>JAXMFE010000001.1:0-890093 GCA_046347985.1 Burkholderiales bacterium
CCGCTTCGATTTCCGCGCGCACGCGATCGAAGTCGGCGACCGGACGCGGCTTGAAGTCGATCAGGTCGACCTCGTAGCCGCCGTAGGCAAACGCGATGGCGATGCCGCGGCCCATGCGGCCGGCGCCCACGATGGCCACGCGCGGTGGTGTCTGATTCAAGGCGTCCCCTCCAGTAGCTGCTTCATCTCCGTCCGCGAGAGGGAGGCCAGGCCCAGTCCCTCCAGCGTGCGGGGGCCGCGTCGCAGATCCTCGCCGAGGATCGCGCCGGCGATCGCCAGGAGACCATGCGCCACCGGTGTCTCGCACCCCGCCCAGCGCCCGACGGACGCCAGGAAGGCGAGCCCCATCGCGGTATCTTCCACCATGTAGCGGTGTTTGTGCAGGTCGATGTGTTCGCGCCAGTCGCCGGAATCGACGAGGCGCTTGTGCGCGTCACCGTACATCCAGCGATCGCTCGTGTAGTGGTCCTTCAGGGGAAAGTGCGGCGCGGCGTAACCCAGCGCTTCGCGCACCGCCATCCGCTCGGCATCGAGCCGGTCGGTCACGGCCCGCACCGACGGCTGCGTCCCTTCGTTGTGGATGTCCCAGGTGTCGTGGTGCTCCAGGGGCGCGGCGTTCATCAGGATCAGCGGCGGATGGATGATGGGGCCGGCGTTCATCAGCGCGCCGGACAGGGCGTCTCCGCACGGCAGAACGGCGGGGAAGGCTTTCGCGATGACCGCCAGGGCGCGATCGGCCCGGTTCGCCGGATAGACGCCCGTCGGCAGCCGCACCGCGCGGATCGTGATGGCTACGTCGGCCGGGCCGCGCTTGCGGGCGAGATAGGGCAACGTCCCGGTCTCGGCCCAGGTCACGTCGGCCGTCGACCCCGCGGCCTTCACCCACCCGGGCATCACGACGCTGCCGAACGTGCCGGGGGGCAGGAACACGACCTGGCCGTCGGTCAGGTGCGGTGCCATGGCGCGTGCAACGTCGGCCTGGGCCGTCGCGGGCAGCGGGATCAGCACGAGCTCCGCATCCCGGATCGCGTGCCCGATGTCGCCGGTGGCCATGGCGATGCGCACCGGCCGGCGGCCGCGTTCATCGAGCAGGTGGATCTCGCGTGATTCCAGGATCGGCGCGGCCGCCGCGACGTCTCGGCGCCACAGCCGGACCTCGTGCCCCTGCTCCGTCAGATCGGCCGCCGCCGCGTAGCACCCGTGGCCGCCGCCCAGCACCGCAATGCGCATTCCGTGTCCCCACCCGTCTGTTAGTGTTCGTGCCGAGCGCCGTCTTATGCCCCCCATATGTTTAGTTGTCAACTATCCGACCTGATCCGTCCCGACCGTATCCATCGGGATGTCTACGTCAGCGATGCGGTCTATGAACAGGAGCGCGAGCGCCTCTGGAAGCGGGCGTGGGTCTACGCCGGCCACGTGAGCCAGATCCCGAACGCGGGCGACTACATCACCGTCGACATCGCCGGGGATCCGCTGGTGCTGGTGCGGCGGCATGACGGCACGGTACACGGGCTGCGCAATCGATGCGCCCACAAGGGGGCGCGGCTGGTGTCCGCGCCGTCGGGCAACGTCGGCAAGGTCTTCCGCTGTCCGTATCACGCGTGGACTTATCGCACCGACGGGTCGCTGCTCGCACCGCCGAGGCGCGAAGGGTATGCGGGCACGGACTTCCCGACATGCGACGCCGCGAAGGGCATCGCGCCGGTTCCGGGGCTCGCCTGCCATCGGGGATTCGTGTTCGTGCGCCTGTCGCAGGATGGCCCGTCGTTCGACGCGTATGCGGGAACGGAAGTCCTCCGCGCGCTGGATCATCTCGCCGATCGATCGCCCAGCGGCGAACTGGAAGTCGCCGGCGGCTGCCTGCGCACCGTGATCCGCGCCAACTGGAAGCTCTATCTCGAGAACATCAACGACGCGATGCATCCGGTCACGGCGCACGCGTCGGCATCGGAGGCCGCGTTCGCCGTGTGGAACGCGCATCCCGAGGGCAGCCCGCCCCCGATGGCGATGCAGCAGTTGCTGCCGTTCGGTTCCGGCTACGACTTCTACGACGGCATCGGTGCCCGGGTGCTGCCCAACGGCCACAGCATCCTCGGCACCCGCAGCAGCCTGCACGTGTCGTATGCCGACCTGCCCGAGTACGAGCCCGCGATGATCACCGCCCATGGTGCGGAGCGCACGCGCGAGATCCTGTCATTCACGCCGCAGAACGTGATCCTGTACCCGGGACTCTCGTTCAAGGCATCGCCGCAGGCCCTCCGCGTCATCCGGCCGCTGGGCGCGGACCGGACAGTCATCGAGGCATGGTCCTTCCGCCCGAAGCGCGCGCCCGCCGCCCTGCTGCAGCGCGCGGCGCTCTACAACCGGCTCGTGTTCTCGCCGATGTCCGTCGTGGCGCACGACGACATCCACCTGTTCGAATCGATCCAGCAGGCCGTGAAGACCGACGGCAACCCGTGGATCAGCCTGCACCGCAACTTCGTTGCATCCGACCGCGACGACGAGACGCGCGACGTCGGCGGGATGGATGAAGCGCTGATGCGCAATCAATATCGGGCGTGGCGGCAGTGGGTCGGCAGCGACGGCTGATCCCGGCGACGCCGCCGCCATGCCAGGGCCGGCGCATCAGCGCGACCAGCGGAAGGGCCTCAGGGCATCCCGCAGATCCTTGCGCCACGAGACGATCGTCTTTCCATCCGTGAGCCCGGACGCGCGGATACGCTTGACGCCCGCACGCTCGTCCGCCGATGAATCGCTCACCTTCGACGCCGGTGCCGCTACCGTCGACGGCAACGGACTGACGACCGCCAGCAGCGGCGTCGCGGCAACGGCTGCAACCGTGAGCGACGGAGCGTCCGCGGTCCGCGCATTCGAGTTGACCGCCAGCGCGGCCAACGGCGCCGGCGTCGGGAAAGGACCGAGGATCGTCTCGGTGCCCAGGATCAGCGTCGCCCCCGCGTCCACGAGTACGGTGCCGTTCTGGACGATCGGATTCGAGAACCGGAGCGTCCCGGACGTCACTTGAACCGTCCCCGTGCTGGTCAATGACGCATTGAGGAACTCGAACTGCCCGGTCCCCGCGCTCTTGCGCAACGTCCCCGCGTTGTCGATGACCAGCGTCCCGGCCGATCCCGAGTATTGCTGCCACGCCGTGTCGCCCCGGATGTCCATCACTCCGGAGATCTTCAGCGTCGCTGCACCTTCGAGATCCATCAGGTCTCCGGTGCTCGCTTCGATCAGGGTGCCCTGCACGTCGAGCGTGCGATTGCCGAGATACTTCCGGCTGGCTCCGCTCACCGTCAGGTCGGCGCCCGCCGCGATCCGCATCGTCCCGCCGCCCGTCATGAAGCCCGCTGTCCAGGTGTTGCCGGTTCCGGTCACGACCACCTCTCCCGATCCGGTCAGGCTGCCGCCGGCGAGGGTGAGATGCGCCAGGCTGACGGGCGCGTTCAACTCGAGATCGGCGCCGTTGATCAGCAGGCGTCCTTCGCCTCCGAACGTGGCGCCCTGACGCCATGCAACCTCCCCGCCCAGCAGATCCAGTGTCGCCGAAGCAGCAAGATCGACCTGTCCCGTGCTCGAACCACCCTGAACCAGTTGCAGGGTTCCGGCATCCACGTCCAGGACACCGGAATTGTCGAACACCCACTCCAGCCTCGAGACGTTGGCCGATGTCTTTCGGTACGTGCCGGCGTTGTCGAACACCAGTGCGCTGCCGGAGTACCAGTCGCGCACGATGGTGTTGAAGGCGTTGTCGTCGACGAAGGTCCCGTGGTTGTGGATCGTCCCCGGGCCCGTGTAGAAATCGTTCGTGTTGACCGCCGTCGCACCGCTCCACGTCGTGGTGCCGTACAGGTGGATCACCCGCCCGCCGCTGATCGCCTTGTCGCCTGCTCCCGTGATGGAGAGATCGCCGCGGAAATTGATCGTTCCGGTCCCCACCAGGTTGCCGTCGGACCAGGTCGCCGCACCGGCCACGTCGACGGTGCCCGTGCCGTCGACGAACGCGTAGTTCGCCGTCTGCGCGTAGCTCCCCGCGTTCAGCGTCCCGTTCGCGAACAGCGTCCCCCCCACCAGCGACAGCTGTCCCGCCAGCGTCGTGGTCCCCGTGTGGATCACGCTCGTCGTGCTGTCGAATGTGCCCGCCACCTGGAACGTCCCCGTCCCGGTCACGGTGGTGTCGTTCAGTTCGAACGTCCCCGCGTTGAAGCGCAGCGTTGCACCGGCATCGAGCCGGATCGATCCTTCCGCCCCTGCGCTGCCGCCGCGGCTCAGGCTCAGCACACCCGCCTGCACCTCCACCGTACCGGTGTTGTGGAACGTCGCCTCCAGCGTGCTGGTCGTGTTCCCTTGCTTGCGGTACGTGCCGGCGTTGTTGAACACCAGTGCGTTGCCGCTGTACCAGTCGCGCACGATCGTGCTGGCGGCATTGGCATCGATCCAGAGACCGGCATTGTTGATCGTCGCCGGACCGGTGTAGAAGTCGTTGGTGTTCGTCGTCGTCGCACCGCTCCAAGTGGTGGTTCCGAAGGTGTTGATGACCCGACCGCCGGACAGCACCTTCTCGCCCGCCCCCGTGATGGAGAGATCCCCCACGAACGTAAGCGTTCCGCTTCCCGTGATGGCGCCTCCCGACCACGACGAAGCGGCCGCGACCGTGACGGCGCCCTCTCCGGTGAGCGTCCCCGTGCTCAATGCGAGCGTCTGGACATCGAGTGCGCCACCGGAGGAGAACGTCCCGCCGGCCACGTCCAGGGATCCCACCAGGATCCCGCCGCCGTTCGCATTGACGGCGCCGGCGGACAACCGCAGTCCGCCTCGGAAGGCGGCCTCTCCAACGACGGTCAGCGTCCCGCCCGTGACGAGGATGCCGGCATCGCTGGTCAGCGTCGCGACACTCGTCGTGCCGGACCGGAACGTGATGCTCGCCCCGGCGGGCAGACCGCCGACGAACACGTCGTCGTCCACGGTGGGCACCGATCCGGCGCTCCAGTTCGCCGCCACGTCCCAGAATCCCCCGGCGGATCCGATCCACTCGTTCGTGAAGTTCTCGAGAATGAATCCGGTCTCGATCGGTGCATCGCCGAGCGGATTGCCGGCACGATCCGTCACGGCCGCAGCATCGATCACGAGCCGGTACGGCCCCGTCGCCGCCAGCGGTGAATACGTGAGTTGCACCTCGCGTCCGAGCCGACGGAACTGGATCTGCGGCGATTCGACGGGCAGGCCGTCCGGCCCGATGAGCCGGATGCTGTCCGGGGTGACGCTCGCCGCGTCGAGCGCTTCCGAGAACACGAGATCGATGGCGCGGAAGCTGCGGCCCTTGGACGAGCCTTCGCTGATGTTGCTGCTCACGAGCGTCGGCGCAAAGACGTCGGGCACGAGTTCGACCGTCACGGCGGGCGACAAGCCGAAGTTGCCGCCGGTATCCGTGGCACGGACCTGGAGCGTGACGGTCGTCGCGCCGCCGTTTGCCGCCAGTGTCGGCAGCACGGTCGTCAGCTCGAACGGGAAGCCGCTGTCGGTGACGATGGTGCTGCCGTTCCGAATCAGTTCGACGTTGCGTACCTGGACATCGTCCGCCGTGGTCGAACGCACCGTGATCGTACGGCCCTCCAGCATCTGAATGCCCGGCGTCGACGCATCCACATCCCAGGCATCGAAATCGGCCGTGACGACCGGGGGCACGCCCCGGGCATCCGCCGAGAGATAGTTCACCACGTGCAATCCGCCGGTGCCACCGGCGACGAACGCCATGCCGGCCCCGATGACGACATCCCGCGGGGCTTGCGGCAACGCGATGCGGCTCACGAGACGCGCCGTGTCGGCGGGATTTCGGACATCCAGCACGTCGATCGACCGGAAGCCGTTCGTGAAGGTGCTGCTGCCCGCCACCACCGCGAGCCCGGACCCGTTGAGGGCGACCGCCGTGCCCGCCACTGCATTGGAGTCGACGCCACTGATCAGCACCGGTCGGTCGGCGTCGGTCACGTCGACGGTCATCATCCCGCCCGTCCCGCCATTGCCGGCGCCGACGTAGGCGATGCCCCCGCCCACGGCGACATCGACCGTGTCAGCGGGGAGTCGCAGTGAGCCGCGCGGCGTCAGCAGGCCGCTTTCCACGGTGAACAAGCGCAGCGAATCCCGGGTGTCCGTCACATACAACGCATTGCCGTCTCGCGCCAGCGAGCGGATGGGCGACGGAAGGCTCACACCATCCAGCCGTTCGCCCGTCAGCAGGTCATAGCTGCGGATCTCCGAACCCGTGACCACATAGGCGATCCCTTCGAACACCTCCACGGACGTCGCGTTCAGCGCAACGGTCCGGACCAGTCGGGGTGCCAGCGGCTGCGAGACATCGATCAGGTGCAGTCCGCCCTGCTGGCTCGCGACCGCCGCCACCCGGAGGGCGGCATCGACGGCGACGTCCACGGCGCTGCCGGCGAGTCTCAGGTTCGACACGGCGCGCGGCGTGGCGGGCGACGACACATCGACGATGCCGACCCCTGCCGTGCCGGCGGCGACCATGAGCCAGCGCGACGCATCCGTGCCGGTGCTTTCGATGAATGCCAGTGCATTCGCTTCGCCTGACATCGGCAGCGATCCGACCACGCCGATCGGCATCGTCCGTCCGCCCTGCGGATCGGTCTGCGCCCGGAGTTCGGCGAGATCCGAAACGCCGTCGCCATCACTGTCGGCCCGGGCCGGGTGGGTTCCGAACACGGCTTCAGCCGCGTCGGAGACGCCGTCGCCGTCGCTGTCGATCGAGAGGTCCCGGACCATCGGGACGAAGCGCAGTGACGAAGCCGTGAACGCGTTGCGGATCTCGGTCCGGCCCGCATCGACGAACAGACTCTGCATCCCGTAGGCGCCCGCCTGGATCGAGGCCATCTCCACGGTGTAACCGTTGCCGGCCGCGAGGAACAGCGGATTCCCGGACAGCGCATCGTAGGCGCCGCGATAGACGACATTGCCTCCCCGCAGTTCGCGCACGACGACCGTCAGATCGTCCGGCACCGGCGCGCCTGTGTCGGACGCGGCCAGCAGGTCGTCGGTCGTGGCCTGCACCGCCCGCAGGAAACGCTCGAATGCCGACACGAGCGTGGGTCCGCCGGGAGGCGCTTCCGCGGCGCGCACCGGCGGCGCTCCGTACAGCGCAGCAACGGACGCGCTCAGCGAACCCGCCTCACGCATGTCCGGATCGAGCAGTTCGTCGAGGGTGAAGCTCAAGGGCATGCCCGTCGCCGTATCCATGATCGCCGCGCCGGTCGTGTCGGAAACGAGCACGCGGTCGTCGACGAAACTGAGATACACCGTCTCGTCCTCGATGCCTGCCAGACGTTGGTTCAGCGCGTCGCCGAAGGCGAGATCGAACGCCTCCGCGAACGGATCGAGCACGTAGTCGAGCGCCTCCAGCAGCGCCATGCCCGAGGCCTCGAGTTCGGCGGCGAGGGGATGGGCGGAATGCGTCAGCGCCTCCATGAGCGCCATCCGGGCACCGGCCCCGCCATGGTCCTCGAAGCAGGCCGCGCCGGATTTCCAGAGATCCGGAATGCTGAGCGCGAGTCCGAGCAACCCCAGCAGCTTGCCGCCTGCGAACTTGTCCGCCGCGCGACCTCGCCGGGTCTCCAGTCGTTCCAGCGCCCGCTGCTTGGCTTCGATCTCGGCCGTCGTCAAGCCGCGGTCCGACACGCTGCCGAAATCGGACACGCGATCGATGCGACCTTGCACGCGGTTGAACTCGATGTTGCCGACCTTGTTCAAGTGGATGCCGATCGCCTTGCCTGCCAGCGCCCCGCCGCGCAGGATCGCGTCCTGCGTGCTCGAATCGCTGCCGATGAGGATGTCGCTCACGAACGCGGTGGCGTTCAGGCCGAGCCCGACACCGGCCGCAACGCCGATCACGGCCGGAGAACTGGCCAGCACGGCGACACCCCCGGCGACGAATCCCGCCGCCTTGAGCGCGAAGTTGACGCACGGGTCGTCGAGGAAATCCGCCACACCGGGCAGCGCATCGCGGAACATGGCGCCCATGCGGGTCAGCCAGTGCCACCCGGGCGCCTGGATGCCCGATCCTTCGTCGGACACGACGGTCTTGCCATCGGCGGAGACCGTGGCCGTGCCGCTGATGACCAATCGTCCCGTCGTGTGATCGAAGCTCATGATGTTGAGCTTCGTGCCGGGCGCCGCCCCCTCGACATTGGGGAACGTCACCCGGAGCGGCGTCGTGAACACCGCGACGCCGGGCGCCTGGATGGTGATGTCGAACTGATGTTCCAGCACGCCTGGGGGCAGCATGTCGCGCACGAGTTCCGAGGGCACGGTGCTGATGCCGACGCGGACGTCGTCGAGAGGCCGACCGTCCAACCCGATCGCACTGCCCGGGGTGACCGTGAGGGTCAGCGCGGCGCGCTCCTCGGGGGTGAGTTGAGGCGCCGACCCGGTCCCCACGGTGATCGTCGTCGGCTCGGTCGCGGACACGTCCTGCAGCGCCGCCTCGGCGATGCGCGGCAGGTAGACCTCCGGCCGATCGGCATTGGCCCGTCGCGACGGCTCCTTGCCCATCGTGCCCATCACCGTGTTCACGACGCCGGCCTCGACCGTGAGGTCCATCACCATCTCGGGCCAGAACACGCCGGACGGAGCGTTGGTCGCCGTGCGTCCGTCGACGGCCAGCTTGACGTTTCCGGTCGGCACGTCGAGCAACTCGAAGCGGCCCTGGGCGTCCGTGTAGACGAAGCGGTCCTCCTGTCCGAGCACCCACACCTTCGCGTGCGCGATCGGGTTGAGGAAGACGTCGTCTGCCGTGTGGATGACCCCGTCGGGGCCGCGGCGGATGTCGTCGAAGGTCATCGGTTCGAGATCCGCGCCCGGATCGACCACCTTGCCCACCAGACTCGTGCGCACCACGGTGGTGTTCCCCTGCGCGTCGGTGACGGTCGCGGCAGGCATGACGGCCGTGCTGACCGTCGTGAAGCGGCTCGCGAAGTGCCCGCCGGCCACGCCGTCCGCATCGGCGTCGAGCGCGGCACCGTCGCTCGCGGCGCGGATGAGATCACCGACGATGTGCAGCGTGATCGTCGAGCCGCCCGGCAGCGCCGACTGGAAGAACAGCCAGGCGAAGGTGCCGTCCTGGGCCGGAACGATCGTCGCGGCGAGCTTCTGCCCGTCGGGCCCGGTCGCATAGAAGCTGTCGGCGGTGAGCGTTCCGATGTCGACGGCGCGCGAGAAAGTGGCTTGAGGGCGGAACGTGACCCCCACCTCGCCCGCCCCGTCCACCGGCGTGGTCCGGGTGAGCGTGAGGAGGGGCTTGGCCGCGATCGTGACCGTGCGTTCGAGCGTGGCGACGTTGCCCGCGGCATCGACCGCGCGCAGGGCGAGCTCGTGCTCGCCGGTCGGCAGGACGCCCAGCGACAGCGCCTCGTCGAAGATCCCGGTCGCGGGATCGAAGACCAGGGTGCGCTCGGGACTGCCGCCGAGCGAATAGCGGAGGCTCACCACAGACGATCCGGTCCCGTCCGCGGTCCCGGCGAGGCGCGTCGCGGCCGTCACGACGCTGCCTTCGGGCAGCGCATCGATGGACACCACGGGAGCGCGGGTGTCGAGACGGAACGTGCGGACAAGAGTGGAAGCGTTGCCGGCCGCATCGACCGCGGACACGGTCACCGTGTGAATGCCGTCGTCGCTGCCGTTCGTGGCCAGTGTCGGAGCGATCGAGAAGCGCCCGAGTGCGTCCAGCGCGAGCGCCTGCGAGGCGCCACCGTCGATGCGGACCTGCGCGCCCGCGACGCCGGAAAGATTGTCGATGACCTGTCCGGCGAAGACCGGCGCGGTGCTCGCGACGACCGGCGACTCCGCCATGGAGACTGCCGGTCCTTGCCGGTCCTCGTTCAGTGCGAAGCGCTGCAGCACGGCGTCTGCCACTTGTCGCCCGAGGGCCTGGCCCGCCCGGTTCGTGAACTCGTAGTGGATGCCGCCGTAGACGCGGCTGCGGCCGGCTTCCTCGGCTGCGTCGGAGAAGCTCCCGAACGAACGTGTCACGCCGGGCAGCGTCGCACTGGTGGTGGCGAAGGCCGTATCGTCGCCGAAGGTCGCGGCGAGGATCGCTGCGGCGGCTGCGCTGAACGTCGAATGGCCGGACACGTATTCAGGATGCGCCGGCGTGATGAGCAAGGGCGTCCAGCCGGCGTCCGCCTCGGTGGCGGCATTGCCGTCCTGGTCCGCGTTCCGGATCGCGCTCTCGGGGCGCCACAGTTCGTAGAAGTACTTCGCATCCCAGCAAGCGATGGCTGCGTCCGCCAGGGCGACATTCAGTTGAGCGAACAGCCGCACGTTGGCGGCAAGACCGTTGCCCTCGGCGACGGCCACCTGCGCCGCGATCTGGTTCCAGTGCCCCGGCGGCGTGAAGCTGCCCTTGCCGTCCGCCCAGAAGTGCGCCGTTTGCGTCTGGTCGTCCGTACGGCCGGAACCCGTCGCACTGCCGAGCGACTTGATCTCGTTCACCGCCACCGCGTAGACCGCCGAGTCGAGGGCGGGTGGCGCCTCCGGACGGAGCTGGCCCGGCGTTTGAAGTGCGAAGGGTGAGACATCCGCCCACTGCGGCTCGTCGGGCATCGCGAACATCGGCCCCGTGGCGCGCCACTTGCCGGCGGTCTCGCTGCCGAGGTAGTCGATGAACACGTCCGACCCGTCGACGGCCCGAACTCGCCCGATGGCCTCGGAGACGGCAACACCAAGCGCGATCCCTGCGTCCTTTCCAGCGCCCTCGGCAATGGCTGACAACTCGCTCGCCAGGGCAGCATCGAAGACCGCCTTCTGCGCAGGATAGGCGCGACCGAGGATCCCGTGTGCCGCCGTGGCGAGTGCGGCTTTCGCGTCCGCGCCCGATGCGTTCAGGCGCACGAGATACGCGGGCGTGCCCTCGATCGCGGCCAGCGTGTCGTACTGGGCGAGGCTCAGCATCGCGAGCGTGCGCGTCGCCACCGGGGGGTCGGTCACATCGAGCTGGATGGCGCGCAGTGCGATGCCGTTCCACGCGAGGACCGGATCGGCCACGGCTTCCGCCGTACGCACCAGCGTGCGCGTCAGGGTTCGCGCATTGCCGGCGGCATCGGTCGATGTGAGCAAGATCGCGTTGTCGCCGAGCGCCAGAGCGACATCAGGCAGCACGAACACCCCGTCGCCGCCGGCGAGGACTTCGGCTTCGCCGAAGCGGATCGTGGCGCCCGCCTCGGTGGTCCCTCGCAGGAGGACGTTCGCTGCCGCCGTCCGCGTGTTGTCGCCGTCGAGCGCATCTGCCGTCGCGAGTGCGAAGTCCAGCCCGGCGACTGCCGTGTCGAGCGAGAACGCGATCTCGACGGCTTCCGCATCGTTGCCCGCGCCATCGCTTGCGGTGAGGCGCAACCGGTGCGCCCCATCGGCCAAGGGGCCTCCCGCGATCGCGTCCAGACGGCTGCGGTCCAGCACGAACGTCCCGTCCTCGGCGAGCACGTCACTGACGTCGACGTTCGCCGATCCGAAGCTCGCGACGAGTCGCCCGCCCTGGCCGGCGTCGACGAGGCTGCCGACCACGGTCGCGTCGGACGTGAGCCGGTCGGTCGCGCTCGATCCGGTGTCGTGGGCGAGTGCCGCCAACAGCACCGGCGCAACATCGTCGCGGGTCCGATTCGACAGACCGGCCACCGACGCCGTCGGCAACAAGGCCCCGTGGACGCGCACCTGCGCCGGCAGCGTCCCCGCCACGACCGTGCTGCCCGAGAAGTCACCGCCCACGAGGAATTCCTGGATGCGGCTGGCGCCGAGCGGCGCATCGTTGCCATCGTCGAACACCCCGTTGACCGGGTCGACGCCCACCCGGATCCGGGTTCCGGACACGGCGCCATTCACGCGCACCCGGTTGAGATTGCCCGCCCCGAAGGTATCGACTGCATCGCCCGAGCCGCCGATGCGTCCGTCGCTGCCGAGGTTCGCGCCGATGAACAGGTCGGCATCGGCAAGGTTGCCCCCCACGGTGAGCTGCTGCAGCGACGGGCCGTGCAGGGTACCGCCGAAATCACCGAGGGTCGTCAGTGAGGTGATCGGCGCCGCGAAAGCGCCGGACCAGCCATCGGCGACGACGCCCGCGCGGATCGATCCGGTGCGACCCTGTACGTTCCAATGACCGTCGAGACCGCCGCCGATGACCGCGGTCGTCATCGCCAGGCCCCCCGTCTCGCCGCCGAGCGTGAGGTTCCCGGTGAAGTCGCCCGAGATCGACAGCGTCCCGATCGCATCGGCCTGCACGCGGCCGCCCGCAATCGCCGCCAGGCTCAGCGATCCGAGCGTGTCCGCGACCTCGGCCGCGCCCGTCAACACGCCGGCACCGGCCGCGAAGCCCCCGAGAGCGCCGGTGACGGTGATGGCATCGATGTAGAAACGACCGTCGCCGCCCGCCGCGGCGAAGTCGATCCGCGACTCGGCCGTCGTGTGGCTCAGCCTCACGCGCAGCCGGTTGCCGCCGTCACCGGCCTCGATCTGATCGAGCTGTCCTTCACCGGGCCCGGAGAGTCGGACGGTCACGACGGTGCCGTCGGTGTCGGACACCACGACCGGCAGACCGATCGGCAGGTCCACGCTCATCATCACCTTCGGTTCGAGCGGTTCGAACAGGGCTCGCGGGATCCTCCCGCGCGGGGACCGGGCACGCACCGGCACATCGAGGAAATCGTGAACGCGCCGGAGCAGCGCATTCAACAGTCCGCTGGTGCGGCGGCGTGGAGCATCGTCGGGACGGCGCGCGGCCATGACCTACCTCCGAATCGTGATCGTGTGCAGGAGCGGCCATGTCGACTGGCCGTCGGAACGGGACGGCTGCCGCGGCGCAACGGCACTCGGGAATGCCACAGGTTCCGGGCGATCGGCGGCCCGGGTTCTCCCCGGACAGCCGACGCGCGGACAATCAGTGTCGAGGCGTACGTCGACGTGCAGCGATGCGCACCGCCACCAGGCCGACGCCGACGAGGCCCAGTGCCCATGCGCCCGGCTCGGGCACGGGCGACGTGATGCCGGTCTCGCGGGTGTCGAAGTTCGCGTCCAGCAGCTCGAAGCGCTGCGGCAGCACGGGCCCGGGAGCGGTGCGCACGACGATCACGTCGAAGACTTGCGGAAGCGCGGCAGGAGGCGATACCGGAGAGAAAAGGACATGCCCGTTTGCCGGAAAGGGCGTGACCTGAGAGGGATTGATGTCGATGAACCAGCCCGGTGCCATGGTGGCAACGGATTCGGGACTGTGAACGGCGGCATCGAAATCGATGCGGACACTATCGTCGAACGCGATCACCCCGGACAGCTCGTACCGGTAGAGCCAGCGGTCTGTCGACGTCGCGTCGGGGATATCGGTCGCACTGAACAGCACGCTGAACGCTGCGGCATGCAACGAGCAGACGACACCGCACACGAACACCAGCGATTGGACGACTTGCAGCATGGGAAGGTCTCCTGTTCTCTGATTTGACGTTGTTGTTTTGTGCGTTCATGTCCCATCCCCACCGATGGAGGACATGCGCATGAGTGCAGTAAATAGCACGCCCCGGTTTCCAAAGTCACGCGAATATTGAGTCGACGTGCAGGAGGCGAGGCACGTCGCCCGTGTCCGCGGTGTCCTTGCCCACACTCGACGGACATCCCGCAATGACATGCGGGGTATCGCTCGTCGTGAACCGGGCGGTTCCCGACCTCGGACGGCGACGGCTTCAGCCCACGACGAGATGCGCCGTCGCTTCGATCACCTTTCCGCGATCGTCGGTCCAGGTGAATTCGAGATCGCCGGTGACGATGGCCTTCACGTGGAAGTGGAAGTACGGATTCGTCGTGATGCCGGAAGAGAGTCTTGCGCGAAAGACCTCGCGGCCGTCGTACCGGCACACGAAGGTCTCGACGATGTGACGCGGGATGGGCTTGCCCACGTTGTCGTGGCGGAAACCGCTCTCCTGCGGGTGGCGCACCAGCGCGCGCACGGCGATCACGTCGCCCGCCCGTGCCTGCGACGGCATGCGGATGACGGCGTCGGTCATGTCAGCGGCGCGCGGCCGTCCGAAGCCGCTGAGCCCCCACGGGGGGCAGCGACCGACGGGAGCGTGGGGGGAGGTTCATCTCGGCGCGCGGCCGTCCGAAGCCGCTGAGCCCCCACGGGGGGCGGCGACCGACGGGAGCGTGGGAGGAGGTTCATCTCAGTCGTCTCCGCACGCGGAGATCGTGACGTCGACCTGCGCGGTCGAGGACCAGCACGTATCGTCACTCATCTCGGCCACGGCGATCACGCGCTGGGTGCGCGCGAGCCGGATGCGGGTGCCGACCTCGGCCTTCGGGCAGTGCGGTCCGAGAACCATCTGCACCACCGCCGGGACGGGATTCTCTTCGGCGAAGACGTGGATCGCCCGGACGTGATCGTCGACCGTCATCGGGCTGTCGACCTTGACGGTCAGCGGAACGACATTGCCGTTGTCGGCGATGCGGGGCAGTTCCAGCACGACCCGGCCCTCGCGGATCGGGCGCTCGCCGACGACGTCACGCATGGCCGCGGCCATCGTGGCAGGGGTGGCGGTCGCCGGGCGCGAAACGAACAGGAGCAGCGGCGCCGCCGCGGACACCTGGAGGAAGCGCCGTCGCGCGTCCGCCGCCCCGTCACTCCGACGCTCTCCCCGTCGGGCGGGGAGCAAGCGTCCGACGACTTTCCGCGTCACGCGTAGCTGAAGCCGTGATGCCGCAGCGGCAAGGAACGGATACGCTTGCCGGTCGCGCGGAACAACGCGTTCAACATCGCCGGCGCGACCGCGGCCAGCGGCGGTTCGCCAACGCCGCCCCAGAATCCGCCCGACGGCACGATCACCGAATCCACCCTTGGCGGCATGCTCGCGAGCCGCAGCACCGGGTAGTCGGTGAAGTTGCTCTGGGCGACGCGACCGTTCTCGATGGTGATCTCCTCGTGCATCGCCATGCTGAGCGCCCACACCACGCCGCTTTCGATCTGCGCCTTCACGGCATCGGGATGCACGACGTAGCCGCTGTCGAGCGCAACCCACACGCGCTTCACCTCGATCTCGGACTCGCTCTTCATCGCGATGTCCACGACCGATGCCGTGAAGCTGCCGTACGCGTCGACGAGGGCGATGCCGCGGAACACGCCCTGGGCGGGCGGCGTCCCCCAGGCAGCGGCCTTGGCCACCGCGTCGAGCACGCCGAGGTCCTTCTGCTTCTTCTCGAGCAGCGGTCGCCGGAACTGATACGGGTCCTTGCCGGTCGCGGCGCAGATCTCGTCGATGAAGCACTCGCGCGCAACCGGATTGTGCGTGTGCGCCACGGCGCGCCAGAAGCCCGGCGGCACGTGCGGATTGCGCATCGCGTACTCGTTCGTGAAGTTCGGCACCGCGTACGGGTTGTCCGCGAAGACGCGCACGCCCACCGGATCGATGCCGTTCTTCACGTCGCCGGGACGCACGGTCACGAAGATCGACTGATCCGCCTGCCGAACGTTCCACGCCGTCCAGTTGCCGTCCTTGTCGAGCCCGGCGCGCAGCCGCACCAGCGCCACGGGCCGGTAACGGCCCTGCTGCATGTCCTCCTCGCGCGACCACTGGAGGCGCACCGGCGTGCCGGGCATCTGCATGGCGAGCTGCACGGCCTGCCGCGTGTATTCCTGGTGCGGCCCGCGACGCCCGAAGCCGCCGCCCGCGTGCATCTTGTGCACGATCACCTTGTCGAGCGGAATGCCGGCGGCTTCCGATGCAGTCGCAATGGAGGCTTCCCCGTTCTGCGTGCCGACCCACACCTCGAGCGTGTCGTCCTTGACCCGCGCCGTGGCCGTCTGCGGTTCCATGGTCGCGTGGTTCAGGTAGGGCGAGTAGTACTCGGCCTCGAACACCTTGTCCGCCGTCTGGAAGGCGGCGTTGAAGTCGCCGTCCTTCCGCGCGACGGGCACTTCGATGGCGTCGATGCCGGTGCGGAGGAAGTCCTTGATGGACTCGCTGCTCACATGACCGTTGGTGCCCGGATCCCACTCGATCCTGACGGCCTTCAGGGCCTGGTTGGCACGCCACCAGTTGTCGGCGACGACCGCGACGTAGTCGTCCGCAGCGACGATCTTCTTGACGCCGCGCATGCCCTTCGCGTCGGTGTCGTCCACGGACTTGACCTTGCCGCCGAACACGGGGCACTGCGCGATGGAGGCGTGCAGCAGCCCGGGCAGACGGATGTCCGCCGCGTAGATCTGCCTGCCCGTCGTCTTGTCGGGAATGTCGAAGCGCTTCGGCGAGGTGCCGATCAGCTTCCAGTCCTTCGGGTCCTTGAGCTTCGGATCCTTCGGCACTTCCATCGTGGCGGCCGCCGCTGCCACCTTCCCGAAGCTCAGCTTGCGCCCGGACGGCCCATGCGTGATGACGCCCTTCGCAACGGTGCACTCGGCTGCCGGCACATTCCACTGCCGGGCCGCGGCACTGACGAGCATCTCGCGCGCGGAAGCCCCGGCCTTGCGCAGGTATTCCTGCGATTCACGGATGGCGCGACTGCCGCCGGTGGACATCTGACCGTAGATCCGGTTGCGGCGCACGTGCTCGTTGACGTCGGCGTACTCGGGCCGCACCTTCGACCAGTCGCACTCCAGTTCCTCGCAGACGAGCTGCGCCAGGCCGGTGAAGCTGCCCTGTCCCAGTTCGGAACGCGCGATCTTGATGATGACCGTGTCGTCGGGCTGGATCTGGATCCAGTGCGTGATCTCCGGATCACCGGCCTGGGCGCCCGCCTCGCCGCCGGGCAGTCCGACGCCGAGGCTGAGCGCGCCGCCGACGGCTGCGCCCTTGAACAGGAAATCGCGACGCGACTGGTTGGCTTGATTCCGCTTCATGGTCGTCGCCCCCTTATCGCATCTTCGCGGCGGCGTGGATCGCCTCGCGCACCCGGACGTACGTACCGCACCGGCAGATGTTGGTCATGGCGGTCTCGATGTCCGCATCCGTGGGATTGCGCTTGTCCTTCAGCAGCGCGGCCGCGGCCATGATCATGCCGCTCTGGCAGTAGCCGCATTGCGGCACCTGATGCTCGACCCAGGCCTTCTGCACCGGATGCGTGCCGGTCGCGGAGAGGCCCTCGATGGTCGTGACCGACTTGCCTGCCACGGCACCGGAGGGCATCACGCAGGAGCGCACCGGCTGGCCGTCGATGTGCACCGTGCAGGCGCCGCACGCCGCCACGCCGCAGCCGTACTTGGTCCCGGTGAGCCCCAGCTCGTCCCGGAGCACCCACAGCAGCGGCATTTCCGGCTCGACGTCCGCACGGACGGCCTTGCCGTTGACCTTCATCTCGAGCATCGTCATCTCCCTCGCAGTCGCATCGATTTCGCGCACCCCGGCCGGGCCCGGAGCCGGTCTCCCCTCGACGGGTGGGGACGTCGCTCCTGCCGGCTGCCGCGCGCATGCAGTCGGTATAGTGTCCCTCAGATCGGAAAAGTTCTCACGCGTCCATGCAGATCGTCTGGTTCGCAACACTCGCCTCGCTTCCACCGGGAGACGTGTCGTCCGTGTTGAGTGCCGTCGACTGGCCGGCGCTGCCCGGCCTCGTCCGGGGTCTGGCACACACGCCGATCCCCGCCGACGACCCGTTTCTGGTCCGTGAAACACCGCCCGCCCTGGTCCTGCAGTTGTACTTCGACGAGGTCGGCGCGCTTGAATCGGCACTGCGTCCCTCGGGCGCCCTGGCCGGTCTCCGGAACCTCGTCCCTGCCGGCTCCCTCGCGCAGCAGGCGATGGTCGTGCGCCGGTTCGACGTCCCGGCGCCCGCCCGCGCGCACCGCGACACCGTCTGCACCTATCTGGTCGGGTACGAAGGCCCGGCCGAGGATCTCGATGCCTGGCTCGCGCACTATCTCGACACGCATGCGGTGCAGCTCACCCGGTTGCCCGAGGTCCGCGAGGTGGAGGTGTACACGCGCCTCGACGGCTGCGGCGGCGACTGGCCCCGCCACACGCACATGCAGCGCAACAAGGTGGTCTTCGATTCGGCGGCCGCCTTGACCGCCGCCCTGAATTCGCCGATCCGCGCGGCGATGCGCGAGGACTTTCTCCGATTTCCGCCCTTCACCGGTCCGGTCTCCCACCACGCCATGGTGACTCGGATACTGACGCGGCACGGTGATGACGGCGGGATCGGCTAACATCCCGGCGTTTCCGGACAGGGGATGACGATGGCCCGCGGGGCGTGCGGTGCCGCAGCGTCCGAGCGTACGTCCGCTGCACGTCAACGGGAACCTCGACCTCGACGGGACGCTCGATCCGCTCGCCGCGAGGCCGTGCGCCGGACCCGCCGCATCCATCGATCGACTCCAAGGGAGGCAAGTGCATGAAGACGTCGAACACCACCCGCCGCAAGCTCCTGGGCGCCGTTGCCGCCATGGCTGCCGCCGGTCTCGCTCCGACCGCTGCCCGGGCCGAACCGAAGCTCAAGGTCGCCGCGATCTACACCGTGCCGGTCGAGCAGCAATGGGTGTCGCGCATCCACAAGGCGCTGACGGCGGCGAAGGGCGCCGGCGAGATCGACTACGTCTTCTCCGAGAACGTGACCAATGCCGACTACGAGCGGGTGATGCGCCAGTACGCGGAGCAGGGCAACGCGCTCATCGTCGGCGAAGCCTTCGCCGTGGAGGCCGCCGCACGCAAGGTCGCGAAGGACTATCCGAAGGTGAACTTCCTGCTCGGTTCGTCCGGCAAGCCGCAGGAACCGAACTTCTCCGTGTTCGACAACTTCATCCAGGAACCCGCGTACCTCACCGGCATGATCGCGGGCGGCATGAGCAAGTCCGGCCTGATCGGCATGGTCGGCGGCTACCCGATCCCCGAGGTGAACCGCCTCATGCACGCGTTCATGGCGGGTGCGCGGGAGATCAACCCGAAGGTGAAGTTCTCGGTCACGTTCATCGGCTCGTGGTTCGACCCGCCCAAGGCGAAGGAAGCCGCCTTCGCCATGATCGACAAGGGCGCCGACGTGCTGTACGCCGAGCGCTTCGGCGTCTCGGACGCCGCCAAGGAGAAGGGCAAGCTCGCCATCGGCAACGTGATCAACACGCAGAGCGCGTATCCCGACACGGTCGTGGCCTCGGCCCTGTGGAACATGGAACCGACGGTCAATCTCGCCATCCGGAACGTCAAGGCCGGCAAGTTCAAGGCGGAGGACTACGGCGTCTACTCCACCATGAAGCACAGGGGATCCGAACTGGCGCCGCTGGGCACGTTCGAGAAGAAGGTGCCGGCCGACCTGGTGAAGAAGGTCCGTGCGAAGGAGAAGGCGATCCTCGACGGCAAGTTCAGCGTGCCGGTCGTCGACACCGAACCGAAGTCCTCGATGTAGTCCCCTGCGGTCGAACGCCGTCTCCCGGCTGTCCGGGAGCGCGGCGCGAGGTCCGCACCGCCTGCCCGATGAGCACCGACGAGATCGTCCTGCGCCTCACCGGCATCACCAAGCGCTTCGGCGCGCTGGTGGCCAACGACGGCATCTCCCTCGACCTCGCCCGCGGCGAGATCCTCGGTCTCCTCGGCGAGAACGGCGCCGGCAAGAGCACGCTCGTCAGCATTCTCTTCGGGCACTACGTCGCCGACGCCGGCCACATCGAAGTCTTCGGACACCCCCTGCCGCCGGGACAACCGAAGGCGGCGCTCGCCGCAGGCATCGGGATGGTGCACCAGCACTTCACGCTGGCCGACAACCTCACCGTGCTCGACAACGTGCTGCTCGGCACGGAATCCCTGTGGTCGCCCCGGTCGCGTCGCGGCGACGCCCGCCGGAAGCTGCTCGACACCGCGCAGCGCTTCGGGCTCGGCGTCGATCCGGACGCCCGCATCGGTGACCTCTCTGTGGGCGAACGCCAGCGCGTCGAGATCCTGAAGGCGCTGTATCGGGGGGCACGCATCCTGATCCTCGACGAACCCACGGCCGTGCTCACGCCGCAGGAAGCGCAGGCACTGTTCTCCACGCTGGAGACGCTCGTCGCCGATGGCCTGTCCATCGTCTTCATCTCGCACAAGCTCGACGAGGTGCTGACGGCGAGCCGGCGTGTGGCCGTGCTCCGGCAGGGCAAGCTCGTCGCCGTGCAGGACGCCCGCGGGACCTCGAAAGCCGCGCTCGCCGAGTTGATGGTGGGACGCGCGATCGAACCGGTGCGCCGCGCCGCCACGCCGCAAACCGGCGGAAGCGTGCCCCGGCTGTCGGTCCGCGGACTGGCGGCCGGCGCCCTGAAGCGGGCGTCGTTCGAGGTCGCGGCCGGCGAGATCCTCGGCATCGCCGGCGTCTCGGGAAACGGACAGGCCCCGCTGGCCGACGCCCTGTGCGGCCTGCTCGCCCCGGCGGAGGGCGAGATCCGGATCGACGGCAAGCGGATCACTGCATCCCCGCGGGCCTTCATCGCTGCCCGCGTGGGGCGCATTCCGGAAGATCGCAGCGGCGTCGGCGTGATCGGCGATCTGCGGGTCTGGGAGAACGCGATCGCCGAGCGGTATCGGACGCCCGCGTTCTCGCGCGGCGGCTGGCTGCGTCGCGGCGAGGCTCGCGCAGAAGCAGCGGCCGTCGTGGAACGGTTCGATGTGCGCGGGGGCGGTCTGGATGCTCCGACGCGCTCGCTGTCCGGCGGCAACATCCAGAAGCTCGTCCTCGGCCGTGCGCTCGTGCACGACCCCGGCGTCGTCGTCGCGAACCAGCCGACGTGGGGCCTGGATGTCGGCGCGGTGTCCTATGTGCATGCGCAATTGCTGGCCGCCCGCGAGCGCGGCGCCGCCGTGCTGCTGATCTCGGAGGATCTCGACGAACTGTTCGCGATCGCCGATCGCATCGCGGTGATGTTCCACGGCGAACTGGGCGCTGCGCGCAGCGACTGGACGCTGACGGACATCGGAATGGCGATGGCCGGTTCCGGATCACGATGACCCGCCACCCATGACGCGAATCCATCGGAGGCCCGGCGTGCATCTTCATGCCGCGCGCGACGGTCATGTGTCGGATGTCGGCGCGATCCGCACCGGAAGACGGGCGCGCCTTTGCGCTCGTCCGCCATCATCGCTCCCCGATCACTCATCGTCGACTTGATGCGCCTCGAACCCCGCCCCTCGACATCCTGGCTGCGCTATGCCGTCGCACCCGTCGCCGCAATCGCGTTCACGCTCCTCGCGTGCGCCGGCCTGATCGTCTGGGCCGGTGCACCCGTGGGCAACGCCTACCTGCTGCTCTTCGACGGCGCGTTCGGCTCGCGCTTCGCGTTCGGCGAAACGCTCACGCGGGCGACGCCGCTGATCCTCACGGGGCTCGCCGCCGCCGTCGCGTTTCGCGCGCACTTCTACAACATCGGGGCGGAAGGTCAGCTCTACCTCGGCGCGCTCGCTGCCGTCGCGATCGCCGGCGGCGGATGGAGCCTGCCGCCCGCGGCGCTGTTCCCGTTGATGATCCTCGCCGGCATGGCGGCCGGCGCCCTGTGGCTGCTCGTTCCGGCTGTCGCCAGGACCCGCCTCGGCGTCGACGAAGTCGTCACGACGCTGCTCCTCAATTTCGTGGCGCTGCTGTTCGTCTCGATGATGCTCGACGGTCCGATGAAGGACCCGTCCGCCATGGGGTGGCCGCAATCGGTGGCCATCCCCGACGAGCTCGCGTTCGGCAAGCTTCTCGAGCGATCCCGCGTCCACACGGGACTGCTCTTCGCGATCGTCCTCGGCATCGGCCTCCGGATCGTGGAGCGGCACACGACGCTCGGCTATGAGATGCGGGCGGTGGGCGCCAACGCGAAGGCCGCGCGGTTCGCGGGCCTGTCGGTCCACCGGGTCGTGCTGAAGACGGCCGTGCTGTCGGGGGCACTGGCCGGACTGGCGGGGGTCGGCGAGGTCGCGGGACGGGCCGGCTATCTCACGCTCGACATGTCGCCCGGCTACGGCTATTCGGGCATCGTGATCGCGATGCTGGCCGGACTGAATCCGATCGGGGTCATCGTCGCGGGGCTGTTCGTGGCCGGCGTGATCGTCGGCGCCGATTCCATGAGCCGCGCGATCGCGGTGCCGACCTACCTGGCCGACGTGATCGTGGCCGTGTCGCTGCTGTCGATGCTGGTGGCCACGATGTTCACGCGATACCGGGTCCGCTTCTCATGAACGAACTCGTCGACATCCTCGCGGCCACGCCGTTCTGGATTGCCGTCCTGCGGGTCGCGACACCGCTGATCCTCGGCACGCTGGGGGTGCTGTGGTGCGAACGGGCCGGCGTGCTGAATCTCGGCATCGAAGGGATCATGGTGGCCGGCGCCTTCACCGGCTGGCTCGCCGTGTATCACGGGGCCGGCCTCTGGACCGGCGTGCTGGTGGCTGCCGGCGCCGGGGCCGCGATCGGTCTGCTGCATGGCGTGCTCACGGTGGTCCTCGCATTGTCGCAACACGTCACCGGACTCGGCATCACGCTCTTCTCGACGAGCCTGTCCTACTACGCATACCGCGTGAGCTTCCCGAAAGTGAACTCGCCGCCCACGATCGTGCCGTTCCAGGAGACCCGTTTCCTCGAGTCGCTGCCCGGTCTGGGACCGGTCCTCGGAGCGCAGACGGCACTGACGCTGCTCGCGCTCGCCGTCGTCCCGCTGACCGGCTACGTGCTCTACCGGACCCCGATCGGGCTCGCCGTCCGGATGGTCGGCGAGAACCCGGCCGCCGCCGAGGGTCAGGGCTTGAACGTGAGCGCGATCCGCATCGGCGCCATCGCGGCCGGCAGTGCCCTGATGGGCATCGCCGGCGCCTTCCTGACCCTGTCCGCATTCAACGCGTTCTTCTTCAACATGATCAATGGCCGCGGCTGGATCTGCGTGGCCCTGGTGGTGTTCGCCTCGTGGCGACCGGGCAAGGCGCTGCTCGGCGCACTGCTGTTCGCGGCCTTCGACGCGCTGCAGCTGCGCCTGCAGCAGAGTTCCATCGGGGGGCTGCCGTATCAGGTGTACCTGATGCTGCCGTACCTGCTGTCGATCCTGGCCCTGGCCCTGGTGGCGCGCAGGGCCGCTTATCCGCAGGCCCTGATGAGGCCGTACCGCAAAGGAGAGCGCTGATGCTCGATCTGCTCGTCAACCATGCGACCCTGCCGGACGGCCGCACCGATGTGAGCATCGCGGTCCGCGACGGCCGCATCGTCGAGGTCGGTCCGGGCATCGCGCTGCCCGCGCACGCCGTGATCGAGGCCGGCGGCCACCTGGTGACCCCGCCGTTCGTCGACGCGCACTTCCACATGGACGCGACGCTCTCGTACGGACTGCCGCGCGTGAATCGCAGCGGCACGCTGCTCGAGGGCATCGCGCTGTGGGGCGAGCTGAAACCGAGGCTCACCCATGAAGCGCTGGCGGAGCGCGCGTTGCGCTATTGCGACTGGGCGGTGGCGAAGGGACTGCTCGCCATCCGCTCCCACGTGGACGTGTGCGATCCGCGACTGCTCGCCGTCGAAGCCCTGCTCGACGTGAAGCGGCGCGTCGCCCCGTATCTCGATCTGCAGCTCGTCGCCTTTCCCCAGGACGGCGTGCTGCGATCACCCGGCGCACTGACCAATCTCGAACGCGCGCTGGATCTGGGAGTGGATGTCGTCGGCGGCATCCCGCATTTCGAGCGGACGATGGCCGACGGCGCCGAGAGCGTCCGGCTGCTGTGCGGGATCGCCGCGGAACGCGGGCTGCGCGTGGACATGCACTGCGACGAGACCGACGACCCGCTGTCGCGGCACATCGAGACGCTGGCGTACCACACGCAGCGGCTCGGCCTGCACGGACGCGTCAACGGTTCGCACCTCACGTCCATGCACTCGATGGACAACTACTACGTCTCCAAGCTGATCCCGCTCGTGGCGGAGGCACAAGTGAGCGCCGTGGCGAACCCGCTCATCAACATCACGATCCAGGGCCGGCACGACACCTACCCCAGGCGGCGCGGCATGACACGCGTGCCGGAACTGCTCGCAGCGGGCGTCCCGGTCGCGTTCGGACACGATTGCGTGATGGACCCGTGGTACAGCCTCGGGTCCGGCGACATGCTGGAGGTGGCCCACATGGGATTGCACGTCGCACAGATGACGGGGCAGGACGCCATGCGAGAGTGCTTCAAGGCGGTGACGGAGACGCCCGCGAAGATCCTGGGACTGGAAGGCTACGGCATCGCGCCGGGCTGCCACGCGGATTTCGTGGTGCTGCAGGCGAGGGATCCGGTGGAGGCGATCCGCCTCCGTGCGGCGCGGCTGGCAGTGGTGCGTCGAGGGAGGATCATCGCGGAGACGCCACCGGCGACGGCACGGCTGGATCTGCCGGGGCGGCCGGGGACAACGTCGTTCATGACCTGAGGAATGCGTCCGGCGCCCTTCGCTTCGGGCGTCTGCGTTGCGGGCACGAGGGAACCCTCCCGCAATCGGCCTCAGTGCAGGACGCGATTCGGCGCCGCCAGTGCCTCGAACGCCGGATGCGCGAACAGGTACCCCTGCATCAGTTCCACGCCCAGATCGCGCAGCGCCCGGCATTCCCCGAGACGTTCCACGCCTTCGGCAATGACCCGGATGCCCAGATCGTGACTCATCCGCATGACCGCCCCGACGATGGCCCGGCGGGCGTGGTCCGCGTCGATGTCGCGCGTCAGCTGCATGTCCAGCTTCAACACATCCGGCTGGAAGTCCGCGAGCAGTTGCAGCCCCGAGAAGCCGGCGCCGAAATCGTCGATCGCCGTCAGGAAGCCCAGCCGCTTGTACTCGCGGAAGATGCATTTCAGGTGGCTGCGATCTCGAACGCGTTCGGATTCGACCACTTCGAACATCAGCCGGTGGGCCGGAAAATCGAGTTCGCGCGCCATGTCGAGCGTCGCCCGGATGCAGGTCTCGGGCCGATGCATGGCGTTCGGCATGAAGTTGATGCTGAGGGTGGTGTCGAGACCGAGACGCGAGGCCAGGCGGACCGCACGCAGCCGGCACTCCTGGTCGAATCCGTACCGGTCAGGCTCGGCGACGGAGGAAATGACGCTGGCGGCCGACTCGTTGTTGGGGCCGCGGACGAGCGCCTCGTAGGCGAACACCTCCGCCGTGGTCACGTTCACGATCGGCTGGAACGCCATCGTGAACGGCAGATCGGATGATCTGCAGGTCGCGATGGCTGCGCCGCCGCTCGAGGCGGTCTGGATCTTTTCGAGCAAGACGGAACTCCTCCCGACATTTCCCGGGTCCGTCGAACCCGGGGATCCGACGACACTCGCTACAGGAGGCAATTTCGGCCAGAACCCCGGATTCTTGAATCGACGAGGCTGGAGTCAGAACTTGTCGCGGTACCGGTTGGTGATGGGATAGCGCCAGTCCTTGCCGAAGCCGCGCGGCGTGATCCGCACCCCCACGGGCGACTGCCTGCGCTTGTACTCGCTGATGGTGAGCAGCCGCACCACCCGCTCCACGTCGGCGCGGGCGAACCCCTGGCGGATGATGTCGCGCGGCGCCATGTCGCGTTCGACGTACATCTCCATGATCGCGTCGAGGACCTCGTACGGCGGCAGGCTGTCCTGGTCCACCTGATTCGGCTTCAGTTCGGCCGAGGGCGGGCGCGTGATGATGCGCTGCGGGATCACCGGCGACACGGTGTTCCGGTAGTTCGACAGGCGGTAGACGAGCGTCTTGCTGATGTCCTTCAGCACGGCGAAGCCGCCGGCCATGTCGCCGTACAGCGTGGCGTAGCCGGTGGCCATCTCGCTCTTGTTGCCGGTCGTGAGCACGATGGCGCCGTACTTGTTGGACAGCGCCATCAGCAACGTGCCGCGGATGCGTGACTGGAGGTTCTCCTCGGTGGTGTCGCTCGCGAGGCCCTCGAATTCGGTGGCCAAGGTGCCGAGGTAGGCATCGAACGCCGGTTTGATGGGCAGGACCGTGTAGCGCACGCCCACGTTCGAGGCGATCTCGGCCGCATCGTCCAGGCTCATCTGCGCCGTGTACTGCGACGGCATCATCACCGCGCGCACCTTGTCGGGCCCGAGTGCATCGGCGGCGACGGTCAGCGTGATCGCGGAGTCGATGCCGCCGGACAGCCCCAGCAGCACGCCCGGGAACCCGTTCTTCGTGACGTAGTCGCGCACGCCCAGACACAGCGCCCGGTAGACCTGCGACTCCAGCGACTGCTCGGGCGCCCGCTCGCCCGGGACCGGCCTGCCCTCCTGGATGTCGACGATGCCGAGGGATTCCTCGAACGCGGGCAGCTGGTGCGTGACCTTGCCCTGCGCGTCCACCACGAACGACGCCCCGTCGAACACGAGTTCGTCCTGGCCGCCGACGAGATTGCAGAAGACGATGGGCAGACCGGCTTCGCGCGCCCGCCGGCCGACGATCTCGTAGCGGGTAGAGAGCTTGTTCACGTGATACGGCGAGGCATTGAGCACGAGCAGCACCTGCGCTCCGGCGGCACGCGCCATGCGCGGCGCCTTCGCGTCGAGCAGGTCGGTCGGTGCCGGCTCGCCGTGCGGACGGGCCGTACGGGCCCCTTCCGTGCCCCAGACGTCCTCGCAGAGGTTGATGCCGAAGCGCACGCCGCGAACTTCCACCACACAGGGCGTGTCTCCCGGCTCGAAGTAGCGTTCCTCGTCGAAGACGGTGTAGTTGGGCAGGTCGTGCTTGGCGTACGTTCCGACCACCTTGCCGTCGGACAGCACGGAAGCCCCGTTGCGCAGCCGACCCCGGTCACGCCAGGGATGCCCGACGACGAGCGTGATGCCGAAATTGCGCGCGGCCATGTCCTGCACGGCCTGCTCGCACGCGGCGACGAAATCATCGCGGAGCAGCAGATCCTCGGGCGGGTAGCCGCAGATCGAGAGTTCGGGCGTGAGCAGGAGGTCGGCGCCGAGGGCGCGGGCACGCTGGGCCGCCTCCAAAATGCGGTTGCAATTGCCGACGATATCGCCGAGGGTGCAGTCGATTTGTGCCAGTGCGATTTTCATGGCCGTAATGTCAAGTGACAGCGTCTAATCATTGATTTTTCGAGTGTATCCGTCCGGCCTGAAATCGCAAGACTACACATACAACTACACATCGGGGGTCAGCAGGAGCGAAAACAGGGACGTCTCAGATCCGAGAGTGCTCGATAAGCTGCTTCGGAAGTCGCAAATTCGAAACGGCGAACGTCAGTGCTGCCAACTCGCCACTTTGCCGTTCTCAGTGTAGACGTACTGGGCCTTGCACCCGGTACACGCTCGATAGACCCACTGCCGATGAACACCCCACGACCCGACTGACTCGTTGATGTCGCCGCCGATTGGCGGGTATCCCCACGAACAGAGCAAGGCGAGTTCGGTCAAACCGATGCTGACTGACTTCGACTCGATCAGTCGCCAGTCCTCAGCAGAAATGTCGGCGCGCCTCTCCAGTTCGGCCCGCACCCTCGGCCCCTTCTTTAGTGCGTAGGACGAGCACAGTGACTCGCTCTTCACGGTACGAAGCTCAGTTGCCGACATTGACTCGAACCGCGGACCGGGGTCGGCACAGGATGCAAGGTCAAACATCGCGATGCAGAGGGTTGGCCTCGCGCACGCAGACCTCGACCTTGTCTCGACAGCGCTCATCTGTTGTCAGAATGAGAAGCCAAGACCCATCTGGAAGATGCTCACCTGGGCGCGTACCTCGTCTTTGCGTTCAGTCGTGAGAAGTACGTACTCGGCTCGGAAGATCGTGCGTCGGTCGAATTGATACGATGCCCCGAGGCCAAGCTTGTAAAACTGCCGGTTCGAGTCCGTGGAGTACGTGCCCGTGCCGTCCGTGTACGTTCCCTCTCCCTTGAGCCATCCGAACCCTGCTCGGGCGAACACCTTCAAGCCGTCGTTCAGGTAGAACCCTGGAAGTACCGAAATCGACGCCGCGTGCTTGATGCTCGACTCTCCGCGCACGCTGCCGATCGTGGTGCGTCCCAAGTCCATCGACGTGAATTGATAGTCGCCCTCGATCGCAATCGATGCGGGGCCATGCGGCCGGAACTCGACACCCGCAAAGACGCTGCCGACAAGGTCCGGATTCTCTCTGCTGACGGTGAGATCGACCCCGGTAGCGCTCAGGTTGAGCGTACCTGTCGCAAGCCCCGCAGAGAGCCCGGCGTATGTGCGAACTGCGCGAGCAGGTGGACTCTCGACCGACGCGCCGGAAGAGATCGGAGGAGTTTGCTTCGGGGCGCTGGTGGCAGGGGAAGGTAGTCGCCCTCGGGAACGAGATGAAGGCTCGAACTTCCCCTCCCATCCGGGCTCTTGCCCCGGTGGCGTTCTGCTGTAGAACTCGCTACATCCCGACACTGCGACAACAGCGAGAAGCCCTACGGCGCAAGCGGCAATCTTGTCGTTCACGGTCACCTCACGAGAGCGTGCATTCTGGGCGATGGCACAGCAGATTCATTCTGACCGCTCACGTGTCGCCAGTCTGTGAACTATGCACGCTCTCTCGACGCACTCCGCCTACGTCGGCACGTAGTACACGGCGTAGTTCGCATCACTCGGGTTGACGAACGTCACGGTCTTCGTGGGATCGATGTCGTAGTACCCCGCCGATCTGGGCGGAACGACGAAGGTCTGCCCGGTCGGCACTGCTGGCACGCCCACGGTGACCGGGCTGCTGTCCGTCGGGTTCTGCAACCAGAGAGAGACAACCTTTCTCCCCGCAGGCACGCCCGGGTACCCGCCTTCGCAAGCTCTTCTAAGGTCGATCGAATCTCGGTTTCAGTCAGTTGGATTCGTTCTCGCCTCTTCTCGATTTTCCCCACAATCGCCTTGACTTTGAGTACAGCGCACGGGTTCGACTTGGCACCGCGATTCGACATGCCGAACGCGTAGATCACGCTTACCTTCGAAAAGACGAGGCGTGCGACAGTCTTCGCTCCCGCCGTTCTTTTCGCGCCACGGCCGCACGTCTTCGAAGCGCCTCGTTCGGCCACGCGTTTGACGAGTTCCTTCACGTCATCGGGAGTGACATCGTCAATTCGTGTCGCTCCGAATGCGGGGTAAATGTAGGTCTCCAGGTAGCGCCGGTAGTCACGGGCGGTACTGGCTGCATGCGACTCGGGATTCATTTTGAGGAAGTCTTCAACGAGATCTCGGAATGTCTTGGCAGCTCGTAGCTCGTCGCGTGCTTTGCGCCGGACAGATACGACATCGATGCCGTCGAACACCTTCACTCGCTCCTTCATCGCGCGGAGCCGCGCTTCCTTCAAGGAGATGTCAGGGTAGTAGCCGAGCGTGAACCACTTCGGCTTTCCGCCATGGCGGTATCGAAGCTCCCACGTAGCCTTCCCGGACTTGGAAATTGCGAAGGTGAGCCCCGAGCCGTCGGACTTGCCGGCGATCGGTGCCCCCTTGCGGAACCAGCTTTGAATCTGTGATTCGGTCAGTCGTCCCATGATCGTTCGCGAGTAGTTGAACGGGTGACGAGCGCAAAGCTAGCCACACATCCAACTACACACAAACGGCGAGACGACTTCGGGCGGTTCCGAACACTGAGGAATCAACCGAGACGCCGATTCTCGATGAATCAGCCGCTTGCATGTCGTTCGTCAGACATGCGCGAACAAGCATGTACGCTCGGAAACGACTATCCGGGTTGATGGCCGTAATATAGCCGCCACGCCCATGCCTCACCAGATCAGCCTCGAAATCGCCGACACGCTCGCGGACATCGCGCCCGCGGACTGGGATCGCCTCACCGACGGACACCCGCTGCTCTCGCACGCGTTCCTGCACGCGCTGCACGAAAGCGGTGCCGCCTGCCCGGAAACGGGCTGGGCGCCGCAGTACCTCCTGCTGCGGGAACACGGCGTCCTGGCGGCAGCGCTGCCGCTGTATCTCAAGGGCCACTCCTACGGCGAGTATGTCTTCGACTGGGCGTGGGCCGATGCCTGGCAGCGCGCCGGCAGGTCGTACTACCCGAAGCTGCTGTCCGCGATCCCGTTCACGCCGGTGACGGGGCCGCGTCTGCTGGCCGCCAACGATCTGCATCGACGCGCACTGCTGCAGGGCGCCTTGCAGTTCGCGGAAGAGGTGGAAGCTCCGACGTTCCACTGCCTGTTCCCGTCGGCGCCCGAAGCCGCGCTCATGGAGGACGCCGGGCTGATGCTGCGGCGGACGGTGCAGTTCCACTGGACCAATCCCGGCTACGGCAGTTTCGACGACTTCCTCGGCGAGATGAACCACGAGAAGCGCAAGAAGGTGAAGCAGGAGCGGCGCAAGGTCCGCGAGGCCGGTGTCACCTTCGAATGGAAGGTCGGCCGCGAGATCACGGAGTCGGACTGGCGCTTCTTCACGCGCTGCTACGACGACACGTATCGGCGGCACCACTCGTCGCCGTACCTCAGCCTCGACTGCTTCCTGCGGCTGGCGGCGTCGATGCCGGAGACCTTGATGCTCGCGCTCGGTCATCGCGGCGGCAGTCCGATCTGTGCCGCCCTGAACGTGTTCACCGGGGAGGCGCTCTATGGCCGCTACTGGGGCACGCGCGAATACGTCCCCGGCCTGCATTTCGAGGCATGCTACTACCAGACGATCGAGTTCTGCATCGCCCGCGGCGTCGGGCGTTTCGAAGGCGGCGCACAGGGCGAACACAAGCTTGCGCGCGGCCTGATGCCGGTCACGACGTACTCGGCGCACTGGGTCGCCGATCCGCAGTTCGACAGCGCCGTGCGCAGGTTCGTGGCGCGCGAATCCCGCAACGTGGCGGCGTACGTGAACGAGCTCGAGGAACACGCGCCGTTTCGCCAGGAGTCGCGTCTTGAGATTTGAAACGCCCCTGGTCCACGGGACGCTGATCCGCCGCTACAAGCGCTTCCTCGCGGATGTCACACTCGACGACGGAACCGTGCTGACCGCCCATTGCCCCAACACCGGTTCGATGATGGGCGTGGCAGCGCCGGGCGTCGGTGTCTGGCTTCAGCACCACGCAGCGCCGGGACGCAAGTATCCGTACAGTTGGGAACTCGCCGAACTGCAGGACGGGACGCGCGTCGGGGTGAACACCCATCGCAGCAATGCCCTCGTGCGCGAGGCCATCGAATCGGACCGCTTCGGCGGTCTGCACGCCTACACGGAGATCCTCGCCGAGTTCCGCTACGGTGCCGAGAACAGCCGCACGGACTTCCTTCTGCGCGGATCCGGTCAGCCGGATTGCTACGTCGAGGTGAAGAACGTCACCGCCGCCGTGGACCGGGGCGTGGCCTTGTTCCCCGACGCCGTCAGCGAACGCGGCACCAGGCACCTGCGCGAACTGATGGGCATGGTGGCGGCGGGCCACCGTGCGCTGCTCGTGTTCTGCGTGCAGCGGGAAGACGTCGTCGAGGTGCGGCCGGCGGATGCAATCGATCCGCGATACGGCCGCACGTTGCGGGACGCGATCGCTTCGGGCGTGGAAGTCGCCGCGTGGCGGGCGACGCTCGATACGCGGCAGGTCTCGCTGACGACGGCGCTGCCGGTGCAGTGCCCGCCGGGATAGCGCACCGCTCGCCGCCTCAGACCAGGAAGACCTTCCCCGGATTGAAGATGTCGTCCGGGTCGAGCGCCTGCTTGACCCGACGCATCAGTTCGACGCCCTTGTCGCCGGCTTCCTCCCGCAGGAAGCGCATCTTGTGCAAGCCGATCCCGTGTTCGCCGGTGCACGTGCCGTCCATCGACAGCGCCAGCCGCACGATCTCGTCGTTCAGGCGCTCGGCCAGCGCCACTTCCTCCGCGTCGTTCGGATCGACGAGGATGCCGCAGTGGAAGTTGCCGTCGCCCACATGCCCGGCGATCGCCGTCGGCGATCGCGTCCGGTCCAGGATCGCGCGCGCCCCAACGATGCACTCGGCGAGCCGCGAAATCGGCACGCACGTGTCGGTGATGACGGGTTTCGCGCCGGGACGACTGGCGAGCAACGCGTAGAGCGCCTGATGGCGTGCATTCCAGAGGCGGCTGCGATCCTCCGGCCGCGTCGCCCACTCGAAGCCCAGCCCGCGGTGTTCGCCGGCGATCGCCTCGACCGTCGTCGCCTGTTCCTGCACGCCGGCCGGCGTCCCGTGGAACTCGAAGAACAGCGAGTGCGCCTCGCGCAACGTGGTCTTGCTGTAGGCGTTGAGCATCCGGATGCTGTCCGGGCAGACGTACTCGCAGCGCGCGATGGGGACACCGAGCTGGATCGTGGCGATCACGGTCTCGACCGCGTCCGTCAGGCTCTCGAAGCAGCACACGGCCGCGGAGATCGCCTCCGGCACCGGATACAGTTTCACCGTGACTTCGGTGATGACGCCGAGCGTGCCTTCGGAACCGACGAACAGCCGCGTCAGGTCATAGCCGGCGGAGCTCTTGCGGGCGCGATTGAACGGGCGGATCAGATCGCCGTCGGCGTCGACGACCGCGAGTCCGAGCACGTTCTCGCGCATCGTGCCGTAGCGCACGGCGTTGGTGCCCGACGCTCGCGTGGCACACATTCCGCCGAGGCTGGCATCGGCCCCCGGATCGATCGGAAAGAACAGCCCGGTACCCTTCAGCGCCTCGTTCAGCTGCTTGCGTGTGACGCCCGCCTGCACCGTCGCCGTGAGATCCTCGGGCCGGATCTCGAGGATGCCATTCATCTGCGACAGGTCCAGCGACACGCCGCCCTGCACGGCGAGCAACTGACCTTCCACCGACGACCCCGCCCCGTACGGGATGACGGGAATCCGGTGCGCCCGACAGAGGCGCACGGCATCGGCGACGTCCTCGTTCGTGTGCGCGAACACCACGGCCTCGGGGGGCGTCACCGGAAAGGGCGACTCGTCGCGTCCGTGATGTTCGCGCACCGCACCGACAGTGGAAAAACGCGCCCCGAAGCGCGCTGCCAGCGCCTCACGCAGCGTTGCCGGAATCGGGCGGGGACAGGTTACGACGGAGTGGGCGGTGCTCATGAAGTCTCGCTGCGGTTGAGGGGTCGGAAGTTCGATGCGGCGTCGCGCCGGTCGGCGGGGACGCGGGAATCATGCTGCGCTAGGTTTCGTGCCTGCCGTGCTTCGCCAGTTGCTGACGAAGCGCCTCGATGTTGTTGCGCACGCCCGCCATGTTCGGGTTGAGCGCCAGCGCCCGCTGGAAGAAGTCGAGCGCGCGCTCCGGTTCACCCAGATGGGTGTAGATCAGGCCGTAGCCGGACAGCGCGCCGAAATGGTTCGGATTGCGCAGCAGGACTTCATCGCAGTCGTGCAGCGACGCCTTCATGTCGCCCGCCAGGAAGTACGCGGTGGCGCGCTTGTTCCAGCCTTCGGCGAAGTCGGGCGCCAGTTCGATCACGTGGGTGAAGGTGGCGATGCTCTCGGTGATGCGCCGCGCCCCGAGCTGCTCCGATCCTTCCGTTAACAGTCGACGCACCTCCGGATCGTCGTGCCGTCCCCAGATCAGCCAGATGGCGCGTTCGGCCATGGCTCGCAAGGGCGCATCGTCATCGTCGAGCACCGTCAGCAGCGCTTCGACATCGGGCATGCGCCCGTTCTCGGCGAGAGCGAACACGGCGGCCCGACGCCGGTCGGCATCCGTGGAGGCCAGGGCTCGGACCGCCTCGACGCGATCCATCGACGGCGGCGGCGCGTCCTCCGCGTGGCCCTGCGTGAACGCACCGAAGACGATGAACAGCATCGCGGCGACGAGCCGCGGGAGCGAGCGGGTGGACATGCGGGCACCCTCCTCGAAGACTTTGCATGGGTGAGTCTCCAGACTAGCGCGATCCGGCGGCCCGCGGAAGCCGGCGCCCGCTCCGATCGGTTCGGGGTGCGGCTGGCCGTTCCGCCTTGAACGCCCGGGGCGATGCATGCGGCGCCATGATCCGGGCTCGCCGCATTGAAAGGGGTGTTCCGGTCGGCGGGCGGAATGGTGCGCCGTCCGTTGTCCGGAAGCGACGTTTGCCCAAAAAGGACTGGACGACTTGCCGGGGATGCGTGCGACAATTTGCCGCGGTCGGATCGACCCGCGGAGCCGCATCGCGGATCGACGACACAAAAAAATAGGGGCGCCGGGAGGCGCCCCAAAATCCCTGAAACGACGTAGCGAAGCAACCACCGAAGTTCCGCCAGGTCGCTACCCCTGACGGCGGACTCGTGGAATCACCGCCGTACCGACCACCGGGGGAGGAGGTGGCACTCAGCAGTTATCCATAGACGTAGTGTGGACGTACCCGGACGGAACGTCCTTGACCTAAGTCAACGAAACGCGAACTCGTGCGAACGGACCGTTGGCCGCTCCCCCTGCCGACCTGTCAGGCCATGCGGACGATGCCCTTCAGTTGATCGAGCGTCAGGTGCCAGCGCTCCAGCACGTGCCGGAACAACGCGAGTTCGGTGTCATGCAGATGACCGTCGGCCCGGATCACGTTGGCGATCATCTGGGCGGTCTGGAGACGCTTCTTCGGATCCTGCACGGCATCGACGATGCAGTTGATGCGTGCCCGATCCATGATGTCGATCCGTCCGTTCGGTGTGCCGTCGGCCATCAGATCGTCGCAATAGGCCTGGACGATCGCCGAGAACGATTCCCGCGTGATGCCCAGCACGTCGTACAGATACAAGGTCTCCATGATCTCGAGTTCGCGATCGTCCAGCTTGGCGTCGGTGATCATCGTCATCGCGATCACACGGGCAAGGGCTTCGGGGCTGTCGGTGGTGTAGGTTCTCATCGTTGGCAGTCAGTGGGAGGAAGGAAGGAAGTCATGGCCGCTCGCCCGGTGATCCGGGCGAGGCGACCGTGCCCGAGGGTGGCGAGCGCCGATCGAGCGTGACGCGCGCGATGCACAAGGTGCTCACCGGTGCCGTCAGCGCGACGAACACGGCGATCAGCAGTTCGTGGACGCTGGGCCCGTGGCCGAGACCGCCGAAATACAGCATCGACGCGATCAGCAGCCCGCCCAGTCCGAGGGTCGTGGCCTTGCCGGGTCCGTGCAGCCGCAGGAGCGTCTCCGGAAAACGCACGAGTCCGAACGCGCCGAGCAGCGTGAAGCTGCCGCCCGCGACGAGCGCCGCGCAGACGAGCAGCTCCCGAACGGATTCCATGCGATGCCTCAGTCGCCCGGGGCGGCGCGCTGGGCGGATCGCGCCAGGGCGATCGTTCCGACGCAGCCGAATGCCGCGATGACAAGCGCCGCCTCCACCATCAGGGGTGACGCCGTGGCGATGCCGAGCACGATGAGCAGGCCGGCAAGAGTGAGCGACAGCGTGTCGAGCGCCAGGAGCCGATCGCTCGTGTCGGGGCCGCGCACGAGCCGCCACAGGATCGGAAGGAGCGCGAGGCTCAGCATCGCAGTGGTCACGGACAGGGCGGCGGTCAGCATCGGAAGATCTCCTTCAAGCGGCGTTCGTAGCGCTCCTTGATCTGCCGGACGACAAGTGCGGGATCATCGACGCCGAGGGCGTGCACGTCGAGCCGCCCCTGACTCGGATCGACCCGGACGGAAAGGGTTCCCGGCGTCAGTGAAACGGTGGCGGCAAGTGCGGCCACGACCACGGGGTCGGACACGTCGAGCGGAACGGACACCAGACACGGCTTCCAGCGACGCGCGGGGCCGAGGACCAAGCCCGCCACACGGAACGCCGATGTCACGATGTCCCCCAGCACCAGGAGCAGGTAGCCGACGAACTGCAATGGACGGTGCACCACGGGCAGCGGCGGAAGCATCGGGCGCGCGACGCGAGGAATGACGATGGCGACGAGGGCGGCGATCAGAAGATTGCCGGGCGACAGGCTCTCGTTCAGGAGCAGCCACAGACCGCCCAAGGCCAGGGAAAGCCGGGGCGTCGGGAACCACGTATTCATGGCGTGGGCGCCGATCGGGGCGGCGCCAGCCGGATGACCCAGCGAACCCGCTCCGGCCCCAGGACCTCGTCGATGTAGGCCGACGGCGAGAGAGCGGTTTGCACGGCACGCACCACGAAGTCCGACACCACGCCTCCCGCCACGGTCAGAACGACGAGCGCACCGATCAGGGCGAACACGGGGGCGAGGCGGCCCGGCGTGCCCGCATCGGGGTCGCCGGGACACGGCGCATCGTCCACCGCCCAGAACAGCCGCGATCCCGCGCGCGCCAACGCGACGATCGTCAGCAGCGAGGCGATCAGGACTCCGCCCCATCCCCATGCCGAGGCACCGATGCCTTGGAGCAGCAGCGCCTTGCCCAGGAAGGGCGCCAGGGGCGGCAGTCCGGCAACCGCGATCGCCACGATCAGGAAGGTTCCCCCCAGACGCCCCGACTGTGCGACCTTCGGTGCACGACACAGGCGGTCCTGCCATCGGCCTCCCCGTGCAGCAGTCAGGACGTCGCCGAAGAGGAACAACGCCGCCAGCGCGATCGTGCCGGCCACCGAGTAGAAGACGCCGCCCGCGGCCGCGCCCGCGGAGAACTGGCCGATGCCCAGCAGGGTCGAAGCCGACGAGCCGAGCGCGAGCCACGCCGCGAGTTGCGACAACGTGACGGCCGCGAGTGCGCCGATCGCGGCGAGCAGCACCGTGGCGATTGCCAGCGGCCAGACGATGTCCGCGATCATCGGCGCGACGTCCGTGCCTCCGAAGGCGACCGGCGTCACCCGCAACACCGCGTAGGCACCGACCTTGGTGACGACTGCGAAGATCGCTGCCACGGGGGCCGCAGCGCTCAAGTACGTTCCCGGCAACCACAGCGACAGCGGCAGCAGTGCCCCCTTCAGCAGGAACACGACCGTGAGCAGCAGCCCGCCCGCACGGATCCAGGGCGCATCGTCGGGACCCGCGGCAGCGAGCGCCACCCCGAGGTCCGCGAGGTTGAGCGTGCCGGCCACGCGATACAGCAGACCCACCGCGACGAGGAACAGCGCCGAACCCACGAGGTTGAGCACGACGTACCGAAGTCCGGCCTGGAATCGCGCCGGACCGCCCCCGTGGACGAGCAGCGCATACGACGCGATCAGCATCAATTCGAAGCAGACGAACAGATTGAACAGATCCCCTGCGAGGAAGGCGCCGGCGAGTCCCATCCACTGGAAGTGGAACAGGGCATGGAAGTGCCGACCGCGCCCGTCCCATCCGTGGGTGGCGTGCCACAGGGCCGGCACCGCCACGATGGCCGTGAGGCAGATCAGGGTGACGGACAACGGATCGACGACGAAGACGATGCCGAGGTGCGACGGCCAGTTCCCGAACGCGTAGCTCAGGATCCCGCCGTCGCGCACGTTCCACGCGAGCCACGCGCCCAGGAGCAACTGTGCAAAGGACGACGCGAGCGAGACGGCGCGCTGATGCGCGATCCGCCCATCCAGGAACAGGAGCGCGCAGCCCGTCAGCGCCGGGAGGAGAAACGGCAATGCAGGCGCGTGCGTCATGGCGACTCGCCCCCTCGGCCGTCGACATGGTCGGTCCCGGTCTCGCGTCGCAGACCGATGGCGAGCACGACGAGAAACGCCGTCATGCCAAAGCCGATGACGATCGCCGTGAGCACCAGCGCCTGCGGCAGCGGGTCGGTCATCGCGACGCTGGCGCCGACGATGGGCGGCTGCCCGAATCGAACGCCGCCGGCGGCGAACAGGAACAGGTTGACGGCGTAGGAGAGGAGCGACAGTCCGAGCACCAGGGAGAAGGTACGTCCGCGGAGCAGCAGATACACGCCCGTCGAGCCAAGGGCGCCGATGGCCAGGGCGATGACGAGTTCCATCAGACCGTTTCCGGCGCGAGCCGGTCCATCGCGGTCAGGACGCCGAGGACGATCCCCGCCACGACCAGACTGACGCCGAGATCGAACAGCGCGGCACTGGCCCAATGCAGCGTTCCGAACACGCCCAGCCCTGCCTCGCCGTGTGCGCTGGTGAGGAACGGCCGCCCGAACCCCCAGGCACCCAGACCGGTCACGGACGCGATCACGAGTCCGATCGCGCTGAGCCGACTCGCATCGATGCGATCGACGACGCGCGCGACCGCCGGAGCATTCTGCGCTCCGAAGACCAAGGCACCGCCCACGACGAGCCCCGCGACGAAACCGCCGCCCGGCAGCTGATGTCCGCGGAGAAAGAGGTGCAGCGCCAGCACGAACGACAAGGGCACGAGGAGGTGCGCGAGCAGCACCGGCAGCCAGGACGGGGCGGCGGCACGGCCGTCCCGTTCCAGGAATCGGGACAGCATGGCCGATATGCCCAGGGCACCGATCACGAGGACCGTGATCTCGCCGAAAGTGTCGAAGCCGCGGAAGTCGACGAGGATCACGTTCACCACGTTGGTACCGCCGCCGCCCGGCACCGCCAGTGCCGCAAGCGCCGAGGAAATCGACGTCCCGCCGCGCGTCATCATCCACCATGCCGCCGTGGCCAGCGCGAGCCCGACGGCGGCGGCGATCGCGCCGTCGCACAATCGGCGCGCTCTCGAAGGCTCGCGGTCGGGCGTCGAGGAAAGGTGCGGGAGGGCCGACAGCATCAGCAGCACCGTCGCGGCCTCCACGACGAGCTGCGTCAACGCGAGATCCGGCGCCGACGCATACGCGAACGTTCCGGCGATCATCAGCCCCACCGCACTGACGAGAATGAGGGCCGCAAGACGCTCCCGGTGCAGAACAACGGTCGCGGCTGCCGCGACGACGAGGACGATGCATCCGGCCGCCAGGATCCCGTTGATCGGCGTGTACACGGACACGCGAACGTTCCACGACGCCGTCACGAACGGCCCGATTGCCGCTGCCAGGGCGAACGCGAGGAGCACGCTCACCTGCGCCCGCAACCCCGGGGTCGTCGCGAGGCGCAATACGATCGCGGCGCCCCGCACCGTCACGCCGAGTGTCCATTCGAATGCCCGATGACCGGTCCACGTCCCGGCCACGTGGCCGTGCAGGTTCCGGCGCTTCTGCAGCCAGAAGTACAGGGCACCGCCGCCGGCAAAAGCCACGACACTCATCGCGAGGGGCGCAGTGAAGCCGTGCCATATCGCCAGGCTGTACCCGGGCGGCTGCGCACCGAGCAGTCCGCGCGCGGCGACGTCGAGGATCGGACCGACGGTGACGGCAGGCGCCACTCCCACGAGAATGCACAGCACCACCAGCACTTCGACGGGGACACGCATCCAGCGCGGCGGGTCGTGCGGCGTCCGGTCCAATCCGATCGGCTCGCCGTTGAAGAACACGTCGTGCACGAAGCGGGTCGAGTAGGCGACGCCGAAGACGCCGGCCAGCGTCACGACCGCGGGCACCGCGAAGCTCAGCATGCCGGGATGGCCGAGCGACAGCGTCTCGGCGAACAGCATCTCCTTGGAGAGGAAACCGTTCAGGAACGGGATACCCGCCATGGCGCCCGCCGCGACCGTGGCCAGCCATGCGGTGGCGGGCATGTGACGCCAGAGCCCGTTGATGCGTCGCATGTCCCGGGTACCCGTCTCGTGATCGATGATGCCGGCCGCCATGAACAACGACGCCTTGAAGGTCGCATGGTTGATGACGTGGAAGACCGCCGCCACCGCGGCGAGCGGCGAATTGAGCCCCAGCAGGAGCATCAGCAGGCCGAGGTGGCTGATCGTCGAGTACGCGAGCAGGCTCTTCACGTCATGACGGAACAGCGCCTGCCAGGCCGCGAAGACCAGCGTCGCGAGTCCCGTTCCGCCGACGGCATAGAACCAGGCGTCACTGCCGGCCAGGGCCGGATAGAGCCGGGCCAGCAGGAAGACGCCGGCCTTCACCATCGTGGCCGAATGCAGGTAGGCGGACACCGGAGTCGGTGCCGCCATGGCGCCGGGGAGCCAGAAGTGGAACGGGACCTGTGCGGACTTCGTGAAGGCCCCCAGCAGGACGAGCGCCAGGGCCGCGCCGTAGCGCGAATCCGCCCGTACCTGCGTCCCCATCGCATTGAGTTCGGAGATTGCAGAGGTCCCGGTGATTTCATGCAGCAGCATGACGCCCGCCAGCAACGACAACCCGCCCAATCCCGTGACGGTCAGCGCCATGCGCGCCCCGGCCCGGGCGTCGGGCCGATGGTGCCGGAAGCCGACGAGCAGGAAGGACGCAAGACTCGTCGATTCCCAGAACAGCACGAGGAGCAGCAGATCGTCGGATAGCGCGATGCCTGTCATCGCGCCCATGAACAGCAACAGCAGGACGCAGAAGCGCCGGAAGGGTTCGTCGGGTCCGAGGTAGTAGCGCGCATACAGCAGCACCAGGATGCCGATCCCGAGGATGAGGCCGGCGAAGAGCAGCGACAGCCCGTCGAGACGCAACGAGATCGCGAGGTCGAGCGACCCGATCCAGGAGACCCGGAAGTGCGGAACCTGCCCGTCGAATACGGCGGTGCCGGCCCAGGCGAGGCAGGCCAGCGCGCAGACGACCGGCACGATGGCCAAGGCCACGACCCGCGTATGGCTGGCATTGCGCTCCGCCAGCGCGGGCAGACCTGCGCCGGCAAGCGGCAACCCCAGGATCACGAGCGGCATCCACGACCCCGTCATGGCCGTCCGCCCCGTGCGGCCGGCGCCATGCCGATCGGGTAGACGGCGGCCATGCCGATGGAATTCCTGTCGAAACGCACTCAAGCTCCCCGCAATCGAACCGTTATCCCGCCTCGGGCCCCACCCCACTCCGGAGGAGACCTCGAATGCGCACACGAACGCTCACCCTGCCCCTGCTTGCCGTCCTGCTGACCGGGTGTGCCGGCACCCGCCTGCTGCCCGACAACCCGCTGCTGATCTCGAGCCGCTTCCAGCCTCCGGTGGAGGGTCTCGTGGGCGCGGCCCTGCTGGGCACCGCGGCGTACTTCATCGTCGACCCGCTGGCCCCGAACTGGGAGGTCAAGGCATCGCGCCTCGACACCAGCCGGATCGAGATCGCGCTGCGCCAGAAGCGTTTCACGACCGGCGGCGACGGCGAATCCCAGGCCCTGTTCCGGCGCCACGCCCGGAAGTTCGCCGACGACAATGGCGCCGGCGGCTACGAGATCGTCAGTTTCGAGGAGAGCATCGATTCGGAGACGACCCTCGCCCGTCGTGTCAGCCGCGGCGTGATCCGCCTGCTGCCCCCGACCGCTTCGTCGGAGAACCGGGCGGCACCCGACGTGCCCGCTCGAATGCTGCCGCGATCCGGCTGATGGTCGAGTAGTGCAGATCGAGATGGGACGCGATCTGCGACAGCGTGTAGCCGTACGACACGTGCGCCGCATGTACTGCGGCGTTCCGCTCCGCGAGCGTCGTCATCGTCCGGCGCAGCGGCAGCAGCGTCGACAGCGCCGGCCGGCCGGCGGCGCGCTGACGACGCCGACGTGTCTTCGGCGTTTCCCGCAGGCGCGTCGCGTGGACGGCCACGAACTCGTCATCCCCGAGCAGCACCTGCGCCCGCAGGCGTTCCCAGAGACCGGGGAGACCGATACCGGCCGCCACGAATTCCGCGAACCGGCGCCGCGCGCGCGCGCGCTCCTTGCCGAAATGCAACAGCACCCCGTCCGTCGTCAGGAATGCGGGGACGGGCACGGAACCGGTCATCGCGCGATAGCTCGACCACGCATAGGTGTCCGGCCTCCTCGATATCCGGACGCGCACCGGGTTGAGCACCACGTGGCGTACGAGCGCCAGCAGGTAGTTGTCGCGGTCGACCAGGATCGCCTTGAATCTCCCGCGGAACAGCTGTCCGGCCCGGCCGTGCCGGCGATTGAACCGCTGGGTGTAGATGCCGTTCAGTTGCCGCATGCCGCGCGAGAGATTCGGCTGCGGCGTCTCGATGAGCAGGTGATAGTGATCGTCCATGAGGCAGTAGGCGTGGCACAGCCAGCCGAAGCGTTCCACCGCATGCGCCAGCACATCGAGGAACGCCTGCCGGTCCTCGTCGTCGAGGAACACGTCGGCGCCGGCGTCGCCCCGGGAGGTGACGTGGTAGACGGCGCCGGGAAACTCGATGCGGAGCGGACGTGCCATGCGCGCAGGGTAGGCCCGGCGGGATCAAAATACAAGACATGACCCCGATGCACGAGTACCGTGCCGGACAAGCGGCCCCGACATCCCGACGCCCGGATCGGGGGGATCAGCGCTCGACCTCTTCCGGGGAGCGGTCGAACGTCGCACCGTTCCATCGCAACCGGTGGCTGACGCCGATGATGCCGTCGGTCGACTTGCCGAAATCCGACGGCGCCAGCGCGTCGTTGACCGTGATGGTGCCGTCGTCCGGCTGGTACTGGTACTGAGGATGCAACCGCGGATGGAATCGCGAGTGTCTCGCCGCCTCGGGCAGGTAGTCGCGCGTCCGATCGACCCAGGCTGCGCCGTCGCGTTCGAAGACGAACACCGGATCCCGCGGCGCGCAGCTGACGAAGACGACCGTGCCTCCGGTGGTCTTGGCGAACATGGCCAGGTCCTGCATTCGCCCTTCGTAGGGACGGCGCGGCGTGAACTGCAGTCCGTTGCGGAAGCGATAGAAATCCCGCCCCTCGACCGCTTTCGCCCGCGCCTTGACGGAAGGAAGACACGCCTTGTCGGGCAGTTGCCTGAAGACCAAGAGCGCGTCGGCCGGATCCGTCGCGGAGGCTGCCGCCATGCTGCTCACGGCCAGGAGACAGGCCCCCCCACCGCCCCGGCCATCGCGAAAGACGGTTCGCGCCCATGCCGCTAGAACGCCGGTCGCGAGACATCGACGAGCACATAGTAGAACGCCCTCTCTGCGGCCGCATCGTCGCCGTGAACGTCGCCCAGGGCTTGCGCTCCGGGAGGTAACCGGCGTTCGCCTTGGCGACCTGCGGAATGGTCTGGCAACCGGCCGACCACGTGTTGTCGCTGCCGCCCTTGTGGATCAGGAACGATGCATTGATGCGGTCCTGACCCGCAGCGCCGGCGTCGAACCGTCCCGAATGCCGGATGTCCCGCTCGACCGAGCGACGTCCGCTGGAACGCATGCTCTTCGGATCCACGTTGAAGGAACCGAGGAAGATCGGGCTCTTGCTGGGATTGTTGACGAAGCGGTAGATGCCGGGTCGCAGCCGACCCAGATCGCGCACCCCGTCGCGATTGACGTCGCGACCGTCCGCCTTCTTCAGCGTGACGCCCGCGAGGGCCGGAAAGCGCGCCTGCCCGGCACCGGCGTCGTACTGCGCGGACGGTTCGGTGTTGGCCGGGAACTCCATCACTCGCTTCTGGCCATCGCGGGTCTTCTGCAGGATCACGATGCGATCGTCGTACACGCCTCGACCCTTGTTCGAGGCCGTCGACGTCGGCTGGCGCAGGGCGATGACGACCTTCCGTCCGGCCAGGAGATCCTGGCGGGCGGCCACGGCGTTGTCCTGCCAGATCCGCGCCATGTCCAGGTAACGCGCATAGAGGTCGAAGCGCTGGTCGACGGTCATGCCCCGGGTCCAGGGCATCCCGAACAGCGGGACCGGCGCGTGTCCGCTCATGGCAACGGGGTCGCCCGAATGGGGGATGCGGCCGTCGGCACGCGCGTCTCGTCACGACAGCGGGCGATTCCGGAATGCATGATTGCGGACCTCCTGGCGGCCTCGGTGCAGCTGAACGGAAAGGGTGGCAGCCTCGCCCGTCCCCGGGGTACCCGACGACGCCGCCCGACGCGTCACGGATAGAGGAGATGAGGCGCCCGTTCGTCGCGCCACGCATCTTCGTCCCGCGCCGCCGGTCCGTCCAGATCCTCGGCCGTCGCCGCCGGATCGTCCACCCACCGGCGCAAGCGCTCGCCGCCGTTGATGAGATCGATGGCACGGCGGTCGTGTTCGTACTCGTAGGCGAAATCGCGCCAGAGTTGCAGGCCGGGATGCCGTTGCCGAATCGCCTTGAACGCCAGGGCCATCAGTCGCCAGGGTCGGAAGTTCCCGTGATCGTAGGCGCCGTCCTCGACGTGGATCTGCAGCCCCGCGCACAGCTGCCCGACGTGCTTGTGAAACGTCGGCTCGAACCAGCATTCGCGCAGCCGGCATCCGTGCAGCCACGTCGGCGCCAGGGATCGCATGGTCGCGAGCACGGCGCGCGATTCCAGCATGGGCGCGCCGAACAATTCCAGCGGCCGCGTGGTGCCGCGGCCCTCGGACAACGTGGTGCCCTCGAGCATGACGGTGCCTGCGTAGGCGCGCGCCATCCAGAGATTGGGGGCATTCGGACTCGGATTCACCCAGGCGCGCTCTCCCAGGGGCCAGCCGAAGCCCGGACCTGCGCCCGGCGTCCACCCCGTCATGCGGATCACGCGGTACTCGACGTCGAGCCTCAACGCCGCGATGAACCAGTGTCCGAGTTCGCCCATCGTCAGGCCGTGGCGCATCGGCAACGGTCCGGCGCCGACGAAGCTCTCCCAGCCGGATTCGAGCAGAAAGCCCTCGACGGGGCGACCGGCCGGGTTCGGTCGATCCAGCACCCACACCGCCTTCGAATGTCGTGCAGCCGCTTCGAGCACGTAGCGCAACGTGGTGATGAAGGTGTAGATGCGACAGCCGAGATCCTGCAGGTCCACGAGCAGCACGTCGAAGGTGTCCATCATCGCGTCGGTCGGACGCCGGACCTTCCCGTAGAGGCTGAACACCGGGATGCCGAGCACCGGATCGACGAAGTCCGCCGACTCGACCATGTTGTCCTGCTTGTCGCCGCGCAGGCCGTGCTGCGGTCCGAACGCCGCGGAGAGCGTCAGGTCCCCGAGGCTGCCGAGGGCATCGAGCGCGTGTTCGAGGGTCGCCGTCACCGAGGCGGGATGAGCGAGCAGCGCCACGCGTCGGCCTTTCAGCGGCCTGCGCAGGTGTGGATCCGCGATGAGTCGATCGATTCCGAATTCCAAGGGACCTCGGCGGGAGAAGGGGGTCAGGGAGAGATCAGGGGCAGCGCGAACGTGCCGGCGCGATGGAAATCGGGCTTGCCCGGGACATGCGAGAGCGCCCAGTAGGCCAGGCGGCCATCGACGGATTCGATCACGGCGGTCACGCCCACGACGAGCCGCTCGCCCGGGCTCGCGACCGGCAGGGCATTCGCCGGGAGCAACACCTGCTGTTCAAGGCGCCCGTCGGCGATGACCGTCCGGATGTCCGGCTCGGCGCCGTCGTCGTCCCAAGCCGTGCGTTCGCGATAGCGGCAGAACGCGTACGCGGCCCAGTCACCCGAGGGCGCGAAGTTGTATTCGCGATAGGACGCATCGCGTTCGTTGCCGACGAAGAGTTCGAAGCAGGTGTGCTGCCAGAGGCCGTCGCGACGAGATGCCGGTCCGGCGCGTTCGGGAATGCGCAGGCGGTCGATCGCACCACGCACCACGTACGAGATCGACCATGCGCCGCCCGGTCGCCACGCGAGCATCGCGTCGACGGCATCGACGCCCATTGCCGGCGAATCGGGATGCCGCGAGAGCGTGGCGACGGCTTGCCGTGTCGCCGCGGAGGCGGAGGAGCTCACTCGCCCGGAATCAAGCCCGCGAACGGAAGGTGACGTTCGCACCACGCCGCCACGGCCAGCAGATAGTTCGACTCGAGCGGTCGGGCCACGATCTGGAGACCGAGCGGGAGGCCGCGCGGACCGAGACCGGTGGGAATCGTGATCGCGGGCGTCCCCAGCAGTGTCCAGATCGTGCAGAACGCAGGATCGCCGGTGGCCTCCAGCCCTTGCGGCGCTTCGCCGGCGGCCGGGGGCGTGATGACCGCGGCGCGACCGTCGTCGACGAATGCGGTGAAGGCTTCGATCAGGCGACTGCGCGCGTCGAGTGCTTCCTGGTAGGTCGCATCGCGGATGCCCTCCCCTTCGTCGAGCGCGCGGTTCAGGGTTTCGCTGATGCCGTCGCGATGCCGCAGACGGATCGCATGGGCGGCCCGTGCCGCCTCGGCGAGCATGATCGTGCGATGCACCCGATGCGCATCGGCAAACGCCGGGGGCAGTTCGCGCTCCCGCACATCGGCCCCCCCGGCCCGCAAGGCGGCGATGTCCGCATCGAACCGCTGACGCTGCGCGGGCTCGGTACGGTCCCAGACCGGCGATCGCACGGCGTACAGGCACGGCGCCGTCTTCGCGACGGCGATGTCGTGGCTGATGACGCTCGCCTGATCGGTGATCCACGAGGCGAGCAGCGCGGCGTCGCTCACACTCCGCGCGAACACTCCCGGCTGATCGAGCGTCGTGGAGAAAGGCAGCACGCCCTCGATGGAGATGCGTCCCTTGCCGGGTTTGTAGCCGACCACGCCGCAGAAGGCCGCCGGCCGGATGACCGAACCGTTGGTCTGGGTGCCGAGCGCAGCGGGCACCATCCCGCAGGCGACGGCCGCCGCCGACCCGCTGGAGGACCCGCCGGGCGTATGCGCGGCATTCCACGGATTGCGCGTTCTCGACGGCGCCATGAAGGCGAACTCGGTCGTGACGGCCTTGCCCAGCGGGATCGCCCCCGACCGTGCGAGCCGCTCGACGAGACGCGCCGAAGCGCGCGGCCAGTGATCGGCATAGATCGGTGACCCCATGCGCGTCGGCATGCCCGCGACGTCGATGATGTCCTTGATCCCGACGGGAATGCCGGGGAGCGCATCCACCCGGGAAGATTGCGCCCCGCGTCGCCTGTCGGCCGCCCGCGCCGCGCGGAGCGCGCCGGCTTCGTCCAGATGGACCCAGGCCTGGACCCGCGATTCCCACAGTCGGATCCGATCAAGACAGCTCGCGACCAGATCGACGGACGACAGCGTCCCCGTCGTGATCGCCGCGGCGGCCTCGCGGAGGCCGAGTGCGAAGGGTGGCTTCATGGAATCTCCCGTCGACCGGCGCCCGCCCTTCGGGGCGCCGTGCCGCAATGCCGTTTCCGTGTCTCGTTCCTGCGACCTTGCACGCCTACTTCCGGCGCGCGTCCGGATTGACCAGATTGGGCGGCTCGCCAGTCGTGAGCGCCGCGATGCAGTTGCGCGCGGCCGTGTTCGCCATCGCCTTGCGCGTGGGCTCGGACGCCGAGGCGATATGGGGCGACAGCAGCGCATTCGGCAGCTCGAGCAGGGCCGGATTGAAGTCCGGTTCGTTCTCGTAGACGTCCAGTGCGGCAGCCCGGATCTTCCGCTCGCGCAGGGCATCCACCAGCGCTGCGTCATCGACGATCCCGCCCCGCGCCACGTTGACGAGCACCGCCGTGCGCTTCATCAGCCCGAGTTCGCGAGCGCCGATCAGGTGATGCGTCTCGGCGGAGTAGGGCATCAGGAGCACGACGATGTCGGCTTGGCGCAGCAGGTCGTCCTTGGATCGGTACTGCGCGCGCGACGCGGCCTCCTGCTCCGGCGAGAGGCGGGTGCGGTTGTGGTAGAGGATCGTCATGTCGAATCCCTGGGCCCGCCGCGCCAGCGCCTGACCGATGCGCCCCATGCCGATGATGCCCAGTGTGGCGCCATGGACATCCATGCCGAGCGTCTGCTTGAGGTAGTTGCCCTTCCATTCCCCGGCGCGCAGATAGCGTTCGGCCTCACCCATCCGCCGGCAGCAGGCGATCACCAGACCGAAGCCGTAGTCGGCCACGCTGTCGGTGAGCACGCCCGGCGTGTTCGTGACCATGATGCCGCGGGCCGTGCAGGCTGCCACGTCGATGTTGTTGTAGCCGACGCCCACGTTGGCGACGACCTTGAGATCCGGACAGCGGTCGAGGAGCGCGCCGTCGATCCGGTCCGATGTGGAGATCACCCCGCCCTGCTTTCCGGCCAGCCGGGCGGCGAGTTCGTCCGGCGAATAGCGCACATCCGCCTGATTGGATTCCACCTCGAAATGCGGTGCGAGCAGGTCGAGGGTTTCGTCAAAGACTTCACGGGATACGAGCACGCGGGGCTTCATCGGGTCGGCAGGACGGGAAGAGGTCAAGGGAGCGGCCGATTCTAATCGCAACCTCCGCGTCGTCGCGAGTCGCCCCGGCGGGGGAGGAGACCGGTCGCCGCCGCCGGCATTGCCGTAACATCGACCGGGTGGGGTCGCACCGGCGCACCGCAAGTACGTGAATGCGGCTGAACGGATCCGCCGGCGCCCCGCGCGGGTCGAGCTGCGGGCGGGCCGGACCGTCGCGCCGTCCGCCTGCGGAACCTGCGTCGCGACCGCGCGACTCGATCCGTCCTTCCCCGGGCATCCGGACGCCGGCGTGGCTGTCGATACGAGGAGACCGTGCATGAACCGCTTCGTCCGCGCAGTGTGCCTGCTCCTGGTGGTCGCGTTGCTGTCGATGCGTGCCGTCGCCGCCGATGAGCCGCTGCCGATCTTCGATGCGCACCTGCACTACAACTGGGAACCCGACCCCAGGCTGCCGCTGCCTGAAGTGCTCGCCCTGTTCCGGCGGGCGGGCGTCCGGGGGATCCTGGCGAACAGTCGCCCCAATGACGGCACGCGGGCGCTGGTGTCGGCCGGCGCGGAAGGACTCGCCGTCGTCCCGTTCCTGCGCCCGTATCGGCACCGCACCGACGTGCAGACGTGGTTCGACGACCCCACGATCCCGCCGTTCATCGCCCGGGAGTTCCCGCGCGCCCGCTATGCCGGGATCGGCGAATTCCACGTGTTCGGCCGCGGCGCGACCACGGAGGTCGTTCACGAGGTCGTGGCGTTCGCGGTCGGTCATGGACTCGCACTGTTCGCCCACTGCGACATCGAGGCGCTGGATCACCTGCTCGCGCAGGCCCCGGGCACCCGGATCCTGTGGGCGCACACCGGGTTCGGGACGCCCATCGCCGCGGTCGCCGAACGGCTGCGCCGGCATCCGATGCTGCGGGCCGAGCTGTCGTATCGGAGCGGCATCACGGACGCCTCCGGTCACCTGACGACCGAGTGGCGCGATCTGTTCCTGGCCTTTCCGGACCGGTTCGTGATCGGCAGCGACACCTGGATCGATGCCCGCTGGGACGACTACCTCGAGATCATCGCCGTCTACCGCGGCTGGCTGACGCAGTTGCCGACCCCGATCGCGGAAGCCATCGCCTATCGGAACGCCGAGGCCTTCCTGCGCATCCGCTGAGCGTCCGGCACGATGGCCCGGTCACTCAGTTCGTCACGACGCGATCGCCTCCGTCCCGGCTGGCGTGGTCCGCTGCCGTCTCGACCCGTCGCAGCAGATAGTGGTAGTCGGGATGTCCGTCGAACTGGGCGACGCCGATGCTGACCGTGAGCCCGCGGGCGGTCCGCGACGTCAGATGGAACTCCATCATGCGGATGCTCAGCCGGATGTCGTCGGCCAGCGCCGCGGCGCGGCGGAGGTCGGATTCGACCTGGACGACGAGAAACTCGTCTTCCCCGTAACGGAAGGTGTGGTCGCCGGCGCGGATGGAATCGACGACGGTGGTGGCGATCTGCTGATAGAGGCGGTCGCGCCCTTCGGGCTCGGCCGCCGGCACGACACGATGGATCGCATCGACACGGATCAGTACGACGGAGAACGACTGGCGGGCATCGGCGTGCGAGGCGATCTCCTGGCTGAGGATCGTGGGCAGATAGCGCTGGTTCAGCAGCCGGGTGACGGTATCGCGCCCGAGGACGATCTTGTTCAGGCGCGCGAACAGATCGTTGACCAGGTACCGGATGAACTCGATCCTGCGCTCCAGTTCGGTCACCAGGCGGTCGGCGGCCTCGTCGTCCACGCCGGAAGCGACGAGCTGCGGCACGTAGACCTCGTCGACCGTGCGCATCACGTCGAACACGTGCTCGATATCCGGGACACCTTCGAAGAACATCGGCGCCTTGTGCTTCATCCAGAGACCGAATTCGGACTTGCCCAGCAGCCCGGCGGCACCCGCCCGGGACTTGAAGCGGATGGACATCAGGAACTGATTGACCCATTCGGAAAGCGCGGCCCGTTGCCGCTCCCGCTCCAGCGCGACGTCGTGCTCCATCGAGATGAGCCGGTAGGCCTCCTCCTTCCGCGCCCGTGCCTGGATGTCCCGGACGAAGGACGCGAGCATCAGGCTGTCGGTGATGTGGAACACGTCCATCAGATATGCCATGGCGACGAATCGTTCGTCCGGGCCGGGAAAATCCGCGGCACACCGCGTTCGCAACTCGCGGGCAACCACATGGAAGCCGACCTGCATCAGATCGGCGGGCAGGTTGATGCGGGCATGCACGGCGCCGACGAGCAACTGCTGCGCGATGGTGCCGGGAATCTGGTGTTCGTCGAGCGTGGCGAAGAGCTGCCGCACCCAGCGCGCCATGGACGCGCGCAGCCGCTTGTCCACCATTTCGTTGTCCAGGAACACTTTCGCGCGCTCGTGCTCCAGCATGTGGCTGTAGAACGCGTCGGCCAGGGCAACAGCCGACGTATCCCCCTGCGCCGCGACCTTCTCCCTGACGGCGCGCGGCGTCCGGGCCATGACCTCCCGCCACAAGGCCGAGAACTCCTCGGTCACCTCGAATCTTCCCGTGTCGGTGCTCTTCATGTCCGTGTTCCCTCTTGTCTTCCGGCCTGTCGCCCGGTCATCCGGAGCGGTGCCGCGCGCCTCGGCGCAGCCCCTTCTCGATTTCGACGATGCCGAACAGTGCGAGTCCCGAGGCAACCGAGCCGATCCAGGCGGCGGCATCGAGGCTTGCCGTCCCGAAGAGATTCTGCATCACCGGCACATACGTGAACATGGCCTGCATCACACAGAGGATGGCCACCGCCGGCAAGGCGAACGCGTTGCCGAACCACGCCTCGCGCGTCATCGACGACGCATCGATGAAGCGCATGTTGAACAGATAGAAGATCTCGGCGGCCACGAGCGTGTTGACCGCGGCCGTCCGCGCCGCGGCCTCGCTCCCGGTCCGGTCCAGGGTCCAGTCGAACATGCCCATCAGGCAGGCCGTGACGATCGCGACGACCAGCAGGGTCCGCCAGGCGAGAAATCGGGACAGCAGCGGCTCGGCCGGGTCTCGGGGCCGGCGACGCATCACGCCCGGCTCGGTCGGATCGAAGGCGATCACGATGGAGAGCGTCACCTCCGTCACCATGTTGACCCACAGGATCTGCACGGCGGAGATCGGCAGCGGCAGCGCCAGGAGAATCGCCAGCACCATGGCGGCGGCCTCGGCACCATTGGTGGGCAGGATGTAGAGGATCGCCTTGCGGACGTTGTCGTACACCGTCCGGCCTTCCTCCACCGCATGCGCGATCGACGCGAAATTGTCGTCGGCCAGGACGACGGCGGCCGCCTCCTTCGCGGCCTCGGTGCCCTTCCGTCCCATCGCGACGCCGACATCGGCGCGCTTCAATGCCGGGGCATCGTTCACGCCGTCGCCGGTCATGGACACGACCTGACCCTGTGCCTGCAGGGCCTCGACGATCACCAGCTTGTCTTCCGGACTCGCACGGGAGAACACATCCGTCTCCAGCACCAGGCCGGCGAGTTCCGCCGGCGACCGGGTCTGCAGGTCCCGCCCCTCCAGGACCCGCTCGGGCGACAGCCCGATCTGCGCCGCGATGGCGCGTGCCGTCGCAGGGTGATCGCCCGTGATCATCTTCACCCGGATGCCGGCCGCATGACATTGCGCGACGGCGGCGATGGCCTCCTCGCGGGGCGGATCGATCAGGCCCACCAGTCCGAGCAGGCGAAACCCGTGTGCGAGGTCGGGATCGCCCGTCGCGCCCTCGTCGAACACCTGCTCGGCGAGTGCGAGCACGCGCATGCCCTCGGCGGCGAGGATCCGGGTCTGCCTTGCCCAGTGAGCTTCGGTCTGCGCATCGGCGTCGCAGCGTGCGAGCACGGCTTCAGGGGCCCCCTTCAGCAGCGCGACGGCGCGGCCCTCCGCCGGACGGTGCACCGTGATCATCAATCGATCCCGCGCGTCGAAGGGCACGACGCCGGTGCGCGGGTGAAGGCGCCGCAGTCCATCGGAATCCGCCCCCGTGCGGCCCGCGAAGGCGAGCAGCGCTCCCTCCATGGGATCGCCCGCGACGACCCATTCCGACCCGTCGATCTCCGCAAGTTGCGCGTCGTTGCAGAGGCAGGCCGCGCGGGCAAGAGCATCCAGCGCCGAGGAGCCCCGAACGACGTCACCCGTGACCTCGTCGATGACCCGTCCCACGGGGGCATAGCCCGCCCCCTGGATGCGGAACGCTCCCGCCGTCGTGAAGGCGCGCGCCACGCTCATCTCGTTGCGCGTGAGCGTGCCGGTCTTGTCGGTGCAGATGATGGTGACGGAACCGAGTGTCTCGACACTGGGCAGACGGCGCACGATGGCATTGCGGGCTGCCATCCGGCGCACGCCGATGGCGAGGGCGATGGTCAGGATGGCCGGCAGGCCCTCCGGAATGGCCGCCACCGCAAGCCCCACGACGGCCAGGAAGGTCTCGCCGACGTCGAGCCCGCGCCGCCAGCCCACCGCGAGCACGGCGATCGAGAGCGCACCGATGACGCAAGTGAGCCGGCTCCCGAACGAGGCGAGCTTCCGTGTCAGCGGCGTCTCGAGGGCTTCGACGTTCGCCACCAGGCCGGTGACGCGTCCGATCTCGCTGCGCGCGCCGGTGGCGACGATGACCGCACGTGACTGCCCGCGCGTGACGAGCGTCCCCGCGTGGACCATGGACGTCCGCTCGGCGAGGACGGCCTCCCGGGCGACGGGATCCGGGTGCTTCGCGACGGGCACCGATTCCCCCGTGAGGGCGGCTTCGTCCACCGACAGGCCGTGGGACTCGACGAGCCGGGCGTCGGCCGGCACGCGATCGCCGGCCTCGATGTGGACGACCGCCCCCGGGACCAGCATTGCGGCGCCCACCGTGAGCCGCTGTCCGCTCCGGATGACGCTGGCCGTCGGAGCCAGCATGTCGCGGATCGCGGCAAGCGCCTGCTCGGCCCGCCCCTCCTGGATCACGCCGATGACGGCATTGATAACGGTGACACCGATGATGACGAGCGCGTCGACGACGTGCCCCAGGAGCAGCACGATCGTGGCCGACACCAGCAGCACATAGACCAGCACATTGTGGAACTGCAGCGCGAACCGCTTGAGCAGCCCGGCAGGCGGGCGGGTCTCGAGGCGGTTGGGACCGTGGCGCGCGAGGCGCTCGGCCGCCGCCTCGTGAGTCAGACCGTGATGACCGGAATCGAGATGCCGGAGGACTTCGTCGACCGGCCGGGCGTGGAACGGGAGGTCATCCGGGGCTGGCGACGATTCAGTCGAAGGAGGCGTGGAGGACATGGACAGCACGGTACCGCGGTTTCGTCCCGCGGATCCATGCCACGGATCAAACGGAGGGGAACGGGACGCGTGCCGCCACGGACGTCAGCGGCCGGTCACCACGATGACATGGACGCGGTACGGACCATGGGCACCGAGTTGCAGCTGACCCTCGATATCGGCGGTGCGCGACGGACCGGAAACGAAGTTCACGGCGCGGGGCAGTTCGCCGCGTTCGGTACGGGCCTGCTGCCAGGCATCCTCCATGGTGCGAACGATGCGACTCTCCGCGATCACGGCGATGTGCGTCTCCGGCAACAGGCTGGTGGCGGGGTAGGTCTCGGGGGAGGACCAGAACATCAGCGTGCCAGTCTCCGCGACGCCGAGATAGGCCCCGGTGATGCCGACGAGGTCGTCGCCGGTCGACGGACGACCCTCGACCGCCACCCCGCTGGCCGACCAGTCGAGTGCGGCGATCTCCGGCCACGCGGCGGCACGCAGCGGCAGCTGCTTGTCGACGAGGTAGCGCGCCACGGCGGCCGGCACCTCCTCGATCCGCGCCACGTCGTCGACGGTGCTCGCCATCCGGATGCACTGCTCGCGGAACCGCGGCACCGTCTCCCAGTCCATGCCGGGGCGCGTCCCGACGGGATGCTCGCGAATGCGGGCTTCGGTACTCTCGCGCTCGGCCGCCGTCGGTTCGGGTCCGACGCCGCGTGCCGTGCGAATTCGTTTCAGGATGTTCTCTCGGGCGCCCATGACGATTCCTCGGAAGAAAGGGGTCAGACCACCTGGTGCCGCGGTGTGCCCGCCGCCCAGAGTTCGATGTTCTCGATGAGTTGCTCGGCCATCGCGGCCAGTGCACCGGTCGACGCCCATGCCACATGGGGCGTCACGATCAGGTTCGGCAGGCCGAGACCGATCAGGGGATTGCCGCCGCGCGGCGGCTCGCTGGAGACGACGTCGAGCCCGGCGCCGGCAATACGGCCGCTTCGCAGCGCCTCGACGAGGGCCGCTTCGTCGACGAGTCCCCCACGCGCCGTGTTGATGAACAGGGCCGAGGGCTTCATGCGGGCGAATTCCCGTGCGCCCATCAAGCCGCGCGTCCGATCGTTCAAGGGGCAATGCAGCGACACGACGTCACTCGTGGCGAGCAGTTCATCCAGCGGCAGGAACGTGCCGTGGGCCGTGCGGCCGCTGCGATGCTCCGCGTACACGACGTCCATGCCGAAAGCCTGCGCGATGGCGGCGACCCCGCGGCCGAGCACGCCGTCTCCCACGATGCCGAGACGGCTGCCATGGAGGTCGCCGATCGGATGCGTGAGCAGACAGAACGCGGGGGCGTCTGACCATCGGCCTGCCTCGACATCCGCACGGTACGCGACCAGGTTGCGACGCAGTGCGAGCATCAGCGAGATCGCATGCTCGGGCACCGAATGGCGCGCGTAGTGGCGCACGTTGCTCGCGACGACGCCGTGCTCCCGGCAATAGGGCAGATCGATGGCATCGGTGCCGGTCCCGGCAATGGCAATCATCCGGATGGACGGGTGACGCGCCAGCAGGGCGCCCCGCAGCGGAATCTTGCTGGAGATGACCACGGTGGCGCCGGCGATCCGCTCGTCGACCTCGTTCTCCGCGGTCGACGGCCACTCCGCCCAGATGTGATCGAAGCGCGGCCGGCGCACCGCGGACGGAAAGATGGCCCGATCGAGAAACACGACCCGCGGCGGGCGGGTGCCTGCGCCCGGCGCCGGGGATGGGGCCGGCGCGACTATCACTTCTTGGTGCGTGCTGCGTACATTTCGCGGAACGTCCGGCCTTGCGGCGCCGGCATGTCGCGTCCCTGCGTCCAGCCGCCGCCGGGCAGGGAACGGATGGCGCCGTCGGCGCCTCCCAAGTTGCGGCCCATGCGGGCGGCGATGCGCGTGAGGAAGGCATAGACGCCGGGGCGACGTGCGGCCCAGGCCCAGAGTTTCAGGCCCCAGCGTTCCTGCCAGGGCTTCAATCCGCGCGCTGCCTGCTTCTCACGCAGCTTGCGCATCAGATCGGGCAGCGGGATCCGGACCGGGCAGACCACGCCGCACTGGTTGCAGAGCGTGGCGGCATTGGGCAGGTCGAGCGCATTCTGCAGGCCGATGTAGTTCGGCGTGAGCACCGAGCCGATCGGACCGGGATAGACCCAGCCGTACGCATGCCCGCCGATGCTCTGGTAGACGGGGCAGTGGTTCATGCATGCGCCGCAACGGATGCAGCGGAGGGCTTCCTGCATGTCGGTGCCGAGCAGCTTCGACCGCCCGGCATCGACGATGATGACGTGCATCTCTTCCGGCCCGTCGGTGTCGCCCGCCCGCTTCGGTCCGGTGTCGACGGTCACGTAGTTGCTGATGGTCTGGCCCGTCGCGGAACGTGTCAGCACGCGCAGCAGGCAGGACACGTCCTCGAGCGTCGGCACGACCTTCTCGATGCCGGTGATCGCCACGTGGACCCGCGGCATCGTGGTCGTCATCCGGCCGTTGCCCTCGTTCGTGACGATGAACACCGACCCGGTCTCGGCGATCAGGAAGTTCGCCCCCGAGATGCCCATGTCCGCCGACAGGAAGTGCTCCCGCAGGAACTTGCGCGCCTCCATCGTGAGCTCGCCGGTGTCGGTCTTGCGCGGCGTCTTGTGGTGCTCGTGGAACAGGTCCGCGACATCGTCCTTCGTCTTGTGGATGGCCGGCGCGATGATGTGCGACGGCTTCTCGCCGGCGAGCTGGATGATGTACTCGCCGAGGTCGGTCTCGACCACCTGGAGGCCGGCCCCCTCCAGTGCGTCGTTGAGATGGCTTTCCTCGCTCACCATCGACTTCGACTTGATGACCTTGCGCACGCCGGTCTTCTTCGCGATCTCGAGGACGAGACGGTTGATGTCCTCGTGGGTTTCGGCCCAGTGCACGTGCGTGCCCCGACGCGTTGCCTCGCGCTCGAAACGTTCGAGCCACACGTCGAGATCGGCGAGCGACCGGTCGCGGATCGCCGCCGCCGCGGTGCGGAGATCCTCGAAGTTGTCGATCTCGCCGAGCACGCGCGCCCGCATGCCCGCGAGATTGAAATTGCGCATGGCCCGCTGGACCTTCGCGTCGTTGAGGCTGTCGTGCGCGCGCCGCTTGAAATCAACCGACGCGTACGGGCCACCGGCGGGCGTCGAGGGTGTCTGGGACGGAGTCATGGGAGAACCGGTGAGTTTCGTGGGGAACGTCAGTCGGTCGCGTCGGTGCCTGCCAGCACCTCCGCCACGTGCAGCACGCGCGTCCGGGTATCGCCCCGGCGGCGCAGACGACCTTCGATGTTGAGCATGCAGCCGAGATCGCCGAGCACCACGGCATCGGCCGCGGTGCTCTCGATGTCCTCGCACTTGCGCTCGGCGATGCGCGCCGAGATTTCACCGAACTTCACGGCGAACGTGCCGCCGAAGCCGCAGCAGTACTCGGGCGTGGACATCTCCTGGAGCTTGAGACCGCTGACCTTGGCGAGCAGCTCGCGCGGCTGCCGCTTGACGCCGAGTTCGCGCAGACCGGAACACGAGTCGTGATACGTCACGGTGCCGTCGAAGCGGCCCGGCACCCGATCGATCTTCAACACGCTGACGAGGAAGTCCGTGAGCTCGTAGGTCCGGGCTGCCAATCGCTCGACGAGGGCGCGATCGGCGGGCGAATCGGACAGCAGTTCGGGATAGTGCGCGCGGATCATGCCGCCGCAGGACCCCGAGGGCGCCACGACGTAGTCGCAGCCGTCGAACTCGCGGAGCACCTTGCGGGCGAGATCCTGCGCGCTCGCCCGCTCGCCCGAGTTGTAGGCCGGCTGCCCGCAGCAGGTCTGGGTGGCCGGCACCACGACCTCGCAGCCCGCGGATTCCAGCAGCTTCAGAGCCGCGAAGCCGATACGCGGGCGCATCAGATCCACGAGACAGGTGACGAACAGACCGATCTTCATCGGGCACCCGCCCGAGTCGGAGCGACAGACCGGATCCGGGGCGTGCGGTGGTTCACCGCGGTGATGTCAGGAACAGTTGGCATGGAGACTCGGAGAAGGCGGAATTGGGCTGACTGCGCGACAGCGCCGCTGCCGGCAAGGCGCTGCAAGACGTGCAACGACGAGGCTTTTCAACATGTTAAGTGAATAGGAAATGATAGCATGCGGCTTCTCCCGCGCCGAGCGGAGACGCTGACCTCGGGCAAGCACACGATGCGATTTCCACAGTGCGGGAAATGCCGGCTAGAATCCGGCGTTCGTTGATCCCCTCTCCCGCCAAGTCGTGTCCCAAGACAGTGGTACGAAAACGTCCATCCAGGTGATTGGACGGATGATGGATCTCGTCGATGTGCTGGCGACAAGCCCGGAGCCGCTCAACCTCAAGCGACTGGCCAGCGCGACCGGCCTCCACACGTCGACGGCACACCGCATCCTCTCGGTGATGGTCGAACACCGCATCCTCGATCGCGTGGAACCCGGTCAGTACCGCCTGGGCATCCGGCTGATGGAACTCGGGCATCTGGTCCGTTCCCGCATCGATCTGCGCGCGGAAGCCCTGCCGGTGATGCAGCAGCTTCACGACGAGTTCCACGAGACCGTGAACCTGTCCGTGCGCCAGGGGGACGAGATGATCTACGTCGAACGCCTGGTCTCGGATCGTCAGGCCATGCGGGTGGCTCATCTGATCGGCGCCCGGGCACCGCTGCACGTGACCGCGGTCGGAAAGATCTTCCTGCTGGAGGATGGCCCGGAATCGTGCCGCCACTACGCGCTGAGAACACACCTGCCCGGCTTCACGCAGAACACGTTCTGCGACGTGGCGGCGCTCGCACGCGAGCTGGAGAAGATCCGGAAGACGGGCTACGCCTTCGACAACGAAGAGGCCGAACCGGGCGTGTCGTGCGTGGGAGCGGGGATCCGCGACGACGAGGGAAAGCTGGTGGCAGGGCTGTCGGTATCGGCACCGTCTCACCGGTTGAACCGGAGCTGGGCGCCGCGCATCAAGGATGCCGCCGACGCGATTTCGCGCGCCATCGGCTGGTTGCCGCCGGGATCGCGATAGTCGCTTCCCCGCAGCCGCCATGCGGTTCCGTCAGACGCGGCGCACGCGGAACCGGCGGCTCTCGTGGCGACTGCGAATCGTCTTGCTGACCCGGACGGACGCCTGCCGGAACCGCGGCGTCGGTGAATAGTCGCGCAGGCCCAGCTTGCCCTCGACCCAGCTCTTCACACGATTCGCGTCCGCGATCCGCGACAGTTTTCCCCACGAATCGAGCAGGACGATGATGTAGGGCTTCGCGCCGATCTGCGCCTGCATCACGAGGCAGCGTCCCGCCTCCGAGATGTACCCGGTCTTCGACAGGCCGATGTCCCACTCCCCGCTTCGCACGAGGCCGTTGGAATTGTTGAACGCGAGCACGCGGCTGCGCGCGCTGTTGTCCAGTGCGACGTAGTGCGATTCGGAGGTCGTGAACTCCCGGATGAGGGGATGCCGGTAACCGGCATCGACCAGACGCACCAGGTCTTCGGCCGTCGACACGTTCTCCGGATGGAGGCCGGTCGAATCGACGAAGCGGGTACTGCTCATGCCGAGTTCCCGTGCCTTGCGGTTCATGGCGGCCACGAACGCCGGAAAGCCGCCGGGGTAGTTCCGGCCCAGCGCGGACGCCGCACGGTTCTCCGAGGCCATCAATGCCAGTTTCAGCATCTCGGCTCTCGTCAGGCGCGTGCCGATCCCCAGTCGGGAACGGGTGCCTTTCACGAAATCCATGTCCTCGTAGGAGACCTCGAGGACTTCATCCAGCGGCAACTTGGCTTCCAGGACCACCACAGCCGTCATCAGCTTGGTGATGGATGCGATGGGCGTCACGGTGTCGACGTTCTTGGCGAACAGCGCCGTCCCCTGTTCCTGGTCGACGACGATGGCGGCGTTGGACTCGAGCCGCGGCATGACTTCGGACGACGAGGCCGCCCACCCCGGGTGCGCCATGACAAATCCGGCGACGGCCGATACGAAGATAGCAAGACCCTTGAGCATTCCCATGTTTCCTCGATTCAGGCACGGCTTGCCATGAAGACGGCATGCCGAACCCTTGTTAACGGCTGCCTGTCCATGGACTCAAGCACTATCGCATACGCGCGGGCCACCTGTCTTGTTGCATGGCAACAATTCCATTGCTTCAGTGGCTTCCGACGATCTTCTCAGCTCCTACTTGACGCGTTGCCCCGGTCTGCGGTTCGACCTCGCCCGCCGGGTTCGTGGACATGTCCCGGGTCGCGAGCCGGAAGAACAACGGCAGCAACAGCAACGTGAAGACGGTCGCCGAAACGATCCCGCCCACGATGACCACCGCGAACGGGCGCTGGGTCTCGGATCCGATCCCGTGGGACAGTGCAGCAGGAAGCAGGCCCAGCCCAGCCATCAACGCCGTCATGACGACCGGACGCAACCGCTCCACGGCGCCTTCGGCCACGGCCTGGGCCACCGATGCGCCGTTACGCATGCCTTCCAGGAACCGCTCCACCATGATCACGCCGTTCTGGACGGAGATGCCGGCAACGGCGATGAAGCCCACCGCCGCCGAAACCGACAAATGCAGTCCGGCCAGGGCAAGCCCCGCGATGCCGCCCACCAGGGTGAACGGCACCATGGCCAGCACCAGGAGTGCCGTGCCGAGGGAACGGAATGCCCAGAAAAGGAGCAGGAAGATGCCGAGCACGGACAGCGGCACGATGACCTGGAGCCGGGCCACGGCCCGCCGCTGATTTTCGAACTGCCCGCCCCAGGTGATCGAGTATCCGGGAGGCAGCCTGACCTTCTCGGCCACCTTGCGTTGAGCCTCGTCCACGAAACTGCCCTGATCGCGGCCGAGCAGGTTCGCCTTCACGGCGACATTGCGCCCCCCCATCTCCCGTGAGATACGGGCGGCGCCCTGCTTCACTTCGACCGTGGCCAACGCGCCGAGAGGCACCGTGTCGACCCCGTTGGGAAGCGCGATCGGCAGCTCCGCCACGTCGTCGGCGGCCTGCCGGAAGGCACTGTCCAGGCGCAGCGTGACATCGAACGTGCGTCCTCCCTCGTAGAAGGCATTGACCGCCGCGCCACCGAGCGCCACCGACACTGCGCGATTGACATCCGCGACGTTCAATCCGTAGCGCGCCAGCTTTTCCCGATCGAGCGCCACCGCCAGCTCGGACGCACCGCCCACCTTGAGCGCCGCCACGTCGGCACTTCCCGGGATGCCGGCGAGAATCGAGGCGACCTGTTCACCCTTGTCTTCGAGGATCTCGAGGTCCGGCCCGAAGATCTTCACGGCGATCTCGCCCTTCACGCCGGAGAGCGCCTCTTCCACGTTGTCCTCGATGACCTGCGAGAAATTGGTCGGGATGCCGGGCATCGCGCGAATGCGCTTCGACATGTCCGCGACCAGCGCCTCCTTCGAGGGGAAGCGCCATCCGCTGCGCGGCTTCAGATCCGCCATGATCTCCATGTTGTTCGGGCCCTTCGGGTCGGTCCCGTCGTCCGGTCGTCCCACCGCGCTGATGACGTTGTTGACCTCCGGGTATTCGCGCAGCACACCGCGGATCGTGCGTTCGATCTCCTTGGTGCGATCCAGCGCCGTCGACGGCGGCAGCGTGATCGTCAGCCAGAGGTTGCCCTCATCGAGCTTGGGCAGGAATTCGCTCCCGAGATGCGAGGCGCCGACCACGGTCAGTGCGAGCACGCCCAGCGACGCCCCGATCACGGCGACCTTGTGTCTCCAGACCCGCTCGAGCAGACGCCCGTAGGCCGCCCGCGTCGCCTCGAGAGCGCGGCTATGCTTCTCCACCATCTTGCCGGACCGCATCGCGTACGACAGCAAGGCCGGCACGAGCGTGAGCGTGAGGATGATCGCGGCCGCCAGCGCGAACGACAACGTGAAGGCCATCGGCGAGAAGATCTTTCCCTCCACCCGCTGGAAAGTGAAGATCGGCAGGAACGCCAGGATGATGATCGCCTTGGAGAAGAGGATCGGACTGCCGAGCGAGATCGCGGTCTTGCGCAGCGTCTGCATGCGCCAGGCGAAGGAATGATGATGCGGGATCGCGTCGTGTTCGCCGATGGCGAGCTTCACCATCAGCGCCTCGACGAGGACCACCGCGCTGTCGACGATGATGCCGAAGTCCACCGAGCCGAGCGAGATGAGGTTGGCCGAGACCCCCTTCGTGTCCATGAGGATGAAGGCGGCCAGCAGCGACAGCGGAATCACGCAAGCGACGATCGCCGCGGCTCGCCAGTCGCGCAGGAAGATCAGCAGGATGCCGACGACGAGCAGCGCGCCGACCGCGAGGTTCTCGGTCACGGTGTGGACCGTGTGCTTCACGAGTTCCGTTCGGTCGTAGTAGGGGACGATCTTCACGCCCGGCGGGAGCCGCGCCTCGACATCCTTCAGTCCCTGCTTCACGACCTGGACCACTTCGCTCGCGTTCTGACCCTTCGTCATCTGGACGATGCCCTGGACCACCGAGTCCTGGTCGTTGAAGGCCACCACGCCCGAGCGCGGGCGCGAGCCGACGTCGATCCGCGCCACATCGCTGACGAAGACGGGCACGCCGCTCCTCGACGTGACGACCACGCGCCCGATGTCGTCGACGGACCGGAACAAGCCGAGCGACCGGACGACCAGCGCCTCGTCCCCGCGTCGGATCACCCCTCCCCCGGCGTTGCCGGAATTCGCCGAGAGCGCGGAGGACACCTGGTCGAGCGTCACGTTGTTCTTGCGCAGCAGTTGCGGGTCGACGCGGACCTGGTACTCCTTGACCGCACCGCCGAAACTGACCACTTCCACCACGCCGACGAGGCGCCTCAGGGCAGGACGGACCATCCAGTCCTGGAGCGCGCGGACTTCGGTGACGGGCATGTCCGCGGGCGCCTGGAGCACGTACCGGTAGATCTCGCCGACCGCGTTGGTGAGCGGCGCGATCGTGGCCGTGACACCCGACGGGAGGTTCACGGCCTGCAGCTTCTCCAGCACCTGTTGCCGGGCGAAGTAGTCGTCGGTCTTGTCCGCGAACGTCACGGTCACGACCGACAGTCCGAAGATCGACACCGAGCGCACTTGCGTCATGCGCGCGACGCCGTTCATCTCGCGCTCGATCGGCACGGAGATGGATCGCTCGACCTCCTCGGGCGCCTGTCCGGGATACTGCGTGACGATCTGCACCTGGACGTCCTGAACGTCCGGGAACGCCTCGATGGGCAACCGGGCCCAGGCAAAGACGCCGCCGACCAGGACCATGACGGCAGCCACGACGACGAACACGCGCTGCTGCAGCGCGAAGGTCACCAGCTTCTCGAGCATGGGGGATCAGCCGCCCTGGAGCTCGGAATTCAGGAGCAGCGCGCCGCTCACCACCACGCGCTCGCCCGCGGCCACCCCGTCCTTGAGAAAGACGAACTCGCGCCCCTGGAACGACGGCACGACGACACGACGCTCGAACACGCCGCGTTCGGTCTCGACGAACACGAAGCTCTTCACACCCGCCGTCACCACGGCCGTGTTGGGCAGCCGCACGCGCTGCTGTCCGGCACCGGCCACGGGCGTGACGCGCACGTACATCTCCGGCTTCAGCAGCCGGTCCGGATTGGCGATGCGGCCGCGGGCCTGCACCCGCCGCGTCGACGGATCGAGGACGTCCGACACGTGGTCGATGCGCGCAGTGAAAGACTTCGAGGGGTAGGCGTCGGCCGTCACGACGACATCCACACCGGCGCGGGCCGCCGCGAGCTGGGTTTCGGGCAGATCGATGAGCACCCGGAGCCGGGTCGGATCCGAGACGACGAACAGGGGCTTGTCGGCATCCGGACCGACTTGCGTGCCCGGGTTGATCGCGCGCTCGGTCACGATCCCGGCCACGGGCGCCCGAAGCACGAGGTGCCCGCCGGCGTCGGCGCCGCCCTGCCCCAGCGATTCGACACGCTGGCGCGCCCGGGCGAGATCCACTTCGGCCTCGCGCAAGTCCGTCTCGGCCACTTCGAATTCCTTGCGCGACAGGACCTCGCCCTGGTAGAGCATCCGCGCGCGCTCGAAGCTGCTGCGCTTCTGCTTCACTTCCAGTTCGTCGCGCTTGATGTCGGCAAGCGCCTGAGTGAAGTCGGGCGCATCCAGCACCGCCAGCGTGGCCCCCTTCGCCACGTGGTCGCCGAGTTGGACGGCGATGGACGCCACGCGGCCCACGATAGGCGCCGTCACGCGCGCCGTGGCGTTCTCGTCGTAGGCCAGGCGGCCCGGCAGCGCTTCGGTCAGCGCTTCGGGCGCGAGACCCGCACTCTCGGTCCGGATGAAGGCGAGTTGGGGCGCGCCTGCCGGAAAGCGCAACTGGGTCCCGTTGGTTGCCGCAGGGGCCGAAGGGACCGGACGTTCCTCGTGCGGCTCACGAAGCAGACGGGGGCCGATGACCGTGCCGGCCGCCGCCACGCCGGCGGCCAGGATTCCCGTGACGAACAGGGTACGACGCTTCATTTCGTGGACTCCAGGGGTTGCGTCACGGCATTCCAGGCCGCGATCGCACGCGCGAGATCCGCGTGCGCCGCGACCGATTCCACACGCGTGGCGTAGAGCACACGCCGCGCATCCAGCAGATCGATGACACCGAGCGCGCCGTTGCGGTACGCGAACTCGGCCGCGTCTGCGGCTCGCGTCGCTTCGCGGAGCAGCGAGCCGTCGAAGCGGAGCACGCGATCGCGGGCGGCGGCGAGGTCCGACCAGGCGCGCCTCGCTTCGTTGACGGCCACGGCCCGCGACCGGTCCAGCAGATCGCGAGACGCCAGTGCATTGGCCTCCGCGCGGCGAATCTCGCCGTCGTAGGTGTAGTTCAGGAACAACGGCACGCTGACGCCGAACCCGACCGAGTTGTTCTGGTCCTGACCGGGGAAGCGCTCGACCTGTGCGGCCACGGTGACGTCGCGCGTCCGCAGTGCCTGAGCGAGCCCGCGCGCCTTCTCGGCGGCGTCGCTGCGCAGGCGGGCGGCCCGGATGTCCGCACGACGATCGACGACCGCTTCACCGGCATTCAGTTCCGGCAGCGGGGGCACGGCCGGCCAGACGTCGGCAGCCACCAGGCTGCCCTGCTCCGCCTCGAGGCCCGTGAGATAGGCCAGGGCGCCCCGCGTGCGGTCGCGCTCGGCCACGGCGATGCGTCGTTCGTTCTGCGCCCGCAAGGCATCCACCTGGATACGGGCGAGGTCCGCCGGCGAGATGTCACCGGCCTTCAACCGGAGTTCGGCCGCCGCCACGGTCCGCGACAGGGCGGTCAGGGTCTCGTCGGCGGCGGCCACGCGCTCCTGGGACTGCAGCAGATCGAAGTAGGCCGTCCTGACCGCGAAGACCTGCTGGCGCTCGACGTCGGCGACATCGGCCCGTGCCGCGTCCGCGACGAAGCGCGAGACTTCGCCGCGCAGTTCGCGCTTGTTGCCCCGCTCGATCAGCTGGGAGAGCTGGGCGATGGCATCGACGGGCTTGTTCCAGACCGCCCCTCCGCCGGGACTGAACGGCCGGATCGACGCGGCACTCAGAGACAGGACCGGATTGGGCCGGGCGCGTGCGGCGACGATATCCGCATCGGCCGCCTCGACGGCTCGACGGGCCAGCGTGAGGTCGCGGCTCCGCGCACGCAGCAGGACCACGGCTTCATCGAGGGAAATCCGGCGATCCGAGGTCCCGGCGACGTCGTCGGCGAATGCCGGCGGAACGCCTGGCAGGGCGATCAGCCCGCACACGGCGACCACCCTCCCCGCCCATCGGGCGGATCTGCGGAAAAATATCGACACTGGCTTGACCATGACGGAAACGGGAGGCATCTTGACCATCGACACTTACGGTCAACTTACTCTCGGAAATCCGGATGCGCCTCCTCATCGTCGAGGACGACCCCCTGATCGGCGACGGCCTCGTGCGTGCCATGCGCGCGACCGGCCACGCGGTCGACCACGCGAAGGATGGCCAGGCGGCAGACGAGGCGTTGCAGCAATACCCCTACGATCTGCTGATCCTGGACCTCGGGCTGCCCAAGATGGACGGGACCGAAGTGCTCCGACGGTTGCGCGCACGGGGCGCCACCGTGCCGACGCTCGTGCTCACTGCCCGGGACTCGCTCTCCGACCGCGTGCAGGGCCTGGATGCCGGTGCGGACGACTACCTCGTGAAGCCTTTCGATCTCCCCGAACTGGAAGCGCGCGTCCGCGCGCTGCTCCGGCGGCGCGACGCCGCGGCCTCCGGCCGCGTCCAGATCGGCGAGGTCATCGTCGACTTCAATGGCCGCTCCGCGTACTTCGGCAGCACGCGCCTCGAGTTGTCGGCGCGGGAATTCGGCGTGCTGGAGATGCTCGTCCGGCGCGCCGGCCGGGTCGTCAACAAGGAACAGCTTCTCGAATCGCTCACCGGCTGGGACGACGACGTGGGGACGAACGCGATCGAGGTGTACGTGCACCGGCTGCGCAAGAAGCTCGAGCCCGCCGGCGTGAACATCCGGACCCTCCGCGGACTGGGATACCTCATCGAGAAATCGGCGATCCATGGCTGACGCGGGGTCGCTGCGCACCCGGCTGTTCGCGTGGCTGCTCGTGCCCATGGCCGCGCTGGCCGTGGTGAGCGCGGGGGCGGCGTACTACACGGCCTTCCAGTTCGCGAACGAAGTCTACGATCGCTGGATCTCCGACACCGCCATCTCGCTGTCGCAGCTCTCGCGCGAGGAGGGCGGGCACATCCTCGTGGACCTTCCGACTGCGGCGCAGCACATGATCGCGTCGGACCAGCGCGATCGCATCTACTACAAGGTGTCCGACCTCGAGGGACGGTTCATCGCGGGGCACCGGGCCTTGCCGAGCCCGTCGCCGACGCCGTATGCGGGTGCCGAACCGCTTTGCCTCGACGGCATCTTCAACGGCGACCCGGTCCGCATCGCGGCCTATCGCCCCGCGACACTGCCGGTGATCGTGCAGGTGGCCGAGACGGTCACGAAGCGCGACGTCCTTGCCTTCGAGATCATCGCCGGCATGCTCGTGCCGCTGATCCTGCTGCTGATCTTCGGCGCGGGCGCGCTCTGGCTCGGCGTCGAGCGGGGCGTGCACCCCCTGACCGAATTCGCGGAACAGTTGCGGGGGCGTTCGCCGCAGGACCTCCGGGCGCTGGACATGTCGACCGCCCCGCGCGAAGTCCGCCCGCTCGTCCATGCCCTGAACGGCCTGCTCGAACGCGTGGACGAGATGGTCACGTCCCAGCGACGCTTCGTCGCCGATGCCGCCCATCAGCTGCGCACGCCCATCGCGGGCCTGAAGACGCAGGCGGAGATGGCCTTGCGTACGCGCGATCCCGATGCGCTGCGGGCAACCCTCGACAACGTGGTTTCCGGCGCGAGCCGGATGTCGTCGCTCGTCGCCCAGCTGCTGTCGCTCGCACGGGCGGAACCCGAAGCGGAAGGCCTGCGCGCCGCCGAATCCGTCGACATCGACGCCCTGTCGCGTGCCGTCACGGCCGACTGGATTCCGATGGCGCTGGAACGGGGCATCGACCTCGGTTTCGAAGGCGCCGCCGCGCCCGTCCACGTCCGGGGCAGCGGGACCATGCTGCGGGAGATGCTCGGCAACGTGATCGACAACGCGCTCAAGTTCAGTCCGGCCGGCAGCATGGCCACCGTGTCGGTCGCCGCCGAGGGGTCGGCCGCGCGGATCACGGTCACCGACGACGGCCCCGGCGTTCCCGTGCACGAGCGCGAGCGGGTCTTCGAACGCTTCCATCGCGTGGCCGACAGCACCATCCCGGGCACCGGCCTGGGCCTGGCGATCGTCCGCGAGATTGCCGCCGCACACGGGGGCACCGCATCGCTCGACGCCGCCCCCGACGGGCACGGCACGCGGGTCACGCTGCAGTTCCCGGCGCTGCCGGATCCCCTTCCCGATTGATCCGATCCCGTCCCACTTCATGCCGCCACCCGAAGCCTTCGCGTCGTATCCCTTCCGCCCCGTGCGCCACGCGCCGCGCCTGCCTGCGCTCGACAACGGCATCGAGCGCAGGCGGCATCGCGTCGCCATCGTCGGCGGCGGCCCGGTCGGGCTCGCCACCGCGCTCGGTCTCGCCCGCCATGGCGTCGCCTCCGTCCTCATCGAAGCCGACGATGCCGTTTGCGAAGGCAGCCGGGCGATCTGCGTGTCGCGCCGCAGCCTGGAGATCCTGGATCGTCTCGGCGCGGCGAAGGCCTTCCTCCGGACCGGCCTGCCATGGACGGGAGGTCGGAGCTTCTATCGCGACACCGAGGTGCTCCGGTTCTCCATGCCGCAGGACGAGAATCAGCGGCTTCCGCCGATGGTGAATCTGGCGCAATTCCACATCGAACAGTTCCTGCTGGACACCGCCGAGACGTTGCCCGACCTCGTCGATGTGCGCTGGGCGTCGCGCGTGACCCGTGTGGAGCCGAGGCCCGACGGTGTCGTCCTCGACATCGCCACGGCGGCCGGAGGCTACCAGATGGAAGCCGACTGGGTCGTGGCGTGCGACGGCGGGCGCAGCTTCGTCCGCGAACGACTGGGGCTCGTTCTCGAAGGCACCACCTACGAGGGCCGGTACGTGATCGTCGACATCGCGATGCGCAGCGCCAGGCCCACGGAGCGCCTCGCCTACTTCGATCCCGCCTGCAATCCCGGTTCGACGGTGCTGGTGCACAAGCAGCCGGACCATGTCTGGCGCGTGGACTATCAGCTGCGTGACGACGAGTCTCCCGAAATGGCGGCCCTGCCCGAGAACGTGATGCCGCGGGTGCAGAGCGTGCTCGACATGATGGGTGAAACGGCCCCGTGGGCGCCCATCTGGATCTCGCTCTATCGGGCCAACGCACGGTCACTGCGCAGCTACCGGCACGGGCGCGTGCTGTTCGCGGGTGATGCCGCGCACTTGATGCCGATCTTCGGCGTGCGCGGTGCCAACTCGGGCATCGACGACGCGGACAACCTCGCGTGGAAGCTGGCATTCGTCGTGAGGGGCATCGCGAGCGAGCGTCTGATCGACAGCTACTCGTCGGAACGCGTGGCCGCCGCGCACGAGAACCTGAGACACGGCGCCAAGAGCACCGAGTTCATGGCACCACCGTCCTTCGCCTTCGATCTGATGCGCCGGGCCGTGCTGAGCCTGGCGGTCGAACACCCGGCCGTGCGCTCGCTGATCAATCCGCGCCAGACGCTTCCGATCGCCTATCGCGATTCACCGCTCAACCTGCCCTCGAACGAGGAAGACCGGTTCGCGGGAGGACCCGCACCGGGTTGCGTGCTCCCGGAATGCCCCCTGCGGCTCGACCTGCACGACGGGCCGCATGACGGCCACCTCACGGAACTGCTCGGTCCGTGCTTCACCGCGTTCCATTTCAGCGAACGTGGAACGCTGCCGGCCCGCATCGTCGAGGACATCCGCGACATGGCAGTGCGCGGCATCCCGTATCGGGTCGTGTCCCTGTCGCGCAGTGCGGACGCAACCTGCGCGCCGGGTCACGCCGTGGATTCGACCGGCCGTCTGTTCCCGATGATGGATGCCGCACCGGGAACGCTGTATCTCGTGCGCCCCGATGGCCACGTGCTCGCCCGCTGGCGGGACGGCGACAACGCGCCGGTCAAGGCGACCCTCCTCAACACGCTCGGCCGATGGCACCACAGCACCTCCGGAGTCCCCGCATGAACGACGACGATCTCGACCGGCTGTACACGCGGATGTGCAACGTCATGACGGCGGTCGGCGAACCGCGGACACCGTTGTTCCTCGCCCGATTCGCACTGCTGGCGATGGACGCGATCGGCGATGCGGCCACCGTCGAGAAGCTCATCTCGCAGGCCGCGGAAAGCCTCCCGGACGAAGCACCCGGACGCGCGACGTGACCGGCGCCGGCGGATGTCGATGACGGCCTCCGGAGAGAAGGAAACGCACCCGGTCGCCCGGCGTGCCGTCACGCCTGTGCCACCGCCTCCTGCTGCTGGAGCGCCCACATCTGGGCATAGGTTCCTTCGCGATCCAGCAAATCCCGATGGGTCCCCTGCTCGACGATGCGGCCGCCCTCCATGACGAGGATCCGATCGGCATCCACGACCGTGGAGAGCCGGTGCGCGATGACCAGTGTCGTCCGGTTCGCGGCGATGCGCGCGAGTTCCTCCTGGATCGCCTTCTCCGACTTGGAATCCAGGGCGGAGGTCGCCTCGTCGAAGATCAGGATCCTGGGATTCTTGAGGATGGCCCGGGCAATGGCCACCCGCTGCTTCTCGCCGCCCGAGAGCTTGAGCCCCCGCTCCCCCACCGGCGAGTCGTACCCCTGCGGCAGAGACGCGATGAAGTCGTGGATGTGCGCCGCGCGCGCCGCCTCGAAGACTTCCTCGCGTGAAGCGTCCGGACGGCCGTAGGCGATGTTGTAGTAGATCGTGTCGTTGAACAGCACCGTGTCCTGCGGAACGATGCCGATCGCGGCCCGCAGGCTCTTCTGGGTGATGTCGCGGATGTCCTGGCCGTCCACCAGGATCCGGCCGCCCTGCGTGTCGTAGAAGCGATAGAGAAGGCGCGCCAGGGTCGACTTGCCGGAGCCGCTCGCCCCGACCACCGCCACGGTGCGCCCGGCCGGGATCTCGAAAGCGACGCCGTGCAGGATCTGCCGGTTGGCTTCGTAATGGAACTGCACGCCGTCGAACACCACGCGCGCGCCGTCGACACGCAGGGGCGTGGCACCCGGCTTGTCCGCGACCTCCCGGTTCTCCCGCAGCAGGCGGAACATCCGGTCCATGTCGGCGAGGGACTGCTTGATCTCGCGATAGACCATGCCGAGGAAGTTGAGCGGGATGTAGAGCTGGATCAGCAATCCGTTGACGAGGACGAGATCGCCGAGCGTGAGCGACCCCTCGACGACGCCCTGCGCCGCCAGGAGCATGAGGAGCGTGACGGCCACCGCGATGATGAAGCTCTGTCCGATGTTGAGCAGGCCGAGCGAGGCCTCGTTGCGGACCTCCGCCGCCTCGTACTTGCGCAGGTGCTCGTCATAGCGTCCGGCCTCGAAGTCCTCGTTGTTGAAGTACTTGACCGTCTCGTAGTTGATGAGGCTGTCGATCGCCCGCGAATTGGCGCGCGAGTCGAGCTCGTTGGCCTGCCGCCGGATGTCCATCCGCCATTCGGTGATCGAGACGGACCAGGCGATGTACACGACCACGGCGGCGAACGTCACCGCGGCGAAGCGCCAGTCGAACTTGTTGATCAGCACGATGGCGACCAGGCTGAATTCGAGGATCACCGGGATGATCGAGAACAGCATGTAGGACAGCAGCGAGGAGATGCCGCGCGTGCCCCGCTCGATGTCCCGCGACACGCCGCCCGTCTGCCGCTCGAGATGGAATCTCAGGCTGAGCGAGTGCAGGTGCCGGAAGACCTCCAGCGCCACGCGCCGGATCGCCCGCTTCGAGACCCGCACGAAGACCACGTCCCGCAGTTCCGCGAACAGGGTCGTCGAGAGCCGGAGCACGCCGTACATCACGAGCAGCGTCACCGGCAGCGTCAGCGCCGCCGTCCGGGCGTCGAGCGAATCGACGATCTCCTTCATGACGAGCGGCACGCCCAGGTTGGCGAGCTTTGCGGTGACGAGCATCCCGAGCGCGAGGGCGACGCGCCCCTTGTACTCGAGCAGGTAGGGCAGGAGCAGGCGCAGCACTCGCCAGTCGGTTCGGCGGGCGGCGGGCGGAATACCGGCGCGCAGCGCGGCCGAGGCGGAACCGTGTGGACTCATGGCAATGGGATGTGGGGGCGAGGCATTCGAAAAGCGAGGGGCACTCAACGCATGCCCCTCGGTCGGATCCGACCCGGCGCCCGTGCGGCAACCGATCCGCCGTCAGCGGCGCCGACGAACGACGGTGGAAACGCAGCGTCGGGCGCTTCGAGCGCGCGCCGAGATTACCACTGCAGACCCGGCCAGATGCCGAATCCGGAGTAGCCGCCGGGTGACCCCATCCAGGGCGGCGCGCCCGGCGGCACCGGGAGGATGGCCCACCCGGGCATCAGCCACGCCGGCGCTCTCGGGGGAAGGGGCAGACGCTTGCGTCGAGCCGCGTCGCGCAGGTCGGTGAGCGTGGGCCCGGCTGCACGCGGCGCCATGAGCGCCCCGTCTTCAATTTTCCGGGAAGGCACGGCGCCGGCGTTCATGGCGCGTTCGTACCACCGGCGCGATTCCTCGACCTGCGCATCGGTCGCCCCGGACGCGCCGAGCAGCTTCGAGAGTTCCAATTGAGCCGGCGCATGCCCCTTTTCGGCAGCGATGCGAAACCAGCGGCGAGCGGCCTCGTCGTCGCGCGCCGTCCCGTCTCCGGCAGCGAACCGTCTGCCGACCCGGTAGGCGGATTCCGCATCCCCTTGCTCTGCAGCCGACCGCCGCCAGCGGGCCGCGAGATCGGCGTCCCGCTGCGTGCCGAGCCCGAGCTCGTAGATCTCGGCGAGCAACGCCGCGGCGCTGGCCTCGCCCCGTTCGGCGGCGGCGGTCATCAGCCGAATTCCGGTCGCGTAGTCCCGGAGACGCATCGCTTCGCCGGCCGCCTCGACGTCAGCGCGGGCCGGCAGCACGGGTGACAGCAGGACGAGCGCAATGGCGACGGGGATGGCGTTCAGGACTGGCGGCATTCGGCACTCCCTGTCCCGGCGACACCCGATTCCGGGCGACCGGGGTGATTCGGCGAATGACCGGCGAGGGTCAGGCGAGAACGAGCAACAGACTGACGAAGCCGCCGGCCAGCATGCACCCGGCGAGCAGGTAGACCGACGTTCGGGGTTCGCGCGCCTGGGCGTAGACGTGAATGGCCGCGATCGGTGCGGACGAAAAGTTGCCGTCCGGGCTCCCGAACCCCTTGATGCGATATCGCCCCGCACGCTCGACCACGAACGTGTCGACGGAGACCGTCTCGTCGAGAAGGCCGCGGGATTCCTCGGGCAGCACCTCCCGGCTCCAGAGGGGGTCCCCTTCGCGTTCGAGTTCAACGCGCACCGGCAGCCGGCGCCCGTCCCACGGACTCAGGTAGGCCGCGACGCGCACCGGGCTCATCCGCGGATCCAGATCGAACACGGCCTCGCCGGGAACGCCGCACCGGGCGACCAGCCGCCCGCCGAAGAGCGTGGTGTAGGCGAAATACCCGATCGCCAGGAAGAATCCGGCAACGGTGATGAAAAACAGCGCTATAGGCACGAACATCCGCGGTGGCGCGCGACCGTCAGACGGCCGGGCCCGCATCCCGTTTCAAGGTTGACTCGGAGTTGTCGGTGCGACGCAGCGCGGCGATCGGGACCGACGGCACGTCGCGGTTCTTTCGACCACGCTCAACGTCGACGCCGCGGTCTGGCTTTCACCGGCACGGGAACAGGTCGCAGCCCGGGATTCCCTCGACCTGCGCTGCCGCGCGCGGCCGAGCCCAGGACATCGAGCAGCTTTCCGAACAGGGGGAAGAGGAACATGGCGGACTCCCGAAGAACGTCGTCGCCCCGTACGCTCGGGGCTTGCCCGGAAGGTGAGCAGGTTGCATGCCATCGATCGCGCCGAATGAGGTGACGCGCGCAGAGGAAACGCACGCGGGCGTCCGTCCCGATCCTGTCGTCCGGCCGGCCGCGGAGCTTGCGTTCTCCGTCACGGAGGCGACTTTCGTCGCGCGCCCGGATGGGCCCTGACGCGGCATCCGCTCCGCCTTCCTCCGGATACCGACTGGCGTGCCGCGGAATGGTTCCGGGAGCGGGTGGCGCCTCACTGCCGGTGATCGTCACGCCGACACCCGATGCCCCCGCGCTTCGGCGTCCGGCGAAGACCCCGGATGCGTCCGGACGCATGCCGCCGCGGGCACGGACGGGGTGACGCAATTCCGTCGCAGACTGTCCCCGGCCGGTCCATGCCGGCGCCGCACACCGGTCCGCGGACGTCGCCGCCCACCCGGTTCCCCATGCGGCGCTGGACAGGCCCGGCGGGAGCGGTTGAAATAGACCTCCCTGCCCTCGCACAGACCGCCCCCATGGATGCTCCGAAGAAGCCGGCCCGCTGGAAGTGGGTCTTCTGGCTGCTGATCGTGCCGGTGCTGCTCTTCATTCTCTACGTGTGGTTCGTCCTCACGTGGAGCTATTCCCGGGGCGAACGCGCCGGGTACCTGCAGAAGCTCTCCGAGCGCGGCTGGATCTGCAAGACCTGGGAAGGGGAGATGGCGATCGTGACGATGCCGGGCACGGTGGCCGAGAAGTTCATGTTCTCCGTGCGGAGCGAGGCGCTCGCCAGGCGGCTCAACGCCGTCATCGGCCAACGGGTCACGCTGGACTACGAACAGCACATCGGCATCCCCACCGCCTGTTTCGGAGACACCGAGTACTTCATCAACGACGTGCGGGTGGTCCCCGAGTTCGGAACACCGCGCGCGGAACCGGTGGCGCCGACGCCGGCGCCGGCCGCGGCCGTGCCGCCGGCTGCCGCCCCCGCGGCACCCGACGCGACCACGCCTGCAGCCGGTACGTCTGCGCCCGCGAAGTAACCCCGGGGCCGCCCTCCCGCGCCCCGACAGGAGAATCCGATGAACAAGGTCCTGATTGCCACCGGCGCCGGCCGCGGCATCGGTGCGGCGATCGCCAGGCTCGCCGCACGGGGCGGCTATGCCGTCTGCGTGAACTACGCCCGCAATCGCGAAGCGGCGGAGCGCGTCGTGTCCGACATCCGGGCCGAGGGAGGGGAAGCCATCGCGGTCCAGGCCGATGTCGCCGTTCGCGCGGAGGCTCGGCGCCTATTCGAAACCGTCGACCGCGAACTGGGGCGCGTCACCGCCCTCGTCAACAATGCCGGCATCTCCGGCCCGCTGGTCGCCGTCGAGGATCTCGACGAGGCGTCGCTGCGCCACGTCTTCGATGTCAACGCGATGAGCCTGTTCTGGTGCTGCGGCGAAGCGGTCAGGCGGATGGCACGCAAGCACGGCGGTCCCGGCGGGGCGATCGTCAACGTCGGCTCCATCGCGTCCCGCTACGGCGGCATGCCCGGCATGATCGCGTACTCCTCGTCCAAGGGCGCCGTCGACAGCTTCACGGTCGGGCTCGCGCGCGAAGTCGGCCACGAAGGCATCCGCGTCAACTGCCTGCGACCGGGAACGACCCGCACCGACATCCTCGAACCGCTGGGAGGCGACGCGCTGGCCCAGCGGATAGCGGCCAACACGCCGCTGGGCCGCATCGGCGACCCGGAGGAGATTGCCGAGGCGGTGCTGTGGCTGCTCTCCGACAAGGCCTCGTTCACGCACGGCGCCATCCTCGATGTCTCCGGTGGTCGCTGATCCCCTCCTTCACCTCCTCACCCTGCCCATGTCCACGACCCTGCACTCGATCCAGACCGACCTCTACCGCGTTCCCCTGCCCGTCACCCTGTCCGACAGCACGCACGGCGACATGACGCACTTCGAACTCGTCACCGTCCGCGCGATGGACCGCGACGGTGCCGAAGGCGTGGGATACACCGTGACGGTCGGCACCAACGGACGGGCGGTTCACGCGACGATCGCCCATGACCTCGCCCCCCATCTGATCGGCGAGCCGGCCGATCGCATCGAGGCACTCTGGCAGAAGATGTGGTGGAAGGTGCACTACGGCGGGCGCGGCGGCGCAGCGGCGTTCGCGATCTCCGCCGTCGACATCGCCCTCTGGGACCTGAAGGCGCGCCGCCACGGCGTCCCGCTCTGGACCCTCCTGGGCGGCTACGATCCGCGGGTGCCGTGCTACGCGGGCGGCATCGATCTGTGGTTCCCGCTCGACAAGCTGCTGCGGCAGACCGACGACAATCTCGCGAAGGGATTCCGGGCGATCAAGATGAAAGTCGGTCGGCCGCGCTTGTCGGAGGATGTGGCCCGCGTGCAGGCGATGCGCGGCCATCTCGGCGAGGATTTTCCGCTGATGGCCGACGCCAACATGCGCTGGAGTCCCGATGAAGCCATCCGTGCGGCGCGTGCACTGCAGCCGGCTCAGCTCACCTGGCTCGAGGAGCCGACCATTCCGGACGACGTGCTGGGCCACGCCCGCATCGTTCGCGAAGGCGGCCTGCCCATCGCCACCGGCGAGAACTTCCAGACCCTGAACACGTTCCAGCAGTTCATCCACGCCGGGGCCGTCACCTTCCCGGAACCGGACGTGACCGTGTGCGGAGGCATCACCGTGTTCATGAAGGTCGCGCGGCTCGCGGAAAGCTACAACCTGCCCGTCACGTCGCACGGCGCGCACGATGTCACCGTGCATCTGCTCGCCGCGGCACCGAACCGCTCGTACCTGGAAGCGCACGGTTTCGGCCTCGATCGCTACATCGCCGACCCGCTGAAGATCGAGGAAGGCTTCGCGATCGCGCCGGACCGTCCGGGTCACGGCATCGCCTTCGACTGGACGGGTCTGCAGGCCCTGAAGGACGCCTGAGACATCGGGGCAATCCGGCGGATGATCGCGCACCCGGATCTGCCGGCCACGCTTCGCGTCTTCGTGCGCGACTGGCTGTGCGCAAACCACGTGCTGTGCTTCGGTCGCCACGAGAACGTCCTCATCGACGCCGGCCACGTGACACGGGTCGACGAGACATTGTCACTGCTGAAGCCGGCGCTCGACGGCCGGCCGCTGCATCGTCTCCTCAACACGCACTGCCATTCCGATCACATGGGAGGCAATGCGGCGATACGGCGCGCGTTCGGCTGCCGGGTCGAGATCCCCGCCGGGGAAGCCGATGCCATCCGTTCCTGGGACACCGACGCCCTGTGGCTCGACTACGCCGGCCAGCAGGCGGAGCGGTTCACCTTCGACGACGTGCTCACCGTGGGTCAGCGGCTCGAACTCGGCGAACGCGACTGGGACGTGCTGGCCGCGCCCGGTCACGACATGGGCGCCGTGATGTTCTGGTGCGCCACGGAGCGCATCCTCATCTCCGGCGACGCGCTGTGGGAACACGGGTTCGGCATCGTGCTGCCGGGTCCCGGGTGGCGCGAACGTCTGGCCGCCGCGCGCGATACCCTTCTATCGATTCGCGCCTTGGCGCCGGAGGTCGTCATCCCGGGACACGGCGCGCCCTTCGCCGGCGCCGGGTCCGCGATCGAACGCTGTCTGTCGCGCATCGCCGCGTTCGAAGGGGACGAAGCGCGCCTGGCGCGGCATGTCCTCCGGGTGATGCTCGTGTATTCGCTGCTCGAACGCGACGGCGTGCCTGCCGGCGATGCCGTGTCGACGTTCGCGGACATCCCGATGTTCCGCGACTATGCCCGGTCGTACTTCGATGCGCCGGCCGGCGAGATCGTCGGCAGACTGCTCGACGAACTGACGAAGAGCGGGCACGCGACGATCGCCGACGGCCGCGTGACGGCGGGCGGAGCCGCCGGCTGACAGGACACTCGCACGTCCGAATCCGTCGGATCGGCGCGACCGTCCTTCCCGGGAGAGCATTGACTGCACCCGGAATCCTGAAACGAGCGGACGTGCTACAGGGCCTTCCGCAGTGACGCCAGATCCTGCTTCTGCGGGTCGCTCATCGGCAGCTTGCCTGCCTCGTCGAGCTGCGTCGCGGCCTCGTCGTTCTTTCCCGCCTTGATGAGACCCCGGGCCAGGTTCAGACGCACGGCCGCCGACTTGGGCAGACCGGCCAGCGCCTTGCGCAGGTTGGCGACGCCGTCTTCCACCGGGCCGAACTGGACCTGCAGCGTGCCCACCGTGTCGAGCAGCGCCGGATTGTCGGGCGCCTTGGCGAGTGCACGCTGCCCGACGGCAACCGCATCCGCCTTGCCCAGGCGACCCATGACCCATGCGAGGTTGTTGAGCGCAACCGTGTCATCAGGACGCAATCGGAGGACGCGCTGGAACCAGCGCTCGGCATCGGCAAACTTTCCGCGGGCGATGTAGGCGTCGCCTGCGAAGATCGCGGCTCGCACGTCCGCGGCGTGTCCGGCCATCCAGGCGTCGGCGAGCTTCTCGGCTTCCGGCGCCCGGTCCGAGCTCAGGAGCAGAGCGAACAGCCGGTTCTGGACATCCGTCGATCCCGAACGCGCGAGGCCTTCGCGCAGAATCTTCTCGGCACCGGGCAGATCCTTCCGGGCGATCAGCACCTGTGCCTCGGCGAGGAAGCCGTCCCCCTGTTTCGGCCAGCGCTTCTGGATGGCCTGGGCATCGCGCTGGGCCCGGTCCAGTTCGCCGGCACGGATGCCCAGTTCCACCTGCGCGAGGTAGGTGGGGACATGGTCGGGTCGCAGCGCCGCGGCGCGCTCGAGGGCGATGCGGGCGGCAGGCCAGTTCTTGGCCGCCACGTAGGCTTCGGCCTGTCCCGCATAAGGCACGGGAGACTTGGGCATCTGCGTGGTGAGCTTCCCGTACGTGGCCGCCGCCTGGCTGTACTCGCCGGCGACATGCTGGGCCCGGGCCAGCGCGAACAGCACCTTGACGTCATCGGCTGCGAGGCTCTCGGCGTTGCGCGCCGCTTCGAGCGCCGCCTTGGCGTCTCCGGCGCTGAGCAGATACTCGACCTTGACCAGCCGCGGCTCGATCGCCGTCGGGTTCGCGGCAATGGACTTGTCGAGCACGGCGAGGATGTCCGCCGTCGGCGCACGCGTGCGCTGCAGCAGTGCCGCCAAGAGGACGGGCGCTTCCCGCTGCGTCGGATCCTTCGCCAGCACGCTCCGGTACCGCCCCAGGGCAGCGTCCGTCTTGCCATCCGCCAGATCGAGATCGGCAAGGGCTCTGGCCGCGGGAAGAAAGACGGGCGAGAGCTGCGCGGCCTTCTCGAACGAAGCGCGCGCCCCCGGACGATCCCCTTCGGCCAGCAGCACCAGACCGAGGGCATGGTGCGTCGCCGGGTCGTCCGGCAGCTTGCGCAGCAGGGCCTGGGCGGCGGCGCGCGCCTCGGGCAGCTGCTTCTGGCGCAGGTGGTGTTCGATCAGGATCAGATCCGCGGCAGACTTGGATGATCCCGCGGCCGCCGCCTGGAGGTCGGCCACGCCCTCCGCCGTCCGCCCGGACGCCAGCCGCGCAGCCCCCAGCCGCGTTCGCAGTTCGACATCGTCGGGCTGGAGCTTCACGGCCCGTTCGAGGTACTCCAGGGCCTTCGGATCCTTCAGGGCGCCGGCGATCTCTCCCTGCAGCGCCAGCGTCCTCGCATCCGCCGACCCGTCGCCGGCGATCGGCGCGAGCGTGGCGCGGGCCTTCTCGGGCTGCCCCATTCGCAGATACGTGGTGGCGAGGAGGTGACGCGGCCGCGCCTCCTTCGGCGCCGCCGCGACCACACGTCCGAGGTGCTTCTCCGCGGTGGCGTAATTGCCGAGGTCGAGTTCGATGCTCCCGGCGAGCAGCAGCGCCCGCGCATCTTCCGGCGCCGCCTTCAACGTCTGCTGGATGTGCCCGCGAGCGCCGATCCGGTCGCCCTTCGTGTAATCGATCAGCGCCTGAAGGTACTTCGTCGCAGGCGTCCCCGGCGCGACCTTCACCAGCATCGCCACACGCCCGGAGGCGTCATCGATCCGCTTGAGCGACAGCAACGCCGGAACGATGCCCACGTAGGCGCGGGCGTCCGCAGGCTGGAGCGCGATGGCCCGGTCGTAGGCCTTCACGGCATCGTCGATCTTGCCGTCCTGCAGGGCCACCGCGGCGCGGATGTTCCAGGCCGGCGCGAAATCCGGGTGCTCCTTCTCGACGCGGTCCAGCGCCGCCAGACCGGCCGCCCGATTGCCGCCGGCCATCTCGATCCGCGCCTGTCCGACGAGCGCCCGCGGATGACCGGCGGACAACGACAGCGCCTCGTCGTACGCGAGTCGGGCGCCTGCCACGTCGCCTTGCATCAGCAGTGCGTCCCCGCGCAAGGCAGCCAACTCGGCGCGACCGGCCGGATCCGGCGACGGCACATTGCCGAGTTCATCGAGCGCCTTGCCTGCCTGCCCCATGTCGAGAAGGGTGGGCGCGAGCTCCAGCACGACGGGACCGCGTTCGTGTCCCAGCGACAATGCCTTGCGGAACTCCGTCTCTGCCGCCGGCAGATCGCCCATCCGGCGCAGCGTCCGCGCAAACAGGAACCGGGCGGCGGCGTTCTCGGGATTCTGGCTGATCGCATTCTTGAACTGGATCAGCGCGGAGGCGTCCTCCTTCTTCTCGAGAAACGCCTTGCCCGACTCGAGATACTTCTGGTCATCCGACCCGCAAGCGGCGATCGAACTCGTCACGACGGCTGCCAGCCCCAGCACGCGCCACGACGGCAGCTTCACGACGAGGCGCCCGGGCAACGGTGACGCAGGCAGGATGACATCGTGCGGACTCCCAGCGAAGGACGGGGCTCGACCATAGCAGAATTCGACCGCCCGGGACGTCGGCGACCGGTGTTCAGAGATCGCCCCGACGCCCGTAGCCGGTCAGTCCCGCGACGACGCGCGACAGCTGGAAAGCGCTCCACGCCAGCGCTCGCTCGTACCACGGCCGCATCGCCCAGGTGTCCGGCACGATCGGCACCGATCCGGTCGCGATCGCGTGTTCCAGGCTGTCGCGGAGCTGCGCGGCAAATCCGGCGTTGCGCACGAACACGTTCGCTTCGCGCGACAGGAGCAGGCTGAACGGATCGATGTTCGAGGACCCGACGGTGGCCCATTGCCCGTCGATGACCGCGACCTTGGCGTGCAGGTGCGTCACGAGATAGGTGTGGATCTCGACGCCGGCCTGCATGAAATGGCCGTACAGCGCGCGCGAGGCGTAGTGCACGAACAGATGATCCGGAAGACCTTGCAGCAGCAGGCGGACGCGCACGCCGCGGGCGGCAGCCTCGCGCAATGCGCGGCGAAAGGTCCTTCCGGGGAGGAAGTAGGCGTTCGCGATCACGATCTCCCGGCGCGCCGACCCGATGGCCTCGAGATACCGCTCCTCGATGGCCCGCCGATTCCGCAGATTGTCACGGACGACGAATCGCGCGTCGACATCGCCGGCGACGGCAACCGGACGCGATTCGACACTTTCCGCGCCCATCCGGGGACGCCGCCCGACGGTCGTCCACTGGACCAGCGTCCAGAGCCGGCGGACTGCCCGACGCATGTGTTCGACGACCGGACCCTCCACCCGAACGGCGAAGTCGAAACGGGGCGCAGCCCCGGGCTGTGCGTCCCGGTCGTCGATCACATTGATGCCGCCGCAGAAGCCGATGCGTCCGTCGATGACCGCGAGCTTGCGATGCAGTCGCCGCAGGCGGTACCGGCGCAGCGGCATCAGGCCGCGCTCCGGCCGGTAGACAAGCACCTCCGCGCCGGCGCCGAGCAGTCGTCGGCGCAGGGGCTCGACCAGATTCCGGGCACCGTACCCGTCGACGAGCACCCGGACGAGAACGCCTCGCGCCGCCGCCCGGGCCAGCGCTTCGGTGACGCGACGACCGGTGGCGTCGTCCTCGTAGAGATAGCTCTCCAGGTGGATCTCATCCGTCGCCGCGTCGATCGCCTCCTCGAGTGTCGGGAAGTATTCGTCGCCGGTGTGCAGCAACGTGATGCGATGCCCGGCCGTGAACGGCGTCATGCGCGCATCAGCAGGGCAGAGAGCGCCACGTGATCCGACAAGCGGCCGCTGTGGCGTCCGTGATGCGCATGCGCGAGCTTCACCCGGAACCCGCGCACATAGATGCGATCGAGGTTGAGCAGCGGCAGTCCCGCCGGATAGCTCCGCGCAGGTCGCCCGGCCGTGTGCTCGAACACTTCCGTAAGCCCCAGCAAGTGCTTCAGGCGCACGCCGGCCCGGCGCGTCCAGTCGTTGAAATCACCCGCGATGATGAGGGGCGCGTCGGCCGGCACCGTGGCGAGGATGCGCTCGCAGACGCGGTCGATCTGCCGATGCCGCCAGAGCGCGAACAACCCCAGGTGCAGATTGAGGCAGTGGAGCGGTTGATCCCAGCCGGGAACGTCGATCTCGCAATGGAGCATGCCGCGCCGCTCGAAACGGGACTGGGAGATGTCCTCGTTGTCCCAGCGCAGGATCGGGAAGCGGGACAGGATCGCGTTGCCGTGGTGGCCCTCCTCGTAGACGGCATTGCGGCCATACGCGAAGTCGGTCCAGAGCGAATCGGCCAGGAACTCGTACTGAGGCTGATCGGGCCAGTTCTCGTGGCGGCCGGCGTGGCGATGAGAAAGGCCCTGCACTTCCTGGAGGAACACGAGATCGGCCCCGACCAGCCGCAGCGCCTCCCGCAGTTCGTGCACGGCCATGCGTCCGCGCAGTTGCGAGAAGCCCTTGTGGATGTTGAAGGTGACGACGTGCAGGGTGTCCATGCGTAGCGCGGATGATAGCGGGAGTGGCGATTGCGGCGTCATCCCGGCCCCGGCCCGCCGCCGGAACGGTGCCGTCAGCCCGACCCGCGCTGCGTCGCCTCGCGGGCCGCCCGGCGCTTGTGCCGCCAGCGCAGGCAACCCGTGATCAGCAGGATCCCGGGCGCGAGGCCCGACGCGAGCACCAGGAGCCGACCCGGCAGGCCCAGCGCTTCGCCGCTGTGGAGCGGGTGCAGCCACGCCAGCATGGTGTCACCGGCGCGGTCCGTGCGCGGATCGCGAACCGCGAGCACGGCCCCGGTGTATTGATCGACCCACACGTTCGTCTTGGGAAAGCGCCGGCCGGGCTCGCCCCGCTGATGGAGATTGATCCGATACGCACCCTCGGTTCCGTCCGGCGTCTCGATCCATCGAAGTTCGGCGGACGGAAAGCGGGTCTGGCCGACACGCACCGCCTCGTCGACGTCGATGCGATGCGCACGGCCCTCCATCGACGATCGAGGCAGGACGGCGGCGCGCAATGGCGAGACCCGATCGATCCACGGATTCACCCAGCCCGGCACTTCCAGCATCACGCCCGTCAGCACGATCACCAGCAGCACGAGGGCGCCGTACACGCCCGTCAGCGTGTGGAGATCGTAGATTCGCCGCGCGGGCCCCGCCTGCCGCTTCCACTGCAGCGCAGAACGCCAGCGACGCCCGGACGGCCACCAGAGCCAGAGTCCGGTCGCCAGCGAGACGAGCAGCGTCAGTCCGAGGATCCCGAGCATCGTCTTGCCCGTCCGGTCCAGCAGCAAGGTGTAGTGCAGGTCGTAGATCCAGGTCATGGCGAACTCGCCCCAGAAGCGCGCCGGTCCCACCCGCAACGTCACGGGGTCGACCTGCACGACGAGAGGTGCAAAGGCGAGCCGCGCCTTCTCGGGCGCCCGGTAGTAGCGCGCGGTGACGGGCTGCCCTGCCGCCATCGGCATCTCGAGACGCCACGCGCGATCGCGCGACGGATGCGCCTGCCGAAGCGCCTGGAACACCGCCTCGTGCGATCGGCGCACGCCGTCGGAGGACCCGGCCGGCAAGGGATTCAGCGCGCCGTCGATCTCCACGTAGAACACCAGCAGCGCGCCGGTGACGCCGAGCAACGTGAAGACGATCCCGACACTCAGGCCGAGAACGAGGTGGACATCCAGCCACCGGGCGCGCCAGCGCCGGCGCAACGCGGACGGCCGACCGACGGGACCCGGATCAGAACTTGAGACTGACGGCACCGTAGAACCCGCGCGCATCGCCCGGTGCATGGAGCGACTGCGTTCCGTCATGCCACACGTACTCGTAGTAGCGGTTCAACAGATTCCGGATCTGCAGCGACACGGAGATGTCCGCCGCCAGTTCGTGCGTCGCGCCGACGTTCACGAGAAGCATCCGCCCGTACTTCGCGGTCGTGTTGGTGCGTTCCAGGTAGTAGTCGCCCTGGGCATTCACCCACGCCGACAGCACCGTCTTCGGCGTGGCCTTCAGTTCAAGGCCGCCGGACACGAGATACCGAGGCACGTGATCGATCTCCTTGCCCTGGGACGCCGGCGCCGAGGTCTCGGCCTGCAGGATCTCCGACTGCTGGATCGAGTACGACAGCCAGAGCGACAAGCGGTCGGAGGGCCGCGCGTTCGCCTGCAGATCGATGCCGGAGCGGCGCGTACGGCCGATGTTCTCCGAATCGTTCGCGGGGTCGTTCAGCTTGCGCCGTGCCTCGTCGGTGGCCAGTTGTCGCCACACGGCCACGCGACCATCGAGCCACGGGGCCGGCGCGAGCTTCAGGCCCAGTTCCCAACCGGTGTTGATCGACGGCTTCAGGTCTTCCGCACGCGTCACCTTGTAGGCGGCCGCGCCGACGCCCACCTGGAAGGTGCGGCCGTAGTTTCCATAGAGCGAAGCGCTGTCGGAGAGCGCATACAGGGCACTGAACTTCGGCTGCTGGATGAAGCCGTAGTCGTTGACGGGGTAGGTCCGCCCGATGAGCGCGTTGGTGAAGTCGCCGAACACACGGTCGATACGGAATGCCGGAATGAGCTTGAGCCGCTCGACAGGCTGCAGGACCGCCTGCGCGTACACGCCGTAGATGTCGAACGCGAAGACCTGGTCGCGTGTCTGCGTCTGCCGGACCTGCTGGGTGGTGTTGAAGCGAAGGCTCCGATTCTCCTGCCGCTCGGCACCGACCCCGGTCTCCACGGACAGGTCGCCGAGCGCCGTGCGCCCCGGACGATAGGTCAGCGTCGCCAGCAATCCGTGGTGCATCTCGTCGACGATGCGCTCCTGCTGCGACACGGCCGCCGAGAACTTCACCCAGCGCTGATCCCTGAGGCGGTTCAGGTACGCCTTGGCCGAGAACGAGAGGTCGCCGCGGAGATCGGCTTCGAGGTGGCCGCTCACGGTGTCCGCTTCGCGCCGCCCCATGTCCGAGGCCGAGAATGCGTACGACAGTCGCGGATCGCGGCGCGCGTCCGCGGCGACGAGGTAACCCGGCTCCTCCGCGTCGTTCCAGTAGTGCCGGGCGATGAGTCCCGCGCGGACGCGGCCGTCGCCCGGGGCGTGGAACCACTTGCCGGAGAACGAGGCCTTCTCCGAGTCGGCGTGGTGGCGATACCCCTCGGTCTTGCGATAGCTCGCCGAATAGTTCTGGCTGAAGCCGCCGTTCTCCGCGCCGAACGCGGCCTGCACATCCCGGGAGGCGAAGCTTCCGTATCCCGTCCGGACCTCGGCATAGTCGCCCCCGGTCCGCGTGACCACGTTCACGTTGCCGGCGATGTTGTGCAGCCCGTGGCGCGGATCGTTCGTGCCGCGGACGACTTCGATCGCCGCGATGTCGATCGGGAAGATCGCATCGAGGTACGGCAGGTTGCCGTCGTTGCTGTTGCTCGGCACGCCGTCGATCAGCAGCTTGACCGCATTGATCTCGCCTTCGCCGTTGAAGGCTCGCAGGGACGGCTTCCCCGAGGTCGTGCCCTGCCGGAACCCGGTCAGCATCACGCCCGGCACGAGTCCGAACAGTTCCCAACTGTTGTTCACGTTCTCGGACCGCGTGCGGCTGCCGCTCAGGATGTCCACCGACGTCGTGACGTCGGGTCCGGTGAACGCACCGCCGGCGCGTCCCCGGACCAGCACGGGCTCGCCCACGACCAGCGCTGGCGTGTCCGCGACCTGACCTCGCCCGACCGTGTCCGCCTGCCCCGGCAGGGCGGTCGCTCCCAGCATCCATGCCACCCACGTGGCCGTTCCCTGTCTCATCCAACCCACCTCGCGAAACGAGCGCGCGAGGCTACGGCTTCGTCCTGCGGCAGACCATGCGACACAGCGTCGCAGGCGCGCCGCGCTCAGAGGAAGCGGCGGATCGTCGTATTCAGGAAATCGGCATCCTGCGCACGCTGGCTCGTCGCGGCCTGATGACCTTCGTGGGACGGGATCTCGACGAACTCGGCACCCGGTATGGCGGCAGCCGCTTCGCGCGCAGTGTCCCCGGGATTGAACAGATCGAGCCCGGGCGCGAGGATCAGCGTTCGCGCCCGGAGAGACGCCAGTGCGTCCCCCGTCCCTGCAAACCCCGGCGTCGTCCCGACGTCGTGCATCTCGTAGGCCCATGACTGGTAGAGGTAGTCGGTCGCATCGAATCCGAGTTCCCGATTGCGACCGACCAGTCGCTCGAACCATGCGTGGGCGTCCTCGCAACCGGTCAGCATGCCGGCCAGGGCCGTCGGCGTCCGGGACAGCAAGGCCGTCATCAACGCGGTGTACGCGCGCCATCCCCTCACGGGCACGCCGTCGAACCGGCTGCCCGTCCACGCGGGATCGGCCTGAAGGCACGAACGGGCAGCCTCGGTGACCATCACCGCCCACGGCGCCGTCTTCGCCATCGGCGTCATCGCGACGCACGCCTTCACGAAATCCGGATGACTCACGCCCCACTGGAGCGCCTGCATGCCGCCCATCGACGCGCCGACGACGGCGTGCACGCCCGCGAGCCCCAGTTCCTCCGTCAACAGCCGGTACTGCGCCTGCACCATGTCGCGGATCCGGAAACGCGGGAACGCGGTCCCGGGCTGGTGCGGGCTGTTCGACGGCGACGTGGACAGGCCGTTGCCGATGGGGTCCGTGGCGATGACGCAGAAGCGCGTGGTGTCGAGCGCCTTGCCCGGTCCGATCAGGAAGTCCAGCCGATGATGGTTGCCGGTCAGCGATGCGCACACCAGCACGGCGTTCGAGCGTTGCGGATCGAGCGCGCCGTGGACGACGTAGGACTGCCGGTAGTCCCGGATCGATTCGCCGGATTCGAGACGGAGATCGCCGAGCGCGGCGCTCAGATGCGGCGCATCGATGTGATCCGATGCAAGGGGAGGATGACGCATGGGTTCCGGCCGATTCAGTCGAACATGACGACCGTGCGGATGCCGTCGCCGCGGGCCAGCGCCGCGAAGCCGTCGTTGATCTCGTCCAGGCGGATACGCCGGGTGATGAGTTCGTCGAGCTTGAGCCGCCCGGCCAGGTACGCATTCGCGAGCCACGGGAAATCGCGCCGGGGCTTCGCGTCGCCGTAACTCGACCGGACGAGGCGTCGCTCTCCCATCAGCGATCCCCAGCGGAAGCTCACCTCCTGGTCCACGTTCACCTTGCCGAGCCAGACCACGTCGCCGCCGGGTCGCACGGCCTCGACCGCCAGCCGGAAGGTGCGCGCATTGCCGGCCGCCTCGATCGCATAGTCGGCACCGCGTCCCTCGGTGAGCGATTTCACGACGTCGATCACGTCCTCGGTCGACGCGTCGATGGTGTGCGTCGCCCCGAACGTCTGCGCGAGATCGAGGCGCCCGCGGTCACGATCCACCGCGATGATCCGGCCCGCGTCGACGAGCCGCGCACCCTGCACCGCATTGAGCCCGACGGCGCCGCAACCGATGACCACGACGTTGGACCCGGCGGCGATCCTCGCCTTCCGCACCGCGGCCCCCACGCCCGTCATCACGCCGCAACCGATGATGCAGGCGCGGTCGAAGGGCAACGCGGGCGGCACGGCGATCGCTCCGGACTCCGGGACGACCGTGTACTCGGCGTGCGTGGACGTGACCGAGTAGTGATGCACGGTCTCGCCGGCGCGCGACATTCGCGAAGTGCCGTCCAGCAACAGACCGCGGGGCTGGTGGCGGGTGAAGGGCTCGCAGAGGATCGGCAGGTCGCGCTCGCAGTAGAAGCAGTGGCCGCAGTGCGGGTTCCACGAGCAGATCACGTGGTCGCCCGGCCGGACACGCGTCACGCCGCTGCCGACGGCTTCCACCACGCCGGCTCCCTCGTGCCCCAGCACGATGGGCAACGGGTAGGACAGCGAGCCCTGGATCACTTCCAGGTCCGTGTGGCACAGGCCGCTCGCGCGGATCCGCACGAGCACGTCCGTCGGCGCCAGCGGCGCCATCTCGAGGGTCTCGATCGTCAGCGGCGCGTTCACCGCCCGCAGCACTGCCGCCTGGAATTTCATGGGACTCCCTCTGCGCGACGTCGCGCTCACGCGATCCTCAACGGGCGTCGGACAGGATCCAGTCGGCGCCCTTCTCCGCGATCATGATGGTCGCGGCATTGCTGTTGCCCGACACCACATTGGGCATGATCGACGCGTCCACCACGCGCAGGCCGTGCAGTCCGCGGACCCGCAAGCGCTCGTCGACGACGGCGAGCGGATCCTGACCCATGCGGCAGGTGGTGGTCGGGTGGTAGACCGTCCCGCCGACGGTGCGTGCGTAGTCGAGCCACTCGTCGTCGGTGTTCACGGCGGCCCCGGGTGCGTGTTCGGACAGCACGTAGCGCTTCATGGCGGGCGCGGTGACCAGGCGGCGCACCATCCGCAGGGCATCGACGACGGTGCGCCGGTCGCCATCGGTCGAGAGATAGTTGTAACGGATCGCCGGGGCTTCCCTCGCGTCCGCCGAACGGATCCGCACGGACCCCCTCGACTCCGGCCGGAGCGGCGACATCGACACCGTGAACCCCGGAAACGGATGCAGGGTCGTGCCCATCCTGTCGGTGCTGAAGTTGATGAAGTAGAACTGCACGTCCGGCCGGCCCACGTCGTCGCGGGTGCGCACGAATGCGCCCGCGTACCCCGCACTCACCGTCAACGGACCGCGCCGCGCGAGCACGTACCGAAACCCGGCGGCAATGCGTCGCGGCAGGGTGCCGAGTTCGTCGTTGATGGTGATGGGTTCGCTGCACTTCCATACCGTGCGCACGTAGAAGTGATCCTGCAGGCCCTCGCCCACGCCGGGCGCGTCGAGCACGACATCGATGCCGTGACGCTTCAGCAACTCGGCCGGCCCCACGCCGGAAAGCTGGAGCAACTGCGGCGAGTTGAAGGAGCCGCCGCTCAACAGTACTTCCCGCCCCGCACGTACCGTGTGCTCGCCATCGCCGATCCGGTAGGCCACTCCCGTGGCGCGTGTGCCCTCGAAGAGGATGCGCGTGGCCAGCGCCCCCGTGATCACGGTCAGGTTCGACCGCCTGCGCGCCGGCCGCAGATACGCCACGGCCGTGCTCGAGCGCCGCCCGCGGCGGGACGTGGTGTGGTAGTAGCCCACGCCTTCCTGGCGCGGCCCGTTGAAGTCGTCGTTCCGGGGCAGACCGATCTGCCGGCCGGCGTCGAGGAAGGCATCGCACAGCGGATGGCGATCGGGCAGTTCGCTCACGGCCAGCGGACCCCCGGCACCGTGACACTCGTCCGCACCGCCGTCGAAATCTTCCGATCGGCGGAAGTAGGGCAGGACGTCCGCGTGGCTCCATCCCGCGTTGCCGAGACGCGCCCACTCGTCGAAGTCCTCGCGTTGTCCGCGGACATGCACGAGGCCGTTGATGGAACTCGATCCGCCGAGCACCTTGCCGCGCGGCGTGAACACCCGTCGCCCGTTCAGTTCCGGCTCGGGCTCGGACTGGTACATCCAGTTGACGCCCGGTGTGGCGAACAGCTTGCCGTAGCCCAGCGGCACGTGGATCCACGGATTCGTGTCGGCGGGCCCGGCTTCCAGAAGGAGGACGCGATGCCGTCCGTCGGCGGTGAGGCGATGGGCCAGCACGCACCCCGCCGAGCCGGCCCCGATGATGATGTAGTCGAAGTTCATGCGTTCAGTTCGCCGCGGGCGTGTCGGACCCCGAAGCCCCGGATTATGGGTCCACTCCCGGCGCGGGCGAAGTGGGTGAGGCCGTCGGTTTCGGCGGCACTCCTTCGGCGTCCGGTGCAGACCGCCAGGATCGGCGCGCAGCGCGCAGCCGTCGGCCTACCGCGTCCCGGCCGGGGCGACGTCGAAGTACCGCTCGACGAGGTCGATGTCGTCGAAGTGCCGCCGCCCGATGAATGCCGTCGCATGCCGACCCCACTGTCGCATCGCACCGGGCGCCGCGATTCCCATCGGCCAGAACAGCCAGCGCTCGGCGCGTTCGGTTCCGGCCACGATGCCATCGGCACGAAACAGACTGCGGCGCGCGCCCGCCTCGTCAGGCAGGGACCGCAGCGACTCGTCGTCCTCGAAGCGCAGAGACGTGCCGAGGGGCGGGTCACGGACCACGAGGATCCGCTGGAGAAAGTGCGTCGCCGAAGCGATGCGAAGGACGGTCCGGTCACCCTCGGACAGGGTGGGAAGCGTCTGCGGCACGAAGGCCCACTCGTCGAGCCCGCCCGGCGACGCGCGCAACCTCAGGCGGGCCGTCGGGAAGAACTGGTGATAGCACCCGCAGGTGTGCATCGCGTCGAACAGCCAGGGGCGGCCGTCCGGCCCGAGCGTCACCCGCCACGTGATCCCGTCCAGCGCGCCGCCGAGCAGATCGAGGACACCGGATCGGGGCCGGGCCGGAAACCAGACGGAATAGACCAGCTGCGGCCACAGTTCGCCCTTCACCTTCGTGTGGGCGAGCCGGACGAACATCACCGGCACGTGGCCGACATCGAGGCTTCCATCCGACCGGCGTCGGGGTCGACCGATCCGATCGACGTCGCCTGCCGTATCGATCTCGAGCACCGGCGCAAAGCGCCGGAACCAGGGGACGAGCGCCGCCCTGTCGCGGACGGCTCCGAATCGCAGGACATCGGGGGACGGTTCGTCATCGGCGCCGGCGGACACCCCGTATCGCTGCAGCGTGCCGGTGACCGGCAACCGATCCACGGGCAGGGCGAACGTCCGTTCCGTCTCGCGCTGGTATCGCCGGACACCCGACGAGAACGGGATGCGGCTCAGCCAGTACGCGCCGGCGAGGCGACGTCCAACCGAATAGTCATCCGGCAGGTCGATGGCGCCCAGCGCGGCGACGTCGGCACGCGTCGCGAGGACATCGCCGCAGCGGATCAGCGCGGCGTCCAGAGGCTCGCTGCCGAGACGGGCAGTCAGCGCCGCACGCGGTGCGGCCGGCAGATTCGCGGCTTCGCCGAGCCGGCCCACGACATCGAGGCGACGCATCTCCCTCAGCAGCGAGTCCGTGTCCTGCCGAGGCGAAGCGGCGAGGCCGGCGATCGTCCGATCGGCCCGCAGGAACGGATAGCCGGCGACGCGCGGCGGACCACCGTCGAGAATGGCCGCACGACGCGCGGCCTCGTCGAATGCCGCGAACAACGTCGCGCAGTCGGCGACGTTCTTGTCGGGGTCCTTCGTCCAGGTGCTGAACGGCGGGACGCGATGGGGCGCCGTCGTGCAGCCGGCCACCGCCATCGCCAGGGCCGCGCCGGCGAGGCACGCGCGGATCAGATCGCGCGCTTTTCCGGCAAGCGGAGGATGGCCGCCGCGTTGGAGGGCGAGAAGCATTGGTCGGCGGCCGCCTGCCAGGGGAGCCAGACGTGATCGACGTGCTCGCGAGGCGCCAGCGTGACGGGAATCCGGCCGGTGACGCGCAGGCCGAGCACGTGTTCGGTATTGCGGGTCACGCCCGGCGCATAGCGCCACCGCCACTCCGGATAGATGTCGTACACGTTCTGCAGCCCCCAGTCGGAAAATGCAGCCGGCGGCGCATCGATGCCCGTTTCCTCGAGGACTTCGCGCCGGGCGGCTTCGGTGATGGGCTCGTCCTCGCGGTCGAGACTGCCGGTGACGGACTGCCAGTAGCCCGGGTGGTCCGCGCGTTCGATGAGCAGCACATCGAGTTCAGGCGTGTGGATCACCACCAGGACGGAGCGGGGAATCTTGTAGGGCTTCGACGACATCGCAGTGGCGGAAGGCAACGGTTCGCGTCCCGGATCCGCCCGCCCTCGCGCCCGGGCGGCATCGCTGACGGATCAGAACGTGTGGAGCAATAGTACGCCGCCCCCCCAGTCGGTGCTCGCATCGGTGAAGCCGTGGACCGCGTAGACCTGGACCTTGTTGCGATCATCGAACTTCCACGAAAGAAAGGGCGTCGCTTCGACGATGGGATCCTTGTTGGCCACGATGGCGTCGCGGTAGTCCACCGACAGACCCAGCGACATCTTGGCGCTCGCTTTCCACGACACGCCGGCGCTCGCAAACAGGGCGTTGCGAAGATCGAGGCCGACCGGATCGCCGTACTTGCGGTAGCCCACGCCGACGAACGGGGTGACGCTGCCGAAAGGCTTGAACGCATCGATCTGCACGGAGTAGTCGTTCTTTCCGGTGCTGAGTCCCGCGGCCTCGTCGCCGGTCGCGAACTTGACCTTGGCGGTCAGGTCGAGGAAGAAGCCTTCGGTCTGGATCGCGGACCAGGTGACCGCCCCCACGACGTCGCCGACGCCGGATTCGGTGCGGCGCGCCGTCCCGGCGCCCTGGATCACGGTGGGGCGGTCGCCCCCGACCACCGTTCCCGGACCGGTGATGCTGACGTAGGGCACCGTCACCTTGAACAGCCACGCATCGGTTTCGTAGCGGCCGATCACCGGGATGTAGGTCGTGTCGGTCGACTGCGTGCCGCCGTACTTGCCGGTGCTGTAGTCGGCACCGACGGCCAGTCCGAAGCGGCCCTCAGCGATCGCCAACGGCGCAGCGCCGGTCAGCAGCACGGCCGTGGTCATTGCGATGGTGCAGGCCATCCTGATTGCATTCATCGTGATTTTCCTGGTCTCGTCATGCGGGCGCCCCAGCGATGTCGGGGGTGGAGCGCGACTTCATCGGCCCGAACGTTCCAGCTTCTCCGGCTTCTCGATCTTCTCCGGCTTCTCGATCTTCTCGGGCTTCTCGATCTTCTCCGGCTTCTCGATCTTCTCGGGCTTCTCGATCTTCTCGGGCTTCTCGATCTTCTCGGGCTTCTCGACCTTCTCCGGCTTCTCGACCTTCTCGGGCTTCTCGACCTTCTCCGGCTTCTCGACCTTCTCCGGCTTCTCGACCTTCTCGACCCGCTCGACCCGCTCGACCCGCTCGACCTTCGTGCCGTTGGGCGACTCGATCTTCTCCACCCGTTCGACTACCCGGCCGCTGGCGTCGAGCTTCTCCTTGCGCTCGATCTTCGTGCCGTCGGCGCCGATCGATTTCTCGACGCGTTCGCTGCTCCCGTCGGACTCCGTCTCCACGCGCAGGATCGCCTGCACGCGCTCGCCGTCCTCCGTCTCCGCCTCGGTCCGGGTCTCGATACGCGTGGACCCGTCCGATCGCGTTTCCGAGCGGGTTTCCGTTGCACTTCCGTCGTCGCCCGACGTCTCGCTGCGACCGGATCGGCTGCTGCGTTCGTCGCCATCACGGCTGCCGACGCGGCCCTTGGGCGAAACGGGGCGCTCGGTCCCGTCCCACTTGCGGCCTGCGCCGCCGACGAACTCGACCCGTTCCGCGCGCAGCTTCTGTCCGTCCGGGCGCACCGTCACGACGATCCGCTCGCCCTGCCGGACATCCTTCCCCGCGCCGCGGGCGAACACCGTCTCGCCGGCCAGCCGCACTTCCTGCCCCGCGACACGCACACGATCGAGGTTGCGGCCGTCGACAAAGCCTTCCAGCACCCACCGGTCGAACTTCTGACCGAAAGGCAGATCGGGACGGGCCGCCACGGCGTCGGCCCGGAGAACGCCACCGTCGAGCTGGCCGCGGACGTCGATCTGCTGATGGGGTCGCAGGCCCTTCAGCATGCCGTCGGGCATCGCGATCCGCTGACCGTGCACCTCCACGCCCCCGGAGACCACCCGGGTGATGGCGCCCGACAGCCGGAATGCCTCACCCTTCGCGGCCGGCGCGATCCGTGTGACGTACACGTCCCCGTTCGGCATGCGCAGACCGCTGACGCGCACCGGCTGGCCGGCATCCGCCGCGCCGCGCAGCACGGCCATCTGCGCCGCCGGGGCGACGAGCCGTTGTCCGAGCACGACGGCACGATTGTTGGCGACGTCGATCTTCTGGACCGGACCGACGGCGGCATGCACGACGTCCACGCGGCGCGCGATCAGCGCACCGCCATGCGGCACCGCATCGACGAAGACGACCTGCCCCGCCGCCAACCCGCTCGCCTTGCCCGCCACGCCGTCGACCGAGACCGGTGTCGACGCGCTGTACTCGACCTCCACGCCGCCGACGCAGATGGACGCGAATCCGGTGATCACGCCGACGATGCCGGTGCCCCTGATCCCGTCACCCGCGATCTGTCCCGTGCCACCGATGCCGCCTTCGGCCACAGGCTTTCCGGTGCCGCCGATTCCGCCTTCCGCGACCGGCGCTCCGGTGCCACCCACACCGCCTTCCGCGACCGGCGCCCCCGTGCCACCGATACCGCCTTCCGCCACCGGCTTGCCGGTGCCGCCGATCCCGCCTTCGGAACGTCGGGGGGATCCGGTCCCGCCGATCCCGCCCTCCCGTGCCGCATCTCCCGTCCCGCCGATTCCGCCTTCACCGAGCTGCCCGACGCAGGGATTCGCGGCATAGGCGTGGCCCGCGGCTCCCAGTGCGAGTGCCGCCAGGAAGGCCAGGCGACGGACGAGCTCACGCATCGGAGGCCGGCTCGTCCCGGGAGCGCATCGGCTCCGTATAGCAGTACACACCGAAATTCACGCGCTGCGTGGCGGCCGGATCGTCCTTGTCGTGCTCCGACAGCTGCGCGGCGCGACGGTTGGCGCCCTTGAGGGCCTGCATGCCCAGCCGCTCCGCGATGGCGGTGAGCTCGCGAACGGACTCGGGCGTCAGGGTGTCGTAGTGGACGCTGCGCTCCAGGAACGGCGGTTGTCCGCCCGACACGTTGGCTGCGGCCGCCGCGATATGGTCGTGCACGTTCTGGCCGAAGTAGAAGACCTTCTCGTCGTAGCCGTGGGCCGGGACGAACGCATCCACGTTCAGGATCACGTTGTCGCTCGCGTCCACCCGCGCAACGCCAAGACGCAGCCATTCGTCCAGCACGGCCCGGGCACGGATGTCCTTGCTGACGGAAACGACCAGGGCTTCGAAGGAACGTGCGCCCCCCTGGCTCGCCAACCGGGACAACGGGATCGGGGAACCTTCCTCGTCGAGATAGTCGGGGTGGGTGACCCACCGGGCGACCAGCTGCGCGCCCAGCGAGACGGCAGGCGGCGTGATGTCCCGCGCCGATGCCACCGCCTCTCTCAGACGCTTCACGTCCTTGCGGTGCACCCCGGTGAGCAGGCTGACGCGGCTGTCGGTCTGGCGCTTGTTGTCGAGGCGGAAGTCGCGGTCCGCCACTTCCACATAGATCTCCTTCAGGAGATCCGACAGCCAGGGGTAGGTCAGTCCCTGCGACAGCAGGAGCCGGATCAGCGGACGCAGGACCCGTTTCACGGCCCGGACCAGCTTGCCCGAGGCGCCCTGTGCCGCGACGCCGCTGCCGCCGCTTTCTTCGAGTTCATTCATGGGAGAGGATTCTACCGAATGTGGGACATTTTCTCACTTTTTGTAGACGTGGGATTTTTTTACACGTATCTTTCGTTTCGTCGGGCAGAGGCCGGTCGTGACACCGACGCCTGCATCGATCCCTTCGCCACACAACCGAGGAGCACACCATGAGACACACCCTGACCGCGATCGCCGGCGCCCTGGCCCTGGGCCTCAGCCTCCCCGCCCTGGCCGAGTTCGAGCGCGGAACCCCCGTCGGGCGCATCCTGACGAAGGAGCGCGCCGAGCACGTGGCCAACGTCGAGCGCCCGGAACGCATCGAGAAGCGTGAAAGGACCGAGCGCCGGGAACGTGTCGAGCGTCCCGAAAGGACCGAACGCGTCGAGAAGGTCGAGCGCGTCGAACGTCCGGAAAAGGCCGAGCGCCCGGAGAAGGTCGAGAAGGCCGAGCGGGTGGAACGCGTCGAGCGCCCCGAGAGGGCGGAAAAGGTCGAAAAGGTCGAACGTCCGGAAAGGGCCGAGCGGCCAGAGAAGGTCGAGCGGCACGGCTGACGTCGCCCCGCCCATCCGGCAGGATTCCGGCGCCAACGGGCCGGCGCCCTGCCGGCGTCCGCCGCCGAAACGCCGTCGGGGATTCCCGCCGGCCACCGCCTCCCTGCGTCCTGTGCCATCACCGTCGGTGCGACGCGGGGCGGGCGCGGTCCTGTCGCGTCAGCGTACCTTGATGTGCAGTTCGCGGAGCTGCTTCTCGTCGACGGGGCTCGGCGCCTGCGTCAGCAGACACTGGGCACGCTGCGTCTTCGGGAAGGCGATCACGTCGCGGATGGATTCGGCACCGGTCATCATCGTGACGAGCCGGTCGAGGCCGAAGGCGATGCCCCCGTGAGGCGGCGCGCCGAACTGCAGCGCTTCCAGCAGGAACCCGAACTTGAGCTTGGCTTCGTCGGCATCGATCTTCAGCGCGCGGAACACCTTGCTCTGCACCTCCTCGCGGTGGATCCGGACCGAGCCGCCACCCATTTCCCAGCCGTTCAGCACCATGTCGTACGCCTTGGCGAGCGCCTGTCCGGGGTCGGTCTCGAGGTAATCCTCGTGACCGTCCTTCGGGCTGGTGAAGGGATGATGCATGGCGTTCCAGCGCCCCCCTTCCTCGTCGAACTCGAACATCGGGAAGTCGACGACCCACAGCGGCTTCCAGTCACCCTGGACGTAGCCGTGCGCCTTGCCGAAATCGGAGTGGCCGATCTTCACGCGCAGCGCGCCCATCGAATCGTTGACGATCCGCGCCTTGTCGGCGCCGAAGAAGATGACGTCGCCGTCGTTCGCGCCGCAGCGCTCGAGAATCGCGTTCAGCGCCGCGTCGTGGAGGTTCTTGACGATGGGGGACTGCAGGCCGTCACGACCCTTCGCCTTCTCGTTGACCTTGACGTAGGCGAGACCCTTGGCCCCGTAGATCTTCACGAACTCGGTATAGCCGTCGATCTCGCCGCGGGACATCTCGCCGCCCTTGGGGACGCACAGCGCCGCCACGCGACCGCCGACCATGTTGGCTGCGCCGGAGAACACCTTGAAGTCCACGTCCTTCACGAGATCGGTGACGTCCGTCAGTTCGAGCGTCACGCGCAGGTCGGGCTTGTCGGAACCGAAGCGCGCCATGGCCTCGCCGAAGGTCATCACCGGGAACGGCGACGGCAGATCGACGCCGATGGCCGACTGGAAGACGGAACGCACCATCTCCTCGAAGATGTCGCGGATCTGCTGCTCGCTGAGGAAGCTCGTCTCGCAGTCGATCTGCGTGAACTCGGGCTGACGGTCGGCGCGCAGGTCCTCGTCGCGGAAGCACTTGGTGATCTGATAGTAGCGGTCGAAGCCGGCCATCATCAGCAGCTGCTTGAACAATTGCGGCGACTGCGGCAGCGCGAAGAATTCGCCGTGATGCACGCGCGAGGGCACGAGGTAGTCGCGCGCGCCCTCCGGGGTCGATTTCGTGAGCATCGGCGTCTCGATGTCGATGAAGCCCTTGGCATCGAGGAACCGGCGCACGTCCATCGCGACCTTGTAGCGCAGCATCAGGTTCTTCTGCATCTGCGGACGGCGCAGGTCGATCACGCGGTACTGCAGGCGCACGTTCTCGGACAGGTTCTCGTCGTCCAACTGGAACGGCGGCGTGAGCGCGGCGTTCAGGATCCGGATGTCCTTCGCCAGCACCTCGATCTCGCCGCTCTTCAGGTTGGCGTTGGTCGTGCCGGCCGGACGGGCACGCACCTTCCCTTCGATCCGCAGGACGTATTCGTTGCGGGCGCGGTCGGCCGTGGCGAAGGTGTCGGGCGTGTCCGGATCGACGACCACCTGGACCAGACCTTCGCGGTCCCGCAGGTCGATGAAGATGACCCCGCCGTGGTCCCGGCGGCGATGCACCCAGCCGTAGAGGGTGACCGTCCGGCCGAGGTAGGAGGAGTCGATGAGGCCGCAGTAGTTGGTGCGCATGGCGAAGATGTCCGAGAAGATCCGTGGTCGATCAGGAGGCCGCCGGCGGGTTCGGCGGAGCGACTCCCATGGAGATGATGTACTTGAGCGCTTCGTCCACGCTCATGTCGAGTTCGATGGCGTCCGCCCGCGGCAGCATCACGAAGTACCCGCCCGTGGGGTTCGGGGTCGTGGGGACGTACACGCTGATGTAGTCGCCTTTCAGATGCCTGCTGACGTCGCCGCCCGGCGCACCCGTCAGGAACGCGATGGTCCAGACGCCCGGTCGCGGCCATTCGATCAGCAGCGCCTTGCGGAACGCCTGTCCGCTCGACGAGAACAGCGTGTCCGACACCTGCTTGACGCTGTTGTAGATGGACTTCACGACCGGGATGCGGCCCAGGACCGCCTCCCAGGTGCGGACGAGACGCTGACCCAGCACGTTGGCCGTGATCAGACCGGTGAAGAAGACGATCAGCACCGTCAGCAGCACCCCGAGGCCGGGAAGGTTGAACCCCAGGAGATTGCGCGGTCGCCACGCCTCGGGAAGCAGCAGGAGCGACTGGTCCATGGTCGTGACGAGGGCGTGCAGCACCCACAGGGTGAAGCCCAGCGGCACCCAGATCAGCAGGCCGGTGATGAGATAGCGTCGCACGGGGAAAAACGAAGCGGACCGCCGCCGTGATGGCGCGGTCCGCATTGCGCTCCTTGCTCAGTGAGCCGGCCCGCAGGCCGGCAGGCGGAATCGGGTCAGGTGCAGGCGGGACAGGGGCCGTTGCCGCATCCGCCCCCCGCTGTTGCGGTTTCGGCCGGCTTTTCCGAGCTCTCCGACTTGGCGGTGGCCGACTTGGAGCCGCCGCTGTTCTTGAAGTCGGTGGCGTACCACCCGCTGCCCTTCAACTGGAACCCGGCAGCCGAGATGAGCTTGGTCATCGCCGACTCGCCGCAGGCGGGGCAGGTCGAGATGGGCGCATCGCTCACCTTCTGAAGGAATTCCTTCTCGTAGCCGCATTTTTCGCAGCGATACTCGTAAATCGGCATGATTTACCTCGGAAAATGATCGGGAATTATACTCGGACGGACCCGCCAAACCACAGCGCCCGGACATGCCGCCCGAACCTTTCGGGCAGGTATGGGCGCACCGACCCGGCCTCAAGCCCCCATGCTCACCAAGACCCGCTGGCCCTATCCCCGCATCCTCGCCCACCGCGGAGGCGGTTCCATCGCGCCCGAAAACACCCTGGTCGCCCTCCGGGTATCCGCCTCGTTCGGCTTCGCCGGGGTCGAGATCGACACCCGGCTGGCCGCCGACGACATTCCCGTGCTGATCCACGATGCCACGGTCGATCGCACGACGATGGACTCGGGACGCGTCGCGGACCTGACCGCTGATGCCCTGCATGCCCTCGATGCCGGCGTCTGGTTCGGCAACGAGTTCGCCGGCGAACCGGTCCCCACCCTCGAGGCCGCCTGCACGCTGTGCCGCTCGCTGGGCCAGTGGATGAACGTGGAGATCAAGGCCGACGGAGCGGAAGCAGCCGAGACCGGTCGCCGCGCCGCCCGGGTCGTGGCCCGCATCTGGGCCGACGCGAGCCCGCCCCCGCTGTTGTCGTCCTTCTCGGAACAGGCCCTGGCCGGCGCGCGCGACGGCGCGGCGCATCTCCCCCGGGCCCTGTTGCGGGACGCCCCCGGCCCCGACGGGCTGGACCGCGCCCGGGCGCTGGGGTGCGCCGCCCTCCACGTCCGACACGACTCGGTCACCCCCGCCCTGGTGGAGTCGGCACGCCAGGCCGGGCTGGGACTGCTGGCCTTCACCGTCAATGAACCCGGCCGTGCCATCACCTTGTTCGAGTGGGGCGTCGACGCGATCGTCACCGACGAGCTGCGCGAGATCCGCCCGGATTTCCTGACGACGTACGGCCTGGGGTCGGGCACCGCGACACCGGAGACGTGACCTCGCCGGCCGCGCTGCGCGGCACCGGCCCGGGCCGATCGGCTCAGCGTGTCAACCGCAGGTACAGCCCCGGCAGTTTCTCCGGCAGCCGGCTGATGTGGTCGATCACCGTGTAGTTGCGCTGCCCGAAGATGCGCGACACGTAGTCGTCGGCCTTCGGGTCCAGGCTCATGCAGTACGTGTAGATGCCGCCGCGGCTCGCTTCCTCGACGGCCTTCTTCGCGTCGAACAGCAGGTACTTCGGATCGTGCACGTCGATGTCGTGCGGCTCGCCGTCGGTGATCAGCAGGATCAGCTTCTTGTCCGCCGCCCGATGTCGAAGCCAGTTCGTCGCGTGCCGCAGTGCGCCGCCCATCCGCGTCGACAGCTGACCACGCATGCCGGCGAGCCGCGCCATCACGTGATCGTCGAACGGCCCGCCGAAGTCCTTGTAGCGGTAGTACTGCACCTCGTGGCGGCCGTTCGAGCAGAAGCCGTGGATCGCGAACCGGTCCCCGATCTTCTCCATGGCGCTGGCGAGGAGCACGGTCGCTTCCCGCGCGAGATGCAGCACCTTCGTGTGCGACGCCTTCACGATGTCGTTGGTGGACTCGGAGAGATCCAGCAGCACGAGCACGGAAAGATCGCGCTCGCGCCGATCCACGCGGATGTGGAATCGCGGATCGGGCGTTCGATGCGTGCGCACGTCGATCATCGCGTTCACGACCTGGTCGAGATCGAAGCGGTCACCCTCCATCTGCCGCTTGAGCCGGATGGGCTTGCGCAGCTCGCTGCCGCGGATCAGCGCATCGATGCGCTGGAGCAGGTCGCGGTGCCGATGCAGGATCTCGTGGATCAGCGCGGGATCGTCCGCCTCGGGGCGCTTCTCCTGTACCGTGCACCACTGCGGCCGCGCGAGGTTGATCAGGTAATCCCATTCGGGGTAGGGAACGACCCGGAGCAGATCGCCGGCGAGAACCGCGTCATCCGCCTCGGCGTCGTCGCCTCCGGCCGGTTTCACGCCTTCCGTCTCGGCGGCATCCGGCTGCTCGACGACGTCGCCGTCGTCCGACTCGATCACCTCGGGCTGCACGAGCATGATGTCGTCTTCCATCATCAGGCCCGCGTCGTTCGGATCGGGCTCCCAGAGGAAGCTGTTGTCGTCGCGGTACAGCGGTTCGATCACCCAGGTCTTCGCGTTGAACTGGAGCCGCATCTGCCCGATGTCGTTGCCGAGCAGCGAAGCCATCGGCCGGACCCACGACGGGTCGGCCGGATCGTGCTGCGGGTCGTCGAACAGTCGCCGCGCCTTCGCGATCCACGGACTGTCGTCGCGATAGTGCGGATCGAGCAGCGCCCGCGCGAGGCGCACGGCGAGCCCGGCAAAGGTCGCCGCACCGTCCGCACGGGCATCGTGAAAGGTCAGCCACAGTCGCCGCAGACCGGGGCATTCGCGGCACGCGAGCGCCTCCACCCGGGCGTCCTCGATCAGTCCCGCCAGCACGATCTGGATGGGCTTCAGACCCTCGCGCTTCTGGGCCGGCGGGGAATACGCCAGGTGGGCCGCGAGGTGCGCCGTGGCAGCCCGATAGAGCGTCACCCCGGTCTCGCCCCGCACGGCGCGGTACGCGTCCGGCAGGTGGATGCCGACATTGCTCAGGTAGGGCCGGTTCTGGGCCAGCGATGCCGGAAACGCCCGCAATTCGGTGCCGTTCGCCCACAGCGCGCGGAGGTAGTGCGCCAGGCGCTTGCGCACGTCCGTGAACAGCACCCCGCCGCTGTCGGCACGCAGGAACGCCCGGGCTTCGGGCGACTCGAGGTTGAAGTAGTGCTCCTGCGCGAACAGGTCCGCCGAATGCGACTGGATGCCCAGCAGGGCCCAGGTATGCAGATCGTCGACGCCGAGGTGGTCGAGCAGCGTGTCCGTGTGCCTGAGCATCGCCCCCACGCCCCGGGGCGCCCGCTGTGCGATCTCGGTCACGGTCTTCAGGAAGGCCCGGACCCGGCGCGGTTCCCGCAGGCGCCGGCCGGCAACCGGCGCCGCACCGAACAGCGCCTCCATCACCGCCTGGTTCGTGTAGCCGTAGACCGTGAGTGCGCTCTCCTGCAGATCGGCGAGCGTCGGTTCGCCCACCTCGTTGGCGAAACGCGGGGCCTCCCGCAGCCAGGTCACGATCGCCGCCCAGGTGACGCCGATCGATTCGAACGCCCGCACGGCATGCAGGTAGCGCTCGAGCCCGTCGGCCGAGAACACGCGCCGGGCCTCGGGCCAGGCGGCCCGGACCAGTTCCAGGTGTTCGCGCGACAGGCCCTCGGTGAGCGCGCCGTAGTGCTCGAGATCGAAACGCGTCGTCATCCCGCCGGACCCGTGCCGGGGCACGCGCGTCAGAAGAAGGCCGCGATCACGGCGTCGAGCGCATCCCGCATGTCGACGTCGTCGGTGATCGGACGCACCAGCGTGACGCTGCACGCCGCGATGGGGTCGATGCCCCGGCGGATCAGGTGGCCGGCGTGGATCAGCATCCGCGTGGACACGCCCTCCTCCAGCCCGTGGCCCTTGAGGTTTCGCGTCTTCTCGCCGATGGACACGAGGCGCCCGGCGATCTCGCCGGACACGCCGGACTCGTGCGCCACGATCTCGATCTCCGTGTCCCGTGCGGGGTAGTGGAAGTCGAGCGCGCCGAAGCGCTGCTTCGTGGATTGCTTGAGATCCTTGAGGATGCTCTGGTAGCCGGGGTTGTAGGAGATGACGAGCTGGAAGTCGGGATGGGCCTGCACCAGCTCGTTCTTCTTCTCCAGCGGCAGACAGCGGCGCGCGTCCGTGAGCGGATGGATGACCACCGCGGTGTCCTGCCGCGCCTCCACCACCTCATCGAGGTAGCAGATCGCGCCGTAACGCGCCGCCAGCGTCAGCGGCCCGTCCTGCCAGCGCGTTCCTTCCGCATCGAGGAGGAAGCGGCCGACGAGATCCGATGCCGTCATGTCCTCGTTGCAGGCGAGCGTGACCAGCGGCTTGTTCAGCCGCCAGGCCATGTACTCGATGAAACGGGTCTTGCCGCAGCCCGTCGGCCCCTTCAGCATCATCGGCAGCCGCGCCTCGTAGGCCGCCTCGTACAGGGCGATCTCGTTGCCGACAGGGCGGTAGTACGGCTCGCTGACGATCCGGTACTGATCGATGACCCCCGGGGTTCCGGTGGGCAGGTTCATCTGCGTCATCCTGCGTCTCTCCGTGAATCCGTCATTTTCGTCGCGGGCCGGGCCGCGTGCCAGTCAGTCGTTCGCGCGCCGCGCCCCAGGCGTCGTGGATCGTCCGACGCAAGGCGACCGCGTCGTTGGACAAGGCGCGCAACCAGGCGCCGGCGCCCCCGGGAAGCAGCGAAGCCCCGGCGAACACCGCCGCGCCGTCGGGCACCGCTCGCCGCAGCGCCTCGAGCGCGATACCCGGATCGTTCCGGTGGACCACCATCACGGTCGCCTGCATCGCCATCGGTGACTGGATGCCGACCTGCCCGGCCGCCACCGTCCGGCCCTCGACGGTGAAGCGGTCCGTCGCCAGCAGATCGCCGGCTTCGGTCTCGATGCGGGTCTCGGACCGGAACCCGTCGAAGACGCCGCCGCTCCCCTGCGGATCGTGGGCGAGGAAGCTGTCGGAGAGGACCACCGACGCGTCAGGATGTGCCCGCACCGTCACCCGGCTGGTGAGACGCGTCGCCGGGAACAGGATCAGCGGATCGGGCAGGTATTCGGCGACCGCGCCCGGCCCCGCGACGATCCGGACCGATTGCTCCGCGTGCCCGTCGGTCATCGAGTGGACGACCGTCGACGCCGACGTGGTCACGTGGGCACGCGCCCGCGCCCCGACCGCGAGCGAGATGCCGAGGCGGTCGTGCTGGAAGATGCCGCCCGAGCACGACTGGAGGTAGACCGTGCAGAACCCGGGCGGATCACCCGGGAGGTAGAGCGCACGCCCCAGATGAAACGGATACGCGACGCGCTGGCGCTTCGGGAAGGTCCGTTCCCCGTCGCCGCCGGCGAACGCGATCTCGACCTGCGCCGCGGTCTCGGCCGCCATGAACAGACGGTCACCGGTCAAACAGCACCTCGCGCGCGATCTGCTCCACCACCGCGTCCACGCCCTCGCCCGTCTGGCAATTGGTCAGGAGGACGGGCTTGCCCGTGCGCACCTCGTTCGCCTCCCGGACCATTCTCGGAAGATCGCAGCGGACGTAGGGCGCGAGGTCCGTCTTGTTGATCACCAGCAGGTCGCAGGACAGCACGCCGAGGCCGCGCTTGCGCGGAATGTCGTCGCCGCCGGCCACGTCGATCACGAACAGCCAGTAGTCGACGAGATCGAGCGAGAACGACGATGCGAGATTGTCGCCGCCCGATTCGATCAGGATCAGTTCGAGACCGGGGTACCGGTGGTCGAGTTCGTCGGCGGACTGCATGTTGAGCGTGGGATCCTCGCGGATCGCAGAGTGGGGGCAGGCGCCCGTCTCGACCGCCAGCACCCGCTCGGGCGCGATGAGTCCGCTGCGGCGGACACGTTCGGCGTCCTCCTTCGTGGCGATGTCGTTGGTGATCACCGCGATGTCGGTGCCGCGCCGGAGGAAGCGCGGAATCAGCTGTTCCAGCAGCGCCGTCTTGCCGGATCCCACCGGCCCCCCCACGCCGACGCGGGCCGCATGGCGAGGTTTCGTCCGAGGCATCGCTGCCGAGAATCCGGGAGAGATCTGATTCATGGATCGGGTCGTTCGCGTGAAGGAATCGGTCACTTAGCGGAGCATATACCGCTGCGCCAGGGGCACCACCTCGGCCGGTTCGCAGGTGATGACGCGGCCGTCCACCATCACGTCGAAGGTCTGCGGATTCACGGTGATGTCCGGGCACGCGCTGTTGTGCAGCATGTGCGACTTGTTGAGCTTGCGGGTGCCCCGCGCCGGCAGGATCCGCTTGCGGAGCCCGAGTTGCGCGCCGATGCCGGCGTCGAGGGCGCTCTGGTTCACGAAGCAGGCCGAGAGTGTCTGCTTCGCCTCGCCGAAGGCGCCCCATTGCGGCCGCATCAGCATCGGCTCGCAGGTCATCAGCGACGCGGCCGAATCGCCCATCACGGACGAGACGATGAAGCCTCCCTTCACCACCAGTTCCGGCTTCACGCCGAAGAAGGCCGGGCGCCACAGGACGATGTCGGCGAGCTTGCCCCGCTCGAGCGAGCCCACGTGCGCATCGATGCCGAAGGAGCGGGCCGCATTGATCGTGTACTTGGCGATGTAGCGCTTGATCCGTTCGTTGTCGCCGGTCTTCGTGCACTCCCGCGGCAGGCGGCCGAACTGATCCTTCATCTTCGAGGCAAGCTGCCACGTGCGGCAGATGACCTCGTTGATGCGTCCCATGCCCTGGCTGTCCGACCCCAGCATCGAGATCGCGCCCATGTCGTGCAGCACGTCCTCCGCCGCGATGGTCTGCGCGCGGATGCGGCTCTCGGCAAAGGCCACGTCCTCCGGCACGGCGGGATTCAGGTGATGGCACACCATGATCATGTCGAGGTGCTCGTCGAACGTGTTCACGGTGTACGGGTTGGTCGGGTTCGTCGACGACGGCAGGCAGTTCATCTGCCCCGCCACGCTGATGATGTCCGGCGCGTGACCGCCGCCGGCACCCTCGGTGTGGTACATGTGGATCGTGCGGCCCCTGATCGCAGCCAGCGTGTCCTCGAGGAATCCGGACTCGTTCAGCGTATCGGTGTGGAGCTGCACCTGGAAGTCGAGATCGTCGGCCACCGCCAGGCACGTATCGATCACGGACGGCATGGCGCCCCAGTCCTCGTGGATCTTGAGCCCGATGCAGCCGCCGGCCATCTGGTCGACGAGCGAGCGCGGCTTCGAGGAATTGCCGCGGCCGAGGAAGCCGAAGTTCATCGGCCACTGTTCGGCCGCCTGCAGCATCTTGCCGACATTCCAGGCACCGCCGCAGTCGATACCCACGGTGATCGGTCCGAGCGATCCGCCGAGCAGGGTCGTCAGCCCCGACGCGAGCGCATGCTCGACGAGCTGCGCCGAGTCGAAGTGCACGTGCACGTCGATGCCGCCGGGCGTGGCGATCAGGCCTTCGCCGTCGCGCACGGTGGTGGCCGCGCCGCAGATGAGATCCGGATGCACCCCATCCATGATCGCCGGGTTGCCGGCCTTGCCGACGCCGACGATCCTGCCGTCCTTGATGCCGATGTCGCCCTTCACGATGCCGAGCACCGGATCGATGATGACGACGTTGGAGATCAGCATGTCGAGCGCGCCCGCGGCACTGTCGTAGCCGGCCACGAGGCCGATGCCGTCACGCAAGGTCTTGCCGCCACCGTGCAGGCATTCGTCTCCCGGGACGGCGTGATCGTGTTCGATGACGGCGATCAGCGACGTGTCGCCCAGACGCACGCCGTCTCCCGTCGTCGGCCCGTAGAGCTGCGCGTATTCCCGCCGTGTCATCGTCGCCATGTCACGCCCCCTTGTAGCCGCGGCTGCGCGCGCGTTGCAGCGCCTGCTCCTTCGCGATCCCGCTGCGGGTCGCCCCGTTCGTCAGGCCGTTGAGGCCGTGGACCTCGCCGGTGCCGCCGAACGCGACCAGCGTGACCTCCTTCTCCTCGCCGGGCTCGAATCGCACGGCCGTCCCGGCCGGAACGTCGAGATGCATGCCGAACGACGCGGCCCGGTCGAAGTCGAGCGCGCGATTGGCCTCGAAGAAGTGGTAGTGGCTGCCGATCTGGATCGGGCGGTCGCCGGTGTTCTTCGCCCGCAGCGTCGCCTTGCGGCGCCCCGCGTTGAGTTCGATGTCGCCCTCGCCCGGGAGGATCTCGCCGGGCGTCACGGCGTCGACGCCCTGCTTCCGGCCCGGACGGATCGGATCGTGCACGGTGACGAGCTTGGTGCCGTCCGGAAAGGTGGCCTCGATCTGGAGCATCGGCATCATGTCCGCGACACCCGGCATCACGTCGTCGGTCGTGAGCAGCGTCGAGCCGAAGCCGATGAGGTCCGCCACGGAGCGGCCTTCGCGCGCGCCTTCGAGAATCTCGTCGGCGATGATCGCGGTGGCTTCGGGATGATTGAGCCTCAGACCCTTGCCGCGCCGCTTGCGCGCCAGCTCGGCGGCCGTGTAGATCGTCAGTCGTTCCAGTTCGGTCGGTGTGAGCAGCATGGCTCCCTCCTGTTGACACGCTCCGGGCCGTCGATCGAACCGATCGCAGCCATTTCGCGAAGGCCCGATCCCCCGGAGGTTCGTCGCGGACAGCTGTCGAGTACGCGCGTCATCGCTTCTCCGCGTCAGCTCGCAAACAGTCGCCCGCTGCCGGTCTCGTGCCGCATCATCGCGATCTCGGCCATCGGGGTGTACGCACACAAGGTGTCGAGTGCCGGCACCGGCTCGGCCACCAGCGCTGCGATGCGGGTGCGCTGTCGCGACAACACGCGCTGCACTTCCACGTGGCCGATCAATCCCACGCGCAGCGCCGCCCCGGCCATGCTCACGGCGAGCCCGTATGCGGACATCGCACAGGCGGCCGCCTCGCCGATGCCCAGGGCCTGTCCGACATGCCCCTGGACGGCCGCCATCTGTGCGAACGCGGCACCGGCCTGCACGGCCGCGCGATACTCGGCGCAACCCGGTGTCTCCATGCCGATGTGAACGTTCAGCAGGGCCGCACCGATGCGCCGCGCGCCCTCGCGCCCCTCCCGGGCCAGCGTGGCGGCATCCACGGCGCGGTCGACTGCCAGCACGCGGTCGAGATCCCCCGCGGCGCGATGCGCCCACGCCACCGCGACGCGATCGAAACCCGCCCACCGGTGCGTGAGCTGGCCGGCGATCAGCGACTCGACGTCACCCGCCCGGTTGACGAGCCCCTCGGCCCGCAGCGTTTCGAGCCCCCACGAGAACGAGGCGGCTCCGCTCGGGAAGAAGCTGTCGCCCAGTTGCAGCAGTGCCAGGCTCTCGCCGATCTCAGTCATCGCCGATCACCGTCACCTTTCCCGCGTCGATCAGATGCGCGAGCCGCGCGAGGTAGTCGGCCCTCGGCCCCTCCGTCGACACATGCAGGTACCCGCCGACGAACCGGACCTTCCAGTGCATGTTGCCGCAGAAGTAGCCGAGCTCCAGGGCGGCGGCCGTGTCCTTCGGCGCCAGGGCCAGCCATTGCGGTTCGTCCAGCCGGACCACGATGGCGCGCGCGTCCTCCAGCAGCAGCACGGCACCGTTGGACAGGCGTGCCTCCCGGTCGAGCATGATCCCGACCTCGGTTCCGGCATCGGTGTACACGTGCAGCCGCTTGCGGGCCGTATCGGCGAGTTTCAGCGTGATGATCTCGACCCGGCCCGCATGTTCGAGCCGATGCAGCGATTCGGACACGGCCGCATCGCTTGCATTTCCCAGCACCTCGGTGAGCCGAAGCATTCGTGGTTCCATGTGTGGCCCCGGACCGGCACGGCCGCGCACGTCGGCCGTCCGGTCGGGTTCGAATCGGTCGGATCGCGGACGGAGGGGCAGGCCGCCGCGATCCGTCCGCGACTACTTGTGCACGGGATCCTTCGCGTTCGGAATCCCCGGGATCGGACACTCCTCGGTGCCGACCGTCGAACGCGTGATCGCTTCGACCATCTCGCGGGTGCCGTCCGGGTCCGTGATCCACTTCTTGTAGAAGTCGTACGGACACGCGGCGACGCCGATGTCGCCCTCGCGCGAATTGATCTTGCCGGTGTAGCCGCGATGCAGGAGCTTGAACAGGTGGTTCTCGGACTGCATGTTCTTGCGGGCGTCGCGGATCAGGCCCTTGGAGAGCGCGGCGTACTGGATGCCGTAGTCCTCCTCGCCGCACTCGCCGAGCGTGCGGCCGTCGAAGCCGATGATCGCGGAGTGGCCGAAGTACGAGTACACGCCGTCGAATCCCGCCGCGTTGGCCACGGCGACATACGTGTTGTTGGCCCACGCCATCGCCTTCGCCATGATCACCTGCTGGTCCTTGGCGGGATACATGTAGCCCTGGCAGCGCACGATCAGTTCCGCACCCTTCATGGCGCAGTCGCGCCAGATCTCCGGGTAGTTGCCGTCGTCGCAGATGATCAGCGAGACCTTGAGTCCCTTCGGCCCTTCCGACACGTACGTGCAGTTGCCGGGATACCAGCCCTCGATGGGCACCCAGGGCATGATCTTGCGGTACTTCTGCACGATCTCGCCCTTGTCGTTCATCAGGATGAGCGTGTTGTAGGGCGCCTTGTTGGGGTGCTCCTCGTGCTTCTCGCCGGTCAGCGAGAACACGCCCCACACCTTCGCCTTGCGGCAGGCGTCGGCGAAGATCTCCGTCTCCTCGCCCGGGCACGACGAGGCGGTGTCGTACATCTCCTTGCTGTCGTACATGATCCCGTGGGTGCTGTACTCGGGGAAGATGACGAGGTCCATGCCGGGCAGGCCGACCTTCATTCCCACGATCATCTCCGCGATCTTGCGCGCGTTCGCCAGCACCTCGGCCTTCGTGTGCAGACGGGGCATCTTGTAGTTGACGACGGCCACGCCGACGGTGTCGTTACTGCTGGAAATGTCTCCGTGCATCATGATGAAAACCTCCTCGGACTGCGTTGATCGGAACCGATTCGACTGCCTTCGGTTGGGTTCGCGGACTCGTCCGTGGACGGTCCGCAGGAAGCTCGGGTCTCCCGGTACTGCGGGTCCATCGGCGGCCGACATCGCGCCGGCCCCCGAATGACCAGGTATCAGGGCGGGCTCGGTCCCTCCAGGTGCATCGACGGGACCTTCCCTAGACCGTCAGATAGCGATGGATCTTCTCGAGATCCACGGTCTGCTTCGACTCCTCATAGACGAACTCGCCCTTCTCGATGATCAGGAAGCGGTCCGCGACCTCCATCGCGAACGACAGGACCTGCTCGGACACCACCAGGGAGAACCCGCGCTCCGCCTTCAGACGATTGAGGGCGCGCGAGATGTCCTTGATGATCGAGGGCTGGATGCCTTCGGTCGGCTCGTCGAGGATCAGTACCCGCGGGTTGCTCACCAGGGCCCGGGCGATCGCGAGCTGCTGTTGCTGTCCGCCCGAAAGATTGCCGCCGCGGCGGCGCTTCATCTCTTCCAGCACCGGGAACACGTCGTAGACGTACCTGGGAACGGTCTTGTCGGCGACGTTCTCCATGCCCGTGAGAATGTTCTCCTCGACCGTCAGGTAGGGAAAGATCATCCGGCCCTGGGGCACGAATCCCATTCCTGCCGCGACCCGCTCGTAGCTCTTGGCGTGGGTGATGTCACGTCCGGACAGCAGGACCTTGCCGCTGCGCACGGACAACAGCCCGATGAGGCTCTTCAACATGGTGGTCTTACCCATGCCGTTTCGCCCCATCACCGCGATGGTCTCCCCCGGCTGCAGTTCGAAGGACAGGCCGCGCACGACGTGGCTGTCCCCATAGTAGGTGTTCAGGTTCTCGACCGACAGCATCGCTAGTGTCCCAGATAGACCTCAATGACCCGTTCGTCACTCTGTACGTGATCCATGCTGCCCTCCGCGAGCAGCCGGCCCTGGTGCAGCACGGTGACCGTGTGGGCGATCATGCGGACGAAGGCCATGTCGTGCTCAATCACCATGAGCGACCGGCCCGGGCTGATCTGTCGCAGCAGATCCGCCGTCAGCTCGCGCTCGCGCGGACTCATTCCCGCCACGGGCTCGTCGAGCAGCAGCAGCTCCGGGTCCTGCATGAGGAGCATCCCGATCTCCAGCCACTGCTTCTGTCCGTGAGACAGGGCACCGGCCCGGACGTCCAGGTAGTCTCTCAGGTAGATCCGGTCGGCGACCTCGTCGACGCGCAGCCGCAACTCGGGCGATCGGCGGAAGAACAGCGATCCGATCACGCCGCGCTGCTTCGGATACGAGATCTCGAGGTTCTCGATCACGGTGAGATCCTCGTAGACGGACGGATTCTGGAACTTGCGCCCGACGCCGATACGCGTGATCTCGTGCTCGATCAGACTGGTGAGTTCCTGATCCTTGAACTGAATGGATCCGCCCGTGGGTTTCGTCTTCCCGCAGATCATGTCGAGCAGGGTGGTCTTCCCCGCGCCATTCGGTCCGATCACGCAACGCAGCTCGTTGCGGTCGACGGACATGCTCAGACCATCGACCGCCTTGAAGCCATCGAAGGACACGGTCAGATTGGCGACGCTCAGAATGGGTTCGCTCACTTGCCCCCCTCGGGCGTCGACGGCTGGGCGCCGTCCGTATCAGTGCCGGTGGGCATTGCGGTCCGGAATCGATCGAGCAGGCCGGCGAGCCCGGTGGGCAGGAACATCGTCACGACGATGAAGAGGGCTCCGATGAAGAAGAGCCACATGGAAGGGAAGTTCTCCGAGATGAGCGACTTCGCCCAGCCGACGAGCAACGCCCCGTAAACGGCACCGACGATCGAGAGGCGTCCCCCGACCGCGACGTAGATGACCATCTCAATGGACGCCACGGCGCCGACGAGGGTCGGGGTAATGAGCCCGACGTTCAGCGAATACATCGCACCGCCCAGTGATGCGAACAACGCCCCGACGGTGAAGGCGAACGCCTTGAACATCGCCGTGTCGTATCCCGAGAAGCGCACGCGGTCCTCCTTGTCGCGCAGTGCGACGAGGATCTTCCCCAGCCGGCTGCGCACGATGAACCGCGCGACCAGCATGGTGGCGAACACCAGCGCCGCCTGCACGAAGTACATTCGCGAGCGCGCCTCGTCCGAGACCACGTCCCACCCGAGCAGCGACTTGAAATCGGTGATGCCATTGGCCCCACCCGTGTAGCCCTGCTGCCCGACCAGCAACACGGTCAGCGCCAGCGCCAGCGCCAACGTGATGATCGCAAAGTAGACACCGCTCACCCGCCGTCGGAACACCGCGTACGACAGCGCGAATGCGACAGCCGACGGCAGAACCAGGATCGAGCCGACCGTCACGGTGAGGCTGTGATAGGGCTCCCACCACCAGGGCAGCACCTCCGTGCTGCTCCACACCATGAAGTCGGGCAGTTCCGGCGTCGAGGCCTCGAGCTTCAGGAACATCGCCATCAGGTAGCCTCCAAGGCCGAAGAAGATGCCCTGCCCGAGGCTCAGGATCCCGGCGCACCCCCAGATCAGCACGATGCCGATGCCCACCAGCGCGAAGCAGAGGTACTTGGCCACGAGATTCAGCCGGAACGCATCGAGCGTCAGCGGGAACACCGCGAACAGCAGCAGCGCGAGGCTCACGTAGCCGAGCCACTCCCGGTTCTTGACCCAGTCGGCCGGTTTCATTGCCTGACCTTGCTCGAGAACAATCCGTTGGGACGGAAGTACAGGACGACGATCACGAACAGCAGGATCGACACCTTCGCCATGGCTCCGGTCAGCACGTATTCGAGCGTCGTCTGCGTCTGCGCGATCACGAAGCCGGACAGGAACGTGCCGAGCAGGCTTTGCACGCCGCCGAACACCACGACGATGAACGAATCGACGATATAGAGTTGCCCGGTCAGCGGATTCGTGGAACCGATCATCGTGAACACCGCCCCCGCAATGCCGGCCAACCCCGAACCCACCGCGAACGTGGTGGCGTCGACCCGGTCGGTGTTGATCCCCGCCGCCGCGCTCATCGCACGATTCTGTGTCACGGCCCGAATACGCAGGCCCCACCGCGTCCTGAACAGGGCGAGGTAAAGCACCACGGACACGACCACGGTCAGCGCGATGATGAACAGCCGGTTGAGCGGAAACTGGATGCCCGTTACCGGCTCCCACGCGCCGTCGAGCCAGCTCGTCATGGGCACGCTCACTTCCTGTGCGCCGAACAGCGACCGGTAGGTCTGCTGCAGCACCAGGCTCAGGCCCCAGGTCGCGAGCATCGTGTCGAGCGGGCGGTTGTACAGGAAGCGGATGAAGCCGCGCTCCAGGACCCAGCCGAACGCGAAGGTCACCAGGAAAGCGGCCGCGATGGCAAAGAACAGGTATGCACCCATCAGCCCGGGCAGGTACTTCTGGAAGACCCATGCGACCAGGTAGGTCACATAGGCACCGAGGGCCATGAGCTCGCCGTGGGCCATGTTGATGACGCCCATCAGGCCGAACACGATGGCCAGTCCGATCGACATCAGCACCAGAATGGTGAAGAAGCTGATGCCGCCGAACAACTGCATCACGAAAATGTCGAGACTCATCGAACCGAGGACCCGGAGTTCACGCAACAAGGAATCGGGTGCAGCCGCCACCGTCCCGCTCGTGCGGCAGGGCGCCGATGCATGCGGGACGGTAGCCGTTGCCGTTCTGCGAACGGCAACTCCGGCTTACAGCTTCGGCCAGGGATTGGGTTCGATCAGCTTCGACTCGAAGACGATATCGAATTGGCCGTCGGCACGGGCTCGGCCGACACGGATCTTCTTCCACACGTGGTGATTGGACTTGTGCACCCGGACCAGACCCTCGGGCGCGTTGAATTCGAGACCGGAGGATGCTGCCACCACCTTGTCCACGTCGAAGGACTTGGCCTTTTCGGCGGCGAGCTTCCACAGATACACGGAGTTGTACCCGCACTCCATCGGATCGCCCACCACGCGGTCCTGACCGTACTTCGCCTTGATGGCCTTCACGAACTTGTCGTTCTCGGGACTCTTGATGCTCTGGAAGTAGCCCATGCAGGCGTAGTAGCCGACGGCGTTGTCCTTGCCGATGCCGTCGATCTCGTTCTCCGACACCACGGTGGACAGGAGATTCTGCTTGCCGCCGTCCAGGCCGGCCGCCTTCAACTGCTTGTAGAAAGCCACGTTGCTGCCACCGACGACCGTGCTGTAGATCCAATCCGGCTTGGCGGCCTTGATCTTGTTGATGATCGACGAGAACTCCGTGTGGCCCAGGGGAGCATATTCCTCGCCGAGCACGTTCGCCCCCAGGCGCTTGATGGTGGCCTTGGCGATCTTGTTGCAGGTGCGCGGATAGATGTAGTCGGAGCCCACGAGGAAGAAGGTCTTGCCCTTCTGGGCGGCCATCCACTCGAGCGCCGCGATCACCGACTGGGTGGCTTCCTGCGAGGGATAGATGACCTGCGGATCCTCCTCCTGACCTTCATAGTAGGTCGGGTAGTAGAGCAGGCCCTTGTGCGCCTTGAACACGGGCAGCACCGCCTTTCGCGATGCCGAGGTGTAGCACCCGACGACGGCGGCGACCTTGTCCTTCTGCAGGAGCTTCTTCGCCTTTTCCGCGAACGTCGGCCAATCGCTCGCGCCGTCCTCGACGATCGGCTCGATCATTCGTCCCAGCACGCCGCCGGCCGCGTTGATCTCGTCAATGGCCATCTTCTCGGCATCGACGATCGCCGCCTCGGCGATCGCGATGGTGCCGGTCAGGGAGTGGAGGATGCCCAGCTTCACGGTTTCAGCGGCACCTGCCGTCTTCAAGTTGAGCATCGGAAACGGCAATGCTCCCGCCACCGCGACCGCCGTGGATGTCTTGATGAATTTCCGTCTGTTCAGATCGCTCACAGCTCTTCCCCTTCGTTCAAGTGTGAATGGACGAACTACGTTGTCGATACCGACTGCACAGCGCACGAAACCGGACAGCTCACCACCAGACCGCAAAAAAGAAAGCCCGCGGACCGACTGCGTCAGTCCGCGGGCTCCTTTGCCGGTGCGACGCAGGGACGCCTTTGTCCCTGCACCGCGCATTCCGATGTGTTACCGCCGAACTAGATTTTCATGGCCCCAATTCATTGTCAATACGCTTGCGGGTCCCGCCAACATGTTGCAATCGGCAGGCCAGCCGCGATGTGCGATCGCACAACGGCTGCCTCGGGCGCGGACCGGCGCTTGTCGCCGACGCGAACACCCCGAATGACATGCGTCATGTCGAGCGTTCCGCGCCCGTCCGGCAGCGGCGCCGACTCGGGACCGTTCTTGCTGCACCCGCAACATCGCGCACGCCCTCGGTGCAATCCGGGCATCGGCCGCCCCGGCTTGGGGCACGCGGTCCCGTGAATCGCGTGATCGGGACTTCCCGTGCGCGCCGAAATTGCGCTCGACAAAGACGGGCGGACTTGCTAAAGATGCATTCCAGCACGAAGCCCGCCACGCTCACCCGCCCGCGTTGCCCAAAGACGCGCACCGGGCAGATCCGCGAGACATGCGATGACACACGGCACATGACACCACACAATCAGGACCCGGTCCGCATCGGGATGCTGTTCTCGGAAACCGGCGTGACGTCGGTCATCGAAACGTCCCAGCGGCTCGGCACGATGCTCGCGGTCGAGGAGATCAATGCGGCCGGCGGCATCAACGGCCGCGAACTGCAGTTGGTCGCCCGCGATCCGCACTCCCGTCCCACCCAGTACCGAACGCTTGCAGAACAGCTCATTTCGCGTGAGGGAATCCGCGTCTTCGTCGGCTGCTACATGTCGAGTTCGCGCAAGGCGGTGTTGCCGGTGCTGGAGCGGTGGAACGCCCTGCTGCTCTATCCCACGCTGTACGAGGGCTTCGAGTATTCGCGCCATGTGATCTACACCGGGGCCGCCCCCAACCAGAACAGTGTCCAGCTGGCGGAATTCATGATCCGGCGCTTCGGGCCGCGGGTGTTCATGATCGGGTCGGACTACGTCTACCCGTACGAATCGAACCGCATCATGAGCGATCTGGTAATGGAACGGGGCGGCGAGAAGGTGGCCGAGATCTACCTGCCGCTCGATGCACGGCGCGAAGACTTCGACGCCGTGATCCGTCGCGTCAGATCGGAGGCACCGGACTTCATCTTCTCGACGGTCGTGGGCGAGTGCACGTCGATGCTCTACGGCGCGTACCACGCCGCCGGCCTCGACCCGGGACGGATGCCGATCGCGAGCCTCACCACCTGCGAAGCCGAGATCGCGGCCATGGGGCCAGAGATCGCGGTGGGTCACATCACCTCGGCGCCCTACTTTCAATCCGTCCCGACGGCCACCAACCGTGACAGCGTGTCGCGATTCCACGGTCGATTCGGGGAAGACTGCGTCACCAACCAGTGCTGGGAGGCCGCGTATTTCCAGATGCACCTCCTGGCCGATGCCATGCGGCGCGCCGGCCCCGACGACGTGGAAGCGATCCTGCGTGCGCTGCCCGGGTCCGAATACGACGCCCCGCAGGGGCGCGTGCGCATCGACGAGCAGAACCATCACACGTACCTGCGGCCGCGCATCGGACGCGCAAACGCCGCGGGGCAGTTCGACATCCTGGAGGAGGCGCGCGACCGCGTCCGTCCCGATCCCTATCTCGTCTCCCACACGCTGCAGGACTGGTCAGTGCGCACCGGACTGCGGTCCAACGCCTGAGGAGCACCGGGCGAATGCGAGCCGGCGGAACGTCACGGCTGCTCCGTGATCTGCGCTCGCTGCAGGTGGTGGTCTACCACCCCGACGATACCGATGGCCAGGAACTCATCGCCCAGCTCCGGCGCATCGGCTGCCAGACGAAGGCCTTTTGGCCGCCGCAGGACCGTCTCCCCGGCGACGCCGAACTGGTGTTCCTGGCCGTGAGGCCCGAGATGTCGAACATCGAACCGGCATGGGCGCGACGCGACGACGCCCCGCCGGTGATCGTCGTCGTGAACTACGAGAATCCGACGCTGGTGGAGAGCGTGCTGCGGATGAATGCGTGCGGCATCATCGCCTCTCCCGTGAAATCGTTCGGCCTGCTGTCGGCCATCGTCGTGGCGCGGCATCAATTCGAGCGCGACCGCGATCGCGTGAAGTACATCGCCAAGCTGGAGCAGCGGCTGGCCGGCATGCGCAAGGTCGCGAAGGCCAAGACCATCCTGATGCAGACGCGCAGCGTCAACGAGGACGACGCCTACAAGCTGATCCGGGAACAGGCGATGGCGAAGCGCGTGACGACCGAGGAGATCGCGGACGCGATCATCAAGGCGAACGACATCCTCTCGTTCGACGGCAAGTCGGGCTGACGCCCCGCGCCGGTTACGCGCCCCCGTGGTGGCTGCGTTCGGGTCGCCAGCGCAGCAGCCGGCGTTCACCCACCGTCACCATGCGATCCAGCAGCAGCGCGAACGCGGTGAGCACCAGCACGCCCGCAAAGACGGTATTGATGTCGAAGGTACCCTCGGCCTGCAGGATGAGGTAGCCGACCCCCTTCGCGGACCCGAGGTACTCGCCGACGACCGCGCCGACGAAGGCCATGCCGACCGCGGAGTGCAGGCTGGCGAAGACCCACGCGGTCGCACTGGGCAGGTACACGTGGCGCAGCAACTGACTGCGCGTGGCGCCGAGCATGCGCGCGTTGTCGAGCACCGCGCGATTCACCTCCCGCACGCCATGGAACACGCTGAAGAACACGATGAAGAAGACGAGCGTCACGCCCAGCAGGACCTTGGACGTGATGCCGAGTCCGAACCACACGGCGAAGATCGGTGCGAGGATGACGCGCGGCATCGCATTGGCCGCCTTGATGTACGGATCCAGCAGGCGCGCCGCGAAATCCGACAACCCGAGCCAGAGTCCCACGCCGAGTCCGGACACCGTCCCGATGACGAAGGCGAGCAGCGTCTCCAGCAACGTGATCCCGAGGTGGGGCAGGATCTCGCCGGTCGAGAACCAGTCGCGGATGCGCGCCAGCACCACGAGCGGCTCCCCGAAGAAGAAGGGCGGCAGCACGTCGGTGCGCGTGAGGACGTGCCACGCCACGAACAACGCGAACAGCAGCCCGATCTGGGCAGCGGGAAGCCAGCGGTGTGACGACATGACGGTTCGAGTGAGGAGCGACGGGCCGGGCGGAGATCCGGTGTGGCCGCATTGTGGTCGGAAGCGATGCGCGACATGATAGCGCTCCGCCTCGTGCCGAGGCCTCGGGAATCCCTGCCGGAATGCGATGAGCCCGGACGCCGCGTCCCGCTTCGCCGATCGACATCCCTTGCGACGGTCCGCCCCGAGTCGGCATTCCGCGTTCCGCTGCTTCGCCGCGTCTTGCGCGATCTGGGTGCTGTCCGGCCTGTGGCCCGGCAGCCTTGCCATCAGTGCCGGCGCATCGACGGACGACGCGCCCGTGATCGTCGGCTGCCTCGAGGACGATCCGCCGTTCTCGGCCCAATCCGCCGGCGAGGCGCCGCGCGGATTGCTCCCCGACCTCTGGCGACTGTGGGCCCGCACCACCGGGCGTGACGTGTCGTTCCGCTGCGGCCCCCGCTCGGCGATCGTCGACGAGCTGTCTTCCGGCCGCGTCACGGTGCATGCCGGCGTCGTACCGTCGAGCGAACTGGACCGCTTCGTGGTCTATGGCGAGCCGCTGTATCCGGTCTCCTCGGCCGTGGTGCACCGCCGGGACCTCACCGACCCGCTGACCCTGGAAGGACGGACGCTCGGCGTCCGGCGCGGCAGCGCCGAGGCGCGGCTCGCGGCGTCCGCGTTTCCGCGCGCCAGGATCGTGGAGACGGAGGGACCGGAGGGTCTGTTCCAGGGACTGGTCCGGGGCGACATCGATGCGGCACTGACCGGGACCCTCTCGGCGGCGGACCTGGCGCGGCAACCCGCGCTGCATGATCGCTTCACCGTGGCCGCCGCACGCTATCTCGAGAATCAGTTCCGCCCCGCGATGCTCCGATCCCGCGGGCACGAGATCACCGCCATCGACCGCGGCTTCGCCCAGATCGATGCCGATGCGGTCAGTGCCATCGAGAAGCGATGGATCGCCGAGCCGGAACTGCGCCGTCTGTCGCATCGCCACCGCGGTCCGGCGCTCACGCCGCAGGAGCGCGATTTCCTCGCCGCGCACCCCGTCGTCCGCTACGGCCTGATGGGGACGGACTGGTCCCCGGTGGAGATCCTCGCCGAGGACGGTTCCATCGGCGGCATCACACCCGCTTTCCGCGACCTCGTCGCAGCGCGCCTCGGCATCCGTTTCGAGGCGGTGCGCACCGACGGGTGGACCGATCTGGATGCGCGACTGCGGCGGCGCGAGGTCGACGTCACGGGTTCACTGGCGGACGCGCCCTCGCGGCGCGACTATCTGACGACGACGCGCCCGTACCTCACCGGCGAACTCGGGATCGTGACGAGAACGGTCGACGCCTCGATCAACGCGCTCGCGGATCTGTCCGGCCGCCGCATCGCGATGGAAACGGGATACGCCACCACGCTCTGGATCGAACGCAACTTCCCGACCGCACGGATCGTGTCGATGCCCGACACGACCACGGCGCTGCGTGCCGTCTCGGAGGGCCGCGCGGACGCGTATCTGGGCGGCGTCATGACGACGACGCACGCGATCCGCCAACTGCTGCTCACGAACCTGCGCGTGATCGGGACCAACGAGGTGTTCCCCTTCGAGCTGCGGTTCGGCGTCCGCAGCGACTGGCCCCTGCTGGCTTCGATCCTCGACAAGGCGGTCGCGTCGCTGTCGCCGGCGGAGCGCGATGCGATCCGCGACCGCTGGGTCTCCGCAACCGTCGTCGAGCAGCGTGACTGGCGCCGGGTGCTCCCGGTGGTCGCGCCCTCGTTCGCCGCGCTCGTCGTGATCATCGGTGCCGTGACCGTGTGGAACCGGCGCCTGCGTCGCGAGATCGACGAGCGCCGACGCGCCCAGGCGGCGCTCGACGAGCAGATCGCGTTCCGCAGCGCCCTGCTGGACGCGCTCGCCGAACCGGTGGTCTTCAAGGACGGGACCGGACGCTATCTCGGCTGCAACCGCGCCTTCGAGGAGTTTTACGGGGTGCGCCGGGAGGACCTCGTCGGGCGCAGGATCAGCGAGGTCCGGCACGTCGAGGACTCGACCCGGGCACAGGTGCTGGCCGCCGACGAAGCGGTGCTCGCCGGCGGGGAGACGCGCACGGTGCGCCTGCGCACGCGACGGCGCGACGGGTCGCTCCGGGACATCCTCTATTCGCTCAGCTCGCTGCCGCGCGCCACGCCGGACGCCCCGCCCGGCGGGCTCGTCGGCGTCATCGTCGACGTGACGGACCTGGAGGCCGCCCGGACCCAGGCCCGCGCAGCCGAGACGCTGCTGCGCGACATCACCGACACGGCCCCCGGCGTCGTGTGGCGGTACGAGAGCCGGCCCGGCGAACGCGGCAGGTTCAGCTTCGTCAGTGCGGGCATCCGGGCCTTGCACGGTGTCGACCCGCAGGCCGCCATCGAGGATGCGCGGGTCGTGTTCAACACCATGATCGAGCCGGATCGATCCGCGCTGATCGCACGCATCAATGCACCGGGCGACACCCCCGTCCCGCTGCAGACGGAGTACCGGAGCCGCCTGCCCGACGGTTCGCTCAGGTCGCTGTCCGTCCGGGCGCAACCCCGGATGCAGTCGGACGGTGCCGTGTTCTGGGACGGCACGGCGTTCGACGTCAGCGACGAGAAGCGCCTGCAGGCGGAGCTTGCGGAGGCGCGCATGGCCGCGGAGTCCGCGAACCGGGCGAAGAGCCGGTTTCTCGCCAAGATCAGCCACGAGATCCGCACGCCGCTCGCCGGCATGATCGGCATGCTGAGACTGATTCGCGGGTCGCCGCCGCCCGGCGATCCGGATCGGATGCTGGGCCGGGTCGAAGGCTCGGCCCTGAGCCTGCTGCGCGTGCTCAACGACATCCTGGACCTGTCCAAGATGGAGGCCGGCCGCCTGACGCTGGAGACTGCCGACTTCGATCTCTTCGCCCTGACGGACGAAGCCGTCGCCGTGGCGGCCGGCCTGCGGGGCGGCAAGGCGCTGGACGTGCGCCTGTCCCGCGCGAGCGACCTTCCGCGAATGCTGCACGGCGACGCGCTCCGCGTGCGACAGATCCTGGACAATCTCCTCTCCAATGCGGTCAAGTTCACCGAGCGGGGTTCGGTCACGCTCACGGTGGCGCCCGATCCCGACGGATCGATCCGGTTCGAGGTACGCGACACCGGCTCGGGCTTCGACGCGGCTGCGCGCGAGGCCCTGTTCCAGCCCTACCGGCAGGCCGGCGTCGATACGGCGCGCCGGTACGGCGGCACGGGACTCGGGCTGGCCATCTGCCGTGAACTCGCCACGATGATGGGGGGCCGCATCGGCGCGAGCAGCGAACCGGGCCGCGGTGCGTGCTTCTGGTTCACGCTCCCGTTGAGCGCGGCTTCGGCCGCTGCCGAACTCGCTTCGCATGCATCCGCGGAGGATGCCGCCTTCGATCCGCCGGACGTCGACGCCGCGCGCTCGGCCGGATGCGTCGTGTTGATCGCCGATGACGACGACCTCTATCGGGAGGTGATCGAGCGCCAGTTGCAGCGCCTGGGCTGCGTCGTCGAATCCTGCCGCAACGGGGCGGAGATCGTGGCGGCGCTCGCTCGCGAGCCCTCGCGCTACGGCCTGCTGGTCACCGACGGGCACATGCCCGTGCTCGACGGCTTCTCCCTGATGCGCCGGCTGCGCACGCAACCACCGGGCACGCGCCGCCCGCTTCCGGTCATCCTGTTGAGCGCGACGACCGGCATCGCGGAGCCCGATGCGCCCGACCGCGATCTCGCGGACGCGTTCTTCCAGAAGCCGGTCACGCTCGCGACGCTGGATGGCGCTCTCCATCGCCTGGCGCCCGAGGTCGTGGCGCTTCGTCGACCGGCATCCGTCGCAGCGCGCGCCGCAGTCGACTTGGACGCCGGCGAAGCGCGGCATTTCAATCGCGACGCCCTCGGTGATCTCCTCGGCACCGAGGACCCCGCCGAATGGGGACCGTTCTGCCGGAGCGCCGTCCGGGCGCTGTCATCGCTCCCGGTCCGCGTGGCGGCCGCGGTGGGACAGCGCGATGCCCGGCAGGTGATGGACATCGCACACGCGGCGAAGGGAAGCGCCGGGGCCGCCGGCGCGGACCGACTCGCGGATCTCATGCGCGAGCTGTTCGGCGCCGCGCGCGACGATCAATGGGAACGCGCCGAGGCGATCGCGGCGCGCGTCGCGGAAGCCTGTGCGGCATTCGCGCACGAGGTGGATGCGGCCTTTCCTGTGCGTCGACCGGCGTGACGTCCCGGTCAGCGCCGAGGCTGGATCTCAGCCGGTCGCTTCGTGCTTGGACAGCCGGGCGTCCCAGTCCTGCAGCCAGGCCGGCAGATCCGCAAACGACAGCGGTCTGGAGATGAAGTAGCCCTGCCCGTGATCGCAACCGAGATCGCGGGCGAGGCTCATGCATTCCTGGGTCTCGATGCCTTCGGCCACCACATGCAGTTCGAGCCGCCGCGCGACGTCGACGCAACTCTCCAGGATGGCCTTGGACAGGGGATCGTGCAGGGCGCCCTGCATGAACGTGGCATCGACCTTCAGTTCGGTGAACGGCAGCCGGCGCAGCTGCTCGAGCGTGGATTGCCCCGTGCCGAAATCGTCGATGGACAATTCGAACCCCTTGAGACGCAGGCGGGACACCAGCTCGAGGAATGCGATCGGGTTGGACGACAGCTGTGTTTCCGTGATCTCGAACGTCACGCGATCAGGGCTGAGCCCGGCGTGCGTCGTCCTCGCTTCGACCACGTCGGGCAGGTCGGCACGATCGACACCGCGGGCGGACAGATTGACCGCCAGATGCAGGCCGTACCCGAGACCGTCGAGCGTCGCGAGATCCTCGAGCGCGCGGGTGACGACGACGTCGGTCAGGCGGGCGATCAACCCCATGTGCTCGGCCAGCGGGATGAAATCCTTCGGCAGGACCAGGCCGCGCGTCGGATGCCGCCAGCGGGCCAGCGCCTCGAGTCCGGTCACGCGCCCCGATTTGAGGTCGACGACCGGCTGATAGTGGGGAACGATCTCGCCCTGTCGCAGGGCCTGCGCGAGTTCCTCGACGTCCGATGCGGAGCGGCGCACCTCGGTCCGGACGTCTCCGCGCAGCCGCTCGATGAGCGGACGCAGCTGCGATGCGTGCAAGGGCTTGGCGTAGAAGCCGCCGAGCGACAACCCGTGCTCCCGCGACAACTGCGCGGCGGCCCGCATCACCCGGGCATCCACGGCACTGACCAGCGCGACCGTCAGCGACAGATCCGTCTCCGCGATGCGGCGCATCAGTTCGATGCCGTCCATGCCCGGCATGCGCAGATCGAGAAGCACCAGTTGCGGACGGACGCCGCCATGTTGCGCGTCGGCGAGAACCGCCAGCGCCGATTGTCCGTCGGCCGCTTCGAGCACCTCCGAGACGCCCAGGGACCGGAGCGCGAGCCGCAACTGGGCGCGCACCGTGTCCTGGTCGTCGACGACAAGCACCACGAACGGAGCGGCATCTGGCATGGGTGGCGATCCTGGAGAGCGGCCGTCGCGGCGTGGTCAGGCCGAAGGCGCGCGCGCGTGAGCACGCATGACTTCGGTCTTCAGGGTGTTCCAGATCCGTCGGTGCAGATCGACGAAGGCGGGCGTGAGACGCACCTCTTCGACGTCGCGCGGCCGGTCGAGATCGATGACGAATTCGCCCACGGGACGACTGCCGGGACCGGCGGACAGCACGATCACGCGATCGGACAGGGCGATCGCCTCCTCGAGATCGTGGGTCACGAACAGGACGGACTTGCGATCCTGCTGCCAGAGCGCGAGCAGTTCGTTTTCCATCAGGCCGCGCGTCTGCACGTCGAGCGCGGAGAACGGCTCGTCCATCAGCAGGATCGCAGGGTCCACCACGAGCGTCTGGGCGAGCGCCACGCGCTTGCGCATGCCGCCGGAAAGTTCGTGCGGGTACTTGTTCTCGTGTCCCGCGAGTCCGACACGGCGCAACCAGTCGTCGGCGCGCTCGCGCGCCTCGACGGACGCGACGCCGCGCAATTCGAGGCCGAACATCACGTTCCGGCGTGCGGAGCGCCACGGCAGCAGCGCATCGCCCTGGAACAGATAGCCCGCATGCGCGTTCCTGCCTGCCAGAGGCTGCCCGAACACGTCGGCGCGGCCGGTGGTCGGTGCGAGCAGGCCCGCCGCCACGTTGAGAAGCGTGGACTTCCCGCAGCCGGTCGGACCGACGAGGCTCACGAATTCTCCCGCTCGCACTTCGAGGCTGGCACCGTCGATCGCGGTGTACGCGGCTCCGTCGCGGCCGGCAAAGCGACACGTGATGCCGTCGAGGTGCAGGGCGGCGGCGCTCATGGCATCTGCGCGTTGGCCTTCTCGACGAACGCATTGGTGAAGGTGTCGTTGAGGAACAGCACCGGGGCGCGGCGGACGGCGCCGTTGTGGGCGAGCAGCACCTTCAGCGAATTGTCGATGGCCTTGCGGGTGAACATCCCGTTGGGGGAGTAGGTCGGACGCAGCCGCTGGAACGCGGAGAGGTACACCGCGCGATCTCCCAACAGGTACTCCGGCGGGACGGCCTGCGCGACCTCGTCCGTCGAGGCGTGCTGAAGCCACTTGAGCGCCCGCACCATGGCGTTCGTCAACGCCTGGATCGTATTGGGGTTGGCCCGGATGAACGACTGCTTCGCATAGAGCGTCGCAGCGGGCATGGACCCGCCGAAGACGGCACGCACGCCCGCCTCGGAGATCGTCTCGTGCACGATCCTGACGTCGCCGGACTTCTCGAGCAGCGTCATGGCGGGCTCGACACCCGACAGCGCATCGATCTGCCCGCCCCGCATCGCGGCGACGGCGGACGCGCCGGTCCCGACGCCGACGATCGACACGTCATCCGGCGTCAGTCCGACGGAAGCCAGCAGGTGGTTCACGAACATGTGGGTGCTGGACCCCGGGGCCGAGACACCGATCTTCCAACCCTTCAGATCCTTCGGCCACGAATAGCTCGCGGCCCGCGCCTTCGACACGGCCAGTTCGAGTCCCGGGTTGTTCGACTGCAGGACGAACGCGGTCACCTTCTGCGACAGGGTCTGCATCGTGATCGTGTGCTCGAACGCGCCGGACACGACGTCGGCGCTGCCGCCGATCAGCGCCTGCAGCGCCTTCGCGCCGCCGGGAAAGTCGTTGATCTCGACGTCGAGCCCTGCGTCACGGAAGTAGCCGAGCCGCTCGGCGAGGGTCAGGGGCAGATAGTAGAGGGTGGCCTTGCCCCCGACGGCCAGTGTGAGACGCGGCTTCTCGAGATCTGCGGCACGAACGGCCGGCAGCAGGGCCGGTGCCACGGCCAGGCCAGCCATCCGCTTCAGCCAGATGCGACGCGGGCGCGCAGGGACCCCGGACGCCGCAGCGACGTCGTCATCGAATCTCATGCGTCCTTACCTCCCGGTTCCGTGTCATCGCGGGCGGCTCGCCGCCTTCTCCGCGAACGCATTGGTGTAGGTCTGATCCAGCCGGATCGAGGCCGCTCCCCGCACGGCGGGATCGTGTGCCGCGGTGACGCGGTAGGCGAGTTCCGCGCCGGACTTCGAGATCGTGCCGTCCCGGGCGTAGACAGGCCGGAGGCGCTCGACCGCGGCAACGTAGACCGCGCGATCCCCCAGCAGGTACTCCGGCGGAACCGTCTTGGCGACCTCCTCCGCCGACGCCCTCTGCAACCACCTCAACGCCCGGACGACCGCATTGGTCAGTGCCTGGACCGTGTTCGGGTTCTCCTGCACGAAGCTCTGCCTGGCGTAGAGGCAGGCCGACGGCATGGCGCCCCCGAAGACCGACTTCGCGCCCGTCTCGCTCATGGTTTCGTGAACGATCCGGAGATCTCCCGACTTCTCGAGCATCGTCAGCGCCGGCTCGATCGTCGACAGGGCATCCAGTTGCCCGCCGCGGGCCGCGGCGACGGCCGTTGCGCCGGTGCCCACCCCGATCACGGCCACGTCGTCGGCCTTGAGCCCCACGGTCCCCAGCAGGTGATTCACCAGCATGTGGGTACTGGAGCCGGGGGCCGTGACGCCGATCGTCCGGCCCTTCAGGTCGGCCGGTCCGGCATAGGCGCCGATTCTTCCCTTGATCAGACCCAGGGCCAGCCCCGCATTGCCCTGCAGGACGAAGGCCTGGAGTTTCTGACCCTTGGCCTGCATCTGGATCGTGTGCTCGTACCCGCCCGAGACGACGTCGGCGCTGCCGCCCACCACGGCCTGCAGGGCCTTGGCTCCCCCGGGGAAGTCGTTGATCTCCACGCTGAGGCCCTCGTCGCGGAAGTACCCGAGCCGCTCCGCCAGCGTCAGCGGGAGGTAGTACAAGGTGGCCTTGCCGCCGACCGCCAGGGTCACCTTGGGTTTTTCGAGGGCACCGGCCCAGGCTGCGGACGCGCCCAGACACGCCAGCGCCGCCCCCGCCAGGACAGTCCTCAGGCCGCGAAACCGGAACGTCGGGGCAGCCTTCCCGACGCAGCACCCACCGTGTCGCATCATGACCTTCAAGGTCATTCCGAGGCACCGCCCCCAGCGCGCCCGATGTCCTTCGATGTCCGACCGGTCACGGGTCGACCCGGCTTGCCTCGCCGGCGTCGGCATTAAATCTATCGAAACTATCGATTTTTCTTGCATCTTTGCACCGAACTCCCGTATGGTTTCTGCAAGCCAATCAACGAACGACGCTTTTTCCCGTGGCATTGAAGATGCTACGAGAGCCATCGCAGTATTCAGCAGTGCAACGAAACCGACCAAGGACTCGCTCACATGAACGCCTTCCGCAAACCCGTTGTCGCCTGGGCATTCGCCACCGCGACCATGACGCTCGCTGCCTCCCATGCCGAGGCAGCCATCCTGACGGATCTCTTCAACACGGGCGTGGGCGCCACGGGATCGTTGCTGGCGGGCGGCGTGATCGACCCGCACTACACGCTGATCTCGAGCGCGGATCCCGCCCGTCCCGGACCGGCGGCCTACGTCGTCAACAACGGCTTCCCCATCGGCACGTGGCTCCAGAACGGCCCCGACTCCAAGTGGATCGGCCCGCGCGCCGACGCCGGGTCCGGCGTCCTGCCCGGCAACTACACGTATCGCACCACTTTCGATCTGGACGGGTTCGATCCGGGTTCCGTCGCCATCAGCGGCCTGTGGGGCAGTGACAACAACGGCGTCGACATCCTCATCAACGGCATCTCGACCGGACAGACGACGACGTTCGAGAACTTCCGGTCCGGGCTGACGGCTTTCGCGATCACGACGGGCTTCCATGCGGGCGTGAACACGATCGACTTCCTGGTTCACAACGGCACCAATGCAGCCAATCCCAGCGGGCTGCGCGTGGAACTGCATGGCAGCGCCCAGCCGGTGCCGGAAGCCAGCACCTGGGCGATGGTGCTCGTCGGTTTGAGCGGCATGGCCCTGGTCCGCGTTCGCCGCCGCGCGTAATCCGGCGCCGTCCCACAGGGACGGTGCCTGCGGTTCCCCAGGCCCGGCATGTCGGAAACGATGTGCCGGGCTTGTCGTTTCCGGGTCCTGCAGCGCCCGGATGACGACGCCGGCGCGGCTCACGGGCGGCGCGCGCACAGGACGGTGAATCCTTCCCCGATCAGCATGCGATCGAACGGCTCACGCAATCCCGCCTCCCGCAGCAGGCGCTCCTGCTCCGCCCGGTCCGGAATGTCGTTGCCCCAGGTCAGTTCCTCGAAGCCCGTCTGCACCGGGAACAGGTAGGCGGCCTCCCGCGATTGCGCCAGCGTCGATGGATACGTCTCGTCGACGATCACGTACCAGCCGCCCGCCTTGAGCGTCTTCGCCGTCTCCGCGACGACCGCCGGACGGATCGTCGCGGCAATCTCGTGCAGCACTTCGATCATGACGCACGCGTCGAGGCTGCCGTCGGGCACCCGGCCCTCGAGCGGCCCTTCGATCAGCGTCGCCCGATCCTGAATGCCCGCATCCGCCAGGCGCTGGCGTGCGATGGCAAGACTTTCGCGATCGAGGTCCGCCCCGATGACCCGCGCCCGGGGAAAGGCCTTGAGTGCCTGCACCAGGAAATTGCCGGTGCCGCATCCGACCTCGAGGATCGTCCCGCCCGCTTCGAGCCGCGCCGCCAGATCGGGCAGACCGGGCAGGATCTTCTTCGCCGTGGCGATCTGCAGTCCCCAGGTGGCCCCCGCAATGGCGCGAGCGAAGTCATCGCCCCGCCCCTGGAAGGGACGGTTCTCGCCGGTGCGGAACGCGTCGACACTGCGGCGGAAATCCTCCGCGGCGACGTCGACGCCCAGCTGCACGTAGCCGCCGAGGAATCGGGGATGCGTCGGCTTCGCCAGGATCGCATCGATATGCGGGGCGAGGCGGAATGCACCTTGATCATCGGCATCGAGCAGAGCGGCCGAATGCGCCGTCCAGCACCACACGCGCACATGCCTCGCCTTCAGCGACAGCTTGTCCGCCAGGACGTCCGACGTGAGGCCCGGCGATTCGGCAAGGGCCTGGAACAAGCCCAGCTTGAGACCGAGGTCGATCAGGTGGATGGTGTTGAAGCCGCGGCGCCACTCGAAGATGCGCGCGACCTGGTCGTCTGCGGTGATGCCGGAGGGATCGGTGGCCATGGACCGGAGTCGTCGGGTGGGGAGGGGAGCCGCGATGTTCGCACAGGAACGACGCGCGCGGCCAAGCCCCCGGCGCCTCGCGGTCCTACCCGCGCTGCCTTCACGCTCCCGTCGACGGTCGGGTGATGTGAGCGCGCGTCTTCCACAACGTCCAGAGATAGCCCGTGCCGAAACACAGGAACATCCCCACGCCGAGAATGAAGTACGCGTCGTCGCCGAGTTCGAGCGACGCGTCCACGTGAACGGCAATGCCGTAGGCCGCCATGCCGAAGGACAAGGCGACGATGGCCCAGCCGAGCACGCGGCGGAAACGCCTGGCCTCGTCGCGCTGCGCGCGGCGGATCATCGTCGCGACGAGCCGGCTGTCGAGCGTGTCGGTGATGACCATGCCGAGGGTGAAGACCAGACCGAGCGACAAGGCGAGCCAGGCACCGCCGCGCGCGCCCGCCACGTAGCCCCAGGCCGCCGCCTGCGTCGCGGTATCGAAGACGAGCGCGAAGAACATGCCGACCAGGACGATCAGGACCGGGTGGCTCGATTGGCGAAACCGCGACGGCAGCAGCCAGCTGCGCCACCCCACCGGCTGATAGTCGGCCGTCGCCAGCAAGGACCACAGATTGAGCCCGCCGACGAGCAGCAGGAGACCGATGGGCACCCAGCCACCATAGCGTTCGAGGGCGGCGGGGACGACCCACTCGCGACTCATCAGGCTCACCGCCAGCGCGATCAGCGTGACGACGAGTCCGTGTCCCAGCGAGAACAAGGTGCCGACCCAGGGCGCGCTGCGCGGACGCTGTTCCATGGCGCGCAGCGTGAGGCCGTCGATGGCGGCGATGTGATCCGGATCGAGACCGTGACGCAGGCCCAGCGCGAACATGAGTCCGGCACTGGAGTAGGACAGCAATGCGGCTGTTTCCGACACACTGCCCTCCTCATGTCGCCGTGCAGATCCTCGCGGAAGACGACCCGGCTCCCGCGGCGCGCCGATGCACTGCACACAGGCAGCCATCGCCGTGCCCGCGCGCGTCGCGGTTCCCCACGCGCCGGGTCAAGCCATGCCGGGGTTCTTCACGACGCCGCGCAACCCGGTCGGCTTGACCTTCTCCGGCAGCACGCGCCCCTTCTGCGTGCGGCTGCCTGCATAGTGACCGAGGTCCTTGGCGCGCAAGTGCAGTTCCTTGTCCTTGCCGCCCCGACCGACACCCTGGACGAACAATTCGGCGCTGGCCGTGACCAGCACGGCGACGAGGCGCTCGCCCTTGTCCAATCCAATCAGGATCAGGCCGCGTCCCTTGGACTGGTACTTCAGTTCCGCCAACTGCACCAGCAGCAACTTGCCGTTGTCCGCGAGTGCGGCCACGTAGGTTCCCGGGATCTCCTCGAAGGTCACCGGCGGCACCGGGATCTCGCCCGCCTCGAGCGTCATGAACTCGCGGCCCGCGCGGCGATTCGAGACCAGGTCCGACAGCTTCGTCCGGAACGCGGTGCCGCCGCTCGATGCGACGAAGATGTGCGTGTCGGCCTTGCCGCCGAGGCAGTACAGGATCTTCGCGCCGTCCTGCACGTCGACGAGCGACGACGCCGGCGCGCCATCGCCGCGCCCGGAGGGCAGACCGGACGCCTCGACACTGTAGGCGCGCCCCTTCGAATCGAGGAACACGACGGGGTCGACCGTCCGGAGCTTGAGCAGCGTGCCGAGACCGTCCCCCTCCTTGAAGGACAGCGCCGTCGGATCGACCTCCCAGCCCTGCCTTGCCCGGACCCAGCCGTTGCGCGAAAAGATCACGGTCACGGGCTCGTCCACGACGGGTGCCGCGGCCACGGCCTTCTCGGACACTTCGATGACGGTGCGCCGCGCATCGCCGAACAACTTGATGTCGGCCTCGATCTCCCTGATGACGAGCCGCTCGAGTTCCTTGCGCGTCCCCAGCACCTTCTCCAGGTCCTTCCGGTCCTTGCGCAGCCCCTCCAGTTCCTTCTCGATCTTGAAGTGCTCGAGCTTCGCGAGCTGGCGCAGCCGCATCTCGAGGATGTCCTCGGCCTGCCGGTCGGAGAGTCCGAACGCCCGGATGAGATCGGGCTTCGGATCGTCGGAATTGCGGATGACGCGGATCACCTCGTCCACGTTGAGCAGGACGATCATCCGGCCTTCCAGCACGTGGATGCGGTCGAGGACCTGTTCGAGGCGGAACTGCGAACGGCGACGCACCGTCTCGAGACGGAACTCGGTCCATTCGCGCAGCACGTCCAGCAGCGACTTGCTCATGGGGCGGCCGTCGAGCCCCACCATCACGAAGTTGAGCGATGCATTCGACTCCATGCTCGTCTTCGCGAGCAGCAGATTCACGAACTCGTTCTCGTCCACCCGCGACGTCTTCGGCTCCAGCACGAGACGCACGGGATGCGTGCGGTCGGATTCGTCGCGGGCCTTGTCCAGCATGGACAGCATCAGCTGCTTCTCGCGCTGCTGCTCCGGGGTGAGCGACTTCTTGCCGGGCTTGGGCTGCGGATTCGTGAGGCCCTCGATCTCCTCGAGCACCTTGCGTGCGGACGTCCCCGGCGGCAGTTCCGTGATCACCATCTGCCACTGCCCCCGCGCGAGCCGCTCGATGGTCCAGCGTGCACGCACGCGCACGGACCCCCGGCCGTTCTCGTAGGCCGTGACCATCTCCTCGCGCGGCGTGATGATCTGCGCGCCGCCGGGAAAATCCGGCCCCTGGATGTGGGTCAGCAGGCCGCGCACGTCGAGCGACGGATCGCGGATCAGCGCGATCGCGGCCTGGCTCACTTCCGTCAGGTTGTGGCTCGGGATCTCGGTGGCCATGCCGACCGCGATGCCCGAGGCGCCGTTCAACAGCAGCACCGGCAATCGCGCCGGGAGCACCGCCGGTTCCTCGGTGGAGCCGTCGTAGTTCGGGATGTAGTCGACCGTGCCCTGATCCAGTTCGGCCAGCAGCACTTCCGAGAACCTGGTAAGCCGCGCTTCCGTGTACCGCATCGCGGCCGGCTCGTCGCCGTCGCGCGATCCGAAGTTGCCTTCGCCGTCGATCAGCGGGTAGCGCAGCGTGAAGTCCTGCGAGAGCCGCACCAGCGCGTCGTACACCGACGCATCGCCGTGCGGGTGGAACTTGCCGAGCACGTCACCGACGACGCGCGCGGATTTCTTGCGCGGCGTGCCGGCACGGCCGCCCATCTCCCACATCGCGTACAGGATGCGCGCCTGCACGGGCTTCTGGCCATCGCCGACGCGCGGCAAGGCGCGGTCCTTCACGGTGGCGATCGCGTACTGCAGGTACTGCAGCGACGCATAGCGCCCGATCGGCAGCGCATCGCCGTACTCACCGGACATCGGCGCGAAGTGCGGCGGCAGCCGTCCGCCGTCCCCGCCCCCCCTGCCCGAGCCGTCATCACCGCCACCGGCAGGCGGTGCGGGGGGCGGTCCGTCTTCCGCAACCTCCACCGCTGCCGCCATCGGATCGACTTCCGTCTCCCCGCCCGGCCCGGCGGCCGCCATCGCCGTCGTGACGGCATCGGTCACGGGCTCGGCCAGCGTCACCGGCGCCCGGCCGGACTCGTCGAACAGATCGCGTTGCTCTTCCGTCGTCATCTCATCCATCCCTTCATCGGCCCGGCGCCGCCACGGCCTCGAACGTCTCCACCACGAGATCGGCATCGCTGTCGCCCACGGTGAAGCGCCAGGTGCCGGGCACGAGTTCGTGCGGCTTCGTGAACACGTAGCCGCCGCACCACACCCCCTTGCCGTCCTGCACCTTCACCATGCGCGGCACGTTCCAGCCGGCCGTTTCGATGCCGTTGGGTTCCGTCATCACCGGATGCCGCACGATCTCCGTCAACGTGTACTTGCCCTCGACCTCCAGCCCGGAGATCTCGGCGCAGAAACCGAACCGCACGCCGAGCGCGAGCGGGATCTTCCGAGTCGTTTCCAGGTGCGCGTACTTGCCGACGGGCCCGCTCTGCTGCTGGGCCTCGGGGACCGGATCGACCGAGAACAGGCCGTACTTCAGCAGCCGTGCCTTCGGCGCGGCAACGGCGCTGCCCGCGAGCATCGTCAGCACCGCCAGGGCCACGGCCCGGGCGGCGCGATCACGAAATGTCGGCATCGATCAGATTCCCGTACGTTTCCATCCATTCGCGCCGCTGCGACGCGTTCTCCCTGGCCATCATCATGTTGAAGATGTCCGTCGAGACCTCGAGCTGCCCGTCCTCCACCGTCACCGGGAGCATGCGCCGCGTGTCCGGGTTGAGCGTGGTCTCCCAGAGCTGCTCCGGACTCATCTCGCCGAGGCCCTTGAACCGGCTCACGGCCCAGGCGCCCTCCTTCACGCCTTCGTCCGCCAGCTTCTCCTCGAGGCTCGCGAGTTCCTGCTTGTCGAGCGCATAGAGCTTGCGCGCGGGCTTGTTCTTGCCGTGCGAGGGCACGTCGATCCGGAACAGCGGCGGCTGCGCGACGAAGACGTGTCCTTTCTCGATCAGCGCCGGGAAATGGCGGAAGAACAACGTGAGCAGCAGCACCTGGATGTGCGAACCGTCCACGTCCGCATCGGCGAGGATGATGAGCTTCCTGTAGCGCAGCCCGGAGAGATCCGGCGCATCGCCGCGCCTGTGGTGATCGACGCCGATCGCCAGCGCGATCGCTTCGATCTCCTTGTTCGCATAGAGCGTGTCGGGACTGTCCTGCCACGTGTTCTTGGGCTTGCCCTTCAGCGGCAGCACGGCCTGGAATTCCTTGTCGCGCGCCTGCTTCGCGGAACCGCCCGCGGAATCGCCTTCCACGATGAAGAGCTCGTTGCGGTCCGGATCGTCCGACGCGCAGTCGGTGAGCTTGCCGGGCAGCACGGCCACGCCGGAGCTCTTGCGCCGTTCGACCTTCTGCGCGGCGCGCGTGCGCGCCATGGCCTGCCGGATGACGAGTTCGGCGATGCGCTTGCCCTCGTCGACATGCTGGTTGAGCCACAGTTCGAAGGGGTCGCGAACCATCTGCGACACGAGCTTCACGGCATCGCGCGAGATCAGCTCGTTCTTCACCTGCCCCTTGAACTGGGGATCGAGCATCTTCACCGCGAGCACGAAGTTCGCACGCGACCACACGTCTTCCGGCACGACCTTCAAGCCGCGCTGTCCCATGGCATGCAGGTCGATGAAGTTGCGGATGGCATGGTGTACGCCTTCGCGCAGGCCGGACACGTGCGTCCCGCCGTGGCGCGTCGGAATCATGTTCACGTAGGACTCGGTCGTGAGCTCGCCGTCGGGCGTCCAGGCGATCGCCCACAGGGCGCCCTCGCCCTCCGCAAAGCTGTCGGACTCGGACTGCGCGGAGACGTAGCGCTCGCCGAAGAACGGCACGGCCACCGGCTCCACCCCCGACATCGCGCTGCTGAAGTAGCCCTTGATGCCTTCCGGGAAGTGCCACGTGTTCGACTCGAACCTGCCCGCCTTCTCCACGCGCAGCGTGAAGCGAACGCCCGGCAGCAGCATGGCCTTCGCGCGAAGCAGCGCGGCGATGTCCGCCGGCACGATCCGCGGCGAGTCGAAATACTTCGCGTCCGGCCAGAATCGGATCCGTGTCCCGCTCTCACGCGGACCGACCGTGCCCGCCTGCCGGAGCGGCTCCTTCACCTTGCCGTTGTCGCCGAAGGCCATGCGCCACTGCGCGCCATCGCGCCGCACCTCGACGTCGAGGCGGGTCGACAGGGCGTTGCTGACGCACACGCCCACGCCGTGCAGGCCGCCGGCGATCCGGTAGACGGCGTCGCTGTCGGTCTTGCGGAACTTGCCGCCCGAGTGCAGCGTCGTGAAGATCACCTGCACCGCCGGCACCTTCTTGACCGGATGGATGTCGACGGGAATGCCGCGGCCGTCGTCGACGACCTCGGCCGAGCCGTCCTCGTACAACGAAACCGCCACGTTCTTCGCGAACCCCGCCAGCCCCTCGTCGGCGGCGTTGTCGATGATCTCGACGAGTGCGTGATTCGGATTGACCGGATCCGTGTACATCCCGGGCCGGTGCAGGATCGGCGCGAGGTCCTCGAGAATCTCGATATCTTCAGCGGTGTAGCCGCTGCCTTTCTTTGCCATGATGTCCTGACGTCGATGGTTGGGCGGAGACACGCCGGTGGCGCGAACTCTCCGCGAGATTGGACAACACGCCCTTGCCGTCGGTCCCGAGCCGGCGGCGGAGCTGCCGCACGGCGACGTCCCGCGCGCGATCCGGACCGGCGCGTATCGCGTCGACGAGGGCCAGCATTTCATACAGCGCCGGGTCGCGGCCGGCAGCGGCCGGCACGCACCGGTACAGGGGTTCGAACGCGATGCCGCGCACATTGCCGCCGGCGTCGGGCCAGACCGTGGGCGGATCGTCGACAGCAGGCAGCAGTCCGTTCAGCGGCGCCGCGGCGGCGGCCGTCGGCATGCCGAGAGTCATGCCGCCGAGCACGGCAGGCCAGACATAGCGCACGCCCGAGACCAGGAATTCATCCAGCCCGGCCGCATCCGGCACGCCCCAACCCTCGTTCACGTGCAGCAACCCCGAATCGACGGCGCGCCGCACGCCCGCGTGCACCTCGGACGCCGACATGCCCAGATCGAGGGCGAGCGCCCCGTAGCTCCAGGGCGCCGGGCCCCGGACCACGATCTTGAGCAGCACCACCACATCCTGGGGTTTGAGCACGGCGAACGACACCTCCGGGGGGACGGCGGGACGGGTTCCGTCCGGCTGCCGGACGGCAGCCGTCTCCCGTGAACCGGGACGGACCCGCTCCAGCCATGCCGCCAGCGCGTATTCTATTCGCGATTCGCGAATGGCGAAATCGATCGTGGCGCGTCGGGGAATGCGATGCGGCGTCGGAGTCGATGCCGGCGACAACGCGACGCGGGTCGATCCGTCAGCGGTTTCCTACGAGCGGAGCCAGGCCGTCGCTTCGTCGAGGTCGAAGAAATAGCGCAGGCGATAGCCGGCATTCGCGCTCGTGGCTTCGTGAAAGCTCGCCCAGTCGCGATAGTCCTCGCGTTCGAGGATGGCGGTGCGTCCCGGCTGCGGTTCCGCCTGGAGACGCCGCATGAAGAAGTAGGTTTCCGGATACGAGAGCCGGCCCTCCAGCGCCCGGATGTCGACCAGCATCCGGTCCAGCGTCGACGCGCGGCGTGCCTGGAAGCACGCATCGGCGATGACGTCGGCGTTCGGCCCCACGCCGACCCCTGACACCGTGAGCACCAGGATGCCATCCCGTTCCTGCCTGTCGACGACAACGCTCAAGTCCCCGCCTCCGCTGAAGATGACGTGATGCCGTTTCGCGCGGCCGCTGGAGGTTCCGCCTGCCGAAGTCGATGCCCGCGTCGTCGGATCATGTCCGATCGAGCAGGCGGTCGTACACCTGCGCGTAGTTGCGCATCATCGCGTCCAGGCTGAAGCGGGCGACTGCAGCGCTTCTCGCGGCGCGTCCGTGCCGTTGCCGCAGGACCGGATTGTCGACGTAGGCCTGCAGGATGCCGGTCAGCGCTTCGGCGTCGCCCGACGGGTAGTGGCACCCGTACTCGCCGTCCTCCACGAGTTCCACGTTCCCCCCGACGGCGGTCACCACGACCGGGCAGCCGCTCGCCATGGCCTCGAGAATCGTGTTCGAGATGCCTTCCGCCAGCGACGGCAGGACGAAGATGTCCAGCGACCGCAACGCATCGGGGACGCGGTCCGTCGCCCCCGGAAACCACGTGACGTCGGCGATTCCCAGTTGCCCGGCCGCCTGGGCGAGGTCCGCGCGCAACGGTCCGTCGCCGACGATGGCGAGCCGAAGCCGCGACCGGAGCGCCGGCGTACGGCTCAGCAGCGCGGAGAACGCCCGCATCAGCGACACCTGGTTCTTCACCTCCTGCAGCCGCCCGACCGTTCCGACGAGGATCCGCCCGTCTCCGCGGAACGCGGGCGGCATCGCATCGTCCATGCGAGGGCCCGAAGGGGCGAAGCGAACGGTGTCCACCCCGTTGTAGATCTGCGTGACACACGACGCGCGCACGCCGACGCGATCGCGCAGATAGTGCTCGAGGTCCTTCGACACGGCGATGTAGTGCGACACGAGCGGACGATGGAGCCGCCGCAGCCAGATGAGCTTGCGATTGTCGCCGTGCAGATCCTCGACGTCGCGCCCGTGCTCGCCGTGGACCGCGCGGCGGATGCCGGCGATGCGGCCGGGCAGCAGCGCGTCGAGCGCCGACAGGTTGCGCGTGTGGAGGATCGCCGGGCGGATCGAACGGAACAGCCGCAGCATCTCGAACCGCATGCGGCGCACGCCGACCTCGCTGCGGCGCATGGCATGGATCTCGACATCGGGCTGCTTGATGCGGTCGCGGAAGTCGGTGTAGTCCTCGACGCAGACGATCGCATGGCGGAACCGGTCGGCCGGCAAACCGTTGACGAGGTTCACCACGCCGTTCTCGAGACCGCCCATCGTGAAGCGGTGGAACACGTGAGCGATCAGCGGACGCGGATCGGCGGTCATGACCGGTCCTGGCGGCCGGGATTCAAGGACGCTCCCGCACGGGCGCCCGGACGGCGCGGCCGGGCAGGACACCGTCACGCAGGCGGCCGTCCTCCACCACGGCCGTCCCCTCGACGAACACGTGGCGGACGCCCTCCGAGAAACGATCGGGCGCCTCGAACGTCGCCCGGTCGATGATGGTCGCCGGATCGAAGACCGTGAGGTCCGCATCCGCGCCTTCGCGGATCCGGCCCTTGCTGCGCATCATCGGCACACGGCCCTCGAGACGGCGCGCCGGCAGGATCGTCATCTTGGCGAGGGCGTCCATCAGCGACAGCAGCCGCGCCTCGCGGACGTAGCGCCCGAGGATGCGCGAGAACGTTCCGGCGGAGCGCGGATGACCTTCACCGGGCGCCACGTCGAAGCCGTCGCTCGCGATCATCGTGAGCGGATGCGCGACCGCGCTGCGGATGACCGCCTCGGTGTTGGCGTGGATCAGCACCAGGCCGCCCTGCTCGCGATAGCGCTTGAACGATTCACGCGTGAGACGTTCGCCGGTCTTCGCCCACTGGAGCTTCGCGTATTCCGACTCCGGCTTGTCATACCAGGTGTCGAACAGGAACGACTCGATCCGCGTGGCGCCGGCCGTGTACGGATAGCACTCGGTCGTGACGTCCACGCCGCGCGCCCGGGCGTCCCGGATGATGTCGAGCATGCGGGCGGTGGAACCCTGACCGCTGCTCTGGATGTGGGCGACGTGCACGGGCGCCCCCGACGCGGCGGACAGGGCGATGGCTTCCAGCAGTCCGGCCTCGCGGTCGGCGCCGGCGCCGGCGGCGCTCGACGCGCCGCGCACGTGCACATGCGTGAACGTGCCGTAACTCGCCGCGAGCCGGAACACCTCGAGCAGTTCCCACGTGTTCGCCGCAGGCGTGTAGACGATGCCGAGCCCGACGGCCACCGCGCCGCGATCCAGGCCATGCGCGATGCGTCGACGGACTTCGGCCAGATCGTCCGCCGTCAGGGGGGCCTTCGCCCCGGGGCCGCTCGGCAGGAATTCGCCGGCGTCCCGCTTGACGGCCATGCGCACGGGAATGTGACCGACGGCCACGCCGTAGTGGATCGGCTCGCGTCCCGCACGTTCGGCATACCAGCGGTCGACGTCGGCGACGCCCACCTCCAGTTCGAACGACGCCGTGACGCCGTCCATGGCCTGGTAACGGTGCGACTCGGGCCGGACGCCGTGCCAGTGGAGGTCGATGAAGCCGGGCGCGACCACGAGCCCGGCGGCATCGACGACGCGATCCCCTTGCAGGGGCGCCGCGCTGAGCGCGCGGATCACGCCGCCCTTGACACCGACGTGACGGATCGCGTCGAGCCCGGACTCGGGGTCCATCACGCGGCCGTTCGCGATGACGAGATCGAAACGCTCTGCGCCGTCCTGCGCCAACGCCGGCATGCCTTGAACGAGCAGGGCCAGCGCGCCCGCGAATGCCGTGATCCATCGACGCCGCCGGGCGGACGGGCGGTGCGTTTCACGGGGTGTTGCGTTTGGCATGGCGAAGGGAACCGTGGCAGGGGGCGTCGTGTGGGCACAGAATAGCGACCGGGCCCCGGAAGGGGCAAGGGGACGGGACGGCTTTGACGCAGATCATGCGGCCCATGGCCCGTCCCGATACAGTGAACACATCGGATCCTTGCAGGAGCACATGTCATGGCAGCCCTCACGCGCGCGCAGCGGGAACAGATCAAGTCCGGCCTGACGGAACGGCGCCGCACGCTCCTGGGCCGCATCCGCGAAGAACTCCTGAAGTCCGGCGAACAGCATTTCGTCGATCTGGCCGGCCGGGTGCACGACACCGGCGACGAATCCGTGGCGAGCCTGCTGGCCGACGTGGATGCGGCGCGCGCGCATCATGATTTCGAGGAATTCCGCGCCACCGAGGCGGCGCTCGCGCGCGTGGACGAGCAATCCTTCGGACAATGCGACGACTGCGGCACCGACATCGCCTTCGGGCGCCTGATGGCCTACCCGACGGCCAATCGCTGCATCACGTGCCAGACCCGCCACGAGAGCCAGTACGCCCACGCGGGCACGCCGCGCCTGTGAGCGCCGGCCACCATCGGGACAGCGCGTCGGATCGGCCATGATTCCCGATCGCTACGTCAGCGTCCGACGGCTGCCCCAGGGTTACGAGTTCCATCTGGCCGAGGCCGCCACGCCGGAGATCGCCCTGTGCGGTGTCGCCGTGGAACCGACGCAGATACCGCCGAACTTCTACGGGATCGACGGGGCGATCGAAGGGCGCTGGTGTCCGGTGTGCGCGGCGGCGACCCGGACCGGCAACGGCCGGTAGCCGAGTCATCTCGCGTCAGAAGCCTTCGCGCGCCAGCGCTTCGCCCGAGGCCGCCGACCACGCGCGGATGATCTGGTTGCCCACGTTCGGGTCCGCCAGGAACTCGGACAGTCGCCCCACTCTCGAGACGACCTGCGGCGCGCCGAAGAAGTCCGGCTCGCCCCGCATCGCTCGCTCCTCGGTACGGGCGATGCGCACGGCCGCGAGATCCATCCCGGCGCAGTATTCGAGCTGCCGCAAGCGCTCGTCGACTTCCGCGTGCTCGGCGATGCGGTCGTAGCAGCCGCCGACGAGTGTCGCCATGGCCTCCACGCCGGCCGATCTGAACGTCTCGACCAGGTCGTGCACGCCCGCCGCGATGTTGGCGTCGTGATCCCAGTCGGCGGCCTGCGCAGCACCCGCGACGACGGATGCCAGGAGGAGGACGACGCCGTGCCGCCCCACGGGAATCATGCTCAGTTCACCGCGGTCGTCTGGACCAGTGTCAGGCGCAGCATGCCGCGGTCGCGCGGGAGCTCGAGGTACAGCGAACCGTCACGCACGAACCAGGTCTGCGCCGCTTCGAGCAGGCGGGCGAACTCCAGTCCGAGCGAACCGCCGGCGCAGATGCTCTTCGTGTAGCCCACCGGACCCACGGAAATGGCGGCGAGCTTCGCCGTCCAGGCCCCCTGCCCCCGATTGCAGTCGGCCTTGATGGCCACCCGGTGCTCGGACAGGAATTCGACGGTGTAGCGTCTCGGGTCCGGGACGGCGACGGCCCCGCGAGGCAGCGTGCCGGAATGCCATTCCCACTTGGTGCCTTCGAGCGTCGCATAGGGCCGGCTGCCGCCGCCGCGGGCGCGCCAGTCCTCGAGGGCCTTCAGCCAGGAGGAGCAGCCGGCGCCGGTCGTCACGACGAGCGCCATCAGGAGCAGCGGGACCGCGCGATTCATCGAAGGTGGCGCCGACGTGCAGGTCGATCTGTCGTTGTCATGGAGGGAAGACGCGCGCGACGTCGGCTCGGCGACCGCATCATCGAACCGCAGCACCGACCGGCATCTCGCGCACCACGCTTCGAATCATATGCCGACCAGGCAGCACTGCGGTAACGATCGGACGCGTGACCGGCGATCGGCGACTCCAGGGGCTTTCCCGCCCGCCGCCTCGCTCACGGGCGGGACGCCCCCGTCGGCGTCGCTACGACGTGCGCGTGTTCTTCCGGATGAACTCCGCCATCCGCGCGACGCCCGCTTCGATCGCCTCGTTCGAGGCCGCGTAGCTGAAGCGGATGTGCTGCCCTTCGTCCGGAACACGGGGACCGAAGTGGATGTCGGCGAGCACGGCCACGCCGGCTTCGTGCAACAGGCGCGTGCGCAGTTCCTCGGAGTCCTTCGCGCCGATCATCCGGCACGCTTCGGTGACGTTGGGCCAGGCGTAGAACGCGCCGCCGGGGCTCTGGCAGGTCACGCCCGGCACCTGGTTCAGCAGCCGCACGATGAGGTCGCGCCGCTGCAGGAAGATGTCGCGCATCTTCTGCGCGTCGAACTGCGGACCGTTGAGCGCCTCGACAGCGGCCCACTGGCTGATCTGGGAGGCGCAGGACTCGGTGTTGGTGATCCAGGTCGTGAAGTACGGCGCGAGCTTCCTGTTGGCCGCAAAGCCCAGACGCCAGCCGGTCATGGCCCAGGTCTTGGAACAGCCGTCGGCGATGATCGTGCGCTCGAGCATGTCGGGGAACGTCGCGATGGAGACGAACTCGCCGTCGTACACGAGCCGGCCGTAGATCTCGTCCGCGAAGATCCACACCTGCGGGTGCTCGCGCAGGATGTCGGCGATGGCCTGCATCTGGGCGCGGGGGATGATCCCGCCGGTCGGGTTGTGCGGCGAGTTCAGGATCAGCAGCTTGGTGCGCGGCGTGATCTTGTCGGCCAGTTCCTGCGGGTCGAAGTTGAAGTTGCGGGACTCGCGCAGGTGGATGGGCACCGGCACGGCGCCGTTGGCCTTGATCTGCGATTCGTAGATCGGGAAGCCGGGGTTCGGATAGATGACCTCGTCGCCGGCACCGTAGTCCGTCACCGAGAGGATGGTGTACCCGATCAGCGGCTTCGCGCCGGCGGCCACGACGACGTCGGCAGGGTCCACCGTGAGGCCGCGGGTCCGCAGGATGTCCGCCGCCACGGCTTCGCGCAGTTCATTGATGCCGGCCGAGGGCGTGTATCCGTGCTTGCCGCCGCGGATGGCCTGGATGGCGGCATCCTGGATGTTGCCGGGCGTCGGGAAGTCGGGCTGGCCGATGCAGAAGGAGATGACGTCCTTCCCCTGGCGGATGAGCTGGTTGACCTCGGCGAGGACGACGAAGGCGTTCTCGGTGCCGAGACTGGCGGCACGTTGGCTGACTGCGGGCATCTTTGCGGCACTCCTGGCGCCCGGCCGGACCGAGACCGGAATGGCTCGGCATCGGCCGGAAGTGAATTCACACGAGCAAGGGGTGCGGCCCCTCGCCTGTTTCCCCGTGGATCGCGGCCACGGCAGCGTCCGCGCCGAACGCGAACATCCCGTGCCCCGCCCGGCGCGCGGAGGACGAATCCGGGAAACCATCGCCGCACGCCCACACCGCCGGGCCGCAGGCTTATATCACGCCCCGAAAAACAGGGTCAATTCGCGAGCCAGGCGTGCATGGCGTCGCTCACGGCCTCCGGACACTCCATGGGCGCCATGTGCCCGCAATCGGGGATCACGACCAGCCGGGCGCCGGGGATGCGCGCCGCCATGTCGCGATGGATCGTCGGCGGCGTGCGGTCGTCGAGTTCCCCGCACAGGACCAGCGTCGGCACGTCGATCCGCGCGAGCCCCGGTTCGCTGTCCCCGCGGCCGAGCATGGCGCGCTGCTGGTTCAGGTAGGCCCGCGCGCCGACGCGCTCGGTCATCTGCCGGATCGCCTCGACCAGGGCCGGATCGTTCTCCAGGCGAACCCGCGGCAGGAGGAACGGCAAGGTTGCCTTCGTCAGGGGCACGAACCCCTTGGGCCGCTGCGCCAGGGCAATGAAGCGCTCGCGTTCGATGCGGCGCGCCGGCGTGTCCAGGCTCGCCGAGGTGTCGAGCAGCGCCAGTCGTTGCACGCGCTCCCGGGATTGCCGCAGGACCTCGAACGCGACGTAGCCGCCCATCGAGAAGCCGGCCAGTGCGAACGTCTCGAACGGGGCTTCGGCCAGCACCCGGGCCGCCATTGCGGCCAGTGTGTCGTCCCGCGTGAGATCCGCGACCCACGCATCCGCGACGTCCGCGAGCGCGACGATCTGCGCCTCCCACAGGGCGCGGTCGCACAGGAGTCCGGGCAGCAGCACCACGGGCGTCCTCGTCTCGGTCATCGTGCCTCCTCGTTCGTTGAGGCGGCGAGTGTATGCCACGGGCACGGGGGCGCCCGGTGGCCGTGACATACAATGGCGCGGACGCTTTCACCGATTCCATTCCGATTCCACCCGGATGACCGGGGCGTCCCCGATTCTCGCGACGCTCAGTGGAGTACGGCATGTCGAACAAGAACCTGCAGGTAGTGCTGGCGAACCGCCCCACGGGCGCGGTCACCGAATCGAATTTCCAGCTCGTCGAGAAGCCGATCCCCGAAGCCGGGCCGGGCGAGGTCCTGGTCCGCAACCACTGGCTGTCGCTCGATCCGTACATGCGCGGCCGCATGAGCGTGTCCAAGTCCTACGCCGCATCGGTGGAAATCGGCGAGGTGATGGTCGGCGGCACGGTGGGGGAGATCATCGCCAGCCAGCATCCGCGCTGGAAGGTCGGTGACCACGTCGTGGGCTCGCTCGGCTGGCAGACCCACGGGGTCTCGAGCGGCGACGGGCTCACGAAGGTCGATCCGAACCTGGTGCCGCTGTCGACCTACCTCGGGGTGGTCGGCATGCCGGGGGTGACCGCATGGATCGGTCTGCTCGAACACTGCCAGCCGAAGACGGGCGAAACGGTGGTCGTCTCTGCCGCGTCGGGGGCCGTCGGCAGCGTGGTGGGTCAGCTCGCGAAGATGCAGGGGTGCCGCGTGGTCGGCATCGCCGGCGGCAAGGCCAAGTGCGAGTACTCCGTGAAGGAACTCGGGTTCGACGCCTGCATCGACTACAAGGCCGGCCACCTGTACGAGGACCTGAAGGCCGCGTGCCCCGGCGGCATCGACGCCTACTTCGAGAACGTCGGCGGCCCGACGATGGACACCGTCTTCCGCCTGCTCAACCCGTTCTCCCGCGTCGCGCTGTGCGGCATGATCTCCGATTACAACCTGACCGAGCCGTACGGCGTGAAGATGATGCGCGCCCTGCTCGTGAACCGCGTGCGCCTGCAGGGTTTCATCGTCTCCGACCGCATGGATCTCTACGGGCGGGCCATCAAGCACCTCGCCTCGCTGGTGTCGACGGGCAAGCTCAAGTATCGCGAGTCGGTCGCGGAGGGGCTGCAGAACGCACCGACCGCATTCATCGGCCTGCTCGCCGGCCGCAATTTCGGCAAGCAGCTCGTCAAGCTTGTCTAGACCGCGGGCTCGCGCCCGCATTGACAGGCCCCGGCCGTCGCGCCGGGGCATCACCCTGGAGAAGTGCATGCATATCCTCGTGCGGGCCGCCCTCGTCGCCGCCCTGTCCCTCCCTGCGCTGTCCGCTTGGGCCGCCGAAACGCTGAGCCCCGAGAAGACGGACGACATCCGCAAGCTCATGGACGCCACCGGCGTCACGCGCTTCGCGCCGATCATGGCCCGGAACATCAGCGCCCAAGTGAGCGAACTGGTGAACAAGGGCAAGCCCGACGCACCGCAGGACGTCTACACGATGATCGCCGGCGAGGTGAACGGCGTGTTCAAGGCCGAACTCGGCGGCAAGGGCGGTTACGTCGAACAGATGGTGCCCATCTTCCACAAGCACTTCACGCACGAGGACATCAAGGGCCTGCTCCATTTCTACAGCACGCCCCTGGGCAAGAAGACGATGGCGGCGCTGCCGATGATCGCCCAGGAGAGCGCGCCGGTGCAGCAGAAGTGGATGCAGAGCGTGTCGGGAAAGCTGCAGGAGCGCCTGCGCACCAAGCTCGGCGAGAAGGGCATCAATCTCGACGAGCTGATGAAGAAGGCGGCCGAGAACAAGGGGGCGCCGAAGCAGCCCTGACGCGCCGCCGCGGTGCGCTCACTCGAGCGGCGCGAACAGTGCCGCGATGTCGTCCGGCGTGAGCGGCGACGATGCCTTGCCCGGGTCGCCGAGAATCGCCTCGGCGAGCGCCGCCTTGCGTGACTGCATCTCGGCGATCTTCTCCTCGACGCTGCCGGTCGCGATCAGCTTGTAGACGAACACGGGCTTGTCCTGTCCGATGCGGTGGGCCCGATCGGTGGCCTGCCGCTCGACGGCCGGGTTCCACCACGGGTCGTAGTGGATCACCGTGTCCGCCGCCGTGAGATTGAGTCCCGTCCCGCCGGCCTTCAGACTGATGAGAAACAGCGGCACCTTCCCGTCCTGGAAGGCCCGCACCGGCGTCTCGCGGTCGCGCGTGTCGCCCGTCAGCTTCACCGAGGGCATGCCGCGCTTGCCGAGCTCCGCCTCGATCAGCGCGAGCATCTCGGTGAACTGCGAGAACAGCAGCACGCGCCGCCCCTCCGCCAGCAGCGAATCCAGCATGTCGAACAGCGCGTCGAACTTCGCGGACTCGCGGACATCGCGCGCCGCGTCCAGTTTGACCAGCCGCGGATCGCAGCAGACCTGCCGCAGTTTGAGGAGCGCGTCGAGCACGACGATCTGGCTCTGCGCCAGACCCCGGTTCGCGATCTCGCGGCGCACGCGATCGTCCATCGCCGTGCGGACGGTCTCGTAGAGTTCGCGCTGGCCGCCGACCAGTTCCACCGACGAGACGACCTCCGTCTTCTTCGGCAGTTCGGACGCCACCGTCTCCTTGGTGCGCCGGAGGAGGAACGGGCGCACGCGCCGCTCCAGGCTCGCGCGGCGGAAGGCGTCGTCGTGCTTCTCGATCGGGGTCCGGTACATCCGTCGGAAGGATGTCGCATCCCCCAGGAAGCCCGGCATCAGGAAATGGAACAGCGACCAGAGTTCGCCGAGATGGTTCTCGAGCGGCGTGCCGGTGAGGCAGAGGCGATGCCGCGACTTCAGGGCCCGGACGACGTTGGCGGCCTGCGTCTGCGCGTTCTTGATCTGCTGCGCCTCGTCGAGGATGACCAGATGGAACGGCTGCGCCATCAGGGCGTGCCGGTCACGGGCCAGGAGCGGGTAGGACGTGATGACGAGATCGTTCTTCGCGAGCTGCCCGAGGGCGTCCTTGCGTTTCAGGCCGTGCGACACGTGGACGCGCAACGACGGCGCGAAACGGGCGACCTCGTTGCGCCAGTTGGGGACAACGCTCGTGGGCGCGACGATGAGCGCGGGCAGATCAAGCCGCTCCGCCTCCTTCTCGACGAGCAGGTGGGCGATGGCCTGCACCGTCTTCCCCAATCCCATGTCGTCGGCCAGCACGCCGCCGAAGCCGTACTGGCGCAGGAACTGCAGCCAGGCGAGCCCCTGCGCCTGATAGCCGCGCAGCGTCGCCTTCAGTGAGGCGGGAACCGGCACCGGCACGATCTCGCCGAAGCGCGCGAGCCGTTCGCCGAGGGCGCGCAGATCCTCGCCGCCCTGCCACCGGATCTGGCCCGTGGCATTGAGCGCCGCGAGCCGCAGCGCGTCGGTGCGCGGCAGGCGGACCTTCTTCGTCGGCCCGCTGTCGAGGAGTTCGTCGAGCACCGACATCATCGGCTTGAGGCGTTCGAGCGGAACGGGCAGCAGGCGTCCATCCTCCAGCCGGACCGCAGCGCGCTTCGGTTCGCCTTCCGCGCCGACGGCGGAGCGCAGCAGTTCCGGGCGCGAGCGCAGCAGCGCGACGACGATGGGCAGCAGGTCCACGCGCTTGCCGTCGATGTCGATCCCGAGACTGAGATCGAACCAGCCGTGACCGTCGTCGTCGACCTTTGCGTGCCAGTCGCCGACCTGCGCCGGCCGGTACGCGAAATTCTCGTCGTACTCCACGACCCAGCCGGCGGCACGCAGGGTGGGAATGTCGTCGAACACGAAGTCCACCCACTCCCCCTCGTGCTCGAACCGGTAGTCGTGTTCGAACTCGCCGCGCACGGGCGGGCGGCTCTCGGACAGGCGCCGGAAGCCCGCCTTGCGCAGCACCTCGTGGAATCGCTTCTCGCGCTTCGCGTCGCGCCGGATGCGGCGCAGGCTGCCACCCTGGAACTGACGGACGATCCCGGGATCTCCGGGTCCCACGCGACTGCCGCCGTAGTCGAAGCGCAGCACGGCGATCGTGAGCGCAGGATCCAGCACGCGGTAGGCCACCCGCAATTCCACGGTGAGCAGGCGCAGGCACGGCACGGGCGGCAGATCGAGGACGTCGGTCTCGAGCGGGACCGACGGCAACGGGATGTGCAGTGCGGGCAGGCGGTTCTCGATCAGTGCGCGGACCGCGCCGACCTGCTCCGCTTCGATCGGCGGGAGGGTCGCCGTCAGGTAGGCCGTGAGCGGATCCGCCCCCGTGTCGAGCGGACCGCACGCGTGACGCCCCGTGTCCAGGTACCAGGGGGGCGTCACCGGCAGCACGGCCGAGATCGGCGGGTCGGCACGCCAGGTGATGCGCTGCATGCCGTCGGCCTCGTGCGACCAGGCCGGCGATGCCTTCCGCGGCTCGCCGCGTTGCAGGGGTGTGTCGCCGATCTCCTCGGCGAAGCACCGTCCCGTCTCGAGCAGCAACCCGATCAGTTCGGGCGCCCCTTCACCGCGCAGCACGAACTCGGAATCGAACGGCATGTTCGCCTCCACGAGCAGCCGGCGCAGCAGCCGCACGTCCTGCGGCGTGACGAACGAAGGCGGGGCATGAATGGCATTGCGGGCGTTGCCCCAGGCCCGGGGCGTACTGAGGCCGCCGGTCTTCTTCGGTCGGGCGGTGAAGGTCTGCACACGGACGCCCGGCCGCTGGAACGCGGGCACCGGACCGATCACGTACAGCAGGCGCTGGGCGGCCGGATCGGTCGCGTGCTCCCGCTCCGCGAGGACGACCCGCTCGGCCGCATCGTTGAGCCAGTTGAGCCAGCCGGGCGGCAAGACTCCGCCGCCGCCCGCGTCCGTCCGATGCGTGCCCGGCGCCGATTCGACGGCCGGCATCAGGCCCGGCGCGTTGCCCGCCGGCGGCCGCGCGACGGGGTGCCCTTCGGCGATCGCGATGAGCACGGCCGCCACGTGCTTGCAATTGACCGCGATCGGACAGGTGCAGCGTCCGTAGATGCGCGGCCCCGCACTTCCGTGGAGGACATCCACCTCGACCCGATACGGGGCATCGGCCGTACCGTCCACGAGTCCGCGGAATCCGGGACTGTCGGTGCGACGCGACACTTCGAGGACCCGGCCCTCGCGGACGTATCGGGCGCCGCGGCCGACATAGTCGGCCGGCAGGCTGCGTTCGATGTCCCGGCGATTGAAGGAGGCGGCCATGACGGGTCGGACAGGGGCTCAGGGGCAGGACGACCGATCAGTGTAGCGGCACCGGCCGGAAATGTGTCGGCGGCGCAGCTCCGGATGGGGTCCCGCCGACATCATTTGTTGCGTCCGCCCCGGGGGCTTTCTTGCTAGGATCGGACCGTCCTCGAAAAGCCAGAACACATTCCTTCGGAGGGGAGAGGACGCGGCTGCGACCGGTACGGCGACGCAGTGGGTTGCCGGAGTCGGAGACGCTGGACAGCGTCGCGGATGCCGCCATGGCTCCCTTCGATCCTCAGGAGAGAGAAATGATGTCGAAGTCCGTTTCGAGACTGACCATGCTGTGTGCGGCACTCGCGCTGTCGTCCGCTGCGCTCGCACACGATGCCGGCAAGGATTGCAAGCCGTCCAAGTGGGGCAAGGACGACCAGGTCGGCAATCTGAACTATGTCACTCCGGAAAAGACGCTCGCGGCGTCGAAGCTCATCACCCGGGGCAAGGCGTACCGTCTGGGCATCGAGACCAACCGCGCCACGCCGGCCTACCCGCCCCGCAACTACGCCGTGACGGTACTGCAGCCCGGCCAGTTCAACGGCGTGACCTTCGGTCCCAACAAGCTCTCCTACAACGACGACATCGTGATGGGCTGGAACGGCGTGGGCTCCCAGCTGGACGGATTCGGCCACATCGGCACGGAAGGCGTCTTCTACAACTGCGTGCACGGCGAAGACTTCTCGGCGGTGACGGGACTGAAGAAGTACGGCATGGAAACGATCCCGCCGATCGCGACCAAGGTCATCGTGCTCGACATGGTGCCGCTGGTCGGCAAGGACGGGATGGTTCCGGAAGGCACCGCCTTCAACAGGGCCGAGATCGAAGCCGCGATGAAGCGCCAGGGCGTGAAGAGCATCGAGAAGGGCGACATCGTCATCTTCCACACCGGCTGGATCAACCTGCTCGGGAAGGACGACGTGCGCTACAACAAGGCCGAGCCGGGCGTCGGCAAGGAGGGCGCGCTCTATCTCGTCGACAAGGGCGTGGCTGCCGTCGGCTCCGACACCTGGGGCGTCGAAGTGCTTCCGTTCGAGAAGGGCGTGGGCGTCTTCGAGATCCACCAGATCCTGCTCAACTTCAACGGCATCTACATCCTCGAGAACATGGACACGTCGGAGATGGTGAAGGACGGCGTCTCCGAGGCGTTCTTCACGCTCGGGCCGTCGCGTCTGACCGGCGCGGTGCAGGCGATCATCAACCCGATCGCCATCAAGTAGTCCGGCCGCACGCGCCGTTCGGAAGCCGGGTGGCGACACCCGGCTTTCTTTTTCCGCGGGCGCGGCCGCGCCCGCTGCACTCAGAAGCGCAGCGTGGCCTTGGCCCATCCGGTGCGCCCGTTCTGCGGGACGGCGAGCAGCACCGGATTGTCGTCGCTCGAGGTCGGATCGCCGTAGCGGCGATCGAACAGGTTGAGCACTCCGGCGGCCAGCGTGACCCGGCTGCCTTTCGGCGCCGTCGACAGCGTCACGTTCGCGATCCAGTGCCCCCCGACGATGGGCCGCAGGCCGGTCTGGCTGTCCCCGTAGCGCTGTGCCGTCTGCTGCACCTCCACGGCGATCGTCGATCGTTCGTTCAGCAGCGGTGCCCAGGCATTGAGCTTCGCGAGACGTGTCGGTGCGTTCGAAAGCAATTGCCCGGTGGTGTCGTCCTCGGCGCGCTGCAGCGCGACGCTGCCTCGCGCGTGCAACTCGTGCCAGCGCCCTTCCAGCTCGAACTCCAGTCCGCGCGTCCGGACCCGGTCGAGATTGCGGAAGACGATGAGGCCGTCCACATCCGTGATCTGGGAGATGAGATCCTTGACCCGGTACTGGTAGAGCGACGCCGCGCCGCGCAGGCTGCCGGAGAACACCCGTTCGGCCACCAGTTCGATCGTCTGGATCCGCTCGGGCCGCAACGCCGGGTTGCCCTTGTTGAAGCCGGGGACCGCATAGTCCATCTCGTAGGTGATCGGCGCTCGGAACGCCGTGCCGAAGAGCAGCTTCACCGACGTCGCATCGTCGGGCGAGTACACGGCCGCCAACCGCGGGCTCGCGGCCCGATGCCCCTGACCCAGACGATCGAAGCGCAGGCCCGCCGTGAGCGTCCAGCGCTCGGAGAGCGTCAGCTCGTCCTGCGCGAACACCGCCGACGTCGTGAACGGCCGGTTCACGTCGAGGAAAGCCTGGGGCGGATTCTCGTTCGCGCTGAACTGCCGGTTCTCGAAGTAGTCGATGTACTCGGCACCGGCCGTGAAGCGGTGGCGCTGCGCCGGGCCCGACACATAGCGCACCTCGGACCCCCACCACTTGCTGTTGGCGCCTTCCCGATAGTCCGTCGTCGGATCGGTGACGAAGTGCATCGGCGACCGGTAGTGGTAGTCGTGGTAGAAGCCACGGACGAACAGCAGGGCGCCCTGCCCCATGTCGTGCTCGACCTGCGCGTCGAGCGACCGATGCACGTCGCGCGACAGGTCGAAGGGGTCGGCGAACACCGTGCCGTACAACCCGGTTCCGTAGTGCTTGTCGCGATAGCCGTCGATGTACGTGAGCTTGACGTCCCGGTACTTCAGGCCGAGCAGGAAGTTGCGCCACGTTTCGGCATCGGCCGGACCGAGACGGCCCAGATTCGACGCCGGATCGCCGGCCAGTTCGGGAACCTGGAGGCCGCGATTGCCCTGGCTGTGCGAGGCGGTGAAGCTGCCCGTCAGCTCCAGCCCGCTGTCGAACCGCTGCCCGGCGGAGGCTCGCCCCTGGGTCGTGCCGAAGCGCGCGAAGCGCGCGGACAGTTCGCCGCCGGCGAGTTGCGCGCCCGTCTTCGGGATCACGTTGATGACGGCGAAGAAGGCCCCCGAGCCGTACAGGGAAGACCCGGGACCGCGCACGATCTCGATCCGGTCGATCAGGTCCACATCCAGCGGGAACGTGGCGTCCGTCGCGCCCTGGCCGTAGATGGCGTCGTTGGTCCGGTGTCCGTCGATCAGCACCAGCACGCGGGAGTTGTAGTCGCCCGGGCGGCTGAAACCGCGGACGCCGAGGAACTGGTAATTGCGATTGTCGGAGACGTAGAAGCCGCGGACGCTGCGGAGCGCATCCCCGAGGGTGTTCCAGCCGAAGCGCCGGAAGTCGTCGGCCGTGATCACGCTGACCGACGAGGGTGCCCGGGTCGTCTTCTGCTCGTACTTGGAGGCCGACTGGACCGTTCCGACCTCGACGTGGAGCAACGTGTCGAGCGACAGGTCCGCGAGATCTTCGGCGGCGGTCGTACCGGCATCCTCGGCCAGCGCCGGCCCGGCAGCGGCCAACGCGAGGGCGAACAGCACTGCGGCGGGCAGCCTCCTCCTCGTCGGGACCGAACCGCCCCGCCCTGCCTCCTCACCCGTTCGACACCGACTCCGCACCCTGTCCTCGCAGCAGTGCGCGCACCTCCAGCCCGTGCCGCGCGCGCAATCCGATCAACAGGAGCGTTTACGGCCCGGGCAAAGTCCCCTTGAGCGGACGCGGCGCCGGCACTGCCCGGGAAGGCGCTATCGCTTCAGATCGGCGGCCCCGAGAAAGATGCGGTTCCACGTGGGACTCACGAGGATCTCGTTCACGCACATGTGCGGCGGCTGCTCCGCCACCCACAGGATCGTGCGGCCGAGATCCTCCGGCTGCAGCATGCGCGCCATGTCCTCGGCCGAGGGTTTGACGGGACGTTTCTCCATGATGGGCGTCGCCACCTCCGCGGGACAGATCGCGCAGGCCCGGATGCCGTTGACGCATTCCTCCTGGTTCAGGTGCGAGGTCATCGCCACGACGCCGTGCTTGGCGGCGTTGTACGCCGGCCCGGTGAGGTAGGTGTCGAACCGCCCCGACCATGACGAGATATTGATCACGAGCCCGTCGCGCCGCTCCCGCATCGCGGGCAGCACGGCTGCGATGCAGTAGTAGCTGCCATCGAGATTGATGCGCATCACCTCGTTCCAGCCGGCGACGGTCTGGTTCTTCCAGAAACGGGACGTCACGTTGAGGCCCGCGCTGTTGACGAGAACGTCTACGCGGCCATGGCGGGAGAGGATGGCCTTCGCCACCCGCTCCACGTCCTCCGCGCTGCTGACGTCGAGCGGCTCGACTTCGGCGCGACCGCCGGCGGCCACGATGCGCGCCGCCTCGGCCTCCAGGACTTCCCGGCGCCGTCCGGACATCACGGCGACGGCCCCCGCCTGCGCCAGGGCCTGCGCACCGGCCAGGCCGATGCCCGTGCCGGCCCCCGTGATCCAGGCCACCTTTCCTGTCAGTGTTCCCATGTTGTCTCCTTGCCGGTTGAGGGTCAGCGACGGCCGAAGGCGCGCGCGAGGGCGGACGCCGACAGCCGGACGGCTTCCGATGCGGCATCGACGGCACCGAGCATCAGGTAGAAGCCGTGCACCATGCCGGCCAGGTTCACGAGCGTGCAGTCGTTGCCCGCCTCCACGAGCCGCGTCGCGTACTGGACGCCCTCGTCCCGCAGCGGATCGTGGCCGGCCACGAGCACGAGCGAGGGCGGGAGGTTCGACAGGTCGTCCGCGATCAGGGGCGCGAAGCGGAAGTCGCTCATGTCGCGTGCACTGCGCAGGTACTGCTTGTAGAACCACGTCATCGTGCGCCGGGTCAACAGGTAGCCTTCCGCGAACTGCCGGTGCGACGGCGTCTCGGGTTCCGGCGCGACGCACGGATAGATCAGCAACTGGAACGCCACTTTCGGGAACCCGTCGTTGCGCGCGACGAGGGCGCACACGGCGGCGAGATTGCCCCCGGCGCTGTCACCCCCCACGGCGATCCGCCCGGTGTCGACGGCGAACTCGGCCGCCCCCTGCAGCGTCAGCCACTTGAGCGCGGCCACGCTGTCGTCCACGGCGGCAGGGAACTTCGACTCGGGCGCGAGCCGGTAGTGCACGGCCATCACGAGGCAGTCGGCTTCGGTGGCGAGCCGGCGACAGGCCGAATCGTGCGTATCGAGATCGCCGATCACGAAGCCGCCCCCGTGGAACCAGACGAGGGCGGGCATCCGCTCCTGGCCGACCGGCTCGCGCGGCCGGTAGATCCGCACGGCGATCGGACGCTCCGGCCCGGGAATGATCCGGTCCTCGACGCGATGGATCGGTGTCTCCTTCGCGTCGAGCCGCTTGACGCGGATGCGGTACTGCGCGCGGGCCTCGTCGGGCGTGAGCTGCCAGAACTCCGGTGCCCCGGCGGCTTTCACGGCCGTCAGGACGGCCTGGATCTGCGGATCGAGCGGCACGGAGCCTCCTCATCGTCATTGGATTGCTTGTCCCGCGGCGGGATCCGGCGCGCGGGCGGCGATTCACGTCGCTGCCGGCGGATGCGGAACGACGATTCCCGTCCGCGGAGCACCGACCACCGGCCCGCCCTGCCGGTACGCTGTGCGAACCGGAAACGCCCGCCTATGCGGGCCGCGCCCCGGTGTCGCCCGACGCCGCGGGATAGCGGAGCTTGAAGGTGCCGGTCGCCTTGGCGAGCACGTCGCCGCCGGCATTCCTCACCTCGCCCTCCACGAACACCAGCGACTTGCCCTGCCGCATCGCCTGCCCCTTCGCTCGGATCTCGCCGGCGGCCGCCGCGATGAAGTTCACCTTGAGTTCGATGGTCGCTGCACCGATGGACTCGGGGTCGAGCGACTTGGCGCTCATGCCCATGGTCATGTCCAGCAGCGACATCACCGCCCCGCCGTGGGCGACGCCCCAGCTGTTCATCAGCTCGTCGCGGACCATCAGCGAGGCGGTGCAACTGCCCGGCGATTCGGTGAGACGGCGCATGTCCAGCAGATCCGCGTACGGGATCCGGATGTCGAAGACGGTCGGCATCAGATCGCCGAGAAACCGCCATCGACCGGGATGGTGACGCCCGTGATGTAGTCGGAGGCGGCCGAGGCGAGCAGCACCGTCAGGCCCTTGAGGTCCTGATCCGAACCGAGGCGCTTCATCGGCGTGTGGTCCAGGACGTAGGACTCGGCACGGTCGATCATGCCCTTCGACATCTTGCTCGGGAAGACGCCGGGCGCGATCGCGTTCACGTGGATGTTGTACTGCGCCCATTCGGCCGCCAGCGAGCGCGTGAAATTCACGACGCCGCCCTTGCTCGAGTTGTAGGCGATCGTGGGCATGAAGTGCGGATCCGTCCCGGCGAGGCCGGCGATGGAGGCGATGTTGATGATCTTGCCCTGCCGCCGCGGGATCATGCTGGCGTTGGCGACCGCCTGCGACAGCACGAACAGCGCGGTCAGGTTGAGATTCATGACCTTGTGCCAGGCGTCGAGCGGGTGCTGTTCCGCGGGGGCGCCCCAACTGGCGCCGGCGTTGTTCACCAGGATGTCGATCTGTCCCCAGCGGCCCAGGACGGCGTCGACGAGCGGCTTGGCGGCCGCCGCGTCCGAGAGGTCGCACGCGTGTGTGAGCACGTCGCCGCCGAGGGCTTTCAGGTGCGCCGCCGCTTCCTCGAGTTCGTGGGTCTTGCGGGCCGTGATCGCGACCCGCGCGCCCATTTCCACCAGCGCCTCGGCCATCTGCAGACCGAGTCCGCGCGATCCCCCCGTCACCAGTGCGACCTTGCCACCGAGGTCGAACAGTGCTTTCACACCCATGGTTCCCTTCCTGTTCCGGATTCCGATACGGCCCGCCCGCGACGGGTCCCTGCAGGACACCGGCGACGCACGGGAACTTGGAGCCGTCGAAGTTATCACGCGGGGCCGCTGCCCGGCCACCCCGCCCCGGGCCTCAAGTGCACCGCGCCACGCGCCGATAACCGACCGCCGGGAACCGCCATGCCCGTGCCATCGTCACTCGAACATCCCTGATCCCCGGAGTCCCCGAGATGCCCCTGAACGACGCACCCGTCTCTGCCGCCTTCCCCCTCGACACGACGGATCTCGCCCGCCGCGTGGCGGATCTGGAGGCGCAGGTGCGCACGCTGTCGGACCGCGAAGCGATGACGCTCTGCGTCTTCAGCGGCGACCTGGACAAACTGATGGCTGCCTTCACCCTCGCCAATGCCGCGGCGGCGTGCGGCCAGCGTGTTGCGCTGTTCTTCACGTTCTGGGGCACGGCGGCCCTGCGCAGGAACGTCCCGCAGCCGCGCGGCAAGGGCCTGGTCGAACGGATGTTCGGCTGGATGCTGACCTCGGGTCCGGAGCGGCAGGCGCTGTCGAAACTGCACATGGGCGGCATGGGCCGCGCGCTGCTCGGCCGCGAGATGCGGCAGAAGGGCATCCCGGACCTGGGCGCCATGATCGACATGGCGAAGGAAGCGGGCGTCGAGATCCTCGTGTGCAGCATGACCATGGAGATCATGGGCATCCGCCGCGAGGAACTCATCGACTACCCGAATCTCCGCGTGTGCGGCGCCACCCAGTTCGTCGACCTTGCCTCGGAGGGCAAGGTCACGATGTTCATCTGAACCCGGCCATGAGCGACCGGGACGGCGACAGCGTGTCGGCCCTGCATCGGGTCGATCTCCGCGGCATGCGGTGCCCGGGCCCGATCGTCCGGCTCAACACGGAATTCCGCCAGCTCGCCACCGGCACCGAAGTGGAAGTGGTCGCGAGCGATCCCGTGTTCGAACTGGACGTGAAGGTCTGGTGCAAGCGGACCGGCCACGCGCTGCTGCGTCTCGACGTCGTCCCGGGCGAGATCACCGCCGTGATCCGACGGGGCGCCTGACCTCCGGATGGAACGGACCGAAACGCTGCTCGGCCGGCTCGCCGCCATCGCCGGGCGGATCGGCGGCGACACGGGTCGCGAGATATTCGCAACCGTCGAGGCCCTGCAGGCGCACATCGACGAATCCCGCCGCCGTGCCGAGACACTGGCGGCGGCGCAGGCCGACGCGATCGTGAACGCCGGCGTGATGATGTCGGAACTGCAGGAGACGCACGAAGCGCTGGATCGGGCACGGCTGGCGGCCGAGAAGGCGGACCGCGCGAAGTCCGAGTTCCTCGCGCACATGAGCCACGAGATCCGCACCCCGTTCAATGGCGTGCTCGGCATGAACGAGATCCTGCTCAAGTCCGATCTCGACGAGCACCAGCGCCACTGCGCACTCACGATCCACGAGTCGGCGAGCGCACTGCTCACCATCATCAACGACATCCTCGACTTCTCGAAGATCGAGGCCGGCAAGCTGTCCCTGCAGTCCTACGACTTCGATCTTCGGGATCTGGTGGAAACCGTGGCGCGGTTGTTCGGCGAGGCGGCGCGGGCCGCCGGCATCGAACTGCTGTGCTTCATGCCCTCGGACATGCCGCGTCACTACCGTGGCGACGCCGTCCGTCTGCGCCAGATCCTCACGAATCTCATCGGCAACGCGATCAAGTTCACCCGGTGCGGCGAAGTCTCGATCACCGTCTCGCCGCCCGAGCGGGACGGCACGGGGGGTCAGCGGCTCCGCTTCGACGTGACCGACACCGGCCCCGGCATCCCGCCCGACGCACGGGAACGCATCTTCGAAGCCTTCGTCCAGGCGGAGGAGACCACGGAGCGGCAGTACGGCGGGACGGGCCTGGGCCTCGCCATCTGCGCCAAGCTGGTGGCGATGATGGAGGGCGAGATCCACGTCGAAAGTCCCGGCGAGAGGGGCGCCCGCTTCTGGTTCACCGTGCGTCTGGGCACGTCGGCCGTCGTGGACGACGCGGACACGCAAGCGTCCGTCCGGGCGGCAGGCAAGCGCGTGCTCGTCGTCGACGACAACAGGACGAATCTCGAGATCTGCGCCCGGCAACTGTCCGACCTGCGGGTGCGCGTCACGTGCGCAAGCGCCGGTCCCGAGGCGATGGATGCGCTGCGCGCCGGCGTCGCGGCTGCCGACCCCTTCGACCTCGTCATCCTCGACATGGCCATGCCGGAGATGAACGGACTGCAGGTCTCGCGCGCCATCGGTGCGGATCCGGCGCTGCACGCGACCCCGCGCATCCTGCTCGGCTCGATCGGCGACACCGAAGACGCGCAAACCCTGCGCCACGCCGGCATTCGACGAACCATCGCGAAGCCCGTCCTGCGTGCCGATCTGCAGGCCTGCGTCCTCGATCTGCTGGCCGCCGGGCCGCGGTTCGGCCGCCCCGGACCGTCGAACGGTGCCGTTCCCCGATTCACCGGGCACGTGCTCGTGGCGGAGGACAACGCCGTGAACCAGCTCGTCGCCCGCTCGATGCTCAAGGGCCTGGGCCTCACGTGCGAGGTCCGCATCGATGGCGCAACCACGCTCGCAGCGTGGGAGGGCGGCGGGTTCGACGCCATCCTGATGGACTGCCAGATGCCGACCCTGGACGGCTTCGAAGCCACTCGCCGCATCCGGGAGATCGAACGCCGCCGGGGCGGGGGTCGCACGCCCATCATCGCGCTGACCGCCAACGCCATCGTCGGTGATCGCGAAGCCTGTCTCGATGCGGGCATGGACGACTACCTGAGCAAGCCGTACACGGAACGGGCGCTCGCGGAGAAGCTCGGACACTGGCTCAAAAGAAGGTCCGATGAATGCACGCGGATCGCGTTGCAGTCGGAAACGGGCGATGGCAAGGCGGACACGATCCCGCCTCTCGCCGACGCGCCGCCGCCGGCCGCCGACAACGCATGAGGACGGGCGGCCGGCCCTTCCTCAGAACTTGAACGCCGCCCCGATCGACCAGGCCTTCACACTCTCCGTCCGGCCCGCGAACGCGACGCGATACAGATCCCAGTCGGCGCGCAGCGCCCATTTCCGGTTCAGATCGAGTTGCGCGCCGGCGCCGAGGCTGAATCCGGGACCGCGATCGTTGCCCGTCGCCGCGCCCGGCGTGGTCGCGTGCACCGAGGAAAAGCTGAAGAGGGCGCCGACCTTCGCGAAGAAGATCGCGCGGTCGCCGGCGGGGAGTCCTGCCAGGAAGCTCGCGCTGAATCCCTGCGCCCTCGTGTCGCCGCCGTTCCGCGCGACCTTGCCGAAATTCACGTAGCTCATCTCGAGGCCGTAGGAACGATCGTTCCAGGCGCCGGCGAAGATCCGCATGGCATTGGCGGACGTGCCGCACGAAGCGCCGCCGACACATCCACTCCCGTCGAAGGCGGCGTGCGCCAGACTCGCGCCCAGGTAGCCGTAGCTCATGTCCGATTCGCTCGAGTCCTGCGCGGCGCACGGCCCGGATGCCGCCATCACCAGAGCGCCCACTGCGATCCACCCGATCGCGACACGTCCCATCGTCACGCCTCCTTGTCCGCACTCTGGCGAAAGTCGGGTGATGGTACGCACATTCCCCGCGGCCCCGGGGACAATCTCCGCGGCGGAGCGGATCTCGGATCGAAGCCCCAGGCCGCCGGGCGTCGTGAGGCCCGCTGCCCGGCACTCGGAGACCCCGGCGGCACGTCCCGGTCCGCGCGCCGCCGCGGTCGCTGTGCTACGGCTTCGCGAGGGGCTTCGTGAAGGCGATCGCCCCGTCCCGGAACAAGCCCCCCCAGACGACTTTCGCGGGGAGGAGCACTGCCATCGGATCATCGGCCGGCGCGAGGTTGGCGACCTTCGTGGGTTCGCCGCCGCACCACTGGCCCTGGAACGGGATCTGGTTCACGTTGAACCGCCCCGCACCCCCGCCCACATAGTGGTTGATCCCGGCCACCCAGTCGCACGGCAGCGCGGCGACCTTCAACTCGATTTCGAAGACGTCGCGCCCGCCGATCTGCGCGACCGCGCGCTTGCCCTGGACCGTGTCGGTGATCGTCACGGCGGCTGCCCGAACCGGCCAGCCGTACGTCGCGCGGATCGCCGCCGCCACCTTGTCGTCCGGACCGTAGCCGCCCTGGAGCATCCACCGTCCCTTCACGCCCGGCCCCGCGTCGTGTCCCTCGACATTCACGAAGGCGTAGACCGAGTCGTACGGCGAGATGCCGAAGCCGCGGTCCGACTTGTACAGCGCGATGCCGCCGCTCATGTCGGCCGAGGGCTTGACCCCGGCCGGCAGCAGCTTCCGGACGGTGGCCTCGTTCCAGACCACACCGACAACGACATAGTCGCTCACGTGGACCTGGTAAGGGGGCGGGGGCACCCTGCCGTCTTCGGCGCCTGCGACCGCACACCAGGCCACGGCGACCGCCGCGAGCGACGCAAGGCGTCCGGTTCTGAACGACGTAGGAAAAGTCAAAGCCTGGGTCATTGCGCGTTCTCCTTTGAATGGGGAGACTTCCCGGTCTCCGGGTGGGTCGGATGCGGTGCCGGGGCGCATCGCCATCGACGCACGCCACGGCTCCGGAAACCAGTCTCCCCGCGGCCGCGTTACGGATGCGAAACGGATTCGTCACGCCGCACCGCTGCGGTCGTGGGCCTTGCCCCGATCCGTTCCCGATCCGTTCCCGGGGATGTCGTGGAATCGAGACCCGAACCGGAAGGCTCCCTATGACGAGAAGAAGCGCCCTGCCCGCCAAGCTCACTCGCCCCCGGATGCACGCGCCGGTGCTGCGCGAGCGGGTGTTCCGTCAGCTCGACGAATCCCGGGACCACGCCGCGGCGACATGGGTCGACGGACCGCCCGGCTGCGGCAAGACCACCGCGGTGGCCACGTGGCTCGACGCTCGGGGGATTCCGTTTCACTGGTACCAGGTCGACGCGACGGACGAAGATCCTGCGACCGTCTTCTACTTCCTCGCCGAACTGGCACGCGCCATCGCGGGGCGGAGAGGGACCGGCCTGCCCCTGCTCTCGGCTGCGCACCGTTCGGACCTCGCCGGCTTCACGCGTCGGTTCTTCCGCCGCTTCGTGAGCTTGCTGCCCGACGGGTGCATCCTCGTCCTCGACAACGTGCACGAGGTGAATCGCGGCGGCATCCTGGACGTCCTGCGCGAGGCCCTGGGCGAACTCCCCCCTGGAATGGCCGTCGTCGCCATCAGCCGGCAACCGGCGCCGGCAACCCTGGCCCGGCTGGCGGCCGGCGAGCAATTGCGACGCATCGACTGGGAGACGTTGCGCTTCCGCTTGGACGAGAGTCGCGCACTCGTCGATGCGCGCTCCGAAGGGTCGGCCGATGCCGCAGCGCTGCACGAGCGGAGCGGCGGGTGGGCTGCGGGACTCGTCCTCCTCTCCCGCCAGTCGCGCGACGAAGCGCCGAACAGCACCGCCGTGGTGGCCCCGGGGCCGAGCGTCTTCGACTACTTTGCGGGCGAAATCCTCGACCGGGCACCGGCCAACGTTCGCCAGATCATGCTGCGTACGGCACTTCTGCCGGAGATCTCCCGCGATGCCGCGATCGCGCTCACCGGGCAGATCGACGCGCCCGAGATCATCGAAGCGTTGCACCGGCACCAGTACTTCACCGATCGCCGCACGGGCATCGCACCGTCCTGGCGGTATCACGACCTGTTCCGCGAGTTCCTGCTCAACCGGCTGACCCAGGAACTCGACGCGGCACAGCTTGCGGAGGTCCGGCGGCGCGCTGCTGCCCTGCTCGCGGACACGGGGGCCCCGACGGAGGCCGTGGGGCTGTACCGCCAGGTCGGCGACTGGAAAGCTCTCGTGGCCCTGGTGCGCGATCACGGATCCGGCATGTTTGCTACCGGCCGCTGGCAGACGCTCGCCGGCTGGTTCGAGGGCATGCCCGAACCCGTCCTTCGGCAGGACCCCTGGGCTCTCTTCTGGTGGGCCTCCTGCCGGGTCATGGTCGATCCACGGGAGGCCCAGGCCGCACTCGATGACGCCTTCGACGCCTTCGCGGCCCAGGGCGACGAAACGGGCGAGTTCTTCGCAGCCCAGGCACAGACGGAGATCGTCTTCGTCCTCGGCGAGTCGTTCCGTCCGCTCGACCGGTGGATCGACGTGCTCGGCCCGATGCTGGAACGGGGCCGCCCCTTCGACTCCGTCGCCGCGGGGATGCGGGCGTGGAGCGCTTTCGTCCATGCCTGCATCTGCCGGCGGCCCGAGCACCCCCTGTCTCGCGTGGGAGTCCGCTACGTTCTGGAGCACCTCGCCTCGCCGGAGATCGACGATACCCAGCGGACCGCTGCGGCGACGATCCTCGTCGGCTGGGCTCACTTTGCCGCGGACGAGACGGTGCTCCGGACCGCAGTGGCACTGCTCGAAAAACTGGTCCCTCAAGACTCGATCGCACCCGTCAGCCGGGTGTGGGCAGGTGTATGGCTCTGCGTGATCCATTACATGAACGCGGACTTCCCGGCGTGTCTGCGGATCACCGAATGGACCAGGACCCAGGCGCAGCGCCTCGGACTGGACACGATGATCCAGGTGTCGGACATCTACCGCTCGTACACCCTGTACCAGATCGGCCGGCGTGCCGAGGCGCTGGAACTCGACGCGAGATTGATCGAGGCCGGAGACGGCCAGAAGATGTACACGCTCGCCTACACCTTGGGGCTCGACGGTCTGCATCAGCTGCACGAAGGCCACGCCGTCCGGGCGGCCGAGCAGCTTGCACGGGCCATCGAGGGCTCTCGCGTGACCGGCTTCGTGGCCACTCAGGCCATCTGGCAGGCGCAGCGGGCCGACGCGTTGATCGACCTCGGACGCCTCGACGAAGCCGAAGCACTCATGGCGGCCACTCGCGGCCTCGTGCGGGATCCCAATCTCCGGACCTTCGACGCGTACTACGACATCGTCGAGGCCGGTTGCGCACTTGCCCGGCACGATCGCGAACGCGCGCTGTCGCACTTGCGCTCCGCACTGGGCGGCACGCGACCGTGGAAGCAGATCGCGAAGCTGTGCTGGAACCGCCACCGGCTGCCCCGATTGTTCTCGCTCGCCCTGGAAGCGGAGATCGAAGTGCCGATGGTCCGACGACTGGTCCGCGACTGGCGCATCGCCCCCGCATCGGCCGCCGATGGACGCTGGCCCTGGCCCGTCCGCGTCCGGACGCTGGGCCGCTTCGAAGTGCTGCTCGACGACGCACCGCTGACGCTCGGCCGCAAGGTTCCGAAGCGCCTGCTGGAACTGCTGAAGTCCATCTGCGCCCTGGGGGGACAGGACGTGCCGCTGGCGCGTCTCGCGGATGCGATGTTTCCCGATCAGGACGCGGATGTGGCCGAGGACTCGATGCGAGTCTCCCTCCAGCGCCTGCGCAAGCTGCTCGGGTCCGATACCCACGTGACGCTGCGGGACGGTCGCGTCTCGCTCAATCCCGCTACCGTGTGGGTCGATGCCGTGGCCTTCAGGCAAGCGGTGTCTGGCGCAAGCTCGGATGACCAGACCCGGGATGCCTTGTCACTGTATGCGGGCCCGCTGCTGGCGGACGACGAGGCCGTGTGGGCCATCGGTCCGCGCGAATCGCTTCGGGATCTCTTCCTTCGCAAGGCGGCGCGCCTCGCGGAGAGCGACGTGTCGGCCGGGCGCTGGGCGCCGGCGCTCCACGGCTACCGGCGCTGCGCGGACACGGACGTCCTCAACGAATCGTTCTGCCAGGGCGTGCTGCGCTGCTGTCACGCGCTCGGCCTCGCGGCCGAAGGCGAAACCGCCTACCGGCGGACCGAGGAGGCATTGCGGGCGACGTTCGGCCGCGCGCCCGGCGAACGCACGCGCCAGTGTCTGCGCACCCTGCTGGAAGGCCGCGGGACGGATCCGTAACGCGTCCGTATCGGCCGCATCGCTACGATCCGCGCACGGCGTTCGCACTCCGATCGCCGGACCGCGAAGGGGTCAGCATGAAGGTGGCAAGAGTGTTCGTCGTGCGCGTGTATCGGACCACGCCGGACGGAGCGGCCGAAGGCGTCGTCGAGGCGGCGGCCGGACGTCGACGTCGGGGCTTCTCCAATGCGCGCGACCTGTGGGATGCCGTCACCGGACGGCGCCGCACGCCTCGGCGTTCGAGGAACGGCGGCAGCGTCCCGCCGTAGTCGGGATCCGCCGCGACCCGGACGCCGGTCCGATCCGCCAGGACACGCCGCCACGACCGGCCCCGGGGACACATCGGCGAAGTCGCCGGTCGGCGTCGGGACGTCGGCGGTGTCGGCGCGGAGCCCCCCGGGCTTGCAGTCGAAGTCGACCGGCGTGCGCTCGAACGGCACGCCTCGTTCGGCGAGGACGATCGCGGCGCGTCGCACGCAGGGACACTGCGCATGGCTGACCAGCGGGTGGGCTCGGGTACCCGCGGGCGCAAACCGCCGACCGCGGCAGCCGGACGACGCACCGTCCCCGAGCAGCCGCTCCGCCATGGACGTCACGGCGACGGACACGAAGCGCTCCCGCCCGCCGCTCGTGCTCGTGTAGACCCGGCCGTTGGGCCGATGCACCCGCGCCGCCGCCGGCAGCACCGGCACCCGCAGGGGGCCACCTGCCGGGCGAAGGGGAGACGAGCGGCTTCGGCAGGGCGTGCGCGGTCCGCATCACGCCGAGCGAGACGCGCAGCAGTGCGATGCCGAGTTCACTGGACGGGATTTCCCTGTTGCGACCGCCGTTGCATCGACGTGGGCCGCACTCGGGGGAAGGGCTGATCGTGTGACCGTGCTCGCGGGCGTTCGCGGCGAGCGCGCGCCTCGGCATGGACGCGTCGACCGTCTTCCGGTCGCTCCAGCGGATCGACCCGTGGCTGGGTCAAACGTCGTTCGAGCGCCCGCGCACCGGCTGTCGCGCCACCGAACGGACGGCCATCAGAACCAGGCGTCCTGCATCTCCAGGCAGGTGTTGTCCATCGTGTCGAGCAGGTTGTGCCAGAGCCGGGTCTTGGGCAGCTCCCAACGGAAGAAATAGGTGCACGCGTGCAGCTTGCCCTGGTAGAAGTCCTTGTCCGCCGGGTTCGCATCGCCGAGACGCTTCACGGCGATCAGGCCCTGCTTCAGCCACAGCCAGGCGACGACGAGATGCCCCGTCATCTCCAGGAACACGTGCGCGTTCGACAGCGCCAGTTCCGAGTGACCCTTGTCGGTGGCGCACAGCGTGTTGCGCACCACTTCCATCACGTTCGCGAGGGCATCGGTGAGGCTCTCGCCGGCCCGGCGAAGCTCGGCCGAGTCGCAGTTCTTCGCCTCGCGGGCCGTCCTGTCGATCTCCATCGCCAGGCGCTGGATGGCCATGCCGTCGTCCATCCCGACCTTGCGGCCGAGGAGATCGAGCGCCTGGATGCCGTTGGTGCCTTCGTGGATCGGATTCAGCCGGTTGTCGCGATAGCACTGCTCGACCGGATACTCGCGCGTGTAGCCGTAGCCGCCGTGGATCTGGATGGCGAGGTTGTTCGCCTCCAGGCACCACTGCGAAGGCCAGGCCTTGACGATGGGGGTGAGGATCTCGAGCAGCAGATGCGCGTCGCGCTTCGCCTTGTCGGATTCCGCCGTGCGCATCTCGTCCACCAGACGGGCTGCGTAGAGGCACAGCGCCAGCCCGCCTTCGACGTAGGCCTTCTGCGCGAGCAGCATGCGGCGCACGTCCGGGTGCTCCACGAGCCTGACCTGCGGCCGGGTGGGGTCCTTGGAGATCGGCGGCCGGCCCTGGGCGCGCTCGCGCGCATAGGCGAGCGAATGCAGGTAGCCCGCGTACCCGAGCATCACGGCGAGCTGGCCGACGCCGATGCGGGCCTCGTTCATCATGTGGAACATGCAGGCGAGGCCCTGGTGCGGTTCGCCGACGAGGGTGCCCACGGCGCCGTCCTTCTCGCCGAAGTTGAGCACGCAATTGGTCGTGCCGCGGAAGCCCATCTTGTGATTGAGCCCCGCGAGCTGCACGTCGTTTCCCGCCCCGAGCGACCCGTCGGCGTTGACGAGGAACTTGGGCACGACGAAGAGGGAGATGCCCTTCACCCCTGGCGGCGCGCCCTTGATCTTCGCGAGGACGAGGTGAACGATGTTCTCCGACAGCTCGTGATCGCCGCCGGAGATCCACATCTTCTGGCCGAACAGCCGGTACGTCCCGTCGGCCTGCGGCTCGGCCCGCGTGACGATGTCGGACAGCGACGAGCCGGCCTGCGGCTCCGACAGGCACATGGTCCCGAAGAACCGTCCCGACAGCAGGTGCGGCAGATAGGCAGCCTTCTGCTCGTCGCTGCCGAACACCGACAGCAGATTCGCATTGGCGATGGTGAGAAAGGGATACGCGGCCGTCGACACGTTCGCGCTGTTGAACAGCGCGAACGCGGCCTGCGCCACGGTCACCGGCAACTGCATGCCGCCCAGTTCGGCATCGAAGCTCGCCGACAGGAAGCCGGCGTCGATGAACGACCGCAGCGCGTCCTTCACCTCCGGAATCATCTCGACGTGCCCGTTCACGAATCGTGGTTCGTTCTCGTCGGCCTTGCGGTTGTGCGGCGCGAACTTCTCCTCCGCGATCTGGTGTGCCGTGTCGAGCGTGGCATCGAAGGTTTGCCGCGAGTGCTCGCGGTAGCGGTCGCGGAAGGTCAGGCCTTCGACGTCGAGCAGTTCGTAGAGGATGAAGTCGAGGTCGCGGCGGTTGATGAGTCGGGAATCCATCGGAGACACCTTGTGGGCTGATCCACGCAAAAGCGAAACGGGGCACCCCGTGCCCCGTTCCCCATGACGGCCGGTCGGCGGGCCGGTGTCAGACGATCTCGAACAGGCCGGCCGCACCCATGCCGCCGCCGATGCACATGGTGACCACGGCGTACTTCACGCCGCGGCGCTTGCCCTCGATGAGCGCATGGCCCGCGAGCCGCGAGCCGGTGACGCCGTACGGGTGCCCGACCGCGATCGAGCCGCCGTTGACGTTGAGACGGTCGTTCGGAATGCCGAGCTTGTCGCGGCAGTAGATCACCTGCACGGCGAAGGCCTCGTTCAGTTCCCACAGGCCGACGTCCTCGAGCTTCACGCCGGTGCGCGCGAGCAGCTTCGGAATCGCGAACACCGGGCCGATCCCCATCTCGTCCGGCTCGCACCCCGCCACGGCGAACCCGCGGAAGATGCCCATCGGCTTGAGGCCCTTGCGTTCGGCCGTCTTCGCGTTCATCACGACGCAGGCGGACGCCCCGTCGGAGAACTGGCTTGCATTGCCGGCAGCGATCACCCCGCCTTCCATGGCCGGCTTGATCTGGGACACCCCTTCGTAGGTGGTGTCCGCGCGAATGCCCTCGTCGCGATCGGCCGTGACGTCCCGGGTGGATTCCTGCCCGGTTGTCTTGTCGACGATCTTCATCGTGACCGCGATCGGCACGATCTCGTCCTTGGTCCTGCCGGCGGCGGCCGCCGCCGCCGCCTTCACCTGGCTGTCGACCCCGTAACGGTCCTGCGCCTCCCGGCCGATGCCGTAGCGCTTGGCGACCGTCTCGGCCGTCTGCAGCATGCTCCAGTAGATGGCGGGCTTGTTCCGGACCAGCCAGCCTTCGTTGGCCATGTGCTTGTTCATCTCGTTCTGCACGCAGGAGATCGATTCGACCCCGCCGGCGACGAAGATGTCGGCCTCGCCCGCGATCACCCGCTGCGCCGCCATGGCGATGGTCTGCAGGCCGGACGAACAGAACCGGTTGACCGTGGCGCCGGACGTCGTGATCGGCAGACCGGCCCGCAACGCGATCTGGCGGGCGATGTTGAAGCCCGTCGCCCCTTCGGGATTCGCGCAGCCCATGAGCACGTCTTCGACCTCGGCCGGATCGAGACCCGCACGCTGCACGGCGTGCTGCACGGCATGCCCGCCGAGCGTGGCGCCGTGGGTCATGTTGAAGGCCCCGCGCCAGGACTTGCACAGCGGCGTGCGGGCGGTGGATACGATCACGGCGTCGGTCATGGAACTCTCCTCTCTTCGACGGGGCGCCCTCGATGCGGCAGTGGCCGGGGCGGGTTGAACATGGAGTGTAGCCCGGATGTCCGCCCGCCCGGCGGATGGCCAGCCGCAGGGGCGCTCCGATACACTGCGGCGCGCGATTTCCGCGATGGAACGACGGGAATCCGGCGCGCGGGCAGGCCGGGGCAGGCTTCGGCGGGCACGCGTGCGTGATCTGCGCTGCCGCCGTCGCGCCGTCTCACCACGATCGGGACGATCGTTCCCGCCCAACCGGGGAGGAAGCTCCGTTGTCCACCGTCAGTCAGGTCATCGTCGACACCCTCGCGCTGCATGGAATCTCGCGGGTGTGCTGCGTGCCCGGCGAGAGCTATCTCGGCCTTCTCGATGCGCTCCACGGGCGCACCGACGTGGATACGGTCGTGTGCCGGCACGAGGCGGGCGCGGGCCTCATGGCGCTGGCCGATGCGCGACTCACGGGCCGGCCCGGCGTCGCGCTGGTGAGCCGCGGGCCCGGCGCCAGCAATGCCGCCATCGCGGTCCACACGGCGCAGCAGGACGGTGTCCCGTTCCTGCTGATCGTCGGCCAGGTACCCGCCGATTGCGTCCGGCGCGATGCCTTCCAGGAAATCGACTACGGGCGCATGTTCGGCGGCATCGCGAAGTGGGTGGCCGAAGTGACGACGCCGGATCGCATCGCGGAGACGATGCTGCGGGCCCTGCGCGTGGCGACATCCGGCACGCCCGGCCCGGTCGTGATCGCCGTCCCCGAAGACGTGCTCACGGCGACGACGGCCGTGCCTCCGGTGCAGCCCCAGGCCGCGGTCCGGGCGGCGCCGCGGCCCGACGACATCGCGACGTTCCGTCAGTGGCTGTCCGGCGCGAAGCGTCCCGTGCTCATCGCGGGCAGCGGTCTGGAATCCGGACCCGGGCGCGCGGCGCTGCCGTCGTTCGCCGAACGCTGGTCCGTCCCCGTGCTCGTCTCGTTCCGCCGCCACGACCTGTTCCCGAACGCCCATCGGCTGTATGCCGGCGATCTCGGTCTCGCGAATCCCGCCAGCCAGCTCGATGTCCTGCGCGAATCGGATCTCGTGGCGGTGGTCGGCGCGCGGCTCAGCGACATCACCACGCAGGGCTACACGTTCCCGCGGCTGGTCCGGCCGGAGATGCGCCTCGTTCACGTGCATGCGGACGCGGACGCCATCGGCATCCATTTCAGCGTGGATCTGGGCGTGGCCTGCGACGCCGCCGAATTTCTGCAGGTCACGGGACGGCCGGACGCCCCGGCACCGGCGGAACGCGCAGCGTGGATCGATCGCCTCGCGGCCGAACGCGGACGCATCGTCAACCCGCGGTCCTTCGACGTGGACGACGGCATCCCGTTCGAGGAGGTGGTGGCGGCCGTCGGACACTGCATGACCGGCGACGCGATACTCACGATCGACGCCGGAACCTTCGGCGCGCCGGCCTACCGGGTGATCCCGTTCGCGCCGCCGCAACGGATGCTCGCGCCGATCGCCGGCGCGATGGGCTTCGGGGTGCCGGCAGCCGTCGCCGCCGGTCTGCGACATCCGGATCGCCAGGTGATCTGCCTCGTCGGCGACGGTGGGTTCCTGATGACGGGCAGCGAACTGGCTGTCGCCCTCGAGCGCCGGCTGCCGCTGAAGGTGATCGTCTCCGACAACGGGATCTATGGCTCGATCCGCATTCACCAGGAGCGGGACTACCCGGGTCGCGTGAGCGGAACGAGCTTCACCAATCCGGATCTCGCGGCCATCGGTGCGGCCTACGGGTTCCACACGACCCGCCTCCGTTCACGCGACGAACTGGCTTCACTGCCGTCGTTGCTGGCCTCGCCGGATCCCGAGTTCATCGTTGTCGACACCAGTGTCGCCGCAGTGCTGCCGCGTCGCCCGGCGGACGTCGAACGCGCGCAGTAGCGGATCGACCGGGGCGGCGCGGTATCCGGATGCCTGTTCGAGGAGAGGCCGCGGGACCCTGTGCTACCCTTCGAACGTCCTTCGCCCCCTCCGTCTCCCGCTGCCTGCGTTGGTCCCTCCCGACTGCGGCGGAGCCCGGCAGTCTCCTTCTGACGATCCCTGATGAAACATCGCATCCTGATCACCAACGACGACGGCATCAACGCGCCCGGCCTCGCCGTGATGGAACACATCGCGCGGCAGATCACCGACGACGTTTGGATCGTGGCGCCCGACTTCGAACGGTCCGGCGCCGGCCGGTCCGTGTCGCTCGCGGAGCCGATCCGCATCCGCCAGTACGACGATCGACGCTATTCGCTATTGCGCGGCACGCCCGCCGATTGCGCGATCGTGGGACTCCGCAACATCCTCCGCGACAATCCGCCGACGCTGGTGCTGTCGGGCGTCAATCGCGGATCGAATCTCGCCGAAGACCTGACGTACTCCGGCACGGTGGCCGGCGCGATGGAAGCCGCGCAGCACGGCATCCGCTCGATCGCGATGAGCCAGTACTTCGAGGTGCACGAAGGCCGGGACGTGAACTGGGAGACGGCGGAACGGTTCGGCCATCGCGTCGTCGAGGCGTTGCTGTCCGTCGAACCGCCGCCCGGGGTCTTCCACAACGTGAACTTCCCGAGCGTGGCGCCGGCAGCGGTGGCCGGCATCCGCGTCACCGAGCAGGGCCGCTGGGGCAAGATCAAGCTGGACGTTCATGACCGGATCGACGCCCGCAACTTTCCGTACGCGTGGCTCAGCTTCTTCCACGAGGCGGGCGATCCCGAACCGCACACGGATCTCGGGGCGACCTTCGACGGCTGGATCTCGGTCACGCCGCTCGATTGCGACCTGACGCACCGGGACAGTCTGGACGCCCTCCGCACGGCGCTGGCGACGACGAAGCTCTGATCCTGCGTTCCGGGGACGCGGCGGCCGCGTCCCCGGCATCGTTCCGCGCCGCCGTTCAGCGGTGCGCGTATTTCTTCAGCTCGAGCCGGGCCACCTGGTTGCGGTGCACTTCGTCCGGACCGTCCGCGATGCGCAACAGACGCGCAGTGGCGTAGGCCTGCGCAAGCCCGAACGAATCCGTGACACCCCCACCGCCGTGCGCCTGGATGGCCCAGTCGATGACCTGGCAGGCCATGTTCGGCGCCATCACCTTGATCATCGCGATCTCGGCCTTGGCCGCCTTGTTGCCGACGTTGTCCATCATCCACGCCGCCTTCAACGTGAGCAGGCGCGCCTGCTCGATGAGGATGCGGGACTCCGCGATGCGCTCCTGCGTGACGGTCTGCTCCGAGACCGGTTTGCCGAAGGCCACGCGCGACATCGTGCGACGGCACAACTTCTCCAGCGCGCGCTCGGCCAGACCGACGAGCCGCATGCAGTGATGGATGCGGCCCGGCCCGAGACGGCCCTGCGCGATCTCGAATCCGCGCCCTTCACCGAGGAGCATGTTGGAGACGGGCACGCGGACGTTCTCGAAGCGCACCTGCGCGTGGCCGTGCGGCGCCTCGTCGAAGCCGAACACCGGCAGGATCTTCTCGATGGTCACGCCCGGCGTGTCGAGCGGCACCAGCACCATCGACTGCTGCCGGTGCCGGTCGGGGTTGTCCGGATCGGTCTTGCCCATGAACACGAGGATCCGGCAGCGGGGATCGGGCGCGCCGGAGGTCCACCATTTGCGACCGTTGATGACGTACTGGTCACCGTCGCGCTGGATGCGGGCCTCGATGTTCGTCGCGTCGGAGGAGGCGACCGCGGGTTCGGTCATCGCGAAGGCGGAACGGATCGTCCCGTCAAGCAGCGGGTCGAGCCACTGCTTCTGCTGTTCGGGGGTGCCGTAGCGCAGCAGCACTTCCATGTTGCCGGTGTCGGGCGCCGAGCAGTTGAAGGGCTCCGATCCGAACGGGGAACGGCCCATGATCTCGGCGAGCGGCGCGTATTCGAGATTCGTGAGCGTGCCGCCGTGCGTCTTCGGCTGCCACAGGTTCCACAGCCCCGCGGCCTTCGCGCGCGCCTTGAGTTCGTTCATCAGTGCCGGCGGTTGCCAGCGATCGCCCTCGGCGATCTGAGCGATCATCCTGTCCTCGTTGGGATAGACGTGCTCGTTCATGAAGTCCGTGACGCGGGCCTGCAACGCCTTCACTTTCGGGGTGTAGTCGAAGTCCATGGGGGTCTCCTCCGGGTTGAGCGACGAGTGATCGATGGCTGCCGAAAGTATGGGCCCGCGGATGCCGCTCCGACAGCTCGATGGACGCCCGTGCCCGGCCGACATTGCGTCGGATCGCCGGCCGGATCGCGCTGCGCGGATCACCGGCCGGCTCTCAAGCGGACCGTCGTTTCGCCGTAACCCTTCCGAGCCGAGGCGCGTGACGGTCACGCCCCGCCCAAGGAGATTCCGTGGCCTCATTCCAGGCCCTCGCCACCCCCGATGCCGATCCGCACGGACCGCGCTCCGCGCCGCGCGGACGGGCCGCCGGCGCGCCGCCGTCGATCCTGGTCGTCGACGACAGCCGATCCATCCGTGCAGTGCTCTGCGGCCATCTCGCGGCCCTGGGCGGATTCCGCATCGAAACCGCGTCATCGCTCGCCGAGACCCGCGCCCTGATCACCCGGTCGCCCGAGCGCTTCTTCTGCGCGGCGCTGGACGTCAACCTCCCGGATGCGCCCGATGGCGAAGTGATCGATCTGGTGCGCGCCACCGGCACGCCGGTGATCGTCCTGACGGCGTCCGTCGACGACGCCCTGCGGTCCGCGATGGAGGCGAAGCAGGTCGTCGACTACGTGGTGAAGCGCAATCCGCACGAGATCGAGCACGTCGCCCAGTTGATCGCCCGGCTGCACGACAACCGGTCGCGGAAGGTCCTGATCGTCGAGGACTCGCCGTCCTTCCGCCTCTACCTCGACGCACTGCTGAGACGGCACCAGTACCAGACCCTGCTCGCCAACGACGGCCGCGAGGCCATGAAGCAGCTCGAGGAACATCCCGACACCTGCCTCGTCGTCACGGACATCAACATGCCGGAAATGGACGGCATGCAACTGATCGAGGCGATCCGGTCGCGGCATCGTCGCGAGAGCCTGGCGATCATCGGCGTGTCGGACCGGTCCCGACCCGGGCTCTCGGCGCAGTTGCTGAAGCTCGGTGCGAACGATTTCCTCGCGAAGCCGTTCGAGGTCGAGGAGTTCTATTGCCGCATCGCCCAGAACGTGAACATGGTGAGCTACGTTCGGGAAATGCGCGAATCCGCGTCACGCGACTACCTCACGGGCGTCAGCAACCGGCGTCATCTGTTCGAGATCGGGGAACCCCTGCACGCCAGCGCACGCCGGGGCGAACTGACGCTCGCCGCCGCCGTGATCGACGCCGACCAGTTCAAGCGGATCAACGACACCTTCGGCCACCACGCGGGGGACGAGGCACTGATCGCGATCGCGAGCACGCTGCGCGCCGGACTGCCGGACACCGCCGTGGTGGCGCGCTACGGCGGGGAGGAGTTCGTGTGCCTCGTCGGCCTGCGTCAACCCGCGGAGGCGATGCCGGTCTTCGAGCGGCTGCGCGGCCGCATCGAATCGACCGTCGTTGAAGTCCAAGGGCGGCGGGTCCCGTTCACCGTGAGCATCGGCGTCAGCACGACGCTCGGCGAAAGCCTGGCGGACATGCTGCGGCGTGCCGACGAGGGCACGTATCGCGCGAAGCAGGCGGGACGGAATCGGGTCGTCGTCGCCTGAGCGCGCGCTCCGGCGCACCCGAACCCTCTCAGGTTCCGATCCGCTGCGGATCGTTGATCCGGAAAGGTCCGATCGATGCGCGCAGTCGCGAATCGATCGGACCTTCCTCAAGGCGAGAGCCGGTCGATCTTCCAACGGCCGTCGACCTGACGCATGTATTGCAGCCGATCGTGCAGCCGGCTCGGCCGGCCCTGCCAGAACTCCAGCAGGGTGGGCTTGAGGCGGTAGCCGCCCCAGTGCGGCGGCCGGGGCGGATCGTCCCCCATCTCGCGCGCGATCTGCGCCACCTTGTCCTCCAGGACCTGTCGGCTCGGAATCACCGCACTCTGCGTCGACGCCCAGGCGCCATGGCGGCTCGCCAGCGGACGCTCCTTGAAGTAGGCCTCGGACTCCGCCTCGACGACCTTCTCGATCTCGCCTTCGATGCGCACCTGGCGCTCCAGTGCCACCCAGTGAAAGAGCAGACAGGCCCGCGGGTTCTCCGCCAGTTCGCGCCCCTTGCGGCTCGCGTAGTTGGTGAAGAAGACGAAACCGCGCTCGTCGTAGGCCTTGATGAGCACGATGCGCGCGGTGGGCACCCCATCGCGGTTGGCCGTGGCGAGCGTCATCGCGTTGGCCTCGGGCAGTTCGGCCTTGAGCGCCTCGTCGAACCAGCGGCCGAATTGCGCGAACGGATCGGGGGCGGCATCGGCCTCGTCGAAGCGCTCGCGCAGGTATTCCTTGCGAAGGTGGGCGATGGTCATGGTGTCGGATTCGCCTCGGAAGAGTGGCGGTGCGGAACAACCGGGAGCGTATCACCGGCGCCCCGGACCCGGTCCTTGACGCGGATCAAGCGGCCCGCGCTCAGGGAGCGAAGCCCGTCGCTCGCGACGCCAGACCGTCGAAGCGGGCGAGCAGTGCAGCGCGCCAGGCGTGAACCGGATCGCCGGCATCGAGCAGCGGATACGGCGAGACGCCGCGCGCCCACATGAAGGCACCGAAGACGGTGTAGTCGGCGTAGTTCGCGCACGCGCCGCCGATGAAGGGTTGCACCGCGAGCAGGCTTCGCAACGGTTCGAGCGCCTCGCGGAAACACTGGCGCGTGAGATCGCGATCCGCCACGACCGTCTCCAGGGTCGCCCCGAGACGCTGCTCGCGGGACGTCCGGAAGTACGCCTTGTCGCGCTCGTCCAGGACATCGAGGATGTCCCGCACCACCATGCGCGTGATCAGCGGATGCAGCGTCTTCTCGGTCCAGAACTTGATGAACAGTCCCTCGGCCCGCGCCGCGTCGCTGTCGAACAGCCGCGGGCGGTCGCCGTACCTCTCGTCGAGATGGCGGGCGATCTCCCAGGAATCGACGATGGCCCGATCGCCGTCGATGAGCACGGGCACCGTCTGCGCGCCGTGCGGCGCGATCCGGTCCTTCTCGGAGAAACGCCACGGGAGCGTCTGCCACCTGAGGCCCTTGTGCGCGAGGGCCATGCACGTGCGCCAGCAGTACGGACTGAAGACGCGCCGCTCGTCGGCGCCGGCGAGTTCGAAGAGACTGAGGGCCATGTCCGCTCCAGGCGATTCCGGTCCTACTTCACCGTCGCCGCATCCTGTCCGAACAGCACCTTCTTCGCCGCCTCGTCGACCGTGGGCTTGACGTTCACCTGCTTGGCGAGTTCGTACGCCCGCACGACGGCCGGCCGGGCACGGATCGTCTCGAACCAGCGCTCGAGATGCGGGAAGTCGTCGAGGTTCTGCTGCTGCCGCGTGTGCGGCACCACCCACGGATAGCAGGCCATGTCCGCGATCGAGTAGTCGCCGGCGATGAACTCGCGATCGGCGAGTCGCTTGTTCAGGACGCCATAGAGCCGTCCGGTCTCCTTCACGTAGCGATCCATCGCATAGGGGATGCGCTCCGGCGCGTACTGGACGAAGTGATGATTCTGACCGGCCATGGGTCCGAGCCCGGCCATCTGCCACATGAGCCACTGGAGCACGTCGACCCAGGCGCGCGTCTCCTGCGGGAGGAAGCGCCCCGTCTTCGCGGCGAGGTAGACCAGGATCGCGCCGGATTCGAAGACGGAGATCGGCCCGCCGCCGTCACCCGGATCGGTGTCGACGATGGCGGGAATGCGATTGTTCGGCGCGATGGCCAGGAACTCGGGCTGGAACTGCTCGCCGCGGCCGATGTGGATCGGCTTCACCCTGTAGGGCAGCGCCGTCTCTTCCAGGAAGATGGTGATCTTGTGGCCGTTCGGCGTGGTCCAGTAGTAGAGGTCGATCATTGGGGGGCTCGGGGCACTCGGGAAGTGGATGCCGATCGAGTATAGCCGGCCGTCCGGCGCGGGCCGGCCCGGCGCAACGCCGCCGTCAGTCGATCACGGCACCGTGTACGAATGCGAGAGCGAATCCCGCCGCCGGCGCCAGGGGTGCGAGGCGTTCGCGCAGCGCCGCGAGGATCGATCCGTCACCGGCCTGCCGCGTGTTCGCCTCCTGCGCCACGGTCAGCAGCAGGGGCAGGAAGGTGCCCGGATCGGCATCGGTCAGATCGACGAGCAGCAGATCCGAGTCCCCGCGCAACGACGTCAGGGGCCGGGGGGAGAGAACCAGATGCGGACCGGGGCGGCGCAGGAGGACGTGCTCCGCGCGTCCTCGGGGCAGCGCCGTCTCCAGGCGGCGCAGATAGTCGATCGAGAGCCGCTCGCCGTAGTCGTCGAGGGAAACCACGCGGTACCGGTTGCGGCCCGGCACGCAGAAGAGCAGGTGCCGTCGATCCGGCTCCGTCGCCGCCGCTTCCGACGCTGCCGCCTGTCGCCAGAGCACGTCGAGCGCTTCGAGCGCCCCGCGATACGAGCTTGCCACCCGCTCGGGCACCTGCATCCCGGTCTGCTTCGACGCCGGGTTCCACGCGTACGCGAACAGCAGGTAGGCATAGGCGCGATACCCGGGCGGCTCCGCACCGGACTGGCTGAACGCCACCATGGAACGGTCGGGCCGAGAATGCGCCGGCATCGCGGACGGCGTCGGCGTCGCGGCGCAACCGCTCAGCACCGCTGCGAGCACGACGACGATGAGACCCCCTCTCGGGACACGCGAGCGACGCAGCGTCCCGCGACGGTTCTGCCCGTCAGCCTGAGCGTCGATTCCGCGTGGCGATGGGGTCTTCACGCCCCGGAAGGATGCGTCGACAGGGCGGCAGCGATCGCCGCCATCAGGTGGCCCAGCTTGGGCGGCGATGCTTCGGATCGCACGTCGATCCCCGCGGCACGCAGCGCGGCGCTGCAGACCGGCCCGATGGAAACGACCGGCAGGGTCGCCAGTCCGCGGCGCAGCGCGGTTTCGCGGCCCGCCTGCCGGGCGACCTCCAGCAGATTGCCGACCTGGGAGGCGCTCGTGAACACGATGGCGTCGACCGTCCCGGCATCGACGGCATCGAACAGCCGATGCAACGGCGCGACGTCGGTGGGAAGGGTCCACTGGTAGATGGGAACCTCGATCGCGTGCGCGCCGCGGCCAGCCAGGGCCTGCATCAGACGTTCGTTCGTGTCGCCGTAGCGCTGGACGAGCACCGTCTTCCCGGTGAGTTCGACATCCTCCAGCAAGGCCAGCACATCGTCGGTCGTGAAGGGTTCCGACGCCGAGCGGTCGATCCGGATGCCCGCCACACGCAACGCTGCCGTCGGCTTGGGTCCGCGCACGACCACGGTCGATGCTTGGATCAGCGCAACGAGGGAAGTCCTGACGCCCGCCTCGGCCGCGGCCTCCAGCAACGCGCGCGTCCCGACGCCGGTCTGGAAGATGGAGATCGCCGGCGGCGTCGCAGCAAGTGTGTCCATCCAGCGGCGCATGTCGTCGGGGTGGATGACCGGGATCTCCGCGAGCGCGGGCGCCGAGAGCGCCTTGCCGCCGTGGCGAGCGACGAGTGCCGCCACCTGCTCGGCGGCGCGGCTTTCTAGTACCGCGATGGTCTGGCCCTGGAGCGTCATGGGAATGCGGGGTCGGATGGCAAGGCGGACAGGGTACCGGAAGGCCGGAGCGGTCGGGACACGCGCAGCGGAGGCCGACCCGCGAGGCCGCCACGAGTCCGCGGACTGCGCAGCTGCGGCAATTGCGTGCGGGTCAGGCGTGCACGGCAAATCCGCCGGCATAGCGTGCCGGGTCGGTCCCATCCCAAACGACGCCATCCATCAGGACCGAGCGCCGCATCGGCTCGTGCGGAACCGCCACGCCCGCCCGGGTGGCCGCCGTGATGTAGAGATCGGTCCGATTGACGGCACGCACCACGGCCATGTAGTCCGGATGCTCGCGGACGAGCCCCCAGCGCCGGAACTGCGTCAGGAACCACAGGCCGTCCGAGAGCCAGGGGAAGTTCACCTGGCCGTCGCCGTGGAAGCGGATCGCGTGCGCATCCTGCCAGCGGCGTCCGCGACCGTCGTCGTAGCGGCCCGCGAGCCGCGACTCGATCACCGCGGCGGGCGTGTTCACGTAGGCCGGGTCGGCCAGCAAGCGGGCGAGCGCCGCCCTGTCCGTGCGCTGCTCGAGATGCCGGGATGCCTCGAGCACCGCGGACACCAGGGCACGCGCCGCATTGGGATGCCGGTCGACGAAATCCGCCGTGCATCCCAGCACCTTCTCGGGATGATCCGGCCAGATGTCCTGTGAGGTGGCAACGGTGAAGCCGATCCGGTCGAACACCGCGCGCGCGTTCCACGGTTCGCCGGCGCAGTAGCCGTCGATGGCGCCGTCGCGCAGACCGGCAACCATGCGGGTCGGCGTGACGACCGTCGTCTGCACGTCGCCGCCGGGATGGATGCCATGGGCCGCCAGCCAGTAGTTGAGCCAGAGCGCATGGGTGCCGGCCGGGAACGTCTGCGCGAGGGTGCAACGCCGCGCCGCGGTCCCGAGCCAGCGTGCAAAGCCGGGGCCGTCGACGACACCGGCGGCACGCAGTCCCTCGGACAGCGTGATGCCCTGCCCGTTCTGGTTCAGGGTCATCAGCACGGCCATGTCGCGCTTCACGCTGCCCAATCCGAGTTGCGTGGCGTACACGAGTCCGTACAGGGCGTGCGCCGCATCGAGTTCACCGCTCAGCAGCTTGTCGCGCACCGACGCCCAGGAAGGCTCGCGGCACAGCACGATGCGGATGCCATGGCGGACATCGAATCCCGCGGCCGCCGCGACGACGAGCGGCGCGCAATCGGTCAGCGGCACGAAACCGACGCGCAGTTCACGCTTTTCGGGTCCGTCGCTGCCGACCAGGTGGGCCTGCGGCCGCGCGCCGCCGGGTGCGAGTCCGGTCACCATGCCGGCCGTGAGCGCCCCGGAACGTCGGACGAATGCCCGTCGCTCGGCGGACGCGTGGGAAAGTGGCGAGTCGTCGCCGGGCGAGTCGTTGGGCATCGAAGCGTTCCGTCGTGGCGGTCCTGCCTCCGATCCGTCGCATTCGGCGTGCCTGCACCCGCGGCTTCCCTCGACACGGGTGTCGCATCCCGGTCGAGCGCCGCCTCCCGGCTGTGCATGGCCGGCGCCGTGCGCACCAAAGGCGAGCCCCGCCCGCTCACAGGACCTCCGACATGCGGATCACTTCATCGGCCACCTGCACGAGCTTGACGTTGCGGTCCATCGCCATCCGTCGCAGCAGCGCATAGGCGTCCTGCTCGGAGATGCGCTTGCGATCCATCAGCAGTCCCTTCGCGCGGTCGATGCGCTTGCGCTCGTCGAGGCGCTCCTGCGTCTCGGCCAGTGCCTCCCGCAGGGCCTGGAACTGCTCGAACCGGGCGATGGCCGCATCGATGAGCGGCTGCACGCGCTCGGCAGCGAGTCCGTCGACCACGTAGGCACTCACGCCGGCCCGGATCGCCTCGCGGATCGTGTCGCCGTCGCGATCGCCCGAGAACATCACGATCGGGCGCGGACGGGTCGCCGAGATGACGCACAGATGTTCCAGCGTGTCGCGGTCGGGGGAGGCCGTGTCGATGATGATGAGATCCGGAACGAAGGTCTCGACGTCGCGGACCAGATCGGCGTCCCGGAACGGCACCCGGGCCACGACGTCGTGGCCGGCGTCGGACAGCGCGGCACGCAGGATGGCGCTGCGCTCCTCGTTCTCGTCGAGCAGCATCACCTTGAGCCGGCCGGGCGGGGGCGGGTTCCGCGTCTTCATGACGCGACTTTAGCAAGCGGCGAACCAGGATGGTGCGACGCAGCGAACCTCAGGTTGCCGCCGTCGCGATCCAGCGGGCGATCCCGTCGAGGACGTCCGGCACCTCGCCGAGACTGGGCAAGACCCGGATCCGGAGCCCGGGATGGAGCGCTTCGACCCGCGCCACGATCTCGGGCAGGTCTCGCTGGAGATGACCACCGCGTCCGAGAAACAACGGCACGAGCGTCACCGCGTCGGCCCCCTGGCGACGCGCCTCCGCCACCGCGTCGGTCAGATCGGGCGGCAGATGCTCGAGGTAGGCGCAGGCCACGTGCACGTCGGGCAGGCGCTCGGCGAGACGGTCGGCGATCTGCCTCACCGGGGTGGCCCACCGCGGATCGCGGGCGCCGTGCGCGTACAGGATGATGGCATTCATGCTCGGCCGGGAGTCTACCGCGCGAACGGTGGATTCCGGTCGTTCGCGGGTATGCTTGCGCACTCCTTCAGCGGACGATCTGGTTCATGACCCGGCATTTCGATCTCCTGTGCATCGGCGGCGGCAGCGGCGGGGTGGCGACGGCGAACCGCGCCGCCGGCCACGGGGCACGCGTGGCGCTCGTCGAGTCCGGACGCATGGGCGGCACCTGCGTCAATGTCGGCTGCGTCCCGAAGAAGATCATGTGGACGGCCGGCCAGTACGCGCACGAACTGCACGACGCGGCCGGCTACGGATTCACGGTTTCGTCGACGACCTTCGATTGGGCACGACTCAAGACCGCACGCGACAACTACGTCCGCAGCATGAACGCGGCCTACGAACGCCATCTCGGCAACAACCGGGTGGAGATCGTTCGGGGCACCGCGCGTTTCGTCGGTGATCGTACGGTGACGGTCGACGGGGAGGAACTCTCGGCCGACCACGTGCTGATCGCGGTGGGCGGACGCCCGGTCACGCCCGACCTCCCCGGGGCGTCGCTCGGCATCACGTCGGACGGATTCTTCGATCTCGCGTCCCAGCCGAAACGCATGGCCGTCGTGGGCGCCGGGTATATCGCCGTGGAGATCGGCGGCCTGATGCAGGCGCTGGGCACGCAGGTCACGCAGTTCCTGCGACGCGATCACTTCCTGCACGACTTCGACCGCATGCTGCGCGATTCGCTGATGACGCACATGAAGTCGGACGGGATCGCATTCGTCACCGGCTTCACGCCGGCCGGTCTGGCGCGCCGCGAGGGCGGGCTGTATCTGACGGCGGAGGACGGCCGCGAGGCAGGTCCCTTCGATTCGGTGCTGTGGGCCATCGGCCGGCGACCGAACACCGGCGCACTCGACCTCGCCGCCACCGGCGTCGCCGTGCGGGACGATGGGGTCATTCCGGTCGATGCCTACCAGCGCACATCGGCGACCAACGTCCATGCGGTCGGCGACATCGTCGGTCACCACGAACTCACGCCCGTGGCCATCGCCGCGGGCCGACGGCTCGCCGACCGCCTGTTCGGCGGACTGCCGGACCGGCACCTCGCCTACGAGAACATCGCGACCGTGGTGTTCAGTCATCCGCCCATCGGGACCGTCGGCCTCACGGAGAACGAAGCGCTGGACCGGTACGGCGAAGCGACCCGCGTCTACGAGACGAAATTCACGCCCATGCTGCACAGCCTCACGGGGCGTGCCGTCAAGACCGCGATGAAACTGGTGGTCGCCGGACCGGAGGAGCGCATCGTGGGCTGCCACGTGATCGGCCCGGGCGCCGACGAAATGCTGCAAGGATTTGCGGTTGCGGTGAAAATGGCGGCCGCAAAGCGCGACTTCGACGACACGGTGGCGATCCATCCGACCGCCGCCGAAGAGATGGTGACGATGAAGACCGCGCGCCCCGCACGCCTGACCGACTGAACGTCGGATCAGCGGCGTGGCACCGCCGTGGGGACAGTCGATGGGGACGGCGGCGCGTCACTGCGCACCGGCTCGCCGCAAGGGCGGCCGGAACACGACATAACGACGAACAGGAGGAAGTCATCATGACGGCAACGACCGCCGCGACCGCCCATGGCGAGGTCGCGGAACACCGGGATCCGTACCAGCTCGACCCGAAGGACGTCCTCGATCCTCCGGTGGGCCTGGGCAACATCCTGCGCAAGATCGGTCCCGGCATCGTCCTGGCCGCGTCCATCGTCGGATCCGGCGAACTGATCGCCACCACGGCGCTCGGCGCCAAGGTGGGTTACACGATGCTGTGGCTCATCCTCGCCAGCTGCCTCATCAAGTCCGTCGTGCAGGCCTTCCTCGGACGCTACGTGATCGCGCGTGCCGAAACGGGGCTCGACGCGGTCAACCACGTGCCGGGGCCGCGCGGCAAGCGCATCAACTGGGTCATCGTCGCGTGGGCGGCCATGGTGTTCATGACGCTCTTCCAGATCGCGGCCATGTTCATCGGCGTCTCGCAGGTGATGTTCCAGGTCACCACGGTGCCGGTCTGGGTCTGGGTGCTGGCGTTCTGGGGGCTCACGCTGTTCCTGCTGCTGGGCGGGGGCTACGAACGGATGGAGCGCCTCGCCATGGTCAAGGTCGGACTCTTCACCCTGATCACGCTGCTCGCTGCCGTGCTGCTGATGACGTCCCCGAGTTTCTCGATTGCGGAGATGGCCACCGGCTTCACCTTCCAGATGCCCAGCGAGGGGATGGCCATCGCCATCGCGGTCTTCGGCATCACGGGCGTGGGCGCCACGGAACTCTACGTGTACACGTACTGGTGCGTCGAAAAGGGGTATGCCCGGTACACGGGGCCGTACGAGAACTCCGATGCCTGGCGCAAGCGCGCCCGCGGCTGGGCCCACGTGATGAACGTGGACGTGCTCTTCTCGATGGTCATCTACACCATCGCGACCATCGCCTTCTACCTGCTCGGCGCGGGCATCCTGCACGCCATGGGACAGGTCCCCAAGGGGGCCGACATGATCCCGGTGTTGTCCAACATCTACACGCAGACGCTCGGCGGCTGGGCCAAGTACCTGTTCTACATCGGGGCCATCGTGATCCTGTTCGGCACCATCGTCGCGGCGACCGCAGGCCACGCCCGCATGTGCTCCGACCTGATGCGGATCATGGGCAAGTTCGAGCACGACGACATGAAGGCGCGCAGCCGCTGGCGCGACATCTTCGTCGTCGTGCTGACCGTCATTCCGGTGACGATGTTCTGGATCTTCGGTCAGGCCCCGGTGCAGATGGTGACGTGGGGCGGGATGGCCCAGGCCGCGATGCTGCCGATCATCTCGTGCGCCACGCTGTTCCTGTATTACAAGCACATGCGCCGCTCGCTCACCGCCCCGGCCTGGATGGTGGCGTTGCTGTGGGTGGCCGCGATCTTCATCATCGGCTTCGTCGTTCCCCAGCTCCTCGGTGAGCTGAAGAAGATGTTCGGCTGAGGAGGCTTCCATGACCATCGAACGCATGCACGTCCGCAAGCGCCTGTCGCAGGTCGTCGTCCACGGCGACACGATCTACCTGGCCGGCATCGTCGCCGACGAGCCGGTGCCGGACGATCCGGCCGAACAGACCCGCAACATCCTGGCGAAGATCGACGGCTTCCTGCGCGAAGCGGGGAGCGATCGCGCCCACATGCTGAGTGCGACCATCTGGCTGTCCGACATCGCCCACTACGACGCGATGAACTCGGTGTGGGATCCGTGGGTGCCCGACGGCTGCGCCCCCGCCCGGGCCTGCGTCGAATCCCGGCTCGCTGCGCCGAAATACAAGGTCGAGATCCGCATCACGGCCGCGAAGGCCACGCCGGCCCACACCGGCACGGGCATGGCGTAGCCCCGGCCCCACTCCCCGGGCGGGTGCGCGGCTGCGTTCCCGCCCGCCTTCTTCTCGAGTGCCGCGAGCCGAATGTCCCTGCTGACCCAGACCGCCGTCCTGCTCGCCGCCGCCGTCGTTGCCGTCCCCTTCTTCCGCAAGCTGCGCCTGGGCGCCGTGCTCGGCTTTCTCGCCGCGGGTCTCGCCGTCGGTCCGTGGGGCCTGCGCGCGGTCACCGGCGTCGAGAACATCCTTCACTTCGCCGAACTCGGCGTCGTCCTGCTGCTGTTCGTCGTCGGACTCGAACTCCAGCCGTCGCGGCTGTGGGCGTTGCGCCGTCCGGTCTTCGGGCTCGGCGGCGCGCAGGTCGCCGTGACGACGGGCGCGATCGGCGGCGCGGCGCTCGCGCTCGGCCTGTCGTGGCAGGCCGCGCTCGTCGTCGGCGCGGCGCTCGCCATGAACTCCACGGCCTTCGTCCTGCAGCTGCTGGGAGAGCGCAAGCAGCTTGCATCGCATCACGGCCGGGCCGCCTTCGCGATCTCCCTGTTCCAGGACATGGCCGTGATTCCGCTGCTCGCCATCGTCCCGCTGCTCGTGACCCATGCGGCGACCCAGGCGACGAATCCGTGGCTGGGAGCGGCGAAGGCCGCCGGGGTGATTGCGCTGGTCGTGGTGGGCGGCCGATACCTGCTTCGCCCCGTGCTCAGGGCCGTCGCCGACAGCGGCATCCAGGAGGTCTTCACGGCGGCGGCGCTGCTGGTCGTGCTGGGGACGGCCTTGCTGATGGCGGCCACCGGCCTGTCCATGACGCTCGGGGCGTTCCTGGCTGGCGTGCTCCTCGCCGATTCGGAATACCGGCACGAGATCGAAGCGAGCATCGAACCCTTCAAGGGCCTCCTGCTCGGCCTGTTCTTCATCGCGGTCGGCATGGGGGCGAATCTCGGTCTCCTCGTCGATCGCCCGGCCACCGTCTTCGGTTTCGCGTTCGCGCTGATGGCCGCCAAGGCCGCGATCGTGTTCGTTCTGGCGCGCGTCGCGCGTCAGTCATCGCCGAGCGCCAGGCGGCTGGCCGTGCTGATGGCCCATGCCGGGGAATTCGCGTTCGTGCTGCTCGGACTGGGGCACGAATCCGGCCTGTTCGACGCAGCGCTGAACGACCTCGTCGTGATGGTCGTGACGATCTCGATGGCGCTGACACCGCTGGTGTTCCTGCTGCACGAGAACGTCATCGCCCCAAGGCTGGAACCGAAATCCCCGCCGGTCTTCGACACGATCGACGACGAGGCCACGCCCGTCATCGTGGCGGGCGTGGGTCGCGTGGGACAGATCGTGACCCGTGTCCTGAACGCCCGCCGCATTCCGTTCACGGCACTCGACATCAGTCCGGAACAGATCGAGACGATCCGCCGCGTCGGACGCAAGGCGTACTACGGCGACGCCTCGAAGCTCGATCTGCTGCGGGCCGCCAAGGCCGACGAGGCGCGCGTGATGGTGGTCGCGGTGGACGACGTCGAAGCATCGATCCGCATCGTCGGGACGGTGCGGAAGCACTTCCCCCAGTTGCAGATCGTCGCGCGCGCCCGCAACCGGATCCATGCGCATCAGCTGCGGGAACTCGGTGTTCGGCTCATCACGCGGGAAACCTTCGGCTCCGCGCTGGAGATGGCCGGGCACACGCTCACCACGATGGGCGCCACGCGCGAGTCGGCCGCGGATACGGTGGCCCGCTTCCGCCACCATGACGAGGCCGTGCTCGAACGCCAGTTTGCCGTCCAGCGGGACGAGGAGCAGCTGATCCAGACGGCGAAGGAAGCAGCCGAGGAACTGTCCACGCTGTTCGACTCGGACGCGGCGGACAGCCACCGCGGGGAGGATCCGCTCGATCTCGCCCGCAGCTGGAAGTGACCGTCGCGGGTCCGGTCGCGCTGCCCCGGCCCTGCGTCATGCGCCTTGGAGCGGCGACGGGATTGGGGGAGAATGACCGGCAATGCTGACGTCGTACCTGCCATGGCGATCACCTCGATACCGTCGGTCCTGCTCCCGCTGCGCGCTCCCGGCCTCATCCCCGCGTACACACCGCCGGTCGCATTGTCGCCGCAGGGGATCTTCAACCGGATCGTCGACAGCTCGCTGACCACCGGCGCCCCGCTGCCGGCACAGGGACTCCAGAATGCGGTGTCCGGCCCGGACGGCATCTCCCTCCTGCAGCAGTCGTACTTCCGCGATCTCGTCTCCGGCGTCGGAACGCCCAACACCGGCCTCAGCGCGCTGTCACTGACGCCGTCGTTCATCGAGGCGCTCGGCGTCGACGGCCAGCTCGGCCGCAACGGCTTGCCGGCAGCGCTCCAGGGCGTGACCAATGCCGAATCGCTGAAGCTGTTCTCGTCCGCGCTGGCCCTGTTCGATTCGATCCAGGCGCTCGGAACGACCGACGAGATCGATTCCGCGACCCTCGGCGGATTGCTGGATGTGACCGCGTGGATGGCGAGGGGCCCGAACCGCGGGGATCGACAGCAACGCGAACGCGGTCCGTCGCCGACCCGGGGACACGCCATTCTCGATATCCGTCGAGGAGGCGACCGCGTGAGCCACCTGGCGAGGGGCCCCGCAACCGCGGGGATCGACAGCAACGCGAACGCGGTCCGTCGCCGACCCGGGACACCCCCATTCTCGATATCCGTCGAGGAGGCGACCGCGTGAGCCACCTGGCGAGGGGCCCCGCAACCGCGGGGATCGACAGCAACGCGAACGCGGTCCGTCGCCGACTGAAGGTGCCCAGCCCCTCGACATTCCTTGGGGAGGCGACCGCGTGAGCCGCCTGGCGAGGGGCCCGTCGACTGCGGGCGTCCGCCGTCGGGCAGGCATGTCCGGACACTGACCATGCGCCGTCGGCTCGAAGAGACCGACATCAAGGTCGGCGAAGGATTGCCCTGCGACGTCTTCGACGCGCAGGGCCGGCTGCTCGTCCGGCTGGGACAGATCATCGCCAGCGAACGCAGCGTGCAGCGGCTGCTGGACGCCGGCGTCTTCGGTGACCCGGGATGGAACGAACCCGGTGAAGACCGCCCCAAGGGGCCGGGACATCTTTCGGTATTCGCGCACTGTCTCGAGGTCCGGGCGGGTCTGACGGGCACCTGCAAGCAACTGGTGGAAGGCGGCGACACGCGCCATGTCGTGGGAGACGTGCTGGCGCTCGCGAAGTCGGTCGACTTCCTGTGCCAGGCGGATGCGGACGCCCTGCTCGGTACGATTCTCTGGCAGCGGGTGCCGTCGTACGCCGTCCGGCATCAGGTGAATGTCGCCATCGTCACGGCGCTGCTGATGCACGCGCGCAAGTGGGAGGAAGCCAGCCGCCTGCCGGTGCTGTGCGCGGCGCTGACGATGAACGTCGCCATGCTCGACCTGCAGGATGCGCTCTACAGCCAGAAGGAGGATCTCACGCCGGTGCAGCGGGCCACGATCCGCGCCCATCCGGTGGAAGCGGTGGAGATCCTGAAGCGCGCGGGCGTCAGCGATGAGACCTGGCTGGCGGTGATCGAGCAGCATCACGAGGCGATCGACGGGTCGGGCTATCCGCGAGCGCTGCAGGGGGAAGCCGTGAATGTCGGCGCCCAGATGCTGTCGGCGGCCGACCGCTACTGCGCGATGGTGTCCGAACGGGCCTACCGCGCGGCCGCGCCCGCCAACGTGGCGCTGCGCCAGATCTTCCTGTCGCAGGGCAAGAGCCTCGATGCCGTGATCGCCGCGCTGCTCGTGCGCGAGATCGGCATGTATCCGCCCGGCACGGCGGTGCTGCTGGCCAATGGCGAACGGGCGGTCGCGATCAAGCGCACGCTCAATGCGTCGCAACCCACGGTACGCAGCGTGATCAGTTCCAGCGGCAAGCGTCTGGACGCCCTGCCCAAACGGCAGACGAGCCACGACAGCCACCGGATCACGGAGGTGGTGCCCCTGTCGAAACTCCCGTCGGATCTGAAGCCGGAGGCGTTCTGGCTGCCGCTGGAGACCGACGCAGCGGATGACCCTCCGCGCTGACGCGCCCGTACCAGGCTCGTGGGGCATGCACCGCGCCGGGAATGACGGACGCGCAGCCGCCCAATCTCCGGGCACGGGCGCCGCGCCGCTGACGTGCCGATATCCTCGTCGCACGGGTCGACGCGTCGGCGGCAGGACGAGAATCCATGGCGAGCCGACGATTTGTCCGGGTGCATCGGCCCGATGGCGCGGCGTCGGAGCCGGTCGGCCCGAACGGCAGGCTTCTTGCGCGCTACGATGACGTCCGGGTAGCGGATCGGGGGAAGACCATCCCGGCCGACCTTGACGACCTTGCGTCCCCTTCGCCACCCGGGCACACCGGCGCCCGCCGGCACTTCCCAACATCGTTGTCCGCATCGAGAGGAGAAGTCAGCCATGCCGCAATTCCCGTCGACACGATCCATCCCTCGCCTGCTCGCAAGTCTGCTGTCCCTTGCCGTCGTCCTGCCTGCCACCGCGGAGCCCGTGCATACGCCGGTCACCGACGACATGCTGCTGGACGCCGCGAAGGAGGCGAACAACTGGCTGATGGCCGGCCGCGATTACGCCGGCACGCGTTACAGCCCCCTCGCCCGCATCAACACGAAGAGCGTCAAACGCCTCGTACCCGTGTGGTCCTTCTCGTTCGGCGTGCTCGACGCCCAGAACACGACGCCCCTGGTCGTCGACGGCGTCATGTATGTCACCAGTTCGCACGGGAAGCTCTTCGCCATCGACGGCGCGACAGGCAAGGAACTGTGGGCGTACTCGCATCCGCTGCCGGACAACATCGGGAAGATGATGTGCTGCGACGTCGGCAACCGCGGCGCCGCCGTCTACGGCGACAAGGTCTTCTATGCGACGCCCGACGCCCACGTGATCGCGCTCGATCGGTCGACGGGACAGCGGGTGTGGGACGTCATCGTCGGTGACTACACCAAGGCGCAGACGATGACCGTCGCGCCGCTCGTCGTGAAGGGCAAGGTCATCGTGGGCATGTCCGGCGCGGAATATCCGACACGGCTGTGGATCGACGCGCTGGACACGGAGACCGGCCGGCAGGTCTGGCGGCGCTACACGATCCCGGCGCCCGGCGAGGCGGGCTACGACACGTGGGGCGACAAGGATCCCCAGGCCGCGAACTTCGGCGGCGGCTCGGCATGGATCACCGGATCGTACGATCCCGATCTCGACACCCTCTACTGGAGCACCGGCAACCCCAATCCGGATTGGGACGGCATGAACCGCGTCGGCGACAACCTCTACACGAACTCGACGCTGGCGCTGAATCCGGATACCGGCGAGATCAAGTTCCACTACCAGTACACGCCCTGGGACGTGTGGGACTTCGACGGGGTGAACGAGACCATCCTGGCCAACGTGGGCGGCCGGAAGGTCTGGCTCCATGGCGACCGCAACGGCTACCTCTATCAGATCGATCGCACGAACGGCAGATTCCTCTGGGCCCAGGAGATCTCCAGGGTCAACTGGAACACGGGGTTCACGGCCGAGGGCAAGCCCATCATCGCGCAGGACAAGGTCCCGACCTACACGAACAAGGCGATGAACGTGTGCCCGGCATCCGAAGGCGGCAAGTGGTGGAATCCCATGAGCTACAGCCCGGTGGCGAAGACCGTGGTGGTGCCGAGCCGCGAGATCTGCGTGGACATCCTCGCGGGCGCGAGCGAACGCACAGAGGGCAAGTACAACCTGGGCATCGCGGAGGCGGACTGGATCAAGGGTCACGGCCAGCTCGTCGCCTTCGACGCGATCACCGGTCAGAAGACCTGGACGGTGGAGGCGCCTTCGCCCTTCACGAGCGGTGTGTTGACGACCGGCGGCGGTCTCGTGTTCGCCGGCACACCGGAAGGCGAATTCCAGGCGTTCGACATCCGGTCCGGCGAGAAGCTCTGGTCCTACCAGACCGGGTCGGGGATCGTCGGCAGTCCGGTGAGCTTTTCGGTGAACGGCAAGCAGTACGTCGCGGTGCCGTCGGGCTGGGGCGGCTGGACCGGTTGGGCCACCTGGGGCGGCAAGGGGGGCGCGCCGCATCTGAAGAACAACCGCAAGGGTGGAACGCTGTTCGTCTTCGCCCTGTTCGACGGCAAGTGAGCCGGGCGGTGATCGGGGATGGCCCGGTGGCGGGGTCGCCGTCCGCGAGGTTTCGCGGTGCGCGGCGGCCCCGCCGCCCGGGCTCTCGGGTCACTTGCCCGGGCGCGGTCAGGGGAGGACGGGCCCGCCCGCAGCGCGTGCCGCGAAGCGTCCTCCCCCTCGCCCTCACCTCTCTTCCACCCACCCACGACCGCCCGGTACCCATGCGCCCCTTCATTGTTCTCGCCTTCGCCTGCACCGCGCTCGCCGCGCAGGCCGCGGGCCTCTCGAATCCGCTGTCGCCCGACGAGGCCACCGTCGCGGCCGGCAAGAAGCTGTTCCACCGCACCGGCTGCATCGCGTGTCACGGCAACAACGCACGGGGCGCCGTGGGCCCGGATCTCACCGACGACGAGTGGCTGCGCCAGCCGACGGACGAGATGATCTTCAACACCATCCAGAACGGCCGCTCCGGCACGGTGATGTCCGGCTTCGGCCCGGACATCACGGACGAGCAGATCTGGCAGATCATCACCTGGCTGCGGGACGAGAACCGCAAGCGCAAGGAGACGAAGTAGCGCGCGAGACGGTACGTCCTGGCAGCCGTCGAACGGTTCGTCCAGGGCGTCCTGTCGGGCATGAGTTGCCCGATGCCTCGATCCGAACCGCCCGTCCCGTCAGGGTGCGGCAAGATGACGCAGGGCCGGGAAGGCGACCGGCTCGGTAGAATCCGGGCACGATGAATCTCCGTGCCCCCTCCCCTGCCGAGGATGCGCTGGCGCATGACGACGCCGGCCGCCGCCAGCTTCGTCGATTGATTTCACTGCGCTGGGTCGCATTGGCGACGATGACCGGCATCATCGCCATCGCCCACTCCGCCCTCGATTTCGCGCTGCCCCTGCTGCCGCTGACGGTGGTCGTGGTCAGCGGCGCACTGATGAACGCCTGGACGCGCTGGCGCCTGACGCGCGAGTGGTCCGTCGGCGCACACGAGGTGCTGCTCCATCTGCTGGCCGATACGGCGCTCCTCACGGCCGCGCTGTACTTCTCGGGCGGCTGGTCCAACCCGTTCGTCTCGATGTTCCTGCTGCCGCTGGTGATCGCCGCGACGTCGCTCGCTCCCCGCCATGCCTGGATCATGGCCGGCGCAACCTTCCTGTGCTATTCGCTGCTCGGTTTCTGGTACGTGCCCTTGCCGCATATGCATCACGGCGAGACCGGCGATTTCGATCTCCACGTGCTCGGCATGTGGGTGAGCTTCGTGATCTCGGCGGGTGTCATCGCGTATTTCGTCGTGCGCATGGCGGCGTCCCTGCGTGAACGCGACCAGGAACTCGCCGAGGCGCGCGAACGCGCACTGCGCAACCAGCACGTGCTCGCCCTGGGGACGCTGGCGGCCGGCGCCGCCCATCAGCTCGGCACACCGCTCGCCACCATGGCCGTGGTCGTGCAGGAGATCGTTCGTGACCGGTCGGACGACGTCGCGCTGACGGGCGAACTGCGGCAGCTGCGGGCGCAGATCGACGAATGCAAATCGATCATCTCGGACCTCGTCGCCGTCGCAGGACAGTCGCGCGGCGAGAGCGCCCGTGCCGAATCGTTCGATCGCTTTCTTCGCGGCACCGTCGAGAGCTGGCGCGTCCTGCGTCCGGGCGTCGATGTGGCGCTGAGTCTGGACGGAACGACCCCTGCACCGAGGATCGTGGCCGAGCGCACGCTCGGTCACACCCTGATCACCCTGCTCAACAATGCGGCGGATGCCGCCCCTGACGGCATCGAGATGCAGGGGACATGGGACGACGGCACGCTGGCCGTCGAGATCCGCGACCGTGGCAAAGGCATTCCGCCGTCGGTCCTGTCCCGGGCCGGCAAGGCCGCCACGAGCACCAAGTCGTCCGGTCATGGCGTCGGGCTGCTGATCGCGAACGCCGCGCTCGAGCGGTATGGCGGTCGGGTGACGCTATCGAACCGGGTGGACGGCGGTGCCTGCACGCGCATCGAGCTGCCGCTGGCCCGGATCACGGCCGCCTGACGTGTCCGCCTCGTCCCTGTCCCTGCTGCTGGTCGACGACGATCCGACGTTCAGTGCCGTGCTGTCCCGGGCGCTGACGCGGCGCGGCTATGTGGTCACGGTCGCCCATGACGTGGCAGGCGCCATCGAAGCGGTGGCGGGCGCCTGTCCGACCCATGCCGTCGTCGACCTGCGCATGCCCGGGGCCTCGGGACTCGTGCTCGTGGAGCATCTGCGCAAGCTGTCGGCGCGCATGCGGATCGTCGTCCTCACGGGCTACGCGAGCATTCCGACGGCGGTCGAGGCCATCAAGCGGGGGGCGACGCACTATCTGGCCAAGCCGGCCGACGCCGATCAGATCGTGGCGGCCTTCGGCGAATCCCCGGCGGAGGGCGACAACGACATCGACGACCCGAATGATTTCAGACCGCTATCGGTCAGGCGACTGGAATGGGAGCACATCCAGCGCGTCCTGGCGGAGCAGGGCGGCAATGTTTCGGCCACGGCCCGGGCCCTGGGGATGCATCGCCGGACGCTCCAGCGGAAGCTGGGCAAGAAGGCGCCCAAGGGGTAGCCGGGCGTCACCGTGTCGTTCAGACCCGCCCCGCGCAAAGGCGAGCGCGCGGTTTTCCCGACCTCGCCGTGGGGGCAAACCAAGGGTGGTCAACCCGACCGCACAAAAAATAAGGGCAGCCCTTGCGAGCTGCCCTGTAAACCCCCTAGCGGGGGGAGGAGACCTGCTTTTATTTGCGACCGACCCGGACAATTCTTAAGGGGTCCATCGCAAATATTCTTTGCTTGCCAATCAGATCTTTACGAATCCTGCTTGTTCTCGCCTCGCCGGCCTGCTGCTTTGCATCCGGCGACCGCCCCGGTGCACCGACCTCGACCGACGCCATTGGCGCGTAGATGTCGCTAATGTGCCACAGGTATGGCCCGTTTGCCTAGCCGGAAAACGCCGGCGCTCTCTCGTGGCTCAACGACACGTCGCCCCGGCAGGATGACATCGGAATTGCGGGCGCCCCCCCCGCGCCGGGCAACCGACCCGCGGGATGCCGCCGCGGGATCCGTGGCGCGACAGGCTCGCGGGCAGTATCTTCCGGGGTCCGATCCCTTCCACACCGAGCCAGATTCCATGCCCCTGAAGACGCCAAGGACCACGGTCAAACGCCTGCCCAAGCGAGGCCGCCACGACTTCGAAACGATTGCGGCCATCCTGGACGCCACCTTCCTGTGTCACCTGGGATTCGTCGCCGAGGGTCAGCCCTACGTCATTCCCACTGCCTTCGGGCGGGACGGCCGGACGCTCTACGTCCACGGGTCCGCCGTGAGCAGGACACTGAAGCGGCTGACGGAAGGTGTTCCCATGTGCCTCACCGCCACGATCCTGGACGGGCTGGTGCTGGCGCGATCCGGTTTCCATTCGTCCATGAACTACCGGTCCGCCGTCGTCCTGGGCACGGCAACGGTCGTCGAGCCGGACCAGAAGATCCATGCCCTCGAGGTCATCTCGGAGCAGATTCTGCCGGGGCGGTGGGCCGAGATTCGCGGCCCCTCGCGCAAGGAACTCAACGGGACGACGGTGCTGCAGATCCCCATCGAGGAGGCGTCGGCCAAGATCCGCACCGGTCCGCCGGCGGACGACGAACCCGACTATGCCATGCCCGTCTGGGCGGGCGTCGTCCCCCTCTCCCTCGCAGCCGGCAAGCCGGTGCCGGACGGTCGGCTGCCGACGGACATCGCGGTTCCCGCCTACGTGAAACGTCGTCGACGAACCGCGAAGTAGCCCGGGACGCGAGGGCGCTACTCGATCGCACTGTCCGGCTCCTCGTCCTTCACGTACCGGTGTCCCCAGGCGACGTACAGTCCCGCCCCGACGATGATCGCCATGCCGATCAGCGAATGAGCATCGGGGATGTCGCCGAACACGAGAAACCCGGACAGGCTGATCCACAGCAACTGTGTGTAGCCGAACGGCGAGAGCGCCGATGCCCGCTCGATCTCGAGCGCCTTGATGAGCAGGAAGTGACCTGTCATGCCGGCGGCGCCCAGCAGGAGGAAGAGCGGCAGGTGCACCGGTGCGGGCGGCTTCCACGCGTGCGGCAGCATGAATGACATGAAGATGAATCCCACCAGCGCGGTGTAGAACAGCGTGGTGATGGGACTGTCCCCGCCGCTGATGCGGCGCGTGAGGATCTGGTACAGGCTGTAGCAGAAGGCCGAACCGAGCGCGAGGAACACCGCCGGATTCAACATCGCGGAACCGGGCCGGACGATGAACAGCGTTCCGCCGAATCCGACGGCGACGGCCACCCAGCGTGACACCGAGACGTGCTCGCGCAGCAGCCAGACCGCGAAGACGGTGACGAGGAGCGGCGACACGAAGCTGATGGCCTTGACCTCGGCGAGCGGCAGGAAGCTGATCGCGCCGAAGTTGCACAGCGTCGAGCCGAGCATCAATGTCGCGCGCGACATCTGCCCGGTCGGTTGCACGGTGCGCAGCAGCTGGCTCCTCATCGTCGGACCGAACAGGACAAGCATCAATCCGACATGGCCGGCATAGCGCGCCCACACCACCATGGGCACGGGGTACGAGCGGCTCAGCCACTTGGCGGTGGTCTCCAGAACCGTGAAGCAGAGCGCCATGCTCAGCACCATCAGCACGGCTTTCGGGTTCACGCCGTGCCGCGGTCTCACGGACACGGCAGCCGGTTCACGCTCGGTGGACATGCGACGATGATAGCTCGCGGACTCGAGGAAGGACCGATCCGTGCGCGCGAATCGGAGCTGCCTCGATGGTCGCGGTACGGATTCGCTTGCGGCCCGCGCGGTCGCGTTTCATGATCGCAGAGCAGGCCGTCCCGATCGTGCCGAGCGGCGGCGATGGCAGCACTGGCGGCGGGGTGATCGCACGAGGCTCCGCCCGATCCCTTCCATGGAGGAGTGATTCGAACTATGGCTCGCATTCAGGAACAGCAGTTCATCGACCTTTCCAAGCCCGCCCAGCCGTCGCGGATCGACGCCGAGTCGCGTCGCGGTTTTCTCGCCAAGGTGACCGGCCTCGCCGCGGTCACGGCCATGGCCCCCGATGCGTTCGCTCGCAACTTCATCGACAAGTACGATCCGGATGGCCCGATCGCCCGCTACCCGAATCCCGATGTCATCGGTTTCGACAAGCGCTTCAAGTACAAGCTGGGCAACACCCCGATCGTGCGGCTGTACCGGGGCACGATGTGGGCTGAGGGACCGGCGTGGAACGGCGTGGGTCGGTACCTGGTGTGGAGCGACATCCCGAACAACGAGCAGCTGCGCTGGATCGAGGAGGACGGTCACGTCTCCCGTCAGTTCCGCTACCCCGCCGGCAACTCGAACGGGAACACGTTCGACTACCAGGGTCGCCAGATCGCCTTCGAGCACGGCAACCGCCGTGTGGTGCGCTACGAATACGACGGCAGCGTCACGGTCCTGGCGGACAAGACGTCCGACGGCAAGGGGTTCAATGCCCCGAACGACGGCATGGTCCACCCGGACGGCTGGCTGCTGTTCACGGACCCGGGCTACGGCGGTCTGATGAACTACGAGGGCGTCCGCCTGAACACCGGCAGCCCGCAGCCGATCCAGAAGGAAGCCATCTATCGCGTGGACGCCCCCGGCAAGATCGAGAAGGTCGCCGACGAGCCGTTCAAGCCGAACGGCCTGTGCTTCTCGCCGGACTTCAAGAAGGTCTACGTGGCGGACACCGGGCTGTCGCACTACTCGCAAGCCAAGAGCGTGATCTGGGTCTACGACGTGGACGGCCGCAAGCTCAAGAACCCCCGCGTCTTCGCCAACATGGAGATGGACGGCAAGATCGGCTTCGCGGACGGCATCCGCTGCGACGAGGACGGCAACGTCTGGGCCGGCATGGGCTGGGTGGGTGACGGTTACGACGGCGTTCATGTCTTTGCGCCGGACGGTGTGCGCATCGGCATGATCCGCATGCCCGAGATCATCTCCAACGTGTGCTTCGGCGGCACGAAGCGCAACCGCCTGTTCATGACCGGCAGCACCTCGCTGTACGCGGTCTACGTCGAGACCCGGGGCGGCACGCTGACCTGAGTTCCGCCCGGCAGTAGCCTCCGGGGACCGGCGCGCACCGGTCCCCGGAGGCCTCCCAGCCCCATTTTGGAACTCTGCTAAGCTTCGCCTGTCAGTTTGTGAGGTCGTGATCAGAGGGCGTCATCAGAACGCCGCACACGGCCCGACCCAAGAAAGCCGAAGCGAGACCATGTCGAAATCACTGTTTTCATGGCTGCCCGCAGTGTTCCTGTCCTTTTGGATGGGCAGTGCGCAGGCCGACGAAGTGGGTACACCCGGGAATGAAGGCGCGCCGTCCGTCCTCGAGGCCGCAGCGGCGGAGAGTGAGGCCGCCGCGGGGAACGACGCCCTCGACGACGTACCGAGTTCCGGGGCGGAATTCCTGCATCGGGCCGCCCGCGGAGAAGTCGGCGTTGCCAGCTTCTACAGCTCGGAGTTCGCCGGACGTCGGACCGCCAGCGGTCACCCTTTCGATCCGCTCGGCATGACGGCGGCGCACAAGACGCTGCCGCTCGGCACGGAAATCCGGATCACCAACCTTCGAAATGGCCGATCCGTCACGGCAACCGTCAATGACCGCGGTCCGTACGTGCAGGGGCGTATCGTCGACGTGAGTCTCGCCCTCGCCCGACAACTCGATTTCGTGCGTTCCGGCATGGCTCAGGTCAAGGTCGAGGTCCTGAGCTGGGGGCCGATCCAGAAGTTGCGCTCGAGCTTCTCCAAGACCCGCCGCTGACGATCTGCGCCACCGGAATCCGGTGGACTGCCCGGTCCGTCAGGCGAACGTCGCCTCGATCCGCCCCAGCTGATCGATTTCCATCGTCACGACGTCTCCCGCCGAGACCCACTTGGTCTCGACGACGCTTCCCAGAAAGACGAACTCCCCCGCGTGCAGGCCGCTGCCCTGACGTGATCGCAAGTTGGCCAGCCACGCGAGCGCCTCGAACGGGTGGCCCATCACGTCCGCTCCACGGCCTCGCCCCGCTTCGGTGCCATTGATCCAGGTGACGCCGACCAGGGCCGCGAGATCGATGCGGGCGATGTCCTGCCGCTCCACACCCAGCACGCAACCGGCATCGAAGAAGTCGTCGGCGATCAGGGTCGGCGTGTCCAGTTTCGAATAGTCCACATAGCGGGCGTCCACGATTTCCATGCCCGCCATCACCGAACAGACGGCCGCTACGACGCTCGACCGGGTGTATGCGACGTTCGACGGCGGCAGATTGCGGCCGAGGCGAGCAACGATTTCGCACTCGACACCCACCCGGACGAAATCCGCGTGACGGATCGTCGCCGGGGATCGGTGCACCGTCCGTTCGAACACGCCGCCCGCACAGGGATTCGGAATGTTCAGGAACGCCTGCATCACGGCCGTCGTGCAACCGATCTTGTGTCCCGTGACCGGGCCCAGCCCGCGTGCGCTCAGATGGGAATGCACCCATTGCTGGACCGCATACGCCTCCGCTTCGTTGGTGGGCGTGAGGTCGGCGGGCAATCCCACGAGCGGTCGACGCGCGAGGCGGGATTCCGCGAGCAGTTCTGCTGCGCGCCGCATTGCCTGTGCATCCATCGTCATGTCCTCGTCACTTGTGTCGTTTCGCGCGCTTGGCCGGAGCGGCGCCCTGTCGCCCGGCTTCGGTGGCCCCGTGGAGGGCGTCCAGGCCGGCACGGATTCCCGCCTGGAGCAGGACCGTGTCCACGCTGTAGGCAATGATGCGAAAGCCCTGCGCCAGGATGTCGACGGCCCAGCGCTCGTCGACCGCCATGAACCCTGCGACCTTGCCGTGCTTCCGTGCCACCTTGACCACGCGTTCCAGTGCCTTCAGGTACCGGGGATGATCGAATCGCGCCGGGATTCCGAGGAAGTTGGTGAGGTCGAACTGACCGATCCAGAGGCAATCGATGCCGTCGACGGCGGCGATCCTTTCGACGTTCTCGAGGCCGGTCTCGGTCTCGATCTGGCACATCAGGAAGGTACGCTCGTGCGCCTTGGCCATCTTCTGCGTCACGTCGCCCGCGACGAAATCGTCATGGGCCGCGCCGAACGCGGCACCGCGCCGTCCCGCCGGGGGGTAGCGGCTCCACGTCACGATGTCCCGCGCCTGGTCCGCCGTTTCGACCATGGGCACCATCACGCCCATCGCACCGGCATCGAGCACACGCGACACATACTGATAGGCGGTGGTGGGCACGCGCACGAACGGCGCGATCGGCAGGCCGCGGGTCGCCGCGAGCTGCATCTTGATCGTCTCGAGACTGGCGCCGCTGTGCTCCATGTCGAGCAGCAGGAACTCCGCACCCGCTGCCGCACAGATCTGCGGCAGGTTCGGCGTGAAGAACTCCCAGGCCATCGTGCCGAAGCTCGGTTCACCTCGCGCCAGTTTCAACTTGACCGGATTGTCGCGCACGACTTCCCTCCATGATTTGGCCGGCACCGACGGGTCTCGCCGACCGAGACGTCGATGCTATCCCAGCGACGTCGGGGCGGTCGATGTGGCGTCGGGCGTGAATCCGGGATTGGCGTGAGACGGCCGTCGCATTTTCCAGATGCGGATGCGGCAGCGCACCATCCTGCCCGCCGAACGCACCGGCATGGACCGCGAGTTTTTCTGTTGCCGGAACCCCCCTGCTTTTCCATAATCCGCGCCTGCGCCTCGCCCCGCGATCGCGCAGCCCACAAGAACCGGCCGGCATGGTCCGGGACATCCCAATCAGGAGGAATCGCAAATGACGGACGCATCGCCCGCGCGGCCATTGACTGCCGCTCTCAAGAACGCCCTGCTGCCGGTCGCTGCCGCGATCGCGCTGGCGTGGGCCGGTCCGGCCGCCGCCGCGGCCAGCGCCGCGCAGAAGGCGGTCGACGCCGCCAAGCCGCTTTGCCAGGGCGGCAAGACCATCACCATCGTCTGGGAGGCGGGACTGCAGTCGCTCGATCCGCTCAACTTCTCCGGACCGATGTGGGAGAAGCTGACGGGCTGCAAGGTGAAGGTCGTCGAGGTGCCCACCGCCGAGATGTTCACCAAGATCATGCAGGAGTACCGGGCCGGCACCGGCGCCTATGACGCGCTGAACGTGATCCCCGCCTGGATGCCCGACCTCGTGCAGGCCGGTGCCCTCGAGCAGCTCGACAGCTTCGTCGACAAGTACGGCTATCGCGACGAACTCAAGACCATCGCTTCGACGTATCGCGACAACCAGATGACCGTGAACGGGAAGATCTACGGCTTCCCGGATGACGGCGACGTCTTCGTCATGTACTACCGCAAGGATCTCTTCGCGGACCCGGCCCTGAAGAAGGACTTCAAGGCCAAGTACAAGTACGACCTGGCACCCCCCAAGACCTGGAAGCAGTTCGGCGAGATCGGTTCCTTCCTGACCGAGAAGCTGAAGGCGAAGGGCACGTACGGCGCCTCCATGTTCCGCGAAGCGGGCTACGGCAATTTCATGTTCCAGGAGCGCTTCCGCAACGAGGGCGGCAAGTTCTTCGACGGCAACACGATGAAGGCCACCATCAACTCGCCGGCCGGCGTGAAGGTGTTCACGGACTGGGTCGCCGAGAACAAGTGGATGCCCCCGGGCGTGGAGAAGTTCGGCTTCGTCGACAACCTCGCCACGTTCGTGAAGGGCGAGAGCGCGATGACGATCTCCTGGCCGCCCTACGGCCGCTTCGCCGCGGGCTATCTGGCGAACGAGAAGGCGCTCGACTGGGTGCCGAAGTCGCAGGTCGCCGGCAAGGTCGGCTACGCACTGCCGCCGGGCGGACACCCCGAACTCGCGGCAGGCTTCGCGCTCTCCGTGGCGTCGTCCAGCAAGCAGAAGGAAGCCGCGTACCTGTTCATCCAGTGGCTGAACAGCGAGGAGATCTCGAACCAGCGCGTGCAACTGCCCTACGCCCTGCGCGACCCGTTCCGGAACTCGCACTTCACCAACCCCGGCTACCAGAAGCTCTGGCCGGAAGCCAAGGAATACCTCGCGGCGCTGCAAGCGGGGTCGAAGACGGGTCTGCTCGACCTGTCGCTCATCCAGACCGACAAGTACGAGGAGGCGCTGCGCCAGGGCATCAGCCGCCTGTGGGCCGGCGAGGACGCAAAGAAGATCCTCGACGACATCGCGAAGGAATGGGACGCGGTCACGCAGAAGGTGGGCGTGGACAAGCAGAAGGCCGTGTACAACGCCTGGGCGGCGAAGAGCGGCGCCTATCCGAAGTGACGGCCCGGCCGCTCGACGGCCGCGGCATGCCCGCCATCGGTCGGATGCCGGCGGCGGGCTGAATTGACCCGGAGGCGGGTGCCCGTGCACCCGCCTCTTCTTTCCCTGCTTCTGGAGTCCGCATGTCCGGCCCGGACCTGCCTTTCCCCGTCGACGACCGTCCGCCCGGCGGCGGCGCCCGCGCATGAGCGGCGCAACCGCACGCAGCGCCGACCGCGCTTTCCGCTACACGCTGGTGGCACCGTCGATCTTCATCCTCCTGCTGATCGGCGTCTTCCCGCTCGTGTACCTGCTCGTGGTGAGCTTCCAGGGCATCACGATGACGGACAACGACACCAGCTTCCAGGGGCTGATGAACTTCCGTGCGCTGCTGGACGACACGCGCCTGTGGCAGTCCCTGCTGCACACCCTCGTCTTCACGGCCATCGCATTGCCGCTGGAACTCGTCCTCGGTCTCGCGATGGCCCAGTTGTTCATCGACCGGCTCCCCGGCCGGCAGATCTTCGTCGCGCTGCTGGTGCTGCCCGTGGTCGTGTCGCCGATCGTTTCCGGCGCCACCTGGTCGCTGCTGCTCGACAACCGCTTCGGTCCGATCAACCAGATCATCGCGTGGTTCGCCGGACACGAGGTCACGATCCTGTGGACGGTGCGACCGGATCTCGTCTATCCCGCCATCCTCGCCGCCGAGATCTGGCAATGGACGCCGTTCATGTTCCTGCTGCTGCTTGCCGCCCTGTCCGCCGTCGACAAGTCGCAACTCGAGGCGGCCTCGATCGACGGCGCCGGCTTCTGGCGCACCTTCTTCCGCATCGTGCTGCCGGCCATCTGGCCGGTGATGGCCGTCGCCATCCTGATCCGCGGACTCGATCTGTTCCGCCTGTTCGATGTCGTCTGGGCGCTGACCAAGGGCGGGCCCGGCACGATGACCGAGACGACGTCGATCTTCACCTACGTGAAGGGCTTCCAGCAGTTCGAGACCAGCTACACCGCGGCCGTGGCGCTGCTGATCATCGTGCTGCTCACCGTGCTGATCACGCTTCTGCTGAAACGCGTGCAGCTGGCGAGATGACGGAGACGCCATGAAGACCGCCCTGCGCCTTGCCGCCGCCACCGCGATCACGCTGTTCTTCCTGTTCCCGATCTATTGGCTCTTCATGAATTCGGTGAAGACGGCCGACGAGATCTACGCCTACCCGCCGGTGTGGTGGCCCGCCTCGTTCCAGCTCGGCAACTACATCGTCCTGTTCAAGGACGGCGATGCGACCACCGTGTGGAACAGCCTGCTGGTCGCGGGCGTCAGCACGGCACTGGCGATGTTCTTCGGGACCATCTGCGCCTATAGCATCGCCCGCCATCGCACCGGGGGCGAACACCTGGCCAACTGGATCATCTCGCAGCGGATGGTGCCGCCCATCGCCGTGGTGTTCCCGATCTTCCTGCTGTACGTGTTCTTCGGCCTCGTCGACACGTATCTCGGCCTGATCCTGCTCTACACGGCGTTCAACCTGCCCTACGTGATCTGGATGATGCGCGGCTACATCCTGGACATCCCCGTGGCACTGGAGGAGTCCGCGCTGGTCGACGGATGCTCGCGCTGGCAGGTGATCTGGAAGGTCGTGTTCCCGATGTGCCGCGCCGGGCTGTTCGCCACCGCGATCTTCACCTTCGTGTTCGCGTGGAACGATTTCATCTTCGCCCTCGTGCTGACGCGCACCGAGGTGACGACCTACACCGTGCAGGTCACCCATTACTTCGGGAGCCAGTCGAACTTCTGGGGCAAGATCGCCGCGATGTCGGTGCTGGGCACGCTCCCGGTGTTCATCGTCGTCGGCTTCATGCAACGGTACCTCGTGCGCGGCATCTCCATGGGGGCCGTGAAGGGATGAGCCCCGCTGAAGACGCGACGGCGTGAAATCGTGAAGACGTGGTCTGCAACCTCGCGAAGGACAGGAAGCATCGATGGCTGACTTGAAGATCACCGCCCTGCACAAGTACTACGGCGCACTGCACGTGGTGAAGGGCATCGACCTGGAGATTCCCGCGGGCGAGTTCACCGTGCTCGTCGGGCAATCGGGCTGCGGCAAGAGCACACTGCTGCGCACGATCGCAGGGCTCGAGCATGCGGACCAGGGTACCGTCGAGATCGGCGGACAGCGGGTGAACGACCTGCCCCCGCGCGATCGGGACATCGCGATGGTGTTCCAGAACTACGCGCTCTATCCCTACATGTCGATCTACGACAACATCTCGTTCGGCCTGCGCGCGCGCAGGACGCCGAAGCAGGACATCGATCCCAAGGTCCAGCGCGCCGCCAAGATGCTGGGCATCGGACATCTGCTCGATCGCTATCCGCGGCAGCTCTCCGGCGGACAGCTCCAGCGGGTCGCCATCGGGCGGGCCGTGGTGCGCAATGCGCGCCTCTATCTCTTCGACGAACCGCTGTCCAATCTGGACGCCCAGCTGCGCGACGAGATGCGCGGCGAGATCAAGCGCCTGCACCAGGATCTGGGCAAGACCATGATCTACGTCACGCACGACCAGATCGAAGCCATGACCATGGCCGACCGGATCGTGCTGCTGCGCGAAGGCGTCATCGAGCAGCAGGGCTCGCCCCTCGATCTGTACGAGCGCCCCGCGACCCGATACGTCGCCGGCTTTCTCGGATCGCCCTCGATGAACTTCCTGCCCGCGACGATGGTCGGTCACGAAGACGGACTCGCCGTCCGTCTCGACGGCGACATCGTGCTGCCGCTGCCCCGCGCGCGGCACGATGCCTTCGGCGGTTGGCGCGACCGGAAGGTCATTCTCGGCGTCCGACCCGAACACATCAGCCGTACCGGCAGCGACGGACGTACCGGGCTGGCCACCTGCCAGGCGACAGTCGATCTCGTGCAGCCGACCGGTTCGCGCACGTACGCCACGTTCCAGCTCGGCGGCGTGGAAACCGTGGCGGAATTGCATGCGCACGATGTCTCGCAGCCCGGAGAGCGCATCGACATCACGGTCGACATGAATCGCACGGTCCTGATCGACCCCGACACCGAACGCGTCGTTGCCGGCTGAGCCCCCACCCCCATCCCGAGGAGAGACACACCATGGCCAAGACTTCCGCCCCCCGCGACATCAAGCTCGTCGGAACGACGCAGCCCGATGTGCCCGGGCGCATCCTGCGTGCGGGACCGACCGAGGTGGAGCTGGACAACGGGCAGTGCCGGTACCTGCGGGTCAACGGCGTGGAGGTGCTGCGTGCGGTGTCATTCCTGGTCCGCGACAAGAACTGGGGCACCTACGTGCCCACCGTGACCGACCTGAAGATCGACCAGCGCAAGGACGGATTCTCGGTCTCGTACCACGCGGTCTGCACCGAGGGGACACAGGAGATCGCCTTCGACGTTTCCATTGCGGGCGACGCGCAGGGCAATCTCGAATTCCACGGCGCGGCCACGCCGACGACGGACTTCCTCACGGCGCGCACCGGATTCGTCGTGCTGCATCCGCTGAAGGGCGTGGTGGGCAACAAGGTCGAGATCGAGCACACCGACGGCACGATCGAGAAATCCGTGTTTCCGAAGGCGGTCAATCCGATCCAGCCGTTCCTGCACATCCGCAGCATGAGTCACGAGTTCGCTCCCGGGCAGAAGGCCACCGTCCGGATGGAAGGCGACACCTGGGAGACGGAGGACCATCGCAACTGGACCGATGCATCCTTCAAGACCTACGTGCGTCCGCTTGCCCTGCCCTGGCCCTACGTCCTGAAAGCCGGCGAGACCATCAAGCAGTCGATCAAGGTCTCGCTCAGCGGGGCCGTGCCCAAGACCGGCGCAGCGAAGCGGCGGGGCGGGGTTGAGATCACCGTCGGCGCTGCCGGTCGCGCCACAATGCCACCGGTCGGTCTGGGCATGCCGGCCGAGGAGATCCCCCATGCCGTCGCGCGCCTCGATCTGCTGAAGGCCGCGGCTCCCGGCCTGCTCGTCGGGCAGCACGATCCGCGTGCGGGCCACGGTCTCACGGAACTCTACGGATTGCGCTTCCTGTGCGATCAGACCGGCGCGCGGGCCGTGCTCGAGATCATCGTGCAGAGCGTCGACGGGTTCGCGGACGAGTTGAAAGGCGTCGCGGCGATGGTCACGCAAGCCGGCCTGAAGCTCGACGCGATCGCCGTGTGTCCGGTCGGGGATCTCAAGTCCGTGCTGCCCGGCGGAGAGCGCCCGCCGGCACCGGACCTCGCGCCGCTGTACGCCGCGGCACGGGCGGCGTTTCCCGGCACCCTCCTGGGCGGCGGCATGTTCTCCTTCTTCACGGAACTGAACCGGAAGCGCCCGCCGGCAGACGAGCTCGATTTCGTGATGAACACGACCTGCCCGATCGTGCACGCAGCCGACGATCGCTCCGTCATGGAAACGCTCGAGGCGTTGCCGCACCAGATCACGACGGCCAAGGGCTACATCGGCAAGACCCCGCACCGTGTGGGACCGAGCGCCATCGGCGCCCGCGACAATCCGCACGGGGCGACGTACACCCCCAACCCCGACAATGTCCGGGTCTGCCTCGCGAAGATGGACCCGCGCATGCGCGGTCTGTTCGGCGCGGCATGGATCACCGGCTACGTCGCGACCCTGGCGCGGAGCGGCGTCCAGGCGATCACGCTCGGCGCACCGACCGGCCCGCTCGGCTTCATCTTTCGCCCGACCGACTATGCCCAGCCCTGGTTTGACGAGGCGGATGCCCGGGTCTACCCGGCCTACCACGCCGTCAGCGGCCTCGCCCGTGCACGAGGGGCCAGGCTCGTGGCTGCAACTTCCTCGGATCCGGCGACCGTCGAGTGCCTGGCGGTCAAGGTCAAGGGCGCCACGCTCCTTTGGCTGGCGAATCTCACGGCCGGCACGCAGGCGGTCACGCTCTCCGGCATCGACGGACGTGCAGTTTTCGCGGGCGTGCTCGACGAGGGCAGCTTCGAGGCAGCCGTGTCGACCCCGTTGAAATTCCAGGTGAAGTCCAGGGCGGTGCCAGGCGGCGCCCTCCCCTTGAAACCCTACGCCGTGGCCTGGCTCTGCGTGAACGACTGACCGTCCCGCCCGTACGGGCCGTCCATGCCCACGACCGTCACCGGGGAAAGCCGGGGCGATCATGGGGAATCCTCGACTCAAGTCGAGGTGAGACATTGCCGTTAGACCGTTCGTGACTCATTCGGGCATCGGCCCGGAGGCACCCTGGCCTGGGTCGACCGAAGCATGCCGTCGGCCCGTGCGCCGGCGCCTCGACCGCGACAGGCTTCGGGTTGGCAACTTCCCCCTCCACCGTACGCGCCGCAGATGCGGCCACCCACGACGTCACGTTCGCGCACCGGATGCTCCACGGCATCCGTCTGGCACAACAGACGTTCATTCGTTCCGCCGACCGGCTCGATGCCTTCGACAGGCTCACGGACACGCTCGTCGACGTGACGGGCAGTACCATCGGATTCATCGCCGAAATGCTGCAGTCCCCAGAAGGAGATCCTTATCTTCTCGTGCACTCGCTCACGCCTGCTCGACCGCAGGATGGGGAAGCTCGCTTCCGACCGCCGGTGCAACTGCATGACTTGAACACGCTGCCCGGGCAGGTTGCGAAGTCCGGTCGTCCGCTGATCGTGAATCAGATGCCGCCGGAGGCCATGCAGGACCGGCTCCCCGAGGGGCATCCGCCCATTCGCCGTTTCATGGGCGCCCCGCTGATCGTCGACGGCATCGGCGTCGGCATCGTCTCGGTCGCGAACAGCCCGGAGCCATACGACATCGCCATGCTCCAGGCGCTGGAGCCGCTGCTGGCCACGTGCTCGCATCTGATCCTCGCGCTTCGGTCCGAGCGAGTGCGGGAACGGGCCGAGGAGCAGCTTCGCCAGAATCAGGCGCTCCTGAAGACGATTCTCGACGTGCTGCCGCAAGGCGTGTTCTGGAAGGATCGCGACGGCCGGCTTCTCGGCGGCAATCGGCGCTGGCGGGAAGACATCGGCCGGGTGGATCCGGTGGGACTGACCGATTTCGACATCACGACGCCGGCCGCGGCGGAGGCCTTCCGCGCATGGGACCAGCGGGTGATGCAGAGCGGTCGCGCGGAGATGAACATCACCGAAACCCTGCCGACCGGCAGCGGCGAGACCCGATGGCTGTCCATGTCCAAGGTGCCGCTGCACGACAGATCCGGCGCGATCTACGGCGTGCTCGGCACCTATCTCGACATCACGGAACTCAAGCGCACCGAACAGGCCCTGCGTTCGAGCGAGCAGCGGTACGAGCTGTCGGTCGCCGGGTCGAACGACGTCATCTTCGATGCCGACATGTCGACCGGCCGCCTGTTCGTCTCACCGCGGCTTGCGGAAATCCTCGGCATCGACGTCGCCGCGCTGCCGCAGACGGTGACTCAGTTCGAGGCACTGGTGCATCCGGATGACGTGCGTCGCACACGCGCCGCACGCGTTGCGCATTTCAAGGACGATCGGCCCTTGGACATCGAGGTCCGCCTGCGCACCGGCCAAGGCCACTACCGCTGGTTCCGTGGCCGCGGCCTCTCGCTGCGGGACGAGCGGGGCCGCGCCGCTCGCACGGCCGGCTCGTTCACCGACATCACGGACTACCGGGAGGCGCTGGCCGAGCTGGCGCATCATCGCGACAACCTCCAGCAGCTCATCGAGCAGCGCACCGTCGACCTCGAGGAGGCCCTCGACGAAGCGGAACGGGCCGCCCGCGCGAAGTCGGAATTCCTCGCCAACATGTCCCACGAGCTGCGGACGCCGATGCATGCGATCCTGAGCTTCGCCCGGCTCGGAATGAGCCGGGTGGAGAACGCGGACCGCGAGAAGCTGGCCCAGTACTTCCGCAACATCACGAGCAGCGGCGACCGGCTGCTCACCCTGCTGAACGAGCTGCTGGATCTCGCCAAGCTGGAAGCGGGCAAGATGGTGATGAACTATGAGCGGACCGAGATCGGCGGGCTGATCGAGCAGGCCGTCGCGGAGAACAGTGCGCTGGCCATGAGCCGCCAGGTCCGCCTCGTCGCCCGGGCGGACTCGGACGGCTGCGTCGCCGTCGTCGATCCGATGCGCCTCATGCAGGTGCTCAACAACCTGTTGTCGAATGCATTGAAGTTCAGTCCGGAACAGGCGCAGGTGGTCTTGGCCTACGGCACGACCGACACCCATGACACGGAGGGGGAAGCGGTACCCGCCGTGGCCATCCGCGTGATCGATCAGGGCATCGGCATCCCGCCGGACGAACTCGACGCGGTGTTCGACAAGTTCGTGCAGTCCAGCAAGACCAAGAGCGGGGCCGGGGGAACCGGTCTCGGGCTCGCGATCTGCCGCGAGATCCTGCGCGCACATCGCGGCACGGTAACGGCCGCGAACAACGCGGACGGCCCGGGAGCGACCTTCACGCTCGTCATCCCGGCCGAGCGGCGGCCCGACCCGCCCGACCGCTGACAACGCGGCCCATCGGCGCGGCCCGGCTCAACGTCGATCGAGGTCCTCGTCGAGCATCGACGCAGGGTCGTCACTCGGTTCGAGATGCGTGGTCACGGAAGCCCCGGGGATCACCGTCCGGATCTCGGCTTCGATGACTTCCGCCAGATCGTGGCCGCTCTGCACCGTCCACGCCCCCGGCACCAGGACGTGCACCGTCACGAAGGACCGGCCGGCAGCCTCCCGCGTGCGCAAGGCATGGAAGGCGATGCCCTGCGCTTCATGGCGCGAGAGGACGGCCTGGATCCGGGCGCGACGGTCCGGGGGAAGCGACCGGTCGAGCAGGCCGAGCGCGGACCGCCGGATGAGCGCGAATCCCGTCCACAGGATGTTGAGCGCGACCGCCATGGCGATGATCGGGTCGAGCCGCTCCCATCCGGTGAGCGCGACGGCCCCGATGCCGACGACCACGCCGATGGAGGTCCAGACGTCGGTCATCAGGTGATGTGCATCGGCCTCGAGCGTGATCGAATTGTGGCGCTGCCCGGCGCGGCGCAGGAGCATGGCCGCGCCCAGATTGATCCCCGATGCCGCGACGGAGATCGCCAGTCCGAGACCTACCTGTTCGAGGGGCTCCGGCGCCAGGAGGCGCGGCACCGCCGTCCAGAGGATGGCGGCCGCGGCGAGGAAGATGAGGCCGCCTTCGAATCCGCTCGAGAAGTACTCCGCCTTGCTGTAGCCGTGTGCATGTTCCTCGTCCGGCGGACGCTCGGCCAGCCAGAGCATCCACAGGGCCATCAGCGCCGCCACGAGATTGACGAGCGATTCGAGCGCATCGGACAGCAGTCCCACCGAACCGGTCAACCGCCAGGCGACGGTCTTCAGGGCGATCGTCGCGAGCGCCGCCGCGACGGAGAGCCAGGCGTATCGGGTCAGGCTTTCGGTCACGCGAGGGCCCAGTGCACTGTCGCGCCGGCCCGCATCGGGACGAGCGTGTCGGCCCCGTAGGGAACGCTGTCCGGCACCGTCCAGTCGCGGCGCTCGAGGGTGATCCTGCCGGCATTGCGCGGAAGGCCGTAGAAGTCCGGGCCGTGATGACTGGCGAAGCCTTCGAGACGTGACAGTGCGCCGGCCTGATCGAAGGCTTCCGCATAGAGTTCGAGCGCCGCGTGCGCCGTGTAGACCCCCGCGCAGCCGCACGCGTGCTCCTTCGTGTGGCGCGCGTGCGGCGCGCTGTCCGTGCCGAGGAAGAATCGCGGATCGCCCGAGGTCGCCGCCTTCACCAGCGCCTCGCGGTGCGTCTCGCGCTTGAGGATGGGGAGGCAGTACAGATGCGGCCGCACGCCCCCCTGGAAGATGGCATTGCGGTTGAGCAGCAGATGATGAGCCGTGATGGTCGCCGCGACATTCGGCCCCGCGCCCGCCACGAACTCGGCCGCTTCACGCGTCGTGATGTGCTCCAGCACGACCTTCAGGCGCGGATAGCCTGCCACGAGCGGCGCGAGAATCCGCTCGACGAACACGCGCTCGCGATCGAACACGTCGACGCCGGCGTCCGTGACTTCGCCGTGCACGAGCAGCGGCAGTCCGATGTCCTGCATGGTCGACAGCGCCTCGCCGCAGTGGCGCAGATCGGTGACGCCCGAGTCGGAGTTGGTCGTCGCGCCGGCCGGGTAGAGCTTCACCGCATGCACGAATCCGCCGGCCTTGGCGCGCAGCAACTCGTCCGGCGGCGTCCGATCGGTCAGATACAAGGTCATCAGCGGCTCGAAGGCGGCACCCGCGGGAAGCGCGGCGAGAATCCGGTCGCGGTAGGCGCGCGCTGCCGCGGTCGTCGTGATCGGCGGCTTCAGGTTCGGCATCACGATGGCGCGGGCGAACCGGCGCGCCGTGTGGGGAAGCACGGCCGCCAGCGCATCGCCATCGCGCAGGTGGAGATGCCAGTCGTCGGGTCTTGTCAGCGTGATCGTGTTCACGGGTTCTCGTCCTGGGTGTCTTGTACGGGGCCACCCGACGACAGACGCGTCGCGGCGGCATAGAAGTCGTCCTTGCGCAGTCCCGTGATCTCGGCGGCCACGCGCGCTGCACGCGACGGCGGCAGGGCGCGCGCGAGAATGCCGAGAATGCGCTGCGCTTCCTGATCGGGCACGGGGGCTTCCGCCACTTCGGCGGGCGGCAGCACCACCACGAATTCACCGCGCTCGCGGTTTGCGTCCGCATCCAGCCAGGCGGCCACGTCGGCCAGAGCGCATTCGTGGATCTCCTCGAAACGCTTGGTGAGTTCGCGGCAGATCACGAGCCGGCGATCGTCGCCCAGCACCTCGCGCAGATCCTCTGCCGCTTCCCGGATGCGATGCGGGGCTTCGTAGAACAGGACCGCATGGCCGGTCTGCCGGAAGGACTCGATGGCGCGACGGCGCGCCTCACGGCGCGTCGGCAGGAATCCGGCGAATTCGAATCCCGCCCCGTGGATGCCGGCGGCCGACAAGGCCGTCACGGCAGCACTCGGCCCCGGAATCGGCACGACCGGGATGCCGGCCTCGCGCACCACCCGCACCACGCGGGCCCCCGGGTCACTGATGGCCGGCGTGCCGGCATCCGTGACGAGCGCGGCGCTGCCGCCGGCGCGAAGGTGAGTGACGAGCTTCTCCGCTGCGGCGAGTTCATTGTGTTCGTGAGCGGCGAGCAGTTTCGCGGTGATGCCGTGCGCGGACAGGAGATGAAGGGTGTGGCGGGTATCTTCGGCGGCCACCAGATCGACCGACGCGAGGACATCGAGCGCACGCAGCGTGATGTCCCGCAGGTTACCGATGGGAGTGGCCACCACATATAATGCGCCGGGCTGCGCTCTAGAGGATTCCGTATGCAACGGCTTCGCGTCCTGATGTGTCTTGCCGCCGTACTATACGGTGCCGTCGCGGCCCTCGTCACGCCCGCCCGGGCACAGACCGAGGAGAACGAGGCACCGCACATCGCGGCCCTGCTCCCGCTGAAATCCCATACCTTCCTCCGCTATGCCGAAGCCGTCCGGCGCGGCATTGCGGCCGCAGCCACTGCGGAGGTCGATCGCCCGAACGCGCTGCCGGTCGTCGTGTATCCCACCGGCGACGATCCGAAGGAAGTCGTCGACACCTACGACCTCGCGATCCGGCGCGGCGCGCGTTTCGTCATCGGACCGCTCACGAAGAGCGCGGTCCAGGCAGTCGCGACGAGCTACGCCGTCTCCGTCCCCACGCTCGCGCTGTCGGTCCCGGAGGGCGAAGTGCTGCTGCCCGACGGCATGTACGCGTTCGGAATGCAGATGGAAGCCGAGGCACGGCAGGTGGCGCGAGTGGCGCAATCGACAGGCAAGCGCCGGGTGGCCATCTTCGTCGCCGACAACGCCTTGTCGAAGCGCGTGGGTCAGGCCTTCGCGGAAGAATGGGCACGGTCGGGCCGGCTGGTGGTGGACCAGTACACGTACACCACCGACGCCGCCCGGCTGAAGCGCATCCGGGACGCCATCGCCGCCGGCAATGTCGACGTGATCTTCTTTGCGCTGGACGGGCCGCGTGCCCGCCAGATCCGTCCGTACCTGGGCAAGTCGCTCCTCGCGTTCGGAACCTCGCAGATCTACTCCCCGGAAAGCCATGTGCTCGGCCAGCACGACCTGAACGGAATCGTGTTCGTGGACATGCCCTGGCTCGTCGCACCCGATCATCCGGCGGTGATGACCTACGAGCGGCAACCGGGACCGCCCGCGAGTTTCGAACAGGAGCGCTTCTACGCCCTCGGCATCGACGCCTGGCGACTTGCCCAAACGCTGCTGGACGGCAGCTACACGGACATGGGCATGCTGGACGGCGTGAGCGGTTACCTGAGCCCGGGACCGGCCCATGTGTTCAATCGCGAAGGCGCCGTCGTGCAGTTCACGCAGAGCGGGCTGCGCCCCTACGAGGTGTCCGGATCCCGGTGAAGGCCGAGGGCGACGCCGCGGAAGACCTGGCCCTCGCACACCTGCTGGCGAAGGGATGCCGGCTCGAGCAGCGCAACTATCGCTGCCGTTTCGGCGAGATCGATCTGATCATGGTGGACCGCGGCACGCTGGTCTTCGTCGAAGTGCGCAAGCGGTCCGACTCCCGGTTCGGATCGGCCGCGGAAAGCATCACGGCCGCCAAGCGCAACAAGCTGGTGATCACGGCCCAGCACTACCTGGCCCGTTCCGGCGCGGAGCGCGCCTGCCGGTTCGATGCCGTGCTCATCGACGGCCAGGGACGGGTGGAATGGTTGCGTGACGCCTTCGGCGGCTGACCGGAACGGGTCGGCGCGAACCCGACCGAGGAACCCCGCGTCCGCGGGAAGGTCTCAACCCCCGTGACATAATCGCCCGACTCTTCTCCCTGCAGGAACCCGATGGATATCCAGACCCGGATCGCGCAGCATTTCGACGACAGCGCACAAGTGAAACTGCAGGCCAGGGATCTCCTGGCCGCCCCGCTCCAGATCGCCGCCGCCAGGATGGTCCACACGCTCGAGAACGAGGGCAAGATCCTCGCGTGCGGCAACGGCGGATCCGCCGCCGACTCGCAGCACTTCGCGGCGGAACTGCTGAACCGCTTCGAGATCGAGCGCCCCAGCCTCGCGGCCATCGCCCTGACCACCGACACGTCCACGCTGACGTCCATCGCGAACGACTACGACTACGTGCAGGTGTTCTCGAAGCAGGTGCGCGCCCTCGGCCGCAGCGGGGACGTGCTGCTCGCGATCTCCACCAGCGGCAACTCGCCCAACGTCATCGAGGCCATCGCCGCCGCGCACGAGAAGGGCATGTCGATCGTGGCGTTGACCGGCAAGCAGGGCGGCAAGATGGCCGGCCTGCTGCGCGAGGACGATGTCCACCTGTGCGTGCCTTCTTCCGTCACGGCCCGTATCCAGGAGGTTCACCTGCTGTGCCTTCATTGCCTGTGCGACGCGATCGACATGCAGCTCTTCGGAGCCATGTCGTGAAGCGCGCCGCCCACCTGCTCCTCCTGCTCGGCGCGGCCGTCATCGTCGCACCGTCGCTCCAGGGCTGCGTGCCGCTGGTGGCGGCCGGTGCGGCCGTGGGCACCGGCGCGCTCATCGCCGAGGATCGCCGTTCGAGCGGCACGTACCTGGACGATGAGGGCATCGAGATCAAGGCGTCCGGCCAGATCAACGCGAACCACCCGAAGCAGACGCACGTCAACGTGACGAGTTACAACCGGCTCGTGCTGCTCACCGGCGAAGTGCCGACCGAGGAGGTCCGCCTGGATGTCGGCTCGCTGGCCCGCAAGGTCGCCGGAGTCCGGACGGTCGCCAACGAACTCGCGGTCGCACCGGAGACCACTCTCAGCTCGCGCTCCAACGACACCTACATCACGTCCCGCGTGAAGACGCGCTTCATCGAAGCACGCAAGTTCCAGGTGAACCACGTCAAGGTGGTCACCGAGAACGGCGTCGTCTATCTGATGGGGTTGGTGAAGAAGCAGGAAGGCGACGCGGCCGCCGACATCGCCGCGCGCACCTCGGGGGTGAAGAAGGTCGTCCAGGTGTTCGAGTACCTCACGGATCAGTAAGCCGGGCGGACGGACGCGTGACCGAAGATCCGGCAGGGACACCGCCCGCCGCTCCGCAGGATCTTCCCGACTTCCGCAGTCGCGAGTTCCTTCTCGGACACGTTCGCGACACGCTAGCGTTCTACACGCCGCGCGCCTTCGATCCGCGCGGCGGGTTCTTCCACTTCTACCGCGACGACGGCACCGTCTACGACCGCGACACGCGGCATCTCGTGAGCAGCACGCGGTTCGTGTTCGACTTCGCGATGGCGTTCCGGCACTTCGGCGAGGCCGACCACCTGCACGCCGTGCGGCACGGGGTGAGGTACCTGCGCGAGCAGCATCGCGATCCGGAGACCGGCGGCTATGCGTGGGTGCGGACCGGCGATCGCGTCATCGACGGCACGAACCACTGCTACGGACTGGCTTTCGTCCTCCTCGCCTACGCTCACGCACTGCAGGCGGGCATCCGCGAGGCGCGCAGCTGGATCGACGAGACCGTCGACGTGATGGAGCGACGCTTCTGGTTGCCGGACGCGGGACTGTATGCCGACGAAGCGACCGCGGACTGGGTCACCCGGTCACCGTACCGCGGGCAGAACGCGAACATGCATGCCTGCGAGGCCATGCTGGCCGCGTTCGACGCCACCGGCGATCCGGCCTTCCTCAGTCGCGCCTGCACCCTCGCGCAGAACATCACGATGAAGCAGGCCGCCCTCGCCGACGGCCTCGTCTGGGAGCACTACCGCGAAGACTGGTCCATCGATTGGGACTATCACCGCGACGATCCCGGGAATCTCTTTCGTCCCTGGGGTTTCCAGCCGGGACACCAGACGGAGTGGGCCAAGCTGCTGCTGATCCTCGATCGCCATGCCGGTCGCCTGGACGGCGACGCCTCCTGGCTTGTGCCCCGAGCCGTGGCGCTGTTCGACGCTGCGGTGGAACGCGCCTGGGATGCCCGCCATGGCGGCATCGCCTATGGCTTCGCGCCCGACGGCTCGATCTGCGACGGCAACAAGTACCACTGGGTCCAGGCGGAATCCCTCGCCGCTGCCGCCCTGCTCGCAACGCGCACCGGCGACGTCCGATATCTCGATTGGTACGACCGGCTGTGGGCCTACTGCTGGACCCACTTCGTCGATCACCGCCACGGCGCCTGGTACCGGATTCTCGGACCGGACAACCGCAAGCTCACTGACGAGAAGAGTCCGGCGGGCAAGGTCGACTACCACAACATGGGCGCGTGCTACGAAGTGCTGCACGCGTTCGGCTGATCGAGACGCCAGCCCTTCGACCGGCACTCCGCTATGTGCCGAACTGCAATTCGGCCAGTCTCGCGTACAGCGGGCTGTCCCGGAGCAGGGAATCGTGGGTACCCTGGGCCACCAGCCGGCCCCGATCCATGACGGCGATGCGATCGGCGTCGCGCACGGTGGCCAGCCGATGCGCGATCACGAGCACGGTGCGTCCCGCCATCAGCCGTTCGAGCGCAAGCTGGACCATCCGCTCCGATTCCGCGTCGAGCGCGCTGGTGGCTTCGTCCAGCAGCAGGATCGGCCGGTCGGCCAGGATCGCCCGCGCGATCGCGAGGCGCTGACGCTGGCCGCCCGAGAGTCTCGCACCGCGTTCACCGAGATAGGTGTCGAAGCCTTCGGGCAGCCGGGTGACGAATTCCGTGGCAAAAGCCGCCTCGCAGGCGGCTGCAACCGCTGCGTCCGAGGCATCGGGGCGTCCGTAGCGGACGTTTTCGCGCACGGACGTCGCGAAGATCGCCGGTTCCTGGGAGACGAGCGCCACGCGGCCGCGCACTGCGAGGTGGTCGGCACGGCGGATGTCGACACCGTCGATGCGAATGACGCCCGACGCCGGATCGTAGAACCGGAGCAGGAGCTGGAACACGGTTGTCTTGCCCGCGCCGGAGGGACCGACGAGGGCGACCTTGCGTCCCGGTTCGACCGCAAGCGTGAATTGGTGCAGTGCAGGCGCATCGGGTCGCGAGGGATACGAGAAGGACACGGCGTCGAAGGACACCTCCCCGCGCGGTGGCACCACCAGCGCCACGGGCTGCAACGGACTGATGATCGACGGCGTCGCGGCCAGGATCTCGAGCACCCGCTCGGCCGCGCCGGCGCCGCGCTGGAGATCGCCGATGACTTCACTGATGGCGCCCACGGAAGAAGCCACCATCGCCGCGTAGAAGACGAACGCCGACAACTCGCCCGCGGTGAGCCGGCCCGCGAGGACATCGTGACCGCCCACCCACAGAATCACGGCGATCGCACTGAACACGAGCAGGATGACGGCACCCACCAGCGAAGCACGCACGCGGATGCGGTGCCGTGCCGTGTCGAACGCGGCGTCGAGGCGCTCCCCGAAAGCGCGCACGTCGCGGGTCTCGTGCGTGTACGCCTGGACCGTGCGGATCTCGTGCAGCGTCTCGTCCACGTAGGTGCCGAGTTCCGCGACGCGATCCTGGCTCGCCCGGGACAGGTGACGCACCTTGCGTCCGAACAGGACGATGGGTCCCACAACCAGGGGAACACCGAGCAGCACGAAGACCGTCAGCTTGGCGCTGGTCAGTGCGAGCATCACGAGCGCACCGCTGCCCAGCATCGCATTGCGGACCGCCATCGACACGCTCGTGCCCACGACCTGTTCGAGCAGGGTCGTGTCGGCCGTGAGGCGGGTGACCAGTTCACCGGTGCGTGCCTCCTCGAAGAACGCGGGCGATTGGGCCACCAGCCGCGCGAACACGTCTCGCCGCAGGTCCGCGATCACCCGTTCGCCCAGCCACGAGACGTTGTAGAAGCGCACGAAGACCGATCCGGCCATCAGCACGATCACACCGACCAGGGCGAACAGCGCATGGTCCAGCGCCGCGGCGTCACCCCGGGCAAAGCCGGCGTCGACTGCACGCCTCAGCCCCTGGCCGATCACCAGGAAGCACCCGGCGGCGACGACCAGCGCGAGCGCTGCGACGACGACTCTCGCGCGGTACGGCGCCACATAGCGCCAGAGCACGCCGAGCGAGCGCAAGCCTCGCCTATCGGTATCCCGGCTCGCCGGCGCGGGACTCATCGCGCCGCGGCACGCTTGGGCGAACGATGCTGTTCGATGGCCGCTGCGCGGTCGGCTTCGAGCACGAATTCCGTGACGAAGCGCGCGAGATGCTCGAAATCCTCGGCCCGCGCACTGGTCGGCCGCCGCACCAGCGCGATCGTCCGGGACGGCACCTGCGTCGTGAACGGTCGCGCCACGAGGCCCGTTCCCGCCAGCAGACCGGACTTCAGGGTGAGTTCCGGCAGCAGCGTGACGCCGAGTCCGCCGTCGACCATCTGCACGAGCGTGTGCAGTGTGGTCGCCTCGATCGCGGGGGTGAGTCCGGCGGCGCGTCGGCCGCACGCCGCGATGGCATGACCGCGCAGACAGTGGCCTTCCTCGAGCAGCACGAGTCGACCCAGGTCCAGCCCGCGCAGATCGATCTCGGCGGCCTGAGATTCGGCCGCATCGCCGCGCGCCACGAACCAGAACGGATCGCGGAAAAGATCGACCACCGTGAACTCGGCCGTGTCCCACGGCAGCGCCACGATCGCGGCGTCGATCTGGCCGGCGCGCAGCCGATCCAGGAGGCGCTCGGTGAGATCTTCCCGCAGATAGAGCCTGACCTCGGGATACGACCGCCGCAGGGCAGGCACGAGACGCGGCAGGAGGAACGGCGCCACGGTCGGGATCACGCCCAGCGTCATGGATCCGACGAGCGGTCGGGACGACTTGCGGGCCAGTTCCATGAGGTCCTGCGCGCCGGCCAGCAACTCGCGTGCACGCGCCGTGACCTGCTCGCCCAGCGCCGTCAGCCGCACCGCGCGGGTATCCCGCTCGACGAGCTGCACGTCCAGAATGGCTTCGAGTTCCTTGATGCCGGCCGACAGGGTGGACTGCGTCACGAACAGCGCATCGGCGGCTTGCCGGAAGTTGAGTTTCTCGGACAGGACGACGAGATAGCGCAACTGGCGCAGGGACGGAAGGGCGGAGATCGCGGCGGGCATGGGCTCGGGGTAATCGTCGAAATCGATCAGTGCTCATCCATCATCGAACGGAATCGATCGATGCGAACACGACGAAGTATGACCCATCGACATCGACTTGCGCACCTTGGCGGACGTCGCCGCCGCTTCCCTCGCATGGCGTCACCGCGTCAGTTCGGAATGGGCGGTACGTGCCGCGTCGCGGTCGAAAGGGATTGCGTCACGAGGGAACCCTCTGCCCCGAAAGCGAATCTGCCCGTGCTCGAACGCCCAGTGGACACGATGCGCCGACGCTTCCAGGAAAACCCGGGCGGTGCGTCACGTGCGAAGCGGCTTTTCCCAGGCACGCAGGCGATCATTCGGCCCTGAGCATGGAACGCGGCCGGCGCCCGGTCCATCGTCCGCCCGGCCGATGGACCGGGCGGCGCACCGATGGATCAGGCTTCGGGATCGCCTACGGCGACCTTGCCGAACCATTCTTCGATGGTCAGCAGACCGCCGGCCTTCTCTGCCCGGCCCTGGTCCGACTTGGGCAGATCGTCCTGGATCAGGTCCATCCGCTTCCAGCCCGCGAGGGGCGTCTCGCACTGCGCCCGAGGGACGTACCGCGAGGCCTGCACCTTTTCGAACCGATGAACATAGCGCGGGCAGTTGGGCCAGGCTTCCGTCACCGCGACCCGCACGATCATCTGCGCCTCGTGAAACTCGCGCATGAGCGGATCGTCGGCGCTGACCGTCGCCACACCTTGCACGCGGACACGCTGCGGCTTGACGAAGTCGATGAACAGCAGCCCCACCTGCTGATTGCCGACGATGTTGCCGGCCGAGAAGAACATGCCGTTGCCATCGTACAGGGGGAACACGATGGTCCCGGGATCGGGCACGCGCACGAAGCCCGGGTCGCCGCCCTTGTAGGACACGGTCGGCCGCCCCTGGTGGTCGACACTCGACAGGAAGAACATGTCACGGCTCTCGATGAAGGCCTTGTCCATGTCGTTGATCGTGGGCTGCACGGCGATCTGCTCGATCTTGTCCGCCAGGCGGCGGGTATCGTTCCGATCCTGCAGCTGGCGATGGTTCTCGCCATAGAGTCGACTCATTACATCCTCCCGAAATTGGTGTTGTGCATGCGCATGCGGTCAGGGACACACTGATCGCGGGTTGAGTGTAACGGCATCCGCGTCGTCGGCCATCGGATCGGGCCAGTACAATCGTCCTTCCGTCATTCAGCCCCTCCACGAGTCGCCCTTGTCCCTGATCCGACCGTTTTCCGCACTGCGCCCGGCCCCCGGCCGCGCCGCCGACGTGATCGCCCCGCCGTACGATGTCCTCTCGAGCGATGAAGCCCGAGTCCGAGCTGCCGGCAAACCGTGGAGCTTCCTCCACATCTCAAAACCCGAGATCGACCTGCCGCCCGGCACGGACGTCTTCTCCCCGATCGTCTACGAGACGGCGCGTCGCAATCTCGGCGCGATGCTGAGCGCGGGCGTGCTCGTGCGGGACGCGATGCCGTGCTACTACGTATACCGAATCGTCAGTGGCGGGCAGACACAGACCGGTCTGGTCTTCGGTGCGTCGATCGCTGCATACGACGCCGACCGCATCCGCCGCCATGAACTGACGCGACCGGACAAGGAGGACGACCGTGTCCGGCAGATCGAGGCCGTGAAGGGCCAGACGGGTCCGGTCCTGCTCGCCTATCCGGACGCGCCGGGCGTCGATGCGATGCTGGCCCGGATCGCGCTATCCGCACCGGATGCCGACGCGACGGCCGACGACGGCGTCCGACACCAGTTGTGGGTCGTCCCGCAGGGAGACGTCCAGGCGCGACTCGGTGCGGCGTTCGAGGCGATGAAGGCGCTGTACATCGCCGACGGTCACCATCGTTCGGCCGCGGCATCGCGCGTTGCGGCGGGCCGGCGGGCAACCGGCGCCGGTCGCGAGGACCCCTCGCAGTATTTCCTGTCCGTGGCGTTCCCCCGCGCGGAGATGCGCATCCTGCCCTACAACCGCGTGGTGAAGGATCTGGGCGGACGCTCCCCGGAAGCCTTCATCGGCGCGCTCGGCGGCACGTTCGAGGTCACGCCGGCCAGCGGACCGGTGGTCCCGCAGGCATCGGGCGAGATGGGCCTTTACGTCGCGGGACAGTGGCATCGGCTGGTGCTGAACCCGGCGCTCATTCGCCAGGGCGACCCGGTCGCGCAGCTCGACGTGAGCCTGCTCGCGGACCGGATCCTGGTGCCGCTGCTGGGCATCCGGGATCCCCGCACCGACAAGCGGATCGATTTCGTCGGCGGCGCCCGCGGGGTGGCCGGCCTGGAGCATCGCGTGGACAGCGGCGAGATGGCGTGCGCCTTCTCCCTGTATCCGACCCAGATGGCTGACCTGATGGCCGTGGCCGACGCCGGAAAGATCATGCCGCCCAAGTCCACCTGGTTCGAACCCAAGCTCGCCGATGGCATGGCGTCGCTGATGCTCGACGGCTGAGACGCTCCGCGAGCGCTCGCCCCATGAACGTCAACAATCAACCGGAGATGTGATGGACGGACACCTGCAATCGATCAACCAGATCCAGGCCGCGGCACTGGACCTCGCCATTCGATTCGGACCCAAGCTCTTCACGGCGCTGGCCATCCTCGGGATCGGCGTGTTCGTCAGCCGCTGGGTGGGCCGCGCCATCGAAGGAGCGTTGCAGAAGTTCGAACTCGAGCCCCCGGTGAGGCAGTTGCTGATGCGCGTCGGCCGCGTCGTGGTCTTCGGGCTGTTCCTGATCATGGCCCTGCAGAATCTGGGCGTCGAACTGCTGCCGTTGATCGCGGGCCTCGGCGTGGCGGGGGCCGGGATCGCGCTCGCCATGCAGGGCGTGCTGTCGAACGTGATGGCGGGGCTCACGATCATCTTCACGCGACCGTTCCGCGTGGGCGAATACATCTCGATCGTCCACGAGGAAGGCGAGGTCGAGACGATCACCCTCTTCAGCACGACGCTGACGCACGCCGACCGCTCGCGCGTGGTGATCCCGAATCGGAAGATCGTGGGTGAGATCCTGCACAACTACGGGCGCATCCGGCAGTTGGACCTCGCCGTGGGCGTGGCCTACGGCACGGATCTCGATCTGGCGCTCACGACCCTGAAGTCGATCCTGCTGGCCAACGGACGCGTCCTGCGCGATCCGGAGCCGGATGTCCAGGTGCACGTGCTGGCGGATTCGGCCGTGACGCTCTCGGTGAAACCCTGGGTGTCGGTCCCGGACTACGGAGACGCGACCGGAGAGCTGAACAAGTCGATCGTGGAGGTGTTCCGGGCCCGGCACATCGAGATGCCCGTCCCGCAGCGGGAGGTGCGCCTCCTGGGCGGCGGGGCTGCCTGACCGGGGGGGAGGTCGAGAGTCGGGCGTGAACGAGAAGCGGGAAAAAGGAAAGGGCAGCCGCGAGGGCTGCCCTTCCTGACTGCTGGTGCCGGGGATAGGAGTCGAACCTACGACCTTCGCATTACGAATGCGCTGCTCTACCAACTGAGCTACACCGGCGAAGGGCGCGGAGTATACCCGAGTCCGGGCCCGCGGCAAAACCCGTCCGGCCGGGTCAGCGATGCTTGAACACCGGCTTGCGCTTCTCGACGAAGGCCGCCATGCCTTCCTTCTGGTCTTCGGTGGCGAACGCCGAATGGAACAACCGGCGCTCGAAGCGAACCCCCTCCGACAGCGTCGTCTCGAAGGCCCGGTTCACCGACTCCTTGGCCATCATCACGATGGGCTGGCTCAATTCGGCGATCTTGCCGGCCGTGGCCAGCGCGTCCTCGATCAGCTTGTCGTTGGGGACGACGCGACTCACGAGGCCGACACGCTCCGCCTCGGCCGAATCCATCATCCGCGCCTGGCCGAGCAGCGCCATCTCCATCGCTTTCGACTTGCCCACGAACCGGGGCAACCGTTGCGTGCCGCCCGCGCCGGGAATGATCCCGAGATTGATCTCGGGCTGGCCGAACTTGGCGCTTTCGGCGGCAATGATGAAGTCGCACATCATCGCCAGTTCGCAACCGCCCCCGAGGGCGAAGCCGGCGACAGCCGCGATGACGGGCTTGCGGCAGCGGGTGACCCGCTCCCACTCGGCCGTGATGAAATCGGACTTGTAGACGTCCATGTAGGACTTGGTCTGCATGTCCTTGATGTCGGCGCCGGCCGCAAATGCGCGCTCGCTTCCGGTGATGACCACGGCGCCGATGCCGTCATCCGCCTCGAAGGCGTCGATGGCCACCGCAAGTTCGCGCATCAGCGCGGGCGACAGTGCATTGAGCGCCTTGGGGCGGTTCAACGTGATGAGTCCGACCTTGCCACGGGTCTCGACGATGATGTTCTCGTACGTCATTGCGTTTCGCGTCCTGGATTTCGTGAGGAGACTGGAGGAGATAATCGGCCGAACCGCCACGCGGCATTCGCCGGGGCACCCACGGCACGACGATGAAGGATTCCCGATGACCTACCGAACGATTCTATTGGAAGTGACAGACAGCGTCGCGACTCTCACGCTGAACCGGCCCGACCGCCTCAATGCGTTCACTGCGGAAATGCATGGCGAGATCCGTGACGCGCTGGATCGCGTGGAGACCCCGGGCGCCGCGCGGGTCCTGGTGATCACGGGCGCCGGTCGAGGTTTTTCGGCGGGACAGGATCTCGGCGAAGCCAGCCTGACGTCGAGCGCCTCGGGTGCGCCGGACGTCTCGAGGACGCTCGAGGAGAACTACAACCCGCTGCTGCGCCGCCTGCACGCGTTGCCGATGCCCGTGATCGCGGCCGTCAACGGCGTGGCGGCCGGCGCGGCGGCCAATCTGGCCCTGGCTTGCGACATCGTGATGGCGACCCGCTCCGCGAGCTTCCTCCAGGCCTTTGCCCGCATCGCCCTGATTCCCGATGCCGGCGGCACCTACACGCTGCCCCGCCTCGTGGGGATGGCCCGGGCGATGGGCCTCGCGATGCTGGCGGAACCGCTGCCGGCGGAAACGGCTGCCCAATGGGGTCTCATCTGGAAGTGCGTGGACGACGACCGCTTCCGGGCCGAAGTGGCAGCAACCGCGGCCTCGCTCGCGGCGGGCCCCACCCGAGCCTATGCCCTGATGAAGCGGGCCCTCTACCGTTCCGCCGATCAGTCGTTCGAACAGCAGTTGGCGACGGAGGCCGCGTTGCAGCGAGACGCGGGCATCGGTGCGGACTTCCTCGAAGGCGTGACCGCCTTCCTGGAGAAGAGACCGGCCCGCTTTTCCGGCAACTGAGCGGCCGGATCTATCCCTCGGGCGAGTCGGTCCGGCGGACGCGGACGATCAGATCGACGCCGGCGGCCCGTTTCCCGGCGGGCAGCGGCGGCAGACCGGTGATCGAAATGCGCCCCGCGTCGATGTCGGTGATCTCGCCGGTCTCGACGTCGTACATGTGATGGTGAGGGCGGGTGTTGGGGTCGTAGAAGACCTTCGAGGCATCGACGATGACCTCCCGCACCAGCCCCTTCTCCACGAACAACTTCAAGGTGTTGTAGACGGTCGCTTTCGAGGTCTCGGCGTGCCGTTCATTGACGATGGCCAGCACCTGGTCCGCAGACAGGTGGTTCATCCGGGAAAAGAGCGCGTGAGCGATCTCGATCCGCTGATGCGTGGGGCCGATGCCGAATTCACGCAAGGCCGCGGCGAGGTTGTCGCGCGCGTACCCCGGGGCACCTTGATCCTGATCCGTCGTTCTCATGGCAGGCAGTCTAGGATAAGAATTGGACTCTGTCTAATTCGAGGTGCATCGCCGCGTGCGCGGCGTCTCATGTGACCGAATATTCCGGACTTCCGACCACTCGTCAGCCCGGACTGGCGACGGCAGATCGAGTCGCCTACCCTGCGAACCTATCAGAAAGGGAGAAAACGCCCATGAAGCGCCAACGCGGTATCACGTTGTTGGAACTGCTGATCGCCACGGCGATCGTCGGGATCCTGGCCTCCATCGCCCTGCCGTCCTATCGGGACTACGTGATCCGGGGCAAGCTCACGGACGCTCAGTCGACGCTCGGTGCGACGCGGACCCGCCTCGAGCAGTACTACCAGGACAACCGGAGCTACCCGGCCTGGTGCGGCGCGACGGCCACCGGACTGCCCACGTTCACGGCGCCGACTTCGACCTACTTCACCTACACCTGCGCAGCGGGTGCGACCGCGGGTCAGACCTACACCTTGAGCGCCACCGGCGTCAGCAGTGCCGGCACCGGCGGCTTCACCTACACCCTGACCGACCAGGGCAACCGCGCCACCACGGCAGTGCCCACCGGATGGAGTACCCAGAGCAACTGCTGGGTGGTCAAGAAGCCGAGCAACTGCTGACATGCGTACCCAGTCGGGCGTCACGCTCATCGAATTCCTGATCGGCTTCGTGGTGCTGGGCGTGCTCGTCGCCCTCGCGGCCCCGTCGTTCCGCGACTGGATGATCAACAGCCAGATCCGGACGGCGACCGATGGCATCGACAACGGCTTGAAGCTGGCGCGATCCGAGGCCGTGCGTCGCAACAGCCCCGTCAGATTCCGCCTGATGTCGAGCACGGCATCCGGGTGGGCGGTCGAAGCCCTCAACCGGACGTCGTCGAGCTGGGACAGCTTCCAGATTCGAGACGCGGGAGAAGGCACGGCCAGCGTGACGGTGACGGCCACCCAGAGCACGGTAGTCTTCGTCGGCGACGGTCGCGTCAGCCCGGCGCCGACGAGTGCCATCACGTTCGATCTGTCCCACTCGGGTGGCAGCAGTTGCATCACCACGGCCGGCGAAGGCGACATGCGCTGCCTCCGCGTGACCGTGAGCGCAGGCGGATCGGTGCGCATGTGCGACCCGGCCCTGTCCTCGGGCAACGTCTCGTCCTGCTAGGAGCTATCGATGAGTCCGCGACGCCCCCACTCCGGCAGACGGCCGCAATCCGGCGTGATGTTGCTGGAAGCCCTGATCGCCATCCTGATCTTCTCGCTCGGCATCCTGGCCCTGATCGGCCTGCAGGCCCAGTCGATCCGCAACAGTTCGGAAGCGAAGTACCGGGCCGACGCCAGTTTCCTGGCGAACCAGGTCATCGGCTTCATGTGGGCCGATCGGGCGAACTTCAGCCAGTACGCGCACCGCCCCACCGGCTCGGTCTGCGCGCCCACCGGCAGCGACTCGACCAATGCGAACGTGCTGGCTTGGCTGGCGAACGTGTCGGCGCTGCTGCCCTCCGCGACGAGCGCGAAACAGTCGATCACCGTGGACAGCACCACGCGGCGGGTCACCGTCCGGATCTGCTGGGAGTCGAAGACGGGCACGCACAACATGGAAATCACCTCGCAGCTCTCCAACTGACGGACGGCCCGCCATGACAACCTTCTCCACCCGACCGAAGCTCGCGCGCGGATTCAGCCTGATCGACATCCTGGTCGGCATGGTGATCGGGCTGATCGGCATGATCGTCGTGTTCCAGTCGTTCCAGGCCTTCGAGGGTCAGAAGCGCACGACCACCGTCACCAACGACGCCCAGGAGGCCGGTCTCATGGCGCTGTCGACGATCGAGCGCGAAATGCGGCTCGCCGGCTACGGGCTGTTCTACAACGGCAACTCGATCTGCATGGGCTACCGCCAGTGGTCGTCGAGCGCCGTGGTCACGGCCTCGAACTTCCTGCCGGCGTCGATCACCGACGGATCGTCGAATGCGCCGGACGCGCTCACGCTCATCTACAGTTCGTCGGCGGTGGCCGCGACACCGTCCCAGGTCCAGGTGAACTTCAACGGGAAGGTCGCCGAGGTGGTCGTCGACAACGCGCTGTCCAACACGGCCTATCGGATCGGCGACTACATCCTGGTAGGCCGCGCATCCCAGCCTTGCACGCGCCTGCAGGTGAGCGGCATCCGCACGGACCCGCAGAATCCCCGGGTGCTGGGACTCAAGGTCGAATCGGGAACGCCGACGCCCGCGAATCCTCCCCTGGCTTCGTTGGCGGCCCTGCTTCCGACCGGCGGCTACAACAACGAGCGCTCGACGTATCCCGCCGTGGTCGCGAACATGGGACAGATGCGGCGCGTCATCTACGAGATCGCGCTGGATTCCAATTTCAAGGGGCAACTCCAATCCCGCGATCTGACGGCCGGGGCATCAGCGGTCGCCCTGGCCGACGGCATCGTGGATCTGCAGGCGCAATACGGCATCTCCGCCACCTCGGCCACGCAGAACATCTCGAGCTGGGTCAACGCTTCGGGAAGCTGGGCATCCCCGTCGGCCACCGATCAGTGGCGGGTGAAGGCACTGCGCGTGGCTGTCGTCGCCCGCAGCCAACTGCGCGAAAAGGCCCAGATCACCGGCGCCGCGGTGACTTGCAGCAATACCTCCGGCACGAACGCCAACGGCCCCTGCGCATGGCGTGACTCCACCGCGAATCCGGCCCCGACGATCGACCTGTCCGGCAACCCCGACTGGCAGTACTACCGCTATCGCGTGTACGAAACGATCATTCCCCTGCGCAATGTGATGTGGCAGCAATTCTCATGAGCCCCGACATGATGCGATCCCCCGCCCGCCTCCCCAAGCGCCAGTCCGGCGTCGTTCTCGTCATCTCCCTGATCGTGCTGGTGGCCATGACCCTGGCCGGCATCGCGCTCGTGCGCTCCACGGACACGGGCAACGTGATCTCGGGGAACATGGCCTTCCGAATGGGTGCGCTGCATGCCGTCGATACCGGCGTGGAGGCGGCATTCAGCGCCATCACGGCCGCCAGCGGGTTCGCCGCCTCGCCGACCAGCGAGACGACGACCACCGCCGGCAAGTATTACCCGACCGTGTTGGCAGACACCTCGCCGGCGGACGGGCTGCCCGATGTGACCTGGTCCGGCCTGCCAGGCACCACCATCTCGGGCAACACGGTGCGGTGGGTCGTCGAACGCCTGTGCTCCCAGAACGTGTCCTCGGCCGCCGATATCGAAGCGCGATGTGCCGTCGTCCCCGGTGCCCCCACCATGAGCTTCAAGGCGGGTGAACTCACGCCGAGCAACAACCCGGTGAGCGTCGCTTACCGCGTCACGATTCGCGTGGAAGGTCCGCGCAACACGATCGTGTACTCCCAGTCCGTGATCACGATGTGATTGCAGGCGCGCCAGCAAGGAAAACCGCCATGTCACTGAAGCCTTCCCGCGCCAAGCGCGCCCTCGCCTACGCCCTGGTCCATGCGATCGTCTGGATGCAGATGGTGCCGGTGGCTCTCGCCGCCACCGATCTGGCCGATGTGCCGCTCGCCACGAAGGGGCGTGCGAAACCGAACATGATCCTGGTGGTGGATGACTCGGGCTCCATGGACTTCGAGTTCCTGCCGACCAAGGGTGCCACGACCAACGACGGCAATCTCTGGTGGAACACGGCGAGCCGCTCGTTCATCGGTTACGGCGCCACGAGCACCGCAAACACGTGGCAGGGCGGCGGGACGGATCCGACAGGGACGCTCGGCGGCACGGGTTTCTTCAGCGCGACCCCACCCACCGGCCCCCTCAACTTCAATTTCTCCGGGGTGCAGGATTCGACCTGGAAGAAGTATGTGTACCTCTTCCCCAACGGCTACTGCGGCGGGAGTTGCGACACGCGCTCCTACAGCGACGGCGGCGACGGGCTGTTCCCGATCGCACCGACCCGCGAATTCGGCTGGACCCGCAGTCCGCTCTACAACGCCCAGTACTACAACCCGGCCATCAACTACGACCCGTGGCGCCCCTACAACACGGGGAGCGGCTCGAGCCTCACCCTGCCCAACTACGATGGCACGGCGGGTTTGCATACGGCCGTCCGCAGCCATCCGATCTACCCGACGTCCGGTGCGGCGTCGACGATGAATCTGACCACGACGGTGCCGAAGCCCGCCACGGATGCCGCAGCCGCCAGTTACCTCTTCATCCTCTACTCGGGGATGATCATGCCGGCCAATTCGCGCTACCGGATCTGCGCCCAGAACGGGACGGGCTGCGGAACCTGGACCAACGGTTCCGCGACCGACGATGTCTGCCTCGTGCCTGCTGCCGCCGACACGGCGAGCTACTGCCACTTCGCCGGAACCTACGGCGTGACCAGCACGTTGGCCGTCGGCTCGAGCGGCGCGCCGGCGCTTCCGAAGCGCGTGGAGGCGCAGATCGCGTACGACCCGGCCGTGGTGTGGATCCTGTCCACCGCGACCGGGGCGCTCGGCGCCAACGAAGCCTACGGCCCCGACGGTCGACGGCTGCAGCGCATCACCATTTCATCGGCGACAACGAGCTACACGAAGGCCAGCACCCGGACCGATTGTGCCGGCGCCAGCTGCACCTACCAGGAGGAGATGACGAACTTCGCCAACTGGTTCGCTTACCACCGCAAGCGCCACATGATGCTGAACGGCGCACTTGGCCTGGCGTTCGACCAGCTGACGGGCCTGCGAGCCGGCTACTTCCTGTTCAACAACCGCGTCAACGTGACAATGCGGGACTTCGACGACGCGTCGGACACCCTGAACGCCAAGCGGCTCCTGAACGACCTGTATCGCACGAAGGGCAACAGCGGCACGCCGACGCGTCGCTCGATCGAATACGCCGGGCAGCAGTTCCAGCGGACCGATGCGAGCGCGCCTGTCCAGGCCGCCTGCCAGTCGAACGCCGCGTTCGTGATCACGGACGGTTTCGCGACGACCGAGGGCCCCGCCTCGACGTACGGCAATCAGGACGGCAACACGACGAATCGCTTCGCCACGCAGTACAGCACGACCAACACTGCCTTGAACTACACGACGGCGACGCCGGCGGGCCTGGTCGCGACGCCGCCGACCGACCCGGCGATCTCGACGGTGACGGTGACGCCGCAAATGCCCTACGCGGACGGCGAGTCCGAGACGATGGGCGACGTGGCGATGTACTACTACAGGAACAATCTGCGCTCCGACCTGGCGAAGCGCCAGGTTCCGATCGAGATCCGGAACGAGAACGCCGACTCGGACCGCAACGACTACGTGCACATGAACACGTACGCCCTCGGCCTCGGGGTGCAGGGTGAGGTCTTCGGTCGCACGGACACGACGACGCTCACGCAGATCAATCAGAACCCCTACAACACGGCCCTCACCTGGAGCTGGCCGAGCGTCTACTCGGGCACGTCGTACAAGGACCGCCATCCCGCGGCAATCGACGAACTGTGGCACGCAACGCTCAACGGACGCGGGTTGATGCTGTCGGCGAGTTCGCCGGAGGAGACGCGTGCCGGGGTCGTGGACATCGTGAACAGCGTCGGCGCGAAGGGCGGATCGGGCGCAGCGGTGGCCGTGGCAAACCCGAACGTGGTTCCCGGTGACAACTTCTCGTATGCCTCGAGCTACAACTCCGGACCGTGGTCCGGCGACCTCAACAAGTACGAGATCAGCACCAGCACGGGGGATGTGAGCACGACGGCGCTGTGGTCGCCTTCTCCCCAGAAGCAGCTGGCAGTCCGTCCGCCGAGCAACCGCCTGATCGCGACCTACGACGGCTCGGATGGCATTCCCTTCGAGTGGAGCAATCTGACGAGCACGCAGCAGGCGGCGCTGACGGCAACGGTCAGCGGCGTCACGATCTCGGGTGAACTGGTGCTCAACTTCCTGCGGGGCGACCGCTCCCTGGAAGTGGAGAAGTTCCGCACCCGCGGACCGCGACCGACCATCGATGCCGCGACAGGCAGCTATGTCATCAGCGACGGGAAGTACGTCTACACGAACAACCGCACGCCGGACGACATCTCGATCCTGGGCGATATCGTCAACAGCGAACCGGTCGTCGTCCGCGGACCGAAGTTCAGCTACTTCGACGACGGCTACCTCGACTTCAAGACCACGTACGCCAACCGATCCGGGGTCGTGTACCAGGGCGCCAACGACGGGATGCTGCACGCGTTCGACGTCTCCACGGGCGCGGAACTGTGGTCGTACGTTCCCAATGCCGTGTTCACGAACCTGCGCACCTTGTCGGACCGGTATTCGTACCGCCATCTGTACTACGTGGACGGCACACCCACCGTCGGAGACGTCGATTTCTCCGTGACCGGCGATCCCGTGCCGGCCGATCCCGCCGATCCCAACTGGCACACGATTCTCGTGGGAGGACTGCGGAAGGGCGGATTCGGCTACTACGCGCTCGACATCACCACACCGACGGCATCCACGGAGACCACGGTCGCCAGCAAGGTGCTGTGGGAATTCCCGAACGCGTCGACGAGCGCAACCGTCACGCCCAACATCGGCTACTCGTACGGCAAGCCGCTCGTCGTGAAAACGCGCGCTGCCGGCTGGGTCGTGCTCGTGACCACGGGCTACAACAACGGCACCGGCACGGGCTCCAGCGGCGGAGACGGCATCGGACGAGTGATCGTCCTGAATCCGACTGACGGCTCGGTCATCGCCACACTGAGTACGGGTGCGGGGACCACCACCGCGCCGAGCGGACTGGCGCACCTGTCGGCGTTCTCGCAGCGACCGGACCTGGACCCGACGATCGAGGCGGCCTACGGCGGCGACCTTCTGGGCAACGTCTGGCGCTTCGACCTGTCGGGCGCGACGACCAGTTCCTGGACCGTGGGACTGCTTGCCCGCCTGCGATCATCGACCGGTGATATCCAGCCGGTCACGACGGAACCCGAACTCGGAATGATCCAGAACAAGCGGGTCATCTACGTGGGCGCGGGACAGTATCTGGGCGACACCGATGTGCCGACGACCGCCACGCCGCCCGCCGGTTCGATGTCGGCGCGCACGATGAGCTTCTACGCGCTCCGGGATGACCTCAGCACGACGTCCACGAGCACTCCGCAGATATCGGGCCGGGGGGTCATGGTCTCGCAGACGGTGACCAAGTCCACCAGCACGCTCGACATCACGACCAACGCCGTGGACTTCGCCAGCGCGTCGGGCTGGGGCTGGTACCTCGACTTGCCGGACGCCGGAGAGCGCCTGGTCACCCATCCGGTCCTGTCGGGCGGCGCGATCGTGTTCACGACGAACATCCCGAACAGCACGGATCCGTGCAATCCCGGAGGCTCGAGCTGGCTCTACTTCATCGACTACGCCACCGGCGGCCGGATCTCCGGCGCGACCAACGCCGGCAAGCGGCTGGGATCATTCCTGGCCAGCCGCCCGGTCCTGATCCGATTGCCGTCGGGCCAGATCGTGGCGCTGATCCGGACGTCCACGGCAAGTACGGTAAAGGAGAACGTCCAGAGCCGTCCGAGCGCTGCGTCGGGTCGACGGCTGTCATGGCGCGAAATTCCGGACACGGGCAGCGAGTAGCCCTCGGCAATCGCTGCGTGGAATCCGCGGGCCGGGCGCCGGCCCGGCCCGCGGCATCGTTCAGGCGGCGAGGGGCTTGGGGATCGGGAACGTGACGTCCTCGATGACACCGGTCAATTCCTCGACCTCCCCGCCCCCCCATCCCCGGAGTCGGTCGACGACCTGCCAGACGAGCTGCTCCGGGGCCGATGCCCCTGCCGTGACGCCCACGACCCCGCAACCGTCGAACCACTCCCGCTTCATCTCGTCCGCCGTATCCACCAGATAGGCCGCCCGTCCGGACAGCCGAGCCACCTCGCGCAACCGGTTGGAGTTCGAACTGTTCGTGGACCCGACCACGACGACGACCTCGGCGGTCTGCACCAGCGTCTTCACCGCGTCCTGGCGGTTCTGCGTTGCGTAGCAGATGTCGTCCTTCTTCGGTCCGACGATCGATGGAAATCGGCGCCGCAGCGCCTCGACGATCAGTCGCGCGTCGTCGACCGACAGCGTGGTCTGCGTGACGTAGGCCAGGCGCGACTCGTCCTTCACCGCGAGCGCTGCCACATCGGCAACGGTCTCGACGAGGTAGATGCCCGTCGGCGACTGCCCCATCGTGCCCTCCACTTCCGGATGCCCGCGATGCCCGATCATCACCACCTCGCGGCCCTGCTCGCGCATGCGGGCGACCTCCACATGCACCTTGGTCACGAGCGGACACGTGGCATCGAACACGCGCAACCCGAGACGGTCGGCTTCCTCGCGGACCGCGCGCGAAACACCGTGCGCGCTGAACACCACCGTGGCGCCGGTCGGAATCTCGGCGAACTCGTCGACGAAGATCGCGCCCTTGGCGCGCAGCGTATCCACGACCGTCCGGTTGTGCACGACCTCGTGGCGCACGTAGATGGGGGCGCCGTGAATGGCGAGCGCTCGCTCGACGATTTCGATGGCCCGATCGACGCCGGCGCAGAAGCCGCGCGGATTCGCGAGCAGGATTCTCATGGGATCACAACTCTCCGTGTGAAGGTGACCGGGCGGAACGGGATGGCGTGCGCCGTTCCAGCAGGCTGTCGAGGATCAGCATCACTGCACCGCACGTGATGGCGGAATCCGCGAGATTGAAGGCCGGCCAGGAATACTGGTCGATGTGGAAATGGAGGAAGTCGACCACCGCGTGCAGCCGGACGCGATCGATCACGTTGCCGACGGCTCCGCCGAGGATGAGCGCGAGCGCGCCGGCGAACCACAACCGCGTCCGGTGCCTGACGATCAGGTAGCTCATGAAGACCGACGCAACCACCGCGATCCCGACGAACAACTCCCGTTGCCATCCCGACGCGGAGGACAGGAAGCTGAACGCGGCACCGGGGTTGAACACCAGCACCAGATCGAAGAAGTCGGTCACCCGCACGACATCGCCGTACACGAGGGCCTGACGGACCACGTGCTTGCTCCATTGGTCGAGGCTCGCGACCACGATCGCGATCGCGAACCAGCGGCCGGCTTCAAGCGAACGCACGCGACTCCCCCGTCCCGTGGAGGTTGGCCGTGCAGCGGCCGCACAGCTCGGGATGGTCGGCGTCGCGCCCCACGTCGGCGCGGTAGTGCCAGCACCGTCCGCACTTCGTCTGCGCGCTGGGCGTGACTTCGATGTGCTCCGCGTCGGCGGCATCGACCTCTGACAGGGTGACGGACGAGGCGATGAAGACGAAGCGAAGGTCATCGCCGAGACTCCGGCACGCCGAGTAGCGATGCCCGTGCAGCGACGCGGCAACCTCGGCCTGCAGCGACGACCCGATCGCGCCGTCCGCCCGCACCTCCTCCATGTGCTTCAACACGTCCGCGCGCACGTCGCGCAAGGTCTCCCACTTCTCAAGGAGGGCGGCTTCGTCATCGATGACCGGCAACTCGTACCAGGTGTGGAAGAGCACGCTGTCATCGGCCACGCCGCGGAATATGGCCCAGGCCTCCTCGGCCGTGAAGGTCAGAACCGGCGCCATGAGGCGCAGCAGGCTGTGGGTGATGTGCCAGAGCACCGTCTGCGCGGCACGGCGCGGCGCGCTGGTCGCCCCGGTCGTGTACAGCCGGTCCTTCAGGATGTCGAGATAGAAGCCGCCCAGGGTCTCGGAGCAGAACGTCTGCAGCCTCTGCACGACGGAGTGGAACTCGTAGCGCGCATAGGCATCGGTGACCGATGCCTGCAGTTCGCGCGTGAGGGCCAGCGCGTACCGGTCGATCTCCATCCATTGGTCGGGCGGCAGCGCATCGCGGGCCGCGTCGAAATCGGAGACGTTCGCCAGCAGGAAACGAAGCGTGTTGCGGAGACGGCGATAGCTTTCGACGACGCGCTTCAGGATCTCGTCGGACAACGAGATCTCGCCGGAGTAGTCGGCCGAGCCGATCCACAGTCTCAGGATGTCGGCGCCCAGCTTGTTGGAAACCTCCTGGGGGTCGATGCCATTACCGGCCGACTTGCTCATCTTGTGACCGTTCTGGTCCACGAGAAAGCCGTGCGTCAGGAGCTGCCGATAGGGCGCGCGACCGTCGATGGCACAGCCGGTGAGCAGCGACGACTGGAACCAGCCGCGATGTTGATCCGAGCCCTCCAGATAGAGGTCGGCGGGCTTCGTCAGCTGACTGCGGCGATCGAGCACGCTCACATGCGTCGTGCCCGAATCGAACCACACGTCGAGCGTGTCCGGGATCTTCTCGTACGTTTCGGCTTCATCGCCGATGAGTTCCCGCACGTCGAGCGCGAACCAGGCCTCGATGCCGCCTTCCTCCACCCGCCGGGCCACCGCCTCCATCAGTTCGAGCTGGCGCGGATGGGGCTCGCCGGTCTTCTTGTGCACCACCAGCGCCATGGGGACACCCCAGTTGCGCTGCCGGGAGACGCACCAATCGGGACGATTGCCGATCATGCTCTCGAGCCGCGCGCGGCCCCATGCGGGAAAGAATTCCGTTGCGGCGACAGCGGCGTCGGCCACCTGACGCAACGTGCGACCATCCGGCCCCCGGTGCTCCATTCCGATGAACCACTGATGCGTGGCCCGGAAGATCACCGGCGACTTGTGGCGCCAGCAATGCGGATAGCTGTGGCGGATCGGCTCGTTCGCGAGCAGCAGCGTCTTCTCTTCGAGGACGCCGATGACCGTCTGGTTGCCCTCCCAGACGGTCTGACCGCCGACGAGGCTGATGTCCTCGTCGAAGCGTCCGTCCGGCCCGACCGGGTTGGCCACCGGCAGGTCGTACTTCTGACCCACCTGGAAGTCTTCAACGCCGTGCGCGGGGGCCGTGTGGACGAGCCCGGTGCCGGCATCGAGCGTCACGTGATCACCGAGGATGATCGGCACCTTGCGGGGCTGGAACGGATGCCAGATCTCGAGCCGCTCGAGCTGCGTGCCTTTCACCGTCCCGACGATCTTGTACGCCTCCACGCCGTACCGCTTCATGCAGGCGTCGACCAGATCGGCCGCCAGCAGCAGGTAATAACGGGGCCCCTGCACCAGCGCGTAGTCGATCTCCGGGTTCACGGCGATCGCCTGGTTGGCCGGGAGCGTCCACGGCGTCGTGGTCCAGATCACTGCGTAGGCGGGCAGCGGCAGGTGGGTGAATCCGAACGGCCGCGCGAGTTCCATTGGATCCTTCGCGGGGAATGCGACATCGATGGCCGGCGACGTGCGGTCCTCGTACTCCACCTCCGCCTCCGCGAGGGCGGAGCGGCAGTCGAGGCACCAGTGAACCGGCTTGGCCCCCTGATACAGATAGCCCTGCGAGTAGATGCGCGCCAGCGACCGGATGATGTCGGCCTCGGCCCGGTAGTCCATCGTCAGGTAGGGATTGTCCCAGTCGCCGAGCACGCCGAGCCGGATGAAGTCGGCCTTCTGGCGCGCGATCTGTGAAGCGGCGAAGTCGCGGCAGAGTTTGCGGAACGCGTTGGGCTCCATGCCGCGGCCATGCTTCTTCTCGATCTGATGCTCGATCGGCAGACCATGGCAGTCCCAGCCCGGCACGTAGGGCGCATCGAAGCCTGCGAGCGTCTTGCTCTTGACGATGATGTCCTTCAGCACCTTGTTGACTGCGTGTCCCATGTGGATGTCGCCGTTGGCGTAGGGCGGACCGTCGTGCAGGACGAACTTCGGCCGACCGGCGGCCACCTCGCGGATGCGCTCGTATCGCCGGCTTTCCTGCCATTGCCTGACCCAGCCGGGCTCGCGCTTGGCGAGGTCTCCGCGCATCGGAAACGGGGTGTCGGGAAGATTGAGCGTGTTCTTGTAGTCGGCCATGGAAGACGGAAACGTGAGTGGAAGGAGTCGGGTCCCGGCGAGCGGCACCTAGAAGGGGGTGGCGATGGCAACGCGCCGACGCAGGAAGAACTCCCGCGTCGCCCGGACATCGAGCGCGATCTGCGCCTTCAGTGCATCGAGCGTCGGGTACCGGGCTTCGTCGCGCAGCTTGTGCAGGAAGTCGATCCGGACACGGCGCCGGTACAGGTCGCCGGAGAAGTCGAGCAGGAACACTTCGAGGACCGGCTTGCCGGCATCCGTGACCGTCGGCCGCACGCCGAGGCTCGCCGCACCGATCATGGGCGCCGGTTGGATCCCGTGGACTTCGACTGCGAAGATGCCCATGAGCGGCGGACGGTTCAGATGCATGCGGACGTTGGCGGTCGGAAATCCGAGTTCGCGGCCGATGCGGTCGCCACCGACCACCCGGCCGGTGATGGCGTAGGGCCGACCGAGGAGCCGCTCGGCGCCGGAGAGATCACCGCCGGCGAGCGCCGTTCGCACGGCCGTGCTCGACGCCCGGGTGCCGTCCACTTCGACCGTGTGCATGCACTCGACCGTCATCGCGACGTCGCTGCCCACGCGTTTCAGGAGCTCCAGGTCGCCTGCGCGCCGCGCACCGAACCGGAAGTCGTCGCCGACCAGCAGCCAGCGGACGCCCATCCGCTCGCCGAGAACGCCGCGCACGAAATCCTCGGGCGCCTGCGCCGAGAACGACGCATCGAAGTGACACACGTAGATGCGGTCCACACCGAGTTGCCGCAAGCAGTCGACCTTGTCCCGGATCGGTGACAGCCGCGCGGGTGCATCCGACGGTGAGAAGAATTCACGCGGATGCGGTTCGAACGTCATGACGGCCGCCGGCAGTCCGCGGGAACGTGCGGCTTCCATGAGCCTCGCCACCATCGCGGCGTGGCCGCGGTGCACACCATCGAAGTTCCCGATCGTGAGGGCGATGGCGCCGTCGGCTTGTCGCGGAATCGCGCGGAGGACTTGCATGGGGCGGGAGGCTTGGATCGTCGAGGGAGGCGGGGGTGAGAATTGTAAGGGGGGCAGCGCCTGCCGCGTCACGCGGCGGTCCGCTTCTGGAAGTCCCGGGGCCGGAATCCCATCAGCGCCAGCATGGCGAAATACACGGCCGCGCCACCGACGACGAGCGCGGCAAGGCGCCCGGCACGTATCCAGGCGCGCTGCGTCGTCCAGAACGCTTCCGGACCGAGCATCAGCCAGAGCACCAAGCCCATCACGGTCACGGCGATGACGAGTTTGGCGAGGAAGGCCCCCCACCCCGGATAGGGGTGATAGACATCGTACTGGCGCAGCTTGCGGTAGAGCAGTCCGGCATTGAGGCAGGCGCCCAACCCGATGGCCAGGGCCAGACCGGCATGTTGCAGTGGATACACGAATGCGAGATTCATCCCCTGCGTGGCCGCCAGGGTCACGAGGCCGATCTTGACCGGGGTCTTCACGTTCTGGCGGGCATAGAAACCGGGGGCGAGCACCTTCACGAGAATCAGGCCGATCAACCCGACGCTGTAGGCCACGAGTGCCTGGCGGGTCATCTCGACGTCCGTGGGGCCGAACTCGCCGTGCTGGAACAGGGTGGCAATGAGCGGACCGGACAGAATCGCGAGCGCGACCGCCGCCGGCGCGGCGAGCAGGAGCGTGAGCCTCAGACCCCAGTCCAGCAGGCGGGAGAACTCGTCCGACGTGCCGTCCGCATGGCTCTTCGACAGGCTGGGCAGCAGGATGGTGCCGAGGGCCGCACCGAGAACGCCGGTGGGAAACTCCATCAGCCGGTCGGCGTAGTAGAGCCAGGAAACGCGCCCGTTGCCGAGAAACGACGCGAAGATCCCGTTGATGAGCAGGGAGATCTGCCCGATCGACACGCCGAAGATCGCCGGCCCCATCAGCCGCAGGATGCGCCAGACGCCCTCGTCGCCCCAACCCAGACGGAGGCGGGGAAGCATCCCGATCCGGGCAAGATGAGGGACCTGATAGCCGAGCTGGAGCAGGCCGCCGAGGAACACCGCCCACGCCAGGGCCATCACCGGAGGATCGAAGTAGGGAACCAGGAACAGGGCAAACAGGATGAACGAGACGTTCAACAGGGTGGGCGTGAACGCCGGGACCGAGAACCGGCTCCACGTGTTCAGGATCGCGCCGGCCAGGGACGAGAGCGAGATGAATAGGATGTAGGGGAAGGTCACCCGCAGCAGCTGGACCGTCAGGCCGAACTTGTCCGCCTGCTTCGCGAAGCCGGGGGCGCTGACATAGACGATGACAGGCGCAGCCAGCACGCCCACGAGAGTGACCGCGAACAACGCGAGCGCCAGCAGCGTCGCGACGTGATCCACGAGGTGCTTCGTCGCTTCCTGCCCGCGGCGGTTCTTGTACTCCGCCAGTACCGGGACGAAGGCCTGTGAGAAGGCGCCTTCCGCGAATATCCGCCGCAGCAGATTGGGCAGCTTGAAGGCCACGAAGAAGGCGTCGGTGGCCATGCCGGCGCCGAAAGCGCGTGCAATGGCGGCATCCCGGACGAATCCCAGGATGCGGGACAACAGGGTCATGCTGCTGACGGTGGCCAGCGCCTTCAGTAGATTCACGCGGGAACGGCTCGGCGGGGTTCCGGGGCGCGGCGCTGGCAGTCCGACGAAGCGCGCCGGCCGGGTTGCGTCTGCCCGAAAAGGCCGCTAGTATCGCCCACTTTTCCCGAATTCCCCAAGGATCTCGAAGCCATGGCCAACTCGGCACAAGCCCGCAAGCGCGCGCGCCAGAACGAAACGCGCCGCCAGCAGAACGCCAGTCAGCGGACGGAGATGCGCAGCGCCATGAAGAAAGTGCGCAAGGCCATCGAGGCCGGCGACAAGGCGGCTGCCCAGACCGTGTTCCGCGAAGCCCAGTCCACGATCGACGCCATCACCGGCAAGGGCATCTTCCACGCGAACACGGCCTCCCGGTACAAGAGTCGCCTCGCCAGCGCCGTCAAGGCGATGGCCTGACCGACCACCGCGACGTCACTCGCACCAGCGCCGCCTCGGCATGTCCCGGGCGGCGTTTTGTTTTTCTGCCCTCCCCGACCCGCCCTTGCGCCGCACGGAGGAATCGGGAAAATAGTGGCCTGATCGACAGGCGAACACGGCGGCTCCCGGGCCGCCGTGTTCGTTTTTCCGGAGAGCCATGACGCACGTCATGAATACATATGGGCGCCAGCCCGTCGCCTTCTCGCACGGAGAGGGGGTCTGGGTCTGGGACGTCCACGGAAAGCGGTATCTCGACGGACTGAGCGGCATCGCCGTCTCGGGGCTCGGGCACGCCCACCCCGCCGTGGTGCGTGCGATCGCCGACCAGGCGGGCCGCATCATCCACGCGTCGAATCTCTATGGCATCCCCGAGCAGGAGCGCTTGGCGGAGACCTTGTGCGCCCTGGCCGGCATGGACGCCGCATTCTTCTGCAACTCCGGCTGCGAAGCCAACGAGGCGGCCATCAAGCTCGCGCGGCTGCACGGCCATCACCGCGGCATCGAGCAGCCCGCCATCATCGTGATGGAGAAGGCGTTCCACGGGCGGACCCTGGCCACGCTTTCCGCGACCGGCAGCCGCAAGGTGCAGGCCGGATTCGAACCGCTCCTGACCGGTTTCGCGCGTGTGCCGTACAACGACCGAGCCGTCATCGAGCAGGTCGCGGCGCACAACCCGAACGTCGTGGCCGTGCTGGTCGAACCGATTCAGGGCGAGGGCGGCGTCCAAGTCCCGGACGACGGGTACCTGCCCTACCTGCGGGCACTGTGCGACCGCCACGGCTGGTTGCTGATGCTCGACGAAGTGCAGACCGGCATGGCGCGCACGGGCCGCTGGTTTGCGCATCAGTGGACCGGCGTGGCGCCGGACGTGATGACGCTGGCCAAGGGTCTCGGCAACGGCGTACCCATCGGCGCATGCCTGGCACGCGGTGACGCGGCGACGGTCTTCACGCCCGGGAAGCATGGCTCGACCTTCGGTGGCAATCCGCTGGCCTGCGCCGCGGCGCAGGCCACCCTGAACGCGATCGACGCGGAAGGGCTGCTCGAGAACGCCGGTCGCATCGGCAAGCTGATTCGCGCTCGCCTCACGACCCGCCTGGTCGGCGTGTCCGCCGTCCGGGATATCCGCGGCATGGGACTCATGATCGGCATCGAACTCGACCGTCCCTGCGGCGACATCGTGCAGCAGGGTCTCGATGCCGGACTACTGATCAACGTCACTGCGGACAACGTCATCCGCCTGCTGCCGCCGCTGGTCATGCAATCGCCGGAAGCCGAGTTCCTCGTTGACCGGTTGACCGATCTCATTCGCGCCTTCGTGCGCCACCCGGAACCCGCGACCCTGGCCGGCTGACGTCGGCCGGGTCGGTCCGCATCATGCCGATACCCCCCAAGCACTTCCTCCAGTTCAAGGACCTCTCGCCGGATGAGATCGCGTACCTGTTCGATCGCACCCGGATCATCAAGGACCGGTTCCAGCGCTACCAACGCCATTGGCCCTTGCAGGACCGCACGCTCGTGATGATCTTCGAGAAGGCGTCCACGCGGACCCGGCTGTCCTTCGAGGCCGGCATGTCGCAGCTCGGCGGCACCGCGATCTACCTCAACACGAGAGACACGCAGCTCGGTCGCGGCGAGCCGGTGGAGGACGCTGCGCAGGTGATCTCGCGCATGTGCGACATCGTGATGATCCGCACCTTCGAGCAGGAGATCATCGAACGCTTCGCCCGGAACTCCCGGGTGCCGGTCATCAACGGCCTGACGAACGAGTATCACCCCTGCCAGATCCTCGCCGACATCTACACCTTCGTGGAACATCGCGGATCGATCCGGGGCAAGACGGTGGCCTGGATCGGCGATTCGAACAACGTGTGCAACACCTGGCTGCAGGCGGCGGAAGCACTGGATTTCAACGTTCACGTATCGACGCCGCCCGGCTACGAAGTCGAGCCCGAGCGCGCCGGCCTCTACGGCACGGATCACTACGAGCAGTTCAGCGACCCGATGGAAGCCGCCCGCAACGCAGATCTGGTCACCACGGACGTGTGGACGAGCATGGGCTTCGAGGCCGAGAACGAGGAGCGCCTGCGGGACTTCCAGGACTGGCAGGTCGACGCCGACATGATGCGCGCCGCCCGGCCGGACGCCGTCTTCATGCACTGCCTGCCGGCACATCGTGGCGAGGAAGTGGCCGCCGAGGTCATCGACGGCCCGCAGAGCGTGGTGTGGGACGAGGCGGGCAACCGGATGCACACCCAGAAGGCCCTGCTGGAATACTTGCTCCTGGGACGTGTCGAAGTCTGACGCCGACCGCCCCCTCGACTCTTGGAGACGCCCATGCGAATCACCCCCCTCATTCGAACCGCCACCGCCATCCTCATGCTGGGCCTGTCGCTGGGTGCCTCCGCCGCGGACGACGACGAGAAGACGCTGCCCGACCAGAACGGTTGCCGCGTGATCAATCCCTTTCCCCGCGCCGAAGAGACGGTCACCTGGACCGGCGGCTGCAAGGACGGCTACGTGGACGGCAAGGGCGTCCTGCAATGGTTCCTGTCCGGCATCGCCGACGAGAAGTACGAAGGCGAGATGCGACGCGGGTATGCGGACGGCGAGGGCACGCAGGTCATGCTCGACGGCGGACGCTACGAAGGCACCTGGTCACGCAGCAAGCAGGAAGGCGAAGGCACCTACTACGCCCCCGACGGCAGCATCTACAAGGGGGCGTGGAAGAACGGCAAGCCGCACGGCTTCGGCACCTACCGCACGCCGGAAGGCCGGGTGCTCCGCGGCCAGTGGGTCGACGGCGAGTACCAGCGCGACGACGCACCCGGTGACCCCAACAGGACCTGATCCAGAAACCCGGACGGAACGCTCCGACGGCGTCCGTTCACGATTCCCCATCCTTTCACGCGAACCCCAACCCCCATGAGCGCCCCCAAGAAAGTCGTACTCGCCTATTCGGGCGGGCTGGATACCTCGGTCATCCTCAAGTGGCTGCAGGACGTCTACCAGTGCGAAGTCGTGACCTTCACGGCCGACATCGGGCAAGGCGAGGAAGTGGAGCCGGCGCGCAAGAAGGCGATCCAGCTCGGCATCAAGAAGCAGAACATCTTCATCGAGGATCTGCGCGAGGAGTTCGTGCGCGATTTCGTGTTTCCGATGTTCCGCGCGAACACCGTGTACGAGGGGGAGTACCTGCTCGGCACGTCGATCGCCCGGCCGCTGATCGCCAAGCGCATGATCGAAGTGGCGCGACAGGTCGGCGCCGACACGATCTCCCACGGCGCCACCGGCAAGGGCAACGATCAGGTCCGGTTCGAACTGGGCGCCTACGCGCTGATGCCGAACGTGAAGGTCATCGCCCCGTGGCGCGAGTGGGATCTCCTGTCGCGCGAAAAGCTGCTGGCCTACGCCGACACGCACGGCATCCCGGTCGACTTCAAGAAGCGCAAGGGCGGCGCCCCCTACTCCATGGACGCCAACCTGCTGCACATCTCCTACGAGGGCGGCATCCTGGAGGATCCGAACTTCGCGCCCGAGGAGTCCATGTGGCGCATCACGGTGTCGCCGGAGAAGGCCCCCGGCAAGCCCGAGATCGTCGAGCTCACCTATGAGAAGGGCGACATCGTCGCCGTGAACGGCAAGCGCATGACGCCGGCCAAGGTGCTGATCGCGCTGAACACGATCGGCGGCAGGCACGGCATCGGACGGCTCGACATGGTCGAGAACCGCTACGTCGGCATGAAATCCCGCGGCTGCTACGAGACGCCCGGGGGCACGATCATGCTGAAGGCCCACCGCGCCATGGAATCCATCACGCTCGATCGCGAAGTCGTCGCGCTGAAGGACGATCTGATGCCCCGGTATGGCCGCATGATCTACAACGGCTACTGGTTCAGTCCGGAGCGGCAGCTGCTGCAGGGCCTGATCGACGCGTCGCAGTCGAACGTGAACGGCACGGTCCGCCTGAAGCTCTACAAGGGCACGATCATGTGCGTCGGGCGCGAATCGAAGAATTCGCTGTTCGACCCGCGCATCGCCACCTTCGACGACGACGGCGGCGCCTACAACCAGGCCGATGCCGCCGGCTTCATCAAGCTGAACGCGCTGCGCATGCGCATCGCCGCGAACCGCAGCCGCCGCCGCTCGCGCGCCTGATCCGGAGACCCGCCATGGACAAGTTCGACAACGTGACCGTCGTCAAGAAGGCCAACGTCTACTTCGACGGCAAGTGCGTGAGCCACACGGTGCAGTTCGCCGACGGGACCCGCAAGAGCGTCGGCGTGATCTTCCCGAGCAGGCTCACCTTCAACACCGGCGCGCCGGAGATCATGGAGATCAACGCGGGCCGCTGCCGCGTGAAACTGCCCGGCGCGGCCGACTGGACGGCCGTCGGTGCTGGCGAGCGCTTCAGCGTCCCGGGGAACGCGTCATTCGAGATCGAGACCCTCGAGATGCTCGACTACGTCTGCCACTTCGGCTGAGCGGCGGACCGCCCGTGACCACCATCGCCGTCGTCCGCAAGAATGGCATCGCCGCCATCGCGGCAGACACGCTGACGAAGTGGGGGCCGGTGAAGGAATCGGCGAAGTACGTCGTCAACCACGAGAAGATCATTCGTGTCGGCGACAGCTTCATCGCGATCACCGGCAACGCGACCTTCAAGCACATCGTGCCGGACTATTTCGCCGGCTTCGACACGCCCCCGGAACTGGACAGCGTTGCGCAGATATTCAAGGTCTGGAACCGCATGCACGCCGACTTCAAGGAACACTACTTCCTGCAATCCGAGGAGGACAAGGAGGATGCGATCGAATCGACGCGCGTCGACGTGCTCATCGCCAATCCCCACGGCATCTTCGGCGTGTCGGGGCACCGCACGGTGCAGGCCTTTTCCCGCTTCTACGCCTATGGCAGCGGCAGCGACTATGCGCTGGGCGCGCTGTTCTCCGCCTACGAACGCCCGGAATTCGATGCGGCAGCCGCCGCCCGCCACGCGGTCGAAGCGGCGATCGAGTTCGACGACGGCACCGGCGGACCGATCGAGAGCTATACCGTTGCATTGAAGCCCGCAGCCTGACCCGCATCGCCTTCAGGGGAATCCGGACATGCCTTCGTTCGATATCGTTTCCGACGTCAACGAGGTCGAGGTGCGCAACGCCGTCGACCAGACCAACAAGGAAGTCACCAACCGCTTCGACTTCAAGGGCTCCGACGCGCGGGTCGAACAGGCCGAGAAGGTGCTCACGGTCTTCGCGGACGACGACTTCAAGCTGAGCCAGGTGCGCGACGTACTGACGACCAAACTCGCCAAGCGCAATGTCGACATCCGCTGCCTGGAGACCGGCGAATCGGAGAAGATCAGCGGCGGCAAGGTGAAGCAGGTCATCACGGTCCGCACCGGGGTCTCCACCGAACTCGCCAAGAAGATCGTCAAGCTCGTGAAAGACAGCAAGCTGAAGGTCTCGGCGTCGATCCAGGGCGATGCCGTCCGGGTGTCCGGGGCGAAGCGCGACGAATTGCAGTCGACCATCGCGCTGGTGAAGTCCTCGATCAAGGACTTCCCGCTGCAGTACGAGAACTTCCGCGACTGAGTCGATTCCCCGCCCGCGGCCCGGCGGGTAGACTTCGATCCGATGGATCCGTGCAGAACGCGGCGCCCCCTGGGCGACGCGTGTCTTACGGAATTCTGCTCACCCACGACGCGACGATACGACCATGGCCGACACCCCCGACGACCGCATGGATGCGGAGATGAATGCAAGCGATCTCTTCCGCGAAGAGATCATCACTGACCGCCGCGTGGGCACGATCCGCGTGCTCCAGCCGATCACGACCGCGGGCCTGCCCGATCCGTCGCGCGCGCCGCAGTACGTCGGCGAGGCGCAGATCATGACGTCCATGGGAGCGCTGCCCCTGAGCTTCGAACTGCCGGGTGAGTCGCTCGCCGCGGCGGTGTCCGCCTACGGGACTGCCGCCAAGGAGGCGATGGAACGCGCCATGCGCGAACTGCAGGAACTCCGTCGCCAGGCGGCCTCGTCGATCGTGCTGCCGCCCGGCGGTGCCGGCGGCGCAAGTTTCGGAGGTGGCGGTTTCGGCGGACCCGGTGCAGGGGGCGGGCTCGGCGGTCGCGGCGGCAAGATCCAGATGCCGTAGCCGCAAGTTCCACGGCGCCCGGCACGAGATCTCCCCCTCACGCCGAGCGCCGCTGCTCGGAGACGACTGGTGTCCCCGGGTTTCGATCCCTCCCATCGCAATGCATCGCATCCGGCGCGAAATTCCGCCACCGGAGCGCTCACGACTTCCACGCAGACAGTAACATCCGGTCCATGCGATCGGCATGGGTGTCGCCCGACGGTCCCGCGTGCGCCGAGTCGCCCACGAACAAGAGGAGGATTCGGCATGATCGCTCGCCTGTCGGCCTTGTGCGCCGCCACCCTGACTGCCTTGTCACTCGTCGGTGCGCCGGCCGCTCCGGCGCTGGCCGATGCCAACGTCGCCGCCCGGGTCGGCATGTCCGAGTCCCGGCTCGCCCGGGTCGACGGCGTAGTGCAGTCCTATATCGATGCCAAGCAACTCGCCGGGGCCGTCGTCGGCGTCATGCGCCAGGGCAAGGTGGTCTACCTGAAGAGCTACGGGAAGCTCGACGTCGACACCGGCAAGCCCATGCCCGAGGACGCGATCTTCCGTATCGCGTCGATGACCAAGCCGGTCACGAGCGTCGCCGTGATGATGCTGGTCGAGGAAGGTCGCCTTCTGCTGACCGACCCCGTCTCCCGATACATCCCCGAGTTCAAGGAACCCAAGGTGGCGGTCGCCCGCACCCCCGGGGATCCGAAGACGGAGTTCGATCTCGTGCCAGCCAGGCGCGAGATCACGGTGCTCGATCTGCTGAACCACACTTCCGGCATCAGCTATCGGTTCTGGGGCAAGACGCCGGTGGCGAAGCTCTATGAGGACGCAGGGGTATCCGACGGCCTGACCCCGACACAGGGACGCATCGGCGACGTGGTGAAGGCCCTGGCGAAGCAGCCCCTGGTGCACCAGCCCGGCAGCGCTTATGAATACGGCCTGAACACCGACGTGCTGGGCTACCTGGTCGAAGTCATCTCCGGCATGCCGCTCGACCGCTTCTTCAAGGAGCGCATCTTCGATCCGCTCGGCATGAAGGACACGCAGTTCTATCTCTCCGAGCAGCAGCGCCCGCGGCTCGCGTCCCTGTACATCCCGGACGGCAAGGGCGGCATCGTGAAGGCGCCGGACGCGGAAACGCGCTGGGGCAGCCTCGTCTTCTCGCCGGGGGTGCCGTATGCGGCGACGAAGACCTACTTCTCGGGCGGCGGCGGGCTCTCGTCCACGGCGCGGGACTACCTGCGCTTCACGCAGATGCTCGTGAACGGCGGCAAGCTCGACGAGAAGCGTCTGCTCGGACCGAAGACCGTCGACCTCATGCGCACCAACGCCATCGGCGCGCTGAGCGTGTGGGACGTGTACAGCCCGGCGGCGATCGGCAATCTGGGCGACAAGTTCGGGCTCGGCTTCGGCATCCGTTCCGATGCCGGACTGAACGAACCGGGGTCGGTGGGCGAATACATGTGGGCCGGCATCTTCAACACTCGGTTCTGGATCGATCCGAAGGAGAAGCTGTCCATCGTCTTTCTCGGGCAACTCATTCCGCGGGTCCCGGACATCGAGGCCCGCGTACATGCCGCCGTGTACCAGGCGATCATCAAGTAGGCAGCCCGTGCGAACGGCGCTTCGCTCGGCTGCGCTGGCGACCCTGCTCGCATCGAGCGGGACCGCCCTGCCCGACGACCTCCCGTTTGCGCCGGCCGCGTTTCCGCTCGAGCACTGCCTCGCCAAGCTCCTGCGGTCGATGCCCGCCACGGTCCTGTCCGTGGAGCGCGAACTCAAGATGGGCGCGGCCTTCTACGAGTTCGAGGTTCGCGCCCGGGCGGACGGCTTGCGCTGGGAGGTGGAATGCAATGCGGATACCGGCGAGATCGTCCGGATCGAGCGGGACGTCGCCGCCGACGATCCGTCATTTCGGGCCGTGGCGCTCGTGTCGCGGGATGAAGCGGTCCGGATTGCGGCGACCGAGGTGGCGGGCCGGCCTGTCGCCATCGAATACGAAATGTCACCCGAGGGCGGCGCCTGGTACGAGATCACCCTGAAACGGTCCGACGGCGCCACCTGGGAGGTGATGGTGGATGCGCGATCGGGGGCAGTCCTTGACGTCGACCATGACGAAGGCAACCGTACGCTCTTCCGGATCGGCCCGGAATCGGACTGACAATGACGGAAGGGGCGGCGTCAGAGCCCCATGAGCCAAGTCATGACCTGCTTCGCAATGAAGCCGAGCATGCCGAACGCGAGCACGAAGAACAGCACGAAGGTGCCGAAGCGCCCGGCCTGCGATTCCTTCGCCAGATTCCAGATGATGAAGAGCATGAACAGGATGAAGCCGGTCAGACCGAAGGTCAGACTGAACTCCGAGACCTGTTCTTCCGTGAAGCCGCCCATCCGGCGCGAAATCTCCTTCAGGGCCTGCGCAGCGGCAGGCCGTCGGCGTCGATCAGGTCACGGTAGGCATGCCAGGTGGCGTGGCCGATCACGGGAATCGTGATGACGAAACCGAGCATCAGGGTGGCCAGCGAGAACGCCGTCGCCACCATGAGAATCACGGCCCATACCCCCATGGGCACTGCGTTGTCGCCCACCGCGCGAACACTCGCGAGCACGGCGCTGCGCAGGTCGACATCACGCTCCAGCAGCAGCGGCGGTGAGATCGCGGTCACGGCGAAGACGATCGCACATCCCAGACCGCCGAGCATGATCCACATCAGAAACAGGTGACCGCTCTGCACGGCCACCGCATAGCGGATGAACGAGATCACGCCGTCGATCGGCTGGTTGACGAAGGCCACGAACAAGCCGGCCGACACCAGGACCCAGGCGGTGGCGGCCACTGCAAGCATCCCCCCGAACCAGACGAGCGGGCGGGTCCCCCGGCGCCAGGCGTCGATGACGCTCTGCAAGGTGGGTCGCCCGCCCTGGCCCCGAACGCGACTGAGCTCGTACAGCCCGGTGGCCAGGATCGGCGCCACCAGCACGAATCCGGAGAACGCACCCGGCAGCAGCGGCCAGATGCGCAGCGCCAGAACGAGGATCACGTAGCCCCCGATCGCGGCCATGACGCCGTGGAGCAGGCTCGGCCACGGTGTCGCCAGCATGTCCTCCCATCCGAGCGCCAGCCACCGGAACGGTCGCGACGCATCGATGCGTCGGACGGCGGGGAGCACGACGGAGGGCGGAGTGCGGGGCGTGACGGAAGTCATGGCGTGCGCGCAGGATCGCAGGGGCGAGGCACGATGATAGCCCCTGGCAATCTCAACTGTCGTCGACTTCGACGAGCGTCCCGCCCGCGTGGATCAGGGCCGTGCGTATGCGCTTGCCGGGCCAGAGCGCCCTCGCGATGGCCGCGTAGTCGCGCATCTGCGCCACGTACTCGGGTGCCACCGCATACCGCCCATCCGCCTCGCGCGCTGCCCCCGTCTTGTAGTCGAGCACCCAGATCTCGTCGGCGAACTCGACCACCCGATCCATGCGCCGAAGTTCGCCGGCCGCCCCCACGCAAGGGACCTCGCTCCGCGCCGAGAGATAGCGCGACGGATCGAAGAACTTCGCAAGAGCCGGATGATCCAGTATCGAGCGGGCGGCCGACAGATCCTCCTGGAAGACGTCAGCCGGGATGCAGAGCCGCTCCCTCAAATCTTCCAGATCGGATTCGACCGCCGGCGGCGCGAGGCGCTGCAGCAGCACGTGCACACGTTCGCCCCGCTCGGTCTCGGGTGTGCTGAAGGCGTTCCCGCGCGAACCGACCTGACGCATCGTCCGCCAGTCGACCGGGATCGCGGCGACGCGGTCGCCCGGGACCGGAATCGGCTGCGCCGCCCGGGCGGACAGGTCGTCGCCCCAAGCCCCGCCTTCATCGATGGAGGCCCCCATCGCCTCCTCGACCCGCCGGTACCACGTGCGCGCCGTCAACCGGCGTGCCCCCTCGTTGCCGCTCACGAACAGGCACTGCCTGGCGCGGGTCATCGCCACGTAGAGCGCATTCAGTTCCTCGCGGGCCGCGAGGCGCCGGTCTTCCTCGTAGACCGCCCGCTGCGCGTCGCAGTCGTCCTCGCTTCGGGTCCGCATCGAGAAGTGGGTGGGTCGATCGGCGTCCGGCGGCCACTCGACCAGGGCGTGATAGCTGTCGGGACGCGACATCGTGTGGGCATCGATCAGGAACACGATCGGCGCTTCGAGGCCCTTGGCCCCATGGATCGTGAGAATGCGGACGGTGTCGCCGGCGTCCTCGGGAATGCCTTCGTCCGGCGCTTCTTCCGCATCGCCGTCCTCGAGCTCGCGCAGCGCGTCGAGGAATCGCGGCAGGCTCGGATAGCGGCCGGCGTCGAGTGCGAGCGCGAGTTCGACGAAGGCGTGCAGGTTCGCGGTGACCGCGTCGCGCATCGCGACCGGCACGGCCGCGCGATAGCGGGCGACGACGTCTGCCTCGTGATGGATGCGGTCCAGCAAGTCGTGAACGGGGAGATGGTCCAGGGCGTCGATCCATCCGCGGATCAAGGTGTGCGCCCGCGCCAGGTTCGCCGTCGCGGCGCCCTGGGCCGCACACCGTCCCAGCCGCTCCCACCAAGTGCCGTCCCCCGTCGACGCGAGCCGCATGAGATCGTCGTCCTCGCACGAGAACATGGGCGACCGCAGCGCGCGCGCCAGGTCCAGATCCGAGAACGGAGTGGCCAGAAAACGGAGCAGCGACTGCAGATCCTCGGTCTCGAGCCGCTGCAACAGCCCGCCGTGCCGGGCCGTGGCGTACGGGATGCCGGCGTCGCGGAGCGCCGACTCGAACACCAGCAGATGGGTCCGGGCGCGCGCCAGGATCATCACGTCACCGAAGTGCGCGGGTCGATCGCCGCTGCCGTCCCGGATCCGCCAATGCCCGACGAGGCGGCCGATCTGCTCCGCGACACGGACAGCTTCGAGCTGCCGACCACGAAGCTCCGGATCGGCACGCGCCGTGATCAGCGGATTGCGAAGGCCGACGATGACCGCATTCGAAACATCGTCCGTCGCCGCGGCGCGATACATGGGCAGCACCTCCACCCGTCCCGGCAGCGACACACCGTGCGCCGCGTGTGCGCGAAAGCCGTCGAATGTCGGCTCATTCAGGAACACGCGGTTCACGATCTCGAGGATCGGCGCGGCGCAACGCCTCGACTCGTCCTGACTGAACCGGCGTGCGTCGTAACGCTCCTCGAGGTAGTCGGCAGCGCGGCGGAACAGTCGCGCCTCGGCCCGACGGAACCGGTAGATGGACTGCTTCGGATCCCCGACGAGGAAGATGCGGGGCGGGTCTCCGGCGTCCGCGGAAGCCTCGATCCATGCCAGCAGTGCGCGCCACTGCAGGGGATTGGTGTCCTGGAACTCGTCGACCAGGATGTGGCGATAGCGCGCATCCATGCGGTGGAGCATGTAGGCCGCATCGTCCGACCGCGTGAGCAGCGTCGACAGCGTCCATTCCACGTCCGTGAAATCGAGCACGCCGCGGACGCGCTTCAGCGACTGGAGTGTGTCGACGAGCCGGGTCCCGCACACGAACACGGCCTCGTTGACCCGGTACATCGCCTGGTCGCGAAGCACGGCGAGGACGGACCGGACGCGGAGGGACAGCGCGTCGTGCAGCGCGATCAGACGTGCCTGGCCTTCGGCACCCAGGCGCTTCTCCCCTGCTCCCGTGGGCTTGCGCTCCCGGGATGCGCCATCGGCCTTCAGTACGCTGTCCCGAAGTGACTCGAATACGGGCATCGCGTCGACATCCCGGTGCTCGAGCGCGCGACGTAGCGACTGCGAGAACGCGGCGTCGGTCTTCGTCCCGTTGCGCTCCAGCAGATCGGCGAACTGCCGGATGTCGTCCCGCAACGACGCGTCGTCTGCAAAGGCCGCTATCGCATCGACCGTCGGCGGCACGGCCATCTCGCGCACCAGTTGGTCTAGCGACCAGGCGACGGGATCGTCGCGACCGGTCGTGTAGGCCCACCATTCCGCCCGGTACGACACGAAACGCGTCAACAGACTGCGGGTCCCGGCGAGCTCATATCGGGACACGAGCAGGTCGAACGCTTCGACGAGACGCGTGTCGGCGCCGCTCGCGAGGCGCGCTGCGAAGTCGCGCCACGTCTCGTCCATCAGCTGGGACGTCGACTCGGCCAGCGACAACGCGCCCAGCGACTGCTCGATCGGCGCACGCTGGAGCAGTTCGAGAAACCAGCTGTGGAAAGTGCTGATCGTGATGCCCGGCCGCGCATTCAGAACGGTCTCCATCAGCGTGCGCGCGCGAGGCACGACCGACGGCACCATCGCTTCCGGAATCTCGCGGTCACGCAGGAACGTCGCCACGTCGGCATCGTCACCGCGCGCCAGCAGACGCAGCCCCTGTTCCAGGCGCCAGGCCATTTCCCGGGCGGCCTTGCGCGTGAACGTGATCGCCAGGATCGAGGATGGCGGCACGCCGTCCAGCAGGAGCCGCACGATGCGCGACACGAGCAACCAGGTCTTGCCGGATCCCGCGCACGCCTCGACCACCACGTTGGCACGCGGATCGAGGGCGATCTCGTTGAGCGGCGCGCTCACCGATCGCTCCAATGATCGCGACGGCAGATCGCGCGCATCTCGCAATGCCGGCACGCGGTATCGTCCCCGTTCGCCACGAGAGGCGCCCCCTGGCGGACGGCCGCGAACACGGCCGACAACCGATCGAACTCCGCGGCTGCGACGGCGCCGAGGTCGTCCGGCACGACGACCATCGCGACCTCGCCGGCATCGAGACTGAGGAATGCCGCCTCCCGGGCCCGGGGTTCGAGGACGGCATAGCAGGAGAGCTGCACGTCCTCTCCCCGCTTGAGCCGTGCCTGGAGGGCCTGGCGGCTCTGGGTCTTGTAGTCGAGCACCGACAGCACCGCATCACCTTCTCCCCCCTGCCGGTCGAGCCGATCGAGGCGTCCGTGCAGCACCACGCGACCGCTGCCCGGGACAGGGATCTCGCGCGTCCGGACGACTTCGCCCTCACTCCAGCGCCAGCCCGCCGCCTCGCGATCCCGCTGGAGGGCGACGTACAGCGGGATCAGACGTCGCCATCGGCTGGCCCAGGCCCTTGCAAAGCCATCGCGCCTCGACAGGGGCTCGAACATCTCGTCCGTGATCTGGCGGAGGGTCGCTTCCGCGACGGCCGATGGATGCTCGGACACCACCGGCAAGCGGCGATGAAACCGCAGCAGGATGCGATGGACCAGATCCCCGTGATCGCGCTTGTCGATCGACTCGGAGATTTCGTCGAGATCGTTCAGCGCGAGGACATGGCGCGCGTGAAATCGATAGGGACAATCGACGAGACTGGCCCATGCGCTGACGGAGACGCGTTCCGGAAGCCGTTCGCGCACGACGGGCGCCGGCTGCCGCGACGGCGCCGGCAGCACTCCGCCCGTCGGCGATGAGAGGCTGCCGGCCGCGGCGAGCGATCCCCAGGTATCGTCGCGCAGGCCATGGCCGTACACCTCCTCGTGAAAGGCATCGAGGATTTCGAGCCACGCACCCATCGCGGCCGGTTCGCCGTCCCGGCGCGCGCGCCACGTGATGAACGTGCGATCGGATGCCAGTAGGGCGGCCTTCAAGTCCTCGAGATCGCGGCGGACCCGGTGCGCGTGGGTCGGCAGTCCGAGCTGCGACCGCACCGACTCGTTCAAGAAGAGCCCCGGGCGGGGATGCGACGGGAGCTGGTCCGACGACGCGCCCAGCAGGATCACCGCATCGAAGGCGCGCAGCCGGACACCGCCCAGGTGTGTCAGTACGACCGGGCTCCGGATGTCGCGATCCCGAAACAGCGCCGATTCGAACGCCGCATCGAGCCAGGGCCGCCACTCGTCGAAGCCCAGGGCGAGCGTGTCGCCGCGGCACTCCTGCGCGAGCTGATCGAGCCGGACGAGGACCTCGCGGCCCGCCGCGTCCTTCTGCAGTCCCGGCGTGACGCCGAGCTGTTCGAGCGAGGCGCGCAGTGCGGAGAGCCAGGCACCCGCGGAGCGATGATCGCTGCCGAATGCGGCCGCCGCGGCGGCGATGCGATCGATGGCACCGCAGACCAGGTCGGCCTCCGCACGCCCGTTCACGGCATCGCGGACACTGGCGAGTCCGGCGTGGACATTCCGTGCGCGGGAAGCCTGTTCGACACCCCAGGCACACCGTCGACGATGCTGCGGGTCCGCGTCCGAGAAGAGGTACGGACTCTTCAGCAGGTCGAGCAGGTCCCAGATCTGGAAGCCGGCGGGGATGCAGTCGAGCCAGCGCGCGATGACGGTGCTGGCCGCGACCGTGGAAAGTGCCCAGCCCGTGTCGTCCTGGACGAGGATGCCGGCGCGCTCGAGCAAGGCCCGCAATCGTCGCGCAACGAGCCGGTCCAGCGCGACGATGGCGATGCGTTGCCATCCTTCCGCGATCCACCCCCGGATGCGCAGCGCAGCGACTGCGGCCTCGTCCTCGAGCGTGCGTGCGCCGTAGCAGGTGACGCGGGCACGGGAGTCGCCGGCCGGACAGGCATCCCGATAGTCCCGGGCACGCTGCCGGAGCGCTTCGGCAGCGCCGTCGGGCCAGGCAGCGCATAGCAATCGCGCGAATGACGAATCATCGAGTGAAGCATCCGCATCGACGACGTACACGGGTTGTCGCTGCGACCAGGCCGTCAGGAACTCGGACTCGACAAGCCTCACCTCATCCGGGTCGACGACCCAGAGCTCGCCACGGGCTGCCGACGCGGCAGCCATCAAGCCGACGCTGTAGGGGGATCGTGTCGCTTCACCGCCGAGCTGGCGCCAAGCCTCGTGAGCGACGCGCGCTTCGAACTGCAGATGCGCCGTGACCGCGGTGCCGTAGCCGGCGCCGAATCGCGTCGAGAACTCTTCCTCGCGCATGCCGGGCGCAAGACGCCACGCGGAGAGGTCGTCGGCAAGCCGGCTCAGTTCGCGGGTCGCCTGCCACAGCGCGGCGCGTTCGACGAACCGATGTTCACGCAGCACTCCGTACAACAACAATTCGCGGCGCACCGGGGAGAGTTGTGCGTCGCCGACGCCGCGGGAGGAGGCGGCCAGGGCGGCAAAGGTCGTGATGTCGGGCAGAAGCAGGGCATCACGATTCGCGGCTGCCGAAAGCGCGCGGGCGAAGTCGCCTGCAGCCGTCAGCGACGGCAGGACGATCGTGATGGCGGAGAGATCGGGCAGCGCGGACGGATGCCGGTCGACCAGGCGCCTGGCGACGGCAGAGAGAAAACCGCCGCGCGGCAGGCGCTCGCGACTCGGAACGGAAGCTGCGCCGGCAACCATGTCAGGAACCGCGGGAGGGCCGATGACAGGACACCCTCCCGGGACGGGCGCCTACTTCTCGAGATACTGCCGCTTGTCCTTGCGGTCCTTCCAGTCGTCAGCGTCGGGAAGCTCGTCCTTCTTCTCGATGATGGGCTCCCAGACCTTCGACAACTCGCGATTGATCTCGATGAAATCGCGCTGGTTCGCCGGGAGGTCGTCCTCCGCGTAGATGGCTTCCACCGGGCATTCCGCGACACAAAGCGTGCAGTCGATGCATTCGTCCGGGTCGATCACCAGGAAATTGGGGCCCTCCCGGAAACAGTCCACGGGACAGACGTCCACGCAGTCGGTGTACTTGCATCGGATGCAGCTTTCAGTCACTACGTAGGCCATATTCGGAGCGTCCAGAGTTCACGGAAGACGGGTCCGCTTCTTGCGCCCCGGCGGGAGCGGGAATGCCGAGCGGATGCCCAGTGAGGGTCGCGATTGTAACGCGATGTGCCTTTTCAACGGCTTCGAATTTGGGCTAGGATTGAGCCTACCTCTCCCGCGTGCTCCGTCCGGAGCGCCGGTTCCTGCCGCATCCCGTTCAAGTTCCCGAGATTCCAGCCGATGAGTAGTGAGCACATCCAGCATGTGACGGACGACACCTTCGACACTGAAGTGCTTCAGGCGGACACTCCCGTCCTGGTCGACTTCTGGGCCGAGTGGTGCGGCCCGTGCAAGACGATTGCCCCGGTTCTGGACGAGTTGGCCGCCGAATATGCCGGCCGTCTCAAGGTCGCGAAGATCAACATCGACGACAACGAATCCACGCCTCGCAAGTTCGGCATCAAGGGCATCCCCACGCTCCAGATCTTCAAGAACGGCAATCTCGAAGCCCAGAAGGTCGGCGCAGTCCCCAAATCCCAATTGAAGGCCTTCATCGACAGTGTCATCTGAGTCCTCGATCAGCGTCCCGAGCGAGCTTCCGGAGACGCCCCCACCGCCCGAAGAGAACGGCAACGTTGCCAGTCCCAAAGAGTCCAAGGGCAACTCCCAGCAGCGGAACAGTCCCCACCGCCCCTCCTCGAAGCACCACCGTCAGCAACAGCAGAAGCAGCAGCAGGACATCCAGGCCCCGCGCAATGGCGGTGGCGGCGGGCCCGCCATGCATCTGTCCGACCTGAAGCAGATGCACGTGACGGAACTCGTGGAAATGGCCCAGGCCCACGAGATCGAGAACGCGAACCGGTTGCGCAAGCAGGATCTGATCTTCGCGCTGCTGAAGAACACGGCGAAGCGCGGGGACAGCATCTACGGTGACGGGACGCTCGAGGTGCTGCCCGACGGTTTCGGCTTCCTGCGCTCGCCGGACACGTCGTATCTCGCAGGCCCCGACGACATCTACGTCAGCCCGTCACAGATCCGGCGCTTCAATCTGCACACCGGCGATTCCATCCAGGGCGAGATCCGCACGCCGAAGGACGGTGAACGCTACTTCGCACTGGTCAAGGTGGATCGGGTCAATGGCGAACCGCCGGAGAACGCGAAGCACAAGATCCTCTTCGAGAACCTGACCCCGCTGTTCCCGACGGAGCAATTCGCGCTCGAACGCGACATCAAATCCGAGGAGAACCTGACGGGCCGCATCGTCGACATCATCGCGCCCATCGGCAAGGGTCAGCGGGGTCTGCTGGTGGCCAGTCCGAAGAGCGGCAAGACGGTGATGCTCCAGCACATCGCGCATTCGATCATGTCCAACTACCCGGACGTGTACCTGATCGTGCTGCTGATCGACGAACGCCCCGAGGAAGTGACCGAGATGCAACGGTCCGTGCGTGGTGAGGTCGTGTCGTCGACCTTCGACGAACCGGCCACGCGTCATGTGCAGGTCGCTGAAATGGTGCTCGAGAAGGCCAAGCGTCTCGTCGAGCACAAGAAGGATGTCGTCATCCTGCTGGACTCGATCACCCGGCTGGCACGTGCCTACAACACGGTGGTGCCGGCATCGGGCAAGGTGCTGACGGGCGGGGTGGATTCCAACGCCCTGCAACGGCCGAAGCGCTTCTTCGGCGCTGCCCGCAATGTCGAGGAAGGTGGCTCGCTGACGATCATTGCCACGGCACTGATCGACACCGGCTCCCGGATGGACGACGTGATCTACGAAGAATTCAAGGGCACGGGCAACATGGAGATCCACCTCGACCGTCGCATGGCCGAGAAGCGGATCTACCCGGCCATCAACGTGAACCGCTCGGGCACCCGCCGCGAAGAACTGCTGATCCGGCAGGAGATCCTGCAGAAGATCTGGGTGCTGCGGAAGCTGCTCTACCCCATGGATGAACTGGAGGCGACCGAATTCCTCGTCGACAAGCTCCGGCTCACCAAGAACAACCAGGACTTCTTCGATCAGATGCGCCGGGGCTGAGCCCTGGGGGCTACGCCCGCGGAAAGGAGGGGCTGCGGATCTCTGGAGCGCCCCCGCGCCTCTTGCCACGACTGGCCCGAATCCGGATAATCCGCGCCTTTCCGCGAAGGGCAGGCCCTTTCGTGGCAGCGCGCGACCCATCCCCTGGTGAGCGGTCGGCAATCGCTCACCCCAATCAAGGACCCTCATGAAGACTGGCATCCACCCCGACTACAAGGAAGTGATCTTCCACGACCCCGGTGCGAACTTCACGTTCCTGACCCGGTCCACCATCGACACCAAGACCCGCGAGACGATGAAGTGGGAAGATGGCAAGGAGTACCCGGTCATCCGGGTGGAAATCTCCTCGGCGTCCCATCCGTTCTATACCGGCAAGCAGAAGATCATGGACACGGCCGGCCGCGTCGAGAAGTTCCGTCAGCGCTACAGCCGGAGCCCCAAGGTCAGCAAGTGACCCGGACGCGTTCCCGCCTCCGAAAGGCAGCCTCGATGGCTGCCTTTTTCGTTTCGACCGCTCGGGATCGACCGGGAATCCTCCCGCGTCGACCGTCGCGACTTCGGCCGTAGAATCGGCTCCGGTTTCCCACGTGCACCCGACCCATCCGCTTTCATGATCCTCGGCGCTGACAAACTGCGCTTCGAGTCGTTGGCTGCGTTCCTCGAAGGGCGGCGCGCATGGGTCACGACCGCGCTGTGTCTCGTCTGGCTGCTCCCCGGTCTGCTGGGACGTGACCCCTGGAAGCCGGCCGAGGCCGCCATCTTCGGCGTGGTCTACGAGATGGTGTCGGCGGGCAACTGGTTCATTCCGAGCCTGGGCGGAGAACCCTTCCTCCGGCACCCACCGTTCTACTACTGGACGGCCGCCCTCTTCGCGCGCGGGTTCGAAGCGCTGCTGCCGCTCCACGAGGGCGCCCGGCTGGTCAACGTGCTCTATGTAGGCGCAACCTTCGGACTGCTGGCTGGCACCGCCCGCCTCTGGTTCGATGGCGCCCGCAGCGTGATTGCCCCGCTCGCATTGCTGGGATGCGTGGGGCTGGTGCAGCCGGCGCACCAGCTGCTCCCCGAGAATGCCGTCCTGACGGCCTTCGCCCTCGTGCTCTTCGGTCTGGCACTGTCGCCGCATCGGCTGAGAACGGCCGCCGTCCTCGTGGGAACGGGGATCGGGCTGGCGTTTCTGTCGCGCGGCATCGTCAGTGCCGCGACACTCGTCGGATCCCTCGTGCTGTTGCCGATCGCCGCGCCGGGATTCCGTCGCCGCGACTTTGCCCGCCTGTGCGGGATTGCCTTCGCGGTGGCCCTGCCCTGGCTTCTCATCTGGCCGCTCATGCTCCTCGCGCGGGCGCCCGAGTTGTTCGCGCTCTGGCTATGGATCGAGCAGCTCGGGCGGTTCTGGTCCGATCTCCCCGGTGCCGGACACGGGACCCCGGGCTACTACCTGGCGGTGCTGCCCTGGTTCGCCTGGCCGGTCCTGCCGTTTGCGGCCTGGGCGGTCTGGGAAGGCCGTCACCGGATGCGTGCCGACCCTGCGCTGACGATTCCCACCGCGATGTTCGTGACGGCGCTCGTCGTGTCGAGCCTGGCGCACGACAAACGGGAAATCTTCGCACTGCCCCTGCTCGCTCCGCTGACCGTGCTCGCTGCCGGCATCGTCCCGGAACTGCGCCGGGGCGCCGTGAACGTCTTCTTCTGGTTCGGCATCACGTTCTTTCTCTTCTTCCTGGCCGTGGTGTGGTTCTACTTCTGCGCGGTCGAGTTCGGTGTGCCCGTGCGTGCCGCCCGGCACATGGCGCGGATGGAGCCGGGCTATGTCCCCTCGGTAAGCGTCGGCGCCATCGTCGTCGCCGCACTGCTCACCCTGGCCTGGGTGGCGAGCTTGTTCAACGTGCGGCGGTCGCAGGAGCGGCCGTTCGTCACCTGGGCCATCGGGGCGACCACGTTCTGGAGTGTCCTGATGCTGCTGATGGTCGCCTGGGTCGACCACGCCAAGTCCTATCGGCAGATGATCGATTCCCTGGTCCGCGCCATGCCGGAACGGGCCGGATGCCTGTCGAGTCTGTCGCTGGGCGAGTCGCAGCGCGGCCTGCTGCGCTACTTCGCCGGCATCGTCACCTTGCGCGTCGAGAACGGACGCCGTGCGGATGACTGCCAACTGCTGCTCGTCGAGGGCACGCGCCTCGAAGGCCGGATGGACGCGCCGTGGCGACTGCTATGGGAAGGACACCGCGAAGGCGACAACCGGGAGCGCTACCGCCTGTACCGCCTCGACGCGGCAGGCTCGTCGACGCCGAGTGACGCCACACCGGCGAGCAAGGAATAGCCGACGACCATGGCCGATGACGTGATCCACTTTCCCCGCGACGCAAGCACCTACGACGGACTTGCCGGCGGGTTCCGATGGCAGGTCCCCGAGCGATTCAATATCGGTTGGGACGTTTGCGGCCGTCACGCCGAACAGCGCGAGCGCTTCGCGCTCTACTTCGAAGACGACGCCGGCCCGCGCAGCGCGTGGACGTTCTGGGACATCCAGCGCGACGCCAACCGGCTCTCCAATGCATTGGCGGGCCTCGGGGTGGCTCGTGGCGATCGGGTCGCGATCGTGTTGCCGCAACGGCCGGAAACCGCGATCGCCCACGTGGCCATCTACCAGATGGGCGCGATCTGTGTCCCGCTGTCCCATCTGTTCGGGCCGGACGCCTTGCGCTTCCGTCTCGCGGATGCCGGCGTGGGCATCGTGATCACCGACGACGATTCCCTGCCCAACGTCTTGGCGCTGCGTGACGAGGTGCCCACCCTCAGGCACGTGATCGGTGTCGCCGGGGCGCGAGACCGGGGAACGCAAAGCTGGGAGAGCCTGCTCGAACGCGCGAACAGCCACTTCTCGCCGGTCGATACGGCCGCCGACGATCCCGCCATCATCATCTATACGAGCGGCACCACGGGAACCCCGAAGGGTGCCCTGATCCCCCATCGCACGCTGATCGGGAATCTCCCCGGCTACTGCGCGTCGCACGACTTCTTTCCGGAACGTGGCGACATGTTCTGGTCACCCGCGGACTGGGCCTGGACCGGTGGGTTGTTCGATGCGCTGCTGCCCACCTGGCATTTCGGGATGCCGCTGCTCGCCCACCGCGGACGGTTCGATCCCGAGAAGGCCTGCTGGCTCATGGAGCGCTACGGCATCCGCAACGCCTTCCTGTTCCCGACCGCGCTCAAGATGATGATGAAGGAGGTCGTGCGACCGCGATCGCGGTTCGATCTCCGGCTGCGCACCATGATGAGCGGCGGCGAGTCCGTCGGTGAAACGGTCATGCGCTGGGCGCGCGAGGAACTCGGCGTCACCATCAATGAGATTTTCGGACAGACCGAGGCCAACTACCTGATCGGGGGCTGCGCCCGCGTGTTCGACCCGAAACCCGGTGCGTTGGGTCGTCCGTATCCGGGACATCGCATTGCGCTGCTCGACGAAGCCGGGCGTGAACTCCCGCACGGAGAACTGGGCGAGATCGCCGTGTGTACCGACGCTGACCCCGTGATCTTTCTCGGGTACTGGAACAATCCCGAGGCCACCGCGGCCAAGTGCAGCGGAGCGTGGCTGCGGACCGGTGACCTCGCGGAACGTGATGCCGACGGCTACTACTGGTACCGCGGTCGCACGGACGACGTCATCAAGAGCGCCGGGTACCGTGTCGGGCCGTCCGAGATCGAGAACTGCCTGCTGCACCACCCGGCCGTCGCAAACGTGGCCGTCATCGGCGTTCCCGACGAGACGCGGGGCCACATCATCAAGGCGGTCATCGTGGCCACGGCCGGCACGACCCCCGACGCCAGCCTCGAGCGCGAGCTTCAGCAGTTCGTGCGGGAACGCCTGGCCCCGTATCAATGTCCACGACTCTTCGAGTTCGTCGCCGCCCTGCCCATGACCACCACCGGCAAGGTGCAACGTCGCGTGCTGCGCGACGCCTGATTCCCCTCCGACACCGCTTTCGATGACCGATTCGCTGCAACGCTTCCTGTTCGAGAACACCCCGGTGCGCGGGCATCTGGTGCACCTGGACGCCACGTGGCGGGCCGTGCTGGAGCGGCACGACTATCCCGCGCCGCTGCGTTCCATCCTGGGGGAGTTGATGGCCGCCGGGGCGCTGCTCTCCGCCACGCTGAAGTTCGATGGCTCACTGGTGATGCAGATGCAGGGCGAAGGGCCGGTGACGCTGGTCGTCGTCGAGGTCACGAGCGAAGGCACGCTGCGGGCGACCGCCAGCTGGGACGGCGAGTTGGTGCCGGGGCCGCTGAAATCACTCGTCGGCGGCGGGCGGTTCGTGATCAGCCTCGTACCGAAGGACGGGAGTCAGTCCTACCAGGGGGTGGTCGACATGTCCGGCGACTCGATGGCCAGCGTGCTCGAACACTACATGCGATCTTCCGAACAGCTCGACACTCGCCTCTGGTTGGCATGCGACGGCCGGCAGGCCGGCGGAATGCTGTTGCAGAAACTGCCGTCCGGCCCGGAATCCGACCTCGACGCCTGGAATCGCGTGATTCATCTCGGCTCGACGTTGTCCGCGGAGGAACTGCTCTCGGTCCCGGCGCGCGAAATCATCCGTCGCCTCTTTCATGAGGAAGACGTTCGGGTCTTCGAAGCCACGCCGATGTCGTTCCGGTGCTCCTGCTCCCGCGAGCGGGTGACCGGGATGCTGCGCATGCTCGGTCGTGACGAGGTCCGCTCGATCCTGGCCGAGCGGGGCAAGATCGAGGTGACCTGCGAGTTCTGCCGGAAGCGCTACGTGCTCGACAGCGTCGATGCCGAGCAGGTCTTCGCGGCGCAGATCCAGACCCAGGCCGGCTCCACGCGGCACTGATCCCGTCGATGAGCGACGAAGCATCGCGCTTGCGCATCGACAAGTGGCTGTGGGCCGCGCGATTCTTCAAGACGCGCAGTCTTGCCGCCGATGCGGTCGACGGCGGAAAGGTGCAGATCAATGGCGAACGTGTGAAGCCCGCCAAGGCCGTCAAGGTCGGCGACCGGCTCGACATCCGCATCGGCGCCTTCCCGTGGCGGGTCGAGGTGCTCGGACTTTCGGACCGGCGCGGGCCCGCGAGCGAGGCACAGAAGCTCTACCTCGAATCGGAATCCAGTCGGGCGGCGAGGGAGGTGCTCGCCGCGCAGTTGCGGGCGAACCGACCGACGAATCCTTTGCAAAAGGGTCGCCCCACCAAGAAGGATCGACGCGAACTCGACCGTTTTCAGGAAACGGACGAATCCTGACAACGCTTTCCGGCGGTCGTTGCCGTGCGCGGATGCCACCCCACCCGACGACTCGACAGGTCCGCGGACCCGAGCGTATTCTTGCTTGATATTGCACTGCAATAACCCCGGCGGCCCGACCGTCCGGCCGCTGTCGTCACCTGGAGAATCCTGTCATGGAAGAGGTTGTCATCGTTGGGGCGGTTCGAACCGCCGTAGGCAAGTTCGGCGGCGCCCTCGCCAAGACCGCTGCGCCGCAACTGGGAGCGACCGTCATCCGGGCGCTGCTCGCCCGGACGGGGGTGAAAGCGGATGCGGTGAGTGAAGTCCTGCTCGGCCAGGTCCTGACGGCGGCGTCCGGACAGAATCCCGCCCGCCAGGCGCTGATTGCCGGCGGCCTGCCCGACATGATCCCTGCCATGACGATCAACAAGGTCTGCGGCTCCGGCCTGAAGGCCACGCACCTCGCGGCTCAGGCCATCAAGGCAGGCGATGCCGAAATCGTCATTGCGGGGGGACAGGAGAACATGAGCCTCGCGCCGCACGTGCTGCAAGGGTCGCGGGACGGATTCCGGATGGGAGACACCAAGCTGGTCGATTCGATGATCGTCGACGGCCTGTGGGACGTCTACAACCAGTACCACATGGGCATCACCGCAGAGAACGTCGCCAGGAAATGGGGCGTCACCCGGCAGCAGCAGGACGAGTTCGCAGCACTGTCCCAGCAGAAGGCCGAAGCCGCACAGAAGTCGGGTCGGTTCAAGGACGAGATCGTCGGCGTGGAGATCCCGCAGCGCAAGGGACCGGCCGTCGTCTTCGATACGGACGAATACCCCAAGCACGGGACCACGGCCGAAACGCTGGCCGCGCTGAGACCCGCCTTCGACAAGGAGGGGACGGTGACCGCAGGCAACGCATCGGGAATCAATGACGGCGCCGCCGCCGTGATGATGATGTCGGCCAGCAGGGCCAGGAGCCTCGGGCTCACGCCGCTCGCGAAGATCCGCGCCTATGCCTCTGCCGGCGTCGATCCGAAGATCATGGGCATGGGCCCCGTCCCGGCCAGCAAGCTGTGCCTGTCGAAAGCCGGCTGGTCCCCCCAGGATCTGGACCTCATGGAAATCAACGAAGCGTTTGCCGCACAAGCCATCGCGGTGAATCGCGACATGGGCTGGGACACGTCGAAGGTCAACGTCAACGGCGGCGCCATCGCCATCGGACATCCGATCGGGGCCAGCGGCTGCCGCATCCTGGTCACGCTGTTGCACGAGATGATTCGTCGCGACGCGAAGAAGGGGCTGGCCGCCCTGTGCATCGGGGGCGGCATGGGCGTCGCCCTGGCCGTCGAGCGCTGAGGAGCACTGCCATGAACCAGCAACGTGAAGTCGTGATCGTCAGCGGTGTCCGGACGGCCATCGGAGATTTCGGCGGGGCATTGAAGGATCTCGCCCCGACCGATCTTGGTGCGCGCGTGACGCGCGAAGCCATCGCCCGGGCAGGGATCACGCCGGAAGAGGTCGGACAGGTCGTGTTCGGCAACGTCATCCAGACGGAGCCGAAGGACATGTATCTGTCGCGTGTCTGCGCCATCAACGGCGGCATCCCCAAGGAAACTCCCGCCATGACGTTGAACCGCCTGTGCGGCAGCGGACTGCAGGCCATCGTCAGCGCGGCCCAGGTCGTCAAGCTCGGCGACACCGACGTTGCCCTCGCCGGTGGCGCAGAAAGCATGAGCCGGTCGAACTACATCGTTCCCGCGGCCCGCTGGGGACAACGCATGGGCGACGAGCCGTTGATCGACTGGATGGTCGGCGCACTGTCCGACCCGTTCGACGGCCAGCACATGGGCGTAACGGCCGAGCGGATCGCGGCACAGTGGGATCTGTCCCGATCCCTGCAGGACGAGTACGCCGTCGAAAGCCACCGGCGCGCGGCAAAGGCAATTGCGGAGGGACGGTTCCGCAGCCAGATACTGCCCATCGAACTCAAGTCGAAGAAGGGAACGGTGGTGTTCGACACGGACGAGCATGTGCGCGGCGAAGCGACGATCGACGACATGACCAGATTGCGGGCGGTGTTCCAGAAGGACGGCAGCGTGACCGCGGGCAATGCGTCGGGACTGAACGATGCCGCGGCCGCCGTCGTCCTGATGGAACGCACGGTCGCCGAGAAGAGAGGGCTGAAGCCATTGGCGCGGCTCGTGGCGTACGGCCATGCCGGCGTCGACCCCAAGATCATGGGCATCGGACCGGTCCCCGCGGTCACCCAGGCCATGGCCCGGGCCGGGCTCACGGTGGCTCAGATGGACGTCATCGAATCGAACGAAGCCTTCGCGGCCCAGGCCTGCGCCGTTGCGCGAGACCTCAGATTCGACGCGGCCAAGACCAACCCGAATGGCGGGGCCATTGCCCTGGGCCATCCGATCGGCGCCACGGGCTGCATCCTGACCATCAAGGCGCTCTACGAACTGGAGCGCATCGGCGGTCGATATGCGCTGGTGACGATGTGCATCGGCGGCGGTCAGGGGATCGCGGGAATCTTCGAACGCATCTGATGCCCGGATACGTTCCCCTTCGAACGGCTGCCGCGCGGCAGCCGTTCGTTTTTGTGCGACACACAAACAACGCCCGTTTTGCACCGCAATGGGGCTTGACATGGATCCGGCAAAAGTGAGATCGTCTCCATATTGCGATGCAGCAATTCCGATGGTATCGCAGCCAACGCGTCATTCTCAGCCAGACCCCCAGATCGACAGCAGGAGTGCCCCATGTACGCCGTTCCCGAGCAATTCGCCGCCGCCAACAAAGCCAGTGTCCAGGCCCTGATCGACTACACGAGCCTCGCCGTCCAGAGCGTCGAGCGGCTCGCCGATTTCCAGTTCCAGTCCTCCCGTGCCGCCGTCGCCGAAACGCTCGCGAACGTGCGTGTGCTGTCAGGCATCAAGGATGTCCAGGAATTCAACAAGGTTGCCACCAGCCTGACGCAGCCGGTCGTCGACCGTTCCACGGCGTATGCAAAGCACGTCCAGGCGCTGCTCGGCGACGTTCAGGGTGACTTCACGAAGTTCTTCGACACGCAGGTCGCCGAATACAACAAGCGCCTGAGCGCCCTGCTCGAGCAGACCGCGCAGTCGGCGCCTGCCGGTTCGGACGTGGCGGTCGCCGCGCTCAAGACGGCAATCACCGCTGCGAACCAGGCTTACGATGCGGCCACGAAGGCCGGCAAGCAGTTCACCGACATGGCGGAAGCGTCGGTGCAGGCCGCCACGGCATCGCCCCGCAAGAAGGCCGCTTGAGCCCCTGAGTCGCTCGCGCAAAAGAAGCCCCCGAACGTCGGGGGCTTTTTTTTCGTGCTTAGAATCCGCTTGTTCCCACTCCCAAGGCGCTACCCGTGACTTCTCCGAGCACCACCACCGCCTGGCGCGCGCTGGAACGGCACGCGACCCTTGCGAAAGCGTGGCACCTGCGCGACCTTTTTGCTGCCGATCCGGGTCGATTCGACCGCTTCTCGCTGGAGGCCCCCGAATCCCTGTTCGTCGACTATTCCAAGCAGCTGCTGACCGAGGAGACCCGTTCGCTGCTGGTCGACCTTGCCCGCGAGAGAGCCCTCCCTCGAGCGATCGACGCGATGTTCGCCGGCGAGCGGATCAACCATACCGAGAACCGGGCGGTGCTTCATACGGCGTTGCGCAATCGCTCGACGCGCCCGGTGCTCGTCGACGGCGCGGACGTGATGCCCGCCGTGCGCGTGGTGCTCGCGCGGATGCGGGCGTTCGCGGAGGGGGTACGAAACGGGACCATCGTCGCAGACGATGGACAGCCGTTCACGCACGTGATCAACATCGGGATCGGAGGCTCCGATCTCGGCCCCTGCATGGTGACGGAGGCGCTGCGTCCCTACACCCGGCGCTCCCTGGACGTGCGCTTCGTCTCCAATGTCGACGATGCCCATCTGGCGGCAGCTCTCGCCGGGCTTGACCCGGCGCGCACGCTGTTCGTCGTCTCGTCCAAGACCTTCACCACGCAGGAGACGATGACCAACGCCCGGTCGGCGCGCGCCTGGCTCGCACGGGGCCTGGGTCGTGATTCGGCGGTCGGTGCGCACTTTGCGGCGGTGAGCACGAATCTCGCGGCGACACGCGCCTTCGGCATCTCTCCCGATCGCGTCTTCGAGTTCTGGGACTGGGTCGGCGGTCGATACTCCCTCTGGTCGGCGATCGGTCTGCCCATCGCCCTCGCCATCGGGATGGACCGGTTCGAGGAATTGCTCGCCGGTGCCTATTCGATGGACGAACATTTCCGGACGGCGCCGGTGGACCGGAATGCCCCGGTGCTGCTGGGACTTGTGGGCGTCTGGTCAATCAACTTTCTGGGTCACGTCACGCACGCCGTGTTGCCGTACGACCAACGCCTGCATCGACTCCCGGCCTATCTGCAGCAGCTGGACATGGAGAGCAACGGCAAACGCATCGACCGTGACGGCGCGCCGATCCGCCATGCGACGGGGCCCATCCTCTGGGGAGAACCGGGCACCAACGGACAGCACGCGTTCTTCCAGTTGCTGCATCAAGGGACAACGGTCGTGCCCGCGGACTTCATTGCCGCAATGCACGGTCATGAGGAGATTCCGCCTCACCATGACATGCTCCTCGCCAACTGCCTGGCGCAGACGCAGGCACTCGCATTCGGCAGGACCGAATCCAGCGCGATCGCCGAGATGTGCGCCGCCGGATTGACGGCTGCCGAAGCGACCCGAATGGCGCCCTATCGCACGTTTCCAGGCAACCGCCCCAGCACCACGATCCTCCTGGATCGACTCACACCGACATCCCTCGGGGCGCTGATCGCGCTGTACGAACACAAGGTGTTCGTACAGGCCGCCATCTGGGGCATCAATGCGTTCGATCAGTGGGGCGTCGAACTGGGCAAACAACTGGCCGATTCGTTGCTCCCTGCCGTCGAGGGAACGGGGGACGCTCAGGCCCTGGATGCCTCGACCGCCGGTCTGCTGGGACGGATTCGCGCGGTGCGCTCAAGCCCGACGAGAACGCGCCGTTAAGTCGATTGCTCGAGAGTGGGTCACGGGCCCGCCGGACACACGCGATACTTCTCCTTCACTGTCACGACTCGCCATGACCGCAAATGCCAGCCTCCGATCCGATGCCGAAAGCCGACCGGCGTTCCCCATGACGACTCCCCCTCCCCTGTTCGGACGAGACGAAGCGTTGAACATGCTCGGTGGCGATGAGGGCCTGCTGGCCGACGTGGTCAACATCGCTCGCGAGGAACTTCCGAGGCAGATCGCTTCTTTCAAGACGGCGCTCGATGCGGAAGACGCACCCACCGCCCGGCGGCACGCGCATACGCTCAAGGGTACGGTGGCGACACTGGGCGCCAGCCAGGTGAAGGACAGCGCATTCGAGGCGGAGTGCGCTGCGCGCGACGGCAGCCTTGCATCCGCGCGGCAGATCTACCTCACCCTGGACGAACTGGTACGACGTCTCGTGTCCGAACTCGACGCGTACGCCAGTCGACGTCTCACAGCCGGATGAAGTGCTCCCGGTAGTACTTGAGTTCGTCGATGGATTCGTAGATGTCGGCGAGCGCTTCGTGCTTGCCCCGCTTTGCGAAGCCCCCGGCGATCGCGGGCTTCCACCGCTTGACCAGTTCCTTCAACGTGCTGACATCGAGGTTGCGGTAGTGGAACCAGGCCTCGAGCCGCGGCATGTACTTGGCCAGGAATCGCCGATCCTGGCAGATCGAGTTGCCGCACATCGGTGACGCACCCGACGGCAGGTGAGGCGCGAGAAAGTCGATCATCCTCGCCTCGGCTTCCTCCTCCGTCAGATTCGATTCCCGCACCCGGGCCACCAGTCCGGACTTGCCGTGCGTGGCGCGGTTCCACGCGTCCATCCCGTCGAGCACGGCATCGCTCTGATGAACCACGAGGACCGGTCCCTCGGCCACCACTTCCAGGCTGGAATCCGTCACGACGGTGGCGAGTTCGAGGATCCGGTCCTGCTCGGGGCTGAGCCCGCTCATCTCCATGTCGATCCAGATCAGCCGTCCTGCGTCCTGTGCCATAATAAGTCTCGGAATTTCAAGCGAATAAGTTTGTCACATCAGGCGTGTCCGCGCCATCCTTCCTGAAACCATGAACGCCTTCTCTCTCGCATTTGTTACAGCGCTGGCAATTTCCACGGGCGTCAGGCTCTGGCTGTCCCGGCGTCACATCCACCATATCCTCCAGCATCGCGGCCGGGTACCGGATCCGTTCGCGAACCAGATCGATCTATCGGCGCATCAGAAGGCCGCCGACTATTCCGCGGCGAAGGCGAAACTCAATTCGCTGGGGCTCGCCGTGGACGCAGCCGTCCTGCTGGTTCTCACGCTCGGGGGCGGTTTCGGCTATCTGGACGATCTGACGAGAAGCTGCTTCGGGAACGGATTGATCGCCGGCGTCGCACTGATCGCAGCGGTCGGCATCGTGACTTCCATCGTCGAATTGCCCTTCGATCTCTATCGCGTGTTCGGTATCGAAGCCAGATTCGGTTTCAACAAGATGACGCTCGGGATGTTCATTGCCGACGCGCTGAAACAGGCGCTCGTGGCCGCCGTTCTGGGTCTTCCGCTCGTGCTTGTGGTGCTGTGGCTGATGGGCAAGATGGGGACGCTGTGGTGGTTCTGGGTCTGGGCAGTCTGGGTCGCCTTCAACGTGGCCGTGCTGGCGATCTACCCCACCTTTGTGGCACCCCTGTTCAACAAGTTCGCGCCCATGGAAGACGGTGATCTGAAATCACGGATCGAAGCGCTGCTGGCGAAATGCGGCTTCAAGGCGCAAGGTCTGTTCGTGATGGACGGTTCGCGCCGTTCGAGCCACGGCAATGCCTACTTCACGGGCTTCGGCAAGGCGAAACGCATCGTGTTCTTCGACACGCTGCTCCATCGGCTCGAACCCACCGAAATCGAGGCGGTCCTGGCACACGAACTGGGTCACTACAAGATGAATCACGTCTTCAGGCGAATGGCGTGGACCTTCGGCATCAGCCTCGCATTCCTCTGGATCCTCGGTGAGCTCCGTCACTCCGCATGGTTCTTCGACGGCCTGCATGTTGCCACGCCGGCGTCGGACGCGATGGCACTGATCCTCTTCTTCACCATCGTGCCGGTCTTCACCTTTCCGCTGCGGCCCCTCATTGCCATGTACTCGAGAAAGCACGAGTTCGAAGCGGACGCCTACGCGGCTCGCAATGCCTCGGCCATGGATCTCGCGCGGGCGCTGGTGAAGCTGTACAAGGACAACGCGTCGACGCTGACACCCGATCCCCTCCACTCCGCCTTCTACGATTCGCATCCGCCGGCCGCCGCGCGCATCGCCCGCCTCAAGTCCTTGAGCGCCTCCTGATCCGTCGCAAGGAAATCCCGCATGAACGACATCACCGCCAGTCTCGTCCGCCAGAAATGCGCTCCGTGCGAAGGCGGTGTTCCTCCGCTGGAATCGGCCAATGTGCAGGCGCTGCTCAAGGGACTGCAAGGCTGGACGCAGGAGGGATCGGTGATCACGAAGACCTACACGTTCCGGAACTACTTCGAGACGATGGCATTCGTGAATGCCGCTGCGTGGGTCTCCCACCGCGAAGACCATCACCCTGACATCGTCGTCGGCTACAACGAGGCGCGGGTGTCTTACGTCACCCATGCCATCCGGGGATTGTCCAACAACGACTTCATCTGCGCCGCCAAGCTGGACGCGCTGTTCGACCTCTGACGCCGCAAGACCGCCTGCCGTCGGACGACCGTGCGTCCGCGGCCCTAAAGTTTTCCGGCCGTCGACAGATATTCCGAAGGATGCGCCATTTCCGGTCGGATTCAGGGTCATCGCCGGAGGTCCCGCATGTACAATTTCGAGGGTTCCCGAGACGGGAATCTCGCGGGTGACCCGGATACCACTCTGATGTCGTATTTCCATCGCGGTTCCAATGCTTCCCGCCTCCCGGCGACGGCGCGTCACGCGTCCAATCGATGAGTTCTCCACCGGCGTCCAACATCGTCAGTTTTCCGTCAGCTTCCGCCGACGGTACGCCATCGCTCTCGGTGACGGCCGCACCGGACAGTCTGCTCGGACAGATCCAGACGTTGTGGCGAGACCGGATGTCCGCAGCAGTCGCTGGCGGACTCGACAAGCTGATCGACGAGTTCTACACGGAAGCCGAACACGCCCTCGAGCGCGACACCCGCGACTTCTGGCTGAAGGCCAAGGATGCGTGGCCCGGACAACGACGCGCGATCGAGACAGCGTTCAAGCACGAATTGATCGAGTGTTTCGCGCCGAAGGCCGAGGAAGCCAAGTCCGTCGCCGAGTTCTCATCCATCGAGTCCTCGTGGTCCGAGTTGTCCCTCGTCGATGACGGCGCGCTCGAGGAAGACATGCGGTTCGCCGAGATGGTCGGCCGGATCCGCGGTGGCGCCGACGAGGAACTCGCACAGCTCGATCTGCGCATGGCGGTGGTGCTCGGCAAGGAAACCCTGAAGGCCGAAGACAATCCGCTGTCCCCCGCCACGCTGTGCAAGGCGTTCCGGCATGCGATCAAGGGGGTCGAACTTGACCTGAAGGTCAAGATTCCCGTGCTCCGGGTGTTTGCCGAGAGCGCACGCCCCGAGGCGAACAAGCTGTTCCGAGAGGTCAACGCACTCCTCAAGGAGCGCGGCATCCTCCCCACGATCAAGTACGGCAGCACGAAGAAGCCACAGACCGGAGGCGGGCCGGGTGCAACCGGCGTCAAGTCGGAAGGTCCGCAGGTCATCGGCAGTGTGACGCTGCCGATCATGGCGAATCCCGGCGCCGGCGGCGTCGGCGCGATGCCGCTCGTCGGTGGCATGCCGATGGGTATCGGCGCCGTTTCCATGCCGGCGGGCGGGATGTCGATACCGGCAGGAGGCGCATCCCTCCCGGGTGGAATGCCTGCGAGCGGTGCATCGAGTGGCGGCGATGCTGCTTCCGGTTCGGCGGTGGCAGTCCCTGGCACGGGCGCACCCGGTGTCGGCGTCGGCATGGCGTTGCCTGGCACCGGATCGGGCGATGCGGCGGTCGACCCGTTCGCCATGCTGCAGCAGCTGATGATGATGAATCTCGGTGCTGTCCGCAGTAGTGCCGGTGCTCCGGGAATTGCGGGCGGAATGCCTGGCGGTGGGGGCGTGCCCGCCAATCAATTGCCCGGCGCGGCGGGCCCGGGAGGCGTCGGAGGACTCGGCATGGGCTCCGGCGTCGCGGGCTTCGGCAGCGGGATGCCGGGAGTGCCGGGCACCACCGGATTCCCGGCTGGCGGCGTCGGTCCGGGGGCAGCGTCCGCGGTAGGGGGGGCGCATCCGGGTACGGCGCAGAGCGCGTTGGCCGCAGGGGTGGGAGGCGGGTTCCCCCATCCGCCAGGCGGCCCGGGCAACGTCGACGGAGCTTCGACAGGCGGCGGGATGGCAGGCCCCTTCGGTCCAGGCCTGGGAGGCCAGGGCACCGGAGGTTCGGGCGGACCTTCCACAGGGTCCGGGGGTGGCGGAGGCTACGTGGGAAGCGGTGGCCCGGCCGGTGCGGCTGACTCTTCCGGTGGCAGTGGATCTCCCGGTGGCGGCAGCGACTCCGGGGGTGGCGGCTATCCCGGCGGCCAGAGCGCGCATGGGGGCGTGCCGCAAGGCGGACCGGGTACTGCCTCCGCACCGACGAACGGAGGCAATCTGGGGTCCGGCTCGGGCAGCTATCCCGTCGGAGGCCAGGGCGGCTCAAGCGGCGCCGGCGGTGGAGGCTTCGGCGCACCGGGCGGCGGGTCATCCGGCGCCATCGGCATTGCCGAACGAGCAGACATGTCCACCACCGGATTTGCGGGTGGTGCGGTCAGTGGCTTCGCGGGCGGACCCGGCGGCGGCGGTGGCCTTGGCGTGCCGGGCGCTGTCGGCGGCATCGGGGGCCCGGCGGGCTCCGGACCGACCCCCTCGGGTGGATCCGCGGGCACCGGTTCGGGAGCCGGTGGCTTCACCGGCCCTGCGGGCGCAATGGGAGCACCTCAGGGTCACGTCATCACTCCGCCGGGATTTGCGCCGGCCCCCGCAGACGGCGGCGGATTTCCCACGCTGGATCCCGCCATCGCGCAGCATGCGACCGGCCAGTTCGGTTCGGGGACGACAACGACCGGGGGATTCCCGGTCTTGAACATGACGGGCGTCGGGGGCGGAGGGTTGATCGGCTCGCTCACACGCCTCCAGCAAGGGGATCTGGGTGCGCTGCCCGACATGCCGCTCGAGGTGCGCGAGTGGCTGTCGAACGCGCCGGCATCGGCGACGAGCAACCTGCCCATTCCGCCTCGCAACGTGCTCCAGGCGCTGAAGCAGACCAGCCTGGCCCAGCAGTTCGGCCAGGTGGACACGGTCACGCTCGACATCGTGGCCATGCTGTTCGATCAGATCTTCGGCGATCCGCGAGTTCCGCCGGCAATGAAAGCGCTGATCGGCCGTCTGCAGATTCCGATGCTGAAGGTTGCCGTCCTCGACAAGACCTTCTTCTCGCGCAAGACACACCCTGCTCGCCGCATGCTCGACATGCTCGGCGAATTGTCCCTCGGACTCGGGGACGGCTTCGGCCCGGACAATCCCCTGTATCGCCGCCTGGAGAGCACGCTATCCCAGCTGGTCGAGCAGTTCGAGGAGGATTTCGGCGTCTTCGACCGCATGACCGAGCTGTACGAGTCGATGATCGCCGAATTGAACGGTCAAGCGGTGGCGGCGGCCAAGGTCGAAGAAAAGCGCATCCAGGACCGTGAGCGCCTCGAGGTTGCGCGCCTGTTCGCGCAGAACGAATTGCGAACGCGCATTGCCGGTCACCAGTTGCCGAAAGCGGTGCTGCGGTTCCTGTCGACGGACTGGATGAAGCTGCTCATCCTCGCGTACGCCAAGGGAGGCCGAGATAGCCGCGCGTGGCACAGCCTGCTGGAGACGCTCGACATCCTCGTCTGGAGCCTGACGCCCAAGACCACGGTCGATGAGCGCAAGCGACTCGTGTCGCTGCTGCCGGGGCTGCTCAAGCGCCTGGCCAAGGGCATGGACGTCGTCGGCACCGACAGCTTCATGCGCGAACGTTTCAATGCCGTGCTGATGCGGTGTCACTCCCGTACGATCGCCGGAGGCAGCGCGGTGGGCGGCATGCCTCCCTCGCGGACCAACATCCCGCGAGCGCGGCCCACGGCGCCGATCCCGGTCGAGACGGCGACCGCGGCCCCCGCAACGGATACATCGCCCGAGGGATCGGTGGCCGAAACACCGTTGCCACCCCTGTCGATCGCCGAACCGGCCGCCGAACCGGGTCCGGTCGACATGCGGGTGGATTTCGAGGTCGACCGCACCATCACGCCCGGCCTGCCGACGACGAGCCCGGTCGAGTGGACGCCGCCGCCTGCGCCGACGGAGGCTGCCGCCGTACTGCCGGAACCGACAACCGAGGGGGCAATACCGCCTTCGCTGGAGCCGGCGCCGCCTGCAACGGCAACGCCTCCCCGCCCCTTCGGCGGCGGCCTTGCCGATCCGACCGGCATCACGGTCGAAGAGGTGAGCTTCGACAGCAACCGATCGATGGAAATGCACGACATCACGGCGCCGATGGCGGAAGAGCCGACGACGCCCGCGCCGATGATCGTGCCCCCGGGCACCGAACCCGCGATCCTGCAGACCGGTGGTGCCGGTCCGCTCCAGGAGGAGATGTTGCCGGCGGAAGTGCCGAGCACCTTCCCGACAGTCACGGTGAAGAATCCGTTCGGGGACGGCGAAATCGAGGTGGAGGAGGTGTCCTTCAACGATCTGCCGGGATTCGCATCACCCATGTCGACCCACATCCCGCCGCCACCGCCGGACGAATACGTCACGCGCGTCAACGCCATGAAGGAAGGCGACTGGGTCGAGATCCACCAGGAAGGCAAGGACGTCGTCCAGGCGCGCCTGTCCCTGGTCAGTCCGTATCGCAGCACGTTCGTCTTCAGCAGTCGCAAGGGGCAGAAGGTCGCCGAGTACTCCCTGTATCAGGTGACGAGTTACCTGCGAAGCGGCCGACTGGTGCTGCTCGAGGACGTGCCCCTGTTCGATCGCGCCTTCGGGAACCTCGTCAACATCCTGCGCAAGGGCGCCGAGACGGCCGCCTGACGCCCGCCCGACCAGGCAAGAACCGGCGCTCGGGCTTGCGTTGCTCACGGGATCTGTGGCTACATGGCCGCTGGTCCAATCAGACGTGAATCATGCAATCGAGAACCGACGATCTGCGCATCCGCGACATCAAGGAAGTCGCGCCGCCCGCGCACCTGCTGCGCGAATTCCCCTGCGATGACGCCCAGGCCGCGACAGTCAGCGGCTCACGCAATGCCATCCACCGCATCCTGCACGGCATGGACGACCGGCTGGTCGTCGTCATCGGCCCCTGCTCGATTCACGATCCCGCCGCCGCACGCGAGTACGCCAGCCGGTTGCTGGCCCGGCGGATCGCACTCTCGGGCGAGCTCGAAGTCGTCATGCGCGTCTACTTCGAGAAGCCGCGGACGACCGTCGGTTGGAAGGGACTCATCAACGATCCCGATCTCGACGGCAGCTTCCAGATCAACCGCGGGCTGCGCCTCGCACGGGAACTGCTGTTCGACATCGCCACCATGGGGTTGCCGGCCGGCTGCGAATTCCTCGACATGATCACGCCGCAGTACATCGCCGACCTCGTCTCGTGGGGAGCGATCGGCGCACGCACCACCGAAAGCCAGGTGCATCGCGAACTCGCATCCGGTCTGTCGTGTCCAGTGGGCTTCAAGAACGGCACGGACGGCAACGTGCGGATCGCCGTGGATGCCATCAAGGCGGCGCAGCAGCCGCATCATTTCCTCTCGGTGACCAAGGGCGGACATTCGGCCATCGTCTCCACCAGCGGCAACGAGGACTGCCACGTGATCCTCCGCGGGGGCAAGACCACCAATTTCGATGCGGCCAGCATCGAGACGGCCTGCAACGCGCTCGCCCAGGCGGGCCTGACACCGCGGGTCATGATCGATGCCAGCCACGCGAACAGCCAGAAGGTTCCCGCGAACCAGGTCCCCGTCTGCGGGGAGATCGCGCGTCAGATCGCGACCGGCGAATCGCGGATCATCGGTGTGATGGTCGAGAGCCACCTGGTGGCCGGTCGTCAGGACCTCATGCCCGGGCAGCCCCTGGCCTACGGTCAGAGCATCACGGACGGCTGCATCGGCTGGGAAGAATCGGTCGACGTGCTGGACACGCTGGCGACCGCCGTGCGGGCACGTCGTCAGGCACAAGCCGCGGCGGAACCGAGCTGACTCCCTTGCGAGCGGCACGCCCGGCGCAGCGATGGCCGCGCGGGGGAGCACGCCGCGCCGGCCTGGGCGCGTCGACGGACTTCCGCCCTGCCCTCACGAACCCATCGCCCCGGCCCGGGCCTCATCGGTGAGTCTTCCCCGCCTGCACGGATCGGTGGTCGCAGCGCACGGTCGCCGCTATCGCGTCGAACTCGACGAGGGTCCGATTCTCGACTGCCTCACGCGCGGCAAGCGCAGCGAGATCGCATGCGGCGATCGGGTGCAGGTCACCCGCACGGCACCGGACCAGGGCGTCGTGGAGGCCGCCGATCCGAGGTCGACGCTGCTGTATCGCTCCGACCCGTACCGTCAGAAGCTGATCGCGGCCAATGTCACGCTCATCGTGCTCGTGGTGGCCCCGGTGCCGAGCTACCACGATGAACTGCTGAATCGCTGTCTGGTCGCAGCGGAACATGCGGGCGCCCGCGCGCTGATCGTCCTCAACAAGACCGACCTCGACACCGCCGCGGTTCGATCGTCGCTGGCGGTCTACGAGGCCATCGGCTATCCCGTCGTCCCCCTGTCGGCCCGGTACGACGTGTCGGCGCTGGTTCCGCATCTGGCGGGCGAAACCAGCGTACTGGTCGGCCAGTCGGGCATGGGCAAATCGACGCTCGTGAACGCACTCGTCCCCGAGGCTGAAGCGCCCACCCGGGAGGTATCGGAAGCGCTCGACTCCGGCAAGCACACGACGACACATGCCCGGATGTACCGGCTCGACGCGCGTTCGCGGATCATCGACTCGCCGGGGCTGCAGGCCTTCGGACTCAGTCACGTCCCCGCCGCCGGTCTGGATCACACGTTCGTCGAACTCCGGCCGTGGATCGGCCGGTGCCGCTTCGCGAACTGCCGGCACCTGAACGAGCCCGGCTGCGCGATTGCCGATGCCGTCGCGTCCGGCCGGATTTCCACACAGCGCCTTGCCGCCTATCGGGCGATACGGCTGGAACTCTCGCGCCAGGAAGCGTCTCCCCTGCGCTGACCGGGGATCCGCTAATTGACCCAGCTCGCGACCGTCATCAACGCGATCAGGAGCACCCAGAGCACGAGCGCCCGCCAGATGAGTCCGACGGCGCTGTTCAGATGCTCGAGATCGGGTTCGTCGCCGAGACCCAGCTCCGGCCGGAAGACCAGTTGACCGGACTCGTGGAGGGCATCTCCGAGCCGCACGCCGAGCGCGCCGGCGCCACTCGACAGCACGATGCCCTGCTGAGGATCGAACCAGGCGGCAGCCTGCGACCGCCAGCAATACACCGCGTCCTCGAAGTCGCCGACGATCGCGAACGACAGGCCGGTGAGGCGCACTGGCACCCAATCCAGAATCCGGTAGAGATCCTTCGCGAAGCCGCCGAACGCCCTGAACTCGTCCTCCGCGCGCGCACCCCAGCGATCATTCAGCGCGCTGGTGAGTCGATACAGGACGGCGCCGCCGGGACCCGACAGCAATGCTCCGAGCGGTCCCGGCAGCAGACTGCCCAGCACCGCAGGCAGGAAGACGTACCAGGCCACCACCCCGAACACGTGCCGATGCGCCGAACTCAACCCGGATTCGATCACGATGCGGGTCATCTCCTGCGCCGTCAGTTCCGCCGTATCCCGCCCGGTCCACTTCGCCAGTTCGGCGCGAGCCACATCGAGCTGTCCGTCCCGGAGCGCCTGCTGTATCGCCGTGAAATGGTGGCTGAACTGCCTCAGCCCCATCGCGAGATACAGCACCGCAACGCTCCAGAGCAGGCCGAAGAGGAATCCGGCCGCATTGAGCAGGTAGAAACCGACGTCCGCCAGGATGACCCACGGCAGGACCGCCGCCATCCACCCGAGAACGCCATGCACGCGCCGGCCGGCATTGAAGTTCCGGGCCACCACGTCGGCATACCGGAAGAAGGCCGAGAACAACGGCCCCTTCGGATCCACGGGACGCACCTGCTCGAGCAGCAGCGCAAAGATCAGGGCCAGCAACGACACGGGCGATTCACCTCTCCGAAAAGAAGACTGCGCAGGGCGGCCACACGCGGGACATCGCAGACGACATCAGTCGACGTAGCGGATGGCGTTGCGTTCCTTCAGGCCGGTCTCGTTCCAGAAGGCGAGCTTCTGGCCGCTCCTGACCTTGGCCAAGGCCTCCGCTTCCTTCTTCCGCACTTCGTCGAGACGTTGCGCCACGGTCTCCGCCTGAACTCGCGGCACGCAGACGATGCCGTCGCGGTCTCCGACCAGGATGTCGCCCGGTTCGATGTGGACGCCCGCGCAGGTGACGCCGAGGTTGACCTCGCCCGGACCATTCTTGAATCCGCTGTTCGGACAGTGGCCGCGGGCGAACACCGGGATGTCGGCGTCCAGCAACCCGGGGACATCGCGGACCAGGCCGTCCACGATGATGGCCGCCACGCCGATCTTCTTCGCCCAGATCGCCCAGAGATCGCCGATGACCGCCGCGAACTCGTCACCCGCGGCTGCGATCACGATGACGTCACCCGGTTGCACGAAATCCAGGACGGCCATGGCCGCAAGATTGTCCATGGGGCCGCAGAGCGCCGTCACGGCGGTCCCGTGGAAATGCATGGCGGGATCGATCGGCTTCACGCTGTGATGGAGACTGCCGCGACCGTTGAACGCATCGGTCACGAATCCGCTGGGCGTATCGCGGTACCGGTCGACCAGTGCCGGCGCCGGTCGGGGAAAGTTGCGCCGGATGGTCAGCGCGACGGGGTCGCCGATCATGAGTTTCTCCTGTGGGGGTCGGACATGTTCGTTATAAGGCGCCGGCGCCGCGCAGTGTTGCGACGGCCGCCGCGTCGAGACCGAGCCAATCATGCAACACTTCGGCGGTATGTTCACCGAGGCGCGGGGGTGGACGCCGATACTCGACGGGGGTCGCGGAGAAGCGCAGCGGGCTGGCGAGCAATGTCACCATGCCCAGCGCCGGATCGGGCATCCCGAATGTCATCTCCCGATGCCGCACCTGCGGATCGTCGAACGCTTCGGCGACGGAATTGATCGGTGCGCACGGGACACCGACAGCGGTGCATGCTTCCACCCACGCCGCTCGCGATCGAGTGACGAGGACCTCGGACAGGATCGCGATGAGGGCATCGCGATGGCGGACGCGCTGGCGATTCGTGGCGAACCGCTCGTCCTGAGCCAGATCGCGCCGGTCCAGGACGTCGCACAGCCTGTCGAACTGCCCGTCGTTCCCCGCCGTGAGCATCAGGTAGCCGTCGGACGCGGGAAAGACCTGGGACGGGACCACGCTCGGATGCGCGCTGCCCATGCGTGCGGGGGTGACGCCGCTGCTCAGGTAGGCCTGTGCAACGTTCACGAGGGAAGCCACCTGCACATCCAGCAACGCGAGATCGACGTGTTGTCCGAGTCCGGTCGACGCACGTCCGAACAATGCCCCGGCAACGGCGACCGCGCCATAGATGCCGGTCAGGATGTCGACGATGGACACACCGCAGCGAACGGGTTCGCCGGCCGGCACGCCCGTGATGCTCATGAGCCCGCCGAAGGCTTGCGCGATCGGATCGTAGCCCGGCCGCTCCGCGTACGGGCCCGTCTGGCCGTAGCCGGTGATCGAGCAGTACACGAGTCGCGGATTGAGCGCCGAGAGGGACGCATGGTCGAGGCCACGACGCGCAAGATCGCCGACGCGATAGTTCTCGACGAGCACGTCGGCGTGCGTCGCGAGTCGTTGCACCAGCGCGCACCCGTCCGCATGGTCGAGGTCCACGGTGACGGATCGCTTGCCGCGGTTCGCGCTCAGGAAATAGGCGCTGACGTCGGTGCTGCCTCCGTCGGAATCGCGCGCGAAGGGCGGCACCCATCCACGGGTGTCGTCCCCGGTGCCGGGGCGCTCGATCTTCACGACGTCGCAGCCCATGTCCGCGAGAATCTGCCCCGTGAGCGGTCCCGCGAGGACGCGCGTGAGATCCAGCACCCGCACGCCGTTCAGGACGCTCATGCCGGGCTCCGCGCCGGGGATTCCATCGATGCGATCGACGAAAGTTGCACGGGGACGTTCATCATTCCAGCGTGATCCCGGCACGTTTGATCACCACGGCCCAGTGCGAGATTTCGCGCTGGATGAGCGCCGTGTAGTCGGCGCCCGCGATCGCCCGAGCCTCGAATCCTTGCGCGGAGAGCCTGGCCACCACCGAGGGATCCGTGACGACTGCGGCAATCTCGCGCGACAGTCGGTCCACCACCGTGCGCGGGACTCGCGCGGGCACGAGCACACCGACCCATGATTCCGCCGCAAAACCCGGCAGGCCCGCCTCGGCGATGGTGGGCACATCGGGAAGTGTCGACACGCGCCGCGGCGTCGTGACGCCGAGCGCGCGGAGTTTTCCGGCGCGGATGTGCGGCAGCGCGGCTGCGATGCTGTCGAACATCAGATGCACTCGCTTTCCGAGCAGATCGAGGTGCGCCGGGGCGCTGCCCTTGTAAGGCACATGCACGAAGGAAACACCGGCCAGGAACTGGAACAGTTCTCCCTCCAGGTGAGAAATCGTCCCCACGCCTTGGGAGGCCAGACTGAGGGCCTTCGGTTGCGACCTGGCGCGACGGATCAGGTCCGCGAGGGACTCGGCACCCACGTCTGCCGCCACGACCAGCACGTGGGGCACGCTGGCGAGCGTGCAGATTGCCGTGAAGTCGCGCAGCACATCGAAACTCCGGCTCGGAAACAGCGACGCGCCGGCGGCATAGACCGACGTCGGACCCATCAGCAGCGTGTAGCCGTCGGCCGGTGCGCGCATCACGAACTCCGCGCCGAGATTGCCCCCCGCACCCGGGCGATTTCGACCATACTGGCGGTCAGCACGCGTCAGCCCGTTTGCCGCGATCCGGTTCAGCATACCACTGCGCCGGCAGGGTAATGGGACGAGCGAGTCCGCGCAGGGGTACGGATCCGGGGCGGCCGATACCGACCGAGGTTACCCACGACGCCAGGGCCATCAGCGTCAATGCCGTGCGTCCGGACAGGCTCCGTGCGGCAGGTACTGCCCTGCATCCACGAATCGTCATGGGATTACACCATACTGCTCGTTTCAGGAGCGCAGCGTAGAGCGTACCGACACCCTCGCCAAGCCGCACGAATAACCCGTTGTTGCGTCGCCACGGCCCAGGGATATACGGGAAATATTCGTCTCGTGTGCTCCCCGCCGACATGCAGCAGCTCCTGCTGAAACATGTCACCGACATGTCGGCCCTGCCCAGCGGATCCGCACGAGGCAGGCGACCGGGACCGAACCCGAGGTGCATTCCTCGCCGAAAAGTCTTCGGCAACACCCGCGTACAGCACCTCATCAGCGTGGGCGACGATCGTCGCCGGAGAATGGCCACCGGCGCTGGCCCGGGCCTCTGCTCGCCGTCAGCAATGGCGGTCAATTCCGCCTGCGCGCGGCTTCGCTACCGCTACGCCTGTTCGACACCGACCATTCCCTACAACTGCTCTCCTCGCCGCTTTCGGCGACCGGAGCCTGCTGGGGGCGGCGGTCTGGCTCGTGCTGCCGCGCGACGTGGACGTCGCCACGGAGATGCCAAGGGCTCACCTGGCGGGCATGGGCGGGTCCATGCCTGGGCGCCAACCTCCGTGTCCTGCGCAACTTCGTCCGGTGCCTGGGCACTTCGATCGCGTATCTCGCTGGGGGCAGGCGACCGGATCCGCGATGACGATCGGCGGCATGGCGGTCCTGTTCCGATCGCCATCCTGGGAGGCGCCCGCCTCTATCATCAAGTGCCACCGTGTTCGGCACTCCGGTCGGTCAACCTCGATCTGGTCGACACGCTGACGGCCACCAACGAGCAATTGCGAACGCTCACGGATGAACTTGAACAGCGCGTCCGCGAACGGACCACCGCACTCCAGCAGGAACTGGCGCGTCACGAACAGGCCCAGGCTGCCCTGCGTTCGGACGAACAGATGTTCCACCTGATCTCGGAGAGCGTCTCGGACATGATCGCCGTCTGGGATCGGCACGGACAGCAGTTGTACGGCAGCCGTTCTCTCACGCGCGCACTGGATCGCGGCGCACGCGATGGCGGTCGGCTGGCCATCGAGAGCATCGAACCGGAGGATCTGGCGCAATTGCGCACCGCCCTGCGGGATACCCTTCGCACGTCGGCCGGCCGCCGGCTGGAACTGCGCCTGCGCGGCGGGGCGGGTTCACTCCGACGCGTGATCGACTGCGCCGTGGAACCCGTTCGGGACGTCACCGGCGAGCCGGACATGGTCGTGATCGTGGCGCGCGATGCTCACCCAGCGCCGTGCGGAAGAGGCCGCGCTCAGGGCGGCCAAGGAGCGTCTTCGCCTTGGCCATCGAAGCGACCGGACAGGTGCTGTTCGACGTGGATTGCCTGCACCGCAACGACGGCAAGCTGGGCGGCCTCCTCGGCCGACCGGCGGAGGAATGCACGGCCGACTTCGCCGATCTGCTCCCGCTCGTCCTCGACGAGCGAGAGGCCATCCAGGACCGCTACATCGCCACGCCTCAAGGGCGAGATCGACAGCATCACGTGGATGCACCGCAAGGTGATCTGGGCGAGTACCGGATGGACGTTTCCTCGCGGGCGAAGGTCGCGGAATGCAACGGCCGGCCGGCGATTCTGCATGACGGGAACCAACGTCGACGTCACCGAATGCCGCGATTCGAACGCAACCTCCGGCTCGCCGACCTGCGTTCGACAACATGGCCGAGGGCCTGGCCATGCTCGACGAACAGGGTGATCGCCGGTGAACGAAGCAACACGCGCATCACCGGCTACCCGGCGGCTGTCGGACGCCACAGCGAACTGGGGCGCTGATCACAGGAACCAGCGGCGATCCGCCGGCATCATGACGGAGCTTCGCCAGGGCGCGCCGAGGGCCGGGTCGTGGACTGCCGCAAGGACGGAACGTCCTATCCGAGGGCTGAGCCGACCGCCATTCGTGAATCCGAAGCGATACCTGATCGCGCACATCGTGATGGTCTTCAGCGACGTCACGGACAGGAACGGGATGCCGAGCGGATGCGCTACCTCGCGTACCACGACGGCCTGACCGGCGTCGGCAACCGGGCCCTGTTCTTCGAGCGCTGCGGCGATGTCATCCGGCGGGCGGAGCGGCACGAGCGGCAGCTGGCGATGCTGTTCATCGACGTGGATCAGTTCAAGGCGGTCAACGACACGCTCGGCCATCACGCAGGCGATCTGCTGCTGATCGAACTGGCGAGCCGCCTGCGCGACGAGCTGCGCGGGCTCGATCTGCTGGCGCGTCTCGGCGGCGATGAATTCGCGGTGCTGCTGGACGAGATCGAGGCGCCCAGCGATGCAGGCGCCGTGGCGGCGAAACTGCTCGGCGCGATCGAGCGACCGGTGCGGATCCTCAACCACGAAGTGCGCGTCACCGCCAGCATCGGCATCAGCTGTTTCCCCGGCGACGGTGCCAACGCGGAGACGCTCGTGCAGCAGGCGGACGCCGCGATGTATCTCGCCAAACAGGAGGGCCGCAACCGCTATCGGTTCTTCTCGCGGGAGATCACGGCCGGGGTGATCCAGCGCCTGGGACTCGCCAGCGGACTGAAGGGCGCGCTCGAGCGGGATGAACTCCAGGTGTTCTACCAGCCATCGGTCGACGCGCAGGAAGGCCGAATTCTGGGCCTCGAGGCGCTGCTGCGCTGGCAGCATCCCGAACGCGGACTGCTGTCGCCGGGAGAGTTCATCCACGTCGCCGAGGAGACCGGGGTGATCGATTCGATCGGCCGGTGGGTGCTTCAATCCGCCTGCCGCCAGCTGAAGACATGGCAGGCCGAAGGGGTCACGGGCGTCACGATGAAAGTCAATCTGTCGCCGCTCCAGTTTCGCCAGCCTTCACTCATGGACGACGTCCATCGCGCGCTGGAGGAGACCAACGTGGCGCCGGAGGCGCTCGAGTTCGAGATCACCGAGAGCGCCGCCATGCAGGACCCCGACCGGTCGATCCGTGTGCTTCGGGAGATGCGCGACCTCGGCATCAAGGTGGCTCTCGACGACTTCGGCACGGGCCACAGCTCGCTGTCGCACTTGAGTCGATTCCCCATCCAGTGCCTGAAGATCGACCGGTCGTTCGTTGCCGGCCTGCCGGGCGATCACAAGAACGTCGTCATCGCCAGTTCGGTGGCATCGCTGTGCCGCAACCTCGGGCTCGACATGGTGGGCGAAGGCGTCGAGTCGGCCGCGCAGGCCGCGTTCCTGCTCGAGCACGGATGCACGCAGATGCAGGGCTTCCTGTTCAGTCCGGCGTGCGATGCCGGTGCCACGACCACGCTACTGCGGCGCCCCACCCGTCCCGACTGGGCGGTGGCTTCAAGCACGCTTCTTCAATAGCGCGCCGCCGGGCGGGCGGCTTCAGTGCTGCGCCAATTCCCGGGCGATGGCACCGAGTCGTGCAAGAGCCTCGTTCGTCGCGTCGGAAAACGGATTGCCGCACGAGATGCGGACATGATGCCGATAGGTTCCCGTGGCCGAGAACATGACCCCGGGAGCGATGCTCACGCCAGCTGCAAGCGCCCGCCAGAACAGGGTGAGGCTGTCGATGCGCTCCGGCATCTCGATCCACAGTACGAATCCACCCTGCGGTCGAGTGATCCGGCACCCGGTCGGAAAGTGCTGCTCGATCGAGCGCGTGGTCTTCTCGACCTGCAGTCGGAACAAGTGGCGGAGCTTCCGGAGATGATGTTCGAAGCCTCCGTTGCCGATCAACTCGGCAGCGGCCGCCTGAACCAGTTCGGACGTGGTCACCGACGTGGTGAACTTCAGCATCGTGATGGCCTCGCGGAAGCGACCGGGCGCAATCCATCCGACCCGGAGTCCCGGCGCGAGCGTCTTGCTGAACGACGAGCACAGCAACACGTTACCCGATCGATCCCAGTGCTTGATGGGGCGCGGGCGACGCTCGGAAAAGTGGACATCGCCGTAGACGTCGTCCTCGATCACCGGGATGCCGCGCTCCTGCATCAGTTGCGCGAGGCGATGCTTGCAACCGTCGGGCATGAGACTGCCCAGCGGGTTCGAGAAGTTCGCCGAGACGACCACGGCCGCGATCGTGCCGGGCGCGCGCGTCATGAACTCGAGCGCATCGACCGACATTCCGGTACGGGGATTCGTCGGGACTTCGAGTGCCTGGATGCCAAGGCTCTCCAGGATCTGCAGGACACTGAAGTAGGTCGGTGATTCGATGGCGACTGCCTGCCCCGGCTTCACGAGCGCGCGCAACGCCAGCGTCAGCGCCTCCATGCATCCGTTCGTGACGATGACGTCGTCGGGCTCCAGCAGACAGCCGTAGCCGAAGGCGTGCTGGGCGATAGCGCGTCGCAACGAGGCGTGGCCGGGTCCCATTCGGTAGAGCGTGGCCAGGCCAGGTTCACGCCGGAGGCGGGATGCGAGGGCGCGGGCGACCTTCTGCGACGGCATGACATGGAGCTCGCTAGGACTCGCTGCCGCAAGGGGTACGACGGTCGGATCGCGGGCAGCCTCCAGGATTTCCATGATCAGCCGGCTCACGCTCACCGGCTCCGGCACGGCGCGAACCTTCCGGTGCGTCTCGGGCTCGGGAAATGTCGGCCGGCGTGGTGCCACGAAGAAGCCCGACTTCGGGCGCGCCTGGATCAGGCGGCGATCCTCGAGAGCGCGGTACGCGGCGACGGCCGTGCCGATACTCACCTGCTCCGCCGCAGCGAGTTCCCGCACGGAGGGCAGTCGATCGCCGGCACGAAATGCCGCGGCGGCGATCGACTTTGCAAGTCGTTCGGCCAGAAGCCGATAGCGCGGCACGGATTCCGACGGATTGCCCATGGTCCTCCGATCATGCGCCCGATGCGCCGCTGGCGACAGTGACAGATCGACTGTCACGGCGATGGCACAGACCAGTGCGCCGGCGTCTGTGTCGCACGTGCGGATTGGCGTCTATGCCTTCCGTGCCCGGCATGTCCTGACTAGGGTGGACACCCTCTACTGAAGCAGGAATCTGTCGTGAGCATGATCGGTACCGAACTTGTCGACCGGATCCTGCACGGCGCAGTCGTCCGTCTGTGCCGGCCGCCGTCGGGTTTCATCGAATGCATGGAAGGTTGCTTGTGGGTGACCCAGTCCGGTTGTCCCACGGATTGGTTCGTCGAGGCCGGGCACCGTCATCGTGTGACAGGTCGTGGGGTCATCGTCGTCGAGGCGCTCGTGGACAGTCGATGGCGACTGATCAGCGTCCCCTGACGTGGTGGAGACGAAAAAGAAACCCGCCGGACCGTCGGGGAGGAAGCGGTCGAGGCGGGGGAAGGGGAAGGAGCTTTGAAGATGCACCCCTCGCGATGATCACGAGGCGGCGTCTGCACTGCTCCGGTGCAGCGCCGGAGGGGGATCAACTGCGGCCGTACCGTTCCGAGCGGTTCGACGTGGGCGCCACAACGGCGAACGGCTGCGAATCGCGCGTGACACTGCGCGTCGCCGGAACGTCGCGACCGAACGCCTGGACGTGCGACGAATCCGCGGGAAGACGCGTCACCACCGTGACTCGTGGTGCGCCGTCGCGGCCGAACTCGGCCAACTGAACGATCTTGGTGTCGGCCGCGAATGCGCTGGCGGTAGCGAGTACCGTCGAGACGATGGCACCGAGAAACAGAGTGGATGTCTTCATGACGATCTCCTGGAGGAACAAGTGAAGGAGGTGGTTGGCGATCGCGACCGGAAATTACGCGCGGCCGAATCGTTGCTGAACCGGAACGCCCGTTTGGCGAGGCGCCGTCAGCGGGTTCGTGCGCACCACGGTCGCGGGAGCACTGCGCCCCACTCGGTCGGCGACGGTCGCATCACTGCGAACCGACTGGTTGCCCCCGGCAGCGGGCGCACCTTCGCGTCCGAACGCGCTGACAGTACCGGCTGCGCGAACTGTCTTGTTGTAGGCGACGTTCGCGTCCGGCCAGCCATTGCCGGTGTTCGAGAACGGCATCTGCGTGCTGAGCACCTCGCGCGACTTGATGACGTCCACGTCGGCAGCAACGGCCTGGGAAGCGGCGAGCACGACGACAACAGCGGAAAGAGCGGAAACGATGCGTGAGTTCATGTCTATCTCCAGATCAAGACCCGGAAGCTGCGTTGTGCAGCGTCTCCAACAGCGCAGTCCCGGGTAAGGCTGCGCCGTTCATGCTTTCCGGCACACGGCAGTAAGTGAAAACTCACGCTGCACAAGCTGCCGGAAAAGTCCCTTCGCTCAGTACGTTGCCAACATAGACCACAGGGCCTAAACTGGTTTCAGTGTTGTAACTTTCGATAACTTAGTGAACGGTGTTTACTTTAGTAAACGTCGTTTATAATGTCAACACTTTTATTCGCGGAACTGCCATGGGAACGACGGAACGGCGCGCACGGGAACGCGAGGAGATGCGCCAACGCATCCTCGACGCTGCCAGAAATCTATTTGCGTCAGAAGGTTACGAGGCAGTCACGCTACGCAAGGTGGCCGACTGTATCGAGTACTGCCCGGCGACGATCTACAAGTATTTTCAGGACAAGGACGAGATGGTCCGGGCGCTGTGCGATCAGGACATCCGGGACATGATGGCCAAGTTCCAGCCGAACCTGGCACGCAAGACGCCGCTGGAGCGCCTGTACAGCTTCGGGTTGACGTACATCCGCATGGGGCTCGAACAGCCCAACCACTACCGGTTGATGTTCATGACGCCACTGCTGCCTCAGGACGATCCGCTGCTGGCACAGAAGAAGGCCGACCCCGAAACGGACTCCTACGGGCTATTCCTGTCGGTGGTCCAGCAGTGCGTCGACGCGGGTGTATTCCGGCCCGACCTGGCGGATGCGCACTTCATTGCCCAGACCTTCTGGGCCGCGCTCCACGGCGTGATCTCGCTTCACATCGCCTTCGGTGAATCGGGTGAGCACGACTGGCGGCCGGTGCGCGAGCGCGCCATATTCATGCTGCAGTTGGTAACGGAAGGCATGATGCGACCCGGTGTGCCAACCTGCTCGATCCGGGCGCTGGCCGACGAAACGGACGCCTGCATCGCGGCGTAAGGCGCCCGTCCGGAAAGCCGGTCTCAGTCGCGATTCGAGCGCCAGATCGAGGCGATCAGCCAGGCGCCGTTGATCGCCGCGAGCAGAAATCCGATCAAGCCGAACACGGGCAACCCGAGCAGTTCCGGCCCACCCTTGACGGTGAGCACGATCGACGACCCCACGATCAGCGCTGCCGTCACCACGCCGATCGTCAGCCGATTCGCACTCCGATCGATCTGGTGTCCGAAATGGTCCAATCGCTTCAGGTCGAACTCGATCCGCATCCGTCCGCGCCGCGCATCACGAACGAGACGCATCAGATCACCCGGCAATCCTCCGAGCGCTGTGAAGAGATCATCCAGCTTGTGCTGAACTCTGCGCCCGAACGTCTTCGGCGCGTATCGATCCAGGATGACCTGGCGCACGAACGGCCGCAGATAGTCGACCAAGCGAAAGCCCGGATCGAGACGCCGACCCAGTCCCTCCAGGGTGATCAGCGCCTTGAACAGCAGGGCGAGATCGGACGGGAGCACGATCGAGTGGTCCCGCATGATTGCCGTGATGTCCGAGAGCAACTGGCCGATCTGGATGTCCTTCAGTGCGAGATGCTCGTAGTTGAAAACGAGTTCGCCCAGATCCTGCGAAAGTCGTGTCTCGTCGACCAGTGCATCACCGGTCCAGTCGAGCAGCACGCTCATCATTCCGTGTTCGTCCTGACGCGACACCGCCGCGAGCAGATTGACGATCTGGCCGCGCCGCATTTCGGATAGTCGACCCACCATGCCGAAGTCGAGCATGCAGACGCGGTTGCCCGGCAGATAGAGCACGTTACCCGGGTGCGGGTCGGCGTGAAAGAACCCGTCCACGAGAATCATGCGCAGCACGGCCGCAGCGCCGCGGTCGGCCAGGACCTTGCAATCGAGCCCCGCGCGCTCCACCAGATCCAGATCATTTCCGGGTACCCCCTCGACGTAGTCCTGCACGTTCATCGCGGGCGCGGTGTAAGTCCAGTGGATCTTGGGAATCACCACCGTCGGATCATCCGCAAAGTTGTGCGCAAACCGGTCCTGATGGCGCGCTTCCATGGCGAGATCCAGTTCCCGTCCGAGCGACTTGCCGAACTGGGCAATCATCTGCACAGGCTGGAAACGTTGAAGCTCCGGCAGTTCCCGTTCGGCAACCGCCGCGAGCGACGAGAGGATGCGCAAGTCCGCTTCGATGATCTTACGGATGCCGGGCCGACGTACCTTGAGCACTACTGGCGTCCCGTCTTCGAGCTTCGCCCGATACACCTGCGCGATGGACGCGGCGGCGAACGGCCGCGGATCGAAGTCACGAAAGACCTGATCCGGCGGTGCTCCGAGGGATTCGGTCATCGCTGCGATCATCTCGTCCGCCGGTGCCGGCCCGACGTCGTACTGCAGGTGCTCGAACTCGGTGATCCACTCCGGGGGAAACATGTCGACCCGCGTGCTGAGGACCTGGCCGAGCTTGACGAAGGTCGGTCCCATCGCCTCGAGCGCGAGCCGGATCCGGACGGGGAGTTCGAGTTGACGAAGCCGCTCGTCCTGGCCGGCGTTCAGCAGTTCACCGGCGCGCTCGAGAAACGTGCCGACGCCGGCGCGCGCGACGATCTCGCCGAAGCCGTGGCGGACGAGAATCGAAACGAGCTCGCGGAGGCGTGGAAGATCCTGGAATGCGTGCAGGCGTTCGAGCATGGGCCACCGTCAACTGGGAAGAGCGCATGCCGGACCGCGGCGCACGCGGTCTCAGAAGATGCCTGAAAGCGCCCTGCCCTGCCCTCCGGGACGGACCGCAAGGCAGGTCGGGAACAACGATCAACGCGGGGCGTAGGCGCCCTGATCGATCATGCGGTCCTTGGCGAGGAAATATTGCCGGGCGTGCGCGACGATCTGACCGTCGGTCGGATGATCGGCAGACTCGACACCGATGATGCGATCGACGAAGTCATGCGCATGCTTGTGCACGTACTTCACCAGTTCGAGCTTCGCGTTGCCCGGTCCCATGACCAGGATCTCCTGGGCGCCGCCGAGCAGCTTCACGATCTCGCCGAAGTAGTGCACATCCTCGGCACGATGTCCGGAGCCGACGGCACCCCGCTTGTGATGGAGCGTGGGACGCTTGTCCGACGCGTGCGCCACGAACTTCTCCACATCGTCGCGGGAAATGTGCATGACATGCGCCTCGGTGTGGTCCAGCCAGACGACTGCGTGATAGTGCGACATCGTGAGTGTTCTTCCGTGTGGGGCCGCGATCCAGTCAATTCCTGTCCGCGCCGTCGCGACGGCTCAGCGCGTCCGAGAGTCCGGCGAGGAATCCGCTCGTGGCCTCTGCGAGTCGTTCGCTCACGAGCCGTGCCGCTTCCATGCCGGATTGCGTCATATCCGTGGCCGTACCGGCCATGGACTTCGAAAATTCAGCCACCGTGCGCCCCAAGGCAGTGCCGGCGTCGACACCCGTCCGGGAGGCATGCGTGGCAATGTCCTGGAGATGGGTCTTCATCTGCGCGCCCGCGCGCTCGGCTGCGGTCGACAGCGTCGAGACGAAATCCCCTTCCATGCGTCGCAGGGTTTCCAATGTCGCCTTCAGATCCGTGTCGCTGAACTCGCGCCCTTTCGACACCATTTCGCTCCATGCGAGCTGGGTGGCCTGCGCGGTCTTGCTGAACGCATCGTCCATGCCCTTCACCGCCGATTCGAGCGCCTGCTTCGCGTCGCTGCCGCGCCGTTCCGCGCCGATGGAGACGCCTTCCACCCCGTCGCTCATCACACCCCGCATGGCCGTGAAATCGAATTTCCGCTCGCGCAGCGCTCCGAGCGTCAACTCCCGGACCCGCTCACGGATATCCCCATCCCCTTCCATGGACTTCGTGGCTGCAGCCTTGAGATCGTCCGTTTCCATGGCACGCCTCCCCGCATCGACGGACACATTGTCCCGCCGAGCACATGGGGGCGGTTTGACGTGTGTCAAGGGCGGATTCTCGGCCGCGGCGCAGGCTCGCAACCACACCTCCAACAGGGAATCGGCGCTGCCGGGGCGCATCGCGGCTCGGGTACGGCATCAGCCGATCACCGCGCTGAGGTTCCTCGTATGGGGTGGAATCGGGACGAAAGGTAGTCTCGAATGGCCGCATGCGCGTAGAGTCGCGCATGACGGTGACATTCGGCGGAACGTCTAACGCACTGAACGTGCTTCATCTCGGCCCGCACCAGACCCTCGAGGGAGGACCCCAGCATGGCCAAGCGCGCACTTCTGATCGGCATCAACCGTTACCAGATTCCCGGCGCGGATCTGCGTGGCTGCGTGAATGATGTGAACAATCTGCGCGCGGCGCTGATCCAGTTCTACGGATTCACCGCCGCCGACGTGAAGACGCTGCTGGACGCGCAGGCCACCAAGAAGAACATGATGGCGGGCATTCGCGAACTCGTGTCGGGCGCCCGCAAGGGCGATGTGCTGGTGCTGCACTACTCGGGCCACGGCGCCAATGTGCCGGATGCCAACGGCGACGAGGCCGACGGTCGCGACGAGATCCTCTGTCCGCACGATCTCGACTGGAAGGATCCCCTGACCGACGACTGGCTGCGTTCCACGTTCAATCGGTTGAAGAAGGGCGTCAGCCTGACCGTGATCATGGACTGCTGCCACTCGGGTACCAACACGCGGGCGCTGTTGCCGCCCGACGCCCCGGTGATCTCGCGGTATCTGCCGAACCCCTGGGACCTGATGGCCGTGGAATCGCGGCGCAAACTGCGCGGGAAAGTCGTGGGAACGTTGCGAGGCTCGTCGAGCGCAACCCGCAAGCGCTCGGATACCGTGAACGCGGACATTCCCGAGTTGCTCGTGACCGGCTGCCGCGACACCCAGACGTCGGCCGATGCGCGCATCGGCGGTACGTTCAACGGCGCGCTGACCTACAACCTCGTCTCGGCCATCAAGGAAGCGAAGGGCAAGTTGAGTTATCGGGAGCTGCACGCGAAGACCGTGCAGAAACTGAAGGCCGGCGGATTCGATCAGGTTCCGCAGTTGGAGGGCCGGCGCGTGAAGTTCGACGCGGCCTTCCTGGCACCGATCGCCTGACCGGCATCGGAGCGGGACGAGCTGCGCACGCGGCTTGTCCCTGAGTCCCTGAACTACGCGGCGAGTTCCTGGGCGGCAGGCGCCACGCCGCTGACGGTGGGGCCAGGCGGGCGTAGATGTCTCGGTAGTGCGAAACACTGCGGGCCCACGTGCGCTCCTGCTCGACATACAGGCGGCCGGCGCGACGCATGGCGTCCCGCTGCTCCGCCGACAGCGAAAGCATGCGTTCGATGGTTGCCGCGAGCGCGTCGGCGTTGCCGGCGGGAAAGAGCAGCCCGTTCTTGCCGTCGAACACCATCTCCCGGTGCCCGCCGCAATCGGACGCGACCACGAGACGCCCCTGCGCCATGGCTTCGAGCGGCTTCAGCGGCGTGACCAGATCGGTCAGGCGCATGGCCCGACGCGGATAGACCAGCACGTCCACAAGATCGTAATAGCGCTGCACCTGATCGTGCGGGACGCGTCCCGTGAAGATCACGTGGTTCTCAAGGCCGAGGGACTGCACCTGCCCTTTCAGGGCGGCTTCCTGGAAACCGCCGCCGACCAGCAGCAACTTCACCTTCGGTCCGCGGCTGAGCAACTTGCCGAGCGCATCCACCAGCAGGTCGAGCCCTTCGTACGCATAGAAGGACCCTGCGAAACCCAGGACGGCGCAATCCTCGAGCCCCAGGCGCCGTGCCAGATCCGGATCCCGTTGACCGTCGGTATGGAACGTTTCCGGATCCACGGCGTTCGGAATCACGGTGATCTTCGACGCCGGAATGCCGCGCGACGCAATCTCGCCCCGAAGCCCTTCGCAGATCGTCGTCACGTGGTCGGCACGCCGCAGCGCAATCGTATCGAGCCAGCGCGAGGCACGGTACCGCAGACTCCCCTCGACCGTCGTGCCGTGATCGACCGCGGCGTCCTCCCAGAGGGCGCGCAGTTCGTAGACCACGGGAATGCCCAGACGGCGTCCGACCCACTGGGCCGGCAGCGCGTTCAACAGCGGGGAATGGGCATGCAGGATGTGGGGGCGCACCTTCTCTGCCACTTCACCAATCCGCCGCGCCAACCGCCGCATCAGTTCGAACTCGCCCAAGGCTGGAACGCCGGCCCCGGCACCGGGTGCTTCCGTCGTCCGGTAGAAATGCCACCCGTCGACCGTTTCTTCCGGGCTCGCGCACTCGCCCTGCTTGGGCGAAGTGACGTGAAAGGTCTCCCAACCGAGGCGGCGCTGCTCCCGCAGGATCGAAAGCGTCCGGAACACGTACCCGCTGTGCAGGGGCAGAGAGTGGTCGAGAATGTGCAGGATTCTGAGTGACATGGAAACGACGATGGCATGCGTCCAGGCGGCGTCGGCCGGGCCTGACAGGGGTCGGAACCGACTCCACGCGTGCTGAGCGACGGGAACCGGCGGGTCGGGAACCCCATGAAAGCAGGATGAATGCCACGGAATCCGCGAACCGGTGAGCATCGGCGCCTGCCCAGCCCGAGGTTCCGGAATGCCGTCCGATCGCGGTCGACGCGACCGGAACGCGGCGATTTCGGAGGGCGTCACCGACGGTGTCGCGTTCGTGCCTACGGGACTTCAGCACGCCAATGGATCGCTCCGAGCCCCTGGGCAAGCCCACGGGATCCACGGGCATCGTCGACGCGTCAATCGCCCGGCAACCTCTGACGCCCGGGTGCGTACGACGACGCTGGGGCTACGAACACGGTCCGAGCGCATAGCCGTCCTCCGTCCGCCGCATCGCGTGAGCGGTGAAGACGTTCCACCATCCCATGTCCTCGTGAGTGCCATTGGCGTAGACGCGCCCCCAGAGGACGTAGGCGCGGCCCGCCGAGACGTGGTCGACATTGGTGCCGAACCACGGGTCGCACGCCGGTGGTGTCGAGCCGGTTCGAACCCTAAGGCTCGCGACTGCGGAGCTTCCAGAAGCCATGGCCGTGATCTCGTGTTCCGTATCCGGCGCGAGGGGTCCCAGCACTGCTGCTCCGTCGCGTAGCGGCGCCTTGACGACAACTTTCGAACCGTCCGCCCGAGTGGCCGCAATTTCCATCTCGCCTTCGCCGACCGGGGCGCGCCACACGACGACAGCACTGCCGGGTGCGATGACCCTCCCATCCAGCCGGCGCTCGATCACTGCCGGAGGCAACGCCGCATCCGGACCACTGTTGGCACCGGTACGCGAACCCGACGCCAGTCGATCCACCATGGCGCGGATCGCCTTCACCTGCGCGCCGCGCTTGCCCGCGTAGGCGGAATCCGTATAGCCCCACCAGTCCCAGCAACCGTAGGGATTCCACGGCAGGCCCCAGGTACTGCGAGTCTGCGGGTAGAGCACCACGATCCGATTGGCGTCGGCCCAGCGGTTGTAGCCCGCCTGCCGCACGAACACGTCGCCGATCTTCTCGGCGGATTGCTCGCACCCGTGCAAGGCCACGTGGACCCGACACCGGCCGCCCTGCCCGCACGCCTTGGGGACGTACACGTAGCCCTCGTCGAGCAGTCCGCTGCCGCGCGTCGAACCCGACGCGAACTCGGACTGGTCGAAGCGACGCAGCGAGCCCGACAACGTCGCCGCGGGCGGATCGAGCCGGCCGTGGATGAACTGGAGCAGGTTGCCTGCGGCGTCGTAGTCGCAATCGGAGATGAAGCTGCCGCCGGTGACATTGCAGGCCGTGCCGGCGTCCGTCGTCACCATCGCGTGACCTGCCGGCAGATCGCGCCGGTAGAAGCGAGGCGCGTCCGGGGCGAGCGTTCGGTAGAACTCGTCGAGCCGATTCATCACGCTCTGCCGCACGACGCCATCGTTGTAGCCGGAGAACAACCAGACGCGCGAACGCGACAAGGACTCGACGGGGTCGAGGTCGCCCGCCGCGGCCGCTGACTTCGCCGCCTGCACCAGGCGGCCGATGTCGGGGCTGCCCTTCATGCACTCACCCAATGCCCTCGCCCAGTCGCCCCGTGCGCATCCCCACGGCCCGCCGGCGACGATGCCCGCGCCGCGCACGATGGTCGAATGCGCCAGATGGAACTGCACGGCCATGAACGCACCGGAGGACAGTCCCGACACGGACGTCTCGTGCACGTCGACGTCGAGGGCCGGCAGGCGGTCTGCCGCCGTAGCGACACCCGTGACCGATGCGATCAGGCAGAGCAGAAGACGAAGCATGGACAGTGACTCCCGCGACGACGAGGCCGCCGATGAAGGCGAGCGTACGTCATCGTCCTGTCGCCATGCGCGCCTGAGACGACTCATACGCGGCTGTCGCAGAGTTCTTGCTTTTTGTTCCGGCAATCTCCCCGCCGCGAGGTCTTCATGCGCCCCTTCCTGCTCGCCGTCGTCCTGCTGTCGCTCCTGCCCATGGCCGCCTCGGCCCAGTCGAATGCCAAACCCACCGGTGCCTGGCAGTGCCAATCCTCGGCCGGACCGGCGGCGCTGGAGTTCCAGAGTGAATCGCGACTCGTCTACGGCGGACAGCCGATGCCGTACCGGATCATCGGTTCGTCCATCGTCGTCGCCCAGGACGGGATGCCCACCGAATACGGCTACACGCTGCGCGGCGCGCAATTGGACATCCTGACGCCGGAGGGCGAAACCATCCGCTGCGCGAAAGCCGGTGGTGGCGCATCGGGTCCGCAGGCCAAGTCGGCCCCGCAGGGGGCCGGACGCGGGCCGCTCAACCACCTGCTGCAGGGGCGCATGTGTTCCTGGTCGGGTTCATCGTCGAGCGGGTCGAGCTACTCCAGCACGCAGAAGGTCTTCTTCGACGGGCGCGGGCGTTTCGGCACCGGCGCGGAGTCGAGTTTCAACGTGATCTCGCGTGACGGCGGCGGCAACGAGACGGGATCGGCGTCGGGTTACGGCGGCAACGACGGACCCGGCGGCACCTATGAAGTCACGGCCGTGCAGATCGGCGCGCCGATCCGGGTGAAATGGGACACGGGTGAGGACGACGTCGCCTACGTGCACCACGTCTATGGCGGTCGAATCACCGAGGTCAAGTACGGGAAGCTGGTGTTCGGAGGCGCCCTGTGCGAATAGCCGGGCAGTGATGCCTGTTCGGCCATCCGTGAACGGTCCGTGGATCAAGAGCCCGCTCCTCGGGTTCGAACGGTCCCGTTTCGCGGATCACGGATCACGGTTCACAGCTTCCCCAACTGCAGCCCGCTGTCCATCCGCACGAGTTCACCGGTCATGACCCGCGCCGCTTCGATGAGCCACACGACGGCGGCGGCGACGTCGTCGGCCTGGGCCGCGGTGGCGAGCGGCACGGTCTCTTCGTAGGTCTTCAGGAAGCGCTCGTACGCCGCTTCGTCGAATCTCGCCCGGTGCCAGCGCGTCTCGATGAGTCCCGGGCACACGGCGTTCACGCGGATCGTCGGTGCGAGCGCCCGGGCCAGCGATAGCGTCATCGTGTTCAGCGCCCCCTTCGACGCGGCGTAGGCCACGGACGAACCACGGCCCGAAATGCCGGCCGTGGAGGAAACGTTGACCACGACCCCGCTGCCCTGTGCCTTCATGGCGGGAACGCAGGCGCGGATCATCTGGTAGGCGCCGATCACGTTCACGGCGTAGAGTCGCTGGAAGTCGCCGGCGTCGAGGGCATCGAGTTTCGCGGCATGCGCGAACTTCGTGATGCCGGCATTGTTGACCAGCGCATCGATGCGTCCCCACTGCTCCAGCGCTGCCAACGCAAGGGCACGGCAGTCCGCGTCCTCGGCGACATCGCCCTTCACGACCAGGGTTTCGCCGCCGGCCCGATCGCACATCGCGGCCGTTTCGCCGGCCTCCGACTCGCTCCTGCTGTAGTTGATCAGCACGCGCCAGCCGCGTTCGGCGAGGCGAAGTGCGGTGGCGGCCCCCGTCCCGGTGCCGCCTCCCGTCACGATGCACACCTTGCGCTCGATCGTCATCGTCGATCTCCGGGGTCAGGAACGGGTACGTTGCGCCGCCACGACGGCCGGATTCAGCAAGCGCGTGGGCGCACCCGCCAGGAAGGCGAGCACGTTCTCGATCGACTCGCGATAGAACTGCGCGTAGATCTCCCGTGTGCAGTAGCCCAGATGCGGCGACAGCACCACATTGGGCAGCGACAGCAGCGGATGATCCGGCGGCAGAGGCTCCTGCCAATAGACGTCGAGCCCCGCCGCGATGTGCCCGCGGCGAAGCGCGGACAGGAGCGCCGCCTCGTCGACCAACGGACCCCGTGACGTGTTCACGAGAATCGCTCCGGCCTTCATGCGCGCCAGATCGTCCGCGCTCACGATGCCCCGGGTGCGGTCCGACAGCACGACGTGCAGAGACAGCACGTCCGAGTCGGCCAGCAACGTCGACTTGTCCACCAGCGTCGCCCCAGCCGCCTCGGCCCGCTCGGCCGTGAGGTTCTGGCTCCACGCGATCACGCGCATGCCCAGGGCCTGGCCGTAGCGCGCCATGCGTGCACCGATCTTGCCGAGACCCAGCACCCCGAGCGTGCGTCCTTCGAGAACCGGACCCGGGGGAATGCCGCGCTGGAATACGCCGGCACGCATGGCCGCGTCGGCGGCCGGGAGCGCACGCGCGGCCGCGAGCATCAGACCGAGCGCGACTTCCGCGGTCGCGGCGCCGGCACCCTCGGTGCCCGTATGCGACACGACGATGCCGCGCTCGGTGCAGGCATCCGTGTCCAGGGTCCAGCTGCGGGCACCGGTCAAGGCGATCATGCGCAGACGCGTGAGACGCTCGATGAGCGTGCGCGGGAAATGGGTCCTTTCCCGCATGGCGATCAGGATGTCGACGTCGGCGAGCGCACGGACCGCGTCGTCCGGGCTCGCGAAAGCACGATCGAAAACGGTCACGTCCGCCTGTGCGCGCAACGCCGTCCAATCGGCACTCGTGTCTGCAACGCCTTGCCAGTCGTCGAGGACGGCGACGCGTGGCCGACCGCCGGGCGCCATGGTGGGATGGGTCATCGGGATTCTCCCTGGAGGCCGGTGTGCCGGCGTTGAATGGTGATCGATGCTGCTCCGGCGCCTCGCATCCGAGGCGGTTCACCGACTCGAGTCCCGTCGAAGGGCCGGCGGCGCCGACGGGCCCGCGGCCTCAGGCTCTGCGCCGCCCGGACTGCCGGTGCGACATCTGCACCCCTCGGGCGGGACGCGGCATCGCCCGACGCCGCCCCTGGAGCGAGGGCCTGCTGCGGACATTCGCGGTCCGCCCTCGAGACGAAACCGGACGGCGCCGGGCCACCAGCCACGCCGAAGCCACTCCGCTCGGGAGCAGACCTCCCGAGCTATTCGAACACGTGCAGCGCGGTCCGGTTCTTCCCGATGAAGTCCCAGTCGTACGTGACGCCCAGTCCGGGCCCTTCGGGCACCGGCACCTGGCCGTCCGCGCCGATGCAGTCGAGCTGATCGGTGTAACCGCAGGTGTACACGGGCGGCACCGCGTTCGGCATGTCGGGCCCCACGAGAGCCACCTCGTAGTAGTTGCTGTTGCGCATCGCCGACATGCAATGTCGATGGGCCGGGCCGCACGCATGGATCTCGCAATCGATCCCGAAACCCTCCGCAATGTGGGCGATCTTCATCGTCCCGGTGATGCCGAGGTCGTACTCCGGATCGACGCGGAGCAGATCGGTGCCCTCCGCGATCAGGAAGTCCGTCTTGGGTTCGATGCCGCGGACGTGCTCGGTCTGGAGGATGGGCGTCTTCAGGAACTGCCGCAGCTTCTTGTGCGCGTAGGCGGAGACGCCGCCGTCCCGGAACGGATCCTCGTACCAGAAGTAGTTCGCCTCGTCGCAGGCACGGCCCACGTACAGGGCATCCTGGAACGTCCGCAGCTCGCAGGCCGGATCGAGCATCAGCTCCATGCCCGCGCCCACCCGCTTGCGGACATACAGGACGTTCTCCGCTTCCTCGTGCTTGTTCCCCTCGTGCCAGCCGTGGATCTTGAAGGCCCGGTAGCCCAGGTCGTAGCAGGCCAGGGCGAAGTCCGCGAACGCCTCCTTGCTGTTGAGACCGCCCTCGCCGCGGGAGGCGTGATACGTGGAGGCGTAGGCGGGCAGGCGCTTCCGATAGCCACCGAGGAGTTCGGCGATGGATGCGCCGAGCTTCTTGCCCGCGAGATCCCACAGGGCGATGTCGAGCGGACCGTGCCCCATGTGATCGAACTGGCGAGCCTCCCGCTTCAGGTCGTCGAAGATGCCTTCCCGCGCCTCGGCTTCCCGACCGACCAGATAGGGGGCGAGCATCAAGGTGGAACCGAGTGCCGCGGCCGAACCGACCCAGTGCGTGACGTACTCGCCGCGCAATCCGTTGTCCGTCTCGATGCTGACCGCGTACTTGCTCAACCGGGTCTTGCCGCCCTTGCCGTAGTGCAGCGCTCCCACCGCGCCGCCGCCATGCGGCACGAGGTTCATGGCGTCGAACTGGAACACGTGGACTTCCACCCGCCGGATGCGACTCATTTGATCTCCCTCCTCTCGAAGAGGGGAGGATGGTACGTCAATCGCGGACGGGGCCGTGCCGGAAAAAAGAAGGGCGCCCGAGGCGCCCGAAGAGGGAAGAGATGAGTGAAGCTACGGCTGCATTCTCCCGCCGACGCCCGTCACGGGATATACGACCAATGTCATATCGATGCCAATAGGGGCACTTTGACCAAAGCCGCCACGGGTACGAAGCGGATCACGAAGGCCCACCGGACGAAAAGGCGCCCCGCCGATTCCCGAGATCGGGGCGCGCGGGGCGCAAGGGGAGTCATCGAGTGCCGACCGCGGACAGCCGGCAGGTGAGCGCAGGAAGCAGTGTCACGAATCGAACGTGACGCCGCCATATGAAGGATCGAATAGTCGCACCGCGTCGTCCATCCTCCTGCCGAGGGATGGATCGACGATCGACGCCGGGATCAGTATCGGGGCCGCGGGACCGTGACGGAACGGCAGGCGCGACGAGCGGGCCGGACGTCGTTGACGATGACGGCCGGCCGCGCTCCGCCTCAGCCGGGTGCCCGGGTCATCAATCGCGACGTGATGGTGTGGAGCACGTACATCGCGAAGCTGGGGTTGAGGAAGTACGCCTGCTTGACCTTGTCTTCCGAGAGGGCGAACAGGTCGAGATCCGTCGCCGCCCGGGCGCTGCACGTGCGCTTGTGGTCCGGCGCGAAGATGCCGATCTCACCGAACATGTCGTGCTCGCCCAGTTCCTTGCCGAGCTCGACGAGGCTCACGCGGCCGCGCTGGATGAGATAGAGCTCGTCCGCGATATCCCCCTTCATGAACAGCGTCGTGCCGGCGGGATAGCGACGGAATTCCATGTGCGGAAGCAGCCACCCGATGTCGAGATCCCCCGTGCGGGCGTGCTCGATCTGCGTGCGCACCACCTTGATCACCCGCATGGCCACGATGATGGCCTCGGAACGGTTGCGCACCTTGAGCTTCTTCAGGATCGACGTCATCTGGATCCGGACCGTGCCCTCGCTCTTGCCGAGCGCGTCCGCGATCTCGTGGTTGGTCTTGCCCTGGGCGGCAAGGCCCAGCACTTCGGATTCGGCGTCGGTCAGGCCCAGGTCCTTGAGCGACGGCACGTGGGATTCATTGCCGGCCGCCCGGATCTCGACCGGCGAGGGCACGATCTCGTCGTGCTCCGGCTCGGGCGTCACGCTGGACAGCACCAGCCGCAGCGCGGCGACGATGGTCGGCCGGCCGTATGCCTTGGGAATGTAGGTGATGCCGTGCTCGCGCTGGAACTGCTGCGCGACGCCGAGATCCTCTTCGCTGCCGAACGCGGCGATCGCGAGATGCGGCAGCTTCGCCGTGCGCTCCTTCAGCAGGTGCGATTCCTCCACCGCGACGCGATCACCGTCCACCAGCAGCATGTGCACGCCGTCGAGATCCCGCATCGTGAGGGCGGCAGGCGAGGCGTTGCGCAGGAGGCGTGCGTCGACGTCGGTATCCAGCTCGGACAACATGCCGAGCAGTCTCTCGGTGAATGGATCCTGCCCGAACAGCAGAACGGTCCTGATCGTCATGGCTTGTTCCCCGAACGTCGCCCGGGGTCACCGGGGCGTGTCCCGCCGCCTGGCCGGATCACTCCGCGGTCTCGACGCGGTTTCGTCCCCCGCGTTTCGCCCGATACAACGCAGCATCGGCGCGTTCGAGCAAGCTGGAAATCGACTCGCCGGCCCGATGCACCGCCACTCCTGATGAAATCGTGATGTTGCCGACCACCTCGTCATTGTTCAACCGGCGGATGCGGCTGGACGCCACGAGGCGCCTCACGCCTTCGGCCACGGCCCACGCGCCGGAGGCCGGCGTTGCCGGCAGGAGGATCGCAAATTCCTCGCCGCCGTAGCGCGCCACCGAATCCTTGCCCTTGACCCCGGCCTTCAGCGCTTCGCCGACGGCCCGGATGACCCGGTCGCCGAACAGGTGTCCGTACCCGTCGTTGATGCGCTTGAAGTGGTCGATATCGGACAGGATCACCGCGAAGGTCTCGCCCTTGCCGGCCGAACCCTTCACCAGCGCACCGATCTGGTCGTCGAAGGCCCGGCGGTTCAACAGCCCCGTGAGCCCATCCTGCAATGCTTCCTCGCGAACGCGGTCGAGTTCCTTGCGCAGGTCCTCGATCTCGTTCTGGCTGCTGGCCAGGCGTTCCTGCACCGTGGACATCGTCGCTCGCATCTGCGCGGTGTCCCGGAACGCGGCTTTCACCATGCCCTGCAACTCGACCTGCGCGACATCGTCGGCCTCGAGCCTCTGGCCCATCTTGTCGAGCTTGTCGCCGTACTGGATCGCCTCTTCCCCGACGTGTCCGGTGGATGCCGACACCTGCGACACCACCCGCTTCAGGCTGTCACCGAGCCGGGTCACCGCCGAGGACGACAGATCCGCAACGTACTTCTCGTGCAGGCGCCGGACGGATTCGTCGTCGAGCTTGCGTCCCTCGTTCGTCAGCGAGTCGATCTCTTCCCGCAATTGAAGATTGCCGCCCGACACGTACTCGTACCAGACCGCGTACGAGATCGGGTGCACGCCCGCTGCCTGTTTCGACATCAGCGGAATGAGCATGCGCAGGTATTCGGCGCATTTCTCGGGTGGTTCCGAATATTTTTTGTCCACGTTTGCGCGAGTTTCCGTTCATAGAAACGGAGACCGGGGCTGAACCGGTCTCCCGACGCGTCATGTCTCAGGGGGCGTCCGGCGTGTGTCGCAGCGCAACACGCGCGGCCTCGACGCCGGACGACAAGATCATGACGGTCGGCATATCGGCACTGTCCCCGCAAACCTGAGACTCGGCCGTGGTGACGCGCTCCCGCCGCGCACCCCGCACCCGCGGCTCGGAGCTTCCCCGTCCTCCGGCATCCTCGGGCGGCCGATGATGCCATCATTCCTCGCGCGTCAGAAGGGCGGACGTCCCGCACCCGTGGCGGTGCGGTCCCGCGACATCGATGTCACGCCGCCTGTCGGGAGGACGCGGGTGCGCGGAACGTCGCAAGCAACTGCGTCAATTTGTCGCGCGCTGCCGTCAGGTGACGCTCCTTCACGTGCCCGAAACCGCGGATCTCCTCCGGAATCGACGCAATCTGCACGGCGATCGCATGGTTGTCGTGCGACAGCGTCCGCAGCAGTTCCCGCACCGTGGACTCGTACTCGCCGATGAGCGCGCGCTCGGTGCGCCGTTCCTGCGTGTAGCCGAAGATGTCGAACGCACCGCCGCGCAGGAAGCGCAACCGCGCCAGGATGCCGAACGCATGCCGCACCCAGGGACCGTACTCGGACTTCCTCAGGTGGCCGGTGACGGGATCCCGCTTGGCGAACAGCGGCGGCGCCAGATGGAAGCGCAACGCGTAGTCGCCTTCGAACTGTGCAGCCAGCTTGGCCTGGAACTCGGGACTCGTGTGCAGCCGCGCGACCTCGTACTCGTCCTTGTACGCCATCAGCTTGAAGTGGTAGCGCGCCACGGCCTCCGTCAGGCCGCTGAAGCCGGCTGCCTTCGACTGTTCCGCCGACCGGACCTCGTCGATCAGCGCGCGGTAGCGCCCGGCATAGGCGGCATCCTGGTAGTCGGCCAGGAAGGCCGCCCGACGGGCGACCCTCTCGTCCAGCGTTTCCGATGCATTCGCGTCGGGCTGGACCTCGGCCTTCGGTGCGATGAGCTTCTCGACCGCCGCGATATCCACGGCGGCGCGGCGTCCCCAGACGAACGCGGCCTGGTTCATCTTGACCGCCGCCCCGTTCAACTCGATGGCCTTCTCGATCGCCTCGGCCGACACCGGGATCAGACCGCGCTGCCAGGCAAAGCCGAGCATGAACATGTTGGTCGCGATCGAGTCGCCGAGCAGCGCCGTGGCGACGCGCGACGCATTGACGAACTCCGCGTTGCCTTCGCCGACCCCGTGCTCAATGGTGGTGCGCAGCGACTTGCCCGGGAACCGGAAGTTGGCGTTGCGCGTGAACTCGCCCGTCATCTGCTCGTGCGTGTTCACCACCATCCGGGTGCCCAGGCGTGTCGTGTCCATCGTCTTCTGGCTGGCCGACACGACCATGTCGCAACCGAGCACGGCGCGCGCGCCGCCCGACCCCAGGCGCACCGTCTTGATGTCGTCCGGATGCGCGGCGATCTGCAGGTGGCTCCACACCGACCCGCCCTTCTGGGCAAGCCCGGCCATGTCGAGCGCGCCGAATCCCTTGCCTTCGAGATGCGCGGCCATGCCGACGATGGCGCCGATGGTCACGACGCCCGTGCCGCCGACACCGGTGACGAGGATGCCGTACGGGCGCTCCAGCGACGGCAGCGACGGCTCGGGCAGCGCCGTGAACGGGGCATCGACGTTCTCACCGGCCGGCCTGCTCACCGCCTTGCGCAGCCCGCCTCCGTGCACGGTGACGAAACTCGGGCAGAAGCCCTTCACGCAGGAGTAGTCCTTGTTGCAAGCGGACTGGTCGATCACCCGCTTGCGGCCGAATGCCGTCTCGAGCGGCGTCACCGACACGCAGTTCGACTGCACCCCGCAGTCGCCGCAGCCCTCGCAGACGAGATCGTTGATGAACACGCGCTTCTGCGGGTCCGGAAAGGTCCCGCGCTTGCGCCGGCGACGCTTCTCGGCGGCGCAGGTCTGGTCGTACACGATCACCGACACGCCCTCGACTTCGCGGAACTGCTTCTGGACCGCGTCGTAGTCGTCGCGGTGATGCACCGTCACGCCCGGTGGGAAACCCGCGGCCTGGCCGTATTTCTCCGGCTGGTCGGTGACCACCGCGATGCGCTTCGCGCCCTCGGCCGCCATCTGCTGCGTGATCTGCGGCACGGAGATCTGGCCGTCATGCTTCTGGCCGCCGGTCATCGCAACCGCATCGTTGTAGAGGATCTTGTAGGTCATGGTCGCGCCGGACGCCACGGCGGCACGAACGGCGAGCGACCCGGAATGGAAGTACGTCCCGTCGCCGATGTTCTGGAAGATGTGCTTCGTCTTCACGAACGGCGCCATGCCCATCCAGCTCGCACCCTCGCCGCCCATCTGCGTGTAGCCGGCCGTGTTGCGGTTCATCCACTGCGCCATGAAGTGGCAACCGATGCCGGCCATGGCGCGGCTGCCTTCGGGCACCTGGGTGCCGGTGTTGTGCGGGCAGCCGGAGCAGAAGTACGGCGTGCGCTCCATCGCGGGCTTCTCGGCTTCGCGCGTCTCGAGGCGCTCCTGCTCGGCGAGGCGTTCGCGCAATTGCGGGTCGTCGACATAGGCGAGGATTCGCCGGGCGATGGCCACGGCGATCTCGTTCGGATCGAGGGCCGCGTTGCTGCGGAAGAGCTTCGCACCCGTACTGTCCTGCTTGCCCTCGACGACCGGCGGATGGGCCATCCCGTAGAGCGCGTCCTTCAACTGCGGCTCGATGAGCGCGCGCTTCTCCTCCACCACGAGGATGCGATCGAGGCCTTGCGCGAACTCGCGCACCGCCGTCGGCTCCATGGGCCAGGTCATGCCCACCTTGAAGATGCGCAGGCCCAGCCGGGCGGCCTCGGCGTCGTCGATGCCCAGGTACTGCAGCGCCTGCCGCACGTCCATGTACGACTTGCCGCAGGTCGCGATGCCGAGCCGGGCGTTCGGGGCGTCGAGCACGACGCGGTTCAGGCGGTTGGCGCGCGAGAACGCCTTGACGGCTTCCAGCTTGATGTCGTGGAGGCGCCGCTCCTGGTCCAGCGGCGGATCCGGGAAGCGGATGTGCACGCCCTCCGGCGGAATCGTGTAGTCGGTGGGGATCGCGATCTTGACGCGATCCGCATCCACGTCGACGGAGGCGGTGGCGTCGATCGTGTCCTTCATGGACTTGAGGCCGACCCAGCAGCCGGAGTAGCGCGACAGCGCCCAGCCGATGATCCCGTAGTCGAGCAGTTCCTGGACGCCCGCGGGATTGAGGATCGGCATCATCGCGTCGACCATCGCGAATTCGCTCTGGTGCGCGGTCGTCGACGATTCGCACGTGTGGTCGTCCCCCATCAGGGCGATCACACCGCCGAGGGGCGACGTGCCCGCGAGATTGCCGTGCCGGAACGCGTCCCCCGTCCGGTCGACGCCGGGACCCTTCCCGTACCAGACGGCGAAGACCCCGTCGAAGTTGCTGTCTCCGTTCAGCTGGGCCTGCTGCGCCCCGGAACAGGCCGTGGCCGCAAGGTCTTCGTTGACCCCCGGCTGGAAGTGGACGTTGTGCTGCTTGAGCAGCTTGGCTGCCGCGGTGAGCTGCTGGTCGTAACCGCCGAGAGGCGAACCGCGGTACCCCGAGATGTAGCAGGCGGTGTTGTGACCGGCCGACGCGTCGCGCCGCTGCTGCATCAGGGGCAGCCGCACCAGCGCCTGCGTCCCGGTGATGAAGATCCGCCCCTTGTCGAGGAGGTACTTGTCGGTCAGCGAAACGGTCTGGAGCGGCATGCGGAATCCTCGGGTCTCGTGCGGACGGCGGCGCCGTCGGAACCCGCGCATTGTGCCAAGCGGGCCGCGACGGGCGAAAGGGCTATGTTAGGCTCGGACGGTTTCATTGCGGGCATCGGCCCGGAAAAGCAATCTTTCCCCTTCGGAACAGACGATGGAAAACCTGGCCGGACTGGTCGTCTTCGCCCGCGTCGTGGAAGCGCAGAGTTTTTCGGAGGCCGCGCGGCGCCTCGGCATGTCGCCCTCCATGGTGAGCAAGCAGGTCTCCAAGCTCGAGCGTCAGCTCGGCGCCCGCCTGCTGAACCGGACCACCCGCAAGCTCTCCGTCACCGAAGTGGGTTCCGCCGTCTACGAACATTGCGCCCGGATTTCCCATGAGGCCGAGCAGGTCGACCGCGCCGTGCAGCAGCTCCACGCGGCTCCGCGCGGGCGGCTCAAGCTCTCGGCCCCGGCCAACTTCGGCATGCTGCACGTCGCGCCGCTGCTCGCCGAATACCTGGCCCGCTTCCCCGAAGTCAGCGTCGATCTGACCCTGAGCGAACGCGTGGCGGTGGACCTCGCGGAGGACGGTCTCGATGCCGCGCTCATCATCGTCCAGGGAACCTCCCAGAACGTGGTCGCGCGCCGCCTGGCGCCGATCCGCTGGGTGCTGTGCGCCGCGCCGTCCTATCTGGCGAAGCACGGCGAGCCGCAATCGGTGGCCGATCTGGCGCACCACAACTGCCTCGTGTATCCGGAGTTGTATGCCGCCGGCGCGTGGCGCTTCCGGCGCGGCGACCACGTCGAAGCGGCGCACGTGACCGGATCGCTCGTCGTGAACTCCAGCTTGGCCATTCGCGGCGCGACGGTCGCGGGACTCGGGCTCGCGGTCCTGCCCACTTACATCGTCGGTCCGGAGTTGAAGGCGGGACAGCTGAAACCGCTGCTCACACAGTACCAGCCGTTCCACGAGAGCGTGCTGGAGGCGATCTACCTGCCCGGGCGGCCGCTGCCCGCGAAGTTCACGAAGTTCCTCGAACTGTGCATGGAGCGCTTCGGTCCCAAGCCGTACTGGGACGAGGGGTACTGAGACACCCGGGCCGGGCCGGATCCGATCGGCCCGCCGCTCAAGGCTCGCGGAAGCTCGTCGACAGCGCCCGGGACACGGGGTAGGTCACGTACGTCACCAGCGACCGCGTGCCGGTCTTGATGTCGGCGGAGAGCGTCATGCCCGGCAGCAGCCGGAAATCCGCCGGGATCTGCGCGAGGTGTGATTGCCCGAGCTCGACGCGGACCCGGAACGTCGCACCGGGCTGGCCTTGCATCGTGCGCTCGAACGCGTCCTCGCTGATCAGTCGCAGACGGCCGTCGATGGTCCCGTGGCGCGTGAACGGCAGGGAGTCGAGCTTCACGGTCACCGCATCGCCGGTCCGGATGCGGGCGATGTCACCGGGTCCCACATCCACCTCGGCCTCCAGCGACACGGCCGTCGGCACCAGATCGAACATCGCGTCGCCCGGTCGCACGATCGTCCCCGGCGTCCGCGTCTTCACGGACAGCACGACGGCATCGGTCGGCGCGGTGATCTCGATCAATGCCCGCGCGCGCTCGGCCTTCTTCACCTGTTCAGCGAGTTGCGCGTGCTGTTCGAGCGCCGCCACGAGTTCCTGATTGGCTCGCGCCCGCCATTCGCCGATCCACGCGTCGCGTTGCGACCGCTTGGCCCGGACCTGTGCCTTCAGCGTCGCCACGGTGGCCGCCAGCTGGGTGCGGTCGCGTTCGGAAGCCGCCAGCGCCCGCTGCGACTCGAGATACTGCAGGCGGTACTGTCCGTCGCGAAGGAAGGCCTCGCGCTCCTTCGTGTAGAAGGCCTCGCGCACGGCCGCGATCTCGCGCAGGGCGTGCAGCTGTGCCTCGAGATCGCGCTGCTCTCGCTCGCGCGCCTCGATCTGGGTTCCGAGGCTGCGGATCTCCTCGTCGTCGGCGCCGAGAGTCGAGGTGCGCTGGGCCGAGCGCGAAGCGAACAACTGCGCTTGCACGGCCTGCACGGCCGGATCGTCCGAGAAGCGGGGCGGCACCGTGCCGGTCAGTTCGGCACGCAAGCGGGCGACCTGCGCCCCGGCATTCCTGAGCTGCACGCGGAGGCTGAGCAGGTCGGCCTCGGCCACCGTCGGATCGAGCGTCGCCAGACGCTGACCGCGGGTGACGACCTCGCCTTCGCGCACGGCCACTTCGCGCACGACACCGCTGTCCATCGGCTGCACGGCGACATGCGGCACCGACGTGATGACCCGCCCGGTGCCGGTGACCACCGTTTCCGTCGTCGCCACCGTCGCCCATGCGACCACGGACGCCATGAGCCCGAGAATGACCGCGCCCGCATACTTGAGCAGCCAGGGCACGGGTTCCTGCTCGATGCGCACGAAGTCCGGCGCGAAGGCGTGCACGTCCTCGACACGCCCGCGGCCCAGTCCGAAACGCCCCCGCGCCGCCTGGGTCCGCGACGCCTCCACCACCTGATGCATCTGGCTCAGCAGCTTGGACTGCGCTTCGGGGATCATGCCCGCGAGGCGCCGCACGGTCTCCACGGCGAACGCGGAATCCGCCTTCATCTTGATCCAGAAGGCCTCCTGATCGATGACCTCGAGGCTCACGTCGGTCCGGGCCACGGCCGTGGCCGCGCGCGGGTTGCTGGTCACCAGGCCCATCTCTCCGAACATCTCGCCGGCCGTCATCACCCGCAGGCTCACCGGCTGGCGCTGCGGCCCGCTCTTCAGGATCTCGACTTCACCTTCGTGGATGACGTAGGCGTCGGCCCCGCGGCTGCCCTCGGTGAAGATGACCTCGCCTTTCCTAAAGCTCTGCAGCCGCAAGGTGTACATGGCGTCGGTCCGAAGATCGTTGTTGCGGGTTCTGACGATTCCACAGGTCGCGGTAGAGCTCGCAGCGGTGCAGCAGTTCCGTGTGCGTCCCGGCGTCCACGATGCGCCCGGCGTCGACGACCAGGATGCGGTCGAGATCGACGAGGTTCGCGAGACGGTGCGAGATGTGGAGGACGGTGCGGCCCTGCGCGATCTGTGCGAAGTTGTCGCGGATCAGGGCCTCGGACTCCGGGTCGAGCGCACTGGTGGCCTCGTCGAGCACCAGCACCCGCGGCCGCATCAGCAGTGACCGGGCAAGGGCGAGACGCTGCTTCTGGCCACCGGACAGATTCGCACCGTCCTCCTCGATCAGCGTGTCGTAGGACTGCGGCAGCTGTTCGACGAAACGGTCGGCACCGGCCAGCCGGGCGGCCTCGATGATCTCCTCCAGCCGGGCTTCGGGCCGGCCGACGGCGATGTTGTTGCGCACCGTGTCCCGAAACAGGAAGCTGCGCTGCAGGACCACCGCCACATGGGTGCGCAGGTGCATCAGGTCGATGTCGCGCAGGTCGTGCCCGTCGAGGCGCACCACGCCCGACAGCGGCGTGTTCATGCCTTGCAGCAACCGCACCATCGTGCTCTTGCCGCTGCCGCTGCGACCGACGACGCCGATCGTTTCGCCCGCCTGGATGCGCAACGACATGCCGTCGAGCACGTTGACGCCATCGGCGGCATAGCGGAACGCCACCTTGTCGAACTCGATCGCGCCCGCGACCTCCGGCGTGATGCCGCCGGTGCGCGAACGCTCCTGCCGGCGATTGAGCAACCCGGCGAGCATGCGCATGGACAGGGCCGTCTGCTGGTACTTCGTCACCAGCGTGACCATCTGCACCAGCGGCCCCGTAACCCGCTGCGCGAGCATGTTGAAAGCGATCAGCACGCCGAGCGATATCTCGCCGGCAAGCACGGCCATCGTTCCAGCCCAGATGACGACCGCCGACATCACCTTCATCAGCAGCCCCGACGTCTCGGAGGTGATCGCCGACAGCCGGCCCACGTCGAACTGGGTGCGCACGGCAAGCGCCGTGTGCTCGAGCCAGCGGCGGGTCTGGACCGGCTCGAGCGCGAGCGACTTCACGGTCTCCATGCCGTGAATGGTCTCCACCAGGATCGCCTGCTTGTCGCCTTCCGCCTCATACAGGCGTTGCAGGCGCTGGCGGTACGGCCGCGTGGTGACGACGCTGTTCGCTGCGATGAGGGCGGCGAACACGAGCAGGATGCCCGTGAGCTTGAGGCTCAGGAACGCGAGGACCGGCAGCACGAGCAGCAGCGAACTCAGCTCGATGAGGGTCAGCAGCAGCGCGCCGGTGAAGAAATCGCGGATGGCAGCGGTCTGCTGCATGTGCTTGACGATCACCCCGGCCGACGTCGCCTGGAAGAAGCCGAGCGGCAGCGACAGCAGCCGGCGCAAGCCGAGCGCCGCCACGCGCACGTCCAGCTTGCCGGTGACGTGCAACAGCAACGCCGTGCGGAGATAGCCGAGCACGCCGTTGAAGACGAGCGCGACGATCACCCCCGCGAACAGCACGTTGAGCGTGTCGAGGCTGCGATACGTCACGACCTTGTCGAAGACGATCATCGAGAACACGGCAGGGACGAAGGCCAGCAGATGCAGGGTCAGGGCGATCAGCGCCACCTGGCCGAACAGCCCCTTCATCCGGCCGATCTCGTCGACGAACCAGCCGAAGTCGAATTCGCGCTCGGTCGCCTCCGTCGCGGTGCGGGCACGCCGGACGAACAGCAGACTGCCACTCCAGGCCTCGACGAAGGTCTCGCGGGCGACGGTCAGAAGCTCGACCTGAGGCGACAACGGATCGAGCACCAGCACCTGCTCGCCCTGCTCGCCGTCGCGTACACCGACCACGACCACCGAGAAGCCGTTCTTCAGCCGGGCGATCACGGGAAACGTGTCGCCGAGACCGGCGAGCGCGTCCCAGTCGGTCATCGCGTGCTTCGACTCGAGACCGCCGTGGCGCGCCACTTCGACGACGAAGGACTCGGTGACCTCGGGTTCCTGGATCGCGTGCTCGCGCTTGATGCGATCCACCGACAGTTCGACGCCTTGCTGGCGCGCGACGATCACGAGGCACTGCAGGGCGGTATCCATCGGGGCGGAGGACGTGAGGAGGTGGGAGCACCGGACCCGCCGGTCTGGCGGGACACGCCGTCGGGTCCGGTGTAACGCGATGCCGGGACGCGGTCGACGCCGCGCCCGTGCGACATCAGAAGTTCGGCGACTTGCGGGCGGCGGACTCGGCCTTCGCGGCGCGCGCCGGCGCCGGCGCGGCCCGGCCATTGCCGCGGCGTTGCACCAGTCCCTTCTCTTCGAGCTGGTTCACGACCCGCTCGAGGGCGCTGTAGGTCTGCACGAAGGCTTCCGGCGACAGCAGGATGCGGTGGCTCACCTCGCGCGGCGGACGTCCGTCCTTGTCCCGGGCGCCCAGGACGAACTGATACATGTCGATGCGGACCACGCCGGAGGTGATGGACACCTCCTCGACGCCGTCGGAGTAGATCTGTTCCATTGTCTTCGTCTCCCGAAGGGCCCGCGAGGCCGGGCCGCGGCAAGCGCGACACCGTGTCGCACCTGTTCGCGTTATCGGCTTGTGGCGCCGATCCCTGAAGCCGTTCGTCGGCGGGCGCAGGCGATCTGCATCAGGCCGTGGTGTCGACTCACGCGCCGCCGGGTGACGTCTGCCCGGGTTGCGGCACGTCCTGCGCCAGCGCCTCGCTGCTCGCGTTCGTGAACAACTCGGCAGCGACCGCGTGGGATGCGCCCGGGTCCGCGGGCTCGGCATCGCCGTGGAACGGCAGGTGCGTGCCGAGCAGCTGGCTGAACTGGTCGAGCCGGTCCGCCAGCGAGAACGCTTCCGTCGTTTCCGGCGCGCCGGCGTCGGCGGGCGCGCCCGCGAGCAGAGTCCCGAGATCGATATCGAGGAAGGTCTCGCCGGCCCCCTGCAACCGCAGCACACTGCCCGCGGCGTCGGCCATGCCGTCGAGCGTCAGACGGCCCAGTGCGGCGCCGTCGTGGACGAAGCTGAGCAGCAGGGATCCGTTCTCGCCCTGCGACGCGACGACATCCTGCTGCGACAGCGCGAAGTCCGGGAACAGCGGTCCGGCCAGCACGCGCACCACGTCCTGTCCGCCTCCGGTCAGATCCAGCGTGGTAGCGCCGTCGCCCAGCCGGAAAACATAGGTGTCGTCGCCGGCGCCTCCACGCAGCACGCTTGCCCCGAAGCCCGCCATCAGCGTGTCGTCGCCCTCGCCGCCCTCGAACACCCGCAGACCCTCGGTGGCCTCGGCGCCGGCACGGAACAGATCGGCCACCAGCGATGCGAGATCGCCGACGGTGTCCGGCAGGTTCGCCATCGCATCCTGGAAGGTCGCCCCCACCCAGTCCGCAGCGTCCGAACCGAAGACGTCGAAGATGCCCCAGCCCAGGCCGACGATCAGGTCGTTGCCCTCGCCGCCGTCTGCCGCGGAGGCGGCGCCGCCGGCGATCACGATGTCGTCGCCGTCGCCACCTCCGATGAGCGCGGCACCGCCGAACGCGGCGATGAAGTCGCTGCCGTCGCCGCCGAGCATCACGGCCCCGCTGGCGAGTCCCATCAGGACATCGTCGCCGCTGCCGCCGACGACGATTGCACCGACGCCCGCGCCGATCACGACGTCGCTGCCCGCCCCGCCCAACAGGACGTTGTTGGTCCCGAGCGCGTAGAGGGCGTCGTCGCCGCCGCCTGCCGCGATCAGGTTCGCGTGGCCCGCCGCGACGATCGTGTCGTCACCGCTGCCCGCCAGAGCGATGTTCGCGGAGCCGGCCAGCAGCAGCGTGTTGTGGCCGGAGGCCTCGGTGCCCACGACGCCGGACGCGAACGCCGTGGCCTGCGAGAACGCATCCGAGATGCCACCGAGGGACTGCATCAGGCCGGAACCCCCGGACGATCCGCCCGCGACGCCAGCCACCTGCCCTGCCAGGCCGACCGTCGCGCCCACCAGGGTGGCGACGGAACTCGCCAGTCCGGCGGTATCGGACAGCGTCTCCTGCACCGCCTCGCCGGTTGCGTCCTCGATACCCGCGAGCCCCGCGATGGTCTCGACCACATTGCCGGCGAACACCACGTTGCGATTGCCCGCCGCGAAGACGGTGTTGTCCCCGTCGCCCACCGCCAGGAGGTTGGTCGCGCCCACGGCGATCACCGTGTCGTCGCCGTCGCCGGTGGTCACGAGATTGAAGCTGCCGACCGCCGCCACCAGGTCGTCGCCGCCGCCGCTGTTCACGAAGTTCTGCTCACCGGCGACCAGCACGCGATCCTCGCCGACCCCGGTCGTGACCGCGTTGCTGCTGCCCACCGCGATGGCCACGTTATCGCCGTCGCCCAGTTTCACCGTGTTCTTGTCGCCGAACGCGGCCGCGAGGTCGTCGCCCGAACCGGCGTTCACGGCGTTCTCGCTCCCGGCCGCCAGCACCGTGTTGTCGCCCTCGCCCGCGTAGATCTGATTGCTCTTGCCGACCGCCACGACCGTGTCGTCGCCGTCGTGCGTGATCAGGTGGTTCTCCTTGCCGAACGCGAAGACGAGGTCGTTGCCGTCGCCGGCCATCACGAAGTTGCTGCGGCCGGCCGTCAGGATGACGTTGTCGCCGCTGCCGCCGTCGACCAGGTTCTGGCGTCCGGCATTGAAGACGAAGTCGTTGCCTGCGCCCGCCAGAGCGATGTTGCGCTGTCCGCCCATGACCATGATGTCGTCGCCGAGACCGCCCGTCGCCAGGTTGCGGCTGCCGGCCGTGAAGATCAGGTCGCCGTCGTTCTCGAAGAAGTCGAAGTCCATCGAGACGGATGCCGCCCCGTCGCCGGGCAGCGCCGACAGCCCGCTACCGGGAAGCAACCCCAGGGTGGGCAGGTCGAACGACAGATCGGGCATCGACAGGCCGAGATCCAGACTCGGCATGTCCAGACCCGGCAGGGTCAGCGACGGCAGTTCCAGCGTCGGCATCTCCACGCCGGGCAACGACAGGTCGGGCAAGGTCAGCGACGGCAGGGTCAAGGACGGCAAGTCGACCGTCGGCAACGAGAACGAGGGAAGACCGATGTCGGGCAAGGCGAGGCTCGGCAATGACAAGCCGGAGAACCCGAGGTCGGGCAAGGCAACGCCGGGCAAAGCCAGCGACGGCAGTGCGAACCCCAGATCGGGCAAGGCCAGCGACGGCAGAGCGAAATCCGGCATCGAGAAGTCGAAGTCCGGCGCGCTGAAGTCCGGCAGCGAGATGTCGAAGTCGGGCACGTCCGCGTCGAACGACAGGTCTCCGAACGACGGCGCCGGCACCGACAGCAGCGGCAGCGGAATCTCCGGCAGCGCGATCGAGGGCATCTCCACGGTCGGCAGCGACAGGGTCGGCAGCGTGATGCTGGGGATCGTGAAGTCCCCGGCATCCACGCTCGGCGTGCTCACGTCGGGCAGCGACACGGACGGAATCGTGAACGACGGCGTGCTGATTCCCGGCAACGTGAATGTGGGGAACCCGAAACCGGTGAACGCCAGGTCGGGCAGCGACAGCTCGTTCGGCAGGCCGAAGGTCATCCCGAGGTCCACGCCCGAGAGTTCCGCGAACGTGGGCACCGTGACCGAAAAGCCGGACAGCCCGTCGCCCAGCACGACGTTGTTCTTCCCGGCGAGCATCAGGATGTCGCTCCCGCGGCCGGCGGAGAGCACGTTCGTCTGGCCGCCCATCACGACGACGTCGTCGCCATCGCCGGTGAGCGCGATGTTCTGTTTGCCGCCCAGCAGCAGGGTGTTGTCGCCGTCACCGGCCAGGACCACGTTGTTCATGCCGAACGACGCCACGACGTCGTCGCCGTCCCCGGACAGCGCAATGTTGCCGCGCCCGCCGAGCGTGACGACGTTGTCGCCGTCGCCCGCGGAGACCACGTTCGATTGTCCCAATGCCGTGACCACATCGTCGCCGTCCCCGGTGAGCACGACATTGCTCTGCCCCGCCAGCGTCACGATGTCGTTGCCCTCGCCGGCGAGCACGACGTTGCTCTGTCCGACTGCGGTCACGAGGTTGTCGCCATTGCCGGCCGAGACGATGTTCGTGTTCCCGATGGCGGTCACGGTGTCGTCGCCCGCGCCAGTCAGCGCCAGGTTGTTCTGGCCGGCGAGCGTCACCAGATTGTCGCCACCGCCGTCCAGCACCAGGTTGCCGGACCCGAGGGCCGTGACCACGTCGTCGCCGTCCCCCACGGAAACGAAGTTGTAGCGCCCGGCCGCGGTTGCAATGTTGTCCCCGTCGCCGGCGAGCAGGACGTTGTACTCGCCCGCCGCCGTGAGAATGTCCGAGCCGCTGCCGGCCGTCAGCAGGTTGCCGCGTCCCAGGCCGGTGACCACGTTGTCGCCGCCGCCGGCGATGAGCGCATTCGTGTTACCCACGGCCGTCAGGACGTCGCTGCCCGAACCGCCCAGCAGCGCGTTGCTCGCGCCCACCGCAAACGCCATGTTGTCGCCGTCCCCGCCGCTGACCAGGTTGCTGCTGCCCAGGGCCGCGATCACGTCGTCGCCGGTTCCGCCGAACAGCACGTTGGCGCTGCCGATCGCCGCGACGGTGTTGTCCCCGTCGCCGGCGAACAGCATGTTCGTGCTGCCGACCGCGGTCATCACGTCGCCGCCGCTGCCGGCCGCCATCAGATTGCCGGCGCCGGCGGCGACCAACACGTTGTCGCCGTCGCCGCCGAGCATGGCGTTCCAGCTTCCCAGCCCGACAATCACATCGGCGCCTGCGCCGGAACTGAGCAGATTGACGCTGCCGGACGCGGCCATCACATTGCCCCCGTCGCCGGCGAACAGCGCATTGCCGAAGCCGGCGGCAATCATCGTGTTGCGGCCATTGCCCGCGGCCTGCAGATTGAAGGTCCCCAGACCGATCATCACGTTGTCGCCGTCCCCCGCACCGAGGAAGTTGAGCGCACCCGTCGCGGCCAACACGTTGTTGCCCGCTCCGCCGGTCACGATGTTGCCGGCCGCGCCGGCCACGACGATGTCGTCGCCCTCGCCGGCCCGGATCAGGTTGGCGCCGCCGAGGCCGACGACCAGGTCGTTGCCCGAGCCGGCGTCGACGTAGTTCCCGGCCCCCGCGGCCGTCACGATGTCGCTGCCGCTGCCGCTGAAGACGAAGTTCGCCCCGCCGGCGGTCGTGACGATGTCGTCCCCCCAGCCGGTGGTGATCCAGTTGGCCCCGCCAAGCGCCGTGACGATGTTCGAACCATCTCCGGCATCGATGACATTGGCCACTCCGGCCGCCGTGATGATGTCGTTGCCCCACGCCGCGTTGATGACGTTCGCGCCGCCGGCCGCCGAGACGATGTTGTCGCCCGCGGATGCGTCGATCACATTGGCCCCGCCGACCGCGGTGATGATGTCGTTGCCCCAGCCGGTGCTCACGACGTTGGCACCGCCGAGGGCCGTCACCACGTTGTTGCCGAACCATCCCGTCGTGATGATGTTGGCGCCGCCCGCGGCGGTGACGATGTTGTCGCCCCAGCTCGCGTCGATGACGTTGCCGCCGCCAGCCGCCGTGATCACGTCGTTGCCCCAGCCGGTGCTCACGACGTTGGCCCCGCCGAGCACCGTCACCACGTTGTCGCCGAACCAGCCGGTGCGGACGACGTTGGCGCCGCCGGCCGCCGTGACGATGTTGTTGCCCCAGCCGGCATCGATGACGTTGCCGCCGCCGGCGGCCGTGATCACGTCGTTGTTCCAGCCGGTGTTGATGACGTTCGCGCCCCCGAGCGCGGTGACGACGTTCGAGCCATCGCCCGCGTTGATGAGGTTCGCCGCCCCGGCGGCCGTGACAACGTCGTTGCCCCAGCCGGCGTTGATCACGTTCGCGCCGCCGGCGGCCGTCACGATGTTGTTGCCGCCGCTGGCGTTGATGAGGTTCGCCCCCCGGCCGCGGTGATCACGTCGTTGCCCCAGCCGGTGTTGACCAGGTTGGCGCCGCCCAGGACCGTCACCACGTTGTTGCCGATGAGTCCGGTGTTGACGATGTTGGCGCCGCCGGCGGCCGTGATCACGTTGTCGCCCCAGCCGGCGTTGATGAGGTTCGCCCCGCCCCCGCCGTGATCACGTCGTTGTTCCAGCCCGTGTTGATGATGTTCGCGCCGCCGAGGGCCGTGACGACGTTCGAGCCATCGCCCGCGTTGATGAGATTGGCCGCGCCCGCCGCGGTGATCACGTCGTTGCCCCAACCGGTGTTGACGATGTTGGCCAGTCCGGCCGTGGTCACGACGTTCGATCCGTCCCCGGCGTTGATGAGGTTGGCCATGCCCCGGGCCGTGATCACGTCGTTGCCCCACGACGTGTTGATGACGTTGGCCGTGCCGTCCGCGGTCACCACGTTATTGCCATCGCCCGCGTTGATGAGATTGGCCGCGCCCGCCGCGGTGATCACGTCGTTGCCCCAACCGGTGTTGACGATGTTGGCCAGTCCGGCCGTGGTCACGACGTTCGATCCGTCCCCGGCGTTGATGAGGTTGGCCATGCCCCGGGCCGTGATCACGTCGTTGCCCCACGACGTGTTGATGACGTTGGCCGTGCCGTCCGCGGTCACCACGTTATTGCCCGCGCCGGCGTTGACGAGGTTAGCCGCGCCGGCGACCGTGACCACGTCGGACCCGCCACCGGTGTTCACCAGGTTGGCGCCGCCGATCGCGGTGACGACGTTGAATCCTTCCCCGGCATTGACGATGTTCGCCCCACCGGCGGCGGAGACCACGTCGTTGCCGGAGGTCGTGGTGATGCGGTTCGCGCCTCCGGCTGCCGTGATCACGTTGTTGCCCGCGCCGGCATTGATGAGATTGGCGCCGCCCGCGGCCGTGATCACGTCGGACCCCGTGCCGGTGTTGATGAGGTTGGCGCCGCCGAGCGCTGTGATCGTGTTGGACCCGTCACCGGCGTTGATGATGTTCGCCGCGCCCGCCGCGGTGATCACATCGTTGCCCGTCGTCGCCGTGATGCGGTTCGCCGCACCCGCGGCCGTCACGACGTTGTTGCCGGCGCCCGCATTGACGATGTTGGCGCCGCCGCCCACGGTAACGACATCGGTGCCGCTCCCGGCGCTGATCACGTTCGCCCCACCGAGCGCCGTGACCGTGTTGGCACCGTCGCCCGCGCTGATGATATTGGCCGCACCGGCCGCCGTGATGACGTCGCCGCCGGCACCGGTGGAGACGACGTTCGCCCCACCGGCCACGGTGACGACGTTGCTCCCGGTGCCCGCGTTGATGATGTTTGCCCCGCCGAGCGCCGTCACGACATTCGCCCCGTTCCCGGCGTTGATGACGTTCGCCAGACCGGCTGCCGTGATGGTGCTGTTGCCCGTGCCCGAGGTGATGCGGTTATAGCCGCCTGCGGTCGTCACGGTGTTGTTGCCGTCGCCGGCATTGATCTCGTTGTACGCCGCCGCCGACGTGATGACGTCGTTGCCTGCCCCTGTGGTCACGCGGTTGTAGAGCCCGCCGACGATCACCGTATTGTTGCCGACCGCGGTCCCCGTCGCGGAGATCACGTTCGCCCCCCCCAAGGCCACGATCCGGTTCGAGCCGCCCCCGGCGTCGATGGTGTTGTAGGCGCCGACCGCGTCGATGTCGTCGTTGCCGGAGCCGGCGCGGATATCGTTGCCCCCCAGCGTGTAGGTGCGGATGGTGTTGTTGCCGTCGCCGGCTCGGATGGTGTTGTAGCCGCCGAAGGCGAGAATGGTGTCGTTACCCGTTCCCGTCGTGATGTTGGCGTAGGCCGCACCGGAGTTGACGCGGTTGTTGCCGTTGCCCAGATCGATCGTGTTGTAGACGCCCGCGGCCGTGACGTTGTCGTCGCCGGATCCGCCGGTGACCCGGTTGTAGGCGCCGAACACGTCGGCGCTGTTGTTTCCTTCCCCGAGCCTCACGTTGTTGTAGCCGCCGGCCGCGTACACGTAGTCGTTCCCGGCGCCGCCGCTGATGTTGTTGTAGCCGCCGACGTACGCATAGATGCTGTCGTTGCCGTCGCCGCCATCCATGTCGTTACCGCCGGCGACGTACGACTTCAGCGTGTCGTCGCCGGAGTCGCCGTCCATCTCGACCCACCCGCCGACCCAGGACTCGAGCGTGTCGTTGCCGCTGCCGCCTTCCAGTTCGCTCGCGATGCCGGCCGCGACGACGAGGTGATCGTTGCCGGAGCCGCCGTCGAGGAAGTTGTAGCCGCCGGTGGCCCAGAGATAGTCGTTGCCGCCGTTGCCGTACAGCCAGTTCGAGGGCAGGTATCCGTAGAGATCGTCGTTCCCCGAGGTCCCGTACTTGTACGGGATCGGGAGGATGGCCATGATCGGCTTGACGATGTTTTCTTCGACCCAGGCTACGGCTGCGCTCATGGCGATGTCCTCTCGTGTTGCGCGGGCGTCACGGGCGTGATGGGTGACGGCTCGCAGGGCGGCGCGCGACGCGCGCACACCGGCCACCGCACACGGGGCGCGGGGCCACTACGTTCTTCGGGGATTCGAAACTCGGTCGCCGGGTACCGCTACGCGGCGAGCCGGTCGGCCTCGGTGCCGGCGACTTCTGCCGATTGCCCGGGCCGGGGGCCATAGTCGAAGAGCACGGCGGAACACACGACCGTGCCCATCTCTTCCAGGTAGGGACTCATGGGGGTCATCAGTTCCGTCCCCTGGGCCTTGAAGAACGCGACCGAGTCGTCGTAGTTCGCCCACCAGGTGAGGAACTGGATCTGGCGTCCGTTCTCGTTGGCGAGAATCTGCGCGCGGAGAAATCCCTTCGTGCTGTCGAACAGCGGCTTCAGCTTGAGGAACTCCGCCCGAGCTTCATCGAGCCTGCCGTCGACGAACCGCCCCGCCATCTGCCAAACGATTGCCATCACCGATTTCCTTTCCATGCCGTCGCGCGTTTGCCGCGCGGCGTCGTTCCGTCCGACGTCCTGGCCGTGTGCGGCCCGGGCGCCCCCCCTGAGGGTGCGCGCGACGTTTCGTGCGGACGCGCTCACCCTTGGACGTTACTTACGGCCGGCTTTCAATGAACTTTAGCGGACTTTCGTTTCGGAGCCCGCGGATCGGACCCCGGGAAGATCGGCAGACGCCGGTGGCGGCGCTTCGCGCGTGGACGAGCGCCATCGTGCCGTAGCATCCATCGCGCCCGGCGCCGCATTCGAATGGAGGACGACGAGACTAGGGAGGGGAAACGGCCGGGGCCAACGTCTCGGGAGGCCGTCCCAGGACGGCCACCTTGGCCATGGCGAGCCTCACCTGCGGCAGAACTCGCCCGAGGTGGTCGTGCAGGCGCGCCGCGGCGGCCTTCGGGTCCTCGAGGCTGACCGGTTCCGGAAACTGGTCGATGCCGATCGCGGACAGCAGATTGCCGTACGCCGTCTGCAGCGTCGTGTAGGCACGATCCTCGCGCAGCTGCGTAGACAGGGCAGCCACTGCCGCACGGGCGCGTTCCAGCTCTTCGCCGACGTCGGTGGGCAGGCGGTTCATCCGCTTCTCGTGAATTTCGCGCCGTACCGCGGCGGCTTCCCGCGCGAGGGCATGGTCGGCCGCCAGAGCCCGCAGTCGCTCCTGCGACGTCCCGACCTGCTCGAGGATGGCGAGGCTGATGGACAGACGACGCAGATCGGCCACCGCCGCCCCGTCCCGCGCCTGACGGGCCCGCAGCACCATGCTGGCCAGGTTCAGCAGACTGAGGGAGGTATTGAACCCCGCCTCCGACCAATGGTTGGCGGCGAGCGTGCTGGTGTTGTCGTACAGGGAGCCCCACCGCAGGCGCAGCGACGGCACCATCTGAACGTACGCCCGCAGGATGTCGAGCCGGCGGCTGCGCAGCGTGTGGTCGGCCTCGCGCAGTTCGCTGCGCAGCATCAGCGCTGCCTCTTCCAGCCCGCCGCGATCGTAGTCGAGCAAGGCTTCGTGATCCGGCGGCGGATCCCCCGGGGCGACGTCGATGCGCTGCCGCGGGTGCAGGTTGAGCAACCGGCCGAGCTGGCCTTCCGCGGCTTCCAGTTCGACTTGATAGGTACGGATCTGCCGCTTCAGATCGATCAGGCCGTCGCGGTAGTTCAGACCCACCAGCGGATCCTGCAGGCCGAGGGCCGCGAGCCGTTCGGCGACCTTCTGTGCGCTTTCCAGATCGCGCTGGATTCCGGCGCTGTCCGCGAGCCGGCGCCGACCCAGGACCACGGTCCAGTAGGCCGTGCGCACGTCGTTGATGATCTGGTTCGCCATCCGCCGGCGGGTCTCGCGCTGGATGGCCAGCGCGTCCTCGGCCTGCAGCGAGCGCAGGTACGCGATGCCGAAATCGAGCACGTCCCAGGACAGTTCCGCGCTGCGCGCGAGCTTGACGCGCTGGCCGCGACCGCCGTCGGAGGCAAAGCCCGCCGGCTTGTCGCGGTGCGTGTAGCCGGCAGTCAGCAGGAGATCGGGCAGCTTGTCGAGATCGGCCAGATCGACGTTGCCGCGAGCCACGGCTTCTTCCAGTGCCGCAACACGCAGGTCGAGATTGAATGCGAGCGCGCGGGCCACCGCGTCCTCGAACGTGAGCGGGCCCAGCGGCACGGGCGACTGCGCACGGATCACCTGGAGATGGCGTGCGGCCCGCCGCGCCACGTCGCGCTCGGTCGGCGCCTTCGTGGCGGAGAACCCGCCGCACCCGCCCACGAGACTCAGGACGACCACGCAGGCGCCCGGGCCGAGGCCGCGCAGGATCCGCGGCAGACTCAACCGAATGCGGCCGGTCACGATGCGCCGGATTCCGGGCCGGCCGCGACGAATCCGGCCTCGGCGATGTTCCAGCGGCGCTGTTCGCGTCCGCGTCTCGTGCGGAATTCGCCGACGCCGTGGATGTCCCCCGACGGACCCACACGCAGCCAGCGCGCGCGGACGCCGGGTCCGATCGGATCGCCGTCGAGCGACTCGATCAGTCGCCCCATGCGCCCGTCGCGGGCAACGATTTCGCAGAACCACAGATCCGGGCCGCAGGCCCACTGATCGCGCCGGAGCTGATAGCGCCCGCCGCCGAACTGTTCGCCCACCGCCGGCGACAGCCAGGCCCAGTTCACGAACGCCACCGGGGTATCGCCTTCGCGCAGCAGGCGGTGCTGCCCGTTCAGCAGGCTCGGCATCACGCGGTCGAACAGGATGTGGACAGGATGCAGGAAGTGCAGCGGCGAGCTTTCGAACAGGGTCAGCACGTCGGGCAGGATCGCGAGTGCCCGCGCGATCGCTGCGACGTCGTGGCTCTGCCCGGCGGCGCGCGCTTCGACGTTCATGTCCGTTCGCACACGGCGGCGCCGAACACGTTGCCCATCCCGGAGGCGAGCGCGAGGAGACGCCGCACGTCCAGCGCGCGGTCGCCGCCAAGGAACCGCTCGTCGCCGCCTGTGCGGTGGGGGATCCCCGGGATCGTCCCCGTCCGGGCATCGCGCAGGGCGGCAATGATCTCCACCAGTCCGCTGGCCCCCATGGTGTGACCGAAACGCTGCTTGTATCCGGTCGCCACGAAGTCCGGCCCCAGTGCCGCCTCGATGCCCGCCGCCTCGGCGACGTTGTTCGACGCCGTGCCGGTCCCGTGCGTCTTCACGAGATCGATGTCCGCGGGCGTGCAGCCGGCGAGCCGCAGCGCCTCGGTGATGGCATCGCGGTACCCCGCCCCGTCCTCGCGCTGTCCGAGCGCGTTGGTGTGGCGTTCGGCCACCACCGTGGCTGCACGCAGTTCGCACAACGGCTCGCGGCCGCCGGCCCGCAGCGAGGCTTCGGTCTCGAACAGCGCGAAGGCCGCGCCCTGGCCGATGAAGAAGCCGCGATTGACCGGATCGAACGCCGACGGCTGCACACCGTCGCGTTCCATCTCCTCCAGCGTGAGCACCGCGCGCGTCTCGCCGAAGAACTCGAGCATCACCGTGTTGACCTGGTCTTCCACGGCCAGCACCGCGACGCGCTCGTACCCGTACAGACGGATCAGCGCGACGGCCTCCATCATCGCCTTGATCGCGCTCACGCACGCGGTGGCGTCCGTCGAGACATGATCGGCGCAGCCCAGCTCCTGGGCCACTCGCGCGCCGTAGATGTTGGTCAACGCCAGCGGCGCGAGACGAAAGGTGTAGGTGAGCGGCCCCTCGGGCTTGAAGCGGCGCACCTGCGGCCAGACGAAGGATGTGTTCCCCGCCGCCAGCACGAAGGCGCTGCGCCCCGGCTGCCGGCTCGCCGCCGTCACGGCCGCGCGCACCTCGGGCGTCAACACCTTCGCCGCCACCCGGTGCGGCGGATAGTGCAGTCCTGATGCGACGCGCTCGTAGGTGTCGGGGAACCAGTGCACGTACTGCGGGTACGCGATGTCTCCCATCCGCTCGCGCTGGGTCGAGACCGCGATCTCGTGGGTCGTGAGGTAGATCCGCATGGCCGGTCGGCAGGCGGTCAGCTCACGGCCGCGAAGGCTTCGTCCAGGGACGCGGGGCGGCGCGTGGCGTGCTGATCGATGAACGCCACGACGTCGGCGAACGTCTTCGGCGCGAAGTCCTTGCCGATCGCTTCCGGAATCGCGAACAGCTCGCACACGTAGACGGCCAGCATGGTCACGTCGAGGCTGTCGAGACCGGTTTCCCCCAGCGGCGCCTCCAGCGCCTCGGCCGGACGAAAGGCGCTCGTGGCGGGCTTGACCCGCCGGCCGAGGCCGTTGAGCAGATCGAGATAGTTCATGGCGACGTCCTCTCGGGAAGTTCGTTGTTGTGTATGCGGACCACGCGGCCGTCGGCGCCGCGCTCGATCCAGGGCGGCGGTGCCGTCAATCCGAGCGTCCGCGCGACCGCGGTCACGACCGCCCCCGGCGACAGGTACGGCGAGATCACCTGGGTGACGCAGGGCCGGCCGGGTTGCGCGATCTCGATGCGCGCCGGCAGGTAGTGATCGCACCGCCAGGGCCGGTCCCCCGTGTCCGGTTCGAGCACCCAGCCCGCGAAGGCCGTCGGCAGTCCGTCACGCCGCAGCACCAGGAACTGCCGCGCAGCCACATAGGGCACCACGCAGCGGCGCAGCAGCCAGTACGGCCAGCGGCTCGCTTCCGGCGAGAGGCGCGCGACGTACAGCGCGTCGGCCATGACGGTCATCTCGATCGACACCGGTGGGGCTCCACGACAAACTCGTGCCTCCCGTCAGCCGGGCAGGCGGGACACCGCGGTCCGGCACTGCCGGAAGCGGCAGCCACGGCCGCGCCGAGGGTTGCGGCAAACCAACGGCATGGCGTTCCCGTTCTTGAGCACGCCGGCGCGCGGACCGGTCATGGAGAAGGGGTCAGGTTGCAGTGGGCGCCGGATCGGCAGAGCGGGAGAGCGAATCGAGCACGGCATCGACGCGCGATCGGATGCGGCATCTCGCATCCGCGGCTGGCGGGCCGCCGCGCAGCGGTCGCCGTTCAGACCGCCGGCAACCGGCGCATCGGGAGCGTCAGCGTGAACACCGCCCCGCCGCCCGGCGCGTTCGCCGCGGTCAGCGTGCCGCCGTGCCGCTCCACGATGCCGTAGCTCACGGACAGTCCCAGCCCCGTGCCCTTGCCCACCGCCTTCGTGGTGAAGAACGGATCGAAGACTTTCGGCAGCGCCTCGGGGTCGATGCCCGGCCCGTCGTCCGTGAAAGTGACCACCGCTTGACCGCTGACCGCACGGCCGACCACACCGAGGTGCGCAGCCGCCCGCCCGGCCGTGGCATCGGCGGCGTTCTGGACGAGGTTGATCACCACCTGCTGCATCTGGTTCGGCGAGCCCTCGATGGGCAGCGCCGGGGGCAGGTCGAAGGCGAGCTTCATCCGCGTGCCCGAGGCCTTGCCGACCCATTCCGCCGCGCGCCGCACGACGTCGACCAGGTCGAAGGCCACGTTCTCCATCCGGTCCGGCGCCGCGAAGCGCTTGAGACCCGCCACGATGTCGCACGTGCGCTCGGCACCTTCCACGGTCCCGTCGATGAGCGGCCCGAGATCGGCGAGCACCCGGTCGATGCGCAGCGACTCCCGCAGGGCTGCGATCTCCGGGCCGTCGCGGCCCTCGTGGACGGCATCGAGATACGTCCGCAGGCGGTCGCAATAGCGCTTCAGCGAATGCACGTTGCCGAGCACGAAGCTGATCGGATTGTTCAGCTCGTGGGCGACGCCCGCCACCAGCCGGCCGAGCGATGCGAGCTTCTCCGCCTGGACGAGCTGCCGCTGCGCCTGCTTCAGCTCCTCGTGCGCCGTGCGCAACGCCTCGTAGGCGCGCTTGAGTTCGCCCAGCGGCCGCCCCGTGATCACCGCCCCGACGATGCGTCCCTGGTTGTTGAGTCGCGCCGAGCAGTTCATCGTCACCGGCACGGGCGCGCCGTCGCGCCCCTTCAACCGCACCTCGCTGTCGTGCATCGGCGCCGTGTCGAGCCGCTGGAAGTAGGACCGCGCGCGGCTGCGGGAATCGGCGTCGGCAAACAGGTCGAGCACCGACGTGCCGAGAATGGCCGCATCGTCGAGCCCGGTCAGTTCGCGCAGCGCGGTGTTCACCTCCTGGACCGTGCCGTCCCGGCCGCAGACGACCAGCACGTCGGACATGGACGTGAGCACCGACAGGATGAACTGCTGCGATTCCTCCAGCGCCGCGTTCTTGCGTTCGAGCGCCACCTCGTACTGGAGGAGATCGTTGTAGACCTCGTCCATCTTGCGGATGACCTCGATCCACGTGCTCTCGTCGACGCCCTCGGGCAACCCGGCCGGCAGCACGAACCCGACGGACGCGGGGTCGGGATGCGAACGCGACGGCTCCGGAGGCGTGGCCATCGCGCTCAGTGCACCGTGCACACCATGCATGGATCGAAGGAACGCACGACGTGCTGCACGGCCACCGGCACCGGATCGTCCGGCGGCACCGGCGTGCCGACCAGCGCCTGTTCGAGGGCCCCGGGCGTGCCGGCCGCGTCGCGCGGCGAGAAGTTCCAGGTGGTGGGCGACACGATCTGGTAGTTGCGGATCCGCCCGCCGGCGACGTCGATCCAGTGACCGAGGCTGCCGCGCGCGGACTCGGTCAGTCCGAAAGCGCGCCCTTCGTCCGGCAGCGCCACCGCTTCGTGGAAAGCGTCGGCCGGTCGCAGCGCGCGCACCCAGGCTTCCATGGCCATCGTGAGCCGCGCGCATTCCACGATCCGCGCGACGACGCGGTTGCGCACGTTGCCGCCGGTGCGCCCGACCGCGTCGCGGATCAGCGGCAGGCCGTCCACGACCTGACGCGCGAGCGCGCCGGCCTCGACGACCTGACCGTCCAGCCGCGGCGCCTTGCACCACGTGTAGCCGGACGCCTTGTCCGCGTTCGGCCGGGTCATGCCCTCCGACGGATGCGCCGTCGCGCCTTCCAGCCACGCATGCGAGACATCTTCGGTGATCGCCGAGGGGTCCATCGGCCGCGGCGCCCCTTGCCAGACGCCGCGGGGCAGCCACGGTCCGTCGTCACCGGGGAACGATCCATAGCTCAGGAAGGCGTCGGTCGCCCGTCCGAGCGCGTGCAGCGACAGATCGTCCGCAATGTCGAGGAAGAGGCCGAAGTCGCCTCGCGGCCGCTCGCCGCGCCACGCGGACAGCGCCGCCTCGCCGGACAAGGCCACGACGGCTTCCAGCGGCTCGGCGAACAGCACGCGCTCCAGAAACCGCCGGCATTCCAGCAGCAGCGTGCCGAGCCGGATCTTCTCCGCCGCGGAGATGGCCCGCGTGGACCCGCCGGGCTGGATCGCGAGCGTGTGCGGCCAGCGCCCGGCGAGCACGCCCATGCATTCGAGCAGGCGCCCCCGGGCGGCGAGCGCCTCCACGGACGCTTCGCCGTGAACCGCACGGAACCGCGCCGCCACGCGCGCATGCCAGGGCCGCGACGCGTACACGGGCCGCACGAAGTCCGGCATGAAGAAGAGATAGAAATGGCTCAGGTGGTCGGCGAGATTCTCGATGGCGAGCGTGAGGTTCGCGCACAGGGTCCCGTTCGGCGGCGGTGTGCCGCCTGCGAGCGCGCGCAACGCGAGGCTCGCCGCCATGGACTGCGATACGGAGCAGATGCCGCAGATCCGCGGGGCGTAGACGAGCGCATCCGTGGGCGGGCGGCCGACGAGGATCGTCTCGATGCCCCGATGGAGCGGCGAGTTCACGTGGGCGGCACGCACCGCGCCGTCGGCCACGTCGAGCGTGACCTCGAGGTCGCCCTCGACGCGATTGAACGGGCCCATCACCAGGCGCGGCATCAGAGGCCCGTCTTGCGGATGGTGGGCGCCACGACCGGCCGGGGACTGGTCGCGTTCTCGCGCACGCGCTTGGGCGTCGCGGACTTCGACAGGGCGGCGAGTGCGACGAACCACGCGCGCGGCATGTCGGTGGGCAAGCCGATCGGGATGCCGGCGACCTTGGGGGTGGTCGTGAACGCGTGTCCGGGATCCTCGAAACGGGGCGCCGTGCAGTTGATGCACGGATAGCCGCCGCTGGTGCACGAGCCCGAACCGTTCCACGCGCGCGTGTTGCAGTCCGCATGCGCCTGCGTACCCTTGCACCCCAGGTGCTCCATCATGCAGCCCAGCTCGGAGAGCGTCTCGGCGCTCGCCTTGAACTCGTAGTACTCGTTGCGCGCGCAGCCGTGGTGCACGAGCCGGTCGGCGTAGAAGCGCGGGCGCTGCAACGGATCGAGATCCTCCGCACCGAACTCCCCCGCCGCGAGGCCGAGCAGCGTCTCCAGCACCCAGCCGGGATGCGTCGGACATCCCGCCACGTTGATCACCGGCAGGTCCGCCGCCGAGCGGAACGCCGGACCGAGCAACCCGCCGGCGGCGTCATCGTCGTACTGGAGGCCGCAGGCATCCGCGGGGTTGGGACCGCCGGCCGTCACACCGCCGAACGCGGCGCAGGTGCCGATCGCCAGCACGTACCGGGCGCGGGCGGCGAGGCGTTCGACCCACTGCATCATCGGCTGCCCGGTCCCGGCGAGCATGTGGAAGCGGCCCGTGCCGTTCGGTCCGCGCAGGATCGCCCCTTCGAGGCAGAGGTAGTCCAGGGGCACGCTGCCGTCCGCGCAGGCGTCAAGGATGCGGATGGCCTCGGTACCGGTCTCCTCGGACACCGACGGATGCCAGAGCAGACGCACGCCGCTCGCACGCAAGGTTCCGAACAGATCGCCCGTCTCGGCGCCGAGCAGGGAGATCGTGCAACCGCCGCAGCCGCCCGACTGCAGCCACAGCAACGTGCGCTCAGCGGGCGCCGTCATCGTCGCGGGACTCCAGTCCGTAGCGGTTCAACTTGGCCCGCAACCCGACGCGCGACAGGCCGAGCTCGCGTGCGGCCTGCGTCTTGTTGCCGCGCAGCCGCAGCAACGTCTCTCGCAGCACCGCGGCCTCCAGCGCCTCCATGCGTTCCCTCAGGCTGCCGCCGTGACCCGGCGTCGCCGCAAGATCGGTCTCCACGGCCTCCGAGGCCGCATGCAGCACGCGCGGCGAGATCACGTCGGTGCCCAGGCGGTCGCCGTCGACGAACGCGAGCATGCGCTGCACCTCGTTCTGCAGCTCGCGCACGTTGCCGGGCCAGCGGTACCGGCGCAACGCATCGAGCGCCCCGGGCGTGAAACCGGCGCACTCGCGTCCGAGCGCCTGCACCGCGCGCTCCAGCAGCCGTTCCGCAAGCGGTCCGATGTCCATGGGCCGTTCGCGCAGCGGCGGCACATGCAGGCTGACGCCGGCGAGCCGGTAGTAGAGATCCTCGCGGAACCTGCCGCTGCGCACGTCGGCCTCCAGGTCGCGATTGGTCGCCGTGATGACCCGCACGTTCACGCGCACGGGACGGGCCGCGCCGATGGGCCGCACCTCGCCTTCCTGCAGCGCGCGCAGCATCTTGGCCTGGAACATCGGCGAGGTCTCGCCGATCTCGTCGAGGAACAGCGTGCCGCCGTCCGCCCGCTGCAGCAGCCCGACACGATCCTCGAAGGCGCCGGTGAACGCCCCGCGCTTGTGCCCGAACAGTTCGGATTCCAGCAGGGTGTCCGGCAGGGCCGCGCAGTTCTCGACGACGAAAGCGCCCGCCGCGCGCGGGCTGTTGTAGTGGATCGCCCGCGCCAGCAGTTCCTTGCCCGTCCCCGACTCGCCCATCAGCAGCACGGGGATGTCATAGCGCGCCACGCGGGCGACGGAGCGGCACACGGCGTCCAGCGGACTGCCCGCCGCACGCACGAGCGCGCCCCAGTCGAACCGGCGGCGGACGACCTCGCGCCGCGCCTCCACGCGGGTGGCGAGCACCGGCATGGCCGTGCGCAACTCGGTGGCGAGATCGTGATCGTCCTGCTGCAACCGCCGCAGCCGCGCGGCATTGCGCACCGACGCCAGCAGGTTGTCCGGATGCCACGGCTTCATCAGGTACTGGTAGATCCCGGCGTCGTTGACCCCGGCAATGATGTCCTCCGCGTCGGCATAGCCGGAGATGATGATGCGCACCGCGTCGGGCCAGCGGTCGCGCGCCTCCTTGAGGAAGGTGACGCCGTCGGTGCCCGGCATGCGCTGATCGCACAGGATCACGTCGACGAATTCGCGCTCCAGATGCCGGCGCGCCTCGTCGGCCGAGGACGCCGTGATGACCTGCGCCTCCTCCTCCAGCGTCCGGCGCAGCGCCTCCTGCGATCGCAGCTCATCGTCGACGACGAGGACCACCGGCTGCCGGTTCATGGCGCGCGCCCGGCTGTCGAAGGCGGGAGCCTCCGGGACGGGGAAGCAACGGGGTCGCGAAGATCAGCCATGAGGACGGTCGATGCGGGGAAGTGACAGCGCCGGGGAGCGTACACAAGAATGCCCGGCGGAGCGAGGCGGCGCACCGGCGGCACGCGCCTCAGCAGATCCGCGGCAACTGCTCGCCCGAGAGCATGTCCACGACGCGCATCCCGCCGAACGCCGTTTCCATCTGCACGAAGTGCAGGGGATCGTCGATCACCTCCCCCACCTGCGCCGCGTTCCGCCCCAGCGGATGCGCGCGCATCGCCGCGAGCAGCGCCTCGGCATCGTCCGGCGCGCAGATGGCGATCAGCTTGCCCTCGTTCGCCACGTAGAGCGGATCGAGCCCGAGCAGTTCGCACGCGGCCGCCACCTCGGGCCGCACGGGCAGATCGGCTTCCCTCAACCGGATGCCGACGCGCGACTGCTGCGCGATCTCGTTCAGTGTCGTCGCCACCCCGCCGCGGGTCGGATCCCGCAGCACGTGCAGATCGGGCGCGACGTCGACGAGCCGCGCCACGAGCGTGTGCAGCGCCGCCGTGTCGGAGCGTGCGGTCGTCTCGAACCCCAGGTTGTCCCGGAAGGACATGATCGCGACGCCGTGATCGCCGATCGTGCCCGACACGAGCACGCGGTCGCCCGGACGCGCGCGGTCCCCCGACACGTTCACGCCGTGCGGCACGACGCCGATGCCCGTGGTCGTGATGAACACGCCGTCGCCCTTGCCTTTCTCCACGACCTTGGTGTCCCCGGTCACGACGGGAACGCCGGCCTCCCGCGACGCCGCCGCCATCGAGTCGACGATGCGCTTCAGGTCCGCCAGCGGGAAACCCTCCTCGAGGATGAAGGACGCCGCGAGGTGCAGCGGCCGGGCGCCGGCCATGGCGACGTCGTTGATCGTGCCGTGCACGGAGAGGCAGCCGATGTCGCCCCCGGGGAAGAACAGCGGCGACACCACATGGCTGTCGGTCGCCATGACGAGCCGCCCCGCCGGAACGGCGAAGCACGCCTGGTCGTTGCGCTGTGCGAGCCACTCGTTGTCGAACGCCCGCAGGAACAGGTCTTCCACCAGTTGCGCCATCGCGCGTCCGCCGCTGCCGTGCGACATCTCGATGCGCCCGTGCTTCAGGTCCAGCGCGCGCGCGTAACCGGGCTTCACGTCTCCCATCTCACCCCTCCACCGCCGCGGCGTCGGGCGCCCGGCGGAACCGACCGTACGTGTAATAGGCGGCGCAGCCGCCCTCGGAAGACACCATGCACGACCCCATCGGATTCTCGGGCGTGCACACGGTTCCGAACAGCTTGCATTCACGCGGATGCTTCACGCCGCGCAGGATGGCGCCGCACTCGCACGACTTGTTGTCGGGCACCGCCCGGTAGGTCAGCCCGAAGCGCCGTTCCGCATCGAACTCGCCGAACGCGGGCCGCACCGCCAGCGCACTGTCGGGCACCTCGCCGAGTCCGCGCCACTCGAATGTCGGTCGGACCTCGAAGATCCCGTCGACGAGCGCCTGCGCGACGCGATTGCCCTCGGGCGTCACGGCGCGCGTGAACTCGTTCTGGACGACGGCGCGGCCGTCGTTGATCTGCTGCACGAGCATCAGGATCGCCTGCATCACGTCCAGCGGCTCGAACCCGGCGATCACGACCGGCCGCTTCTCGTCGCGGGCGAACCGCTCGTACGCGCGGCTGCCGATGACGCAGGAGACATGGGCCGGTCCGACGAAGCCGTCCAGCCGGGCGTCCGGCTCGCCGTCGGCGCCCCGCGAACGGAGGATCGCGTCCATCGCCGCGGGCGTGAGCACGTGGTTGCAGAAGACGCTGAAATTGCGCAGGCCGCGCCGGGCGGCCTCGCGGATGGCCAGGGCGGTGGGCGGCGTGGTCGTCTCGAAGCCGATGGCGAAGAACACGACCTCGCGCACCGGATGTTCGGCCGCGAGCCGCAGTGCGTCGGCCGGGGAATACACCATGCGGATGTCCGCGCCTTCGGCCTTCGCGCGCATCAGACTGGATCGTCCCGAGGCCGGCACGCGCATCGTGTCCGCGTAGGCACACAGGATCACGTCGGGACGCCGGGCGATGCCGATCGCCGTGTCGATGCGCCCCATCGGCAGCACGCACACCGGACACCCCGGGCCATGGATCATGCGCACGTTGGGCGGCAGCAGATCCTCGACGCCGTAGCGCGAGATCGCGTGCGTGTGCCCGCCGCAGAACTCCATGAGCCGGTATTCGCGGGACGTGGCCGCCGCCCGGGCGATCCGGTCGGCGATGCGGCGAGCGAGGGCGCCATCGCGAAACTCGTCGACGTATTTCATCGCGCGCCCTCCGCCGCCGCATCGGCGTCGGCCATCTCGGCGAACAGCGCGAGCGTCCGCTCGGCTTCCTCCGTGTCGAGTTTCGCGAGCGCGTGACCGACGTGCACGATCACGTAGTCGCCGACGGCGGCATCGGGAACGAGGGCGAGCGAGACCTCCTTGCGGACGCCGCCCAGGTCGACGATGCCCAGATCGCCGTCCAGGCGTTCGGCGATGCGGGCGGGAATGGCGAGACACATGGGATTCAGCTCCTTGAGGAATGCGCGTGGGCGACCCAGGCCTGCCCGAGGGAGATCGCGCCGTCGTTCGGCGGCAGTGCGCGGGCTTCGAGCACCCGCAGACCGGCGCGTTCGAGCGGCCGCCGGACCCCGGCGGTGAGGATGCGATTCAGGAAGCAGCCGCCTCCGAGGACCACCGCCTCGCACCCGCGCCGCTGCGCCGCGGCTTCGGCCCAGCGCGCCACCCCGTCGGCAAGCGTCGCGTGCCAGAGTGCGGCGCCCGCCGACGCGTCGCGAGTCTCCGCGAGCAGCGCCGCGAGTCCGGAGGGATCCAGCGTGCCGTCTTCGCCCGGCACCACGGTGCCCGCACGCGACGAGGTCGGACCGTATGCCGTCGCCAGGCCTTCGAGCATCATGGCCGCCTGACCCTCGAATGCGCTGTGATCGCGAACGCCGAGCAGTGCGGCCGCCGCGTCGAACCAGCGCCCGGCACTGGTCGTCATCGGACTGCGCAGGCCCGTGCTCACGAGGTGGGCCACGCGCTCTCCGGCCTCGCCGTAGCGACGGCGGATCTCGTCGTGCCGGCCCAGCGAGGCCAGGGCGGCCACGGCCATGCGCCAGGGTTCGCGTGCAGCACGGTCGCCGCCGGGCAAGGCCAGCGGCCGGAAGTGCCCGACGCGCTCGCAGACGGTCCCGTCGACGAGCAGCAGTTCGCCGCCCCACGCGGTGCCATCCGTGCCGAGTCCGACGCCGTCGAGAGCGACGCCGATCACCGGGCCATCGACCCCGTGTTCGGCAAGGATGGCGGCGATGTGCGCGTGATGGTGCTGCACGGCCCATCGGGGAACGGACCACCGTTCGGCCAGCGCCGCCGCCAGCCTCGTGCTGAAGAAGTCCGGATGCAGATCGTGGGCAACGAGCGCCGGGCGCGTCTCCAGCAGGGCGAGCAGGCGCTCGACCGCGGGCTCGACGCTCGCGCAGGTCGCGGCCGAGTCGAGGTCGCCCACGTGGGCGGAGACGAACGCCTCGGCGCCGCGGGTCGCGCAGATCGTGTGCTTCCAATGGGCCCCGAGGGCCAGCACCGACGGCCCCGATCGCGCGAGTCGCACGGCGCCGGGCGTGCAGCCCCTCGCGCGGCGCACCCACTGGGGCCGTGCCCCGGCCGGCCGCACCACGGAATCGTCGCAGCGCTCGACGATGTCGCGGCCGTGCCACAGCACGGCATCCGCGATGTCTCCCAGCCGGCGCAGGGCCTCGGCGTTGTCGGTGACGATGGGATCGCCGCCGGGATTCGCACTGGTCATCACGAGCGTCAGCGGCTGCTCGTCGTCCATCCACGCGCGGCCTGCGGGCCGTCCGGCGGCTTCGTGGAACAGCAGCACCTGCAGCGGTGTGTACGGCAGCATCACGCCCAGTTCGGGCAGGCCCGGCGCCACGTGCACGAGTTGCGCATCCGCGTCGGGGAGCTTCGGCAGCAGCACGATGGGCCGTTCGCGCGAACGCAGCAGCGAGGCACCGAGGGCATCGACGTGCACCCATCGCCGGGCGGATTGCAGACCGGCCACCATGACGGCGAACGGCTTCTCGTCGCGATGTTTGCGTGCCCGCAGCCGCGCCACCGCCTCCGGCCGGGACGCGTCGCACGCGAGGTGGAAGCCGCCCAGACCCTTGATCGCAACGATGGCGCCGGAGCGGAGGCGCGACACCACGTCCGCGATCGGGTCGTCGCCCGCGATCGCCGTGCCGGCGGCGTCCACGAGCTGCAACTGCGGACCGCAGTCCGGGCAGGCATTGGGTTGTGCGTGAAACCGCCGCGACCCCGGGTCGCCGTACTCGGCCAGGCACGCGGGGCACTGGTCGAACGCGGCCATGCTCGTGTTGGGCCGGTCGTAGGGCAGGCGTTCCGTGATGGAGGTCCGCGGGCCGCAGTCGGTGCAGTTGATGAACGCGTAGCGATGGCGACGATCGGACGGATCGAGGAGTTCGTCGACGCAGGCGTCGCAGATGCACGCGTCCGGCGTGACCGACGTCAGCACCGGCCCCGCGAGGCTGCCGAGAATGGCGAAGCCGATGGTGCCGCTGGGCGGCATGGCCGCGCCGCACTCGATCGCATCGATGCGCGCGAGCGGCGGCGCTTCCGCAGGCAGACGAGCGAGGAACCGGTCGATGTGCCGCAGTCCCCCTTCCACGTCGATGAGTACCCCTGCGGTGTCGTTGCGAACGCTGCCGCGCAGATCCAGATCCGTCGCGAGGCGGTAGACGAACGGCCGGAATCCCACGCCCTGCACGGCGCCGCGCACGCGGATCACGCGGCGTTCCGGAAGGGCGACCGTCTCCATGACTCAGGCCGGCTCGCGACGGGAATCCGGCGCATCGACCGGCGCATCGAGGCCGGCGGTCAGCGCACCGATCCACGCAGCCATGCCGTCGCCGCGCGTCGCCGACACGTGAAGCACCGGCGCCGCGGCGTTGAGCCGCCGGATGAAGTCGAGACAGCGCGCCACGTCGAAGCGCACGTAGGGCAGGAGATCGACCTTGTTGAGCACGACGAGCGTCGCCCGGTGGAACATCTCGGGATACTTGAGCGGCTTGTCCTCGCCCTCCGTGACGGACAGGACCACGACGCGTTCGTGTTCGCCGAGGTCGAAACCCGCCGGACAGACCAGGTTGCCCACGTTCTCGATCAGCAGCAGGCTGCGGGGCGGCGGCGCCAGCGCGTCGACGGCCGCCGAGATCATGCGGGCATCGAGATGGCATCCCTTGCCCGTGTTGATCTGCAGGGCCGGGGCACCGGTCGCGCGGATGCGCTCCGCGTCGAAGCTCGTTTCCTGGTCCCCCTCGATGACGTTCACCGGCAGGCGGCCGCGCAGGCGCACGAGCGTCTCCACCAGGAGCGTGGTCTTGCCCGAGCCCGGGCTGGACATGAGGTTGACGGCGCGGATGCCCCGGGCGTCGAAACGTCTCCGGTTGCGCAGCGCGAGCGCATCGTTGTCCGCCAGCAGATCCTGCTCGATGCGCACCCGTCTCGAAGCGTCGCCGTGATCCGCGCCGCAGGCGGACGGCATGGCTTCGATCGGCCGGTACGAAACGGCCGCCTCCGGTGCGGGCACGGCCAGCGGTCGGCCGCCGATCCGCGTCTGTCCGGGGTCACAACCACAGGTGCCGCACATGCTCGATGTCTCCGCGTGAAACCGGGTGTTCAGGACCGCGACGCGACGGCCCCGGCGATGCCGTCGACGTCGAGTTCGAGCACCCGCAGTTCCGTGCCGGCCGTCACCTGCAACTGGTAGCCGCCGCAGCGCGGGCAGGGCTGATGACGGGCCTCGATCTCGACACTGTCGCCGCAGGGCAGACACCACGCGCGGCCGGGCACGTCGACGACCTCCAGCGCTGCGCCCTCGGCGACGCTGCCGCGCGTGGCGGCATCGAAGCAGAAGCGCATCGCGTCGACCTCCACCTGGGCGAGCCGCCCGATCTCCAGCCGGACGCACCGCACCGCGGTGAAGCGCCGGGCACGCGCCGCACCCTCGACGATGCGGACGATGCCCTCGGCCAGCGACAGCTCATGCATCGGCGGCCTCCGGAACGGGATGACGGACCACGTCGAACGGCGCGCACGGATCGAAGGCGAGGGCCAGCCGGCGCGCTTCCGGTCCCTGCGGGGCGCCCGTCAGCGCCGACAGCGACTGCGCCAGGACGCCGCGGGGGTGGAAGTTCCAGTCGGTCGGCACCACCGTGCGCCCTTCGACCAGTTGTTCGTCCTCGTCGTCGAGGCAGACCCAGTGGACGAGCAGGCCGCGGGCGCTCTCGGTCCAGGCGATGCCCTGGTGCGGTCCGACGGGCAGCGCGCCATGCGCGAGCCACGACGCTCCCGCCGGGGCGGCCAGGCGCAGCAGATCGACGAATCGGCTGACGTATCGCATCCCGGCATTATCGTGCCGGCGTCGGACGGGATCGCCGTGCCGCGACCAGGGGCCGGTGTCGGGGACGCCGCCGTCCCACGTCGGCTGCATGCAGAACGCCTCGTCCCGCATCCGTTGCGCCAGCTCCGCGAAGGCAGCCTCGCGATCGTCGGTCAGCCGCAAGGAACAGTGTGGCGTCGCGAGGTGACCCGCCATTTTCCGGCACTGCCGCACCAGGCGCGCTGCCGGCGAGGCGTCCGATTCGCTCCACTGCGCGATCCAGCCGTCGGGATCGACGTCGTGCGCCGCCAGCCACGCATCGGGCGCCATGCCCAGCCAGTGATCGCGCAGCCAGACGCGGAACCCGGACCAGCGTGCCTCCGCCGCCACGTCCGACCGCCAAAGCGGAGAAATCGTCGGGATCGCGCCCGCCTCGGCATCGGGTCCGTCGAAGAGCGCCCGCGGCCAGTCCAGCGACAGGCGCAACCACTGCTCGCGAGCCGCCCCGAGCCGCAGCGCTTCGCCCATTTCCGCCGTGACCGCCTGCCTCGCTCCCCTTGCCGCCGCGACGGCCCGTGCCGCACACATCCGATGCGCCGTACCGCAGAGCGTGAACAGCGAAGCCGCGATCGCCGGCCAGTCGTCCGCCTGGCGTCCGCGCGCAAGGCGCGGCACCCACGACAGCCGCGTGCTCCCGATGGACGGGAGCGGACGCCCGGGAAACAGCGTGAGGCGGCCGACCAGATCGAGGTTCATGGCGTCACCGTCCGGCGCTCGCCGCCGCGACCCAGCAGGAACCGGCGGCGTGCCGGCTGCGCGACGGTCACCGACGGCAGCGGCCGCAGCAAGCCCAGCACCTCGCAGGCCGCGACGAGCGCCGCCTCGTGGTCGGCGAACTCGAACATCGGGGAGAACAGGGAGCACGCCTCGAACGGCCCGACGCGCCCCTCGGCATTGCCGATGAAGTCGAGCCGCTGTTCGCCGATGCGGCGCACCCGCGTTCGTCCGGGAGCCGGCGTCGCGGCGGCGGCGGCATCGGTGAGCGGGAGCCGCACGAGGTTCATGAACCAGGGCGTGATCAGGACGCCGAGCGCGCCCTCGTCGCCATCGTCCTCGAAGCCGACCGCCTCGACGCGCACGGCCGGGTTCAGCACCGGCACGCCCTGCATCCGCGTCGACGCGATCTCGCGGAAGGTACGGTCGAGCACCGCGACCCGATCGGCGATTCCGCGGTTCATGCGTCCTGCAGCACCATGAACTGCGCTGCATCCCCGTCGCAATGGGGGCAGCGCCAGTGATCCGGCAGCAACGCGAACGCCGTTCCCGGCGGAATCTGCCAGACCGGATCGCCCACGGCGGGGTCGTACACCCACCAGCAGATCTTGCATTCGAGACGGGCGCCGGGCGACAGCCGCGCCGCGTCGCCGAGGTAGCTGCCTTCGAACATCGGCGTCACGCCTGCTCGACCCACTGCAGCACTTCGGCGAAGCGTTCACGCGAGTCGGCCAGGTCCTCGGGGGCGGCACACGCCACCTCGGGCAGATCGCCGACCTCCACGGTGTTGAGGATCACCGCGTCCTGGCTGTTGTAGTACACCACGCGCCAGGTGTTCGCCACGGCGGCGCTGGTGATCCTGCAGTTGCCGTAGCCGCGCGACAGGATCAGCACGCGTCCGGTGCCCAGACACAGATCGAGGTACCCGATGTCGTCGCGCGACAGCGGCAGCAACGTCAGGTTCATGACGTGCTCCGGCCGCCCCGGGCGCCAGAGGCGACGCTGGTCGCTCAGTTCGGCGAGCAGCGCGGGCGCATGCAGCACGGTGGCAGGCGGAGGCGGTGCAACCGGTCGGACGGCGGCCGCATCCTCCATCGCCACCGTGCGCAGGATCGCCGGAATGCGGCCGACTTCGATCGTGTCGCGCGTCGATCCGTCGGCGCGGGTCTCCACCATGCGCCACACGCCGGCGAAGACCGATTCCTGGATCCACACGCCGTCCCCACCGGCCGCGGGCAGCACCTGGGCACTGACCTCCCCTTCGCCCAGGACCTGATGGATCAGCGCGAGATCCTCCTGCGCGAGTCCGTCCAGCAGGACGGGGGCGGGAACCGCGCCGTTCGCGGCCGTGTCGAGCGCATCGAGCGTCATGCGCAGCACGCGCATCGCACCGCCGTGACGTGCCAGTTCGGCGGGCTCCGGCAGGCTGGGCGGGTGATAGGTGTCCATGCCCCGGGGCAGCACCGGATAGTCGAGGGCGCCGTCGTCTTCCTGGCTGCCGGGACCGAGTGCGACGACGGGAATGGGAAAGGGTCGGGAACCGGGCAATGTCTTCATCGGGATCTCGCGTTCACTGTCAGGTGCCGCCGGCGCCCGGCACCACCGGAATGCCCACGCCGGGCGGCCGCGTCGCGGGCGCGGTCAGCGCGGCCTCGACGCTGGACAGGAAGTCGGTCCAGTCGTGCATCCCGGTGAGAGCCGTCACGTATCGGCCCCCGCGCAGGAACACCAGGGCCGGCCAGCGATTGACGCCGAACCGGCGGGCGACCACGGCTTCCTGCTCGCGAGGCACCACGCCGACGGTGAAGCGTCCGGGGAAGGCCCCCTGCAGTTCCGGCACGATCACCGCGACGTCGAGACATTCCGGAAAGCGGACGGGGTCGCCACCGAGGAACAGCACATGATCGCCGGGCTCGCTCGCGAACTCGTCGACGCCGTCGGCCCCGACCCAGCGGGCGCCGTGATGCGACACGAGCCGCGCGATGAGCGGCGGAACGGCCGGGGATTCGGGGGGCGGCAGCGACATGGGCGTCTCCAGGGTCAGGTGGGACTGTCGGGTGCGACGAGGGATCGCAGTTGATCCGCGGAAACGGCGGACGGCAGTTCGAAGCCCGGCGCACCCGGCGGCGCGCCCGTGAGTGCCGCTTCCAGCAGATCGAGCGCAGCGTTCACTTCGTCCGCACGCTCGCCGGTGATCGATTCGCGCGCCGTGTCGAGGAAGACGAGCAGCCAGTCTCCCGGCACCGGCGGATCGACGAGCAACGTGCTCACGTCGCGCTGCTCGCCGCGACCGACCACGACGGCAGAGCCGGGGCGCGTGGCCAGGACCTGCATGGGGATGCCGACGCACATGGGTCAGGCGTCCGACGCAGGGAGGAAGCGGCTGTCACCGAGGCGGCAGGCCGCTTCCGCATCCGGACGGTCGGCTTCGTAGGCTGCCATGGACAACGCGTCACCCGTCGATGCCGGGGCGCCGTCGCCGATCTCCTCCACGTGGGCGCCCCACTCGCCCAGGGTCCGCACGGCCAGTCCGAGTGCCGTCTCCATCGCCGTCTTCGTGCGAGGACGGAGGCTGCCGCCGTAATCCTCGATCTCCTCGGGCTGGCAGCCGATGAGTCGCACGGCGCGCGGGTAGCGCCCCGTGAGTTGCGCGAGCATCAGCACCTCCTGGAAACCGGTCTGGTGCAGGCTCATCTTCTTCGCCCCCAGGAAGCGCGGCACCCGATCGTCGTCGATCACCTGGATCGTGCCGGGCGGCAGGCCGTAGTCGATCGCGTCGAGGATCAGCAGCCGCTCGGCGGCCTGCACGAACTGGATCAGGTAGAGGCCCTGCGTGCCGCCGTCGATGAGCGTCACCTCCGGGCCGAAGCGCCAGCGCTGCCGCAACGCCTCGACGCAGCGGACGCCGAAGCCTTCGTCGGCCCACAGCACGTTGCCGATCCCGAGCACGATGATGGGGGCACTGTCACCGGGACCGTGACCGGCGCATTCGGACGAGTCGAGGCGAAGGTCGGTGTCGTGCATGGTGTCGAGGGGAATCAGCCGCCGCGGCGGGCGCGCAGCGCCTTCCAGGCGTGGAAGGTGTCCCAGCGGGCCTGCATGGCCAGCCAGTCGTGGGCGGGCAGCCCGAAGGCCAGCGCGCAGCGGATCGCGGTGTCGGCGCTGACCCCGCGGTGCCCCTGGACGATCTCGTGCACGCGGCGCCGCGACATCCCGAGCCGCCGTGCGACCTCGGACTGCGACAGGTCGAGCGGCCTCAGGTAGTGCCGCTCGAGGAAGCGGCCCGGATGCACCGGCGTGCGCAGCGGCACGCCGGCCGGCACGGTCGAGGGCCGGCGCGACGTCATCCCAGCCCCCCGGCACGGGAGCAACACGCGAGAGCGCGGGGAGGGATCATCTCAGTCCTTGAACGTCCGATGACCCGACACCATGGTGCTGACGATGCTCTGCCGGCCCATGATGTCCTCGCGGATGGCCGCGTACACGTGCAGCACGACGAAGATGACCATGCCCCACAGGCCCAGGTGATGCCATGTGTGCACGTCCTGGCTCTGGCCGAACAGCGGGATCACCCAGCCGAAGACGGTGTGGGCCCATGAGCCGGGCTGGGTCCCTTCGCCGTACAGCGCGAATCCGGTCGCGATCATGAACAGCGTCAGGCAGAAGTACCCCGCGAACATCGCGAGCCGCGCCATGGGGTTGTGCCCGACGTAGCGATTCGGCCGCGGGATCACGAACGCGTACCACTTGAGCATCGTGGCCACCTCGCGCCAGTACGCGCCCGAGAACACCGGCAGCGTGAACAGCTCGCGGGCGTGCGCGTTGCCGGCGAAGGCCCAGTAGAGACGGCCGGCGAGCCCCACCGCGAGCACGTAGCCCGCGGAGAAGTGCGCGAAGCGGATGTACCCCATCAGGTAGTTCGCGCTGGCCTCGCCCGGCATCGTCGGCAGCGGTGAGCCGATGAAGTAGCCGGTCACGGCCAGCACGACGATCGCCAGTGCATTGACCCAGTGCCACAGCCGCACGGGCGCTTCGTACACATAGATCGACTTGATGGACTTGCCGGTGGTCACCGCCGTCTCGTCGACGCCGGTGGCCGCGGGCAGGGAGTGTGACGTCGCAGGCGTCATGGCAGCGGCCTCCTCGGATGGGCGCGGATCAGCGGATTTTCACGGTGGCGAGTTCGCTCCCGTCCTCGCTCATCACGTGCGTCGAGCACGCGAGGCACGGGTCGAACGAATGCAGCGTGCGCAGGATCTCCACGGGCTGCTCCGGATTCGCGAGCGGCGTGTTCATCAGGCTCGCTTCGAATGCGCCGATCTGGCCCTTCACGTCGCGCGGGCTGCCGTTCCACGTGGTCGGCACGACGCACTGGTAGTTCTCGATCCTCCCGTCCTTGATGCGGATCCAGTGGCCCAGCATCCCGCGCGGCGCCGCGACGGTGCCGACGCCCTTCGCCTCCTTCGGCCAGGTGCTCGGATCCCATTTCTCGACGTTGGCCGTGGCGCGATCGCCGGACTTCACATTGGCCACCAGCTCGTGCCAGTCGTCCAGCATCATCTCGCCGCAGTACTGACCTTCGAGCGCCCGGGCGAGCGTCCGGCCGATCGTCGTGGGCAGCAGCTGCTTCGCGGTGAAATGCGTCTCCGGCAACCCGAGCGCCTTCGGGATGCCCGTGTTGATGGCGGCCGCGGAACCCTCGATCTGTTCCTTCACGCGCTGGCAGTGCCGGTTGCCTTTCAGCGCGTGGGCGTAGCCCAGGATGTAGCGGGACAGCGGTCCCACTTCCACCGCGTGACCGCGCCACCGCGGAGCCTTGATCCACGAGTACTTGGCGTTCTCGTCGATCTGCTCGATGTTCGTCCTGGTGCCCTTGGCTTTCGGTCCGAGCACGTAGTGGGGCTCGGTGACGCCGTCCCACGGGTGCAGGCCCTTGGTCTCGTCCGCGTACTGGTACCAGCTGTGTGCGACGAACTCCTGCACCTGTTCGGGATCGCGCGGATCGATCGGCAGCACCTCGTCCCAGTTGCCGTTCAGGATCACGCCGCCGGGCAGCTGGTCGGTGCTCTTGTCGTAGTTGACCTTCGGGTACTCGCCGTAGTCGGCGACGTTCAGCGCCGAGAGACCACCGCCGTGCAGCCAGCCCGCGTGCTTGTAGAGCGTGCCGATGGCGAGCACGTCCGGGATGTACACGTTGCGGTTGAACTCGTTCATCTCGTCGATGCGCGCCTTCACGAAGTTCAGGCGCTCCATGTTGATGGGCGCCCCGGCCGCGAGATCGCCGTCGAGGTTGATGGCGCAGGGGACGCCGCCGACGAGGTAGTTGGGATGCGGGTTCTTGCCGCCGAAGATGGTGTGGACCTTGACCCATTCCTTCTGCAGGTCGAGCGCCTCCAGGTAGTGGGTCACGGCCATCAGGTTCGCTTCCGGAGGCAGCACGTACGCCTTGCTGCCCCAGTAGCCGTTCATGAACGGCCCGAGCTGGCCGCTCTCCACGAACTTCTTCAGACGATTCTGGATGTCGCGGAAGTAGCCGGCGGCCGACCGCGGGTGCGAGGGCGACACCAGCTGCTGCAGATCCGAGGTCTTGCGCGGATCGGCCTTCAGCGCCGACACCACGTCCACCCAGTCGAGCGCGTGCAGGTGATAGAAGTGCACGGCATGGTCGTGCATCTGCAGCGTCTTGGCCATCATCTCGCGGATGAGGTGCGCGTTCTTCGGGATGCGGATGCCGAGCGCGTCCTCGACGGCGCGCACGGAGGTGAGCGCGTGGCAGCCCGTGCACACGCCGCAGATGCGTTCGACGAACGCCCACGCGTCGCGCGGATCGCGGCCCTTCAGGATCACTTCGAGACCGCGCCACATGGTGCCCGTGGACACGGCGTTGCGGATGACGTTGTTCGAGTCGACGTTCACCTCGCAGCGCAGGTGTCCTTCGATGCGGGTGACGGGATCGACGACGATGCGGCGGCCGCTGTCGTCGAGCTTGAAGCCTTGGGTTTCGTAGGCGCCCATGGGAATCCTTTGGTGGGTGGCGTTCGGGGGATGCACGGCGGCGACGGCAGCGGCGACGATTCGGTCGCTCGCAACCGCGTCGTCAGCCCGTCGAATCCGGCGTGTCGGCGCGTGCCGTCGCGCGCTTCAGCGCACTGACGGCGGCGTGGGCGGCCACGGCGGCGCCGACCACGGCAGCGGCCGTGCCGCCCACCTTGTCCGCGTTGGATTCGATGCCGAACTGATGGATGTCGGTGAGCCGGTGGTAGAACGACCCCTTGTCCCAGAACCCGTCCTCCGAGCAGCCGATGCAGCCGTGACCGGCCTTGATCGGGAAGCTCGTGCCCTCGTTCCACTGCACGGTGGAACAGGCGTTGTACGTCGTGGGGCCCTTGCATCCGACCTTGTAGAGACAGTAGCCGCGACGCGCCGATTCGTCGTCGAACGCCTCGACGAACTGGCCGGCGTCGAAATGCGGCCGGCGGTAGCACTTGTCGTGGATGCGCTGGCTGTAGAACATCTTCGGCCGGCCCTGGCGGTCCAGCTCGGGGATGCGGTCGAAGGTGAGCATGTACGTGATGACCCCGGTCATCACTTCCGCGATGGGCGGACAACCCGGCACCTTGATGATCGGCTTGTCGGTGATCACCTCGTGCACCGGCGTCGCGCGCGTCGGGTTCGGGCGCGCCGCCTGCACGCAGCCCCAGCTCGCGCACGAGCCCCAGCTGATGATCGCCTTGCAGTCCTTCGCCACGTGGCGCAGCTGATCGACGAAGGGCTTGCCGCCGATGATGCAGCTCATGCCGTCCTGGTTGAGCGGCGGATTGCCCTCGACGGCGAGGATGTAGTTGCCCTTGTACCGGGTCATGACCTCGTCGAGGATCGCTTCGGCCTGGTGCCCCGAGGCCGCCATGATCGTGTCGTCGTAGTCGAGCGAGATCATCGACAGCACGGCGTCCTTGGCGAGGGGGTGCGCCGAGCGGATGAAGCTCTCGGAGCAGCACGTGCACTCCAGGCCGTGCAGCCACAGCACGGGCGTGCGCGGCTTGGTCTCCATGGCCTCGGCGATCCGCGGCACGAAGGACGGGCCCAGTCCGAGCGACGTGGCCGTGAGCGAACAGAACTTGAGAAAGCTGCGGCGGGTGATGCCCTGGCGGCGCATCACCTCGTAGAACGTTTCCATCTCTCACTCCTCCCGCGCAGTGGTCCTGCGTTTCGCGTCGTCGTCCGGCCTCGAGCGGATCGACGGCGGACGCCGGTCTCATCACAAGAGTCGTGCCGAGGGGGTGAGCGTCGGCTTGAACCTTGGGAATCAACGCAGTAGGGACGAACGCGGCCACGGCGCCGCCAGCGATGCGGACAGCGCCTTACCGTTCCGAACACACAACCGGAAAGTCACTGACCAGGGCGGCGATCGGACCGACGCCGCGCCCTCACCGCAAGCGGGTGAGCCGCGTCAGATCGACGGGCCGGCGCTGCGAATCAGCGCCTCCGCTGCGAGCCGGCATGCCCACGCGCCGCCCGCGGCACCGGCCAGTTCGAGCAGGAGGTATCGAACGGGGATCGGGACCCGGCACGCACCGCATCGCCCGCGCAGCAGGAGCCATCCGAGGACCGGCACGTTGTGGCGCGCCGGGATCGGCACGCCGCAGGCGGGACAGGCGGACGGCGGATCGTCGAGCGGAATCCGCCGCGGCAGCCGATAGGTCGCCTGCGTGGCGAAGCTTCCGAGCGCCGCCCCGACGAGCGCCCCGAAGACGGCGGCGACCGCCCCGGGCGACTGCGTGATCCACGCCGTCAGCGCCAGCGCACACCAGAGCACGAGCGCGTACGCACCGACGTAGCGGAGAGCAGCCGTCCGGAGCGCTGCTCTCCGTCGTCGGGAACGGGCGCCTACCGGTCCGTCACGCACCGGCGCCGGGCCCGCCACAGCACCAGGCCGAGCGCCGCTGCCATCAGCGCGACGGACCCGGGTTCGGGCACCGCGGAGACGACGAGGCTCGCGGTCTGCGCCGCCTGCTCGCCGGTGATTCCCCATTCCAGGGCCTGCCCCGCGGTCAGCACCTTCGACGCCAGCGCGACCGTGCCGCTGCCGCCGAGATGCAGACCGCTCGCCGTGTAGCCGAAGAGCGCGTCGTGTCCGGCGAACGAGAGCCCGCCGACATCACCGGTCCAGACGGCCGAGGCCACGTGCGACGACGAGCCGTCGGGCGCCGCGATGTTCGTGACGAATCCCATTCCGCCGGATGCGGCAAACGGCAGGGTCGCGTCGGTCACGTCGACGCTGTACTCGAGGGTCTGCGAGAGGTCGATGCGCGCGGTGCTGCCCAGACCCGGATCCGAGACCACGCGGATGCCGGCGTCGGCGTTGTCCGTGACGGCCTCGTACCCCGCCGGCGCCGTATCGCCATTGGCCACGACGACGAACCGGTTGAAGGTCATGCCGCCGGAGTACGTACCAGCGGCCATCTGGCCGGCCGTGAGCGCGTTGCTCGCCAGGGACGCACCGAGTTCCGGGTCGACCTTGAGCTTGATCTTGCCTTCCTTGATGCCCATCTGGATCTCCAGCGACGGCGTCTGGCCCTGGGAAATCTTGTAGACCGTGACGCCGGCGCCCGCCGTGATGGTCGCCAGTCCCAGGACCAGGACGACGACGAGGAATCCGATGCCGCGCTGACGGGCGCGCGGCGCGAGAGTGGGAATACGTGTACGCATGATCATTACCTCCACACGATGGGGAACCGGTTCGTCCGCCGGCAATGCCGGCGAGTCGCGCGTGGCAAGTCAGGCGGTCCGCGGGCGGGGGGAATGAGCGCGTCGGTGCGACGGGGACGAACCGGTCGACGCCGTCGCGGGCGCAACGTCGCCCGGCGGCACCGGGACGGGAACCGAACAACGAGAAGATCGGACGGTGCGAGGCCCATGGCATCGCCTCCGCACAGGCATCGACCGGTGTCGTCCCTGGCGGCGGCACCGGTCTTCCGTGGATCGTTGTCCTTGTGCGGGGGCGCGGCGCATATTCCATGCGCATAAGGGAATCGCGCGGTGAATCAAGTCGTTCGCGATGCGCCGACGAAGGGTGGGGTCAAAGGCTGTAAGAAGGCTCGACGACCGTTTCGAGGAAGGTGCCTTGCGCGCGCCGGCCGTGCGAGGATCCGGTGCCTGCCGTCACGCGTTCCGGTCGAGCACGTCGCGAATCCCGGCGGGCTCGGTGAGCAGGGCATGACTCCATGTCCCGAAGCCCCCATGCGCATTCACGGCGTCGACCCATTGGGCAAGCGCCGCCCGCCTGGCCTGATCCTGCGGCGAATCCTGCCCCTTCACTGCCAGCACGAGGGTCGCGCGACTTCCCGGCAAGACGCCGGTCCCTTGTCTCATCGACGTTCGTGCGGCCGAGCCGATCGGTCCGCCACCGCCGCCATCTTCAACGACTCGATGCTCCGATCGCCGACGTTCTTCACTGCGATGCGCCGGCGCACCGGTCTCGAAGGGCAGCGACACCGCGCCGCGAAGGGCTTCCCGTCCGGATTCGTCCGGTTCCGCGCGATCGTCCTTCTTCAGCCGCGCCCTGCCTTCGTCCTTGCCGGCCATCGGAAAGATCATCCGGTGCGGGAACGAGCTGCAGCGATCCTCGTCGGTGTCGAGGGGCACATCGCAGAGGTCGACCGGCGGCCGCCAACGCCGAGACGCACGAATGACCCCGGTCTCGCCCACGTGCACGCGAACGCGGGCGCGACCATCCATGCCCGAAATCGGTTCGTGACGTGCCACTGGAGCCGATCCGGGTCCGGGCAATACCGGGAATTGTCCGGTGTCACGGACAAGGGCCGGCCATTCCTCCGGTCGTAGGCCTTTCCGTCGAATCGAGCTTCGCGGATGCCGCGAGCGATCCGAACCTTCAGATCCGGCGATACCGACACCAGACCGGCGTCGAAGCGACGGTGGAAATCGGTTCGAGAGAGCCTTCCATTGCGCACGTCGTGGGGCCCGTCCTTCGCGTCGGGAACGGTATCGGCAGCCTCCGGCGCGAGCGACGTGCTCTCGGCCGTGATGGCGCTGCGGCGGCGATACGCCTCCGCCTCCACAACCCGGAACGAAGCCTGCCCCAGCCTCGGCAGCACGAGAACGGGATCGCCGAAGCGATCCCGGCTTCGAATCACCGTGGCCGGCACTTCCCCCGATGCCCGAGCAGCCGTCCGGCACGATCGTGTCGTACATTCTTCGGCGCACGATGCTGCTCGCCCAGCCTGGCGGGTCGGGCAGCCGATCCGACTCGTCGAAGAAGGCCGTGTCGGCCATGACCTGACACGTGATCTGCGCGACGGTGCTCCCGGCATCGCGCAACGGGCCGATGAGTTCGCGCAGTTCACCGATTGAAGCGGCACCATTCTTCTCCCTGAAGATCGCCCAATCGAGTTCGATTCGGAGCGCACGCCGGGCGACGAAGTGCGCGCCGCCTGCGATCTGGTTGTCGGGGCGCTTCAATGGAAGGAGGAACGGCATCCCCACGGGTCCCGAATCGAAGGCCGGGCGCGGAGACGGCTGCCAGAGGTTCACCCCGTTCAGACGCCGTGACGAGGGGAACCCGAACCAGTGCCTGTCCGTGGTACCCATCGGGCACTTCATGCTCGGATCCCGCGTCGGGCACTTCGACGGCCTGTCGACGACGATCCTGCTTGACGCGACCGGGACGCGCTGCGCTCGCGACGAGACTCCCGTCGTCGGGCAGCAGGGTGAACAGCCAGTCGGCGATGCGGGCGATGCGATCTCGGGACGGCACGGGTCGAGGGGCGCGGCGATCCGGCAACAGGCAGTCCCGATTGCGACGCATGCAAGACGCGAACGAACGCCTGCGTGCGCACGCGAGGCAGACGCGCCCCGGAGCGATCGGCCATACTGGGCCGATGGCCACCCCGATCCCTCCCGCATCGCTTCCCGCGGAATCCTTGCCTGACCGAACCGGGCCGGCGGCACCGGATCGTCTGGCCGCACGGCGGGCCGGTGTTCGACGCGGCTTGCCGCTGGCGGCGCTGGCCATCGGGGTGGGGCTCCTGTGTGCCCTCGCCTACGAGAGCAGGCAGAACGTGGCCAACCAGATCACGCTCGTCGGCCAGACCCGCGCCGTCGAACACGCGTCGCGGGGTCTTCGTGATCTGCTGATCGCGGTGCAGGCCGCCGATACCAGCGAACGCGGTTTCCTGCTCACGGGTGAGGCGCGCTATCTGGCCCCGTATCAGAAGGGCATCGATGCCGCGGTGGCCGCCCTGGAGCGCGCCCGGGACGGCGCCCTGCGTGACGGCGAGCGCGAACGCTACGACCGCCTGCGCGCCGAAGTGGAGACGAAACTCGACGCCTTGCGGAGATCCATGGCGCTCGCCCGCGCCGGTTCCCTCGCGGCTGCCCGCGAGATCATCCACACGGACCCGTATCGCGGGTCCATGACCCGGATCTCGGAACGGGTCACGGCGTGGGACGCCGAACGTTTCGCGGCGCTGGAGGCCCGCCGCGAAGAGGTCATCGCGAACGCGCGGTCGCTCGATCGGCTGGGGGCCGGCGTCTTCGTTCTCGCGATGGCGCTGCTCGTGGTCTCGGGCATCGCCACGGTCCGGGAACGAAGCAGGCGCCGCGCGGCGGAGGACGAATCCGCCGCGGCACGGGCGGCACTGAGCCGGGCGAACGCCCGGCTGGTGCGGCAGAACGAGGCCTTCATCCGCGCCATGAAGGAGGTCGCCTACCGCTACGACTGGTCGTCGCGCCTGATCCGCTGGCAGGGCGACACCGACGAAGTGCTGGGCGAGGATGTCTCCGGATCGCCGATGACGCTGGCGCAGTGGCACGCGCGGATCCACCCCGACGATCTGCTCATCGTCCAATCCGGCCGTGAGCAGCGGCGCCGGTCCACGGGCGTCTTCACCATCACGTTCCGGTTGCGGCAGGCCGACGGCGGCTGGCGCGCGGTGGAACAGCGCGGGGTGATCCTTCGGGACGAGGACGGACAGGGTTTCGAGACCATCGGCGTGATCCGCGATGTCAGCGACGCCGTCGTCGCGGAAGCCGAGAAGGCCGCCATGACACAGCGGTTCGATGCCCTGCTCGGCAGCATTCGCGATGGCTTCCTGGCGGTCGACGACGCGTGGACCTACGTGTACGTGAACGAGACCGCCGCGGGCATGCTGATGACGCCGCGCGATGCCATGGTCGGACACAATCTGTGGGAGGTGTTCCCGTCGGCACGCGGGTTGCCCTTCGATCACACGTGCCGGCGTGTGATGGCGAGCGGCGAGCCCGCCGTGCTGGAGCAGTACTTCGCCCTGACGTCGCGCTGGTATCGCAACCACATCTATCCGTTCGGGACGGGGCTGTCGATCTTCCTGGAGGACATCACGGACCGCAAGGATGCCGAGCACGAACGCGACGAGGCCCGGCGACGCCTCGCGCAATTCGTGGGAAGTCTCGACCGTGCCGTGGAGGCGGAACGCACCGGGATCGCCCGCGCGATCCACGACGAACTGGGACAGGCGCTGACGGGACTCAAGTACGACATCGCCTGGATGCAGCGCCGCCTCGCCCGCGAGGAACCGGCGTCCACCGATCCGATCCTCGAGCATCTCGCCGGCATGAGCCGCCACATCGACGACACGGTGAACCGCGCGCGCCGGCTCGCCCGCGATCTGCGTCCCGCCATGCTGAACGATCTGGGTCTCGCTGCCTCGTTGCGCTCGCATGCCGACGAATGGTCCAAACGGTCGGGCATCGCCCGCAACTGCGTGACCGACGCAGGCCGCCTGCCCGGCACGGTCGAGACCGCTCTCTACCGCATCGCCCTGGAAGCCTGCACCAACATCCTGCGGCACGCCCAGGCGCAGCACGCGTGGTTGCACTTGCGTGCGCACGATGACGGCATCGATCTTGAGATCGGCGACGACGGCATCGGCTTCGATCCGGTCGCGGCCTTGCGGCACGACAGTCTCGGCCTGCTCGGCATCACCGAGCGCGCTGCGCTGGCCGGCGGTGAGGCGACGATCGACGCGGCCCCCGGCCGGGGAACGCGCATCCGGGTGCGAATCCCGGCGCAGGCACTGAAGGTCGCTGCGCACGAGGCGGTGCCGTGAGATTCCTCATCGTGGACGATCACGCGATGATCCGCGGCGGCGTGCGCCGACTGCTGGAGGAGGCGTACGTCTCGGCCGCCGTGGCCGAGGCCGCCGGCGGCGAGGAAGCGCTGACTCGGATCGCGAGAGAGCCTTTCGACCTGGTCACCCTGGATCTCTCCCTGCCGGGGCTGGGCGGACTCGAACTTCTCGGACGCTTGGCCCGACTCCGACCCGGCCTGCGCGTGCTGGTGCTCTCCATGCATGCCGAACGCGAGTTCGCCGTCCGTTGCCTGGAAGCCGGCGCGGCGGGCTACATCACGAAGGAGCGCGGCCCGGACGAACTGCTGGCCGCGATCGCCCGCATCATGTCCGGCAAGCGCTACGTGAGCCCGGACTTCGCCGAGACGCTGGTGGATGCGGCCGGCAGCACGGGGACGGCACCGGCGCACGCGCGACTGTCGCAGCGCGAATTCCTCGTGCTTCGCCTGCTCGCCAAGGGACACTCGAATGCCGAGGTGGCGGCGCGGCTGAACCTGTCGCCGAAGACGGTCAGCACCTACCGCGCCCGTGTCCTCGAGAAGTTGGACCTCGCCAACAACATCGAGCTCGCCCGCTACTGCACCGAGCACGGACTGATCGACTGAGGCCCCGACCCGGGCCACGCCGGCACCGCGCGTTCCTGTAGGGCGTTTCCTACACGCACCTTCCCCGTTTCTCACGCAGGATCGTGCGGTTCGCCGATTGGTTCGACGGACGGCAATCGCCACGCTTCTCCTGCCCGATGTGGGCTCGAAGAAGGGGTCCTCCGCCGTGCGCATCCAGATTCTCAGCCGGTCGCCGGCACGGCGCGCGGCCCTGTCTGCCCTGGAAGCGGCGGTTCCGGGATGCGAGGTCCTGGGATCCACGGGCGATCTCGAGGCGGCCATCGACGGTCGGGCGGAGCTCGTGCTTCTCGGCGTCGAGATGGGGGACCCGGCGGCAGCCACGATCGTCCGGTTGCGAACGGCCCATCCGCAGCTGCTGATCGTGGTCGTGGGTGACGGTGCCTTGTCGCCCGAGTTCCAGGCCTTGTATCGCGCCCTCGGGGCGGATGCCTCGATGAACGAGCGCGATGCGCCGTCCTCGCTGGCGCAACTGCTGGCCGATCCGCCGTCCCGTGACCCGCTCCCGGTCGAATCCGCCGCCGATGACGGCTTCGACGATGCAGGTCCCTCCCTGAGCCTCCGGAGCGATGCCGCGGCCGATCGTGACGGCATCCTGGCGCTGGCCGCCGAACTGTTCGATGCACCGGTCACCTTCGTGAATCTGGTCGGCGAGACCTGCGCGTGGTGCGGTTCGACCGTGACGAGCGAAGTCGGTGAATCGAATGACGGCTGCCCGTTCTGCCCCTGCGCGATCGAGCTGGCGGCGGTGCTCGTCGTGCCGGATGCCGTGGCCGACCGCCGATTCCGTCACAGCACGCACGTGCAAGGGCCGCTCCGCGTGCGCTTCTTCGCGGGCGCGCCGCTGATCGATCGCCGCGGCAAGGCGATCGGGGCGCTGTGCATCGTCGACACCGTGCCTCACCGGCCTTTCGCCGAGGCCGTCGGGATCCTGCACCGGATGGCAGACCATCTCCTGTCGCTGTCGGAACTGAGGGCGCGCAACCGCCAGTTGCAGGCAAGGACCAAGGTGCTCGCGAGCATCGAGAACGAACTGCGGGCCACGCGATCGGCGCAGGAAGCGCTGCTCGGCTTCCTGGGCGGCGTCGTCTTCGAGATCGACGCGAACACGCTCGCGATGACCCGCGTGTCGGACGCCATGGAATGTCTCTTCGGGTACCGCCGCGACTGGTGGCTTGCCCAACCGCATTTCTGGCGGTCATTGGTCGTCGACGCCGATCGCGACGCCGCCTTCGCGGCCATCCGGCGCTGCGCCGACATGGGCGGCGACGAATCCATTGCGTTCGCCGTGCAGGACAGCCGGGGTGTGCCGGTCCGGCTTCGGGGGCGCGTCCAGCGCATCGACGCCGGCACGCAGTCCTGGCGGCTGCGGCTCCTGCTTGCCCCCGCGGATCCGCCGCCCGACGGCGCCGTCGACCGAGGGAGCAGTCCCCGGTGACGATGGCCGGCCGACCCGCCATGGGCCGGTACGTGGGGCTGCCGCCGCACTGCCGGGTGGGGGTCGTCCTCGAGACGATGCCTGCCGGACGGCTGGCCGCGATCCCGCCCGGCCGCCATCACCGACGACACCGCTCGCCACAACCGGCACACGGCGCCGCGGCGCGGGCGAGCCCGCGTTCCCTCGTCGCGAGTGAAGGAGGACCGACATGAACGATGCTGCGGAAGCCGGGGCCGGCCCCCTTGCCCATGTCCTCATCGTCGAGGGCTGTCCGATCTTTTCCATGGAACTGAGGCTCCGCCTCGCGGACATGTCCTGCAGCATCTGCGGCGTCGTGGACAACGCCATCGACGCTCTCGTGGTCGCCCGGCAGACGCGGCCCGACGTGGTGATCATCGGAACGCTCCTGCAAGGCCACATCAACGGCGTCGAAACCGCACGGCTGTTCGAGACGCTGGAAATTCCGGTCGTGCATGTCTCGACCCGCTCGGACGCGAAGCCGGCGCACAGCGCCTCGACGGCGGCGCCGCACGAATTCGTTCGCAAACCGCTTCAAGGCGACGAACTGGAGCGCATGGTCTCGACGGCGTTGCAGCAGTCGTACCCGGGCCACTGAACCGCCACGCGCGAAACACCCGCCGACCGCGGGTGTCGCGCTATTCGTCGACGATCGTCACCTTGCCCGTGTGCTGCGCGCTCACCATGTAGTCGTAGGCCGCGCGGGCCTCGCCGAAACCGAACCGGCGGCCGATGAGCGGACGCATGGCGTGGGCCGAAATGGCGCGGTTCATCTCCTCGAACATCTCGCGCGAGCCGACGTAGATGCCGTGCACGCGGATGCCCTTGCGAAGGATCATGGCCGTCGTCACGGCGCCTTGTACCCCGGTGAGCACGCCGATGAGGCACATGCGCCCGCCGAAGCGCAACGACGCCAGGGACTTGTCGAACGTGCCGGCGCCGCCGACTTCGAGCACGATGTCGGCGCCCTGGCCACCCGTGAATTCCAGCACCGCCTTCTCCCAGTCGGGTTGCGCGCGGTAGTTGACCGTGGCGTCGGCGCCGTAGCGGCGGGCCGTGTCGAGCTTCTCGTCGCTGGACGAGGTCACCAGGCAGCGGGCGCCGTGCATCTTCGCGAACTGCAGGCCGATCATCGACACGCCGCCGGTGCCGAGCATCACGACCGCGTCGCCGGCCCGGATCTGGGCTTCCCGCACGAGACCGTGCCAGGCCGTGACGGCGGCGCAGGGCAGGCAGGCGGCCTCTTCGAACGACAGGTGGTCCGGCACCTTCACGACGCCCTCCTCGGACAGCACGACGTACTGGGCGAGCATGCCGTCGAGGGCGCCGCCGAGCGCAGACGACCAGATGTCGCCGGTGAGTCCGCCGCCGATCCACTTCTGCATGAAGATGCCCGCGACACGGTCGCCGACCTTCACGCGCGTGACCCCCGCGCCGAGTTCGGCCACTTCTCCGGCGCCGTCGGACAGGGGAATCATCCCGGCCCGGGGCGGCGCGCCGTAGGCACCGCGGGCCACCAGGGTGTCCCGGAAGTTGAGGGACCACGCCTTCACGCGGATCAGGATCTGGCCGGGACCCGGACGCGGCGTGTCGCGCTCGGCGAGGGTGAGGCTGTCGAGGCTCTGGATGGCCTGGAGCTCGTAGAGTTTCATCGTCTGGACTCCGTGCAAGGGTCGGGGGAGGGATCGGTCCCGGACAGTAGCCGCTCGGCAGGCGGGTGCCAATGGGGCCGGGAAAGGCTTCACCGGTCGCCTCCCGGCCCGCCTGACAGGGAGCGCAGGCCCGGCCTCAAGCCGTTCGCCGCCCGGCCGCTAATGCAAGGTGAATATTCCTGCCTCGAGGAGACCCTGGCATGCAACACCTGCGCAAACGGATCCTGGTCACCGGCGGTGCCGGCTTCATCGGTTCGCACCTCTGCGAACGGCTGGTGGCCGACGGTCACGACGTGCTCTGCGTGGACAACTTCTTCACGGGCACCCGGGACAACATCGGCCCGCTGCTGCATTCGCCGCGCTTCGAACTGATGCGCCACGACGTGACGTTTCCGTTGTTCGTCGAAGTGGACGAGATCTACAACCTGGCCTGCCCGGCCTCGCCGATCCACTACCAGTTCGATCCGGTGCAGACGACCAAGACCAGCGTGCACGGCGCCATCAACATGCTCGGACTGGCGAAGCGCGTGAAGGCCAAGGTCCTGCAGGCGTCGACGAGCGAGGTGTACGGCGACCCGCACGTGCACCCCCAGACCGAGGAGTACTGGGGCAACGTGAATCCGGTTGGCGTGCGTTCGTGCTACGACGAGGGCAAGCGCTGCGCCGAAACGCTGTTCTTCGACTACCACCGCCAGCACAAGGTGCGCATCAAGGTGGCCCGGATCTTCAATACCTATGGTCCGCGCATGCATCCGAACGACGGGCGCGTGGTGTCCAATTTCGTGCTGCAGGCGCTGCGCAACCAGCCCATCACGATCTACGGCACCGGGGGCCAGAGCCGCTCGTTCTGCTTCGTGGACGACATGGTCGACGCGCTGATGCGCCTGATGGGGACGAACGACGCGGTGACGGGACCCATCAACGTGGGCAATCCGCACGAAGTGACGATGCTGGAACTGGCGCAGCGGATCATCGTGCTGACCGGTTCGCGCTCGCCGCTCGAATACCGCCCGGCCCCGCCGGATGATCCGAGCCGCCGCTGCCCCGACATCAGCCGCGCGCAGCGCGAACTGGCGTGGAAGCCCACGACGGCGCTCGACGTGGGCCTGCGCAAGACGATCGACTATTTCGAGCGGCTGCTGGTGCAGTCGGGCGAACCGGTGCCGGCCCGCGCGGATCCGATTCCGCTGCCGAGAAGGGCGGTGAACCAGTGATGGGTGATTCGTGATCCGGAAAACGACAAAGCCCGCAACTGCGGGCTTTGTTGTTTCAAGCGCCCTCGCCCCGCTTGCGGGTGAGGGGCCGATTCACCGCTAGAACGGAATATCGTCTTCCAGATCGTCGAACTTCGACGGCGCACGGGAACCGCCGCCCGACCCGCTGCCGCCGCTGCGCGACGCGCCGCCGCCTGACGGCCCCCGGGGCGCCGGCGGGGCGGAGTCCATCTCGGCCGTGTCGGCCATGCCCATGCCGCCGCGCGAACCGAGCATCTGCATCCGGTCGGCGACGATCTCGGTCGTGTAGCGGTCCTGACCGTCCTTGTCCTGCCACTTGCGCGTCTGCAGGCGGCCTTCGACGTACACCTGGCTGCCCTTCTTGAGGTACTCGCCCGCGATCTCGGCCAGCTTGCCGAAGAAGGCGACGCGGTGCCACTCGGTGCGTTCCTGCTTGTCGCCGCTCTTGTCGCGCCAGGTGTCGGTCGTGGCGACGCTGATGTTGGTGATGGCGTTGTTCTCGGGCGTGTAGCGCACTTCCGGATCGCGGCCCAGGTTGCCGACCAGGATGACTTTGTTGACCGAGGCCATGTCAGATCTTCCCCTCTAGGAGTCGTAAGGCATTCTGCTCATCGAAGCGCGCCCTGTCCACTTTGAGGCGGGCCACGCTGTCTTTGAGCGCTATGTTGGCTTCCCGCACGCCGGGAAGCGATCGCAGGCGGCCGACGAGCCGGTCTGCGCTGGCCGGGTCGAGTCCGGCGACCGGGTAGGTCCGGAGCACCGGCACCGACATGCCGAGTGCCGCGAAGAACCAGACGACGATCAGCGCGCCGCAGAAGCCGAACACGGCCGTCGGCCCCCAGTGCTGGGACAGCCAGCCGGCCACGGCCGCGCCGACGAAGGTGCCGAGGAACTGGAGGCTCGAATAGACCCCCGCGGCGGTGCCCTTGGCGGCCACCGGCGCGACCCGCGAGATGAGCGACGGCAGGCTCGCTTCGAGGAAGTTGAAGCCGACGAAGAACACGGAGAGGCCGGCGGTGAGCATCGTCAGGTTCGACTGCGCTGCGGCCAGGATCACGAACGACGCGGCGATGAACCCGATGGAACCGAGGAAGGCCGGCTTCTGCCACCCGCGCCGTTCGGAGATGGCGATGCCCGGCGCCATCAGCACGAACGACAGGAACATGACCGGGAGGTAGACCTTCCACTGGGCGGCGCTGTCGAGACCGCCGCTGCGCAGGGAGAAGGGCACGACCACGAACAGGGCCATCAGCGCGGCATGCAGGGCGAACACGCCGATGTCCAGCCGCAGGAGCTGGCCGTCAGCCAGGACGTCGGCGAAGCGCCCGCGAGGGCGGGCGGCGACGTGGACGGGCGGATCGGGGATGGCGATGCGCACCAGCAGCGCGGCGCCGAGCGCGAGCAGACCCGTGAGGACGAAGACGCCCGGCACGCCGATCCAGTGCGCCAGCAGCGGCCCCCCGCCCATCGACACGGTGAAGCTCACGCCGATGGTGATGCCGATCAATGCCATGGCTTTGGTGCGGACTTCCTCGCGGGTGAGGTCCGCGAGCAGCGCGATGACGGCCGCGGAGATGGCCCCCGCGCCCTGGATGACGCGTCCGAGGATGACCAGATGGATGCTGTCCGCCATCGCTGCCACGAAACTGCCGATCGCGAAGATCGCCAGTCCGAGGTAGATGGTGGGCTTGCGACCCCAGCGGTCGGAGAGCCAGCCGAACGGGATCTGCAGGACGGCTTGCGTCAGTCCATAGGCGCCGAGGGCCAGACCCACGAGCACGCGGTTGTCGCCGCCGGCCAGTGTCTCCGCATACAAGGCGAAGACGGGCAGGATGATGAACAGACCCAGCAGGCGCAGGCCGGACACGCTGGCCAAGCCCAGGCTCGAACGCAATTCGAGCGGGGTCATGCGGTCGGCGCGAGGGGAAGGTGAAGCTGACGACACGGGGATACGGCGGAGTGGGTCGGGAAGGACGGGCGCGGTATATTAGCCGATTACCCTCCTCGACCCGCTGCCCATGGAGCTCATCCGCGTCCGCGGCGCCCGCACGCACAACCTGCGCAACATCGACGTCGATCTGCCTCGCGGCCGGTTGATCGTCATCACGGGCGTTTCCGGATCGGGCAAGTCGTCGCTCGCCTTCGACACGCTATATGCGGAGGGCCAGCGCCGGTATGTCGAGTCGCTGTCGGCCTACGCTCGGCAGTTCCTGCAGCTCATGCAGAAGCCGGACGTGGATCTCATCGAAGGGCTCTCGCCCGCCATCGCCATCGAGCAGAAGGCCGCCGGACACAATCCGCGCTCGACCGTGGGCACCATCACCGAAGTCCACGACTATCTGCGATTGCTGTATGCCCGCGTGGGCGAACCGCACTGCCCCGAGCACGGCGTGCCGCTGGCGGCGAAGACCGTTTCGCAGGTCGTGGATGCGGTGCTCGCGCTGCCTCCCGACAGCCGCATCCTCATCCTGGCGCCGGTGCTGTCGAACCGGAAGGGCGAGCACCACGACCTGATCGAGGACCTGCGGGCGCAGGGGTTCGTCCGGGCGCGGATCGACGGCGAGGTCGTCGAACTGGACGCGCCGCCGAAACTCGTCAAGAGCCGCCATCACTCGCTGGACGTCGTGGTCGACCGGCTGCGGGTGCGGCCGGACGGCGCGCAGCGGCTCGCCGAGTCCGTGGAGACGGCCATGCGCCTCGCGAACGGCCGCGTGGTCGTGCGCGACGACGATCACGCCGAGGAGCACACCTACTCCTCGCGCTACGCCTGTCCCCACTGCGACTACTCGCTCGCGGAACTGGAACCGCGCCTGTTTTCGTTCAACAACCCCGCGGGCGCGTGCCCGACCTGCGACGGCCTGGGCATGGAGACGGACTTCGACCCGAAGCGGATCGTCGCGCTGCCGCACCTGTCGCTGGCGGCCGGCGCCGTGAAGGGATGGGATCGGCGCAACCAGTTCTACTACCAGATGCTCGAGAGCCTCGCGGCGCATGCCGGCTTCGATCTGGAGACCGCCTTCGAGGAACTCCCGCCCGACGCGCAGTCGCTCGTGCTGTACGGGTCCGGACGCGACAAGGTGCGCTTCGTCTACACCGGCGAGAAGGGCAACCAGTACACGCGCGAGCACACGTTCGAGGGCATCGTGAACAACCTCTCGCGGCGCTACAAGGAAACGGAATCGTCCACCGTACGCGAGGAACTGGCGCAGTACCTGTCCAGCGCACCCTGCAAGTCCTGCCACGGCGCCCGTCTGCGGACGGAAGCGCGGCACGTGTTCGTGGGCGGCCGGGCCCTGCCGGACATCGGTCATCTGTCGCTCGACGACGTGACGTCGTTCTTCGCGGCGCTGAAGCTCGACGGCGCCCGCGAGACGATTGCGCATCGCATCCTGCAGGAGATCCGCGCGCGGCTGTCCTTCCTGGTCAGCGTGGGACTCGGCTATCTCTCGCTCGATCGCGCCGCGGACACGCTCTCCGGCGGCGAGTCGCAACGCATCCGCCTGGCGAGCCAGATCGGTACCGGCCTCACGGGCGTGATGTACGTGCTCGACGAACCCTCCATCGGCCTGCACCAGCGCGACAACGACCGGCTGCTCGCAACGCTCGAACGCCTGCGGGATCTGGGCAATTCGGTGATCGTCGTGGAACACGACCTCGACGCGATCCTGCGCGCGGATCACGTGATCGACATGGGTCCGGGGGCCGGTTCCCACGGCGGGCAGATCGTGGCCGAAGGCACGCCCGTCGAGATTGCACGCTCTTCCGGTTCGGTCACGGGGCAGTTCCTCGCCGGCACGCGCCGCATTCCCGTGCCGGCGGCGGTCCGGGCGCCCGACACTGCAAGGGTGATCGGCATCCGCGGTGCCTCGGGAAACAACCTGAAGGACGTCGACATCGACATCCCGCTCGGGCTGTTCGTGTGCGTCACCGGCGTATCCGGGTCCGGCAAGTCGACGCTCGTGAACGACACGCTGTACCGGGGTCTCGCGCGCCATCTGCACGGCAGCCGCGACGAGCCGGCACCACACCGCGAATTTCTCGGCTTCGATCAGATCGACAAAGTGGTGGCGGTCGACCAGAGTCCGATCGGGCGCACGCCGCGCTCCAACCCCGCGACCTACACCGGCCTCTTCACGCCGATCCGCGAGCTGTTCGCCGGCGTGCCGCTCGCACGGGAGCGCGGCTACGGGCCCGGACGCTTCTCGTTCAACGTGAAAGGCGGACGCTGCGAGGCGTGCCAGGGCGACGGCGTGGTGAAGGTGGAGATGCACTTCCTGCCGGACATCTACGTGACGTGCGAGGTCTGCCAGGGCCGGCGCTTCGGACGCGAGACGCTGGACGTCCGCTACAAGGGCCGCAACATCCACGAAGTGCTGGGGCTCACGGTGGAGGAGGCACGCGAGTTCTTCGGTGCCGTGCCCGTCCTCGCACGCAAGCTCGAGACGCTGACGGACGTGGGGCTCGGCTACATCACGCTCGGACAGAGTGCGACGACGCTGTCGGGCGGCGAGGCGCAGCGCGTGAAGCTCGCCCTGGAACTGTCGCGGCGCGACACGGGCAGCACGCTGTACATCCTCGATGAACCGACGACCGGACTGCACTTCCAGGACGTCGAGATGCTGCTGTCGGTCCTGCACCGGCTGCGCGACCGCGGCAACACGATCGTGGTGATCGAACACAACCTCGACGTGGTGAAGACCGCCGACTGGGTGATCGATCTCGGTCCGGAAGGCGGGGCCGGCGGCGGCCGGATCGTCGGCCGGGGTTCCCCCGCCGAACTGATGCAGACGCGGGAAAGCCATACGGGGCGGTATCTCGCCGCACACCTGTCGGCGAAGCCGGGCGCACCGCAGTAACGGAGACCGAAACCGCCCGCTGAACGCAAGCGCCGCACGGTCGAATTCCTTGCGCCCGTGCATAAAGATCACATGGGACACGCCGTTAGAAACCTCGTTCCATTGAGGCCTACTGACGCCATGTCCGCCCGTAATCCGCTCCATGCCCGCCGCCCCCTTCGCGGCGTGTTGTTCGGCATGGCCGCCGCGGTGCCCGCGCTCCCGGGCACTGCAGCCGACCTGCCCCAGGGAAGTTCGCCGCTCACCGACCTCGCGTTCGAGGACCTGATGAAGATCGAGGTCACGACCGTGTCGCGCCGGCCGCAACGCTTGTCGGATACCGCGGCGGCGGTATCGGTATTGACCGGAGACGATATTCGCCGTGCCGGTGCGACCTCGATTCCAGACGCGTTGCGACTCATTCCGGGCGTGTCCGTCGCACGCATCGACGGCACCAAGTGGGCCGTGTCGATCCGCGGCTTCAATGCCGGATTCGCCAACAAGCTGTTGGTGCTGGTGGACGGCCGCAGCGTCTATTCGCCTCTGTTCTCCGGCACGTTCTGGGATGGCCCCGACACGATGCTCGAGGACATCGACCGGATCGAGGTCATCCGCGGTCCGGGAGCTGCCATCTGGGGATCGAATGCGGTCAACGGCGTGGTCAACATCATCACCAAGCGCGCCGCGGACACGCAGGGCGGACTGGTCTCCGCGGTCGCCGGGACCACCGGTCACCGCTTGAGCGCCCGCTACGGCGGCACACTGGACGACGGCACGACGTGGCGTCTGTACGGGGTGAACGTGGACGATGACGAATCCCGCCAGATCGGGTCGAACGCCAACGGCGGCGTCCTGCGACAGACACGGGTCGGCTTCCGCGCGGACAAGCCGCTCGATGCTGCCACCGAACTGACGGTCCAGGGCGAGGCCTACGACGGCACCAGCGGCGGCGCCCCCTCGCTGCTGCCCTCGACCACGACCGGCACGGGGGCGCTGCAAAGCATCGATTCGCATCCGTCGGGCTACCACCTGAAGGGCCGCTGGCAACACACTCTGGCGGGCGGCTCCAGCGTGGCCGTGGATGCATACGTGGACCAGACGCGCCGGACACGCGCCGTCGGCCTGACCGATGAGGTGCAGACCTGGGATCTCGGCATCCAGCACAATGTGGCGCTTGGGAATCGCCATGCCCTCATCTGGGGCGGCGGTTATCGCACGTATCGCTATTCGATCAGCAGCAATCCCTGGTTCACGGCGTCCCCGGCCAACAGCAACGAGGAACTGATGAACGTGTTCGCCCAGGACGAAATCGCCCTGGTCCCGGAACGTCTGCGGCTGACCCTGGGCCTCAAGCTCGAACGCAGTTCACTCGTCGGCAGCCTCAATCCCCAACCCGATGTGCGGCTGTCGTGGAATCCCACCGAACACGACGCCGTCTGGCTGGCCGCGTCCCGCGCCAATCGACTGCCTTCGGTGCTTGAGCGCTCGGGCTCGGCCAACGCGCTCTACACGCCCGCCGCGCCGCCCGGCGCTCCGCTGCCGATCATCGGCAGGATGGTCGGAGATCCCGCGATCACGCCGGAAAAGCTCGATGCGTATCAGGTGGGCTACCGGCATCAGATCGCCCCCGGCCTGTCGGTCGACGCAACGGCATTTGCCTACCGGTACAAGCAGCTCATCCTGACCGGCGGCGCGCCGACCTGCGTGCCCGTCGGCTTCTCGTACGTGAGTTGCACCGTGCCGCTCGACGGCGTCGGCAAGGCACGAACCCATGGGGCCGAGCTCGCGGTGGACTGGCACATCGCGGAACGCTTGAGATTCGCCGGTTCCTATACCTATGCCGACACGGCCGTGTGGCATCCCGTCAACACGGGACATACCGCGGAAGGCGCCGAGAGCCGGACGCCGTACCAGGGGCTGACGCTTCAGAGCTTCTTCGAGATCGACGAACGGTGGGCCGTGGACGCGACGGTCCGTTACGTCGACCGCATTCGTGGAACCGCGGCCGTCTCCGACTACTGGGCGGTGGACGCGCACCTGGCCTGGCGGCTTCGGAAGGACGTCGAACTGTCGCTCATCGGCCGCAATCTGTTCGACGGCCGCCATCCGGAGTTCAACAGCGATCCATTCTTCACCGCGACGGAACAGCGCCGGTCGCTGTTCGCGAGGATGCTCTGGAACTTCTGACGATTCCGGCCCCGATGCGCTCCCGCCTGACCGCACGCACGCGGGAGCTGTTCGCGGCCGTCTGCCTCGCGACCGGCAGCCTCGCGACCGGCAGCCTCGCGACCGCGCAGAGCACGGTCTCGGAAGCGGAACTGAAGGCCGCCTACGTCTTCAATTTCGCGAAGTTCGCGGAGTGGCCGACGACGTCGCTGGCCACCGCCGCCGCCATCACGATCTGCGTGGTGGGCAAGGATCCGTTCGGAGACGCGCTGACCCATCTCGAGTCGAAGACGATCCAGGGCCGCGCCGTGAAGGTGAGACGCGGCCTTCGTGCCGAGGAATTGCGGGGATGCCATCTCGCGTACTTCGCATCCGCCGACGAGAAGAACTGGGCGGACATCCAGCGCGCCGCCGAGTCCCAGGCGATCCTGACCCTCGGCGAGGGCGACGGATTCATCGATCAAGGTGGCATGATCGGCCTCGTGAAGCGCGACAATCGCATCATGTTCGACGTGAACGTCGACGCATCGCACCGTGCGGGCATCCGATTGAGCTCGCAGGTGCTCAAGCTCGCGAGAACCGTGAAGGGGAAACCCTCTTGAAACCGTTCCGCCATTGGTCACTCAGCAGCAAGCTCACCGGCCTGGCCATGCTGTCCACGGCCGTGGGGGTGCTGCTGTGCTACCTGATCTTCGCGGCCATGGAGGTGCGTTCAACCCTCGGTGAAATGCGTGCGGAGATGTCGAGCCTCGCGAAGATGATCGGGAGCAACACGGGTGCCGCCATTTCGTTCGGGGATGCCCAGGCCGCGGGGACGACGCTGTCGGCGCTTCGCGAAAAGCCGGAAGTGCTCAAGGCCGCTATCGTGCTGCCGTCCGGCGCGGTGCTCGCCAGCTACGAACGCGACTCGAAGCATCGCGCACTCGGAGGGGTGAATCTCTTCGGTTCCCTCGGCGCGGAAGCCACGGAATCGGTCGTGGTCGACGGCGAAGTGATCGGCACGGTGCATCTGGTCTCGGATCTCGCACCGGCGTCGGCCAGCCTGGTCGCGAATCTCGCCTGGATGGGCGCCGCCATTCTCGTGGTGCTGGGCTTGGTCGCTTGGCCCCTGTCGCGACGGCTGCAGGGGGTGATCGCGGAGCCGGTGCTCCAGCTCTCGGCGGCGGCACGCGAGATCACGGAGAAGGGCGACTACACCATCCGCGCCCGCAAGCGCGGCGACGATGAAGTCGGCACCCTGATCGACGGGTTCAATTCCATGCTGGTGCAGATCCAGCATCGGGACGACGCGCTCGAAACCTACAGTCAGCAACTGGAAGCCCGCGTTGCGGAGCGAACCCAGGACCTGAGGCAGGCGAAGGCGCGTCTGACGCTCGCCATGGAAGCCTCGGACATCGCCCTGTTCGACTGCGATGCCGAAACCGGCGACCTGTTCCTCAGCGAGGAGTGGGGGCGGATCACGGGCGGCGCGTTCGAGGTACTCAGCACGAGCGTCGCCGCGATCCTGACCAAGGTGCATCCGGACGAGGTGGAGACGGTGCGCGTCGGCTTCGCGCGCCTCCTCAAGAGCGAGGCGGCGGTCCTGGCGCTCGACCTGCGCATCCGTCGCACCGACGGGTTCTGGGGCTGGATCCACGCGCAGGGCAAGGTGGTGGAATGGTCCGACAACGGACGTGCCCGGCGCATTCTCGGCACGGTGGCGAACATCACCGATCGCAAGCACACCGAGGCCGAACTGCAGCGGGCGCGCGACGCGGCCGAGGCCGCCAGCCGCGCCAAGAGCCAGTTCCTGGCCAACATGAGCCACGAGATCCGGACGCCCATGAACGGTGTGCTCGGACTGACGGAACTGCTGCTCGACACGGACCTGGACGATCGCCAGCGCGATCTCGCGTCGGCCGTCCAGCGATCCGGCGAGCATCTGCTGGGCATCATCAACGACATCCTCGACCTGTCGAAGATCGAGGCCGGCCGCATGACGCTGGAGACCACCGCCTTCGACATCGTGGAGATGATCGAGGACGTGACGCAGTTCTTCGGCGAACAGGCGAACCGCAAGAACATCGAACTCGCCTGCGACCTCGCGCCGGAGATTCCCCGCGCCCTGCTGGGCGATCCGGTGCGCGTACGGCAGATTCTCACGAACCTGCTGGGCAATGCGCTCAAGTTCACGGAACAGGGCGAGGTGGTCATCCGCGCCTCGGTGTCGGCATCGGCGGGGGACCACACGGTCCTCTCCCTGGAAGTCTCGGACACCGGGGTCGGCATTCCCGAGGAAGCGCAGCGGCGCGTGTTCGACGCGTTCTCGCAGGCCGACGAGACGACGACGCGTCGCTTCGGCGGGACGGGTCTCGGCCTGACGATCGTGCGCCAGCTCGTCGAGCTGATGTCGGGCACGATCGACGTCCACAGCGTCCCCGGCGCGGGCACGACGTTCAGCTTCATGCTGCGATTCGGGCACGCCGAGGCCGCGCGCCCGGTCATCGACGACAGTCCGCATCGATCGAACAGCGGACGGACGATCCTGGTCGTGGACGACAATGCGACCAATCGCGAGATCCTGGAACATCAGTGCGTCGCGGCCGGGTTCAACGTGCTCGTCGCGCCGGACGGCGTGCGGGCCATGGAGATCTACCGTGCGACTGCGAAGCGCATCGATCTGGTCATCCTCGACATGCACATGCCCGGCATGTCCGGCATCGACCTCGCGCGCGCCATCCGCTCGACCGAGGGCGGGGGGGCGCGCGTCCCGATGATCATCCTCAGTTCCCTGAGCCGGGATCCCGACCCGGTCTCGACCCGCAGCCTCGGCATCGCCTGCTGGCTGCGCAAGCCGATCCGTCAAGCCGAACTCATCCGGAACGTCGAGACCGCCCTCGGTCTGAGCGTGGCGTCCGAAACACGGCCGGTCGACCGCAGCGCGCCGCGCACGGCGCTCCGGGGACATGTGCTGCTGGTGGAGGACAATGCCGTGAACCGCCTCGTGGCGACGGAAATGCTGCGCAGTCTCGGTTGCACGGTGGACGTCGCGATCAACGGCGTGGAGTGTCTGCAGCAGCTGGAAGCCGCGGTGCCGGATCTGGTGCTGATGGACTGCCAGATGCCGGAGATGGACGGCTATACGGCGACCCGCGCCTGGCGCAGCCACGAGAAGGTTTCGGGCGGACACGTGCCGATCGTCGCCCTCACGGCGAACGCGATCGAGGGCGACCGGGAGACCTGTCTCGAGGCCGGCATGGACGAGTATCTCGCCAAGCCCTTCCGACGGGACTCGCTCGGGGCGGTCCTGTCCAAGTTCCTGACGGTCGTGGAACCGTCACCGGTTGACGATCGCGCCCGAGGGGCGGCCCGGACCGACATGCGTGCGGGGCTGCGGGGCGAGAGCCGCAACGAGATCGACCTGTCCGTCCTGGAGAGTCTGCGCGCCCTCGAGCAGGACGCCCGGGAATCCAATCTGCGCGAGCAGGTGGTGGCGGCCTACGTCTCGTCGTCGCAGGCGCTGCTGGACGACATGCGCGCTGCGGTCGCAGGTGCCGATCCGACGGCGCTCAGCCTCTCGGCCCATGCATTGAAATCCGCGGCTGCCAATGTCGGAGCCATGTCGATCTTCCGCATCGCCCGGCGGATCGAGCAGGCCGCGCGTTCCGGCGAGATGGAGGATGCTCCGTTGGCGCTCGAACACCTGGCCCGCCTCGCCGACCAGACAGCCGAGCGCTTGAACGAGTTCGTGCGGGACGGGTCCAGTGCCCATGGATGACAAGCGCAATACGCCGCCGCTGGCGCTGGTCGTCGATGACGATCCGACGATCCGTCTGATCGCCACCCGCACGCTGGAGGTCTCGGGCCTGCGCGTCGTGTCCGCGAAGACGGGCGAGGACGGCGTCGACCTGTTCGAGCGGGAACATCCGGACGTGGTCCTGATGGACGTGATGATGCCGGGCATCGACGGGTACGAAGCCGTGCGCCGGCTGCGGACCTCGGCGAGCGGGCGGCACGTTCCGGTGCTGATGCTGACGGGCCTGGACGACCTCGAATCGATCAATCGCGCGTACGAGGCCGGCGCCACGGACTTCATCAGCAAACCCATCAACTGGGGCGTGCTGGGTCACCGGGTCCGGTACATCCTGCGGGCCGCCGAAGCCTTCGCATCGATGATCGAGAACCAGGCGTTGCTCGCCAGCGCCCAGCGCGTCGCGCGGCTCGGGTCGTGGCGCTGGGATCTCGTCTCGAACCGGATGCAGTGGTCGGAGGAAGCCTTCCGGATCCTGGGGTACGAACCGGGAGAAGTGGCGGCAACGCTCGAGGCCATGCTGGCGCGGGTGCATCCGGATGACGCCGAGGAACTCCGCGATACGCTCGACTCGCTCCGGGCTGCAGGAGGCGGGCGCGAGGCGATGCATCGGATGCTGCTCGCGGATGGGTCGGTGCGCTACGTGCGCTTCCATTCGGACGTGATGCTGAGCGAGTCCGGCGAACCGCTGCAGGCGTTCGGCGCGATCCAGGACGTCACGGAACACAAGGCCGCGGAGGAGCGGATCCACGAACTCGCGTACTTCGACCGCCTCACGCGACTGCCCAACCGCCACTGGTTCGTGGAGAACGTGGAGGCCGCATTGCAGCAGGCCCAGCGTTCGGGACGGCTGGTGGCCGTGCTCACACTGGATCTCGACCAGTTCAAGCGCATCAACGACACGCTGGGGCATTCCGTCGGGGACCAGTTGCTGGCCGCCGTCGCGGAACGGCTCCGCAGTGCGATCGTCCACCGGTCCCCGACAGGACGTGCGTCCGCGACCGAGGAAATCGGGCTCGCACGGGTCGGCGGAGATGAATTCTGCGTCCTCCTCACACGGATGGCGCAATTCCAGGACGCGGCCCGCGTCGCCGAGGAGATCCTCGACAGCCTCCGGCGTCCGGTCGAAGTCGGTGGACGCGAGCTGTTGATCACGGCATCGATCGGCATCGCGATGTACCCGCTCGACGGCGAGGATGCGGACGCCTTGCTGAAGAACGCGGACGCGGCCATGTACTTCGCGAAGAGCCAGGGACGCAACAACTACCAGTTCTACGGCAAGGAGATGAACTCGCGCGCCATGGAGCGTCTCGCACTGGAATCCCGTCTGCGCCGGGCGATCCAGCGGGGCGAGTTCGAGTTGTACTACCAGCCCAAGATCGACCTGCGCACGAACGAGGTGGCGGGCGCCGAAGCGCTGATCCGCTGGCGCCACCCGGAACTGGGCATGGTCCCGCCGATGCAGTTCATCCCGATCGCGGAAGACTCCGGACTCATCATTCCCATCGGCGAGTGGGTGCTCCACCAGGCCGCCGCGCAACTGCGCAAGTGGCAGCTGGACGGCGTTCCCATCACGCACGTGGCGGTGAACATCGCGAGCCCGCACTTCCAGCAGGCGGAGTTCACCGAGCATGTCGCGTCGGTACTGAGGGAGACCGGCTTGCCGCCGCAGGGCCTGGAACTCGAGGTCACGGAGAGCATGCTGATGGACGACCAACGCGGCACGCTGGCAACCCTCACCCAGCTGAAGGCGATGGGTCTGCGGCTCGCGATCGACGACTTCGGCACCGGCTACTCGTCGCTGTCCTACCTGAAGCGATTCCCGGTCGATGCCCTGAAGGTGGATCGGTCCTTCGTGAAGGACACACCGCAGGCCGATGACGACTCGGCCATCACGTCCGCCATCATCGCGATGGCCCACAGCCTGCGCCTCGAGGTCGTGGCGGAGGGGGTCGAGACGCCCGAGCAGCTCGAGTTCCTTCGGGGTCGGGGATGCGAGTACATCCAGGGCTTTCTCGTGAGCCGCCCGCTGCCGCCGGCGGAATTCGAAAAGTTCATCCGGAACCGCATCCCCGCCGTCTCCGCGTGAGCGGCCTTCCGCGCGGGCACAGACAGCGCGCCAAAGAAAACGGGCCGACGAATCGGCCCGTTCCGCTTCCTGCTTCGCGGGGACACTCGCCCCGCAGGCCTCAGGCGGCCTTGTCTTCCGTGTCGACCGCCGTGTCTGCAGCGCCTTCCGGACGGTCCAGCAGTTCCACGATCGCCATCGGCGCGTTGTCGCCCTTGCGGAATCCGCACTTGAGAATGCGCAGGTATCCCCCCGGACGATTCGCGTACCGCGGCCCGAGTTCGTCGAACAGCTTCACGACCATGTCGCGATCGCGCAGTCGCGAGAACGCGAGCCGCTTGTTGGCGAGGCTCGACGCCTTGCCCAGCGTGATCATCGGTTCAGCCACCCGGCGCAGTTCCTTCGCCTTGGGCAGCGTGGTGCGAATGACTTCATGACGAAGCAGCGCGTTGGTCAGGTTCCGCAACATCGCGCTGCGATGCGCGCTGGTGCGGTTGAGTTTGCGAAGGCCCAGTCCGTGACGCATGTGTCACCTCACTATCTGTTCGTTGTGCCGCGTCGCGGCCTCAGACTTTTTCCAGGCCGGCAGGCGGCCAGTTCTCGAGCTTCATCCCCAGCGTCAGGCCGCGGGAGGCGAGCACTTCCTTGATCTCGTTGAGCGACTTCCGACCGAGGTTCGGCGTCTTCAGCAGCTCCGTCTCCGAGCGCTGGATCAGGTCGCCGATGTAATAGATGTTCTCGGCCTTCAGGCAGTTCGCGGAACGGACCGTGAGTTCGAGATCATCCACCGGACGCAACAGGATCGGATCCACGGGCGGCGGCTTCGGCCCTTCGGACTTGGTCGGCGTGCCGCGCAGGTCGGCGAACTCCTGCAACTGTTCCATCAGGATGCGGGCTGCAGTCCGGATCGCCTCTTCCGGTTCCACGACGCCGTTGGTCTCGATGTCCATGATGAGCTTGTCGAGGTCGGTGCGCTGTTCGACACGGGCACTCTCGACGGAGTAACTGACCCGCTTCACCGAGCTGAACGACGCGTCCATCAGGATGCTGCCGATGCTGCGCGTTTCGCGGTTGATCGGACGCTGGCTCGCCGGCACGTAGCCGCGGCCGTTCTCGACCGTGATCTGCATGTCGATCTGACCACCGGCGGACAAGTGCGCGATGACGTGATCGGGATTGATGATCTCGACATCGTGCGTGGCCTCGATGTCACCCGCCGTCACCGGACCCTCACCCGACTTCTTCAGGTTGAGCACGGCCTGATCACGGCTGTTCAGCTTGAGGACGATGCCCTTGAGGTTCAGCAGGATGTCGACCACGTCCTCGCGGACGCCGTCGATCGTGGAGTACTCGTGGAGCACGCCGGCGATCTTCACTTCCGTCGGCGCGAAGCCGGGCATCGACGACAACAGGATGCGGCGCAGCGCATTCCCCAGCGTGTAGCCGTATCCGCGCTCGAACGGTTCCATCGTCACCTTGGCGTGGAACGGTCCGAGTTGCTGTACATCGATAATGCGGGGCTTCAACAGAGCGCTACTGGCCATGTGCTGTTCCCTTGAGTTCGAAGAATGCGATTTGGTGCAGCGGCGCCCGCAGGCGCCGCCCTTGACGGATTACTTCGAGTACAACTCGACCACGAGCGATTCGTTGATGGTCGACGGCAACTCGGAGCGCTGGGGCTTGGCCTTGTAGGTACCTTTCAGCGCCTTGACGTCCACTTCCACCCACTCGGGGAATCCGCGGCTCTCGGCGGCTTCGGCCGATGCCTTGATGCGCAGCTGGGCCTTGGCCGCTTGCGCCACTTCCACCACATCGCCTTCACGCAGGTGATAGGACGGGATGTTGACGCGCCGTCCGTTCACCATGATGCCGTTGTGACGGACGATCTGGCGCGCTTCCGCCCGGCTGGCGCCAAAGCCCATCCGGTACGCCATGTTGTCCAGCCGGCTCTCGAGGATCTGCAGCAGATTCTCGCCGGTGATGCCCTTGCGACGGTCCGCTTCCTTGTACTCGCGACGGAAGGGGCGCTCCAGCACGCCGTAGATGCGCCGCACCTTCTGCTTCTCGCGCAGCTGCACGCCGTATCCGGACAGACGTCCGCTCTTCTGGCCATGCTGGCCCGGGGCGTAGTTGCGACGCTCGATCGCGCACTTGTCGGTGAAGCACTTCTCGCCCTTGAGGAAGAGCTTTTCGCCTTCCCGGCGGCACTGACGGCACTTCGGATCGGTATTTCTGGCCATGTTTCAGCTCCTCGCCGTCAGATGCGGCGCTTCTTGGGAGGACGGCAGCCGTTGTGGGGAACGGGCGTGACGTCGGAGATGCTCGTGATCTTGAAACCGGCGGCATTGAGTGCACGCACGGCGGATTCACGACCGGGACCGGGCCCCTTGATCCGAACCTCGAGGTTCTTCACGCCGCATTCCTGGGCGGCCTTCCCCGCGTGCTCGGCAGCCACCTGTGCTGCGAAGGGTGTGGACTTGCGCGAACCCTTGAAGCCTGCGCCACCGGACGTGGCCCACGACAGCGCATTCCCCTGCCGGTCGGTGATCGTGACGATCGTGTTGTTGAACGACGCGTGAATGTGCGCAATGCCTTCTGCGACGTTCTTCTTGACCTTCTTGCGCACCCGGGTCTGTGCCTTAGCCATGTGTGCCAGTCCTTCCGCTTGCTTGTGTCGTGATGTCGACGTTCATCGTTACTTCGAGGCGCGAACGGCTTTGCGCGGACCTTTCCGCGTGCGCGCATTGGTGCGCGTGCGCTGACCCCGGACGGGCAGCCCGCGACGATGACGGATCCCGCGGTAGCACCCGAGGTCCATGAGCCGCTTGATGCTCATGCTGACTTCGCGGCGCAGGTCGCCCTCGACGGTGTACTTGCCCACGTGCTCGCGAAGCCGGTCCATGTCCGCGTCGGACAGGTCCTTCATCTTGGTCGTGGGTTCGATGCCGGCGTCGGCGCAGATCTTCGCCGCGCGCGAACGACCGATGCCGTAGATCGCCGTGAGAGCGATCCGCGCGTGCTGGTGGTTGGGGATGTTGACCCCTGCGATACGTGCCATGCTGGAATCCGTTGTCTAGTTGAATGCCGACCGCAAATGCGGGATCACCCTTGCCGCTGCTTGTGGCGCGGATCCTCGCAGATCACCCGCACGACGCGATTGCGGCGGATGATCTTGCACTTGCGGCACATCTTCTTCACTGATGCCTGAACTTTCATTTCGCTTCTCCTCGCGGCGCGTGCCGCCCCGTCACTTCGCGCGGAAGACAATCCGCGCCCGCGACAGGTCGTATGGCGTCAATTCCACGGTGACCTTGTCACCCGGCAGGATGCGGATGTAGTGCATCCGCATCTTCCCGGAAATATGCCCCAGCACGATGTGACCGTTTTCCAGTTTCACTCGGAAGGTGGCGTTGGGGAGCGTTTCCACGATCTCCCCCTGCATCTGAATCGTTTCTTCCTTCGACATGCGTCCCGGCATCCCTATCGAGAGGGAAACGCTCCGCCCTTGAAGTTGGCCTTCTTGAGCAGGCTTTCGTACTGGTGAGACATCATGTAGGCCTGGACCTGAGCCATGAAATCCATCGTCACCACGACGATGATGAGCAGGCTGGTCCCGCCGAAATAGAACGGCACGTTCCACTTGACGATCAGGAACTCCGGCAGCAGACACACGACCGTGATGTACAGCGCCCCGGCCAGCGTCAACCGCATGATGATCCGTTCAATGTACTTCGCCGTCTGCTCCCCCGGCCGGATACCCGGCACGAAGGCCCCGCCCTTCTTCAGATTGTCCGCCGTCTCCTTGGGATTGAAGACGAGGGCCGTATAGAAGAAGCAGAAGAACACGATCGCCGAGGCGTACAGCAGCACGTAGACCGGTTGTCCGGGATGCAGGGTGGAACTGATGTCCCGCAACCAGGCCATGTTCTCCCCGGTACCGAACCAGCCCGCGAGCGTCGCCGGAAACAGGATGATGCTGGAAGCGAAGATCGGCGGAATGACCCCCGACATGTTGAGCTTCAACGGCAGATGGGAGCTCTGACCTCCGTACACTTTCCGCCCCACCTGGCGCTTCGCGTAGTTCACCAGGATCTTGCGTTGGCCGCGCTCCACGAACACGACGAGCGCCGTGACCAGGATCGCCACCGCAAACAGGAACAGCACCAGCGGAATCGAATACGACCCGGTTCGTGTCAGTTCCAGCGTCCCGCCGATGGCCCGCGGCAATCCGGCCGCGATGCCTGCAAAGATGATCAGCGAAATACCGTTGCCGATGCCGCGCTCCGTGATCTGCTCGCCCAGCCACATCAGGAACATCGTGCCGGTCACGAGCGTCACCACGGTCGTGAACCGGAACGCCAAGCCCGGATCGATCACCAGCCCCCGCTGAGCTTCCAGCGCGATGGCGATGCCCAACCCTTGAAAGGTCGCGAGGACCAGCGTTCCGTAGCGCGTGTACTGCGTGATCTTGCGACGGCCCGCCTCGCCTTCCTTCTTCAGCGACTCCAGCTGCGGCGACACCACCGTCAGGAGCTGCATGATGATCGAGGCCGAGATGTACGGCATGATCCCGAGCGCGAAGATCGTGAACCGGGACAGGGCACCACCGGAGAACATGTTGAACATGTCCAGGATTCCGCCCTGCTGCGTCTTGAACAGCTCCGCCAGTTGCACCGGATCGATCCCCGGAACCGGCACATGCGCACCGATCCGGTAGACGATCAAGGCCCCCAGCAGGAACAGCAAGCGGCGCTTCAGGTCGCCGAACTTGCCCATCCCCGTGGCTGTGTTTGCAGTGGCCAAGGATCCGCTTCCGTCAGGCGACGCTGCCGCCGGCAGCCTCGATGGCGCCCTTCGCGCCCTTCGTGACCTTGACGCCCTGCACCTTCACGGCACGCTCGATCTTCCCGGCCAGAATGATCTTGGCTGCCTTGGCAATCCCGGGGACCACGCCCGCCCCCTTCAACGTGTCGAGATCCACCACATCACCGTCGATACCGCCAAGCTCGTGGAGACGAACTTCGTACACTTCCGTTCCGTGAATCGACGTGAAGCCGCGCTTCGGCAACCGCCGTTGCAGGGGCATCTGCCCGCCTTCGAATCCGACCTTGTGGAAACCGCCGGAACGGGACTTCTGCCCCTTGTGACCACGGCCCGCCGTCTTGCCGAGCCCGCTGCCGATTCCGCGACCCACGCGACGCTTCGCATGCGTGGCGCCCTCGGCAGGCTTGATGCCGTTCAGTTTCATGCTCAACCCTCGCACGTGACGAGATAGCGGACCTTGTTGACCATGCCGCGCACGGCAGGCGTGTCTTCCAGGACCACGGAGTGATTGATGCGACGCAGGCCGAGTCCGCGGACCGTGGCCCGGTGCGACTCGCGCGTGCCGATGATGCTCTTCACGAGCGTCACCTTCAGGGTCTTCTTCTGTTCGCCAGCCATGATCGGTTACCCCAGGATCTCTTCGATCGTCTTGCCGCGCTTCGCGGCGATCTCGGACGGCGTGTTCATCGACTCGAGGCCATTCAGCGTGGCGCGAACCACGTTGTACGGATTGGTGGAGCCGATGCACTTCGCGAGGACGTTGGTGACACCCATCACCTCGAAGACCGCGCGCATCGGACCGCCGGCGATGATCCCCGTACCTTCGGAGGCCGGCTGCATCAACACCTTGGACGCGCCATGGATTCCGAGAACGGCGTGATGGAGCGTGCCGTTCTTCAGGCTGATCTTCACCATCTTGCGACGAGCCTCCTCCATCGCCTTCTGCACGGCCACCGGCACTTCCCGCGCCTTGCCCTTGCCCATGCCCACACTGCCGTCGCCATCGCCGACGACGGTCAGCGCCGCAAAACCGAGGATTCGACCACCCTTCACCACCTTGGTGACGCGGTTGACCGCCACCATCTTCTCGCGAAGGCCGTCGGTCCGCTCTTCCGAGCCCTGCATGTTCTTCGTGTTTCTTGCCATTGCCATGCGCTCCTCAGAACTGCAGGCCGGATTCGCGCGCCGCGTCGGCAAGCGCCTTCACGCGACCGTGGTACCGGAACCCCGACCGATCGAACGCCACTTGCGTGACGCCCTTTGCCTTCGCCCGCTCGGCGATGCGCTGGCCGACGATCTTGGCCGCATCCACGTTGGATCCGCGCTTCACCTGCGACTTCACCTCGGCTTCGAGCGTCGACGCGGACGCGAGCACTTTGCCGCCCGTCTCGTCGATCACCTGCGCATAGATATGGAGGTTGGATCGATGGACAGACAGGCGCATCACCCTCAATTCGGCGATCTTGGCTCTGGTCTGTCGCGCCCGGCGCAACCGGGTTTCTTTCTTCGTCAACATGTCCGCGCCCCTGTCACTTCTTCTTCGTTTCCTTGAGCTTCACGACCTCGTCCGCGTAGCGGACGCCCTTGCCCTTGTAGGGTTCCGGGGGTCGATAGCTCCGGATCTCCGCAGCGACCTGTCCGACCTGCTGCTTGTCCGTTCCCTTGATGAGGATCTCGGTCTGCGTCGGCGTCTCGGCCTTGATGCCCTTCGGCAGCTTGTACGCGATCGGGTGCGAGAACCCGAGCGTCAGATTCAGCGCCTCACCCTGCGCCTGGGCACGATAGCCCACGCCGACCAGCGTCAACTTGCGCTCGAACCCCTTGGTGACACCGTGCACCATGTTCGCCACGAGTGCCCGCAAGGTTCCGGACATCGCTCCGGCGTGCTGGGAGTCGTTGGCCACGGTGAACGAGAGCTTGTCTCCTTCCCGCGTCACCGTCACATCGCCGGTCAGCGCCTGCGACAACGAGCCCAGAGGCCCTTTCACCGAAATCTGTTGTTCGTTCACGGCGACATCGACGCCCGCAGGCACGCTCACCGGATACTTCGCGATACGAGACATGGCGGCCCCCTTACGCGACGATGCAGAGGACTTCGCCGCCGATGCCGCCGGCGCGTGCCTTGCGATCCGTCATCACCCCGCGAGAGGTCGACACGATCGCGATACCGAGGCCGTTCATGACCGTCGGGATGTCCCGCGTGCCGCGATAGATCCGCAGCCCGGGACGACTGATCCGTTCGATCTTCTCGATGACCGGCCGACCCGCGTAGTACTTGAGCGCCACCTCAAGCGTGGGCTTGCCGTCATCGTTCCGGACGGCGAAGTCATCGATGTAACCTTCGTCCTTGAGGACGGCCGCGATGGCCGTCTTCAGCTTGCTCGAGGGCATTGACACAGTGGGCTTCTCGGCGCTCTGGGCGTTCCGAATCCGTGTCAGCATGTCCGCGATGGGATCGCTCATGCTCATGTGCCTACCTCCGCTTACCAGCTCGCCTTGGTGAGGCCAGGGATCTCACCGCGCATTGCAATCTCGCGCACCTTGTTCCGTGCGAGTCCGAACTTCCGAAAGAAACCACGGGGACGTCCCGTCAGCGCGCAGCGATTGCGCAGCCGGACCGGACTCGAATCCCGGGGCAGCGCCTGGAGCTTGTCGCGCGCCTCGGCCTTCTCCTCGTCGGAAGCGCTGCCGTTCTGAATCACAGCCATCAATTCAGCCCGCTTCGCGGCGTACTTCTTGACCGTGGCGCGGCGCTTTTCTTCGCGATTGATGAGGGCGGTCTTCGCCATGATTCGCTCTAGCTCCTGAAGGGGAAACGGAACGCGGCCAGCAGTGCCTTGGCTTCCTCGTCCGTCTTGGCCGTGGTGGTGAAAGTGATGTTCATCCCCCGCAGTGCATCGACCTTGTCGTAGTCGATCTCGGGGAAGATGATCTGCTCCTTGATGCCCATGTTGTAGTTGCCACGACCATCGAAGCCTCGCGGGAGATCCCGCGGAAGTCACGAACGCGCAGCGGCAATCGACACACGAAGCGATCGAGAAACTCGTACATCTGCCGACGACGCAGCGTCACCGAGCAACCCACCGGGTACCCTGGCGGATCTGAAGCCGGCAATGGCCTTGCGCGCCTGCGACCACGGGCTTCTGCCCCGCCACCTTGGTCATGTCGGCCACGGCGTTGTCCATGATCTCGTCAGCGACAGCCTCGCCCACGCCCATGTTGAGAACGATCTTCTCGAGGCGAGGCACTTCCATGACTTCACCAGGCCGAACCGCTCATCAGCTGCGGCACGACGGTCTCGCGGGTAGAACTGTTGAACGCGCCATCGCTGCTCCCCATGTCGATCAGCTCGCCGTCGATCGAAGACGCAACCTTGTCCATCGTCGAGGATCTTCATCTGGACCTGGTTCTGCGCGCTGCGTGGCCGGATTCAGGATGGCCACGTTCGAGACGAACTGAGCGCTCGAACTCGACGATGCCACCGGGCTGATTCCGCATCGGATTCGGCTTCTGGTGCTTCTTGACGTGATTGATCCCTTCGACCACGAGGTGTTCGCGTCCGTCACGCTCAGCACGGGGCCACGCTTGCCTTTGTCCTTGCCAGTGATGACGACGACGTTGCTCGCCTTGGCACCTTCCGCATGGTCATGGCCTCCGCTTCAGCAGCACCTCGGCGCGAGCGACATGATCTTCATGACCGCCGGCGCAGCTCGCGTCACGGGCCCGAAGATGCGCGCCGATCACCTGCTTGCGCCGCCGGCGCGAACGCCGCGTTGGAGGTCGAAGCGCAACACGAAGAGCCGTCCGACCAGTACACCTGGCGGTGGCCGGCCTCGTCACGGTGCCAGATCTCGCCCTTCTTGGCCTGGACCAGTGCGCCGTCCTGGATGCCGACCTCGATGATATCACCGATGCAGCACGACGTCCGAGCTGCCAAGCACCTTGATGCACATGACTGAACGCGCCGGTGTTGCCGGCTTGCCGTCCAGGATGGACTGCATCTGAATCATGGTTGCCCTGCTCGACCAGACCTGCTGGAGACGATTGTCCACCGCACGGCGGTGAAGCCCTGGATCCTGTTCGGGAGCGGCTCGTCCGGCGACAGATGTCCGGACGCAGCTGGAAGAGCAGCCGCGATTCTGCCTGCGCCGCGCCCGGAACGCGTGCTTCCTTCAGGTGCCGATTCCTGTGCCCGGCTCGAAGCCACCATCTCGCCGCCTTCGTGGGTGAGATGGGCCGGCACTCCTCGATGGTGACCAGATCGCCTGGAGGAACTCCAGTTGCGCCTTGCCGAGCAGGTCTTGTTCGAACGGATCATCACCTTCCCGGGGCAAAGTGCTTGATGCGACGTTCGACGAGCACCGTGACGGTCTTGGTCATCTGGCGTCGCTCACCACCCGGCCGGTGAGCTTGCGGTCGTGTTGGCCTGCTCATGCCTCGCCAGTTCCGACATCAGGGCAGCATTCGGGCCACGTCCTTCCGGACCTTGGCGATCTCGCTCGTGTTGGCGCTCGCCGAGGCGTTGTCCGAGACTGAACTGCGCCTTGAGGAGCGAGTCCAGTTCCTGTTTGAGTTCCTGGGCAGACTTGCTCCGGCAATTCCTTGCTTTCATGCGCCCATCTGCTCCGTCGGCCAGGTCGTCGCGATGGGGCCGGCGGACGCCAGTGGAACGCCTTCGGCCAGAGTCTCGTCGACACCGTCCATCTCGTACAGCACCTTGCCGAAGTTGGAATCTCGGCCACGAACAGCTCCGGATTGCCCTTCCTGTTGCCCAGCGCGGACTTCGCCGGCTTGGAGGAGATCGGCTTGGTTCCGGAAGATGCGGGATCCAGATCCGTCCTTCATCAGCCGAGCGGGTGGCCGGCACGATGCCGTCGACCTGACGCGCCGTGAGGCGTCCCCGGCCGATGGCCTTCAGACCATACTCGCCGAAACTGACCTTGTTGCCCTGGGTCGCGACGCCGGTGTTGCGGCCTCTGCTGTTTCCGGTATTTGGTCCAGTTGGCTGCAGCATCTTCTGCTCGATTTCCTGGACTTCTTCGGGTCCGCCGGGCTGGTGCCAGCGGTGGGCTGTCGGCTGCGGAGCCAGGTGTCCTCGAAGACCCACAGCCACCTGGATCCCGATCACGCCGTACGTCGTCTTGGCTTCGGCAGCCGTAATCGATGCTCCGCGCGAGCGTGGCGGCAATCGACCGCGGACACCAATTCGTCCGGGCGATTTCGATCCCGCTGAGCTCGTCGTCATGATCTTGATGCCCTGGGCACCCAGACGCATCGCGTTCTGCATCGCGCGCTTCATCGCGCGGCGGAACAGATCGCTTCGCCGAGCCAGCCGGAATCGGCACCCAGCCAGCAACTGTAGAGTTCGGGTTTGCGGACTTCCTCGATGCCCATGCGCACGGTGCACGCCCATCAGCTGGAACAGCTCGCGGCGATTTCGATGCTCTCGCTCTTCTGCTGATGACGACGTTGCAGGAGCCGGCATGAGGAGAACACGGTGATGCGCCGCCCTTGCCGGACGTTCGATCACGACGCGGCTCACCGCGGCATGCGCTTCCGCATGGAAGGCGCGAACCTTGATGTCCTCCTTCAGCATCTCCGGGAAGTTCTTGTTGCTCGCGTACCATCGACGCCCAGTTGCGCTGGATCGCCGAGGCGGAAGCCGGTCGGGTGGATTTTCTGTCCCATGTGCGTTCCGCGTCAGTTGGCCTGCTTGCCGACGCTGACGGTCAGGAAGATGTGGCAGGTCTGCTTGGAGATGCGGTTGCCGCGGACTGGCGCGCGGTGAAGCGCTTCAGCGTGGGGCCCTTCTCGACATGATGGTCGCACCTTCAGCTCGTCGATGTCCGCGCCTTCGTTGTGCTCGGCATTGGCGATCGCCGACTCGAGCAATTCGCGCGATGATGATGGCAACTTCTTCGGGCTGAAGGCGAGGATGTTGAGGGCGCGGTCCACCGGTGTCCAGGATCTGGTCCGCGACCAGGTGCCGACCCTTCTGGGCCGACAGGCGGACATCGCGAAGAATTGCTTGACGTTCATCCGGTTTCCTCGCCGGCAAGCGGCTTCTTGTCCGCCGCGTGGCCCTTGAATGCCGTGGCGTGGCGCAACCGTCGAGTTGACCCATCTGCTGCTCATCGCCACATCCAGGACATGCTGCTCCCGTTGTGCAACGGCGATGGTGAGTCCGACGAAATCCGGAAGCACCGTGGAACGACGGGACCACGTCTTGACGGACGCTTTGTCGTTCTCGGCACGGCGGTCTCGATCTGTTCAGGAAGGTGATCGACGAACGGTCCCTTTCTGATTGAGCTGGTTTTCACATCTACCCCTTTATTTCTGGTGCCGGGTGCGAACGATCATCGTCCAGCAGCAGCCGAGCGCGGATGGTCTTGTAGCTCTTCGGTGCGCTCTACGGGCTGACCGGACGCACCAGCGGCCGTCTTGCTCTTCACCGCCAACGCGTGCGGCCGATCGGGTTCATGGCAACGCCGCGTACCGTCGGACGGATGCCGCGCCAGCGCTTGGCGCCCGCCTTGCCGATCGAGCGGAGGTTGTTCTCTTCGTTGCCGACCTCAGCCCATCGCCGCGCGGCAGTCCACATGCACCTTCCGGATACCGCCGAGCGCAGCCGCGTGCCGTAGCGCATGCGCCTTCGCGAGCCAGAAGCTGCACGGACGTTCCTGGGCAGCGCGCGCCAGCTGCGCACCCTTGCCGGGCAGCATCTCGATGCAATGGATCGTCGATCCGACCGGAATGTTGCGCAACGGCAGGGTGTTGCCCACCTTGATCGGTGCCTCGATGCCGTTCTGGATCTGCGCGCCCTTCACCAAGCCCTTCGGCGCGATGATGTAGCGGCGCTCGCCGTCGGCGTAACAGACCAGTGCGATATTGGCGCTGCGGTTCGGATCGTGTTCGATCCGCTCCACGACCGCCGGGATACCGTCCTTGTTGCGCTTGAAGTCCACCACTCGATAGTGGTGCTTGTGACCGCCACCCTGGTGACGCGTCGTCACGTGACCATGGCTGTTGCGCCCTGCCTTGGAATTCTTCTTCTCCGTGAGTTGCGCTAGGGGCCGCCCCTTCCAGAGGTCCTTGTTGACCACCTTGACGACGGCGCGACGACCCGCGGAGGTCGGCTTGACTTTGACGAGTGCCATTTACTTGACCTCCCCGGCGGTGAAATCGATCTCCTGACCCGGCTTCAGACACACATAGGCCTTCTTCCAATGATCACGACGGCCGATGAAACGACCAAACCGCTTCTGCTTGCCCTTGACGTTCGAGATCTGGACCGACTGGACCTGTACCTTGAACAGCAGTTCCACGGCCGCCTTCACTTCCGGCTTGGTGGCGTCACGAGCCACCTTGAAGACCACCTGGTCGTGCTTGTCGGCGACGAACGTGCTCTTCTCGGAAATCTGGGGGGCGAGCAGCACCTGCAGCAGACGTTCTGAATTGAATTGCGTGCTCATCCCAGCATCTCCTCGAACTTGGCGACGGCAGCCTTCGTCATGATCGTGTGATCGAAGCGAAGCAGGCTCACCGGATCGGCGTGACGCGGTTCGAGTACCAGCACGTTCGCCAGATTGCGTGCGGACAGGAACAGGTTGTCGTCGATCTCGTCGGTGATGATGAGGACGCGGTCGAAACCCATGCCCTTGATCTTCTGTGCCAGCAGTTTTGTCTTCGGCGCTTCGACGGTCAGCCCGTCCACCACGCTCAGCCGGCCGTCACGCGCGAGCTGCGACAGGATCGAGCACATGCCGGCGCGATACATCTTGCGATTGATCTTCTGCGAGAAGTTCTCGTCAGGCAGATTGGGGAAGATGCGACCACCCCCGCGCCACAGCGGGCTGGAGGCCATCCCCGCGCGGGCACGTCCGGTCCCCTTCTGCTTCCACGGCTTCTTCGTGCTCTTGTTGATCTCGCTGCGACCCTTCTGCGCACGCGTCCCCTGGCGACCGTTCGCCATGAAGCCGGTGACGATCTGGTGGATCAGCGCTTCGTTGTAGTCACGGCCGAACAGGGTGTCCGAGGCATTCACGCTCCCGGCCGCCTGACCGTTGTTGGTGTCGATGAGTTTCAGTTCCATCAGGCACCTCCCTTCTTCACGGCCGGCACGACGATCACATCACCACCGGCGGCGGAGGGAACCGACCCGCGCACGAGCAGCAGCTGACGTGCCTCGTCGACGCGGATCACTTCGAGGTTCTGGGCAGTCCGCGTCACGGCACCGTAGTGGCCGGCCATGCGCTTGCCGGGAAAGACACGCCCGGGATCCTGCGCCATGGAGATCGAACCGGGCGAGTTGTGCGACACGGAGTTGCCGTGGCTGGCTCGGTTCGACGAAAAGTTGTGACGCTTGATGACGCCGCTGAAACCCTTGCCGGACGTCGTGCCTTGCACGTCGACCATCTGCCCGACCTTGAACAGGCTGGCGGCAATCACGCCCCCCACCTTCAGATCGGCGACTTCGGTCTCGCTCACGCGGAACTCGCGGAGCACGGACCCGGCTTCGACACCCGCCTTGGCAAAGTGGCCCGCCTCGGCTTTCGTCACGCGAGTGGCGCGACGCTTGCCGAAAGCGACCTGCACGGCGGAATACCCGTCGGAAGCGGGTGACTTGATTTGCGTGACGCGGTTGTTGGACACGTCCAGCACTGTCACCGGGACGGAATCTCCGTCATCGGTGAACAGGCGGGTCATGCCCACCTTGCGTCCGAGAAGACCCAGACTCATGTTTATTGCCCTCGTTCAAGGGGCCAGCTGCAATTGGCCGGCGAATGTTGAAACTGCTTGATCGTCGTGCACGTCTCGGCCGACGCCTGACGCACCTCCGGATCGCTTTGCTGCGAATTACAACTTGATCTCGACATCCACCCCAGCAGGCAGATCGAGCTTCATCAGGGCGTCCACGGTCTTGTCCGTGGGATCCATGATATCCATCAGACGCAGGTGAGTCCGGATCTCGAACTGATCCCGCGACGTCTTGTTCACGTGGGGCGAGCGCAACACATCGAAGCGCTCGATACGCGTGGGCAGAGGCACGGGCCCCTTCACCACGGCGCCGGTCCGCTTGGCGGTCTCGACGATCTCCAGCGACGACTGGTCGATGAGCCGATAGTCGAAGGCCTTCAGGCGGATGCGAATTTTCTGACTTTGCATGTTGGTTTTCCGTGTACGGGAGAAGGAGTGACGTCGCGACCGTGTCGGTCTTCCGACGGAAAGCCCTCGGCGGCCGCGCCCTCGCCCTCTACTGCATTACTCGATGATCTTCGCCACGACGCCGGCGCCGACCGTCCGACCGCCCTCGCGGATCGCGAAGCGCAGCCCCTCTTCCATCGCAATGGGCTGAATCAACTGCACCGTGATCGACACGTTGTCCCCAGGCATCACCATCTCCGTCCCCGCAGGCAGCTCGATCGCCCCCGTCACGTCCGTCGTCCGGAAATAAAACTGCCCGTTGAAGAACGGCGTGTGACGCCCCCCCTCCTCCTTCGACAGCACGTAGATCTCCGCCGTGAACTTCGTGTGCGGCGTGATGCTCCCCGGCTTCGCCAGCACCTGCCCTCGCTCCACCTCTTCCCGCTTCGTCCCGCGCAGCAGCACCCCAACGTTGTCCCCCGCCTGCCCCTGATCCAGCAGCTTGCGGAACATCTCCACCCCCGTGCACACCGTCTTCGTCGTGGCCTTCAACCCCACGATCTCCAACTCGTCCCCCACCTTCACGATCCCGCGCTCGATCCGACCCGTCACCACCGTCCCGCGACCCGATATCGAAAACACGTCTTCCACAGGCATCAGGAACGTCCCGTCCAACGCACGCTTGGGCTCCGGAATGTAGCTGTCCAGCGCCGCCGCAAGCTTCATGATCGCCTGCTCGCCCAGCTCCCCCTTGTCCCCCTCCAGCGCCTTCAGCGCCGAACCGATCACGATCGGCGTGTCGTCCCCAGGAAACTCGTACTTCGACAGCAGCTCCCGCACCTCCAGCTCCACCAGCTCGAGCAGCTCCTTGTCATCCACCATGTCCGCCTTGTTCATGAACACGATGATGTACCTTTTCCACCTGCCGCGCCAGCGGCCTGTGCTCCCGCGTCTGCGGCATCGGCCCGTCGGCCGCAGACACCACCAGGATCGCTCCGTCCATCTGCGCCGCCCCAGTGATCATGTTCTTCACGTAGTCCGCATGCCCCGGGCAGTCCACGTGCGCGTAGTGTCGGTTCTCCGTCTCGTACTCCACGTGCGCCGTGTTGATCGTGATCCCCCGCGCCTTCTCCTCCGGCGCCGCATCGATCTCGTCGTACTTCTTCGCCTCTCCACCAAACTTCGTCGACAGCACCGTCGTGATCGCCGCCGTCAGCGTCGTCTTCCCATGGTCCACGTGTCCAATCGTGCCCACGTTCACGTGCGGCTTCGTACGCTCAAACTTGCCCTTAGCCATGATCGTTCCTCTTGTCCGAACCTAATTCTTGTTGATGACCGCTTCCGCGACACTGCGGGGCGCCTCGGAGTAGTGCTTGAACTCCATCGAATACGTTGCGCGCCCCTGGGTGGCGGAACGCAACGACGTCGAATATCCAAACATTTCCGCCAGCGGCACCTCGGCCTTCACGGCCTTGACCCCGCTCACCAAATCTTCCATGCCCTGGATGATGCCGCGACGGGCACTCAGGTCACCCATCACATTGCCCATGAATTCCTCGGGCGTTTCCACTTCCACGGCCATCATCGGCTCGAGCAACACCGGCGCCGCCTTGCGCATTCCGTCCCTTAAGGCGATCGACGCCGCCATCCTGAACGCGTTCTCGCTCGAATCCACTTCGTGATACGACCCGTCGAACAACGTCACCCTGACGTCGACCACCGGGAACCCTGCCAGGACGCCATTCGGCAGCGCCTCTTCCAACCCCTTGTTCACCGCAGGAATGTACTCCCTCGGCACGACGCCACCCTTGATGGCGTCGACAAACTCGTAACCCTTTCCCGCCTCGTTCGGCTCCAGCTTCAACCAGACGTGCCCGTACTGCCCCTTCCCGCCCGACTGCTTGATGAACCTGCCTTCGATGTCCACCGTCTGCCGGATCGCCTCCCGGTAAGCCACCTGCGGCGGTCCGACACTCGCATCCACACCGAACTCCCGCCGCATCCGGTCCACGATGATCTCGAGGTGCAACTCACCCATGCCCGAGATGATCGTCTGTCCCGACTCTGCATCGGTCCGTACGCGGAACGACGGATCTTCCCGGGCCAGCCGATCCAGCGCGATCCCCATCCTTTCCTGATCGCCCTTCGTTCTCGGTTCGACCGCCACGTGAATCACGGGCTCCGGGAACTCCATCCGTTCCAGCACCACGACCTGATCCGGATCGCAGATCGTGTCGCCTGTCGTCACATCCTTCAACCCGACCGCCGCGGCGATGTCACCGGCTCGGACTTCCCTGATCTCGTCCCGCTCGTTCGCGTGCATCTGCAGGAGCCGCCCGATCCGCTCCCGGCATCCCTTCACCGGGTTGTAGATCGTGTCACCCGACGCGACTACGCCCGAATACACCCGGAAGAAGATCAACTGGCCCACGAAGGGGTCGGTCATGACCTTGAAGGCCAACCCGGCGAAGGGTTCTTCGTCGGCTGCCTTGCGGCTCGCAGGTGCTCCCGAGGGCAGCAGACCACGCACATCCGGGATGTCGACCGGGGACGGCAAGTAGTCGACCACCGCGTCGAGCATCGCCTGGACGCCCTTGTTCCTGAAGGCCGACCCGCAGAGCATCGGGAAGATCTCCCCTGCGATCGTCCGCTGCCGCAGCCCGGCCTTCACGTCATCGAGAGACAGGTCACCGCTCTCGAGGTATCGATTCATCAGTCCGTCATTCGCTTCGGCCGCGGCTTCGACCACCCTCTCGCGCCACGCCGTCGCTTCCTCCAGCAGGTCCGCGGGGACGTCCCTTTCCACGAACCTCGTCCCCTGGGATGCCTCGTCCCAGTAGACCGCCTTCATCCGGAGCAGGTCGACGACCCCCTCGAACCGTTCCTCAGCGCCAATCGGCATCTGGATCGGCACCGGGTTCGCCTTCAACCGATTCCGGACCTGCTCCCGGACCCGCAGGAAATCCGCACCCTGCCGATCCATCTTGTTCACGAACAACAACCGGGGGACGCGGTACTTGTCCCCTTGCCGCCAAACCGTTTCGGTCTGCGGCTGGACCCCGCCTACGGCGCACAGCACGGTGCAAGCACCGTCAAGCACCCGAAGACTACGCTCCACTTCGATCGTGAAGTCCACGTGTCCCGGTGTATCAATGATGTTGATACGGTGCTCGGGATAACAGCCTTCCATGCCTTTCCAGAAACACGTGGTCGCGGCGGACGTGATGGTGATGCCGCGTTCGCGTTCCTGCTCCATCCAGTCCATCACGGCAGCATCATGGACCTCACCAATTCTGTGCGACACCCCCGTATAGAACAGGATCCGCTCGGTTGTCGTCGTCTTTCCGGCATCGATGTGGGCCATGATGCCGATGTTGCGATACCGACTGATCGGGGTGGATCGCGACATGTCGCCTACCTTGCACTCCCGACAACCCCCGAGATGCCGACGGCCGCCGCCTGCGCCCCTCGGTCGGCCACCTTAGAAGCGATAGTGCGAGAACGCCTTGTTCGCCTCCGCCATGCGGTGCACTTCCTCGCGCTTCTTCATGGCGCCGCCGCGACCTTCTGCCGCCTCGGCGAGTTCTCCGCCCAGACGCGCCCCCATCGACTTCTCGGAACGCTTGCGCGCCGCCTCGCGCAGCCATCGCATCGCCAGTGCGGTGCGTCGCACCGTCCGCACTTCAACCGGAACCTGGTAGTTCGCACCGCCCACGCGGCGGCTCTTCACCTCCACGACCGGGCGCACATTCTGGAGCGCCTGGTTGAAGACCTCGATCGCATCCTTGCCCGTCTTCTTGTGGATGTGATCGAGGGCGCCGTACATGATTCGTTCGGCCACGGACTTCTTGCCGCTCGTCATGAGGACGTTGATGAACTTCGAGACGTCCTGGCTCCCGAACTTCGGGTCGGCCAGGATCTCACGACAGCAGCCGCTTCGCGACGACGCGGCATGGTGCGTTCTGCTCCGTTGATATCCTGTGGGAAGCCTGTCGGCCGTTACTTGGGCCGCTTGGCACCGTACTTGGACCGACCCTGCTTGCGGTCCTTCACCCCCTGCGTATCCAGGCTGCCGCGCACGATGTGATAGCGCACGCCTGGAAGGTCCTTCACCCGGCCGCCGCGGATCAACACGACCGAGTGTTCCTGGAGGTTGTGGCCTTCGCCACCGATGTAGCTGATGACCTCGAAACCATTGGTCAGTCGGACCTTGGCGACCTTCCGCAGCGCGGAGTTCGGCTTTTTCGGGGTTGTCGTATAGACGCGCGTGCAAACTCCCCGCCGCTGCGGCGAACCGGCGAGCGCCGGCACCTTGCTCTTGGAAGGATCGCTCGCGCGCGGCTTGCGCACTAACTGGCTGATTGTTGGCATTTCTTGGCGTCCAAAAAGCCGGGACGGCTGATTAGGCCGTCCCGGGATTTTTAGGTTGGGCGGACACCTCGGCAGGTGTCCGGCTGAAAAGACCGCGAATTCTAGGAGGCTGGGAAGCCTCCGTCAAGCAACCTGCTGATTATCCGCGGCCAAGTCGGTGGGCGCTGCGGCTTCCGTGCCGTCCCCGAAGATCTCCTCGCCCGTGAGCGGACCACGTTCCTTGCGGGAATTGTGATAGGCGAGGCCGGTTCCCGCCGGGATGAGTCGACCCACGATGACGTTTTCCTTGAGACCGCGCAGATCGTCCTTCTTGCCCATGATCGCCGCCTCGGTCAGGACCCGCGTCGTTTCCTGGAACGACGCGGCCGAAATGAACGAATCGGTGGAGAGGGACGCCTTGGTGATCCCGAGGAGCACGTGCTCGTAGGTACCGATCTTCTTGTCCTGCGCGACCATCTGGTCGTTCTCGTCCAGGAGATCGGCGCGTTCGACCTGCTCACCGGGGATGAAGCGCGTGTCGCCCGCATCGGTGATCTGCACGCGGCGCAGCATCTGCCGCACGATGACTTCGATGTGCTTGTCGTTGATGCGCACGCCCTGGAGACGGTAGACCTCCTGCACTTCGTCGGTGATGTAACGCGCGAGCGCTTCCACCCCCAGCAGACGCAGGATGTCGTGGGGATCCGGATCGCCATCAACGATCATTTCACCCTTGTTCACGACCTGACCGTCGTGAACCATGACATGCTTGTCCTTCGGGATCAGGAACTCGTGCGCGATGCCGTCGAGATCCGTGATCACGAGTCGCTGCTTGCCCTTCGTGTCCTTTCCGAACGAGACGGTGCCGGTCACTTCGGCCAGCATGCCGGCATCCTTCGGGGAACGGGCCTCGAAGAGCTCCGCCACGCGCGGCAGACCACCGGTGATGTCCTTCGTCTTGGCCGATTCCTGCGGAATGCGGGCGATGACCTCGCCCACCCCGACCTGCTGACCATCCTTGACCGTGATGATCGAGTGGATCTGGAAGGTGTACGTGACCGGCTGTTCGGTGTTGGGAAGCTTCACCTCGATGCCGTTCTCGTCCAGCAGCTTCACCTGGGGACGCACCCCCTTCGCCTGCGTACCGCCACGCCGCTTCGGGTCGATCACCACGAGGGTCGACAGACCCGTCACTTCGTCGATCTGCTTCGCAACCGTCACGCCTTCCTCGACGTTCTCGAAACGGATTCGACCAGCGTGTTCGGTGATGATCGGGCGGGTGTGCGGATCCCAGGTCGCGAGCACCGTCCCCGCCTTGACCTTCGTGCCGTCCGCCGCCATCAGCATGGCGCCGTACGGGACCTTGTGCCGCTCACGCTCGCGGCCGCTGTCGTCGAGGATCAGTACCTCGCCCGAGCGCGAAATCGCGACCATCTCGTTGCGCACGGTCGTCACATAGCGCATCAGGGGCGAGAACCGCACGGTGCCATTCGACTTGCTCTCGATCTGGCTCGCGACTGCGGTCCGGGAAGCGGCGCCCCCGATGTGGAAGGTCCGCATCGTCAACTGAGTACCCGGCTCGCCGATCGACTGGGCCGCGATCACGCCCACGGCTTCACCGACGTTCACCAGCATCCCGCGTCCCAGATCGCGCCCGTAGCACTTGGCGCACAACCCGTAGCGGGTTTCGCAGGTCAGCGGCGTACGCACCTTCACTTCGTCGATGCCATTGGCTTCGATCGCATCCACCGCTTCTTCATCGAGCAGCGTGCCGGCTGGGATGAGCACCTCGCCGGACTCCGCGCTGAGCAGGTCGAGTGCTGCCACTCGGCCGAGAATGCGCTCACGCAGCGCCTCGACGACCTCACCGCCTTCCACCAGTGCCTTCATGGCCACGCCGTTGGTGGTGCCGCAATCGTCCTCGGTCACGACCAGATCCTGCGTCACGTCCACGAGGCGACGCGTGAGATAGCCCGAATTCGCCGTCTTCAACGCGGTGTCGGCCAGACCCTTACGTGCACCGTGCGTCGAGATGAAGTACTGCAGCACGTTGAGACCTTCGCGGAAGTTCGTCGTGATCGGCGTCTCGATGATGGAACCGTCCGGCTTGGCCATCAGGCCACGCATGCCGGCCAACTGACGGATCTGGGCGGCGGAACCGCGAGCCCCCGAGTCGGCCATCATGTAGATGGAATTGAAGGATTCCTGGAACAGCGGCGCTCCCTTGGCGTCGGCGAGCTGTGCTCCTTCCTTGCCGTCGGCGTCACGCGCCTTCACGGGTTCGGTGCCGAGTTGCTCCATCATGGCCTTCGCGACCATGTCGCCCGCACGGCCCCAGATGTCGACCACCTTGTTGTAGCGCTCGCCCTGCGTCACGAGACCGGACGTGTATTGCGCCTCGATTTCCTGAACTTCCTTCTCGGCGGACGCGATGATCTCGTCCTTCTGCGGCGGAACCTTCATGTCGTCCACGCAGATCGACACCCCAGCGCGCGTCGCCATCGAAAAGCCCGTGTACATGAGCTTGTCGGCGAAGATCACGGTCTCCCGCAGCCCGCAGCGACGGAATGCCGCGTTGATGAGCCGCGAGATCTCCTTCTTCTTCAGCGCCTTGTTGATGGTCGAGAACGGCAATCCGGGCGGAAGGATCTCCGAGAGGATCGACCGGCCCACCGTCGTGTCGTAGCGCGTGATCCGTTCCTGGAGTGTGCCGTCCTCGGCATAGACCTGCTCGCGAATCCGCACGCGGATCTTGGCGTTGACGTCGATCTGGCGCGTCTCGTAGGCCCGGAGCACTTCGCCCACATCGGTGAAGGACATGCCTTCCCCGCGGGCGTTGACGCGTTCACGCGTGACGTAGTAGAGGCCCAGCACGATGTCCTGCGACGGTACGATGATCGGGTCACCGTTCGCGGGCGACAGGACGTTGTTCGACGACAACATCAGGGTGCGCGCCTCCATCTGCGCTTCGAGCGACAGCGGCACGTGGACGGCCATCTGGTCACCGTCGAAGTCGGCGTTGAATGCCGCGCACACGAGCGGATGCAACTGGATGGCCTTGCCTTCGATCAGGACCGGCTCGAAGGCCTGGATACCGAGTCGGTGCAGGGTCGGCGCGCGGTTCAGCAGGACCGGGTGCTCGCGGATGACTTCCTCGAGGATGTCCCACACTTCCGGCACTTCGGCCTCGACCAGGCGCTTCGCCGCCTTGATTGTGGTGGCCAGCCCGAGCACTTCGAGCTTGTGGAAGATGAACGGCTTGAACAGTTCGAGCGCCATCTTCTTCGGCAGGCCGCACTGGTGCAGCTTGAGCTGGGGACCCACCACGATGACCGAACGACCCGAATAGTCGACGCGCTTGCCGAGCAGGTTCTGACGGAAGCGGCCGCCCTTGCCCTTGATCATGTCGGCCAGGGACTTGAGCGGGCGCTTGTTGGCGCCCGTCATGGCCTTGCCACGGCGACCGTTGTCGAGGAGGGAGTCCACGGCCTCCTGCAGCATGCGCTTTTCATTGCGCACGATGATTTCCGGCGCCTTGAGTTCCAGCAGGCGCTTCAGTCGGTTGTTGCGGTTGATGACCCGGCGATACAGATCGTTCAGGTCCGATGTCGCGAAGCGGCCACCGTCCAGGGGAACGAGGGGGCGCAACTCCGGCGGAAGGACCGGCAGCACCTCCATGATCATCCACTCGGGCTTGATGCCGGACTTCTGGAAGGCCTCGAGCACCTTCAGGCGCTTGGCGATCTTCTTGATCTTTGTTTCGGAGTCGGTCGCCGCGAGGTCCTTTCGCAGGCGATCGATTTCGCGATTCAGATCCAGGTTGCGAAGCAGCGCGCGAACACCTTCGGCCCCCATCGCAGCGGAGAATTCGTCGCCGTACTCCTCGACCTTGGCGAGATAGTCGTCCTCGGTCAGGAGTTGACCGGCTTGCAGAGGCGTCATGCCCGGGTGGGTGACGACATACGCTTCGAAGTACAACACGCGCTCGATGTCGCGCAGCGTCATGTCGAGCACCATGCCCAGGCGCGAAGGCAGGGACTTCAGGAACCAGATGTGTGCCACCGGGCTCGCGAGCTCGATGTGGCCCATGCGCTCGCGGCGGACTTTCGACAGCGTGACTTCCACACCGCACTTCTCGCAGATCACGCCGCGATGCTTGAGACGCTTGTACTTGCCGCACAGGCACTCGTAGTCCTTGACGGGACCGAAGATCTTCGCGCAGAACAGGCCGTCACGTTCCGGTTTGAAGGTCCGGTAGTTGATGGTCTCGGGCTTCTTCACCTCCCCGTACGACCACGAACGGATCTTGTCGGGCGACGCCAGCCCGATCTTGATCGCATCGAACTCTTCTTCCTGGGTGACTTGCTTGAACAAATCCAGTAGCGCTTTCATGTGCGACTCCTGTCAGAGGGGCCGGTCATCGGCGGCGAGGGAAGCAGGCGGTAGATTCCCGCTTCCCGTCGCCGCGTCGGACCGGCTCCGAATACAACCCTTCTTGCGGTCATGCATCTGGAGGATGCGCAACCCAAGGTCCTGGCTTCCGCTCCGGAGGCCCGAGGTCTAGTAACGATCGAGATCGATGTCGATCGCCAGCGAGCGGATTTCCTTCACCAGCACGTTGAAGGATTCCGGCATGCCCGCGTCGATCTTGTGCTCGCCCTTCACGATGTTCTCGTAGACCTTCGTGCGACCGGTCACGTCATCGGACTTGACCGTCAACATCTCCTGCAAGGTGTAGGAGGCGCCATAGGCTTCGAGGGCCCAGACCTCCATCTCGCCGAACCGCTGACCGCCGAACTGCGCCTTGCCGCCGAGCGGCTGCTGGGTGACGAGCGAGTACGGGCCGGTGGAACGGGCGTGCATCTTGTCGTCGACCAGGTGATGCAGCTTCAGCATGTGCATGTAGCCCACCGTCACCGGACGCTCGAACGTCTCGCCTGTGCGACCGTCGATCAGCGAGATCTGACCCGAACGCGGCAACCCCGCCAGTTCCAGCATCGCCTTGATTTCGTCCTCGGAAGCCCCGTCGAACACCGGCGTTGCGAAGGGCACGCCCTTGCTCAGGTTGCGGCAAAGCTCGATCACCTCCTCGTCGCCGAGCGAACCGATGTCTTCCGGACGCCCGCTGTTGTTGTAGATCAGCTCGAGCGCCTTGCGCAGGTCCGCGATCCTCGACTGCGCCGCCAGCATGTCGCCGATGCGGCGGCCCAGGCCCTTGGCGGCCCACCCGAGGTGAGTCTCCAGGATCTGTCCGACGTTCATCCGCGAGGGTACGCCGAGCGGGTTCAGCACGATGTCCATCGGGGTCCCGTCGGCCGTGTGCGGCATGTCCTCGATCGGCACGATCTTGGAGATGACGCCCTTGTTGCCGTGGCGGCCGGCCATCTTGTCCCCGGGCTGCAGACGACGCTTCACGGCGAGGTAGACCTTCACCATCTTCTGCACGCCGGGCGGCAATTCATCGCCGCTGGTGAGCTTGCGCTTCTTCTCCTCGAAGGCCGCATCGAACTCGGTGCGCTTCTGTGCGAGACCGTCCTTCAACTGTTCGAGTTGCGCCTGCGACTCGTCGGCTGCCAGACGGATGTCGAACCAGGAGTACCGGTCGAGGTCCGCGAGGTATTCGGCCGTGATCTTCGCGCCCTTCGCGAGCTTCTTCGGTCCGCCGTTGGCTGCCTTGCCCACCAGCAGCCGTTCGATCCGGGCAAACGTGTCGGCCTCGACGATACGCAGCTGGTCATGCAGGTCGGTCTTGTAGCGACGCAGTTCGTCGTCGATGATCTGCTGGGCGCGCTTGTCGCGTTCGATGCCTTCCCGCGTGAACACCTGCACGTCGATCACCGTGCCCGACATGCCGGACGGCACGCGCAAGCTCGTGTCCTTCACGTCGGACGCCTTCTCGCCGAAGATGGCGCGAAGCAGCTTCTCTTCCGGCGTCAGCTGTGTTTCGCCCTTGGGGGTCACCTTGCCGACCAGCACGTCGCCGGCCTCGACTTCCGCGCCGATGTAGACGATGCCCGACTCGTCCAGGCGGGCGAGTTGCGCTTCCGACAGATTGGAGATGTCGCGGGTGATTTCCTCGGGGCCGAGCTTCGTGTCGCGCGCCACCACCGAGAGTTCCTCGATGTGGATGGACGTGAACCGATCCTCGGCGACCACGCGCTCGGAGATCAGGATCGAGTCCTCGAAGTTGAATCCGTTCCACGGCATGAACGCGACAAGCAGGTTCTGGCCGAGAGCGAGTTCGCCCATGTCGGTCGACGCACCGTCGGCGATCACGTCGCCTCGCGCGATGACCTCACCCGCACGGACGACCGGCCGCTGGTTGATGTTGGTGTTCTGATTCGAGCGCGTGTACTTGGTGAGGTTGTAGATGTCCACCCCGACATCGCCCGCAGTCGTTTCATCGTCGTGCACTCGGACGACGATCCGGCTGGCATCGACATAGTCGACGAGACCGCCGCGGCGCGCCTGCACCGCCGTCCCCGAGTCCACGGCGACGGTCCGTTCGATGCCGGTGCCGACCAACGGCTTCTCCGCACGAAGGCACGGAACCGCCTGCCGCTGCATGTTCGAGCCCATCAGCGCGCGGTTGGCGTCGTCGTGCTCGAGGAACGGAATCAGCGATGCGGCGACGGAAACGATCTGCGAAGGCGCGACGTCCATGTACTGGACCTTGTCCGGCCCCGCGAGCGTGAATTCGTTGCGGTTGCGGCACGACACCAGTTCATCGATCAGCCGGCCGGTGGCATCCACGGACGCGTTCGCCTGCGCGATGACGTACTGACCTTCCTCGATCGCGGAGAGGAAATGGATCTCGTCCGTGACCCGGTTGTCGCGAACCATCCGGTAGGGCGTCTCGAGGAAACCGTACTCGTTGGTGCGCGCGTAGAGCGCCAGCGAATTGATCAGGCCGATGTTCGGACCTTCCGGCGTTTCGATCGGACACACACGACCGTAGTGCGTCGGGTGCACGTCGCGGACTTCGAAACCTGCACGTTCACGCGTCAGACCACCCGGGCCCAGTGCAGACACGCGCCGCTTGTGCGTGATCTCCGACAGCGGGTTGGTCTGATCCATGAACTGGGACAACTGGCTCGATCCGAAGAACTCCCGCACCGCCGCGCTGACGGGCTTGGCGTTGATCAGGTCGTGCGGCATCAGGTTCTCGGACTCGGCTTGCGACAGCCGCTCCTTGACGGCCCGCTCGACACGGACGAGACCGGCACGGAACTGGTTCTCCGCCAGTTCACCGACGGACCTGACGCGGCGATTGCCGAGGTGATCGATATCGTCGATCTCGCCGCGACCGTTGCGCAGATCCACGAGGATCTTGATGACGGCGATGATGTCGTCGTTGGACAACGTGCCCGATCCGAGCAGTTCGTCGCGACCGACACGCCGGTTGAACTTCATCCGGCCGACGGCGGACAGGTCGTAGCGTTCCTCGTTGTAGAAGAGCCCCTGGAACAGCGTCTTGACGGCATCTTCCGTGGGCGGTTCGCCGGGACGCATCATCCGGTAGATTGCGACCTGCGCCGTCATCTGGTCGACGGAGTCGTCGATTCGCAACGTCTGCGCGATGAACGGCCCCTGGTCGAGATCGTTGGTGTAGATCGTGCGAATCGTGGTGACACCGTTGACGGTCAGCTTGCCGATGAGGTCGGGCGTCAGTTCATCGTTGGCTTGCGCCAGGATCTCACCCGTCTCGGGATTCACCACGTTGTGCGCGAGCACGCGTCCGGTCACGAAATCCTCGGGGACCGGATGCTCCTTGAGGCCCGCCTGCTCCATCTCCCGCATGTGCTTCGCGGTGATGCGCTTGTCCTTCTGGACGAGCGGCTTGCCGTGCTTCGTGAGGATGTCGAACCGTGCGATCTCGCCGCGCAGACGCTCGGGCACGAGCTCGAAACGGATCTCGTCCCGCGACAGGTGGAACGTGTCGAAGACGAAGAACTCCTTGAGGATCTTCTCCGGCGACATGCCGATCGCCTTGAGCAGGATCGTCACGGGCATCTTGCGACGGCGGTCGACGCGGAAGTAGAGGTAGTCCTTCGGATCGAATTCGAAATCCAGCCAGGACCCGCGGTAGGGGATGATCCGCGCCGAGAACAGCAGCTTGCCGGAGCTGTGCGTCTTACCCCGATCGTGCTCGAAGAACACGCCGGGAGAACGATGCAGCTGGGACACGATGACGCGTTCGGTGCCGTTGATGATGAAGGACCCGGTGTCCGTCATGAGCGGGATCTCGCCCATGTAGACCTCCTGCTCCTTGACCTCCTTCACCGTGGGCTTGGGCGCTTCCTTGTCCATGATCGTCAGCCGGACCTTGGCACGCAACGGCGCGGCAAACGTGAGGCCCCGCTGCTGGCACTCCTTCACGTCGAAGGGGGGCTGACCGAGCGCATAGCTCACGTAGTCGAGCCGGGCGTTCCCCGAGTGGGACGCGATCGGGAAGATGGACGTGAAGGCCGCCTGGAGTCCTTGGTTCGCGCGGGCCTCCCCGGCCGTGCCGGCCTGCAGGAAGTGCGCGTAGGACTCGATCTGCGTGGCGAGCAGATACGGGACTTCCTGAACCACTTCGCGCTTGGCAAAGCTCTTCCGGATGCGTTTCTTCTCGGTGAAGGAATAGCTCATTGATCACTCCACGTGAGCGTTGAGGGAGGGGCGGTGGCGCCCGGGTACAACGGACATGACGCAGCCCCACCCGGCCGCTGGGGACAAGGGTCCGACGGGCGTCAAGAGGAGGTTGGACTGTGTGATGTCAGCTGTTCTCAAAGATGCGAACAGGCTGGCGGTCTCCCGCCAGCCTGCTTTCGATCCTCTGCAGGTTCGATTACTTGATTTCCGCCGCGGCACCCGCGTCGGTCAGCTTCTTCGCGATCGAGTCGGCCTCGGCCTTCGGCACCGCTTCCTTCACCGGCTTGGGCGCGCCATCCACCAGATCCTTGGCTTCCTTCAGGCCAAGACCGGTGATTTCGCGAACGGCCTTGATGACGTTGACCTTGTTGTCGCCCGCCTTCACCAGAACGACCGTGAATTCGGTCTTCTCTTCGGCGGCCGGGGCGGCAGCACCACCGCCCGCTGCGGGCGCAGCCACGGCGACGGCGGCAGCGGCGGCCGACACGCCGAACTTCTCTTCCATGTCCTTGATGAGTTCAGACAGTTCCAACACCGTCATGCCGGCGATGGCGTCCATGATTTCAGCTTTCGAGAGTGCCATGATGTGTATCGCTCCTGATTCGTTGCCCGGTCGCCTGCGAGTGATTGATCTCGCACGTGGTCGACCCGATTGGTCAAAGGTTGGCTGTCAGTCCTACGCCGGCTGCTCTGCCTTCTTGTCCCGGACGGCGGCCACCGTGCGGACGAAACGCCCGGGCACCTCGTTCAAGGTGCGGACGAATGTCGCGATCGGCGCCTGCATCGTTCCGAGCAGCTTGGCCAGCAGTTCCTCGCGGCTCGGCATCGTCGCCAACGTCGCCACGTCCTTCGGACCCATGACCACGTTCGGCATTGCCCCACCGCGGATGACGAACTTGTCGTTCGCCTTGGCGTACTCGTGCATCACTTTCGCGACCGCCACCGGATCCGAGGACATCCCGTAGGCCAGCGGACCACTCATCTTGTCCGCAAGGCCCTCGAAAGGCGTCCCGGCCACGGCACGGCGCGCGAGCGTATTGCGCAGCACCCGGAAGTAGACGCCAGACTGCCGCGCTTTGGCGCGCAGCTTCGTCATGTCCCCCACTTCCATGCCGCGATACTCAGCGAGCACGATGGCCTGGGCGCGCGCGACCTGCGTGCTCACCTCAGCCACCACCGCCTTCTTCTGCTCCAGATTCAGACCCAAGGTCTTGCCTCCTTACGCTTGAACCATGGAACCCGACTGCCTGCGATGCTCTGCGCGCGTCCGGGCTCCCCCAGTCACGGCGACCTTCGATCAGGTTGGCTCTCGATGACGCCGCGGCATCGCCGCGCGGCATCTGCAAACACATTCCTGCTCAGGGCACACCGTCTGCGTAGGCTGGGAATCATCACCGACGTCGGCCCGAGGACCGATACCGTTGCGGACTCCGTCATTAAGCGTTTCACGCACCTACGGTCTTTGACGAACCTCCCACCCGAAAGCGGACGGCCCCAAAGTCCTGGCCCCGCCGGTTGGCCGGGCCTGTCTTCCTGCGCGCCTTACTGCGCCTGGACCGTCGTCTGATCCACACGCACACCGGGCCCCATCGTGCTCGAAAGGGCCATCTTCCTCAGGTAGATACCTTTGGCAGCGGCAGGGCGCGCCTTGTTCAATGCGTCGACCAGGGCGACCAGATTCTCTCGCAGCGCCGCGGGCTCGAACGAAGCACGGCCGATCGTGCACTGGATGATGCCGGCCTTGTCGGTGCGGTACTGGACCTGACCTGCCTTGGCGTTCTTCACCGCTTCTGCGACGTTGGGAGTGACCGTGCCGACTTTCGGGTTCGGCATCAGCCCACGTGGACCGAGGATCTGGCCCAGCTGCCCGACCACGCGCATCGCGTCGGGTGCTGCAATGCAGAGATCGAAATTGATATTGCCGGCCTTGACCTGTTCGGCGATGTCTTCCATGCCGACCAGGTCGGCGCCAGCAGCCAGAGCAGCCTTGGCCGCCTCACCTTGGGCGAACACGGCGACTCGCACGCTCTTGCCGGTGCCGCGAGGCAGCACGACGGAGCCACGCACGACCTGATCCGATTTCTTGGCGTCGACACCGAGGTTGATGGCCACGTCCACGGATTCATTGAACTTGGCGTTGGCATTCTGCTTGACGAGCAGGAGAGCCTCGTCGACCGGATACAGTTTCGAGCGATCGACCGTTGCCTTGACGGCCTTCAGTCGCTTGGAATCACGAGCCATCTCAGAGCCCCTCCACTTCGACGCCTATGCTGCGGGCGCTGCCTGCCACCGTCCGGACGGCGGCTTCCATGTCTGCCGCGGTGAGATCGGGCATCTTCGCCTTGGCGATCTCTTCGGCTTGGGCGCGCGTCAGCTTGCCCACCTTGTCCGTGTGGGGCTTCGGGGAACCCTTCTGAACACCGGCGGCCTTCTTGATGAAGTAGGTCGCAGGCGGAGTCTTCAGCTTGAACGTGAAGCTCTTGTCCGCGTAGGCAGTGATCTCGACGGGAATCGGCATGCCGACTTCCATTCCCTGGGTCTGCGCGTTGAATGCCTTGCAGAACTCCATGATGTTGAGACCGCGCTGGCCGAGCGCCGGTCCGATGGGGGGCGAAGGATTTGCCTTGCCCGCCGGCACCTGCAACTTGATGTAGCCGACTACCTTCTTTGCCATGATGGCTCCTGTGCGGGTTCAGGCGCGGCGCCTGTGCTCGCCGCTCCCCGCTCAAATAGTGCTCCCATGTGCGCCACGATCGCAGTCCGGGAACACGTTGGATCGCGATCACCCCCGTGCCGCCGTCGGCGGCACGGACTCAAGCCTTTTCGACCTGACCGAACTCCAGTTCGACCGGCGTCGCCCGCCCAAAGATCGAGACGGAAACACGCAACTTGCTCTTGTCGTAGTTGACCTCTTCCACGGATCCGTGGAAGTCGGTGAAAGGACCGTCCTTGACGCGCACGGACTCCCCCACCTCGAACAGCACCTTCGGCTTCGGCTTCTCCACGCCCTCCTGGATCTGCTGGAGGATGGCCTGGACTTCGCGATCGGAGATGGGCGTCGGCTTGTGGGCACTACCTCCAACGAAACCGGTCACCTTGGGCGTGTTCTTCACGAGATGCCAGGAATCGTCCGTCATCTCCATTTCGACCAGCACATACCCCGGAAAGAACTTCCGCTCCGAGATGTTCTTCTGGCCGGACTTCATCTCGACGACTTCCTCGACGGGCACCAGGATCTGTCCGAACTTGTCCTGCATGCCGGCGCGTTCGATACGCTCCAGCAGCGCCTTGTGGACGTTCTTCTCGAAGCCCGAATAGGCGTGCACCACGTACCAGCGCTTCGACATCATTCACCCCTTCCCATCAGCAACCGGATGCCTGCCACCAGCGAGGCGTCCACGATCCAGAGAAAGATGGCCATGATGACGACGAAGGCCATCACGATGCCGGTTGTCTGAACCGTTTCCTTGCGCGTGGGCCACACGACCTTCTTCGTTTCTGCCACCGACTCCTGCGCAAAGACGTAGAACGCCTTTCCGGGCTGCGACGTCCAGGCCACGGCGGCGGCGGCTATCACGCCCGCGACGACGCAGAGAATGCGGACGATCAGCAGGCTCTCGGAAAAGAAGTAATAGCCCGCGACCCCGGCGATCACGAGGAGGATCGCCGCGGCGAGCTTCAATTTGTCTTGCATAGACGGAAGCGGTAACGCCCTCTCGAGTCACCGGCACGGAGCCGGTGTTCAACAATCGTGGCAGGCCAGGAGGGTCTCGAACCCCCAACCTTCGGTTTTGGAGACCGACGCTCTGCCAATTGAGCTACTGGCCTGTACCTCTGTTACTCGATGATCTTCGCCACGACGCCGGCGCCGACCGTCCGACCGCCCTCGCGGATCGCGAAGCGCAGCCCCTCTTCCATCGCAATGGGCTGAATCAACTGCACCGTGATCGACACGTTGTCCCCAGGCATCACCATCTCCGTCCCCGCAGGCAGCTCGATCGCCCCCGTCACGTCCGTCGTCCGGAAATAAAACTGCGGCCGATACCCGTTGAAGAACGGCGTGTGACGCCCCCCCTCCTCCTTCGACAGCACGTAGATCTCCGCCGTGAACTTCGTGTGCGGCGTGATGCTCCCCGGCTTCGCCAGCACCTGCCCTCGCTCCACCTCTTCCCGCTTCGTCCCGCGCAGCAGCACCCCAACGTTGTCCCCCGCCTGCCCCTGATCCAGCAGCTTGCGGAACATCTCCACCCCCGTGCACACCGTCTTCGTCGTGGCCTTCAACCCCACGATCTCCAACTCGTCCCCCACCTTCACGATCCCGCGCTCGATCCGACCCGTCACCACCGTCCCGCGACCCGATATCGAAAACACGTCTTCCACAGGCATCAGGAACGTCCCGTCCAACGCACGCTTGGGCTCCGGAATGTAGCTGTCCAGCGCCGCCGCAAGCTTCATGATCGCCTGCTCGCCCAGCTCCCCCTTGTCCCCCTCCAGCGCCTTCAGCGCCGAACCGATCACGATCGGCGTGTCGTCCCCAGGAAACTCGTACTTCGACAGCAGCTCCCGCACCTCCAGCTCCACCAGCTCGAGCAGCTCCTTGTCATCCACCATGTCCGCCTTGTTCATGAACACGATGATGTACGGCACACCCACCTGCCGCGCCAGCAGTATGTGCTCCCGCGTCTGCGGCATCGGCCCGTCGGCCGCAGACACCACCAGGATCGCTCCGTCCATCTGCGCCGCCCCAGTGATCATGTTCTTCACGTAGTCCGCATGCCCCGGGCAGTCCACGTGCGCGTAGTGTCGGTTCTCCGTCTCGTACTCCACGTGCGCCGTGTTGATCGTGATCCCCCGCGCCTTCTCCTCCGGCGCCGCATCGATCTCGTCGTACTTCTTCGCCTCTCCACCAAACTTCGTCGACAGCACCGTCGTGATCGCCGCCGTCAGCGTCGTCTTCCCATGGTCCACGTGTCCAATCGTGCCCACGTTCACGTGCGGCTTCGTACGCTCAAACTTGCCCTTAGCCATGATCGTCGCCCTTAAACCTTACCGAATTCGACTGCGAAATTGAGAAGTGGTGCCGATGACGCGGATTGAACGCGTGACCTCTCCCTTACCAAGGGAGTGCTCTACCACTGAGCTACATCGGCGCGTTGATCTATCTTGCCCGCCTAACCCGTCGACCGGGTTGCCCAGCCTTGCCCTACATTCGTTCCTGCGAACAGCAGCCCTGACACGACGAATCGTGGAGCGGGTGAAGGGAATCGAACCCTCGTCGTAAGCTTGGAAGGCTTCTGCTCTACCATTGAGCTACACCCGCCGCGAGGTCCGGTCGGCCACCGCGCCCGCCACGGACCTGACACCGCCCACCCGTCTATGCCGTGTACCGCCCGACTGCTCTGTCATTGGTGGAGGGGGAAGGATTCGAACCTTCGAAGGCAGAGCCGACAGATTTACAGTCTGTTCCCTTTGACCGCTCGGGAACCCCTCCGACGAAACGCGCAATTATCTTGAACGAGTAGCCCGCTGTCAAACGCCAGACCCCAGAACGCTCAAGTTCCGTCCGATGATCCCTAGACGGCCGGATTGGGATTTTCCAGGTGGATAGCGTCGATCTTCTGCAGCACGGGCTCAGCGAGCGTCACCTCGGCGGCGTCGATGTTCTCGACCAATTGCGCCATGGTCGTCGCACCGACGATGCAACTCCCGAGGAACCAGCGCGATTTGACGAAAGCAAGTGCTAGCGTCGCCGGCGTGATCCCGATGCTGCCGGCCAGTTCGACATACGCTCGCACAGCCGTGTCGACCTTCGGCTTCTGATAGCGCTGACCGAAAGGTGGAAACAGCGTCAGACGAGCGCCCGCCGGTTGCGCGGCCCCGGCATATTTGCCGGTCAAGTGACCGAATCCGAGCGGACTGTACGCCAGCAAGGGCACCTGCTCCTGTCGGGTGATCTCGGACAGCCCGGCTTCAAACGTCCGATTGAGGAGGTTGTAGGCGTTCTGGATCGACACCACCCGGGGCAGATTCAAGCGTCGTGCCGCATCCAGAAACTGGGTCACTCCCCAGGGAGTCTCGTTGCTGAGCCCGATGTTCCGCACCTTGCCCTGGCGGACCAGTTCGCCGAGGCAGGCGAGTTGTTCCTCGATGGGCACCGTCGGCCGTTCGGCAGCGGGATCGTAGTGAATCCCGCCGAAGGACGGCACGTACCGGTCGGGCCAATGGATCTGGTAGAGGTCGACGTAGTCCGTCCCAAGACGTTTCAGACTGCCGTCGATCGCTTCGTTCACGGACTTGCGGTCGATCGCCAGTTCTCCGCGCCTGACCCAGCCGAATCCCCGGCCCGGCCCCGTGATCTTGGTGGCAATCACGACACTCGATCGATCCTGCTTCCTGAGCCACGTCCCCACGATCTCCTCGGTGCGGCCTTGAGTCTCGGCGCGCGGCGGCACCGGATACATCTCGGCCGCATCGATGAAGTTCACGCCACGGGAGCGCGCGTAGTCGAGTTGTGCGTGGGCTTCCGCTTCCGTGTTCTGCTGTCCGAAAGTCATGGTGCCGAGGCTGATCTCCGACACGCTCGGACCCGCCTGACCCAGTCTGATGTAACGCACTGAATTTCCTCCTGTTCGTTCGAGCGACGCCGGTGTCTCAGTGCAGCGACGGGGTCGGGCGGACAGCGACGATGAACTCGATTTCCACGGGCGCCTGCCGCGGAAGGCTGGCAACGCCGATGGCGCTGCGGGCGTGACGACCCGCCTCACCCAGCAGATCGACGAGCAGTTGCGACGCGGCGTCGACGACCTTGGGCTGATCGTGAAAATCGGGAGCCGAAGCGACGAATCCCGTCACCTTCAGGATCCGGTCGATCTGCTCCAGCGAGCCAAGCACCCCCTTCAATCCCGCAAGGGCCTGGACCACGCAGAGTCGAGCGCAGCGCCGGGCCGCCTCGACATCGACGTCCCGACCGACGTGGCCGACGAACGGAAGACGCCCGTCGTCCCAGGGCAGCTGACCACTGACGTAGGCGACCGATTGATGAACGACGACAGGCACGTACTGGAAGTTCGGCACCTTGGGTTCGGGCAACAGGAACCCCAGCGCACGGAGGCGGTCTTCTATCACGAGATCACCATCAACGAATGACCGGATCGGCCGTTAGAAACAGGAACCGTTGTCGAACCAGGCACCCGAGCGCCCTTGCATTCGCTGTCATCGGGACACATCTGCCGCGCATGGATCTTGCGCGGATGCCAGCAGCCCTGAAGGAGGTCATTGCCATGCAAGTGATCTACAACAGCCCCAACTATCATGTGGTCGAGTACCCCGGCCACGGCTTCGAGGTCATCTCCAAGCATGCGGCCAAGGGAACGTACCTCTACGGCGAAGCCGCACTGCGTTTCAAGGAGTATCTCGCACAGGCGGCGGCGGACGACGCCTCCATCGAGACCGTGGACGAGTATCTCGGCAACTACGACGAACTGATGCATCAGCCCGCCATCTACCACTGACACGCGTCCCCAACGTCTTCAACGCTAAGCGGCACACCCCGAACGGGGTGTGCCGCTGTCGTTTCCGGCCGGGCCGGAACGTTAGTGGGCCCCGGCCGCAACAGGCGCGGCGACCACCATCTCCGTGAATGGCCAGACGTACGCCTGCATCATCACGAAGACGCCGACGAGGCAGGCCAGCGCGATCGAGTGCCAGAAGACGAACCGCAGGATCACGCCTTCCTTGCCGACATAGCTGGTGGCCACCGACGCCACGACGATCGACTGTGCGTCGATCATCTTGCCCATCACGCCACCCGAACTGTTGGCGGCCGCCATCAGTTCCGGAGAGAGCCCGAGCTTGTTGGCGGTGATCTGCTGCTGGCTGCCGAACAGGGCGTTCGAACCTGCGTCCGTACCGGTCAATGCCACGCCGATCCACCCGATCAGCGTTCCGAAGAACGGATACAGCCAGCCCGTGTTGGCGAGGGCGAGACCGAGCGTCGCATCCATTCCCGAGTACCGGGTCGTGTAGCTCAGCGCAATCATCGCGACCACTGTCAGGATCGAGAAGCGCATGACCCAGATCGTCTCCAGCCAGTGGGAGACCATCTCCTTGACCTTGAACCCCATCAGGAGGCCGCTGATGATCGCCGCCAGCAGGATCCCCGACCCCGTTGCCGACAGAAGGCCGAACTTCAGCACGGCGCCTTCGGTATGCGGCTTCGCGACAGCGGGAGCGACGCGCTGCACCATCTTGTGCAGACCCTGCATCTCGAACTCGAAGTAGGTGATGCCTTTCTGATTCAGCAAGGCCTTGATGACCGGGAGCCCCCAGGCGAACAGGATGACGGTCAGGATGATCCAGGGCGTCCACGCCTTGATGACGAGATCCTTCGTGTGCCCGTGCGAGGCTTGCGCCGCCTGGGCATAGGGCACCATGCCGCTGGCGGAACCGTCCGCCGCCACCATCACATGGGTCGGTCGCCAGACGCGCAGGAACAGCGCGACGGACACCATGGAGATCATGGCCGACAGCATGTCCACGAGCCACGGACCGTGATAGTTCGATATCAGGAACTGCGGAACCGCGAACGTGATCCCGGCCACGAGAATCGCGGGCCACACCTGCATCGTGTTGCGCAGGCCGCAGAAGGTGATGACCAGCCAGAAGGGCACGATCAGCGAGAACAGGGGCAGTTGGCGACCGACCATCGCAGAGAGCGCGAGCAGATAGTCGTCGGTATTCTGGGTCACGCTGTTCAACACGATGATCGGCGTGCCCAGCCCGCCGTAGGCCACCGGCGCCGTATTCGCGATCAGGGACAACCCCGACGCGGCGAGCGGAGAGAACCCCAGACCGATGAGGATGGCGCCTGTCACCGCCACGGGGGTGCCGCCGCCAGCCGCCCCTTCGAAGAATGCACCGAAACAGAACGCGATCAGCACCAGCTGAAGGCGCCGGTCGCCGGTGATGCCGCCGATGGAATCCTGCAGCACCTTGAACAGACCGGCCTTGAGCGTGAGGCGGTACAGAAACATGAGGTTCACGATGATCCAGCAGATCCCCACGACCGCGAACGATCCGCCGAAGACGGCGGCCATCCCGGCCATGTTGACAGGCATGCCGACCACCGCGATCGCGATGAACAGTGCACTGGCAAGACCCAGCACGGCCGCCGTGTGCGCCTTGATATGGAACAGTCCCAACCCGCCCAGCAACACGATCACCGGCACTGCGGCAACCAGCGTCGACAGAAAGGTATTCCCCAATGGGTCGTACACCTGCGACCAGAGTTCCATCCTCACTCCCCTTGCATATGTGTGAATCTCATCGATCGGGGAGAAGGCACCGCTGCGGCCGCGCCGTCGCGCCTTGAGCGGCATTCCCCTGTCTCGAGGGCGGCCGAAGTATAGACGCATCGCCCCGAGGGAAGACACCACCCTGTGTGAGAGAATCCGCGCCCTCGCACCTCCCGCGTTCCCGGGAGGCCCTCCTGCGGTACTCCATGTCGATCGATTCTCTTCCGCCTGCCGGTTCAGGCGAACGGGGGCGCGCCGCGGGCGCGCTCGCAATGCTGTCCCTGATCTGGGGCTACAACTGGGTGATGATGAAGGCCTGTCTCGCGCATGCCTCCCCGCTCGATGTCGCCGGCTGGCGGTTCCTGAGCGCCAGCCTGTCGCTGCTCCCGGTCCTGAAATGGATGGGCTATCCGGTCGGCGTGCCGCGTCGCGAATGGGCCCTCACGCTGCTGCTGTCGCTCCTGCTCGCGGTCAACTTCACCTGCACCTTCACCGCTCTGACGTTGGCGGGCACGGGGAAGACAGCCGTACTCACCTACACCATGCCGTTCTGGGTGGTCGTGCTCGCCCACTTCTTCCTGCGCGAGCGGATGAAGCCCTTCCAGTGGCTTGCTGCGGCGCTGGCCGGCTCCGGCCTCGTGGTGCTGGTCGACCCCAGCCATCTGACGAGTATCGTCGCCAGCGCGCTTGCCGTCGGCGCCGGACTGTCATGGGCGGTCAGCATCGTCGTGATCAAGCGCGTCCAGGGACGCACCCAGTCGCACATGCTCACACTCACGGTGTGGCAGATGCTGATCGGTTCGGCCGTGATGTTCGTGATCGCCGGCCTGGTCGGCACGAGATCCACGGAATGGACACCGGCGTTCATCGGCACCCTGGCGTTCACCTCGGTGGTCGCGTCGACGTTCGCCTGGATCCTCTTCTACTACGCCCTGGCAAGGCTGCCTGCCGGCATCACCGGACTCGGAATGCTTGCGGCACCGGCGATCGGCGTGCTGTCCGCCTGGCTGCAATTCGGCGAGACGCCGACGGCGTCGGAAGGCATCGGCATGATCCTCATCGGCGCGGGTCTCGCCCTGCTCATGGTCCCGTCGGCGATACGTCGTAACATGTGACCCGGGTCTGATCCATCCGCACGCTCGCGGCAGACCACGACAACAACCGAGGGAGGAATCCATCCATGAAGAGACTCGCAGCCACGCTGCTGGCCGTCAGCACCCTGTGCAGCGTACCGGCAGGCGCCGCCGAGAACATCCGCATCGCCTTCATCGACCCGCTCTCCGGCCCGTTCGCCAACATCGGCGAGTCCGAACTGCGCCACTTCCGCATGATCGCGGATCTCATCAACGCGCGCGGCGGCGTCCTGGGCGGGCGCAAGCTGGAGATCGTCCCCTTCGACAACAAGACGAGCGCGCAGGACTCGGTCCTGCAATTGAAGGCGGCCATCGATCAGGGCATCCAGTACATCACGCAGGGCAACGGCTCGAATGTCGCGCATGCGCTCGTGGACACGCTGGAGAAGCACAACAAGCGCAACCCCGACAAGGCCGTGATGTACCTGAACTATGCGGCTGTCGATCCGGCCCTCACGAACGAGAAGTGCACCTTCTACCACTTCCGCTTCGATGCCGACGCCGACATGAAGATGTCCGCACTGACCGACGCCATCACGGAGAACAAGTCCATCAGCAAGCTGTATCTGCTGAACCAGGACTACGCCTTCGGTCAGGCCGTTTCCCGTGCGGCGAAGGTCATGATCGCCAAGAAGCGCCCGGACATCCAGATCGTCGGCGACGACCTGCACCCGCTCGGGAAGGTCAAGGATTTCGCTCCCTACGTGTCGAAGATCGCCGCCACCGGGGCGACGGCCGTGATCACCGGCAATTGGGGGAACGATCTGGCCCTGCTCGTGAAAGCGTCCAAGGAGGCCGGGTTGAAGGTGGATTTCTATACGTACTACGGCGGCGTCGTCGGCACACCACCGTCCATCGGGGAGTCCGGGGTCGGTCACGTGAAGACCGCCGGCTTATGGGCGCCGAACGTGAATACGCCGCACGCGGCGAAGATGGTGGCCGCCTACCGCGAACGCTATCCGAGCGCCCCCGACGACTACTGGTTCAACGGTCCGTTCAACCTGCTCGAGATGCTCACGAAGGCCATGGAGCGCGCCAAGTCGGCCGACCCGCTCCCGGTGGCCCGGGCGCTCGAGGGAATGAAGATGATGACCGACACGGGCGAGATCTCGATGCGCGCCGACAACCACCAGCTCATCCAGCCGCTGTTCGTGACGACATTCGCCAAGCTGGACGGCAAGACGGTCAAGTACGACGCCGACAAGACCGGTCTCGGCTTCCGGGTCGACCGCAAGGTGGAAGGCAAGGACACCTTCCTGCCGACCACCTGCAAGATGGAGCGGCCGCAGTAGCCGGAAACGCGCAGGCGGATCGGCGCCGTGGCACCGATCAGCCTGCGGTTCGTCGCGTGGGGTGGAAGGTCAGCGGCATCGCCGGTGTATCGCGCAGAACGTTCTTGCGCATGCGACCGACGACGTGCATCTCGCAGGGCTTGCAGTCGAATCGAAGCGTCAGACGGTCGTTTCCGTGCACGAGGGTCAGGGGTTCTGCACGCACTTGTCCCTGGACCCCTTGAACGCCCTTGGCCTGCTTCGGGCACAGGCTCAGCGAGAACCGGACGCAGTGCTTCGTGATCATCAGCGAGACGTCGCCCGTCTGCTCGTGCGCTTCGTATGCGGCGTCGATCATCCGGACGCCATGGCGCGCGTAGAAGTCCCGCGCCTTCGCGTTGCTCACGTTGGCGAGGTAGCTCAACGTGTCATCAGGGTACGGCACGGGCGGGTCCGCCGGTCCGGCACGCTCCGGTCGCCGGACGCCCGAGCGCCGGGCCGCCTCCAGGCGCTCGACGACCTCCCGCCTCATACCGTTCACGACGGACGCGGGCACGAACCATGACTCTGACAGTTCCACCGTCACCGACGCCGCAGTGAAGATCGTGTTGCCCAGTCGTCGGAGCAGATCCTGCAGCGAGGCCGTCACCGCGTCCGGCGATCGCGCCGGCTCGTGAACATGCAGGACGGTCGCCCGGGCTTCGTTGCCGTCCTCGTCACGCGCCGAGAGCGCGAAACCGTCGGCCGTATCGCGAAAGTGCAGCTCCATGCCGATGCGCCGCTCGGCCGACTTGCGGGCGAGCTTCTGGTCCCAAGCGTGGTCGCGATTGCGGTTGAGCGGCACGCCGACGCGAAGTCCGGGAAGAGCGTCCATGGGCTCGTTCGGCCGGATGCGGAAACGGTGCTCGCCGGCGTTGCCGATGGACTGCGCCACGTTGACGAGCATCCCCGTGAGTTCGCGCTTCGGGTTGAAGTACGTCAGCCCGTCCCCGTTGACGACGGGGGAGGTGGCCTCCATCTCGAATCCGTCCGTCGTCACGCGGGTGACATGCCCCACCGGAATGCCGACATGCTTGGGTGAGCCGAAGGCGCCGATGTCGTCCTGACGGCCGTTCACGAAGTAGTCCGTGCCGCCGCGATTGAAGTCCCGTGAAGGATCGGGCGTGAACAGGAACGTGCAGCGGCCGGACGAGGCACGGCGAAGTCCGCCCGCATCCGATTCCAGGATGTCGTCGATCAGTTGCCGGTAGTGGGCGGTCGTGTTCTTCACGTAGCCCATGTCCTTGTAGCGGCCTTCGATCTTGAACGAGCGGATTCCGGCGCCGATCAACGCACGCAGGTTGGCGCTCTGATCGTTGTCCTTGAGCGACAGCACGTGCTGCTCGTAGGCGACGACGCGTCCCTGCGCATCACTCACGGTGTAGGGCAGCCGGCACTCCTGCGAGCAGTTGCCGCGATTGGCGCTGCGCCCCGTGTGCGCGTGGCTGATGAAGCACTGGCCGCTGTACGCGACGCAAAGTGCGCCGTGGATGAAGAACTCGAGGGTCGCATCCGTCACCTCCGCCGAGATCGCCAGGATCTGCGGCAACGTGAGTTCGCGTGCGAGCACCATCTGCGAGAAGCCGGCACCCTGGAGAAACCGCGCCTTCTCCGGCGTGCGGATGTCAGTCTGCGTGCTCGCGTGCAGCTGGATCGGCGGGAGGTCGAGTTCGAGCAGTCCCATGTCCTGCACGATGAGCGCGTCGACACCGGCATCGTAGAGTTGCCCGACGAGACGGGCGGCGGGCGCCAGTTCGTCGTCCCGGAGGATCGTGTTGAGCGTGACGAAGATCCGCGCCCCGAACCGATGCGCGTGATCGCATAGCCGGCCGATGTCGGCAACACCATTGCCCGCATTCGCACGGGCCCCGAAGGCCGGGCCGCCGATATAGACGGCGTCGGCGCCATGGTTGATCGCCTCGATGCCGATGTCGGCATCGCGGGCGGGCGACAGCAATTCGAGTTCGGGACGGCGAGACATGGGAGTCCCTCGGACACGGGAGAGGGTCGAGTTTACGCGTCGACCCTCGTAAACGCCCTCAGTCGACGCCCGGACCGCGTCGGCCGACCTCGACGGCAAGCGCCTCGCTGTCCTGTGCCAGCGCCCGTTCGTCGCCGTCGCGTCGGGACGTCGGATCGAACCGCCAGCGTCGATAGCGGCGCGCCAGATCGACCCATCGGGCGCGGGTCTTCCCTTCCCTCATCGCGACGCCCATGAGGAATCGGAATGGCGAGACCGACGGGGCACGAGAGTGGCCCGACCACGCCAACGCTTCGAGCAGGGGGGCGATCGGCGTGACCTCCGGCGTTCGCGCCGCGCCGGTCGGCGTCGCATCGGCCCTCCGCCGACTGCGCCGGACGACCCCGCGAACGATCCATGCCGCCAGCGGGACCACGACCGCCAGCCACCACAGGCTGGGTCGATCGTCGCGGGTGGCTTCGGCATTCCAGGCCGACCAGCGGAACCGCAGCCAGGACAGCGCATCCAGCACGCCCCGCGCCGTCGGCTGCGCCTTCGCTTCCCCGGCGAACCAGTCGGCCGGCGTCGCATCGATCTCGGTCCAGCGCCCGTCTATCCACGCGAGGGTCCAGGCGTGGCCATGCCGGGACCGCACCACGTAGGCATCCTCGAGATCGCTCCATTCGTCCGCGACGTAGCCCGTGACGTACCGGGTCGGAATGCCCGCTCGCCGCAGGACCAGGGCAGCCGCTGTCGCGAAGTACTCGCAATGACCTTCCCGCTCCGATCGCAGGAACGCCTCCAGCGTGCGCCGCGCGCCCGGCAGTCTGGACAAGCGGGTCGTGTACTGGAAATGGTCGCGCAGGTACGCGGACACCGCGTTGGCAATAGCGGCCTCGCCTACCGTTTGCCCGCGAGCCTCGGCGAGAAATTCGTCGAGCGTCGCCGCGAGCCTCGGCGGCACCGCGAGATCGGCCGCGCCCGGTGCCTGCGAGGTGGTGTCCGTGGCGGCCAGTTCCGCATGGAATCGCACCAGGTCCGGCCCCTGGCGCACACGTACCGTCCCGTAGCTGTCGATGTCGACCTGCCCGACGTTCAGCCCGTCCAGCCGGACGGCGTTCGCCGGCACGGGCAGCACCGCCTGCCCCCGGGCGAGCCACGCGGCGATGCGCACCCGTTCGATCGGCTGTCCGGGACCCAGCCGCCACCCGAACTCCCCGTCGGTCTGTCCCGTGCGCGTCGACGTCCCGCGCGAGAACCAGCTGTCATAACTGAATGTATCGAAGATGCCGTCCCGCAGACGGATGCCGCCGCGCCCCGGGGTCTGCACGCGAAACAGGATGCTGTCGGACAGCTTGAGTGCGCCGATGTCGCCGATGGCCGTCTGGCTGCGGGTCGCATCATGGCGTCCGCTGAGGCGGAGGCGCAGGTAGTCCAGCACCCATGCCTCCACTTGCTGCTGCATCGCGACCAGTCCGGCCTGGAGGGCGACAGCGATGCCGACCGCACCGATCATCGCTGCGACCCAGGGCAGCGCCGCCCGAGGTCGAGGCCGGGCCTGGAAGAGCGCCGGCGCAGCCACCGCGACAACGGCCGGCAGGAACCACCGGCCCGCCGGCGCCGTCGACGCCGCGGCCAGCAGGCACACGCAGAGGTAGGGAGAATCGATGGCGACGGAACCGATGCGCTCACCGCGGACCGCCCGCTTGCGCAAGGACCAGAACAGTGCCGACAACGGGACGACGCCCGGGCTGCTCAAACGCTGCAGGATCACGAGCGGGGCCAGGAAGGCCGGCGACCAGACCAGCGTCGACATCACGGCATCGCCGGCGTTGCGGAGGGACACCCATTGCCAACCGAGGAAGACCACGAGGCCGATCGTCGTCAGATCGGTGATCCGCTCGAACTCGAGACGGTCGAAGTCCCAGCGACTTCGCACGGCGCGCGTGCCTTCCAGGCAGAGGATCAGGATCGCCCCCGCGAGCCACTGCCCCGTGGCGACGGCCCACAGCGTCAGTGCCGCGGCGACGAGGCCGGTCGCCGCCTTCAGGGACGCCATTGCGTCAACGCGGCGAGCGACGCACCCACGTCACCCCTGTCGACCGGGTGCACCGGGACGCCCTCGAGATCGCGGCGCGACGGGTCGCAATCCACCGCCAGCACGAGCTGCACGATGCCGCGTGAAGCGAGCGCCTTGACGAGCGCCGCGCGGGGAGCGTCCAGCGACAGGAACACGTGAATGCACGCGGAGATTTCCGGAGAGCGCGCAAGCACGCGCGCTTGCAGGTCGGCGAAAGACCCACGCGAAGCCGCGGAGACGAACGCGAGTTCGCGCAGCAACGACAGCGGGACGGCCCCCTGTCGACCGGCCGACACCGTGACGACACGATCGTCGACGAACATCAGGTCGAGAAACGCTTCGCCCAGGTCGAGGCCGCCCGCGACCGAAGCTGCCACGCTGACCGCGGCCTCGAACACATCGTCCCCGATGCCGTCCGCGAACGTGTCGAGCACGAGAGCGTGACGTGCAAAGAACTCCTCCCCCGTTTCCTTCACGACGAGACGACCCGCCCGCGCAGACGACGGCCAGTGGATGCGGCGCACCGGATCGCCCGCGCGGTAGTCGCGAAGCTGCAGGAACTCCTGGCTCTCCCCGACCTGCGGCACGGTGCGGTTCTCGCCCCGGTGGCGGCGACGCGTCCCCGGCAGCGCGAGCCGCGGGACGGGGTGGATCCGGGGCAGGACGACGAGATCCTGCGGCAGGCCCACGCGCCAGGTCGCGTTCACGAGCCCGAGCGGATCGGGACGCAGCAGGCGCAGCGCGGCAAACCGGATCACGCCCCGCCTCGTCGGCGAGAAGGCGAGCGTGACGTCGACGGACGCAGAGGCACGAAGCGAGGCCAAGGCCACCGGTGCAATCGTTCCGCCGCGCAGCCGTTCCGTCAGCGAGAGCCAGCGCAGGAAGCCGACACGACGGTCGAATGCATTGGTCGCGGTGTCCTGCCACTGCCCTGCCGCCCGAAACTGCGCGGCATCCGGAAAGCGGGTCTCGAATTCATCGCGGAGTTGCAGGGCGGTCGCGCCACCGGCACCGGCCGAAAGCGACACCGTGTAGGTCGCCCGGGCACCGACGATGGCGTGCGAGGGAACGTGTCTGACAGCCGTGATCCGCGGCCGCCAGCGCGACGACAGGAGCCAGGAGACCATCAGCATCCCCGCCGCGACGGCGAACACCTGATACGAGGCGCTGCGGGTCGTGTCGATGCCGAAGACCGCGGCGGCGAGCGCCGCCCCCATCACGACCTTCCCGGCGGGCGTGAAGCGGCGATCGCTCCATTGCGACAACCGGTACAGCGACGGAAAGAACCGGACGAGGCCGCTCACACCGGGACCGGCAGGCTCTCGACGATCGCGCGGACGAGCGCGTTGGCGGAGTCGCCCGCCAACTGCCGCTCGCGCTCCAGCACCAGACGGTGAGCGAGGGTCACGACAGCCACGGACTGGACCTGCTCGGGCGTCACATAGGCAAGACCGTCAAAGGCCGCCAGCGCCTGGGCGACGCGGATCAGGATGAGGGCCGCACGAGGGCTGGCCCCCAGGGCCACACCCGCCGCCGTACGCGTCGCACGCACCAGGTCGACCACGTAGCGCCGGATGGCATCCGAGACGCGGATGTGCGGGAGCGCGCGACGGGCGTCGGCAATGTCTTCCCGGGACGCCACGGCACCCAGCGCATCGAGCGGGTGCCCGTCGTGCTGCGCGGTGAGCAGCGCAACCTCCTGCTCCGGCGAGAGGTAGCCGAGCGACAGCCGGACGGCGAAGCGATCCATCTGCGCTTCGGGCAGCGGATAGGTGCCGTGGAACTCCACGGGATTCTGCGTCGCGATCACGAAGAACATGCCGTCCAGCGCGTGGCGTTCGCCGTCGATGCTGACCTGACTTTCGCCCATCGCTTCGAGCAGCGCCGACTGCGTGCGCGGGCTCGCGCGATTGATCTCGTCCGCGAGCAGCACGTTCGTGAACACCGGTCCGGGATGGAAGCCGAATCCCTGGGTGCGCGGATCGAACACGGACACCCCGAGGATGTCGGAGGGCAGGAGATCCGGCGTGAACTGGATGCGCTTGAAGTCCGCATCGAGCGAACGCGCCAGCGCCTTGGCCAGCGTGGTCTTGCCGGTGCCCGGCACATCCTCCAGCAGGACATGCCCCCCCGCGATCAGCACGGCAACGAGCTTGCGCACGACATCGTCCTGGCCGAGCACCACCCGCCCCACGTTGGCGGCGAGACGCTCGTGGAGCCGGCTCAGTTGTCGCGAGTGATCGGACGCGTCGGGCATCGATCGAGGCGCTCTTCAGGCCAGCGTCGCAGCCGGCGCCGAGGCCACGGCCGCGACATGCGAGCGGTAGATCCGCCCGATGCGATCCAGGAGGCAGGACTTGCCCTCGATCGGCGCCTCGGCGAGCGCCTCGGCGAGCAGAGCCGGCGACATCGCCTGCAAGGCCGGCACCGACACGGGCGCATGACTCCAGTGCCAGGGTTCCGGCTGCACACCGCCGAGATCCTCGCGATAGGGTCGGAAGAAGCCGAAGCCGGCCGCGTTCGCTTCGAGCCAGACGGCCAGGGGACCGAAAGGTCCGCGCTCCGAATACTCGGCGGGGACCAGTTGCACCCGGTAGCCGGGACCGATGGCGGCAGCATCGACGAGATCGAGATCGCTGCCCCAGTGATGGCGGCTCGCGCCCGGCACGGCGGACCAGCGCAGGATCAGGTCGATGACGGTCTCGTCGTCCAGCCCGGTCCGTGGGACGACCGCGCCTGCCGCGTCGAGGAGCGGACGTTCTCCGCGGAATTTGGCGTTCCAGAGGGCCAGTTGCGAATCGAAGTCGCGGAACGCGCTGGCCGGGACGAGATCGATACCGGACCGGGCCGCCGCCGCCCGCATCGCCAGGTATGCCGGCACGGTGTCGGCATGCATCACCGTCTTCGGGGCATCGAGTGCCACCACGTGGTCCCGCGTGCGTCCGGTCAATGCGAGCGGCGAGAGCATCGCGACCCGTCGGCGCCGGTCAGCGTCCTGACGCGGTGGCGGGCAGGTTGGGGTCGGTGACGAAGCCGAGCTTCGTGAGCCCGGCCCGCCGCGCCGCCGACATGATTTCCGCCAGGCGCTGATAGCGGGTGTTCAGATCCGCCCGGATCTGCAACTCCGGCTGCGGATCCTGGCCGGCGGCTCGCGCCAGCGCGGCGGGGAGTTCGGCTTCTGTCAGGGGCGCGTCGTTCCAGAACACCTTGCCCTGCGCATCGAGGGACAGCGTCACGGTCTCGGGTTTCTCCGGGCTGGCACTGCTGGACGCCTTGGGCAGGTCGATCCGGATGCCGTGCGTCAGCAGCGGGGCCGTCACGATGAAGATGATCAGCAGGACCAGCATCACGTCCACCAGCGGCGTCGTGTTGATCTCCGCCATCGGCTGGGGTTGGGGGGCGTCGCCGCCACTGCCGAAACTGCCGAAGGCCATGGCGGCGTCAGGCCGTGCGCGGGCGCGCCGCGACAGGAGTCTCCTGGGTGCCCGCCGCCGAACCGTCCACCCGGGCGCCGGTGGCGAGATAGGCGTGGAGGTCGTGCGCGAAGGCATCCAGTTCCGCGAGGATGAGGCGGTTCAGCCGCGTCAATGCGTTGTAGCCCAGGACGGCGGGAATGGCGACCGCCAGGCCGAGCGCCGTCATGATGAGCGCCTCGCCGACCGGCCCGGCAACCTTGTCGATGGACGCCTGCCCGGAATCACTGATCCCGATCAGTGCGTGGTAGATGCCCCAGACCGTGCCGAAGAGACCGACGAAGGGCGCGGTGCTTCCCACGGACGCCAGGAGCGACAACCCGGATTCGAGTCGCGCCTGCGCGGCGTTGATGCCCTGGCGCAGCGCCCGCGTGACGAACTCGGACAACGGCATGACGTCCCCGAGCCGCCCGGCCTGATGCCGCTGATGATGAGCCGCAGCGTTCACGCCGGCGCTGGCCAGCAGGACGAACGGATTGTCGGCGTCGACGCGCATGTCGTCGACGGCCCGTCGCAGGTTGCTGCTGTTCCAGAAGGCTTCGGTGAGGCGTCGCGCGCGATTGCGGATCCGTGCGGCGCGGAAGACCTTGGAGAGAATCACGGCCCAGCTCGCGACCGACATCGCCACGAGCAGCAAGGCCACCGCCAGGCCGATGATCCCCGTCTGCGCCAGAAAGGCCCAAAGTCCGTAGGACGAGGACGCGGTCTGCATTCCGGAGGGAGAGGGGAGGAAGTCCCGGGTCGGTCGTCGGAGGGAGACGAACGGTCAGTCGCCGTACATCCGCTGCATGCGCTCCCGCCGTTCCTGGGCTTCGATGCTCAGGGTGGCGGTCGGACGTGCCAGCAGGCGCCGGATCCCGATGGGCTCGCCGCTCTCCGCGCAGTAGCCGTAGGCACCTTCGTCGATGCGGGCGAGGGCTTCCTCGATCTTCTTCAGGAGCTTGCGTTCGCGGTCGCGGGTTCTCAGTTCGAGGGCCTGCTCCTCTTCCTGGGTGGCCCGGTCCGAGACGTCGCTGGTGGCCTCGGTTTCCCGCAAGTGCTCACTCGTGTCGCGGACATTGTCCAGCAACTCCTTCTTGAGATGGAGCAGGCGCTCACGGAAGAAGGCGAGCTGGTCGTCGTTCATGTAGTCCTTGGCAGGCGCTGCCAGGATCTGAGCCTCGGTGAGGGGCTTCTTGCTCGATTTCCGTTCCATAAGGTCCAAAACCCATGCGTCCGAATTCGCGGCGCGCAAGAGTGCAGTAGTCCGCGCCCGAGCGCAAGTGAGAGAAATGAAAAACCCGCCGGGGTGCGGCAAATGCTCGTGCGATACACTCCGGCGCTCCCCGACGCCTTGCCATGACACCCGTGCCGCACCACCTGTTCCGACCCTTCAGACCCGCCCGCGTCCGGCGACCCGTGCGCACGGCAGATGCATCGGGTCGAGGTGCCGCCGTTGGCGCCTGCATTGCCGGGCGCTTGAAACGGGCACGGATCCTCCCTCTCCTTCTCCTCGTCGCCCTGTGCGCCCCGGCCCGGGCCGAGTTCGTCTCGAACGCCCAGCTCATGGCGTGGCTGAAGGAAGCGGTGAAGCAAGGCGGGTCGTTCAAGGACACGACCCTCGTCCTCGGCTTCGTCTCGGGGGTCCACGATTCGATTCCCGAGGGAGAGGTCTGCCTTCCGGACCGCCAGAGCGCGCGGTCCATGCTCCCCGCCATCCTCGGCTGGATGGAGACCCATCGGGACACGTGGGACGACAACGGCGCGCTGAGCGTCCGGCGCGCGCTGACCGCCACCTACCCCTGCCCCATCGGCGGCCGCCCGTGAAAGGACTCGGCGGCAAGCGGCTGCGCATCGGCGTTGCCGGTGCCGGAGCCATCAGCCAGTACCACCTGATGGGGTGGCAGGCCGTCGACAACATCGACCGGGTGGCCATCTGCGATCCCGACCGGGCCAAAGCGGAAGCCCGCGCCCGCGAGTTCGGGTTTGCCCGCGTGTACGCGGATTTCGAGGAGATGCTGGCGCGGGAGTCGCTCGACGCCGTGGACATCATCACCCCGGTCGGCACCCATGCGCCGCTCACGCGGCTCGCGGCCGCCGCGGGCGTCCACGTCTGCAGCCAGAAGCCGCTGTGCGCGACGGTCGCCGAGGCGCAGGCCCTCATCGACGACGTGGGCGATCGGGTGCGGTTCATGGTCCACGAGAACTATCGGTACCGGCCGCACTACGTGCAGATGCGTCAGTGGCTGGAATCCGGGCGGATCGGCCGCATCCGGCACGCGCGCATGGTCGTGCGATCCGCGTCGTGCTTCACCGCGGACGGTACCGAGCCGCCATTGCTGAAGCGGCAACCGTATCTGCGCGCGTTCCCGCGCCTGCTCGTCTTCGAGGTGCTGATCCACCAGCTGGACGTGATGCGGGTGCTGCTCGGGCCGCTCGAGGTGAAGGCGGCGAGACTCGGGCGCGTGAACCCCGAGCTTGCCGGCGAGGACGTTGCGACAGTCCTCCTGTCCGGCCGGGACGACATGACGGTGGTCCTGGACGGCAACATCTCGGCGCCGGGCCATCCCCCGCTGCCCGTCGACCGGTTCGAGGTCATGGGCGACCGCGGGACCGTCGTCTACGATCGCGACCGCCTCCATCTCGAAGGGCAGCCGGCGTCGGCCGTCGCCTTCGATCTCGAGAAGAACTATCCGATCTGCTTCATCGAGGCCGTGCGCGACTTCGTCCACGGCCTGCGGACCGGCGAGCCGTTCCAGACCGACCGCCTCGACAACCTCCGGACCCTCACGCTCATGGAATCCATCTATCGTGTCGCCGGCATTCCCGTCTGATCGCACGTCGCCGCCGGTGTGCGATGAACCCGACCAAGGCCGGCGCGGGTGGATGCGTTCGGCGGTCTCGTGCGCCCTGGCGGGATTCCTCGAGGCCTGCACCTTCGCCCCCCAGCACTATTCGCTGCCGGAGGTCCGCGCGAACCGGATCGACCCGGGCGCGCTCGCCCGCGACGGCCTCGCCTTCCTGACGCCATCGACAGTCACGGGTCAGGAGGAAGATCGGCAGACGCTCGCCCTGCTGTTCACGTCGCGGCTCGCGGAAGCGCGCCGCGACCTGCGCCTCGTGCCGCTGCCCGAGGTGCTGTCGCTGTTGAATGCCGACGGCCTGACCGGGGACTACCAGGGCCTCTACGAACGCTACCGCCTGACCGGCGTGTTCGACCGGGAGACCCTGCACCGGATCTCGCACGTGACGGCCACGCGGTTCCTGGCGCAACTCAAGCTCGCGCACTTCGAACAGGGGTCCAAGAGCCGGCTGGGCATTCTCGGCCTGTCGATTCTCCAGACCCAGTACGCCCACATGCGGCTGTTCCTGCAGATCTGGGACGCGCATGCCGGCGCGGTCGCGTGGGAGGGCATCGACGAGCTCACCGTCTCGGTGGAGACGAGCCGGGAACGGGCCGTGACGCTCCGCGCCATCGCCGAGCACGCTGCCCGGGATTTCGCCACGCGGCTCCCCTGACCGACGCGGCGCCCGCAGCGATTCAGCTGCCTCGGATGCCGTAGCGTGCCGCCCATCCGAGCCCGTCGCGGGTGGCACCGCGCGGCCGGTATTCGCACCCCACCCAGCCCGTGTAGCCGATGTCGTCGAGCAGATCGAACAGATAGGGATAGTGGATCTCGCCCACATCCGGTTCGTGCCGACCCGGCACCCCGGCGATCTGGAGGTGCCGCAGCCGACCCGCGTGGCGCCTCAGCGTCTCGGCGAGATTCCCTTCGAGGATCTGCATGTGGTAGCAGTCCAGATGCAGCCAGGCGTTCGCATGATCGATCGCGTCCAGAAGCCGGGCCGCCTGGTCCGAGCGATTCAGGAAGTAGCCGTGCATGCCTTCCGTCGTGTAGGCCGCGCCGCCGGAAACCAGTCCGAAGCGCGGATTGATCGGTTCGATCACGACGGCAATCCCGTGCGGCGCCAGGAATGCCGCCGCGTGCCGGATGTTCTCGACATACGTACGCTCGCATTCGGCGTACACGTCGTCCGGACCGACGACGCCGGCCATGACGTGCACGGTGTCGCAGGACAGTGCCGTCCCGTAGGCGACCACGCGATCCAGACTGGCGCGGAACTCGTCGCGGCGGCCAGGCAGGCACGCGAGCCCGCGATCGCCCGCGTTCCAGTCCCCCATGGGCGCATCGAACAACACCATGGTCAGGTCGTTCTCGTCCAGCCGGCGTCGCAGGTCCTGCGGATCGTGGTCATAGGGCACCTGGAACTCGACCCCGCGGAATCCGGCGTCGGCGGCGGCGCGGAAGCGTTCCGGAAACGGCAGTTCGGTGAACAGGTAGTGCAGATTGGCGGCAAAGCGTGGCACGGTGAACTCTCCTTCTCCCGGCGGGACGCCCTTGGACCGACCGGGCGGCATGCATCCGATCGACTCACGGCAGGGGACGGACGAAGTCACGCGGACGCAACAGGCCGCCGCGAGACTCCGGAATCGATCGCGATTGTCACTGCAACATGCCTTCGGTGTCACCGACTCCTGCAGCGCGCCCGCCCGGTCCGGCGACGGGGCATGTCGAAGATCGCGCGCCATCACCCCTGGGCCGGAACGTCGACGACGGTCCGGCCTTGGCGGGGCTCGGCCTGGGTCGTTCGACGCTCGCGAGACTCGCCCGGGTGGGGGTCGAGTCGCTGGCCGATCTGCGGGCCCTGCCCCCTGGAAGCCTGTGGCGGACCTTGGGCCGGCGGGGCGTGTCCGAACTCATGCAGCGGATGTCGTTACGGGGACTGCCGGCATTGCCGCTGACGGACTACGAGAAGTGGCGGCTCGGCATGGTCCGTCGCCATGACGTGCAGGTTTCGGTGAATCCGCGGACGCCCATCGCAATGATGTGGCCGGCGCTCGGCGTCTCCGTGGTGGCGACGCTGCGGGACGGGGGCATCGAGACCGTGCTGGATCTCGCTCCTCGCGACGAAGCGGATGTCCGTCGGCTGTACCGACTGGGGCTCACGATTCTGCGCGCGGTCGAGTCGCTTCTGCGGGAGGCGGGCGGCACCGCCTCGAAGGACGAAGCGGGCGTCATCCGGTCCGCCCTGCTGCTCATCGCCGGCTGCGGATCGGGTCGGCACCGCAGGAGCGCCGCCTGCCGCGCCGACGACCCGCACACCGCCCACCGTCATCAGGAGATCGACCATGCAGTCCCGGACTGAGCCCCCATCGCCGGACGAGGAGAACTGGGCCGACTACATCGATCGGCTGACACCGTTCGTGGCGCCCACGGTACGGCTCCGGCGAGCAGCGTGGCGACTGGATCACCCGGACGGCGCGTCGCCGCCCACCGCCACGCCGGCCGGACCGGCAGCGCGGCAGACCGTCAGAACGTGATCTGCGCCTGCCCGAACAGCGTGATGACGTTGAAGTTGTTGAAGGAGCCGAATCCCACCAGTGCCCAGGCATCGTTGGCGTCGCGCGTGTCGTACGACAACGACAGGTCGAACCGGGTGAGCCGCGTGGGCGTCCAGATCAGGGAAGCACTGTAGGAATTGAGACGGTCGGCTCGCTTCGGCAGCACCGACGCGACGGCCAGCGGATCGCCCTGGAAGGATCGATGCCGGGCCGACGCCGACAGCTGTGCGCTGAGCTTCTCGGTCAACCCTTGCGAAACGCCCAGCGACAGACCGGTCGTCACGATGTAGTTGGCGGTGATGTCTTCCCAGGAGCCGATCTCGCGAAACACCGCGCCCGTGAGCGATGTCTTGGAGGACAGGGCGTAGGTGCCCGTGAGGCGGCCCGTGATACCGGAGAAGTTCCGCTGCGAGAGCTGCCGCTGTTGACGCGTCGTATAGCCCAGGCTGCCGGAAATCCGCGTCAGGCCCGTGTACTGATAGTCGACCTGCCCTTCGAGGGTGTACTGATGAAAGCCGTTGTCGACCGTCGACGTGTTCACCACTTCCCGGTTGGGAAAGCGGCCGTCCACGTAGCGGAAATTGAGACCGAGGTAGTCGTCGGAGCCCTTGCTGTAGTAGCGCGATCCCGCTTCGGCGACCCATTCCTGGCGGTCCTGCGAATTGAAACGGGAGAGGCTGTTGTCGATGTTGTTGTAGCGGAGCGCGCCGCGCAGCTTCCAGTCGGCCGTCATCTTGACCATGCCGCTGCCGAAGAAACTCGTCTGGTCCCGGAGGTTGCGCACGGTCCGATCGGTGGTGCGGAAATCGTAGAGCGTCGATGCGACCTGCGTCTTCTCCAGACCGAGGTCGCCGTCATAGCGGGTCCCCGCGACCCAGGTCCAGACGCCGCGCGCGTTGTAGGCGACATAGTTGAGCTGGTCGTACGTCATGTGGCGGTTGTCCGTGATCTGCGACCGCAGCGCGAACGTCTGACGCTGATAGTAGTGGTCGACGTCCAGCCCCAGCCTGACGCCGAGCACCTGATCGCTCTTCTGGCCGTTCTTGATGATCGCCAGCTGCGACGCATTCAACCGATCGTCGAGGTAGTAGACGTTGTCGAAATACGTGTAGTTGAGCGCAGCCGAGGGACGGATGCGGTCACCCTGCAGTGCGAAGGCGGCGGAACACCCGAGGGCAAGCGCGATGCCCAGCAGGGGACGTCCAGGACGGATGACTCGGCTCATGATGGGGTCCGTGTGAGTTACCAGTAGTGCCAGGCGCCGGTGGTCAGTACCCAGAGCCCGAGCAGGCCGTTCGTGACGGCGTGGGAGACGATCGGCACCCGGAGGTTGCCGGTGAGGCGGTACAGCCAGGCATAGGCGAGCCCGGCGACGATCCCGGCGAACCATTCGTTGTGTTCGACACCGAAGACGGCCGACGAGATCAGCACGGCCTTCCAGGTCGCCGCGGTCGCCTCCACGTCGAGAAAGCGCGGATTGTCGATCCAGCGCATGACGAACGAGCGCCAGAACAGCTCCTCCATGATCGGCACCACGACAGAGGCGCCGAGCACACGGAAGAGGGCGAGCACCAGGTTGATCTGCCCGCCGTCCCTCGGATCGTAGCCCTTGCCGGGCTCGCCCATCAGCATCCAGCGCGCGTCGAGATTCACCCACAGCGCAAACACCGCGAGCCCCACGACGATCGCCAGCGCCCACAGTCCGCCCGGCATGCGAAAGGTGCCTCGCAGCTCGTCGTAGCGCTTCCAGAAGATCAGCAGCGCGAGTCCCACGACGATGGTGCGGACGGGATACAGCCAGCGGGTGTCGATGCCCGACGCGTCGCCGAGAAGGCTGTTGAGTGCCAGGAACGCGATGAACAGGGCAAACGGGACCACCCGTGCCGCAGCGGGCTGGGACAGGAATGAAGGCATGGGGACCGAGAAAGCAATCGCCGGACCGGCGGATTATGTCAGAGGCCTTGCCCATTGCGGGCTTGGCCGGGCTACTGCGGCCCGGTCATCCGCGCCCCGTCGGCGCGATCCCGCACCGACTCGAGCAGGGCTTCCACCCGGGACTGCTCCAGTCCCGTGAAGGGCTCGCGCCGCTTGAGGACGTCCCAGACGCCGATCGTTCGATACTTCGACATCAGGTCGGTCAGGATGTCGCCCAACTGACCGTTGCGTTGCCGGCAGACCTCGAGCCCCGACTCGAGCCGGCCGAGGGATGCCGTCCGTGCCGTCAGATCTGCCTCGGCGGCGGCGAGACGTCCCTCGATTCGCGCGAGGACTGCCAGGGTCTCGGCAAGCTTCGCTTCGGTCTGCACCAGCCGCGAGGAGAACGCCGACTTCTCCTTCGCTGCCTGATCCCGTTCGCGCGTCGCGGCGTCGGCCACCTTCTGCAGGTCGGCCGACCGGCGACGCTCTCGGGCGACCAGACCCTTCGCTTCACCGTCCTTCGCCGCCAGTGCTTTCACCTGGCCTTCGAGTCGGGTCTTCTCGTCGGCCATGGCCGCACGCGCCTCCTCGGCCTGCTTCTGCGCAGCCTGCGCTCGCCGCAACAACTCCCGCTCGCGATTCGCCTGTCTGTCCGGTGACTGACCGAGCACCGTCTCGATCGGCGTCAGGAGGGCGAGAAGCACGAGCAGAACGAACACGGACCGGTGCATGGTCAGAACCGCAGGTTGAGGTCGGCCTGGAGCACGTCGATCTCGAGCGGCAGGCGCAGGTCGGGTCCGATCCCCGACGCCGGCCCGCTGATCGGACTGCTCGACAGGTAGCGCAACCGGGCCGTCACGTTCTTGTCCACGCCGACCAGCGCTCCGATGGTGTAGCCCTTGCCGTCGGTGCCGCCGAGCCGGAAATCCGAATCCGTGAAGGCGTCCACGACCGCGTCCCGCTCGACGTAGCGATAGCCCACGAACGCCTGCCAGTCGCCGCGACCGCGCACGGCCTCGCGGCCCACCGTCAACCGGGCCTGGTAGCCGGAGACGCGCGGCTCGATCAGGAGTCCCGTCCGCCGGAGGATCTCGGCCCGGTCGAAGCCGATGTTGCGGACATAGTCGCCGCTCAGCTTGACGAACAGCGGGTCCCAGCGTGCCAGGTCGATCTCGGCCGACAGGTTGACGATCTTGAAGCGCGATGCGAGCCCGTAGTCGGAGAACGCGGCCGGGGTCGATTGATCGAAGCGCAGGTCGACGACCGAATTGCCCTTCTGGCGAAAACGCGGCGCCGTCCAGTCATTGGCGTTGATGAACGACGCGTCGCGGTTCGGACGTCCCTCCACATTGCGATAGTCGAAGAGACCCGCGGCCAGCCTCACCCGCCAGCCGTCGCCCGGCTGCCACTCGATGCCCCCCTGGGCACCGTACAGCCACTTGCCGGCCGCGCCGGGCGAGGTCGGCGACGGCGTGTTGATCTCCAGCGGGAAGACGCCGACGGTCCCGAATCCCGCGGCGGCTTCGGAGAAGCGCGGACGGAATGTCCCCGCGACTCCGTCGAAGTTGAGGTCCTCGTCCCAGACCAGATCGGTGGGCCAGAACCAGGGATTGGGAACGCGGCCGCCCATGACGCTCCAGCGCTCCGACGGATCCCAGCGGCCGTAGGCGCGATCCAGCACGATCTGGTCCGCCTGGAATCCGCGCCCGAGCGTGCTGTTGGTGGAGACCGGGCTGTCGAGCCGACCGGTCGTCAGCCGGACCCCGACGCTGAACGCGTCGCTGGACCGCGCGATCACGCCCAGCCGCATCCGGTATCGCCACAGTCCCTCGTCCGTCCGCGTGTTCGGGAGATTCGCGCCGGCAATCGTGTTGTAGTTCACTGCCGGTGTGTTGTCAGGCGCATACGTCCGCCCCTCGTAGCGCAGGCGCAGGTCGCCGTCCCAGGCGATCCGGTCCAGCCACTCGGGCAGCGCGTTCGGCTCGGCCCAGCGCTCGGCCTTCGCCTGGGCGAGGACCTCCTGCTTGATCTGGTCGCGGATCTCGCCCTTCACCGATTCCGGGACGTACGGGACGCGTACCGTCTGCGCCCGCCTGCGATGGCGTGCAGCATCATCCTTCGGCGGCTCCTCGGCGTTCGCGGGGGCGGTCGCCTGAGCGCTTGGCAAGCCGTCGACCGCTGCGATCGCCGCCTTCGGGGCCGGGGCCGCGACGTCCTCGATCGCCTTCGCCTGGGCCTCGCCGAGCAGCCGCGACGCCTTCTCCTTCGACAGCACGCCCTCCTGCACCATGAGTCGAATCAGCGCGAGTGTCGTGTCGCGAAGCTGTTCGAACGACCGGCGCTCCCGGGTCGCGTGGGGCGCGGCGTCCGTCGCGGACACCACCGTCGGTGACGCCGCCGGGATCGTCGGCACGGTCGTCCTCACCGGCTTCTTCTTCGCCACGGGGCGCTGGGTTGGCGGTTTGACGTCGGCCGGGATCTGCGCGAGAACGCCGGGCGCAGGCAGGGCCAGCGCCGTCCCGAGCAGCAGGAATCGCATCTTCATGAGGTCTCGTGTGTGGAATCGGGAGCCGTCAGCCGGCGCCTCGCGCGGTGACGCGCAATCGCACCGGCTGCGGCATGTCGGCCGGGAGGGTTTCCTTCAGGGGCGGCATCGCGGTCAGCGCGACCCGGAGCGATTCGTCGATCTCCGCATTGCCGGTGCTCGATGCGATCTCGAAGCGATCGATGCGACCGTCCAGTGCAAACCACACGCGCACCTGCACCCGATAGTCGGCGTCGCGCAGGCGCTTGTTCTTTGCGAACTCCTCCTGCAGATGCGCCTGGATGAGCTGCGTGAAGAGCGCGAAGCGCGACTTGCCCGAGCCGTCCCCCGCCGCTCCGATGGTCGTGATGTCCCGGCCGCCCGGACGACCGACGAGTCCGAAGCTGTCGCCGCCGGCACCGCCCTGCGCATCGACGCCCAGGTCCTGGGCAGGAGGCGGTTCGTCGGCAGCCTCCTTCGGCGCCGGGTCGGGATCCGGAAGCTTCACCTCCTCCTTCCTGATCTCCGGCTCGGGCGGCTTTTCCTCGGGCTTGGGCGGCGGAGGCGGTGCCGCCTGCCGCAGCACCGCGATGTTCTGGACCTTCGGCCGGACGACCTTCGCCGGGTGCATCAGATACGCCACCATCGCGTAGACCGCGCCGGCGGCCAGCAGCAGGCCGGCGGCGATGAGGGCGATGCGCAGGGTCTTCATCGCATCACTTCACGAGTCGCTGCGTGACCAGGCCGAGCTGCGTGATGTCGAGCCGCCCGCACAGGTCCAGCACCTCGATCACCTTCTCGTACTGCACGCGGGCATCGCCCTTGATCACGACCGGGAACTCCGGCGTGGCCGCCTTGAACTGGGTGAGACGCTGTTCCAGCTCCGCGATCGTCACGGGATACGTGTCGAGGAACACCTGTCCGTCCTCGCGCACCGTGATCGCCTTGGTCGTCGGCTTGGCGAGGCTGGGCGTGTTCGACGCCTTGGGCAGATCGACCTTGATGCCCTGCACGGACGCCGTGGTCATGATGATGAAGATGACGAGCAGCACGTACGCGAGATCGAGCATCGGCGTGACGTTGATCTCGTCGTACGGTTCGTTGCCGTCCTGGACCTTGGCGGACATGACGGTCTCAGTCCGCGTACTGCTCGGCGATGCGGCTCACCAGCTCGTCGGTGAAGACCTGCATGTCCGCCGAGATGTTCTTGATGCGGCTCGCGAGATAGTTGTAGCCGAACAGCGCGGGGATCGCGACCCCGAGACCGGCGACGGTCGCCACGAGGGCTGCGGCGATGCCCGGCGCGATCGAGTTGACGTTGACGTCCCCGACGGCAGCGATGGCGGCGAAGGTGATCATCACGCCCACCACGGTGCCGAGCAGGCCGAGAAACGGGCCGCCGGAGATCGCGATCGTGAGCAGCACCATGCGGTTGTTCAGCTTCGCGTTCTCGCGCACGACGGTCGCATCGAGGCTCGCCCGGATCGCATCGATCGCCTTGGCCGACACCGCGACGGCACCGCGCTCGGGATCGACGCGCTTGCGCAGCTCCCGCACGGCCGTCTCGTGGACGCGGAACAGCGTCGAGTGCCTGCGTGCCTTCGCGTCGCCCTCGGCCGCGAGCAGATCCCCGGACTCCGCGAAGCGCGCCTGGAACACCCTGTTCGCACCGTCCGTGCGGGCCAGCAGGACACTCTTCGAGATCATCACCGCGACGCTGACGACCATCATCACCATCAGGATCGCGATCACGACCCAGCCATCGAGCGTGACGGCGCCCAGCAGGATGCGGAAGTACGAGGCCCCTTCGCCCCCGTCGGATTCGGATTCCGCGGAGACCCTCACGAGCGAGGCCGCTTCGCCCTGCGACGCGGCCGCGGCGGCGATCCAGCCGGCCCCTCGGGCGACGTTCGCCAGCTGCAGTTCATCCAGCTCACCCCTGAAGCCCGCGGCGACGACGACATCGCCCGCCACGTCGCCGGCCTTGGCCGCAGCATCGGCGACGGCCTTGCCATCGACGAAGAGCACGGCCCGTTCGCCGACGGAGAGTGCGACGTGGTGCCACCCGCCCGCGGCGAGGTCCGCGGGGGGCAGATCCACCCCGGAGACACGGGCCTGCAGCCTGCCCCGGACGTACTGAAGCTGTGCGCCGGCGGCAGCGCCCTCGACGCCGTAGAGCATCGCGGTCTGGTCGGGATCGGCGAACTTCACCCAGGCGGAGAACGTGAGGCCGGCGCTCGACTGCTTCAGCGCCGGTGCCATCCCGAACGACAGACGCCCCGTCCCGTCGAGCGCCACGGCCCCGTCGGCCACCCCCGCAGCGCCGGGTTTCGCGCCGGCGGCGGAGACTCCGTGGGCGTACGCAGTGCTGTCCTGAAACCTCCCGTCCGCCTCGCCGAAGTGAAGGACGAGCGTGTGACCCGCGTCATAGGTGCCCCTGGCGTCTCCGCCGGCGGGAGCCTTGTCGTTACCGAAGTAGAGCCAGACGTGCTGCTCCGCATTGCCGGGCACCAGTTTCGGCACCTGCACCCAGATCAGGGCCAGTTCGTTGGCCGCATCGAACTTCTCGACATGGAACTTGAGCGGCGTCCTGTCGTCCTCGGCGACGAAGCGCAGATCCTTGCCATCCACGTCCGCCTCGGCGAACGGGAAGTTGCCCGTATGCAGGCGGATCAGGACCGGCACCTGGGACAGGGGCTCCACGAGGCCGGCCCCCTTCGCGGACGTGTCGAGCGTCACCTTGCGGCGCGACGTCCAGTCGGGGTTCCACCACGCAGCGGCCAGTGACGGCACGAGGCAGGCCAGTGCGAGCAGCGCGCACATCAGTCGGTTCATCATCGGGTCTCGGGCATCGCGGTGAGGGGATGCCCGCGATTCTCGACATGCCGTGTTGCAGGCAATTGAAGATCCCGTGACAACACGTTGATGCCATCGGTCCATCTCAGCGGGCCGGTCCGAAACCGATCACCTCGACGTTGATGAACGAGGGCAGGCCGCGGGTACCGGCCACCGCCTGTGCCGAGCCGGCCATCGACTGTGTCGCCCGGTCCGTCGACCGCGAGGCGTCACTCGACGAGGTGCCGGCGACGCTGGCGAGCGACGCGCCGAGCGACGCGCTGTTGTCCACCGCCACACCGGTGATCCCGCCGACGCCCGCGATGTTGTCCGCGCCCTTCACGAACTGCGCGGCGATCGTGATGCGGCCGGCGGCGCCGATGCCCGCGTCACCGGCGTCGACGGTCCCGCGCGGAGCGATCAGGTCCACGTCGCCCGGAACGATGCTCGTGTCCGTCAGGATCGACCGGATGCCGCTGCCGCTCACGGACTGGAACTTGAACACGGTATTGCCGTTGGCGTCCGTGACGAGGATCGGCGGCGGCGCCGAAACCGCCGTCTTGGCGCCGCGCCCCGCATCGATGTCCCCGTCCGACGACCAGATCAGGATGTCGCCGCCGCGCAAGGTGAAGACGCGCGATTCGTTGACCGCGAAGTCCCCCCGGACGGCGGGAAGCGCGCCCGCCGCCGGGGCACCGCGGACGAACGCGCGAACGGCACCGACGTCCTGCGCGATGATCCCCAGCTGCGACGCATCCTTGGTGGAGCCGGATTCGGAGGGCGGTGTCGTCTGCCCGGCATTGACCTGCCCCCCCGGCACGAACAGGTGGATGTCGCCACCGGATTCGGTCTTGATCTGGCTGAACAGCAGGCTGAGGTTGCCGCGCTGCACGCCGTCCGGACCGAACAGCGTCTCGATCGCCCGATAGCCGCGGTCGTACGCATCGCGGCCGAGCGACGCAACTCCTTCGCCGGCTCGCTTCAGTTCGAGAAAGAACACGCGCTCCAGGAAGGCACGGCGGACCGCGACCGGCAGGGTCGTGAATCGCGCGTAGGCATCCTCGGGCGTGTCGGGAGCGACGCCGGTGCTCCGCTGCACCCAGGCGGTGAGCGCCGCACCGTGTTCGGCGCGGGACGTCGGCGAGGCTCCGGCGGGATCGAGGTACGCCGACGCGAACGCGTCGAGATCGGCGTTGCCCGAGGCGCCGGCCTGCAGCGAGATGTCCGCGCCACGCGGATCGAGGAACGGGTTCTGCACGTTGCCGCGCGTCACGATGCCCTGGGCGTTGCCGAGATCGATGTCCCCGCCCGCCCGGACCGCGAGCAGGCCGGGCCCGGACACCACGATCCTTCCCGGATTGTTCTCCTGCACACCGGTGCCGGCATTGCGGTTCGTGCCGAAGGCGATGGCGCCGCGGGCAACGAGGGAGGTGACATCGCCCGCGCGCAGGTTCTGGCCGTCGAACAGGATGTCGCGAATGTCGCCGCCGGCAGCGAGGCCGGCCGGTTTCGCCAGGTACCACGTGCCGCCGATGTCGCCGTCGCGCGCGACGATCCGGACCGGTTCGCCGCTGTCGCCGTCGCGCAGGTGGATCGGGGTGGACGCATGGATGAGTCGCGCGCGGCCGACGTTCTCCGCGGCGAGCCGATCGCGCGTGGCGGCGTAGGTCACCTGCCGATTGGCCGCGGTCGTCCCGGAACTCGGCACGTACAGCGCCGTGTTGAGCAGCGCAGGGTCGGTGTCGGACTGCGCGACGAACGCGGTGACCAGGGCATCCCGGCGCATGGCGACATCGGTGGCCGCGAGCAGCACCAGATCGCCTTCGGGCGACGGATACAACGTCAGCTTGTTCTCGACGCGGATCGCGCCGCCCAGGGCTTCGGCGCGCAGGTCGGCGGGATAGATCGCAAGCGCATCCCGGTCCGCCGAGATCCCGGTGCGGAAGACGATGCCCGCGCGGGTGCCGACCTTGGCCACGGCGGCCTCGATGGCGTTCAAGTCGTTGAGGAGTCGCACATCGCCCGTGAGACTGCGGACCGCGAAACCGCTCGACGCGCCGTAGGTGAAGAAGTAGGTGCGAGGATTCGTGAGCGCATTCGTCGGCAGGACCCGGCTGTCCTGTGCGATGACGGTCGGATTCACGACCGCGCCGACGTCGACCCCGAGTCCGGCGCGCACCGCGAGGGTGGATTCGCCCAGCGCGAAGACGGGCGCCAGCTCGCGGTTTGCCAGCAGGCTGCCGGGATTCGTGTCGCCCACCTTGTGGGCGCCGGCCGCGACACGGTCTCCCGCGGTGATGGTCCCCTGGCCGCGCGCCACGTAGACCATGCCGCCCAGAACACTGCCGCCGGCCGACATCGCGAGGTCGCCGCCGCCCGTCACCACCAGGTTGCTCGCGGCGGGCGCGGTGCCGGGCATTCCGGCGAGCCGGCCCGTCGTGGGCAGCACGACGGAGAGATTCACGACGTCGCCGCCCGCGTTCACGCGAACGTCGCCGCCTCCCAGCGTCCCCAGGTTCTGCTGGAAGCGCGAGAAATCGATCCACCACGAAGGATTGCGCGACGCGATCAGCAGTCCGTCCGCGGTCATCTGCCCCTGACGCAGCAACCACTCGCCGGCCAACTGATGCGTGACGGCCCCGCGGATGTCGCGTCCGGCCTGAAGGGAGATGTCGCCGCCCTCCACCGGATAGTTCGATGCCCCGGGCGCCGTGAATTCGGCGAGAGTCCCGCCGGCACGCCCCGCGGTGTACAGCGCGGCAGTGGACTTGTTGATCCCGTCGGTGTCGCGGCCGAGATCGATGTCCCTCGCAGCCGTCACGTCGATGCTGCCCGTGCCGGTGCGGACGAGCTTGCCGGCATTGATCACGACGTCGCCGCCGGCGCCCGCGACCGCCAGCGGATTCGCGGCGCTCGAATCGGCGCCCGCCACGAGCCGGTAGGACCAGGTTGCGGCACCGGACTGCAGTGCCCCCGCGGCGGTGGCGGTGGTGAAGCCGTCGGACAGGCTGCCGGCCAGGACGAGATCGCCCGCGGCCCGCAATGTCAGATGGCCTGCCTCGTCGCCGGGACGAGCGGTGCCCAGGTTCCAGTCGGACGCCAGACGCAGGCTGCCGGACGACACGATCTCGATGCCGGGAACGAGGGACGCGCCGCGGAGGGCGGCCTCGATCGTGCCCCGGTTGTCCATGAGCCCGCGCGCCGCATTCATCACGGTCGTCATCAGTGTCGGGGTGATCGAGGCGGCATCGAAGACCTGCACGCCTTCCACCGTGAAACGGGAAGCCCCCGTGATGGTCGCGCCGCCGGCGATGTCGACGTTCACGCCGTTTCGCTGGGCATTCGCCAGCACACGGAGGTTCACCCGACCGCCGGTGCCCGTGACGTCCACGGCGGCGCCGGCGGCCAGACGGACGACGCCCGACCGGCTGCCGAGTTCGACGGTGCCCCCTTCGCTTCCGGCCAGGGTCGCGCGCGCCGTGATCCGCGCCGAGGCGTCCAGAACCACGTCGCCTCCCGCATACAGGCCCACCCGGCCACCGCCGCTGCCATCGGACGACACGGCACCGCGCAGCGTGAGCGCCCCCGCGTCGACGGCGACGCGCACGTCGTGAGCGCGGAGAGTGGCCGCGTCACCGTCGCCGAGCACCAGATCGCCCGCCCGAAGTCGGAGATCGATCGCCGCGTCGAATCCGCCGTCGCGCAGGATGCGGACGAGCGGGTCGGCCGATCCGTCGATGCCGCGTGCGTCCAGGGCGAAACGGCCGCCTGCACCGTCGGCATGCGTGGCATCGAGCACGCCGCGCACGGAGACGAGTCCCGAGGGAGCGAACAGTGCAATGGTGCCGGCACGCGCGTTCCCCGTGGCCGACGCATCCAGCCGTGCGCCCGCGTCGATGGCCACGGCACCGGCGTCGGACGCGAGCGTGATCTGCCCGGCGTCCACGTGCACCCCCTGATCGTCGAAGACGCTGGTGCCGCCCGCAACGGAAATCACCGTGCCGTCGCGCAAGGTCGCACTGCCGGAGGCTCCCGTGGCACGCACCTCGATGCGCCCTGCCGGCGCTGCGATCCGGGTGGACACGTCCACCGACGCGCCGCGGAACACGATGTGGCCGGCCAGCCCGGCGTCGGACTCGGAGCCCGTCGCCGCCCGGATCGCGGCATGGAGCGACAGCGCATGGGCGGACACCGCGTCGCCCGTCGTGTCCTCGGCGGCCAGGCCTTGCCGGGCGCCGGCCAGCGTCATCAGCCGGGCGGCGGCCACGGTCAAGGGCGCCGCCACTTCCGTCGACCCGACGCCGTCGAAACGCACGTCGCCCGCGACATCGAAGCGCACGTCCCCGAATCCCCGCACGGACTTCGTTCCGCTGCTCAACGTCAGTTCGTCGGTGACGAGCCGAAGTGTCGACGTGGCGCCGCCGGACGCGGTTTCGCCGCTGTTCGCGCCCTGCGTGTTGACGATGCGAATCGCATCCGCGGCCACGACCGAGCGCGAATCCGGTGCCGACGCAACGGAGCGCAACACGCCGGCGTCGAGGACGAGGGAACGCAGGCGGACCGCGTCCGTCCGCAGGAGATCGCCGTGCGCATCGAGCCGGCCCAGGCTCACGCCGTCGCGGAAATCGATGGTCGAGTAGCTCCGGAGCGTGAGCCGGTCCACGCGCGAGAGCCCCGGCAACTGGGCGTCCGTCACCGTCAGGCCGTCACTGGCCGGATCGCGCCCGCCCAGGACGATGCGCGAGGCGCCGAGCGACACGCCTCCCCCTTCGACAATGTCGAGGGTGCCGCGGAACACGTGGTCTCGCGTCGCATCGACAGCGATCGTGCGCCCGCCCAGCACGACGCCGCCGGCCACCTGGATGTCGCCGTTTGCGCGCGTCACCGCCGTGCGGACGAGCGCGCCCGCTGCCGCGGAGGACACGCGGATCACGGCGCCGTCCCCGGTGTAGCCGTCCGCTGCGGTGACGAGACCGTCGCCGGTCACGTCGACGTTGCCTTCGGCCGCCGAATAGACGCCGTCGCCATTCGCGTCCGTGAGCGCCTGACCGATGTGAATGGATCCCGGCGTGCTGCCGCCCCGGGCGCGGACGGCGCCGCCCTCGCCGATCGAGAGCCGGGCGCGCGCCGCCAGGATCACCTCGGGCGCCGTCAGGCCCGGTGCCCGTTCCGGATGGAGGGCATCGCCAGCGAGCACCAGCGTGTTCGACTTGAAGCTGAGATAGGTCCCGCGGGCCGTCTCGGTGCGGACGCCGCCGAGCAGCAGACTCTCCGCGCCCAGGGCGTTCAGCACCGAGGCCTTCACCGCCACCGCGCCGGCCTGCGCCGCGCCGTCGTCCGCGATGATCTCGAGCGCGGACGACGCGATGTCCACGGTGGCGCCGCGCGCACCGATCACGGGCGTCGCGACCAGCGTGCCGCTCAGGTCGAGCGAACGGCCCGCGACGATCGACAGGCCGCCCGCATCCGCGCCCAGTCTCGGAATGTCCGTTCCCGCGGTCACGGCACGGTCGCGGAAGAAGGCGTCCGCCTGGTAGGTGCGGATCTCCATCAAGCGCGCCACGGCATCCTGATTGCGGACGGCGAAGGCCTGCCATTGCGCGTCGACGATATCGGTCCCGGCCATCCGGAACCGGCCCGCCACGACTGCGGCGCCGTCGGCGAGCGCGCGACTCTGCCCGGGGATCGCACCGGCACTGCCTTCGACCGGCGTGACGAGCCGCGCCCCGGGCAGCACGGCATAGCGCGCGGGCAACACGACGTAACGCCCGGCCGGCACGCCGCTCCCGGTGCCGAGTTCGATGAGGCGCGTCGGACCGATGCCGGCCGCCTGCGAGTACTCGGGATCGTGGGGTGCGAGCGACGATACCGCCGCCTCCGGGAGAATGGCGAACGCACCGCCTGCGGTGGCCGGGGCGAGACGATCGACGGATCCGCCCGGTCCCGGAACGAACTCCGCCGCGATCAGCGTGCCCCCGCCGGAAACGTCCACCTTCGCTCCGGGCGCGAGGACGACGTCCGCTCCCTGGAGCACGACGCGCTTCTCGGGCGGCGCGTTCAGCACGGTCAGGAAACCCGGCGCGGTCTCGTAGACCCACTCCCGGCCGTTCTGCACGTGCCCGACGGGCACCGTGCCCTCTGCGGCGGTCGACGTCACGCTGCCCGCTTCGAGCGTGATCCGCCCGCCCGCGTCCGGCACGCTGAGCACGAGCCGCCCCGACGGGGCGCGCAGCACGCCTGCCTGTTCGATCGCGGCAGCCTCGATCCGCAGGGTCCCGCCGGCCGACAGTGCAATGCCCGGCTGGCCCTGCCGTTCGAGGCGGAGCGTCTGTCCGGGCGCGAGGATCGCCGTGTTCGACAACGTGGTCGGATAGATCTGCGCGGAGACGAGCGTCGCCGGCTGCGCGAAGTTGACGCTGCCCACGAGACGGTTGTCGACATCGGTCACACCGGTCAGGCGGATGTCGCCGCGACTCTCCAGCCGGAGGGCGGCCGCCCCGTGGAAGCCGATGTTGCCGACGAGATCGATCGTGCCTGCCGCAACGGTCAGCCGACCCACCGTCGCGAAGCTTCCGGGGCCGGCATCCTGGGCGAGACGATCCGGCGACCCGATCGCGACGAACGGGGCGACGAGCGTCACGTCGCCGCCGCCGAGATCGATCCTCGGTGCCTCGAGAGCGAGCGAGAGGCGCTGCGCGAGGCGGACGTCACCCGTGAAGGCGATGGTCCGGTCGCTCGACGCGCGCACGGTGTCGAACGCGCCGGCGGCCAGGGTCGACGCGGACACCAGGAACTGACCGTCGAGATCGAGCGCGACGCTGCGCAGGATCGGGTCGCCGGCCTTGAGCGATGCCGGCACGAGCGGGCCGGCCGCGGCCACCACCGTGAGTCGGGACGACGTCGCCGGAAATCCGAGCGCGGGATCGGCGTCCTGCCGGTTGATGAGCGTGGTGGCGAGTTCCAGCCTGCCGCCGGCCGCCCCGCTCACGCCCGGCGCAGGCGCGCCGAGCAGTGCGCCGTCCAGCAACGCGCCTTCCGCCGCACTGATGCGGATCGTTCCCGCCGAGGCGGCGAACGTGCGCCGTTCGTATCCGCTCTGCCGCCCGAGGTACACGTCGAGCGCGGCCGCCCGCCCGGAGACGTCGATGACCGAGCCGCGTTCCGTCACGACGAAGCCGCGCTCGGCGACGATTCGGATCGTGCCGGCGTCGCGCACGGCGCCCGCTTGCAATCCGCTGCGTGAGGGTGCCGCGAGAAACGCCCCCGCCGCCGAGACACGCGCCGCCGGCCCCAGCCAGATGGCCTGCGAATCGACGAAGCCGAGACCGTTGGAGACGCCCATCGTCAGATCGATCGTTCCGGCAGGCGCGTCCAGCGTCCCCGCCACCACCATCATCGACCGCGACGACAGCGACAGCGCCCCGCCGATGTCGGTGGTGATCGATGCGCCTGCCTCGACGACGAGGCTCGCGTCGCGACTGCCGGATCGGTGCGACAGCGTGAGATTCGCCGCCGGACGAATCCACTCGAACGACGCGGACGTGGTGACCGACGCGTCGAGGATGTCGGCGCCGCTCGGGGCCAGACGTGTCCGCGCATGCGTCGCGAGCAACGCGACGCGCGGATGGACCTGGGTGCCTGCCGCGACGCGCAGGTCTCCGACCGTCGCCACGAGTTCCACGTCGCCGAAGCCGAGATCGGTCAGCGCCGCCGTCGGGACCACGAGCGTCGACGTTCCGGGCAGGTCGGCGCCCGACCAGGCGCCATCCTTCAGGCTGCCGTTGCGGAGCGTGACGGCAGGCGCATCGAGATGCAGCACCCCCGGGTTCGTCAACGAGTGTCCGAGCATCTTCGCGGCGAGCAAGACGTCGCCCCCCGCCACCAGTGTCACGTCGCCGCCCCGCCCCGCGAGGATCCGCCCGGACGGGTCGATCCAGCCGCCGCCGACGGCATCGAGCACGGCAGCCTGAACCGTCGTGCCGTCCCGGGACCCGAGCCGCAGTTCGCCGGCCGAACGGAGCGTGATCGCGCCGGCGTCCAGGAACGCGCTGCGCGTCGGCGCGCCGCTGCCGGCCGGGAGGAAATCGTTGACCCATTCGCCGCGAACCGACAGCGTCGTCCCGGGCGCCACCGTCACCGCGCCGAGCCGTTCGTTGAGGATCGACCGGGCTTCCAGGGTCAGCCGCCCGCCGGGCAGGCGAATGTCGGAGGCCACCGTGATGTCCCGGGCAAGCACGCCGAGCGAACCGCCTGCCGCGACCGTCACCGGCGCCAGGAATGTCACGCTGCCGTTGCGCGTGAAGTCGAAGCGGGAGAAGCCGGCAGCCGTCAACGACCTCAGGTTCAACGTGGTCGCCCGTTCGGCGGGCAACGACACGTCGTCACCGCCCACCCACGGTGAGGAGGCGGCGGCCAGCACGAGATCGTGCAGACGCGCGGTGCCGCCGCCGTTGCCGGCATCCTTGAAGTCGGACAGCACCAGTTGTCCGCCCGGCGGCCTCGTGTCGGCAGTGCGCTGGTTCGGCCCCGCGACGACGTCGCCGTGCAACGTCCCGTCGATCGCCATGGCGTTCGAGGTGATCCGTATCGTGCCGGCACTCCGGCCTTCCACGTAGCCGGACACGAATCGCCCGGCCGGCGCGAGCGTGCCGCCCTGTCCCCAGCGGCCGTCGACGACGCTCAGGCTGTTGGCGAAGCCCTCGACGACACCCTCGGCCGGGGCATCCGCGATGTCCAGGATCCGGCCGCCGACGACCACGCGCGTGGTGTTCACGTAGCCGTCCGAGTACCGCCACGACCCGCCGGAGACGTCGAGCACCGCGCCGGACCGGATCACGACGTCGCCTTCCGAATGAATCGTCACCGTGCCGGCCTCGGCGCTCTTCTCGCCGATGCCGCGCTGGATGGCGGCGATCTGTCGCGAGACGTCGGCCAGTCGGGTTCCGCGGGCCACGTCGACGACGACCGTCTTGCCTCGCAGGAAGCCGTCGCGCTGGACCGGGGAATCCTTCAGTTCGTCACCGCGCAATTCGACCTTCAGGGTGCTCTTCGACAGGTCCAGCGCGACGTCGCGCAGGCCCGAGACATCGATGCGACCGGTACCGGCGATCGTGACCCGGCTCTCGTTGCGCGCGGCCGAGGGCGAGATCGCCGACGGATTCAGGACGGCCTGAAGCGTGACGTCGCCCGCCGGTGCCACGATGTCGCCGGCGACGCTGATGGCCCGTCCCATGGCGATGACCTGCGAACGCTTCAGGGCGGCGCTCTGATCGATCGTGCCTGCATCCGCGATCTCGGGAACGATCTCGGTCACGCTGCCGGAGGCGAACGAGACGGTCCCCGTGCGCGTCGCGACGGTCGACTGGATGTCCGAGGCGTCGGGTTGGGTGACGGTGTCGCGCGCCAGCAGGTGGATCGAACCGTTGCGGCTCACGGTCGTCGTGGCCCGGACCCGCCCGGCCTGGTTCACGGCCAGTCCGGCAACCGTGACATTGCCGCGCGCCGCCACCACGGTGCCGGTCGCCGCGTTGGTCGCCGTCCCGCCGCTGTCGACTTCGACGACGAGGCCGCGCAGGTTGTCGTCGTTGCTGCCGCGCAGGTAGACCTTCTGCCCGGCCGCAAGGACGATCTGCCCGCCGGGTGCCTCGATGCGGCCGCGGTTCTCGACAGTGGGCGCGAACAACATCACCTTGCCCCCTTCGGCGGCACGGAGGAGTGCACCGGTTTCCACGACGACCGCGCCGCCGCTCCCGACGAATGCCGGGGTCAGGGTCGTCTGCGAGAACAGCGCTCCGTCCTGGAACATCGCGTCCGTGACATTGAGCGTCGATGCGATGAGACCGGCCGTGTCGACCTGGGCACCGTTCCGGAACACGACGCCGTTGGCGTTGATGAGGTAGACCTGTCCATTGGCGGACAGGCGGCCCGCGATGTCCGTCGGGTTCGCATCGTGGATGCGATTGAGTGCCACGGCGCTGGCGCCGGCCTGCTGGTCGAAGACGACGCTGTTGCCGGCCCCGATGTTGAAGCTCTGCCAGTTGAGGATCGCGCGCGCCGTCGTCTGCGTGATGGTGGCGCTCGTCCCGTGGACGGCGTAGGACGCCTGTCCGTGGGTCACGAACGCCAGGTCCGCAGCGCCGCAGGCGCCGGCACAGGGGACCGGCAGCGTCTGCTGGGCATGCAGGTCATGCGTCCCGCTGAACAGGAGCGCCAGGGCCGCCGCCAGGGGGGCGCGCCGGAACCGTCGGCGCCAGCGTTCAGAAGTCATAGGCCACCTTGAAGTGCACGCGCGGTTCGTTGCGCCGGCTCACGAGCCCGTCCTCGAGCGGCACGGCGACGGCGGCCTGGGCGCTCAGCGTCTGCCATGCCCGCAGGCGCAGCCCGACGCCGGCGCCCAGCAGGTCGAACTTCGCGGTCTGGCTGGGCAACGGCTGCAGCACCCGGACGCTGGCCGCATCGACGAACGCGAATCCGATGAGTTCCTTCACGTGCCTGTCCTCGTCGGCGCCGAGCCGTGGCGTGCGGACCTCCATCGAGGCGAACACCCCGGTGTCCCCGACCCGCTCGGCTTCGAGATAGCCGCGCACGCTGTCGACACCGCCGGCGAAGAAGCCTTCGTTCGACACGAGCGGACCGCCGGCCGCCTGGCCGCCGACGCGCGCGAACCACGACGCTCCGGCACCGAAGCGGTGCTCGCGCGAAACCTCGGCCCGCACCGCCACGAAGTTCGCGCGCGCGTTGAAGCGCTTGCGCTGGAACTCGCCGTCGTCGTTGCCGAGCACGCCGCGGAGCGCCGTGGTGGCGGTGACCGAGGCGCGGGTCGTGCCCTTCTGCCCGCTCACCGTCGCGGCGTAGTTCGCGCTGACCGGCGTGTAGCTGATGGGGTTGTTGAGCGTGTCCGCGCCGACGAGCGTGACGGACTCGCCGAAGTCCTTGCGGTCCACGCCGAAGGTGAACGAGTGACTGACGCGGTCCGAGCCGCGGACCGGGACGATGTAGCGCACGCCGAAGATGTCGGCGTTGCCCGCGACGCGGATGTCTCCCACCGCCGCGATGTCGCTGCGGGACCGGACGCCGTACGCGGCGATCATCCGGTCCGAACCCGGGATCGGCGCGACATACGTCCCGGACAGCACGCGCACCTCGGACGTGGCAAGCGGTGCCGTCTGGTACTGCAGCGCGAAGCTGTGGTCGCGCTGGAACAGGTTGTCGTAACGCAGGCTGCCGACGAGGCGCAGTTCGGACGTGTTCGGCGTCTCGCGGTTGTTGACCTCGACACCGCCGTGCAGCGGGAACTGTTCGCGGGCCTTCAGCTCGACCTCGACGGTGCCCGGCGTCTTGCCGGGTCTCAGGAACGGCGTCAATGCACGCCCGGGCGCTGCGCGGTTGTAGGCGACGAGTTCCTTCTGGACTTTCGGGAACCAGGGCACACCGCCTTCCGCGAGTGCCGGGAGCCGGCGCCGGATTTCGCCCGCCGAGTAGTACCGCGTGCCCGTGACGCGCAAGCGCTCGACCCTGCCCTCGAGCACGCGCAGCGTCACGACGCCGCTGTCCACCTTCTGTTCGGGAATGTCGACGAACACGGTCAGGTAGCCGGCGGCCCGGTACCCCTGCTCGAGCGCCTCGACCGCCGCCTCGACCGCTTCGATCCCCTTGGCGGGCCCGAGGTGCGGAATCACGGCGCGTTCGATCTGAACGGGATCGAGGAGGGTGTTGCCTTCGACCACGTACTCGAGGACATCGAAGGGCCTGGACGTCGCGTCGCCTTCCGGGGCAGCGACGGCACACGACGGGAGCAGGCACGACCCCAGGGTGAGCGCGCACAGGAATCGAAACCGCATGATGAGCGCATTCCCGCAATGCAGTGTGGACGGAGGAGCGTGATGAAACCGCGAGGCGTACCCGAGCGTCTCCCGGGTAGGACGCGAGCCGCACCGCGGCCCGCGTCCGCACACCGATCAGTACAGGAACGTCGTCGGACGGCAGGTGTTGCCGCCGCGGCCGCCCTTCAGGACCGGGGACTGGGTGGTCGGGTCGAAGCCGTTGTCCGGCAGGGCCGCGACACCGAGCAGGCCGGCGTTCGTGATCGTGTCGGGGCTGCCCATGGTGGTGATCATGAAGTTCGCGACGGTCTCCTGATCGGCCGTGTAGGTGATCGTGGTTCCGCGGTTCCACGAGGCTTCGGCGTACAGGTCGTACTTGCCGGCCACGGTATTCGCCACCGACGGATAGACGCCGTCCAGCTTGACGAAGTGCCACTTGTCGGCGACGCCGTCCGGGTCGTCGGACGGGCTCGCACCGGCAACCCGTTCCGTTCCGAGCAGACCGATGGCGAGTTCATCCTGGTTGTCGGCGAGCGTCATGCAGTTGTCGACGTTGCCGGCACCGCTGTTCATGACGACGGTGAAGGCGTCCGTCTTGCCGAGGAAGCCCGCATTGGCGTCGTTCAGGTTGGTGGCGTCGCTGACGTTGGTCAGGAAGGTGAGCGCACCGGCACCGCACGGATTCTCGAGCAGGCGGGCATTGAACGTGGCCTGGGTCCCGGAGGTCGCGACCCGGCGGCACACCTTGATCGCGGTGGTGCCGGTCGGCGCGGCGGTGATGCCCGCGTCGATCTGCGTCCAGTCCTGGTAGTTGCCGACCGCGATGCTGCGGAACTGGGCCGCTTCGATCGACGGCGCGTTGGCGGGATCGAACGCGGCGCCCGATTCGGAGATGCCCTGCACGCCCTGGAGCTTCCGGTACAGCTTGTCGTTGACCGCCAGGCCGAAGACCTGGGCGAGCAGCGGCGTTCCCGTCACGTTGTTCACGGCGCCCTGGCTCGCGAACAGCGTGGGTTCCACATCGCTGACACCGTACATGACGGGCAGGGTCACGTCGGCACAGCCGCTGAACGCGTTGAAGCGCAGTTCGGCGGCCGTCGGGTCGAGGTCGACCTGGATGCCCGGCGTGCCGGCATCGATGTCGGTGTCGGAGGTGCTGGCCACGCAGCCCGTCGTCGTGCCCGTGAATCCGAGCGTGTTGGCCGCGACGTTGAGGTTCATCACGCCCAGACCCGACCCTCCCGCGTCGCGCTTGCGGATGACGACCTGCCTGGCGGGCGACAGGATGGTCGTCCGGGCGGTGCAGGTGTAGGCCGTGCCGGTGGCGCTGCGATAGAGATTGCGGTCCGCCAGCGGCTTGGTCGGATCGCAGATTTCGGCGACGGCCTTCTGGATCGACGTCTGGAGCGCCGAAGCGCCCGAGATGCGCACTTCGACGGACTGGGCGAACACGGAGGCGGACAGGGTCGCGCACGCGGCACCGGCCAGCCAGGACAGGGTCTTGACGTTCATGAGAATCTCCTGGGTCACGCCGCGCGAACCGCGCGGCGTGTCGTTATCGATGAGGGATGGCTGGGACGGCGGTCAGGCGCGACGACGGCGCGCGATCGCACCGACGAGACCGATGCCCGCCAGCATGAGGGCGTACGTCTCGGGTTCGGGGACCGGCACCGGGGCCGTGAAGGCGAGATCGCCATTCGCCGACAGCAGCCATTGGCCCGAACCGAGGGCGTTGCCGTACTTGACGGCGATCCCTTCGGCCGCAGCGGTGTTGCTGCTGCGGGTGATGTAGTAGAAGTCCAGAGATGAACCGATGGCGCCGGTCGTCCGGAACTTCGAGAACGTCCCCCAGTTGTCGAACTTGCCGCTCGTCGACTCGAACATGAAGGCGGCGCTGCCCGGACCGAAGAGGGCCGAGCCGCCGACACTGTTGTCGCCACCGAGGGTGAGGTTGGCCGAGTTGATGTAGGCGTTGGTCCCCTGGAACTGCGTGATGGACGCGTTGTTCTGCTGGTTGCCCGTCGTGGTCGCCCAGTTCAGCGCGGACGAGGACGTCGTCAGGAAGCGCAGGCCGTCGGCGCTGCCGCCGCCGTTGTTGTCCAGCGCCACGACGTCGTACACGAACTGGCCGACGACGTCATTCGACTTTCCCGCCACGAACTGACCCCACACTGCATCGGCAGCCGACGCGAAGCGAAGCGCGGTCGGCGCCGTCGCGAGATCGACGTTCGTCGTGAAGCCGCCCGTGGAACGGTTCGCCGTGCCGAAATCGTTCATGAACACGTTGAGGTCACGGACATAGGACACGTTGTTCGCCGGATCGAACACGGACAGGAACAGCTCGCCGTTGCCGGTATCGCCATTGGCGATGTCGGCCAGCGCCGGACCACTCGCCGCGAGAACGACGGCGGCCATCGGAACCTTCCACTGGATCTGCATCTGAGTCTCCTTTCTCAAGAATGGCGTTGCGCGGCGCGCCCCATCCGCAGGCCCATCGCGCACGCCGAGGCATTCTGGGCAGGGCGCATTGCAGGGCGTTGCCGGGAGGCGGTGCGGCGCGTAGTCCGCTTCGTCCATGCCGCCCGATCGGGACGGGGTCGATCGCTCGATGAACCCGGTGGGGAGATTAGGGACGCGGAGTGTTGCGGCGATGACACGCCGCGGCGACCGGCATGGTTCCAAGGGACCACGCAGATGCGGAGAGGAAGGCGTTGCAGCGTCCGCATGCGGCTCCGCACACCGGCGCATGGGTCGAACGGATCACGGTGACCGGTGGGCCGTCACATCGAGCGCGTAGGCGCCCGTGTCGGCACCGGCGCGAACCAGCGCGTCGATGGCACCGGCATCGCGACGGTAGACGGCCCAGTAGAGGGGCGGAAAACCGTCCCGGCCCGGGCGGTCCGGGTTCGCCCCCGCCGCCAGCAATCGCTGCATGACGGCGACGTGCCCGGCCCGGGTCGCCACCAGCAAGGCGTCGTCGCCGTTGCGTCCGCGAGCTTCGACGGAGGCGCCGCGGGCCAGCAGGAGCGCCACGATCTCCGTCCGGCCGAAGCGGGCCGCGTCCATCAGCGGCGTGGACCCGTGGGCACCCCGCTCGTCGACACGGGCACCGCCGTCGAGAAGCGCCGCGACGGTGCGCCGATGCCCCCGCTGTGCGGCGATCCCCAGGGCAACGAGTCCGTCGGCGGAGCGTGCGTCCGGGTCGGCGCCTTCGTCGATGAGCACCTGAACGACGGCATCGTGTCCCTGCGCCGCAGCGCGCCATAGCGGCGACGCCGGATCGACGCCGGCGCCGTTCGGGCGCGCAGCCCGGGTCCTGAGGAGCCGGCGCACGGCTTCCGCATCCCCCCGTGCCGCCGCCTCGCCGAGTCGGGCCCCCGTCGCATCGGGCGGCGCGGTCGATCCGCTCGCATCCAGGGGCGCCCTGATCCGTGCCGACACGACGTCGACCTGAGGCGCCCGGCGCTCCGCCCGGGGCGCATCGCGCGAAGCCAGGCCGCCGCACGCCCCCAGCAACGGCAGGGCGGCGCACGCGAGCAACCGCAGGACCCTCGACGCCGCCGGGCGAAGGCGCGCACTCATGCGCTTGTGCTCGGGATGAGTCGGAGCGCGATGCCGCGTGCCACGGCCTGCGCCCGGTTCTGCACGTTCAGCTTGCGCAGGATCTTCTGCACGTGGTTCTTCACGGTCAGCGGGCTGATGTCGAGAATGCGGCCGATCTCCTCGTTGCTCTTGCCGTTGCGGATCCAACCGAGGATCTCGACCTCGCGGGGCGTGATGAGACGGTCGGGGACGGCGGCCTGCGGCATTTCGTCGTGCTCGATCGTCGTCATGCGCACGTAGGCGACGTGAAGCTGCGGCAGGAGCAGGTCGGCGAGATAGGCGGTCTGCCGTGCCATCGGGGACGGCAGTCCGGCGAACACGAAGTAGGTCCCCGGCCAGCCGGGCGTCGACGGCGTGCCGTGCGCGACGACGGTCGCGAACCGGTGGCGCTGCAATGCCGCCGCGATCTGCCGGTAGGGCCCGGACGCGGCATCGGCGGCATCCGCCAGGAATGGCCGCTGGCCGCGTTCCGCCCACAGCGACAGGGCCCGCGTCGCCAGTCCGTCGTCCACATCCAGCAGTCCCGCCAGATCGGGCGCGGCGATGGGATCCCGCGAGAAGTGATCGAACACGAGGCTGCGCCGGTCGACATCGCCGTGGCCGCAGATGAGCACGTCATGCGGAATGAGGCTCTGCAATTGGCCCTGGGCCCACAGGAAGAAATGGCTGCGCCGCTTCACGTCGGTCGCCGCGTGCAGGATCTGGTGCAGCCTTTCCAGTTCCCGGGCGGAGAGGGAGTTGGAGTCGTCCAGCAGGTTCGGAGTGAGCGTGTCCATGCACAGGCGTCCGGGTCATCGCAGCCGGCGAACGACCTTGCACGGCCGGGTCGCGGAGAACGCAGAGTCTTGGACGTCGGTGTTACAGCGTGATGGCGGATTCGCGACGACGCAGTGGATCAGTGCGACTACGCTCCGCCTCGTGCCGCCGGTCTACTGCACGAGCAGCGGCGGCAGTTCCCGTCCCGTGCGGCACGCGCTGAGGCGTGCATTCATCGACTGCAGGCACACCCGGATGCGGTCGGCGTCCGCGCCGGCCGCGCGCGCCGTCTGACAGGCCGCGGCATCCTGGAACTGCTGGGCCTCGCAGCGGCCCCGCTCCGGCGTGTCGAGAGGCGGCGTCGGTGCGCTGGCGGGTGCGTCGACCGGCGACGAAGGGAGGGAAGGCGGACGCAGGGCCGTCGCGGGCGCGGTGCCGCTCGTGGCCGGCGCTGCGGCCGACGGCACGGCGGCGGCCTCCGTCGCCGTGTGAACGAACTTCCAGTCGGCGTAGGTCCCGGCCTCCGAAAAGGCGGCGTAGGCAGCGTCGAACCCGCTCTGGCGGATGGGCACGCCCGGATGGAGGCTGTAGACGCCGGCAATGCGATCGCCGATGCGCACCAGACCCCATTCGGCACGCCCCGACATCGGGTCGCGGTACAGACGCCGGAGATGGCGGCGCACCGTCGGAGAACGCTTGTCCTCGAGCAGGTCCTCGAGCGTGCGCGGAAACTCGGGGGTCGTCGGCGAATGGCGGTAGTACGACGAAATGGCGAGCCGGTACTGGTCGCCGACGAACAGCAGATCGGCCTCACGCTCGCGCAGGGCCGTCTGATGCCACACCTGGCCGGCCATCGCGAGGCCCAGACCGAGCGTTGCCACGAGGCAAAGCACCATGACGTACGTGAAGCCGCGCGAAGCGCACGGACCTCCGTCGCGACCGCGTGCATTGATCGGACCTGCCCTAGAGATCGCCAAAGCGCTGGCCACTGCTGGCGAGGCCGTCGGCACCGCTGCGCACGTCGTAGACGCCGGTAAGACCCGAAGCGGCGGGCGGCGGAACGAGCACCCAGGTGGCATCGCTGTCCGTGACGGGATCGACCGGCAGGGCGCGGAGATAGCGGCGTTCCACCAGTTCTCCCAGCGCGGCCGGATACTTGCCCTTGTCCGCGTGGAACTTGTCGATCGCCTCGCGCATCTGGTTGAGATTCTGTCGCAGGACCGCCTCCTTCGAGCGCTCCACGTGCGAGAAGTAGCGCGGGACGGCGATCGTGAGCAGCACGGCGATCACGGCCATCACGACCATGAGTTCGATCAGCGTGAAGCCGCGCCGCCGCATCACCAGTCCCGGTAGCGCACGCCGTTCAGGCCGGTCTGCTCCGAGCGGGAGTAGACGTCGAACACGTCCTTCCCCTCGGCCGGACGATCGGGCGGGCTGTCGTAGCTGCGTCGTCCCCAGGTCTCCTCGGGACGGAGCGATGCGTCCGCGAACGGATCGCGGGGCAGGCGGCGGAGAAAGAAGATGGGCTTGCGGTCCGGCGACTTGAGGTCCGGAACGCCATCCACCAGATCCGTCAGCTTGCGCGGATAGCCGGACTCGTCGGTCTTGCGTTCGACACGTCCGTCGTCGGCGGCGCGCTTGTACTGATCGAGCCCGGCGCGGATCTGGCGCAACGCCACGCGCAGTTCCGCTTCCTTGCCGCGCTGTACCGCGACCTCTCCGAGGGGCACGAGCCCGAGGGCGAGCACCCCCAGGATCGCGACGACGATCATCATCTCGATCAGCGTGAAGCCGGCCGCGCGCCGCAGGGGGAGCCCCGTGAGGTGCGGTCCCGCGGAACACGGGCCGCCGCTCATCTCGCCACCGAGACGCTCACCGGCGGCGGCGGCGCGACGCCGACGGCAAAGCCCGAGACGTCGATGAACTCGGCATTCGACACCGCGAGCAGAGTGGAGGCGCCGGCCTCGCCCGCGACGCGGAAGGTGATCTCCGCGCTGCCGCGCGCAAAGCGGTCCGCCGGCAGTTGAACGCGGCCCGGCTGCTGCGCCGGCGCATTGACGGGCTGCACGACGGCCGGATCGAACGCGATCTCGACGAAGCCATCGCGTATCTCCACCCCGTCCGGCAGGAGCAGGGTGACCGCGAAGCGCGCGCCCGGCCGGACCTGCGCCGGGGCGTTCATGCGAAGCTGGAACCCGGCCGGCGGCGGCAATGCGTCGGCGGGCGGCGTCACGGGACCCGCGGCGGCGGTGCCGGCGGATGTCCCGCCGACCGCCACCGCGCCGGCGGCAGTCTTGCCGATCCGCAGCGGCGGCAGGCCCGGTGTGCTGTCGGTGCCCACCGGCAGTTCCGGCATCGACCCTTCCGGGCGCAGGATGTTGCGCACGATGCGCGGCGTGATGAGCAGCACGATCTCCGTCTTGACCTTGTTGTCGGTCTGCGTGCCGAAGATCCGGCTCAGGACGGGCAGGTCTCCCAGGCCGGGAATGCGGCTCGAGCTGCGCCGGTCCTCGTCGTTGATGAGGCCGGCGAGGATCTGCGTCTCCCCGTCCTTGAGCTGCAGCACGGTGTTCGTGTTGCGCGTGCCGATGCGGTAGGCGATGGTGCTGCCGGTGCCGGTCGACACCGTCTTCTCCTCGACGATGTTGTCCACGGCGAGGCCGATCTTGATCGCCACCTCGTCGTTCAGGTAGACCTGCGGCTCGACGTCGAGCTTCAGACCCACGTCGAGGTAGGTCACCGACGTGGAGACGCCCACGTTGGCGGTCGCGGTGCTCGTGAACACCGGCACCTTGTCGCCGATGTGGATGCGTGCCTTCTCCTTGTTCTTCGCGCGGATGCGGGGATTCGCGAGCAGGTTCGTGCCGCTCACGCTGGCATTGAGATTGAACGTGATCGCAGGGTTGGCGATCGAGAAGATCATCGGACCGTCGATGGGTTGCGTGCCGCTGGCCGTGGTGCCCGTCGCCGTGCGTGCACCGAGGGACACGCTCTTCGGCCAGTCGACGCCGAGCTGCTGGAGCCGCGAGCGCGTGACTTCGAGCACCTCCACTTCGAGCATCACCTCCGGCTCGGCGACGTCCAGCGTGCGCACGAGCTGCTCGGCCAGCCGGATGACCTCGGGCGTGTCCTTGATCACCAGGAGGTTCAGCTTCTCGTCGATGAACACGTCCTGCGTCTTCACCATCGACTTCACCATGGCGGAGGCCTGCTTCACGTCCGTATTGGCGAGGTAGAAGCTGCGCACCACCAGTTCGCGGTAGTCCTTCTGCTTGGCGGGCGTGTTCGGGTAGATCAGTACCGAGTTCTCGTTCAGCACCTTCCGGTCGAGCTGGTTGGTGGTCAGGACCAGCTTGAGGGCATCCTCGAGCGAGGTGTTGCGCAGGAAGACGGACAGCTTCGTGTCCTGCCGGACGTCGCGGTCGAAGACGAAATTGATGCCGGACGTGCGTGACAGCAGATCGAACACCGTCCGGATCGGCGCGTCGCGGAACTCCAGCGTCACGGGTTTCGCGAACGGCGCCTTCAACTGCGGCGAGGTGTCCACGGCAAGGGTGGTCTCCAGCACCCGTCTCAGCAGTTCGCGGGCACCGGCATGGTTCGGGGCCTCCGCCAGCACGCCTCGGAGCAGGCGCTCGGCGCCCGCCAGGTCGGGCTTGGGCGCGTCCACGAGTGCTTTCGCTTCGAGTACCTGGGTCTGGTGCCTGCGCGCGCGCACGGCATCGCGCAAGCGGGCCTCGATGCGTGCGTTGGTCGGATCGAGCCCTCGTGCCGCGCCGTATTCGCGTTCGGCATCGTCGACCTTTCCTTCGCGGAGGAAGGCATCGCCGCGGACCACGCGAACGCCGACGGCGCGCTCCTTCTCGCGCAGGAGCGCAGCGCGGTACTGGGCGTTGCGCGGATTTTCGGCGACCAGCCGCTCCAGCCGCACCACCGCCTCCTCGGGCTTGCCTTCCAGCGACAGGCGGGCGGCCTCCTCGTACAGGGGCGGCGTGGCACACCCCGTGAGGACGAGCGCCAGGAGCAGCGGAACGAAACGCATCATGGACTTCCGATGGAAAGCGATTGTTGTTGGCCGAGCGGCAGGTAGGTCACGACGACGCGCTGCGACGTGACCTCGTCCACGCGGTACACGCCGTCGATGACGTCGCCGGACTTCACGGCAAGGTCCTGGTTCGCGTTGGCGAGGAACACCGTCACACGGTCCCCCTCGTCGAGCATGCCGACGTAGGTGAACGGCAGCGGCGGGGCTTGCGGCGGCGGGGGCGGAGGCGCTTCGACGTTCTCGCTACGCACCGCACGCGCCGGCATCTTCGGGGGCGGCGGATCCCAGTTGCGGGCACCGAACGGATCGGCGCGCACCGGCGCCGGATCGCGCCGCAGCCGCGACAGGTCGAGGGCCGGCGCGGCCTCTTCGTCGGGCGCGCGCGCCCCAGGGGCCGGATCGCGCACCGGCCGGGGCGTCTCGCGGGCCGCCGCGGCACTGGGCATCTGGGGTTCGCCATCCACCCACTTGGTGGCGGCGAGCGCAAGTCCGAGCAGGACGAACAGCACGGCGCGGCGCGAACCGGATCCGAGTCTCATGATCCACCTCCGAGGTACAGGCTGATCCGCACGCGCGCCTCGAGCACCGGTGCCCCGATCGTCTCGCGCTTGACGGCGACGTCCTCGATCGCAGCGGCCGGTACCTTCTGCAGCACCGTCGCGATGAAGCCGCGCAGTTGCGGATACGTGCCCTTCACGGGCAATTGAATCTGGTAGCGCGCGAGCCGGCTGCCGGGCGGCCGCTGCAACTGGTACTCGCCCTTCTCCAGCGCGAGGCCGCTGCGCGCCGCGGCGTTGTGCACCTGCCCGACCCAGTCGGGCAGCGTCTCGGCCGGGGGGAAGAAGGCGTAGAAGGTTTCGAGCTGCGCCTGCTTCGTCGGACTGGCGTGTGCCCCGCCCGGACCGCCGGTGGCACGCAGTTTCGTGCGCAGCTCGGCGAACTCGGCGCGCAGCGAGGCGACCTCGTGCCGGGCCGGCCAGAGCGCCGACAGTGCAATCCCGAGCGCAAACACGAGCAGCGCGATGCCGGCGAGCCCACTCCATCCGAGCCGGGACATCTCGCGCCGGCCGAGCCAGCGCAGCCTCAGGCTCAGCGCGCGGGGATCCATCGCGCCTGGATCGTGAAGGCCATGGGCCGGTTGCGGTCGTCCACCTTGATCTCGTGCGAGAGCAGGTGCGTGTCGGTCAGCACGGGGGAGTGGTCGAGCCGGGCCAGGAACGTGAGCACCCCGTTGAGATCGCGTCCTTCGCCGCTGATCACGACGATGCGATTGCGGGCGTCGGGCTGCACCGACAACAGCGCGACGTCGGGCGTGACGGCAGCCTCGATGTCGGCGAACAACGCATCCCAGGGCAGCGTGAGCTGATCGAGCACCTCGTTCGCCGCCTTGAGCTCCTGCACGGTCTCGCGCGACGGGGCGTCGCCCGCACCGAGGCTCGGCAGCGTCCGGCGGGCGAGCCGTCGCGTGTCGGAGAGCTTGTTCTCCCAGCGGGCCGTCTCTTCCCGCACATCGGCGATCTCCGCCATCACCCACAGGGCCGCGGCGGCCCCGATGCCGAGCAGCAGCACGGCCGCGGGGCCGCGCCGGCCGGCGGGCCGACGGAAATCGACATCGAGACCCGGCATCGCCACGCGTCAGCCTCCCGCCAGACCGAGGCGAGACCACCAGCGGCCGCCCGCCCGGACAGTGGCGCCGTCGACCTCGACGACGTCCCAGTCGCCGAGTCTCGACGGCATCGGCGCCGGCGGTCCGTCGAACTGCACCCAGAGGCGCCGGGACGCGCCGGCGAACCGTCCGGCATCCGCACGCGCAAGCGCCGCCTCCAGCGCATCGGCCGGTCGATCCCCGATGCGTCCCGATTCCAGTGCGCACCAGGCGCCCGCCGCCGCCACGGCCAGCGTGAAGCGATCGCTCTGGATCAGCGCGAAGGCCGAGACGGGGCCGCCCATGCGCGGCCGCTGCGACTCGAGCGCCGTCGAGAAGGCCGGCGCGAACCGGACCACGCGCACGCCGGCCGCTTCGCACACCCGCGTGACGTCGTCCATCAGCGAGACGTCCACCGCACAGGCCGGGGTCGGCAATCCGTAGCGGGGCGACAGGACCTGGAGGTTCCAGCCGCGCGCCCGCTCGCCGTGCACGGCATCGAATTCGACGCGGGCGAACGCAAGCCATTCGTCGTCGGTCGCGATGGCGTCGTTGAAGGGCAGCAGCATCCACCGCACGTATCTGGCGTGCAGGCCGACATGGGCATCGGTGCCGTGCCAGCGGCGATCCTGCAAGGCAGTGGCGAGCGCATCGACTGCCGTCGCCCCGGCTTCCACGGGCACGTCGGACCACGACGGCGTGCGGGCCCCGGGCATGCGCGGAACGCGCGCCAGCCGGACCCGCGCGGGGCCCAGCGAGACGAGCAGCGGATCACGCCACCAGCGTGACACGGTTGATCTCCTGCAGTGTCGTCTCTCCGCGCGCCACGAGGGCGAGAGCCGAATCGCGCAGAAAGGTGGTCCCGGAACGGCGCGCCGCGTCCTTGATGCGGCGGATCGGTTCACGCGCCGTGATCATCTCCCGCAGTTCGTCCGTGAGCGTCAGCATCTCGGCGATGGCCTTGCGCCCGCGATACCCGCTGCCGCGGCAATGCCCGCAGCCCCGTCCGGCGCGGAACGTGTAGCCCGTTACCGCGGCGCGGTCGAGCGCCGAATCGGCGAGCAAGGCGTCGTCGGGCACGGCGTCCTCGACGCAGTGCGGGCAGTTCACGCGGACGAGGCGCTGCGCGACGATGCCGTTCAGCGCGGCGACGAAACTGTACGGATCGACCTCCATGTGCGTGAAGCGGCCGATCACGTCGAACACGTTGTTCGCGTGCACGGTGGTGAACACGAGGTGACCGGTGAGCGCCGCCTGCACGGCGATCTGTGCGGTCTCGGGATCGCGGATCTCGCCGACCATGATCTTGTCGGGATCGTGACGGAGGATCGAGCGCAGGCCGCGGGCGAAGGTGAGGCCCTTCTTCTCGTTCACCGGGATCTGCAGCACGCCGGGCAACTGGTACTCCACCGGATCCTCGATGGTGATCAGCTTGTCGTGACCGTGATTGATCTCGGAGATGGCCGCGTAGAGCGTGGTGGTCTTGCCGCTGCCGGTCGGGCCCGTGACGAGCAGCATGCCGTAGGGTTCCGAGGACAGGCGCCGCAACCACCCGCGCGCGGTCTCGTCGAACCCGAGGCTGTCGAGCGACAGCCCCTTCACCTCGTCCGCCAGGCTCTGCTTGTCGAGGATCCGGAGCACGGCATCCTCGCCGAAGATCGACGGCATCACCGAGACCCGGAAGTCGATCTCGCGGCCCTGCACCGTGACCTTGAAGCGCCCGTCCTGAGGCACGCGCCGCTCGGCGATGTCGAGTTCGGACATCACCTTGATGCGCGACAGCACCTGCTCGGCCGTCTCGCCGCCGCTCGCCTGGCTGACGTGCGACAGCACGCCGTCGATCCGGTACTTGATCACGAGCCCCGAGGCGCTGGTCTCGAGGTGGATGTCGCTCGCCCCGGACTTCAGGGCATCGTAGAGCGTCGAGTGGACGAGCCGGATGATGGGACTCGTGTCCGCGCTGATCGTCTTCAGGGAGAGGTCGACGATCTGCGATCCGCCCTCCGCGTCGGGCCGGGATTCGACGACGAGGCTCTCCATCGCGCGCAGCGTCTCGCCGTGCCGCGCGAGCCACGCCAGCAGATCGTCCCGATGGGCGAGCCGCCATTCGAACGGTGCGTCGATGCGCTCGTCGGCCCACTGCCGCAGGCGCGCATCGAAGGGATCGGACTGCACGAGCACGAGGCGGCCGCCGTTCACGCGCAGCGGGGCGCACTCATGTGCGATGGCCTCGGCGTAGGTCAGCGCATCGAAGGCAGGCGTGCCGCGATGCAGGCCCGGCATCGAGAGCGTCTGCATTCGCAGGAGATCGCCCAGCGCCGCGAGGAAGGCATCCGCCTCGAGGCCGCTCGCCGTCTGCAGGCAATCGACCAGCCGCTTGCCGGTGGCGCGGGCGGCATCGCGCGCCTGGGCGAGGACGGCAGGCGCGAGGGCGGGCGGCACGCCGACTTCGCGGGGCATCACTGGATGCTCCCCGCCAGTTCGAAGATCGGCAGGTACATCAGCACGACGATGCCCCCGATGACCAGTCCGATCAGCGCCATCAGCAGCGGCTCGAACACCTTGGTGAACCAGTCCACCCAGCGCGCCAGCTCCTCGTCGTGGAAGACGGCGATGCGCTCCATCATCTCGCCCATCTGGCCGGAGCGTTCGCCGACGCGCAGCAGGCGCAGCGACACGGGCGTCGTGAGCCGGTGGGCTTCCATCGCGGCGGACAGCGGGCGGCCCTCGCGGATCATCCTCGCGGCGGCATCGAGCCGGACGCGCAGTTCCGGATCGAGCAGCCCGGCCACCATCGACATCGCCTGGAGGATCGGGACGCCGCCGGTGAGCAGCATGCCCATCGTGCGGTAGAAGCGGGTCAGCTGGTAGATGCGGACACGATCACCCACCGCGGGAATGGTGCGCAGCGCGCGCAGGATCCGTGACCGGGTCGACGGTCGGACAAGCCACCCGCCGAGCAGCGCCAGCCCGCCGAGAAAGACGAGGCCCACCAGCAGTCCGTTGGCTTCGACCAGCTTGCCCCATTGCATCAGCAGCCGCGACACGAACGGGATGTCGTCGCCCAGATCCTCGTACACGTGGCTGAACCGGGGCACGACGTAGCCGAGCAGGAACAGGCTCACGAGTCCGCCCACGGCGACCAGGATGGCCGGGTAGATGGAGGCGCTGACGAGCTTCTTGCGCACGACGTCGAGCTGGGTCTGGTAGGTGACGAAGCGGGAGAGCGCTTCGGGCAGATCCCCGGTGCGTTCGCTCGCACGCACGGTCGCGACGTAGAGCTCGGGAAACGCTTCGGGTACCAGCAGGAGTGCGGCCGAGAACGGCTTGCCTTCGTACAGCGCGGCGAGCAGCCGGTCGAGTGCCGCACGGGACTCGCTCCGCGTTTCCTTCTCAGCGAGCGTCTGCAGCGCTTCGACGAGACTGATGCCCGCCCGCAGCAGCGAGAGCAGTTCCTGGGTGAAGAGCAGCAGCGGGAAGCGTTGCCGGCGGACGAGGCCCGGCAACGACAGCGCCGCCGTGTTCCGGACGGAGATCACGGCGTACCCCTGGCCTGCCGCCTGCGCCTGGGCGTCGCGCGCATCCCGTGCGTCGAGCGACAGGGACACGACCCCTTGCCCGGCTTTCATGGCTTTGACGAGGTAGCGCATGGACGATGCGTCGCAAGTGACGGGCCGGCCGCCCGGACACGTCAGTTCCAGTTTCCGACGTCCGCGGCCTCGCCCTCGCCGCCCGGCTGTCCGTCCTTGCCGTAGGAGTACACGTCGATCTCGCCCTTCTCGCCGGGCGAACGGTACTGGTACGGCTTGCCCCACGGGTCGAGCGGGAGGGCCTTCTTCAGATAGGGCCCCTGCCAGCGCGGTTCGTTGTTCGGTTTGACTTCGAGCGCCGCCAGCCCCTGTTCGGTCGTCGGGTATCGGCCGACGTCCAGGCGGTAGGTATCGAGCGCCTTCTCGAAGGCATCGATCTGCGCCTTGGCCACCTTGACTTCCGACTTGCCGACCTGGGCGAAGTACTTCGGGCCGACATAGCCGGCGAGCAGCCCGATGATCACGATGACCACCAGCAGCTCGAGCAGCGTGAATCCACGCTGCGCCGCCGGCGGATTGCCACGGATCGGAAGGACGGACGTCGGCTCCGGCACGGGCCCGGTCTCCTGTGATGTGAGGGTGATGAACGAGATACGCGACGGTAGCCGGCTCGGATGACCGGGTCGTGACACGTCACGGAACCGTCATCGTCTGCGGGAAGATATACCTCGTCCGGAGGCATCGCAACCGTGGGGGAATGGCGACAGCGTCGCGCGGGCACCGCGTGCGGCAGCCGTCGCGTCCGGAGCGGAACACCCCGTGGACGGTGTCCGGCCGAACCTCTCGCGGTGGAGGCCGCTTGATCTGACGCAATCCTGGCCGTCCGGCATCAGTTCACATTGGAAGTCGATGCCATGCCGGGACCGACCATGGGCCAGGAGATCGCCGAGCAGCACTTCCGTCAGCGCGACTTCGAGCGCTTCGGCCAGCGCTTGACCGCCGAGACGCGGATCCTCCACGAATGGGTGGAGGCGGACCGGTTCGCACACGATCCGCCCGTCGCGGGACTGGAACTGGAGGCCTGGCTCGTCCGGCCGGACGGCACCCCCGCCCCGGAGAACGAGGCGTTCCTGGCGCGCGCGGCGCACCCCGATGTCGTGCACGAACTGGCCCGCTTCAACATCGAACTGAATGTACCGCCGCAGCCGATCGCCGGTGAGGGGTTGGCCCGGCTGCAGGCAGACCTGGAGTCCACCTGGCGGCATTGCCGGGAGGTCGCCGGGTCGCTCGGCCTGGAGGTCGTCTCCATCGGCACCCTGCCCACCGTGACCGACGCGGATCTGTGCCCGGCGAACATGTCGGACTCGGGTCGCTACCGGGCGCTGAACGAGCAGGTCCTCCGTCAGCGGCACGGCCGCGCGATCCGCCTCGACATCCGCAGCGCCGAGACCCTGGCCACGGAACACCGGGACGTAATGCTCGAAGCCGGCACGACCTCGTTCCAGGCGCACCTGCAGGTGACGTCCGAGACCGCCACGCGCTACCACAACGCGTCGCAGATCGCCTCGGCGGCGACGGTCGCCCTGGCCGCCAATGCGCCATACCTGTTCGGCCGTGAACTGTGGGAGGAGACCCGCATCCCGCTGTTCGAGCAGGCCGTCGCGATCGGCAGCCATGAGGTCGCGTGGCACGGGCACCAGCCGCGCGTGACCTTCGGATCGGGCTACGCGGGTTGGTCGCTGGCCGAGACCTTCCAGGAGAACCTCCAGTCGTTCCCGGTGATGCTGCCGCTGGACCTGGGCGAGGATCCGGCGCGCCTGCCCCATCTGCGCCTGCACAACGGCACGATCTGGCGCTGGAACCGGCCCCTGATCGGCTTCGGCGCCGACGGCGTGCCGCATCTGCGCATCGAGCATCGCGTGATGGGCGCCGGCCCGACCCTGGTCGACATGATGGCCAATCTCGTCTTCTTCTACGGACTGGCGGCGTCGCTCGCCCACGCCGAGCGGCCACCGGAATCGCGGCTGCCGTTTGCCGCCGCCCGGGACAACTTCTATGCGGCGGCTCGCGCCGGGCTGGATGCCATCGTCGCGTGGACGGATGGCGGCGCCCGCGACCTGCGCAGCCTCGTGCTGGACACCCTGCTGCCGGAGGCACGCGCCGGACTCGCCCTGCTGTCGGTCGACGACGAGTACGCTTCGCGGATGCTCGCCCTCATCGAACGCCGCACGCGCAGCGGCCAGACCGGCGCCGCCTGGCAACGCGGCTTCGTGCGCCGGCACGGCCGCGACTTCACCGCGCTCACGCTCGAATACGCGCGCCGCCAACGCAGCGGCGCGCCCGTCCACACCTGGGATTACTGAGAAACCCGCTTCATGGATGTCCGTTCGTCACCGACCCTCACCGCTCTCGACGACTGTCCGCCCGCCCTGCTCGACGCGACGGCGGCAGAACTCCACCGTGTCCTCGACGGCCCCACGCTCGTGCACCTGCCGGGCCGCCGGAGCGCGCCGCTGTTCGTCTCCGCCCTGCTGCACGGCAACGAGGACGTCGGGCTGCGTGCGCTGCAAGCGCTGCTCACGCGGTATCGCGGCAAGACACTGCCCCGGGCGCTGTCGTTCTTCATCGGCAACGTCGACGCGGCGCGCACCGGGGTCCGACGGCTCGACGGCCAACCCGATTACAACCGTGTCTGGCCCGGGACCGACGATGCCGCAAGCCCCGAGGCGCGCGTCATGCAGGCCGTGACCGACGCGCTGCGGGAACGCCACGTGTTCGCGAGCATCGACCTGCACAACAACACGGGCCTGAATCCGCACTACGCGTGCGTGAGTCGCCTCGACACTCCCTCGCTGCAGCTCGCCAGCCTCTTCAGCCGCACCGTCGTCCACTTCTCCACGCCGGTGGGCGTGCAGTCGGCCGCGCTGGCGGCCTTGTGTCCCGCGATCACCTGCGAATGCGGGAAGGTCGGCGACGAGGCCGGGGTCGCACGGGCAGCGGAACTGATCGAAGCCGTGCTGCACCTCGAAGCGATCCCCGGGCATCCGCTGCGCGAAGGCGACGTCCATCTGTTCCACACCGTGGCCACGGTACGGGTCGACGCCGGGGCGACGATGAGCTTCGACGGGAAGGACGCCGATGTGCGATTCGTACCCGATCTCGACCACTTCAACTTCCGGGAACTGAGTGCAGGCGCAGTCCTGGCCACCGTGTCTCGGGCGGGCATGCTGCGCGCCTCGGGAGAACACGGCGAGGACGTGACGCGGAAGGTCCTCGACCAGCGGGACGGACAGGCGCGCCTCGCCGCTCCGCTGATGCCGTCGATGCTCACCCGCGACGAGCGCGTCGTGCGGCAGGACTGCCTCTGTTATCTGATGGAGCGCATGCCGGGGCCCTCATCGTTCTGAGGCGGGTTGCCGATCGACGTTCGGCCGGACGCAGCGACCGTCGACCGATGGTCGGCCTCTCGATGCCTTCCGACGTCGGGCCGCGCCGGGTGCCCGGACACGCCAGGGCCAGGGCCGCGGCTCACGCGCATGCGGACCGGCCTCGAGAAGATTCGCGGGACCGTGCCACCGGCCATGGAGGATCAGCGCAGCGACACCGAACACCAGATGCGCGGGCAGGTACAGCGGCCCGAGCCATTGCGCCTGGATCGTGTGCTGCATCTCCTCGTGGGCGAGACAGCGGCCGCTGGGGCGGCGGACACTGTCGGGCTGGCAGGCGGGCTGGCGGCCGTAGGTCACGACATTGCCCAGCGCGATGGCGGTGCCGACGAACGGATGCCCGGTGAACGCGATGGCGTTGTACCCGATGTGCACGGAGCCCTTCCGGCGCAAGCCGATGCACGCGACGACGCCCGCCGCCAGGAGGGCGAGACCCGCCAGCGTCGTCGGCAACGCCCACAACTTCCCGACGAGATCCGCCGTGCGCGCGGCGTGACGCCGCGCTACCCTGGAACGCTTGCGAAGTGACATGGTGAGAGGCCGGGGATGGAACTGATCACGTGGAACGTGCAATGGTGCCGGGGCGTGGACGGCCGTGTCGATCCTGCGCGGATCGCGGCGACGGCCCGGCGCATCGCGGACTTCGACGTCCTGTGTCTCCAGGAGGTGGCGGTCAACTTCCCGGGACTCGGCGGGAGCCGGGGGGAAGACCAGATGGCGGCCCTGGCGTCGGCCTTGCCCGGATATCACCCCCTCTTCGCGCCTGCGACCGATGTCTCCGACGGTCGGGGCGGCCGCAGTCAGTTCGGCAACGCGATCTTCACGCGACTCCCCGTGATCCAGGTCTTCCGGCACCTGTTGCCGTGGCCCGCCGATCCGGCGGTGCCCAGCATGCCGCGTGTGGCGCTGGAGGCCGTGGTCCGTTCCGATGCCGGCCCGCTGCGGATCCTCACGACGCATCTCGAGTACTACTCGAAAACGCAGCGCATGGCCCAGGTGAACGCGTTGCGCCGCCTGCATGCGGAGGCCTGCGAACACGCCCGGCGGCCTCGTCCGAGCGGCGATCCCGGCGAGCCGTTCGAGGCGTTCATCCGTCCGGCCTCGGCCGTGATCTGCGGCGACTGCAACTTCACGCCGGCGTCTGCCGAACATGCCCGCATCTGCGACGCCTTCGACGACGGGACGCCGCCGTTCGTCGACGCGTGGACCCACCATCATCGGGGTGCGGCGCATCCGCAGTCGTGGGGAGTCCACGACGATCATCCCAAGATCTGCTGCGATTTCGCCTTCGTGACACGCGACCTGGCCGATCGCCTGACGCGCCTCGACATCGTGGCCGACACGGACGCGTCGGATCATCAGCCGGTACGGTTGACGCTCGATTCGCACTGACGGGCCACGCCCGGTCGAGGATCGGCTACGGCTGCGGACGGATTGCCCGTGTCTTGCCGCGGGCGGATCATGGGCAGGTGAGTACCGCGTTTCGAAGCAGGCGTCCCAGGCGATGCAGAGACGCCGCGCCGTCATCGAGCGGACGACGATCCGCACCGACCACACCACGCAAGGAGATCCTGCATGAACGCCGCACGCCCGGGCCGCCTGGCCCTGTTCCTCCTGTCTGCCGGCATCGCCACCTGCGCCCATGCCGTGAACGTGCCGGGCACGTCGGACCCCTGGCTTGCAGGCATGCCCGACGGCACGACCGCCAGCCTCGAAGACAGTGCCCCGGGTCAATCGCCGGTACGGGTCGACACCATCGACGTATCGCTCGGCGGGACCTTGACCTTCACGGTGACCGGCGGGGTATACAACGGACCGGGCAATGCGTTCGATCCGATCGACGGCGGATCGAGCTTCTCGCATGACCCGGGCCCCGAGCACGGCATTGCGGATGCGTTCATTCCCATCAACGCGCTGGTCGGCGTCTTCCTGGACAACGACCTGCCCGACGCAGCGGCCGCCCCTGCGATGCTCGACTTCCGGACCGGCGCGCTCGGCACCGACTTCACGTCGCTGGCGCCCGCGCTGAAGCAGGTCTTCTTCATCGGCGACGGTCTCACGGGGACCGGCAGCGGCGCGCCCCAGGCCTTCCTCATTCCCACGGGCGCCCGCCGGCTGTTCCTCGGCACGATGGACGGCTACGGCTGGTGGAACAACACGGGGAGTTTCGACGTCGCCATCGAACACGTCCGGGCCGTGCCGGAACCGGGAACGTGGGCGATGCTCGCGGCAGGGGGCGTCGGCCTCATGCTCCGACGGCGCCAGCGGGTCTTGCAGGCTGGTGCCTGACGGGACCCTGAACGCCGTTTGCGTCGAGGCAGGCGCCCGAGAAGGCGCCGCCCGTCGATTGGCGTACAGGGGATCGACGATCCGCTGAACGCCTGCCGCGCCTGACGGCGACGACGGGGGATTCGCCCTTCGACATCGGCCCGGCGCGCCGATGCCCGACGCCGAACCGCCGATCAGTGGCCCAGGGATATCTCGCGGGCCACGTTCCGCGCCTCGAGTTCGATTTCCAGCCCCTGCACCGGCGGCCGACCGGGGTGCCAGCGCACACCGCGGTGCGCCCCGCGTCCTGCGGCCGGGATCACGAGATCGGAGATCAATGCCTCCAGCCCCCGGCTGCCGTAGAACTCCACGTGACTCGCGTCGTTGAACGACACGCCGAGCTGGTCGAGACGCCTCGTGACGGCCCGGACGACGTACTCGACCTTCTGACGCATCCCGGCCGCCGACGTGTCGCCTGCCGCGACGACGCCCGACGGCGAGTTCTCGGTCATGCCGGACATCACGAAGTTGCCGCCCGGCGAATCCGCCGGCACCGTGTACGAGAAGCCATGGACGCCGGGCACCTCTGGCGGGTCGACGGTCGGCGCGACATTGGTCCGGGACACCGGAACGCGACCTTCGACCATCAGCCCCCATCGGACGAGCCGCTCGACGTAGGGACCGTTGAACGCCTGGAACTCCTCGACGGAGAGCTGGCGGGGAAGACGGAGTTCCATGCCGCAGAGAGCCTGCAGCGGTCGACCGACGGATTCGAGATGCGACGCAATGGCGGCGTACCCGACCTCTAGGGGCACCCAGGGTTTGAAGACCGCGTGAACGATCTCGAATCCCGGCAGTGCCACGGCGCCGCCCGCGAACACGGCCCCGCCCGACAGCAGGCGAAAGCCCCGCTCCGGCAAATCCACCAGGGGTGTCGTCTGGGCGCGCACAAGCTGCGGAACGACGACGGTCGACGCCAAGGCAGTCACCTGGGCGAACCAGATGCGCCGCGACCGGCCTATCACTTTCATTGCATTGCCCCCCATTGTCGTTTCGGCTCTACTCGACGCTCCGAATCCTCGCCCCGGGCCACGACGGCCGGGCGCCGCCCGAATGACCCCCTCCAACGTGTCCCGCCCCGCATCCCGATTGCCCGCTGTCCGACACGCCGCGGACGGGAGCCGCCGCGTGGACATGCGGGCCGTGCTCGCCCTCGCCCTGCCGCTGATGCTCAACAGCGCCGTGCAGCTGGTCCTCAATCTGACCGACACCTGGTTCGTCGGCCGGCTCTCGACCGAGGCCATGGCCGCGATGGGGGCAGTGCATTTTCTCGCGATCGTGTTCCTGCTGGCCATCGGCGGCGTCGGTCTGGCGACGCAGATGTTCGTCGCCCAGGCGTACGGCGCGCGCCTCAGCCGCCGCGCGGCCCGGAGCGTATGGATGGGTCTGTGGGCCACGGTACTGTTCTCGCCGCTGTTCGTCCTCCTCGCCTACAGCGGTCCGATGCTGCTGACGCCGTTCGGCCTCGCCCCGGAAATCGCCGACCGGGCAGCGCAGTGGTGGATGCCGCGGATGCTCGGCGGTCCGCTCGCCGTCGCACTGTGGGCCGTCACGGGATTCTTCAACGGCATCGGACGGACCGGCCTCACGTTGGTGAACATGCTCGTGGTGGCCGTCTGCAATGCCGCGCTGAACGACCTGTTCATCTTCCGACTCGGCTGGGGCATTGCGGGTTCCGGCTGGGCGACCACGATCTCCCTCGGCATCGGATGCGCGCTGGGCGCACTGGTGTTCCTGTCGACCGCGATGCAGAGGCCCTATCACACGCGAGTGACGTGGCGGCCCACGCTCCGTGCCCTCCTGGAGATGCTGTCGGTCGGCATACCGACCGGGCTCTTCCCCGCCATCGACGTCGCGGCAGTCTCGCTGTTCCAGATCATGCAGGTCCGGCTCGGCGCCATCGAAGGCGCGGCGACGCAGATCGTCATGATGCTGACGTCCATCGCGTATCTGCCGGCGATCGGGCTGTCCATCGCGGGCACCACGCTCGTCGGACAGTCGATCGGCGCCGGAGACCGGGCGTGGGCGCAGCGGATGGGCAACACCATCGTGCTGCTGGCGGTGCTGTACATGGGCGCGGTCGGCGTCGCCATCGCACTCGGTGGCCCCTGGTTGGTGCCGTTCTTCACCGACACCACCCGACCCGGTGCAGCCGAAGTCGTCCGGCTGGGCGTGATGCTCGTGTGGATTGCCGGCGCCTATCAGATCTTCGACGCGCTCAACCTCGCGAGCGCATTCTGTCTGCGCGGGGCGGGCGACGTGCGCATCCCGACGGTGTATCTGCTGCTCCTGGCGTGGCTCGGCTTCGTTCCGCTGTCGCACATGCTGTCGTTCGCGCCGGGAGAAGGCTGGGTCGATTTCCTGCCGCAGTTCGGTTGGGGGGTGACGGGAGGATGGATCGCCTCGCTCGCGTACATCGTGGTGCTCGGCGTGATGCTGTTTGCGCGCTGGCGTTCAGGGGCGTGGAAGCGATCGCGACTGACGTAGTGCGTCAGTGGCTGCCGCAATTGCGACACTGGCACCACGCTTGCAATGCACGTCGGCATGAAGATCGGCTTCCGCATGAAGACCCCCTCGGCGATCGAACACGCGATCCGCGATCTGCAACCGCATCCCGTGGCCGGTTTCGCGCGACCCGTCTCGAACGAACGCGACTACCGCGAAGCCAAGGCGCTGCTGGGTCGCACGATGCGCGCAGCTCGCAGTCACGCCTCGGCGATCCGCGCCGAAGCCCTGCTGCGAGAGATCGTCGACTACGAAATGCGCATCGATGGCGATCATCTCCGCAGCGAATGGGCGTTGACGCCCCTGTCGTTCGACGACGACTACGACGGCCCGAAGCGACGCTGGAGCGATCCGGTGAACTACCTGAAGAAGGATTGAGCCCGGGGAAGATTCATCCCTGACGGATGCCGGCGTCGGACACGGCCGCGACCGGCCGGCACCGATGGGATCCGTCCACTAGTTTGCGCGGGCGCCTTCGGGCGCCCGATTCACTTGTGTGCCGCCGTCCGGCTCAGGACGGGAAGCGCTTGTGCAGATCGGCGACCTGCTCCGCGGAAAGCAGCCGCAGCTTCTCGCTCCGCAGCAGCAGGAAGAGCTTCGCGGTCTCCTCCAGTTCCTCGGTGGCATACACGGCCGTCTCGAGGTCGGCACCCGCGACGATGGGACCGTGGTTGGCGAGCAGCACCGAGTGATGTTTCGCAGCGACCTCGCGCACGGCGTTCGCCAGCGTGACGTCGCCGGGCGGGTAGTACGGGAGCAGCACCAGCCGGCCGACGCGCATGACGTAGTACGCCGTGATGGGCGGGATCGGATCCTCCGCGGCAATGCCTTCCAGCACAGACACCGCGACCGAATGCGTCGAGTGCGTATGAACGACCGCACCGGCACTCGGCCGCTGCTGGTACATCGACAAGTGCAGGAACGCCTCCTTGGACGCCTTGTCGCCCGACACGTGCCGGCCGTGGAGATCCAGCTTGGTGATGCGCATCGGGTCGAGCCGTCCGAGGCACGAATTGGTGGGAGTGATGAGATAGCCGTCCTCGAGGCGCGCCGAGAAGTTGCCGGTGGATCCGGACGTGAGGCCACGGTCGAAGAGGGAACGGCCGAGCTCGGCCATCTGTTCACGGATGCGGGATTCGGACATGACGCCTCGAGAAGTGAGCGGGGGAAACCGGTGCGGCGCGATCAGCCGTACTTGGCAAACGCCTTCGTGAAGAAGTCCGGCGTGCCGAAGTTGCCCGACTTGAGCGCCAGCGCGAGCCGCGGTTCGTCGAGGCTCGCGGTCCAGGGCACGCCGGGATCGATCTCCGCACCGATCATCAACCCCTCGACGCCCAGGGCGCTGACGATGGCGCCGGACGTCTCGCCGCCGGCCACGACGAGCCGGCGAACACCGCGGCTCACGAGACCCTTGGCGATCTTCGAGAGCGTCTCTTCCACGAGCGCACCGGCATGTTCGCGACCGAGCTTCGACTGCACCGCGCCGACCTGTTCGGGTGTCGCGGTGGAATAGATCAGCAGTGGCTCGTCCGACAGCCGCGGGTCCGCCCACGCCAGCGCCTCGGTCGCCACGTCGCGACCGGTGGCGATGGTCATCGGATCGATCCCATAGGCGGCGTGCGTCTTCTTCATCTCGGCGACCTGCCCCTGCGTGGCTGCTGAACAACTGCCCGCGAGCACCGCGGCCTTGCCCTCGACGGCAGGCAGCCGGATCGCCTGCCCCCGCTGCAGCAGGCCCTGACGGATGAAGTTGGCCGGCAATCCCATCGCCATGCCGGACCCGCCGGTGACGAGCTTGAGATCGGCGCACGCTTCACCGAGGGTGAACAGGTGCTCGTCCGACATGGCGTCCAGCACCGCATGCCGGACACCCTCGCGTCGCAGCGTGTCGAAGGCCGCACGGATTTCCGTGACCCCCTTGCTCACCGCGTTGAACGGCACGAGACCGACGGGTCGGGTGGTCTGCCGCTGGAGTACCCGCACGAGCGACGGATCGGTCATCGGCGTGAGCGGATGATTGCGCATGCTCGACTCGGACAGCAGCACGTCGCCGACGAACAGATATCCCTGGTAGACCGTGCGCTTGTTGGTCGGAAAGGCCGGATTGAAGACCGTGAAATCGGTCCCCAGGGCATCGCACAGGGCGTCCGCCACGGGGCCGATGTTCCCCTTGTCGGTGGAATCGAAGGTGGAGCAGTACTTGAAATAGAACTGGCGGGCGCCGGCATTGCGCAGCCACGAGAGCGCCTGCAACGACATCGACACCGCGTCGGCAGCGGGATTGCTGCGGGACTTGAGGGCGACGATCACCGCGTCGGCGTCCGGTACCGGCAGGTCCGCGCGCGGCACGCCCAGCAGCTGCACGGTGCGCATGCCCGCCTTCACCAGCGTGCTCGCAAGATCGGTGGCGCCGGTGAAGTCATCCGCCACACAGCCCAACAAGAGTCCGCTCACGATGAATTGCCTCCCTTCATGGAATCGGTGGCCGCGTGTCGCGGCGGTGTCTCGAATGGTAACCAAACGTTCCGTGCGATGCTCGGTGCGGATTGATCTCACGCAAACGGTTCGCTCGGCGGACGCGGCAAGCTTGTCCGTCGTCGTCCCATCGCCCCATCACACCGGCAACGTCATGTCCGACACCCCGAGCCCGCAAGCGTTCCTCCCCGGTCCGAAGCCGGCCGTCCTCATGGTGCTCTACCTGGCGATCGTCGCATTGCCCGTCGTCGCGTCGCGACTGGTCGATGGCATCGCCGGAGACTGGGCACACGAACTCGGCAATGGCGCCGGCATGCTCGCCACCACGATGCTGCTCGTGCAGTTCATCTCCTCCGGCCGCTACGAGTCGCTGTCGGGCAAGACGGGCATCGATCGCACGATGCACTTCCATCAGGTGACCGCCCGGTTGCTGATGGCGCTGGCGCTGATGCACCCGCTCCTGCTGGTGGCACCGACCGCCTTCGACGAACTGCCGATGGCGATGTCGATGCTGCAGTCGCTCGCCCTGCTGCCGACCATGCGGACCGGCGTCGTTGCGCTGGTGCTCCTTGCGCTGCTCGTCTCGCTGGGGATCTGGCGTCACCGGCTACCGGTGGGCTACGAGGTGTGGCGGCTCAGCCACGTGGCCGGCGCCCTCATCGTCGCGTCGGCGGGCGTGCACCACGCGCTGTCGGTCGGCACCTACAGCCAGGGCCGGGCCATGGCATGGCTGTGGACGGGGATGCTCGTGCTGGCGTCCGGCACGGTGGTCTGGACCTATGGCCTCAAGCCCCTGCGTCTCGCGAGAAGCCGGTACGAGGTGATCGGAAACGACGAGGTCGCGCCCGGCATCCGCGAACTTCGCCTGCTGCCGGCGGATGGCCGGTCGCTCGCGTTCCGGGCCGGCCAATTCGCGTGGCTGGACTTCGGTGCGCGCGCGATCCCGTGGCGCGATCATCCGTTCTCGATCGCTTCGGCGCCGTCTGAAGCGCCGATGCTGCGGTTCCTGATCAAGGCACGCGGGGACTTCACTCGCAGTCTCGCCGCCTTGACACCGGGAACGGCCGCCCACGTCGATGCGCCGCACGGCAGCTTCACCCCGGACGGGCATGCCTGGAAGGCGCTGGTGCTGATCGCAGGCGGCATCGGCATCGCCCCGATCGCCGGCATCCTCCGCGAGCTCGATCATCGCGACGAGCGGCGACCGCTCCGGCTGATCTATGCGGTGAACCAGGAGACGGAGGCGATCCTGAAGGACGAGATCTCGGCGATCGCGGGACGCCTGCCGCTGAGCGTTCACTTCCACGCGGACTCGACCTTCCCGTCCGACACGGCGGCGTACGCAGCCCTCGGGCAGGCGTTCGCCGCATCGCTCGAGCGTCTGGAACCCGCCGCGACGCTGGTCATGTTCTGCGGGCCCACGCCCATGCTGCGCGCCCTCCAGCGCTGCCTCGCCGACGCGCAGTGGCCGGCCCAGGCTCTCGTCTACGAGCGCTTCGACTACGACTGACCCGGTCGCGACGTCACGGCTTCCGGGTGACCTGCAGCAGCCAGGCGACCACTTTCGCGCGGTCCTTCTCGTTCGGCACATAGTGGCTCGCGAGGAACTTCTGCCACTTTGCCGCACGTTCCGGTTCCGGGGTGCGGCTTGCCAGCTGCACCACCTTCTCGCGGTTGTGGCAGGACAGGCAGCGTTGCTTGGCGAACGCCTCGCCGTCGGCTGCATCGTCGGCGAGCGCCGATCCGGTCAGACCGACGGCCAGCAGAATCCCTGCTGCTCGAATGATGTTCAACATGCGGCTCTCCTCTGGTCGGAATCGGCATGCGAGGGAAGGCCGTCCGCGTGGACGGCTCACCACGCCTTCATGCGGATTCTCGACCGGTGCAGCCCGAACGGGTGCTGATCTGGATCAAGCGTTGCAGCAACGATCAGCGCCAGTGGGGCGGCAGCGTCTTCTCGAAGTACGGCAGACTCTCCACGCGATGCATCCACTCGGTGAACCGCGGTCCGAACAGGGCGCGCACATCGAGATCGGGTTTGCGCTTGTCCGTTCGCAATGCCAGCGCCGCGTGCGGATACAGCGAGAAGTCGGCGGCTGTCGGTGCATCGTTGCCGGCGACATAGGGTTCCCGGATCAACTGTTCCCAGAACGCACACTCGCGGCCGAACTTGTCGCGGGCGGCCGCAATGCCGTCCTCGTTCCATTTCTCCCGAGGCGAGAACAACACCTGACGCAGCAACGGATCCAGGGCGGCGCCGAACGCGTGATCGGCCTCCTGGACCAGGCGACGGACGCGGGCCCGCTGCCGCAGATCGCCGGGGAACAGCGATGTCCCCTCGGGAAACCGCTCCTCCAGGTACTCGACGATGGCGGCGGATTCGTAGAGTGCAAAGCCGTCATCGACAATCGCCGGGATCTTCCCCCGGGGATTCACCGCCAGGTACTCGGCCGACTTGTGCTCGCGATCCGCGAACGAGATCATGCGCAGATCGTACGAGACTCCCTTGGCTTCCAGTGCGAGCCACACGCGCCACGCGAAAGGTGAACCGGAACCGCAGTAGAAGGTGATGGCCATGGGGACGGTCTCCTCGGTCGATGGGGTCAGCGGATCTTACAGGCGCGACGAGCGTGCGCTGCGCGAGGGCGCTTTCGCGCGGCGAGCAACATGTCGAAACGGCGCCGCGCGGCGGAGGATGCCACGCGGGAACGTCGTGACGATCGCGCGCAAGTGGCGGAGCCGGGGCCATCGAGACCAACGGCGGGACAGGCATCGGGATGTGAACGAGGCGACCCGTTCGGGCGGCGGCAACATGAGGGAGGTGGAGGGAGTGATGGACGAGATCGTCATGGCGGCCATGCGCAAATGGCCGAACGTACCCGACGCCTATCACTGGCTTTCCCTCGACCGGCGCGGCACCTGGCTGCTCAAGGGCGACAGGATCTCCAACGCCGCCGTGGTGGATTTCATCGGTCGCAACTACAGCCGCGACGAATCCGGATGCTGGTTCTTCCAGAATGGTCCGCAGCGCGTGTTCGTCACCCTGGCGTTGACGCCGTGGATTCTCCGGCTGGAGTCTTCAGGAAGTCTGGTCACCCACACGGGTCGTACCGTGGACTCCGTGCAGGGAGCATGGTGCGACACGGAGGGGGATCTGCTGCTGCTCACGGAACACGGCATCGGGACGGTGGACGATCGGGACTTGCCGGCACTGGCGCAACGACTCGTCGACCAGTCCGGATCCCCCCTGTCGGACGATGCGTTCGAGGCGTGGATGGCGGGGGGATGTGCACGGGTATCGTTGGTGTTCGGCGGGATCCCCATTCCCGTCGGCCGGATCGCCTCCGCGGAGATTGCGGGCCGATTCGGGTTCAGACCGTCGCCGACGCCGGGGCCAGGGGAAGCGGAGTGTTGAGACGTGGACTCGACATCGACGCCGAGGAGTGTTCGGCGGCCGGTGACACGGTCTGCGGAACGGCGGGCACCGGAGAGGAAAGGACCGCGCGACAGGCTTGGCGAGATCGGGTGGCGACGCTACGTCGAATACCGTGACGACGGGTTGCGATCCACGTTTGCTGCCCTCTCACGCCTCCGTGACGCCCCTCTCGCGCAGCGCCTGAATCGCCCTGCGCCGGGACCGGACGAGATCCCTACCGCATCCGCCGCCCCGAGAAAGACTCCTCGATGTTGTCCTCGAAGTAGCTTCCGGGCGACGGCGCTGCCATCAACCGCCGGTGCACCTCGGCGGAAACGCCGCTGTACTGGAGGATCGCACCGCTGGCGAACTCGACTTCGAGGACTCGAGCCGACGGGTCGTATCCGACCGAGCGGATCTTCGTGGCATTGACTCGTCTGCGTTCCATGGGGCCGGCCTCACTCCAGCGCCGCGCGGACGATCGCCGCGAGCAGGGATTCGGCGCGCGCCAGGGCCGCCACGACGGCCTCCGAAGCGCCCGGCGCGATCAGGCGGCGGTAGGCCACGTAGACCGCCCCGGGCTCGGCCACGAGCGTGTAGACGGTAATCGCGTACGGGCACAGTGCCACGTAGCGCGGATCGACGGCAGTCACGTCGCGCGATACGACGGACGAGCAGAATTCGATGACCTCGGCGTCGGCGTAGGTCTGTGTTGCGACACCGAGATCCTTTGCGGTGCGGTTCAGCATCGCACCCACCTTGGACGTGTGGGCGATGGAGAGGCCCTGCTGCTCGATGGCAAAGACGACGCGGTCGCGCAGGTCCTGGAATTCGCCCGTGACGCGCTGGACGGCAATGGCCGAGTCTTCCGCCACGGCCACGGCCGTGAAGAGTGCGAGCGGCAGGATCGCGAACAGCGATGCGAGCCAGCGAAGGATCGTTTTCATGCGAGGGAATGTACCCCACCGGCACGGAATGCGGGAGGGCGTTTCGCGGTCCCGGATCATTCATCGGGAGGCATGCGGCGATGACGGCGCTGGAGCAGCGCGTCGCACGCAGCCGGCAGGACGGGCGCCAAGAGCCCGCGGTTCAGTGACTGGTATCCGTCTCGGATGCAGAGCTGCCCGCAGGCATCTGGGTAGCGATGGGTTAGTTCGGCCTACCCGCTACAGGAAACGGCCACGCGGCCGGTGCCGACATCGGCTTCGGCGCTGCGGGCGCAGCGGCAGGCGCCGCAGCTGCAGGCTTGGCCGCGGCCTTCTTGGCCGCCGGCTTCTTGGCCGCGGGCTTGGCTGCCGGCTTGGCCGCAGCCTTCTTGGCCGCCGGCTTCTTGGCTGCCGGCTTCTTCGCCGCAACCTTCTTGGCTGCCGGCTTCTTGGCTGCAGCCTTCTTGGCCGCCGGCTTCTTGGCTACGGCCTTCTTGGCGGCCGGCTTCTTCGCCGCGACCTTCTTGGCTGCCGGCTTCTTGGCTACGGCCTTCTTCGCTGCCGGCTTCTTCGCCGCGACCTTCTTGGCGGCGGGCTTCTTCGCCGCAGCCTTCTTCGCTGCCGGCTTCTTCGCTGCAGCCTTCTTCGCCGCCGGCTTCTTGGCTACGGCCTTCTTCGCTGCCGGCTTCTTCGCCGCGACTTTCTTCGCAGCGGGTTTCTTCGCAGCAACTTTCTTGGCGGCGGGTTTCTTTGCCGCCGGCGCCTTCTTCTTCGCCGGGGCCTTCTTGGCCGCGGGGGCCTTCTTCTTGGCAACTGCCATGTCAATACCTCCTATGGAGAGTTGAACTGCACACTCGCGAAGCCGCAGGACGAACGTCGTCATGCGGTCTCACGACTGCAGGGACGCGCTTACGCAAGAAGCATGCTTGTCGCGTAATCGCATCACCACAGCGGGGCCGAGCACGGGTGTCGGCGACACGCGTGCATCGAGAAGAACGCGCGACGCATGACAGACGCGCAGCACGGCGGCTGCGCGATGAACGCGCATCGAGCGATGAAAGCGAAAGGGAACACAGGACCGCGTGATCGTCATGGCGATCACGGGAAAGGGAAGAGGCGGAGACAACCCGACCAGCGGCCATCGTCACCGCTTCCACCTCACCGACATCGGCGAGAGGCGTCCGTGGACTTCACCCGGACGCGCCTCCTCGTCTACGTATCGAAGGAACTTCGTGCTCCTTGTGCACGTTGCTCGTTGCCGGGCGGGAGCCACACCACCCGACGCGTCGAGACGCCAGCCCGGCGTCTCAATCCCAACTCAGCGCACCGCCGGTCTGGTATTCGATGACGCGAGTCTCGAAGAAGTTCTTCTCCTTCTTCAGGTCGATCATCTCGGCCATCCACGGGAACGGATTGTTCGCTCCCGGATAGAGTGCGTCCAGACCAATTTGCTGACACCTGCGATTAGCGACAAATCTCAGGTATTCCTTAAACATTGGTGCATTCAGACCGAGCACGCCCCGCGGCATCGTGTCCTCGGCGTACCGGTATTCCAGTTCCACGCCCCGCTGCATCAGGACCCGGATCTCCTCGCGGAAGGCCGGCGTCCACAGTTGCGGATTCTCGAGCTTGATCTGGTTGATGAGGTCGATGCCGAAGCTGCAGTGCATGGATTCGTCGCGCAGGATGTACTGGTACTGCTCGGCGGCGCCCGTCATCTTGTTCTGGCGCCCCAGCGCCAGGATCTGGACGAAACCGACGTAGAAGAACAGCCCTTCCATGATGCAGGCGAAGACGATCAGGCTGCGAAGCAGCTTCTGGTCGTTCTCGAGCGTGCCCGTCTTGAACTCGGGATTGGTGAGCGTCTGGATGAACGGGATCAGGAATTCATCCTTGTCCCGAATGCTCTGCACCTCGTGGTAGGCGTTGAAGATCTCGCCCTCGTCGAGCCCGAGACTCTCCACGATGTACTGGTAGGCGTGCGTGTGGATGGCCTCCTCGAACGCCTGGCGCAGAAGGTACTGCCGGCATTCGGGCGCCGTGATGTGGCGGTATGTGCCCAGGACGATGTTGTTGGCGGCCAGGCTGTCGGCCGTGACGAAGAAACCGAGATTGCGCTTCACGACCAGGCGCTCGTCGTCGGTCAGCCCGTTCGGATCCTTCCACGTCGCGATGTCCCGGCTCATGTTCACTTCCTGGGGCATCCAGTGGTTCGCGCAGCCGGAGAGGTACTTCTCCCAAGCCCACTTGTACTTGAAGGGTACGAGCTGATTGACGTCGGCCGTCCCGTTGATGACGCGCTTGTCCTCGACGCGGATCCGACGGAACTCCGCGGGCACCTCGACCGGCCGCGGCATCGGCGTCCGGGGTTGCGGTTCGGCTCGCCCCGTCGGCACGGTCTGCAGGCGCAATTCCGGCAGGGGTGTCGCGATGGGATCGTCGAATTGCAGCATGTTCTTTCGTTCCTTTCTGGGTGTTGTGGGTGGAAGCGACTCAGGCGACGGCGATCCGGCGGTTCACTGGCAGGCCTCGCAGGTGGGATCGTCGATCGCGCAGAACTTCGGTTCGGACGCCGGCACGGCCTCCAGCGCCGTCATGCCTCCGGTGGCCGGCACGGCAGTCAGCTCGCCACCGCGTCCGGTCGACTTCTCGGCGGACGTGGCCGCCAGGGTGCGCAGGTAGTACGTGGTCTTGAGGCCACGCTTCCAGGCGAGCTTGTAGGTCTCGTCCAGCTTCTTGCCGGACGCGCCCCCCATGTAGATATTGAGGGACTGGGCCTGGTCGATCCATTTCTGCCGTCGCGACCCCGCCTCGACGAGCCACGCGGCATCCATCTCGAATGCGGTCGCATAGAGGGCTCGAAGTTCGGACGGGATGCGATCGATGCGGGCCAGGCTGCCATCGAAATACTTGATGTCGGCGATCATGACCTCGTCCCAGAGGTTCAGGGCCTTGAGATCACGGACCAGGTACTCGTTGGCGACGGTGAACTCACCCGACAGGTTCGACTTCACGTAGAGGTTCTGGTAGTTCGGCTCGATGGACGCCGACACGCCGATGATGTTGGCGATGGTGGCGGTCGGTGCAATGGCCAGGCAGTTCGAATTGCGCATGCCGACCTGCCGGATCCGATCGCGCAGCGCGCTCCAGTCGAGCGTTTCGGAATCGTCCACCTCGACATAGCCGCCGCGGGCCTCCGTCAGCAGGCGCAGGGAGTCCTTCGGCAGGATGCCTTTCGACCAGAGCGACCCCTCGTACGTGGAATAGCGGCCGCGTTCGGCGGCAAGATCGGTCGACGCCCAGTAGGCGAAGTACGCCACCGCCTCCATGGACCGGTCGGCGAACGCGACGGCCTCCTGGGACGCGTAGGGCACCCGCATCTCATGCAGGCAATCCTGGAAACCCATGATCCCCAGACCGACCGGGCGGTGCTTGAGGTTGGCGTTGCGCGCCTTGTTGACCGCGTAGTAGTTGATGTCGATCACGTTGTCGAGCATCCGCATGGCGGTGGAAACGGTGCGCTTCAGCTTGTCCAGGTCCAGGGCGCCGTCCTTCATGTGGGCGACCAGGTTGATCGAGCCGAGATTGCACACGGCGATCTCGGTGTCGGACGTGTTCAGCGTGATCTCGGTGCAGAGATTCGAGCTGTGCACCACCCCCACGTGCTGCTGGGGCGAGCGGATGTTGCAGGGATCCTTGAACGTGATCCAGGGGTGGCCGGTCTCGAACAGCATGGACAGCATCTTCCGCCAGAGCTGGACCGCCGGCACCTTCTTGAACAGCTTCAACTCGCCGGCCGCCGCCTTGGCCTCGTAGCGCGTGTAGGCCTGTTCGAAGGCGATGCCGAACTTGTCGTGCAGATCCGGCACGTCGGACGGCGAGAACAGCGTCCATTCCCCGTTCTCCATGACCCGCTTCATGAACAGGTCGGGCACCCAGTTCGCCGTGTTCATGTCATGCGTGCGCCGACGATCGTCTCCGGTGTTCTTGCGCAGCTCCAGGAACTCCTCGATGTCGAGGTGCCAGGACTCCAGGTAGGAGCAGACCGCGCCCTTGCGCTTTCCGCCCTGGTTCACGGCCACGGCGGTGTCGTTCACGACCTTGAGGAAGGGCACGACGCCCTGGCTCTTGCCATTGGTGCCCTTGATGTGGGATCCGAGGGCGCGCACCGGCGTCCAGTCGTTGCCGAGACCGCCGGCAAACTTGGACAGGAGAGCGTTCTCCTTGATCGCCTCGTAGATGCCGTCGAGGTCGTCGGAGACGGTGGTGAGATAGCAGCTCGACAACTGGGAACGCTGGGTGCCTGCATTGAACAGGGTCGGCGTCGAGCTCATGAAGTCGAAGCTGGACAGGACGTCGTAGAACTGGATGGCCCGCGCTTCGCGATCCACCTCGTTCAGCGCGAGTCCCATCGACACCCGCATGAAGAACGCCTGGGGCAACTCGATGCGGCGGCCGCGCACGTGCAGGAAATAGCGGTCGTACAGCGTCTGCAGTCCGAGGTAGCCGAACTTCAGGTCGCGAGCCGCGTCGAGTGCCCGGCCCAGCCGGGCGAGGTCGAAGGTGGCCAGACGTTCGTCCAGCAGGCCGGCGGCCACGCCTTCCTTGACGAAGCGCGGGAAGTACTCGGCATAGCGCTGCTCCATTGCACCCTGGTCGACCGACTCGCCCAGGACCTCATGACGGACGATGTCCATCAGCAGCCGGGCCGTGACATAACTGTAGGCGGGATCCTTCTCGATCATGGACCGCGCGGCGAGCACGGCGCCCTTGCGGACCTCGTCCATCGGCACGCCTTCGTACAGATCGCGCAGCACACTCTGCAGGATGGCGGCCGGATCGACCGCGCTGCCCAGACCGACGCAGGCATCCTCGACCCGTGCGGCCAGCTGCCCGACGTCGAGCGGACGCAGGACGCCGTCGTCATTGACGTGGATGGCCTGATGGGGGGCGGCGGCGGCTTGCGCCTCCTTCTGGCGCGCCCGTTCGCGTGTCCGCTCCTCGCGGTAGAGCACGTAGGCCCGTGCCACATCGTGCTCGCCGAACCGCATCAGCGCGAGCTCGACCTGATCCTGGATGTCCTCGATGTGGAACGTTCCGCCCTGCGGCTGACGGCGAACGAGGGCGCCGACGGCCGCCGCCGTCAGCTTTGCCACCACTTCGCGAATCCGCGCCGAGGCTGCGCCCTGCCCGCCGTTGACGGCGATGAACGCCTTCGTCATGGCGACCGAGATCTTCGACGGCTCGAAGCCGACCACCGCACCGTTGCGCCGGATGACCTTGTATTCGGCGTAGGACGCCTCCCGGCCGGCGATCGTCTCGTCAGTGACGAAGGCGGTGCTCTTCAGGACGGCGGCGCCGGAGTCGGTGGAAAGCTGCATTGATTCTCCTCGGTGTCGGATGCGATCGCGGGCCGGCATGTCGCCCGCCCATCAAAGGATCCGCGACCCCTATATGTTGTGTTCCGAGTGACATCGCGTCACCAGACTTCGGAACTGGACACAACATCTTGTGTTTCAGTTGGATCGCGAGGACAAATTCTAGTGTGCGCGGCACCGGTGTCAAGGAATTTGTCATATCGGCCGACGCCGACGCGATCCGCGCGATCGACGTCGATTTCCGAATCGGCGCACCGTGATCGAATCCATCGATCACCACGCCACGGATCACACCCGGCGCCGTCCAACCGCAGCCGCGGACGCGCCACCGACGGACCTAGCCGGACCGGCAGAACTGTCGGGCGATGGAAACGGTGTTGAAGTGGATATCGACGGTATCGTCGATGTCGCGGGCATACCCGCCGGCCATCGTGACGGCGACGGGAACGTGCGCGGACCGACACAGCGACAGCACGAGCCGATCGCGTTCCGCGAGCCCGTGCTTGGTGATCGTCAACCGGCCGAGCCGATCGCCTTCGAACGGGTCGGCCCCTGCCAGATAGATGACGAGATCGGGCTGGGCGGCCGACAACGTGCGGCAGACGCCGGCCTCGACCGCTTGCAGATAGGCACCGTCCGTGGTTCCGTCCGGCAGCTCGATATCGAGATCGCTGACTTCCTTTCGGAAGGGGAAATTGTTCGCGCCGTGGACGGAGAAGGTGAAGACGCTCGGATCGTCGGCAAAGATCGCCGCCGTCCCGTTGCCCTGGTGGACGTCGCAATCGATCACCGCCACACGCCGGGCGCGGCCCTCCGCCTGCATCGCCAGTGCGGCGATGGCGCTGTCGTTGAAGACGCAATAGCCCTCGCCATGCCCGCGGAACGCGTGGTGCGTACCGCCGGCGAGATTCGCGGCGACCCCGTCCTCGAGCGCCGCCCGGCAAGCTTCAACGGTGGCTCCGCTGGAACGGCGCGACCGCTCGACCATCTGCGGCGTCCACGGAAACCCGATGCGGCGCTGCTCCTCGGGCGCCAACGTACCTGCCACGACCCGGGCGAGATAACTGCGATCGTGCGCGCGAAGAATGGCTTCGTCGGACGCCGCCGACGGCGGCATCAGCGCGTCCGGACCATTCAGGCCGGCTGCCGTCACCCGAGCACGCAGCCGGGAGTACTTCTGCATCGGGAAGCGATGCCCCTCGGGGAGCGGCAGGACGAAGTGATCGGTATAGAAGATGCGCAAGGCGGCGCGGCCTCACTCCGCGACCAGGGCGATGCGGTAGCGGGACCAGTCGAAACAGGGGCCGGGATCGGTCTTGCGCCCCGGGGCGATGTCGGAATGCCCCTGAATGTCGGCAATCGGGTAGGCGGATCTCAGGGTCCGTGTCAGGGCGACGAGGCAATCGTATTGTTCGTCCCGGAACGGCGTGTCGTCGGTGCCTTCCAGTTCGATCCCGATGGAGAAGTCGTTGCAGCGCTCACGTCCGCGCCATCGCGAGACGCCCGCGTGCCAGGCCCGATCCAGACACGACACGAACTGCGTGAGCACGCCCGAACGGCCGATGAGGAAGTGCGACGAGACCCGCAGCCCGCGCAGGCGATCGAAGTAGGGATGCGCGTCGCAGTCGAGGCGATTGAGGAACAGGTCGGCGACGCAGCCGCCGCCGAAACCGCCCGGCGGCAGGGAGATGTTGTGTATCACCAGGAGTTCGATGGGCATCCCGACCGGTCGGGAATCCCCGTTGGGTGACGGCTGGACGATCGCCTGCGCGATCCACCCGCACCGGTCCAGCGTGAACACTGGCGTGGGCGGCTGCATCACTCGATGCCGAGCCGCTCCATGCGATAGCGGATCGACCGGAACGTGATGCCCAGCAGCTTGGCTGCCGCCGTGCGGTTGAAACGCGTCTTCTCGAGGGCTTCGAGAATGGCCTCGCGCTCCACCCGATCCAGGTAGTCCTGCAGCGGCCACTTGCCATTGCTCCCGGCGGGCGCCGTTTCCGTGCGGGACACGACTTCGGGCGGCGCGATCTGCAGGTCGTCCTCGGTGATCTTGCCGTCGCTGCACAAGGCCAGGGCACGCTCGAGGATGTTCTCCAGTTCGCGGACATTGCCCGGAAAGTCGTACTGCTGGAGTGCCCGCATCGCGCCGGCTTCGATCTCGGGCTTCGGCCCGGGAAGGCTGCGGGCCAGGCGCTCGAGCACGGTATTGGCGAACAATGGCACGTCCTCGCGACGGTCCCGCAGGGAGGGCATGCGCAGCTCGATCACGTTCAGCCGATAGTAGAGATCGTGGCGGAACTTCCCGGCTTCCACGCACTCGCCCAGATTCTGATGGGTTGCACTGATGATGCGGACGTCGACGGCCTCTTCCTGCGTGTAGCCGACCTTGCGGACCTTCTTCTCCTGGATGGCCCGCAGCAGCTTGACCTGCATCGGCAGCGGCAGATCCGCCACTTCGTCCAGAAACAGGGTGCCGCCGTGCGCGGCCTGGAAGAAGCCGTCGCGATCGGCGTCGGCCCCGGTGAAAGCGCCCTTCCGGTATCCGAAGAACTCGCTCTCCATCAGGTTCTCGGGGATGGCGCCGCAGTTGACCGGCACGAACGGCTTGTCGCGACGAACGCTCTTCTGGTGGATGAGCCGCGCGGCGAGTTCCTTGCCGCTGCCCGATTCACCCGTGACGTGCACCGGCGCCTCGCTGCGGGCCAGCTTGTCGATCATGTCGCGGACGTGCTGCATGATCGGCGAGTTGCCGATGAGCCCCTGCTCGGTGGCCGGCTTGCTCTGCGTCGCCGTCGGCAGGGAAAGTGCGGACTTCACGAGCGTTCTCAACTGCTCGAGTGATACCGGCTTGGCGAGGTAGTCGAAGGCACCGGCCTTGAGGGCGGCCACGGCATTCTCGGTATTGCCGTGGGCCGTGATGACGGCAACGGGCAGGTCCCGGACGTTCTGTGCGACGAACTCCACCAGGCGCAATCCCTCGCCATCCGGCAGGCGCATGTCGGTGAGGCACAGGTCATATTGACCGGATTTGACCTTCTCGATGGCCTCGTTGACGCGCATGGCTCGCTCCACCTCGAGCCCCATGCGCAACAGGGTGAGTTCGATCAGCTCGAGGATGTCTTCCTCGTCATCGACGATCAGGACCGTTCGGGTGACGGTTCCGGCCGCGCCGGGATCTCTGCGTTTCACGAATTCTCTCCTGACAGGGTGCCGGCTCAGGCGCTCTTCATGACCACCATGAACTGCGCTCCGACGGGCCGCTCCACGTACGACAGGCTTGCGCCGTTTGCATCGCAGACCTCGCGCGCGATGTACAGCCCCAGACCGGTACCGGAGGACGCGGTCGTGAAGAAGGGCTCGAACAGATGGGCCCGCAGCGACTCCGGAACGCCGGGTCCATCGTCTATGACACTCAACTGTATTGTAGCGGGGCTCATCCCGGGCTCGACGATGATCAGCACGCTGCCCTTCTCCCGGCGACTGTATCGCAGGGCATTGCGGCACAGGTTCCACATGACCTGATTGAGGTGCGATCGATCGAAGTTCACCCGGAGCTGCGACGACATCTCGAACGAGATGATGCCGCGGTCGATCTTCTCGATCTCGCAGAACTGGGAGATGAAGTTGATCAGGAAGTCGCCGAGCGAGAACGTCTCGCGGACTGCACGGTCGCGACGGTTCAGCCGCAGGACGTCCTGGACCATTCGATCCAGCCGCTGCGCATTGTCGTGGATGATCTGCAACAGCCGCCGCTGAGTGTCGTTGACCCCCTGCTCCTCCTGGAGCAGTTCGGTGGCGTGATTGATGGCGGACAGCGGATTGCGGATTTCATGCGCGATGTTGGCGGTCAATCTGCCGAGCGAGACGAGCTTCATCTGCTGGGCCTGCATCTGGATCCGCGTCAGGTCCTCGATGAAGACGACCACGCCCTGGTTGTCGCGGCTGCCCACCGGGACGAAGCGCGCGGCGGTGACCTTCTGGGTGAGGATGGTCCGCATCGGATCGAAGCCGGCGTCCGGGTTCTCCTTCCAGCGGGTCAGCCGCGCCGCGAGCCCCGGGTTGTAGTCATTGAGCATGACGTCCCGTCCCTTCGGGGCGGGGCCGAGCAACTCCTCGGCCCGGGCATTCAGCTGACGGACGACACCGCGGGCATCCACGACGATCACGCCATCCTGCATGTCCTGCATGACCAGACGACTCACCTGAGACATGCTGGCCAGGTCGGTCTCGCGCTGCGCCGCGAGTCGTTCGCTGGCCGTGGCTCGCTTCGCTAGGGCGTGAGCAAGCCAGGCCGTCGCGAAGTAGCCGATCGACAGCAGACCGGCCTGGACGTACATGGTGTAGCTGCCATAGAAGAAGAGCACCTCGTACGTGTGCTCGAGCAGTACGGCGAGCGATGCCAGGGACGCGAAGAAGAGGGTCAGACGGCCGCGGCTGATGATGCCCGCGGCCGCCAGGTTGGCGAGCAGCAGCAGGCCGAGCCCGCTCGATATGCCGCCGCTCGCGTGCAGCAGGAGAACGATGAAGAAGATGTCCCCGCAGACCTGGACGACCAGTTGTATGGGGAAGCTCGGCCGACGCGCCGCTATCGTGGCGAAACTCGCCACCGCAAAGACGACGTAGGCCACGCAACCCGACACGAAGACCGATCGATGCCAGGAACCGAAAAGGACGTTCGGACCAAGCGTCAGGGTCGCCGCGAGCAGAATGGCGGCCACGCCGAGACGATAGGCATTGAAGTAGAGGAGGGAGCGCCAGTAGCTCGCGGGGTAACGCAAGGACGATTCCGCGCTTTCGGCGCCTGGATCAGCACCCGTGGATTGCGGAACGCCCGGCGGGATCACAGGTATCGGGTCCGCACTACCTGAAAGCCTCGTGGGCCCCGTGACGGACGCCGCCCCGGAATGCCGTACCGTGTCGCTATCCCCGACCGCCATCCGATGCGCCGAGCTTCCGATGTTCTTCACTGCAGTAGAACTGCCCGCGTGAGAGGAAGCTTTCGCTCTTCGGCAGATGAACGCCGCAGCGGGCACACCGGATCATGTCTTCCGCCTTGTCCGCAGGCGCCACGGCCTTGTCCCGTTCTTGCTGTCGCGCAATGGTCCGCTGATAGTTTCTCAGCAGCAGGACGACGCCCGCGACCACGACCACCAGGAGGAGAAATTTGGCCATCGCAATGCGGGTGATTGATCTCGATGGTCGGGGTGAGAGGATTCGAACCTCCGACTCCTGCGTCCCGAACGCAGTACTCTACCAGGCTGAGCTACACCCCGAATGTGCCTGGCGCGTCGACGACACCAAGCAGTGGCAGATGCCGCGCGATTCACCTGCTGGTGCCTTATTGATCACGCGACACTGCATAAGAAGCCAAGTGTAGCAAACTCTGCCGATATCGCGAATCCTTCATTTGATCGATGCAGCGCTGCGCGCGTTCGGCCTCCCGGGTAGCCGCGGTGCGGGCGTAGGCGAGCGCGCCAGTGGATTGGATCACCTTGACGACGGCCTGGAAGTCGTCGGCGCCGCCTTGTTCGACTGCATGCCGGATGATTGCCGCCTCTTCCGTCGATCCGTGGCGCAACACGTAGATCAGTGGCAGCGTCGCCTTGCCCTCCGCAAGGTCGTCACCCAGGTTCTTGCCGGTGAGCGCCAGATCCCCGGAGTAGTCGAGCACATCGTCCACCAATTGGAATGCCGTGCCGAGGTGCATGCCGAAGCGGGCCAGGTCCTCCTCCGTCTCCGGCGAGGCGCCCGCGAGCACCGCGCCGAGTCGCCCTGCGGCCTCGAACAGCTTCGCCGTCTTGAAACGGATCACGTCGAGGTAGGCAGCTTCGGTGACGTCGGGGTCGTGAACGTTCATGAGCTGCAGCACTTCCCCTTCGGCGATGACATTGGTCGCCTCCGCCAGGACTTCCATCACGCGCATCCGATCGACGGACACCATCATCTGGAAAGCGCGGGAATACAGGAAATCGCCCACCAGCACTGCCGCCGGATTGCCGAACAGCGAATTGGCGGTGGCTCGACCCCTGCGCATGTTCGATGCGTCCACGACGTCGTCGTGAAGCAGCGTGGCGGTGTGGATGAACTCGACCACGGCAGCCAGCTCGTGCGCGTCCTTGCCGTGATGGCCGCATGCACCGGCCGCGAGCAGCAGCAGGACCGGCCGCAACCGCTTCCCGCCTGCGGAGATGATGTAGTCGGCGACCTGGCTGACCAAGGCGACATCCGAGGTCAGGCGTGTCCGAATGACGCCGTCAACCGCGCGCATGTCGTCGGCCACCAGGGAACGAATTTCGTCAATCGACAAGGGAACCGTGCCCCGTGAGAGGCAGAGAAGGATCGGAAGAGGCGGCGATGGTAGGAAGGCCCCTGACGGAGTGTCAAGGTTTGGGACAATGTCCCCGGTCCTCGCGTCACCCGGATCGGCTCCGTCGGACCGGCATGGGCCGCGGCCGCACGCCCAGTTGACGCCCGGCCAATACTTTTGTATCGTGCGCGCCCTTTTGGTCCACGGATCGAGTCAGCCATGTACGCGGTCATCAAAACAGGCGGCAAGCAGTATCGTGTGAGCGCCGGCACAAAACTCAAGGTGGAGCAGCTCTCCGCAGCCGTCGGGAGCGAAGTCGTTCTCGACCAGGTGCTGATGGTGGCAGACGGCGACAAGGTCCAGATCGGTACCCCGCTCGTCACGGGCGCCAACGTCACGGCCACGGTGCTGTCCCACGGGCGCGCCGAGAAGGTTCGGATCTTCAAGCATCGCCGCCGCAAGCATTTCAAGAAGCAGGCCGGGCACCGCCAGTGGTATTCGGAACTGTTCATCGCGGGCATCCGAGACGGCGCCGGCGGGTCCGCCACGGCAGAAGCACCGAAGGCCATTCAGAACGACGATCTGGAGAAGATCGAAGGCATCGGCCCCAAGATCGCGGACGTGCTTCGCAGGAACGGCGTGAACACGTTCGCTGCGCTGGCCGGGATGGATCCTGCCAGGATCACCGAGATGCTCAAGGCGTCGGGCGGCCGATTCGGCATGGCCAAGCCGGAGTCCTGGCCTCAGCAGGCAGAGCTCGCGGCTGCGGGCAAGTGGGACGAGTTCAAGAAGCTGACCGACGATCTCGTCGGCGGCGTCAAGAAGTAAGGAGCGCACACCATGGCACACAAGAAGGCAGGCGGGAGTTCCCGCAACGGCCGCGATTCCGAATCAAAACGTCTGGGCGTCAAGCGATATGGCGGCCAGCAGGTCCTGGCCGGAAACATTCTCGTACGTCAGCGTGGTACGCAGATGCATGCAGGCGAAAACGTCGGAATGGGCAAGGACCATACGCTCTTCGCGAAGGTGGACGGCGTCGTGGCCTTCGCCGTCAAGGGCCCCCTCAAGCGCAAGACCGTCAGCGTGACCCCCAGCGCTTAGGCTGCGTGAGCCACAGCGACCAAAAGCCCTATCGACAAGATAGGGCTTTTCGTTTTCTGGACAACCGATCATGAAGTTCGTCGACGAAGCCACCATCGAGGTCCACGCCGGCAAGGGCGGGGACGGCATCGCCTCGTTCCGGCGCGAGAAGTACATCCCGAAAGGGGGACCGGATGGCGGTGATGGCGGTCGCGGCGGCAGCATCTGGGCCGAGGCGGATCGGAACATCAACACGCTGATCGACTATCGCTTTGCGCGTATCCATCGGGCGCGCAACGGCGAGAAAGGCCGGGGTTCCGACTGTTATGGCGCGGGGGCGGAAGACATCACGCTGAGAATGCCGGTGGGCACGGTCGTCACCGACACCGAGACCCAAGCCGTCGTCGCCGACCTCGCGCACCATGGAGACCGCGCTTTGCTCGCGAAGGGCGGGGACGGCGGACTCGGCAATATCCACTTCAAGTCGAGCACGAACCGCGCACCCCGACAATGCACTCCGGGCCAGCTCGGCGAGCAGCGGCGCCTCCAACTGGAACTGAAGGTCCTCGCCGACGTCGGACTGCTCGGCATGCCCAATGCGGGCAAGTCCACGTTCATCCGGTCCGTCTCGGCAGCCCGCCCGAAGGTCGCTGACTACCCGTTCACGACCCTTCACCCGAACCTCGGCGTCGTGCGCATCGATCACGCGCGGAGTTTCGTCATCGCCGATATCCCGGGATTGATCGAAGGGGCCGCCGAGGGCGCCGGACTGGGTCATCAGTTCCTGCGCCATCTGGCCCGTACCCGACTGCTGCTGCACATCGTCGACATCGCCCCGGCCGATCCGGATGCGGATCCGGTGCGCGATGCCAAAGCCATCGTCGACGAGCTGCGCAAGTACGATCAGACGCTCTTCGACAAACAGCGCTGGCTGGTGGTCAACAAGGTCGATCTCCTGCCGCCCGACGAGCGTGACGCGCGAGTCCGCGATTTCGTCGAGACGTTTGCGGGCGCCGCAGCCTCGGACCTCCGGGTCTTCACGATCTCGGCGCTGTCGGGCGACGGTTGCCGGGAACTGACCTACGCAGTCATGGACTACCTCGACAGCATCGCCCCGATCGCTGACGAAGTCGCTGCCTGAAGGACGTCCCGGATGGATGAGTCGACTTCCTGCCGACTGACCCTGGCCGAATGACGACCTCGGACCGCGTTTCCGTCATCCGCACTTCCCGCCGTCTCGTCGTCAAGGTGGGATCGAGTCTGGTCACCAACAGCGGCCAGGGACTCGATCGCGATGCGCTGGCTCATTGGGCGCAACAGATCTCGTCGCTCGTGCGCGGCGGGAAGGAAGTCCTGCTGGTATCCAGCGGTGCCGTGGCCGAAGGGATGCAGCGTCTTGGATGGAAGAAGCGTCCCAAGGCCTTGCACGAGTTGCAGGCGGCCGCTGCCGTCGGTCAGATGGGGCTCGTCCAGGCGTACGAGATGTGCTTCCGCGAACACGATCTGCGCACCGCCCAGATCCTGTTGACGCACGAGGATCTCGCGGACCGCAGACGCTATCTCAACGCCCGCTCGACGCTGAGAACACTGCTGACGCTCGGCATCATTCCCATCATCAACGAGAACGACACGGTCGCGACCGACGAGATCCGTTTCGGCGACAACGACACGCTGGGATCCCTCGTGACCAATCTGGTGGAGGCCGACGCCCTCGTCATCCTGACCGACCAACCGGGCCTGTTCAGCGCCGACCCCCGCAAGGACCCGAGTGCCACGCTCGTCGAGGAAGCCCGCGCCGGCGATCCGGCACTGGAACGCATGGCCGGCGGCGCGGGGTCGGACATCGGCTCCGGCGGCATGCTCACGAAGGTCCTGGCAGCCAAGCGCGCGGCGCGTAGTGGCGCACACACCGTGATCGCCTCAGGGCGTGAACCCGAGGTTCTGCTCCGGCTCGCGGCAGGCGAGGCCATCGGATCACAACTCGTCGTCGATACGGCCACCCTGGCCGCACGCAAGCAGTGGCTGGCCGATCACCTGCAGACGCGAGGCCGACTGCATCTCGATCAGGGAGCCATCCGGGCCCTCCAACAGGATGGGAAGAGCCTGCTGCCGATCGGCGTCCACGACGTCGAGGGTGACTTCGGTCGCGGGGAAGTCGTGGCGTGCCTCGCACCGGACGGACGGGAAATCGCTCGCGGACTGGTGAACTACAGTGCGATGGAGACCCGCCGCATCCTGCGGACGGCCAGCGCGGATATCGAATCGATCCTGGGGTACGTGGTGGAATCCGAACTGATCCACCGCGACAATCTGGTTCTGCTGTAGCTTGCTTGATCGGGAGGCGGGCGGGGCCGGACGCACTCCCGCCTCGTCACTGCCTTTGCTTGGCCAGCAACCCGTCGTTGTCCTTCTTGATCTTGGACACCACCGCCTGCGCGTTCGGAGGCGTGGCGCCATCGCGACCACAGACGAACTCCTCGTACAGCGTCAGACGAACTGCATTCAGTCCGGTCTGACCGACCGGCCGCCAGACCGGCGCCGGCACCCGGGACCACGAGCCGTTGGCTCGGCCCGTTGCGTACATCTTCCATTCCTTGGTCGCGCAGCGGATGCCCTCGAAACTGACGTTGTCCGCCCCTTTCGAGGAACGAATCATCAACGAGTAGCGGGTGATACCGTCGCCGCCGATGGAAATCGATGCCGGATCGAGGGCAGCCGTGTGTTCCGTGAACCGTCTGACGGAGAACTTGAGCCAGGCGGCCGGGACCGACGTCTCCGGCAGATTGATGAACTCGTTCTCGGGCAGCACCGACGCGCCCCCCTCCTCGTAGAGGGTGGGGTCGTAGCCCTCACTGCGCTTCATGCCGCGAATCAGGTCGCCCTGCTCCTGCGGTTTCACATCCAGCTTCCCGCAGCCGGACGCCAGGACGGTCGCCAGGGGCAGGACGAGCAGCAGCAGCCGTTTCAGTCGCAATTCACGCAAACTCGAGATCACCCAAAAGGGAATTTCTCACCGACTCGGGGACCGGATCGCTCACTTCGATGCAGTGATCGTGATCCACCCCGACGGCGAGCGGCGATCCCGATTTGAGGGCCGCCTTCATTGCCTCGGACAGTTCGAACCGCAGGAAATGCACGGAGGAAGTCTTCTCGTCATTCTCACGATCGAGATCCTCATCGGCAATCGCGTACACCTTCGGATGGTTCGCGACGCGAACCCAGACCCTGTCCTCGACACCCTTCAAGCGGGACAGCGCCCGCTTGCGCTCCTCGACGTCCGGATACTCGATGAGCATCGTCGCCTTCCAGTTGCTGCCGTCGGGAACGAGAGGATTGTACGCGTCCAGTTCACCCTGGATGCCGGCCTCCTCGAAAATCTTCTCTATCCTCAGCATCTCCTGGATCTGGTAGCGCAGGGTGAGTTCGTCCTCGAACAGAAGCGTGATGTGGCCACCGAGCGCCACCTTGCGGGACTTCTTGTGGTCGAGGACCTTGGCGCGAAACGTCGGACGGTTGCGCGCGTACGCTTCGAGCGTCATCAGGCTGTCGCGGGAAATGGCAGTCATAGCGTTTGTCGATGAGTCGGTCGGATCAGAGGCCGTAGGCGATGCGGATCAACGTCAGCGGGTGCTCCTTGCCCACATTCGGATCCCCGATCCCCTGGCGGATGTGACGTCCCGCAATGGCGCAGTCGGAGCTGATGTAGTCCGGCGCACTGCCTGCCATCGCCTTGAAGACCGGCTTGCCGATCTTCATGGAATCCTTGAAGTACTCGGACTTCACGCCCCAGGTGCCGTCGTGACCCGAGCAGCGCTCCACGGTGTTGACCTTCGTCTCGGGCACGAGTTCGAGAAACTCCCGGGTCTTCTGTCCCATGTTCTGCACCCGAAGGTGGCAAGGGATGTGGTAGGACACCTTGCCCAGCGGCTTCCTGAAGTCCGTCCGCAGCAGCCCGTCCCGGTTGCGGAGCACGAGATACTCGAAGGGATCGAACATGGCCTCCCGGACGGCCTTCACGTCCGCATCGTCCGGGAACAGGAGCGGCAACTCCTGCTTGAACATCAGGGTGCAGGACGGCACGGCCGTGAGAATCGCGTACCCCTGCTTGGCGTACCTGGCAAGCACGGGAATGTTGCCGTTCTTCAACCGTTCCACCGCATCGAGATCGCCGAGTTCCAGCTTCGGCATCCCGCAGCAGTTCTCCTTGTCGACGACCACGTGGGGAATCTGGTTGTGCTTGAGGATCGCGATCAGGTCGTGCCCGATGCCCGGCTCGTTGTAATTCACGTAGCACGTGGAAAAGATCGCGACCTTGCCTGGCGTGTTCTTGCCGTCCTTGACCGCGAAGGACGCATCGGGCCTTGCGCGGCTGCGAAAGCGCGCGCTGTCGTACTCGGGCAATTCGCGATCGCGATGGATGCCCAGCATGTCGTCCATGAGTTTGCGGGTCGCCGGTGTCTTGTTCACCTTGTTCACGACCTGCACCACCACCGGAATCGACGCGAGCTTGCCGAGGAGATCCGTCGATGACAGCAGCTTGTCCCGGAAGCGGGTTTCACCGCGCTTGAACTTCACCGCCTTGGCGCGAAGCATCAGGTGCGGGAAATCGACGTTCCATTCGTGCGGCGGAACATAAGGACACTTCGTCAGGTAGCACAGGTCGCAGAGGAAGCACTGGTCCACGACCTTCCAGTAGTCCTCCTTCCTGACCCCGTCGACTTCCATCGATTCGCTGTTGTCGACCAGATCGAACAGCGTCGGAAACGAGTTGCACAGGCTCACGCAGCGACGACAGCCGTGGCAGATGTCGTAGACCCGCTCGAGCTCCTCGAACAGGCTGCCTTCGTCGAAGTAGTTCGGATTCTTCCAGTCAATCGGGTGCCGTGTCGGGGCTTCGAGGCTGCCTTCGCGCATCGTCTTGTTCTCGAATCGGGCTGGGAGGGGAAAGCGGGGCAGGCTGCGAGCCCGCCCCGTTCCGGGCATGCGCCCGGAGGCAATCAGTCCGCGAGTGCGTCCAGCGCCTTCTGGAACCGGTTGGCGTGGGACCGCTCGGCCTTGGCCAGGGTCTCGAACCAGTCGGCGATCTCGTCGAAACCTTCCGCGCGGGCATCCTTGGCCATGCCGGGATACATGTCGGTGTACTCGTGCGTCTCACCGGCGACCGCTGCCTTCAGGTTGTTGCGCGACGAGCCTATCGGCAGACCGGTGGCCGGATCGCCCACCTGCTCCAGATACTCGAGATGGCCGTGTGCATGACCCGTCTCGCCTTCAGCCGTCGAGCGGAACAGCGCCGCGACATCGTTCTGGCCTTCCACGTCGGCCTTGGCTGCGAAGTACAGGTAGCGGCGATTCGCCTGCGACTCGCCTGCGAAGGCGGCCTTCAGATGGCCTTCGGTCTTCGAACCCTTCAGTTGCATGTCTGCCTCCAGGTACACGAATGAATCATGGCCGGACAGCTCGCCGGCCGCGGGGTCTCACCCGTTCGGATGAACTTAGACTTCGTCTAAACGGTGAACGAAGTATAGAACCTCGATTCTCGTGAAGTCAACGCGAGCAGCGGCGCGGTTGCGCCACCCGGCGGTCCGCCTACTCGAACTCGAAGCGCAATCGGAGTCCGATGGAATAGCGGTTGGACGCGGGCTGGTACACCTCCACCTTCGTCGATTGCGTCAGATCGTCGACGACCTCGCCCTTCGACTGCGAGAAGCGATAGCTGTCGACGTAGAAGATCAGGCTCATGGGACTGTCGAAACGGTAGCCGAGCTGCGCGTAGAACGAGGGGCGTTTCCCGGGCTGCAGCGTGGGGTTCTGCCCGAATCCGATGTCCGTGAGATGCGCGTCCTCCCACGTATGGAACGGCATCTTGATGCCGCCGCCACCGATCCATCCGGCCCCGTTGCGCTCGGTCTCCACGCCCAGTCGGAAGAATCCGATGAGATAGTCCTCGCGCTGGACGGAGGAGAGCCGTCGTTGCCAGATATCGACGCCGGCCCCGAAGACCAGGTCGACGCCTCGCTGGTTGCCGACGTCGAAGCGGTAGTGCAGTCGACCCTCATGCGACATCCCGACGTATGACGTGGTTCCTGTCACAGGTGTCGTCGGCGTCCGGAGCGAACTGCCGTCATAGGTCGCAGCGCCGGTGTACACGTTGCCGCGATATCCCCAGAGAAGTCCTGACACGCCGGGCTTGGTGTACTCGAGCCCGAAGACCGCGAGGCCGCCCCGCTCCGAGACCTCGGGCGTGGTCTCTTCCGTCCATCCGTAGTACTCGCCGCCCACGCTCGCACGCAACTGCGCCCAGGCCGTGCCTTGCCCGGCCAGCGACAGCAGAAGACAGGCGATGCAATGCTTCCATGACATTCTCACGCACACACTCCCGGGTGGTGGCTTCGTCTTGTCACTGTAGGGGAAAAGGCGCGTGCCGGAAAGCCGACGTCGCACGACGACGGCATGCCCTTCACGGTGCGCGGACGTCGATGCCGGCGGCCGAGAAAGTCTCGCGGAGCGTGCGCGCGAGGGCCACGGCCCCGGGCGAGTCTCCGTGCACACAGACGGTGTCTGCCTGCACCGGCACCCAATACCCGTCGAGGCTCATGACCCGCCGGTCGCGGACCATGTCCAGCGCCTGGGCCGACGCCTTGATCTCGTCGTCGATCAGTGCGCCGGGTTGTCCGCGCGGCACCAGGCTTCCGTCACGCCGGTAGGCGCGATCGGCGAACACTTCGGCGGCGACCACGAGGCCGAGCGCCTCACCCGCCTGCGTCATCGCGCTGCCGGCCAGTCCGTAGAGGACCAGATGCTGATCGAAATCGCGCACTGCCGTGGCGATCGCCACGGCCAGCGCTTCATCCGCCGCCGCCATGTTGTACAGCGCGCCGTGAGCCTTCACATGATGCAATCTCGTTCCGGCGGCATGGGCGAATCCGGCGATGGCGCCGACCTGATAGAGGACGAGGTCGTAGACCTCACCCGGCGTGACCTGCATCGTGCGACGACCGAATCCGATCAGATCAGGCAATGACGGATGGGCGCCCACGGCAACGCCGCGCGCGGCCGCGAGCCGCACCGTCCTGTGGATCGTCGACGGATCACCGGCATGGAAGCCGCACGCAATGTTGGCCGAGGACACGATGCCGAGGAGGGTCGGGTCATCGCCCATCGACCACGCGCCGAAACTTTCTCCGAGGTCCGCGTTCAGGTCCACCACGTGCACGCCGACCTCCTACTTGAGTTTGACGGCCAGCGACTGACGCACGCGACCCAGCTGGTGTTCGCGCAGCGCGGATGCGAGATAGCTCTCCTCCACGGTGGTGAAGCGAAACTGCACGTCCTCGCCGGGAGCGATCTGCGCCATCACCGGAAGATCGATACCGGCGACCACGGCAATGACGGGGTAGCCCCCCGTCGTCTGCCGATCCGCCATGAGCACGATGGGGTCGCCGCCCGGGGGGACCTGGATGGCGCCCATGACGACGCCCTCCGACAGCACGTCGGCCTCTCGGCGAACGTCGAGGGGTGCGCCTTCCAGCCGGTACCCCATGCGATTGGAATCGAGCGCGACGCGATAGAGCGCCTGTGTGAGCTGTTCGCGCATGGCGATCGAGAAGGACTGCCAGTGCGGCCCCTGGACGATGCGCACCGGCTGCGGACGCACCCGATACGGCATCCGGGCCCGGCTCACCGACCAATTGGGGAAGGCGATCCCGCGGTGCTCGCGCGCGAGCAGCCGTACCCAGCGGGCCGTGTGTGCCTCCCGGGGGGAGCGCAGCGGCAGCAGATCCCCCTTCTTCAACGCCCGCCCCCGGAATCCGCCGTAGCTGCCCGCGAGCGCCGTCGATCGGCTGCCGAGCACTTCCGGCACATCGAATCCACCGGCCACGGCCAGATAGGCCCGGCAGCCGATCTCCGGACGGCCGAATTCGAGCATCGCACCGGCCGGCACGCGGACCGGCCGCCACCACGGCAACGCTTCGCCGTCCACCGCCCCCCCCATGTTCGGGCCGCAGAGGGCGATGACCACGTCCTCCTGGAATCGCAAGGTCGGTCCGTGCAGCGTCAGTTCGAGCGTCGCCTCGCGTTCGTCGTTGCCCACGAGCATGTTGGCGAGACGATGCGAGATCTCGTCCATCGCACCGTTCACCGGCACGCCGAGATGCTGGCGGCCGGGTCGTCCGAGATCCTGCAGCGTCGTGAGAAGCCCCGGACGAACGACGTCGATGCTCATCGGTTTCCCGCCTTGAGCCGTTCGAACTCGGCCGCCGTCACCGCCACGAAGCGCACGGTGTCCCCCGCCTCCATGACGTTCGGTTCACTGTCGTCACCGAGCCGAAACAGCTTGCGCGGGGTGCGGCCGATGATGTTCCAGCCCCCCGGCGTCTCGACCGGATATACGCCCGTCTGGTTGCCTCCGATCCCGACGCTTCCCGCCGGGATCCGCTTGCGCGGTGCATCCCGACGCGGCACCTCCAGACGGGCATCCAGTCCGCCGAGATAGCCGAAGCCGGGCACGAAACCCAGCAGGTACACGATGTAGGTCGGCGCCGCGTGCAGGCGGATGACTTCCTCGGGGCTGAGCTTGCAGTGGGCGGCGACGTCGTCGAGATCCGGTCCGTGCTCGCCGCCGTAGCAGACCGGAATCTCGATGGACCGGGGCTTGCGGCGCGACGCCGCAGGCGCGCGCTCGACCGCGGCTTCGAGCAATTCCCGTATCGCGTCCATCGGATTCGTCCAGTAGTACTCCGCGACGGCCGCGACCGAATCGAAATGCACCGTCACAGCGGCGTTGCCGGGCACGACATCGGTGACGCAGCGGATCGGATGGGCCAGGAGGTACTCGGCGTAGGCGCGCGCCCGGCTGTTCACGACCGGGTCGATCGTGTTGCCGAAGGAGACGACCAGGGCGCGGTCGCCCATCGGGACAATCTGCGGTGGCGTACGGGCCTCGGACATGTCAGTGGCGCCCGGCCGCCCGAAGCCACTGAGCGCCCCCCGAGGGGGCGGCGACCAACGGGAGCGCGGAGGATGATTTCATCCTAGCGCAATCGGGCGAGAACCTGGCGGCGGTAGCGGACATCGAGGGCAAGCGGCCGGCGGCATTCGCGCGACTCCGCCAGACGCAGTGCGAGCGCCTGCAGCTTTCGCAGCGCGCGCGAACGGTTCTCGTCGTCCTCGCTGGACGCCACGCACGCTTCCAGTTCACGCAGGGTGCGAAATTCCTCGACTTCCGGCGGCACGAAGCCCGCGTTCTTCAGCACGCGATAGGCCACCCGAATCTCGTCGGGGACGAGCGGATCCTCATCGAGAGCCAGCGGCTTGCCGGCACCGGGAAGATCGGCGAAATCGCCGCGCTGCTCGGCTTCGAGGATGCGCTGCTCGACCAGCGAATCGAGGAGGGACATCGCGGCTCAGCCCGCGTACGACGGATCGATGCGATCGAGCTTGCGCCGCAGTGCCGGCCACACGAGCTGGCCGCCGAGACCGCGGGTGGCCAGCTGCGCCTGGGCGGCCGACGTGTCGACGATCTCCCGCGGAATGCGCACCAGCTTGCCGCCGGCCTGCGCAGCGATCTGGATCTCGCAGGCGCGCTGCAACGTGAACATCAGCAGGAACGTATCCGCGATCGTCGCGCCCACCGTGAGCAACCCGTGATTGCGCAGGATCAGATACGAGCGATCCCCCAGATCGGCGACCAGCCGCGGCCGCTCGTCGTCACGCAGGGCCACGCCCTCGTAGTCGTGATAGGCGAGGGACGCGAGCGGGAAGATGGACTGCTGCGACACGGGCAGCAGCCCGCCTTCCTGGGCAGACACCGCGACACCGGCCACCGTGTGCGTGTGGAGCACGCACGCGATGTCGTGACGGGCTGCATGCACGGCACTGTGGATGACGAAGCCGGCCGGGTTCACCGGGAACGGCGTCTTCAGCACGGGCGCACCCGAGGCATCGACCTTCACGAGGCTCGACGCGGTGATCTCCTCGAACAGCGCACCGTACGGATTGATGAGGAAGTGATCGTCGGACCCGGGAACGCGGGCCGAGATGTGCGTGAAGACGAGATCGTCCCAGCCGTACAGCGCCACCAGGCGATAACAGGCCGCGAGATCCACCCGCGTCTGCCACTCCGCTTCCGACACCCGGCCCCGAACGTCCAGCGCCTGCAAGTCCGCCGACAGATCCATGCCCGCCCCCGCCGCCGTCAGCACGGCTTCTCGCGCCGGATGATAGCCGCTCCTCCCGCATGAGGCGATAATCGCCGCCTCTGGGAGGAAAACGTCATGACAAGCATTGGTTTCGCCCGGCATTGCCTGGCTCTTCTGCTGTTCGCCTTCGCGTGGCCGCTGCTTGCAGCCACGCCGCTGCCCCGCGCCACCCCCGAGGACGTCGGACTGTCGTCCTCACGGCTTGCACTGATCGACGCAACCATCCGTCGCTGGGTCGACAGGAAGGAGATCCCGGGCGCCGTGGTGATGGTGGCGCGCCACGGCAAGCTCGCCTATCTGAATGTCCAGGGCGTGCGGGACGCAGCCAAGGGTGATGCCCTCACCGAGGACGCGATCTTCCGCCTCTACTCGATGACCAAGCCCATCGTCAGCATCGCGGCGATGACCCTGGTGGAGGAAGGACGGCTCGCGCTGCATGAACCGATCTCCAAGTACATCCCCGAGTTCAAGGACATGAAGGTCGGCGTGGAGACCTTCGACCCGAAGACGGGAGCGCAGTCCTTCCACACCGTCGCGGCCAGGCGTCAGATCACCGTGCAGGATCTGCTGCGGCACACGTCGGGCTTCACCTACGGGCCGCCGCTGTCCACACGCACGCAGATCCAGAAGATGTACCAGGAGGCAGGCATCTGGTCGCAGAAATGGCTGCTCGCGGACTTCGCGCGGACGCTCGCGAGAATCCCGCTCGTCGCGGAACCGGGAACGCAGTGGGAGTATGGTCATTCCACCGACATTCTCGGACGCGTCGTCGAAGTCGCGTCCGGCCAGACGCTCGACGTCTTCCTGGCCGAGCGCATCTTCAAGCCGCTGCGCATGCAGGACACGATGTTCTCGCTGACCGCCGACCGGCATGGCCGCCTCGCGCAGCCGCAACCCGATCCGTACACCGGCGTGACGCCCGACCTGATCGACTTCACCCAGCCGCAGGGCTTCTTCGCAGGCGGGCACGGCCTCGTGGGCACGGTGGCGGACTACCTGCGCTTCTGCCAGATGCTGCTGAACGGCGGCAGCCTCGACGGCGCACGCATTCTCGGACCCCGCACGGTCGAGTACGTGTCCTCCAACCACCTGCATCCCGGCATCTCGACCGCCACCGGTTTCCTGCCCGGTCCCGGATACGGTTTCGGCCTGGGCTTCGCCGTGCGCCTGGACCGCGGCATGTCCGAATGGAACGGATCGGTCGGCGACTACTACTGGGGCGGCTACGCCGGGACGATCTTCTGGATCGACCCCAAGGAAGACCTGACCATCGTCTTCATGACCACGGAACCCACGCGTCGCACGGCGTATCGCATGGCGCTGCGGCACCTGATCTACCAGTCGATCATCAAGTAGCTCCCATGCGGCGCGCAGCGGCGCTCCTGCTCGCACTCTGGGTCGCCGTCGTCCACGCAGGCGCCGAGGACGACGGCGACCCCGTCCTGCTGATCGCCCATCCCGCCATGCCCGATCCCAACTTCGCGCACAGCGTCGTGGCGGTCGGCTTCCCGCAGGACAGCGGACCGATGGGCGTCATCCTCAATCATCCGTCGCCGCTCACCCTGGGACAGCTGTTCGCCGCGGATCGGCCGGCGCTCGCCGAACTCTCCGACACGGTGTTCTTCGGCGGACCCGTCATGCCCGACGGCATCCTCTTCGTGTTCCGTGCCGCCGGGCACCCCGTCAAGGCCCTCCCTCTCGGGGACGACTGGTACCTGTCCGGCGACGGCGCCGTCTTCGAACGACTGGTGGCCGATCCGGCGACGATGCCGGCGCGTCGCTTCTTCGCGGGCTACGCGGGATGGGCCGAGGGTCAGCTTGAACGGGAGGTCGCCCGAGGCGACTGGTACGTGATGCGTCTCGATACGACCGTGCTCGGCGATGCCGATACGGCCACGCTGTGGGAGCGATTGCTGCAACGGGCGCAGGCGCAGACGGCTGCACTGCCGCGCCCGACGGCAGTCTCGTACCGTCCGGCGCGGGACGAAGTCCGTCTCCCGCGACACTGATCCGGAAGCAGTGAACGCGGCCTCTTCGATTCCCGCTCCCCGCCGTTCATGTCCGGCCTTTCGGCGAGGGGCCGCGGCGACGGTCACCGGCCGCGGGGCCATCCATGGTGGCAGCCTCTTCAGGTTCATGGAGCGCGCCGGCAGGTTCGATGCGATCGCCGAGGCCTTCATCGGCTGACCGGGTGGCGCGGACGCCGCCTTCGCCCGCCGCGCGCGCCGGCCGTTTCGCATCCGTCGCGGCCGTGGCTCTCCTGGCGACTGCCGCGATGGCATGGGTGCCCACTGCATCGGCCGAACACGTCGCGACTTCGTATCCGCAGGCGACGACGCACGCGCCGTCATCCGGGATGCGTCCGGACTCCGGGGCCGATGTCTTCGCCCAGCGCTGGGTGGTCGCGCCCTCCGCCTTCGGCATGTGGGGACGCGGCCCGACCTCGAACGCGGAAGCTTGCACGGACTGTCATGCCGGCCAGGGCCGCGGGACGATCCCGCCCGACGACCGGGAGTCGCTGCGCTCCACCATCGTGCGGCTGTCGGTGCGCGCGCCCGACGGCACCCCCGCGCCGCATCCGGCCTATGGCAGTCAACTGCAGACGCAGGGCGTGCTGGGCAAGGTGCCTGCGGAAGGTCAGGCGCAGGTGCGCTGGCGCCACACGCACTTCCGCTTCCCCGATGGACACACCGTCCGGCTGCGCGCCCCGGAACTGGCATTCAGCGAGCTCGCGTTCGGACAGATCGACACGGACGTCATGACATCGCTGCGCGTCGCGCCGGCCGTGGCAGGCGCCGCCTGGCTCGAAGCGATTCCCACGGCTGCACTGATCGACCACGAACGGGCGGCACGGTTGCGCGGCGGTCAGGGCCGGCTCCATCGCGTCGTCGATCCGACGACGGGCCGGTCGACGCCGGGCCGCTTCGGATGGAAGGCAGGCCAGGTCACGCTGATCGACCAGGTGGCGACGGCCTTCCTCGAAGACCTCGGGGTGACGTCCCCGCGGCATCCGCGGGACAACTGCCCGACGCCGCAGTCGGCGTGTCTCGACCACGCGGCCGCGCCCGCGCCCGAGATCGACGCACAGCGCCTCGACGCCCTCGTGCGGCAACTTCGCTCGGCTGCGCCGCCTCGGCCATCGACACGGAAGTACCGCACCGGCGCGAAGCGGTTCGACGAGACCGGCTGCGGCGTCTGCCATGTCGCCTCATGGCCGATAGCCGGATTGCCCGACGCCCCGGCGATCGCCCGCATCGAACCGTATACCGACCTGATGCTGCACGACCTCGGGGCCGCGCTCGCCGATGGACGCCCGGACGGCAACGCGGGTCCGTCGGAATGGCGCACGGCACCGCTGTGGGGCATGCGCCGATCGCTTGCCGCGGATGGCCGGACCGTGTTCCTGCACGACGGGCGCGCGCGCTCCGTCGAAGAGGCGATCCTGTGGCACGGCGGGGAAGCGGCGCCGGCACGTGAGCGCTTCGTGCGATTGCGCCGGGCCGACCGCCTCGCGCTGCTCCGCTTCGTCGAAGGTCTCTGATCGACGTCTTCCGCGGACCCGGTCCGATACACTCGGTACACGTCATCCTTGCCTGCCCCGTTGCTCCCTCCTGTCTGCCCCACGCCGGGAACTGCCGTGGTCCGCCCCTCTGGTCTTCCGCGACGATGCCTCCGATGGCCTGCCGCCTTCGCCCTTGCGCTGCTCGGCGTGTTCCTGGGGAATGTCCTCCTGCCCGTGCCGTCCGCTCGTGCACAGGACCGCGCCACGGCCGCGAGTCAGATGGTCGACTGGTACTACGCCAGCACGTTCGGCACCGGGGTGTACCGGATCGGCGACCGGACCGTTTCCGTCCTGATGCTGCCGTTGAGCCACACGGTGAAGGCTGCCGAGGACGGCGAGTGGGGTGTCCGGTTGAAGCTGCCCGTCGCCGCCGGCTTCCACAGCCTGTCGGATCCCGTGAACGACGTGCTCGAGCGCAACATCGCCACCCTGTCCGCGATGCCCGGCATCGAGTTCGAGCGGGAGGTCGCCCGCAACTGGGTGCTGCGCCCGACGCTCTCCGCGGGCTACGCGATGGACGTGGTGAGCGGCAATCGATCGACGCTGTACGAAATCGGCACCCGCAGCCTCTGGACGCGTGCATTCCGCACCTTCGATTTCTCGCTCGGCAATGCGCTGCTCTACGCCGGCAACGTGGCGCAGGACGGCGTGACGCAACATCTCGGCGTGTTATCGACGGGCTTCAATTTCGTGATGCCCGCGGGCGGGGTCCTGATGGGACGGGCCGCCAACTTCGGGGTCCACGTCGTGCACTATGCGTTCTTCAATCGCCTGGATTTCGTGTTCACGCAGGAGACGCGACGATCCATCAGTCAGCAGTACGAAGTCGCGTTCACGGTCGGCACCTACCGGCCCGTCGACGTGGCAGGCATCGAGTTCGACCGCATCGGCATCGGCTTGCGCTTCGGCGAGGACATCTTCGCCGTGCGGCTGGTCACCGGATTTCTCTTCTGACGAGGACGTTCCATGAAGATCACGAAGATCGAGACCATCGTCCTGCGCATTCCCTACTCGACGGGCGGGTCGTCGCAGGCGGATGCGTGGGGAGGCAAGGCGTGGTCGACGGCAGACTGCCTGCTCGTGCGGGTGGAGACCGACGCCGGAATCACCGGCTGGGGCGAAGCCTTCGGCTACAACGTCATCTCCGCCACGCGGGCGATCCTCGATGACGTGATCGCGCCGATGGTGATCGGCCAGCCGGCGGACGCGATCGAGCCCCTGATGCTCGACCTCCACAGGAAGCTGCACATCTTCGGCCGCGGCGGCCCCGTGATCTATGCGCTGTCAGGGCTCGACATCGCGCTCTGGGACATCGCCGGCAAATCCGCGGGCCTCCCGCTGCACCGGCTCCTCGGCGGCGCATCCCGTCCCGAGATGCCCTGCTACGCCAGCCTGATCCGCTACGGCGAACCGGATCTCGTGCGCATGCACGTCCGCCGCGCGATCGACGAGGGCTTCGCCGACGTGAAGCTGCACGAGATCGACCTGGCGTGCATCCGCGCGGCCCGCGAGGCGGCCGGCCCGGGGCCGCGCCTCATGCTCGACGTGAACTGTCCGTGGACGTTGCAGGAGGCCATCGCGCTGTCCCCCGCACTCGCGGACGTCGCGCCGTTCTGGCTGGAAGAGCCGGTCTGGCCGCCCGAGGACGTGTCGGCACTCGCGCGCGTGCGGCAGGCGTGCGGCCTGCCGATCGCGGCCGGCGAGAACGCCGCCACGCTCGCGCAGTTCCAGCAGTTGCTGCGTGCCGAGGCCGTCGACGTGATTCAGCCGAGTCCGGCCAAGATGGGCGGCGTCAGCGAACTCGTGAAGGTCTTCACGCTGGCGGCAGCGCACAACGTGCGCGTGGTCCCGCACTCGTTCTACGATGGACCTGCGTTCCTCGCGACCGTCCACGTGGCGGCGGCGCTCCAGCGCGAACCGCTCGTCGAATGGCGCTACTTCGATCTCGAGGCCCTGTTGTTCGGTCCGGCCGGGCGGCCCGCGAAGGGCCGGATGACCGTGCCGACCGGTGCGGGTCTCGGGTTGGACCCGGATCCCGGCGTCATCGCGAGGTACCGCGTCGCCTGATCGTCAGCGCGCGGGGCAGTGCCCCGTGCCGCGGAAGTCGATCACGTCACGGGGCAGTTCGATGCGGATGCGCGACTGGTAGTGCACCACGGTGCAGTCGGGTTGATCGCCCGCGCACGCCCCCTCGGGCTGCACGACGGTGTCGAGGATCTTCACCCGCACACCGCCGACGCTCGACTCGACCGAGTCGTACACCGACATGAAGCGATTGCCCGGCGTGAATCGGGTGGCCGGGCTCTGCCGGAACACGGCGAGGCGCTCCTTGCGGTGGAGCTTCACCGGCGTGCCGTTCAGCACCATCGCCAGGCCGTCGGGGCCGTCCGCCGCCAGCACGCAGATGCCCTTGCCGTTCACGTAGCTGCAGCCGGCCGCGGCGCAATGTTCCTGCGGGGGATGGCCCAGGCGGACGCGCGCCTCGACCTCGACCGCCTGCGCCAGCAGCAGGACCAGCGCAGCCGCTCCCCATGGCCTGGAATCGATCGACCGCGACATCTTCGTCTGCTCCCCGGATGACGACGAGGTCGATCGTACGCCGGATGCCGTTCAGGCGGCGCCGCCGCGTATCGCGCCGAACATGGCCAGAGCACGAGCGCGCGCTTCGGCATGTTCGACGATCGGACGCGGGTAGGCCCCGAGGTGTGCCGGCGGGCCCGCCGTCCAGGGGGCGTGCACGAACCTGCCGGGCACGTCCGCAAGTTCGGGCACGTACAGCCGGATGAAGCGCGCCTCGGGGTCGAACTTCTCCGACTGCGACACCGGATTGAAGATGCGGAAATACGGCTGGGCATCACAGCCGGTGGATGCGGCCCACTGCCAGCCGCCGTTGTTCGCCGACAGATCGAAATCATTGAGCCGGGCCGCGAAGTAGCGCTCGCCCCAGCGCCAGTCGATGCACAGATCCTTCACGAGGAAGGACGCCGTCACCATGCGCAGCCGGTTGTGCATGTAGCCCGAGGTGTTGAGCTGCCGCATGGCGGCATCCACCAGCGGATAGCCGGTGCGTCCCTCGCACCACGCGGCGAACCAGTCCTCCCGGTTCTCGAAGACGAGCGCGTCGTACTCCCGCTTGAAGCAGCCGCCGATCACATGCGGAAAGTGCCAGAGGATCTGGAAATAGAACTCGCGCCAGATCAGTTCGGAGAGCCATCCTTCCGCACCGGCCGTCGCACGGCGCCTTGCGGCCGCCGCGAGGGTGCGGATCGAGATCGTCCCGAAGCGAAGGTGCACGGACAGGTAGGACGGGCCGCGCAGCGCGGGGAAATCGCGCCGGTCGCGATAGGCGTCCATCCGCGTCTCGAAATCGTCGAACAGCCGTCGTGCGCCATCGGCCCCCAGGGGCAGGGCGAGATCGGTGAGATTCGTCCGGCGGAAGCCGAGGGAGTCGAGCGAAGGCATGGAGCCCTCCCGCGGCGGCGCGAATGCGGCGCGATGCGGATGGACCTCGCGGGACTCGAGGTCCGAGGCCCGCAGCGCCGACAGCCAGGCACGCCGGTACGGCGTGAAGACGCTGAACGGTCGACCGGCCTGCGTGAGCACCTCGTCCTTCTCGAGGATCACCTGATCCTTGAACGTGCGCAGGCGTCGTCCCGCCGCGATCAACGCCTGCTCCACCCGAGCGTCGCGTGCGATCGCCGCGGGTTCGTAGTCGTGATTCGCGTAGACGGCATCCACGGCGAGTTCCTCGGCCAGTCCCGGGACCAGCGCAGCGGCCGATCCGTGCAGGACTTCCAGGCCGCCGCCCATCGCTTCGAGGTCCTTGCGCAGGCTCGCCACCGCATGCCAGATGAACTCCACCCGACGGTCCGCCCGATCATCGAGCGCATCGAGGATGTCGGTGTCGAACACGAAAACGCACCAGACGGCGCGCGCTTCGCGCAGGGCATGATGCAGGGCCGTGTGGTCTTGGGCGCGCAAGTCGCGTCGGAACCAGACGAGCGCCCGGTCGATCCTGCTCATGCCATTCGCCGCTTCAGGAATCGCACGATCGGGCCGATGCCCGGCAGCTTCGCGTACAGCTCGTCGCCGGTGTCCCAATAGTCACGGTGGTGGGAGAGACGGCCATCCGGCGCGAACCTCAGATGGCTCACGCCGTGGACGGACCAGCCGTGGGAGGGACGGAACCGGCGGATGCGGAAGGTGAAGTCCCACTCGACCATGGCCTGCGCGCCCTCGGCGATCCGGTTCGTGACGACGAAACGGGGCTCGATCAGCGCATCGAACATGTGTTCGAAGATCCGGCGGATCGACTGCACGTCGTGCACTTCGTTGAAGGGGTCGCGGAAGTGGGCGTCGGGGGCATACACGCGATCGATCTCCGCCACCGAGGCGGGCGTGAGCGTCTCGAAATATCGGACGACGGGGTCGAGCATGACGGTTCCCGTCACAGGCCGGTCAGCCGATGCACCAGCGGAAAGTACCAGCGGTACGGCAGCACGCGCAGCACCTTCATCCACCAGGTGAACCGCTTCGGGTAGTGGATCTCGAACTCGCCGCGTTCGAGCCCCCGCAGCATCTCCGCCGCGGCGTCCTCCGCGCTGATGAGCGCCGGCATGCGGAAGTCGTTGCCCGCGGTCAGCGGCGTGCGCACGAACCCGGGATGGACGACGTGCACGGCGATGCCCCGGGGCGCGAGATCCAGGTACAGGCCCTCCGCGAAGTGGGTGAGCGCGGCCTTGGTGGTCCCGTAGGCCAGCGCCTTCGGCAGGGCGCGATATCCCGCGACGCTGGACACCAGCACGATCCGACCGTGCCCGCCGGCCAGGAAGCCGGGAAGCAACTGCAGCACGACGTTGACGGCACCCATCACGTTCACCTCGAGTTGGGACCGGAAGACGGGAAGCGCCAGATCCCAGGCCCGCATCGGCTGATACTGACCGGCCACGACGAAGGCCATGTCCACGCCGCTCCACTGCGCGCACAGGGTCCCGTGCGCGGCGCTCACGGCGCGCGCATCGGTCACGTCCAGCGGCAACACGAGCGTCCGGTCCGGTGCACGGGCAGTGATCCGCTCGAGCGGACCGGTGCGCCGGGCGGACAGCGCCACCCGGCAACCGCGGTCGATCAGATGCGTGGCAAGCGCCGCACCGATGCCGGTGGACGCGCCCACGATCCACGCACGCTGCCCTTCCCAGGCGTCGACCGGGCGGTTCATCGCCATCACGGCCCCCCGCGTCGACGGAAACTGATGAAGACCTGGGCCACCTCGACGCCGAACTTCGCGATCGACGAACGGTTCAGCAGCACCGTCTCGTCGACCAGGAACATCCAGTCGTCCACGGCGAGAGGCACGGTGGTGCCGCCGTAGGGATAGTCGAGCGTGTACCGGAAGCGAATCGCATTGCCGGCGGCTTCGCCGGTCGCTTCGCCCACGACGTCCGCCGCCGTGCCGCGGTAGCGGTCGGCCTGCTTGCGAATGGTCCACACGCGCCGTTGCGTCCGGCCGTCCGAATAGCGGAAGGACTCGTCGAGCGTTCCCACGTCGCCCTGCCAGGTTGCGCGAATCTCGACGGTGAATCGCTGCGAGATCATGCCGTCGCGGTCGCGAACGATGCCCCACGCGTCGACGATGCCGTCGAAGTAGCGTCGCAGGTCCAGCACGGGCCGTTCGCTTCGGAACGCGTCGATGTCCGGCGCCGAACAACCACCGAGCGTCGCGACGATGCCCGCCGCGAGGAAGCCCCGGCGGTTCATGCCGAGACCTCCGGGCGCGCGGCGTCATCGACGGGCGCTCGCCAGAGCAGTCCCACGGCGACGGTCTTGAGCAGACAGGGAACGAGCGCATACATTGCCGACAGGTCTCCCATGCGCGGCTGGGTCTGTCCGGATTCGTAGCCGGCCCACCCGAGCAACGGCAGCGCGATGCCGGCGGCGAGCGCCAGGTTCAGCTTCTCGGTGAGTTGCCAGAATCCGAAGTAGGCCCCGTCCGGGCGGCCGCGCGCGACGGCGGCATCGGCATCGACGACGTCGGCCAGCAGCGACGGCGGCAGTGCGAGTTCCGCACCGTAGGCGATGCCGGACAGCGCACAGACGAGCCCGAAGGCGAGCACGTCGCCCGGTCCGAGCGCGAACGCCCAGAGAAACGCGGCAACGCTCGTCGCCATGCCCGCCCCCCACGCCCCCTTCTTGCCCAGGCGGCGCGACGCACGGACCCACAGCGGCATCCCGCACGCACCGAACAGGCAGTACAGGCCGAGGAACCCGCCGCTCAGATCGGCGCGGCCGAGGACGTCCTGCACGTAGAAGAGAAGCAAGGTGGCGGGAATCGCGGACGCGACGCCGCTGGCGACGAAGACGGCGAGCAGCCAACGGAACCGGACATTGCCGAGCGGCGCAAACAGCGGCCGGCCCGTCGCCGAAACAGCGGTCGGGGACGTGGCATCACGCGTCGTCACGCCGAAGAGCGTGACCGCCGCGGCCGCGATCAGGATCGGGACATACAGCAGGCTGAACCGCGGCAGGCCGGTCTCGGACCCGGTCGGGGCGAGCAGATCGGGCAACGCGGTCGCCGCCAGGACGCCTGCGACTCCGACGGCACTTCTCGCCGCCGTCACGCGCGTCCGCTCGTGATAGCGGACGGACAGCGCCGCCCCCCAGGCGAAATAGCTGATCGTGCCGAGACTGAAACCCAGATGCGTGAGCAGCAGCGACCCGGCGAGCCAGAGCGCCAGGGCCGCCGTACTGCCGCCGGGCGGGTGGAACAGCGCCACCATGCCGGCGCCGAGGCACAGCACGGCGGCCACGATGAAACCCTGCCGGCCGCTGCCCGACTGCGCCGATCGATCGCTCCACCGGCCGAGCCAGGGGTCCAGCACGGCATCGATCAGCCGGGTGGCCAGCAGGATGACGCCCAGCGTCGTGAGCGTCAGCGTGCCGGCAGCAGCGTAGAACCGTGGCACATGCACGTACACCGGCACCGCGGCCATCGCGAGCGGGAACGCCAGCGCCGCATAGGCGGCCAGCACCCGCGGGGACAGCGTCGACCCCATCCTCACGCCGGACCGAGAAGCGCGGTGCGCAGCTTCGGCTCCCGCGTCCGGGGATCGAGCCAGATGGAGAAGAAGCCGCGGGCGAAGTCCGGATCCGGCATGTGTCCGGTCGAACGGCCGTTGTGGAAGAACTCCGCGCCGGCGCCGGGCCGGAAGACACCGGTGATGCGGTCACCCTTGCGGACGTCGGGAAACGCCTGCGCCATCCATTCGCCCCAGCGGCGCAGGCGCTCCCCGTCCGCAAGGCCGAGCCGCCGGATCTCGCCGACGCTCGCCGCAGCGAGGTCCTCGCCGGCGAAGTTCCGCGCATACCGGATGTCGAGGGCGAAGGCCTCCTCCCACTGCCAGCCGACGCCCGTGACCCAGAGCGTCGCGTCGTACAGCGTGAGGCCGAACCAGCGCATGCGGCCCTCGCCGAGCCGGCGCAGCGGCACCCCGTCATGGCGCAACGTGTCGAACGGCGGCACGGCCGCCCACCCATCCGTCGCAACCGCCAGACAGAGAAGCAGCAGGAAGCGCCGCCGCGCCATCGGGTCAGACACGCTTCAACTCGATCTGCATCACGTCGATGTTGCGCGTCCGGAATCCGGCCTCGCAGTAGGCGAGATAGAAGTTCCAGAGCCGCATGAACCGGTCGTCGAACCCCATGGCGTTCAACTCGCCGACCCGGCGATTGAACCGGTGGCGCCAGCGCTTCAGGGTCTCGGCGTAGTCGATCCGGAACGTGAAGGGTCGGCCGATCACGAGGCCCTGCCGGTAGGCGACGTCGCGGAACACTTCCTCGGAGGGCAGCATCCCGCCGGGGAACACGTACTGCTGGATGAAGTCGGTGCCGTGGCGGTAGCGGGCGTACAGATCGTCCGCGATGATGATGGTCTGGATGAGCGCACGCCCGCCGCGCGCAAGGCGATCGCGCAGCATGCGGAAGTACGTGGGCCAGTAGCGTTCCCCCACGGCTTCGAACATCTCGATGGACACGATGTAGTCGTACTCGCCCTGCACGTCGCGGTAGTCGCGCAGTTCGAACGTGACGAGGTCGGACAGGTCCCGCTGCCGGATGCGGTTCACCGCGTACGAGAGCTGCTCGCCGGAGAGCGTCACGCCGTGGACCGAACAACGGCGCGTGAAGGCCGCATGCTCGGCGAAGCCGCCCCAGCCGCATCCGATCTCGAGCACGCGGTCGCCGGCCTTCAACCCGAGGGTCTCGCAGATCCGTTCGTACTTCGCGGCCTGCGCCATTTCGAGCGACATGCCCTTGTGCCCGGAGAAGATGCCCGACGAGTAGGTCAAGGTCTCGTCCAGCCACAGCGCGTAGAAATCATTGCCCAGGTCGTAGTGGGCCTGAACGTTCCGCCTCGCCTGGGCCCGCCGGTTGCCGCGGCGGACATGCCGCAACCGGTACGCGAGGCCGCCCCACCAGCGGCCGTAGATCGCGCGGTCGAGCGCCGACCGGTTAGACGCCACGAGGGTGAGCAGTTCCGCCAGGTCCGGGGTGTGCCAGCGCCCCATCATGAAGGACTCGGCGAAGCCGATGTCGCCGGACCGCATCACGTCCTCGCAGACCTTCCAGTCCTTGAGCCGGATCATGGCGTGCGGGCCGTCGAATCCGCTCGCGAACGTGCGCGCCGCGCCGTCGGGGGCGATCAGGTCGAGCTTCCCGACCTTCAGTCGCTCGAGGAGCGCGAACAGCACGCGAGCGGGGCGCGTTGGCGGGGAAGGCGCGGCAGTGGAGGAACCGAAGGCGGGCATATCGTCTAGTTTCATCGCGTGGTCTCCTGCGACGGCGGCGGCGGCCTGCGGAAGTACGGCACCCGCTTCGCCCACAATCCGACCGCCTGCCAGTGGATCCGCAGAACCACGCCCAGTGTCATCCACGGGTACGCCGCGAAGATCTTGAGCAGCGCGCGCGTGGTCATCGGTTCCGCCACGCCGGACACCGAAGTCGCGAGGAGTGTACCGTCCCCGTCGTCGTAGTCGATGTGGATGCGGACCCCCTCGCGGGTTTCGCGGAACCGGAACCGGTAGCGGCCGGCCATCGGACAGAACGGCGACACGTGGAAGACTTTGCGCGCCTCGAGGACGTCGTCGGGCAGGATCGGCCGGCCGTCCCGATGCGCCACGAGGTAGTTGTGATGCTCGCCGAACGTGTTGTTGACCTCGCACAGGACCGCCCGGAGTGCCCCTGCGCGATCACGGCACCACCAGAAGCTCACGGGGTTGAAGACGAATCCGAGCATCCGCGGGAACGCCTGCAGCGTGATTGCGCCGTCCGCCGACTCCACGCCTTCGCGGCGCAGGAGATCGCGGATCCACGGATGCAGCTCGCCGCCGTCGCGCGGTCCGTGATCCCGCGTGCGGACACTGAACAGGTTCGGACGATCCACGGAGAACAGCGTCGTATCGAGGGACGCGCCGTGATCCACGGGCAGGCGGATGAAGAACACGGGATAGACGAACGCGTGGGTCGCCGGCCGCCGACGGGCATGCATCACCTCGCCCCGGAAGATCAGCGGTCGGTGAAACGCTTCACCGGCGACGCAGCGGGCCATCATGCGGCCGCCGTCTCGCGAAGCCAGGGAACCTCGACGCCCAGCGCACGCGCCACGACGATGGCGGAGCGCAGACCGTCCTCATGGAAGCCGTTTCCGGTCCAGGCGCCGCAGTACCAGGTGCGCCGCCGGCCCTGGATCGATTCGAGCAGACCCTGGGCGGCGATGGCGTGGGCGTCGAAGACCGGATGCGAGAACTCGCATTCACCGAGCACGGCGGCCGGTGCAGGCTCCCGGATCGGATTCAAGGTCACCAGGACGGGGGTCGCGACCGGGAGGGGCTGCAGGCGATTCAGCAGGTAGGTGACGGAGACCGGTCGACCATCGGCGCGCGACGGCCCCGAGTGATAGTTCCAGGCGGACCAGGCATCCCGGCGATGCGGCAGGAAGGACCGATCCATGTGGAGCACCGCGCGATTGGGCTGGTAGCCCACGGCCGCCAGCAGGGCCGATTCGTCCCGAGACGGATCCCGGAGCATCCGCAGCGTCGTGTCGGCATGCGTGGCGAGCACCACGTCGTCGAAGCCCTCGCGTCCGCACGGGGATTCGACGGTCACGTGTCGGGAGAATCGCTCGATGCCGAAGACGCGGGCGCCGAGACGGATGTCCGGAAGCGCCGTCGCCAGCCGCCGGACGTATTCGCGACCGCCGCCGACGACCGTTCGCCATCGGGGACGGTCGTCGATCTGGAGCAGGCCATGGTTGCGGCAGAACCGCAGGAACGTGGCGGCCGGATGGTCGAGCATCCGCGCCGTCGGGCACGACCAGATCGCGGCGCCCATCGGCAGGAGATACCAGTCGCGGAAGGCACGACCGAAGCCGCCGCGATCCAGGAACGCGGCGAGCGTGCCGCTCACGTGTGCCCCGCCGTCGACCAGACGGGACGTCTCGCGATTGAACCGCAGGATGTCCTTCAGCATTCCCCAGAACTCGACGTTCAGCAGGTTGCGCCGCTGCGCGAACACCGACGCGAGCGTGGCACCCGACCATTCGATCGAGGCCTCGTCGATGCGGACGCTGAATGACATGTCGGATGCCACGGACCGCACGCCGAGGTGCTCGAACAGGGCACACAGGTTCGGGTAGGTCCGGTCGTTGAAGACGAGGAACCCGGTGTCGACCGGGAAACGCCGGCCGTCCACGCACACATCCACGGTCCGGGTGTGCCCCCCGAGACGCGTCTCCGACTCGAACAACGTGACGTGGTGCGAGCGGGACAGCAGCCAGGCGCAGGCCAGGCCGCTGATGCCGCCGCCGACCACGGCGACCCGCTTCGATGCCGGTGCGCCTCCGGCGGACAGGGCGAAATCGGCGGGCATCGGGCGATCAGGCGACCGACGACCGCTTGTCGTGCTCGATCAGGGCGTACGCGGAATGATTGTGGATCGATTCGAAGTTCTCGGACGCGACCACGTATGCACTTACCCGGTCGTCCCGGTTCAGGCGCAGCGCGATGTCGCGGACCAGATCCTCCACGAACTTGGGATTGTCGTAGGCGCGCTCGGTGACCCACTTCTCGTCGGGCCGCTTCAGCAGGCCATAGACCTGACAGGAGGCTTCCTCCTCCGCAATCGCCACGAGTTCCTCGATGCCCACCGCCTCCGCCAGCCGCACGTCGATGGAGAGATGTGAACGCTGATTGTGGGCGCCGTATTCCGAGATCTTCTTGGAACACGGACACAGGCTCGTGACCGGGACAGTCACGCCGACGCGGCATTCGTAGCCCCGTTTCGGATCGCTCTCGGCGCGCAGACGCACGCGGTAGTCGAGCAGGCTCGGCACGCCCGACACCGGTGCCTGCTTGCGGATGAAATACGGAAACTCGAGTTCGATGCGGCCCGCCTCGGCGCCGCGGCGCTTCAGCATGCGCAGTGTCAGCGCCCGCAGTCCCGGAAGGTCGAGCGGCTCCGTGTGCTCCTGGAGGATCTCGATGAATCGCGACATGTGGGTGCCCTTCGAGTCGGGCGCGAGCCTCACGGTCATGTTGGCGGTGGCCACGGTCGTGACCGGCGCCCCGCTCGACGAACGGACGACGAGCGGGTGGGTGAGCCCCTTGATGCCCACGTGGTCGATCGCGATCGCGCGCTCGTCCGGTGTGGACTGGATATCCGGAAGCAGGAGCACGGGGTCGCGCACGTTCATGGAGTCCTCAGTCGGGAATCAGGTCGCAGGCGGTCGGCACGGGGGGCGCCGCGCGGTCGAGGGAAGGGTGTCTGCGACCGGATCGGTTGCCGCGGCCCGGCGGGCGCTTGCGGATTCATTGCGCGCGGTGGGTCTCCTCGAACTCCAGCCGCGGTGCTGCGCGCGTCAGCGGACCGACGGCCCGCTGATGCAGATCCACGTACAGACCGAGGTCCGTTTCCGACAAGATCGAGATCGACATTGCGCCCTCTTTGTCCTGGACATTATCAGTAGCCAGAAGTTCAGGCGAAATCAGGCTGGAGAGCGCAACCCGTTGTCGGTTGCCGGCCGGGACTTGATCCGGATGACCCGCAAATGCTGAGGTCGACAGCAAACAGACAATTAATCCGTTCGTTGCAATGCAACTGCCCGGGAAGTCGAAGCGATGTGACATGGCAGTTCTCTCCTGCAATCTTGTCCTAGTCAAACGTCACTGGCGCTCGTACACTAGTCGGGACGATTACCCATGTCAAGCATTTGTACTGGACAAATGCGACACAAGGAGAGTGTGCTGGTGAGCATGTCGGAAAACATGGGTCCGGGCGCGGTCATCCCGGAGGCAGTCCCTGCCAGCCCTCCCCTCGCCTTCGAACCGCGCGAAGTCGCCCTGAGCATCGGCGCGGTGGAGCGCGATACGGGCTTGTCGAAGGACGTCCTGCGAATGTGGGAGCGGCGCTATCGGTTCCCGTTGCCCGCGCGGGATCACCACGGGGAACGCGTCTATCCGCCCGAGCAGGTGGCCAAGCTCCGCCTGATCAAGCGGATGATGGATCGCGGCTTTCGCCCCGGGAAAATCATCGCCCTGCCGGTGCCGGATCTCGAGGCGCTCTGCAGTGCCCAGTCGACCCGCGACGGCCACGGCGATGCGATCGACAGGATCCTGGCGCTGATTCGCGACCATCAATTGCCGGAACTGCGCCAGCAGCTCCACCAGTTGCTGATGCGTCAGGGGCTGCAGCGCTTCGTCACCGAGACGGTGGGCCCGCTCACGGGTGCGGTGGGGGACGCGTGGGTGCGCGGCGAGTTCGCCGTGTTCGAGGAGCACCTGTACACGGAACAGATCCAGAGCATCCTGCGCAATGCGATCGCTTCGTCGCCGGGCGCAGCCAAGGCGCCACGGGTGATCCTCACGTCCTTCCCGACCGAGCAGCACAATCTCGGGCTGCTGATGGTGGAGGCCATGCTCGTGGTGGAGGGCGTCACCTGCATCCCGCTCGGCACCGAGACCCCGGGCCAGGAGATCCTGCGCGCGACCGCCGCGCATCGCGCCCACATCGTGGCGCTCTCCTTCAGCGCCGCGTTTCCCGAGCGCCAGGCGGCGTCGGGGCTGCGCGAACTTCGAGCCGGCCTGCCGAAGTCTGTGGAGATCTGGGCCGGAGGGAGCTGCGTTCAACGCATCCGTCGCGCCATCGACGGAGTGACTTTCGTGAAAACGCTCGATCAGGTGGGCCCCCTCGTGGCGGCGTGGCGCAAAGCCCACGTCGCCGCCTGAGCCCGGTACAGGGACATGCCGGTGGCCGGCGCGTCGGGCGGTCGGAGGGCGGCTGATATACTCGGGTCGTTTCACAGACGGGTTGCGCTTCCGCCGATGGCGTCGCCCGACCGGACAGTCCCGCCAGGCGCCGGCCGTTTGCCGGGTCCGGCTCAGCCAGTCCGGGCAATCAAGGCGTCGGCACCCCACCCGTCCACCGTCGTGTCCGCCCTCGTCCGCCTCGCCGCCTTCCCGTCGATGCGTCACGCCCGCCCCCGGCGGTAGCGGCCGGTTGGAAGTCCGCAAGGTAACCGCATGCTCTACCCTGAGATCTTCAAGTCCCTGGAACGCGTCCGCTGGAACATGGAAACGGACATCCCCTGGGGCGATTTCGACGCGAACCTGCTCACCGACGAGCAGGCCGAAACGATCAAGATGAACGCCATCACCGAGTGGGCCGCGCTGCCCGCGACGGAGATGTTCCTGCGGGACAACCTGCACGACAGCGACTTCTCGGCGTTCATGTCCGTCTGGTTCTACGAGGAGCAGAAACACTCGCTGGTGCTGATGGAATACCTCAGACGGTTCCGGCCGGCGCTGGCCCCCACCGAAGACGAGTTGCACGCCGTCCGCTTCCACTTCGACCCTGCCCCGCCGGAAGAGACGCTGATGCTCCATTTCTGCGGCGAGATCCGGCTGAATCACTGGTACCGATGCGCCGAGACGTGGCACAGCGAGCCGGTCATCAAGCACATCTACCGGCTGATCTCGCGCGACGAGGCCCGTCACGCCGGCGTCTATCTGCAATACCTGAAGCGGATGATGGATCGTCTGGGCGATCCCGCGCGCGCCGCCTTCGCCCGCATCGGCATGCTCATGGCCAGTTCGGCGCGCAGCAACAAGCCGCTGCATCCGACGAACCTGCACGTGAACCAGGCCCTGTTCCCCCAGGATACGGTGCAGTCCCGCCTCCCGGACCCCGAGTGGCTGGAGCGGTGGCTCGACGAGCAGATCCAGTTCGGCCGCGAGTGGGAATCGCGGGTCGTCACGATGATCCTGAAGAACCTGTCCGCGCTCTTCGGCCGGACTTTCGAGTCGGTGCAGGAACTGAACCGCTATCGCAAGGAACTCCTGCGCTCGCTGCCGACCGCCTCCGCGGTGGCCTGATCGCCGACCTGCGCGTGACCCCGGATTTCGAAACCAAGCTCTGCGCGCCGGAATCCGCCGGAGCACGTGCTCGCACCTTGCGGCATCCCGTCGTGTTCACGAACGGGGTCTTCGACATCCTCCACCGGGGACACGTCACCTACCTGGCGGAGGCTCGCGCCCTCGGCGCGAGCCTCGTGGTGGGACTCAACGACGACGCCTCCGTGCGCCGGCTCGGCAAGGGCGACGACCGCCCGCTGAACACGCTCGAGGACCGGATGGCGGTGATCGCTGCCCTGGCGTGCGTGGATCTGGTGACCTCCTTCAGCGCCGACACCCCGCTGGACCTGATCCTTGCCGTGCGTCCTGACGTCCTCGTCAAGGGCGGCGACTGGTCCGTCGACCGGATCGTGGGAGCGTCGGACGTCCTCGCGTGGGGCGGTACCGTCCACTCCATCGCCTTCCAGCACGAACGCTCGACCACCGCCCTGCTCCGCCGCATCCGGGGCTGAACGCGCGCCGACTCGGCCGTCCTGATCCCTGCATGAACGCAACCCGTCCCGGGCTTCTTCTCTCAATTTCCTGATTTTCTTGAATATCGACATCCGCGGCGCGGCCTTCGAACCAAAAATGAAAAAAATGCTAAAGATTGCAAATATGAAACCGTAAACAGGGTCATGGAAATGAACTCACCAGATACCTGCACCACCCGCGAAGCCGCCCGACGACTGGGCGTCTCGTTGCGCACCGTCCAGCTGTGGACGGAGAGCGGGGTCCTCGACGCCTGGAAGACCCCGGGAGGACATCGCCGCGTCCTCCTGACGGCGGTGGAGAAGATCCTTGCGCAGCGGATGCCGGCCGCGACGACCGCCTCGTCACGGGAACGCGTGCTCGACGTGCTCGTGGTGGAAGACGAACCATCGCTGCTCGAGTTGTATCGCCTGAATTTCGCGACCTTCGACACGCCGATCGCACTGCGCACTGCGGGCAACGGCTACGAAGGTCTGATCCGGATCGGCGAGCGCCGGCCCGAGGTGCTGGTCACCGACTTGATGATGCCGGGCATCGACGGCTTCCGGATGCTCCGGACCCTGATGGCTCGCCCGGAACTCGCCGACATGCGTGTCGTGGTGGTGACCGGACTCCAGTCGCGGGACGTGGAGGACCGGGGCGGCCTCCCGCCCAACGTCACGGTCCTCGGCAAACCGATTCCGTTCGATCGGCTCGAACAGATCCTGGCGGACCAGGCTGCCCACCTGGGGATCCGCCGCGCCGCACCCGCGAGTGACGGAGAGAAACCATGAGCTCGAACATCAAGGATCTGCTGAATTCGCTGAACGACGGCGTCGTCATGCTGGCGGCCGACGGTCACGTCCGGTTCTTCAATGAGGCAGCGCGGCAGATGACGTGGCTCGAACCGGGGCAGCCGGCTCCCTGGGCGCAGGCCCGCCGGTCCCTCGAAGCCGTCGTCAAGGGATACGCCCGGACACCGGCCCGCATCACGTTGAAGGGTGACAACGCGCAGGCGGCCGAGATCTCTGCGGTCCTGCTCGAGGGCTTCTCGGCCAACGACTACCTGCTGGTGATGCACAACGATGCGGAGGCCGCCGCGTACCGCAACGTGACGCAGAACCTGTTCGAGTTCCTGCGCACCGAACTGCGCGAGTCGGTCGATGCCGTGGCCGCATCGGTCGGCCTCGTGGTGAAGGGAATGCCCGACCGCGGGGCGGCCGACTTGCTCGGGGAACGGCTCCTGGCTGCCCGGAAGTGCGGTGCGGAACTCGTCGGACGGCTGGAGAAACTGGCCGTTCTGGGGGACGTCTTCGCACGCGAACGCCTGCATGCCGATGAACGCATCACGGTGCCGGAGCTGATCGAGGGCGCCTGGAACAAGATCTCCCCGATCGCGGAAGCGCTCGATGTCCGGCTCTCGACCGTCGGCATCACGGACAGCCTCCCGCCGCTCTACGGCAGCGAGTCATGGCTCGTGCGCGCCCTGTCCGAGCTGCTCGAGAACGCCATCCGCCACAGCGGCAGGGATACCCAGGTGGAGGTCGAGGCGCACCAGAGCGGGATGTTTGCGTTCATCACCGTGCGCAATCACGGCCACAGCCCGGTGCCGAAGAAGCCGGGGCGCCACTACCTCGCGTTCGTGCCGTCGATCGCGGCCCCGAAGGCGCCGAAGCCCGCACCCGGGACACCCAACCGCTCCGGTCTCGGCGTCGGCCTCGCGCTCGTCGAACGGATTCTCGAGCTCCACGGCGGGCACTTGCGGGTCGGCGATGAGCGCGACGACTCCACCGCCTTCGTGATGGAACTGCCCACCGGTGCCCCGACCGCCGCGATGGACAGTCTGGAACTGCAGCAGGCCCAGCGCTACGCCCTGGACATGGCAGCCCTGATCGCCCGCCAGCAGGCCGCGCTGCAGCGCCCGAATCCCCGTTGAGTCAACACGTCGTCGTTTTTTGATGGAGGTCCCCATGGGACGCAAGATTCTGATCGTGGAAGACCAGGCCGACCTGCGGAAGCTGGTCCGGATGACCCTCGAATTCGGCGGCGTGGAGATCCACGAGGCGGCGGATGGCGCGACGGGCCTGCACATGGCCCAGAGCCTCAAGCCTGACCTCGTGCTGCTCGACGTGATGATGCCGGGCGAACTCGACGGCTATCAGGTCTGCGAGCGGATCAAGACCGACAAGTCGCTGGCCGGCGTGAAGGTCGTGCTGCTCACGGCACGCGGCCAGCAGACCGATCTCGACCAGGGCAGGAAGGCCGGCTGCGACGCCTATCTCGTCAAGCCCTTCAGTCCGCTGGAGCTCATCGACAAGGTCGAGGAACTGACCGCGCGGGCGGCCGCGTGAGGTCCAAGCAGATTCCGCCGGATCGAACGGAGAAAAGCACGATGTCCGCGCCCGTCCCCGCCCAGAACGATCAGCTGACGCGCCTCGACCTGCTGAAGGCATTCCAGGCCGCGCTGGAAGCCCTCCAGGCCTCCGGTGTCGCCAGCAGCGTCGGCTTCTCGATCGCCGAGGAACCGCTCACGTCCGAGCGCCTCGCCGCCGTGCTCGAGTCGATCCAGGACGTGATCTATTCGGTCACGCCCGACGGCAACCAGATCCTGTACGTCAGCCCGTCGGCCGAACGCGTGTACGAAACCAAGCTCGAGGACTTCAAGGGCAATCCGCGCGACTGGTTCAGCCGGATCCACGAAAGCGATCGCGAAATGGTGCGTGCGCGGCTGCCCGAACTGTTCCGCGACGGTCGCTGCGACCTCGAGTACCGCATCGAACTGCCCTCGGGCGGTCTGCGCTGGCTCCGGGACCGCATGCAGATCGTGCGCGACGCATCGGGCCGGGCGATCCGCATCGACGGCATCGCGAGCGACATCACGCCCCAGGTCCACGCCGACATGGCGCGCGAACTCGCCGAGGGCACCTTGCGGCTGAAGGATCGCGCGCTCGAATCCACGCACAACGGCGTGGTGGTCACCGACATGACCAATCCGAGCCACCCGATCATCTATGCGAACCCGGGCTTCGAGCGGATCACCGGCTACTCGGTGGCGGACGTGTACGGGCTCAACTGCGGCTTCCTACAGCGGGAGGATCGCGAACAGCCCGGCCTGGCGGAACTGCGCGAAGCCATCCGCGACGGGCGCGAGTGCCAGGTGGTCCTGCGCAACTACCGCAAGGACGGCACGCTCTTCTGGAACGAACTGTCGATCTCGCCGGTGCGCGATCCCGACGGCCGCGTGACCCACTACGTCGGCGTCCAGAACGACATCACCGAACGCATCCGGCAGGAGGAGGAACTGCAGGACCGCACGCAGCGCCTCAACGCCATCTTCTCGCTGTCGCCCGACGGGTTCGTGTCGTTCGACAAGGACGGCAGGGTGGCGTACGTGAATCCGGCCTTCACCCGCATGACCGGCCTCACGCCGCCGCAGCTGATCGGGCACCCCGAGACCGCCCTCGACGCCTGCCTCCAGGCGTTGTGCGATCCCAAGGTCCCGTATCCGAGCCTGCAGGACGCGACCTGCGCCCATCCGGGCGAGGAGAACCGGAAGACCGGCGCCTTCGACATGCTCCAGCTCGCGATCCCCGAGCGGCGGATCCTGTCGCGCAGCGTGCGCCGCGAGGACGGCGGCTCGAAGGTCCTCTACTTCCGCGACGTCACCCGCGAAACCGAGGTCGACCGCATGAAGAGCGAGTTCCTCTCCACCGCCGCCCACGAACTGCGCACCCCGATGGCCTCGGTGTTCGGGTTCTCCGAACTGCTGCTGAAGCGCGACTACGACGACAAGACGCGCAAGGATCTGCTCTCCACCATCCATCGCCAGGCCGGCGCGCTCATCCATCTGCTCAACGAACTGCTCGACCTCGCCCGCATCGAGGCCCGCGCCGGCAAGGACTTCAAGATCAAGGTCCAGCCGCTCAAGCCCATCGTCGAGAACACGGTGGCCGCGCTGCTCGTCCCCAACGATCCGCGCACGGTCGTGGTGGATCTTCCCGAAACGCTGCCGCATTGCGCCGTCGATGCCGAGAAGCTGCAGCAGGCTCTGACCAACCTGCTGTCCAACGCCTACAAATACTCGCCCAACGGCGGCGAGATCCGTCTCGACGTCATCACGGTCGGGCACGCCGACCAGGTCGGCATCCGGGTCACCGACCACGGCATCGGCATGACGCCCGAACAGCTCGCCCGCTGCTTCGAGCGCTTCTACCGCGCCGACGCGTCGCAGAACATCCCGGGCACCGGCCTCGGCCTGGCGCTCGTCAAGGAAATCATCGAGATCTTCGGCGGCTCCGTGCAGGTCGAGTCGGCCGCGGGCCGGGGCACGACGGCCACCGTCTGGCTCAAGGTGTCGGAACGGGAAGCCGTAGCCGCATAGGCGGGAGTCCCGGCCGGAGCCACCCGGGCCGGTGACGCTGCGAGGGACGGAAGGACCGCCCCCGGCCATCCACGAACACAGCCGTCCGGTCCCATGGGACCGGCGAAGGAGAAAGTCACATGTACGGTCTCGTCAACAAGGCCATCGAGGACATGGTCACCCAGCTGAAGGGGGGCGCCGCATGGGAAGCCCTCAAGCGCGACGCCGGGGTCGACCTCGATACGTTCGTCGGCATGGACCAGTACGACGACGCCGTGACCTACCGGCTGGTGGCGGCCGCGTCGCGCATGCTGAACCTGCCGTCGGACGAGATCCTGGAAGCCTTCGGCGAATACTGGACGATGTACACGGCCGAGAAGGGCTACGGCCATCTGATGAATGCCGCGGGCGAGAACGTCTTCGACGTGCTGGACAGCCTCGACGACATGCACACGCGGCTGGAGATGCTCTATCCGAACATGCGCATCCCGCACTTCGATCTGACGCGGGAGAGCGGCACCCGGGCGGTGCTGCGGTACGAATCGGAACGCGACGGCCTGGCGCCGATGGTCGTGGGTCTGGTGAAGGGACTGGGCAAGCGCTTCGACACGCCGCTGATCGTCGAGCGCCTCGACCGGCGCGAGGACGGCGCCGAGAGCGACAGCTTCCGCATCACCCTGACGGACTGAACGAAGGCCATGCCTCCCACCCCTGCCATCGGGTTGACACCGGCGCAGTTCGCGGCGGCGTTCCCCTTCCATCTGGTCGTCGACCCGTCGGGCCGCCTCATGCAGGTCGGCGGGTCGCTCGCGCGGTTGCTGCCGCCGGGCGAAGGCGATTTCTCCGACCGCTTCCGCATCGTCCGGCCGCGGATCGTGCCGACGTTCAGCGCCCTCGTGGATTGCGCCGGGAAGCTGATCGTCCTCGAATCCCGCTACGAACCGCGACTGCAGTTGCGCGGGTCCGTGCAGCCCATGGACGACGGCGCCGGCATCGTGTTCCTGCTCTCGCCGTGGATCACGCGTCTGCAGGACATCGAGGGACTCGGCCTCACGCTGTCGGACTTCGCACCGCACGATCCGGTCGTCGACCTGCTCTTCATGCAGCAGGCCAACGTCACGGCCCTGGACGACACGCGCCGGCTCGCCGGCAAGCTGCGCGAGCGCACGGAATATCTCGACTCGATCTCGTCGCTGTCGCCCGACGGCGTCGTGCTGTTCGGACGCGAAGGCCGCGTGACCTATGCGAACCCGGCGTTCGGACGGATGCTCGGCGAGTCGGCCACATTCTTCGTCGACATGACCGACGCGACCTTTTCCACCTTCCTCTCGACCCGGCTCGATCCGGACCAGGCAGCGCCGGACTTCGGCGGCACCCCGTCGACCGCCGCAGGCACGGGCCGCGAAACGGATCGCCGCCAGGCACCGCGGACTCTCCTGCATCTGCTCGAGCCGGAGCGCCGCATCCTGTCGTGCAGCGTCCGACTCGAGGAGGGCGGCTCGAAGGTGCTGTACTTCCGCGACATCACGCGCGAGGCCGAGGTCGACCGCATGAAGAGCGAATTCCTGTCCACGGCCGCGCATGAACTGCGCACCCCGATGGCGTCCGTGTTCGGTTTCTCCGAGCTGCTGCTGAAGCGCGACTACGACGACAAGACGCGCAAGGACGTGCTCTCCACCATCCACCGCCAGGCCGGCGCGCTCATCCACCTGCTCAACGAACTGCTCGACCTCGCCCGCATCGAGGCCCGCGCCGGCAAGGACTTCAAGATCGAGCGTCAGCCCGTCAGGCCCATCATCGAGAACACGGTGGCGGCGCTGCTCATGCCCAACGATTCCCGGCGGGTTCTCATGAATCTGCCCGAGTCCCTGCCGGAGTGCGCCGTCGATGCGGACAAGCTCCAGCAGGCGCTCACGAACCTGCTGTCCAACGCGTACAAGTACTCGCCCAACGGCGGCGAGATCCGCCTGGACGTGATCAACCAGGACGGCGACGGGCAGTTCGGCATCCGGGTCAGCGATCAGGGGCTCGGCATGACGCCCGAACAGCTCGCCCGCTGCTTCGAGCGCTTCTACCGCGCCGACGCGTCGCAGAACATCCCGGGCACCGGCCTCGGCCTGGCGCTCGTCAAGGAAATCATCGAGATCTTCGGCGGCTCCGTGCAGCTCGAATCCCGCTACGGCGTGGGGACGACCTGCACGATCTGGCTGCCGAAAGGAGAGAATCATGTTGAACTCGCTGCCTGAGATCGCGGAAGCGCCCGCGTTCGAAGTGGACCAGATCCTGGTCGACTTCCTTCACGAGGCCGGCGATCCGTGGGCGGCGTCCTACAACGAAGTCCAGCGCGAGCGTGACCTCGCCTATGCGCAGCTGTTCCGGACGACGGCCGACATGCGGCAGGTGCTGACGCAACGGGACGCCGCCCTCGAGTCCCTCACCAAGGCCCATCACCAGACGCTGTTCAAGCTGGCGCTGGCCGCCGAATACAAGGACGGCGACACCGGCACCCACATCGTGCGGCTGGGACGGCTCTCCGAGATCGTCGCCCGCCACCTGGGGCGCGACGAGGGCTACGCCCGGCTGCTGCGCCTGGCGGCACCCATGCACGACGTGGGCAAGATCGGCGTGCCGGACGCCATCCTCAAGAAGCCCGGACCGCTCACGGCGGACGAGTGGAAGATCATGCGGCAGCATCCGGAGATCGGCGCGCGCCTGCTCGGCCACAACGGGATCCCCGTGTTCGAGCTCGCCGCCGAAGTCGCCCTCGCCCACCACGAGAAATGGGACGGCTCGGGATACCCGAACGGCCTGGCCGGGAAGGCGATCCCGCTGTCCGCGCGGATCGTCGCGCTGGTCGATTTCTTCGACGCGCTGACCATGGACCGCATCTACCGGCCGCGCCTCCCGGACGACGCCGCCATCGGCATGCTCGCCGAACAGCGGGGCCGCCACTTCGACCCCACCATCGTCGACGTCTTCCTCGACTGCATCGACGAGATCGTGGCCGCCCGCGAGGAGGTGAACACGCGCAGCCTCGCCATCCAGGACCTGCTGGGCGACGGCTACCTCCTGTAGGCGCCGTCCCTGTCGCACGGCGCAGGAGCGCCGCGGTTTTCTGCTAAGGTCGCCGGCCTCCCGCTGGCGCCGCCCCGTGGCGCCGGCGCTCACGCTTGCCGGGGAATCCCATGTTCGACAACACCCGCGTCCTCCTGCGCGACCTGTGGCAGCTCGCCCGTCCGTACTGGAACTCCGAAGAGAAGGTGACGGCTCGCCTGCTGCTGGTGGCCGTCGTCGCGCTCACGCTCGCGATGGTCTACATGAGCGTGCAGTTCAACAGCTGGTACAACGACTTCTACAACACGCTGGAGAAGAAGAATTCCGCCGAGTTCTTCCATCAGATGTGGAAGTTCGGCGGCCTCGCGGCCGTCTTCATCGGCATGTACGTCTACCAGTTCTATCTGCGGCAGATGCTGCAGATCCGCTGGCGCCGATGGATGACCGACTACTATCTGAAGGACTGGCTCGCCGACGGCATCTACTACCGCATGCAGCTGCGTGCCGAAGAGACGGACAACCCGGACCAGCGGATCGCGGACGACATGGACAAGTTCGTCGGCGGCACTCTCGATCTCTCTCTCGGTCTGCTCGACGCGGTCGTCACCTTCGTCTCCTTCGTCGGCATCCTCTGGGGACTGTCGGGCGGGTTCGCCTTCGTGCTCGGCGGCGCCAGGTACGAGATCTACGGGTACATGGTGTGGGTGGCCATCGTGTACGCGCTGGTCGGTTCCGTGCTCGCGCACCTGCTGGGCCGTCCCCTGATCGACCTCAATTTCAAGCAGCAGCGCTTCGAGGCCGACTTCCGCTTTTCCCTGGCGCGCTTCCGGGAGAACACCGAAGGCGTGGCGCTCTATCGGGGCGAAGGCAGCGAGATGTCGGTCTTCACCGCGCGCTTCTCCGCCCTCCTCGGCAACTGGATCCGGATCATGCAGCGGCAGAAGCTGTTCAACTTCTACGCGACCACCTACGGACAGCTGGCGGTGATCTTCCCGTTTCTGGTGGGCGCCCCGCGATTCTTCTCCGGCGCGATCCCGCTCGGGGGACTGATGCAGATCTCGAATGCCTTCGGCGAAGTGCAGCGATCCCTCTCGTGGTTCATCAACGCCTACACGACCTTCGCATCGTGGCGCGCCACCGTGGATCGTCTGACGGGCTTCCACAACGCGATCGCGCAGGCGCGAACCCAGACGGCCTCGTCGAACGGTTTCGTGACGTCGCCATCCACCGGTCCGCTGACGGTGGAGTCCTTGACCCTGTCGCTGCCGGATGGACGCCCCCTGATCGCGAATGCGCGCGCGGAATTCGCACCCGGCGACAGCGTCATGGTGAGCGGCCCTTCCGGGTCCGGAAAGAGCACGCTGCTGCGCGCGCTCGCGGGCATCTGGCCGTTCGCCACGGGACGACTGCGCCTCCCCTCGGACTTCGAGCCGCTGTTCCTGCCGCAACGGCCCTACTTTCCGCTGAGCGACCTGCGCCACGCCGTGGCGTACCCGTCCGACCCCGGCGCGATCGGCGATGAAAGCATCCGCGAGGCGCTGACCGCGGTGGGTCTGCCGCACCTCGCGGAGCGCCTGGACGAAGTGACGAACTGGTCGCAACAGCTGTCCGGCGGCGAGCAGCAGCGCGTCGCCATCGCCCGCGCGCTGCTGATCAGGCCGCGCTGGCTGTTCCTCGACGAGGCGACGTCCAATCTCGACGAGGCCGCCGAGATGCGGATGTACTCGCTTCTGACGGAGCGGTTGCCGGGCACGTCGATCGTGAGCATCGCGCACCGGCCGGCGCTGGCCGCATTCCATCGCCGTGTTCTCGAGATCGATCCGGCGCAGCACCGGCTCGTGGAAGCGCCCGCACCCGCGTAGGGTCTGCGGGCTACGGCATCGGCTGCGTGGCGGGTTCCGGGCACTTCGCCACGCGGGCGTCGGTGCCCGGGTAGCGCGGTTTCAACTCGAAGACACGCTGCGCCTCCGCGTCTTCCGGCGACTTCAGGTACACGGCCGACAACCGGATCTGATGCTGGCGTGCACCCACCGTCGCGTTGGCGATGCCACGGGCGCGCAGGCCGTCCGCGTAACGCGTGGCCGCGTCCTCCGAGCGGAAGATCCCGAGCGAGATGGCATAGCGCTGCTCGGTCCCTTCCTGCACGACGTACGTGTCGCGCACGCCCGCCGCATTCAGCCGGGCCACTTCCTTGTCGGCGGCTTCCTTCGTCCTGCGCGGCGGAATGTAGACCCACCAGCTCGCGATGGCGGGGACCGCCGCCACGACCAGGCGCTCGCCCAGACGGAGCGGCGCCAGCGCGTCCTGCGCGCGGACAAGCTCATCCTGCGGGAACGGACCCCATTCGAGACAGACCTCTTCGCGCACCGGCGGCGGCGGCGCGGGCTCGGGTTCGTTGCGCACGATGCGGATCTGCTCGGCGTTCAGCGGCTGGTGGGCCTGGCCCGGCGGCGCGTGGGCGCGGTCGCGCGAGTTCATCCAGCCCGTCACGAACAAGGCGAGGTTCGCGACCACGAGCACGGCGATGACGATTCGGATCTGATGGGAACGCATGGTCTCCCCGGTGTCAGCGTTCGGCGTCGAAGGCGAGCAGTCCCTCGAGCACGAGGTGCTCGACAGGCGAGACCAGCGCCTTGTCGAGATGGGCGAGCAGCAGCGCCGACCCGCCCCCCGACACGAGGGCCACGACTTCGCGGCCCGAATGATCCGACAGGCGGCGCCTCACCCGCTCCACCGCACCGAGTGCGGCGTCGAGGGCCCCGGTCCACATCGCGTCACCCGTGTTCGACGGAAATGCCCGGTACGAGCCTGCCTGCCGCGCCAGCCCGGCCGTGCGCTGCGCGAGCGAATCGAGCATGGTGTGGATGCCCGGCACGATCAGCCCGCCGAGAAACTGGCCGGCATCGTCGAGGGCGTCCACGGTCAGTGCGGTGCCCGCATTCACGATGACGCAGGCCTCGTGTCGGCGGCGCCAGGCGCCGAGGGCCGCCGCCCAGCGATCCGCGCCGAGCTGGGTCGGACGATCGTAGGTGTTCGCCACACCGGCCGCATGCAAGGTCGAGGCAAACCAGTGGGGTTCGAGCTGCATCGTGGCCGCGATGCTCTGCACGGCCTCGCGTACGCAATCTCCCGCGACGTTGCATGCCACCAACCGTTCCGGCGCGACGGGAAGATCCCGCCAGGCATCGGCGATGCGCTCCGGCCACGTTCGCCGTCTCGACCGCACCGTCGACCAGCCAGGCATCGCCTCGGACGAGCGTCCACTTGATGCGGGTGTTGCCGCATCGAGCAGCAGCCGCGCGACCGCGCTAGCCATGGACGCTCCCTTCCGGCTCGCGTCGCACACTCACTTCGCCGCCGTGGAACGACTGGAGTCCCGCGGCGGTGAACACGCGGAGCGCGCCGTCCGGGCCGGTGCCCTCGACGCGTCCCGTGACCGTGCGCCGGTCCGGCATGGCGATCGAAACCGCCTTGCCCTGCAGTGCGTGACGCGCGCGGAACGACGGTTCCAGCGGCGCGAATCCGCTCGCGGCAAACGCCTCGAGGCGCGCGGCGAGGGCCGACAGCATGTCGGCAAGCAGCCGGGCGCGATCGTCCGTGGCGCCGGTCGACACCGCATCGATGACGGGCTGATCGACCCGGGCGGCGACCGCTTCCGGCATTCTGACGTTCACGCCGACACCGATGACCGCCGCCGACGGCCCAGCGCATCGCCGTGGGCTCGATCAGGATGCCACCCAGTTTCCGGCCGGCGTGTTGCAGATCGTTGGGCCATTTCACCTGCACGGCGCGGGCGCCGGCGGCCTCGAGCCCTTCGGCGCACGCGAGCCCGACCACCAGGCTGAGCCCCGACAACCCGGCGACGCCCTGCTCGAACCGCCACAGCAGCGAGAACGTGAGCGCACCGCCGAGCGACGTGAGGAAGCTGCGGCCGCGCCGCCCGCGGCCGGCCGACTGCGATTCCGCGACGAGCACGGTTCCGGAAGGCGCGCCCGCTGCGGCCTCGGCCAGTACGGTCGTGTTCGTGGAGGCGATCTCCTCGACGATCCGCACGTCGAACGTCGATGCCCGTGGCCCGAGTCCGGTCCGGATCGCGTCCGCATCCAGCCAGACGGGCGCCTCCACCAGCCGGTAGCCCCGCCCGCGGATGCGTTCGACGGAAACGCCGCGCTCGCCCGCATCGCGGATGGCATTCCAGACGGTCGCGCGCGTCACACCCAGGCGGGCAGCGATCTCCTCGCCGGACAGGAAGTCCGTCGAGGACAACAGGCGGAGCGTGGACAGGGTCAGCGGATTCACGACGCGGCGGGTTCCAGACACGGGCGATTCGGACGGTCGCGATGATAGGGCACGCGTCCCGCCACCGGACGACGGATCGGTCTGCACAGTCTGCAAAAACGTGCAATTTCCCTTGACGCTGGGGCAGACGGCCCGGCATCTTTGATCCGGATCGGGGTGATGTCCGCCCCTCGGAGACCGCCTTCATGCCCACAAGACCCGCTTTCCTCATCGCATCGGCCGTGACGGCCATCCTCGCCGGCTGCGCAGGCGGCGGGGAGCGGCTCGGCGACACCGGCCACCCCGGTCACGCACGGCACGCCGCTCGCGGTGGACACCAGTCTCGCGAGCCTCTCCGCGCTCACGCAGGTTCCGGTCACCTCCGAGACCGCCATTTCGATCGCCCCCGGTTCCGTCGTGGGCGATGTCTCGACCGCCACGTCGATCTCGCTGCGCACGACGGCCGGCGCGCCCCAGGAACTCGTCATCACGGTCCCGGCGCTCGGCATCTCCACGCGGTTCACGGCCTCGGAATTCACCAGCGAGACGTGGCGGACCGGCAGCCCCTACCTCACGAGTTCCGCGAGTCACGCGGCCAGCAACGGCACCGTCGAGATCCAGCTGTTCCATCCCGCCGCCGGTTCGATCGAGTACCACACGCTGGGCGCCTGGGGCTTCGCGCCGAACGCCTCGAGCACCGCCACGCTGGGAATGTTCGTGGCCGGATCGCTGACGGTCGGTTCGGACATCCCGACCACGGGCACGGCCACGTATTCGGGCCTGCTCGAAGGCAACCGCATCGCGTCCAACGTGTTCGACACCGTCGATGCGCTGGCGACCGCGCAAGCCAACTTCGCGTCCCGCACCGTCACCCTGACGACCACCGGCACCCGAAGCACCGATCTGCTGACCACCAATGCCGTGCCGGTGGCGGCTGCGGGTCTCGACATCACTTCCGGCAGCCTCACCTACCAACCGGGCGTCAACGCCCTGACCGGGACGCTGACCACCGCCAACGGCATGACCGGCAACGCCACGGCAACCTTCTTCGGACCTCAGGCCGCCGAACTCGGCGGCACCTTCAAGCTGAGGGACGGCGGGCAGACGACGACCTTCATCGGCGGCTTCTCGCTCAAGCGCTGACCGACGGGTGTTCCGTCCGGTCGCGGCGCTTCGCGCACTCGCTGCCGCAGCCTGGCTGGTCGCCGGCAGCGGCGGCGCCGCGGAGGCACCCGCCGGGCGTGAGATCCAGCTCTCGCCCGAACAGGCGCTCAGCTTCGCGGCGACGCTCGTCCTCAAGGATCAGTTGCCGGAGGCGAAACGCCTGCTCGCGGATCTGCAACGCGGCATGCCGGGCCATCCGCAGTTGCGCTTTCTCCTCGCCGAAATCGCCGTCCGGGAAGGTCGTGACCGCGATGCCGTCGCCCTGTATCGCGGGATGCTGGACGAGGACTCGACCCGGGTCCGCGTGCGGCTCGAACTGGCGCGCGCGCTGCTGCGGCTGGGCGACCTCGATGCCGCGCGCTACCACTTCGAGCTCGCGCTCGGCGAGGACCTGCCGCCCGCCGCGCGCGACAACGTGCTGGCCTTCCTGCGCCGCATCCAGAGCCAGTCGTCGCGGCTGACGGTGAGCCTGCTGATCACACCGGACTCCAATCCGAATCGCGGCTCCACGGAAGATACGGTCCGGCTGCTCGGACGCACGTTCACGCTCAATCCCGACGCGAAGGCGCACGGCGGCGCGGGTCTCACCGCGCTGGCCGACGGGCGGTGGGTCTTCGGCGAGGAGCATCGCGCCTTCCTCCACGGCTATGCGGAGCATCGCGACTACCGGGGCGACTACGCGGACTTCACCTACGTGCAAGGCACGGCAGGGCGACACTGGCCGGTGGGGCGCCATGTCTGGACCGCCGAGGCGGGCCCCGTCGGCGCGTGGTTCCGCGGCACCTCGCTGTACACGGGCGCCACCGCGCAATTCGCGCATGCGAGTCCCCTGGGCGACCGCGTGCTCGGCACACAGACGCTCCAGTTCAAGCGTCTCGACTACGTGACGGAGTTCGACGCCCTGGACGCCGACCAGACCTGGGCTGGTGCGGGCCTGCAATGGTCCTGGACGGGGCGCACGACGGTCGGGGCGAACCTGTCGGTGGGGGTGAACGATGCACGCGAACGACCGTACAGCCATCACGCGATCTCGGGCATGGTCGGCCTGTCCCATGAGTTCGGCATCCGGCTGAACGCCCAGCTCCGCTTGATCGGCCAGCGCTACGACTATCAGGAACGGCTGCCGCTCTTCGATGTCGCGCGGACCGACCGGTATTGGGAGCTCGCCCTGGACCTCGTGCCGCGCGCCGTGACCTTTGCCGGATTCGCGCCGAAGTTCACCTTCGGTCACGCGCGCAACGCATCCACCATCGAGCTGTACACGTACGCCCGCACCTACGTGGGCTTCGGCATCACCCGGGACTTCTGAGATCCTCGACGTCGACGCCGCGCGCGTCCCGCTTGTTGATGCACATCAACGTCGCGCCCCGCGTCACAATGGCACCATCGCTGCAAGCGCAGTGCGCACAGGGAGGTCACACATGTACAAGCACATCCTCGTTCCCGTCGACGGTTCCCCCTTGTCCAAGAAGGCCATTCGCGAGGCGCTCGGGCTCGCCAAGGCCTGCGGCGCCAAGGTCACCGGCTTCTACTCGCCCCCCGAATACGAGACGCTGATCTACGGCGAGTACGTCCCGCCGGACCTCATGCCGCGCGACGAGTACGAGGACCGCGCCAACGAGCATGCCGAGAAGGTGCTGTCGTCCGTCACGAAGGCCGCCGAGGCCGCCGGCGTGCCCTGCGCCACCTACGTGGCCGCCAGCCGCATGCCTTGGGAAGCGATCGTCGAGGCCGCCCGCAAGAAACGCTGCGATCTGATTGTCATGGCGTCCCATGGACGCAAGGGATTGGCGGGCGTATTGTTGGGCAGCGAGACCACCAAGGTTCTCACGCATTCCAAGATTCCGGTGCTCGTGTGCCGGTAATCCCCGCCCGGCGTACCGGGCATTGCGGGCGCAGTCCTAGGGCTGCGCCCGCACCATTTTGTCGCCCCGATTCGCCTACCGCATCAGCCACTGCCTGAACCAGGCCGTCGCCTCGCCGGCCGTCGTGTTGAAGGCGGGCTCCACATACGCGTCGAAGTGCCCGCCCTTGAAGATCACGAGCTTCTTTGGTTCACGGGCACGCCCGTAAGCTTCCAGCGCCAGATCCGTCGGCGTCAGCCGATCGTCCTCGGCAACGACCATGAGCAGCGGCGTGGGTCCGATCCGGTGGATGTTGGCGCCGGGCGTGTACTCCACGAAGCGCTCCATCGATTCCAGCGTCACGCGGTTCTCCCATCGCGGCGCATTCGCCTGCACGAGGCGCTTGAACTGCTCGAACGATTCCGGCGTGGGCAGGGCAGACGGCGTGCCTTCCGGACCGACCACCGGCACGTAGTTCACCTTGCCTTCCGTGTAGCGCAGTCCAACACATAGGAACTGTAGTAGGGATGACGGACCAGAGGTAGGGTTCAGTCTGCGGAACCTGCATCGAGAACGCGAACTGCATGACCTCCTGGCGCGTGCTTCGCCACGCCCACCAGAACAGCGCGGTCGACGCCGTAGATGGCCGATGCCGCAACCGCCTGAGGGAGAGGTGGGGAAGTGAGGTTGCGAGTAGCGCCAGGGCGGCGATCATGCCGGTCCCTCAGCCACGGAGATGACGCGTTTTCCCCAACGCGCTCCGCGGTCTTCCGTTCGAAAGTAGAACATCGCTCCCCACACCGCGGAACCGTAGCAGGCAACGGCGAGCATAAGCGTGAGCCCCTTCATGACGCCACCTGCGGCCTGACTCACGTGGACTGTGTCTCTTGTTCTTCTGGATCGCCGCAGGTCCTGTGCGAAGAACACGCTGAAGTGGCGAAACCAGCGCGCCAGCGCAGAGTGCGACGAACCACGCCGCGCGCCTGAGCGCCGACCATTCCTGTCCGATCAGGCCGGTGCGCAGCCCGCAACGGCCACTCTCGGCCAGACGCACACCCAGTCGAGAAGATTCACTCCTTCTCGAAGCATTCCCGAATGAAAGGGGACGACAAACAGCTCGTGGGCCTTCCCCCCGAGATCGCTGTGACGGAAACCGGATTCTACGAACTGGCCGCAGAGAAAGTCTCGGTAGAAGCTCACTAGATCGTCGGTGCAGCACGCAATGAAGTACTTCTGTCTCGTCAGCAGCATTGCCTGCGCAACGCCCAGACAGAGCATGCGCAACGTGGTCCAATTGCGATGCTGTCGCAGAATGCAGATTAATCTCGGCGCACTGCTCGCGCGCCGGCAGGCGGTCCGACCACTGAGAACGAATCGATCGTGTTCCCACTCTGCGTCCGCCGGCCTGCAGATCACACGTGCACAAGCGACCGGCTTGTCGTCCAAGTACACGCCGACGAGCAGGGCTCCGTCGTCGAAGGCGTCCCGCATCGGCTCGTCCGCAGCATGCTTGCCTACACCACGGTAGATGATTGTCCTCAATTCGGATGAGACGCGCTCGCTCATCGGGATGAAATGCGAGGCGCACTTTAGGCGGCTCATGGTCCCTCCCTGTCAAGTCCTCTGAATGGAGTTGCGGTGAACGGGTCGATCACCGGAGGGCAGTCTGCGTGCCGATGAGTTACGAATGAGTTACTTCATTCGAAGGGATGGCGCTACGTCCCGCGGCACGGGGCGCCAGGGGCGGCGCCGTGGAACGCCCGGACGGATGCCCCGACGGCACCTGACCGACGTTCCATGCAAGCGCTGCCGCATGAGTCAGTGCTTGAAGCATGCGGTCGCCGCGCCGGTCGTCATGGTGAAGGCCGGTTCCACGGAGGCGTCGAAGTGACGGCCCTTGGAAGATCAGGATCTTCAGGGTTCGCGAGTACGCTCGTAGGCATTTCCAGTGCCAGGTCCGTCGGCGTGAGCCGTTCGTCCTCGGCGACGACCATGAGCAGCGGCCCTCGGGCCGATCAGATGAATGTTGTCTTCCGGCGTGCGGCGACCCAGATCACGGGATGTCGGCCGTGGCCGTCGATCAGCCGGAACAGGCGCTCGCGCGCGAGCGCGTCGTACAGGCGCGGCCGGGTGAGTTTGGCCAACGTCGTGGATGGGGTGCTCACGAGTCTCCTCCTGCGTCGGCCTCCCCCCCGGGATCACGGGCCGCGTCTGCTGCTCGTCTGTGCTTCTGCTCCTGTCCCGTTGCCCCGCGTTCGCGACACCCGCAGGCCTTCCCCGATCAGACTGGCAGGATCGCCGTTACCGATCCGTTACCGTTGGGTCGATCCGTTCCAGATCGACCTCGAACATCACCGCGCAATCCAAGGTACGTCAAAGCCCTCCGGCCCGCAATGCAGGCGCGCGCCGCGCACGACCTTTCTGCCATCATTGCGCCTCGTTCGTTCCTCCCCCGAGCCCCTGCAATGTCGCGTCGCGAATTCCTTTCGGCCAGCCTGGCCGCCGCCCTCGCCTGGTCCCTGCCTGCCGCTGCCGAGGACTTCCCGAAGAAGCCGATCCGCATCGTCGTGCCGTTCCCGCCGGGCGGCACGCCGGACATCCTCTCGCGGATCATCGGCGCGCGCCTGTCGCAGATCGTCGGCCAGCAGGTCATCGTCGACAACCGGCCGGGCGCCGGCGGCAATCTCGCGATGGAACTGGTCGCCCGCGGACCCGCCGACGGCTACACCCTGGTCATGGGCACCATCGGGACCTGCTCCCTCAACGCCTTCCTGTACAAGAACATCACGTTCAACGTCGAGCGCGACTTCGCGCCCGTGATGCTCGTCGGCTCGATCCCGAATCTGCTCGCGGTGCACCCCTCGGTGCCGGCCAACAGCGTCAGGGAACTGGTCGCGCTCGCGAAGTCGAAGCCGGGACAGCTCGCGTACGCGTCCTCCGGATTCGGCTCGTCGATCCACATCGCCGGGGAATGGTTCCAGGTGCAGGCCGGCATCGATCTGCGCCACGTGCCGTACAAGGGCAGCGCACTGGCCGACACCGCACTGATGGCCGGCGAGACCGACCTGATGTTCGACAACATGCCGTCGATCTCGCCGCACGCCGCGGCGAACAAGGTGCGTCCGCTCGCGGTCACGAGCACCAGGCGTTCGAAGCTGTTCCCGAACGTGCCGACGATGATCGAGGCGGGCTACAAGGATTTCGTCATCACCCCGTGGTTCGGTCTGCTCGCGCCGGCGAAGACTCCGCCGGCCGTCCTCGCGAAACTCAACAGTTCGCTCAACGAGGCGCTGCGCGACGCGACCGTGCTGAAGCGCTTCTCCGAGATCGAACTCGACCCCGCCGGCGGCAGCGGCGCGGACTTCCTGAGGCTGATCCAGTCCGAGAACGCGAAGTGGGGCAAGCTGATCCGCGACAAGAACATCACGGCGGAGTGATGCCATGATCCGCAGCCAGTGAAGCCAGTGAATCGAGACGCGCGACAATCGGGAGCCACGGCATGAAGATCACCGCCATCGAAACCCTCCGCCTGCCCGACCGCCCCAACCTGCTGTTCGTGCAGGTGCACACGGACGAGGGTCTCGTCGGGCTCGGCGAGACCTCGCGTGGCCCCGGGCCGGTCGACGCGCAGATCCACGAACTCTCGGCGCCGCTGCTCCTCGGTCAGGATCCCCTGGCCATCCAGAAGCACAACCGTGCGCTGATGGCCACGTACCTCGGGTTCCAGTCGAGCAGCACCGAAGTGCGTGCGGCCTCGGCGCTCGACATCGCCCTCTGGGACATCTTCGGGCAGGCCACGAATCAGCCGGTCTCGCAGGCGCTCGGCGGCAAGACCCGCGACCGCGTCCGCGCCTACAACACGTGCGCCGGCTACAACTACAACATGAAGTCGGTCGGTCGCCGCTTGATGTCCGTGGGCAGCCAGGCCCCGACCGCGGAGGGTCCGTACGACGACCAGATCGCGTTCATCCACCGCGCGGACGAACTGGCGCTCTCGCTGCTGGACGAAGGCTTCACGGCCATGAAGATCTGGCCGTTCGACCCGCTCGCCGAGGATCGCGGCGGCAGCCTGCTCACGACACGCGACATCGACCACGCGCTCGAACCGTTCCGCAAGATCCGCAATGCGGTGGGCAACCGCATCGAGGTGATGGCCGAGTTCCACTCGCTGTGGAACCTGCAGCAGGCGAAGCAGATCGCGCGGGCGATGGAGCCGTACGCCCCGTTCTGGTCCGAGGATCCGATCCGCATGTGCGACGTCTCCACGCTGCAGGAGTACGCACGTTCCACGTCGATTCCCGTGTGCGCCAGCGAGACCCTCGGCGGCATGTATCCGTTTCGCGACGTGCTGGAAGCCCAGGCGGCGGACATCGTGATGCTCGATGTCGGCTGGTGCGGCGGGCTGACCGAGGCGCGCAAGATCGCGGCGCTGGCGGAAGCCTGGCAGCGGCCGGTCGCGCCGCATGACTGCAACGGTCCCGTCGTCTGGGTGGCGTCCATCCACTTCATGGCGCACATCCCGAACGCGCTGGTCATGGAGGTCGTGCGCGCCTACTACTCGACCTGGTATCGCGATATCCTCACCGACCTGCCGCAGGTGAAGGACGGCCACGTGACGCCGCTCGACGGTCCGGGACTCGGCACACGGCTGCTGCCGGATCTCGTCGCGAAGACCGGCGCGCAGGTCCGTCGTACCGAATGGCAGGGCCGGTAGGATGAAACGTCCCCCCACGCTCCCGTCGGTCGCTGCCCCCTCGGGGGGCTCAGTGGCTTCGGGCGGCCGGGCGCTGAGATGAAACGATCCCCCACGCTCCCGTTGGTCGCTGCCCCCTCGGGGGGCTCAGTGGCTTCGGGCGGCCGGGCGCCACTGGGATGAATGCACCGACCTCGTTCACGCCCGTGAACTTCGACGTGCCGCCCGGCGCGTGCGACTGCCATACCCACATCCACGGCGATCCGGTCCGCTTCCCGTTCTTCGCGGGGCGCGTCTACACGCCGGAAGTCGCCCTGCCGGAAGCGATGTCGGCACTCCACCATGCGCTGCACATCCAGCGCGTCGTGATCGTCACGCCGAGCGTGTACGGCACCGACAATTCGGCGACCCTGTTCGGCATCCGGGCGCGCGGCAACGATGCCCGGGGCGTCGCCGTCATCGACGACGACACGCCCGATGCCGAACTCGACGCCATGCAGCGGGCCGGCATTCGAGGCATCCGCCTCAATCTGGCCACCATCGGCGTCGGCAACCCCGACGTGGCGGAACGGCTGTTCCGGCGCGCCGTGGAACGCGCGGGGCCGCGCGGGTGGCACGTGCAGATCTATGCCCACCTCGCACTCATCGACGCGCTGCGGCAGGTGTTCGCGACGTCGCCGGTCGATGTCGTGTTCGATCACTTCGGCGACGCGCGGGCAGCACTCGGCCCGGATCAACCCGGCTTTGCCGGGCTGGTGGACCTGGTCCGGTCCGGTGCGGCATACGTGAAGATCTCGGGCGCCTATCGCTCGTCGGACCGGGCGCCCGAGTATCCCGATGTCGCACCGCTGGCGCAGGCGCTGATCCAGGCCAATCCGGACCGGATCCTCTGGGGCACCGACTGGCCGCATCCGAGTGGCGCCACGCCGCCGGGCAAGCGGCCGACCGACGTGACGCCGCCGTTCGCGATCGACGACGGCCGGCTGCTGAACCAGCTGACGCGCTGGGCGCCCGATCCGGGGGTGCGCGAGAAGATCCTCGTCCGCAATCCGGCACGGCTCTACGGGTTCTGACCGCTGGCGGACGCGCAGTACACTCCGGCGTCATCCCGTCCCTTCGAGGTCGCGCCATGAAGTTCATCGGACAACTGCTCGGCGGCCACTTCGCGCGCTATCCCGCCATGCAGCTGGAGGACGTCTACAAGCTGCTGCACCAGGCGGCGCTCGGCCCCGCGCATGCCGTCACGGGCGCGGACGCCGCGGCTCGGCTCGCCGCGGAGATCGGCGCCCTCGATGCCGGCCCGTCGGAGCCGCTCGTCGACGTCATCTCGCCGGATGGGCGCCTGGCCCGCATCCACCTTCGTCCTTACGCGGCCGCCGGACTCGACTCGGCGGTGCTCGCCCGGGCGTTCACCGAGACGGCCTCGCGGGTCCCGCCGGCACCGGAGAAGCTGGCGAAGTTCTGCGGCTGCCTGGGGGATCTCGCGGATGCCGGCGGCCTGCCTTTCCCGCGCGCCGACGTCGAAGCCTTCATGAACGCCCGGCGCGACGCCGGCTGGCCTGCGGTCCATCACTCGGCCGCCTATCGCGACGCCTACGCCCCCGCGTACCGCGTCGTCGATCTCGACCGGCTGCCCGATCTGCCCCGCTGACCCGGAGAACCCCGTCCATGCCCGCCGCCGGAAACGCTTCCAGCCTGAAGATCCGCGACATCATTGCGATGCCGACGTCGTTCCCCGTCCGCGCCGAAGACAGCGTGACGCTCGGCGTCGGCCGCGCGGTGAAGCGCGACGCCATCATCGTGAAGGTCATCACCGAGTCCGGGCTCGTCGGCTATGGCGAAGCCCATCACGGCCGCGCGCCGGGCGCCGTGGCCCGGCTCGTCGAGAGCACTGTCCGGCAACTCGCGATCGGCCACGATGCCGCCGACGTCGTCGGCCTCTGGAAACGGGTGTACGACAAGCAGCTGGCCAGTCACGGCATGGGCGCCGGCGCGAGCCTCGCGCTCTCCGGCCTGGACATGGCGCTGTGGGACATCCGCGGCAAGGCCGCCGGCATGCCCTTGTACCGGATGCTCGGCGGCGGCTCGCGTGCGGTCCCGGCCTACGCGGGCGGGGTGTCGCTCGGCTACCAGCCGCCGGAGCAGCTCGTCGAGGAAGCACGGGTCCACGTCGACGCCGGGTATCGCGCCGTGAAGCTCCGCCTCGGCGACAACGTGAAGGACGACATCGCGCGGGTCGCGGCCGTGCGCCACGCGTTCGGGAACGACCTCGTCATCCTCACCGACGCCAACACCGGCTACGACGTGAAGGCGGCCCGTGCCGTCATGCCGCAGCTCGACGCGTACAACGTCGGCTGGCTCGAGGAGCCGTTCGCCGCGCACGACTATCACAGCTATCAACTCGCCGCGGGATTCGGGCGCACGCCGCTCGCAGCCGGGGAGAACCACTACACGCGCTACGAGTTCCAGCACGTGCAGGCGTGCGAGGCCATCACGATCTGGCAACCGGACCTGTCGAAGTCCGGCGGCCTCACCGAGGTGCTGCGCATCGCCGCCATGGCGTCGGCGCGAAAGATCCCCGTGCATCCGCACACTTCGATGACGGGGCTCAACATGGCGGCCTGCGTGCACTTCCTGTGCGCCATCGACAACGGCGGCTATTTCGAAGCGGACGTGTCGAAGAACAACCGGTTCCGCGACGAACTGGTGGACACGCCGTTCCGGATTGCCGGCGACGGTACGGTTCGCCCCCTGGAAGGGCCGGGCCTGGGCGTCGACGTCGACGAGAACTTCCTCGCCAGGCATCCGCTGATCGACGGTCCGGCCTATGTCTGACACCGGCCGCCGCCGGTTCCTCGCCGCCGCCGGCGCGTTGTCGATCGCGACGACCGCCCGCGCCCAGACCATCCGCTATCCGTCGAAGACGATCCGCATCATCGTTCCGTTCACGCCCGGTGCGTTCACGGACCAGATCGCGCGCGTGCTGGCGCAGAAGCTGAACGACGTCTGGAAGTCCCCGGTCGTCGTGGAGAATCGGCCCGGGGCCGGCACCGTGCTGGGCGCGGACCTCGTGGCCAAGGCGGCGCCCGACGGTCACACCTTGCTGCTCGTGGGGTTCGCGTTCGGCGTGAGTCCGAGCCTGCAGGCGAAGCTGCCTTACGACCCGATCAACGACTTCGCGCCGGTCGCCCTGTGCGCGGGCACGCCGAACCTGCTGGTGGTGCATCCGGATCTGCCGGTGAGGAACGTGGCGGAGCTGATCGCACTTGCGAAGTCGAAGCCCGGTGCGCTGACGTTCGCCTCCGCCGGACCGGGGTCGTCGACCCATCTGTCGATGGAACTGCTGAAGCAGAAGGCCGGTCTCGATCTCGTGCACGTCCCCTACAAGGGCAGCGCGCCCGCCATGCTCGACGTGATCAGCGGCCGCGTGCCGATCACGTTCGACAACGTCCCCAACATCCTGCCGCAGGTGAAGGCCGGCAAGCTGCGGGCGATCGCCGTGACCACGCCGCGCCCGTTCGCGCTGCTGCCGCAGCTGCCCACGGTGGCCGCCACCGTTCCGGGATTCGAGGTGGGATCGTGGTTCGGCCTGTCCGCCACCGGCCGCACGCCGCGCGACGTGATCGACCGCCTGAACCAGGCGGTGAACCGCGCCCTGCTGCTGCCCGACGTGACGTCGCTGTTCCGCGAGCAGGGGGTGGAGGTGATCGGGGGCAGCTCCGAGCAGTTCGGCGTCCACGTCAGATCGCAGATCGCGAAGTGGGCACCGGTGGTGAAGGCCGCAGGGCTCGCGGCGACGTGACCGCGCGGCGCCGCTGCGCGCCGACGGTCACGTCCGTCGCGTCGGGAGCTTCCCCTCGAACACGCTCCGCGTCATCTGCATCATCTCGATGAAGCGGTTCTGCGCCTGTTCCCGTTCCCCCACCTGTCTCGCGAACATCCGGTTGTCCAGCATCAGCGTCGCCAGCCCGTGGACCAGGGTCCAGGCGAGCGTGGTGCAGGCGGTCAGGTCGGACTCGGGACGACCGGCGGCGTCGAGCACCCCTCGCATGCACGACTCGAAGTGGCGGAGCACGCCGGTCGCGGACTGCTGCAGGGCTTCGCTCCGGTCGTCCAGCCGCTCGCTCCGGAACATCAGCCGGAATCGCGCGGGATGCGCCAACGCGTAGTCGAGGTAGGCGAGTCCGTTCGCCACCAGCCGCTCGTAGGCCCCCGGCCGGGCGGCATCCATGTAGGCACGGGTCAACGCTTCGAGCTGATCGAAACTCTGCGCCGCGAAGGCGGTGAGCAGTCCCCGGACATCGCCGAAGTGGTGCGCCGGCGCGCCGTGGGAAACCCCGGCGCGCCGGGCACATTCACGCAGCGTGAACCCTTCCAGTCCGACATCGCTCAGCAGCGATTCGGCCGCCGCGAGCAGGGCGTCCCGCAGGGCGCCGTGGTGGTAGGGCGCTTCGGCCCCCTTCGCGATACGTCGTGCCATCGTGCGTCCGCGCTCCGCTCGTGGTTTCCCGCCTGCGACGTCCCATCCATCCGGAATCGTCCGCCGAAGTCTTGACAGTGTCTAGTTTACGCGCTTACCGTTCGCCCATCTGAACTAGACAGTGTCTATATTCAGCGGCCTCCATGCATGAGGCACTCTTCTCCGCGGCCGGCACCCTGACCCTGGCGGGCTGGGCGGCGCTGGCCCTGATCCCGCTGCGGCACCGGATCGCCACCCCGATCGCAGTGAGCGTGGCCATCCTCGTCGCCACCCTCTACGTGGCCCTGATCGTTTGCTACGGAGCCGCCGGCACCGGGGACTTCCGATCGCTGGCCGGGGTTGTCCGGCTGTTCGAGCACCGCGGGCTGCTGCTGGCCGGCTGGGTGCACTACCTCGCCTTCGATCTGCTCGTCGGTACCTGGGAACGCGAGGAAGCGCGCCGCATCGGCCTCGGCCAGGGGGCGCTCATCCCGTGCCTGGCACTCACGTGCCTGTTCGGCCCGATCGGCTGGCTGGCGTTTCTCGCCGTTCGGCAGCTGCACCTGCGGACGCGCGGATCCGCCGCCTTGGCCGTCCCCCGCCCCTCGGGAAGGTCTGATCAATGCACGCGGATCGCGTTGCCGTCGGAAACGGGCGATGGCGAGGCGGGAGGCGAAGGCGAGATGGGGCCCGGCGAGCCGACCCACACCGCTCGCGCCCGTTTCCAGCACAAGGACGTTGCGGTGGAAGCTCATGCCGCCCCAGCGGCGTGACGCTGGTACCACGACCCGAGGAGACGGGGCCCTCCGTCGCGACCGCGTGCCTTGATCAGACCTTCCCCAGGAGATGCCCCCATGAACACGCTCACGTCACACGTGCCCTTGTCCGGTCCGGCGCGCTTCGGGTTCCCGCTCCGGCGCGAACTGGAGCGCCGCCAACCGATACTGGCCACGGTCGGACTGCTGTGCTTCCTCGTCGCGATTCCGCTGCTGCTCGCCGGGTTCATCGACACCCGCACCGTGCACGGCATCGGCGTCTGGGTGAAGCCGGTGAAGTTCCTCGCGGCGATCGGGGTGTATCTGTGGACCCTCGCGTGGGGCTTCGGTTACCTGGGGCCGCAGGCGCAGCGCAGCCTGCCCGGCCGGTACGTGATCCATGCGACGACGCTGTTCATCACGCTCGAGCTGACCTGGATCATCGGCATGTCGGTGGCCGGTCAGCCGTCTCACTTCAACCGCACGTCCCCGCTGACCGATGCGCTCGACGGCCTGGCCGGTCTCGGCGCCCTGGGTCTGACGGCGAGCATGCCGGTGCAAGGGATCATGCTGGCGCGCGACCGCAGTGTCGCGCTGGCGCCGGCATTCCGGTTGTCGTTGGTGCCGGGCTCGGTGATCGGCTTCGCCGGCACCCTGCTCGTCGCCGGTTTCATGGCCTCGGGCCAGGGGCACTGGGTGGGACGCGTCGCGTCGGATGCGGGTGGCGTACCGCTCATGGCTTGGTCCCGCAGCGGCGGAGACCTCCGGGTGCCGCATTTCTGGGCGACCCATGCGCAGCAACTCGTCCCGCTCGCGGGCGCCCTCCTGGTCCGCACGCGAGCCGGCTGGGACTCCGCCGGTGTCTGGCTCGCGGCGGCGGCCTACGTCGCGTTCGTCACGTTCACGTTCGCGCAGGCGCTGGCGGGTCCGCCGTTCATCGGCTCGTAGGGCAGGTCCGCCCGGGAGCCTGAATCTGGGTGAAGGCCGGCACCGCACGTGGCGGGCAGACTCCGCCGATGCTTTCGCGCTCGTCCCCCTGCCCGGACACGCACCGCCCGGGGCACGCGGGCGGTGCCGGGCGGGCGCACGCAGCGCCCCCGGCCGGCATCGTTCGCGAAGCCGCCTCACCCCACCGGGTGGGTTACGCCACGGGCGCGTTGTCTCTCGCGCTCGTGGCGGCCTGGTGGCCCGCCGCGCTCGGCGGACTCTCCGCCGCGGGCGATCCACCGGGCTGGGCCGTGGCACCGCCGCGGGCCCACGCGCTCGCGATGGTCTTCTCGTTCGCACCGATGTTCTTCGCGGGCTTCCTGTTCCGGGCCGGACTGCGATGGCTCGGCCTTCCGCCTGCCACCGCGAGAGAACTCCTGCCGAGTGCGGTCGGGTGGCTCGCCGGATGGCCGCTGTTCCTCGTCGGCGTGCACACCGATGCCCGCCTCGCTGCAGCGGGCCTGGGGATCGCCACGGTCGCCTGGGCGCGGGTGGCTCTCCGGTTCGCCCTGCGCTTTCGGACCGCCCGAGGCGACGATCGATTCCATCCCGGGGTCATGGCACTGGCCGCCATCGCCGGGGCCTTGGCGATGGCCCTTGCCACGGTGGGCGTCGCGCTCGGAGAGGACGGCCTCGAACGCATCGCCATCGCGGCGGGAACCTGGCTGTTCGTCGCTCCGGTCTTCATGACCGCACTGCACCGGATGGTTTCCGCCCTGGGCGCATCGGTTCCCCTGCTCGATCGCATCCACCCGGCCGCACTGCCTTTCCTGTGGCTCCTCGTCCTGGCGCTGCAACCGGTGCACGAGATCGCGCCGTCGCTCACGCCGTTCGTGAGCGCCCTGGATGCAGTGACGGCGTTCGCCGCTGCCGTCATCGCCGTGCGCTGGTTCGCGATGGACGGCCAGCGCAGCCCGCTGCTGCGGATGCTGCTCGCGGGCTTCGCGTGGCTCGGGGTCGCGCTCGCGACGAGAGCCGCATCGCTGTGGCCGGGCCTGGATGCGACGGTCACCGTATCGCTGCGGGTGGCGAGTGCTCATGCCCTCGGTACAGGCTTCTTCGGCACGGTGATGATGGCGTTCGTCACACGCACCGCCGCCGGCTGGAACGGCCGGGCCCGATCCATCGACGGCATCGCGTGGACCCTCTTCCTGACGCTCCAGGCCGCCGTCGTCCTGCGCCTGGCCGCCGCCGCGTGGATGTCTGCGCTCCAGACGGTCGCGGCCGCGATCTGGTCCGCCACGATGCTCGCGTGGGCGTGCCGGCTCCTGCGTTGGCTCGCGAGCCCGCCTCCGCGCCCGCGCGACTCCCGTCCCCTGCCGCCATGACACCGACGTCCCATCCCGCATTGCGCAAGCCCAAGCTCGTCTGCCCCGCCGGATCGCTGCGCGCCCTTCAAGTGGCGGTGGACGCAGGCGCCGATGCCGTGTACCTCGGCCTGCGCGACGCCACCAACGCACGCAACTTCGCCGGCCTCAACTTCGACCGTCAGCAGGCCGAAGCGGGCATCGCGTACGCCCACCGCAAGGGGGCCGAGGTGCTGATGGCTCTCAACACCTTCGCGGACGCGCGTGAACCGGAGCGATGGTGGCGAGCCGTGGACATCGCCGCCTCACTCGGGGCCGACGCGCTCATCTGCGCGGACGTTGCGGTCATGGCCTACGCCCGCGAGCACCATCCCGACCTGCGCCTGCACCTCTCGGTCCAGGCCTCCGCGACGACCTACGAGGCCATCGAGTTCTATCGCGAACGCTACGGCATCCGTCGCGCGGTGCTGCCGCGGGTCCTGACGCTGCCTCAGGTCGGCCACGTGTGCCATCACACTTCCGTCGAGATCGAGGTGTTCGGCTTCGGCAGCCTGTGCGTCATGGTGGAGGGGCGCTGCGCGCTCTCGTCCTTCGCCACGGGGCAGTCACCCAACACGGCGGGCGTCTGCTCGCCGCCGGCGGCCGTCCGGTGGGACACGCACGCGGGCGGTGTCCGGGCCCGGCTCAACGGCGTGCTGATCGACGACTACGCCCCGCACGAGGCCCGCGGCTACCCGACGCTCTGCAAGGGGCGCTTCGTGGTGGACGGCCGGCGCGACTACGCCCTCGAGGAACCCACGAGCCTCAACACGCTGGACGCCCTGCCGCAGTTGATGGCGTTCGGCATCGCCGCGATCAAGATCGAAGGCCGGCAGCGCAGTCCGGCCTACGTCGAACAGGTCACCCGCGTCTGGCGCGACGCCATCGACCGCTGTGCCGGCAACCCCACCCGCGGCTCGCCCGGATCGGCGGCCGCCGTGCTCGCGCGCTGGTCCGAAGGCCAGCAGCACACGCTCGGCGCCTACGACCGGCCGTGGCGCTGAGAGGCCGGGCTGCATGGACGCACGCATCCGCATCACCGCCGGCCCGGTCCTCTACTACTGGCCGCGCAACACGCTGACCGATTTCTACGCCCGCCTCGTCGAGACGCCGGTCGACACGATCGTGCTGGGGGAGGTCGTGTGCTCGCGCCGGCACGAGATGAAGACGGAGGATTGGCTCGCCCTCGCGCGCGAACTGACCGAGGCGGGCAAGGAAGTGGTCCTCGCCACGCAGGCCCTGCTCGAATCCGAGGGCGACCTGCGCATCGTCCGGCGCCTGATCGCTCAGGGCGATCACCTCGTCGAGGCCGGCGATGCGTCCGCGCTGCGCATGCTCGCGGGACGCCCGTTCGTGATCGGCCCGCACGTGAACGTGTACAGCCGCCCGGCGCTCGTGGAGCACGCGAGACTGGGCGCGATCCGCTGGGTGCCGCCGGTCGAACTCGGCTTCGACGCCGTCGGCCGCATCAACCCGGTGCACGATCCGGTGCCGGCAGGGACGGCATCCGGCACGACCGTCGAGACCGAGATCTTCGCCTTCGGCCGTCTGCCGCTGGCGTTCTCGGCGCGGTGCTTCACGGCGCGGCATCTGCACCTGGGCAAGGACGAGTGCGGCTTCCGGTGTCTCGAACATCCGGACGGACTGCCGCTCGCCACTTCCGAAGGCCGGCCGTTCCTCGCATTGAACGGCATACAGACCCAGTCGGCCGCCCGCCACTGCATTCTCGAGACGGGCGCGGCACTGCGCGAGTGCGGTATCGGCCGCGTGCGACTGTCGCCGACGTCCACCGGGTTCGATGAGATCGTGCAGCGCTTCGACGACGTGTTGAACCGGAACGGCGACGTCGCAACCGCCCGCGACACCGTCGCCGCGCTTGCCCCCGAGGTCGACCTCGTCGACGGATTCGCCCGGCGGCGCCCGGGCATCGATGGGAGCCACATCGCATGAATCGCCTGCCGCCCTTGCCGTCTCCGCGAAGCGTCGCCGCGCACCTGCGAGATCGGGTCGGCGACGCCGTGGCGCGTCTGCCGATCGGCCCGCCGTCCGCGGCGCTGGCCGTGGCGCTCGACCGGCTCCTCCTGCCGAAGCTGGACGCCGACACGATCGCGCTGCTCGCCGGCCGGGTCGTGGAGATTGCGGTCCGGGATCTCGGGCTGCGCTGCCGGGTGACGCTGGAGCACGGCGCGTTCCGCGCGGCCCGCGACGGCGGACCGACGACCCTGAGCGTGACCGCCGACTCGGGCAGCTACTGGCGACTGCTCCGCGGCGACGACGATGCCGACCGCCTCTTCTTCGAGCGCGCGCTGACGATGGAAGGCGATACGGAGTACGGTCTGATCCTGAAGAACACGCTCGACGCCCTCGGTCCCCTCCTGCCCGCGCTGCCGCGCGCCCCCTGGCGCGACGAACCGACGGGCTGACCCGCGGGCAGACCCGGGAGCGGCCACCCGGTAGAATTCGGGCGTCCACGGCGGCCGTCCGCGACCGCCCCTCCTTCCCGGGATTCTCACTCTTGAACAAGCCTGCCGCTCCCGCCGCTCCGGCGCACGCCACCAATTTCATCCGCAACATCGTCGAGGCCGACCTCGGGCGCGACGCGTTCTCCGCCCGGCTGTGGGCCGGCCGTCCCGGTCCGCTCGCCGTACAGGCCGGCGGCGTCAAGGATCCCTCGCGCATCCGCACCCGTTTCCCGCCGGAGCCGAACGGCTACCTGCACATCGGACACGCGAAATCGATCTGCCTCAACTTCGGCACGGCGCGCGACTACGGCGGCGTCTGCCACATGCGCTTCGACGACACCAACCCGACGAAGGAAGAGCAGGAGTACGTCGACTCCATCCTCGATTCGGTGCGATGGCTCGGCTTCGACTGGGGCCCCCACCTCTACTACGCGTCGGACTACTTCGAGACGCTGTACCAGTTCGCCATGGCGTTCATCGAGCATGGCCTCGCCTACGTGGACAGCATCACGCCCGAGCAGATGCGCGCGCTGCGCGGCACGCTGACCGAAGGCGGCAAGGAGAGCCCGTACCGGGATCGCGGCATCGACGAGAACCGCGACCTGTTCCGCCGCATGCGCGCGGGCGAGTTCCCCGATGGCGCCCACGTGCTGCGCCTGAAGATCGACATGCGCTCGCCCAACATCAACCTGCGCGACCCCGTGATCTACCGCATCCGGCACGCGCATCACCACCGCACGGGCGACGCGTGGTGCGTGTACCCGATGTACGACTACACGCATTGCATCTCGGACGCGCTGGAGAACATCACCCACTCGATCTGCACGCTGGAGTTCGAGGACCACCGCCCGCTCTACGACTGGGTGCTGGAGAAGCTCGCCGATTTCGGGTTGCTGGGCCGGCCGCTGCCGCACCAGTACGAGTTCTCGCGGCTCAACCTCACGTACACCGTGCTGTCGAAGCGCAAGCTGATCCAGCTCGTCGAGGAGAAGCACGTCTCCGGCTGGGACGATCCGCGCCTGCCGACCATCGTCGGCTATCGCCGGCGCGGCTACACGCCGGAAGCCATCCGCCTGTTCGCGGACCGCATCGGCGTGTCGAAGGAGAACTCGGTCATCGAGATGTCGGTGATGGAGGACTGCCTGCGTGAAACGCTGAACGAAACTGCTCCGCGCGCCACCGCCGTGCTCGATCCGCTGAAGCTCGTCATCGACAACTGGCCCGCCGACCGGACCGACCCGTGCGAGGCGCCCGTGCATCCGCACCATCCCGAACTCGGCAAGCGCACCTTCCACTTCGGCCGCGAACTCTGGATCGAGCGCGAGGACTTCACGGAGACGCCGCCGAAGGGCTACTTCCGCCTCTTTCCCGGCAACACGGTGCGGCTGCGCTACGGGCACGTCGTCAAGTGCCTCGGCTGCGACAAGGACGCGAGCGGCAACATCATCGCAGTGCACGGCGAAGTGATGCCCGACTCCAAGTCCGGCACGCCGGGGGCGGACGCGTACAAGGTGAAGGGCAACATCCACTGGGTGTGCGCCGCCGACGCCCTCGATGCGGAAGTGCGTCTCTACGATCGTCTCTTCACCGTGCCGGCACCCGGCGGCGGCGACACCGACTACCTCGCGCAGATCAACCCGGAGTCGATCAAGGTGATCCGCGCGAAGCTCGAACCGGGCATGAGCAACGCGCAACCCGAGGCGCGGTTCCAGTTCGAGCGGCACGGCTATTTCGTGGCGGACCGCAAGGATTCGAAACCGGGCGTGCCGGTGTTCAATCGTGCGGTGACGCTGCGGGATTCGTGGGGCAGGGCCGGATAGGGACGAAACGCGTCGCCCCGCCTGCCGCCCGCACGCGTCGGAGATCGAGGCCGACGCCTCGACCGCGAAGCGCCGGTGACCGGAGGCGGTGCCGCGCCATTGCCGTGCTGGAACGATCGGTGAACGCGGACATCGCCCCCGTCCGTTCAAGGCAGGGGCCGGGGCGAGGAAAGGCGTCCGACGGCGCCCGCCCCTTCGAATCGTCGGCAGCCGCCGGACCGATCCCGTGTCCGTGCGAACGCGGGCGGACGTGCCCGCGGCGCATGGCGGGCGGGACGGCATGCAAGCCAGGAGGTGACCGTGACAGATGTGCAGGACGGACTCGCGCGCTTCGTGCGCGCCGCCGCCTTCGCGGCGGAAAAGCACCGCGACCAGCGGCGCAAGGATGCCGGCGCCTCACCCTACATCAATCATCCGCTCGCCCTCGCGGACGTCCTGGCCAACGAGGGCGGCGTCACCGACGTCGTCGCACTGTGTGCCGCGCTGCTGCATGACACCGTCGAGGACACCGAAACCACGCCCGAGGAACTGCGGGCCGCGTTCGGTCCCGATGTCGCCGGCGTCGTGCTCGAGGTCACCGACGACAAGCGGCAGGCCAAGCACGTGCGCAAGCAACAGCAGATCGACCATGCGCCGCACATTTCCCATGCCGCCAAGTTGGTCAAGCTCGCCGACAAGATCTGCAACCTGCGTGACATCCTGGCTGCTCCCCCGGCCGGCTGGTCCGCCGAGCGCAAGCGCGACTACTTCGACTGGGCCGCCCGGGTGGTAGACGGTCTCCGTGGCGCGCATCCCGGGCTGGAAGCGGTCTTCGACGCGCTGCTGGCACGGCGCGGCGAACTTTCCTGACGCCTGCCGCCGGACCGGTTCGAGACCCACGACCGGCCGCCCGGGCGCTCACCGGGCATCACACCGCGTCCACGCCTGTCTGCCGATTCGCGCGAACGCATGGCCGGCGCCCAAGCCGCGATCACGGGCGACGCTTCCGGTCGACGTGGCAATCCCGTGCACGCACTGCGCCCGACCGCGAAGCGCCTTGCCCCACCCGGACCATCGGGGTCCGTTTCGGCGCGCCCATTCCCCCCTGCGGAGCGAGGTCTTCACGAGGCATTTCCGTCCCCGCTCAAGCCTCCTCGCCGCTGTCCGTTACAGGTCGACCGCCTTGTGCCTTGCCGTCGATCCGTGCCCTTCGAACCTGACCGACTGTTCCTGCTGTCCCCTGCCACGCCCGGCGACGTCCTGACCGGGACGAGCCACCCCGGCCTCGTCCTCCTGTCCATCCTGGTGGCGATGCTCGCTTCGGGCATGGCATTGCACCTCGCCGCTTGTGCGGGCGACAGCCCGCGCCGCCTGCTGCGAATTGCGGCACTCGCCACCGGCTCCGTCGCCCTGGGTGTCGGCGTCTGGGCGATGCACTTCATCGGCATGCTCGCGTTCCAGCTCTGCACCACCGTGCGCTACGACCCGGTCGTCACGATCGCGTCGATGCTGCCGAGCCTGGGGGCCGCCTGCGTGGCCCTGTGGCTCGCGTCGCGCAAGCGCCTCTCCGGCTGGCAGCTCCTGGGCGGCGGCGTGATGATGGGCGCCGGGATCGGGCTCATGCACTACTGCGGCATGGCCGCGATGCGCATGCAGGCCCTGCTGCGCTACGACCCGGTCTGGTTCGCGATCTCCATCGTCGTCGCCGTGGTGCTGGCGGTGGCCGCGCTGTGGATCCGCTTCGGCTTGCGGCGCGGACGACGTCTCACCGAGCGTCAGGCGACCGTGCTCAGCGGCATCGTGATGGGCCTCGCCATCAGCGGCATGCACTACACGGCGATGAACGCCGCCCGTTTCATCGGCCGGGCGGAGCCGGGCTTCGAACCGCGTCTCGGCCAGAACCTCGAACTGGCAGCCGCCGTGGCGATCGCCACCCTCCTGATCAGCCTGGCCGCCGTGGCCATCCACGCGGCCTTGCGCTACCGGCAGGTCTTCCAGGATCTCGTCCAGAGCCGGGCACGCCTGCAGGCCGTCGTCGACACGGCCATCGACGGGGTCATCAGCCTGAACGCGCACGGCGAGATCACGGCCTTCAATCGCGCCGCGGAGAGCATCTTCGGCTGGACCGCGGCGGAGGCGGTGGGCATGAGCCTGTGCCGCCTGATCCCGCGGATCGGCGACTCCTCCGACGAGACGGCCGGCGACCTGCGCGTGCTCCGGCGCGTCCTGATGGCCGGCTCCGACCGCGAAACGCAGGGCGTGCGCAAGGACGGCACGAACTTCCCGCTGCGGATCGCCATCGGCGAGGCCTTGCACAGCGCCGAGGCGCTGCTCGTGGCGTTCGTCACGGACATCAGCGACCGCAAGGCCATCGAGGAGGCGCTGACCAAGAGCGAGCGGCAACACCGCAGCCTGGTGGCCAACCTGCCGGGCGTCGCGTTCCGCAGCCGGGTGGACGCGGCCACCGGCACGGCATCGGTCGTCTTCGTCAGCGACGGCATCGAGGCCCTGACCGGGTGGAAGGCCGCCGAACTGTTGAGCGGCGAACTCGACCTCGACGCGCTCGTGCATCCGGACGACCGTCATCGCGCCAGCATGCGCGCCCGGCGCCATGACCGTCAGTCCAACACCTACCAGATCGAGTACCGCATCGTTCGGCGCGACGGCGTCGAGCGCTGGGTTTCCGAGCGCGGCACCGTCAGTCCGGAGACCGACCGGCGGCAGGCGTGGATCGACGGGATCGTCGTGGACATCACCGAATCGCGCCTGCGCAACGCCGAGTTCGAGGGCGTGGTGACCGCGATCCACCGCGCCCTGCCGGTGATCGAGTTCACGCTGGACGGCACCATCCGCCACGTCAACGACAACTTCCTCGCCCTCACGGGCCACTCGGCGGCGGAACTGCTGGGACACCACCACCGCGTGCTGTGCTTTCCCGAGGAAGCCGCGACCCCCGACTACGCGGCGCACTGGGCCGCGCTGCGCAACGGCGAATTCCGCTCGGGCGAGTTCAAGCGCGTCGGCAAGAACGGCAAGCAGATCTGGATCCACGCGACCTACAACCCCATCCTCGACGCCGACGGGCGGCCGTCGCGCATCATCAAGTTCGTGAGCGATCTCACCGAGCGGCACGTGATGGAGCAGGACCTGCGGCGCGCGAAGGAGCGCGCCGAGCAGGGGGCCGCAGCGAAGAGCACGTTCCTCGCGAACATGAGCCACGAGATCCGCACGCCGATGAACGCCATCATCGGATTCACCGAGGTGCTGCTGGAAAGCGATCTCGGCACGGCACAGCGCACGCACCTGCAGACGATCCACCGCTCGGCCCGCTCGCTGCTGTCCCTGCTCAACGACATCCTCGACGCCGCGAAGCTCGATCACGGCGCCGTCGCCCTGGAACAGCACGACTTCTCGCTGCGGCAGCTCTGCGGCGACCTGCTCGCGACGCTGCGCCTGAGCGCCGAGAACAAGGGTCTCGCGCTCGTGCTCGACTATCCGGACGCCATCGGCGATCACTTCGTCGGCGACTCGCTGCGCCTGCAGCAGGTGCTGGTGAACCTGCTGGGCAACGCCGTGAAGTTCACGTCTCAGGGCAGCGTGCGGCTCGAGGTGCGTTCGACGACGCAGGGACTCGACTTTGCCGTCGTCGACACCGGCATCGGCATTCCGGCCGATCGCCTCGACCGGATCTTCGATCCGTTCGCACAGGCCGACGCCTCGATGACGCGACGCTTCGGCGGCACCGGGCTCGGCACCACCATCGCGCGGCAGCTCGTCGAACTGATGGGCGGACGCATCGGTGTCGAGAGCACGGTCGGCACGGGCAGCCGCTTCCGGTTCACCCTGCCGCTGCGTTCGGGCCGCGCCGTGGCGCGCCGCGAGGCGCCCACGCTGCCGACGCTCCTGCCGCTGCGCATCCTCGTGGCCGACGACGTCCCGGAGAACGTCGATCTGCTGGTCCTGCGCCTCGGCCAGCTCGGCCACTCGGTGATCACGGCCGCGAACGGCGAAGCGGCGGTGGCGATGGCGCAGGCCGAACATCCCGATGTCGTGGTCATGGACGTGCAGATGCCGCAACTGAACGGCCTGGACGCGACGCGCCGCCTGCGTGCCTGGGAAGCGGCGACCGGGCGGGCGCCGATGCCGGTGATCGCCCTCACCGCCAGCGTGCTGGAAGAGGATCGCCGCGAGACGATGGAAGCCGGCATGACGGGCTTTGCCGTCAAGCCGGTCGACCTGCCTCAGCTCGTCACCGAGATCGCCCGGGTCACGGGGCGAGCCCCCGACATGTCGGCCCGCAAGGCGACGGATTCGCCGGACGTCACGCCGCCGCACCGGCTGCCGGACGTGGACGAGGCCGCAGCGCTGGCGCGTTGGGGCAGTGCCGGACTGTGGCACGCCCAGGTGACGCGATTCCTCGATGCGAACCTCCGCGACTGGCCGGCATTCGACGAGCCGGACGCGACAGGTGCCGCCATCGCTGCCTCGACCGCGTTCGCGCATCGCTTGCGCGGGGCTGCAGCGAATCTCGGCCTGCGCGGCATTGCGGCGACGGCGGCGCGGCTCGAAGCCGCGAAGGACGCACTCGATGTCGCCGGATGGCAGGGCCTGCACGCCGAGGTGGAGGAATTGCGCGGACGGTTCGGCATGCACGAGGCGCCGCCGGCCTCGCGCGTCGTCGACGTCCCGGCCCTCACCCCCGACGAGCGGCACGAGCTCTCGCAACGCCTGCGCCGCGGGCAGCTGCGGGAGGATCTGTTGAAGCGGGTCCTCGTCCATGCGGCCCCGTCGATGCAGCAGAGACTCGACGAGGCCATCGCCAACTTCGATTTCGATCTCGCAGCGAACCTGCTGGAGCCCCTGGAAGCGGCATCTCGATGAACCTGCTCGAACTGGACACCGACCGCCGTCCCCGCGTCCTGCTCGCGGACGACGAACCCGCCAACCTGCGGGTGCTGCAGCACGTGCTGCAAACCGACTACCGGCTGCTGTTCGCGCGCGACGGCGACAAGGCCCTGCAACTGGCGACCCGGGAGCGGCCGGATCTGATCCTGCTCGACGTGATGATGCCGGGCCTGAGCGGGCTGGAAGTGTGTCAGGCGCTCAAGGCGCAGCCGGACACCACGTCGATCCCGGTGATCTTCGTCACGGCATTGCAGGACGAGCACAGCGAGGCGGAGGGCTTCGCGGTCGGCGCCGTGGACTACGTGGTCAAGCCGGTCAGCGCACCGGTGGTGCGCGCCCGCGTCCGCACCCACCTGTCGCTGGTTCGCGCGGAGGAACTGAGGCAGACGCGCCTGGAGATCGTCCAGTGCCTGGGCCGCGCCGCCGAGTACAAGGACAACGAGACCGGCCGCCACGTGATGCGCATGAGCCACTTCGCGCGCGAGCTGGGCCGCGCGATCGGCCTGGGTGACGACGAAGCGGACGACCTGCTGAATGCGGCGGCCATGCACGACGTGGGCAAGATCGGCATCGCCGACGCCATCCTGCTGAAGAACGGCCCGCTGAACGAGGAGGAGTGGGTGCAGATGCGCCGCCATCCGGAGATGGGCGCGGCGATCATCGGGGAACACAGCTCGCGGCTGTTGCAGATGGCGCGCCGGGTGGCCCTCGGTCATCACGAGAAATGGGACGGCAGCGGCTATCCGTCCGGGGCGAAGGGCCGGGACATCCCGCTGGAGGCGCGGATCGTGGCGATCGCCGACGTGTTCGACGCACTGACGAGCAATCGTCCCTACAAGAAGGCCTGGCCGGTGGAGGACGCGGTGGCCTGGCTGCAAAGGCATGCCGGCTCGCAATTCGATCCGGAACTGGTGGAACGATTCATCGGCTGCATGCCGCAGGTGCTGGAGATCCGCGCCCGCTGGCCCGATTGACCGGACCGCTTGCCCACGTCGATGCCCCGCCGTGAGGGAGGTTCCGGCCGCGCCTGCGCGCCGGCCGGAACCCGGTTCGCGTCACTTGCCCTGGAGGTACGTCGACAGGGCGAGGATGTCGTCGTCGGTGAGATCCCGGACGATGCCGTGCATCACCTGCGACTCGCGCAGGCGCTTGCGCAGCATCTGCATCTGGCGGCCGAGGTACTGGCCATACTGCCCGGCTAGGCGCGGGAACACGGACTGGCCTTCCGCCTGCTGACCGTGGCACATCGCACAGGCGGCGATGTCGCGGCCCGAATCGCCCCGCTCGAACAGATCCTGTCCCTTGGATGCCAATGCCGCATCGCCGGCCGCGCCCTTCATCGGCGGCCGCGTCGCGAAATAATCCGCCAACCCGTCCACCACGTTGTCGTCCAGCGTGGCGGCCACGCCCCACATGTAATCGTGTCCCTCGGGATCGCTGCGATTGTGGCGGCGGAACGCCTTGAGCTGCGCCGCGAGGTAAGCCTTCTGCTGGCCGGCCAGCCGCGGTACCGACGGCTTGGATCCGGCCCCCTCGGGACCGTGGCACGACGCGCACATGGTGGTGGCAAGCTTGCGGGCGGCATCCCGGGACGCGGCATCCGGTGCGGTCTGCGCCTCGGCATTCCAGACACCCGCAACGAAGAAGGTCACAGCGGCAAGACCGGCGGTCAGTACGGATTTCATGGCATTCCTCTCGATCGGTGGCGTTGCCGCCGGCCTGGAACCTCGGCCGGCGATTCGAATCTGCTCCTGGTGCAACGCAACACCAGTAGACTGCGGCACCGCGATGGGTACATTGACCTGCATCAACCGCAGGCCGCGACAGGAGACAGGATTGGTGGCACTCCCCCTCGGACGGCAGCTGGCCCGCTTCTGCGCCGCTGCCCTGATCACAACGGCGCAGCACGTCGCGGCTGAAGAGGCGTCCTCGACGACAACGGCACCGGAGCCGCAGACCTACGACATGAAGCTGCAGGCGACCTGGGTGCGTCAGATCAAGCCGGGCTTCGGCGCCGCCTACTCGGGACCGAACAGTCTCAGCGCCGCCCGGGAGACGAGCTACTCGTTCACGGCCACGGTCGCCATGGGCTGGCGGGTCTGGTCGGGCGGAGAGTTCTACTTCAACCCGGAAGCCGCCCAGGGCGTGCCTCTGTCCGGGCTGACCGGGCTCGGCGGATTCTCCAATGGCGAGATGGCTCGTACCGCCGGACCGGACCTGCGCATCTATCACGCACGCATCTTCCTCCGACAGAGCTTCGATCTCGGCGGCACGCGCGAGTCCGTCCCGTCCGCAATGAACCAGTTGGCCGGGGACGTCGACCGGCGGCGGGTGGTCGTGTCGGTGGGGAATCTGTCGGTGCTCGACCTGTTCGACGGCAATGCGTACAGCCACGATCCGCGCACCCAGTTCCTGAACTGGTCGCTGATGACCCACGGCGCCTACGACTACGCGGCCGACGCGCGCGGATACTCCTGGGGCGCGGCCGTCGAGTGGTTCCACGACGACTGGGCCGTGCGGGCCGGCCGGTTCGCCCAGCCGAAGCGGCCCAACGAGATGGAACTGGACCCGCACCTGGTGCGCCACTACGGTGATCAGGTGGAACTCGAACACGGGCACGAACTGTCCGGGCAGCCCGGCCGCGTGCGACTGCTCGCGTTCCGCAACAAGACGCGCATGGCGCGATTTCGCGAAGCCATCGACCTCGCCGCTGTCACCGGCGGCGTGCCGGACATCGACGCCGTGCGCAACAGCGAGGCGCTGCGCTACGGCGGCGGCGTGAACCTCGAGCAGCAGATCCGGCCCGATCTGGGCGCGTTCTTCCGGGCCAGCTGGTCGAACGGCCGGACCGAGACGTATGCGTTCACGGAGATCGACCGCTCGATCTCCGGCGGGCTCTCGTGGTCGGGACGGGCGTGGCAACGGCCGGACGACACGCTCGGGCTCGGCGTCGTGCGCAACACCCTGTCGTCGGATCGGCGGCGCTATCTCGAAGCGGGCGGCATCAGTTTCTTCATCGGAGACGGCGCGATCCGCTACGCCCCCGAGACGCTGGTCGAAGCCTGGTACAGCCTCGGTCTGGCCAGCCACTTCCGGGTCTCGCTCGACGTGCAGCGGATCTGGAACCCGGCATACAACGCCGCGCGCGGTCCGGTGTCGGTCGGCAGTCTGCGCCTGCACATGGAGTTCTGAAGCCCAAGCGCGGTCCGATCGGGTGTTCCGGCGGAGGTGAGATCCGGCGTCGTCGGCGCTTCCCGGGGTCCCGGCGCCGCCCCGGTCCGGACGGATCGAATGGCTCGCCGCGTGTGCGCGGGATCGATGCCGCCCTACTCCGGATAGCTTGCGCGATAGGTCAGTCGCCCGCCGCACCACGCGTGGGTGACCTGGGGGGATCCCGACACGCGCCGCACGGCGATCAGGTCGGCCCGCAGTCCGGGCTGGATCGCCCCGCGGTCGGTCAGTCCCGCGGCCTGCGCGGCGGACCACGACCCCAGCTGCGTGGCCTCGGCCAGGGTCAGGTCGGACACGTCCGGCAACCGGAACACCGCCGCCAGCGTGGCCGCCGGCGAGTAGTCGCCGCACAGCGCGCTGGCGACATCGTTCTCCACGGCCTGCAGCGCCCGCATCGATCCGGACTGACTGCCGCCGCGCAGGATGTTCGGCGAGCCGAACAGCGTCGCGAGGCCGGCCTCGCGGGCCGCGACCGCCGCTTCCAGGGTGACCGGAAATTCGGAGATGGTCGCACCGAGTGCCGCCATCTCGCTCACGCGCGCCGGCGTGTCGTCGTCGTGGCTGGCGATGCGGATGTCGTGTTCCCGCGCGAGGGCCGCGAGCTTCTCCATCCGCTGCCGGGCCGCGCCCCGGCCTTCGATCTTCTCCCGCGCCATGCGCTCGGCTTCGGCAGGCAGTCGCGCATAGGTCCGCACGACGTAGTCGCGGTACGCCTCGACCGTCTTGAACTGCCCCTGACCGGGCGAGTGATCCATGAAAGACAGCATGTCGATCTCACGCTGCGTGACCAGCGGCTCGAGCGCCCCGATGCCCGCGGGATCGGTGATCTCGTAACGCGCGTGAACGCGGTTGTCCACGAGCAGCATGGAACGCAGCGTGGACACGGACCGCGCGATGGCGGCTGCCGTGTTGACGTTGCGCACACCCAGTTCGTCATGGGCGAACGACAACGCGTGATAGACGGTGGTGACGCCGGCCGCGGCATTGCGCTTGTCGGCATTGGAGATCGCGAACGAGACCGGGAACAGCACGCCGGGACGCGGTTCGATTTCCTTCTCGAGGGCATCGCAGTGCAGATCCACGAGGCCCGGCAGCAGCCAGCCGCCGTCGAGCGAGACCACTTCGTCGGCGTCGGCGCGTTCCGGCGAAACGGCCACCACAACGCCGTCCTCGAACAGGACGGCGGCATTGTCGACAGTCTGGTCCCGCAGCACGACCCGCGCATTCGTGACGTAGGTCTTCATGTGCCAACTCCCTTGATCCGGTTCCCTCGGCAAAGTTGCAAATTCGCGCACTCGAAGCGGTGGACGTTATGCAACTGCCCTATCCGGAATCAGCGGAGTCTGCCGCGGATGGCCGTCGACGACAAGTCGATGATCAGGATCGTCGCGAGCATGACGACAATCAGTGCAGCGGAGCGTCCGTAGTCGAACAGCCGCAGGGTGTCGTGCAGTGCGAGACCGATGCCGCCGGCCCCCACGAGACCGAGCACGGAGGCCATGCGCACGTTGCGATCGAAGATGAACAATGCATACCCGACGGCTTCGCGAAGGATCGATGGCCACGCGGCAAACAGCGCGCGCTGCGGCAGGCTCGCGCCGGTGGCGGCGAGCGCCTCGTACACGCCCGGCTCGACGCGTTCCATGCTCTCGGCACAGAACTTCCCCATGAAGCCGCCGGTATGGAGCCCGACCGCCAGCACACCGGCGAGCGGCCCGAGTCCGAGCGCGGCCACGAACACGAGCGCGAGCAGCATGTCCGGGATCGCGCGCGTGACGTTGAGGCATTCGCGGGCCACGCGATACGTGAACCGGTTCGGAGACAGCGGTCGCGACGCCAGCGGCGCAATCGCGAACGCGATGACGATGGACAGCATCGTGCCCCAGAACGCGGTCGCGACGGTCTGGCCCATCAGGCGAACGTAGCGCGCTCCTTCGGAAAAGTCGGGAGCGCCGTAGCGGCCCACGTATTCGCGCATGTCCTCCATGCCGTACAGCACGGCTTCCCAGGTGAGTTCCAGATGGTTCGAGATCGCCCACAGGACACCGAGACACGCCGCCGCCCAGACCGGGAAGAGGTTGACCGGTTTCGGCGGCAACGGCGGACGGGCGTCAGCCATGGATCACCCGGGCGCGCAGCCGGTCCGACAGCCGGTCGAGCAGGGTCACGACGGCGTAGATGACGGTGCCGATCAGCAGGATGCGGTCGTACTCGAACAGCCGCATGGCCATCACCATGTCGTAGCCGATGCCGCCGGCCCCCACGAGTCCGAGGATGGCCGCCGCACGCACGTTGTGATCGAGCACGTAGACCGTGGTGCCCACGAGGTCGGGCAAGGCCTGCGGCAGCAGCGCGAACGAAACGACCTGACCGTGCGATGCACCCAGCGCGGTGATGCCGTCGACCGGCCGCGGATCGGCCACCTCGATCGCTTCGGCGAACGCCTTGCCCATGAAGCCGACGGTCACGAACGCCATCGCGAGAATGCCGGGCAGCGGCCCCAGGCCCAGCGCGGAGACGAACACGAGCGCCCACACGAGTTCGGGGAGCGCGCGCATGGCGGACAGCATCGTGCGCGTGGCGTGGAAGATCACCGCATGGGGACTCGCATTCCGCGCAGCGAGCACGCCGAGCGGCAGCGACAGCAGCGCGGCGAGCGCGGTGGCCAGCAGGCTCATCTCGATGGTCTCGAGCATCTTCGTGAGCAGCGACGGGAGGTACGTCCAGTCGGGGCGGGCGAACAGATGCGCTCCGAAGGCCGCGATCTTCCCGGGTGCGGAGACCAGACGCGCCGGATCCACTTCGACGAGATCGGCCGTGACCCAGAGCCCGGCGACGGCGGCGGCCAGGGCGAGCAATACGCCGCGCGCGGGCCAGCCGCTCCGGGTCGGGCTACGCCACCGCATGCGCCCGTTCCATGACGCGTTCGCCATAGATGCGTGCGAGGGTCGCGTCGTCGAGTTCGTCGGGACGGCCGTCGAACACCAGCGCGCCGTCGCGCATGCCGATGACGCGATCGGCGAAGCGCCGCACGTAGTCCACCTGATGGAGGCTGACGAGCATCGTGATGCCGTCCCGGCGATTGATGGTCCGCAGCAGTTCGAGGATCTCGACGGCGGAAACGGGATCGAGACTCGCCACCGGCTCGTCCGCCAGGATGAGGCTCGGCGCCTGCGCGAGGGCGCGGGCGATCCCGACACGCTGCTGCTGCCCGCCGGAGAGACGATCGGCGCGCTCCCACGCCTTCTGCGTGAGTCCCACGCGCGCGAGCGCCGCATGGGCGAGGTCGAAGTCCGATCGCGGGAAGAGGTGCAGCAGGCTCGCCAGTCCGCGGCGATGCGACAGCCGCCCGGTGAGGACGTTGGTCATCACGTTGAGCCGCCCGACCAGATTGAACTGCTGGAAGATCATGCCCGTGCGGGCACGGATCGCGCGCTCGGTCCGGCGATCGAGACGCACGCCGCCGATCGTCACCGTGCCCTCCGTCGCGGGCCCCAGACCGTTGAGCGTTCGCATCAGCGTGGACTTGCCGGCACCGGAGGCGCCGATGACGGCGACGAACTGTCCCTCGGCCACGCTGAGGCGGGTCGGATGCAGCGCGACGAACCCGTTGGGGTAGCGCTTGCCGACGCCGGTGAGTTCGATGGCCGACATGATCGCCGCGCGAACGGGGAGGCGGCCGCTACTTCAGCATCTGCTCCTTGCGCAGCCCCAGTTCCTTCACCATGTCGCGGATGCCGTTGAAGTCGGCCGGCTTCGCGGACACGTACCGGGTCACGTTCACGTAGGCGGAGATCTCGGTCTCCTGGTGCGCGGCGAGGACGGCCTCCGAGATCCGGTGCTTCAGATCGGCGGGCAGATCGCCGCGCCACGCGAGCGGCGGACCGGGCAGCGGCGCCGACTCCGCGACGATGCAGTTGGTGTCGCGCGAGATGAGCCCCTTGGCCAGCATGCGCTCGTACGTGACGTCGCTGTCCGCCGCGGCATCCACGGTGCCGTTCTTCACGGCCAGCTCGGCGGCATCGTGCGAGCCGGCGTACGTGAACTTGCCGAAGTAGTCCTGCGGCAGCGCGCCCGTTTCCTTCTTCAGCAGCCACGTCGGGACCAGCCCGCCGGACGTGGAAGCCGGATCGACGAAGGCGACGCTGCGCCCCTTGAGGTCCTTGATCGACCGGATGCCGTTGCCGCAGCGGGCCACGATGATGCTCTTGTAGGTGGGCGACTGCGTGCCCGCGCGGATGCCCACCGCGAACGCCTCGGCGCCGGCCTCCTGTTCGGCCAGCAGGTAGGAGAGCGGGCCGTACCACGCGATGTCGAGCCGCTTCTTGCGCATCGCCTCGATGACGCCGGCGTAGTCGGTGGCGGTGAAGACCTTCACGCGCGTGCCCAGCTTGCGTTCGAGGTAGGCCCGCATCGGCTCGAACCGCTTGACCATCTCCTCGTTGTTCTCGGCCGGCAGCAACCCGACGACGAGGTCGCGCGCGCAGGCGCCGGCAGCGAAGGTGAGCGAGATCATGACGGCGACCGCAAGACGAATCGTCCGGGCCGGCGCGGCGGCGCAACGTGGCATCGAGTTCCTCCCTCGGGGCTTCACGCCCCCTGTTGGATCCCGGACCGTGCAAACTCCGACGGCGACGCAGGTCCCGGGCTGCCGGGATTGTGACGGATTTGCGAGGCCGTGCGCGAGCGTTCGGGTGCCGGATCAGAACCCGCTTTCCCGCACCAGAACGGCCCACGCATGCCGGAGCCAGGGGCCGGCGAGGCTTTCGGCGTCGCCCTCGATCACCGCGGTGCCGAAGCCGATCGCGAGGCGTTGCGGGCGTCCCTCCACGCGCAGCCGCACGCGATACAGGGTCTCCTTCGGCATGAGCTTCGCGGGATCTCCCGCGACGGCGATCTGCCCGCCGGGCTGGGCGGCGGACAGTGCAGGATGGGGCAGCGCGGCCACGCGACTCTCGTCGATGCGCTCGACCACGGCGTCCAGGCGTTCGGCATCGCGGCCGAGATGAAGCCGCGCCGTGGCACCGGGCCGCAGACGCGCCCGGGCCCCTTCCGGGACGAACGCCTCCGCCACCCAGCGGTCCGGATTCACGAGCGCCGCCAGCGCCTGGCGTGGCCCGACCCAGGTGCCGACCCCCACCGCGGGATCGACGTCGAGCAGGCGGCCGTCGAACGGGGCGCGCAGTTCCAGCCGGGCGAGTTCCTCGCGCTCGCCCGCGAGGGCCGTGAGTTCGCGCTCGAGCTGCTCCATGACCACGGGCCGGCGCTCGATGCCGTCCGGGGCGCCTTCGAGCCGATCCAGTTCGAGGGCCGCCGTCCGTGCGGCCACCTCTGCGACGCGGGCACCGCCTTCGGCCTGGGGGGATTCGAGATGCACCAGCACGTCGCCGCGCTTCACCGGCAGGTCACCCTTCAAGGGCGCCGCGAGGCGCGCAGGCACGGGGCTGAACACGATCAGGTAGGGATCCGTGTGGAGCCAGACCGGGGCGCGCAGGGTGTCGCGGAACGGCACGAACAGCCCGCCGAGGATCAGCACGAGCACGACGGCGCCCCCCGCGCGTCGCCGCACCGGAATGTCCCGGCGTCGCCGCCACCAGACCTCGCCCTCGCGCCAGACGGGCCGCACGATGAACCAGCCGATCTCCACGGCGAACAGGAACAGCCCGAGCGCCTTGAAGAAGAACACGTAGACGGCGACGGCGATGGCGAGGAACAGCGCGAAGCGCCACGCCCAGACACCGAGGGCGAAGGCGACGAGGAGGCGACGCCGATGACACGAAAGCGGCTCGGGGTCGGGTTCGGCAAGTCCGGGGACCGTGCGGCGCAGGGCGGCCCGCGCAAAGGCGAAGCTGCGCTCGTGCAGGTTCGGGAAGTCCAGGGCATCGCACAACAGGTAGTAGCCGTCGAAGCGCATGAACGGACTCGCGTTGATCGCCACCGTCAGCGCCCAGCTCGTGGTGGCGAGGAACAGGCACCCGTCGCGGAACGCACCGTCGGGCGACAGCGCCCACGCCGCGGTGGCGAACCCCGCGAGCATCATCTCCGCCGCCATGCCGGCGGCCGCGATGCGGAAGCGCTGCCAGGCATCGCCGAGCTTCCACGACTCGCCGGTATCCGTGTAGAGCATCGGCCAGAGCACGACAAAGGCGACCCCCATGTGCGCCACGCGCACGCCGTAGCGCGTGGCCACATAGGCGTGCCCGGCCTCGTGGAGGCTCTTGGCGACGGCGAGCGCGGCCAGGTAGCCGGCCACCCCCGCGGGCGTCATCGTCGACGCGACGCCGGCGGTGAAGGCATCCCACTGCCGGCCGGCGAGCACCAGCCCGAGCAGCGTCACCATCGCGGCCAGGACGAAGAACGCCGGGGTCATCGCGAACCGCACGGCCGGCAGCGTGCGCCGGAGGAAACGCTCCGGCCGCGTCAGCGGCAGGCGGAAGAAGAGGTAGTGGTGCAGGAGCCAGCGCAGACGGTTGCCGGTCGCCGCGGCAGCGCGCTTCGCCAGCCGCCGGGACTCGCCCGGTCCCTCGGCCATCACGAGATCGTTCTGCTGGAGGAACTGCGCGAGCGCCAGCGCATCGTCCGGTGACGCCGGGATCGGCGTGGCTTCGCACACGGCCGCCGCGACCCGCTCCGGCCGGCGCAGATGCCATCGCAGCAGCAGTTCGAATTCCAGCCAGCCGATCCGGAAGAAGCGGTTGCGCACCGGATCCTGGATCACCCACGAGGGTGAGCCGTCGCCGCCCACCCCCGACGGTTCCAGGCCGAGGTCCTCGCGCAGCCGGGGCAGCATCGGCGCTTCGGTGCGGCCCCCGGCGAGCGATGCAGATGCCATGGTCACGCGCGGCCGGGGGCTACAGTCCGGTCCATTCGCGCAGCGCGGCGATGGGGCGGCGGAACAGCAGGTAGCCCAGCGGCACCGACTCGCCATAGAGCTTGGCCGTGCCCTTCAAGCCGAGACGTCCGCCCGCTTCGCCGGGAGCGAGCGTGCCGCGTATCCGGTAGGCGACGACCCCGTCCGGCGAGGTGGACGCCTGGTAGCTCGTTTCGGTCACGACGGCTTCCACCGGCGCGAGCGGGGCGACGTGCAGGAACACGCGCATGCGGGCGCCGGGATCGAGACCGATGGCGTCCGCGACGGGCAGCCACGCCGTGACGCCGGCATCGCCCGGATCGGCCAGGAGCACGATGCGTTCGCCGGTGACGACCGGGCGACCGAGCCAGTCGTTCTCGTCGGAGAACACGGCCACGCCATCACGCGGTGCGGCGACGTCCACCCGGGTGAGCAGCTCGTCGAGCATCGCGGCCTCGGCCTCGCGCTGGTGCACACGTCCTTGCAGCACGGCCACCTCCTCGCGATGCTTGTCGCTCTCGAACGCCTTCTGCGTGGCCGTCAGCATCTCGGCGCGCGCCACCGCCACGGCCTTGATCGCGACGTCGCGCCGGCTGCGCAGCGTCGTCTCGTCGAGCGAGAACAGCTTGTCGCCCTGCTTGACGGCCTGGTTCGGGCGGACGTGGAAGGCGCTGACGACGCCGTCGAGGGGCGAGGCGACGATCTGCGCGTGCACCGGTGCAATCTCCGCCGGCGCCAGCGCGGAGAGCCGCACCGGCACGAAGAGCGAGAGCGCCACTGCAGCGATCAGGACCAGACCGAGAAGCCGGCGCCGTTGCGCGGGCAGGCGCATCCACGGCCGCACGCGCGGCTGCAGTGCGCGCAGCGCGTGGCCGTACGCCTCATGCAACCCCGCGAGGAGCTCCTGCGTGCCGGGCCCGGGCACCTGATCGAACGCATACAGCACGCCGCCGAGCACGGTACCGTCCGGGGCCGGCAGCGGCGCGAACAGGACCTGCGGCGGCAGGAAGCGGGGCCACTCCTCGCGCAGGTCCGCCGGCAGCGCGGCCGGGTCGACGAAGCGTGCCTCCGGCGACGGATCGGCGGAGATGATGGTCATCGCGCGATCGAGGAACAGCGTGAAGGGCGTGTCTCCGTCCAGCGTGGCCAGCCCCGACGCAACCTCGAGCCGCCAGCGCGCGGCGGCATCGATCACGAACACGAACGCCTGCCGGTACGGCACCAGTCGCCAGGTTTCGTTCGCAACCAGAAAGAGCAGTTCCTGTGCAGTGGGCGCCTGTCGCGCGCGGCTCTGGAGCGCGAGCAGCGTCACCACCGGATCCGCGACCGGCACGGCGGGTGCGTTCACGGCGCGTGCTTGAAGCGCGCGGTGCCGCTCATCCCGGGCAGCAGGGACACGGGCTGCACCACGCGCCCTTCGATCTCGACGGACTGGCTGGCAGCATCCACCCGGCCGTTGATCGCCGTGACTTTCGCCGCGAAGCTCCTGCCCGTCTCGTCGACCGTGACGTCGAAGGGCGTCCCGGGCTTGAGCCATTGCAGCCAGGCGGACGGGGCGTTCATGCGCAACCGGACCGGGCCGGCGCTGACGACATCGAGCAGGGGCTGACCGACCGTCGTGCCCTGGAACGGCTTCACGTGGAGCTTCACGGCCCGGCCGGAGAACGGCGCGATGACGGTGCAGTAGTCGGCCTGCACACGGGCGAGTTCGTGCTGGGCACGCGCCTTTTCCAGCGCCGCGGCCGCCAGCGCCACCTCGACCTCGCCCGCCTGCTGCATCCCCTGCAGACGCAGCTTCGCTTCGTGCGTCTCGCGTGCGGCGGCGATCTCGGCCTGGGCAATGCCGAGGCGGGCCTGCGGCTCCTTGCAGTCGTACAGCACGAGCAGCTCGCCCTTGGAGAAATTCGCCCCGAGCTGCGTGTCGACCTTCAGCACGACGCCGGCCATCGGCGCCACGAGGGTCGTGTCGGTGTCCGCGGCGACCAGCGCCCGCACCTCGTTGGCCGCGCGGGTGCCCTGTGCGGAAGCGGTCCCCAGAGACAACACCGCCGCCCCGAGGGCGGCGGCGAGGCGGACCGTGAAGGACTCAGCGCGCATCGGCCGTACCGGGACCGCGGGTCCAGGCGTCCAGCTGGCCCAACGAGGACAGCGCAGCCGCCTCCGAGAACGCAGCCGCCGTCGACGGCGTGAAGTCGGCGGCCAGCGTGCTCACGTAGCGCGACTCGCCCACCGCGCCGCCCTGCGGCCGGTGCAGCGCGATGGCCCACTCGCCGCGGCGCATGCCGTCGCGCGAGGGCGCCATCTCGAGCCGCAGCCCGAGACGCCACGCGCTGGGATCGAGCGGCGCGACCACGTAGCCGTCGTTCTCCAGCACCTTGGTGACCGCCGCGCGCACCGACTCGGCATGCCGGATGGACGGCAGGTTCGAGACGTCGATGGCGACGCGGGGACGCTCCCCGGTATCGGCAGCGGCCGCCTTGAAGATGTCGCGCGGCCAGTTGTTCATGTGCGTCTGCAGGCCCTGCGACAGCGCCGCGAGATCGTCGTAGCGGCCCGACTCGGGCAGCGGATCGACGCCGAGCGAATTGAAGATGCGGCCGAGCGCGACCTGCGCATTGGCGTAGGCGGCGTGGCGCTGAAACTGCGTCACGAGCGCGCGCGCCTCGGTGCGGATGACTTCGAGTTCGGTATCGACCTTCGTCGAGCGCGCGGCGCGCGCGAAGGCGGCCAGCCGCTCGTCGACGCGCGCCGACTCGTCGGAGACCTCGAGATCCACGAGCGCGAGCTTGTAGCGCTCGAGCGATACCCGCGCCTGTGTCAGCACCGCCATCGACAGCGCGAGGCGGCGGGCGTCGTCGGTCTTGAGACGCGCCTCGTTCATGCGTTTGACCGAGGGCAGCGACGTCAGCCGGAGCAGGTTGCCGAACACGCGCAGGCCGCCTTCGCTCCAGGCCTGGTTGTAGAGGTACTTGTTGGAGTCGTGGCGGACCGCCGCGTCGAGCGACAGCCCGGGCATCAGACCGAGGATGGCGCGTCGCGTCTCGGCGGTGGAGATGCGCTTGCGGTAGTCCTCCTCCCGCAGTTCGGGGCGGCGGTTGAGGGCGAGATCCTCCAGTTCCGCCACGTTGGCCGGCAACGGCGGCAGCGCGGGCTCGGCGGTTTCGGCGAGCGTGAAGTTGACGCCGGCCGGCACGTTCATCAGGGCGGCCAGTTCGCGCTTGGCGAATTCCAGTTCCTGCCGGCGGATGTTGAGCAGCGTGGTCGCGTCGAGCAGTGCACGCTGATACGCGAGGGCCTGCGCGGGCGGGATCAGCCCCTGCGCTTCCGCCTTGCGCGACTGTTCCAGCGCCGTGCGGGCGCGGGTCATCAGTTCGTCGGCCTTGCCGGCGAGCCGCTGCGCCCCCAGCGCGCGCCAGTACGCCCCGCGCACGTCCTGAACGATGTTGTGCACGACCCGGCGCCGGCGCTCCTCGGCGATGAGCGACTCGTCGGCCGCCTGCTTCGCGCGATAGTAGGAAAGGCCGAAGTCGAGCACGTTCCAGGAGAACTCGGCGCCGGCGAGCAGACGCGTGCGCTCGTCCGAGGTCGAGGGCCGCAGCGAGACCTGGCGATCTTCGATGCCGACGCTCAGGCCGCCGGAATCGTTGCTGCGGCCCCGGTAGCCGGCCGACAGCACCAGCTGCGGCAGCATGTCGAACCGGGCGACGTCCGCCAGCCCCGTGGCGAGGGCCGACTCCATGAGCTTGAGCCGGTAGTCGAGGTTGTAGCGCAGCGACCGCGCGAGCGCGTCGTAGAAGCCGATCGGCTGGGCCACCGCTTCCTGCCCCGCGTAGATCTGCTTCTGGTCGGCGTCGACGCGGCCCCGGATGTCGCTCTGCGTGAGCGGCACCGGCTGCACCGAGCACGCGGCCAGGGTCAGGACGAGCAGGCCCGCGGGAACCCGGCGGGCGGTTTCAGACAGGGAAGAAGACATGGGGGGGTCAGCCTCTGGGGTTCGTTGTTGTCGTGGCGGGTGCGGTCTTCGCCGAAGCGAGTCGCCGGGCCCAGGCATCTCGCTGCGCCTGGAACCGGCCGGCCGCCTGCGCCAGCCGGTCGCTGAAAGCAGGGGCCGCTTCACCTGATCCGCGCTCGCCGGGAAACTCGCGCGGCGGGATCGGCGCTTCAGTCGGCAGGGCGTCGTCTTCCGTGAACGTTGGCGCCGGAACGTCCTCTTCACCCGGACTCGGCGGCGTCTCCGCCGGCGCGGCTGCGGCGGGCGGCGATTGCGTCGCGTCGGCGGCAAAGGGGGCGAAGGGCGCGAACGCGTCGAAGAGCGTCGACGTGCCGAGGGACAGGGAACTGGCAATGGCCCGCGCCCTCGCATCGGCCGCGATGCGTTCGTCCCGGGATTCCGCCACCGCCCGGGTGACGAACAGCCCGGGACCCATTTCCTGCCACCGGGCCAGGGTCACGGACTCGACCTCACCGACCTCCGCCGCACTGCGGCCGCCGACGGCCTGCGCGGCCTGGGCCAGCCGGATCTGCTCCGACTCGCGCACCGCCGGCAGCACGAACAGCGCAGGCTCGTAGGACTGGGGCACGTACGGCAGACGCGGACGGACGTCGGATGACGGGAACAGTTCCGGATCCCGGCGCTCCCCGAGATCGTAGAAGACCAGCATGCGGGTGACCCGCGTCCCGCCGGCACGGGTGACCGTGAACGTCGGGCCGGTCACGATGCCGGTGGACTGCGGATCGGCCTCGTAGGTGAGGCCCGCGAACTGCGCCACGGTGATCGTTTCGTTCACGCCCACCGGCGTGCCATCGGCGTACCGGAGCGTCCCGGCGGCGGGAATCCCGGTGACGGTGACGTAGTCGGCATCGCCGGGCAGCGTCGCATTCATGGGACGGGGTCCGCCACCGCTGATCGGGAGCGTCTCGACGATCCGTGCCTCCACTGTGAGGGTGACGGTCCGGTCGACGAAGCCGCCCTGCCCGTCCGACACGCGATAGGTGAAGGCGTCGACGCCCGAGAAACCCGGATCGGCCGTGTACTCGTAGCTGCCGTCGGGATTGAGCACGAGGGCGCCATGCGCCGGCGCGGTCACGGCCGAGAACGTGAGGGCGTCGTCGTCGGCGTCCGTCCCCGAGAGCTGTCCCGGCAGGGCCACTCCGGCGATCGCACCCCGCGATTCATCCGACGCATCGGGCGCGTCGTTGACGCCGACGACCGTGATGGTGAGCGTCGCCGTCGTCGTGCCGCCGGTGCCGTCCGAGACGGCATACGTGAACACGTCGGTCAGCGTCTCGCCGCGCTTGGTGCCCTGCACGAGCGGGTTCGCGTTGTCGACGGTGTAGCTGTAGGTGCCGTTCGCGTTCAGGATCAATGTGCCGTACGAGCCGGCCAGTCCGCTGCCGATCGTGCCCGTCGCCCCCGTGCCCGGATGCATCAGCGCGGTGACTGTCAGGCCGGCCCCTTCCGGATCCGCGTCGGCGGCATCGGTCGTCACCGCGCCTGCGCCCCCGAGCACGTTGCCGGTGATCGCGGCACCGGCATCCTCGAAGATGCGGTTCACGTCGGCCACGGCCGCGGGCGCATCGTTGACCGGCGTCACGTTGAACGTGATCGTGTTCGGTGCCGGGTCGAACTGCCGGCCGTCGAAGACCGAGAACGTCAGGCTCGCGTAGCCGATGCCCGACCCGTTCGGGGCCGGGGTGAACACGAGGCTCGCGAGATCGGCGACGCGGATCGTCTGCCCCGCACCCACCGGAACACCCGCGAGCATCAAGGTCCCCGCGGCGGGAAGGGTATCGATGCGCACCGCCACGAGCGAATCGCCGGCATCGCCGTCGACGAAGGCGAACTCGGACCCGCTGAACCCGTACGCCGTGTCTTCCGTGATCGTCAACGTGGCATCGGCACTGTCGGGCGGATCGTCCGCCGGCGTGACCAGGACGGTGACGGTGGCGGTTGCCGTGCCGCCCCGGCCGTCGCTCACCGTGTACGTGAAAGTGTCGGTTCCGGTGAAGTTCGCGGCCGGCGTGTAGGTCACGACGCCGCCCGACACGGTGACCGTGCCGCCGTGCGCGGACGTGCCGGGCGAACCGCCGGCGGGTGCGGAGATCGTGAGCGTATCGAGATCCGCATCGCTGTCGTTGGACAGCAGACCCGCGACCGGGAAGGCCAGCGGCGTGTCTTCCGGCGTGGTGCCCGCTTCGCCGATCGCCACCGGCAGGTCGTTCACCGGCGTGACGTTGAGGGTCATGGTGGCAGGCGACGAGAACGCCTTGCCGTCGGTGACCGAGAACTGGAACGTCGTCGCACCGGTGGCGTTGGCGGCCGGCGCGTAGACGAGGTTGGCGATCTGGTCCTCGGGGATCACGGTGCCGGCCGCCACCGGCTGGCCGCCGAGCGTCAGCGTTCCCGAGGCGGGCAGCGAATCGATGCGGATCGCCTTCGGCGGCGGTGTGCTGTCCGGATCGGTGAACGGGAAGTCCGCGCTGGAGAAGCCGAGCGTCGCGTCCTCGGCCACGGTCAGCGCGGCCGGCGCCGTCGCCGGCGGATCGTTCACGCCGGTGATCGAGATCGTGATCGTCGCGCTCGCGGTGCCGCCGTGTCCGTCGCTCGCGCGATACGTGAAGGTCCGCTGCAGCGAGTCGCCGGGCTCGAGCGCGGCGATGTCGGCGTCGGTGGGGTCCGCGACATAGGTGTAGCTGCCGTCCGACGCGACCGTGAGGATGCCCTTCGTGCCGTCGGCGATCACCGCCGGAACCGCCTCGGTCACGGGCGTGCCGTCGACATCCACGATGCGGACCGTGTCGCCGTCGGCATCGGACGCGCCGGTGAGAGCGTTCCCGCTGGCGCTCGGATCCGGCAATCCGACCACCTCGAAGCTCGGCCGCACTCCCGGCGGATCGTTCAGCGGGGTCACGTCGAAGGTGAAGGTGGCAGGGGCCGAGTCGCCGGTGCCGTCGGTGACCGAGAACGTGAAGCTCGCGTAGTTCGTGCCGCTCGCGTCCGGCGCGGGCGTGAACACGAGGCGGGCAATCTCGCTGGTCGGGATGACCTGTCCCGCCGTGACGGGCACGCCCGCCAGCGTCAGCGTGCCGGCCGCCGGCAAGGACACGATGCGCACGGCCTGCAGGGAGGCGCCGGCATCGCCGTCCGCGAACGGGAAGTCGGTGGCGCCGAAGGCGTAGCTCGTGTCCTCATCGATCGTGCGCGACGCACCCTGCGTGACCGGCGCCTCGTCGACGCCGGAGATCACGACGGTCAGCGTGCTGACGGCCGAGCCGCCGTGACCGTCGGAGACGGTGTACGAGAATCGTTCGGTGAGCGTCTGTCCGGCTCCGAGCCCGCGGACGGCGGCATTCGTGCTGTCGAGCGCGAAGCTGTAGGTCCCGTCGGCATTCAACGTGAGGGCGCCGTAGGTGGACGCCCGGGCGGAGCCGATCGTTCCGGCCGAGCCGTCGAAGGCATCGGACCAGGCCGTGACGGTGAGGGCATCGCCGTCGACATCGGTGTCCGCGCGGTCGCCCGCAGAAGCGCCCGCCGCACCGACGACATTGCCGCCGACGGTCGCCACCCCTGCGCTGATGGCGTTGAGGTCGGCCCGGGCCACGGGCGCATCGTTGCTGCCCGTGATCCGGATCGTCAGCGTGTGGGGCGACGCCGAGAACGACTGCCCGTCGTACACCGAGAACGTGAATGTGCGCTGGACGGTGCTGTCGGCCGCGGGCGTGTAGACGAGCCGCGCCAGTTCGGAGGCCGGTATCACCTGGCCCGCCGTGACCGGCACCCCGGCGATCGTCAGCACGCCGGCCGCCGGCAGCGAGTCGATGCGCACGGCCACTTCGGTATCGCCGGGGTCCGGGTCGGTGAAGGCGAACTCGGCGCCCGAGAACGCGTATGGCGTGTCCTCGGTCGTCGTCACGATCGCATTCGCACTGTCCGGGGGATCGTTGGCCGGCGTCAGGTTGAGCGCAAAGGTCGACGGCGCGGTCTGGAACACGGTGCCGTCGGAGACGGAGAACGTGAGGCTCGCCGTCCCCGTCGCGTTCGCCGCGGGCGTGAAGAGCAGTTGCGACAACTGCGCCCGCGGGATCACCTGCCCGGGCGTCACCGGCACGCCGCCGAGCGTGAGCGTGCCGTTGCCCGGCAAGGTGTCGATGCGCACGGCGGTCATGGTGTCGCCGGCATCCGTGTCGGTGAACGGAAAGTCGCCGGCCGCGAACGCGTAGGTCGTGTCCTCCGCGAGATTCACGCCCCGGTTCGTGCTTGCGGGCGGATCGTTGTCCGGCGTCACGTTCACGGTCATCGTGGCCGGCGTGGCGCTGAATGCGCCCGCGCCGTCCCGCACGGAAAACTGGAACGTCCGGTACGCCGCGCCGCTCTGGTCCGCCAACGGCGTGAAGACGAGCCGAGCGATGTCGGCGAAGGCGATCACCTGCCCGGCCGTCACCGGCACGCCATCGAAGGTCAGCACACCGCCCGCCGGGACGGTATCGATGCGCACGGCCGAAAGGGCGTCGGTGCGATCGGGATCGCGGAAATTGAAGTCGCCCGGACGGAACGCGCGCGGCGTGTCCTCGGGCAGCGTCACTTCGCTGTTCGAGCCCGTCGGCAGGTCGTTCACGCCCGTGACGATCACGGACACGGTCGCCGTCGACGTGTTGCCGTTGCCGTCGGTGATCGTGTAGGTGAACGTGTCGATGCCGTTGAAGTTCGCTGGCGGTGCGTACACCACGTTGCCGGCGGCATTGAGCGTCACCGTGCCGCCGTTCGCGGAGGTGGGGCCCACCGATTGCAGCCGGACCGTGTCGCCATCCACGTCGGTGTCGTTCGACAGGAGCAGCGTGCCGGCGAGCGTCACCGGCGTGTCTTCCGTCGTGGTCGCGGAATCATTGCGCGCCACCGGCGGATCCTGCACGGCAGCCACGGTGAGGGCGAGTTGATCGGTGGCAGTGGAGAACGCGCGCGTGCCGCCGTTGGTCGTCGTGGAGGCCGTCCCGCCGTTCGTGCCGCTGGTGCGGTCCCACGCGCGGAAGGTCAGGGCATCGCTCACCGTTCCGTTGAAGTCGGGCGCCGGCACGAAGTAGAGCCGAGCATCCGAAGCGAGGAGCCGCGCATTGGCGGCGGACACGTTGCCGAGGGTCTGCCACGTCGTGCCGCCATCGATCGAGTAGAACCACGTGCCGCGGGCTGCATTGGTCCCGGTGACGGCGATTCCCTGCACGGCGCCGGCGTCGATGTCGGTGATGCCGCCGGTCAGGGACGACACCGGGATTCCGACCGGACCGTTCGGGGCCGTCTGATCCTCCGTGGCGGCGGCCGAAAGCACGCGATCGGCGAGCACCGGCGCATCGTTGACCGGACGAATCGACGTGTTGAGCGTCACCGAGTTGCCGCTGTTCGAGTAGCGGGTGATCCCGCCGCTCTTCGTGCTGTCATCGGAGACGTCCGCCCGCGCGCCGGTCGTGACCGCACCGCTCGAAGTGTCGGCAAGCCGCGTCAGCAATCCGGGCGGCGTGCCGTTGTAGTTGGCCACCGGTACGAACCGGAGCCGCGCATCCGAGGCCACCAGCAAGGCGCTGGACGTGCTGACTGTCCCGACGTCGGTCCACGTCGACGCCCCCGCGGCCTGGACCTGCCACCGCCCCTCGGTCGCCGGATCGGCGGCGTTGGTGACGATGGCGATCCCGGCCAGACCGTTGGCCGCCGAACCGCCCGAAACCGCATCGCGCGCATCGCTGAATGCCGAAGTGAACAGGCTCGTGACCGTCGCGCCGGCCGGTGAGGCGGTGTCCTCGTCGACGGCCGTCAGCGCCACCGCCGTGGTCGTCCGCACCGGCGCGTCATTGACGGGCGTCACGGTTGTCCGGACCGCCACGGTCGCGGCGGACCAGCCCCCGGTGCCGCCGACGCCACTGGCGATGTTCTTGAGATCGGTGCCCGTCGTGCTCGCGCTGAAGCCGGTGCCGTCGGAGAGCCGCACCGACAGCGCACCGGGCGAACCGTTCCAATGCGTTGCGGGCAGGAATCGCACCGCGGCGGAGGTCGGCAGCACCAGCGCCGAGGTGTTGCCGAGTCCGGTCGTCGGAACGTCCCGCCAGGTGGATCCGCCGTTCAGCGAGAACTGCCACTTGCCCTGCACGGCCGTGGCGGCGTTGCCGACGATCGCGATCCCGCTGAATGCGGTGCCGCTCGATCCGCCGGCGACGGTGTCGATCGCATCGGAGTAGTTGGTCGTGAACAGCGTCGCCACGCTCGAACCGGTGAGCGACGGACCGTCCTCGGCGATCGACGCGACCGTTGCCGTGCCGGCGGCCGCCGGCGCGTCGTTCACGGGGGCGATCGTGATGGGGACCGTGCGGGTGGCGCTGAGCGCGCCGCCCGTGCCGAGCGTGCCTTGATCGTTCAGCGTGATCGTCAACGGCTGCGTCGTGCCGATGCGGTTCACGTTCGCCGTCGGCGAGAAGCGCATCGAGGTCAGCGCCGCGTTCAGGTCGGCCAGTGTTCCTTCGAGCACGGCCGTGGTCGCGCCGCTCGTCCCGCCCGACACGACCGTGAGACCCGACGTCGAACCGAACGTGAACGTCCCGAGCGCGCCGGTCCCGAGATCGACCGTCATGCGAAGGCGGCCGCTGAAGGCATCGGGATCGCTCAGCGTGATGGCGTTCGCGCCGGAGAACGGCACGCTCCCGTCCTCGTTGACGCTCACGCCCGACGGCCCTGCCACCGACGGTGCCTCATTGATGGAACTGACCGGCACGAAGATGTCGCGTGTGGCCGTCAGGGCGGCGCCCACGCCCGCCGGCGCGCCGCCGACGGACGTACCGTGGTTGGCGTTGTCGTTCACGACCACGCGGATGCGGGCGGCGACGTTGCCGTTGTATTCGCTCGTGAGCGGCGCGAACGTGAGGCCGGAGAGCGCCGTGTTCACGGCGTCGCGGGTGCCGCGGAGCGTGACGGTCGCCGTGCCGTTGCCGGTCACGCTCGTGAGACCCGTTGCGGTACCGAGCGTCAGCGTCCCGAAGTTCGACGCGCCGTTGCGGGACGTGAGCGTGACGGTGAAATCGTTGTTGCCGGTCCGGAAGCCGGCCGTGGCGTTCGAGAGATCGAGGGCGTCGTCGATGCGGATCGCCGAGGCGCCCGAGAACACCACCGACGTGCCGGGTGCGCCGATCGTCTGCGCCGGTCCGGTGTAGCTGACGCTGGGCGCATCGTTGACCGGCACCACGGTGACGGCGACGCTGCGCGTGTCGGTCAGCGCCCCGCCGGTGCCGGTGTTGCCACCGTCGTTGGCGCTCACCAGGACGGTGTCGGTGCCGGCAAAGTTGGGGTTGCCCTGATACGTCAGCGTCGCCAGCGCCGCGTTGATGGCCGTCAGCGAGCCCGTCAGCTGCATCGAGCCCGAGGCGCGGCCGGTGACCGCCGACAGGCCGGTGATCGACCCGACGTCGACGCGCCCCTTGCCGGCCGACACGGTCACGGTGGTGCCGGTGCTCGTGAATGCGTCCGCGTCGCTGAGCGTCACGGCGTTGCCGCCGGCGAAGGCGAAGGCCGTGTCCTCGGTCGCGGTGATCGATGCCGGCGCGGCCAGCACCGGTGCGTCGTTCGTCCGGCTCACGGTCAGCGTCGTGAGCGTGGTCACCGTGTTGTTCGCGTCGGACAGCGGACGCGCCGCGCCGCCGGTCTCCGGCTGATTGGCCGGGCCGCCGTTGGCACCGGTCACCGCGTTCGCGTTGTCGTAGAGCCGGTCGTCGACCGTCACCGACAGGCGCAGGGCCTGATCCTCATCGCCGGCGAAGGACAGCTGCAGCGCATCGAGGGCCGCCTCCGCATTGGCGCGCGTCGCCTCGAACACCAGCCGCGCCGACGCACCGCTGGTCCCGGAGACCGACCGCAACAGGGTGACGCCGCCGGGCAGGGTGATCTGTCCGCGCGCGTCGCTGATCAGCGTGCCGCCGCTGTCCTGGATTTCGACCGTCACCCGGACGCGATCGGTCTCGCCTGCGTCGAGCGTGCCGACGAGATCGGGGTCGCCGAGCGTGAAGTTGCCGACGGTGCCGCTCGGTCCGGCGATGGTCGCGGTGGCCGGCGCGCTGAGCGTCGGGGTGTCGTTCGCCGGCACGACGGTGATCTGGTACGTGCCCGGCACCGGCGGTGCCCCGCCGTCGTCGACGTTGAAGGCGAATTCGTCGGCGTAGTTCTCGGTGCCGTCGTGCCGGTAGGTGATGCGGTTGTTGTCGAGATCGTCCTGCGTGAACACGCTGCCCAGGCCGAGCGCCGCGCCGTTGCGCAGCAGGGTTCCATGCGCCGTTGCCGTGGTGATGCGGTACTGCCGCTGGATCACGGTGTTGTCCGGATCGGTGTAGGCCAGTCTCGGCCCGAGGGCGCCGGCGCCGCCGATGGCGCCTGTCCCGCCCTCCGCCACCGTGAGCGACACGTTCTCCGACGGCGCGGGCGGGTCGTTCAGCTTGGCGATCTCGAGACTCACCGTGGCGATCGTGCTCAGGCTGTTGCCCTGCGCCTTGCCGTCGTCCGCCTGCACCTGGAAGCTGTCGGCGAAGTTCTCGCTGCCGTCATGCACGTAGCGGAACCGACCGCCGGCGATGTCCGCCGCCGTGACCGTGACCGTCGCCTGATTCGCGCCGGTGATGGTGGTCCACGTCGTGCCGTCGGCCGACCACGCCACGGCACCATGCGCCGGCAGGGTCGTGACACGGAACACGAGCTGCGACGCGGTCGACTGGAACGCCGTCGCGCCGGTCTTGTCACCGGACCCGTCCACGTCCGACATCGCGAAGCCCACATTGCCACCACCGAACACGTAGGCCGCGCCCTCCTCCATGAAGGGCGTGCCGGAGGCGGCGATCGTCGGCCGATCGTTCACCGGCGTCACATCGATGCCGAAGACCAGCGCGCCGGTCGTGCTCTGGCCGTCGCTCACCGTGGCGCGGAACTCGTCGATGAAGTCCTCGCCGCCGCCGTGCACGAAGGTGATGCGTCCGTTGTCGAGGTCGTCCTGCGTGAACACGCCGTACAACCCGAGGGCCGCCCCGTTCAACCGCACCTCGCCGCTTGTGGGGAGCTGCGTCAGCCGGTAGACGATTTCCGCAGCGCTGTTATCGCTGTCCGGCACGACGATGCGTGGTCCGGTGACCGCACCGGTACCGTGAATCGTGACCGTGCCGCCTTCACTCAGATCGGCCGAGGTGATTCCGACGTTCACGAAACCGGCACCGGAAAGTTGCGGTGCCGCATTGGGAACGTCGGTCCCGGCCCCGTTGGCCACGTTCTCGGTGGCCGCCGCCGCGATGTTGATGGTGAAGGTGTGCGTGCGCAGCGTCGTGTCGTCGGGCAGATGGATGCCGCCTTCGCGCACGGTCGGATACTCGCGGATGGCGCCGTCGCGGACCTGGAACTGGAACGTGTCCGTCGTGCCGGACGGGAAGTCCGTGGCACTCTGGTAGAAGTACCGCACGCGCCCTGCGTCGACGTCGGCCTGCGTGAAGGTGGAGCCCGCGACCGCATTCACGAAGCCGCTGCCCTTGTCGATCTGCAGGCTGCCCTTGGCCGGGGCCGGCGCGGCGGTCACGATGTAGGTCAGATTCGCGTCGCCGGAGTCGGGATCCGTCAGGTGGAGGTTCGTGCCGTTCAGGACCACCGTGTTGCCGCCGGCGAGCGCGGCGGGCGAATTCGTGGCCAGGACGGGGTCGTCGTCGTTCGGGCGGACGGAGAGGGTGATCGTCCCGGCCGTGCTCAGTGGCGTCGCGCTGCCGCCGCCGTCGTCGGTCGCGCGGATCGTGAAGGTGACCGGCCCGGCAGGCTCGGACCCGTCGTGGCTGTACGTGAGCTGCGCAAGCTGCGCGGACGTGAGCGTCGTGACCCCGGCCACGACGGGCGACCCGTTGAAGCGGAGGGTGCCCACGGCGGGCAGACTCTCGATGCGAAGGGTGTAGGGCGCCCCCGCCGCCTGATCGGCGTCGGTCAGCACGACCGTGACCGGCACGTCCGTCTGGCCTTCGAACAGCTGCGTGGTCCCCGACACGGCCGGCGCCTGATTCACCGGCGTGAGGGTGATGGGGAGCACCGACGGCCCCACCGTGGAACCCGCCCCGTCGTTGACCGTGAACGTGAAGCTGTCGGTCGTCCCCGATACCGCGGTCGCCTGGGAGCCGTCGTGCGTGTAGGTGAGGTTCGCGACCTGGTCGTACGAGAACGTCGATCCGACCACGAGGCGCGCGCCGCCCAGCCGCAGGGCGCCGTGAGTCGGCAACGATGCGATCTTGACGATGAGCTGGACGTCCGAGTTGTCGACATCCGCGATACCGAAGTTCGTCGCCGAGAAGGTCTGCGATCCGCCTTCGGCGACGGTCAGGGCCGTGGGTGCCGTGACGGGTGCGTCGTCGAGCGAGGTGACGCCGATGTCCAGCGTCGCGGCCCCTGTCTGGTTGCCATCGTCCGACTGGACCGTCAGCGTCTCGGTGCCCGAGAAGTCCGTATCGGGCGTGTACGTCAGCGTCGCGAGCGCCACATTGACGCTGGCGAGGGTTCCCGAGAAGGTCAGTGTCGCGGTGCCTCCGCCGCTGTGGGACGCGAGGCCGGCCGTCGAACCCAGGGCAACACGGCCATGACCCGCCGTGACGGTGACGGTCTGGTTCTCTCCCTCGGGGTCGGAGATGGTCAGCCCGGTGACGGCAACGGCCGTCTCTTCGGCGGTGATCCGCGGTGCGGTTGCGCCGTCCGTCACCGTCGGCGCGGTGGTCAGTGCGCCGGCGACGGCGGCGAGGACGGGACTCGAGCCATCGAAGGCAAGCTCGACCGGACCGCTCGCGGTCTCGAGGCTCCAGTCGGTCCGGCCGCCGACCTCGCCCACGGGATCGGTGGAGCCGGCGACGTCGGCGCCCGTAAGGTCGGCCAGGGTGGCGATCAAGCGCGCGCCGATGGCGTCGGCCGCGACATCGCAGCCGTAGATCAGGATGTCGCCGTCGGCCCGGAGCGTGGCGCCGAGCGCAGCGAGATCCGTGGACGACCGGCGCACCGAATCGGTGTCGAGACCCGCGCGGCCCAGGAGCAGATGTCCGGGTTCGCCGTGGGCAATGAGATGGATGGCCGACCAGCCGGGTTGGGCACCGGCCGCACCGGCGATGGTCGACAGCGCGTCCGCTTCCGCGTCGAGGATGAGTACCTGCACCCCCGGCGGGGCGCGACGGGCGGCCTCCTGGGCCCCGGCCACGCGGGAATCGATGACGATCAGGTCGCGGCGGTCGCTGGCCGGCTGCCCGACGGAAGCGACGTCCCGGGGACCGGGCAGTGCCACGGCCGGGCGGTCGGACGAGTCTGTTTCGTGGGCAGTCTCGGGGCCGTCCGCCGGATCGGGCGAGGCCGCGGTGACCGCGGCGGCACCGTCGAACAACCATCGGGGTTCGAGGGCCAGACGCTGCGCACGGGGGCGCAGGGGATGCCATGGGGACGTCTCGGCGGCCGGGACACTCCCGGTCGACCGAGTCGGGTCATGAGGCAGCTTCAAGGCGGCTCCTTCATTCGCCGCGCGCGTGGTTGGGACGGATTCCCTGGAAATCTGTCAGCGCGGCAGGTCTCGTCGCGGTCGATTATCCAACAACGAAACCTCACCGAGAACTCGGTTCCGGGCCGAATCCCCTCGGCGGGCGGTCCACTGCCGTTATGGCGCCCATGTCCCGCAATGCATCCGCCGGCACCCCGGCGCCGACCGCCGACCCCGACGTCAGTCCGCTGCCGTTCCTGGCCGCGGTGATCGGCGTGCTGGTCACATCGCTGCTCTGCATGTTCGTCCATGACCAGTCGAGCGACGCCGCCTCGACCCGGTTCGACGCCGGTCACGCGCGACGTGCTGACCCGTCTGGATCAGCGCATCGACGCCTACGCGCAGATCCTCCGCGGCGGCGCGGGTCTGGTGCTCACCTGTCCGGACCTCGATCGGCGTCGTGGGCGCAGTACTACCGCAGCCTGCAGATCCCCCGGCGCTTTCCCGGCATGCAGACGTTCCTCTGGGTCCCGCTGGTGCCGCCGGGCGACGCCCGGGCATTCGAACGACGCCAGCAGCGGCGCGGACACCCCGACTTCCGGATCTGGACCCGGGACGCCATCGAGCCCGTCACAACCATCGCCCTCGTCGAACCGTTCGAGGGCGTGAACCGCAAGGCACTGGGATTCGACATGTTCTCGGAGTCCATCCGTCGGGCCGCGATGATGCGTGCCCGCGATTCCGGCGACATGGCGATCACCCGCAACGTGACGCTCGTCATCGACGACCGTCCGCTCGCCGGCTTCATCATGTTCATTCCCGTCTACCGGGGAGGCGTGGACCCGGGCGCACCGCAGGCGCGGCGCGACGCCCTGCTCGGCTTCGTCGCGAGCGCCTTCCGGGTCGAGGATCTGTTGCAGGCCACCCTCGCCCACCGGATGAACGATCTGCGCGTCCGGGTCTACGACGGGCACGGCACGCAGGATTCGACGCTCATGCACGACACGCGGCCGACCGAGGATGCCGACCCGTGGATGGCGCCCGCGTACCGCCTGACGACCACGCGCCGCGTGGGCAGCCGCACCTGGACCGTCACCTTCGATTCGACGCCGGCCTTCGAGGCCCGGGTCGCGGACAACCGCGCCACCCTCGTCGCGATCGCCGGTCTCCTCCTGACGGCCCTCGGCACCTGGGCGACCTCCCTGGCAGTGTCCCTGCGGCGCCGCACGGCCGTCCTCTCCGCGCTGACGGACTCCCTGGAGCGCAACCGGGCCGACCTCGAACATGCCAATACCGAACTCATCTCCGCGCGCGATGCCGCGCTCGCGGCCGCGAAGGCGAAGAGCGAGTTCCTCGCCAACATGAGTCACGAGATCCGGACGCCGATCCACGGTTTCCTGGGTCACACGGAACTCGCGCTCGGCAATCCGCTCGACGCCCAGACGCGCGGCTTCCTGGAGACGGCGAGGGACTGCGGCCAGGCGCTGCTCGGCGTGGTGAACGACATCCTCGATTTCAGCAAGCTCGAGGCGGAACGCTTCGAACTGGATCACGCGGACTTCGAGCCGCGCGCCCTGCTCCTGGAATGCGCCCGGACCGTCGCCCTCACCGCGCAGGAGCACGGCGTCGCGCTGATCTGGAGTGCGGGCCCGGACGTGCCGGACCGGCTGTCCGGGGATCCGAAGCGGCTGCGGCAAGTCCTGCTCAACCTGCTGTCGAATGCCGTGAAATTCACCCGGGCGGGCGACGTGGAACTGGCCGCCGTGCTGCAGTCCGCCGATCCGGCGGGGGTCCGGATCGAGTTCTCGATCCGCGATACGGGAATCGGCATGACTGCCGAGACACGCACCCGCCTGTTCCAGGCCTTCTACCAGGCCGACGCCTCGATCACCCGCGAGTTCGGCGGCACCGGACTCGGTCTCGCGATCTCGGCGCGGATCGTCGGGCTGATGGGGGGACGGCTGGCGGTCGAGAGCGAGCCCGGGGTCGGCAGCGTCTTCCGCTTCACGGCCGCGTTCGGCAGGCCGTCGCTGCCCGCGGCGTCGCCCGCCCCGCTCGCCCGGCCTGCCGTGATCGTCGATGCACATCCTCGCCGCGCGGAGGCGACCCGGCGCCTGCTCTCTTCCCTGGGCCTGGCGGGCAGGGTCGCGGCGTCGATCGAAGCCGCACTTGCATCGGCGCCCACCGATGCGGTCTGGATCGTGGACGGCGCTGCGCTCACGACGGCGCCGGCCACCGTGCGTCGCGTCTGGCGCGAGACCGCGCGCACGGCGCTGATCCTCGCCGCCAGCAGCGCGGACCGCCGCACCTTCGACGACGGGCAGGCGAACGGTGCGTCCGTGCTTGCGCGCCCGCTCGATCCGGCGCAGGTCCGGGCGGCGCTGACCTGCGACCCGACGCGTTCCTCGTCGTCGCCGTCGTCGGACACCGTCGTCGCAGGCGCCGGCCGGTCCGTGCTGGTCGCCGAGGACAACCCGGTGAACCGGACGTTGATCGCCAGGATGCTGGAACGCCTCGGCCAGCGGATCACGCTCGCGGAGAACGGCGCGGAGGCGGTCAAGGCGTTCGAAGCCGGCCGCTACGACGTCGTGCTGATGGACATCCAGATGCCGGAGATGGACGGCCTGGAGGCGACGCGACGGATCCGGGCGCTCGAGGCGAACCACCCCGGCCGGCGGACGCCCATCTTCGCGCTCACGGCCGACACGCTGCCCGGCGACCGCGAGCGCTGCCTCGACGCCGGCATGGACGGGCATCTCGCGAAGCCGCTGTCGATGGACCAGTTGCGGGCGGCGCTCGAGAGCGACCTGCCCCGCCAGCAGGCCGCCTGACGTCGAGCGGCCCGATTCCCCGACCGGCGCGTGCCCTATCCCCGCAGCGGGATCTTCAGATACGACATGCCGTTGGGCTCGGCCGCCGGCATCTGCCCGCCGTTGATGTTGAACTGCACGCTGGGGAACAGGAGCCGCGGCGCGCCCAGCGTCCGGTCCCTTGCCTGCCGCAGCCGGACGAAGACATCGCGGGGCGTCCCCGCCTTCAACTGGACGTTGTGGAGCTTCTCCTGGCCGATGGTGGTCTCCCACATCAGATCGCGGCCGCCCGGCTGATAGTCGTGGCCCACGAACACACGGGTGCGATCCGGAAGCGTGTAGAGACGCTCGACGATGGAGTCGTACAGATGCTCGGCGCTTCCCGCGGGGAAATCGCATCGGCCGACGCCGTAGTCGGGCATGAACAGGGTGTCGCCGCTGAACAGGGCATCCCCGATGAGATAGCAGACACAGGCCGGCGTGTGACCGGGCGTCGCGATCACGCGAACGGGCAGCGTGCCGGCCGCCACGACCTCGCCGTCGACCAGCAGTGCGTCGAACTGGCCGCCCTCGGTGTCGAACGCCTGACCGAGATTGAAGATCGTGCGGAAGGTGCGCTGGACGTCCCGGATGTGCTCGCCGATGCCGATGCGGGCGTCCGGGAAGCGCTCCTTCAGGACGCGGGACCCCGAGAAATGATCGGCATGCGCATGCGTGTCGAGGATCAGCCGCGGCCGGAGGTCGTTCTCGCGCAGGAACGCCGCCACCCGTTCGATCGAGTCCTGGCGGATCCGTGAGGGCGCCGGGTCGTAGTCGAGCACGGCATCGATGACGACGGCGTCCCGGGACTCGGGGTCGGACGCCACATAGCTGAGCGTCCAGGTCTCGGGATCGAAGAATGCCTTGACGTCGGGTTTCATGGTCCGGGTCCGATTCGAATCAGGGTGGAGGCATTTCAGCGGATCGCCGCACGCCGGCATTGATCCAGGTTAAACCGGCGGGGAAACGGATGGCACGCGCCGCTCGACCGCCGCCCGTCGACGCGCCGCGCGAGCGGGCGGGCCGCCCCCCGGGCGGACGACGGTCGCGGCTTCGACCCCGGCTCCTGCGCACGGCACAATCGGGCACCCCGCGACCCCGTCACGACCCGGACGATGACCACGCCCCACCCCGACTGGCCCGGCCTCTGTTTTGGCTGTTCTCCCCGCAACCCCGTCGGGCTGCAACTGCGCGTCGAACGCACGGCGCAGGGATGCCGGACGCACCACCTGCTCGCCGGGCACTTCTGCGGCGTCGAGGGCATTGCCCATGGCGGCATCGTGTCCACCCTGCTCGACGAAGTCGCGGCCTGGGCGCTGATCCTGCACACCGGCAAGCTGGGCCTGACGAGCGAGATGGCGACGCGCTTCCTGACCCCGGTGCGTACCGGCACGCCCCTGATGATCGAGGCATGGATCGATGCTGCCGATGCCCGGCGGGCCGCGACGCGCGCCGAGATCCGATCGACCGAGGGCTCCCTGCTCGCGTCGGCCAAGGCGGCGTGGGCCCTGGCGTCCGCCGGCGTCGTTGCCCGCATGAGCGGTCTCGACCGCGGCCGGCTCGACGAATTCTTCGCGGCCGTCCGGCCGGTGCCGCGCGACTGAGCCAGGAAAGGTCTGATCCGCGTACAGGGATCGGACCTCCGCTCTAGCGGGCAACGGTCACCTGGAAGGTCCGTTCCGCCAGGATCCGCCCCTGCAGAGCGACCTGCAGCACCCACGGACCCGCCTGCAGATCCTCCGCGCGATCGAACTGGAAGATGAACGCGTTGCTGTAGTTGCCGTTGGCCGTGTAGACGGGCAGCGACGAGACGGACTCCGTCCGGCTGACCCCGTCCGTCCCGACGATCGGGGGATGGCGGGCGCGCAGGTCGAACACGAGGGACTTCTGGGCCGGCAGGCCCCGGACGCTGAACTCGAATCCGAAGTTGCCGTTCAGCGTCGCCGGAACCGTCTCGGTCTGGCGCTCATGCTCGACCCGGGTCGCCACGACCCGCTCGCCGGGCGCCGCCGCCCGCGACGTGTCGGGCCGGGTGATCCGGTAGACCCCGTACGTCAGCACCTCGGCCGTCGGCGTCGGGTTGTCCGGCTTGCAGCCGGCGAGGACGAGGGGGAGCAGGAAGAGCGCTGCCGCGAGGCGGATCATCATGTCGGTCGGATCTGTCCGGAAAAGGGCGGAGTGCCGGTCGCTGCCGGCACGAGAATCTTCGGTCCGAGCGAGCCGGGGTTGAGGACGGTCTGATCAAGGCACGCGGTCACCCGCCGGCCGGGCGGATCGGCAGCGGCGCACGGGCGATCGATTCGGCGATGGCCCGGAGCGCCGCCGCCCTCGGAAAGTCGACCCGTGTCGCGGCCACGATGCGCCGCGACGGACGCGGCGGCGCGAACTCGATGACCTTCACCAGGGGATTGGCGTGGCGCTCCGTCAGCGCGGAGGCCGGCAACACCGACACGCCCATGCCGGAGGCCACCATGCTGCGCAGCGTTTCCAGAGAATTGCCCTCCTTGCCCGGGGCGGCCGGCCGCGCGAACTCGCGGCACGCGTCGACCACCTGGTCGCGGAAACAGTGTCCGATCGACAGGAGCAACAGGTTCTGCCCCTCCAGTTCGGCGCTCGGCACGGACCGCCGCCGCGCCCACGGATGGCCGGCCGGCACGACGATGCGGAAATCCTCGTCGTACAGCGGGGTGGTCTCGATGCCCGGTGCCCCGTAGGGCAGCGCGAGGATGGCCACGTCGATGGTTCCGCCCCGCAGCATCTGGTCGAGGTTGACCGTCATGTTCTCCTCGATGTCGAGCGGCATCTCCGGAGCCCGCTTGCGCAGCCCCAGCACGAGATCCGGCAGCAGGTAGGGCGCCACCGTGTGGATCACGCCCAGGCGCAACGGACCGGCCAGCGGATCGCGCCGCTGCTTCGCGACCGCCTTCACGCGGTCGGCTTCCTCCAGCACCCGGCGTGGATCACGCCCAGGCGCAACGGACCGGCCAGCGGATCGCGCCGCTGCTTCGCGACCGCCTTCACGCGGTCGGCTTCCTCCAGCACCCGGCGCGCCTGCTCGACCACCGGTGCCCCGGCCCCGGTGACGAGGACCTCCCCGACGCCCCGCTCGAAGACCTGCACGCCCAGTTCGTCCTCGAGCTTGCGCACGGACGCACTGAGGCTGGGCTGGCTGACGAAGCAGCGTTCGGCCGCACGGCTGAAATTGCGCGTATCGGCGACGGCCACGAGGTACTTCAGTTCGGTCAGAGTCACTGGGAGGCGGTGAAGGGGTGGAGACGGTGAAGGCGTGAAGACGTGAAGACGTGAAGGCGTGAAGGTGTGAAGGTGTGAAGTCGTGGGGGGGTGGACGGCCGCCACGGCGGCCTCGCGTGACCCCTCACCCTGGCCCCTCCCCACTCATGGGGAGAGGGTGGCTTCTCACGCCTTCACGACTTCACGTTTCCACACCTTCACGTCTTCACAGCGGCCCGGCCATAGGCAATGCCTATGGACCGCATCGTAACAAGGTATTGGCCCGGGTCCGCGGGTTCCCGGACACTGCGTCCATCGCGGTCGGACACCGGTCGCACGACAGTGAAACCCAACGCAAGGAGCAAGTCATGTCCCAAGCCACCCAGGAAGGCAAGCGCGTCCCCAACGTCACGTTCCGCATCCGCGAGAACAACGACTGGAAGAGCGTCACGACCGACGACCTCTTCAAGGGCAAGACCGTGGTCGTGTTCTCGTTGCCCGGCGCCTTCACCCCGACGTGCTCGTCGACGCACCTGCCCCGCTACAACGAACTGGCGCCGGCGTTCTTCGCCAACGGCGTCGACCGGATCGTGTGCGTTTCCGTCAACGACACGTTCGTGATGAACGAATGGGCCCGGGACCAGGAGGCGGACAACATCCGCCTGATCCCCGACGGCAACGGCGAATTCACCGAAGGCATGGGCCAGCTCGTCGACAAGTCCGACCTCGGCTTCGGCAAGCGTTCGTGGCGCTACTCGATGCTCGTGAAGGACGGCGTGGTCGAGAAGATGTTCGTCGAGCCGAACAAGCCCGGCGATCCCTTCGAGGTCTCGGACGCCGACACGATGCTCGACTACCTCAACCCGAAGGCGAAGAAGCCCGACCAGGTCGCGATCTTCACGCGCGAAGGCTGCGGCTTCTGCGCCCGCGCCAAGGCGAAGCTGACCGAGCTGGGCTACGACTATGCGGAGATCCCGCTGCCGCACCACACCCGCAGCCGCGTCGTCGGCGCCGTCGCCGGCGCGCAGACGGTCCCGCAGATCTTCATCAACGGCAAGCTGATCGGCGGGGCCGACGAGCTGGACCGCTGGGCGCGGGACGCCGCCTGATCCGTCTGCCCGGTCACGGGGAAGCCGCCGGCACGGGGCTTCCGATGCAAGACGACGGCCGCGTCCGCCCGCGCGGCCGTCTCCCCGAACAAGGACACGCTGTCATGGAATCCCTCATCGTCGACGTTGCAGTCATCGGCGCCGGCACCGCCGGCCTTGCGGCGTATCGCGCCGCGGTCGCGGCCGGCAAGCGCGCCGTGATCATCGAATCCGGTCCGCACGGGACCACGTGTGCGCGCGTGGGCTGCATGCCCAGCAAGCTGCTCATTGCCGCGGCCGAGGCCGCGCACGGTCCGGCCCGCTGGACGGAGTTCGGTCTGCGCCTCGACGGTCGCGTCGCCGTGGACGGCGCCGCCGTGATGGCGCGGGTGAAGCGCGAACGCGACCGGTTCGTGGACTTCGTGGTGCAGGGTGTCGAGCGCATTCCGGAGAACGATCGGATCGCGGGCCGGGCGCGCTTTCTCGACGCCGGCACCGTGGCGGTGGGCGACGACGTGCGCGTGCGCTTCGGCAGCGCGGTGATCGCGACCGGCTCGTCGCCCGCCGTCCCGCCCATCCTTCGGGGCGCCGGGCCGCGGCTCATCGTCAACGACGACGTGTTCGACTGGGACACCCTCCCGGCATCGGTGGCCGTCTTCGGACCCGGCGTCATCGGTCTCGAACTGGGGCAGGCCCTGCACCGCCTCGGGGTGTCCGTTCATCTGTTCGGCAAGGGCGGACTGGTCGGGCCCTTCTCCGACCCGGCGATCCGGGCCTGCGCGGCAAGAACGTTCGGCGCGGAGTTCCCGCTGGAGGCCGATGCCGACGTGCGCAGCGTCGAAGCGACGCGACACGGCGTCGAGATCCGCCATGTCGACCGGTCGGGCGTCGAACGGACGGTGGCCGTGGACTACGTGCTCGCCGCAACGGGCCGCACCCCGAACATCAAGGATCTCGGCCTCGAGAACCTCGACCTCGAGCGGGACGGCCGCGGCGTACCCCGCTTCGACCGGCACACGCTCCAATGCGGTTCGTCGTCGATCTTCATCGCCGGCGACGCCAACAACGAACTGCCGCTGCTGCACGAAGCCGCGGACGAAGGCCGCATCGCCGGCGAGAACGCCGCACGCTTCCCGGACGTGCGCCCGGGTGCACGGCGCGTGCCGCTGGCGGCCGTGTTCTCCGATCCCCAGCTCGCCGTGATCGGAAGGCGCTACGCCGATCTCGATCTCGCGCACACGGTCGTCGGCGAGGTCTCGTTCGAGGACCAGGGCCGCAGCCGGATGATGGTCCGGAACCAGGGGCTGCTGCATGTCTATGTGGAGGCGCCGTCGGGTGCGGTCGTCGGTGCGGAACTCCTCGGCCCGGACGCCGAGCATCTCGCGCACCTGCTGGCCTGGGGCATCCAGTGCGGACTGACCGTGGACGGGATGCTCGCGATGCCGTTCTATCACCCGGTGGTGGAGGAGGGTTTGCGGACCGCGCTCCGGGATGCCGCGGCCAAGCGGGCCGCGTGGCTGCCGGCGGCGGAACGGGCAGTCGCATAGCGCAGGCGCCAGGCAGGCAGTCATCGAGCCGCACGGCCATCGACACGAACGACGCGGGGATGGCGGGGGAGGGCCTCGGGATCGGACCGGCGCGTGACCTGACGCCGTGAAATCCCCGTCTCAACCCGCTATCCTTCGTCGAGCGTTTCCCCTCTCCCAGGATGCCCCATGCGTGATGCCACACCGCCCCTCATCCGTCTCGAGGACTACACCCCGCCGGCGTTCCTGATCGATACCGTCGACCTCGACGTCGACATCGGCGAGGCTCAGGCGATCGTCCGCGCGCGCCTCGCCGTGCGGCGCAATCCGGCATCGCGCCGGCCGGACGCGCCGCTGGTCCTCGACGGGGATGAAGTGACGCTGGTCGCCGCCGCGATCGACGGCCGGCCGCTGACGGAGACCGACTACGCGATCAGCCCCGAGCGCCTGGAGATTCCGCGCGTGCCGGACGCGTTCGTGCTCGAAACGCAATCGCGTATCGACCCCTTCGGCAACACGAAGCTCATGGGCTTCTTCGCATCGGCCAACGGGCTGTTCTCGCAATGCGAAGCCGAGGGCTTCCGCCGCATCACGTGGTTCGTCGACCGTCCGGACGTGATGGCGCGCTACACGACCACGCTGCACGCGGACAAGGCGCGCTTCCCGGTCCTGCTGTCGAACGGCAATCCGGTGGGCAGCGGCGAGGAGGCCGACGGCCGTCACTGGGCACGCTGGGAGGATCCGTTTCCGAAGCCCTCGTACCTGTTCGCGATGGTGGCCGCGAAGCTCGACCGCATCGAGGACCACTTCCTCACGCGTTCGGGCAAGCGTGCCCTGCTGCAGGTCTACGTCGAACCGGGCAAGGCCGACCAGGCCGGCTTCGCCATGGAGGCGCTGAAGCGATCCATGCGCTGGGACGAGCAGGTGTTCGGCCTGGAACTGGATCTCGACCGCTTCATGATCGTCGCGGTGAGCGACTTCAACATGGGCGCGATGGAGAACAAGGGCCTCAACATCTTCAACACCAAGTTCGTGCTGGCCCGGCCGGACACCGCGACCGACACCGACTATCTCAACATCGACCGCGTCGTCGCCCACGAATACTTCCACAACTGGACCGGCAACCGCGTGACCTGCCGGGACTGGTTCCAGTTGTCGCTGAAGGAGGGGCTGACGGTCTTCCGCGACCAGGAGTTCGGCGCGGACACGTACTCGCGCGCAGTGCAGCGGATCCAGGAAGTGCGCGGTCTGCGCGCGATGCAGTTTCCGGAGGATGCCGGCCCGATGGCGCATCCGGTGCGCCCGCAGTCGTACATGGAGATCTCCAACTTCTACACGGCGACGGTGTACGAGAAGGGCGCCGAGGTGGTGCGGATGATCCATACGCTGATCGGCGCGGCGGCGTTCCGCCGCGGGATGGATCTGTATTTCGAACGTCACGACGGCCAGGCCGTCACCTGCGACGATTTCGCGGCGGCGATGGAACACGCGAGCGGCGTCGACCTGACGCAGTTCCGTCGGTGGTACGACCAGGCCGGCACGCCGCGGGTCGTCGCCGGCGGCGCGTACGACGAACGCGCGCAGACCTACACCTTGCGCCTGTCGCAAGCCTGCGGTCCCTCGCCCGGGCAGCCCGAGAAGCGCCCGTATCACATTCCGGTGAGCGTCGGCCTCGTGGGCCCGGACGGCACGGACGTGCCGCTCGCACTGGCCGGCGAATCCGCGCCGGGACCGTCGACGCGCGTGCTGTCGCTGACGGAACCCGAGCAGAGCTTCGTCTTCACGGGCGTCGCGAAACGGCCGGTGCCGTCGCTGCTGCGCGGATTCTCGGCGCCGGTCGTGCTCGAGGTCGACTATCCGGAGACCGACCTGGCGCACCTGCTCGCGCACGACAGCGACCCGTTCAATCGCTGGGAGGCCGGGCAGCGGCTCGCGACCGGGCTCATCCTCCGCTGCGTCGAACAGCGCCGGAGCGGCCGGGCCTTCGAACTGCCGCGCACCGTGGTCGATGCCTTCGATCGCGTGCTGGCCGGAAGCCAGGCCGATCCGGCGTTCGCGGCCGAGGTCCTCGCGCTGCCGTCGGAGAGCTATCTCGGCGAACAGATGCCGGTGGTCGACCCCGACGCGATCCACGCCGTGCGGGTCCGCGTTCGCCAGCATCTCGCCGGAACGCTGCGGTCGCGGTGGCTGTCGGTGTTCCGGGCGATGGCCGTGCCGGGCGCCTACAGTCCCGACGCTGCCGCCGCCGGCAAGCGCGCGCTGCGCAACCTGTGCCTCGGCTACCTGATGGAACTCGACGACGACGAGATCCGCGCGATGTGCGTCGCGCAGTTCGACGGCGCCGACAACATGACCGACGCGATGGCCGCGCTGACGGCGCTCGTCAACACCGACTGCCCGGAACGCGAACCGGCGCTCGCCCGCTTCCACCGGCGCTGGCGGCACGAGGCGCTGGTGCTCGACAAGTGGTTTGCCGTGCAGGCGATGTCGCGACTGCCGGACACGTTGGCCCGTGTGCGCAGCCTCACCCAGCACCCGGATTTCGATGCGCGCAATCCCAACCGCCTGCGGGCGCTCGTCGGCAGCTTCTGCCACTACAACCCGGTGCGGTTCCACGCGGCGGACGGCGGCGGCTACGCGCTCCTGGCCGATCAGGTGCTGATGCTCGATCCGCTGAATCCGCAGGTCGCGTCGCGCCTGACCCGGGCGTTCGACCGCTGGCGCAAGTACGACGAGACTCGCCAGACCCATGCCCGGACGGCGCTCGAGCGCATCCGCGACCATGCGGGGTTGTCGAAGGACGTGACCGAAGTCGTGACGCGGGCACTCGGCTGAGGCGCGCCGATGGCGCGCTCCGACCGGCTCGGCACCTTCGTCGCGCCGCGCCCCTGTCCGGCGTTGATCCGGGCCCTGGTCCCGCTGAACCGGTGGGTCTGCCTGCATGGCGTTCCGGGTCTGCGTTCCGTGCCGTGGCTGAATGCGATTCCCGGGATCCGCGGTGTCACCGACGTCACCGCCATCGACCTGCCGGCGGCGGACGCGGCGCGGCTGCGCGAAGCGCTCGGACCGGGTCGCGCGACCTTTCTCGCACCCAACCATCCGGAGTTCTTCACGGACTGGATGCTCGACAAGGAACTGTCGGCGCGTTTCGCGCCCCTGATGGCGAGCTGGGCGACGCACGACATCGTGAACGGCATGGGACCGCTGATGCAGCGCTTCTGGCTCGCCAACAATCTCATCGCGCAGATCCCGGGCGCGGGAGGTGCCGACGGCAAGGCGCACTCGGTCCGCTGGGCGCGGGCCGGGCACGGCGTGCTGCTGCACCCGGAAGGTCAGGTTGCGTGGACGGCCGACCGCATCCAGCCGCTGTTTCCGGGCGTGGTCGAGATGGCGTGCGCGGCGGCCGGCGCGTCACCGGAGCAGCGCGCCTGCATCGCCCCGATCCTCTGGCATCTGCGCTTCCTGTCCGACGTCGACGCCGCTCTGCACCGGACGCTCGACTACGTCGACGGACGTCTCGATCTCCGCACCCGGCGGGCCGACGCGGATGCGGCGCAGAGGCTGCACGACGCCTATCTCGGAATGCTGGCGCGCGACGAGCGTGCGGCCGGGATCGCGGTCACGGGCGACGACGAGTACGCGCATCGATGGGAGCGAGCCGTTGCGACCTTCACGGAACGGATCCGCGGGCTGCTCGATGACGAGACCGCGCAACCGCCCGGCGGCTCCGAGGAAGCGAAGCGGGTCGTGCGCAACGCCGAGCGCGCGCTGCGCCGCGACCAGGAGGACGGGCGTGGGGCAAGGCACATCGAACTGCGTGAGGCGACGCAACGCTTGCGCCGACTGCTTCGATTCGATCCGGCGTGGTATCCGGCCGAGACGCTGACCCAGGAGCAGGTGGCGGAGAATCTCCAGCGGCTCCGGATCGACTATTGCCGAGGCACCTGGCGGGACACGGTGCACCGATTCGTTCCGCGCCCGGTCGGACCGCGCATCGCGCGCATCCGCATACCGCCCCCCATCGACATCGAGTCGGACGAGTCTCCCGCCGACGGCCAGCCTGCCCGGCAACTTCTTTCCCGCCTGCAGGACCAGATGCAGGCCACTCTGGACGCACTCGTCGCGGAAGGCGAACGCGTGGATCCGACACGGCGCTATCCGAATCCCTTCCGCCGCACGTCATAGGCACGCCGGCGAACTGCCGGAGTTTCAGGCGGCCAGCGTCGCCGCAGGGATGTAGCGGGCCACCATGGCCAGCAGCTGGTCGTCGTCCAGCGGCTTCGCGACCGTTGCGTCGCACCCCGCCATCTTCCCGCGCAGCTTCTCGGCCGTGGATCCCTTCGCCGTCATGAGCACCACCGCCATGGGACGCGCGCCCCGGCGTGCCTTGAGGATGCGGCACACCTGATAGCCGTCGAGCCCGGGCAGGCTGCTCGCGATGAAGGCACAGCCGTACTGGCGGGCGGACAGGAAGGACAAGGCTTCCTCACCGCTCGCGGCAACGTCGAGCGGCACGCGATAAGGCGCGAGCTTGGCGCGGATGTACTCGCGGACGATGGCATCGCTGTCGGCGACGAGGACGCGGTCGACCCGCTGGGTCGGTGCATCGAGCGACGGCGGAATGTCGCGCGCGGCCTCCGATGCCGGCGATGCGGCCGGGCCGAGCAGCGCGGTATCGAAGACCTCGAACAGCCGGGCCCATTGCAGCGGACGAGCGAGGCGCGGCCAGCCTGTGCCGTGATCCGTCACCCCGATGAGCACGACCGGCACGCCAGGAGGCGCGCCCCGCATCCGCAAGTCGGCCATGGCCTTGGGGTCATCGGCATCGACCAGGAACAGATCGGGGGCGTCCTCGGCGCGGTCGTGCCGCACGAAACGGGGATGTCGTCTCGCCGAGAGTCCGAAGATGCTGCCGAGGACCAGGTGCTCGGTGGCGTTGAATCCGAGCACTTCGACCGAGTACGCAGCCGGCAGACCCGCGGAGCTTGCGGTTCCGCGGGCAGGGGGCGGGATCTCGGTCTTCATGGGTATCAGCGCTCGGGTTTGCGGGGCGCCGGGGGCACCCTTGAACCTCCCGCTTGCAAGGTCGATACCACGGACAGCACCGCGGTCACCAGTTCCTGCGCCGACTGGTGCCGCTCCTCCGGTCGCTTGGCCATGGTTCGATCGATCAGGCCCTGGGCCCAGGCCAGCGGCGCCGGCAGCCGCGGGACGGGCGCCCGAAGATGCTGATTCAGGACCTGCACCGGGTCATCGCCGTCGTAGGGCTTGCGCCCGGTCAGCATCTCGTAGAACAGGACACCGAGGCTGTAGAGATCCGAACGATGATCCGGCGCGCCGCTGCCCATGAGTTCCGGCGCGAGGTAGGCGGCCGTCCCCATGACGTGACCCGTGCCGACATAACTGAGCTGGACGCCGGCCTGACGGGCGATGCCGAAGTCGGCGAGCACGAACGTCCCGTCGCTGCGCCGAAGCACATTCTCCGGCTTGAGGTCGCGGTGGATCATGCCCGCCGCGTGCACCGCTTCGAGGGCGCCGGCGAGCTGGATCACCGCCTCCACCGCCAGCGCGGGCGGCAGTGCCTTGCCCAGCACCGTCCGCAGGTCGCCGCCGGACAGGTACTCCATCGCGATGTAGGCGTGCCAGTCGGTGAAGCCGTGCTCATGAACACGGATCACGCTCGGATGGGAGATCTGCGACAGCAGCGCCGCCTCGTTGATGAGGCGTTGCACGAGCACCCCGCCGTCGTGTTCGCTGATGGGCAGGATCTTCAGGACACGATCCTCGCCGGAGCTCTCGTGATGAGCGAGATACACCATGGACATGCCACCGCGGCCCAGGGCACGGATGACGCGGTAGCCATTGACGTAGGTGCCGCCCGACCGGACGGCGAGTTCGCCGGCGGCCGGTGTCGGGGGATCGACCTTCGCGGGTCGCCCGGCGTCCGGCACCGTGTTGCTGCGCCGCGCACCACCGCGGATCGCGAGGGTCCTGTCGGGATCCGCCTGAGCCGCGGGCGGATTCGACGGCATCGGCGGCGGCGTCTTCGGCGCGACGGGCTGCGGACGCGGCAGGTTCGCCCGTCCTTGCAGGACGAGCCGGACAGCCCGGATGAACAGGGCGTCGGAAACGCGCGACGGGAGGAACAGATCCGCGACCGCGCCGACGGTCCGCTGCAGCGCCTGGGCCGCCACCACGATCACCGACGGCTCGGTCATGGCGGACGCGGACTTCAGGGCACCGATCCATTCAAGGGCGTTCAGATCCGTCGGCGGCTCGCAGAGCACGATCACGTCCACGGCCTCCCGCATCGAGAGCGCGCTCGCCGTCTCGAGGGAATGCAGCACGTGCGTCCGGGTCCCGAGCACAGCAAGCGCTCTCAGCCTGTCGGCGGACAGGGACTTCGCGGGATCCAGCAGGAGTATCGACGACATGGGTGGCTTGGCGATGGCGGTGGCCGGGTCGGGGGTTTCGCCCAGGGGCGAGCCGGATCGAAACGTCCGGAATGCCCGACAGCCGCCGTCGGAGTTTTCGGCGCAGCCGAGCGTGCCTTGAGCCCGGCGCCGACGCGGGAGGCACCACGGCACCGTCGGAAGACGTGATGCATCAGCATCGTCGACAGGATCGATCGGCGCGATGGGGCCGGTCCTCCCGGAATGGCATCCGATCACCGGTGACCGTTGAAGATCGACCTGCCGTCACCGGTCGCTGACGGCGGGCGTCACCTCGAGGGCGCGCCTGCCTGGTCGCACCGGCCGGTGACCCGCCGGAGCACATGACCGCGGCACGGCGCAATGAAGACGCCAACCCTCTGAATCAACGGTGGTCCGTGCCCGGGGCAAGCCGTCATTCGCGCGCCCGGCGGGTCGGTGCGCACGTTCGTTGCTGATCCGGTCGAGCGCGCGGAAGCGGGACCTCCCGCGCGTTGTCTGCCCAATGGCAAACCTGTCGAAAGACAGGGACGCAAAACCTCCGGCCTAACGACGACACAGATCGTCCACGGTAGCGGGGTTGCCGGCGAAACCCTCGTCAGCGGTTTCAGTGGTGCGCGTGTGCCTTGGTGCGGTGTGGAAGCGACACTGGCAAGGAGCACGCATGATCCGGTCTGCGCAATGGCGCGCGAAGCCCGTGGCCCTGGCGGTCTGGGCGGCCTGCGCGAACGCGTGCTGGGCACAGAGCCCCGACGACGCCACCGTCGCGTTCCGGACGCTGATGGCGCGCAATCTCGAGCGCGCATATTCCAATGCCGCCGCCCATTCCGGCGCGCTTGCCGTGCAGGACACCGGCGTGCGCGGCGCGGGCGTCCGCATCAATGTCATCGATACGGGCGTGCGGGCGTCCCATGCGGACTTCAGCGGCGGCAAGGTCATCACGAGCGCCTCGCGCGACCTCACGCTCGCCGGGGCACCTGCCGGCTCCGGGATGACCGACGGCCACGGCCACGGCACCTTCGTCGCATCGGTGATCGCCGGCAGCATGAACAACCGCGGAATCATCGGTATCGCTCCCGACGCGAGGATCATCTCGAGCGAGGCGATGAGTGCCGCGACAAGCTGGTCCGCGAGCGGCAGCGCGATCCAGCTGGCGGTGCGCAACGGCGTCAATGGCGGGGCGTTCATCCACAACCTGAGCATGGCAGGGACGGGCCCGGTGGGCGAAGCCGCCTTGCGCGAGGCCGTGTGGAGCGGGACCCTCGCCGTCGTGGCGGCCGGCAACCGCGGTCTGGCCAATCCGGACTGGCCGGCGCGCTATGCGAAGGAAGCGTGGGCCAACAATCAGATCATCGCGGTCGGCGCCGTCAATCCCGACAATACGATCGCCTCGTTCAGCAACCGCGCGGGCGACACCGCCGACTGGTACGTCGTCGCGCTGGGCGTCAACGTGATCGGCGCCAGCGCATCCTCGGACACCGGTCTGGCGATCGGCAACGGGACGTCGATGGCCACACCGATCGTCTCCGGCGTGGCGGCGCTCATCAAGAGCCGCTGGCCGTCGCTGCAGGCGTCCCAGGTGGGACAGATCATCTTCGCCACCGCGACCGATCTGGGGGCGCCCGGCGTCGACACGGTCTACGGGCACGGCCTCGTGAATGCGCAGCGCGCCATGCAACCGGTCGGCGCCACCGGCACGGTCTCGGCGGCGGGGGTGTGGAACTTCAATACCCAGGGCACGCTGATCACCGCCTCGAGCACGCTCGGCTCCCGGCTGTCGCGCGTGGCCGCGAACGGCCAGCTGGACACGATCGTCTTCGACAGCTTCCATCGCGACTTCGCCCTCAGCCTGTCATCGGCAGTGGCGACGCCGCGGCCCGTCGGTTTCGAAGGACTCGCCGCCGGAACCGACCGTCAGATCCGCTACGCGGAGAAGACACTGGACGCCCTGGGCTCGCGCCTGCTGATCGCTGCGGAACAGCGCACGGACCTGCAGCGCGCCGACGGGCTCGAGATCCAGTCGCTGTGGAACTACGAGCATCGCTTCCGCCAGTCGAGCGCGCTGCTGGGCGCCGCGTGGGTCCAGAAATTCCAGGACGGCTCGTCCCTCACCGTCGCGACCGGAGGCATGAATGCCTTCTTCGGACTGCCGGGCATGGACAGCGTTTCGACGCAGCCGGTCGCGCAGGGTCTGCAGTCGCCGATGCTCGGTCTGCTGCCGCTGGCCCAGACGACCGGGTTCGGACTGCCGCTGGGCAACGACTGGTCGCTGAAGCTGGGCTACGCCACTTCGCAGGGCGCGGGCGCCGTCGCGGACCAGCTCGGCATCACCGGCGGGCTCGCGCTCAAGCAATCGCTCGGACTGATGGAACTGAACCGGTCCTTCGACGAAGGGCGCACGATGGTCGGCGTCCAGTTCGCGAGTCTGGACGAACGCGAATCGCTGCTGGGTACGCAGGGTTTCGGCCTGACGGCGATGAACGGCGTCCGGGCGACGACCCAGGCCCTCACGCTGCAGGGGGCGACGCGCCTGTCCGAGAATCTCGTCGCAGGCGCGCAGTTCAGCATCGCGCATACCCCCGGTACGGGGAATTCGGCGACCAGTCTCGTGACCGGCACGTCGGCCCTCACGCTCACGGGCTGGGGCGTGGGCATCACGCGCTTCAGTGCGATCGCCGACGACGATCGCGTCGCATTCACGGTATCGGAACCGCTCGCCGTGCGCAGCGGCGAGATGCGTTTCGATCTCCCCACCCGCGTCGACGCGAGCGGCAATCCGCTCTACCGCCAGGAAGTCGTCGGCCTGGGCAGCAGCACCCGCGAGCGCCTATACGAGGCCACGTGGGTGCTGCCCCTGGCCGATCACCGCGCTGCGCTCGTGATGTCCGGCATCGTCCGGCAGCACGCGCTCGGCAACCCGGATGCACCGACCGAACTGCTCGGATCGGTGCGCTACCAGCAGTCCTTCTGACCCAACCGCCCCCTGATCCCTGGAGTGACCCCGCCATGCGTTCGAAAACCGTCTCCGCCCTGCTTCTCGCAAGCTGGCTCGCGATGCTGCTGATCGGCAGCGCCCATTCGCAGAACGTCTCTGCCGACAATGACCAGTCGTTCGCGCGCCAGGCCATCGGCATGCTCTGATCGCACGACCGGAAACGACGAGGCCGGCGTTCAGCCGGCCTCGTCGTTTCATCAGGCGCCTGAGGATCCGGGCGAGGCACCGCTCAGATCAGCGCCGTCACCTGCTTCTCGCCGCGCTCGAACACGACGTGCGCGCGGCCCACGATCAGCGGATCGAGCGTGCCGACCTGCTCGGGATCCTTCCGGTCGTAGGGCAGCTTGTGCAGGATGTAGCGCATCGCATTGAGCCGCGCGCGCTTCTTGCAATCCGACTTGATGACGGTCCAGGGCGCATCGGCCGTGTCCGTGTGGAAGAACATCGCTTCCTTCGCGCGGGTGTACTCGTCCCACTTGTCGAGGGACGCCACGTCGATCGGTGACAGCTTCCACTGCTTGAGCGGATGCACCTCGCGCTCCTCGAACCGGCGCCGCTGCTCCTTGCGGCTCACCGAGAACCAGAACTTGACGAGGTGGATCCCGCTGCGCACGAGGTTGCGCTCGAACTCGGGCGCCTGACGCATGAACTCCTCGTACTCGTGCTCGGCGCAGAAGCCCATCACCCGCTCGACTCCGGCGCGGTTGTACCAGGAGCGGTCGAACATGACGATCTCGCCGTGCGACGGGAGGTGCTGCACGTAGCGCTGGAAGTACCACTGCCCGCGTTCCACTTCGGTGGGCTTCTCGAGAGCGACGACGCGCGCGCCCCGGGGATTCAGGTGCTCCATGAACCGCTTGATCGTGCCGCCCTTGCCCGCCGCATCGCGTCCCTCGAACAGGACCACGACCCGCTGGCCGGTGTCCTTCACCCACGCCTGCAGCTTGAGCAGTTCCACCTGCAGCCGGTACTTCTGCTTCTCGTAGTTCCGGCGCTGCATGAGGTTCCGGTACGGATAGCCGCCCGTGCGCCAGTCCTCCGCGAGTTCGTCATCCGGACTGGGCTGCAGGCGCTCGTCGGCACCGCGGCGCAGGAGCGCCTCGCGCAGTGCCTTGAGATCGTCCTTGGACGCACCCGACAGCAACGCATCCAGCTGCTGGGAGCGATGGGCGGGGTCATCCTCGGTGGAATGTTCCAGCAGATCCTGGACCGCGGCCGCCTGGGCGGCCTGCCGGGCACTCGTCGCCTGGCTCACCGTGAACCGCTCGATCGCGTTCTCGCTCAGCGTCGGTGCCCTGTCACCCGCAGACACGGAACGCGCGGCGCGTCGCTTCCGGGACGGAGGACTGCCCGCCTGGGCCGCGCCTGCACGTCGCTTCTGTGACTTCTCCATGTCACCTCCTGTGATCCGGTTGACCTGTCATTGTCCGAGCGCCCCCACCTGCCGATTCTGACGTAGGTCAAGTCGTCCGCAGGGCTGACCCTGAGGAGGGATCGGCCCCGCCTGCGGGCACTGCGGCCGCGCGCGGGGGGCCGACGACCTACGGGTTGCCGGCCCGATCCCGGGGATTCGGCTCGGGGGGCGAAGCCTGATTGTTCGGCTTGAAATTCTTGTTCTTGACGTCGCTCGACACCTTGCCGCCGATCGACTTGCCGGTCTTCACGGTGCCCTTGCCGAGGGTGCTGCCCAGTTTGCCCAGTTCCTGGCCGTATTCCTTGAAACTGCCGAGCTTCTTCTTCGAGCCGGTCGCTTCGGTCGAGGACGCGGACTTCGCCGGCGGGTGTTTGGCCGGCGTCGGAGCGGGTGCGGGCTCGGCCGCGTGAACGAAGGTCGCCACCGCCAGGACGGCGGTCGCAAGAACGGTACGTGATTTCATGATCCTCTCCTGCTCGGGGTGACGTCGGCCTACTTGATCTCGGCCGAGAACTCGATGTGCTTCACGAACGCCAGCGCGCCCTTGTCGTTGCGGACGATCGAATAGCCGTGCAGTCCGTCGCCGTTCTGGTCGAAGTGGTACTCGCCCTCGATTCCCTTCAAGCCGCGCGTCGACAGGATGGCCTTGCGCAGGGCCTCGGCATCCGTGCTCCTGGCGCGATCGATCGCATGCTTCAGCAGATGCATGCCGGCGTAGGACCAGCCGGAGAACAGGTCGGGATTCATGCCGTGCTTCGCCTTGAACTTCTGCGCGAAGGCACGGCTCTCCGCATTGGCGTCGGGGAAGAAGTCCGTCACGGCGTAGGTACCGTACAGGGCATCACCCCCGAGACGCAGCGCGGTCTCGGACGCGTTGGAGGTCGACCCGATCCATTCGGCCTGCACGCCCAGCTGCCGCAGCTGGCGGGCGAAGATCCCGACATCCGGAGCATTGGTCATGTACGAACCGATGATGTCCGCTCCCGCCTTCTTCAGGCTCAGCACCACGGCCGTGAAGTCCTGCTGGTTGTTCGTGTAGCCCTGCACGAGCACCGGCTCGACGCCGAGCGCCCTGAGGGCTTCGACCAGCGCGTTCTTGCCGTTGGTGCCGAACGTGTCGGTCGAGTGGACGATTGCCCACTTCTTCTTGTTGAGCACCCGGACACCGAAGTCCGACATCACGCGCGACGAGTAGAGGTCGTTCGGGCGCACGCGGAAGATCCACGGATTGTTCACCTTGGTGAGCGTCGGATCGCTGCCGCCGATGAAGGCCGGCACCTTCGCCTTGGCGATCGTCGGCGAGGCGGCCTGGACTTGCGTGCTCCGGAACGGCCCGACGACGGCCACCACGTTCTGCTCGACGAGCTTCGAGTACGCCAGCACGGTGCCCGGATTCGTGCTCTGGTTGTCCTCGACCACCAGTTCCACCTTGCGGCCGAGGATGCCGCCGGCGGCGTTGATCTCCTCCGCCGCCAACTGCGCACCGCGCAGCGTCAACAGTCCGGCCTCGGCCTGCGGGCCGGACGTCTCGTCGACCAGGCCGATGCGGATCGGATCCGCGGCCTCGGCCGTCGACAATCCCAGCGTGAAGACCGCGGTCATCAGGGCGGCCAGTGCGCTCCGGCGATTCAACATGGGGTGATTCCTCCGTTTGGACGGGCGCGCGGGGCATGCCCACGATGCGACGACCCGATCGTTCGATGGCGCGCCGTCGCGTGACTGATGCCGCGGCGGCGTTCGACCACGAATCTACCCCACTCCGCCGGGCTGCGCCGTGCCCGCGATAATGGGCGCCCGAAATCCTCCAGGATCCTTGGCCATGCGCTCCCGATCGATTCCCGCCGACTACTGGCGCGGCGGCACCAGCAAGGGCGTGTTCCTTCTCGAGTGGGATCTGCCCGCCGACCGCAGCGAACGCGAGCCCCTGCTGCTGCGCGTCATCGGCAGCCCGGACCCGTACGGCAAGCAGATCGACGGGATGGGGGGCGCATCGTCGAGCACGAGCAAGGTCGTGATCGTGCGGCCTTCGGCGCGACCGGACTGCGACGTGGAGTACACGTTCGGCGCCGTCGCCATCGACCGGCCGGTCATCGACTGGTCGGGCAACTGCGGCAACCTGACCACCGCCGTGGGTCCCTTCGCCGTGCTGCACGGACTGGTGCCGCCCGCCGCCGCTGACGGTGTCACGAGCGTTCGGCTGTGGCAGGCCAACATCGGCAAGCGCATCCTCGCGCACGTGCCGATGGCGGACGGCGTCCCGGCGGAGGACGGCGAGTTCCTGATGGACGGCGTGGCCTTCCCGGGATCGGAGATCCTGCTCGAGTTTCTCGACCCCGGCGGCGGAGAGAGCGCGATGCTGCCCACCGGTCGCATCGTCGACGACATCGACGTGCCGGGTGTGGGGCGGATCGCGGCGACCCTGGTGAATGCCGGCAATCCGACCGTCTTCGTCGAGGCGGCCGCGCTGGGGCTGGCAGGCGTGGAACTGCAACAGGAAGTGAACGGCAATGCGGCGCTTCTCGCCCGCTGCGAGGCCGTGCGCGCACATGCGACCGTCCGCATGGGACTCGCTGCCACGCCCGAAGCCGCGACCCGCGATCGTCCGGCCACGCCGAAGCTCTCGTTCGTGTCTGCGCCGGCGTCCTACGTGGCGTCGTCCGGCAAGGCGGTGGAGGCCCCGTCGATCGATCTTGTCGCCCGCATCCTCTCGATGGGCGCGCTGCATCACGCCTACACCGGCACGGGTGCGGTTGCGCTGGCGGTCGCCGCGGCACTGCCGGGGTCGGTCGTGGCTCGCCGTGCGCGGTCGGGTGCGAGCTCCAGAGTGAGGATCGGCCACCCCTCGGGCACCATGACCGTCGGCGCCGAAGTCGTGCCGAAGGATGGCGAGTGGGAAGTCCGTCGCGCACTGATGAGCCGCAGCGCCCGGCGGCTCATGAGCGGCGAGGTGTGGGTGCCGGGCTGAACCGGTACCCTGCCGTCACGCGCGCTGCGCTTGACGTCGTCCGGCCACGAGCGCGACCGGCCCGAGGCCGCCGAGCATCAATGCATAGGTTCCGGTTCCGGCACGGCGGCCACGGCCAGCGTCCGGTCGAGTCCGACGCGGAGGAACTCGGTGCGGTCCGGGCCGTTCGTCGTGCGACCGCCATGGCCCGGATAGTTGTCGTCGTCGATCACGAGCAGCGGCCTCGAATCGAGGCGCAGCACCGACTCGATGGTCACGAACGGGACGTCGAAAGTCGTCTTGCCGTCCCGGTTGAGATCGTCCGGGTCGGCGATGTTCAGGAGATCCACGATCTCCGTCTTCTCGACGAAACCGTCGGCATCGACCTTCGTGAGGTCGACCTTGAAGCGCTTCTTGAACATGTCCGCGGCGTTCGCCTGCGTCCCCTGGATGCCGTTGCGCTCGATGACCAGGAACGCGTGATCGGCGATCGCCGTCATGTCGCTGATGTTCGTGCCCCGGGGGTCCAGCGTGTACGCGAAGGACTGACCGGAAAGGACCCGCCCCGCGTCATGCCGATGACGCGCATTCCCGCCGTGCGGCACGCCCGGCCGATTTGATCTCGATCAAGCGGCGTGCCCCGGCCCGTGGCTATGTTGCAATGGGGAATCATTCGACAACGAACCTACCCATCGGAGGAACCGCCGTGCACCCCACCCCTCGCTCCCTGTGCCTCGCCCTCGGACTGGTCGCGATCGCGGCCTTCGCGGGATCCGCCGCCGCGCAAGACAAGAGCAGTGCTCCCGGCACCGTGTTCCGGGATTGCCCGATGTGTCCGGAGATGGTCGTGATTCCGGCAGGCTCGTTCACGATGGGTTCCGCGCTCGAGGAAAGCGGCCACATGGACGAGAAGCCGCAGCACACCGTGAACATCCGCGCATTCTCGGCCTCCAAGTTCGAGGTCACGTTTGAGGAGTGGGACGCCTGCGTGGCCGACGGCAGATGCGAACCGGTCCCGGACGACGGCGTGGGCCGCAAGGGTATTCCGGTCTTCAACGTGAACCACGCGGATGCCCAGGCCTACGCGGCCTGGCTCAGCGGCAAGACGGGCAGGAAGTATCGTCTGATGAGCGAATCCGAGTGGGAGTACGCAGCGCGGGCCGGCACCTCCACGCCCTGGTTCTGGGGAGCGCCCGAAGACAGCGCCGGGTCGACCAAGGCCTGCGAGTTCGCGAACACGCACGACGAATCCGGCAAGGACGCGCATCCCATGTACGTGTGGTCCAACCACAAGTGCGCGGACGGCGTCGGCGAGGTCGGACCGGTCGGCAAGTACAAGCCCAATCCGTTCGGTCTGCACGACATCCTGGGCAACCTGCGCGAATGGGTGCAGGACTGCCATCACGCGGGGTACAAGGATGCGCCAACGGACGGCTCGGCCTGGAACGAAGCCCATTGCGAGAAGCGCATCGTCCGCGGCGGCGCCTGGATGGACGGCGCGTCGACGTCGCGCGCGGCCTACCGGCATCCGGAGGATCCGAAGTACCGCAACTACCTGGCGGGATTCCGCATCGCCCGCGATCTCTGACGGCGGCGCACGGGCTTCGCCCCCCGGCGATCTGCGCGGTCCGGCAGATTGCCGGACATGCCGCGTGCCCTTCGATCGTCAGAGGTCGTCGGGCACGAGCCGGCGGCGGCGCGCCTCCCGTGCCGCCTGCGTCCGGTTCACCACCCCGAGCCGCCGGAACACCGACGTCAGATGCGTCCGGACCGTGGCTTCCGACATGCCGAGCTGATTGCCGATCGCCTTGTTGCCATGCCCGGCGCAGAGCAGGGTCAGCACCTCCGTCTCGCGCGGCGTGAGCCTTTCCCCGGACCCGCTTCCGCTGGTATCGACACGATCGGCAGTCTCCGCACGGAGCATCGCGCCGGGCGGCCCGGACGCCGGCTCCAGCAACAGCGACGGCAAGTAGACGCCGCCATCGCGGACCAGCGTCAGGGCGGCGGCCAGCACCTCGGTCGGCGCGGACTTCGGAATGAATCCCGCGGCACCGCCCTGCAGACACCGGGCCACGGCCTCGCGCTGCTCGGTGGCCGAGACGATGACGACGCGCGTCTGCGGAAACGCTTCGCGCAAGCACGCGAGGCCGGCACGGCCGTCCATGCCCGGCAAGTCGAGGTCCAGAAGCACCAGATCGGCGGCGGGCCCCTGACGCAGGCGCGCGAGCGCACTCGCGCAATCGCTCGCCTGATGGACGTGCGCCGCGGGAAACACCTGCGGCAGCAGGCGCACAAGCGCGTCGCGATAGAGGGGATGGTCGTCGACGATCAGGATCAGCATGGCGGAAGCACTCCGTCCGTCGCCGACGATGTCGCGGGCAGCGACCGCAGTGCCGACAGCGCGTCCAGCAGCGTCGGCGCAGCGATCGGCTTGTGCAGCACGACGGTGCGCGGCGGCAGGCTGCCCCGATCGCGCGTCAGCGCGGTGTCCCCCGTGACCAGAAGCGCGGGGATCTCGCGGTTGAACTCCTCCCGCAACCACTCGATCAGTGCCAGACCGTCCTGCCCGCCGGGCAGACGGAAGTCCGAGAGGATCAGATCGGGCGCGACATCCCACGTGGCCAGCCCCGCGCTCAGCGCCGGCGCGGACGAGAACGCCGTCGGTTGAGCGCCCCACTGGCGCAGCAGCGCGACGGCGGCCTCGCGAACGGCCGCGTCGTCCTCGATGAGGATCACCCGCGCACCGGCCAGTGCAGGCAACGTCGACGCCGGTGCGACTGCCGCTTGCGCCGCCGGCATCGCCATCTCGTCGGACGACGGTGCGATGACCCGGAACAGCGACCCGCGGCCCGGCATCGAACGCATCTCCACGCGGTGACCGAGCAGGCGTGCGAGCCGCCGCACGATGGCCAGCCCGAGCCCGAGTCCCTGCTCGCGGTCGCGCTCCGGATGGCCGCACTGATAGAACTCCTCGAAGACGGCGGCGTGCTCCTCGGGCGCGATTCCGATGCCGGTATCCCACACTTCGATGGCGACCCGATCGCCGTACCGACGTGAGGCCACCAGCACGCCACCGCGCTGCGTGTAGCGCACCGCGTTGGCCACGAGATTCCAGACGATGCGCTTCAGCAGCACGGGATCGCTGGTCACACAGGCGCGCGACCGGCGCACCCGCAGATCGATGCCCTTGTCGCGGGCGGGCGGCTCGAAGCCCGCCGGCAACGTGGCGAGCACTTCGTCCACTGCCACTCCGCGCAGGCGCGGCTGCACCTCGCCGGCATCGAGCCGGGACACGTCCAGCAATGCGTCGAACAGGCTGTCCAGCGCATCGGACGATCGCACCAGCCGGTCCAGCGTCTCGCGCTGCGCGCGATCGAGGCCCTGTCCGCGAAGCACGTCGAGCAGCAGGCCGATCGCATGCACCGGCTGTCGCAGGTCATGGCTCGCCGCGGTGAGGAACCGCGACTTCGCAAGATTCGCCTGTTCCGCTTCGCGCGTGCGCACTTCGAGCGCTTCCGCGAGCCGGCGGTTACGGTAGGCCAGGGCGATCGATTGCCGGATGGCGCGATTCATCAGCCGCGCGAACAGGGCCGCGGCCACGAGCAGCGACAACAGACCGAGGCTCAAACCCCAATGCAGCGTGTCACCGATGCGTGCGAGCGAGATGACGAACGGTGCGCCGGACGCGAACAGGAAGCCGAGATAGCACGGCAGGTGGGACGCCATGTGGCCGATCCCGCCGATGCCGATGGCGGTGACCCCGAGGATGATCAGCATCTCGACGGCCGGCGTCCCGGGCAGGAAGAAGAAGGCCGCCGATCCCCACGCGAACGCGGAGGCGCCCGCCAACCACAGGAAGCGTCGTCCCCAGGCCCGCAGTTGCACGGGCGTGCGGGCTTCGGAGCGATAGCGGAAGTAGGCGAGGAAGCACAGCGCCAGCACGGTCGAGACCACGGTGGCCCAGGCGGCCACGCCATCGGAGACGCCGAGCAGGTGCAGCCACACGGCCATCACCACGACGGCGACGAAGCCCGCGCCCAGCCCCTCGGGCATCGAGTCCATGAACAGCCGGATCGACTCGGCATCCACATGCTCGCGCTCGCGCACCCGCGACGCCCGGTCGTCGGGGAGGTCGGTCACGGACCGGGGCGTTTCGACCAGCTGGGCCATGGCGCGCTTTCCCTCGGACACCTCAGCGGATTGTCGTACAACATCCGCCCGATCGCCAATCGCGCGGCCGGCCACTACCGTGCAACCGTGGATCGGATGTGAATGGCCGGCGGCCGCCGCAATCACACGCGGGAAGCGTGCGGCGTCCGTCGAAGACAGGCGTCCTGGAGCGCCGCACGCCATTCCGGCGAATCCCCCGGAGACTTGCCCATGGAACGCCCTCACCGCCGGAGGCGGGGTTCACGCCGACCGGAACCTCACCCAAGACCCGTCACCCTCGCGCTCGTCGTCGCCGTCACCGCGGTCAGCTTGCCGGCGGCGGCGGCAGTCAACGCGAGCTACTTCACCTTCGCCGACAGCGGGGGCTTCATCGACGGCGACGGCGACTACTCGATGACGCGGTCGCGGGCCGTGGTCGATTCCGGGTTCGTGCACCAACCCGTCCGCGTCGACTTCAGCGGACACACCACCGACTGGGTCTGGCAGGCCAAGGCCTCCGCGAGTCTGGCCACGGGGACGCTTCGGGCCTACACCTTCAGCGACACGACGGACAGCGGCGCCGCGGAGGAACCGCCCGCCGCCGGTGGCGGCTGGCGAACCCAGGCGACCGCGAACTGGACCGACGTCGTGACCTTCGCCGCGCCCGCCAATCCGCCCGCGGGGCCGCCGGTACCGGTCACCTTCAGGCTCGACGTGCGAGGCAACTTCGCCGGCTTCTACGCGGCGATGACGAACACCAGCTATTTGATGGTGAACGGCATGAAGTCGCAGGTGGACTTCGCCTGGGACGGGCGCCTCGGTCCGGCCGGTTCGATCGATGCAACCGCGACGACCCTGGGCACCGTCACCGGCCTGTCGGTCGATCCGCACCAGTTGCACGGCCGCCTCGAAGTCACGGTCGCCGTGATGCCGGGCGACCTGATCGCGATCTCGGGCTACACCTTCGCCAAGGCGGCGGCGGGGCCGTACGCGTCGGCGACCTCGGACTTCGATCACACCGCGACGCTGTCGATCGACATGCCGACGGGGTACACGTTCACGTCGCAATCCGGTGTGCTCCTGTCCGTCCCCGAGCCGTCGACGTGGCTGTCGATGTTCGCGGGTCTCGGCGTGCTGGCAGCCAGCGCTGCGCGGCGAAGGGGCGGGACCGTCGCTGCCCATCGATCCCTCCCCACGCGCATCCCGGAGGCACCATGAGTCCCGCTTCGCCTTCGCCGGCACGCCGTCCCGTTCGCAGGGACCGGACACTGGCCCGCATGGCTGCGGCGTGGGTCACGTTCGGCGCGGTCCTCTCCCCCTGTGCCGCTGCGCCCGTCACCCTGTTTCCGGTCAGCTTCGGTGCGCAGTCGTTTCCGGCGGACGCGGCCCGCTTCAATCGCGTGTTCCTGCCGTTCCGGCAGACCGGTGGCGCGTTCAGCTATGGGGAAACCCTCGTCAGCGGGCCCGGCGTCGTGACGCCGTACAACTTCCAGTTCGAATCGCAGTACGCGGCGTACGGCGGAGCGACGCCGACGCTGCAGCTCACCACGTCGGCATCGGGCGTGGCCGGCGGCTTCGTCCCTGGTGTGGTCGGGCACAACGCCGCGAGCGTCACGGAGTTCTATGAATTGGCCGTGGACAGCCTCCAGCCGCTGCCCGCCGGGGCCACGAAGGTCCCGCTGGAAATGCCGGTGCGCCTCTCCCTGCTCGCCACACAGCTGCCGCCCGGTCCGCCGGACTTCAACACCGCCTCCCAGATCACCGCCCACATCACCTACACCGACCGGAACCATCCGTCGCCGCAGTACCTGATGAACATCGTGGGCGCCTGCATGAACGTGTCGCTGCCGGTGTGCGACGGCAGCAGCGTGAACCTGGACACCGTCGTCCCCTTCGATGTGGACGCGAACGTCGCCGTGCGCCTGGGGATCGGGCTGAACAGCAACGTACGGGCGGTCGCCCCGGGGCCGTTCAACGGGTACGCGAACGGCATCATCGATCCCCTGCCGCGGCTGTCGTCGAGCGCCGACCCGCAGGCCTACGGGCTGCCGGAAGGGTCGGACTTCTCGGACTACTACGCCCTGCGGTTCAGTCCGAATCTCTACACCGTGGCTCAAGTGCCGGTGCCCGAACCCTCGACGTGGCTGACGGGCTTCGTGGGGGTCGCGACACTGGCGGTGCGATTCCGACGTCGGGCGAGCCGCCCGCCCCCTGCTGCGGCTGGTGCGGCAACCGAATGCACGAGGACAGGACGCATCGCCTCCCGGCTTCGGGCGCCCGTGGAGATCTCCCTGCCCGCCTCTCGCCGACTGGCGCGTGCGCTCCCGGTCGCCGCCCTGCTGGCGGCCTGTGCACCGGCATCCGCTCAGGTCCAGTTCGCGGCGGAAACCGGCGTCGCGATCATTGCGCCCTGCCCCGGTTTCTGCGGCGGACCCAACGGCCGCTTCGCCTTCGACGACGATGGCGGCGAATCCTTCGTCGTCAGCGATTCGTCGGCGTCCAACACGGACGGGAGCGGTCGCGCGCAGGCAACGCTCGACGGCCCGACGGGCCTCGGCGTCCTGAGGGCGGAGGCCCGATCGCTCGGGAACTCACGGGCAAGTGCGCTGGCGTCGGCCATGCAGGGGTTCTACGTCGGACCGGATGGCGGGGACCGCTATGCGCTCGAAGTCACCCTCACGGGACAGGCCACCGGGTCGGGACACGTCATCGTTGCGGTGTTCCGCGACACGGACCCCGCCAGCCCCTTCTCGTACGCGTCGGATGGGTCGACGCTCCTGCGGGAGGTCTATCCGGGCACGCCGGACCTGGACGGGTTGCAGACGATCGATCTCGAACTGCCGCCCGACGGTTCGACGCAGGCGGTGTCCGGCGCCCTCGCGCTCACCGGTCTGCGGCAGGGCGACCTCTTCTACGTCTGGGCGGCGTTGGAAGTTGTCGGGCGCGATGGCACGTACGCCGACGCCTTGCACACGGTGAACATGGCGTTCACGAACCCCACGGGGCTGTCACAGGCGGCCCCGGTGCCGGAGCCGGAAGCCTGGGCGATGCTCGGGGTCGGCATCGGCATGCTGATGCTGCTCGGCGGCCTGCCCTTCCCGGCGAATCCGGCCGGCTGCAAACGCGGGTCGCGCCCGCTGCCGGCCGGTGCGGTCGGCGGATCTACTCCGTCATCACGCGCGCGAACTCCTTGAAGTTCGGCGCCAGCACGTCGACGGGGATCCCCGGGGAGGTCTCGCCCTTGCCGCGGCCGAACTCGTCGAACTGGGTGATGAAGCCGGTGCGGAAGCCGAGCCTGGCAGCCGCCTGCAGGTCGCCGGCATGCGCCGCGCAGAACATGCATTGTTCCGGCGTGAGTCCGAAAGCCTCGGCCGCGATGAGGTACACGCGGGGCTTCGGCTTGTAGTCGCCGGCCACTTCGGCGCCCAGGATCGCGTCCCAGAGGATGTCATTGCGCCGTGCCAGGTCGGCCATCAGCGCGATGTTGCCGTTCGACACCGGGGCCTGGCGGTAGCGGGTGCGCAGCTTGCGCAGACCTTCCGTCACGCCGGGCCAGGCGTCCAGGCGGTGCCAGGCCAGATTCAGTTCCCGGAGCACGGCCTCATCGACGTTCTCCAGGCCGAAACGGGGCCGGATGCGTTCGAGCATGCTGCGATGGACGACGTCGAGCCGTGAGAACGGCTGGCGGCCGGCGCGGATCTCTTCCATGGCGGGTTGGTACTCCGCTCGCCACGCATCGGCAAACGCGACCCAGTCGAGCGAGTAGCCGAGCGGCCCGAGGATCCGCTGTCCTTCGCGGGCCACCCCCGTGCGCCAGTCGACGAGCGTGCCGAACACGTCGTAGAACAGCGCCTTGACGCCCGCGGGGGTCTTCCCGGTGAGCGGCTGCACCTGCGCCGAGGCGGCGGACGCGGTCAGCGCCAGCCCGGTGCCCGACAGCGCGCTCGCGGCGGCCAGCGACGAGACACCGCGCAGGAAGCTGCGGCGGGTGGGTTGGGTCATGACGAAACTCCTTCAAGTAGGGTGGATGACGGGTGAGTCGGCCCCCCTCACCGGCGCAGTCGTGTTGCGGGGATCGGAACCGTCTCGGGCCGCGCCCGCTTGTGATGCGATGGCGCGACATACGGCGGCCGTGACTTCCGACGTGGTCGCGTTTCCGCCGAGGTCGCGAGTATGCAACAGCGGCTGCCCGGTCACGTGCTCGACCGCCTTCATGACGCGTGCGGCCGCTGCGGTCTCGCCCAGGTGCTCCAGCATCATCACGACCGACCAGAACGTGCCCACCGGGTTCGCCAGCCCCTTGCCCATGATGTCGAACGCCGACCCGTGGATGGGCTCGAACATGGAGGGGTAGCGCCGCTCGGGGTCGATGTTGCCCGTGGGCGCAATGCCCAGGCTGCCCGCCAGCGCCGCGGCGAGATCGCTCAGGATGTCGGCGTGCAGATTGGTGGCGACGATCGTATCGAGCGTCGCCGGACGATTCACCATGCGCGCCGTCGCCGCATCGACGAGTTCCTTGTCCCACTTCACGTCCGGGAAATCGCGTGCCACCTCGACCGCGATCTCGTCCCACATCACCATGGCGTGGCGCTGTGCGTTCGACTTGCTGATGACGGTGAGCTGCTTGCGCGGCCGCCCCTGCGCGAGGCGGAACGCGAACCGCAGGATGCGCTCGACCCCGGCGCGCGTCATGATCGTCACGTCGGTGGCCGCCTCGATCGGATGACCGCGATGCACGCGGCCGCCGGCACCCGAGTACTCGCCCTCGGTGTTCTCGCGCACGATCACCCAGTCGAGCTGCTCCGGGGTGCAGCGCTTCAGCGGACCGTCGATCCCGGGGAGGATGCGCGCCGGCCGCACGTTGGCGTACTGATCGAAGCCCTGGCAGATCCGCAGCCGCAGGCCCCAGAGCGTGACATGGTCGGGAATGTGCGGATCACCCGCCGAACCGAACAGGATCGCGTCCTTGTCCTTCAGCCGGTCCAGACCGTCCTCCGGCATCATCACCCCGTGGCGCCGGTAGTAGTCGCCGCCCCAGTCGAAGTTCTCGAACTCGAATCCGACCGACGCATCGACGGCGGCCAGGGTCTCGAGGATCTGCTGCCCCGCGGGGACGACCTCCTTGCCGATGCCGTCGCCCGGGATCGTGGCAATGCGATAGCGCTTCATGGAATGGCTCCGTTGAGGGATTCGGGAGCGCTACTGTAGGATCGCCCGGATCCGTCGTCGCGCCCCGAAAGTGAACGCATTGTCAACCTTCGTTCAACTGTGAGCCCGCCATGCCTCCGTCGATCGCACCGCTCGACCTGAGTTTCTTCGCGACGCTGGCCGCCTCCGGCAGCCTCAGCGCGGCCGGGCGCGAACTGGGCGTGACCAAGGCGGCCGTCAGCAAACGCCTGGCGCAGATGGAGGCGCGCCTCGGTGTCACGTTGATCAATCGCACGACCAGGCGCATGAGTCTCACGCCCGAAGGCGAACTGTGTCTCGAATCCGCACGCCGGGTGCTGGGCGAGATCGACGACCTCGCGCAACTGCTGGGCAACGCCGGCGAAACCCCGCGCGGACTGCTGCGTGTGAGCGCGACGCTCGGCTTCGGACGGCGGCACGTGGCCCCGGTGATCTCCCGCTTCGTCCGCCAGTACCCCGAGGTCGAGGCGCGCCTGCAGCTGTCGGTCGATCCGCCCGCCCTGACCGACGACGCCTGCGACGTCAGCATCCGGTTCGGTGCGCCGCCGGACGCGCGCATCATCGCGCGGCGCCTTGCGCCGAATCGACGACTCCTGTGCGCCTCGCCGGCGTATCTCGCGAAGCGGGGCCATCCGAAGGTGCCCGGCGATCTCGCGCGCCATCAGTGCATCGGCATCCGGCAGGGCGACGACGCCTTCGGCACGTGGAACCTGTCGGGCGGGCGTCCCCGCGGGCGCAGCGAGACGGTGAAGGTGCACGGCAACCTCTCGACCAATGACGGCGAGATCGCAGTGACGTGGGCGCTGGACGGACACGGCATCGTGATGCGGGCCGAGTGGGACGTCGAGCATCACCTGAAGAGCGGCCGCCTGGTGCAGGTGCTGCCCGGCTATGCCACCGCCGAGGCGGACATCTACGCGGTGTACCCGCAGCGCGGAAAGAGCGTCGCGCGGGTCCGCGCCTTCGTGGACTTTCTCGCGGACGCCTTTGGGCGGACGCTGGGCACGCGGTAGGCGCACGGTCCCGCGCGGCACCGGCCCCCTGCGCACCGGGGTCGGCCGAGCGCATCGATCAGACCTGCCTCAGGAAGCGGGTCTTGCGACGGCCTTGCCCGACAACCAGGGCAGGAGCGCCTCGTACAGCTGCGTCCGCGTGAACGGCTTCGTCACGAAATCGTCCATCCCGGCCCGGAGGCACTTCTCTCGATCCCCCTCGAGGGCGTTGGCCGTCAGCGCGACGATCGGCGTGCGTCGCAACGTCCCGGCTTCGCGGCGGCGGATTTCACGCGTGGCGTCGTAGCCGTCCATCTGCGGCATCTGGCAGTCCATCAGGACGAGATCGAAGCTCCGCTGCCGCCACTGCTCGAGCGCTTCGACACCGTTCTCGGCGACGGTCACCGTGCAGCCGAGCGCGGCGAGCGTCCGCGCCGCCACGGCCTGGTTCACGGGATTGTCCTCGACGAGGAGGATGTCCCCCGCCAACCGGTCCGGCGCCGCCGGGGACGGCGCTTGCCGGCACTGCGGATCGTCGTCGCCGGACTCGACGAGGCCGAGCAGCCGCGCGGCGAGATCCGCGCGGCGGATCGGCGTGCGAAGCACCGCGATCGAGGCGTCGGACAACCGGCTCGCCCGCACGAGGGGAAGCACCGCCACGAACCGTCCCGCCGCACACCGTGTCCGCAGATGCGTGCAGGCCGCGTCGGCAGTCATCGGACCGGCGTCCAGGCAGCGCTCGTCGACGAGGACGATGTGCCAGTCGGCGGCATCCGCGGTTCCCGTGTCCATCCGCGACAGCGCGGCCTCCGCGTCCGCCACCGCCGTCACCTTCAGGCCGTATGCCTGCAGGCGCCCCACCAGCACGTCCCGCTCGACGCCGGCCGCCTGCACGACGAGCGCCGAGCGTCCCACCACGAGCCACTCCCGGGGATCGGGCACCGAGGGGGTCGAATCGTCCGGCATCGCAAGCGGCAGATCGCACGAGAACTGCGATCCGTCGCCTTCCACGCTGTCGACACCGAGGTGACCGCCCATCAGGGCGACCAGGTCGCGGGAGATCGTGAGCCCCAGCCCGGTGCCGCCGAACCGGCGTGTCGTGCCGCCGTCGCCCTGCGTGAAGGCATCGAAGATGTGCTCGCGCGCCGCCGCCGGGATGCCGATCCCCGTGTCCCGCACGGTGTACCGCAGCGTCGCCACCGGCGGGCCGGCGGCGACCACCTCGAGCCGCAGCAGCACATGCCCGCGATGCGTGAACTTGATCGCGTTGCCGACCAGGTTGCCGAGCACCTGACGCAGCCGCACCGGATCGCCCACGACGTGCGAGGGCACGCCCGGCGCGACATCGCACACGAGGGCCAGCCCCTTCGACTGGGCACGCTCCGCGAACAGTTGCGCGACATCCTCGAGCACTCCCGCCGGGTCCATCGGCACGGCATCGATGCGCAGCTTGCCGGCTTCGATCTTCGACAGATCGAGGATGTCGTTGATGACGTGCATCAGGTCGGCGCCGGAGTCGTGGATCGTCTCCGCGAGATGCCGCTGGTGCGGATCGAGCGACGTCGCGAGCAACAGGTCCGCCATGCCGATCACGCCGTTCATCGGCGTCCGGATCTCGTGGCTCATGTTCGCGAGGAACGCGGACTTCGCATGGCTGGCGGCCTCCGCGGCTTCGCGGGCGCGCACCAGGTCCGAGATGTCGCGGACCACGCCCACCAGCACGAGGTCGCCCTGCGCGTCGCGGAACACGGTCTTCTTGGTGGAGAGCAGCCGCGTGACGCCGTGTGAGCCGCCGAGGCGCTCGAGCGTCTCGGTCGCGGTCATCGACTCGAACACCACGTCGTCGCGGGCCCAGAGGGCATCGGCCTGGTCGGGCGGCAGGAAGTCGTGATCGGTGCGGCCGAGCAGGCCACGGCGTGTCTCGCCGAGCATGGCCGCGAAGGCGGCGTTGACCTCGAGCCAGCGATGCTGACGGTCCTTCACGAAGATCGGATCCGGCACGGTATCGATGATCTTGCGCAGGAAGTCCTCCGAGAACGCGAGCCTCGCCTCCGCCGCCTTGCGGTCGGTGATGTCGACGAAGCTCCCGATCACGCCGGCCACCCGGCCCTGTCCGTCCGTGAACGCGGCCTTGTGGTTGATCCCCACCCCGCGGCGTCCGTTCGGCGCCAGCACATTCGATTCGAAGACGATCGACCCGCCGCGGGTCATCAGCGCGCGGTCGCCGGCGGCGAACAGGTCGGCGAGATCCTTCGGATAGATGTCGTGGACCGTCTTGCCGATCCATTCGTCGCGGGTGATGCCCAGCCACTCCGCGTACGCCGGGTTGTAGCTGAGGAGACGGCCGTCGACATCCTTCGTGTAGATCGGCGTGGGGATCGCCTCGAACAACTCGTTGAAGAACCGCAGGCGCGAGCGCAGCCGGTCACGATCGTGACAGGCCCGCGTCACATCGCGGATCGTGCCGGCGATGCCGAGCAGGCTGCCGTCCGACGCCCGACGGGCGCGCAGGTTCCATTCGGCCCAGCGCTCGGCGCCGTCCGCGGTACGGATCCGGCATTCGCAACGGTGACTGCCGGCCTCGGCAAAGGACGCGAGGTCGAAGGCCGGCGCGCCGACGTCGTGCCCGACCCACTGCGCCACCGGGGTGCCGACGAAGTCTGCCGCGGGCAGTCCGGTGAGATCGGTCCAGCGGGACGAAACGTATCGCACCTGGCCTGCGGCATCCGCGTCGAAGACGGTGACGTCGAGATGATCGACCACCTCCCGCAACCGAGCGAGGTCGCCCGGCGTCCACCCCGCGACACCGTCTGCCGGTGCCCCGATTGCATCATGGTCGAAATTCATGCTCGGGCGAGTGCGGTTAGGCGACGCCGCGCTGCGGACATGCGCCAGCGGATCCGGGCCTGGGGCCGGATGGCGACCGGAAGCCGGTCGAACGGCAGGGACGGTTCACACGGAGAAGTCATCGCACGAACCGTCGCAGATCGAAGGTGGGGCGTCAAGCCGCGGCGGTGCACGCCCCGGGAGACGGAAGAACCCGTGATACCGGTGAGGGATGCCGGATCGACGCACACGCCGGTGCAGCCGACCGGCATCGGATCATCGGCCGGCGATACGCATCTCCGGCGACCGCGAAACATGCCGATCGAACGACAGGGTCGACGCCATGTGCACCGTCGTGATGTCGTGGCGGCGCAGCACCGAGAAGGTGAGTTCGCGTGTCTCGTCGCACCCTTCCACGGCGCGCGTCAGTTGGCGCGCGTCCCGTACCGGGCGGCCGTTCAGGGCCAGCACGACATCTCCCGGAAGCAGCCCCGCACGCGCGGCCCGTCCGTCGGGAGCGACGAGGCGCACCACGGCACCCCAGCGAACGGCCACCCCGGGGCGGATCTCGCTGGGTTCCACCAGATCGGAGAACTCGGCCGACAACGGCGTCGCGGACCACGCTTCCGCGGCCGGCGCGTGTTCAGGTGTCCCCGAACGGAGACGACCAGAGGGGGGACCGCTCATGAATGACCTCCTGGTACGACGTGACGACACGGCGACGGGCACATCGGGCGCCGGTCGGGCATCGACGGTTTCAGACTTGTAACACCGGCGCGTGACGTCGAGATGAACATCGACCGGCAGCAGGCGGACGCTGCCTGCGGTGTCGTGATCAGAGTTGGCGGCGACGCAAAAAGTTCGGCACCGGGTTCGTCGAGCGAGGTCTGATCGTTTCATACGCCGCGAAAGCGGGCCTGCGGGCGGGTGGCGCGACAGTCCGCGTCGACGAAGTGCCGGGCGCTGCGCCCGGCACTTCGTTCAGGTTGGATTAAGGAAGGCCGCGCAGGATGTCGTCGACGGCTCCCGCATCACGGGACCGTCTCTCCCGTCTCTGGAAGGAGTCTTGCCATGAAACTGCCACAACTCATGCTTTCCGTTGCCGCCCTTGCGGTCGCCCTGGCCGGCGACCACGCCCTCGCGGCCGACACGGCCGCGCCCGCGTCGACGCCGTCCTCGGATTCGGCGACCGTCACCACGAAGGCCGGACATCCGCACGCCAAGCGCATGCACGGCCGCCACCGGATGAACGAGCGCGGCGCACAACCTCCTGCCGACAAGTCCAAGTGAACCTCGCCGGCGCGCCCCGCGCCACGTGCCGGCGCCGATCGGACGTCGCCGTCCGGCCGACGCCGCGCACGCCTCGACGTCGAGGTACGAATCGCCTCGATCGCTCGGGGGGCATCGCATGAGGCTCCTGCTCGTCGAGGACGATCCGATGGTGGCCGATGCGGTGGTGGGCGGGCTCAAGCATGCCGGCTATGCCGTCGACGCGCTGACCGACGGCGCCAGCGCCGAACTCGCGATCCGCAGCGAACCCTACGCGCTCGTCCTGCTCGATCTCGGGTTGCCCCGCAAGGACGGCCTCGCCGTGCTGCGGTCGCTGCGATCCCAGGGCAATCGTGTCCCCGTGCTGATCCTCACGGCGCGGGACGCGATCGGAGACCGCGTGGCCGGGCTCGATGCGGGCGCCGACGACTATCTCGTGAAGCCCTTCAGTCTCGACGAACTGACGGCCCGGGTGCGGGCCGTCCTGCGCCGCCACGGCGGCCGTGCGGAAACACTCGTAACCCATGGCGCGCTCGCGCTGAATCCCGCCACACGGCGCGCGTCGCTGCGCGGTGAGGACGTGCCGTTGTCCGGCCGCGAATTCGAGCTTCTCGAACTGCTCCTCGAACGACCCGGCACCGTGCTGTCCCGCGCGCAGATCGAGGAGCGGCTGTACGGCTGGGGCGAGGAAGTGGGGAGCAACAGCGTCGAGGTGCACATCCATCGGCTGCGCCGCAAGCTGGGCAACGACGTCATCCGCAATCTGCGCGGGGTCGGCTACTCGATCGGTCCGCCCCCATGACATCGATCCGGCGGCGGCTGCTGTGGTGGCTACTCACGATCATCCTGCTCGCGACGGCCGTGGCCGCGCTGCTGGTGCACCGCCGCGCCGAGACCGAGGCGAACGCCATGTTCGACCGGCACCTGAGCGAGGTGGCCATCACGCTGCTGGATCAGCGGTTCGAGGACGAGGAGATTCTCGGCACGCTGGACAAGGAATCGCAATACGACCTCGTCGTGCAGGTCTGGACCACGGACGGCGTGCGGCGCTATGCCTCGCGGTCCCACGCGGATCTGCCGCGACCGACGCGCGCCGGTCACGAGACGGTGCGCATGCGTGAAGGCGACTGGCGCGTCTTCAGCCTCGTGGACGACGATCTCATCGTGCAGGTCAGCCAGCCGGTGCGCATCCGGCAACAGCTCGCGGCCGGCGTCGCGCTGCGGACGGTCATGCCGTTGCTGCTGCTGTTCCCGGTGCTCGGTGTGGCCATCTGGTTCATCGTCGGACGGGGCTTGCGGCCGCTCGCCACGGTCGCGGACGCCGTGGGACAGCGCAACCCCAGCTCGCTCGACCCCCTGCCGGAGACCGATCTGCCGGACGAACTGCGTCCGGTCGTCAGTGAACTGAACGCGCTGCTCGGCCGCCTCGGCAAGGCGTTCGATGCCCAGCGGGCGTTCACGGCGGACGCCGCCCACGAATTGCGCACGCCGCTGACCGCCCTGCAACTCCAGCTCGAACTGGCGCAACGGGCGAACTCATCCGAGGAGCGGGACCTCGCCCTGAGGCGCCTCGAAGGCGGCATCCGCCGCGCCGTGCATCTGGTGCAGCAGCTGCTGACCATCGCGCGCCAGGATCCGGACGGCATCGACCGCCCGTGCGTGCCGCTGGATCTCAACGCCGTCGTGAAGGAAGCGCTCGGACGCCAGGCCGATCTCGCCGCCCATCGCGACATCGACCTCGGTCTGACGCGTGATGACCCGCTCCGGATCGAGGGCGATGGCGACGCCGTCGGCATCCTCGTGAACAACCTCGTCGACAACGCCGTCCGCTACACCCCGGCCGGGGGACGCGTCGACGTGTCGCTGCACGAGAACGGCGATCGCGCGATGCTCGAAGTCCGCGACACCGGCCCCGGCATTCCGCCGGAAGAGCGCGAGCGGGTCTTCGGTCGCTTCTACCGCCACGCGAACGCGGACATCGAGGGCAGCGGGCTCGGGCTGTCGATCGTTCGGAACATCGCGGAGCGACACCACGCCACCGTGGCGCTGCTCGATCCGCCCGAGGGCAGCGGGCTGTGCGTGCAGGTGTCGTTTCCGCGGATCGACCTTCCTTAAGTTCCCCTTAAGCCGGGCGGCGCAGGCTGCATCGCATGGGAGAGGCCATCGCCCTTCCGACTGCCCTGCCAAGGAGAACCCCATGATCCTCTCGAAGAAGCTCCTGACCCTCGCGGTCGCGGCCGCACTGACCGGCGGCGCCGCAGGTGTCTATCTCTCGACCCATGACGTCGGCGCATTCGCCGCCCACGCCGCGGGCCTGCCATCGGGTCCACCGACATCGACACCGGCGCCCGCCCTGACGGCGCTGCCGGACTTCTCGCGGCTCGTCGATCGTTACGGCCCGGCGGTCGTCAACATCACCGTGCGCCTGAAGCACGGAACCGACGGCCAGGACGACGACGATGCCGAAAACGAAAGCGACGCCGAGCGGTTCTTCCGTCGCTTCGGGCAACCGCCGCAGCCGACGCCGGTCCCGGCCACCGCGGTGGGATCGGGTTTCATCGTGAGAGCGGACGGTCTCGTCCTCACGAATGCCCACGTCGTCGATCACGCCTCCGACGTGACGATCCGTCTCACGGACGGGCGGGAATTCCTGGCCCGGGTGCTCGGAGTCGACGAACGCTCGGACGTGGCCGTGCTCAAGGTGGACGCGAAGGATCTGCCCACCGTGACGCTCGGCAAAGACAGCGCCACCCGGGTCGGCGAATGGGTCGTGGCCATCGGTTCGCCGTTCGGCTTCGACAACTCCGTGACCGCGGGCATCGTCAGCGCGAAGGGACGGGCCCTGCCCGACGGGACGTACGTGCCGTTCCTGCAGACGGACGTCGCGGTGAATCCGGGCAACTCCGGCGGACCGCTGTTCAACCTGAAGGGCGAAGTGATCGGGATCAACTCGCAGATCTACAGCCGCTCGGGGGGCTATCAGGGCCTGTCCTTCGCCATTCCGATCGACGTGGCATCGAAGGTGGCCGACGAGATCGAGCATCACGGCAAGGTGGTGCGCGGCCGCATCGGCGTGTCCGGACAGGATCTCACGCAGGCGCTCGCGGAATCGTTCGGCCTGCCCGATGCGCACGGCGCGGTGGTGAGTGCCGTCGATCCGGCCGGGCCGGCCGCGCATGCCGGGCTGCGACCGGGAGACGTGATCCTCCACGTCAACGGCCGTCCGGTGAATCGCTCCATCGAACTCGCCCAGCAGATCGGCGACCTGAAGCCGGGCAGCCGCGCAACGCTCGACGTCTGGCGCGACGGCACGTCGCGCCCCGTCGCGATCGAGGTCGCCGAACTCCAGGAAGCCCATGCCGCGAACGCCACCGACAGTTCCGCGCAGCAAGGCAAGCTCGGTGTCGCCGTGCGCGCCCTGACCCCTGAAGAACGCGCGGAGATCGCGACGAGCAGCGGCGTGCTGGTCGAAGGCGTGACCGGCGCCGCCGCGCGCGCCGGCATCCGCCCCGGCGACGTCCTGCTGCAGTTCAACGGCTCGCCGGTGAGCAGCGTGGAGGATCTGCGCGCGCTGGTGGATCACGCCGGGAAGAAGGCCGCCCTGCTCGTGCAGCGCGACAACCTGCGCCTGTTCGTCCCGGTGACGCTGGGCTGAGAACGGGGACGGCCGTCCCACGAAACGACGCCCGGTCCGGAGCAGCCCCGGACCGGGCGTCGTGTCATTGCCGCGACGGCGTCAGCAGACCGGCTCGTCCACCTCCTGGCCGAGCGCGAAACGCAGCGCATCCTCGACGCGGTCGAGCAGCACGAACCTCAACTGCGCCTTCGCTTCGGCCGGCACGTCGTCCAGATCCTTCTCGTTGCGGCGCGGGATCATCACCGTCCGGATGCCGGCCCGCAACGCCGCCAGCGTCTTTTCCTTCACGCCGCCGATCGGCAGCACCAGACCGCGCAACGAGATCTCTCCGGTCATCGCGACGTCGGGCCGCACCGGCGTATCGCGGAACAGCGACACGAGGGCGAGGAACATCGCGACGCCCGCGCTGGGTCCGTCCTTCGGCGTGGCACCGGCCGGCACGTGCACGTGGACATCCCAGGTCGCCAGCGTGTCGCCGAGATGCGCCTTGGCGAGCGTCAGCGCGGCCTGCGCCGACTCCTTCATCACGTCCCCGAGCTGGCCGGTCAGCGTGAGCTTCCCGCTGCCCGGCACCTTGGCGGCCTCGATGAAGAGGATGTCTCCGCCGACCGGCGTCCAGGCGAGCCCCGTCGCGACCCCGGGCGTCGCGGTGCGCTGCGCGACCTCGTTGTCGAATCGCAGCGGACCGAGAATGCCGTGCAGGTCCGGCGCGTCGATGGCCACCGACGTGGCTTCACCCTCGGCGATCTGCATGGCCGCACGACGCAGCACGCTGCCGAGTTCGCGTTCGAGATTGCGCACGCCGGCCTCGCGCGTGTAGTCGGCGATGATCGACCGCACGGCAGCCTCGCTGACGGTGGCCTGTCCGGGCTTCAGGCCGTTTGCCTCGCGTTGACGGGCGACGAGATAGCGCTTCGCGATCTCGACCTTCTCCTGTTCCGTGTACCCGGGCAGCGCGATCACCTCCATCCGGTCCCGCAGCGGACCCGGGATGGTCTCGAGCTGGTTGGCCGTGGCGATGAACATCACGCTCGACAGATCGAAGTCCACACCGAGGTAGTTGTCGCGGAACTTCGAGTTCTGCTCGGGATCGAGCACTTCCAGCAGCGCCGATGACGGATCGCCGTGGAAACCGCCCGCGCCGAGCTTGTCGATCTCGTCGAGCATCAGCACGGCATCGCGCGAGCCGGCCCGCTTCATCGCGTGGATGATGTTCCCCGGCATCGCGCCGATGTACGTCCGGCGGTGCCCGCGGATCTCGGCTTCGTCGTGCACGCCGCCGAGCGCCACGCGCTGGAAAGGGCGCCCCGTCGCCTTCGCGATCGACTGGCCGAGCGACGTCTTGCCGACGCCGGGCGGGCCGACGAAGCAGAGGATCGGGCTGCGGCCGTCCGGATTCAGCTTGCGCACGGCAAGCGATTCGAGAATGCGCCGCTTGATCTTGTCGAGACCGAAGTGGTCCTCGTCCAGGATGCGGCGCGCTTCCGCGATGTCGATGGGCTTCGCCTCGCCGCGCTTCCACGGCAGCTCCGTGAGCCACTCGAGGTAGGTGCGCAGCATCGACGATTCGCCGGCGTTCTCGTTCATCCGCTGCAAACGCTTCAACTCCTTGCGCGCGTGCTTCAGCGTCTCGTCGGGCATGCCGGCGGCCTCGACCGCACTGCGCAGTTCGTCCATCTCCGCCGTCGTGTCGTCATCGTCGCCCAGCTCCTTGTGGATCTGGCGCAACTGCTCGCGCAGCACGTGCTCGCGCTGGCGCTCGTCGAACTCCTTGCGCGTCTTGTCGCCGATCTCCTTCGACAGGCGCAGCACCTCCACACGCGCGCCCAGCAGCGCGAGCACCTTGTCGAGCCGGCGCTGCAGGTCGAAGGTCTCGAGGATGTCCTGCTTCTCCTCCGTCTTGACGTCGATGATGTTGGCGACCGTGTCGGCGAGCATCGCCGGCGACGTCAGGCTCTGGACGACGCCCTTCAATTCCTCCGGGGCGTTCGGCAGGAGGTCGATCGCCTCCACGGCCTGGGCTTGGAGGCGCAGGAATCGCGCCTCGATATCGCGACCGCCCGGTTCCGGTTGCTCGACATACGCCACGCGCGCCACGAGGAAAGGCCACCCCTCGAGGAACTGGAGGACGCGGAAGCGGGACTGCCCCTGCACGATGAGGTGATGCGGACCCTCGGCGCCGGCCATGTGGCGGACGAGGCGGCCCGACGTGCCGACCCAATACAGGTCATCCGGACCGACGTCGTTCCGCGCGGCATCGCGCTGGAGCAGGAAACCCACGGGTGCCTCGTGCCTGCCCGCGTACTCGGCCGCGGCGACGGAACTGGCGCGCCCGACCGTGATGGGCGAAACGATGCCCGGGAACAGGACGGCGTTGCGCATCGGGATCAGCACGATCGCGTCCTCGGGCAACGGTCGCAACTCACCGCCTGCGCCGCGTTCGTCCCGCCCTTCCCCACCGCCGGACCGTTCGCCACCCGACAGCATTTCCTGAAGTCTCGGAAGGATTCCCATGTGCCCTGTCTCCTCGAGGCGGCCACGTCCGGCCACCGGTTCAGGGTCGGAGGTCGGGGTGGGGGGCGCAGGATTCAAGAGGGGGGCGATCGACTCCCTGGCCGGCGGGTCGGGGTGGCATCATCGCGAGCCTCGCCCGCACAGGCGCCGACACGCCGAGCCACCGCCCCATGCTTCCGATCCTGTTCGCCGACGACCATCTCGTCGCCGTGGAGAAGCCCGCCGGGCTGCTGGTGCATCGCTCCAACCTCGACCGCCATGAAACGCAGTTCGCGCTGCAGATCGTGCGCGACCAGACGGGCCGTGAGGTCTTCCCCGTGCACCGGCTGGACAAGCCGACGTCCGGCGTCCTGGTGTTCGCGTTCGACCGCGAGACCTGCCGGCGCCTGAGCCAGGCGTTCGAAGCGGGGAGCGTGGAAAAGCGCTACCTGGCCGTCGTCCGCGGGCATCCGGACCCGGACCTCGTCATCGACCATCCGCTCGCGCGAATTGCCGACGAGCCGGGCGCGAGGATGCCCGCCGCCGGAGAAGCCCAGCAGGCCGTCACTCGTGTGCGGCGCCTCGCCGCCGTGGAACTGCCGGTGTGCGTCGACCGCTATCCGACGAGCCGCTACGCCCTCGTCGAACTGTCGCCCCTCACCGGCCGACGCCACCAGTTGCGCCGGCACCTGAAACACGCGTCCCATCCGATCATCGGCGACACGACCTACGGCAAGTCGCGCCACAACCGGCTGTTCGAGGAGCGTTTCGCCTCGCGTCGTCTGCTGCTGGCGTGCACCCGTCTCGAGTTCGATCATCCGGTATCCGGCAGGCGGTTGCGGATCGAGGCCCCGCCGTCTCCCGACTTTCGTGCGGTCATCGCAGCGCTCGATTGGCCGACGTCACCGACGCGACATCCCGACGGACCGGAACCGCGCCCGAGCGACGCGGCGCCCTCCCAGGGTTGAAGCCAGCAGCGCCAATGCGGCGAGCAGCAGGCCGGGCGGCTCGTCGACGGACTGAACGGACGTCACGGCCAGGCGCCACGCCTGCCGCTGGTCCGCCAGCGTCACGATCTCGCTGACCCAGGTCACGCCCTGCGCGATGAATTCGATGCTGTCGAACGACCGCCGGATGACATCCGCGATGAGGAAGTCCATCACATCGCCGACGACCGGACGATAGCCGCCGGTCAGCGAGATCCGGATCGCACCGCCGAGATCGAGCGCGCCGTCCACGAGGATACGGTCGTAGTCAGGTGTGCCGCCGTGGTGGCCGATCTCCATGTCCAGCAGCGAGGTCGCCTCCAGCGCGAGATCGTTCGTGAAGTGAAGCTCGCCGAGCGAATGCCCCGGGGCGATCACGCCGGCCGCCGTGACGCCACCGGCGACCTGCCCCGAGCCGGTCAGCCGGCTCTTCTCCTTCATGAAGATCCCGCCGTCCGCTTGAAGCGTGCCGTCGTCGAGCGACACGGTCCCCCCGAGGGATGCGGCAGTCCGGGACTCGGCGGTCAGCTTCGAGCCCTTGGCGACCTCGATGTCGCCATCGTGGGCCACCGCGTCTGACTTCGCGCTGTCGCCGATCGTCAGGTCACCCTCTCGCACCTGGATGGCGCTGCCGACGGCGCCGGCGATCGTGCCGAGCATGCCCCCGTAACCCTGGACCTGCGCGCCCGGCTTGAGCTGCACGACCTTGCCTTCCTCGACCTTGACCGTGCCGCCGGCCAGCGCGGTCCTGCCGCCGAGGCGCGCCGTGTCCTTCGTCTGAAGCTGCAGCTCGCGCGCCTTCTCCACCTGGATGTCGCCGTCCAGATCGACCGCGTTCGCCTGTGCGGCGGCACCCAGCCGCAGGTTCCCCGCCTTCACGTTGATGATGCCGCCCGCCGCACTGGTCACCTTGCCCTCGACGGTCCCGTGTCCCTCGAGGGTCGCCGCCGCCCCGAGCTGAAAGGCGCCTCCGACGGCCATCTCGACCGCCCCGTTGCTCATGCCCAGTCGGGACGACACCAGCAACGGATTCGTGCCGACAATCCTGGCATCCGCGCCCACCTGGAGCGCGGCACCGAGCCGACCCTGCGCCTGCAGCACGTCACCGGCCACGAGCGGCGGAATCGCATCCGGCGATACCGAGACGCCATTGAGCCGCGTGGACGTGGCGACGGTCTGGATATGCGCGTCGAACAGGACACGCTCGTAGAAGCGCTCGTACGCATGATCGAGCGACCCGTCGCTGGCCATGACGGCGAAGGTGTTCAGTCCGGTCCGCAGGTAGGACGACACGTCCACCTGATCCACGAGATCCGGGTTGCCGCCATCGGCGTTCTCGTGCACCAACTGCCCGTTGACGAAGAGGCGATAGTCGTCGTCGGCGTTGACGGACGCGATGGCGTTGACCGGGAGATCGGTCTCGCTCGCGATCGAGAAGGAATAACGAAGGAACGCCGTGTCGGGACCCGACATCCCGTTCGAGCTGGCCGTCGGATCGTGCCAGATGGGCTCGGCCAGGGTGCCCGGCATCAGGGACTGGGGCGAGGTGATGCCGGGATAAGGGCTGCGCGCCGACGCCCACCCGCTGTCGTCGAAGGTCGTCGTCTCCCAACCGGCGACTTCGACCGCCGATGTCCGCCACGTGCTGCCGGACACGATGTGAATGTCGATCGCCCGGGCGGGCATGGCGACGAGCACCATCGCCAGCCAGCCGGCCGCCCATGCGCGGGAATTTGTCGGTCGCCCCATGTCGCGCCTCCTCGATTGTTCTTGAATGCGATCGGAGTCCGGAGCGTTCGCAACCGCCCGACGTCGTTCCGAAGCGGCATTCCGATCCGCTCCACGATCGGGAGCCTACGGGCGGCCGCTCGGCACTCGTCTTGACGACCGTCAAGTTTCGATCGGACCGGCGCGAGGAGCGTTGACCGTCAGGGCAAGGACCCGATAGAGGACTGCGGCGCCCCGAGTCCGGCGGCGTCCGCAGGACGGCGCCTCGCGCGTCACTCCGCTGCGAGCGCCTGCACGAGGTTCGCCAGACTCGCGAAGTCGTGTGCCGGCATCAGGCGGTCCGCCGACGGCAGCAAGGCGCGCATGCCGCGGGCGCTGGGCTCGAAGCCGTCGTAGCGCAGCAGCGGATTCAGCCACAGCAGCCGGCGGCACGACCGTCGCAAACGCGCCGCCTCCTCGGCGAGCAGCTCGGGCTCGTCGCGTTCGAGACCATCGGTGATCAGCAGGACGGTCGCCCGCTGGCCGAGCACCCGCCGCGACCCGTGCCGATTGAATTCGTGCAGGCATCGCCCGATCCGGGTACCGCCCGAGAAGTCCTCGACCACGTCCGAGACCCCACGCATGGCCACTTCGACGTCGCGATGCTTCAGGCGGCGGGAAACGTTCGTCAGTCGCGTACCGAACACGAACGCGCTGACCCGGTCGAGTTCGCGCATCAGGGCGTGGACCAGATGCAGGTACGACAGCGAGTAGTGCCGCATCGATCCGGAGATGTCGCACAGGACGACCAGCGGCGGCGGCCGCCGCTGCGGTGCCCGACGGCACAGCAGGAGGCTCTCCCCGCCGGTGCGTGCGACGTCCTGCAAGGTTGCGCGCAGGTCGATGTGCCGGCCGCGCGGATCGCGTTGCAACCGTCGAACCGGCGACGGACGCAGCGCGACTCGCAGCGCGGCGATCCGCCGCTGGATCTGCGCGAGGTCGGTCGGGGACAGGTGCTGGAAATCGAGCGCGCGCAGTCGCTCGATCCCGGACGCGGTCCCGCTCGAATCCCGCTCCGCCTGATCGGCAGGCGGTGGCGGCGGCGGGTCGGCCATCCCCTGCGAGCGCTTCCAGACCTCGGCGACGCGCGCCTGCAGCAGGTCGGCCACGGCGGGTGGTCCCGGCGCGGAGAGCGCCGAGGTCGGTCGGGTTCCCGGGCCGTCGATCGCATCCCGCCAGTACCAATCGAAAGCGACGTCGAAGAGCGCGACATGCTCGCGGCACGACACGAGGGTCGCGCGCAGCGCGGCCTTCACGTCACGACGCGCGTGCAGGCCGATCGCCTCCAGGGCGCGAAGCGCGGTGACGATCCGATCCGGCGGCATCGGCACCTCCAGGGCGTGCAGCAGCCGCGCAAAGTCGGCGACCGCTGCGACGAAGCTCACGATGCGGGGTCGGCGAGCAGCGCGGCAATGCCCGCATCGCGCACGACGGCGAAGTCCTCCCGATACTTGAGCAGGACGCCCATCGTCGCGTCGACGATCTCGGGATCGAGCGCCCCTTGCGTCAACACCAGCAGCGCCCGCGCCCAATCGATGGCCTCCGCGATCCCCGGCGGCTTGAACAGCGCCAGCGAACGCAGCCGCTGCACGAAGGCGACGACGGCGTGCGCGGTGGCCGCCGACAGCGCCGGCACCTTGCGCTCGAGGATGGCGCGTTCGCGGTCGGCGCTCGGATAGTCGACCCAGTGATACAGGCAGCGCCGCTTCAGCGCATCGTGGATCTCGCGGGTGCGGTTCGAGGTGATGATCACGATCGGCGGGGCGGTCGCCCGCAGCGTGCCGAGTTCGGAAATCGTCACCTGGAAGTCCGAGAGGATCTCGAGCAGGCAAGCCTCGAAGGGTTCGTCGGCGCGATCGAGTTCGTCGATGAGCAGCACGGGGGCGGCCCCCGGCTCGCCGCTCAGCGCCTGGAGCAGCGGACGCTTCAGCAGGAACCGCTCGCCGTAGAGATCGGCCGCGATCGCCGATCGCGCGGCCTCACCGCCCGCCTCCGCGAGCCGGATCTCGAGCAGCTGCCGCGCGTGATTCCATTCGTACATCGCGCCGTTCGCGTCGAGCCCTTCGTAGCATTGCAGACGGATCAGCGATCGGTCGAGGACTGCGGCCAGCGCCTTGGCGAGTTCGGTCTTCCCGACGCCGGCCTCGCCTTCGAGCAGCAGCGGACGTCCGAGCTTCACGCTCAGGAATGCCGCAGTGGCGACATCGCGGTCGGCCACGTAACCGGTGCCGGACGGCATCGCCTCCATCGCGTCGAGCGATTCCGGCAAGGCGCTCGGACATCCCCGACCTTGCCGTTGCCGACCGGCGACGCCGGACCGCACCGTCCGGGTGCCGGCCCGCACCGCAACGGCCCGCGAAGTCGCGGCGCATCGGGGCCGGTCGACGCACGGGATGACGTTGCGAGCGACGGATCTCGCCCGTCTTCCCTCTGTCGACGGCCATCGCCGTCGTGTCGTGCCTCCCAAGGCCGCGGTGAAACACCGACAGCATGCTTCTTGCGTTTTCAGGACGACCTGCGATCACCGGATGCACGCCATGGCCTTCTTCAGTGTGGATATGCGCGTGCTGCGATCCTTCCTGTCCGTGGTGGAGACCGGCAACATCACCGAAACGGCGCGCCGTCTCGGGCGCACCCAGCCCGCCATCACGCTGCAGATGAAACGGCTCGAGGATCTGACCGGTCGCACGCGGTTCGATCCGGAGAGCCGCAAGCCCGTCCTCACCGAGGAGGGCAAGATGGTGCTGACGTACGCGAAGTCGATCCTGCGCTTGCACGACGAACGGCTCGCGCGGCTGTCCGCGACCGACATCGAGGGTCACGTCGTGCTCGGCACCCCCGATCTGTACGCGGCGTACCTGCTGCTGTCCATCCTCGCGCTCTTCCGCAAGTCGTTTCCGCGCATCCGGGTGGAACTGCGCTGCGCCCGGTCCACGCCGTGGGGCGAACTGGTGCAGCGCGGCCAGGTGGACATCGCCCTGGTGACGCGGATGCCGGGCTTCTCGGGCGGTGAGGTCGTCGGCCAGCACCAGCTCGTCCGGGTGGCCGGCGAGGGGCACGACGTGCATCTCGAGGAACCGGTGCCGCTCGCGCTGCTGCCGCCGGGCAACATCCATCGCGACTACGCGATCGAGGGCATGGAACGCGCGGGTCGCAAGTGGCGCATCGCCTGCGAGAGCGAGCGCGCCGGCCGCGCGCAGCGCCGAGACGACAGCCGCATCGGCGGCGGGCACGAAGTCCTCGAGCGACGGCGCGCCCCCGTGCGCAGGCGTGCCTTCGACGAAGATGAGGTCCTTGACGGTGACGGGCACGCCGGCCAGCGGTCCGGTCGGCTTGCCGCGCAGCCACGCCGTCGTCGCAACCTGCGCGGCCGCCCGGGCCGCGTCGACCATCGGCGTGACCATGACGTTGCAGCGCGCCTGCGTCGCCGACAGCGCATCGATGACTTCCTCGATGACTTCCGACGGCGAGAAGCGGCGGTCGCGGTAACCGGCCAGCCGTTCGCCGGCCGACAGTCGGGCGAGCGCCCCGATCGGCCGCGGCGCTTCCTCCGGGGGCGCGTCGACGTCGTTCATCCGGCGGCCTTGCCCGACGTTGCGATCCGCGCGACGGCACGGCGCGCGAGGACGCCGATGAGGTTTGCGCGGTAGGCCGCGTCGGCATGCATGTCCGAGTTCAGTCCGTCGGTGGAGTGGCGCAGGCCGTCCGGCGCTTCGGGGGCGAACCGTTCAGCGAGCGCCGACTCGATCGCGGGCGCGCGGAAGACGCAGGGTGCGGCGCCGGTGACGGCGACTCGAACGCCGTCGCGGGTGAGCGCGACGAAGACACCGACCAGCGCATAGCGCGAGGCCGGGCTCTTGAACTTCTCGTACGCGGCCGCTCCCGGAATCGGGAACCGGACCTCGGTGACGATCTCGCCCGGCGCGAGGGCCGTCTCGAACATGCCGGTGAAGAAGTCGTCAGCCGCGATCACCCGCGTGGACGTATGCACCGCTGCGCCCAGCCCGAGTACGGCAGCCGGATGGTCCGCCGCCGGATCGTTGTTCGCGATCGAACCGCCGAGAGTGCCCCGGTTGCGCACCTGGGCATCGCCGATGGCGCCGGCCCGATCGGCGAGCGCGGGAATCGGTTGCCGCACCTCGGCTGCCGCGGCGACCTCCGCGTGCGTGGTCATCGCGCCGATGGCGATCCCGGCGCTGCTCACCCGGATCCCGCGCAGTTCCGGCACCTTCGCGAGATCCACGAGCGATGCGGGCGTCGCCAGCCGGAACTTCAACGTGGGGATCAGCGTCATGCCGCCCGCCAGCAGCTGGGCGTCCGGCAGGCCGGACAGCAACGCGGCGGCGTCGCGCAGGGTGCGGGGACATGGGTAGTCGAAGGTCTTCATGGTCGATCCTTCCGTGGAGTCAGCGGGCCGCGAAGCCGGCGTTGCCGATGAGCCGCCAGATGCGGTTGGGGGTGGCCGGCATGTCGACGTGACGCACGCCCAGGTGAGCCAGCGCATCGACGATCGCGTTGATGACGGTCGCCGGCGAGGCGATGGTTCCCGGTTCGCCACAGCCCTTCACGCCGAGCGGGTTGTGCGTGCAGGCCGTCACATGGGTCTCGACCCGGATCGGCGGGAGGTCGGTCGCCCGGGGCATGCAGTAGTCCATGAACGAACCGGACAGGAGCTGACCGGAGGATTCGTCGTACACGCAGTCCTCCATCAGGGCCTGCCCGGCGCCCTGGACGATGCCGCCGACGATCTGACCGTCGACGATCATCGGATTGATCACCGTGCCCACGTCGTCGACGGCCACGTCGCTCAGCAGTTCGACGACGCCGGTCGCGGGATCGATGTCGACCTCCGCGAGGTGGGCGCCGCACGGGAAGGTGAAGTTCACCGGGTCGTAGAAGGCCTGTTCCTCGAGACCGGGCTCGAGGATCTCGAGCGGGTAGTCGGCGGGGAAGTGCGCCGACAGCGCGATCTCCTGGAGGGTCCTGTGCATGTCGGTGCCGGCCACGCGGAGCACGCCCGCCTCGAAGGCGATGTCCTCCTCGGCCGCCTCCAGCATGTGCGCCGCGATCTTGCGGCCCTTCACGATGACCTTCTCCGTCGCCTTGACGAGCGCCGAGCCGCCGACGGCCGCGGAGCGCGATCCGTACGTGCCGAGCCCGAACTGCACCCGGTCGGTGTCGCCGTAGACGATCTCCACGTTCTCCGGCGCAATGCCCAGCCTGTCGCAGACGATCCGCGTGCAGGCGGTCTCGTGCCCCTGGCCGTGGCTGTGCGTTCCCATCAGGACGGTCACCTGGCCGGTGGGATGGACGCGGACGGTTGCACTCTCGAACAGGCCGCCGCGCCCGCCGAGGCGGATCGCAATGCGCGAAGGGGCGAGTCCGCACGCCTCCACGTACGTGACCGGACCGATACCGCGCAGCCGGCCGCGGGCCGCCGATGCCGCCTGGCGTGACGGGAAGCCGGCCCAGTCCGCCGAGACCAGGACACGATCGAGGCAGCCCGCCGGGTCGTCGCTGTCGTACTCCATGCCGACCGGCGTCCGGTAGAGGAACGCGTCGGTCGGAATCATGTTCCGGCGCCGGATCTCCGCCTTGTCGATGCCCATCTCCATCGCCGCCACGTCGATGACGCGTTCGAGCACGAAGGTGGCCTCGGGCCGGCCGGCACCCCGGTTCGCATCGACGGGCAGCGTGTTGGTGAACACCGCCTTCACCTCGCAGTGGATTGCCGGCGTGGTGTAGACCCCCGCGAGCAGCGGCCCGTACAGATTGGTGGGAATGTTGGGACCGAAGGTCGACAGGTACCCGCCCATGTTGGCGATCGTCCGCACGCGCAACCCGAGGAACCGCCCGTTCTCGTCCAGCGCGAGTGCGGCCTCGGTGATGTGATCGCGGCCATGGGCATCGGACAGGAATCCCTCGCTGCGTTCGCAGACCCACTTGACCGGACGCCCGAGCTTGGCCGCCGACCAGGTGACGACCGCCTCCTCGGCATAGTGGAACTGCTTGACCCCGAATCCGCCCCCGACGTCCGGCGACACCACGCGCAGCTTGTGCTGCGCGATGCCCAGCACGAAGTTGCCCATCGGCAGTTTCACGATGTGCGGGAACTGGCTGGTCGTCCAGAGCGTGTGCTGGCCGCGCGCGTAGTCGTACTCGCCGATCGCGGCGCGCGGCTCCATCGGATTGCCGACCAGGCGGTTGTTCGCGAGGCTCAACCGCGCGACGTGCGCCGCCTTCGAGAAGGCCGACTCGACGGCTCCGGCGTCGCCGATCTCCCAGTCGACGCAGACGTTGTCCGGGATGTCGTCGAAGACCGCCGGCGCGCCCGGCTTCAACGCGTCGAGGACGCCGACCACGGCCGGCAGTTCCTCGTAGTCGACGATCACCGCCTCGGCGGTGTTGCGTGCCTCGACGAGCGATTCGGCGATCACGAACGCCACGGGATCGCCGACGTGTCGCACCTTGCCGAGCGCGAGGGGCGGATGCGCAGGTTCCTTCGTGGCCGCGCCGCCCTTGCCGGTGACGGGCCAGGCGCAGGGCAGTCCGCCGACCCCCGCTGCGGCCAGATCGGCACCGGTGAAGACGGCGACGACGCCGGGCATGGCCGTCGCCACGGACGCGTCGACCGTGCCGAGCTTCGCGTGCGCGTGAGGCGAACGCACGAAGACGCCGACGGTCATGCCGGGCCGCTTGATGTCGGAGACGTAGTTGCCGCGGCCGGTCAGCATCAGTCGCTCCCGCAGCAGTTCGGACAGCAGCTCGTGGGGCGGAACGTCCGCCGACACCGGCTTGTCGTTGACGACGAGGTTGATGCGCATCCGTGGTCTCCTGGGTGGGGCCACCGTCCGGGGTCGCGGATCGGCGGACCCGGGTTCATGCGAGGCGCAGTGACTGCTCCGCCATCCACGACGCGGTGACGATCGCGCCGACCGGTATCGCCCGCTCGTGGAACGCCCGATCGGGCACGTAGGCGACGAACTCGCCGCTCGGCGCGTCGAGCATGACCTTCACGTACAGCCCCTGGTACTCGACCGCCCGCACCCTCGCGTTCAGTGCGTTCCAGCCGGGACCGGGCGTGCCGTCCTCCGGCCGCCGCAGGTGCACGTCGTCCCGCCGCACGGCCAGATCCACCGTCTCACCGTGCCGCACGCGGTGGCCGTCGCGCAGCGGGACGACGATGCTGTCGCTGTCCGGACCGGAAACCGTGAAGGTCGCCCCGTTGACGGTGGTGACCTTGCCGGACAGCACGTTCTGGCCGCCGAGGAACTCGGCCACGTACCGGTCCCTGCGAAGGGCGTACACGTCGAGCGCCGAGGCCGCCTGCTTGATCTTTCCCTTGTCCATCACGACGACGAGATCGGCGAGCGCGATGGCGCTCGGGCTTCGACTGCCCCCGCACGCGCAGCGCGAACGCGATGTTGTCGCGCACGGTCAGGTGCGGAAAACAGGGCGTAGGACTGGAACATCATCGCGGTGCGACGCGACACCGGCGGCAGGCCGACGACGTTCTCGCCGCCGATCAGGATCTCCCCGCCGGTCGGATCCTCGTGGCCCGCGATCATCCGCAGGATCGTCGTCTTGCCGCAGCCGGACGGCCCGAGGAAGCAGCAGTAGGCCCCGTCGGGCACCCTCAGGTTGACGCCGTCCACGGCCGTCACGCCGTCGAACTGCTTGTAGACCCCGCCAGCTCGATATCGCCGCCCTTGCCCGCCATGCCTCGACTCCGAGATTCAGCGGCCCGCGGTTCGCGCCGCACGCCGCTTCTGCATCCGGGCGATGGACCCGAGACACAGACCGATGATGAGAAACGACACGGCGGTGGTCACCGTGCCGAGCGAATAGAGGGACGGGGACGTGACGTTGAGCGTCATCGTCCAGATCTCGACCGGCAGCGTGTTGAGCGACCCGGAGGTCTGCAGCGTGCGGGGGAATTCGTCGTAGGAGAGCGTGAAGCCGAGCAGGGCCACGGCCACGAGACCCGGCAGCAGGATCGGGATCACGACGAAGCGGATGGTCTGCCAGCGGGTCGCGCCCAGATCGAGCGCGGAACCGGTCCACGACGGCTCCAACCCGAAGAACTGGAACCGCATGCCGATGCCCAGCACCAGTCCGGGCGCGACGAGGCTGCCGATCATCAGATGGAAGACGACACCGTCGCCGCGGAACCGCCGGCGGAAGCCCAGTCCGGCAAGGAACGAGACGACGACCGGATGAAAGATGAGTAGTTGTTGTCCGCGACTGCGGGTTTCTGTTCTGTCGTCGACAGGCGGTCGCACGAGGCCGGTCGCCCGCGGTACAGTCACGGCTGCCGCGTCGTCCACCACGGGAGTCCGTCTTGGGAACCGATGATCTGCGTGCGGGCCTCCGCACGATCGTGAAGGCCGCCTGTCCGCACGACTGCCCGGATACGTGTGCGATGGAAATCACTGTCGAGAACGGGGTTGCCGTCGAGGTGCGCGGTGGCGACATGCCCTTCACGGACGGCACGCTCTGCACGAAAGTGGCCCGCTACCTCGACCGCGTCTACGCCCCGGATCGCGTGCTGCATCCGCTGAAGCGCGTCGGCGCCAAGGGACCGGGACAGGGGCGTTGGGAACGCATCGGCTGGGACGAAGCGCTCGACACGATCGCCGCGCGCTTCCGGTCCATTGCCAACGACGACCCGCAGGGCATCCTGCCCTACAGCTACGCGGGCACCATGGGCATGCTGAGTTACGCCTCCCTGGACCGGCGGTTCTTCCACCGGCTGGGCGCCTCCCTGCTCGAACGCACCATCTGTTCCGCGGCGGGCAGCGCGGGCATCGCGCTCACGCTCGGCGGTTCGGTGGGCATGGACCCCGAACAGGTCGTGGACGCGAAGCTCATCGTGATCTGGGGCGCGAACCCCGTCGTGTCGAACCTGCACTTCTGGACCCGCTGTCAGGAAGCGAAGCGGCGCGGCGCCAGGCTGATCTGCATCGATCCGTGGCGCAACCAGACCGCGGAGAAGTGCCATCAGTGGATTCCGGTGATGCCCGGCACCGATGCGGCATTCGCACTGGCGGTCATGCACGTGATCATCGGCGAAGGCTTGCACGATCGGGACTATGTGACCGAACACACGCTCGGGTTCGATGCCCTGCGCGAACGTGTCGCCGAGTGGACGCCCGAGCGCGCCGCTTCGATCTGCGGCGTGGATGCCGCCACCATCACGGCGTTTGCGCGCGAATACGCCACGGCAACACCCGGCGCCATCCGGATCAACTACGGCCTGCAGCGCCACCACGGCGGCGGCATGGCGGTACGCACCGTGACGTGCCTGCCCGCACTGACGGGTGCCTGGCGCGAGCCCGCCGGCGGCATCCTGCTCGGAACCTCCGGCTTCTACGCGCTCGACCATGCGACGCTGGAGCGCCCCGACCTGATCCGCGGCACGCCGCGAAAGCTGAACATGTGTGCAATCGGCGATGCCCTGCTCGATGCCGACCCGCCCGTCCGTGCGCTGTACGTCTACAACTCGAATCCCGTGGCCGTCGCGCCGGATTCGAACCAGGTGGTCCGCGGCTTCTCGCGGCCTGATCTGTTCACGGTCGTGCACGACGTCTTTCTCACCGACACGTGCGACTACGCCGACATCGTGCTGCCCGCCACGACACAGCTCGAACAGTTCGACGTGCACAAGAGCTACGGCCACCTCTACGTGCTCGCCAATTCGCCGGCCATCGCGCCCGTGGGCGAATCGAAACCCAATGCCGAGGTGTTCCGCCTGCTCGCGAAACGCATGGGTTTCACCGACGCCTGCTTCGACGACGACGACGAGACGGTGGCACGCCAGGCGCTGCACTCGTCGAATCCGCGCATGGCCGGCATCGGCTGGGACCGCCTCAAGCAGACGGGATGGCAGCGGTTGAATGTCCCCGAGCGCTGGGCCCCCTTCGCGGAAGGCGGATTCCCGACGCCATCAGGGAAATGCGAGTTCTACAGCGAGTCCGCCCGGAAGATGGGGCTCGATCCGCTCCCCGGCTACACGCCTCCGATCGAGAATCCGGCGTCGAACCCGACCCTCGCGGCGCGCTACCCCCTGGCGATGATCTCTCCGCCCGCGCGACACTTCCTGAATTCGACCTTCGCCAATCTGCCGTTCGCACGCGCGGTGGACAAGGAACCGCGCCTCGAGATCCATCCCGCCGACGCGGCGGCCCGCGGGATCGTGTCCGATGACAGCGTTCGCATTTTCAACGATCGCGGCGCGTTCACGCTGAAAGCGCGCGTGACGGAAAGCGCCCGTGCGGGGGTGGTCGTCGCGCAGTCGATCTGGTGGAAGAAGCTGTCGCCGGACGGACGCAACGCGAACGAGGTCACCTCCCAGGCGCTCACCGACCTGGGCCGCGGCGCGACGTTCTACGACTGTTTGGTGCAGGTGGAGAAGTCGGCGGACTGAGGTTACGCCGCTTCCGGGACACCTTCTCCCGCAGCAAGCGGGGTCCCCAGGGGGCCTCTCCGGACCGAGCCGCTGAGCGCGCTCGAATTCCGCCTGTGACTGGCGGGCACTATCGGCTTTGGGGTAGCCTTTGACGTACCAATCGCTCCAGCGTCGACGAGATGGTCACGGCAAAGCGCGCTGTGGCTGTTCTGGTTCAGCCGATCCCTCGATTCGAGCACTCACGCTACCGCCATGGCAGACTTCAATTCTGATCGTCTGGCAGTACTCATTGACGCAGACAATGCCCAGCCTTCAGTCGCCGCTGAACTCATGGCTGAAATCGGCCGTTATGGCACCGCCACCGTTCGGCGAGCCTATGGCGACTGGACGACGACAAATCTAAACGGGTGGAAAGAACACCTGCACACGCTCGCGATACAACCCATCCAGCAGTTCCGTCTCACGACCGGCAAGAACGCGACGGATTCAGCGCTGATCATCGACGCGATGGATCTGCTCCATGGCGGTCGCGTCGATGGATTCTGCCTGGTCTCTTCGGACAGCGACTTCACGCGTCTGGCCACGCGGATCCGCGAATCAGGGCACTTGGTCTACGGATTCGGTGAAAAGAAGACACCCAAGCCATTCGTCGCAGCCTGCAATCGCTTCATCTTCACCGAAATCCTGCGAGCAGCCTCCGAGCCCACTGCGGCACCGACATCCGGACAGGCTCCGCTCAAACCCATATTGACCGGAGCTGTTGCCGCCGCGGCGGGCGATGACGGCTGGGCGTTTCTTGGTGCTGTGGGCAACTTGATCACCAAAGCCAATCCGGAGTTCGACGCACGCAACTACGGCAAGAAGAAGCTTGGTGAGTTGGTAAAGAGCCAGTCGTATCTCGATGTCAGAGCGCAGCAAGCGCCGGACGGCTCGCCAACGGCGCCCATATATGTGCGCTTGCGAGAGAACTGACCAGCCGATGGCGCGTTCGCCGGCACAACTCAACAATGCGTTGAGCCTGTATCGATCTGTCCGCCTTCAACGGGACCTCCAGTAGTGGATTTGGATTGACCGGACAAGTTGCCGAGCGAAGACCCGTCGGACATGCCTGCGGGGGCCTCGCTCGACAAGCCGTGCCACACGATTGCGTTACGATCGCGGGGATCCTTCTTCCACGACCCCACCATGTCTCCTGCACCCGATGTTCACGTCTTCCCCGCCCCTCTGAAAGCGTTGGTCCGCGCCATCTTCGAGCGCGCCGGCTGGAACGCCCGCGACGCCGGTTTGGCCGCCGACCATCTGGTGCTCTCGAATCTCAGCGGGCACGACTCCCACGGCGTGGGCATGATCCCGCGGTACATCCTTGTGGCGAAGCGCGGGGTGATCAAGCCGGAGCAGACGCTGACCACGGTGCTGGACGCCGGGGCGCTCATCACGCTCGACGGCGGCATGGGCCTCGGGCAGGTGCTGGGCTACGACGCGATGAACATCGCGATCGCCCGCGCGAAGCAGCTCGGCGCCGCCGTGATGTGCCTGCGCAATACGCATCACCTCGGCCGCATCGGTCACTGGGGCGAACAAGCCGCCGCCGCGGGGCTGGTCTCGATGAACTACGTGAACGTGATCGGCCGCCCGCCGCTCGTGGCGCCCTGGGGCGGCAGCCGGGCGCGTTTCTCGACCAATCCGATCTGCATCGCTTTCCCGCGCCCGGGTACGCATCCGATCGTGCTGGACTTCGCCACGTCGCGCATCGCGCACGGCAAGACACGCGTGGCGTGGAAGCGAGGCGTCGAAGTCGCCGACAACAACCTCCTCGATCCGGAAGGCCATCCGACGAATGATCCGTCGGTGATGTGGACGCAGCCGCTGGGGGCACTGCTGCCGTTCGGCGACCACAAGGGCTACGGACTCGGTTTTCTCTGCGAACTGCTCGCGGGCGGGTTGAGCGGCGCGGGGACCATTCCCGGTCGTACGGACTGGGAGGCGATCGACAACAACATGCTCAGCATCCTGATCGATCCGGCAAGGCTCGGCGGCGCGGAGACCTACGCGTCGGAGACCGAGCGGGTCATCGAGTGGGTGTACTCGACTCCGGCTGCCGCGGGATTCGATCGCGTGCGCGTTCCCGGTGAACCGGAACGCGAGATGCGCACGCAGCGCACGGCGAACGGCACGCCCATCGACGCGACGAGCTGGGGCGAGATCGTCCAGTGCGCGCTGTCGCTCGGACTCACCGACAGCGATATCCGGACCCTCTCGGGCATCGGCTGACGGGCGGGTCCGTCAGCATTCGATGGGTGCGCCGCGGCCGCTGTCGCGACGCGTCAGCCCCGCGGATGGTGCTTCGCGTGCAGTTGCTTCAGCCGCTCGCGGGCGACGTGCGTGTAGATCTGCGTCGTCGACACATCGGAATGACCGAGCAGCATCTGAACGACGCGCAGATCGGCGCCGTGGTTCAGCAGATGGGTCGCGAAGGCGTGACGCAGCACGTGCGGCGAGATGGGCTTGGCGATGCCGGCCTCGCGTGCGTAGCGCTTCACCAGGTTCCAGAACATCTGTCGGGTCATCCCCGTGCCGCGCTGAGTCACGAACAGGGCCTCGCTCTGCCGGCCGGCCAGCAGGATCGGCCGACTCGCGCGCAGGTACGCCTCGATGCAGTCGATGGCCTCCTCGCCGATGGGCACGAGTCGCTCCTTCGAGCCCTTGCCCATCACGCGCAACACGCCCGCATCGAGACTCACCTGGATCTGACGCAACGTGACGAGTTCGGTGACACGAAGGCCGGTGGCGTAGAGCAGTTCGAGCATGGCCCGGTCGCGCATCCCCAGCGGGTCGGCGGCGTTCGGTGCCGACAGCAGCCGATCGACGTCGTCCTCCGTGAGGCTCTTCGGTAACGAGCGCGGCAGCTTCGGTGCGTCGATGTTGAGCGTGGGATCGGTCGCGAGCTTGCCGTCGCGCACCTGCCACCGGTAGAAGCGCTTCAGGGTCGACAGCAGCCGGCTGGCGGACGAGGCCTTCGCACGATGCTCGAAGCGGTGGGCCAGATACCCCAGCAGGTCGCCGTGGCCGGCCTCCACCAAGGTGCGGCCATGGGTGGCTCCCAGCCAGATCGAGAACAGCCTGAGATCGCGGCGGTAGGCGTCGAGGGTATTGCGCGACAGGCCATCCTCCAGCCACAGCATGTCGCAGAAGGCGTCGACGATCGGGTCGTCGACGGCCTTCAGGGCAGGACGCCCTCGTGCTTGAGCAGCCACTGCTTCACCGCAAGCGGATGACCGTCGACGGCGCCCATGAATCCGCCGAGTCCATGCGCCGCGACGATGCGATGGCACGGCACGACGGGCGGCACGGGATTGGATCCGCACGCGCCGCCGATGGGTCGGGGACTCGTCCCGAGACGCTTCGCGAGTTCGCCGTAGGTGATGACCGTCCCGACGGGAATCTGCATCAGGGCCCGCCACACGCGCTGCCGGAAGTCCGTGCCCTCGGGCGCGATCGGCAAATCGAACGGCGCGGCGGGATCCTCCAGGTAGCGGCGCAACTGGCGGCAGGTCTCGCGGGCGAGCGGATCCGTCGGCTCGACCCGTTCGTCACCCGGCGGCAGATACTCGATGCGCACCACGTGCCCGTCCCGGACGCGAACGCCCAGCCGTCCGAAGGGTGCCTCGATGCAGGCGTCCCAGGTCATCGGGCCGCAACGACGGCGCCGCGCGTGCGCAGCCAGTGGAAAACGAGGGCGACACCGCCCAGCACCACGCCGACTCCGTCGCTCCAGGGGGCGGACCAGGCGAGCAGCAGACCCGACGCGAGGAACAGCACGCGCTCGGCCAGCGTCAGCCGGGCGCGGAGCCAGCCTTGCGCTCCGACGGCCAGCGCCGCGATGCCGACGACCGCGGTGAGCGACACGAGCACGATGTTGAGCAGGTCTCCCGACAACAGCAGACCGACCCCCTCCGGTGCGAGCACGAACATGAACGGCGTGACGAACGCGGGCAACGTGTACTTCCAGGAGGCGAGGGTGGTGCGGTACGGATCACCGCCGGTGATCGCCGCCGCCGCGAACGGTGAGAGTGCGGTCGGGGGCGACACCTCGGAGAGGACGGCGTAGTAGAAGATGAACATGTGGGCCGCGAACTCGGGAACGCCGACCTGGACGAGCGCGGGCGCCGCGACGACGGCGCAGATGATGTACGACGCGGTGACCGGGACGGCGAGCCCGACGATCCACACGAGCAGCCCGGTGTAGAGCGCGGTGAGGGCACGGCTGCCGTCCGCGTAATCGATGACGATGCCACTGAACTTGAGTCCGAGGCCGGTCAGCGTCACGACACCCACGATGATGCCCGCGGCAGCGCACGTGGCCGCAACCCCGAGCACGCCTTTCGATCCCTCTGCCAGCGCATTGACGAGCCGCTTCGGCATCAGTGCAGTCTCGCGACTCAGAAAGCTCGCCCCGACGGCCAGCGCCGTCGCCCAGAACACCGACAGCATCGGGGAGAAACCCGCCACGAGGAATCCGATGACCGCAACGAGCGAAACGAAGTGATAGCCGTGCCGCTTCAGGAGAACGAGCGGGCGCTGCTGCGACACGTCGACTTCGATGGCCGCGTGCTTGCGCGCATCGAGCTGCACCATCACGAGCAGCGACAGGTAGTAGAGCAGCGTCGGGATGACAGCCATCCGGATCACGTCGAGGTACGAGATCTTCAGGAATTCGGCGATCAGGAAGGCCGCCGCCCCCAGCACGGGGGGCGAGAGGATCGCACCGAGACCGCCGGCCGCGAGCAGACCGCCGGCGTCCTCCCTGGAGTAACCCGCACGCTGCAGCAGCGGGTAGGCGACCGACCCGAGCGTGACGGTGGTGGCGACGCCGCTGCCGGACGGACCGCCGAGCAGGAACGAACCGAGGACCACCGCACGCCCCGGCGCACCGCGCTTGCGCCCCATCACGGCGAGCGAGAAATCGATGAAGAACTTGCCGGCGCCCGACTGCTGCAGCACGGCGCCGTAGATGGTGAACAGCACGATGAGCGTGGCGCAGACATCGATGGGCGCGCCGAAGATGCCTTCCATCGTCATCGTCATGTGGCCCACGAGACGGTCGAGCGAATATCCACGGTGCGTCCACGGCGCGGGCAGCCATGGTCCGACGAACGCGTACGCAATGAAGGCACCGACAACGGCAGGCATCACCCACCCCGATGCGCGTCGTACCGCTTCGAGCACGAGGAGCACGAGCACCGTCCCGGTGACGATGTCCCAGGTCTCGGGCTCGGTGGCGCGCTCGGCGATGGCATCCCAGTCGTGCAGCAGCCAGCCGATGCACGCGAGGGTCGCGGCGGCCAGCAGCCAGTCCCAGGGCATCACGCGGTCGCGGAAGCGCCGCCCGGCAGGCAGCGTGAGGAACAGCAGCGACAGCATGAGGGCGACATGCAGGCCGCGCAGCCAGGGGGCGCTGACGATCTCGAAGGCGGCGTAGAGATGGAACGCCGACGTGGCCGCCAGCGCCAGCGTCAGGCCGTGCCCCAGCGGGCCTCGCAGGCGATGGGCAGCGCCTTCCTCCTCCTCGACGAATCGATCCGCGGCGGCGAGACGCTCGGCGTCAACCGCGACGCTGTCCTGAGGTTCGAGTGCCACAGCGCGGGTCCGCTACTGGAGCGACTTGACGCCCTTCTCGGCGAAGTACCGGGCGGCGCCGGGATGGTACGGAATGGGAGATGCGCCCTTGGACTGGTAGTCGAGCGAGAGCGTCGCGAACTCCTTGTGCACGGCCACCATCTCGGGCTTGTGCTCGAAGACGGTCCTCACGATCGTGTAGGCGACATCGTCGGGCATCGAGGCGTTGACCACGAGCACGTTCCAGACGTTCACGTTGCTCGCGTCCTGGGTCATGCCCGTGTAGATCGATTTCGGGATCGCGCTGCGGCTGTAGAGGGGACCGTACTTGCGGTTCAACGCGTCGACCGCGTCGCCGTGATCGAGCAGCCGGATCCGCACGCCGGGGGTCGCCGCGAGATCGGTGACGGCAGCCGTCGGCACGCCACCGACCCACAGGAACGCATCGAGCTTGCGATCCTTGATGGCGTTGACGGCTTCGTTCACGGACAGGCGCTCGCGCTTGATCTTGTCGTGCACGCCGTACGCTTCGAGCACGCGCATGCCCAGGACCTCGGTCGCGCCGCCGGGCGACCCCAGCGAGACACGCTTGCCGTCGAGATCCTTCATCGTGGCGATCCCCATGGCCTCGGTCGTGACCACGTGCATGCGGTTCGGGTACAGCACCATCAGGGTCCGCAGCGGCAGTTTGCGGCCGGCGAACTTGTCCTGACCCGTGTAGGCATCCCAGGCGGCGTCGGCCATCGAGAGTCCGAGTTCCGCCTTGCCGGTGCCGACGAGCTTGAGGTTGTCGATGGAGCCGCCGGTGACTTCCGCCGTGACCTGCCAGCCGGCCACGTGGCGCGTGAGCACTTGTGCCAGCCCGCCGGCGAGCGGGTAGTAGACGCCGCCGGTATTGCCGGATCCGATGGACAGCGTGACCGGCGACTGTGCGGACGCGACGGAGGCAAGCAACGATGCGGCGGCGGCAGCGAGGCGCAGCGCGGACAGGAATCTCATGGCAGGGGTGTCGTCTCGAAGCGGGAGGCCGGCCGATTGTAGCAACGGGTCTCGACCGGATCCGCGAAAAAAAAGCGGCTCGGATGAGCCGCTTCTTGCAGGAAGCCGGGTCGCGGGACCGGTCAGCTCGCTGCGCCTTCCGCTGCAGCAGCAGCCGCAGCGGCGGCCGCGGCGGCATCCGCCTTGTCGGCATTGCTCATGCCGAGCTTTTCGCGGATACGCGCGGACTTGCCGGAACGGTCGCGCAGGTAGTAGAGCTTGGCGCGGCGCACGTCACCGCGGCGCTTCACTTCGATGGAGGCGATCAGCGGGGAGTACGTCTGGAACGTGCGCTCGACGCCTTCGCCCGACGAGATCTTGCGGACGATGAACGACGAGTTCAGGCCGCGGTTGCGCTTCGCGATCACCACGCCTTCGTAGGCCTGGACACGCTTGCGATCGCCTTCGACCACGTTGACGTTCACGATGACCGTGTCGCCCGGAGAAAACCGCGGAATCTTCTTGCCCAGCCGCTTGATTTCTTCGGCTTCGATCTGTGCGATCACATTCATGTTGCGCTCCTTAAGCCTCGCCTGATTCGTATTCCCGCCGGAACTCGTCCAGCAGTGCCCGTTCCCGGGTCGTCAAAACCTTGTTCTCCAGCAACTCGGGGCGCCGCAACCACGTGCGCCCCAGCGACTGCTTGAGCCGCCACCGCTCGATGTCGGCATGGTGACCGGACATCAGCACCGGCGGCACCGGCTCGCTCTCGTACACTTCCGGTCGCGTGTAGTGCGGGCAGTCCAGCAGCCCCTGCACGAACGACTCCTGTTTCGCCGACTCGGCATCGCCGAGCACGCCCGGCAACTGCCGGATCACGGCATCCAGCAAGACCATCGCTGCCAATTCGCCGCCGGACAGCACGTAATCGCCGATCGAGACTTCCTCGTCGACCTCGCGCGCCAGCAGCCGCTCGTCCACGCCCTCGTACCGGCCACAGAGGAGCACCAGTCCCTCGCAAGCCACCAGGCGCTCGACCCGGGCGTGATCCAGCGGACGCCCCTGCGGCGAGAGGTACACGACCCGCGTCTGCCGCACGCCGCAACTCGCCTGACGCTGCTTCGCGGCCCGGATCGCCCGGGCCAGCGGATCGGCCATCATCACCATCCCGGGGCCGCCCCCGTACGGGCGATCATCCACGGTCCGGTACGCATTGGCCGCGAAATCCCGCGGATTCCAGGCGACGAACGTGTACGCCCCCTGATCCCGCGCCCGTCCCGTCACCCCCCAGCCCGTGACGGACTCGAACATGTCGGGGAACAACGTGACCGCGTCGTACTGCTTCAATCAGTAGTCCAGCCCCCAGTCGACCACGATCCGACCGGTCGACCGGTCCACGTTCCGCACGTAGTGCTCGACGAAGGGGATCAGGTGCTCCCGCTCGCCGCGGACCACCAGGACGCTCTGCGCCCCGTTGTCCATCATCGACTCCACCCGGCCCAGCGCCTCGTCCGCGAGGTTGCGGACACTCATGCCGATGAGGTCGACCCAGTAATACTCGTCGTCGGAGGCCGCCGGAAGGGCATCCCGAGGGACGGCGACCTCGCGGCTTCTGAGGACCGCGGCCTGCTCGCGCGTCTCGATGCCATTCAGCTTGGCAACCACGCAGGCGGTATGGCCTGCACTCTCCAACACCTCGACTTCGCGCCAGTCGGCCCCTTCCTGCACCCACCAGCGGTCGTAGGCGCACAGGGCGTCCGGCTCAGCCGTGAAGGGCTGGATCTTCACCCATCCCTTGACACCGAAGGGCGCGGCGACGCGCCCCATGACCACCAGCCGTTCAGGCGGCAGCGGCAGACTTGCCAAACTGCTTGACCAGGCGCTTGACGGTGTCCGAAGGCTGCGCGCCCTTGTCGACCCAGTGGGTCACGCGTGCGACGTTCAGCCGGAGCTTCATGTCGCCCTCGGGCGCCACGGGGTTGTAGAACCCCACGCGCTCGATGAATCGTCCGTCGCGGGGCTCGCGGGAATCGGCCACCACCACGTTGTAGAAGGGCCGCTTCTTGGCGCCGCCCCGTGCAAGCCGGATCACAACCATCGGAATTTCCTAACGGTTTGAGAAAAAAGGCGTGAATTCTAGCCATGTGAAGGAGGTCTTGGCAAGGCAATCCGCGGGAATATTCAGCGTGGGGCAGGCTCCGGCTGGTTCTTGAACACGTCGTCCAGGAACTCCACGACCACCTTGACCAGTTCGTCCTCGCGCTTTTCGAAGAAATGCAGGGCATCGGGCACCACGACCTGCCGGGAACGCTGGATCTTGGAAATCTGCTTGAGTCGCTCGGAGGCGCCCACCTGCGTGATCTCCCAGTCCTTGCCGCCGTAGACGTCGAGGACCGGGATCTTGATGCGGAACATCTCCTCCAGTCCGTTGATGATTCCGATGAAGGCCCACGCCTTGACGTCCGTGCGCTTGACGTTGATCAGGTACTGGTTGGCCATGGTCGCCCCGAGGCTGTGCGACACGATGGCGATGTTCCGGTAGCCCCTGGCCTTCAGCCAGGCAGCCGACAGGTCGTAGCGCTCGGCGGCGTCGGGGTATGTCGGGATGTAGTCGCCGATCTTGGCGCCCCCCCCGAGCACGGGCAACTGGATCGACAGGGTCGAATACCCCTGCTCCGCCAGCTTGACCCGGATGACCCCGTACAGCTCGAAGTCCGGATTCCAGCCCCGGCCATGACCGAGGATCACGGCTCCGCGGGCATTCTGGGCTTCGGTCCACAGCCCGAGGAACTTGTGTTCGTTCGATTGGGTGATCCAGACGGCTTCACCGACCATCAACCCCGGCAGGATCTGATCGGCCCAGCGCTTTTCGCGGTAGTAGTCCTGGGCCTGGGCCGCCAGCGTGCACAAGGCGAGCATGACGGCAACGATGAAACGCATGGGGAAGCCTCTTGGAGTGAAGGGAGGAACGGCGACGGGGACGGGATTCTAGCCCACCCCCTGAGGGGACCAGCGGGACTGCCCGGGGTTCCGTGCCCGTGGTCGAGGGAGAGAACGCCGCCGAGACGCTTCCCGCCGACCGGGGGATCAACGCATGCCGGGCAGCATGCCCTTCATTCCCCGCATCATCTTGGCGAGGCCACCCTTGGACATCATCTTCATCATCTTCTGCATCTGTTCGAACTGGCTGAGCAGCCGGTTGACCTCCTGGACCGTGACCCCGGCGCCGGCCGCGATGCGACGTTTGCGGGAAGCCTTGATCAGTTCGGGCTTGATCCGTTCCTGCGGGGTCATCGAGTCGATGATGCCGACCGTCCGGCCCACGACCTTGTCGCTCATCTGGCCACCGGCCGCGCTGGCCGCCTGACTGAGCTCGGCGGGCAACTTGTCCATCAGGGCCGACAGCCCGCCCATCTTCTTCATCTGAAGAAGCTGGCTGCGGAAATCCTCGAGATCGAAGCCCTTGCCGGACTTGACCTTCTTGGCGAGCTTCTCGGCCTCCTCGATATCGATGCCCTTGCGGGCCTCCTCGACAAGCGAAACGACATCGCCCATGCCGAGGATCCGGGACGCCATCCGGTCGGGATGGAACGGCTCGAGGCCCGTCACCTTCTCGCCGACGCCCTGGAACTTGATGGGGGCGCCCGTCACGTGACGCACGGAAAGCGCGACACCGCCTCGGGCGTCGCCGTCGAGCTTGGTGAGCACGACACCGGTCAGGGGCAGCGCCTCGCCGAACGCCTTGGCCGTGTTCACGGCATCCTGTCCCTGCATGGCATCGACCACGAACAGCGTTTCGATCGGCACCACGGCCGCGTGCAGTTCGCGGATCTCGCGCATCATCTCTTCGTCGATCGCGAGCCGGCCGGCCGTGTCGACCAGCAGGACGTCGTGGTAGTGCCTTCGTGCCCAGTCCTGGGCGGCCCGGGCGATGTCGACGGGCTTCTGCGACACGTCCGACGGGAAGAAATCCACACCCACTTGCTGCGCCAGCAGCTCGAGCTGCTGGATGGCGGCCGGGCGGTAGACGTCGCACGACACCATCAGCACTTTCTTCTTCTGTCCCTTCAGGAACAGCGCCAGCTTGCCGCAGGTGGTCGTCTTGCCCGCGCCCTGCAAGCCCGCCATGAGCACGGTCGCCGGCGGGACGGTCGCGAGATTCAGACCGGCCGTGGCGCCTCCCATCAACTGCGTCAGCTCGTCGTAGACGGCCCCCACCAGGGCCTGCCCGGGGGTCAGGCTGCCGATCACGTCCTGACCGAGCGCCTTCTCCTTCACACGGCCGATGAAGTCGCGCACCACCGGCAAGGCGACGTCGGCTTCCAGCAACGCGACCCGAACTTCGCGCAAGGCTTCCTGCACGTTGGCTTCGGTCAGGCGCGCGTGGCCGCGCAGGGTCTTGATGACGCCGGAGAGACGTTGGGTCAGGCCTTCGAGCATGGAATGCAACCGGGGAAAGAGAGGATCGGGGTGGACCAGAGGCGGCGCGTATAATCGCCGCTCGATTCGCGCGCTTCGTGCCGCTGCGACATGCCTTCGATTCTAGCCTACGGTCTCAATGCTGTTCTCTACGCCGCTCTGGGCGCGTTCCTCGCGCGCGGATTGTGGCGCGCCAATGGACCCACCCCGGCGTCGTATTTCTCGTGGGTGCGCCTCGCCGTGCTCGTGCCGCTCGGCCTCCAGTCGTGGCTGCTGTATCGCGACATCTTCACGGGCGCGGGCATGTCCTTCGGCGTGGGCGCAGCACTGTCGGCGATCGTCTGGATGTCGGTGCTCATCTACTGGGCCGGCAGCTTCGTGTACCGGATGGAGAGCCTGCAGGCGCTCGTGATCCCCGTGGCCGCCGTGGCCGCACTGATGCCGGCGATCCTGCCTTCGGTGCGCCCGCTGCCCAATGCGAACACGCCGTTCTTCCGGGTGCACCTGACGCTGTCGATCCTGGCGTACAGCCTGTTCACGATCGCCTCGCTCCATGCCTTGCTCATGGCCATCGTGGAGAAGCGTCTGCACAGCGGTGCGCTGCCGCCGCTGCTGCGCAACCTCCCGCCCCTGCTCGCGCTCGAGAAGATGCTCTTCCGCATCATCGCGCTCGGCTTCTTGCTGCTGACCGCATCGCTCGCCTCGGGCATGCTGTTTTCGGAGACCGTGTTCGGCAAGCCGCTGCAGTTCACGCACAAGGTGGTCTTCGGGATCCTGTCCTGGCTCGTCTTCGGGGCGCTGCTGGTCGGCCGGATGCGCTGGGGCTGGCGGGGTCGCAAGGCCTTGCGCTGGACCATGACCGGTTTTCTGATGCTGGTGCTGGCCTACATCGGCAGCAAGTTCGTCCTCGAAGTTCTGCTGGGCCGCTGACGTCCCGCGTCCCCCGACCGGATCTGCCCGTTGGACGAGATCTCCACCAGTACGCTGCTGATCGCCCTGGCCGTCTTCCTGGTCGTTTCGGCGTTCTTCTCGATCGCCGAAACCAGCATGATGGCATTGAACCGGTATCGGCTGAAGCATCTGGTCAAGACCGGACACCGCGGGGCGCGCCGCACGTCGCAGTTGCTCGCCCGTCCCGATCGGCTGCTCGGGGTGGTGCTGCTGGGCAACAACCTCATCAATGCCGCGTCGGCGTCGCTCGTCACGTATCTCACCTTCCGCTTCTTCGGTGAGTCGGAGCTGGCGCTGTCCGCGGCGACGCTCGTCGTCACCTTCATCATCCTGGTCTTCAGCGAGATCACGCCGAAGGTGATCGGCGCCACCTATCCCGAACGCATCGCCTTTCCGGCGGCCTTCGTCCTGACGCCTCTGCTCAAGCTGGCCTATCCGATCGTCTGGTTCGTGAACCTCTTCGTGAGCGGGCTGCTGCGGCTGCTGCGCCTCAAGACCGGCGCCGACGCCGTTCCGCACAAGCTGACGCTGGAGGAACTGCGCACACTGGTCCTGGAGGGCGGCAACTTCCTGCCGCAGAAGCACCAGAACATGCTGCTCAATCTGTTCGATCTGGAAACCGCCACGGTGGACGACATCATGGTCCCCCGCAGCCAGATCGATGCCCTCGACATCGACAGTGATCCCGAGGACCTGCGCCACCGGATCGGAACGTCCAACCACACGCGCATCCCGGTCTACGAGCAGAGCATCGAGAACATCGTGGGCGTCCTGCACGTCCGCAAGTTCCTCAACATCGGCGAGATCGACGGCGACGAACGCGAGCACCTGCGGAAGATCCTGCGCGAACCGTATTTCGTCCCGGCGGGCGCGCCCCTGCTGACCCAGCTCCAGCAGTTCCAGGAGCACCAGGAGCGGTTGGGTCTCGTGGTGGATGAATACGGCGAGCTGCTGGGCCTCGTCACCCTCGAAGACATCCTGGAGGAGATCATCGGGGAGTTCACGACGCAGTCGCCCATGGCCGCCTCGGGCAGCTATGCCGCGCAACCCGACGGCTCGCTCATCGTCGAAGGCGCAAGCCTCCTGCGCGACCTGAATCGCCGTTTCGGAACCCAGTTCCCGCTCGGAGGCCCGAGGACACTGAACGGCCTGATCCTCGAGCACTTCGAGGACATCCCCGAGCCGGGCACAAGCATGAAACTTGCTGGCCAACCTCTCGAAATCGTCCAGATCCAGGACCGGGTCGTAAAGTCCGTCCGTCTCGTGCCGAAAGAGACCGAATAGCCCCGCCGGGGCTGAGCGAGGGTGGCCCGTCCCGGTCCGCCTGCCAGGAATCAACGTTTCGTCCCAAGCGTGGCCGCCAATCCCCAAAGCAGTCTGTCCGGGCTCGCCCGGGCCCTGGTCCAGAAGGGCCGCCTGACCGAGAAGGATGCCGAGGCGCTCCAGGCGGACGCCACCGCCGCCGGGGTGGGGTTCATCGAGCAGATCATTGCGAAGAAGAAGCTCTCGGAACTCGAGATCGCCGAGTTCGCCTCGCAGACCTTCGGATTCCCGCTGTTCGACCTGTCGTCGATCGATCCGGAATTCCTGCCGACCAAGCTGATCGACGAGAAGCTGATGGCGAACCGCAAGGTCCTGCCGCTGCTCCAGCGCGGCAACCGGCTGTTCGTCGCGTTCTCCGATCCGACCCACCGCACGACCTACGACGAGATCAAGTTCCAGACCGGGCTGCTCGTCGACCCCATCGTCGTCGAAGACACCAAGCTCGGCACGTTGCTCGCCAAGGTGTTGCAGGCGAGCGACACTTCGCTGTCGACGCTCGTCTCGGCGGAAGACATGGGTGCCGAACTGGCGGAGGCAGTCAGCGAACCCGAACCGGATTCCGCCGGCATCGACATCGACGATGCCCCGGTCGTCAAATACATCCAGAAGATCCTCATCGACGCGATCAACGCCGGCGCGTCGGACATCCACTTCGAACCGTACGAAAAGTACTATCGCGTGCGGTACCGGCAGGACGGCGTCCTCTACGAGATCGCCCAGCCGCCGCTCGCCATCAAGGAGAAGATCGCCTCCCGCATCAAGGTGATCTCGAAACTCGACATTTCCGAGAAGCGCGTGCCGCAGGACGGCCGGATGAAGATCGTGCTGTCGAAGTCACGCGCGATCGACTTCCGTGTCTCGACCTTGCCGACACTGTTCGGCGAGAAGATCGTGATGCGGATTCTCGATCCGTCCAGTGCCACCCTCGGCATCGATGCGCTGGGTTACGAAGCCGATCAGCGGGAGGCCCTGCTGCACGCCATCGGCCGCCCGTACGGAATGATCCTGGTGACCGGTCCGACCGGCTCGGGGAAGACGGTGTCCCTGTACACGTGCCTGAACCTGCTCAACAAGCCGGGCATCAACATCTCGACAGCCGAGGACCCGGCGGAAATCAACCTCCCCGGGATCAACCAGGTGAACGTCAACGAGAAGGCGGGACTGACCTTCGCGGCGGCCTTGAAGTCGTTCCTGCGGCAGGATCCGGACATCATCATGGTGGGTGAGATCCGCGACATCGAAACCGCGGAGACCGCCATCAAGGCGGCCCAGACCGGTCACCTCGTGATGTCGACGCTGCACACGAACGATGCCCCGACGACCCTGACCCGAATGCTGAACATGGGCATCGCCCCGTTCAACATCGCGTCGAGCGTGATCCTGATCACCGCCCAGCGGCTCGCCCGACGACTGTGCAGCCAGTGCAAGCAACCGGCGGACATCCCCGTGGAAGCCTTGCTGCGCGCGGGTTTCAAGGAAAGCGACATCGACGGCACCTGGGTGCCCTACCACGCCGTCGGGTGTGAGGTATGCAAGAATACCGGCTACAAAGGTAGAGTCGGGGTCTACCAGGTCATGCCCATCAGCGACGAGATCAACCGCATCATCATGACGAACGGCAATGCCATCGACATTGCCGACCAGGCTCAACGCGACGGCATCCGCGACCTGCGCCAGTCCGGCCTGCTGAAGGTCAAGCAAGGCCTCACGTCCCTCGAAGAAATCGAGGCGGTCACGAACGAGTAACCCTTTCGGGCAGGAGCATCGCACATGGCAACCGCCACCGCCGCGGCACGCACCAAGCAGGCGATCAAGGAGTTCAGCTACTCCTGGGAAGGGCGCGACAAGCAGGGCAAGATGGTTCGCGGCGATCTCCGCGCGACCGGGGAAGCCGTGGTCAAGTCCACACTCCGCCGCCAGGGCATCCAAGTCGTCAAAGTCAAGCGCGTCCGGCAGGGCGGCGGCAAGATCACCGAGAAGGACATCACGCTCTTCACGCGGCAACTGGCCACGATGATGAAGGCGGGCGTGCCGCTGCTGCAGGCCTTCGACATCGTGGGCAAGGGCAACGCGAATCCCGCCGTCTCCAAGCTGCTGATGGACATCAAGATGGAGGTGGAGACCGGCAACAGCCTGACGACCGCCTTCCGCAAGTACCCGCTCTACTTCGACGACCTGTTCTGCAACCTGGTCCAGGCGGGCGAACAGGCCGGTATCCTCGACAGCCTGCTGGACCGGCTGGCGACCTACAAGGAAAAGATCGTCGCCATCAAGGGCAAGATCAAGTCGGCGCTGTTCTACCCGATCTCGATCATCGTCGTGGCCTTCATCATCACCGCGGTGATCATGATTTTCGTCATCCCGGCGTTCAAGGAACTGTTCACCAGCTTCGGTGCCGATCTCCCCGGGCCCACGCTGTTCGTGATGGCGATCTCGGACTTCTTCGTGAAGTACTGGTATCTGATCTTCGGTGTCATCGGGGGCGGCATCTGGTTCTTCTTCTATACCTGGAAGCGGTCGCGGAAAATGCAGATGGCGCTGGACCGCCTGTTCCTGCGGATTCCCGTGTTCGGACCGGTGATCCGGAAAGCCACCATCGCACGCTGGAGCCGCACGCTGTCCACGATGTTCGCGGCCGGTGTGCCCCTCGTCGAAGCGCTCGATTCCGTGGCGGGTGCTGCCGGCAACTACGTCTACTTCGAGGCGACGCGGAAGATCCAGAACGAGGTGTCCACCGGCACGAGCCTGACGGTGTCCATGCAGAACTCGCAGGTGTTCCCGAACATGGTCGTCCAGATGGTGGCGATCGGCGAGGAATCCGGGTCGCTCGACGCGATGCTGAGCAAGGTGGCTGATTTCTTCGAAGCAGAGGTGGATGACGCCGTCGACGCCCTGTCCAGCCTGATGGAGCCGGCCATCATGGTGGTGCTGGGCACCCTGATCGGCGGCATGGTGGTCGCCATGTATCTGCCGATCTTCAAGATGGGTCAGGCCATCTAGCCCACCCCCTGCAACGGCCCGCCGTTCAAGCGGGCCGTTGCACTTCCCTCCGCCCTCGCCATGATCGAATTGCTGCAGCAGTCGCCGGGCACGCTCGTGACCGCGACCACCCTCCTGGGCCTGATGGTCGGCAGCTTCCTCAACGTGGTGATCCATCGACTGCCGAAGATGATGGAGCGCGACTGGCAGATCCAGTGCGCGGAACTGCGCGGCGAGACCGCTGCCGGGCCCGCGGTCAGATACAACCTCGTGGTGCCGCGATCGGCCTGCCCCGCGTGCGGGCACAGGATCAGCGCGCTGGAGAACGTCCCGGTGCTGAGCTGGCTCGCGCTGCGCGGAAAGTGCCGAGGCTGCGGAACGGCCATCTCCCCCCGATACCCGATCATCGAATTGCTGACCGGAGTGCTCTCCGGCTATCTCGCCGCGCGCTTCGGGTTCGGATTGCCGCTGCTCGGCGCCCTCGCGTTCGTCTGGGCACTGATTGCCGCCGCGTTCATCGACCTCGATACGACGCTCCTCCCCGACGACATCACCCTGCCGCTGCTCTGGCTCGGGCTGCTGTTCAACCTGAACGAGACGTTCGTGCCGCTTCCCACCGCGGTTATCGGGGCTGCCGCCGGCTACCTCGCGCTCTGGTCCGTCTACTGGGGCTTCAAGCTGCTCACCGGCAAAGAAGGCATGGGATACGGCGACTTCAAGCTGCTCGCCGCCATCGGCGCCTACCTCGGATGGCAGGCCCTGCCCTCGGTGATCCTGCTGTCGTCGGTCGTCGGGGCCGGCGTGGGCATCGCGCTGATCGTGTTCGCGCGGCACGGAAGGGGCACACCGATCCCCTTCGGGCCTTACCTTGCAGCGGCGGGTGTGCTTGCCTTGCTGTGGGGGAAGGACATCAATCGGTACTGGCTGTCGATCCTCTGACATGCCCTTCCTGGTCGGCCTGACCGGCGGCATCGGCTCGGGCAAGTCGGCTGCCGCGGAACTGTTCCGGGCACTGGGTGCCTCGGTCGTCGACACCGACGTCATCGCCCACGCGCTGACGGCTCCTGGAGGGGAAGCGATCCCTGCCATCCGCGAGCGATTCGGCGACGCCGTCGTCGCCCCGGATGGCCGCCTCGACCGCGCCCAGATGCGGACCCTCGCCTTCGCCGACCCCGACGCGCGCCGCGCGCTGGAATCGATCCTTCATCCGATGATTCGCACCCGATCGACCCGCGAGATCGCCGCGGCCACCGGCCCCTACGTCATCCTGGTCGTGCCTCTGCTCGTGGAATCCGCGGGCTATCGGGATCGTGTGGACCGCGTCCTGGTCGTCGACTGCGCGCCGGAAACGCAGATCCAGCGCACCATGTCCCGAAGCGGACTGACCCGCGATGCCGTCCTCGGCATCCTCGCCGCCCAGGCCTCGCGCGACGCCCGACTTGCGGCTGCGGACGACGTCATCGACAACGACGGCCCTCGGGAAGGCCTCGGACCCCAGGTCGCTGCGCTGCACCGCAGATATCTGGCATTCGCCGCGTCCGCAACGTGACGTCGGCATGTTTACTTTGTGTACCCGTTTGGCCGATACTTTCGTGAATATCTCTCTCTAGGCGCGCTGTGATCAGCTACGAGTTCCCGCTCAACGAACGCGTCAGGACTCTGCTGCGACTGGAAGACCTGCACGGCAAGCTCGACTTCTTCGCAGACCTGGACGAAGCGCGCGAACATCACGCGGCCGTGGTCACGCTGTTCGAGATCCTCGAGATCGCGGGCCGTGCCGACCTCAAGTCCGAAGTCATGCAGGAACTGGAGCGGCAGCGCCAGCACCTGGAGGCCCTCCGCAACAATCCCGCCATTTCGTCGGATGCCCTGGACCAGGTGCTCGGCGAGATCGATCGCGCCAATGCGAGCCTCTTCGCAGCGTCGGGCAAGACCGGTCAGGAACTGCGCGAGAACGAATGGCTGATGGGTATCCGGCAGCGGTCGGGAATCCCGGGCGGCGTCTGCCAGTTCGATCTCCCCTCGTATCACTACTGGCTGCATCAGGGGGCCGCCGGCCGTCGTGCGGACATCCAGCGCTGGGCGGCTCCGTTCGCGCCCCTGAAGGAAGGCACGCGCATCGTCCTCAAGCTCCTGCGAGAGAGCGGCAAGTCATCGCCCGCCACGGCGTCCAACGGCGTGTTCCAGCAGATGATGGGGGGCCGGCTGGCGCAGATGCTGCGCGTGACGGTGGACGAGTCCTACCCCTGCGTCCCGGAAGTCAGCGCGAACAAGTACGCACTGAACGTGCGCTTCACCCATGCCCAGGGCGCGGAGCGCGGTCGGACCTACGAAGACAACGTCAGCTTCGACGTTACCTACTGCAATCTCTGACGATCGCTGCCTCGCGGTCCGGCAGGTCGCCATGAACGAGTCTCCGAAACCCGAACGTCAGGTCCGCTGCCCGCAGTGCAGCGGGCCGGCGATCTTCGGGCCGTCCAATCCCTGGCGTCCGTTCTGCTCTCACCGCTGCAAGCTGATCGACCTGGGCGAGTGGGCCACAGGCGGCTATCGAATCCCGGTCGAAGCGCCGGACCCGGACACCGATCCGACCGACGCCTGACACCGCCCGTCACGCGCGCCTTCAGCCGGTCTGCCAGGCGCCGCGGATCGCGGCGATGCCGTGCGCGCCGGCCTGTCTTGCGGCGTCCAGATCGGCATGGTCGAGCCCGCCGATCGCGAGGACAGGGAACGGCCGACCGGCAGCGAGGGACGCGAATTTCGCCCAGCCGATGCCGGACGCCCCCGGATGACTCGCCGTTTCCCGAACCGGCCCCAGAACGACGTAGTCGACCCCGAGCGCCTCCGCGAGCGCAAGTTCATTCGCATCGTGGACGGAAGCTCCGACCAGATCCAGAGGAGGATGCTCGGTGAGATCGCGGAGTGCGCGGGCACTGAGGTGGACGCCGTCTGCGCCGACTGCGCGCGCAACGTCCCGGTTTCCGTTGACCACGACCCGTCCGCCCACCGGATGCATCCGATCGACAGCCTCGCGTGCAAGGGCCTCCAGGGCCGACGGTGTCCACCCAGGCTCGCGGATCTGGACCCATCGCAAGCCGGAAGCGATGGACGCCTCGAGGCGTTCGAGCCACCGCTGAGTCCCGAGAAGGGTGGCCTGGGAAACGCCCATGAAGAGCGGAAGTCCGAGCGCCTTCAGGATGGGTCCATTCGCCGGCAGGATGGGGTCCACGGTCAGCGCCGGCAGCGTTTGCCACGCGAACGCCTGACCCTCCCGTGCATGGGGTTCCCCGTGCCAGCGGACGACGCGAAAGAAGCGCAGTCGGACGTTGCCGTGCGGGTAGCGATGGGTCCGGGTGATCCAGGGGAACGCCGCCTCGACGTGCAGACCGAGTTCCTCCTCCAGTTCGCGGGCCAGGGCGGCCGACACGGGCTCGCCGGCTTCCACCTTGCCCCCGGGAAACTCCCACCAGCCCTCGTAGACCTTGCCGGCCGGCCGCTGCGCGAGAAGAAAGGCGCCGTCATCGCGCTCGATGACCGCCGCAGCCACCTCGATCCAGCGAGTCGGAGAGGCGTCGGACGCCGCGTTCACTTCCGTGATTTCGTCGCCTTGCGCGTGGCCGCCAGCAGGTGCCGCCCCGCGAAGTCACGCGCGAAATGCCAGGCGACCCGGCCGCTGCGCGAGCCCCGCTGCAAGGCCCACTGGAGCGCCTCGAGGCGCATGGCATCTTCGTCGTCCGGCGTGACGCCGAGGCGGGAAACCCAGTGCCGGACGATGTCGAGATAGTGGTCCTGGTCGAACGGGTAGAACGAGATCCATAGACCGAATCGTTCTGACAGCGAGATCTTCTCCTCCACCGTCTCGCCCGGATGAACCTCCTCGCCGATGTACTTGGTTTCGAGGTTCTCGCTCATGTACTCGGGCATCAGGTGACGGCGATTGGAGGTCGCGTACACCAGCAGGTTCTCCGAGGTGGAAGCGATGGACCCGTCGAGGATGGCCTTCAATGCCTTGTAGCCGGGTTCGTCGGCTTCGAACGACAGGTCGTCGCAGAAGACGACGAAGCGCTGCGGATGGTCAGCCACGATGTCGACGATCTCGGGCAGATCCGCGAGGTCGTGCTTCTCGACTTCGATCAGCCGGAGTCCGCGGCTTGCATACTTGTTCAGGACCGCCTTCACCAGCGAGGACTTGCCGGTTCCGCGGGCACCGGTGAGCAGCACGTTGTTGGCTGGGACACCTTCCACGAACTGGCGGGTGTTGTCGTCGATCAGTCGCGACTGGGTCTCGACCCCCTTCAAGTCCTTGATCTGCACGCGATGCACGTGCTGCACGGGATGCAGGGCGGCACCGGCACCGCGACGACGCCAGCGGAACGCCACGTCGCGAGCGAAATCGGGAACCGGTGCAGCCGCGGGCAGGAGCGGTTCGATGCGATCGAGGAGTTGGGTGCCGCGCGCCAGCAGTTGCTCGAGGGGCGTCGACACCGTCGGTGCGATCTTACGTGCGGTATTCGGCATTGATCTTCACGTAGTCGTAGGAGTAGTCACAGGTCCACACCGTGGTCGCGGCCTCCCCGCGGCCGAGATGGACCTTCACCTCGATTTCCGCCGGCTTCATGACGCGCGCGCCGTCTTCCTCGCGATAGGTGACTGCCCGCCCGCCCCGATCGATCACCTGGACGTCACCCAACCACAGGTTCACGCCGGCCGTGTCCAGTGACGTGACGCCGGCATTGCCGATCGCCATCAGCAGCCGGCCGAGATTGGGATCGGACGCGAAGAACGCCGTCTTCACCAGAGGGGAGTTCGCGATCGAGCGCGCGACGCGCAGCGCTTCGGACTCGTCCCTCGCCCCCTCCACGCGCACGGTGATGAACTTGGTCGCCCCTTCGCCGTCCCGCGCGATGGCCTGGGCCAGCGGCGACGCGACCCGAAGCAGGAGCGCCTTGAGCGCGTCGTAAGCCGGCGAGCCGGCGTCCGCAACCTCGGCAGCACCGCTCGATCCCGTGGCGATGAGCACGAAGGAATCATTGGTGGACGTGTCTCCGTCGATCGTGACGCGGTTGAAGGATCCATCGGCAACTTCCCGCACGAGGCGCTGCAGCACAGACTGAGAGACGGCCGCGTCCGTGGCGACGAATGCCAGCATCGTCGCCATGTTCGGCTGCAGCATGCCGACACCCTTTGCGATGCCCGTTGCCGTGACTTCCCGTCCGCCGAGCATCGCCTTGCCCGACCCCCCCTTGGGAACCGTGTCCGTGGTCATGATGGCGCTCGCTGCATCCGCCCAGTTCGCCGCGTCCAACGAGGCGGCGCAGGCCGGCAAGGCGGCTTCGATCTTGTCGACGGGCAACGGTTCGAGGATGACGCCGGTCGAGAACGGGAGAACCTGCTCGGGGTCGCAGTTCAGCAGACGCGAAGCCGCCTCGCAGGTTCGCCGGGCGGCTTGCAAGCCGACCGCGCCGGTGCCGCAGTTCGCGTTGCCGGCATTCACCACGAGCCCACGCATTTCACGACCGGCCGACAGGTGTCGACGGCACATCTGCACCGGTGCGGCGGCGAAACTGTTCTGCGTGAACACGCCGGCCACGCGGGTGCCCGGCGCAAAGCGCATGAGCATGAGATCGCGGCGATCGGCCTTGCGGATGCCGGCTCGGGCAAAGCCCAACTCGACGCCGGCGACGGGATGGAGACTGTCGGGAGAGGGGGCGGACAGATTGACTGGCATGGGTCGGGGAACCTCGTCGTGCGCCATGACGCGGGCGAGGTCCCCGGGTCGGGCGATGGAATCGCCCGCCCGTCGCCCGTCACGGCGTCAGTTCAGTTGAGCTTGCCGTGGCAGTGCTTGTACTTCTTGCCCGAACCGCAGGGGCACGGGTCGTTGCGGCCGACCTTGTCGGCCGCGCGCACCGGCTCGGCCTTCCGGTCCGCGTTTGCTTCGGCCAGTGCCTCGTCGTAGTCGGCGTGCTGATAGCGGACATCGGACAGGTGAACGGGTTCTTCCGCCTGCGCCATCTCCTCCTGCGAACGCACCTGCACGAGCACGAGATGCCGGGTGACCTCGTTGCGCACCGTCTCCAGCAGGAGCGAGAAGAGCTCGAACGCCTCTCGCTTGTACTCCTGCTTCGGGTTCTTCTGCGCATAGCCGCGCAGATGGATGCCCTGCCGCAGGTGATCCAGCGCCGAGAGGTGCTCGCGCCAATGGGCATCGAGACTCTGGAGCATCACGCCGCGCTCGTAGGAATGCCAGGCTTCCGCATCGATGGTCGCGATCTTGTCGGCGTAGTGCTTGCCGACGGCCTCGATCACCCGGTTACGGATGTCCTGGTCGTCGAGCTTCTCGTCGTCCTTCAGCCACTGCTGGACGGGCAACTGGACGCCGAGTTCCGCTTCCAGCAGCGCCTCGAGCGCGGAGATGTCCCATTGCTCCTCCACGCTTTCCGCCGGCACGTGCTGCTGGACCATGTCGCCCACGGCCCCTACGCGCAGGGCCGTGATCGTTTCCGAGATATCCGTGCTCTCCAGCAACTCGTTGCGCTGCTGATAGATGACCTTGCGCTGGTCGTTCGAAACGTCGTCGAACTCGAGCAACTGCTTGCGGATGTCGAAGTTGCGCGCCTCGACCTTGCGCTGGGCATTCTCGATGGCCCGGGTGACGAGCGGCGACTCGATCGCTTCGCCCTCCGGCATCTTGAGCTTCTCCATCACCCACTTCACCCGATCGGCGGCGAAGATGCGCAGCAAGGAATCTTCGAGTGACAGGAAGAACCGGCTCGATCCGGGATCGCCCTGGCGCCCGGCGCGACCGCGCAGCTGATTGTCGACACGCCGCGATTCGTGCCTTTCAGTGCCGATGATGTGCAGTCCGCCCGCCCGGACCACCGCGTCATGCCGTTCCTGCCACTCGGCGCGAAGCTTCCCGACGCGCTCTTTCCTGTCCTCGTCGGAAAGACCGTCCTGCGATTCGATGGCGAGGATGTCGGCTTCGGGATTGCCGCCCAGGACGATGTCCGTCCCTCGGCCGGCCATGTTCGTGGCAATGGTGATCATGCCCGGACGTCCCGCCTGAGCGACGATCTGCGCCTCGCGTGCGTGCTGCTTCGCGTTCAGCACCTGATGCGAGAGCTTGTCTGCATCCAGCAGCTTGGAGAGGCGCTCGGAGTTCTCGATCGATGTCGTTCCAACGAGGACCGGCTGGCCTTTCTCGTGGCAGACGCGGATCTCCTTGATCACGGCATTGAACTTCTCGCGCTCGGTCTGGTAGACCTGATCCATCCGGTCCTGGCGGACCATCGGACGATGCGTCGGGATGATGACCGTCTCGAGGCCGTAGATGTGCTGGAACTCGTAGGCTTCGGTGTCGGCGGTCCCGGTCATCCCGGCCAGCTTGCCGTACATCCGGAAGTAGTTCTGGAAGGTGATCGACGCCAGCGTCTGATTCTCCCGCTGGATGGCCACCCCTTCCTTCGCTTCCACCGCCTGGTGCAGACCGTCGGACCAGCGCCGTCCCGGCATCAGCCTGCCTGTGAACTCGTCGACGATGATGATCTCGCCGTCGTGGACGACATAGTGCTGGTCCCGGTGAAACAGCGCGTGTGCCCGGAGCGCGGCATACAGGTGATGCATCACATGGATGTTCACGGCGTCGTACAAGCTGCCGCCTTCGGACAAGGCGCCTGCCTTCACCAGCAGGTCTTCGGCCTTCTCGTGGCCTGCCTCCGTCAGCAGGACCTGGTGCGCCTTCTCGTCCACGGTGAAATCGCCGGGACCGTCTTCCTCCTTGACGCGGTCCAGATACGGGATGAGCGTGTTGACCTTGATGTAGAGCTCGCTCGTGTCGTCGGCCTGACCGGAGATGATGAGCGGCGTGCGCGCTTCGTCGATCAGGATCGAATCGACCTCGTCCACGATGGCGTACGGCAAGCTGCGCTGAACGCGCTCGCTCGTGTGGTACACCATGTTGTCGCGAAGGTAGTCGAATCCGAATTCGTTGTTGGTGCCGTACGTGATGTCGGCGCCGTAGGCTTCACGCTTCTTCGCCTGACGATCCTCCTGCCCGAGTTCCTGATAGGACAGGTTGACGCCCACGGTCAAACCCAGGAAGGTATGGATGCGCCCCATCCAGGCGGCATCGCGCGTGGCCAGGTAGTCGTTGACCGTGATGACGTGGACGCCCTTGCCGTTCAGCGCGTTCAGGTACGAGGGAAGCGTCGCAACGAGCGTCTTGCCCTCACCGGTACGCATCTCGGCAATCTTGCCGTCGTGGAGCACCATGCCGCCGACGAGCTGGACGTCGAAGTGCCGCATGTTGAGCACGCGGCGGCCGGCTTCGCGGACCGTCGCAAATGCCTCGGGCAGGATCTGATCGAGGGTTTCCCCCTTGGCGACCCGCTCCTTGAATTCCGCGGTCTTGGCGCGGAGCGCCTCGTCGCTCAACTGCTGGAACTGGGGTTCGAGCGCGTTGATGGCGCGCACCGTCTGCATGTAGCGTTTGAGCAGCCGGTCGTTGCGGCTCCCGAATACTTTTTTGAGCAGTTTCGCGATCATGAATGGGTACGGTGGCGGACGCCGACAAAATGCATCGAGGGGTGAGCACCTGCGTCCTCACCCCTCGCACGGAATTCGATGAATCCTTTAGATATTACCATACGACCATGAACCAGGACCCGCGCCGGCGCCCTCGTCCGCAGCCGGTTTCGCACTGGCTGGCGCGCCTGGGCGAAGCCACCCCCGCGGCGGTCCATGCCGCTCGGCTGGCAGAGGCTGCCGCACATCTCCGGGCCTGCCTTCCGCCGGCATTGGTGCCGGACGCAGCGCTCGCCAACATTCATGGGTCGACCTGGGTCTGCATCGCGCAGCACGGCGCCATGGCCCACAGGCTGCGTCTGGTGGCGCCCAGGGTCGTGGCGTGCCTGCAGGCGCGCGGACTCGACGTTTCCGACATCCGTGTCGAGGTGCGGGCGAGAGCACCCGAACCAGCGCCGGCACCGAAACGGGCCATCCTGTCGGATGCCGCCCGCGAAAGCCTGGGGGACCTGGCCGATCGCCTGGCCGAAACCGACGTCGGCGCCGCGCTGCGGCGGCTGCTCGATCGGCAGGACGGCCGCCGATCTCAGACGACCAGGACGAGGCGCTCCAGCACGTAGAACGCCATGACGATGGCCGCGAGGATGACGCTGTACCGGAGGATCTGACCGGCCAGGCGGAGGTACCGCCGGTCCCGTTTCATCAAGTACAGGACGAAGCAGGTGCCGAGGGTGATGACCACGACGAATCCGGCGATTCGGAGCATCAGCATGGACGATCGACCCCGGGGGAGGGAGGAGGCGACGGGGCGTCAGGCGGCGGTCTGCAACTGCAGGCGGGCAAAGCTGGGCGCCTGGGAGGCTTCTTCGAACACGGCATATTCCCAGGCTCGGGACTCTTCCAGGAGTCGGCGCAGGAGCGCGTTGTTGAGCGCGTGGCCGGACTTGTGGGCGACGAAGCCGCCGATCAGCGGGTGTCCCAGCAGGTAGAGATCGCCGATCGCATCGAGCACCTTGTGCTTGACGAACTCGTCCTCGTACCGGAGACCATCCGCATTGAGGATCCGGTACTCGTCCATCACGATGGCGTTGTCGAGACTGCCGCCGAGGGCGAGGCCCTGGGACCGCATGCTTTCCACCTCGTGCATGAATCCGAACGTCCGGGCGCGACTCACCTCCTTCACATAGGAGGTTTCGGCGAAATCGACCACGACCCGGTTTCCGGACGCATCGAAGGCCGGGTGCTTGAAGTCGATGGAGAACTCGAGCCGGAAGCCGTCGTACGGGTCCAGCCGTGCCCACTTGTCGCCCTGACGGACTTCCACGGGCTCGCGCACCCGGATGAACCGCTTGGGGACCGCCTGCTCGTCGATGCCGGCCGACTGGAACAGGAAGACGAACGGCGCCGCACTGCCGTCCATGATGGGCACTTCGGCTGAGGTCAGATCCACGAAGGCGTTGTCGATGCCGAGCCCCGCGAGGGCCGACATCAGGTGTTCGACCGTGGCGACCCGTACGCCGTCCTTCTCGAGGCACGAAGACAGCCGCGTGTCATGCACCGCGTAAGGTCCGGCGGGAATATCGGCGGGCGCCGGCAGATCGACCCGGCGGAACACGATTCCGGTGTCGGGCGGCGCGGGACGGACCGTCATCAGCACCTTTTCACCGGTGTGAAGGCCGACGCCGGTGGCGCGGACGACGTTCCTGAGCGTGCGTTGCTTCAGCATGTCTGGCGAAGTCGCGTGTCTCGCGGAGTGGGGCGGATGTAGGCCGGGTGGGGCAAGGAGGTTAGCACAACCGGGCGGGGCGGAGCCGGCCGGTTGTGCCTATTCCTTCCAGCAAGCGCGTCAGTCGGCCTGCTTGCGCAGGAATGCCGGGATGTCCAGCGTCTCGATCCCGGACTGCTTCATGGCTTCCACGGTGTCGCGATTGCGGCGCCGGATGACGGCAGGCGTGTCGAGTTCTCCATAGTTCGGCTCCACCGGGATCGGCACGTTGTCCGTGCCCGTCTTGATGACCTGCAACGGCTTCGTCTGTTGCCGGTTGACCGGGCTCCCCAGCCCCGTCGCCACCATCGTCACACGCAGGCTGTCGCCCAGCGTCTCGTCGATCACGGTGCCGACGATGACCGTGGCATCTTCGGCCGTGAACGCCTTGATCGTGTTCATGACCTCATGGACTTCCTTCATCTTGAGGTTCGTGCTTCCGGTGATGTTCACCAGCACGCCACGCGCGCCGGCCAGATTCACGTCCTCGAGCAGCGGGCTCGCCACCGCTTGACGGGCGGCCTCGGCAGCGCGGTTCGCACCGTCGGCCAGGGCCGAGCCCATCATCGCCATCCCCATCTCCGACATGACGGTGCGCACGTCGGCAAAGTCGACGTTCACGAGACCGGGGCACTTGATGACTTCCGCGATGCCGGCGACGGCCCCGTGGAGCACGCCATTGGCCGCCTTGAACGCGTCGAGCATCGACACGTCCTCGCCCAGCACCGCCATGAGCTTGTCGTTGGGGATCACGATCAGCGAATCGACGTTGCGGCTCAGTTCCTCGAGGCCGGTCTGCGCCACGCGCAGGCGTTTGCCCTCGAACGTGAACGGCTTCGTCACGACGGCCACCGTGAGGATGCCGAGTTCGCGGGCCACTTCCGCCACGATGGGCGCAGCGCCCGTGCCGGTTCCGCCGCCCATTCCTGCGGTCAGGAACAGCATGTCCGCGCCTTCGATCAGTTCCACGATCCGCTCGCGATCTTCGATGGCGGCCTGGCGACCGACATCGGGGTTCGCGCCGGCACCGAGTCCCTTCGTCACACCCGTGCCCAGCTGCATGATCCGCGGCGCGCGGTTGCGCTTGAGCGCCTGCGCATCCGTGTTCAGGCAGATGAACTCGACCCCATCGACACCCTGGTCGATCATGTGATCCACGGCGTTGCCACCACACCCGCCCACGCCGATGACCTTGATCACGGCTTCCTGGGGTTGGGTATCGACGATCTCGAACATGTTTTCCGCCTCCTCTCGCAAATTGAAAACCAGCACCCGTTCCGACTGAAATCCCGCGCGGTCAGAAATTGACCGCGAACCATTCCCGCATGCGTGCGAACACCTGCTGCACGCTGCCCGACGACAGCTTCACCAGCTCCCGGCGTTGCTGCTGTTCATGGGCGGCCATCAACAGCCCGACGCCCGTGGAATAGCGCGGCCCGCGGACCACCTCCGCCAGCGGGCCGAGATAGTTCGGCACGCCGAGCCGCACCGGCATGTGAAAGACTTCCTCACCGAGTTCCACCATGCCCTGCATCCCTGCGCTGCCGCCCGTGATGACGATCCCGGAGGACAGCAGATCCTCGTAGCCGCTGCGCCGCAGCTCCGCCTGGACCAGCGAATAGAGCTCCTCGACGCGAGGCTCGATCACCTCCGCCAGCGTCTGGCGCGACATCAGGCGTGCGCCCCGGTCGCCGACGCCGGGCACCTCGATCATCTCCGAGGGGTTCGCGAGCTGCCTCAGCGCACAGCCGTAGCGGCGCTTGATCTCCTCCGCATCCTTCGTCGGCGTGCGCAGGGCCATGGCGATGTCGTTGGTGATCTGATCGCCGGCGATCGGGATCACGGCGGTATGCCGGATCGCGCCTTGCGTGAACACGGCGATGTCCGTCGTACCGCCGCCGATGTCGACGATCGCGACGCCGAGATCCTTCTCGTCCTCGGACAACGTCGCCATCGCGGAGGCCAGCGGCTGCAGGATCAGATCCCGCACCTCCAGACCGCAGCGGCGCACGCACTTCAGGATGTTCTGCGCCGCGGACACCGCGCCCGTCACGATGTGCACCTTCACTTCGAGGCGCACGCCGGCCATGCCGAGCGGCTCGCGGACGTCTTCCTGTCCGTCGATCACGAACTCCTGGTTGAGCACGTGCAGGATCTGCTGGTCGGTCGGGATGTTCACCGCCTTCGCCGTCTCGATGACGCGGTCCACGTCGAGCTGCGAGACCTCGCGATCCTTGATGGCCACCATGCCGTGCGAATTGAAGCTCTTGATGTGGCTGCCCGCGATGCCGGTGTAGACGTCCTTGATCTTGCAGTCGGCCATCAGCTCGGCTTCCTCCAGTGCGCGCTGGATGGCGGTCACGGTCGACTCGATGTTGACCACGACGCCCTTCTTCAGTCCTCTAGACGGGTGACTGCCCATGCCGACCACTTCCAGACCCCCGTCGGGCTTGGCCTCGGCCACGATGGCAACGATCTTGGACGTCCCGATGTCCAGCGCCACCATCAGGTTGCGGGCATCCTTCCCCTTGTTCGTCAGCGTCATCCGCTTTGTTTCGGCGAGATCCATCGGCTCCCTCTCTTTCTTCACGCCCCGTTGTCTGCGGTCTTCACCCGCACGGCGAAGCCGTTCGGATATCTCAAGTCGACGATGCGCGGCGCCTCGCGCATGCGGGCGATGCTCACGGCGTAGGCCGCCACGAACTTCTCCACCCGCTCGGCCACGCGGTCGCGCCCCAGCTCCAGCGTCATGCCGTCATCCAGCGTGATCCGCCAGGCGCGGCGGTCGGACACCTGGATCTCCGCGACCTGTCGTCCGAGGGGGGAAAGCGCCGTCTGGAATCGCGCGTACTGGGTGGCGATCTCGGGCGCCACATCGATCGGGCCGGTGAACACCGGCAGATGCGCGTCCGACGCCGCGGTGAACACTTCGCCGTGCGTGTTCACCAGGCCCTCGCTGCCCCAGCGGGCCAGCGCCTCGTGCTCCTCCAGCGTCACGTCCAGCCGATCGGGCCATTGGCGCCGCAGGCGGACCTGGCGTACCCAGGGCAACTTCTCGAAGGCCTCGCCCGATGCTTCGAGGCTGATCGTGAAGAAGTTGCCCCGCAGCTCCCGATGCACCACGGCATCGAGCTGAGCGTGCGTCACGTGCGCGAGGCTGCCCGTCACGTTGACGTCGCGGACGGGGAACACCGGCAGGTGGATCACGACCAGCGCCACGCCATAGAACAGCGCCACGGCCGCCACGCCGTACAGGAAGTTCGCGATCGCCGTCAGCGCGTCGGGCCTATCCCACATGCGCCATCTCCAGGATGCGCAGCACCAGGGTGTCGAAGTCGATCCCGGCAGCACGGGCGGCCATCGGCACGAGACTGTGGCCGGTCATGCCGGGCGAGGTGTTCATCTCGAGCAGGGACACGGAACCGTCGGCGCGACGGATGAGATCCGCACGTCCCCAGCCCGCGCAACCGAGGGAACGCACGGCATGCATGACCAGGGCCCGGAGGTGATCCTCGTCGACCGCCGGCAGTCCGCACGGACAGTGGTAGCGCGTCTCGTCGCTGAAGTACTTGTTCTGGTAGTCGTAGTTTCCCTGGGGCGCCTCGATGCGGATCAGCGGCAGTGCGGCGTCGCCGAGAAAGGCCGCCGTCAGCTCTTCGCCCGCAACGAACTCCTCCGCCAGCACCAGGGTGTCGTACTTCGCGGCCAGCGCATACGCATTCGCGAGTTGATCGACCTGCGTCACCTTGGTCAGACCGAGCGTCGAGCCTTCATGCGCGGGCTTGACGATCAGCGGCAGTCCCAGGGCGTCGGCGACATCCTGCCAGTCGCTTTCGGCCGACAGGACGCGCCACGCGGGCGTGGGCACGTCGCACGCCACCCACACCATCTTCGTGCGCAGCTTGTCCATGCACAGCGCCGACGACATCACGCCGCTGCCGGTGTACGGGAGACCCATGAGTTCCAGCGCGCCCTGCACCGTGCCGTCCTCGCCGTAGCGGCCGTGCAGGGCGATGAAGACGCGATCGAACCCGTCCCGCTTGAGTTCCCACACGTCGCGGTCGCGCGGATCGAATGCGTGCGCATCCACCCCCGAACGCTTCAACGACTCGAGCACGTTCGAGCCGGAAAGCAGTGAGATCTCGCGTTCCGCGGAGCGCCCCCCGAACAGCACCGCCACCTTTCCGAACCCGGCCGGTCGCGTCATGACGCCCTCCCGGATTCGAGGGCATCCCCGATGATTCGGACTTCGGTTTCGAGCAGGACGCCCCGCTCGCGATAGACAGTGTCACGTACCAGCACGATCAGTTGCTCGATGTCGGCGGCGGCGCCGCCGCCCGGGTTGACGATGAAGTTGGCGTGCTTCGGCGACACCATGGCGCCGCCGATCGCCTTGCCCTTGAGTCCGCAGGATTCGATGAGCCGCGCTGCGTGGTCGCCCGGCGGATTGCGGAACACCGATCCGGCATTCGGCTGATCGAGCGGCTGGCTCGCAATGCGTTTCGACAGGAACGACTTGATCCGGTCCCGCGAGGCCTGACCGTCGCCGCGATCGAATCGGAACCAGGCACCGGCAAAGAACTCGGTGCGCAAGCTCGAACTGGAGACACGCGTCTCGAGCGCGCAATGCCGGTAGCCGATCGCGTAGTCGTCCGGACTGCGTTCCTGCAGCACGCCGGAGCGATCGATCACCAGGACGCGCACCACGCGTTCCCAGGTCTCGGAGCCGTAGCAGCCGGCGTTCATCGCCAGCGCACCGCCGACGGTCCCGGGAATGCCGGCGAGGAACTCGGCGCCCTCGAAGCCGTGCATCGCCGCGAATCGGGCCACCTTGGGACTTGCGACGCCGGCCTCCGCAAACACCAGGTCGTCTTCGGTCAGTTCCAGCGACCGGAGTGCACCATGCGTGAAGACGACGGTTCCGCGGTAGCCGCCGTCCCGGACCAGCAGGTTGCTGCCGAGTCCGGTGAAGAAGATCGGTTCCTCGGCGGGCACGCGCGCGAGGAACGCCGCGAGATCATCGAGATCCGCCGGGAAGTAGGCGCGCTTCGCCGCGCCCCCCGCACGCCAGCTGGTATGGCGACGCATCGGCTCGTCGAACCGGAGTTCGCCACGCAGGCCGTGCGTCATGATCGAGAGCGGCTCGGCCATGTTCATCCGCCGGTCCTCGCGGCGCTCGCGACCAGGCCGGGCACCTGGCCGATGGAACCGGCGCCCATCGTCACCACGACGTCGCCCGGCTGTGCCATGGCGAGAATCGTCTCCGGCAGTTCCTTCCAGTTCTCCACGAACACGGGCTCGACCTTGCCCTGGACCCGCAAGGCGCGGGTCAGCGATCTCCCGTCCGCCGCAACGATGGGCGCCTCGCCGGCGGCGTAGACCTCGGTCAGCAGCAATGCGTCCACCGAGGAGAGGACCTTCACGAAATCCTCGAAGACATCCCGCGTGCGGGTGTACCGATGCGGCTGGAACGCCAGCACGAGGCGGCGCCCCGGGTACGCGCCGCGCGCCGCGGCCAGCGTCGCGGCCATCTCGACCGGGTGGTGGCCATAGTCGTCCACGAGCGTGAAGGTCCCGCCGTGCGGCAGCGGGATCTCGCCGTAGCGCTGGAAGCGGCGCCCGACGCCGCCGAAACCGGCGAGTGCGCGCAGGATGGCATCGTCGGGAGCGCCGACTTCCATGCCCACCGCGATGGCTGCCAACGCGTTCTGCACGTTGTGGATGCCGGGCAGATTCAGCACCGCCTCGAGGCGTCTCGCCGGATTGCCGTTCGCGGCCACCACCACGCCGAAGCGCATGCGACCGCTGTCGGCCCGGATGTCCACCGCACGGATCTGCGCTTCCTCGGAGAGGCCGTACGTGGTGACCGGCTTCGTGACGAACGGGATGATCGACCGGACGTTGGCATCGTCGATGCACAGCATCGCCATGCCGTAGAAGGGCAGATGCTGCAGGAACTCCACGAACGCCTGCCGCAGTCGCGCGAAGTCGTGCCCGTACGTCTCCATGTGATCGGCGTCGATGTTCGTAACGACTGCGAGCACCGGCTGCAGATAGAGGAACGAGGCGTCCGATTCATCCGCTTCCACCACGATGAATTCGCCGCTGCCGAGCTTGGCGTTCGAGCCGGCCGCCTCCAGGCGACCACCGATCACGAAGGTCGGATCCATGCCGGCTTCCGCGAGGATGCTGGCCACGAGGCTGGTCGTGGTGGTCTTGCCGTGCGTTCCCGCCACCGCGACGCCCTGCTTCAGGCGCATCAGTTCCGCGAGCATCAACGCACGCGGCACGATCGGGACGCGCTTCGCGCGCGCCGTCATCACCTCGGGGTTGTCCGGCTTCACGGCTGTCGAAACGACGACTGCGTCGGCCCCCAGGACATTCGCGGCGTCGTGGCCGACCAGGATCGTGGCGCCGCCGGCACGCAACCGTTGCGTCGTTGCGCTCTCCGCGAGGTCCGAGCCGCTGACCTGATACCCGAGGTTCAGCAGCACCTCGGCGATACCGCTCATCCCGGCCCCGCCGATGCCCACGAAGTGCACGTGCTTGACCTTGTGCTTCATGCGAACGCTCCTTCGCCGGCGAGCACTGCACAGGCCCTGGCCACGTGAGCCGCGGCATCCGGACGCGCCAGCGCCCGCGCGCGACGCGCCATGTCGAGGAGCTTCTCCCGCGTCAACCCCGCGATGAGTTCGGCGAGACGAACCGGCGTCAGTTCGCGTTGCTGCACGATCACCGCCGCGCCGGCCTCTGCCAGGAAGCGCGCGTTGGCCGTCTGGTGGTCGTCCACCGCATGGGGAAACGGCACGAGGATCGATGCCACGCCGGCAGCGGCGAGTTCCGCCACGGTCAGCGCGCCGGCGCGGCAGATCACCAGGTCGGCGTTGCCGAGCGCGGCCGACATGTCATCGATGAACGCCACGCACTCCCCCTCGACGCCGGCGTTCGCGTAGTTCGATTGCAGCGTGGCGAGATGCCGTGCCCCGGACTGATGCTTCACGGCGGGGCGCCGTTCCGGATCCAGCGCGGCCAGCGCCTTGGGCACCACATCGTTCAGGCCCTGAGCCCCGAGACTCCCGCCGAGCACGAGCAACCGCAGGCGGCCGGAGCGGTGGGCGAAACGGGCTTCGGGCGCGGGCAGTGCAACGATGTCGGCACGCACGGGGTTGCCGACCCAGTCGGACTTTCCGAGGGCATCGGGAAAGCCGACCATGCGACGGTCGGCCACGTGCGCGAGCACGCGATTGGCCAGACCTGCGATGGCGTTCTGTTCGTGCAGCACGAGCGGACGGCCCAGGAACGCGGCCATCATTCCGCCCGGGAACGAGATGTAGCCGCCCATGCCCAGCACGACGTCCGGGCGCAGCCGGAAGATCACTCGCGCGCACTGCCAGAACGCGACGAGGAGATTGAGCGGCAGCAGCGCGGCCCGCAGCCATCCCTTCCCTCGCAGGCCCGCGAATCGGATGTACTCGATCGGGTAACCGCGCTTGGGCACCAGATCCGATTCCATGCCGTTGCGCGAGCCGAGCCAGACGATGCGCCAGCCGCGATCGCGCAGGTGATCGGCCACTGCGAGAGCGGGCATGATGTGGCCACCGGTGCCGCCGGCCATGACGAGGAGGGTGCGCTGGCTCGTCATGCGGCCCGTCCCATCATCAGCTGCCGGTTTTCATAGTCGACGCGGAGGAGGATGGCGACGGCGATCACGTTCGCCAGGATGCCCGAGCCGCCGTAGGACATCAGCGGCAGCGTCAGGCCCTTGGTCGGCAGCACGCCCATGTTCACGCCCATGTTGATCAGCGACTGCACGCCGATCCACAGGCCCACGCCCTGCGCGACGAGGGCCGGGAAGTAGCGCTCCAGCCGGGCGGCCTGCTTGCCGATCGCGAAGGCGCGCGTCACCAGCCACACGAAGAGTCCGAGCACCACCATCACGCCGACGAAGCCGAGCTCCTCCGCGATGACCGCCAGCAGGAAGTCAGTGTGCGCTTCCGGCAGATAGAGCAGCTTCTCGACGCTGGCCCCCAGTCCGACGCCCGTCATCTCCCCGCGGCCGAAGGCGATCAGCGAGTGCGACAGCTGGTAGCCCTTGCCGAAGGCGTCCTTCCACGGATCGAAGAACTCGGTCACCCGCTGCAACCGGTAGGGAGCGGTGACGATCAGCACGACGAAACCTGCGAGCAGCAGCGTGAACAGCGCCACGAACAGCCGCACGTTCATGCCGCCCAGGAAGAGCAGGCCCATCGCGATGACCGTGATCACGGCAAAGGCGCCGAAGTCGGGCTCCAGCAGCAGCAGCGTGCCGGTGAGCAGCATGACGCCGGCCATCGGCAGGAATCCCTTCTTGAAACTGTGCATCACGCCGGCCTTGCGTACCGTGTAGTCGGCGCCGTAGAGGACGACCGCGATCTTGGCGAGTTCCGAGGGCTGGAGACTCAGGCCGAAGAAGCGGAACCAGCGCTGGCTGCCGTTCACGACCGGCGCGACGCCCGGGAGGACGACGACGACCAGCAGGAACGCGGTGAACAGGAAAAGATAGGGCGAGGCCTGCTGCCAGAACCGCATCGGAACCTGGAAGGCGATGACCCCCAGGACGGCGGCGATGGCGAGCGACAGCGCGTGCCGCGTGAGGTAGAAGGTGGGCGTGAAGCGCGTGGCTTTGGATGCTTCCGCGATCGCGATGGACGCCGAGTACACCATCACCAGCCCGATGGCCAGCAGCAGGATCGCCGACCAGAGCAGCGACTGGTCCAGGGTCGGCATCGCGGCGGGGCGGCGGAGCGTCAGGCCGAACATGCGCGGCGCTCCCTCAGTCGGGCCACGGCATCGCGGAACACGTCGGCACGATGCTCGTAGTTGCGGAACATGTCGAAGCTGGCACAGGCCGGCGACAGCAGCACGGCATCGTCGCGCTCGGAGACATCGAACGCGCGGTTCACGGCGTCGTGCATGTCGGTGGCGCGGTCCAGCTTCACTCCGTGCGGCGACAGTGCCGCGCCGATCAGTTCACGGTCACGTCCGATCAGGATGACGGCGCGCGCATGCCGTGCCGCGGCGGGGCCGAGCGGCGAGAAGTCCTGCCCCTTCCCATCACCGCCGGCAATGAGGACCACCGGTTCGCGCATGCCGGTCAGGGCCGCGACCGTCGCGCCGACATTGGTCCCTTTCGAATCGTCGTAGAAGCGGCGGCCGTCGATCTCGTCGACGAATTCCACGCGATGCGGCAGGCCGCGGAACGTCCGGAGCGCCTGCGCGAGCGCCGGATACGGCAGACCGATCGCGCGTGCGAGGGCCAGGGCGGCCAGTGCATTGGCGGCATTGTGCTTGCCGGCCACGCGCAACTCGCGGGTGCGGAGGATGGTCTCGCGACCCTCGCACAACCACTCCTCGCCGTCGACGTCGCGCAGCGACCACGCCCGCTCCGCCGCCTCGCTGTCGAGTCCGAAAGTCCACACCGGCGCGCCGGACCGCACCATCGACAGCGTCGCGGGATCGTCCCGATTGACGATCTGCACCGCCGCATGATGAAAGATGCGAGCCTTCGCCTCGCCGTACTCACGCATGCCGGGGTACCGGTCGAGGTGATCCTCCGACAGATTCAGGACGGTGGCCGCGTCCAGCGCCAGCGTGGCCGTCGTCTCGAGCTGGAAGCTCGACAATTCGAGGACGACCGCACGAGGCAGCGGCCGCGTGCCGCGCTCGATCTCGCCCAGGGCATCGAGCACCGGGAGTCCGATGTTGCCGGCGACGAGCGTCTCCAGACCGGCGGAGCGGCACAGTTCGCCCGCCATCTCGGTGACGGTGCTCTTGCCGTTGGATCCCGTGATTCCGATCAGGGCCGGCCGCGAAACCCCGAGAGTCCCGCACAGCAGATCCAATCCCCACCCGAACAATTCGATGTCGCCGACGGCGGGGACGCCGCTGCCCATTGCACGGCGGATCTCCGGTTCTGCGAGGGGCACGCCCGGGCTCACCGCCAGCACATCGATGCCGGCGAAGCTCTCGCATCGGAACGGTCCCGTGTCGAGAGGCATCTCCGGAAACTCGCGGCGAACGGCATCGACATTCGGCGGCGCCGTCCGGGAATCGGCAAGACTCACTCGGGCACCGTGCGCCCGCAGCCAGCGTGCCATGGACAGACCGGTGGCGCCGAGACCGAGGACGAGGATGCGCTTGCCGCGAGGATCAGCCATCAGCGCAGCTTCAACGTGGACAGCCCGAACAGCACGAGCAGCATGGTGATGATCCAGAACCGCACGGGGCAGTTCTGGTCTCGGCCGCGCTGTGCGCTTGACGGGCCCACCGGCCCATCAGCCTCGCCCGAACGCTTCCCGTCGTACGGTTCGTATCGCATGTCAGCGCAGCTTCAACGTCGACAGCCCGAACAGCACGAGCAGCATGGTGATGATCCAGAACCGCACGACCACCTGGTTCTCTTTCCAGCCTTTCAGTTCGTAGTGGTGATGCAGCGGTGCCATCCGGAAGATGCGCTTGCCGGTGAGCTTGAAGGAGCCGACCTGGAGCATGACGGACAGCGTCTCGACGACGAACACGCCGCCCATGATGAACAGCACGATCTCCTGACGGACGATGACGGCGACCGTGCCCAGCGCGGCCCCGAGCGCAAGCGCGCCGACGTCGCCCATGAAGACCTCCGCCGGGTAGGCGTTGAACCAGAGGAACCCCAGTCCGGCCCCCGCGAGGGCGGCGCAGAACACGGTGAGTTCACCCGCACCCGGGATGTGCGGGAAGCCGAGGTACTTCGCGAACACGACGTTGCCCGCCACGTACGCGAACACGCCGAGCGCGCTGCCCACCATGACCGTCGGCAGGATGGCGAGGCCGTCGAGGCCGTCCGTGAGGTTGACGGCGTTGGACGTGCCCACGATCACGAAATAGGAGAGCACCACGAAGCCGACGACCCCCATCGGGTATGCCACGAACTTGAAGAACGGAACGATGAACTCGGTCTGCGCGGGAATCGTCGCGGAGTAGCCCAGGTAGAGCGCAGCGCCCAGGCCGATCACCGATTGCCAGAAGTACTTCCAGCGTGCGGGGAGTCCCTTCGGATTGCGGTAGACCACCTTGCGATAGTCGTCGACCCAGCCCACGACCCCGAAGCCGAGCGTGACGGCGAGCACCACCCAAACGAGCCGGTTGCTGAGGTCGGCCCACAACAGGGTGGTGATGCCGATGGCGACGAGTATCAGGGCACCGCCCATCGTGGGCGTTCCGGCCTTGGCCAGATGCGTCTGGGGCCCGTCGTCGCGCACGGCCTGACCGATCTTGTAGGCCGTCAACTTGCGGATCATGGCCGGCCCGATCACGAACGAGATCGCAAGCGCCGTCATCGTGGCGAATACGGCACGCAGCGTGATGTAGTTGAGCACGCTGAAGGCGCGGACATCCTGGGCGATCCAGTTGGCGAGCAGCAGCAACATCAGTGGCTCCCCGCCGTCGTTTCCTCGTGAAGCAGCTGCGCCACGACGCGCTCCATGCGCATGAAGCGCGAACCCTTCACGAGCACGGTCGTGCCGGGCGCGCATTCGGCATCCACGGCGGCGACGAGCGCATCGAGGTCCTGGAAATGCCGCGCGTCGGGACCGAAGGCCGATACGGCCGCGGCGCTCGCTTCGCCGAACGCCAGGAAGCGGTCGATGCGCTGTTCGCGCGCGAAGCGCCCCACCTCCGCGTGCCAGTGCGCGGCGTCCGGACCCAGTTCACCCATGTCGCCCATGACGAAGACGCGCTTGCCGGAGGAGCGGGCGAGCCAGGCGATCGCCGCCGTCATCGAATCGGGATTCGCGTTATAGGTGTCGTCGACCAAGAGACTGCCGCCAGGCCCGGCCTTGCGCTGCAGCCGTCCTTTCGTCCCTTCGTAACGGCCGAGGCCCTCGGCGATCGTCGTCACCGGAACACGCAGCGCGTGCGCGACCGCGGCGGCCGCCAGCGCATTGCGGACGTTGTGGCGTCCGGGCAGGTTGACGCGTGCCGTCGCGGTACCGTCGGGCAGGCGCAGGGCGACGAGACTGCCCGCGTCGTCGAGTTCGCAGGTCGCGCTGACATCGGCCACATGGTCGAGCGAGAACTCGATCACGGAGGCATTTCCAGGCAGAGAACGCCAGTAGTCGATGAAGTCGTCGTCGGCATTGAGGACGCGCACGCCGCCGGCGACGAGACCTTCGAAGATCTCGCCCTTGGCGCGGGCGATGTTCTCGCGCGAACCCAGTTCGCCGATGTGCGCCACGCCTGCATTGTTGATGACGGCAACGTCCGGACGGGCCAGTCCCGAGAGGTAGCGGATCTCGCCCAGGTGATTCATGCCCATCTCGAGCACGGCAAAGCGGTGTTGGCTGCGAAGACGCAGCAGCATCAGCGGCAGACCGATGTCGTTGTTCAGGTTGCCCTGCGTTGCGAGGACGGCATCTTCGCCGGCATGCACGCGGAGGATGGCCGCCAGCATTTCCTTGACGGTCGTCTTGCCGTTGCTGCCGGTGACACCCGCGACGGTGAGAGAGAACCGGCCGCGCCACCACGCCGCGAGCCGGCCGAGGGCCGCGCGCGTGTCGTCGACGACCAGGAGAGGGGAGGCTTCCGCACCCGCCGCGGCGCGATCGGAGACCAATGCAGCGGAAGCGCCTGCCGCCAGGGCGCCCTTCACGAACTGATGGCCATCGAACCGTTCGCCGCGAAGCGCCACGAAGAGATCACCCGCGGCGGTCCCCCGGCTGTCGGTCGTGACGCTGTCGACCTCGACGTCGGCGCCGACGAGGATGGCGCCGATGGCCGCGGCGGCTTCCGAGAGCCTAAACACGAGCGGCTCCCGTCGATCCGGCATCGGGGGTGCCGAGCAGGTCGCGCGCAACGGCAGCGTCGTTGAACGGGTGGCGCTGGCCGGCAATCTCCTGATAGGCCTCGTGACCCTTGCCGGCGATGAGGATCACGTCGTCCGGCGTGGCGAGGGCCACCGCCTTCGCGATCGCCGCGGCGCGGTCGGGTTCCACGTGCACGGGACCGTCGGCGCCCGCCACGACCTGAGCGATGATGGCGTCCGGATCTTCCGATCGCGGATTGTCGCTGGTGACGATGGCGACATCCGACAGTCGCGTCGCGATCCCGCCCATGATCGGGCGCTTGCCCGGATCGCGATCGCCGCCGCAACCGAACACGCAGATCAGACGGGCACCGCGCTCGTGACCCACGATCTCGCGCAGGGTCTCCAGCACCTTCTCGAGCGCGTCCGGCGTGTGCGCATAGTCGACGACGACCAGCGGCTTGCCGGGCACCCGCACCATGTCGAGACGTCCCGCCACCGGCGTCACGTCCGTCAGCGCCGCGACGGCGTCATCGAACGGCAGACCGGCCGTCAGCAGCACGCCGAGCGTGCCGAGGAGATTGCTGACGTTGAATCCGCCGATCGCGCGGCTCTTCAGCGGTGCGGCGCCCCAGGGCGAGCGGATCTCCAGGGACAACCCGCGCGTGGAGAGATCCACGTCATGGGCGGCAATGTCGCCGTGACCGATGCCGTAGCCGATCACCCGGGTCTGCCTGCGATCGATGCCGGCAGCCAGCTCCCGTCCGAACGGGTCGTCCAGATTCACGACCGCATGCAGGAGTCCGGGCCAGGCGAAGAGCTTCGCCTTGGCGGCCCCGTAGGCAGCCATGTCGCCGTGGTAGTCGAGATGGTCACGGGTGAGGTTGGTGAACAGCGCGGTATCGAACACGACACCCCGTGCACGATCCTGCTCGAGGGCGTGCGAGGAGACTTCCATCGCGACGGCTTCCGCTCCGCGATCGCGCAGCCCGGCGAGCTCGCGCTGGAGCGTCACCGGATCCGGCGTCGTATGGGTTGCCGTCGACAGCTGCCCCGGGAAACCGTTGCCGAGCGTGCCCACGATGGCCGTCCGGCGGCCGCACCGCGTCAGCGATTGCGCGATCCAGTGGCTGCACGAGGTCTTGCCGTTGGTGCCGGTCACACCGGCCATCCACATCGATTCGGAGGGATGACCGTAGACGAATGCCGCGATCTCTCCGGCCCGGGCACGCAGGTGAGGCACCGGGGCGTGCGGCACGCGCCACGCGGCATTCCACGCAAATCCGTCGGCGTCCCACAGCACTGCGGCCGCACCCTTGGCGATCGCGGCGTCGATGTAGGCGCGACCATCCGAACGCTCGCCGGGGTAGGCAAGGAACAGATCGCCCGGCGTCACGGCACGGCTGTCCAGCGTCACGGCGCGGACCGGCACACCGAGTTGATCCAGCAGCGGGGCGACGGGGGCGCTCATACCTCCTCCGCCACGTCGTCGATGATCTCCGGCATCGGGTTGCGCGGCACCGGCAGGTCGTGCGGGACGGCGAGCACCCGGAGCGCACCGGCCATCACGGCCGACACGACGGGGGCGGCGACCTGCCCGCCGTAGTACTGCCCCGCCGACGGTTCGTCGATGAGCACGGCAACGAGCAGACGGGGCGCGCTCGCCGGTGCGAATCCGACGAACGACGACGCATAGCGGTCGGCGGCATAGGAGCCGTTGACCAGCTTGTGGGCGGTTCCGGTCTTGCCCGCGACGCGATAGCCGACGACGCCGGCCCGGGGCGCCGTGCCACCGGGTTGCGTGACGAGCTGCAGCATCTCGCGGACCTGCTGCGCGGTCTTGGCCGAGATCACGGGCATGCCCGCCACGGGCTGCGTGCGCTTGAGCAACGTGAGCGGCATCAGCTGGCCGTCATTGCAGAAGATCGTGTAGGCGCGGGCAAGCTGCATCAGGCTCACGGAGATCCCGTGCCCGTAACTCATCGTCGCCTGCTCGATCGGCCGCCAGGCGTGGTGGTCCCGCAGACGCCCGCCGGCCTCCCCGGGGAATCCCACATGGGGCGCCGTGCCGAATCCTGACGCCGACAGCGTCTCCCACAAGGTGCGCGGAGGCATCGAGAGCGCCATGCGCGCCGTGCCGACGTTGGAGGACTTCTGGATCACCTGCGACACGGTCAGGTTGCCGCTCGCATGCGCGTCGCGGATGGTGTGCCCCGCGAGCGTGAGCGCGCCGCCCGCGGTCTGGATCACCGATTCGGGACGGACCAGGCCCGACTCCAGCGCGGCCGCCACCGTGAAGGGCTTGAGCGTGGACCCAGGCTCGAACAGATCGATCAGGGCCCGGTTGCGCGCACGTTCGGTCTCGAGCCTGCCGCGATTGTTCGGGTTGTACGTGGGAACGTTGGCCAGCGCGAGCACCTCGCCGGTGCGCACGTCGAGAACCACGATGCTGCCCGCGCGGGCCTTGTGGATCGTGACCGCGTTCTTCAGCTCGCGGTATGCGAGGTACTGGAGCTTGAGGTCGATCGACAGCGCCATGTCGCGCCCCTGCTGCGGCGCACGGACGCTCTCCACGTCCTCGATGACGCGGCCCTTGCGGTCCTGGATGACGCGACGGCTGCCGTCGATCCCGCCGAGCCACGACTGGTACGTGAGCTCGATGCCCTCCTGCCCCTTGTCGTCGACGTCGGTGAAGCCGAGCACGTGGGCGAGCACGTCGCCTTCCGGGTAGTAGCGGCGATGTTCGCGCTGAAGGAGAACGCCGGGCGCGGCAACCTTCATGACCCTTGCCGCCACGTCCGGCGGCAACTGGCGCTTGAGGAACGCGAAGCCCTTGCGGCCCGTATCGAGCCGGCGATCCAGTTCCGCGCGATCGAGTTCGAGCAGCTTCGCGAGCTGATCCCGCTGCGCGGGCGTGACCTCCACCTTCGACGGCGTTGCCGCGACCGACTCCACCGGGGCGGACACGGCCAGCGGCTCGCCGTTGCGATCGGTGATCATGCCGCGATGCGCGGAGATGCCCAGGACCCGGCCGTAGCGCGATTCGCCCTTCGCCTGCAGGAAATCGCGATTCGGCCCTTGCAGATAGAAGGTGCGCAGGGCGAGCCCGCCGAACGCCACCACGATGACGAGCAGGACGAAGCGCGTGCGCCAGACGGGAAGACGCAGCGACAGCTGCGGATGGCGGTCGGGGCTCACGGGCGCTTTCTCTCGATGCCGTCGCCGGGCACGACCAGGATGCGATTCGGCGCCGGCACCTGCATCTGCAGATGGCTCGCGGCCACCCCCTCGATGCGCGCCCGCCGCGCCCAGGTGCCCTGCTCGATGCGGAGATTGCCGAAGTCCTCATCCAGATGACGTGCGAGCGCCTGCTCCTTCTCGAGCGCGACGAACAGGTTGCGCGCACGATGCTGGGCGGTGATCGTGCCGACCGCACAGACGATGGCGGCCAGCAGCAGGATGAGATTCAGGCGAGTCATGTCTTTTCCGCCACGCGCATGATCGCGCTGCGTGCGCGGGGGTTGGTGCGGACCTCGGCCTCGCCGGCCCGCACGGGTTTTCCGATCAAGCGCAACGGGGGCGTCGGCAGGTCCGCCGCGCGGATCGGCAGATCGCGCGGCAGACGAGGAGGCCCCGATGCGTCGCGCATGAAATGCTTGACGATGCGGTCCTCCAGCGAATGAAAGCTGATCACCACCAGCCGCCCCCCAGCTACCAGCCGCGATACCGCGGCAGGCAGCGCTATCTCCAGTTCCGCAAGCTCCTGATTGACGTGAATCCGTAGAGCCTGAAAGGTACGCGTCGCCGGGTCCTGACCTGGCTCACGCGTCCGGACGGCGCCCGCCACGAGCGCGGCAAGTTGCCGGGTCGTCCTGAGAGGCTCTCGGGACCGAGCCGCAACAACCGCTCTTGCAATCTGTTGAGCAAACCGTTCTTCGCCATACCGCCAGATGACCTCCGCGATTTCCTTCTCCGACGCATGACCGAGCCATTCCGACGCCGACTCGCCGCTCGTGGGATCCATCCGCATGTCGAGCGGACCGTCCCGGCGGAAGCTGAAGCCCCGCGCCGAATCGTCCAGCTGCGGCGACGACACGCCCAGATCCATGAGCACGCCGTCCACGCGACCCACCCCCACTTCCTCCAGTGCCTCTGCCAGACGGCTCAGGCGGCACTGCACACACACGAAGCGCGGATCTCCGATCTCCCGCGCGACCTTGATCGCCTCGGGATCGCGGTCCAGCGCCACCAGCCGGCCTGCCTCACCCAGTCGCGCGAGGATCAACCGGCTGTGCCCGCCGCGGCCGAACGTACCGTCCAGCACCACGGCATCCGGCCGCACATCCAACGCCGCGACCGCTTCGACGCCGAGGACCGGCGCGTGCTCGTACACGCGCCCGCCCTCCGCCCCGCCGGTCACAGCGCGAAGTTCTCCATGCCGGGCGGCACCTTGTCCGACTGCGCCTCGAGCCGGCTCAACTGCGCATCCCAGGCTTCCACGCTCCAGATCTCGAAATGCGATCCCTGACCGACCATCATCACTTGCCGGTCGATGCCCGCGAACTTGCGCAGTTCCGGCGAAAGAAGGACGCGCCCGGTGCTGTCCGGCGTCACCTCCTCCGCGAACCCCACCAGCAACCGCTTCCACAGACTGGTCTGGGGATCGAAGCTCGAGAACGTGGTGATCCGGTCCCGGATGGGCTCCCAGGTCTCCACCGGAAACAGGAGGACGCATCGATGCGGATGCGCCGTGAGCACCAGCTCACTACGTCCGGCAAGCTGCAAGCGCTCCCGATGGCGCGTCGGCACTGCCAGACGGCCTTTCGCATCGAGACTGAGCTGTGCAGCGCCTTGAAACACCCGGAATCCCCTTGTCGCGCTGAAAATTGCACTTAAACCCACAATCCCCAACGTTTTCCCACTGTATTGCAATCCTTACGCCCGGTCAAGGACCGAACCAGAGAAATATTCCGGCGGGACAATGACTTAAGTGGGTTTGTTGAAGCCGAGGCAGCGCAAATCCGGAAAAGTCAAATGCAACATTGCGTTGCATTTGTTTTCTTATGCAAAACGTGAGAATTTGGAGGTCGAGGCGCGTTGCCAGGCGGCGACGATGCCCGACCGAGAAGATCGTCGATCGGTACCGGACGGGGGAATTGCGAAGTCAGCCTGTAAGCCGGGTTCTGTTCGAAACCCGAGCGGGTTTCGTGGCAGCCATTCCTCTGGGACCGTGATTGCTCACGGGCTCAAGCAACCTACCCGGGAGCGGCGCGGGCCACGCCATCGCCCCCCTATTTGGTCTTGCACCGGATGGGGTTTGCCGACTCCAGACGTTGCCGCTGGAGTAGTGCGCTCTTACCGGCGATGCGCCTCACCGCACCACCCGCACGTCCATCGACGCACGGCACTGTTTCACCCTTGCCGCGGACCGCTCGAAGCGCTGCCCTTCCTGAGGAGACCTCGACGGACCCCGAGGGGTCCACCCGGCCTGCCGCCCGTGGCGGTGTACTTTCTGTTGCACTTTCCGTCGCCTCGCGACGCCCGGCCGTTAGCCGGCATCCTGCCCTGCGGTGCCCGGACTTTCCTCTATATGGAAATCTCCATACAGCGGCTGCCCGGCTGACTTCGCGGCGCGGATTATGGAGGGAAGCCTGCCCCGACGCCATGGCGCGGACGCCGGCGTGCATTCGGCGAGCATGGCGCTCTATACTCGGTCACCATCGCGCGGAGCCGTCTTCGCGCCGCCCCAGCACCCACCGGCCTTCCCGCGCTCACCTTGACCACGCCCTCGGAAACGCTTCGCCGCGACACCCGCATCATTGCGCTCGTCGGCATCGCCCACGCCACCTCGCACTTCTTCCATCTCGTCCTGCCGCCGCTGTTCCCGTGGCTCAAGGTGGACTTCGGCCTCTCGTATGCCGAACTCGGTCTGCTGATGAGCGTGTTCTTCATCGTCTCCGGGACCGGGCAGGCCGCCGCCGGATTCGTCGTGGATCGCATCGGCGCGGCCCCGGTCCTGTTCGCGGGGGTCGGCCTGTGCGCGCTGTCCGCACTGGTGCTGGCTGCTGCGCCGAACTACGCAGTCCTGTTGATCGGCGCCGGCATCGCCGGTCTCGGCAACTGCGTGTTCCACCCGGCCGATTTCACGCTCCTCGGTCAGCGCGTCAGTGCATCGCGGGTGTCGCACGCGTTCAGCATGCACGGCATCAGCGGCAACCTCGGCTGGGCCGCAGCCCCCGTGTTCCTGGCGGGGATCGCCGCCGCATGGAGCTGGCGAGCCGCACTGCTCGGCGCGTCGCTCGTCGCGATCGCCGTGCTGCTGACCTTGATCTCGCGCCGCGCGCTGCTGATGGCCTCGCCGTCCCACGCTTCGCCGGACCGCACGGCAGCGGCGCATGCGGCTCCGGCGACGCCGCTCGCCTTCATCCGGCTGCCGGGCGTCTGGATGTGCTTCGGGTTCTTCTTCATCACGGCCATGGCCCTGGGCGGCATCCAGTCGTTCGCGCCCGCGGCATTGCACGAGTTGTACGGAACGCCCATCGCGCTCGCCGGCACCGGCATCACCGTGTACATGATCATGAGTGCGCTCGGCATGGTGGTCGGCGGCTTCGTCGCGGCCCGCTCCTCGCATCACGAGCGGACCATCGCCATCGCGTTTCTCATCGGCGGTGCCGCCGCCGTGCTCGTCGGTCTCGGCTTCGCTCCGGGCGGAATCTTCTGGGTCATGCTGTCCGTGATGGGCTTCACGGTGGGCATCGCCGGGCCTTCCCGCGATCTGCTCGTTCGCGCTGCCGCCCCCCGGAATGCCACGGGGCGCGTGTTCGGCGTCGTCTACTCCGGACTCGACATCGGGCTGTCCATTGCGCCGCTGATCTTCGGGGCCCTCATGGACGCGCACCGGCCCGGCTGGATCTTCGTCATCGTCGGTCTCCTGCAGACCGCCGCTCTCCTCACCGCCATCGGCGTCGGCAAGCGTGCCGCGCGTCAGATGGCCATCGCCTGAGAGGCTTCATGGCCCACGACACGCAAAGCATGGCCCTGTTCTGCGACTTCGAGAACGTCGCACTCGGGGTGCGCGACGCGAAGTACGAGAAGTTCGACATCCGCAAGGTGCTGGAGCGCCTGCTGCTGAAGGGCAGCATCGTGGTCAAGAAGGCGTATTGCGATTGGGAGCGCTACAAGGGGTACAAGGCCGCGATGCACGAGGCCTCGTTCGAACTGATCGAGATCCCCCATGTCCGCCAGTCGGGCAAGAACTCCGCCGACATCCGCATGGTCGTCGACGCACTGGACCTCTGCTATACCAAGTCGCACGTCGACACGTTCGTGCTGATCACCGGCGATTCCGATTTCTCGCCCCTCGTCTCGAAACTGCGCGAGAACAACAAGACGGTCATCGGCGTCGGCGTGAAGAAGTCCACGTCCGATCTGCTCATCGCCAACTGCGATGAGTTCATCTACTACGACGATCTCGTGCGCGAGAAACCGAAGCGCGCGTCTTCACGCACGAAGTCGGCGCCGAAGAACGTACCGAGGGAGATCGTGGAAGCCCCGGCCCCGGAACCGGTCGAAACGGTGACGGCGGAACCGCCTCCACCCGAGGCCGCCGCCGCGCCGACACCGGCACCGGAAGAACCACCCCGCGAACCGTCCAAGCGCAAGCCCGCCGCTCGCGGTCGCCGCGGTTCCAAGGTGGCAGCCGCCAAGCAGGAAGCCGCCGTCGTCCCCGAACCGGTCGAGGTCGAACCGGTGAACGGCAATGTGGCCGAGGACTTCGTCAAGACCGACGACCAGAAGAAGAGTGAGGCGATCGAACTGGTGATGGAGACGATCGAGGCGATGGCGGCCGAGCGCGGCTCGGAAGACAAGATCTGGGGCTCGATGGTGAAGCAGGCGCTCAAGCGCCGACGTCCGGGCTTCAACGAGACCTACTACGGCTTCAGTTCGTTCTCGCGACTGCTGGATGAGGCGGAGGCGCGCAAGCTGCTGACGCTGGAGCACGACGAGAAGTCGGGCGGCGTGATCATCCGCGGGTTCATCAGCGACTGATAACCAATACGCAATGCCACACCCCACCAGTCGCCATCATGCAATTGAAGTGCCTACGCGGGCAATCTGCTCAGAAGAGCAAGCGACCAATATCACTAGCGGCATTCAATCCACCGCGATGATCGCTGCCGCTTTTCGGCAGTGAGAACGAATATCTATCGTCTCCTTGAAACACGATCTTGTAGTGTTTACCGTCGTCCGATAGTTCAAAGCCCATTTCTTCAAGCGTTCTCTTGGACTTCTGATCAAGAGATTTCATGCCCGAAGCAAGTCCTTCAATCTCTCGCGGTAGTTCTCCGCGTTGCCACCATGTGAATTCGCGGCAACGATCGCAGTGGCTACGTGACTCCTCCTGCTATCAGATCGGGACACGGCTACGCGTAGTCAGCTATCGCGTCGAGAACAATATCAAGAACTGGGGAACAGATCCTGTTCTTGCCCAGTCCTGAGCGTCAGTCCCGTCGCCGTGGATGAACGATTTTCTAGATTGCAGGGTTTCACGGAATCGATCGATTTCTCGGTCCGCATCTTCTAACGCTTTCGTCTTTGCCAAAATCGTCCGTCAAAGTTCTTGATGTAGTCGTTGACCTCCTTTGAACCAGATGCTTTCAGTTCTTCGAGTGCGCAACGAGACACCCGTTCCTGAACTGCAGCCCATGCCACCGCTGCATTGCAGTCTTCTCATTGGTCAGCGACTTCCGCACTTCTTCCGCGATGCCCAGAAACAGGTCGGCATTCTCGCCTCCCGATGAAGAACGATCGACGCCCACCTCCATGCCGGCCAGTATCATTCCGCCCGCCGCCTCCGACATTCTCCGCATGGCCGCGCCGTTCGCCGTAAACCAAGAGGCGAAGCTGGCCATTTCGCTTCCCGCCAGGCCATTCCCGAACAGGAAAGCAACAGCACCATCGAGCGTCCGCGCGCGTTACTCTGAGAAAGATACTCCAACACGACGATCGGCACCCATGCTATGGGCGACGAACACGACTTCGCGCTCTGCGATCTCGCCGCTTGTGGAGATCGACTTGCAATGCCTCGACCGACGCGGATTCGATGGTTCTGCCGGGTGCAAGATCTAAGGGTAGCCCGACGACGAATACGTCGTTGCCCTTCTTTCCTGGCGAAAAGCGAGTTGCCGGATAGCGCCCGTTGGACGACTTCCACAGAATACGCGGATCGCCACCCATGAAGCCGTGAATGAAACGACACTCGTCGTGAGTTCTGCCCATCGCCGCCTATAACGGATTCGCGCCGAATCGACAACGGATCCCATTCGCGTCTCTCGGATTCGGACTTCTCCGGGACCGGCGATATGCGTCGGGCAATGTCAGCGTTCTGACGGGTGCGGAGAGTCAACACCCAGATTGCCAGCGCATGACCACAGAAGTCTGATCATCACCGTGAGGAAGTATCATCGGCACGCACGCATGTTCATCCGCTTGCGCTCAACGGACACTCTGCCAGACACCGTGCCGATACAAGCCCGAAACCGCCGTCAGCAGTTCTTGCCCCAGTTGCCCCTATCGATCCGGCCACGGCCACACACGACACCCACGCCTGCGCCCACATGCCGATCGGATCACGTTCGAGGTCACGCATTGCTTCGGCGTGTTCCGGCATGCCATCGCGGTCGTACTGCACGGCCATCACTTCGGTGATCGCCGTGATCGGATCGTAGACCTCGAAGCGCGCGTGCATGCGCACCTGCCGGAATCCGGCGGCTGACAGGAGCGTCGCGAGCTTGCGCCCCGTACCGGCATCGCCGCCATTCGCGTTCTGCCGGTCGACGTAGGCTTGCACCGCTGCGCGCCGCGCCGGCGTTGCGGGCGCCACGATGAACGCCTCCCAATCCGGGGTCGCGACGCCGATCACGCCGCCGGGTTTCAGCACGCGCAGGCATTCCCTCGCCGCCGCCGCCGTATCCTTCAGGTGCTCGAACAACGCGTGCGAGAAGATCGCGTCGAAATGACCGTCGGGGTAAGGCAGTTCGTAGATGCTCGCCTGCCGGAAGCTGACGTTGGCGACCTTCGAGTCGCGCGCGCGGCGCTGCGCAAGCTCGATCTGCGATCCGTCCATGTCGATCGCGTCAACGTGCCCGGGCGCGACCCGCGCCGCAATCCCGAACGTGATGCTCCCCGGACCGCAACCGCAGTCGAGCACACGCAGCCCTGGCTGCAGGTGCGGAATGAAGAATGCGCCATGCGATTCGAGTGTCCGGCGCAGGAGAAACCGCATCGCGGCATCGCTGTAGCCCAGCGTGTACTGTTCTGTCATGTCGTGCTCAGATCTCGCTCGCCAGTTCGTTGAGCGTCTTGAATTGCCCGCGCAGCGCGGTCTGGAGGAGGTGGACGTCGACTCCGGCGGCGAACAACCGGAACCCCCTGGCCCAGTAGGCGCGGCTCCAGGCATCGTTTGCCGTCATCACGCCCAGCGTCTTGCCGTGCTTCTTCGCGGCGGCCGCCATCCGGTCGACGGCATCGACGTAGCGGGGATGATCGAACTGCGCCGGGATGCCCATGAAGTTGGTCAGATCGAAATGCCCCAGCCACAACACGTCGACACCGGGAACGGCTGCGATCGCCTCGATGTTCTCGATGCCTTCCACGGTCTCGATCAGGCACATCACGAGCGTGCGCTCGTTGGCGATGCGGATGATTTCCGCGACATCGCCGCCGCCGTAGTCGTCCGCGCCGAATCCGAAGGCCGCGCCGCGACGTCCCGCAGGCGGGTACTTGGTGCAGGAGACGATCATCTCCGCCTCGGCCGCCGATCCGACCATGGGCGCCATGATGCCCATCACGCCGGCGTCGAGCGCACGCGCGATGTACGTGTACTGATTGGCCGGCACGCGCGCCATGGGCACGACGCCGATGCCGCGGCACAGGGCGGCCTGCGTCTTCACCTGATCGAAGTTGGCACCGTTGTGCTCCATGTCGATGAGCAGGAACTCGGCACCGCAAGCCTTCACGATCTGCGGCAGGCCGGGGACGAGGAACTCCCAGCCGAAGCTTCCGAAAACGGGCTCGCCGCGCTCGAGGCTTTCCTTCACGGGGTTGTGTCGCATCGGTGGCTCCTCACGCGTGGAACTTGCCGGCCCACGACGCATGCCGCACGGCCTCGGTGTTCACGATGTGCTTCGGCTTGCGCCCGTGGGCGAGATCGATCGCCGCGCGAAACGCGCCCTCGCCCAGCATCCGCATGCATTCGTCCGTATGGCAGATGGCGTGCGGCGCCACGATCACGTTGTCGAAGCCGAGCAGGGCATTGTCGACGGGCGTGGGTTCCTGCTCGAACACGTCGATCGCGGCGCCGGCGATCTTCTTCTCCCGGATCGCGTCGATCAGCGCGGCTTCCTGAACGACAGGGCCGCGCGCCGTGTTGATGAAGTAGGCGGAGCGCTTCATCTGGTCGAATTCCTTCGCGCCGATCAGCCCGCGGGTCCTGTCGTCGAGCAGGCAGTTCACGGAGACGAAGTCCGACTCGCGCAGCAGCGTCGGCAGATCGACCATCTTCGCCCCGAGGTCCGCCACCGACGACTGGGGCACCGCCGGATCGCAGCCGAGCAGCCGCAGGTCGAAGGTGCGCGCGAGCGTCAGCACTTCGCGGCCGATGTTGCCCACGCCCACGACACCCAGCGTGCGGCCCATGAGACCCATCCCGAGGAAGTCGCCCTTCTCGGCCCAGCGACCGTCGCGAACCAGGCGATCCTTCAGCACCAGGCGATGCGCCAGCGCCAGGACGTAGAGCATCACCGAGGCAGCCACCGGCCGCCGGACGCCGTCCGGCGTGATCGTCAGCAGCACACCGCGGTCGGTGCAGGCGGGCACGTCGACGTTGTCGTAGCCGACGCCGAAACGCGCCACGAGCTTCAATCGGCAGTCGTCGCGCGACAGCGTCTGGCGCGTGACTTTCGACGACATCAGGCAGAACGCGTCGTACCGCGCGGCGTGGTCGGGCGTGAGCTCCGCGACCTTCTCCGGCAGGATCTCCCACTCCACCGACGGGTCGTCGAGGATCTTCATGGCCGCGTCGCCGAAGATGGTGCCGCCGTCGGCCGTGACCACTTCCTTGTTGATGCCGATCCGGAACTTGCCGCTCATTGCTTGTCTCCCCTGTTGCGTTGCCGATCGCGCCCCGCTCGGGACAGCGATCCCGGTGCTACATGGCTGCAGTGAAGGCCCCGTCGACCGTCAGGATGTGGCCGTTGACGAACGATGCTTCGTCGGATGCGAGGAACACGCAGGGCGGCCCGATCTCGTCCGGCCGTCCCCAGCGGCCCGCCGGCGTGCGCTTGCACACCCACCCGTTGAACTCCTGGTTCTCCACGAGCGCCGTGTTCATCTCCGTGGCGAAGTAGCCCGGCGCGATCGCGTTGACGGTGATGCCGTGCGGCGCAAGTTCGATCGCGAGTTCCCGGGTGAAGGCGTGCACCGCGCCCTTGGAGGCGATGTAGGCGGAGATGGTCGGCCGCGCCGTGAACGCGCTGATCGACCCCGTGAGGATGATCCGTCCGCGCCCGGCGGGCTGCATGAGCCGCGCGCTCTCCCGGGCCAGCAGCCACACGGCGGTGAAATTGGTGTCCATCACCCGGCGGAAGTCCGCGATCTCGAACTCCGTGATGGGACGCCGGTGCTGGATGCCGGCGTTCAGGACCGAGATGTCGAGCCGACCCAGCCGCTTCCCGATGTCGGCGACCGCCGCGACGGCAGCCGCTTCGTCAGTGACGTCGAAGGCCGCGATCTCGGCCTTGCCGCCCTTCCCGACGATCTGATCGCGTTTGGCCTCCAGCGCCCCCTTGTCCCGCGCGTTCAGCACGACCAGCGCGCCAGCCTCGGCCAGCGACGATGCCATGGCCGACCCGAGGCCTCTCGAGGCGCCCGTGACGAGCGCCACCCTTCCACTGAGATCGAACATTGCTCCTCCGATGCAGGGCTGACCCCGTGGCGGCTCGTGCCGCTCGTGCGGGGATCTGACGATCAGGGCATGTATTGCCCGCCGTTCACTTCCAGGATCTGGCCGGTGATGTAGCTGCTCATCCCATCCGAGGCGAGGAACAGGAACGAGCCCGCGCACTCGTCGGACGTGCCGATGCGATTCATCGGAATCGTGGCCCGGAACGCCTCGAGCATCTGCGGCGTCGAGTAGCGGTCGTGGAAGGGTGTCTGGATCACGCCCGGGGCGACGGCATTGACGCGGATGTTGTCCTTCACCAGTTCCTTGGCGAGGCCCCGGGTCGCCGTGCTGATGAAGCCCTTCGACCCCGCATACAGCGACGCCCCCGGCCCGCCGCCGTGGCGGGCGGCGATGGACGTGACGTTGATGATGTTGCCGCCGCCCTGCTTGCGCATGTGCGGCACGGCGGCGGCCGAACACGTCATGGCCGAGCGGACGTTGACGTGCAGCACGCGATCGAAGAGCTCGTCGGTGAGTTCGGCGATCGGCACCCGCTGCACCATCGCGCCGGCGTTGTTGATCAGCACGTCGATGCGACCGAAGGCCGCCACCGTCTTCTCGACGATGTCCCTGCACGACGCGGAGGACGTGACGTCTCCCTGCACGAGGATCGCCTCACCGCCCGCTGCACGGACGTCGGCAGCAACCTGCTCCGCCTCCGATCGGCTCGAATTGAAGTGCACGGCGACGCGCGCGCCGTTGGCACCGAATGCGCGCGCCGCCGCCGCGCCGATGCCGGTGCTGGCCCCGGTGATCAGCACGGCCTTGCCCTTGAGATCCTGGATCACGATTCCTCCCGCCCCCTTGTTGATGGCCGTGCCGCCCGACCGTCAGGGCATCAGCACGGTGGAACCGGTGGTCTTGCGACCCTCCAGATCCCGGTGCGCCTGCTGCGCGTCCTTGAGCGCATAGGTCTGGTTCACCTCGATCCTCACCTGCCCGGACTTGACGACGTCGAACAGTTCGTTCGCCGTGGCGACGAGGTCTTCCCGCTTGGCCGTGTATGTATTGAGCGTCGGACGCGTCACGTAGAGCGAGCCCTTCTGCGCGAGCAGGCCCAGGTCGAACGCCGCCACGGGCCCGGAACCGTTGCCGAACACGGCGAGCATGCCCAACGGCTGCAGCGAATCGAGCGAGCCCATGAAGGTGTCCTTGCCCACCGAATCGAACACGACCGGCACCTTCGCGCCGCCGGTGATCTCCTTCACGCGTTCCGCGACGTTCTCGCGCGTGTACACGATGGTGTGCGCGTAGCCGTGGGCCTTCGCGATCTCCGCCTTGGCATCCGAGCCGACGGTGCCGATGGCCGTGACACCCAGCGCCTTCAACCACTGACCGGCGATCAGGCCGACGCCGCCGGCCGCCGCATGGAACAGGACCGTCTGCCCGGCCTGGACGCGGAACGTCCGCCGGATCAGGTACTGCACGGTCATGCCCTTCAGCATCATCGCGGCGGCCTGCAGGTCCGTGATGCCGTCCGGAATCCTGACCAGACGATCCGCGGGGATGATGCGGCTTTCGGAATAGGCGCCGGGCGCGCCGCCCGCGTAGGCGACGCGATCCCCGGCCTTCAGGAAGTCCACACCGGGACCGACCGCCTCCACGACGCCTGCGGCTTCGACACCGATGCCGCTCGGCAACGGCAGCGGATACAGGCCGGAACGGTGATACGTGTCGATGAAATTGAGACCGATCACGTTGTTCTTCACGCGCGCCTGGCCCGGACCGGGAACACCGACCGCGACGTCCTCGTAGACGAGCACTTCGGGTCCGCCGGTCTTGTGGATTCTGATTGCCTTCGTCATTGCCTTGCCTCCTCGGGATTCCGCGCGCCGAACGGCGCGCGCGGACGATGCGATCTATCGGATGAACTGATTGACGTAGTCCGCGCCGAGGCCGACGGCCTCGTAGTGCCGGCGGCACATCTCGATCTTGGTGAAGACGTCCTCGTACGCGACCGTCTCGCCCTGCTCGTCGACGTAGATCATGGCGCCGTTCACGTTGAACATCGTGATCATTTCCTCGACGCCCTCGTCCACGCACAACGTGTGGACCTCGCCGGGGGGTTCGTAGACGAAACCGCCCTCCTCGGCGACCCAGTCGTGCTCGAGGTAGCGCCAGCTGCCCTTGATCACGTAGCCGTAGACCGCCATCGGGTGGCGATGCCGGGACAGGATGCCGCTCTTGCGCACGCGCAGCAGGTTGAACCAGCCGCCGGCCACCGTGTTGAGCATCAGCGGGCGGAACCAGACGTCCTTCGCCTGGGGCACCCAGACTCTTTCGTCAGTCGGTACGGCGAGCGTGACGATCTCGGGCTGCATGCCGAAGGCAGACAGCGGGCTCATGTTGAGCGGGGCGTTCATGCGGCGACGACTCCAACGGGGAAAGCGCTGGATTCTACGCGCCGCCCTCAGGCCGCGCGACTGCGCCGGACCAGACGGAGCACCAGCGGCAGGCACCAGAGCAGCAGGGTCATCGCCCCCAGCGTCCCGGCGATCGGGCGCTCGAAGAACGCGGCGTAGTGGCCGTCGGCCTTGATCATGGACGTGACGAAGTTGTCCTCGAGCATGTGACCGAGCACGGCGCCCAGGATGACGGGCGCCACGGGATAGCGGTTGGCCTCCATGAACCAGCCCAGCAGGCCGAAGGCCAGCATCACGCCGATGTCGAAGACGCTGTTGTTGATGGCGAAGGCGCCCACCATGCAGAACAGCAGGATCAGCGGCATCAGCACGTTGCGCGGAACGCGCAGCACCTGCTTGTACGTCTTGATGGCGAACCAGCCGAGCGGGAGCATCAGCAGCTGCGCCAGAAAGAACACGATGAACACCGCGTAGATGTTCTCGGGGTTGTTGAGGAAGATCGTGGGCCCCGGGTTCATGTTCTTGAGATACAGCACGCCGATCGCGATGGCCGTGATCGAGTCGCCGGGGATGCCGAAGACGAACGCCGGAATCCAGGCGCCGGACAACGCGCTGTTGTTCGCGGCGCCGCTTTCGATGACGCCCTCGACGTGCCCGGTTCCGAATTTCTCCGGCGTCTTCGAGAACTTCTTCGAGAGGGCGTACGAGATCCAGGCCGCGATGTCCGCGCCGGCGCCGGGCAGCGCGCCGATCGCCGTGCCCAGCAGGCTCCCTCGCACGGTGGCGAGCGGGTACTGGCGGATCAGCTTCCATTGCCCGCGGAAGATGCTGCCGAAGCGGTCCTGCTCCAGCTTCAGGGGCGGGTCCGTGGACACCACGAAGCGGAACAGTTCCGACACCGCGAACAGCCCCACGAGCATCGGAATGAGCGTGACGCCGCCGGCCAGTTCGGTCCGGTCGAAGGTGAAGCGCGGGAATGCCGCGGGGTTCTCCATGCCCACCGAGGCGATCACGAGACCGAGCATCAGCGACGCGAAGCCCCGCACGATGCCGCCGCTGGAGATGAAGATGGCGCAGGTGAGGCCGAGCAGTACCAGCCAGAAGTACTCGAAGCTGGAGAACTTCAATGCCACTTCCGCGAGACCGGGGGCCGCCACCACCAGGATGATCGTTCCGATCAGGCCGCCGATCACCGAGAACACGAGCCCCGCGCCGAGCACCAGTTCGGCCTGGCCCTTGCGCGTCATCGCGTAGGCCTCGTCCGCATAGGCGGCAGACGCCGGCGTGCCGGGAATCCGCATCAGCGCTCCCGGGATGTCGCCGGAGAAGATCGCCATGGCCGTGGCCGTGACGATGGCGGCGACGGCCGGTACCGGCGGCATGAAGAACGTCACCGGAACCAGCAGCGCCGTCGCCATGGTGGCCGTGAGTCCGGGAATCGCACCGATGAACAGCCCGTAGAGGGCGGATGCCCCGATGACGGCGAGGACGTACGGGTCGAGCACCAGAGCCAGCGCAGCGCCGAAATGCTCCATTCAGGGTCTCACCACGCGAAGGATTCGAGGACGCCCCAGGGCAACGCGACGCGCAGCCCGGAGTAGAAGATGAGATGCACGATCGCGATCGACACGATCGCCACCGGCATCGCGATCACGATTCGAACACCGAGCGAAATCAGCAATCCGAGGACGAGCACGCCGGCACACGGGAAGAAGCCGATGGCTTCCATGGCCAGCGCGGATACCGCGAGCACGACCACGATGAAGAGTACGCCGAACGCCTGGCGCGGCTGCCGGAACCACGTCGGCCATTCGACCCACGGCTCGGACAGCCGGTGTCGCAAGGCATGCAGCGCGATCAGCGCGCCACAGACCATCAGGACGGTGGCGGCCAGACGAGGAAACAGGGCCGGTCCGGGCTCACCGGGGATCTCCGGAAACGAGCGTGTCGCGAAGAGCAGGACGGCTCCGACCGCGACGACGAACCCGCCGGAGACGACATCGTTGACTTTGAGCATGCGCCGGTCCGCCCGGGGCTCAGCGAGCGAGCCCCGTGGCTTTCATCAGGACGCCCGATTCGGCATCGGCCCTGGTGAGGAACTCGCCGAATTCCTTCGGGCCCTTCCAGGCGATACCGAATCCGCGGCCGTCCATGAACTGGCGGAACTCGGGACTCTCGTAAGCCTTCCTGGTCGCAGCGATGAGGCGATCCTCGATGGCCCTGGGCAGTCCCTTGGGCGCGGCGAGTCCGCGCCACACGCCGCTCTCCCATTTGCCACCGGTGGCGGCCTTCACCGTGGGAACGTTCGGAAACAGCTTGGAAGGCTGGTCGTCCATGATGGCGAGGCTGCGCACCTTGCCCGCTTCGATGAGCGCGCGCGCTTCCGCGTGCGAACCGGACACGATATCGACGCCGCCGGCCACCAGGTCGAGCAGCGCCGCATTGTTCGAGACGCTCGGGACCCAGGGCACGGTGTTCGGATCGATGCCCATTTCCTTCAGCATGCCGTACAGGGAGAGTTGCCAGGACCCGCCGCGCGCCGTGCCGGAGGCCTTCAGCTTGCCCGGATTGGCCCTGACGGCGGTCACGAGATCGTTGAGCGACTTGTAGGGCGCATCGGCCCGGACCTGCACCGCCGCCGGGTCCACGTTGACCAGCCCGAGCGGCACGAAGGACGCACCCGAGATCTGCGTGAGCCCCTGGTGATGCATCATCGTGATCTCGGTCGTGATCAGTCCGATCGTGTAGCCGTCCGGGGCGGCCGTCGCGATGGCCTGATGCCCCATCACCCCGCTGCCCCCGGTCATGTTGACGACGTTGACCGGTTTGCCGAGATCCTTCTCCATCAGCGCCCCCAGCGTGCGTGCCACCGCGTCGGTGCCGCCGCCCGCGCCCCAGGGCACGATGAGCTTGATGGGACGCTGCGGATAGTTGGACTGCGCGTGCGCGGCGGGCAGGACGGAACAGAACACGAGAGCGCACGCGAAGACGCGCGAAATCAGGGATCGCATCAGAACCACTCCTCCAAAAAGAAAAGCGCGCCGGTTCCGGCGCGCTTTTCTTCGTCGATCCCGGAGCAGTGCCGGGCGTGCGACCCTACGCGTGTTTCCGGATGAACTCGCGAATGCGCGGGTAGATGCGCTCGCGGTAGCGACGGCCGCTGAAGATACCATAGTGACCCACGCCCTCGACGAGGAAGTGTTCGCGCTTGCCGTCCGGAATGCGCGTGCACAGATCGTGGGCCGCCTGCGTCTGTCCCACGCCCGAGATGTCGTCCAGTTCGCCCTCGATGGTGAACAGCGCGGTGCGCGTGATGTCGGCGGGTTTCACGAGATTGCCCCGCACCGTCCAGGTGCCGTTGGGCAGCGCGTGTTCCTTGAACACCACGCGCAGGGTCTCGAGGTAGTACTCGGCCGCCATGTCGAGGACGGCGTTGTATTCGTCGTAGAAGCGGCGATGCGCCTCGGCACTTTCGCCGTCACCCACCACCAGGTGATTGAAGAAGTCTCGGTGCGCCTCGATGTGGCGGTCGGCGTTCATCATGATGAAGCTGATGTGCTGCAGGAAGCCGGGGTAGACGCGACGCCCGACGCCGGGATAGTTCGCCGGCACGCGCTGGATGACGCGGCTCTCGAACCACGACAGCGGCCGGCCGGTGGCGAAGTTGTTCACTACGGTCGGACTGCGGCGCGTGTCGATCGGCCCGCCCATCATCGTCATGGTGGCCGGCGCGACCTTCTCCTTGTTCGACGCCATCAGGGACACCGCGGCCAGCACCGGCACGGTCGGCTGGCACACCGAGATGACATTCACCTTGGAGCCGAGGAGGCGGATGAACTCCTGCACGTATTCCACGTAGTCGTCGAGGTGGAAGTGCCCCTCGTGCGCCGGGACCATGCGCGCGTCGATCCAGTCGGTGATGTAGACCTCGTGCTCGGGGAGCATGGTCCGCACGGTGTCCCGCAGGAGCGTGGCGTGATGCCCGGACAGCGGCGCCACGATCAGCACCGCCGGGTCCTTGCGTTCGACGTCGAGGCGCTTGAAGTGCAGCAGCTGGCAGAACGGCTTGATGGCGCGCTTCTCGATCCGGACCGGCACGGTCTGGCCGTCGACGACCGTCTCGTGGATGCCCCACTCGGGCTTCTCGTACCGGCGCACGAGACGCATCACGAGTTCATTCGATGCCGCGACGGTCCGGGCGATCGGGGTATGGGCCCAGATGCTGTGGGGCTGGGTGAACAGGGCGTGACTGGCGTTGGCCAGGGCTTCGAACGGGGCGAGCATCGAGTGTTGCATTTCGTGCAGTGCATACAACATGCGGGGTAAACCTCCGTGCTCGACCGCCCGAACCGCTGGAGTCCGAGCGCAACCGACTGATTTGTGAGTGATAAAGCAAGACCCGAACCACACTTTACTGACGGGCCTTGCACGGCGTCAAGATGTTGCACCGCACGATGCCACACACCGCGCGGCCCGCTTCAATCCGGTGCCAGTCCCGGTTCGTCCATCGCACCGACCTGCTCGCGGAGTGCCAGGACATGGTCCTCCCAGTACCGCTGCGTGTTGAACCACTGGAACGTCGCCGGAAACGCGGGATCGTCCCAACGACGGGCGAGCCAGCCCGCGTAATGCATCATCCGCATCGTCCGCAGCGCCTCGATCAGCAGCAGTTCGACCCGGTCGAACTCGCGGAAGACCTCGTAGCCCGCGAGCACGGCGCGCAATTGCGATTCCTGCGTCTCGCGATCGCCGGACAGCAGCATCCACAGATCCTGCACGGCCGGCCCGGTGATCGCATCGTCGAGATCGACGAAGTGCGGACCGGCGTCGGTCCACAGCACGTTGCCGGCATGGCAGTCGCCGTGGAGCCGCAATTGCCGGCAAGGCCCGACGCGCTCGAAGACCGCCTCGATCGACTCGATCGCGAGGTCGGCGACGCTCCGGTACGACTCGACCAGGGACGCGGGGATGAAGCCGTTCCCGAGCAGGAAGTCCCTCGGCTCCTGCGCCATGCGTTGCACCCGCAGCTTCTCCCGCGCCTCGAACCGGTCGCGGCTTCCGACGGCATGCAGGCGCGCGATGAATCGTCCGATCCACTCCAGGACGTCTCCCCGATCCAGTTCCGGCGCACGCCCGCCGCGACGCGGCCAGAGCGCGATGCGAAAGCCCGCATGCTCGAACAGCGTGCGTTCCCCGAACGCGAGCGGCGCGACGACCGGAACCTCGGCATCCGCCAACTCGCGGGCAAAGGCGTGCTCCTCGAGGATCTGCGCATCGGTCCAGCGGCGAGGCCGGTAGAACTTCGCGACGATCGGCAGGTCGTCCTCGATGCCGACCTGCCAGACGCGGTTCTCATAGCTGTTGAGGGCCAGCAGGCGGCCGTCCGACCGCAATCCGACACTGTCGACGGCATCGAGGATCACGTCGGGCGTGAGGGCGTCGAACGGATGGGAATGGGAGCTCATCCGTCCGATTCTATCGGGTCGATGCGCGTCCCTCGCTGTCGCGCAGCGCCGTGCCGTCGTCGGCGCACTCGCGGCGGATCCTCTGCGCGGCGCCGTGGATGTCTTCGTCGCCGCGCCGGACCAGGTCGCGGCCCGCGAGACAGCGGGAGGTGTCGTGGTCGGGGTCCTGCTCAGACCGCTGGGCCCGGCGCCCGAGGTGAAACGCCACCAGCATGTCGGCGAGTTCCGGGTGGCGTTCGGCGAGATACAGCGCGGCCGTGGCGTCGGCCAGGATCTCGGCCCGCAGCACGCGACGCGCCGGCGTTTCGAGGGCGGGATCGCCTTCGATCCGGCGGACCGGCGTCACCACGTTCAGTGACGTGCCGCCGGCCGTGACGTCCGGCGTCATGTGGGCGGAGTGCATGTCCTCGCAATGTCCCAGTTCGTGCGCGAACAGCGCTTCGAGGTAGGGGCGCCGGAGTTCGTCGTCGAGCATCCGCAGCGTGTCTGCGACGTAGGCCGAGGAGTCCAGCAGGATCACCCGGCACGCGCCGTTCCGGTACGCCGCCGACACGGCCACGGTGATCGAGCGATCCGAGACGACCTCCAGCTGCACCGACCACGTCGACGTGCCGAGGGTCTGCCGCGCGGCCTCGAAAGCCTCGATAAACGTGTCCGCCTGGGCGCCTCCGCTGCAGGCGACCCACAGCAGCCCGCCCCAGCCGGCACGTGCGACCGCGTGCCGGGCCCGAAGGCCGAGGATGGAAAGCATTGCCGACATCGTGGGCTCCCGGGGCGATTCCCCGCTTTGAAACGTGTACGGTCCCGGCGGCGTCGACTTGAGTGCGGACGGCGGGCCGGAGGGATAATCGAAGGCTTCGACCCGACGCCCCCGTCACTCTTCCTGGAGCCCCCGATGACCCGCCGCCTGTTTCGCCTGCTTGCCCTGCTCACGCCGCTTGTCGGCATCCCTGTCGCTGCCACGGCCCACGGCGGCGACGGTGCCGGCTGCGTCGCGGGCGTCGTTTCCGAGGAGGCGATGATTCCCTCCGATACGCCCGGCATCTCCCTCTACGTGCGCAACAAGCGGCCCGGCTGCCCCCGCGCCGATGCTCCGAAGCGCGTGCTGCTCTACGTGCACGGGGCGACCTACCCCTCCGAGACCGCCTTCGACCTGCCGCTGGGCGGCACGTCGTGGATGGACTTCATCGCCCACCACGGGTGGGACGTGTGGCTGGTTGACCTGCGGGGCTACGGCCGCAGCACCCGTCCGCCGGAGATGGATCGCCCCGGCACGGAAAACGGCCCCATCGTCGACACGAGCGTGGCCGTCCGCGACGTGAGCAGCGCGGCGGACTACATCCGGGCGCACACGGGCGTCGGGAAGGTGACCGTCCTGGGCTGGTCCTGGGGCACGGCCATCATGGGCACGTACGCCTCCGTGAATCCGGACAAGGTCGACAAGGTCGTGCTGTATGCGCCGGTGTGGTTGCGGACGACGCCGTCACCGCTGGCGGGCACCGGGCCGCTGCCCGCCTATCGCACCGTCGCGAAGTCCGCCGCGAAGCAGCGCTGGCTGGCGGGCGTGCCCGAGGCCAGAAAGGCCGATCTGATCCCCGACGGATGGTTCGATCAATGGGCCGACGCCACCTGGGCCACGGATCCCACGTCGGCGCAATCGGGACTCCTGCGCGCGCCCAACGGCGTGCTGCAGGATCTGCGCACCTACTGGCTGGCCGAGAAGCCGTCCTACGATCCGTCCCGCATCACGGCGCCGACGCTCCTGGTGGTGGCCGAATGGGACCAGGACACCCCGCCCTACATGGCGCAGACGCTGTTCTCCAAGCTCACGGCCGCGAAGTCCAAGCGACTCGTCCAGATCGGCGAAGGCACGCACACCATCGTGATGGAACGCAACCGCGTGCAGTTGTGGCGCGAGGTCCAGCTCTTTCTCGACGACGAGTAACCCCGTTCCGGCCGGCCGCGCGTTGCAGTGGATCCGACCCCCGCCCCAGGAGAACCGTCGATGTCTTCCCGCCGTCCCCTTGCGCTGATCCCGTTCGCACTCCTCGCCGCCGCGGCAGCGAATGCCCTCGCCGAGGATCCTGTCGCCAATGCGCTCACGATCTACAGCAGCGCCCCGGCCGGTGCCGTGCCCGTCGACCTGTTCCGCGCCGGCGGACAACCCGGTTACGCGGTGCCGGGCTACGCCGTCGTGCGCCACGAGCGACCCATCGACCTGACGCCCGGCCGCAACGAGGTCCGCTTCACGGACGTCGCCGGCTTCATCGACCCGACGACCGTGTCGTTCCAGTCGCTGACCGATCCGGCGGGAACGCGGGTCGTCGAACAGAACTTCCAGTTCGACCTGGTCTCCACCGACAAGCTGCTGCAGAAGTTCGTGGACCGCCGCATCACGGTGGACCAGGTGCGCGGCGATCACACCGAGAGCGTCGCAGGCACGTTGCTGTCGACCCAGGGCGGCATCGTGCTGCTGCAGGACGACGGGACGGTGAAGACCCTGAGCCACAACGCCTCGGTGACGTTGCCGAGTCTCCCGGGCGGACTCATCACCCGTCCGACGCTGGTCTGGGACCTGTTTGCCGGAAAGCCCGGCAGGCACACCGCGCGCGTGGCCTACCAGACGACCGGCATCACGTGGTGGACCGACTACAACCTCACCTATGCGGAGGGCCGGGGACTCCAGGACTGCCGGCTCGACGTCGGGGCCTGGGTGAGCATCCTCAACCAGTCGGGCGCGAGCTATCCGGACGCCCGGCTCAAGCTGATCGCGGGCGACGTGCATCGCGCCCCGGCGGCGGCTCCGTCGCCCAAGCTGATGATGCGCGCCGCGGAAGCCATGGTCGCCGACGCGCCCGCCGGGTTCGTCGAGAAGCAGTTCTTCGAGTACCACCTCTACACGCTGGGCCGTCCGACCTCGCTGCCGGACAACTCGACGAAGCAGATCGAGCTGTTCCCGGCGCTCGCCGGCGTCACATGCGAGAAGACGCTCGTCTACGTCGGCGCGGCGGACTACGGGGTCGGCGGGGAACCGTATGTCGACCGCAACTTCGGTCCGACGGGCAACAGGAAGGTCGACACCTACCTGAGCTTCCGCAACGCGCAGGAGAACGGCATGGGCGTCGCGCTGCCGGCCGGTCGGGTGCGGGTCAGCAAGCTCGATCCGGCCGACGGCACGCTCGAATTCATCGGCGAGGACCGCATCGACCATACGCCCCGGAACGAAACGGTGCTGCTCAAGCTGGGTTCCGCATTCGACGTGGTGGGCGAGCGCAGGCAGACCGACTTCAAGCTCGACACCGGCCGCAAGACCATGACGGAGGAGATCGAGGTCCGCATCCGCAACCGCAAGGACGTGCCCGTGAAGGTGATCGTCAAGGAGAACCTGTACCGCTGGTCGCAGTGGCGCATCACCGCCGCCACGCACGAATACCAGAAGCAGGACGCGCGGACCGTGCACTTCCCCCTCGTCGTCGGCGAGGACCGCGAAGCGGTGCTGCGCTACACCGTCCGCTACACGTGGTGACGGCGGCTACTTGCGCACGCGCAGCGTGAGGTGGATCTCGGTCGCGACGTTGTTCCGCTCGCGCAGGAGGGTGTCGATCTCGGCGCCCGTCAGTTCCTGCCGCGTGAACTGTCCGGCATAGGGCTCGTCGAGCACGACCACGGTATTGACGATGTGGAAGTCCACGCCGAGGTAGTGCGCGAGCGGCGTGGCGGCGGACGATCCGGTGCGTTGCCATTCATCGTTCAGGGCGCGGTCGAAGAGCGACAGCGATTGCGGGGTGATGGCGCGCACGTGCGTCGGGTCACCGATGAAGAAGTCGTGACGGGGGTGCGGAACGTTGATCTGCACCTCCGCCCCGTCGCGGCAGATGCGGTACAGCTCGCGCATGAGACCCAGGAACACCGGCGTGCTCTGTCCGAGGTGTTCGAGCGAATGGTGGAACAGCACTTCATCCGCCGACGCATCCGGCCAGGGCCACGGAAACTGCTCGAGATCCCACAGGACATCGGGGCTGCAGGCCTCGAACATGTCCACGTTGACGTACCCCTCGCGCTTGCGGTGGCCGCACCCCAGGTTGAGCTTCATCGGAACTCCTCGGCGTTCAGGGCTGACGCTGGGTCCGCACGGTCCAGGCCCAGGGCGCGGACACCGGACCCGGCGGCGGTCCGGACTTGATCGTGAGGTGGTGCCAGTGTCCCAGCATCACGGGCGTGAAGTCCGCGGTCGAGCGCAACAGCAGGTACTTCTCGTTCGGCAGCCTCAGCTGCTCGACGAGGTTGGAGAAGCAGCTGTCCACCAGCACCAGGCGCGCAGCGCCTTCGAGCGTGTACAGCCAGTCGAGCGGCGAATCGGTGCGGTCGTCGACGGTCACGATCCGGTAGTCGCGTCCCCAGGCTTCCGGCAGGGCGAAGTCAAAACCGTTGTCGCGCCCCTCGCCGTGCACGCAGATGTAGTCGCCCTCGATGTTCAACGAGTCGTGGAGCGCGGCTTCCCGGGCGGCATCCCGTTCGAGACGCAGTTCCCATTTACGGAGGAACGGCACGCCGGTCACTGCGTACTTGTACTGGTCGAACGTCAGGCTCTGCGCCAGCACTTCGTCCACGGCCTGGACACCGGGAATCGACAACCGGGAATAGAGACTGTGGATCCGGTCACAGCCGCGCGCCTGCAGCAGCCGGAGCGGTTCGAGAAAGTAGTACTCGTCCAGCGAGGCTTCCGTCGAGACGGGCAGGAACTCGATCCAGGGCGCAGCGGCCGACAGGAACGCCCGGTAGCGCACGTCGACCGGCCACAGCACCGTGTGGCCCTGCTCCGCGAACAGGGTCGCGATGGGCAGCGCGATCACGATGTCGCCGATGCCGCGGGTCTGGATGATGCCGATGGTCTGAGGCATGAGGTCGCGCGTCCGGCGCGCGGCGGATCGAGAGCGTGGGAGACGGGCGAGTGTAAAGGGTCTCTCCGGCCCTGTGCCATCGGACCGGCGGGCAGACGTTCAGAGGGCTCGATGCGATGACGCGCGGCGGCGCCCGGACACGAGCCTCTCGAACAACCACCCGCCCGGGACGTCCGTGCCGGTGAGCACGTAGCGCAGCACGTTGTCGTCGTGAAGGGTCATGCGCTGGGTGCGACGGGCCCGTCCGCGACCGCAGAACAGGATGCGGTCGCCGGTCGCCACCGCATCGCCGGGCTCCGGCAGGAGCAGCAATTCTCCCCCGCGTTCGATCGCGAGCGGTATCAGCGCCATGCGCTCGCCGCGGTCGCGCGGGTCCGTCAGCAGCACGTCCACGGACACGCGCTCCGACGCCATCCGGCGCGCCAGGGCGGGCGCCCCGACGTCATCGAGCGTCCAGACCCAGCACTCCGGCACCCGCTCCCCGGTGACGCCTGCAATGCGGGCCAGCAGTTCGTTGGCCCAGGCGTTGTCACGCTCACCCGCGACGACGAGGAAGCGGGCGAGCAGGGGCGCCATCAGCACGGCGATGCAGGCATGCACGACCACGGCGGCGGGACGCATCACGAGCTGAGCGCCGAGCGCCTCGACGAGCACGGCGCTGCGACGCTGGTTCTGCCGGACCGCGACGAACAGGTTCGGATTGATCTGCTGGGCCATGCGCGCGATGGACAGATTGTTGACGTCGTCGTCCGTGCCCGCAATCAATCCGACGGCGTCCTCGATGCGGGCCGCCCGGAGAACCTCGGGCTCGGTGCCGCGTCCACGGACGAGTTCGGGATGTTCGGCGACGCCGGCCACCGCTTCCAGGATGGCGAGGGTATTGCCCTCCGACTCCAGCCCCCGTGCCGCCTCCTGACCGAAGCGGCCGAACCCGCACAGCACCCAGCGGCCCTTCGGCGGAAACAGCGGGTCGCGCAGCGCCTCGTCCGGCGCGGCCGTGAGCCACTCGCGCAGCAGGAAGTGCCCCGGCGCCCGCACCGCGGCGGCCAGATGGCGGCCGAAGAGGGCGAACGGATTCAGGATGTGGGTCGTCCCGAAGGAGGCCATGTTGCGGGCGACGTCGGCCGATTCGCAGCGGCAGACGACCGGAAGGGACGGCCGGAGCAGACGCGCCGCGGCGGCCACGGCGAGATTCGCACGGTCGTCGTCGGTGAGTGCGATGATCCCGACGCACGCGGGATGCAGCAGTCCCGCGGCGAACAGCACGTCCGCGTGCCGGACGTCACCGACGCCGGCGGGCATGTCGCGAACGTACTCGTCGAGCTCGACCTCGGCAACGCGCGCCGGATCCACGTCCACCACCACCGTCTGCAGCCCGCGGTGATCGAATGCCGCCACCAGCTCGCGTCCGGTCTCGCCGTAACCGCACACGATGTAGAAGGCGTCGCGCAACCGGTGCACATCACGCCGGAAGGCGTTCGTCGCGAGGACCTGCTGGAATGCCGGATCCTGCATGAGCTGCAGGATCTTGCCGATGGCGTAGAACCACGCGACCACCGTGACGTAGATGCTGACGGTGACCCACATCCGCTGGGCGTCGGTGAAGGCGTAGGGGATTTCACCGAAGCCGATCGTCGTCGCCGTGTAGCTGACGAAGTAGAACGCGTGGAAGAAGCTCATCCGCCAGGGCATGCCCTGCCCGTCCACCCCGGGGATGAGGACCATGCCCAGGATCGAGACGCCATAGCTCGCGATCAGCACGAGCAGCGGCATCCGCATGCGCCGCAGCATCAGGAACAGCGCGCTGTTCATCGGCGCGCCGGCGCCGGACGACGATGGCGACATCAGCGCCGCAGTTGCGCCGTCTCGATGATCAGCAGCGAGGTGGAGACCGCGTTGGCCAGGAAGGCGCCACCGGACAGGGACACCACACTCGCGACCGTCGAAGGGGTGACGCCCCCGGAACTCGCGTGCTCCGCGTAGCCCCACAGGACCGCGCCGGCGATGAGCTGGAGGTCGGCGACGAGACTGGTGGCCAGGTGCAGTGCGCCGACCTGCGTCCGGTCGCCGAACTTCAGCACCGTCGCGATCAGATTGACGACGATCGCGGCATACATCTCGTAGACGTTGTGCTGGTTCACGTCGGTGAGATCACCGATGAAGAAGCCGAAGTTCAGCGTCATCGCGAGGACGATGAAGAAACCGAACACCACTTTCTCGAGATTCACTCGGACCTCCTGCGGCCTGTCGGGGACCCGCGCATCGTGACGCTGACGCGAATGGGGGCAAACCCGGTCGATCTTACCCGCGTGGCATCCACCGTGTCCGGACCGATCCGGATGACATGGACCGGCCTCGCGTCCGGCCTGGACGAGGCGCAACGCCTCACCCGCCGTCGCCATCCGGCGACGATCCGACTCGCGGCAGGCAAGCGGCGTTGTCGGGCTTCTTGACAGAGCGAATCTCACGCGGCGATCAATTCGATGAAATTCATTGATTTGCAGGTTTTGGCACAGGGTCTGCTGTAGTGGCGCCCGTTGCTCAGCAGCAACCTGTGGTCGCGAAAACCCTTTTCGCGGCGGCGGGGGAGACCAGAACGGCGGACGATCATCGATCCGCCGTTCGCATTTCTGGATCCCGGTCACCTCGTGCCTCCGCCCATCGCGGCATCGGATGGCTACACTGCGCGCATGGGCGACATCACTCTCGACGGCTTCGATCTCCGTCACCTTCCGCCGGCGTTCTACGCCGACCCGTATCCCTGGTACCGCGCACTCCGGGAAACCTCGCCGATACGCCGCATGCCGGATGGATCGTGGCTCCTGACCCGCTATGCCGACTGCGAGCAGGTCTACAAGGATCCGCGCACCTTCAGCTCCGACAAGAAGGCCGAGTTCAAACCGAAGTTCGGGGACTCGCCTCTATACACTCACCACACCACGAGTCTCGTCTTCAACGATCCGCCGCTGCATACCCGCGTGCGGCGCCTGATCGTGGGCGCGCTCACGCCGCGCGTCATCGCGGACATGGAATCGGGGCTCGTCGCGCTGGTGGATCAGCTGCTGGACGCGATGGCCGACAAGGGCACGGTCGATCTGATCGACGACTTCGCGTCGGCCATTCCGCTGGAGATCATCGGCAACCTGCTCGGCGTGCCGCGGGAGGAGCGCGGCCCGCTGCGCGACTGGTCGCTCGCGATCCTCGGCGCGCTGGAGCCGCAGATCTCGCCCGGGGCTTTCGAGCACGGCAATCGGGCCGTGACCGAGTTCGTGGCCTATCTGGAAACCCTGGTGGCGCGCCGTCGTGCGGCTCCGGGCGACCCGGAACGCGACGTCCTGACGCGGCTGCTGCAGGGGGAACCGGACGGCGAACGGCTCTCCGAGACCGAGCTGCTGCAGAACTGCATCTTCCTGCTGAACGCCGGACACGAGACCACGACCAACCTCATCGGCAACGGCCTGCACGCTCTCCTCGAGCGGCCGGACCAGAAGACGGCGCTGCTCGCGCAGCCCGACCTGATCCGCAGTGCCGTCGAGGAATGCCTGCGGTTCGAGAGCTCGAATCAACTGGGCAACCGCCGCGCCCTCGCCGACACGCGGGTGGGCGACGTCGACCTGCCGGCAGGCGCGCTGATCACGCTGTGCATCGGGGCCGCCAATCGCGACCCGGCCCAGTTCCCCGATCCGGAGCGCTTCGACATCGGACGCACGCCGAACCGCCACCTCGCCTTCGGCTCGGGCGCGCACCTGTGTGCCGGGCACGCCCTGGCTCGACTCGAGGGGCGCGTCGCGATCGGACGCTTCCTCGCGCGGTTTCCGGACTTCCGGCTGTCTGCCCCGCCCACGCGCGGCGGACGGGCCCGATTCCGCGGCTTCCTGAGGCTGCCCTGCGAGGTCGCGCCGCGACGCTGACGGCGGTGCCGGCTATCCGGCCGCGGGCTCGTTCCCGACCTTGAGGAAGAACTCGTGGTTGGGCGCGAAGTGCCGGTACAGCGGGAGGATCGCGCCGCCCATCGCGCGCGCGTCGGCGCCGATGCTGCCGAGGTCGAGCTGGGGACGCGTGATGCCTTCCCAGCTGAACCGGTCCAGCGCGTCCTCGGTGCCGCCACGAATGGCATCCAGCAGGGACCGGTCGAACGAACCGTCGATGACGACGGCGTCCAGGTCCAGCAGCGCGGCCGACGTGGCGACGGTCCACGCCAGCGCCGGGCACGCGCGGTCCAGCCAGCCCTGGGTGACGGCGCGCATTTCCTTCGACAGGACGCGTTCATCGTGCGCCGCGGCGGCGGCGAAGCCGCGCTGCGCCAGCATCTGTTCGAGCAACAGCCCGGATGCTTCCTGCACCAGTTGGACCGGTTCGCCGCGCGCCGTGGGGCGCCCGGGAAGAGACGCGACGGCGCCCGCATTGCCTCTCGGCCCCGGCACGAGCTTGCCATCGAGGACGAGCCCGCCGCCGATGAACGTGCCGATGAACAGATAGAGGAAGTTGCGGTACTCGCGCCCCCTCCCCACGACGAGTTCGGCCGCGCACGCCGCGGTCGTGTCCTTCGCGAACTCCACCGGCAGATCCGTCAGCGTCTGGATGTGCGCGTGGATGTCGATCTCGTTCCAGTGAGACATCGCGTCGGGCGGTGCCCCGAGGAACCCTTGCCAGCCGCCGAGCCACAGCGGTGCCGCCACGCCGACACCGACCAGCCGATGGGCATTCGTCCCCAGCCGCTTCGCCACGGCGCGCATGCGCTTCTCGATGCCGGGCAGCACGACTGCCGGATCGGGGAATTCGTAGTCGAGCGATTCGCGCACCCGCACCTGTCCGGCGAAGTCCATCGCGAGCACGTCCAGACTGCGCCGTCCCACCTTGATGCCGAGCGTGAACGCGCCGTCGGGATTCAGCGCGATGGGCACGGACGGCTGCCCGATGCGGCCGCGCACGCGGTCCTGCTTGACGACCAGCCCGTCCTCGAGCAGCCCGTTGATGATCACCGAAGCCGTCTGGGTCGACAGGCGCGTGAGCCGCGCCACGTCGGCTTTGGGCAGGGCGCCGTGGAGCCGGATCGCCTGCAGCACGATGCGCTCGTTGAACTGGCGCATGCCCACGTGATTCGACCCGACGGTGGGAGGCAGCGGCGGCTCGCCCGGCGCGGCCTCGACCTCGCCGGGACTGCCGCCGCCGGCGACGGTCGCCGTGGACCGGGAAATTCGAAAGCGGCGCAGGGACATTCGCGGGGGGACGGTGATCCGGGTCTCAGGCCGCCTCGAGCGTCTTCGCGCCGGTCATCACGGCCACCGCGTCGGACATGCCGATGTCGCTCGTGCGGACCAGCGCCGCCCGGCGGCCGAGACGCTGGATGTGGATGCGGTCGGCCACCTCGAAGACGTGCGGCATGTTGTGGCTGATGAGGATGACGGGCAGACCGCGGTCGCGCACCCGGCGGATCAGGTCGAGCACCATGTTCGATTCCTTGACGCCGAGCGCGGCCGTGGGCTCGTCCATGATGACGACGTGACGGGCGAACGCGGCGCTGCGCGCGACGGCGACGCCCTGCCGCTGCCCGCCCGAGAGCGTCTCCACCGGCTGCTTCATCGAGCGGATGCCGATCTGCAGATCGCGCAGGTGCTTGACCGCCTCTTCCAGCATCCGCTTCTTGTCGAGCATCCCGACGAGAATGCCGAGCAGTCCGGAGCGCCGGATCTCCCGTCCCAGGAACAGGTTCTCGGCAATCGACATCGACGGCGCCACGGCCAGATCCTGGTACACGGTCTCGATGCCGTGACGTCGCGCATCCACCGGGCTGTGGAGCTTGACCGGCTTGCCGTCGAGGCGAATCTCGCCCTCGTCGGGAATGAGCGCGCCCGACAGGGCCTTGATCAGCGTCGACTTGCCGGCGCCGTTGTCGCCGATCACCGCGAGGATCTCGCCGGGCAGCAACTCGAAATCGGCTCCGTCCAGCGCGGTCACCTGGCCGTAGCGCTTCACCAGGCCGCGCGCCTGGAGCACGGGTCGGACCGGGGCATCGCTCATGACCGGGCGACCTCCGTGTTCGGATCGACCTGGAAGTGCCATACCCGCCCTCCGCGTCCGCCTCTCTGCCTGCCGTTCGTTGCGCCGTGCATGGGGTCAGCCCTTGCGCCGAGACAACTGGTCGGTCGTGACGGCGAGAATCACGAGAATGCCCGTGATCAGGATCTGATACACCGACGCGACCCCCATCAGCGTGAGCCCGTTGCGGAAGACGCCGACGATGAGCGCCCCGACGAGGGTGCCGAGGACACTGCCGCGTCCGCCGAACAGGCTCGTGCCGCCGAGCACGACGGCGGTGATGCTGTCGAGATTGTCGGTCTGACCGGCCTGCGGATCGCCGACGCCGGTGCGTGCCACCGCGAGCAGTCCCGCGATGCCGTAGATCACTCCCGCCAGGGTGTAGAGGACCACGAGGTAGCGCCGCGTCGGGATGCCCATGAGGCGCGCGGCTTCGGGGTTGTTGCCGATGGCGTAGACGTGCCGTCCGCGCGCCGTCTCCCGCAGGACGAACCAGACGAAGAGGTACAGCAGCAGCATCACGATCGTTCCGTAGGTCACGGCCGTGCCGCCGAGGGTGAACGTCTCGCCGAGAAACACGAGTGCATCCGGCAGCCCGGAGACCGTCTGCGACTCGGAGTAGATCTGCGTGATCGCGAACGCGATGTTCAGCGTGCCCAGCGTCACGATGAAGGGCGGCAACCGGACGTACGTGATCAGCGCCCCGTTCAGCAGACCGAACGCGGCGCACGCGCCCATCCCCAGCACGATGCAGAGCACCGGATCCAGCCCGAGATCGACCGCGAACTTCGTCATCACGATCGTGCCCAGCGCCATCACCATGCCGCACGACAGGTCGATGCCGGCCGTGAGGATGACGAGCGTCTGGCCGATGGCCACCACGCCCACGACCATCACCTGCTGGAGGATCAGCGAGAAGTTCTGACCGGTGAGGAACCGGTCGGACTGGCCGGCGAAGAAGATGCACGCCGCCAGCAGGGCCACGAGCGGACCGAGGCTCGCGAGCGTCGGCAGGCCGAGAGTCGTGGCGCCCGAGGACGCGGAGCGTGTGCTCATGGAAATTCCGCCGAGGACCGGGACAACGGATTGACCGCACGCCGGGGCACCGTCGGACGCCCCGGCCCCATCACTGCGTCACTTGCCCCAGCAGGCGCCGAGACCGAACTTGGTGTCCTTGCCGTCTACGCCCTTCATCGCCTTGTCGGTGATGAGCGTCACGCCCGTGTCCGTGTAGCCGGAGACCTTCTTGCCGGACTTCGCGTACTCCACGCCCGCCTCGACGCCGAGGGCCGCCATCTTCAGCGGGTACTGCTGCGACGTCGCGGCGATCACGCCGCCCTTCACGTTGCGCACGCCCGCGCAGCCGCCGTCCACCGAAACGATCAGCACGTCCTTGGCCCTGCCGGCCGCCTTCAGCGCCTGATGCGCGCCGGCCGCCGCCGGTTCGTTGATCGTGTAGACGACGTTGATCGACGGGTCCTTCTGCAGGCAGTTCTCCATGGCCGTCTGGCCCTTGGCCTGGTCGCCCTGCGTGTCCTGGCTGCAGACGATCGCGGGATCGCCTTCCTTGATGCCGAAGCCCTCGAGGAAGCCGTCGTGACGCAGCTTGCCCACGGTGATGCCGGGCGCCAGATCGAGCGTGGCGATCTTCGCGGGCTTGCCGGCCATCGCGGCCTTCGCGTACTTGCCGATCAGGACGCCGGCCTTGAAGTTGTCCGTGGCGAACAGCGCATCGGTGCCTTCCTGCGGATCGGTCGGGGTGTCGAGCGCGATCACCAGCACCCCCTTCTCGCGCGCCTTCCTGATGGCGGGGACGATGGCCTTCGTGTCGCTCGGGGTGATCAGGATCGCCTTAGCGCCCGCCGTCACCATGTTCTCGATGGCGGTGACCTGGCTCGCATTGTCGCCGTCGAACTTGCCGGCAGCGGACATCAGCTTGGCCCCTTTCGCCTTGGCGGCCGCCTGCGCGCCTTCCTTCATCTTCACGAAGAAGGGATTGGTCTCGGTCTTGGTGATGAGACCGATGATCGGCTGTTCCGCGAAGGCGGCGGACACGAGGCAGGCGAGGGCGGCCGCGGCCGCGAGAGACTTGAGCTTCATGGGTGACTCCTCCGTGAGAATCGTGACCTGGGGAAGGTCTGATCAAATCGCGCGGTCGCGACGGAGGTCCTCCGAGCGGATGACGCGAAGGTCCGGGCCGCCGTGTGCTCGACGCACACCAGGCTCCGGCCGACAAAGTCAGCCGCTCGGCGGGTCCCGTCCCTCCGGGTTGCGCCGGAAACGGGCGCTGGCGGTGTTGGTCGGCTCGACGGGATGTCCAATCTCGTCTTCGCCTCCCGCCTTGCCATCGCCCGTTTCCGACTGCAACGCGATCCGCGTGATCGGATCAGACCTTCCCTGGGGACACGTGTGGCGGGATGCAGGCATGCCGCATCCGGGCACCGCTGCCGCGCACCGGGGAATGCCCGACTCGGCTCCCTCGCCCGCGTTGCGGTTGTTACTAAATCACGCACCTTTAGTTAGTATCGTGCCCACGGCGACCGGGAAATTCAAGAGAATCTTTCGCTGCGTCGCAACACTGGGAGGAAGCCGGCGATGTTCGTGGTGGCAGGAGAAAACCTGGTGGATCTCGTCGTGCAGGCGGACGGCAACTACTACCCGGCGCCGGGCGGCGCTCCGTTCAACGTGGCCTGCGCTCTCGCCCTGCAGGGGATGCCTACCGGCTATCTGAATCCGATCTCGTCGGACGTCTTCGGCGGCCAGCTGCTGAGGACGCTCGACCGGGCCGGTGCGCGCCACCTCGGTCCGTTCGTTGCCGCGCCGACCTCGCTCGCGGTCGTCGCGACCAACGAACGCGGCGAGGCCCGCTACAGCTTCTACCGCAGCGAAGTGGCAGACCGGTCGATCACCGGCATCGAGTTGGCGGCTCGCACACCCGCCGGCACGCTCGCCTTCCACACGGGCGGTCTGGCGCTGGTGCCGCCGGACACGATGGAGATCCTGACGGTGCTCCACGAGATGCAAGCCAGGCGGGTGATCCGCTGCATCGACGTCAACGCACGTCCGGCCGTCGTCGCCAGCATGGGGGTGACGCCGGCCGACTATCGCGACGCCGTGATGTCCGCCCTCGCGCTGGCCGACATCGTGAAGGTGAGCGACGAGGACTTCCTGCACCTGGGCATCGACAGCCCGCCGGAAGCGGCGTCGCACACCCTCCTGTCGCTCGGACCGAAACTCGTGGTGCTCACGCTGGGATCGGCCGGCGCGGTCGCGATTTCGCCATCCGTGCGGATTGCCTGCGCGGCCTGCCCGGTGGCGGTCGTCGACAGCGTGGGTGCGGGCGATTGCTTCTTCGCCGGGTTTCTCGCCTGGCTGGCGAAGCACGGAGCACTGGCACTCGCAGCCACGGGAGGCGCGTCCGCCCCGATTCTGGACGGCGCACTCCGCCACGCCACGGCCTGCGCCGCGATCGATCTCGGACGACGGGGCTGTCAGCCGGCGACCTGGACGGAAGCAAGCGCCTTCGAGTGCGCTACTGGCGGGTCCCGCCCGGCGTAGCGGCCGCGGCAGGCAGCACCGCAGGCTCCCACTGCACGTCGGCCACGCGGCATTCGACGAGCAATTCGCCGATCGCCGCTTCGACCCGCGCGAGGCTCTCGGCGGCACCCAGCGGCCACGCGTGCGTGAAGGTGAGCCTCGCATCGAACGGCGAGCCCATCGTCACCCGGAGCGTCGCGTCGTCATGGGCGGCGACGACCACCGTCGGCTCGCCGACCTCGGCGCGGATGCGCCGCACCGTGCCGGTGACGAACAGATTGAACGCGATCTCCTCGCGCGCGAAGGCGGCTTCCGTCAATGCCGCATACCAGGGCATCGGCGCACGCGGCAGCGGCAGAAGCGACAGCCCTTCGACAGCCAGCTGGCGCGCCAGCGCCCGCGACACGGCCATGCCCCACCGTCCCACCGGACCGGCCGTCTCGAACAGGGTCGGCGCATGCGCCGGCGACAAGGCGACGCCGGCGAGCAGCCGCACATGCACGCGCTCGTCGGCGGAATCGATGACCACGTCGCAAGGGCGGAGCAGATCCTCGCGCTCGGCGCTGCCGAGGTCGTGGCAGATCCGGTACAGGCGATCCGGCGGCACGGCCCGGGCGTCGTCGGGAGACCCCAGCGCGTTGCCCAGACCGAACTGCTCCACGGCGCCGAGCGCGCCGGCCTTGCGCATCCCCCCGGTGATCTCGCCGATGTCCGGCACCACCCCCGTCACCGACGCCGGCGCAAGTCCGGCAGTCACCAGGATCACCGGCAGCAGGAACACGCGCGCCAGCACGGCGGTGTCGTCGTCCGCCTCCCCGCCACTGATGGCGAGATCGGCGGCACGGATCACGTGCGGCGCCACCGATGTCGCGGCTCGTGACACCGCGCTCGCCACGATCGCGCCGTTGCCGTCGGCCAGCGCACGGCGCATCAATCGCGAAAGCGCGGTGACGGCGCGTGCCGGATCGCCTTCCCGCACGCTGTCGGCGAGCGCGTCGAAGCGGGCCTGCCAGGGATGGTCGGCGGGGTCGGAACGGGCAACGCGGGGATCGGGCAAGCGGGGCATCGGAACGGCTCGGGTCGGGAATCGGACGTGGGTGCAGCCGGGCACCCGGCCGCGCAGGCCGGATGATGCGGATGCCCTGATCGCGGCGCAACCGCGGCGCGATCCCGGATCCGCGGCTTGTGTTAACGGGTGCGAGCCGTGACACTCCGGTCAGCCCGCCGACAAGGACCCGCCGCCATGCGCACGCTTCGCCCGCTCGCCGCCGCCGCTCTCTGCACGATCGCTGCCGCCGCTCAGGCCGGCCCGCTTCAGGACGAGCTCGACCGCCTCGCCGACCAGATCGAGCCGCAAGTCATCGAATGGCGGCGCGACATCCACCAGAACCCCGAACTCGGCAACCGCGAGGTACGAACCGCCGGGCTCGTGACGGCACACCTGCGGCGCCTCGGCTACGAGGTGCGGACCGGCGTGGGCGTCACCGGCGTCGTGGCCGTCCTGCGCGGCGGCCAACCCGGCCCGGTCGTGGCGCTGCGCGCCGACATGGATGCCCTGCCCGTGACCGAGGAAGTCGATCTGCCGTTCGCGTCCAGGGTGCGCACGACGTACGCAGGCAAGGAGACCGGCGTCATGCATGCCTGCGGCCACGACACGCACGTCGCGATGCTGATGGGGGCCGCCGAGGCGCTGGCGAAAGTGAGGGATCGTCTGCCGGGGACCGTCAAGCTGGTCTTCCAGCCGGCCGAGGAAGGACCGCCCCCCGGCGAGGAGGGCGGTGCAGCCCTCATGCTGAAGGAAGGCGCCTTCGACGATCCCAGACCCGATGCCGTCTTCGGACTGCACATCGGTTCGATGCTCGGCGTCGGCCAGCTCGGCTACCGGCCCGGCGCGGCCATGGCGGCGGCCGACGTCCTGCGCATCGTCGTCAAGGGCAGGCAGACCCACGGCTCGGCCCCCTGGGGCGGCGTCGATCCCATCGTGGTGGCCTCCCAGATCGTGCTGGGGCTGCAGACGATCGTGAGCCGGCAGGTCAACATCACCAAGGAGCCGGCCGTCGTCACCATCGGCGGCATCGACGGCGGCATCCGCTTCAACATCATCCCGGACAAGGTGACCATGGTCGGCACCGTGCGCACGTTCGACGAAGCCCTGCGCGACGACATCCACCAGCGCATCCGCCGCACCGCGGAGAACATCGCCGAGGCGGGCGGCGCCACGGCGGAAGTCACGATCGAGAAGCCCTATGCCGTGACCATCAACGATCCGGGCCTGACCGCCCGGATGCTGCCGACGCTCCAGCGGGTGGCGGGTGCCGACAACGTCCAGCTGCGGGAACGCGTGATGGGGGCCGAGGACTTCTCCTTCTTCGCGCAGCGGGCGCCCGGGCTGTTCGTGTTCCTCGGCGGAACGCCCGCGGGACAGGACGCGACGAAGGCGCCCACCAATCATTCGCCGCGATTCTCGATCGACGAGAAAGCCTTGAAGCTGGGAGTACGCACGCTCCTGCACATGACGACGGACTACCTCGGGGCGCGTTGAGGCAGGCCTGATCGATGCACGCGGATCGCGACGGAGGTCCGCCCAGCGGACAGCGCGAAGGTCAGGGCCGCCGTATGCTCGAGGCACACCAGGCTCCGGCCGCCAAAGTCAGCCGCTCTTCCCCGGAGCAGCGCAGCGTCGGAACCGTTGACACCCCTGCACGAGCGGCGGCGTGGAGTGTCGATGCCCAGGCAGGCAGAATGGAACCGGCGCAGATCTTGCGCCTCGCCCGGCGGGCCATTGCCCCGAAGAGCAAGCCCGTCGCCCGACCACGTCAGACAGGAGACCTCCCCATGCCCGCCCGCGCCCTCCCCGTCGTTGAGAAATCGTCCCCGGCGTCCGTTCGCGCCCTCGCCCTCGCCGCACTCGCTTTCGGTTCGGCCGCCGTCCCGCTCAATGCCGCGATCGCCGCCACGCTGACCTCCCGCGCCTCGGTCGCCCAGGTGAACTATGGCGGCGGCTTCGCGATCAAGGCCAAGTACGACACCGACGGAACGCTGACACCCGAGACCTCGCTCACGACCAACCGGACGCTGTCGCTGTCCGGGTCGGACGAGTTCAACGACAGTTATCTCTCGTGGGCGATCCATTGGGACGTGTCCTGGAACCAGACGCAGACGTTCGAACTGACCGGCAGTCCCGCGTCGTTCTCGGCGCTGCACGCCTCCGGCCATCAGTTCGCCACGGAGTCGTCCGCCGTGGTCAACGCATCGATCGGCACGGTGACGCCGGCGACGCTCCAGATCACCAGCACGAATGCCCAGACGTTCGAATTCACGGTGAGCGCGGCGACGCCGTACACCCTGGCGGGCACCACGACGGGCGGACAGTCCCTGGAACTGCAACGCTGGGATGTTCCTGCAGCGCGCTGGTTCACGTATCAGTCCATCGGTCCCCTCAACACGACCAGCACGACCTTCGCCTACGGCAGCCAGCTGACGGCCGGCCAGTACCGCATCAAGAACAACACCTTCGGATTCACCGCCGACGGCTCCCCGGTCACTCACGACGCGAGCTGGGACTACACGCTCACCGTCCCCAGCGCCGTACCCGAACCGGGCGAGGCGGCCCTGCTGATCGCGGGACTCGCGATCCTGGGCGCCCGGGCCCGACGGCGCGTCAATCGAGCGTGATGTTCGCGGCCTGGATGATCCTTCCCCATCGCTGCGACTCCGCACGCGCCGCCGCATAGAACTGCTCGGGGGTGCCCGGCAGCGCTTCCATGCCGATGTCGGCGAAGCGCTTCTGCACGGTCGGGTGCGCCAGCGCTCGGTTCAGTTCCGCATTGAGCCGGGCGACGATCGCCGGCGGCAGTCCGGCCGGCCCCACGATGCCCTGGAACGCGTGCACTTCGACGTGGGGCAGACCGGCCTCGGCCATGGTCGGCACGTTCGGCAGCGACGCCGACCGCTTCGCCGCCCCGAGGGCCAGCACCCGCACCTTGCCGGCCTGCATCACACCGAGCCCGGCCGCCAGATCGAGGAACATCACCGGCACCTGCCCGGCCACCACGTCCTGGATGGCCGGCGCGGCCCCCTTGTACGGGACGTTCACGAGAGACGTCCTCGTGTGCGACTGCAGCAGTTCCATCGCGAGGTGATGGGGCGACCCCACCCCCGGGGACGCGTAGTTGACCTGATCGGGCCGCGCGGACACGTAGTCGACGAATTCCTTCACGGTCTTCGCCGGGAAGTCGGGATGGGCCACGAGCGCGAGCGGAAAGCGCCCGATCGCGCCGATGTAGGTGAAGTCCTTCGCCGGCGAGTACGGCAGCTTCCGGAACAGATGTTCGTTGAAGGCCATCATCGCGTTGTCGGCCGACATGATCGTGTAGCCGTCGGGCCGCGCGTGCACGACGACATCGGCCGCGATGTTGGTGGAAGCCCCCGGCTTGTTCTCCACCGTGAACGACTGACCCAGGCCGGCCTTCAGCACCTCCGCAAGGACACGGGCCAGCGCGTCGGTGCCGCCGCCGGCGGGATACGGCACGATCCAGCGGATCGACCGATCGGGATACGTCTCCGCGCGCACCGCCGGCGAGAGCGATGCAGCGGCGAGCAGCGACAGGAACTGGCGACGGTCGAGAGTCATGGCGGATCCGGGATCGTGTCGTTCGAAGAAGCGCCGGCCGGAGCGGCGGCGATTCGGGCGATACTACCGCGCCCGCCGTTCGCCGCCTTCGCCGCCTTGAACTTCCTCGCCCATCTCCATCTCACGCCCCCCACGCCTTCGGGCCGGCTGGGCGCGATGCTGGGCGATTTCGTGAAGGGGCCGCTCGACCGTTCGGGATACGACGACGCCATCGTCGATGCGATCCGGCTGCACCGGGCCATCGACACGTTCACCGACGCGCATCCGGTGGTGCGGGAGGCGAAGACGCTCATCTCGCCCGGGCGGCGGCGCTTCGCAGGCATCCTGCTCGACCTCTATTTCGACCACCGCCTCGCCGTCGAGTGGGCGGAACGGCACGCCACCGGTCTCGAGACGTTCGCTGCCGAAGTCTACGAACACCTCGCCGGCGCGGACGTGCCTCTGCCCGAACGTCTGGCGCGCATGCTGCCGGTGATGATCGGCCAGAACTGGCTCGTGTCGTACCGCTCCTTCGACGGACTGGCGGCCGCCCTCGACGGCATGAGCCGGCGGCGACGCATCGCCGCACCGATCGAAGGCGCGGCCCGCGAACTGCACGACCGGCGCGACGACCTGTCCGCCGCCTTCCACGAGTTCTTTCCGGCGCTCGTCCGACACGTCGAATCGCTCGGCGCGGGCGCCTTCATTCCCGCGGCAGCGTGCCGCTGACGCCCCGCACCGATCCAGGAACCGCCGTCATGCTCCCGTACGATCCCGAAACCTTCCCCGATGCGACGGCGTGGCTCGCGGCCGACGAGCGCACGCGTTCCGCCGCCGTCGCCGAATACCACCGTCTCCAGCGCATCCCGCTGCCGAAGCGTGCACGGCCCCTGCACGCGATGATCCACGCGGTGGTCGAGACGCAGCTCGCGCAGGCCGATCTCCCGATCGTGCGGGAAACGCTGGACCGGCTGCTCTCGGAAGGACTGTCGCGGCATGACGCCATCCACGCGATCGGTTCGGTGCTCGCGAGCACGATGATGCAGATCGTGCGCACGGCGGAGGACGGCGCCACCGATGACGGGCGCAGCGCCTTCCACGCGAAACTGAACGCCCTGTCCGCCGCCGGGTGGAAGACCCCCGGCGCCTGACCGCGGACGCAAGCCTTCCGCGAACACCCGAACCCGACCTGCGGCACGAGCCGCCCGCGACAAACGCCCGCTTCAGAACACGCCCTTGTGCGGCGCGTGGCTGAAGAACGGGACGCCCAGGAACGTCAGCAGCGCCAGCACGAAGATCCCGCCCATCAGGGCGCCGGCCACCGACGGCCGCGATCGCAGCGCCGTTCGCGCATGCATCAGTGCGGCCAGCGCGAGGAAGGTGACGAGCGCCCACGTCTCCACGGGATCCCAGTGCCAGTAGCGCCCCCAGGCGCTGCGCGCCCAGAGCGAACCGGCGAGCAGCATGCCGGCGTCGCACGCCAGTGCGAGTCCGCCGAACCGCCACATCGCGGACCGGCGCCGTGCATCGGCCGGGCCGCATACCTCACCCAGCCCCAGCGACGCCGCGATCAGGCAGGTCCCGAGAAACAGCTTGCCGGTCAGCACGTGCAGCCACAGCCACGGGCTGTCGAACGTGGGTGGCAACGGGACGATCTCGCGCGGCAGCGTCACGGCCCAGACGCCGAGCACCGACAACACGACGAGCACCGGCAGCGCACCGTCGCGCACCTCGGGCGACTGCCGGCGTGCGAAGCCGTAGACCAGCCCGACGCTGAAGAGGTTGGAGGCCACCACTTCGTACAGCGTGAGGAAGGGTCCCTGTCCGGCCTCGACCCAGCGGAGGCCGAGCGAAAGCGCCAGCGCGAGGACACCGGTGCCCACGCCGAGATGACCCAGGGTTGCCGCGTGCCGCCCGCGACGCAGGCCGGGCAGGGCGACGAGCGTCGCCACGAGATAGGCCGCCACGCCCAGCCGCAGCCAGACCGCCTCAGCCACGCTCGAGCACCTTGCCTTCGGTCCCGATCGCACGGAAGGACCGCGCGTGCGTCGCCGCCGGTCCTTCCCTGAGGACATGCCACGTCAGCGAAAGGACCCCCACGGCCGCCGCGAGGAACAGCCATGGCATCGCGGGGTCGTGGTCGATGGCGTAACCCATCCACAGCCGGACATCGTCCAGCACGAGGGCTCCGCCGCGCAGGCGAAGCGGCGATCCCGGGGCGAGGACCGCGTCGCCGGATGCCGTCCGGACGGTCACGGTTCCGACGGCCCGTGCACGCGAGAAGGTCCACGAGGCCGCCATCGGAACGCGCTGCGCCGGGCGGAAGGCGATCGTCACGGATTCGCCGGCCGGCGTCTGCCAGGTCGTCTCCTGCCGCCATTCGTACACCGGATACGACGGCAGGTGCACGGCGCCCTGCATCGACCCGCCGCGATCGCCGCGCCACGTCAGGAGCACCGCGAAACCCTTGTTGGGCGTGGGCGAGAACCGGTAGCCGTTCACATCGAGCGCACCGTGTTCGCTCACGTCCCGACGAGCGCCGTCGACCCGCACCGTGCCGTGCAATTGCCGGCGCGTGAGGCCCGGCAGGTAATCGACCGTGAAGGACGACTGGACGAAGTCGACGCCCGTCACGCGCTCCACCGCCAGCGGCGCGCGTTCGGTGACGTGCACGGCGTCGGGATCGAACGCGCCGCCTTCCACGATCTCGACCGTTCCCTCGAAGCGGCCGAGCGCGCTCACGGCGAGGAGCAGGGCGAACGCGAGGAGCGACCAATGGAAGACGGCCAGCGCGCGCCGGGCGCGGATCCGGCGGTTCGTCAGCAAGGCCGCGAGCAGGTTCACGACCAGCGCCGCCGCCGGCAGCGCCAGCCACGCGGGCGCGAGCGCCGCCCACAGGCGCCCGCCCACGGCGAGCGCCGCGAGGGCCGTGAGGGCGACGACCGTGAACCGGACGGAAGCGAAGGCACGCCAGGACGCGATCATGGCGGGGCGTAGCAGACGTTGCGCATCCAGTCGCGGCCGACGCCACCCGAGCCGCTCGCCGAGCCGCAATTGGTGTGCTCCCAGTTGCCGCTGGTCGCGAACGTGCGCACCTTCAGCTTGGCGTTGTTGTAGTACGGCCCCTGGTTGTAGGTCTGGTTCGCGCTGCCGATGGGCACTTCGGTGGAGGCTGCGCTGCCGGCTTCCGGACCGACATCGTTCAAGTTCACGAGCAGCGCCTTGTTCTTCCAGCCGTGCGGCACGGCCACGTGGCACCAGCTGCAACGGATCCGTTCCAGCTTGTCGGTGTGGAAGGCGTGGAGGTTGTTGCTCTTCGACCCGCTGAAGCCGCTGTTGTTGCTGTCGCCGTTGCGGTCGGCATAGGTCCGGAAGTCGTGGCACTTGAAGCACAGACCGTTGTTCGGATCGCTGGCACCCGGGGCGTCCCGCACGCCGCTTCCGGTGGTGGCGTTCCACTGTCCCTTCAGCAGGAAGTCGTTCTCCGATCCGTGCGGCCCCCAGGGGCGCGTCCCCGACGGGACGACCGTATCCGACGCGGTGTTGCCGCCGTGGCAGTCCGAGCAGTACATCGTCTGACTGCCGATGGCGTCGCGCCACGGGGGCAGGAACGCGTTCGTCGACAGATGCCGCACGGCCGTCGTGCGACCCGTCGCATCGATCACCGGATGCCAGCCGCGATGGTTGTTGGTGGAGAAGTTCACGCCGGCGCCGGTGTCCGCAGCCGTGCCTTCGGCCCGGTGCGAGATCGGCGCCTGGAACTCCATGGCCTGATTCGAGTACTGCAGCAGGCTGTTGGTGCCGGATGGCGTGGTCCCGCCGGAGTCCCCGGGCGACGGGCGGCCGCCGAGCGGATACGCCCCGCTGTCGCTGTAGCCGTGATCGGAGTGGCACTTGAGGCAGACCTGATATTCGCGCGTGACGTGCGTGCTGCCCACGGCCGTCGCCGCCCCGTCGCCGCCGTCGCCCGACTTCGCGTCGTAGCGCAGCGGCAGGCTGAGGAATGCAGTGCTGCCATAGACCGGTTCCACCCCCCAGCCGCCCCGGAGCGCCCCCGATGCCACATTGCTGTGCGGCGTCCCGGCCTGATGCGGATGCGTCGCCCTCGCGGTGTCGCCGGTGCCGTTGAAGACCCGGTTGCGCATCGCGCGATGCGGGTGGTGGCAGTCCGTGCACTCGACGTGACGGTTGGCCGGATTGCCCTTCCCGAGCCGGGTCTGCGGTTCACGGAAGTCGGCGTCGACGATGTCGTGCATTTCGGTCGGCGCCTGCTGGTCGAACGAATTGATCGGCATGCGGCGCGCGAGCTGGAATTCGCTGCGGATGTCGGGCACCTGCCCGCCGGCGTTGTTGATGGCCGGCGACGGCGAATGGCACTGGTAGCACGTCTCCTCGATGGCGGAAGCGCCGCCGCTCTTCGGCGACGCGAGACTGTCGGTGCCTTCCCGCGCCAGCCGCCGCGATCCGTGCACGGTGTGCGGATCGTGGCAATTGAGACACGCGGCCCGCCAGACCGGCAGGTTCGCCGGGAATTCGCGCTGCGTGGCGGCCGTGGTTCCGTAGGTCTCGTCCGCCACGGTCGACGAGGCGTGCGCGGAACTCGCCCATCCCTTCTTGTCGTGGCACGCGAGGCAGACGATGTCGTGGGTCTGGCTGAAAGCGCCGTTCACCGGCGGCACGGTCTGGAAGCGCTCCAGCCGCAGGAACTTGATCGGCGCGGCGGCGGTGGGATCGTGCAGATGCGGATCGTGGCAGGTGCCGCATTGCACCTGTCCCTGGCCCGTGGGCCCGGTCGGTTCCAGCGGCACCGGAAAGCGCACGCCCGGCACGCGCAGACCGATATGGGGCGACGACGACGGATTGCGCAACTCGCCATCCGCCGACGACAGCGTCGTGTCGTACGTGATCGAGACGGGGTGGTCGTTCGACAGGTCGAGGCCCAGATTGCGCGTGAACCCCGTGTCGGTGCCGCTGCCGGGCGGCATGGTGCCGCCCGGTCCGGTGCCGCCGACCTGGATGCTGGCGCTGCGCTGTCCGCCCAGCACGTTGACCGATCCGATCGCGAGCGTGCCGTCATGACAGGACAGGCACAGCTTCGAACTGCCGGCCGGGGCGTCGAGCAGCTGGCCGGAAATCGTCTGCGCATCGAGCGACGACGACTCGTACACCGTGTACGTCTGGTTCTGCAGCTGGCGATTCCACAACGGCGCGCCCGGCTGCGCGGTGGCGCCGTGCGGCGTATGACAGAACACGCAGACCTCGGTTTCGGACGTGGCCTTGGTCCCGCCCGGCCCGGCGACCGACAGGTTGTGGCGGGTGTTCGCGATGCGCGACACGCGGTCGGCCTGCAAGGTGGTGACGGCGCCGATCGACAGCGCGAGTCCGAGCGCGAAGGCGGCGCCGACCGGTCGCATCATTTCCCCGCGAGCGCCTGGAAGATCTCGATGCGGCCGTTGAAGACGTCGGCCACGTAGATCCGCTGCGCCGCGTCCGTCCACACGCCCCCGGGCAGGAAGAACTTGCCCGCCGTGTGTCCCGTGCCGCCGATGGGCAGCAGCAGCCGGCCGCCCGCGTCGTACACGAGCAGGTAGTCGTAGTACCCCTCGACCACGTAGATGTGGCCCTGCCCGTCGACGGCGACGCCCTTGGGCCGGACGACGTTGCCGAGATACAGGCCGCGCCTCGCCACCTCGGCGATCGGCGCGCCGTCGGGCGCGATCACCTGCACCCTGGCGTTCAGCGTGTCGCTGACGAACAGCCGGCCGTCGGCGAAGGCGAGATGCGTGGGGCCGTTGAACTGCCCGGGCTCGGTGCCCTGCCGGCCCAGCGTCGCGACCAGCCGGCCGCCGTCATCGAAGACCTTGATGTCGTGCGCGGCGGTGTCCGCGACGTACAGACGGCCCGAGACCGCATCGCGCGCCAGGCCCGTCGGGCGCTTCAGCACCTCGCGGCCGAGGCTGCCCAGCGGATTGCCGTCACCGTCGAGCCGGATGACCCGCGCGAGTTCGGCATCGGCGACGAGGAACTGGCCGTCGGGGCCTGCCGCGATGCCCAGCGGCGAGACGAACTGCGCCTTCGCGTCCGCACGCTCCCAGACCTGCAGGCCGGCCTCGGCATCGAACACGAACACGGCTTGCCGTCCGACATCGGTCACGAGAATCCGGCCGCGCGCGTCCACGAGCCCGCTCTGGGGTCGCACGAGCGTCCGGGGGCGGGCAGAGCCGTCATCGATGCCGGCCAGCCAGCGCAGGAAGCGCCGGCCCGCGCCACCGTCGGTGGGGGCGGGGTAGTTCGCCTCCCCGAGCAGCCGACCACCGAACCGGAAGCGGGGCACTTCCGGCGGCGCCGGCCACACGAGCGCGGCCTCCGCCTCGGGCAGGCCCACCGGGCGCGGTGTGAACGGCGCTCCCGGTGTCGCGCAAGCGGACAGCGCCAGGGCAGCCAGTGCCCAGACGAGACCGCGTCGTCGAGCCATCATGGACAGGGGCGCGGCACGGCGAGCACGTAGACCGCGCCGGCCACGGAATCGGCGACGTAGACGACATCCGACTCGTCGACGAACACGTCCGAGACGTTCTGCAACGCGGGCACGCCCCCGAGATCGCCGATCTGCGGGGCCGCCGTCTGCAGCACCGTGAGTCCGCGACGTCCGCGGTCGGCCACGAAGATCCGGCCCCAGCGATCGACGGCGAGTGCCGCGGGCTGGCGCGCTTCGTTCCCGAGGGCCACGGTGCGGGCGGGACCCGATGCAGGCATCACCTTCACCTGCCGGGCGGCGCCGTCCAGCACGTAGAGCCCATCGGGCCCCAGCGCCACGGCCGTCACGGCAGTGAACGGCCCGGGCCGGTCGCCGCGTTCGCCGATCATCGACTGCACCTGTCCGATGCGATTGAAGCGGACGATGCGCGCCCCGAGACCGTCGCCGACGAAGATCCGGTCGGTGCCGTCCGTCGCCACGTCGACCGGGCTGGACAGGGCCGTCGCATCACCGATGCGCGACGCGTCACCGCCCAGGCGTCCGAATTGCAGCAGGGCCGACTCGCCGGGCAGGGCCACCATGACGGTGCCCGATCGATCGACCGCGAGCCCCCCGATGCGGGTCGACGGCAGGCGCGCGACCGTGCTGAACGCCATGCCGCCGCGATCGGTGCGGACCACCGCACGCAGTCCCGAATCGGCGATGTAGACATCGGGCCCCGTCACCGCTACCTGCTCGGGACGGATCAGGCCGGTGAGTCGAGGGGCCGACGGCGGGGCCGGGGACACGGGGTCCGCCTGTTCCGTCCCCGAGCGCAGGATCGACAGCAATGCGGCCTGCACCGGCTGGCCGGGTTCCACGCACGACTGCGTTCCCGCACCGGTTCCGGAATCCAGCCCCCCCGCGCAACCGGTGAGGGCGACGACCGCCAGCGCAACGAGATGCCGACCCGTCGGTCCCAGCGGTGATCGTGTCATCGACATGGCGTCCCCTCTCCCGTGAACCGGACCCCGCGGGAGCGATGCACGCTCACCATCGGCCGGGCCCCAGTGTTTCGTGACTGCCGAAGATGCGACTCGGCAGACCTTCGCGACCCGAGTGGCACAGACCGCAGTTCTCGGTCGACCACGCGATCGATCCGTTGTGACAGGCGCCGCAGAACTGGCCCTGGACGATCTCCGCCATGGTGACGGTGTTCGCGCCGGCGCGCATCTCGAATCCCAGTTCCGAATGACACACCTTGCAGCGAAAGCGGATGCGATGGAACCAGTGCGGAAACACGACCGGCGCCATGCCGGCCGCCTGGGCGCGCTTGTTGAGCACGACGTCGCCGTACTCGGCCCACGACAACGTCGACGGCCACGTCGTCAGCGCCGCCAGCCAGGCGAGCCCGATCGCCCACGTGCCGAGGCGGGCGACCGCCCGATGACCCGATGCCCGAATGATCGACACGTCACGCACGCCGCTACTGCGGCACCTTCGCCTTGCGTGGAACACTGTGGCAGCGGTTGCACTCCGTCAGCGGGAAGGCGACCGCGCCGTGGCAGCGGCCGCAGTACTCGCCCTGCAGGATCGCGAGCATGCTGACCGGCGTGGTGCCCGCCTTCAGCTTGAAGAGCCTCTCGTGGCAGTTGCCGCATTCCAGCCACTCGGTATGCGCCAGGTGCGGAAAGCGCACGAACGGCATCTCCACCGTGCGGGTCATCAGGATGTCGCGGTCGAGTGTCTGGACCTTGGTGCTGCTGTCGATCTGCGTGCGCGGCGCGATGAGTCCGCTGCGCAGCGCCTTGACCCAGTTCACCTGATTGCCGGCACCGTCGGGAGGCAGCTTCGACAATGCATCGCCGGGCAACTGCAGCGCCTGCGTTCCCGGACTGTCGGGGTCGTGAATCGTGTCGTCCGCGGGCCTGGCCCATTTGCGCGTGTCCGCGGCACCGGTGGCGCCGACGCCGGCCAGGGTCGTCACGACGATCATCAGACAGAGGACGGCGAATCGCGTAGCGGCGCTCATGCTCACCCCGGAATGTAGATGCCGGCGCCGCGCAGCGCCTTCTGCAGCTCGCGCGTCGCCCCTTCCAGCGTCCGGATGGCGTTCTCGAACTGGCCGCCTGCCGCCTCCTTCTCGGCCTGCGCCCGCAGCGCCGCCGCCTGCTCCAGGAGCTTCTGCATCGTCGCCGCCGCATCGCCCTGCACCCGGTCCTCGGCGAGGATGCGGATCAGCATGCGGTGCGTGTCGTTGCGATCGAGCTCGTAGCGGTATTCCTCTTCCTTCGACTTGAACTGGAGCGAGCGCACGAGCGTGTCGCCGCTGCGGCGATGCTCGATCGCCACCTTGATCGCCACGTAGGCCTGGTCGAGCCGGCCCCGGGCGGTGTCGATGTCGCCCTGCGACCGCAACTTCCTCGACTCCGCCAGGCGGTCGTCGACCCCGCGCTTCACCTCGTTGCGCTCGGCAGCCTCGCACTTCTTCTCGTCGCAGATGCGCTCGTAGGCCGCGACGAGGGCGGTCACGCTCGAGAGCCGGTTGTCGAAATCCTTCTCCTTCCTGGCGCGGAACGAGCCGTCCTGCTCGGCCAGATGCACGGCGTCGAACAGCGTCCGCGACGCGTCGTTCAGCAGCTTCTCCGAGCGGGCCGTGTCGCCGGCCTCGTGGGCCGCCACGGCTTGCCGATGGAGATCGCGCGCCACCTCGCGCCGCGCCTTGGCATCGGCGTTGTGGCTCTGCTCGATGCGCTTCGCGGCGGAGGATTCCTCGATCAGGGAGCGCACGAACTGCAGCCGCCCGCCGCTCGTCCCGGCCGAAGCACCGGCCTGCTCCGCGGCATTCGCCCCCAGCGACACCAGCATCAGGATCCCCGCGAGCCCGCCTCGCCACGTCGTCCACCCGCCACCACTGCTCATCTTCACCTCGTCACCTCGCTTCACGGGATCGGATAGCCGGCGGCACGAAGCACGCCGATCAATCGTCCCGTACTGTCCTCGAGCAGTTTCAACGCCGCCCCCGCGTCGCCGCCACCCGCCATGGCTTCCGCCTGCTCGCGCGTCCCTCGATTGGCGCCGAGGACGCCCGTCGCCGCCTCGCGGTTGCGTGCCGGGATGCGCTGCTCGTCCAGCGCCATCTCGACGAGCATCTCGTAGCTGCGATTGCGGTTGCGCTCGTACCGATATTCGTCCTCGACGTTCGCGAACCTGAGTTCCTGCACCAGCGTCTCGCGGTCACGCAGGCGCGTCAGGGCGAGCTCCAGCTTCTCCGCGATGCCCGTGAGCCTCGTTGCGGCCTCGGCCCAGCGCTCCTCGTGGGCCGCACCCTGCGCCTGGCGCAGCGCCGTCTCCACCGCGCCTTCGTCGATGACGCCGCCGCGTGCCCGCGGCTTCTCGGCGATCACCCGCGCGTACGCTTCGTGGAAGCCGACGACGCGATCGCGCAGTTCCTCATAGCGGCGGCGCGCCTGCTGTGCGTTCTGCTTCGACGACTGCACCCGGCGCAGCGCCGTGGAGAACCGGGTGAGCGCGTCGGTCACGAGCGCATCGGCCTCCGGCAGCCGTCCGTCGGCCCGGGCCTCGCGCGCCTTGCCCAGCTGCTCGCGCGCCCCCTCGAGATGCGCCCTGGCCTCCGCGTCCTGGCTGCGCGTGATCGCATCTCCGGCGCCCCCCGGCCCCACCATCTTCCCGAGCAGCGTGAGCTTGCTGTCCACGGACGCCTCGCTCGCGGTCGCGACGCGGGCGGAGGTCGCCCGGGCCTCCTCGGCCTGCGCCGGGCCGCCGGCTTCCAGCGCGACCGCGAATGCAGCCGCGACGGAGAGCGCAGGCCAACCCGAAGCGGGACGACGATGCATGGCGATCTACTTCTTCGATCCGCCGGGCGCGGCGGCCTTCGGCGAGGCCTTGGGGGGCGCCGGCGTCGGCGCGGGGGTTGCGGGCGGTGGCGCCGCCGCCGCGGGTGCTTCCGGCGCTGCGGTGGCCGCAGGTGCGGTGGCGACGGCCTGCTTCGGCTGCGAATGACAGCGCGTGCACTCGGAGACCGGGAACGCGACCTTGCCGTGACAGACCCCGCATTTCTCGCCGAGCAGGATCGCCGCCATGCTGATGGTGTTCGCGCCCTTCTGCGGCACGAAGATCGCCGGATGACAGTTGGAACAGTCGAGCCACTCGGTGTGCTGCTTGTGCGGATACACCACGTCGGGCATCGATCCCTTGACCTGCCGGACGATGTTGAGATCCATCACGATGGGTTCGGCATTGGCGTCGAGCCGGTCGTAGCGCGGCTGCACCTTCTTCTGTTCGAGGGACTTGACCCAGTCCACGTAGTTGCCCGAGATGCCCTTGACGAACTGCGACAGCGCGTCCTTGGGCGGCTGCAGCATGTGCGTCCCTTCGTTCGACGGATCGTGGATGCCGTCCTCCGGCGGCGCCGGATTGCGCTTCGACGCGGAAGGCAGCAACCGGTTGAAGGCGTTCGGATCCGCGGCATGGGCGACCAGCGCCCCGAGCGCGAGAGCGAGCGCCCCCAGACCGATGAGACTGAGCAGACGGAATCGTTTCATGGCGCGTCCCTCACTTCTTCTTGGCCGACTTGTCGCCGGCCGGCGCGACCAGCTTCTGCAAGGTGCTCTCGTGCACCTGGGTCGGCGTGCCGGGATTCGCGCTGTGGCACAGGTTGCAGTTCTCGACCGACCACGCGACTTCACCGTTGTGGCACGCGCCGCAGAACTGGCCCTCGATGATCTTCACCATGTTGATGTCGTTGCCGCCGGCCTTGAACTGGAAGCCGAGGTCGGCGTGGCACACCTTGCAGCGGAACCGCACGCGGTGGAACCAGTGGGGGAAGATCACCGGCCGCATCCCGGCCTTGTCGGAATGATTGTTGATGACCACGTCGCCGTACTCCGCGTGACCCGGTTCGACGAACCACAGGCTCGTCACCAGGCTCACGACGAACAGCAGGGCGGCGAAGCCGAGGGGGAAGCGCTTTCCGGGAGTTCGCATGTCGATTCCTCTCTCTGTGATGCGATGACGTGGCAGGATGGATCTAGGGCATCTGACTGAAGTAGCGGCGGACCTGCAGGAACATCAGCCCCTGGCGGCGGCCCTCGACCTCGCCCACGGAACCGCGCACGGTGAACTGCAGGCGCCCCACGATGTAGTCGAGACGGTTCGACCAGACCCAGCGCGCCCGGTGATCCAGGCTGAAACCGTCCCGCGTCGACTGCGCCAGTTCGTCCGACAGCGCACGGAATTCGGAGGTGAACCGCAGCAGCGGCACACCGAAGAGGCGCTCGTGCCGGTAGGTCACCGTGGCGCTCGTGTTGCTGACCCAGGGACTCGCCGCGCCGGCGGAGGACGTGCGCGTGGACTGGAGCGTCAGGCTGCCCTGCCAGCCGGCGAGGCGCGTGATCTGGTGGCGTCCCGAGAGCTGCAGGTTGAACATCTGGAACGACGAACTGTCGGTCTCGAATCGATGCGTGTCGGCGAGCAATACGCGCACGGATCCGGAGCTGGCGAGCCCCGCCGCCGACCAGTCGACCGAGGCCGAGTGAGTGAGCCGCGTGTCCGCGAGATCGGCGCCGTTCCGGAGCGTCGTCACCAGTTGCGTGGCCGAGGCATTGGCGCTGCCGCCCGCCCAGGGCCACAGGCGCACGAGCCCGTGGCTCAAATTGGCGGAGACTTCCTCGGTGGCGAGACCGGTGCGCTCGTCGGTCCGGTAGCCGAGATCCGCGGAGAGCGACCGCCGGTAGTAGAGCCCCCGGACCGGCAGGTCGAGCGGCGAGTAGGTGACCCCGCCCCGCATCAGTGTGGCGAGCGTCTCCCGCCCCTCGGAAGCAAAGCGCGTGACGTTGGCGTTCGCACGCAGCGCGAGGGTCGGGGTGCTCTGATAGCTGAGCCCCACGGTCCCCACCGCCGTCTGATTCCCGGCACCGGCCGCGACCGTCTCCGTCGTCAGATCGCTGAACACGAACGACCCGGTGACGAGCAGCGGCCGGGCCGTGTTCGGCCGCCAGAAGACGTTGCTGTTCCACTGCTGCAGCGACGAACGGGATTGATCGATCCGGTCGTCGGTTCGCGAGTCGACCGACGACAGGAACGTGTCGACGGTCAGATGGGTGGTCGCGCCGTAGCGGTGGCGGATCAGGCCGACCTGTCTCGTATCCAGCCGCGTCGGTTCGTCCCGCGCCAGACGGTCGTAGTCGACCCGGGCATCGAACTGGTGCCGCTCGAACGCGCGATTGACCGAGACGCTGAAGAAGTCGTCGGTGGTCTGCGTGGCGGGCGGGACGATATCGGATCGCCGGTCCTCGCGGTCGGTGTGACGGTAGTTGAAGGAATAGCGGGTGCCGGCGGACGGAGCGTAGGCCTGCGTCAACCCGTAGACCGTCTGCGTGAATTCCGGACCGACCAGTTCGCCCGAGATGCGCGTGTCGGCGCGGTCCACGAAGAGTTCGAGGGGAAAGGTGCTCCGCGGAAACAGTCGGAGCCGGGCGCCGCCGGTGACGTCGACGCCATCCTGCGATTCGGAGGTTTGCCGGGTGGTCCGGGCCGTGAGGCCGACGCCGGCCGTGAGATCGGCAAACCACGGCTCCCACACCGGCGTGCTGCCGTCCACGCGCAACGTGGCGAGATCGGCCCGCAGCCGCCCTTCCCCTTCCCGCGATTCGCGCCTGCCCTGGACTTCGAGATACCCCACCCACCGCTCCTGTGCCGACGCCGTGCCGACCACCATCAACACCGCTGCGAGGCCGATGGCTTTCAGCCCGCCCTGCCTGCCCGACCGCAAGGTCGGAGCGGCCCGCCCGATGGCAACGCAGGACGGGTCGTCGAACGACGCGCGGGCGCCCCTCTCCACGTGTCTGAAGCGCGCGTCGACCCGATCGAGAAGGTCCGACTCGCGACGTTGCATCGCCGGACGCCGGCGGCGGCACGATCCGCGTGAAGCGATCAGACCGTCCGTGGATCTCGCCATGTCGGCTCGCCTCGGGCTTGTCATCGGTCCGACGTCACGCCGACGACCCGTCCGCGACTGCGCATCAGCTCGGCGTGAGGTACTTCTCCTGCAGCTTGATCGACGTGGCGGCCCGCAAACGGGCCATCAGTGCCTGCCATGCACGCTCGTCCGCGTCCTTCAGCCAGAGCTCGCGTGCTCGCTCCTTCACGTGCGCATAGTCATTCAGGCGGGACGTCTTGCGCTCGTGCAGCTTGAACAGCGCGACGCCTTCGAGCACCGTCAGCGGCTCCGTCACCTCGCCGGGCTTGAGTTTCGCGACGGCTTCCTCGACCGCGGGCGCCAGCATTCCCTTGTGCAGGTAGCCGAGATCGCCCCCCCGTGTGGACGAGGCATCCCCCGAATGCAGGCGGGCGTACTCGGCGAAGTCCGCACCGGCGCGCAGTTGCTTCAACAGCCGCCGGCCCTCGTCCTGCGCGGCCGTCCAGGTCTCCTGCCCCGAGGTCGGCGCGACCTTCAGCAGGATGGCGGAGATGCGTGCGCTTTCGGGCTCCGTGAACTTGTCGAGATGAGTGCGGTAGTACTCCTGCACGGCAGCATCGCTGATGGCGATCTCGCCTCGCACCTGCGTGCGCAGCTTCTGGACGACCTGTTCGGCTTCGGTCTCCCGTCGCATCGCCGCCCAGAAGGCCTTGTCGTCGTGCGCGCCGTCCTTGTGGCGGCTCTTTTCCTGCTGGGCACGGATGCGTGCGTCGATCTCCTTCGCGTCCGCCCGGACCCCTCGCCGCTTGGCCTCCTGCAGCGCGAGCTGCCGATCGATCAGCTTGTCGGCGATTTCGCGGTAGAACGCCTGCCACTCGCGCTCGGGCGGCTGGGTATGGAAGAAGCGCCGCCGCGCTTCGGTCCGCAGGGCGATCGAGTACTCCTGCAGCGTGATCACGGCGTCGCCCACCGTGGCGAGGGCTTCCTGCGACGGGGGTGCCGCCGCGGCCACCTCGGGTGTCGCCTTCAACAGCCAGGCAAAGAGGGCAACGACGATGATGCGGGTGATGCCGACACCGCCCCTCACCCCGCTTCGACTCGTGCACCACTGATTCATTTCGTGTATCCCGCCCGTGCGGCGATGCGGAAGCCGCATGGCCCGGGTCTCTCTCGATGATCCGGGGCGCGGTCGCCGTGGGCGGGAAGCCCGCACCACGGCGAAGCGGCGCCGACAACGACTCGACTACTTGTTGTGGCAGGCCAGACAGACCTGGCTGCCGGTGTTGCTGATGCGCATGAAGCTCACCGGTTGCGCCTGGTCGTTGTGCGGGTCGTGGCAGCTGGCGCACTCGACGAACGGCTCGGCCCCGCCGGTCGGCCCGTCGCTGCGCGTGTACAGGATCATGTCGGTCTTGTCGCGATTCGACGTGGCGCCGCTGATCGTGGTGTTGATCCACCACTGCTGCACGTTGTTGATGAGCGCAGTCGCCGGCGTCGCGAAGTCCTTGTCCTTCAGGTTCGCGCAGTTCGTGCTGCTGGTGGTGCAACCGCCGCCGCCGTACTGGATGCTGATCGGGTGGTCGTTGCGCAGATCGGTGCCGAGCATCGGGACGGGCGACTGGTTCATCGGTCCGATCGCGTTGGGATCGATCTCGATGCCGTTCGCGTTGTAGTTGCCCGAACCCGGCGCGTTGATCACGACGTCCATGGCTTGCGTCCCGTCGTGGCAGGAGAGGCAGGCGAGGGACACCGAGCCCACCGGCGCTTCCCCTCCGTCCAGGGTGCTGGTCTGCAGCGAGGAATAGCGCGAGTAGGACGCGTTGGGCGTGAGCTTCTTGTTCCACAGCGGCGCGTTGGCGGCCGTGTCGGAACCGTGCGGCGTATGGCAGAACACGCAGACTTCCGTGGTCTGGGTCGTCGTGCCCTGGGCATTGCCGCCTTGACCCAGGTCGTGCTTGCTGCCCCGGATGCCCGCCTGCGCCGTGGCGAAGAACGCTGCGAGCACCACGCCGGTCACCCAGACGAGCAAGGCGCCCAGGGTGACCCCACGTCTTCCCGCGCGTGCACCGATTCGAGTTTCCATCGTCCCCTCTCCTTCAGAAGTACGGCGGGATGAGATTCGGTCACGCCACGGGTCTTGGCGCCGAGGGTCCCCTGTCCGTTCGCGCGAAGTTATCGATTCACGCGCTGCGGCACCGTGACGATCATCACCCTGTGACGATGTCACCGGAACCGCCCGGGACATCGGAATGTCGGGCGCAAAAAAAACCCTCGTCCGAAGATCGAGGGTGTGTCGGGGAGCGACATGAAATCGTGGGCCGGTCGGCACGCGCGCGGCGCGCCCTCACCTGCCGGATGCAGCAGGTCAGCTCGCCATCTTCTTCAGCGGCTCGGCGTCCTTCAGCGTGACCTTGCCGCGACCGAGATCGACGGCGCCGAGACGCTCGAACTCGCGCAGGAGGCGGCTCACGACTTCACGCGCCGTGCTGAGCTCCGAGGCGATCTGCTCGTGCGTCGCCCGAACTTCCGGCGGATTCGTTCCGGAGTCCCGGAAGCGACGGCACAGGAAATCCACGAGCCGGCGATCCAGCCGGCCGAAGGTCACTTCCTCGGCGTGGAACATGATGTCGACGAGCCGCTTGCCCATGGCGTCGAGCACGAAGTGGCGCACGGGCGGCTGGGAATCGAGCCAGGACTTGAAGACGGGCGTCGGAAGCATCAGCGCCGACAGCGGACTTTCGACGACAGCCTTCGCGGGGGTCGCCATGCCGAGGACGGCGGACAGCAGGTTCACGGGACAGCTCTGCCCGGGCCCGACGTGATAGAGCGTCATCTCGCGGCCCGACTCGTTGGCGATGAACACGCGAACGCTGCCCATGCCGATCAGCGCCACACCGCCGCAGCGCCCGCCCCGCTCGAACAGCACCGTGCCGGTCGGGACGCGCACTTCCGTGGCCGCCTCCATCACCGCCTGCTTGAGCGAGGCATCGCCATCGCGAAAGAAGTCGTACAGCGACAGCGTGCGCAGCTTGTCAGAAAAAACTACCCGGTCCATGTCTCCCTCCGGCAGGAACTCCGTGGTCTCTAACAAGTGAATCCCCCTATCGCCTTTGCAGGTTCAAACCCCTGTCACTTCTTTGGGGCGACTGCCGCATCGGCACGCGATTCCGTTCCAGTGGTTGACCCGCCCACGACGGCATTGCCCGCGAGGTAGCCCCGATCGGCCGGAAGCGTCGACGGCCTGAACACGTCGATCTTCCGGAAGTACTGGTCGACGAAATACACCCGACCGTCCTCGTCGACATGGATGCCCGCCGGCAGCAGGTACTTCCCCGGCGCGCCCTTGTTGGCGCGTTCGCCGACGAACAGCAGCAGTTGTCCTTCGGGGGTGAAGATCTGGAAGTTGCCGAATGCGGCATCGGCGACGTAGACGCGTCCTTCGCCGTCGAGGGCGATGCCCTTCGGCCGCGTGAACTGGCCGAACTGCGCCCCCATGCCGCCGAACGCGCGGACGTGGGTGCCATCCGTCTTGAACACCTGGATGCGGAAGTTGCCGCCGTCGACGACGTAGAGGTTGCCGTCGGCACCGAGGGCGATGTCGCGCGGCAGGTTGAACTTGCCCGGCTCGGTGCCCCGCGTGCCGATGTCCTGCAGATGCTTGCCGTCCTTCGCATCGAACACGCGAATTCGGTGGTCGCGGTTCTCGACGGTCCCCGTGTCGACGATGTAGAGCCGCGTGCCGGCCGGATCGACCGCGACGTGCGAGATGTGCTTGAAATACGCCACGCCGCCGACGCTGGAGAGGTACTTGCCGCGAGCGTCGTAGATCATCACGCGCGCCAACGTCCCGTCGACGACGTACACGTTGCACGCCGCGTCGCTCGCGACGCCCAGCGGCTTGAGCAGTGCACCCGGTTCGTCGTCGCCGATGCGGAAGTAGCGCCGTCCCGGATAGTCGAAGGCCAGCACGCGCCGGCGCACCGAATCACTCACGTACACGACGCCCCGGCAGACGGTGACGTCGAAGGGTTTGCCGAGCGCATCGCCCGTCTGCGATTCGCCGGTGAGCAGGCGTCGCATGCGACCCGCGCCCGGATCGGCAACCACCTGCCCGCTGTTCGACAAGGTGCGCTCGAAGTAGTAGCGCGCCGCTTCGGGGGCGGGCGGGTATTGGATGACCGGCGCCGCTTCGTCCTGCTTCTGCGGGCCGGACGAACAGGCGGACAGGATCATCGTGGCGGCGAACAGCATTGCAACCGTGACGAAGTCACACACCAACGCGAAGGCGCTTGACGCAGACCCAGCCGACCGCAAACACTCGACGCCAAGTTCTCGGCACATCGCCAACGCGTTGCCGTTCGTCATCGAATCCGGAGCCCTCACCATGCGTGCATCCCTCGTCTCACTGCTCATCGCGGCGCCGCTCGCCGGCACGGCCGGACCGCTCCTCGCGGCCGATACGCCCGCGGAGACCTACCACCAGTACTGTTCCGTGTGCCATGGCGACAAGGGAGATGGCCGCTCGCGCGCACGTCAGGGTCTGATGCCGCCCCCCCGGGACTTCACGATCGCGGGACTCGCCGAAGCGTTGCCCAAGGCCCGCATGGTCGACGTCGTGCTGAACGGCAAGCCGGGAACGGCGATGGTCGGCTGGAAGACGCGGCTCGATCGTCCGCAGGCCGAGGCCGTGGTCGACTACATCCGCGCCAACTTCATGCGGTCCGCGTCGGCCACCAGCCCCGCCGCGCCCGAGCCCGCGAAGAAGTCCGCCGCCTACGTGCCGCTGCCGAAGGGTCACGCGCATGCAGGCAAGCCCTTGTACGACGGCAACTGCGCCACGTGTCACGGCACCCGCGGTCAAGGGGACGGCCCGCGTGCGTATTTCATCTTTCCGAAGCCGCGCAACTTCCTTGCAGAAGAGTCCCGGACGTTCACGCCCGCCACGCTGTTCGTGGCCGTGAAACACGGCGTGCAGGGCCGCGAGATGCCCGCCTGGGGCACGGTGCTCACCGACCAGCAGATCGCCGACGTCAGCCAGTACGTCTACGACACCTTCGTCGTCTCGTCGGCCAACAGCCCGCGCTGACCGCGGACGGCGGGGCTGCGTCACAGCAGCCCCCCGAGCCGGGCCACGCCGCCGAAACTGCCCACCCACAGATCACCGCCCGCGCCCGCCGTGGCGGAGAACACGTTGTTCGCGAACAGGCCGTCCCGCGTGCCGAACGGCGTGAATCTGCCGTTCTCGAAGCGCGCCAGGCCGTTGTTCGTGCCGACCCACAGACGTCCGCGCGGATCCTCCATCAACATGAAGACGTGGTTGCCCGGCAGGCCATCGGCCACGGTGTAGTTGGTCCACGTCTCGCCATCGAAATGGCCGAGACCGCCGCCCCAGGTCCCGCACCACACCGTGCCATCGCGCGACACCGCGAGCGCCACCACGTAGTTCGGGTTGTAGGCGACGTCCACGTTCTGCAGCCCCATCTCCTGCTTCTGTCGCGCGTGGTGCTCCGAGTATTTCGCCGGGTCGTGCGACAGCGTCTTCTGCGCGCGAATCACTTCGTACTTCGCACCCAGTCCGTCCAGGTGGCGCCAGTTCTTCCACGTGCCGTCCCGGAAGCGCGCGAGCCCGCCTTCGGTGGCCATCCAGATCGTGCCGTCACCCCCCTGGGCCAGTCCGTAGACCCAATCGTTCGGCAGCCCGCCCTTCGTGTTCTCGACGGTGTACGTCTCCCACTTCGCCGGGTTGCCGAGATCGCCACCGATCACGCGGTTGGCGCCCGACCACGTCGCGATCCAGATGTCGCCGTTCTTCGCCTCGATCACGGAGTACACGAAGGCATCCGCAAGCCCCTCCGGCACGTTGTAGATGTCCCATCCGTCGCCGCCGGGCTTCATCACGGCCAGACCGCCGCCATACGTGCCCACCGCCAGACGACCCTTCACCTTGCTGAGATGGAACACGCCGTTGGCCAGCAGGCCGCTGGTGAGGTCGTAGAGCCTGTGCGAATCCGTCTTCGTGTCGTAGCGCACGACGCCGCCCGACGTACCGACCCACAGCACGTCGCCGTCCAGGTAGAGCGCCTTCACGTTGCGCTCGCCGACCCGGAAGTGGCTGAAGCTCACCGCCTTCTCGTTGCTCGCGGTGGCGTGCGGTACCGGCGTGGGCACGGACCCCGGGGCGCGGTCGTCGAGCCAGATGCCGACGCCCACCATTGCGGCGAGCGCCGCCGCGCCCAGCGCGACCGTCGTGTTGCGATTCATGGTTCCGTGTCTCCTTGATTCCCTGACGGCGGCTGCTAGCGCTTTCCGCCGATGCGCGCCACGCCGCCGCGCGTCCCGACCCACACGTCGCCATCCGGTGCGACCGCGATCGCATAGACGTCGTCACCGGCGAGGCCGTCGACTCGTCCGTACGAGTGCCAGGTCTTGCCGTCGTAGCGCGTGACCCCGTGGTTCGTGCCGAACCAGAATGTGCCGTCGGCGCCGCGCGCGATGCTGTAGACGATGTTGCCGGCGAGGCCGTCCTCGGTCGTGTAGTTGTGCCAGGTCGATCCGTCGAACCGTGCCACGCCGCCGCCCCACGTGCCGGCCCAGATCGCGCCGTCGACGGCCGCGTGGATCGCGAAGACGTAGTTCGGGTTGTAGCTCTCCGCCCCTTCGACCAGGGTCGACAGGTCATGCCGCGAGCGCGTGCCGAGTCCGGTGTTCGGGCTGTGGGGCAGGTTGCGCGTGTTCGGCGCGCCGAGGCCGTCCTTGTGCGTCCAGTGCCGCCACTGGTCGCCCTCGTGCATCGTGACGCCGCCCTCGGTGCCGAACCAGACCCGGCCCCTGGCATCGATACCGAGGCCGTACACCCATTCGTTGATCAGCTCCTTCACGAAGTTCGTGAACGTGAGCGATCCGAGGTCCAGGCGCGACGCCCCGGCCCAGGTCCCGATCCAGAGCTGGCGGTTCGCGGCTTCGGCGAACGCATAGACCCAGTAGTCCGCGAGGCCGTGCAACGGGAAGAAGGTCTTGAACCTGCCGTCCTGGTACCGCGTCACGCCGCCCGCGTTGGTGCCGAACCACTTGGCCCCCTGCGAGTCGATGCCGATGGCAAACACGTACTCGTTCGCCAGCCCGTCCTTGCGGGTGAAGGTCTGCTTCACCTCGCGCGTCCTGAGATCGATCTCGTGCACGCCCGCCGAGGTGCCCACCCAGAGACTGCCGCTCGCGGCTTCCACGGCGAGCGATCGCACGAACACCGGACGGCCGACCTCGAAGGTCTCCAGCACCACGGGGTAGGAGACGGCGGCAGACTGGGGCGCACTGCCCGAGTCGGAACAGCCCTGCAGCAGCGCGAGCACCGAAGCCACCCGTGCCAGGAGACGCACGATCATTGATGAAGAGTCCTGAGATAGGCGATGACATCGAGCAGCTGGTGTTCGCGCAGCAAGCCCTCGTAGGCCGGCATGGATCCGCGCCCCACCCGCAGCAGCCGGACGAGCGTGGCGTCCGGTGCGATGAGTCCCTGCCCGCGCGAGAAGTCCGGGGCGCCGGCCACGCGACCGCGACCGTCCTCGCCGTGACAGACCTCGCAGTGCAGTTCGTAGAGGCGTTCTCCCTGCTCGGGGTCGGCGGCACGCCCGCCCAGCGGCGCGGACAAGGCGGCGCACAGCAGGATCACCCTCGCGCGAGAGCCGCTCATCGCCGCGGCTCCGCAGGCAGCCGCGCTTCCCAGGCCGCGGCCCGGGACTCGTCCGCCTTCACGCCGAGTTCGCCCTTGCGATACGCCGCGGCAAGCCGATGGATGGCGGCGATGTCCCCGAGTTCAGCCGCCTTCTGCCAGTGCTGGAGCGCGGCCGCGGGATCGGCCTTCACGTCCGCCCAGCCGCTTTCGTACGTCCTCGCGAGCACGAGGGTGGCGACGACATGTCCGCGTCGGGACGCTTCACCCCAGTAGCGCATCGCCAGCGACGACGAGCGCGCGACGCCTTCTCCGCTGGCGAGCATCTGGCCGAGTCCGTACAGCCCATGCGCATTGCCCTGATCGGCGGAGCGGCGGTACCACGCGACCGCATCCTCGTTTTCCTCCGCCTTGTCGAGGATGTCGCCGAGACGGGCCTGGGCCGCGCCATCGCCGGTCTCCGCGGCGCCGCGGTACAGACGGATGGCTTCGGCCAGATCGCCCCGACGGTAGGCCTGCTCCGCCTTGGCGAGCGGGTTCGGCGTTTCGTCGGCCGCCGCCGGCCGGCCGAACAGAGTGAACAGAACCGGCACGCAGGCGGACACCGCACGCGAGCAGATCTTCCATCGAGGATGGCGCTTCTTCATTGGACGACCCTCACGATGCGGATGGCAACGGGGGCCGCCGCACTCACCCGGATGACGCCGCTCTGCCCTTCGAGGTCGCCGCGCCTCGGGGTGGCCTCGCCCGACTTCGAGACACGCGCCGAGACCACCACCTCGCCGAATCGCGAGAGGTTCATGCCGGGCCCCATCGCGCTGGAATCGTCGAGCACGACGTCGGCGGGAAGATCCCGCACCTGCTTGCGCAGCATGGCCAACGGCATGCGCGGTCCCTTGGCCGCACGGGCATAGATGAACACGGTGTCGTCCGGCGATGCATGCGCCTTCATCGCGGGATCGAGCGCCACCTGCACACGGACCGAAGCGCCGCTCGCGATCGAGGCAGCGTTCCCGGCCGTCGCGACTGGCGGTGTCCGTTCGAGCCGCGTGACGCCCGCCTCGGCTTGCGCGATGTAGCCCTCCAGGGCCTGCGCTTCCGGACTGCCGGGAAGCAACTGCCCCAGGAGCTTCCGCCAGTGCACCGCGGCACCCGGCCCGTTGCCCTTCTGCAACTGTTCGGCACCTGCCAGCCACAGGGCTTTCGGGTTGGCCGGCTCACGTTCGAGGGCCGCGCGTACGAGCCGCGCCGATTCGCCGTCGATCCGGTTGCCGCCGGCGACCGCCATCGCCTCCGCGGCATCCGCCATCAGCTTCGGATCGTCACCCTTCAGCTTCCGGGCGCGCTCGAACGCCTTGACCGCATCCGCCGCGCGCTTCGAGTACATGTAGGTCCGCCCGAGCAGGGTCCAGCCCTCGGCGTCGTCGGGTTTCTCCGCGAGTCGCTGCTCCAGGCGCGACGTCATGTCGTCCACACTGTGCTGGTCGGCGCCGCCGGCGGCGCCCTGCGCGACATCGGGGTGCTGCGACGGCAGCGCCGTCTTCGCCGGACGAGGCGCCTCGATCGCACCGGGCTCTCCGAGCCACAAATACAGCCCGGCCGCGACCACCGGCAGCACCATCGCCGCCACCACGAGGGCTCGCGTTCCCGCGGGGCCGCGAGCCGTTGCCAGGCGATCCGCCGCGAGGGCGTTGTCCGCAGCGGCGGTCCGATCGAGTTCGCGGCGCGCTTCGTCGAGCGCGTCGTCTCCGAGCACGCCGCTGCGCGCCTCGTCGTCGAGTTCCGCGCGGCGATGGCGCTGCACGGCTTCCGCCACGTCGTCGTCGTCCACGCCATCGCCGCCGTCGCCCCGCAGCATCGGCAGCGTGACCGCGACCAGGGCGACGACGATCATCAGCGCGGCGATCATCCAGAAAGTCATCATCGGGTGTTGCTCCGTCTGCCGCGGGATTTCGGCGGCGGGTGCGGCGTGACCGGCGCGATCGAGGGCGTCGCACCGGCGGTCGAACGCGGCTCGGGCAGCGGACCGCCGTGGCGGCGCACGACCTTCCACGCCACGAATCCGCCGACGGCCAGCAACAGCGCCGGACCCAGCCACAACAGCCACGTGCCCGGGTTCATCGGTGGCCGGTAGCGCACGAAGTCGCCGTACCGACCCACGAGGTACTCGACGATGCGTTCATCGGAAGCGCCGCTGCGCATCTGCGTCAGCACTTCCCTCTTGAGGTCGTTCGCGAGCGACGCGTGCGAGTCCTCGAGCGACTGGTTCTGGCAAACGAGACAGCGCAGCTCGGACGCCAGCTGTCGGAATCGCAGCTCCTCGGCGCGGTCCGCGAATTCGAGTTCCGACGCAGCCGCCGAGCCGATGTTCAGCGCCGCCATCAGGAACACCACGCTGGCCGCCAGCGCGATCCACGGCACGAACGCAGTGAGACGCGCGCTCATGCGGCCTCCGCCGCCAGGCGCCCGCGCTTGGGCCGCGCGGATCGCTCGGCGGCACGCACCGGGCGCAGGCGGTAGCGACGATCGGCGGCGGCCAAGGCGCCGCCGACCGCCATGACCAATGCGCCGAGCCAGATCCAGCGCACCAGCGGCTTGACGCTGATGCGCAAGCTGATCGCGCCGTCCTCGAACGGCTCGCCGAAGGCCACGTACAGATCGCGGGTGAAGCCGGGGTCGATGGCCGCTTCGGTCATGCCCATGCCGCGCGCGACGTAGGCCCGTTTCTGGGGATGCAGCACCGCGATGACTGCGTCGCCGCGCCGCACGGTCACGTCGGCTTCCAGCGCGCGATAGTTGGGGCCCGTCGTCTCGCGCATTGCATCGAAGCGGAACCGATAGCCTGCGACTGGAACCTCCTGTCCCGGCAGGACGCGCTTCACGGCGTCCTCGGTGATCGCGGACGAGACGGCGATGCCCGCGATGGTCACGGCGAGTCCGCTGTGCGCGATGGCCATGCCGAGTGTGGAGCGCGACAGGCCCGCGATTCGCGCGCCCCACGTTCCGCCGGCTCGCATCCGCGCCCGGAGGCCGGCAAGGGTTCCGAGAACCAGCCACGCCGCGAGCGCGGCACCCAGCGCCCCCTGCCACGCGTGATCGCCCCCGAGCGTCAGCGCAACGGCGGCACCGACGGTCAGCGCACCGACCGCGGCGGCGCGCAGCCCCCTCAGACAGCGGGATACCGAATCGCGCTTCCATCGCGCGAGCGCGCCGATGGTCACGAGGACCGCGAGCGGGACCATCAGCGGAACGAAGACGGTGTTGAAGTACGGCGCCCCGACGGAGATCTTGCCCCACCTGAGCGCGTCGAGGATCAGCGGATAGACCGTGCCGAGCAGCACGGCCGCGAGCGCCACGACGAGGATGACGTTGTTGGCGAGGATGAGCGACTCCCGCGACATCGGTTCGAACCGCGCGGCCGGCTCCGCCGAGAACGCGCTCGCGCGCCATGCGTACAGCGCGAGCGAACCGCCGACGATGAAGGCCAGCAACCCGAGGATGAAGACGCCTCGCGCCGGATCCGACGCGAACGCATGTACCGACGTGAGCACGCCCGAGCGGACGAGGAAGGTGCCGAGCAGACTGAGGGCGAATGCCACGATCGCGAGCAGCACGGTCCAGCCGCGGAACAGGTTGCGCTTGTCCGTGACGGCCGCCGAATGCAGCAGCGCCGTGCCGGCGAGCCAGGGCATGAACGAGGCATTCTCGACGGGATCCCAGAACCACCACCCGCCCCACCCCAGCTCGTAGTAGGCCCACCAGCTCCCGAGCGCGATGCCGATCGTGAGGAACACCCATGCGACGGCCGTCCAGGGCCTCGCCCATCGCGCCCAGGCGGCATCGACGCGGCCTTCGGACAAGGCGGCGACGGCGAACGCGAACGCGACCGAGAAGCCGACATAGCCGGTGTAGAGGATGGGCGGATGCATCACGAGGCCCGGGTCCTGCAGCAGCGGGTTCAGATCGCGCCCTTCTTCCGGCACGGGAAACAACCGCAGGAACGGATTGGACGTCGTGACGAGAAAGGCGAGGAACCCGGTGCTCACCACGCCGAGCGCACCGAGCACGCGCACGCCGAAGCCGAGCGGCATCCTCGGAACGACCAGGCCGATGCCCGCCGTCCACAGACCGAGGAGCGTGACCCACAACAACAGCGAGCCCTCGTGTGCGCCCCACACCGCCGCGACGCGATAGAGCGTGGGCAAGGCGCTGTTCGAGTTCTGCGCCACATACGCGACCGAGAAGTCATCGGTGACGAAGCTGGTGGCCAGTGCGCCGAAGGCCAGCAGCAGGAACACACACTGCGCCAGGGCGATCGGCCGGACCACCGACATCCAGGCGGACCGTCGTCCGATCGCACCGCCCCACGCGAAGACGGCCTGCGCCGCGGCGAGACAGGTCGCGAGAATCAGCGCGAAGTGACCCAGTTCCGGAATCATCGCAGTACCACCACGGCACGCGCCGCGCCCGTCGTCCGCGAGGTCGCGATGCGGTCGTGGTTCGATGCAGAGTTCACGGCGGGTCTCGTGGAATTCGTGGGCGCCGATGATCTCGCGCCCCTTCCATAGTTGTCATGTGACTTAGTCACCCAAATGAACGCGTCTCGACCACGCTTGATCTCGATCAAGAGAATGCAAGGCGGGTCCGCGCCCGATTGAACCGGCGCGATGCCCGTGAGGATTCAGTGAACCTATGGGGACGATTCGGGGATTCATGATCGGGGTGACATGCGTCCTGTGGGCGCACAGTCTCTCCTCGCACGCAGGCACGACGGCGAACGACTCGCGCGGACGTGCGCTGTACGAGTACTACTGCTACCAATGTCACGGTTACGCGGGCAATGCGCGCACGGTCGCGGCCGAGTACCTCGACCCGAAGCCGCGCAATTTCACGACCGCCTCACCCGGCACCTTGACCCGGCTCACGATGTTGCGGACCGTTGCGGAGGGGCGACCGGGCACGGCGATGAAGTCGTTCGCGCGCGTGTTGAACGAGCGACAGCGCGAAGCCGTCGTCGACTATGTGCGTGCGGCTTTCATGAGCGGCAAAGTGATCGTGCGGCGCTATCACACCGCGGAGAACGGCTGGTCGGGACACGAACGCAACGCGGCCGCCTTTCCGTTCGCGTCCGGCGAGATCGCGCTCGATGCACCGGTGGAGTCGCTGGACCCACCGCAGCGCGAGGGCCGCAGGCTCTTCCTGGCCGCCTGCATCTCCTGCCACGAAGGGTCGCGGCGCTCGCCCGGCTCGGCGACCTGGGATCCGCGCGCGCTGTCGTATCCGCGCAGCGTCGAAACTTGCAGCGGTTGTCACGAGAGCGTCCGGCATCTCTCCGGCCGCAGCCCGCCCGCAGACGCTGCCGCGCTCGCGAAGGCGCACGGCGGCACGGTGCCGGATTCCACGGCACCGGCGTCGATGGGCCAGACCGTCTTTCTGCGCAACTGCGCGTTCTGTCACGGCGCCGACGGCTCGGGACGCAACTGGATCGGCACCTTCCTCGAACCGCATGCGCGGGACCTGCGGCAGCCCCGCATCGCTGCGCTCTCCGAGGGCGCACTGCGGCGCGTGATTCGCGACGGCCTGCCCGGAACCTCGATGCCCGCGTGGCGCGATGTGCTCACGCCGGATCAGCTCGACGCGGTCGCGCGCCATGTGCGGACGGTCATCGCGAAGCGGACGGGCGGCGCGCCGGCGACCTCGCCGAACGGCACGGCCGAGGTGTCTGCCGCCGGACTGACGTGGCGCGCGACGCAGGAAGACCGCGGCGCGATACCGGAGTGACGGGCGACGCGCCTACGGAAACGTGTACGAGACCGACGTCACGATTCCCGCGCGGCAGTGCTGCACTTCGCCCATGCAGTCGTCGGCGGTCCGGAAGGTGCCCGCGACGCCGGCATCGAAGCGCCAGCGGTCGCGCGTGTACGAGAGCGTGAGCCGCCCGTCCCAGCGGCTGTTCGGGGCCCGGCGACGGTCGTACAGATAGCTGTGGTTCATCTGCAGATGGCCGGCGTGCAGGCCAAGCGAGAAGCCGCGCCCGAGATCGATCGCGTGATTGGCGTCGACGTACCAGGACGGCCCGCCTTCGCCGAAGTAGTTGAACGACCGGAACACGCGCAACGACGAACGCCCGTGGCTCACGCCGGCGAAGTACTCCGTGTAGTCCCAGCTGGGAATGGATCGCGAGCCGGGGTACGCGTAGCGCAACACGCCGACCTCGCCGCCCCACCCGGCGCCGAGCGCCCGGGCGTAGCCCGCGTAGGCCAGCGCCTGGACCTTGGTGTCGGTTTCCACCGGTTCGATCTTCACGCTGTGGAGCGATCCGCCGGCGAACAACCCGCTGCGATGATCGTAGGCGAGCGTGAACTGCAGCGACGGGTCGCCCTCCGAGTAGGAAACGCCGCGGTGACGGTAGTCGGAATGCAGGGTCACGCTGCCGGAGATCTGGGCAGCCGCCGGCGCGGCGATGAAGGCCATCGCCAGCCCGAAAGGGATTCGCATGGCCCGATGGTAGGCCAGGAACCCGCCCGTCATTTGATCTAGGTAGGTGTCGGCGCCAATTGCCGCGCATCACTGCCCGACCCGTTTCGCGACGCCGATTGCCTGCGCAATCGGCTCGGGTATTGCCGCGCGGGCCCGCAACGCAAGACCGTTGCGGATGCGCTCCTCACGGCCGTCACGACACTACTGGCACACCCCGTTGGCCCCGCCGGCCAGGAGCACCGCGCAGGAACCGGCCGCGGCCCGGTCCGGGTCGGGAAAGCTCGCTGCGAAGAGCCCGCCGGTGAGCTTGCGATTGCGCTCGGCGAACAGTGCGGCCAGGCCGCTCACGTGGGCGGCCGCAAACGAGTCGCCGGTCACGTAGCCCCAGCGCCCCGCCGGCAACGCCGTGATGACGTCGTCGCCCGGCGCGACCAGCACCCGCCGCCCGATCCCGGGCATCGGCCGCGAGCCCGCTGCGACGGCCCCCGGGTGCGACGCGGGAAAGCCGCCATCCGGACGGGAACGGTCCACCGCCGCCACGACGACGATGCCGTCGCGGGCGGCGCGATCGATCAACGCGTCGATCAGCCGGTCCCGCGGGCCGGTCAGGCTGAGGTTCAGCACGCGGGTCCGCCGCTGGAATGCGAACTCCATGGCCTTCCCGATCGAGAACGTGGAGCACTCGGCGTCACCCGCCGGCGTCTCGCGACACGCGCGCAGCGCGAGAAGACTGGATTCCGGCGCGACGCCGACGATCCCCACCTGGTTGCCCCGTGCCCCGCCGATGATGCCGGCCACCGCCGTGCCGTGCGCTTCGACCCGCCAGGGATCCCCGTCGATGAAGTTGGCCGATTCGGCGATCCGCCCGGCCAGATCGGGATGCGTCAGATCGACGCCCGTGTCGATCTGCGCGACGGTGACGCGGCGGCCGGTGGCGTGCGCATGCATCTCGTCGAGATGCATCGACGGTCCGCCCTTCTGCAGCGAGTAGTAGGGATCCTTCGCGGCCAGGACCTTGAAGGTCTGCACCGTCTGCGCCCAGGCCACGCCGGGTTCCGCTTCGAGCGTGGAAAGCAGCCGCTCCAGCGGTACGTCCTCCGCCGGCCGCACGAGCACGCAGTAGATGCCGAGCGAGGGCATCGGCCAGTCGCCCTTGACGATCAGGTGGTGCTTCGTCGCCAGCGTGCGCGCCTGCGCCAGGACCCGTGCGCGTACATCCGGTGCCCCGTAGCCCCCGCCTGTCGCATCCGGACGGAAGTGCGCCGGGACGTTGTCCTGGAACATCACCAGCAGTTCCGGGCCGGCGGGCGGCGCCGCGGTGGTCTTCGGCGGCGGCGCCGCGCACGCCGCGAGCGCCGCGCCGGCGAGGATCAGGCACCAGCGCAGCAGGCTCATCGCACTTCCACGGATTCAGCGCTGGCGACCGTCCGGTCCGCCTTGAGGGCAGCGAGCGAACGACTCGCGTCCGACGTCGATTCGAGCACGTAGAGCCCCTCGGGGGTCGGTCCGTCGACGACATGGACGCCGGCGCGGAGCATCGTCCGACGGATGTCCGCTTCGGTCCGGGCCGGATCGAACTTCGTGAAGATGCGCGTCGATGCGGTCCGGCCGCCGGCGGACAACGTGCGGTACATCGAGGCGGGTTCATCCGTCTTCCACAGCGCCACCGACAGACCGATCACCGCGACGAACTGCGCGGCGAGCAGCACCGGCGTGCCGCGGGAGTGGAACCAGTCGAGCAGCGTGCTCCAGGTCGTGCGGTCCCCCGATTCGTCGAGGCGACTGCGGATGCGCGTGAAGGCGGCTTCCGCGGCGGCGTCGGCGGATTCACGATCGAGCAGTTCGGCGACCGTCCGGAGATCCGCGACGTCCTCGCGGCACGATTCACACGCGGCGAGATGGGATTCGACCTCGGCCCGCTCGGCCGCTTCGAGGGTGTCGTTCGCGTACCAGGGCAGCAGGCGCTTCATGCGGCCATGACCCGTGTCCTGGAAACTGAGAATGTCGGCCATCGGAAATCCTCCTCAGAGGTCGTCGCCCAGCGCGAGCCGCAGCTTGCGGCGCGCGTGGAACATGCGTGTCTTGACCGTGTCGACGGGGCAGCCCAGTGCCTCGGCGATCTCGCGGTAGCCACAGCCGTGAAAGTACGTGAGTTCGACCACCGCCCGCTGCTCCACGGGCAGCGTCAGCAGCGCGGATCGCAGGCGCACCACCGACTGCCGATGCATGGCCAGCAATTCCGGCCCCGCCTCCTCGCCCGCCTCCTCGTCTTCCTGGAAGTCGGGCACCCGGGCCCGACGGCCGTCGCGCTGGAGATGCTTGAGGCTCTGGCGGTAGGCGATGCCGAAGATCCAGGTCGAGACGCGCGAGGTTTCGGTAAAGGTCTCGGCGCGGCGCCACACGACCAGCATCACGTCGTCGAGCACCTCGTCGACGAGATCCGGCCGCCGGGTCACCTGGCGGATGAATCGGACGAGGCGGGGAAAGTAGAGGCGGTAGAGCCCCTCGAAGGCCCGGCGGTCGCGTGCGACCACGAGGCGCAGCAGCGCGCGTTCCTGGCGCTCCTGGGGACTCGGAGCCGGGGGATCCGCTTGGCGATTGGTTTTTTCCACGATGACGTGAATACCACTGCCCGGCCCGGCGGTTCAACGTCGAGCGGGATCCCGGGATCCGTGCCGATCGACGGCGTCGCCCTGGGCGGGCCCGGCCGATTGTCGCCCGGATCGGGCGCCGCCGTCGCCTACCAGGACGACGCCCGGGCGAGAGCGGAATGCGAAGGCTGCGGAGGTCCGGACAGGGCCGCGCCGCCGTCGTCGACGCCGCGGAGCCGCGCCGGCAGCCAGCGACGAAGGAGGTCGGCGACCTGATGATGTTCCGAGAGACGGTTCACCAGTTCGCTCATCCCGACCGACAACCGCCGCTCGGGATCGACGACGTCGGCACCGCGCATCAGTCCGATCAAGGGGACAGGCGGGTGCGCAAAGCAGCGCGCTTCGTCGTCGCGGATCGCCCGGGCCGCTTCGAAGCCCTCCACGTCGGCCGAGTCGCAATCGAGGATCACGAGATCGAAGCGGCGGCCGGCGAAAGCCCGGACGACCGTCGCCTCGCTGTCGGCCGTTTCCACCTCGCAGCCCAGCACCGTCAGCAAGGACGACAGGCGCTGCCGCATCGCATCGTCGCCGGACGCCAGCAGGACCGACGCGTGATAGGTCACGTCCAGGCTGTCGATCGCGGTCAGGGGCGGGAACTCGGGAACCGGAGTCAGTGGCGTTTCCGGCTCCCGGGCCCGCGCCGATCGTCCCCGCGCGAGAGCCGCCATGAGAGGCGTCGACCAGGGCGCGCCGGCGGGCGTCACGTCCAGGCATTCGTCGGGCAGGGTGGGCAGCGGCGGGGAATCCGGAGCGGAACGGGGCAGCAGGCGATGCATGGTCGTCCTCGCGAAATGGACGTAGACGCCGAGGCTCGCCACGAAGGCCAGCGCCAGCTCGACCCGCGGCACGGACCCGTGATCGAGCAGCGCCTGATGCGCGAGCACGACGGCGAGCGGCGCGGCGATGGCAGCGGCGTGCAGCAGGATCTGTCTCTGCGTGGAAGCGTTGTCGGTCATGGTTCAGGCGCCCGGGATCGCACGTGGGCGCCGTCCGCACCGCGGACGGTCGACCGCATCCCTCCCGGGTCTGGGACGGACAACGACCGCCCTGCCTGGAACTTGAGCGGGCCGGCGGGCGATCCGCGGGAGGACGTTGCTATGCTGCCGTCTCCGTCTGCCCGGACTCCGAGATGCCGCCCCGACTCGCCCCCCTCGCCTTCCGCCCGCTCAGCTGGGCCCGAACGCTGCCCTGGCGCGCCTTCCTGACCATCGGCGTGCCCGTCGTGCTCGGGGTCGCCGTGTCGATCTGGCTCGCGGCCCGCTACCTCCAGCCGGCCCCGCCCAAGCGCATCGTGTTCGCCGCCGGCCCCGAGGGCAGCGCCTATCGCGCCATGGCGGAGCGCTACCGGACCCTGCTCGCGCGGGACGGCATCACGGTGGACATCCGCACGACGGCGGGCAGCCGGGAGAACTACCGCCTGCTTCGGGACCGCAAGGAGCCCGTCGACCTCGCCTTCGTCCGCGCCGGCATCGGCGACAAGGAGGAAGCCCCGCATCTCGTCTCGCTGGGGGTCACCGGGTACGAGGCGCTCTGGGTCTTCTGCCAGGGCAAGCACACGCGCGACGATCTGCCCGGATTGAACGGCAAGACCATCGCCATCGGGGCGAAGGGCGCCGGCACGCGCCGGCTCGTGCGCACCCTGCTGGCCGCCAACGGCATCGACGAGCGCGATTTCAAGGCCGTGGAGATCGGCGGAACGGACGCCGCGGAGGCATTGCTGTCGGGGCAGGTCGACTGCGCCTTCCTGTTCGAACCGCCGGAGGCCGGCGTGCTGAAGGCGCTGATCTACAGCCCGCAATCCCAGCTCGTGGACTTCAGCCGCCGCGCCGACGCCTACGGCAAGCGCATTCCGGCGCTGCACAAGGTCGTGCTGCCCGAGGGCGCGAACGATCTCGAATCCAATCGCCCCGACCGGCCCGTGACGCTGCTCGCGGCCCAGACACAGCTGGTGGCCCAGGACGAACTGCACTCGGCGGTGCAGATGCTCGTGATGCAGGCCGGCGCCGAGGTCCACGGCGAGCCCGACGTCTTCCATGAGGAGCACGAATTCCCGGCGGCGCGCGCGGTCGAGTTCCCGCTGTCGGACGACGCGAAGCGCTATTTCACGCAGGGCCGCCCGTTCCTGCAGCGCTACCTGCCCTTCTGGGTCGCGAACATCGTGGATCGCGCGCTGGTGTTCCTGATCCCGGTGCTCGCCATCGTGCTGCCGCTCGTCCGCATCCTGCCGCCGCTGTACGCCTGGAGCGTGCGGCGCCGGATCTTCCGCTGGTACGGCGAGCTGATGTTCATCGAGAACGAGATGCGCCGCACGCTCACGCGGGGCGAGACGCGGGATTTCGGCGCGCGCCTGGACTGGATCGAGCGCGAGGTGAACGAACTGGAGACGCCGGTGGCCTTCGCCAACGTGCTGTACGCGCTGCGGCAGCACATCGACTTCGTGCAGCACAAGCTGGAACGGATGGCGGCCGGCGCCTCGCCCGAGACCGGCGAGCCTGCGCTGCCGCCGCCGATGGCGCCGATGCAGGACGCGTAGGGCGCGCGCCGTCAGTCGGGAGACTTGCCGACGACGCCCTGCAGCAGCCGCTTGAGCAGTCCCACCGTCACGCGCGGGTGGAATCCGCGCTCGCAGCGGACGAAGACGACGCACCCGTGCGGCGACTCGAGCACCGGATGCACCGCGCCTGCGGGACTGTGGTGATAGTCGCCCGCGGTCAGATAGGTCGACGACCCGATGCGCGCGTCACCCTCGAGCAGGAGGCTCTCTTCCGCCATCTCGTGCCGGTGCGGCGGCAGGAAGCTGCCGGGCTGCATGCGCAGCAGGATCGAGCGGCGGTCGGCCTCCTCCAGCAGCGTGCACATCTCCACGCCCGGCCCCACGCGCACCCACGCGCGGTCCTTCGCATGAATGGTCAGGAACGGCCCGGCGTCGCGAGCCGGGGGCAGCACGATCGCATCGCGCTCGTCCGCCGCCGGCGGCGATTCGCCGGCCCGCCCGGCAGCCTCGGCCCGCACGCCTGCGAGGATGCGCGCCTTCAGTGCCTGCGCGCGGTCGGGCGCGGGCGATTGCGGCTTCAGTGACTCGGCCAGCATTGCCGCATCGTCGAGCATGAGGGAGTCGTCGTCGCGAGGATCGATCATCGGTCCGGTTCCTGCCGTGAATGCCGCTGCACCGATGGCCGCGGGCATCGGACCGTCCGGCCGCCGGAGACGGCCATTGCCGCCGGGAGGGTCATGGAAGTTTCTCTCCTACCGTGGCTCTGAGCGTCATCAGCGCCTGTCGCAAATGGGTCTTCACCGTGCCGAGGGGCAATCCGGTGTGTTCGGCGATCTCGCTGTGGGTGAGACCGCGGAAGAAGGCGAGCCCGAGCAGTTGCTGCGAGAGCCGCGGCAGGCGCCGGATCTCCTCGTGCAGCACCGAGTGCGTTTCCGTCGCCAGCGCGAGCGACAGCGGATCATCGTCGGCTTCCGGTTCGGCCTCGGCCAGCGTCTGCGGATCCGGATGCACGTCCATCGGCCCGCGCCGCCGCAGATGATCGATTGCGCGGCTGTAGCAGATGTGCATCAGCCAGGTGAGCGGCCGTCCGCGGTCCGGGTCGAACCGGACGGCCTCCCGCCAGACCTGGAAGTAGGTCTCCGCGACGATCTCCTCCGCGTGCTCGCGATGGCGCGTGATGCGCATGGCGAGCGAGTAGCACTTGCCGAGCGTGGCGTCGTAGAGCGACGAGAGCGCGCCTTCGTCGCCGAGAGCGATGTCCCGCAGCCATTGCACCGCGACGACGTTCACGTCGTCCGTCGCCTCGACCAGCGTGCTCATGCCGGCACGCCCGCCGCGGACGCGAAGGCCCTACCGCGCAACAAGCGACGCCTCTCGCGAACGGGGCGACATCGCGCGGGGCGTCGCGAACGGGGAGTGAGAAGTCCGGCGGAGTCGGATCATGGGCGGGCGTTCCATCGCATCTCGTGAGGGTCGTCGAGGGATGTACGCAGCGCACCGGCGATCGGATTTGATCCGTGACCGCAAAGCGGAAGCGGGAGACCCCGCCGGAGCGGGGTGAGGCGCAGAAGCAGCCGGCCGGCGCCTCAGGCGCGCCGGCGTCGGATCATCAGTCCGCCTGCGACGGCAACGCCGAGCAGGGCAAGCGTCGCCGGTTCCGGGATCGATCCCCCGGGCGGCACCAGTCCGCAGTCGCGGTTGGCGCAAGTCGCGGAGAATTCGAAACTGCCGGCGTTGGTCTGGTACTTGAAGCCGAGCGGATCGATCGTGATGCCCGTGGTGCCCGTCACGCTGAAGCCGCCGAGCAGCAGACGGAAGTCGTCACTGCCGCCGTTCAGGATGCCGCCGTTGCTGCCGCCGGCGCAGTTGTTTCCGCCGAAGGCACAGATGTCGATGTTGTCGAGACTGGGAATGTTGTTGTTGCCGCCGCCCGTCGTGAGCGTTGCGCTGACGAGACCGGCATCGTTGCCATCCACGAAGGTCACGCTTGTCGCGTCGGGCGCGATGCCGAATCCGAACGACGTCAGGCGGATCTGATTCGGATTCGCGGCGCCGGTGGACGAGTTGGTCAGGGAGATATCGAGCATCAGCTTGCCGTCGCCGTCGAAGCCGGACCATGTCATGGTCCCGCTCCCCCCGAGGCTGTACGCCCCCACCACCTTGGACCAGCTGAACGACTGTGCCGTATTGCTCGGACCGATCACGAACGCTTGTGCGCCCGTCGCGAGTCCGCCGGTCAGGGCCAGCGTCCACGCGAATCTCGCGAACATCTTCATCTTGTGACTTCCAATGGTGTTGAGGGACTTCGCCGCCGCCCGGGCCGCAAGGCGACGCCGGATCCGGGCAGGGACGGAATGGCAAGGGACAGGCCACAAGCACCGCGATGCGATCCCGCTCCCCCGTGCATGACGAGCGACGGTCATCCCGGAGAACGAGCGCTCTCCCTCGGACGGGCGACGGAAACGATCGCCTGCGAGTGCGCAGCAGGGTCTTCCTGCGGACGCCTTCGGCGATCCGGCGGCGCCGGGCATCGCACTGCCCCCGATGTCACAGCCCGTCACATTTGGCAGGAGCGTGCGCGTGTCGGATTCGTGAACAGCGACCCGGGCAGACGGCTGTCACGCATCGCACCTCGAACACGCCGACACCGACGACCGCAGCCCCGGCGCGCTCAACCGATCTCGTCGAGATCCCGCGGAAAGCTGGCCTTGAGCAGACGCGACAGCGAACGGTCGGCCAGCACCCGCCCCTCGGTCTGACAGCGGGCGCAGTAGTTCGTCTCCGTCTCCGCGTAGACGATGCGCTGCACGGGGGCACCGCACACGGGACACGGTTTGCCGTAGCGCCCATGCACCGCCATGTCCTCGCGGAACGCCGTCACCTCGCGCGGGAATCCGCCATCGGCCTCGCGCAGCAGCGTCGCCGTCCACTCGCGCAACGCCTGCTGCGCGGCATCGAACAGCCGATTCGCTTCGTCGTCCGACAGCGATTGCGACAGCGCCATCGGCGACAAGCGCGCGCGATGCAGGATCTCGTCCGAGTAGGCGCCGCCGATGCCGCTGAACAATGCGGGATCCGTCAGCGCGCGCTTCAGCGTGTGGTTCTCGCTGCGCAGGCGCGCGACGAATGCGGACGCTTCGACTTCGAGCACCTCCAGACCGCCCGGATCCATCGCGGCGAGCGCCGCCGATCCTCGGAGGAAGTGCAACGATGCCCGGCGTCGCGTGCCGGCTTCGGTGAGCGACAGCACGCCGTTGTCGAATTCGAAGGCGACCTGCGTGCCGCGCATCGCCGTCTTCTTCGGCAAGTCGCTCCAGCGCAACCGGCCCGCGCGCATGAGATGCACCACGAGGTGATCGTCGGTCTCCAGGCTCAGGACGAGCCGCTTGCCGAGACGCGAGGCGGCGCGAACCCGCTGCCCGACGGCTTCCTCGATGGGCGGTACGGCCGTGCGCAGCACGAACGGACTGGCCAGTTGCACGCGCGCCAGCACGTGCCCGCTCACCTTGCGGCGAAGCGCCGCCGCATACACCTCGATGTCAGGCAGTTCGGGCACGGATGTCGTCCTCGTGCGGAGTCCATGCCGGCGCCTCGGCGCCTGCGAGGTGAACGGCGGCCGTAGCGGCGAATCGGCGCATGCCTCTACTCCGTCGGCAGCACGATGCCGGCGGCCGATGCGGCAGCGCGCACCTGACTCGGCCAGTTGATCCGCCCGGGGTCTGCACCGCCGGCAATACCGATGAGGAACGCGGCGTCCGCGCCGACATTGCGGAATCCGCGCGACACGCCGGCCGGAACGCTGATCGTGTCCCACGGTTCCAGGCGAAGACTGCGTTCGCCCTGCGGCCCCCAGAACACTTCCCAGACGCCGGTGAGCGCGATGAAGACCTCCTGCGTGAGGTGGTTGTGCAGGGGCGCGGACTTGCCCGGTGCGCAGTGCACGAGATTGAGATGGAAGGTCTCGGCCGCCAGGGGCGCCTCCGGCGGGACCCCGAGCACCCGATAGGTCGTGCGTTCGCAGCCCGGGATGCCCGCATCCACATAGTCGGCGGTCGGCCGAAGGGCGGCGAAGCGGGCGACCCGCGCTTCCATCTCGGCAATGCCGGGGTTGATGTCGGTGATCGGTGCCATGGCGGACATTGCAGACCTCCGTCTGTGCGGGTGGGGCAGCAAGCTGCGGATGCCGGCGCTGCTTTGAGCAGAACCGGCGCGTGCGTTCTCGAGCGCCACCCGACTCTACCCCATGTCATCCGGCCATTCCGTCCGGGCCCGGTCCCGCGCCGCGGAACGGCTTCCGAGGTGCGCTGCCGTCATAATGCGGCGCGAAGGAAGCGCGGCGCGCACCGCCGCTCGGGATCGTGCAGATCGCACGGGCGGCAGCACGCGCCCGACAACGACGAGGACCCCCCATGAGTGATGCTTCACGCGGCGGCGCCGGATTCGACGCCCTCATCATCGGCGCCGGCTTTTCCGGGATGTACCAGCTGCACTGCCTGCGCGACCGGCTCGGGCTGTCCGTGCAGGTGCTCGAGGCCGGCGACGGCGTGGGCGGCACCTGGTACTGGAACCGCTACCCGGGCGCCCGCTGCGATTCCGAGAGCCATTCGTACTGCTACTCGTTCTCCCCCGAACTGCTGCAGGCCTGGGAATGGTCGGAACGCTATCCCGACCACGCGGAGATCCGCCGCTACCTGAACTTCGTCGCCGATCGCCTCGACCTGAAGCGCGACATCCGCTTCGGCACGCGAGTGAAGTCCGCGCACTACGACGCCGGCACGAATCGCTGGAACGTCACCACGGAAGACGGCGAGCCGTTGAGCGCCACTTTCCTCGTCACGGCCGTCGGCTGCCTCTCCACCGCCAACGTGCCCGACATTCCCGGCCTGGCCACGTTCGGCGGGCAGTGGTATCACACCGGCTTGTGGCCGCACGAGGGCGTCGACTTCACCGGCAAGCGCGTGGGCCAGATCGGGACCGGGTCCACCGGGATCCAGGCCGCCCCCGTGATCGCCGAGACGGCCGCGCATCTCACGGTGTTCCAGCGCACGGCCAACTACAGCGTGCCGGCCCACAACGCCCCCCTGACGCCGGCGTTCAAACGGTACGTGAAGGAGCACTTCGACGAGATCAAGCGGGTGATGCACAGCACGACGAACGGCCACCCCTTCCCGATCGAGGACCGTTCCGTGTTCGACGTGACCCCGGACGAACGCCAGGCGATCTACGAAGCCGCCTGGAAGAAGGGCGGCCTGCAATTCCGCGCGACGTTCCGCGACCTGCTCGTGAGCCAGGAAGCCAACGACACCGCCCGCGAGTTCCTGCGCAACAAGATCCGTGAGATCGTCAAGGACCCCGCCACCGCGGAGAAACTGGCCGACATCGACCATCCGTACGCCGCGAAGCGACCGCCCATCGACACCGACTACTTCGAGACCTTCAACCGCCCGAACGTCTCGCTCGTGGACGTGCGCGCCGCCCCCATCCAGGCCATCACGAAGACGGGCATCCGCACCACCGACACCGAGTACCCGGTCGACATCATCGTGTTCGCCACCGGCTTCGACGCGTTGACCGGCCCGCTGCTGCGCATCGACATCCGCGGCCGCGACGGCCTGACACTCCGCGATGCGTGGCGTGCCGGCCCCGTCAACTACCTCGGGCTGCAAGTGTCCGGCTTCCCCAACCTGTTCACGGTGACCGGGCCGGGCAGTCCGTCCGTCCTCTGCAACATGCCCGTGGCCATCGAACAGCACGTGGATTGGATCACCGCGTGCATCGACCACATGCGACGGCGCGGACTGGCGCGCGTCGAGCCGGACCCCGCCGCCATGCAACGGTGGGTTCAGCAAGTGAACGACGCCGCGGCGGCCACGCTGCTGCCTCAAGCGCACCACTCCTGGTACCTGGGCGCCAACGTCCCCGGCAAGCCGCGCGTGTTCATGCCCTACGCAGGCGGGATGGCGCGATACCGTGCGATCTGCGACGACGTGGTCAAGAAAGGGTATGAGGGCTTTCGGTTTACCGAGGGGTGAACGTGACTTGCGGTGTCTCGCCGGGCGCTTCGAGTCCGGGAGGTTCTTCGTGCTCGCGGGAGCACTCCCTTTCGATACACTTGCTGTCACCCGCATAAACTTCTCGGGGAAATGCTTATGCCGGCAATAGCAAGCTTTGTTCGGAATACACGATTAGACGGTTTCTACTTCTCGTTAGGCGCCCGTGCCGCCACGAGCACGGATTCTTCGGAGGATCTCAAAATGGCTGCATCTGTTGTTGTGATAGACGGCTTAAGGAAAGTCATCGGGCTAGCAATCGGACTTGGGGTTGGCGGCTTAGCGGCAGCTGCATCGTTTCAAAATGGTAGCTTTGAATCGTCTTCAATAGACCCGGGCTTCGGAGTCTATTTGGCGGCGCCCAACATGGAGATTGATGGCTGGGAGGTTACGGGAGGCGCTGTACATTACTCGCACGACCTCTGGCAGTACGCCGATGGAGTTCGTGGCCTTGAGATGAATGGCGGCGATGCAGGGACGATTGCCCAGGTGTTCGATACTGTGCCCGGGCTTGGCTATCACGTGATCTTTGCGATGGCGGGGAATCCGGACAGAGAAACGCTATGCTGTGGGGGCGCAGCCAATTCGCCGCTCGTCAAGACGCTTCGCGTATCGGCCGCTGGTGTGTCCTTGGACTATGCATTCGATGTATCTGAAAAGACCGCGACAGATATGCAGTGGACGGACATGAGCTTTACCTTTACTGCGACAGATTCCATCACGACACTAACTTTTCAGTCACTCACTGCGAGCGCATTCTTTGGCCCGACGCTCGACAACGTTCGTGTGGCTGCGGTCCCGGAGCCGTCGGAGTGGATACTGCTCGTGGCTGGAACCGTTGCTCTGATACGTAGTGTTCGGACGAGGTCAAGGATGCGCGCCTAACCGACGCTTACAGCGGACGGCCTTGGTGTGCTTTGCCCGCCAAGGCCGTCCGCTGAAGCTCATCGTTAGAGTCTAGTAGCCATGGAGACAGACCTCGATATCGCGGAATTCGTAGAACGCGTTGGCGCGAAGGAGCCGCTGCAGAATGACGAGAGCTATAGCACTTTCCGGCGTATGTTCAAACGCCACAACTACTTCACGCTCAATGGACGTTTCCTCATCATCAAAGTTAGCCGATCGAAGAGGCCGTTTTGGGGTGTGGGGAAAGACTTCATCGATTTCCTGAACGGCCTCCCAAACTACTACTTAGTCCTCCTCGTTCCGGGGTGCGAAGGATGGGTCTTCTCGAAAGAAGAAGTTGGCGCCAACATTCTTGATGGAAAGTGGGGCCTGGGAGCCGACAACGACTACAAGATAAACGTTCCTCTTCGAGACACGGCTTCGTTTGCGGGGCCGAAGACGTTCAAGAGGAAAATTGGCATTGACGAACCCTAACCTTCGTTTCCAGGCGACCGACAACGGCGGGCTTCGCCCACCGTCGCCGTCGCCTGAAACTATTCGTTGGGCACGGCGCGGTGGAACTAGGCCATGCGTCGCTTTCCTGAAGGGATGAATCAGTCAAGTGCACTGGTAGGAGGGATCGGGTGGAACGGAATCTTGCGCGAGCCGAAAGTGGAAACAGGCCCTGGCTTACCCAGGAGGAATACGAAGTCGGAAGAGGCCTTGTTGAAACGCGAGCGACCAAGCTAAGCGACATCGGGATTGACTCCGGAGACATACTGCCCTGGGACCGACCAGACGAGTTCATACCAGGCGTAGAGCTGAAGATTTCCGGGGCAGGACAACTGTCGACGGCTGTTCGCACGATGAGCAGTCCTGACCTAATCGATCTGGTGTCAAATCCGCGCAAGTACTTGCGAGCAAACTCTAGCGCGGGAAACTACTACGTGCGCGCTTGGCTTGAGCTCCAACACCGGATTCATGAGTTTGAGGCGAGGAGTCGCGCGAAGGATCTTGTCAGCACCGAGCGCGAACTGCGCGCGGAGGAACGCGCGAAGCGCGCCGAGAGACACGCGCTTATTGGCACTATCGTGGCAGTCTTATCTGTACTGGTTGCAGCGATCTCCCTCGCAGTTCAGTACTATCAATGAGCTGTGCGGAAGACAGGCCGCCCAACCGCCGTTTGCAGGCGACGCGCGTGAAGCCGCGCGCGCCTGAACCGGGACGTTGGGCCCCTCACACATGAGTGCGTCGTTTTACTTCACGTACGAAAAAGACTGGCGGACGGCACCCCTAGCATTCTGGGTGCATGTACCGGTCCCGGGAACCGCCGAAATGTGCGAGCCACCCGCTCCGAAGCATGTCCCCCACCATGGGTACCTCTTTCTTCATGTTGAGTTCGACGCGTACTCACTTCAGTTCAGTGACCCAGCACAGCTTGACCACTTTATCGAAGTGCTCGCATCCAAACCACTCCCCACCTCGCGGCAGTTGTCCTCGCGCCGTGGTCTTCCTGTTGGCCCAAATGGTCATTGGCTAAGCCGCCTTCCGGCCAGACTGAAGTCAACACGCAAGCGCGCCAAACTAGTCCACGCCTTGCAATCGGTCCGGGTAGGGTTGCCGAATCCATGGCCCAACAATTCGCTCCAGGGGACGCTGCGCGATGAAGCCGCGCAGCGCCCCTGAGCTCTGACGTTAGCCGGAACCAAATCGTATGGCACGACACGTATTCATAGACAATTCGAACATCTACGGTGGCGCTCAACGGGCAGCGGAAACTGAAGAGCCTGGCGCTCTATGGCTCGCAGTGCGCGTCTATTACAAGAACTTGTTCGCGTTGCTTGAGCACCCTGGCGGCGTCCTCACGAGAATGATGGCGGGGTCAGTACCACCCGGAAACGAAGACCTATGGGAGTACGCAGAAAGGGGTGGGTACGACACGCGACTGCTTAAGAAGGTCGAGAAGGACAACGGGCGTCTCGGAGAACAAGCGGTTGACGAAATGCTCCACCTGAGAATCGCCGACGTGTTGTTGGACCATCGTCCACCTCAGACCTTGGTCATCGCCACCGGCGATGGAGCGCAGACCGAATTCGGCAATAGCTTCGTCCGTCAGGTGCAGCGGGCCCTAGATCACCAGTGGGATGTCGAAGTGTGGTCGTGGCAAGCGCAGCTTTCAGGCCGATTCTCTGGACTGCGCAGCCCCACGGGCCGATGCCCAAAGGTTTGCGCTCTGGACTCGTACTATCGCAGCATCACGTTCGTGAGGAAGGGAAGCTACACGGTCAAGGGGACAATCGTAAATGTCAGTGGACGAGTCGTCTCATCTCTTCGCCTTCCGTAGTGCTAACCCTCGCATACACCTGACCGTCAACGGCGTGCTTCGCACCCCGTCGCCGTCAGGTGATGCTCACCGTTGAGGCTGTAGAAAAAGTCCCCATCCACCCTTGCCGCCCGAAATGAGGGTCGGCATCATCGCCGCAACGTCGTAGCTCGCAGGGGTGGTGACGATGGCGCGATTCCGAGACGTCGACATGCTGCCGAAGTTCATCCCCGTGAACTTCGATGCCCAGATCCTCCCCGGCACCTTCGAACACGCCTTGAGCGAACTGGTCGACCACGACCTGGATCTGTCCCTGTTCGAGGCCGCCTTCAAGAACGACGCCAAGGGCGCGCCCGCCTACCACCCCGGCGTCCTGCTCAAGATCGTTCTCATGGGATACAGCAAAGGACTGACGAGCTCACGCGCCATCGAAGCGGCCTGCCAGCACAACATCGTGTTCATGGCCCTGAGCGGCGACAGCCAACCGCACTTCAGCACCATCGCCGCCTTCGTCAGCGGCCACAGCGCCGCCATCAAGCAAGTCTTCACCGAAGTGATTCTCGTGTGCGACCGGCAGGGCCTCATCGGCCGGGAGATGTTCGCCATCGATGGCGTCAAGCTGCCCAGCAACGCCTCCAAGGCCCGGAGCGGATTGCGCGAGGACTTCGAGCGCGAGGCCGGCAAGATCGAACGTGCCGTCGAGAAGATGCTGGCCGAACACCGCAACAGCGATCGGCGCAAGGACAAGCGAGACGAAGCGGCCGAACCGCAACACCGCCGCAAGCTCGAGCGCATGAAGCAAGAGGCCATCAAGATCCGCCAATGGTTGAGGGACCATCCCACCGATCGCAAGGGCAGCAGCAAGAAGCCGATCCTGAGCAACCGGACCGACAACGAATCCGGCAAGCTCGCCACCGAGAAGGGCGTCGTGCAGGGCTACTGCGGCGTCGCCGCCGTCGACGACAAGCACCAGATCGTCCTCAGCGCCCAGGCCCACGGCACCGGATCCGAACAAGCCCTGCTGCCGGGCATCGTCGAAGAGATCCAGCCCGTCATGAAAGACGGCACCGCCATCACCACCGACGCCGGGTACCACAGCGAGGCCAACGTCGAGATGCTCGAGCAGAAGCACATCGGGGGCTACATCGCCGATCGCGGTTACCGCAGTCGAGACCCGAAATACGCGGGACAGGACCGACACACCGTCAAGGACGATGCCCTGTGGGACAAGACTCCCCGGGACGACAAGCCAAGACAGTTCAAGGCCAGTGAATTCAAGGTTGCGAAGGACTTCAGTCACTGCAAATGTCCGGCGGGACAGAAGCTCTACCGCAACGGCAACAACTGCCGCAAGGAAGGGGGGCTGCGGGCGATGAAGTTCAGCGGCTCGCAGCGCACCTGCGGCATTGCCCGCTCAGAGCGCAGTGCCTGCGCAGACCGGAGAAGACGCCGGTACGGCAAGTGGTCTTCTTCCTGGGCAAGCACGAGGATGCGAAGGAAACCGCCATCGAGCGCATGCGCAGGAAGATCGACAGTCCGCAGGGACGGGAGATGATCGCCAGAAGGTTCGCCGCCGTCGAGCCGGTGTTCGGCAACCTGAGGCACAACAAGGGGCTGAGACGGTTCACGCTGCGAGGACGGGAGAAGGTCGATGCGCAGTGGAAGCTGTATTGCCTGGTGCACAACATCGAGAAGCTGGCACACCACGGATACGGAAGATGAGAGCGACGAAGAGCGAAAACGCGAAGACGACCCGCAAGATCTGCTGTGCGGGGTCAGGAGACGCTGGCAGAGAAGTCACAACGACAAACGGAATCGATCGCAGCGAACGCGTCGAGATCGCGGTGATCGGTGGAGGGGGACTAAGATCGGTACTGTCTCGCTTCAGAAGCGACTTTTTCTACAGCGTCGTTGGGCCTCAAGAGGGTCGTGTGAATGAGAACGCTCTGCACCTGTCTAACATGTAGCCCGTTCGATCGAGCGCAGGAGCCCTAAATGTCCATCATGAAGCGCATCCTCTGCCTCGCCAATTCCAAGAAGCTGTCCGGCCGCTGCGTGGCTGGGCGGGAAGTACGCGACGCCGGTCCCGGTTCTTGGATCAGGCCCGTGAGCGCGAGGCCGACCGAGGAGGTCTCCGAAGACGAGCGCCAGTACCAAGATGGCAACGATCCGAGAGTGCTCGACATCATCGATGTCCCGCTGATCCGGCATCAACCGCACGCCTGCCAGACGGAGAACTGGTTGCTTGATCCTGACTACTACTGGACGAAGGTTCGACAAGTCGGCTGGGCAGAGCTTCAGCGCTATGTCGAGAATCCCGCAACCCTTTGGACGAACACGCGCAGCACGTTCAACGGCGGGAATGACGAGATTCTTCAAGCCGATGCCGACGCATTGCCGAACTCCCTCGTCCTGATCCGCGTTTCTGCTCTTGAACTGAGAGTGTTCGCGCCGGGTGCGGCCTTTGGGAATCCGAAGCGCCGAGTGCTGGCTACTTTTCAGCACCGTGGCGTCCGGTATGCGCTTTGGGTCACCGATCCGCTCATCGAACGCGACTACAAGGCGCGGGATGATGGAACGTATACACTCGGTGAGTGCTGCCTTTGTGTGAGCCTCGGGGAGCCCATGCAAAAGCAGAACGGAGAGTCGTGCCGCTACAAGCTCGTGGCGGCAGTGATCCAACGTCAAGGCATGCGGCCATGAACGGTCCAATCACCGTATACACCGTGGGACATTCGACCCACACCACCGAGAAATTTCTCGATCTACTCGAACGAAACGGCGTGACCGCCATTGCGGACGTCCGCTCCAGCCCGTTCAGCCGCCACAACCCGCAGTTCAACAAGGACACGCTGTCCGGCGAGTTAAAGAAGCACGGCATCGCCTATGTCTTCGTCGGCAAGGAACTGGGCGCCCGTTCGGAGGATCCCGCCTGCTACACGGGCGGCAAAGTCCGGTATGACCGTCTGGCTCAGACATCGATCTTCAAAGCGGGCATCGATAGAGTGCTGAGCGGAGCGCAGAAGTACCGCATCGCGTTGATGTGCGCCGAGAAAGAGCCGCTGGACTGCCACCGCACCCTACTGGTCAGCCGCGCCCTGGAACGACTCGGGGTGACTATCGTTCACATCCTTTCGGACGGGAGTACCGAGGCCCAGGCGCAGACGATGGCCCGGCTGCTTGATCTGGTCGGCCTGCCGCAGGCGGACATGTTCCGCAGCCACGACGAGCTGGTGGCGACGGCCTGCGAGTTGCGAGAACAGAAGATTGCGTACGTGGATGAAGTCCTCACTGAGCAGGAACGAGCGTGAAACTATTCACCATCGGATTTACCAAGAAGTCGGCGGAAGCCTTCTTCATCAAACTGAAGCGTTCTGGTGCGAAACGTGTGGTAGATGTGCGTCTCAACAACGTCTCGCAACTGGCCGGATTTGCCAAGCGCAATGACCTGCAGTTCTTCCTGCGCGAGATTTGCCACATGGACTACGTCCATGTGCCGGAGCTGGCTCCGACGCAGGACATCCTCGACGAGTACAAGAAGAACAAGGGCGACTGGGGCGTGTACGAGCAGAAGTTTCTGGAGTTGATGCGCAAGCGCGAGATCGAGAAGAAGATGGACCCGGCCGTGATCGCGGACGGCTGCCTGCTCTGCAGCGAGGACAAGCCGCATCACTGTCACCGGCGGCTGGTCGCCGAATACCTCAAGTCGCATTGGGGCGACGTTGAGGTTTCGCACATCGTGTGATTGAGGCCCAACAACTGGTTGCAGCGGACAGTCCGCTGCGCGACTCGCCGCTGAACCGGGGCGTTGGGCGTCTGCGCCGCACTGAAGACCTACGATGCACTGCCACTCCCGTTCATCACGCTTCGTGGTTCCGGTGTCGGCAGTTTCGGCAGGGGCGGCGCGTTCAGTGTTGAGCGGTTCTGAACGGCGCGAACTCTCGACAGTTCGCGGGCGGCGGCAAGTCGGGGCGCTGCTCGGCAGCCGCATTCGCGGGTCACGTCATGCCGCGCCGCCAGTCGTCCCTGGTTTCACGGCCGTGCCACAGCAGCCCTTCGCCCAGTTCATCGTCGCGATGACGGTCGGATTGAAGGACGGCAGTGCCATGCCTGGCATCGCGGAAGTCACCGTCTCCGACGGATCGGTATCGGTCGAGCCCACGACTGTGCTTCTCCTCGACAGGCATCTGAGCATCCCCGGCGTCGAGACCAACCGCCTGATCTCGCGCTATACCAAGGCGATCGACAACCACCCCACGACATGGAAGCTCGGGGTGCTGGTCGGCGCAGAGACGGACTATCGCTCGGGGAAGTTCGAGGGCAGCGACATGAAGGACATCGTCGCAGCTGGCATTTCCGCACTCCTGTCGCTGAAGCGGCTGCGCGATTGACTGAAGCCGTCACGCGACCCGCCCGGTCTCGACAGATCGACGCACGTTGTCGATACTGGACGAGCCACGTTGTCGGTAAGGTCCGTTCCTGCTGATCGCACGATCGATGTTCGGCAACACTGCCCGGACGCACGACGACTGTCGCGCGATGGCAGGCACGTGAACGTGCTCGCTCGGTGGAGCACGGCGATGGCGCGACCCGGAACGAATGCGGAGGTCCAATGAGAGAGGGAATCGTGATGGGGTGTCGACGTCTCGCGGCAGCGCTCCTTGCCGTGCTGTGGAGCGTCAACGTTTCGGCCCAGGACGCCGGCACGAACAGCATCGTCGAGTGGAACGACATCTCCATGCGCACCACGAAGACCGGCGCGCCTGCACTGCCGGCGATGCGCAACACGGCGATGGTGCAGATGGCGATTGCCGACGCACTCAATGCCATCTCGCCGCGCCACAAGCCGTACTACTTCAAGGGGACCGTCACGGTCGGGGCGTCGTCCGTCGCGGCCATTGCCACGGCGGCACACGACGTCCTGATCACGTTGTATCCCGCCGAGCAGGCCAGGCTGGATGCCGACCTGGCCGCGTCGCTCCGGACCGTGCCGGACGGAGAGGCGAAGACTGCGGGGGTCGGGGTCGGCGGCGCAGCGGCCAGGGCGGTCCTGCAGGCCCGAAGCCATGACCGGTTGAACGACAAGGTGCCGTTCACGGTCGAGCCCGCCGACGGCGTGTGGCGTCCGACGCCGGGCGATGGTCTGGCACCGAACGGCGCGCCCCGCGGTCCCGACAACGTGCCCGCGATGGCACCGGGGTGGGCACGGGTGGTGCCGCTGATGCTCGAGCGCGGCGACCAGTTCAGACCCGGTCCGCCGCCGGCCCTGTCGAGTGACGAACATGCCCGCGACTTCCGTGAACTTCTCGACGTCGGCAGCGCGTCCAGCACCCGGCGCACGCAGGATCAGACCGATGCCGCCCTGTTCTGGCGTCCCACGCCGGACCTGCTGCTCAACCCGGTCGTTCAACATTTCGTCGTCCATCGGAAGCTGGACGCGTGGGATGCGGCGAACGCCTTCGCCCTCGTCAACGTGGCGATGGTGGACGCGGTCATCGCCTGTTGGGATGCGAAGTACGCCTACAACCAATGGCGTCCGATCACCGGCATTCGGCAAGCGCCGGCGGGCATCAACGCGTCGGTGAAGGCAGATCCCGCCTGGACGCCGCTGTTGTTCACGCCGCCCTATCCGGACTATCCCGGAGGCCACCCCACGGCCTCCGCCGCGGCCGCACGCATGATGACGGCCCTCTTCGGCCCCCGGCCGGGGCCGTTCCCGGTCACGTCCGGCGGGAAGATGCGTGAATACCAGAGCTTCGATGCCTTTGCGGCGGAAGTCATCGACGCGCGGGTCTGGGGCGGGGTGCACTGGCGCTCGTCCGACGTGGCAGGCGCACGGTTGGGTCAGCGGATCGCTGACTACATTCTCGAGCGCAGGCGTTGAGGCGATTTGCCGGGGCGGTGCGCTCCCTCGGCTGACCAAGGCGGCGCGACGGTCGGGCCGTGCTGCAGGCTGACGGTGTGCGAGGACTCCCACGCTCGTTGGTGCGCTCGGGGCACCCACGCCGTCGGGCAGGTCACGACGATGAGCCGCGACCCGCCCCGCCCACCCGCCGTCACTTCACGATGGCCTGATACACCATCTGCTTGAACAGGTAGCGGTCGTAGCGCCGCGCCATGCCGGGCTGGCCCTGCGTCATCCACACGCAGACGATCTGGTCCTTCGGATCCACGTAGAAGCCGGTCCCGGCCGCGCCGGCCCAGAAGTACTCCCCTGCATTGCCGGTGACTTCGAAGCGGCCCGTCTCGTTGCGAACGGCGAATCCCAGGCCGAAGCCGGTGCCGCCCGGCAAGGTCGTCACGCCCGAGAACTTCGTGTCGGGGCCGAGATGGTCCGATGCCATGTACCGCACCGTCACCGGGCTCAGCAGTCGGACGCCGTCGAGCTCGCCGCCGTTGATGAGCATCTGCAGGAAGCGCGCGTAGTCCGACGCCGTTCCGACGCTGCCCGCACCACCGGCGTCGTTCTTCTGCGGCACCGTGACATCGAGCAGATTGATCGGCGTGCGGGTTGCCGCATCGGTCGCGAACGGCTGCGCCAGACGACCGGCCTTCTCCTTCGGCACGATGAACGCGGAGTCCTTCATTCCCAGCGGACCGAACACGCGCTGCTGCAGGAACTCGCTCAGCGTCACGCCGGAGATCGCTTCCACGATGCGGCCGAGCACGTCGGTCGAGAGTCCGTACTCGAAGGTGGTGCCCGGCTGATGCGCCAGCGGCACCCTTGCCAGCCGCTCGATCTGTTCCTGCGCGGTCAGGTCCTTCCAGTCGACCCCCTCTTTCGCATACAGCTCCTTGACCTTCGGATGCGAGGTGAAGCCGCCGTACACGAGACCCGACGTGTGGCGCAGCAGATCCTGGATGTTCATTTCGCGATCCGCCGGCACGTTCACGTACTTGACGGCGCCGGTGTACGGATCGGTCGTGGCGATGCTGACCGGCAGGTTCGCGAATGCGGGAATGAACCGGGAGACGGGATCCGACAGACGCAGCTTCCCTTCCTCCATCAGCATCATGATGGCCACCGACGTGTACGGCTTCGTCATGGAGTAGAGACGGAAGATGGCGTCGTTCGCCATGGGCTTGCCGCTCGCCGGATCGAGTTGACCGATGCTCTCGAAGTAGACGACCCGACCCTTGCGTGCCACCAGCATCACGGCCCCCGGATACTGTCCCTTGTCGATCTCGCGCTGGATCGCAGGCTTGATGCGCGCCAGCCGCTCGGCGGAGAAGCCCATGCGTTCCGGGTCGGCGGTCGGCAGATCGGCAGCCCGGGGGGCAGCGATCCAGACGAGTGCCAGCAGCAGACCGCTGGCAATGCAACGCAGAGACTTCATCGGATTCTCTCCTCGACGGATGTTCGGGTGGACCAGGGAAGACCGGCAGGGCGCGATGGCGCACGGGATCGAGCGGAACCGATCATACGACCGGCCGACGGAGTTCAGCTCGGCGCGTCACCCGTCGGTTGCCCACCCACCGGGTCGCTGCATCGCGACGGGCATCGCCAGTGACCGGCCGTCGTTCGTTGCCTGCAAGACGCATCGCCCGGCACGGCTGAGACGTATGATCGGGCGTCCCGTGCAGCCCGCCCCGGAAACCATGCCCGCATCGCCGACATCCGCGCCCGTCTCCCTCCGTCACTCCATCACCGACTTCGTCAGAGGTCGAGACATGCTGAAGGCGTTCGCGTCCACGCACAGGTTGCGCGCGGCCGGGTCCGTCGCCGACGCATCAAGAGGCATTCGCTGACATGCGAAAGGAGTACGGTCAGGCACTGCGCAAGCTCTTCGAAGCCGACCTGATCGCGGCCGCCCCCGGATGGGAAGCCGTGCCGGTGAAGTCGATGTACCTGTTTCCCGGCGAGCGCGCGTTTCGGCGCGTGGTGTCCGACGCCATGCATCTGTGGTGCGTGTTGGTGCCGGACGCGAAGGTCGACCGGTTCGCCGTGGATATCGGATGGTCGCGACGGGCCCGCTTTCCCGAACTGAGCATGCGTCCGTCCGCGGGCGAACCGCGCACCGCACTGAGCCGCGACGAATTCTTCTGCCGTCTGGGCAAGCTGGCACACGGGTACGACTACTGGTGGGTCTTCGAGCCCTTCCACTTGCCCGCGTCGACCGATGAGATGGCCCGGCAGCTGGCACCCGTCCCCGCAGCGGAGGCGCGTGCACGCGTGGCGCCCATGGTGATCGACGCCATCGCAGCCTTGAAGCTGCACGGCGAACCGTATCTGGCGGAGGCGGTCCGCGCGCGTGGCGGGCCCGAGGGCACCGAGACGGTGGACCGCACGTGATCACCCTGAATCGGCGTGCGACTCGTCAGCGGTCAGCGACGGAATCCGCACACTCGCATGGCTGACACGATGGCCGTGACGCGGGTCGCGTCGCGCGAAGCGGTACTCGTCCCGGGACTCGCGAGTTGCGGCTTCGCGACCCAATCGATGGGGAGTCTTCCGCCATGCTCGGATGGTTCAAGTCACCGCCCTTTCATGATCCGCAGCTCGGCACACTGACCCGCAAGGCCGGTTGCTGGCGCGGAGCGATCACGTTCGCATCCGATTCGGCGGCGTGCGTGCCGCTGACGTTGTGCGGGACACGCACAGAACCTGACGTGGAAGCACTGTCCGCGGCCCGAACGCTGATCGTCGACTTCGAGACATTGCGAAGCCCGGTCGCGGAGGCGCTGTTCGGTCACTACGGCCCGTACGCCGACGAGGCGGACACCGACGAGCTGCCGGTTGCCTTGCGCATCGATGGGCCGTCCGACGTGTGGCCCCACGTGTCGCTGGTCTTCGTCTCCGTCGTGCCGCTCGAAGGCCGGCTCACGACGGAGTTCGGTTACCGCGCAACCTGGGATGACGAGCACACGCTGGGCGTGCGCTTCCGGTCGGGCACGTTCCTCAAGCTCTGCGGCAGCGTGCTCGACCCTTAGGCTGATTCGCGCTCCGGCACTTCGCGTCGATCACCACGCCCGACGATGTGCTGCGGCAGGTGCAACCGGAGTATCGACGACACGTCGATACGCCTGAGGATGCGACCTGAGGGAGCGGACTCGGACGCATGCACCGTGTCACGGCGGTCGGGCGCTCCCTCACGACGATCCGGACACCCCCTCTCCGACAAATGCCCGATTGACCCCGGCGACAGTCGAGGGAGAAACTTTCGGCCAAGGGGGTGAACGCGATGGCACCCCGAGGGGTCTGCTCATCGCGCGTTTGCGGCCGCCGCATCCGAACTCCCGTCGATGGGGTGTGCGCAAGCTCAGGCGTCGGCCCGCGCGGTGTCGAGCCGGCAATCATTCATCAGCCATCCGAGTGAGAGCGGGTATCCGCTTCACTGCCGGCGGAGGTGCCCAGATGCGTATCGCATGGTTGCAGGCCATTCCCCCACTGCTCCTGGCCGCCACGGCGGCCCACGCGCAGGACGCAGTGCTTTCCAGCCGATTGACCAACGTGTTCGGCAACTTCACGGTCGGTGCCGGTCCGGTCGTCGACAACGGCGGATTCAGCGAATTGCTGACCACGACCTCGGCGAGTTACGCCCAGGATGCGGCGGACGCCGGGGCGGTCGATGGCGCCTTCAACGGCCAGCCCGTGCAGGGCAGTGCGAGTTTTTCCAGTGACGCCCAGTACCTGTTCGGCGGCACGCAGATCACGGGCAGCGGCTCTGCCAGCACCACTGGAGATACGCCCTTCACCTACGTGAGCCTGGGTGCCAACGCCATCAGCAGCGTACGGCTGGATTTCAGGCTGCCGGTCCTCACGCGCTTCACGCTCAGCGGCTCGATCACGAGTACCCTGGGTCCCGATGTCGGCACGCGCACATCGAACGCTCAATCCAGCGTGCAGCTGACCGGGACTGGCCTCTGGACTTCCGACGACGACCCCGGCGGATTCAGTGCCTCCGGGACCTTCCTGCCCAATGTCACCTACCGTCTCGCCGGCAACGCGAGCACGCGGATCAACGGCGACGCGCAGTACAGCTTCAATCTGTTGCTCAGTCCGGTGCCCGAGCCCGCGTGCTGGCTGCTGCTGGCGATCGGTGTACCGCTGCTGCTGGCTCGGCGGACAACTGCCGAAGTGACCCGCGCGTGATCGACGTCGACTGACCATGAAGCATCCGCACGTCCTTCCCTGAGCGTGTCGTTCCGTACCCGGGCGGTCGTCCTTCGCCAGGTACGCCCTGTGACTGAGATCGATGCGGGCAACGGGCGGGGCCAGGTCACAGGCACACTCATCCCCTTTCTCGCCTGCCCGATCGGAAACCCGGCATTCCGGCCGTGGCGACGAGCCGGTGGCCAGTCGCCGCGTCGCTTACGATCCGTGCCTCTCCGATTCGAGGACGACAACGATGGGCACCTGGGGCGCCTCGCTCTACGAAGACGACACCGCGAGCGACATGAAGAACGCCGTCACGCGGGTCGCGAAGGTTCCAGCGGACGGCGACCAACTCCTCGCCTGTCTGCTGGAGATGTACGGACCTCGCGATCCCGCCGACGAGGACGGGATCCTGTTCTGGCTGGTGGTGGCGGATCAGTTCGAGCGACGCGGAATCGGCTGCGATCGAGCCGCCTCGGCAGCGTTGGCCATCATCGAGAGCGGCGCCGACCTGCACCGCGCGAGTGCCGGCGGCGCCGATGAAGCCTTCGTCCGCAAACGGGCCGGTGTTCTGGCGGAACTGGCGCAACGATTGAAGGCGCCGCGTCCGACGCGGGATCGACCACGGCCCCGCAAGGCACCGGACGTGGTGCTGGAGACGGGCGAGATTCATTCGTTCCGAACCATGAACGGGCGCGCGTGGCATCTGTATCGCCTCGACCGCGAAGGTCCGTTCGTGCCCGACGGATGGGGCGCCCTCGTGGTGCTGGCGACCGGCCGGGCCTTCGACCGGCTGCCGTGGGTCGCCCGCGCGTCGCTCACGGTCGATCCGAATCGCGAAGCGACGGTCGACGAGGCGCTCCAGGCGCGACTCATCCCGCATCTCCAGACGCGGAGCGCCGGCCGCTACGTGCCGAAGCGCGCGCACGCCGAGGGGCTGGGATTGCGCCTGCCCGGCAAAGCGGCACTGGACGACGGGCGGGTCGCTCCGCCTCTTTCGACGTGGAGCATCCTCCGGGCGATCAAGGTCGACTGGACCATCGCCTAGGGTGCTCTCGCGCCCGACGCGAATCCGGCGCAGGTGGGGACGACGCTGAGTTCGCTGCGGCAGGATTCGCGGTAGATCGCCGTCGCGGTCGCGCGGCGGATGAGTGTCGTAGACTTTCGCGATTCACTGCGCCTGCCGATCCGGTGCGGAATCGTCCATGCGTCACCCCCGTTCTGCGCCGCCGCGCCCCTCACTTCGACATGCTCAAGCCCACCGTTTTCCACATCCCCGTCTGCCCGTTCTGCCAGCGCCTCGAGATCCTGCTCACCCTGAAGGATCGCCGCGACGCCGTGGACTTCCAGGTGATCGACATCACCCGACCCCGCCCCGAGTGGCTGCTGCAGAAGACTCGCGGAACGACCGCCCTGCCGATCCTCGAGACGACGGACGGACGGATCCTCAAGGAAAGCCTGGTGCTCATGCGCTACCTCGACGAGACATTTCCGGAGCGACCGGTCGCGCAGCGGGATCCGTATCGCGTCGCCGTCGAAGGCATGCTGACGCGATTCGAAGGCGACTTCGTGAATCACGGTTACACGTGGGTGATGAGTCAGGATCCCGCCCGCCGCGAGGGCCTGCGCGCCGGCATGCTCCGGCAATACGAGCGACTGAACGACTTCCTGGTCGAACATTCGCCGACCGGCCCGTTCCTGTTCGAGGATTTCGGCTGGGCGGAGGCGGTGTTCACGCCGCTGTTCATGCGCTTCTGGTTCCTGGAGTACTACGAGGACTTCCGCCTGCCCGACGACGACCGCTACGGGCGCGTGCGACGGTGGGTCGATGCGTGCCTGGCGCATCCGGCCGCGCAGCAGGTGACGAAGGAGGCGATCGTGAAGCTCTACTACGACTACGCCAAGGGCGCCGGCAACGGGGCACTGCTGCCCGGGCGGCGGCAGTCGTCGTTCACGCTCGAACCCGATTGGCGCGCCCGCCCCTGGCCGCCTCGCGACAAGTACGGGCACAGCGCCAGCGATGCGGAGCTGGGTCTGATGTCGTGAGGCGAAGCAAGTCCCCCGTCGCGCGATCCGGGTCGAGAATCGATTCATCACCACGAACCGAAAGCCGCCGGCCGCCGACGTTTCACCACACGCTCAAGCGGTGACGGCGCCGGGGCCGGACCCTACGGCGGACAGACGCTGGTCGGCTGCGTCACTTCCTTGCAGCGTTCGTAGGCCTCCGGCTTGATCCCGCCGGTGGCCGTGCGATACGGGGCAAAACACGCGCTCTTCTCGCGGAACTCCCGCCACTCCTTCTGGCACGGCGTCTCATTGACCGACGGTGGCGCAGCCCCGGTCGACGCCGTCGCGGCGCCCGGCTGCTTCGTCTTCGTCTCGGCACGCTTGCGGGATTCGATCAAGTGATTCAGCGTGCGCCGCTCCTGCTCGGCACGCTTCTGCGCGGCGTCGCGATCGGACGGCGTCGGAAGCGGCGTGTCGATCTTCACGGCCCTCCTCTTGACGTCGTCGCGCTCGGGCGGCGCATCCCCGTAGTGCACCTTGCCGTTCTCGTCGACCCATTTGTAGACCTGCGCCGCCGTCGATCCGGGGTGCAGAAGCGATGCGATGCAGGCCACTGCGATCCAGCACGCGGCGGCGGACTTCGAACGGCGTTCAATTCTCTTCACGGTATTGGCATTCCATCGTGTCCCTGGCGGTCGCCGGTGAACGTTGGACTCTCCGACCGGAGATCGGTTTCTCGACATGGTCGAATCACGAACCCGTCGCCGCCCGGAACCTTGCGTGCGACCGGACCGGGCGAAGCACCGGCACGCCGCCCTGTCGCCGTCTCCGGCACGCGATGCGGCGTGGTGCGTCACTATGCCGCATTGAGGTCACGGGGAGGCCATCAGTAGGATGCAGGAAGGTCGGCGGCATGCCGATCGCGTCGAGGTCGCCTGCATCCCCTCGCCGGGCCGGCGTCCATGCGACGCACGAAGCCGGCGTGCCGCAGCGTCACGACAACGCCAACCGGAATCGCCCGCATCATGACCGCGCCGTTCGAGCCGCACCGCACGCCCTCCCCTCGCGGCAACGCCGGGTGCGCTTCGACGATGCGCTGGTACTCGCCTCGCGGGACGCGATGCGGACGGCTGATCGCCGGCATCGGCGCGGCCTGCCGGATCCGTTGGCAGACGGGCGACTTGCAGGGCGCCGCGTCGGACGAACGCCCATGCGTGATGCGCGCGTTCCCGGTCGACACCGCGCATCCCTCGCGCAGGATCGAGACCCCGGCTCCGACGCGGCACCACGAGCCCGGCCATCTCTCCCGCGCCCGGAAACGCTCACCGGTGTCCCGGCAGTACTTCCTTCGGCAATCGAGTCTGCGAACGGCGCTGACGGTCGTCGTCCTCGTCGTCTGGGCGCTGGGGCCGGCGATGTCGGCGTGGCTGCCGTCGGGTCCCGATCGCCAGCGGTCCGACCTCTGCTCGGTGCGCGACGCACTGGCGTCTCCCGGCACGCAGGCGAGCAAGGGCAACGACGCCGGCAGCGTCCCCCCGCACAAGGTTCACTGTCCGCTCTGCGTGCTCCGGGATCACGCGCCCGCCCTCCCCTCCGTCGGCCCCGCGCCGGTCTCCTCGGCATCGGCCACTCCGGCGCCGATCCGGCCGGCCGGGCGTCCGCCCTGCTCGATCGAGCGTTGGTCTCCGATCGTTGCCCGTGCTCCCCCGCCGGGCGCCGATCCGCCGCTGCTCTCGTAGGGCAGGCCGTCGGACGCCGCGAACGCAACGGTGCAAGCCAGCGCCGGGCGCGTACGCGGGCAACCCGGGCGGGCTTCGTCTCGACGGGCGGCAGACGGCAGGCACGTGAACACCCCGATCCGCAGTCACCCCTCGAACTCGATCCGCCAGGGAGTCCTCTCCATGCATCCCCGTCCCCACGCCGCCGCGCACCGCGCCGCGGCAGTGACGCTCGCCGTGCTCGCGCTCGGCGCCAGCCAGGCCGCGCAGGCCCACATTTCCTACACCGGTCGCAATCTCGGCAGCTTCAGCGGCCTCGCCGCCGGCACGACCACCCTCGCCAACCAGGCCGCCACCGGCAACTTCGGCTGGGCCGACGCCACGGATGCCGACTACGGCGATTCCCACAAGTCGCGCGCCTTCCGTTTCAGTCTCGCCAACGAGGCGGTCGTGACGATCACCGTCGCATCCAAGGCCGACGCGACGCCGGCGTCGCTCGGTGGACTCCTGCCCGGCTTCTCCGTCTACCGCGGCCTCGTGCATCTGAGCCCGGCGCCGGCCGACTACGACTTTGCCGCCGTCACGGCGGCGTATCTGGCTGCCAGCTTCCCGAACGGCAGCGGCGGCACGACGCAGGAAGGCGCGTGGAACGCGCTCGGCGACTGGAAGGTCGGCAACGACGCCGGCACCACGTTCGCCGATCTCACGTCGCTGGCGTTCCGCGGCTACGCGGTGGACGGCAGCGCGGCCAACTTCGGCAACGCGCCGGGCGTCGTCGGCGACGGCACCGCGGACGGACAGGTGACCGGGACGTTCCGGCTCGCGGCCGGCGACTACTCGCTGTTCGTGGGCGGCGCCGACTATGCCGCGCAGGACCTCGCCAATCCGAACGTCGCCTCGGCCTACGGCATGCGCGTGACCCTCGCCGTGGCGGCCGTGCCGGAACCGGAAACGATCGCGCTGTTCGCGGCGGGCCTCGCGTTCGTCGGCGCAGCGCGGGCACGACGCGCCCGCAGGACCTGAGGCCCGATTGCCCGACCGACTTGCCAACCCGCCGCACCTTCCATCCACACAAGGAGACATCATGAATTTCCGAACCCTCGCCGCCGCGTCGCTCACCGCGCTGGGCCTGCTGGGCGCCTCGCACACCGCGAGCGCTCACGAGACCACCTACAACGTGACCACCACGTTCCTCGAGCCGGACACCCAGCCCTACGACTCGGTGTTCACCGGCACGTTCGACTACGACGAGCACACGGGAACCGTCTCGAACCTGCAGGGCAGCCTGACCGAATCCATGACGGGCAGCCGGCCCGGCGGTCTCGTCTCGCTGTCGCTCACGCATCAACTCAAGACCTGGCACGACGACACGCTCGCCGGCACCTTCGCGGCGACCTTCCTGAATGACAGCACGAACACGTTCTGGACCGGGCCGACCGGCACCGGCGACGGCTGGTCTCCGGGGACCGGCCTGGCCCTGTACTCGGGCTTTCCCGGGGCCAATCCGGGCAATGCCTACGTGCTGATCTTCGTCCCCGACGTGCCGACGACGCCGTTGACCCCGGCGCAGATCGACAAGCTCGCCTACGCCGACTGCGCGCCGGGCGGAATGATGATGACCACGTGCATGACCGGAACCGCCGTCGCGGGCTACGGTGTCGCCGGCAGCATGGGCGGGTACCCGCTGTCGCAGACCATCGCCGCGGTGCCGGAACCCTCGACGGTCATCCTGTCGGCGCTCGGGCTGGGCATGATCGGCGGCCTCGTCCGTCGCCGCCGCGCTGCCTGATCGTCCCGTCCACCCCCGGGAGTGCGTCCGCGGTCGGGATGCGCTCCCGTCTGGCGTTCCGTTCCGGCTTGTTTCTCCTGCACGCACCCGCGAAGTCCACGCACTGCCTGCTCGTGTCACTCGCAGCGATCGCGGCGGGGCTCTACGGCGCGAGTGCACGGAGCAATGAGCTCGTCGTCCCCGAAGTCGTGGTCAGGGGGTCGCCAAGCGCCGAGGTCGTTCTCGAGCGCCGCCGCGGCCTGCTCGAGCGCCTGTCGTCCGCGACCGATTCCGCCGACCTCCTGCAGGGCCAGGGCGGCGTGAGTCTGTACGGCGCGGGCGGCCTCTCGGCGCTGCCCGTGCTGCGCGGGATGGCGGACGATCGCCTGCGCATCAAGGTCGACGGCATGGACCTGCAGTCGGCCTGCCCCAATCACATGAACTCGCCCCTGTCGTACATCGCGCCCGCCGACGTCGCAACGATGACGGTGATGGCCGGCATCACGCCGGTCAGCGCGGGCGGAGACAGTCTCGGCGGCACCATCGAAGTGAACCGCGAGCGCCCGCGATTCGCGCAACCCGGCGAAGCGGCTTTCCAGCGCGGCGAGATCGGGGCGTTGTTCCGTTCCAACGGCAAGGTCACCGGGGGACACTGGAAGGCTTCGTGGAGCGGCGAATCGCTGCACCTCTCCTACAGCGGGAGCACGGCCCGGGCAGAGAACTACCGCGCCGCACGTGCCTTCAAGGCGGTCGAACCCGGCACCGAAGGCGGCCGGCGGCTGGCGGGCGACGAAGTCGGCTCGTCCGGCTATCAGTCCCTCAACAACGAGGTCGGATTCGCGTGGCGCGCGCGCGAGCATCTGCTGCGACTGAACCTCGGCGAGCAGCACGTGCTGTTCGAGGGCTACCCGAATCAGCGCATGGACATGACCGACAACCTCAACCGCAACGTCAACCTCCGCTACGAGGGCGTCTACGACTGGGGCGAACTGGACGCGCGTCTCGGCCGGCAGAAGACGAACCACGAGATGGACATGGGGCCGGACCGGTTCCGCTACGGCACCGGCATGCCCATGCTGACCCGCGCGCAGACCGACAGCGGCGAGATCCACGCGACCCGGCCCGTCGGAGACCGCGACCGCATCGGAGTCGGTGCCGAGTTCCTGCGCTACCTGCTGTACGACTGGTGGCCCGCCGTGGGCGGCACGATGGGACCGAATGCCTTCTGGAACATCGACAACGGCCGGCGCAATCGTGTCGGAGCCTACGCCGAGTGGTCGCGCACCTGGCGCAACGACTGGTACAGCCAGCTGGGCGTGCGCGGCGAGCGCATCGAGTCCCATGCATCGCCGGTCCAGGGCTACAACAACGGCCTGACCGCCCTCTGGGGGGCCGAGGCCGCGGCGTTCAACGCGCGCGACCACCGGCACGTCGACCGCAACTGGGATGTCAGCGCGCAACTGCGCCGCGCCATCGACGAGCAGCGCACCCTGGAGCTCGGCTATGCGCGCAAGACCCGCTCCCCCAATCTCTACCAACGCTATCCGTGGTCGACGCAGGCGATGGCGGCGCTGATGAACAACTTCGCGGGCGACGGCAACGGCTACATCGGTCAGGAGGGTCTGCGTCCCGAGGTTGCCCACACGCTGAGCGTGACGGCCCTGTGGCGGTCCCTGGAGCCCGAGCACTGGCAACTGAAGGCGAACGCCTACGTGACCCGCGTCTTCGACTACATCGATGCGCAACGCTGCGACTTCGGTCAGTGCAGCGCGGCGAACGCGACGACGCGGACCGGCTTCGTGCTGCTGCAGTACGTGAACAAGCCGGCCCGCATCGAGGGTCTGGACGTTTCCGGCAGGGCACTGCTGGGCCGCTCGACGCAGTGGGGACGCTTCGACATGCAGGGGGTGGTGAACCTCCTGCGCGGCACCAACCTCGAAACCGGCCAGTCGCTCTACAACATGATGCCGGCCAACACGACGCTGTCGATCGTCCGGCAACACGAAGGCTGGTCGAACACGCTCGAGTGGCAGGTCGTCGGCGGCAAGCGCAACCGCTCCGAGGTCCGCAACGAGATCCCCACCGGGGGCTACGGCCTCCTGCATCTGCGCACCAGCCGGGAGTGGCGGAACGCGCGCCTCGACCTGCGCATCGACAACGTCTTCAACCGCTTCCACCAGCCTCCGCTCGGTGGCGCCTACGTGGGGCAGGGCGCCTCGATGACCACGAGCGGCATCCCCTGGGGGATCACGGTCCCCGGCCCGGGACGCAGCTTCTCGGTGGCGCTCACGTTCCGCTATTGATCATGCAGATCCCGACCTCACCCCTGCTTCGCATCGCGGCGCGTATCGTGTCCGCGACCATGGCGTTCGCCTTGACGGCCTGTGGTTCCGGAGGCGACGGTCCGGCCGTGCGGGCGCAGACGCAGTCGATCCAGATCGCCGCCGCGCCCGCGATGACGCCGGGCAGCACGACGAGCCTCCAGGCGATCGCGACCTCGGGACTGCCTGTGCAGTACACGAGCGATTCGCCCCGGGTCTGCACGGTGAACGGCAGCGGCGAGGTCTCCGCGCTGTCCGCCGGAACCTGTCTCATCACGATCCGGCAGGACGGCAACCCCGACTACGCGCCGGCCCCGCCGCTCACGGTGAGTCTCGAGGTCCAGGTCGACCCGCGTCAGACATTGACGTTCGCTCCCGCGCCCGAACTGTCGCTCGGCGGGAGCGCGACGGTGGCGGCGGCGTCCAGCGCCGGTCTGCCCGTTCGCTACGGCACCCGGACGCCGACCGTGTGCGCCGTCGATGCCGGCACCGGCGTGGTCACGGACCTCACGGCCGGCGATTGCATCGTGACCGCGGACCAGCCGGGCAACAGCGTCTATCTCGCGGCGCTGCAGGTCACACAGTCCCTCCCCGTGGTCATTCCGACCGGCGTGACCGCACCGGCCGCGCCCACCGGGGTGACCGTGACGTCGGGCGACGCCGCCGGCACCGTGGTCATCACGGCATCCGGCGTGTCGAGCGGCGGCAGCCCCATCCTTCACTACACGGTCCGCGCCACCGGCGACCGCGTCGTCACCCAGGTCGCCTCGCTGCCCGCCACGGTGAGCTGCGGCGGCAGTTGCGACGGCCTGGGATTCACCTTGTCGGCGACCAATGCGCTGGGCGCGGGGAGCGCCTCCGCGTCGACCGACATCGTCACGCGCTACGAGGTGGTCACGATCTTCCGCGAGCCGGACACGCAGCCGCGCGACACGATCTTCACGGGAAGTTTCCTGCTCAACGCCACGACGGGCGAGGTCACCGCGCTGCAGGGCACGCTGACGGAATCGATGACCGGCAGTCCGACGGCCCCGGCTCCCGGGTACGGCATGACGCTGCTCACGCTGTCGAACCCGTTGTCGACCGTGCGCGACGACGCCCTCGGCGGCTGGCTCGTCACGACCTTCCTGCGTCCCGACACCAGCACCTTCACGTCTTCCTTCGGCGGCGACGGCTGGACACCCGGCACGGGCTTCGCGCTCTATGCGGGGTTCCCGACGGCCACGAACCCGTCTGCCGGCGGTGTGGGGAATGCGTACGTCCGCATCTTCGTGAACGCGACGGACCCGACTGCCGCGCTTACCCAGGCCCGGATCGACAAGCTCGCGTACGCGGACTGCACGGCGGGCGGCATGATGGGGGCCACCTGCATGACCGGAACGACCGTCGCCGGCTACGGCACGCTCGGATCGATGAGCGGCCATCCCGTGTCGCAAGTGATCCGCAAGGCACCGTAGCCCCGGGCCGGTCATCTACCGGGTCGGCACGGCGCGAACCCGTGGTGCAAATGCGGGCAGCCTGTCCATAATGCGGGCGGACTTCTCCTTCGACCCGCTCACGACTTCAAGACCCACATGACTGCACCCGACCTGTTCACGCCGATGACGCTCGGCGGCCTGACGCTGTCCCATCGCGTCGTGATGCCGCCGCTCACGCGCATGCGCGCCACGATGCCCGGCAACGTTGCCAACGAGATGATGGCCCGGTACTACGGGCAGCGCGCGAGCCGCGGCGGATTCATCATCTGCGAAGCGTCGCAGGTCTCGCCCGATGGCCGCGGCATCCCGTGTACGCCGGGCATCCACTCGGCCGAGCAGGTAGCCGGCTGGAAAGCGGTGACCGAGGCGATTCACGCAAAGGGCGGCCACACCTATCTGCAGCTCTGGCACATGGGCCGTCTGTCGCATCCCTCGCACCAGCCGGACGGCGGTCTGCCGATCGCGCCGTCGGCCATCGCCGCGAAGGGCGAGGCGTTGACGGCCGACTTTCGGCGCGAACCCTTTCCGACGCCGAGAGCGCTGGACACCGCCGAGATCCCGGGCTTGATCGAGCGCTACGCGCAGGCGGCGCGCAACGCACTGGCCGCCGGCTTCGATGGCGTCGAGATCCATTCGGCCAACGGCTATCTGCTCGAGCAATTCCTGCAGTCGCGCACGAATCAGCGCACCGACGCCTACGGCGGTTCCGTCGCGAACCGGTGCCGGCTGGTGCTGGAGATCACGCAGGCCGTGGCCGCCGTCTGCGGTGCCGGACGCGTGGGCATCCGCCTCTCGCCCTACGGCATCGCCAACGACAGCGGCGAGGCCGAGCCGATGCCGCTCTATTCGCACCTGATCGGCGAGCTGGACACCCTGGGCCTCGCGTATCTGCACCTGATCGAGCCGCGCGCGAGCGGGGCCGGTCAGGCCGAGGTGGACCACCAGAATGTGCCGTCGGCCGCGCGCCTCTTCCGCCCCCGGTGGCGCGGCGTGCTGATCGCAGCGGGCAACTTCCGCGGCGAAAGCGCGAACGCGATGATCGCCGCGGGCGATGCCGACGCGATCGCGTTCGGCCGCCTGTTCATCTCCAATCCGGACCTGCCCGAACGCCTGCGGACCGGCGCACCCTTGACGCCCTACCAGCGTGCGACGTTCTACACCCGCGGACCCGAGGGCTACCTCGACTATCCGACGCTGAGCGCATCCGCGACGGCGTGACGCGGACGGCGCGCCGGGATCGGGGCAGGACGGCTGAAGCGATTCGGGACGGACGGCGGCACGAACCGGAGCGACGAGGCGTTGCAGCTAGGGACGGTCGCGACACGACAGCCGGCGACGTCCGAGCGGCGTGTCGAGATGCGCCACCAGATGCGGTGGCACGCCGGCCTCGGCACGCCGAACCTGTACCGGTCCGTCGAACGCCAGCGACTGCAGCAGGCGCGACACGCGATCGGGATCCGGATGGACGATCTCGAGCGTCTCGAGCGCCACGCCCCGGTCTTCGAGCCGGGCGGCCGGATGCACCGGCGTGCCCCACTCGATCAGCGCCGGTGCGACGCCGTCCAGCGGAACCGACCCGTCAGCGGGAATCGTGATGTGCCAGTCGAGCGTGCCGCGGTGCATTGGTTCGATCGGCCCCAACGGCTCGGCGGATGCCCTTGCAACGCCGCGCACGTCGCTCGTGCGCACCACCCACATCGACAAGGAGGGCGCCGCGTCGGGTCCGAGCGTGTCGAGGGCGAACCAGCGCGGACGCGTGGGTGCGGCCACCGCCGGGTTCGGCGCGATCACTTCGAGGAACCGGTCGTCGCCCAAACGCAACAGGAGATTGTGTGTCGCCATCCGCGGATGTTCGCCGCCGGCCTGCAGGGAGACGCCGAGGGCATCCCGCACATGGGCCGCGCCCGATTCGAGCGAACGGGCGGTGACGACGATGTGATCGATACAGGTGCGCGCCATGCGATTCCTCCGATGGACCACCGCTGCGACCTCGCGGCGTGCGGTGAATCCGCTCGAGGGACGAGTCGTCGCGCGGGATGAGCGCCGATGATAGCCGGGACGGCGTCCGCCTCCGGCCCTGTCGCTCTCAGGAAACCGCGGGACCGGCCTCCGGCCAGCCGATGCTGGGCGGATGCCCCCGGAAATTCTCGAGCCACCAGCGCCAGTCCTCCGGCACGAGGGAGAAGGGCGCCTCGTGCTTCAGCTCGCGCGCGGCCCACACGGGCCAATGCGGATTGGACAGCGCGGGACGCCCCAGCATCACGACGTCGATCAGTTCCTCGCGCACGACACGATCGGCCGTCGCGGGAATGCCCAGGTTCCAGCTCGTCATCACCGGCAGGTTCACGGCCTGCCGGACGCGATGGGCACGCTCGATCATGAACTCGGGCCGCCGCATCGGCGGATCCACCATGGCTTCGGTGTTGAAACCGAGGGACAGATCGGCCATGTCGAGTCCGTGGTCCTTCATCATCGCGATGGCGACGATCGAGTCCTCGAACTGCGTGCCCTCGGGATGCAGATCGTCGCAGCCCAGCCGCATGGTCAGCGGGTAGCGCTCGGGCCAGACCGCACGCACGGCGTCGAGCGCTTCGAGCAGGAAGCGCGCGCGGTTGGCCACGCTGCCGCCGTAGGTGTCCGTGCGCTTGTTGGCGAGCGGCGAGAAGAAGCTCGCAGCGAGATAGCCGTGTGCGAAATGCAGTTCCAGCCACTGGTAGCCTGCGTCGAGCGCGCGCACGGCCGTGTCGGCGTAGCGCTGGTGGAGCGCCCGGATCTCCTCCACGCTCAACGCATGGACCGGGTGCGTGTGGCCCCCGGAGCCGTAAGGCACGGCCGAAGGCGCCACGCAGGTCCAGCCATCCGGATGGTCGGGGGGCAACTGCCGCTTCGTACCGTCGGCGTGCACCCCCTTGTGCGGCGGCAGCTGGCTGCCCTTGCGCCCCGTGTGCCCCAATTGGATCGCCGGGACAGCGCCCATGCGCTGGATGATCGCCGTCACGCGGGCATGCCCCTCGATCTGGCTGTCGTCCCAGAGACCGGCGCAGGAGGTGGTGGTCCGGCCGTCCGGCGTGATGGCCATCTGCTCGCCGAACACCAGCGCGAAGCCGCCGGCCGCACGCGCTCCGAGATAGCTCACGTGGTAGTCGTCGAGGCGGCCATCGACCGAGCTGTACATCGTCATCGGCGACATCGCAATGCGGTTGCGGAGGGTGATCCCCTTGAGGGTGAACGGCGTGAACAGATTCGGCATGGCAGATTCAGGCAAGGTCGGTCATCGAGGCCGGCATGATGGCCGCAATCCGGCGCTTGCGCATGCCCCGTTCGGCGGCGCCGAAGGCAGCGTCCTGCAGCCGCGGGGATGGGCCGCGCTACACTCGAACCGGCAGTCTCCCGACGACATCACGACGAACAACACAGGAGGAAACAACCATGGCCAGCCACGCGACCGGAGACGGCGGCATTCCGCCGCGCGACGCCCCGAAACGCGGCCTCAAGCGCATCATGACCCTGGGCGGCGCCTACGGGACTCGCAACTACACGGTCAAGGATCTGCGCGACGCCAAGGGCAAGCGGGTGCTGTGCGAAACCCTGCCCTTCTCACCGGAAGAAGCCGCGGCGGCGGAGGAAGCCGGCATCGACACCATGAAGGTTCGCTTCGATCCCAAGCGCCCGGAACTCGCGGCCGCGATCCGGAAGGCCGCCCCGAACACCTTCATGTCGTTCTCGGTGCCGCTGATCGCCGCGGCGACCGTGGACGAGGCCGTGCGTCTCGCCTACACGGCGATGGAACTCGGCGCCGACGCCATCATGTGCCAGTGGTCCCCGCGCTTCATCAGCGCGGCCGCCGAAGCCGGCGTGCCGGTCCAGGGACACGCGGGTCTCGTCCCGCGCAGGAGCACGTGGACCGGCGGCCTGCGCGCCGTGGGCAAGACGGTCGAGGAAGCGCTGTGGGTCTACGAAGAAGTGAAGCGCATCGAGAATGCCGGCGCCTGGGCCGTGGAGGTCGAAGTGATTCCGCAGCCCCTGCTCGCGGAGATCACCAGGCGCACCACGCTGCTCACCTCGTCGATCGGTGCCGGCAGCGGCGGCGACATCCAGTTCCTGTTCGCGGAGGACATCCTCGGCAGCAACGGACCGCCCTACCCGCGCCATTCCAAGCAGTACCGCGACCTCCACAGGATGCGCGAAGCCATGCAGGCCGAACGCGTGGGCGGCTTCAAGGACTTCATCGCGGACGTGCGCTCCGGCGGATTCCCGGCGCGAGAGCACATCATCGAGGCGCCCGAGGGACTGATGGACGCGTTCCTCGAACGAGCGGAGAAGATCGGGCGCTGAGGGCGGGCGTCGGGCGTCGGTGCCGAGGCGAACGTGTCGCACGTTCGCCTCGATCGCCGGGCCGCGTCGTTGGCCGCGCCCTCGATTGTTTCCTGCGACGCTAGGCCGCCGAGGCAGGCATCGGCACATCCAGTACCGACGCTTCACGTGCCTGGAGCACCTGCTTGAGATGGTCGACCAAGGCGGTCACGCGGCGCGGCTGGAAATGGCGCGTCCGGTAGACGGCGAAGAGATCCGCTGCCGGGCAGGGATAGTCGGGCAGCAGGGCGATCAGGCGACCGGACTTCAGATCTTCCGCGACGTCCCAGGCGGACTTGAGCGCCAGCCCCATGCCGAGCACGGCCAATTCCTGCTGCAGATCGCCGTTCTCGGTCGAGAGGCTTCCGCACACGGGGACGGACACCGGGCCGTCGGGGCTCAGGAAGGTCCATTCGAGCAGGGCCTCGCTGCTGCCCTGGATCACGCACGATGCATTGATGCTGCAGCAGGTCTTGCGGCGTGACGGGCACGCCGGCACGTGCGAGGTAGGCCGGGCTTCCGACCACGAGCCGCCGATTCCTCACCAGCCGGGTGGCGACGAGCGTCGAATCGGTCAGCGGTCCCAACCGCAGCGCAAGGTCATGGCGGCCGCTGCCGAGATCCTGGACCGCATCGGACAGCGAAAGACGAAGATGCACCTTGGGGTGCGCCGCGACGAAGTCCGACAGCAGCGGCGCAAGAACCCGTCTCCCGAAGCTGGTCGTCGCCGTGACGCGAACCGAGCCGGCGGCGTCCACGACCGACGCGGTGACGGACGATTCCGCTTCGGTGACGTCGTCCAGGATGCGCTGGCAGTCGCGCGCATAGCGTTCGCCCTCGTCGGTCAGGGAACATCGGCAAGTCGTCCGCTCCAGCAACCTCACGCCCAAGCGAGCTTCGAGGGCGTTGACGCGCTTGCTGACCATCGCGATCGACACGGACAGTTCGCGCGCCGCGGCCGAGAGGCTGCCGTTTCGCGCGACCGCCAGCAGCGTACGCATGTCCGTGAACAGATCCATGACGGATTTAACCACGGGGCAAATCTGGTTTGACCGGTGGACTGGTATCACACAGCGCGAGGCTGCACTACGCTCTCGCCGGTTCGCGCCCGCCTGTCTGCGCATCACCTGATGCAGAGGCACGGCAGTACGCTGCCTCGAAATCGAGAGCTGCACGAAAGGAGTCGACATGCGTCTGCTGGCTGAACCCTTTGATCCCGACCGCGACGCCGCACTCGTGACCGGCGCCGGCAACGGCATCGGCCGCGCCATCGCCCAGGCGCTCGTCGGCGAAGGGGTGCGCACGGTGTTCGCGGATCGAAGCGAGGAACGCATCGCCTCTGCGATCGCAAGCGCTCCCCGGCCGGAACTTGCGGTGCCCTGGGTCGGCGACCTCGCAGAACGCGATGCCCGCGATGCCTTGCTGGCGGACGCGGCCGCGGCCATCGGCAAGGTCACGCTCTTCGTGCACAGCGCATCGCCGCCGAGGCGGGAAGCGGATCACGCGCTCGCAGTGGATGAAGACACCTGGCGGGCGATGCACGCGGTCAACGTCGATGCGGGGTTCCACCTGGCAAGGGCCTTGGCGCGGTCGCTCATCGCGTCGGGGAGCCCCGGGTCATTCCTCCTCCTGACGTCGCTCCACGCAGGCACGCCTCGCAATCTGCCGCACTACAGCACGGCCAAGGCCGCCCTGGCGATGCTCGTGAAGGAGCTGGCCAAGACGCTCGGGCGCTACCGCATCCGCGTCAACGCCCTGGTCCCCGGGGCCATCCAGGCCGGGGGCTTCGTGGCAGATCCGTCCCTCGCCCGCCACATCCCGCTCGGCCGGCTGGGGCGGAGCGAGGACCTCGCGCCGATGGCGCTGGCCGTCCTGTCCGACCGCATCTCCGGTTACGTCACCGGCGCGTCGATCGTGGTCGATGGCGGACTCTCGCTGACGAACTGGTTCGAGCCGCCTGAACTGAACGACCCTTGATCGGTTCGCCGGCAGCGTGCGCCGCGCTCGACATGCGGCGGCGGCACGATCCCGGCAGTCCCTCCGCCCTCACACTCTCGCCCGAAGGAATGCTCCATGTCCGAAAGCCCGGATTCATCGCCTGACGAAGGCAAGTCCCCCGTCGCATCGACGCTGCTCGACAACGCGGCCGGCAACTACCGTGTCCTGCCGGGCGGCGTGGCCTACTGCACCGGCATCGTGCCCCACGCGGGATTCGAAGTCGTGCGGGTGCAACTCTCCCGCTGGCTGCCGCTCGATCGGGCGTACCCGTTCATCGAGTCGCATCTGCGGGACGCCGGGCGCCCGACGCAGGCATTCTGCGGAATCGAAATGCGCGTGCCGGCACCGCTCACGCGCGCGGACTGGTCGAACTTCAACACGCCCTATCTCGCCCAGCTGCGCCGCTGGGGCCTGCTCCATGGCGACCTCAGCGGGGTGTGCCGCTCGAACATCGCCCTCGCCGTACATGCGCCGGACACCGCATCGATGTGTGCGTTCAGCTATGTCGCACCGACGAAGTCACGAACGGGCGGCTTCTGTCTTTCCGGCACGGCGGACATCACCCCGGAAGGCCGAGTCATTGCCGAGGGCGACACGGGTCCGGCCGCCATGCGGGAACGGGCGCGCTACACCATCGACGTCATCGGTGACAGCCTAGCGGCACTCGGGCTGACGTGGCGCGCGGTGAATCAGCTCGCCCTCTTTCACGTACACGAGATCCCCGATCTCTGGGGTCCGACCCTGCTCGGCGGGTTGGGCGAGGTGTTGCGTCAGGGTGTCGTCACCTACCGCGCCCGCCCGCCGATTGCAGGCGGAGAGGTGGAACTGGAGGCGCGGGGCGCGAGGCGCGACCTGATCGTGTGAGACGGCCGGTCGCGCAGTCGGGCAAGCGCGGGAACGACCGATCGATGCCCGCGAACTGCGCGGAAGCATCGAGTGGCATCGCACGATGCGGCGCCGTGACGCGCAACGGTGCGAGAACGGCGGTCACCCTCGGCCTCATGCCGTTGCGCGTCCGGACCGGATTGCTATAGTCCGGTCAGTTCACGCGGCTTCACGGGAACATCATGACGATTCGAGGCAAGGCCTACCTCGTCGGGGTCCACGAGCATCCCACGCGCAAGGCACCGGACAAGTCGGTCGCCCAACTGCACGCGGAATGTGCCCGGGGCGCGCTGCAGGACGCCGGACTCACCCTCGGGGATATCGACGGGTACTTCTGCGCGGGTGACGCACCGGGGCTCGGTCCGCTCTCCATGGCGGACTATCTCGGGCTGAAAGTGCGGCACGTCGATTCGACGGACACGGGCGGCTCGTCCTATCTCGTCCACGTGGCCCACGCCGCACAGGCGATCGCGGCCGGCAAGTGCAATGTCGCGCTCGTCACGCTGGCGGGCAGGCCGCGGTCGGAGGGCTCCGCCGGCACGCAGCCCCGCAACTACGGCGCCAACGCACCGGACGCGGCGTTCGAGCTGCCGTACGGCCTCGCAACCGTGAACAGCTACGGAATGGTCGCGATGCGCCACATGCACGCGTTCGGCACGACGCCCGAACAACTCGCCTGGATCAAGGTCGCGGCCTCGCATCACGCGCAGCACAACCCGAATGCCATGCTGCGCGACGTGGTGACCGTCGAGGACGTGCTGGCCTCGCCGCTCATCGCGGATCCGCTGCATCGGCTCGATTGCTGCGTCGTGAGCGACGGCGGCGGCGCAGTGATCGTCGCGCGGCCGGAAATCGCGCATTCCCTCGCACGGCCCCGGGTGCGGCTTCTCGGCGCGGGCGAGGCCGTGAAGGGACAGTCCGGCGGGCGGGTCGATCTCACCGTGAGCGGCGCCGCGTGGTCCGGCGCGGCGGCGTTCGCGGAAGCCGGCGTGAAGCCTGCCGACATCCAGTACGCCTCGATCTACGACAGCTTCACGATCACGGTGCTGCTGCAGATCGAGGATCTCGGCTTCTGCGCCAAGGGAGAAGGGGGTCGCTTCGTGGCGGACGGCAACCTGATCTCGGGCGTGGGGCGGCTGCCCTTCAACACCGACGGCGGCGGCCTGTGCAACAACCATCCTGCGAACCGCGGCGGGATGACGAAGATCATCGAAGCCGTGCGACAGCTGCGCGGGGAAGCCCATCCTCGCGTGCAGGTGCCGGGATGCACCCTGGCCCTCGCGCAGGGCACGGGCGGACAGCTCGGATCACGGCATGGCAGCGCAACGCTGATCCTCGAACGTGAGTGAACCCTCTTCCATGACCTCGACGCCCGCGCCGCACGTCCTGCCCGACCCGCCCGTCAACCCCGAGAACCAGCGGTACTTCGACGCGGCCGCGCGCGGCGAGTTGCTCGTCGGCAAATGCGAGTCGTGCTCGGCGTTCCATTTCTATCCGCGCACGCTGTGCCCCTTCTGCTTCTCCGACCGGATCGATTGGGTCCCGGCACGCGGGACGGGAACCGTCTACACGTACAGCACGATGCACCGGGGCGCACCCACGCCGTACACGATCGCCTACGTGACCCTGGACGAAGGCGTCACGATGCTGACGAACCTCGTGGACTGCGATCCGGCGTCGATCCGCATCGGGCAGGCGGTGAAGGTCGTGTTCCGCACCTCCGCGTCGGGGGTGAGCGTGCCGTGTTTCGCTCCGGCATGAGGCGGGAGGTCGATCGGTCCGGACTCGCGGCCCGGTCCCGGTGCGCCTTGCGGCAACCGGGTCAGTGAACCGCCCCCTGTCGGGCAACCGTGTCTAGAATCCCGACCCCACGATCACTGCACCCACGGAACCTGTCGATGACCATGCAGTCACAGCGCCGTCCGTTTGCCGGATGGCTTTCGACGACCAACGACATCACCCGAACCTTCCTCGCGGCCGGCCGCGTTCCGGGACTGATCAACATGGCCGGCGGGCTGCCCGAGCCCGCGACGTTTCCGACGGAGGCGCTTGCGGCCATCGCGGGCAATGCCGTCCGCGAGCATACGCAGGACGTGCTCGGGTACGGGCCCGTCGAGGGGCTTCCCGAATTGCGCGATGCGCTGGCGCGGCGATTCAGTTCGCCGGGCCTGACCTTGACGCGGGACAACGTCTTCGTGACCTCGGCCGGGATGCAGGGCCTCGACCTGGTCGGCAAGGTGCTGCTGGAACCCGGGCAGCGGATCGCCTGCCAGTTTCCGACCTATCTCGGCGCCCTCGACGCCTGGCGCCCCCGCTCGCCCACCTACCGCAATCTGATGGTCGACGACCCGGCGTTCGACGCCGTCACCGGCCTAGACGGAGCGCAGTTCGCTTACACCGTTCCGAACTTTTCCAACCCGACGGGCCGATTGGTCGGGGTCGAGACCCGTCAGGCGCTCGTCGACGCGGCTCATCGAACCGGAACATGGCTGATCGAGGACGACCCCTACGGCACGCTGCACTACGACGGCGAACCGCTTCCCCGGATGATCGAACTCTCGGCACGTGCGCACCCGGACGCCCCCTATGCGGGCCCGGTCGTCTACATGGGGACATTGTCCAAGGAGATCGCACCGGGCCTCAGGATCGGCTGGGTCATCGCGGCGCCCGCGTTCGTCGAAGCACTGGCCATGGCCAAGCTCGGCTCGGACATGTGCACGAGCGGGTTGACCCAGCGGGTGGCGCTCGCCGCGATCGAGGCCGGTCTCATCGAGAAGATCCGGCCCGCGATCCTCGACACGTACCGACGGCGGCGCGATTCACTGTGCGAGGCGATGCGGGCGCATCTCTCCGACTGGCTCGACTGGGAGGTGCCGGTCGGCGGCATGTTCGTCTGGGCGGTCGGACGGGATCCATCGCTGAACACGGATCTGCTGCTGCCGCACGCGATGTCCGCGGGCGTGTGCGTGGCGCCCAGCAGCGTCTTCGACGCCACGGGCACGAATCGACGGGCGCTGCGGATCAACTTCACGCTGAACGACGAGAGCCGTCTGACCGAAGGGGTGAGGCGGTTGGCGCGTGCCTTCGAGGCGATGCAGGGGTCGGGGCGATAGCGGGGCGTCGCCCCGCGGATCACGCGAGCGGCGGAGCGGGCAGTCGTTTGCCGCCCCGGAAGATGAATTTCGGGTCGTACTCGAGCAGCCCGACTTCGACTTGATTCGGATCCTGGCCGGTGGTGTCCGTCCAGATGTCGCTGACGCGCTTCACCAAGGTCGCCTTGGCATCATCGGATCGCCCGCCGCGGATGTTGCACATGATCAACGTGTCCGAACCGAAGTCGCCGCCGATAAAGCTGCTTTCCGCGGCGATGTCGTTGAAGACCACGCTGATGATCGACGGATCGGACTTGATGGTCTCGTGAACGGCGGCGGTGATCTGCTTGGCGATGCTGCGCTTGGTCTCGACATTCATGCCCGCACGCGTCGTACAAACGATGATCGGCATCTCCACCTCCCCTGTGATGAGTAACGACCGCGACGCGTTGCGCGGTCCGATTCAGACGTTGAAACGGAAGTGCATGACGTCCCCGTCGTGCACGACGTAGTCCTTCCCTTCCAGACGCATCTTCCCCGCGTCCTTCGCGCCGTGTTCACCCTTGAGGGTCACGAAGTCATCGTACGCAATGACTTCCGCGCGGATGAAGCCGCGCTCGAAGTCGGTGTGGATCACGCCGGCCGCCTGGGGGGCAGTATCGCCCTTGTGGATGGTCCATGCGCGCACTTCCTTCACGCCGGCGGTGAAGTAGGTCTGCAGACCGAGCAGCGAGAACGCCGCGCGGATCACGCGGTCGAGGCCCGGTTCCTCGAGGCCCATGTCGGCGAGGAACAGCTTCTTGTCTTCGTCGGACATGTCGGCAATCTGCGATTCCATCGCCGCACAGATGGCAACGACCGGCGCGCCTTCCTTGGCCGCGTGCTCGCGGATGCGATCGAGCAGCGGGTTGCTGGCGAAACCGCCCTCGGCGACATTGGCCACGTACATGGTCGGCTTCATGGTGAGGAGGAACAGCGGGCGAATCACCGCGAGTTCCTCCTTGGAGAAGTCGACGGTGCGCGCCGGCTTCGCCTGATCGAGGACGGGTTGCAGCCGCTCCAGCGCGGCGACGAGCCGCGCGGCCTCCTTGTCGCCGCCGGCCTTCGCCACCTTGGTGTAGCGAACGAGTTGCTTCTCGACGGTGGCGAGATCGGCGAGTGCGAGTTCGGTGTTGATGACCTCGATGTCCGACAGCGGGTCGACCTTGCCGGCCACGTGGACCACGTTCGGATCCTCGAAGCAGCGCACGACGTGGGCGATGGCATCGGTCTCGCGGATGTTCGCCAGGAACTGGTTGCCGAGCCCTTCCCCCTTCGACGCGCCGGCCACGAGACCCGCGATGTCGACGAACTCCACGGTGGCGGGCAGCACGCGCTGCGGCTTCACGATCTCGGCGAGCTTGGTGAGTCGCGGGTCGGGCAACTCGACGATGCCCACGTTGGGCTCGATCGTGCAGAAGGGATAGTTCTCCGCCGCGATGCCGGCCTTGGTGAGCGCATTGAACAGCGTCGACTTGCCGACGTTGGGCAGTCCGACGATTCCGCATTTGAGGCTCATAGATTCGGTGATCCGTGATGAGTGATCGGTGAAAGGGCGATGCCCGTGGGGGCCGGCGAGCGGCGCATGAACGGGTGGCAGGCCGCCGTCGTCATCTACGCGCCCTTCGTGTGAAGTTGCAGCATGGCGGCTTCGGTCCTGTCTTCCCACAACAGCGGCCACACGTCCAGGCTGCGTCCGATGGCCGATTCGATCTCGCGCATCTCTTCCAGCCGCGGCGGCTGCAGCACGTAGTGGATGACCTGGTTGCGATCGCCCGGATGCCCGATGCCGAGGCGCAGTCGCCAGAAGTCCTGCCCGACGTGCGCGATGATGTCCTTCAGCCCGTTGTGGCCGGCGGCACCACCGCCTCGCTTCAGCTTGACGCCGCCGGGCGGCAGGTCGAGTTCGTCGTGCACGACCAGAATCTCGTGCGGCTCGATCTTGTAGAACCGCGCGAGGGCACCGACGGCACGACCGCTCACGTTCATGAAGGTCGTGGGTTCCAGCAGCCAGCATTCGCGGCCGCCCTGGGAAATGCGCGCGGCGAGTCCGTGGAAGCGCGACTCGTTCCGCAGCGACGCGCCGTGCTTGTCCGCGACTGCATCCACGAACCAGAAGCCGGCGTTGTGGCGGGTGGCTTCGTATTCCCGCCCCGGATTGCCGAGACCGACGAGCAGACGCATCACCGCCCTCCGGGACGACCGGCGAAGGAACGCCCGTGCCGCTGACGGATCGCAGCCCGGCGCTGTGCAGTGGAATCGTGGAACACGGTGTCCCCTGGAAGCAAAAAGGCCCGCCTGGAGCAAGCGTGCTCGCGGCGGGCCGGACGTCGGAACACCAGGACTACTTCTTGGCGTCCTTGTCCTTCTGCGCGGTGGCCGGCACCTGGGACGCCGCAGGCGCCGCAGACGGTTCGGCTTCGACGGCCGCGCCCGGTACCTGGATGGTCGCCACGACGGCGTTGCCGCCGCGCTTGAACTGGACCGACTCGACGCCCTTGGGCAGCTTGAGATCCGCCAGGTGGATGGAGTGACCCAGTTCCAGGTGGCCGACGTCCACTTCGATGAACTCGGGCAGGGCGTCCGGCAGGCACTGGACATCCAGCTCGTTCATGACGTGGTTGATGATGCCGTGGCCCATCTTCACGCCGGGGGCGATGTCGGCATTCACGAAGTGCAGCGGCACCTTCACGTGGATGATCGTGTCCTTGCCGACGCGCTGGAAGTCGACGTGCAGGACTTCGGGACGGTAGGGATGCATCTGCACGTCGCGCAGCAGCACGCGGTCGGACCTGTCGCCCAGCTTCATCGTCAGCACGGAGGCGTGGAAGGCCTCGAGCTTGAGACGCTGGACCAGCGCGTTGTGATCGAGTTCGATCGGGGTCGGCGTGGCATCGCCGCCGTAGATGATTCCGGGCACCAGGCCCTTGCGGCGCAGACGGCGGCTCGCACCCGTTCCCTGCACCGATCGCGGCATCGCGATCACTTCGAGTTTCATGGCTTTCTCCTTGGGTTGGCATCCGCCGCGACCAGCGGACACCGTCCTGAAACGGGAGCCTCGCGGCTCCCAGCATTCGGCCGAGTCACGGCAGGACTGCCGTCGACTCCCATGGCCGGTAAATCTTCCGGGGGTCTGTCGTCTACTCCATGAACAGCGACGAGACCGAATCCTCGTTGCTGATGCGGAGCATGGTCTCCGCGAGCAGGCTCGAGACGGTCAGTTGCCGGATGCGCGGACAGGCCTTGGCGTCTTCGCGCAGGGGAATCGTGTCGGTGACGACGATCTCGTCGAGCACGGAATTGGCGATGCGTTCCACCGCCTTGCCGGACAGGACCGGGTGGGTGCAGTAGGCCACCACCTTGGTCGCACCCTTTTCCTTCAGCGCGTTGGCGGCCTCGCACAGCGTGTTCGCCGTGTCGACCATGTCGTCCATGATGATGCAGGTGCGGCCGGAGACATCGCCGATGATGTTCATCACCGTGGCCACGTTCGGACGCGGACGGCGCTTGTCGATGATGGCGAGGTCGGACTCGAGGCGCTTGGCCAGCGCACGCGCGCGCACCACTCCGCCGACGTCCGGCGACACGACGATCAGGTTCTCGTAGTGGTTCTTCCACACGTCGCCCAGCAGGATGGGCGTCGCGTAGATGTTGTCCACGGGGATGTCGAAGAAGCCCTGGATCTGGTCGGCGTGAAGATCCATGGTGAGCAGGCGGTCGACGCCGACGGCCTGCAGCATGTTGGCGACGACCTTCGCGCTGATGGCCACCCGCGCCGAACGCGGCCGCCGATCCTGGCGCGCGTAGCCGAAGTACGGAATGGCAGCCGTGATGCGTCCGGCGGACGACCGCTTCAGGGCGTCGGCCATCAGGATGACTTCCATCAGGCTGTCGTTGGTCGGCGTACAGGTGGACTGCAGCACGAAGACGTCCTTGCCGCGGACGTTCTCCAGCAGTTCGACCATGCATTCGCCGTCACTGAAACGGCCGACGGTCGCGCGACCCAGACGAATGTTGAGGTGTCTGCAGACGTCTTCGGCAAGCCGGGGATTGGCGTTGCCCGTGAAGACCATCAAGCTGTCGTAGGCCATGGCGCGTGAGACGAGGACGGTGAACGGGCGTTGTCAGCGTGACGCCCGGCGAAGACCGGACGCACGACGGGAATTCTGGCTGGGGAGGAAGGATTCGAACCTTCGCATGCCGGAATCAAAATCCGGTGCCTTAACCAACTTGGCGACTCCCCAGTAAACCGTCAATCCGCCGTCAGGTGAAGCAGTGGATGCTCCTCCAGACCGCGGGCTACAAACCCCGAGATCCCCCGGGGACGTTGGTTCCACACCCCAAGCGCCTGCGCTTCGGACGAAAACCCGCAAAACACGCTGGCGCCGGAGCCGGACATCCGGGCATCGCCGAAGGCCGACAACCAGTGAAGCGCCTGATCCACTTCGGGGTGGAGCCGCCGGACGACCGTTTCAAGATCGTTGCGGGTAGTCCCCGAAAAAAAGGCCGCTAGTTTGATGGGATCACTATTTCGTGTCAATTGCGGGTGTCCGAAAACCGATGCCGTCGACACGTGGACCGAGGGCACCAGCACCACGTACCACGCGGCGGGCAGTTCGACGGCCCGGAGACGCTCGCCCACGCCTTCGGCGAAGGCGTTGCGACCGAACACGAACACCGGGACATCCGCACCGAGCGCCAGTCCGAGGGTCTGCAATTGGGCACGACGCAGCCCGAGACCCCAGAGCCGGTTCAGTGCGATCAAGGTGGTCGCCGCATCCGAACTGCCCCCGCCGACGCCGCCCCCCATCGGCAGGCGCTTGTCCAGGTGGATGTCCACGCCCCGATCGGTACCGCAACGGGACTGGAGCAGCCGGGCCGCCCGCACCACGAGGTCCTCGTCCACGGGGACGCCCGAGGGGCCGGTCACGCGGCGAACCTGCCCGTCCTGCCTGACCTCGAATCGCAGCGTGTCGGCGCAGTCGATGAAGCGGAAGATCGTCTGCAGTTCGTGATACCCGTCCGGGCGCCGGCCGGTCACGTGCAGGAAGAGGTTCACCTTCGCCGGCGCGGGGTAGACCTCGGGAAGCGCCGTCATCGACCGGGGGTCCCGGGCTCGCCCCAGCGGGACACCAGCAGCTTCACCACCAGCCCCGGACGATCGAGCTCCACGCGACCCGGCAGCACGGTGGAGGCACGCTCCAGGTAGTCGTGATAGCGCACTCGCCAGCCCGACTGGACCATCAGGGTCGGACGCCCCTTGTCATCGGCGTCGATGCGGTCGGGCGCGGGTCCGGGTGCCGGCCGGGTGAAGAGCCAGGCGCTGAGGGCGTCGAGCGGCAATTCCCACCCGAGAACGCGCTCGGCCAGTCGGCCCGCATCGCGGTCCTCGTAGCGCTTGCCGTCCGCCATTTCCATGACGGCACCGGCGGGATCGCGGCGCAGCCGCGCATACAGGGTGCCGACGGGGGTGTAGAGATCGACGGCGTCATGGGCACCGGCGTGCTGCCAGCGCATCGACCCCGTGTAGCCGTCGCCCTGGTAGCGGACCGCGATGCGGCCGGTGACCTCGAATCGATCGACGTCAGGGCGACCGGCGAGTTCGATCTTCCGGGAGGTTCCCGTGCAGCCGACGACGAGGGCCGCCGCGCAGACCGCAAGCAGCACCCGGCGCAACGGGGTCATCGAACGAACTTGCGGATGGCGGCCTGCAGTTCTTCGTTGGTCGGATGATCCTTCAGCGACGCGCGCCAGATGCGCTCCGCTTCGGTCTTGCTGCCCTTCACCCACAGGACCTCGCCCAGATGGGCGGCGATTTCGGGATCCGGGCGCTGACGGAACGCCCGCTGGAGGAAGCTGAGCCCCTGATCGAGATCGCCCAGGCGGTAGTGGACCCACCCCATGCTGTCGAGAATGAAGGCGTCCTCGGGCGACAGCTTCAGCGCCTTCTCGATGAAATCGCGCGCTTCCGGCAGGCGCACGTTGCGATCGGCGAAGGTGTAGCCGAGCGCGTTGTACGCCTGGGCATGCTCGGGCCGCAGCTCGATCAGGCGCTTCAGCCGCGCCTCGAGCACGTCGAGGCGATCGATCTTCTCGGCCGCCATCGCGTGGTCGTAGAGCAGGTCCGGGTTGTCCGGGAATTCCTCGAGCGAGGCACCGATGGTGTCGAACGCCTCCTGGTATTGCTTGCCTTCACGCAGCACCTGCGCTTCGGACTGTGCCAGCAGCACGCGATGCGCGTCCGTCGTGGCCGGCACGCCCTTCAGGTACGACCGGGCTTCGGCGAACTTCTGCTGCCGCGCGAGGATCAGCGCGTACCGCGCGGCCGCGGGCACCACCTGATCACCCTGCTGCACCTGACCGTACCAGCCGAGCGCCCCGTCGAGATCCTTGCGCTCCTCGGCGATCTGCCCGAGGTAGAAGCGCACCGTGTCCGGATCGCGGTAATTGAGGTCCAGTGCCTTCTTCAGCCTGGCCGTGGCCGTGTCCCAGTCCTGGAGCTGCATGGAGAGCAGCCCGATCATCAGCTGGATCTCGGGATTGCCGGGCGCCTCCTTCTCCAGCGCGAGGAATTCGTTGCGGGCCGGTTCGGTCTTGCGATCCGCCGCGAGCAGGCGTGCGTAGTACAGCCGCGCATCGCGGGCCCCGGCGTTCTCGCCGAGGTAACCGTGCAGGTAGGCGATGGCCTTCTGGATCGAATCGCGCTGCAGCAGCTGCGCATTCATGATGGCGGCCGGTTCGAACGATCGCTTGAGTCGGAGCGCCTCGGCCGTCTCGGTCTGCGCGAGTTCGAAGTTGTTGGCCCCGAACGCCGCCTGGGCGACGGCCACGTGCGCCTCGGGCAGCGCCGGGTATGGCACCGCCAGTTCCTTCACCATGGCCAGCGTCGCGGCGCGGTCCGGATGACGGCTCAGGATGGGATTCAGTTGCAGGAACATCGCGCCGGTGCGGGTCTTGTCCGCGGCCAGCAGCTTCTGGAGCATCGGCTTCGCTTCGGCGATGCGCTGGTTGCCGAGCAGGGTGGCGATCAACGTCTGGCGGGCTTGCTGCGATTCGGGTTCGATGTCGAGCCAGACGCTGGCGGCCTCGGCGGCCATGTCGGGGAAGCGGCCGTACTGGGCGATCTCGGTGGCGCGCCGGGCGACGCGCGGATCCTTCGTGGACTGCGCGAGTTCGAGATAGGCGCGCGCCGCCAGACGCACGTTGCCGCGCTGCCCCGCAATCTCCGCCAGCAGGAATTTGTAGAGCAGGTCGCGCGTCAGGGCATGGGATGGCAGCTTCATGCTCTTGTCGGCCAGGGGCTTCGGCGGTGCCTCCGCGGGCTGGACGACGATGTCTTCCGAGCCCTCCGACTGGGCGAGCAGCATCGCATCGGGAAAGCGGGAGCCGGTGGCGCCGCGCTCGGGTCCGTAGGACGGGGCGATCCGGTACTTGCCGTGCTGGGCACACGCCGGAAGAGACAGCGCGAGGGCGACGAGGAAGACTTGTATCCGCATGGGTCGATTCAGGCCGTTGGACGTTGAGGGATCAAGACTCGGGACGCCTGCATCGAAGGGGGACCCGGACACCGGATCGTCGCGAGGTCCGCGTGCGATCCGGGCTGCGTCACCCCGGTCAGCGCGGACCGGGCACTCGGCTTAGAGGCCCCTCCGGCCACCGAGTTCTTGGACGTCGAAGTCAGTTTAGGTATATTTCGGACCGGTCACAAGCCGCGCCCGGCACGCCTGTCCGCGCGCCATTCCCGACAGTCACTCCGTTATCGAAACCTTGAAAGCCGGACTTGAGCCGACGCTCGACGCATCCAACTTGGTGCGCGACTTCGGTACCCGCCACGCGGTTCAGGGCATCTCCCTCACCTTGCGGCGAGGCGAAGTGCTGGGCCTGCTCGGACCCAACGGGGCCGGCAAGACCACGACGATGCAGATGCTGACCGGCAACCTCGCGCCCACGTCGGGCGAGGTTCGCGTGTGCGGCATCGACCTGCTGGAACGTCCCACCGAAGCGAAGGCCCGCATCGGCTACCTCCCCGAAGTGCCGCCGCTGTATCGCGACTCCACCGTGGACGAATACCTGCAGTTCGCCGCCCGGCTGCACCGGATTCCGCGGGCTCAGGTGGCCGGCGCCGTGGACCGCGCGAAGCAGCGCTGCGGACTCGCCGACATGGGCCTGCGGATGATCGGCACCCTGTCGAAGGGATACCAGCAACGCGTCGGCATCGCCCAGGCCATCGTGCACGACCCCGACGTGGTAGTGCTCGACGAACCGACGGTCGGCCTCGACCCGAACCAGATCCGCGAGATCCGCGGCCTGATCCGCGAGTTGGCCGCGGCGCACAGCGTGATCCTGTCGACCCACATCCTCCCCGAGGTGGAAACGGTCTGCGACCGCGTCCAGATCCTCGACGGCGGACGCGTGGTGTACACCGACACCATCGAGGCCCTGCGCAAGCATCGCGGCGGCCATGCCCTCAATGTCGCGCTTCGCAACCCGCCGCCCGTGTCCGTGCTGGCCGCCCTGCCCCAGGTGAAGAGCGTGGAGCCGCTGGGCGAGAAGCGCTTCCGCCTCTTCCACGAACCGGGTACCGACCCGACCGACGGCCTCGTGCGCCGCTCGGTCGAACTGAACTGGGGCCTGTTCGAACTGAGTCCGCTCGAAACCTCGCTCGAGGAAGTGTTCGTGAACCTGACCCAGCGCGAAGAGACGACGGCCGCGCCATGATCCTGACGATCGCCCTCAAGGAACTGCGCGGCATGTTCAGCGCCCCGCTCGCGTGGGTGGTGCTGGCCGTGCTGCAGTTCATCTTCGGTTTCGTGTACCTGATCGGCCTCGAGCGCTATCTCGAGATCCAGCCGCAACTGATCCAGACGCCGAATCCGCCCGGCGCCACGGAGATGATCCTCACGCCGGTCTTCGGCATCGCCGCGATCGTGCTGCTGATGGTGGTGCCGCTGCTCTCCATGCGGCTCATTGCCGAGGAGCGCCGCAACCAGACCCTCACGTTCCTGCTGTCCGCGCCCGTCAGCCTCACCGAGATCGCGCTCGGCAAGTTTCTCGGCCTGCTGCTGTTCCTGCTGGTGCCGACGGGCCTGATCGCGGCGATGGGTCTCGCGCTCTACAGCGGCGGGAGGATCGACCTCGGTCTGCTCGCTTCCAACGCGCTCGGCCTGATCCTGCTCAATGCGGCCTTCGCGTCGGTCGGCCTGTACCTGTCGTCGCTCACGGCTCAGCCGGTGGTGGCGGCGGTGTCCGCCTTTGCCGTGCTGCTGGTGCTGTGGCTGGTGAACATGGGAACGTCCGATCCGAACAGTCTGCTGCACCTGCTGTCCCTGCTGAAGCACTACGAGTCGTTCGCGCGCGGCACGCTGCACACGGGTGACGTCGCCTACTTCGTGCTGCTCACCGGGTTGTTCCTCGCGTTGTCGATCCGCCGGCTGGATCGCGACCGGATCGCGAGCTGACGATGCAGAACAACGCCCGCACCCGCGTCGCCCACATCGCCCAGAACGGCATCTTTGCCGCGCTGCTCGTCGCTGCCGTGCTGATGCTGGCCCAGCTCGGCCAACAGCACTACAAGCAGTGGGACATCACCCAGAACTCGCGCAACAGCCTGAGCGAAGGCAGCCTCCAGACCTTGAAGCTGCTGAAGGGGCCGGTGAAGATCACGGCCTACGCCACGGTCGAGGACGCGACGCTCGGCAAACTGCAGCAGCGGATCGCCGACTTCTTCGCGACCTACCGGCAGGTGAAGCCGGACATCGCCGTCACCTTCATCGATCCGCGCGAAGACCCGAAGGCCATGACCGCGGCGAGCGTGCGAGTGAACGGCGAGATGGTCGTGGAGTACGACGGCCGAAGCGAACACCTCACTGCGCTCGACGAGCAGTCGTTCGTGAACCTGCTCGCCCGCCTGGCGCGCCGCACCGAGCGTCTCGTCATGGCGCTCGACGGGCACGGCGAACGCAAGCTGAACGGCATCGCGAACCACGACCTCGGCGAATTCGGCAAGCGGCTCGAGGCGAAAGGCTTCAAGGTCGGTCTGCTGAATCTGGCCGCCGCTCAGGACATTCCCGCCAATGCCTCGATGCTGCTGATCGCCAATCCGCAGGTGGATCTGCTGCCCGTCGAAGTCGACAAGATCGTGAAATACGTGGCGCGGGGCGGCAGTCTGTTCTGGCTCATCGACCAGGAACCGCTGCACGGCCTGCAGCCGCTGGCCGACGCGCTGCGCCTGCAACTCGGGCCGGGCATCGTCGTCGACCCGGCCGCCAATCAATTGAAGGCGTCGGCGACGCTGTCCATCGCGTTCAACTACGGCAACCATCCCGCCACACGCAACTTCTCGCTCAACACCGCATTCCCCAGTGCGCGGCGCATCGCCATCGCCGACGACGACAAGACCTGGCGCTTCACCCCGCTGGTGGAAGTCGCCCGCACGGGCTGGGTCGAAACCGGAAAGCTCGACGGCGACGTCTCGTACGACAAGGCCAAGGACATCAAGGGCCCGGTCATCGTGGCCGCGGCGCTCGAACGCGAGGTCGAAGGCAAGGCGCAGCGCGTCGTGGTCACCGGCAGCGGGCATTTCGTGTCCAACACCTATGCCGGCCTGCTCGGCAACCTCGATCTCGGCATCAACTTCGTGAACTGGCTCGCGGGCGACGAGGATCTCATCACGATCCAGCCGCGGTCGCTCGTGGACGGCTCGCTGGAGCTCTCGCGCTCGTGGCTCGTGTTCATTTCGCTCTCGTTCCTGGTCGCGTTGCCCGGCGCCTTCCTGTTCACGGGCGGGATGATCTGGTGGCGGCGACGCCGCTCGTGAGCAATGCCCCGCTGGCGTAGCGCTGGTAAGGTGCGCACCGCGCACACGTCCGATGAACGAGCGGTGCGTGATACGCACCCTGCGCGAACCGCGCTGCCCCCTCGACCGACGCGCGGGTTTGTCCGACAGTCCGGGGGTGATGCACGAGGCGCACGCCGAATGAGCATCCCTCCCGTGTCCGCCGCCCCACCAGCGCCATCAACCTCACTCACCGACTCGGTCCATCGCCCGTGAAACGCTCCTTCGTGATCAACGCCGTCCTCGCCGTGATCGTCGCTGCACTCGCACTGTGGATGACGCTGAAACCCGGTGACAAGGAGAATCCGGGGATCGCGCTGTCGCCACTGAAGCGCGATGCGGTCAAGAAGATCCGGATCGTTCCTTCCAAGCTGCCGGAGTTCGTGCTGGAGCGTGAAGGCAACCGCTGGGTGCAGACGCAACCGTTCCGCGCCCGCACCGACGAATCGCAGAGCGGACGTCTGCTCGACCTGCTGGCCGCGACGGCCAAGGACAAGCTCGAAGCGAAGGACCTGGGCCGCTTCGATCTCGACAAGCCGTTCGCGCGCGTGTTCTTCGACGACCAGGAATTCGCGTTCGGCAGTCTCAACACCCTCACGAACGAGCAATACGTGCTGACGGGCAACAGCGTGTATCTCGTCTCGCCCGTGTTCGGCTACGGACTGCCGTCCCGCCCCGAAGGCCTCGCGTCGCACATGCTCCTCGCCGACGACGAGCTGCCGGCGAAGTACGAGCTTCCCGGCGTGACGCTCGAGTCGAAGGACGGCAAGTGGCAGGTGTCGCCGACCCCTGCCGAGGCACCGTCGCAGGACGACCTCGCGCGCTGGGCCGAGTCGTGGCGCTATGCCTCCAGCCTCGCCACTCAGCCGGCCCCCGCCGACGCGAAGGGAGAGCGCGCGAAGATCGTGACGCGTGCCGGCAAGACCATCGAATTCATCATCGCCGCGCGAACGCCGAATTTCGTCCTCGTGCGACCGGACGAGAAGCTCCAGTACCTGTTCCCGCCGGACACGGCGGCGAAGATGCTGCAGGCGCCGGCCCCCGCGCCGAAGCCCGAGACGAAGGCCGCCCCGGCACCGGCGGCGGCACCGGCGAAGTAGCCGAACACGGTCACCGAACGCACTGCGACGGGTCCCGGACGCTGCCGCCATGCCCGAACTTCCCGAGGTCGAGACCACCCGTCGTTCCCTGGAAGCGGGACTCGTCGGACGGATCGTCACCGGTGTGTCGATCCGCGATCGCAGGCTCCGATGGCCCGTGCCGGAAGCGTTCGACCACGACATCGTCGGTGCGCGCATCCGGGAACTGGATCGACGCGCGAAGTACCTGCTGATCCGTACCGACCGCGGCACCGCGATCGTCCACCTTGGCATGTCCGGCAGTCTCACGCTCGTGTCGTCGAGCGTCGCGCCGGTGAAGCACGATCACATCGACATCACCCTGGATTCCGGGCGGGTGTTGCGGTTCCACGATCCGCGCCGCTTCGGCAGCCTGCACTGGGTGGTGAATGATCCCGAAGCCCATCCCCTGCTGCGCGATCTCGCCCCCGAACCCACCGATCCGGACTTCGACGGCGCCTACCTCCATCGGATCACCCGCGGACGCAGCGCCGCGATCAAGCAGATCCTGATGAACGGCAACCTCGTGACGGGCGTCGGGAACATCTATGCCTCGGAGGCGCTCCACGCCGCGGCGATCCGTCCGACGACGGCCGGTCGCCGCCTGTCGCGCGAACGCTGCGACACGCTCGTGACGGCCGTCAAGGAGACGCTCGCGCGCGCCATCCAGGTCGGCGGGTCGAGTCTGCGGGACTACGTGGACGGATCCGGCAACCCCGGCTACTTCCAGCAGGAGTCGGCCGTGTACGGGCGCGACGGACAGCCGTGTAAACGATGCGGCGGGACGATCCGGCTGATCCGGCAGGGACAGCGAGCCACGTACTTCTGCGCGGGTTGCCAGAGATAAGGCTGTGATCCGTGAATTGTGATCAGTGATATGTGGGAACAGCGACGTCGATTGCGGCCGGGAACATCTCGGTTCACCGATCACTGATCACCGATCACGGATCTCAGCTACTCGTACCGCAGCGCCGCTGCCGGATTCATTCGCGCCGCACGCCAGCTCGGATAGAGCGTCGCGGCCAACGACATCGCGAGCGCCACGGCAGCGGTCAGCACCACGTCGCTCCATTCGAGGCGGGACGGCAGTTGATCGATCCGGTAGATCTCCGCCGAGATCGCCTTGAAGCCGAAGGTGTGCTCGACCCAGAGCGCGAGCGCCGGGACATTCAGCGCGATCACGATGCCGACCACCACACCGACAGCCGTGCCGACTGCGCCGATCAGCGCGCCCTGCACCATGAAGATCCGCATCACGCCGCCGGGCGACGCCCCCAGCGTCCGCAGGATCGCGATCGCGGCCGCCTTGTCGGTCACCGCCATCACGAGCGACGCCACGATGTTGAAGGTGGCGATGGCGATGAGCAGCGAGACCACCAGCACGACCATGCGCTTGGACGTCTGCACGGCGTAGAAAAGATTGGCATTGCCGCGCGCCCAGTCGCTGACGAGCAGGTCGGGCTGGCGCCGGAACAGTTCGCCCGCGACGCGATCGGACTGCATCGGGTCGACGAGCTGTACGCGGATGCCCGACACGCGATCCCCGAAGTGGTAGAGGGTCCGCAGGTCTTCGATGTGCATCAAGGCGAGCATGTTGTCGTAGTCGTACATGCCGACCCCGAACAGGCCGACGACGCGTGCGGGTTTCATCCGGGGCAGCGTGCCGTCGCCCTCGCCGCTGCGCGGCGCGATGAGCATGACTCGATCGCCGACCTTGGCGCCGAGGCCCTTCGCGAGTTCCGTTCCGAGGACGATGCCGAGACTTCCGGGGACGAGGTCCTCGAGGCGACCCGCCTTCATCTGCCGATCCAGATCCACGGCGCGACGTTCCAGCGACGGATCGATGCCGCGCAACAGTGACCCGCGAACGTTCGAGCCGATGGTGATCATGGCCTGCGCGTGGATGTACGGTGCCGTCGCCGCGACGCCCGGAATACCCTTCGCCAGCTCGGCGACCCGCGGCCAGTCGGGCAAGGTCCCGTCGTAGCCGGTGACCTGCACGTGCGGGGTGGCGCCAAGCACGCCCTTGCGGAACTCGTGCTCGAATCCGTTCACCACCGAAAGCACGACGATGAGCGCCGCGACACCGAGGGCCACGCCGGCCATCGACACGACGGAGAGAAACGAGACGAACTGGCTCGAGCGTTTGGCGCGCGTGTAGCGCAGGCCGAGGAGAAACTCGTATTTCACGACTTGGCCGCGATCGCTTCCACTTCCAGCAGGAACTCGGGCCGCACCAATTCCGGCACCACCAGCAGCATGGAGGCCGGTCGTGCGTCGCCGAGAAAGCGCGATCGCACCGCGACGTAGGCGGGAATGTCCTCGGCGTGCAGCAGGTAATGCGTGACCTTGACCAGATCGTGCACGGTCATGCCCGCCGACTGGAGCATGCGGACGATGTGCTCCCAGGCGAGTTCGGCCTGCGCCGTGATGTCGGGCGGCGACGACGCGTCGAGGCGGATGCCCGGCGTGCCGGAGGTGAACAGCCAACGGGCGTTCGGGCCAACCTCCACGGCATCGCTGTACTTGCCGATGAGGCGGGCGACGCCGACATCGTGACTCTGGTTCATGGAGACTCTCCCGGCGTGGTGGCAACGAGGATTTGCCGCACACTCGCACACTCGAGCGGTGGCCGGCTGGATGGTACCGGCGAATGGCCGCACCGTGACATTGCACGGGCACGGCGGATGCATGCCTGTCGGCCGTGACGCCGCGAAGTGCGTTGTGCCGGTCGACTGCCGCCAACGATCGACCGGCAGATGGCAACGGCCCGCCGGACGCCGGCTCCGCCCATTTTCCCTGGAGGACAGAACGATGAACCAACGATCCTTGCCGCTGCCGGCGCGACTGCTCGCCGCCACCGTGGGCGCTCTACTCCTGGCGGGTACCGCAGCCACCGCCTGGGCCGATCCGCCCGACTGGGCGCCGGCGCACGGCTGGCGCGACAAGCACGAACGCCGCTATGACGATCGGGACGACGACGACCATGAGCGTCACCGGGGCCGCAAGGACAAGCGCGAACATCGTCGCGAGATCCGCCGACCGGCCGTCGGCCCGACGGGTCAACGCTGGCCTGGCGACTACGGCGTCATCTCGGGACGCTGCAATCGAGATGAAATCGGTGCGGTCCTCGGTGCGGTCGTCGGAGGTGCCGTGGGCTCGCGCGTCGGCGAGGGCAACGGACGCATCGTCGCAACGGTCGTGGGTGCGATCGTGGGCGGGGTCGTGGGCGCGCAGATCGGCCGTTCCATGGACGAGGAGGACCGCGCCTGCGTCGGGCACGCGCTGGAGCTCACCAACAACGGTCGCCCGGTGACCTGGGAGAACGAGCGCAACGGCTCGCGCTATCTGCTCACGCCGCTCGGCGAAGACACGCAGGGCGGCGCGCCGTGCCGGGAGTTCTCGCTGGACGTCACGGCGAACGGGCGGACCGACTCCTCCCGACAGCGTGCGTGCCGAGGGGACGACGGCCGCTGGAACATGACCACACGGTAGCGGACCGGCCGCCCCACGCGTCGGACGCCGGCACGAACCGGCCGGCGTCCCCGGTTCCCGCTCTCGCCAGTGGCTCCATGACTTCCAAACAGCCCCTCACCCCGCTCGTCGAGTCCTACCGTTTCTGGGACATCGTCACCCTCTGGGGTCGGGAACGGCTGGAGCACGAGGAGATCGTTGCGCGCGGGCTGGCCCGCGGGTTCGTCGTCGACGGCTTGCGCATCCAGAGCGTCGATCCGCGGTGGACGCCCGGCGCCGATCCCACCGTGGAATTCAAGGGCTATCCGCACGTCGGATACCGCGCCGGGCCGGCGCTTCCGATGTGCATCGTCCGTGTCGAAGCACTGCAGCACCTGCTGGCCATCGTCCAGCGCGCCGAAACACCCGCCCGCGAGAAACTCATGGAAGAATTCGTCACTCGCGAAGACTTCCGCCAGTGGCTCCTGGCGCTGGGCCTGAGACCGCCGGCGTTCTGGTTCGGCGCCGCGTGACTGCGATGTCCCATCGAACGCATCGACCGACCCACTGACCCACTCCCCGTCAGATCCGTGCCCGATACCCGCCCTGCCCGGAAGACCGGCAGGAGACACCTCCTCATCGTTCTGTCGGCGCTCGCCTGTTGCGCCGGCGTGATCGCCACGCTGCTTGCCGGCGACATGCTCACGCGGCCGGCGCGGCACTACGTGGAGAATCCACCGACGGATCTGCCCGTGCACACGGTGATGCTGCGCGGCTCGGGCAAGGAAGTCGTGTCGGGCTGGTGGGTCCCGGGGCGCAGCGGCATGGGGGCGGTTCTCCTGCTGCACGGCATCCGGGCCGATCGCCGGCAGATGCTGGGCCGAGCCCGCTTCCTGCACCGACTCGGCTATCACGCCATGCTCGTGGACTTGCCGGCCCACGGCGAAAGCAGCGGCGATCACATCACCTTCGGAGCGACCGAATCGCTGGGGGTTGCCAAAGCGCTCCGCTATCTGGAGACCGTGGCGCCGGGCGAGAAGATCGGCGTCATCGGCGTCTCGCTGGGCGCGGCATCCGTCGTGTTGCTGCAGGACCCGCCACCACTCGCCGCGGTGGTTCTGGAGTCGATGTATCCCACGATCGCGGATGCGGCGCGTGCACGTCTCGAGCTTCATCTCGGTGGCGCGGCACGGGCACTGGCGCCGCTGCTCCTGTGGCAACTCCCGTTGCGGCTCGGGATTCCGGAAGCACGCCTGCGGCCGATCGATTCACTGTCGGCGCTGCGCGCGCCGTTGCTGATCGCGTCGGGAACACTGGATCGGCACACGCCGTGGTACGAGACGCAATCTCTGTTCCGCGCGGCACCGGAACCGAAAGCGCTGTGGCCCGTTTCCGGCGCGGCTCACGTGGATCTGCATGCGTTCGAGCCGCACGAGTACGAGCAGGTGGTTGCGGCATTCCTGGAGAAGCATCTGCGCACGAGCGCCACGTCGCGGTAAGCCGGCCTCGACAGACACCGCTGGCGGAGCGGTGTCCGTCGTGGAGGCCGGGCCGACGCCGCGTCACGGCAGTTCGTAGTCCCACTCCAGCACGTCCCACATCACCTTGTCGGAAACATTCGTGAGCTTGTAGGTGCCGCTGCCCTTCGCGCCGGCGAACCGTCCGGTGCCCCCATGCAGCTTGACCGTGCCCTCCCAGCCCGTCGCGCTGGCCTTGCCCGCGCAACTCGCGAACAGCTTGTCACCGCCGGCCACCGTGAAGGTCTTGAGGCAATCGCCCGTGCCTGATCCTTCGCCCTTCCAGAACACTTGATAGTGCGCCTTGTCCAATAGCGCCCCCTTCGCATCGTTGAAGACCAGCCCGTCCATCTCGCCCATCATCACCGCCCCGCCGGGATGACCCTCCGTGGCCTTGATCATCTGGAAATTGGTACTGACAAGTACGGCCAGTCCACGGAAATGGCCCTTCTCTCCCGCAAGCGCCTGCGGCACGGCGAGCCCCCCGACAGCGGCGACGGCGATGGCGGCGACGGTCTTTGTCATGGTCATCATGGGTTGCGCTCCTGTTGTAGTGGTCGCCCGGAGAATCCGGTCGACGCAACCAGTCTCGCCGCAGGGACACTACGGATGCGCTACCGCGGACCTACCGATCCGCTACGGATACGCAATTGTGTGCCGTCGCTCGCTTCATCGGTTCCGGACGCAGGCGCTGCCTCATGGCGACGTCTGCCCCACAGGCGCGAGCGTGCCGGCGATGCAGGGGGGATGTCGAACACCTCGGTACTACGCCACGACTACGAAATGCGTCGCTCGTCCGCGATCAGACGGGCCAGTGCTTCGCTTTCCGGCGAGGGCTGGATGCCGAGCACGACGGACAGCATCTGCCGCATGCGGCGAAACGCCGCCATCGCATCAGCAGCGCGGTCGAGTGCGCGGAAGGCACGCATGAGCCCGCGATACAGTGTCTCGTTCAAGTCGTCCACATCGAGCCCCGCGCGATAGCACTCGGTGGCATCGAGCCAGCAACCGGCAGACTCGAGTCGCAGTCCGAGTTCCTCGGTGAAACTCGTGAACAGCGCCCGTAGCCGTTCGCGGGCCGGAATGGTCCAAAATTCCTCGCCATCGTCCGGCAGGAACACGCCGCGATAGAGCGATGTCACCGAGTGCACGGACGACAGCAAACGGGCCGGCTCCGCTCCGGCGAGTGCACGCTCGGTATTCGCGACGAAGCGCTTCAGCGCCATCGCGTCGATCCAGCACAGTCGCGGATTCAGGCTCACCCGCTGGTCGTCGCGCATCACCGCCTCGGCATGTCCGAGAAGCTTGCGCAGCCGCGTGAGGGCCACGCCCAGGGATTTCTGCGCGGCATCGGCGTCTTCGTCCGGCCAGAGCGCATCGATCAACTGCTTGTCCGGCACCTGCTCGCCGCCGTAGGCGACGATGGCCTTCAGCAGGGAAAGCACCTTGCGTGGCGCCTTGCCGGAGAATTCCGTTCGCTCGCCGTTGCACCACACCTCGAAGCGGCCGAGCGTGAACACCTGGACCGTCCAGGGCCAGTGCGGGACTTCGACACCTGGCGGCGTGGTGCCATAGCGCGTGATGGTGGACCGGACATAGTCCGTCTCGATGCCATGGGCCAGTGCCAGCGCGAACACTTCACCGTAGAAGGCGCGCGAGAAGAAATACATGTACCGGTAGTCCGTCTGCCGGGCCGTGGCGAGCGCCGCTCGCAACATATCGACTGCAATCGCGGTGTCGCCCTGGCGTTGCCGGGCCCGAGCCCGTACAAGATCGAGATCGACTTCCCAGTGGTCCAGACAGGTACCGCGAACAATCGTCGAGGTGCGCTCGACGACTTCCTCCAGACGCTCCGTTCGACCGCATTGCACCAGCGCGTGGCTGTACATCACGCCGGCGAGCACGCTCAGATAGTGCATGCCGCTCTCGTTTGCAACCCGCAGGAGCGACTCCCCGACACCCGCGGCCATCTCATAGTTGTCTTCGCTGAGCGCCTTCATGCATTGCGCAACGAGCTTACTCCACATGCCCATGGAGCGGCCCCCCTGGGCTTCGTGTTCGGCGAGCTCGACGTGGAGACGGGTCGCGCCGCGGTCCCGCAGGCCCTGATCGTTCAGGATCTGGTAGCTCAGCACGAGCGCAATGGCCGTTCGCATGCCCCGAAGACCATACCGGCTGACCAGTTCGTGGGTTGTCGCGAGATGCCGATCCGCGGTGTCGAAATCCGTCTGCAGATAGTGGTAGAAGCCGAGGCGCGTGTGCCACCAGAGGAGCGCCATGGGGCTGGCGTCACTCGCTTCGAACCAGAGCCGCACCCGGGCGATGAGACCCTGGCAGCGGTCGAGTTGACGGGAGAGACAGAGATGGCTCACCAGGAAGGTGGCGGCCACCCGCTTCTGCGCCAGCTCTGCGCCACCGTCGAGCAGCACCTCGACACGATCACACAGCGACGCCAGCTTGCGATGGCCGGGCATCGCGTAGAGCATGGCGATGAGCAGGCTGCCGTTCACGCGAAGCTCGTCCGTTTCGGACTCGAACATGGCGCCCGCCTCGATCAGCGATTCGATCTCGCCGATCCAGGGGACCAGCGGACGGAAATTCGACCACTCGAAATAGATGAGTTCGATCTGCGAACAGGCCGCGCGCATGGCCCCTTTCAGGTCACCGAACGCACGGAACAGCGTGAACGCCTCGTCGAAGCGGCGCCTGGCCGAAGCGGGATCGGTGACGGCGAGACTCACGCCGAACCAGTACTGCAACCAGGGGTGAGAGGCCAATCGGTCCGCCGGCAAGGCGGCAATCCAGTCCTGCAGCGTCCGGCTGCGTCCCTGAGCAGCGAGCGTTGCCGCCTGCCGCAGTACCAGCGCCACCGCGGCCGGCCAGTCTTCGCCCTCGCGATAGGCCCCGAAGGCTTCCTCGTCGAGACCTTCTCCCTCGAGCAGAGCCCCCGCGCGCCGGGCAGTTTCCAGACGTGCCTGCACCTCTCGTCCAGCCAACGCCCGCGAGTGCAGGAACTCGCGGAACAGCGCATGGAACTGATACGCCGGCGCCGCGGCGGGAATGCGCTGGACGAAGAGGTTGCGCCGGTACATGTCCTCCAGGATCTCGCCGGCTGCCGGGTCGCCCGTGATGCCTTCGGCCGTTCGCACGGTCATCACCGGCACGGCGGCGGTCGACAGGAGGAATTGCTGCACCCGCGGCGAGGCGCGGTCGAATATCTCGCCCGCGAAATAGTCGAAGAGATGCCCTTCCATGCGCGACTGCCCGAAGTCGCCGCCCTGGCGTTGCTGCTCGATCAGGAGGGTCACACCGGCAGCCCAGCCGCCACTGCGCTCGAAGAGTGACGAACACGCTTCATCGGACAGGGGCATCCGGCTTCGGACCATGGCGCGCGCCTCCGCGGCATCGAGCCGGAGGCTCGCCCAGTCGACGAGGGCCAGGCAGTTGTTGGCGATCAACCGCGCGAACTCGACGGGCGGCGCACCGCGGCTCACCACGATGAGCGACTGCCCCGGTGGAATCTCGTTCAGCGCGAGGGCGAGCACCGGGTGGAGCGGCGCCTCCGGCGGCACCTCCTGGTAGTTGTCGAACACCAGGGCGCAGGGGCTCGGCAGGCGGGCGAAGTACTCGCGAAAGAAGCGTCGCGCGAAGCCGGCAATATCAGTCGCGAAGATCGCCTCGAACATCGGCAGCGGCGGGTCGCCGGCGCGCTGGAAGGTCCCGGCCGCGAGGGCAAGATAGTGAAAGACCGTCGCGACGTCTGCATCGCCGGCATCCACCTGATACCAGAGTGCCGGCAAGTCACGGGCGTCGAGGTAACTGGCAGTGAGCGTGGTCTTGCCGGCGCCCGGCGGTCCGGAGATCCAGGTCACCGGACGGTCCCGGCCCTCGTCCAGCCGGCCAAACAGCCGCTCGCGCGCCACCGCGCCGAACAGGCGGGGACGGGTCAGCTTGGCCAGATTCGAAGTGGTGGTCCGGTTCATCGTCATCAAGACTTTTGTCTGGACTATAGTCCCAGGAGCACTACGGAAGCGCTACCGATCGGCCCCATCGAGGCCGTGATCCGTGATCGGTTAACAGTGAAACTGCGAGATCCCGTGCCCGCACTTGCTGGCCGTCAAGTGCATGGGTACGGAAGTCGGTCGCCGGTGACAGTGTTAGCGGCGCCTCATGATGTGATGCAAGAACCCGTCTCCGTGTGCCCGAACGCCACCGGATCACGGATGACGACCCACTCCCTCACGGCGCCAGTCCCGTTCCTGGGGCGTCCATCGCGCCAACGCCGGCGCTCCAGCCGGTCCAGCGCGTCCCCGGCATTGCGCTGTTTGCACACCGGGTGGCGATCATGCCTGGCAATGCGCTCGAGCGGGTGGGGCAGTTTCCAGTCGACCTTCGAATAGATCCGAGCCAGATCATCTCACCCCGGTCGGCGTGTTGCGGCACTCCGAGGCCAGTGGGATCATCCGCCACCCAAATCGACGCCCCGGAGCCATTCAATGAAACGTCGCCTCGCCCTCCTCGCCCTCCTCGCCGCCAGCCATGCCGCCGCCGAGACCAATGCGCTCGATACCGCTGCCAAGGAGCCCGGTGCCGTCGTCACGAAGAGCGGGCTCGTGTTCCGCTCGCTGGTCGAGGGCAAGGGCGCGAACCCGAGCGCGTCCGACGTCGTCACGGTCCACTACAAGGGCATGCTGACGAACGGCCGCGAGTTCGACAGTTCCTACTCGCGCGGTGAACCCACCTCGTTCCCCCTGAATGGCGTGATCCCGTGCTGGACCGAAGGCGTGCAGCGCATCAAGGTCGGCGGCAAGGCGAAGCTCACCTGCCCGCCCGCCATCGCCTACGGCAGCCGCGGCGCCGGTGGCGTGATCCCGCCCAATGCCACGCTCGTGTTCGAAGTGGAACTCGTCGCGATCGGTCGGAAGTGATCCGGCAACCTGCTCGCCACCTGCGGTAGCGTGGCGAGTCAGATCTCCGATGGGGGCGTCTGGACGCACGAGCAGGGCTGTTGCGCTGCGGCTCCCGACGTCACCCCGCAACGCTTCGAACCGCTCGTTCCCTCCGGATCGTGAGCACGGACCTGGCTCATTGCCGGAGCGCGCCACCGACATGCATGCCCATATCGCGGGCCAGCGCCTGCCAGGCCTCGGCATGGGGCGCTCCCGCTTCGTCCCACTGGGCGTGGATGCGAACGAGATCCCGCCGATCGAATTCGCTCGGTACCGCCTCCAGGATCTCGGCCGGCGGGCGTCCTGCGAGTCCGGAGAGGACACTGCGCGTGGCGCCGCCGCGCTTCGTCGAGACGGTCTGCGGCGGTTCGGTGAATACGAATTCGGCGGTCGAACGTGTCCAGCGGGGCGTGCCCATCAAGGTGGGCACCGTCGTGGCGCTTGAACCGTACGCAGCCTCCCATGCCACGAGGGGGCTGGCGCCGGCGACGTTGTAGGCGTAGTGGGCAAAGTAGGTCTCGACGCGCGGCGTGAATCGTTCGATGCTCCGGCCCTGGACGGTGATCGTGTCCACGACACTGTCGGCGTGCGACTTCATGTCGATCGTCGTCGATGCAGACGGCTCCAGCGCGACCGTTCTGTCGTCGATCCGGACGATGACGGGACGCCCGAGCCCGTTGTGGAGGGAGACCGTGGCGGCCACTCCGGATGAACTGCCGCTGCCGGCCCAGAGGACGGCAGCCACGATGACAACCGCGACGAGGAGCCGGGCCGCCGCCGCCAGGGTGCCGTCCGCCGTCTGGAACCGGTCCCAGAGACCCAGGCGTCGCTGTCGCTTCCGCTCCGTCCCGGGAAGCAGGACGGGATAGTCCTCCGGAACACGCGTTGGCGACGGTGCCGTCGTCATCTCGCTGCGGTCCTTCAGCGCAGATGCAATGGCATCTTCCGTCGCCAGCAGCTGCTCGGTCGATGCGCCGACCAGGGCGGACAGCGCACTTGCCGCGTTGCCGACCCACCCGTCGATGGCCTGGAGCCATTCGTTGATGTTCTCGGCCGAGGCTTCGGGCAATCGGAACGCCTCCAGCGCGTCCGACCATTGCGCCACACCCAGTCGCACCGTCAGCCCCTCGTCCAGGCTCACGGCGGCCTTCATGCCGTGAATGCCGGCAAGTACCTTGTGCAGCGAATTGGCCGCAGCGACCAGGCGCTTGAGCTCCCGCCCGCTGACCTTGCCATCGGCCGTCACGATGGCGAGGACGTTCGACAGCACCCCTTGCGCGTCGTTGAGATCGGCGAGCGTGTGTTCGCCATAGTGGAGGGCGTGAACGAGGCCGGCCAGGTACGCTTCCCAACCGCCCCCCAGACCCCGCGCGGCGGCCAGGTGATGGCTGCGGCAACGACGATCATGGGCGAAGACCCGTTCGCGCACCGCCTCCTCTTCCTGCATGACTTCACGGATGGCGCCCGGCAGCGCCCGCCGGGAGATCTCGCGCCCGCGAAAGACGATCTGCCCGCCCGTCGCCTCGAAGACCTTGTCGCGGAGCGCCTCCAGCAGTGCCCGTTCTTCCGAAAGCGCCCGAAGGCGATCGAGGTCGTCGCCGAGGCTCTCCGGATACAGGGTGTCCAGCGCTTCCGCCACACCCGGCTGCTGCAAGAGCGCTTCATACAGTTGATCGGGCCGTGCAGCGTGTCGCGTCAGGGGACGTCCCAGGTAGGCGCCACGGAATCGGGGTTCGTACCGGAGCCGCGTGTAGCCCGCCTCGAGTGCCGCGAACGTCTCCGCCTCGGGGACCGGCCGGGTGGCCGTGTCTCCGATCACCTGGGCGACCATCCGATCCTTCAAGGCACCGACATCATCGAACACGGTCCAGGCGCTGCGCGCGTCGTGCGGCGCCGCGAGATAGCGAAGCTTGGCGTTCTGCTCCCGATCGGCGTTGGCCGGATGGGTGGACCACATCTGGGGCGGCTGTGCGAACGCCGACTTGAAGACCCGGTGGCTTTCGGGCGTGGCCGCATCGGGGCGTGCGGGGACGCGGCCGTACTGCTCGTCGTCCAGGATGCGGCCGATGGTTCCGACGATCCACGACTGCACCGCGAACAGATCGTGCGGCCGGCGACCCTGCGCCGCCTCCGAATGCAGGAACCCCAGTGTGCGGCCCCACGCGTCATCCGCCGCGTGCAGCTTGTGGAGGGCATGCACCAACTCGTCGCTGCCCGTGAGCGACACCGCGACCAGATCCGCCTGGAACTCCATCTGTCGGGACAGCGCGCGCTGGGCCAGGAGGACGACGCGCAGCAGTGAATCCATGAGCGAGCGGATCGACCACACGATCAGCGACAGCAGCCACCCGACCCACGCGATGCGCGGATCCATGTGTGACAAGTACCGCAGGATCCTGTCCAGGAAGTCGCGCTTCGCGACGATGTGGGCCGCGATCTGGTGAGCGATGTACACCCAACTCCCCACGGCCATGGTCCGCTGCGCAAAATGGCCGAACTCGTGCGCGAGGACCGCCTTGAGCTCGCTCAGCGTGAGCACGTTGACCAGGGCCAGACCGATTTCGAGGTTCTTGCGCGACGGCACGATGAGATTGAGCAGCGAAAGGTCGTAGAACACGGCCGCATTCACGCGCGCGGACAGGAACACCCGATGCGGCCGCGGGGCGCCCGCGTCGTCGGCCAGACGGTGAATGAACTCGAAGAGCCGAGGCTGCTCCGCAGCGTTCACTTCGACCGCGTCGGGCGCTTCCCCCTTGCGCAGGAACACCAGTGCCTTGAGCATGAACACGGCGAGGAAGGCTGCGCCCAGGCCCGCGATCACGTACAGGAACCCGTCCCGGCTGCCTGCGATCGCCATGCCGATCAACCGATAGGCGGACCAGGTGAACCAGGCCGCCAGCAACGTGTACAGCACCACGAAGACGGCGAGACTGCCGAGTGCGATCCAGGCGCGTCGCCGGTAGGCCGCGGTGGCGACCGTCAGATCCGCAGGAACGTCCGCCGGGCCGGCCGGGTACGCATCGTTCATCGATTCGTTCTCCATGACATCAGCGCCGAGCTTCGCCGTGCGAAGTCATGGCTCGGCAGGATCCTTGTGCGGTCCCATCCGGCATCGGCAGTGCTTGAATGTTGCGGGCGACGGCGGCATTGCGATCGGTCTGCTCCAAGCGATGCAGCCTGCAAAGGCCGGTCATTGACAATACGACTTCGACTAAGTCTATCGCCATTCGATATAGTCTCCGTGACTTTCGTCCCGAGGAGACCCGCTCGCGCCCGACATCGCCGCCGTCGATCGCCCGGCGTGCGAACCGCCCTCGTGCGCGACATCCGTGCCGTTCCTGGAACGCGCCTTCCGTACCGGCCTGGCCTGTCTCCGGCACTGCCCCGGTCGTTCCGCGCGATCCGGTGCACGCGCCCGCTAGAATCCCCTCTCCTCCTCCTCTCCCCGACTCCCCATGCCCGTCACGAAACACGTCTTCGCCATGGGCGGCGCCTTCCTCGCCGACCCCGACAACAACCTGCACCTGGAGCGCTACTTCAAGGAACTGACCGGACGCGAAGCGCCGCGCGTGCTGTTCATCCCCACCGCGAGCGGCGATCACGAGGCCTATCAGCTGCGGTTCTACCAGGCATTCACCCGGCTGGGCTGTATCCCGAACGTACTACCTTTCTTCAAGCGCACGCCGCAGAAGCTCGACGAGTTCGTGCTGGAGCACGATGCCATCGCCGTGGGCGGTGGCAACACGCGCACGATGCTCGCGATCTGGCGTGACTGGGGACTCGACACGATCCTGCGTCAGGCCTACGAGCGCGGCACGCCGATGGGCGGGTCGAGCGCAGGCTCCATCTGCTGGTTCGAACAGGGCATCACCGATTCCATCGCCGGACCGCTCACCGCGTTGCCTTGCCTCGGCTTCGTGCCGGGCAGCAATTGCCCGCACTACGACAGCGAGAAGGACAGGCGCCCGACCTTCCAGGCGATGGTCGCGGGCGGCCAGGTGAAGACGGGCTACGCCGCGGACGATGGCGTCGGCCTGCATTTCGTCGACGGCGTGTTCCACCGCGCCGTCGCGAACCGCCCCAAGTCGATGGCCTGGCACGTTCGCTCGCTGGACGGCACGGCCGACGAGCAAGCCATCGAGCCCCTGCGACCGCAGTAGGAGAACGCGGGACATCCGCGCCTTTCCGAATTCGTTTGACGGGCCGGGGTGACGCCCGGCGCCGTCGGGTGTACCGTTGTTTCATCACGCAACCGGCCCCCGGAAAGGCCGCGGGGCCGACCGTGTCAACGAACACACGGGGAGGGAATCATGGCGAATGTCGCCACAGAGTCGATACGGACGGTGGCTCTCGTCGGACACGGAGCTGCCGGCAAGACAACACTCGCCGAAGCCCTGCTGCATCACGCCGGCGCCGTCCCGTCGCGAGGCACCATCGAACGCGGCTCCACCGTCAGCGACTTCGACCCTCTGGAGAAACAGGCGCAGCACTCGCTGCGGACGTCCGTGATGCACTTCGAGCATGCGGGGACGCGCATGCATCTGCTCGACACGCCTGGATTTCCGGATTTCGCCGGTCAGGCGCTCGGAGCACTCGATGCCGTGGAAACCGCGGCCATCGTGATCAGCGCGCAGGCCGGCATCGAACTCGTCACCACGCGCATGATGCAATGGGCCGCACAGCGCAAGTTGTGCCGGCTCATTGTGATCAACAAGATCGATGCCGAGCACATCGATCTGCCCGCGCTCCTCGACAACCTGCGCAACGCCTTCGGCAAGGAATGCCTGCCGATGAATCTCCCGGCGGGCGGCGGCACGCGCGTCGTCGACTGCTTCTTCAACCCTGCCGGCGAATCCGATTTCTCGTCGGTCGCCGATGCGCACCGGCAGATCGTCGACCAGGTCGTCGAAGTCGATTCGGACCTGATGTCGCTGTATCTGGAGCAGGGAGAAGTCGCGCCGGAGCAATTGCACGCCCCCTTCGAGGCCGCGCTGCGCGAAGGCCACCTCATCCCCGTGTGCTTCGTCTCGGCCCGCACCGGCGCCGGCATTCCGGAACTGCTCGACATCTTCGAGCATCTGCTGCCGAACCCGACCGAAGGCAATCCGCCGCTGTTCGTGAAGGGCGAGGGCGAGAGCGCCATCGAGTTCCGTTCGGCGCCCGACCCGTCCAGGCACGTGCTGGCTCACGTGTTCAAGGTGGTGGTCGATCCGTTCGTCGGCAAGCTCGGCATCTTCCGGGTGCATCAGGGCACGCTCTCGCGCGACACGCAGCTCTACGTCGGCGACGGGAAGAAGCCGTTCAAGGTCGGCCATCTGTTCATGCTTCAAGGCAAGGATCACGTCGAGGTGGATCGCTGTCTGCCCGGCGACATCGCCGCCGTGGCGAAAGTGGACGAGATCGAGTTCGACTGCGTGCTGCACGATTCCCACGACGAGGACCGCATCCACATGCGGCCGCTCGACTTCCCGACGCCGATGCACGGCCTCGCGATCGAACCGAAGCGGCGCGGCGACGAACAGCGGCTCTCCGACGTGCTGCACAAACTGGCCGCCGAGGACCCGAGCCTGCATGTCGATCACGATCCGGTGCAGAACGAGACCGTCATCCGGGGACTGGGCGAACTGCACCTGCGTGCCGTGCTCGACCGGATGGCGCAGCAGTACAAGGTGGACGTCCAGACGCGCCTGCCGCGCGTGCCCTACCGGGAGACGATCACGGTGGCGGCGGAAGGCCATCACCGCCACAAGAAGCAGACGGGCGGTGCCGGCCAGTTCGGCGAGGTCCATCTGCGGATCGAACCGCTGCCGCGCGGCGCCGGATTCGAGTTCGCGGATGCCGTGAAGGGCGGCGTGATCCCCACGCAATACATCCCCGCGGTGCGCAAGGGCGTGGAACAGGTGCTCGGCGGCGGACCGCTCGCCGGCACGCCGCTGCACGATGTGCGCGTCACCGTGCACGATGGCAAGCACCACCCCGTCGACTCCAAGGAGGTGGCCTTCGTCGCCGCAGGGCGCAAGGCCTTCCTCGACGCCATCGCCAAGGCGGAGCCCGTCCTGCTCGAACCGATCGTGCATATCGAGATCACCACTCCCGAGTCCCACATGGGCGACATCACGGGCGATCTGGCGTCGAGGCGCGGGCAGGTCACGGGAACCCAAGGGCTTGCCGGCGGCGTCACGGCGGTCAGCGGTCTCGTCCCGCTGGCCGAGGTGGAGAACTACGGATCACGCCTGAAGGCGATGACGGGGGGACACGGGGCCTACACGATCACGTTGAGCCACTACGACCCGGCGCCGCCGTCCCTGCAGCAGCAGCTCGTGGCCGAGTACCGGCATCGACGCGTGGAGGACGAGGACTGAGATGCGGTGATCGGTGATCCGGCGGGCGCGACGCGGACTCGCTCGTCGGCCGTCGTCGGGAAACCGTCGAATCGACGAATTCGCCGAGGATTTCACCCGGGCAGCCGCCGACGTCGCGGCACGGGAAACGGACCACCGGAAGAGACAAAGCCCGCACAGGCGGGCTTTGTCTTTCGAGGACCCGGATTCACGGATCCGGGTTCGCGGCCTTCCCTGTCGTCAGGAGGCCGCCGTCTGCAGCGTCCACTCCCACACTTCGCCCTGATCGGCATCGTGTCCGCGCCCCGCGAGGTGGAAGCCCAGCTTCTTCAGGACCGCGTTGGCCGCGTTCTCCTCGGCGGGCGTGTGCGCCACCAGCAGGATGCCGGGGTGCGCATCGAAGGCGATGTTCATCAGTGCCCGCGTCATCGCGGTGGCGTACCCCTGCCCCTCGTAGTTGGGGAAGGTGAAGTAGGCGATCTCGGCGCGATTGGCGCGAGGCGGCGCCTTGAAGGCGCACGTGCCGACGCACTGCCCGTCGACCATGGCCAGATAGCCGATCCACGGGCTCACGAAGCCGACCAGCCGATACAGGTCGGCGGACGCCTGGCAGGCATTGGCGGCCTCTCGCGGGAGATTGGGAATCGCTTCCAGCGGACGACCGCCGTCACCGATGGGAACCAGACGGAAGGCCGCGCCGGTCGATGCGCCGGGCTCGCCGACGCGCGTCGCGCCGCCGGTCACCGGGACCGGCATGGACACCGGGATGGGAGCCTGCGGCAGGACCGACTGCGCGGGTCTTTCCACCGTGCCGACGTCGACCAGATCCCATTCGCCGCCATGGCGATACAACCGCTTGCCCACGCGCGGGAAGTCGACCACGTCGCCGTCCAGCCGTTGCCCCATCACCAGACACACGAGCGGCTCGACACCATCGTTGATCAACTCGTGCGCGACGCCCCGCGCTGGGCAACCGATGAAATCGCCGGGCGACAACCGCACCGTGGCATCGCCCAGCACGGCGGTGCCGTGCCCGGACAGGATGTAGATGCACTCGTCCTCGTACAGATGGACGTGCAGCTCGGCGGAACGGAAGCCGGGCTGGATGGTGACGAGATGGACGCCGATGCTTCGCAGGCCGGTCGCGTCGCCGAGCGACTTGTCGACCCGGACGGCGTTGGGATTGAGGAAGTGCACCTTCTCCGTGCCTTCCATGCGTTCGATGTCGCGCGCAGACAGATACATGACGGGGATCACCGGGAAATTGACTGGACACGACAGGCGGCGGCGGAACCTCTGCGTGCGTCTCTGTCGAAAGCTATCACGACCGCGCCTCCCCTGCCCAGTAATGCGTGGCAGGCCGTGAGGGGACGCGCGGCGCGCGGGTGGAAAATGACGTTGTCGTGAGAGACGAAGCGTGTCGAACGACGTTGCGACGACGGAGGATCCCCGACCGGACGAACCCACAGGCCGATCGGCGTCCGTGTCCCGGGACTGGTCGCCGGCGCGATGCCTCGGCAAGGCGCTTGCGCGGCGCTGCGGGTGTTCCCGGTCTTCGGGTCATGATTCGGTGCTCCTGTACGGAAGGAGTCGCCCGGTGCCCGCAAGACCGGCTGCCGGTGCCCTCCTCCATGGTTCACAGGCTTATCGGCAGCACCGGGCAGATCTTCATGGCGTTTCGAACGAACGGTTCCCGGCGGTCTCGGGACCGACACGCGATCCGGCCCCGGGTGCCGCCCCGCGGCGTCTTCCCGCGCCCCCTCGTCGGAGGCATGCTATCCATGTTCACGCCGCGCAGCGCCGCCGCTGCGTTCAACGCCCCGAGTCCATCCCGGGTCAGGCTTCGCGCATCCGTGCGGCCCGGCGCCGCTCCCACGGGAGATTTCCCCCATGCACAATCCGGTCGGCTGGTTCGAGATCTACGTTCAGGACATGACCCGCGCGCGGGCCTTCTACGAAGCCATGCTGGGGGTCCCGCTCACGAAACTGGACGCCACGGAATTCGACATGTGGGCCTTTCCGATGGACCCGGTCGGCCACGGCGCGCGGGGGGCGCTGATCCGGCTGCCCGGGGTCGCGTCGGGCGGCGGCGGAACGCTCGTCTATTTCCGGTGCACGGACTGCGGTGTCGTGGCCGAACGTGCGGTGAAGGCCGGCGGCCGCATCGAGACACCCAAGAAGTCCATCGGCGGTTACGGCTACATCGCGCTCGTCATCGACTCCGAGGGCAACCTGGTGGGGCTGCACTCGATGCAGTGATCCCGCCGCGGACGGCGGGCCTTCGTCGCACTCGGGCCACGGCCCGGTGGCACCGTCAACAACTTCCGATCGGGAGCGGCCTCACCTTGGAAATCATCGGCATCGACCATCTCTACCTCAGCGTGTCGGATCTCGACCGGTCGGCGTCCTTCTACGATCGCGTGCTGATCGACGCGATGGCATTCCGCAAGAACCGTTTCGCCCTGAACGGCGATCCGCACGTCCAGTACTACAACCGGCACTTCGGCATCGTCCTGCGGCCCGCGCGCGTCGCAGCGGGGCACGATCCCTATGCACCGGGAATCCACCACCTGTGCCTGCGGGTGGAAACCGTCGAGGACGTCGCCGCCATCGCGACGAAATTGCAGGATGCCGGCATCGCGGCCACGGCAGCGGCGCGTCACCCGGACTATGCCCCGGACTACGTCGCGACCTTCTTCGAGGATCCGGACGGCATCCGCCTCGAAGTGACCAACTACCGCCAGGAGCGGCGGGAGCGACACGATCACTGGGACGCGACCGGCAAGCCGGACGCGGCTGGCGAGCGGTGACCGAATCCGACGGACGACGGTGCTGTCGCGGGGCGATGAGCGCCCATGGTCCGGCAGGATGCAACCTCTCCCATCAAGGGGATTTCCTGCGTGTCGTCGACCCGCGTCCGGCCGTTGCGGGGCCGCTGCGGTTCGGGGCCCGGTTCGTCGGCTTCTTCGGGGCGATCGCCCGGGTCCCCGAGGCACCGGAAGCGACCTTCTCGATGAACGCATTGTTCACCCAGCCTTCGATGTCGGTCGGCCCGTCGACCTCGACCTTGCTCCAGCGCGCTCCGGCCTCGAGCAGGGTGACGCCGGTACCTTTCCTGAGCGCGGGGGCCACCGGTTCGAATGAAGCATCCGGCCCCTTGCGGATGTTGAGCGAGGTCGCGGTCACGACGTAGTGCGGCGGTTCGTCCTCGTCGCGACCGAGCGCCCGGCTGCGGATCGCCTCCAGCGGGAACGCCGGACCGGGATCGGTCTTGCGTCCCGGCGCGATGTCCTCGTGACCCAGCACATCCTCCAGACCGTAGTGCTCCACCAGCAACTCCGCGAGTTCGAGCGCGCGTGCGATCTGGGACTCGGGGTAGGCGTGCCAGGGCTGCACCCCGCCGCCGTGCTTGTGCGCCGCCAGCACGACCTCGCTCTCCGGATACTCCTTGCCGAACCAGGCGACGAACTTGCTGCCGACACGCTTCAGGATGCCGGCGTTGTCCATCTCGATGCCGACGGAGAAGTTGTTGAGGCCGGACTGCCCGTTCCACTGGCTGATGCCGGCATGCCACGTCACCACGTCGAAGGGAGCGAGCTGCACGATCGCGCCATCCCGGCCCAGCACCAGGTGCGCCGACGCGTTGCCCGACGGCTTGCGGGTGCAGAGCGACGTGACGGAACTCTGCAGCGAGCTGCCCGCGGTGTAGTGCATGACGAGATAGCGCGCCTTCAGGACGCCGCCATGATTGGGCGTTTCCCGGAACGTGACCCGGTCGCCGACGAGGCGGTGATTCTCGATCTTGAGCATGGCGTTCTCCTGGACGGGCGGGCGTCGCGCGGCCCCGATGCCGGGAGCATCCGCCCGAGACGGGACCGTGCGCAAGCCTCGCGATCGACGCTCGCTACCCCCACCCCACTGCCTGACCGATCTGCATGCCCAGCCGCCCGGCCGCGCTCGTGCCGGGCATGGCGATCTCGACCAGGCCCAGGCTGTTCACGTACCAGAATGCACGACCGGGACAAGCCTCCCCGAAGACGCGTGCGTGCGGAACGTCGATGTCGCCCCAGCGCAGCGTGCGCTCGGCCGGCCGGCCTGCGCCCCGCAATCCCGTGAACGCATTGCCGTAGTGGTCGATGTAGATGATCTCGGCGAGGTCGTCACCGGGCAGCAGCACGTCCGGTGCCGGAACGGCCATCACGTTCTCGTTCGGGAACTCCCCGGTCGCGACCGCGGCCGCCATGGGCGCAAACACGTCCCGGCCATGGAACGACACCGACACGCCCGGCGGATGCGACGTGATTCGCCAGACCGACTTCACCGTTCCCCGCTGCCAGAGCACCGAGAACAGGCCGTTGTCCGGCCCGATGTAGGTCCGGCCGTCGACGCGAACGACGATGCCGCTGCGCGAGGTTCCGACGCCGGGATCCACGATACCGAGGAACACGTGTCCGCGCGGCACCTGACCCGCGAGCGCAGCCAGCAAGTGCGCGGACGGCGGAACGTTGCATGCGGGCGCCTCGTTCAGCAGATGGATGACGCGAACGCCGGGGGCGTAGCGGTCGAACACGCTCTCGACCTGTCCGACGTACAGGTCGTTCGCACCGAAATCGGTGAACAGCATCAAGGCCACGGTTCAAGCGCCTGTGCAATCAGGCCGGGAGCGCCGGTACGCGGACCGCGGCGTCAGCCCCGCCCCCGGTACGGCAGTACCCCGGGATCCGGGACCCACACGCCGGCGGGCACTTTGCCCGTCTGCCAGAAGACGTCGATCGGGATGCCGCCGCGCGGAAACCAGTAGCCGCCGATGCGAAGCCAGCGGGGCGCGAGCAGATCGCGCAGCCGCTTGGCGATGGCGATCGTGCAGTCCTCGTGGAAGGCGCCGTGGTTGCGGAACGACCCCAGGTACAGCTTGAGCGACTTGCTCTCGACGAGCCAGCGATGGGGCACGTAGTCGATGACCAGATGCGCGAAATCCGGCTGCCCCGTGATCGGGCAGAGGGACGTGAACTCCGGCACCGTGAAGCGGGCAACGTAGCGTGCATCGGGATGCGGATTCGGCACACGCTCCAGCACCGCCGTCTCGGGCGATGCGGGCAGCGGCGTGGCGCTGCCGAGTTGCGTGAGCGCGGGCGGACGGACGGACTTGCGACGGGCAGCGGGCATGGGCGGGCGGGGGTGTGACGGAGCGGGCAACGGGTCCAATCATACGCAACCGGACCTGCGCCGCCCGGTTCGACGAACGGGCTTGACCTTGGCATCGTAAGAAGGTCGAGGATGGTCGCCTCTTCAACGCATCCGGGAGAACCGCCATGCACCCGTCGTCCGTGCACGCACACCACGCGAACCGTCACCTCCATGCGTCGCGCGCCTGCACGCACCGCGAGTGCTCGCCCTGCAGCGAACGGCATCGATGACGACGCTCCATGGCCTGTCGGGCCGTGCCATGGGGGAGATTGCGGGCATGGCCCCGGGATCGGCGCTCGGCCGGAGCAACGGCACGACCATCGCGGTCGCCGCAGTCCTCGCGTTCCGCTCCGGCGATGCGATGACGATGTTCCCGCCGCTGCGCAGCGGACAGGCCTTCGGCGCGGCCAGCCGCATTGCCCGGGCGGCCGACTCGGCCGCGATCGCCCTCGTGGAAGTCACGGACAGCGCAGCGATGCCGGTCATCCCCGGCGCGATGGACGCCCCGCTCGACTCGGCCACGTTCCGGGGTCGCCTTGCGCCGTCGCATGTCGGCGCGCACGGCCACGGCGACGACCGGCCGGCATGCCCGATCGTGGCGCCCCGGCGGACGAACCGCAGTCACGCGGACCGCGCGCGCCCGTCGATGCCGGGGAAGGTCAGGAACCGGGATCGGGCACGCCGCCGCTGCCGGACGGGCGCTTGACCACACGGCCGCCCGCCAGCACGCCGCCCACGGTCCGGTCATCGCCCAGCGTCATCAACACACCCAGCAACGACTCCGCATCCTCGGCGAGAGCCGAACGCCATGCGAGCAATGGCGTCGCCCCTCGATCGAGCAGCACCGCGTCCGCGTCGAGTCCTGCGCGCAGGTTGCCCGTCACGTCGCCGAGCCCGATGGCGCGGGCCGCGCCGCCGGTGGCGAGCCACAGCGCCTGCGAGGGCGTCATCGGGTGTCTCCGGAGCTGAGCGATCTGGCAGGCCGCCCCCATCGTGTGCAGCATCGACAAGGTCGTGCCGGCGCCCACGTCGGTGGCGAGCGCTACCGGCACCCGCGGTGTCGAGCGCTGCATCGCGGCGAGATCGAAGAGGCCGCTGCCGAGGAACAGATTGGAGGTCGGGCAATGGGCGATCGCAGTCCCGGTCTCGCCGAGGCGCCGACGCTCGCGATCGCTCAGATGAATGCCGTGTCCGTACACGGCCCGCGGTGCCAGCAGGCCGAACCGGTCGAGCACGTCGACGTAGTCGATCGCTTCCGGGAACAGGCGATGCACCCACGCGACTTCGTCGAGGTTCTCCGACACGTGGGACTGCAGCCAGGTGCCGGGGAACTCGCGCCAGAGCGCGGCCGCAGCGTCGAGCTGGGCGGGGGAACTGGTCGCCACGAAGCGGGGCGTGATCGCGTAGCCGAGCCGGCCGCGTCCGTGCCACTGCTCGATCAGCCGCTTCGACGCGTCGTAGCCCGACTGCGCGGTGTCGGAGAGTCCCGGCGGCGTGTTGCGATCCATCAGCGTCTTGCCGCCGATGATGCGCAGCCCGGACGGTTCGGCCGCCTCGAACAACGCGTCGGCAGAACCGGCATGCACGGTACCGAACACCATCGCGGTGGTCGTGCCGTGCCGCTGCAACTCGGCGATGAAGCGGCGCGCGACCTCGCCGGCATGCACGGGGTCCGCGAACGCGCGCTCCGCCGGAAACGTGAAACGCGACAGCCAGCCGAGCAGCGGTTGACCGGACGCGCCGACGATACCGAGCTGCGGGTAGTGGACGTGGGTGTCGATGAACCCCGGCAGCAGCAGGCCGTTCGGGAAGTGTTCGACGCCCACGTCGGGCGCGAGCGTCCGGCGGACGACTTCCGCCGCACCGAACTCGACGATCCGGCCGTCGCGCACGACCAGCATCGCATCCGGCTCGTGGACGAGCGCGTCCGCCGGCGGTACGGCAAACGGATCGGCCCGGAAGGCGATGGCCGGCGCCCGCCAGACGAGCGTGCCGGTCGTCACGATGCGATCAGCGTTCGAACGTGCTGCGCGATCATCCGCTCCTCGTCGGTGGGAACGACCCACACCGCCACCGGACTGTCCGGTGCACTGACGCGCGGCCCATGGCGCCGGTTGGCGGCTTCGTCGAGCCGGACGCCGAGCCATGCGGCCCGCCGGCACACGCCGTCACGCACCCGGGCGCTGTGTTCGCCGATCCCGGCGGTGAACACCATCGCATCGAGTCCGCCCAGCGCCGCGGCAAGCGAACCGAGTTCGCGACCGATCCGGTAGACGAACAGATCGATGGCAAGCGCCGCCCGCGGATCCGCACTCGCCTCGAGCGATCGCATGTCGCTGGACACGCCGGAGACGCCCAGCAACCCCGACTCGTGATAGAGCAGGTGTTCGATCGCGCGCGCATCCATCCTCCCGTGGTCCATCAGGTAGAGCACGACGCCGGGATCGAGCTGTCCGCTGCGGGTGCCCATCGGCAATCCGTCGAGTGCCGTGAACCCCATCGTCGTGGCAACGCTGCGGCCGGCCGCCAGGGCACACATGCTCGCGCCGTTGCCGAGATGCAGGACGACCGTCCGTCCCGCCGCGGCACGGGCGTCGAGCGCCGGCAAGCGCTGCGCCACATATTCGTACGAGAGGCCGTGAAAGCCGTATCGGTGCACGCCCTGCCGCGTGATCGACTCGGGCAGCGCGTAGCGTTGCTCGAGTTCGGGCCGGGTCCGGTGAAAGGCGGTATCGAAACAGGCGACCTGCGGCAATCCGGGCGCGCGCGCACGCAGCACGCGCATCGGGGCCAGGTTGTGCGGCTGGTGCAGCGGCGCCAACGGGATCAGCGCCTCCAGGACGGTGAGCACGTCGCCGTCGACGAGCACGGGCGCGGCGTGCGCCGACCCGCCGTGCACCACCCGATGTCCGACGGCACGCAAGGCGAGATCCGGCAGTGCGAGCAGGCGCTCGAGCAGGAATTCGGTCGCCGCTTCGTGGCCCAGCGCCCCGTCGAACAGGCGCTCGTCGCGAAGCCGGCCATCGGCCCCCGCTTCGGTGAAGTGCGACCGCGTCGTCAGACCTTCGATCTGTCCGTGGGACGACAGCGCGAGGCCGTCCGCCGCGGCGACGAAGACCGAGAACTTGAGACTGGACGACCCGGCATTCAGGACCAGCAGGGCCTCGCGCATCGGATCAGGCGAGCGGTCGCGCGCGGCCTTCGCGGCGGGCCACGGCGAGGCGCACGGCCAGGGCACAGGAGGCGAGGCGCGACATCACCGTATCGGCGCGGCTCGTGAGCACGACGGGCACGCGCGCGCCGAGCACGACGCCCGCCGCGTCGGCCTGGGCCATGAACGAGAGGCTCTTCGCGAGCATGTTGCCGGCTTCCAGGTCGGGCACGACCAGCACGTTGGCGCGGCCCGCCACCCGGGACTGGATGTGCTTGATCTCGGCGGCATCGAGGTCGATGGCGTTGTCGAGCGCGAGCGGGCCGTCGAGTTCGGCGCCGGTGATCTGACCGCGGTCCGCCATCTTGCAGAGCGCGGCCGCCTCGATGGTGGACGGCACCTTGGACGACACGGTCTCCATCGCGGACAGGATCGCCACCCGGACCTCGCCGATGCCCAGCACCCGGGCGAGATCGATCGCGTTCTGCACGATGTCGACCTTGTCGTCGAGGGTCGGCGCGATGTTGACCGCGGCATCGGTAATGATGAGAAGCTGCGGATACGACGGCACATCCATCACGAAGCAGTGCGTGATGCGTCGCGCGGTGCGCAGACCGGAATCGCGATCGACGATCTCGGCCATCAGCTCGTCCGTGTGCAGGCTGCCCTTCATCACGGCCTCGACGCGCCCCTGCCGCACGAGTTCCACGGCCTTCGCGGCGGAAGCATGACTGTGCGGCGTCTCCACGAGCACCAGGCCATCGATCGCCACCCCGGCACGCGCCGCAGCCGAGCGGATGCGCGCGGCCGGACCGACCAGCACCGGGGTGATCAGGCCGCGTTGCGCGGCGGTCACCGCGCCTTCGATGGCGCTTTCGTCGCAGGGATGGACGACCGCCATCGGAATCGGTTCGAGCGTGTCGCAGCTCGCGAGGAGTTCGAGGAACTTGTGGTGGCGTTCGGCGGCGACGTTCATGGGCGTGACCGCTTGCGCGACGGGCGTTCGGGCGCGGGCGCCGCGAGCTTCCGGCGGAAGCCGGCAAGCGCCTCGCGCTGCGTCGCATCGAGTTCGGGATAGGCGAGCCCCAGCCCTTCCATCAGATCGACGATGGCGGCCGCGACGACCGCCCGCGTGAACCACTTGTGATCGGCCGGGACGACGAACCACGGCGCATGGGACGTCGCCGTCGCCCGGATCGCATCCTCGAACGCCGTCATGTAGGCATCCCAGTGCGCCCGCTCGAGAACGTCCTGACCCGAGAATTTCCAGTTCTTCGCCGGGTCGTCGATGCGATCGAGAAACCGCTGCCGCTGTTCCTCCTTCGAGACATGGAGGAAGAACTTGCGGATGGCGACCCCGTTGCGGGTCAGGTACCGCTCCCACGCTCCGATGTCCTCGTATCGCTCCTTCCAGACGCGCTTGTCGAGCACCTCCGGCGGGAGCTTCTGCCTCCCGAGCAATTCGGGATGCACCCGGACCACGAGCACTTCCTCGTAGTACGAACGATTGAAGATGCCGATCCGCCCGCGTTCCGGCAACGCCAGATTCGCGCGCCAGAGAAAGTCGTGATCGAGTTCCGTGCTCGTGGGCACCTTGAACGAGGTGACCTGGCACCCCTGCGGATTCACGCCGGACATGACGTGCTCGATGGTGCCGTCCTTGCCGGCGGCGTCCATTGCCTGGAAGACCAGGAGCACGGCCCACTTGTCCTGGGCGAAGAGCTTCTCCTGGGCCTCGCTGAGCCATGTGGTCGTCTGCGCGAGCCAGGCCCGGGCATCGTCCCGGACCTCGTCCGCCTGCCCGAGACCGCCCGTGTCGGCCGGATCGATGTCCCTCAGCCGGAACCTGCGGCCGTCGTCGACCCGGTAGGGCGCGATGAAGCGGGCAATGCGCTTGCGTGTCTGTTTGTCCACCCGGTCCGTCCTATCGGATCGCCGCCGTCATGAGGCACGCGACGACGACCGCCGTGAGCCCGCCGCGCAGGCGCAGATACCAGCCCGGCAGGCCGAAACGGCCGGCGAGCTGCCGATCCATCGTGTACTGGAGCACGAACATCGCCGCCGTCAGCACGAGCCCGGTGCGCAGTTGCATCAGCAGACCGATCCAGGCGACGAGAGCAGGCACGACGCTCCAGCCCATCACCACCGACCGGTCCTGCTCGGCCATGTCCCGGTGCGCCATCGCCACGCCCCAGTGGATCGCGCCGATGAAGGACAGGACGATGGCCGCATACGTGCGCAGCCAGTCGTGGATCACCGGGTGGTAATCCCGCGGTGTGACCCACAAGCCGCCCGCGAGCACGACGAACGGGACGAGCCCCCCGGCGCCCAGCCAGAGGGGCACGGCCGGGACGGGCACGGGATCGGTGGGCAACGGCATGGGCAGGCGGTGTCCGAGGAACGTCTCGCCCGAGTATGCCAAACCGGGCTGACAGGGAATAGCGCGCCGCCGCGACCGATCTCAAGGCCGCGGCGCGGGCGCCGAAAAGACCCTGCGAGGCGCGCCGTCTCGCGCCCTCCTGTTCGAGACGTCCCCCCTTCGGCCCGACCCGGCAAGGACGGGACCGACGGCATTGCGAGGGAAGGTCCGATCGATACACGCGACCGTGCGCGCATGGATCGATCTTCCCCTGAACCCGACCCAGCCACGTTGTCGACTGCCACACTGCCCATGCCCGTTCCTGGAACCCGCCTCCGCGCGCAAGCGATTGCGCTGCTGTATGCAGCGGGTCTGGGGGTCCCTGTGACCGGCGGCGCGACGCCCCATGTCTTCGATCTGTCGCTCGAGGAACTGCTCCGGATCGAGGTTCCGACCGTCCAGGGCGTCAGCGGCTTCGATCAGAAGGCGAGCGATGCGGCCTCGGCGGTGACGGTGATCACGGCGGAAGACATCCGCCGCTTCGGTTACCGGCGGCTCGGGGAAGCGCTCGGCGGCGAGCGCGGCTTCTACGAAACCACGAATCTGAACTACGACTTCCTCGGGGTTCGCGGCTTCAATCTCGCCGGCGACTACAACTCGCGCTTCCTGCTCGTGGTCGACGGCGTGCGCGTCAATGATCCGGTCTTCTCCGCGGCCCCCGTCGGGGGCGAGTTCCCGGTGGACGTCGACCTGATCGACCGCATCGAGATCATCCGCGGACCGGGCTCGTCGCTCTACGGCAGCGGTGCCGTTCTGGGTGTGGTCAACGTGATCACGCGGCGAGCCGAATCCTTCCAGGGCATGGAGGTCTCCGGCGCGGCAGGCTCGTTCGACACGCGCACCGGCCGGGCCTCGTTCGGGCGCACCTTCGCGTCCGGACTGGCGATGGTGGCCTCGATCTCGGGACAGAAGAGCGACGGCCGCACGACGCTGAGCTTTCCCGAACTCGCATCCGATCCGGTCCTCGGCCCGGGCGTGGTCCGGAACGCCGACGCGGAACGCCTGCGCCAGCTCTTCCTGTCCCTGTCGTACGGCGACTTCCGATTCCAGTTCGTCGACGGCGCCCGGGGCAAGCACGCCGGTCATGGCCTGTACAGCACGGTGTTCAACGACAACCGGCTGCAGACCCGTGACGCGATGCAGTGGTTCGACCTGCAATACGACAAGGCGCTCGACGACCGCACACGCGTCCGCGCACAGCTCTATCGCGCCGGCTACCGGTACGACGGAACCTATCCCTACGACGTGCCGCCGATCACGCTCAACACCGACTTGGTCGACACGCACTGGTGGGGCGCCGACGCCCGCGTGGACTTCCGCCTCGACGAACGTCACCGGGTCAGCGCCGGCGTGGAGTACGTGACGGTCACGCGTGCGGAGATGCGCAACTTCGACATCGATCCGGCGGGCGGCTATGCCGGATGCACGTCCGTGCCGCAGTCACAGCCGTGCTTCGACGGGCAGCGCTCCACCGGCAGCCTCGCGTTCTTCGCGCAGGACGACATGCGCCTGGCGGAGCATTGGCGCCTCAATGCGGTCGTCCGGCACGATCGACTGCGTTCCGGGACGAGCGTGACGAATCCGCGGCTCGCCGTCATCCACACGCCGGACGACGCAACGGCGTTCAAGCTGATCTACGGCCAATCGTTCCGCGCGCCCAATCTGTACGAGCGCTACTTCGCCTCACCGGGGTACAAGCCTGCGCCGCAGTTGCAGCCGGAACGGGCCCGCACGCTCGAACTGATCGCCGAACACAGCTTCACGCCGGGATTGCGAGGGTTGCTGTCGATGTTCGAAACCGATCTTCACGATCTCGTGCAGGCCTACGTCGATCCGGCGGACGGCAACTGGGTCTACGGCAACGTGCAGAACCTGCGCAGCCGGGGCGCCGAACTCGAACTCCAGGGTCGCTGGTCGTGGATCGACGTGCGGGCGAGCTGCACCTGGCAGCGCACGGTCGACGAAGCCACCGGCCTGCGCCCGCCGTCATCGCCGGCCGAGCTCGCCAAGCTCCGGCTCGGGCACGCGTTCGCGAACGACCGCTGGCACCTGGGGACGGAGCTGCGATACGTGGCGCATTCGTATGCCGCGAACCGGACGGTGGCGCCGGGTCACGTCACAGCGAACGTCGTGCTGGCCGGGCGCGACGTGACACCGGGCATCGACGTATCGCTCGGCGTCTACAACGTCGCCAATGCGTCGTACGGGGATCCGGCGAGCTTCGACGACATGACCTCGATCCACGTCATCCCGCGTCCGGGCCGGACGTTCCGTGCCAAGTTCGACTGGCGCTTCTAGGAAAGGTCGAATCGCGCGGATCGCGTTGCAGTCGGAAACGGACGATGGCAAGGCGGGAGGCGATGGCGAGATGGGACCCGTCGAACCGACCCACACCGCCAGCGCCCGTTGTCGGCACAACGAAGTTGCGGTGGAAGCGCATGCCGCCCCGGCGGCGTGACGCTGGAACCACAACGCAGTTGCGGTGGAAGCTCATGCCGCCCCGGCGGCGTGACGCTGGAACCACAACGAAGTTGCGGTGGAAGCTCATGCCGCCCCGGCGGCGTGACGCTGGAACCACAACGCAGTTGCGGTGGAAGCTCATGCCGCCCCGGCGGCGTGACGCTGGAACCACAACGCAGTTGCGGTGGAAGCTCATGCCGCCTCGGCGGCGTGACGCTGGAACCACAACGCAGTTGCGGTGGAAGCTCATGCCGCCCCGGCGGCGTGACGCTGGAGCCACAACGCAGTTGCGGTGGAAGCTCATGCCGCCGGGGCGGCGTGACGCTGGAGCCACAACGCAGTTGCGGTGGAAGCTCATGCCGCCCCGGCGGCGTGACGCTGGAACCACAACAAAGTTGCGGTGGAAGCTCATGCCGCCCCGGCGGCGTGACGCTGGAGCCACAACGAAGTTGCGGTGGAAGCTCATGCCGCCCCGGCGGCGTGACGCTGGAGCCACAACGAAGTTGCGGTGGAAGCTCATGCCGCCTCGGCGGCGTGACGCTGGAGCCACAACTCGCGGGGACGTGGCCTTCCGAGCGGCTGACTTTGTCGGTCGGCGCCTGGAGTGCGTCGAGCACACGGCAGCCCGGACCTTCGCGTCATCCGCTCGGAGGACCGCCGTCGCGACCGCGTGCATTGATCAGACCTTCACACCTGGCCATCACGGGAATCGCCGTGGGCTTCGCGGCTGTCCATGGGCGCCTCGTCGCGGTCGGTCATGCCGTAGTCGCGGATGACGGCCGCCACCCGCAGGCGATAGTCGGAGAAGACACCGCCGCGCCCCTGCGCCTGCGCTGCACGGTGTTCCGCGAGATTGCGCCAGGCACGTAGGGCCGCTTCGTCGCGCCAGAACGACAGCGACAGGATCTTCCCGGGCGTGCTCAGGCTCTGGAACCGTTCGATCGAGAGGAAGCCGTCGATGCGCTCGAGTTCCGGGCGAAGCGCGGCGGCCAGATCGAGATACGACTGCATGCGGCCGTCCGTCGGCCAGACCTCGAAGATGACCGCGATCATGCGCGGACCTCAGGGCCGCCGCGCCGGGGAACCCGGCGGCGGCAGGCACACCGGCCCATGGCAGCGGCGAACCTGCACGAGCGACTGGCTCGCGAAGTACGGACTGTCCGTGGACCAGATCCGCCGCCCCGTCTCCCCCGAGACAGCGGTCTCGAACGCGCTCAGCGTGAGATCGAGCGACGACAGGACGGTGCCGAAGGCGTAGTTGCCGACGTCGCGCCGCGCCAGCAGCGTTGCCACGCCGACTTCGAAGGTCCAGTCGGGGCGCGGCTTCTCGCCGATGACCTCGGCGAGCTGCACGCGGATCACGTGGCGCAGTTCGTCGGGACGTTCCGCGGCCAGGGCTTCGAGCCGCGGCATGGGATAGCCCTTCTGGTCGAGCCGCACGGACACGTGCCGGAAGATCTCGGCGAGGTCCTCCTGCAGCACCACGGTCAGGCTGCGCCCGAGCCCGGATTCGAACGCGGACTGGAAGCCGTCGTCCCCGGCCTGCGCCGCGACCACGGTCTGGAACGCCTCCGGGTGCACCGCATACATCGACAGCAGCGCCCGGCTCTTCGCCCCTTCGTCGCGCAACGCCATCACGAGCCGCGCGGCATCCGCGTAGGGGTCGGGCGGCGGGGGAAGCGCCTTGGGCGCCGGGGGTGCCGGCGGCTTGGGGGCTTCACGCAGCGCCTCGAGCAAGTCATTGGACGTCTCGGGCGCCGCTTCGGGCGCGAGTTCCTGCGGGCGCGATGGGGGCGGAGGCGGGGGCGGGCGGAACGCAGCGGGATTGCGGACCCGAGCCTGGAGCCGCTGGAAGACGGGCAGATCCTGGAGCAGCCGCCCCAGCGCGGCCTCGTCGAGAGCGGCAAGGGTGTCGTTGTTCTCGTAGCGCTCCTCGCTGCCCGTCATCAGGACCCGCGCGAGGACATGACGATCGAATGCCCGGTTGCCGGAACGCGACATCGCCTCGAGCACGGTACGTTCGTCCGCGACCTGCCGGGCGGGCAACGGCCGTTGCAGGCGTTCCGACAGCCAGCCCGGAACGGGCGAGGCGCAGGCCGACGCGCGCGCCGACGGACGCCGGGAGGTCGGGTCGACCGCGGCGAGCAGCACGCCGATCACCGCGCAAGGCAGCAGCCACCCGGCCAGGGCGCCGTGCCGCCATCGACGCAGCAGCGTCGCGGAACTCCCTGGCCTCATGCGGGCATCAGGAGCCGCGTCTGGACCTCGACGTTCTCCATGGGGCTGCGCTTGAACCGGCTCTTGGCGAACTGGTGCCAGCGCCCGGTGATGCAGGCGACGATGAGGTTGGCCTGCGCTGCGACGTCGCGATCCTCCGGGATGTCGCCCTGCGTGATGGCGAAGCGCAGCGACTGCTTCAGCTGCGCTTCCAGGCGGTCGTGCAACTGGTTGATGCGGGCCTGCAGACGCTCGTTCTCGTGGACGAGCGCATCACCGATCAGGACGCGGGTCATGCCCGGGTTCTTGGCGGCGAAGCCCAGCAGCATCGGAATGATGGCCTCGACCTGCTTGACCCCCCGCGTCTCCTCGGCCGTGATCTTGTTGATGAGGCCGAACACGGTCTCTTCGATGAAGGCGATCAGGCCCTCGTACATCTGCGCCTTGCTGGCGAAGTGGCGGTAGAGCGCGGCCTCCGAGACATCGAGTTTCGCGGCGAGCGCCGCGGTGGTGATCTTCTCCCCCGCCGGGTCCTGAAGCATGCCCGCCAGGGTCTGCAGGATCTGCAGCTTGCGTTCGCCGGGTTTGAGTGCCATCGGAGACTCCTCCCTATGCGCTGCCCACGAACTATAAAGTTAGCACCCGCTCGCGCGAAAAGCTAGTCCGGCGGTTTCACCCGATCGAGGGAGGGCGACGGGTCGCGAGACGGGAACGACCCGCCTCCCGCAACCGGTCCGCCGGACGGACGCTGGCCGGGGTCAGAGCGATCGCAGGAGCCCGCGCAGCCGGGTCACGTCGCTGACGACGTGATCCACGCCCAGCGGCCGGCGGGCCGTCGGCGCCACCAGGATCGTCCGCATGCCGAGCCGCTTGGCCGTCAGCAGGTTCTCGACGCTGTCCTCGACCATCACGCAGCGGCGCACCGGCAGGCCATGGGTCCGCAGCAGCCGCAGGAACCCGGCACGGTCCGGCTTGGGGCGGAAACGCGTGTGCTCGATGGTGAACACGCCGTCGAACAGATCGCGGATGCGAAGGATGCGCAGCACCTCGAGGCAATAGTGCTCCGGCGCGTTCGAGAAGACGATCTTGCGGCCCGGCAGACGGCGCAGCGCGTGCCGCAGCACCGGATGACCCAGCACCATGCCCGGGAGGTCCGGGAACTGGTGCGTGTGCCAGAGGAAGTCGCGGGGATCGGTCCCGTGGTGGCGCATCAGCCCGAGGAGCGTGGCGCCATAGCGTCGCCAGTAGTGCACGCGCAGCGCGTTCGCGCGGTCCGTATCCACACCGACATGCCGTGCGACATACTCCGTCATCGCGCTGTTCATGTGCGGAAAGATGTGCGGCGACGCGTCGTGCAGCGTGTTGTCCAGATCGAAGATCCAGATCCGGTCGAATGTCCGGATCGTCCCGCCCCCATCGACCACATCCGGCTCCCGAAATGATGGCATCCGACAACGACTTCACCGACCTGCGTGACCGCCTGCGCGCCTTCGTCGCGGAACGCGACTGGGACCAGTTCCACGCCCCCAAGAGCCTCGCGATGAGCGTGATGATCGAGGCAGCCGAACTCGGCGAACACTTCCAGTGGGTCGAGACCGGCCGCAGCGGCGAGATCGACGACGCCGCGCGGATGGACATCGGCCACGAAATGGCCGATGTCCTACTGTACTTGATCCGTCTCGCCGACAAGCTGGATATCGATCTCGCCCGCGCGGCACGGGAGAAGCTCGCCCTCAATGCCGCCAGGTACCCGGTGGAGAAGTCCCGCGGCCGATCGACCAAGTACACGGATCTCGGATGAAGCGATCCCCCGCGCTCCCGTGGGTCGCCGGCGATCAGTGGCGTCGGGCGGCCGGGCGCAGTCGGATCAATCCCCCACGCTCCCGTTGGTCGCTGCCCCCTCGGGGGGCGCAGTGGCTTCGGACGGCCGGGCGCACTCGCGTGACCCCCCCACGCTCCCGTTGGTCGCTGCCCCCTCGGGGGGCGCAGTGGCTTCGGACGGCCGGGCGCACTCGCGTGACCCCCCCACGCTCCCGTTGGTCGCTGCCCCCTCGGGGGGCGCAGTGGCTTCGGACTGCCGGGCGCATTCGCGTGACCCCCCCACGCTCCCTTCGGTCGCTGCCCCCTCGGGGGGCGCAGTGGCTTCGGGCGGCCGGGCGCCACTGACATGCCGCGGCCCATCCTCCCCGAAACACGCCTGCACCCGGCCATTCGCGACCGCGTGGCGAGCCACCCCGGCGGGATCCTCCGCGAGGTCGAGGCCGCCATCTCGTCGCACGATGTGGTCGTCGTGGGCATGGCCCTCAACCCGTTCCCGTGGCGGGCGAGGCAGGCGCTGCGGGCCGCCGGCATTGCTCACGCCTACCTCGGCTACGGCAGCTATTTCGGCCAGTGGCGGCGCCGCAACGCGCTGAAGATGTGGACCGGGTGGCCGACGTTTCCGATGGTCTTCGTGAAGGGCATGCTCATCGGGGGCGCGTCGGATCTCCAGCGCCTGATCGACAGCGGCGAACTGCGGCGGATGCTCGATTCCCGATGAGCCCGCACCGCGCCGCCACGAGCTTCGACCGGGACGCCTACTTCGAACGCATCGGCTGGACCGGCGATGCGCCCGTCACGCGGGGCACGCTCGCGCGCCTGCTGGCCGCACACATGGCGAGCATCCCGTTCGAGAACCTCGACGTTCTGCTGGGTCGGCGCATCGCCCTCGACCTGCCGGGGCTGCAGCGCAAGCTCGTGCAGGATCGCCGCGGCGGCTACTGCTTCGAGCACGCCACCCTGTTCGCGGCGGCGCTGGAGCACCTCGGATTCCGGCCGGCCCGCCATACCGCACGGGTCACCCTGTTCACCCCGCGGCACGTGTCGCCTCGCACCCACATGTTCCTCACGGTGCCGCTGGCCGAAGGGACGTTCATGGTCGACCCCGGTTTCGGTTCGCGCGCCCCGCGATGTCCGGTGCCGGTCGTCGACGCCGGCGCCGATCCGGCGGACGATCGCACGCATTGGCTGCACCGGGACGGGCCGTTCTGGACCCTCAAGGTGCGGTCCCCCGGAACGATCGTCGACGCCTGGGTCTCGACGCTGGAAGTCGACAATCCGGCCGATTTCGAGGTGGGCAACCACTACACCTCGGGCCATCCGGCATCGCCGTTCGTCAACCGGTTGATGCTGCGCGCGATGACGGACGACGGCTGCATCGCGGTGATGAATCGCGACGTGACGGTCTGGACCGGTTTGCGGTCACAGACGTTGCAGCTCGCCGACCGTGCGGCACTGCGCGCCCTGTTACGCGAGCACTTCGGCTTCGATCTGCCCGAGGTTGACCGCCTGCGGGTCCCGGCCATCCCCGAATGGGAGTGACGGCGGCTCGATTCCCGGGAAGAGAGCGGCCGCAATGCGCAACGGGTCCGTGATGCTCCGGATCGTGCGGTAGGCCACTTCGGCCTCGGGGTGGACGCGCCGCAGATAGTTGAGCCACTGCTTGAGGCGGCCGGCCTGGTGTCGCGGTTCGACGTTGCGTACGACGTGCCGCCAGAACAGGCTCAGGAGCGGCAGCAGCGTCGCGGACCAGTCGATGCGGGCGGTGGAGGCACCACCGGTGCCCGCGCGAATCGCCAGCGCGAGACCGGGATCGCCGACCATCCCCCGACCCAGCATCAGGGCGTCGCAGCCCGAGACCTCGCGGCAGCGGACGGCATCCGCGACCGTCCAGATCTCGCCGTTGGCCACGACGGGGATCCGGATCGCCGCGCGGATCTCGGGGATCCGTTCCCAATACGCGGGCGGCCGGTAGCCGTCCGACTTCGTCCGGGCGTGCACGACGAGTTCGTCCGCGCCGGCACCGGCGATGGCGCGGGCGCAGTCGAGCGTGCGCGAAGCATCGAGATAGCCCAGCCGCATCTTGGCCGACACCGGGATGTGCCGGGGCACCGCGCGGCGCACGGCGTCGACGATGCGCGCCACCAGTTCCGGCTCGTCGAGCAGCACCGCCCCGCCCCGGTGCCGGTTCACGGCCTTGGCCGGGCACCCGAAATTGAGATCGATGCCCGGGGGATGCAGACCGGCCAGACGCGCGGCGTTCTCCGCCAGACAGACCGGGTCCGACCCGAGCAGCTGGGGCCGGACCGGCACCCCTGCGGGAGTCCGCCCGGCGTTTCTCAGTTCCGGCACCACCCGGGTGAACGCCCGCACCGGCAGAAGCGTTCCGGTGACGCGGATGAATTCGGACACGCAGCGGTCCACGCCGCCCACCCGCGTGAGGACATCGCGCAGGGAGAAGTCGAGCAGCCCTTCCATGGGCGCGAGCAGCAGGGTCATGGGACGCGGGGGCCGATGCGGAAGGGGCCGAGTGTAGGGGAAGTCCGCCGGCGGACGCACGCCGCCCTGAAGGCCGCCGGCGCCGTGCCGATAAGGGAAGGCGGACGGACGGCGCGCCTGGGCACGCGACCGGCCCCAGTGTCTCCCGAAGGCGGGCCCGAAAGGTCCGGACAACAAGACGAGCCGGCGACGACCCATGACCCCCCTGAAGTCTCCCAGCCAGATGATCGGCCGCTTCACGATCGTGAAGCGGCTCGGTCGCGGCGCGCAAGGCGCGGTGTTCCTCGGACACGACCCCGATCTGGATCGGCGCGTGGCCATCAAGCTCGTGAACGAGATCCCCGAGCTGCAGCGCGGCGACAGCGCCGTGTCGACGCAGGCGCGCAACCTCGCGCAGCTGCGGCACCCGAACATCGTGGCCCTGTTCGAATCGGGCAGGTTCCACAACTTCACCTACCTGGTGTTCGAGTATCTCGAGGGCGTGACCCTGCGCGACGAACTCACGCGGCGCGGCGCGCTCGGACTGGCCGAGGCCTACAGCACGATGTCGCAGGTGGTCGACGCCATGGCCTATGCCCATGCCAAGGGCGTCGTCCACCTCGACCTGAATCCGAACAACATCATGCGCGACGAAGGGGGAAAGCCGCGGGTGATGGACTTCGACCTGTCGCGCCAGGTGCAGGGCGACAACGCGTCCGCGCTCATCGCCGGCACGGTGCCCTACATGTCGCCGGAACAGTTCACGACGCGCACGTCGGACACGCGCACCGACGTGTTCTCGCTCGGCCAGATCTTCTACGAATGCCTCACCGGCCATCGCGCCGTGCCGGAGACGACCCGGCGCCGCATGGTCGAGCAGATCTGCCATCGCGACCCCGACCTCGTCGCCCTGTGCACGGCGGACCCCGGGGGCCAGTTCGTCGACATCGTCCGCCGCGCGACCGCGAAGGATCCGACGCACCGCTTCCAGACGGCGCGCGAGATGCACGACGCGATGCTGCAAGCCTGGGAAGCGATGCACGGCACGGCGGAAGTGAAGGCCGCGGCCGTCCATGGCACCGTGGCCTTCGTGCTGAAGCGCATCGAGCGCAAGGGCGACTTCCCGGCCGTGTCGCGCACGCTCGCCGAGGTGAATCAGCTCACGCGCGACGGCAGCCACACCCCCGTGTCGCGCCTGACCCATGTCGTGCTGCGCGATTTCGCGCTGACGAGCCGGCTGCTCAAGCTGGCGAACTCGTCCTACTACGCGCGCGGCGCCGGCCGCATCAAGACCGTGAGCGACGCCATCAGCCTGCTGGGCGTGGATCAGGTCCGGCTGACGTGCAACGGCCTCGCCTGCTTCGGCCACTTCGCCGGACGCAAGGAAAGTCATCGGCTGCGCGAGGAGACGATCGGCGCGTTCATCGCGGGACTGATCGCCCGCCACCTCGCCATGCAGTTCGCGTCGAAATCCTCGGAAGAGGCGTTCCTCGCCGGCATGCTCTGCAATCTCGGACGGATGCTGGCGCTGTTCTACTTTCCCGAGGACTTCGAGGATCTCGAATCGCTGAGGGCGGGCGGCGCCTCGGAAGCGGAGGCGGCGCGGTCGGTGCTGGGCATCACACTGCCCGAACTCGGTGCCGCGGTGGGTGAGGTCTGGGGACTGCCGCCGGTCGTGCTGGCCAGCATGTCCCATCAGACCGCACGCGATCCCGACCCCGAGGATGCCTTGCCGCTGTCGATCGCCCGGTTCGCCAGTCGGCTCGTCGGCGTGGACGCAACGGGCGTGGGCGATCCGCTCGATCTGCTGCAAGCCGCGCGGGCACTCAACGCCCCGGTCGGATTGGACGTCGCCGCGGTTCACGCGCTGCTGGCGGCCGCCGTCGAGAAGTTCCGGTTGTTCGCGCCGGCCCTGGAGGTCGACGCAGGCGACAGCACCTGCATCCGCCGGCTGGACGCCTGGCTCGCCGCGGTGTCCGAGGCACTCGCGCCGACCCGGGACGACGAGCCCGCGCCTGCCATCGCTGCGACCGCGGCGCGCTGAGCGCCTACGCCAGCACGAATCCCTCGTAGCCCCGGGCGACCACCTCCTCGCACTTGGCGACGTAGGCCGGGAACCCGCCGATGTAGGGCATGAAGACCCGCGGCTTGCCGGGCACGTTGGCCCCCACGTACCAGGAACTGCACGACGAACGCAGGTTGCCGCTCGCGACGACATTGGCGTGCTCGACCCACGCGGCTTCGGCATCCGCCTGCGCCTCGATGCAGGTCAGGCGGCGCGCCCGCAGATGGCCGATGCACCCCGCAATCCAGTCGACGTGCTGCTCGATGGACGGCAGCATGTTGGTCAGCACGGAGGGGCTGCCCGGCCCCGTGATCGTGAACAGGTTCGGAAAGCCCGCGACGGCGAGCCCCAGGTACGACCGCGGCCCGGCCCCCCACTTCTCCTTCAACGCCAGACCGTGGCGCCCGCGGATGTCGATGCGATCGAGCGCACCGGTCATCGCGTCGAAACCGGTGGCGAGCACGAGATCGTCGAAGCCATGGTCGCGTCCCGTCACGCGCAGACCGCCCGCCGTGATGCATTCGATCGGATCCCGGCGGACGTCGACCAGCGTGACGTTGGACCGGTTGAAGGTCTCGTAGTAGCCGGTGTCCACGCACAATCGCTTGCAGCCGATGATGTCGCGGGGGGACAGTACCTCGGCCACGGCCGGGTCGTGCACCAGTGCGCGGATCCTGTCGCGCACGAATTCGGCCGCGGTCTCGTTCGCGGCCGGATCGAACAGCAGATCCGCGAAGGCCCCCATGAAGGACACGCCGCCGTGCGCCCAGCGGGCTTCGTATTCCTTCGCCCGTTCCTCGGGCGCGACCGCCATGGCCGACTGCGGGTTGTAGCGGAACGCGATGCCCGAGAAGGTCTGTCGGGCGGTCGCGCGAAGCCCGGCGTAGTCCGCCTTGACCCTCGCGCGAGCCGCGGGATCCCACGGGGCGTTGCGTGCGGGCACGCTGAAGTTCGGCGTGCGCTGGAAGACCGTGAGATGTGCGGCCTGCTCGGCGATGATCGGGATGCTCTGGATGGCGGACGAGCCGGTGCCGATGACACCGACCCGGCGGCCGGTGAAATCGACGGCCTCGTGCGGCCAGCGGCCGGTGTGAAACACGCGCCCCCGGAAATCCCCCAACCCCGGCAGACGCGGCGTGTTGGTCGCCGACAGGCACCCCGTGGCCAGGATGCAGAACGGCGCGATGTAGACCGCCCCGCCGTCGGTATGCAGGATCCAGGTCGACGTGGCCTCGTCGTACGCGGCTCGTGTCACGCGGGTGTCGAAGCGGATGTCCCGGCGCAGATCGAATCGATCGGCCACGTGGTTCGCGTAGCGGAGGATCTCGGGCTGGGTCGCGTACTTCTCCGACCATTCCCAGTCCTGCTGCAGTTCCGGCGAGAACTGGTAGGAGTACTGCATGCTCTCCACGTCGCAGCGCGCCCCGGGATAGCGGTTCCAGTACCAGGTGCCGCCGACGTCGCCGCCGGCTTCGAGCACCTTCACCGCCAGACCCATGCCGCGCAGGCGATGCAGCATGTAGAGCCCCGCGAAGCCGGCCCCCACGACGATCGCATCGAAGCGTGACGACCCCGCGTCGGTTCCTGCCATCTGTCGCTGCGATTGATTCATGAGCCTCCTCTCCCGCGGACCGCGTTGCGCGTTCGTCGGCAGCGTCGATTCTACGAGGTGTCGATCGCCCCGTTACGTGTCCGGCGACGCCTCCGTCCCGATCGACCCGACACCGTCACCGCCGGTATCGATGGCCGGCGCGGGCCGCCACCGGATCAGCGTGCGATAGAACGCATCCCGGTCCACCGGCTTCGAGATGTAGTCCTGCATGCCCGCCTCCAGGCATCGCTGCCGGTCGTCGGACATGGCATGGGCGGTCATGGCGATGATGGGGATCCGGTCGAAACGGCGGTCCGCCCGGATCCGCCGCGTGGCCGTATAGCCATCCATCACCGGCATCTGCACGTCCATCAACACGGCATCGAACGCCGCCGGCGACGCATCCAGTGCCGTCAGCGCCTCTTCGCCATTCTCGGCCGTGGCGACCTCGACCTCCACGCGCGACAGCAAGCCCTGCGCGACCAGCCGGTTGACCGCGTTGTCCTCCACGAGCAGCACGCGCATGCCCTGCAGATGACGTTTCGGATCGAGCGGCAGGGCCGGATCGCCGGCGACCTCGGCGTCGGCCAGATCGAGGGCCACGGTGAAGGTGAAGGTGCTGCCCTCGCCGAGCAGGCTGCGCACCTCGATCTCCCCGCCCATGTGCCGCACCAGGTTGCGCGAAATGGCGAGACCGAGTCCCGACCCGCCGAACCGCCGGGTGATCGACGAGTCGCCCTGTGTGAACACCTGGAACAGTTCGGTCTGGCGCTCGGGATCGATGCCGATGCCCGAATCCCGGACGGCGAAGCACAGACCGGCACGCCGCGCCTCGGTTCGCGGGTCGACCACCGAGACGGAGACCACCACCTCGCCCTCGACCGTGAACTTCAGGGCGTTGCCGACGAGGTTGGTCAGCACCTGCCGCAGCCGCAGGGGATCCCCCATCACGCGCCGAGGCAGACCCGCGCCGAGATCGAAGCGCAGGACCAGGCCCTTCTCGTCGGCGAGCGGCTCGAACAGCCGGCGCACGGCTTCCAGGAGCTGCGGCAGATCGAACGCCGTGTGCTCGAAATGCAGCCGGCCCGCCTCGATCCTCGAGAGGTCGAGGATGTCGTCGAGAATCCGGAGCAGGGATTCGGCGGCGCCGTGCGCCTTGTCGATGGACTCCCGCTGGGACTCCGTGAGTTCGGTGTCGAGCGTGAGCCGGGTCAGTCCGATGATGGCGTTCATCGGCGTTCGGATCTCGTGCGACATGTTGGCGAGGAACGCCGACTTGGCCCGATTCGCGGTCTCGGCAGATTCCTTGGCGGCGGACAGCTCCGCGGTCCGCTGATCGACCATCTGCTGCAGGTTGTCGCGGTGGGAGCGCAGCTCGGCCTGCGCATTGACCTGGTCCGTGATGTCGCGTCCCACGCCGCGGTAGCCGCTCCAACGGCCCTTTGCATCGAACATCGGTTCCCCGCTGGTGGACACGACGCGGCGCGTACCGTCCGGCCGGATCAGCTCCACCACCAGATCGTGGAACGGCAGGCGCTGCGCCAGGGTCGCACGATGCCGCGTCCACTTGGGATCGTCCGGCGGCGCCACCGTGAGTTCCCAGCGCGCCTTGCCGATGCAGTGCTCGGAACCGAACCCCGCGATGCGCCGGAGGCCCTCGGACAACGCGGTATAGCGATGGTCGGTGCCCTGTTCCCAGTAGAAGTCGCTGGAGAGCTGGGTGAGGCTGCGGAAGCGCGCCTCGTTATGGACCAGCGTGTGCATCAATGCATCCCGGCTGTCCGACTCGCGCAGCAGTCGGCCCGTGAGCCACACGATGCCGGCCACCAGCATCAGCGCGGAACCGATGTAGGCGACGGCGCTGCGCTCCCACGGCGACAGGACGTCGTCCTTCGCCACCCCCACCCAGACGAGCAGCGGGGAATTGGGGACGCTGCGCGCGGTGAACACGCGATCCACGCCATCGAGGATGCTGCGGAGCGACCCCGCGGCGATGCCGCGGGCGTCCAGCTCGGGGACGAAGGTCCGCGTGGACGGGATCTTCCGGCCGAGTGCGGCATCCATGGCGGGCACGCGCGCGATCAGTTCCCCGTCGCGATGGCGCAGGTTGATGAGGCCGTTCGCGCCGATGTCGATGCTGGCGTAGAGCTCCTGGAAACGGTGAGGTTCGAGGACGGCGACGATCACGCCGGCGAACCGGCCCGAGGGATCGGTGAGCCGCCGACTCATCATCAGGCTCCACCGGCCGGTTCTGCGCCCCCGGACGAGATTGCCGACGTAGACGCCCTGATGCGACGCCTCCAGGTGCCAGCGGAAGTATTCGCGGTCGGCAAAGCTCAGTGCCTCGAACGGATGTCCCTCGGAGTGATAGGCGATCCGGCCGGTCGCGTCGAGCAGGTAGAGGGTGCGGATGTAGCCGCCGGAATCCTTCTTCTCGCGCAGCAGCCGGTGCATCGCCTCCCCGGCAGGGCGGAACTGCGCCGGGACCAGATGCCACATCTCGGTGAAGATCGTGAGCGTGGCGTCGACGGCCTGCAGGGTCCGGCCGGTCTGTTCCACGAGCACCTGGCTCATGTTCCGCGTGGTCTGCGCCGCGGAGCGCAGGTAGCTCGAACGCGTGGACCACAGCGTGACGACCACCACCACGAGAATCGCGAGGATCATCAGCGTGGCCAGCATCGGCAACAACCGGAGCGGACGTGACGGAATGCCCGGTGCGGCAGCGGGCGGCACGGCCGTGTCGATCGGCAAGCCGAGCGCGTCGACGGGCGTCGCGTGTCCGTTCGGGTTCGACGTCATTGCCCGGTCCGGGCCGCGGGTCGGCGGCTGCCTCGTCTCGGAGCTGAGCGCTCACGCGATGTCGCTGCGGTCTGTCTCACGAATTGGCGAAGGGTCAGGAGAAGGAGCCGGGCGGCGTCCTCGACCGGAGAAGCGCCCTCAGGCGGATGCTCGCACACTCCGGGGCCCGAACTGCAAGCTCTCGACGATACGGAGGCCGTGACGCCCCGACGCCGGATGCAGCGCGGCATCCAGCGTTCGGGGAGAGTCAGCCGGCGCCTGCACGGACGATTCGCGCGGCGCATGGGGCCGGACCCGGCAGCCGGGTCCCTCCCCCGAGGTGCAAGGCGTCGGGGGGTGATTCAACCGATCGGGAAGCGCGCGACAGCGTCGAAGCGTCGCCCCCGCGAGACGGAAGGCCCGCCCGGCCTGGAACCCGGAGGCGGAGGCGCCACCGGTACGGCGGGGACTCAGTGCCGCCGGCGCGTCCCCCGCCACGCGAGAACGCCGAGGCCGAGACCCGTCAGAAGCCAGCCGCCCGGTTCCGGAACGGGTGCCGACACGCCGGGGCTGAAGGAGATCGTGTACTCGCTGGCGCCGGCAAAGGTGGGATCGACCACGACCACGGGATCGGCGAACGCCGAAATGAAACCGGCGCCCCGGGCGCCCCGGGCGTCGGCAAAGGCGTGCAAATAGATGGTTTGTTCGACGTTGGCGGTGACCGAATAGGACAACGTGCCGGTCTTTTCCTGCGTGCCGGTGTCGAGGCACTCCGGATCCGTTCCGACACAAGCAAGCAGCATCGTGTCGAGGAACGGGGCGAAGCCGTCGGAGCGGGCGATGAAAGCCTCGGCGTAGGACGCCGGACCCGCCGTCGACGACGCCCGGACCGTGCCCGTCACCAGGATCGGGATGGCCTCGCTGCTCGGGCCGTCCACCCGGAACGAGAACACCAGGGCGGCCTGGGCGAACGCCCCCGGCGTCCCGGACGCTTCGACGACCGGATTGCCCGACTCCAGCCGCGACGAGGCGGTGTTCTGGAATTCATCGCCGAACAGGTTGATCCCGCTCCGGGTGAGCGTGTCCAGCGACGGGCCGTAGACGGCATCCGCCGTGGCAGAGACGGCGACGTTGCCGGCGGCCGCGACGGGTGACAGTTCGGTCCCGGGAACGACAGCCACGGCATGGGCAATGGCAGGCGCGGCCGACAGCAATGCCGCCGACAGGCAGAGTGCGGATCTCATTTGGGTCAGTCTCCTGGAGGTTGAATACCACCTTGTTTGATTGCACTCTACGGGCAGGACATGACAGGTGCAAGTGGAATCCGCGGCACGTCGCCCGGCCGCATGCCGAACTGCTATCTTCCCCGTCGTCCCTGGGGGAGGAACTTCGTCGTGTCGATGGCCTGCAATCGTCCGGTTCGATGGCTGCTCGCGGGCGTCTTGCTGCTCGCGGGCGGCGCCCACGCGCAATCCGTCGAGGAATCGGGATTGCCCGAGACGTTGATGAATCAGTTGCGGGCCGGACGGTACGGCGAGGCATACCCCGAATTGAACCGGTTCGCCGCGCGACGGCACGCCCTGGCCGCCTACTATCTCGGCCAGATGTACTCCTGCGGCAAAGGGGTGGCCTTCAGCTGCGCGACGGCACAGCGTTACCTGCGCCAGTCCGTGCAGCCGGGAGCGACACCCGGGTGGTGGAACGACGCGGCCAAGAACGAGATCGCCTGGATCCATGCCGCGTGCGAGGACACGGGATTCACGCGCAACGGCGCGATCGCGCTCCGGCTGGCCCGCGATGTCACGCGTCGATCCGGGGACCCGTACTACGCCGATACGCTGGCCGCCGCGCAGGCGAATGCAGGGGACTTCGGACGGGCCGTCGCCACGCAACGCGCCGCGATTGCCGCGCTCGAGGCACTCGCCCGTCAGGATGGCGCCCACGCCGACGCGGTCCGCGTGTTCCACGACCGGCTGTCGCGCTACGAGCATCTGCGGCCGGCGCGGTTCGGCTACCGGGAAGCCGTGATCGCTTGCCGTCACATGCCCTGACCCGGAGACCCGCCCGCGGGCGGACCGATCGCCCGCCGATCCCGACTTTCCGCTGGAGGATCCTCCTCATCGACACCGCTCGCCTCCCCGCCCACGAAACGATCACGGACGCAGGGCCTGACAAGCCCTGGCTCACGCTGGTCCACGGACTCTCCCAGCACAGCGGCATCTTCTCGGCGCAGATCCCGGTCTTCCGGACGCGCCATCGGCTGCTGCTCGTGGACCTGCCGGGCCACGGCCGGTCGTCCGGCATGCCCGGGCCGTACGGTCCGGGCGACTTCGCGAACAGCGTGACCGCCGCGCTCGATCACGTCGGCATCGAGACCACCCATTTCTGGGGAACGCACACGGGCGCCGGGATCGGATTGCTGCTCGCAGCGCGCCAGCCGACACGATTCCGCTCGCTGGTCCTCGACGGCGCCGTGCTGCTCGGGAGCCAGCCCGTCTCGGTCCGGGCCACGCTCGCGCGCGTCAAGCGACTGGCGGCCACCGAGGGCATGGCAGCCGCGCTGAGCGCCTGGTTCGACGAGGCGGAATGGTTCGAGGTGATGCGGCGCCGGCCCATCGCCTGCCGGCGTGACGCGCACCGCGCGATGATCGACGCGTTCGAGGGTGGTCCGTGGCTCGACGACCGGCCGGGCACACCGGCGGAATCGATCGTCGACACGTTGCCGTCGATCCGCGTTCCCGCGTTGCTCGTCAACGGCGAGCACGATCTCGCGGACTTCAAGGCGACCGCGGCCCGCCTCGGCAAGTTGCTCGGGGATGCGCGCCAGGTGGTCGTTCCGGAGGCCGGCGGGTTCCCGCTCTGGGAAACGCCGGAGCGGGTGAACGGCATCGTGCTGCGCTTCCTGGAGGGAAGATGATGTCAGGCGGCTCGAATGCCGGAACGTGCCGACATGGAGCCGCGCCGGGACCGGTGTCGGACCCGCGCGCCCGGCGTCACGACCGAGAGCCGGTATCGCCTGCGTGTCGATCGAAGGTGGCTAGGACGACGCGGGCGGCGTTGCGCGCCACAGCGGCCGGAGCGCCATCCACCCGATGACGGGGCCGGGCAGCAACAGCCACGCGACCTTCGATCCGAGAGTTCCGATCATGTGCGTGGCAACCCAGATCGCGCACACAGTGATGAAGAACCCGATGGCGTTCTGGATGGCCAGCGCGCTGCCGACCAGATGCGGAGGACAGTTCTGCGCCGACAGTGCCGAGAATTGCGGCGAGTCGGCAACCACGGCAATGCCCCAGACGACCAGTGCCGACAGGACGACCCATTGCGGGGCCGCTTCCAGCCACGGGAAGACCGCGCACAGCAGTCCCGAAACCGTCAGTGCCATGGCGGCAACGCGGGCACTGCCGATGGTTCGCGACCACTGCCCGCCGACGATGCACCCGAGCGAGCCGACTCCGATGATCGCGAAGGAGAGCAAGGCGACGGTTCCAACGGGCGCGGCACCGCCGCCGCGCTGAAGCGTTCTCGCGACGAGCAGGGGCACGAGGGTCCAGAACGCGTACAACTCCCACATGTGCCCGAAGTAGCCGAAGGCGGAGGCCCGGAACTTCGCGATGCCGAACACGCCGAGCACCTGCCCCCACCCTCGGGACGCGCCTCGGGCGGCGCGCTTCACGTGCGGACCGTCCCCCAGCCCCGCCACGATCAGGCCGCCGATCACTGCGAGCACCGAGGAGGCGAGCACGACGCCCTGCCACGGCAACCCCGCGCCGGCAGCACGTACGCCGTGGGGGAGCGCGGTGCCGAGCGTGAGCATGCCCACGAGCCAGCCGAGCGCGGCGCCGGCGCGATCCGGCACCCACGACACGATCAGCTTCATGCCGAGCGGGTAGATGCCCGCCAGACAAAGACCCACCGCAAAGCGGTACGCGGCGCCATCGGTGATCCCCGTGGACAGCAGCGCAAAGCCCGCGTTGAAGAGCGCGCCGAGCCAGGAGCAGACGAACACGATCCGGCTCGCCGCAAACCGGTCCGCGAGGCCGGACAGTGCGAAAGCGAGCGTCCCGGCGATGAATCCCAACTGGACGGCTCCGGTCAGCAGGCCGAGCTGGGCGTCGGTCATGCCCCAGGCGCGCACGAGATCGGCCGCGGCACTGTTGGCGCTGAACCACAAGGATGTGCCGAGCAGCTGCGCGACGACGATGATCAGGACCGGATGCGTCTTCATGCCCAGCCCGCGGACGGCGCGCTTTCCGAGCGTCCGGCCCACGTCCGGGGGAAAGCGGTGTACCGGGACGGCCGGACGGATCGCATCGGCATGCCTTGTCGGCGTCCATGCATCGAACGCCGCGGGTCGACACATCGGAGGCTCGGGACCGTCATGGCGGAGGCACGCGAAAGCGGGATGCCGGGACGCTACGGAACTCATCGGAGAAACGCAACGGGCGCCTGAGGGCGGGCGTCCGGACGCGGGATGTCGGGGCAGGAATGCCCGGCACGACGTCCCGCCGCGCCGCACTCGTGAGAAACTTCCACGTCCCGACGAATCCCTCCGAGCATGGCCCGCATGAATGCTTCCCCTTCCTCTCCCGCCAAGGTCTTCATCGACGGCGAAGCCGGCACGACCGGCCTGGGCATCCGCGAACGTCTCGCCGGCATGGCCGGCATCGAGGTGCGCAGCATCGATCCCGTCCTGCGCAAGGATCCGCAGGCGCGCGCGGCGATCATGGCCGAGGTCGACGTCGTCATCCTCTGCCTGCCCGACGGCGCCGCGAAGGAATCCGTCGCGCTGGCAGCGTCGCTCGGCGACCGCGCGCCCCGCATTCTCGACGCCAGCACGGCGCACCGGGTGAGCGAGGGCTGGGCCTACGGATTCCCGGAACTCACCCCGACGCAGGCCGACGCGATCGCCCGCGCCACGCACGTGGCCAATCCCGGCTGCTACCCCACCGGCGCCATCGCGCTGATGCGCCCGCTCGTGGATGCCGGGGTGCTCCCGCGCGACTACCCGGTGGCGGTGCACGCGGTCAGCGGTTACAGCGGCGGCGGCAAGTCGATGATCGAAGCCTACGAATCCGGCACCGCGCCGGCATACGAGTTGTACGCGCTCGCGCTGACGCACAAGCACCTGCCCGAAATGCAGCGGTACAGCCTACTCTCGCGCGTGCCGATCTTCGTGCCGTCGGTGGGCCGGTTCCGGCAGGGGATGATCGTGTCGGTCGGCCTGCATGCCGATCTGCTGCCGGGCAGACCTTCGCGCAGGCAGGTGGAGGACGTGCTCGCGACACGCTACGCAGGACAACCGTACGTGAAGGTCGTACCCGTGACCGACGACGATGCGTTCAAGCTGGAACCCGAAGCGCTCAACGACACGAACCTGCTGGAGCTTCGCGTGTACGGCAACGAGGCGAGCGGGCAGATCCTGCTGTGCGCCCGGCTCGACAACCTGGGCAAGGGCGCGTCCGGTGCGGCGGTGCAGAACCTGAAGTTGATGCTCGGACGGGATTGAGGCGCGGCAGACCCCGCGCCGCCTTCAGGCGCGTTCCGTCGCGGGAGGCCCGAGGCGTCGATGCCCGATCGATGCGCCTCACGACGCCTGCGCTTCGGTCACCATCCGCTTCAGTTCCGGCACGCACGAGCCGCACGACGTCCCGCATCTCAGCCGAGCCTGGAGTCCCGCGAAGTCCGCTCCGGCGCGAAGTTCCGCCGCGATGTCCCGCTCCGCGACGTTCAGGCAATTGCACACCACGCGTCCGCGTGACGGCGCCGAGGTCGGTGCGTCCGCCAGCGGCGCCAGCAACCACCGCCGCAGGTCCGCCGTCGGCAGGCGCTCGACCATGACGTCCCGCAGCCAGCCGGCGGCGGCGGTCTCGCCGGTCAATCGCAGTCCGACGAGCACGCCGTCTTCGATGCAGGCGCGCTTTGCAATGCCCTTCCGGGCGTCCGCGTAGGACAGCACGTCCTCGTCATCGAGGCCCAGCAGTCGATCGAGTTCCGCCAACCAGGCCTCGGGCAGCGGCTGGTGATGCGCGATCCGCAGCACCACCACGGGATGGTCGCGCCCGGCCAGCGTCACGGCCGCGTAGGCGAAGCGCTCCGTCCATGCCGCCAGCGCCTCGGCCCGCAGCAAGGCACTGGACGTCGCAGTCTCCGGGTCCCGCTCGGTGCGCATCAGCAGCGCCTGGTAGGGCAGCTTCGCCGGCTCGACGCGAATGGCAGCGTGCTTCAGCTCGGGCTGCATCGAGATCGGATCGAACCGGCGCAGCGTCAGCTCGTTGACGCCGGCCGAATTCAACACGCGCCGTCCCCAGTGCATCGACACGAACGCCTGCCCCGGACGAACTTCGTCGGACGCGTTCGCCCGCAGGACGATTTCCCCGCGGCGGCTCGCGACGCGGACCAGGTCGCCGCTCTTCAGATCGCGCGCATCGAGATCGATGCGCGACAGATCGATGCGCGGTTCCTCGACGTGGTTGAAGAGCTGCGCCACCGTGCCGGTCCGGCTCATGCCGTGCCACTGATCGCGCAGCCGGCCCGTGGTCAGCTGCAGCGGGAAGTGCGCGCCCGGAGCCTCGGCCGTGATCGTCGTCACGGGCACCAGGAAGCGGGCGAGCCCGTCGGGCGTCGCGAAACGACCGTTCCCGTAGAGTCGTGCCGTGCCCGCCGTCGCACCCGACGGAAAGGGCCATTGCTGCGGACCGAGAGTGTCGAGCACCTCGTACGTCAGCCCCGTGATGTCGAGGTCGCGGCCGCGCGTGGACGCCGCATGCTCGAGGAACACGGATTCCGCGCTGTCGTAGTCGAACATCCGGGCCGCCTCGGGCTTGCCGATGCGCGGCGCCAGCGCCTTGCCGAAGTCGCGCGCGATGCGCCAGTCGGCACGGGCCTCGCCCGGTACCGGCACGGCGCGCGTGACATGCGTGATGCGCCGCTCCGAATTCGTCACCGTGCCCTCCTTCTCGCCCCAGGTGGCGGCGGGCAGCAGCAGGTCGGCGTAGGGCGCGGTCTCGGTGTTGCGGTACGCCTCCTGCAGCACGACGAAGTCGCAGCGGGAGAGGGCCTCGCGCACCCGCTCCTGCTCGGGCATCGACTGCGCCGGGTTCGTGCACGCGATCCACACCGCCTTGACGCGACCGTCGTGCATCGCGTCGAACAGTTCCACGGCCGTCAGGCCGGGCGTCGCCGGCACGTCCTCGACCCCCCAGAAGCGCGCCACCTCGGCCCGGTGGGTCGGATTGCCAAGCTCGCGATGGGCCGGCAACAGGTTGGCGAGCCCGCCCACTTCGCGGCCGCCCATCGCATTGGGCTGGCCCGTCAGGGAGAACGGCCCGCAACCGGGCTTGCCGATGCCGCCGGTGGCGAGCGACAGCGCAATGAGCGCTGCACCGCCGTGCGTGCCGTGATGCGACTGGTTGATGCCCTGGCACCACAGCGACATCGCCGCGCCGGCCTCTCCCCACCAGCGCGCGGCCTGGACGATGTCCTCGGCCGGCACGCCGCAAAGGCTGGCCGCGACCGCCGGTGTCATGTCGCGCACGTGGTTGCGCAAGGCCTCGAATCCGGTCGTGTGCCCGCGCACGAAGGCGTGGTCGACGAAGCCTTCCCACACGAGCACGTGCAGCATGGCATTGAACAGCCAGATGTCGGTGCCCGGCAGGACCGGCAGGTGCAGGTCCGCCATCGCGGCCGTGTCGGTGCGGCGCGGATCCACGACGATCACCTTCAGGTGCGGCCGGGTTCGCCGCGCGTCTTCGATGCGGCGGAAGGCGATGGGATGCGCGAAGGCCGTGTTGTTCCCCGCGATCAGCAGGCAGTCCGTGACATCGAGATCCTCGTAGGCGCAGGGCGGCGCATCGGCGCCGAGCGTCTGCTTGTAGGCAGCCACCGCGCTGGACATGCACAGCCGCGAGTTGGTATCGATGTTGTTGCTGCCGATGAGTCCCTTCATGACCTTGTTGAAGACGTAGTAGTCCTCGGTGAGAAGCTGTCCGGAGACGTAGAACGCCACGGCGTCGGGACCGTGCTCGCGGATGACCGCGGCGAACTTGCCGGCGGCCGCCTCGAGGGCGTCGACCCAGCTCACGCGGCAGCGGACGTCACTCTTGTTCGCGCGCAGCTCGGGGTGAAGGACGCGCAATTCCGGACGGGCGCTGAGGTGCAGCGTCGACCCCTTGGTGCACAGGCGGCCGGCATTGGCAGGATGCGCGGGGTCGCCCCGCACGCCCGTGATGCGCCCGCCGTCGTGTTCGATCAGGACGCCACAGCCGACGCCGCAGTAGGGACAGGTCGATCGGGTTTCCATGGCGTCAGCTTCCTGCGTCAGCGTTGCGGTGGCGCGGCGGGCCGGATCCGCCCGAGGCGTGTCCGAGGCGCTTCATCGCAGCACCCAGAGGATCAGCACGACGTTCACGATCAGCGACAGGCCGGCGATCAGCTTCAACGCCAGCGACGGATGGCGGTTCAGCAGCGGCACCGGGCGCGGCGCCGTCAGCGGCCGGTTGGCGCCGCGCTCCAGCGCCAGCAGGAACTCCTCCGCCGTCTCGAACCGATCTTCGGGCTCGCGCGCGCACGCCTTCAGGAGCACGGCCTCCAGCCACGCAGGCGTATCCGGCCGGTAGCGCGTGGGCGGCGCGGGCTGCCGGAACACCGGCGTCTGGAACGGTTCGATCTCGCCGTACGGGTACTTGCGGGTCAGCAGCGTGTACAGCGACACGCCGCACGCGTAGAGGTCCGACCAGGCATCGGCCGACCGGCCGGCGAACAGTTCGGGGGCCATGTACGACGGTGTCCCCGGATTGTTGATCTCGCGGAAGTCCTGGCCGTCCGAGGCGGCCACGCCCAGGTCGAGGATCCGCACCTGCCCGAGCGTGTCGAGGTGGACGTTGTCCGGCTTGATGTCGCGATGCACGATCCCGAGCCGGTGAAGCGCGCCGATGCCGCGCAGGATGCGCATGCCGAGCTGCACGACCTCGGGCGGCGAGAAGCGATGTCCGCGCGCCAGCCGGGCCGCAAGGCTTTCACCGTCGTGCCACGTCATCAGGTAGTAGAGATGCGAGCGTCCCGGATGGCCGATCACCTGCGGAAATCCGGGCGCGGTCACGCGGCGCGCGAGCCACTCCTCGTGCACGAGCGCCGCGATGGCTTCCGGATCGTCCTCCTCGGGCCGGAGGGTCTTCAGGACGAGCGTCTCGTCGCCCTGCGCGTCGCACCGCGCGACGCGATAGAGCAAAGTCACGCGCGATTCGTGCAGCAGCGCCTCCACGCGCAGGCCGTCGATTTCCTGGCCCACGCGCAGCCGTGTCGGGAGCGGCAGGCGGCGCAGCGCGTCGAGGCTGTCGCGCCACCGACCCGCGGGTACCGCCACCGCGTCGGCGACAAGTGCGGTGCAGTTGTCCATCGATCCGCTGCGCGTGGCCGCCAGGGCGAGTGCGGCCGCGGCATCGTCCGGATCGGTGTGGGTGGCGAGCACGGCGGCGATCTCCCGGTCCGGCAGTGCGCCCCACACCCCGTCCGTCACCAGCAGGAAGCGGTCGCCGGCGACCAGTTCGCCGTCGGTGTGGTCGGCCTTGAAATGACTGTCGAGCCCCATCGCCCGCCGCAGCACGTTGCGCAGCTCCGGGTGTTCCCACGTATGGTCCTCGGTGAGCTGCGTCAGCTGCCCGTCGCGCCACAGGTACGCCCGCGAGTCGCCGACATGGGCGACGTAGTAGCGGGCGCCGCGCAGCGTCACGGCGGTGAGCGTGGTCGCCATGCCGGCGCTCTCGGGCGCGGTGCGCGCCTGGGAGAGCAACCACCGGTTGGAGGCCACCAGCACGGCGTCGAGCGACTTGGACACCCCCCAGGTCTCGGGCGTGGCGTAGTAGTCGGAGAGCAGGCCGCGCACGACGTACTCGGCCGCTTCGCGACCGTGCGCGTGACCGCCGACGCCGTCGGCCACCGCCAGCAGCACGCCCTTCTCTTCCAGGGCGTCGTGCTCGGGCGTGACGGCGCCGGCGAAGTCCTCGTTGTCCGGCCGCCGGCCCTGCAACGAGCAGTGCCCCACGTTCACGCGCAGCCCGCCCCGCGGCAGCACCTGCCGGGCGACCGGTTCGAGCGGGGCGACGGCGGCGGCGAGCATGACCACGGACCTCCGCAAGGACTCAGATCGTGGCGGTCGTGAGATGCGAGGCACCCCACGTGGTGCGCCACCGGACCTTGACCGACGTGAGTCCGACGAGGGCCAGGACGGCCAGCAGCGCGAAGATCGTGAAGCCCAGCTGGTAGCTCCCGGTGAGCTGGCGCGAATAGCCCAGCGACGACGCGAGGTAGAAGCCGCCGACGCCGCCGGCCATGCCGACCAGGCCCGTCATCACGCCGATCTCCTTGCGGAAGCGCTGCGGCACGAGCTGGAAGACCGACCCGTTGCCCATGCCCAGCGACAGCATGGCCAGCACGAAGACGACGAGCGCGAGCCCGGCCGTGGGCAGACCGATGCTGACGATGCCGAGGAAGAGCGCCGCCAGCACGTACATCACCGAAAGCGCCTTGATGCCGCCGATGCGATCCGCGACCGCGCCGCCCACCGGACGCACCAGCGACCCGGCGAACACGCAGGCGGCGGTGAAGTAGCCCGCGACCTTGGGATCGAGTCCGTATTGCGTGTTGAAGTAGATCGTGAGCGACGAGGCCAGTCCGACGAAACCGCCGAAGGTCACCGAGTAGAAGAACATGAACCACCAGGCGTCCTTGTCCTTCAGCACCTTGAAGTAGTCCGCGAGCTTCTTGGGCGGCGGGCATTCCGGCGCGTCCTTCGCCAGCACGAGATAGACGGCGAACACGATCGCCAGCGGGATCAGCGCGAGGCCGAAGACGTTGACCCAGCCGAAGGCGGCGGCCAGCCCGGGCGCGAACAAGGCTGCGAGCGCGGTGCCGGAGTTTCCGGCGCCGGCGATGCCCAGCGCCGTGCCCTGGTGTTCCGGCGGATACCAGCGCGACGCGAGCGGCAACGCCACGGCGAACGACGCGCCGGCGACGCCGAGGAACACGCCGAGAAGCAGTGCCTGGTCGTAGGAGTGGATGCCGAAGAACCACGCGAAGGCGAGGGTGGCCATGACGATCACCTGACCGATCGCGCCGGTCATCTTGGGCTTCAGGTGATCCACCATCAGCCCCATGACGAACCGGAGCAGTGCGCCGGACAGCACGGGCACGGCGACCATGAGGCCCTTCTGGGCGTGCGTGAGCCCGAGGTCCCGGGAGATCTGCACGCCCAGCGGGCCGAGGATGACCCACACCATGAAGGCGAGGTCGAAATAGAGGAAGGCGGCAAGAAGCGTCGGCGGGTGGCCGGCCTTGAGGAACGCGCTGCGATTCATGGTCGGAGGCTCCGGGGCGAAGAGGAAAGGGGGATCAGACGGAGAGCAGGACGCCGCCGTCGGCATCGACCGTCACGGCGAACGTCGCGGTGCAGCCCACGTCGGGCTCGACGGCCCGGCCGTCGTCCAGCTGCACCTTCCAGGCGTGCAGCGGACACGTGACGGTCCGGCCGTGGACGATGCCCTGCGACAGCGGGCCGCCCTTGTGCGGACAGCGGTCGTGCAGCGCGAACACTTCGCCGTCGGCCGTGCGGAACAGGGCGACGTCGCCGTGGTTCCGCGTGCGCACCACGCGCGAACCGAGCACGGGGATGTCGTCGAGCGCGCACACACGCTTCCAGCCGGTGGCCGGCTTCAGGGAGGAGTCGAGAGTCAGTGGCATGGCGGGATCTCAGGCGTCGAGGGTTTCGAATTCGCGGGTGAGCGACCGGGCCGCGCCGGCACCGGCGCGTTCGAGCCAGGGGTCACGGGCATCGCGCAGGGCGAATCGCAGGCGCTCGTACAGCCCGCGGCGCGTGTTCGCGTCGTCGACGACGCGGGCCTTCACGTGGTCGAGCCCGACGCGCTGGACGAAGTGCACGGTCCGCTCGAGGTAGTAGCCCTCCTCCCGGTAGAGCTGGAGGAAGGCCCCCGAGACTTCCATCACCTCCTCGTCCGACGCCACCTTGCAGAGGAACTGCGCGACCTCGGTCTTGATGCCGCCGTTGCCGGCCACGTAGAGCTCGTAGCCCGATTCGAGGCCGATGACGCCCACGTCCTTGATGCCGGCCTCCGCACAGTTGCGCGGGCAGCCGGAGACCGCGAGCTTCACCTTGTGGGGCGACCACATGCCGAACAGCATCTTCTCGAGCTTGACGCCCATGTCCATGGACTTCTGCGTGCCGAAGCGGCAGTGCTCGGAACCGACGCACGTCTTCACGGTACGCAGGCTCTTGCCGTACGCGTGCCCGGAGACGAGGCCGGCCTTGCCGAGATCGGCCCACATCGCCGGCAGGTCGGCCTTCCTCACGCCCAGCAGGTCGATGCGCTGGCCGCCCGTGACCTTCACCGTGGGCACGGCGTACTTCTCGGCGGCGTCGGCGATGGCCCGCAGCTCGGCCGGCGTCGTGAGCCCGCCCCACATCCGCGGCACCACCGAGTAGGTGCCGTCCTTCTGGATGTTGGCGTGCGCGCGCTCGTTGATGAAACGCGATTGCGGATCGTCCTGCGCCTCGTGCGGCCAGGTGGAGATCAGGTAGTAGTTGAGCGCGGGCCGGCAGGTGGCGCAGCCGTTCGGCGTCCGCCACGCGAGCGCCTGCATCACGGCAGGAATCGACAGCAGATGATCGTCGCGGATGCGCGTGCGCACCTCGCCGTGCGACGCCTCGGTGCAGCCGCACACCGGCTTGTCGCGCGTGTCGGCCGGCTGGTAGGCGCCGCCGACGCAGGTGGAGAGGATCTGTTCGACGAGTCCGGTGCACGAGCCGCAGGACGACGACGCCTTGGTGTGCCTGCGCACGTCGTCGAGCGTGAACAGGCCCTTCTCCTTGATGGCCTTGACGATGGTGCCCTTGCACACGCCGTTGCAGCCGCAGACTTCCGCGGTGTCCGGCAGCGCCGCCGCCTGCGTCTGTCCCTTGTGACCGGCGTCGCCGAGATGGCTCTGCCCGAACATCAGGTGGTCGCGGATCTCGTGGATGTCCTGGCGGTCCTTCATCAGCTTCACGTACCAGGAGCTGTCCACCGTGTCGCCCACCATCACGGCACCGACGACGCGGTTGTCGCGCAGCACGAGCTTCTTGTAGATGCCCGCCTGGCGGTCCGAGAGGACGATCTCCTCGGCGTCGTCCCCCCCCGAGAAGTCGCCCGCCGAGAACACGTCGACGCCGGTGACCTTGAGCTTGGTCGAGACGGTCGAGCCGGTGTAGCGGCCGATGCCGAAGTTGGCCAGGTGCGTCGCGCATACCTTGGCCTGCTCGAACAAGGGCGCGACCAGGCCGTAGGCCACGCCGCGATGTTCCGCGCACTCCCCGACGGCATAGATCCGCGGATCGTAGGTCTGCATCGTGTCGCTCACGACGATGCCGCGCTCGCAATGCAGGCCGGCCGCCTTCGCCAGCGCCACGTTCGGGCGGATGCCGGCGGCCATCACGACGAGGTCCGCGGCCAGGGTCGATCCGTCCTTCAGCGTCACGGCGCAGACGCGCCCGGATTCCCCGCGCACGAGTCCGGCCGTCTGCGCTTCCAGCCGGAACGTCAGCCCCTTGGCCTCCAGCGAGCGCTGGAGCATGGCGGCAGCCGGACGATCCAGTTGCCGTTCCATGATCCACGGCATCAGGTGCACCACGGTCACGTCCATGCCGCGCAGCGCGAGGCCGTTGGCGGCTTCGAGCCCGAGCAGGCCGGCGCCGATGACGACGGCGTGGCGATGCTCGCCTGCCGCGGAGATCATGGTTTCGGTGTCGGCGATGTCGCGGTAGCCGATGACCCCGGGCAGGTCGCTGCCGGGCACGGGGAGGATGAACGGCGTCGAGCCGGTCGCGATCAGCAGCCGGTCGTAGCCCACGGTCGTGCCGTCCTCGCCGATCACCTGGCGGCGCACGCGGTCGATGCGCGCGACGCGCTTGCCTGCGTGCAGCGTGATGCCGTTCTCGCGATACCACTCGAGGTCGTTCAGCATGATCTCGGGCAGGGTCATCTCGCCGGACAGCACGGGCGACAGCAGGATGCGGTTGTAGTTGCCGTGCGGTTCGGCGCCGAACACCGTGATGTCGTGAATGTCGGGGGCGAGCCGGCGGAGTTCCTCGAGCACGCGGACACCGGCCATGCCGTTGCCGATCATCACCAGCTTCTGTCTCTTCATGGGAGCCGTCCTCCGGAATCGGGTCGAAAGGGGGGTGCGGTCACACGGCCGCACGGTGGAGGGAACCTGCGGCGAGCACGCGGGCACAGGCCACGACGTCGCCGATGACGATGAGCGCGGGCGCCGCGATCCGTTCGCGCGCGACCGCGTCGGGCAGTTGACCGAGCGTCGTGATGACTTCGCGCTGCGCGCGGGTCGTCCCGCGCTCGACGATGGCGACCGGCGTGGATGCCGGCATGCCGCCCGCCAGCAGCCCGTCGCGGATCGACGCGGTGCGCGACAGCCCCATGAAGACGACCAGCGTCGTGCCGGTCCGCGCGAGTGCCGGCCAGTCGGGGGACTGGTGATCCCGGGTATGCGCCGTGACGAAGGTGACGCCGTGCACGTGGTCGCGATGGGTGACCGGAATGCCGAGCGACGCCGGCACGGCGATCCCGGCGGTGATGCCCGGCACCACTTCGACATCGATGCCGCGGGCGGACAGGAATTCGACCTCCTCGCCGCCGCGACCGAACACGAACGGATCGCCGCCCTTCAGCCGGACGACGCGCGCGCCCTGGCGGGCGTAGCGCCAGGCGAGGCGCTGGATGAAGGCCTGGGGGGTCGACCTGCACCCGCCGCGCTTGCCGACGCGGATGCGCCTGGCACGGAGCGGGGCATACGCCATCACTTCGGGATCGACGAGGTCGTCCACGAGAATCACGTCGGCTTCACCGAGGGCACGGACGGCCCGCACCGTCAGCAGATCCGCGGCGCCGGGGCCCGCCCCCACGAGAGTCACTCGTCCCGTCATCACCCACCTCACGTTCCCGAAGACCGAAAAAAAAATGGCGCACATCGCCCGCGAGAGGCGCAGGTGCGCGCTCCGCGAGTCGATGGACGCCATTGCCCATTCAAACCGGCCACGCCGTCGTTAGCGTGACGAGGTTTGATCAGCGAACGCCGTGCCACCGGCGCGCACAGGGATCAACTCATTGATTGAATGAAGATGCAGACGGCACTCGGGCAATCAGGACGTCTATTGCACCGCACCATTCACGAGCATGCGAGGGGCCGCACGCACCGACGCGGGGAATCGGCACGGGACCGGAAAGCGGGGTGAAGCGTCAGTACGCGAGCGAGAGGGCCGCGACCAGTGCAGGGCGCCCGATGCTGTACGTGCTGGAGGAAACGAGCGATGGCGTGTGGTCGTACTGCCCGTGGTTGAAGGTCTGGGTGTAGGTCAGCCCCCAGCGCGCGTCCTGCGACATCACTTGGACGGCCCGCTCGAAACCGACGCTCCAGTCGTAGGTGTCGGCACTCCTCGTCGCGCCGGTGGCGTCGAGCGACCGGGCCGCCACGTGCGTGTAACCGGCATGAAGAGACCATCGCCACCGGGCCAGTCCGATGGCATCCGCGCCGTAGTCGATCTCCCAATAGGTCGTGCCCTGCGTCCCCCCGGCATATCCGGTACGCGGTGTCCGCCCGAAGTAGTCGCTCAACGCGTAGCTGACCCCGGCGGTCCAGCGCGACCCGACGGCCTGCAGCCGCACTTGCCCGGTGTCGAAGGTCTGCGACGGGCATCCCCCGACGCGTGCGCAGAGCGCGTTGCTCCAGTTGGCACCGGGATACAGGCTGTAGATCGCGTCTGCCACGATGCGCCAGTCCGCGGGCGCAGCCCATGACTGTCCGCCGTGCAATTCCACGACCGCATCCGCGCCGGGATAGAGATCGCGGCTGACGCCCGAGACGAAGACGCCCGCGTGCCATCCGCCGGCATTCACGTGATCGAAACGGAACTGCCCCGCCGGCTTGCCCCAGGTCTGCGAAAGACCGCGTGCCACGTAGTCCGACACGACCGAGAGCCGCCAGACATTGCCGATGTCCTCGCGGACTCGAAGCCCTTCGCGCACATCATCCGCACGGGCCGGATGGGTCAGGGCCGCGACCCCGGATACGACGACAGCTGCCAGACACGCGTGAAAGCGCATTTCTCCCCCCGAAGCATGTGACCGAATCCACGACGACGAGGTTAGCGAACCTGCCGACGGCGTCACCGGGAAATTCTCGGGGTGAATCGACGGCCGGCACATCAGGCGGACAGTCGGTCACACGCGACCCGGTGACCCGGTGAGACCTCGCGAAGCTCGGGTTCCTGGCGCGCACAGGACTGCGCCGCCCGCGGGCAGCGCGTACGGAACCGGCAGCCTGACGGCGGATCGACGGGACTCGGCAGGTCCCCGACGAGACGGACCCGTGTGGCGGCTCGCGATTCCCCCGGAACGGGAACGGGGACGGCGGAGATCAGCGCTTGCGTGTACGGGTGGAGCGGCTGCGTCCACAGGGTGCGACGATCGGCGAGTTCCACGATGCGTCCGAGATACATCACCGCGATGCGATCGGCCACGTGTTCGACCACGGCGAGATCGTGCGAAACGAACAGGTACGCGAGCCCGAGTTCGCGCTTGAGGTCCATCAGCAGGTTGATGACCTGCGCACGGACCGAGACGTCCAGGGCGGAGACCGGTTCGTCGCAGATGACGAGCTTCGGGTCGAGCGCAAGCGCGCGGGCGATCCCGATGCGCTGACGCTGGCCGCCGGAGAATTCGTGCGGATGGCGGGCGGCCGCCTCCGGGCGCAGCCCCACTTTCTCCATGAGCCAGGCAACGCGCTGCCGCCGCGCCGCGGCGTCGCCCCGGCCGTGAACGATCAGCGGTTCCTCGAGAATCCGGCCGACGGACAGCCGCGGATTGAGCGACGCGAACGGATCCTGGAAGATCATCTGCATCGCCGGGCGCAGCGGCCGCAGCGCACTGCGCGACAGCCCCGAGATCTCTCGTCCCTGCAGCCGGATGGCGCCGCGCGTGGCCTTCACGAGCGCCATCGCGGTCTTGCCGAGCGTGCTCTTGCCGCATCCCGACTCGCCGACGAGTCCGAGCGTCTCGCCGGCGTGAACGTCGAGCGACACGCCGTCCACCGCGCGAACCACCCCGCCCTTCGTGGCGAAGTGCGTGGCGACATCGTTCAGCGACAGGATGGGCTCACCCATGGATCGCATCCTGTCGTGCTTCGAAGCAGGCGACCTGCCGCGACGGCCCCGCGTATTCGAGGGCGGGCGCCTCGGCCCGGCAGCGGTCGACCGCGCTGGCGCATCGGGGCGCGAACGCGCAGCCTGCCGGCATGGCGGTGAGGGCCGGGACGAGCCCGGGGATCTCGGCGAGGCGCGCCGCGGTTGCTCCGGCGCGGGGAATCGAGGCCAGCAACCCGCGGGTGTAAGGATGTCGCGGCTGCTCGAACAACGCGCGCGTGGGCGCCTGCTCGACGATGCGACCCGCGTACATCACGGCCACGCGCTGCGAGTGCTGGGCGACAACGCCCAGGTCGTGGGTGATCAGCAGCACGGCCATGCCGGTCCGCGTCTTGAGCTCGTCGAGGAGATCGAGGATCTGCGCCTGGATCGTGACGTCGAGCGCCGTGGTGGGCTCGTCGGCGATCAGCAGCTTCGGTTCGCACGCGAGGGCCATGGCGATCATCGCGCGCTGGCGCATCCCGCCGGACAGGCGATGCGGATACTCGTGCACGCGGCGGCCCGGATCCGGAATGCCGACGAGATCCAGCAGTTCGACGGCGCGCGCCCGCGCTTCACGCTTCGACACCCGCCGGTGCGCCAGGACCGACTCGGCGATCTGATCGCCGATCGTGAACACCGGGTTCAGCGAAGTCATCGGTTCCTGGAAGATCATGCCGATCCGGTTGCCTCGGACGTTCCGCAGTTCGGCGTCGGAAAGCACCGCGAGATCGCGGCCATCGAAATGGACACTGCCGCCGACGATGCGGCCGGGCGGGTCGGCGATGAGGCGCAGGAGCGAGAACGCGGTGACGGACTTGCCGCAGCCCGATTCGCCGACGAGGGCGAGCGTCTCGCCGGCATCGATGGAAAAGCTGACGCCGTCCACGGCCTTCGCGACGCCGGCGCGCGTGAAGAAGTGGGTCTGCAGATTCCGGACGTCGAGGAGGCTCACGGACAGTGATCCGTGAGCCGTGAACGGTGATCCGGCCGCCGCCTCGGGTGCGGATCTGCGGCCGTCGTGCGAACCGCCATGCGTCATCGCTCCTTCAGCCGCGGGTTGAGCGCATCGTTCAAGCCTTCGCCCACGAGGTTCAGCGCGAGCACCGTGAACAGGATCGCCACGCCCGGCAGCGTGCACACGTACCAGGCGGTACGCAGCACTTCGCGTCCCGCGCCGATGATCGTTCCCCAGCTCATCACGTTCGGATCGCCGAGGCCGAGGAAGGCGAGCCCCGCTTCCGTGAGGATGGCCGTCGCGACCATGAGCGACCCGGTCACGATGATCGGCGGCAGCGCGTTGGGCAGGCAATGCAGCAGGATGATCCGCGCGTCGCCCATGCCCATCGCGACGCACGCCTGCACGAACTCGCGGCTGCGCAGGCTCAGGAACTCGCCGCGCGTCAGGCGCGCCACCGGCGGCCACGACACGACGCCGATGGCGAGCACGATGGTGGCGACGCTGGGCTTGAAGATGGCCACGAGCACGATGGCGAACAGGAACGCCGGGATGGTCTGGAACAGTTCGGTGACGCGCATCAGCACGTTGTCGACCCAGCCGCCGAAGTAGCCCGCCAGCGCGCCGAACGTCACGCCGAGCGCCAGCGCGACGCCCGTCGCCACGAGGCCGATCAGCAGGCTGACGCGCGCCCCGTGGAAGATGCCGGCCGCGAGGTCGCGACCCATCATGTCGGACCCGAGCGGATAGGCGCGGTCCGCCCCCGGTGCGATGAACGGCTCGGCCACCATGTCCCACGGATCCCCCGGATAGAGCACCGGGGCCAGGACCGCCATGACGATCACGCCGAGCAGGATGACGACCCCGGCCACCGCGGGCACGTTGCGGGCAAAGCGGGCGAGGAATGCCTTCATGGGGCCATCAGCGCGTCTCGATGCGCGGGTCGAGCTTCGCGTACAGCACGTCGACCAGGATGTTCGCCGCGACCACCAGCAGCGACGACAGCAGCAGCACACCGAGCAGCAGGTTGTGATCGCGCTGGAACACGGCCTCGAATGCAAGGCGTCCGAGCCCGGGCCAGCCGAACACGGTCTCCACGAGCACCGAGCCGCCGAGCAGCGACCCGACCTGGAGCCCGAGCATCGTGACCATGGGCAACAGCGCATTGCGCAGCACGTGCCTGAACGCGACCGTGCGCTCGTCCAGGCCCTTCGCCCGCGCCGTCGTGACGAAATCCTGTCCGTAGACCTCGAGCATCGACGCACGCATCAGTCGCGTGTAGAGCGCGAGGTAGAACAGGGCCAGCGTGACGGCGGGCAGGACCATGTGCTTCGCGACGTCGACGGCAGCGGCCCAGCCGGTCAGGTCGGCGCCGATGTCGCGCATGCCGCTCGACGGCAGCCAGCCGAGCGTCACCGAGAACAGCAGGATCAGCATCAGGCCGATCCAGAAGATGGGCGTGGCATACGCGAGCAGCGCGACGACGGAGATCAGGCCGTCCAGCGGCTTGCGGACGTGCCGCGCCGCCGTGACGCCGAGCAGCACGCCCAGCACGAAGGCCAGCGCCACCGCGACGACCATCAGCAGCAACGTGGCCGGCAGCCGCGACAGGATGAGCTCGGTGACCGCCAGGTTGTGGCGGAAGGAGAACCCGAGATCGAGGCGCGCCACGTTGGCGAGGTAGTGCAGCAGCTGCACGTACAAGGGCTGGTCGAGTCCGAACTTCGCCCGCAGTTGCGCGAGGTATTCCTCGGAGGCGCCACCGGCCTCCCCCGCCAGCACGTCCGCTGCATCGCCGGGGGCGAGATGCAGCAGCAGGAAGTTGAAGATCGCGATCCCGACGATGATCGGGACGGCCTGGACGACGCGGTGAAGGAGGAAGCGCATGAATGAATCGGGCGGAATGCGGCGCGTCGGTGCGCGGTGCGCGCGCTACGAAACGCGGATCACCGCTTCAGCCAGACACCGGAGAACGACCCGTACACGCCTTCTGCGGACGTGGTGTGGTTCTGCACGCGCTTGTTCGCGAGCGTGAAGAAGCGGACCTCGAACAGATCCAGCACGGGCACGTCGTCCTGCGCGATGGCCTGCAGGCGGTTCACCAGATCCTTGCGCTTCTTGCGGTCGTGCTCGATCTGGGCCGCTTCGATGACCTTGTCCATCTCGGGATTGCTGTAGCCGGTGCCGTTGGAGAAGGGCACGCCCTTCTTGATGTTCCTCGACCAGTAGATGCGCTGCACGCCGATGGTCGGGTCCGGCAGGGCGTAGAAGAAGTTGCTGGTCAGGTCGAAATCGTTGTCGGTGTACACGCGCTTCAGGAACGCGGCCGTGTCCTGGCTGCGGATCTCGACGTCGATGCCCACCTTGCCCAGCGCCTGCTTCACGTACTCCGCCGTGCGCTGGTAGTCGGCGCCGTAGGGCAGGAAGTCGTGGACGATCCTGAAGCGCCTGCCGTCACTGCCGCGCTTGAACCCGGCCTCGTCGAGCAGTTGCTCCGCGCGCTTCGGATCGAACGGGTACTTCGCGACGTTGGGCGTGTAGAACTGCGTGAGCACGGAGGGGACCGGCCCGGTCGCGGGCTTGCCGAATCCGAACCAGATCGTGCGGACGACGACGTTGCTGTCGATCGCATGGGCGACCGCCTGCCGCACGCGCTTGTCCTGCAGGAACCTGTTACGCAGGTTGAATTCGAGCAGGAACATCGGGGCGAGATACTCATACCCCTGCGTCTCCAGGTCGAACTTGCCGGTGGCCTCCAGGCGCTTCACGTCGTTGAGCGGGACGGGACTGAACCCGCCAAGCTGCACCTCGCCGGTCTCGAACGCGGCGGCGCGCGCGGACGCGTCGGGAATGATGCGCAGGACGATCTTGTCGAGGTAGGGCCGGCCCCTGTCCCAGTAGTTCGCGTTGCGCTCCAGCAGGATGAAGTTGCCCTTCTGCCACTCCTTGAACACGAACGGCCCGGTGCCGACGGGCTTGCTGTTCCAGGGGCTCTGCGCGATGTCGGTTCCCTCGTACAGATGCTTCGGCAGGATCTGTCCCTCGTAGCTCGACAGCGCCGACATCAGGTAGGGCGAGGCCTCGGAAAGCTTGAAGACCGCCACGCTCGGCGAGGGCGTCTCGACGGCCGTGAGCTTGGCGAACGTCGAGCGGCCGCGCGGATGCAGTTCCTTCCACACCTTCATCGCGGAGAACTGGACGTCGGCCGAGGTGAATTCCTTGCCGTCGTGCCACTTCACGCCCTTGCGCAGGTTGAACGTGATGGTCTTGCCGTCGGGGCTGACCTTCCACGTCTCCGCCAGCACCGGGCGCGGATTCATGTCGAAGTCGTAGGAGAGCAGCCCTTCGAGGATCTTGGTGGAGACGACGCCGATGGGGCCGGCGGAATTGAAGGCGGAGACGAGCGTCGGCGGTTCCGGCTGCACCACCATGGTGAGCGTTCCGCCCCGTGTCGGTTCCTGGGCGCCGGCACCGGCGGGCACCAGCGCGATGACGGCACAGAGGGTGGCAAGCAGTCTTGCGAACGGCATGAGCGACACTCCAGAGGGACGCGGTCGGGAACCCGCCGGAGTGTAGCAAGAAGGGCACCGCGTCCCGGGGCCTCGGCCGCCGGGACGCGCGCGGGAATCAGCGGCGGCGGCGCGTTCGCCTGGTCAGGGCGAGTGCGATGCCCGCGGCCCCGACGACGAGCCATTTGATGTCCGGTTCGGGCACTGCCTGGCGGGTCAGGAAGATGCCTTCGTTCGGCGAGAGCTTCGCGTCCTGGTAGTAGAAGCCGCTGACGCGGTAGTCCACCTCGTTGGGGGTGACGTTCAGCCGGCGACCGATCGAGAAGGCGTCCTGCACCGTCCGGTCGGGCGTCGCCGCTATGCCGTCGTCGTCGTACAGGAACGCGTCGGAGATCAATCCGCGGGCGTAGATGTGCGTGGACGAGGTCTCCACGCAGCTCACGCAGAACCAGTCTCGCAGTTGCTCGGCCGCGGCGATCTGCGCCGGATCGGTCGAGCCGTGCGTGATGCCGGCGGACGTGCCGAGCGCCTGCATGTCGACTTCGGACGCGACGGTCCAGCCCGAGAACAATCCGCCCAGCTGGGCCAGCACCTGGTTGTAGGTATACGGCGTCGTGAAATCGAGCCGGAGGAAGTCCCGGCCGTGGCTGACGTCTCGAATCACTGCATTCGCACCGAAGGCAGCGTCGCTGGTGAGGACCACGTTGGCCGTGGCGGCGGGCGATGCCCCGGCCACGGCACTGGCGATGATCACTCCCAGCAGCGCACTGTGTCGCTTCGTCATGAGGTGGTCTCCTCTTGAGCTAGGGGTGTGTTCCCGGAACGAAACTTACACAACGAGAGGATTGTCCGTCGCTATGCAGATGCTCATAGCATGGTCGACGCGACGCGCCTTCAAGGGGTCCGGACGCGACTCCCGTCGCTCAGTTCGTTCGACGGATACCGCACCACGACGTCTCCGACGGCCAGCCCGTCCGCGATCCGCGCATCGAAGGGATTGCGCTCGCCCAGCGTCACCCCGCGGCGCCGCGCGCGGCCGTCCTCGACCCGGAACACCGCCCAGCCTTCGCCGCTGCGGAACAGCGCGCTCGCCGGCACCTTGAGCACGTCGGGCGCCGACCAGACGACGATGCGCGCCTCGACGCGGTAGCCGTCGCCGAGGGCGCCGAGCGGGTCCACGGGATCCATCACGACGTTCACCCGCTTCTCCTCGATGCCGAGCGACGAGACCTTGGTGAACGCGTAGGGCTCGACCGTCCGCACGCGCGCCTTCAGGCTGCGCTCGCCGCCCCACTCCTCCAGACGCGCTGCCGCCCCCGGACGGATCTTCACGGCATCGGTGGACAGGACATCGGCCACGATCTCCAGCCGCGAGGGATCGCCCAGCACCATCACGGCCGTGCCGGCGGGGATGGTGCGCTCGCTCTGCTCCTGGAGGCGCAGCACCTTGCCGTCGACGGGTGCGACCAGGGCAATGCGCCGCCCGGGGACGCCCTGCCTGTCCGGCAGCGACAACAGGGCGGCCTCCGCGACCTTGGCCTCGGACCGGGCGGCGTTCTCCCGCGCCCGCGCAGCATCCCACGCCGAGCGCGCCGTCACTTCGGTCGTCCGAGCCTTCTCGGCGACTTCCGGGGAGACGAATCCGTCCTTCACGAGGCGTTCCGTCCGTTCGCGCTCGCGCCGGGCCTGCTCGGCCTCGGCCTGGGCGTGACGGATGTTCTGTGCCGCCTCGCGCACGAGCGCCTGAGCGGCCGCGAGCCGGGCCCGCGCCTCCTCCCGGCCGCGGGCATCGAGCGGCGCCGGTTCGAGCTGCCCGACCACCTGTCCCGCCCTCACGGAATCGCCGTCATGCAACTCGATGCGCACGAGCTTGCCGGTCACGGGCGCAGCGACGAGGTAGCGATCGTGCATGCGCACTTCCCCCTCCTGGTCGACGGTCACCTCCAGCGGGCCCTTCACGGCACGCGCCACTTCCACGGGAACGGCCTTGGGCGCGAGGAGCACCCAACCCGCGCCCGCGACGACGATCGCGCCGGCGATCCACGAGATCCAGGGCCGGGGACGCCGGCGGGACGAGACGGTCTCATTCACGGGTCTTCAATACCTCCACGAGATCGAGTCTGCGCAGCCGCCACGCGACGAGCACGCCCGACGCGACGGCCGCGACGACGACGGAGCCCGCGGCGCTGGCGAGCGTCCGCGTGCTCACGGAGAGCGGGAGCCGGTACAGCTCCGTTTCGAGCAGGCTGGCCAGCCACGCACTCAGCCCCAGACCGAGCACGCACCCCACGGGGATGGCCACGGCGACAAGGACGGCCTGCTCGCCCAGCAGGATGGCGCTCACTTCGCGTTGCGTGAACCCCAGGATGCGCAGGCTCGCCAGCGTGATCGCATGCTCGGACAACGCGATGCGCGCCCCGTTGTACACGACACCGGCCGCGATGGCGCAGGCGAAACCGATCAGCACCCAGACGGAGATCAGCAGGTTCTCGGCCACCGTCGACAGGAAACTCCGCAGCGTCGCCTCCCGCAGCGTGACGCCGGCGAGCGTCGGCAACTGCTTGAGCCGGGCGTACAGGGCATCGAGCTGGCGCGCATCCACCCGAAGGTACGCGTCGGTGTACGCCACACCCTCGCCCATCAGCCGCGCGAGAGCGCGCTCGTCCATGTAGCCGTAGAGACCGATGGGCTCGTCCACCGTCGCGACGACGGGCACGCGACGGGCGCGACGCTCCCCCTGCAGGAACTCGATCTGCAGCGACTGGCCCGGGGCGACCGCCAGGCGCCGGGCGAGACTCGCGGTGAGCACCAGGCCGTCCGGCGGCAGCGGCACCTCGCGCAAGTCCAGATCGAGGATGCGTTGCAGTTCGTGATTCGCCGGCAGACCGAACAGGAGCAGGCGCTTCACGCGATGTTCGTTGCGGATACGCACGGGTACGGTGCGGATCGCCTCCACCTGCAGCACGCCCGGCAGATGCGCGAGGTCGTGCCGGACCTGCGTTCCTCGTGCTTCGTGGAAGGCCACGCGCACATCGTCGCGGCGCGCTGCGCGGAACTGGACACGCACCGTCTCGTCGAGCGCGTCGAGACCGAATTGCGAAACGACGAGTAGAGCCACGGAGAGCGATACGGCGAAGATCGAGACGAGCGCCCGGATCGGGCGCCGTTCGAGATTGCGGAAGATCATGCGCATGGCCGGCGACAACCGGGCGCCCCGCCCCAGGCGCTCGAGCAGCAGCGGGCGGTATCGGGGCGGCTGCGCCGGCCGCATCGCTTCCGCCGGCGGCAGACGGAGCACGCGAAGCAGCGCCGGCAATGCACCGGCCACGGCGGCGATGCCGCACACGAACACCACGCCGACGACGTTGACCGCCGACAGGTGGAAGTCCAGCCCGGGCATGTGGAAGAAATTGCGGTAGAGCGAGGCCAGGCCGCGGCCGAGCCACACGCCGAAGCCGACACCGATGACGCAGCCGGCCAGCACGGCGCCTGCCGCAAGCTTCAGGTAGTGGGCGAGCACGGCGCCGTTGCCGTAGCCGAACGCCTTGAGCACGCCGATCTGCGCCCGCTGCAGACCGATCAGCCGCGTCAGGACGTTGTAGATCAGGAAGGCCGCCACCCCGAGGAAGATCGCCGGCAGCACGATGCCCGTCACCCGATCCTGCTCGATCTCGCCGTCGAGCATCTGGTGCGAGAAATGATCCCCGCGGCCGTAGGCTCCGCCGGAACCGTAGCGCGCGAGCAGCGTATCGAGCCGGTCCATCACGGCCTGCTGGTCGGCCCCCGGGGACAATCGCAGCGACACGCTGTTGAAGGCGTCCGTCATGTCCAAGGACGCCTCCATGCCGGCACGACCCTTCCAGAGCACACCGTACCGCCTGTCGTCGGGAAACACGCCGGCCCCACCGATGACGTGCACGAATTCGGGCGACCCGGCGATGCCGATCACGCGCAGCTTCTGCCAGCGCCCGTTGATCGCGCCCGAGAGCAGACTTCCGGGGTGGAGTCGATGCGCGCGGGCGAACGCCTCACCCACCAGCACTTCGTCGTTCGCGTTGGCATCCGGGTAGCGGCCCGCTTGGATGAACACATCGTTGAGCGCCGGCCGCCGCCGGTCCGGCACCGACACGACCCGCACCGTCACCGGTTCGTCCATGTCCGGCAGGTCGAGCGTCACTTCCTGCTCGACCCGGTCCGCCACGGACGACACGCCGGGAATCCGCTCGATGCGAGGCAGGAGCGACCGCGGCGCGCGCTTCACCGTGGCGAACACGTCAGCGAAGCGGTACTGGTCGTAGAAGCGGGCCCGCGCCGCCGACAATCCTTCGTACGCGCCGCGCATCGTGACGTACGTCGCCGCACCGCAGGCGGCCACGAGCGCCACGGCCGCCAGGTGCCCCCGCATGCGCCACATGTCGCGCAACAGCTTGCGGTCGAGCGGCGCGATCCTCACCACGCGAGATCTTCCGACCGGGCACGCACGGCGTTCGCCTCGATCGAGACGATCTGCCCGCTGGAGATCCGCACGACCCGATCGGCCATGCGGGCGATGGCCGCGTTGTGCGTGATGACCGCCGTCGTGGTGCCCATCTCCGCGTTGACGCGTGCGAGCACGTCCAGCACGACCTTGCCGGTGGCGAAATCGAGCGCCCCCGTCGGCTCGTCGCACAGCAGCACGTCGGGGCGCTTCGCGATGGCCCGGGCAATGGCCACCCGCTGCTGCTCCCCGCCCGAGAGCTGGGCCGGGAAATGATCCAGGCGATCCCCGAGCCCGACCATCGCCAGCGCTTCCGCCGGAGCGAGCGGGTGCGCCGCGATCTCCGTCACGAGCGCGACGTTCTCCAGCGCGGTGAGGCTGGGAATCAGGTTGTAGAACTGGAACACGAAGCCGACGTGCTCGCGCCGGAATCGGGTGAGCGCCTCCTCGGAAGCGTCGGTCAGCCGGTGATCGAGGTAGTAGACCTCGCCCGAGGTCGGCACGTCGAGCCCGCCCATGATATTGAGCAGGGTCGACTTGCCGCTGCCGGATGCACCGAGCAATACGATGAGTTCGCCGGCCAGGAGGTCAAGCGACACGCCCCGCAGGGCGTGCACCTCGACGTCGCCCATGCGGTACACCTTGGAGACGTCGTGAAGGTGGAAGACGGTGGCGCGGTCGCCCACCGGGGCAACCGGGTCGTGGAGGTTCCCGCTCATGGCGCGACTGTAAGAGACTTTCGCGTGACCGGCTTGACGGTCGTCATGGCGGCGGTCGGCCGCTCGCGCGGTCGACGCTCTTGCCGGGACTTCCCGGCGGCCCGACTTCAAGTCGGCTGTGCATGCCCCGGACAGCTTCCGGTAGGCGCGCGCTTGTCAGTACCCCGCACGCGGCCCTGCCCTCGCGGCGCCGCGCCCGGACCGACACGACCGGGGAGAAGCGGCCGTGCGGCGCACACGCCTGCTCACCGCCCGGGTGCTTGGCGACTTCCGGTCGCGCGGACTCGGTCCGAATGAACACCGGAGACAACGTATTGAGCCTTCACACCTAGCGGCCGAGCGGCGCGACGGGCACCGCGCTCCGGAATTGCAGCGCATTCGAATCCACGACGCTCGCCTCGAGCATTCCGTCGCCGTCGGCTCGGAACGTGAACCGGAACGCCGGGTTCTCGCTGATGGAGAAATCCACGTCCGCCCGGAAGACCTGTCGCCCGCGATAGGTCACGCGAACCTGCCGGACGAAATGCGGCGGCTCGTAGAGGCGCGACACCTGATCCATCGCAAGGCCCGAAGTGTTGGGGTGGCGGATGAGCAACGTGACCGGTACGGACTCCCCCGCCGCGACCGGGTCCGGCAGCTGCCATCGCATCTGCCCGAGACTGTTCGGGTCCGCGTCGCGCTTGTTGGCGGCGGCCGAGCAGCCCCCTGCCGCCTTGATGTCGCGCGTCGTCATCATCAGGGAACCGTCAACCGCTTCGACGATGGCGCGCACCGTGGAGTAGTCCTCGACGCGGACCCGTGTCTCGATGTCGACACGACCGATCTGCTCGTCGATCTCGAAGACCGCGGAGACCGGGGAGGGGTTCTTGTCGATGATCAGGTAGACCTTTCGCCAGCCGCCCGCGCCGGCGGCTGCCGAAGCTCGGATGGCGATCGGGACGACGGCCGCGTCCTCGGCACGCCGAGGAACGATCAACTGCAGTTCCCGGCCCGCGTCGGCAATGGCGCGCTGGCCGAAGAGGCTCGCACGCAGGCCCGGCCAGACGTCGTTGCCATCCGCCGCGGTCGCGCGCCCGGGGTCGCCAGGCATCCACCAGAGCACCGCGAGACACGCCGCGGCACGCGCTGCCCTCAACGTCGGAACATGCATCGCTTCCTCGCCTCACGATAGAGGCTGCGGTAGGCGCGCGCCTCGTCTTGCGCTTTCTCGTTGTCCCGCAACGCACCGCCGCGCTCGCCGGCGATGGTGACGGCTTTCGATACCGTGGAGGCCGCCACGTACTGGTCATAGGTGAGCGTCTCGGCGATGGCATCGAGCGCGCAGGCGCACTTGTGGACCATCTCGAACTCGGGACCGGGGTGATCGCGCATGCATTCGAGGACGAATTCCACCCGTTCCGACGTGGGAAAGTCGTTGGCCTGGACGGCCGTGCCCGCACCCCAGGTCAGCATCACGGCGAGCGTCGATCCGCGCAGGACGTCGTGCACGTGCCGACGCGCAGGGACCGCATCGCGCTTCGCCGCATGCGATGTCATTCCGGCAACTCCGGGAAGGCGTCGATCAACCGGCGGCCGAGAACCTGGCTGGCGCCGAGCAGCGGCGACACGACCGCACGCGCCTCCGCCATGCGACCGGTTTCGAGATAGGTCATCCCCAACCGGTACCAGGCGGGACCATGTCGACGATCGACGACCACGGCGGCGCGATAGTGATCGATCGCGGCGAGCGCATCGCGTCGTCGCGAATCGAGCCTGCCGAGCAGATAGAGCGCGTCGGCATCCCCCGGCCTCGAGGCATGCCATCGGCGCGCGAGTTCCGTCAGGTCATCCCAGCGCTGCTCGCTCTCCATCGAATGCGCCTGCATGAAATAGGGAAGTGCATCGCCCGATTCGCGCCAGAAAGGACCGGGCCCCACCTGCGGCCGGACGGTCTCGAGGCCATCGTCGGACGCGGTACCCGCCGCGAACCATTCGGACGGTACGGCGAAGAACTGCGCGCCGGGGGCGCGCATGCGGAACATGAGCAGACCCACCAGACGCCCGTCAGCATCGAACAGCCCGCCGCCGCTTGCGCCGGAACTGAATCCTGCGTCGGTGAGGATCACCTTGGCACCGTCATGGCAGAACAGTCCTTCGACCACCCCCGTCGCCGGGGTCAGACCGCCCCCACCCGTGAATCCGACGGCGATGACCGCATCCCCGACCGACAAGGACCCGCTTCTGCCCACGGGCACCGGTACCGCATCGAGCGCCGGCACGTCGAGCACACACACATCGTGCACCGCGTCGGCCCGCTGCCGCGCGACGGGATGGCGCAGCCCCCCGTACAGCACGGTGATTCGGCGCGCGGGCCGCGTCACGTGACAGGCCGTCACGACTCGATCGCGGCGCACGATGATGCCGGTCCCGAGAAAGTACCGTCCGCCGGCATCGACGGCTTCGACCTTCACCACGCTGCGCGCGAGCAGGAAGATGGCGGCCGCGTCCGTCGCGCCGAGCGTCGCCGGCGCGAACGCGGCGAGCCCGGCACAGAGGGCAATCAGGACCGCACAGCCCGCACGGCGAAGCGCCTCAGCGCCGGACGTTCCCCGACTCGTCCAGGAGGGGGACACCGTATTCACGAAGCACTTCCTCGATGGCGGGTGCACGCTCGTCCAGGGCCGCCTGGATCCTTGCCTTCCATTCGGGTTCGCCGTGTCGCACGCCCATGGCCATTGCGAAGTCGAAGCGCACACCGGGCTCGGACTCCATCGGAATCACGACGAGCCCCGGGTCCTGCATGCGCTTCGCGAAGAAGCCTGCGATGGGACCCCAGACGATCGCGGCATCGATCACCCCCTGCAGGAGGTCGCGTTCCACGATCTGGCCCGGCGTGCTGGCCGGGTCAGCGTTGAGGATCCGGTACGGCTTCCCCTGTTCGATCAATCCGTGCCGGACGAGCCACTCCGAGGCGGGCGACCGGTCGAACACGCCGATGCGCAGTTCGGCGCGCGCGTCGCGGTCGAGGGCCAGAAGCGCATCGATCGAGCGCACCGACAGTTTGCGTCCCTGCACGTACACCAGCGCATAGGTCGATCGGTAGTACGGTCTCGTCGTCGCCACCTGATCGAAACCGGCGGGCACACCCAGCATGAGGTCGCAGCGGTGTTCGGCGTCTCCCGGCAGCTTGTAGCGCAAGGTGTTGCGGACGAAGTTCACCCGCTGCGGATAGTAGAAGTGCTCGACGGGCAGGTTCAGGGCCTGTCCCAGGAGTGCTCCGATGCGGTTCTCGAACCCTTCCCCGGCCTGATTGGAGAACGGCAGGTTGTTGGGGTCCTCGCACAGGCGCAGGGCACGGCGCGGCTCGTCCGACGCCTCCTGCGCCGCGACGTTGCCCGCAGCGAGCAGCAGTGCGACCGCGAGACGCGGCAATGTTCGGGCGACCGCACCGGGCAATGCCGCGCGACCGATCCGGGCGATCACTGGATCTCCTCGACCTTGGTGCGCGTGATGGCTCCGTCGGACCGGCCCTTGAGGTAGGCATAGAGCGCATCGAGGTTCTGCATGACCTGCGGGCTTTCCTTGAAACTCACCATGCCCTTCTCCAGACGACCTTCCGTGACCGTCTTGACGAATTCCTCCTTCGTGAGCGTCTTGAGACTGTTGAGCAGGGACGGCCCCACGAGACCTTCCTGATTCGGTCCATGGCACCGGTCACAGGCCGCGGCACGCCAGGTCCGGAAACCCTTCATCGTCCGGGCATCGACCTTGTAGCCATCCACGACCGTGTAGAGCGCGTCGTCGGCCGGGGACATCGTCGGGACGGTCGCGAGGAGCGTTGCGGAGATCAGCGCCGAGGTCCACGGGATGAGACTCATGGGAGGACTCTTCCTGCATCAGAGATGCGTGCGCGGGCACGCGTTCAAGAGGGCGCCCGGTCCTTTCGGGCCGGGCGCGTGGTCAAACCACCACCGGTCGATGGCGGTCGGCGCGCGCTCAGTTCTCCGGCAGCGCGAACACGGTCAGCGACCCGCCGAGGTCCGTGTACTTGGCCAGTTCCTTGTAGCCGCCGACGGCGCCGAGACCGTCACTGTCCTTCTCGAGACCCGCGGCCATGCCGATGCCCGCCCACCCGCCGATACCCGAGTACACGCCGACATACTGCCGGCCACGGTGGGTGTACGTGAACACGTTGCCGATGATCCCGGATGGCGTGCGGAATTTCCAGAGCTCCTTCCCGTCGCTCTTGCGCACCGCCTTGAGATATCCCTCGAGCGTGCCGTAGAACACGATGTTGCCGGCCGTGGCGAGCGCGCCGCTCCAAACCGAGAACCGCTCGGGATTGGACCAGACGATCTTGCCGGTGCCTGCATCCCAGGCGATGAAGTTGCCCATGCCGCCGTGGCTGGCAGGCGCGGGATACATGGCCAGCGTTGCCCCCACGAACGGCTGCCCGGCGACGTAGTCGACCTTGAAGGGCTCGTAGTCCATGCACACGTGATTCGTGGGCACGTAGAACATGCCCGACTGGGGCGAGAACGCGGCCGGCTGCTGATCCTTGGACCCGAGCGCAGCGGGACAGATGCCCTTCGAGTTCACGTCGGGTCCGTTCTGCGCCGTGCTGTACTTCGAGACGACCTGCGGACGACCGCTCACCATGTCGACGTGCGTGGCCCAGTTGACCGCCGGGTCGTACTTCTCGGCCACCAGGAGGGCGCCGTTGGTCCGATCCAGCGTGTAGCCGAACCCGTTGCGGTCGAAGTGCACGAGCGCCTTGGTCAGGCGGCCCTTGACGGGAATGTCGGCCAGGATCATCTCGTTGATGCCGTCGTAGTCCCATTCGTCGAACGGCGTCATCTGGTAGACCCACTTGACCTTGCCCGTGTCGACGTCGCGCGCCCAGATCGTCATGGACCACTTGTTGTCACCGGGGCGCTGCGACGGGTTCCATGTGCCCGGATTGCCGCTGCCGTAGTACATGAGGTTCAGCGCCTTGTCGTAGCTGTACCAGCCCCACGTCGTGCCGCCGCCGAGCTTCCAGTCCTCGCCTTTCCAGGTCTTTAGCGACGAGTCCTGCCCGACGGGTTGCACCTTGCCGTCGCGCCACGTCGTGGTCGTCTCGGGGTCGACGAGCATCTCGCTGTCGGGTCCCTGGCTCATGCCCTTCCACACGAGTTTGCCGGTGTTGATGTCGTAGGCCGCGACGAAACCGCGAACGCCCCATTCACCGCCGGAGATGCCGGTGATCACCTTGTCCTTGAAGACGTGGGGTGCGTTGGTGTTGACGGCACCGAGCTTCGGATCGCCGTTCTTGACGGACCACACCACCTTGCCCGTCTGCGCATCGAGCGCCACCAGCGTCGAGTCCGCCTGCTGCAGGAAGATCTTGCCTTCGGCGTAGGCCACGCCACGATTCACCGTATCGCAGCACATCTGCGGGATGACCGCGGGATCCTGCTTGGGCTCGTACTTCCACCGGATCCGCTGGGCATTCAGATCCATCGCGAAGACCTTGTTGGGAAACGGGGTGTGGATGTACATCGTGTCGCCGATGACGAGCGGAGATCCCTCGTGACCGCGCAGCACGCCGGTCGAGAAAGTCCAGGCGACCTGCAGCTTGTTCACATTGGAATCGTTGATCTGCTTCAGCCGGCTGAACCGCTGGTTGTAGTTGTCACCCGCCTGCATGGCCCAATTGGCGGGATCGGCCACAAGTCGTTCCACGTCACCGTTGGCCTGGACGGCCAGCGGGACCGCGGCGGTGCCGGCGAGCAGCATCGCGATGGACAGTTGCTTTGCATTCATCTTGACCACTCCTCCTTGAGAGTTTGTCCAGCCGTGGCGCTGATTCCTGGCATACCGATCGTGCGACCGCGGATGGTCACGCTGAAACGAAACGGCAAGGACAGCTATTGGCTTTGCTTCGACGGAGGACTTTCTGGGAGTCCCTGAGATTCGCTCTGGCGAGCGATTGAGCGGACTTGCTCCGGATAGGAGCGGTGAAGTGAAAGGACTATTTCGAAAGGACTTGAGCGTCCAACATAGATCAGTGCGCAGAAAAAGACAACGCAAATCGCGATCGGACGGGTCTCGAAAGAAGACATCACGTTTCCCGTCGCCTGCAAGCGCATCACATTGCCGTCATGCAACACGTTCGCTTCCGGCAGTGCGCATGAGAAATGCCGAATCAGACCAAGGCGTTTGCTGTTCTTCGTCGCGGCGAAACTCGCCAGTGCGAGCGGACTTGATGGTGCGTCGCCACACGTGCATCTCCCACACGCGAGCGCGTTCGCGAGCCGATCGAATCGTATCGTCGATGGCGATCGTCCCGCACCGGCGCTGACCTTCACGCCGCGACGACGTCGTCATATCGCGGACGCGGCCACCGTCGCGACTCATCCATCGGGACGCGGCACCTGTCGCTTGCCGCGTCGGCCGAGGATTCCGTCCACCCGGTGATCGGTGTCGACTCTCGGCACATGCACGTTCCTTCATATGTCGAATGCTGCATATCCCGACGCCGCTTTGGTTGGACGGCGTGTGTCCGGCGTCGCCCGTCATCGTGGTCGGCTCGATCCCGGAAAACGACGCTGTCCGATGGTCCGACGCGGGCATGCCGGTGCTGCCTGGGTGCGGCTCGATCGCGGCATCGCGGGTTCGCACCGTCCGCGGACCACGACAAGCGAACGGCGCCCGACACATCGATCCGCGATGCTGTGCATGACATCCCCGGAGTCCGCGCCGCCCGCCGGCGTGCACGAGTCGACCGCGCAGGCCCGGCTGCACGCGAACGGCCACGCCTTCATTGCGGCGGTCATGCCGACCGGCACGCGAAAGCTCGACGTCCTCGAGCGCGACAACGCGCATTGCTCGCCTCGCTGCAAGGTGGCATCCGGCACCGCCCGGCATGGCGCCATCGCCGCGGGGTCGAGCCTGCGTTCGCGCGCGAGGCCGAAGTCGACGCTAGCGCTCCTGCGGAAATCTGCCCGCAGGCGTCGCGACGCCTTGCCGTGGATCAAGTTCATGACCACCGTGTTGCAGTTCAATGGCCGTGGAAGGGCGCCAACGCGCCGAGGGGGATCGAGATGCTCACCATCCAGGACTGCATCGCGCTGTCGGAACTGACGGAGGAGGAGATCCTCGCCATCGCAGACCACGAACACATTCCCGAGATGCTCGCCGTGGAACTCGGCAACTACCTCGTTCACACCGAAGACGGGGAGGTGCGCATCGGGCGCATGATCCGGGACGACATCGAGCACGCGCACCGCATCGGGGACTATGCGCGGGCGGGCATGCTGCGCCTCTGCCTGCAGCACTATCTGGAAAAGCACCCGCACGGCATCGACTTCCCGACCGACCAGCGGCGCGGATAGCGCCGACGACCCCGCCCCCGGTTACATGCCTTCCATGCCGCCCGGCATCGGCATGGCCGGCCTGGCTTCGGGAATCTCCGCGATCATGCAATCGGTGGTGAGAATCAACCCGGCCACCGACGCCGCATTCTGCAGCGCATGGCGGGAGACCTTCATGGGATCGACGACGCCCATCTGCATCAGGTCGCCGTACTCTCCCGTCGCGGCGTTGTAGCCGAACGCGTCGCGGCCGGCATCGACCTTGTCGAGGACGACCGAGGGCTCTCCCCCGCCATTGGCGACGATCTGGCGCAGCGGCTCTTCCAGCGCGCGCAGCACGATCCTGATGCCGGCGTCCTGATCGTCGTTCTCGCCCTTCAGTTCGCGCAGCACCGAACGCGCACGCACGAGCGCGACGCCGCCGCCCGGCACGATGCCTTCCTCCACGGCTGCACGGGTGGCGTGCAGACCATCATCCACGCGGACCTTGCGCTCCTTCATCTCGGTTTCGGTGGCGCCGCCGATCTTGAGCACCGCGACGCCGCCGGAGAGCTTGGCGACGCGCTCCTGCAGCTTCTCCTTGTCGTAGTCGCTCTTCGATGCCTCGATCTCGGCCTTGATGCGCTGGATGCGTTCCTCGATGGCCGCGGCAGCGCCGGCGCCGTTGATGAGGGTCGTCGACTCCTTGTCGATCTCGACACGCTTGGCCTGTCCGAGGGCCGCCATCGTGACCTTGTCGAGCTTGAGGCCGACGTCCTCGGAGATGACCTGCCCGCCGGTGAGGACCGCGATGTCCTCGAGCATGGCCTTGCGCCGGTCGCCGAATCCGGGGGCCTTCACGGCGCAGGTCTTCAGCGTGCCGCGGATGCCGTTGACGACGAGCGTCGCAAGGGCTTCGCCTTCGACATCCTCCGCGATGATGAGCAGCGGCCGGCCGGCGCGCGAGGTCTCCTCCAGGATGGGCAGCAGGTCCTGGATGCCCGAGATCTTCCTGTCGTGGATCAGGACGCACGGATTGTCGAGCACGCACTCGTGCTTCTCCGCGGTATTGATGAAGTAGGGCGAGAGATACCCGCGGTCGAACTGGAGTCCCTCCACGATCTCCAGTTCGTTGGCGAGACCGGAACCGTCCTCGACGGTGATGACGCCCTCGCGCCCGACCCTGGCCATGGCGTCCGCGATGAGCGCTCCGACCGACTTGTCGTTGTTGGCCGAGATGGCGCCCACGTGGGCGATCTCGGCCGCCGTCTCGCAGGGACGCGACAGGCGCTTCAACTCGGCGATGACCGCCGCGACCGCCTGATCGATGCCGCGCTTGATGTCCATGGGATTCATGCCGGCGGCGACGAACTTCATGCCTTCCTTGACGATGGCCTGCGCCAGCACCGTCGCGGTCGTCGTGCCGTCGCCGGCGACCTCCGACGTGCGGGCCGCGACTTCGCGCACCATCTTCGCGCCCATGTCCTGGTACGGGTCCTTCAGGTCGATGGCCTTGGCAACGACGACGCCGGAGTTGGCCACCGTCGGAGCACCGTAGGCGTTCTGCAGGATCACGTTGCGACCCTTGGGACCGAGCGTGACCTTGACGGCGTCGGCAAGCGTGTTCACACCCTCGAGGATCCGGGTGCGGGCTTCGTCGTGAAAGATGAGTTGTTTGGCGGGCATGCTGGCCTCCAGGCGACGGACGGGGCGGCACCGCCGATCGGGCACCTTCGGTCATCCTGTCCGGCGGATGGTCCGGCCTCGTTCGGCGTCGCGCATTGACGATCATCAAGGCGATCAGGATACGGCGGCATCGCAGCGACGGCGCGACGATCGCCGCAGTCCCGTGCGGCGGCGGGGCGCACCGGCCCGAATCCGCCGTGCGGCGACGGCGACCCGCCCGGCGGCAGGACGCCGCCGCGGCCGGCGATTCACCCGGCCGTCACAGCCCGAAACAGTCCCGCAACCGCCCGGGATCACGGCCGCCGGCACGGAAGCTCCGACCCGTCGCGACGTTGCACACCACCACCTCGGCAGGCGCAAACAGCATCGGATCGATCTTGTAGAAGTCGTAGCCGTGGTCCTTGAAGATCCGCGCGAACGAACGGCCGTGATCGCGGGACGAGGACGACGGCAGCGCTGCGGCCAGGTCCCGTGCCCGATCGTCCTCGACATCCACATAGAGCGTGACGAAGCCGCCGTAGAGGATGGCGTCGTGGACGCGGCCCATCGCAGCGACGAGATCCGGTGCGGGCGGCGCGATGGGTGCGGTGCCCGCGCCGTCGATGATGCGATCGAGCGGGAACTTGAGCGCGTACGCCTTGTGCAGCGCCACCTCGAGCACGCGCGCCACCCCCTGCACCGTGCCGGCCAGACTGCGCGTGGGCGTCAGGATGAAGGTCACCTGGGACGGTTCGAGGTTGCACGCCGCAGCCACCTTGGCAACGACGGGCTCCGGCAGCAGGCTGTCCACCTCGAGCACGAAGACCGCGCGCACGTAGCGATCGGCATAGCCCAGTTCCTCGAACAGGGGTTCGCGCAGCGCAAGGGCACGACCGGGTCCGGACGCCACCGCACGGAAGGCACCCTTGCCCTCGCCGTGCGACAGGCTCCATCCCGCGTACTGGCTCGCCAGACAGGCGACGACAGGGCTCGCCGTGTGGACGTGGACGACGTCGAGGCCGAGCGCGTGATCGTCACCGGGCAGGATGCGCACGGTTCCCAGCCCGCCGAGGCAGATCTCGGCAACGCGACGCCCGGCTTCCAGGCCGCCCGGAACCGCGATGCCGGCATCGACGATCGTGGCGCTGGTCTCGCCGCGGGCGGCCTGCACCCGGAAGGCGGCCGCGTTGCGGACGAACTGCTCTACCCAGGGCGCAGCCAGCGCATTGACGCTGACGCCGGCGGTGAAGGGGATGGGGCCTGAAGTCATGGGTTTCCTCTGCGGGGCCGGCGGACCCGCGCTCGATGCGTCGGCGGCCGGCAAGCGGCGATGATGGCATCCCGGGGACCATTCGACCACTGCCGGCAGGACAGCGGCATCGACGCTGCCGGCCCGCCCGTCAGGATCCCAGGGCCTGTTCGAGCCGGTCCAGGCGTGCGCGCAGTTCGGCCACCTCGGCTCGCAACGCAGCGACCTCCGCACCGAGCGACGCGCCGCGAACGGGCATCGGCTCGGCGTCGCTGTCGCGTCCGCTGTCGGGGCCGGCGACCTCGAAATCCACCGGCCCGCTCAGCACCTGCGCCCAGCGGTGTTCGCGCGACCCCGGCGGTTTCGCCAGCTTCACGACGAGCGGAACGGCGGCCCGCGGGATCATGTCCTCGAGGTACGCCTCCACGGCGGAGACGTCGGAGAAGTGGTACATGCGATCGCAGTGGGTCCTCAGTTCGCCGGGGGTGAGCGGCCCTCGCAGCATGAGTGCGGCCAGGAGCGCGAGCATCGACTGGCCGACGCCCAGGACCTTGGCCAGGTTGTGCGAGTAGCGCAGCACCCGTCCGGACGCGCCGTAGGTCTCGATGACCAGCGTCCGGTGCTTCAGCGATTCCATGACGGGGACCAGCTCCGCCTCGGTCACGTTCATGACCGGGTGGCGGCTCGTCTTCTGGCTGCAGCCCGCGGCCAGCGAATTCAGCGTGAGCGGGTAGGCGTCGGGGGTGGTGTACTGCTTCTCGACGAGGACGCCCAGCACGCGGGTTTCGAGAGCGCTGAGCGGCATCGCGTTGAAATCGATCATGGGGAGATCCGGAAGGAGACGAGGCGTCCTCGAGCATACGCTCCCGAGACGCCTCCGGACGGATCGACCGGAGTCGCGCGATGCCGCCCCGGCCGCCCTATCGCAGCCGCCGCATCTCCAGACCGACCTCGCAGTCGTCGTGCGCCTCCAGCTTCACGATCTGCAGATGCACGCCGCCGACCTGCCGGTACTCGAAGCAGAAGCGGAGAATTCGCTCGCCCAGCGTTTCGAGCAGATTGATGTGGCCGGCCGCCAGGATGTCGAGGATGCCCTGACGCAGCCGGTCGTAGTCCAGCACGTCGTCGAGGCGGTCGTTCCAGTCGTAGGGCGGGCGCAGCGTGACGCACAGGTCGAACCGCAACCGCTGCTCGCGGCCCTGTTCGTGCGGGTAGACGCCGATCCGGGCGGCGGTCCGGAGATTGCGCAGGAACAGGGCGCGGACATCACGGTCCGGTTCGGCGGCGCCGTCCAGCGGCCGGAGGTGCAACTGCGGTTCGGAGGGATTCATACGCGAGGCGTTCAGCGGGGGGGAAAGCGAGTTCGAGGTCGACTGCGCGAGGGGATGCTACACCATGCCCGCACCCCGACCGGTGGCCCGGCCCATCGGGTTTGCTCCGCCCTCCGGCAGACGCTACGCTCGTGCAGGGGGCCACGCGCACTGCAAGAAGCCGCCGCCTTGCACGCGGCACCTGCCCCCGGGAGCCAGGAAACGAGACATGAGCGCCGCCCCTTCCCCGTCGGGTACCGTCGTGCAAGCCACGATCCTTCTTGCCGAGGACGAGACGGCCATTGCCGATGCCCTGTCGGTGGCGCTCGCACGCGAGGGCTTCACCTGCCGCCATGCGCGTCTGGCAGAGGACGCCCGCCGGCTGTTCCGCGAAGCGCCTCCCGACCTGGTGCTCCTCGACGTCGGGCTGCCCGACGCCAGCGGCTTCGACCTGTGCCGCGAGTGGCTCGCGTCGACGGATGTCCCGGTCGTGTTCCTGACGGCGCGCGGCGAGGAGATCGACCGCGTGATCGGCCTGGAACTCGGAGCCGACGACTACATCGTGAAGCCGTTCAGCCTGCGGGAAGTGGTCGCGAGGGTTCGCGCGATCCTCCGTCGCGCGCGCCGGTCCCGATCCGACGCCGCCGCCGGAACGCGGCGCGATCCCGCCATGGCGTTGTTCAACGTCGACGAGGTGCGGGTCCGCATCGACTATTGCGGCACCCGGCTCGACCTCACCCGCTACGAATTCCTGCTCCTGCAGACGCTGCTGGCCCACCCCGAACGCGTCTATTCACGGGCGGAGCTGATGGATCGCGTGTGGTCGGACGCGCCCGGCACCGGGGATCGCACCGTGGATGCCCACGTGAAGATGCTGCGGGCCAAGCTGCGTGCGGTCACGCTGGAGCACGAACCCATCGTCACGCACCGCGGCCTCGGCTACTCGATCGACACGGCTGCCTGAGCAGCCGCGCCGCCATGCGAGTGTCCCTCCGAATCGCGCTGGGTTACTTCCTCATCGTCGCGCTGGCGGCCTATCTGGTGTTCAACACGTTCGTCGCGGAGGTGAAGCCGGGCGTCAAGCAGGCCATGGAGGAGACCATGGTGGACGCGGCGAACGTGCTCGCGGAACTCGCGGCCGACGATCTCGGCACGGGCGCGTTGACCACCGGACGGTTCGCCGCCGCGGTGGCCGCCTACCGCGGCCGCGACCCCGATGCGCGCATCTACAGTCTTTCGAAGCGATCGTCGGATCTGCGGGTCCACGTGACCGACGCCCGCGGCATCGTGGTCTTCGATTCGCACGGCGAGGATCTCGGCCGCGACTTCTCGCAATGGCGCGACGTGTTCCGGACACTGCGGGGCGAGTACGGCGCACGGGCCACGCGCCTCGACCCGACCGACGACAGCTCGCTGGTGCTCCACGTCGCCGCCCCGGTGCTCGGTCGGGCGCCGCCCGGCGGCGGACCGCGTCCCCTGATCGGCGTGCTCACCGTGGCCAAGCCGACTCGAACCGTGCTGCCGTTCGCCGAACGCGCCGAACAGCGGGTGACGAATGCCGGACTGCTGCTGCTGGGCGCCGCGCTGCTGATCGGCGGGTTCTTCACGGTATGGCTCACGCACTCGATCCGGACCCTGCGGGATTTCGCCCGCGACGTGGCGGCGGACCGGCGGCCGTCACCGCCGCGTCTGGGTCGAAACGAACTGGGCGACCTCGAGGCAGCCATCCACAGGATGCGCGAGAAGCTCGACGGCCGCGACTACGTCGACCGCTACGTCCAGAGCCTGACGCACGAGCTGAAGAGCCCGATCGCCGGCATCCGCGCCGCGGCCGAAGTGCTGTCGGACCCGCGCGCAACGACCGACGAGCAGCATCGATTCCTCGGGCACATCGGCGAGCAGACGGGCCGGCTGTCCGCCATCGTCGACCGGATGCTCGAACTCGCCAACGTGGAGAGCCGGCGCCACCTGGCGGACACGGAGTCGGTGGATCTCCGCGCAGCGATCCTGCACGAGATCTCGTCGCTGGAGCCGCGAGCCGCCGCGGCCGGGGTGCGCTTCGACGTGACGGTCGAGGATGATGCGAGCGTGACGGGCGACGCGTTCCTCCTCGGCCGGGCCCTCGCGAACCTGTTGGAGAACGCGCTGGCCTTCGCGCCGGCCGGATCCGCGATCGAAGTGAAGTCACGGCGCACCGACGCGGGTGTGGCGGTATCGATCCGCGATCACGGCTCCGGCCTGCCCGACTACGCGACGGACCGCGTCTGCGAGCGGTTCTATTCCCTGCCCAGGCCCGACGGCACGCGGGGCACGGGCCTCGGCCTGCCGTTCGTGCAGGAGATCGCCCGGCTCCACGGCGGCCGTCTGCAGATCTCCAATCATCGCGACGGCGGCTGCGAGGCCGCCCTGATCCTGGCCGCCCGGACCTGACGCCGCGACGATTTCACGCGGATTTCACCGGCGGTGCGTCGTCGCTTCTCGGTCGCCCCGCACGCTCGAGACTCGTCATCCGAGGAGCGAACTCCATGCGTACTTTCATCCAGAAGTCCATCGCCATCGGCGTGCTGGGCCTTCTCCTGCTCATCGCGCTGTCCATGATCGAAGGCGTGGTGACCGAACGGCAGGCCCGGCAGGCGTCCGTCGAAGCCAACATCGCGGAGACGGCCGCCGGATCGCAGACGATCACCGGTCCGGTGCTGGTCGTCCCCTACACCGAGCGCGTGACGGAGGTCGAACCGGAGGCGAACGGCAAGTCGCGCACGGTGACGCGGCAGATCGCACGTCAGGCGGTGTTCATGCCCGAATCGCTCGACACCCAGGGTCGTGTCGACGTCTCCCCCCGTCAGCGCGGCCTGTATCAGGCATTGCTGTACACGTTCACCGGCCGCGCGACCGCCCGCTTCCGCGTCCCCGCACATCTCGTGGCCGATGCCGCCGCGCGCGACATCACCGCCGGACGGGCCTACCTGGTCCTCGGCGTGTCGGACGTGAGGGGGCTGCAGAGTCCGCCCGTCGTCCAGTGGGACGGCACCCCGCTGTCGCCGGAGCAGGGCACCGGACTGGCGTCGCTGCCGTCGGGCGTGCACGCGGACATCGGCCCCCTGTCCTTCGAGCAGACCCGCGAGTACGGCGTGACCGTCTCGCTCGACGTGCTCGGCATGAACAGCCTGTCGGTGACGCCGGTGGGCAAGGCCACGACCGTCAGCCTCGATTCGGCCTGGCCGCATCCCTCGTCGATCGGCCGCTTCCTGCCGCGCGCGAAGGGCGCCGCCGACCCCTACTTCCCGGCAAAGTGGTCCGTCTCGCATCTGTCGACGAACGCAGGCACCGCGCTGCTTGCGGCCCCCGCCCCCAACGCGCCGCCGCCGGACACGTTCGGTGTCGCCTTCATCGAACCCGTGAACGTCTACCTGCAGTCCGAACGGGCGATGAAGTACGGCGTGCTGTTCATCGGCCTGACCTTCGCGGCGTTCCTGCTGTTCGAGTTGCTGAAGTCGCTGCGGATCCACGCCCTGCAGTACGGCTTCGTGGGTCTGGCGCTGACGGTGTTCTTCCTGCTGCTGATCAGCCTGTCGGAGCACCTGCCGTTCGGTGCGGCGTACGCCATCGCGGCGGTGGCCTGCGTCTCGCTGGTGACGTACTACATCGCCCACGTGCTGCGCGGATGGGGACGTGCACTCGCGTTCGGTGCACAACTCGCCGCCCTGTACGGCGCGCTGTTCGGACTGCTGCGTTCCGAGGACAACGCGCTGGTGCTGGGGTCGGTGCTGCTGTTCGGCATCCTGGCGGCGGTGATGATCGTGACGCGGAAGGTGGACTGGTATTCGCTCACGACGCGACCGGGAAATGAGCAACCGGTGAGCGACTGAGGCTGCGCCCCGTGACGGAGGCGGATCCGCCCTGCGCCGGTCCGACACCCGGGCGCGGGGCGTGTCCCCTTCGCGTCCGGGTGACCAGGCCGCCTCACGCCTGCGCCCGCTGCCGCCACAGCGTCTGCAACGAGGGCCAGTCCACATCCACCCACCCGCGCACGCTGTTCAGGAATGCGGCGCCGGTCGCGCGCTCCATGTCCTCGACGAGAACATCGCCCGCCACGATGCGCCCGTCGGCCAGCAGCGCTTCGCGATAGACGCCGGGCAACAGTCCCGCGGACACGTCCGGCGTGATCCAGGTGCCCCCGATCCGCAGCGCGATGTTGCCGAAGGTGGTCTCGGTGATCCGGCCCCGCGCGTTCCACAACAGCGTGTCGAAGACCGCCGCTTCCGGGCGGGGCCGGAACGGGGCATACGCATCGCGTCGGGTGGTCTTGTGCACGATGAATTCGTCGGCAGGCGGCATCGGCTGCCCGGCCCAGGCCAATCGGACGGTCGCCGGAGTCGGCGCCAGCGGGCTCGACTCCACGACGACGCCGCCGCGCACGTTCATGCGCAATCGCACGCGATGGACGCCGGCGGCGCGCCCCGCCGCGTGTTCCTCGAGCGCAGCGATGGTTCCGGCGCGATCCATCGGGATGCCGAAGTGCGCGGCACTGCGTTCGAGTCGGGCCAGGTGTCGGTGCTGCAGCCAGTAGCGGCCGTCCTCCAGGCGCAGCGTCTCGAGCAGTTCGAACGGCGAGGCCGCGCGGCGCAGGAAGCCCTGCTTGTGATGCCACTCGCGGGCCTCGTCGCCCGCGCGCGAATCGAAAGTGATGCCGCTGCCCACGCCGCACTGCGCCCGCCAGCGCGTCGCGCCGGCAACCTCGCCCGCCGCGCGCAGCGTCACGGTGCGGATCGGCACATTGAACAGCACCTCGCCGCCGGGCCGCATCACGCCCACCGCCCCGCAATAGACCCCGCGGGGATCCGCTTCCAGCGCGCGAAGACCGGCCATCGCGGCGCGCTTCGGCGCGCCGGTCACGGACCCGCAGGGGAACAGGGCCGCGAAGATCCCGGACAGCCGCACCCCCGGTCGGGTCCGCGCTTCGATGGTCGACGTCATCTGCCACACGGTCGACAGCGCGTGCAGTTCGAACAGGGACGGCACGCGCACGGATCCGAGCGTCGCGATCCGCGACAGGTCGTTGCGCAGGAGGTCGACGATCATCAGGTTCTCGGCGCGTTCCTTCGGGCTCGCGCGCAGCGCATCGGCGGCGGCCGCATCCGCGTCCGGCGTCGCGCCTCGCGGCGCCGTGCCCTTCATGGGCTGCGTCCGGAGCGCGTCGTCCGTCCAGTGGAAGAACAGTTCCGGGGACACGCTGAGGATCTGTTCCTCGACGCCGTCGAGGTCGTGACGGAGGCGGAACAGGTAGCCGTCGGGCTGACTGCGGCGCAGCGCATGGAAGTACGCGAGCGCATCGCCGGTCAGCGTGCTCTCGAGCCGCGTCGTGAGGTTCACCTGATAGAAGTCGCCGTCGGCGATGCGCTGGCGAATCGTGTCGACGAGTTGCGTGAAGTGTGGAGTCGGTCGAGTGCCGGAGGCCTCCAGCAGATCGCTGCGCCAGGGCTCGGTGCGCCAGCCCGCCGGGCTCTCGTCGTCGTCCGACCACTCGACGGCCTGATCGAACACGGCGAAGGCGGCCAGCGCCCCCTCGGCGTGCGGATGCACGTGGTTGCCGGGCACGAACGCGGGATCGAGTCCGGCGGCGGCCTCGTACGTCACCCAGCCGACGCACCACCGGCCTTGTCTGGACAGGCTGTGGGCTTCGTCGAGTACGGCGGCGACCTCGTCGAGTCGACGGGCCACGACCCAGCGCAGCGGCGACCGGAAAGCCAGCCGCACGCGGGTCCGGCCGGACCGGCCGGGCGATGCGGGAATATCGACGAGCGTGACGGCCACGACCGTGGAGCAGCCGGTCCGGCTCAGAAGCGGAAGTGGCCGACGATCGGATACGAGAACAGCATGTCCTCGACCTTCACGCCCGCGCCGATGTTGTGGACCACCAGTGGCCGGTCGCCTTCACGCCGGTCGATCACCAGACCGATGTGGGGATGGCCGCCGGGCAGCCGCCAGGACACGATGTCGCCGGGCAGGAAGCGGCGTTCGTCGAGTGTCGCGGGGACTTGCGTGCCGTGCCGCCGGAAGAACGCTTCCAGATTCGGGACGCGACGATGGTCGACGTTGGTGTCGGGCCGGCTGAGGTTCCACAGCTTCGGGTACTGCGTCCACGCGCGCCGCATGTCTTCGTGCACGAGCTGCTGCAGGTCGATGCCCAGCGCGCGGCGGTAGGCCCGGATCACGACGTCGGTGCACACGCCGACGTCGATCGGCACGTCGCCGCCGGGGTACGGAATGCGGCGGTAGGTGCTGTCGTACTGCGTCGTCACGCCGACTTGCGACAGGGCGGCATCGATGAGCTTGCGGACGCGCTCCGGAACGGCGGGCGATTCGGCCATGGCGAAGCGGGCGTCGAATGCGCCCATCGCAGCCGCGGTGAACAGGAACCCCCGTCGGCTTCGCCAGGGTCGATCGGCCATCGCGTCAGCGCCGGAAGAAGACCAGCGCGCGCCAGAGCGTCAGCGCACCGACGAGCACGAAGCCCGCGCCGTAGCCGAGCCCGGCCGTCACGACGGCCCAGATCGCGAGCGGCAGGATCACGACGCCGACGTAGGTGAAGGCGAGCGAGCCGCCGGTCGCATCGGCTGCCGTGCCCCTGGGCGCGATGAGCGCGACCTCGGACAGGTACACGCCGTTCCAGCCGATGCCGGTGGCTCCGAACACGAATGCGAAGCCGGCGACGCCGATCCACGGCCATTGCCCGTCGATCAGTCCGACGCAGAAGGCGCACAGCGCCATGCCGACACCGAGCAGCCCCAGGAGCCGTCGCGGCGCGATGGCCCGGTCGGCGACGATGCCCCAGCCGATACGGCCGACGATGCCGCCGGTCATCGCCGCGGCCAACGCGGCCCCCGCGGCCGCGACGCTCATCGCGGCCACCTCGTGCAGGCTCACGACGAGATAGGACCCGATGCACATCTGCATGCCGGAATAGGTGAACGACGCCAGCGCCATGTCGCGCAGCGGCCGGTGCTTCCAGACGAGTCGGAGCGGCTCGCGCAACCGGATGCGGCCGAGCCGGACCGCCGGATTCCGGACCGCATCGGTGGATGCCCGCCCGGGCTGCACGAGCACCGCGACGGCCAGGCTCAGCACGCCGCAGAGGAGGGCCGCCCACTTCCACCCCGCCGACGCCATGAGCGGCGGAATCAGGGCGCCGGCCATCGCGCCGCCGATGGGCACCCCGGTCTGCTTGATGGAGAAGATCAGCGCGCGGATGCGGATGGGCGTGCGCTCGTTGAGGATCGCCGAGGACGACGGCGTGATGGCGCCGTAGCCGAGCCCGATCATCAGGGCGCCGATCGCGGCCGCCGCGACATGGCCCGCCGCCATGAGGGCGATGCCCGCGCCGACGAGCAGCAGACACACCTGGCTCGTGCGGATCGGGCCGAGGCGGCCGATGAATCCGCCGCTCGCGAGCGCGGCGAGCGTCGCCGTGAGATAGATCAGCGCGGTCGAGACGCCGGCACTGGCCGCGCCGATGCCGAGTTCCCGGCTCGCCACCGGCGCAAGCACGGGCGGTGTGAAGACGGCGGCCGATACGCTCGCCTGGATGACCAGCGTCAGGACGACGGCGACGGACACGTCCCGCATCGACGCGGACGTCGGTTCGATCGGCGCTCCGGGCGACCGGCCGGACGGCTCGGGCGGGGACGTCGATCGTGCGGCCGGAGTACGCGACACCGTCGTCCGGACCCTCAACCCGCGGACTTCGTCAGGGCCTGGTCGATGTCCCAGAGGATGTCGTCGATCTCCTCGATGCCCACCGAGAGGCGGATCATGTCCGGCGACACGCCGGCCTTGATCTGCTCCTCCTCGGACAACTGCCGGTGCGTCGTGGACGCCGGATGGATGACGAGCGTCTTGGCGTCACCCACGTTGGCGAGATGCGAGAGGAACTGGCAGGCGTCGATGAACTTCTCGCCCGCCGCAGCGCCGCCCTTGATGCCGAACGTCATGATCGACCCGGTGCCCTTCGGCAGGTACTTCTTCGCGAGGTCGTGGTACGGACTGCCGGGCAGTGACGGGAAGTTCACCCAGGCGACCTGCGGGTGCGCCGCGAGGAACTCGGACACCCGCCGGGCATTCGCGACGTGCCGGTCCATGCGCACGTGCAGGGTCTCGAGTCCCTGGAGCAGCAGGAACGCGTTCATCGGTGACAGGCAGGGGCCCAGGGTGCGCAGGGTCTCCATGCGGCACTTCATCGTGAAGCCGAAGTCGCCGAAGGTCTCGAAGAACCGTACGCCGTGGTAGCCGCGCGAGGGTTCGGTCATGCCCGGGAATCTGCCGTTGTCCCAGGGGAACTTGCCGGACTCGACGATGACACCCCCCATGGTGGTGCCGTGCCCGCCCATGAACTTGGTCGCCGAGTGCACGACGATGTCGGCGCCCCATTCGATGGGACGGCACAGGTAGGGCGAGGCGAAGGTGTTGTCGATGACGAGCGGGATGCCGTGCTCGCGCGCGATCTTCGCGACCGCTTCGATGTCGAGCACGTTGATGCCGGGATTGCCCAGCGTCTCGGCGTAGAGCGCCTTGGTCTTGTTCGTGATGGCCTTGCGGAAGTTCTCGGGATCGTCCGGGTGCACGAACCTGGTGTCGATGCCCATGCGCCGGAAGTTCACCTCGAACTGGGAGTACGTGCCGCCGTAGAGCGTGCTGGCCGAGACGAGCTCGTCGCCGGCCTCGAGCAGCGTGAGCAGCGCCGTCATCTGGGCGGCCTGTCCGGAGGCCAGCGCGAGCGCGGCACGCCCGTTCTCGAGCGCCGCCACCCGCTCCTCGAACACGGCGACGGTCGGATTCGACAGACGCGAGTACACGTTGCCGAAGGTCTGCAGATTGAACAGGCTGGCCGCGTGTTCGGCCGAATCGAACACGTAGGAGGTCGTCTGGTAGATCGGGACGGCCCGGGCGCCGGTGGTGGGATCGGGAATCTGGCCGGCATGCAGGCACAGGGTGCCGAAACCGAACGGGTGGTCAGCCATGAAAGGAAACCTCGAAGAACGGACGCGGAGTGTGGCCCGCGGGCGTGACGGCCTGGGAGGCGGCACGTGCGGACAGGGGCGGGACCCAGGACCGGGGCCCCGTCTCGCTCAGACCGCGATTGTATCGAGGCGGGTCCGCTCCCGGGGCATCAGAACGCGATGGCGCGCTCGATCTGCCCGATCCGTTCCGGAATCTCCTCGGCGTCGACGGCCGGCGCCAGCGCGTTGCCCAGGAGGAAGTCGCACTCCATGGTCCGCAGCACCTCCGCCGCGTCGGAAGCGTTCACGCCGCTCGCGACCGACTGCATGCCGAGCCCGTGGATCAGGCCCAGCAGCGCCCGTGCCGCCGTGGCGGAATCGGCGTCCCGGGCGACCTGCTCGATGAAGCCGCCGTTGAGGCGCGCCATGCCGACCGGCTGCGAGATGAGATCGGCGACCGAGACCTGCCCCGTGCCGAAATCGTCGAGGATGACCTGCACGCCGAGATCGGTGAGCGACTGGATGACGGCCGGCACGTGGGCGTGCGACCCGCGCCCCCGCGACTGGCGCAGGCACAACCACAGATGGCGCGGCTCCAGGCGGGTCTGCGACAGCGCATCGCGGACGCTCTCCAGCAGATTGCCGCGCTCCAGCAGCATCGGATGCACCGAGACCATCACGCGGATCGGCGCTCGCCCGGCGGCAACCCAGGATCGGGCCTGGACGCACGCGGTGCGGATGACCCAGGCGCCGAGCGACGGCGCGATGCCGGTCTCCTGGAGCGCTTCGCCGAACGTGTTCTCGGCCAGCAGGCCGCGTTGCGGATGGTTCCACCAGAGCTGGACCTCCACGGCCATGACGGCGCCGGTACGCGACGCGATGACGGGCTGGTACTTCAGCAGGAACTCGTGGCTCACCATGGCCCGTCGGATGCCGGTCTCGAGACTCACGCGGATGTCGGTGGCCGCGTTCAGGCCCTCGTCGAAGAACCGTACGGTGCTGCGGCCGGACTCCTTCGCGTGGTACATGGCGATGTCGGCCTTCTTCAGCAGCGTGTCGGCATCGGTGCCGTCCCCGGGATAGAGCGCGATGCCGATCGAGACGCCGGTGACGACCTCTTCGCCCCCCTTCAGGGTCACGGGCTGCGACAGCATCTGGAGAATGCGCTCCGCGACGGTGGCAGCGTCCTCGCCGCGATCGATGGGCGACAGCAGCAGGACGAACTCGTCACCGCCCAGGCGGGCGAGGGTCGACCGGTCCTCGACGCCGGCACGCGGGACGACGATGTCCGATTCCCGCACGCACGTGGTCACGCGCTCGGCCACGGCCTTCAGGAGCAGATCCCCCGCCTCGTGTCCGAGCGTGTCGTTGACCTGCTTGAAGCGGTCGAGGTCGAGGAACAGGACGGCTGCCTGGCCGCGCGCCCGTTCGGCCCAGGCGAGTACCTGACTGAACCGTTCCTTCAGCAGCAGGCGGTTGGGCAGCCCCGTCAGCGGATCGTAGTAGGCGAGATTGCGGATCTGTTCCTGGGCAGCGCGCGTCGCCGTCATGTCGTGCAGCGTTGCGACGGCCGCCAGCGGGTGACCGCTCCCGTCGCGCACGATGGAGAGCGAGACGGAGACCGCGCGATGCCCCACGGAGGCGAGCTGGTACTGGCGTTCCTGGTGCTTGAACCCGTCCGCCGGAAACCGCCGCTGGCAGTCCCGCCCGAACAGCAGTTCCGCCACCGGACGGGGAGGCAGCGCGTGCGAGAGCTGCTCGGCGCGGTAGCCGAGGATTTCGCACGCGGCCGGATTCAACAGGCGGACCATGCCGTCGTGGTCGAGCACGACGACGCCGTCGGACATCGTGTCCATGAACTGCTGCGCGGCCAGCGCCGGCGTGATCTCGATCAGGCGGTAGCGCCATGTGGTCAGCAGATTGATGACGAGGCTGGCCGCGAAGAACACGCCGCCGATGGCCGGCAATCGCAGGCCGAGGGCGGCGAACTGATCGACCATCCCCAACGCCGTGGCCGCCCACGCGAACAGCAGCATGCGCGCCCGGCACCACGCCAGCCCGCCCGGCGGATTGTTGCGGAGCGTATCGATGTGGAGCTTGAGGCAGCCGGCAATCAGCACGGCCATGAAGGCCACGAGCGCGACGCCGACCGGGCCGTAGGCCGCGTGCCGCTCACCGGCGGTCGAGGACGAGACCGTGACGAGGTCGGTCGTGAGAAGCAACCCTTCGCAGACGGCCGTGCCGATCCAGGCCAGCGTGATGGCGTCGACGTTGGGCCCGCGGCCCCGCGCCAGCCAGTGGGTGAAGTGGAACTGGAAGGTCGGAACGAGGATCACGGCGGCGGTCGTCCCCAGCAGCCAGGGCTGCGCGGCGTACGCGTCCGGCGCGGACATCGCGCCCGCCAGCGTGCACTGCCAGAGGGCGACGGCCAGGCACAGCAGCAGGTGGATCCAACCCGTCGTCGAGAAGCGTTCGCGCGCGATGACCACCGCGCCGCAGAGCACGGCGGTCACGGCAGAGACGATGCTGGTCAGCGCATAGGGGGTGAGGCTCGTCATCCGGGGTATCGCATCTCGCGGTCGTCGCACCGACCGCTGGTCGTTCACGTTGTTTTGGGGCCCCCGGCCGCCCCCTCGGGACAGTCGCGAACCCAGTTCAGTACGGCAGCCAGCGCGGTCGCTTGCTCGAGATCACGCGCGTGTTCACGCCGATCCAGTTGAGCCCGCCGAACAGCCGGGCGTGCTCGATCTTCACGCAACGGTCCATCACCACCTCGAGCCCGGCGTGGATCGCGCGGCGCTTCGCCTCCTCGTTGACCACGCCCAGCTGCATCCACAGCACCCGCGCCCCGATCGCGATGGCATCGTCGGCAATGGCCGGGATCTCCTCGCTCTTTCGGAAACAATCGACCATATCGACCTTGACCGGGATGTCCTTGAGGCTGGCATAGCATTTCTGCCCCAGGATCTCCGGATACGTGGGGTTGACCGGGATGACGGTGTACCCGTGATCCAGCATGTACTTGGCCGCGAAATAGCTGGGGCGGTACCAGTTGGCCGAGAGGCCCACGACCGCCAGCGTCTTGCAGGTGCCCAGGATGCGCCGGAGCGCGTTGATGTCGGTGTCGTCGGCCATGGGACGGTCTCGTGGGGTGGGATGAAGGGGGTGCGCGCCGGCAGGTACCCTCTGCACGCTCGGCTGTCGAGTATAGCGGCCCCCCTCCGGCAGGGCACGGGATCAAGAACACGGGCGCCCGGCCGATCACTTCACCGCTGCCGCCGTGCCCTGGCGTTCCCGTCGATGACGCTGGTGCAGCCGATCCACGCCAGCCCCCCCGCCCGACCGCCTGCGAGCCGCGATCCGATACAGTTCCTGGAAATGGCGCGCGTGCGCAATGCGCAACCGGGCGTCACGAGCGTGCCGTGCTTCACGGGCCGCTCGCTGGTCCAGGTGCTCGAGGGCGGACGGGATGCCGTGTGCGAGACGTTCTACCGCATCGCGCGGGACGAGCGCCACGGCGACGTTCGGCTGCTCGCGTCCCCCTATCCGCCGGACCGCGGGGTCCCCGCGTGGACCATGGGATTCGTCGGGATGGGGGAGATCCCGCCGGCGCTCGTCCGCCGCCGCGACGTGACCGATGGCGCACCGGACCGATTGGGCGAGGACGCCACCCTGGCCACGGCATTCCTGCAGGACGTCGCCGGACAGCCGTCGACCGAACGATCCGCGGCGGCCTTGGCGGCGCCGATCCGCTCGAGTTCGTCGCGTCGTGCGGCTGCATCGAGCGCCTTGAGCCGCTTCGCTTCCCGGTACAAAGCACGCAGGTCGTCGCCCCGGTCCCGCAGCAAGGTCTCGAACGCCGGCACCCACTCGTGATAGGTCGCCAGCGACGCGAGATGCGCATTCGACAGCGGCTGCGCAAACCAGCGGTCGTATCCCGCAAACCCGCCCCACTCGCGCTTCAGCGATTCGTACCGGTCGCGCAGGTCGACGAAGGCCTCCGCCTTGAGGCGGCGCATCTCGGGCGCCGGCACGTCCGTCTCGTAGAGCGCATCGAGGCGCTGCTTCGTCGCCGCGATCAGCGCGAGGAATCCGGCCTTGCGGCGCTGCAGGGTGTCGAATTCGGCGCGCTCGGCCGACGTGCCGTGCCGATCGAGCCAGCGCCGCACGCCGGCGAGTTCCACGGCCGTCGCGAACGACTCGTTGAAGGCCGAATCGCCGGGCGCATAGACCACCTGGTGGGCCAGTTCGTGGAAGACCAGCCGGGCGAGTTCGGGTCGCGGATAGCGGATGAAGGTGTTCAGTGCCGGGTCGTCGAACCACCCGAGCGTCGAGTAGGCCGGCACGCCGTACACGACGACGTCGTACCCCTCGCGGCGCACGTCCTCCGCGGCCGCCTGGGCGGGCGCTTCGCTGAACCACCCCTTGTAGCTCACGCAGCCGGCAAACGGGAAGCACCACTCGCGCGGACGGGTGGAGAACTCGGGCGTGGCCACCAGATTCCAGACGGCGAACGGCCGCCCGAGATTCGCGTACTTGCGATAACTCGCGTTGTCCGGCAGCGCCAGCTCGGTACTGGCGAAGTCGCGGATCTGGCGCAGGTTCGCGAGCCGCTTGCGCAGGTCTTCCGGGGTCGCGGCGTCCCCGATCCACGCGTCGACCGGTCGCGCGGCCCACAACATGGACACCTGCCCGCTGGTGGCCTGCGCGTAGTACCGGAGGGAGGAGCAGCCGGGCACGATGAGCAGCGGCAGGAGGGCGATGGCGATCCACCTTCGCTTCACGGGCGGGGACTCCCGGTGGGCGCGAATCGTCCGTCGCGCAGGAAGCGGCAGACGGCATCCGCCACGCGACGGGACGTCAGCATGCTCGTGTGGCTCACGGGCAGGCAGCAGTGATCGCTGAGGCCCGGATGCCGGGTCTCGGAAACCGCGACGGTCCCGTCATTCGGCGATTCGAGCGTCGAGAACACGCGCCCGATGCCGAGTCCGGCCGTACCGGCCACCATGCCGATCTCGCACCCCGACGGCATGGACTCGGGCCGCCAGTCCGGCAGGCTGCGCCCGATCAACGCACGCCCGAACGGATGCCGCATCACCCCCCGCGCGGCGACGCTGCCCGCCAGCGGCGAACCCAGGAGCACGATTCGACCCGGACGCGGATCGGGTTCGAGCGTCAGCATCCGCAGTGCCACGAGACCGCCGAGACTGTGACCGACCAGATGCAGCGTGTCGCCGGGCCGGGTTCGACAGAAGCGGGCAAGGCGCCGGGCGTTGTCGTCCAGGCTGCACCGCACCGTCGGATACGAGAAGAGGCTCGTGCGGAATCCCTGTTTCCCGATGAAGCGCCGCAGCGGTGTCATCACCCAGCCCGACAGCCACAGCCCATGCAGCAGGATCACGGATTCCAAGCGGAGGGGCACGGCGGTTCGATCATGCGGCCGATTGTAGCCGCGGCTTCCCGGGACACCGCCGGCGGCCCTCCCCCGTATACTCGCGGCGATGCCTTTCGACACCGACGTCCTCATCGCCGCGCCCCTCATCATCGTGGGGGCCTACACGATCTTCGGCATCTCGGGCTTCGGGTCGTCGCTGATCTCGATCCCCCTGCTCGCGCACTTCCTGCCGTTGAAGACGGTGGTTCCGATGATGGTGCTGCTCGACTTCTCGGCCTCGTTCATGACCGGGCTGCAGTCGCGCCCCGCCATCGTCTGGTCGGAAGTGCGACCGCTCGTCCCGTGGATGCTCGGCGGCATCGCGCTGGGTGTCTGGCTGCTCAGTCGCGTGCCCGGGGACGCGCTGATCCTCGCCCTCGGGGTGTTCGTGACGAGCTACGGCGTGCTGACGATCGTCCGCCACGTGCGGCAGATCACGGCGTCGAAGCGCTGGGCCGCGCCGGCCGGATTCGCGGGCGGCGTCATGGGTGCGATGTTCGGGGCCGGCGGCCCGATCTACGTGGCCTACGTCTCGGCGCGCCTGCACGATCCCGACAGGTTCCGCGCGACGATGTCGGTCGTGTTCTCGCTGGGCACGAGCGTCCGGATCGTGCTGTTCCTGATCACGGGGCTGCTGCTCGACGCACGTCTGTGGTTCGCGGGGATCGCCCTGTTTCCGGTGATGCTGCTGGGCACCGCGATCGGACGCCGCATCCACGTGCGACTGTCACGCGGTCACATCGCTCGCGTGATCGGCGGCTTGCTCGTGGTCAGCGGCGTGTCCCTGATCGCGCGCTCGATCGCCTCCCACTGAGCGCGCGGCGGCGTTCGGCAGATCGTCTCAGCGCGCGTCGGTCGGGCAGGTCCTCAGTCCGAGGACGGCGTATATGGGGCAGAAGCGGAACAGGCCCGTCACGAGCGGCACGATCCCGATCAGTCCGACGTACTTGAGCGTCCCCTCGGCAAGCACGAACATGGCGAGCAGCGCGATGCCCAGGACGATGCGGAACACGCGATCGGCATTTCCGACGTTGGCTTTCATGGCGAATCTCCGGGTGGTTTTGGGTCCCCGTCGCATCGACGGGCGGACGATCCGAAGTGTGCCGGCGAGCGCTCGTCGGGTCTGTGACCTGGATCACGTCTTCAGGAATTTTCCGGACTCGACGTACACTCCCGACCGCAAGATTATTCCCGAGAAACGACCCGGAGCCTTCCCTGATGAAACACATCCGCTGGGACGACATTCCCTACGAGAACGTCAACGATCAGTTCCGGCGCAAGCTCGCCTGGGACGGCAAGCTGATGATCGCCCTCACCGAAGTGGCCCAGGGATACGTCGTCCCGCCGCATTCGCATCCGAACGAGCAGACCACCTGGGTCTTCAGCGGCAAGTGGCGCTTCCACCTGGAAGGCAGGACGGTGGATGTCGGTCCGGGGGAGATGATCTTCATCCCCGAGAACGTGGTGCACACGGTGGAGGCCGTCGAAGCGCTCGTGGCCTACGACATCTTCACGCCCCCGCGCCAGGATTGGCTGACGGGCGGCGACGCCTACCTGCGGGGCGACGCCAAGGGCTGACGGCGGCCGCGGCCACGCGGCTCAGGCCGGTGCGGCAAGCCGGCGCAGCCCGGCGGCATCGACGATCTCGACCTGCTCGCGGGACAGCGACACCAGTCCCTGTTCCGCGAAGGTCTTGAGCAGCCGGCTGACGATCTCGCGAACGCTCCCCAGCTCGTCGGCCAGGGCCTGGTGGGTGATGTGGACGATCTTCCCCTTGCCGAGCAAGAGGGTGGCCAGGCGCTGGTCGAGCCGATGGAACGCCACGGCCTCGACCAGTTGCATGAGGTCCGAGATGCGTTCCGCGAAGAGGCTGAACACGTACTGCCGGAACGGTTCGAGTTCGCCCACGAGGCGCGAGAACACCGATTGCGGCAAGGTGACGGCGACGATATCGGTCTCCGCCACACCGCGGGCGTTGTAGGCGATGTGTCCGAGAAGACAGCTCGACGTGAGAATGCAGCTCTCTCCCGGAACGACGCGATAGAGCTGAAGCTCACGGCCCGATGCCCCGACCTTCGAGACCCGGATGATGCCCTCGACGAGCATCGGAAACGCCTGGCACGGACTCTCGTCGTCGAACAGGACCGTGCCGGCCTTGACCTGGACGAGCGTCGCTTCGTCCAGAAGCGCATTGAAGCGATGCTCGTCGAGGGAGGCCAGCGCGGGATACAGCGTTCTGAGCCGCTGCTTCAGGGTGTCTCGATCCATTGTGCGACGATAGGACGTCGCGCGCCTCCGGGCAAGCGGCTCAGCCCGCCCGCAACGGCCGGAAGAACTCGCGGATCTCCGAGGCGAGCGCGTCGGGTTGCTCCATCGCGGCGAAGTGTCCGCCCTTCGGCATGACCGTCCAGCGCTGCAGGTTGGGATACGTGCGCGCCGCCACCGAGCGCGGCGGCCGCAGGATCTCCTTCGGGAAGGCGCAGTAGCCTGTCGGAGCGGAGACGCCGCCCTCCGGGATCGGCCACGGACCGTGCATGCGCGCGTAGTAGGGCCAGAACGACGAGCCGATCGCGCCGGTGAGCCAGTACAGCGTGATGTTGGCCAGCAATTCGTCCCGGGTGAACACCGACTCGACGTTGCCGTCGCAATCGGACCAGCGCCGGAACTTCTCGATGATCCATGCAGCCAGACCGGCCGGTGAATCGGACAGGCCGAAGGCGAGCGTCTGCGGGCGCGTGCCCTGGATCCATTGGTAACCCGTCTCCTCCTTCAGGAACACGTTCAGTTCCTCGAGGAACTTCCGTTCGTCAGGCGCCGGGTTCTGGAGCATCGCCGGATCGCGCCGGACGGCGAGCAGGTTGACGTGGATGCCGATCAGTCGATCGGCGTGCCGGTAACCGAGGCGCGAGGTCACAAACGCGCCCCAGTCGCCCCCCTGCGCAGCGAACCGCTCGTAGCCGAGCACATCGGTCATCAGGGTGGCGAACCGGTCGGCGATGTCCTCGAGGCCGAAGCGTCGCTGTCCGGGCTTGAACGACAGGGTATAGCCGGGGAGAGAGGGCGCCACCACCGTGAAGGCGTCCGCGGGGTCACCGCCGAAGCTGGCGGGATCCGTCAGACGGGGAATGATCTTCATGAACTCGAGGATCGATCCCGGCCAGCCGTGCGAGAGCAGGAGCGGACAGGGATTCGGCCCCTTGCCCGGGACGTGCAGGAAATGCAGATCGACATCGTCGAGGTCGACGCGATACTGCGGGAAGGCGTTGAGCTTCGCCTCCTGGGCTCGCCAGTCGAAGGACGTGCGCCAGTAGTCGATCAGGTCACGCAGATAGCCGACGTCGGTCCCGTACGCCCAGGGGTCGCCCGGGGCCTGGTCAGGAAAGCGCGTGCGTGACAGCCGTTCCCGCAGGTCCGCGAGCGCGGCATCGGGAAAGTCGACTCGAAAGGGGGTGACGGACATGGAGACCTCCCAGGCAACAGACGACGGATTGTCGCGAAGCCCCGGGGGGCGCGTCCAATACGAACGAAACCCCGCTTCGATACTCGCCGCCTATCGGGAACCCTGAGGCGGCTCCTCGTTCATCTTGCGGTTGAACCAGCGCGAGAACCACCATCCCATGCCGATGACGATCAGGATGACGACCAGACTCATCAGGCCGTAGTCGGTCGAGAGCAGATTCTGGATGAGCACCATCGGATTTCCTCCGTTGACCGCGAACGCATGCATTGTCGGGCGGCATCCCCGAGACCAGGTTGCGCTGGATCAACAACACATGTTTGTCGTAGGGTCTTCGGAAACCACGGCGTATCGAGTGGACCGGCGGAGCCATTCCTCGTACGCTCGGCTGCACAGACGCGTCCAGCGGGGATGACGGGATGATCGTGCGGTTCGACAGCAAGGCAGGCGGCTTCATCATGATGGGCGACGTGGCCCGGGAACTCATCCGCATGATGGGTCACAGCGGCGTGATCCCCAGCGCCCTGCTCGCCAAGGACATCCCGTCGGCGCTCGAGAAACTTCGCACCGCCGTCGCGGCGGCCCCGGTGCCGCCGGAGCCCGAGCCGCCCGGGCTCTTCGAGGAGCCGAAGGAACGGCCGGTGTCGATGCGTCAGCGCGCGTTCCCCCTGGTCGATCTGCTGGAGCGATCGCAGCGGAAAGGCTGCGACGTGCTCTGGACCATCGAACCGCCGGGATCACCGCGCACCTGAAAACGGCGACGCCGGACATGTCTGTCCGGCGCAGCATCGATCAGTCCGGCTTCGGTTCCGACCAGAAGCGACCGCCGGTCGCCCAATCCGACTTCCTCACATCCTCGAGCACCACGTCCACGGCGTCGGGCGAGCATTGCAGCGTGCGCGCCGTCTCGCGCGTGATGGCCTCGACGAACGCGCGCTTCTGTTCCTGGGTGCGCCCTTCGAACAGACGCACGTGGATGAACGGCATGACCTTCTCCTCTTCGCGTTGACGACAGGCGGTCGATCGTAGCAGGCCGATCGCGCGCGCACATCCACGCGCGGAAGAGGCGCATCGCTCCGCGTCGCGCCGACACCCGCTCGCGACGCCGCCAAATCCGATCGAACGAAGCGCACGTAAGTCTGGCAGGCAACCGCCGTTTCGATCACTCCCAAGGAGATCCGACCATGCCGCAATCGATCATTCGTGACACTGTCGCCGTGACCCGCCGCAACTTCGTCGGTCACGCGTCCAGCGTGCTGCTGTCCGCCTCGGCCATCGCACTGATGTCGGGCTGCGAGTCGGTGGCACGGTCCGATCACAAGAGCGAATCCCAGGACGTCGCGATCCTCAACACCGCGCTGGGACTGGAACACGAGGCCATCAGTGCCTATCAGCTGGGCGCGGAAAGCGGTCTGCTGCAGAAGCCGGTCCTCGACGTCGCCGTGCAGTTCCAGAGCCACCACAAGGCCCACCGCGATGCCCTCATCGCCACCATCCGCAAGCTCGGCGGCCGGCCCGTCGACGCGATGGCTTTGAGCGCGTACGCGAAGGCGCTGAAGGTGGAGCTGCTGAAATCGCAGGCGGATGTCCTCGCCCTCGCGGCGAAGCTGGAACTCGGGGCCACCAACGCCTATCTCGGCGTGATCCCGTCCTTCCAATCGAACGAACTCGCGAAGGTATCGGCCCGGCTCGCTGCCGACGAGACGATGCACTGGACCGTGCTGTCGCAGGCGCTGGGACGTGCACTGCCGACGGGTGCTCTGTCGTTCGGCGCATGACGGACCGGAGACCTGACGTGACGATGAGCAGAGCGTTGGTGGGACTGGCGCTGCTGCCGGCGACGCTGTGCGCCGGTGCGGCGGATGTCGATCGCGGGCAGGCGATCTACGAATCACGCTGCGAAGGGTGTCACTCGCTCGATGCGAACCGGATCGGCCCGATGCATCGCGGCGTCGTCGGGCGCCGGGCCGGCACGGTTCCCGGCTATGCCTATTCGGACGCCCTCCGCCGCACGGATGTCGTGTGGACGGAGGCGACGCTCGACCGCTGGCTCGCCGGCCCCGAACAATTCATCCGGGGCCAGAAGATGGGCTACCGCGTGGAGGCGGCGCAGGACCGCGCCGACGTCATCGCGTTCCTGAAGCGAGAATCGAAGTAGGCAGGCGGGGAGCGTGCGACGCAGGGGCCGACACCTGCTGCTGCGGTCGGGGCCGACGCAGGTCGCGGAAATCTTCCAGCTCCCAGGGACGCAGCGCGAGCAGCAGAGTGACGGACCGTCGCTCGCCGAGCGGGAGACGCTTCTGCTCCTCGTGCATTTCCGCGAACTCGTTTGCAAAGCGGCGCAACTTGGAATTGACGAGCGCCGCCGCCGTCTCGTTGAGCATGCCATTGACCAGCAGCATGGTCTCGGCCGTGCCGTCGAAATTGGCGCGGAAGAATTCGTTCTGGGCCTTGGCCTTGAAGTACTGCTGGATCGGTCCGTTCGGCAGCCACGTGAACGTGTGCGTCACGCGAAGGCGGATGCGATTCTCGGGCAGCAGTTCGAGGAAGCGGATCTTCTGCAGTTCGAGCAACAGACCGACGCACTCCGGCTTGCTGACATCGTAGAGACCGACCATGTCCTCGAGCGTGAGGTGATTGAGCGCGCAGACGGCCACGAGCAGCAGCCGGCGGTCGCGCATGATGGCGCGCTCCTGCTCGAGCGTGAGCTGCGACACGATGTCCTTGCCGCTCTCCGTCTCTCGCGCCAGTTCCACGAGGCTCGTGCCGGCCAGCGTGCACACCTGTTCGAAGCGCTCGAGCGTGAAGCCGCCCTTGGAGAACAATCGCTTCACGCTGGCTTCGCTCAACTCGAGCGTGACGGCAACCTGCGAGTAGTTGATGCGTCGCGCACGCAGCGCGCGCTTAAGCCCGTCGATGAGGGCGCCGGTCTCTGCCATGGTCTCACTGCTCGTCTTGTGGTGCTGCTGTTTTCGTTCCCGGGTGTCGCTCAACACGACTGCCGGAGGCGCAATGCGACGCCGACCGCCCCGAGGCCAACCGGGATCGCGTGCCGCGCGACGATCGCCTCCGCAACGCGCACCCCCGCGCGCCCGTTGGGAGACTGTCGATGCCCCTCATGAATCTCGAAGAAGCGTACCGACGTGCCGTCGCACGTCGCCGCCAGACCCGGACGGATCTGGCGACAGCCTGCGTCCCGTTCCTGGTGCACAGCACGTTCCGTGCGCGTCCCCGCCCGGCGGCGGGCGCGTCTCTCGACGAGACGACGCACGCGGCGATACCGCCGCCGCCGACACACCCGGTCAAGTAAAGATTGCCGACAGGACTGAGCGGGCCTTGCCCGCCCGCACGGGGAGAACCGGGAATTGCGAGGAAAGGTCCGATCGATTCGTGCGATCGCGACGAAGGTCCTGCGGGCGGATGGCGGCGGAAGCGCGATCCACGCGAACGGTTCCGACCTTCCCTAGATGCCGCGCTTCGCCAGGGCGGCCCGGATGGTCTCGACGCGCTTGCGGTTGACCCCGAAATCGCTGTGCCCGAGACGCGAGGCCGACCGGACGTGGATCACCTTCTGACCGGGCGGGAGGTAGAACTCCACGTCGTCGACGAATCCGAGCACGGCCGACTTGAACTCCGCCCGGACGTAGTCGTCGGTGCGAACGACGAGCGTCGTGCGCGGAAAGCCCTGGATGATCTCGACGAGCGCTTCCGCGGCGCGATGGGCGGGCCCGACATAGCGGAGCGGTTCGACGGCGTGATAGGGCGTCGTGGCCTGACTGCTGACGGCATTGGGCGTGGCAGGGGGCGGCTTCAGCCGCCCGTCCCGCACGCCGAGGTCCGTCGGACGCGTGCCCTCGAGCCAGGCCATGGCCGGACGTTCGTCAGCCCGCGAGTGCCATGCCCTTCTGCACGCCGGGCCGTGCCGCCATGGTGGCGCCCCACCGATGCAGATTCGCGAACCCGCCGGCAGCCTCGAGCAGCGGTTTGCGCAGCGCGTAGTTGGGATAGATCATCAGATCCGCCACCGAGATCTCCCCCGCGAGGAAATCACGTCCCTCGAGCTGGCGGTCACAGTCGCGGAAGAACGTGACGAGACGCTGCTTGAAATAGTCGACGTTGGCGGCGTTCTTCTCCGGCGCCGTCACCTCCAGGCGGAAGATCGCGCCGCTGGTGCCCGCAATGTCGGTGGCGCCCTGCATCAGCCACTGCAGCGCCTGATAGCGCGCAGCGGGGATCGTCGGGATGAAGCGCCCGGCCTTTTCGGCCACATAGAGGATCAGGGCAGGCGACTGCGTCAGCGTGATCGGCTTGCCGCCCGGCCCCTCGTCATCGACGATCGCGGGGATCAGGCCGGCCGGATTGATCTTCAGATACTCGGGGGTGCGCTGCTCGCCCTTGGCGAGATCGATGCGGTGCACGCGATAGGCGAGTGCGCATTCCTCGAGGGCCACTGCGACCCGCAGTCCGTTGGCCGTGGGGGCCATGTAGAGATCGATCATGTCGTCTGCTCCTCCCGGTTGAGGGGACGGATTATGACCGAGCAGGACCGCCGCGCACGCGACGTCGCTTGGCCCCCGGCCTCCGCCCAGTATCATTCGCGTCAAGCCTCCGTCTGACACTCCCCGCTCCGGACCCGCCCTTGCCCCCGATCACCCAAGCACTCCTCGGCCTCAACATCATCGGTTTCGCACTCCAGGAGATGCTCGGACCGGGTTTCATGACGACCTTCGCCTTGTGGCCGGCGATGCCGCAGAACGCCATCGGGTGGGCTCCGTTCGAGATCTGGCAGATCGTCACGTATGCGTTCCTCCACGGCGGCTGGGAACACCTCGCGTTCAACATGCTGGGGCTCTGGATGTTCGGGCGCGAAGTGGAGCAGGTGTTCGGCTCCCTGCGGTACCTGCAGTACTACTTCACCTGCATCGTGACGGCAGCCCTCGCGCAACTGGCGGTGACCAGCCTGTCCGACGGCCCGCCCTTCCCCACGGTGGGCGCTTCGGGCGGCGTGTTCGGCCTCCTGCTGGCGTTCGGCATGCTGTTTCCGACCCGGCGCGTGGTGCCGCTCATCCCCCCGATTCCGATGAAGGCCCGCACCTTCGTCACGCTCTACGGCGTCGTCGAACTGGTGCTGGGCGTGACGGGAACCGACTCCGGCGTGGCCCACTTTGCCCACCTGGGCGGACTGGTCGGCGGCTTCTTCCTCATCCAGTACTGGCGCAAGCGCTGGCCGTTCGGTTCACGGACCGATACGCGGTAGTCACCACGCCCTGCGACGCGTGCAGGTGGCACGCCACCCGACGGCCCTTGCCCACTGCCGTGAGCGCCGGTTCGACGGACCGGCAATCCGGCATCGTCTCCGGACGGCGCGGGTGAAAACGGCACCCTGACGGAACGTTCATCGCACTCGGGACCTCGCCCGCAGGGACGACCGGAGCCCGCGGCGCTCGACTTCCGGGTCGGCCGCAGGCACCGCGGACAACAGCACTTGCATATCGGGGTGCAACGGAGCGGCATGCAGGCCCTCGCGATCCGCAATCTCCGAAATCTTGTCGAGGTACATCACGGCCACGCGATGGCAGACGTGCTGGACGACCGCCAGATTGTGGGAGATGAACAGATGCGCCATGCCGAGCCGCGCCTGAAGGTCCGTCAACACGTTGACGATCTGCGCCTGGATCGAGACGTCCAGGGCCGACACCGGTTCGTCACAGACCATCAGACTGGGCGACAGGGCAATGGCGCGGGCGATGCCGATGCGCTGGCGCTGCCCGCCGGAGGATTCGTGCGGGTAGCGCTCCGCCATGTCCGGCAACAGTCCGACCAGCGCCAGCAGTTCGTCCACGCGCTCGCGACGTGCCGTCCGTCCACCAGCGAAGCAATGTACCTCGAGCGGCTCGCTCACGATGTCGCGGACCGTCATGCGCGGATTCAGCGAACCGTACGGATCCTGGTGGACCATCTGCATTCGAGGCCGCAGCGGTCGCATCCGCCGTGGGCCGTGGCGAGTGATGTCTCCCCCCTTGAAGAGGATGCGACCGCGAGTCGGTTCGACCTTGCGCAGGACCGCGAATCCGATTGTCGACTTGCCGCAGCCGCGCTCTCCCACAAGGCCGAACGTCTCGCCGTGGTACAACTCGAACGAAACCCCATCGACGGCCTTCACGCTTCCCGTCGCCCGGCGCAACACGGTGCGCTGAAACACGGGGAAATGAACCTGCAGGTCCTCGACACGCAGCACGCGAGTCTCGATCTCGGCCGGCGCGCCCTGCGGGCCTTCCGGCGCGACTACGCGGCTCACAGGACGCACGCCACGTGGTGTTCCCCTTCCATGGCTCTGACCCGCGGCCGGGCTGCCGCACAGCGCGATGACGCCTGCCGGCAGCGCGGCATGAATCCGCAGCCCGCGGGCAGTGACGCCAAATCGGGCGGCTGACCGTCGATGGTGCGTGTTCATTTGGCTGGGCTCCTGGAAGGCCGGGTGTTTGGCGACCTCCAGTCTTCCAGACTCAGTCCGAATGAACACCAGATACAACGTATTGAGCCTTCACAGCTAGTGCGCCGCCTCGATCTCGGTGAGATAGTCCGGTTCATCCCCACGCACGTGGGGAACGCTGGTTGCCGTCTGTCGTCATGAAGACGCGATGCGGTTCATCCCCACGCACGTGGGGAACGCGGCGGTAACTGCAACACGGCAACAATCACCCCCGGTTCATCCCCACGCACGTGGGGAACGCGGCGGACTGAGGGAAACCGAGCGCTTCTGAGACGGTTCATCCCCACGCACGTGGGGAACGCGCGCGGATGGGAGCCGCGATAGCTCCCCATGCCGGTTCATCCCCACGCACGTGGGGAACGCTCTCGCGTGGCGCTCCACCATTCGGCGATACTCGGTTCATCCCCACGCACGTGGGGAACGCGACCGCGACACGCTCCGCGCTGATGGTGCATCCGGTTCATCCCCACGCACGTGGGGAACGCGTACCG
>JAXMFE010000010.1:0-263075 GCA_046347985.1 Burkholderiales bacterium
ACATCGCCCGCATCGTGCACGCCCATCCGTCGCTGTCCGAGGCCATGCACGAAGCGGCGCTCGGTGTCGACAAGCGCACGCTGAACATCTAGGGCGCGACGCACCGACCCTTTCCGGTTCGCCGCCGTGTCCACCGCCGTGCGCCCCGCCTCCCGGGGGGACGAGTTCCTTGCGTGGTTCGAGGGGAAGGCCCGTTCACACGGGTTCTCCCTGGATGCCGCCCAGCGCCGGGCGCTCGGGTACTTCGCCCGGGTCGAAGCGGATCTCGCCGCCAGTGCGCCTGCTTCGTCGCGATCCCTGCTCGGCTGGTTCCAGTCGAAGAAGCCGCCGGCCGCGCGCGGCCTGTATCTCTGGGGCGGCGTCGGTCGCGGCAAGAGTTTCCTGATGGACAGCTTCTTCGAGCGCTCGGCCGTCGACCGCAAGCGCCGCGCGCACTTCCATCGCTTCATGCAGCAGATCCACGCCGATCTGAGAAGACTCCAGGGGCGCGAGGAGCCGATGCGCGAGGTCGCCGCCCGCGTCGCCGGCGAGGCGCGGCTGCTGTGCCTCGACGAGTTCCAGGTCACCGACATCGGCGATGCGATGCTGATGCGCAAGCTGCTGGAAGGACTGGTGGAGGAGGGCGTCACGCTGGTCACGACGTCCAACACCCGACCCGACGAACTGTACCTGCACGGGCTCCAGCGTTCCCAGTTCGTCCCGGCCATCGCGCTGCTGGAGCAGCATCTCGAGATCGTGCACATGGACGACGGCACCGACTACCGTCAGGCAGCCCTGGCGCGCGCCGGGACATGGCACGTGCCGCCGGGCGATCCGTCCGACGCGGAACTCACGGCGATGTTCGACGAGGTCGCGGCGGAAGGGGATGCGGAAGCCGCGCTGGTCATCGAGGGGCGCGAGGTGCGGGCACGCCGCGTGTCCGGGGGCGTGGCGTGGTTCGATTTCACGGCCCTGTGCGACGGTCCCCGGGCGCAGGCCGACTACATCGAACTCGCGCGCCGCTATCACACGGTGTTCGTCTCCGGTGTGCCGGTCTTCAAGGCGCTCGGAGAGTCCGATCGGATGCGCCGTTTCACGTGGCTCGTGGACGAGTTCTACGACCGCCGCGTGAAGCTGATCGTCACGGCGGAAGCCGACCCGATCGGGCTATATTCCAACATCCGGTGCGCGTCCGAGCAGGAGCGCACCGCCAGCCGGCTGACCGAGATGCAGACGCATCGCTACCTCGGCGAGCCGCACCTGGGCTGACCCCGAATCACACGAGGAGAGAACCCCGAATGAGCACGTTCCAGGCACTGCGGATCTTCAACGAGAACAACCAGGTCGTGAGCCGCGTGGTCGACATGACCGTGGACGAGCTCGACCCGGGCGAAGTCGTCATCCGGGCCGAATACTCGAGCATCAACTACAAGGACGCGCTGGCCGCGACCGGCGCGGGCAAGATCATCCGCCGCTTCCCGTGCAACGGCGGCATCGATGTCGCGGGCACGGTGGAATCCTCGACCGATCCGGCCTTCAAGGCCGGCGACAAGGTGATCTGCACGAGCTATGACCTCGGTGTCGCGCATGACGGCGGTTACGCGGGATTCGTGCGCGTGCCGGCGGCCTGGGTGGTCCCGCTGCCGGCCGGCATGACGACGCTGGAAGCGATGGCGCTGGGCACGGCGGGCTTCACCGCCGGGCTGGGCGTGGTCCGCATGGAAACCAACGGCCTGAAGCCGTCGAACGGCCCGGTGATCGTCTCCGGCGCGACGGGCGGGGTGGGCTCGATCGCCGTCGACATCCTGGCCGGCCTCGGCTACGAGGTGACCGCGCTCACGGGCAAGGAAGCCGAGACCGACTACCTCAAGGGGCTCGGCGCGAAGAACGTGATGCTGCGTTCGTCGCTCGACCTCGCCAAGATCCGCCCGCTGGACAAGGCCACCTGGGCCGGTGCCGTCGACAACCTGGGCGGCGACGTGCTGTCGTGGATGGCCAGCACGATGCAGATCGGCGCGCCCATCGCCGCCATCGGACTCGCGGCGAGCTTCCAGTTCAATACGACCGTGATGCCGTTCATCCTGCGGGGCGTGACCGTGTGCGGCATCGATTCGGTGAACTGCGAGATGGCGCCGCGTCGCCAGGTGTGGCAGCGGCTCGCCAACGACATGAAGCCGAAGCACCTCGCCGCCATGACGCGGACCATCGGTTTCGCGGAACTCCCTGATGCCTTCGATGCGTTCGTGAAGGGGCAGGTGAAGGGACGGACGGTCGTGAAGGTCGGCTGACGGCCATGGTCGCGGAGTGTCAGTGCCTTGGTGGTTCCGGAGGCACCGCTCCGCAAGCTCCGGGATCTCCGGAAGGGAGGGCGCATGCATCCGCTTGTCGAAGCGCACCGACGATCCATCCTGGAAAGCGCGGCTCGCCACGGGCTGACGAACGTGCGAGTCTTCGGGTCGATGGCTCGAGGTGACGCGGGTGATGACAGCGACGTGGATCTGCTCGTCACGCTGCCCCCCGGCGTCAGTGGGCTGGCCTTGGGCGGTCTTCTCATGGATGTGCAGGACGTTACCGGACGCCGTGCCGTGTTGTCACGGATGCCGGGCTCAATTCCGCCCTTCGCGAGGCGATCCTGAAGGAGGCGTTTCCGTTGTGAAGCCGGGGAGCGATTCGGATCGGGTGCTCCTGGATCACATGCGTCGGTGCGTTGAACGCATGCGTGACTATTCGGGACTTGAGCGCGCGCGATTCTTCGAGTCGACGATGGTGCAGGACGCCGTGATCCGAAACCTTCAGATCCTGACCGAGTCCAGCCAGAAGCCGAGCGACGACATCCGCAGTACCGAGCGTGCCATCCCATGTCGACAGCTCGCCGGATTTCGCAATGTGCGGGTGCACAACTACCTGGGCACGGATCTGGAAGCGGTCTGGTCGATCGTCGAGCAGGACATGCCTCGCCTCGCCGATGCCGTGGACAGGATGCGGCGACGGGTTTCGCCGGAATAGCGACGAGCGGAGGACTCGCGGGGCCGCGGGTCAGTCCATGATCGGTCGACCTGGATCAAGGCCCCCCCCGGAATTCCATGCCATCATCCGCGCCCAGGAGGACCACCGACCATGGGCAAGACGTACGAGGCGTTTCACCGCCGTTCGATCGAGGATCGTGACGGCTTCTGGCGGGAACAGGCGCAACTCATCGACTGGCACAAGCCGTTCGCGCAGGTGCTGGACTACGGCCGGCCCCCGTTCGCGAAATGGTTCGTGGGTGGCGAGACCAACCTCTGCCACAATGCGGTCGACCGGCACCTCGCCACGCGCCGCGACCAGGCGGCGCTGGTCTTCATCTCCACCGAAACGGATTCGCAGCAGACCTACACCTACCGGCAGCTCGCCGACGAGGTGAACCGCTGCGCCGGCCCGTCATGCGCGATCTCGGTGTCGGTCGCGGGGATCGCGTGCTGATCTACATGCCGATGATTCCCGAAGCCGCGTTCGCCATGCTGGCCTGCGCGCGGATCGGGGCCATCCATTCGGTGGTGTTTGGCGGCTTCGCCTCGCACAGTCTCGCCACACGCATCGACGACGCGCGGCCGAAGCTGATCGTGTCTTCCGACGCGGGCATGCGCGCCGGCAAGGTCGTGAAGTACAAGCCGCTGCTCGACGAAGCCATCTCGCTGTCGCAGAGCAAGCCCGAGAAGGTGCTGCTGGTGAATCGCGGGCTCGATCCGGACTTCTCCCGGGTTGCCGGCCGTGACATCGACTGGGCGGAGCAGCGCGCGGCGCACGCGAATGCGCAGGTGCCGGTCACGTGGCTCGAATCGAACGAACCCTCGTACATCCTCTATACCTCGGGCACGACCGGCAAGCCGAAGGGCGTGCAGCGCGACGTCGGCGGGTATGCCGTGTCGCTTGCTGCGTCGATGAAGCACATCTACTGCGGCGCCCCGGGCGAGACCATGTTCACCACGTCCGACATCGGCTGGGTCGTCGGGCACTCGTACATCGTCTACGCCCCGCTGATCGCGGGCATGACCACCATCTTCTACGAGGGCGTGCCGATCCGGCCCGACGCGGGCATCTGGTGGCAGATCGTGCAGGACCACCGGGTGAGCGTGATGTTCTCGGCGCCCACCGCGATCCGCGTGCTGAAGAAGCAGGACGAGAGCTTCATCCGCAAGCACGACCTGTCGTCGCTCAAGCATCTGTTCCTCGCCGGCGAGCCGCTCGACGAACCCACGCACCGCTGGATCAGCGACGTGCTGCAGAAGCCGGTCATCGACCACTACTGGCAGACGGAGACGGGCTGGCCGATGCTCACGAGCCTGCCCGGCGTCGAGCAGACCCCGATCAAGTTCGGCAGTCCGTCGTTCCCGGCGTACGGCTATGACCTGCGGCTCTTCCGCGAGGACGGCGCCGAAGCGGGCGCCGACGAGAAGGCCGTGGTCGGCGTCGTGCCGCCGCTGCCGCCCGGCTGCCTCAGCACGGTATGGGGCGACGACGACCGCTTCGTGAAGACGTATTTTTCGATGTTCCGCGACCGGCCGATCTATTCCTCGTTCGACTGGGGCATCCGCGACGCCGAGGGCTACTACAGCATCCTGGGCCGCACGGACGACGTGATCAACGTCGCCGGCCATCGCCTCGGCACGCGCGAGATCGAGGAGGCCGTGCAGGGGCACGCCGGAATCGCGGAAGTGGCGGTGGTCGGCGTGGCCGATCAGCTCAAGGGCCAGATGCCGCTGGCGTTCGCCGTGCCGAAGGATCCGTCCCGCGTGGCGACCGCCGAAGGCCGCGCAGCGCTCGAGAAGGAAGTGATGGCGACGGTGGATGGCCTGCTCGGCGCGATTGCGCGGCCGTCGCGGGTGCACTTCGTGACGATGCTGCCCAAGACCCGCAGCGGCAAGCTGCTGCGCCGGAGCATCCAGGCGCTGGCCGAAGGACGCGATCCCGGCGATCTGACGACGCTGGAGGATCCGTCGGCGCTGGAGCAGGTGAAGCTGGCGGTGACAGGCGGGTGATCCGCCAGTGAACGAACGATCGCCGGTGCAGGCCGCCTGCGCCGAACCCGCAACGGGCTCGACGATGCGGCAGAACGACAACGCAGCCCTCGGGCTGCGTTGTCGTTTGAACGGGCAAGTGCGCTTGTCGCGTTATTCCTCGCCGGATCCCTTGCGGCGCGGCTTGCGCTTGTTCCGGGGGTCGTCTTCCGGATTGACGTACTGGAGGGTCGACGGGCCGGTGCCCTTCTCCTCGATCAGCACGGCGGTCCGGGCCCACGCGTAGTAGGGCTTGCCGGCCTCGCGGACGATGACCGAGCCTTGCTGGTACTCGGTCATGTCGCGCCAGTTGTAGCTCTCGCCCGGCGTCATCCACCAGATGCCCTTGACGACGGTCAGCTCACGCTGATCGCTGTACTTGTGAGGGGCGAAGCGCATGCCCGACGGCATGCGGTAGCGCACCACGTAGGGTCCGGCTTCGTCCGGGTTGCCGGAGACGATGGCCATTTCCACCGGTCTCGGAACGCCGGCAACGAAGGCCCACTTCAGTTCCGGCTCGTCCGCGGCCGTGGCGGCGACAGGGATCAGGGAGGCGGCAGCCAGCGCGAACGCGGCCAGGGCGGTGGTGCGAGACATGGACGAGAGATCCTCCTGGGACGACGGGTGAGGGCGGGCTGACGATGCGGGAAGTCGACCCGCCGGGCCGGACAGCGACAGCAGTCCGGACGATTATGGCATGGCGGTTTCGGCAGCTTCGCGGGAGATTTGCCCGCCCTGCCGACCCCTGACGGAGACTCTTCCGGCGCCCGGAAAGTTCTCAGCGCCGCACACGCGGATCATCCTCGGCGTGCACGTATGACATCCCGCTCGGGCCGACCCCCTGCTCCTGGACGATGATGTCCGTGACGGCATAGCTGTAGTGCGGGGCATTGGCTTCGGTGACGTAGAAGCTGCCCTCGGGGTACTCGGTGGCGGCTGCCACGTCGTAGGCATCGCCGACCGCGGACCGGTAGGTGCCCTGGAGCACCGTGACCCAGCGTTCATCGGGATGGCGGTGCGGCCAGAGCTTCGTGCCCGCCGGCATGCGTGCGCGGAAGATGTACGGGCCCGGCAAGGCCGGATTGCCGTAGACGACGGCCAGTTCGATCGCCTTCGGGATGCTGGGCACGTTCGCCCACTTGAGGTCCGAGGGAAAGACGTTCGTCATGGGCGGGTGGTCGCTGTGGGCGACCGGCACGGCCGTCGCGGCGAGCAGCAGGCCGCACAGGCAGGTGAGCGGAGCAGGGCGCATTGCGGAGATCTCGATCGGAGGACGGAGTCCGCAGTGTAGTGCTGCAAGGCCGGCCCCGGGGACGCCGTGGGGCGCCAAGGTACGATCCGGCGATTCGCATGCACGGAGTCCTCATGTTCTGGCTCGGAAAGATCGTCGGCACGGTGGTCCTGCCCCCCACCGGACCGCTGCTGCTGGTGCTGCTGGGGCTCGGCCTGATCCGCCGCTCACGGCGTGCCGGTCGTGCCTTGATCCTGCTGGGGGCCGGCAGCCTCTTGGCCCTGTCGCTTCCGATCGTGGCTTCCGTGCTGAGCTGGATCGTCAGCGTCGCGCCGGCGCTGGCCCCCGGGGCGGCGGTGCAGGCCGATGCCATCGCCATCCTCGGCTGCGGCACCCGGCAGGGGGCCGTCGAGTATGGCGGAGACACGCTGTCGGACATGAGCATGGATCGGGTGCGCTACGGCGCCACGCTGGCGCGCCGGTATCGCCTGCCGGTTGCCGTGGCCGGCGGAAGCCCCTATGGCGGACGCAGTGAAGGGGATCTGATGCGGGAGACGCTCGAGCGCGAATTCGGCGTGCCGGTGAAGTGGGTGGAGGCGGCCTCGCGCAACACGCACGAAAACGCGACCGGTTTGCGCGATCTGTTGCAGCCCCGGGGCGTGAAGCGTCTGCTCGTGGTCGTCCACGGTGTCGACAGCCGGCGGGCGCGGCGGGAACTGACCGCCGCGGGCTTCGAGGTTGTGCTGGCACCGACCGTCGTGCCGGATCCCGGGATCGAGACGGTCTGGGACGTCGTTCCGTCGATGTCGGCCCTGGGCGGGAGCTACCTGGCGCTCTACGAGATGCTGGGCAATGCGAAGGCGACGTTCGACGGGCTCCCGTAACCCGGGGCCGTTCATTCCGTCCCGGTCGATGGCCGCGTCGTGCGCTCGACTGCGGCCACGATGCATTCGCGCAGCCACAGCCCGGCCGCGTCGGTGTCGGTGCCGGCGTGCCAGTACAGATACGAGTCGAGGCTCGGGCCCTCGAGCGGCAGCGGCAGGACCCGGTGACCGAACGACGCATTGGTCACTCGCGCCTGCCGTTCCGGCATGGTGAGCACGAGATCCGTCTCCGCCACGACACGGCAGGCCGCGAAGTACTGCTGGCAGCGCAGGCGCACGCGCCGCTGATGCCCGAGGCGCTGCAGCGCGACGTCCTCGATGCCCACGCCCCGGCGGCGCGAGCTGACCAGGATGTGGTCGAGGTCGAGATAGGTGGCGAGGCCCAGCGGATCGCGCACGCGGGGATGCGCCTGCCGCGCCATCACCACCAGCCGGTCGGACGCGAGGCGGCGGTGCCGGATCCCGTCGGGGACGGGCACCAGCACGTCGACGGCCAGATCCAGCAATCCGGAAGCGAGATCGCTTTCCATGCGCCGGCGGTCGACGCGCACGGCCGCCAGCTCGACGTGCGGTGCGGCCTGTGCCAGCGACGCGACGAGCGGCGGCAACAGCGTGGCCTCCTGGGCACCGCGGAGACCGAGCGTGAACCGCTTCCGGCTCGTGGTCGGATCGAACCGTTCGGTGTCGGTGAGGGTGCCTTCCAGTGATCGCAGTGCCTGACGCACGGGATCGATCAGCGACCGCGCGAGTGGTGTGGGCACCATCACCTGACCCTGGCGGGTGAACAGCGGGTCGTCGAACAGCTCGCGCAGCCGCGCCAGCGCATGGCTGATGGCGGGCTGCGACAAGTGCAGCTTCTCGGCCGCGCGCGTGATGCCGCCTTCGGCATGGATGGTCTCGAGCACGACGAACAGGTTGAGGTCGATCCGCGAGATATGCACGGGCTGGATGGCCGCCATTCGGCAAAGGCATTGGACCCATTGTCGCCGCCGCTCTAGGCTTGCCGCAATCCCGACAGTCACGGGCACGGAGGCGGCAATGGATTTCCAGCACACGGCAAAGGTCAAGGAACTGATGGCGCGGGTCACCGCGTTCATGGACGAGCACGTCTATCCCAATGAGGCCCGCTTCCATGCGGAGGTCGACGAAGGGGATCGGTGGCAGCCCGTGCCCGTCGTCGAGGCCTTGAAGGCCAAGGCGAAGGCCGCCGGCCTCTGGAACCTGTTCCTGCCGGAGTCGTCGCACGGCGCCGGCCTCACGAACCTGGAGTACGCCCCGCTGGCCGAGATCATGGGTCGCGTGCGCTGGGCCTCGGAGGTCTTCAATTGCAGCGCGCCCGACACCGGCAACATGGAGGTGCTCGCGCGCTACGGCAACGACGCGCAGAAGGCGCGCTGGCTGACGCCGCTGCTCGCCGGCGAGATCCGCTCGGCGTTCGCGATGACCGAGCCGGCCGTGGCCTCCAGCGACGCGACCAACATCCAGGCGAGCATCGTCCGCCAGGGCGACGAGTACGTCATCAACGCGCGCAAGTGGTGGACGTCGGGCGCCAACGATCCGCGCTGCAAGGTCTTCATCTTCATGGGCAAGACTGACCCGGACAACGCGAACCGCCACCAGCAGCAGTCGATGCTGGTCCTCGCGAGCGACACGCCCGGCATTCGCGTGCTGCGGCACCTGCCCGTGTTCGGTTACGACGACGCGCCGCACGGTCACGCGGAAGTCGACTTCAAGGACGTGCGGGTGAAGGTCGCGGACAGCCTGCTGCTCGGCGAGGGCCGCGGCTTCGAGATCGCGCAGGGTCGCCTCGGTCCGGGCCGCATCCACCACTGCATGCGCCTGATCGGTCAGGCGGAGCGCGCGCTGGAGCGCATGTGTCGCCGCACGATGGAGCGAGTGGCCTTCGGGAAGCCCGTGGCCGAGCAGAGCGTGACGCTCGAACGCATCGCCGAAGCGCGCATCATGATCGATCAGACGCGCTTCCTGGTGCTCAATGCCGCGCACCTGATGGACACGGTGGGCAACAAGGCGGCGCGCAAGGAAATCGCCATGATCAAGGTGGCCGCCGCGAACATGGCCTGCCAGGTCATCGACTGGGCCATCCAGGCCCACGGCGGCTGCGGCGTGACGGAGGACTCCGGATTGCCGCACGCCTATGCGAGCGCCCGGACGCTGCGTCTGGCCGACGGGCCCGACGAGGTGCATCGCAACCAGATCGGCAAGCTCGAACTGGCGCGCTACAAGCAGCCGAAAGCGTGAGGTGCCCGATGACCGACGCCGACACGCAGTCCGCGCCCGCGATTCATCCGCTGATTGCGGCCCTCGCCGCGATGCCGATCGTGCGCACCCTGGGGGTGCGCATCACGCACATCGGCAAGGGGGAGGTCGAGATGGAGATGCCGTTCGATGAGCGCTGGACGTTCCGGGCGGGACAGTGGCAGGCCACGCCGATGTTTGCCGTGGCGGACTTCGCGGTTGTGTGCGCCGGCGCGACGTTGCTCGCCGACGGCTGGAACGTGTCGACGGTGGATTGCACGCTGAAGATCGTGGGACCGGCGCTCGAAGGCCCGTTGCGGGCGCGCGCGAAAGTGGTGAAGGCGGGGAAGCTGCTCACCGTCTCCAGCGCGGACGTGTATTCCCTGACGGCGACCGGCGAGTCGCTCTGCGCGACGGCGCTGGTGACGGCGCGGAATCTCCCGCCTTCGGCCTGACCCAAGCGGGAGTGCGGCACCGACCCGCCGGGCCGGTGCCGTCGCGCCGCTGTCAGACTTTCAGCAGCACCGCGCCCGTCGTCTTGCGGGCTTCGAGATCCTCGTGCGCCTGCGCGGCGTCCGCGAACGAGTACTCGTGACAATCGTCGGCCGTGATGATCCTGGCCGAGAGGGCGCTGAAGAGCCGTTGCGCCATCGGCTCGCGATCCTTGCCGTCGAAGTAGTGGAACACCGCCGGGCGCGAGATGCTGTTCGATTTCGCGAACAGCTGGGAGATCAGGAAGGGGGCGATCGGACCGGACGACTGGCCGAAGTTCGCCAGATGGCCCCGGACCGCCAGCGACTCGAGGGACCCCTGGAAGGTGTCCTTGCCGACGGAATCGTAGGCAACGTCGACGCCGCGGCCGTTCGTCAGTTCGCGAACGCGGTCGACGAAGTTCTCGGAGCGGTAGAGGATCGTGTGATCGCAGCCGCTCGCGCGTGCGAGCCGGGCCTTCGCCTCGCTGCCGGCGGTGCCGATGACGGTGGCGCCGAGATGCTTCGCCAGTTGGCACAGCAGGCGACCGACGCCGCCGGCCGCGGCATGCACGAGCACGGTGTGACCCGCGCGCACGGGAAAGACGTCGTACACCAGCATCTGCGCCGTGAGACCCCGCAGGAAGGTCGCGGCGATCGTGCGGTCCTCCAGTCCTCCCGGAATGCGCACGACCATGTCGGCATTGATCAGCCGGTCGCTGGCATAGCCGCCATAGGCGCGGGTGAGGTAGGCGACGTGGTCGCCCGGCTTCAGCGTAGTCACGCCGTCACCTACGGCCTCGACGATGCCCACGGCTTCGAGTCCGGGAATGCCGGGCAGGGGCAGCGTCTGGTACAGGCCGGACCGCACGTAGCAGTCGTGGAAATTCACGCCGACGTAGGTCTGCCGGAGGCGGACCTGGCCGGCGGCGGGCTGGCCGACCTCGAGGGGTTCGACCTTGAGGGCGGAGGGAGGACCGGGTTCGCGCAGTACGACGGCTTGTGGCATTGCTGCTCCTGGATAGGGAAGGAAGACGGCCCCGGACCGGGCGCCGCTTGTGGCGGTGTCGTGGGCTTCGGGCCGGTGGATGCGGACATCCGGGAAAGAGGGGGCGAATTATGAAGCGTGTCCGGCCTCGACGGAATCGCGAATCCGGGTATCCGCGCGGCGCCTGTCCGCCCTGGCCCAGGGTGAGGTCGGGTCAGGCCGCAGGTGCTCTCTGCACGGCGCCAAGCCGGCGCGACACCTCGGCCGCGCATGCGCGCAGCGACCGGGCGATGACCCCGTCCCACGACGGATCGAACGTGCCCGCCGGGCCGAGCGCCGTGATCGCCAGTTCGATCTGCCCGCTGTGATCGAACACCGGCGCCGAGAGGGCATTGATGCCCGGGATCGGCTGCCCCACGGCCTGGGCCATGCCGTGGTCGCGGACGACGGCCAGCGACGCATCGACTTCGGCGCGCGTGATGCGGTGACGGCTGCCGTTCATCCGCAAGGCGAGCCGCATCTCGCGCCGCGTCAGCGGTTCGGTGATCTTCGGGGGGAGGCAGGCCGCGAACATCTTGCCGGTGGCGGTTTCCAGCAGGGACATCACCGTGCCGGGTCGCATGTTCACGTGCAGCGGATGCGACGACAGCTCGATGTGGACGATCGTCGGCCCCTGGTTGCCCCACACCGCGAGCGCCACGGTCTGATCGATCTCGCCCACGAGGGCGCGGACGGCCGTCGTCGCCTCGCGGATGGCGTTCAGTTGGCGCAGCCGGATGAGGCCGAGCTGCAGCGCGAAGGGGCCGAGCTGGTAGAAGCCGGACGTGGCGTCCTGCTCGATCAGGCCGAGCTTTCCGAAGCTCACGAGATACGGATGCGCCTTGGCGGGGGCCATCCCGGCCGCCTTGGCGAGATCGCGCAGCATCATCGGGCGGCCGTCGGCCGCCAAGGCGAGCAGGAGTTGTCCTCCGACTTCGATCGACTGGATGCCGCGACGGTCTCGTTCCATGACGCAGTTCGGCTGGCAGGGACGAAGCCCCGCCCGCAAGGGTGACCGCCTAGGATTAAACATTGCCGAACGGATTGCAAGGTATCTAAACACTCGCTACGATCCAACGGCTTAGCGGCGGGACCCGTCCGGGGCTGCCGCACCGTCTTCGTGGAGGGTCCGCATGTCCAAGAAATTCGCCTCGCAGGCCGATCTGGAGGAAAAGAAGGTCACGTTCGACCGGTTGTCCGAGCACGCCTGGGCCTACACCGCCGAGGGCGACCCCAACACCGGCATCATCGTGGGCGACGACGCCGTGCTCGTGGCCGACACGCAGGCCACGCCGGTGATGGCGCAGGACGTCATCCGCCGCATTCGCGAGGTCACCGACAAGCCGATCCGCTATGTCGTGCTCACGCATTACCACGCCGTGCGCGTGCTCGGGGCGACCGCCTACGGGCCGCAGCAGATCATCGCCAGTCAGGACACGTACGACCTCATCGTCGAGCGCGGCACGCAGGACATGAAGAGCGAGATCGAGCGCTTCCCGCGACTGTTCCGCGCCGTCGAGTCCGTGCCCGGGCTCACCTGGCCGACGCTGACCTTCAAGGGCGAGATGACGCTCTGGCTCGGCAAGCTCGAAGTGAAGATCCTGCAGCTCGGTCGCGGTCACACGAAGGGCGACACGGTCGTCTGGCTGCCCGGCGAGAAGACGCTCTTCTCCGGCGATCTCGTCGAGTACAACGCCACGCCCTACGCCGGCGACGCGTATTACGAGGACTGGCCGGCGACGCTCGATGCGCTGGCGGCGTTGAAGCCCGAGCAGCTCGTGCCGGGTCGGGGAGCGGCCCTGAAGAACGCGGCGGAAGTGCAGGCCGGACTCGCCGGGACGCGCGCCTTCGTGAGCGAACTCTATGCATCGGTGAAGGCGGGTGCCGCGGCGGGCAAGGATCTGCGGGCGGTTTATCGCGAGACCTACGATCGATTGAAGGCGGCGTACGGCCACTGGGTGATCTTCGATCACTGCATGCCGTTCGACGTGACGCGGGCCTACGATCTCGCCCGGGGACAGGCCGACCCGCGCATCTGGACCGCGGAGCGGGACAAGGAGATGTGGTTGGCGCTGGAGGGGTGACATCGGGGGCAGGCATCGCGCCGTTTGCCGGGCGCCGGCCCCCACCAGGGAGAACGAATTGACAACGGACTATCAGACGCTGGAACTGCCGTACGTGCGGTCCCCGGACCAATCGGCGGCGTCACCGGTGCGGCATCCGGTCGTGGTCGTCGGTGCAGGGCCCGTGGGCCTGTCCGTCGCCATCGATCTGGCACAGCAGGGCGTGCCGGTCGTCGTGCTCGACGACGACGTCCGGCTGTCGGCGGGCTCGCGGGCCATCTGCTTCGCGAAGCGGACGCTCGAGATCTGGGACCGCCTCGGCGTCGGCGAACGCATGGTGCAGAAGGGCGTGTCCTGGAACGTCGGCAAGGTGTTCTTCCAGGACGAGCACATCTACACGCTCGACCTGCTGCCCGAGCGCGGTCATCGCCGTCCCGCGTTCATCAACCTCCAGCAGTACTACTGCGAGGGCTACCTGTACGAGCATGCCCGGTCGGTCGAGCGTCTGGATCTGCGCTGGAAGCACAGGGTCACCGGCCTCGCCGCGGATGAGCGCGGCGCGGAACTGACGGTCGAGACGCCCGACGGGCCCTACCGCATCGCCGCCGACTACGTCGTCGCGTGTGACGGCTCGCGCTCCGCGGTGCGCGGGCTGATGGGCCTCGAGAGCAAGGGCCGCGTGTTCCGCGACCGCTTCCTGATCGCGGACGTCAAGATGAAGGCCGACTTCCCGGCCGAGCGCTGGTTCTGGTTCGACCCGCCGTTCCATCGCCACCAGTCGGTGCTGCTGCACATGCAGCCCGACAACGTGTGGCGCATCGACTTCCAGCTCGGCTGGGATGCCGATCCCGAGGAGGAGAAGAAGCCCGAGAAGGTGATCCCGCGCATCCAGGCGCTGCTCGGTCCGGACGCGAAGTTCGACTTCGAGTGGATCAGCGTCTACACGTTCGCGTGCCTGCGCATGGACGCGTTCCGCCACGGCCGCGTGGTCTTCGCGGGCGATGCCGCGCACGGGGTCTCTCCGTTCGGCGCACGCGGCGCGAACTCGGGCGTGCAGGATGTCGACAATCTCGCCTGGAAGCTGAGGCTCGTGCTGGAGGGCGTCGCACCGGAGGCGCTGCTCGACACGTACGCCAGCGAGCGGGAATACGCAGCCGACGAGAACCTGCTCAACTCGACGCGATCGACCGACTTCATCACACCGAAGAGCGACGCGAGCCGCACGTTCCGCGATGCCGTGCTGCGCCTGTCGAAGGAGCATCCCTTCGCGCGCCGGCTGGTGAACAGCGGGCGCCTGTCGGTGCCGGCCACGCTGACGCCGTCTCCGCTCAACACGCCCGACCGGGATGTGTTCACCGGCGCCATGGTCCCTGGCGCGCCGGCGGCGGATGCACCGATCGCGATCGGTGGCAAGCCCGACTGGTTCCTCTCGCACGCGGGAAGCGCGTTCACCGGCGTCTACTTCATCGGCGGCGCGGCGCTTCCGGAGGATGATCGGGCGGCGCTGATTGCGCTGTCCCGCGACGCGATCCCGGTGCGCGCACTGCTGGTCGCGGATGCCGACTCCGCCGTGCAACCGGTCGACGGGGGCGCGGTGATCGAGGACGTCGAAGGCGCGCTCGGCAACCGCTTCGATGCGCTGCCCGGCACGTTCTACCTGCTGCGACCGGATCAGCACGTCGTCGCCCGCTGGCGCATGTTCGACCTCGGGCGCGTCCGTGCGGCCGTCGCCCGCAGCACCTGCAACGCATGAGGGTTCCCGCCATGGCTCGCCTGATCATCGACCCGAACATCGCCCGTCCCGACGATTTCTACGAAGCCCTCATCGACATGCACCGCGATCTCACGCCGGCCCAGAGCGAAGCCGTGAACGCCACGCTCGTGCTGCTGCTGTCGAACCACATCGGCGACGTCGACGTCCTGCGGGAAGCGATGGGGCGCGCCCGGGCGCTCGCGCCGGCTGCCGATGCCCCGCTCGTGCAGAGGAATCCCGCATGAGCGCCGCGCCGTCCTACCAGTCCGGCTTCGGCAACGAGTTCGCGACCGAAGCGCTCCCCGGCGCCTTGCCGGTCGGCCGCAATTCGCCGCAGCGCTGTCCCTATGGCCTGTATGCGGAGCAACTGTCCGGCACGGCATTCACGGCGCCCCGCGGGGCGAACCGCCGGTCGTGGCTCTATCGCATCCGGCCGTCCGCGATGCACCAGCCGTTCAGGCGCCTCGAGGCCGGACGTCTCACCCACGATTTCGGCAGCGTGCCGACGCCCCCGGACCAGATGCGCTGGGATCCGCTGCCCCTGCCGCAGGCGCCGACCGACTTCGTCGACGGGCTCGTCACCTTTGCGGGGAACGGCAGCCCCGAAGGGCAGGGCGGCTGCGCCATCCATCTTTACGCGGCGAACCGGTCCATGACGGATCGCGTCTTCTACGACGCCGATGGTGAATTGCTGATCGTCCCGCAACTCGGGCGGCTGCGGCTGGTGACCGAACTGGGCATCGTGGCGGTGGAACCGCAGGAGATCGCCGTCGTCCCGAGGGGCGTGCGCTTCCGCGTCGAACTGCCGGACGCCCAGGCGCGCGGCTACGTCTGCGAGAACTTCGGGGCAGCCTTCCGGTTGCCCGACCTGGGTCCCATCGGTTCCAACGGCCTCGCGAATCCGCGCGACTTCCTCGCGCCGACGGCCTGGTATGAGGACCGCGACAGCCGATTCGAACTGGTCGCGAAGTTCCTGGGCCGCCTCTGGTCGGCCGAGATGGATCACTCGCCGCTGGATGTGGTCGCGTGGCACGGCAACTACGCACCCTGCAAGTACGACCTGCGCCGCTTCAACACCATCGGATCCATCAGCTACGACCACCCGGATCCGTCGATCTTCCTCGTGCTGCAGTCGGTCTCCGACACGCCGGGCGTGGACATGATCGACTTCGTGATCTTCCCGCCGCGCATCCTCGCGATGCAGGACACCTTCCGTCCGCCCTGGTACCACCGGAACATCGCGGCCGAGTTCATGGGTCTCATCCATGGGGTCTACGACGCGAAGGCGGAGGGCTTCGTCCCGGGGGGGGCATCGCTGCACAACTGCATGACCGGCCACGGCCCGGACGCCGGGACGTTCGAGAAGGCGTCGACGGCCGATCTGTCGCAACCGCACTACGTGCGCGACACGATGGCCTTCATGTTCGAGACGCGGCTGCCGCTGCGGCTGACGGCGGCGGCCATCGACTCGCCGCAGCGTCAGGCGCGCTATGCCGAGTGCTGGCACGGCTTGAAGAAGGGATTCGACCCGGCCCGCCGTTGAAGCCGTCCGCGCGGCCCGGGCGGCCGCGCGCTGCGTGTCGCCGTCAGGCGCCGGATACCTGGAATTGCCGGGCGAGTTCCCCCAGTTCCCGGGCGAGGTCGTCGAGCGCCAGAGCCGCGGCGGCGGCGCGCTCGGAGGCGACACGATTGTCTTCGGTGTTCTGCGCCACCCGTTCGACCTGCGCGGCGATGGTCGTGCTGGCGACGCCCTGCTGGGTGATGGCCGCGCTGATCTCCGAGACGATGGCGGCGGCCTTCGAGGATCCCTCGCGGATGTCGTGGATCGCGGTCACGGCTTCTCCGGCATAGCCGACGCCGGCATCGACCTGACCGACGGCCTGCTGCATGGCGTCCACGGCGATGCGCGTGCTGTCCTGCACCTTGCCGACCATCGTCGTGATCTCCCCCGTCGCCTTGCGGGTACGTTCCGCGAGCTTGCGCACTTCATCCGCGACCACGGCGAAACCGCGGCCGAGTTCGCCCGCACGGGCGGCCTCGATGGCGGCATTGAGCGCCAGGAGATTGGTCTGTTCCGCCACGTCCTGGATCACCTGGACCACGCCGGAAATCCGCTCGGACTCCGTGCCGAGATCCGCGATCAGGCCGGAGGCGTGACGCACGGTGTCCGCGATCGCGTTGATCTCGCTGACCGACTTCTCGATGATGGCGCCGCCCCGACGCGACAGTTCGCCCGACTGCTCCGCGATGGACATGCCTTCCTTCGCGCCGTCGCCGATGTGGCCGATGCTGGTCGACATCTGCTCGACCGCGGCCGCGATGGCGCTTGCCGATTCGCTCGTGTCGCTGGCCGATCGCACCGAGTGGCGCACGGTGTCGTTCAGATCCTTCGATGCCGTGCCGACCCGGGATGCCGCATGGCGGATGCCGTCGATCAGGTGCCGCAGGTGGCCGGTCATGTCGCCGATCCGGCCGATCGCGCTTTCGGCGGGAGCCTCGGGCACGTCGACCGACAGGTTGCCGCGCGCCAGTTCGCGAACGAGGGCATCGAGTTGCGCGGGTCGCCCGCCGAGCTTCGCGAGCAGTTGCCGGTAGCCGAGCCAGACGGTCAGCGCGAAGGCGCCGAGCGTGGCGACGAGCACGGCCAGGAACAGGTACTGCAGCGAATGCAGCCGCTGGTCGGCGGCACCCTGCGCGGCAAGCGTGCGCCGGTCGAGCGCCACGAAGAACTCGTCGATGGGCGTCATGATCTCCGCCTTGAAGCGGTGGTAGTCGGCGCCGTGCATCAGCTTGCGCGCGAGTTCCAGGTCCGGCGGCCCGGTGCGGGTGTACTCGCCCTTGCCGTCGTCGAAGCGACCCTTGACGGCGTTCATCGCCTGCACCTCGAGGCGGACCAGCCCGTCGGAGCGCTTCTGGGCTTCCTGCAGACGCTCGAACTCCTGCGCGGTGAAGCCTGCCTGCTTCATCAGTTCCGTGAGCGCGATGGCGCGATCGTCGCCGCGCGGCTTCGATTGCCCGGCCGACACGAAGTCCCAGTAGGTGCGCGAGTACTCCTGGGGACGCGGCTTCTCGCCGCGGCGGATCGCCAGCACGTCGTTGTACTGCCGCTCGAACGCGGGATCTCCCGTGACGACGTAGGTCCGCGCCAGCCGCGTGAGATCGTCGGAGGACTGCCGCAGTTCGTCGGCCAGCACGTACGACGTGTACCGCTGGGCGGCGGCTTCACTGAGACTGGATGTCGCCTGGTGGACGAGGTGGAATACGACACCGAGCCCCATGGCGAGGGCGAGTGTCAGGGCGCAGGAGACGACGAGGACTTTGCTGGTGGTGTTACCGGGAGTGGACATGTTGGGGAACCTGATGAACGGGGACTCTGGCGGGACGTGACGGGTCAGTTAACGACGGTTCGACGGCACGACCTGAGGCCCGATGACGCGTGGCCACACGGAGGGAACCGGTTCGGAGGAAAGCCGCTCGCGCTCGAGCGGATCGTCCGGCGTCTACGGGGCGGAGCCGAGGAGCGCCACGGCGCCGAGACCGGCGAACAGGGCGGACGTGACACCGCGTATCCACCGGAGCGGCAGTCGTCCGGCGAAGCGATGGCCGGCGAGGACCACGGGGACATTGGCGAGCATCATGCCCAGGGTCGTCCCGGCGACGACGGCCGGCAACGACGGGTAGCGCGCGGCGAGTGCGACGGTCGCGATCTGGGTCTTGTCGCCCATCTCGGCCAGGAAGAAGGCGATCAGCGTCGTGACGAAGGCGCTCGCATGGCTCTTCGGTTCGTCGGACTCGTCGAGCTTGTCGGGGATCCACACCCAGAGGGCCATCGCCAGGAACGCGAGCCCGACGCCCCACCGCAGGACGTCCGGACCGGCGAGGGCGGCCACCCACCGTCCGACCGCGCCCGCCAGCGCGTGATTGAGCAGCGTCGCGACGAGGATGCCGGCGGTGATGGCCCCGGGACGGCGCAGGCGCGCGGCCAGCACGAGGGACAGCAACTGGGTCTTGTCGCCGATTTCGGCGAGGGCGACGAGACCGGTCGAGACGAGGAAGGCTTCCAAGGCGGTGAAATCCCGGCGGGACGTGGGAGATGGCGGTGCGGCGGCGGCGGGGGCGATTCGAGGGCGGGGGCGAGTGTACGCGAGGCAACGGGCGGGAGCGCGTGTCCGGCGGTGACCCGTCCCCCTACAATGCTGTCATGAGTGATCTCGACACGCGTCTGGCGAACCGCTCGCTGTTCGGCCTGCTGATCGGCGCGATCGCCGGAGCCATCGTGCTGGCCGTCGGGGCGCAGGCGCCCGCCGTCCTGGACGCTGCCCGCACGCTGGCGACGAACGTCTTCGATCCCCTCGGTCAGGTGTTCCTGCGGCTGCTCTTCTTCGTGGTGATTCCGCTCGTCTTCGCGTCGCTCGCCCATGGCGTCGTGCAACTCGGCGAACTGTCACATCTCGGACCGCTGGCGGCACGCACGTTCTCGCTGTTCTTCGCCAACATGTTCGTGGGCGTGGTCCTCGGGCTCGTCACGATGAACGTGCTGGCCCCGGGCGAGCGTCTGGACAAGGCGGCATCGGCACGACTCGTCGAGGAATACAGCGGGCAGGCGAAGAAGCACGTCGAATCCGGTGCCGCCCGGCCGAGCATGTCACCGGTGGCGGTCGTGGACATGTTCATGCCGCGCAACCTGTTCGGCGCCGTGGTGGGAAACCAGCGCAATCTGCTGGGCGAGGCGCTGCCTCTGATCCTGTTCGCGATTCTCGTCGGCGCCGCCGGGACGGCGTTGCCCCGCGAACGGCGACAGGGTTTTCAGCACGCCCTCGAAACCGTCACGGAACTGATGACGGGCATCGTGCGCATGGCCCTGCGGATCGCGCCCTACGCGGTGCCGGCCATGATCTTCAGCGTGATCGTGAAGGTGGGCTTCGAAGTCATCGTCGCGCTCGGGCTGTTCGTCGTGTCCTGCCTGACCATTCTGCTGGTCCACCTGTTCGGCACGATGTCGCTGTGGCTGAAACTGGCCGCGAAGCGCGATCCGGTCGCGTTCTTCCGCGACATCCGGGACGTGCTCGTCACGGCGTTCTCGACGAGTTCCAGCAGCGCGACGCTGCCCACGGCGCTGGCCGTGGCACGAGGACGACTCGGCGTATCCCCGTCGACGGCCGGCTTCGTCCTGCCGCTCGGAGCCACCGTGAACATGAGCGGTTCGGCGCTGTACGAAGGCTGCGTCGTGCTGTTCGTCGCCCAGATCTTCGGCGTGCATCTGGATCTGGCGCAGCAGATGACGCTCGTGTTCCTGTCGGTGCTGAGTGCCGTGGCGGTGGCCGGCATCCCGGGAGGATCGCTGCCGCTGATCGCCGGTCTCCTCGTGGCGTTCGGCATCCCGCCCGAGGGGATCGGCATCATCCTCGGCGTCGACCGGATCCTCGACATGACCCGGACCATGGTCAACGTGGGGGCGGATCTGGTGACGGCGGTGAGTGTGGATCGTCAGCCCGCGACCCCCGGCACTGAGGTGCGCGACTGACGGGAGCGCGACGACCCCCGATCTCGGGAGCCGCCGCTGCGATCGTGCGGGCTACTTCTGGTAGTGAGCGTTCCACTGCTCCTCGAATTCACCGGCCTCGTTGAACTGTCCCCACCACTGGCCGACGCCATCGACGCCGGCGAACTTGCCGGTCCCGGCCGCGGCGAGCAGCTTCCAGGCGCCGCTGCATTTCGTGTTCGGCTTGCTGTCCGCGCCCACGAGCGTGGCGCAATAGCCGTTGAACTCGAGGACGTAACTGTCGGCGCCTCGCGCGGCCTTGCAGTACCCTGCGCCCGTCCCGGTGCCGCGGATCAGGTCCCACACGGCCGGCGAACAGGACTTGGCCAGGTTGTGAAACAGACCGGTCCCCTTCGTTTCCCTCACGAACCTGGACTTGTTCGATCCTACGGAGACCATCCGGCCCGACGCCTTGTCCTCGACGTAGATGTCGACCTTGTCGCTGGCGATCACTTCCGTGCCCTCCGCGTAGCCGATCTCCGCCGCGCGCACTTGCGCGCCGACGCCCGCGCCCAGCAGCACTGCCACGCCCACCTTGTATGCCGTCCGGATCATGCTTTCCTCTCCTGTTCGAATGTGGATTCGCCTCGCCGCATTCCGTCGTGGACGGGCAGGCGGCTGAAGTTGGCCAGTCGAGGGAGGACTGCGAATCTGCTCCCGGACCTGCCGATACGCAGTGTCGGGGGAGGGCTGTTACGGATGTGGTACGAATGAACGCGGTCAGTCGCCGGGGCTGGCCGCCGAGGGGGCGGCCGGGCGGCTCGACCGGATGTGCTCGGCCAGTTCGGCGGTTTCGGAAGAGGGGGCGGCCCCGAGGCGGACGGCGAGCAGCCGGCGCAATTGGGCGTACGCGGCGAGCGCGTCGGCTTCCCGTCCGAGATGGGCAAGGCATCGCATGCGCCCGCGATGAAACGATTCCGCGGTCTCGTCGCGACTCAGGGCTCGCGTATAGCACTCCAGGGCCTCGACCCAGTCCCCGCGGTCTTCGTGCCCCTGGGCCACGACGCGCACCGCATGCTCGAGCTGACGCTGACACCGCTGCCGGGTGACGGCCGCCCAGGGTTCGTCGAGATCGTCCGGCAGGAACGGGCCGCGATACAGCGCGAATGCGCGATCGAGAACTTGTCCGCCGGATGGGCTGCCGAGACGATCGAATGCGAACAGGTCGACCCAGACCAGGGCCGGATCCAGCGACACCCGGCTGTCACTGACGATCAGCGCGCGAGGGTCGCCGAGCAAGCCGCGCAGACGATGGAGCGCAGTGCGCAACGCACCGTGGGCCTTGTCCCCTTCGTCGTCCGGCCAGAGATTCTCGACGAGCCAGTTCTGACCGACGCCCTTGGCGCCGTGCGCCACGATGCATTTCAGCAGGGACAGCACTCTCCGCGGCGCCTTGGGAGCAAAGGCAACCGGCTTGCCGCCCACTTCCACGGCGAACTCGCCGAACGAGCGGATGCGGACGCGCCACGGCCAGTCTTCGTCGTCGTGCGAACTGGGGTGGAAGGCCCAGCCCGTGCACTTCCTCAAGTACTCCTCGGCCAGGCCGGCCTCGATGCCTTTCCGGATCGCCCGCATCATCAGGACGACGAACAGGTCGGGCACGAGCCAGACGGCGTACATGCAGCCGTGCTCGGCCACCAGGGACATCAGTGCAGCGAGTGCGCGGTCCGCTTCGGCGTCGTTGCCATGATCCATCGCCCTCACGGTGGCTAAGGCCAGGCGACCGGCTTCCAGGACGGGCATGCCGGCCTCGGCGCCGAGCTGCGAGAACCGCTCGAACTGTGCTTCGAAAGCATCCGTCTGCCCAAGGCGGCGGAGTCCCCAGATCAACGGGATCAACGAGAAGATGCCGTGGTACAGCGACCCCGTCTTCATCCAGCTGTCGATCAGCGGACGGGCGTGCCGGATCGCCGTCTCCGCATCGCGGGCGCCCACGGCGTGCCACGCATACCCCATATGCGTCGAACCGACGTCGAAGGGGCGACCCGAGGCCGCATGCGGGACGAGCCCGTGCACGGCGTCGAGCGACTGCTGTTCGGTGCCGAAGTGACAGGCGAGCATGTAACGCATCATGTCGGAGAAGCAGCGGACGTACGCCAGCCCGTCCTCCTCGGCAATGCGATCCAGGATCGCCAGGCACCCTTCGATTCGCGAGCGATCGCGGAGCTGGTCGATGTGGTACGTGAAAGCCAGGGCGAACTGGGTGACAGCGACCACGTGAGGACGCAAGTCGGGGGCGGATTCCAGTGCGGGCAGCAGCCGTTCCACACGCCTCGCCAGCAACACGCGCCCGGTCAGGCCGGCGTGGAGCAACAAGGCGCCGATGGCGCCCATGCCGACGTTGGCATCGCGCACCGTGGGGACGAGCTGCATCATCCGTTCGACACAGGCCTCGCGGTAGGGGTGGGCGGAGCGCCGAAAGGTCATGGCGTTGAGCGCCGCCGCATGCAGCCACGTTTCGAGATCGCCGTCCTCCCGCGGGCGCATGTCGGACTGCAACGGTTCGATGACGCTGTCGATCCAGTCGTCGATCCCCAGGAAATTCGTGTATTCGAGCAGATACGTGTCGATCATGGCGGCCGCTGCGAACAGGGAGATCCGCGCGTTGCCGGCCGTCCGGGCCGTGCGATAGGCGTTTTCGAGCAACGGCCGGGCTTCCACGGGCATCGCGGCTGACCGAGCCAGGCCTTCCCAGAACATGACCTCCGGATTCGCATCGACTCGGGTTCGCGGCATCGCGTCGGCCCAGGAGAGAACCGTCTTCCACCGGCCCGAGGCGAGCAGCGCCGGCGCTTGCGCCACGAGCAAGGCCTCGGCACCCTCCCAGTCCTCGGCGTCGACGAACAGGTCGAAGGCGTCCTCCACGTCACCCAGACGGGCGAGGCTCACCGCACTGCGCCGCTGGGTCGCGCGAATCGCCTCGGGGGGCTGGGTCGCGCGGGCCCTTTCGCGCAGGAACGACTGGAACAGGGCGTGGAACTGATAGACGTAGCCCCGCGAGACGTCGGTCCCCGCTTCCGTCGACCCCGGGGCGGCCGGACGGCGGTGCGTGAACAGGTGTCCCCGGTACAGTTGGTCCAGCAGGCGACCGGCGCCTGGGTCGGGGCAGAGAGCGTGGAGCGCGACCGACGGGATCCGGGGCAACCAGCACAGGTCGAGAAGCGTCCGTTGATCCTCCGCGCTGGCTCGCGCGTAGACCTGGCTCGCCAGATAGTCGAACACCGCCTGCAGATTCTCCGGCTGGAAGACGTCCGCGACCCGTTCACCCCGGCTGACCTGCTCCAGCAGAAGAGTGAGCCCGGCCGCCCAGCCCTGGCAACGCTCGTGCAGCACTCGAGTTTCGGCGGGGGTGAGTGTCGGGATGCGTGCGGTCGCGATGAGGGCGGACTCGTCCATCGTGTACTGCACCGCGTCGGCCTCGAGGCGCCGGAGGCGCTCGTTCGCCAGCAACCGTGCGTACAACGGCGGCGGCGCCACCCGGCTGATGGCCACGAGGCGGCAATCCCCCGGCAGTGACTCGACGGCTTCGACCAGCGTCTGATGCACGACCCCCGTTGCCGAGATCTCCTGAATGTTGTCGAGGACGAGGATCGCGCCCGGGCCGAGGATGTCGAACAATTGCCGGAAGAACCGCCGGGCGAAGCCGGCGATATCCCAGAGGAATTCGGCGGTGAGCAGTGGCAGGCTCGCCGCACGCGCGGCGCGGGGGCCATGCAGCGCGGCAACGCGCAGATAGTGGAAGAAGGAGGCCGGGTCTTCGTCGCCCGTGTCGATCTGGTACCAGATGCCGGCAAGTTCCCGCTGGTCGAGATAGCCGGCGACTCCGGTCGTCTTTCCCGCACCAGGAGGCGCGCTCAGCCAGACGGCGCCGTGGGCGAGTGCCTCGTCCAGTCGGGCGTGGAGGTGCTCGCGCGCAATGGCATGGTGCAGGCGCGGGCGGGTGACTTTGGCGGGACGCGATTTCGGCATGGGGCTTTGAACCGCGGGACGGGGCGATGCGCCACGTGGCCAATGTTACGGAATAGTCCCCCGCTTAAGGAATAGCCCCGTCCAATAGTGCGCCCGAGCTTGTGAGGCCAGGACCACAGGCTGTCTCGCTCCGCTCCTGTGCCGAAGCGCGTGAAACGTCGCGCGGGGGCTGCCTACAGTCTCGCCACAGCGCGCAACTCTTCCGGTGTCGGCACCGGAAAGCCGAAGAACTCCAGATAGGCGGGGATCTGCTCGAACAGCATGTCGGTGCCGACCTGCACGGCGCAGCCGCGTGCCGCGGCACCACGCAGGAATGCGGTCATCGCCTGCTTCATCACCACCTCGCCGACGAAGGTCGAGGGTGACAGTCGCGACACGTCGAGCGGCAGCGGGTCGTCGTCGTTCATGCCGAGCGGCGTGGCGTTGACCACGAGATCGAAGCCCGCCGGATCGCGGGACCCCGTGTCGATGCTCAGTGTCGGATAGTGTTTGCGCAGTCGCGTGGCGAGCGCTTGCGACAGAGCGACATTCGTGTCGAACAGGGCGAGCACAGCCACGCCCTCTGCGGCCAATGCAGCCGCAATCGCGGAGCCCACCCCGCCACTGCCGACCACCAGCGCCCGCGCACCTGCGAGCGTCACGCCCTTGCGCCGCACGCCGCGCACGAAACCGGCGCCGTCGAACATGTCGCCATGCAGGCGGCCATCGGCTTCGCGGCGCACTGCGTTGCAGGACCCCGCGATCTCCACGGCCGGCGTGACCGAATCCACCAAGCTCGCGGTCGTGACCTTGTGCGGCATCGTGATGAGGGCGCCACGAATGTTCGTCAACCTGAACACGGCGCGCAGTACCTGCGGGTAGTCCTCGGCGAGCACCCCCATCGGCATCACGACGGCGTCGATGCCGCGCCGCTCGAACCAGGGGTTGTAGATCATCGGCGACTTGAACGCATCGGTCGGATACCCGATGTGCGCGATCAGGCCGGTCGTGCCGCGAATCATTTGCCGGCGCCCGCTTTGCGCAACTTCGCGAGGGCTGCGTTGACTTCCTGGATCGTCTCGGCCCCGATCTTCGCGCTGTGCTTCTCGATCACGGGCCGGACCTTCTCGCGCATGCGGGCGACTTCGGCCGGTGCGATCTCGGTCACCTGCATGCCGGCCTTCTTCAGTTCGCCGAGCGATTCGGCATCGAATGCGCGATTCACTTTCCGCTGATAGGCCGTGGCTTCGACCGCCGCTTCGGTGAAGAGCTTGCGTTCGTCGGCACTGAGGCTGTCCCAGAACTTGCGGCTCGCGAGCAGCACTTGCGGATTGAACATGTGCCGCGTCAGGGCGAGGTGCTTCTGCACTTCGTAGAACTTCGACGTGCGGATCAGGGTGACCGGATTCTCCTGTCCGTCGATCGCGTTCTGCTCCAGGGCCGTGTAGACCTCGGGGAAGGGCATCGGGGCGGCGTTGGCACCCAGCGCGTTGAACATGTCGATGTAGACCGGCGATTGCACGACGCGGATCTTCAGCCCCGCGATGTCCTCCAGTCTCGCGACCGGACGCTTGCTGTTGGTCAGGTTGCGGAAACCCAGATCCCAGTACGCCAGGCCCACGAGTCCCTTCTCGGTCAGTTTCGCCAGGAGCTTCTGCCCGATCGGCCCGTCGGCCACGGCATCGGCTTCCTCCGCATTTGCGAACAGGAAGGGCAGGTCGAAGACCGCCATCTCCTTCACCTGCGTGGCAAGCAGGCCGGCGTTGAGCACCGTCATCTCGACCGTGCCGCCCTGCAGCGCGGAGACGGTCTGGAGATCGCCGCCGAGGACGCCGCCGGGGAACGTGGCGACCTTGATCCTGCCGCCGGACTTCGCGGCCACGAGCTCGGCGAACTTCACGGCCCCCTGGTCCTGCGGATGGCCCTTGGCATTGACGTAGCTGAACTTGACCTTGCGCTCCTTGATGTCGGCCGCGGACGTGGAGAGCCACGGGGAGAGGGCGAGCAGTGCGGTGGCGGCGGCGAGCAGCGAACGGCGGCGACTGAGGCGGGTCATCGGAGAATCCTGGGGGGCAAGTGAATCGGAACAGGGCGTGGCGGTCAGGGAGCGAACCAGCTCGCGGGCACCGTGACCAGCGACGGGAACAGCACCATGAGAAACATCACGGCGAACTCCGCGATCATGAACGGCAGCACGCCGCGGGTGACCTCGTCCATCTTCATGCCGCCGACGCCGGCCACGACGTTGAGCACCGTGCCGACCGGCGGGGTGATCAGGCCGATCGCGTTGTTGATCATGAAGAGCACGCCGAAGTAGACCGGATCGATGCCGGCCGCCTTGATCACCGGCATGAGCACGGGCGTCATCACGAGGATCGTCGGCGTCATGTCCATCGCCGTGCCCACGGCCATCACGAGCAGCATGATGGCGACGAGCAGCAGCGTGGGGTTGTCCATGAACGGTTCCAGCAGCGAGATCATCTGCGACGGGATGTCCGCCACGGTGATGAGCCACGCCGACACCGAGGCCGCCGCCACGAGGAACAGGATCACGGCGGTGGTCTTTGCCGCGCGCTGGAACGCCTCGACGAGCTGCGCGAGCGTCAATTCACGGTAGACGACCGTCGACACGAACAGCGCGTAGACGGCGGCGACCACCGCCGCCTCCGTCGGGGTGAACACGCCCATCCGGAGTCCGACGATCACGATCACGGGCAGGAACAGCGCCCAGGTGGATTCGCGGAACGCGCGGAGCCTGTCGGCCGTGCTCGACTTGGGCGGCGGCGTGATGTTCTCCCGCCGGGCGACCCAGCCCCATGCCGCCGCGATGGCGGCGCCCATCAGCAATCCGGGGACGATGCCGGCCAGGAAGAGCTTGCTGATCGAGACGTTGCCGGCCACACCGAAGATCACGAAGCCGATGGACGGCGGGATGACCGGCGCGATGATGCCGGCGGAGGCGATCAGGCCGCCCGAGCGCGCCTTGTCGTGCCCGGCGCTCACCATCATGGGTAGCAGCAGGGCAGCCAGCGCGGCCGTGTCGGCGACGGCCGAGCCGGACAGGGCCGCCATCAGGCAGGCGGCGAGGATGGTGACGAAGCCGAGACCGCCGCGCACATGGCCGATGAGCGACAGGGCGAGCGCGACGATCCGCTTCGACAGGCCGCCGACGTTCATGATCTCGCCGGCCAGCATGAAGAACGGGACGGCCAGCAGCGGGAAGCTGTCGGCCCCGTTCAGCGCGTTCTGCGCGAGGATCTGCGCATCGAACAGGTCGAGGTGCCACATCAGCGCGACCCCCGACAGCAGCAGCGCGAAGGCGATCGGGATGCCGAGCAGCATCGCGCCCAGCAGCGAGCCGAGAAAGAGGGCGACCGTCACGGCTGGCCGCCCTCGCGGGGCGCGGGCAGGTCCTCGGATTCCTGAACGGTGACGAGTTCGTCGTCACGCGCCTGGCCCGTCAGCGCCCGCCATGTCTCGCGCAGCAGGATCACGGCGGCAGAGGCGGAGAACACGACGCCGGCGCCGTAGAAGATCGCCATCGACAGGCCGGTCACCGGCGCTTCCACGGCGAGATTGATGCGCGCCTGGTCGAGGCTGCCGGAAAACAGCAGTCCCACGGTGAACAGCATGAGCAGGTGACCGGCGACGAGGCACAGCCGCTTGCCGCCCGCCGGCAGGCGGGACACGAGCAGATCCGTCCCGAGATGTCCGTGTTCCTTCAGGGCCACGACGGCGCCGAGGAAGGTGAGCCAGACGAACAGCCAGCGGGACACTTCGTCCGAGATGGCAATGCCGGTGTTGAACGCGTAGCGCAGCACGACATTGCCGAACACCAGCACGACCATCACCGCAAGGGCCAGGGCCATCAAGCGCTCGAGCAGGCGGCAATAGCAGTCGAGAATGCGATTCATCGGGAGTGCGGTACGGTCAGCGTGGCGATGCCCGCCGCGGCGCGGAGGGCGGCGGATTATCGGTCAGTCACCCCGACCCGTCATCCCCGCGCCCGGCAATGTGGCGCTCATCCGCCCGCGCGCCTGGGCGACAGTCCCTCGGCCGCGAGCAGAACCATCACGCGCTCGCAGTGATCGCCCTGGACCTCGATCGTGCCGTCCTTCACCGTCCCGCCCGATCCGCACGCGGACCGGAGCCGCTTGCCGAGGGCGGCCAGGGCGTCGGCATCCAGCGGAACACCCTTCACGACCGTCACGCACTTGCCCCCTCGCCCCTTCGTCTCCCGCGAAACGCGCACGTTGCCGGGCGACGCCATCGGCACGGGGCGGCCACAGGTGCACTTCGACAACGGTTGCCGGCAGGCGGGACACATGCGGCCCGCATCGGTGGAATACACGAGACCGCTGGACGCGCGCGCCATGGTCGAAAGGGGGAGAGGACAGGGGCCGACTGTAGCGGGTCCGCCGGGGCTTCGCTACTGCGCCGCACCATTTCCGGACGGACCTGGCCAGCGGTGCGCACGTCCTGCAATAACAACAGGCACGTTGATGCCGAATGCGATCCGAAGGCTATACAATCGGCCGCGATAGGACGGGTTCCCGGGTCGAACGAGGTAACCGGCTGTCATCGGCCAAGGGCAAAAGTCCCATCGACTTTTCAACTGCCGTAGGGAGGGGTCAATGAAGAGCAGAATGAAATACTCCGTCGCAGCGGTCGCGGCGGCGCTGGCCGGGACGGCGTTCTCGCTGTCCGTGCAGGCCGGTGAAGTGACGACCGATCGTCTCGTCAACAGCGAGCGGGAGCCCGGCAACTGGCTCAACCACCACGGCAACCTGGAAGCGCATCGCTTCTCGGGCCTGGATCAGATCAACACCAAGAACGTCAAGAAGCTGAAGGTCGCCTTCACCTGGGCGATGGGCGGCACGCAGGGCGGCGGCAAGGAAATCATCAAGTGGCCCTTCGCCGGTCTGGAAGGCACGCCGGTCGCCGAAGACGGTTTCCTCTACATCACCACCGGCTGGGGTGTCGTCACCAAGCTGGACACGCGCGGTGGCGTGCCCAAGATGGTGTGGCAATTCAACCCGGCGCCGGATCCCGACTATGCGACCACGGTGGCCTGCTGCGGCATCAACAACCGCGGTGCGGTGCTGGCCGGCAACATGGTGATCTCGCCCGTCATCGACGGCCGGATCGTCGCGCTGAACAAGACGGATGGCTCCAAGCTCTGGGAAGCGCAGGTCGCCGACCCGGGCAAGAGCGAAGTCATCACGGGCGCGCCGCTGATCGTCAAGGACATGGTCGTCACCGGCATGGCGGGCGCGGAATACGGCGTGCGCGGCTGGATCGAGGCCCTGGACATCAAGACCGGCAAGCGTCGCTGGCGCACCTACACGATTCCCGCGCCCGGAGAACCCGGCAGCGAGACGTGGAAGGACAAGCACGGCGCCTGGAAGACCGGCGGCGGCACGACCTGGGTGACCGGTTCCTACGATCCGGAACTGAACATCATCGTGTGGGGCACGGCCAACCCGGGTCCGGACTGGGACAACGCCTATCGTCCCGGCGACAACCTGTGGACCGACTCCACCATCGCGGTCGACGCCGATTCCGGCAAGATCAAGTGGGGCTTCCAGCACACGCCGAACGATCCGTACGACTACGACTCGATCAACGAGAACACCTTCGTCGATACGCAGATCAACGGCGCGTTCAAGCGCGCGACGCTGCATGCCAACCGCAACGGCTACGCCTACGCGCTGGATCGCAAGACCGGTGAGCCGCTGTGGTGCACGCAGTTCGTGGCCGAGCTGAACTGGTCGGGCGGTCTGGACGCCAAGTGCAAGCCGAAGAGCTACGACCCGAAGAAGGACGTGCAGACGTACATGCCCGGCACGGCCGCGGCGCGTGGCACGGCCACCAAGGGTCGCGGCACGGTGGAAGGCGTGCTGCGTCCGGGCCACATGGGGGGCAAGAACTGGCCGCCCACCACGTACAGCCCGCAGACCAACCGCTACTACATCCCGACGATCGACGGCTGCAACAAGGCCTTCACGGAAGTCGCCATCCCGGGTGAGTTCAAGCACCGTCAGCTGTTCCTGGGCGGCGCCCCGTTCTCGACGTTCGAGGATGCGGACTGCGGTCGCATCTGGGGTTCGATCACCGCGATCGACGTGGGCACGGGCAAGGTCGTGAAGAAGCACACGACCAAGCACCCGCAACTGGGCGGACTGCTGTCCACCGCCGGCGGCCTGGTCTTCGCGGGCTACGCCGAAGGTCAGGTGGTGGCACTGGATGCCGAAACGCTCGAAGAGCTGTGGAAGTTCGAGACCGGATCCGGGATCAATGCCCCGCCCATGAGCTACATCGCCGACGGCAAGCAGTACATCGCCATCGAAGTCGGCCTCGGCGGTGCCTGGCCCCAGTGGTTCGTCAGTGCCACGCCGGAACTGAAGTCGCAGGTGCCCAGCAACATGCTGTACGTGTTCTCGATCGACGAGTGATCGACGCGTGAAACGCACGGGGTCGGCGCAAGCCGGCCCCGTGATCACATCCGGAAGAGATGACCCGCCGGCCCGATTTCATCGGGGCCGGATACAGATACCAAGGTAGACGTGAATGAACGGCTTTCGTAAATCGACAACGGTCCTGCTTGGCGCCGCGCTCTGCGGATTGGGCGCCTGGACGGCCCAGCCGCAACTGGCATCGGCGGAGACGGAAACGGGCGACCGCCCCGAAATCATCGTGCCGCGAGCCGGAGGCCAGGCGGCCTTCGTGAAGTTCGGCTGCATCACCTGCCACCTGGGCGACGGCCGAGGAGGCCAGAACGAAGGCGGCTACGGCGCCGATCTGCGCGTCACGAAGCTGACCGAACAGGAACTGGTCCAGACGATCACCAACGGTCGCGCGGGCAAGGGCATGCCGTCCTTCAAGGGGTTGATCGACGACGAGACGCTCGGCGTGCTCGCCAAGTTCATCAAGGAGGACCTTCGCCTGAAGTGATGGCGCCGGCCTGCCCTGCAGGCCGAAGACTTCAGGGTGAGGGGCGCCACGGCAATCGGGCGCCCCTTGTTTTTCTACGGACGCCTGGCTTCGGCCAGTTGCTCCGGCGTCATCCGCGCTTCGAGTTTCTCCCGGACCCAGTTCAGATCGAGCCGCTTGTAGGTCTCGCCCGCGGCCATGTCGGCCTGGATCCAGCGGTGCGCCTCGACCAGATTCCGGTGGACGCCCAGGCTCACCTGCACGTAGACGAATTTCAGCAGGGCCTTGCCGTGGCGCTCGTCCTGGCGGTCGATCAGTTCCTTGGCGATCCGGCGCGCCTCGCTCAGGTCACCGGACTCGCGGCCGCGATCGAAGGCATCCCGCCCTTCGATGAACAGCGCCATGTTGCGGTTCTCGCGGTCGCACTTCTCCTGGGATTCCTCCATGCAGACGAAGGCGTCCTCGGCCGCGTTCGCGGGTGCGGGGGAAAGTCCGCCGGCGGCCACGAGCGCGGCGGCCGCGAACAGCCCTCTCCAATGTCGTATTGCGGTCGCTTTCATGGTCGGGGTGGTCCTGTCACTTGCCCAGATCGGCGAGGCCCTTCGCTTTCGCCGAATCGAAGTAATAGGTGGCCGAACTGAACTGGCCGCTGGATCCCACCTCGTACAGGCCGACCATGTCGATCCGGAGCGAGTCACCCGTCTTGCGGTCCACGGCGTCCCACGTGAACAGGATGGCCGCCGAGTTGCCCTGCACGAACATCTTCCTGACCTGGTAGCTGGCCTTGTAGGTCTTGAACTCGGCGTCGAAGTACTTCGCCAGATCGGCGCGGCCCGTGTGACGGGACAGCGGCGACTCGCGCGTCGCGTTCGACGCGAAGTACTTGAGGAAGCTCGCGCTGTCGCCGGCTTCCATGGCGGTGTTGTATTCCTCCATCGCCTGCTTGACCAGGTGCTCCACCTGCATCTCGACGGAACCGGCCGCGGAGACGTCGCGCACGGGCGTGCAGGTGAGGGCGAGACCGAGCACGGCGAGGGCGAACAGCGAGGCGAAGCGGGGCATGAAGCGATTCCTCCAGAGGGCGGGCAGTGTCGGCGGCCGACGGTGAGTCCCGTCTCGGCAGCAGGGGGAACGTATCACGCACCCTGGGGCCGCTCAAGCATCCGCACCGGTCGTACACTGCGCCGCACCGCCGCCGGGGCAATGCCGGCGGTCCTTCGCCGATCCGTCACGCCCGGGAGATCCCCTCGAACACACCCGCCGGCCCCATCTGGCAATGGAGCGCCACCAGTCTTGCCGATGCGTTGAACCGCCGCGTGTGCACCGCGCGGGATGCGATGGACGCGATCCTGGCGCGTGTGGAGTCGTGCAATCCGGCGCTGAACGCCATCGTGTATCCCTGTTTCGAGGCAGCGCGCGCCCGGGCACGCGAGGCCGATGACGCATTGCGGCGCGGAGAGAGCCGGGGCCCGCTCCACGGCGTGCCGGTCACGGTGAAGCAGAACGTGGACGTCGCCGGCATGCCGACGCCGAATGGCGTGCGCGCGTTCGAGAGCGTGATCGCCCCGGACGATGCGCCGGTCGTTCGCAATCTGAAGGCGGCGGGCGCCATCGTGATCGGCCGCACGACGACGCCCGAGTTCTCGATGCGGGTGACGACCGACAGTCCGCTGCACGGCCGCACCCGCAACCCGTGGCACGCCGACGCGTCGTCGGGCGGATCCTCGGGCGGTGCCGGTGCCGCGGCGGCCGCCGGCATGGGGCCGCTGCATCACGGCAACGATATCGGCGGTTCACTCCGGATTCCGGCGTTCGCGTGCGGCGTGACGACCGTTAAGGAAGGTCTGATCTATTCGCGCGGATCGCGTGGCAGTCGGAAAAGGGCGATGGCAAGGCGGGAGGCGACGACGAGATGGGACCCAGCGAGCCGACCAACACCGCCAGCGCCCTTTTCCGGCGCCACCCGCAGGTCCCCGTCGCGACCGCGCGAATAGATCAGACCTTCCTTAAGCCGACGGTTGGCCGGGTGCCGGCGTTCAATCCGTCCGCCACCGCCGAGCGCGGTCTGCTCGCACAACTCATCTCGATGCAAGGCGTCCTCTGCCGGGAAGTGCGTGACGTGCGGCTCGCGCTGCGGGTCCTGTCCCGGGGCGACGCGCGCGATCCGTGGTGGGTGCCCGCGCCGTTCGAGGGCGAACCGCTCGACCCGCCGCTCCGGGTGGCGTTCACGAAGAATGCACACGGGTATCCGCTTCACCCCGGCATTGCCGCTTCGCTCGACGCCGCCGCACGGATGCTCGAGCGCGCCGGTTACGCCGTGGAGGAAGTGGAGCCGCCGCCGATCACCGAACCGGCCGCAGGCTGGATGTCCGTGGCACTCGCGGAAATCCGTGCCACGCTCGATCCGCTGGCCCGCAAGCACGGCAGCGAGACGGTGTGCCGCATCTTCGATCACTACTACGCCATGGGCGATGTGGCCGAGGGCGCGAAGTACCTCGCGGGGCTCGCGGAACGCACGCGGATGACGCGAGCGTGGAACGTGTTCCTCGACCGCTTTCCGCTGGTGCTGACACCGTTCCTGATGCGCCCGACGCCGCCGTGGGACTACGACGCTCAGGGGTTCGAGCAGGTGAAGGATCTGTTCGATGCGCTGATCTACCGCTACGGCGTGAACTATCTGAGTCTGCCCGCCGGTGTCGTGCCCACCGGCCTCGTCGACGGTCTGCCGGTCGCGGTCCAGATCATCGGCCGACGCTTCCGCGAGGACCTGATCCTCGATGCCCTCGCGGTCATCGAGCGCGAGGCCGGCGTCTTGGCCCCCCGGTTGTGGGCGCGGGAATCATGAAGCCCGTCGACCGGCGCGGCACCCCCTCCGGGCTGCTCCGGTCGCAATTGCGATCTGCGCCGAGACGGTCCGCCTGCCGGGGGTACGTCGCACATCCGCCCCCCCGGCGCGCGGAACAGGAAACCGCCTCGCAAGCTCCGGTATTGCCGGCCGCGAGTCCGTGACCGGCTCTGTTACGCTCCGCGCTGTCGGCGTGGCGATGCAGCGGCATCCGCACGCCGGCCCCGAGTCTCCCAGCGCAGAGCGATTTCCCATGCGAACCCTCAAGCATCTCTTCGACATGAACCAGGCGTGGGCCGAGCGCATGCAGCGCCAGGACCCCACGTTCTTCACGGCGCTGTCGCAGCAGCAGTCGCCCGAATTCCTCTGGATCGGCTGCTCCGACAGCCGCGTCCCGGCGAACCAGATCGTCGGCCTGCTGCCGGGCGAACTGTTCGTCCATCGCAACATCGCCAACCTCGTCGTGCACACGGACCTGAACTGTCTGTCCGTCATGCAGTTCGCCGTGGACGTGCTCCGGATCCGGCACATCATCGTCTGCGGCCACTACGGGTGCAGCGGCATCCAGGCGGCCCTGAAGCGCAGCCGCATCGGGCTCTCCGACAACTGGCTGCGCCACGTCCAGGACGTCCGCGAACGCCACCACGCGCAACTCGAGACCCTGGGCGATGGCGTGATCGCGAGCGACCGCCTGTGCGAACTCAACGTGATCGAGCAGGTGATCAACGTGTGCCAGACCACCATCGCGCAGGACGCCTGGGAGCGCGGCCAGCCGCTGACCGTGCACGGCTGGATCTACGGCATCCAGGACGGCCTGCTGCGCGACCTCGACACCACGGTGACGAACGGCGACGACCCGGTCGCGGTGTATCGGAGTGCGATCGCAGCCGTGCGCTGACGACCGCGCACGCACCACCCGTCAGCGGCGCATCCGCCGCAGGTCGTCGCTGCTGATCTCCCGCATGTGCTCGGACGGGTGCGCGGGGTTCCGACCCTCGAAGTGGATGTAGTCGTACGGCGGCCCGTCGATGCGGTCGCCGGTGGCAAGATCGCGCGTGCCCCACGGATCGGTCTGATAGACCTTGCCGCCCTCGATGTCCGAGATCCAGTAGCTGTTGCCGCGGCGGTAGTCGTCCCATTTCGCGTCGCTCGCTTCCTTCCGGGCGACGCGGCCCTCGTCGTCGCGCTGATTCTGTTCGATGGCCTGGTAGAGCCCCTCGATGGCGCGCCGCGTCTGCCGCTGCATGTCCTGCAGGTGGGCCATGCCCTGTTCGATGGTGCGCTTGGCGAATGCGTCGTCGATCGAGAACGAGTCGGCAACGGCGCGCAGCACCGGGAGATGGCGGCCGAGATCGTCGGCGGGTCCCCAGGCGCCGGAGAGAATGCTGAACCACTGCCCGAATGCGTCGGGGCGGGCGTTCAGCACCTTGAAGCTGCCCGCGCACGCCACGCCTTCGGGCGAGGTCCAGGTCAGCTGCACGTCGGCGGCCTCGCAGGGGCGCCGGATCTGCAACGTGCATTCCGTGGACGATGCCGGGTCGGCCGTGCCGGCGACGACCCGCACGTCGCGGTTGCGAAACAGCTTGAACATCTCGACGACGATGCCGGACGGCGCGCGATACGGGCCGATGATCACGCCCGGCGGCGGCGTGACGCCGTGGCTGTCCGGGAGCACGCTGAAGACCGTGAAGACGAACCCGGCCCGCCCAGCCGGCGCACTGGCGAGCACGGTTCCCTTCTGGCCGATGAAGCGCCAGTCGGACGGAAGCATCAGCGACAGGGATCGGTCCGGCGCCCGGCGTTCCACGAGGGCAGCAGTGGCGGGGCGCTTCGGCGTCAGCCGGAGATTGGCGAGAACGTCGAGCAGCACGGCGCGATCCTGCGCCATCCGGGATGCGGGCGCGGTGATGTGCCGGATCGTGGCGAGTTCCGCATCCGCGTGCACGAACCAGCGGCTCTGCAGCGCGCCGCCTTCTCCCGTGTAGGCGAGCGTCGCGACTGCGCACGGTGCGTCCTTCCCGGCGCAGACCTGCGCGTCCGACACGGCGAGTTCCGGGTGGCTCGCCGCGAGGGCCGCAATGCGTGAGGCGAGCAGACTCGCGGAGTTCGGGCGGCCGGCGCGATTGTCCGAGTACTCGACCTCCGCGACGCTGCGGGCATCCGGGCTGGCCACGGTGATCACGAGGCCGGTCGCCGTGATGTCGTGACGGACGTTCCAGTTCGTCGGCTTCACCAGGACATAGGGCGGACTGCCGGAAACAACCTGCTGCATCGGCGCAGGCTTGTCCGCATGCGCGGGCGGGACCGCGAACCCGAGACAGAGGGTCAGCAGAACGGCGCGGGAAGCGCCGGAATGCCGGCGGAGGCGGATGACGCGGACCATGCGCAACTCCTTCGATGGGATCCGAAAGAGGATGCGCGGCTTCGTCACCGCTGCGCCATGACGGCCGTCAATGCCGGTGCGTCAGGCGCTGCGCTTCGCGTCCTCGCGGATCATGTCCGCGGCCTTCTCGGCAATCATCATCGTCGCCGCGCAGATGTTGGCGGAGGGGATCGTCGGCATCACGGACGAATCCACCACCCGCAGGCCGCTCACGCCGTGCACGCGCAGACGTGCGTCGACCACCGCCAGGCGGTCCGCGGCCGGTCCCATCTTCGCCGTGCCGTTCACGTGATACGACGACACGCCGAAGCGCCGGATGAAATCGAGAATCTCGTCGTCGCGCTGCACCTGGGGGCCGGGCAGCGTCTCGGCATCGACGAACGGCGCGAGCGGTGCCGTCTGCAGCAGTCGCCGCGCGAGACGCACCCCGTTGATCATGTCGCGCTGGTCGTCCGGGTGTTCGAGGTAGTTCGCGCGGATCCCGGGGGCGGCGCGCGGATCGGGTGACGTGGCGCGCACCGTCCCGAGGCTGGCGGGGCGGTGCTTCCAGATGCCGGCCGTCAGTCCGGGAAACCGGTCGAGCATGCCGACATAGCCTTCGCGATAGCTCGCCGGCGCGAACACGCCTTGCAGGTCGGGCCGGTCGAGTCCGTCGCGCGACTGCCAGAAGAAATGGACGAGGGACGGGCTCAAGGCGAGGATGCTCGGCCGGCCGGTCAGCCAGCGCGCGATCTCGGCCCAGAGGCGCGGCGCGCGGGAGAGTTCGTTGATCGTCGTCGCTCCGGTCACGCGGGCCACGAGGCGCACCGAGAAGTGATCGGTGAGGTTCTCGCCGACGCCCGGCAGATCGCGCACGAGCGGCACGCCGAGCGTCTGCAACAGCGCCCCGGGGCCGAGTCCGGAGATCTGCAACAGCTTCGGCGTGTTGAGCGCGCCTGCCGCGACGATCACTTCGCGCCGGGCGCGCACCTCGTGCGTGCGGCCCGAGGCGTCGGCATACGTCGCGCCCACGGCCCGCGAACCGTCGAACACGAGGCGGGAGACGAGCGCGTTCGTTCGGACATCGAGCGAACGTCGCGAGCGCGCGGGGCGCAGATGTGTCGTGGCCGTGCTCATGCGGCGGCCACGATGGATGGTGCGCTGGAAGTAGCCGACCCCCGCTTGGGTCGCGCCGTTGTAGTCGGGATTGCGGGGAAGGCCGAGGGTCTGCGCGCCGGCGATGAACGCTTCGCAGATCGGATGGAACCAGTCGATGTCCGTCACCGGCAGCGGTCCGGATCGGCCCCGATAGTGGTCATCGCCGGGACCGATGCGTTGCTCGCTGCGCTTGAAGTAGGGCAGCACGGCCTCGAAGCCCCAGCCCGGATTGCCGAGCGCTGCCCAGCCGTCGTAATCCGCCTGCTGGCCGCGGTTGTAGACGAGGCCGTTGACGGCGCTGGAGCCGCCCAGCGTGCGGCCCTGGGGCAGGGGGATGCGGCGACCGTTCGTCAAGGCCGAGGGCTCGGACGAGAACTGCCACGTGAACGCCGGATCGAACAGCACCTTGATGAATCCCGCGGGAACGTGAAGGTACGGATGCCGGTCGGCGGGCCCGGATTCGAGCATGCAGACGGTAGCCGTGTCGTCTTCGGTGAGGCGTGCCGCGAGGATGGCGCCGGCGGTGCCGCCGCCGACGATGACGTAGTCGAAAGTGTCCAAGGCGGATCGATGCGGAATCGGGAATGGCCGAGACCTTACCGCAACTCGACCGGACGCGGCATCCCGGGCGCAGTGCGAGCGGACGAACGCCCGTGCGCTCGTCCCCGTACCGCGAGCCGCTGGCCTCGGGACGCACTCACCCGCAACGTCTGCGCAGCCGGGTGCTTCGTGCCGACGCTTGACAACGGTCAATGCCGTTTGCGCGGCAGTCCGTGAATCTCACCCAAGAGGCAGCGTCGTTCACGAATCGGCGTGCGAGTGCGCGTGTCCTCGTCACGCGGACGGCCCGTCGTCCGGCGATTCGACATCGTCACGCGGTCCGCGGCGCAACCACCGAAAAGAGGGGAACCGCATGCACCATCGAATTCCGCCGGGGGCCGCGATCGCCGGTCTGCTGATGCTCATCACCTTGCCGGGCCGCGCCGCGGTCATCGACTTTGCCGGCCTGTCCGCGCCCGGCAACGATTTCGCCTTCCTGGGCACGACCGTCGCGCAGGGCGGTTTCGTGTTCGAGTCCACCCCGAGTCTGTACGGCGGCGAACTCGGGGTGTGGCAGGACGACAGCCCGAATCACCCCGCGGGCGGTGTCGCGGGCACCTCGCTGGTCGAGTACTACGCCTATGCCGTCACGACGATGACGCCGGCCGATGGCCAGCCGTTCCGACTGGACGCGATCGACCTGGCGCCCTGGCGAGCCGGCCAGTACGGCAGCTTCGATGTGACGTTCGTGGGAACGAAGCGCGACGGTTCCACCGTGGCGCAGACCGTCACGGTCCGGAACGCCAATGGCGCCGTGCCCGTGCTCCAGCACTTCCCGTTCAGCGGGTTCATCGACCTCGCGAGCGTGGCCTTCGTCCAGGGGGAATCGCCGTCGTCGTACACGGCGTATCAGTTCAACCGTGTCGACGTGAGCCGCGCGCCGGTTCCCGAACCCGGCACGGTGTGGCTCTTCTCGCTGGGCATCGTCGGCGGAGTTGCCTCGCGGCTGCGCCGTCGGTTCGGTCGGGCTTCACGATAGGCGGCGCGATGCTTCGCTCGCCGGCTCGTCCCGCGAATGGCGAGCGGCGGGCGCCGATCGCTCGCACATTCCGGTCGTCGGCAGGCGGGCCGGGCGCGTTACCATCGGGCCCTCGTCCATCCTCTCCCGCACGCGGTCGATCCGCGGCGGCCCTGCCTCCGGAGATGTGTTCCATGCCTCGATTGTTTGCCCTGCTGGTCGCTGCCGTCCTCGGGTTCGCGATGCCTGCCCACGCCGAAAAGCCGGCAGCGCCCAAGGTCATCTACGCCGTCGTCGTGGGAGTGGTCTTCACCGAACTCGGCGAAGTCGACAAGCTGCGGGTCGTGAAGGTCGTCGAACCGCGCAAGGGCAACGCCGACGCCGTCGGCGTGACCGTTCCCGAGGAGTACGTCGCGTCCGTGCGCAGGATGCTGGCGTCCCCTCGGTATCGGCCGAAGCCCGGGCAGGCGAAGCCGGACGAGGTCTTCACCTACTTCTTCTTCGATCCGAGCCAGCCTGATCGCGCGGATCTCGATCCGCGGCCGAGACGGCAGTAAGCCCCCCGCGATCGTGATGGTGCCGCCGCCCGGGGCGTCCGGGTCGGCAACGGCGCGTCGACCCGCGCTGCCCTGAAGACGGATCGAGCGCGCTCAACGATGCGGTGGTCGGCGCGCGTCGACCCGTCGACGGGCGACCCCCAGCGCGATCGCACCGGCCAGCAGCCCGAGCAGCATCGGCGCTGGTTCGGTCACCCGCTGCGGCGTGGCGACGGTCTGAAGCGAGCCGGCCCAGATCAGGCCCCCGTCGACCGGCGCCAGCGGTGACGAGAATCCGAACGTGAGCACCGGGAAGCCGGCGCTCAGGTATGGCACCGTGTCCCCCAGGACATCGGCGCGGAACGTCAGGACGGCCCCGGTACCGTCCGGCACGGACGCGGGAATCACGTCCGTGTCGGGTTCGGCCGGAAAGGTGCTCCCCAGGATCGCGATCCATCCGGGGGGGGCCTGGAGGTCGAACACGTCCGACGGATCCTCCAGCGCGACCTGGAACAGGGCACCTGCGTCGCCGCTCCGGAATTCGGCCGTGTACCGATACTCGTAGTACGTCTGTGCACCGGCCTGCTTTTTCTGTGTAGCGGTCTTCACCTGAGCGGCTGAAAGCCCGTAGACCGCGCCCAATTCCACGACGTCGGCCTCGGTCACTTCGCCCGGAAAGGGCTGCATCATCAGGTCGCGATGCATCGCTGCGACGACCTGCGTGTGGGTCATGCCCAGCACGTGGCCGAGTTCGTGGATGGTCGAGCGAAGTGCCGCGTCGCGGCTGGCCTGGGCGATACCGAGACCCTTGTCGCTCAGATGCACGGCTCCTCCGGTCGTGAGGCGTGCGTTGACACGCGGACCGGCCTTGCCGCCGGGCGGCGGGTCGGATCGCTGGGAGGCGTGATCGGCGTAGGCAGCCGCTCCCTCCTGATGCGCGGCCTTGAACTGGTCCGCCGTGTCCCAGCTCAGGCGGACCGTGCCGGGCTGGGTGTAGTCGGGGGCCCGGCCGGTTGCGGGGTCCTTTCCGTTCGCGTCCAGCTTCACGACCTTCAGGTCGATGTTGGCGACCGCCTTGAGGCCGTCCTTCCACTTGAGTGCGCCTTCCTCGGCCGACGGCGCGCGGTCCGTGCCGGCATTCGGATCGTTCGCGAACGGGTCGCGCTCGATGTACACAGTGACCGTCGACCCCTTCGCGAATCCGACGGGGCCGAGCGTCTTGTCGGTGACGTAGGGAATGGCCGACGCCGCGCCGGTCCACAGCGCGAGGATCGCCGCGAAGGTCGCGGCGTGGACGGAATTCCAGCGTCGAGGCGCCGCCGGGCTCTGGCCGCAGGAACGGACGCGGGCGTCGCGATCACGAATCCATGTCGACAGTCTGCACGGGATGCGCATGCGAACCTCCTTCGGGATGGATGCGATGACACGGCTCGCAGTCCGCGAGCGAGCAACGCTCGACGAACGCCCGTCGCCCGGCGGCGCGGATGTTTCGCGTGTCGCTCTCCGCGGCGTCGTCCGCCAACCGCTTCGACACCATGCTAGGCCGCGCCCATCGGGGCGTGTTGATGGCGGTCAATGCCCGATGGAACGAGACGGCTCGGCGCGCCGTCATTCGGCCCGGCAGAGCTGCCGCAGCAGGTCCACGGCCTCCTCCAGGGAGCGCATCGGCAATTCGCAACATTCGGTGCTTCGCATCCAATGGACCAGGCGTTCGACACCGTCGTCGTCGAGCCCGCGCGGCAGCACCATGCACTCGTTCATGAGGCGGCGCAGCGCCTCGCCGCGCGAGATCGGCCGCAGTTCCGTTTGCACATCGGCATCGTAGGTCGGAAACACGATCCATCGTGCCGGCAGGCGCGCGTCCGCTGCCGCGCAGTGTTCTGCCGGCAGCGTGAGGTAGCGCACGCGCTGCCCGTCTTCGCGATCGTGCGGCGTGAGGGACGGCACCACCGGCCACAGCGCCGACAGCGCGGCGACCGCACCGGGTTTGATGCCGACGCCGAGCGGCACGGGGCGCAGCCGGAGATCGTCTTCCAGCAACGCCACCTCGTCGGAGAAGTACGTGAAGCCCGCATGGCACAGTCCCGCGGTCAGCGTCGACTTGCCGCTGCCGGGCGGCCCCGGGAGCAGCAGGCACTGGCCGTCGAGGGCGACGACGCCCGCGTGGATTTCCATCAGGAAGTCGTGTCGCGCGAGCGCCCGCAGACGCAGCAGGCTCTTGAGCACGGGTGCCATGCGATCGATCGACGTGCAGAAGGCGACCGGCACCCGTCCTTCGACGAGCACGTGTCCCGCCTCGGTGTCGACGACGTCCAGCAGGACGTCGGCGTCGTCGACGGCGTCGGTGGCCAGGGAATTCAGTGCCGGGTCGATCTGTGCCACTTGTGCCTCGCTGGCGTACCGGACCCCGAAGGTCGTCGACAGCAGGCGGTAGCGGCGGAATGGCGGTGTCTCGCCGAGGTGCTTCACGCGCGCACGCGCCACGGCCTCGATCAGCGTCGACCACGATCCGTCCGCGGTCGCGACGACGTGCGGCAATTCGCTGCGGGCGGCGTCCGCCTGCGGCTCGCGGGCGCGGTCGATCAGCACGGCCTGCCGATCCAATGCGTCGGCATCGAGCGCCAGGAAGGCGCGCCGGTGTCCGTCGCGCACCCCGAGATCGCGGGCGAGCGCCTCGGGCGCTGCACGAAAGGCGGCGCGCAGCCGCGGGTTGCCGAGCATCCAGGCCAGTGCCGTATCGGGATCGACGTCTCCGGCGTCCGCGCCGCCGGGTGAATCGAGATAGCCCAGCGCCCACCATTCGCGAAGCAACTGCGCGACGCGGCGCCGGACGTCTTCGGGCGGGAGCTGCCACGCCTCGACGCAGGCGTCGACGAGCCCCTGCCGGGACCATCCCGCTTCGATGCCGCACCACAGGAAGGTCGCTGCCGTGTTGAAGACGAACAGTTCGCCCCGTGTCCGCGAGAAGAAGACGCCCTCGTCGTCCAGGATGTACAGCTGCCCTTCGTCGGTGAGCGCCGGGGCAGCGCGAACGTGACCCTCCATCGCGATGACGTCAGTGTCGTTGGCGGAGTTCGTCGAGGGTGTCGAGCATGGCGCCGAGCGGCGGCTCGCCGGCCGTGCACTGCAGGATGACCGAGGCGCACGGCGCATGCGCCATCGCCGCCTGCGTCAACGTCAGCACGTCGGGGCCGGGCGGCAGCCGCCGTCGACCGAGCCACACGTCTTCGTCGCCGTTCCCGCCCCCGGCGTGGATCTCGAGCACGTGACGCGGGTCGAGTTCGCGGAGCCAGGCGGCCGCGTCGAAGCCGTGGCAGCGTGCCTCGACGTCGAGGGCGGCAACGTCCACGGCAACGCCCCCGTGGGCGCCGTCACAGAACCGATTCAGCCAGTCCGTGTCGCGCAGCCCGCCGACGATTCGCAGCGGCGACGCGATGTTCCTGACGAGCGGGACGGCGCCGGCCAGGGCGGAGAGTCGATGTGCGCGATCGACCGCTCGTTCGAGCGCGTCGGTGTCCAGCGACGTCGGCAGCGGCAGGGGAGACGGACGCCCGCCTGTCGTGGTGAAGCCGAGCGGGGTCGAGATCCGGCGGGGCCGCGCAACGCCCGCGAGGGTCGCCACGCCATTGCACTGGTCAGCCGGCATGGCCGAGTGGCCGACCAGCGAAAGGGTCAGGTCGAACAGGGTGATCGCGAATCGGTCGGCAAGCGTTCGCAGCCACGCGTGGCCGCCGCGCACCGCGTCGGCCGCATCGAGTTCGATGCATTGGATGCGCGAACCGGACGCCGCGTCCGACAACCACGGCCACAGCGCGGCGCGATAGCGAATGCCGAATTCGCGATCCGGCGTGCGCTCCCGATCGTCCATCGCGCGGGGGGAGGCGGGACATCGTGGCGGGCGTCGCCGGCCACGATGGCGTCAGGGATTCCCGCGAACGCCGTCGACGATCAGGACGAACCGCTTCCGCCCGTGGGGCCGTACGTGGTCTGCGCCTGGCTGTTCTTGAAGCTGGCCGCCAGGAGCAGCGCGACTGCAGGGGCCGAGGCCGAAGCCTTGCCGGTGCGCTGCAGGAATTCGCGGCGCGCCTGCTGTTCGTCGTTGCCGCGGTCGACGACCGGGTCCTGTGTGGGCTCTGACATGGGAGGTCTCCTGATGTTGTTCGAGCGCGTGCGCATCGCACCCCGTCGAGATCACTGCGCTCGCGTTCGAAGGTAACGCATCGCTTGCGCCGCGCCTAGAGGTTGCGCGCATTTCTTCGCGCCGATGCCGCCGGGTCGCGGGCCGCGTGGCAACATCGGGTCGAATCGCTCGAAGGACGCGACGTGATCGACGCCCCCGCCATCGCCGGAAAAGCCGCCGCACCCACGTCGGGCATGAGCGATTGCGCTCGCATGATCGTGTGGGTGAACGGGACGTGGGACGGGCTGCCGCGCATCGTCGAACGCATGCGGTCGTACGTCGGTATCGAAATACGCACCGATTCGATGTCGCATGCCGATGCAGTGTCTTCCGTTGATGCCGTGGTGTGCATCGAGACCGCCTCGACCGCGGGCGCTTCGACATGGCAGGTCGAGCCGCTGCGTGCGCGTGTCCCCGTGATTCCCGTGCATGTCGCGTCGACCGAGATCCGCATCGGTCCGGTATGGCGGACGCCCGACGGTCGCGCCACCGGGTCGCCACGCGATGGCTGCATCCGCTGTGCGGTCTTGCACGACCACGATCGTCACGGGACGGGAGGCGGGCCACCGTGGCTCGATGACGGTCTGTCGCAGGATGTCGCCGACCATCTCGTGGTTGCTTGCTGCGACGCCGTCGACCCGGCTCGCGGTGCCGCGCAGATCACCGGCGCGATGACATGCCTCGATGTCGCGGGACGTTTCGCGACCGGCGTCACGGTGACGCCCCACCCCGCGTGTGCGCTGTGCTTCCCGCCTCGGGCGGACGACGCGCGCGCCGGATGTGACGGGCAACGATGGGTCGAGCGGGGGCAAGAGGCGGGCCCCACCGCGCCGCCATCGCTTCGCGACCGCTTGCCCGAGCTTCGCCGCCTGACCGGCCCGCGGTTCGGGGTGCTCGAAACGCCGGTGCGTCGACCGGCGGAAATCACGCGACGCCTGCGACAGTTCTGTCGGGCGCGCGGCGTCGAGCCCGACACGGTGCCGTTCGTGCGGGCCCACGCCTTCTCAGTGGCGGAGCACACGCACCGCGACGGGTCGGGCGCGCCGCCCATCGCCGAGGGATTCGACTTCGAGGACGCCGCGCGCGCGGAGGCGCTCGCGATCATCGAGGGGCTCGAACGCCTCCACGTCCTGCGCTGGCACGATCCGCGTCGCGTGGAACGGTTGCGACTCGCGGACGCCGGACCGGGCGGTGTCGCGCCCGAGCATTGCCACGCCTATCTCCCTGACCAGCGGGCCGATCCGGCGTTTCCCCTCGCGCCGCTCGGACCGGACGTCGAGACCGGCTGGATCCACGGCTGGGATCTGACCGGACGCGCGCCGTGTCGCGTTGCCGTCGATCTCGTCGTGCGCAACCACGCCCCGGATGCGGTCGCTGCCGCGAACAGCACCGGCGCGGCCTGCCATACCGATGTCAGACGTGCCATCGTCAACGGCATCCTCGAGACGGTGGAGCGCGATGCCTTCATGCTGGCGTGGCTGCTTCGGCGGTCCATGCCGCCTGTCGCGTCCGCGGCGGGCGATCCCGACCCGGGTGCGATCCGCGCGTCGTTTGCGCGGCTCGATCTCGACCTCGCTTGCGTCGACATCACGTCGGACCTCGGCATCCCGACGGTGCTGGGCGTGCTGCGCGACCGGCGCGATCCGGATCTGCTGCTCGTCGACATGGTGGCCGACACCAGCGGGCGTCGCGCCATGGCGAAGCTGCAGCGCGAGCTGGCGCAGTTCGCGTCGCATCCGCTCGCCGTTCCCGGCTGTCTGGTCAACGCGTGCACGCACGATGGCGATCCGGACGCGGTGCGGAACTTCCCGGATCACGCGGCCTTCTACCAGCGCGCGGACCGCCACGCGCTCGTCGACTTCCTCACCGCATCGACCGAGACGAGCCGGCGGGACTGGGTCACGGTCGGCAGCGATCGGGGCCCGGGCGAAGAACTCGCAGCGCTCGTGGGATGCCTCGGCGCCCGGGGCTACCGCGTCGTGGCGGTGGACTGCACGCCGCCGCTGCTGCGCGACCGGGGCCTGCACGCCGTGAAGGTGCTGATCCCGGGCCTCCAGCCCCTGCATGCGGGACACCGGCTGCGCGCCCTCGGCGGAACGCGCCTGCAGTCGTTCCTGCCGGCGACCGCCGACGCAGGCGCGCTGAATCCCTGGCCGCATCCTTTCTGGTGAGCCCATGCCGACGGCCGCGCCCCTGCGACTCTCGCCCTATTGCGTCTTTCATGTCGACCCGTCGGGCGAGACCGTCCACCTCGTCCACGGGCGCCACGGGAGCCGCTTCTCGTTGCCGCTCGCCTTGTGGCTGAGGGTGTTGTCGACGGCCGTCGGAGACCGAAGCACCGTGGCCTTGGCGGACGCGCCCGCCGACGTGCGTGATGCGGTCGCCGCGATGGTCGAGGAGGAGATCCTGATCGCCGCTGCATCGCCGACCGCGGAGGAGACGCCGGACCCGTTCCGCAACCGGCTCACGCCGATCGAACTGGCGTTTCATTCGGGCGTGGATGAAGGCGGCTATTTCGCCGATCGGGTCGACACGGCGAACGTCCCGCCGCCGACGAAGCCCGCCCACGACCGCGGCGCCATCGCGCTGCCCGAGCCGCCGGTGACGGGCGATGCCATGCGGCAACTCGACGCTGCGCTGTCCGCGCGTCGCTCCCGACGGCGCTTCGGCATCGCTTCGCTGCCGCTGGCGCGGCTGTCGGTGTGGCTCTCCGCGACACTTCGCACGCGTCGGCAGATGGCGCTGCCGGATCTCGGCGTCGTCTCGCAGCGCCACTACCCCAGCGCCGGCGCGCGCCATCCGCTCGAGGGCTACGTCCTCGTGCGGGACGTCGAATCGCTCCCGGCAGGGCTGTACCACTATCACCCGCTCACACACACGCTGCAGCCCATGCCGGCGACGGCCGCGCATTGCGAGGCGCTCTTCGCGATGGCCGGCGATCGCCTGGGCCGACAGACGCAGACGCCGCCCCACGTCTTGCTGGCCGTGACCGCGGTCTTCGCGCGCACCTGCTGGAAGTATCGCGGCATGCCGTATCACGCGATCCTGCTGGAAACCGGCGCGTTGTATCAGACCGCGTCGCTCGCGGCGTCCGCGCTCGGCCTCGCAGGGTGTCCCGTCGGCGCCTATCCGGAGCGGGCGATCGCCGAGATCCTCGGTGTCGACCGGCTCGACGAGGCGCCCGTGGGACTGTTCGCCCTCGGCGTGCCGCCGCTCGAACCCTTGCCGAAGCGCGTGGTTGCCTGTCGGCCGGTCGCACCGTCGCCGTTCGGGCCAGGCGCCGGGGAGGTCGCGGTCGAACTCACGTTCAGCGACGGTGTCCGGGAGATCCTGCCGCTTGCGGCCTTCGTCCTGCAGCGCTCGGCCGACGGTCGGCTGCGATGCGAGGTGGGGAGCGACCCGGGAGTCGCCACGTTCGACGCCGCCGCGGCCGAGGCAGCCCTGCGTCTGTCCGTTCGCCCGGCGCACTGAGCGAGCCTCGCTACCCGGAGGCGTCGCGTCCGCCGAAGCGCCGCCACAGCGGCAGCGCGACGTAGTCGTGGACGAGCTTGACGGGGACGTAGCCGACGGGCGGAAGCCGCAGCCACGGCACGAGCTGCACGTGGATTTCGCGGGGCGTGGCGATGGTGCGGACGAAGTAGTTCAGGCGATCCCGCCAGCGTTCGCGCATGCGCCAGCGGAAGCGGCTCGGCCGGAACACCGACGATTCGACGGGCGCCGCCGTCGCCAGCCGGGTCTTCACGACGTCCATGAGGGCGCGCGCCTCGGCGTCCGCATCGACCTGCCGGGACGCGGCCGCGGGGAGGGTCACGCCGAGCACGTCGCGGGCGAGACCGATGCCCAGCAGCACCATGCGCTCGAGCCCCCGGGTGCGTGCGTCGCGCAGGATGCCGTCCAGGTCGAGGTCCGGATGCCGATGCAGCAGCGCGGCGACGTCGGCGATCCATTGCAACCGCACCCACTCGTGCTTGCTGCCGTGGATGCACAGGGCGGCCAGCAGATCGGTGCGGGCGAGCGTGGGCACGACGCGGCCCTCGATCTCGACCGTTTCGGCGCGCAACCACATGCGCTCGTAGTCGGACTCGGCCGCCAGCGTCCGCGGCGCGAAGGCCCAGTGCGGCTCGACGAGCGTCCGGTCGCGCTCGCTGTAGTACGCGTATTCGCACTGGTAGCGGCGGCACACGGCCCATTCGACGGGCGTCATCGCCCGACCGAGTTCGCGCTCGGTGAGTTCGCGATAGCCCAGCGCTTCGAGCACGACACAGGCGGCCTCGCGATCCCGCAGGCGCAGCAGCAGGTCGACGTCGCCGGCGCGCCGATGGCGGTAATCGCCGAATGCGATGACGCCGAGGGTCTGTCCCTTGAACGGCAGCGCGTCGATGCCCTGGCCGGACAGCGCGTCCAGCAACCGGAACAGGATGTGCGCGAGATCGCGATTGCGCGCGTCGTTGTCTTCGCGATGATGTTCGAACGCGGCGCGCAACGCGTCGGGCACGGCGCCGGCGGCAAGGGCGAGCGCACGTCTGGCCAGCAGCGGACTCAGGCCGTGCTGCAGGGCGAGGTCGATGAGCGGCGTCCAGTCCTCCTCCTCGTGCAGGGCCGGGGCGGTCGCCGCATCGGGACGTGCAAACGCGATCAGCGCCGACATCGCACGCGCGTGCAGGTGGATGGCAGCCGGGCTCGGGGCAGTCATCGACGTCGCGCGTCAGGGCGGCGAACGCGGCGCGGGCTGCCGCTCGGCGTGCTCACCCGATCAGAGCGAATCGAGAAACGCGACCAGGGCCTCGCGATCGGCGCGCGGCATGGCCAGGAACCGGTCGCGCGACACGGTCGCCTCGCCGCCGTGCCACAGGATCGCCTCGGGGAAATTGCGGGCGCGCCCGTCGTGGAGGTAGTTGGCCGCGCCGTTCACCGTCTTCGACAGGCCGATGCCCCAGAGTGGCGGCGTGCGCCAGTCGCTGCCCGACGCGAGGTAGTCGGGGCGGCCGTCGGCGAGCGCTTCACCCATGTCGTGCAGCAGCAGGTCGGTGAAGGGGCGGATGGTCTGGTCGGCGAGCAGCGGGAGCGCGGGGAAGGAACCGGTGCGCATCTCCGGCACGTGGCACACGGCGCAGCGCGCCTCGGTGAAGAGCGCTTCGCCGCGCACCACGCGGGCATCGGTGACGTTCCGCCGGACCGGCACGGCGAGCGCGCGCACGTACAGCTCCGTCGCCTTCAGCCGCAGTTCGGTGATCTCGGGTTTGCCGGCCACCATCTGGTCGCGGCAGGTCTGGCTCATCGCGGGGCAGTTCTGGTCCGGGTAGACGGGCGTGGACAGGCCGATGTCGTTCAGGAACGCGATGGCGACCTGCTCGCGCACGCTGCCGTGGTTGGCCTTGAGTCCGAAACGCCCGAGCGCCATCCGATGCCGGCTCTCGTCCCAGACGCGATTGACCTTGCCCCGGATGCCGTCGACGGGCGGCCGGGCGGCGAACGCGACGACGGTCTCCTCCGGGACGGCTTCCAGCAGCCCGATGCCGACGAGCGGCGGGGCCAGTCTCAGGGCCGCCATCGCGCCGTTGCCGAGGGGCCCGTAGCCGAGATCGCGGATGCGCAGGACCGGTCGCCGCAGGTCGACGCGATCGCCGTCGGCCAGCGTCACCGTGTGCTCGTTCCATTCGACGTCGAAGCCGGCCTCCGGCGGCACCACGCCGAACACGCCGAACACCTGCAACTGGTCGCCGTACTGCGGGAGCGGCAAGGGCCCGCCATGGGCGTCCTGGCCGGGCAGGCTGACCCGCACGACATGGTTCGGCGCCGGCTCGAAGGGCACGGTGATGTGGTGGTCGCGCGCTTCGCCCGCGGCCGCCACCGAGGGCAGCGGCGGCGTGCCGGTGACGAGACCGCGGCCGTTGTTGGTGTGGCAGGTGGTGCACGCCTGCGCGTTCGAGGTCGGGCCGCGGCCGAACTCCGCGTTCTCGAACCAGAAGAACGCCCAGCGGTTGCTGAACATCTTGTGTCCCAGCGCGTACAGCTCCGCCTGCCGCGCATCGAGTCCGGGCGCCGGAAAGCTGTACGCGCGTTCGGAAGTGTCCGCGACGCTCAGCCGCCCCCCGGACAGCGCGGACTCGGGAATGTCGGCGGCGGGTTCCAGCCAGGCCGTGGCCGGCAGGAGCGCGGTGGCGAGAGCGAGAAGCGCGACGACGCGTGCGTGGGTCATGGGCGGAAACCGGCTGACGGGAGAGGCCGCCCGGAGACGTACCGGGCGGGGCGGGGACGGCGGGCGTTCAGTCCACGATCGACTGATAGACGAGGTTCTTCACCAGGCGGCGGTAGTACTGGCGGATCGGCCCGGCCATCTGGGTGAAATACACGGCGACCAGTTCCTCCTTCGGGTCGACCCAGAAGTACGTGCCGGCGTATCCGCCCCACATGAACTCGCCGGCCGAGCCGTGGACGCCCGCGACCCCCTGACCCTGGCGCACCGCGAAGCCCAGACCGAACGTGAATCCGGGTGTGCCGAGCAGGAGTTCGCCGGGTGTCACGGGGACGCTGATGCGCGTGCCGAGATGATCGGAGGCCATCAGCGCCACGGTCGTGCGCGACAGCACGCGCGTGCCGTCGAGCCTGCCCCCGCCGAGCAGCATCTGCGCAAAGCGCAGGTAGTCGCGTGCGGTCGACACGCCGCCGGCCCCGCCGGAGTCCGCGGCGGGCGGCTGCGTCACGTCGACGAGCCGCACGGGTTGGCCCGTGGTCGGATCCTTCTCGAACGGTCCGGCGAGACGCGGCAGGGCGGCGGCCGGGACCGAGAAGCCCGTATCGACCATGCGCAGCGGTCCGAACAGGCGTGCGGCGAGGAAGTCGCCGAGCCGCATTCCGGAAGCCTTCTCGACGACGCGGCCGAGCAGGTCGGAGGCGAGGCTGTACTCCCACACCGTGCCGGGCTGATGCGCCAGCGGCACCTTCGCGAGGCGTGCCACCTGCTCGTCGGGTGCGAGGTCGCGGGCGTCGTAGTCGATGGCGGTCTTGTAGATCCCCGCTTCCTCGAGGGCCTTCTTCACCGGCGCGTTCTGGGTGATCTCGCCGTACGCCAGGCCGGCCGTGTGGCGGAGGAGATCCTGCACGGTCGCTTCGCGCAGCGGGGAGGCCGTCGAGTACGTAATGCGCGCGAACTCGGCATCCGTGTGTGCCACGCTGACGGCGGCCGGCTTGTAGGCGGGCAGGAACTTCGATACCGGATCGGTGAGCTGCATCCTGCCGTCCTCGACCAGCATCATCGCGGCCACGCTGACGAGCGGCTTGGTCATCGAGTAGATGCGAAACACGCTGTCGGTCGTCATCGCCGCCCCGGTGGCCGGATCGCGGACGCCGAAGGCTTCGGAATACACGAGCTTGCCGCGGCGGGCCACCATCACGACGGCGCCGGGCAGCTTGCCTGCCGCGATGTCCTCTCGCAGCACCGTGCCGATGCGGGCGAGGCGCTCCGACGACATGCCGACGGATTCGGGGGCGGCGGGCGAGAGCGACTGGGCCCACGCGACGGCTGAGGCGCAGAACAGGGTGGCGGCGAGGGCGGCGCGCAGACGGCCCCGGCGCATCGACCGCGGGACGGACGTGTCGGAGGTGGCAGCACGGGCGGGCAGTGGGGGCATCGTCATGGTCGGGATCTCCAGGGAGGCCCTATCGTAGCCGCCCGCGCGGCCCGGTGGTCGATGACGCAGCGCGATGCCACGGCCCGTCGCGCAGGCGTCGCGGTGGCGGAGCGCATTCGCGAGCGGGTGCGGAGTACCATTGCCCCGCGCCGGCGAGCCAGCCAGCCCCATCCTTGAGGAGATCGAGATGAACGACGCCCCCACCCCCGATAACCGTCGCGAGTTCCTCGCACTGGCCGCCACGTCGGCGCTGGGCCTCGGCGCGATGCTGCCGGTGGCGAACACCGCCGTGGCCGCGAATCCGCCTGCCACGGAGCTGGCCGCCGACGTCGCGCGCTGGTTCGACGGCCTGCCCGGCAAGCACCGCCAGGTCACCGACTGGCCCGAAGAGAACCACGGCATGGGCCTGATCTACACGCTGGCCTTTCTCATGAGCGCACCGGCCGGGCTCGGCGTGCCACCGTCGGACGTGGGCGCGATGCTGGTGATCCGGCACGACACCATCCCGATCGCCCTGGGCGATGCGATGTGGGAGAAGTACCGCCTCGGCGAGAACTTCCGCATCATCGATCCGGCGACCCAGGCGCCCGCGCTCCGCAATCCCTACTACCTGAAGCCGGGGGCGCTGCCGATCGATGCGGCCGCGCTGAAGAACCTGATCGAGCGCGGCGTGAAGGTGGTCGCGTGCGATCTGGCGCTCACCTTCCGCAGCATGATGATCGCGAAGGAGATGGGCCTGGATCCGGCGAGCGTCAAGAAGGACTGGGTGGATTCGCTGCTGCCGGGCATCAAGGTCATGCCGTCGGGCGTGTTCGCCTGCCACGCCGCTCAGGCGCGGGGATGTACCTACATGTTTGCGGGCTGACGATGAGGTGCCCTCGCGTCCCGGCTTGCCGGGGCGCGAGGGCGGCACGGCTCTCCGGGGCGGCCTCCGCCCGGTTTCTCACTCCAAGACGACCACCATCCCTTTCGTGCTGACCAGACGCCTGGCGTTCGTGCTGCTTGCCGGACTTGCGCTGACTGCGCCGGCGAAACCCACCATCGAGGAACTGAAGGCCCGCAGCGTCCTGGACGACTACGAGAGCAACGTCGTCCACGGCTACAACATCGTGATGGACACGCCGCGCTACGCGCCGCGCTATGCGGGCAACCGGCTGAGCTGCACGAACTGTCATCTCAAGGCGGGGACGACGCCCGACGCGCTGCCCCTGAACGTGGCGGGTCTCTACCCGCGATGGCGGGCGAAGAACGGCGTGCGCAACGGCATCGGGCTGCGCATCCGCGAGTGCTTTCTGTACAGCCACAACGGCGTGATGCCGCCGGCCGACGCGCCGGAAGTGCTCGCCATCGCCGCGTACATCAACTATCTCTCCGAGGGCGAGGTGATCGGCAAGCCCCCCGCCCACTGGAGCGTGCCCACCCTGACCGAGACCAACCAGGACCCGAATCCGGCGATGGGCGAGATGGTCTACAAGCGCTCGTGCGTGGCCTGCCACGGCGCGGACGGACGGGGACGCGAAGGCGTGCCGCCGCTGTGGGGGCCGGACTCGTACAACGCCGGCGCCGGCATGAACAACGTGCAGAAGGCCGCCGGCTTCATCTGGGCCAACATGCCGCTGGGGCAGGGCCGCACGCTCACGCAGCAACAGGCGCTGGACGTGGCTGCGTACCTGAACATGCAGGTGCGGCCGTTCGATCCGCGCGAGGGCCGGCTGAAGAAACTTGCCGAGCGCGTCGTGCATTGGTTCGGCGGTCTCGGCGGGTCAGGCGCGAGCAAGTGACGACGCTCTCCGCACGGGTGGCTGCCGTGCTCCGCGAGGCCGTCCCGGACTTCTCGTGGTGGGATGCCGCCGACAAGCGCCGCGAGACGGTGGTCGGACTGACCGGGGCCGTGCTGGTGATCCCGCAGGCCATCACCTTCGCCTACCTGGTCGGCGTCAGTCCCGAATACGGCCTGTACTGCGCGGTCTTCGTTGCGCTTGTCTCCAGTCTGCTCGGCAGTTCCGCGATGGTCGGCGGGCCCAACACGGCGCTGTCCATCCTGCTCTCGTTGTCGGTCATGCCCTACGCCGGCCGCGGCAGCCCGCTCTACACCGACTACGTGATCCTCCTCACGCTGATGGTCGGCGTGATCCAGCTCGTGCTGTGGCTGCTGCGCGGCGCGGAGATCTTCCGCTACCTGAGCCCCGCAGCGATCGGCGGCATCAAGATGGGGGTGGGCGTGCTGCTCATCACCTCGGCCCTGGAGGGCACGCTCGGCGTTTCCGGTCTCGCGATGCAGTTCTTCTACGAGAAGTTCTACGTCGTCGCGACCGAGTGGAGCGAGATCGTGAACCCCTGGGCCGCCGTCGTCAGCGGCAGCACCGTCGTGGCGGCGCTCGCGCTGCGTCCCCGCTATCCGCGCGTGTACATCATCGTCGCGCTCCTGGTCGGCTGGGTGACGGGCGCGATCATCAACGGCTGGATCGGACCCGCGCGTTCGGAAGTGGAACTGCTCGGCCGCGTCGTGTTCCACCCGTGGCCGTTCCAGGTGCCGACCTTCTCGAAGGAATACTTCATGGTGATGGAGGAACTCCTGCCCGCCGCGCTTGCGATAGCCGTGCTCGGTCTGGCGCAATCGCTGGTGATCGCCCGCGACCTCAAGACGCTGATGAGTCCCGAGGTGAACCTGCACAAGGAAGTCTGCGCGCAGGGCGTGTCGAACGTGGTCGGTGCCTTCTTCTCGAGCTTCGCCGGGTCGGGCAGCTTCAATCGGACCAGCGTCGCCGTGGGCATGGGCACCCGCAATCCGATGTCCGGGCTCGTGGCCGGCGTCGCCGTCGCCGCCATCGCCTGGGGTCTCGGACCGTTCCTGACCACACTCCCCATGCCGGCCATTGCCGCGGTGCTGCTGCTTGTGGGCGTGGGGATGATCCAGTGGAAGGAGATCCGGCTCGTCGCGCGCAGCCGGATCGACAGCATCGTGTGCGGCGCGACCGTGTTCACCGTGTGCTTTGTCGGACTGGAAGCCGGCATCCTCGTGGCGGGATTGCTGTCGGTGGTGTTCTTCGTGGCGAGCGCCTCGGAAGTGTCGCTCGATATCTCGCACGAAGGCGGTCACGAACACATCGCCGCCCGGGGCAACCTCTTCTACGCGTCGCTCGACAGCCTGGCCAACCATCTGCGGGCCCACCCCTCGAACGTCACCCGCCTGGACCTCACGCGCGTGCCGTATTGCGACTCGGCGGCGTGGTCGATGATCGATGCCGTCCGCCGCGAGCGCGAATCGCGCGGGGGTCGGCTGGAAATCGTTCGCGACACGCGGGGTGGACACCCGGTTGCCGAAGCGGCGTCCTGAATCGAATACGGTCGCGACCCGGATGGCCGGCGTCAGACCTCGGACATCAGACGGACGAAAAGGCGAACCACCCGTGCGCCGGACGGACCGCCCATTCACCCCGCACGCGCACCGCGTCGTTGGAGTGCGCGCAGGGCGAACAGTAGAGCCATCCCCGCACCGCTCAGGGTCAGGGTCGAAACCTCGGGGACGGGGGGCGTGGCGAACTGCTGGAACGCATCGGAGTCTGACGCCGTCTTCAGGTGGAAGCTGACTTTCGTGCCTCCACCGTCGAACACCTCTAGCCCTGCCAGAGATGCCGTGTTGTAGAAGTCGGACCGGGTCGCCAGTTCGGCCGCATCGAGCACGAAGTTCGAAGCGTCCATTCCGGACCCCGACCCCATCGTGACACCGAACTCGAAAGGTTCGTCGAAGGTGAACGGGACGTCGGCGTGAACCGTCTCATGGACCCCGCCCCCCGTGAGGAAGTAGTAGGTGGCTGGGCCGATGGTGAAGCTCATGGAGGATCCGCCGATGTCCTGCGGGGGGGCCAACTCCGGCTGGTACTTCGGGGGATGCACGATCGTGCCTGTGACGTGGTAGGCGACCCTCAGCGTTCCCGGCGTGCCCGTGACACCGCCCGATATCGTCCACGTATCCGTAAAGCCGGCTTCGGCGCCCACCATCGCCAATATCGCGCCGCGTACCGGGGACCCTCCCGCAGCCGACACGTCCGCCTGAGAGAGTCCGGTCGTGATGTTGAGGGATGTCGAGGTCTTGAGATCGCCGAAGGCCGCCCGCGCCTGTGCCCGGTAGACGATGCGCGCGTATCCCGCAGCAAAGTTGTCCACGTACACCGTCCCGGAACAATTGACGGAAGGGGCACCCGGCCCCACCGCACAGTCCGGTTCTATGTTGTGAATGGGGTCGAGGATGAAGCCGTGCCCCTGCACCGTGAGCGACGAAGTCGCTTCGGCACGTGCCGCAGGCGGTACCGCCTGGAGGGCCGTCAGGATCACGAAGACAAGGACGGACTTGCTGCGGAGTGACTTCATCGCGAGGCTCCTCTTCATTATCTTTGCCGATAGGTTCGTCGCCGACCGACGTATACCCATTATTAAAGAAATGTTGATCGGACAGAACTCATTTCGACGATGAACATCGTGCCGGCAGGCTCCGAGGAGCGATAACGGTGAGCGGCCGTGCCCTCGCGATGCCGTGCTGCCCGGACTCGGCAGAAGGAATCTGGGCGACCGACTCTTGAGGCACCTCGCGCGGTGCACGGCGCATGATCGAACTGCCTGCATTGTCTGGGCGCTTGCGGTACGACACGCCCGCGGCGCGGAGCCCGGTCTGAACCGGGTGCCATCGGTCTTGTCTCGGGCTGTCGTTGCGGCACACTTACCCGACAGTTAGAAAGAGGGTTTCCCGTGTGGACATCGGACGTGGTGATCGAGGTCGGCTGACCGATGCGATGAGGTGCGCGAGACGCTCACTCCGCGCGGAATCTCGCTTTCCGCGGTCCATGGCCCTGACTGCCGCTGTCGCGGCGGTCGCTTTCTCCCTCGTCGCAGCCGGCACGGAGACGACCCGCCAACACGCATCCGGCCTCCACCCGGTCTTCTGCGGCCAGGTCCTCTGCGGCTCCATGGAAATCCCGTGGTACCAGCGCTTCGACGACGAAGACACCACGCCGAGCTTCGCGCGCAGCGGCGTGAACATCCGAGGCCGGTTCCGGCCCGTGCGGGAACAGTCGCGGGAGTTCCACTACCTACAAGTGCTCACCCGGTTCAAGGCGGACGACTTCCGCTGGATCCGGGATCCGGGCGTGGCGCTGCCCATCCGCTTCGTCGATGCGCCGCCCTTCGGACTGCGACATCCGGTGAGCGACGGCGAGGGCCGCTTCCGAACGGTCGACCACAAGTTCGATGCATTGCCCTGGTACGACGAGGGCGACTTTCCGATCTTCGACGATCGGCCCCGGGCCTTCCTCGCGAGCGCGCGGAAGCATGGCGCCGTGACCATGGAGTTCGAGACCTGGGTCGTGTGCGTGATCGACACGAAGGAAGGCCCCGATCGCGAGCACGCCAGTGACGACACCTATGAAGTCGGCGCGCTCTTCGGGTGGACGTGGGGGTACGACATCGCCTATCGCGATGTCGGGGAACTCGGCGTGGACGAGTTCGAGGACTACACCTTCACCCAACTGCCGCTGCGCTACGTGAGCCAGCCATCGGAGGCGTTCAAGGCGGCGCTGGCAACGACCATCGGTGACACCGTGACCGACCGGTTCGATATCCGGCTGGGCGATGGCGGGCAGTGTCCGATGCGGCGGTAGCGCCTCCGGCCGTCATTCGCCCTGGTAGCCCGCCTCCCGCGCGTGCCTCACGGCCAGCACAAGGACCGTGTCCGCTGCCGGAATCCACCGATAGAGCGCCAGGTACGCTTCGGCGCCGCGCCCCATCACCAGTTCACGCCGCCCTTCCTCGACCTGCCGCCCGATCAGCGGATGCTGTTCGAGTATCGATACGGCGTCGCGGATCCGATGGACCGTCTCGAGTGCTCGGACGGGATCGGTGGTCGCGATGAAGTCGAAGATCCTTTCCAGGTCGTCGAACGCACGGGCGCTCAGTCTGGCTTGCGCCATGTCTTCGGCCTGGGGCGGCGGGCGGCCTGCCCGGCGACGCGTGCCTCGAAATAGTCGAAGGCCTCTCGCGCATCGAACGTCTTGCCGGACGCGATCGCGTCGCGTTCGGCGTCGGCTGCGTCCGCCCCGAACTGCCGCCGGAGTTCCTCGGCGCGGGTCGCGCGCTCGATCGCGTCGAGCATGAACGCGTGCGCCGTCCGGTCGCTGTCCTTGACCAGCCCCTGGATGCGCGCCTTGAGTTCGTCCGGCAATTTCAGACTGGTGACCGGCATGGTGTCGTTCCCGAAAACAGTAATACCAGGATATTACCCGGTCGTTCCGCCGTCAATGCAGGAGCCAGGACGCGGCACGGCATTCATGGGGCGAAGGCAGTCGGAGAGACAGCCTCAGCGCCACAGCCGCAGTTCGGCAATCTCCACCGTGAACGACGCGATTTCCGGGTCGTACCCGATCCACTGATCGAACGAGATCGTGTGCTTGCCGGGCGGGATATTCCGTGATCCGAACGGCCAGAGCTGCGACACGACGACGGCCTCTCCCTTCGCATCGACGGCGCGGAGCTTCACGCGAGCGCCGAGGGCGATGTCGCAGCGGTTCTCGATCTCTCCCTCGGCTTTGAGGGTGGGGCAGGGCTTGTCGGTGCCGCAGGTGTTGATCCACTCGAAGCGAGTCACCGAAACGGGGAAATCGTCAGGGGAGCAATCGGCAAGGGCTGAGGTTGAAGAGAGGCAGACGGACAGGGCGAGGGCGGCGTAGCGGAGTCCAGCGGGTAGGGGCGGGATCATGGGTTGGCGGGGCTTGGAGATTGTGACGCGAGTGTAAACGGTGGTATGCCGCGAAAGGGTGGGATCACGGTGCGCCCCAGGGGCTCGCGCGGGCGGTGAAGGTCTCGGCTAAGACTTCGAGGAAAGAGGTGTCTGTGACTTATTACTTTGGAGGGATGGTCGGTATCGAAGTAGTCTTTGAAAATGATGTCGGTGTGCCGAAGTCGCACTAAAGCGATGGTGCGTTGCGCCAATGACAGTGGCGAATAAGCCACGCATCGGGGGCTTGAGTTGTGATTGATGGAAATCAATGGGCAATTTCGCGTCGGGCGGCAGCCTATCCACCGCTGATACGGCGCAACATCTCGCCGCGGACCCGTTATCAGTACCCTTGGGCTCAGATGTTGCGATGCGCTGTAGTGTCGCTTGGGTTTTTCGTTCTGGTCAGGCCGGTTCTCGCGGACTCATGGGCGCCGGCCAAGCTCATGGCGCGGATGAGCGAGGACGGGGCATACGTGGTCCGGGTCGTACCGGGTAAGAGCATGGGCGATGTCTTCGGATATGCCGGCCGACCCCAAGGCCCTTATGCAACGGCCGAGTGGTATCACTTCAAGCGCGGAAGCTACATGAAGGTCGCGACCGCCACGCTGCTCAATCCTATTGCGCCCATCGACATCGAAGTTTCGTCTCTTGGCTTCTTGGTTGCCATTGACAATTGGCACAATCTGGGAATTCGAGATGTGGTGTCGATATATTCGCCTGATGGAAAACTGGTACGCGCCTTGAAGCTTACCGACTTGTACTCGCCAGCGGACTTGTCTCGTATCGAGAGCTCGACCTCATCAATTCACTGGCGCTGTGAAAGCAAGCGCTCTGCATGGATCGAACGAAATGAGCGCGAACTGTGGATCATAGATAGCTTTGGCGGGCAATTCGTCTTTCAACTGAAATCGGGCAGCTTCGAGTATAAGTCTGAGTTTGGAGCATGCAAACGCTGAGTCCTTGGGAAGGTCTGCAGAGCTTTCGAGTTTTCTTGGGGGAGTGAATCGTTGTCACTGCAGCTCAGCACGCACTCATGCTGACCCTGCCTCGATTCGACGTACACCAGCCTACGCTGCCATGAGGCTGTGTTCCACAGAAACCGGCGTGCGATAGCCGACCGACGAATGCAACCGCGCTCGATTGTAGAAGCCCTCGATCCAGTCGACGATGTCCAGGCGGGCGTGCGCACGCGTGGGATATTGGACTTGATAGACGCGCTCGACCTTCAGCGTCTTGAAGAAGCTCTCCATTGCCGCGTTGTCCCAGCAGTTGCCCTTACCGCTCATCGAGGCCTTCATCCGGAAATCACGAATCAGTGTGCGATAGGATTTGCTCGCGTATTGACTGCCCCTGTCGGTATGCATGATCAGTCCGGGACCGGGCTTGCGCCGCCAGTACGCCGATTTCAACGCCTCGCATACGAGATCGGCCTTGATCCGTTCGCTCATCGACCAGCCCACGATCCGGCGACTGCCCAGATCCATGACCACTGCCAGGTACAGCCAGCCTTCGCCGGTGGCCACGTAGGTTATGTCGGCGGTCCATGCTTGATTCACTGTCCAGCCGTCGAAGCGGCGCTCCAGCAGGTTCGGCGCCACCGGCTTGTCGTGGCTGGAATCCGTCGTCACGCGATAGGGGCGCCGGTACACCGGTCGCAGCCCCTGGCGTCTGAGGCTCTTGCGGATACGCTCGCGGCCCACCGGCATACCCTGCGCGTGCATCTGCCGGTGAATGCGCTCTCGTCCGTAGCTGCGCCGGCTGGCCCGGTGAATGGCCGCCACCTGCGCATCCAACCTCTCGTTGGCCCTCGCTCGCTCGGCACCCGTATCCGCCACTGGCAATAGCCGGTTCGCGAAACATCGAGCTGCCGGCACATCCGGCTCACGCTGAACAGGTCGCGGTGCTCCTCGATCCAGGCGTACCTCACCGCGACTCCTTCGCGAAATACGCCGCCGCTTTTTTTACGATTTCCAGGTCGAGCTTCGTACTGGCCAATTCCCGTCGCAGACGACTGTTCTCTGCTTCCAACTCGGACACCGGCCGTCGGACCGGCACTCCTTCACCCTGCGGCTCCTGGAGCGCACCATCACGTGCACGCCGCACCCAGTTCGTCACCGTCGAGTGCGGGACGCCCAGTCGCTTGGCTGTCGCATTACCGCCGATCGACGCTGCCAGCCTGACTGCCTCTTGCTTGAACTCGGCCGTGTATCGCCGATTCGGCACTGCTTCCTTCCTCGCCATTTCGTCCTCCGTTCATCAGAAAGGTACCAACTCTCTGATGTACGTGAAACCGGGGCAGGTTCACACTCTGTCGACGCTGCGGCGAGTCGGCGGTTGAATTGAGTCACGACTGGACGGAATGGCTTCCTCTAGAGCCGGACAAGTGCCAATACGTCAAGCGCTGCCGTGATTGCGGCGCGACACTCACGCGTGTACTTCATGAATGGGTCTGGCAGGATCACGTAAGACATCGCTGTGCGATCTGCAGGAAGACTGTCAGGCATTTGGGGAATTCCTCGACAGGATCGAAGTCCGGCCGGCGATGGGGCGGCCACGACACGGACGATTGGTCCCCCATAGTCTGAGAGAGCGGTGAGAGGCGAAACGCACGCTCTCCGTCAACGTCGTATGGGAGTTGCCGTGAGCGACCGCCGAGATTTCGAAGCCCGGCCGCCTTGCTACGGGTCGGCGAGTCCGAGAGACCCGCCACCTGCCGCTCAGTTGTACTACCCCCGCCGCCTCCTCGCCGCGAGCAGCACTCCCCCAGCGATGATCAACAGCCACTCCGACGGTTCAGGCACCGCTGCCACGGTCAGTTGGAAGATCTCTCCCGTTTGCCCCGCAAGAATCGCGGTGTGCCACGTCAGTCCCGCACCCAGCGTCGGGAACACCTGACTCGCGAAGCTCCCGGTGATATGCGACGCACTGAGTAGATCGAACACGTCACCTGCACCAGGGACGAACTGACCGAGCAGCACGACTTCCAGGCTGCCGCCCAGCGTGATGGAGCCGGTGGCGTCGATCGCATCGTATTCGGTGCCGCGCACGTGGCCGCCCAATTCCATGTGCAGCGTGTTCGTCGCTGCGAAGACCACCGTGCTAGCCTGCTGGAGCGCAGGGCTGGCCCCGGGCGAGAGGCCGCCTTCGAAGCGGACATTGCCGGCGAAGCTGCCCGTGCCGGACACCGCCCCGTCGAAGGTGAGGAACCGTCCGTCGCCGGTCGGGCCGCTCACGGCGCCGTCGTTGCGGAACGCGCTCGAGATGCGAGACGAATCGGTGGCGGTGATCGTCCCGCCTGGCGCGAGCTGAGCCCCGTTGAGCGTGACCAGACGGGCACCGGGACCGTCGAGCAGGGCGGCACTGTGCAGGAGAATCGGCGTCGCGCTGTCGAGGCGCAAGGTGCCGGGCGAGGTATTGCTGGAAGCGACCCGAGCGTGCCGTTCCAGGTGAAGCCGTCGGTGCGATTGGCATCGCCGACGGTCAGGGTGCCGCCGCTCGCACGCAACAAGCTTGTCGCGCCACCGCTCACGGGGCCGACGATCGATCCGCTCCCGATGACCTCGCTGGTGGTCTGCAAGCCGCCCAGGGCAGCGAACGTGCCCCCGAGCAGATGGATCGACGCGTTGGTGTCGGTGGCGCCGATCACCGTCACGCCCGCACCGCCGCCCACTTCGAGGGAGTGCCTCAGCGACAGGGTGGACAACGCCGTGAGCGCGCTGCCGCCTTGCAGGGTCAGCAGGCCGGAGCTCGTGTAGGGGTTGGCCGCGACGAGCGCGCCACCCCCGCGCACGATGACATTCCCGGGCGTCAGCGTCGCCCCGCTGGGCAACACCATGCTCCCGTTCACCCCCGGCTGAAGGATCTGCCCGGCGCGCACGTCCGTCGTCCCGGGGCGCACGTCGAAGGTGCCGGACTGACCTTTCAATCCCGAAACGGTGGCGGCGGTGCCACCGGTGCCGCCTTGGACGTTGCCGGTCCCGGTGGGCGCATCCAGGGTGAAGGTGTCGGGCATCAACAGAATCCTCCCGCCGCCGCCACCGCCGCCCGCGGAGGTGGTGGCATTGGGGGCGGAGCCGCCGCGGGCCAGCAGAGAAGTCGCCGAGACGGTCGCGCCGTGCAGGAGGATCGCGCCGCCGCTGCCACCGCTGGAGGATCCGGTGCCATTCAGCGTGGCCACACTGTTTCCGCCATCGGACCGGATGGATCCCACCGAAACGGTCCCGCGAGCGCCGATCTCGATCGCACCGCCGCCCCCTCCGGCTCTCGCAGTCGTCGCCCCGCCGCTGCCTCCCTGCAAGGCCAGGGCGAGATTGCCGTAAGCGCTTCCCCCTGTGGCCGTGATGCTCGATGGGATGGGCGCAAACACCTGGTCGCCGCCCTTCCCGCCGAACCCGGCGCCCGCCGATTCAGTGCCCGCTGGGGGCGTTCCCGGTCCTGCGTTGTGCGCTGCGCCACCAAACGCGCCGCCTGCTCCCCCGGTGGTCGTGTTTGTGCCTGCGCCGCCGGAGATGTCGATGGCCGAATTGATCGTTGCGTCGGACCGGGACAAGAGCGCCAGCGGGAGATTGCCTTGACCCGAGATGACCGCCGATCCGGTGATCCGGATCCGGTCGAAGGTGAACACGGCAATGTCGGGCAGCCCGGTGCCCTGGCTCTGCAGCACGCCCTTGAATGTGGTGCTGCCGATCGTCAACGTCGGCAGGACGCCTCCGGTGTTGATGGCGACCGTGCCGGAACTGACGTCGAGAATCCCCAGAGAGCCGTAGCTCATGGGATCCAGGGGGATGCCGAAGGCAGGGGCGCTCAGGGCCAGAGGCAGCGCGAACGCGGCCACCCGGGTGAGTTGACGGAACGACATGGTGGGTTCTCCTCGCTTTCTTGTGCAGTGCTTATAGGCCGGCGGAACCCCCTTGGCGGGTCCCGTCGCTGCCGTGGCGTCAGGTGCTGTCTCGCGCTCAGGGTGTCGAGAGTGTATCGGCTTGAGTGCGGGGGCGCCTATCCGTACTGAGTGGGGAAGGTCCGGGAATTCGTTCGCCAATCTCAGAGTCTTGTGGTCATGGTTGCTGTAGACATGAGAAGGCTCGGCACCGCGCGCGGAAGGCGCGACACCGACGGGTGACGCGCCTTCGCAAGAAGGAACTGACCTACGAGGCGATTGCCGAGCAGACCGGGCTCACGCACACGGGGGGTCCGACCCCTGCCAGTGTCTGGCGGAGCGCGGATGGGCCGCATGGTCGGAGAGGCCGGTTGGACGCGAGCTGAGCACCAGACTGCTCCTCCCTTTCTCGCAAACCCGGACGTGTCCGGGACCTCTACAATCCCACCCCGCGCGGTGCCGTGGCGGCACCTCGATCGCATTGACTGGACAGACCGGTCACGTTCGCCGCAATTCGCGGCGAGCGAAGAACCGGGTGAAGAACCGGACGAAGGCGAAGATCCGCGCGGATGGTGAGCACGCCTTCCACGTGATTGAACGAGTTTTCGGGCTCGTGGAGGTGAGTTGCCGGAGACTGGAGAAGAACGCCGACCGGGTGATCTTCACCGGCGCGCTGGCGAGTCTGTACACGGTGCGCAGGACGCTGCGCCCGTCGGGGGCGTCGTCGGCCCGAAGTGGGTCTTCGGGGCACTGAGTTATCGTCGATGGACACGCGATGTCCCGCTTCGGATTCGACCTTTCGACCGCCTCGTTCGGGGTCGCGAATCTCCCATCGCCGCAAGGAGTGGCAATGGCCGGGAACAAGACGAATGCAACCGAAGCGGACGTGGATGCGCACCTCGCGTCCGTCGACAACGAGGCCGTGCGCTCGGATTGCCAGGTGCTCGCGACGCTGATGAGCCAGTGGACCGGAGAGAAGCCGAAGATGTGGGGGCCCAGCATCGTCGGCTTTGGCTCGTACCACTACAGGTACGAGAGCGGTCGTGAAGGCGACTCCTGTGCCAGCGGCCTGGCCGCACGGAAGAATGAAATCGCAATCTACTTGGTCGCGGCGGGAGCCGATCAAGCGGTGCTGCTGCGTCAACTCGGCAGGCACAGGATGGGCAAGTCGTGTCTGTACGTCAGGCGCCTTTCGGACGTCGACACCACCGTACTCGAGAAGCTTGTGAAGGGCTCCTTGGCGGAACTTCGGCGCCGCTACGGATAGGCCCGAGGCAGGACGCAACGAATATGGTTGAATCGTGCGGAGCGACGTCACGATCTGAACCGGTGGTGGGATGGTCGCGTACCGCGAGCCGGCGGGTGTGCAGTCACGGAAGCTGTCCGTGAGGCGCGATCCCGGGTCGCGAATCGGAGCCGGGGGGGGCTGTGGCATCCGGCGACAACGCCCGGGTGTGATCCCGAGGCGCGTCATGGGCGGAAGGGTGGTGCGTCGGTTCCGACGCTCCGCCTGTGGCATCGGCGCGCGCAGCCTCGGTGGCATGTGTCACAAACAATAGAAGAGACCTATGGACTTGACCGAGTACCGAACCTCCTCTGCGGAGCAGCAACGAACCGCAGACCTGCTTCACCTGATGCCGACCCGGGGCCGCAACGCATTGGACATCGGCGCCCGCGATGGACACTTTTCGCGCCTGCTGGCGGAGCGCTTTGACGGGGTCACCGCGCTGGATCTGACCGAGCCGAGCATCGACCACCCACGGATTCAATGCGTGAAGGGTAACGCCGCCAGGATGCAGTTCCCGGATGGGGCATTCGATTTCGTGTTCTGCGCCGAAGTGCTGGAGCACGTCCCGCCTGCCGCGTTGCAGCAGGTCTGTCAGGAAATCGAACGGGTGTGCAGTCAACGAATCCTGATCGGCGTGCCGTACAAGCAGGACATCCGAGTCGGGCGCACGACGTGCGGGTCGTGCGGAAAGCCGAATCCGCCGTGGGGGCATGTGAACGCCTTCGATGGCGCGGATCGCGAAGCTGTTCCACCGCTGTCGGGTGGAGGCCGTCTCGTTCGTCGGGGTGAACGGCGCGCAGACGAATTGGCTGTCGGCCGCCCTGATGGATTTCGCCGGGAATCCCTACGGCACCTACGACCAGGAAGAGGGATGCGTCCATTGCGGCAACCGTCTGACCCTGCCGCCGCGCCGGAATCCCGTTCAGCGGGTCGCCACGAAGTGTGCATTCTGGTCCCGCAAGGCGACGGAGACGTTCGTGAAGCCGCGCGGAAACTGGATGCACGTCGTGTTGCACAAGCGCCACGCCACCACGATGTGAGCGAGAACGGGAAGACCGTCGATGGCCGGATCCCCGCCGGGAGTCGGGAGAACCGCCGCGAGAATTCCGGAACGCGCACTGCGGCATTGGCATACCTGAGTGCCGCCACGACGCCGTGGGCCTGCGCGTCGAACGAGCCGACGAAGTCCGGTGCCATGGCCCCGTCGGCCGCTGCGCCCTCGGCCGGCTTGGCGCACGACAGGCCCCGGTCGAGCGCTTGGAGGTCCGCATCCCCGGGTGCCCGCCGATAGTCCTCGCGCCTCATCCGCTGCGAAGTCGACGGGCGAAGTGCGTCCTCATCACAGGCGCCTGGCCGTCCTCCGCCGGATGGCCTATTCCGCACGAGAGGCCACGCCCCTCAATCTGTACGAGGACGCGCTGCCTTCGGCCACCGCGAAGATCATTTGCGACACGTGCGGGGCGGCGGTAGAGCGCTCTGCGCAACTCCCCCGATGAGGACGCCCGATGACCCGGATCTGCGCCGCGCTTCTGACGTTCTTCATCCTCGATGGCGTCGCCCGAGCGGCGGACATTCTCCAGCCGGACGAGGCCATCGACCACATCGGCGAGCCTGCGAGGGTCTGCGGAATCGTGGCCAGTGCGAAATTCGCGGATCGGGTGCGCGGGCAGCCGACGTTCCTGAACCTGGGCAAACCCTACCCGCAACACGTGTTCACGGCGCTCGTCTGGGGCGCGGACCGGGGCAGCTTCTCGTACGCGCCGGAGTCGCTCCAGGGGACGGAGATCTGCGTCCAGGGCACGATCGCGGCGTATCGCGGCCGAGCGGAAATCATCGTGAAACAGCCATCGCAGATCACGGCGGGTGCGCGCCAGCGGTAGGCCAGTTCCGACGGACGACGTCGGTCGTGCCCGGGTGCGGTTCGTACACGTTGGCGGCTGCGCGCGCGTTGGCGTCGGCAGCACCGGTGACCGTCACGCCGGCACCACCCCCCATTTGCGGAGCGTGCCTCAGGGACAAGGTGGACAACGGGGTGAGCGCGCTGCCGCCTTGCAGGGTCAGCAGGCCGGAGCTCGTGTACGGGTTGGCCGCGACGAGCGCGCCCCCCCCGCGTCCGATGACGTTCCCGGGAATCGACGTTACGCCGCTCGGCAGCACCATGCGCCCGTCCGCCCTCGGCGGGAGGAGAGAGGTGCCGCCATGACTCGCGCCCGGTGACACGGACCCGCAGCGGCGTGCTCCTCGTGCCGACGAGAACCTGCGGGATGTGCTCTGGATCAGTGCGCCGGACCTCGAGGGGCGCATCGCACGGCATTCGACCTCGTCGCGGCCACGCCGACCAGCGCGAGAATCAACAGGGCGATGGGGGCCGGCTCGGGGACGGCGGCCGAGAAGAATCGAACGCTGCCGGTATTGGCGGCGCCGAGCGTCGGGTCACCGATGGCGAGCGCACCGTCATAGGAAAGCACATTGATGCCGGCGAGAACGTCGCCGTTGGACAGCGTGCCGCTGAGCCGGTAGCGGGTGAAATCGCCCAGGCCATCGGAGCCGATATCCGCCAGGCTGAGCATCAGGCCGGTACCGTAGAGATTGATCACGCCCTGGTCGAACAGGCGGATCGTGTTGGGTTGGATGATGCCGCCGATGACGGTGGCCACCGACTGGTCGAGAAGGCTGAGCGACCCGATCAGGCCATCGCTGATGCTGGCCACCACCTTGCCCTTGAGGGTTGCGATGTCGACGGTGCCGCCGGCGATCTCGACCTGCGCGGCCGTGCTCGTCGTGCCGTTGACGATGAGCGAAGACACTTCGCCGCCCAGAATCGACACGGCATTCGTCCCGGAGAGTTCGGCGATTCCGATGTAGCCGCTGATGACATCCAGGCGACTGGTGTCGAGGAGCGACACGGTCGAGGCGTCGATGCCGTTCATCCTGAGCCACGCCTCATCCACGGCGGTTGCTGTGCGTATCGTGCCGCTGTCGGCCTGCAGCACGGCCTGATCCTTCAGCTCGACGAGCGTCACCGCGGGCACGGTCGCGTCGTTGCTCAGGGTGACCTTTGCGCCCTGGTCGGCGGTGAGTGTCTGCACGGCAACGTTGGTGAGCGTGGTGGTCGTGTTGCCGGTCAGTTCGAGCGTCGGCATCGAGACCTTGCCGAAGTTGACCGTGCCGCTTCCCGTCCGGTTCGTGATGGTGCCGCCGGTGACGTTGACCACACTGCCGGGATTGACGGTCAGGTTGGTGACGGTGCCCCCGGAGAGATTCAACACGCTCGTGTCGTTGAGGGTGGCCTGGGTGACGGTGCCGCCCGCGACGTTCAGCGTGGCGCTTTGATGGGCACTCCAGTCGAGGATCTGACCCGAATCGAGTTCGGTCAGGCTCGTGAAGTAGCCGCGCGTGGTGTTGCTCGTTCCGCCGTTGATCGTGTAGCGGGCGCTGTCGTAGCCGGCGTAGTTCTGGCTGAAGCCGCCGGCGAGCGTGATCCGGCTCTGGTCGAAACCGGCCAGGGCTTGCGTACTTCCGGAGATGTTGGCCTCGTGCGAACCGAACACGCTCACGCCGTACAGGTACCGTCCGTACGGTCCGACGAGCGGATTGGCCAAGTCCGGATAGGTGTCGCCGGCAAGGGTGAACCCGACCGATCCGGCCAGCGTGTTGAAGCTGGCGTCCTTCCCGACGAGGTAGTTCGTGTCGACACTGCTTCCAATCGTGGTGTCGCTCGTGATGAAGACGTTGTCCGCCTGCGCGGTGTCGAGCCATAGCGCGGCGGCCAAGGACCACACGAAGTGCGGTATGCGAAGCAGCGGTGCGATTTGCGCAATGGAAGGGTTCACGAGCCGAATCTCCTCTGGTCTTGTGGCATGCAACGCACCGCCGCAAGGCGACGGTGACGGCGCTGCCCGCTGGGTTCCGCGTGCACTCGCCGAAGGCGCGACGCCTGTGCGGGTATTGCGCTTCGACGCAGGATGGGCGCCCACGAATGCAGATTGCGTGCGCGGTCTGCCGTGGGCGGTGACGCCGATTATCAGTTAAGGAAGGTCTGATCTATTCGCGCGGATTGCGTGGCAGTCGGAAAAGGGCGATGGCAAGGCGGGAGGCGACGACGAGATGGGACCCAGCGAGCCGACCAACACCGCCAGCGCCCTTTTCCGGCGCCACCCGGAGGGACGGGGCCTTCCGAGCGGCTGACTTTGTCGGCCGGAGCCTGGTGTGCGTCGAGCACACGGCGGCCCGGACCTTCGCGTCACCCGCTCGGAGGACCTCCGTCGCGACCGCGCGAATAGATCAGACCTTCCTTAAGCAGACGGGACGCGGCGATCACGAGGAGGCGGTCGATGCGGCGAGAGAGGCAAACAACGGCAGTTGCAGCAGCCGCTCGCGAATGTCCCGCTTGACGACCTTGCCGTATCCGGATTTCGGGAGGGCGTCCCAGAAGTAGATATGGCGCGGCCAGCGATACCGCGCGCAGCGACCGTCCAGATGCTCGAGGAGCGATTCCGGCGACAGCCCCGGAACGCGCGCGACGACGACAGCCACGCCGATTTCGCCCCACTTCGGGTCCGGCATGCCGAGGACGGCGACCTCCGCCACGTCCGGGTGCGTGAGGAGCACTTCTTCGACCTCGCGCGGGTACACGTTGGAGCCGCCCGAGATGTACATGTCCGATTCGCGGCCCGTGATGTAGAGCAGGCCGCGCTCGTCGAGTCGGCCGAGATCGCCGGTGTGGAACCAGCCGCCCCGGAAGGCCTTCCCGGTGGCTTCCGGATTGTTGAAGTAGCCCGCGAAGACGGCTGGCCCGCGCACGCAGATCTCGCCCACGGTGCCGGTCCGCAGCGGCTGCCCGTTGCCGTCGAGGATGGCGACTTCCATTCCCGTGCGGGGCCGACCGCACGAGCCGATGTTGGCGTTCGGGTCATCGTCGTCGGCGGAGTGCATCGACGGCGGAAGGACGGTGATGCAGCCCGTCACTTCGCCGAGCCCGAAGTACTGCACGAGCACCTTGCCCAGCTTCTGCAATGCACGCTTCTGGTCCGCGCGGTACATCGGTGCACCGGCATAGATCACGTAGCGCAGCGAGCTGTGGTCGTAGCGGTCGACGGCGGCGTCCTCGACCAGCCTGTTGACGATGGTGGGCACGGTGAACAGGTTGCTGACACGGTGCTTCTCGACGAGTTGCCAGACGACGGCGGGATCGAGCTTCTCGGTGGGCAGGAGCACGGTGGGCGCGCCGCGGGCCACGTTGAGCAGGGCGTGGATGCCGGCGCCGTGCGACAGCGGCGCCACGGCGATCGAGCAATCGTTCTCGTCGGTGCCGGGGATCAGGTCCGCGAGATGGTTGGCCACCACGAAGGTCATCTGTCCGTGCGTGAGCACGCCGGCCTTCGGTCGACCCGTCGTTCCCGACGTGTAGAAGAACCACAGGGGCTGATCTGCCGGCACCGGGGTGAGGTCGGTGCCGGCGCCGAGGTGCGCAGCCACGAGCGCTTCGTACGAGTGCTCGCCCGGGCGCGGCTCGCCGAGGATGATCACGTGCTGCAACGTGGGTGAGGCGGCCCGCACGGCATCCACGTGTTCGCGGAAAGCGTCCTCCGCCAGCATCACCACGGCTTCGCTCGATGTACCGAGATAGGCCACTTCCGGCGGCGTGAGGCGGAAGTTGGTCGGCACCCAGACCGCCCCCATGCGGAACGCGACCCACGCGCTTTCGAACATCGCGAGGCTGTTGCGGGATTGCACCAGCAGCTTGTCGCCGGTGCGGATGCCGAGAGCCCGCAAGGCCGCGACCATCGCATCGACGCGGGCGTTGATCTCCTTCCAGGTCCACGAACGATCGCCCTGGATCAGCCCCGGCCGATCCGGGAAGAGGGCCGCGGTCTGCGACAGCAGCGCCGACAGGTTGCTGCTCTGCGCCGGAATCACGCGGGCTCCAGGATGCTCAGATAGTTGGTCACGGCCGCGCCGCCCATGTTGAAGACCGCACCACGCCGGGCGCCGGGAATCTGCATGTCGCCCGCGGTGCCGGCGAGCTGCATGGCCGCCATCACGTGCTGCGACACCCCGGTGGCGCCGATGGGGTGGCCGCGCGACTTCAGACCGCCGGACGGGTTGACCGGCAAGCGGCCGTCCTTGCGGGTGATGCCCTCGAGCGCGGCGCGCCCGCCCTGTCCGTGAGGCGCGAGTCCCATCGCTTCGTACTGCAGGAGTTCGGCGATCGTGAAGCAGTCGTGGGTTTCCACGAAGTCGAGATCGTTGAGCCCGAGACGCGCCTCGGTCAGTCCTTCGCTCCAGGCCAGGGCCGCCCCCTCGAAGCGGGTCGGATCGCGACGGGAGAGCGGCAGATAGTCGTTGCGGTGCGTGCGCGACCGCCAGCGAATGGCGGGGACCCTGGCCGAGGACAGCGGTTCGGCGGAAATCACGAGGGCGGCGGCACCGTCCGAAACGAGCGAGCAATCCGAACGCTTGAGCGGCCCCGCCACGATGGGGTTCTTCTCGGAGGGATGACGGCAGAAGTCGAAGCCGAGATCGCGCCGCATGTGGGCCAGCGGATTGTGCACGCCGTTGGCGTGATTCTTCGACGAGATCGTGGCGAGCGCGTCGCTCTGATCGCCGAAACGCTGGAAGTACTCCTGCGCGATCTCCCCGAAGATGCCCGCGAAACCGGCGGGCACGCCGGCCTCTTCCTTCACGTACGAGCACTTGAGCAGCACTTCGCCGATCTGCGGTCCGGGGAGGGTGTTCATGCGCTCGAAGCCGACGACGAGCGCGCGCTTGACGCGTCCCGCCTGCACGGCATCGAGCGCCGCCCAGATGGCCGCGGAACCGGTGGCGCAGGCATTCTCCATTCGTACCGCCGGAACGTGACGCAGTTCCGGCAGGGCCAGCGCCACGAGCGAGGCGCTGAAGTCCTGCGGCAGGAAGCCGCCGTTGAAATGCCCGACGAAGATGCCGTCGATGTCCTGCGCTTCGACGCCCGCATTCGCCAGCGCATCGCTCGCGGCCAGGCGGATCAGCGACTCGCTGTCCAGATTGTCGAACTTGCCGAAGGGCGTGTGGCCCCAGCCGACGATATGGGGAGAGGAGGTCATGGCGTTTCGTGTCCTGTTCAAGGGTGATCAGTTGCCCGACTGGGGCACGCGCCCACGGAGGGTGGGCAGGCCGACGCCCGCCGCATCGAATCCGCCGTCGACGGCCAGGGACTGCCCGTTGATGAAACCGGCCTGAGGGCTGCACAGGTAGCCGACCGCGTCGGCAATCTCTTCCTCGGTGCCGTAGCGGCCGAGCGGAATGGCGTCGTGATAGTCCGCGCGGATCGCCGCCGTGTGCACGAGCTTCGCCATCTCGGTGTCGACCGGGCCCGGGCAAACGGCATTGACCCGGATGCCGCGGTCGCCCAGTTCGACGGCAAGCTGCTTCGTGAAGTGGATCAGTGCTGCCTTGCTCGTGCCGTAGGCCAGACGCAGGGTGCTGGCGCGCAGCCCCGAGATCGAGCCGATGTTCACGATGGCGCCGCTGCGCTGTGTCGCCATCACGGTGCCGAAGGCGTGGCTGCACAGGAAGACGCCGTCCAGATTGGTCGCCATGATCTCGCGCCACTCGGCGAAGGAGGTTTCGAGCACGGGCTTGAAGTTGGCCACGCCGGCATTGTTCACGAGCGCGTCGACGCGTCCGAATCGGGCGAGGACCTGCTGCGCGGCATCGTTCACCTGACTTTCGATCGACACGTCGCAATGGATGGCGAGCAGATCGCGCGGCCGGTCGATCGCGGCGACGGCACGGTCGAGCGTTGCGGCATCGCGGTCGATCAGCACCACCGAGTAGTCATGGGCCAGGAACCACTTGCCGATGGCCAGGCCGATGCCGCGGGCACCGCCGGTGACGACGGCGACGGGCTTCGAATTCGAATCGTTCGACATTGAGACATCCTGTGGGCGTGAAGGTCGGAGCGGGGCGGCGGGCCGGAAGGCCATCGCGACCCGGTGTGGTGCTCCCCCCGGCGCGGGCTTGCGCCGGCCGACGCCGGGACTCCGGAGACGGAGCATAGCAACGGGGTCGCGGTCCGGGGAATCGGCGGGAGGCGACCGCCGAGGGAGGGTTCCATGGCCTCGGGCAACGTGGCATCGTCCGAGGGCCTGCGGCAAGCGCGCCGGGTACAGCCCTCCCGTGCGCATCGGAAGCCGTGCCCCCTCGGCGATGCCCTCACGACGAGCGAGCCGGCAGTCGCCTACGGCGAGGCCACGGCTCCCGCGGGATGAACTTCCCTGAACGAACGAGGTGAACAGCATGCGTCAACCCGCGATCTACATTTCCCATGGCGGGGGGCCCTGGCCCTTCATGCCGATTTCCTTCATCCCGCCGGGAGACCTGGATCCGCTCGAAGCCTACTTGCGGACCCTCGTCACGTCCCTGCCGTCGCCTCCTCGCGCGGTGCTGATGGTGTCAGCGCACTGGGAGGCGCCCGTGGCCACGCTCATGACCCATCCGCGGCCGCCGATGCTGTTCGACTACACGGGATTCGGGCCCGAGGCCTATCGACTCCAGTGGCCGGCGCCGACGGCCACCTTCCTGGTGGAACGCGTGACGCAGCTCCTGCACGAGGCCGGCATGCCGGTGGCCGAAGATGCGGCGCGAGGCTTCGACCATGGAACGTTCGTCCCGATGATGGTGGCGCTGCCCGGGGCGACGTTGCCGATCCTGCAGGTCTCGCTCCTCGACTCGATGGATCCCGCAGCGCACATCGCTCTGGGCCGGGCCCTGGCGCCACTCCGGGACGAGGGCGTGTTGCTGCTCGGCAGCGGCAACAGTTATCACAACATGCGGGGCTTCGGGCACGCCGAGTCCACGGAGCCGAGCCGCCAGTTCGACGAGTGGTTGGCGAACGCGGTCACGAGCGAACCGGGCGAGCGCGCGCGACGGCTGCTGGCCTGGGAAACGGCGCCGGCAGCGAGGCAGTGTCATCCCAGGGAAGAGCACCTCCTGCCGCTGCACGTGATGGCCGGCGCCGCGCCGGGTGACGCCGGCACGCTGGCGCTTCGTCTGAATGCGTTGCGTGTGCACGTCAGCTGTGTGCAGTTCGGTTAGACCGGCCGGCGAGGGAGCGCTTCGGGCCGTACGTCGATCTTCACGAAAGCCCGTTCGATCTCCTGCTCGCACCTCTTTCCGGTGGGCGTGTGGAGTGCGCACTGCGTGGGTGCGACTCTCGCGGACCCTATTCCGGGTAGCCCGCCTCGCGTCGATGCCGCAGCGCGAGTATCTCGACCCGGTTTCGCAGACGTGACAGGCGATGGAGCGCGCAACAGCCTGAGCGACCGTGAGAGATGATCGACTCACGCAGGTCACCGCGCGCGGGTCGACCGATGAAAGGGTGACGCTCGAGGATTTCGACAGCATCCACGATGACTGTCGTCGCGTGGGCCGCCGCGGACGGATGTGCACCTCAGATCGTCCGAAGGACGGAGGGCCGTTGGCGGTCGTGATCCGCGCCGGAGGCGCGCAATGCGCAGTGCGGCGCAAGGATGCGCCGCCGCGCTGACGGGCCCTAGCGGAAGCGGGCCAGCAAGGGACGGCACGCCCGTTCGTCGATCTCGGAGCCCACGCTGATCGGCCCGACCCGCACCGCATTGGGGGCCCCCTCCGCGCCGCAGCCGCCGATGCTGCGGTTCACGGCCGACACATCGGCCGTCCCGCCGGCGCCGGCGATGGCGCCCGTGGTCTTGCCATCCCATCGGGCGACTTCGATCTGCACCAGAACGTAGCCGTGGTACTGGGGATTGCACCCGCCGAGTCCCTGGCAACTCGCGACGGCTTCTTCCATGGCGGCCAGGGCGGTGGCGCCGCAGCCGAGGGCGACGATCCGCGCCTCGCCCGGAAAGCCGTCGCGCAGCACGCCATCGAGCAGGGAGGCGATGTATCCGGGGCCGCAGCTGTCGTCGAGCACGGCATAGCGCTGATCCACCGGGCCCGAGTAGGTGTTCTCGAGGCGTTCCGCTTCGCTGACGTAGATGAGATGTCCGCTTGCCGCCCGGTACCTGGCATTCATGCGCTCGAGCACCGCCTCCGCAGACGGTCCGGTGAGCAGCACCGGTTGGAGGACCGGGCCGCCGAAGGGGAGCGTCTCGCGCGTCCGTCGCTTGCTCACGGGATATCCGAGGAACACGCGCGGTCCGGCCAGACCCCAGTAACTGGGTGGCGGGGCCGCCTTCGCGCGGACCACGACCGGCGGGACCGGCAACCCGGCACGCTCGGCGACGCAGCGCAGCCAGCCGACGATCCGGGCCCGGTTGTCGCGCATGACCGTGCAGAGCCCACGCGCGGTGGTGCAGCATGCGTTGCTGCAACTGGAAATGCGATCCTCCTCGACGTCGAGGGACGCCTGTTCCCGCGACAGGATCGCGAGGACATCGCGCGCCGGGGTCGGGTTGCGGTCGTACCACTGGATCTCTCCGGCATTGCCTGCCCCGGGCATCGTCTTCGTGAACAGCGTGCCGGCGAGAGGGATCAGCGCCAGCGGCTTCTCCGAGGCGACCCGGTAGCCCGACACCTCGGCCATTCCCGCCTCCGGTCGGGGATCGTCCCGGCGGACGATCATCTCCGGACCGCAGGCCGGTGCCTGCGCGTTCGGCCGGTTCGCCGGCGCGGCGCCGGCAGGGGCCGCCGTGGCCCGATGGCCGGTTGCAGCGAGGTACTTGCGGGCGAGATCGTTGCGATCCCTCACGGGCGCCGGCAACTGCTTCTGCAGCCGGCGCACTTCGGCGGGGAGGAGGGCGGCGAGGTCTTCCGGGACGCGGGAGACGCCGAATTCCACCGTCTCCGACCGGGTGCCGACGGTGCGTTGCCAGATCCCCGACTTCTGCCCACCGACGTACTGGCCCGACCAGACGGCCGTCTCCCCCGTCTCGACGTCGATCTCGGACAGGTCGCCCGCACCGACCCGCAAGCCGTCCTTGCAGGCGCCCGACCACGCGTGCGCGCGTTCCGAGTCCCAGAGGTAGGGGAGATAGCGCGGCACCTTCGACACGACGGGCACCACCAACTCCATGCAGTTCTGCAGGTCGCGCGCGGTCAGCACGTAGCGCTGTTTGCCCACCGTGGCGACGACCGAGGAGCGGAAGATCGGATCGTCGCTCCCGTCGTCCGCCTTCTCGACGAAGTCGTCACGCAGGAAGCGGGGTGCCTTGTCGCGCGACGGTTCCGCCGCCCCGGCACAGAGGGAGGTGGCGGCGATGCAGATGAAGGCGAGCGCGGTACCGGCCAACGTCGAGACGGCATGAATCCGGGACACCCGCTTCCGGACGAAGCTGGGGAAGGTTCGCATGGTCGATTTGTCGCTATGTCGTTTCAGGGTTGCGGACGATTCCGGCTCGCCGGTGTCGCTGGCGATGACGGAGGACGGCGCCGAGGGTACGGAAGCCTCGCATGCGGAATCCGTCGATTCGTCGCGCGCGTCGAACCGCAAGATAGCATCGCGGCATCCGGTGCGACACCTCGATTCGATGCCGCGACGACGGCACGGCGATGCGCCGTTCGTCAGAACGTCGTCTCGACGAACGTGTACAGGTAGTTCGATCCGCCGTTGACGTTGCCCAGGAGTTGCGAGGTGCCGAAGATGCCCGATCGGTGCGAGACGCCCAGGCCCAGCACGGTCTCGCTCAGGCGCCGCGAACCGAACAGATCGCCGAGGTTCGCGTCGATGCTCGCATCGAGGTAGTTGAGCAGCTTCGAGGTCGTGCGATCGCGCGCCGCCTGGTCCCTGGCTTCCACGTAGGGCACCCGATTCGCCCAGGAGATGCCTGCGCCGAATCCGGCGCGCGTGCGCAGGTGTTCCCGCCACGGGAAGCCGTCGAAGTACGCCTTCATGTAGGTCGTGAACTGCCAGCCGTCGGGCTGGAGGCCGCGCTCGTCGTGATGGACCATGCCGAGGTAGCCGACGAAGTCGAGCGGCCAGCCGTGGAACCGTTCCGCGAAGGGGCGCCCGAACTCGACGGCCGTGATGCGCGTCCGGTCCGGCGTGTCCAGGGACGTGCAGTGCAGGGTCAGGATCGGCAGCATGCTGCATCCGGTCGATCGTCCCTGGAGCACGCGGAGCAGCAGGGGCGCACGTTCCTGCCAGGGCCGGCGGTCCGGTTCGAAATCGTAGGCCAGACCCAGGTGGGCGAACACGAGAGCGTCGTTCCCGACGACAGGACTGCTGCGCACGGTGCCGGGCAACCGGGTCATGCCCATCCCGCCGATCACGCGCCAATGCGCCGTGAGGGCATGGCTCGCATGGATGCCGAGCGTGAAGTGGATGCCCGCGCCGGCGTGGTACTCGGGACGGCCGGGGCGGGCCTCGTGGGGGTGCACGCCGAAGTAGTAGTCGTTCAGCGCGTTGTCGCGCAGGCTGGCCAGGGCATGCGGCAGCACCGTCCACCCGGCGATCTCGATGTCGTGCCAGTAGCCGAGGCGTAGCTCCGTGCCGTGCGAGGCGCGCGCCGCGTCGTGCCGGAGTTCGCCGGTGACGGTTCCGTCTCCGAACGTGTGCTGGATGGCAAGACCCGCATCCACGCCGGGTTCGCGCGCATCCATCCCCTGCAGGAAGGCGGGACGGCCATCCACCGGAAACCCTTCCAGGCGTGCGGCGAGAAACATCTCCCAGCGCCAGCCCCCCGTGCTCGGCAATTTGAGCCCGGCGCGGTAGGCATGCAGGTAGACGTGGTCGTTCTCGTAGAGGTAGAGCGGCACGAGGTCGTAGCGCGCGTCCACGTCCCGGTAGGGCGAACGCTCCATCCGGACGGTGAAGCCCAGTCCCGCGTGATCCGGTGCGACCAGGGTGCCCAGCAGCGGATCGATGACGCGCGCGAGTGCAGTCGGCGACAGCGCGACCCAGAGCAGGGCGGCGATCGCGATCCCGCGGGAGGAGAAACCGGGCGAGAGGCGGCGTGGCGGCATCGTTCGGAGAGAGGGACCAGCGGCCGGGGAGCGGCCGACCGTCTCACGGGAGACACCGCGGGGCGGCGGGTGGTTCCGCCGCGCAGACCGGAGGGTGGTCCGCATCCGGGCATGGTTGACGATTGTCGACGTGACCCGCCGGGCGGCTCCTGCGATGGCGCGCAGGTGGCATTGCGTCGAGCGAGGCATGCGGGACCGAATGCGGATCACCGCGAACGGAAGGTGGGACGGGGACAGTGAAACATCGGGAGAGTGACGGATGAAGGCCATCGGAACCCTGCAGAGGATCCTGGCGAGCGTCGGCGCCTCGGCGAATGTCGTGTTCGACGGCGGTGCGCCGCAGATGAACTTCAGCACCTGCGGCGCCGACACCCGCCACCGCTTCACCGAGGCGTCGACGAAGTTCTCGTCGAGCAACGCGGCCACCTTCAATGGCGCGAACGGGTGGGGACGGGACTACCCCTCCAACCCGTCGGGCGGCGACGTCGATCTCACGCTGACCTGCTGCGACGGCAGCGGCGCGCTGCCGGGTGACGTCCTGCAGCGCTTCCACGTGGGGCCGGTGGATCGCAGCCTCGCGAGCCAGGCGATCCCGCAGCACCTCGACTACGCGTTCCGCGCGCTGCTTCCGATGACGACGCTGGCGGCCGGCACCTACTGCATGGGGCTGTCGAACAACAACGCCAGCGCGGACGTCTGCGGGTGAGAGGCCAGTCTCGAGGGCCAACGGCTCGACGGGGCATCGTTCGATTCCCGCATGGGCGCGCGGGTCGGGGGTTCGGGTGGCGAGAATCGCGCGTTCCAGTCGACCGTGCCGGAGTCGTCCCGGTGGGCGCTGCTGGCGGCGGGAAGGCGTCGTCGCGCCGAGCCGCGCATCGCGGTTTCTCATGCGAGGATCCGCGCCCTCTCGCGCGTCGTTGTCGGGCGCCTGCTCCGACGCCGCCCCGAAGCAAGCGGCCCCGCCTTCAGCCGGGCCGTTTGTCACGGCGTCCGGGTCGTTCGCGGCGTCAGGCGATGCGGCGCGTCAGCTCCGGCGGGTTCGCCGACTTCTGGCGGAACTCCTCGGCCGACTCGGCGAACTTCACCCCGGCCCGCTTGATTGCCTCGTCGTCCACCTTCTCGATGGGCGTGTAGAACGGGTGATGGTGTTCGAGGTAGGGGTTGTTGCGCGCGGCGTTGTAGCAGTGGATCACGGTCCAGCGGCGGTTCTGCGAGCGGTTCTGGTCCGACCGGTGCAGCACGTTGCTGTGGAAGAAGATGCCGTCGCCGGGCGCCATCTCGGCGTACTCGATGGGCATCTGCTTCAGGATCTCGTCGACCCGCTTCGGATCGGCACCGACCTGCTCACCGGGGAGCACGCCGTGCTCGATGCGGCCGCAGTGGTGCGAGCCCTTGACGACCTGCAGGCAGCCGTTCTCGCGCGTGGTGTGGTCCAGCGCCACCATCACGCTGGCCATGTAAGGAAAGATGCAACCGTTGTGGTACCAGTAGCCGTAGTCCTGGTGCCATTCCCACGCGCCGCCCTCGAGCGGTTCCTTTGCGGTGAGTTTCGAGTGGTAGTGGTAGACCTCGCCGCCCAGCAGGTCTTCCATCGTGTCGACGACGCGGTGCGAACGCGCGGCCAGGCCGTACACGCTGTCGCCCGGATGATTCCACGTGGCCATGCGCGTGGCCTTGCCGGAAGCGTCGTTGCGGTCATAGAAGCGGCTGCGCAGGGCGGGGTCCTGTTCGATGGCCGTGCGGAGGATGGCGATCTCCTCGGCATCGAACAGCTTGCGGACCAGCACGTAGCCGTCGCGTTCGTAGTCGGCGCGCTGGCGGGCGGTGAGGATGGAACCGGGCATGGTGTCACTCCGTTCAGAGTCGGGTCAGGAAAGGGTCAATGGGCGCGTGCGGTGCTCGCGAGGCGGGCCGACGCGCCTTCCAGGTGCGCCAGGACCGCGGCGCGTGCCGCCTCGGGGTCGCGACGGCGGATGGCCTCGGCGATGGCCGAGTGTTCGGTGTGGACCGCCGTCTCGAAGGCCGGCGATCGCGATTCGTTGGAGTGCGTGATGCGGATGGCGCCACGCAGGTACTGACCGAGAAAGGACCAGGTGGAGCGCAGCAGGCGATTGCTGCAGGCGTCGGCGATGGCCTGGTGAAAGGCCAGATCCTCTTCGACGCCGTCCGATCCGTTCGCGGTGGCGGCCTCGACCGCCGCGAGGGCCTGGCGGATGGTCGACATCTGCGGCCGCGTGCGGCGCAGGGCGGCCAGGGCGGCGATCTCGGTCTCCACGGCGCGCCGCAGCTCGTACAACTCCTCGAGGGTGGAACTGGATTCGTGCAGGTTCGGTTCGAGGCGCAGGGGGGCATGGGGTCGCGCCTCCGGCACGAACCGCCCGGACCCCTGATGCGATTCGACCAGGCCCTCCGAGGCCAGACGGGAGACGGCTTCGCGCACCACCGCGCGGCTGACCCCGAAGCTCTGCGACAGCACGGCTTCCGTCGGCAGACGGCTGCCGGCGGCGAAACGGCGTTGCGTGATGGCGGCCCGCAGCTCGTCGGCCACGCGGTCCGAGAGACGCTGCTTGCGGCCCACGAAGGGGAGTTCGAGCGGCTTCATGGGCGGGAGAGTAACCGGATGTCAGTTGTCAGACAACTGGCGTCGCTCTCTTCCATGAAAGCCGACAAGCGGGACGTGGCGCCGCATGCCGGTCCCGATTAGGTGTCCGGGAAGCGGACCCGCCTCAGCCGGTCTCGATCTCCGTGACGCCTTTCAGGCTGAGGTTGTCGTGCTTGTACCCGTGACCCTTGCTCTTCTGGAAGTAGAAGTGCCACTTGCCGGCGGCGTCCCGCACGCCGAACGTGGTCGAGCCGTAGAACGGGTTGGCGGTGTCCTTCATGTACTCGTCCCGGTGGGCAAAGTTCATGTTCGTGTTGGGCACCGCGCCGCCGCTCCACTGGATGTTCTGTCCCTCGATGACGGCGGCGCTGTTGCCCTGCGCGGCCGCGTTGTGGTGCGACACGAAGGCCGGTTGCTGCTGCGTCGCCTGCGCGTAACCGAGCGTGCAGCTGTTCTGCCGTACCGTGAACATGAATTTCGGGTCGTTGACCGTGTGTCCGAGGGCCATGCCGTGCGCCGCGTTGGACTCGAACCGCAGCCAGTAGATCCGCACGAAGGCGTCGCCGTTGTTCGGTTGCACCAGGTTGTAGTACCGGATCGTCTTCGAGGGGTTCACCTTGCCCTTGTAGGCCGTGAGGTTCGTGTTCTCGATGAGCGTGGCCTGATAGATGCCGGACTGGGCGGGCAAGGCCTGATGCGTCGGGACGAGGCCGCCCGGGTACACGATGTTGTTCTTCATGAATGCAATCGGGTCGGCAGCGAACGCGAGAATCGGCGGGGGCATGTACCTCTCCTTGTCGAGGGTTTCAGGGCCAGGTCGTTTCAGGGGACGGCCACCCGGGTCCGGGCCGGGCACGCGAGGCGGTCGTCCGGCGAATTCGCGCGTCTGCGGGAGGCGTGCCGGCAGTATAGGGCGACCCGAAGGCGGCTCCTCGCCTTTCGGGGCGGGGCGCCGCGCGCGCGGCCTTCGGCGCGGGTTTGGCCCGGGCCTGTCCTGCCGCGATAATCCCCGGCCCACCCTCCCGGTGATCGCATGGACCTCGACCCGCTGTCCCTCAAGCTCTTCGCCGCCGTCATCGAACACGGCTCCATCGCCGGTGCGGCCGAGCGGCATCACATCGCGGCGGCAGCCGTCAGCAAACGCATGAGCGAGCTGGAGGCCCTGCTTCGCACGGCGCTGCTCAAGCGCACCAACAAGGGCGTGGAAGCCACGCCGGCCGGCTTCGCCCTGCTCGGTCACGCGCATCGGTTGCTGCGCGACATGGACGAGATCTTCGTCGAGATGCGCGACTGGGCCGACGGGGTGCGCGGGCAGGTGCGCGTGTGCGCCAACATCTCGGCGATCACGCAGTTCCTGCCCCGGGAGATCGCGCAGTTCCTGCGGCGCTATCCCGAAGCGCAGATCCGTCTGCAGGAGCGGATCAGCACCGCGATCGTGAAGCAGGTGCTGCAGAACGAGGCCGACGTCGGCATCGGCGTCGTCGACGTCCTGCCCGCAGGGCTGGAGTCGTATCCCTACCGCAGCGATCAACTGGTCGTGATCACGCCCAGCGTGCATCCGCTGGCCGGGCGCGCGCAGGTCGCCTTCGCGGACACGCTGGCCTACGACTACGTGGGGCTGCACACCGGCAGCGCGATCAATCTCCAGCTGGCACGCGCGTCGATGGAGGCCGAACGCGATCTGCGCATCCGCATCCAGGTGACCAGCTACGACGCGCTGTCGCGGATGGTGGAGGCGGGACTGGGGATCGGTGTGATGCCGGCGCAGGTGGCGGCGCAGTATTCGGCGTCGCTCGGCATCCGCGCGATCGCGCTGGAAGATGCCTGGCGCGAACGGGAACTGCGATTGGTGGTGCGCTCGTACGCGGCGCTACCGCCGACGGCCCGGTTGCTGGTGGACAGTCTTCGCGGCGGCGAAGCCGGAGATACCCGCGTGCAGGCGTGACGACGTGAACATCGTCACGCCTTCGCATCGCCACACGTTCACTGCTCTCCGAGATACGCGGCCCGCACCTTCGGATCGCGCCGCAGTTCCGCGCCCGTGCCTTGCAGGGTGATCCGTCCGGTCTCCAGCACGTAAGCGCGGTCGGCCACTGCGAGCGCCTGGGTGGCCATCTGCTCCACCAGCAGGATCGTCACGCCGCGCGATTTCAGCGTGCGGATGACGCCGAAGATCTCCCTCACCACCAGCGGCGCCAGGCCGAGCGAGGGCTCGTCGAGCAGCAGCAGGCGGGGCCGCGACATCAGCGCGCGGGCGATGGCGAGCATCTGCTGCTCGCCGCCGGAGAGCGTGCCGGCGAGTTGATCGCGCCGCTCCCGCAGCCTCGGGAAGATCTCGAACTGCGCGTCGATGTCCGCTGCGATCGCGGCGTGCTGGCCCTTGCGCAGGAAGGCGCCGAGCATCAGGTTGTCGCGCACGGTCTGGTCGGCAAAGACCTGCCGGCCCTCGGGCGACTGCGCGATGCCCTGGGCCACGCGACGGTGACCGGCGAGGAGCGTGATGTCCGCGCCGTCGTAGACGATGCGCCCGGCGGCGGCGGGCTCGAGACCGGACACGGCCTTCATCAGCGTGCTCTTGCCGGCGCCGTTGCCGCCGATCAGCGTGACGACCTCGCCCGGTCGCACGTCCAGCGAGATGCCCTTCAGGGCTTCGATGGCGCCGTAGCGCACTTCGAGCCGGTCGATCGCGAGCAGCGGTGCGTCAGCCATGGGCGGCTCCGGTGACCGGATCGGCGGATGACGTCTCGTCCGCGTCGTCGTCCTCGCCGAGATACGCCTTGATCACGCGCGGATTGCGCTGGACGTCGGCCGGCGGTCCCTCGGCGATCTTCTCGCCGTAGTCGAGCACGATCACGTGATCGGAGATCGCCATCACGAGGTCCATGTGATGTTCGATGAGGAGGACGGTGATGCCGCGCTCGCGGATGCGTCCGATGACGTCGACGAGATCCCGCGTCTCCTGCGGGTTCAGTCCCGCGGCCGGCTCGTCGAGCAGGAGCAGACGCGGATGGGTGGCCAGTGCCCGCGCGATTTCCAGACGGCGCTGCAGGCCGTAGGGGAGGCTGTCGGCGCGTTCGTGCGCCTTGTCCCGCAGGCCGAGGAAGTCGAGGATGCGCAGCGCCTCGTCGCGCGCCTCCCGTTCCTCGCGCGCGGCGGTGCGCGTGCTCCAGAGGCTGTGCCACAGGCCGGCGTCGAGATGCGCGTGCAGGCCGACTTCGACGTTCTCGAGCACGGTCATGTCGCCGAACAGCTTGAGGTTCTGGAACGTGCGGCCCAGGCCGAGGCGGCAGACGCGATTCGGCGCGAGACCCGCGATCGACCGGCCGTTGAACACGATGGTGCCATCGTCCGGCGCCACGATGCCGGACAGCAGATTGAGCAGGGTAGTCTTGCCCGCGCCGTTGGGACCGATCAGCGAATGGATGTGGCCGGTGCGCAGATCGAGATCCACGCGATTGACCGGCACCACGCCGCCGTACGCCTTGCGCAGGCCGCGGGCCTCCAGCAGCGGCCGGTCCGCCGCCAGCACTTCGCTGCCGCGCAGACGCCATTCGCCCACGGCCGTCGGCAGCGGCGGCCGGGCACCGAGCGAGGGGAAGAGCCGCCGGGCGACGCTGCCGAGGGCGCCGGACAGTCCGTCGCGCATCAGGTACAGCGCGAACAGCAGGAGCAGCCCGTACGTGAAGTGCTGCACGTGCGGCCAGCGCGCGAGAAACGCATCGAGCAGCGTCAGCACCACCGAGCCGAGCAGCGGCCCCACCGGCGAGCTCCCGCCGAACAGAACGATCAGCAGGTAGAAGATGGACAGTCCGAACGTGATGAAGTCGGAGTTGATGTACTGGTTCTGCTGCGCGACCAGGGCGCCGGCGAAACCGCAGGTGATGGCGCTGACGACGAACGCGAGGACCTTCACACGGTAGACGCTGACGCCCACGCTCTCGGCGGCGATCTCGGCGTGGCTCACGGCGCGGAAGGCGCGGCCGTGCTTGCCCGTCAGCAGCGAGCGGATGGCGAGGTGCGCGACCAGACACAGGGCGCCGGTGAACCAGACCCACTCGCGCGGGCCGAAGTCCGCGCCGCTGAAATTCAGCGACGGTACGCCGTAGAGGCCGGCCTGGCCACCGAAGACGTCCTGCCATTCCGAGACGATCTTCTCCACGACGATGCCGAAGCCGATCGTGACCATCGCCAGCGCCGGCCCCGCCACGCGCAGGGCGGGGAGGGCCACCACGGCACCGAAGACGCCGGACATCACGCCGCTGGCGAGGAAGGCGAGCCACGGGTTCCACTCGAAGCGGGTGGTCAGCAGCGCGGCGGTGTAGGCGCCGACCGCGAACAGGCCTGCATGGCCGAGCGATTTCTGGCCGGTGTGGTTCACGAGGGCGTTGAGACCCACGGCGGCGAGGTAGTTCACGCCGATCATGAACAGCACCTTCAGGTGGAAACCGTTGCTCGTGACGAACGGGGCCAGGACGACGAAGGCGGCCGCCAGGACGACGCCGGTCAGGTGCAGGCGCTTCATCGTCAGACCTTCACCACGCGCTTGCGTCCGAGCAGTCCTTCGGGCTTCACGGCGAGCACCACGATGATCAGCAGGAAGATCGCGATCTCGCGCAGTTCCGCGTGCCACAGTCCCACGAGCGCTTCGAGCAGGCCCATCAGGAATCCGCCCAGCATGCAGCCGCGCGGGTTGTCGAGGCCGCCCACGATCGCGGCGGAGAAGGCCTTGAGCGCGAGGGCCAGGCCCATGTACACGGACGCGGTCGTGATCGGTGCGACCAGCAGTCCGGCGAGTCCGGCGAAGGCCGAACTGAGCACGAAGGCGCCGACGACGACGGCCGACACGTCGATGCCCATCAGCGTGGCGGCATTGCGGTTCTCGGCCACGGCGCGCATCGCCTTGCCGATGCGCGTGCGGCGCATGACCACGTCGAGCCCGACCAGCACCGTGACGCTGACGGCGAGCACGAGGATCTCCTGCGGGACGAAGCCGGCGCCGCCCACGCGGATGACTTCGCTGCCCAGCGGCGACGGCATGGGCACCGGCGACGGCCCCCAGATCGCGAGCGCCGTGTTCTGCACCAGGATGCCGAACCCGATGGTGCTCATGACCCAGGCGAGACCGGGGCGCCCGGCGAAGGGACGCACGGCGGTGAAGTACAGCACCACGCCGAGAACGGCCGTGACCAGCGTGCCGGCCACCAGGCTCACCGCATAGACCATCGGCGTGACGTCCGCCGGATCGAGCGGATCGTTGAGGCCCTTGCCGGCGATGAGCAGCAGCCCCGACACGGCGACGAAGGCACCGGCCACCAGGAATTCGCCCTGGCCGAAGTTGAAGGTGCGGGTCGTGCCGTGGGTGATGTTGAAGCCGACGGCGATCAGCGAGTAGATGCCGCCGAGGGCGAGCCCGCTGAACAGGGCCTGGAGCAGGACGACCATGGTTCTCCCCGAACGCAGGCGGGGCGGCCGCCGGGGGGCCGCCCCGCGAGGGTCACTTCTTGAAGTCGGCGGGCTTGAAGGCCTTGGTGATGGCATCCTCGTAGCGGACCACCGCGCCGCCCTTCCAGCGCGCCAGGTAGAAGTCGGCCACCGTCAGACCTTCGTGGTCGGTCTTGGAGAACGGGCGATCGTAGGTCTTGATGATGCCCGGGACGCCATTCGCGGATTCGAGGGCGGCCGCCACCTTCTCGCCGTCCGTCGTGCCGGCGGCCTTGAAGGCGGCGGTCAGCAGCATCACGGAGTCGTATGCCTGGGCGGCGCACGCGAAGGTCGTCATCGTCGGATAGTGCTTGCGGATGCGTTCGCCCAGCGATTTCGCGCGCGCATTGCTGTCCTCGGTGGTGGAGGCCGTGAGGATCATGTGCTCGGCGAGCTTCTGCCCGGCGGTGCGGGGCAGGACGGAACTCTGGTTGCCCCAGGTGCCCAGGGTGATGGGCAGCCAGCCGATCTTGTCCATGCTCTTCAGCGTGTGGGCGTTGCCGTCCGCGATGCCGAACACCATCACGACGTCGGCGCCGGCGTCGCGCATCTTCGCGAGCTGGGACGTCATGTCCGTGTCCTTCGGACCGAACTTCTCGACGGCGACCGGCGTCAATCCGTGCAGCCCGAGCACCTCCGCGGCGTCCTTGAGGGCGCCTTGCCCGTAGCCCGTGGTGTCGCCGATGAGGGCGATCTTCCGTGCCTTCGTGACCTTGACGGCGTACGCGGCGAGCAGGGCGATCTGTTCGCGATCCACCATGGAGATGCGGAACAGGTAGTTCTGCGGCTGCTTCGCGTACCGGACGGTGACCTCGGTCGCCGTGGCGATGGGCACGATGGTCGGGATCTTCTTCTGCTGCGGGATGTGCATGAACGCCAGCGCGTTGCCGGAGTTCGTCGGGCCGACGATGGCGACGACGCCTTCGCTGTCGATCAGTTCGGTGACGTTCTGGATCGACTTGGGCGGCGTGCCGAGGTCGTCGCGGATCACGCCGACCAGCTTGCGGCCCAGCACGCCGCCGGCCTTGTTGATGTCCTCGATCGCCATTTCGAAGCCCCAGCGGCCGGCCGTCCCCAGTTCGGCCACGGCCGTGGCGGACTGGTCGCCGTTGAAGCCGATCTTGATGTCCTGGGCGGCGGCGGTGCCGGTGGACAGGCCGGCAGCGAGGGCGAGTGCGCCGGCGATGCGGTGCAGATGTTTCATGAACTTCCTCCCTGGTTTGTGACGTCGGACGGGGGACACGTGGCCCGGCGCCGGATCTCGTCGAATTGTGCCTGCAGTCAGTGCCCCGGGGATTCCGGCGGGGGCGGCGTGCGCCCGAGGATCAGGTCGGCCGCCCGTTCCGCGATCATCATGACCGGGGCACCGGTGTTGCCCGAGGGCATCGTGGGCATGATCGAGGCGTCCGCGACGCGCAGGCCGTCCAGCCCGTGCACGCGCAGTTGCGCATCCACGACGGCTTGCGCGTCGGTGGCGGGCCCCATCTTGCACGTGCCCATGTAGTGCCAGGCCGTGCCGCCGCGCTGGCGCGCGGCGTCGAGCAATTCGTCGTCCGACTGCGCCGACGCGGGCGGGAATTCGTCGTTGACGAGATGGCGTGCGAGCGGGCCGGTGTGCAGGATCTGCCGGGCGAGGCGCAATCCGGCGACGGCGATGCGCCGGTCCTCGTCGTGGCCGAGATAGTGCGGCTGCACGAGCGGCAGTTCGAACGGGTCGGTCGAGCGGGCCCGCACGAAACCGTGTGCCTCGGGCCGCAGCTGATAGAACCCGAGCGTCATTCCCGGGAAGTCGTCGAGCTGGCCGGCGATCCCCGAGGCGTAGCTGCCGGGCGAGAAGTGCAGTTGCAGGTCGTTCGCCGCGGCATCGGGTCGGGATTTCGCGAAACCGAAGGCCACCGAGGGGCTGATGGCGAGGACGCTCGGCCGGCCGGCGAGCCACTTCGCCGCTTCGAGCCACAGCCGCCAGCCGCGCGCGGTGCTGTTGAGCGTCGGGACGTCCCGGACGCGCATGATCGAGCCGACCATGTAGTGGTCGCGGAGATTCTCCCCGACGCCGGGCAGTGCGTGCACCGCCGGCACGCCGAGGGATTGCAGCAGTGGGGCCGGCCCGACGCCGGAGAGCTGGAGCAGCTTCGGCGAGTTGCCGGCCCCGGCGGACAGGATGACCTCGCGACGTGCCTTCACGGTCCGCGACGGGCCGCCTCGACCCGCGATCCAGCGCACGCCGGTGGCCCGGCGACCGTCGAACTCGACGGCGGTGGCATGCGCGTCGCTCAGCACGCGGAGGTTCCGGCGCGACAGGACAGGCTTCAGGAACGCCTTGGCGGCGCTCACGCGCCAGCCATTGACGATCCAGCGCTGGTAGTAGCCCGCACCGGTCTGGCTCCCGGCGTTGTAGTCCACGTGCGACGGCAGGCCGACGTGGCGGGCACTCTCGATGTAGGCGTCGCACAGGGGATGCCGCCAGTCGCAATCGGTGATGGGCAGCAGGCCCGAACTGCCGCGCCAGCGCGGATCGTGCGGACCGATGCGGCGTTCCGTGCGCTTGAAATAGGGCAGCACCTCGGCGAACGACCAGCCCGGATTGCCTTGAGCCGCCCACGTGTCGTAGTCGAGCGGGAGGCCGCGGGTGTAGTTGAAGCCGTTGATCGACGACGAACCGCCGATCGTGCGGCCCATGAAGGCCTTCACGCCCCGACCCGCGGTATCGGGCGTGGGTTCGCTGGTGAAACCCCAGGTGAGCCGCGGGTGATAGCCGACGCGGATGAAGCCGGCCGGGATGTGCAGCCAGGGATGCCGGTCCGGCGGGCCCGACTCGAGCACGCACACGGTGTGTCGGCCGTCCTCCGAGAGGCGGTTCGCGAGCAGGCAGCCTGCCGCGCCGGCGCCGACGATCACGAAGTCGAACGTGTCGACGGCGCTCACGGACGCGCGTCTCTCTCCGCGGCGCGTGCGGCGACTTCGGCGAACCACTCGGGTACGGGGTGCCGGTCATGCGCCCGCCCGGCCTTGACGATGGGGCTCGGGGTCTCGTGGCCGACGAGTGCCGGCAGGCGGCGGGCCGCCACGAGGAGCGCCTCGAGATCCACGCCCGTGTCGTAGCCCATCAATTCGAGCGCGTGCACGAGCGCTTCGGTGCAGGCGTTGCCGCTGGCGCCGGGCGCGTACGGGCAGCCGCCGAGCCCGCCGAGGGAGGCATCGAATCGGTCGACGCCCGCGTCGAGGGACGCGAGCACGTTCGCGATGGCGAGGCCGCGCGTGTCGTGGAAGTGCATCGTCAGCTGCGGCTCGGGCCAGCATCGGCGGAACGCGCGCGCCAGGGCGTGGACCTGTCCCGGGTGGGCCATGCCCGTCGTGTCGGCGAGCGTGATGCCCCGTGCCCCGAGATCGAGCAGCCGTGCACACCAGTCGAGGATGACGGTGGCGGGGACGTCGCCTTCCATCGGACAGCCGAAGCTGCACGACAGCGAGATGTTCACGGGAATGCGCGCCTCGTGACCCAGGCGCGTGACGGCGGCGAGCGACGCGAAGGACTGCTCGCGCGTCATCCGCAGGTTGGTGAGGTTGTGGGTCTCGGAGGCGGACATCACGAGGTTCAGCTCGTCGGCCATCGCGTCGATGGCGCGCTCCGCGCCGCGCACGTTCGGCACGAGCACCGTGTACTCCACGCCGGGGACGCGATCGATGCCGCGCATGACTTCCTCGGCGTCGCGCAGGGCGGGAATGGCTTTCGGAGACACGAACGACGTCGCCTCGACTTTTGCGAGCCCCGCCCGCGAGAGCGCGTTGACCAGCGCGATCTTGTCTTCCGTCGGCACGAAGCACGACTCGTTCTGCAACCCGTCGCGAGGCCCCACGTCCTGCACATGGAGGCGGCGTCCGGCGCCGTTCCATACGTTCGTCGTCATCCGATGATCTTCCGTGTTCTGAGTTCGTCGATCTGCGTGTCGCTGAGGCCCATGCCGTGCAGGACGTCCACCGTGTCGTCGCCCAGCCTGGGTGCGGCGGCGCGCACGGCGCCGGGCGTCGCGGAGAGCTTGGGGACGATGCCGGGAACCGCGATGGTCCGGCCGTCGCGCGTGACCTGCTGCAGGATCATGTCCCGCGCGCGGTAGTGCGGATCTTCGACGATGTCCTTGACGGTGTAGATGCGCCCCGCAGGCACCTTCGCTGCCGACATCGCGGCGAGCACTTCGGTGGCGGTGCGGGGCAGGGTCCAGGATTCGATGGCGCCGTCGAGTTCCGCCACGCGGGTCACGCGGCCGGCGTTCGTGGCCAGGGCGGGATCGTTCGCGAGGTCGGCCCGGCCGATCGCTTCCATCAGGCGCTTGAAGATGCCGTCGCCGTTGCCCGCCACCAGCACGAACCCGTCGGCGCAGCGATAGGCATTGGTCGGCGCGATGCCGGGCAGCGAGGAACCCGCGGGTTCGCGGAGGACGCCGAGTTCCGTGTACTCCGGCAGCAGGCTTTCCATGACGTTGAAGACGGCCTCGTGCAGCGCCACGTCGATCACCTGTCCGGGGCCGCCGTTCACCTTGTGGTGGTAAAGCGCCATCAGGATGCCGATCGTCCCGTGGAGCGCGGCGAGCGTGTCGCCGATGGAAACGCCGGTGCGCACCGGTACGCGGCCCGGCTCCGCCGTGAGGTAGCGCAGGCCGCCCATCGCTTCGGCGATCACGCCGAACCCGGGCAGGTCGCGATACGGGCCGGTCTGTCCGTACCCGGATACGCGCAGCATCACGAGCGACGGATTGATCTCGTGCAGGACCTCCCAGCCGAGCCCCCAGCCTTCCAGTGTGCCCGGGCGGAAGTTCTCGACGACCACGTCGGCTTCTGCCACGAGCTTGCGCACGATCTCCTGCGCTTCGGGCTGGCGGAGGTCCAGGGCGACCGAGCGCTTGTTGCGCGACTGCACCTGCCACCAGAGCGATGTGCCGTCCTGCAGGAGGCGCCAGGTGCGCAGCGGATCACCGCCGGCGGGCGGTTCGACCTTGAGGATCTCGGCGCCGAACTCGCCCAGTGTCTTGGTGACGAAGGGGCCGGCGATGAGCTGGCCCAGTTCGATGACGCGCAGGCCGGCGAGGGGACCGGAGACAGTGTCGAGAGATGCGTGAGAGGCGGAACGGGTCATCGTCGGCAGGCAGTGGCGGGCGCGAGGGGGCACCCGGGGACCGGATGGTCTCCCCGACCGCGGACCGTGTAAATCAGTGGTTCGTCACGGCACCATCGTGCGCGGCGATGGCGGCCTCGCGTCTGCCGATGGTGCGGTGCGGAAGATGCGCTGGGGCGCTGCGGCGTGGACCCGCGGGCGCAGCGCCCGGACGTTCAGGTGGCTTGACGTCCACGCTGCCGGGCGACGACCAGCACGAGTCCGGCAAGAAGGAGCGCGACCGTCTCCGGTTCCGGCACGGCGGTCGTGAACTCGCCCGTGGTGAGCAGCGTGAATCCCTGGGACGCGCCGCCCGCATTGTCGGCCGTCATGTCGACGCGATTGCCGAGATAGAACTGGAACTGGTAGCGGCGACCGCCTTCCAGCGTCCTGGCCGGCATCGAGAGCACCGTGAAGGACGGGTCGGCGATGCCCCCCGCGGCGAATCGAGTTTCCCCCGTGAGCACGTCATCGACGAAGAACGCGATCGTCTGTTCGGATCCGGGCGCCGGCGCGGTGACGGGACTGAGGTGGAAGTCGAAGGCGTTGCCGGCCTCCATTCCCTGCAGGGCGGAAAAGGTCGAACCGGTCAGGTACGGAAAGGCATCGGGGTAGGGACCGGTCGTCGCGTTCAGGGTGACGGGCTCGGAACGCCCCGGGCCGCTCAAGGTGTAGACGTGTGCGCCGGCCGCGAAGCGCGCATCCATCAGCTCGCGCGTCGCGAACCGTTCGGAGTCGTAGTGGAAGCCGAAGCCCACGTCGTTCAGCGGCAGGACGATGGTTTCGCCGCCGGGAAGGGACCACGTGGCGATCTCGAATCCGTGACCGGGGACCACCGTCAGATCCGTCATGAATCCGTAACCGGCCGGTGTGAGCTGATTGCCATCGCCGGTCTGCACGGCGTAGCCGGTGCGGACCTGCTGGACGAAGGCGGCAGCCGGCGGCGTCTGCGCCTGGGCGGCGGTCGACAGGCAGGCGAGGGCGAAGAGCGACGCGCAGGCGCTGCCTGCTGCGACGGCGAACGGGGCAAGGCGGGGCATGGCGGTCTCCAAGAAACGGATGCGACGATCGGCTGCGGCATTCGATGCTCTTCTCCGAGAGCTGGTCGGAATGTAACCCGAATGCGTGCGAACGCACTACCGCGTTCCCGTCAGGGACGCCCCGATGCCGACCGACGGGAGGTCGGCATCGGGGCGTCCGGGAATGACTCCCGGCCCAGCGCCACGGCGGACGCCGACGGTGGCGTGCCATCGGCATAGACCCGCGTCTCGCGCCGGCCGTCGCTGAGCACGATCTCGCCGAACTGGCCCCGGCCCTCCGTCTTCTGGAACAGGCTGACGGCGATGAGCCAGATCTTCGTGATGCGAGTCGGCATCGGTCCGCCGACCGCCTTGCGGTAGCTGTCGAAGACGTTGTGCCGCTCCGCGAGCCACTTGCCGAGGTCGGCGGTCCCGGTGCGCGCCACGATGTGCGTCTCGCGGAAGTCCCAACCCGGCAGCGGGCAGCGGAAGCTCTCGCCCACCGGCAGGCCCCGGCTCCAGAGGAAGGTGAGGTCCTGACCGTTGTCGAACTCGACGGCGATGCTCAGGTAGTCGTGCGTCGGCAGCGTGTTCTCCCGCGTCGCTGCCGGCAACTGGTCCACCTTCCATTTCCACGCCAGCGTCGTGGCGGGCGTCAGCGGAATGGAAACGTCGGTCTGCAGGATGGCGACGTCGTTGCGCGTGTGCAGATCGATGGCACGCGACGGTGCTCCTTCCCCCGCGGGGTTCGTGACCTCGCCGAAGACGCGCGACGGCCCGAGTTCCCAGAGATACGACCAGCCGGTCGGCGGACTGCGTTCGGGCGCCTGCTGCCGCGCGATCTCCTCCGCGGCCCACTGTCCCGACGGTCCTGCGTCCGCGATGCGCTGCAGTTCATCGGGGACGTTCGTGCCGCGCTTCCAGTGCACCACGGCGACGCTCGCACCGCCGCCGCTGTCGGGATTGACGGGCGCGGGTTCGCCGGCATAGCGGCCGGTGGCGTCGAGCCAGCGCTGTCCCGGGTAGGTCTTCAATTGGAGCGTGCCCGCCTCCTGCGCGGTGAACGTCTGGGTCCTGTCGCCGCGGAAGATGCGACCGCGGTCCCCGATGCGCGCCCAGACCGCGATCGGCGACTCGAACGACAGCTTGAACGTGCGGGACAACCACACGTGCCCCTCGCTCACCATCGTCACCTGATCGCCGGGCGAGAGTGCCAGGCCCGTGTCGAGCCAGGGGCCCGCGTCGCTCGCCAGATAGACGACCTTCATGCCGACGACGGTCTTGCCCGCAAGCGGTGCGACGCTGGTCTTCAGCTCCTGCTCGAATTGCTGGTGCGGTCGCTCGGTCGCTTGCGAGCCGACGCTCCCCGCGGACAGCGCGAGCAGCAGCATGGAAAGGACAACGGCCTTCATGGTCTACCTCCAGGGAATCGGTGGATGCATCGCGACGCCGCCGTCGAAGAACGGGGGGTCGCCGGGGACGCGTGCAATGCGCACGCGGACCGATCATGGAGAGGTGCACCGGACCGCGATAGATCGAAACCCCGTGGCGGGTCCGGTGCTGTCGTGCGACGGGCAAACTGCCCGGCGGGTGGGACGCCGCTACTTCGGTTGTGCGAGCAGATCGATGACGTTCATGCGCGCCGCGAGCCGCACGAGTTCGATGTCGGTGGAGACGCCGAGCTTCCGCTTGATCTGGTAGTGGCAGTTGGCGACGGTCTTGGGACTGACGTGCAGCGATTCCGCGATGGCCTCGGTGGAGCGCGCCTCCACCAGCATGCGCAGGATCTCGAACTCGCGCACGCTGAGCGCGGCCAGCGCCTCGTGTTCGCCGCCGAGCCGTGCGAGCGCGAGCGCCTGCGCGATGTCCGGGCTCAGCGCGTGACGGCCTTCGTGGACTTCGCGCACGGCGCGCATCAGCACATCCGGCGTGCTGCTCTTCGTGACGTAGCCGCTGGCGCCGGCCTGGCTCGCCTTGATCGCGAACATCGGGTTCTCGTGCATGCTGAACACGAGGATGCGGATGTCGGGAAAGCGCTGCCGGATCCGGGCGATCGCCTCCAGGCCGCCCAGGTTCGGCATCGAGAGATCCATGATGACGACGTCGGGCGGATCCTCGCGACAGCGGGCGATGGCCGCGGCGCCGTCCGCCGCTTCCGCGATCACGACCATGCCCGGCTGCTTCTCCAGCAGCGACCGGTAGCCTTCGCGGACGATGGCGTGATCGTCGGCGATGAGGATGCGGATCGGGGCGTGGGTCATGGCGGCGGGACGTTTCAGACGTGCGCAGTGACGGGGATGCGCGCGCGGACGACGAGGCCGCGCGGCTGACCCGGTTCGATGGACAGCGTTCCGCCGAGGACGGTGACCCGCTCGCGCATGCCGAGCAGGCCCATGCCGGGGCGGTTCAGGAACGAGAGGTCGCCGGCATTGCCGTCGTCCGTGACGACGATGTCGACGCAGGCGTCCGGGTTCGGGCGGCGCGCGACCGTCACCGTGGCTTTCGTGGCGCTCGCGTGCTTCATGATGTTCGTGAGGCATTCCTGCACGACGCGATAGACGCTGATGGTCACCACTTCCGGCAAGCCCTCCAGGTCGCTGCCCGTCTGCACGTCGATGCGGGTGCCGCGGCTGCTGCATTCGGCGGCCACGCCGCGGAGGCTCTCGACGAGCCCCAGTTCCTCCAGGCCCGCCGGTCGCAGCCGCTTCAGGATGTCGCGCAGGGACTGCAGCAGGTGTCCCGTGATGCGCGAGAGCTTCTCGCCGTCGGCGACGAGGCCGGAGCCTTCCTCCTCCGCCGTCTGGACGATGCTCGCACTGACGGCCGTCATGGCGGCGAGACACTGGCCGAATTCGTCGTGCAGTTCGCGCGCCAGATAGCGGCGCTCCTCCTCCTGCACGTCCACCATCCGCCGCGTCAGCTCGGCGCGCGCGGCGATGCTCGATTCCAGGCTGGCCGCGAGGCGGTTGAAGCCGTCGCTCATGGTGGCGAACTCCGGGAAGCGGGGCCGCGCGAGCCGGGTGCCCAGTTCACCGCGCTCGAGCTTCTCCAGGCCGGCGAGGATGTCGCGCGTCGGACGCAGCGCCCGGCTGATGACGAAATAGACGAGGATGCAGAGCGAGAGGACGGTCAGCAGGGCGAGGCCGATCAGGCGGCTGACGTTCTGCCAGGCCTCGGCGATCTGATCCTCCGCATCGAGCGCCGCCACGACCCGGCCGTGCGCCTGGCCGTCCCACGACACCGGCTGCGAGACCTCCTGGCCGGGGTGGAAGAGGAAGCGATGCACGGCTGCGAACCATCCGGGCGCCCACATCGTCTGGGACCGGTCGTGTCGCTGCTTGTGCGGACCGTGGCAGCTGCTGGCCCGCACGACGGCCTGCTCGTCCAGGTAGCGCACGCAGACGCGGACGCGGATGTCGGCGCCGGTGATGGGATCCCAGAACAGGAAACGGCCCTCCCGGTCGAAGCCCGTCGGCGCGAAACCCATGGAGACCGTGGCGAAGCGGTTGCGGACCTGCTTCGAGATCGTGTCCAGCGCGGTGGACAGTTGCGCTTCCTGGTCGCGCACGGTCTGCCACAGCACGTGCGCGGACGCGAGCAGCAGGCAGAAGAACGCGAGCAGCCAGATGCGCGTGATCAGCGTCCACTTGAGATTCATGGTGTCCCGCAACGGCCCCGTCGAGGCAACGGCGAAGCTGCCGTCCGGGACATTCTAGGGATCGGACCGGGTCGGGAGAAGGCGGCGGTGAGGCGGCGGGAAAAATGCCCGAGGGGCGGTGAAGACGTGAAGAGGTGAAGACGTGAAGGCGTGCGCGGCCGCTCGCGAAGACTTTCGCGCATGACGGTAGTGTTCGACCGCGTCGCGTCTCACTTCGTCCCCCGATCCCCGCACGGACCGCCGAACCGCTCCGGAGGAGGGAGGAAGGCGAAAGGGAAGGGGGAACGCCGCCACGACTTCACGTCTTCACCCCTTCACGTTTTCACGGCATTCCCCGCCAGGTCCCGATACGTGTCTCGGAGCCGATTCTTCTGGATCTTGCCGAGGGCGTTGCGCGGGAAGTCGTCCACGAACACGACGTACTTGGGGACCTTGTAGTTCGCGAGCAGGCCTTTCGCCCGGGCGATCAGGGCATCGGCCGTCGCGGTCGTGTCGCCCGGCTTGCGGATGACGACGGCCGTCACCGCTTCGCCGAAATCCGCGTGCGGCACCCCGACGACGGCGGATTCGACCACGCCGGGCGCGGCGTTCAGCACCGTCTCGACTTCGGCCGGATACACGTTGTAGCCGCCGGAGATGATCAGGTCCTTCGCGCGGCCCGTGATCTCGATGTAGCCGTCCGGCGAGCGGGTGCCGAGATCGCCCGTCCGGAAGTACCCGTCGGCCGTGAAGTCTTCGGCGGTCTTGTCGGGCATGCGCCAGTAGCCGGTGAACAGGCCGGGACCGCGCACCTGGATCATTCCCACGTCGCCGTCGGGCAGTGGCCGATCGTCGGCATCCGCGATCCGCAGCTCGACGCCGGGCAGGGCGATGCCGACGGAGCCGGGTCGCCGCTCGCCGTGCAGCGGGTTCGACGTGAGGATCATCGTCTCGGTGGTGCCGTAGCGCTGGACGATGTCGTGTCCGCAGCGCTCGCGGAACGCCGCCTGCTTCTCGGGCAGGAGCGGCGCCGATCCGCAGGTGACGAGGCGCACGTGCCCGAACGTTTCCCGCGTGAAGCGCGCGTCCGCGAGGATGCGGTGATAGAACGTCGGCACGCCCATCATCACTGTGGCGCGGGGCAGGGCGGCGAGGATCGTGTCGAGCTGGAAGCGCGGCTGGAAGATCATGCGCGCGCCGGCGACCAGCGCCACGTTGCAGGCGACGAACAGTCCGTGGCCGTGGAAGATCGGCAGGGCGTGCAGCAGCACATCCTCGCGCGTGAAGCCCCAGAGGGCACCGAGCGTCTCGGCGGCATGGCGAATGGCGCGGACGCTGATCGTCGCGCCCTTGGGACGGCCCGTCGTGCCGGAGGTGTACAGCACGGCCGCGAGATCTTCGGGGTCGCGCAGTACCGTGTCGAACGCGGCCGGGCACTGCGCGGCGGCGTCGACGAAAGTGCCCTTGCCGTCCTCGCCGAGCGTGAACACGCGGCTCACGCCGGCATTCCGCGCCGGTTCGGCCAGCGCGTCCGCGAGCTTCGGCGCGCATACGAGAACCTTCGGCGTGCCGTCCGTCAGGAAGTAGGTGAGCTCCGCCGGCTGGTAGGCCGTGTTCAGCGGCAGGTACACCAGGCCGGCCCGCAGGCAGGCGAGGTAGAGCGCGAGCGACTCCTGCGATTTCTCGGCGCAGACCGCGACCCACATGCCGGGTTCGCAGCCGCAGTCGCGCAGCAGCGCCGCATAGCGGGCCGACAGGCGATCCATGTCGCCGTAGGTGGCGATGCGGCCGTCCACCGTCTCGAGCATCGGCGTGTCGGGGGCGCCGAGCCAGCGGGTGATGGCGAGGTCGTAGAAGTTCGTGGCGTCGGTCATGCCGGACTCTTTGCAGGAAAGGCGCTGTCGACGGCACCGGCCGACAACGCGGCGGACAGGGTTTCATCCTCGCGATCCGCGGCCTTGTCGAGGGCTGCGAGGGCAGCGGGCGACAGGACCTGGATCCGGGCGTCCCGCAGCATGCTGACGCGCGAGGCGCCGGCGGACAGGGCGGCGAAGATGCCGCCACCCGAGATGCCGGTGACGATCACGTGGACGTCGTTGCCGCGGCGATGCAGCAGGCGCAGCACGAGGGCGAGATGGGCGAGGTATTCGCTGAGCACGACGCGCTCGTCGGCCGGATCCGCGGAGTGATTCTCGACGTCGGCGAGGAGGGTGATGCCGAGTCCCGAGCGGGGCCCGGCCCAGTGGAGGAGCGCCTCGGTCAGCGCAAAGGTGGACGGTGCGGTCGCCGGCGTTCCGCCGACCAGGCCGCACACCATCGTTTCGTTCCCGTCACCCGTCCTGGCAAGGATCGCCGACCCGGCGCATCGGACGTCCGTAACGCCGGGCCGGAGCAGCGCCAGCGCGCGGCGCGTCGTGCCATCGAGCGCATCGAGGTCGACCGAAGCGGGCGGCGGCAGCACCCGCGCACCGAGACGCTTGTGCAATGCCGCGGTCCGCTGTTCCATCCAGTCGACTTCCATCGAACGGGCGTCGAGCGTCGCGAGCCACGCCGACAGTGCCGCGTGGTAGGCGGCGGGGGAGTCCTCGCAGAGCAGCGTCGTGTCGGTGACCGCTGCCCGGGCCTCCCCGCCGATCAAGGCGCGCACGGCTGCACGGTCCGATGCGTTGAAGGCGGCGTGGCCCGCAATGCGCTCGATGAGCTTCGGACCGGACATCGCCAGCTGCGACCCCGGTTGCATCGTGCGCCGGTCGCACAGCGACGCCAGCATGCTGGCGCCCCCGAAGGCGTAGCGCGACACGACCGCGAACAGCGGCTGGCCGGCGAGCTTCGCGTCGAGCGCCGATCGCAGGAGCGTGCGCAATGCCGCCACGGTCGCCATGCCGGCCGTCACGCGCATGCCGCTGGTGTTCATCAGGAAGACGAGGGGTCGTCTCTCGCCGACGGCGGCGTGAAGCGCTTCACCGATCTGCTGTGCTTCGGCCGGTCCGATGGAACCGTGCTGCCGCCCGTAGTCGAACGCCACGACCAGCAGCGCCCGTCCGGCGACCGTCGCACGTTGCACGACGACGTCGCCCGCGGCGCGGGATTCGAACGGAGCGTGCGTTCCGTGGCCGAGCCACGCGTCGAACTGCTCGCTCAGGGGGAGTTCGGCGAAGGTCATGTGAAGGTCATGTCAGTGGCGCCCGGCCGTCCGAAGCCACTGAGCCCCCCGAGGGGGCAGCGACCGAAGGGAGCGTGGGGGGTTCATGCAATTGCGCCCGGCCGCCCGAAGCCACTGCGCCCCCCGAGGGGGCAGCGACCGAAGGGAGCGTGGGGGGTTCATGCAATGGCGCCCGGCCGCCCGAAGCCACTGAGCCCCCATGGGGGGCAGCGACCGAAGGGAGCGTGGGGGGTTGACGCAATGGCGCCCGGCCGCCCGAAGCCACTGAGCCCCCCGAGGGGGCAGCGACCGAAGGGAGCGTGGGGGATCGTTGCGTTTCATTTCAGCGGTACATCGCGCCGCCGTCGGCGTCGATGACCAGTCCGCTCAGGTACGACGCCCGCGCGGAGGCGAGAAACACGACGAGGTCCGCCATCTCGTCCGCGTGGGCGGGACGGCCGAACGGCAGATTGGTCAGGAGTTCCGGCCAGCGCGATTCGTCGCCGAAGGCGGCGGCCGCGCGACTCTTGTAGAGGTTCACGAGGCGGTCGGTCTCGGTCGGTCCCGGATTCACGCCGACCACGCGCACGCCCTGCTGCGTGCTGTAGCCGCCGGCCGCCTTGGTGAAGGCGATGAGCCCCGCGTTGGCGGTGGAGCCGCAGATGTAGTCGTGACGGGGGGCAGCCCCCGCGACGCCGATCACGTTGACGATGACGCCCCGGCCGCGGGTCATCATCGCGTCGAGGGCGATGCGGGTCAGATCGACGTAGCCCATGACCTTCAGTTCCCAGGCGTCGCGCCAGCGCTGCGCATCGATCTGCTGCAACCCGCCGCCCGGGATCGCGCCGGCGTTGTTGACGAGGATGTCGGCGGCGGCGACGAGCGGCCGGAGCGCTTCGACCGCCTCGCGGCGGCTCAGGTCGGCGCGATGGGCGGTCACGTCGGCATGTCCTTCGCCGCGGAGTTGCCGGACGGCCTTGTCGAGCGCCTCGGCCGACGTGGCGACGAGGTCGAGCGCGCAGCCCTCGCGCGCGAACCCCTGCGCGCAGGAGAAGCCGATGCCGCGGGAACCGCCGGTGATGACGACGCGCTTGCCGCCGAGTTCGAGATCCATGGGTCAGGCCCTTCCGTCGATGGAGGTGAAGAAGTCGAGCAGCGTGCGATTGAACGCGTCGGGCTCCTCGAGATTGATGGGGTGGCTCGTGCGCGGCACGACCCAGAGCTGCGAGTCGGGGATCGTGCGCTTCAGGTACAGCGCCGGCGCCAGGCACGGCGCGTCGTCGTCCCCGGTGATGATGAGCACCGGCATCGTCAGGGCCGCGAGCCGGTCGCCGAGTTCGTACACGGTCGGTCGGCGCATCTGGCAGCCGCGGATCGTGAGCGCCGTGCCGAGCGGCGAATGCTCGCCGAAGTAGCCGTTGAATTCGTCGAAGCCGCGCGGGTCCTTCTCGCGGTACCGGCGGCGCACGGCGCTGTTGGCGTAGTGCCGGATGCCTTCGGCCATGCCGAGCCGCTGGATGCGTTCCGCGAGGTCGGTGCAGTCGGCGAAGAACGCCTCGCGCTTGTCCGGATCCGAACCGTGCCCGGCCCCCGCCACGACCAGGGAGCGGACCTTCTCCGGATACGCGATGCCGAAATTGAGCGTGGCGTACCCGCCCATCGAGAGCCCGACGACGTGCGCGCGGTCGATGCCGCGATCACGCATCACGTTCGCGATGTCCTCCACGGCCTGCCGCTGGCTGTAGGCGTCCGGCGACGGCGGGACATCCGACGGCGGATAGCCGCGGGCGTTGTACGTGATGCAACGGTAGCGGCGTCCGAGGAAGCGGACCTGCTGCTCCCAGCAGCGGTAGTCGCCCGCGAGTTCGTGAACGAACACGATCGGGACGCCGGATCCGGAATCCTCGACGTAGAGTCTCACGTCATCGGAAAGTGCGTAGGGCATTGGGACTCCATTCTTTGGCGTGAAGATGTGAAGGTGTGAGGGCAGGGAGACGTGGAGTGTCGCCCGCTCCCGGCGCCGCGGGGACAGGGCGAGGCAAGCGGCGAAGTACGAGGTCGCATGAGTGCTCCTTCACGACTTCACCCCGTCACGCCTTCACGTCCTCACGTTCTTCCCCCCAGCTTGTGCAGCACGTCGAGCTGGTTCAACAGGTGCTCGCGCATCGCCGCCTCGGCGCGCCTGGGCGAGCGGGCTCGCAACGCTTCCATCAAGGCGCGGTGTTCGTCGATGGAGGTCTCGAACCGGCCGGGATAGCGCAGTGTCTGCACCCGCGCGAGCCGCATCACGATCCGCAGTTCGGCCACGACGTTGGCGAGCCACCGATTGCCGGACAGACGCTGGATGGCCGCATGGAACTCGACGTTCTTCTCGTGGTACCGACCCGCGTCGTGCGCAGCGGCGCGGACCTCCAGGTCCCGATGCATGGTTTCGAGTTCCCGGAGCGCGTCGTCGTCGAGCCGCGAAGCGGCCTCGAATGCGCACCAGCCTTCGAGCCGCGCCATCAGTTCGAAGATCTCGTCGACGTCCGCATCGGTGAGCTTGGTGACGTAGCAGCCGCGGCGCGGCTTGACGGTGACCAGCCCCTCGGCGGCCAGGAGCTTGAGGCCGTCGCGCAGCGGCGTGCGGCTCACGCCCAGTTCCTCGGCGAGACGCTGCTCGTCGATCCAGTCGCCGGGGCTCAGTTCGTAGCGGTAGATCTTCTCGCGGATCTGCTCGACGACCCACTCGTAGCGGGCGGCCTGCGGCTCCTGGACCGGAGGCGCTTGGGGCGTGCGGACGGGGGCGCGGCGGGTCGTCTTCCGGGGGGTGGACACCGAATTCTTCATGCGCTAAATTGTATGCAAAATTGTATTATGTCGCCATCGACGCCTTGGTTGCGAGGTCGACGGACCGCTCCCGGGAACGATCCGCACCGCGCAACGACGTCGACGACACGGCTCCGGCAAGAGGCCATCCTGCCCCCCGGAACATCGCAGTGCCAGGCGGGCGACGCGGGAGGAACCGTGCCGGGCAATCGGAAGTGCTTGATCGGGTCGCGACCCCTGAACGCGGCCCCGGGCCATCGGGCAGGGACATTGCGCGCCGCATCGTCCGTCGAGAACGACCGGTCGCGGACGAGTCTCCGTGCGGCCACGGCGTTCTCAATCGTAGGCGGCGAGTTCCTTGCCGCGGGTCTCCGGCAGGACCGCCACCATCACGATGACCGTCGCGAACGCGGTGCCCGCCACGACGGCGATGGCCTGACCCAGCCCGACCGTGTCGCTCAGCCGGCCCACGAGATACGGCGTGAAGGCGGACAGCCCGCGGCCCACGTTGTAGATGAAGCCCTGACCCGATCCGCGCACGCGGCTGGGCAGCAGTTCGGCGAGGAACGCGCCCATGCCGCTGAAGTTGCCCGAGACGAAGAACCCGAGCGGAAAGCCGAGGATCAGCATGGTCGTGTCGTCGATCGGCATCTGCGTGTAGACGACGGCGATCGCGGCGGAGCACGCGGCGAACACGACGAAGGTCCTGCGGCGGCCGATGTGATCGGACAGATAGGCCGCGACGACGTAGCCGACGAACGAGCCGACGATGATCACGGTCGTGTACAGGCCCGTGCCGAGCACCGACAGATGGCGCACGGTCTTCAGGTAGGTCGGCAGCCAGAACGTCACGGCGTAGTAGCCGATCATCATGCCGAGCGTCATCAGGCTCGCGAACGCCGTGGTGCGCAGCAGGGCCGGGCTGAAGATCTCGAGGAAGTGTCCGCCTTCCGTCTGCACCCGCGCCCGGGTGTGCAGGAACACCGCCGGCTCCTTGACGTTGCGACGCACATACAGCACCAGCAGGGCCGGCGCGAGACCGGCCCAGAACAGCACCCGCCACGCCCATTGTTCGGGCAGCAGCATGAACAGCACGGTGAACGCGAGCGCGGCCACGCCCCAGCCGACGGCCCAGCCGCTCTGCACCGTGCCCACCGCCTTGCCGCGGTGGTCCGCGCGAATCATCTCCGCGACGAGCACCGAGCCCACGGCCCATTCGCCGCCGAAGCCGAGCCCCTGCAGCGCGCGCGTCAGCATCAGCTGCTCGAAGGATTGCGTGAAGCCGCAGAGGAAGGTGAAGACGGCGAACCACGCGATCGTCACCTGCAGCATCAGCACGCGCCCGTAGCGATCGGCCAGGATGCCGGCCAGCCAGCCACCGACGGCAGAGAGGATCAGCGTCACGGTGCCGATGAGCCCCGCCTGTCCCTTGGTCATGCTCCACGCGGCGATGAGCGTTGGGATCAGGAACGTGTAGATCATGAAATCGAACGCGTCCACGGCCCAGCCGCCGAAGGCGGCGATCAGCGTCCTGCGTTCGGTGTCCTGCAATTCGTGGTACCAGTTCAGCATCGGTCGCCCCAGGGCAGGGAACATCGGTTGTCGGGATCCCGCGCGGCGTCGGCCTTGCAGGCGGGGCGTCGGCGGGCCCGCGGAGCCGACGCGTGTTGCGTCGCGGCGAAGGGACGCCGCGCGGCGCCTCTCAGGGTCTGGCATGTTGCGCTGCGTGCGATGCGCGCGGCGTCATGCCGGTGTCGTCACCGCCGGAGCGTATCAGCACCGGAGCGAAGAAACGAAATGGTTACATCGGGCCGCGCGCTCGTTGACAGACGGGGGCAACTTTGCAATCGTCGATCCGTCACTCGTTTCTCGTTCCACAAGATCAACACGTCATGGCGGGTGTCGGGAGTTCGTGAGTCCGTGAGTCAAAAACGCAACGAATCGGGAGGTAAGTCATGAAGAGTTTCCAGCGGAATCTGCTGGGCGCATGCGCCGTCGCGGTGATGGCGGCGACGTCGGGCTCGGCGATGGCGCAGGCGGGCAGCGAGTGGTCGCAGTACGGGGCCGATGCGGCGAACACCCGCTACAGCACGCTGAACCAGATCAACACCGGCAACGTGAAGAACCTCAAGGTGGCCTGGGTGCATTCCATGGGCACCCTGGAGAGCCAGGAGTCCACGCCGATCATCGTCGACGGCACGATGTACGTCACGAGTTCCACCGGCCCGCGCTACGTGTTCGCCCTCGACGCGAAGACGGGCGCGAAGAAGTGGGTCTACCAGCCCGAACTGCCCGGCGACTACATGTCGACCGTGTGCTGCGGTCTCGACAACCGCGGCGTCGCGGTCGCGAACGGCATGGTGTTCTACGGCCGGCTCGACGCGAAGCTCGAGGCGCTCGACGCCAAGACGGGCAAGCGCAAGTGGACCGTGACCGTGGCCGACTACAAGAAGGGCCATGCCATCACCTCCGCGCCGCTCATCGTCAAGGATCTCGTCATCACCGGGATCGCCGGCGGGGAGTACGGCATCCGCGGCTTCGTCACCGCCTACAAGCAGTCCACCGGCGAGCAGGTGTGGCGCACGTACACCATCCCCGGCACCGGCGAACCCGGCAACGAATCGTGGAAGGGGGATTCCTGGAAGACCGGTGCGGGCTCCACCTGGGGCGTGGGTTCGTACGACGCACAGCGCAACCTGGTGTACTGGTCGACGAGCAATGCCGGTCCGTGGGGCGCACAAACCCGCGGCACGGATTCGAGCGACTACGGCCAGTATTCGAACCTGTGGACCTCGTCGCAGCTCGCATTCGACGCCGACACCGGCGAGATCAAATGGGGCTATCAGTACACGCCGCACGACGCGTGGGACTACGACGGCATCAATGAAGGCGTGCTGACCGATCTGAACATCGGCGGCAAGAAGGTGCCCGCGCTGATGCACGCCGACCGCAACGGCTTCTTCTACGTGCTGAACCGGGAGACCGGCAAGGTCGTGGCGGCGGATCCGTTCGTGACGGTGAACTGGGCCACGCACGTGGATCTCGAGACCGGCAAGCCGGTCGAGGCGGCCAACAACGAGAAGCGTCCGCAACTCGGGAAGTGGGCCCGCAACGTGTGCCCGAACCTCATCGGCGGCAAGAACTGGTCGCCGATGTCCTAAAGCATGCAGACCGGGCTCGTCTATCTGCCCGCGTTCAACATGTGCATGGACATCGCCAACCGCGAAGAGGAATACACCCCCGGCAAGTTCTACCTGGCCTCCGAGTTCGATCTGGGCAAGGCCGGCGCGACGGGGTCGAACCTCGCCGAGTTCATCGCCTGGGATCCGGTCGCCAAGAAGAAGGCGTGGTCCATCAAGGAAGACCTGATGTGGGCGAGCGGTGCGATGTCCACGGCGGGCGGGCTGGTGTTCTACGGCAACCTGGAAGGGATGTTCAAGGCGGTCAACGCCAAGACCGGTGAAGTGCTGTGGCAGTTCCGCGTCGGCACGGGCATCACGCAGAGCGCGGTGACCTACACCATCGACGGCAAGCAGTACGTGGCCGTCGTGGCCGGCCGCCTCAAGGGACCGCCCTCGTTCTTCGGCAAGATCGGTCAGCGCATGACGGAAGCCAGCCCCGAAGGCGGCATCCTGATGGTGTTCGCGCTGTAAGGGGTCCGTGGCATCCGCGAGACACCCGGGAAGACGGCGGAGCGACGAGCTCCGCCGTTTTTTTCAGGGACCGAATCATCACGTCCACCTCGAAGGGACGACGGTCGGGGGGAACGCCGCGCAGTGGCGCGACGGCGATCGACCGAGCGTAGGAGAAGAACCGTGGCAGCGAAGTCCAGCCTTGCCCTGATCCGACACGTGGCGCTATTCGTCGCCGCGGCGTGTGTTTCCGGCGCCGCGCACGGCGACGACCGGCCCAAGAACCCGTTCGCCGGCGACAAGGCCATCGCCTCGGAAGGCGGGAGCCTGCTGAACCAGTATTGCTCGCATTGCCACGGCCAGTGGGCCGAGCAGGGCGAGCGGCCGCGTGATCTGCGCCGCCTCAATCTGCGCTATGGCGACGACGCGATCACCACCTTCTACAGGACGGTCAACAACGGCCGGCTCGAGAAGGGCATGCCGGTGTGGAAAGGCGTGCTGAGCGAGGAGACGCTCTGGAAGATCTACACGTTCCTCGAATCGGTCCAATCCGAGGAGTGACGGGACCGCCATGGCAATGTCGACATCGCGGCGCCGGCTCCTGAGCCTGCTGCCGGGTCTGGCGGTGTTCCCCGCGCTTCGCGCTTCCGCGCATGGCGTCTCGCTCGACCTCCACCATCCGTTGCCGGCCGAATCCGCGTTTCACAAGGAGTTCCTCGCGCCCTGGGTGCAGAAGGTCGAGGCGGAGGCCGGCGGTCGGATCCGGTTCCATCCGCACGCGTCGTCGACGCTCGGCGGATCGGCCGAGTCGCTGTACGACCAGGCTCGCGACGGCGGAACCGACGTGGTGTGGGGGCCGGTGCGCGTTGCGGCCGATCACCTGCCCGCGCTCACGGTGCTCGGGTTCCCATTCATGGTCCGAAGCGCGACGGGCGCCAGCCGCGCGGCGTCCGAGTACGCACGCATCAACGATCTGCCCGATCGCGATTTCGACGGCACGCGCGTCATTGCCGTGCACGTCGGGGATCCCGGGCAGTTGCACTGGAGCAGGGCGCCCGAGGGCTCGGATCCCGCGGGACGGCGCGTCGCGATCGCGTCGACGGCCGATGGCGCGGTGCTCGCCGCGATGGGCGCGACGCCGGTCGAGACCGACCCTGCGCGCATGGCGGAAGCACTCCAGGCCGGCACTGTCGACGGGGTCGTCCTGCCGTGGTCGCAACTCGCGCCGCACGGCGTGGATCCCCTCGCGCGCGCCCACACGGAGTTCGGCGTCGGGCAACCGGGTCTGTCGTGCACCGTGTACGTCTTCGCCGTCAGCGCGGGCAGCTTCCGCGGCCTGGCCGACGACCTGAAGGCGGTGTTCGATGGCAACAGCGGCACGGAGACGGCGGCCTGGCTGGGCCGCGTCATGGACACGGCGGCGGCGCGTGCACGCAAGGCGGCGGTCGATCGCGGCGATGTGATCCGGGTCGTCACGGCCGACGAACGCGGCAAGTGGCAGCAGGCGGCGCGGACCGCCATCGATGCGCAGGCGCGCGCCCTCGAACGAGGGGGCGTGAAGATCAAGCGCCTGCTCGAGAGCGCACGCGAACAGCTGGGCGACTACGACAAGGCGCCCCGGTAGGTCGCGTCACGCGCGGGCGCCGGGGCATCGCGCGGGCTCAGAACCGCTTCGGCGGGTTCGGGCGCCACAGCGCCGGGCTCGTCACGGTCGAGAGCGATTCGAGAATCAGCGAGGGGGCCATATCGTAGGCATGGGCGTTGAGTCGTTCGAGCAGTTCCTTCACCCGATCGGGATACGTGGCCGCCTGGTTGTCGGCCTCGTCGGGGTCGTTCGAGATGTCGAACAGTTCGATCTTCGCCGGCAACGCGGCATGCACGATGAGCTTCCACTCGCCCATGCGCACGGCTCCGTGAAACGCCTCCACGTTCAGCAGCAGGTCCTTGCGCGGGGTGCGCTGGCGCTGTGCGATGACGGGCCAGACGTCCACGCCGTCGAGCTTGCGCTCCGGAGCCGGCGCGGGCGTGACGCCCGCCAGCCCGAGCAGGGTCACGTGCAGATCGGTGACGTGCAGCGGGTCGGTGACGATGGTCTTGGGCGGGATCCGGCCGGGCCAGTGCGCCAGCGCCACGGCACGCACGCCGCCTTCGTAGAGACTGCCCTTGCCCTCGCGGAACGGCCCGTTGTCGGCGGCGGGATGACGCACGTCGCCATCCGCGGTCGCGAAGCGCGTGGGTACCGCGCCGCCGTTGTCGCTGTGGAAGACGATCACCGTGTCGCCGAGCATCTGCCGCTTCTCGAGCGCGCTGACGATTTCGCCGATGGCCGTGTCGAGTCCGGTGACCGCGGCCGCATAGCTGCGCAGCGCGTCGTCGCCGAGGGCGGCGTACGTGTCGAGCAGGGCACGCGGTTCGTCGCCGTAGCGGGACGGCGCGTTGAACGACACCATCAGGAACAGCGGCGCGGCCGCATCGTGCCGCTGGATCAGCGCGGCCGCCTCCTTCGCGAGCAGGTCGGTCACGTAGCCGGTGTCGTTGATCGCGCGGTCGCCGCGACGCCAATCGGACTTCGCCTCCTTGCGCAGGCGGCTGTCCGGCGTGCCGGCGAGCGAACCGTAGAACGTGTCGAAGCCCCGGTGCGTGGGCCAGAACTCGGGCTTCGCATGACCGAGCAGCCAGTCGCCGACGAAGGCCGTGCGGTAGCCGGCCTCCTTCAGCGACTGCGCCAGCGTGCGTTCTTCCGTCGGCAGGCCGAACGTCGTGCTCCGGGTGATCGACAACGATTGCAGGCCGTAGCGCATCGGATAGCGGCCGGTCAGCACCGCGGCACGGGTCTGGCTGGAGTACGGCTGCACGTAGAAGGCGTTGAGCATCGCGCCGCCGGCCGCGAGACGATCGAGCGTCGGGGTGCGCAGCTTGCTGCCGTGGAAGCCCACGTCCTTCCACCCCAGATCGTCGGCCAGGAGGTAGACGATGTGGGGCTTGCCGGCGGCGTGCGCGCCGGTGAAGGCCAGCGCGGTCACGAGGGCCAGGCCCGCACGGATCGCGGCCGGCACGAACGCGGAAATATTCATCGGGGCTTCTCCGGGGCAGCGGGACGGGACAGCGCGATCATACGGTCAGCCGTCGCCGCATTCGACCGCCGCATCGCCGGAAGCGCCGGAGGCTGACGCCGCCATGTCGCCGCGCGATTCGTTGCTGGAGTGGTTGCGCGGCGCCGCGAAGCGCGCGTGGCGCCAACAGTGTCTGCGCGAAGGCGCGTGGGGAATCGCCGGCGTGTCCGCGGTGGTCGCCCTGCACGAAATCCTGCGGCGCGGCGGGACGGCGGTGCCGGTGACGACGGCCCTGCGGCCCTTGCTGGTGCTGGCGGCGCTGACCGTCGTGATCGTCGTCGCAGTGCGAACGTTTCGCCGACCCGCGCTGGAAGACGTGGCCGCCGCGGCCGATGCCCGGGCGGGCCTGCACGACGAGTTGCTCAGCGCCCAGTGGTTTGCCCGCACGGCGGTCTCCGGCGGTCTCGTCGACCTGCACCTGGGACGCGCTGCCGACGCGGCCCGTGCGCTCGATCTGCGCACGCTGTTCCCGCTCCGGATCCCGCGGCCCGCCCTCGCGATCACGGCGGTGGCGATCGTCATCGCCGGCGGAGCCGCGGCGTGGCCGGTCGATCCGCCGGGCGAGCGGCAGCCCGAGGTCGGCCCGTTGGCCAACGGGCGTATCGCCCCCGACCGCGAGGCGACGACTGCCGTCGAAGCGGAACGGCCTGCCGACGGCGCCGATGGCCGTGGCCCGAACGCCGCGCAACGCGAGCGGGGGACGGCATGGTGGCAGCAGGTCGAATCCCTGGCGAAGGACCTGGTCGGACGACCGGCGGGGCAGTCCCTCGCGGAGGCCATCGCGGCCCGGGACGCGAGGGCCGCTGCGCGGGCCCTGCGTGCGACGCGCGACGCCGCGAAGATCGATGGCGGCAGTGGTGCGATCGACACGCCCGGCGAGCAGATGAACGACACGATGGCGAAGGACATCCTCGCGCGCCTGTCGGCGCTCCTCCAGCAGGAGGAGAACGCGCCCGGCGCCGCGAGATCGCCGGCCGTGCCGGACGGCGACCGCCCGACGGCGCAGCTCGATCGTGAACTGAGGCAGGACGATGCGGATGCGCAGCGCGGGGCGCGGCGCGAACAGACGCCGGGCGAGGACGCCGTGAACACGTCGCTGCGCGCGCTGTCCCGCAGCAGCACCGGCGGCCGGGATGCCGTGCATGGCGAGGCGGACAGCACCGAAGGCGCCGGGCGCGCCAATGTGAGCGGCGGCGCCATGGGTCGCCGCATCAACACGAGCACGGCCGGGTCCGGCGAGGGCGACCAACCCACGGGCAATGCCGCGCCCCCGCCGGTCGACGACACCGTGTTGGGCAGCAGGACCCAGCGGCTCGCCGTGCAGTTGAAGTCGGTGCAGGTGAATGCGACGCCGTCCGATGAGAACAACGGCGACGAGGATCCCGCGGGCACCGAGGAATCGTTCTACGCCGCGACCCGCGCACAGGCCGCCCGCGTCGCACTGTCGTCCGGTCAGGCGGTGTCGCGTGCCGGTGCCGAGGACGCGACGGCCGCAGAACGTTCGCCGCTCGAATATCGCGAGGCCGTGAAGCGCTACACCCTCGCACGGCATCGACGCGAACCCGATCCGAACCGCGCGGCAGGAGGGCAACGCTAGCCCCGGCATCGCCCGGGTCTCGCCGCGCACAGTCACCATGCCGTCGATCGTGTCCTCTCCCGTGCTCGGTACCGTGCTGCTCGCGGTCGTCGCCGTGCTGATCGTGGCGTTGCACCGTCTGAAGCCGCGCGCCGGTCGTCAGGTGGTGTCGTCGACGCTGCTGTGGGAGGCCGCGGCCAGGGTGTCCGGTCAACGGCAGGCGTCGTGGCGCTGGTGGCTGTCGCTCCTGCTCTCGCTGGCGATCGGGCTGCTGCTGGCCGTCGCGTTGTCGCGGCCCGAAGTGCAGGGCACGGGAGACGTGACGCGCCGCGTCGTCGTCATCGTCGACAACCATCCCTCGATGGCGACCCGCACGCGCGACGGGCTCACCCGCTGGGCGCACGCGCGTGCGGTGGCGCAGGGGGTCGTCCGCGAGGCGGGCGGCACGGTCATGATCCTCGACAGCATGGGGCGCGCTCCCTCGACGGGCTTCCTGGCGCCGGCGGATGCGCTCGCCGCGCTCGAACGCATTGCCGTCGCGCCGACCGGCCGGGCATTCGTGCCGCCGCTTCCGTCGGTGCCGGGGCTGGAGGTGCACGTCGTCAGCGATGGCGTCGCGGCGCTCGGCCCGCCGTCCGGCGCGATCGTGCACTCGGTCTTCGAGCCGGCCGACAACGTCGCGGTGACGGGACTCGTGACGCGGGCGCTGCCGGCGGATCCGACGCGGGTCGAGGCGCTGGTCCAGGTCGTGAACGCGTCCCCCGTCGAGAAACCGGTGCGGCTCAGTGTGCGGGGTGACGCCGGATTCGTCCTCACGCAGTTCCTGCGGATGGGTCCCGGGGAGCGGATCGACGCCACGTACGATGTGTCGGCCTTCGAGGGGGGCGTCCTCGCGGCCGCGGCGCTCAGCCCTGGGGACGCACTGCCGAACGACGACATCGCCTACACCGTCGTCGCGGCGCATCGACCGAAACAGGTGCTGCTCGTCTCGCGCGGGAACTCGATGCTCGCCGACTCGCTCGCGGCTTTGCCGGGCGTGCGGATCGACGTCATTGCGCCGGCCCGCTATCGGGATGGGCTGAGGGCGGACGTCTTCGTCTTCGACGGATTCACACCGGCGACGCCACCGGCGGCCGGAGCCTTGCTGTTCCGCCCTGCAGGCGCGTCGTGGCTGCCGGGCGGAGCGTACGAAGGCGGCGCGACGTCCATCGCTGACTGGGATCGCGCGAGCCCCGTCGCGGCCGGTGTCGCGTGGAACGATGTCACGGTGAAGCGCGCGTCCGTCTGGCGCCGGCTCCCGCCGGGGGCGAAGGCCGTGGCCCGGAATGCGGCCGGTGCGCTCGTCGTCGCCGGGCAGAGCGGCGCACCGTGGGTGGCGGTCGGGTTCCAGCCCGGAGAGTCCAACCTGCCGCTGCAGCCCGGCTTCCCCGTGTTTCTGGGCAATGCCATCTCGACGCTGTCGCGCACGGACCCCGTGATCCTCGGTGGCCTGGGGGCGAACCGCGTGCCGCTGGATCGCGGCGACGTTCGCAACGGTCGCGGCGAGATCGTCGCGAGCCGTCACCTGCCCGGGCAGACGCTCTTCGAGGCCGAGCGGCCGGACATCTACACCGTGCGGGCAGCGAACGGGCGGGTGCGGGTGGTGGCCGGTGCCGTCGACACCGCCAACGTCGAGATCAATCGGACGCGCTACGGGTCGGCAACGCCGGCGGTCGTGTCACCGACGCGGCTGCCGCTGGAACGCTGGTCGGTGCTGGCGATCATCGGGCTGGTGCTCCTGCTCGTCGAATGGGCGGCGTACACGCGCCGCCTGGCGCGGTGAGGCGTCCGTGACGCTCGTCCATGCCCAGGCGTTGTGGTTGCTGCTGCTCCTGCCGGTCGTGTGGGCCCTGGCGTGGCACGACCGCGCACGTCATGCCGGCCGGCGCCTGTTCGGGGCCACCGTCCTGCGAACGGTCGCGGTCTCGCTGGTGGTGGTGGCCGTCGCGCAGCCGCGCATCGCCGAACGCAGTCAGGCGGTGTCGGTCGTGTACGCGATCGACGTCTCGCGCAGCGTGTCGTCGGCATTCCTCACGCGCACGCTGGCGTGGATTCGCTCGATCAATGCCCGGCATCAGCCGGCCGAGGCGCGCTATGTCGTGTTCGCGGACCACGCGAAGCTCGTCGAATCCCTCGACGAGGTAGCGGCGGTCGCCGTGTCGTCGGGCGATCGATCGGCAGCGTCGGGCGCGATCGCGCAGGGCGTGACGGATCTGGAGGAAGCCCTGCGGACCGCGGCGTTCGGCTTCGCGTCGCCGCATGCGCGCCGGCTCGTGCTCGTGACGGACGGCAATCCGACGCGGGGCGATCTGTGGCGGATGCTGCCTCGACTCCAGGCGGAGAGCATCCGGGTGTACACGGTCCCGGCGGCAGTGGCGGTCGAGCGTGACGCCTGGGTCGAGGAGATCGCCGTTCCGCCCGGCGTGCGCCAGCACGAACCGGTGACCGTCCGGGTCTCCGTCCGTTCGCTGACGCCCATGGCGGCGCGGGTGCAGCTCGACAGCGGCAAGCGGCGCTTGGGCGTCGTGTCGTTGACGCTCGCGGCAGGCCACAACGAAGTCGCGTTCGACACGGCGCTGAGCGAGCCGGAGGCCACTGCGCTGACCGCGTCGATCCGGGCGGCGGACGACCGGTTCGCCGGGAACGACACGCTGACCGAAATCGTCCAGGTCGGCGCAGCGCCCCGGGTGCTGTACGTGGAAGGGCTGCCCGAGAGCGCGCACTACCTGGCCGACGCGCTGCGTGCGCACCACATCGATGTCGTCGTCGCGAGCGCGGAATCCCTGGCGACGGACCTGTCGACCCTCGGCCGTGCCGATGCCGTGATCCTCAGCGACGTCCTGATGCCGAGCGTCGAGGGAAGGACGGGCCGGGCGCTCGAGACCTTCGTCCGCGAGCAGGGGGGCGGGCTCGTCTTCGTGGCGGGAGAGAGCACCTACGGCGAGGACGGCTTCGCGGGCAGTTCGCTCGAGAAGGTGCTCCCGGTCCGCTTCGAAGCGAAGCGCAAGCGGCGCGATCTCGATCTCGTGCTCCTGATCGACCGCTCCCACAGCATGCGGGGACGCAAGCTCGAACTCGCGAAGACCGCCGCGCTGTCGACGCTCGATCTGCTGGAGGCCCGGCATCGCCTCGCGGTGGTGGCGTTCGATTCGCGCCCGCACGAGGTCGTTCCGCTCGCGCCGGTCGGCAACAAGCGGCGCGCCGAGGATCTGATCTCCAGCATGACGGCGCGCGGGCAGACGAGCCTGTACCCGGCGCTGGTCGAGGCCCGGCGGCTGCTCGCCGGTTCGAAGGCTTCGACGCGCCACGTGATCCTGCTGTCCGACGGCATCACGCTCCAGCCGCCGCCCGGCACGACGGAGAGTCCGAACGCGCAGGAAATCCACGCGACGATCATGCGGGGGCGCGAAGAGACGATGCGCCGCGATGGCATCACGCCGCCGAAGATCGATGCGCCGGACGCCCTGCCCGAACCGGGGGCGATCGAGACCCTGATCGCCGAACTGGCGCTCGAGAAGGTGACGGTGTCCACGGTGGCGCTCGGCGACAGACCGAATCTGCCGCTCATGAAGGACATCGCGGCGATCGGGCGCGGCAAGGGCTACGTGGCCGCCAGCGACGCCGAGATTCCCGGGCTGTTCGTCACCGAGACACGGCGGCTGCTCGGTGAATCGCTGGTGGAGGAACCGTTCAGGCCGACCGTGGTGCGTCGCGCGGCCGCGCTCTCCGGGGTCGACTTCGGTGCCGGGCCGGCGCTGCGCGGCATGGTGGCGGCGCGGTCGAAGGCCTTCGCCGACGTGATCCTCCGGGGACCGAAGGAGAAGCCGCTCCTCGTCACCACGCACTACGGCCTCGGCAAGACCGTGGCGTTCCTGTCCGACGTCAAGAACCGCTGGTCCGCGGACTGGCTCGGCTGGCCGGGCTACGGCCGCTTCTGGGCGCAGGTGGTGCGGGACACGATTCCCCGCGACACGGACGGCGATCTCACGTTGCGGGTGACGCGTGCCGGGCAGGAAGCCGTGGCGGCGTTGCGGGCGCTCGGCGCGGATCACGCTTACCGCAGCGGCCTGGCGCCGACACTGCGCGTGACCGATCCGGCGGGTGTCGAGACGAGGCTGGCGCTGCGTCCCACGGCCCCCGGACAGTACGCGGCGCGCGTGCCGATCGAGGCGGGCCGCAGCGCGCCGTATCGGTTCGAGCTGGTCAGCGGCGGGGGACTGACCCCGGCCGAGGTCCGGGCGGTCGGCAGCCGCTCCCTCACGTACGCCTGGTCCGACGAGTTTCGCGCGCTGCCGCCGGACGTCGTCACGCTGAAGGCGCTGAGCGAGCAGACGGGCGGCGTCTTCGAGCCGAAGGCCGCCGACATCTTTGCCGAGCACGGAGACGGGCAATGGACCTGGCTGCCGGTCTGGCCCGGTCTGCTGGCGGCCGCGCTCGGGTTCTTCCTGCTGGACATCTTCTGGCGCCGCGCGCCGGGGTCCCGATGAGGCGCGGCGGCACCACCGGGCCGGGGCCATCACCTTGAGGACTGCCATGAACCATCGCACGGCCGATTCATCGAATGCGGGCATGACCGCCGACGAACGCAGGGTGATCCTGGCCTCGTCGCTCGGCACGGCCTTCGAGTGGTACGACTTCTTCCTCGTCGGGGCGCTCGCGGGCGAGATCAGCAGGCACATCTTCTCCGGCGTGAACCCGCAGGCCGCCTTCATCTTCACGCTGCTGAGCTTTGCCGCGGGCTTCGCGGTGCGGCCGCTCGGGGCGGTCGTGTTCGGCCGACTCGGCGATCTCGTCGGCCGCAAGCACACGTTCCTCGTCACCATCGTGCTGATGGGCGCCGCGACCTTCGTCATCGGCCTGCTGCCGGGCTACGGCACGCTCGGGCTGCTGGCACCGATCATCTTCGTGGGCGTGCGGATGATCCAGGGGCTGGCGCTCGGCGGCGAATACGGGGGGGCGGTCACATACGTGGCGGAGCACGCGCCGCACGGGAAGCGCGGGGCCTGGACCTCGTGGATCCAGGTGACCGCGTCGCTCGGTCTGCTGCTCGCGCTGGGCATCATCCTGATCCTGCGCCTGAGCCTCGGGGAAACCTCCTTCGCCGAGTGGGGGTGGCGGATCCCGTTCCTGTTCTCCCTCGTGCTGCTCGGCATCTCGGTGTGGATCCGGCTGAAGCTGTCCGAGTCGCCGGCATTCCTGCGCATGAAGACCGAGGGCACGCTGTCCAAGGCGCCGCTCGCCGAAGCCTTTGCGCGCTGGCGCTATCTCAGGCTCGTGCTGATCGCGTTCTTCGGCCTCGCGATGGGGCAGGCCGTCGTGTGGTACACGGGGCAGTTCTACAGCCTGTTCTTCCTGACGCAGGTGCTGAAGGTCGACGGCGCCACGGCCAACGTCATCATCGTCGTGGCCACCATCGTGACGGCACCGCTGTACGTGCTGTTCGGGACGCTCTCCGACCGGATCGGCCGCAAGCCGCTGTTCCTGGCCGGCTGCACGCTGGCGGTGATCACGTTCTTTCCCATGTATCAGGCGCTGACGCACTTCGCGAATCCGGCGCTGGAGGCGGCGCAGAAGCAATCGCCCGTCGTGGTGCTGGCGGATCCGGCCAACTGCTCGTTCCAGTTCAATCCGGTGGGGACGGCGAAGTTCACGACCTCGTGCGACATCGCGAGGAGCAGCCTGTCGAAGTCCGGTCTCAGCTTCGACACGCGGACGGCGCCGCCCGGTGCCGTCGCCGCGATCCACGTCGGGCAGACGGTGGTCGAGTCGTACGACGGCACCGCGGCCGACGCGAATGAGCGCGGCAAGGTGTTCACGGAGGCGCTGGCGGCCGCGCTGAAGCATGCCGGCTACGCGTCCAAGGCCGATCCGGCAGCGATGAACCTGCCCATGACCATCGGGATCGTCGTGCTGCTGATGGTCTGCGGCACGATGACCTACGGACCGCTGGCCGCGATGTTCGTGGAGATCTTTCCGACCCGGATCCGCTACACCGCGATGTCGCTGCCGTACCACGTGGGCATTGGCTGGTTCGGCGGATTCCTCCCGGCGACGACTTTCGCGATCGTGGCCGCCACCGGCGACATCTATTCCGGGCTCTGGTACCCGGTCGGGACGGCTGCCGTCTCGGCGGTGATCTGCCTGCTGTTCATGAAGGAAACGCGCGACGTGGACATCCATGCGGTGGAGTAGTCCGCCGTCCGGAACGTCGCGGCACGATCAATCCATGCACAATCGACGCTTCTTCGAAGGAGTCCATTCATGACAACACCGACGTGGCCGGACGCGCTGTACCAGGAACTGGTGGCAGCCGGCGTCCGGCAGGTGGCCTACGTGCCGGATGCCGGCCACAAGCGACTGATCGAAAGCTGCATCGCCGATCCGGACATCCACGCCGTCTCGCTGACGACGGAGGAGGAGGGCGTCGCGATGCTGGCCGGCGCCTTCCTCGGCGGGCAGCGCGGCGTGTTGCTGCTCCAGTCCAGCGGCGTGGGCAATTGCATCAACATGCTGTCGCTCAACGCGGAATGCCGCATCCCGCTCGTGATGATCGTGACGATGCGCGGCGAGTGGGGCGAGTTCAATCCGTGGCAGATCACCATGGGACGCGGGACGCAGGCGGCGCTGGAATCGGTCGGCGTGCTCGTGCATCGCGTCGACGACGCCGACGACGTCGTTCCGACCGTCCGGGCGTGCCTGGCCATCGCCTACCACACGTCGCGCGCCGTGGCCGTGCTGATCGGCCAGAAGGTCATCGGCACGAAGATGTTCAAGAAGGGAGACAGGAAATGAGCGGGCGCGTGCTGGATCGACGGACCTCGGTCGGACAACTGCTGCGCGGGCGCGGGCAGTCGCTGCTGGTCACCGGCCTCGGCGGACCGACGTCCGACGCCTACGGCATCGGCGACCACCCGCTGACGTTCTACCTGTGGGGGGCCATGGGCGGCGCGGCGATGGTGGGTCTGGGGCTCGCGCTCGCGCAACCCACGCGGCGCGTCGTCGTGCTCACGGGCGACGGCGAGATGCTGATGGGCATGGGCGCACTGGCGACCCTCGGTGTCCGGAAGCCAGCCAATCTGACGATCGTCGTGATCGACAACGGGCTCTATGCCGAGACCGGCTTGCAGGAGGCACACACGTCCCGTGGCGTGGACCTCGCCGGCGTGGCGCGCGCCTGCGGCGTGACGGCGGAAACGGTCGAGACTCAGGCGCAGCTCGACGCCGTGGAAGGACGGGTCTACACCGAGACGGGGCCGTTCCTCGTGCTGCTGCGGGTGCCCTCGGTGGCGAGCATCCTGGAACTGCCCGCCCGCGACGGTCCGTATCTGCGCAGCCGTTTCCGGACGGCGTTGCTCGGAGAGGACTGCCACCTGTAGGTGCAGCGGCGCGGGTGCGCCGCGGTTCGCCCTCGCGATGTCCGCCGAAAGCGAAAGAGGCCGGCAAGGCCGGCCTCCCGATCGCGATGACTGCTACTGCAATCAGCGGGTGCGGCGGCGGCGCGCCAGCAGGATCGCCGCCAGTCCCAGACCCAGCATGGCGCAGGTCGATGGTTCGGGGACCGGCACCGGCTCGCCGTAGATGAAGTCGTCCATCACCACGCCGTCGGTGCCGGGGCCGAACGTGCCGTCCGCGTTGAGCACGGCGTTGCCGACCGTGATCACCACCTTGCCCACGACGGCCGACGCGAAGGTCGCCCCCGCGAAGCTCAGTCCGGCGTTGCCGCCCCGCGGAATGTCGAGCGAGAGCAGCGCGTTGCCGGCCAGATCCTGGAACACCATCTTGCCGCCGCGTTCCTCGACATCCTCGAAGACGGCGCCGAAGGCATTCGTCGTGGCGCGAACGGCAGGGTGCACCGGATCGAAGAAGGTGATCTCGGTCGTCAGCGTGCCGATCGGCGCGAACATGCGTTCGGCACTGAATGCCACGAAGTCGCCGGGCGATCCGAAGGCGATGGGTTCGCCCGAGGCCGCCTTGGAACTCACCATGAACTGGTTGTTGGACGAGTGGAACTCGAGCCCGCGCGCGCGGCCGCCCACCCCGGTGTTGAAGAAGTTCGTGGCGATGAAGTTGGGATCGGCGCTCGCGTCCGGCACGGCATCCCAGTTGATCTCGCGCCGGCCGCCGACGAAGTTCGTGGGAGCGTTGGCGTTGAGGCTTCCGCCGATCAATCCGCGGAACTCGTCCACCGCCGGCGTGAGTGCACCGGGCGAGCCCGCGTTATCGGTAATGACATTGATGGCCCAGCCGGTACCCGGCAAGGCGAAGGATGCTGCCAGCAGCAGCGAGGTCGTCAGGGATTTGACGTTCATTCGGGGGTCTCCACTCGCAAGAGGATTCGGAGGGGCGGCCTCGAGAAGGGCAAGGGACGCCCGGGGCCGCTCGTGACCGGAACGATGAGGTTCCAGCGACAGGTCTATACCACCGGAATGGTGTCGGTTCAATGCGTCGTCAAAGTTTCTTCAAAGACTATGCACTGAGCAAGGCTGTTCGGCGACGCGCGCAGCGTCGATCGCCCCGTCCATCCGGCCCGGTTCGCGGCGCGCGGGATCGTCAAGCGTTGACGGTCGGGCGGCGCCGATGCCAGTCGGTGACCGCCTGATACGCCGCGCCGGCCTGGAGCAGGAGCGGTTCGTTCCAGCGCGCCGCCTCGAGCTGGAGGCCGATGGGCAGGCCTTCCGGCGAGAAGCCGCACGGAACCGACAAGCCCGGAATGCCGCCGAAGGGCCCGACGACCAGGTTCTTCGTGAGCGCGCGGGCCGCATCGAACAGGCTGCGGGACTCGACGACCGGCGGAGCCACCGTGGGACAGGTCGGGGACGCGATCACGTCGACCTGCCGGAACACCTGCTCGAGAGACAGCCGCCACTGTTCCCGCAGGCGCAGCGCGTGCGCATAGTCGGCGCCGCTGTAGCTTGCGCCGCGGCCCAGTCGATCGAGGGTCTGCGGGTCCCATCGTTCGCTGCCGGGGCCGAGCCGTTCCGCATGCACGTCCCGCGCGTCCGAAATCAGGATGACGGGGAACCATTCGGGAATCGTTTCCGCGCCGGGCACGTCGATGTCGACGATCCGGGCCCCGAGGCGTTCGAGGGTTCGCAACGCGTCGTCGACGGCGGCGGACACGGGGCCGTCGATGCCTTCGAAGTAGTGGTGGCGCGGACGCCCGATGCGCAGACCGGCGATGCCGTCGCGCAACCGCGGCAGGAAGTTGGGAAGCGTCTGCGGTTCGCTGTGCGGATCCTGCCCGTCGTGGCCGGCGATCACGGCGAACAGCAGGGCGACCTCATCCACGCTGCGGGCCATGGGGCCGATGATGTCGTGCGTCGGACTCAGCGGAAAGCTGCCGCGATTCGAGACGCGACCGGTGGTCGGACGCAGCCCGGTGATGCCCGTGAACGAGGCCGGCAGGCGCACCGAGGCGCCGGTGTCCGTGCCGAGCGCCATCTCGGCCATGCCGGTCGCGACTGCGACGGCCGAACCCCCGCTCGATCCGCCCGGGATGCGACGCTCGTCCCACGGGTTGCGGCACTGCCCGATGACGGGATTGACCGAGCGGGTCCCGAAGGCGAACTCGTGCAGGGTCGCCTTGCCGACGATCACCGCGCCGGCGCGGCGCAGCCGCTCGACCACCGGGGCATCGGTCGCGGGCACGTGGTGCTCGTAGAACAGCGAGCCGTAGGTGGTCCGCAATCCCGCCGTGTCGATGTTGTCCTTCACGGCGATCGGCACGCCGTGCAGCAGGCCCAGCGAGCGCCCGTCGGCGGCCGCGCGGTCCGCCGCTTCTGCCGCGCGAGTGGCACCGGCCTCGTCGACCGTGATCATGGCCTTCACCCGCGCGTCCCATTGCCGGACGGCGGCGAGACAATCCTGGAGGCGTTCGACGGCGGCGGCGGGGCGGGCGGGGTTCGTCATGGGGGCTCCGGGTTGACGGATTTCGAAGCGTGGACCGGACCTCGCATCGCGCGCGTGACGATCCTTCGGGCGCCGCACGCGGCGGCTGGCAGCGATCCGACAGTACCTGCATCCCGGCCGGCTCGGGAAGGGCGAGTCGTGGTCGGGCATCCGCACTGCGCGCGCGAATTTCCGCGAACCGGGTGCGTGCCACCGGTCATCACGGCTACCATTGCCGCTGACGACGTGCGCGCCGAGGGAATCGGCCGGCAGGCGACGTCGCGCCGTCGGCGCGATCCCTGCAACGAAGGCGCCCCCGGAACGGAACGCTGCGGACAGGACACGCGATGACCCACGATGACTCCGATCATGACCACGACCACGACGACGCCCACGGATCCCATCTGTCGGAGGTGCAGCGCCGTGTCCGGGCACTGGAAACGATCCTGACGGAGAAGGGCTACATCGATCCGGCCGTGCTGGACCAGATCGTCGAGCACTTCGAGACCCGGGTGGGGCCGCACGTGGGGGCGCGCATCGTTGCCCGCGCCTGGGTCGATCCGGCGTTCAAGGCCGCGTTGCTGGCGGATGCGACCCGCGCGATCGCCGACAGCGGCGTGTTCGAACCGATCGGCGATCACCTCGTGGCGGTCGAGAACACGCCCGAACAGCACAACATGGTGGTCTGCACGCTGTGCTCGTGCTATCCGTGGGACGTGCTGGGACTGCCGCCGGTCTGGTACAAGTCCGCCCCCTATCGCTCGCGGGTCGTGATCGATCCGCGCAGCGTGCTCGCGGATTTCGGCGTGGCGTTGCCCGCGACCATGCGCATCCGCGTCTGGGATTCGACGGCCGAGACCCGCTATCTGGTGGTGCCGCAGCGGCCGGCCGGCACGGACGGATGGTCGGAAGCCCAACTGGCCGCCCTTGTCACGCGCGACAGCATGATCGGCACGGGCGTGGCCGAGCAACCGGGAGACCGGCCATGAATGGTGTGCACGACATGGGCGGCATGCAGGGGTTCGGCCCCGTCGTGCCGGAGGTCGACGAACCGTATTTCCACGAGCCGTGGGAGGGCCGCGTCTTCGCCCTGTCGCGGGCGATCCTGTACACGCGGGCCTGGAACCTCGACATGTTCCGCGACTCGCAGGAACGGTTGCCGGCCCGCGTCTACCTGTCCGTGTCGTACTACCACCGCTGGCTGCTGGGCCTGACGCAAAGCGCGGTGGAGAAGGGATTCGTCACCGCCGACGAACTGGAGACCGGACACGCATCGGGGGCCGCGAAGCCGGTGCAGCGGACGCTGACGATGGAGACGGTCGCGGTTTCCTTCATCCGTCCGCCGTTCGGTCGTGCGCCCGCCCGCGAGGCGCGATTCCGCCCCGGCGACCGGGTGCGGACGCTCAACGCGCATCCGCAGGGTCACACACGGCTGCCCCGCTACGCACGGGGCAAGGTCGGCACGGTGGAGGCGATCCACGGCTGCCACGTCTATCCGGATGCCGTGGTGGCGGGCCGGGGCGAGGATCCGCAGTGGCTCTACACGGTGGCGTTCCCGGGTCGCGAGATCTGGGGACCGGACGCGGATCCGACCCTCGACCTTTCGATCGAGGCCTTCGAACCCTATCTGGAGCCGGTCTGAGATGAAACGATCCCCCACGCTCCCTTCGGTCGCTGCCCCCTCGGGGGGCGTCAGTGGCTTCGGGCGGCCGGGCGCCACTGAGATGCCTTCCGAATCCCGACCGCAGCCAGCCGTGCGCGACGCCCTGGCGGCGATCCCCGCCGGGGAGCGCAATCCGACCTTCGCGGAACCGTGGCAGGCGCAGGCCTTTGCCATCACGCTGGCGCTGCATCGCCAGGGGCTGTTCACGTGGAACGAATGGGCCTCGACCCTCGGGCACGAGATCAAGGCGGCGCAGGCACAGGGCGATCCCGATGCCGGTGACACCTACTACCAGCACTGGCTGCGGGCCATCGAGCGCATCGTCCAGGAAAAGGGCATTGCCACCGGCGAGACGCTGCGCCGCTATGAAGCGGCGTGGCACAGGGCGGCCGATCGCACGCCACACGGCGCGCCGATCGTGCTGACGCCGGAGGATCTGGCCTGACCCCGCCGGGTGGTGCCGGCTTCGAAGGCCGAGCGCGGGCCGACGGCAAACGATTCCCCTCTCACGATCGTCCAGGGAACGCATGAACGACTACTTCTACGAGCCCCGGTCGGGGCACGGGCTCGCCCACAATCCGTTCAAGGCCATCGTCGCGCCCCGACCGATCGGCTGGATCTCGACGATCGATCGGGACGGGCGGCGCAATCTCGCACCGTACAGCTTCTTCAACGCCGTCAACGACGTGCCGCCGTTGCTGTACTTCAGCACGAACGCGATGCGCAAGGACACGCTGAACAACATCGAGGCGACCGGCGAGTTCGTCGTCAACTTCGTGGGCGCGGCGCAGGCGCAGGCGATGAACACCACGTCGGCTTCGGTGGCCCCCGACGTGGACGAGTTCGCGCTGGCCGGCCTGACGGCGGTGCCGTCGAATCTCGTGAAGGCGCCGCGGGTGGGTGGTGCGATCGCGGCCATGGAATGCCGGTTGTGCCGCATCCAGCGCCTCGCCACGGCCGACGGCGCCGAGATCGACGCCTGGATCACGATCGGCGAGGTGGTCGGCGTGCACATCGACTCAACGTACCTGAAGGACGGTGTCTTCGACACCGCCGGCGCCCGGCCGATTGCGCGGTGCGGCTATCGCGGAGACTACGTCGAGGTGAACCGGATCTTCGAGATGATCCGGCCGGCCTGACGCGGGTCGGGCGGGCGCTTTTCGACGCGTCCCCGTTCGGCGCAAGCCCGGCCGTACGTCCGGGTCACGGACGCATCAGGTCGTGCACGAAGCGCCGGATCGCCTCGTTCGTCGCCTGCGGGGCTTCCAGCATCGGGAAGTGGCCGATGTCGGGGATGACCACCGTCGTCGTGCGCTTCACGGATTGCGCCACGGCGTTCATCCACGGCGTGGTGTGGCCGACGGGCAACGATGCACGCTGGAACCGGGCATCGAGGTAGGTCGACTGGATCACGAGTGCCGGCACGCCGATCCGCGCCAGTGCCGCCCGCGACCGGGTGGCATCCCACCGGATCATGTCGAGCCAGAGCCGCTGCGCGAACGCCCAATCGGTGCCGGGCAGTCGCGCCTGGATCGCGTCGCGGACGGCCGCCGGCGTGCTGGATGCAAAGAAGCCGCGGTAGAGATTCGCCGCGAATTGCGCCATGCCGATCGGCTCGATCGCATCGGCGGCGCGCTTCACGGCAGCGTCCGCGTCGCCCTCTGCGACGAAGCTCCCGTCGATGTAGACGAGGCCGCGGACGCGACCCGAGACCCGGTCACGCGCTTCCGAGGCGATGCGGCAGCCCATGCTGTGGCCGACCAGCACGACGTCGTCCAGGTCCAGCACATCGAGACACGCGTTGACGGCGGCGGCCAGGGCTTCGATGGTCGCGTCGGCCGTCGGCGGCGAAGCGCCGTGGCCCGGCAGATCCACCGCGATGCAACGATGCGCGCCCGAGAAGGCGTCGAACTGTTCGCGCCAGTCCGACAGGCTGCAAGTGAAGCCGTGGATGAAGACGAGCGTCGGGCGGCCGGTGCCCCGGTCCTCCCGATGCAGTGCGTTGCTGGCCATGCAGGTTTCCTCCGGATGTGCCGCAGCGAAGAATCGGACGGGCGGCACGTCTCCGCCCGGCGTGCCACCCTGCGGGCCGTCCGGGCGAGATTCCTCCCGGCGCGCGTCCGAGGCAAGCGGGAATTCGATGCGTGCCGCCGGGGCGAGGCTCTACCGGGCGCGTCGTGAGCGGCAGCGGGCCCATCCTGCCAGGAGCATCGCGCCGAGCGCCATCGTCGCGCCGGTCGCCGGTTCGGGGATCGCGGACGGCACCAGGGTGCCGTCGTAGAGGCGAAGCGAGGCGATGCGGCCGTTCGCGTACTCCTGCTGGGCGCCGCCGCCGGTGTTGTCGACGAAGAAGTGCAGCAGGTGTCCCGGATTGTTCGCGTTGTCGAGCCGGAACAGATCGGTGGATGCGGACAGTTCGAGCTGGCCGTCGAGATAGGCCTCCAGCCGCTGGTGAGCGCCGTCGGGGGTGACGGCGAGGACGACCTGATGGAAGCCGGGCGTCGCGAAGCGCGTGTTGCCCGGCGTCTGCAGGGGAATCTCCACCGCCTCGAGCCGATCGGCGGGATTCACGTAGAAGCCGCTGTCGGATTGCCGGTTCTGCGTATCGAGGATCCGGCGCCAGCCGCCGCCGAACCGGGCGCCTTCGGTGAATTCGAACGTCAGGGCGACGGAGTAGTGGTCGTAGGCCACCAGACCGGTGGCGTCCAGGGAGAAGCCGGCATTCCGGGTCGGGTCCTGTCCGGAGCCGTACCAGGCGAAGACCGGCCGCGTCTGTCCGTTGACGGCGGCGGACTCGAACCCGTTCAAGCCGAAGGGATCGATCGATGCCAGGGCCGGCGCGGCGACCTGTTGGGCGGCGAGCGTGTCGTTGAAGTCGTAGCTCGCCACGAGGGTGGCGGCGGACACCGGTGTCGAAAAGGCCGCGAGAAGGGCGGGCACGGCCAGCGCGGCGACAGCGGGGGTAGGAAAGCGCATCGCGAGGTCTCCCTGTCGAATCAATTCCTGCAACGGTTGCAGGAATTCTATGACTCGGGAATGCTACCAGCGCTCTCCGGTTTGCCGCGAATGGCTTTCGATTCGTGAGATTCGGACCGCGGCGATCGTTGCCGGGAGCGCCCGGGCCTCACGACGAATCCGGCGAGGAAGTGCGCTGGAGTCGTCGGTGCTTCCACCGCCGACCCGGCATCGACGGGAACCTCGGCGCCGGCGCCGATGTCTCGTCAGAGCGATCGCCGCAGCACGCCGGCACCGCCGGCGATGGATCGGGGCGCCGACCGGCTCGATCGCACTCTCGCAACTCCTGCCCCCCGGGTTTCCGATGCCATCGCCGACTTTCGACAACGCGTTCGTTCGTGACTTGCCCGCCGACCCGGAAACGGGACCGGGGAGCCGTCAGGTGCGGGGCGCCCTGTTCTCGCCCGTGCGGCCCACGCCGGTCGCCAATCCGTGGTTGATCGCGCACTCGGCGGAGGTGCTCGACCTCCTGGGGTGGGACCCCGCGGTCGTCCGTGACGAGGCCTTCGCGCAGGTCTTTGCCGGCAACGCGCTGTACCCGGGCATGCAGCCCTACGCCGCCAACTACGGGGGCCACCAGTTCGGGAACTGGGCGGGACAACTGGGTGACGGTCGCGCCATCACGCTCGGGGAACTCCTCACGGCGAGGGGCGAGCGGTGGGAGCTGCAGTTGAAGGGCGCCGGGCGCACGCCGTACTCGCGTACCGCCGACGGGCGGGCGGTACTGCGTTCGTCGGTCCGGGAATTCCTCTGCAGCGAGGCCATGCACCACCTCGGCGTGCCGACGACGCGGGCCTTGAGTCTGGTGGGGACCGGCGAGCTCGTGGTCCGCGACATGTTCTACGACGGCAACCCCGAACCGGAGCCCGGTGCGATCGTGTGCCGCGTGGCGCCGTCGTTCCTCCGCTTCGGCAATTTCGAACTGCCGGCCTCGCGCGGTGACCTGCCGCTGCTGGAGCAGTTGATCGACTTCACGATCCGGCGCGACTTTCCGCATCTCGGCGAGCCTTCCTCTGCCGCCGACAAGCCCGCGTGGCGGACGCGGTGGTTCACGGACGTCTGCGAGCGGACCGCCCGGATGGTGGCGCACTGGATGCGCGTGGGTTTCGTGCATGGGGTGATGAACACCGACAACATGTCGATCCTCGGACTCACCATCGACTACGGGCCCTACGGCTGGGTCGACAACTTCGATCCGGACTGGACCCCCAACACGACCGACGCGCACGGACGGCGGTACCGGTTCGGCAACCAGCCGGGCATCTGCCTGTGGAATCTCGAGCGGCTCGCGTCGGCGATCGCGACCGTGATGCCGACGGTGGATCCGCTCGAGGCGGCGTTGCAGCGGTTCGTCGACGTCTTCACGGCGTGCGAGCGCGAGAACATCGCCCGCAAGCTGGGCCTGCGCGAGTGCCGGGACGACGACGTCACGCTGATGGAGGATCTCCGCGCATTGATGCGAGACGCCGAGATCGACATGACGCTGCTGCATCGCGGGCTCGCGGACGTCGATGTCGAGGCGCCGGCGCTGGCGCCGATCGCCGAGGCCTTCTACGACGACGTCAAACGCGCACGGCATGAACCCGCCCTGACGGCGTGGCTCTCCCGGTATGCGGCACGGGTCCGGGAGGATCGTCCCGACGCGGCCGCGCGCAGAGCCTCGATGCAGGCCGTCAACCCGAAATACGTGCTCCGGAACTACCTCGCCCAGGAAGCCATCGACCGGGCCACCCGGGGAGACACGGCGGGCATCGCCGAACTGCTCGACGTGATGCGCTACCCTTATGACGAACAGCCGGGCCGGGAATCCTTCGCCCGCCGGCGGCCGGACTGGGCGCGCCGGAAGGCAGGCTGCTCGATGCTGTCGTGCAGTTCGTGAGCGGGAAGGCGACGGCGAGGCCGGGGCATCCGGGGCGGAAAGCCGTCGGGACCGCAGGTGATGGACGTATGATCATCAATGTCTCTTGATCGCGCCCGGACTTCGCCGGCGCATCCGCAGCCGCCCCGGAGATCCTCACGATGAGACGACTCGCTTCGCTGTCCGTTGCCTGCTGCCTGCTGTTCCTGTGCAGCGCCGCTGCGTTCGCCGACCTGACGGCGCGTCGGGTCGATCTCTACAGTGAAGGCGTGCGGCTGTCCGGGACGCTCTACTACGACGCAGCCCTGGATGGGCAGAAGCTCCCCGCCGTCATCCTGTCGCATGGCTGGGGCGGCACGGCGTCGATGCTGCGGCCGGAAGCGGAGCGCTTCGCGCGCGCGGGCTATCTGGCGCTGGCCTTCGACTATCGTGGTTGGGGCGCGAGCGACGGTCGCTGGGTGCGCGACGGAGCGGCGGGGGCGGAATCACGACGCGAGTTGCGTGAAGTGGTGGATCCGATCGACCAGGCCACCGATGTCATCAATGCCGTGCACTGGATCATGGGTGAGCCGATGGCCGACGCGACGCGCGTCGGCCTGTGGGGAACGAGCTTCTCCGGCGGGTTGGTCGCCTACGTCGCCGCCCGCGATCCGCGCATCAAGGCCACCGTGAGTCAGGTCGCGGCGTTCGGTTGGCCGCGCGATCGCATGCCGCCGGAAATGCTGAACCGGGCGGAAGCCGATGCGACGCGGCGCGCCCGCGGCGAGATCGGGTATCCGTCGCCGGGCACCCGTGAAGTCGGCAACCTCTACGGTGCGCCGATCCGCGAGAGCTTCCTGCGCTACGCACCGATCGACGACATCCCCGCGATCCGGGGCTGCGCGATGCTGATCATCGACGCCGAGAAGGAGGAGTTGTTCGACCTCCGCGAACACGGCGCACTGGCCTTCGAGCGCGCCGCCGAACCGAAGAAGCGGGTGGTCATCCCCGGCATCACCCACTATGGCATCTACTCGGCGGCACGGGATCAGGCGATCGGTCTCGCCGTCGAGTGGATGGATCGGCATCTGAAGCGTCGTCCGTAGCACCGCGCCGGGAAGCGGCCGTGACCATGTCCGACAGGCAGGCGATTGCGGAATTCCTCGTGCTGTCCCGGGGCCAGTGGGACCGGGACCGGACCAAGGACGAGATCCAGCAGGCGATCGACGCGTTCTATGCGTGGTACGACCGCCTCGTGGAGGAAGGCCGGGTGCGGCCCGGGCAGCGGCTGGCCACAAGCGGCAGGGTCGTGTCCCGGCAGGGGGTGACGGACGGACCGTTCGCCGAATCCAAGGAGGTGATCGGCGGCTACTGGTTCTTCCGCGCTGCGAGCCTCGAGGAGGCCGCCGGGCTCGCGGCACAGAACCCGTGCGTGGCCATGGGGCTGAGCTTCGAGGTCCGACCGATCGAAGCGCAGCGGGCCAGCGCCCACCGGGTCACGAACGAGACGCCTCGAGAGCGAGGGCGCTGACTCGACGTCCCGGTGCGGGTCGCGCATCGGTGACGTCGGCCGAGGTCGCGGGTTGCACCGGCACTTCCGGACGACCGGCATGCCGCCGGGAACCATTCAAGTCGCCTGAGCCTGGACCGTAATCCATACTTGGATCATGGCTTCCCTCCCGGCTCTCTCTGTTGATACTCCGCGCGACGGCCGCGCTCGATGCGCCGCGACGACGAGATGCCCGCCCCTGACCCTCGGCGACGCGATGGACTCGTCCGGGTTCACCCGTTCGGGGCGGATCGGCCTCAGGGCATTGGCGAGGTGGCTGCTGTTGACGGTCTGGCTGGCCGCGGTTCCGGCATGGGCCGGGTTCCCGGACACCATCGACGTGACCGGCAACGAACAGTTCATCCCGGTCGGCATGCGTGCCGACGTGCTGGAAGATCGGTCGGCGACGGCGTCGCCCGACCGGATTCGCGGTTCCTCCGGCTGGCAACGGCTGACCGGACAGGGGACGAACTTCGGCCTGTCGTCGTCGGTGTGGTGGGTGCGGCTGCGGCTGCACAACGTCTCGCCCGTATCCGTGGCGGAGATCGTGGATCTCGGCAGCGTGATCTACGATCACGTCGACTGGAACGTGGTCGACTCGGACGGACGGGCCGTCGCGCACGGGCGGACCGGCGATCGTGAGCCGTTTGCTGCGCGAAATCATTCCGATCGCGCGCAGTTCGTGCGGATGGCCCTGGGGCCCGACGAGCGGCAGGATCTCTATCTGCGTTTCGCGTCCCACGACGGGCTGCACGAACCCATCCACCTGACCGTCTCGGGTGAGGAACAGGCGCGAAGCATCTACGCGGCGGAGAACCTCGTCGCCGGCCTGTATTTCGGCTCGCTGCTGGCGCTCGTGGTCTACCACGTGTTCCTGTACCGCGCGACGCGGGGACGCGCCTTCGCGTGGTATGTCGCCTTCCTCGCCTCGTTTCTGGTGATGAGCTTCGCCCACCGGGGCTTCGCATTCCAGTATCTCTGGCCCGATGCGCCCGGCGTGCCGCACATCCTGCTCGCGGTCGGCAGTTGCCTGTGCTTCACCTTCGGCGCGATCTTCGTGTCCCATTACCTCCGATTCGATCGGACCTTGCCGAGATGGGGGCGAGTCGTCTTCCGGATTCCGGTGACACTGGCGCTGATCGGATGCATTCCCGCCATGCTCGACCACTATGCGCTGACCTTCCTGTGGCTCATTCCCGTCGGCACGGTGGTCACTGTCGTCGCGCTGGGCATCGGCGTGCATCTGGTCCGGGCGGGTGTTCGGGAGGCCCGGTATTTCCTGCTCTCCTTCGTGATCCTCAGTGCCGGCGTCATGGTCCACTTCGCCAACGTGCTGGGCTGGTTGCCGTCCAACGCGTTCGCCGCCTACGGCGTGCAGTTCGGGTCCGCAGCGCAGGTGATGCTGCTCGCCCTGGGGCTCGCGGACTCGTTGAACACCTTGCGACGGCAGAAGCTGGCGGCGGAACGGGCGGCGACCCAGGCCCAGGAGGCGCTGGCGTCCAGACTCGAAAGCGAGGTCGAGGTCCGCACCCGGGAACTCGCGGAGGCGAATCGCCATCTCGAACAGTACCGCTCCCACCTGGAGGAACTGGTGACGCTGCGTACCGGCGAACTGGTCGTGGCGAAGGAACAGGCCGAGGCGGCGAACCAGGCGAAGTCGGAGTTCCTCGCCAACATGTCGCATGAACTGCGGACACCGATGCACGCCATCCTCTCCTTTGCACGGCTCGGCCGGGACAAGATCCTCCAGGGTCAGGGCACGGTCGAGACGATGAACCGCTACCTGGATCGCATCGTGGAAAGCGGCGAACGGCTCCTGCGGCTGCTGACGGATCTGCTCGATCTGTCGAAGCTGGAGGCCGGCAGGATGCACTGCGACTTCGGCCGGCACGAGATCGTCGCCATCGTGGCGCCGGCGATCGCCGAGTTCGAGAGCGTTCTCGCCGATCGCGAACTGCGGCTCGCGACCGAGTATCCCGAGACGGCCGGCACGGTGTGGTGCGACGCCTTCCAGATCGGGCAGGTGGTCCGCAATCTCGTGTCGAACGCGGTGAAGTTCACGCCGAAGGGCGGACGGATCACCGTGCGAGTGCACGCCGGATCGGCCGGCACGGTGAGCGGCGATCCCGCCGCGATGGAGGTCGAGGTCGCGGACGAAGGCATCGGCATTCCGCAACAGGAACTCGAGGCCGTCTTCGACAAGTTCGTCCAGAGCAGCAAGACCAAGAGCGGCGCCGGCGGCACCGGGCTCGGACTGGCCATCAGCCGCGAGATCCTCCTGCAGCACGGGGGCGGCATCCGGGCCGGCCATGCGGCGAAGGGGGGCACGGTGTTCACGTTCTGGTTGCCGACGCAGCCGCCCTCGACCGAGGTCCGGACACCGGCCGGATGACGCCGTCGCGAGCCCGGGGTGACGGCGGTGGCCGACCGGCTTTCCGGTCCTCGCTTCGAACGCCCGGAAAGTACGCTCGTCTGCGTGCGAAGCGACGGTGCGTCGATTCACCGGCGATTCCCTTCCGGACGATCACGACACCGAGCGGGTGATGCCGCCCTGCGGTGACCATGCCCGCCGTCGTCCCGGCCCATCGCGCGCGACCCGGATTTGTCGCATTCTCCGGGGTTGGCGGGATCGAATCGATCCCCACGCGGCGGGATGTCAACGAACGGGGAGAGGCGATGGAGCTGGGAATCGAAGGACTGAAGGTGCTGGTCACGGCCGGTGCCGCCGGAATCGGACGCAAGATCGCCGAAGCCTTCCTGCGAGAGGGCGCAGCGGTCTACGTCTGCGATGTCGACGAGAGCGCGTTGGCGGCGGCGAAAGCGGCGCACCCCGGTCTCCTGACCACCGTCTGCGACGTCACCGATCGCGCGGCCGTCGCAGCGATGTTCGCCGATGCCACGCGCAGGCTCGGCGGTCTCGATTGCCTGGTGAACAACGCAGGCATCGCCGGGCCCACGGGGCCGGTGCAGGAGATCGCGCCTGAAGAGTGGGATCGCTGCCTCGACGTGTGCATCACGAGCCAGTTCAACTGCACGCGCCTCGCCGTCGAGTCCCTGAAGCAGTCGCGCAACGCCTCGATCGTCTACCTGTCGTCCGCGGCGGGCAAGTTCGGCTTTCCGAATCGCTCACCGTATGCGGCGGCGAAATGGGCGGTCGTCGGCTTCACGAAGACGATCGCCATCGAACTCGGCCCGTTCGGGATCCGCTGCAACGCCATCCTGCCCGGGGTCGTCGAAGGTCCGCGGATCCGGCGCGTGATCGATGCCAAGGCGCAGATCGCCGGCAAGACCGCCCGGGAAATCCAGGACGCGTGGCTCGCCCATGCCTCGCTCAAGGAACTGATCGATCCCGAGCAACTCGCCGACCTGATCGTGTTCCTCGCGTCGCCGCGGGGCCGTCAGACCACGGGGCAGGCCCTGAGCGTCGACGGCAATCTGCAGGCGCTCGTGTGACGCCGCTGCTGGCATTCCATCCGGAGGAGACGACATGACCCAGCACTACCCGGGACCCGTGGTGAGTTCCCGATGGCTCGGCGAGCATCTGACGGATCCCGACGTCGCGGTCGTGGACGCGACGGTGCATCTGCCCGATACCGGCCGCAACGCGAGAGCCGAATTCGTCACCGAACACATCCCCGGCGCGCGATTCTTCGATCTGGAACGCATTGCCGATCCGTCCAATCCGCTGCCTCGCAAGTTCCCGCCGCGGGAGCGATTCGCGCAGGAGGTCGGTGCGCTGGGTATCGACAACGCCACACACGTCGTCGCGTACGACACGCCGGGCCTCTACAGCGCCGCGCGGGTCTGGTGGCTGTTCCGCCAGTACGGCTACGACCGGGTGTCGATCCTGGACGGCGGCCTGAAGACCTGGAAGGCGGAAGGTCGGAAGGTGGAGGCCGGCGATGCCGTGTCGACGCCGAAGACCTTCGTCGCCGGTGAGCTGCGCGACCTGTTCGCGTCGTGGCGCGATGTGCAGCAGGTGTCCGGCGACGGTTCGCAGCAGATCCTCGATGCGCGCACGCCCGGACGCTTCGCCGGAACGGAGGTCGATCGCTATCCCGGCGCGCGGCCGGGACACATCCCGGGCAGCCGAAATCTCTACTGGGCCGACCTGCTCGATCCGACGTCGCGGCGACTGCTGCCCGTCGACACGATCCGCGAGCGGCTGTCCCGGGCCGGCCTGCAGGCGGACCGGCCGGTCGTGCTGACCTGCGGTTCCGGACTCACCGCATGCATCCTTGCGCTCGGCATGCATCTCGCCGGCCGGGACGATTGGCGCGTGTACGACGGCTCGTGGGACGAATGGGGGCGGCGCGCGGATCTGCCGGTCGAAGTGAGTGCCTGAGACCGGCCGTCCTCATGGCGAGACATGAGGCCAGTGGCTGAGGGTCAGCGCGCGTCCTGTCTCGCCACGACGAGATTCACCAGGGCGCTGAGTCGCCGGACGCCCTCGGTCACGTGCTGGCAGGAGAGCGTGGCGCCCGTGACATTGCGGATGTCCTCGCCGAAACGAAGCGCTGCGGGTCCGGCACGGCCGGCGAACTGCGCACGCCACGCCGCATTGCGGATCTGCGCGCCGTGGGACTCGCGATAGACGAGGATCTCGATCCGGGTCACCGCACCGGCAACGTCGAACCCGACCGCATAGTCGATCAGCTCGTGCTTGCCGATCACCTGATCGAAACAGATCCAGCCTGCGCAGGCGCCGCCGGTACGGGCGACGAAGCACGCGGGGGAGAAGCCCCGCGGCACGCGCGTGCCGGAGGCTTCGGCGATGCGGCGAAGCGATTCGTCATCCAGCGAGAGCGGCAGCGGCTGCGCTTCCACCGAAGCTCCGGAAGGCGCGAGGAGGCGCAGGGCCTGATCGCGTTCGAGGTACACCACGGCGTGCGCGGGAGCGATCCAGCCCGACGCCGCGCCGGGGACGGCGAGCGCACCGAGCCACTTGAGGCTGCGGCGACGTCCGGGAAGTGCGGGGGTGGGCGGATTCATCGCATCAGAAATGGAAGCCGAGACCGACGTTCACGCGGTCGAGACTCGAGACGTTGAAGAAGCGCTGATAGTCGGCCTTGAACACGACCTGCGGATGGAGGTAGAAGCTTGCGCCGAACGTGGCCACCTTCGTGTCGGGTTGACCGGCCGGGCCGAGTCCGGCGGCGAGACCGGTGTAACCGCGGCGCGTGTTGAAGCGCTCGAACCGGACGAACGGGACGAGCGAGCGTTCGTTCTGGCTCCACGCCCGGTAGGCGGCCTGCGCGTACCAGCCGCCGAAGCGATCGGGGACCGGATTGTCGAGGCCCGCGAAGGTCGCGTTGAGCGCCGCGACGTTGCTGAAGCGCCCGAAGGCCGCGAGCGCGGACAGATCCCATCGACCGGGCTGCCATCGCGTGTGCGCCTCGACGAGCGTCACGCGCGCATCGGGCGAGGCGAATGCCGGCTGCTTCTGGCCGACGCCGCCGGTGAAGGCGCTGGCGCCGACGTTGTAGCCCGGAATCCCGTCGTAGTTGGCGCCGGCGTAGACCGCGCCGCTGCGCGCCTTGGCCTGCTGGCCTTCCTGATGGATCGACCCGAGCGGCGAGTCGGCTGCATCGCCGGATGTCGCGTCCCACTTGGTGAGGTCGAAGCTCGTGACCAATCCGCCGTCGAGACGCAGGCCGCTCTCGGTCACCGTTCGCACGCCGACGCCGAGTTCGCGCCACGTCGACGGAATGATCGCCGTCTCGATGAAATTGCGATGCACGCCGTAGTAGCGGGTGGGTTCGTGCACCTCGTTGATGTAGCCCATCGGCAGCAGGAACAAGCCGGCCTTCGCGGAGACGCGATCGGTGACGTCGTGCTCGACGAAGAACTGCTCGAAAGCGACCTCGCCGCTGTCCTCGGCGGAAGTCACGGCGTGCTCGAGCTCCAGTTCCGAGGCGAATCGCGTGCGATCGTCGAAAGCGTAGGCGAATCCGATCACTCCGCGGCGCAGGTCCGCCGTGGTGCCGGCCGCATCGTGGCGGGGACGGGTGTAGTTCATTTCACCGTACCCGTAGATCTGCACCTGCCGGGGACCCTCGAGCATCGACGCATAACGGGAGGCGCCGGCGCGCCCGGTTGCGGGTTCTTCCGCGTGCGGCTGCCCACCGGCGGATTCGGCCGCCTTCGCCTGCGAGGGCGGCGCCGCGGGCGCAGCGGTGGCGTTCGCGCTGCCCGTCGACTTGGCGGCAGGGCTCGCCGGCGTGCCCTGGTCGCGCCGCAGCGTGTCGACTTCCGAGCGCAAGCGTCGCGTCTCTTCGCGCAGCTCGCGAACCTCCTTCAGCAGATCTTCCATGGCGTCCGCGGACGCGATCGGCGTGTGCAGGAGCGCACCCATCGCGAGGACGGGTCCGACGACCCAGGGGGACAGGCGACCGGGTGTCCCGGTTTGGCGGGGAGTGGAATTCACGGCGTGTATCCGTCGGTGAGGGTTCTGAGAAAGGCCACGAGGTCCGCGATCTCCGCGGTGTCGAGCGCAGGGGGTTGTCCGGCGAGCCGGTTGTACGGGGCCTCGGTCGTGTTGACGTTGCCGCGCAGGGCGGCGGGCAGGTCGTTGTACGCGTCGGGGTTGCCGAAACCATCCAGCGGGTACCACTCCGCCGCGTGGGTATCCCGCCGGACGTAGAACGCGACGGCCTCCTCGAGGGTGCCGAAGCGACCGTTGTGGAAGAACCGGCGGCGCACCCCGACGTTGCGCAGGCTGGGCACCTTGAAGGCGCCGCACAGCGTCGACTGCGATGCGAGGTCCGTGCGGGCCGGGCCGCACAGGCCCTGGTCGAAATAGGTCGGATCGGCGTTGGCGGGAATGTCCGGATTCCGCGGGACGCCCAACGCGTCGTAGGTGAAGTCCGTGAACAGGGCGCCGGGCGCATTGTCGGGTTTCGAACTCGGATGGCAGGCGGCGCAGTTGCCCTTGTCGGGTCGGTTGAAGAGCGCATAGCCCCGCATCTCCGCCGGCGTCAGGCCGACCTTGCCGGCGACGAAGTAGTCGAACTTGCTCGTGAAGGGCGCGAAGTCCGGATCCTCGAGCTGATAGCGCTCGACGGCGAACGTCACGCGGTCGAAGGCCGCCTCGGGGTCGTTGAAGATGTCGGCGCCGAACACCCGACGGAATTCACCGGCGTAGACGGAAGCGGCGATCCGTGCGACCACGGCGCCCGGGGAGGCGTTTGCCATCTCGTTCGCGCTGAGGAAGGGCCGGCGTGCCTGATCGCTGAGCGAACTGGCGCGTCCGTCCCAGGTGAAACCGCCGCTCGGCGTCCCGTCTGCGGCAATGGAGAAGGACGTGTTGTATCGGAGATAGCGGATCGATGGCGGAACGCGGGTTCCGGGCTGGTCCTGTGCGGGCCCGCCCAGGGCAACGGCCGCGGCAAAGGGCGACGCGTGACCGCGTGCAGGGTCGTGGCAGCTTGCGCAGGAGAGCGCACCGGAAGCCGACAGCGCCGGATCCTCGAAGATCAGCTTCCCGAGGGCGGCTGCGTCCCCCAGAGGAGCGGACGCGGAGGCGACGAGAGGAGCGTTCTTCGTGGCGGTATCGGTGCCGGCACCGCAGCCGCCGAGTGCGAGGGCGGCAGACAGCAGGAGGGCGAGCGGGGTGGGGCGGGTCCGGGCCGACATAAGGTCGTTCAATGCGAATGATTGTCATTGGCATTCTACATACGCCCGACGCGAGCGACAAGACCGCGATTGAGTTGCGGGATCCCCCGCCCGACTGCATCGAGACGCAACGGACCCCGCGGGAGGGATCGATCCAGGCGTCCTCTGCGGAGCGGCGGAGTGCCCGTTGAATCGGGGATCCGACGGGCCGTGACACCGGTGCGTGCCGGCGTCCCCGCTTGACCATGTCCCGAGGCAGCGTCACGAATCGGCGACGCACCTTGGACGGGGCGTCCTTCGCGTGGCGATCGCCGAGCGAGACCGGATCCGGTTCGGAATCAGGAGGTTCGAGATGGCGGATTCGCAGATCATCCACCACCCGGGCGGGCCGATCCGTCGCGCCGTTGCGACACCGCGCCATTCCGGCGTCGATCGATCGACCTGAGATCGTGGGGGAATTTCCCTCTGAGCGTGGAAAAGTTACCCGCGACGGCACGATGCATGCGATAGGGGCGCCCAGGTCCTGAGGCGCCTTCTCCTCCTCGGCTGAGCTTTGCGGTGCGTCGCTCACATCCCGGCTGCGACGGAGGCTCATCGGCCGAGGCAACCCTTCCCATAACACCGGGCGCCGCGGACCAGACGCCGCCGGACTGCCGTCCTGCGGGGATTTCACGGGTGCACTTGGGAGCAGTCAACATGAAAGACAGATCGATTCACGACGACGTCGGAGTGCAGGGTGGCAGCGGCCGACGGCCGCGCGCTGTCGTGCAGAAGGCAGTCGCGGTCCTGACCGTCATATCGGCGATCGGGATCCCGCCGTTGGCGGCGCAGGGGCAGCAGGGTGCCGGGGCGGAGTGGACCACCGCCGCAGGCACACCGCAGGGGACGCGCTACAGCGAACTGGCGCAGATCACTCCTGCGAATGCTGGGACACTGGTGGAGGAGTTCGCCTTTCCCACGGGCTCCCGGGCGAGCCATCAGGGACAGCCCCTGGTGGTGGGGCACACGATGTACATCGTGACGCCCTTTCCCAACAAGCTGATCGCCCTCGATCTCGATTCTCCCGGCCGCGTCCGCTGGACGTTCAATCCGCAACCGAAGGAATACGCGCAAGGCGTGGCTTGCTGCGATGTCGTGAATCGAGGTGCGGTCTACGCGAACGGCAAGGTCATCTACAACGTGCTCGACGACACCACCGTGGCCGTGGACGCCATCACGGGACGCCTCGTGTGGCGTGCGGTTCTGGGCAACGTGAAGACCGGTGAGACGCTCACGGGGGCGCCGATCGTCGTCAAGGACAAGGTCATCGTCGGCAACGCCGGCGGCGAACTCGGCATCCGCGGATGGGTGCAGGCGCTGAACGTGAACACGGGCAAGCCCGTGTGGAAGGCGTACAACACGGGGCCGGACGCCGACGTCCTGATCGGGCGCAACTTCAAGGCGTTCTACCCGAAGGACCGCGGCACGGATCTCGGCGCCACGACCTGGCCGGGCACGATGTGGAAGCAGGGCGGGAGCACGGCGTGGGCGTGGTTCACCTACGACCCGGATCTGAACCTCGTCTACTACGGCACCGGCCAGCCGGGTGTGTGGAACCCCGACATGCGGCCGGGAGACAACAAGTGGAGCTCCGCGATCATCGCGCGCAATCCCGATACGGGTGAAGCCGCGTGGGCGTACCAGTTCACGCCGCATGACGGCTGGGACTACGACTCGGTCAACGAGAGCATCGTCACCACGCTGAACATCGGCGGTGCGCCCCGCAAGGTCGTCGTGCACTTCGACAAGAACGGCTTCGGCTACACGCTGGACGCTGCCACCGGCGAAGTTCTCGTCGCGGAGAAGTTCGGGCACGTGACGTGGGCCGAGCGCATCGATCGCACCACGGGCGCGCCGGTGATGGTGCCGGCAATGCAGCCGCACGAAGGGATCGTCACGAAGGGCATCTGTCCGTCGCCCCTCGGCACGAAGGATTGGGAGCCGGCCGCCTTCTCGCCCGCCACCCAGCTCTTCTACGTTCCGGCGATCAACTTCTGCGACAACCTCGAGCCGCTGAGGGCCGTGTACATCGCGGGCACGCCCTTCATGGGCGCCGCCATCGAGTTCGCGCCAGCGCCCGGCGGCAATCTGGGTGAACTCGTCGCCTGGAATGCGTCCACCGGCACGAAAGCGTGGGGCATCAAGGAACCGCTGCCGCTGTATGGCGGCGTCCTCGCGACTGCCGGCAACGTCGTCTTCTACGGCACGCTCGACAAGTGGTTTCGCGCCGTGAATGCGACCACCGGCGCCCTGCTGTTCGAGAAGAAGCTTGAATGCGGCATCGTCGGCAATCCCATGAGCTATACGGCGCCCGACGGCAAGCAGCGGGTGGCGATCTACACGGGGGTGGGTTGGCTCGCCGGCGGCTTTGCCGGGGGGACGTGCCCGGCAGGCGGCGGTGACGACGACGGCCGTGGCTCCACCACTACCGGAGGACCCACGAGCGGCGTGCTGCACGTCTTCAAGCTGCCGTGAGCGCTGCCGAGGGATCGAGGAGGATGCCGATCGTGATCTCGCGCCGCTGCCTGCTTGTGACCGCCCTGGCACTGACCGGATTCGTCCACGGCGCCACCCATGGTGAGCCCGGGCGTCCCCTGGTTGTCTGCGCGGACCCGGCCAACTTGCCGTTCTCGAACGACAAGGGCGACGGGTTCGAGAACCGGATCGCCGACGTCGTGGCCCGCGATCTCGGGGTGACGGTGCGGTATCGCTGGGGCCCGAGCTGGCGCGGCGCGTTCCTGCGTGCGCTCCGCAAGGGCGAGTGCGATGTCGTGATGGGCGCGACGGCCGGATTGGCGGGGGTGGCGGTCACGCGACCGTTGTTCACGTCGACGTACGTCTTCGTCAGCCGGCGCGAGCAGCATCTTCATCTGGGCGATTTCGATGATCCGGTGCTGCGGTCCCTGCGGATCGGGCTGCATACCGTTGCGGCAGGCGGCTCGAATTCGCCCGCAGCGAGCGCGCTCACTCAACGAGGGCTCGCCGGCAACGTCGTCGGATTCCCGATGTGGGGCAGCGACAGCGACACGCAGGGACGGATCGTGGACGCGGTCGCATCGGGCGAGATCGATGCGGCCATCGTGTGGGGGCCGATTGCGGGCTACTACGCGAAGCGGTACGCCGACCAGCTCGATGTGTCACCGGCATCCGATCGCTCCGGGCGGACCGCGACGCCCTTCGTCTACGAAATTTCGCTCGGGGTTCGCGAGGGGGACGACGGGTTGCGCAAGGCACTCGACGGCGCCATCGAACGGCACCGGGCGGAGATACAGCAGATCCTGGGCGGCTACGGCACGCCGCCCGCCCAACCGATGTCCGTGGACGCATCATCGTCGAGTGACGGCGATGCCGCGCGGGCGGATTCAAACATTGCAACACAGGAGCATTGAACATGCGCATGCTGCCAAGCCTCATGGCCACGGCCCTCTGTCTGGCCGTGATGTCGGCGGGAGTCTTCGCCGATCAGGAACGCAAGACGCCTCGCAAGTCGGACACCACGTCGACGTCGGGCTCGACCTCGGGCACCTCGTCAGGCTCGACCACCGGCGGCGGGTCCACCACCGCGCCGCCGGGTTCCACGACCGCCGCCTTGAACGCCGAAGGGGAAGGTCGGCGCGCCTACCTGAAGTACAACTGCTACGGCTGCCATGGCATGAACGCCACCGGCGGCATGGGGCCCAACATCGTCCACGAGGATGCCGGCGACGTTTCGGAGGCTGTCCGGCGAGGCGAGGGGGAGGGCATGCCCGCTTACGGCACGCTCGTCACCACGACCGAGATCAACAACATCGCCGCCTACCTGCGCAGCATCGGGACGGCGCGCGAGCCGAAGTTCAATGACTGGTGGATGCCGGTGCCGACGAAGTAGGACGATATCCGGGCTGCGGCGCCTCAGACACCGCAGCCCGCCATTCTCCGAAGCGTCGACGATCCGGGCGCCGAGGGGTCGACCTTTGACCCGACCGAAGCCGCAGCATGGTTCGCTACGGCTTTCCTTTTCCCGGCTGATTGGCTATCCTCCCGCCCCTTCGTGGCCGTCCACCCGGCCACACCGCCTCGACCTCGACGACGGCGGATCACGGTTCTGGAGAGGTGGATGAGCGGTTTAAGTCGCACGCCTGGAAAGCGTGTTTAGGTTAAGAGCCTAACGTGGGTTCGAATCCCACCCTCTCCGCCAGTCTGACTTCCGGTGAAATCCCGGAAAGTAACTAAACCCGCGTAAATGCGGGTTTTTTTTGCGTCTGCAGTGTCTGCTGAGGCGTGGTAATGGCCGGCAGCATCCACGGCTTGACCGTGGTAAGAATTTGACCGTGCTGGCGAGTTACCGCGGTCGACGGTCACGGTCATGCTGAGCGATGCGAAGTGCCGCAATGCCACCAGCGAAGGAAATCGAGTCCGGAAGATTCCGGATGCCGCCGGCCTGTATCTCTTCCCCCCTCAGCTCGTCGAGTTGTCGATAGGATCGGCGAAGCCGTGTTCACGCGTTTCGTATAACAGCGTCGCGAGGGTGGCGCCGCCGTCCCGAGGGATCGATCGCCAGACACCGCGGACGTCGTCCTTGCGATAGCGCTGGCCGCGGCGGCTGCATTGTTCCCAGGGCTCGATGCCCGCCTCGCAGGGCCTAGACATGAGGACCATGCCGATGCGTGGACTTACCCGATTCCGACGATGCGCAGGCCGGCAGGACTGGAGTAACGCCTTCGGATCGAGACGGGTGAGAGCACCCCGCACTCATGGGGTGCTCGACTAAAGGTCGGTTCCGTCCCGCCCCGGGCGCATCAGCTGATCTCTGTCGCGCCCGTCACCTCCGCCTGCCCGATGAGCCGGCTCACCCGTGAGACCGACAGTCCCGCTGCCTTCGCGATAGCGGTCATCGTCAGGCCGCCTTCGCGGTAGGCGAGCCGCATGCCCTGTGCGCGCGTCTCGGCCTGGGCGAGCCAGTCATCGAGGGAGCGGCTGGCAATGCGTTGCTTGCGAGGGACGTCACGGGCTGCGCGCCGGGGCGGGTTCACTTGCGCGAGCATCCGGGTGGCGAACTGTTCATCGCCCAGGAAGATCTGCTGCCGCAGACCCTCCTGCCACAGAGTCGAGTCTTCCTGCGCCCGCTGCTCCACCAGAGCCGCGTACTGGCGGGCGGCCGACTGGCGATCTCGTGCCGTTTCCGGCGCACGACCGAGGAGATAGCCGTGCAATCCATCGGTGTCGAGCCACACCGGGGTCGGCGCTTCCCCGACATGGGCGCGATAGCTCGACCACTCCCATGCGCCGGCGTGCAAGACCAGCGCGCAGCCTGCACCGAGATTGCGCTCCACGTATCGGCACAGGGTGAGGAGATAGGCGTCCCGGTCCACGAGAATCGCCTTGAACCGGCCCTGGAACAGATGCCCCACCAGACCGTGGCGGCGGTTGAAGTCCTGGGTGTAGACCCCGTTCAACTGCCGCATCAACCGGGACAGGTTCGCCTGACGGGTGTGGAGCACCAGGTGGTAGTGGTTCCCCATCAGGCAGTAGGCCAGCACCTGGGCGTCGAGACGCTCCAGGGTGTGGGCGAGGATGTCCAGGAACATCTCCCGGTCCCCGTCGTCGCGGAAGATCGGTTCGCGACGATCCCCGCGAGAGGTCACGTGGTAGACGGCACCGGGGAACTCGATTCGGAGGGGGCGGGACATGGCGGGAGTGTGGCCCGGGAGGGGGCAAAAGGCGAGACCTGACCCAATACTGTTCGGTTAATGGAGTTCGTCCGGTTTTCCCGCCACGTCGACGGATCGTTTTCCCACAGGGTCGCACAAGGCCTTGGGCGCGAGAACCTGCGGCGCCGGATTCCATGGCGTGGAGCGGCAAGCTGCCGGATCGTACGAGGCGTAGGGAGTTCCGGCGCTTTACCTGCTAGCCGGGCGGCGCTGGCGCAGGTACGCACTGCCAGCATCCGGCTCGCCGCGATGGCCGGCGATCCGCCGGGAAACCGGGCCTCACGCCGACGTGAAGCCTCCGGGGGGAAGGCCCCGGAGCAGGGCTGTTCGCGGCGTAGCAGATGCAGGTTCGCTTTGAAGGACAGGCTTCGGTCGGGCCGCCGTGCAGCCGCGGCTCCTTGGTGGAGCAGCCAGCGCACCGCGTAGTGGGCCAGCACCCAGCCATAGAACTCCTGGCGCACCAACTCGCCGGTCTTGCTGCGCATCACGCGCCGGCGCGCAGCACGTGGTCGCCAAAACCATCGAACACCGCTTCGATCTCCCAGCGCTGGGCGTACAGCGCGGCCAGCGCCTGGGCCGGTGCCTCGGTCTCGTCGAGGAGCGTGGTCATCAAGCTGCGTATTTCAAGCGATCGCGGACGAGGTGATTTCAGACGATCGCGGACGGCATTTCAGGCTGATCGTGGACGGCGTTTCAAACTGATCGCGAACGCTGTTTCAGCATGATCGCGGACGATTCCGGGGCGCGCGAGTGATCTGACCCTGGGCATAGTGGCCGGTTGCTTCGGCCGACCGTACCCACCAGGATCACCATGCGCCAGATTCGACCTGCTCTTCGCCTGCACTTCGAGGCGAGCCTGAGCTACGCCCAGATCGCCCGCGCCCTGGGCGTCGCCAAGTCCACCGCGGCGAAGTTCATCTCGCTCGCCCGTACTACCGGCGTGGACTGGGCGGGTGCCGAGGCGCTGAGCGGCCGGGGCTCGAAACCCGGCTGTTCCGCCCGCCCGTGGCGCGATCGGGCAAGCATCGGGCTCCGACTTCGCCGCCATTCACCAGGAAACCAAGCGCCAGGCGTCACGCTGCAGTTGCTCTGGGAGGACTACCAGCGCCACAACGCGCTGGCCTACAAGTACACCAGCTTCTGTGTGAAGTACCGCGCCTGGACCGCGCAGCTCAAGCGCTCGATGCGCCAGCACCACCGCGCCGGCGAGCGGCTGTTCGTCGACCTTCATAGGTCTGGGACCCTGCCCATCGTCGAGGCCGACACCGGGGAGATCCGCCGCGCGCAGATCTTCGTCGCAGTACTGGGGGCGTCGAACTACACCTACGCCTGTGCCACCGCCACCCAGAGCGCCCCCGACTGGGTGGGCTCGATCATCAACGCCCACCGAGTTCATCGGTGGTGTGCCGCGCTTGGTGGTCCCCGATCGGGCATCGGGCGCTGATTGCCCGGCGGATCGTTACGAGCCCGAGGTCAACCGGCTCGTGGAGGAGTTCTGCGCCCACTACGCCACCACGGTGCTGCCGGCGCGGCCGGCTCATCCGCGCGACAAGCCCAAGGTGGAGGTCGCCGTCCAGATCGTCGAGCGCTGGATTCTGGCGCGGCTGCGTCACCGCCGCCTGTTCAGTCTGGCCGAGGCCAACCGTGCCATCGCCGAACTGCTCACCGAACTGAACGACCGGCCCTTCAAGAAGCTCCCCGGCTGCCGCGCCGGCGCCTTCGACACGCTCGATCGCCCGGCGCTCGAGCCCTTGCCGATCTCCGCATGAGCCTCGCCCGCTTCAAGCGCGCCCGGGTCAACATCGACTACCACGTCGAGTTCGGGGGCCACTACTACAGCGTCCCCCATCGCACGGTACGCGCCGAAGGTGTGGCTGCGCATCAACGCCGCCACGGTCGAGATCTTCGCCGAGCGCCAACGCGTGGCCCTGCACGCCTTCAATCCCCGTCGCGGCGCCCACGCCACCGCCCCCGAACACATGCCCGCGGCGCACCCGTACCCACCTCGAATGGAGCCCGCAGCGCCTGATCGACTGGGGCGCGTATCGAGGTGGCCTGCGCCGCCGTGGTGCGCTGGCAGATGGAGCGTCGGCCTCATCCCGAACAAGGCTACCGCCTGCCTCGGCCTGCTGCGTCTGGCACGCCAGTACGGCGAATCCCGTCTGGAAGCCGCCTGCACACAGGCCCTGGCCATCGGCTCGCCGAGCTACCGCTTCGGTGGGCTCGATCCTGGAGCGCGGACTCGACCGCCGGCCGATCGAATCCGGCGCCACCGATGGCGCGCCGTACGATGCCGCCGCACGACAACGTGCGCGGACCGGACTACTACCACTGACCCCACCGAAGGAGAACGACCATGATGGATTCCCACCGCAAGGCCAACTTCGCACCCTGCGCCTGGACGGCATGCTCGCCGCCGCAAGGAAATCGACGATCAAGCCTGCAACACCTCGGCGGGACTGCCCTTCGAGGAGCGCTTCGCCCTGCTGGTTCAACGCGAGATCGACTGGCGCGACGGCAAGCGTCTGGCCCGTCTGATCAAGGCCGCCAAGCTCAAGGTCTCCTCGGCTTGCATCGAGGACATCGACTGGAAGGGCTCTCGCGGCCTGGACCCGCAATCTCGTCAACAGCCTCGTCGGTGCCGACTGGCTGCGCCACGCCCACAACGTGCTCATCACCGGCGCCACCGGCGTGGGCAAGACGTGGCTGGCCTGCGCCCCTGGCCCGGCAGGCCGCCCGCTCGGGCTTCAGCGTGCTCTACTGCCGCGCCCCGCGACTGCTGGAGGAACTGCGTATCGCCCACGGCGACGGCAGCTTCTCCAAGCGCCTTGCCCAACTCGCCCGGCTCGATCTGCTCGTGCTCGACGACTTCGCCATCGCGCCGATCTCGGCACCCGAGCGAAACGATCTGCTGGAACTGCTCGACGACCGGGTCGGGTCGCGCTCCACCCTCATCACCAGTCAACTGCCCGTGTCGGCCTGGCATGAATGGCTCAACGACCCCACGCTCGCCGACGCCATCCTCGATCGCATCGTCCACGGTGCCCACAAGATCGCGCTCAAGGGCGAGTCGATGCGCAAGAAGACCCCCAAGAGCTGATCCACATCCATGCAGCACGCTGCGATCACATCCGACGCGGGCTCGACGACCCCCGTTTCAGACTGATCGCGGACGACTGCGATACCATCCACCCGCTCGCTCGCGCGACCCCGAAATCGTCCGCGATCAATTTGAAACACCGTCCGCGATCACGCTGAAACAGCCGTCCGCGATCGCTGAAATGCGCAATCAAGCGGTAGCGCGGCTGCGGCGGCGGGGTCCCGCCCACACCCGGCAAGGCGTACTCGATCACGCGCACGGTGATGGCCTGCTCGCGCCTTCGCGCGCTGCGTACCGCTGGGGTGGATGGCGCTCAGGTAGGAGCCGTCGCCCAGCCGCCGAAGCACTGGCAACTGGCGGTTGTCTGCGCAGCGCCAGAGCAGATCGGCGCCTGTCTTGCAGGCCTGCGCCCAGTAGCCGTAGCCGTTGAACCCGCAGTCGGCAGGGCACAGCATCCCCGGCCCGAGACTGGCTAGCAGCGGCTCGCACACGCTCCACTCGCTGGCCGGTAAAGGCTGGGCACGCCTGGCGCGGCGTGGGTCGCGCATTCCACCAGAACCGCACACTGGGCTTGCGGAAAGGCGGCGTGCCCGGTACGGCTGCCGGAGCCTGCCGAACTGCGCCTCGTTGTCCGGCTCGTCGGCGAGTTCGAAGTTGCTGCCGTCCAGCGCCACCAAGCGCCGGCCCGCAAGAACGCCTCCGGAGTGCCGCCGGGATCAGCCAGGGGTGCGCAGCAACGCCCAACCAGCTCGGCCAGCGGCGCATTGCCGATGCGGCGTCGCACCCCGCTGATCGAAGACTTGGCTACCCGGGCGGGCTCGGCGGCACCCGCGGCCCATGCGGACCTTGCGCTACACCGCGAACACCTCCTCGTCGCTGCCTCCGGATAAGGCTCAGCGCCATGCAGTAGTAGACCCCGGCCACGGCCGAAGCTGCGCAGCCGCTGCGAATTGCAGCCATGCGCATCAAGCACTTCGTGCACAACGGGCGCGGGCACCGCGCGCGCCAGCAACTCGCGCTCAGGTAGTCCGCCCGAGGCGCCCCCCTGGCCCAGAACCGCTTTCGTTCGTGCCATGCCGCCCCGGAACGCCGACCAGCGCAGTATCGCCGAAAATCCATTAACCGAACAGTATTGAGACCTGACCCTGTGATTCGCGACGATCCCCGCGAGAGGTCCGTGGTAGACGGCACCGGGGAACTCGATTCGGAGGGGGCGGGACATGGCGGGAGTGTGGCCCGGGAGGGGCAAGAGCGAGACCTGACCCCGGTCTTCCCCGCCTGCGCGATGAGCCGGCTCACCCGTGAGACTGACAGTCCCGTTGCCTTCGCGATTGCGGTCATCGTCAGGCCGCCTTCGCGGTAGGCGAGCCGCATGCCCTGTGCGCGCGTCTCGGCCTGGGCGAGCCAGTCATCGAGGGAGCGGCTGGCAATGCGTTGCTTGCGAGGGACGTCACGGGCTGCGCGCCGGGGCGGGTTCACTTGCGCGAGCATCCGGGTGGCGAACTGTTCATCGCCCAGGAAGATCTGCTGCCGCAGACCCTCCTGCCACAGAGTCGAGTCTTCCTGCCCGCTCCACCGAAACGGCGTACTGGCGCTGAGCGGCCGACTGGCGATCCCGTGCCGTTTCCGGCGCGACCGAGGAGATAGCCGTGCAATCCATCGGTGTCGAGCCACACCGGGGTCGGCGCTTCCCCGACATGGGCGCGATAGCTCGACCACTCCCATGCGCCGGCGTGCGGAACCAGCCGCGCAGCCACCGGATTGCGCTCCACGTATCGGCACAGGGTGAGGAGATAGGCGTCCCGGTCCACGAGAATCGCCTTGAACCGGCCCTGGAACAGATGCCCCACCAGACCGTGGCGGCGGTTGAAGTCCTGGGTGTAGACCCCGTTCAACTGCCGCATCAACCGGGACAGGTTCGCCTGACGGGTATGGAGCACCAGGTGGTAGTGGTTCCCCATCAGGCAGTAGGCCAGCACCTGAGCGTCGAGGCGCTCCAGGGTGTGGGCGAGGATGTCCAGGAACATCTCCCGGTCCTCGTCGTCGCGGAAGATCGGTTCGCGACGATCCCCGCGAGAGGTCACGTGGTAGACGGCGCCGGGGAACTCGATTCGGAGGGGGCGGGACATGGCGGGAGTGTGGCCTGGGAGGGGGCAAGAGGAAAGACCTGACCCTGTTCTCTCTGCTCTGAAAGGCAAGACCTGACCCTGTTCTGCTCTGACCCTGTTCTGCTTGCTGCTTCACGCTTGAACTCGGGCGTGAAACTGCGTCGTCTTTTCGTTGCCATCGAACACCTCCGATTGCCAGTTTCGCATCATCAGATGTGTCCGGGAAATCGGGGGAAGTCCAAAAGGCAAGACCGAACCCTATTCTTCTCTTACACAACGCACTTACTTCGGCCGCATAGGCGCAATGAGACAGGCAGTCGACACTCTCAGGATCCTTGCGAGTCGAGAAATTGGTTCCATTACCCAATTGCCAATGGCAGACAAGTCCCGTTCGACATCCTCCAGCATAGCCTGCTCGATACCGACCTGCTCCGCAACATCGGATGGCGAGAGTCCGATCTCTTCACGTTTCTTCATCACGAACTCTTTGGAGACTTGCTCATGGCACGGGTCCAATCCAAAGAGTTCGACAATATCCAACCCAAGCACGGCGCACACTCGTGCCACATCACTGAGTGACGAGACCATGTAGATCTCATCCTTGTCTTCCTCGAGGTGTGGATACTCGTAAACTGTCAACCCGCTGAGACGTGCGACGTCGTCCCGACTCAAGTCTAGCTCTTGCCTTCTGCGCTCCAATTGCAGATGCGGTTCCATTCATTCGACTCCAGATGCTCGTTCTCAATTGCGTGGGCACACTACAGGTTACTGGCTGAGTATGACGCCCAGCCCGGGAATCAACAGCGGAGCCCACCATGGCAAAGACGGAACGGGCACATACTTTGAAGGGGTGTCTTGAGGCGTCTCTGGCGACTCCCATGACGGGTCATCTCCACTAGGGTCGGTTCCAGATTGTTCCCCGTAGGGTGGTTGATTCTGACCAGGCCATGGCTTCTTGCATTGCTTTGGCCAAGTGCCTTTCTTCTTTCCGGATGGTGAGTGTATGTCCCAGTGACGCCAATGCCCTTTGTCTTCCGGGTGTACTGTCCACTTGTCGCCTGACTTCGGGTCTACGGTGAAATCGCGGCCGCCGCCTGGATGGGTGCCATGACCCCACGTCGTAGGATCGTAACCCGGAGGATTTGGTGGGTAGTCACCCATGGCCAAGCCAAGCGCATCGCGCCAACGTACTGGCCCACCCCCCACATACCCATACAGATTACTCCCCCCCGCCAACCCAATCGGGTCCTCCGAGATGAACCTCGACAGCCTCGGATTGTAGTAGCGCGCCCGGTAGTACATCAGCCCCGTCCCATCGTCCTCCCGCCCGGTGTACCGGTACTGCGTATCGTCCGTCCCCGACTGCGTCGCCATGCCGTACGGCTCGTACGTATAGGTGGCACTCAGACTGCCCCCCGGACTCACCAGATTGACCGTCGACCCCAACGCATCCGGCAGGAAGACATGCGTGTTGCCGCCCTGCGTTCTCGCGTATCGCTCATCCAGCCCCGGACCGTTCAGGAGCGTACTGGCGATCGTGCTCCCGGAGGTCGTGTGCACTTCCCGGAACCCGTCGTAGAGCGTGCCGGACTGGACGGCGTTGATCGTCTTCGTCGTTCTTCGGTTGAAGGCATCGTAGCCATAGCTCGACGCAATCCCCCCGCCGTTCAGGCCGGTCAGTCGGTCTCGCGTGTCCCAGGTGTAGGTCCGGATGCCGTCACTGGTCAGATTGCCGTTGTTGTCGTAGCCGTAGGCTGTACCGCCCCAGTTGGTGAGCCGGTTGTTGGCGTCGTAGGTGGCGCTGGTGAGCGCCGGAGGCAGGTTCACCCGCGCCAGCGTGCCGCCCATCGTCTTGCGGCGTCCGGAATTGTCGTAGGTGTAGCTCAGATCCCCGATCGTCACGCCGTTGCGCTTGTAGACCAGACTGGTGAGCTGATTCGCATTGTCGTAACCGTAGTCGATGGTCACGCCGTTGGGCAACGTCGCTTGGGTTCTTCGGCTGGCCCCATCGTAGGTGAAGCCCACGGCGTTGGCACCCTGGGTGATGCTGGTCAGGCGGTTGGCGTCGTCGTAACCGTAGGTCACCGCGCTCTGGCCGATGACCTGCATCTGCGTGCGCCGGCCTGCGGTGTCGTAGGTGGAAGTGGTGGTGCTGGTGCCCGCCCCCAGTGGCACGGTCTCCGTGGCCAGGGCATCGAACCGAATGTCGTAGGTGCGGGTGATCGTTCCCGAGACGCTGTCGGTGACCTGGGTGAGTCGATCTCCGGCATCGTAGGTGAAGGCCGTGGTGGCCCCGCCGGGCCAGGTGGTGAGCGTTCTGCGATCCAGCTCGTCGTAGCCGTGGGTGGTGAGCTGGAGCTTGCGGTCGGTCACCGTCAGCAGATTGTGGCTACGGCCGCTGCGCTTGACTTGCCTTCGACAAGTCAGCCTTCACCGAAGCGGCATCGCCGCTGTCATTGCCGTCGTAGGTGAAGCTGTCGGAACGCGGGGTCGGAACGCTGGCGTCGGTGCGGGTGGTGAGCCGGTTCTTGGCGTCGTAGACGAAGCTCGTGACGGTGTTGCGCGCGTCGGTGAAGCTCACGAGATTGCCCACCGCGTCGTAGCTCATGCCCGCGGTGTTGCCGGCGCCGTCGGTGCTGCCGGTGACGCGATGGAGCTTGTCGTATACCGCCGTGCCTTTGTGGCCCAACGGGTTGACCGTCTGCACCACCCGGCCGAGCGGATCGGTGAAGAAGGTGGTAGTCCGCCCGAGCGGGTCGGTGATCGACGCCAGATCGGTGAGGCTGTAGTTGAACTGGGTGATCTGATTGCGCGGGTCGGTCACCTGGGTCACCAGCCCGTTGCTGTTGTAGGCGAATTTGGTGAGATTGGCGAGCGGGTCGGCCACCTGGATCAGGCGTCCGCGTATTGGGCCGAGTCGGCCGGACACTCCAGGAACGACCGACCGGAGTCTCGACCACCACTCATCGATTGCCGTCTCGAAGCCGAGAATCCGTCAGGCGGTATCGCGCAAGCAGCGTCACGGCGCGCACGCCGCGACCGACCGTGGTAACAATCGTGGTAGGTGTCGAACCGCAACGAGTCGGGGCGCAGTATTGATGCGGCTTTGCAGATGAAATGCGAATCGCACTTGCGTGCGGGTCTTTTACGTCTGCCGGTGCCGCCACGTCACGTCGGCATCCGACGCGTGACCGTGGTCAGTTCCTGACCGAGCCGCGGCGCGACCACGGTGGGAAGGTCCGGGTCATTCCATCCAGCGATGCGAGACGCCGCAGCGCAACGATGCACGGGCGACGCCACGAGGCATGTTCGACCCTGGAGCGTTCGGCGGCGACGCCTCATGGTTCTGCTCACCACCAGCCTCGACGTCGAGGCGAGGTTTGCCGCTCACGGACTTTCCTGGATGACACGCGCCGGGCGTGGCGTGATCGTTCAAGGCGCGACTTCTCGCGGCGGGTCGGCGCATTTCCGCTGCGAGTGTCGTCATGGATTCGTCGCAGCGCGGGAACGCTCGAACGAGCATCGAGGTGCGTGTGGTTCGGGTGCAAGAACCGGCGCGAACACAACGAAAGGAATTGTCATACGTAATTCCAAATAATAAGATCTACACCGCATGACCCCAGAGAACTCTCCTTGAGTGACGAGCCAGGGGCGAATTCAGCCGTCAGCGCCAATGCCCGTGGCGCGCGGTCATTCCAGAAAAAATAAGAGGAGAGCGGTTGCGTGTTCCCCGTTGATGCGATGGCGCTGGGCCCGACACGATTTCATCGTCGGGTGCTCTTCGTGGCGGTGGCCGCCGTGTATTCCCAGACGATCGGCGCCCACGAGCAGGTCGAGGCGCCCACGGTGCACGTGATCGGCCATTACGAAACTGCCGTGGGATCGTCGGATGCAGCCAGCGAAGGCGGGGTGACTGGCAAGCGGATCGAGACGCGCCCGCTGCTGCGCACGGGAGAAGTCATCGAACTGGTTCCCGGGATGATCGTCACGCAGCACAGCGGCGACGGCAAGGCGAACCAGTATTTCCTGCGGGGGTACAACCTCGACCACGGCACCGACTTCGCGCTGTGGGTCGAGGGGATGCCGGTGAACATGCCGACGCACGGCCACGGGCAGGGCTATGCCGACATCAACTTCATGATCCCGGAACTGGTTTCCCGCATCGGCTTCCGCAAGGGACCGTACTTCGCGGAAGAAGGCGATTTCTCCTCGGCCGGGGTGGCCCGGATCCATTACGCCGACAAGCTCGATCAGGGACTCGCCTCGGTCATGCTCGGATCGAACCGCTACAAGCGCGGGGTGTTCGCGAACTCCTCATCGCTCGGAAAGGGCAATCTGCTCTACGCCGTCGAGGCCGTCGGCAGCGACGGGCCCTGGGATTCACCGCAGGACCTGCGCAAGCTGAACGGCGTCCTGCGCTTCAGCGAGGGCACCGAGAAGGACGGCTTCAGCGCCTCGCTGATGGCGTACGAGGCGAAGTGGAATTCCACCGACCAGATTCCGCAACGCGCCATCGACCAGGGCCTGATCGGCCGTTTCGGCGCGCTCGACACCACGGATGGCGGCCGCACGCATCGCTACAGCGCCTCCTTCTCCAGTGCCAGGCCGGTCGGACCGTGGACGCTGCATCTCGACACCTACCTCATCAATTACTCGCTGTCGCTGTGGTCGAACTTCTCGTTCTTTGCGGGCAACCCGACCAACGGCGACCAGTTCCAGCAGGTCGACGACCGGACCGTGTACGGATTCAACCCGAGCTATTCGTTCGTCACACCCATCGGCGGCATCGACAGCGTGACGACCGTCGGGATGCAGAACCGCTTCGACGACATCCGCCGGGTGGCCCTGTACGACACCCAGGCGAGACAGATCATCGGCGTGACGCGCCAGGATCGCGTCAGGCAGCTGAGTTCCGGCCTCTACGCGCAGAACGCGGCGCAGTGGAACGACTGGTTCCGGACGTTGGCGGGTCTGCGGTTCGACCAGTACCGGTTCGACGTGGACAGCAACCTGGGCGCCAATTCGGGCAAGCGCAACGATCACCTGGTGTCGCCGAAACTGTCCCTCATCTTCGGGCCGTGGGCCCAGACGGAGTTCTTCGTGAATTCCGGCTACGGATTCCACAGCAACGACGCGCGCGGCACCGTCATCCGGGTCGATCCGAAGAATCCGTCGACGGCCGTCGATCCGGTGCGGCCGCTCGTGCGGACCCGAGGGGAAGAGCTCGGCGTGAGGACCGAGATCATTCCCGGCGTGCAGAGTTCGCTCGCTTTCTGGCAGCTCAAGCAGGATTCCGAATTGCTGTTCGTGGGCGATGCCGGGACGACCGAGCCCAGCTATCCGAGCCTCCGTCGCGGTGTGGAGTGGATCAACTACGCGCGCCCGACGGACTGGCTGCTGATCGACGCCGAACTCGCCGTCACGCGCGCACGCTTTCGCGACAACCCGGCCGGCGACCGGATTCCCGGTGCGGTCGAACGGACCGCGACGCTCGGCGTGACGGTCGACAACGAGGGCGCGTGGTACGGCGCCCTGCAGATCCGTCATTTCGGACCCCGCCCCCTGATCGAGGACAACACCGTCCGTTCGCCGGGGACGACCATCGCGAACCTGCGCGTGGGGTATCGCATCGACCGGAACACCCGCATCCACCTGGACGTGCTGAACCTGTTCAGCAAGAAGAGCGACGACATCACCTACTACTACGGCTCGTGTCTGCGTAACGAGGTCGGTGTCGTGCCGGAGTGTCCCGCGGGCGGAGGCGGCGCCGGCGTCAACGATCGCCACTTCCATCCGGTGGAGCCGCGTCAGCTGCGGCTGTCGCTGATCACGCGGTTCTAGCAGGAGCCGTCGCCCGGTCGCTCGTGGGCGACTGGACGGGCCGCGCGCCCGACGGTCACAGCACCAGGGGCAGCACGATTCCCTGCAACAGGGCCGCCAGGGCCAGGGCCAGCGCCGCATAGACCCCGACTTCATTGCCGACCTGGTAGGCCCGGGCGGTGCCGATTCCGTGGGCGGTGAGGCCGGCCGCGAACCCGCGTGCGTTCCAGTTGCGGAAGCGGAGCAGATTGAACAGCGGCGTCACGATCACCGCGCCCGTCACCCCGGTCAGCAGCACGGCGCACATGGAGATGCTGGCGATACCGCCGATGCTCTCGCTCACGGCCATGGCCACCGGCGCGGTGGCGGACTTGGGCAGCAGCGACAGCGTGATCTCGTTCGGCAACCGTGCCACCCGGCACAGCGCCCAGGTGCAACCCACCGACATGACCACGCCCACCAGCAGCGCACCGGCCACGGGCACCAGTTGCCTCCGCACGGCCGCGCCGTGTTCGATGATGGTGACACCGAGCGCGATGGTGGCCGGCCCGAGCAGGAAATGGACGAACTGTGCGCCTGCGAAGAACTCCGCGTACGGCGTATCCGTCAGCCAGAGGATCAGCCCGAGCATGACCGACGCGCCGGCCACCGGATTGGCCCAGGCGGCGCCGCCGGCGGCCTCCTGCAGTCGCCGCGCCAGCACCCAGGCGCCCAGCGTCAGAACCAGCCAGAGCAGCGGCTTGGCCTTGAGGAACACCCACAGGTCGGAGATCGGCGGCGGGTTCATTGCGGGTCCTTCGCGGTGCGGCGTGCGAGCAGCGTGAAGGTGGCGGCGGTGGCGATCAAGGTGACGGCCGTGGTCACCACGACGATCCAGATCACGTGCCAGGCGGCTTCCCCGAGGCTGCGCAACTGGAACAGGATCCCGGCGGCCACCGGCACGAACAGGAGGCCGAGATTCGCCATCAGGCCGCGCGCGACCTGCTCGCCCGGCTGCCCCAGCCTTCCACCGAGACCGGCCCAGGCCAGCAGCAGGAGCAGACCGATGATGGGGCCGGGCACCGGCCAGTGCGCCAGATGCGCGATGGCTTCGCCGAGCAACTGGAACAGCAAGAGCGCCATGAATCCTTCGATCATGCATGAGACTCCTTCAGGGAATGGGTCGACGGGTCCGTGCGCCGCGCATCACGCCGGCAGCGGGCATCAGCGTCCAGGCGGCGGGGCCGCTGCGCGTCGCCGGGGGACCGCGCGCTGCGGCGGTCGACGAGTGACGCCAGCCAGGTGCGCATGGAACGTCGCGAACAGCCATTCGCGAAACGTCGCAATGGCCGGCTGTTTCAGGTCGCGCTCCCGGCAGCAGAGGAAATGCAGGTCCCGCTCGATCGGCTTCGGCTCGGGGCAGGGCAGTTCGACCAGCTCGCCTTGCGACAACTCGCGCGCAGCCAGGGCCGTCGATTCGAGCGCGATGCCCAGGTCGTCGACTGCGCTCGCGATCGCCAGCGCGGCACGGTCCATCGACAGGCGGGGCGCCGGTTTTGCGGCGATGCCGTTCCAGTAGCACCAGTCGGCCCATTTCACCGGGCTGAGCGGGGACTCGATCAGCGTCAGCGAATCGATCTGGGTGCGCAGGTCGGTGATGCGGCGGGCGAGCGCCGGCGAGCACAGCGGCGCGATGCGTTCGCGCCCCAGTGATTCGCATGCGATGCCCGGTTGCGCGATGCCGCTGCCGTACAGGATCGCGACATGCGGTTCCTCCTTGCCCAGCAGGTCGGGGGCCTCGGCGCCCGTCGACAGGCGCAACGTGATTTCCGGGTGATCCGCCAGGAACGCCGGCAGGCGCGGCCCGAGCCACTTCACGGCGAGGCTCGGCGCGCAATGGATGGCCAGGCTGTTCCGCGTCGGCTGGCCTGCGGTCGCATCGCAGATCTCCTGGAGTGACGCGAGGACCGGCGCGAGCCGGTCGTAGAAGTTGCGCCCCTCGGCAGTCAGTTCGATCCTGCGCGGCGAACGCACGAACAGCGTGCAATGGAAGAACTGCTCGAGATCCTTGATCTGATGGCTGATGGCCGAGGGCGTGACGCTGAGTTCCCGTGCGGCCAGGCGGAAGCTGCGCAATCGTCCGGCGGCTTCGAAGGCACGCAGGAGGTGGAAGTTCGGCAGGCGCCACATGGTCGGATCGCGCGTCGCGGGTGAGTTCGATTCAACGTCGCATGAATATATATTGATTGCGGCTCATCGGCGCGCTTGGCAGCATCGCGGCCTTCCCTGAACCGATGAGAGCACGAGGGATCCGCATGTCCGCCGTCGACAAACCGCTGCACCCCCTCGGCCGTCCCGCTTCCGCGACGGACCGCGAATCCATCTATCAGCCCGAGCAGGCCGGCCGCCGCTTTCCGCGCGTGCCCACCTTCAGCTCCCACCAGGAACATCGTGTCCATCGGAAGCAGCGGCTCGCTGCCGCCTGCCGCGCCTTCGCCCTGCAGCGGCTCGACTATGGCTTCGCGGGGCATCTGACGATCCGCGATCCCGAGTTCCCGCACCTGTACTGGACCAACCCGATGTGCGTGCATTTCTCGCAGGTGAAGGTGTCCAACCTGATCCTCGCGGATCACGATGGCAACGTCGTGGAAGGGGACCACGCGATCAATCGGGCGGGCTACGTGCTGCACGCGGCAGTGCACGAAGCGCATCCGGACATCGTGGCGATGTGCCATGCGCACACCGAGTACGGGACGGCCTTCGCGTCGCTGGGCCGGCCGCTGGAACCGATCAGCCAGGACGCCTGCGCGTTCTACGAAGATCATGTGGTGATCCGTGACCAGGGCGGCAAGGTGGCCGTCGAGCCGCAGGCCGGCGTCAGCGTCGCGCCGTTCTTTGCGGGAGTCCGCGCGGCGATTCATCAGAACCACGGTCTGCTGACCGTCAGCCGTCACAGCATCGAGGCCGCCGCCTTCTGGTTCATCGCGCTCGAACGCTGCTGCAAGCAGCAGCTGATCGTCGAGGCGACGGGGCACCGGCCGGCGCCGGTCCCGCACGATCGCGCGATCTACAGCCGCGAGAACGTCGGCAGCGAGTACATCGGCTGGCTCCACTTCCAGCCCATTTGGGAGCAGTTGCTCGCCAGCCAACCCGACATGCTCGCCTGATCCTGCAACATCGAAGCGGCCCGCCGGAAACGCCTCCGCGGCGAGGCCGCCGGGGCGGCCCGGTTCCGGACGGATCCCGCGCCCTCGTGGTCGTGCCGATCACGATCGACCCGGTGCTAGACTTCCCGTGGCGCCCGATTTCCGCGGGTGCCATCGTCGAGGTCGCCGTTCATGTCTCCCTGCCGCTGTCTCTCGTACGCACTGATGCTGGTCCTGCCTGCGACCGCGGGGGCGTGCGTCGAAGGGGCCCCGCGGGGCGACATCGTCACGCTGGAAAAAGCGGCCGATTCCACCCAACCCGGTGAACGCCCGTCCATGCAGATCGTGGGTGCCGGCTGGTTCCGGTCCCTCACCATCGAGAAGGACGGCGGCACCAGCGATGACACCACGGTCACGCTGGAACTGGACGGCGAACCGATGATCAGCACGTCCTTCGCCATCCTCAAGAACGCCTGGAATCAGATCGGCACGTCGTCCCTCGTGGCCACGGTGCGGACGGACGGCGACCGGCAGGTGATGACGATCTGGTACTCGCCTGAATTGATGTTCCGCGCCTTCGCGAACGTTCGCGTCGAGGTGAACGAGGCGGGCGTCGGCGGCGTGCGCATCCGCTCGATCATGAACAAGCCCGGCCCTCACGACAAACACCTGACGGGCACCGCGGTGGCGCTGCCGGCCTTCAAGTAGCGAGCCGTTCGGCGAGCCTACGGCTTGTACGGTTCCACGCGGGTGGCGCTGATCGTGTAGCCGATATCGATGTCCGAACTGCCGTCCACCATGTAGAGCGACTTCTTCGCTGCGCCCAGCGAGAGCCTGCCCATGACCCAGATCGGCTCGAACATTCCGCTCATCTCGTATGGCACGTCGGGCTTCACGTGGACGATCTGGTTCGGCGGCGGCGGCGGGGTGTGGATGCAGGCCCCGACCCAGGGGACGAGCAGGAACTCCGTGACCTTGCGACCCTTCAGTTCGAGCGGCAGCAGGTAGCCGGGCACGCGCACGAGCTGACCTTCGAGCGCGCGGTTGAGGACTGCGCCCTGACCCTTGCGCAGTTCGCTCATTTCCCGCCGCTTCGCGAGCAGCGCCTCCACGTCGAGGCCGCCTTGCTCGAGCTTGCGGGCGGCGCTCTGTTCGCTGCCCAGTTCCGTGGCCGTCAGGGACTTGTCGCCTCGCTCCCGCCGATCGCGCACCGACGCCACGTCCGACAGCAGGCTGAGCTGATCGCGAGTGAGGCGGGAGAACGGATTGTCCGAGGTCTGGGTCCGGGCGCCGAGATCCTGCCATTGGATCGTCCGCATCGTGTCGGCGGCCTGCACGGGTGCGAACGCCGGCAGGCAAGCCAGCGCGACGAGGAGCGCGGATCGGAGTCTCTTCATGAAGATTCCCGGGATTCAGAGTCGCACGGTCATGCCGTCCGCGAGCGACGTGCGATAGAGACGATAGGCGGGCACGAGGCCGACGAGAAGCCCGGCGCAGGCGACGAGTCCCGCCAGCGCCAGTTCCCGCACGGACGGCGCACCCGCGCGGATGACGAAACCCCAGTGCTCGGCGACCCAGGGCTGGGCGAGTGCAAGCCCGGCATGCAGCATCAGGCCGCCGAGCGCGACGCCCGTCAGGGTCAGGACCACGGCTTCCCCCAGCAGCAGCGCGAAGACGTGAGCCGGGCGCGCGCCGACGGAACGCAGGATGGCCATCTCGCGGCGCCGCTCGCCCAGCCCGGTCAGCAGTGCGATGAGCATGCCGCCGAGTCCGACGACGACCACGAGCGCCGACACCGCCAGCAGCACGTGTTCGACGACGCTCGTGATTTCCCAGACCTCCTGCAGGGCCACCGCGGGCAGGATCGCGGTCAGGGGATCGCCGGCGAAATCGTTGAGCGTCCGTTGCATTGCGAGAGCCGCAGGCCGGTGGCGCAGCCCGACGAGCATGGCCGTCAGCGTGCGCTCCGCGGCAGTCTGCGCCGAGGCGGCCTTGAGTGCGGCCGCCAGCGGGTCCGGGTCGATGGCGGCCCCCGCCGCCGCGTGGACGGCATCCAGCGCTTCGAGCGTCACGTGGATGACCCGGTCCACCGGTGTGCCGGTCGGTTCGAGGATGCCCGTGACCGTCAGCGGATGGTCGGCATGCTCCGTGAACGCGATGTCGCCGGCTCCGTGGGCGAGGACCACACGATCGCCGAGGTGGTAGCGGGTCTTGGCAGCCACCTGGGCGCCGAGCACGCAGTCCCCCGGTCCCGCCAGCGCACGTCCCGCCTGGAACGTCAGCGCCCGGGCGTCCGCGAAGCGGTAGTGCTCGAAATAGGCGGGCGTCGTACCGACGACCCGAAAGCCCCGGTGTGAATCGCCGAGCGAGAGCGGAACGGTCCACGCGATCTCGGCACGTCGCGAGACCGCGAGGAACGTGTCCCAGCGGAGGTTGTGCGTCACGTTGCCGACGTGAAACACCGCGGCGAGCAGCAGATGCACCGGGCTCGTCCTGGCGCCGACGATGAGGTCCGTCCCCGAGACCGCGCTCGCGAAACTCTCCCGCGCTTCGTGCCGGATCCGTTCGACGCCGAGGAGCAGGAGCACCGCGAGCGCGATCGACAGGACCGTGAGACCCGCCGTGACCTTTCGATTCGCGAGGCTGCGCAGCGCGAGCGGCAGGATCACGACACGGGCGCTCCGAGATTCGCACCGTCGAGCGACAGCACGCGGGCAAAGCGTTCGGACAGGGCGCGGTCATGACTGACGAAGATCAGCGTCGCGCCTGCCGCGGCGCACTCCCGGAACAGGAGATCGATGAAGGCGTCGCGGCGATCCGCATCGAGTGCGGAGGTCGGTTCGTCGGCCAGGATGAGTGCCGGGTTTCCGATCAGAGATCGGGCGGCGGCGACGCGCTGTTGCTGTCCGACGCTCAGGGTGGTGACGGGACGTCCGAGGACGTCGTCACCCAGGTCGAGGGCGGAAAGGAGCCGGCGCGCGGCGGCCTCGACCGAGCCTGCCTGCGCTTCGGCGCGCGCGCGCCGTGCCGGCGAGAAGCGGCAGGGCAGGGCGACATTCTCCAGGACCGGCAGATAGGGAATCAGGTTGAACATCTGGAAGATCACCCCGAGGTGATCGACGCGGAAACGATCGCGCGCGGCAGCCGACAGGCGGGACAGATCCTGGCCCAGCACGCTCACCGTGCCGGCCTGGGGCGTTGCGATGCCGGCGAGCAGGCTGAGCAGCGTCGACTTGCCGCTGCCGCTGGGGCCCTGCACGAAGACGTGCTCGCCCCGGCGGAGGTGCAACGCATCGAGCGACAACGCCGCCGGCCGGTCGCCCGACCACGAGAAGCGGACGCCGGAGAGCGCGACAACGGGGACGGGGGGCGTCATGGCCTGGAAACGGGAAGGGGCCGCCACGGCGGGCGACCCCTTCGATGTCGTCGCGTCGGACGATGCCTATTTGATGGCCTGCTTCAACTGCTGGAGGATGGCGGGATTCTCGAGCGTGGAGACGTCCTGCGTGATCTCCTCGCCCTTCGCGAGCGAGCGCAGCAGGCGGCGCATGATCTTTCCGGACCGGGTCTTGGGCAGGTTGTCACCGAACCGGATCTCGTCCGGCTTGGCGATCGGCCCGATCTCCTGACCCACCCAGTTGCGCAGCGTGGTCGCGATCTCCTGCGCCGCGGCGCCCTCCGGGCGTGTGCCCTTCAGCACCACGAACGCCACCACGGCCTCGCCCTTGATGTCGTGCGGCTTGCCGACCACGGCGGCCTCGGCCACGAGCGGATTCGCCACGAGGGCCGACTCGATCTCCATCGTGCCGAGCCGGTGACCCGAGACGTTCAGCACGTCGTCGATCCGCCCCATGATCCAGAAGTAGCCGTCGAGGTCGCGGTTGGCGCCGTCGCCGGCCAGGTAGTACTTGCCCTGGAAATCGTCCGGGTAGTAGCTCTTCCGGAAGCGCTCGGGGTCGCCCCAGATGGTGCGGATCATGGACGGCCAGGGCTTCTTGATGACGAGGATGCCGCCCTTGCCCTTCTCCACGTCGTGGCCCGTCTCGTCGACGATGGCCGCGGTGATGCCGGGAAAGGGCAGGGTGCAGGAGCCGGGCTTGAGGGGCGTCACACCGGGCAGCGGCGTGATCATGTGGCCGCCCGTTTCGGTCTGCCACCACGTGTCCATGATGGGGCAGCGGCCGCCGCCGACGTTGTTGTGGTACCACATCCAGGCCTCGGGATTGATCGGCTCGCCGACGGAACCCAGCAGGCGCAGGGACGAGAGGTTGTAGCTCCGCGGGTGGACGGCGGCAGTGGCCTCCGCCGCCTTGATGAGCGAGCGGATCGCCGTCGGCGCCGTGTAGAAGATGCTGACCTTGTGGTCCTGGATCATCTTCCAGAAGCGGCCGGCATCGGGGTAGGTCGGCACGCCCTCGAAGACGATTTCGGTGCCGCCGCAGGCCAGCGGGCCGTAGGTGATGTACGTGTGCCCGGTGACCCAGCCCACGTCGGCGGTGCACCAGAAGACGTCGTCCGCCTTCAGGTCGAACGTCCACTTCATCGTGAGGATGGCCTGCAGCAGATAGCCGGCGCTCGAATGCTGCACGCCCTTGGGCTTGCCGGTGGAGCCGGAGGTGTACAGGACGAACAGCGGGTGCTCGGCCTCGACCCACTCGGGCTCGCAGACCTCCGGCTGGTTGTGCACGACGTCGTGCCACCACTTGTCGCGCGGGGCGTGGAAGGGGATGTCGCTCTCGGCCCGGCGATAGATCACCACGTGCTTCACACCGTCGCACCCGCCCATCGCGAACGCTTCGTCGATGGCGGGCTTGAGCGGGATCTCCTTGCCGCCACGGACCTGGGCATCGGCCGTGATCACTGCCACCGCACCCACGTCGACGATGCGCTCCTGGAGGCTCTTGGCCGAGAAGCCGCCGAACACCACCGAATGCGTGGCGCCGATCCGGGCGCAGGCCTGCATGGCGACCACGGCCTCGACGGACATCGGCATGTAGATGATGACGCGGTCGCCCTTCGCGATGCCCAACTGCTTCAGGCCGTTGGCCATCTGGCAGACCCGATGGTAGAGCTGCCGGTACGTGACCTTCGTCACGGATCCGTCGTCCGCCTCGAAGATGATCGCCACCTTGTTGGGCTGCGTGTCGAGGTGCCGGTCCAGGCAGTTGTAGGAGACGTTCAGGCGCCCGTCCTGGAACCACTTGAAGAAGGGCGTATCGGATTCGTCCAGCACCTGGGTGAAGGGCGTCTTCCAGAGGAGGTGCTCCTTTGCGAGACGGCTCCAGAAGCCGGTGTAGTCGGCCTCGGCTTCGGCGCAGAGCTTCTGGTAGGCCTCCATCCCGCTGACATTGGCCCTGGCCACGAGATCCGCAGACGGGGCGAAGACCCGGTTCTCCTGCAGCACCGATTCGATGGTTGACGACATGGATGACTCCGTTGTTTTCTGGGGGACTGACGCGGGCGGACCTCCCTCCCCGGTCTAGCGCGATTATAGAGAGACTCCGCGATGCGACACGGGGTTTGCGCGCACGAGCGCTGCGGCGCGGATCGATGGTTCCGGGGGAGGGGCATGGCGTATACTTCCGGCCTCCCTTCCCGCCGTTCCCGTACCGCCTCCACGATGTCCACGATCCGCCAGAACGATCTGATCGACAGCATTGCCGACGCGCTGCAGTTCATCTCCTACTACCACCCGGTGGACTACATCCGCAATCTGGCGAAGGCCTACGAGCGCGAGCAGTCTCCGGCGGCCAAGGACGCGATGGCGCAGATCCTGATCAACTCGCGCATGTGCGCCGAGGGCCACCGGCCGATGTGTCAGGACACCGGGATCGTGAACGTCTTCCTCAAGGTCGGCATGAATGTGCGATGGGAAGCCACGATGAGCGTCGAGGACATGGTCAACGAGGGCGTGCGCCGCGCGTACCTGCATCCCGACAACAAGTTGCGCGCCTCCGTGCTGTCCGACCCGATCGGCGCCCGCAGGAACACGAAGGACAACACCCCGGCCGTGCTGCACGTGTCGCTGGTCCCCGGCGATACCGTCGAGGTCGAGGTGGCCGCGAAGGGCGGCGGCTCCGAGAACAAGTCGAAGTTCGTGATGCTCAACCCGTCGGACTCCGTCGTCGACTGGGTGCTCAAGACGGTTCCCACGATGGGAGCCGGCTGGTGTCCGCCCGGGATCCTCGGTCTGGGCGTCGGCGGCACGGCCGAGAAGGCCATGCTGATGGCCAAGGAGTCGCTGATGGAGCCGATCGACATGCCGGAACTGATCGCCCGCGGCCCGTCGAACAAGGTCGAGGAACTCCGCATCGAACTCTTCGAGAAAGTCAACGCGCTCGGCATCGGCGCCCAGGGGCTCGGCGGCCTCACGACCGTGCTCGATGTCAAGGTGCGGGACTACCCGACCCATGCCGCCAGCCTGCCGGTCGCGATGATTCCCAATTGCGCCGCGACGCGCCACGTGCATTTCGTGCTCGACGGCAGGGGTCCGGCGCAACTGGATCCCCCGTCCCTGGACGATTGGCCGAGCCTGACGTATGACTCGTCGAAAGGCCGTCGCGTCAACCTCGACCAGGTCACGCGGCAGGACGTGGCTTCGTGGAAGCCGGGGGAAGTGCTGCTGCTGAGCGGCAAGTTGCTCACCGGACGCGATGCCGCCCACAAGCGCCTGACCGACATGATCGCCAGGGGCGAACCGCTACCGGTGGACTTCACGGGGCGTTTCATCTACTACGTCGGCCCGGTCGATCCGGTGCGGGACGAAGTCGTCGGTCCGGCCGGTCCCACGACGGCCACCCGCATGGACAAGTTCACGCGTACCATGCTGGAGAAGACCGGCCTGCTGGGCATGGTCGGCAAGGGCGAACGCGGACCGGTGGCGATCGATGCGATCCGCGACAACAGGGCGGTCTACCTGATGGCCGTGGGCGGTGCCGCATACCTCGTTTCGAAAGCCATCAAAGGCGCCCGCACCCTGGCTTTCGGCGATCTCGGCATGGAAGCCATCTACGAGTTCGATGTGGTGGACATGCCGGTCACCGTGGCGGTGGATGCCGCGGGGACGTCGGTGCACCAGACCGGGCCGCGTGAATGGCAGGGCCGGATCGGCAAGATCCCGGTCGTGGCGGGCTGAGTTCCGCTGACGATCGGCAAACAGTTTCTGGATGGAGGGCGCGCATCGGTGAAGGGTGGGGAGCGGGAGTGGCAGCGGGGCGAGCCCGCGGACTCTTGTGTCCCGACCGCCCGAATGAGCGTGTCGTCCGTCCGCAGTCCAATGGCGGGCCTCCCCGCATTGCATGGTGGTGAACCTGGTCAGGTCCGGAAGGAAGCAGCCACAGCCATTCTCTGCAAGTGCCGGGGGTTAGGCTCGCCACCCCTTCGACGCCCGGGCCGGCTGCCACGCCGGCCGGTCCGGGATGCGGTTTCCGGTACGCGAGCCCGCGCCCCCGGCGGCCGGCAGCCCGCTGCCGGATCCGGCATCACCACTCACCGCTCACGGCTCCCATGACGCTCGCGCTCGCCCGAAAATACCGCCCGCGCAGCTTCACCGAGATGGTGGGGCAGGAGCACGTCATCCGGGCCCTGACGCACGCCCTCGAGCAGAACCGCCTGCATCACGCCTACCTGCTGACCGGGACGCGCGGCGTCGGCAAGACCACCATCGCCCGCATCATCGCCAAGGCGCTCAATTGCGAGCGCGGCCCGACGCCCGCCCCCTGTGGCGTCTGCGACGCCTGCCAGGCCATCGATGCCGGACGCTTCGTCGATCTGCTCGAACTGGACGCGGCGTCGAACACGCAGGTGGACAACATGCGCGAGCTGCTCGAGACCGCGCTGTACCAGCCCACGACCGGCCGCTTCAAGGTCTACATCATCGACGAAGTCCACATGCTCTCGCGCTCGGCGTTCAACGCGATGCTGAAGACGCTGGAAGAGCCGCCGGCGCACGTGAAGTTCGTGCTGGCGACGACGGACCCGCAGAAGATTCCCGTCACCGTGCTGTCGCGCTGTCTGCAGTTCGCGCTGAAGCAGATGACGCCGCAGCAGATCCGGTCGCAGCTCGAGCGCGTGCTGGGTACCGAAGCCGTGGCGTTCGAACCGGCGGCGCTGACGTTGCTGGCACGGGCCGCGCGCGGAAGCATGCGCGACAGCCTCAGCCTGCTGGACCAGGCCATCGTCCACGGGGGGGGGCAGGTGAACGAAGCCTCCGTGCGCGAGATGCTCGGCATTGTCGATTCGAGCTACCTCTTCACGCTGGCGGAACGGGTCGCGGCGGGTGATGGTCCCGGACTGATGGCGCAGGCCGATGCCATCGATGCCCGCGGGCTCTCCTTCGACGCCGCACTGCAGGATCTCGGCAGCCTGCTGCACCGGATAGCGCTGGCGCAGACGATCCCGGACGCGCTGGCGGACGACGAACCGGAGCGGGCCAGGCTGCTCGCATTGGCCGAGGCTCTCAGCCCGGAGGATGTGCAACTGCACTACCAGATCGCACTTCGTGGGCGGGCCGACCTCGCGCTCGCTCCGGACGACTACGCCGGTTTCACGATGACGCTGATGCGGATGCTGTCGTTCCGACCGGTGACGGAGGGGGCGCCCGCGAGTGGCGCGCCCGTGCCCCGGCCGGCCGGCGCGTCCTCGCGCTTCTCGACCCCGGCGGGCGCGGGCGTCGCCTTGGCGCGCGAGAAGCGACCCGACGATGCGGCGCCGTCTGCGCCGCCGGCGCTGAATCCGGGCGCAGCCACGGCGCCCCTTCCTGCCGCGGGCGGACTGACGCGGGAGCGCTGGCCGGATACGGTGGCGGCCCTGAAGCTCGGCGGCATGGCCCGGATGCTGGCGCAGCACTGCGAACTCCAATCGCAGGAGGGCAACCGGCTGACGCTCGCCGTGCCTGCTGCGCACCGGCATCTGCTCGAGCCGTCGTACCGCGAGAAGTTCACGGCCGCGCTGCAGGAGCGCTTTCCGGGCGTCCGCGTCGAGTACACGACCGGCGAGACCGAGGATCACACGCTCGCCGCCAAGGAAGCCCGCGAGACGGCCGTCCGCCAGCGCGGCGCGGTCGAGGCCATCGACTCGGACCCGTTCGTGCGCGAACTCGTGGAGAACTTCGACGCCCGTCTGGTCGATGGGTCGGTCCGACCCGTGCCGCGGGAATCGCCTTGACCGGCGCACCCCCATCCCTTTCCCCCTTTTCCGGAGACCCCCGATGATCAACAAGGGACAATTGGCGGGCCTGATGAAGCAGGCTCAGCAGATGCAGGACAACATGAAGCGCGTGCAGGAGCAGCTCGGCGCCATCGAGGTCGAAGGGCAGTCCGGTGCCGGCCTGGTGAAGGTCGTGATGACCTGCCACAACGACGTGAAGCGCGTCACGATCGACCCGTCGCTGCTCGCGGACGACAAGGACATGCTCGAGGATCTGGTCGCGGCCGCGTTCAACGATGCCGTTCGCCGCGCCGAAGCGACGAAGCAGGAGAAGATGGGGGCGCTGACCGGCGGCATGGGCTTGCCGCCCGGATTCAAGATGCCCTTCTGATCGGCCTTGCGCAGAACGTGCCCGCGTCTTGAATCCGTCCGCCCTCCAATCCCTGATCGAGTCGCTGCGCGTGCTGCCCGGTGTCGGGCCGAAGTCGGCGCAACGGATGGCGTATCACCTGCTGGAGCACGAGCGCGACGGGGCACTGCGACTGGCGCACGCCCTGACCGGCGCGGTGAGCACCATCCGGCACTGCGAGCAGTGCAACACGTTCACCGAGGCATCGTTGTGCGAGTGCTGCGCGTCGTCCCGGCGGGATGCGGCATTGCTGTGCGTCGTCGAGACCCCCGCCGACCAGATGCGCATGGAACAGACCCAGGCCTACGGCGGGCTCTACTATGTGCTGCTCGGCCGGTTGTCGCCGCTCGACGGGGTCGGACCGAAGGAACTGCACCTGGAGCGGCTGATCCGCCGGGCCACGAACGGCGTCGTCCGCGAGGTGATCCTCGCGACCAATTTCACTGCCGAGGGGGAAGCCACGGCGCACTATGCGGGAGAGATTCTTCGTGCCAAGGGATTGCGGGTATCGCGCATCGCGCGCGGTTTGCCGGTGGGCGGTGAACTCGAATACGTCGACAGCGGGACGCTCGCGCAGGCCTTTCTGGAACGTCGCCGGGTCGGCTGAACGATGAGCAATTCCTCACCGAAGCGGCACGGGCGGCGGCCGTCGGCAGGCGGCGCCGCGGGCCAGGGGGGACGCTCGTCCGGCCGCGACAGGTCGTCGGCGGCGTCATCGGCGCTGCCGCATGCGCCCGCTCAGCGCCGCCAGTCCTCTCCGCACCGCACCGACGGGGCCGTTCGCGAGGAGAGCGCCCGGCGCGGCGAGGCACCCCGGCGCGGTGCCGCATCGGAGCGTCCGGGGGACGTGAGTCGCCGCGGTCCGGAAGGCGGCTATCGCAAGGGGCCGGGGCGCGGCGCTTCCGAGGGTCGGGGTACGTCGTCGTCACGCGGGCCGGATCCTTCGCGCCGCGCGCCGAGCGCGCCTCCGATGAAGCCCGTGCCGGTCGTGCCGGTCGCGCGGCGCAGTCCGTCGACGCGGCCCGCGCCGGATGCCTCGACGCCGCCCTCCGCATCGACCCCCGCTGCCAACGGCCAGAGTCAGAAGCTGCAGAAGGTCCTCGCCCAGGCGGGACTCGGGTCACGGCGCGAGATGGAGGAACTGATCGAAGCGGGCAAGGTCCTCGTGAACGGCGTGCCGGCCACGCTGGGCATGCGCGTCAGTCCGGACGATCTCGTGAAGGTCGGTCGCCGGCAGTTGCGCTTCAAGCTCTCGGCGCGCCTGCCGCGGGTGATCATCTATCACAAGCCCGAAGGCGAGATCGTGTCGCGGGACGACCCGGACGGGCGTCCCAGCGTGTTCCAGCATCTGCCCGCCATCCGCAGCGGCAAGTGGCTCGCGCTGGGTCGGCTCGACTTCAACACCTGCGGCCTGCTCATCTTCACCACCTCCGGCGAGCTCGCGAACCGGATGACGCATCCGCGCTTCGAGATCGAGCGCGAGTACGCGGTGCGCATCATGGGTGAACTCACGGCCGAGCAGAAGCGGGCCCTGCTGCAGGGCGTGACGCTCGCCGACGGCGAAGCGCGGCTCGATGTCCTGGAGGAGCAGGGCGGTTCGGGCAGCAATCGCTGGTATCGCGTGATCGTGCGGGAAGGACGCAACCGCCTCGTGCGGCGCCTGTTCGAGCACGTGGGGCACACCGTCAGCCGGCTGATGCGGGTGCGCTTCGGCATCATCAATCTACCGCCCCATCTGAAGCGGAGCCAGCACCTCGAACTCACCGAGGCCCAGACGCGCTCCGTGCTCGAATGGCTGGCCGGCACGACCGGCGCGCCTATGGCGCCGCCGGAATCCCCGCCGGCGCCGCCACCGCGCCGCCCGCCGTCAAGGGCGCCTGGAAAACGCGCACGAACGTCGCGCTGAAACTGCCGCTGGTCTCGTGCACGCCGCCGGCCGTGGCGGCCAGGCCGTAGCCCGCGGCCCCCGCGAGACCGATCCGGAAATTGCCCAGGTATGCAGGCGTCCGGCACGACGGCGAACATGCCTCCACGAGATTGCCGGTCAGCAGGCGTCCGTCGGTCGAGATCGGGGTGGCGCTCCCCGTGACGGAGAACGATTTCTGCACCGGATTCGCCCCGCGCAGATCGAACTGGAAGGAAAGGTCCAGCGTGGCCTGGCGGTTCGTGAAGTCCATGACCAACCGTGATCCCGTGATCGAGCCGCTGATGGCATCCGGGGGCAGCGCGCTGTCGAAGCCGAGCGGATTGGCGCCGATGCTGCCGGCGTAGGTCACGCTGCCCGACGTCGGCAAGGCCGGGAGCGGAGCGCCGGGCAGGATGTCGTTGAACGTGAAATACAGCATCGAAACGCCGGCCCGCATGACGCCGTCCGGTGCGCGGATCACCGCATTGTCCCAGCGGCCCCAGCGCACCAGCGTCTGGCCGCTCGCGACCCCCCCCTGATCGCTGAATGCGCCCTGTGCCAGGGCACCCGCGCTGTTGGGCAGCGTGAACTGGAGCAGACGATTGCCGGCATCGAAGACCCCGAGATTCGGTGCGCCCGTTCCGATCTCGAACGGCCCGCCGGGAAAGGGATAGGCCACCGTGAAGGCGTTCACGGGCGGCAGGATCGTCGTCTGACCGCTGCCGTTGAAGACTTCGGTGATCACGACCGGCGGCGGCGCGAGCAGTCGGATCTCGGGTTGGAGCAGGTCGCGCACCGCATCGGGCAGCAGGGTGGCGGCGGGCGGACGTGCGGCCTCCGGGGGCGGATTGACGACGATGTCGCCCGGCGGCCGAAGGGCCTGGACCCGTTCCGAGGCGATCGCGATGCGCGGCGGGAGCCCCTCCCGGGGACCGCCTTCCCGTGGTCCGCCTTCGCGCGGCGGTCCATCGCGCACGGCACCGGGCGCCGAGTCCGGACCCGCGGTCCGCGGAAGCGCCGTCCGTCGCTGGCCTTCCAGGCGGTCGGCGACGAAGGGCGGCGGCAACGGCAGGGTCCGGATGCCTTCGTCCACGGCGCGAGCGAAGAAGGTCTGCCCGGCGGAGAACGCGAACTCCCCGACCCGGTTCCTTGCGGTGACCTGACCCTCGGTCACATTGCCGTACAGGCCGTCCGGGGCGGCTCGACCCGTGGCCTCCCGGCAGGTGCCGCCTTCACACAGCGCCAGCGTGAAGGCGGTGCCGCGGATGCCGATCGTGGCCGGGCCCGCAGACACCCGATAGGCCGAGCGGTTCGTGCGCCCGATCAGCCCGGTAACGGTCCGGAAGCCGCCCTTGAGCAGACGCATGAAGGCGTTCTCCGTGCCGTCCGGTCGGCCCTGGAACGCGTAGCGCTCGAGCGCGAGCGCGGAGTCCGGCTTGAGCGCGATGAGGCTCTCGTCGGTCATGCGGACATGCAGATGACTGTCCTGGCCGGTGCGAAGCAGATCGGTTCCTTCGACCGCGGCACCGGTGACGAGGCGCACCGACTGCCCATTGCGCACGGCGAACACGTCGCCCGCGGCGAGCAGCACCCGACCGGCCATCTCCGCGGCGCAGGCCGGGGTCGCCAAGGCCAGCCCCACGGCGATCGGGCCGGCGAGCCCGGCGATTCGTGCGTTTCGGTCAGCGGCTCTCATAGCGCACCTTCGCGACGAGGACGTTGCGGTTGTACTCATAGAGTTCGAGGTTCGACCCGTTCCGGGAGATCAGGGCTTCGAGGCGCAGGCTGATCGTCTCGGTCCACTGCCATGCGGCGCCGGCCTCGACTGCCCCGTACCAGTCCCGGCGCGTGGTGCCGAGGATGGCATCGGCGTCCTCGTACTCGCTGCGTTGCAGGAACGCACCGCCGAAGAAGGACAGGCGATGCCAGGGCGTCACCGACAGACCGATCCGTCCCCCGTAGAAGCGCCGACCGAGATCCGGTCGGGTGTTGCGGTTGCGCTCCCGGCCCAGGGTGAGCGCGCCGCTCGCTGTGGGGCCGGGGGCCTCGGCCGCAGTCCGGCGGAGTCCGACCGTGACGGCGTAGAGGTCGGCATCGCGCACCGCATTGCCGCCCGCGTAGCCGAGTTGCGAGACCTGCAGGCCGGCGCTCGCCACCATGCCGGTGCCGACGGCCTGGAGCCATTCCGCGCCGGCGCCCGTGACACCGCGATAGCGGTTGTTGTCCAGCCAGAGATTGCCGGTGAAGGCGTAGAGGCGGAGTGCATCGGTGTCGCGCGTCCGCGTGGTGCCGCCCGTGACGGACAGGTTCCGGAGATCGAACGGATCCTGCGTGAAATGGACTTTCGCGTCCGCCGACGCGCCGACGAAGGCGGACCAGCGCGGATGGAGCGGCACGGTGATCTGGAAGCCGCCGGCGGCATGGACGTAGCCGTTGTCGCTCTTCACGCCCGAATCCTGGATCGTGAAGGGGCCGATCGGCAGGGTGATGTTGGGGGAACCGACCCCCCCGTTCACGTTGGAGTCGTACCCCACCCCGGCCTCGGCGAACACCGCCAGGGTCGTGCGCCGTTGCGCCTGACGCGCTTTCAGCGCCCCAAGGTACTGATCCACCTTGGCCCGGACTTCCGCCGGCGGATCGGCGGCGAGCGCGATGTCGAACTCCTCCTTCGCGCGGGCGTCCTCGCCCATCGCGAAATAGCCCCGTGCCAGTTCCAGGCGTGCGGACGGATCCTTCGGGTAGGTGAGGACGTAGCGCTCCAGCGCGAGGGTGCCTTCGGCCGGATGTCCCGCATCGATCGCGGCGATGCCGTAGAAGTAGTCGAAGGCCGGCTCGCCGAGCTGCTCCGGATAGCGCCGGGAACGCTCGTAGGCTTCCTTTGCCGCGCCACGCTTGAGCAGCGCCGAGATCTCGTCGACCGGTGCGGCGGCCACCGGAGGAACGAGCAATGCCGTCAGCATGCAGACGGCGGGCAGACGTCGAAGCCGCAGGACAGGCATGGTCGGGAAGGTCAGGAGGAGGTCAGGTCGCTCTGGTTGAGCAGGAAGACGAACTCGTCGCCCGCGTGCGTGTCCAGCCACACGAACGGCGTGTCGGGGTGGGCGGCTTCGAGCGCACCGCGGTTGTGTCCGATCTCGACGACCAGCAGGCCGTCCGGCGTCAGGTGGCGAGCCGCCTGCGCGAGGATCCGGTGCGTCAGATCGAGGCCGTCCTCCCCGGAACCGAGTGCCCCCACGGGTTCCTTGCGGTACTCCGGCGGCAGCGCTGCCATGGAGGGGGCATCCACGTAAGGCGGATTGCTGACGATCAGGTCGTAGCGTCGGCCGGCCAGTGCCGCGAACAGATCGGACTCGACGGGCGTCACGCGGTCGGTGACGGCATGCAACTCGATGTTGCGGCGCGCGACGTCGAGGGCGCCCGCCGAGATGTCGCTCGCGTCGACCGAAGCCTCGGGAAACGCATCGGCCGCGAGGATGGCGATGCAGCCGGACCCGGTGCAAAGGTCCAGTACCCGCCTGATGGAGCGGGGGTCCGAGATCCACGGCTGGAGCCCGTCCTGGAGCAGGTCGCCGATGAAGGAGCGGGGAATCAGGACGCGTTCGTCGACGAAGAAACGACGATCCCCGAACCAGGCCTCCTGCGTGAGGTAGGCCGCCGGGATGCGCTCGGTCGTGCGGCGGTCGACGAGCGCGAGGAACCTGCGCCGCTCGGCGGCGGTGGCCCGCGCATCGAGAAACCCGTCCAGCGCGTCGTGCGGCACGTGCAGCGCCCAGCACAACAGATAGGCGGCCTCGGTGTGCGCATCCGGGTATCCGTGGCCGAAGAACACCCCGGCCTCGGTCAACCGGCTCACGGCGAAGCGCAGCAGATCTCGCAGCGTGGCCAGTTCGTCGGCGGACGATTCAGCGGTGGGCATGGGGGAGTCAGCGGAGGAGATGGTCGAGCACGCCGCGATAGATGGCCGCCAGCCGCGGCAGGTCCGCGATCGTGACGTGTTCGTCGATCTTGTGGATGGAGGCGTTCACCGGTCCGAGTTCGAGGACTTCGGGACACCACGTCGCGATGAAGCGACCGTCGGAGGTTCCGCCCGTCGTGGACAGTTCCGGCCGGTAGCCGGTGACGGCCTCGACGGCCGCCGAGACGGCCTCCACGAGCCGGCCGCGCGGGGTAAGGAATGGCATTCCGGACAGGGACCAGTCGAGCCGGTACTCGAGGTCGTGCCGATCCAGGACGGCATGCACGCCCGCCTTGAGCTGATCCACGGTGCACTCGGGCGAGAAGCGGAAGTTGAACAGCAGCTCCAGTTCTCCCGGGATCACGTTGTTCGCGCCCGTGCCCGCGTGGATGTTCGAGCACTGGAAGCTCGTGGGCGGGAAGTATTCGTTGCCCTCGTCCCAGACGATCGAGACGAGTTCCGCGAGGGCAGGTGCCGCCACGTGGATCGGATTCCTGGCGAGATGCGGATACGCGATGTGGCCCTGCACGCCCCGGACGCGCAGTTCGCCGGAAAGCGATCCGCGCCGGCCGTTCTTGATGACGTCGCCGAGACGATCGGTCGACGTCGGCTCACCGACGATGCAGTAATCGAGCGCCTCGTTTCTTGCGCGCAGGACATCGACGACCTTCACGGTGCCGTCGGTCGCCACCCCTTCCTCGTCCGAGGTGATGAGCAGGGCGATGGAACCGGGATGATCGGGGCGGGCGGTCACGTAGGCTTCCGCCGCCGTCACGAACGCGGCAATCGAGGACTTCATGTCGGCGGCCCCGCGCCCGAACAGCACGCCGTCGCGTTCCACGGGGACGAACGGATCGGAGTGCCACTGCTCGATCGGCCCCGTCGGAACGACGTCGGTATGGCCGGCGAAGCAGACGACCGGACGCGCCGTGCCCCGCCGCGCCCAGAGATTGTCGACCTGGCCGAAGCGCAGGGACTCCACGCGAAAGCCCAGGGCCTGCAACCGCTCCGCGAGGAGACGCTGGCAGCCGTCGTCGTTGGGCGTGACCGATCGGCAGGCGATCAGCTGGCGGGTGAGGTCGAGCGTGGGGTCTGGCGTTCCGGAGACGGGACTCATGTGGGGAGGGAAGGATCAGCCGTGGTCGAGGCGATCGAGGTCGATGGAAGGCGAAGCGCCGCCGGTCAGCGAGGTCGTCGGGGCCGAGCCGGATGCGGCCGGCATGCCGAACATCGAAGTGCTGCCGGCGGCCGGCTTGGCCGCGGTCGCGTTGTCCAGCAGCCAGGCGAGGTTGGTGGCGGAATCGGAGTTCTTCAGCGCCTCCTCCTTGCTGATGAGGCCCTTCGAGAACAGCTTGAACAGGGCCTGCTCGAAGGTCTCGGACCCCGGGGAAAGGCTCTGCTCCATCGCCTCCTTGATCTGGTCGATCTCGCCTTTCTTGATCAGCTCGGCGACGTGCTTGGTGTTCAGCATGATCTCGACGGCGGCCACCATGTTGCCGTCCACGCCCTTGACGAGGCGCTGCGAGATGATCGCGCGCAGGGTCGTGGAGAGGTCGGCGAGCAGACCCTCCCGTGCCTCGAAGGGAAAGAAGTTGATGATGCGGCCGAGCGCGTGATAGCTGTTGTTCGCGTGCAGCGTGGTCAGGCACAGGTGGCCCGTCTGGCCGTACAGCATGGCGTGCTGCAGCGTCTGCCGGTCTCGCACCTCGCCGATCATCAGCAGATCGGGTGCCTCGCGCATCGCATTGACCAGGGCGTTCTCGTACGAGAGCGTGTCCTGCCCCACTTCGCGCTGGTTGATGACGCACTTGTTGTTGCGGTAGACGAACTCGATCGGATCCTCGATCGTGAGGACGTGGCCGCCGCGCGTGTTGTTGCGATGCTCGATCATCGCGGCCAGCGTCGTCGACTTGCCCGACCCGGTGGAACCCACGATCAGCACCAGTCCGCGCTTCTCGACGACGAGGTCCTTCAGCACGGCGGGCAGGCGCAGTTTCTCGAAGCCCGGTGTCTGGCTCTTGAGGTAGCGGATCACCATCGCGGTGTGGCCGCGCTGCCGGAAGACGTTGACGCGGAAGCGGCCGATGCCCGAGACCGGATACGAGAAATTCATCTCCATCGTGTCCTCGAAGATCCGGGCGTCGCGCTCGCTCATCATGTCGAACGCGATCTTGCGCACGGACTCGGCATCCATCACCTGCTGGTTCACCGGCATGATGGTGCCGAGGATCTTGATGGAGATCGGGGAGCCGACCGAGATGAAGAGGTCCGAGGCGTCCTTCTCGGCCATCAGCTTGAACAGCGGGGTCAGGTAGGCACTCAACGACGTTCTCCTTTGCCCCGGTGGTCCCGGGACCTCAATCGCCGCGCAACAGCTCGTTGATGCTGGTCTTCGCGCGTGTCTTCGCGTCGACCTGTTTCACGATCACGGCACAGTAGAGGCTGTACTTGCCGTCCGCGGACGGCAGGTTCCCGGACACCACCACCGATCCGGGCGGGATGCGTCCGTACAGCGTTTCCCCGGTCGCCCGGTTGTAGATGCGCGTGCTCTGTCCGATGTACACCCCCATCGAGATCACCGAGCCCTCGCCGACGATGACGCCTTCGACGATCTCGGAGCGGGCCCCGATGAAGCAGTTGTCCTCGATGATCGTCGGGTTCGCCTGCAGCGGTTCCAGCACGCCGCCGATGCCGACCCCGCCCGACAGATGCACGTTCTTGCCGATCTGTGCGCACGATCCGACCGTCGCCCAGGTGTCGACCATGGTGGCTTCGTCCACATAGGCGCCGATGTTCACGTACGACGGCATCAACACCACGTTCTTCGCAATGAAGGCGCCCTTGCGTACCGCCGCGGGCGGCACCACGCGGAAGCCGCCGGCCCGGAAATCCGCATCGCCGTAGTCGGCGAACTTCGGGGCCACCTTGTCGTAGTAGTTGCTGTAGCCGTCGCGGATCACCGCATTGTCGGCAAGCCGGAAGGACAGCAGGACCGCCTTCTTGACCCACTGATGCGTGACCCAGTCGCCGTCCTTCTTCTCCGCGACCCGGAGCGTGCCTGCGTCGAGCCCGGCGATCACTCGATTCACGGCATCGCGGATGGCAGCAGGGGCGGTCGCGGGGGAAAGGGACGTGCGGTTCTCCCAGGCGTCATCGATGACGACTTGTAGATCGGACATGGTGGACTCGTTCTTTAGTGGAATTGTTGAAGGTAACGGGCGAGCCGCCCGGCCGCCTCCGTGCATTCGGCAAGCGGGGCCACCAGCGCGATGCGGATGAAGCCCCGACCCGGGTTGATGCCGTGGGCCTCGCGTGCGAGGTAGCTCCCGGGCAGGACGGTGACATTATATTGTTCGAGGAGATTCCGGGCGAATTCGGCATCGTCACCCGGCACGCGCAGCCAGAGATAGAACGACGCATCCGGCATCGAGACCTCGCACGCCTCCCGAAGGATGGCCGTCACCGCCCGGAACTTCTCCGCGTAGAGCCGGCGGTTCTCGACGACATGGGTCTCGTCCCGCCAGGCCGTCTCGCTGGCGGCCTGGACGGTGAGATTCATTGCGCTGCCGTGGTAGGTCCGGTAGAGCAGGAAGGACTTCAGCAACGCGCGATCCCCGGCCACGAATCCGGAGCGCATGCCGGGCACGTTCGAACGCTTCGACAGGCTGCCGAAGGCGACGAGGCGGCGGAAGTCGTGCCGTCCCAGCGCTGCCGCTGCCTGCAGGCCGCCCAGCGGCGCGGCGCCCGCGTCGAAATAGATTTCCGAGTAGCACTCGTCCGACGCGATGACGAAACCGTGGCGGTCCGACCGTTCGAACAGCGCGCGCCACTCGTCGAGCGTCATCACGCGGCCGGTCGGATTGCCGGGCGAGCACACGTAGACGAGTTGCGTCCGCGACCAGACGTCGTCCGGTACCGTTTCGAAGCCCGGCGCAAAGCCGGTCTCCGGCAACTGATTGAGGAAATACGGCGTGGCGCCCGCGAGAAGGGCGGCGCCCTCGTAGATCTGATAGAAGGGGTTCGGCATGACGACCGTCGCCCCGGGTTGCGTCCGGTCCACGACCGTCTGCGCAATGGCGAACAGGGCTTCGCGGCTGCCATTGACGGGCAGGACTTGCGTGGCAGGGTCCGGCGCGGTCATGCCGTAGCGCAACGCGACCCAGTCGGCGATCGCCTGCCGCAGGGAGGCGCTGCCCAGGGTGGCGGGGTAGGCCGACAGACCCGACAGGTTCGTGGTCAGGGCCTGCTCGATGAACGCCGGCGTCGGATGCTTGGGCTCGCCGATGGACAGGTTGACCGGACGGAGATCCGCCGGTGGCCGGACCCCCTCGAAGAGCCTGGCGAGCTTCTGGAACGGGTAGGGCTGCAGGCGGGACAGGTCGGGATTCATGGACGCGGGCGAAGGGCGCGAGGCGGCCCCGGCGATGAGAAGTCCGCGATTATAGGAACGACGTGCCGGCAAGCGCGAATCGGGCGGTCCGGCCGTCGGGATCGGTTACAATTTCGCTGGCATGAGCGTGGGGATGTCGGTGGCCGACACCCAGCCCCGCCACGAATCCGACGACCGCCTGGCGCGCTTCCGCAGCCGGGCGGTTGTCTTTCATGCCCGGCCCGGTGCCGAGTCGCCTCCCGCTGCGGGGCGGCCGTGTCCGGCGGCCGGTGTCCGATCTTGGTACGAACGGGGTCCTTCGGGTGCGTCTCACTCACATCAAGCTGGCGGGTTTCAAGTCCTTCGTCGATCCGACGCATCTGGCCCTTCCGGGGCAATTGATCGGGGTCGTGGGTCCGAACGGGTGCGGCAAGTCGAACGTGATCGACGCCGTGCGCTGGGTGCTGGGAGAGTCCTCGGCCAAGCACCTGCGGGGCGAAACCATGCAGGACGTCATCTTCAACGGTTCCGGCGAGCGCAAGCCGGTCAACCGGGCCAGCGTGGAACTGGTCTTCGACAACAGTCTCGGCAAGGCGGCCGGCCCCTGGTCGCAGTTTGCCGAGATCTCCATCAAGCGCGTGCTCGAGCGGCAGGGCGATTCGAGCTACTACATCAACAACATCCCCGTCCGCCGTCGCGACGTGGCCGACATCTTTCTCGGGACGGGGCTCGGGGCGCGGGCGTACGCGATCATCGAGCAGGGCATGATCTCCCGCATCGTCGAGGCGAAGCCCGAGGAGTTGCGGGTGTTCCTGGAAGAAGCAGCCGGAGTGTCGAAGTACCGGGAGCGCCGCAAGGAAACGGAGTCGCGGCTCGACGACGCGCGCGAAAACCTGCTCCGGGTCGAGGACATCCGCCAGGAACTCGGCTCGCAGATCACGCATCTGGAAGGACAGGCGCAGGCCGCCGAGCGGTACCGGTCGCTCGAGGGCGAAATCCGCCAGAACCAGTGGGTGTTGTGGGCGGTCCGCCGCCGGGATGCGGGCGCCCAGCGGACGCGGCTGTCCAACGAGGTCGATCAGCTCACGCTGGACCTCGAGCGAACCACCGCGGAACTGCGGGAGACCGAGAGCCGCGTCGAGACGCTGCGCACGTCCCACTATGCGGCGTCGGACGCGGTGCATACGGCGCAGGGAGGACTGTACGAGGCGAATGCCGAACTGGCCCGGGTCGAGCAGCAACTCCAGTTCCTCCGGTCGCAACGTCAGCGCACCGAAGCGCGCCTGCGAGAACTCACGGGGCAGATCGAGCGCGATGCCGAACGCCTGGCGGCGCTGGAAACGGAGCGCGAGAACGTGGACCGGGGCCGCGACGACGCCGAGGATTCGCTGGCGCAGTGCGAGGCAGCACTGGAATCCGCGCGCGACGGTCTGCCCGATGCCGACGCGGCGTATCGCGAAGCGCGGAGCCGGCTCGAGCAGGACCGTCAGTCCCTGTCGGAGGCGCAGCGGTCGCGGGAAGTCGCCGTGACACGGCGCGATCAGGTCGACCGTCTGTTGTCGCAGCTCGGGGCGCGCCGTGACCGGCTCAGCCAGGAGCGCGCATCGCTGGTCGTCCCCGATACGGAAGGCCTCGAGATCCTGCGCGCCGAGTGCGATGCCGTCATCGAGGAACTGGAGGCGATCCAGCGGGAGCGGGAAGGGCTGGAAGAGAGCATTCCCCGACTGGAGGAAGCGTTCCGGGAAACGTCGAAGGCCGTGGAGGCCGCGCGCCAGAACGTGGCGTCGCTGGAAGCGAGACGTCATGCGCTCGTGGCGCTGCAGGAGAAGGTCGGCACGAGCGAGCAGATGTCCGCCTGGCTGTCGCAGCACGGGCTCGCGGCGCAGCAGCGTCTGTGGGAGAAGATTCACGTCCGGGCCGGTTGGGAGGACGCCGTCGAGGCCGTTCTGCGGGAACGCCTGAATGCGGTCGCCATCGACGATCCCGCGCGGCTGACCGATTGGTTCGGCGGCTCGCCCCCGGGCAAGCTCGCCGTCTATCGGCCGGACTCGACGAAGGCAGGGTTTGCCGGGCCGTTGCCGGCAGGATGCCTGCGTTTGACGGAATGCGTGACCTGCGACGATCCCGCGGTCGCCCCGGCTGTGACCGAATGGCTCGCGAACGTCTTCGCCGCGCAGGATGCGCCGACGGCCCTGGCGGCGGTCGCCGAATTGCCTGCCGGCGGGCGGGTGGTGACGCCGGAGGGCCACGTCTTCATGGCCCACAGCGTCGGCTTCCACGCCCCGGACTCCGAGATCCACGGCCTGCTGGAGCGCAAGCAGGAGATCGAGGGCCTGTCGGCCGAGATCCCCCAGGCCAACGCGGAACTGGAGGCCCGGCGTAGCGATCGCACCGAGGCGGAACTGCGCCTGGGCGAAGGGCGTGCGGCGCTGGACCGGGCACGCAATCGCCTGTCCGAACTGGCGCAGCGCCGCCATGCGACCGAACTGGATCTGATGAAGGCCACGCAGGCGCTGGAACGTGCGCGCGATCGGCAGCGGCAGATCGAGCACGAACTGGCCGAGGTCTTCGAGGCGCACGCGCGGGAACTCGAACTGCGCGAGGCGAGCGAGTCGGAGGTGGTGTCGCTCGACGGCAGGCTCGACGCCCTTCGCGAGGCCGCGCAACGGGCCAACGAGCGTTTCCATGCGTCCGAAGACGCTCTCAACACGGCACGCATGCGAGCGAACGAAGCGGAACGGCGGCTCCAGGAAGCGCAGTTCGCCGTCCGTGGCATCGAAGCCCGCCGCGGCGAGATCGAGCGCGCCGTCGGCACCTTGAGCGAACAGCTTGCCCAGGGCCGGATCGCCGCGGAACGCACGGAATCCGAATTGCAGGGCTTCGAGGATGGCGCGCTGTCCGAATCCCTGGCCGCTTGCCTGGCCGTCAAGGAGGAGCGCGAGCGGACCCTCGGCGTCTGCCGCGACACCCTTGCCGAGGCGGAACGCGAGCTGCGCGCGGCCGACGAGACCCGGACCCGGCTGGAGCGACAGCTCGATCCGTTGCGCAACCGGATCGGCGATCTGCGACTCAAGGAACAGGAGGCACGCCTCGCCGAGGAGGGCTTCGCGCAGCAACTGGCGGAGGCCCGGCTCGACGAAGCCCGTATTGCGGAACTGCTGGACAAGCCACCGCGGCCGGGGGCATTGCAGGGCGAGATCTCGCGGCTGCAGGAAGAGCTGACGGCCCTGGGGGCCGTGAACCTGGCGGCGCTCGACGAGCTGCAGAAGGCGACCGACCGCAAGACCTTCCTCGATGCGCAGTGGTCCGATCTGACCGAAGCGGTCAACACGCTGGAAGATGCGATCCGCCGCATCGACCGCGAAACGCGTGAACGGTTGAAGGGGACCTTCGACGAGGTGAACAAGAACCTGGCCGAGATGTTCCCGCAGTTGTTCGGCGGGGGCGAGGCCAAGCTCGTGATGACCGGCGAGGAGATTCTCGACAGCGGCGTGCAGATCATCGCGCGCCCGCCGGGCAAGAAGAACGCCTCGATCCATCTGCTGTCAGGCGGCGAGAAGGCGCTCACGGCCGTGTCGCTGGTGTTCTCGCTGTTCCGCCTGAATCCGGCCCCGTTCTGCCTGCTCGACGAGGTCGACGCGCCGCTGGACGATTCGAACACGGGGCGTTTCTGCCAGCTGGTGAAGAAGATGTCCGAACACACACAGTTCATCTTCATCAGCCACAACAAGATCACGATGGAGATGGCCGAGCAGTTGATCGGCGTGACGATGCCCGAACTGGGAGCGTCGAAGATCGTGGCGGTGGACATCCAGGAGGCGCTGAGGCTGCAGGAGGAGGTGGCGGCATGAGGCGTCGTGCGTCCGATCGACGAATCCCTCCCTCCATCGGTGACCGTCCGTTGTATTCTCGCCACGCTGAAGAGGACGCAGGTCGACATTCGGCAGTGCGCGTTGCCCGTCACGCGGCCGCGTGCCGCCACTCCGATTTCGAGGCAGGGTGTTGAATGAGTGAATTGCAGCTGGGTCTCCTGGTGCTGGGGGGCGTCGTCATCGCCGGAATCCTGGCCTTCAACTGGCTGCAGGAGCGGAGCCATCGCAAGCGTGCCGATCAGGCCTTCGACACGCCGCCGCGGGACATCCTGATGGAATCCCCGCTCGAACCCGATGTGCCGCTGGCCCCTCCGGCCCCGTCGACGCCGTCTTTCCTCGACGACCCGATCCCGATCCTGGACGAGCCGGTGGCCGCGGCACCGCCGCCGGAGCCGACGATCGCGGCCGAACGCGCCCCGAACCCGCCCCGGGCGGCCGAGGCGGCGCCGGAACCCCTGATCGACTACGAGGCCACGTTCGAACGGGAAGAGACGTTCGACCAGGCGTTCGTCGATCGCCTCTACCAGACGATCGACGCCATCCCCCGCCCGATCCGTCTCTCGGGTTTCGACGAACGGATGCACCAGTGGGTGCCGCTCGACGAGCAGGCGGGCGGGCGATTCCAGCGGATCCAGGGGGCGCTGCAACTCGTGGATCGCCAGGCGCTCGTCACGCGGGAGGAACTGGTGGAATTCTCCACGGCCATGCACACCCTGGCGCACGATCTCGCCCTGGCCGTCGAGATGCCGAGTCTCGATGAAATCGAGGCGCGCGCGCAGGTGGTCGATGCCTTCTGCGCCGAGGTCGACATCGCGATCGGGTTGTCCGTGGTGGCGCGGACAGGGCAGGTGTTCCAGGGTACGACCATCCGCGCGCTCTCCGAGAGTGCGGGACTCAAGCTGAAGCCGGACGGGCAGTTCCATTTCGAGGACGCCCAGGGGGTGGCGCAGTTCACCCTGGACAACCAGGATCCGGAGCCCTTCTTCTCCGACACCATCAAGAATCTGACGACGACCGGCGTGACCTTCCTGCTGGACGTGCCCCGCGCCAGCGGAGGGCTGTCCGCATTCGACCGGATGGTCCAGATGACCAAGAAGTTCTCGGCCACGCTGGACGGCATCATCGTCGACGACAATCGGCAGCCGCTCAACGACAACGGTCTCGACGCGATCCGTCGCCATCTCGCGACCGTCTACGCCAAGATGGAACTCGCCGGCATGCCGGCGGGCGGTCCGGTGGCGGTGCGCCTGTTCTCCTGATGCCGGTGACGGCGGACGATCGGGAACGCGTCGCGTCCCTCCGGCAGACGCTGGAGTACCACAACTACCGCTACCACGTGCTCGATGCGCCGGAAATCCCGGACGCCGAGTACGATCGTCTGTTCCGTGAACTCCAGGACCTGGAGGCGCGTCATCCGGAGTTGCAGTCGCAGGATTCGCCCACGCGCCGGGTCGGCAGCGCCCCGCTCGAGTCGTTTCGGGCGGTGGCCCATGCCGTACCGATGCTGTCGCTCAACAATGCTTTCTCGGATGAGGATGTCGCGGCATTCGATCGTCGCGTTCGCGACGCACTCGGGCGCGAGGTCGTGGAGTACGCGGCCGAACTGAAGTTCGACGGCCTGGCCGTCAGTCTCATTTACGAACGCGGCCACCTCGTGACCGGGGCGACACGGGGCGATGGCAGCACGGGTGAGGACGTCACCGGGAATCTGCGGACGGTCCGCAGCATTCCCCTGACCTTGAAGGGCGCCGGCATCCCGGAAGTCCTGGAAGTCCGCGGCGAGGTGCTGATGCTCAAGCGCGACTTCGAGCGCCTCAACGCCGACCAGGAAGCGCGCGGCGACAAGCTGTTTGCCAATCCCCGCAATGCGGCGGCCGGTGCGCTGCGCCAGCTCGACTCCCGGATCACGTCGAGCCGCAAGCTCGCCTTCTTCGCCTACGGTCTGGGGCGTGTGGACGGGGGCGTCGCCCCGACCGAAACGCACAGCGCCCAGATGGATTGGCTCGAGGCATTGCGGTTTCCGGTTTCGCGCGAACGACGCGTGGTACAGGGCGTCGGTGGACTGCAGGCCTACTACCGTGAAATCGGCGATCGCCGGGCCGCGTTGCCGTTCGCGATCGACGGGGTCGTGTACAAGGTGAACGAACTGGCCGCGCAAGCCGCCCTGGGGTTCGTGTCGCGTGCACCGCGGTTTGCGATCGCCCACAAGTATCCCCCCGACGAAGCGCTCACCGAGGTCCTGGGCATCGAAGTGCAGGTCGGTCGCACCGGCGCCCTCACGCCCGTTGCTCGCCTCAAGCCCGTGTTCGTGGGCGGCGTCACGGTCACCAACGCAACGCTCCACAACGAGGATGAAGTCCATCGCAAGGACATCCGGGTGGGCGATGCCGTGGTCGTCCGCCGCGCCGGTGACGTGATTCCGGAGGTCGTTCGAACCGTGCCATCGGAAGGACCCCGGTCGGCGCCGTTCGAAATGCCGCAGCGCTGCCCCGAGTGCGACTCGCTGGCCACGCGCGAGGAGGGCGAGGCGGTGCGTCGCTGCACGGGCGGGTTGTTCTGTCCTGCCCAGCGGAAGCAGGCGCTGCTGCACTTCGCGTCCCGACGGGCGCTGGATATCGAGGGGCTCGGTGACAAGCTGGTGGAGCAGCTCGTGGAACAGCATCTCGTCAGCACGCCCGCCGATCTGTTCTCGCTGACCGTGCCGCAGCTGGCGGCGCTGGATCGCATGGCGGAGAAGTCGGCCGCCAACCTGGCGGAATCGCTCTCCCGGAGCCGGCGCACGACGCTCGCCCGCTTCATCTACGCGCTGGGCATCCGCAACGTGGGTGAAGCGACGGCACGCGACCTCGCCCGGCACTTCGGTCGATTCAAGCGCCTCGCATCCGCGTCCGTAGAAGCGCTGATGGCCGTTCCCGACGTGGGGCCCGTGGTGGCACGGAGCCTCGCCGACTTCTTTGCACAGCCGCACAATCGCGAAGTCATCGAACGCCTCGAGTCGGTGCTGACCTGGGAGGAGACGGAGGGTGCGGCTGTCGCGGTGCCGCTGCCCCTGACCGGCAGGACGTACGTGCTGACCGGAACGTTGGAAACAATGTCGCGCGACGATGCCAAAGGGGGCCTGCTGGCGCTGGGCGCCAAGGTCGCAGGCAGCGTTTCGGCCAAGACGACGGCCGTGATCGCAGGGGCGGACCCTGGGTCGAAACTGGACAAGGCACGGGCGCTGGCCATACCCGTATTAGATGAAGGGGCGCTGCTAGAATTATTGCGGCCCCCGGCAGCCAACATGGAGCAGACATGACAGGACCCATCAGGACAGCGGTATTTCCGGTCGCCGGCCTCGGCACGCGCTTCCTTCCGGTGACGAAGGCGAGCCCGAAGGAAATGCTGCCGATCGTCGACAAGCCCCTCATCCAGCACGCGGTGGAGGAGGCGGTCAACGCCGGAATCACGCAGATGGTCTTCATCACCGGACGCAACAAGCGCGCGATCGAGGACCACTTCGACAAGGCGTTCGAACTCGAGACCGAGCTGGAAGCCCGGGGACGCACCCAGTTGCTCGAGATCCTCCACGGGATCGTGCCCAAGAACGTGAGCTGCATCTATGTGCGGCAACCGGAAGCCCTGGGTCTCGGCCATGCCGTGCTCTGCGCGAAGCCGGTCGTGGGCAACGAGCCGTTCGCGGTGATCCTGGCGGACGACCTGATCGACGGCGAACCCTCGGCCCTGCAGGAAATGGTGGACGTCTATGCGAAGCGCCGCAATTCGGTGATAGCCGTACAGAAGATCCCGCGGGAGGACTCGACCAAGTACGGCGTGATTCGCGGGGAACCGATGGCCGAGCACCTGCATCGCATCGTGGGCATCGTCGAGAAGCCGCGTCCCGAGGACGCACCCTCGGATCTCGGCGTGGTCGGGCGCTACATCCTGACCCCCGCGATCTTCGACTTCCTCGAAACCATCGGGAAGGGCACCGGGGGCGAGATCCAGCTGACCGACGGCATCGCGCGCCTGCTCGATCGCGAGTTCGTGCTGGCGTGGGAATTCACCGGCACCCGCTATGACTGCGGGTCCAAGCTCGGCTACCTGATGGCCAATTTCGTGTACGCCTTGCGGCATCAGGAGGTCGGGACCGAATTCGAGCGGTTCGCGCGCGACTGGGCGCGCGGCGCCTGAGGCCTCGGGATCTTCATGCTGACGCCCGGCGAGGCGCGACTCCTCCTCGAAGATTCGGAACTGCTCTGCACGCAAGCCGCCGTGGAGGCGGCCGTGGACCGGATCGCGACGGAACTCGCGGCGCGACTGTCCGAAGCCATGCCGCTGCTGCTCGTCGTGATGCGGGGTGCCACCGTCTTCTTCGGCCAGCTCCTGCCGCGGCTGGGTTTCCCGCTGGAGGTCGACTACATCCACGCGACCCGGTACGGGGATACCACCGCCGGCAGCCAGGTGGAGTGGCGGGTCCGTCCGCGCGAGTCGGTACGAGGCCGCGTGGTCGTGGTGGTGGATGACGTGCTGGACGAGGGGCACACCCTCGCCGCCGTCCGGCAGGCACTGCTGGAGGAAGGAGCGGCCGAGGTCCTGATCGCCGTCTTCTGCGAGAAGGATCTCGGTCGTCCGAAACCGATCGCGGCGGATTTCACGGGCCTACGCTTGCCCAATCGATACGTCTTCGGATACGGGATGGACGTCAACGGCGCCTGGCGGAACCTGCCGGCCGTCTACGCACTGAAGGAGCACGGCAACTCGTGAGCGGTCCCATTCTCGGCATCATCGGCGGCACCGGCCTGTCCCAGCTGTCCAATCTCGAGGTCTCGCGGCGCCAGGTGGTTCGAACGCCCTTCGGGGAACCCTCGGGCGCGCTCACGTTCGGGCGGATCCTGGGTCGTGACGTCGTCTTCCTGGCCCGCCATGGTTACGGACACACGATCGCGCCGCACCAGGTGAACTATCGGGCAAACCTCTGGGCGCTGCATTCGGAAGGCGTGAAGCGGGTCGTCTCCGTGGCATCGGTCGGGGGCATCGCCGCCGCACTCGGTCCGGGCGTGCTCGCGGTGCCGCACCAGATCATCGACTACACCTGGGGGCGGAAGGCCACCTTCTTCGAAGGGCCGGATCAGCCCGTCACGCACGTCGACTTCACGCACCCCTATTGCCGCGATCTGCGGGCCGAGATCCTGGCCGCGGCGGCGGAGGCGGGCGAGGCCGTCGTGCCGGACGGCGTGTACGCGACCATGCAAGGTCCGCGACTGGAGACGGCCGCAGAGATCGACCGGCTGGAGCGCGACGGTGCCACGATGGTCGGCATGACCGGGATGCCCGAGGCGGCGCTGGCACGCGAACTGGAGTTGTCGTATGCCGCGATGGCAGTGGTCGTGAACCACGCGGCCGGGCGCGGATCCAGCGCCGAGCGGATCGAGCTCGACGACATCCGTGCCGTGATGGACCAGTCGCTCGCCCGGGTGCGGCGGATCCTCGAGACCCTCGTGGCGCGCGATGGCCGTCCGTGAAGTGATCCGCATGGGCGATCCGCGGCTGCTCGAGCCGGCGGCGCCCGTCGGCCAGTTCGGCACTCCCGAGCTGGAGGCACTGATCACGGACATGAATGACACCATGCGCGCGCTGAACGGGGCCGGTCTGGCGGCCCCCCAGATTGCGGTGGGTCTGCAGGTGGTCGTGTTCGGCGGTTTCCGCAGCCCGCGCTATCCCGACAGCGACGAAGTGCCCTACACGGTGTTGGTCAATCCGACGCTCACCCCGCTGTCCGACGAGCAGGAGGCCGCCTGGGAGGGCTGCCTGTCCGTGCCGGGCATGCGCGGATGGGTGCCCCGGTACCGCCGCCTTCGCTACACGGGCTTCGATCCCACGGGGGGCGTCATCGATCGGACGGTCGAGGGGTTCCACGCCCGGGTCGTCCAGCACGAATGTGATCACCTGATCGGGATGCTCTACCCGATGCGGATCCGCGACCTGCGCGACTTCGGGTTCGCCGACGTCCTCTTCCCCGGGCGCCTCGACGCCGACGACTGACCGGCTTGCCGGGGGTACGCACCGGCCGACCGACGCCGCTGCCTCCCTCCGAATCCGCGCCGCCTATCAGAAAGTTCTGTCGGCCGCAAGAAATATCTCAATTATTCCGCCAGACCGGCCGATACCTGGAGCCAAGAGCCTTGTGGCGCGCCGGCAGGGGTCGGCGCCGGGGAATCTTCCCGTTCAAACCTCACAACCGTTCAAGATTTTCGGGTCCCCGCCGTAATAGGTCTGGACAGCGGTTTTGAAGGCCTTGAATGGCGAGGTAACCGTCAAGTTACAGGTTGTATGAATAATTTGACTTTCGTCGAGAGGAATTCAGATGTCTCAAGTCATCAGCACCAACGTAGCTTCGCTGAACGCGCAGCGTAACCTCAGCACTTCGCAGGGCTCCCTGTCGACCGCGCTCCAGCGGCTGTCGTCGGGGCTGCGCATCAATTCGGCGAAGGACGACGCTGCTGGTCTCGCGATCTCCGAACGATTCACTGCGCAGATCCGGGGTCTGGATCAGGCCCGCCGGAACGCCAACGACGGCATCTCTCTCGCGCAGACGGCCGAAGGTGCCCTCCAGTCGTCGGGCGATATCCTGCAGCGCATCCGCGAACTGTCGGTTCAGTCGGCCAACGCCACGAACTCGGCGGGGGACCGCAAGGCGCTGCAGGCTGAAGTGGGTCAGCTCGTGTCGGAACTGGATCGGATCGCTTCCGAGACCGACTTCAATGGACTGAAGCTGCTTGACGGCTCGTTCGGCTCCGCGGCGTTCCAGGTCGGTGCGAACGCCAACCAGATCATCTCCGCGCAGACGGGCGACTTCCGCACGTCGGTGTACGGGAACAACAATTTCCACAGCGACACGATCGACGCCGCCACCGGCGCCGCGTTCACCGCCGGTGATTTCGACATCCAGGGCCTGTCCACCGCGACGGTAACGGTCGCGGATACGGACACGGCGCGTACGCTGGTCAACAAGGTCAATGGTGTGTCGGATACCACGGGCGTGACGGCGACGGCGCGCACGCAGGCCCAGCTCACGTTCAATACCGCGGACACCAGCTACACACTGCAGATCCAGTCGAACAACACCGACGCGGTGAACGTGAGCTTCAGCGTCGGCGCGGCCGATACCGCCGAAGGGTTGTCGTCCGCCGTGGCGGCGATCAACGATGCCGCCTCGAAGACAGGCGTCACGGCTCAGCTGAACGAAGCGCAGGACGGCATCGTCGTCACCAACGCTTCGGGCGAGAACATCACGATCACGAACGGCGCGTCGTCCGGCGGTTCGGTGGACTTCGCGAACTTCGATCCCGCCGGTCTCGACACCCCGACCGACTCGACCGACGACTACGGCACGGCGCAGACGCTGGCCGCGGGCGACGACGGGACGGCGATCGGCTACCTCTCGTTCAACTCGGACAAGGGCTTCGCCGTCGTCAACAACGGTTCCGACGCAGTGACCGACGGATCGTCCGCGCTCGAATCGGTGTCGACGATCGACATCTCCAACGTCAATGGGGCCAACAAGGCCTTGTCGATCGTGGATGCGGCCCTCGCGGCCGTGAACGGCCAGCGCGCCAAGTTCGGCGCCTTGCAGTCGCGATTCGAGAACACGGTCTCGAATCTCCAGACCACGTCCGAGAACCTGACGGCTTCGCGCTCGCGCATTCGCGATGCGGACTTCGCGGCGGAGACGGCGAACCTCACCCGTTCGCAGATCCTCCAGCAGGCCGGCACCGCTGTGCTTGCGCAGGCCAACGCGATTCCGAACACCGTCTTGTCGTTGCTGCGCTAATCGGGCAGGCGTCGGCCGCCGACAGGCGGCCGACATCCCCGGGGTGTTTTGAGGAAATAGGATCATGGTTGTTCAAGCGACGATGCTTCAAGCCATCAAGCCGCACATGGGTGAGGGCAGTTCCGCGCCGACGCAGGCTGCCGGAAGTACGCCTCCCCCGGCGACGCAGGCGCAGCAGCCTCAACCGGCCGCGGCTGCACCGACCGCGGCGGACCTGCAGCGCACGGTTCAGGATGCGAAAGGGGTGGCGGATGCCGCCGGTGCCAACCTGCAGTTCTCCATCGACAAGGACAGTGGCAAGACCATCGTCAAGGTGCTGGACGGGCAGACGCAGGAGGTCATTCGCCAGATTCCGTCGGAGGAACTGGTTTCCCTGGCGCGCAACATGACCAAGCTGGAAGGGATGCTGCTCAACCAGAAGGCTTGAGGGGGTCGGAGGATTCCCTCAAGGTGTTGCCTCCCCGTCCGTTACCAGTCCTGATTCCTCCGCGGACGGTGTACTCATGGCGATTTCCTCTCCCGGTCTAGGCTCCAACCTCAACGTCACCCAGATCGTGAGCCAGCTGATGGCGGTCGAACGCCAGCCGCTGGATCGCCTGGATACGGTGGAGGCGAGCTATCAGGCTCAGCTGTCCGCCTACGGCAACGTGCGTTCCGCGTTGTCGGCTTTCGGAAGCGCCGTGGATGCCCTGTCGGGCGGCTCGAGCTTCCGCACGCGCTCGGCGACCTCGTCGGACACGACGGTGGCGACCGGCAGTGCGACGACTCGTGCCGAGACCGGCAGCTACTCGCTCAACGTCACCCAGCTTGCCCAGGCGCACTCCATTGCGGCCGCCGGACAGTCGAGCACGACTGCGGCCATCGGCACGGGCGCAGCCACCACGCTCACCTTCGAATTCGGGACCATCTCCGGCGGCACGCTGACGAACGGCGTCTACGCCGGTGCCACCTTCACGCAGAACGCCTCGGCGTCCACCGGTACCGTGACGATCGACGCGTCGAACAATTCGCTCGCCGGCATCAAGGACGCGATCAACGCCGCCGACATCGGCGTGCGTGCCAGCATCGTCAATGATGGCGGGACGAGCCCTTATCGTCTGGTGATCCAGTCGGCGACCTCCGGCGCCGCCTCCAATCTGAAGATCTCCGTCTCCGGTGACACCGCCCTCCAGGGACTCCTGTCCTATGACGCTGCCGGCACGCAGAATCTCACGCAGGCGTCGGCCGGGCAGGACGCGCTCCTGACCGTGAACGGCATCTCGCTGACCAGTGCGACGAATTCGCTGAGTTCCGCGATCAGTGGCGTCACGTTGAACCTGGCGAAGGCGGGCGCCGCCACGCTGACGGTCGGACGGGACACCACGGCGGCACAGACGGCGGTGCAGACCTTCGTGAAGGCGTACAACGATCTCAACACCACGCTGACGGCGGTGAGCGCCGCCGACGTGAAGGCGAAGACATCGAGTCCGCTGACCGGCGACGCGACCGTCAGGAACCTGCAGGCGCAACTGCGCTCGGCCATCGGCGGGTCGCTCGGCGCCGGATTCTCGTTGAACACGCTCTCGCAGGTGGGGATCCGGTTCGAGCGCGACGGCACCTTGTCGCTCGACAGCGCCAAGCTGGCCGGTGCCATTGCGTCGGATTCCGATGCGGTGGCTGCACTGTTCGCGGCCTCCGGTCATGCGACGGACAGTCTGGTGGAAGTCACCGGACAGACGTCGAAGACCAAGGCCGGCACCTACGGACTCAACGTGAGCGCGCTGGCGACACAGGGGTCATTGGTCGGTGCTGCCGCTGCCGGCCTGACCATCACCAATTCGGTCAACGATACCCTGGCGGTCAGCCTCGACGGTGTCGCGGCGACCGTGAAGCTGTCGGCCGGCACCTACTCGGCAGCGGCCCTGGCGACGATGGTCCAGTCGGCCATCAACGGCACGTCGTCGTTCTCGTCCCGGGGCCTGTCGGTGGCCGTGACGCAGACCGGTGGGGTGCTCACGCTCACCTCCAACGCCTACGGCAGCGCCTCGGCGATCACGATGAGCGGGAATGCGGCAGCCGGCCTGGTCGGTGCGTCGCCCACGGCGACCACCGGGGTCGATATCGCGGGTTCGATCAACGGCATCGAGGCGACCGGATCGGGACGGGTACTCAGCGGCGCACGCGGCAGCGACGTGGAAGGACTGCAGGTGGAGGTCACCGGCGGCAACACCGGGTCCCGAGGCTCCATCACCGTCGGCAGCGGTTTCGGGGCACGGCTGTCGTCCGTGATCGATTCGTTCCTCAATTCCAAGGGGGCGATCGCCAGCCGAACCAATGGCATCAATTCGACCATCCAGGGCATTTCCGTCCAGCGCGATGCGATGCAACGGCGTCTCACCGACGTGCAGGCGCGCTACATGACGCAGTTCACGTCGCTGGACGTGATGATGTCGAAGATGCTCCAGACCAGTTCTTTCCTGACGCAGCAACTGGCCGCCCTGAGCAAGTCGGGCTGAGCCGCACTCCCATCGTCTTCGTGCCAAGTCACAGGATCCCATGAACGCCGTCATCGACAATGCCCTTCGGACCTATGCCCGCCTCGATCTCGAGACGGGGATCTCGGGCGCCACCCCCGAGGCGCTGATACTCATGCTGTACGACGGCGCGGTGAAAGCGATCGCGCTCGCGCGAGCTGCCATGGAGCAGGGCGATGCTTCGCTGAAGGGCCGACAGCTGTCGAAGGCCATCGGCATCGTCGAAGAGGGGCTGCGCGGCGCCCTGGACCTGGCCGCGGGCGGCGAGATCGCCACGAACCTCGCGTCTCTGTACGAATACATGAGCCACCAGCTGATGCGCGCCAATCTTCACAACGATCTGGCCATACTCGACGAGGTGTCGGGGCTGCTGCGGGATCTCAAGTCGGCGTGGGAGCAAGTCGTGGCACAACAGAGCGGCCATGCGGCGGCTCCGCCGTCCGCGACCGAGGGACGTCCCGCGACCAGCTACGGGAAAGCGTGACCATGGGGCCAGGAGGCATCGGTCGGACGGGCTGCGGAACGACGGTCAGCGTGGCGGAAGTCGCACGGTGACGCCGGAGGAGTTGCTCGAACTCTATCGGCACGCGCTGGATCTGACACAGCGCATGCTGGTTGCCGCGCGGTCGAGCGACTGGGACGGACTCGTCAAGCTCGAAGTGGAACGGGATCGCCTGATCGAGAACGCGCGGCACCACGACGTGGAGGCGCCGCGGTCTCCGGCTTTGCGCCAGCAGAAGCGCGAACTGCTTCAGCAGATCATCACGCAGGACGAGGAGATCCGCACGCTGACGCAGGACTGGATGCGGGAACTGCGGGACATCCTGTCGAGCGTGAACAACGCGCAGCGGCTGTCCAAGACCTATACGCAGAACTGACGCAGGGGCCGCCGGCCGTTCGAATGTCGGCAAGGAGAGAGGCATCCGGACGGGCCGACCGGGCAAGGCGCACCGGTCCTCGCAGCCCGGTCGATTGACGATCCGGGGCCTCGATTGCACACTTGCCCGGACCTGCCTCTGCCGGAGCCCGGCCGCCCCATGGACAACATCGTCATCACCTGGCGCGAACTGCTGATCGTGGCGATCGTCGTTCTCGCCGTCTACGCGGCCGAGATGCTGCTGCTCCTCCGGTTCGGCCGAAGCCCGGGAATCCGGATGTGGCGGCGGGGCGCGAAGGCGTCCGCCGAGAGCTTCGCGGTGGCGCCGCTGCGGGACGAGATCGGCGAGCTCAAACGGCAGCTGGCCGAGGTCCGCGCGGAACTCGCCGCGCTCAAGGGCGCGCCTCCGGCGCGCGAAGCGACCCCGACCCCGTACGCGCAGGCGATTCAGCTCGCCAAGGGGGGCGGCCAGGCCGGTGAACTGGCTGCCCGGTGCGGCATCTCTCGGGGTGAGGCGGAGCTGATCGTGGCCCTCTATCGCAAGCGCGAGACCAGCTGAGCCGACCGATGGTCGATCCCGTGCAGCAGACCCGTCTCGCGGCGCTGCTGCAGTCCTTCGAAGGCACGCCCGCGCTGCCCGCTGCCGCGGATGCAAAGACATCGTCCGCTGCCGCATTGCGTCCGGGGTCGACCGTGCTGGCCTTGGTGACGGCCGTGTTGCCCGACGGCAGATCGGTCATCGACGTGGAAGGTGCCCTGTTTCAGACGCGCGTGCCCGGGGCGCCGCCGGCGACCGGAGAGCGCCTCCGGCTCGTCGTGCTGCAGGCCGGGGAGCGCCCCACCTTCTCGATGGCTGCGCCGGCGGGCACCGCCGCGCCCGCCGGCGCACGCGTCGAACTGAGCACCCTGGCCGCGCAGTTGCGGACGGTGGCCGAGGTGTCCGCCAAGGCGGCGTCCGGCACGAAGGTCCCCGTATCGACGCCTCCCGTGATTCCCGAACCATCGACGGCGCCGGTGACCTGGACCGAGCCGCTGCGCCAGGCCATCGAGCACAGCGGCATGTTCTACGAATCGCATCAAGCCCAGTGGGTTGCCGGACAACGGCCTCAGGCGGCGCTGGCGGTCGAGCCGCAGGCGGCGTTTGCCGCGCCGAGGGCCGGTGCCGATGCCGCGTCGGCAAGCGCAACGGACCATCCGGTCACCACCGACACGCTCCGGCCCGCTTCCGCCGAGGTGACGGCGCCCGGGGCGGCCAGTGCGACACCGGCATCCTCTGCGGATGCATCGCTGATTCCGCCGGCCCTGGCCACCCTGGTCGACCGGCAGCTTCAGACATTGGCGAGTCATCAGATCCAGTGGACCGGAACGGTCTGGCCCGGTCAGACGATGCAGTGGCAGGTGGAGGAGGACCGGACGGCACGTGATGCGCCCGAGGAGACACCGCGGTGGACGTCGCGGCTGCGTCTGACGCTGCCCCGGCTCGGCGAATTCGACGCTCGCGTCGACCTGCGCGGCGGCCAGATCCAGCTCAGGCTCGCCGTCGATCCGTCCGCTCAGGCCGAAGTGAAGCGATCGCTGCCGGCCCTGCAAGCCGCATTGCGGGAGCGCGGGCTCGAAATCGTCGGCCTGGCCGTCGGCGCACATGACGACGCCTGATCCGCGCGCCTTCGCCGTGGCGTTGGCCTACGAGTCGCAGGACGGCGCGCCGCGGGTCGTCGCCAAGGGCAAGGGCGCGCTGGCCGAGACCATCATCGAGCGGGCGAAGGAGGCGGGCGTCTTCGTGCACGAGTCGCCCGAACTCGTGGCGATGCTGATGCAGATCGATCTGGATGCCCGCATTCCGCCGCAGCTCTATGTGGCGGTCGCGGAACTGCTGGCGTGGGTGTACCGCGTGGAACGCGGCGAGACCGACGGTCCTATGCCTCGAGTTGGTGGATGAGGTCAGCCTCGAGGCGGATCACCCGCTTCTGATCTCCCAGCGCCTCGCCCTTCAGCAGGAAGACGTCCTCGGCCCGGCTGCCGAGCGTGTTGATCTTTGCGTTCTGGACGGCGATACCGTAGTCGGCAAGGGTCCGGGCAACGCGGGAGAGCAGCCCCGGCCGATCGCCCGCGATCAGCGAGAGGTAGTGGTAGGTCCCGCGTTCGTCGGGCCGTATCGTGACCTCGGGTGTCAGCGGGAAGGCCTTCAGTTGCCGGGACAGGCGTCCACGCGCCGGCGGCTCGAGGGGGGTGCCCGCCTGAAGGCGCTGCGCGAGTTCGTGTTCGACGAAACTGATCACGTCCCGATAGTGCGAACGCGCATGGCCGCCGGGATCCATGACGAGAAAGCTGTCGAGGGCGTAGCCGTCCCGGGTGGTATAGATCCGCGCCTCGACGATGTTGTAGCCGAGCTTCTCGAAGAATGCGCAGATGCGGGCGAAGAGCAGGGGCTGGTCCGGAACGTAGATCATCACCTCCAGCCCCTCGCCGATCGGTGAGAGCCGGGTCTTGACGACCGGGGTCTTCGTGTCCGGCCGGTAGAAGAGATGCCGCGTGTGCCACGCCACCTCGCCCGGGTCGTGGCGGAGGAAATAGGCGTCGCCGAGGCGCGACCACAACGGCTCCTCGATGCCCGGCGACAGCGCGTACGCCTGCAGGGTGACGCGCACCTTCTCCTTGCGGTCCTGCACCGACCCCTCCAGCGGGGTATCCGATCCGCCGATGGCTCGCCGCGTCGCGTGAAAGAGATCCTCCAGCAACTTGGCCTTCCACGCATTCCAGACCTTCGGGCTCGTGCCCCGGATGTCCGCGACCGTCAGGAGGTAGAGCGCGACCAGGCGCCGCTCGGTCTTCACCCCGGTGGCGAACTCGCGGATCACGTCAGGATCGGACAGATCCTTCTTCTGGGCCGTCGCTGACATCGTCAGATGCTGTTCGACCAGCCAGGCCACGAGATCCGCATCCGCCGCGTCGAGCCCGTGGCTGCGCGCGAAGCGCAAGGCATCGAAGCGGCCGAGCTGGGAGTGATCTCCGCCGCGGCCTTTCGCGATGTCGTGGAACAGTCCTGCCAGATACAGCACTTCCGGCCGTGCGAATTCGCTCATGAGCCGCGAGCACAGCGGGTATTCGTGGCTCATTTCGGGAATCGCGAAGCGGCGCAGATTGCGCACGACCATCAGGATGTGCTCGTCGACGGTGTAGACGTGGAAGAGGTCGTGCTGCATCCGGCCGACGATGCGTCCGAACGCCGGGATGTACAGACCGAGCAGCCCCATCCGGTTCAGGCGGCGCAGGGTATGGGTCAGGCCGGCCGGTTCGCGCAGGATCGCCATGAACAGAGCGCGGTTGTGCGGGTCCTGGCGGAAGGCGGCGTTCACATGGCGCCGGGCGTGCCACAGCGCCCGGTGCGTCTGGGCCGACAGCCCCTTGATCTCGGGGTGGCGCTGCCACACCAGAAAGGTCTCGAGAATGGCGTGCGGATCGCGGTCGTACAGCGCCGGCTCGGCCAGGTCGAGGAGCTCGCTGCTGACCCGGAAGCGTTGATCCAGCGCGACCGGCGTCGAGTCCTGGGGCGGGAACAGTCGGGTCCTCAGGTTGGCGAGCACGATCTCGGACAACTGCAGCACCGCTTTCGCCGTGCGGTAGAAGCGCTGCATGAGTTGCTCGCTGGCGCGGCGCGCGCCGGCGTCCTCGATGCCCATGTCCCGCGCCAGCTTCGACTGCAGATCGAACAGCAGGCGGTCTTCGCGCCGGCCGCCGAGATAGTGGAGACGGGTACGGAGCGACTGCAGCACACCCTCGTGCCGCGTGAGGCGTGCGGCCTCCTGGTCGGTGAGGATGCCGTGGGTGGTCAAGTCGTGCCAGGAGGCGCCGAGACCGCTTGCGCGGGCGACCCAGATGATGACCTGGAGATCCCGCAGCCCCCCCGGGTTCTCCTTCAGGTTGGGTTCGAGGCTGTAGGCGATGTCGTTGTAGCGCGTGTGCCGCTGCTGCCGTTCGAGGAGCTTGGCTTCGCAGAACGCGCGCGGGTCGAGCGCATCGTGATACGCACGCTCGAAGTGCTCGAAGACCGAGCGGCTGCCGGCGATGAACCTGGCTTCCAGCAGATTGGTCTGAACGGTGATGTCGCGCGCTGCCTGCTCGATGCACTCGTCGACGGTGCGCGTGCTCTGCCCGATTTCCAGTCCGCAGTCCCACAGGCAACCGACGAACTGTTCGATCGCGGTCTGCTCGGCGGGTCCGGCTGCGGCCTCGAGCAGGATCAGGATGTCGACGTCCGAATAGGGGAACAGCAGGCCGCGACCGTAGCCGCCGACGGCCACGAGCGCCATTCCGGGCCGCATGTCCAGACCGGCCCACACGGCCTGCAGCACGTCGTCCACGAAGTCGGCCTGACGAACCAGGATCTGGTGCACCCGGCCGCTCTCGTGAAACCGACGGGCCAGGCGGCCACGGTTTTCCTTCAGCGCGTCGCGCGCGGCAGCGACATAGGCCCGCGCATCGAAGGGCAGATGCGTCGGGACCTGGGGCGCGCCGTGGCTCATCATCACACCGGCGGAGGGGGCGGCGCCTCGGCGGAAAGGGTCAGGACCTCGTACCCGGATTCCGTCACCAGGACGGTGTGTTCCCACTGGGCTGACAGGCTGTGATCCTTCGTGACGACCGTCCAGCCGTCTCCGAGCTGCCGGATCGCGGCCTTGCCGGCGTTGATCATGGGTTCGATGGTGAAGATCATTCCCGGCTGAAGCACGATGCCGGTGTGCGCGCGGCCGTAGTGGAGCACCTGCGGTTCCTCGTGGAAGCGCCGGCCGATGCCGTGGCCGCAGAACTCGCGGACGACGCTGTACCCGTTCATTTCCGCGAACGTCTGGATCACGTGGCCGATGTCGCCCAGGTGCGCGCCCGGGCGCACGGCGCGAATGCCTCGCCACATGCAATCGAAGGTCACGTCGCAGAGGCGCTTCGCCTGGATCGAGGGATCCCCCACCAGGAACATGCGGCTGGTATCCCCATGGAAGCCGTCCTTGATGACGGTGATGTCCAGGTTGACGATGTCGCCGCTCTTCAGCTTCCGGGTGCCGGGCACGCCGTGGCAGACGACGTGATTGACCGACGTGCAGATGCTCTTCGGGTAGGGTTCGTAGCCGGGCGGGGCGTAGTTGAGGGGGGCAGGGATGCAGCCTTGTGTCCCGACCATGAAGTCATGGCAGAGACGGTCGAGTTCCTCGGTCGTGACGCCGGCGGCCACGTGCGGCGTGATGAAATCGAGCACTTCGGAGGCGAGGCGCCCGGCCGTGCGCATCTTCTCGATGTCTTCCGGCGACTTGATTGGTACGGACATGGTGGTGGTCGAGGCGCAATCGGGCGGGCGATCCGGGGTGCCCGGCGGGCGCCTCGGATCCACGGCCTGGCAAGCCGCGACACGCAGATGCGTACCGGGCGATGCCGACTCTATCGTGAGGGCGGCGCGCGATGCCCGTGCCAGGCCGCCCGTCCGGTCGATCGTGCCCCGGTCGAATCAGGGTTGGTGAGACAAGCACCGGATTGTAAAGACCCGGGGGAGGGGGCTCAAGGTCGGGACCGCCACGCCGACCGGACCTCAGCCTTCGTTGCCTCCGCTCGCGGGAAGTCCCGTGGCGTAGCGGTCCCGCCAGAGGGCATGGCCGTGTTCGAAGTCGTTCCGCCCGGAACGGTCGATGCCGTGGACCAGCCAGAGGGGCTGATCGGCGATGTCGAAGGCGCTCTTCCTGACCCGCTGCCCCACGAGCGATCGGTCGTAGTGCGAGGTCGCCGGCATGTAGCGAAGGATCAGCGCGGCGCGCCGTTGCCCGGAGGTGTTGGCCAGGGAGCCGTGAATCAGCCGGACATCGTGCAGCGAGAAGTGGCCGGGTTCGAGGACGACGTTCACCGCGTCCGCCTCCTCGAACTGGTCGGCGTCCAGCTCCAGATTGAGCACGATTTCCTTGCGGTCGCTCACATGGTGCCGGTAGAGCGCTTCCTGCCGATGGGACCCGGGAATGAAGCGCATGCAGCCATTGGCCGGCGTCACGGGATCGAGTGCGATCCACACCGAGCACGTGGCCAGCGGCCGCATCGGCCAGTATTCGCCGTCCTGGTGCCACGGGACCTCGCGACCCTTCACCGCCGGTTTGCACAGGACGCGCGAGATCCAGAGGATCACGTCCGGGCCGAGGATCTGCGTCACGCGGTCGAGCACCACCGGGTGTCTCGCGGCAGTCATGAAAGGGTTCATCTCGGGACCGTCCACCGGCGGCAGCATGTGGGGGTTGGCGAGATCCTCGGGTGCCACGTCCGTGTATCGGGCGAGCAGCCCGTCGACGGCCCCCCTGAGACGGTTCATCAGATCGTCGGGCAGTCGGGCATCCGGAATGACGTAGCCGCGCTCCCGGTAGTGTTCGACTTCGTTGTCCGTCAGACGCTCGGTCATGGCGATCTCCCTCCTGGCCGGATTCGATCACGGCGCGTTCGCATGATTCAATCGGTTTTCACTTTGCGTGGGATGGAAGTACACTCGCGAAGGGAATGCACCTCGGGTTCTCGTGCGTTCCCCGAGACAAAAAAAGAGACTCAATCGTTGCGGAGATTGGTTTGCGCCCGACCGATATCGGAGGTCCCGACTATTTTCACAAGGTCGTGGATTGCCAATGGGCCTGCCCGGCCCACACTCCTGTTCCAGAATACATCCGGTTGATTGCGGCAGGTCGTTATGCCGATGCGTATCTCGTCAACTGGCGTTCCAATGTCTTCCCCGGAATCCTCGGTCGCACCTGCGACCGCCCCTGTGAGCCCGCCTGTCGGCGCGGCCGCGTCGAGGAGGCCAATGCAGCGAAGCCTGAACCGGTCGCCATCTGTCGACTGAAGCGCGTCGCGGCGGACTTCAAGGGCGACATCCAGGACCGACTTCCCCAGGCCCCGGACCGCAAGAACGGCAGACGCGTCGCCTGTGTCGGCGCAGGTCCGGCGTCGCTGACGGTCGCCCGCGATCTCGCGCCGCTCGGATACGACGTGACCGTGTTCGACGGCGACCCGAAGGCGGGCGGCTTCATGCGGACCCAGGTGCCCCGGTTTCGCCTCCCCGAGGAGGTCATCGACGAGGAAGTGGGGTACGTGATCGGTCTCGGCGTCGACTTCCGCGGCGGGCATCGCATCGATTCGCTCAAGGGGTTGCTCGCGCAAGGTTACGACGCCGTATTCGTGGGGACGGGCGCTCCGCGGGGGCGCGATCTGGAAATTCCGGGTCGCAGCGAGGCCGCCGGGCACATCCACATCGGGATCGACTGGCTGTCATCGGTGTCCTTCGGGCACGTGCAGAAGGTCGGCAAGCGGGTCATCGTGCTGGGTGGAGGCAACACCGCGATGGATTGCTGCCGCTCCGCGAAACGCATGGGCGGCGAGGACGTGAAGGTGATCGTGCGCTCCGGTTTCGAGGAGATGAAGGCGTCTCCCTGGGAGAAGGAGGACGCGATGCACGAAGGCATCCCGATCCTCAACTACCTCGTTCCCAAGAGTTTCGATCACGCGGACGGGACGCTCACCGGCATGACCTTCGAGAAGGTGAAGGCCGTCTACGACGACAAGGGGCGCCGCACGCTCGAGTCCACCGGCGAGCCGGACGTGCGCTACGCATGCGACGAAGTGCTGATTGCGGTCGGGCAGGAGAACGCCTTCCCGTGGATCGAGCGCGACATCGGCCTCGAGTTCGACAAATGGGGCCTGCCGGTTCTCGACCCGGTCACGTTCCGGTCGACGCTTCCGAGCGTCTTCTTCGGCGGCGATGCCGCTTTCGGACCGAAGAACATCATCACCGCGGTGGCACACGGTCACGAGGCTGCCGTATCGATCGACAAGCTCCTGAACGCCGAAGACATCACCGATCGGCCGCCGCCCGCGGTGAATCTCATCTCGCAGAAGATGGGCATCCACGAGTGGAGCTACGACAACGACGTTTCAGGGGCGCAGCGGCATGCAGTGCCCTGGGCTGCGGCGGAGAAGGCGCTGCGCAGCATCCGTGTGGAAGTGGAACTCGGTTTCGATGTCGCCACTGCCTATCGCGAGGCCGAGCGCTGCCTCAATTGCGATGTCCAGACCGTCTTCACCCGCAGCACGTGCATCGAGTGCGATGCCTGCGTGGATATCTGCCCGATGGATTCCATCACCTTCACGGAGAATGGTGACGAAGCAGAACTGCGGACCCGCCTGAAGGCCCCGGCACGCAATGCCACCCAGGCGCTCTACGTCTCCGACGCCTTGAAGACGGGCCGTGTGATGGTGAAGGACGAAGACGTCTGCCTGCACTGCGGCCTCTGTGCCGAGCGCTGCCCCACGGGGGCGTGGGACATGCAGAAATTCCTGCTGGATACGACCCAGGCCGGTGCTGCGTGCCGCGGTCGTGCCACGGTCGAGAGGAGTCCCGCGTGAAGAGTCTCGCAGCGGTCAACGATTTCGTCATCAAGTTCGCGAACGTCAACGGTTCGGGCTCGGCGTCGGCGAACGAATTGTTCGCGAAGGCGATCCTCCGCATGGGTGTTCCGGTCAGCCCGCGCAACATCTTTCCCTCAAACATCCAGGGATTGCCGACCTGGTACGAGGTGCGGGTCAACGAGGCCGGCTGGCTCGGGCGCCGGGGCGGCGTCGACCTGATGGTGGCGATGAACCCCCAGACCTGGGACGCAGACGTCAAGGAGATCGAGCCGGGCGGTTACCTGTTCTACGACAGCACCAAGCCGCTGCCGCCCGAGAAGTTTCGCGATGACATCACGGTCATCGGCATGCCGTTGACAGGGCTCTGCAATGCGACGTACAGCGACCCGCGCCAACGGCAGCTGTTCAAGAACATCATCTACATCGGCGCGCTGTCCGTCCTGCTGGACATGGACGCCGGCGCCATCGCGCAGCTGATCGGGGAGCAGTACAAAGGCAAGGAAAAGCTGCTCGAACCGAACCTCAATGCCTTGAAGCTGGGGCGCGACTACGCGACCAATCATCTCGCGCATCCGATCGGGCTGCGGGTGCAGCGGGCCGACAACGTCGGCGACCGCATTTTCGTCGACGGCAACAGCGCGGCGGCGCTCGGCTGCGTCTATGGGGGCGCGACGGTCTGTGCGTGGTATCCGATCACTCCGTCGTCGTCACTGGCCGAGGCGTTTCAGAAGTACTGCCACAAGCTGCGGAACGACAAGGCGACGGGGCGTTACCGATATGCCGTCGTTCAGGCGGAGGACGAACTCGCCTCCATCGGCATGGTCGTCGGCGCGGGGTGGAACGGGGCGAGGGCCTTCACGGCGACTTCCGGTCCCGGCGTATCGCTGATGACTGAATTCATCGGGCTGGCGTATTTCGCCGAGATTCCCATCACCATCATCAACGTGCAGCGTGGCGGACCCTCGACCGGCATGCCGACGCGGACCCAGCAGGCGGACATCCTCGCGTGCGCCTATGCGTCCCACGGGGACACCAAGCATGTCCTGCTGTTCCCCGAAGACCCGACGGAATGCTTCGAGCATTCGGCCGCGGCGCTCGACCTCGCGGACAGGCTGCAGACGCCGGTGTTCGTGATGACCGATCTGGACATCGGCATGAACCAGCGCCTCACGGCACCCTTCCAGTGGGATGACGGTCGCGCCTACGACCGGGGGAAGGTGATGACGCGGGAAATGCTGGACGCCGGCGCGAACTTCGGTCGCTACCTTGACGTGGACGGTGACGGCATTCCGTTCCGCACCTATCCGGGCACCCATCCGACCAAGGGCGGGTACTTCACTCGCGGTACGACCAAGAACCCGTATGCCGGCTACTCGGAAGCGGGTCCCGACTACGTCTACAACGTGCAGCGGTTGCTCCGGAAATTCGAGACGGCGAAGTCCCTGGTGCCTCAGCCGATCCTGCGGCCGGCATCCCAGAAGACCAAGTTCGGCGTCATCTACTACGGCTCCACGTCACCTGCCATGGCAGAGGCGATGGTCGCGCTGGAGGCGCAAGGACTGCACGTGGATGCGCTGCGTGTCTGTGCGTTCCCGTTCAGTGACGCGGTGGCGGACTTCGTGGCGCACCACGAACAGGTCTTCGTCGTGGAGCAGAACCGCGACGGCCAGTTGCGTACCTTGCTGGTGAACGAACTCAATGTCGATCCGGCCCGCGTGATGCCGGTATTGCACTACGACGGGACGCCCATCACCGCGCGGTTCATCACCCGCGAGATCGGCGAGCGCATCCGCATCATGAACGTGGAACCGTTCCCGAAGGACAAGGTGGCCTGACATGACCTACATTGCCAAGCCCAAGCTTCACCATCCCACGCTGCCCGTCAATCGGGTGGGTCACACGCGCCGCGACTACGAGGGACGCATCTCGACGCTGTGTGCCGGCTGTGGCCACGACTCGATCTCGGCCGCCATCATCCAGGCGTGCTGGGAGATGGACATCGAACCCCATCGCGTCGCCAAGCTCTCGGGCATCGGATGTTCCTCGAAGACGCCCGATTACTTTCTGGGCAATTCGCACGGATTCAATACCGTGCATGGTCGGATGCCGTCGGTGCTCACCGGCGCCAATCTCGCGAATCGCGAACTGTTGTATCTGGGCGTCTCGGGCGACGGGGACTCCGCCTCCATCGGTCTCGGGCAGTTCGCACACCTCATGCGCCGCGGCGTCAACATGGTCTATATCCTCGAAAATAACGGGGTCTATGGCCTGACCAAGGGGCAGTTCTCCGCGACGGCCGACGAGGGGTCGCGATCGAAGCGAGGGGTCGTGAACACCGATTCCCCGATCGATACCGTGTCGCTCGCGCTCATCATGGGAGCGACGTTCGTGGCCCGCGGGTTCTCCGGCGACAAGGCGCAGCTCGTCCCCATCATCAAGGCCGCGATTCACCATCGCGGGGCGGCATTCATCGACGTGATCAGTCCGTGCGTGGCGTTCAACAACCACACCGGCAGCACGAAGAGCTACGACTACGTGCGCGAGCACAACGATGCGGTGAACCGGATCGATTTCATCCAGAGCCGTGCGGAGATCACGGCCGCCTACGAGGCAGGAGACGTCGTCGATGTGGAGCAGCATGACGGTACCGTGTTACGGCTCCGGAAGATCGATGCGGACTACGATCCGTCGAACAAGATCGCGGCGATGGACTACATCCAGCGCCATCACGCCCAGGGCGAAGTCGTGACCGGGTTGCTGTACGCCGACCCGGCCGCCGAGGATCTGCACGAACACTTGAAGACCGTCGAGACGCCTTTCAATCAGTTGGGCGCTGGAGAGTTGTGCCCGGGGCGGGCGGCCCTGGACGCCATCAACGCGTCGCTACGCTGATTCTTCCGCCGCGGATCCGGGGAGCGCGCCTTTCCCCGGGCCTGTCTCCAAACCGTTCAGTGACCGAACGGGCGCACGCCGATCAGCCATCCGTGCAAGCCGAAGGCAAACACGCCCCAGACGAGGATACCGACCGCCGTGGCCAGGAGGTCACGAGACGCTGAGCCCACGGGGCGTTGAACTCCCGCGATCCGATCCCGCCGCCGCGCAGACCGGAAGTCCAGAATTGCCCAGATCAGGAAGCTGCCGAACAGAACCACGTCTCCGAGGCGACCGTTTGCCAGGAGATGCCCGAACGCCCAGAGCTTGACCCCCAGGACCATCGGATGCCCCAGCACGCCCTTCATGCGTGTACCGGGGATGTGAGAGGCGGCGAGAAGGATGAACGACGCGAGCATGAGCAACGCGGCCACGTGGCGGGTCCAGACGGGCGGAACCCAAAGCTCCACAGGCATCTCCCGGGTGAGGCCGTAGCCCCAGACGGTCAGGATCAAGCCGATGATCGATACCAGGGTATGGAGCAACTTCCAGCGGTTCGCTCCCAGGCGCGCAATCTGCCCGGTCCGCCAGTCGTCCGCGACGATCCGTACCGAGTGCGCGCCGAGAAACAGGACGAGGCCGAGGCATAGAAGCGTCATGAAAGTCTCCGTCAGTTATTGAAGTAGCGGGGAGGCGTGGGAGTGACGGGATCGGGGGGGCACCTTGTCGATCGCCCGAACCCCTGTGACGCACCGAGGAGCCGAGGGAGAGGCGCCCCTCACGAGTGTGTCTCAAGTCTGTCCCGGTAGCGACGAAAACTCCTGGAATCGCGACCGCTTTGGAATCACCATGAGTACCGACGCCATTCCCGCTCTGGCCTCGAGCCTGTCTGCCGCCCAGACGGCCGATGCAATCCAGACAGCGGTGTTCAAGAAAGCCCTCGACAGCAACGCGCAGGCCGCGTTGGGCCTCGTCCGACTGATCCCGGCAGCGCCTCCCCTGGCGACCTCCGGGACGCTTGGGACGCGCCTCAACACCTACGGATGAAGGTCCAGCCTCGCGGGGGCGGGGACGTGTCTCAATCCGCCTCCGAGATGACGACCGGGATTTCCGTCGCCGGCGGCGTGTTCCGACTGCGACCGCAACGCACGATGCCGTCGATCATGACCATCCCGACGCCGGGAATGTCCCCCAGTTGAACGCTCTCGAGTAGCGTACGGCCGGCGGTGTGCTGAGCGCGATCGAGAAAGACGAAATCCGCGTCCCGACCCACCTCGATCAGGCCGCAGTTCAGGCGGCGCAAGCGTGCCGTGTTCCCCGTGGCGAAGCAGAACACGAGTTCGGCGGGAATGCCCGCCAGGCTGGCAAGCAAGGCGATCATGCGCAGGATCCCCAGGGGTTGGACCCCCGAGCCGGCGGGGCCATCCGTTCCGAGGATGACGCGGTGCGGGCACTTGAGCTGAACGGCCGCAAGCGCGGCCGAGATCGCCACCCTCTCATTGCCGTTGTGCACGATCTCGATGGCTCGCGATGATCGTTCGCACAATTCGCACACGTGGGCCTCGGGCAGGGCGGTGTGGCCGCCGTTGATGTGTCCGATGACGTCCGCGTCCGCCTCGAGCACGACATCCTTGTCTATGAGACCGGATCCGGGAATCGACGGGCCGCCCGTGTGGATCGTGCTCTGGATGCCGTACTTGCGCGCCCATGCGACCATCCGTTGCGCTTCTTCTCCGGCCTTGACCGACCCGAGACCGACTTCGCCGAGCAGTTTGACGCCGGATTCGGCGAGTTCCTTGAAGTCCTGTTCCGTCATGCCCTTCTCGATGACGGGTGCCCCGGCGAGCACCTTGACGCCCCCAGGACGGAAATTGTCGAACGCACGCTGCGCAGTGATCGCCAGAGCCTTCAAGCCGACGATGTCCTTCGGGCGTCCCGGCAGATGCACCTCCCCGGCAGAGATCATCGTGGTGACCCCGCCGTTCAGGGTGGAATCGATCCATCCCAACTGATTCTGACGGGGTGTCCAGTCTCCGAACACGGGATGGACATGGCTGTCGATCAGGCCAGGGCAGACGCAGGTGCCGCGCGCGTCGATCACTGTCCTGGCCTGGCTCACGTCGCAATCGGCAGCCCGTCCGATGGACACGATACGACCATCGACGACCACGAGGGTGTCGGCATCGAGAACCGGATGGTCGATGTCACCCGAAAGAAGCAACCCGATATTGCGGATGACGACTTTCCCGGATGCAATGCCCCCTGCGGCTTCTGCCATGACGATTTCCCAGTTGCCCGGCCGCGGCGATCGCGCGCGGCGCGCATTCGACGTGAATGCGACGATGTTAAGGGAACGGGGCACCGCCTGCGCACTTCGATGCCGTCCCTGGTCTGCGTGTGTCGATTCCGCTACGCTCGTTTCCCGACGCGTACTATCGAGAGGAATGGCGCCATGGCCGCAAGAATTCGCAAGCTGATCGTGCAGGTGGAGGAGACGCGCCGGGAGATGCAGCGCGAGGTAGTGCCGGTGACTCGCAAGGCTGTCGCCATCGCCGTGATCGAGAACCCGTATGCGGGACGATATTCCGAAACACTCGACGAATTGGTTGCCATCGGCGAGGAACTCGGCGCATTGCTGGGTCAGAAGTGCGTCGAAGCCCTCGGCATCGAGCCGTCAAAGGCGCAAAGCTATGGCAAGGGCGCGATCGTGGGTGAAGCCGGCGAACTGGAGCACGCCGGCGCGATCCTGCACCCGAAGCTCGGAGCCCCCCTTCGAAAGGCCGTGGACAAGGGGGCGGCGTTGGTACCGTCCGCAAAGAAGCGCGGCGGACTTGGAACAGCCATCGATGTGCCGCTCGGTCACAAGGATGCCGCATTCGTCCGCAGCCACTTCGACGCCGTCGAGGCACGCGTTTCCGATGCGCCTTTCGCGAACGAGATCGTCGTGGCCGTCGCCGTCACGGACAGTGGTCGACCGCTGCCACGCATCGGCGGACTTCAGGTGAATGAAATCAGGGGAGAGGACGGACTGCGCTGACGCGGCAACGACACCGGGTGCAGTGCGACTTCACGCGCGGGATCGGAAGACGCCGCCGTCCGGGCGCGTCGAACGTCAGTTCTTGCGGCGCTTGATCAGAAGGGTCTCGCGCTTCGTTCCACTTTCTTCGAGCTTGCGCAGCCAGTTGGGCGTACTGCCTCGGCCGCTCCACGTCTGGCCCGACTTCGGATCGCGGTACTTGGCAGCGATCTTGCGCCCCGCAAGCGGGTGATTGGACATGGAGCGATCACGCCCCGCATTGGCAGGATTGCCAGCGTTCGCGTTTCCGGGAAGGTGACCGACCGCAGACCGCAACTCGGTCAAGGTGATCTCATAGTAGTGGATGGCTGCGGCGATGGCGGCGAGAATCGGCTTCTTCTCGCGCTCCCGAAGCAGGTCGGCTTCGAGCTGCAGACGCTTGATCTGGGAAACGATCGACTGATACGACTTGGAGCGCGCCATCTCGATGCTGACACCTCTGAATCGGAACCGGCAAAAGTGCGCACCGGTTTCGAAAATTTGGCTCCCCGACCTGGGCTCGAACCAGGGACCTGCGGATTAACAGTCCGTCGCTCTACCGACTGAGCTATCGGGGAACAGGAAGCCGCGAATTCTAACGACGCCTCCGCCAACGGTCAACGCATCGGGGTCACATGCACTACGCGATCACCTTTGCGATCGCACCGGCGACATAGTCGATGTTCCTCGAATTCAACGCCGCCACGCAGATCCTGCCCGTATCGATCGCATAGACCGAGTACTCGCTGGCGAGACGGGTGACCTGCTCCTTCGTGAGTCCGGAGTAGGAGAACATGCCGCGCTGCCGGATCACGAAATCGTAGTTGGCGCCAGGGACAACCGCACGCAACTTCTCCACGATCTGACGACGCATGTCGCGGATGCGGTCTCGCATGCCCGCCAGTTCCGATTCCCAGAGGGCCCGCAACTCCGGCGTCTCGAGTACCATGGCGACCACCCGCCCGCCGTGCGTTGGTGGATTCGAGTAGTTCGTGCGGACGATTCGCTTGACCTGGCTGAGCAGCCGCGAAGCTTCGTCCGCAGTCTCTGCCACGATGCTGAGCGCGCCGACGCGCTCTCCGTAGAGGGAAAAGGACTTCGAGAAGGAATTCGATACGAACATCGGCACGCCGGCCGCCGCAAATGTCCGGACGGCATGGGCGTCGGCATCGATGCCGTCGCCAAAGCCTTGATAGGCGAGATCGAGAAAGGGCACGAGCCCGCGCGCCTTCACGATCTCGACGACGGCGGCCCATTGGCTCTGCGTCAGATCCGCTCCCGTCGGGTTGTGGCAGCACGCGTGCAGCACGACGATGTCACCCGAGGGGATCCCATTCAGCGCGGCCACCATGCCGTCAAAGTCCAGACCGCGACTCGTCGGATCGTAGTACCGATAGCTATTCACCCGGAAACCGGCGTTCTCGAACAGCGCCCGGTGATTTTCCCAACTGGGGTCCGAGATCCACACGGCAGCCTGGGGCGACAGACGCCGGAGGAAGTCGGCACCGATCTTGAGGCCGCCCGTGCCGCCGAGTGATTGCACGGTAATGGCGCGCTTCTCGCGGATGAGCGGCGAGTCTGCGCCGAAGACCAGCGCCTGGACGGCCTTGTCGTATGCGGCCAGACCGTCGATCGGAAGATAGGCCCGAGGCTGGGAGGCTTCGACGAGTCGCTGCTCGGCGCGCTTGACGCACTCGAGCAGAGGCACCTTCCCGTCGTCGTTGTAGTAGATACCGACACCGAGATTGACCTTGCGCGGGTTCTGATCGGCAGCGAAGGCTTCGGTGACACCGAGGATCGGGTCGCGCGGGGCCATTTCCACCCCTGCGAAAAGCGCTGATGACATGAGGACGACTTCCGTGACGTTGAGGACGAGCGTGCGGCGAGGCGGGGCGGCAGGGGGTGCGTGCTAGACTGCTTTTCCCTCGCGAAGTGCCGGAATTCTACTCGTGATCGTCACCTTCCCCAACAGCCCGTACCGGCTGCATCAGCCATTTCCACCGGCAGGCGACCAACCCGAAGCCATCGACCAACTGGTCGACGGCCTGCGATCCGGCCTGGCATTCCAGACCCTGCTGGGCGTCACCGGTTCCGGAAAGACCTACACGATGGCCAACGTGATCGCGCAGATCGGCCGTCCCGCCATCGTGATGGCCCCGAACAAGACACTGGCGGCGCAGTTGTACGCGGAGATGCGGGAGTTCTTTCCCGACAATGCAGTCGAGTACTTTGTCTCGTACTATGACTACTATCAGCCGGAGGCCTACGTGCCGTCACGAGACCTCTACATCGAGAAGGATTCGAGCATCAACGACCATATCGAGCAGATGAGGCTGTCCGCGACGAAGTCTCTTCTCGAACGATCCGACACGGTGATCGTGGCAACGGTCTCCGCGATCTACGGCATCGGGGATCCGGTGGATTACCACGCGATGATCCTGCATCTGCGCGAACGCGAGCGCATTGCGCAGCGGACCGCAATCCAGCGCCTGACGGAGATGCAGTACGAGCGCTCGGAGTATGACTTCCGGCGTGGCACGTTCCGCGTTCGGGGCGACGTCCTGGACATCTTTCCCGCCGAGAACTCGGAGACGGCCATTCGCGTCTCATTGTTCGACGACGAGATCGAATCCCTGTCACTGTTCGATCCGTTGACGGGCCAGGTCCATTCGCGCGTCGCGCGCTTCACCGTGTATCCCTCGAGTCACTACGTCACGCCGAGAAGCACCACGGTGCGTGCGATCGAGGCCATCAAGGTGGAACTGCGTGGACGCATCGAGACATTCCAGCAGTCGGCGAAACTCGTGGAGGCGCAGCGCATCGAACAGCGAACGCGCTTCGATCTCGAAATGCTCAACGAACTCGGATTCTGCAAGGGCATCGAGAACTACTCACGTCATCTGTCGGGGCGGCAGGCCGGCGAACCGCCGCCGACGCTGATCGACTATCTGCCGCCGAGCTCGCTGATGATCATCGACGAGAGCCACGTCACCGTCCCGCAGATCGGCGGCATGTACCGGGGCGACCGGGCCCGGAAGGAGAACCTGGTCGAGTATGGATTCCGGTTGCCCTCGGCCCTCGACAATCGGCCGCTCCGCTTCGACGAGTTCGAGAAGCTGATGCCGCAGACCGTCTTCGTCTCTGCAACCCCGGCGGACTACGAGTCGGATCACCAGCAGCGCGTGGTGGAGCAGGTGGTTCGCCCTACCGGTCTCGTGGATCCGGATGTGGTGGTTCGTCCCGCTTCGAAGCAAGTGGACGATCTGATGTCCGAAATCACGGCACGCGTGAAGGTGAATGAACGCGTGCTGGTCACGACACTCACGAAGCGCATGGCCGAGGACCTCACCGAGTATCTGGCCGAGCACGGCGTGAAGGTGCGCTATCTCCACTCGGACGTGGATACCGTCGAACGGGTCGAGATCATCCGCGATCTGCGGCTCGGCGAGTTCGATGTTCTCGTCGGGATCAATCTGTTGCGCGAAGGTCTGGATCTGCCGGAAGTCTCGCTCGTCGCGATTCTGGATGCGGACAAGGAAGGCTTCCTGAGATCCGAGCGTTCGCTGATTCAGACGATCGGACGCGCGGCGCGGCATCTCCACGGCACCGCAATCCTGTATGCCGACCACGTCACGGAGTCGATGCGGCGCGCGATGGACGAGACGGAACGTCGGCGCACAAAGCAGATCGCCTTCAACGAGAGCCGGGGCATCGTGCCTCGTGGTGTGACGAAGCAGATCAAGGACCTGATCGACGGCGTATACGACGCCGAGCAGTCGCGTCGGGAACGGCAGACCGCACGCAATGAGGAGCTGGCGGCGACCCTCAGCGAGAAGGATCTCGCGCGCGAAATCCGGCGCGTGGAAAAGGAAATGCTGGAGCACGCCCGCAATCTCGAATTCGAACTGGCCGCTCGCAAGCGCGACGAATTGAAGCACCTGAAGGAACGACTCTTCGGAGCCGAAGGGAGCGAGACGTTGCCGATGGGCGTGGCCCCGACGACCAGGCACCACGGCGCACGAGGTTGAGATGGCCCTGTTTCGCCGTGCGCCGAAACTCGGTGTCCTGTTTGTCTGCATGGGGAACATCTGCCGATCGCCGACAGCGGAGGGCGTATTCCGCCACCGGGCCGGGGCAGCCGGGCTGCTGAAACGGCTACGGGTCGATTCCGCGGGAACACACGCAGGGCTCGTCGGCGTCCCTCCGGATGCACGAGCAATCGCGGCGGCTGCCCGGCGAGACTACGATCTGCGTCGCATGGCCGCGAGGCGAATCACGGCGAAGGACTTCACGGACTTCCACTATGTGCTCGCGATGGACAGCGCGAATCTTCGTGCGCTCGAGGCATTGCGCCCCGAGACCACCCGTGGACATGTCGGGCTGCTGATGGACTTCGCGCCGCACTCGCCACAGCGGGATATCCCCGATCCGTACTACGGAGGACCTGACGGATTCGAACAGGTCCTCGATCTCATCGAGGCGTCGATGGCGGGACTCCTCCGGGACGTCCAGGCCAGGCTGGCGACACCGGAGGAGTAGGCGGGCAAGTTCCCTCAGTGCTTGGTCTCGACCTGCATCAGGGGCTCGGCCGGTGCGTCGAGCACCTGGGGACGAGGACGTGAGCGTCGGGGAAGCATCGGCGTCTCCGCCTCGACCGGCGCGGATGCGATTCGATCACCCCGCGTCTCGATCTGCACGAGACCAGGCGGCAGATCGGCAGGAACTGCGACCGGCGCGGCGTGTTGCGGCGGCGCTGCCGAGGCGACCGGCGCGGCGGGCAGATCGACCTCACGGGCTGGCTCCACGCGAGCGGGTCTCGAGGGGTCGGCTGCAGGCTGGACGGGGGCAGTCTCGACGACGGGCGGTACTGAAGTCGCCTGATCGACGACAGTCTCAGGCTCGGGAGCAGGTTCCGGCGGGGGAGACGTCGCGCCGCGGTCCTGGGTGGTTGTCGGCGCGGCGTCCGCCACGTCTTCGGGGGAGGGCATCGGCGTTGGCGAAACCGGGAGTTCTGCAACCTCCGTCGCGGCGACGGGCGCAATTTCGAGCGTACCCTCGGTGCGGACTTCATCTTCGTCACCGAGTCCAGACGGGCGATCCTCACTCTCGGAACGTTCCGGACGATCGCCTCCGCGATCCCGGTCACCGCGACGACCACGGCGTCGACGCCCGCGCCCCTCCTGCGGTTGACCGTCGGCCGTCCCCTCCTGGGTGGAGCGCTGCGGCTGGCTCTCGCCGACATCGGTTTCGAGAGCACTCGTACCGGTTTCCCGGGGCTCGCGCTCCGCACGCGGCTGTCCTTCCTCGCGCCGTCCCTGTCCGTCCCGCTGGCGGGGCGATCGACCGCGGCGTCCGCGATTCTCCGAAGCGTTGTCTTCCTGGGCGGCTTCCGCAGTGCTGCCAGCCGGGAGAGCCGCCTTCTGGCCCGTTGCGGCAGCGCCGCGATCACCTCGGCGGCCTTGAGGCTCCTGCGAAGTCCGATCCGGACGGCTGTCGGAACGATCTGCACGTTCGGCGCGTTCTGCTCGCGGAGGACGCTCACCGCGTTCGGGACGTTCGCCGCGCTCACCGCGTTCTGCGCGATCGCCGCGCTGACTCCGATCGCCGCGTTCGCTCCGTTCGGCCCGCTCGCCTCTGTCGCTTCGATCATTGCGGGAGCGGCGAGCGCCATCACCGCGACTTTCGCCACGCCCTTCTCCTCTGGAGCGCCGCGGCGTCTCGGTGGCCGGGGCCGGCGCAGCCGCCGTTGCCGCCGGCGCCTCCGGTTTGCCGCCAGTGAACCATCCGAAGATCTTCTGGAGAATTGACGGCTCGCGTGCCGCAAGCGGCGCGGCGGCGGGAACGGGAGCCGGTGCCGGCACAGTCGGGGCGGGCGCCGGCGCCGGCTGCGCTGGCGTGATGCCCTTGACGGCGGGTTCGTTGCGCGGGGCAGCCGGATTCAAGGCGGGGAGCGCAGTCTCGGGCTCCGGCGGTGCCTCCATCATCTTGTAGCTCGGCGGCAGTCCCCCGGTCTGATTGAGCTCGTCGTGCCGCAGGCGCGTCACCGTGTAATTCGGCGTTTCGAGATGGACGTTCGGAATGAGCAGGATGCTCACCTTCAAGCGCGCCTCCAGGGCCTGGAACTCGCTGCGCTTCTCGTTCAGCAGGTAAGTCGCGACTTCCACCGGGACCTGCGCATGCACGGCGGCGCTGTTTTCCTTCATCGCCTCTTCCTGGACGATGCGCAGGATGTGCAGCGCGGTCGATTCGATGCCGCGGATATGACCGATGCCATGACAGCGCGGGCAGGCAATGTGGCTCGACTCGCCGAGTGACGTCTGCAGGCGTTGCCGTGACAGCTCCATCAGTCCGAAGCGCGAGATCTTGCCCATCTGGACCCGGGCGCGGTCATAGTGGAGCGCGTCACGAAGCCGGTTCTCGACCTCGCGCTGATTCTTCGCCGACTCCATGTCGATGAAGTCGATGACGACCAGACCACCCAGGTCACGCAGGCGAAGCTGCCGGGCGATTTCCTCGGCGGCTTCGAGGTTGGTGTTGAAGGCGGTGGCCTCGATGTCCTGTCCCTTGGTCGCTCGAGCGGAGTTCACGTCGACGGCAACCAGGGCTTCGGTATGGTCGATGACGATGGCCCCCCCGGATGCCAGCGGGACTTGCCGGGCATACGCGGTTTCGATCTGGTGCTCGATCTGGAAGCGGGAGAACAGGGGGATGTCGTCTGTGTAGAGCTTCACACGACCCACGTTCGCCGGCATCACGTGCGACATGAAGCCGCGCACGTGCTCGAAAATGTTGCGGTTGTCGATCAGGATCTCGCCGATGTCGTTCTGGAAGTAGTCGCGGATCGCGCGAATGACCAGGCTCGACTCTTCGATGATCAGATACGGGGCGGGATTGAGCAGTTCGTTCTTGCCGTTGGGTCCGTTGGGAGAGTCGGATTCGACCTCGCGCTTCACGGTCCGGGACACGCCCTCTTCACTCGTCTCCTGGACTTCCTCGAAATGGCGGTAGCGCGGCGTCGAGGCCTCGGAGATGGCTTTCCACAACTGCAGGAGGTAGTTCAGGTCCCAATTGAGTTCCTCGGCAGTTCGACCGATACCGGCCGTTCGGGCGATGATGCTCATCCCGCCGGGCACTTCGAGTTGGGCGATGGCATCGCGCAGTTCGTTGCGCTCCTCGCCCTCCACCCGTCGCGAGACGCCGCCACCCCGGGGGTTGTTCGGCATCAGGACGATGTAGCGGCCCGCCAGGCTGATGAACGTGGTCAGCGCCGCACCCTTGTTTCCGCGCTCATCCTTCTCGACCTGAACAACGATCGACTGACCTTCCTTGAGGACGTCCTGGATTCGGGCGCGACCGGGATCGGTTCCGTCCGGGAAATACTGGCGGGCGATCTCCTTGAACGGCAGGAAGCCGTGGCGTTCGGCGCTGTAGTCGATGAAGGCGGCTTCCAGGCTGGGCTCGACCCGCGTCACGACGCCCTTGTAGATATTGCCCTTCCGCTGCTCCTTCCCGAGCGTTTCGATGTCGAGGTCGATCAGCTTCTGACCGTCGACGATCGCGACGCGGATTTCCTCCGGATGCGTCGCGTTGAACAACATGCGTTTCATTGACGTACTCTCCCGCGCTCGTGCGACACGGAGAGACGCAAACCCGAGTGACGCGGCTTCTGGCCGCGCCTTGCGCTTATCATTCGAGCGGGATCGTCATCGTGCGATGCTACCTGGCGAATAGAGAGTGCAAAACAGGTCTGCGTACGGGGTCACTGCGACGGCAATGACCGCGAAATATCTGGACCGAAGTCCGAGCGCGTATTCTTGGAACCACAATCGCTACTTATGCAAGGTGAGCGAAATTAACCTGGACAAGCCACCCGTCGTGGTGGGTCGAGCGTTATGCGAAGGCGTGAGCGGAGATTCGCGACCCGCTGCTGATGCCTCCAGCGACGCTCAAGTATAAAGAAAAATGAAAGGCTTAAGCAAAGATTCGGTCACTCGCCTGACCCTGGGCGAGGAGGTCGCCGGACAGCGGATCGACAATTTCCTCGTCCGACTCCTGAAGGGCGTCCCCAAGAGCCACGTCTACCGCATCCTGCGCAGCGGCGAAGTGCGGGTGAACAGTGGTCGTGCGGCGCCCACCCGTCGGTTGGCGGCAGGGGATGAGATCCGGATTCCCCCCATCCGGATCGCGGAACGACCGGCAGTCCCGTCAGCCTCGGCGCGGTCCCTGGAACCGATTCCCGTCCTGTTCGAGGACGGGAACATCCTGGCCATCGACAAGCCGGCCGGCCTGGCCGTCCACGGGGGCAGCGGCATTTCGCACGGCGTGATCGAACGGCTGCGCGCCGAGCGGCCGGCCGCGAAGTTCCTTGAACTGGTACACCGTCTGGACCGGGAGACCTCGGGGGTGCTCCTGTTGGCCAAGAAGCGTGCAGCGTTGGTGAATCTCCATGAACAGATTCGCGATGGGGCGACGGACAAGCGGTACCTGGCGCTGGTGAAGGGCGCCTGGGATCAGGATCGAATCACGGTGAATGCGCCCCTCGCCAAGTACGTCCTGGAAGGGGGCGACAGGCGTGTCAGCGTGGAGGCGGGCGGGCAACCCGCGAAGACGGCTTTGCGCAGACTCGCCCTCCACGATGGCTGCACGTTGGTGGAAGCGCGACTCCTGACGGGACGCACGCACCAGATTCGCGTCCATCTCGCCCACCTGGGCCTGCCCATTTGCGGCGACGACAAGTACGGCGATTTCGCCTTCAACCGGCTGCTGGCGCGACGCGGGCTCAAGCGGATGTTCCTCCACGCAGCGCGATTCACCTTTCGGCATCCGGACAGCGGTGAACCGGTCACGATTTCGGCGGACCTTCCGGGCGAACTCAGCCGTTTCCTCGAGTCACTCGATACGCCTGCGGACACTGCCGGAGGCGCTGAGGCTTCATGAAGCGCTACTCGCTGGTGATCTTTGATTGGGACGGGACCTTGCTGGACTCCACGTCCCACATCGCGGCAAGCATCCAGGCGGCCAGCCGGGACATGGGGCTCGAAGAACCGTCGGACGACGATGCACGCCACATCATCGGCCTCGGATTGGCCGACGCCATGGCGTACCTGTTTCCGACCCTTGCCGTCACCCAGCATGGTCGGCTCGCCGAGCGATACCGCCACCACTATCTGGCCGGCGAGACACGGATTTCGCTGTTCGAGGGGGTCGAAGACGGGCTGAAGCGGCTTCATGACCGTGGGCATCTCCTGGCCGTCGCCACGGGGAAGAGCCGCCGAGGTCTCGATCGGGCATTCGACACCACGGGACTCAGACCATGGTTCCACGGATCGCGATGCGCCGATGAAGGCTTCGCGAAGCCCCATCCCGACATGCTGGAGCACCTGCTCGACGTCCTGGGGGTAGAGCGGCAGGCGGCGCTGATGGTCGGGGACACGACACATGACATCGAGATGGCCCATGGCGCCCGAATGGACTCGATGGCCGTGACCTACGGCGCCCATGCCACGGCCAAATTGACTGCCGCCCGTCCGACCCACCAGGTCGATTCGCCCTCCGCTCTGTGGACATGGCTGGACGAGAACGCCTGATCTGCGAATCGACGCGCCTCGTCGACGGCGGCGACGGGGTTCGGTTCGAGATCCGGAGGGGGGCCGACAATGCCCCCGCGTTCGTGGTCCGGTTCCGCGGCCGACCCTATGCCTACGTCAATCGGTGTGCGCACATCCCCGTGGAACTGGACTGGGAAGAAGGGCGGTTCTTCGACTACTCGGGGCTATACTTGATTTGTGCAACGCACGGGGCGACCTACAAGCCCGAGTCCGGACAATGCGCCTACGGCCCCTGCGACCGGCGCGGACTCATCCCCATTGCCATCGAAGAACGGGATGGCGGCATCTACTTGAAGGAAGACGATTCCACCGATGTCTGAACAAAGTCAGGATCCGGCGCCCGATCGCCGTTCGGAGGGCTGGGAGCGCGACGTGATCAAGACGCTCGTCGAAGCCGCGTGGGTCGAGCAGCGACGCGCACGGCGTTGGGGGATCTTCTTCAAGAGCCTGGGTTTCATCTACCTCTTCGTCGTGCTTGCCGTGGCTTTCGGTTGGTTCCAGGGACGCGAAGGTGCCCTGACCGGGAAACACACTGCACTCGTGGAACTACGAGGCGTGATCGAACCCGACTCCATGGCCAGCGCGGATGTCGTGAATACCGGACTCAACGACGCGTTCGAAGACAAGAATACGCAGGGGGTCGTGCTTCGCATCAACAGTCCCGGGGGGAGTCCTGTTCAGGCGCATCAGATCAACCAGGAGATCCGCCGGCTCCGGGCGAAGCACCCGGGGATTCCGCTCTATGTGGTCGTGGACGATATCTGCGCATCCGGGGGCTACTACGTCGCGGCTGCGGCGGACGAAATCTTCGTCAGTCGGGGCAGCCTCGTCGGATCGATCGGCGTCCTGATGGATGGATTCGGATTCACCGGCGTCATGCAGAAGCTCGGCGTCGAGCGCCGGTTGTTGACGGCCGGGGAGAACAAGGGATTCCTGGATCCTTTCTCACCGATGGATGCGAAGCAGCGAGGCTTCGCCGAACAGATGCTCGCCGAAATCCACGAACAGTTCATTCAGGTGGTGAAGGACGGGCGCGGCAAGCGCCTCACGGAGGATCCGATCCTGTTCAGTGGATTGTTCTGGACCGGGGACCGGAGCATCAAGCTCGGGTTGGCGGATGGGCTGGGAGATCTGCCCTACGTGGCACGAGAGGTCATCAAGGCGGAGAACATCGTCGACTTCACGCCCAAGGAGAATCTCGCGGAGCGCGTGGCCAAGCGGTTCGGTGCGGCGCTCGGCGAAGCCATGATCAAGGTCGCCGGTGCCGGAGGGCGGCTGCGCTGAGGAAGGTCGACGCCCCCAATATGAACACGGCCGGTCGTCGCTCGAGTTCCGGTAGCGGCAGTTCGCGCCATCGTGCGATGGACTTCGTCGCCAGAAACTCCGAGGCCAGCGTCAGGTCGGCGGCCACCGAGAGCTGCGTCGTCGGCTGACACGTCGCCAGCAGCGCCTCGAACATCGCCACGTTCCGATAGGGCGTCTCGATGAAGATCTGGGCGGCCCGGGCTTCGCGGGCCGTGCGTTCGGCGCGGATGATGGACAGGCGTCGCTCTTCCGCCCCCTGTGGGAGATAGCCGAGGAAATGGAAGGCCTGCCCGGAAAGACCCGACGCCATGAGGGCGAGAATGGGAGCGGTGGGCCCGACGAGCGGCGTTACCGGGATGCCATGTTCGTGCGCCAGCGCGACAAGCGGGGCGCCTGGATCGGCGATGACCGGGCACCCCGCTTCGGAAAGCAAGCCGACCGAGTGGCCCTTGACGAGGGGCGTCAGCAAACCGGGGAGGGCCTGGAGGGCGGTGTGCTCGTTCAATTCCGCTATCGCAAGTTTCTGAAGTGGTGCCGAAAGCGGCAGCTGGGAAAGGAATCGCCGTGCCGTGCGGGCGTTCTCTGCGACGAAGTGCGTCAGGTGAGCGATGACCGATAGCGTGGCCGCGGGCAGCGTCTCCGCGGGTGCGACATCTCCCAGAGGCATGGGAACGAGGTAGAGGCGACCGATGGTTCCCGTCATGACTTCGATGCGCTACCCCGTGTCATGAGTCCAATGCCGTGTTGTAGCAGCATCCGGGTAACCGCAATGAGAGGGAGTCCGATGAGGCCGGTGGGATCGGAAGTCTCGACACCGTCGATGAGGGCAATCCCGAGGCCTTCCACCTTGGCGCTGCCAGCACAGTCGAACGGTTGCTCGAGATCGACGTAGCGTTCGATCAACGGGGCATCAAGGTGCCTGAATGTCACGCTCGTCGTGTCGACGGCCTCGGTCAGCAATGACCGATGGCGGCTCACCATGCAGACGGCCGTATGGAATACCACAGTCTGGCCGCTCGCACGAGTCAGTTGTGCGATCGCGTTGTCCCGGGTGCCGGGTTTGTCCAAGCGAAGAGATTCCAGCATCGCAACCTGGTCCGATCCGATGACCGTTCGGTCCGGGTAACGGTCTGCCACGGCTTCCGCCTTCTCGCGCGCAAGGCGCTGCGCGAGCTGGATGCCGGCCTCGCCGACGCGGGGCGATTCATCAGTGCCCGGCGATGCGACGTCGAACGGCAGACGCAGGCGGGCGAGAAGTTCGCGGCGGTAGGGGGAGGTCGACGCCAGGACCACGCGAGGGGCGGTCATCGGGAGGGTAGCCTTTTGACCCAACAGGGAAAAACTCGTATTATGCCGGGCTTATGTCCGCTTCGGATAGCGTAGATCCCGTTCAATTCGCCCGGCTTGGCAGGAAGCTGTCGGGGGAACTGGCGGCTGAACGGCTGCCTCGGCTGTCGGATCAAGTGGTTCGCCTGGACGGTCCTGTTCGCTATGAGATCTCCGGGCACGTCCGGCCGGACGGCAAGCCTGCGATTCATTTGCACGTCGAAACGCGTGTGTGTGTGGTGTGTCATCGCTGCACGGGTGGGTTGATGGTTCCGGTCATGTCCACGCGTGAACTCGTCTTCGTGGATGCGGACCAGATGCCGGCCATCGAGGACGAAGACGAACAGACGGACCACATGCCGGCGGGTGAGAAGATCGACCCGACCGCGCTGGTCGAAGAAGAGTTGATGCTGTCATTGCCGATGGTTCCGCGTCACGAGCAGTGCTTGCGAAGCGGAGTGTCGGACGATGAATTTCATTGAATCAAGCCGCGCCTCGACCGAGGTGCCCAGGAGAAGTCGAAATGGCAGTCCAGCAGAACAAGAAGTCCCCGTCCAAGCGCGGGATGCACCGGTCGCATGATTTCCTGACAAATCCGCCTCTGGCCGTGGAGCCGACGACAGGCGAGGTGCATCTGAGGCACCACGTCAGCCCGAGCGGCTACTACCGCGGACGCAAGGTCGCCAAAAGCAAGTCTGAATGATGTCGACACGGCCCGGTTCGCGCCTGGTCGTCATTCCGGTCGCGTGCTGCGACGCGCCGGTGTTTGGTCGACGTGTCGGGGACGGTGATGCCCTCGGCAGCGAAGCGGTTCGTTCTCTCGTGATCCCGGTGCAGTCGTCACTGGCGTGACTGTTCGCGTCGCCATTGATTGCATGGGCGGGGACCATGGCCCCGCGATCACGGTCCCGGCGGCCCTGGAATTCGTCGATTCGAATCCTGACGTCACCGTCATTCTGGTCGGACGCGAGGGGGATATCTCCGCGGAACTGGTCCGGCTGAAGCGTGGTCTCGGCGATCGGATTCTCCTGCGTCACGCCGAAGCGGTGGTGACCATGGACGAGCCGCCCGCCGCGGCTCTGCGCGGCAAACGCGATTCCTCGATGCGCGTGGCCATCGATCTGGTCAAAGCGGCGGAAGCCGATTGCTGCGTCAGTGCCGGCAATACGGGGGCGCTGATGGCCATGGCTCGATTCGTTCTCAAGATGCTGCCGGGGGTGGAGCGGCCCGCCATTGCGTCGTTCATGCCCACACAGCGCGGCCGTACCGTGATGCTCGATCTCGGAGCCAATGTGAACTGCCGGGCCGAGCATCTCCTGCAGTTCGCGATGATGGGCGTCGCTCTCGTGAGTTCCATCGAGCACAACGAGCGTCCGACCGTCGGGCTGCTCAACATCGGCGAGGAAGACATCAAGGGCAACGATGTCGTCAAGGAGGCTGCCGATCTGTTGCGTGCGTCCGGTCTCAATTTTCACGGCAACGTGGAAGGGGACGACATCTACAAGGGGACGACCGACATCGTGGTCTGCGACGGATTCGTCGGCAATGTCGCCCTCAAGACCTCCGAGGGACTGGCTCAGATGCTCGCGGCCTACCTGCGCGAAGAGTTCAAGCGCAGCATCTTCTCGCGCATGGCGGCCCTCGTCGCATTGCCCGTGATCGCTCGATTCAAGCGACGCGTCGACCATCGCCGGTACAACGGCGCCAGTTTGCTCGGATTGAAAGGCATCGTCGTGAAGAGCCATGGTTCGGCCGATGCCTTTGCGTTCGGATTCGCGCTGCGCCGTGCTTGCGACGAGGTTCGAAACGGCTTGATCGATCGGATTCGCGCACGGCTCGACGTCGACAGCACCGAGGCGGTGTCGTGATCCACGCGCGGATCACGGGCACGGGGTCGTACCTGCCGGCGAAGGTGCTGTCCAACGCGGACCTTGCCGCGCGGATGGACACATCGGACGAATGGATTGCGAGCCGGACGGGAATCCGCCAGCGGCACGTTGCGGACACGAGCGAGATGTCGAGCGACCTGGCGGTCGCCGCCTCGCGGCGTGCCCTGGAGGCTGCGAGTGTCTCTCCCTCCGAGATCGACCTGGTGATCGTCGCGACGACGACACCGGACATGGTGTTCCCGAGCACCGCAGCCATTCTGCAAGCCAAGCTCGGCATCACGGGGTGTCCGGCGTTCGACGTCCAGGCGGTCTGCAGCGGATTTGTCTATGGTCTCGCCACGGCCGAACTGTTCGTGAAGGCGGGAAAGGCGCGCCATGCCCTCGTGGTGGGTACCGAGGTCTTCACGAGAATCCTCGACTGGAATGACCGGGCGACCTGTGTGCTGTTCGGTGACGGGGCAGGGGCCGTGGTGCTGTCCGCCTCGGCGACCCCGGGCATTCTCGCCAGCAGGCTGCACGCCGATGGCAGCCAGGCAGGGATACTGTGTGTGCCTGGCACCGTCGCTCACGGGGCCGTTTCCGGTTCGCCCTTCGTGAGGATGGAGGGCAACGCCGTGTTCAAGGTCGCGGTGCGGGTGCTCGCCGAAGTGGCAGACGAAGTCTTGCAGGAGGCCGGCATGTCCACGTCGCAGGTGCAATGGTTGATCCCGCATCAGGCGAACATCCGGATCCTGGAAGCCACCGCGAAGCGGCTCGGGCTCGGCATGGATCATGTCGTCACGACCGTGGATCGGCACGGCAACACCTCTGCCGCATCGATCCCCCTCGCCCTCGACGTGGCGGTGCGTGACGGACGCATCCGATCCGGAGACCATGTATTGCTGGAAGGAGTCGGCGGCGGCTTCACCTGGGGCGCCGTGCTGCTCCGTTGGTAGGCAGAGTCCTTTTCATTCCCGGATCGCACTCCATGAAACTCGCATTCGTTTTCCCGGGACAGGGTTCCCAGTCGGTCGGCATGATGCGCGACTACGGTGAAGACCCGGTCATTCGACAGACGTTCGACGAAGCATCGACAGCGCTCGACACCAATCTGTGGACGATGGTGGAAGCCGGTCCCGAAGCGGTGCTGAATCAAACGGCCAATACGCAGCCCGTGATGCTGACCGCGGATATCGCCGTCTATCGCGCCTGGCTCGCTGCAGGTGGCGCCCAACCCGATGTCGCGGCCGGTCACAGTCTGGGCGAATATGCTGCGCTGGTGGCGGCAGGCGCACTCAAGCTTTCCGATGCCGTGCGTTTGGTTCGCACCCGTGGTGAGGCCATGCAGGCGGCGGTCCCCGAGGGCGAAGGCGGCATTGCCGCCATCCTGGGACTGGATGCGGTGCAGGTGGCCGACGCGTGCTCGATTGCGTCCCAGGGCGAAGTGGTATCCCCTGCCAATCTCAATGCACCGGGACAAATCGTGATCTCGGGCAAGAAGAGTGCAGTGGAGCGTGCGATCGAACAGTGCAAGGCAATGGGTGCGAAGCGTGGTGTGATGCTTCCCATGAGCGTACCTGCCCATTGCGAATTGATGAAACCGGCCGGGCGCGTACTTGGCGACGCACTCGCCGCTCTGGACATTTCGAGTCCTGCATTCCCGGTCGTGAACAACGTGGACGTGAGCGTCGTGGCGGAGGCCAACGGCATTTCCGATGCGCTGATCCGCCAACTGCATCGACCTGTGCGCTGGATCGAGGTCGTCACCGCACTCGAAACAGCCCATGGCGCAACGCATATCGTGGAGTGCGGGCCGGGCAAGGTCCTGCATGGCCTCGTTCGGCGCATTGTCAGCAATTCCGTGTCCATGACCCTGTCGTCGTCCCAGGCCATCCGGGATACGATCGGGAGCATTTCCCAAGGGAGTTCAGCATGAGCGGCAGGATTGCGCTGGTCACCGGTGCTTCGCGCGGCATCGGGCACGCGATCGCATTGGAACTCGGGGCGGCGGGCTTTCGGGTCGCCGGCACCGCGACGGGCCCACAGGGCGCGGCGACCATCGAGGAAGCCTTTGCGGCCACCGGCATCCAAGGCGCCGGGCTGGTTCTCGACGTCACCCAGCCCGCCCAACTGGAGGGGATTCTCGAGCAGGTGCAGTCGCGTCTCGGCGAAGTGGCCGTGCTGGTGAACAATGCCGGCATCACCCGCGACAATCTCTTGCTTCGCATGAAGGATGACGAATGGGACAGTGTCCTCTCGACCAACCTCCGTGCCGCGTTCGTGCTTTCGAAGCAGGTGTTGCGACCGATGATGAAGGCACGGTGGGGACGCATCATCAACGTGACGTCCGTGGTGGGACATTCCGGCAATCCCGGTCAAGCCAACTACGCGGCCGCCAAGGCCGGGTTGGCTGGATTCACGAAGTCGCTCGCCAAGGAGATCGGCAGCCGCAACATCACGGCGAATTGTGTGGCGCCCGGCTTCATCGACACCGACATGACCCGCGGGCTGCCAGACGCTCAGCGGGATGCGCTCCTCTCGCAGGTGCCGCTGGGACGTTTCGGCAACGCGCGTGAGGTGGCAGCGGCCGTGGGCTTTCTCGCTTCCGAAGGCGCCAGTTACATCACGGGCAGCACACTGCACGTCAACGGCGGCATGCTGATGGACTGAGAGACCCGATTCACGGGAGGCCGGGGGCGTCGTTGATTTGATAGAATTCGCGCCCGGCTCTCTCCGTCAGAGCCGCGAGGCATCCGAAGCTGCCGTCTTGCCGACGACCTCGCTCACCAAGAGATCCAACTGAAGGGAAGGGAACACAATGGAAAGCGTGGAACAACGCGTCAAGCGAATCGTTGCCGAACAACTGGGCGTCAATGAAGCGGACATCAAGAACGAATCCACCTTCGTCGACGACCTCGGCGCGGATTCGCTGGACACGGTGGAACTCGTGATGGCGCTCGAAGAAGAATTCGAGTGCGATATTCCCGATGAGGAAGCCGAGAAGATCACCTCCGTCCAGCAGGCGATCGACTACATCAACTCTCACTCCAAATGACCGGCCCCGGCAGGACCGGGTGCTCCGCATGATTCCGCGGGAGCTGCATTGACTAAGCGCAAGGTGGTAGTGACCGGTCTGGGTATCGTCTCGCCGACCGGTATCGGCGTGGCTGACGCCTGGGCCAACATCGTGGCCGGCCGGTCTGGCATTTCCAGGATCTCTCGGTTCGATGCGTCGGCCTTTTCGTCGCAGGTTGCCGGCGAAGTGAAGGGTTTCGATCCCGCCCAGTACATGCCTCCCAAGGAGGCACGGCGGCTCGACACCTTCATCCACTACGGCCTTGCGGCTGCGCATGAAGCGATCCGTGATTCCGGCATCGTTTCGACACCCGAGAATGCGCACCGCATCGGCGTCGTCATCGGCTCAGGGATCGGCGGACTCCCCTTGATCGAGGACACCCATCAGTCGTTCATCGACGGTGGCCCGAAGAAGATCACGCCCTTCTTCGTCCCTGGCAGCATCATCAACATGATCGCAGGGACGCTCTCGATTTCGCATGGGTTCAAGGGACCGAATCTGGCGATCGTCACCGCCTGCACGACGTCGACACACTGCATCGGAGAGGCAGGCCGTCTCATCGAGTACGGGGATGCCGATGTGGTTGTGGCGGGCGGCGCGGAAGCCACGGTCAGCCCCCTCGGACTCGGGGGCTTCGCAGCCATGCGCGCCTTGTCGACCCGGAACGACGATCCCGCGGCGGCGAGTCGTCCTTGGGATGCCGGGCGTGACGGCTTCGTCCTGGGTGAAGGGGCAGGCGTGATCGTTCTGGAGTCGCTCGAGCACGCTCTGGCGCGGGGGGCACGTATCTACTGCGAACTCGCTGGGTACGGCATGAGCGCGGATGCTCATCACATGACTGCGCCCTGTGAAGACGGGGATGGGGCATTCCGGTGCATGGGAAATGCGCTCAGGAACGCCGGCATGAATGCGGACGAAATCGACTACATCAATGCGCACGGGACGTCCACGCCGCTCGGCGATGTCGCCGAAACGGTGGCCGTCAAGCGCGCCCTGGGCGAGCACGCCCGCAAGGTGGCAGTCAGTTCAACGAAGTCCATGACAGGCCATCTGCTCGGGGCCGCGGGGGGCGTCGAAGCGATATTCAGCGTCCTGGCGCTGCGGGATCAGGTCGCGCCCCCCACCATCAATCTCCAGACGCCCGGCGAGGGATGCGACCTCGACTATGTCCCGAACGAAGCGCGGCAGATGCGGATCCGGGCAGCATTGTCGAACTCATTCGGCTTCGGCGGAACCAACGGAACCCTGATCTTCCGCGCCGTCTGAAGCAGGGTAAACGCGAGGGGCAGCCGTGCCATCTGATCGCAGGGCGGCAACCCGGGGCTATGCCCGGCCACAGGCAGTCGCGGGAAGCGTCCGTCCATGCTGCGGTCGCTGATCCTCTGGGGGCTCTTCGTCGTCGTTGTCGCAGCCGGGCTCGGTGCATGGGGTTCGTGGCGGCTCGTCAATCAGCCCATGGTTGCAGAGGGTCAGCCGATGCGAGTCACCGTCGAATCCGGCATGAAATTCAAGGCCGTCGCCCGCGCGATCGAGAGCGCCGGAGCCTTTCCTTATCCGCGCGCGTTGGGGTTCGTCGCGACCTGGCGCGGGCAGGCGGATCGCATCAAGGCGGGCGTCTACGAGATTCGACCCGGGATGACCCCCCTGGAACTGCTTGACCGGATGGTGCGAGGGGACTCCCTGCAGGACACGGTGACCCTGGTCGAAGGGTGGACCTTCAAGCAATTCCGGGCAACACTGGACGCTCACCCCAGCCTGCGCCACGACTCCCTACGGCTTTCCGAGCGCGAGATACTCGAACGGGTGGGGGCAATCGAGACGCAGGCAGAAGGGCTCTTCTTTCCGGACTCCTACCGATTCGGCGTTGGAACGAGCGATCTCGTGGTACTCCGGCAAGCCTACGGGCGCATGCGCGAACTCCTCGAGCGCACCTGGGTGGCCCGTTCCTCGAACATTCCGTTGGATTCCCCCTATGCACTTCTGACCTTGGCGTCGATCGTGGAGAAGGAAACCGGAAAGCAGGACGATCGAAGTGCCATTGCCGCCGTGTTCGTCAATCGGCTCCGGCTCGGGATGAAACTGCAGAGCGATCCCACCGTCATCTACGGCATGGGTTCGAAGTTTGACGGGAATCTGCGCCGTACCGATCTCGAGACCGACACGCCGTACAACAGCTATACGCGGAGCGGATTGCCGCCATCGCCGATCGCAGCCCCCGGGCTGGCAGCATTGAAAGCCGTGGCGAATCCCTCGGCCTCCGGTGCGCTGTACTTCGTGGCCCGAGGCGACGGTTCGTCCGAGTTCTCCGCGACCCTCGAAGAACACAATCGGGCGGTCGCCCGCTACCAGCGACGCTAGCTCGTGTCCGGCCGGTTCATCACGTTCGAAGGCATCGACGGAGCGGGAAAGAGTTCGGCCGTCGGACATGTCGCGACCCTGCTCCAGGCGCGAGGAATCGAATCCCTTATCACGCGCGAACCCGGGGGAACGGCGGCGGGCGAACGCATCCGAAAGATCCTGCTCGATCGGGATTCGGCCCTGCTGCCGGAAACGGAAGCGCTCCTCGTGTTTGCCGGCCGCTGGCAGCACCTCCACGAAGTCATCCTTCCAGCGCTCGCACGGGGCATCTGGGTTCTGTGCGACCGCTTTACCGATGCGACGATCGCATACCAGGGCGGCGGCCGTGGCGTCTCGCTCGCTCGGCTGGAAGCGCTCAAGTCCTGGGTTCAGCAGGGGCGCGAGCCTGACCTCACGCTCTTGTTCGACACCTCGGTCGATACCGCAGGCATGCGACTGCAAGGACGCGGCGACCTCGATCGATTCGAGCTGGAATCGCGCGGATTCCATGGTCGCGTGCGCGATGCCTATCTGGAGCTTGCCCGGCGTTTTCCGTCCCGCATCACCGTCATCGATTCGAATCACACCCCCGATGCAATCAAGAATACACTTGAGGATATCATCGCAACCTATTGTAATTCTGTTTGATCTTCCGACTCGTCGATATCTTATGTAATTTCTTACAATATATCGATATCCATTTGTTTATGAACATATCCTGGCACCGAGACACTTGGCGATTGCAGTTCGGAAGGAGACAAGCGATTCCGCAGTCGCTGCTGCTCTGCGGCAGTGCCGGGGCCGGGCTCGATCAGTTCGCGGAAGCGGTGGCGCAGGCTGCCGTCTGCGAGCATCCGCATGAGGACGGCGCTCCGTGCGGTCAATGCCTCGATTGCCAGTGGGCCATCGGTCGGCGGCATCCCGATCTGCTCTGGCTCGGGGAAAGTGTCGAGGGGGAGGAGCCCGTCGCCGAGGAAGCGGTGGAAGCGACCGACAGCGCCGCCAAGCCCGCCTCGAAGCGCTTGATCAACGTGTCCCAGGTTCGCGACCTCGTCTCGTTCTTTCGGGCGATGCCCCACCGGGACCGTGCGCGGGTCGCCGTGCTCAATCCGGCGGAAACCATGAATCTCGCGGCAGCCAACGCCTTGCTCAAGGTCCTCGAGGAGCCGCCGAGGCGAGGGCATCTGGTGCTGGTCAGCCGCAATCCGGCCCGGCTCCCGGCAACGGTCCGGAGCCGTTGCCGAACGCTTCGGCTGCCGCGCCCCGACCCCGGCCAGGCTCTGGCGTGGCTCAGGGAGGAGGGCGTCCCGTCGCCCGAGCTGGCCCTCGCCCAGACGGGCGGCGCCCCGCTGGCAGCCCGCGATCTTCCGCCCGCGTATTGGGAGGCTCGCTCCGGATTGCTGCCATTGTTGGCGCGGGGGCCGGACTGCGGAGCGACGCCCCCGGATGCGGAGGCTGCGCACATCGTGGAACTGATGCAGTCGTGGTGTTTCGACCTGGCTGCAGTGCGCTGGGGGGGCATCCCGCGATACCACCCGGACTTCAAGACGGCCCTGGCGGCATTGAGTGGCCGAGTGGTCCCCGATGGTCTTCGGGAACTGGAAAACCGACTGCGGGACTCAAGACGACTGCTGGATCACCCGTTGAATCCGAAGCTGGCGATGGAATCGCTGCTCATCGCCTACGCACACGCATTCAAGGAGACATGACATGGCGCAAGTGCCGGACAAGGCCACGGAATCGGCCGGGCGGACCACCGCGCTTTCGCTCAACATCAAGGATCTGTCGATTCTTCACGCGGCCTACATGCCGTTCGTGCGCCATGGGGGTATCTTCATTCCCACGAACAAGCCGTATCGACTGGCGGACGAGATCTTCATGCTGATCGCCCTCCCGGGCGACGCCACAAAACTTCCCGTCGCCGGCAAGGTGATCTGGATCACGCCGGTGGGTGCGCAGGGCAACAAGGCCCACGGCGTCGGTGTCCAGTTCAAGGATGACGAGTCGGGACAGGCCGTCAAGAACCGGATCGAATCGCTGCTTGCGAGCCAGGCCAAGTCCACCCATCCCACCCACACGATGTAACCCAGTGTCGCCTGCGATCGTCGATTCCCACTGCCATCTGGATTTCCCCGAGCTTTCCGATCGGGTGGAAAGCATCCGCGCCACCATGATGCGGTCCGGCGTGTCCCATGCCTTGTGCGTCAGCGTCAATCTCGAGAATTTCCCGAGAGTGCTCGCGCTCGCGACGGGCTATTCGAACTTCGTGGCATCGGTCGGTGTGCATCCGGACGAGGAAGGCGGCGAAGATCCGGACCTGTCACGTCTGATCGCACTAGCCGATCATCCGAAGATCGTCGCCATCGGCGAGACTGGGCTCGATTACTACCGCAAGCCCGAACGGGCGGAAGTGCAGCAGGCCCGCTTTCGCACCCACATACGAGCGGCCCGGGCGACGCACAAACCGTTGATCGTGCATACCCGTTCGGCAGCCGCCGACACCCTCCGCCTGCTGCGCGAGGAAGGCGCTGAAGCCGTGGGTGGCGTCATGCATTGCTTCACCGAAACGTGGGACGTGGCCGCGGCCGCGATGAATCTGGGATTCCACATCTCGTTCTCCGGCATCGTGACCTTCAAGAATGCCCGCGACTTGCAGGACGTGGCGCGGCGAATTCCGCTCGAACGCATGCTGATCGAAACGGACTCGCCGTATCTCGCACCGGTGCCGCATCGAGGCAAGACGAACGAACCGGGATTCGTTCGTCATGTCGCGGAGTTCATCGCGCAGCTTCGCGCTGTCTCGATGGCGGAGATTGCCGAGGCGACGACAGCGAATTTCTTCGCGCTGTTTCACGGGGCACGGCCGTATCGATAATACGCATAATGTATATTATGTCAATTGTCAGAAGGAACGACCTCGAGGTGCCACGCCGTTTCTATCGAGTCCCGTCGAAGTTGCCCGCTGCGGCTTGCGCCCGAGGTCATCGGGCCACGACGAACCGCCGATCGCCCCCGGATCGGCCACATCGAGTTCCCATGCTCGGTATCGAATCCTCCTGAGGTCCGACTCTTCCAACGCATTCCTGACCCGGGATGAAGCTCCAGCTTCTGTCCGACCTGCATCTCGAGCGCGATCCCGACTTCCGTCCGACGCCTGCACCGGACGCCGATGCGCTCGTGCTCGCGGGTGACATCGGTTCCTATCAGCGCGGTTCGCGCCTGAAGGACGATACCTTCGGTCTCGCCGCCTTTTCACCACACCGGTCGACGTGTCCCTGGAAGACCGTCCTGTATGTTCCAGGCAATCACGAGTACGACGATCTGGATTTCGATGAGACCCATGCCCGGCTGCAGGACGTCTGCGAGCGCCTCGGCATCGTCTTGCTCGAACGATCGACGGTCACGCTCGACGGGGTCCGCTTCATCGGAACGACCCTCTGGACGGATTTCGATGCGCTTGCACTGGGAACCCGGCCTGTCTCATCGCACCCGACCGCCGATTCGCCCCTCACGATCCGGCTGCGCCAGCGCGAGAAGGCGTTCCGCGCGGCCAACTACTATCTGAGCAAGAACTCGACGCTGCGCCGGGGCGCGCCCATGCTGGCGCAGGACATCCGCGAATTCGGGCTCGAATGTCAGCAGTGGCTGCGCGCCGCACTGGCCGAGGCACACGATGGACCGACCGTCGTCGTCACGCACTTCGCCCCCAGTCTGCGCAGTCATGATCCGAGATTCGGCGTGACCCCCGGGACGGCGGGATTCTGCAATGCACTGGACGACCTGTTCCCGGCGGCACGGCTCTGGGTGCACGGGCATCTGCACTGCCGCAACGACTATTTCGTCGCGGGGGATGTCGACGGACACCCGTTCCGCTGTCGCGTGGTCGCCAATCCGCTGGGATATCGGGAAAAGGGCGAACAACAGGAATTCCAACCGGCGTTGGTGCTGGAGGTTCCGCCGGCGTGACGGAACGGCAACCCGCGTCGCGTGATTCCGGCTCGAATCGGGATCCGTCACACGCTATCGTGCGGAACTGCGGGCAGACCGTTTCGCCCGCCCCCTGAAACCTTCCCGGAGCCTCCTGGTGCGCCGCCCCTCTCGACTTCACCTTCTCTCCGACCTGCACCTCGAATTCTCGGAGCGCCATCCGCCATGGTCACCGCCGGAGACGGATGCGGACATCGTCATCCTCGCGGGTGACATCGACAACGGAACCCGGGCGATCGACTGGGCGGAGCAGACGTTTCCCCGACAGACGGTGCTCTACGTCCCGGGCAATCACGAGTACTACGAGACCGAGATCCGCGAGGCGAATGCCGCACTGCGCCAGCGTTCCGCCCGCAGCGCCAATGTCCGCGTTCTCCTCGATGACGAGTTCGTCATCGGTGGCGTGCGCTTTCTCGGCACGACGCTCTGGACGGATTTCGAACTGTTCGGACGCGACCGCCGGGCGGATTCCATCGCCGAATCGTTGAAATACGTCACCGATTTCCGCCTGGTCGACTACGGTCCCGGGCGGCGGCTGACGCCCGAAGACACGATCGACTTTCATCGCGAGGCGATCCGATTCCTCGGGGAACGATTGGCGGTGCCGTTTGACGGGCCGACGGTGGTGGTGACGCACCATGGTCCCCACCCGCTCAGCGTGCATCCGCGGTGGGCCGGCACCTTGAGCAGTGGGGCGTTCGTGTCCGATCTCACCCCCCTGCTCGGCCAATGCCGGCTCTGGGTGCACGGGCACACGCATGACGGATTCGACTACACGGTGAAAGGCACGCGCGTTGTTGCCAACCCGATGGGTTACCGGCAATCCAACTGGCGGCGGGCGCACGACGGCAGCGAGCCGCCGCGAGTCTCATTCGAGAACGAGCAGTTCGATCCGGGCCTGGTGGTGGACATCTGACGTCCCGATCATTTCGCCACGCCTCGCGCTTGTCGCACCCGTTCGAAGCACAGGATCGCGCCGGCGGCGGCCACGTTCAGTGATTCGATCCCGGGCGCCATCGGAATGGAGACGCGTTCGCGGATCTCGCGGCGCACCGCATCGCTGAGACCCTGCCCTTCCGACCCGAGAACGATCGCGACGTCACCGAGGAGTCCGATCTCGAAGGCGGAGTGGTCGGCGTTCGCATCGGCACCGATCACCCTGCCCCGGGTCTGCGCGAGCCACGATGCCAGTTCGACATCGGCCTCGATGGCGACGCGGAACTGGCCGCCCATGCCGGCCCGCAGCGACTTCGGCGACCACGGGTCCGCGCAGCCGCGCCCCAGAAGGACCGACGCTGCACCGGCTGCGGCTGCGGTGCGGATCAGTGTGCCGACGTTGCCGGGATCCTGGATGCCATCGAGGCACAGGCGCAATCCCGCATTCGACGGTGCAGCGACCGTCGGCGGTTTCGAGATGACGGCGACGATGCCGTTGGTGCCCTCCTCCTCGCCGAGCCTGCCGAACACGGTACGCGCGACCATCTGGACGCGTTCCGCGGGAAGGATCGGCAGCGTCGCCGCGATGTCCGGATGCCGCATCGCGGCCTCGGACACGAGTACCTGGGTGATCGCAGCCGTTCCGAAGCCGGGGGACTCGACGCAAGCGCGGATGAGGTGACACCCTTCGATCGGCACGAGTCCGGTGTCGCTCCGCTCCCGCGCGCTGTCGAGCAGCCGTGCCAGGCGTTTGACGGTCGCGTTGTCCCGTGACTGGATGAGGGGCATGGACATCGGCGGAGATCCGATCTGGTAGGGGCGACGCGGCGGATGCTACCCCGCCCGGTCGACGGGCAGAAGGCGCGGACTCAGCGCAGCAACGTGATGTGCGGAACGAATCTCGGTGCGAAGAGCCAGAGCCCGAGCCCGAGGCTCAGGAGCGCCACGATCAGGGCCGCCACCGTCAGGTGCGCGTGGACGCTGCGGGGCTTCGCAGCCGACGCCACCACGCCGGTGGCACCGGTGGCGCCTCCTTGACCCGGGGTCCACCCGTCGCGTCGATCGACCGACGAACGCGGCGGCCGATCCGCTGCATCCGGCGACGACTGACGTCGGTCCGTGCCGCTGCGCTCGTCGATCCAGCGCAGGCGGGCCATGCGTCGCTCTTCGCGCCAATCGCGTTCCTCGTCGGATGCCATCGCTGCGCCTGCGCCGTTGGGATGGCGAGGGTCACCCAGTACTTCTCCGACGGCCAGCCACGTGATCCGGTCTTCGCTCAGCGTGTCGGATTCGGCGATGCGCCCGAGCAGGCGATAGTGTTCGAGCAGTCGTCGCGGGAACGGTCCGCTCACCGTGCCGCCCTGCCGGAGAAACAGCGCGTGCGGCTGCCGCGCGGCGATCGGCGGGGAGGCCGATCCGGTCAGAGGCTCGTCAGGAAGCGGCGTGGTGGGCATTCGCGTTCAAGGACAGGCGATGCCCGAGTGCCACGCACATCGCCTTGAACGGCGCGTACAAGGCATCGGAGATGCCGTCCGCACCGGAGCCGCGATCGGCGAGCACCGCCCCTTGCGCGTCGCCTCCGTTGAAGAGAGACATGACGAGGAAGTCCCCGCCCCCGAGCACGGTGCGCTGCTCCGGGAGCAGGAGCGCCGCGAGCTTCTCGCGATTCGCACCGCCGGCCCACAGCCCCTGTGTCCTCGCCATCAGTCTCGGAAAGAAATCACGCCCGGTCAGCGGAATCTGCAGCTTCATCCAGGCCGCCGCGGCGGGATCGTCCGCCAGTACGAATCGCGGTCGCAGGATATTGAGGTTCGGGACGACGTTCGCGTACATGACGCGATGCAGCCCGAGTCCGAATTGCAGGCCGTACAGCGCCCAGACGGTTGCGGCATCGCTGTCCATGCCGTGTTCCTGATCCTCCAGGCGCGCAAGCGCGTGCTTGAAGAACTCCAGGTCGACGCCGCCTGGGCGTCGGAATGCCGGCGTCTCCGGCACGATCCGCCCGGACTCCAGGGGGAGCCAAGCGGCCACGGGTCGAATGCCGGTGTCGATCCAGAGGCGGGCCGCCTGCAGGCTGGCGTTGCGCACCAGGCGGAGCGCACCGTCCGGCGAGGTGCCCAGCACCTTCTGCACCCGAGCGTAATCGTCCGGCAGCGCCGGATCGTCCCAGCCGTGATTCAAGTGGCGGGCCAGGGCTGTGGCGGTCATCACGTTCACGACGCGCGGATGCTCCGCGTGATCGTCGTCCATCAGCCGGCACAGCAGTTCGGGCAGACGCCAGGCCCGCGCCAGGGCGAGCTGGAGTTCCACGTGCGTGAAGCCGAGCACCGCGCGTTGGGCCGAGGCGCTGCGCAGGCCGGTCGCGTGGTCCACGAGGAAGCGCACCTCAGCCTCCTGGCGCGGCATGTGGAACCACAGCATCAATTCGGCGAGATCGTGCAGCAGCGCGCCGATGATGACTTCATCGGATTCGATGTCGTGGCGCTGCCGTGCGATGGCGCGCGCAAATGCCGCGGCATGCTGGGCGCGGCTCACGACTCTCAGCGCGCCGTCGAGCGCCAGCGGATCCTTCGCCAGCAGCGACTCGAGCGACGTGAGGTTCGAGAACGACTTCAGGTAGTTGGTGATCCCGTGCATCAGGATCGCGTGCTCGACCGTCGTGATGTCCGCCGACTGCCGCTCGGTGCGGCGCTGCTCGGCGAAGCGCAGCGTCTTCAACGTCAGCATGGGATCCCGCAACACCACCCGCGACACATCTCTCGGCGTGATCCGGTCTTCGGTGCGCATCAGGGCACGCAGGCCCGCGATGGTGCTGGCGAGCACGGGAATGTCCCGTCCGCCCAGCGCCTGCACGACATCGGAGACCTTCATCGCATCCGCCAGAGGTACAGCACACGCGATCCGCCTCCGATCGCGACCGACTCGTCAGGCGGGACCCCCGGAACCGCGAACGTGTTGCTGATGAAGAGCGAACCCGGGCGCATTTCCGCGCGGACCTTGCGCCACAGCGCCGGCATCGGCACCGGTGAAAGAAAGGCGTAGACGACGTCGTAGCGGCTCAGGTCGCATTGCCAGAAGTCCTGTCGTTTCACGGCAAAGCGGTTCCGGCTCATCCGCGCGCGCACTCGGGCGATCGCATGCGGGAGCGGCGCGAGTTCGATGCCGTGCAGCTCCACGGCAGCGGACACCCGGGTCGCGAGCTGTGCGAGCACCGTGCCGGTTCCGCTGCCGATGTCGAGCAAGCGGCACGGCCGATCCTGGGGCAGCCGCGAGGCCACCAACGCGACGGCCTGTCGACCGGAAAGGTACAGCGGCACCTGCGTTCGGAACGTGCTCCAGTAGACGGCGACCATCAGCAGGAAGGCACCCAGATACCACTCCGGAGCCACCCGCAGCAGCGACACGCCGCCGACGAGCAACGGGAAGCCGAGATTGATCGGCACCCACCAGCCGGGGAGCGTCAGGAGGCGGCCGACGATGGCCGCCAGGAGGCCTTGCACCAGCAGTGCGGCCAAGCTCGCGAACTGTCCGGTCAACAGCACCGCCCCGACGGCGGAAACCGCCTGCGCCAACGTCGCCAGTGCGATCGGCGGAACGCGGAACGCGACCGGGAGCCGCTCAGTGATGTTTTTCGCCCCCGGCACCGGAGACCTCCTTGGGGTGAGCGGGTGCGATCGCAGGAGCCGGCGCGACCGGCGTCGGTGCGGGAGTCGGTGCGGGTTTCGGCGATTCCGATGCCGCATGACCCGCTGCCGGGCTCGCGCCCCCTTCCCCGCCACCGGCCGTGTCCGCCCCGGGCGGCGATGCCAGTTCGTCGGCTTCGATCGTGCCCCCGTCCTTGAGCGCGGCCTTCTCCGCGCGCCGGTTCATCACGATGATGCTCACGCGCCGGTTGATCGGATTGAACGGGTCGGAGGCGTCGAGCAGCACCGCCGATCCCAGACCGATTACGCGTGCGATGCGGTGTTCTTCCATGCCACCCGCGAGCAACTCGCGTCGGGCGGCATTGGCCCGATCGGCCGAGAGCTCCCAGTTGCTGAAGCCGCGGTCGCCGCCGGAATACGGCGTGTGGTCCGTATGGCCGGAGATCGTGATGCGGTTCGGCACGTCGTTCAGCACCTTGCCGATCTCGCGCAGGATCTGGCGCGTATACGGCTGGAGCTGGCTGCTGCCGATGGCGAACATCGGACGGTTCTGTTCGTCCACCATCTGGACGCGCAGGCCCTCCGTCGTGATGTCGATCAGGAGCTGGTTGCGGAACTGCTGCAGCAACTCGCTCTTCTCGATCTCGGCTTCGAGCTGTTGCTTCAGCCCCTTCAGGCGTTCGGCTTCCTGGGCCTGCAGCACTTTCTCGGCCTCGGCCTCGTCGACCGGACCGCTGCGCTTCTTGCCGTCGACGTGATTGTTGACCTGCCCGGTCTTCTTCGTGAGGTCGGTGCCGCCGCCCTTGATGATGCTCGTGGCGTCGCCGGCGCCGGAGCCGCCCATCAGGGAGACCTTGAGCGGCGTCTTGAAGTAGGAGGCGATGCCCTGCAGATCGCCCTTCGTCGTGGAACCGAGCAGCCACATCAGCAGGAAGAACGCCATCATCGCGGTCACGAAGTCGGCGTATGCGATCTTCCAGGCGCCGCCGTGATGGCCGTGGCCGCCCTTCTTGATCTTCTTGACGATGATTGGCTGCTGGGAATCGTCGCTCATGTGTCGAGGCTCCGCGGTCGGGATCGGGGGATCACTTGCCCTTGCGGTTCTTCACCTCTTCCTCGAGTTCCTTGAACGTGGGACGCTCGGTCGAGTACAGCACCTTGCGCCCGAACTCCACGGCGACCTGCGGCGCGTAGCCGTTCAGGCTGGCCAGCAGGGTGACCTTCATGCACTGGAACATCTTGGTGGACTCGTTCAGCTTGTGTTCGAGCAGCGTGGCGAGCGGACCCACGAAGCCGTAGGCCAGCAGAATCCCGAGGAACGTTCCGACCAGGGCGGCAGCGATCAGCTTGCCCAGTTCCGCCGGCGGCAGACCCACCGACTCCATCGTGTGCACCACCCCCATCACCGCAGCCACGATCCCGAAGGCCGGGAGACCGTCGCCCAGTCGCGCCACGGCCTGCGCGGGAGCCTCGCCCTCGTGGTGGTGGGTCTCGATCTCGACGTCCATCAGGTTCTCGATCTCGAAGGCGTTCAGGTTCCCGCCCACCATGATCCGCAGATAGTCCGTGAGGAATTCCATCGCGTGGTGGTCCGACAGGATCATCGGGTACTTGGAGAAGATCGGGCTCTGCTCGGGCGACTCGACGTCCGATTCGATCGACATCAGCCCTTCCTTGCGCACCTTCGCGAGGATGTCGTAGAGCAGCGAGAGCAATTCCAGATACAGGGCCTTGGTGAACTTCGAGCCCTTGAACACCGTGGGCAGGGCGCCGAGCGTGGCCTTGATCACCTTGCCGGTATTGGTGACCACGAAGGCCCCCGCGGCGGCCCCGCCGATCATGACGAGTTCGGTGGGCTGGATGAGCGATCCCACGTGGCCGCCGGCCATGATGAAGCCGCCGATGACGGCGCCGAGGATGACGATGTAACCAACGATGACGGTCATGTGTGTCGACTCGCGGGGGAATCGTGAGTGTCAGGGAACGGACGGGCGCTCGCGCCGAAGCGCACGACACGGCGGACAGCGCACATCACGGGAGGACTTAACGGATGACCCCTGCATGACTTTAGCCGTGCCGGGAGCACGCTCTAAGCCACGGATCCAGCGGGGATTAGCGGATGACGTCTGGTTTTCTGAAGACGTGCATCCAGTAGCCCCCCAGGCCCAGACGAAAGAGCGTCCACTGGGATCGACACGCCGCCGCAAAACGCGACGCCCCCACGGGCGAGGCGAATCCGATCGGCGCCAGCAGCGCCGACATGCCCGGCAGGGATGACAGTGCCGCGAGCGGCGTCAAGCCCCAGCGACCGATATCCCGGATGCGCCGAGCCGACGTCAGGATGTGCGCAGTGACGTCTTCGACGCGTCTGACCTGAAACCCCGCTGTCATCCCGTCGGCCGTGAATGCATCGGGCGGTCCGGGCGGCGGCAGCGTCCAGCCATCCAGCACGTCACGGAGGATGCGCTCCTCGCGCCCGGTGGCGGGCGGGCGATGGGCATAGCCATCGAGCACCACGGCCAGGGCGCCCGGACGCAGCACCCGACAGAGCTCGCGTAGCAGGAGACCGCGATCCGGGACCGGGCAGTAGCACAGCGACTCGATCGCGTAGATCCCGTCGAAGGTGTCGTCGGCAAACGGCAAGCACATGTAGGAGGCGCGTGTGAAGGACACGTTGCCCAGTCCACGGGCCGCTGCCCGAGCCATGGCGATCCGCATCTGGCGCTGGACGACCGACACACCGTGGAAACGGACCCGGGGTTCCGCGCTCGCCAATTGCGTCACGGCGCCGCCGATGCCGCATCCCGGCTCCAGCACGTGGTCGAGTGTGCGTGTCCCGTTCTCGGTCAACGCATCGAAGACGCGGCGCGTCGCGTCGCGAATGGCCGTGTCGAGAGTCGCCGCACGTTCCAGATCCCACCCGTAGTGCAACTGCGCGGGGTGATCGCTGTCCTTCCATCCGCACGCGACGGCGGACAATACGGACCGCGGACTCGCCCACAGTTTGTAGACACCCTGCGTGCCGTCGTAGTGCGCATCGAGGGCGTCCCGCGCCTCGAGCGAGCCGATGCGGTCATAGCTGCGATGGGCGGAGGGGCGGGTCGACATGCAATCGAGCGGGCGACAACCGTGGCGGGAACCGCAAGGTTACGCCACGAACGTGACGGTCCGCCGGAGGGCAGCGCTACAATCGCGGCCACTGTGCGCCCATGGCGAAATTGGTAGACGCAAGGGACTTGAATCATTGAGCACCGGGTCGCGAAAGTACCCGCGTGAATGGCGTCAAATTCAGCGAACCCCCTGCCCTCGCGGCGAGGCAACGCTGAGCGAAGCCCCGCGACACGGGGAACGTGCAGAGACTTGACGGCGCCGGCCTACCGCATCGTCCGCCCCCGCGGATGTCTGCCAAGGCCAAGACAAAGTCCAGACCACGAACGCGATGCTCGCGGCGGCGAAAGCCGAAGTGGTACGAAAATCCCTCGACTTCGGTCATGCCGGTTCGATTCCGGCTGGGCGCACCAGGATACCGCCGGGTCAAGCGTCGTCGAAGCAGCTCCGCTCAGTATGCGGAGCCACGATTCGGCGGTCGCGTTCAGACTTGCGCTCCAGGCCACTCGACGACCCTTCGACCGGCTGTTCCGCCATCTCGTCCTGGCTGCCTAGCCTTCAGCTGCGTTCAGTAGCCTTGAGTGCTCGTCTCTCGTCCTGCTTTCGCGCGCGCTAGCACGAATGCCGCCAGCGCCAGAGGCAGCAACGATGCCCAAAGCACGGCATTCCATCCGTAAGACGTCAACACGATGCCGGACAGGAGAGATCCGAATGCCACGGAGCCAAAGACGATGAAGTCGTTTGCAGACTGAACCTGGTCTTTTTCCTCGGCGCGATGACACTCGAGAACGAGTGCCGAGGCGCCCACGAAGCCGAAATTCCATCCAAGTCCGAGCAGAATGAGCGTGAGCCAGAAATGCGCGATATCGATGCCCGACAGGCCGACTGCAATCGAGGCTGAAACGAGAACCAGGCCCGCCACGATCACGCGTCGGGCGCCGTAGCGGGAAATCAGTCGTCCCGTGAAGAAGCTCGGGGCGTACATGGCGATGACGTGCCACTGAACACCGAGATTGGAGGACTCCTGTGAAATGCCGCACATCCGCATGGCAAGCGGGGACGCGGTCATCAAGAAGTTCATGAGCAGGTACGAAATCACGCCACAGCTCACGGCGGTGACGAACTGCGGTTGGCGAACGATGACGCTGAACGGACGGCCACCTCCAGTCGTTCCTCTGGACGGCGCGGGTAGACGTATCCCCCACAGGATGATCGCGGACAGTCCCGCGACGAGTGCCTGCGCCAGGAACGTGCCCGCAAACGGGTACGGTCCCCAGAGATCCATGGTGAACGTGACGAGTTGCGGTCCGAGTACGCCGGCGACAACGCCACCCGCCATGACCAGGGAGAGCGCGCGCGGGCGACGTTCCGGCGGGACGCAATCGGCGGCCGCAAAGCGGAACGAGAGAACCACGGCGGCATAGGCGCCGCCGAAGAACGTCGCGACGCAAAACAACCAGAACAGTCCCGCCACAACCGCCAGCGTTGCGAGCAAGCCGACCAGCATGCCGCACACGGTGCCGACGAAGAACGAGGCGCGTCGGCCGCTGCGTCTTGCAATGACGCCGGCCGGCAGCGAGCACGCGGCCATCCCGAGGACGAAGATCGAGATCGGCAAGGTCGCCAGCGACTGGCTGGGCGCAAGCGTGTTCCCGACAATCGCCCCCGTCGCATAGATCACCACGGCGTTCGCACCGGCAAGTGCCTGGGCGAGCGTCAGCCGCGTCAGGTTGCTGCGCGCATGGGCGTAGTGGGAAGGTGCGGTCGGCTCGGTCAGGCGACGTGGATTCGAATGGGGCATGCGAGGTCGGAGTGATGGTTCATCGGCGCTCTGTGCGGTCGAACCTCTCGGCGGCTGCACGGCAAGCGCGTCAACCTCCGGGATGAATATGCCATCCGGACACGCGCTGTATCGATCCGGCGGGCTTCATCTCGAACCCATGCACCGATTCACGCCTTTCTATCATGGCCGGCCACAGCCCGGGCCTGATCGCTTCGGACTTCATCCGCTGATGCGACTCCCAGGTGTTCTCAGTCGGCATGGACCCGAGCGGCGGTCGCACGTGGGTCAGAACGTCCAGGTCCGGTGCGGCTTCGACATCGCAAGCGCTTCCGCAATGGAACCGAGTCCACCGAGATCGCTGATCGTGAAGGTGTCTCGCCGGATCCGGCATCGATCGGGACGCGGCGGAGTGATCCTCTCGATGGTTCCGACTGTCGCTGCCGATGTCCGATTCTCACGTCGTTTCGGAACGTTTGAGAGGACACGGGGCGGACGCCGTCGACGCATCCGCACCCTGGAGGAATGGCTCGGCAGGCCCTTTTTCGTCCGATGCTCCGGAGGACGAATTCGGCTCGTCCCGACCAACGTCGCGTAACTGACGCTGCCGGACATTCGGACGGGATTCGATCGGACGGGGGCCGGTATGGAACGACTTCGGGAGGGGGCGGCAAGCGATCTCCAGACCGTCACGGTCGGCCCGGCCTTCGCAGTCAAGTGGTTGCTGCCACGCATCGATCGATTCTTGTCGGCCTGGCCTGAGACGGATGTACGCCTGGAAGCCCGTCCGAAGGCCGTTGATTTCGCTGTCCAGCGCGTTGATGTCGGGGGAACTGCGGCCTCGGGCATTGGCCGGGACTGAGTGCCGACGGAAATCTATCCCGTTGGCTCGCCGAAGCTGGCATGTACTCGCGAGGACTCCTCTGCGAACCGTCATCTGCGTGCCGCGGCGGTGGATTGCCGCGCACCAATGAGGCGGCAGGTTCTCGGCAAGAGTTTCGGCCACCGTTGACCTGGGTCAATCAAACCCGGCCGAGGGCTCTGGATCCCTGGATGTTCCGGGTTGAACTGTTCCGCGACGTGGACACGCGCGCAGTCAGTCATCGTCGATGCTCATGTCTCGTGTGAAATCCCCTTCGCGCCGATGGGCGGCGCTGCCGATGTTGATCGCGCTCCTGTACGCGCAGTGGGCGGCGTCCTACGCCTGCGCGATGCCGACGTCCGCCCTGGGCCGCGGTCTCGGCGAACGAGAGCATGGCCGGCATGGACTGCCCGGCGGAGCCGAGCGATCGACCTGCTGTGCATTCTTCACTGCGATGGACCCAGGCGTCGAGTCCTCCGGATCCCGTTCCTTCGATCTCGCCATCGGAGTACCCGTGATCGTGCCGTGGGCCGTTGCGGCGCTCCCGATGGCCGCGATGCCCGCGGAGCGTGGCACGTCCGACGTCCCGCGACAGACCTCCCCGCCCCCGCTGCTGCTCACCCGGCGCTTTCGCAACTAGCCCCGCCTCCGCTTCGCCCGTCCTGCCTCGTCCATCGAGGCAGGGTCGTCCTTCTCGGTTGCGGAGGTTCCCATGGCGTTCTCGCGTCTGCGCGCATCCTGGCGGATGTCGCGCCGTGTTCTCACCACTCTTTCGGGGTGTCTCTACTGCGGACTCCTTGCGTCCGCTCCATCGATCGCGGCCACGGCGCCCGGTACATCGGGAGACCGGCTGTCGCTGACGGAAGCCCTTCAACTGGCCGAATCCCGATCGGCCCGTCGCGTGGCTTCGGATCACGCGATCACCAGCGCCTCGGAGCGTGCCGTGTCGGCCGCGCAACCGTCCGACCCGGTCCTTCGCGCGGGCATCGACAACCTGCCGATCGCCGGCGCGGACCGGTTCAGCCTCGGCCGCGACTTCATGACCATGCGCCGCATCGGCGTGATGCAGGAACTGACAGCGCCCGGCAAGCGCGCGCTGCGTCGCGAGCGGGGGGAGCAGACGGTCGCGCTGGAACGCGCGATGGGCCGCGTGGCCGAGTCGGCGTTGCGCCGCGAAGTCGCTGCCGCATGGCTGGACCGGGCCTACGAGACTCGTGTCTCTCTCGGCCTGGAATCCTTGCGGGCCGAGGTGCAGTTGCAGGTGCGGACGCTCGAAGCCTCCCTCCGATCGACGCCGGCCACGCCGGATTTGCGCGCTGCGCAGGCGATGTTGCTCCAGGTCGAGGATCAACTCGCCGCCTCCCGGCAGCAGGAGCGCATCGCCGTGCGGATGCTCGAACGCTGGCTCGGCGAAGACGCCGTGCGCCCGCCGGGCGAACTGCCGGACACCGCCGTCCTCGGCGCGGACACGGTCGAGGCTCTGACGGCGCTCACCCACCATGCCGAGATCGCCGTCGCCCGCGAATCCGAGGCCCTGGCCGCGACGGACGTTCGGCTGGCGAAGCAGTCCCTGACACCGGACTGGAGCGTCGAGGTCGCCTATCAGCAGCGCGGTCCCGGCTTTCCCGACATGGTGTCGTTCGGCGTCAGCGTGCCGCTGCCCCTGTTCGCTTCCAGGCGCCAGGATCGCGAGATCCGCGCGAGTCAGGCGGCGCTGGCCCAGGCGCAGGCGGTCCGCGAAGACCTCGAACGCGAGCACCGAGCGGACGTCCGTGCGCGACTCGAAGAGTGGCGCGCCCTCGGCGAACGGATCGCCCGTCTCGAGACGTCGCTGGTGCCGCTCGCCGCGGAACGATCGGCGCTCGCGCTCGCCGCGTACCGCGGCGGGACGGGTACCTTGGTCCAGACCCTCGAAGCCCGGCGCGCGGAAATCGAGGCGCGACTGCAGATCCTGGGGCTGCAGCGCGCGCGTGCGCAGGTCTGGACGCGTTTGCGCTACCTCACGCCCGCCGACGGACAGGAGGCCGCGAAATGAGCACGTCACAACGCTGGATTCCCGGCATCATCGGCGGCCTCATCGCGGGGGCGCTCGTCGGCTATCTTTTCGGGCTGCGGCATCCCGCATCGAATGCGCCCGCAGCGCCGGGAGCATCCACGTCCCCTGCCGCCGCTCACGTCGATGCGAAGACCGGTCGGAAGGTGCTGTACTGGCACGACCCGATGAAGCCGGGCCAGCGGTTCGACAAGCCGGGCAAGTCTCCTTTCATGGACATGGACCTCGTGCCTGTCTACGGGGATTCCGCCGCGCCGGGCGAAGTCACGATCTCGCCGCAGATTGCGCAGAACCTGGGGATGCGCACGGCGACCGCGCGTCGCGCCGACGTGACTTCATCGGTCGAGGCCACGGGCACGTTCGCCGTGGATGAACGGTCGATCCAGGTGCTGCAGTCCCGCGTCAATGGCTATGTGGAGAACCTCCGCGTGCGGGCGAACCTCGACACAGTCGTCGCCGGTCAGCCCGTGGCCACGGTGTTTGCGCCCGAATGGGCGTCGCCGCAGGACGAGTACCTGGCGCTGCGGCGCTTGCATGCCGATCCCGCCCTGGTCGAAGCAGCGCGCCAGCGCCTTGCGCTGCTGTCGATCCCCGAGGAGGTCATCCGCGCCGCCGAGGCGGCCGACCGTCCGCAGTTGCGCCACACGCTTCGTGCCCCGGCGAGCGGCATCGTGTCGGAACTGTCGATGCGCGACGGAGCGATGGTCACCCCCGGCATGACGTTGATGCGCATCGTCGATCTGCGCCACGTGTGGCTTCACGTCGAGGTGCCGGAGGCCGCGGCCGCGCTCATCGCAGTGGGCCATCCGGTGACGGTTCGCGCCGCCGGCTTTCCGGACCGAGCGCTCGCGGGACGCATCGCTGCCGTGCTGCCCGAGGTGTCCGCCGAGACGCGAACGCTGCGGGTACGCGTCGAGTTGTCCAATCCCGGACAATCGCTGAAGCCCGGCATGATCGCCACCGTGACGCTGACGCCGCCGGCCGCGCAGGGTGTGGTCGTGCCGCAGGCCGCCGTGATTCCCACGGGACGCCGCACGGTCGTCATCCTCAAACAGGAATCGGGCGGTTACCGTCCGGTCGAGGTCGAGACCGGTCGCAGCCTGGGGGACGACATCGAGATCCGCAAGGGTCTCGAGCCCGGACAGACCGTCGTGGTGTCGGGGCAATTCCTGCTCGACTCGGAAGCGAGCCTCAAGGCGGGATTGCCGCGCCTCGACACAGCGCCTAAGACGCCCGCGCCTCCTGACAAGCACGCGGCGGCGCCCGAGCACCACGGGGAAGGCACCGTGGAAGCGATCGGCCAGGCGGAGATCACCCTGGACCACGGTCCGATCGCGTCGCTCCAGTGGCCCGGCATGTCGATGCCGTTTTCCGTGCGCAAGGGGGCGCTGCCGGCCGGACTCAAGGTGGGCGATCGGGTCGCCTTCACGCTGATCGAGACATCGTCGGGCGACATGGAGATCTCGCGGCTGGAACGGTTGCCCGCCGGAGGAAAGTCGCGATGATCGCGCGGCTGATCCGCTGGTCCGTCGCGAACCGCGTCCTCGTCCTGCTTGCCGCCCTCGGCGTCGCCGCCTGGGGCACCTGGGCACTGCTGCGCACGCCGCTGGACGCCCTGCCCGATCTTTCGGACGTGCAGGTGATCGTGCGCGTGCAATGGCCGGGTCAGGCGCCGCAGATCATCGAGAACCAGCTGACCTACCCGTTGACCACCACGCTGCTGTCGGTCCCCGGCGCGAAGACGGTGCGCGGGGTCTCCTTCTTCGGCGACGCGTTCGTCTACGTGCTGTTCGACGACGAAACGGACCCGTACTGGGCGCGGTCGCGCGTGCTCGAATCGCTCAGCCAGGTGCAGGACCGCCTGCCGGGGGCGGCGAAGCTGTCTCTCGGACCGGATGCGACGGGCGTGGGCTGGATCTACGAGTACGCGCTCGTCGATCGCACGGGCAAGCACGATCTCGGTGAACTCCGCGCCTTGCAGGACGGGTTCCTGAAGTACGAATTGAAGGCCGTGCCCGACGTCGCCGAAATCGCCACGGTGGGCGGCATGGTCCGCCAGTTCCAGGTGGTGCTGAAGCCTGACCGTCTGCTCGCCTACGGCATTCCCCACGGTGCCGTGATCGCTGCGCTCCAGCGCGCCAATCAGGAGGCGGGAGGCGGCGCGGTCGAGATGGGAGAAGGCGAGTACATGGTGCGGGCCCGCGGCACCCTGAGGAACCTGCAGGACATCCGCGACATTCCGTTGCGCTCGACGCGCGCAGGTGTCGCGGTGACGATCGCGGACGTTGCGCACGTGCAGGTGGGCCCGGAAATGCGGCGGGGCATGGCGGAACTGAACGGCGAGGGCGAGGTCGCCGGCGGCATCGTGCTGTTGCGCACGGGCAAGAACGCACTTGCCGTGATCCGCGCCGTCCAGGCGAGACTCGAGCAGTTGAAGACCAGTCTTCCCGAGGGCGTGCAGGTCGTGACCACCTATGACCGGTCCGGACTCATCGAACGCGCCATCGCGAATCTGCGCGACAAGCTCGCCGAGGAGTTCGTCGTCGTCGGCCTGGTCTGCCTGCTCTTCCTGCTGCACGTGCGCTCGGCGCTCGTGATCGTGATCTCGTTGCCGCTGGGGGTGCTCGCGTCGTTCATCGTGATGCACCATCAGGGTCTGAACGCGAACATCCTGTCGCTCGGCGGGATCGCCATCGCCATCGGCGCGATGGTCGACGCGTCGATCGTGATGATCGAGAACGTCCACAAGCATCTCGAGGCGGCGCATCTCGCCCGGCCCGGCCAACCATTGAGCGCGGCGGAGCGCTGGTCCGTGGTGACGACCGCCTGCGAGGAAGTCGGCCCCGCCCTCTTCTTCTCGCTGCTCGTCATCACGTTCTCGTTCCTCCCGGTCTTCACGCTGGAAGCGCAGGAGGGCCGCCTCTTCGCTCCCCTGGCCTACACCAAGACCTATGCGATGGCCGCGGCCGCCGGATTGGCGGTAACGCTGGTCCCGGTGCTCATGGGGTATCTCATCCGCGGCCACATTCCCGCCGAGCAGCGCAATCCGTTGAACCGGCTCCTGCTGCGCGCCTACGAACCCGTACTGAACGCGGCACTCCGCTACCCGATCGCCACACTCGTCCTGGCCCTGGCCGCGCTGGCGGCCACGTGGATTCCGCTGTCGCGCCTGGGCGGCGAATTCATGCCGGCGCTGGACGAGGGCGATCTGCTCTACATGCCGTCCGCCCTGCCCGGCCTTTCCGCGGGCAAGGTGTCCGAACTGCTGCAGCAGACCGACCGGCTCATCAAGACGGTGCCCGAGGTCGAGACCGTTTTCGGCAAGGCAGGCCGCGCGGACACCGCCACGGATCCCGCCCCGCTGGAGATGTTCGAGACGACGATCCGCTTCAAGCCGCGTTCTCAATGGCGTCCCGGCATGACGCCCGACGCGTTGGTGGAAGCCCTGGACCGCGCGGTTCAGGTTCCCGGCCTGTCGAACCTCTGGGTGCCGCCGATCCGCAACCGCATCGACATGCTGGCGACCGGCATCAAGAGTCCGGTCGGCGTGAAGATCGCGGGCCCGGATCTGACGGAGATCGACCGGCTTGCCGCGAGCGTCGAGAATGCGGTGAAGCAGGTGCCCGGCGTGACGTCCGCCCTGGCGGAACGACTGACCGGTGGCCGCTACATGGATGTGGAGGTCGACCGGCAGGCAGCGGCACGCTACGGCCTCAACATCGACGAAGTGCAATCCTTCGTCACGTCGGTCATCGGCGGCGAGAACGTCGGCGAGATGCTGCTCGGACGCAGCCGCTTCCCGATCAACGTCCGCTATCCGCGAGAACTGCGCGATTCCCTGGAGGCGATTCGCGCCCTGCCCCTGCTCACGCCGATGGGCGCGCGCATCCGTCTGGGCGACGTCGCGAAGCTTTCCGTGCAGGACGGTCCGCCGATGCTGCGCAGTGAAAATGCGCGCCTCTCCGGCTGGGTGTACGTGGACATCCGCGGACGCGACTTGCGATCGACCGTGACCGACATGCAGCACGCGGTGGCGAAGACGATCCGGTTGCCTGCGGGCTATTCGATCTCGTGGACCGGGCAGTTCGAGTATCTGGAGCGTGCCACCGCCCGTCTGCAGCTGGTGGCGCCGGTCACACTGGCCATCATCTTCCTGTTGCTCTACCTCACGTTGCGCAGCGCAGGTGAAGCGCTCCTGCTGATGGCGACGGTTCCCTTCGCCCTCGTCGGCGGCATCTGGCTCGTGTGGTCCCTGGGCCACGCGATCTCCGTCGCGACCGCGGTCGGATTCCTCGCACTCGCCGGCGTCGCCGCCGAGTTCGGCGTGGTGATGCTGATCTACCTGAAGTCGGCCTGGGAGCGGCATCGCGCCGAGCGTGACGTCGATCACGACGCCGCGCTGGTCCGCGCCATCCACGAAGGGGCGGTGCTGCGCGTGCGTCCCAAGGCGATGACGGTGGCGGTCATCCTCGCCGGCCTGCTGCCCATCATGCGGGGAGACGGGGCGGGCTCGGAAGTCATGCAACGCATCGCGGCCCCGATGATCGGCGGCATGGTGTCCGCTCCCTTGCTGTCCATGGTCGTGATCCCCGCGGCCTATCTGTTGATCCATCGACGACGCCGCATCCGATGAGCGGACCCGATGCGCCGAAGCGCGCCCTGACCCTGGTCCCGACATCGCGGGGGCTCGGGTTGCATGCGTGCTCCGGGTGGGGTGAACGGGTTCGTCGACGGCATCCCTCCCGACGGCAGGGTCGCTCGTCTCCGTTCGTCCGCGATCCGATGAAATTCGTGTGGCATTCCGCAGCGACTTCGGCATCTAATGCCGGGATGCGTGCGGAAGCGATGCTGCCCTCCGCGCGCGGGAGACAGCGCCATGCCCCGGACCGAACCCTCCATCGATGCGAGTCCGGCCGCCGACCCGGCGCCGGACGTGTTCGTGGGTCTGCTGGGTCCGGTGGTCGTCCGACGTGGCGGTCGGCCGCTGGCACTTCCGGCATCCCGCAAGGTGCGCGGCCTGCTTGCCTACCTGGCCATGGCTTCGACCCCCGCGTCTCGCAGCGCGCTCTGCGAAATGTTCTGGGAGGTTCCCAACGATCCGCGGGGTGAATTGCGGTGGTGCCTCAGCAAGCTCCGCGGCGTGCTCGACGGCGACGGGGCTTCGCTCGTGCTCGCGATCGACGATCGCCTGCAGCTCGATGTCGAGCGCTGCCGCGTCGATGCTCTCGAGGTACTTCGCGCCACGGAGAACACGCTGGCAAACCGGACGCTCGAAGCGCTGCAGACGCTGACCGGTCTTTTCCGCGGCGACTTCCTCGAAGGGCTCGAGATCGGACGCGCGCCGGCCTTCGGCGCGTGGCTCACGGCGCAGCGCCGGCGCTTCCGAAGTTGCCACGCGGCGATCCTGGAACGGATCGCGGCACGGGTCCCCGCCGGGGAGCAGGCATTGCCTGCACTGGAAAGGTGGCTCGCGCTGGCGCCGTTCGATCTGCGGGTGCACGAAGCGCTGTTGCGAGCGCTCGCCCGTTGCGGGCGCCGACGTGATGCCGAAGAACACCTCGCCGCGACGCTCAGGCAATTCGAGGCGGACGGACTCGATGCGGGCCCGCTGCACCACGCATGGCGCAGGATTCGCGACACGGGCCTGCACCCTGCCTCCGAGCGCGAACCGGAGCCGATCGCGCCGGCCGCAACGCCGGGCCGACCGTCGATCGCCGTCATGCCGTTTGCCGACCTCCCGGCGACCGGCCGCGGCGGCGTCGCCGATGCCCTCGCCTACGACGTCATCACCCGCCTCGCCAAGATGCGCACCCTGTTCGTCATCGCGCAGGGCACGGTGTTCGCCCTGCACGAGCGCGGTCTCGGCGCCGAGGAGGCCGGCCGCATGCTCAACGTCGCCTACGTCGTGGGCGGGACGGTCCGCACGCGCGCCGACCGCCTGGCCGTGAGCGTCGAACTCGTGGAGACGCGCGCGGCGCGCATCGTCTGGTCGGAGGTCTTCAATGTGCCGGCGAGCGACGCCCTCGTCGTGCTCGACGCGATCGGCGACCGGGTCGTGGCGTCGATCGCCGCCGAGATCGAGACGCACGAGCGCAATCGCGCGGTCCTGAAAGCGCCGGATTCGCTCGACGCCTGGGAGGCCTACCACCGCGGCCTCTGGCACATGTACCGCTACCGCCAGGAAGACAACGACCGTGCGAAGCACTTCTTCGAGGTGGCGCTGCGTCAGGACCCGACCTTCTCCCGCGCCCACGCCGGCCTGTCGTTCACCCATTTCCAGGACGCCTTCCAGGACTGGGCCCCTCGCGCCGTCGCCATCGAGGCCGCCTATCGCAGCGCCTCGCAGGGTCTCATGGCCGACGAGCGCGATCCCGCAGTGCATTGGGCGCTCGGTCGCGCCCTCTGGCTCGACGCGCGCCACGGCGAGTGCCTCGCGCCGCTGCGGCAATCCATCGAACTCAGCCCCAACTTCGCCCTGGGCCACTACAACCTGTCTTTCGTGAACGCGATCGTGGGCGATGCCCGTGCAGCCGTCGAAAGCGCCGACTACTCGCGCCAACTGAGCCCGTTCGATCCGATGCTCTTCGGCATGTACGGCGCCCGCGCGATGGCGCTCGCGCGACTCGGCCGCTTCGAGGAAGCCGCGGCAGCCGCCGTCAAGGCCGCCGCACGGCCCAATGCCTTCCCTCACATCCACGCCCTTGCGGCCTGCTGTCAGGCGCTCGCCGGCCACCCCGACCTGGGGCACACCCACGTGGCCGCTGCCCGTGGCGCAGTGCCTCGGTACACCTTCTCCCACTTTCCTCTCCTTCCCGTTCGAAGGGGCCGATCGCGACCTGTTTCGTCGCGCCGCCGTGCGACGGGCTGAACTGCGTAGCGCCCCCGGAAGGCCGCGCGGACGCATGCGGCACGCGTTCCCACGCGCCTTCCCACGGCCGCTTCCACGGCCCCCACGTGGGTCCCACGGCATCGATGCACCGGCATCCCCGGCCATCGCTGCACCGTCATCCCACCCTTCCCAGGAGAACGACGATGGACGCCACTTCCCTGACCCTTCCGCGCAATGCCGCTCCACTCCCCGATCTCGCCGCCCTCAAGACACGTCAGCGCGTGGCCTGGGCCTCCGGCGACTACGCCGTGATCGGCACGACGCTGCAACTCGTCGGCGAGTCCCTCTGCGAATCCCTCGACCTGCGCGCGGGCAGCGACGTGCTGGACGTGGCGGCCGGCAACGGCAACGCGTCGCTCGCGGCGGCCCGGCGAGGCTGCTGCGTCACGTCGACCGACTACGTGGGTGCGCTGCTGGACCGAGGCCGCGAACGGGCCCGGGCCGAGGGGCTGGATATCCAGTTCCAGGAGGCCGACGCCGAGGCATTGCCCTTCGAGACGGATCGCTTCGATGCGGTGGTGTCGACGTTCGGTGTCATGTTCACGGCGAACCAGGAACTCGCCGCCGCCGAACTCGTCCGCGTCTGCCGTCCCGGCGGCAAGATCGGGCTGGCGAACTGGACGCCCGACGGGTTCATCGGGCAGTTGTTCAAGGTCATCGGCAAGTACGTCCCGCCGCCCGTCGGCGCGAAGTCCCCCGCGCTCTGGGGAACCCGGGAGCGCATCTCGCAGATGTTCGAAGCCGACGCCGCCTCCATCGCCTTCACGAGCCGCCGGTTCACGTTCCGGTACCGCACGATCGCGTCGTGGCTCGACGTGTTCCGCACCTGCTACGGTCCCGTGCACAAGGCCTTCGACGCGCTCGACGCTTCGGCCCGGGCCCCGCTGGCGGCCGAACTCGCGGATCTGGCGGCCCGCTTCAATCGCTCGGGGGACGACACGATGGCAGCCCCGGGCGAGTACCTCGAAATCGTGATCTCGTGCCGCTGAGCCGGCATTCCGGAGCGGAGGTTCCCATGACACTCGCGGCCGGACCGGTGCACCCCGGCCTCGCTTCGCCGTTGCGCGAAGCGGGTCAGGGGCCGGCCGTGGTTTGCCTGCACGCCAACGCCAGCACGTCCGCTCAGTGGCGGAGCCTGATGGCGGCGCTGGCGCCCGCGTACCACGTGATGGCACCCGACGCCTACGATGCCGGCAGCGGACCGCACTGGCCCTCGGATCGGCACATCACGTTGCTCGACGAGGTCGACCTGCTGGCGCCGCTGCTCCGGACCCTGGCATCGCCCGCCATCCTGGTGGGTCATTCCTACGGCGGCGCCGTCGCGCTGATGGCAGCGCTGACCCGGCCTGCGCGGATCCGGGCGCTGGTCCTGTACGAGCCCACGCTGTTCAGCCTGGTGGATGCGCAGCCGCCCGCGCCCGACGGTGCGGACGGGATCCGACGCACCGTCCGCGAAGCCGGGGCGGCGCTCGATCGCGGTGACCGCGCGGCGGCAGCCCGGACGTTCATCGATTTCTGGATGGGTGAAGGCGCCTGGGCCGCGACGCCGCCATCGCGGCAGGCGAGTTTCACGGCGTCCATCGTGAACGTCCGGCGCTGGGCGCATGCGCTGTTCACCGAGCGGACGCCGCTCGCCGAGTTCAGGCGTCTGGACATGCCCGTGCTGTACATGACGGGCGAACGCTCGCCCCCCGATGCGCTGGCCGTCGCCCGGCGCCTGGTGCCCGTCCTCCCGCAGGTGACGCCGGTGAGCTTTCCCGACCTCGGTCACATGGGACCGCTGTCGGCCCCGGATCGCGTCAACGACACCATTCGCCGCTTCGTCGCCGCGCTCGACTGACCGCAATGCGCATCACGACGGGCGGCGGAAGGTCCCCATGAACTTCGAAATGATCTGCAGCATGACTTCGTCCGCGCCGGCGCCGATCGACATCAGGCGGCCGTCCCGCCAAGCCCGCGAGATGCGGCTTTCCCACGCGTAGCCCATGCCGCCGAAGAACTGCAGACAACCGTCCAGGACCTCGCGCATCAGCCGGCCGCCCTTCAGCTTCGCCATCGACGCGAGTTCGGTCGCGTCCTCGCCCGCAACGACCTGCGCCACGGCCCGGTAGCTGAGAGACCGCAGCGCCTCGACTTCAGTCCTGTATTCCGCAAGCTTGAACTGCACCCACTGGTGGTCGAGGACCGACCGGCCGAACACCGGCCGCTCGCGCGCATAGGCGATGGTCTCCTCCAGCATGTCGAGCAGCACCTGCCCGCAATTGAGCGAGCACCACAACCGCTCGATCTGGAACTGCTCCATCTGGTAGATGAAGCCCATGCCCTCCTCGCCGATGCGGTGATGCTGCGGCACGCGGACGTCGTCGAAATGGATCTGCGCGGTGTCCGACGCGTCGTTGCCGACTTTGCGGATCTTGCGGGCGATCTCGACGCCGCGGGACCGCATCGGCACCACGATCAGCGACTTGTTGTGATGGCCGCCGCCGTCCGAAGTGTTGGCAAGCACGACGCAGAAGTCCGCTTGCGTGCCGTTGGTCGTCCACATCTTGCCGCCCCGGATGACGTAGTCGCCGCCGTCCTTGCGGGCGACCGTGCGGATCGACGCGACATCCGACCCGGCACCGATCTCCGAGACCCCCACGCACGCCACCTGCTCGCCGGCGATCGCGGGGGCGAGGAATTCGCGGCGCAACGCATCGGACCCGTGCCTTGCCAGCGCCGGCGTCGCCATGTCCGTCTGCACACCGATGGCCAGCGGTACGCCGGCGCAGCGCGCGTGACCCAACGCTTCGGCCAGCACCGCGGCGTACGAATAGTCGAGGCCCTGCCCCCCGAACGCGACGGGATGCGAAATTCCGAGGAGCCCGAGCGCACCCATCTTCCGGAACAGCGCGTGGGCCGGAAAGGTCTCGGCGGCTTCCCAGGCGTCGACGTTCGGATCGATCTCGTCGGCGATGAAGCGGCGCACGGTGGCGCGCAGCGCGTCGTGCTCGGGCGTCCAGCGCATCGGCAGCTCCTGAAGGAAACGGGGTGGGGAGAGGTTCAGTCCTCGAAGACCGGCGGCCGCTTCTCGCGCCCGGCGCGCAGGGCTTCCTCGAGATCCGCGGAGATCAGCATCGAGGCATTCCAGGTGGCCACGTAGTTCAGCGCGTCGGCCACCGAGTGGTCGCGGGCGTAGGTGATCATCTCCTTCGTGCCGCGGATCGACAATGGCGATTTTGCGGCGATGGTGGCAGCCAGCTCACTCACGCCGGCAAACAGTGCGTCCGCGTCGTCGTAGCACCGATTCGCGAGCAGGATCTCCCGCGCTTCGCGGCCCGAGACGGTCCGCCCGGTGTACGCCAGTTCCCGCGCCATGCCCTCGCCGATCAGGCGCGGCAGTCGTTGCAGCGTGCCCACATCCGCCGTGAGACCCACGTCGATTTCACGGATGGAGAACGTGGCCTGTGCCGAGCAGTAGCGCATGTCGCACGCCGTGACCAGATCGACGCCGCCGCCGATGCACGGCCCATGGATTGCGGCGATGACCGGCTTGCGGCAGCGCTCCACGGCGGTGATGGTGTCCTGGAACGACTGGATCTCGCGACGCAGGGCTTCGCGGGCCCGCCCGCCGCAACGCGAATCGAGATGCTCGCGCATGCCGTCGAGCAGGGAGAGATCGATGCCCGCCGTGAAGTGGCGTCCGGCACCGCGGAGGATGCCGACGCGCACCGCAGGCGTTTCGTCGAGCCACTGCAACGCCGCCCGCAACTCGCGCCACATCGGCGCATTCATCGCATTCGCCTTGTCGGGGCGGTTGAGGAAGATCGTGGCGACGGCACCGTCGGTGCGGACATCGAGGGTTTCGTAGGTCATGGGATAGCCTTTGACAAGTGATGAAGTGCGAGCCGGACCGTCCGCGCCCTCAACGCCCGTCGTGCGCAGGCGCGCGAGAGGCGCATCGGACATGCCGGGCAGGGACCGCAGGATTCGCTCGCGGATATCGCACGCCCTGCGCGAAGCCGGTGGCGCGTCACCCCCTCTTGCCCGGCGCCACGTCGGTGCTTGAATTCCGCGGGGTCCCTGGCGTTCCAGGGAGGGACGCGCAGCGGCCATGGGCAGCCGCCCGACTACAACGCCCGCGAGATCACCTCCTTCATGATCTCGTTCGTTCCCCCGTAGATACGCTGGATGCGCGCATCCACGTACATCCGTCCGATCAGGTACTCGTTCATGTAGCCGTACCCGCCGAACAGCTGCAGGCATTCGTCGACGACCTTCCCCTGCTGCTCGGAGGCCCAGAGCTTCGCCATCGATGCCGTCGCCGTATCGAGCTTGCCCGCGACGAGATCCTGCACGCAGCGGTCGACGAACGTCCGCGCGACCTTGATCGTCGTCGCGATTTCCGCGAGCTTGAACTTGGTGTTCTGGAATTCCGCGATCGGCCGGCCGAAGGCTTCGCGTTCCCGCACGTAGGCCAGTGTCGCGGCATAGGCGCCTTCCATTGCACCGACGGCGCCCACCGCGATGGCCGTCCGCTCGTACGGCAGATCGGCCATGAGCTGGTAGAACCCCTGCCCGGGCTGGCCGCCGAGAAGATTCCCGACGGGCACCGCGACGTCGTCGAAGAACAGCTCGGCGGTGTCCTGCGACTTCAGGCCGATCTTGTCGAGCACGCGGCCGACCCGGAAGCCGGCGCAGCCGGACGTCTCGACGATCAGGATCGACGTGCCGCGAGCCCGTTGCGCCGGATCGGTCTTCACCACGACGAGCACGACGCCCGAAAGGAATCCGTTGGTGATGAAGGTCTTCGAGCCGTTGATCACGAACGTGTCGCCGCGCCGCTCGGCCCGGGTGCGGATCCCCTGGAGGTCGGAGCCGGCGCCGGGTTCGGTCATTGCGATGGCGCCGACGATCTCCCCGCGCGCCATACGCGGCAGGAACCGCTGACGCTGCTCCTCGGTGCCGTGGTTCAGGAAGTAATGCGCGACGATCGAGTGCACCCCGGTGCTCATGCCCGTGAGTCCCCGACGCGCCATCTCCTCGAAGAACACGGCCTCGTGGCGGAAGTCGCCCCCCGCGCCACCGTACTGCTCGGGGATGTCCGTGCACAGGAATCCGAGGGCTCCCGCCTCGCGCCAGATCTCGTGCCCGACGTGGCCGCGTTTGCGCGCGGCTTCATCGGCCGGAACCATCCGTTCGTCCAGGAAGCGGCAGACGCTGTCGCGAAAGGCGTCGAGGTCCGCATCGGACCATGCAGGACGAAAGTCGATGGGCATGGCGGGAGACTCCGTCGCTCGATCAGTGGAACGTGCCGAGGGATCTCGACAACGCCTGCCTGCAGTCGGCCACGATGCGCTCGATCAGCTCGGCGCAGGTCGGGATGTCGTGCATCAGGCCGACGACCTGCCCGGCCCAGACGAGTCCGCTGTCGACATCGCCGGTATCGAGGGCGGCACGGCCCCGCGCGCCGGCGACGAGGTGGTGGATCTCCTTGAACTCGACGCCGCCGGGGCGGTTCTCCATCTCGATCACCTCGTCGGACACGGCGTTCTTCAGGACGCGCCCCGTGTTGCGCAGCGTGCGGAAGATCAGGTTGGTGTCGCGTTCGGTCCGACTGACGAGCGCCTGCTTGATGTTCTCGTGGATCGGGGCTTCCTTCGTCGCGCAGAAGCGCGTCCCCATGTTGATCCCTTCGGCCCCCAGCGTCAGCGCCGCAGCCATGCCGCGGCCGTCGCCGATGCCGCCGGACGCGATCAGCGGGATCTTCACCTTGTCTGCCGCCGCGGCGAAGAGGATGAGGCCGCCGATGCCGTCCTCACCGGGGTGACCGGCACACTCGAAGCCGTCGATGGAGATCGCGTCGACCCCGTTGCGTTCGGCGGAGAGCGCGTGCCGGACGGCCGTGCACTTGTGGATGATCTTGACGCCCTTCGCCTTCGCCTTCTCGATGAACGCCTTCGGGTTGTTGCCGGCGGTCTCGAGCACCTTGACGCCGCTGTCGATGACGACGTCCAGGTAGGCTTCGTAGGGCGGCGGGCTCGCGGCCGGCAGGATCGTCAGGTTCACGCCGAAGGGCTGGTCCGTCATCGTGCGACAGCGCCGGATCTCCGCGGCCAGGGCCTCGGGGGTCGGCTGTGTCAGGGCCGTCAGGATGCCCAGCCCGCCCGCGTTCGACACGGCGGACGCGAGTTCGGCACGGCCGACCCACTGCATGCCGCCCTGGATGATGGGATAGCGGGTGCCGATCAGTTCGGTCACACGGGTCTTCATCGAAACGTTTCCTCCTGGCGTGGTTCGGTCGGGTCGGTCCGCCGCGCGTCAGCGCCCGCGGAACCTCGGTTCTCTCTTCTCGAGGAAGGCGTGCACCCCCTCGGCAAAGCTGTCGCGGTTCACCAGCTCGCGCTGACGATCCGCTTCGAACTGCAGTTGCCGTGGCAGCGTGTTGGCTTCGGCCACGTCGTAGGCGCGGCGAGTCTCGGCCACCGCATGGACGGGCAAGGCGGCCAGCCGCGACGCGATCTTCAGCGTTTCGGCGGGCAACTGATCGTCATCGACGCACGACCAGATGAGACCCCACTGCGCCGCCTGCTCGGCCGGCAGGCGGTCGCCCAGCAGCGTGAGCCCGGTGGCACGCGCCCGCCCGATGAGCCGGGGCACGTACCACGTCGTCCCGAGGTCCGGGACGATGCCGAGGCGCGTCATGAACGGCAGATAGAAATAGGCCGAACGCGCAGCCACGACGACATCGGCCGAGAGCGCCAGTCCCACGCCGGCGCCCGCCGCAGGACCGTTGACCGACGCCACGACGGGCACCGGCATCTCCCGCAGCGCGGCGATCAGCGGATTCGACAGCGTCTCCATGATGTCGGCCGTGCTGTCCCCCAGGCTCTTGCCGCTCGCGTCCGCCCCCTGCATGCCCGTGAGGTCCGCGCCGACGCAGAACGCCCGCCCCGCGCCGGTGATGACCAGGACGCGGACCGCCGCATCGGCGCGGACGCGTTCCAGCATCGCGAGCATCGCGTGCTGCAGCGGGATGGCGAGCGGATTGAGTCTCGCCGGATTGTCGAGGGTGATCGTCGCGACCGCGCCTTCGACCCCGTATCGCAGCAGGTTTCCCTCCGCCATGGGGGCTGCTCCGCCGCCGGAACTCAGAGACGCTCGACGATGGTGACGTTGGCCATGCCGCCGCCTTCGCACATCGTCTGCAGGCCGTAGCGCTTGTTGCGCTGCCTGAGCGCATGGACGAGCGTGGTCATCAGCTTCGTCCCCGAGGCACCGAGCGGATGGCCGAGCGCGATGGCACCGCCGTTGACGTTGAGCCGCGCCGGATCCGCGCCCGTCGCCTTGAGCCAGGCCAGGGGAACGGGGGCGAAGGCCTCGTTGACCTCGAACAGGTCGATGTCGTCGATCTTCATGCCCGCCTTCTTCAGCGCGCGTTCCGTCGCGGGCAGGGGGGCCTCGAGCATGATGACCGGGTCGTGACCCATGACCGACAGATGATGGATCCGGGCGAGCGGCGTCGCGCCGATGGCCTTCAGGCCGCGCTCGTTGACGATCATCACGCCCGTCGCGCCGTCGCAGATCTGGCTGGCGGTCGCGGCCGTCACCCGTCCGCCCTCGGCGAGCAGCTTGACCCCGGCGATGCCTTCCCGCGTGACGTCGAAGCGGATGCCTTCGTCCACCGTGTGCCTCTCGCCCATCGGCGTGCCATCGGGGAAGCGCGCTTCGAGCGGCAGGATCTCGTCGGCGAACAGGCCGGATTTCGTCGCGTCGATGGCCCGCTGATGGCTGCGGAAGGCGAAGTCGTCCAGGGCATCCTTCGACAGGTCGTACTTCCTGGCCATCATCTCGGCGCCGGTGAACTGGCTGAATTCGACGTCGGGATAGCGCTTGCGGAGACCGGGGCTCATGTACCCGCCCATGCCGTTCCTGGCCGGCAGCGCCGAGGGCGTGAACATCGGCACGCGCGTCATGCTCTCCACGCCGGCGGCGATGACCACGTCCATCGTGCCCGACATCACCGCCTGCGCCGCGAAATGGAGCGCCTGCTGGGAAGACCCGCACTGGCGGTCGAGGGACGTCCCGGGCACGGATTCCGGCAGGCGGGAAGCCATGACTGCATTGCGCGCCACGTTCGTCGACTGCTCCGCCACCTGGCTGACGCACCCCATGATCACGTCCTCGACGAGGGCGGGATCGCAACCGCTGCGGTCGAGCAGCGCGTCCAGCACCTGGGCACTCATGTCCACGGGATGCCATCCGGAGAGACGGCCGCCGCGGCGGCCTCCGGCGGTGCGAACGGCGGCGACGATGAAGGCTTCGGACATGCGGACACCTCGGAGGCTGGTGCCGGCCGGAGCGGGCGGCCCGCGGCTGGCAAGGTTCGGAGAAGGGTTGATTATCGCAGCGCCGGGCATCGGGCCGCCACTGCGGTGACCGCGGACCTTCGGGGTGGTCCGGATGCCGGAATCCCGGCTGGAACGCGGCGCCTGGCGAATCGGGCGAGGCGGTGCCGAGACCTCGGCGCGACGACCTCTCGGCGGCAGTGGTGTCGAAATCGTGGAACGTTCTGCGACGTCGCGCGGGACCGGTGACGCCCCCCGTTTTCAGTGCGATTCGAGCGCCTGCATCGGGACGACCCGAACGACCGGCGCCGAGGCCCGCACGGTGGCGACGACGTCGTCGCCGTCCGTCCGCAGGTCCAGCGACAGTCCGACCTTCGGCATCAGGGCACACACGAGCTTGAGTCCTGTCCCGAGACCGCTGCGCCGGTCGAGATCGAACCCCGGCAGGAGTGTCCCGCGGTTGCGCACGTCCACTTCCACACTGTCCGTCATCGATTGCACCCGGACACGCACTCCCCCGGCGGGCCCGTGCACCGCACCGTGCTTGACGGCATTGACGATGAGCTCGTTCAGGATCAGGGCCGTCACCACGGCTTCATCCTCCGCGAGCTGGAGTCGCGGTCCGACGCCGTCGTCGCCCGCGATGTCGATCCGCACGCTCGTCAGGGTCTCCAGCATCTGGGCGATGGCCTCGACGACGCGGATGACATCGACCCCGCTGCCGTCCTCGGCACCCTGCAGACCGTGGACCGTGGCGATCGCCTGGATCTGCGCAATCGCGGATTCGAGCGCGGTGGCGGCATGCCGATCCCGGTGCGCGTGCGAACGCAGCAAGCCCGCGACGCCTTGCAGGTTGTTCTTGATGCGGTGATGGACTTCGCGCACCAGGGCGTCGCGCTGCCGCACGGCCTCCTCGAGGTTGCGCAACTGGGCCCGCTTGCGGTTGGTGATGTCCTCGGTGATGCCGCAGACGATCGGTCCGCCGTGCTCGTCCTGCGTCGGTTTCGATCTCACCCACAACCAACGCACATCGCCTTCGCCGCGCCGGATGCGGAACTCGACGTCGATCGCCTCGCCCTGCCCCTGCCGGTGCAACGCCTCCTCGGCCAGCGGCCGATCCTCGGGATGGACCACGGACTTCCAGAGCGAGGGATCGCGGACGAGCGCTTCGGGGGCGATGCCCCACACGGCCTCCACGGCGGGATTCACGTACTCGATGCGACGCATGGCGGGATCGCTGATCCACACGACATCGCGCGTTCCTTCCGCCAGCATCCGGAAGCGCTGTTCGCTTTGCCGCAACGCGTCCTCCGCCCGCTTGGCGTCGGTGATGTCGCGGGAAACGCCCCGGTAACCGCCGAAGCGGCCCGATTCGTCGAAAACCGGCGTCCCGCTGACACTGTGCGAGCGCAGCGCACCTTCGCCGTCCCGGCGCGTGATGACGAAATCGATGAAGGGCTCGTGCGCCACCAGCAGGCGCATGTGCCCGGCCCAGACGGCCTCCGGCACGAGATCCCGGTCGATGTCCCAGCGACGCATCCCGAGACGGGCGCCGGCCGGGAGCTTCATCAGGCGGTCGTAGCCCTCCGAAATGAACGTGTAGCGCAGATCGGCGTCCTGCTCCCAGTACCAGTCCACCGACAATTCCGTCAGCGCACGGAAACGCGCTTCGGACTCGAGAGTCCTGCGATGGATGCGCTCGCGCTCGGTCACGTCCTGCGAGACACCGCGATACCCGACGAACCGACCGTCCGCATCGAACGCCGGAAAGCCGCTGAGGACCAGCGTCCGCTCCTCACCGCCCGGCAGCCGCCGGCGTCGCGGGACATCGCGGAACGGAAGATGCTGCTCGAGGAAGGAGCGGCGCGCCTCCCAGCCTTCGACAGGCGGTTCGATACCGCTGTCTTCCCAGGGACGTTTTCCGAGGTCGCCGGCTTCGCGATCGGGTACGTCGGCGAAGCCGCCGCGCCGGATCTCGGTGAAACGGAACTGGGCATCCTGTTCCCAGTAGTAGTCCGACGAAACCTCGAGCAGGACGCGAAACCGTTCCTCGCAGGCCTGCAAGGCGATCTCGGCCTCCTTGCGCCGGGTGATGTCCCGGAGGATGCCCTGTCGCCTCGCGACCCCGCGAGCGTCCGTCACGGTCCTCAGCCCCTGCAGATGTACCCATCGCGTCGCGCCGGCGGGCGACACGATCCGGCACTCGAAGCCGTCTCCCAGCATCGCGGCGGCCAGGCTGCCCGCGCTGCCCTGCAGCCGCTCGCGATCGAGCGGGTGGATGCGATCGAAGACCCCGGCAGCGGGGATGCCGCTCCGTGTGTCCGCGAGACCGAGGAGGTCCGCGATGCCGTCCGAGAAACGGAATCGATGAGTGGTCACGTCCCAGTCCCAGAAGCCGAGACGCCCGTGCGTCGCAGCGATCCGGATGCGCTCGTCGGCCTCGGCCAGTTCGCGACGCGTCCGCTCCAGTTCGGTCACGTCGCGCCCGATGCCCACATACCCTTCGAACCCGCCATGGGCGTCCAGGGCCGGCTCGCCGCTCAATGCGATCCAGCGCACCGGGCCCGGATCACCGGGAACGCCGACGACCACGTCGTGGAATCTGCCGCGGGCACGCTGAACCTTGGCGAGACAGGCCGGATCGCCGACGGATCCGGACGTCCACCGGATCTCCGCAATCGTGCGTCCCAGGAGGACATCGGGTCGGATCCCCCAGCGCCGCATCGTATCGCCCGAGATCTCGACGAAGCGCAGGTGCTTGTCCTGCCGCCATCGACATGCGGCGGATTCCTCGCCGGCGGAACAGGGGCGTGAGATTCCGATGGCTGCGGCAGGCTCGAGGCGCTCGCTCCGCCCCGCCGGAGCCGCCGCCGGATCGACCCGCAGGCGGCTGAGATCCACATGCGAACCCAGGACACGCATCGGGAATCCGGCGGCATCCCGCCGGCATCGGCCCCGCGACAGGATCTCGCGATGATGGCCATCCGGCCCCGGCGTGCGGAAGGTCGTCCGGAACGCGGGCGCTGCGCCGGTCAGGTGTTCATTGAGGGCGGATTGCACACGGTCACGGTCGTCCGGATGCACCCGCGCCAGCCAGGGAAACGTGACCGTGCCGGTCTCGCAACGCTCCCAGCAGACGGCCGCCGAGGGTTCGTGATCGAGGAAGACGTCGCCCGTGCGGAGATCCCACTCCCACACGGCCACGGCATTGCCGACGGGATCCTCCGCCACCGGACACGCCGACGAATCGATGCACAGCGACGGCGGATCGACCCCGTGCGGAGGCGGTACGACCGATTCGGTGGGAGGTGATGAAGCGCCCGGGGGCCGGCCCGTCGCAGGAAGGGCGGAATCACTGCGTACCGCGGCGTCCTCGAGACGCCATCGATCCCCCCGGATTCCCCGCACCGTGCTGTCGTTGTCCATGATCCTTGCGCAAGTCTGCGTGAACTGCCAGCGGTCTTGCGTCGCGAGGAATGGGCGACGGCGTGGGATCGCTCCTGGGACAGGAGCGTGAAGCAGTCAGCGTTAGGACGCTTCGATTCGAGATGAATCTACCCCCCCCGTGTCCCGGGCGTCAATCGCTTTGCACCCCGGATGACATTTGCTTCGTGCAGTTTCAGGATTGCCCCATCGTCCGGCGGATCGTCGCGTCGATTCGTTCCGTTGCGTCCCTGATCCGCGCGCCGGGGCGCTCGGCGGTCCGACCCCGAATACGCTTCAAGTTTCCGCCGTGCGGCCGTTATTGGGGGCAGTCATCGGGCGTTTCGCATCGCCGTCCTCGTGGACGACCCGCGCGCAACGCCCCGACACTCGCCGGCTCCGACCCGCTGTGTGCCGCGCCCCTCTCCGGCGCGTCCTCGTCCACGCAGCTTCGTCCCCCTGCTTCCGTTCCCTCCCGGGCAACGCCTTCCCGGAAGTCGACGCCGACGCCCGTCTCCCGTCTTCGACCCGTGCCCTCCGTCATCGCGACGGGGTTGCCCGTTGACGTCCTCCACAAAGGATTGCGCATGTTCCGCAGACTGACCATCGCCCGCCGGCTGACGCTGGGGTTCGGGCTCTTCCTCGCCATGCTCGTCGCCGCCATCGTCCTCGGGCTTTCCCGTCTGTCCGCCCTCGAAATCATCGTGGAACGCATCGTCTCCAAGGACTGGCAGAAGACGGTGCTGGCCAACGAGGCCATGGCGCTCATGGACGCCAATGCGCGCGAAACCTTTCTGCTGTTCCTCCCGTCGGACCGGACCGCGGCGAAGGCGCGCATCGCGGCCAACGTCGGCGCCATTTCACGGAAGCTCGGCGCGCTCGACGAGCTGGTCTACCGGCCCGAGGGCAAGGCATTGCTCGCAGAGATCCGGACCGCCCGCGGCGCCTACGTCGAATCGTTCTCGACGGTAGCCCGATTGCTCGATGCCGGCCACGATCAGGAGGCGGCGCGGACGATGACGTCCGAAACCGTCCTGCGACTGGCTGCCCTGCTGTCGTCGGTGCAGCATCTGGTATCGCTGCAGGGTCACATCCTCGAAGCGAGCGGCGCGGAGGCGCACGACGCCTACGGAGGTGCCCGCGATGCCCTCACCGTCTTCCTCCTCCTGGCGACCATCGCCGCCGCCGTGCTGGCACGATGGATCATCCGGTCGGTGACCCGGCCCCTGGGGGGCGAACCCGACGACGCGAAGGAGGTGGTCCTGCGCATCGCGCAGGGCGATCTGACGCGTGACATACCGGTGAACCCGGAGGACCGGCACAGCCTGCTCGCCGCGATGCGCGACATGCAGCTCAGCTTGCGGCAGACCATCGGCGAGCTCCGCGTCAATTCGGACGACGTCGCCGGCGCCGCCCATCAGCTTTCCTCCGCGGCCGAGCAGCTCGCGATCGGAACGACCCAGCAGAGCGAATCGGCCGCGACCATGGCAGCCGCCGTAGAGGAAATGACCGTGTCGATCGCCCACGTGTCGACGAATGCCGACGAAGCCCGCCAGGTGACGCACGAGACCGGGACCCAGTCGGCGTCCGGACGCACGGTCATCGAGCAGACGGTGGCCGAGATGGAGGAGATCGCGCAGACGGTGTCGCAGGCCTCGGATCGCATTCACGCCGTCGGCGAGGAGTCGCGGAAGATCACCGGCATCGTCCAGGTCATCAAGGATGTGGCCGACCAGACCAATCTGCTGGCGCTCAACGCCGCCATCGAGGCCGCGCGGGCCGGCGAGCAGGGCCGCGGCTTCGCCGTCGTTGCCGACGAGGTTCGCAAGCTGTCGGAACGCACCGCCATCGCGACGAACGAGATCGCCGCGATGATCCACGCGATGCAGACCAGTGCCGGATCGGCCGTCGACACCATGCGGCACGTGGTCGATTGCGTCGAGAGCGGTGTCTCGATGGCGAATCGCGCCGGTACGTCCATGAGCGAGATCGGCGACAGTTCGGAACAGGTCGTCGTGGCCGTCAATGCCATCTCGTGCTCGCTGAAGGAGCAGAGCGTCGCCAGCGTCGAGATCTCGCGGAACGTCGAGCGGATCGCACAGATGTCCGAGGAGAACAGCGCCGCCACCCGGGAAACCGCGGAAACGGCGCGGCGTCTGGAGCGGCTGGCCGTCACGGCGCATCAGGCCGTGAGCCGGTTCCGGATCTGAGGGGGTCACGCCTGGTCACTGCCGTCGTCACTGCCGTGGTCGTCGTCATCGCGTCCTGCAGCATCGCGTACGCGCGGGGGCGTGCACGAGTGAAGGGTGTCGGGACGGGCGCCGGGCCGCCGGCGAGCGTGGCGGCCGGGTCGTGCCGGCGGCCCTTCGCAAGTCGCAGTCACCCTGTCCCGCCGCCCATGCCCGGGAAACACGGCCGCGGGCGGCACGAGGCGCTGGCAGACGCCATCGTCAAGGTGCAGTCGCTGGCTCCGACCCGGGCGAGGATCCTTCACGAGGACCTGACCGAGGTGGCCGATACCTTGTCGCAAGCCGGGCAAGGTCTGCTGACCGCCTTCGCCGAGATCGCGAAACACACGCACGAGCAGAAGCGCCTGGCGATCGCGCTGAGCGAGTCCGCGTTCGCGGGGAGCGGCGCGGATGACGGGCTGGAGGCCTGCGCCAGTCGGGCCGCCGAAACGTTGCGGGCGGTCGTGCGCAATGCGGTCGACGCCTCGGCGAATGCTGCGCGGATCGGTGCACTCGTCCACGAAGCAGGCCGTGATCTCGCACGGGCGCGGAGCGGTCTCGACGAGATCGACACCATCGCCCGGCAAACGAACCTGCTGGCACTGAATGCGGCCATCGAGGCGGCTCGCGCCGGGCCGTCCGGCGCGGGCTTCGCCGTGGTGGCCGATGCGGTGCGTGCGCTCTCCGGACGGACGGAAACCTTCAGCCGGGAGATTCGCGGCCTGATGGCCGGCGTGGCCGAATCCATCGAAGAGGCCGCCCGCTGCGTCGAAGCGCGCGAGAGCGTCGAAGAGGCTCTGGCATCGAGCGCCGCCGCGCACGCGGATCGAGCATCGGCGCAGGTGACGCGCGTCCGTGGCGTGGTCGCGGCACTGGGCGATCGGCTCGATGGCGTGACGCACCGGATCCGCGAACAGGTCGACGCCTCGGTGCGCCTGCTGCAGTTCCGGGACGTCGCGAACCCACTGATTGCGCAAGCGGACGAGATCGGCGCCGCCCTGCTCGCGATGCACGATGCCGTCGAGGCCCTCAGCCTCGATGCCCTGCGATCCGTCGACGGATCGGCGAACCGCGACTCCTGCGGGGAATCGCGGCCCCCCGGGATGGCAGCGCTTGCCGCCGCGATCGCCCGGGTGGAGGCAATCCGTGGTGACCCGGTTCGCTTCCGCGGCACCAATGCCGGGGACGTCGAGCTGTTCTGACCCGCTGGCGGACGGTGCCCGCCGAAGGTCATGCCCCGGGCGGCTCCGCCCTCCCCGTCCGCCGATCACCCGGGATACGATCGCACGGTCGACAACATCGGGAGGCAGGGACTCACATGAGCGGCACACTGGGGTTCGACCACGTCCACTTGATCAGCCGGGATCCGAAGGCGGCCGCCGAGTGGTATCGGGACATGTTCGGTGGCGAGGTGAAGACCGTGCAGGAAGATCTGCGTGGCGCCCCGCAGATCGATGTCCGTGTCGGCGGCATGACGGTCGTGATCCGGGGACGTCGGCCCGGAGAGGATCCGGACTTGACCCGGCCCATGCAGCACTTCGACGGCTATTCCAGCCATGACGAATGGGGCATGGACCACTTCGGATTCACGTATCGCGGAGACCTGCGGGCGTTCTGCGACGAGTTGAAGGCCAAGGGCGTGAGGATGGCCGTGGAGCCCTGGGAGTTCAAACCCGGACTCGTCCTGTGCTACGTCGCGGCACCCGACGGGGTCAGCATCGAACTCATGCAGGTCTGACACGCATCGGACGCACGCGATCGTGGGATGACCCCTGGCGCGGGTGACGTCCGGCGATGCGTGATCGCCCGACGGTGCATTCGTTCGCGGAGATGTCCGTGAGGTGGGTCGCCCCGCGGACGACATCGGGACGATGCATCGGGGCGATGCATGTCCTGTGGCGGCCGCTGCCAGTCGACATCGTCGAACGCGCGAATGCGTGCGCCTGCGCCCACGCCGCGCGCCAACGGAACCGGATGCGTGAGATCGTCGACAGCGGCATTGGTCCGGGCCCTCGTCGGATCACGAAGACACGGAGCAAATGCTGCGATCGAGACCTGGCCGCAAGGTCGCATGCTGGTCGCGAGTCGGGCCGCGCTGAGCGTCTCCCGCCTGCGGTGATAGGTGGTGGCAAACGACTTCCGACGGCAACGGCAGATGCCAACGCAATGGTTCTGGAGGCGGGGGTCGGAATCGAACCGGCGTACACGGCTTTGC
>JAXMFE010000011.1:0-205314 GCA_046347985.1 Burkholderiales bacterium
GCGCCGCCGCTTCACCTCGACGGCGCGACTGACGGAAGTAGAACTGAGGCATCAGCAGGTGCACCGAGGCGATGGAATGAGAAACTTCTCCGCAGTAATCGAGCGAGACCCGCAGACTGGCATCTTCGTGGGTTTTGTGCCTGGGTTCGCAGGTGCCCATTCCCAGGGCGCGACTCTCGACGAACTGAATGCCAACCTCACGGAAGTGATAGCGATGCTTCTGGAGGACGGCGAGCCGGAACTGGACTCGGAGTTCATGGGTGTACAGACGGTGGTGGTTGCCTGACCAGTGGGAAACGTCCCTGTCCTCAAACCAGCAGGGGTCGTTGCAATTCTATTGAGACTTGGCTTCGTGGAGGTACGGCAACGAGGTTCCCTCAAGCAGTTTCGAAGTGCAGCTGGCAGAAATACGACCGTGCCATTTCACCAAGGTCGGGACATCGCGCCCACCCTCCTACGGCAAATCGCGAAGGACGTCGGTCTTACCACCGACGAGTTTCTTCGGCACCGGTAGGTCCAACATAGTGCTCGAGCGGACTGTCCGCCTGCGGCGTCCAATCCCTCAGCGTAGTCGTTCAGCGGTACCCACCTGAGATTTTGCGCATAGTTGCGTAGCAGGCCGGGGTGTTGGTATGATCTCCAACATGAAGGCTATTCCTGTCCTCCGCCGCCGGGTGGTCGTCGCCAGCGACGCGTTCGTTGAAATGGTTATATGGAGGGTGCCAGATCCAGTGGAGTCTTCTGCCCACTTCTTCAAGTATCGCCTCGCCTACGTGGTCGAGGGGCTCTGTGTACTTCGATACGACAACGAAAGAGGAAAGGGCGACCATAGGCATTTCGCTGGAATCGAAAGCGCCTATGAGTTTCGAAGTCCTGACAAATTGGTCGCCGACTTCGAATCCGATATGGAGAGGTGGAATCGTGAGCATTGTCGTACTTGAAGTGCGTTCGCTAAAGGACACGCTCTCTGATGTGGCCAAAGCCATGAAAGGTCAGCATGTCGACAAGGAAGCTCGAATCAGCTTCGATACCCCGGAGCTACTGTGGGAAGTCCTGACAGCGAAGCGATGGGACATACTTAAGGCGCTGTGTGGCGCGGGTCCAGTGTCCATACGCGAGGCCGCGCGCCGAGTCTCACGCGACGTAAAGGCTGTTCATGGTGATGTGGTCGCGTTATTGGCGGCTGGCGTGTTGCAGCGCACTGAGGATGGAAAGATCGAGTTCCCATTCGAGGCAGTGAAGGTCGAGTTCTTGCTGCAAGCGGCATAGCGCGCTCGGTCCTAGGATTTCGTCAGCACCAAGGCAACACCCGGACAGATAATCGTTGCGCGGAGACCGCAGTTCCATGAATCAGCCGAGCTGTCGCTTCGACCGAACCCGCCACGGCGGCCTTCGGCCACCCCGGCCGTCCGGTTAAGCTTGGCGTTGAGGCTGTAGAAAAAGTCCCTGTTCACCCTTGGCGCCCGAAATGAGGGTCGGCATCATCGCCGCAACGTCGTAGCTCGCAGGGGGGGGGCACGATGGCGCGATTCCGAGACGTCGACATGCTGCCGAAGTTCATCTCCGTGAACTTCGATGCCCAGATCCTCCCCGGCACCTTCGAACACGCCTTGAGCGAACTGGTCGATCACGATCTCGACCTGTCCCTGTTCGAGGCCGCCTTCAAGAACGACGCCAAGGGCGCGCCCGCCTACCACCCCGGGGTGCTCCTCAAGATCGTCCTCATGGGAGTACAGCAGGGCCTCACCAGTTCACGCGCCATCGAAGCGGCCTGCCAGCACAACATCGTCTTGGGTCCGGCGTCACGTGCTTCGCACATGAGCCTCCACCGAAACTGCGTTGTCATGGCCCTGAGCGGCGACACCCAACCGCACTTCAGCACCATCGCCGCCTTCGTCAGCGGCCACAGCGCCGCCATCAAGCAAGTCTTCACCGAAGTGATTCTCGTGTGCGACCGGCAAGGGCTCATCGGCCGGGAGATGTTCGCCATCGATGGCGTCAAGCTGCCCAGCAACGCCTCCAAGGCCAGGAGCGGCCTGCGCGAAGACTTCGAGCGCGAGAGCAAGATCGAGCGTGCCGTGGAGAAGATGCTGGCCGAACACCGCAACTGAGGCGATTTGGGGTCTATACAGATGCGGTCCACACACTCCATCTCATCACGCTTCGGGGTTCCGGTCTCGGCAGTTCCGGCAGGGGCGGTGACCGGAGTCCGTGCACGCGCCAAGGCGGGCAAGGCGGTGGTCGAAACCGGCGGCGAGATCATCGATCGAGTGCGCTTCTCAACGCGATGATCATCATCGACCGCCGGCGTTCGACCCAAGGCAGGCGGTCAACGCGCTGAATCCCCCGGCTTGGCTGCCGGGTTGGAGGGGATCCACGCGAATGTGTCCGGATTGGGCCCGGTTCGTCCGGCCTCGCCCTGGTCGCGTTCGGAGATGGTTGCCATTTCGTCGTCCGCCAGTGTGAAGTCGAAGAGGGTCATGTTCTCCCGCATTCGCTCGCTGTGGATCGACTTGGGAAACACGATATGGCCGAGTTGAATGTGCCAGCGCAGGATGACCTGAGCGACCGTCCTGCCGCGATCCGCAGCGATCCTGGTGATGACCGGGTCGTTCAGCACTTGTCCCTGCCCCAGCGGGCTCCACGCCTCCACTGCCACGCCGTGGCGGCGTGTTGCGTCGCGAACGGACGCATTGCAGAAGTAGGGATGTGCTTCGATCTGATTGACCGCCGGGACGACTCCACTTTCGCCGATGATCCTGTCGAGGTGCTCCGGCTGAAAGTTGGAGACTCCGGCGCAGCGCAGGCGTCCATCGGCGAGGAGGTCGATCATCGCCTTCCAGGTGGATACGTAATCGCCGTTGTAGAGGGTGGGCAGCGGCCAGTGGATCAGGAACATGTCGAGATAGTCGAGGCCGAGCTTGGCGAGCGTCTCTTCGAATGATGCGTGCACGTCCTGAGGCCGGTGGTTGCCGTTCGCGAGCTTGCTCGTGATCCAAAGTTCTTCGCGCGGGATACCTGCCTCGGCGATCGCACGGCCAACACCGCGTTCGTTGCCGTAACTTTGCGCGGTGTCGATGTGACGGTAGCCGAGGTCGAGTGCAAGCCGCACGATCTCCGCGGTCTTGGCCGTGTTCTCCGGTGTCGGGTCGCGATCCGGCGGGACGTTCAGAGTTCCGAAACCGAGTTGCGGGATTCGCAATCCGTTCTTGAGGGAGAGGCGGGGAATCGCTTGTGCCGTCATGAGTGTGCTTCCTGGGTTGTCGAGAGTGAAGAGGGTTTCGCTCTCCGTTCATGACACTAAGGTAGCAACGCCGGCGAACTTTGATTAGATGGCATACTCCGTACGGACCTGTGTACGGGATTCAACAATGCGACGAACAGACCTCAGCGATCTGCTGGCGTTTCTCTCGGTCGCTCGGGAGCGGAGCTTCACCAAGGCAGCGGCGAAGCTGGGCGTATCCAGATCAGCGCTGAGCCACACCGTTCGCAGGCTCGAGACGAGGCTGGGACTTCGGCTGCTCATGCGTAGCACGCGGAGCGTGTCGCCCACGGAGGCGGGTGAACGTCTTCTCCTGACGACGGGCCAGCGTCTGGACGAGATTGAAACCGACCTGGAAGCCTTGAGCGAGCTGCGGGACAAGCCCGCCGGAACCATCAGGATCACGGCAACCGACAACGCAGCGGCAACGATCCTCATGCCGAAGCTTGCGAAATTCCTCCCCGGTTACCCCGACATCAAAGTCGAGATCGTTGTCGACTACGGCTTGACCGATATCGTTGCGCAACGTTACGACGCCGGCGTGCGCAACGGCGAGCAACTGGCGAAAGACATGATCGCGATTCGCATCGGCCCCGACATGCGCATGGCGGTCGTCGGTGCACCTGCGTACTTCGCACAGCGCTCCGCACCGAGGACACCGCAGGATCTGACCGTCCACAACTGCATCAATCTCCGTCTGCCTTCCCATGGCGGCATGTACGTATGGGAGTTCGACAAGGGCAACCGCCACCTCAATGTGCGGGTCGAGGGCCAAGTCGTCTTCAACAGCGTGCATCAAGTCCTCAATGCCGCTCTGGCAGGGCTGGGCGTGGCATGCATACCGGAGGACATGGCGAAACCCCATCTTGCCGCCGGTCAACTGGTCCGCGCGCTCGAGGATTGGTGCGAGCCGTACTCCGGCTACCACCTGTACTATTCGAGTCGGCGGCAGCTGTCGGCGGCATTTTCACTGCTCGTCGACGCACTGCGCTACCCGGAGCGGCGCATACGCGGCAGTTGAATCCCTGTTCCTGACCGAGTCGCGACCTCGGGTCTGCCGTCGGTCCTTGGAGCCAGGGCGTCGGACCGAACCCGTGTCACCAACGCGGACGACGAGAGGCGACGGACGAGCATGACCCGATGCCTGACCTCCTTCCCGAGCGCCGCGTTGGTTGTGCCCGACGGAGAACGGCGAGATGTGGGCCGTGATGCACATGCCGCGATCGCCGAAGCGAAGGCTGCCGGGATCCACGTTTTCGGTGGTGGCCTTGATGAAGCCGTACAGCTCGTTCTCGTTTCGGCCGATGGGGCCGTTGCCCAAGGCGGCTGCCCGTGGGCACCCTCGCTTGACGGCGGCCTCACCGTGCTCGAACCGCCGACGCGAGAGGAGGCCGTCGAGTAGGCGCGGGCTGCGTCCGGCATTTCGCCATTGCCGCTCATGCGCTTGGCACCGGACAGAGGGAAGCATGGCGACACGCGGACTTGGCGCCCGTTCGTGGGCGCCGACGCCGCCCGAGACGTCGTACCCGATTCGCCACGGCACGCTCACCTGCTTTGGCGAGCGCACAAACCCGAACGTTCGATCGATCCCGCACCCATCGACGAGCAGTTGTCAGCAAGGAGAATCTCGCTCATGTCGCTCGTAGCCTTCCTGTTCGCGGCGCTGGTCCTGGCCATCACCCCGGGCCCCGGCATCGCGTATGTCGTCGCACGCACGGCGGCGGGAGGACGCAACGAAGGCATCGCATCGTGCTTCGGTACGGCCGTCGGGGGCCTGCTGCATGTGGTCGCCGCGGCATTGGGGTTGTCGGTGGTCGTCGCCCGGTCGGCGGTCGCATTCGATGTCATCAAGTATGTCGGCGCGGTGTACCTGGCCTATCTTGGCGTGCGCATGCTGCTGCGGCGCGAGCAGGGCTTCGCCATGGCCGCGGTCGCAGCTCAGGGCGTCCGGCGGGCTTTCGCGGAAGGCGTGATCGTGGAGGCGCTCAACGTGAAGACTGCGCTGTTCTTTCTCGCGTTTCTTCCCCAGTTCATTGCACCCGGAGAACCGATGGCGCCGCAGTGGCTGCTGCTCGGCAGCTTCTGCGTCGCGCTGAATACGGGTGTCGATTGCGTCGCCGTGTTTGGAATCCGTCGCATCTTCCGGGCGGAGGCACTGCGCGCCGCGCGCGCCGGGATCATGACAAAGGTGTCCGGGGTGACCTTGCTGCTCCTGGCGGCCTCCTTGGCGATCGTTCGTCGTCCGACCTGAGTTCCGGATCCCGGGGGAAGGCATGCATCGCCCGATCGCACGACACAAGCAGAGCGTGGTGGCGTCGGAAGGGTGTCGTCCGTGTCGTCAGCCGACCGGGCGCATCTCGGGCCGGCTCCACGGCAGGCAGCGCGTGACGCGGAACGACCTTCACGTTCAGCGGTATCCCGCTTCAGGAGCACACCATGCGACCTCTCCGATACTCCATCAACGTCACCTTGGATGGGTGCTGCGATCATCGTGAAGGGATCGCGGACGAAGCGTTGCATCGTCACGCGGCCGGGATCCTCGCGGAGGCCGATGCCCTGCTGTTCGGCCGGGTGATCTACGAGATGATGGAAGCGGCGTGGCGCCCGTCGGCGCAGACGGGGAAGTTTACCGAGTGGATGGCTGACTGGATGAAGCCCTTCGCGCGGAAGATCGATGCGGCCAGGAAGTACGTCGTGTCGAGCACCCTGCAGCGGGTCGATTGGAATGCGGAACTCGTGCGCGGGGATCTGTACGAGGCCGTTCGGCAACTCAAGCGGGAACCGGGCAACGGACTGCTCGTGGGCGGTGTGACGCTCCCGCTGGCGTTGGCGGAGCGGGACTTGATCGATGAGTACGAGTTCGTGGTGCATCCCAGGCTGGCGGGCCACGGGCCGACGCTGTTCGCGGGGCTTTCGAGGTCTGTCGACCTGAAGCTCGTGAGCCGGCGGGAGTTCGCATCGGGCGCCATGGTGCTGCGGTACGAGCCGAGGCGGTAGCCTCCGTGCCATTGCGAAAGCAATCGGCGCCTCGTTGCAGTCCGAGGCGCTGGCGGGCGCCGGCCGCAACACAGACGTTGGACCTCATCAACCTGCCGCATCAGGAGAACGCCGTGAACTGGATCGTCCCCAGGATCAAGTGGGTCATGTTGGTGTCCGGCGTGTTGACCTGCACGATGATCCACGCCGCCATCGCGCCACAGGCCGCGCTCCGATCGACATTCGGCGCATCGCTGGACGGGCCGTTGGCCGAGATCGTCGTGCGCAATTGGGGTGCGCTGATCGCACTCGTGGGCGCGATGCTCATCTATGGCGCGTTCCATCCACCGGTTCGCGCATTGGTGCTGACCGTGGCCGGCCTCAGCAAGCTGACGTTCATCGTTCTGCTGCTGCTCTACGGTGCGCAGTACCTGACCCGGCAGGCAGGCATTTCCATCGCCGTGGATCTGCTGATGGTCGTGCTCTTCGCTTTCTACCTCGTCGGCGCGCGCCGTGACGCCGCGGCGGTCTGACGGCTCGTTGCGTCCGACCGGCTGCGGCGGATCGCCTCGACTGCCGAGGCACACTCGAACGCTCGACCCGTCGATCATCCGGACGCCCGACGGCCTGCCTGAATCGGCGTCCGCCGCGCTGCGCGACCGGTCATTGTCAACCTGCGGCTTCTTGCCGAGTCGAACACGAAGAGCGCCGCTGCCGGCGCCTGGGAGTCACGGTGACGGTCACGTTCGACGGTGAACCGACGCATTCCGAGGAGCAGCAGCGCACCGGCTGGCAAGCCATCCTGGACAGCTTCGCGCGTCACGTGAAGGACAAGCGCGCGACGGCGCAGTCATGGGTTCCGCCATGCCGTGCTCGGAAGGGGGCTACGTCGACGCGACGCGCGAGCTTCCACGGTCGGTGGACTCGGAGCATCGGCTTGCGTCCGGCAGGCGTGCGAGCGCCCGGCGGCCACGTGTCGGAAGCCGAACGAGTCGCGGCAGCCGAGTCGACGAAGGCGCCATCGATGCGGCCGCTGCAGTGAGCGGCGCTGGCCGTGAATGGGATCCACGGCCGTGGAGGCAGTCAAGGCGATGAGTCCAGTGATACGGGAGGAGGTGCCCTCGGATGCCGCGGCCATCCATGCCCTGACGGCCGCCGCGTTCCTCGAGGCGCCTCACACGGCGCACACGGAACAGTTCATCGTCGACGCGCTCCGAAAGGCCGGCGCGCTGTCCCTCTCCCTCGTCGCCGAGCAGGGCGGCGCCCTCGTCGGCCACGTGGCGCTTTCGCCGGTGACGATCTCGGATGGCACCACCGGCTGGTATGGACTCGGCCCCATCTCCGTCCGTCCGGAACGCCAGAGAATGGGCATCGGCAGCCTGCTCATGCGTGCCGCGATTCGGTTGCTGCGGGAGCGGGGGGCGGCGGGCTGCCTGCTGGTGGGCGATCCGGGCTACTACTCCCGCTTCGGGTTCAAGCCCGAGCCCGGGCTGGTGCTCCCCGATGTGCCGCCGGAGTACTTCCAGGCGCTGCCGCTGAGCCACTCGATGCCTCGTGGTGTGGTGACGTTTCACGAGGCATTCACCGCGCAGGGCTGAATCGTCGTCGGGACGTGAAAGCTCCGACGAATCGCCGATGTGGATCGGTCACTGGGACTATGTAGAAAGTCCCTCTGTGTGATTGCCGTCCGGAGCCGGCCGCGCCATGATCGGCACAACGTCGTCCGGGCGATCCGGCATTCGCGCCCCCCGACCGAGCCGACGTCCGACGACGGGTTCACGCCGAGATGGTGTCTCATAGGAGAAGGGCAATGACCGCCGTGGCCTACCCTCGCCTGATCAGAAGAATCCGAGCCTCCATGATCGACTCCGTGGCGATTCCGGTGGGTGTCATCGCCGTCGTACTTGCCGGCGAGCGACTGGGTGTCTCCGGGGGCAACGGCAGGATCCTGCTGATCGTGGTGCCCATTCTCGTGCTCGAACCGCTGCTTGTCTCGCTGACCGGCGGAACGATCGGACACCACCTCCTGAAGATTCGCGTGGTCACTCGCGACGGCACTCGAAACATCAACCTGGCGGCGGCGATGGTCCGCTTCCTCGTCAAGGCGTCGCTCGGATGGTTGTCGTTCATCACGGTCTTCAGGACGGCGAAACACCAGGCGATCCACGATTGGGTCGCGCGGACTGTCGTCATTCTCAAGGATGCCGAGCAACTTCCCGATCACGAGAGCCTGTCCGAACGCATGCCGGGCGCCGACGCCTTCCGGTATCCCGCGGTGTGGCGCCGGATCGCGGTGACGGTCGCGTACGTGGTGCTGCTTTCGGTGGCCGTGATCTTCTTCGGCGTTCAATCGATATCTGCCGGCTGCTCGCATGAGGACCGTTGCACGGCGGGAGAAGCGGTCATCAGCTTCGTCTTGACCGTTGCCTGGATGGCGGGGATCGCCGGCCTCCTGGTCGGTGGCTGGAGCGGAAGACTTCCGGGTGCCAAGCGACGTCCTCGGGGCGCGACGTGAGCCCGCCGGGCGAACGACCGGCGCGCCGATGAGCGCCGCAAGCTCGCTGGATTCGTTCAAGCGGCTCGGGACAGGTCTCGCCTTCGTCGCCTTCCCGCTGGTCTTCGTCTTCGCCCTCGCGGTGCATTCGTGCCCTCTGCACCCATACATCCCGGGTCTGCTGGAACGCATCGATCGTGCGCCGATGGCCGGGTCAGGTGTCGTTCATACTGTGAACACGCGTGGTTGCACCATCGTCACCGTGACGCCGCATCGGGTGTACACCACGAGAACCTGAGAAGATCGGTGTGACGTCTCCCTGACCGACGGGACGCTCACGCGTCCGTTTTCGCAAACATTCCTGTTCGAGGATTCCCCATGACGATGTTCAAGGCCGAATACGATCGCCGCGGTGCAGTGCCCCAGGACGTGATCCGCGCCGTTCCCCTCGAGTTGCCGCCGCCGGCCGCCGGTCAGGCGCTGGTCGCCATGGTGGCGTCACCGATCAATCCCGCAAACCTGCTGACGCTGACCGGGGAGTACGCCGTGCTGCCTCCGCTGCCGGCCATCGGCGGCACCGAGGGCGTGGGCCGCGTGGCCGCGCTGGGGGAAGGCGTCAGCGGTCTGACGGTCGGGCAGTTGGTGCTGTTGCCGCGCGGCAGCGGCACGTGGGTCACGCACCTGCTGGCGGAAGCCCGTTCGCTGGTGCCGCTGCCCGCGGGGGCGGACCCGCTGCAGCTGGCGATGCTGGCGATCAATCCGCCCACCGCGGCGCTGATGCTGAGCGAGTTCGTCGCCCTGAGCGCCGGCGACTGGGTGATCCAGAACGTCGCCAACTCGGGCGTGGGCGCCTACCTGATGCAACTGGCCCGGCGGCGGGGCCTCCGCACCGTCAATCTGGTGCGGCGCGAGTCGGCCGTCGCAGCGACGAAGGCGCAAGGCGGCGACATCGTGCTGGTCGACGGCGACGACATCGCCAGTCGGGTGCGTGAGGCCACCGGCGGGGCGCCGATCCGGCTGGGCATCGATGCGGTGGGCGGCGCCGCGACTGACCGGGTGGCGCAGTGCCTTGCCGATGGCGGCACGGTGGTCAACTACGGTCTGATGAGCGGCGAGCCCTGTCACCTGGCCCCGAGCGCGCTCATCTTCCGCGACATCACCTTGAAGGGCTTCTGGCTGGCCAAGTGGTTCCGCGACTCGAGCCGTGAGGCGCAGCGCGCGTTGTACGGTGAGCTGACGCAGGGGGTGGCCAGCGGGGCATTGCACGCGCGCATCCACGCGACGTACCCGGTGGAGCGCATCCGGGAAGCGGTGGCCGCAGCCAGTGCGGGCGAGCGCAACGGGAAGATCCTGGTCACCGGCGGCGGCGCCTGATCGGGTCGCGAAATCGTTCTCGACGATGGGGTCATCGCACCCGCGAGATCGTTCGACGATACCTCTGCGCCGACCGTAGACGCTCGCGCGACGCCGACGTCGGCAATCCGGTCGGTCCACCCCGGCCGCTTGACGACCGTCAAGACGCGATGGGCGCGCGCGATCACAGTCGTTCCTGTCGGCGCACGACAATCGGATCGGGGGAGGCGGCAATGAGGAATGTTCGGTTCGCTGCATGGGCTGCGGCGGTGCTGCTGGGTTTGGCGGCCATGGCGGGCGTGCCGGCGTGGGCCGGCGCGGTCATCTCGACCGCGGCGCTCGATTTCACGCTCGCGTTCCCGAAGTTCGACGGTCTGTCCGTCACGCACATCGAGAACTTCACCGAGGTGTTCCAGAAACCGCCGAACATCGCCACCGTGCCGGGCACCTGGTCGTTCGGCCAGAACGCCGCCGGCACCGGACTCGTCTACGAACTGAAGGGGATGCAGGAGACGGTCAAGGCCATCGATCTCGCCGAACCCGTGGAATTCCGCAACGGCGTCACGGCCTACCTGGACATGACGCTCGTCAACAACTCGAGCGTCCGGCGGGTCGTCACCTTCACCGCCTCCTGGAAGCCCAGTCTGTCCGTCGTGGGCCAGGACGTCTCGATCGAGGACGAGCCGCGGCCCTTCGGGACCAGTGTCGTCCAGATCGAAGCGGGCACTTTCGCGGACAAGACCCTGATCATTCTGGCGGACCGCCGGATCGCGCTGGGCGACGGACCGTTGACCGATCCCGGATCGAAATCCTTCGACATCGCCGTCGCGGCAGACGGCGGGACCGTGACCGTCCCGCTTCGCATCGTGGCCTTCGCGATGGCGGGCGCGCGGGTTCCCGAGCCGTCCTCCCTGGGCCTGATCATCGCCTGCCTGCTGGCTGCGGCCGTTCCCGCCGTGGCGGCCCGACGCGGTTGCGGTACCGTCGCGTCCCCGGCGCGGCAGGCAAGACGGCGTCGCCGGGCGTCGACGGTGAAGACCGGGATCAGGAGGAAAGCCGGTGAGCGAGGCGATGGCGGAAGCGCTGAAAGCGAAGATCAAGGTGTGCATGTTCGACCAGTACGGCACGGTGGTGGACATGCAGACCGGGCTCACCGAAGTGGTGACCCCCTACTTGAAGGGCAAGGGGTGGAGCGGACGTCCGGACGCGTTCGTGACCTGGTGGCGCCGCACCCATTTCGAGAACTCCATGATCGACGCGCTCCTGCAACGGGAGCACACGCCGTATCGGGAGATCGGCCACCGCTCGGTCGCCTACACCCTCGAGCGTGCCGGCATCCCGTACACGATGGATGAAGTGCGGTATCTCGTGGCGCAGATCGAGCAGTTGAAGCCGTTTCCGGAGGTGCCCGAAGCGTTGCGACGCCTGAAGACCCGCTACCGGATCGTCGTGCTGTCGAACGGTGACCCCGACATGCTGGAAGCCGCGAAGGCGGTCCATCGGATTCCGTTCGACGCCGTGATCTCCGTGGCCGTCGCCAACGCGTTCAAGCCGCACGTGGCCACCTACACCAAGGCTGCCGAAATCCTCGGCGTGCAGATGGACGAAGTCCTCTTCGTCGCCAACCACGCCTTCGACTGCATCGGGGCCAAGTCGGCGGGAATGCGTACCGCCTTCATCGATCGCCGCCAGCGGCCCTTCGGCGGCACGCCGCACCGGCCGGATCTCGTCGTGGCGGACATGCAGCGGCTCGCCGACACGATGCTGTGAGCGGGGGGGCCGGCCTGGCCGCCGATCGGCTTGCCATGCCCGGCAGGCGCCTGCACAGTGCAGCGCTTCATCTGGCGCACGGCCCCGGCGGGTGAGCGACAACGCCGGTGTGTCGCGACGCGCTCGCATCGAACGGAGTCACTTCATGGATCAAGACTGCATGTTCCACACGGCCCGGACCCTGCCCCATTCGCCGAACGCCGTCTATGCGGCGTTCGCGTCTCCGGGTCGCCTGGCCGCGTGGTGGGGGCCCGACGGCTTCACGAACACGTTCGACGTCTTCGAGTTCCGCGTGGGCGGGCACTGGAAATTCACCATGCACGGTCCCGACGGGGCGGACTATCCGAACGAAAGCGTCTTCGTCGCTCTCGAACCGGACGCGAGGATCGTCATCAAGCACGTGTGCCCGCCCTACTTCACGCTGACCGTGGGACTCGCCGCCGTTGCCGGCGGAACGCGTCTCACGTGGGACCAGGACTTCGACGACAGCAAGACCGCACAGGCCGTCAGGCACATCGTCGAACCGGCGAACGAGCAGAACCTGGATCGTCTGACGCGGGTGCTCGATCAAGGTGCCGGCGCTTCTTGATCGTTCGACTCGCGACACTCGCCGAAGAAGCGTCCCGAAGTTCGACGGTCGTCGGATCGACGCCGACCGTCCGAGTCGTCGCCGCGATGGAGTACTGCAGCCCGTCGTCTGCGCCGGGGGACACCGTGACAGAATGGCCCGGCGCCGGAACGGGAACGGAGACGAGCGAATGAACACGTGGCTGCGGCAGGCCGTATCGATACTGGTGATCTGGATGGTGGGCATCAGCGCGGCGTGCGCCGCCGACGCGTATCCCGCCAAGCCGATCCGATGGGTGGTGCCATGGCCCGCCGGCGGCGTGGCCGACACGCAGGCCCGCATCATCGCCGAGCCCCTGGGCCGGGCGCTCGGCCAGCCGCTGGTCATCGACAACCGGGCCGGGGCCAGCGGGACGCTCGGGGCGGACTTCGTGGCGAAGTCCCGGCCGGACGGATACACGCTGCTGTACGCCTCGCCCAACGAGCAGGCCATCGCCCAGGCGATCGGCATGAAGCTGCCCTACAACGCCGAGAAGGACTTCACGCCCATCACGCAGTTCCTGCGACGACCGACCGTGCTGGTCGTCCCGTCCGTCCTGAACGTGCGCAGCGTGCCGGAACTGGTGACGCTCGCGAAATCGTCGGCGACGCCGCTCAGCTACGGCGCGCCGAGCGTGGCGCACTTCAGTCATTTCGCCGCCGAGCGGTTCAACCGTCGGGTCGGCATCAAGGTGCCGGCCGTGCCGTACAAGGGCGAGGCGCCGATGATCACCGACCTGGTCGGCGGGCAGGTGGCCTATGCCTTCGGCTTCGCGGCGACGGTGGACCCGATGGTCGCGGCCGGACGCCTGCGGGCCCTGGCGACCACGGGCAAGGTGCGGTCGCCGCAATTGCCCGACGTGCCGACCTTCAACGAACTCGGCATGCCGGATCTGGAGATGCACATCTGGACCGGGCTCGTGGGGCCGGCAGGACTGCCCCCCGAAATCGTGCGGCAACTGCAGGCCGCCGTGGGCAAGGTGCTGAACAGTGCTGCCGTGAAGGGACGCCGCGAATTCGCCGATTCGGAGATCGTCGCGAGCTCGCCCGAGGTCTTCCAGGCGCACCTGACGTCCGAACGGGCGCAATGGCGCAAGTTCGTGAAGGACACGGGGATCGGCAGCGAGTGACCGCCGCGCTGCATCGATTCCGCGCCTCGCGTGGCACCATGATTCCATCCGTCGCGAGAGCGCCACGGGCGTGGCGCGGCCGGCGGGGGACGGACGCACGCAGGAACCGCGGAATGGTCCCGCCTTTCGAGGCGAGTCCGCAACGCGCCGGTCGGTCCGCGCTACCAGCCTGCACGACGGTGCACGCCGTCCTTTCCATTCAGGAATGCCTCCCTGTTCCAACGCCTGTTCGACTTGCTCCGGCACCGGAATCCGCGATTCGTCTGCCGGGCCGCGGGCGGACCCGATCTGCGCGATCGGGAACACACCAGCGTCATCGATCACGAAGTCACGCCGGCATTGGATGCCGGCGCCCTGGCGGACCTGCGGTCGCAGTGGGGGGATCTGCCCGCTCTCATCGGGTTCTATGAGCGCTTCGGGAGCCTGCGCCTGTATCGCGATTCCGTGACGCGGCACGACATCGGGCGCGCATCGGCGTACTACATTGCGTCGCCCGACACGTGGGCCGGACTGCACGAATCGGTGGTCGACTGGCTCGGGGACATCGACGAGGAAGAGCGGGCGGAATTCGTTCCCGACTGGCTCGACGGCTGCATCGCGATCGGCCAGATTCCGAACTCGGGCAATACCTTCCTGGTGCCGGTGACGGGGACGGACCGAGGCAAGGTGTTCGAGTTCGAGCACGACGGGCTCGAGTTCATCGAACGTGCCGACACCTTCGAGGCGTTCGTCGAGCAACTGGCGACCGTCGACGAGGCTCGCCTGCGCGACATCGGCAGCCACACGCGCTCCTCGGACGGACAGACGCCGCTGCAATGGATGCCCGTGTCGTACCTTCACGACTGACGAGACACGTGCGCCCCGGCGCCTGCCTGCCGTGTGACGGACGCACGTGACACGCGACGCGCGTTGCGATACAACCGCGGTCAGAAGTCCCACCCGCCGACGATGCGCTCCACGCCGACGGCGCGCGACCACGGGACCGCTCATCCCCGGACCTTGCGATCATGCGCGCCATCGGCTTTCACTCCCTTCTCGTCAGCCTCGTCATCGGCCTGGGCGGCTGCGCCGTCTGGTCCCCGGGGGAGGATCCCAACGGCCGTCGCGTGATCGCCAAGGGCGATCAGGTCCTCGAAGCGATGGCGGCCTATTCCCGGGCTCGAGGCCAGTACCCGAAGTCGCTCATGAGCCTGTATCCGGACTATCTGCAGGAAGAGCGGACGCTCAACTTCCATCTGGTCGCCGACCCCGGCGGGGACCGTCTGGTCGTCCTGTATCCGCCGTCGTGGCCCGTGCTCGGTCTCGTCGAATGTTCGTCCGACGTCCGGGCCCGCAAGTGGAAGTGCCAGCGCTCGCCGCTCGTGCCATGACGTGCGAACCCGGAAACGACGGAGGAGCAGTTGAAGCGATCGTTGCAACGGCCGACGGCGATGCTCGGCATCGTCGCGGCGACTCTCGTGCGGGCCGTCGAGGACGACACGGTGCCGTTCCCGAACGCCGGCAAGGTCCCGCCGAGACATCTGCCGTCCTTCGAAGCCGTGCGCGCCGGGGCGACGCGCCGCCTCTCGGGGCGGATCGGCCCGTGGTGCCGACCGACGAGGCGAGTCGGGCGTGATCCTCGGCCTCAAGCTGCTGCTCGTGCCGACGCTCATCGGCGGCATCACGCTGAGCGGCAGGCGATGGGGACCGGCGGTCGCCGGATGGTTGTCGGCATTCCCCGTCGTCTCCGGTCCGATCCTGTTCTTCGTGGCCGTCGAGCAGGGGCCGGCGTTCGCGGCAGCGGCGACGGAGGGCACGTTCTCCGCGATGCCCGCGAACCTGGCGTTCGGCATCGGCTACGCGTGGGCCGCGACGAAGCACTCGTGGCCCGTGAGTCTCGGTGTCGCGTTCTTCGTGTACCTGCTTGCGGCGGCTGCGATGGTCTGGACCGCACCTTCGTTGCCGTGGTCCGCGCTGATGGTGCTGGCTGCGTTGCTCATCGCGCCGCGTCTGTATCCGGCGGTGCCGTCGACGGTGCCGAAGATCGTGGTGGCGTCGACCGGCAGCGATCTTCCCTTGCGGATGGCGACCGGTGCCGTGCTGGTGCTGCTCGTCACGCACTTCGCGGCCACGCTGGGCCCGCGTGCGAGCGGCGTGGCTGCGATGTTTCCCGTGATGGCGTCGGTGCTGGTCGTGTTCTCGCACCGTCATGCGGGCGCGGCGTTCGCCATCCGGCTGCTGAAAGGCATGGTGCTGGGCTTCTACTCGTTCGGGACCTTCTGCGTGGTCCTGGCCGTCCTGCTGCCGGTGTGCCGCGTCGGTCCGGCATTCGCGGGCTCGCTCGGGGCGGCGGCATTCGTGCTCGCCGCCTCGAAAGTCCGGCTCGGGCGCGGCCGCCGCGTCGTTTCCGAATCGCGACACCGCGCCGACTGAGCAACCGGTTCGCGGGCGGGTAGCAGGCGGCAGACCTCGCGGCGTAACATCGAAGCGCCCCGTACGGTGCAGGCCGTGCGGTGACGACCCGGGAGATCGACCATGTCCAAGCTTCGCGTCGCCAGCTTTTCCATCTCGCTCGACGGATTCGGAGCCGGACCGGACCAGAGTCTCGAGAATCCGCTGGGTGTCGGCGGCCCCGCCCTGCACGAGTGGGTCTATCCGACCCGGACCTTCCGGCAGCTGTTCGGTCAGGAAGGCGGGACCACCGGCCTCGACGACGATTTCGTCGCGCGCGGATTCCGGAACGTCGGCGCCTGGATCCTGGGCCGCAACATGTTCGGCCCGATCCGCGGTCCGTGGCCGGACGACGCCTGGAAGGGATGGTGGGGCGACGATCCGCCGTATCACACACCGGTCTTCGTCCTCACGCACCACGCGCGCGCCCCGATCGTGATGGCCGGCGGGACGACCTTCCACTTCGTCACGGACGGCATCCACCGCGCACTCGAACGGGCGATGCTCGCCGCCGGGGGCAAGGACGTGCGGCTCGGCGGCGGGGTCGACACGCTCCGGCAATACCTGCGCGCGCGCCTCGTGGACGAGATGCACCTCGCGGTGTCGCCGACCGTGCTCGGCGGCGGGGAGTGGCTGTTCGACGGTGTCCATCTGCCGTCCCTCGGCTACCACGTCGTCCGGCACGAGTCGTCATCGAAGGCGACGCACGTGGTGTTCGAGCGGGATGACGAAAGCGCCCCGTCCTGAGGGCAGACGCCTCGGCGGCAAGCGCGGCACGTGCCGCGCCTCGTTCGCCATTGGCGATGCCGCGCGGCCCGTGTCCCGATCGCCTTGCAACGGAGGCTTCCCGCCATGCGCGCTCTGAGTGCCGACATCACCACGCTGGCGGTGGACGCGATCGTCAATGCGGCGAATTCCTCGCTCCTCGGCGGCGGTGGCGTCGACGGCGCGATCCATCGGGCGGCCGGTCCGGAACTGCTGGCGGAATGCCGGCAGATCGGCGGCTGCCGCACGGGCGATGCCGTCATCACCCGGGGCTACCGTCTGCCGGCCCGGTACGTCATCCATACGGTCGGGCCGGTCTGGAACGGCGGTGATCGCGGCGAAGCGGCGCTGCTCGCGTCTTGCTATCGCCGCAGCATCGAACTGGCAGCGCAGGCCGGCGTGGCCAGCCTCGCGTTTCCGAGCATCAGCACCGGCATCTACGGTTATCCGATCGGGCTGGCGGCACAGGTGGCGGTGGCCGCGGTGAGCGCATCGCTGCCGGGATGCCGAGGCGTTCGCGACGTGATCTTCTGCTGCTTTTCGCGAGCGGACCTGACGGTGTACCAGGCGTGCCTGCGGGATTCGGGCCGAGCGGATTCGTAGTGTCGTCGTCCCCGGCGGCGACCGGCTGTCGTGCGGCATGACGGCCGACGTCGGCATTCCCCTGCGGGACCGGATCCGTGCGCACGGAAATCGGAGTCTCGGCTTCCGGGCGCCGCCGGACGCCGGGTTCCATTCACGGCTCTCCACCTGCGTTCCCGACGAATGCGGCGAAGCGTTGCACGGGATCCCGCGCGAAGCGCTGGCGGACGGCCTGCCCGACATGCTGTCGGGCGTCATCGACGTGCGGCACCTCGAAGGGGAAGCGACCGGTCGGCGCAAGGTGAGGATCACGCACGTGGCCGCACCGGTGCTTGCGGCGGCCGGCGAGGCGATCGTCACGTCCTTCCTGACGCCCCCGGTTCCGCCGCCCGTGGTTCGCGAGTGCTACGTCGTGGCGAATCCCTCCGCGGCGCTCCGTCAGCGTGAGGCGCTCGCCCTGCGCGCCGCGATCGGCCGCGCGCCGGACCAGGATCTCGTGCGGTGGACCCCTCGCGCCGTTCGTCTCCACGCCGCGACCGAACGATGGGAATCCCTGCATCGGCGGCTCGCGCTCTTCATTGCCGAACCGGGAGAGGCATCGGAGCAAGACGAAGGTCGGTGATCCCGGACGTGGTCACGCGCGAGTGCGCCGTGTCGATCCGCACCGATCGATCGGTGTCAGCGGACGACGACCCGGCCGTTCCGTGCGCGGTGTCAGGCCATGACGGCCTTGCATTCCTTCGCGCAGGCGGCGCACGCCTCGGCGCAGTCCCGACACTGGGTGTGCTTCTTCTCGTGCTTGCGGCATTCCTCCTCGCAGCGGAGACACACGTCGTGCGCGATACGCGCGATCGCGCCCAGGGACCTGGCGTTCTGCGCGGCCACGCTGCGCAGTGCGCCGCAGACCGCGAGCATCTCGTTCACGCTCTGCGCGCATCCCTTGAGACTCGTGTCACCGCTCGCCAATGAGGAGAGGCAGTGGTCGAGGCAGATTTCGCCGCGGGCGACGCAGGCGGCGGCGGCCGTGACCAGCGAGGCGTGGCCGGCGCCGTGGTTGTGGTGATCGTGCTCGGCGGCAGCGGCCGTCGAAACGGCGCTTGCGGCGAGGACAGCGCCGGTGAACTGCAAGAGGGTGCGGCGATTCATGGCGGGCTCCCGTGGACGACAAGCAGTGGATCGCGCGAGTGTCGCCCATCGCCCCGTGGCGGGTTTGCCACAGATCAACGACGGCATCCGGCGTGAGTCGATCGATCGACTGGGCTCAGCGGCGCGAGCACGAGAAACCGGTCGATGCAGGATCTGCGGCACTCGTCTGCCCGTTCGCGGCACCGTCGAGAAATCTGACGCCGGTGGCGCGGCGACATCGTTCCCGCAGGAGAATCCCTCATAACCACGAGGGAAATTCCGGGTCGGCGGGCTCAGGGTACAGGGCTTGCCTTGTTCGTGGTCACGCACAAGACCACCACCAGCCAGCCACGGCCGGCCCCCGGGGAGACACCGAATGAAACCCACCTCCGCGCGCGCGCCGCGAGTCACGCCGCAGCCTCCGCGAATTCACCCCGCTTCGCCTGCGTGCCACGGCCCTCGGCATCCTGTTGGCCCTGAGTACCGGCGCGTCCGCCATCGAGACCACATGGCTCGGCGATTCCGCTCCGGATCCGTACTGGTACGACAACATCTGGAGCGACGGTCTGCCCACCGCGCTCGACACCGCGGTGATCGGCCGGGCGCGGTCGGTCAACATGAACGCCGTCGACTGGGCGGTCGGCGGACTGAAGCTGTATGGCGGCTCGTCGATCTGCGGCGGCTTCGTCGACAGCCGCTGCGGCCGCAGCGGCGATGCGACGCGCGGCGCCACGCTGACCATCGCGCCTCCCTCGCTTGCCCAGGCGGCGATCTCCACGCCTTTCCATCCGAACTATCCGGTCCTGGTCGACGAATACCTCGCGAGCATGAGCGCCCGTTTCCAGCACATGGGGTTGGTGAGCGCCGGTCGCGTCGAGATTGCGCCCGGCCTGCCGTTGCTGGACGACCGGATCCATCACCTCGACGTGGTGATGGACGGCGTGAACTGGGTCCACTCGGGGCTCATCGAGGTGAACCACGGCGGCGGGTCCGGCATGCTCACGCTTTTCCAGAGCACGCTGGGCGCCGTGGGGCGAGCACCGGATCTCGATGTCGACGCCAAGCGCCACTTCAATCCGGAGTGGGGATCGACGCCCGGCGGCTGGTCGATCCCGCATGCGGACGTGTTCCTGCATGCCTCCACGGCCTCGTTCACCGACATCCGGATGCGCGGCCAGCTCGGCCTCTTCACCAGCACCATCACGGCGGACACCCTGGAGGTCGGCGGCGGCGGGCGGGTCGACATCGGCAAGGATGCACGACTGTTCGTGCGCACGGCCACGGTCGGCATGAATGCCGGCAACGGCACCTTCGAGACGTCGCAGCGGGCGGCCCGCAACGACAGTTCGACGCCCCTGTCCCGGGAAGCGCGGTCCGTGCACGTCGACGAATTCCTGGCTCTCGGCAGCGATGCGGGCAGCCACGGCGAGCTCTTCGTCGGCGGGCTCACCGATCTGCATGTCGGCCGGCCCGAGACGACCGGCGCCTGGGGCATGGTCGTGCTTCAGGGCGCACAGCGCGAGGGCAGCAGCGCGGCCGTGGAAGTCAGAAGCGGCAGCCGGCTGTTCGTGCACGGCTACGCCAGCCTCGGTGTGCAGGGCGCGGCCAAGCTCACGGTGACCGGTGAAATGATCGTGAGCCATGACCTCAACCTGGGGAACGGATCCGAGACCGCGAGTGCGCAGGCGGTGGTGGAAGGCGGCGGTCTGTTGCATGCCCGCAATGTCTACGTCGGTGCGGACTACTTCGAACTCAACTACGGCGATCACAATCCCTACGGCAGCGGCACCGGAACGCTCACGGTGCGCGACGGCGGCGTCGTGCGTGTGACGGGCGACCGGTCCATACCGCTGTTCGAGGGCGCGCCGACGTTCTACTCCCCGGGCTACGTCTACGTGGGCCGCAACGACTTCCTGAACGGCAACGGCACCATCGAGGCCACCAATCCGGCGGGAGGCGGAGTCGTCAACCTCGGGACGGTCAGCCCCGGCAACTCGCCCGGCATCCTCACGATCGACGGTGATTTCGGTTTCACGAATCCCAGCGGCTTCGGATCGAGCGGCGGCCGTCTCGTCATCGAGTTGGGCGGCCATGCCCCCGGCACCGGTTACGACGTGCTCCACGTGCTCGGCGACATGGATCTCGACGGCGGCATTCTCGAACTGGTGGCGATCGACGGCTTCGTGCCCGACGCGGGAGACGTCTTCGCGTTCCTGCGCGTGGAGGGCGCGGTCACGGGCAACTTTGCGACCCTGGTGGATCACACCGGCCTCGGGTGGACGCTGGACGACTTGCAGTTCGGACCCGGCGGCGCAATCGGACTCAACGTTGCCGCGGTGCCGGAGCCGGAACAATGGGCATTGATCGGTGCCGGCCTCGTGCTGATGGGCATGCGCCTGCGGCGCACGCGCCGATCAGCCGGCCGCTGATCGACGCGACGCCATGTCGGGAGCCTTCAGGGGCATGCCGTCTTCGCAGAGCGTCTTGAGGATCGCCAGCGCCTTCGGCCACGTGTCGCGCAGGAACGCTTCGTACTCGGGCGGGGCGCGCATCTCGACCGTCACCTCGGTGCCGTCGTCCAGCGCCCTGAACTCGTAGGTCTCCCGCGCGCCGGCCCAGCGGTGCGCGCCTTCGCCCTCGGTCACTTCGGCGCCGCCGCGGATCTCGCAGCGATGGCGGATCGACACCCGTTGATACCGTCGGTTCTCGGCGATCGTCGACGACACGCCCATGCCGTCGGGCGTGAGGAATCGCAGCGACGCGCCCGTCTCCCACGAACCCTCGTAGGTCGACCCTTCGCAGAAGGCGGCCGTCCACTGCTCGTAGGTCGGCTTGGACAGCATGGTGTCCCACACGCGCGGCAGCGGGGCCCGGATCGCAATCGAGTGGTGAAGCGTGTTCATCGTCGGCATCACTCGCCGCGGAGCGCCCGTTCGAGCGGCGCGATCTCCAGCTTCGTCATCTGCATCATCGCGGCGATGGCACGCTGCTTCGCCGGTCCGTCCGGTCCCTTGAAGACCTGCGGCAACATGCGCGGCACGACCTGCCAGGTCACGCCGAAGCGATCGGTCACCCAGCCGCACGGCATCGCGACGCCGCCCGCCGACAGCGCCTCCCACAGGCGGTCCACCTCGGCCTGCGTGTCGCACTGGACGGCGAAGGAGATCGCCGGCGTGAACCCGAATTCCGGTCCGGCATTGAGGGCGAGGAACTTCTCGCCCGCGAGTTCGAACTCGAGGCTCATGACCTCGCCGGCCTTGCCGGGAAGGCCTTCGGGATAGCGCGTGGTGCCGAGCAGTTTCGCGTTCTCGAAGAGCGCGACATAGAAGTTCACGGCGGCCTCGGCAGTGCCGTTGAACCACAGACAGGGACCGATCGTTTGCATGACGGAGTGACTCCAGGTGGCGGGTTGATGACGGACGGACGTCCGAGCGCCGCGTCCGTCCGATGACAGGGACTACGCTTTCCTCGTCTGCATCTCGACGAAGCCTTCCGCGGCCTTCTGCGTCTCCTCGGGGAAGTCCGCCATCTCCATCACCTGGCGGATCTCGATCGTCTCCTCCGGCGAGCCGGGACAGCGCTTCGCCCAGGCGATGGCATCGGCCTTCGACGGCACGTCGATCAGCCAGTAGCCGCCGAGCACTTCGTGCGTCTCGACGAACGGGCCGTCCGTGACGACCGGCTTGCCGGTGGCGAAGGACACGCGCGCGCCCATCGACACGGGATGCAGGCCCTCGCAGGAAATGAGGGCACCCGATGTCAGCAGGTCCTCGTTGAATTTCATCATCTCGGCGACGCGATCGCCCTCGGGCAGGGTGCCGGGTTCGGCGGTCTCGTAGCCCTTGGGGATCATCAGCAGCATGAATCGCATCGGGGTTCCTCGTCGTCGTCTGCGGGAATCAGGGGGCCACGTACACCATCCACGGCACGCCGAAGCGGTCGGTCGCCATGCCGAACGCCGGCGAGAAGAAGGTCTTGCCGAGCGGCATCGTTACCGACCCGCCTTCCGCGATCGCGTTGAATTTCCGCTCCGCCTCGGCGGGCGAGGCGACCGTCAGCGAGAGCGAGAAGCCGCGGAACTCGGGCTTGCCGTCGGCCATGCCGTCCGACACCAGCACCGACGAGCCGCCGATGCGGATCTCCGCATGCATGATCTTGTCTTCCGATCCGGGCGGCAGGCAGCCGGGCGGCGGCGGATCCGGGCTTTCGCGATTGCGCATGAGCATCACGACTTCGGCGCCGAGGGCGCTGCGGTAGAACGCGATGGCCTCTTCGCAGCGGCCGTTGAAGAAGACGTAGGGCTGGATGGACATGGCTCATTCCTCCGGGGTGGGAAAACGGCGCGGCTCGACGATTCGAGCCTTCCTGTCCGCTGGTCGAACCGGGACGCGGGGATTCGACAGGCGCGCGACGGAATATTCGTGGAGATCGGCAGGCCCGGGCTATTCGGCCAGAAGATCCCGGACGGGACGCACTTCCACGCTGCCGTTCGCGGCATCGGGAAGTGCCGCAGCCCAGGCCAACGCTGCGGCCTCGTCGACGGCGTCGATGACGAACACCCGCGTCAGGGGCGGGACGGTGTCGACGACCGGGCCGTCGGCCAGCGACAGTCGACCGTTGCGCACCCGGAGCGTGGTGGCGGTATCGGTGCCGTACAACGACTGGCGTGCCAGGCAGGCGATACCCGCTCGGGCGGGCATGTCGGCGGCCGGCATGACGGCATCGTCGGCGTAGACGAGACAGACGAATTTCATCGGGGATCTCCTCCACGTGCGCGCATCAGGCAGCCCCGGCGGCGCGGTCGTCGCGGACCGGCCTCACCTCGATGCTGCCGAGGCGTGCCGGCGGAATCCGCGACGCGACCTGGATCGCCTCGTTCAGGTCGCGCGCTTCGAAGAGATAGAAGCCCGCGAGCTGCTCCTTCGTTTCGGCGAACGGCCCGTCCGTCACGGCGGCACGTCCGTCCCGGACCCGGACGGTCTTCGCCGTCTTCGTCGGCAGGAGCGCCGCCCCGTCGACGAAGTGGCCGGAACCGCGCACGTCCGCGCCATAGGCGAGGCACTGGCTCACGAGGCCCTTCCAGTCGGCGCTCGACATCCGGTCATACACCCGGGATTCATCGTAGTAGACGAGACAGAGGTATTTCATCGGGGTCTCCTGCACGCTCGAGGTTCGAGATCTGGTCGATCGGCGCCCGCGCCGATCGACAGTCCGCTGAAGAAAAAGGTCTACGGAGGCGGCAATTCGGAGAGGCGGCGCCGGATGAACCGGCGCTCCGGTTCCTGCCGGGCCAGCGCCAGCGTTCGTTCGAAGGATTCACGCGCCTCCTGCACGCGACCCAACCGGCGGCAGAACTCGGCGCGTACGGCGTGCGCCAGGTGATAGTCGCGCAGGCCGCCTTGCGACAGCAGCCCGTCCACCAGCGCGAGGCCCGCGGCCGGCCCCTGCCACATGCCCAGGGCCACGGCCCGGTTCAGTTCGATGACCGGGGAAGGCTCCAGGCGGAGCAGGGCGTCGTAGAGTCCGACGATCTGCGCCCAGTCGGTGTCGCTTGCCGAGGGCGCTTCCGCGTGGACGGCCGCGATGGCGCCTTGCAGCGCATAGGGGCCGAACCGGCGCGACCGCAGCGCACGTTCCACGAGTCCGATGCCCTCGGCGATGAGCCTGCGATCCCAGCGCGAACGATCCTGGTCCTCGAGCAGCACGAGATCGCCTTCGGGTGTCGCGCGCGCGGCACGGCGGGATTCCTGAATCAGCAGCAGGCCGAGCAGTCCGGTGGCTTCCGGCGCCGGCAGCATCTCCACGAGCAGGCGCGCGAGCCGGATGGCTTCTGCGGACAGGTCGTGCCGCGTGACCGATTCGCCCGCCGATGCCGAATAGCCTTCGTTGAAGACGAGGTAGATCACCCGCAGGACGCTGGCGAGGCGCTCGGGCAGCGATGCGGCCTCCGGGACCTGGTACGGGATACGCGCGTCGCGGATCTTGGCCTTGGCCCGCACGATGCGCTGCGCCAGCGTGGGCGCCGGCAGCAGGAAGGCGTGCGCGATCTCTTCGGTCGTCAGGCCGCAGACCTCACGCAACGTCAGGGCGATCTGCGCATCGGGTGCGAGGGCCGGATGACAGCAGGTGAACACGAGGCGCAGGCGGTCGTCCTCGATCGCGTCGGGGTCGGTGCCGGCCCGGTCGTCGGCGAGCGATTCGATCAGCTCGGCATGATCGTCGAGCGGCGAGAAGCGCGCACGGCGCCGGATGCCGTCGATGGCCTTGAAGCGCCCCGTGGAGACGAGCCAGGCGCGGGGATTCGCCGGCAGTCCGTCCGCGGGCCATTGCTCGAGAGCGGCGCGGAACGCGTCCTGCAGCGCCTCTTCGGCGAGGTCGAAATCGCCCAGCAGCCGGATCAGCGTGGCGAGGACGCGGCGCGACTCGGCGCGGTAGATCGCGTCGATCGATGCGGCAGTCACGGACGTGCCGGCAGGAGCACCGTCTGTCATGGCAGGCGGGCGCGGACGAATCCGCTGTCGGTTCAGGGGAGGCGGTAGTGTAGTGCGGGAGACCGCGACGGCACCGGCGCGGATGCGATGGCTGCGAGGGTCGGGCAAGCGCGAGGACGGGGTCCTTGCGCCCGCTCGACCCCGAGGAACGGCGGCACGTCTCCGGATCGTTCCACGCGCCTTCCGACGGACCGGCGTCGCCCGGCGTGGTGCATTCCCACCCGCTGCCGTGCCCGATCCCGGTGCGCGAACGGCAAGGACCGAACGTTTCCGGTCCTACCCGTAGAACCCCGGCGCTGCGGGGGCCGTCTGGTCGCAGACGGCCGCTGCGGTGGTGGTGATCCCGGGGCCCGCGTGGGCGAAGGCCGGAACCGCGAGGTTCAGCGCGAGGGCCAGCGTCAGCATCTTCATCGTGATCTTCATTCGGCGGTCCCCCTCATTGCGCCGCTTGGGCGAGGTCCTGGAGCGTTTCGAGCAGGCGACGATCGACCCGCGAGACGGCGCGCAGCCGCTTGCGGTCCTCGTCCACGAGCCGTTCCAGGAAGCTGAAGATCGGACTGCGCCGGATGTGGTCCATCGCCGCGGGCTCCATGCCCTGCTGCGCGATGCTCACCACCCATCCGGCGGGCCGGTTGCGGGCGGCCTGGCACAGGCGCATCAGGTCCTCGTCCCGCGCGATGTCGTTGCCCAGCGACGCCGCGTACTCCACGGCGTCGCGATGCACTTCCACCCACCAGGGGCAATCGACCGCCGCCGCGCGGCAGATGGCGTGTCCCTGCGCGAGAAATTCGGGAGACAGGGCCCCCTGGGATGCGAGCAACTGATAGCGCGCACTCGACTGGTTGACGCGCGCCAGATGGAACCACGGACTCGTCTCGCCGTAGTGCTCCAGTGCGAGTTTCGCCATCTCGTCGGCCATCAGGCAGACGGTCTCGAGATAGTGGGCCTGGAAGCCTGCCCCCGGCGCCTGCGGACGTGCGAGGCGGAAGCACCCCGTCATGGCGATCCAGAGGTACTGGACGCGCAGACGGGGGTCGAGGGTGGTGTCGCGGCCGAGTGACTGGGCCTCGCGGGTGCGGTCGAGGAGCTGCTGCCCGGCCGGCAGGAACAGGATGCCTTCGCGTCGCAGGCTCACGGCCTCGTCCAGATCGCGCAGCCGCTTCCGGGAGAAGAGGTGGAGCTGCACGACGCTGCGGATGCGCTCGCGCAGTTCCGGCGGCGTCGGCTTGTCCCCCTTCGCGAGCTTGAGGACGTAGTCGGGGTCGTACGTCGGCAGTGACATCTGCGCGGCCGCCTGGGCGGAGGTCCGCTCGGCGATGGCGAGATACAGGGTGTCGGGCATGTCATGCCTCCACGGTGCAGGGAGTCGAGAGGACGGTACCGCTCACGAAGCGTGCCGGACCCGGAAAGTTTCCGGGTCTCAACGCACGTGCCCCAGGAAAGGGACACTGGCGACGGTGTCGCGGATCACCCGGATCGTCACCGGTCCGTCCGCGGCATCGCTGGCGCGGATGCGGGCGAACCCGAGCACCTGGAAGCACGCATTGCCCACGTAGGAACGCCGGTGCACGTCGGACAGGCCGTTCAGCCACATCTTGACGGTGCCGGGGCGGCCGTCGTCCCGCTGGATCGAGAAGCACACCTTGCCCGCCGCCCAGGCGTAGTCGCCGACGGTGCGCTTCTCGCCGCCCGTGATGCGGATCGGATCGTCGTCGGCGAAAGCGGGAACGCCGGCGGGTGCTGCCAATGCCGCCAACAGCACGGTCACTGCCGTGGAAGTCTTCATGATGCCTCTCCGGTTTGTCGCGTCTTGGCGACGCACGGATCCATGCTCGCGCCGGCCGGATGCGGCGCAGCCGGCCGGATTCGCACTGAAGGATTCACCCGGAAAACGTCCGGGTCGGGTCCGAACGGACGTGCGGCCGGCGACTGCGACGCCGATTGCGCGGCTTCGGGACTCCGCGCTACGCTGCCCCATCGATGCGCGCGTGGCACCGTTCCGGAGGTCGCGGCGCATTCCGGAGGAAAGGCCTCATGACGTTCAGGGTCACAGGACAGTGGTGGTCGGCGGCGGTCCTGGCCGTCATCTGCATGACGGGATCGGCGGGCGCCGCGGACTACGCCGACGTGACTCGTTCGGTGGCGGCCAGGTATCAGAGCACGATCGACGACATGACGGCTCGCCTCGGCGATGCGAACGCGTCGGAGGCCGACCGCGAACGCTACCTGCACGAGCGCGGCGCGGCGTACAGCAACCTGAACCACAACGAGGAAGCCGTGCGGGATTTCAGCGAAGCCATCGACCTCGCGCCGACCGAGGTCTCGCACTACGTGGACCGCGCCTACACCTACGAGAAGCTCGGGCGCGATGCGGAAGCCAACTCGGATCTCGAATTCGCCCTCGGGTTGCGCTCAGCCGATTTCTGGGCCTACCGGGGAAAGGGGTCGCTCGCGATGAAGCGCGGAGCGTTCGACGAGGCCGCGAACTTCTTCGGACGCGGACTGCATGCCGCCCGTGCCGACGAGACGCTCTACGGCGTGATCTGGACGGCGATGACGATCGGCCGGGGCGGCAACGACAACTGGCAGACGCTCGCGGGCAATGTGCTCGATCGCGTGCAGGCGCGCACCTGGCCCATGCCCATCCTGCAACTCTATTCCGGGCGGATCACGCCGGATGAGATGCTGCACGCCGCATCGACGCAGGATCCGCGCGTCGAACGGGACCAGGCCTGCGAAGCCTGGTACTACCTGGGGCAGTACCACCTGATCAAGGGCGAGTCGGACAAGGCGCGCGCGGCCTTCGAGGCGTCGCTCGCGACGGGCGTGCAGGAATTCGTCGAGTACTTCTGGTCGCAGCGGGAGCTCGACGCGATGGGCACCGCCGCGCGCTGACGCTGTCTGCGGGAAGCTGCGGGCGACGCGGCCGGACTTCGTGCCGCGCGGGAATCAGTCCGGCGTGCCCGGCGGTGCGAGCCGTCGCGCCAGGCGTCGATACGCGTTGGGGAGGCGCGGCGGCGCTGCAAGCCATCCGAGGATCACGCCCGTGGTGTTCGCAGCCATGTCGGCGTACGAGTAGGTGCGGTAGCCCGTCATGCCCTGGGCGAATTCGAGACCGATGCCCATGGCCACCAGCGCCAGCGCCGTCACCCGGCGGGCCCCGCGCTCCACACGGACCTGCGCGAACCACAGCATCAGCGACCCGTAGGCGAGCAGGTGCTGGACCTTGTCCCCGTGCTCGATGCCGAGTTCCGGCGGTCGCGGCACCAGCGACATCACCGCCACGATCAGCACGCCCGACCAGCCGATCGCCATCCATGCGGTGCGCAGTCGCGGCAGATCGTGCCCGAGTCCGGTCGACGGCATGGCGGCTTCCGCGTCAGGACAGCGGTGTCCGCACCACCTTCAGGAAGGCGGGCCGCTCGCAGAGGGCGTCGAACCAGCGGCGCACGTTCGGGAATGCCGGCCGCTCGATCGGCAGCGCGAACCAGCGCCAGACGCCGCAGCCGACGGGGATGTCGCCCATGGTGAAGGTGTCGCCCGCGAGGTAGCGCCGGTCGTCGAGGCGGGCTTCCAGGCGCTTCAGCACGTCGATGGTGGCGAGGCGCGAATCCTCCATCGCCTTCGGGTCGCGTTGCTCGACGGGTGTGCGGATCAGGTTCCAGAACAGGGGACGGATGGCCGGCCAGAACGTGGTGTTCTTCCAGTCCATCCAGCGATCGGCCTCGGCCCGCACCCGGAGGTCCGTCGGCCACAGGGTGCCCGGTGAATGCTTCGCCGCGAGGTAGCGCACGATCGCGCCGGACTCCCACAGGATGAAGCCGTCGTCGTCGATCGTCGGGACGAGTCCGTTCGGATTGAGCCTGCGGTACTCGGGGGTGTCGACGACCCCGAACGCGCCGCCGGCATCGATGCGTCGATAGGGCAGGCCGATCTCCTCGGCGACCCAGAGGGCCTTCTGCACGTTGACGGAATTGTCGCGACCCCAGATGACGAGCATGGCGATGGATCCTGTGATGCGGTGGCGGGGCCCTCGGCCCCCGAAACGGAAGGGAGACGCCGGAGCGTCAGCGGCCCGAGCCGGTCATCTCGGCCAGCGTCGCATCGATGAGCCGCCGCGCGATGCTCAGGCGATGCGGCAGCAGCGGCGGCAGCCGCTCGGGCGTGAACCAGTCGGCGGCTTCGATCTCGCCCGGTTGCGGCACGATGTCGCCCCGCACCCAGTCGCAGTTGAACGCGATCATCAGCGAGTGCGGAAACGGCCACGGCTGGCTGGAGAAGTAGCGCAGGTTCGTGACTTCGACGCCGACTTCCTCCTGCACCTCGCGAACGAGGCAGTCCTCGATGCTCTCGCCCGGTTCGACGAAGCCGGCCAGCGCGCTGAACATGCCCGGCGGGAAATGCGGTGAACGCGCGAGCAGCAGTTCCCGGCCGCGGCGGACCAGTGCCATCGCGACCGGCGCGAGCCGCGGATAGTGTGTCTGTCCGCAGCTCGGGCACACGCGCGAACGTTCGCCTTCCTTGCGCTCCGTCGGCGTGCCGCAGCGGCCGCAGAACTGATGGGAGCGTTCCCAGTCGACGATCTGCATGGCGCGGCCGGCGAGCAGGAAGGTCGCGTCGTCGATGACGCCGAACAGGCTGCGCAGCCCGGCAAAGCGCAGGTGTTCGGGCGGCTCGATGCTTTCTTCGCATTCGGCGGAGAAGCAGTGCCGGCCGTGCAGCGTGCCGAGATACTGCGTGCGCAGGGGCTGCATGCCGAGTTGCGACGGGTGCTCGACGTGCGGCACCTCGACCCGGCTGTCGTCGCGGTGGACGAGGAGGTTGTTGCCGCGGAACACGAACCACCACGCCTCGCCGCGGATCTCCCCGGCGGGCGCGATGAGCGGGACGAAGCCCGGAGCCGACAGGAGCGACACGGTCAGCGCTTCTTCGGCATGTAGAGGTCGGTGATGCTGCCTTCCGCGATCTCGGCGGCGAAGAACACGGTCTCGGACAGGGTCGGGTGCGGGTGGATCGTCAGGCCGATGTCCTCGGCGTCCGCGCCCATCTCCAGCGCCAGTACGGTCTCGGCGATGAGTTCACCGGCGTTCGGGCCGACCATGCCCGCGCCGAGCAGACGCTTCGTGTTCTTGTCGAACAGCAGCTTCGTCATGCCCTCGTCACGGCCCGTGGCGAGCGCACGGCCGCTCGCGGCCCAGGGGAACGACGCCTTCTCGAACTCGATGCCCTGCGCCTTGGCCTGCGTCTCGGTGAGCCCCATCCACGCGACTTCCGGATCGGTGTAGGCCACCGACGGGATGGTGCGGGCGTCGAAGGCGCCCTTGTGGCCGGCGATGATCTCGGCGGCGAGCTTGCCTTCGTGCGTGGCCTTGTGCGCGAGCATCGGTTCGCCGCAGACGTCGCCGATCGCGAAGATGTGCGGCACGTTGGTGCGCTGCTGCTTGTCGACCGGAATGTAGCCGCGCTCGTTCACCGTGACGCCGGCGGCGTCCGCGCCGATCTCGCGTCCGTTGGGACGGCGGCCCACGGCCATGAGCACGCGGTCGTACACCTGCGGGGCCGGCGCACCGTCGCCCTCGAACGTGGCCTTCAGGCCCTCGGCCGTGGCTTCGAGCTTCGCGACCCTGGTCTTCAGCAGGATGGCTTCGTAGCGCTTCTCCAGACGCTTCTGCAGGGGCTTGACGAGGTCGCGGTCGGCGCCGGGAATCAGGCCGTCCATCAGTTCGACCACGGTCACCTTCGCGCCGAGCGCGTCGTACACGCAGGCCATCTCGAGGCCGATGATGCCGCCGCCGATCACGAGCATCCGCTCGGGAACGTCCGCGAGCGCCAGCGCGCCGGTGGAATCGATGAGGCGCGGATCGTCGTACGGGAAACCGGGGATGCGCGCGACGGACGAGCCCGCCGCGATGATGCAGTGGTCGAACGAGACCGTCTTCTTCGTGCCGTCGGCGGCCGTGACCTCGATGAGGTTGGGCGACGCGAACTTGCCGACGCCGTGCACGACCTCGACCTTGCGCTGCTTCGCGAGACCGGCGAGGCCCTTGGTGAGGCGGCCCACGACGCCTTCCTTCCAGCCGCGCAGGGCCGCGATGTCGACTTCGGGCTTGCCGAACTTCACGCCGAAGTGCGACATCTCCTCCGCTTCCGAGATGACCTTCGCGGCGTGCAGCAGGGCCTTGGACGGGATGCAGCCGACGTTCAGGCAGATGCCGCCGAGCGACGCATAGCGCTCGATCATGGCGACCTTCCTGCCCAGATCGGCCGCGCGGTAGGCGGCGGTGTAGCCGCCGGGGCCGGAGCCGAGCACGACGACGTCGACGTGCAGGTCGCCGCGGACGGTCGACGGGCTCACCGCCGGCGCCGGGGCGGGAGCGGACGCGACGGGGGCCGCGGTGGCAGGCGCTGCAGCGGCAGGTGCTGCAGCGGCAGGCGCGGTGGCCGCGGCTGCGCCTTCGGCTTCGACGACGACGATCAGGGTGCCCTGCGACACCTTGTCGCCGAGCTTCACCTTGATCTCGCGGATCGTGCCGGCGGTCGAGGACGGGACTTCCATCGTCGCCTTGTCGGATTCCAGCGAGACGAGCGGATCCTCCACCTTGACGGTGTCGCCCACCTTGACCATCAACTCGATGATCGGCACGTCCTTGAAGTCACCGATGTCCGGGACCCGTACTTCGACCAGATTGCTCAACGTCTGCTCCTGTTCTCGATGAGGGGCGTCAGCGCCACAGCGCGAAGGCGAGGGCGGCGAGCGCCGCCGCCAGCGCCGCCGCGGCGAGCCACGTGACGGTGCGCAGGCGGGCGGAGATGGCATTGAAGCTCTCCGCCAGCGCTCGCGCCTGTTCTTCCATCGCGCGGCCCTGGGCTTCGGAGTGGCCGCGCAGCTTGTCGATGTTGGACTTCAGCAGTTCGAGTTCGAACTTGAGCTGGGAGATGTCCGATGGGGCCTCCGCGGCGGCGGTCGGCCGGGGCGGGGTCGGGGCCTCGTCGTCATCGCCGCCCTTGCGCAGATCGCGCACGAACTCCGGCACGCGTGCGGCCGCCTTGACGATTTCACCCCAGGGGGCGTGGCGCAACCAGGTCCAGGAGGCCATCGCCTAGGTCCGGATGTGGCCGTCGCCGAACACCACGTACTTGAGCGACGTCAGCCCTTCGAGGCCCACGGGGCCGCGCGCATGCAGCTTGTCGGTGGAGATGCCGATCTCCGCCCCGAGGCCGTATTCGAAGCCATCGGCGAAGCGCGTGGAGGCGTTGACCATCACGGAGCTCGAATCGACCTCGCGCAGGAACCGCCGCGCCCGCGTGACGCTCTCGGTGATGATCGCGTCCGTGTGCAGCGAACCGAAGGTGTTGATGTGGTCGATGGCCTCGTCGAGCGAATCGACGATGCGCACGCTGAGGATCGGGGCCAGGTACTCGGTGTACCAGTCCTGCTCCGTGGCTTCGTTCATCGCGGGCACGAGGCGGCGGGCACGTTCGCAGCCGCGCAGCTCCACCGCCTTCTCGCCGTAGACCTGACCGAGCGTCGGGAGGATGCGCGGGGCGATGGCCGCGTGCACCAGCAGCGTCTCCATCGTGTTGCAGGTGCCGTAGCGCTGGGTCTTGGCATTGTCGGCGACCCGCACGGCCTTCTCGAAATTGGCGTCCTCGTCGATGTAGACGTGGCAGATGCCGTCCAGGTGCTTGATGACGGGGATGCGCGATTCGTTGCTGATGCGTTCGATGAGCCCCTTGCCGCCGCGCGGCACGATCACGTCGACGTAGTCCTTCATCGTGATCAGTTCGCCGACCGCCGCGCGATCGGTGGTCTCGATGACCTGCACGGCGGACTCGGGCAGTCCGGCGGTGCGCAACCCTTCCTGCACGCAGGCGGCGATGGCCTGGTTCGACCGGATGGCTTCCGAGCCGCCCCGGAGAATCGTCGCGTTGCCGCTCTTCAGGCACAGCGCCGCGGCATCGGCGGTCACGTTGGGCCGGGCTTCGTAGATGATGCCGATGACGCCGAGAGGCACCCGCATGCGGCCGACCTGGATGCCGGTGGGGCGGTAGCGCAGGTCGGAGATCTCGCCGATCGGATCGGTGAGCTGTGCGACTTCGCGCACGCCCTGCGCCATGGTCGCGACGCTCTTCTCGCTGAGCGAGAGGCGGTCCACCATCGACGGCTCGAGCCCCTTGGCCTTGGCCTGCGCCACGTCTTCCGCGTTGGCGGCGAGCAGGCGCGCCCGGTCGCGTTCGATGGCGGCGGCGATGGTGAGCAAGGCGTGATCCTTGGCGCGGGTCTCGGCACGGGCCATGTGGCGCGATGCGGCACGGGCGGCGCGGCCGATGCCATGCATGTAACTCTGGACGTCCATGGGTGACGAGGGCGGGAGGGAGGTAACGTCCGGATTTTAGCCTGAGTCGTCGTCCCGGCCGACGCTGTTTCGTCAGGCGCGCGGCCGGCCGCCCCTCAGGCGCCGATGTCGGCCAGCACCGCCTTGCGGGGATCCGCCAGCCGCAGGCCGAGCTGTCGCAACTCGTCCCACGGATCGCCTCGCCCGATGCCCTTGATCATCCGGTCGATGCGGGCTGCGTGCCGGAGCGCGGCTTCCAGACGCGGCGTATCCACGCGGCGCAAGGCCTTCGGGATACCCTTCTGGCGTTCGCCCCAGACCCGGGCGTCGCGCATGGCCTGCGCGATGGGGACGCCCTGTTCGGTGGCCGCACGGATGCGCAGCAGCGTCCGCGCCTCCTCGGCCAGCGCCCAGAGGATCAGGGGCAGCCCCTCGCCTTCGCCGCGCAGGCCGTCGAGCATGCGGACGAAGTGCACGGCTTCGCCGTTCAGCACCGCTGGCCCCAGATCGAACACGTTGTACCGGGCGACGTCCACGACGGCTTCCCGGACCGCGTCGAGCGACAGCGGTCCTGCGGGAAACAGCAGGCCGAGCTTGCGGATCTCCTGATGGGCCGCCAGCAGGTTGCCTTCGACACGGGCGCAGAGGAACTCGAGCGTCGCAGCATCGGCGGACTGGCCCTGGCTCTTCAGACGCGCCGCGAGCCAGGCCGGCAACTCGCTCAGGTTGACCTTGCGGGCCTCGACGGCGATGCCGGCCGATTCCAGCGCGACGAACCATTTCGTCTCGCGCGTCTTGCGCTCGAGCTTGGGGAGCGTGACGAGGGTGAGCGTGTCCTGCGGCAACGCGGCGGCGTACTGGATCAGCGCTTCACCGCCTTCGGCGCCGGGCGTGCCGGTGGAGAAGCGCAATTCCACGAGCCGCTGCTGGGCGAACAGGGACAGGCTCGCGCCGGCCGCCCACAGGCGCCGCCACTCGAACCCGGGTTCGACCGTCAGCACCTCGCGCTCGGTGTAGCCCTGGGCCAGCGCGGCCGCCCGGATGCGGTCCGCGGCCTCGATGGCCAGCAGTGTCTCCTCGCCGTACACGACGTACAGCGGGGCGAGCTGCCGGGTCAGATGGCGCGCAAGGCTCTCGGTGTCGATCTGCATCGGCTGCGACGCGCTACAGCGCGTTCATCCGGTCGAGCAGCGAGCGCAGCTTCTCGGGATCGTCGAGCTTCAGCATGCGCTTCGTCAGGGCCGTGACCTCGTCGAGATCGGTCTTCAGCACGACCTGCTTCACGGCCAGCAGGTTGGCGGGATGCATGGAGAACTGGCGCAGGCCGAAGCCGAGCAGCAGGCGGGTGAGGGTCGTGTCGCCGGCCATTTCACCGCAGACCGCCACGGGCGTCGCCGACTTCTTGCCGCCCTGGATGATCGCGGCGACGAGGTTCAGCACCGCCGGATGCAGCGGGTCGTACAGGTGTGCCACGGACTCGTCGGTGCGGTCGATCGCCAGCGTGTACTGGATCAGGTCGTTGGTGCCGATGGACAGGAAGTCGAGCTTGCGGGTGAACGACGGCAATGACAGCGCGGTGGCCGGGACTTCCACCATGCCGCCGACCTGAATCTCCGGATCGTAGGGGGCGCCCTGCTCGTCGAGGCTGCGCTTCGCCTCGGCCACCGCGGCGAGCGAGAGGTTCAGCTCGTGCACCGACGACAGCATCGGGATGAGGATCTTCACCTTGCCGTGGGCGGAGGCGCGGAGGATGGCGCGCAGCTGCCGGTGGAACATGACCGGCTCGGCGAGACAGAGCCGGATGGCGCGCAGTCCCAGCGCCGGATTCGGCGCGACGCGCTCGTTCGCGTCCAGTTCCTTGTCCGCGCCGAGGTCGAAGGTGCGGATCGTCACGGGCAGCCGCCCCATCTCCGTCACGACCTGACGGTACGCCTCGTACTGTTCGTCCTCCGAGGGCAGGTCGCGCCGGTTCAGGTACAGGAACTCGGTGCGGAACAGGCCCACGCCGGCCGCGCCGTTCTCGCGCGCCAGATGGACGTCGTCGGGCAGCTCGATGTTGGCGTGCAGTTCGATGCGCGTGCCGTCGATGGCGGCGGCCCGGGTCGTGGTGAGCCGGCGCAGCTTCTGCTGTTCGAGTTCCCACTCGTGGCGGCGCAGCCGGTATTCCTCGAGGACCTTCTCGTCGGGATCGACGATGACGACCCCGTGCGTGCCGTCGACGATGATCGTCTCGTTCTCGCGGATCAGGCGGCGAGCGTGATGGAGGGCCACGATCGACGGGATGCCGAGGCTGCGGGCCACGATGGCCGTGTGCGAGGTGGTGCCGCCCACGTCCGTGATGAAGCTCGCGAAGCGGTGCTGCTTGTAGAGGATCACGTCCGCGGGGGACAGGTCGTGCGCGACGAGAATGCTGCCGTCCCCGGGGGGCGGCGTCTTCGCACCGGCGCCGGCGTCGACGATCAGCGCCCGCAGGACGCGCTCGACCACCTGCACGACGTCCGTCTTGCGCTCGCGCAGATAGAGGTCGTCGATCTGGTCGAACTGTCCGAGCAGCGCCTCCATCTGCTGCTTCAGCGCCCAGTCCGCGTTGCAGTGCTGCGAGGCGATGATCTGCTTGGGGGCCTCGGCGAGCGTCTCGTCGCCGAGGATCATCAGGTGGACGTTGAGGAAGGCCTCGAATTCCGCCGGGGCGTTGGTCGGGATGTGATCCGCGAGATCGGACAGCTCGCGCCGCACCTTGTTGAGCGCGGCCTCCAGGCGGGCCTGTTCCGCGGGCACCTGGTCCGCGGTGATCTCGATGTGGGGGACCTCGAGCTGGGCGTGCGAGACCAGATGCACGCGCCCGATGGCGATGCCGCCGGAGACGCCGATGCCGTGGAGGGTGAAGGACATTCAGACCGCCGGCCGAACGGTGCCGGCGCGGCCGGGCTCGCGCCGGGCACCCGACCCGAGGCGCACTACTCGGCCTCCCCGAACTTCTCGGCGATGAGCGCGGTGAGCGCCGCCATCGCATCGGCCTCGTCGGGACCGTCGGTCTCGATGTCGACTTTCGCGCCCTTCGCGGCCGCCAGCATCATGACGCCCATGATGCTCTTGGCATTGACGCGCCGCCCGTTGCGGGAGAGCCAGACTTCGCACTGGTACTTGCTGGCGAGCTGGGTCAGCTTGGCCGACGCCCGCGCGTGCAGGCCCAGCTTGTTGATGATGTCAACTTCCCGTTGCTGCATTCTCGATCGCCGGCGGCATCCTGAAGACGCCTTCGACTCCTCCCGACATGGCTTTGGCCACCACTGTCTTCAGTGGCTCGTTTCGATAGGTGAGCGCGCGGACCAGCATCGGCAGGCTGACCCCTGCGATGCCTTCGACACGCCCGGGGACCAGGGCCCGCGCCGCGATGTTGCTCGGCGTGGCGCCGTAGACGTCCGTGAGGATCAGCACGCCGTCGCCCTCGTCCAGCTGGCGGATCAGTCGCACGACTTGCGGCAGCAGCTGGACCGGATCGTCGTTGATGGACACCCCCAGCTGCAGCAGATGGGTGGGTCGCCCCCCCATCACATGGCTGGCGCAGTGGAGCAGGCTCTCGCCGAGCGTTCCGTGCGCGATGATGAGGATTCCGACCATGTCGCCTGCCTGAGTGGAGCGCCTGACCGCGTGGTTCCGGGAACGGTCCCGGATCCGGCCGATTCTACGATGGCTCCGTCAGGCCGTGGGCCAGCGATCGAACCGGCTGAACGAACCGTAGCCTTCGGTCACCTCCACGCGCAGCACCTGGGCCGCCGGCGGACCCCGGTGCACCCACTGCTCCATGGCGGCCAGTTGGTCCGGTGTTCCCTGGATCATCGCCTCCACGCTGCCGTCGCGTCGATTTCGCACCCAGCCTCTGACCTGGAGGCGGGTCGCCTCGGCACACATCGCATCGCGGAAGCCGACGCCCTGCACCCGGCCCCGGATCGACAGCAGTCGCGTGACGACGGCGTCGGTCACTTCGCCCGCATGCCCGGCAGTGCGCCGCCGTCGACATCCAGCAGGAACACGCCGGTGTTCTCGCCGCTGGCCGCGAGGATCATTCCCTGCGATTCGCCGAACCGCATCTTCCGCGGTGCGAGGTTGGCGACCATCAGGACCAGGCGCCCTTCGATGGCGGCGGGTTCGTAGTGGGCCTTGATGCCGGCGAAGACCTGGCGCTGTTCCGAGCCGATGTCCAGCGTGAGCTTGATGAGCTTTTCCGCACCCTCGACGTGCTCGGCCTTCACGACCTTCGCGACCCGCAGGTCGATCTTCATGAAGTCGTCGATGGTGATGGTGGGGGCGACCGGGGCCGGCACGAAGCCGGCGTCGCCGGCGGGCGCTGCGGCGACCGGCGCCGTCTGGGGGTTGTCGTTCACGACCTTCTCCTGATGTTGGGCATGCCGCTGCTGGGAGTGGACTTCCGGCGCAGGCTTGAGGCTTTCGGTGTTGGCGGCGACCAGCGCGTCGATCTGCTTGCCTTCGATGCGGGTCATGAGGTGCTGGTAGGGCTGGATCGCGTGACCGGCGGGCAGCCGCGTCGCGGCATCGGCCCAGGTGAGCGGGGCGACGCCGAGGAAGGCTTCGACGGCTGCAGCCACCTTCGGGAGCACCGGCTTCAAGTAGAGCGTGAGCAGGCGGAACGCCTCGATGCATTGCGTCGACACCCAGTGCAGGCGTTCGGCGGCCTCGGGGCGCTTCACCATCTCCCAGGGCTTCTCCTGATCGACGAACTGGTTCACCTCGTCCGCGGCCAGCATGATCTCCCGCAGCGCCTTGGAGTATTCCCGCTGGTCGAAGAGGCCAGCGACCGTCGCTGCCCGCGCGCGCAGCGAGGCGACGCACGTCGCCTCGTCGCCGCCGGCCAGTCTGCCGTCGAAACGCTTCGCGATGAAGCCGGCCGCCCGGCTCGCGATGTTGACGTACTTGCCGACCAGGTCGCTGTTCACGCGGGCCACGAAGTCATCGAGATTGAGATCGATGTCCTCCATGTTCGGGCCGAGCTTCGCCGCGTAGTAGTAGCGCAGCCACTCCGGATTCAACCCGAGCGCGAGGTAGCTTTCGGCGGTGATGAACGTCCCGCGGCTCTTGGACATCTTCTCGCCGTTGACCGTGAGAAAGCCGTGTGCGAAGACTTTCGTCGGGGTCCGGTACCCGGCGAACTCGAGCATCGCGGGCCAGAACAGCGCGTGGAAGTACAGGATGTCCTTGCCGATGAAATGCACCATCTCGGTCTCGCCGCCGGGCTGCGTGAAAGCGGCGAAATCGAGGCCGGTCCGGTTCGCGAGGTGGCGGAAGCTGCCCAGGTAGCCGATCGGGGCGTCGAGCCAGACGTAGAAGAACTTGCCCGGCGCGTCCGGGATGCCGAAGCCGAAATAGGGCGAGTCGCGCGAGATGTCCCAGTCGTTGAGCCCCTGCGCGAACCATTCGCGGATCTTGTTGCGAGCCTCTTCCTGCAAGTGATCGCCCGACTGCGTCCACGTCTCGAGGAAGCGCTTGCAGTCGTCGTGCGACAGGCGGAAGAAGTAGTGATCGGAAGCGCGGCGCACCGGCGCAGCCCCCGACACGACCGAGTAGGGGTTCTTCAGGTCGGTCGGACTGTATGTCGCGCCGCAGACCTCGCAGGAGTCTCCGTACTGGTCCTTCGCGCCGCACTTCGGGCATTCGCCCTTGATGAAGCGGTCCGGCAGGAACATCTCCTTCACCGGATCGTAGAACTGTTCGACCGAACGGACGTCTATGAGTCCACGGTCGCGCAACCGGCGGTAGATGTCCTCGGACAGGAAGCGCGTCTCGTCGGAATGGGTCGTGTAGTAGTTGTCGAAGGCGACCAGGAAGCCGTCGAAGTCGCGCTTGTGCTCGGCCCACACGCGGTCGATGAGCTGTTCCGGCGTGATGCCTTCCTTCTCGGCCCGGAGCATGATTGCCGTGCCGTGCGTGTCGTCCGCGCAGACGTAGTGGACGTCGTGCCCCTGCAGCTTCTGGAAGCGCACCCAGATGTCGGTCTGGATGTACTCGACCAGATGACCGAAGTGGATGCTGCCATTGGCATAAGGCAGCGCGGAAGTGACCAGGAGACGGCGGGACATGGGGTGGGACTCGGCAGGAAAGCAGCCGATTGTATCAAAGCGTGTACAATCCGCGCCCTTGAAAATCGACGATAAATCATAGAGGTACGTTCATGGCAGTGACGCAGGAAGCGGTGCGGGCAAAGCTCGCGGAATTGGTCGACCCGTGGACGGGCAAGGACTACGTAAGCGGCAAGGAAGCCCGGAACCTCCGTGTGGAAGGCGACCGGGTCGGCGTCGACATCGTGCTGGGGTACCCGGCGAAGAGCGTGCTGGAGAGCGTGCGTGCGAGCGTCGAGCAGGCGTTGAAATCGATCCCCGGCGTCGGTTCGGTCGACGTGAAGGTCAGCATGCACATCGTGGCGCACCAGGCGCAGCGCGGCGTGAAGCTCCTGGAGGGGGTGCGCAACATCATCGCCGTGGCGTCGGGCAAGGGCGGCGTCGGCAAGTCCACGGTGGCGGTGAATCTCGCGCTGGCTCTCGCGGCAGAAGGCGCACGCGTCGGCATCCTGGACGCGGACATCTACGGCCCGTCGCTGCCCACCCTGCTGGGCCTGCAGGGCAGGAAGCCCCAGTCGCCGGATGGCAAGTCGATCGATCCGATGGAGAACCACGGCGTCCAGGCCATGTCGATCGGGTTCCTGATCGACGTCGAACAGCCGATGGTGTGGCGCGGGCCGATGGCCACCGGTGCCCTGGAGCAGCTCTTCCGGGACACGCGCTGGAAGGATCTCGACTACCTGATCGTCGACATGCCGCCCGGCACCGGCGACATCCAGCTGACGCTGGCCCAGAAGGTTCCCGTGACGGGGGCGGTCATCGTGACCACGCCTCAGGATCTGGCCCTGCTCGATGCCCGCAAAGGTCTGAAGATGTTCGAGAAGGTCAATGTCCCGATCCTCGGCATCGTCGAGAACATGAGCCTGCACGTCTGCTCGAAGTGCGGCCACGAGGAACACGTGTTCGGAGCCGGCGGCGGCGAACGCATGGCGCAGGACTACGGCGTGGATCTGCTCGGGTCGCTGCCGCTGGACATCCGCATCCGCGAACAGGCCGATTCCGGCACACCGACGGTGGTGGCCGATCCGGACAGCCGGCCCTCGCAGATCTACCGCGACATCGGCCGGCGGGTGGCCGTGAAGGTGGCGGCGATCGCCAAGGACACGAGTGCCGTGTTCCCGAAGATCGTCATTCAGAAGAGCACCTGAGCCGTCCCGGAAATGGACAAGGCCTCCCGCGGGAGGCCTTGTCGCAAACGAGCGCCCCCTGAGGGGCGGGGCTCAGCGGGAGCGTCGGCGCGCCGCCCAGCCCACCAGCCCCAGACCGGCCAGCAGCAGGGCGTATTCCTGCGGTTCCGGAACGGCGGTCACCTCGAATGCCACGTTGTCGATGCCCACGTTGTACGCCGAGGGGCCCCACTGGATGCGGATGCCGCTGGCGCTGGCGAGGTCGATGTCGAAGTGCGAACGCACGGCACCCAGGATCGTGATGGCGCCGGACGAGACCAGGATGTTGCCGTCGCCGTCGAGAATGGTGAATTGGGTACCCCGATCCGTGTTGGGCCAGGAGCCGAGGTCGAAGCTCTTCAACGTGATCGGATTGCCGTCCAGGGGCTTGATGAAGATCTCCGCGGTCCCTGCCGCGTCACCGCTGGAACCCCAGGCGACGTTGGTGAGGTCGCTGTAACCCGTGGTCCAGAAGCTCAGGCGATGCTCTCCATTGTCGTCCCCGAGCAGCCGGTCGTACTGGATGTCGACGATGCCGGCGATGTCGCCGTAGCTCTGGTCGATCAGCGCGAAATCGCCGCACGTCAGACTGTCCGGACAGATGTCGCCGTCGAAGGTGAGCGTCGACGTGATGGCGGACGCACTGGTCGCCAGGGTCTGGAGGGCGACGCCGATGATGACTGCCGCGAGGGTCTTGCGCATTCGAGTTCTCCTGATAGCGATGCGTTTGCTGCCGGCGCCGTCGGGAAGGGGTCGGGCGGCGCGTCGTAGCCGCAGGAAGCAACTCGCTGACCAGGTCGACAAACTCCTGATTTATAAGATTTGCATCGGTGCGACCCCTGGGGCCTGTCCATGATCCCGACACCGGCCGAAGGTGCGCCGTTATACTCCGCGCCTCTTTTTCGGCCGCTGCCGCGGCGGCCACCGGGAGTCCCAGAACCGTGTCCATCAAGTCCGACCGCTGGATCCGCCGCATGGCGGAAGAGCACCGCATGATCGAGCCGTTCGAGCCCCGGCAGGTCAAGGAGGTGAACGGTCAACGGGTCGTGTCCTTCGGCACCTCCAGCTATGGATACGACATCCGCTGCTCGGACGAATTCAAGCTGTTCACCAATCTGAACTCGACCATCGTCGATCCGAAGAACTTCGACCCGAAGTCCTTTGTCGACGTCAAGGGCGAGTTCTGCATCATCCCGCCGAACTCGTTCGCACTGGCCCGGACCGTCGAGTTCTTCCGGATCCCGCGCAACGTGCTGACGATCTGCCTCGGCAAGTCGACCTACGCGCGCTGCGGGATCATCGTCAACGTGACGCCCTTCGAACCCGAATGGGAAGGCTACGTCACGCTCGAGTTCTCCAACACGACGCCACTGCCCGCCAAGATCTACGCGAACGAAGGCGTGGCCCAGGTGCTGTTCTTCGAATCCGATGCCGACGACGTCTGCGAGACCTCCTACCGCGATCGCGGCGGGAAGTACCAGGGGCAGAGCGGCGTCACGCTGCCCAAAATCTAGTGGTCGTGCCGCCGGTACGACGGGAGTCTTCCATCATGAAATACCGCTTTCCCGTCGTGATCATCGACGAGGACTTCCGTGCCGAGAACGCCTCCGGCTTCGGCATCCGCGCGCTGGCGAAGGCCGTCGAGGAAGAAGGCATGGAAGTGCTGGGCGTCACCAGCTACGGCGACCTGTCGTCGTTCGCGCAGCAGCAGTCGCGCGCCTCGGCGTTCATCCTGTCCATCGACGACGAGGAGTTCTCCTCGCCGGAAGCCGCCGCCAAGGCCATCGCCGACCTGCGCGCCTTCGTCAAGGGCATCCGCTTCCGCAATGCCGACATCCCGATCTTCCTGTACGGCGAGACGCGCACGACGCGGCACGTGCCGAACGACGTCCTGCGCGAACTCCACGGCTTCATCCACATGTTCGAGGACACGCCGGAGTTCATCGCCCGCTACGTCGTGCGTGAGGCGAAGGCCTATCTCGATTCGCTGCCGCCGCCGTTCTTCCGCGCGCTGACGCACTACGCGGCGGACAGCTCGTATTCGTGGCACTGCCCCGGTCATTCCGGCGGCGTGGCTTTCCTGAAGAGCCCGGTCGGCCAGATGTTCCACCAGTTCTTCGGCGAGAACCTGCTGCGCGCGGACGTGTGCAATGCCGTGGACGAACTCGGCGCGCTGCTCGACCACACCGGCCCGGTGGCCGCCTCCGAACGCAATGCCGCGCGGATCTTCCATTGCGACCACCTGTTCTTCGTGACCAACGGGACCTCCACGTCGAACAAGATCGTCTGGCACTCGACGGTGGCGCCGGGCGACGTGGTGGTGGTGGACCGCAACTGCCACAAGTCGATCCTCCACGCGATCACGATGACGGGCGCGATCCCGGTGTTCCTGATGCCGACGCGCAACCACTACGGGATCATCGGTCCGATCCCGCTCGAGGAGTTCCGCATCGAGAACATCCGCAAGAAGATCGAGGCGAACCCGTTCGTGCGCGGCAAGAACAAGAAGCCGCGGATCCTGACGATCACGCAGAGCACGTACGACGGGATCGTCTACAACGTCGAGACCATCAAGGAGATGCTGGACGGCCAGGTCGACACGCTGCATTTCGACGAGGCCTGGCTGCCGCACGCGTCGTTCCACGACTTCTACGGCGACTATCACGCGATCGGCGCGGACCGGCCCCGGTGTGCCCAGTCGATGGTGTTCTCCACCCAGTCCACACACAAGCTGCTGGCCGGCCTGTCGCAGGCGTCGCAGATCCTGGTGCAGGACTCGGAGGACCGCAAGCTCGACCGCGACGTGTTCAACGAGGCCTTCCTGATGCACACGTCCACGAGCCCGCAGTACGCCATCATCGCCTCGTGCGACGTGGCGGCCGCGATGATGGAGCCCCCGGGCGGCACGGCGCTCGTCGAGGAATCGATCATGGAAGCCCTCGACTTCCGGCGTGCGATGCGCAAGGTGGACGAGGAGTTCGGTGCGGACTGGTGGTTCAAGGTGTGGGGGCCGGAAATGCTCGCGGAGGAGGGGCTGGGCACCCGCGAGGACTGGATGCTCCACAACGACGACACGTGGCACGGTTTCGGCAACATCGCGCCCGAGTTCAACATGCTCGACCCGATCAAGGCGACCGTGATCACCCCGGGACTCGGCATGAACGGCGACTTCGCCGACGATTTCGGGATCCCTGCCGCGATCGTCACGAAGTACCTGGCCGAGCACGGCATCATCGTCGAGAAGACCGGCCTCTACTCGTTCTTCATCATGTTCACCATCGGCATCACGAAGGGGCGGTGGAACACGCTGGTGACCGAACTGCAGCAGTTCAAGGACGACTACGACAACAACCAGCCGCTCTGGCGCGTGCTGCCCGAGTTCGTCGCCCGGCATCCGCGCTACGAGCGCGTCGGGCTGCGGGACCTGTGCGTGCAGATCCACGAGATCTATCGTCGCAATGACATCGCCCGGCTGACGACGGAGATGTACCTGTCGAACATGGAGCCCGCGATGAAGCCGGCCGACGCCTTCGCGAAGATGGCGCACCGGGAGATCGACCGCGTGCCCGTGGACGACCTGGAAGGCCGCGTGACGGCGGTCCTGTTGACGCCCTATCCCCCCGGGATTCCGCTGCTGATTCCCGGCGAGCGGTTCAACTCGACGATCGTGCGCTATCTCAAGTTCGCCCGCGAGTTCAACACGCATTTCCCCGGATTCGAGACCGAGATCCACGGCCTCGTCGACGAGAACGAGGAAGGCACGCTGCGCTACTACGTCGACTGCGTGCGACAGTAGTCCTCACGGCAGGCGCCGGAACTTCTGCACGCGCTTGCCGGTGTCGACCTCGCCCGTGTAGAGGTTGCCGCGCGAGTCGATGGCCAGCACGTGGAGCCAGTGGAACTGTCCCGACTGGCGACCGCCGTGCCCGATGTGCGACAGCACCGCGCCATCGCGACGACGCACCACATGGATCTCGCTGTTGGCGCCATCGGCGACGAACAGATAGGTCTGCTGCGCGTCGGTCGAGAAGGCGATGTCGAAGACGGCACCGAACAGTCCGCGCGTGCGCGGCTCGATGACGAACTCGGTCACGTACTCGCCGTCGGGCCGGAACACCTGGATGCGGTTGTTGTTCCGGTCGCATACGTACACGAGCCGGTCGTTCGAGAGGCGCACGCAATGGACCGGCGTCCGGAACTGCGTTGCGGTCGGCGTGTCCGGATCGAACGGACCGGGGTCCGCATCCGCCGGGCGCTTGCCATATGCGCCCCAGTGGCGTCGGTAGGTCCCCGACGCTGAATCCAGCACCAGCACGCGGCGATTGCCATAGCCGTCCGCCACGTATATTTCTCCGGCGACACCGTCGGTGATCGCGAGTGCGGGACGGTTGAGCGTGCGTTCGTCGTTGCTGTCCGTCGCGGTGCCGGCACGGCCGATCTGCCGGACGAACACCCCGTCGGGCGTGAACTCGAGCAGCTGGCTGTCGGACTTGCCGTTGCCGCCCAGCCAGAGATTCCCGTTCGGGCTGACCGAGATGCCGTGTTCCACGGCCGGCCATTCGAATCCGCCGCCCGGACCTCCCCAGCTTCGCAACAGGTTGCCGTCGGCATCGAACTCGAGCACCGGCGGCGCCGGACGGCAGCACTTGCTGCGTTTCGGCGTGGTCGCGGCGCCCTGCTCCTCGTCTGTCAGGGTGCCGGGACGCTGGTAGACCCAGATGTGGTCGTTCGCGTCCACGGCGATGCCCGCGATCTGTCCGAGGATCCAGTCGTTCGGCAACTGCTTCGGCCATGCGGCCTCGACCTCGAACCGCGGCACTTCCTCGGCCTGCACGGTCACGCTCGCGAGCGTCAGGACCATGGCTGCACCGAACCGCTTCCACCTGCTGTCGCCTGCCTTCATCACACGTTCCTCCGCATGGGATCGATCGAAAGCGCAGACGGTCATCGGATCAGACGCCGACCGGGGACTCGGCGAGTGCCGTCACGAGCGCCGCCTCGGTCATCGCCAGCATCCGGTCGATCTCCGCCTCGGTCACGTTGAGCGACGGCATGAGCCGGAGCAGGTTCGCGCGCGGCGAGTTGAGCAGCAGACCCGCCTCGCGGGCGAGGTCGACGACCCGCGAACCGATGTCGCGCTTCAGGTCGATCGCGATCAGCAGGCCGCGTCCGCGCACCTCGCCCAACCCGAGCCGTGTCGACAGCGTCCTCAGACCGTCGGTCAACCGGGCACCCAAGGCGTCGACACGCGGGAGGAATCCGGGCGCGAGCACCGCGTCCATCACGACGCATCCCACGGCAGCCATCAGCGGGTTGCCGTTGTAGGTGCCGCCCTGATCGCCGTGGGCAAAGCAGGACACGTTCTCGGTGGCGACCAGCGCCGCCAGGGGCACGCCGCCCCCCAGCATCTTGCCGAGCGACATGATGTCCGGCCGAATGCCCGAGTGTTCATAGCCCCACAGCTTGCCGGTGCGGCCGACGCCGGTCTGCACCTCGTCGACGATGAGCAGCAGTCCCTTCGATTCCGTCAGGGTCCGCAGGTCCCGCATGAAGGCATCGGTGGCGATGACCACCCCCGCTTCGCCCTGGATGGGTTCGAGCATGACCGCCACCGTCCGGTCGGTGATCAGGCGTTCGACGGAAGCGAGATCGTTCAGCTGGGCCTTCGGAAAGCCCGGCACCTTCGGTTCGAACAGGTCGCGGAACGACGGCTTGCCGGAGGCCGACATGGTGGCCAGCGTCCGGCCGTGGAAGGCGTTGTCGAACGTGATGATCTCGTAGGCGCCATTGCGGTGGAGCGAGCCCCACTTGCGCGCCAGCTTGATCGCGCCCTCGTTCGCCTCGGCGCCGGTGTTCGCGAAGAACACGCGATCGAAGACGCTGTGCTGCACGATGCGTTCCGCGAGCCGCATCGACGGCTCGTTGTAGAACGCGGGGCTCGGCGTGATCAGCCGTCGCGACTGCGCCGCCAGGGCGTCCGCAATGACCTGCGGGCTGTGGCCCAGGCAGTTGACCGCCCATCCCTGGATGAAATCGAGATAACGCTTGCCCGTGTGGTCCCACAGCCACGACCCCTCGCCGCGGACGAAGACGATCGGCGGGCGGGCGGTGATGTCCATGAGGGTGTTCGACGGGTAGTCCTGGAACGCCATGGGAGACCTCGACGGAAAAGTGAATGCGCGGGGAATGGGAGGAGGATAGCAACAACGTCGCGAGCCGCGACGCGGCCCGGCTCAATGCGACGCGGCGGGACGTCGTCGTTCGTAGTCGACGAATCGGAAGGCCAGCCCGTCGGCGGATCGGTGCGACGCCGAAGCGGTTTCGCACCATTGCGCGGGATCGATGCGCGGGAAGGTCGTATCGCCTTCGGGAGCCGCATCGATCTCCGTGACGAGCAGGCGATCGGCCAGCGGCAGGGCCTGCACGTAGATTTCGCCACCGCCGACGACGAAGGTCTCGCGGTCGTCGGCAGACGCGGCGAGCGCGGCCTCGAGGGACGCAACGATCGTGGCGCCTTCGGCGCGATAGTGGGGATCGCGGGTGACGATGACCGTGCGGCGACCGGGCAGCAGGCGTCCGATGGACTCGTGCGTCTTTCGGCCCATCACCAGCGTGTGTCCCAGGGTGATCGCCTTGAAGCGCTTGAGGTCGTCCGGCAGGTGCCACGGCATGCCGCCCTTCGCGCCGATCACCCCGTTGCGTGCGACGGCCACGACGAGGGTGACGCGGGACCGGCGGTCGGGGTCCGGAGGGATGACGGTCATGGGCGGGACTCAGACGGCGACCGGCGCCTTGATGTGGGGATGCGGATCGTAGCCCACCAGTTCGAAGTCCTCGTAGCGGAAGCCGAAGACATCCTTCACCGACGGAGCGAGCCGCATGACCGGCAGGGGGCGCGGCGCGCGCGACAACTGTTCGCGGGCCTGATCGAGGTGGTTGAGATACAGGTGCACATCGCCGAACGTGTGCACGAATTCGCCGGGCGCGAGATCGCATGCCTGCGCCACCATCAAGGTCAGCAGCGCGTAGGACGCGATGTTGAACGGGACGCCCAGGAAGATGTCGGCGCTGCGCTGGTAGAGCTGACAGGAGAGTCGCCGGTCGGCCACGTAGAACTGGAACAGCGCATGGCAGGGCGCGAGTGCCATCCTCGGGATGTCGGCCGGGTTCCACGCTGAGACGATCAGGCGGCGCGAATCGGGGTTGCCGCGGATGTCGGCGACCACCTGCGAGATCTGGTCGATGTGCCCGCCGTCGGGGGTCGGCCACGAACGCCACTGGTGCCCGTAGACCGGGCCCAGTTCGCCGTGCTCGTCCGCCCACTCGTCCCAGATCGAGACGCCGTTCTCCTTCAGGTAGCGGACGTTGGTCTCGCCCTTCAGGAACCACAGCAGTTCGTGCACGATGGACTTCAGGTGCAGCTTCTTGGTGGTGACGAGCGGGAAGCCTTCGGACAGGTCGAACCGGAGTTGTGCGCCGAACAGGGAGAGGGTGCCCGTGCCGGTGCGATCCGACTTGCGCGTGCCGGTGTCGAGCACGCGCCGCATGAGGTCGAGGTAGGGTTCCATGGGGCTCCGGGAGACGGACAGGGCCGAGCGATTGAAGGCGGATTTTATCGCCCGAGCTCCCCGTCGGGGCGTTCCGCTGCAACCAGTGCAGGATTTCCTCGAAGGGTTGGGGCAGGCACGAGCGGGCTGGCACTCGAGCAGGAATTCGCCATCGTCGAGCGCTCGCTGCACGGTGTCCCCACCCGCCATCATGGCGGATGGGTCCGCTCAGTGCCCCGGGGAAAAGAAGCGGTACCCGCTGCGCCCTTCCTGCTTGGCCCGGTACATCGCGACGTCGGCATGCTTGAGCAGCGTGGCCGGGTCGTCGCCATCCTCGGGAGCGACTGCGATGCCGATGCTGGCGGACGCGGCGACATCCTGACCGTCGATCCGGATCGGCAGTTGCAGGACCTGCAGGAGCTTCTGGGCCAGCACGCCTGCTTCCTGTCCGTCGCGGATCCCGTCCATGAGGACGACGAACTCGTCGCCCCCGAGTCGGCCGATGGCGTCGGAGGCCCGGACGTTCTCGCGGAAGCGGGCGGTGACCTGCCGCAGCAGATGGTCGCCGGCTTCGTGGCCCAGGGTGTCGTTGACCTCCTTGAAGCGGTCGAGATCGATGAACAGGACGGCGAGGCGATGCCCGGAGCGGCGCGACCGGCGCAGGGCCATCTGCAGGTGCTCGCCGGTGAGTGCACGATTGGGCAGCTGGGTGAGCTGATCGTGGGTGGCCAGGTGCTGGAGGATCCGCTCTTTTTCCTTGCGGTCGGTGATGTCATGGACGATGCCGAAGTGGCCCAGCACCTTGCCGTCCGCGTCGAGGTGCGGCAGGTAGCGGATGTCGACATGGCAGGGGCGCCCTTCGGGATCGACCCGCTGCTGCTCGAAGCGGACTTCCCGCCCCCGGCACGCGTCTTCGATCATGGGCCGGATCCGCTCGAACAGCGCCGGTCCGATGATCTCGCGCGTGTGGCGGCCGAGCGCGTCTCCGCGTTTCGTGCCGAACCATTCCTCGAAGGCGCGATTGACGAACCGGTAGCGCAGGTCCGTGTCGGCGTAGGCGACGAGCAGCGGCATCGCGTCGAGCGTCATCTGGAGCAGTTCGCGGCTCTGCTCGATCACGCTCTCGGCACGGCGGCGTTCGATGGCGATGCCGGCAATGTGCTTGGCCGATTCGAGGACCTGCAGTTCCGCATCGGTCGGAGCGCGGGGAGAGTGGTAGTAGGCGGCAAAGGTGCCGAGCACCTCACCTTCGGTGCCGGTGACGGGGATCGACCAGCAGGCGCGGAGGCCGTGTCCCAGCGCCAGTTCGCGGTGGTTCTTCCAGCGCGCATCGGTGGCGATGTCGGTCACGATGACGCGTCGCCGCGAATGCGCCGCCGCGCCGCACGACCCGACGCTCGGCCCGATGGCGATGCCTTCGAGGGCGGCGGAATACGCCTTGTCCAGGTTCGGTGCCACCAGACCGTACATTCGGCCTTCACGCACCTCGTGCACCGCGCACATCATCCCGGGGCATTCGCGCTCGACCCCTGCCACGAGTTCCCGGAGCACGGTCCGGAGCGGCCGGTTGCGGGAGATCATTTCCAGCAGAAGCTTTTCGCTGGAGAGGCGGCGGCGCGTGTCCTCGTGTTCGGAGACGTCCCGGACCTCGACGAGCAGCAACGGGCGATGGTCGGGGTCGAGCACGCGGCTGTAGTGGCTCCTCAGGGAGAAGCGGCGACCCGCCATGGGAAGGGTCCATTCAACCGAGGGGTTCGCACCGGCGTCGACAGACGATTCCGCGGTGGTCAGCAGCATGGCTTCCGCCTGCGCCGGGGTCAGCGGGTCCTGCAGTCCGAGGAGAGCCCACAACTGCTGTCCGGAGCGATTGGTCCAGCGCCGATGCCGTCCGGCATCGACGACCCACACGGCCGTATCGAGCCAGTCGTAGGCAGGCTCTCCCATGAGGGCGCGGAAACGGGGGACTGCATGTCGCCCGCCGGGATGCCGGACGCGTCGCGCGAGGGAGAGTCGGGTCGTCGCGAGCCCAGGCGATCCGAGGGGGAATCGGGGTCGCGTGGTAGCATTTTCATTTGTCTGCGGAGCGTTTCGAGATGGCGGGGAACACCCTGGGACGGATGTTCTGTGTCACGTCCTTCGGCGAGAGCCACGGGGCCGGCATCGGGTGTGTCGTGGACGGCTGCCCTCCGGGCCTGCCGCTCGGCGAGGGCGACATCCAGCCGGAACTGGACCGGCGCAGGCCCGGCACGTCGCGCTTCGTCACGCAGCGCCAGGAGAGCGATACCGTCGAGATTCTCTCCGGCGTCTTCCAGGGACACACCACCGGCACCCCCATCGCGATGCTGATCCGCAACACGGACCAGCGCAGCCAGGACTACGGGAACATCGCGGAGACCTTTCGTCCCGGCCATGCAGATTACACCTACTGGCTGAAGTACGGCATCCGCGACTACCGGGGCGGCGGCCGGTCCTCGGCGCGGGAAACCGCCGTGCGGGTCGCTGCCGGCGCCGTCGCGAAGAAGTGGTTGTCGCTGCGGTTCGGTGTGACGGTGCGCGGCTATCTGTCGCAACTCGGCCCGATCGAGATGCCGTTCGAGTCCTGGGAACTGGTCCGCCAGAACCCGTTCTTCAGTGCCGGCGCTGCCGTCGTTCCCCAGCTCGAGGCGTACATGGAGCGGTTGCGCAAGTCGGGCGATTCCGTCGGTGCGAAAGTCACCGGCATCGCGACCGGCGTGCCGCCCGGCTGGGGCGAGCCGGTGGATGACAAGCTCGATGCGGACCTCGCCTACGCCATGATGAGCATCAACGCGGTCAAGGGCGTCGAGATCGGGGCCGGGTTCGACTCCGTGGTGCAGCGGGGCACCGAGCACGGCGACGAGATGACGCCCGACGGATATCTCTCGAACAACGCGGGTGGCATTCTCGGCGGGATCTCCACCGGTCAGGACGTGGTGGTGAACGTGGCCATCAAGCCGACATCGAGCATCCGCCTCGCGCGCCGCTCGATCGACAAGGCGGGCAATCCCGTCACGGTGGAGACCTTCGGCCGCCACGACCCGTGCGTCGGCATCCGTGCGGTGCCGATCGTCGAGGCGATGATGGCCATCACGCTGATGGACCACGCGCTGCGCCATCGGGCGCAGAACGCGGACGTGCGCGTCGGGACGCCGGTCATCCCGGGGCAGGCGCCCGAAGGTGCGCGCGAGCGCTATCCGCTCCAGCCCACGCGCAAGTCCACCGATCCGGATCCGCAGGGAGCTTGAGCGCGCGCGTTCCGGCGATTCCCCTCGCCACCTTCTACTTCTGCTATTTCGCGTTCCTCGGCGCCTATGCGCCGTTCTGGACCCTCTATCTGAAGTCGGTCGGGATGAGTGCCTCGCAGATCGGGATGCTCGTCGCCGTCGTTCCGGTGAGCCGCATCGTCGGTCCTGCCCTCTGGGGCTGGCTGGCGGATCGGCGCGGGCGGCGCATTCCCCTGGTGCACCTGACGGCCGTGTCGACGCTGGTCGTCTATTCGGCCGCGTTCTTCGGCGACTCCTTCGTCTGGCTGTTCCTGCTGATGCTGTCGATGAACGTCTTCTGGTGCGGTTCACTGCCGCTCGTGGAGACGACGACCATGGCCCATCTCGGGGACCGGGTGGGCGGATACGGTCGCATCCGGGCATGGGGCTCCGTCGGCTTCGTCATCGCGGTCGTCGGCGGCGGGTATCTGCTCGACTGGGCCGGGGTGGGGTCGCTGCTCTGGCTCATCCTGGGATTGCTCGTCCTGCATGCCGCCTCGGCGTTCATCGTGCCCGAGGCGCCGGCCCATCCGCACCACGAACACGCCGAGGCCGTCGGGAAGATCCTGCGCCGACCCGAGGTGATCGCCCTGTTCGCGGGCTGTTTCCTGATGTCGGTGGCCCACGGGCCGTATCACACCTTCTACTCGATCTGGCTGGTCGATCACGGCTACACGAAATCCGACGTCGGCATGCTCTGGGCGCTCGGCGTCGTGGCCGAGATCTTCATCTTCTTCCTGTGGACGCGCATCACGGCACGAGTCTCCCCGAAGCGGCTGCTGGTGTCCGCCTACGGCATCGCCTTCGTGCGGTTTGCCGCGATCGGTGCGTTTCCGGATTCGGCGGTCGTCATCGTGCTCGGGCAGGTGGCGCACGCGGCAACCTTCGGCTGTTTCCACGGGGCCGCCGTCGCGCTGACGCACCGGTTCTTTCGCGGTCGCCACCAGTCCAAGGGCCAGGCCCTGTACGCCGGCATCGGCTTCGGCGCCGGCGGCGCGGTCGGGGGACTGATGGCCGGATTCCTGTGGGACCACGCGGGTGGTCCGTGGACTTTCGCCGCCGGTGCCGTGGCGGGATTGATTGCGGCATTCGTCACGGCGCGCTGGCTCCGGCTGCCGGTCTGAGTCGCGTCGGCGGTCGGAGGGCTATGCCATAATCCTGGGCTCCCCGGAGATCCACGAATGCAGCCTCAAACCCTCTACGACAAGCTCTGGTCGAGCCACGTGGTGCGGGAGGAGCCGGACGGCACCGCCCTCATCTACATCGATCGCCACCTCGTGCATGAAGTCACCAGCCCGCAGGCGTTTGAAGGCCTGAAGCTGGCGGGCCGCAAGCCCTGGCGCGTCGATTCCATCGTCGCCACGGCCGACCACAACACGCCGACGAAGGACTGGGACCAGGGCATCCGCGATCCGATCTCGCGCACGCAGGTCGAGACGCTCGACGCCAATATCCGGGCTTACGGCGCCAAAGCCTATTTCCCGTTCCTGGACAAGCGCCAGGGCATCGTGCACGTGATCGGCCCCGAGCAGGGTGCGACCCTGCCGGGCATGACGGTCGTGTGCGGAGATTCGCACACCAGCACCCACGGCGCGTTTGCCGCGCTGGCGTTCGGCATCGGCACCTCCGAGGTCGAGCACGTCATGGCGACCCAGTGCCTCATCATGAAGAAGGCCAAGCGGATGCTCGTCCGGGTCGACGGACCGCTGGGCCGAGGGGTGACGGGCAAGGACGTCGTGCTGGCCGTGATCGGCCGGATCGGCACGGCCGGTGGCACGGGCCACGCGATCGAGTTCGCGGGCAGCGCCATCCGCGGCCTGACGATGGAAGGGCGCATGACCGTCTGCAACATGGCCATCGAAGCCGGGGCACGTGCCGGCATGGTGGCCGTGGACGACGCGACCATCGAGTACCTGCGCGGCCGTCCGTTCTCGCCCAACGGGCCGCTGTGGGACCAGGCCGTGGCGCACTGGCGGACGCTGCGATCGGATGAAGGCGCGCAATTCGACCGGGTGGTCGAATTGTCCGGCCCGTCGATCGCCCCCCAGGTCACCTGGGGCACGTCGCCCGAGATGGTCGACACCGTGCTGTCGCGCGTGCCGGATCCCGCGAAGATCACCGATCCGGTCAAGCGCGAGTCGGTCGAGCGGGCGTTGGCCTACATGGGGCTGCATGCGAACACGCCGATCACCGACATCCGGATCGACAAGGTCTTCATCGGGTCCTGCACGAACTCCCGCATCGAGGATCTCCGTGCGGCCGCGACGGTCGCCAAGGGCCGTCGCGTCGCCGACACCGTCAAGCTGGCCATGGTCGTGCCCGGTTCCGGCATCGTGAAGCGGCAGGCCGAGGCCGAAGGGCTCGACCGCGTCTTCCGGGAGGCGGGCTTCGACTGGCGCGAGCCGGGGTGCTCGATGTGTCTTGCCATGAACGACGACCGCCTCGAACCCGGTGAGCGCTGCGCATCGACGTCGAACCGCAATTTCGAGGGCCGCCAGGGCGCCGGCGGCCGCACTCATCTGGTCAGTCCCGCGATGGCGGCAGCGGCGGCCATCGCCGGCCGTTTCGTCGACGTGCGGCAGATGCTCTGAGGATTCTTCCGTGGAAAAATTCATCCAGCTCGACGGCCTCGTGGCACCGCTCGACCGTGCCAATGTCGACACCGACGCGATCATCCCGAAGCAGTTCCTCAAGTCGATCAAGCGCAGCGGGTTCGGGCCGAACCTGTTCGATGAATGGCGCTATCTCGACCGCGGTGAACCGGGCATGGACAACAGCCGGCGTCCGCTGAATCCGGCGTTCGTGCTGAACCAGGAGCGCTATCGCGGCGCCAGCATCCTGCTCGCGCGCGAGAACTTCGGCTGCGGGTCGTCGCGCGAGCACGCGCCCTGGGCGCTCGAGGACTTCGGCTTCCGCGCGATCATCGCCCCGTCCTACGCCGACATCTTCTTCAACAACTGCTTCAAGAACGGATTGCTCCCCGTGATCCTCCCGGCCGCCGCGGTCGGCCGGTTGTTCAAGGAAGCGGATGCCACGCCGGGGTTCCGGCTGAAGATCGATCTGTCGGCGCAGACCGTCACGGCGCCCGGCGGCGATGTGTTCCCGTTCGACGTCGATCCGTTCCGCAAGCACTGCCTGCTGAACGGACTGGACGACATCGGCCTCACGCTGCAGCACGCCGACCTGATCCGTGCCTACGAAGAGAAACGGCGCGAGCAGCAGCCGTGGCTGTTCGCCTGACCCTTTCCCGCGCGCCGCCGTGACACCGGCAGCGCCTCTCCCGATTCAGACGGAAGACATCACGACAATGAAGATTGCAGTACTCCCCGGCGACGGGATCGGCCCGGAGATCGTCCGGCAAGCGGTGAAGGTGCTCGAACGGCTGCGCGCCGATGGGCTGGCCATGGAATTCGATACCGCGCCGATCGGCGGCGCCGGCTACGACGCGTCCGGCGACCCGCTGCCGCCGCAGACGCTGGACCTGGCGCGGCGCTCCGATGCCGTGCTGCTGGGGGCGGTCGGCGGACCGAAGTACGACACGCTGCCGCGCCCGATGCGTCCGGAACAGGGACTGCTGCGCATCCGCAAGGAACTGGCGCTGTTCACGAACCTGCGTCCCGCGATCGTGTACGAGGAACTCGCGGATGCTTCGACGCTTCGTCCCGAGGTCGTGGCCGGGCTGGACATCATGATCCTCCGCGAACTGACGGGGGACATCTATTTCGGCCAGCCCCGCGGCCGCCGTTCACTCGACAGCGGCGAGCGTGAAGGCTTCGACACGATGAAGTACTCGGAGTCGGAAATCCGCCGCATCGCGCACGTGGGGTTCCGCATCGCCCGTCAGCGCAACCGGCGGCTGTGCTCCGTCGACAAGGCCAACGTGCTCGACACCAGCATCCTGTGGCGCGAGGTCGTGATGGAGGTCGCCAAGGATTACCCCGATGTCGAGCTGTCCCACATGTATGTCGACAATGCCGCCATGCAGCTCGTCCGGGCGCCGAAGCAGTTCGACGTGATCCTGACCGGCAACATGTTCGGCGACATCCTGTCGGACGAGGCATCGATGCTGACCGGATCGATCGGCATGCTGCCATCGGCTTCGCTCGACGCCAACAACAAGGGGCTGTACGAGCCGATCCACGGGTCGGCGCCCGACATCGCGGGCAAGGACGTCGCGAACCCGCTCGCCACGATCCTGTCGGTGGCCATGATGATGCGCTACACGTTCGACAACGCGGCCGCAGCCGACCGCATCGAAGCGGCCGTGCGCCGGGTCCTGAAGGACGGGCTGCGCACTGGCGACATCGCCAAGTCCGGCGAGAAGCGCCTCGGGACGGAAGCGATGGGTGACGCAGTGGTGGCCGCGCTGGCGGCGCACCGGTGACAGCACGAGACGGACAGGGGCATTGACATGGCAGAGATGCGCGTAGGGTTCGTGGGGTGGCGCGGGATGGTGGGGTCGGTCCTGATGCAGCGGATGGCCTGGGAGAAGGACTTCCGGGGGATCGAGTCGACCTTCTTCAGCACGTCGAACGTGGGCGGCGAGAGCCCCTCCATCGGCGCATCGACAGGGCCGCTGCAGGACGCGAACGACGTGGTCAGCCTCAAGGCGATGGACGTCGTCGTCTCCTGCCAGGGCGGTGACTACACGAACGACGTCCATCCGAAGCTGCGTGCGGCGGGCTGGACCGGCTACTGGATCGATGCCGCTTCGGCGCTGCGCATGAAGGACGACGCCGTCATCATCCTCGATCCGGTCAACCGCGACGTGATCGATCGGGCGCTGGCAGCCGGCGTGAAGGACTACATCGGTGGCAACTGCACCGTCAGTCTGATGCTCATGGCACTCACCGGCCTGTTCAAGGCCGGACTCGTCGAGTGGGTCACGGCAATGACCTATCAGGCAGCGTCGGGGGCCGGCGCGCAGAACATGCGCGAACTGGTGGAGCAGATGGGCGCGGCCTACGATGCCGCGAAGAGCTATCTCTCGCATCCCTCCGCGACGATCCTCGACATCGACCGCGTCGTCCATCAGGCGATCGGCAGCGACGACTTCCCGACCCGGAACTTCGGCTATCCGCTCGCCTGCAATCTGCTGCCGTGGATCGACAAGGACCTCGGAAATGGCCAGAGCCGCGAAGAATGGAAGGCGATGGCCGAGGCCAACAAGATCCTCGGGTGGCAGGGTGCCGGGGCAGTGCCGGTCGATGGCATCTGCGTCCGGGTGAGCGCAATGCGTTCCCACAGCCAGGCGTTGACGATCAAGCTGAAGCGCGACGTTCCGCTAGGCGAGGTCGAGAGTCTGCTCGCGTCGGCACACGAATGGGTCAAGGTCATTCCGAACACCCGGGAAGCATCCCTTTCCCATCTGACGCCGGCCGCCGTCTCGGGCAAGCTCGAGGTGCCGGTGGGACGACTGCGCAAGCTGCCGATGGGCGGCGAGTACCTGGCCGCTTTCACCGTGGGGGATCAGTTGCTGTGGGGGGCTGCGGAACCTCTGCGGCGGATGCTCCGGATTCTCCGGGAACGCTAGCCTGCGCCGGGTCGCGCGCACGCGCGGTGCGACGTGGAAGAGACCGTTCGGCGGCCGGTCTCGCGAGTCGCACCTTGCCGTGGACGGTTGTCTTCAGAAAACCTGAAATCAACCGAAAAAATAGGCGGATTGGGCAGGTATGTGAGAGGAAAGTTTAGCTTGCATCCCTAACCCCATGATGTTAATTTCCTTCCACAGTCCTAGAGTGTAAGGGTGGCGCGGTGGTAAAACGTCTGGATCGCGCGGCCGCCGCCGCGCTTATTCTGCTCTTCGGGTCGGCCTCGGCCCAGGCTGCCGGACTGGGTCGACTGACGGTGCTGTCCGACCTGGGGCAGCCCTTCCGTGCCGAAATCGAACTGGTCTCGGTCAAGAAAGACGAGTTGTCGTCCCTCAAGGCGCGGCTGGCCAGCCCCGACGCCTTCCGACAGGCGGACCTCCCGTATACGGCCTACGTGTCCGGCCTGCGCCTCTCCGTCGAGAATCGCCCCAATGGCGAGCCGTACGTCAAGATCAGCGGCCCCCAGCCCCTGAACGAACCCTTCATCGATTTTCTCGTCGAGTTGAACTCGACAGGCGGACGCATCGTCCGCTCGTATACCGCGCTCGTCGATCCGCCTCCCGTCGGTGATGCCGACACCGCCGATGCGGCCAAGGCAAAGTCGGCTGCGCAGGCCGCCGAAGTGAAGCCGGATGCAGCCGCTGCCAAGCCGTCGGAGCCTGCACCGGTACCGCTCAGGGAGCCTGTGGCCCGGACGGAATCGGAACCGGCGCCCGTGGCTTCCCGCAAGGAGAGTGCGCCGCCCGTCGATGCGGCTGCGCCTGTCGAGGCGCCCACCGCCGGCACGAAGTCAGGCGCGGCGATGAAAGCCAAGGCGCCTGCCGGCGAGTACGGCCCGGTGAAGAAGGGGGACACGCTCGGCAAGATCGCTCGCGCCACCAAGCCTGCCGACGTGACGCTCGAACAGATGCTGGTGCTGCTCTACCGCGCGAACCCCGACGCGTTCATCGGCAAGAACATGAACCTGTTGAAGGCCGGCAAGGTGCTGCGCGTTCCGGACGCCGCCGAAGCCGCCGACCTGACGGCACAAGCCGCGTCGAAGGAAGTGAAGGTCCAGGCTGCGAACTGGAAGGCCTATCGCGAGAAGCTCGCGGCGGCCGCCGAGGCCGGCCCTGCGATGGAAGATGCAAAGGGTCGTTCCGCGACCGGCAAGACGACCACCGCGCTTGAAGAGCGCGCGCCCGCACCCGTCGAGCCGCCCAAGGAGGTGCTCAAGCTGTCGAAAGGTGCGCCGCCCCAGGCCGGGAAGGACATGGGAGCGAAGGACAGGACCCGCGCCCTCGAAGAGGAAGTGTCCGCGAAGAGCAAGGCGGTCTCGGAATCGAACCAGCGCATCGCCCAGCTCGAGAAGCAATTGAAGGACATGCAGTCCCTGGCGGAGATGAAGAGCAAGGGCCTCGCCGAGGCGCAGAAGCCTGTCGCGCCGCCGCCGGCGCTACCCAAGGCCGTGGAGCCGCCGCCTCCGGTCAAGCCTGTCGCTCCACCCGAGAAGCCTCTCGCCGTCGGTCCGAAGCCGATGGGCGGGGCCGAGAAGCCGCTGGAGGCGGGGCCGAAGCCGTTGGCACCCGCGGACAAGCCCCTGGCCGTCGGACCGAAGCCGCTCGATGCCGGTCCCAAGCCCCTGGACGCGAGCCCGAAACCGATGGAGGCGGGGCCCAAACCGCTCGACAAGGCGCCCGAGCCCACGACGCCGCCGATGGCCGGGACGGAGCCGTCCAAGCCGGAGACGCCGCCGGCCGCCGCAACGGCGACGCCGGCGGAACCGCCGGTACCGCTCGAACCGCCGAAGCCGAAGAAGAAGTACGCCCTGCCGCCACCTCCGCCGGCCCCGAGCCTGCTCGATCAGGTGTTGGGCAACCCTTTGCTGCTCGCAGGCGGCGGCGCGATCGTTGCCGCGCTCGCAGGCCTCGGATTCATGGGGTGGAAGCGCAAGCGGGAAAGTGCCAATTCGGCGAGCAGCTTGTCGACGCAGCTCGGCCGCGGTGCCCGCAAGGACGAGGAAGCCGACGAGTCGTACGAAGACACGATGCCCGCGGGTCTCGCGGCGGTCGCCGGGACTGCAGCCGTGACCGAGGCCGGGTCCGGCCAGCCACCGGCGGCGGATGAAAGCGATGCGCTGGCCGAAGCCGAAGTGTTCCTGATCTACGGCCGCGATGCCCAGGCCGAAGAACGGCTGAAGGAAGCCATTGCCGTGACCCCCGAGCGCTATGAGCTTCACGCAAAGCTGCTCGAGATCTACGCGAAGCGCAATGATCCGACGGCCTTCGAGCCGGTCGCCAAGGAACTCCAGATGGGAACCGGCGGCGAGGGCGACCTGTGGGACAAGGCGGTCCGCCTCGGCTACCAGATCGATCCGAGCAATCCCCGCTACGCCGCGGGGCGTCCGGAAGACTCGACGTTCGAGAACACGATGCCGGGCATTGCCGCCGAATCGACGGTCCAGATGCCCGCCTTCGATGGCAAGCCGGCGGACGACCTCGACTTCAATCTCGATTTCGACACGACGAATTCCGGTTCCGCGACGGACATCGATCTGGAGAATCTGGGGGCCGAACTCAGCGGGTCGTCGGGGACCTCCACGACGACGGACATCGATCTCGGCATGCTCGGGGCGCCGGGCGACGTGCAGGAGATCGTCGATCCCACGAAGACCATGGCCAGTTCGGCAGAGTCTCTGCAACAGTCCTCGCAGATGCTCGCTTTCGATCCCACGGCCACGTTGGCCCCGCCGGACACCGGCGATCTGCCGACGCTGCCCGGTGTCAGCATCGCGAGCGCGACCGCCAAGCCCGCCGAGCCGCCGCTTGACCTCGACCTCGGGCTGGATACGGACAACACCGACAGCGACCGAACCGTGTCGGGCGCGGGCGGGGCCGACGAGGTGGCGCTCAGTTTCGACCTCGATACGCTCAAGCTGGATTCCCCGCCGCTGGCGAGCGGTGGGGCGAATACGGCTGGAAGCAACGTGCCGGATCTGGATCTGTCGACCATCAGTCTCAATCTCGGGGACACCGAAAGCACGGTGGCGCCCACGGGGCGGGACGAGAAGTGGTACGACGTGCAGACCAAGTTCGACCTTGCGAAGGCCTACCAGGAAATGGGCGACAAGGACGGAGCCCGCGAGATTCTCCAGGAAGTCATAGCCGAGGGTGACGCGGACCAGAAGGCGGCCGCCGAGAAGCTGATGGGCTCGCTCGGTTGAGTTTCCCAGGTCGCCGCGATCCCAGACAACGCCGCGTTCCGCGGCGTTGTCGCTTCTGACTCCCGGTCATGCGCATTGCCCTCGGTCTGGAATACGACGGTTCCGCGTTCTGCGGCTGGCAGATCCAGCCGGCCGGATGCAGCGTGCAGGATGCCCTGGAGCGTGCCATCGAGGCCATCGCGGCGTCGCCGGTCTCCGTGACCTGCGCAGGTCGCACGGACGCGGGCGTGCATGCGGCCTGGCAGGTCGTGCACTTCGATGCACCGGTGGATCGCCCTGCCACGGCCTGGGTGCGGGGCGTGAATGCACATCTCCCGCCCACGGTTTCGATCCTGTGGGCCCGTGCCGTCGACGACGCATTCCACTCGCGCTTCGTGGCAGAGGCGCGTTCCTACCGGTACGTCCTGCTGCCTCGGAGCAGCCGGCCGGGACTGGAAGCGGGGCATGTCGGGTGGTGGCACGGAGACCTCGACGTCGATGCCATGCGTCAGGCCTCGGTCTGTCTCGTCGGCGAGCACGACTTCAGCGCATTCCGGGCCGCGGAGTGCCAGGCGCGGTCGCCGGTGCGACGAATCGAGCATCTGGAAATCAGTGCGCGCGGCGACCGCCTGCGGATCGACGTGACGGCCAATGCGTTCCTGCACCACATGATCCGCAACATCGTCGGCAGTCTCGTCTACGTCGGGGCCGGGCGCCATCCTCCCGCGTGGATCGAAACACTGTTGCACGCGCGGGACCGCCGGCTCGCGGCTCCCACGTTCGCGCCGGACGGGTTGTACCTGACGGCCGTGCGCTATGCTCCCCACTGGGGGTTGCCGGCACCGGCGGTGGACGCCGATCGCCCGTAGACGGCCTCATTCACACGAGCCTCATGCCCACCCGGATCAAGATCTGTGGAATCACGTCGACGGGCGATGCCCTCGCCGCCGCGCATGCCGGCGCCGATGCGATCGGGCTCGTGTTCTACGCCGCGAGCCCGCGCAACGTCGACCGGGCGCGAGCCCGTGCGATCGTGGCCGCATTGCCTCCGTTCGTGACCACGGTCGGGCTCTTCGTGAACCCGACACCGTCGGAAGTTCGCGAGACGCTGACGGCCGTGCCGCTCGATCTCCTGCAATTCCACGGCGATGAGGACGCGGCGTTCTGCCGCAGTTTCGACCATCCGTTCATCAAGGCGATTGCGCTGGCACCAGGGGTCGATTTGCTACAATCCGCCGCGAATTTCGCGAATGCACGCGGGATCCTGGTGGACGCTTTCGTTCCCGGTGTGCACGGTGGCACGGGTGTGACCGCCGACTGGAGCGCGATTCCTTCCGAGTTGCCGCTTCCCCTGATCCTGGCGGGCGGTCTGACCCCCCAAATCGTGGCCGATGCCGTGCGTGCCGTGCGGCCGTGGGCCGTGGACGTGTCGAGCGGCGTCGAGCGGGCCAAGGGAATCAAGGATCACGACAAGATGCTGGCCTTTGTACGAGGAGTGCGAGATGCAGATGTATGACCTGCCCGATCAGCGCGGGCACTTCGGCCCCTATGGCGGTGTGTTCGTCGCGGAGACACTGATCCACGCGCTGGAGGAACTGCGCACCGAGTACGAGCGTCTCCGCAATGACCCGGCCTTCGTCGGGGAGTTCGAGTACGAACTGAAGCACTACGTCGGCCGTCCGAGCCCTGTCTATCACGCCCGGCGTCTGTCCGAGAAAGCGGGCGGCGCCCAGATCTGGCTGAAGCGAGAGGACCTGAACCACACCGGGGCCCACAAGATCAACAACACGATGGGGCAGGCCCTGGTGGCCCGCCACATGGGCAAGAAGCGCATCATTGCCGAGACCGGTGCGGGTCAGCACGGCGTGGCTTCCGCCACCGTCGCAGCGCGCTACGGCATGGAATGCGTCGTGTACATGGGGTCGGAAGACGTGGCCCGCCAGGCGCCCAACGTCTATCGCATGAAGCTCCTGGGGGCGACCGTCGTTCCGGTGGAAAGCGGCTCCAGGACGCTGAAGGACGCGCTGAACGAGGCGATGCGCGACTGGGTCACCAACGTCGAAGGCACGTTCTACATCATCGGTACCGTTGCCGGACCGCATCCCTATCCCATGATGGTCCGCGACTTCAATTCGGTCGTCGGCCGCGAACTGCTGACGCAGATGCCCGAGGTGATCGGCCGACAGCCCGATGCGATCCTCGCGTGCGTCGGCGGCGGCTCGAATGCCATGGGTGCCTTCCATCCCTACATTTCGCGCGACGAGGTGCGTCTGATCGGCGTCGAAGCCGGAGGCCTCGGACTCTCGACGGGCAAGCATGCCGCGACGCTGTGCGCCGGGCGGCCCGGCGTCCTGCATGGCAACCGTACCTACCTGATGCAGGACGAGAACGGCCAGATCATCGAGACGCATTCGATCTCCGCCGGTCTCGACTACCCGGGCGTCGGGCCGGAACATGCGTGGCTCAAGGACTCCGGCCGCGCCGAGTACGTTTCGGTCACGGACGACGAAGCCCTGGAAGCCTTTCATCAGCTCTGCCGGCTGGAGGGCATCATCCCGGCGCTGGAGTCCAGCCATGCCGTCGCGTACGCGATGAAGATGGCCCGGGACATGCGGCGCGACCAGGTGCTCCTCGTCAACCTGTCCGGACGCGGTGACAAGGACATGAACACAGTGGCGCGTCACTCGGGCATCACGTTCTAGCGCCGACTCGCCCGCGTCCCGACTCCGGCCCCACGACACGTCTGCCGCTCACGGATTTCGACTCCCTTTCATGTCACGCATCGCTTCCACGTTCCAGCAACTCCAGTCCCGCGGCCGCAAGGCGCTCATTCCTTTCGTGACGGCCGGGGATCCGGACAAGACCTCGACGGTGCCGATTATGCATGCCCTGGTCGCGGCGGGCGCCGACATCCTCGAACTCGGCGTCCCGTTCTCCGACCCGATGGCCGACGGTCCCACGATCCAGCGCTCCAGCGAGCGTGCCCTGAAGAACGGCACGTCGCTGCGCGACGTGCTTGCGCTCGTGACCGAGTTCCGAACCCGGGACGCCACGACACCGGTCGTGCTCATGGGCTATGCGAATCCGATCGAGGCCATGGGCTACGAGGCCTTCACGTCCGCCGCGGCGAATGCCGGCGTGGACGGGGTGCTCGTCGTCGACTACCCGCCGGAAGAGAGCGGACCTCTCTGCGAACGCTTGCGCTCCGCAGGCATCGACTCGATCTTCCTGCTGTCTCCCACCTCGGTCGAGACCCGCATGGACGACGTCAGTCGTCTCGCGAGCGGCTACGTGTACTACGTCTCGCTGAAGGGCGTGACGGGCGCCGCCCACCTGGACCTCGAGGAAGTAGGTGCGAAGATCCCGCTGATCCGCAGGCATGTGAACCTGCCCATCGGCGTGGGTTTCGGCATCCGTGACGGGGCCACCGCCCGGGCCATCGGGAATCTGTCGGATGCCGTGGTGATCGGGAGCCGGCTCGTCCAGGAGATCGAGGCGTCCGCTCCGGGCGAAGCGGCCGCCAATCTGGGCAAGCTTGTCGGATCGATCCGACAGGCGATGGACGCCTGATGCCCGCGATCGAGGCGAGCATTCACGGCGGCCGGGCAGCGTCCGGGACGCACCCGGCAGCGAGGGCGAGGATCACGAAGGCAGCGTTGCCCCGGGTGTCGGTCGCGGCCCGTGCCGCCTCCGATACGGTGCAGGGTTCATTCGCAGTCACTGGCCGGCCCGCGCGGCCACGGGGGAACCCGATGCATCGCGCGATGGCCGAGGAGGGGTCGAGATGAGCTGGTTGCAGAAGCTTCTTCCACCCAAGATCAAGCGCAACGCCGGCACCGCGCGCAAGGCGGTGCCCGAGGGCCTCTGGAGCAAGTGCGACGTCTGCGAGACGGTCCTCTATCGTGCCGATCTCGAGAAGAATCTCGGCGTATGCCCCAAGTGCAGTCACCACACGCGGCTGACCGCCCGGGAACGGCTCGACGCGTTTCTCGATCCCGAGGGACGCTTCGAGATCGGAGCGGAAGTGGTCCCGGTGGACTTCCTCAAGTTCGTGGACAGCAAGCGCTATGTCGAGCGCCTCGATCAGGCGCAGGCGGAAACGGAGGAAGAGGATGCGCTGGTGGCCATGCAGGGCTCCGTGAAGAGTCTGCCGGTGGTGGCGGTTGCATTCGAGTTCCGATTCCTCGGCGGCTCGATGGGTTCCGTCGTCGGCGAGCGATTCGTCCGTGCCGTGCAGACGGCGGTCGAACAGAACATGGCATTCGTGTGTTTCTGTGCGAGCGGCGGTGCCCGCATGCAGGAGGGATTGATGTCCCTGATGCAGATGGCGAAGACGACCGCTGCGCTCACGCGCCTCGGCCGCAATGGCATGCCCTTCATCTCGGTGCTCACCGATCCGACGATGGGCGGCGTCTCCGCGAGCTTCGCCATGATCGGCGATGTCGTGATTGCCGAGCCCAACGCCCTCGTGGGGTTCGCCGGTCCCCGGGTGATCGAGCAGACGGTGAGGCAGACGCTGCCGGAGGGATTCCAGCGTTCCGAGTTCCTGCTCGAACATGGCGCGGTGGACATGATCGTCGACCGGCGCGAGTTGCGCGATCGCATCGCCAATCTCCTGGCCCTGCTCAGCCGTTCGCCCGCGCCCTGAGACGTCTCCCGTTCCTGTCGCCGAAGTCCGCATGAAGTTCGCGTCGCCTCCTGGATCCCCCGGAGGACTGCCGGTCGACCTGCCGGCCTGGCTGCATTACATCGACAGCCGTCATTCCCGTCCCATCGATCTCGGGCTCGACCGGGTGCGCGAAGTGCGCGACCGCATGGGGCTGACGCCCGCCTTTCCCGTCATCACCGTGGGCGGAACGAATGGCAAGGGATCGACCTGTGCGATGCTCGAAGCGATCCTCCGTTGCGGCGGTTTCCGGGTCGGGTGCTACACGAGCCCGCATCTGCTCCGCTACAACGAGCGCGTGAAGGTGTCCGGACGGATGGTTTCGGATACCGACCTGTGCGAGGCGTTCGCCGCCGTCGAGTCGGCGCGCGGATCGACCCCCCTGACGTACTTCGAATTCGGCACCCTCGCGGCGGTCTGGCATTTCCTCCGGACGGGCGTCGAGGTCGCGATCCTGGAGGTCGGACTGGGCGGGCGTCTGGATGCGGTGAACGCCTTCGATGCCGACTGCGCCGCGGTGACTTCCATCGGCATCGATCACATCGACTACCTCGGGTCGACGCGGGAATCCATCGGTGCCGAGAAGGCCGGCATCTTCCGGACCGGGCGGCCCGCTGTCATCGGGGAGCCCAGGCCGCCCGCGACCCTGGTCGGCCATGCTGCCGGGATCGGTGCGCGCGTGCTTCTGGCCGGCGAGGATTTCCGCGCGATCGACGAGGCGACCCAGTGGCGCTACGAGGGGCCGGGCGCAACGCGCGCCGGGCTGCCGTTTCCGGCACTGCGCGGCTCCTATCAGATCCACAACGCGGCCATCGCGCTCACCATCCTCGACACCTTGAAAGCGTGCCTGCCGCTGTCCTCTGGCGCCGTGCGCGAGGGGTTGCTCACGGTCGAATTGCCGGGCCGGTTCCAGGTGTTGCCGGGCGTGCCCGTGATGATCCTCGACGTCGCCCACAATCCGCATGCCGCCGAAAAGCTTTCGCAGGCGCTCGGCGCGATGAAGTGCACCGGCCGGACACACGCGGTCTTCGGCATGCTGCGCGACAAGGACATTGCGGGTGTGGCCGGAGCGGTGAAGGCGCACGTGGACCGCTGGTACCTCGGTCCGCTGGAAGGGCCGCGCGGTGCGGATGCGCAGACGCTCTTGCGTGCGCTCGATGAGGCCGGGGTCTACGACGAGGCGCGTGCGTTCGCGAACGTGCGGGAAGCGCTCGATGTCGCACGGGCTGCCGCAGGGGCGGATGATAGAATTTTGGTGTTCGGATCTTTTCTCACGGTGTCGCATGCCCTCGAGGCACGCGCGTCGCGGGCTCTCTGACGATGTCGACGCATCTTCCCCGTCCGGCGTGGGCGACGTCGCAAACGCGGCCCGCATCCTCGGCTCCGGGGCTTCCAGGCAGAGCAATCCATGGCACAACCGCCCGTCACTGACGACGAACTGAAGTTGAGAAAGCGGGCGCGCCGTCGTCTGGTCGGAGCCATCGCGCTGGTGCTTCTGGTCTCGATCGTCCTGCCGTGGTTCGTCGACAACGACCCACCACCGCCGCTCAAGAATGTGAACGTCACGATTCCGCCCGTGCCGCCGATCGACGACAAGTTCCCGAAGGAACGGGTGCCTTCGGCCCCGACGGCGACACCGTCCACGTCGACCGTCCCCGTTGCGCCGCCGGCGCCGGGCTCATCGTCGAACGTTTCGTCTCCTCCGTCCGCGCCGCTGCCGATCGCCGAAGCGCCGCAGATCGAATCGTCGGCGACCGTAGCGCCCAAGGCGCAGGCTTCGCCCGCCGATGTGCCGAAGTCCGAGTCGTCGACTGCGTCCGCCCGACCGGAAGCCTCGAAGCCGCCCAGGCCGGTCCCTTCGGAGAAGCCTGTCGATGCGTCGACGCCGGACACCGCCGCCAAGGCTCCGGTCACTGCCAACGGCAAGGGCATGGTGGTTCAGGTCGGTGCCTTCTCCACCGTGGAGAACGCCAGGCAGCTGGTGGCGCGGATGCGCAGTGCCGGCATCAGCGGCTATACCGAACCGGTCAAGACCGCGAGCGGTACGAAGATCCGGGTTCGCGCCGGACCGTTCCCGTCGGTGCAGGCCGCCGAGAAGGCACGCGAGCGTCTGCGTTCGCAGAAGCTGGCAAGCGGCGACCTCAAGGTCGTGCCGGCCGGTCAATGAGGATGACCTTGCCGGGACGAGAGGGTCGCGCGACGAGGGGCGCTGCAAGATGACCGGGTTCGACATCGCGGTGTTCACGGTGGTCGGCGTGTCCATCCTGCTCGGTGTGATGCGCGGACTGGTCAAGGAAGTGATGGCGCTCGTGTCATGGGTCATCGCGTTCATGGTCGCCAAGCAGTTCGCAAGCGCGGCCGCCGTGTTCGTTCCGGCCTCCGTCGCCGCGCAGCCGCTGCGGGTCGCCATCGGCTTCGTGGTGATTCTCGTTGCAGCCCTGCTGGTGTTGTGGGTCGCCACCTTCCTGGCGACGGAACTGCTGAAGGCCACGGGCCTGACGACCGCCGACCGGATGTTGGGGGCCGTGTTCGGACTCGTCCGCGGGCTCTTCATCGTCGTCGTTGCCGTCATGGTGGCGGGCCTCACGTCGCTGCCGAAGCACCCGGGGTGGCGCAATGCCTGGCTGTCACCGCCCTTCGAGGCGGTGGCGATGGCGGCCAAGGCCTGGCTGCCGGAGTCGGTGAAGGCGAACGTGCACTTCGACGGGGACTGAAGAGAGCGTGATGGACGCAATGGAGAACGGGCGATGTGCGGCATTCTCGGAGTGATGGCGAAGGGGCCTGTGAACCAGGTCCTGTACGACGGGTTGCTGGTCCTGCAGCACCGCGGTCAGGACGCGGCAGGCATCGTGACGGCCGAGGGCAGCACATTTCACATGCACAAGGGCAGCGGCCTGGTCCGGGACGTGTTCCGCACCCGGGACATGCGCAACCTGATGGGCGTCACCGGCATCGCGCACTGCCGCTACCCGACCGCAGGCTCCGCCGCGAATGCCGCCGAGTCTCAGCCGTTCTACGTGAACTCGCCGTTCGGCATCGTGCTCGGCCACAACGGCAACCTGACGAACTCGGAGCAGTTGAAGCGCGACCTCTTCCGCGACGATCTCCGACACGTCAACACGAACTCCGATTCGGAGGTCCTGCTCAACGTGCTCGCGCATGAACTGCAGGCGGGGGCGAAAGGATTCCGGCTCGATCCGGATGCGATCTTCGCGGCCGTGGGAGGGGTGCATCGCCGCGTGCGCGGGGCCTACGCGGTGGTCGTGAGCATCGCGGGTGTCGGGCTGCTCGCATTCCGTGACCCGTACGGGATCCGTCCGCTCGTGGTCGGGCAGGCGGCCACCGATGCCGGCATCGAGTACCTCGTGGCGTCGGAAAGCGTCGCGCTGGACACGCTCGGCTTCCGCCTCATCCGTGACGTGATGCCGGGCGAGGCCATCTTCATCGACATCGACGGGCAGTTCCACTCCCGCCAGTGCGCGGCCGATCCCTCCTTGAACCCGTGCATCTTCGAGTACGTGTATCTTGCACGGCCCGATTCCGTCATCGACGGCATCTCCGTATACGAAACCCGTCTGCGCATGGGCGAGAGCCTGGCGGAGAAGATCCGGCGCGACTACCGGCACCTCGACATCGACGTCGTGATCCCGATCCCCGATTCGAGCCGGCCCGCGGCGATGGAACTCGCCAACCGTCTGGGCGTCGCGTATCGCGAGGGATTCATCAAGAACCGCTATATCGGGCGGACGTTCATCATGCCGGGACAGGCCGTGCGCAAGAAATCCGTGCGCCAGAAGTTGAATGCCATCGGCGTGGAGTTCAAGGGCAAGAACGTGCTGCTCGTGGACGATTCGATCGTCCGCGGGACGACCAGCCGCGAGATCGTGAACATGGCGCGGGAGTCCGGCGCCCGGAATGTCTACTTCGCCTCGGCGTCCCCGCCCGTGCGCTATCCGAACGTGTACGGCATCGACATGCCCAGTGCCCGGGAGCTGATCGCCAACGGCCGCGACGACGATGCCATTGCTCGCGAGATCGGCGCCGACTGCCTGATCTACCAGGACCTGGAAGCGCTCGTCAACGCCGTCCGATCGGTGAATCCCCGCATCGCCAACTTCGAGACCTCCTGCTTCAGCGGCGTCTACGTGACCGGTGACGTGACCGCCGAGTATCTTGCGGGCGTCGAGGCCTCGCGCAACGACGATTCCCTGTCGAAGGGACCGGTCGCCAGCACGCAGCTCGACCTGAATCTCGTCGAGGCGGGGTGACGCCGGCGATTTCGACGGGTAGACTTGCCAGCGTTCGTTCCTTCGAGGGACGGGCCGCGCCGATTTGAAACAGCTTGCGGGCGCGCTAAAAGTACGGCTAAAGCGTTGCGAATGCCAAACCCGTTCGAGCGCCCATGCCGAACGGGTTTTTCATTTGTGACGAGGTGAACTCATGAACTCAGGCGACTACGCGCCGGAAACGCTCGGTGTCCGTGCCGGCGTCCATCGCACGCCCTTCGGCGAGCATGCCGAGGCGCTCTTCCTCACCTCCAGTTTCGTTTTCGAGAATGCCGCGCAGGCGGCGGCCCGGTTCGCGGGCAACGAAGACGGCTACGTGTACTCCCGCTACACCAATCCCACGGTCACGATGTTCGAGGAACGGCTCGCCGCGCTCGAAGGGGCGGAATGCTGCGTGGCCACCTCGTCCGGCATGGCAGCCATCCTGGGATGCGTCATGGCGCTGATGCGCGCAGGCGAGCATGTCGTTGCGTCCCGGAGCCTGTTCGGTGCCACCACGCAGCTGTTCAACAATCTGCTCGGGAAATTCGGGGTGACGACGACGTACGTGTCGCTCACCGATCCGGCGGCCTGGGCCGCTGCGGTCCGTCCGGAGACCCGACTGTTCTTCCTGGAGACACCGTCGAATCCGACGACGGAGATTGCGGACATTGCCGCCATTGCCGAGGTCGCGCATCGCGCCGGCGCCCGTCTCGTGGTGGACAACTGCTTCTGCTCGCCGGCGATCCAGCGGCCGCTCGACTTCGGTGCCGACATCGTCGTGCATTCGGCGACCAAGTATCTCGACGGTCAGGGACGCACGCTCGGCGGTGCCGTCCTCGGCGCGCGTGCGGTCGTCAAGGATCCGCTGACGACCTATCTCCGCAATGCAGGGGCGACCCTGAGCCCGTTCAACGCCTGGGTCATCCTGAAGGGCCTGGAAACGCTGCGCATCCGTCTCGACGCGCAGTCCGCCTCGGCCATGCAACTGGCGCAGTGGCTCGAGTCGCATCCGCGCGTGACCCGCGTCTTCTACCCCGGGTTGACGTCACACGCACAACATGCGCTGGCGATGCGTCAGCAGCGCTCGGGCGGGGCGATCCTCTCGTTCGAGGTCGAAGGCGGCCGTGAGGCGGCCTGGCGGGTCGTGGATTCGGCGAAGCTGCTGTCGATCACCGCGAATCTCGGTGACACCAAGACCACCATCACACACCCGGCCAGCACCACCCACGGTCGCGTCGCCGCACAGGTTCGCGAGGCGGCGGGTATCACCGAGGGACTGCTGCGGATCTCGGTCGGTCTCGAAGCCTTCGAAGACCTCCAGGCCGACCTGACGCGCGGACTCGGTCCGTCGTAACCGGATCAGGAGACGGCTTCCGGCAAGGTGCGGCGCGACCAGCCCGCGGCATCGACCTGCAGGTACTCCACGAATTCGTCCCGCCAGTCGGCCAGCACCCAGCGCTCGCACGCATGCCCGTCCACGGGATGGACGTGTGTCGCGGGTCGGTGCGTGTGGCCGTGGATCAGTGTCGGATACCCGTGCTCGCGCAGCGTGGCCGCCACGGCGTTCGTGGAGACGTCCATGATCTCGACCGGCTTGGCCTGCTTGTGCTCCTCGCTTTGCGCGCGCGCCGCTCCGGCCTGCTGTCGGCGGACTTCCACGGGAAGCGCGAGAAACTGCGCCTGGACGGCCGGATTGCGGACCTGGCGCCGGAACGCCTGGTAGGCAAGGTCGTCGGTGCACAGCGTGTCGCCGTGCATCAACAGGATCCTGCGGCCTCCGAGCGTCAACTCGGTGGGATCCCTGATGAGGGTGATGCCGGCGGCTGCGGCGAATTCCCGGGCGATGAGGAAATCACGGTTGCCGCACAGGAAGTACGTCGGAACGCCCGCGTCGGACACCTGCTTCAGCGAGTCGGCGATGCCGCGATTGAAGGGCTCGGCGAGCGTGTCGTCGCCGATCCAGACCTCGAACAGATCGCCGAGAATGTAGAGCGCGGCCGCGCCCGGCGCGACCTCGCGGCAGAACGTGCGAAACCGTTCCGTGACGCGAGGCCGGAACTCCGCGAGATGCAGATCGCTGACGAACAGCGTCGGTCGTTCGGAGGCAGTCACCGGGCGATGTTCGTGAAGCCTATTCGACGATGTCCGCGCCGAGGATCACGACGTCCTCGACCGGCACGTCCCGGTGCATGCCCTTGCTGCCGGTCGTCACCTTGCGGATCCTGTCCACGACGTCCTTGCCCTCGACGACGCGACCGAACACGCAGTAGCCGTACTCCTGCGGGGTCGACGCGCGATAGTCGAGGAAATCGTTGTCGACGGCGTTGATGAAGAACTGGCTCGACGCGGAATGCGGATCCGGCGTGCGTGCCATCGCGATCGTGTAGGCCGCGTTCTTGAGGCCGTTGTCGGCTTCGTTCTTGATCGTCGCCCGGGTGGGCTTCTGCTTCATGCCGGGTTCGAAGCCGCCGCCCTGGATCATGAATCCGTCGATCACACGGTGGAAGATCGTGTTCGCGTAGTGACCGTCCGCCACGTACTGGAGGAAGTTCTCCACGGTGACGGGGGCTTTCGCGGCATCGAGTTCGAGCGTGATGCTGCCGAGGGAGGTGTTCAGTCTGACCATGAGTGCTTCCTTATGCGATCTGTGGACAAGAGATTCGCCCCTGCGGCGTCGGGAATGGACTGGCGCTTGCGCCGACGCGTGCAACGGGGGCACCGACTGCAGTGATGGTTCCGCGCCGCTCCCTGTCGGATCTGCTCGGACAGGGAGGGCGCCTGTTCGGACGGGCTCCGCGGGCGCCGTCACCGACTTCGTTCACGGCACCGGCAGTGCCTCGGCGGGACGCCGGACCTTCGGAGTCGTTCGGCCGGCCCGGTCGCATCCCGGGCAACGGCGTTCCGCAAGGCCGTGACGGATATCGAGAGGGCACGGCCTCGGCGGCTACTTCGCTCCGACGATGCGGACGTCTTCGATGACCACCGCTTTCTGGGGCACGTCCGACGGCATCGGACCCCCGGGGCCGGTCGGGACCGACACGATGGCCTGGACCACATCCATGCCCTTCGTCACCTTCCCGAAGACGCAGTAGCCCCAGCCGCGCGTCGTCGGGGCGGTGTGGTTGAGGAAGCCGTTGTCGGCCACGTTGATGAAGAATTGTGCCGACGCGGAGTGCGGATTGGGCGTGCGCGCCATCGCGATGGTGCCGACGGTGTTCAGCAGGCCGTTGTTCGCTTCGTTCTGGACCGGTTCGTGGGTCGGCTTCTGCTGCATGTCCTGGGTGAAGCCGCCCCCCTGGGCCATGAAGCCGGGGATGACCCGGTGGAAGATCGTGCCCTTGTAGAAGCCTTCCTTCACATAGCGCAGGAAGTTCTCGACCGTCTTGGGTGCCTTCTCCGCGTTCAGTTCGAGAACGATCGTCCCCAGATTGGTCTTCATCTCGACCGTCTGCGCCATCGCAGAACCGGCCCAGGCGAGCGCGGCGGTCATGACCGCCGCGAGCCAGTGCTTCGACTTCATGGAGTTCTCCTCGTCGGGACCGTCGACGGACAACCTCGCCCGCCGGTCCCGTGCCGCGTCGAGGGGCGTTGCCTGTCCGGGGGAGACGCGCCGTCGTTCAGGCGGCGCCTTCCTGGATGATCTTCCAGCGTTCGCCGTCGCGGATCCAGTAGAGCCGCTTCTTCATGACGTTGGAAAGATTGTTGCTGCGATAGTCCTGCGTGAAGGTCGTGACCGCCATCGGCTGCGGACCGGGGTAGAGGAACAGGCTCACCCCGTCGAGCCTGACCTTGACCCACTCCTTGCTGGCATTGACCTGCCGCTTCTGCGCCGCCCACGCGGCCAACCCGCCGTCGCCGGACGAGAACGCCGGCGCGTAGTGCGACAGATACTGGTCCGTCTTGCGGCTCTCCCAGTCCTTGCGCCATTGGTCCACGGCTTCCTCCAGCTCGGAACGGGCACCGGACAGCTCGCCGTCCGATACCCAGTCGACGCCGCTGGCGATGATCACCGGGGTCACGCCCACCTGCAGGTACTTGGAGACCGCCACGAGATCCGCGTTCGTCAGGACCACACAGCCGTCGGAAGCGCGCGGCGGGCGGCTGTAGGTGTCGCTCGGGGTGCCGTGAAGCCAGATGCCGTGACCGTCACGGCCGTTGCGGCGGTCCCATTCGTTCGGATAGCTGATCGGGAACGCGCCGGAACCGTAGAAATCGGTCAGCTTCGTGCGCGGCAGGCTCGCGGTGACGTGATAGACGCCCAGCGGCGTGCGCTTGTCGCCTTCTCGCGCCTTCTCGGTGCCGTTCTTGCCGATGGTGATGTAGTAATCCGCCAGGTAACGCGGTGCGCCGTCCCGGTTCTCGTACACGAACAGCGTGGAGCGGGCGGTGTCGACCACGATGGCGTACTTCTGGTCGGGTGCGAGCTTCAGCAGGTTCCGCGGAATGCGATCGTTCGGGGTCGGCGACTGGACGCGCTGGATGCGCGCCTTGGCTTCGTCGCGCAGGTCGGCGACGCGATCCGCCGGTGCCCCGGGTGCGTCGCCCATCGTCGCGATGGGGCGGATGCGGGCCTGGAGCAGGTCGCCCTTGACCAACTGGGCGAGACGGAAGTTGGGGTTTGCCTCGAGCAGCCGGTCCAGTTGATCCTGGGCCGACGCCAGACGGTTCTCGGCAATGTCCTTCAGCACGCCGACCAGCATGGCTTCCGGCCCCTGGTGCAGGCGCTGCTGGACCGATCGGCTGGTCCTCAGCGGCTTGCCGGCCATCGCCAGCGTGTCGGAGGTGAGGCAGACGGCCGTGGACAACGCTGCCAGGGCGGCGAAGGTTCCGGACAACAGATGCGCACGCGGTGTCATCGAACGACTTCTTCCTGCTGGATCAGCCAACGTCCGCTGACTCGGATCAAGGTCAACCGCTTCAGGCCGCTCGTCTTGAGCGCGTCTGAGTGGTAGTTCTGCCGGAAGGTTACGACGGCCTCTTCCGGTCTGGCAAACGTCACTTTCGGGCTCTGCACCTGCACGCTGATCTTCCGGCTCTTCGTCAGGCGTTCACGGCGTCCCTGTTCCCACTCGCTGCGGCCCTGGCCGCCGGGCGGTCGGAAACCGGGAGCGTAGAACGCAAGGTACGTGCGAGCATCGGCGGCCGACCAGGCTCGTGCCCACGCCTGCACGGCCTTGAGCACGTCGGAGGCGGCATCGGTGCCCTCCTTCCCCTTGCCGCCGGACTCCGCCTTGGGGGCCGGTGCGTCCGCCACCGTGACGGCCGGCTTCACGGGCGTCGCAGCAAGCGGTGGCGGGGGCGCCGCCGGCGCCGTCGCACTGCCATTGGCCGCAACCACCGGCGCAGACGCCGTTGCCGGCGCCGGTGCGGGAAGCGGCGGTTCCCCGACCGTGCTCCGCACCAGGGCCTGTGCGCCCGGCGCCTTCTGCGAGAAGAGCTCCTTGACGAGCGCGAGCTTGGTGCGCGCCGACGCGTTGTTGGAATCGAGCTGCAGCGCCTTGTCGTAGGCCTCGCGCGCCATCTTCGCGTAGATGTCGCCAAGATTCTCGTGCGCCGTCGCATAGGACGGGTGTGTCCGGATCGCCATTTCCAACGCGCGCCTCGCCTTGTCGTCCTGCCCCTGGGCGGCATAGAGCACCGCCAGGTTGTTGTACGGCTCGGGCAGTTCGGGGAAATCTTCGGTCAGGGCGGTGAAGATCTTGATGGCTTCGGGCTGTTTGCCCTGCTCGACGAGGATCACACCCTTCAGGAAGCGCGCGCGCGCGTCCTTGGGCTGTTTCGAGAGGATGGACTCCACGCGGTCGAGCGCGCCGGACATGTTGCCCTGGGACATGAGTCGCCGGGCATCCTGGATGTCGTCGGGAGCTGCGCAAGCCAGCAGAGGGAAGAGGAGGGATACGAAGCAGGCTAGGACGCGGCGGGACCGACTCATCGTGCAATTCTTTTCTTGAAGTTTCGCTGTTATGTTGCTGTAATTAAGCTCGATTTTAACAACAAGGGACGCCCCGAGACAATTCCGGCATGCAATTTCTCGCGTGCCGCGCGTGCGCGGCTCCCTCCGGCGGGCCTGACCGTCTCACCCCGCCAGACGCCGGACGCGTGCCATTCCTCGGGAAATCCCGGCAAGATCGCACCGGTCTCCCACTGATTCTGGCGGTTCCATGCTTCGCGTCTACAACAGCCTGACCCGAGAGAAACAGGACTTCGTCCCGATCCGTCCGGGGGAAGTACGCATGTACGTCTGCGGCATGACGGTCTACGACTATTGCCATGTGGGTCATGCGCGGGTGATGGTGGTGTTCGACGCGGTGGTCCGGTGGCTCAGGTCGCAAGGATACCGGGTCACCTACGTTCGCAACATCACGGATATCGACGACAAGATCATCCGGCGCGCCGCCGAGAACGGCGAGACCATCGATGCGCTGACCGAACGCTTCATTGCGGCGATGAACGAGGATGCCGCCGCCCTCGGCGTCCGGCCGCCCGATCACGAGCCCCGTGCGACCCACAGCATCCCCGGCATGCTGGACCTGATCGCCAAGCTCGTCGCCAACGGGCTCGCCTACCGGGCCGCGAATGGGGATGTCTACTTCTCGGTGCGCGACTTCCCGATGTACGGAAAGCTCTCCGGCAAGTCGCTCGATGATCTGCGCGCCGGCGAACGTGTCGATGTCGATCCGAACAAGCGCGATGCCCTGGATTTCGTGCTCTGGAAGGCCGCCAAGCCGGGCGAACCGCAGTGGGCGTCCCCCTGGGGGCCGGGGCGCCCCGGCTGGCACATCGAATGTTCCGCGATGAGCGAGGCGCTGCTCGGCGAGCACTTCGACATCCATGGCGGCGGCCAGGACCTCCAGTTCCCGCACCACGAGAACGAGATCGCCCAGTCCGAAGGGGCGCACCGCCATCCGTTCGTGAACTACTGGCTGCACAACGGCTTCGTGCGTGTCGACGACGAGAAGATGTCGAAATCGCTCGGCAATTTCTTCACCGTCCGCGAGGTGCTCGGCAAGTACGACCCCGAGGTGGTGCGCTACTTCATCCTGCGTGCTCACTACCGCAGCCCGCTGAACTACTCCGATCAGCACCTCGAGGACGCGCGCAGCGCGCTGGCGCGTCTCTACACCGCCCTGAAGAATGCGCCGCCTGCGGCGACGAGCGTCGACTGGTCGGAGCCGCTGGCGGCGCGTTTCCAGGCGGCGATGAACGACGACTTCAACACGCCCGAGGCCTGCGCGGTCCTGTTCGAGGTCGCGGCCGAGGCGAACCGGTCGAAATCCCCGGAACGCGCGGGCCTCCTGCGGGCCCTGGCGTCGCTGCTCGGCCTGCTCGAACGCGACCCCGACGCGTATCTCCAGGGGACGGTGTCGGGCGACGGTCTCATGGACACCGAGATCGATGCCCGCATTGCCGCGCGGGCAGCCGCCAAGAAGGCGCGCGATTTCGCCGAGGCCGATCGCATTCGGGACGAACTGGCGGCTGCCGGCGTCGTTCTCGAAGACTCTCCCGCCGGGACGACCTGGCGTCGCAAATAGCAAGCGCCACAGGAACCGGGTCATGGACCACTTCCGCACCGTCTTTCCGCCGTTGCTGATCGGCCTCCAGCGGCACATCGCGCTGGTCAACGCCCTGTCGAGGAGCGTCACCTCCGGCGAAGCGCCGGCAGCGATCGACTCCAGCTACTGGGACTGGCACCGGAACGACGCCGGCGGCAGCGCGCGCGAACTCCAGGACGCCGAGCTCAAGCGTTCGTGGGATGAGCTCGGGCGCGTCCATGGCGAGCTGCTGGTGGTCGCGCAGTCGTGCCTGAGTGCGGTGCGTTCCGGAAACACCACCCTGGCCCGCCAGTGTCTCGACGAGGTCTTCGTCTACTCCGACCAGCTCGTCGAGCTGATCGTCGGCGGCAGCCTGATGGAGCTGACGCTCGCGTTCACCGCCCGTGAACAGCAACTGTCGGAGCGGTACGAGCGGGAATTCCTCGAGGCGGCCGAGATCGGACGCTTCACCGTGCGCCTGTCGGACTTGACCATCATGAGCGCGGACGAGAGCCTCGGCACCCTGCTGCGGCGACCCCAGGCAGTGCTCGTCGGTGCCGATGTCTCGAGCTTCCTCGATCGCGATGCCTTCGAGGATCTCGCCCGGAACGCCACGCCCGGACACACGACGCGGATCCTGACCGGCAGTCCCGGCGTGCCGGGACAGATGCTCGAGATCGTCGGCTATCGCGAAGCCGGATCGGACGCCGACCTGCTCCACGGTTTCGTGGTGAACGCGACGGCCGCTGTCCAGGACGCCCAGCAGCGAAAGCTGCTGTCCGCCGCGATCGACTGCTCCGACCAAGTCGTGGTGATCACCAACGCGCGCCAGGAGATCGTGTACGTCAACGCGGCCTTCTCGCGCATGACGGGCTACTCGCGCGACGAGGCGCTGGGCCGCAATCCCCGCTTCCTCCAGGGCATCGAGACGAGCGTCGAGGCGCGCGCGACCCTGCGCGAAGCCATCGAAGCGGCCCGCCAGGGCCACCTGGAAGTCATCAACTATCGGAAGAACGGCACGTCCTACTGGGTCGAGCTCTCCATCGTTCCGGTGCACGACGATCGCGGCGTCCTGACGCACTGGATCGCGATCGAGCGCGACATCAGCGACCGCAAGGCGCAGGAGAAGGAGATCGAGCGCCTCGCGATGGAGGATCACCTGACGGGGCTGCTGAATCGCCGTGCGGCGGAAGCGCGCCTCGCCGTGGAATGGAGCCGCGCGCGCCGCGACAAGAACCCGTTCGCCGTGGCATTGGTCGATGCCGACCGATTCAAGCTCGTCAACGACCAGTACGGCCATCACGTCGGCGACCAGGTGCTCGTGCATCTCGCACGCACGCTCGAAGGCAACCTCCGCGGCGGCGACTGGATCGCGCGCTGGGGAGGGGAGGAGTTCCTCATGTGCCTCCACGGTCTCGACGCGCGCGGCGCCGTCCAGGCCGGCGAACGGGCGCGCAAGCACGTGAAGACGCACCCGGTGCCGGTCGCGATCGGCACGCTGCCGGTCACGGTGTCCATCGGCATCGCGCTCTACGGCAGCGAATTCGAGAACGTCGAGGAACTGATCGCCCAGGCCGACGCGCTGCTTTACGAGGCGAAGCACAGCGGTCGGGACAAGGTGCTCGTGGCCGGTCCGGGCGGCGGATTCCGCTCCGGCCTCATCTGGGAAGGCTCCCAGGTGCAGAGCGCATTGCATGAGGCGCGGGTGCTTCCCGCCTTCCAGTCCATCGTCGATCTGCAGACCGGCAAGGTCGTCGCGGAAGAGGCGCTCGCCCGCATCCGCACGCGGGAGGACGCGGTCATCCAGGCGCAGCGCTTCATCATCGCCGCCGAGGCCCTGCACCTCGTGAACGCGATCGACCGGGCGATCACCCGCAGCGCGCTGGAACGGACGGCCGAGGCCGTCGAGCGCACCCAGGCCCTCGACGCCTATTTCATCAACCTGTCCGCGCAATCGCTTGCCGACAAGGAACTCGTGACGGCGCTGCGCGACCAGGCGCTCGCCTTCCGGATGTTGAAGGGTGGCGTCAATCCGATGGTGATCGAGATCACCGAACGCCAGACGGCCGACATGGCGACGCTCCGGGCCCACCTGGACCCCTTGCTCGAGGTCGGGTTCCGTGTCGCGCTCGACGATTTCGGCAGCGGCTACTCGTCGTTCCGCTACCTGGCCGAACTGCCGGTGCATTTCCTGAAGATCGAGGGCTGGATGGTGCGGGCGCTCGTGTCGGATCGGCGCACCCGCCAACTCGTCGAGACCATCGTCAGCACGGCGCGCACCTTCGATTTGCAGACGGTCGCCGAATGCGTGGAGGACGCCGCCACCGCCCAGGTCCTGTGCGACGTCGGGGTCAACTGGGCGCAAGGCCACTACTTCGGGCGTCCCCGCTTCTCCACCGGTCAGGAAGTCGACTGAGCGTCCGCCGTCCCTCCGGGTTCCTTGCGCCGGTCCACGGCGCCTTCCCACTTGCTTGGCGACGCGGCCGGGTGAGCGGATAATCCGGTGCCATCAATGGGGTCAACCAGCCCCTGGTTTGCAGGCGTCACAGAGCGCCATCGGGGGTGGGACGAAGCCGCTCCGGCCTGCGTCCCGGGGGACGTCCGCAGACCCGCGGCCGCCGATGGAGGTATCTGAGAAGGGAGTGCGCATGAAGGATCGGCAATTTCTCGGGGCGGTCTTCGCCACCCTGATGGCAGGCGGCGCGATGGCTGCCACGCCCACGGACGGACTCATCGGGCAATGGAAGGCGGACGGCAACGCGAACGACGCATCCGTGCACGCCAATCACGGCAGCTTCAGCGGCTCCTTCGCCGAAGGCGTGTCGGGTCAGGCATTCGATCTTTCCACGGGCGTGGTGAGCGTGCCGGACAACGTGGCCTATGCCGTCGGCAGCGCGTTCACCGTGGCGTTCTGGTTCAACGACAACAATCGAGGGCACGGGATCGCGTTCCTCGGGCAGGACGAAGGCCCCGGCAACATTCCCAAGTGGTTCATCGACTACGGCTACACCGGAGCGCACTTCGAGATTCACGCCAACGGGCCGTGGCGGGATTTTCTGCCCAGTGCGCCGGTCAGCCTGGCTGCGAGTGGATGGAATCACCTGGCGCTCACGGTCAGCGAGAACACCTATCGGTTCTACCTGAATGGCGCAGCGCTGGGACAGGGCACATTCCCGTCACCGCTCCCGGATCCGGCGGCGCCACTGCGATTCGGTGACGTCGAAGGCATCTCCACCCGGGCACTCATGGACGAGATCGTGTTCTACAACCGTGCCCTGAGCGCGGGCGAGATCGGTTCCCTGGCGGCGATCCCCGAGCCGCGGACGGAGGCGCTGCTGGCAGGCGGTCTGTGTGCCGTGCTGGTCACCGTGCGGCGACGCCGGGCCCGGTCGCCGGGACGGGGCTGACGCTCACGGTTTCACCCTGACAGGCGCGTTCGAACCAGACGGTCCAGGGAGAGGTTCCCTGGACCCTGCAGCAGCAACGGGATGAGCGCCACGAGGTAGACGAGGGGCAGCTTCCAGCCGTTGTCGCAGACGTTGTAGCCGTTGCCCGCATGGACCGCCATCCAGGCGACGAGGGTCAGGATCGACAGCGACGCGGCCCAGAAGCGCGTCCCGAGCCCGATCACCAGAAACGCGGGTCCCGCCAGTTCGACCCACGTCGCGAGTTGCCAGGTCACGTCCGTGGGCAGGGCCGAGAGCGGAAACGGGAACCGGTCAGCGATGTCCTCGAACCAGTTCCGGCCCCGGAACTTCTCCAGTCCCGATTCCCAGAACTCCCACGCCAGGAACAGCCGCAGCACGAGGCCCGGGACCCACGCGCCCAGGTCGTCGGCTTGTGCGATCAGGGCGGACATCGCGCGCTGCAGCGGCGGGCGCGAAGCGGTCGGAACGAGCACGGTATTCATGGTCACGGGTCCCATCATCTGTTGAATGGCGGCATGTACGGTGCCGTGCGCCAACCGGATTCAAGGCCGCCCTCAAGCCGGGTCGGCGACCAGCCGAAATTCCCGGTGTCCGATTCCCGGAATCGTCCGGCCCCACGCCATGCGCCCACCGTCGCCGTCCCCGTCCGTCGCATTCCTGCGTCCGAGTTTGTCGCCGGGTCTCGACGCGGGTATCGCCGCCGGATTGAGCGCATGCCTGCTGCTCTGGGTCTGCGTCTCCGACCCGGTGCGCATCCTGGTCGCCTGGGCGGTTGCTCCCTTGTTCCCGGTCCGGTCGGTGCCGGCCATGGCGGCCCTGATCGCGGTGACCGGCACGGCATGGACGCTGCACCTCGCCGGTCGGCATCGGCCTGTGCCGTCGCGAAACGGAACACATCGAGGCCGCGTGCTCACCGCTGCGCTGGCCGTCGGTCTGCTGGCCGGACATGTCGCCGCGGCGCTGGCGCACTTCCTCGTCCTGGCGGAACTGGATCCCAAGGCCGGTTGGACCGGCCTCCACTGGCTCGACGACAAGACCCTGGACAGCGCACCCTGGCACATCCAGGCAGGGCGGACGGCGTTGTCGCTGGCCGGGGACCTGAATCGATGGCTGGCCGCCGGGGTCGATCAGGCCGCACCGATGGCTGCTCACCTGCCCCCGTGGTTCGGGGCGTCCGTCGCGGCGGCTCTGCTGCTGGCTGCGGCCGCCGCCTTGTGCCTCCTGCCCGTGGTCGCGCGCCGCTTCCCGTCCTGTCGGCCCGTGACCTGGCTCTATGCCTGCGGCGCACTCAATGCCGTGGCGGCGATCGCCGATGGCGGTCCGCTTTCCGTGCGGGGGCTCTGCGGACTCGCCACGCTCGGGGTCGTGCTGCGAGCTCGCGACGGGCCGCATCTCCTGCGGCTCGCCGTTCGCGTCGGTCCGTGGCTGACAGGCGCCATCCTCGTCCTGACCCTTGCGACACCGGTCGACGGGACCGGCGTCGGCAATCCTCCGCTCGTCGATCTCGCCGGCTACGTCACGGTGGCCATCCTGCCGCTGCTCGCGTACTGGCAGCCGCGCCGGGCTGCCCGCAAGCGGATTCGCGTGGCCCTGCTCGCCGTCTACGTGGCCTGCGCCGGACTCCTGTACTCGTCGTCGGCGCTCAACGGCGTCGGGTCGCTGCTGCAGCCCCTGTCCGCAGGCGGTCGATACGCGGTCATCGATGCCGACGGTCTCTCCCTGGAAGCGTCGGGTCCGATGGCCGGCGGCGCGACCCCCGCGGACGTCTATCGCGAATTCGGTGACGATCCGCTCGCACCGCGGCGCGTCTTCGTCTGGCGTGACACCGCCGAGCCTCATGGACCGATCGTCGTCGACGCCGCCTTCGTGGGCGCGGCGCCCTCGCCCGACCGGGAGCCGGCCACGACCCTGTTGCGTCTCGTCGAGGTCGTTCCGGCGAGGGACGCCACGCGTCAGCGCCTGTCGTTCCGCCCCGATGACACGACCCTGCCGCCCTTCCGGGCCGACGATCGCTCGATGCTGTCGCGACACAACGATCGTGTGCATCTCGAACTCGCGGCGGCGTGGCTGCGCGCCAGCGGCCGCCGGGAGGGACTGCTCCGCCTCGTTCCGGACGCTGCCGCGGGCGCAGGCAGCCAGGCGATCGTCCCCGGACCGCGCATCCATCTCGTCCGCCGCAGCGACTGATCTTCGCGGCGTCGGCAACGGCGATCGCTGCGGTAAGCTTCGGGGCCCTTGCCGGATCCCGATCAGCCGTGACTCCTTCCCTTCTCCGTCTTGGTGGACCCGTGCGTCACACAGACCGCTCGCCCGCGGAATCCGGTGCCGCTTGCGCAAGTCGTCACGTGAGCGCCGGCGCGCGCCACGAGGCTGATCGACTCGAGACCCGGCCGGTCCGCCGGCTGCCCGCCTGATCCCGTCCCGCGAGAGGCGGACGCGCGTGGCCTTCACTCTCGGCATCGATCTCGGGACTTCCGCGGTCAAGGCCCTGCTGGTGGATCCCGCGCAGACGGTCGTGGGGCTCGCGGAAGTCCCTGTCCCGGTCTGTCGACCCCGGCCCGGGTGGTCCGAACAGTCGCCTGAGGACTGGTGGGATGCCGTGGTCAGCGCGATCCGCGGATTGCGCGATGCGTCGCCCGCATCGTTCGACCGCGTCGAGGCCATCGGACTCTCCGGGCAGATGCATGGCGCCGTCCTGCTCGACGAACGGGGTACCGTGTTGCGCCCGGCCATCCTGTGGAATGACGGCCGCGCGATCGACGCGTGCGCGACCCTCGAGCAAGCGGTGCCGGAACTGCCGCGGCTGGCCGGGGTGCGAGCCATGCCCGGATTCACCGCGCCGAAGCTGCTCTGGGTGCGGGACCACGAACCCGACGTGTTCCGCCGCATCGCGCACGTGCTGCTGCCGAAGGACTACATCCGGTGGCGGCTCACGGGCGAACTCGTGACCGACGCGTCCGATGCTGCCGGCACGCTGTGGCTGGATCAGTCGTCGCGGGCGTGGTCCGTGCCGCTGCTCGACGCCACGGGACTCGTCCGTTCGCAGCTGCCCACCGTGCTGGAAGGCAGCGAGCGGGGCGGAACGGTCCGGCCGGACGTTGCCCACGCCCTCGGTCTGCGGGACGGCGTGATCCTCGCAGCGGGGGGAGGGGATGCGGCGGCCGGCGCCGTCGGCATCGGAGCCGTGAACGAGGGCGACGCCTTCGTGTCGCTCGGCACGTCGGGCCAGGTCTTCGTCGTCACCCGGGACTACCGCCCGTTTCCCGAGACGATGATCCACGCGTTCTGTCACTGCGTCCCGGATCGCTGGTTCCAGATGGCCGCCCTGCTCAACGGCGCGAGCTGCCTCGCGTGGGTCTCGCGGCTCGTCGGGCAACCGGATCCCGGCGTCCTGCTCGATCGCGTCGAGCGCGCCACCGACGGGAGCGACCCGCTGCTGTTCCTGCCGTATCTCACGGGCGAACGGACGCCGCACAACGATCCCCATGCGCGCGGCGTCTTCTTCGGGCTGGACGCGGGCACCACGCCCGAGGTCCTCGTGCGGGCGGTGCTCGAAGGCGTCGCCTTCGCCGTTGCGGAGGCGAGTGATTGCGTCACCCGTGCCGGCACGCGCATCGAGCGATTCGCCGTCATCGGGGGGGGCTCGCGCAGTGCGTTCTGGATGCGCCTGCTCGCGTCCGCGCTCGCGAGGCCGGTCGTCCGGTACGTGGGGGCCGAAACGGGGCCGGCATTCGGGGCCGCGCGCCTCGCCCGCCTGGCGCTGACCGGCGACTCCGTGTCCGCGATCTGTTCCGCGCCCGCGATTCGTGATGTGATCGATCCCGATCCCGCACTGGCCGACCGGTATCGCGAGCGGGCGCATCGCTTCCGTCGTCTCTACCTTGCGCTGGCGCCCGAATTCCGGCGGGCCGCGCGGGACTCCTCCAACACCTGACGGTGCTTTCGAATGCCACTGACGAAACTGCTCATCGCCAACCGCGGCGAGATTGCGCTGCGCATCGCCCGCGCCGCCTCGGACCTCGGCATCGTCACCGTGGCCGTGCATGCCCGGGACGACGGCGATTGCCTGCATGTCGTCCGCGCCGACGAGGCCGTTGCGCTCGCCGCGAATGGTCCGGCGGCGTACCTGGACGGCGCCGCGCTCGTGGACGTGGCGAAGGCGCACGGGTGCGACGGCGTGCACCCCGGCTACGGCTTCCTGAGCGAGAGTGCTGTGTTCGCGCGCGCCTGTGCGGAGGCCGGACTCACCTTCGTCGGTCCGGCGCCGGCGGTGCTCGACCGGTTCGGCGACAAGGGACGGGCGCGGGCACTGGCGGAATCCCTCGGCATCCGTGTCCCGCGAGGGACCGATGCCGCGACCTCGCTGCCGGACGTACGGGATTTCTTCGCGCAGGTCGGCCGGCCGATCATGATCAAGGCCATTGCCGGCGGCGGAGGCCGCGGCATGCGGCCGGTCCTTCATGCCGAGGACGTCGACACGGCCTACGAGCGGTGTGCCGCCGAAGCGGCGCTCGCGTTCGGGTGCGCCGACCTCTACGTCGAGGAACTGCTCACCGACTGCCGGCACATCGAGGTGCAGGTCATCGGCGACGGCGTCCGGGCGATGCACCTGCACGATCGCGACTGCACGGTGCAGCGATCCCGGCAGAAGCTGATCGAGATCGCGCCGGCGCCCGCGCTCGATGCCGTCACGCGTCGACGCCTGGCGGGCGCGTCGCTCGCGCTGGCGCGCGAGTCCGGATTGCGAGGCGTCGCGACGTTCGAGTTCCTGGTGTTTCCCGAGGCCGGCCGGACCGCCTTCGCCTTCGTCGAGGCGAATCCCCGCATCCAGGTCGAGCACACCGTGACCGAAATGGTCCTCGGTATCGATCTCGTGCGGGCGCAGTTGCTGATTGCAGGCGGGGCGTCGCTCGCCGAGGCCGGCCTCGATCCGGATCACCCGCCGGAACCGCGCGGTTTCGCCGTCCAGGTCCGCATCAACGCGGAACGCGTCGGCCCGGACGGCGGCGTCCGACCTGCGGCGGGCACGCTGACGGCATTCGATCTGCCCGGCGGTCCGGGAGTCCGGGTCGATTCGCACGGATACACGGGGTACGCGTTCGCCCCGAGGTTCGATTCACTGCTCGCCAAGCTCGTCGTGCATTCGGATGTCGACGCGTTCGATGCCGCGGCCGCGCGAACGCGACGGACGCTCGACGAGTTCCGCATCGAAGGAATCGAGACCAACGCGGCACTGCTCCGGGCCGTGCTCGGCCATCCCGGGTTCCGCGAGTGTCGTGCGCACACCACGTTCGTCGAGACGCATGCCGTCGAATTGATGGCGGCGGTTGCCGGACACGCCGCCGGCGACCCGCTGGCCGTCCTGAAGGTTCGCCGTACGACGGGCCCGGCCGTCCCGGTGGCGCCCGTCGGTGACGACGAACCCGGCATCGATCGCGTCCGCTCGCCGATGCACGGCACGATCGTGTCGGTGCTCGTGCAGGTCGGGGACGACGTGCGCGCCGGGCAGCCGCTCGCCATTGTCGAGGCGATGAAGATGCAGCATGCCATCGAGGCCCCGTCCGCCGGGCGGATCGATTCCGCCGACGTCACCGGGACTGCCACGGTGGCAGAGGGGGATGTGCTGTTCTCCGTCCGGGTCGACATCGAAGCCGCAGGCGATGAGCGGGTCGAGCGGCGTCAGGACCTCGACGCGATCCGCGCCGATCTGGCCGAGGTGCTCGCGCGGCAGGCGAAATTGCGGGATGCCGCACGCCCCGACGCGGTGGAACGGCGCCGCAAGACGGGCAGCCGGACGGCGCGCGAGAACATCGAGGACCTGTGCGACCCGGATTCCTTCCAGGAGTACGGGGGGCTGGTGATCGCGGCCCAGCGCAACCGCCGTACCCTGCAGGACCTGATCGATCGCACGCCGGCCGACGGCATGGTCGTCGGTGTCGGCCGCGTGAACGGCGCGCTGTTTCCCGATCGCGATGCGCGCTGCCTCGTGATGTCCTACGACTACACCGTGCTGGCCGGCACGCAGGGCACCAAGAATCACGAGAAGAAGGACCGCATGTTCGAACTGGCCGCGCGGCTCGGGTTGCCGGTCATCGCATTCGCGGAGGGCGGCGGCGGGCGGCCGGGCGACATCGACACGACCTTTGCCGGCAGCCTGCACATCAAGGGCTTCACGCTGTTCGCGCAGCTCTCCGGCAAGGTGCCGATGGTGGGCATCGTGTCGGGCCGCTGCTTCGCGGGCAATGCGGTGATCGCCGGGTGCTGCGACGTGATCATCGCGACTCGCAGCACGTCGCTCGGCATGGGCGGTCCGGCGATGATCGAAGGGGGCGGCCTCGGCGTCTTCCATCCCGACGAGGTCGGGCCGGCCGCGATGCAGACGGCCAACGGGGTGATCGACATCCTCGTCCACGACGAGGAGGAAGCGGTCCGCGTGGCGAAGCAGTACCTCTCCTACTTCCAGGGGCCGATCGATGCCTGGGATTGCGCCGACCAGCGGCGGCTGCGGCACGTCGTTCCCGAGAACCGGAAGCAGGCCTACGACGTCCGCTCGGCGGTCGAACTGATTGCGGACTCGGGCACGTTCCTCGAGCTGCGGCCGACCTTCGCGCCGAACATGGTCACCGCATTCGTTCGCGTCGAAGGGCGTCCGCTCGGCGTCATCGCGAACAATCCACGACATCTCGGCGGGGCGATCGACGCCCATGCCGCCGACAAGACGTCCCGCTTCCTGCAGTTGTGCGAGGCCTTCGGGCTGCCGGTGCTGTCCCTGTGCGACACGCCGGGCAACATGGTGGGACCCGAAGCGGAGCGGAGCGCACTCGTCCGGCACTGCTGCCGTCTCTACGTGATCGGCGCGAATCTCACGGTGCCGATCTTCTCGATCGTGCTGCGCAAGGCCTACGGTCTCGGGGCGCAGGGCATGGTGGGCGGCAGCTTTCATCAGCCGGTGTTCTCGGTGGCGTGGCCCACGGGCGAGTTCGGGCCGATGAACCTCGAAGGTGCCGTCAAGCTCGGCTACCGCAAGGAACTGGAAGCCATCGCCGATCCGGCCGAACGGGCCGCGGCCTTCGAGAGGATGGTCGAGGAGGCTTACGAGCGGGGCAAGGCGCTGTCCACGGCGACCTTGTTCGAGATCGACGATGTGATCGATCCCGCGCAGACGCGGGCGTGGATCGTCGCCGGCCTGCGTTCCGTGCCTGCGGACGATCGGCGCGGGGGGCCGGGTCGCGCGAAATGGGTCGATACCTGGTAGTCGCATGATGCCTCGGCACTGTCGGAGCGATTGACAGCGGACGGTCGCCATCCGGGCGGCCGATACTGAAGACAACGGCATCCCCGGGCTTGACGGTGCCGTGCGGACCTGTGGCCTGCCGATTGCATCCCCGATGGTCCGTCCGATCGTCACCCCCTTGCCTCCGGAGTTCCCGCCATGCTGAAGCGCCTCGCGATGGTCGCGGCCTGCATCGTTTCCCCGACCGTGCATGCCGCCAACCTGTTGACCAACGGCTCGTTCGAAACGCCCGTCATCGGCTATCCATACGCGTTCTACTCGAGCGGATCCACCGCGATCACCGGCTGGACGGCCGTCGGCCCCGGCGAGACGCAGAACACCCGCACCGAGTTCCTGCCCGCCAGCGACGGCGCCCAGTGGATCGACCTCACCGGTTACAGCGGCTACGACAAGGGGCTGCGGTCCGACGCCGTGGTGACGGAGGTCGGGGCCACGTACCGACTGTCCTTCGATCTGGGCGACTACCAGCCGTTCGGCAGTTCGACCGTGAGCGTGCGCGTCAACGACGGGGCGCCAACGCTGTTCGTCAATCCGTATCAGAGCGGCATCATGGACTGGGAGCGCAAGTCGCTGTCGTGGGTGGCGGATGCGACGTCCGCCCGGATCACGTTTCTCGGCGTCGCCAACGGCGCGCTCAGCAACGATCTGGGGATCGGTCTCGACAACGTCGTGTTCGAGAAGCTGCCCCCGCCCGCGGTGCCGGAGCCGGGAACCTGCGCCCTGATGGTGGCGGGTCTCGGCCTCATCGGTGCCGCCGCACGACGGCGGGTCCGGTAAGCCGCGTCGTCGAAGCCGTCTTCCGAAGGGCCGCATGCGCGGCCCTTCGTCATTTCGGGAGGACGACTCGCGCCGTCGTGGGTTCCCCTCGGCCTCGACGGGTCGGGCTGCAGCGGGAGTAGCATCACACCGGTCGACGAATTTCGCCGCGATCGGTGGTCGGTGCGCAGGGGACGCGTCCCGTCGATGCGACCGGACCGGCGCTCGGGCTTCGAGGGTGGCAGACATGGTGTTGAGAGTAGGCGACGGCACGCGTGTGACGGTGTGGCAATGCATCGGCTGCGGCAAGATCGAAGGGCCGCAGCCATGCGTCGGTGTCTGCCAGGATCGCAAGGTGGAATTCGTCCCGGCGGAGGTCCACGACGCCATCGCTGCGGAGAACGACGCGCTGCGTTTGCGGACGCAATCACTGGAGGACTTCGTTCGCCGTCTCGTCCGTACGACGCCGCGGGACGGCGAATGGGAGCACAGCTATCGCGCGTTGCAGGAACAGGCGCGTCGGGCGCTGGAGCGGTCCCGTGACGGGATCCCGCCCTGACGGGGCGGTGTCCGAAGCCCGGGATCGCAACGCCGCGGATGCGAGGCCGCCGGCGTCTTCGACCGGTCCGGGTCAGCCCGCTGCGTGCGAGTACATCGGCTTGCCCGCCGTCGGCACGCGCGCACGGAGAATGCAGCCGCTGGCGGATTCGGTGATGTGGAGCGTGCGTCCGTCGGGGCCGCCGAACGCGATGTTGGTGGTCATGATGCCGGCGCACGACTTCACGCGGCAGGCGGGTTCACCGTGGGCATCGAAGATCCACACCGTCCCGAGCGCGACGTGCGCGATCACGAGTCCTCCGGCTTCGTCGAGCGCCAGACCGTCGGGGCCGCCCCCGCCGGACAGTTGGATGAACACGCCCACCTTGGCGAGGTCGCCGTTGCGCAGGAAGGGCACCCGCCAGATGCAGTTTCCCCGCGTGACCGCGAGGTACAGCGCCGTCTCGTCGCGGTTCATCACGAGCCCGTTGGGACTCGGGATGTTGTCGAGCAGGCAGTCGAGCCGGCCGTCGGGCCGCAGGCGGAACAGGCGGCCCGTGGGATCGTGCAATCCGGTCAGGCCCTGGTCGGTGAAGTACATCGTCCCGTCCGCGGCGAAGAACAGGTCGTTGACGCCTTTGAACGGCTCCACCGTGTGACGGCCGAGCACGGGCGAGACGCGTCCCGACGCCGGATCGACCTGCATGATCCCGTGCTTGTAGTCGGTGACGAAGACGCGGCCGTCGCGGTGGATCTTCAGGCCGTTGGGCCAGCCGTCGTATTCGGCGACGACATGGAAGCAGCCTTCGGGATCCACGCGGAGGATGCGGCCGTTCTGGATGTCGACGCACCACAGATGGCCGTGCCGATCGAACGACGGACCCTCGAGGAACGAACCGACCGGTGCGCCCAGGGGCTGGCCCATCACCCAGGGATTGTCGGGTCGGGCGGTCCGCAACGCATCGGGCAGACGCGCGAACACCTCGGTGTCGATGACCGGGGGCGGGGCGAAGAGCATGACGACTCCTGACGAGATCAGCGTGCGGCGAGAATCGCACGGGCGCCCGGTGGGGGCAACGGGGCGGGAGCGCGTGTCGGCGATGGCGTCGTGCGGGGAAGCGAGCGGTTCTTGCGCGCGTGCTTCGCGCACCCTGCGAATCGTCGCCGCGGCCATCGACGGCGCCTCTCATCTCCGGTGGGACGCGCGGTGAATCCGCGGCCCATTCCGCGCAGCGTCCGCAGCGCGCACCGGTCCACGTTCATCCGGACGCTGACTGGATGCGCACGCGTCCGCTCGCCTCGAAGATCTTCGTCCGTCGATGAAGACGCCGCGACACCCGCGACGTCGGCACGTTCCCGATATGCCCCTACCCCGACAGCCCTGCCGCCGCGGCAGCCAGGGCCGTGATTCCCGCCCAGTCCTGCGCCTTCAGCCTGTCCTTCGGCACCATCCACGAGCCGCCGACGCAGACGACGTTCGGCAACTTCAGATAGGCGGGCGCGTTGTCCGGCGTCACGCCGCCCGTCGGGCAGAACCTCAGGTCGCCGATCACCGAGGCGAGCGACGACAGGAACTTCACGCCGCCCGAGGCTTCCGCCGGAAAGAACTTCAGGTATCGATAGCCGTGCTCGCGCAGCCGCATCGCCTCGGACACCGTGGCGGCGCCCGGCAGCAGCGGCACCGGGTGATCTGCGATGTCGGCCAGCAATCGCTCGGTGGCGCCCGGGGACACGGCGAACGCCGCGCCCACGTCGTGCGCGGCATCCAGTTGTTCGCGGGTGAGCACCGTGCCGACGCCGACGATCGCGTCGGGGACGGCGTCGCGCATGGCGCGCACCGCACTCAGCGCGACCGGCGTACGCAGCGTCACTTCGAGAACGGTCAGCCCGCCTGCCACCAGCGCCCGGGCCAGCGGTGCCGCGTGGGCGACGTCCTCGATGACGATGACGGGCACGACGGGACCGCGTTCGAGAATCGTCGCGACGTGGACTTGCGCTTGAGCGGAGGTGGTCATGTTTCACCGAGTCGGAAGACGGTGGCGCCGTGATCGGCGGGAGAGACGGCGGCACGGAACGGCGCGAACAGTTCGCGGCCGACGCCGACGTCCGCCGGAACCTCGTTGACCGCGGCAGTCCTCGCTGCGAAGACGGCGTCGTCGACGAGCACGTCCAGGCGACCGGTGACGCCGTCGACGCGGATGAGGTCCCCGTCGCGAACCTTCGCGATCGGTCCGCCCTCGGCGGCCTCGGGCGTCACGTGGATGGCGCCCGGGACCTTGCCCGAGGCGCCGGACAGCCGGCCGTCGGTGACGAGTGCCACGCGATGCCCCCGATCCTGCAGCACGGCGAGCGGCGGCATCAGCTTGTGCAGTTCGGGCATGCCGTTGGCGCGGGGGCCCTGGAAGCGCACCACGGCCACCACGTCACGATCCAGTTCGCCCGCCTTGAAGGCCGTCTGCAGCGCCTCCTGCGACGGGAAGACGCGGGCGGGCGCTTCGATCACGTGCCGTTCCGGCGCGACGGCCGACGTCTTGATCACCGCCCGGCCGAGGTTGCCTGCGAGCAAGCGCAGCCCGCCCGTGGGCTGGAACGGATCGGACACCGGGCGCAGGACGGTGGTGTCCTTGCTCTGCTCCGCGCCGTCGCACCAGACGATCTCGCCATCATCGTCGACGAACGGCTCGATCAGATAGCCCGAGAGGCCGGTTCCCCAGATCGTGGTCACGTCCTCATGGAGCAATCCTGCTGCGAGGAGTTCGCGGATCAGGAAGCCCATGCCGCCGGCTTCGTCGAAGTGATTCACGTCGGCTTTGCCGTTCGGGTAGATGCGCGTGAGCAGCGGCACCACCTCGGCGAGGTCGGCGAGGTCGTCCCACGTGATCAGCACGCCGGCGGCGGCGGCCATCGCGAGCAGATGCAGGGTGTGGTTCGTCGAGCCGCCGGTCGCGTGCAGGCCCACGATGCCGTTCACGATCGCGCGCTCGTCGATGACGCGGCCGATGGGCGTGAAGGCGTCGGTCCCGCTGCGGATCGCAAGGGCACGCCGGACGGACACCTTCACCAGCGCATTGCGCAACGGCGTGTCCGGTTGCACGAACGTGGAGCCGGGCGGGTGCAGCCCCATGATCTCCATCAGCATCTGGTTGGTGTTGGCGGTGCCGTAGAACGTGCACGTGCCGGGACTGTGATAGGACTGCGATTCGGCTTCCAGCAGTTCGGCCCGACCGACCTTGCCTTCGGCATAGCGTTGCCGGATCTTCGCCTTGTCGTCGTTCGGGAGGCCCGAGGGCATGGGCCCGGCCGGCACGAACACCATCGGCAGGTGCCCGAATCTCAGCGCACCCATCAGCAGGCCCGGCACGATCTTGTCGCACACGCCCAGGCAGACGACGGCATCGAACATCTGGTGCGAGAGCGCCACGGCCGTCGCGAGTGCGATGACGTCGCGCGAGAACAGGGACAGCTCCATGCCCGTCTCGCCCTGCGTGACGCCGTCGCACATGGCGGGCACGCCACCGGCGACGAGGGCCGTCGCACCGACTTCGCGCGCGGCCTCGCGGATCAGCGCCGGATAGCGTTCGAACGGCTGATGCGCCGACAGCATGTCGTTGTAGGCGGTGACGATGCCGAGGTTCGGACTGTCGCCGGCCCGCAGCCTGGCCTTGTCGTCGGCCGCACAGGCCGCGAATCCGTGGGCGAGGTTGGCGCACCCCATCTGCGCGCGGCGCGGGCCGGCCGCGGCGGCGCGATCGATCAGATCGAGGTAGCGCCCGCGCGTGTCGCGGCTCCTGCGGAGGATGCGCTCGGTGACCTCGGCGACTCGGCTGTTCAACGGCATGGTCGACCTCCGCTCAGGGACACGTGAACACCGGGACGGGCTCGCGTGAGGATTCGAGAACCGCGCGGATCGGGAGTTCCTCGGCCGGCCCCGGCAACAGGGCGCGGTCGAGGACGGCCCGCTTCGCACCACCCTCGAAGTGGATGATGCGCGTGCCGGCGGCCAGCACGGCGGACAGCGTGAGGGTGATGCGCGGCTCCCCGGCCCCCGGCGCGCGGATGGCTTCCACACGATGCGGGTTCGAGGGGTCGAGGCACCGCGCCAGCGAATCGCCCGCCGGGAAGAACGAGGCGGTGTGGCCGTCGTCGCCCATGCCGAGCACCACGACATCGAGCGGCCAGGGAACGCTCGCGAGCGTCCGTTCGACGGTGTCGCGCCGCGCCTCGGGCGTCGACAGGCCATCCGTCAGGGGAACGAACCGCGCCTCCGACGCGGGTCCGCGGATCAGATGGCGCGCCACCAGTCCCGCGTTCGACCGATCCGAGACGGGCGGCACCCAGCGCTCGTCGACCAGCGTGATGGTCACGCGCGACCAGTCGACCGGACGTTCGCTCAGCGCCTCGAAGAAGCGCACGGGCGTGCGCCCGCCGGAGACGGCGAGGGACGCTTCCCCGCGTGCCACGACCGCGGCACTCAGGGTCTGCGCGACATGCATCGCCAGCGCCCGCGCCAGCGCCACGGCATCGTGAAACTCACGAATATCGGCCGGCATCGCGATTCCACTCGGCGTCTTCGTGCCACGTACGTCCGTCGCGTTCGATCATCGCGACGGACGCGGACGGCCCCCACGTGCCGGCGGGATAGGGCTTGGGCAGTTCCTCCGTCTCGCGCCAGATGTCCATGATCGGGTCCACCCACGACCACGCCGCTTCGACCTCGTCGCGGCGCATGAACAGCGTCTGATCGCCGCGCACCACGTCCATGAGCAGGCGCTCGTAGGCATCCGGGTGGCGCACGCCGAAGGCCTCGGCGAAGCTCATGTCGAGCGAGACCTGCTTCAATCGCATGCCGCCGGGGCCCGGATCCTTGATCATCAGCCACAGCTTCATGCCTTCGTCAGGCTGCAGGCGGATGACGAGATGGTTCGAGTAGATCTTGCCGGCCCTGTCCGAGAACACCGAGTGCGGAATCGGGCGGAACGCCACGACGATCTCGGACATGCGCGCAGGCATGCGCTTGCCGGTGCGCAGGTAGAACGGCACGCCGGCCCAGCGCCAGTTCATGACCTCCGCCCGCAGGGCGACGAAGGTCTCGGTGCGGCTGGGAGAGCCGAGTTCGTCCTCGTAGCCCGGGACCGCCGCGCCGCCGCCCGAGCCGGCCCGGTACTGGCCGCGGACCACCGTACCGGCCATCGTGTGCCGGTCGAACGGCTTGAGTGATTGCAGCACCTTCAGCTTCTCGTCGCGCACGGCGTCGGCCACCAGGCGGCTCGGCGGCTCCATGGCGACGAGGCACAGGAGCTGGAGCAGGTGGTTCTGGACCATGTCGCGCATGGCGCCCGCGGTGTCGTAGTAGCCCGCGCGGCCCTCGACGCCGAGCGACTCGGCCGCCGTGATCTGCACATGGTCGATGTGCTCCGCTTTCCACAGCGGTTCGAACAGCGCATTGCCGAACCGCAGTGCCATCAGGTTCTGCACCGTCTCCTTGCCCAGGTAGTGGTCGATGCGATAGACCGCCGATTCCGGAAACACGCGGCCGACGGCATCGTTCACGGCACGCGAGGAGGCGAGGTTCTTGCCGATCGGCTTTTCCAGGACGACGCGGGCATTCGCGGTGACCAGGCCGTTCGCCTGCAGCCGCCCGCACACGGGACCGAACAGTTCGGGTGCCGTGGCGAGGTAGAAGACGCGGATGCGATCGGGATGCCGGTCGAGCAGCGCCGCGAGTTCAGACCACCCCGCGTCGGCGCCGGCGTCGGTCGTCACGTAGGCGAGTCGCGAGAGGAAACGCTGCCGGGCGTCGGGTTCGGCGGCGCTCTCCTTCTCGATCGCCTTGGCCGCCAGTGCGCGGAAGTCGTCGGGCGACATGGTGCTGCGCGCGCCGCCGATGATGCGGGCGTCGGCCGGAATCTGGCCGTCGAGGTCGCGCTGGAACAGCGCCGGCAGGAGCTTGCGGCGGGAAAGGTCGCCCGTGGCGCCGAAGACGACGACGTCGAACGGGTCGACCTGGATCACTCGGGCGGTCATGGCGGGGTCCTGTGGGGCTGAGGCGAAGGGTGGCAGAAACCCGGGAAGCGCTCAATGCGGGGAGCGCGCGGGCCACATCGGTTCCCGATGCGGACCCGTCACCGCTGAATGCGACGGGCGCGACATCCGTGGGAGGGCGAAGACACGGCGTGCCCTGCGCGCGACGGGCAGACGGCGGGGACGGGGGGGAGCCCTCCGTCGTCCCCGGCGACCGCCGTGTCCGCCGCGCTCTGCTTCCGGGGGGCGGCGAAGCGGACGCGTCGACTCAGTCCACCAGGCCCTCGAACAGCTTGGTGCTGAGGTAGCGCTCGCCGAACGACGGGATGATCACCACGATCAGCTTGCCGGCATTCTCCTGGCGCTTCGCCACCTCCACCGCGGCCCAGATCGCGGCCCCCGACGAGATGCCCACGAGCAAGCCCTCCTCGCGCGCGGCACGGCGCGCCGTGGCGAACGCGTCGTCGTTGCCGACCTTCACCACCTCGTCGTAGATCTTCGTGTTCAGGACTTTCGGCACGAAGCCCGCGCCGATGCCCTGGATCGGATGCGGGCCCTTCTGCCCGCCGGACAGCACGGGCGAAGCTTCCGGCTCGACGGCCACGCAGCGGAAGGACGGCTTGCGCGCCTTGATGACTTCGCCCACGCCGGTGATCGTGCCGCCGGTGCCGATGCCGGACACGAGGAAGTCGACCTTGCCGTCGGTGTCGCGCCAGATCTCCTCCGCGGTCGTCCTGCGGTGGATCTCGGGGTTGGCGGCGTTCTCGAATTGCTGCGGCATGAGGTAGCGCGAGTCCGACGCGACCAGTTCCTCGGCTTTCCTGATGGCGCCGCCCATGCCTTCCGGCCCGGGCGTCAGGATCAGTTCCGCGCCGTACGCACGCAGCAGGGCGCGGCGCTCCTTGCTCATCGTTTCCGGCATCACGATCGTCAGCTTGTAGCCGCGTGCGGCGCAGACGAACGCCAGCGCAATGCCCGTGTTGCCGCTCGTGGGTTCGACGATGATCGTGTCGGGCCGGATGAGGCCGGCCTGCTCGGCGGCGTCCAGCATCGCGACGCCGATGCGGTCCTTCACGCTGTGGGCCGGGTTGAAGAACTCGAGCTTGGCGGCGACGTCGGCGTGGCAGCCCCGGGTCAGGCGGTTCAGGCGGACCAGCGGGGTGTTGCCGACCAGGGCGGCGATGTTCGGGGCGATGTTCATGCGGTGTTCTCCAATGTCGTTCGGGTGGGAGGGCTGTCTCAGGCCTGGGCGGGCGCGGCGCCGGGGTCCTGCGTGCCGGCGGTGAGGCCGAGGCGCTCGACGACCTGCCACGCAATGCCCCGGCACGCGTTGTTCAGCACGGTCGGGAGCTCTTCGGGGAGTTCGTCGCGGAGCAGCAGCTTCGAACTGCTCACGCTCGGGACGGGCGCCAGCAGCCGGTCGCGATACGCTGCAAGCATATCCTCGATCAGACGGTCCGCGGCATCCCGCTGCCACGGGTTGGTGGGCCACTGGGACGGCAGCGCCAGCGCGCCGGGCAGGCGCTCCAGATCCTGGATGACCGTCCGGATGTCCTCGGGGGAATCGCGGAACGGCAGCAGGACCAGATCGGCGATCTCGGCGAAGCGCCGGTCGCGTTCGGTCCGGCTGCCGCCGCCATCCACCACCCCGATCCAGCCGTTCAGGGTCTCGAGCTTGTCGACCATCTTCCGCATCAATTCCGGCGAGCGGGCGTCGACCGTGAGGTAGCGGCGGTTCGCGCGGGACAACAGCTGCCGCCCCGTATCGGTGACCAGCACCGCCACCCGGTGGCCCAGCAGGCCGAGGCCCTGGCCGAGCATGTGCGACACGGTGGTCTTGCCCGTGCCGCCCTTGTTGCCGATCACGCAGACGATCTCTGCCATGGAGTGGGGGCGGTTGGCGCCGCCGCGAGGCGGCGCGTCCTCGGAGACGGGCCGAAGTGTAATGAAGCGGGGGGCGTCTGTCTCTGCGCGACCCGGCCCCGGCCCGGGCGCTCAAGTTCACCGCGTGGACGTCGTAACACCCGTTCGTCGATGACGAAACCCGGAATTTCCTGCGACCCGCAGGAGGCAAGGGGCGTCCAGCAATCGTCCCCAGGAGAAACCGCATGCAGCCCCACTTCAAGGTCGCCCTATCCAGTCTCGCGCTCATCCTCGCCGCCTGCGCATCCAGCCCGGCCATCGGTCGCAGCGAGCACGGCAAGGCGATCGACATCCCGGTCAACGGTGCGATGACCAAGGAGCGTCAGGCGAAGGTGACACCCGAGTCGGCGCTCAGGATGCTGGAGGCGGGCAACGAGCGCTTCCAGAGCGGCCGGATGGTGAAGCGCGATCTGCGCGAGATGGTCAAGGTCACCGGTCATGGCCAGTTCCCGTTCGCGAGCGTGCTCTCCTGCATCGACTCGCGCTCCTCGCCCGAGGTGATCTTCGATCAGGGCATCGGCGACATCTTCAGCGCGCGCGTGGCCGGCAACTTCGTGAACAAGGACATCCTGGGCAGCCTGGAGTACGCCTCGAAGGTGGCCGGGTCGCGCCTCATCGTCGTGCTCGGCCATTCCCATTGCGGTGCCATCAAGGGCGTCTGCGACAACGTGAAGCTCGGCAGCCTCACGAGCCTGCTCGACAAGCTGAAGCCCGCGATGAACGCCATTCCGGACGACGGCCAGCCCCGCAACTCGAAGAACCACGAGTTCGTCGAGAAGGTCGCCGAGATGAACGTCAAGATGACGGTGAAGCAGATCCTCGACGAGAGCCCGATCCTTCGCGGTCTGGCGAGCGAAGGCAAGCTCAAGGTCGTGGGCGCCATGCTCGACGTCGAGACCGGCCACGTCGAATTCCTCGAGGAACCCGGGAGTCACGACAAGATGGCCTCGCACGACAGCCTGGCCCACTGATGCTCGCGGCGTCATCGCCGTTGCCGGCCGTTGTCGAGCGGCGGTCAGCGAGGCGCCGATTCCTCCTGGCTTCCGTCGGTGCCCTGACGACCCTGGCGGGGTGCGCGGCAGGGCGACGGGTGGACCCCATCCCGTCCGGTCCGGCGGCCGTGGTGCCGCCGATGTCGCGGGAGCGCCGCGCCGCAGTGACGCCGGATCACGCGCTCGATCTGCTGCGCGCCGGCAATGCGCGCTTCGTCGCCGGACAGCCCGCCCGTCGGGACCTCTATCGCGCCGTCAAGGCCACTGCCGACGACGCCTATCCGTTCGCCGCGATCCTCTGTTGCAGCGAGGCGCAGGTCGTTCCCGAGATCGTGTTCGACCAGAGCATCGGCGACCTCCTGATTGCCCGTGTCCTCGGTCATGTCGTCGGGCCCGACGTGGTGGGAAGCGTCGAGTACGCGTCCCGGGAGGCCGGCGCGCGTCTGGTCGTGGTGCTGGGCCATGAATCCTGCGGGGCCGTCGAGGTGGCCCTGGGCGACATCGCCCAGGGTCGACGAACGACGCTTGCCGCCGCTTACCGTCCGCTGCTGGATGCCCTCTCGCCCGAGGGCATGCCGCGAGGCGTGGCGCGTGAGCACCTGCCTGGGCAGATGATGCGATCGCATGTCTCCGCCACCGCCCGCGCGCTCCTCCAGCGCAGCGCGTCACTCCGCGAGCAGGTGGCGCGCCGCGAGGTTGCCGTCATCGGTGCCATTCTCGACCCGTCGTCGGGACAGGTGAGTTTCGACCTCTGACCGGCCATCGCCCCCGGCGGGTGCCGGACGGGCGTCGAATCTCGACGCCGCGGAGCGGACCCGCTAACCTCGCCCGATCATGTCCCTGTCCGTCGTCGTCAATCTCAAGTCCGTTCCGGCCCCGATCGTCCGCCAGTTGGTGGACCTGGTCAGTACGCGCGCGCCCGGTGCGCAGGTGCTGCAGACGCAAGGGGTCACCGAGTTCCGCCGCTTTGCCGCGACGGCGGCAGCCCGCGGTGTGCAACGTGTCGTGATCGCCGGCGGCGACGGATCCTTCCTCGCCGCGGTCAACGCGCTCGTCGGATCGGGCATCGAACTCGGACTGTTGCCGCTCGGCAGCGGCAACGATTTCGCCCGGACCTTCCATCTCCCCAACGATCCGGCGGACGCGCTCGACGTGGCCCTCGGGAGGACGGTCACCGCCGTCGATGTCGGTCTGATCCATTGCCGAGACGACGGCTTCCGTGCCGTCAAGTTCCGTTTCGCCAACATTGCCGAGGCCGGGTTCGGAGCGCACGTGGTGCAGCTCGCCGATCGCTCGCGTCGCTGGGTGGGACGGCGGCACGCCTTCCGTGCCGGCATCCTGCGGGCCCTCCGGAAGCTCTCGGCGCCGCGAGTCCGGCTGTTCGTCGACGGAGTGGACATGGGCAACGAACCGACGGCCAATCTCATCGTCGGGAACGCGCAGTATTTCGGACGCGGCATGCGACCCCTGCCGCAGGCCCGGGTGAACGACGGCCTGTTCGACGTGGTGCGGATGCGCAACGTGAGCCGGTTCGACATTGCCAAGCACAGCCAGGCCCTGAACGGCATCCCGCTCGATCATCCGGAAGTCGACTATTGGCGTGCCCGCCGGATCGAGGCCACCAGCGACGAACCCGTGCCCATCGAAGCCGACGGCGATCTGATCGGCTGGCTGCCCGCCGCGTTCCAGATCGAGCCGGGCGGCATGCGGTTCGTCGTGCCGGGGAATGCCGAGATCGGTTGGAGCGGTGATCCGGTAGGGCGGCGATCCGTGATGGGTGATTCGTGATCCGGCCGCCCCACCCCGATCGCAGGGAGAGGAGGTGGCTGCGTCGCGCGACGGCTACAGGAATTCCTCCTGGTCTGCGTACTGCGCAGCCTGCGGAGCCGTGATCGGCGAGGGGCCCGATCACGGATCACGATCCACCGATCACCGCACCATGTCGCAACGAGGTCCGCGAATTCCACGTTCCGAAGAACAGGTCGATTTGTGACTCCGGCCGCTTCGCTTAACTTGGCCTGACGGCCAAGTCAGCCTGCGTCGCAAGGTCCGCGAATTCTACGTTCCGAAGAACAGGTCGACTTGTGACTCCGGCCGCTTCGCTTAACTTGGCCTCACGGCCAAGTTAGCCTGCGTCGCAAGGTCCGCGAATTCTACGTTCCGAAGAATTCGCGGACCTTGTCCATCCACGACTTGGCGCGGGGGTTGTGGGACGAACCGTCGCGGGTGTTGATCGCTTCCAGTTCCTCCAGCAACTCGCGCTGCCGCGGCGTCAGATTCACCGGCGTCTCCACGACCACGTGGCACAGCAAGTCGCCGAAGGTGCCCGAACGCACGCCCTTGATGCCCTTGCCGCGCAGGCGGAACACCTTGCCTGACTGGGTCTCGGCGGGCACGCGGATCTTCGCGGCGCCGTCGAGCGTGGGGATCTCGATCTCGCCGCCCAGCGCCGCCGTCGTGAAGCTGATCGGCATCTCGCAGTGCAGGTCGTTCTGGTCGCGGGTGAAGACGGCGTGTTCCCGGATATGGATGACGACGTAGAGGTCGCCGTTCGGTCCGCCGTTGACGCCGGCCTCGCCTTCCCCGGTCAGGCGGATGCGGTCGCCTTCGTCGACGCCGGACGGAATCTTCACCGACAGCGTCTTCTGACGTTTGATGCGGCCGACGCCGCTGCACGCGCCGCACGGATCGCTCACGACCTTGCCACTGCCGTGACACTTGGGACAGGTCTGCTGGATCGAGAAGAAGCCCTGCTGCATGCGCACCTGGCCGTGGCCGCCGCACGTCTGGCAGGTCTTGGGCTGGGTGCCGGGTTTTGCCCCGCTGCCGTGACAGGTCTCGCATTCGTCCATCGTCGGAATGCGGATGCGCGTCTCCGTGCCCCGTGCCGCCTCCTCGAGCGATACCTCGAGGTTGTAGCGCAGATCGGCGCCGCGGTAGACGTTGCTGCGCCGCCCGCCGCCGCCCTGACTCCCGCCGAAGATCTCGCCGAAGATGTCCCCGAAGGCATCGGCGAAGCTGCCGAATCCGGCGCCGGCACCGCCCGCGCCGGCGGCCGTGTTGTCCACTCCGGCATGGCCATAGGCGTCGTAGGCGGCCCGCTTCTGCTGATCGGAGAGGACCTCGTAGGCTTCCTTCGCCTCCTTGAACTTCTCCTCGGCATCCTTGCTGTCCGGATTGCGGTCCGGGTGGTACTTCATGGCGAGCTTGCGGTACGCCTTCTTGATGTCCTCGTCGGAGGCGTCCCGGTTCAGGCCGAGGATTTCGTAGTAGTCGCGTTTGGCCATTTACGTCAGTGAAGAGGTGAAGGGGTGAAGTCGTTAAGACGTGGTGTGGGGCGTCCGTGCATCAGGTCGAACGTCGTCGCAGCGATCCTTCCAACGAGATCAGCAGCGCGAATACCTCTTCCATCTTCTGGTCTAGGGTTGTATCGGAGCGGGTCAAGCCGATTCTCCGGGCGAGTTCCAGTTGCGTATCGAGTTCGGAGAGCGATGCGGACGCGAGACTCAGGAAGTGCAGGAGTGCCCTGGTGCCCTTCCGCGCCGACCCTTCGGCGATGTTCGAAGGGAAGGAGACTGCGGACCGACGCATCTGAGCCGTCAGTCCGTAGACCTCCTCACGTGGAAAAGCTGCGGTCATCCGGTAAACCATCTCCACCAGATCGACCGCAGCTTGCCAGACGCGAAGGTCGCGATGTTTGCGACGAAGCTCCACGTCTTCACGCCTTCACGTCATCACTCCTTCACTTCTTGTCGCGCACTTCCTCGAACTCCGCGTCCACCACGTCGCCGTCGTCCTGCTTGCCGCTGCCGGCCGAGGCCTGCGGGCCGGCAGCGCCTGCGGCTTCGCCGCCCTGTGCATTGGCGTACATCTTCTCCGCCAGCTTGTGCGAGGCCTGCATCAGCGCCTGGCCCTTGGCTTCCATGGCGTCCTTGTCGCCGCCCTTCAGGGCTTCCTCGGCATCCTTCAGCGCGGCCTCGATCGCGGACTTCTCGGCCGCCTCGATCTTGTCGCCATGCTCGCCGAGCGACTTCTTTACCTGGTGCACGAGCGCATCGAGCTGGTTGCGGGCGTCGACCACCTCGCGGAGCTTCTTGTCCTCCTCGGCGTTCAACTCCGCATCCTTCACCATCCGCTGAATCTCGGACTCGGACAGCCCCGAGCTCGCCTTGATGGTGATCTTGTTCTCCTTGCCCGTGGCCTTGTCGCGCGCCGACACGTGCAGGATGCCGTTCGCGTCGATGTCGAAGGTCACCTCGATCTGCGGCATGCCGCGCGGCGAGGGCGGGATCCCTTCGAGGTTGAACTCGCCGAGCATCTTGTTGCCCGAGGCCATCTCGCGTTCACCCTGCAGCACCTTGATGGTCACGGCCGGCTGGTTGTCGTCGGCCGTCGAGAACACGTTGTTCGCCTTCGTGGGGATCGTCGTGTTCTTCGTGATGAGCTTCGTCATCACGCCGCCGAGCGTCTCGATGCCCAGCGACAGCGGCGTCACGTCGAGCAGCAGCACGTCCTTGACGTCGCCCTTGAGCACGCCGCCCTGCACCGAGGCGCCCACGGCCACGGCCTCGTCCGGGTTCACGTCCTTGCGCGGTTCGCGGCCGAAGAATTCCTTGACCTTGTCCTGCACCTTCGGCATGCGGGTCATGCCGCCGACGAGGATCACGTCGGCGATGTCCGACACCTTGACGCCGGCGTCCTTGATGGCCGTGCGGCACGGCGTGATCGACTGCTCGATGAGGTCCTCGACGAGGCTCTCGAACTTGGCGCGCGTGATCTTCATCGCGAGGTGCTTCGGCCCGCTCGCGTCCGCCGTGATGTAGGGCAGATTGAACTCGGTCTGCGTCGAGGACGAGAGTTCGATCTTGGCCTTCTCGGCGGCTTCCTTCAGGCGCTGCAGCGCGAGCACGTCCTTCGACAGGTCGACACCCTGTTCCTTCTTGAACTCGCCGATGATGTATTCGATCAGGCGATGGTCGAAGTCCTCGCCGCCGAGGAACGTGTCCCCGTTGGTGGCCAGCACCTCGAACTGCATCTCGCCGTCGACATCGGCAATCTCGATGATGGAGATGTCGAACGTGCCGCCGCCCAGGTCGTACACGGCGATCTTGCGGTCCTTGCCGCCGCCCTTGTCCAGGCCGAACGCGAGCGCGGCCGCCGTCGGTTCGTTGATGATCCGCTTGACGTCCAGGCCGGCGATCCGGCCGGCGTCCTTGGTGGCCTGGCGCTGCGAGTCGTTGAAGTACGCAGGCACCGTGATGACGGCCTCGGTGACCGGCTCGCCGAGGTAGTCCTCGGCGGTCTTCTTCATCTTCATCAGCACCTGCGCCGAGACTTCGGGCGGGGCGATGCGCTTGCCGCGCACTTCCACCCAGGCGTCACCGTTGCTGTTCTCGACGATCGAGTACGGCATCAGCTTCAGCGCCTTCTGGACCTCGCCTTCCTTGAAGCGGCGGCCGATCAGGCGCTTGACGGCATAGAGCGTGTTGCGCGGGTTGGTGACGGCCTGCCGCTTGGCCGGCGCGCCGGTGAGAATCTCGCCGTCGTCCGCGTAGGCGACGATGGACGGCGTGGTGCGCGCGCCTTCGGAATTCTCGATCACCTTGGGCGTGCCGTTCTCCATGATGGCGACGCACGAGTTGGTGGTACCGAGGTCGATACCGATGATCTTTGCCATGACGTTTCCTCGCAGGGAAGAGTGGGTTTCGCTGGAAGCCTAGATGCGGCTCACCGGAGAGGGATTCAAGCGCCGGAAGCCTGGGCCACCGAAACGAGGGCCGGGCGGAGCACGCGGTCATGCAGCGTGTAGCCCTTCTGGAAGACCTGCACCACCGTGTTCGCCGGCTGGTCGGCGGGAACCATCGTCATCGCCTGGTGGCGATGGGGGTCGAATTTCTCGCCGGCGGCGGGGTTCACTTCCCTGATCGCGTACTTGTCGAAGACCGTCGTGAGCTGGCGCAGCGTGATCTCGACGCCGCTCTTCATGGACTCCACCGTCACGTTCTGCGCGCCCAGCGCGGCTTCGAGACTGTCCCGGACGGCCAGCATTTCGTTCGAGAAGCTCTCCACGGCGAACTTGTGCGCCTTGGTCACGTCCTCCTGGGCCCGCTTGCGGATGTTCTCGCCCTCGGCCTTCGCCCGCAGCCACGCGTCATAGTGCTCGCTGGCCTGCAGTTCGGCCTTGCGCAGCAGTTCCTGCAGGCTGGGCATGACCTCCGGTTGATCGGGGCTCCCGTTCGCCGGCGCCTGCGGCGTGTGGCCGGCTTCGGGCGCCGCCAGTTCCTGGGGCGGGACGATCGAGTTATCGTGCTGTTCCGACATCGTTTTTCCTGTGGATGCTGACGGATGAACTGTGCGCACGTGGGGGTGGGGGGGCACATTTCAAGGGCGGGCCGGAAAAGATTTCCCGGCGGGCGGTGAACCGGGCGCGGGGGCGTCCGCAGTTGCCACGGTCGGCGTCCCCTCGGGACAATGGCGCCTCCGCTCCGATCTTCTCCGCCGCCGTGTCCGCCGACCCGATCCGCCTGCCCGTCCGCACCGTGCCAATCGCATGAAGGGACATCTCGCCGCCGCGGTCGTCTGGATCGGCCTCGTCGCCGCGGGCACCCTGGCATTCCGGCACTACGGCGATCGCCGTCCGGACGTCGTGGCGAGTTGCGAGGGCGGCGAAGTGGTCGTCCCCGCCCACCGCGACGGCCACTTCTACCTCGAGGGCGAGATCAACGGCGCGGCCGTGCGGTTCCTGGTGGATACGGGCGCCACGTATGTGGCCGTGGGACCGGCCATGGCGGGCCACGCCGGCGTCACCGGCGGCAGTCCTGCCGTCTTCGAGACGGCCGCGGGACAGGTGATGGGACGTGTGGTGCCGAAGCAGCGGGCGAAGGTCGCCTGCTTCGAGCTGCCCGAGGTCACCGTGGCCGTGAACCCCGGGCTCGGCGAGACGGCCCTCCTCGGTCAGAACGCGCTGCGGCGCTTCGAGGTTGTGCAGACCCGTCAGGCCTTGCGTCTCCGGTGGCGCGCCGGGACGCGCTGACGCGCCGGCCGGGTCAGCGCACTTCGCTCAGCAGGTCGGCCACCGACTTCTTCAGGCCGGCCCGGAGCGCCGGCAGTTCGCCCCGCTTCTTCTCGATCAGGTCGTAGAGATCCATGCTGAACACGAGGTGCACGTCGTTCGCCACGCCCGGCGCTTCGGAGTGATGCAGCGTCAGGCCCGCCGAATAGCGGCCGTAACGGACCAGCGCGCCGTAGCCCATGCCCTGTCCCGTGGTGGCCGTGACGATGGCCGACGCGCCCCACCACTCGGCATAGCGGCTGTTGTCCAGGTATTTCACGAAGCCGATGGGCTCGAGCACGAGGCTGCCTTCGAGGTTCGCCCGCTCGCGGCTGCGCAGATTGATCTCCACGCCCACCGAGGGCCGCAGGAACACCCATTGGGTCGTGAACAGCGGCGCGGCGTCCGTGCGGCCCAGCCGGCGGCCGTTCAACCACAACTCCCACGGCCACATCGGCAGACCGTTGCGCAGGAGATCCTCATGATCCGTCGCCTGCCTCTTCAGCGCGGTCCAGCGGGCCTGCAGGGCCGGGGCGTCGCGGGCGGCGAGCAGCGTGTTCACGGTCTGCGCAATCGACACCATGTCGTGGTAGTGCACCGGAATCGACGGCTTGCAGGGGAGACTCACGTGCCGGCCCGGATCGGGATCGTGCTCGAACAGCAGGGGGCCGGCCGTGTCCTCGTCGACGCCCACGGACCAGAGCGCCTTGTCGTATGACAGGGGCGCCCGCAACTGACGCAGGAACACGCTCACCTGCTTCGAGGCGGCCGCCCCCGGCGGCAGCGACTGCTCGTAAGCCGCGGCGATGCGGTCGAAGGCAGCCTGCAGCCGGCCCGCGGCGAGATCTTCCGCGGCGAGATCGACCAGCGCGCCGCGCTGGAATCCCGGCGACGGGGCCAGTGTCTCGGTCCCGCAGAGCTTCGTCGGATCGGCGGCACCGGCGGTCCCCGCGACGACGAGCGCGAGCGCCGTCAGGATGGCGGCGGACCCGCGTTTCCAGGGTGAGGGACGGATCATGACGCGAGCTCCTTCAGGGCCTTGATCTTCGCCAGCAGATCCTGGATGTCGCCCGAGCCGACCAGGGCTTCGAGTTTCGCCTTGACCTCGGCCGCCAGGCCGCCGCCGAGGCCCTGCCAGTTCTCCCCGGCTTCCTTCTGCGCGATGGCGAGGTCGTCCGGCGTCACGGCACCGGTCATGCGGGTGAGCAGCGGCATGTGCACGAGCGGATTGCCGAGGTAGTGGCCGAAGCCGTGCACGTTCTTCTCGTGGAGGTGGTCGACCCCGATGCGCTTGCCGTTGGGCCGCGTGCCGACCTGGAAGCGCTTCACGTTGCAGACCGGATCGAACTTGTTGTTCACGTCGCGGAAGGCGGCGCACTGCAAGGCGCCGTCGTGCACGGCCCCCAGATAGTCGCCGGACCCACGGCTGATCAGCGGGATCACGTTGGACACGAGCATGAGGGTGTTGACCGGCAGCGGCATCGGGCGGTCGGGGTGCGCGGCCGTCCCGGCCATGACCTGCTCGAAGTGATCGCGCTGCTCGTCCGAGAGCGTCTTGGGCGCGGTCAATTCCGGCGCGGCCGAGGCGTCGAGGGTCGACTTGTCCTTCAGGAAGTCGGCCGTGGCCAGCGTCCAGAGGGCGTCGTGGGCGATGGCCGTGCCCATCGAATGGGCGACGATGCCGAACAGTGGAAAGGTCTCGCCCGGCGTCTGCGCGGCCAGGTGGCGCTTGAGGGCTTCGCCCGCCAGCACGGACGCCACGCGCAGTCGCACGGCTCGGGCCACGAGATTGAATCCGCCATACAGCAGCAGGTCGCCGCCGAAGTCGGCGTACAGATTCTTGTTGCCGCCGACCTCGCCGAGCAGTTCGGTGACCTTCGCCAGCCAGGGGAAATTGCCGGCAACGGGGCCCAGGCTGTCGGCCAGTTCCTCCCATCGGCCGAGGACGAGATCGAACAGGTCGTCGTAGCGCACTTCGACGATGTCGACGAACGCCGAGAGCGGCTGACCGCCGAAGCACGGATAGCGCTTCATGGCGGCATCGAGTGCGGCGACCGGGCCGTCGGCGGCGGTCGACCACCCCGCGCCGTGCCGGCCGATGCCGTGGACGAAAAAGAGGACATTCTTCATGGGCGGTCTCCGTGGCTCGCAGGCGGCGCACGCGCGCGGGAACCGCGCGCGGCTGCCTGTCGGATCGGAACTACCCGGGCATCATATTCCTCGGTCGGGGCGACCAGCCATCCGTTGAAGCTCGTAGGGAGCGGCGTCAGTGCGACGACTCGAACACCACGCCGTCCAGGGCCAGGCAGCCTTCGCCGGCGCTGCCGACCAGAACCGGATTCACGTCGAGGCTGGTGATGCGGCTGTCCGGAGCACCCACGAGTCTGCCCACCGCGACCGCGGCTGCGGCGAAGGCGTCCGCGTCCATCGGCGGTTCGCCCCGCACGCCCGCCAGCAGCGGCGCCACGCGCAGTCGCGCGAGCGCACGCTTGACGTCGTCCGTGTCGAACGGCGGCAGCAGCAGCTGCGAATCCGGAAGCGCCTCCACGTACTTGCCGCCATCGCCGACCACGACGACCGGGCCGAAGACCGGGTCGACATGCGCGCCGATCATCAGCTCGCGACGTCCCCTGGCCATCGCGCACACCAGCACTCCGTCGAAGGCATGTTTCGCGGCAACGAGCGCCGCGCGCATCGCTTCGAAGGCGGCCCGCGTATCGGCGGCGGTCGCGATGCCGAGGCGCACGAGCCCCAATTCCGACTTGTGCGCCACGTCGCTCGAGCATCCCTTCACCACGACCGGACCGCCCAGTGCCGCGAACGCTTCCGCCGCTTCGTCGGCGGTGCGGCACAGCCGATGACGCATCACCGGGACGCCCGCTGCGGCGAGGCGCGCGAGACTGTCGGCTTCGTTCAGCATCGTGGCCGTGCCGGTCCGGCGCGGAACGGGGAGCGCGGTCGGCTTCGCCCGAGCCATGCGTTCGTGGTGGCCGATGAACTGCGCGAGCGCCTGCACGGCTTCGGCCTCGGTCTGGAAGACGGGGACGCCGCGCGCCTTGAACGGGGCCGCGACGGTGTCCTGGGTGATGGCCGCGAGGGTGGGCTTGCCGGTGGCGGCCGCGAACTCCGCGGTATCGCGCGCGAAGGCCTCGACGTCGTAGGCCGCGCCCGCGACCGGGATGCCGATCACGAAGGCGTCGGCCGCCGGGTCCTTCGCGACGACCGGCAGGATCGCGCCGAACAGGCCGCTGTTGGTCATCAGCGCCGCCGTGATGTCGATCGGATTCGTGGACGTCGCGAACGTCGGCAGGATGGCCGCGAGTTCCGCCTTGGTGCCTTCCGCCAGCCTGGCGATCGGCAGGTCGGCCCGCGTCGCCGCGTCCGCCGCCATCACGCAGACAGCCCCGGAGTTGCTGATCGCCACCAGCCGACGGCCCGACGGCTTCCAACCCTTGAGATACAGCTCGGTGGCGAAGGCGAGTTCGCGGAGGTTGTCGGCGCGCCAGATGCCGTGGCGTTCGAGGAAAGCGTCGACGACCCGGTCCTCGTTGGCCAGGGCTCCCGTATGCGACCTCGCGGCCTGCTGACCCGCGGACGTGCGGCCCGACTTCAGCGCCACGATGGGCAGTCCGCGCGCATTGGCGATGCGGGCCGCTTCGGCCAGCGGCGCCGGGTCGGGAATGCTTTCCAGGTAGAGGAGCAGCAGCTTCAGTTCAGGATCTTCGGCCACTGCGGCAGCGAGTTCGGACACGGTCACGTCGCAGTCGTTGCCGGTGGCGTGGGAGTACCGCACCCCGATGCCGCGCTCGCGCAGCATGCCGTACGGCACCACGCTCATGGCGCCGCTCTGGCTCACGACGCCCACGGGGCCGTCCTGCGGCGGCAACTCGAGGTACATCGAAGAGAAGGACAGCACGGCGCCGTTGCCGAAATTCGCGAGACCCTGCGAGTTGGGGCCGACCACCCGCATGCCGGCGGCCCGCGCCGTGTCGCGCATGCGCTGCTCCAGGGCCTTGCCCTCGGGCGAGGCCGTCTCGCCGAAGCCCGAGGACATCACCACGCAGACCCTCACGCCGATGCGCGCGCACTGTTCCACCGCTTCCACCGCCGCCTTGCCCGGCACCGCCACGATTGCCGCATCGGGCGCCGTCGGCAGCGCGTCGACCGTGGGGACCGTCAGGAATCCCTGGGTTTCGGTGCGCTTCGGATTGACCGCGAACACCTCGCCCCGATAGCCGTGTTTTGACAGATAGAAAAGGGGTCGCCCGCCGATCTTGTCCGGATTCTCGGAGGCGCCGATGACGACGATGGACCGGGGCGACAGTGCTGCGTGCAGAGGGGACATCCTGGAATCTCCGAGCCGGAACAGGGTCCGGTCGAACCGGTTTCGACGGACGCGCGGATGCTACCGGCTTTTGCCGGAACTGCGCGCAGATTACGCATTTCGAAACTGTGCAGGAGATGCGGGAGCGCCCCCGGGAAGCCGGGAGAATGTCCGCCCGTGGCACGGGCGCACAGCGATGCGGGCACTGTCTGCGTGCGTGCCGCGGCGGACACTTCCGGTAGCGGCACGGCTCGCGACAACTTGACGGGTGACAGCCCTCAGGCAGCGGTCCGGGTCCTGTCCGGATCCGGCGCCAGCGCGTCGTCGATGTCCGCCAGCAGTTCCGCCGGCGCCTCCAGGACGAGCGGATCCATCGTCTCGGCGCGGACGCGCAGGACGTCCTCCGGGGCGATGTCGTTCTGGAACAGCGGCACTTCCGAGAACAGCGTCGCGAAGTTCCGGCCGGCCTGCTTCGATGCGTAGAGCGCCTGGTCGGCTTCCTCGATCATCTGCGGCAGGGTCACGGCGCCGAAGGAAAGCTCCGACACGCCGAAGCTCGACGTCACCCGCATGCCGGGCTGGCTGCGCACGCCCGGCCCGGCCTGCGTCTCGATGCGCTGGCGCAGGCGGTCGGCCACGATCAGCGCCTGCCGCGGATCCATGCCCGGCAGCAGGATCACGAACTCCTCGCCGCCGTAGCGGGCCAGCAGGTCCTGCGTGCGCAACCCCATGCCGAGGACGCGCGCCACCTGCTGGATCACCTCGTCCCCCACCGCGTGCCCGTAGGTGTCGTTCACCGACTTGAACTTGTCGATGTCGGTCATGATGGCCGCGACGTACGTGCCGTCGCGCCGCGCGGCGTCGAAGATCGCGTTCGCCCTGGCCATGAAGGCGCGGCGGTTCATCACGCCCGTGAGCGGGTCGTAGTTGGCCAGGCGCTCCAGTTCGCGGTTCTTGATCTCGATCTGGACCTTCGACTCCTCGAGTTCGCGGTTGCGCGCCTGCACCAGCGCCTGCGAGGCCCGCAGGTCCGCCAGCGTGTCCGACAGCTCGTCGTTCATGTTGTGAAGGACGGTCACGTCGTTGAAGCTCACGAAGCAGCCCCGCACCGTGCCCTTGGCGTCCCGGACCGGCGAGGCATTGACCCGCACGTGACGCACCGTGGCATCGGGCTGGTGGATTTCGAGCGGGACGTCGGGGACGGCCGCACCGCGCGCGGTCGCCACGTGCCACGGGTGGCGCTTCGCATCCGGTGCGAGCGACGTGCACAGCCACGGGAGTCCGGAGGCGTGCAGCCCGATGATCTGCCGTGCCGCTTCGGCGTGCAGCCGCTTGAAGGCACCGTTCACCATCAGCACCCGGCCCTGCAGGTCGAGGATCATCAGGCCCTCGGCCAGGGTGTCGAGGGCGCCGGTGACGCTGTCGGGAATCGAGCGCGAGGGGTCGAGACTCTGCAGCGTGCGCCGCAGGAACAGATGGAGGGCGAGCGCGCCGCCGACCGACATGGCCAGCACGATGACCACGATCGGCTGCCCGAACCATCCCGCCACCGTTCGCGGCGCCACCTCGCGAAACACGATCTCGACGCGACCCCAGGCGTGACCCTGGGAACGCAGGGGCACCTGCACGTGCGTGAGCGTCGACGTGCCGCGGCCCGGATCGATCCAGGCCTTCGCATGCCGGGGCGACGCGAACACGAGCGTGCCGTCCGCCCGCCGCGTGCCGATGGACACCACCTCCGGCTCGCGTTCGAGGATGCCGGCCACCGTCCGCTCGATCGCTTCCATGTCGTTCCTGCGGGCGAGCACGGACATCTGGATCGCGACGTTCTCGCTGACGCGCTTGCGGACCTCACGGGCCACGTCCACGTCGTCGCGCAGGATGTCGAACGCGGCGTCCGTCATCAGCACGAGGGCGAGCGTGAGCGAGACGACGCCGAACGTCACTCGCGTGATCGTCCGGGGTCGCCAGGCCAGCCACGGCAGGCGGTCGCGCAGTCGCCTCATGAATCGTTGCCCAGCAGTTCGCCGATGGTGTCGACTTCCTCGTCGTCGGCGCCCGTGCGCCAGACCACCCGCTGCCGCTCGGCACGCTCGAGAATCGGCAGCGGATCCACGTATCGCCACGCCGGAAGCGAGGCGAGCAGGCTCGACACCAGGCCGCCGGCACGCAGCGCCCAGGTGACGACACCCACCGAGAGGCTCATTCCGGCGAGCCGCACCCCGTTGACCACGACGTCGATCTGATCCTCCTGTTCGTCCTTCTGCCCCGGCGGGTCGAGTCGCACGCCGGAAAAGTCGAATGTCACGGCCGGGCCCCGAGCATCGTCCGGGTCCCCCGCCATGTCAGCAACGGCCGCAGCGGCCATGGCTTGAGCAGGCGTCGGGGAAGGCGGCGAATTGACCGGCAGGAGCATCGGCGCGCCCGGGCCGGTCGTGGCCGGACCGGCCGGCTGGGCGTTGATGACCACGGCCAGCGCGGCCGACGTGGCGTCCGACGTGAGCGCCGCGGGCACCACCGGCGTGCGCGGGGTGGCCATCATCATCAGGACCCGGGGATCGATCGCACCCGGTGTCCGGGCCGCGGCCTGTCCGTCCGAACGGGTCGACCCGGCGTCGCGGGCCGCTTCCGTCGGCGGCGACGATGCGGGCGCCTCGGGTGTCGACGACGCCGTCTGGTCGCTCGTCGTGGTCGGAGCGGGCGGACTCGTCGGCGGGGTCAGCACCACCGAGTACATCTGTTCGAGCGTCGTCGGGCCGGGCACCACCACGACCGGGGTGGGGGTGAACGCGACGGCGGCCGGGACATAGGTGCCGGGCGTCGCCGTATCCCGGACGGAGGCTTCGAATGCCGGCGCGGCGCTGCTGCCCGAATGCACGAACCGGATCGAACCGGCCCCGAGGGCGGTCACCGGGAAGGAGGAAAGCGCCACGCCGGGAGCGGCTGCGTCCTCGAACCGGCCGTTCGTCACGTAGCGGACGTCGATCACCTGCGGACCCACGGCGCCGTCCACGTCGGTGACGGCGAAGTGCGCGGGGCCGAGCGTGACCGTCTCCCCCTGGGCAACGGACAAGGCGGCGGAGGACAGCACGGGGGCGTCGTCCACGGCCGTCACGTCGAGGGTGAGCGTATTCGACGCCGACGAGAATGCGCCGGCGCCATCCCGGACCGAGAAGGCGATCGCGTCGAATCCCACGCCGTTGCCGTCGGTCGCCGGGACGTAGGTCAGGGATCCGATCTGCGCGACGCCGATCACCTGACCCGCCGTCACGGCAATGCCGGAAAGCGCCAGCGTGCCGGCGGAACCGACGACGTCGATCCTCACGGCGCTCATCGTGTCGCCCGCATCGATGTCGGCGAAACCGAAATCGCCCCCACCGAACGTCAGCGTGGCGTCCTCGTTGATCGTGATCGTCCCGTCGGCGCCGCTGGGCAGGTCGTTGACGGACGTCACCGTGATTGCCAGCGTGTCGGCATCCGCGAGGCCGGTCGCGTCCGCGCTGAGGATGGTCAGGACATCGCTGCCGTTGAAGTCCGCACCGGCCTGGTAGCGAAGCGTCGCGAGGGCCGCGTTGATCTGCGCGTCGGTGCCGGTCAGCGTCAGCGACGAAGTGCCGTTGGCACCCGCACCGATGCCGGCGCCGCCGGCGAGACTCACCGAGAGCGTGCCCTGGCCCACGCCGAGCGCGACGCTGGCGAGATTCAACTCGGCGTCCGTCACCGACAGGCCGGGAATGTCGAGCGCCGTGTCTTCCGCGACCGTCTGACCGGCGGGCAGGACGTCGAGCGGCGCGCTGTCGTCGTCGACGTTGACCACCGTGACGTCCGCCACGGCCAGACCGCCGTAGTTCGCGTCCGCGCTGACGGCAGCGCCGGTCGTGATCGTGAAGGGGACGTCGCCGTCATCGAGCGAATCGTCCACGCCGGTCACCGTCACGGTCCGGGCGATGTTCCAGTTGCCGCTGGTGAAGGTCAGCGACGAAGTCGCGACGCTGCCTTCGGTGGCATCGCCGGTAGCGATGGAGATCGTCACGTCAGCGGTCGGCTGGGTGTTCAGCACGACGGTGAACGTGGCGGTACCGCCCGCTTCCGACGTGGTCCCGCTGATCGCCGACACCGTGACGCCGGGAGAATCATTGTCGGTGTTGGTGAGCGCGACGTCGGAGACCGCCAGACCGTTGTAGTCGCCGTCCGCGCTGGAGGCGGTGCCGGTCGTGATCGAGTAGACGACATCGCCGTCGGCGACCGCATCGTCGACCCCGGTGACGGTGACGGTCTGCGCGATGTTCCAATTGCCGCTGGTGAAGGTCAGCGACGAAGTCGAGACGCTGCCCTCGGTGGCATCGCCGGTGGCGACGGAGATCGTCACGTCAGCGGTCGGCTGGGCATCGAGAACGACGGTGAACGTGGCGCTGCCGCCAAGCTCAGTCGTGTTGCCGGAGATCGCCGACACCGTCACGCCCGAAGCGTCGTTGTCGCTGTTGGTGACCGAAACATCAGAGACGGCGATACCGTTGTAGTTCGAATCGGCACTCGAGGCGGCGCCGGTCGTGATCGAGTAGGCGACGTCGCCGTCGTCGAGCGCATCGTCGACGCCGGTGACGGTGACGGTCTGCGCGATGTTCCAGTTGCCGCTGGTGAAGGTCAGCGACGAAGTCGCGACGCTGCCCTCGGTGGCATCGCCGGTGGCGACGGAGATCGTCACGTCAGCGGTCGGCTGGGCATCGAGAACGACGGTGAACGTGGCGGATCCGCCGGCTTCGGTCGTATCGCCGGAGATCGTCGACACCGTCACGCCGGACGTGTCGTTGTCGGTGTTGGTGACCGAGACGTCGGCGACGGCGACCGCATCGAAGAGCGGATCGGTGCTGGCGGTGGCCCCGGTCAGGATGCTGTAGGCGATGGCGCCGTCGTCGAGGGCGTCGTCCACGCCCGTGACGGTGACCGTCTGGGCGATGTTCCAGTTGCCGCTCGTGAACGTCAGCAGGGCGGTCGACGCCGTGCCTTCCGTGGTGTCGCTGCTGCTCACCGCGATGGTCACGTCGGCCGACGGCTGCATGTCGAGCACGACGGCAAACGTGGCGGTGCCGCCGGCCTCCGTCGTCGTGCCGCTGATGGCGCCGACGTTGACGTCCAAGGTCCCCGACACGGTGACGGTCGTGTCGTAGTTCGATGACGTGCCGCCGTCGCCATCGGTGAGGACGAATCGCACCGTCCGGGCCCCGGTGGTGGGTGTGGCGGTGTCGGTGTCCTGGAAAGTGACGTTCCTCAGGAGCGCCGAGACACCGGTGGGGGTCGCATTCGAATTGAACGTGACCACGAGCGGGGTGCCGCCGGCTCCGCCGGCATACGTGCCGAAGGTCGTGCCGCCGTAGGTGACGTTGGCGCCCGAAAGTCCGATCTGACCGACCGCGCTCCCCTGGTGGCGCACACCGAGCACATCCTCGGCCGAATCGGAGCCCGACGTGAAGGAGATCGTGAGCGTGCCGGTATCGAAATCCGACGAATCCGCATCCGCGGCCGCAGCGTCGGCGCCTTGCTCGATGACCACGACGCCATCGCCTTCGGCGTAGTTCAGGCTATCCCCGGACAGCGACGCGATCGTCGGTGCATCGTCGACCGCGCTCACCGTGACGGTGGTGTCGTAGTTCGCGCTGGTGCCGCCGTCTCCATCGGTGAGCACGAAGCGGACGGTGCGAGCGCCGGTCGTCGGTGCAGCGGTATCGGTGTCCTGGAAGGTGATGTTCTTCAGCAGGGCGGAGACGTTGGTCGCGTTGGACGACGCGTTGAGCGTGATGACGAGACCCGATCCGCTGGATCCGCCGGTGTAGGTGCCGATGGTGACGCCGCCGTACTGGACGTTCGCGCCCGACAGCCCGATCTGACCGGCGCCGGAGCCTTGATCGCGGATGGCCAGCACGTCTTCGGCGGAGTCGGAGCCGGCGGCGAACAAGACCGTCAGCGTGCCGGTGCCGAAATCCGTCGAGTCGATGTCCGTAACGGCCGCGTTGCTGCCCTGCTCGATGACCACGTTGCCGTCGCCTTCCGCGTACGCGAGACTGTCACCCGACAAGCTCGCGATGGTGGGAGCATCGTTCACGGCCGCGATGCTGATGGCCACGGAATCGGTGTCGGTGAGCGCATGGTCCGCGGCCAGCGCCGCGACTTCGTCGGCATTCAGTGCCCGGTTGAACACCCGCACGTCGTCGAGGTACCCCTGCGTGCAGTAGCTTCCCGACGGGTCGCGTCCGAGGAATGCCGTGGTCGCGCCGGTCCAGTCGATCGAATCCGCGGTGGATTCGGTGCCCGCGACGACGCCATCGATGTACAGCGTGTGGGTGTCGTTCGTGTCGTCCACCACGTACATGAGGTGGTGCCAGCCCGTCCCCTCGAGATATCGGCCCGTGGAGATGTCGTTCCAGGTGCTCGCCCCATTCTGGATGTAGGCCTTGACCCCGTTGCCGGTGTCGTCGAGCGCGATGCCGACCCGGTCGCCGAGGGAGATGAACTCGGAGCGCGTGGACGCGTTGAGCAGATTGACCCAGCCGCCGATCGTGATGTCGGTCGAGGCGCCGAAAGTGCTCGCGATCTGCACGCCGTCGCCCGACCCGTCCAGAGAGAGCACGGTCCCGCGGGCAGCGTCGGTGGATGTCGTTGCGTCCCCCAGCAGGGTTCCGTCCTGCGCCGTCCCCGCGGCCGAGTCGGCAGCCGTACCGGCGTCGAACGTGTACCACGCCTGCAGGTCCGCGGCGAGCGACGTCGCCACCTGAATCGTGTCCGAGCCGGCGTAGTCGGCCGTCGGCAGGTAGCTCATGCCGTCCAGGGCGGCGTCGATGGCCGACTCGGTGCCGTCGATCACCATTGCGGCACTGCCGTTGCTGCCGCTGACGAGAGTGAGGCCGGTCGTCTGCGACAGCGTGAGCGTGCCATTCGACACCGACAGCGACACCTGCAATCGGGCGTTCGTGGCCGTCCCGTCAGAGACCGTGATCGCGTTGCCGCCGGCGCTCGAGAACGTCTTCGCCGTGTCCTCGTTGGTCGCCTGTGCCCCGGGTACCGTGTTGGCGATTTCCTCCGACTGGTTCACGAGCGTGACCGTGTAGGCCTTGTCGTAGGTCTGCGTGCCTTCCGTCACACGCACGTTCAGGGTGTGCGTGGCCGCGGTCTCGTCGTCGAGCAGGCTGCCGTCCGCCACCGTGATGGCCCCGGTGTCCGCGTCGATCGCGAAAGCGCCCGTCACGGTCTGCGATGTGATCGAGTAGGTGACGGCCGAGGTCGCGTCCAGGACCGCGTCGGCGTCCCACTCGACGATCGACCCGTTCGTATTCGTGCTGGTGTTGTCGTTCCACGTGCCGGACGCTTGCATCTCCAGCCGGTCTTCGGCCCCACCGTTGTCGTTCGGCTCGATGGCGCCGAAGTTCGTGTAGGCGGCGTCCACGCGGTAGCCGGACACCGCCCCCTGCCAGAACTGGGCGCCGGCCGTGCTGCCGCTGTACCACCGCCAAACCCCTTCCACCACGGCGTCGCCGCCGCCGAGCCACACCCCATTGCCGCCGGCGACCGCCTTCACGTAGGCATTCTCGCTGGCGGAGTGCACGGTCACGAGTTGTCCCGCGATACCGTTCAGGGTCGTCGCGATCGCGGCCGTCTGGGCACTGGACCAGATGCGAGTCGTCGAATCGAACTTGTAGAACTTGTTCGTCTCGGCGTTGTAATGCAAGTTCGCATCGGCAGCGAGCAGTGCGTCGATCTTCTGGTCGCGGATGCCGGAGACGGCCGACACCGTGCCGACAGCGCTGCCCGTGGCCGCGTTCTCCGCGAGCCGGAACGTCAACGCAGGCGTGCTGGTCGCGAAATTCGACCCGGCGGCGTGGGCGACGGTGAGGTCGTAGCCGCTCACCGCTTCGGTCACGACGTTGTCGTCGGAGAGGTCGTCGAACTTCCAGTTGGCCACCAGCCCGCTCTCGAACCGGGGCAGATCGGCGTCGTGGCTGGCTGCGATCTGGGCGGCGCTCCGTACCGTGTTGAAGATGCGCACGTCGTACAGCGTGCCTGCGAGTACCTGATCGTAGACGTAGCCGCCGTCCACGGAGTCCTGGTCCATGCCCAGGACCAGCGTGCCGCCCGTGTCGATGACGGCCCCCGTCTCGAAGCCGGAGAACGTCTCGACGGCAGCCCCGTCGATGTAGAAGACCAGCGCGCCCGTCGCCTTGTCCCAGGTGATCGAGATCCGGTGGGCGTTGCCGTCGAGGAGTTGCGAATAGGTGTTCGCCGTGGCCTGGCTCACGTTCTTGATGCTGATCTGCAACGCACCCGTGGGTCTGAGGCTGACGAGCAGCTCGTTCGCCTGACCGGCCGAGGCATACGACAGGAGCATGTTGTCGGCGACGGCGTTGGCGTCGATGGCGACGTCGAACTCGAGCGTGAGTGCGGATGCGTTGCCGACGATGGAGCCCCCCGCGGTCGTGCGCAGGTAGGCGTCGTTGGCGCTGCTGCCGGTATTGAGCGTGAGACCGCCGCCGGTGGTGGCCGTGGCGCGGCTGCCGAGCGACGCCAGCTTCGCGACGAAGGCGTCGTTGTTGGTCGCGTCGCCGGTCGTGTCGTAGGCGCCCGCCGTGGCGAAATCGGTCGATGCGGTGGCGCCGGCGACGTAGATGTTGTCGTGGCTGTCGATCGCCACGGTGGTGGCCGCATCCGTCCCGCTGCCGCCGAGATAGCTCGCATACGCGAGCGCCGATCCGTCGGCCGCGAAAACCGCGACGAAGCCGTCGCTCGACCCGCTCAGCGTGGCGTCGTGGGCGTCGACCGTCGTGGGAATCGTGCCGGACGTGGTTCCCACGACCACGGGGCGGCCATAGCTGTCCAGTGACAGTTCACTGACGGCGCTGGCCCCGCTGGTGCCGAAGTAGGTGCCGAACAGCAGCTGCGCGCTGCCGGACAGGTCGGTGTCGAAGTGGGCCAGGAAGCCGTTGCCGTTGGTGGCGTCGCCGGTGGTGTCGTAGGCGCCGGCCGAGTCGATGCCCGAGGTGGAGTACGAGTAGCCCCCGACGTAGAGCGTGCCGTCCGCCGCGACCTGGACGCTGTTGCCGATGTCGTTGCCCGTGCCGCCGTAGTAGCTCACGTATAGCAGCGCACCGGCGGAGGACATCTTGACGAGGAAGACGTCGGCGCCGCCGTTGTGGGAACTGTCGTAGGGGCTGCCGTAGGACAGCCCCCCCGTGGACGCCTCGCCGATCAAGTAGATGTTGCCGCTCGAGTCGCGATCCAGGTCGTACAGCTTCTCGGTGCCGAACGCGGCGTAACTCTGGCTCCAGGAGAGCGACCCGGCGCCGGTCGCGGCCGTGTTGTACGCCGCGGCCATGCCGTCCCAGCTCGAGCCGTAAGTGCCGCCGTCGACGTAGGCAATGCCGGTCGTGCCGACGTCGACGCCGGCCAAGTAGTCGGCTCCGCCGCCGCCGTAGTACGTCGAGTAGAGCACCGACGTCCCGGCCGCGTTGAGCTTCAGCAGGAAGCCGTCGGTCGTTCCGCCGTTCCACGAAGAGTCCGCGCCGCCGACGATGGCGAGATCCGTGGAGCTCGTTTCCCCGACCACGTAGGCGTAGCCGGACCCGTCTACGGCGATGTTGTAGGCCCACTCGTTGCCGGAGCCGCCGTAGAAGGTCGAGTACTGGAGCGTGCCGGCGGCGTCGAACTTGGTGACGTAGACGTCGGACGACCCGCCCAGGGCGGTGTCATAGGCACCCACCGAGGTCGGGAACGCGCTCGACCCGCTGCGGCCGGTGACGTACAGGTTGCCGCTGGAATCGACGGTGCTGCCTTCGCCGCTTTCCAGACCGGTGCCGCCCAGGTACGTCGCATAGGAGAGGACCGGATCGATCACCAGGGCGCGCGTGCGGTCATAGGCGCCGAGCGAGAAGCCCACGGTGCCGTCGTCTCGGATCACGTAGGCGCTGTCGACGTGTTCGCGCGTGCCGTCCGCGGCGAGCTGGTAGGTGACCGGCGCTTCGAACACCATCGTCCGGCCCGCATCGTCGAGCGTCAGCACGAGGTCGCCGGTCGCGGACAAGGCCACGGACGTCGCCCCGTCGATGGCAAGCGCGATATCGTCGGGGTTGGCGCCGGCGGCCACGAGGAAGTCGTACTCGAGTTGCCGGTCGGTGCCGTAGTAGCGGACGTCGATTCCGTCGTAGACATCGGCGTAGCGCACCGCGCCGAAGTTGGCGACGTCGGTGTGCCAGTTCGCCTGCTCGCCGACGAGGTAGTGGCTTTTCGAGACGAGAGCGCGCTCCCCGACGGCGGGCGCCACCGCTGCGGCACCGGCGAGACCGAGGCTCACGACATTGCCGCTGCCGTCGCCATTGCGCATATCGATGACGGCGTCGCCGCCCAGCAGGAAGACGTCGTAGCCGCCCCCGCGGGCCACGTAGTCCACCGACCCGTCCGTCTGTCCGACGTTGCGTTCGAAGGCGAGCGGCGGTGACACGGCCAGCACGCCGCTCGAATCGTCCGAGGCCGGTGTCACGGTCGCCTCGAGCGTGCCGCGCCACAGACGCTTGAGCTGCGGACCCGCGATGGTTCCCGTCAGCACGTCGCCGCTCACGAACTCCAGCGTCCAGTCGCCGCCGAGTGCCTCGTGCCCGGTGAGATTCGTGCTCGCAGCGACGTCGGCGCCGGTGAGGCTCGCCAGCATCCGGACGAAGGCCTCGCCGTTCGGGCCGGCGGCGATGTCGCAGCCATACAGCAGGATGTCGGCGCCGGCTGCGAGATTCCAGGTCTGGAGCTGGGCCTGCCGGCGCGCGAGCTCGGACGCGTCGATGACCGCGCCGCGGATCACGAACTGTCCGGCCTGGCCGTTCGCGATCAGGTGGATGGCGCCGACGGGATCGCCCTGCGCGAGCCGGTCGCCGATCTGGTCGAAGGCATCGCGCGAACCATCCAGTCGCAGGATGTCCGCTTCGGGGTGATCCTGGCGGATCAGGGATTCGAGGGCGTCGGCATTGACGATGCCGGTGTCCAGCACGACGAGCATGGCGGCCCCGTCGGACGGGGCAGGCGGTGCGATATCGGTCAGCGATTCGACGGCGAGGTTCGCGAAGGCGGAGGTCGCCGGAACGAGGTCGGCCGAGAGATGGACGCGCGGTTCCAACGCCTCCAGCAGCGGGCGGTCGGACCGGCGCGGCGCGGGCCGGGAACGGCGGGGGCCGCGCGTGGCGCACCGTGGCGGTTGCATCGAAGCTTCTGCGGAAGGTCTCTCGGGAATCCTTCCGGATATCGGCGGACGGACTCTCGGCTTGAGTCCCGGGAGACCCCGGGCGGCACGAGATTCCGACGCGAATCGACCCGGGCGGCGGGCGATCCCGGTGCGGGAAGCCCCGGGACGGGCAGAGACGGCGGGGTCCGCCTGAGCGACGCCCAGCCGGTCAGGCGGAGGCCCCCGTGCGCAGCCAGAACGTCACCGGCCCGTCGTTGAGCAGCGCGACCTTCATGTCCGCGCCGAAGATCCCCGCGGCAACGGCAGGGTGACAGCGCGTCGCGTAGGCCAGCGCGTGATCGAACAGCGAGCGACCGAGGGCGGGCGCGGCGGCCCCCGAGAAGCTCGGACGCGTACCCTTGTTCGTGTCGGCAGCCAGCGTGAACTGGGGAACGAGCAGCAGCCCGCCGCCGACGTCGCGCAGGCTGCGGTTCATCTTGCCCGCATCGTCGGAGAACACGCGATAGCCGAGGAGCCGGTCGACGAGGCGTTCGGCATCCGTGGGCGTGTCCGCCGGTTGCGCACACACCAGGACCAGCAGCCCCGGGCCGATCTCCCCGACGACGCGGCCGTCGACGCGGACGCTGGCCTCCGCGACCCGCTGGAGGAGACCGATCATCCCGACCGGCCCCCCCGGTCGCCGGGCGTCACGCTTCGAGCAGGCTGCGCAACATCCACGCGGTCTTCTCGTGGATGTCGAGGCGCTGAGTCAGCAGGTCCGCCGTGGGTTGATCGTCCGCGGCATCGACCACGGGAAACAGCTTGCGCGCCGTCTTGGCGACGGCCTCGTGGCCTTTCACCAGGATGGACACCATGGTCTCGGCATCGGGCACGCCGTCCGGTTCCTGGAGCGACGACAGCTTCGCGAACTGGCCGTACGTGCCAGGCGCTGGAAACCCGAGCGCCCGGATGCGTTCCGCGATGGGGTCGACGGCATTCCAGAGCTCGGTGTACTGGGTCATGAACATCGCGTGCAGCGTGTTGAACATGGGCCCGGTCACGTTCCAGTGGAAGTTGTGCGTCGTCAGGTACAGCGTGTAGGTGTCGGCCAGCAGGCGCGACAGGCCCTTGGCGATCTCGGCGCGATCCTTCTCGCTGATGCCGATGTCGATGGCGCGCGTCGTCGTTGATTTCTTTGCCATGGCATTGCCCTCGTTCGTGGGGTCTCGGGAAGGATGAGAGTGGGGATTCACCCGAGGAGTTCAAGGGGCGAGGGTATTGCGACCCGGACAAAGAAGGAAGGGGGAAGGACTGCGACGCGCGATGCGTGATCGCCGGCCGCATGCAGCGGCCACCGGCAGCGGACTGCTCGGGCGGTGGCGCTACCGTGCCGCCCGGGTGCTCAGCATCAGGGCGAACTGCTCCGGCGGGACCGGGCGGCTGCAGAGATAGCCCTGGTACTCGTCGCACTTGTGCGCCCGCAGGTACTCCAGCTGTGCCGTGCTTTCCACGCCCTCGGCCACGACCTTGAGATTCATCTCGTGCGCCATCGCGATGACCGCACGGACGATCGCCGTGCTGTCCTTCTCGGCGGGCACGCCCTGCAGGAAGCTGCGGTCGATCTTCAACTCGTCGAGCGGCAGACGGCGCAGGTACGACAGCGACGAATAGCCCGTCCCGAAGTCGTCGATCGACAGACGCACGCCGAGGCCGCGGATCGCCTTCAGCAGCGCGATGCCGGCTTCGACGTCGCTCATCAGCATGCTTTCGGTCACTTCGAGCCAGAGCTGCTTGGGATTCGCCCCGCTCGACTTGAGGGCATCGCGCAGGGCGATCAGGATGCTGTTGCGCTGGAACTGTGCGGCGGAGACGTTCACCGACAGGTTGAGGGGCGGAATCCCGGCGGCCTGCCACGTCGCCAGCTGGCGGCACGCCTGCTCCACGACCCAGCGCCCGAGATCCACGATCAGCCCGGCCTCTTCGGCCACCGGGATGAAACGTCCCGGGCCCATGATGCCCTGCTCGGGGTGGTGCCATCGAATCAGCGCCTCGGCGCCGAGGATGCGTCCGGTGAGCACGCTCACCTTGGGCTGGTAGTGCAGCAGGAATTCGCCGCGTTCCAGTGCGCGCCGCAACTGCCCTTCGAGCGTGAGCCGCTCCGTGGCGCGGGCATTGAATTCGGGCGAGAAGTATTCGAAGGTGCTGCGGCCGCGGCCCTTGGCGTGGTACATCGCCATCTCGGCGTGCGTGAGCAGTTCCTCCGCATTGGCCGCGTCGACCGGATGCAGCGACACGCCCACGCTGGCCGAGACGTAGATCTCGTGCTCGTCGATCTTGAACGGCAGCGTGAAGCCCTTCACGACGGCGCGCGCCACCCGATCGGAGTTGTCCGCGTCGCGCAGTCCCGACAGCAGCATGGCAAAGCCGTCACCGCTGACGTGCGCCGTGGTCACGCGCGCGTCGACCTCGTCGACCCGGGCGATGAGGCCGGCTTCGACTTCGTGCGCGATCTGCTCGATGCGGCGAGCCGCCGCGCGCAGCAAGCGATCGCCGATGCGGTGGCCCAGCGTGTCGTTCACCTGCTTGAAGCGGTCGAGGTCGACGTGCAGCACGGCGCACCGGTTGGTGGGGGCCGGGCTGGTGGCGAGGATCTGTCGCAGATCGGCTTCGAACCGGCGGCGATTGCGCAGGCCCGACAGCGCGTCGTAGTCCGCGAGCCGGTCCTGATAGGCCTTGAATGCCAGCGTGTTGCGCAGGCGCAGTTGCAGTTCACTCGGATCGACGGGCTTGGTCAGGAAGTCCGTGGCGCCCAGTTCCAGCGCCTTCAGCCGCGCGGACGGATCCCCCTCGGCTGACAGGACGATCACCGGCAGGTAGCGGGAGGTGTTCTGGGCGCGGACTTGCGAAAGGACGTCGAATCCGCTGACCTCCGGCATGTTGAGATCGAGCAGCAGGACGTCCGGCGAGTGTTGCGCGATCAGGTCGAGGGTCTCGGCCGGACGATCGGTCGTGACGAAGCTCCGGTAACCCACGTCCTCGAGGAACATCTGCACCGCCTCGAGCATCACCGGGTCGTCGTCGACCATCATCACCGTCGCGTGCTGCAGCGACGACAGGTTGTCCTCGGCGGCCTGCATCGGGGCGTCACGACCCGTCGTCCCGACCGGTCCGAGAACCGCGGGCGTTTCCGACTTGGCCGGCAGTGCCGATGACGGCGAACGGCTCACTGCGTCTGTGTCCTCGAAGGTTTCATGCGCTGACCGGTTGGGCGGTCTGTCCTTGTTCGTCGGCCGGCATCACGATGCGGTCGGCCATGTCCAGCAGTTCCGACACCACGATCTCCAGGTCGTGTTCATTGCGTTCCTTCGCCAGGGCCTCGAGCGCCTTGGCCGGCTTCGTGAAGACATCGAAACCGGCAGTGCCGCCCGATCCCTTCAACCAGTGCGCCAGGTCGGCCAGCGTCCGGTAGTCGCGCTGTCGCCATGCGGCTTCCACCGCTTCGCGGCGGGCCGGCATCTGCTCCGCGAACTTGCGGGCCACCACCCGCAGACGGGGGTGATCGTGCAGGCGCGACTTCACCGGCGTCGCGGCGGAATCTTCCGGCCCGGGCAATCTGCCAGCCGCCGGAATCGGTAACGGCGCAGGTGGGGTCTTCTTGAGTTCGGCTGGCGGCTCGGCGCGGACCTTCCGACCGTCGAGCAGCGGCGCCAGTGTCCCCAGCAGGAGGTCCAGGTCGATGGGCTTGGTGATGTAGCCCGAGCAGCCGATCGCCATCAGCTCCTCCTCGAAGCCCTTCATGGCGTGCGCGGTCATGGCGACGATGGGGGCGTGGACGCCCCGTCCGCGGAGGGTCTTGGTGGCCTCGAATCCGTCCAGTTCGGGCATCTGCATGTCCATGAGGATGGCGTCGTAGGGCTCGGCGAGCGCCTTGTCGACGGCCATCCGGCCGTTCGCGGCTTCGTCGACGGTCAGTCCCGCTGCCTGCAGCACCAGCCGCACGTAGTCGCGGTTGGGTTCGCCGTCGTCGGCCACGAGGACGCGCCGCGGCGGGAAGGTCCAGGTGTCGTCGTCCTCGACGGCGGCTGCGGGCGGCGACCGCGTCGCTTCGGCGGCGTCGAGCAGTCGGACCCCGTCGAGCGGCCCGGCGTCGAGCGTGACCGTGAAGACACTGCCCCGGCCCGGCTGGCTGCGCACGATGATGTCGCCGCCGAGGGCGCGCGCGAAACGCCGGCTGATCGTGAGGCCCAGCCCGGTCCCGCCGAAGTTCCGGGTCGTGGACGATTCGGCCTGCACGAACGGTTCGAAGATCGCCTCCAGGCGGTCTCTCGGGATGCCGGCTCCGGTGTCGCGGATGTCGAACCGCAGGGTCGGCCGTTCGTCGGCATCGGCCAGGGACATCACCACCACGACCTCGCCTTGCGTGGTGAACTTGATCGCGTTGCCGACGAGGTTGGTCAGGATCTGGCGCAGCCGCGACGGGTCGGTGAGGGCCGTCTCCGGAATCCGGCCGCGGCACGAGAATCGCAACCCGACGTGCTTCTCCTGCGCGCGGATCGCGAGCACATGCACGACCTCCTGCGCGACGAGATGGGGCGAGCAGCGGAGTGTCTCGATCTCCATCCGGCCCGATTCCACCTTGGCCAGATCGAGGATGTCGTTGATCAGGTCGAGCAGGTGCTGGCCGCTCGACCGGATGGTGTCGAGGTGGCGGCGCATCTCGCGGCCATCCTTGTGATAGCCGCGCCGGATCAGGTCGGTGAAGCCGAGGATGGCGTTCATCGGCGTGCGGATCTCGTGGCTCATGTTCGCGAGGAAGTCGCTCTTCGCGCGGTTGGCGGACTCGGCCTGGTCGCGGGCGATCCGCAGGGCGACCTCCTTCTCCTGCAGTTCGGTGACGTCGTCCAGGCTGATCAGGACGCCTGCCGGTTTGCTGCCCCCCGCGATCACGGGCGAGCAGTTCATCAGGAACGAGTGACGGCGCCCGGTGGCGTCGTCGAGGCACAGCCGGACGTGGCGCTGCGACCGGCCCGTGGCGAGCACGTCGTCCCACGGCAGCCTCAGCGGATCCATCGGCTGCCCCTCGGGATCGCACCACGGGATGCTGGCGACGGATCGGCCGACCAGCGAGTCGCAGGACTGGCCCGCGATGCCCGCAAACGCCTCGTTGGCCAGCACGACCTGTCCGTGCCGGTCCGCCACGAGCAGGCTCTCGGCCATGGTGTCGAACGCCGCCCGGACGCGCCCGGGGACGGCTTGCGACGGATCCAGCTGGCGCAGCACCTTGCCCAGATACAAATAGAACGCGAGGAAGGCGGCGATGCCGACGAGACCCACCAGGCGCAGGCGTTCGTCGAGCATCGGCGCGAGCAGGCCGGACCCCTCGCTCGGCCGGAAGCGCAGTTCCACGGTGCCCCAGCGTCCGGTCGCGGACGAGATGGGCACGCGCACCTGGGTGTCGGTGGAGGTGTCGGCGGAACCGTTTGTCCAGGCGGCATGGTCCCCCGCGGCGAGCACGAGCTTGCCGTCGGTGCGCCGGATGCCGGCCGACAACAGGTCCTCGTTGCGTTCCACCACGAAGTCGAGTGTCGCCTTCACCCGGGCCAGATCGGCCGCGGTGACGAAGGTCGATACGGAGGCGCCGAGCGCTTCTGCCAGTCCGGCGCGGCCCTCGCGGACCGCACGCGTGCGATCGGGCACGAGATCCGCGAACACCGCGAGCAGCAGCAGGCTCGTCAGCAGCGATGTCAGCCCCAGGGCGACGAAGAAGCGCGTGCTCGGACGTTTGAACGGAAACCGCATGGCGTCAGAAGGGAGGGATCTCGGTCGGCGGCGTCGCCTGGGCGGAGGTGGGGTCGACGTCGCCTGGCGCCCGGTGGCCGGCGGTCGTCTCCCCACGATGACGGCCAAAACGCTTCAGGGCTTGAGCCTTGCTGAACAGCCGTTCGAGCGGATCGTCCGGGTCCTCGTCCGCGTCCTCGGCGTCGCGGCGCTGGCGCGACAGCACCGGGAGCGGATCCACCACCTGCCAGGCGGGCAGGGACGACAGCAGGCTGGACAGCAGCACGCCGCCCCGGAGCAGCCACACGACGTAGCCCACGGACAGGGAGCCTGCGACCGCCGCGCTGGAGCCGGACACCAGTTGCTCTGCGCGCACCCGCGCATCGTCCGCCTGCTTCACCTGATCCAGGGCCTGGCGCAGCGACGTGTCCTTGAGCACGGCCTGGTGCATCTCGAGTGCAGCGCTGTCGACCTCGACCGCGCGCTGGTCCTGCCCTTGTCCGGCGACGGCGCGCGCCGCCAGTCCGCCGGACGCGAGCAATGGCGCCGTCGGGCCGGTCGTCCCGGGCGTCGGTGCGGCCGGCACGAGCGCAGCGGCACTGCCGCCGGCATTGGCGGCGTGGGAAGCCGGGGCCTGCGCCGTCGGTTTCGGCGGCGGCGTGCCCGGGTCGCTGGCGCCGACTTCCTCGACGGACGGTTCGACGCGGGCGCTGCTGCGAGACGTCCTGACGGGCGGCGTGCGCGGGACGGGCATCTCCAGCACGGTGCGCGGGCCGCTCGCGGCCGATTCGGTCTCCCCGCGCTCAGGCGGCGGCGCCGACCCGGTCGGTGGCGTGGCGGGAGCACTGTCGGCCGGCGGCGGCGCGACGGTCCGCGCGGCGGCATTCTGCGAGGCCAGGACATTCAGAGCGTCGACATCCGACGCGGCGGGCACGCGCGTCACGACGGCAGTGACGTATGCCGTGGTGGTGACACCGTCCGTGGCTGAGACCTCGAAGGCGGGCGGTGACTCGCCGCCGGTGTGCACGAACCGGATCAGACCGGCTGCGAGATCCGCCGCCGTGAATCCCGTGATCGGCGTTCCGGGCGCCGCGCTGCTCTCGAACGATCCGTTGGTCACGTTGCGCACGGTGAAGCTGACGGGGCCGGCGGGACCGTCGGGATCGACGAGCGGCAGATCCGCCGTCGTCAGCGTCGTCGTACCGTTGAGGACATATCCGAGCGTCGGTGTGCCCAGCGCCAGCGGATCGTCCGTGCCGATGATCGTCAGATCGAAACTCTCCGTCGTGGTCGCGGTGCCGTCGGACACCGAGATCGTGAGCGTGACGGGGCCGCCGTTCGCATTCGTCACCGGCGTGACGGTCAGGGTCCGGCTGGACCCGCTGCCACCGAGCACGAGACCGGAGGAGGCGACGAGTGCCGGATCGCTCGACGCCGCGGTGACGGCGAGGGCGCCGGCCGAGGTCTCCACATCGCCGATGGTGAAGGCGAGAGTCGCGGTGGGCGTGTCCTCCGTCGTGGTCTGGTCGGCGATCACGGTGATCGTCGGGACATCGTTGACGGCCGTCGCGTGCACCGGCTTCGATGCCGTGACGGGCGCCGCAACGCCATCGCTCACGCTGACGGCGAGGGTGAAGTTCGAGGCGTAGTCCGCCGTCGGGGTGAAGGTGAGTCCCGCGAGGAGGGCATTGACTTCCGCCGTCGCACCGCTCGCGCGCCAGATGCCCGCCGCGAACAGCGACGTGGTGCTCCCGGACGTGGCCGTGCTCAGCGTGCCGGCGCCGGTGTCCGACAGCGTGAGCACGACTTCGACCGTGCCGCTGTCGACGTCGGCGACCGCGATGTCGGTGAAGTCGAGAACGGTGTCTTCCGTGTACGTGTCGACCGTGGTGATCCCGGTGGCCGTCGGTGCGTCGTTCGCCGCGATGACGTCGAAGGTGAGCGTGTGGCTCGCGGGATCCGTATCGTCGCCGCCGTCGGCCGTGCCGCCATCGTCCCGGACCTGGAAGGTCAACGTCGCGTAGGCCACCCCGCCGGCGTTGGCCGCCGGCGCGAATCGCAAGGCGCCCGATGCGATGTCCGATGCGGAGATGAACTGTCCGCCCGTCACCGCCGTGCCGGAGAGCGTCAGGCTGCCTGCGACCGGCGCCGTGCCGACGAGGATGCCGAGCAGCGTGTCGGCGGGCGAGTCGGACGCATCCGTCAGCGCGAAGTCCGAGAGGGACAGGACGACGGCCGTGTCCTCGGCGGTCGCGATGGTCCGGTCGGCGCCGGTGGGAGCATCGTTGACGGCGGTGACGGTGATCGAGACGCTGTCCGAATCCGTCAGAGTTCCCCCCGATCCCGAGTGGCCGAGATCGCTCACCGTCACGGTGAGCGTCACGCTCCCGCTGGCATCGGCGGCCGGCCGGAAGCTGAGGCCCTCGAGCGCCGCACCGATGTCGCTCACGGTGCCATCGATGATCATGGCGGCGGCGCCGTTCGCTCCCGAGACGAAGGTGAGACCGCTGGTCGCGGCGAGCGTGAGGGTGCCGCTCGCCACGGAAAGGGTGACGCGGACACCGCCGGCCACCGCGTCCGGATCCGCGATCGCAATCGCGTTGCCGGAGGCGACGGTGAAGACGAGCGCGGTGTCTTCGAGTGTCGTCTGCCCGATCGGAACGGTGATCGCTGGCGCGTCGTTCACTGCCGCGATGTTCACCGTCTGAGTGACAGCGACGTTGCTGCCGAAACCGTCGTCGGCGGCGACCGAGATCGTCCGTGTGCTGTCGATCGGGGCGTCGCTGATGTTCCGGTAGGTGATCGTGCGCAGCGCGGTCTGGTAGTCGGCGAGGGAGGCCGTTCCGGTCAGGGTGAGGACGCCGCTGGTCGCGTTCCACGCTCCGGTGATGCCGAGCTGGTCCGTGAACTCGAGCCGATCCTGATCGGCCTGATGGTTGCCGCTGATCCACACCACGGCGGAGGCCAGATCCGGGTCGTCGCCGTCGGATACCGTCAGTCCGCCGTCCACCACCACGCCGGCGCCGTTCTCCGTGTAGGTGGCGGCAGCGCCGGGCAGCGTGACCACAGGGGTGTCGTTCGGCGTGATGGTGATGGCGATGGTGTCGACGTCGTTCTGTGCCCCGCCGCTGCCCGTTGATCCGAGGTCGAGGGTGGTGATCGTGAGGAAGGTCGGTCCGGTATAGCCCGCCGCGGGCATCAACTGCATGCCGCCCAGTGCGGCATTGATGTCGGACACGGTGCCCGAGAAGACCAGCGACGCGTCGTTCGTGCCGTCGCCGGTCGTGAACGCGAGGCCCGTCACGCCGTCGAGCGTGAGCACGCTGCCGTTCGACGCCGACAGCGACACCTGGACCGGGTTGGTGCCGGCATCGACATCGGTGATCGCGACCGTGTTGCCGGCGCTCGAGAAGACGATCGCCGTGTCCCGATGGCCGATGACCGTGGCCGGTACCGTGTTGACCGGACCGTCGTTGACGGCGGTGACAGTCACGCTGAACGTGGTCGACGATGTCGCCGTGCCGTCGCTCACGCTGACCGTGATCGTCACCGGCCCGCCGTTCTGGTTCGCCGCGGGAGTGACCGTGAGCGTGCGGCTCGATCCGCTTCCGCCGGCGACCAGGTTGGCGTTCGGGATCAGCGTCGTGTTGCCGCTGGTGGCGGTGAGCGTGAGGCTGCCGACGGCCGAATCGACATCGGCGACGGTGATGGTCAGTGCGCCGGTCGAGCCGTCTTCGGCGACGACCTGAGCCGCCGGTGTCGTCAGCGTGGGCGCATCGTTCACGGCCGTCACGGTGATGCCGGCCGTGTCGGTCGTGGCGGAGAACGCCGTCGTGCCGCCATGGGCCGTCGTGTCCGCAGTGCCGCCGTTGCTGCCCGTGGTCCGATCCCACGCACGGAAGGTGATGGCCGCCGGGATCGTGCCGTTGTCGTCGGCGCCGGGCTGGAAGTACAGCCGGGTGTCGGCATCGGACGCCAGCAGTCGTGCGTTCGCCGTCGTGGGCGACCCCAGGGCGTACCAGTGGTCGCCCGCGTCCGTCGTGTACCACCAGCTGCCGCGGGACGTGTCCGCAGCCGTGATCGCGATGCCGAGCGACGGCGACACGTTCGAATCGGTGACGTTGTCGACCTGTCCGCCCGGCGAGGCGAAGTCGACCAGGGCCGACACCCGGGTGCCGACGCTCCCGGACGGTGCACCCGCATCTTCCGCGACGGGCGCAAGGGTCGGGCTCTTCGTCGCATCGAGGACCGGGGCGGTGTTGGGTTCCGTGACGACGGCGTTGGCGGCGAACTCGGAGGTGTGCGCGGACGATGCGGTCGCCGTGGCCGTGAGCTCGTCACCGACGCCGAGTGTTCCGGCCGAGAACGAGAACGAGAACTGCACGGCCGTGGCGTCCGTCGTGCCGGCCGTGCCGGTGGCCCCCACCGTGCCGGTGCCGATGAAGGACGTGGCGCCGCCGTGGTCGGTGCTGTTCGTGTCGGCCTCGAAGAATTCCACGGTCGCGCCGGGGCGTGCTTCGCCGGTGATCGTCACCGTGCCGCCGGAGAGGGACGCCGAATAGATCACGGGGTAGTTCATGCCGCTGCTGGCGCCGCCGTCCGCGTCGCCGGCATCGTTGGCCAGCACGGTTCCGGTCGCGCCCAGATCGATGCCGGGCTTGCCGGTCGAGTAGATCAGGTTGCCGAGGATCGCCGCGCCCGCAGCGGACGAGACCGTGATGCCGGCACCGCCGAACGACTCGATCACGATGCCCTGGATCGTGTTGCCGTCCGCCGTGAGGGCGAGGCCGGCAGGGCTGCCCGACAGGCTGCCGCCGTTGATGACGATCACTGGCGTGCCGGCGTAGTCCGGCTCGGTCGTGCCGTCGAGCAGGACGGCGCCGCTCACGGTCGGAAGCGCGCTCGCCAGCGTGATGGTGTGCTTGCCCGACACGAGCGCTGCCGCGATGTTGAACGTGATCGCGTTGGCGCCGGCCGTGTTGTTGGCAGCGATGATCGCTTCGCGCAGCGAGATGTCGGTCCCGCGGTGCGCATTGAGCCAGGCGATGTCCTGGCTCGCATTGCCGTCGACGATGCCGCTCGCGTTGATGTCGGCCGTCGTCGTCACGACCAGGCCGGGCGCGACGTCGAGATAGCTGTCACCGACGCGCAGTTCATCGAGTTCCGCGCGGTTGCTGCTCAATCCCTGTCCGGTCGCGATGCCGATTCGGGTGAAGGTCCCGAGATCCAGGTTGCTCTTCACGGCCGTGTAGGACGAATCGGGCGTCGACGCTCCCGGCGTGGGGTCGACGTACATCGTGACCGTGTCGTTGCCGGCGGCCGACTCGATCTTCAATGCGATGAAGTACGTCTGGCCGGCGGTCGGGGTGATCCCGCTGACCGTGACCCGGCCGCTGCCGCCCGCCCTTTCGAGGACGAAGCTCGTGCCGTTGTAGCCGGCAAAGCCGATGTCGGCCGAACTGCTGCCGAACTCGATGCCCATGTAGTCGCCCAGCAGGCTCGTGGCGTGGGGCTGCACGAGAAAGCCGAGCCAGGTTGTCGTGCCTTCCGCGCCGACGGTCGAGGCGAGATCGCGCGTCGCCGTGGTCGTGGCCAGCGCGCCGGACATGATGTTGCGGACCGATCCTCCGTTGACCGACATGAGGCCGTCCGGATCGGACAGTCCGCTGCCGTTCGCCTTCAGCTTGCCGTTGTCGGCCGACCAGGCGCCGGCCCAGCCGGTGCCGCCGCTGGCGCCATTCAGCTTGCCGGACGAGACGAAAGAATCGCTGGCGCCGAGCGCCAGGGTTCCCGACCAGGCAGCGGCACCGTCGAACGACAGTCCGGCGGCAGTGACGTCCCCCAACGTGCGTTCCAGCAGCCAGTCGCCGCCGAGTTCGGCGGCTCCGGTCGCGTCGTCGCTGGCCGCGACGTCCATCCCCGTGAGCGCGCCCAGTGTTTCCATGAGCCGGATGCCGTCGACGTTGCCGGCGACGTCACAGCCGTACAGCAGGAGGTCGGCGCCCGGCCGGAGGATCTGGTGCCAGCGGCCCAGCACGGCCGCACGCCGCGTTGCCTCGGCGGTCGTCAGCAGGGTGTCGCCGACCTGCAGCACACCCGCTTCGCCGTGGCCGAGCACGTGGACGGCATCGATGTCCTTGCGAACGGTCAATGCATCGTCGATCTGATCGATGCCGTCGCGCGTGCTGTCCAGGATCACGACGTCGATCGCGCGCGTGCGGTCCGCGGCGACCAGGGCATCGAGCCGCGGCCGCAGGCCCGTCAGGCTCGCATCGACGAAGACGAGCTCATGCCGCAGGGCGGCCACGTCGCCGGCGGGCAGGGGCACGCCAACCGGTACGTCGGCCGAGGCGAGCAACCGGGGCTCCAGCGGTTCGAGCGTGGGGCGGCAGCGAGAAGTGCGATCCTGTGGGCGGTCACGCATAGACGAGGGGTGCGCGGTGAGCGCGCCTCGTTATCGGCCCGACCGCCTTCTCATTGAGGTTGTTGTGGGCAACGCGGCGGGGCGGGCCGCCGGCAGCCGCGGTGACTCAGGGGATGCCGTGCAGGGCGGCGGTTTCCCGCCCGGGGGGGCCCCTGACGGTCGGAAACCAGGAACCCGACGGTGACGATCGAGGCCGGATCGAGCGGCGCGGCGTCGGAGCGGGGTCGACCCCGGTGCCGGGGTTCGAACGCAGACCCCCGCAGGGCGACTTCCTGCCGCGCACCGGCCGCGGGCGTGAACGCGGCCTGGAACCGGATGTCGTCGAAGTCCGGACCGGTGTCCAGGTTGAGCTCGGCGGTCTTGCCATCGCCCCGCACCCGGATGAGGATGCCCCGGCAACGCGACGCATCGTGACTGCCCGGGGCGCAGCGGATCGAAGCGAAGCCTCTGCCGTCGTCGAGCGACACGGTGGCGACGAAGACGAGCGACCCGTCGGCCGACAGGGCGGCGGAACTCGCCGAGCGGGCCCCCATGACGACATCGTCGAAGGGGGACCCGCGTGTGTCACCGAGCGCCGGAATGAACGCCGGGGGCGGAGCGGTTGTCATGCGTGCGTGCCGGGCCCGGTGCCCGTGCGGTCGACGAACAACAGGAGAGCGGCATGTCGGATTCGAAGGCGAGGGAAGTGGCCACGCTGGCAGGGGGATGCTTCTGGTGTCTGGAGGCCGTCTACGTGCGGCACGAGGGCGTCCATCGGGTGACGTCGGGTTACATGGGCGGGCATGTGGCGAATCCGACCTATCGGGAAGTGTGCGGCGGCGACACGGGACACGCGGAAGTGGTGCAGATCGAGTACGACCCGGCGATCGTGAGCTATCGCGACCTGCTCGAGGTGTTCTTCGCCATCCACGATCCGACGACGAGGGACCGCCAGGGCAACGACGTCGGTTCGCAGTACCGCTCGGCGGTTTTCTGCCATACCGCCGCGCAGGCCGAGGCGGCGCAGTCGATCATCGAGGAGCTGTCCCGGGAGCGGGTGTTTCCGGCGTCGATCGTCACCGAAGTCGTGACAGCGTCGGTGTTCACGCCGGCAGAGGACTATCACCGCGACTACTACGATCGGAATCCGGGCCAGCCGTACTGCCAGTCCGTGGTGGCGCCCAAGGTGGCGAAGTTCCGGAAGAAGTTCGCCGGGCGGCTGAAGGCGTGAACGGAGAGGCTCCGATCCGGGCGCGCGGTCGCGCTTCCGGCACGGCCGCCGGGATGGACGCAGGCCGCCGGCCGTTCGATCTCCCGGCTGCTCAGCCCTTCTGAATCTCCCAGAGCCCGGGCTGCGCCTGGCAGGCGGTGCCGAGCGTCCGTTTGCCGCGATGGACCAGCACGAATGGGCGACAGGGAAGTCCGTTCGACACCGTGTCGCCGCCCGTGGACAGTGCCAGGGCATGCCCGCCTGCCGACCAGCGCACGGTTCGGTGATTCCGCGCGAGTTCGAGTGCGTGGGCAGCACACGCGCGATCGGCGTCTTCCTCCAGATCCGATCCCGACAGGATCGCCGTGCGTGCGCCGCCGGGTTGTGCTGCCGCAGGATCCGCGAGCGCAGCGGCGATGCCCTTGCGGTCGCAGCGACCCCGGGTCACGCCGAAGTCTTCCGACCACCGGTTGCCCGTGTATCCCATGTACATGGGACCATCCGACGCGTCCGCCCCTCCCTTGCGCGCACGCGCTTCCGCCGGGCCGGCGCCGGCGAGGACCGCGATGGCCAGAGTGACGACGAGCCCGACGAAATATCGTCCGCCCATACCCGCCGGATGCTCGCGCACCGCCTGTCGCTGTTGCTGTGTCTGCATGGCCTGTCTCCGCTCAAGGGGTCGCCGAAGAGAGTAGCACCGCAACCTGTGATCCACGGCAATCCGCGCAGCCGCTTGAGCAGGGAACCGGCGCCCGCATCGATCGTGGCCGCGCCAGAGGGAAAAATCGTGTCGCTCAGAGTGAAAATGTCAGGTAAAGCCCTTGTCATTTCCCTCGGAGTTGTTGCATTCTCGCGACCGAGCCAGCGCGCCTTACGCAAGGCCTCACGCATCACTCGTCACCATCGCATAAAACTCAAGCATTGGAGGCAACACAAATGGCCGTAAGCAAGAAACCCGCTGCGAAGAAACCCGCTGCCAAGAAGGCGGCGCCCGCCAAGAAAGCGGCTCCCGCCAAGAAAGCGGCTCCGGCCAAGAAGGCAGCTCCCGCGAAGAAAGCCGCGCCCGCCGCCAAGAAGGCCGCGCCCGCGAAGAAGGCCGCCGCGAAGCGCACCCCCAACGCCGCTTTCATGAAGCCCATGACGCCCAGTGCCATCCTGGCCGCCGTCATCGGTGACAAGGCCGTGCCCCGCACCGAAGTGACCAAGAAGGTGTGGGACTACATCAAGAAGAACAATCTCCAGGACGCGAAGAACAAGCGCATGATCAACGCGGACGACAAGCTGAAGGCCGTGTTCGGCGGCAAGAAGCAGGTCTCGATGTTCGAGATGACGAAGCTCGTGAGCGGTCATCTGAGCTGAGGCTGCGCTGGCCTTCGCGATGCGAAGGCGGTGGTACGACGTTCCCGTGAAGAACCGGAGGCCCAGGCCTCCGGTTTTTTTTCGTCCCGATCCTGCGTCCTGCTTCGCCGGCGGGGCCGGACGCCGAGCGCCTCGTCTACTGGCTGTGGTACGCGGTGACGCGCTCCACCTCGTTCCGGGAGCCCAGGAACACCGCGATCCGCTCGTGCAGCGCGGTCGGTTGCACATCGAGGATGCGCCGAGTGCCGTTGGTCGCGGCGCCGCCGGCCTGCTCGACGATGAACGCCATGGGGTTCGCTTCGTACATGAGGCGCAGCTTGCCGGGCTTGCCGGGCTCGCGCGCGTCCCGTGGATACATGAAGATGCCGCCGCGCGTCAGCGTGCGGTGCACGTCGGCGACCATCGACGCGACCCACCGCATGTTGAAGTCCTTGCTGCGCGGCCCCGACTTGCCGGCGAGCAATTCCTCGACGTAGCGCTTCACCGGCGGCTCCCAGTGGCGCATGTTCGACATGTTGATGGCGAACTCCTTCGTGTCCGCCGGGATCTGCATGTTGCTCTGGGTCAGCACGAAGCTCCCGTATTCACGGTCGAGCGTGAACGCGTGCACGCCGTGACCGAGCGTGAGCACGAGGATGGTGGTCGGACCGTACACGGCGTAGCCCGCACACACCTGATGACTGCCGGGCTGCAGGAAGTGCTTCTCTTCCGGGTTCGCGCCGTCGGGGCAGCGCAGCACGGAGAAGATCGTCCCGACCGAGACATTCACGTCGATGTTCGACGACCCGTCGAGCGGATCGAACAGGAGCAGGTATTCGCCCTTCGGATAGCGGTGTGGAATGGCGTACGGATGATCCATCTCTTCCGATGCCATGGCAGCCAGGTGGCCGCCCCATTCATTGGTCTGGAGCAGGATCTCGTTGGAGATCACGTCGAGCTTCTTCTGCACTTCCCCCTGGACGTTCTCGGTGTCGGCGCTGCCGAGGACGTCGGCGATGCTGCCCTTGCCGATGGCGACGGCGATGGCCTTGCAGGCGCGCGCCACCACTTCGATGAGAAGGCGGAGATCGGCTTCGATGACGCCGCGGCTTCGTTGTTCTTCGATGAGGAATTGGGTGAGCGTGATTCGACGCATGGTGGCAGTCCGGTTCGAGGTGTCGGCAAGGAAGTCGTGCAGAGCGGCGACGGAGCGAGGAATGTACCTGAGGCGGTTCGATCGTTCTTGAGGCAGATCAGGTGGCCGCGTTCTCCGAGATCGGCGATCCGGGGTGCGTCGTCACGACGCCGACCGACGCGTCGAAAGATCGCGATCGCCGGGTCGCGCGTCGCCGATCGCAGACTCCGCCGGTGACATTGCGGGAAGATCGCGGATCACGCCTTCGCGACGCGCCTCGGCGAATTTCACCTTGAGTTGCGTCAGTTCGTCCCGGGACCTCGCAAGTTCTTCCGGCGGCAACTCGTAGACCCGGACGCTGTGCGGGCGAACCGATTCCACGGCGACGTAGACGAAGCGGGGTCGACGGCCTTTGAGGCGCTCCACTCCTTCGACGTAGTGCGCGGCCTGCAGGTCGTAGCCGAACCGGCGGCGCGACTTGGCGAACGGGCCGGGGCGGATGTCGGTGGCCGTCTTCAGTTCGACCACGATGTCGGCGGTCATGAGGTCGGGGCGGGCCTTCCAGCGCGCGCCCGCATCGTCGGTCCAGTAGATGGAGAGCTCCTTGTCGCCCTTGTCGAACCAGTCGGCGAGCGGCACGCGGCCGTGGACGAGGATGGCTCGGCGCATGGCCTGGAGGGCGTTGCAGGTGGACGCGGAGAGACAGGTGCGCGCCATCAGGCCGAGGGGATGGAGGTCCGGCGGCGGAGGCGTGCCCGATCCGGCCTCGAAATACTCGTCGTCGAATCGCTCGGGCTCGAGCATGAGGGCATGCAGCGCGTCACCCAGTGCGGCTTCCTTGGGCACCGGCGGCGGCTTGAAGTCGGCGCTCGGCGGAATCCCGGTTCGCGCGAAGCGACGCAGTACCGAGCTGGAGACGAAGTCCACCCGGTCGAGATAGTCGGAGAGGGGTTCGCGCCGGGTGAAGCAACCGGCATCTGCACGGGCGTCGGGATCCACGCGGCGAGACTAGCATGCGCGAGCCTCCCGATTCCCCGCGATTCTGCGCAGTTCGAGCCGTCGCTGTCGCACTGCGCCAAGATGGGGTCGATGCGCAAGGGGGTTTCGAACGCGTCGGTCGCGGCTTGACGTTCCCCGCGCGTCAACGGGATCCCGTCGAAGGCGCAGATGGCGCCGAAATGCGGGGGCCTCGGGAAGGTCTGATCGAATCGCGCGGATCGCGTTGCCGTCGGAAACGGGCGATGGCAAGGCGGGCGGCGAAGACGAGATGGGACCCGGCAAGCCGACCCACACCGCCCGCGCCCGTTTCCGGCACAACGAAGTTTCGGTGGAAGCTCATGCCGCTCCAGCGGCGTGACGCTGGAGTCACAACGCAGTTTCGGTGGAAGCTCATGCCGCTCCCGCGGCGTGATGCTGGAGCCACAACGCAGTTTCGGTGGAAGCTCATGCCGCTCAAGCGGCGTGATGCTGGAGCCACAACGCAGTTGCGGTGGAAGCTCATGCCGCTCAAGCGGCGTGATGCTGGAGCCACAACCCGGAGGACCTTCGTCGCGACCGCGCGATTTCCCTTGGGTGAGGACATGCCGAGCGCTGCGAGGCGCTCGAGGCGTGTTTCGGCGATGTCGTGACAGTGCGCGGCAATCTCGGAGGCGGCGCAATGCAGGTGGCGGGCAGCGCGCTCGTGTGGGTGGTACATCCAGATGTCCCGCATGGTGGCCTTGACGGCATCCGCTTCGGCCGCGTCCCGGCCCGCCGACGGCTGGTCGAAGAGAGGAATCGGGGCGCGCGGCGCGTAAGTCGCGGCCCGACGGCGAAGGGCGCCGGACACCAACGCGACGAGCATGGATGCGCAGGCGGTCTCCAGCATCGCGGCAGCGAGGAGGGTCACGAATCGACTGAGCGCAGCGGGTTGCGCGCCGACGCTCGCTGCCGGGTCGCCGCGATCGACCGCGCTGCAAGATCGCGCCGGACGGCTTATTGCGTTACCCTTTTCGCACTTCGCGCCCGTGAAGACGAGGCACTCGCACCGCGGCGCGATCCCGGCACGGAGACCTACGTGACCACACGCTTACTTGCAATGCTCTTGTGGATCGGAAGCGGCACCGCCGTAGCTGCCACGTCCGGTCTGTTCGGGTCGCCGTTGCCGTCGCTGTCGACGCAAGAGCAGCAATTGCAGGCGGAGATGGAAAGCTACACGCGCGACGTGTTGCGCCGCATTACGGCGAACCAGTTCTACCCGCGGGAGGCGCTCACCCGGGCATTGCAGGGCGCGGCGCGGGTGGATCTGGTGATCGGCGTCGACGGCAGGGTCAAGGGTGTCCGGCTGCTCCGGTCGACGGGGCATGCCGTGCTCGACAGCGAAGCGCTGGAGAAAGTCCGCCTGCTGGGTGAACTGCCTGTTCCGCCGCGGCTGCTCCAGGGACGGGAATTCAGTCTGGCCGTGCCGGTCGTGTTCCGCCTCGAGGAGTAGCCGGCAGACGAAAAAAAGCCCCGCCATAGTGCACGGGGCTTTGGTTTGGGGCGCCCGGATCTACCGGACGCCTTGCGCCTTCCAACGCTCGGCGGTGATGCGCTCCTGCTCTTTCGAGAAGGACAGCACCCAGAACAGGCAGCCGAGGACGACGGCCAGGGGCGCGCCGAGCATGATCACTCCAGTCATTTCAGGAAACTCCTAAGAGACAGCGACGAGATTGCGGCGCCGGACTTGATCCGCATTGCCCCGATGCAAGCTCGGACAATGCGCTTATCCCGTGCGATGGACAGGGTCATCAATGGTTCGGAGCCGGCGGCAATCTAGCACGGGTTGCGCCACCCCCGGAACGTCAATCGTCGACCGTTCGGAACTCCGCCGGCGACACGATCTCGATGAGTTCCAGATCATCGGAATGACCGAGTTCGGTGTGACGGATCCCCGGTGGCTGGTGAACGCAGGTGCCGGGCGTGAGCGTGACTTCACCGACGCCCTCGTAGTCGAACTTGATCCACCCTTTGAGCACATAGACCAACTGGAAGTCGACATCGTGATGATGGCGCTGCGGCATCGCTTCCGTCCCCGGCTTGGCGCGAATGACATGGGCGACGACCTTCCCGTTCGTGGCCTCGCGAATGCCGAGATCCCGGTACTGGAAGAACGGTCGCAGACCGTCGTCGCGGAATTCGCTGGTGGCAAGGTGACTGACCGAGAAGCGCATCTTGGAATCCATGACGGTCCTTGTGGCATGCAGGGTGGGAAGAACGGGCGCGGTTCCGGCCGCGCGCGGAGGAGGGTCGATTGTAAGATAGCGTCATGACCACCGCGCTCCTCGTCCTGTTCGGCTATCTCGTCGGTTCACTGTCCTTCGCGGTCATCGTGAGCCGGTTCATGCAACTCCCGGATCCGCACTCCTACGGGTCCGGCAATCCGGGCGCGACCAACGTACTTCGCACAGGCAACAAGCGCGCGGCCGTCCTCACGCTCATCGGCGATTCCCTCAAGGGCCTGTTCGTCGTGCTCGCGGTTCGTGCCCTGGCGCCCGGTCAGGGAATCGACAATTCGCAGATCGCGCTTGCCGGCCTCGGTGCTTTCCTCGGGCACCTGTATCCCTTGTATTTCGGGTTTCGCGGCGGGAAGGGGGTCGCGACCGCCGCCGGTGTTCTGTTCGGTCTCGATCTGTGGCTGGGGCTGGGTGTCTTGGGCGTATGGGGGGCGGCGTTCGCCGTGTCGCGCATCTCGTCCGTCGGTGCGCTGGCGGCCGCGCTTGCGGCGCCTGTCATCGCATTCGGTCTGGTGGGCGCCGGTGTGACCTTGACCGTCGTCGCCGTGATGTCTGCGCTGCTGCTCTGGCGGCACCGCGAGAACATCCGGAAACTCCGCGCCGGGACGGAAGGGCGAGTCAAGGCCGAGTCGAATCGCTGAAACCGGCTGGTTGCGGCCGTGGCGTCCGGTCAAGTGGTCGAGAGGCTGCTCAACTCCCACCGAGGCCGGACGCCGAAGCGCCGGGTATGCCTCGCTGTCGATAGGCGCATGGCACCGGCAAACGCGATCATGGCGCCGTTGTCCGTGCAGAACGCCAATTCCGGGTAATAGACGGATATCCGTCCGGCCAGTGCGGCGGTGGTCAAGCTGGATCGCAGATGCCGATTCGCTCCCACGCCGCCCGCGACCACGAGCCGGTTCGAGCCGGTCCGTTCGACCGCGGCCATGGCCTTCGCCACCAGAACGTCGACGACGGCTTGCTGGAATTCGGCGGCGAGGTCGGCCTTGCCGGTTTCGGAGAGGGTCTGCTTCCTTGCAGCCGTGAGGACGGCGGTCTTCAAGCCGCTGAAGCTGAAATCGAGATCGGGTGAGGCGAGCATCGGCCGTGGCAGGCGGAAGTGTCCGGGATTGCCCTGGTCGGCCAGACGAGCCAGCGCCGGACCGCCCGGATACCCCAGGCCAAGCAGCTTTGCGGTCTTGTCGAAGGCTTCGCCGGCGGCGTCGTCGACTGTTTCACCGAGGAGTTCGTAGTCGCCGACGCCGCGAACATGCATCAGCTGGGTGTGTCCGCCGGATACGAGCAGCGCGACGAAGGGAAAGTCCGGCCTCGGTGTCGACAGCAGAGGAGAGAGCAGGTGTCCTTCGAGATGATGGACGCCGATGACGGGAACGCCCAGCGCCCAGGCCAGGCCATGGGCGAACCCGGTTCCGACCAACAGGGCGCCCGCCAGACCGGGGCCTTCGGTGCAAGCCACGGCCCCGATGTCACCGAGGTCACGTCCGGACTCGGCGAGCGTCTGCCTGATCAGCGGCACGATGCGGCGGATGTGGTCGCGCGATGCGAGTTCCGGGACGACTCCGCCATAGGCGGCGTGCATGTCCACCTGGGAATGGAGTGCGTGCGCCAGCAACCCGTGCTCCCGATCGTAGAGGGCCACGCCTGTCTCGTCGCAGGACGATTCGATACCGAGCACTACCATGACGGGAAGGGACTCCGGAGAGGCGGTGAAAGAAAACGGACTTCAAGCGGCCGGGGATTTCTGATACTCTCCCGCCCCTTGTCCGCCGCAACCCCGTCTGTCTAGGAGAGACCTGGAGTCATGCCGACCGTACGCGTCAAAGAGAACGAGCCCTTTGAAGTGGCTCTGCGTCGTTTCAAGCGCACCGTGGAAAAAACCGGACTGTTGACCGAACTGCGGGCCCGGGAATTCTATGAAAAGCCCACGGCCGAGCGCAAACGCAAGCTCGCCGCGGCGATCAAGCGCCACCACAAGCGCCTGCGCAGCCAGCTCCTGCCGCCCAAGCTCTACTGACCGTCGCCACGCCCATTGCCCGGGCGATACCCCGCGCGCCTTGCACGTCGGCCGCGGGGTTTTTGTTTTGGGGCCAAGCCCCGACGGCGTGTCCCGTCGCGGCACGCCAAGTCTCCTGGAGATAGCCATGTCCGCATTGCGTGATCGCGTTACCGAAGACATGAAGAACGCCCTGCGCGCCAAGGAAACGGCGAGACTGGGGGCGCTGCGGCTCCTGCTGGCGGCCATCAAGCAGCGGGAAGTGGATGAACGCAAGGAACTCACGGATGCGGACATCGTGGCCGTGATCGACAAGATGCTGAAGCAGCGTCGCGACTCGATCTCGCAGTTCGAGGCGGCCAAGCGCCAGGATCTGGCCGACGCCGAGCGCTTCGAAGTCACGGTCCTCCAGGCCTACATGCCGCAGGCCCTGTCCGCGGAAGAGATCGCCCAGGCCGTCCGCGACGCCATCGCCGAGAGCGGCGCGGCCGGACCGCAAGACATGGGCAAGGTCATGGCGGTGCTGAAACCGAAACTGGCGGGGCGGGCCGACATGACCGGCGTATCTCAGTTGGTCAAGGCGGGTCTGGCGCCGAAGTAGTCCACCCTTCGCAGGGTCGATGAGGGGCGCGGCACGGCCCCTATAATCGAGGCGTTCATGGCACGGCGGCGCAGCCATTCCGAATCGGCGCCGCGGTTCGTGGGGCGGGTGCGTCGGGCATGATTCCGAAGTCATTCATCCAGGATCTCCTGGGCCGTGTGGACATCGTCGACGTCGTCGAGACGGCGGTCCAGCTCAAGCGGTCAGGCTCGAACCTGGTCGCCTGCTGCCCGTTTCACACGGAAAAATCCCCGTCGTTCACCGTGAGCCCGACCAAGCAGTTCTATCACTGCTTCGGGTGCGGGGCGCACGGCACTGCCATCAGTTTCATGATGGAGTACCACGGCTTGGGGTTTGTCGAAGCCGTCCAGGAACTTGCCCAGCGAGCGGGCATGGTCGTACCGGAAGTCCGCACGCACGAGATGTCTTCGGAGGCGGTTCGTTCCCATGCCGTCCTGCCCGAAGTGCTGGCGCGCGCCGCCCGCTACTACAAGGAACAGCTCAAGCAATCCGAGACCGCGATCCAGTACCTGAAGGGGCGCGGCCTCAGCGGCGAGATCGCAGCTCGCTTCGGCCTCGGCTATGCGCCGCCGGGCTGGCAGAACCTCGCCGACGCGTTCGACGACTACGAGTCTGCGGCGGCCCTCGTCGAGGCCGGCCTCGTGATCCGGAACGAAGAAGGGCGCCGTTACGATCGCTTCCGTGACCGGATCATGTTTCCGATCGTGAATCCTCGGGGCGACATCATCGGCTTCGGCGGCCGCGTTCTCGGCACCGGCGAGCCCAAGTATCTGAACTCGCCCGAAACCGCCGTCTTCGAGAAGGGACGCGAGCTCTACGGGTATTTCCAGGCGCGGCAGGGTATCCGCAAGCGTGACCGTGCCGTCGTGGTGGAGGGCTACATGGATGTCGTGGCCCTTGCGCAGTTCGGGGTCGACAATGCGGTGGCGACGCTCGGGACGGCCACCAGTGCCACTCATGTCCAGACGCTGCTGCGGGCCGTCGATCGAGTGACGTTCTGCTTCGACGGCGATGCCGCCGGTCGCCGCGCCGCCTGGCGTGCGCTCGAGGTCAGCCTCCCGACACTGTCGGACGGAAAGCTGGTGAGTTTCCTGTTCCTGCCGGAGAAGGACGACCCCGACAGTTTCGTGCGCGCCCATGGGGCCGCGGCGTTCGAGGAGCGACTCGATGCGGCCGAGCCGCTTTCAACGGTCATGATCCGAGAACTGCGCGCCGACCTCGATGTCTCCACACCCGAGGGTCGTGCTGCGTTCCTCAAGCGCGCCGAACCGCTGCTCGCGCAGATTTCCGCCCGCAATCTCGGTGTGGCGATGCGGGACGCCGTTGCGCGCGTGGCTGGCGTGGTGCCGGACAGTTTGACAGTGGTTCCGGTTCAGGCCCAGCCGGTGCGCAGCGGTCGACCTCGGGAAGTGCCGAGCAGCCGAATTCCCGAGGGTCTCGATTTCAAGGTTCTGGTGGCCTTGACGGGAGCGCCGCAGCACCATCGGCTGGCAGCCCGGGCGGCGGACCTGGGAGGGAGCACGGGCTACTGGCCTCTGGTCTCCGAACTGTCGGCCCTGCTGGAAGAAAGGGAAGTCGGCGCGACGACGGTGGCGGTCCTGCAGCATTTCGAGGCCGACGGACGCAGCGACTTGGCAGGTCAATTGCAGCTTCGCCTCCTCGATGAAGGGGATGAACCCAATTTCGAGGACCAGCTGCTGGGCACCGTATCCCGGCTGGAGCGGACGGCGAGGGATCAGCGACTGCGGGAGGTCGCCAGTCAGGCCCGCAGTCTCAGCGCCTTGGGGCCTGAAGAACGCGCGCTCTTTACCCGCCCCTCGAATTCAGGTGCCTGAAGCCCCATGTTGGGCTATCATCAGCGACTTTTTTTCAACGTTTTCGATTCGGCGTAAGTCCTATGGCCAAGGAAAAAGACCAGCGAGACCGCAGCAAGACCCCCACCGTCATCGCGGCGACGGTTGATCTCGAAGCTCAGGGTGCCGACGCGGAGGCTCGGCGTACCCGGTTGAAGAACCTCATCGTCCTGGGCAAGGAGAGGGGGTTCCTGACCTATGCGGAGGTGAACGATCACCTGCCCGACGACATGCTGGATGCCGAGCAGATCGAAGGCGTGATCAGCATGATCAATGACATGGGCATCCAGGTCTACGACGAGGCGCCTGACGCCGAGACCTTGCTCATGTCGGAGTCGACCCCCGCGACCACCGACGAGGATGTGGTCGAGGAAGCCGAAGCGGCCGTCTCGACGCTCGATTCCGAGTTCGGACGCACGACCGACCCGGTGCGCATGTACATGCGCGAGATGGGGTCAGTCGAACTCCTGACGCGCGAGGGCGAAATCGAGATCGCCAAGCGCATCGAGGACGGACTCAAGCACATGATCCAGGCCATCTCGGCCTGTCCCACCACGATTGCGGAAATGCTCGTGCTCGCCGAAAAGGTCGAGCGCGAGGAACTGCGCGTGGACGAAGTGGTTGACGGTCTGCACGATCCGAACGCCGACGAGGAGATCGCGGAAGAAGCCGCGCTCCCGGACGAAGGTCTCGAGGAGGAATTGGGCGACGCCGAGGACGACGATGAAGGCGGTGCGGTGCAGAGCGCCAGCCTCCTGCAGCTCAAGGCCCAGGCGCTCGATCGCTTTGCGCACATCGGCGGCCTCTACAAGAAGATGATGGCTGCGCTTCAGCGGCAGGGCCCCAAGAGCAAGGGCTACCTCAAGGCGCAGGCCGACATCTCCGCGGAACTGATGAACATCCGCTTCGCCGCCAAGCAGATCGAGGCGCTGTGCGACAGCGTTCGCAAGATGGTCGAGGATGTCCGCTCCTATGAGCGCGCCATCATGGATCTGTGCGTCGACAAGGTGGGCATGCCGCGCCAGCATTTCATCAAGAACTTCCCTGGCAACGAGGAGGATCTCGAATGGGTGCGTCGCGAAACGGCCTTGAAGAAGCCCTACAGTGAAGCGCTCTCGCGCCATGCCCCGGCCATCCTCGAGCAGCAGCAGCGCCTCATCGACCTGCAGAAGCGCGTCGGCATCCCCATCAAGGACCTCAAGGACATCGCGAAGCAGATGTCCACGGGCGAGGCCAAGGCACGTCGCGCCAAGCGCGAAATGACCGAAGCGAACCTCCGACTCGTGATCTCCATCGCGAAGAAGTACACGAATCGCGGCCTGCAGTTCCTCGATCTGATCCAGGAAGGCAACATCGGCCTGATGAAGGCCGTGGACAAGTTCGAATACCGTCGCGGTTACAAGTTCTCGACGTACGCCACGTGGTGGATCCGCCAGGCCATCACCCGTTCGATCGCCGACCAGGCGCGCACCATCCGCATTCCGGTTCACATGATCGAGACGATCAACAAGATGAACCGCATCTCGCGGCAGATCCTGCAGGAGACCGGCCTCGAACCGGATCCGGCGACGCTGGCCACGAAGATGGAGATGCCCGAGGACAAGATTCGCAAGATCTTGAAGATCTCCAAGGAGCCCATCTCCATGGAGACGCCGATCGGCGACGACGACGATTCGCATCTCGGCGACTTCATCGAGGACCAGGCAACGCTCGCCCCGGTCGAGGCGGCGGTCTACACGAGCCTGCAGGAAGCCACGAAGGAGGTACTCGATACGTTGACGCCGCGTGAAGCAAAGGTGCTGCGAATGCGCTTCGGCATCGAGATGAATACCGATCACACGCTCGAGGAAGTCGGCAAGCAGTTCGACGTCACGCGGGAGCGGATCCGACAAATAGAAGCCAAAGCGCTGCGCAAGCTGCGCCACCCGTCGCGTTCCGAACGTCTGCGCAGTTTCCTCGACGGTTGATCCGAGTTCCCGTCCGCGCCGTTGGCGGACAAGCTGCAAAACGGCCGGGGCGATTGACCGGCCGTTGTCGTGCGCGGCGGCGGATCTGTCGCTGCGTCTCGGCGGGCCTGTAGCTCAGTCGGTTAGAGCAGAGGACTCATAATCCTTTGGTCCTGGGTTCGAGTCCCAGCGGGCCCACCAAATCGAGTTCCAGCAGCATCCGGAAACGTCTGTAAGTGACCGTACGTAAATAATATTGTCGAAAATGAAGTCCGCTGCGTTTCGCGGAAATTCATGGACAGTTACCCCGAAACTGGGGTAACTATTGGGGTAATCTATTCGCCCTCTGAGCGAGTTACCCCATGCCCCTCACCGACATCGCAATTCGCCGAGCCAAGGCTGCCAACAAGCCCGTCAAGCTCTATGACGGAGCCGGTCTGTATCTCATCGTCAATCCGAATGGCTCCCGGTGGTGGCGGTTCCGGTATCTGATTGCCGGCAAAGAGAAGCTCATCTCGCTCGGCGTCTACCCCGAAGTCACGCTCAAGGAGGCTCGGGCCAAGCGAGACGCCGAGCGCAAGAAGGTCGCCGCCGGCCTTGACCCTGGCGCCATGCGGAAGGCGGAGGCGCTCTCCAAGGTTCTTCAATCGGAGAACACGTTCGAAGCCGTCGCCCGCGAGTGGTTCTCCAAGCGAGAGCCGCTATGGTCCGAGAGCCACTCGATCAGGGTCCTTCGTCGACTAGAGCAGATGTTGTTTCCGTGGATAGGCGCGCGACCGGTTGCGGAGGTCTCCGCGGCTGAACTACTCGCAGTCCTCAGGCGGATCGAGGCGCGGGGGGCCGTGGAAACTGCACACCGCGTCCGGCAGTACGCGAGCGAGATCCTTCGCTACGGAATCGCCACGCTGCGGGTCGAGCGAGATGTGGCGGCGGACTTGCGCGGTGCCCTGGCACCGACGCGATCGACGAGCTTCGCTTCCGTCCGTGATCCCAAGGCCGTCGGCGAGCTCCTTCGGACCATCGAGACCTACAAAGGATCATATGTCACGCGCTGTGCGCTGAAACTGGCACCCCTGACCTTCGTTCGACCCGGAGAGTTGCGGAAGGCCGAATGGGCCGAGTTCGATCTCGACGCCGCCGAATGGCGTATTCCTGCCGAGCGGATGAAGATGAAGGGGGCTCACATTGTTCCCCTCAGTACTCAAGCTGTCGCGATTCTTCGCGAACTCCGACCTCTCACCGGAGACTGCCGTTACCTGTTTCCTGGGGCGCGGACCAAAGCGCGGTGCATGAGCGAGAACACTGTTCTCGCGGCGCTGAGGCGATTGGGGTATGGCAAGGGCGAGATGACGGGGCACGGCTTCCGGAGCATGGCCTCCACGCTGCTGAACGAGCAGGGGTGGCACCCGGATGCGATCGAACGGCAACTGGCTCACGTGGAGCGCAACAGCGTGCGGGCTGCCTACAACCACGCCCAGCATCTGCCAGAGCGTCGAAGAATGATGCAGAGCTGGGCGGACTATCTTGATGGGCTTACCAAGGGTGCGGAGGTAGTGAATCTTCGTGCAGTTGGAGGGTAAGGTCGACTATGCGGCTCAGATTCTTGGACGGCGCGGTCTCGAATCTCACCCGCGAGTAGTACAGAGAATCGCGCTACCCCGCGGTTCTGCCAAGGGACCATGCCCCCGGTTGTCGCGGTGCCGCATGTGGCGGGTAAGGGGGGGGGGCGCCTTCGCCCCCCCGGGCCGTAGCGACGAGATACTGCACTACCTCAAAAGATAGTTCTGCGCAGAAGGCGAGGCCTAGTGCTTGTGTCACGCTCGTTCCGCGGCCGGTCTATGACGGAAGCCCTTGCTATGTCCGGGGATGTTTGCTACGGTAATTTGACTATAAGAAAGCCAGAAACAACGCACGACGTACTTTATGTACTCAAGGAGGATCTGTCATGACAACAGATCGCAAAGGTTTGCTTTTGAGCATATTAGGTCTTGCGGCGATCCTATTTTCAACGATGCCTCTCGCATCAAGTCTATTGGGTACATCAACGCTGGACAACACGGATGACCTTACTGTTGTCGAAGGTGGCGGTAAGAAATATGAGTTTCTTGATCTCACACCGACATATGGTGGGCTATCGGTGCCGGATGCGGTCGGTTTGTACAGCGGGCGCGGGTTCTACTGGGCAACCGGAATTGAAGTAGCGATTTTGTTTAGTGCCTTCAACATCAACTACGGGTTGACGCCCGAGGGCGTATTTTCGACTGGTGCCAACGAAGCCGACTCTATTGCTCTTGCCAGTTTACTGGGCATCTATGAGCCCCATCGTCAGTTCCACTACGCGTCGGGATGGATAGATGACGGTTCTTCGTCTGGCTTTCATACATATGCATGCGTAGGGTCAAATATCGGCTGTGTGGGTGATCAAGTGCCAAGCGGGACATTTGTCAGTAATGTGACTGATGCTGCCTCATACTGGCCCGCGTCAGTCAACGTCGGTACGTTTCTCGTTCGCGTTGTACCGGAGCCAAGTGTTGCCACTTTGACCCTAGTGGGGCTCTCAGTGGTTGGCCTTCTCGGGCGACTCAGAGTTCGTTCTCGCTAGGTTTCTGTCTCGTTCCCTTAGAGCCCGGGAAGCTTGAGACGCCGCGGTTGGCGTGGTCCTGCGCTTCGATTGCTCGTAGGTTGGGGGGGCAGTTGCTGGAGCGAGGTCTTGGCAGAGTCTTGCCTTTGCCTCGCCCCCGCGCAGAGTTGGGACGCCTACCGCGCGCTCGCGCATCGTCTTCCCGAGCGTCGCTGACCACATGTCCTCGCAGGGGAGCCGGTGAGGAATGATCATTTGCGATTGCGAATGTAGGGCGGTGTTCTTGGACGAGCTAGCTGTGAAGGCTCAATACGTTGTATCTGGTGTTCATTCGGACTGAGTCTGGAAGACTGGAAGTCGCCAAACACCCGGCCTTCCAGGAGCCCAGCCGAATGAACACCCATAAGCGTGCCCGACTGACCTTCGTACGTCGACTCGAGATGGTCCGACAGATGATCGATCAGGGACTGACTGCACCCGAGGTGGCGGCCATTCACGGCGTGAGTCCGCCGACGGCCCGTAAGTGGTTCGGCCGCTATCTGGCCAGTGGCGAGGCGGGACTGGCCGATGCCTCGTCCCGACCCGCACGCTCGCCGCGCGCCATCGACGCCTCCAAGGCGCTGCTCATCGTTGAATTGCGCCGGCGCCGCTTGGTGCAAAGCCGCATCGCCCGAAGCGTGGGGTCTCCGAATCACTGTCGCCCGGGTGCTGGCGCGGGCCGGGATATCCCGGCTCGCGGATCTCGAACCCGCCGAACCGGTGCAGCGCTACGAGCACCCATCCCCCGGCGATCTTCTTCACCTCGACACCGAAGCTCCGGGCGCATCGTGCGCCCAGCCACCGTGTCACGGGTAATCGACGCGATTCGGTCGATGGAGCAGGCTGGGAGGTGCTGTTCGTGGCCGTCGACGATCACGCCCGGGTGGCGTTCACGGCTATGCACGCCGACGAGACGATCCCCAGCGCCATTCGGTTCCTGCGTGACGCGATTGCGTACTACAAGGGCCAGGGCGTACAGATCAGACGACTCCTGACGGACAACGGCTCGGCCTTCCGCTCCAAGGCCTTCGCGGGTGCCGCAGAAGCACCGACATCGACACCAAGTTCACCCGCGCCTATCGGCCGCAGACCAACGGCAAGGCCGAACGCTTCATCCAATCGGCCTTGCGAGAAGTGGGCCTACGGCTGGACCTACCAGAAGCTCAGCCCAGCGCACTGGAAGCACTGTCGATCCTGGCAAGACCACTACAACTGGCACCGACCACGCCGGCATCAAAGGAGCCACCCCTATGTCAGATTCCCTGCTCATGACAACGTCTTGACGGGTCACAGCTAGCCGACACCCCCGTCGCGTTTCCATGCAACGCTGCTGGTCTACGGCCTGACGGGAATCCACTAGCACCTGATGCTTTAGGCCCGTCAAGCGGGGGGCCGTCCTGTACGGTAGGGCATTTGCTGCAAGGCCGATTCGAAGCGACCCTTCTAGACCGAGATGAGCACAGGTGGAGCGCAATCCGGTGGCCGCGCGAATGGTCTCGCATCCCGGGACTTGGGCGTGGTCGAGCTACCGAGCCCGTGGGAGAGACTCCGACACCCGTGTGGCTCGACACCGACGGACTGCATGGGTACCTCCTCGGCCGGGTGCCGAAGACGGAGCACGATCCGCGGGTCGGCAGCTAGCCAGTACGCCGCCTTGGTCGAGCAGCGGTCGCGGGGAAGATGCGCGTCTGTGGAAAGGAAGGTTAGCGGCAGCAGATCTTCCTCGGCGACGAACAGTTCGCCGCTTGAGATGCGGCGAGCAAGCTCACCCCAACGCGCCTCGGGACATTCCTCGCAAGTAGTGGGTTGCCCCGCTCTCCTCGATGACGGCAAGGCCGGGACTCGCGCCGACGGAATGAGGGTCGCTAACCGTGAAGGCGGTATGAAGATGTCGGCCATCGCCATGGCGACGGGACTGTCTGTCTCACGCGCGAGCCGGCTCATCGCACAGGCGGAGTCGAGGGGCGCGACACAGATCCGGATGATGCGTCCGGGCAGGCGAGACCTCAACGTGGCTGATCCAGTAGCGAAATACCTTGGTGTTGCTTCAACGGGGTCGATCTCGTGCCAGTCACCAGCCTGAAACTGCCGGATGAAGCAAGCAGCGCATTCAGCGACTGGTCAAGGACAGCGACCGGACGGTGCACGCGTTCATGGTCGAGGCCATCGAGCGGGCCGCGCGCGCCGAAGAATTGCGGCGACAGTTCGGGGCAGACGCTGCCGAAGCCGAGGCGATGGCGTCCGGAACGGCATTCGACGCGCGGGAGGCGTTTGCGACTTTCGAGGCGCGCGTCACCGACAAGACCGCTCGTCGGCCCAAGATGAAGGCACGGCGCGCGTGGTCCTGTGCGCCCGCCCTTTCGACGATCTGGAAGAGTCTTCGAGTTCATCGCGACAAGCGATCCCGATCAGGCGCTCGACACGGTGCGCAGAATTCGCGATGCGGTGCTGATTCTCGAACAGCATCCCATGATCGGACGGCAGGTCGAAGAGGGTCGTAGGGAACTGGTCATGGGGACGCGGTTCCGAAGCGTACCTGGCGCTCTACCGATGGCTGCCCGCAACGGAAGTGGTCCTGTGCTGGCCGTGCAGAAACGCGGGGAGGCCGGATACCAAGGCGGAGGAGTGGGCAAAGATCGACCCGAATTGAGACTTTTTTGACGCATCAATTCTGTGTCGTCGGCCCATTCGACGAACATTCCCGATCCGATGCCACCTCTCATCGACGATCGAGTCGGCCCTTCTTGTTCATCTCGTTCCGGACGATCTCCCAGAGGAAGTCGGACGTTTCGAGACGACACCTACGCACCCGACGCGGTTCGCTTCCGAACCTGGCGGTGGCCGTTCTGACTGCCTTTCGTCCCGCAATTGATGCTTCAAAGTCTCGATGTTCAAGGAATTCGCACAATTCATGGAAGCATCGGTCTCGTCATCCGCGACACCCGATGGGATATCCGCAGCCGCTGCCGAACATCGCCCGCCTCCGTCATCCTGCGCCTGACCCAGGTCATGGCCCGCACGGGCCTCGCCCGAAGCACACCCTCTACGAACGCATCAAGGACGGCGCCTTCCCGGCGCAGATCTCGCTGGGCGCCCGCGCCGTGGGCTGGCTCAGGAATCCGACGGCGTGGATCGCCCGCCAGGTCGACATCAGCCGCGCGCGCTGATCGGTGGCCGCCCTCGTGCGGTGGCGCGGGATGCCGGCCAGCCCCGCATCCGCGCCTCTGGACTGCATTCCCGCCGAGGCTGCGCGATCTCTAGCGCATCGGCATGGCGCTCAAGTCCGGCCTCGGTGACGACAGCTTCCCCTCTGGGATCAATGGAGCCGCCGCGGTCAGAGTTACCGCGAGAACGATGCCCGCAGTGTCTGGCGATCGATCTCCCCGGACGGCGGCGTCACCCTCGGGACGCTGTTCTTCGAAGCACGCCGCCACGGCTTCGTCGATCCCCTCGATTCGACGGGTGGGGAGGGTGTCATCCCCGAACAGCACTGCAGCAATTGCAACACTCGCCGCCTACGCCGCCCGGGAAGAGACTGCCCGAGACCTTCCTGCGGAAGCCGCCGGACTCATCGACATCCGCGGTAGGGCGTCCCGCCTGCGCATTCCGTATCGCGATCACCGAGAGTAGCATCATCGCCGTGCGCCTGCGCGGACCCTCTTCCAGGGAACCGACCGCGACAACGAAGACCCGGGAAGGGAGGCCCGTTTCCAACGTGGCACCCCGCGGCATGGCCCGCAGCTCTGCGGACTCGACCGGCTCGCCGCCCTGCCGACGCGGGACACCGTCGTCCTGGTCGGCGAAGGTGAGTCCGACTGCCCACCACTGGCATCCCGGCTTCCCCGCCCTCGGCCTGTCCCGGCGCGAACAGTTGGAAGGAGGGCGACGCCGCTACTTCGATGGCTTCGCGTGCATCTGCGTGCTCATCAGGCCGATGCAGGCGGCGAAGCCGTCAAGCGCGCCCCAGCTTGCCCGATCCCGTATCGCCGATCGCGCCTATCGTCGATCTCGCCCCCTTCAAGGACGAGCGAGTTGCGCTGCGACGATCCCGATTCTTCCGTCCAGTTCCGCCGGCGCTCGCGAAGGCCGTGCCCTTCACGACGCTCCAGGCCAAGGAACGGGCAGGAGGGCCTCGGCGCGCCTGGGCCCGATGCGCGAACTGGCCGAACGTCCGAACCTGCTCTGGACCGCCCGGGCTATCAGGACGCCGGCGCCGTCGGCGAATCACGCCTCGCCAGGACCCTCTATCTGGCGCTCACCTCCTTTCCTGCCGCGCCCCGTGTCCGTCGCCCTCCAGGGCCCCGGCTCCGGCGGCAAGGGGTTTCACCGTCGAGACCGTGCTGCGCTTCTTCCCGCCCGAGAGATATTGCACTGCGTCGGCGCCATCAGTGGAGCGCGCTGGAAGCCGATCTGCGCCACCGCTTCCTGGTGGTCTTCGAGGCCGCCGGGATCAAGGGCGGCCAGCAGCTGCACCTGATCCGCTCCTGCTCTCAAGGCGCCTGGTCTACGAAGTGGTGGAGAAGACCGCCGGGCCTGCGACCGAAGCGTATCGAGAAGGCCGGCCCCACCGGCTGCTGGTGACCACCACGCCGTTCGGCTTCATCCGAGGAGAACGAGACCACCTGCTGTCGCTGCAGGTGACCGACACCCGGGAACAGACCCGCGCCGTTCTGCGGGCCATCGCGGACACCGCCGGCCCCTCGACCTCGGCCTGGATCGCTCTGCAGCGGTGGCTCGCCCTCGCCGAGCACGAGGTCGTGATCCTATGCCAGGAACCATGGCGAGACCAGGTCCGCCGATCGCCGTGCGCTGCGCCGGGACTTCGGCCAGCTGCTCGCCCTCATCCGGACCCATGCGCTCCTGCACCAGGCTACCCGAGACCGGGACGACGACGGACCGGATCATCGCCACCCTCGAGGACTACGCCGTCGTGCGCGACCTCGTCGTCGACGCGATCGAGGAAGGCGTGGACGCCAGTGTGTCCGAGAGCGTCAGGAGACGGTACAGGCGGTGACCGCCTCATCGGACCCAGACCATCCGGAAGTCGGACTGCCCGAGATCGCGCGAGCCACCCCAGGCTCGACAGGAGCGCTGCTTCGCGCCGCATCGCCACTGCCGTGCGGCAGGGCTACCTGCACAACCGGGAGGATCGCAAGGGGCACGTCCCGCCAGACTGTGCCTCGGTGATGCACTGCCGGAGGCGACGTCGGTGCTGCCGACGGTGGAGGTGTTGCACTGTTGCAGTGTTGTTCGAAGGGGGATGAACACCCCCCTCCCCAAAGCACATCGGCGCCGACATCGAATCATCGAATGCGCCGGCGATCGGCTGAGAATCGAGAGCGCGAACGGAAGGCCCGCGACGACGCCGGCATCGACGCAGGAACCAACCCGGCCTGCTGACGGTCTGTCGTCCCATTGAAGCAAGCACGAACGGACGTTCCTACTCGTCCCGGACGCCGCCTTCCACCGAACCCATCAAACCGGACCTTCTCCTGCAATCCGGTGGCCCCTGCGGCACGGAGAAACCCGTCGGTCGATTCCTCGACCGCCCTCGGCCCACAGACTCCGTCTCCGTGCGCCATCCGTGAATCGAAGAAGTCGTCCTCGTCGACGTGGCAGCTGTGCATGCCATCGCGACGCTCGTCGCCGTTCGCGTCGTCACTACCCAGTTCCTGCCGGTGGTGACGACGCGCAATCTCCCGTGGTCTCAGGCAATTCGCCCACGGATGTCGAAGTGACGAGCCCGAGTGACGGGCTCCTCGCTTCGGCGATCTCCCCTCCGGTCGTTCTCCACGACCACCCGTCGCCCCTCGGGGCATCCCGCAGCCGATCGGCTCGATGCGATCTGGTCGTTCCCCGCGAGGCGCCGGATCGAGAGGAGCCAAGCGCGGGTGCAGCCGCGGCAATCGGTACCCAGCCCTGCACACAACAGGAGTGGTGTCCTCGTGTCCCTCGCAGCGTGCGAGCCGCCCAGGCGGTCGCACCGGACAGAAACACTCAGCCAGACCGCCCGACACACCGACGAACGCCATCGACCGAACCCAGAGACTTCCCCGCATGCGTGATCTCAACTTCCAGTTGAAGCAGCTCTGCCACCGAAACCAGGAGGGCAGCTTCGCCACCCGGGCCACCCGCGAGCGCATCCTGACGCGGGTGGCCAACCAGCTCCACGAGCTCGGCTTCCGGCATCTCGCCGTCCAAGGTCTGAAACCGAAACACGTGGAAGCTCTCGTCCAGCGCTGGACGGCCGAGGGCCTGTCTGCCGGGACGATCAAGAACCGGATGGCGGAGCTTCGCTGGTGGGCGGAGAAGATCGGCAAGCAGAACGTGCTGGCGAGAACCAACGACCACTACGGCATCCCGGAACGGCGCTTCGTGAGCCACGAGAGCAAGGCGCGCATCCTCCAGGCTGGCGACCTGGCGAAGATCACCGATCCGCACATCGCGCTGTCCCTGCGATTCCAGGCCGCCTTCGGACTGCGACGGGAGGAGTCCCTGAAGATCCGGCCCGGCATCGCCGATCAAGGCTCGGTGCTGGTGATGCAAGCTTCTTGGACGAAGGGCGGACGGCCGCGGGAGATTCCGATCCGGACGGACGAGCAGATCGGATTGCTGGCAGAGGCGAAGGCGCTGGTCGGATCCGGCAGCCTGATTCCGGCGGAGCTCACCTACGTCCAGCAGCTGCGCCGCTTCGAGCATCACTGCGCGAAGGCAGGCATCCATCGCGTCCACGGACACCGGCACCAGTACGCGCAGACGCGGTATCGAGAACTGACCGGCTGGGCGGCGCCGGCGGCGGGCGGGCCGACGTCGAAGGAACTATCGACGCCGCAGAAGGCGATCGATCATGAGGCGCGCATTCAGATCTCTCGGGAGCTGGGACACGAGCGCGAGCAGGTGGTGGCGATCTACTGCGGGCGGTGAGCCTTGATGATCGCAATACTACCGAGCTTTGTTGGCGGTCGCTGGACGAGATAGTGCCCTGTAGGCAAGAACCACTGCCTACCGAACTGCGGTGCAAACAGCCGCACCGCCGCACAAGGTAGTACGCGATCGACACGCGATCCGGACATACATGCGTTATTCATAGCGCTATCAGTTTGTATGCGTGGCCTGTGCTCACTACAGAACACGACGTACCGCGACAAATTCGCCGGCCATCGACAGATTGCACCGACCCACCCGCCATTGAACCTCTAATTCAGACTGCCAATCTAGACACTGTAGTGTTACCTTTAAACGAAAGTCAGGGAGGACACCAACGTCGTGCGTCCATTGCGCCGCAGCATCGCCGCGATTCTGCTTCCCGTCCTGCCGTGCATCTCCGTGGCCGTCACTGCAACACTTGGAGATCCTCCGTCGGCAGCCGCAGGTCGACGGCGTGGCAGGTCTCTTCCACTGCGACGACGTGCGTTCAGACCCTACCGGCACCCTGTGGGATTCCTGCTGCAGCGTGGCTGGCAATGCATATCAAATTTATCCCGCGGGAGATCCGCCCTCCGGTATTCGGTACGCCAGGCGCTACTTCCTCACCAACGGACCGGAGCCGATGGCCTAGGGCATGCCGATGGCGAGTCACGTGAAGTTGGCTAGCGTCCAGACGGCGAGAGGTGAGACGGACTCCTGACTACCGAGGGGGAAAGCTTGAGTTCAGTGGCCGGAAAGGCATGGTTTCCGGAGGCGATGTTGATTCGGGAGGGTCAAATGAAGAAGGGTATCGATGTCTCGATGATCGTTGGGAGGTTCGTAGTCACTTGCATGCTGTTACTGGTGTCTGACGCATGGTCAGCGGCGAGTATGTACTGGGTCCCCGTCCACGACGGAAGTTCGTGGGCATTCTCGGTTAGCGGCAACTGGAGCGAATCCGACGGGACGTCGGGAACCTTCGGACCATCGATCGGTACCACCCATTTCAGTGCCGTCGACGTGCAAGTCTTCGATCATCGAGCGACGATCCGTGGCGACAGCCCGGATCCCTTTTATGCTATTGAAAACAATGACGGGATCTTCCAGATTTCGGATGGTGATCCTCTGGCGGGGGCATGGTTCGAGTACTACATCGATCCTGCCCCGTTCTTCACCAAGACTCTCCAGGACGTGGGCCAGACGGTCGAGTACAGCGGAAGATGGCGAGGCCAGTGGGCCCACCCGATAAACGGGTACGAGCCGTGGACAGGGCAGTGGTCGGTAGCAATCACGAACCTGGGTGTCGAGACCATCACGCTGCCTCTAGGGACCTTCGACGCCATCAAGTTCCGGGAGGTCGAGCAATACGACAAGTCGCCTGACGGCGTTCACGTCAGCCGGACCACGACCACCTCAGACACCTGGATTCTCGAGGGAGTCGCGCCCCTCATGCGCACGGAAGACTGGTTCAACGAGTCTGACTATGATGGTGATGATGTCATCGACGCATGGTCACGTGAGCATCTGGTGATGGTGGCAGTGCCAGAGCCGTCGACGATGGTACTCATGGGGTCTTCCCTTGTCGTACTTGCCGGAATGGTTTCCAGAAAGCGGCGGCAACGACGGCGGACGACTTGACGACGCTGCAGAAAGGGGTCGAGGACGGCGGAGAATGCGGAAGACCTCCAATGCATGGAAGGAACACAGTGGGCAAAGTCCCGTTTCGTAGCATCCGAAAGGTTGTGGCAGCCTTGGGGGCGTTCACTGTTCTGGCACAGCACAGTAGACGGAGGAGGCGCCGACCTCACGGTGGAGCACAGAAGATCTCGGCTCCCGGAAGAGAAACTGACGCGATCCAGTTCCGGCGATGTGCTGTCCCTGTCCGCACACCCCTCCGCCGTGTACTGCCGATTCGGCACCGCTTCCTTCTTCGCCATTTCACCCTCCGTACATCAGAAAGTTACCAACCCTCTGATGTAGGTGAAACCGGGGCAGGGTCAATCCACTGCAGGCGGTGAGGGGAGTGATCGAGTTCGATCATTAGCTGGCCGGAGGGACGCAGACCAAACTCCCCCGCACGCTCGCGCCACATGAGCCGGCTGCGCGCGTCAGCGATCGCAAGATCTCGATCGAGACTTCAATCCATGCCTGCTAGGCGAGTAGCACCCAGCCGCACTCCATGGACACGCCCCATGTGCATCGGCGGCATCCGGAATTGTAATGACTCCGTCGTTACGACATGGTATGGTCTCACTTGGGTAACAGGAAGGGCATGCCATGACGACCGCCAGCACGACCAAGACGCGCCGCGACACGCTGAACCTGCGAATTCCGCCGGCTGAGCGCAACCTCATCGACCGTGCCGCGGAGTCCGCGGGCAAGACGCGCACGGACTTCATCCTGGAGGCGGCGCGCCGCGCGGCCGAGGAAACGTTGCTGGACCGGGCATTGATGGTGGTCAGCCCCGAGGCCTACGACGAGTTCCTGAAACGGCTCGACCGCCCGGCGCGGCCCAATGAACGGTTGCAGCGGACGATGCGAGGCAAGGCACCCTGGAAGACGGTTTGAGCCGGATGCTGCGTGCTCCGGAACCGCTCAGCCTCGATCACGAGATTGCCGACTTCGACTGCGGGGTAGCATCGCTCAACCTCTGGCTCGTACGCCGCGCGGCGGCGAACCAGATCAGTGGCGCCTCGCGCACGTTTGTCGCGTGCGAGGACCGCAGGGTCGTCGGCTACTACGCCCTTGCGTCCAGCGCTGTGGCCCCCGCTGCCGCGACTGGCCGCTTCCGCCGCAACATGCCGGATCCGGTCCCGGTCGTCGTGCTCGGTCGGCTCGCCGTGGCGACGAGTCATCACGGGCATGGGCTCGGCCGCGCGCTCTTCCGGGACGCCGCGTTGCGCGTGGTCCATGCGGCCGACGCCATCGGCATCCGTGGCATGGTCGTGCATGCTCTATCCGAAGAAGCCAGGGCCTTCTACGTCGGACTCGGTCTCGACGAATCGCCCCTCGATCCCATGACACTGATGTTGACGGTCGCCGATCTGCGTGCGGCGACGAAGCCGTGACCGAGCACCTGCTCTGCGCCGATCAGCCGATTGCGAGTCCGAGGGAATGGCACTTCGGCGTCGACCCGTTCTAGCGCTGAGCAGTGCGGCATCGAACGGGTACGCCTCGCGTCCAGGATGGGGTCCCCGGAGGCGGGCCTAGCAGGGCCATCGGAGAAGCCACGATCGCAGCGCAGCTGAACCCTGTCGGAGGTCGCCGGACAAACTCTCTGGTGAATCCCGACGATAGCGCGCGCGACAAGTCAGTGCCACGCGCAGCCGCCCACGCGTTGCCCTCTTTGCCGAAGCGCACATCCAACTTGCCGGTGTCCGTCGCAGCGTTCTCGATGTGAAGTTCCCGATGTGAAGATCGTGCGCTGTGGATAACCCCAGATCCGTACCTTCTGGGGTAAGACCTGGGGTAACTCGCGCGCCGAGAAATTCGTGAAATCCAGCACTGGCGCAGCTCTCCGGCGAGTTCGAAGTTGCCAGCGGGCCCACCAAGAAATGTCGCGAATGGCGTCCGAGCCGCCCGAGGCATGGGTCGAGCCGCATCGTCGCGTACTGCGCGGGCGATTCCTGTGAGTTGTCGACGATCCCCTTGACGCAGATTCGCGACGCATCGGCAGATGCTTGGCGGTCCATTGCCACTCGACGTCGGTGGGTTGCGGCAGCCCGACATTCGGAGGCCGGTCGACTGGGCGTTGGGCGGAGTACAGCTGCCACGCCGCGTTCGGCGACGACGGCGTTCCGGAGACGAACCCGATTCGTCGAGCCGGACTCTGCTCCCGCATCGGCACCGCGTAGACGTCTTCGAATCGCCTCTCAGATCAACTCCGGGAATCGGACTGGCGCCTCCTTCAAGTCAAGATTCGAAGCCAGTTCACTCACCATGCGAAGACACGGGTCTTCGACGACGAGGACAAGCGGCTCACTCGCAGCGTGACGCGGCGTCACGGGTTGCGGCCACGGTGGAAGGACTGACGGTCAGCGTCTCCGCGGCCGGTGCGCCGGCGGCCGAAACACGATCCACGTCTTCGGCCTCCGACGAGAGGGCGCGTTCCGGCTCGGCCATCATCGGTCAGACGATCAGCGACAGTCCGTCCGTTGCGGGCATGTTCTCGACGGCTGGGGCACTGCTCCTGATGTCCCGCTCCGGCATTCGATTGCTCGTGTCTACTTGAGCACGTATTCCAGGCTGTCCACCGTTCGCCCCCATTCGGCCTGCAGGCGGCGAAATCCGTCCTGGCAGAACTGAACGCTCTCGCCCGCCGGGGGAGGCGGCAGAGCCGCCTCCAGGTGCGCGGCCACCGCTTGCAGATCGACAGCGCCCACACTTCCCGCGGCGCCTTTCAGGCTGTGCGCCAGACGAAGGGCGGTCGGACGGTCCTGCGGTTCTTCGAGGGCACGACCGATGGCCAGCACGTTGGCCCCCTGGCTGTCGCGGAAGAGGTGCAGCAACCGCTTGAGCGATTCGGGTTTGCCGCGCATGCGTTGCAGCGCCGCCGCGAGATCGAAGCCGGGGACGTCGGCAGGCGGCCACACGGCGGCGTGTCCGATGGCGGCGGCGTCGGACGCGGCCGCCGAAGCCGAGGGCGTGTCGTCCGGCAACTGGAGTGCATGCCGCTTGCGGGCAGCGCCACCGGCCAGCCAGCCCAGCAGCGTGGAATAGAGCAGGCCGGGCTCCACCGGCTTGGCGACGAAATCGTCCATGCCGGCGTCCAGGCAGCGCTGCTTGTCCTCGGCGAACGCATTGGCGGTCATGGCCACGATCGGCACCTGCGCGCCCCGTGGCAAGCGGCGAATGCGCCGGGCGGCTTCCAGTCCGTCCAGATTGGGCATCTGCATGTCCATCAGGACCATCGCGTAGTCGTTGCGGCCCGCCAGTTCGACAGCCTGGCACCCGTCGCCGGCGACGTCCGCCTTCAGCCCGACGGCGTCGAGCAGTTGCAGCGCGATCTCCTGGTTCACCGGATCGTCCTCGGCCAGCAGCAGGCGGGCGCCGGCATGGTCGCGCTTGAGCAGTGCTTCGGCCTGCACCAGCGCAGGCGTCGCGTTGCGCGGCGATGATCGCGGGTCACCCTTGGTCAGACGAGCCGTGAACCAGAACGTGCTGCCGGTGCCCAGGACGCTCTCCGCGCCGGCTTCGCCGCCCATCAGTTCGGCGAGGCGTTTCGTGATGGCCAGGCCCAATCCGGTTCCGCCGTACTTGCGTGTGACGGAGTTGTCGGCCTGTTCGAAGTTGTTGAACAACTTGTGCAATGCCTCGGGCGCCACCCCGATGCCGGTGTCCTCGACTTCGAAGCGCAGGAGCGTGTCGCGCGGCCCATCGGCAACCACCTTGACGCGCAGCGTGACGTTACCCGTCTCGGTGAACTTGATGGCATTGCCGGCGTAGTTGAGCACGGCCTGCTGCAGGCGCACGGGGTCTCCCCGCAGGCCGGGCGGCAGGGGATCCACTTCCGTACGCATCCTCAGATGCCTGGCTTCGGCGCGATCGTGCAGGATGGAAACGACGTTTCCGAGGATGTCCTCCACCCGCAGGGGGGAGCATTCGAGCGCGAACTTCCCGGCTTCGATCTTCGACAAATCGAGAATGGCGTTGATGATGCCCAGCAGGTGCTCGCCGGAAGCCACCAGGGTGTCCATTCGTCGGCTCTGCTCCGGCGTCAGACCGCTGCGCCGGATCAGATGGGCCATGCCCGTGATCGCGTTGAGCGGTGTCCTGATCTCGTGGCTCATGTTGGCCAGGAAGGCGCTCTTGGCGAGGTTGGCGGACTCTGCATCTGCCTTGGCCTGTATCAGGGCCTTTTCCGTTTCCTTGCGGCGGGCGATGTCCGTGACGAAGGCGATGAGACGCGGCGGCGAATAGTCGCCGCCCTCGTGGTAGTAGACCGTCATCTCCACGGGGACCATGCGTCCGGTCTTGGTACGCTGGCTGGTCTCGAATTGAACGTGCCCTCGCGACCGGATGATCTCGACCGTCTGCCGAAATTGTTCGAGCGGATAGTTCGGGTCGATGTCGGCGACGGTGAGGTTCAGCAATTCCTCGACGCTGTAGCCGAGGAGGTCGGCCGCATGGTTGTTGGCATAGGTGATCCGCGCCGTGTCGAGATCGTTCCAGGTGATGCCGATGCCGACCTTGTCCATGGCGAACTGCGTATCGAGCAGGCGCTTGTGCAGCGCCCGGAGATCGGCGGTACGTTCCTCGACCAGTTCCTCGAGACGGTAACGATGGGACTCGAGCTCCTGCTCGGCCAGCTTCTGATCGGTGACGTCGTCGTACATGCCCAGCACGCCGAAGATCTCACCCCGGCTGTCCCGCAACGGAACCTTGGACGTGCGCAGGTAGATCGTCCGGCCGTCCGGTGTCGTCTGCGGTTCGACGAAGTTCAGCTTGGTGCTGCCGGATTCCATGACGCGCCGGTCGTCGGCGCGGTACAGGTCGGCCTGGTCGGCCCAGGCCATCGCGTAGTCCTCGTTGCCCACCAGTTCGTCCGGTGCGGACTTTCCGGCGTCCCGCGCGAACAGCGGATTGCATCCCAGGTAGCGCAGATTCCGGTCCTTCCAGAAGATGCGCGCGGGGACCGAATCGATGACCGTCTGGAGGACGGTTCGCGACTGCGCCAGTTCCTGCTCGGCGCTCTTCTGTGCCGTCACGTCGCGGGTGAGGCCGACGACGCGTTTCGGCGATCCGTCGGGCGCGTACTCGATGGTGCCCCGATCCTCGACCCATCTCAATTCATCACCGCGGACCACGCGGTACTGTGCGTAGTAGGGCGTGCGCGTGGCAACGGCCTTCTGCATGGCCGCATGGGCGAGGCCGCGGTCTTCCTCGTGCTCGATGGACTCGAGCCAGTCGCGCGAGGGCTTGATCGGCGGGATTCCCAAGAGCGAGTAGAGCTCCGGAGACCAGTAGATCCGGTTGGAGACGAAGTCGAACTCCCACACCGCCATCTTCGAGGCGCTCATCGCGAGGCGCAGCCGTTGTTCGCTGTCCGCGAGCATCCTCTCGGCACGCTTGCGGTCGCTGATGTCGCGGACCACGCTGACCACGACGTCCCGTTCGCCGATCCGTGTGTGCTGGAGGCTCACCTCCGCGTCGTACAGCGAGCCGTCCTTGCGGCGATGCCGTGTTTCGAACGTGCAGCCGACGGCGGCATCGCGTGGAAACCGCGCGTCGATGTCCGTTTCGGACAGGACGATGTCCCATTGCGACGGACGCATGCCGATCATTGCCTCCGACGTGTAGCCAAGCATCCGGGCGAATCGTTCGTTCACTTCGACGACGGTCCTGGTGGCGTCGAAGATGCACACACCCTCCGCCGTGCTCTGCAGCAGGGCGCGATGCCATTGCGCCGCTCTGTTCAGCGCTTCCCGGGCCTTGTGCTCCAGACTGACGTCACGCCAGACGGCCACCAGGCAATCGCGACCGTGCAGCCGGATCGCGCGGATGTTCAAGTGGATGTCGAATACCGAACCGTCCTTGCGACGATGCCGACTCGGGAAACTGGCGCGGCCCCCGGCGAGGACTGTTGCCACCGCGGCGCGCAGTTCCGATGCGTCATGGTCCGGCTGGATGTCCGGCAGCGACAGGCGCAGATACTCCTCGCGCGTGTACCCCATCATCTGGCAGGCGGCGTCGTTCACCTCGAGGATCGCCAGAGAATGCGCATCCACGAGATCGATCCCGTCGCCGGCCTGGGAGAAGATCGCGCTCAGTACTTCTTCGCGTTCCTTCAGCGCCGCTTCGGCCTTCACCCGTGTGCCGATGTCGCGGAATTCCCAGAGGACATAGCGTTCGCCGTCGCGTTCGATGACGCGGCCGGAAATCAGATGCGGCACCGATTCGCCGCGGACCCACAGACGTGCTTCGTGGTCCCGCAGCTGGCCCGATCGTTCGAGTTCGGCCACGCATGCCGCGCGGTCGGCGGCGTCCACCCAGACGCCGAGTTCGATCGCGGTCCTGCCGACGATTTCCTCACGCGAGAAGCCGAAGGTCCGCAGCAGATTCTCGTTGACGTCGATGATGCGACCCGACCGAGCATGCGTGAACGCCATGCTGTTGCTGGCCATGTCGAAGATGAGGCGGTAGTCGACCTGGAAGTCTTCCGCGGATTCTGTGGTCAGCACGTCTCTCAAGCTCCTGCGCCCTGAGGCACGGGGGTCTGTCCCTTGTGGTGAAGATGGCGTCGATGCGAAGCACGCACGGCCCGGCAGCCGAGGCTCCTCATCGCATCGGGAGGCGGATCCGGTTTCCCGGGAGGAAATAGCGGCAGCCAGGGGAAGAAGATGAGGCCGCGAGACGTCGGTGCAAGGCTGAAGCCCCGACCGATGACGCCACGGAGAGGCGGGAGGCGCTCACCTGCCCGGGAGGGCCGGTCAAGAACGGGCTTGACGGGCGACATCGACACGCCCCGGCGGCGGCTGTCGGCCATCCTGACGTCGCCGCGGACTCCTGGTGCCCGACTGTCGGGCAGTCAAGGGGAAGGGCCCGTGACACCGTCCGCGCCGCACGACCGGTCGGACCCGGGACGGCGCGATTCCGTGGCGGACCCGACTCCGGGGCCTCCGCTCCCGGCGAACGAGTCGCGCTACGGGTGGCCGCTCTCGACGAATCCCAGACGTCGGGACACTTGCACGGCACAGGCCCGCAGCGGCACCGCGACCTGCCCGTCCCAAGCGGCGTCGAAGGTGGCCTCCGGACCCATTGCGGTGATGCCGAGGATCAGATGCCCGCCCGAATCGAAGACCGGTGCGCAGAACGCGTTGATGCCGGGGATGGGTTGCCCGATCGTCCTCGACAAGCCGTGCCGCCGCGTTTCGATGATTGCTTCCTCGACCTGCCCGCGTGTCATGTCCGTCGAGCCACCGGTTCGTCCGCTCTGGCGCGCCACGTCCTCGAGGATCAGCTTCTCGACCACCTTCGGCGGCAGATAGGATGCGAACAGGCGACCGGTCGCCGTGTGCGCCATCGACATCACCGTACCGATCCGCAAGTTGACGTGCAGCGGATGGATGGGTTCCTCGAGACGGACGATGGTCGGCCCGAGATTGCCCCACACCGCGAGGGCAACGCTCTGCCCGGTCTCGGCGGCCAGCACCTCCACGAGCGGAGACGCTTCCTTGACGACGTCCAGCCGCTGCAGACGCGTCAAGCCGAGTTGAAGCGCAAACGGGCCGAGCTGATAGCGCCCCGACGCGTCCTGCGTGACGAACCCGACCTTCAGGAAGCTGACGAGATAAGGGTGCGCCTTGCCCGGGCTCATGCCCGCGGCCTTGGCCAGATCCTTCAACGCCATCGGCGTCACGTGCTGGGCCAGCTCGCCGAGCAGTTCGCTGCCGATCTCGATCGATTGAATGCCGCGCCGGACCTTGCCTTCCATGCATCCCTCGGGACGGTGGGGTAAGCGGGCGAGTATAGCCGCCGGCGTTTGGAAGACATAGATGTATAAATCCGTTTAAATCGTTAAATCTGCCAATATCTAATACGTTTGACTTAATTGCAGACCGCACCTAGACTTCGCGCTGTTCTCTTCGGGAGCCGTGCGATGGATCTGCGGGATGGCGAATGCGATGTGCTCGTGGTCGGGACCGGGGCATCGGGCATGGCGGCGGCGATCACGGCGGCATCCCGGGGCTTGAAGGTCGTCGTCGTCGAGAAGGCGCCGATGTTCGGCGGCACCACGGCGCGTTCCGGCGGCTGGCTGTGGATTCCCGGCACCCGGTTGGCGATCGAGCAGGGCATTCACGAGCCCCCGGGCGCCGCCCGGACCTACCTGCAGCACGAAGCCACGACCCACTTCGATCCGGCGCGCGTCGACGCCTTCATCGAGTACGGCCCCGAGGCCATCGACTTCTTCACGCGGAACACCTGCGTCCAGTTCGACATGCCGCCGGTGTTTCCCGACTATCACGCCGAAGCGTCCGGCGGCCGGCCGGGGGGGCGTTCGATGGTCACCCGCCCGTTCGACGGTCGCGAACTGGGCGTTCGCGTCAAGCAGCTTGCTCCACCCCTGCCCGAACTGACGGTGTTCGGAATGATGCTGGGCTCCGGCAAGGAGATCTGGCACTTCATGCGGGTCTTCCGCTCACTGGAGTCCTTTGTCTACGTCACGAAGCGGTTGAGCCGCCACGCGTGGGACGTCGTTCGTCACGGTCGGGGCATGACCCTGACCAACGGCAACGCGCTCGCCGGCCGGCTCGCCAAGGCCGCCATGGACCTCGATATCCCGGTCTGGCTCGATTCACCGGTGCGGGAACTGGCGATCGAGGAGGGGCGAATCGCCGGCGCGCTGGTCGAGCGGAACGGATCGCTGACGCGGGTCAGGGCGCGCGTCGGTGTCGTCCTCGCCTGCGGCGGCTTTCCGCATGACATCGAACGACGCAAGGCGTTGTTCCCGCATGCGCCCACCGGTCGCGAGCACTACACGCCCTCGCCGGCATCGAACACCGGCGACGGACTGCGCATGGCCGAGGCGGTCGGGGGCTACGTCGATCCGACCATTCCGCATGCCGCGGCGTGGGTCCCGACGTCCGTCACGAAGCGACCCGATGGTTCGGCGGGCGTCATGCCGCATTTCATCGATCGCGCGAAGCCGGGCGTGATCGCGGTGACGCGGCACGGCAAGCGCTTCGCCAACGAAGCCAACTCGTACCACGACTTCGTTCAGGATCTCGTGGCAGCCACGCGCGGCGACCGGGAAATCTTTGCGTGGGAGATCTGCGACCACGCGACGCTGCGCAACTACGGCATGGGCTGCGTCGCGCCGTTTCCGATGCCGCTCGGCCGTCACTTGAGGACGGGCTACCTCAAGCGCGGACGGACGATCGCCGATCTCGCCGGAGCGATCGACGTCGATCCGGGTGCGCTGCAGGCGACCATCGAGACATTCAACCGCCACGCCGTCAAAGGCGAGGATCCGGCGTTCGGCAAGGGCAGCAAGGCCTACAACCGCTATCAGGGTGACGCCCTCAACACGCCGAATCCCTGCGTCCGTCCGATCGAGACCGGACCCTTCTACGCGATCAAGCTCGTCATCGGCGACATCGGCACGTTCGCGGGTCTCGCCGTCGATGCGCAGACCCGCGTGCTCGACGCCCGCAAGCAACCGATTCCCGGGCTGCACGCGGTCGGCAACGACGCCGCGAGCATCATGGGCGGCAACTACCCCGGCGCGGGCATCACGCTGGGACCGGCCCTGACCTTCGGTTACGTGGCCGGGATGGTCCTGGCCCAGGCGGCGCAAACCGCAGCGTCCGCGCCCGTTCCTTCCACGCAGTTGTCCGACGCGGCATGACCATGACTTCGACGGCTTCCTCCATTCCGCACCTGCTCGACGGTCGGCTCGCTTTGGTGACGGGCGCCGGTCAGGGCAACGGTCGCGAGATCGGTCTCGGCCTGCATCGCGCGGGCGCGAAGGTCGTGGTCACCGACATGAACGCGATCACCGTCGAAGAGACTGCGCAGCTCATCCGCGACGAAGGCGGCCGCGCCTGGGCGTTCGTTCTCGACGTGACGCAGGCGGCGGCGTGCCATGCCCTGGCCGCACGCGTCACCCTGGAGATCGGCACGGTCGACCTGCTCGTCAACAACGCCGGCATCATCATCCGCGAAGGCAGCGACAGCCCGCGGGCCGCCGACAACTGGCACAGGACGATGGACGTGAACGTGAACGGCGCGTTCAACGTGACCCAGGCGTTCCTGCCGTCGATCCGCGCGCGCCGCGGAACCATCGTCAACATCGCGTCGATCGCGGCGTACTCGGGCCAGGGCTTCAGTCTCGGCTACTCGCCCTCCAAGGGCGCGATCAGGATGTACACGCAGTCGCTCGCGGTCGAACTGGCGAAGGAGGGCGTGCGCGTCAACGCGCTGGCGCCGGGCGTCATCGAAACGCCGATGACCGCCCCGACGCGGCAGGATCCGGAACGGCTCGAGAAGTTCATGACACGCATCCCGATGGGGCGCCTCGGCGTCACCGCCGATCTCGTCGGCCCCGTCGTCTTCCTGTCGTCGTCGATGTCCGAGTACGTCACCGGCGTGACGCTTCCGGTCGACGGCGGCTTCCTGGCCGCCTGACGGTCACCCGCGAACAGACCCCGCCGAAAAAGGGCCGCCGCACTTCCCTCCGGGAGAGAGAACACCATGACATCCATTCGAGTCCGTCTCGCAGCCGTCCTCGCCGGCTGCGTGCTCGGCGGCGCCGCGCAGGCGCAGGACATCAAGCTCGGCTACAACGGCGACCTTTCCGCGTCGCCGTCGGCGCAGAGCGGTCAGGCGGCCGTGCTCGGCATGCAGGCGGCCATCGACGACATCAATGCGACCGGCGGCGTGTTCGGCAGGAAGTTCGTGCTGGTGGTGCGGGACGACACGTCGCAGCCGCCCAAATCGATCCAGAACATGAGCGACCTCATCGACAACGAGAAGGTCGTCGCCGTGTTCGGACCGACGAACTCCGGCAACGCGATGGCCTGGAAGCACCTCCCGAACCAGAAGCGGATCCCCGTCATCGGCAACGTGGGATCAGGGACCGACATCACCAAGCCGATGAGCCCCAACGCGGACAACTACATGTTCCGCGTGTCGATGGTGGACCGTGAGCAGGTCGCCGCGCTCATGGCCTACGTCAAGAAGAGCGCCGCGACGTCGAGGGTCGTCGGCCTGATGGCGGAGACCACCGGCTACGGGCAGGGCGGCCTGAAGGACATGGAGGAGATCGCGGCCCTGCAGGGCATCAAGCCGGCAGCCATCGAGCGCTTCGGCGTCGGCGACACCGACATGACGTCGCAGCTCAACAAGATGAAGGCGGCGAAGGTGGACACGGTCGTCGTGTGGGCGCAGGGCACGCCGATCGCGCAGTTGATCCGCAGCATGGAGAAGATCAACTACTTCCCGGCGGTCCTCACGTCCTGGGCAGCCGACAACATCACCTTCTTCGACGCCGCCGGCAAGACGCTCGCCGAGAAGCCGCTGTTCATGCGCACGGTGAGCGAGAACCGCACCGCAGTCCAGCAGAAGCTGTTCGCCCGCGTGGGGAGCAAGCTCAAGGCGCCGAGCGCGTTCTCCTTCGCCCTGCACGGGTACGACTCCGTGCTGCTGCTGAGCCACGCGATCCGGCAGGCGGGCACCACCGACGGGGTCGCCGTCCGGACGGCCCTCGAAGACCTGAAGACGCCGGTGAACGGCCTGCTCAAGACCTACGACAGACCCTTCTCGCGGACCGATCACGAGGCGCTCACGGCAAAGGACCTCGTCTGGATCAAATGGAAGGACGGCAGGCTGATGCCGTACTCGGACGCGGTCATCGCCGGATTCACGGCAGCGGATTTCAGGAAGTAGCCGACGAGCGGCCGCCCGCCGTTTCCTCGTCATTCGCCCGAACGGAACGCCCCCCGTGTTCGATGCCCTCCTGCAGGCGCTGGTCAGCGGTCTCGCCGTCGGCGGTGCCTATGCGCTCGTCGCGCTCGGATTCAGCATCACCTTCACCACGACGAAGACGCTGAACTTCTCTCACGGCGAGTTCGTGTCGGCGGGCGCATTCATCGGGATGAGCGTGCTGTTCCTGGCGCTTGGCAAGCCGTTCGACGCCACCTCGTTCGGCGGCGACGTCCCGGGAGCAGCCGGACAAGGGGTCGCGCTGCTGGCGGCCGTGACGGTCATGGGCGGACTCGGGTGGCTGCTCTACGTGCTCGGCGTCCGTCCGTTCGCCGGGCGGCCGGGCATGGCCTGGGTCATGAGCACCCTGGGTTTCGGCGTGATTCTCCAGAGCATCGGCCTGGCCCTCTGGGGACCGAAACCCGTCGTGGTGCCGGGTCCGGGCGGAGACGATGTCCTGCGCTTCGGCGACATCGGCGTGCGCCCCCAGGAGTTGCTGAGCCTCGTCGTGGCCGTCGCCGTCATGGCGGCCTTCGATCGTGTCATGCGCACGACGATGCTCGGCAAGGCGATGCGGGCCGTCGCCCACAGCCCGGCCAACGCGAGCCTGATGGGCATCGACGTCAATGCCGTGATGATCGGCGCCTTCGTCTTCAGTTCCGCCCTCGCGGGGTTGTCCGGGTTCCTGCTGGCGCCCATCGCCCAGGCCTCGCTGTTCATGGGACTCACCGTCGGACTCAAGGGATTCTCCGGCGCGGTCATCGGCGGGCTCAACCATCCGCGCGGCTGCGTGCTCGGCGGGTTCGTGCTCGGCATTCTCGAATCGATGGTCAACCTGTGGCAGGCCCAATGGCGGGACGTCGCCATCTTCCTGCTGGTGATCCTCGTCCTGGCTTTCCGTCCCACCGGCCTGTTCGGCAGCCGGCACGCGGAGAAGGTCTGACGGTGGCCATGGGACGCCTTGCGCATTCGATCGTGGTGCTGGCGGCGGCCCTGGCGGCGGCCGTCGCCGTCCGATATCTGGACAACGATTACCACCTGCGCATCGCGTTCACGATGTGCACCTACTACCTGTGCGCCGCCGGCATGAACGTGCTCGTGGGCTACGCGGGACAGAAGTCCCTGGGCCAGGCGGGCCTGTTCGCCGCAGGGGCCTATGCCGCTGCACTGACGTCCTCGCATACCGAACTCAGCGCGTGGCTGGCCTTGCCGCTGGCGGCGGCCGTCGCCGCGCTGTGCGGCGTGCTCGTCGCCCTTCCGTCGCTGCGCGTGAAGGGACCCTATCTCGCGATGGTGACGCTTGCGTTCGGCGTGGTCGTCGAGAAGCTCGTTTCCGAGTGGACCGACGTCTTCGGCGGTGCGCAGGGGCTGTACGGCATCCGACCGCTGACGTGGAACGACCAACCGTTCACGAGCGAGCAATGGGTGTGGTTCGGCATTGCGCTGTGCGCCGTCACGCACTGGTTGCTGCGGAATCTGCTGGCAGGTCGTTTCGGGCGCGCGCTGCTGTCGCTTCAGGCGGACGAGATCGCGGCCGCTTCGGTCGGCGTGCGGGTCTATCGAGCCAAGGTCATGGCCTTCGTCGTCGCCGCCGTGACCTGCGGCATCGCGGGCGCCCTGGTCGCCCAGCAGAACCAGTACATCAATTCGGATTTCATCAACTTCAATCTGTCGATCTTCATCCTGCTGCTCGTGCTGTTCGGCGGAGCCGGCACGCTGGGCGGCCCGCTGGTCGGAGCCGTCCTGCTGACGCTGCTGGACGTGTTGCTGGCGCGATGGCCCGCCGTGCAGCACTTCGTCTACGGCGCCTTCCTCCTGTTCGCCCTGTACGTGATGCCGGGCGGCGTGGTGGGCCTGATGCGACAGTGGCGCCCCGGGCATCCACCCGCCGAAGGCAACTCCGGTCCGCCGGAGCATTCCCGCCCGGCGACACGTGAAGGCGAGCGCGACGAATTGCTCGAAGTCGTCGGCGTCTGCAAGGCGTATGGCGGCGTCAAGCCGGCGCAGGACGTGTCGTTCCGTTTGCAGCGCGGTCACATCCATGCCCTCATCGGTCCCAACGGTGCCGGCAAGAGCACGATGATCAACATGCTGACCGGCATCGTCCCGCCCGATGCCGGTGCCGTTCGATTCCTCGGTCGGGACGTCGTGGGGCAGCCGCCCCACGTCATCTGCAAGCGCGGCATCGGACGGACGTTCCAGAACCTGCGTCTCTTCGGCGATCTGTCGGTGCTGGACAACGTGCTCCTGGGACGGCATGGCCGGATGCGCAACGGGTTCTGGGTCTCGCTCCTCGGATTGCCGGTCGCTCAGCGCAACGAAGCCGAGGCGCGCACCCATGCCCTGGCACTGCTCGAATTCCTCGGCATCGGCGAATGGGCGCACGCCCCTGCCGGCCGTCTGCCGTACGGACTGCAACGTCGTGTCGAACTCGCCCGCGCCCTGGCCACCGACCCGCAACTCCTGCTGCTCGACGAACCGGCCGCCGGACTCAATCCCCAGGAGACGGCGGAACTGGGGCGACTGTTGCTGCGCATCGGCGAGCGTGGCGTCAGCGTGCTGATGGTCGAACACCACATGGATCTCGTGATGTCCGTCTCGGACCACGTGATCGTCCTCGACTACGGCGTGAAGATCGCCGAGGGCAAGCCGTCGGCGGTGCAGGCGGATCCCCGCGTGATCGAGGCTTATCTCGGGACCGGTGCCGACGCATCGGTCCGGGCCGCGTGAGTCCGATGCCGTGCTGAAACTCGCCTCGGTCCGGATCGCCTACGGCGCCATCGAAGCGGTCAAGGAGGTCGACCTCGAGGTCGCCGCCGGCGAAGTCGTGGCGATCATCGGCGCCAATGGCGCCGGCAAGAGCACGTTGCTGAAGGGCATCGCCGGCCTGGAGCGGTTGTCGGGCGGGCAGGTGTTCATCGATGGCCGGGACTGCTCGGCGATGCCCCCGCATCGACGGGTCGGACTCGGTCTCGCCCTGTCCCCCGAGGGGCGGGGGATCTTTCCGGACCAGTCCGTGCGGGACAACCTGCTGCTGGGGGCCTACCTGCGCGGTGCACGTGACCCGGGCGTCAAGGAAACGCTGCAGCGCGAGTTCGCGCGATTCCCGCGACTGAAGGAACGCGAACATCAACAGGCCGGCACCCTGTCGGGCGGCGAGCAGCAGATGCTCGCCATTGCGCGTGCCCTGATGAGCGAGCCGCGGCTGCTGCTCCTGGACGAACCCTCCCTCGGTCTGGCGCCGCTCGTCATCGCCGACATCTTCCGGACCCTCCGACAACTGCGCGAATCGGGGTTGACCCTCCTGCTGGTCGAGCAGATGGCCAACCAGGCCCTGGCTTTCGCCGACCGTGCGTACGTGCTGGAGACCGGGCGCATCACGATGCAGGGCGCCGGACGGGATCTGCTGAACGACCCGAAGGTGCGCGCCGCGTACCTCGGCACCCATTGATTTCCCGCGATGGCTGCAAACCCTGGAGGGCTGAACCCATGATCGTTCGTTCCGGATTGCTCCGAAAGAAACCCGACTGGCGCCTGGAGGACTTCCGGCGCCACTGGCGGGAGAAGCACGGACCGCTGGCGGCGAAGCTTCCCGGCCTCCGACGCTACGAGCAGAACCACGTCATCGACAGCGTGCAGCGCGGCATCACCTTCGAGCGGGGACCCGAACAGCTCGACGGGTTCTCGATGCTGTGGTTCGACAGTCTCGAAGCCATGCGCGCTGCCCTGGCCACCGACGCCGGTCGGGCACTGATCGCCGACGAGAACCACTTCATCGGCGATCTCCGGATCGTGGCCATCGACCCGGTGGAGGTCATCCCGCCGGTGACCGAGCGGCCGGTGCTCAAGCGCATGTCGCTCCTGCGCCGACGTCCGGACGTGGCTGCGGAGACCTTCGTCCACGAGTGGCGCGTCGAACATGCGCACCTCGTGCGACGACTGAACGGGGTGCGGGGCTACCGGCAGAATCTCGTGGTCGGTCGCGAAGTGCCCAAGGGGACGCCCGTCGACTACGCCGCCCTGCCCATCGACGGCATCGTCGAGCTCTGGTTCGACGACGCGGCATCGCTCGACGCAGCGTTCGGCTCTCCGAAGGGCGCGACGCTGATGATGCACGCCCGAGAGTTCATTGCCGAGATCACGACCTTTCTGGTCGAACCGATCGTCATCGTCTAGGAGATTTCCATGCTGATCCGCAAAGTCCATCATGTCGCGTACCGCTGTGTCGATGCCAAGCAGACGGTCGAGTGGTACGGGAAGCATCTGGGCATGAAGTTCGTGCTGGCCATCGCCGAGAACCAGGTGCCGTCCACGAAGGATCCCGATCCGTACATGCACATCTTCCTCGACGCGGGCGGCGGCAACATTCTCGCGTTCTTCGAACTGCCCTCGTACCCGCCCCTCGGACGCGATCCGAACACGCCGCCGTGGGTCCAGCACCTCGCCCTCGAAGTCGATTCCGTGGAGACGCTGCTCGCCACCAAGGCACGGCTGGAAGACGCGGGCATCGACGTGATCGGACCGACGGACCACACGATCTTCCAGTCGATCTATTTCTTCGATCCGAACGGACATCGTCTGGAGCTGGCGGCCAACACAGGCACGGCGGACATGATGAAGCGCCTGGATGATGTGAAGGTCGACATGCTGGAGGAGTGGACGCTGACGAAGCGGGCCCCGCGTCACGCGGCCTGGATGCACGACGGAAGCCTGGCGAAGGTTTGACGACCGGCCCCTGTCCGCACGCGACGGGCCGGTCCGGGCAACGACCCGAAGGCCTCTCCCTGGCGAGAGGGCCTCGGGCGTGCACGAGCAGTCGACGCGATGACCTCGCAGTAGCATGTCACCGGTCTGGCGTCCGGTGCGTTGCGTGCGCTGCGTCGTCCCCTCTTCTTGCCGGAGGCTGTCCCCATGCTGATCCGCGATGGACTCTTCACTTCGGAGTCGGTGTCGGAGGGCCATCCCGACAAGCTCGCGGATCGCATCTCGGATGCCATCGTCGATGCCTTCCTGATCGAGGAATGCGATGCCCGCGTGGCGTGCGAGACGCTGATCACCGACGGTCTCGTCGTCATCACGGGTGAATTCCGGACGCGGGATCCGGACCTGTTCGATCGCGTCCGCGGCCGTGCCCCCGGCATTGCCGCGCGGGTGCTCCGGTCCTCGGGGTACGGGCCGGCGTGGATGGGGGTCGATTTCGATCGCCTCGGATTCGTCGTGCGATTCAATCGCCAGTCGCCCGACATCAGCGTGGGCGTCGATCGTCCGCACGGCAGGCTCGGCGCCGGGGACCAGGGCATGATGTTCGGGTACGCCTGCGACGAGACCGACGCCCTGATGCCGCGGCCCGTCACGCTGGCGCACCGGCTCATGCAGCGACAGTCCGCGGTGCGCGCTGCCGGCACGCTGCCGTGGCTGGGCCCCGACGCGAAATCGCAGGTGACGGTACGGTACCTGGACGGTGAACCCGGGCGGGTCCAGACCGTCGTGCTCTCGACGCAACATCGCGACGACATCGACATCGAAGCCGTCCGCGATGCGGTGCGCGAGGAGATCATCGACGCGGTCGTCGACCCCGCTCTGCGGGCGCCGGACATGCAGGTGCTGATCAACCCGACCGGCCGCTTCGTCGTGGGCGGGCCGAGCGGCGACACCGGTCTCACCGGGCGCAAGAACATCGTGGACACCTACGGCGGGGCTGTCCCCCACGGGGGCGGCGCGTTGTCGGGGAAGGATCCGTCGAAGGTCGATCGCTCGGCGGCCTACATGGCGAGGTTCGTCGCCAAGCAGGTCGTGGCGCGCGGCTGGGCGCGACGCTGCCTCGTGCAGATCGCCTATGCCATCGGCGTGTCCGAACCGGTGAGCTTTGCGGTCGAGACGTTCGGCACGCAGCGCCGCGACCGCGAACGTCTGGCAGCGGACCTCTCCGACGAGTTCGATCTCACGCCTTCCGGGATCATCGCCCGCCTCGATCTCCTGCGCCCGATCTACGAGTCGACGACGAACCACGGGCACTTCGGGAGATCGGATCCGGCGCTCACCTGGGAGCAGGTCCTGCCGACTTCCTGAACGCACCGGGCCGCGCCCGACGGCGCGTCGCCCCGTCCCGGGGCAGGAAATCGCCCTCCGCCGGTCGAGTTCCGAATTTCGGGATTCGGGCGTGTTCCGCCCCGCAAGTCCCCTACAATGCCCGGACAGCGGGCCCCGCGGATCCGACAAGAGACGCCCGAGGCGCCACCACAACGGAAGTCATCCGGGGAGGAGTCTCGCGTGTCCACCAACATCACCACTCCGCAATTCGAAGAGGCCACCTACAAGAAGGCGGCCTCGCGGCTGATCCCCTTCCTGTTCCTTTGCTACATCGTGGCGTTCCTCGACCGTGTCAACGTCGGGTTCGCCAAGCTGCAGATGGCGAGCGATCTGCAATTCAGCGACGCGATCTACGGATTCGGGGCCGGCATCTTCTTCATCGGGTACTTCACCTTCGAGGTCCCGAGCAACGTGATCCTGGAAAAGGTCGGGGCGCGCATCTGGATCGCGCGCATCATGATCACGTGGGGCCTGATCTCCTCGGCATTCATGTTCGCCGGCGACGTCCACTGGGGCGCGGTGGCCACGTTCTTCCACTGCACCGATGCGCAGTTCACGTTCTACTTCCTGCGGTTCTGGCTGGGGGTGGCCGAAGCGGGGTTCTTCCCCGGCGTCATCCTGTACCTCACGTACTGGTTTCCCGGCGCACGGCGCGCCAGGATGGTGGCGCTGTTCATGACGGCCATCGGGACGGCGCAACTGGTCGGCTCGCCGGTCTCGGGCGCCATCATGCAATTCATGGATGGCGCGTACGGCTGGCGCGGCTGGCAGTGGCTGTTCCTGCTCGAAGGGATCCCGTCGGTCGTCATCGGCGCCCTGGTGCTCGCGATCCTGCCCAACGGACCGAAGTCCGCCACCTGGCTCACCGCGGACGAGCGCGACCTTCTGCTGCGGCGCATCGAGGAGGACAACGACGGCAAGAAGAGCCTCGCCGGCAAGCACAGCCTCGGCGATGCCTTCCGCGACGGCCGGGTCTGGGCGCTCGCGTTCGTCTACTTCGCGCTGGCGACCTGCTTCTACGCGGTGGGATTCTGGATGCCGACGATCATTCAGGAACTCGGCATCGACAAGAAGGACCTGCTGAAGGTCGGCCTCATCAGCATGATTCCCTGGGGTGCAAGCATCGTGGCAATGGTCTACTGGGGCAGCCGCTCGGACCGCACGGGTGAGCGGCGCTGGCATTGCGCCGGAGGCATGCTGCTCACCATGACCGGACTCCTCGTGCTCGCCGTCGCGCACAAGTCGCCCGTCGTCTCGATCATCGCGTTGACGATGATCACGTCGGGCTGGGCCGGGTGCGTCGTGACCTTCTGGTCGCTGCCGACGGCATTCCTGACCGGCACGGCAGCCGCCGCCGGCATCGCGTGGGTCAATGCGGTCGGCAATCTCGGCGGCTACTTCGGGCCGGACCTGATCGGCACGATTCGAACCGCGGCAGGCGGAGCCACCGCTGCGGCCTTCTACGCGCTGGCGGCGCTGGCGTTCATCGGTGCGGCGGTCATCCTGCTGTTGCCGAGGACCCAGGCCCGCAGTGCAACGGCGGCGGCGCCCGACTGAGTCCGGTCGATCCCGCAGACGTTCAGGATGCTGGATCTGCTGGTCCGCGGCGGCACCGTCGTCGATGGCTCCGGGGCTGCGCGTTTCGCCGCGGACGTCGGCATCGCGAACGGGCGGATCGTCGGCATCGGCCGCATCACGGCGCCTGCACGGCGCACCCTCGATGCGGACGGACTGATCGTCTCGCCCGGCTTCGTCGACGGTCACACCCACATGGACGCGCAGGTCATGTGGGACGCGCAGGGCAGCTGCTCGCATTGGCACGGCGTCACGTCGGTGGTGATGAGCAATTGCGGTTTCACGCTGGCACCGTGCAAGCCGGAGGACCGGGCATGGGTGGCCCGCAGCCTGTCCTACGTCGAGGACATCGCGCCGGAAGCCATGGCGGCGGGCATCGACTGGACGTGGGAGTCGTTTCCCGAGTATCTCGCGGCGGTCGAGCGTCGTCCCAAGGCGATCAACTACGCGATGTACATCGGGCATTCGGCGGTGCGCATGTACGTGATGGGCCGCCGTGCCCTGACCGACGCGGCCACCGACGAGGAGATCCGGCGCATGGCCGCGCTGGTGCAGGACGGGCTGCGCGCCGGCGCCGTGGGATTCTCCACGTCGCGGACGCACACCCACATGACACCTGACGGCACGCCTGTGGCCAGCCGGATTGCGGCATGGAGCGAGATCGAGGCGATCATCGCCGCCATGAGCGAACTCGGTGCCGGCATCTTCCAGTCGGGACCGGACATCCTGAATCGTTCCGCGAATCGCGCGTTCCTCGAACGCATGCGCCATTTCGCGCTCACGTACCGCCGGCCGGTGATGTTCGGATTGGTCTCCACGCGGCAGGGCGACGATCCGGTGTCCTGGCGGGAGCAGGCCGAATTCATCGACCGGACCAACGCGGCCGGCGGACGCATCTTCGCGCAGGGCACCACGCGCTCGATCAACGCGATCTTCTCGCTGAAGTCGTATCTGCCCTTCGACGTGCTGCCGGCGTGGCAGGCGATCCGTTCATTGCCCCTCGCCGAGCAGAAGCGGCGGCTGGGCGATCCCGCCGTGCGTCGCGAACTGGTGGCCGCCGAAGCCGCGATGAAGCCGAAGGACAACAAGCTCCAGGGCGGCGGTGCTGCGACGACCGATGCGCGCAAGCCCGACTACACCAACCTCTATGCCTTGAAAGGCGTCGATTGGGACGACCCGACCGTCGATGCGCTGGCGCGCACACAGGGGCGGCATCCGGTGGAAGTGATGATCGACCTGTCGCTCGCCGACGAGAACCAGATCTACGTGCAGCCCATCGTGAACGAGTCACCGGACGACGTGCTCGGCATGCTGGAGCACGAGAGCACGCTGGCGACGTTCTCGGACTCCGGTGCCCACGTCTGCCAGGAGATGGGATCGTCGCTGCAGACGCATCTGCTCCACTACTGGGTCCGCAAGCGCGGCGCCTTCACGCTGGAGCAGGCGGTGAGGAAATTGACGCATGACAATGCCGCGGCGTTCGAGCTGCGTGACCGCGGTCTGGTGCGGGAAGGCTGTCAGGCGGATCTGCTGCTGTTCGACGAGGCGCGGATTCGCCCCTGCATGCCCACCGTCGAGAACGACTTGCCCGGTGGTGCGCGGCGGCTCGTCCAGAAGGCGGAGGGCATCCGGGCCGTCGTCGTCAACGGCGCCGTCACGCTGGAGGACGGCGAACCGACGGGGGCCTGTCCGGGCGAAGTGTTGAAGGGAAGGCTTGCGTCCCAGGACGGGCGAGGATCGGGGAAGGTCTGACCCACGCGTGTGGATCAGTTCCTTCTCAATGGGTCTTGTCGCCGAGCAGGTAGTTCACGACATCCGCCGCGCTGTAGCGCGATCGACCGCCGAGGAAGCCGGAGATCTTCGCGAGGTCGTCGCCACTCGTGACGAGCGGCGGTTCGATGGCGCCATCGCGCTTGTTCACCTGCGCCTGGCCGATGGCCGCCGTCAGCCCGTTGCAGAGGCACTGGCGGCCGACCGTGTCTTCGTGCGCCCCGCCCTTCTTGACGTAGTCGTCTTCCGGCTCCCCGGGGCACCGGTAGCCGATCCGGCCATCCGGCATCCGATAGGCCACTCTCAGGGCGCCGAGATCGCAGATCCGCTCGCGCGTGACGTCGTGGGCCGGGTTCTCCGGCCAATCCACCACCTTGAACGGGTAGCCCGTCGGCGACGCGCGCGGATCGGTCCGCACCGACACCTCGCCCTTCAGGGCGTGGGCCAGGACGGAGGATTTCAGCGATTGCGCGAGTCCCGATTCGTCGCAATAGGCGAACAGCGTTCCGACCTGGACCCCGGCGGCGCCTGCGTCGAGGGCGGCGCGCAATTGCTCGGGATGCCCCGATCCGCCTGCCACCCAGAAGGGCAGCCCGAGCGCCTTCAGCGCTGCGAGGTCGACGACGTCGCGTTCACCGTAGACGGGTTCGCCCTGTTCGTTGAACCGGGCGGGACCGCGCGGAGGGGCATTGTGACCGCCCGCGATCGGTCCCTCGACGATGAATCCGTCCACGCGGCCGGACGCCTTCCGCGCGAGCAGCGTTGCCAGCGAATTGCTCGCGACGATGGGCAGGAACTTCGGCCGCGGCAGCGCCGGCGGGACGTCTTCCCAGTGTTCGTGCGGATCGAACTCGAGCATCACGTCTTCGCCGCTCACGGCGCCTTCGACGTCGAGCTTGAGGCGTGCCGGCTCGTGCCGCGAGAGCTGGTCCAGCGCGCCCGGAATCTCACGAGGAATTCCGGCGCCCATGAGGATGGCGTCCACCCCGGCGAGCATGGCGCCATACAAGGTGGGCAGGGTCGGGATCTGGACCTTGGTCAGCAGGTTCATGCCGACCGTGCCCTCGTGGCCTTCCTTGGCCAGCCACACTTCCACGAAGGAAGCCAGCATCATCAGTTCGCGCCGCGCGTGGCTGATCTTCTCCTTCACCAGCGGCAGCAGACGGTACCCCTTGCCGGCGGGGCGGCCTTGGGGCAGGAAGAAGCGGCTCAGCGCCTCCTGCGCCACCTTCGGCAGCGGAAAGTGCGCCATCGCGCGACGGACATGGCCTTCCGCATCCCCGTCCTGCAGTCGCCGCACGAACACGGTATCGATGGCCGTTCCGGAGACGACGCCCAATTGGCCGCATCGCGCCACTGCCCGAGCAAGGCGCCAATCGGAAACGGCGACCCCCATGCCTCCCTGGATGATGGGTGGAACTCGCTTCGATGCATGCATGGCTGTAGGTTCTCTGAAGATGGGACGGATCGCCAGGGGTGCTTGACGACGGTCAGGATTGGCGGAAGTCGCCAACCCGCACTCGCTGCCCGATTTCGGTCACCACGAGGAGCCACGCACCTCCTGCCGGGAAGGGGCATGCGCCTGGGGGCTTGCCGGTGCGATGCCGGCGGGATCGGGGAGGTTGCAACGGACCGGTGGGAAGTCGGAGAGTTCGCAAATGTAGGGGGCACGGGGACGACCGACCTTAATCCAGATCAAGACGACGCGTGGTCTGCTCGACCACGCTCCCTCGGGCTCGAATCAGGGGGCGTGGCGCTGGACCGCCGGCGGTGCCGCCGCAATCCGCGGAAGGGCGGCACCAATGCCCATGCCATGAAGCGGGTCGACGGTTCCCGGCGTGCCGATCGACGTGAGGACAGGGTTTCGAATCGATGAGGAGGATCCAGCGATGCGTGTGTTCCGATTGACATGCCATGCCGTCCTGTGGGGGGCCGCGGCCGGTGCTGCCGGCGCCGCCCCCGAGGGCGTGGACGATGCCCGATTGCTCGGGGCTGTCCACGACCGGGCGAACTGGTTGAGCTACGGGCGCGACTATTCCAATCAGCGGTTCTCTCCGCTGGCGCAGATCGACCGGGGGACGGTGTCCGCACTCTCGCCGGCCTGGGCCTATCAGAGCGGCGTTTCCGCGACGTTCCAGGCCACGCCGATCGTGGTTGACGGCGTGATGTATCTCTCGCTGCCCTTCAGCCACGTCGTCGCCGTCGACGCGCGGACCGGTCGGGAGCTCTGGCGATACGAACACAAGCGTCGCACCGACAAGATGTGCTGCGGTCCCGCGAGCCGGGGCGTGGCCGTGGCCTACGGCAAGGTCTACGTCGGAACGGTGGATGCGCGGCTGATCGCCCTGGACCAGACAACCGGCAAGGTCGTGTGGGACAGGCCCCTCGCCACCGACATGGCCGGCAAGACGGAATCCACCGACCAGCTCGCGGCCGACGACCCCCTGAGGAAGCAGCGCGTGACGGGCACGACCGGCATCGGTGCGAACATGGCGCCCATCGTCTACCGTGGCAAGGTCATCATCGGCATCACCGGCGTCGGGTACGGCCTGCATCTCGATTCCGACCGTCCGGGCGCCCCGATCGGCGCCGTGATCGGGATCGCGGGACAGAGCCAGCGCGCGGGCTTCTATGCCGCGTTCGATGCGGCAACCGGTGAACGCACCTGGCAGTTCGACTCCACGGCGCCGGCGCATTGGGAAGGCGAATTCCGCAACAGCACGCCGGACGGTTCGACATTCGAACGGGACATCGAACGCGAGAAGGCCACGCTTGCGCAGTATCCCGATGCGGCCAAGCGCGGCGGCGGGTCGGCCTGGACGACACCGGCCATCGACCCGGCGCTCGGCCTCATCTACCTCGGCATCGGGAATCCGTCGCCGCAGATGGACGACGTGACGCGGCCCGGGGACAACCTCTTCACCGTATCGCTGGTCGCGCTCGACGTCCAGACGGGCGCACTGCGCTGGTACTACCAGCAGGTGCCGCACGACATGTGGGGCCTGGACGTCGCCAGCCCGCCGGTCCTCTTCGACGCCGTGGTGGACGGCAAGACCGTCCCGGCCGTCGGCGAAGCCGGCAAGACCGGCTGGTTCTACGTGCTCGATCGCCGCGACGGCAAGCTGCTCTACAAGTCCGAGCCGTTCGTTCCGCAGCACAACCAGTTCCGCAAGCCCACGCCGGCGGGTATCGACATCGCGCCCGGGGCGGCCGGGGGTGCCAACTGGTCGCCGGTGGCACTCGATCCGCGCACGGGCCTGGTCTATGTGGCGGCCCTGCACATGCCGACGCGGTACACCGTGAAGGAGATTCCCGGTTCCACCGACAAGCCCGGCGTGCGCTACACGTCGCTGGAAATGATTCCCGGGCCGACCTGGGGCACGCTCACGGCCCTGGATACGCGGGCCGGCGGCCGGATCCGTTGGCAGGTGAAGACGGAGCAGCCTCTCATCGGAGGCGTTCTGGCAACCGCGGGGGATGTCGTGTTCACCGGCGAAGGGAACGGCGAGTTCAGCGCCTTCGATTCACGCGACGGCAAGCGGCTCTGGAGCTTCAACTGCGGTGCGGGCGTGAACGCGCCGGCCGTCACCTATGAACTGGACGGCGTGCAGTACGTGGCCGTGGCGGCGGGCGGGAACTCGCTGTTCGGGTATCGACAGGGCGATGCCGTGTTCGCGTTCCGATTGCCCAGACGCTGATCGGCCGGGCCACTCGCCGCACCGAAGGGCGGCGTCCGGAAACAAGAAGGGCCGGCAATCGGCCGGCCCTCTTGTTTCGCGGTCAGACGGAGATCAGAGCCAGTACACGAAGACGAACAGGCCCAGCCACACGACGTCCACGAAGTGCCAGTACCAGGCCGCCGCGGAGAACGCGAAGTGACGATCGGCGGTGAAGTGCCCCTTCATCGAGCGGATCAGCATGACGATCAGCATGATCGTGCCGAGCGTCACGTGCAGGCCGTGGAAGCCCGTCAGCATGAAGAACGTCGCCCCGTAGACGCCGGCCTTCAGCGTCAGTCCGAGTTCGCTGTAGGCGGTGTGATATTCGTGCGCCTGGAAGAACAGGAAGATCACGCCCAGCGCCACCGTCAGTGCGAGACCGATCACGAGCTGGCGGTTCTTGTTGGCGAGGAGTCCCCAGTGTGCCCAGGTGATCGTGGCGCCCGACGTCAGCAGGATGAGGGTGTTGAGCGCGGGGATTCCCCAGGCACCCATGGGCGAGAAGGTGCCGCCCTTCGGTCCGCTCGTGGGCCAATGGCCTTCGTAGCCGGGGTACGGCGTGAACTGCGGATCGAACGAGGCGATCTCGGGGACGGAGATCAGGCGGACGTAGTACAGGGTTCCGAAGAACGCCGCGAAGAACATCACTTCCGAGAAGATGAACCAGATCATCCCCCACCGGAACGAGCGGTCTTCCCAGCTCTTGTACAGCCCGGTGACGTTCTCGCGGACCACCGATCCGAACCATCCGAACAGGACGTAGAGGATCATCGCCGCACCGATCAGCATGGCGATGGGACCTGCGCCCACCGCGTTGAGCTTCAGGATGAAACCCAGCGCGAGCGTGAAGATGCCCAACGACAGCATCAACGAATACTTGCTCGAATCCGGTACGTAGTAGTGGTGCTGGGCTTGGGACATCGGACTTCTCCTCGCGATCGGTGGTGATATGTGGTTGGCGGAGGTTCGTTGATCAGTGGTTTGCCGCGCGCTTTTCGACCGGGTAGAACGCGTACGAGAGCGTGATCGAGTTGTCGCGCGTCGGCAGGTCACGGCTCACGAAGAACGTGACCGGCAGCTTTCTGACGGCGCCGGGGGCAAGGGCCTGCTCCCTGAAGCAGAAGCAGTCGATCTTGCGCAGGTAGGGCGCCGCCGAACTGGGGCTCACGCTGGGGACGGCCTGTCCCAGGATCGCCTTGTCCGTCGGATTCTTGACGAGATACGTGGCCGTCACGACCTCGCCGGGGTGCAGGGAGACGCGGGTCTGCTCGGGCTGGAAGGTCCAGCCGGCGCCCGGCATGGCCGTCGCCATCAATTCGACCGTGACGGTGCGCGATGTATCCACGCCGCCGCTGCGTTCATTGGCGGTCGCCTGGGCCTCCGCGGTCAATCGCCCCTGCGTACCGGTGAGTCGGCAGAACACGTCGTACAGGGGGACGAGTGCGAAGCCGAACCCGAAGGCCACCAGCGATACGACGCCCAGCCGGCGGGCCAGGCGTGCGTTGCCGGAACGGGGAGGGGTGACCGGGTCAGTCAAGGAAGCCTCGTTCAGAACGGCCGGAACTGCCAGAGCGCGAGCGCAAACACGACGATTGCCACGGCTCCGAGGAGCCACGCGAACATCGCGTTGGTCACGCCCTGCATGGCGCGCGCCGGTTTCAGCAACCGACGCGGGGCGCGCCCCGTGTCACGCAGCGGATCCATCACTTGATCTGGGGCTGCGTCTCGAACGTGTGATAGGGCGCAGGCGAGGGCACGGTCCATTCCAGCCCTTCCGCACCTTCCCAGGCACGGCCTTCCGCCTTGCGGCCGCCGCGGGCGCACTGCACGACGACGACGATGAAGACCAGGTGTGAGATCCCCAGGATGAAGGCGCCGATCGTCGACAGCATGTTCAGATCGGAGAACTGCAGAGCATAGTCGGGGATGCGACGCGGCATGCCGGCCAGGCCGAGCAGGAACTGCGGAATGAAGGTGAGGTTGAAACCGACTGCCACCAGCAGGAAGTGCAGCTTGCCCAGCTTTTCGTTGTACATGTGGCCGGTCCACTTCGGCAGCCAGTAGTACACGGCGGCCATCGCACCCATCACCGTGGTCGGGTAGAGGGCGTAGTGGAAGTGGGCGACGAGGAAGTAGGCGTTGTGATACTGCGCATCGGCCGCGGCGTCGGCCAGCACCAGGCCCGTGAGGCCGCCCCAGCCGAAGAACACGATGAACCCGAGCGCGAACAGCATCGGCGTCTCGAGCGACATGGAACCGCGCCAGAACGTCGCGATCCAGCAGTAGAACAGCACCGCCAGCGGCAGCGAGATCAGCATGGTGCTGTACATGAAGTACAGCTGGCCGCCGACCGACATGCCGCTCGTGAACATGTGGTGCGCCCAGACGATCACCGACAGTCCGGCGATGGCGATCATCGACCACACCTGCGCCTTGTAGCCGAAGGTCTCCTTGCGGGCGAAACAGGACACGATGTGCGGGACGACGCCGGCGATCGGCAGCAGCAGCACGTACACCTCGGGGTGCCCCATGAACCAGAAGATGTGCTGCCAGAGGACCGGGTCACCGCCACCTGCCGCGTTGAAGAAGTGCGTGCCGAAGTGACGATCCATCAGGACCATCGTGACGCCACCGGCGAGCACGGGCATGATGAAGATCAGCAGGATCGCGGTGAGCAGGAAACCCCAGGCGAACAGCGGCATCTTCATCATCGTCATGCCGGGGGCGCGCATGTTGACGATGGTGACGATGACGTTGATGGACGCGAGGATCGACGACATGCCGAGCATGTGCACGGCGAAGATCGCGAAGTCCATGCCCCATCCCGTCTGCACCGACAGCGGCGCGTACATGGTCCAGCCGGTGTCGACCGCGCCGGTACCGACGCCGAAGAGCCCGAGCACGAACGGGATCACGAGCAGAACGGCCGCGGGCGGGAGGATCCAGAAGCTCCAGTTGTTCAGCCGCGGGAGCGCCATGTCCGGGGCACCGATGACCATCGGCAGCATCCAGTTGGCAAGACCCGTGGCGGCCGGCATCGCGGCACCGAAGACCATCACCAGACCGTGCAGCGTGATGAGCTGATTGAACAGTTCCGGCTGCACCACCTGCAGCCCGGGCGTGAACAATTCGGCGCGCACCACCAGGATCATCAGACCGCCCGTGAGCAGCATCGCGAGCGCGAACACCAGATACATGGTGCCGATGTCCTTGTGGTTGGTGGTGACCAGCCAGCGGGTGAGGCCGGTCGGGTGATGCTCGTGATGCCCGATGTGGGCTTCGGTGGTCGTCGCAGTCATAGGATTCCCCTGTCTTCGAACCGTTGGTGGATTCAGCGCATCTTCTTGACGGACGCGGGCTGCACGATGTCGCCCGTGTGATTGCCGAACGCATTGCGTTCGTACGTCACGACGGCGGCGATGTCTGCGTCGTTCAGCGATTCCCGGAAAGCCTGCATGGCCGTCCCGACCTTGCCGTTCATGACGCGGTCGAGGTGGCCATCCTTGACGAGATGGCCATCGCTGTCGATGAAGGGGCCGTTGACGATGGCGCTGCCGGCGAGCGCCGGGAACGCGGGCGGCATGCCCTCGCCGTTCGGCTTGTGGCAGACGGCGCAGGTCTTGTCGTAGACCTCCTTGCCCTTCGCCATCAGTTCCTCCTTGGTCCACACCTTGTCAGCGGACGAGGCGGCAGCGAGCTGGGTCGCCTTCTGCTCCTGCACCCACTGACGGAACTCCTCCTCCGGCACGGCCTTCACGACCACCGGCATGAAGCCGTGCTCCTTGCCGCAGAGCTCCGCGCACTGGCCGCGGTAGATGCCGGGCTTCTCGATCGTCGCCCAGAACTCGCGCAGGAGGCCGGGAACGGCATCGCGCTTGACGCCGAACGCGGGGACCCACCAGCTGTGGATGACGTCGGTGGATGTCGTGATGAACCGGACCTTCTTGCCCACGGGCAGGACGAGCGGCTTGTCGACCTCGAGGAGATAGTGCTCGGTCTTCGGGGCACGGTTCTCGATCTGTTCCTTCGGCGTCGCGAGCACGCTGACGTACTTGATGTTCTCCGACGGGTACTCGTACAGCCACTTCCACTGGCTGCCGGTCACCTTGACGATGAGGTCGGCGTTCGTCTTCGTGTCCTCGTACGCGAGCACCGCGTGATAGGCGGGGATGCCGAAGATCACGTAGTCGATGAACAGCAGGGCGGCGAAGGGAGCCAGCGTGAACAGCACCTGTTTCGGCCCCTTCGGACCGACGAACGAGGCGGCCCGGTGTCCCCGGCTCTTCCGATGCATGAAGACCGAATAGAGGACCAGGGCAAGCACGACGAAGAAGATCGTCGAGGCGATGGCCATGAACAGGTTGTGCACGTGGAGCGTGTCGATCGCGACCGGCGTCACGGCCTCCGAGAAGGTCCACCCCGCCGCAAGCACCACCGACGGCAGGACCATGAATGGTGAAATGAGGACCGATACGAGACGCGAACACGGATACTTCATTCTTTCCCCCAGTTGACGATCATCTGTTGCGCTATCTTCCGTAGGCAGTGCCGACCAGCGTCCGCAAATGCTGCGCGAGCACCTCGCGGCGCTCCGCCGTGGCCAGCCAGCCGATTTCTATCTGTCTGCCGTGGGACCTCAGCCACAGCCGAGGTCCCCTGTCCGCTCCCACCGAACCGATCACCAGGCGGGCCCAGCAGCGATTGAATTCCATGCACATCCGATTGCCCGCGGCGCACGACTCGACGAGCAGCCGGTCGCCCTGGACGAGGATCCGTTCGTAGTCGTCGCCGCTTCGCCGGCCGCGGGCGATCATCGCCACGATGCCGAGCGAGACCGCTGTGCCGTAGATCGTGATCGGCCAGGCGCCGATCCATGCAAACCCCATGGCGACGAGCGCCGGTATCGCGGCCGCAACGCGGATCCCGGCGCCGCGGCCCGGGTTCGTCGGGTCGTCACGCCGATAGGCGGTGAAGGAAAAATCCGTGATCTCGGCCGCGTTCATGGTGCGAAGGCTGCGATCCCACCCCGTCGATGAAAGAAAGCTCTGAGCAATGCGCGCGCTGGGCGTGTATTGGTCAGAGCTGTCTTTTGCTGCGGCCATCGCTCCGGTACCGACGCATCCCTGCCTTTGCCAGGGCGTCCGTGACACGGGGCCGCGCGTTTGGAGGCGTTCCGCGCGCTGCGACGAGAAGCGCGCCGTTTTCGTACCGACCGAGGGCAGTTCGCGGCATCGCCATCGTCCTGGAGGCGGGTTCCGCGAGCGCTCGAGGGCCTCATTCGCGAGCAGCGCGAAAGGTAGCCCGGACGAGGGGGGCGATGCTTGTCCCGTCGCGACATGCGTTTGCCCAAAACTGCCAAATCTAGGGGAGGCGACGCCTCGGGGTCATTGGCGGGGATCGAGCGTGCAGGTAGGCAAACCGGACGGGTGGGGCCGCGCCCGCCGGTTCGGGACGGCTCAGTTCACCGCTGAGTCGTGACGGGCCGCCCGAAGGGCACTGGGCGTGATGCCGAAGCGTTTGCGGAAGGCGCGGCTGAAATGGGCCTGATTGTTGAAGCCCCGGGAGTAGGCGATCTCACCGATGGCCCGCGCCGGGTTCGCGGCGGCGGCGATTTCCTGATAGCAGCTGTCCAGGCGTTGCCCCAGCACCTGCCGCATGAGCGGCGCCGAATCCTGGGCGAACAATCGATGCACATGACGGGTGGACAACCCCACGTTCCGGGCAATGAACGGGATGTCCAGGGCGGGATTGTGCAGTTCGCGGGCCACGAGCTTCTCGATGCGCTCGCGATGATGCAGATCGCGCGACGACCGTGGACGCTCTCCGATGTGGGGCCGCAGGGCCGCGTTGAGCAGGTCGATGAGGGTGTCGGCCGAGCGGTTGTTCTCGAGGCTGCTCAGATCCTCGTGGAACTGCGCGAAGGCGGTTGCGAAACTGACGAACAGGGGGGCTGCCCCCTGTGTCGACGGAATCAGGATCGGACCGAACCCCGGCTCCGCCTGACGGGTCGCGGGCAGGCGGCCCTGGCTCAGCGTCAGCCCCACCAGTGAGAACCGGGTCGGAAACGAGAACTCCACTGCGGCCGTCAGGGGCACGACCGCGACGGCGCCGCGTGACAGCGTGATTTCGCGGGAGTCTGCGCGCAAGCGGCCTTCGCCGGCCGTCAGGATGATTGCCAGGAGATCGGGCCCGCCTGCGACGGCATTGCAGGAGAGGGAAAGACCGCCGCCCTCGAAGCGCAACAGCTGCATCGGGCCGAAGGCGTGGGTCTGGGCGATCAGCCCGCGGGTGCCGTCGAAGGCAGTCGTGATGTTGGTGTCGAGACCCAGGTGCTCCAGCATCGAGCGATGCCAGAACGTGGAACGGTCAGATCGTGGGACCGAGTCCGTATTGATGATGTTGCACATGAAGCTGCGGCGGGAGGAGTACCAAGACCTTGTCCGCAGTATGACCAATCAGCACTATCGAGACAAGGGTGTTGTTCCGATTAACGAAACAAACGGAAACAAAAGGCGCTGGCGCTTCGCCGGTGAGGGGCAGCCGTAGCACCGGGTGCGTCGTTCGCGGGGCGGCGCGGGACGTCACCGCCGTCGGAGGGGAAGCGAACCGCGGGTGTCGTCGACGCGGAAGAGCTAGCGGTGCGCCGCGGGAGGAACGGACGCGTCGCTCGACGCCATTGGCGTCGACGCTCCGGGCGAAGCGCACGAACCGCAACTGGAACACCCCCGGGCGCATCCGGCATCGTTCGCCGCGGACGGCCCGGATCGAAGTCGCCGGGTCCAGCGGGCCGGCAGGTAGCGCCGACCGACCTGCACGGCGGCAATGGCCACGATGAGCGCGACGACGATGGCTTCGAGCATGGTCACGTCCCCAGCATCGCGAGCGCGATCCGATAGGTGACGAACGATGCGGCATAGGCCAGCGCGAACAGGTACGCCGCCATCGCGATGGGGTAGCGCCAACTGTTGGTCTCGCGGCGGACCACGCCGAGCGTCGAGATGCACTGCGGGGCGAACACGTACCACGCCAGCAGCGACAATGCCGTCGGCAATCCCCATGTCTGCCGGATCATCGGTACCAGTGTCGCCGAGAGTTCCTCGCTGTTCTGGGCAAGCGCGTAGACCGTCCCCAGCGCTCCGACAGCCACTTCGCGGGCGGCCAGTCCCGGGACCAGGGCAATGGAGATCTGCCAGTTGAAGCCGATCGGCGCGAACAGGACTTCGAGATGGCGGCCGATGCGCCCCGCGAAACTGTAGGTGATCGCGGGCTCGACCGCGTCGGGCGGTGGCGCCGGGAAGGAGCTGAGAAACCACAACAGGATCATCAGCGACAGGATGATGCCGCCCACCCGCGTCAGGAAGATGCGGGCGCGCTCCCACAGCCCGATTGCGAGGCTGCGCACATGCGGCCAGTGATAGTCGGGCAATTCCATCAGCAGCGGCTGGATCCGGTCCCGGGCGCCGGCGCGTTTGGCCAGGAAACCGATCGCCATCGCGCTGACCATTCCGGCGACGTACAGCACGAACAGCACGATCCCCTGGAAATTGAAGAACGTGCCCACGGTCCGGTCCGGAACGAAAGCGGCGATGACGAGGGCGTACACCGGCAACCGCGCCGAGCAGGTCATCAGCGGGGCGATCATGATCGTCACGATGCGCTCGCGCGGATTCTGGATCGTGCGCGTGGCCATGATGCCGGGGACGGCACACGCAAAGCTCGACAGCAGGGGGATGAAGGCTCGCCCCGACAGGCCGATGCGGCCCATGAGATTGTCCAGCAGGAAAGCCGCGCGCGGCAGGTAGCCGCTTTCCTCGAGCGCGAGGATGAAGAAGAACAGGATCAGGATCTGCGGCAGGAACACGATGACGCTGCCGACCCCGCTGATCACCCCCTCGACCAGAAGGCTGCGCAGCATGCCGGGCGGCAACACGGCGGAGACCTGAGCGCCGACCCAGGCCACGGCGCTCTCGATCCAGTCCATCGGCGCCTGCGCCCAGCCGAATACCGCCTGGAACACGAAGAACAGCACGAGCGCGAGGACGACCGGGCCGATCAGCGGGTGCAGCAGGATCCGGTCGAGCCGCTCGGTCCGACTGTTGTCCTCGAGCGGTTCCGTGACGCACGCGTCGAGAATGCCGCGGACCTCGCGGGCCAGCGCCTCGGGGGCAGGTGTCTCGCCTCCGTCCCGACGGGCGAGCTGCTTCGAGATATCGAAGCGCTCCAGCGCTTCCACCAGACCCCGTTCTCCGCCGGCACGAATGGCCACGGTCTCGACCACCGGCAATCCCAGGGCGTCGGACAACCGGGGCACGTCGATCTCGATGCCGCGGCGCCGGGCGATGTCGGTCATGTTGAGGGCCACGATCATCGGGCGTCCGAGGCGGGCGACTTCCAGCACCATCCTCAGGTTGAGCGCCAGATTCGTCGCGTCGACCACGCAGAGGATGCCGTCCGGCGGCGTCTCGTCCGCGCGCTTGCCCAGCAACACGTCGCGCGTCACCGCTTCGTCCGGTGTCGCCGCATTCAGGCTGTAGGCGCCCGGCAGATCCACGAGCCGCCAGGCACGGCCCGACGGCGAGACGAAGCGACCTTCCTTGCGCTCGACCGTCACGCCCGCGTAGTTGGCGACCTTCTGCCGTGCCCCCGTGAGCCGGTTGAACAGGGCTGTCTTGCCGCAGTTGGGCTTGCCCACCAGCGCGAGCGTCGGCATGGCGGGAGGCGGACTCGTCTCGCTCACCGGGCCATGCCGCCTGCCCGGACCGCGCCCGGGGAGATGCCGATCAGGTCGGCTTCGAAGCGGCGCAACGCGAAGGTCGCTCGCCCGATCCTCACCGCGATCGGATCTCCCGCGGGGAACCCGGTGGCGACCACGCGCACCGACGCCCCGGGGAGAAAGCCGAGTTCCATCAGGCGCTGGATGTGCTCCGCGAGCGCCGGGCCGTCAGGCGGTCGGATCCCGATGATCGTGGCCGTGCACCCCTCCTCGAGGGTGGCGAGCGTGGCACCACCGGGCGGTGCGGTGACGGGGCGAGACACGACGAAGCGAAGGAAGGGGGTGCGAAATGAAAATCGTTCTCATCGTACCTCAGCCCCCGGCGTCGGTCGAGCGCTTCCCGCCGACGGGGTCCTCATCCCGGACCCATCCGACGAAATCCGTCCCGCCGCTGCGCCACACGGCCGACGCGGCTTTCAGCGGTTGCGTCCGTCGCGCGTCGTGCCCACCTTGTTCAGCTGTTCCACGGCGGTGAGGATCTCCTCGGCACATTCGCTGATCTTGCGACGGGTGGAGCGGGCGTATTGCCGCAAGGCCTCGAATGCTGCCTGGCGGTCGAGCCGGTGACGTTCCATCAACACGCCGACGGCCGTGCGCGTCTTCTGTTCGATCAGCAGGGCGCTGCCGAGGCGGCTTTCGGATTCACGCAGACGGCTGATCTCGCGACCGCGGACCAGCGCTGCTTCGATGGCCGGCACGAGGTGGGGAATGTCCACCGGCTTCAGCAGGTATCCGAGGGCGCCGTGCTCGGTGGCCTCCCGGACGACGTCGCGATCACCGAAGGCCGACAGGAACATGAAGGGCGGTTCGCCGCGCTCCCGCAGCAGACGCGCCATGTCATTGCCATCCATGCCGGGCATGCGCACGTCGAGGACGACGAGATCGAACCGCGTCTTCTCGATGGCATCCACCGCTTCGCGCGCCGAGGCCGCGACGGAAACCTCGTATCCCGCGGCCTTCAGACCGTCGGACAGCGTGGCCAGTACCAATCGGTCATCGTCGAGCAGGAGAATGTGGGCCGTGGCATCTCCGGCATCGGATTCGGTGTGATGAATTGCGCGACTCGCTTCCATGATGAGGAGCTGGTTCCGTGTGGTATGTGTGACTCGGGAGATGTGCCTCGGAATGAGGCGTGATGCGGATACCCGGACACGGCAATACGCGGGGAACTGGGCGATAGGCCGGGGCACCTCGGGGCAGGAACACCTGGGGAAGGACGATGGACACTTCCAGTCGCTGCCGCCGGCAAATTCTGTCAAAGCCCGCACGCAGGGTCAATGAAACGAATCGATGCGGGACGAGTCTTGGATGAAGCGGTCCCCGGTTTCGATGTCTGCGCGCAACAGTGGAGGTGGCACTGCACCCATGAACGATCAGCTCTCCCTCTTCGGACGGGATCCGGAACCGAAAGGATCGCCCCGACACCGCCTTCCGGGCGCCGCTCCCGTCGATGAGTCCGTGCGCCACGTCGCTGCCGCATGTCCGGCCGGATTGCGGCTCGGCACCGCGTCGTGGGACTTCCCGGGATGGGCCGGATTCGTGTACGACACGCCGTACGACAAGGCGCTGCTGGCGCGCGAAGGACTGCGCGCGTACGCGCGCCATCCGTTGATGCGTGCCGTGAGTCTCGAGCACTTCGACGACGCTGACATGACGCCGGACACGTTCCGCCGGGTCGCCGATCAGGTGCCCGACGACTTCCGCTTCGTCGTGAAGGCTCCCGCAGTCGTCACCATGCCCGGCGGGACTTCGGTCGCTGCGCCCGTCGACAATCCTCGCTATCTCGACGGCGACTTTGCGCGCAAGCGCTTTGTCGAGCCTGCGCTCGCCGGTCTCGGCGAGAAATGCGGGCCGCTGCTGTTCCACTTTCCGGCGCAGGGCCGCCGTGTCACCCGCATGGCGCGAACCTTTGCCGTTCGGCTCGCCGCGTTCCTCAGTGCACTGTCGCCGGCGCCGCAATGCGTCGTGGAACTGCTCGACCCCGAACTCTGGATCGACGAGACACTTGCCGCGCTGCGCGACCACGGGGCCCGTCCTTGCCTGAGCCTTCATCCCAGGGCCCCGTCGCTCGATCGGCAACGTGCGATGCTGGCCGGCTTTCCCCAGGACCCCGAGCCGTCCGCTGGAACCTCCATCCGCGGATGCGCGATGACGAGGCGAGACGCGCGTTCGAACCCTTCGACCGACTCCGTGCCGAGGATCCTCCGAACCGGCGAGTACTGGCCGATCTCGTTCGTGAGGCGCTCGCGCAGGGCCGGGCTGTCACGCTCATCGCCGACAATCGTGCCGAGGGAGTTGCGCGCCCCTGAGGTCTGCTCCGTCTGGCCGGGCGCTCCGCGGTGATGGCGGCCGGGATGCGTCCTCCTCGGGCTAAACCCGTCGGACAAATGGTCGAAAAGCTTTCGGTCGGCCGGGGTGGTCCGGTCCTTGGTCGCCTTCATGTCGCCTCCCTCGTCCCCGACGGCCAGTGGATACCGCTGGATCATCGCCCCGGCGATCGCCCTCATTTTCTGCCTCGCCGCGCTCGGCGCCGCGACAACGCCAATCGTGCCGAGGATTCGATCGTGGCGGAGCGGCTGGACCGGCGCGCCTCGGAGTTGATCGGCAAGCTGGGCGAGCGATTCCGCGCCTACGAGCACTACCTGGTCAGCCTGGCGGGCCTCATGTCGGTCACCGATGCCATTTCCGAGTCCGCCTGGCGCGGATTCGTGAGCCGGTTCTCGCCCATCGACCGTTACCCCCGGGACCCGCGGCAGCGGGTTTGCCGCCTACCTGAGCGGGCGCGATCGCGCCGCCCACGAGCGGGCGATGCGAGCGAACGGCGCTCCGTCCGACTACCGCATCAATCCGCCGGGGTCGCGGCCGGAGTATTCCGCCATCACCGCCTTCTATCCGCAGAACGCGGGAAACGTGGGTCTGCTGGGACGCGACGTCCTGACCATCCCGAATCGTCGGGAACCCATGCTCATTGCCCGCGATACCGGCATGGCCGCCGTGAGCGAACCGTTGGCGCTCATGACCGACGGGGCGACACCGGACAGGACCGGCCACGTTGCCTTCTCGGCGGTGTATGCGCCTCGCGTTCCCGTGGAAACGCCCGCGCAGCGCAAGGCCGCGCTCCGCGGGTGGGTCTACGTCACCTATCACCTGAGCGAGCTCCTCGAATCGCTGTGGGGACGCGATCCGGGCGTCGCGGTCACCGTCTGGGAATACGATGGGCCGCGCGATGCACCCACCTACACCCTGGGCACCGTCCACGCCGGTCTGCCCTCCACGGAGCGCTCGCTGTCATTCGGCGGGCGACCGATTCACGTGGTCTTCCACGCGACGCCGGCCTTTGTCGCGGAGACCGGCGGCGCCGCCGGGCAATCGACGTTGTTCATCAGCATCGTGGCGACGTTGGCCATCGTGGGACTGGCCGCCACGCTCGCTCGGCGCCGGGACTGGGCAGTCGCGCAAGCGGGCCGCATGACGCGTGAACTGGAACGCCACACCGCCGAACTCCAGGCGATCCACGACCAGTCGCCCATCGGCGTGTTCCACACCGATCTCGACAGTGCACAGTTTCACTGCAATGCGCGGCTGGCCGAGATTTCAGGGCTGCCGACGAAGTCGGTGTCGACGGTGCAATGGTTCTCGGTGGTGGTGCCCGAAGACCGGACTCGCGTGCAGGGCTCCTGGTACGAGGCCATCGCGGCGGGCGCCGAGTTCGATGCCGAATTCCGCATGCAGAGCCCCGGCCGGCCGATCGTCTGGGTGCATGGCAAGGCGGCTCCGCTGCGCGAAGGGCGCGTCCTGATCGGCTACGTCGGGACGGTGCGCGACATCACGCGGGAGCGCGAGGCCCATCTCGCGCAGGAGCGCAGCGCGGCATTCCTGCAACTGGTCATCGACACTGCGCCGGCGCAGATCCAGGCGAAGGACGAGCAGGGACGCTACGTCGTGGCCAACGAAGCCGTCTGCCGGCACGTCGGCCGGCCGATCTCCGAAGTCATCGGCAAGACCGATGCGGACCTCTATCCGTCCGAGGTGCTCGCGACGATTGGCGACGGAACCGTCGTGCCCTCGCCTCGGGCGAACTCATGGCCTTCGAGCACAGGTCCCGCACACTCGACGGCGCCCCCTGCTGGTTCCTGAAGCTTCTGTGCCGCGCCGCCTCGCTGGGCGGCGGCACGCGCCACCTCGTCACCGTCACGCTCGACATCACGGCGTCAAAGAACGCGGAACGCGACATGGTCCGCGGCCGAGTTCATGGAGAGCGATGCTCGACAACCTCCGCAACCCGATCTTCGTCAAGGGCGCCGATCACCGGCTGCTGCTCGATGAACCGCGCCTTCTGCGAGTGGACGGGGCACCCGCGAGTCATGCTCGGCCAGCGCGACGCGCTGCCCACGCGTCCCGAAGATGCGGGGCGGCGAGGCCGGGGACAGGCGGTCTTTGCAGGGGCAGGACATCCTTGTCGAGGATGAAGATCTCGACCGGGACGGGCGGCCGCGGTGGGTCATCAAGAACCAGTCGCGCGTGTCGTGCTGCCCGACGGTGCCGCCGGGTTGGTGGAGACCGCGGCCGACATCACGCGCGTGAAGCTCGCGCCGAACAGACCGCCGAGCAGAGCCGCAGCTTCCTGCGCGCTGCTCAATGCGTTGCCGAATCCGGTTTTCGTGAAGGACAGGAAGCATCGGTGGGTCCTCGTGAACGACGCCTATTGCCAGAGCGTGTTCAACGGCCGTTCGCCCGAGGAGATCGTCGGCCGGTGCGACGAGGACTTCTTCGACGACGTCGCCGCGGTCCGTCAGGTCTACGAACAGGACGATGCGGCATTCGCGTCGTCGACGCCGATCGTCATCGAAGACGCCCTGCGCACCACGGAGGGGGTCGAGCCCGGTACCTATTTTCACAAGAGCAAGCGCTCGTTCCGGCTGCCCGACGGCAGCGAATTCGTCGTCGGATCGATGACCGACATCACCGCCACGCGCCAGATATCGCTGGATCTGGAACGGAGCCAGCAATTCCTGCGTGTCGTGCTCGATTCCATCCCGCAGCCGGTGTTCGTGAAGGACGAGCAGCATCGCTGGGTGATCGTCAACGAGGCCTTCTGCCAGATCTTCGGTCGCCAGCCCGAGGAGATTCTCGGACGAACCGACAAGGACGTGACGACGCCGGATTGGGCCGCGATCTCCTTCGACCAGGACGACCAGGCGCTCCGATCGCCGACCCCGCTCACGTGGGAATCGAACCTGAAGATCTTCGATGGAACGGATCGCTGGATGAACCGGACCAAGCGGGGGGTCACGCTCCAGGACGGGACGCGCTACATCGTCGGCGTCAACATCGACATCACGGACGCGAAGCGTGCGGCCGTCGACGCGGAGAAGAGCCGACGTTTCGTCGAGGCCATCCTCAACGCCATTCCCAGCCCGGTCTTCGTCAAGGATCGTCAGCACCGCTTCGTTCTGGTCAACGATGCGGTCGGCCAGGCGACAGGACAGACGTCGGCTGCGGCCATCGGCAATACGTTGGGAGACCACACGCCGCCGGAACGGTTCGCTGCTTACTTGAAGGAAGACGAGGCCGTCTTCGCGGCCGATCAGCCGATGTTCTTCCATGACGTGCGAACGTCCGAGGGCGGCCGCACGACGGCCTGGTACAAGAGCAAGTGCGCCATCACCTTGCCGGATGGCAGCGAATACCTCGTCGGCGTGATGACGGATGTCACGCAATTGCAGGAGACGCAGAACGCCCTTGCACGGAACGAGAGCCGTCTCAATGCGCTCAATGCCATCGCCGGCGCCATGGCGCGGGGCGCGGCGCTCGACGATGTGCTGACCGCGGCCGTCGAGGGCCTCGCCGTGTGCTTCCCGTTCGCCCGGGTGTCGTACATGCAGGTGGAAGTGGGCCGCGTTCTGAAGGTGCCGTTCTCCTCTTCGCGCGGCGCGCTTCGCCCGTTGTCGGGGGTGACGGTCAGCCACGATGCGACGGAGGTGTATCTCGCCTCCCGCAGCTCCGAGCCCGTGGTCGCCGTGACCGATTCCGGCGGGAGCCCCTGGTTCCCGGCGATCCTCGCGGCGATGCTGCACGGTGCCCGGGCCTCCATCGAAGTGCCGATCCGGCAGGACGGCGAAATCGTTTCGGTCATGTGGATCGCCAGTCCCGCGCCCCGGCAGTGGGACGAGCACGACGTGCGCACGGTCGTCGAGGCTGGAGAATATCTGGCCGTGGCCGTGCGACAGGAACGTGTCGAGCAGGAACGGCAACGGGCCGAAGCGGCGCTCAAGGAGAGCGAACTGCGGCTGAGGATGGTGAACCTGGTGTCAAGCCGCATCACCGCCGGTGATCACGTCTACAACGTGATCGAGAAAGCGACTGACGATCTTCAGATGCTGTTCCGTGGCGGCCGCGTCACGTACTGGGCGGCCGACCACGCCGGCGCACTGATCGCCACGTGCTGCAGCGCGCCGCCGACGTTGACCAATCTCGTCGGCGCACGCGTCGGCGTGAATGAACTGCCCCGGTGGCGCGAGGCCTGGCGGGTGAATCGGACGGTGGCCATCGCCGATGTCGAGTCCGAACTGCTCGACGAGAGCGAACGCGCAGCGCTCGAATCCCAGGGTGTGCGTTCGAGCATCATGGTGCCGATGAACCAGGGCGATCGTCTGATCGGCGGTCTCAGCATCGCGTATGCAGACGCTCATCGCTGGCGCGAACACGAGATCACCATGCTGTCGGAAATCGGCGAGGCACTGGCCGTTGCGGTTCGCAGCGCCGACATCGAAGAGGAACGTTCCCAGGCCGAAGCGGCCCTGCGCGAGAGCGAAGCGCGTTTCCGCGGCCTGACTCAACTTTCGTCGGACTGGTTCTGGGAACAGGATGCGGGTCTGCGGTTCACGCAGGTGTCCGAAGGCTCGGCGGAGGGCAACGCGGGTGACTCGGCCGCGAGCCTGATCGGGAAGCGCCGGTGGGAAGTGGACGGCGCCATGCCGCCGGTGGGCGACGACGACTGGATCCGTCACCAGGCCATGCTCGATCGTCACGAACCCTTCCACGATTGCCTGCTTCGCCGCTCGGATGCGTCCGGCGCGATCCGCTACCTGACCATCAGCGGCGAGCCGCTGATCGACACCTGGGGGGAATTCGCCGGCTATCGCGGCGTGGGCCGCGACATCACCGAGGAAGTGCGGGTCAAGGAGGAACTGCGCAATCACCGCGACAACCTCCAGCAGCTGGTCGAGGATCGCACGCAGGAACTCGTGAAGGCCAAGGAAGCGGCCGAGGCCGCCAATCACGCGAAGTCCGAATTCCTCGCGAACATGTCGCATGAACTGCGCACGCCCATGCACGCGATCCTGTCGTTCTCCAAGCTCGGGCTCGACAAGATCGCCGGTGGCAGCGTGACGGTGGAGAAGCTCGACGGCTACCTGGGGCGGATCGACCAGAGCGCCCAGCGGCTGTTGCGCCTGCTCAACGATCTGCTGGATCTCGCCAAGCTCGAATCGGGAAAGATGCGGTACGACTTCGGCATCGTGAATTTCGGCGCCATCATGACCACGGCACTGGCCGAACTCGAGATGGTGGCCACCCGCGCCGAACTGACCATCGAGACCGACTACCGGGTGCGCGATCAGCGGGTGTGGTGCGACCAGTTGCGGATCGGTCAGGTGATGCGCAACCTGCTGTCCAATGCGATCAAGTTCACGCCGGCCGGCAAGAAGATCACCGTCCGGGTCAGCGACTACGTCCTGCCTGCCGGGCGACGCCGCGACGACGAGGGGGTGGCCGACGCGATCCAGGTCGACGTGATCGACCAGGGTGTGGGCATCCCGGACGGCGAACTCGAGGAGATCTTCGACAAGTTCGTACAAAGCAGCAAGACCAAGAGCGGGGCCGGTGGAACGGGCCTGGGCCTGGCCATCACGCGCGAGATCATCCACCAGCATGGCGGCGCCATCACCGCGGCGAACTCACCCGATGGTGGTGCCGTCTTCACCTTCCATCTGCGGCGCGAGCCGCTCGTGGTCGAATCGCCTGCGCCGGGAACGAGAGGACTGTCGGCGGAAGCGGCCAGCCCGGAAGCCGCGCGACACCTGCATTGATCAGGCGTCGTCAGGTCAGGCGCCCGCGGATGGAGGACCCGGGAGCGTCACCGGATCGAGGGGAAGGGAGCGGGACTCGGACTCCCCGATCAACCCGTGCCACCGCGCCGGGCCGATCGGGGCAGCGTCGCCGCCCCGAATTCAGAACAGGTAGCCGAGCGCCAGGTTGTAGTGGTTGAAGGCCGCGTTGCCGCTGTACGTGGAGCCGAGGGACGGGAAGCGGAGATACTCGGCGCGACCGAAGATCTGCCGGTCGAAGAAGACCTGAAGGCCCAGCCCCCAGTACGTGCGGACCGTGCTCGACGAATCCTTGAAGCCGTCGGATGCCTCGTACCGGGTCCGCGACCAGACCGAACCGAATTTCGCGTAGACGGCCGAATCCTCGGTGGTCGGCAGGTAGCCGACGATCGCGGCATGGGCGCCGCGGATCTTCGTCTGCGACGTGAAATTGCCCGCCCCCGTCGAGTCCGTGGCACGCAGTTCCATGCGACCGAGGTCCATGTAGCCCGCTTCCAGACCGAAGTAGCTGTTCATCCGGTAGCCGATCGTCGCGCCGCCGACCATCCGCTTGCCGTCGATCGTCGCGATCGGCCCGACGCCCAGATTGGCGGTCGCGCGATCCAGCGAGGCCGAGCGGTCATTGCCTTGCGAGGCACCGATGCTGCCGTAGACGTACACGCCGGTACGCCGCGGCGCGGTCGGGACCTGCGCCAGGGCGGACGCGCTCAGGGTCAGGACGCCGAGCGCGCAGAGGGACTTCGTCCACATGGTCGTTCACTCCATTCGTGTTGGGGGCGAGGCGCCCGCAGTCCGGCTGCAAGGCGATCCGGGATGCCCGGGATTATTTATAACGGATGCATAAAGTCAAAACTTAGCATCGGTTGTGCCCGGACCCGGATGTCATGACGTGTCGGGCGGCGTGGATCGCGTCGGCCCGGCCGGGGAGGCGGCTTGCAGGCGCTTCGCGCCTGGCCGGACCGGCCGGAATGCGCCCGGCATACCGGCAGGGGGGCGGTCCGGATTTCTGTCGGGCGTTTGCGCCGCGCAGGCCGGCATCCTCGTTCGGTTCGTGCCCGGGCATGAACCGGGCACGGCAATCCACGCCCGTGCGGCGGACCGGCGTGGAGGAAGCGGCGGCTTGCGTACGCCGACTAGCCGCAGGTCCCCACGGCGCCGCACGCCGTGCAGAAGTCGCAGCCGTCCTTGCGAATCACCGTCTGGTTGCCGCATTCCCCGCACAGGGCGCCGGGCTGGATCCGCGCTTCGCCGGTTTCCCGCGGCGACTCGAGCAAGCCCATCTCGCGCGTCGGCAGTCCGGTTTCGTCCAGCACGCCGAGCATCGCGTAGCGATGGACGAGCAGCCGCGCCACGTACGCCACCGTGGACGGGTAGTTCGTCTGCCGCCGCTCGCCCGGCACGAACGCCATGAAGTCGCCGAGCGGCTCGGACCAATGCAGAAGCTTGCGCAGCTTCATGCCGATCCAGGCGGGATCGATCACGCGCATGTCCAGGGACAGCAGGCGGGCCAGACCGTCCAGGGCGCGCGGGTAGTGGCCCGACAGGAACATGGCGTAGGGGCGGGTCACGCCGTCCGGCAGGGTGATCTCCTTGACGCCGAGCACGAAATCCTCACCCGAGGCCGGGTTCTGGATGTCCACGGTCCAGGACAGGGTCCCGTCCGTGCCCGTCTTGGGTTCGGCCACCGCGAACATGGCCTCCAGGACCGGATGCGGCCGGCCGCCGGGGGACAGCAGATCCGGCTGCTTCTCGTCCAGCGCGCCGAGCTTGTCGCAGCGCCAGCGGATCACCTGGGCGAGACCGGCCACCACGCTCGGAACGAGGCGTCGCTCCCCGGAGGGCGGGAACGGCAGTTCGAACGAAGTCTCGCCCGGGGTCTTCGACAGCACGTCGAGCTTCAGCTTGAGCCATGCACGATCGTTTGCGCGCATGTCCATCGACAGGGTCTTGGCCACGGCACCGAGACCGCGGGGTTGTTCGGCCCCGTTGACCCAGACCTCGAACGGGAAGGCGCGCCCCTCGTTCTCGACGTGGCCGACGAAGAGCGCGAACTCGCCGCCGGGATGGGGAATCATGAACGTCCACGCGGGATTGCCGGCGGGCAGTTCCGGGCGTCCGGGCCACACGAGCGACGACAGCACCGGCATCGGCAGCGACTTGATGGACAGACGGCGATTCGCCTCGTCGAGATGGACGTCGCTCGGGGCGGGCTTCGCTTCCGGAGCGGGTTCGGCGGGGGTGACCGACAGGACCGACCCAAGCACGGAATTGGGCCGGTACGTCGCGAGGCCCTTGAGGCCGGCACGCCAGGCGGACAGGTAGAGATCCTCGAAATCCGCGTAGGGATAGTCCGCCGGCACGTTCACCGTCTTGGAGATGCTGGTGTCGATGGTCGGCGCCACGGCGGCAACCATGTCCTTGTGGGCCGCGGCGGAAATGGACAGTGCCGTCACGAAGTAGTCCGGCAGGTGCTTCACGTCTCCGCCGAGGTGGCGATACAGCCGCCACGCGTAGTCCTCCACCTGGTGCTCCTTCCACGTGCCGTCGGCCATGCGCTTGCGGCGCGTGTAGGTCCACGAGAAGGGCGGCTCGATGCCGTTGGACGCGTTGTCCGCGAAGGCAAGGCTGATCGTGCCCGTCGGCGCAATGGAAAGCAGGTGCGAATTGCGGATGCCGTGGGTACGGATCTTCTGCTTGACGTCCGCGGGCAGCCGGGACGCGAAATTGCCCCCGGACAGGTACAGGTCGGCATTGAAGAGCGGAAAGGCGCCGCGTTCCTTCGCGAGGTCGACCGAGGCGAGGTACGCGCTGTCGCGCATGCACTCGGAAATCTTCGTGGCCATCGCGATCGCGTCGGGCGTGTCGTAGCGCAGCCGAAGCATGATCAGCGCGTCGCCCAGGCCGGTGAAGCCGAGCCCGACCCGGCGTTTCGCCATCGCTTCGGCCTGCTGCTGAGGCAGCGGCCAGGTCGTGACGTCGAGGACGTTGTCGAGCATCCGGATGGCGACCGGCACCGCGTCGGCGAACGCCTCGAAGTCGAATCGTGCCGTATCGGTGAAGGCGTCGCGCACGTACCGGGTGAGGTTGATCGAACCCAGATCGCAGCAGCCGTACGGCGGGAGCGGTTGCTCCGCGCAAGGGTTCGTGCTCTCGATGGTCTCGCAGTAGTAGAGGTTGTTGTCCCGGTTCATGCGATCGAGGAACAGCACGCCCGGTTCGGCGTGGTCGTACGTGGAGCGCATGATCTGATCCCACAGCTCGCGTGCCGGGACCTTGCGGTAGACCCAGAGGCCGTCATTGCGCCGGTATGCGCCGGCGGCCTTCACGTCGGTGGCGGGTTCCGCCTTGTGGGCGAGTTCGACCTCGGCATCGGTTTCCACGGCGCGCATGAACTCGTCGGTGACGCCCACCGACACGTTGAAGTTCGTCAGGTCGCCGCGATCCTTCGCGTGGATGAAGTCCTCGATGTCCGGGTGGTCGCATCGCAGGACGCCCATCTGTGCACCGCGCCGCGCGCCCGCCGATTCGACCGTTTCACACGAGCGGTCGAACACCCGCATGTACGACACCGGTCCGCTGGCGCGGGACATCGTGCCGCGGACGAACGCCCCCTGCGGGCGGATCGACGAGAAGTCGTAACCCACACCGCCACCGCGGCGCATGGTCTCGGCGGCTTCGGCCAGCGCGGTGTAGATGCCCGGGCGCCCGTCGACCGTTTCGGTGATGGAGTCGCCGATGGGTTGCACGAAGCAGTTGATGAGCGTCGCGGCGAGTGACGTGCCGGCCGCCGAGTTGATGCGTCCGGCCGGCACGAAGCCCCGTTCCTGCGCTTCGAAGAACCTGGCTTCCCAGTGAGCGCGGCGCTCCTCCGGTTCCACGGCGGCGAGGGCACGCGCCACACGGCGGCGAACGTCATCGAGTGACGTCTCGGGTTCCTTCGCGTATTTCTCGACCAGGACTTCGGCGGAGATTTCCTGCGCGGGCAGGGAAGCGGTGACCACGGCAGTGGCGGGGGATTCGCGCGTTTTCATGTGAAGGGTGTGACTGGGCGGTGGGTGAATAAATGTACAGTATTTCGGACCGCGCGGCAGACCACCCCGCGCTCGAAGCCCGCGTGACCCGGCGCTCCGTCCCCGGCGCGTCGAGGTGCCGGGACCATACCCTCAGGTTCCGTTCGCGTAATTGCTTTGGATCAACGACGACGGCATGCGACCGTGGGCCGCGACCGCCCTGGTCCCGGACTCGGTCGGCGGACCGCGGAACGAACGGCAAACCGGACACGACTCGAGATCCGACCCGGTCCGAGAGGGGGGGCATTTCGCGTCGAGCGCCTCGATCGAGCAGGAAATCGGCGTTCGATCGACCCCCGTCACGAGACGGCAATCCTGCGGCCCGATACTTGCCTATACCTATCAATACAATCGATTCGGTCCCGCTGCGATGAAGTTCTTCCAATGGTCTCCTCACCCCGACGCCGCGGGTGATCCCAATGCCCACGAGTGGGCCGAATTCAATCTGCCTTCGGATTTCGGGAACTTCATTCCCGAACCGCCCCGTGCGGGATTCGTCGAGGCGGCCAGCGAACTGTCTCCGAAGTACGACGCCGACTTTCCCGAGTGATGCGGTCGCCGCATCACTCGCGCGACCGCCGCGCGCATCTCGTCGTCGACGTTTCGGCGCACGGGTTCGGCCACGTCGCGATGACGGCGCCGGTCGTCAACCGGCTGCGCGAACGACGTCCCGACTTGCGCGTCACACTCCGGTCGACGGCGCCGCCTGCCAGACTGGCCGAGCACTTCCGGGCGCCGTTCGAGCACGTGAGCGTCTCCCTCGATCTCGGCATGGCGATGAATGACGCGCTGTCGGTGGACGCCGACGCCAGCTACGACTACTACCGTTCGCTGCACGGCCGCTGGTCCGAGGCCGTGGCCGGTGCCGCCGCGGATCTCGAAGCGCTGTCCCCGAGCCTGCTGCTGGGAAACATTCCCTACCTGTCCCTGGCGGCGGCCGCACGAATCGGCGTCCCGTCCGCTGCGCTTTGCTGCCTGCATTGGGCCGACATTTTTCGGCACTACTGCCACGATCGCGTCGACGCTGCTGCCATCGAAGGGCAGATCCGCGAGGCCTACCGGTCGGCGACGAGCTTCCTCGCGCCGGCGCCGTCGATGCCGATGCAGGGGTTGGGCAACGTGTCGGGCATCGGCCCCATTGCGCGGGTCGGCCGCAATCGCGCGGGCGAACTCCGTCGCGCCCTCGGTCTGCCTGGCGACGTGCGGCTCGCCCTGATGTCGCTCGGCGGCTTCTCGTTCGACGTCGACGTGGGCCGCTGGCCGAGGTTGCCCGGCTGGCGTGTTCTGGCCGGAATGAGCCTGAAAGGGGAGCACCCCGACGTCGTCGCCGTCGATGGTCTGGGCCTGTCGTACATCGACCTCCTCGCCAGCGTCGATGCGATCGTGACCAAGCTGGGATACGGCACCGTGGCCGAAGCCGCGGTGAACGGCCGGCCGGTCCTGTACCTGCCCCGGGACGGATGGCCCGAGGAGCCCTGGCTCGCCCAATGGCTGGCCGAGCACGGCCGATGCATGAGCCTGCCGGTGGCGGCATTGATGTTGGGGGCTTTCGTCTCCACTTTGAATGCATTGACCGCGTTGCCTGCGCCGCGATGTCCTGCCCCCTCCGGCGTCGAGGACGCGGCGGTGGCGCTGCACGCGTTGCTCGGCGCAAGCCACGACTGAACCCAGGTCCATGCGACCCGACACGATGAGACACGGCGGAATTCACGGCGGTCACGGCTGGTTGAACCTCGTCCTGGGGATCCTGCTCTGGGTCATGACGATTTCGTCCGCGCTCGCCATCGTGGATGGGGAGGTCGATCCGAACGCCATGGATTCGGCGTGGGCAGGCGTCGGCAGCATCTCCGTGGGCGGAGGCACGTACTCCGGGGCATTGATCGCCACGAACTACGTCCTCACCGCAGCGCATGTCGTCAGCGGCCGTGCGCCCGAGGACATCACCTTCAACCTGAATTTCGGGGGCGATCTCACCCATCGCATCGCCGTGGAGGCCGTCTTCATCCGTCCCGGCTATCGCGGCGCCGAGGGTTTCCGGCACGGCGGCGAGTACGACATTGCCGTCCTGAAACTGGCGGAGCCCGTGCCGGCCGGCGTACCCATCTACGGCTTGTACGACGAGGAGCTCCCGCAGGGCGCCGTCCTCACCTTCGTGGGCTATGGCGGCGGCGGCATCGGCACGGTGGGCGTCACCGAGTCGCCCAACCCCAGCGTCAAGCGCTCGGGCGCCAACGTCGCGGAGTGCTTTGCCTTCACCATGGGCGAGGAGAACTGCGGGGTCGAGGCGTTCATGGGCATCGGGCCGAAAGCCATCTACGTGTACCGATTCGACAGCCCGCTGGCCCATCGGAGCAACGGGAGCGGTCGACTGCTGACCGGCGAGGCCGGTCTGGCGGGAGGAGATTCCGGCAGCCCGGCATTCGTGTACGTGCAGGACGGCTGGCGCATCGCCGCCGTCAACACCTTCGCGGGACGGGAGAGCGCGAAAGGACGGATGAGCGTCTACGGCACCGTGGGCGGCGGCGT
>JAXMFE010000012.1:0-148855 GCA_046347985.1 Burkholderiales bacterium
AGGTCCATCAGGTACTCGTAGTCGCGGTACGCCTCGTAGAACTCGAGCATCGTGAACTCGGGGTTGTGCCGGGTCGAGATGCCCTCGTTGCGGAAATTGCGGTTGATCTCGAACACCTTCTCGAGCCCGCCGACGACCAGGCGCTTCAGGTACAGCTCCGGCGCGATCCGCAGGTAGAGCTGCATGTCGAGCGCGTTGTGGTGCGTCACGAACGGCCGCGCGGCGGCGCCGCCCGGGATCGGGTGCATCATCGGCGTCTCGACCTCGAGGTAGCCGCGCTCGACGAGGAACTCGCGCACGCCCTGGATCACCCGGGAGCGTGCGATGAAGGTCTTGCGGGTCTCCTCCGAGGTCATCAGGTCGACGTAGCGCTGACGGTACTTCTGCTCCTGGTCGGTGAGGCCGTGGAACTTCTCGGGCATCGGCCGCAGCGCCTTGGACAGCAGCCGCAGGCGACTCACCTTGATCGTGAGTTCGCCGGTGCGCGTGCGGAACAGCAGACCTTCGGCGCCGAGGATGTCGCCGAGATCCCAGTGCTTGAACGCGTCGTGCACGTCCGCGCCCACGCCGTCGTTCGTCACGTAGATCTGGATGCGCCCGGACATGTCCTGCAGCGTTGCGAAACTCGCCTTGCCCATCACGCGCTTCAGCATCATCCGGCCGGCCAGGCACACGTGCACGGCGGCGGGCTCGAGCACCTCGTTCGGTTTGCCGTCGTGGTCGCGCTGGAGATCCCCCGCGAGGTGTTCGCGCCGGAAGTCGTTGGGGAAGGGGTTGCCCTGCTCGCGCAGTGCGGTGAGTTTGGCGCGCCGCTCCTCGATGATCTGGTTGGTGTCGGTCGGGACGGTCGGCTGGGTGTCGGACATGATGGCTGGGCGTGGGCAGGTGGAATGAGGGGCGGCGGCAGCGGGCGCAGGGACGGGCCCTACGCGCCCGACGGCGGTCAGACGCCCTGTTTGAGACTCGCGGTGATGAAGCCGTCCAGGTCGCCGTCCAGCACGGCCTGGGTGTTGCCGACCTCCACGTTCGTGCGCAGATCCTTGATGCGCGACTGGTCCAGCACGTAGGAGCGGATCTGGTGGCCCCAGCCGATGTCGGTCTTGGAATCCTCCAGGGCCTGCTTCTCCTCGTTGCGCTTGCGCAGTTCGAGCTCGTACAGGCGCGCCTTCAGCATCGCCATGGCCTCGGCCCGGTTGCGATGCTGCGAGCGGTCGTTCTGGCACTGCACGACGATGTTCGTGGGCAGGTGCGTGATGCGGATGGCGGAGTCGGTCTTGTTGATGTGCTGGCCGCCGGCGCCGCTGGCGCGGAAGGTGTCGATGCGCAGGTCCGCGGGGTTGATCTCGACCTCGATGGAGTCGTCGACTTCCGGATAGACGAACACGCTCGCGAACGACGTGTGCCGGCGGGCGTTGGAATCGAAGGGCGACTTGCGCACGAGACGATGCACGCCGGTCTCGGTGCGCAGCGTGCCGTACGCGTGGTCGCCGGTGACCTTCAGCGTGGCGCTCTTGATGCCCGCCACTTCGCCGGGCGATTCCTCGAGGATCTCGATCCCGAAACCGCGGCGCTCGCAGAACTTGATGTACATCCGCTCCAGCATCGAGGCCCAGTCCTGGGCCTCGGTGCCGCCGGCCCCCGTCTGGATGTCCAGGAAGCAGGTGTTCGGATCCATCGGGTTGTTGAACATCCGGCGGAACTCGAGATCGGCCACGAGCTTTTCCACCGCATCCACGTCGCCCTCGACGGATTCGAGCGTGGCGTCGTCCTCGTCCGCACGGGCGAGGTCATACAGTTCGCGGCCGTCCGACAGGGCGCTGGCGATCCGGTCCAGCGTCAGGACGATGCCCTCGAGCGACTTGCGCTCCTTGCCCAGGTCCTGGGCCCGTTTCGGGTCGTCCCAGACCTTCGGGTCTTCCGTCAGGCGGACGACTTCGGCCAGGCGGGCGCGCTTGGCATCGAAGTCAAAGATACCTCCGGAGTTCGCCGGCACGGGTGCCGAGATCATCGATGTGCTGCGAGATGGCGTTGAGGCGTTCGGGTTCCATGGAGGTGTGGTGCGTGTCGCTGCGGGAAAAGACCGCGAGTTTAACGGTTTGCCTCTGCGAAGGCACTCGCGCCGCCATCCCGGCGCCGTTTGGCGCGCGACGACCGTGACCGGGGCACCCGCGAGCGTGGCCGCCATCGGGCCGGCGCGACGGCGAGCGAGGCTGGCGCCACCGGTCACGCCCGCCGCCACGCGCTTGAAGCCCGACCTCGCGGTCGACGCGATCGGGACCAGGCCGCCGGGCGGCAGCGCGCCGTGCCGCACCCTCACGCGGGGCAAGCAGATGCACCGCGAGAGATTGATGCCGGGGATCCGGACGATCATGAGCCGGATCTGCCGTGGATTCACGGCCTCGAAGGGCCCGAATCCGCGCTCGGCCCTGATCCGCAAGCCGATCGCGGGGCGGGCGAGGAAGGTGTCGAGCGCGGGGCAGCCGGCGTCACACGGGTTCCCAGTGGTTCAGCACGAGCTGCACCGTGCGTTCGCCGTTCCACTCGTTCACGTCGAGGCGGTAGGCCGCCAGGATGCGGTCGGCGATCGGTTCGGACCGGCGGAAGAGCATCGCCGCGTACGCCGGCGAGCGGCCGCCTGCGGAAGCCGGCCGGACCGACAGCCGGAGATGGGAACCGCCCACGATGCGCTGGGACTCGACGCGGAACTCGTCCGAGAACAGGGGCGGCGCGAATCCCTGGCCCCAGACCTGGTCGCGCAGCGCTTCGGCCGCATCGAGCGTCATTGCCGCGGCGTCGAGCGGGCCGTCGGTCTCGATGACCTGCTCCAGGTCGGCCGGCGTGAGCAGCTCGCGCGCGGTCGCTTCGAAGGCGTCGCGGAACGCCTCGAAAGACTCGACCCGGAGACCGAGTCCGGCCGCGGCCGCGTGTCCGCCGAACCGGATCATGAGTCCGGGGTGACGGCGATCCAGGCGGTCGAGCGCGTCGCGCAGGTGCAGCGCGGGGACCGAGCGGCCGGAGCCCTTCAGTTCGCCGTTCGTGCCGGCGGCGAAGCAGAAGGTCGGCCGGTGGTAGCGCTCCCGCAGCCGCGAGGCGAGCAGGCCGACGACGCCCGGATGCCAGTCGCCTTCGTGCAGGACGAGCGAATAGGAGTCGCCCACCGACACCCGGGACAGCGCGGCCACGGCGGCCTCCTGCATGTCGGCTTCGATGCCGCGCCGCTCGCGGTTCAGGCGGTCGAGCTGCCCGGCGAGTTCGTCGGCGCGATGCGCGTCCGTCGTGATCAGGCACTCGATGCCCTGGGACATGTCGTCGAGCCGACCCGCGGCGTTGAGGCGCGGCCCGAGCGTGAACCCGATGTCCTCGCACGTCGCGTTCGCGAGCGGGCGGCGGGCGGCGCGGGCGAGTGCGTCGATGCCCGGCCGCGCCCGTCCGGCCCGCATGCGCTTGAGGCCCTGGGCGACGAGGATGCGGTTGTTGCGATCCAGTCTGACCACATCGGCCACCGTACCCAGCGCCACGAGGTCGAGCAGTTCCGCGAGATTGGGAGCCTCCGAGGTGCCGAAGGTGCCCCGCCGGCGCAGTTCGGCGCGCAGCGCCACCATCACATAGAACATCACGCCGACTCCCGCCAGGTGCTTGCTGCGGAACGGGCAGCCGGGCTGGTTCGGATTCACGATGACGGCCGCCTCCGGGAGCGTCGCACCGGGCAGGTGATGGTCCGTCACGAGCACGTCGATGCCGAGCCGCTTCGCCTCCGCCACGCCCTCGTGACTCGCGATGCCGTTGTCGACGGTGACGATGACGTCCGGCCGGCGCTCGGCGGCGATGCGGACGATCTCCGGCGTGAGGCCGTAGCCGTACTCGAATCGGTTCGGGACCAGGGTCTCGACCCGGGCGCCGAAACGCGACAGGGCGAGGTAGCCCACGGCCGAGGCCGTCGCGCCGTCCGCATCGTAGTCGCCGACGATCAGCAGCCGGCGCCCGGCGACGATCGCGTCCGCGAGCCATGCCGCCATGGCGTCGGCATGCAGGAGCGAGGTGACCGGTTCGAGGTCCTCGAGGCGGGTGGCGAGCTCATCGGCCGAGCGGATGCCGCGCGCGGCGTAGAGCCGGGCCAGCAGGGGCCGCAGGCCGGCGTCGACCAGACGGGTCACCGCGTCGGGGGCGAAGGGGCGTTGGATCAGGGAACGGCGGACGGTGGCGTCTTGCATCGGGGGCGGGTGTGGCGGGAGGAAGGTCTCGGGGAACGGACATCAAGTCGTTCCGAGGCGGCCCGATATTACCGTCCTGGATACCGAAGTCGGCTGGGGGGCACTGCGCTCCACGGGGTCGCGGCGCACGGGGTCCGGGTGCAGGACCGTGTCCTGCACCCGGCCATGCCGGATCCCGGGGAGCCCGGCAGGCGCCCGAACATTTCCCCACCTCGTCGAGTGCAGCAGGCACCGCTCCGTGCCACTGCCTGATGGTCGTCCGCAGCCCCCCACAGGAGTGAAAGTCCCATGTCCCTTGCCCGCCGCACCAGCATTGCCCGTCAAGTCTCCGTTCTCGCCTGCATCGTCCTGGTCGCCGCCGTCGTGACCATGTCGTTGGTCGCGTACTGGCAGGCCGCCGCCGCCGTCGACACCGCCTCCGAGCACGAAATGGCAGCCCGGGTCGGACTCATCCGGGATCAGCTCGAGACCTTCGACCGGACCGCGCGCGTCAATGCCGACCGCGTCAGCAAGGTGTTCGACACCATGATCGGTGAAGGGCTGAGGATCGATGGTTCCCGCACCGTGGACATGGGCGGCCGCGCGGTGCCGCTGCTCGTGGCCGCTTCCGGCCCGCTGAACCAGGAGTTCCGCGAGGTCGATGCGTTCAGCCGCCAGACCGGCGGGACGGCCACCGTGTTCGCCCGCCTCGGCGACGACTTCATCCGGGTGACGACCTCGGTCCGCAAGGAAGACGGCAGCCGCGCCCTGGGGACGATGCTCGGCGCCAGGCATCCCGCCTTCGAATCGATGATGCAGGGCCGGCCCTATCTCGGCATGGCTCACCTGTTCGGTCGCGACTACATGTCCAAGTACGTGCCCATCCGGGATGCGTCGGGACGGACGTTCGCGATCCTCTACGTCGGCTTCGACGTGACCGACGGCCTGGCCCACATGTACGAGGCGCTGGGCGCTGCGCGCATCGGCCAACGCGGCCACTACTTCGTGCTGGACGGCAGCGACGGGCCCGGACGGGGTGCGCTCGTCGTCCACCCGCAGGCGAAAGGGCGGAAGGTCACCGGAGACGCCGAACTCGCCGACCTGGCAGCCGTCCTCGCGGCGGGCGAGGGGGCGACGGCGGCGAACGGCCGGCTGTACGTCTTCGCGCGCTTCGATCCCTGGAAGCGCATCGTCGGCGCCAGTGCCGATGTCGACGAGATGCATGCGCCCGCCGCGCGGATGCGCAACATCCTGTTCGGCATCGGGGCCCTGGTGATTGCGGTGGGCTGCGCGCTCACCTATCTGGCGCTCGCCCGCAAACTGAAGCCGCTGGCGAAGCTCGCTGCCGACGCCGAGCGCATGGGCGCCGGCGATCTCTCGGTCCGGACCCACGTCGCGACGCGCGACGAAGTGGGCGAGGTCGCCCAGGCCTTCGACGGCATGGCCGAGCGGGTCCAGAGCATCGTCCAGCGGGTGAAACACGCCTCCGCCGGCATCGCCGAGGCCGTCGGACAGTTGCGACACGAATCCGACCAGGTGCGATCGGGCTCCGCGCAGCAGAGCGATGCGGCCGCCCGCGTCGCCGCCGCCCTGGAGCAGGTGTCGGCGAGCCTCGTCACCGTGACCGAACACACGAGGGATTCGCGCGACCTCTCCCAGCACACCAACGATCTGTCCGAGCACGGAGAGGGCGTGGCGCGGCGCGCCGTGCAGGAGACGTCGAACATCGCGCTGGCCGTCCGGGAGACGGCGCAGACGATCTCGAACCTCAGCCAGCGCTCGCAGCAGATCAGTCAGGTCGTCCGGGTCATCAAGGACATCGCCGACCAGACCAACCTGCTGGCGCTCAACGCGGCCATCGAGGCCGCGCGCGCCGGCGAGCAGGGGCGGGGTTTCGCCGTGGTCGCCGACGAGGTGCGCCAGCTCGCCGAGCGCACGAGTCAGGCGACGGTGGAGATCGGCACGATGATCGACGCCATCCAGCGCGAGACGATCGAGGCCGTGAAGGGCATGCGGGCCGGTTCCGAGCGCGTGGAAGAGGGGGTGAAGTTCGTGGAGGAGGCCATGGCCGCCCTGGCCGGTATCCGCGAGGCCGCCGGGCAGTCGCTCGTCAAGGTCACCGACATTTCGCTGGCGATGTCCGAGCAGAGTACGGCGGGCACCGAGATCTCCTCGAACGTGGAGCGGATCGCGGCCATGGCGGACGACAACCATGCCGCCGCAAGCCGCAATCACCAGGTCGTCGGACGTCTCGAGTCGCTCGCCGCCGACCTCGCCGCACTGACCGCCGGCCTGAAGGTGGGGTAGCCGCGCCGCGTCGTCTCAGCGCCGAGCCGAAGCAGCCGGCGCCGCAGCACTGCCGAGCGCCGTACCGAGCGCCAGGGGCCGCCGCCAGAACCGGAGCAGGTGCCGGCGGCGCAGCGTGATCGTCATCCCCGTTCGTCCGGCGAAGCCCGTCAGCGCGAGCGTGTCGATGATGCCGTTGCGCAGCGACAGCAGCGCATCGGGCAGCACCTCCGCGTCGAGCCACGCCAGAGCCGCCTGCCACTGACCGAGGTCGGCGCGCGCAGCACTGCGGCCGATCGACCCGAGATGCAGCAAGGTCTGTCCTCGTGTTGCCGCGGCCAACGCCGGCTGGAGCTGTTCCGGTTCTGCATGGACCGTTGCCCCGGCGGCCCGCGCGATCCCCGCGGCCAGGGGATCGGTCGAGAAGACGTCGGTGAACGGCGTCGCCTTCGGTGCCGCATGCGGTCCCGCCCACGAGAACCACACGCTGTTGATGGCAGGTTGCCCGCGAGCCTCGCGGGCCGTGTTGACCTCGTGGGCGTGGAGCAGCATCTGGGCTTCGTTGAGCCGGCGCAGCCACGGCCGGGCGTCGTCGCCGCCGGGCAACAACGGATCGATGCCGCGGCCGTGCGTCTCCGACAAGGGCGTGGTGGTGAGCCGCATCCGCGCCGCCGGACCGCGCAGCACCCAGCGATCGGGCCGCAGCGCCTCGAACGCCAGATCGTCTTCGCGGAAGAAATCGTTCAGGGCCGCCACGCAGGCCCCGGCCTCGTCCGCGGTGATGTCCAGCACCTCGCCGGCGGTGAGGAACACTTCCGCGCCGCGCGGTTCGAGGTGGACCGGATCGGCGCACATCCAGGATTCGGCCGTCACGGGCGGCGCGCTGCCCCAGCGGGCCACTGCGGCAAGCGGCGCCGTGCCGGCTTCGAACCCGTGCGTGGTCGCCAGCCAGGTCTCGACGCCGCCGCGCCCGGGGGTGCGATCCCCCTTGCCGAGGAGGGTCTCGAGACAGGGCAGACGCAGACCGGCGTACGGATGGGGATTCGCGGTGTCGGGCCAGAACAGGCCGGGAACGAGCAGGTGCAGGCAGCGCATGGCGGGGTTTCGGGAACGACCGAGTCTCTCATGAGCGGGGAAGCGACGTCCCGCCGGACGCGGAACCGTGCAAGGTCCGTGCGCGAACGGCGCGCCGGCATGACGCTGCCCGGAGGGGTCTGGCAGAATCCGTGGCTCCCCACGCCCCGGGTCCGCCTTGCTTCCTTTCGAAACCTTCGTCGGCCTGCGCTACACCCGTGCCAAGCGGCGCAACCATTTCATCTCCTTCATCTCGATGACGTCGATGGCCGGCATTGCTCTCGGTGTGACGGCCCTGATCGTGGTGCTGTCGGTGATGAACGGCTTCCAGCGCGAGCTGCGCACCCGCATCCTCGGTGTCGCCTCGCACATACAGCTCGTGAGCCTCGACAACGCCGGGGTGCCGGGGTGGCCGGCGCTGGCCGAGCAGGCACGCGCCAATCCCGCGGTCGCGGGCGCCGCGCCCTACGTCAGTGCGCAGGGATTGCTGTCGTTCGACCAGACGGTGCAGGGCACCCTGATCCGCGGCATCGATCCCGCCCTGGAGGACACGGTCGCGGACCTGGGCCGGAACATGAAGAAGGGCGCGCTCACGGCGCTGCGTCCGGGCGAGTTCGGGATCGTGCTGGGCGCCGAACTGGCCCGCGCGCTGGGCGTGCGCATGGACGAGAAGGTCACCGTCATCGCGCCGCAGGGGCAGGTGACCGCGGCCGGGGTGCTGCCCCGGATCAAGCAGTTCCGGGTCGTCGGCGTGTTCGAGGTCGGCATGTACGAGTACGACGCGGGCCTTGCGCTCGTGCATCTCGCCGACGCCCAGCGGCTCTATCGCCTCGACGATCGCGTCACCGGGGTGCGCCTGAAGCTCACCGACCTGTTCGACGCGCCCCGGGTCAGCGGCGAACTCGCCGACCGCCTGCCGCCGGAGGTCACGGTGACGGACTGGACGCGCAGCCACGCGAATTTCTTCCGCGCCGTGCAGATCGAGAAGCGCGTGATGTTCGTGATCCTCACGCTCATCGTCGCGGTCGCCGCGTTCAACATCGTGTCGACGCTGGTGATGGCCGTCACCGACAAGCAGGCCGACATCGCGATCCTGCGCACCCTCGGCGCATCGCCGGCCGCGATCCTGCGGATCTTCATGATCCAGGGCTCGCTGATCGGGGTCATCGGCACGATCGCCGGGGTCGTGTGCGGCGTGATGCTCGCGATCAACGTCGGGACGGTCGTGCCCTTCATCGAACGGCTGCTGGGCGTCCAGTTCCTCGCGAAGGACGTCTACTACATCAGCGAACTGCCCTCCGAGCTCGTGGGGAGCGACGTCGTCACCATCGGCGTCGTCTCGCTGCTGCTGAGCCTGCTTGCCACCCTCTATCCCAGCTACCGTGCCGCGCGCATCCATCCCGCGGCCGCCTTGCGCTATGAATGACGCTGCAACCGACGCCTGTGTCCTCCGCTGCCGGGGTGTGGCCCGGACCTACGCCGAGGGCGTGATGCCGGTCGAGGTCCTCCGGGCGGTCGATCTGGACGTGCGGGCGCGAGAGTCGATCGCCATCGTCGGCGCTTCCGGCTCCGGCAAGAGCACGCTGCTGCACGTCCTCGGCGGGCTCGACGAGCCCACGGCGGGCGTCGTCGAACTGATGGGCCAGCCGATCGCCGGTCTGTCGGCCCGGGCACTGGGGGATCTGCGCAACCGGCATCTCGGATTCGTCTACCAGTTTCACCATCTGCTGCCCGAGTTCACGGCGCTCGAGAACGTTGCGATGCCGCTCTACATCCGCCGCGTCCCCGAGCGCGACGCCCATGCAGCCGCCCGCGACCTGTTGGAGCGGGTGGGCCTCGGCGCCCGCCTCGACCATGTGCCCGGCGAACTGTCCGGCGGCGAGCGCCAGCGGGCGGCGCTCGCCCGCGCCCTGGTCACGCAGCCCGACTGCGTCCTGGCCGACGAGCCCACCGGCAATCTCGATCGGCGGACGGCCCAGTCGGTGCTCGATCTCATGCTGTCGTTGAACCGCGGCCTCGGCACGAGTCTCGTGATCGTCACGCACGATCCGGCCATCGCCGCGCGCATGGACCGGACGCTGCGGCTCGACGACGGCCGTCTCACCGACGACGCCTGACGGCGCGCCCCGCCGCGTTCCGTCCCCATCATGGCCGCGGCGGTCCTGTTCACGGCAGGTGCGTGGCTGCTCCAGCAGCAGGCCGTGCTGCCGCCACGCGGGCTCGTCGCGGTGGTGCTCGCGTTGTTCGTCGTTTCGGTGGCGGCACGCCGGTCCACCGCCACCGCGGCGCGAACCCTCGGCGTCGGGATCGGCCTGGTCGCCTGGGCGGGCGCCGGTTTCCTGTGGGCCGCGGTGGTGGCGCATCTGCGCCTCGCCGACGAACTGCCGGCCGTCTGGGAAGGTCGTGACATCCGGATCGAAGGGGTCGTCGCGGGCCTGCCGGAACGGACCGATCACGGCTGGCGCTTCGGTCTGACACTGACGCGCGTGATCGCGCCGGACGCCCACGTGCCGCGCCATCTGCTCCTGTCGCTGTACGCACCCGAGGGCGATCCGGTGCTGGCGCCGGAATCGCCGTTCGAACCCGGCGAGCGCATCGCGGTCACGGTCCGGCTCAAGCGGCCGCACGCCCTGCAGAACCCGCACGGATTCGATGCCGAGGCCTGGCTGTTCGAGCGGGGCATCCGTGCGACCGGCTACGTGCGGGACGGATCGCCGGTCGTGCATCAGGGTATCGATGCCGGCGATCTCGCGGGGGCCGTCGACCGCTGGCGGCTGCGGATCCGCGACCACATGAACGCTTCGCTTCCCGCCTCCCCGCTGGCGGGCGTGCTCGTGGCGCTGGCGATCGGCGATCAGCAAGGCATCGACGCCTCCCGGTGGCAGCTCTACACGCGCACCGGCGTCAATCATCTGATGAGCATTTCCGGACTGCACATCACGATGCTCGCCGCCGGGGCGGCGTGGCTCGCCGGCCTGCTGTGGCGGCGATTGCCGGCCCGCCTGCGCGCAATCCCGGCGTCGGATGCGGCCGGCTGGGCCGGACTGCTCACCGCCTTCGTGTACGCCGTGCTCGCGGGCTTCGCGGTGCCGGCGCAGCGCACGCTCTGGATGCTGACGGTCGTCGTCCTGGCGCGGACCGCGCGCGTGTCGACGTCGCCGTGGGACATTCTCGGGCTGGCGCTGGGCGCCGTCATGCTGCTCGATCCGATGGCCGTGATCGCGCCCGGCTTCTGGCTGTCGTTCGGCGCGGTCGCGCTGCTCATGTTTGCCGCGTCCGCCTCTCGCGGCGAGATGCCGTGGTGGCGCGCTTGGGGGCGCACGCAGTGGGTGCTGTTCCTCGGGCTTGCGCCCCTGCTGCTGGCGTGGTTCCAGCAGGTGTCGATCGTGAGTCCGATCGCCAATGCCGTGGCCGTGCCGGTCGTGAGTCTCGTCGTCGTGCCGCTGGCCCTGCTCGCGGCCGTCCTCCCGACGGCACTGCCGGCGGAGGCCGCGCATGGCCTCCTGGTCTGGCTGCACCGGTTCCTGCAGCTGCTGTCCGACAGCAGTGCGGCCGTGTACGTCCAGCACGCGCCGACGCCCGGCGCCGTCCTCCTTGCGTGCGTGGGCGTGGCGTGGATGCTGATGCCGCGGGGCATGCCGTCGCGCTGGCTCGGTGGCGTGCTGGTGCTGCCTCTGGTGTTCACCGTGCCGGCCGCCCCGCAGGATGGCGAAGCGTGGGTGACGATGCTCGACGTGGGGCAGGGGCTGGCGACGGTCGTGCGCACGCGCGAGGCGACGCTCGTGTTCGATGCCGGCCCCGCGTGGTCCCACGAGGCGGATTCCGGCGGCCGGATCGTCGCGCCGACGCTGCGCGCCGAGGGCCTCCGGACGGTGCAGACCCTGGTGGTCAGCCACGATGACCGGGATCACAGCGGCGGGGTGCGGTCGCTGTCGGAAGCCGTAGCGGTCGACACGGTGCTGACACCGCTGCCGCGGTCGCGCGCCGATTTCGCGGGCGTGCGACGGGTACTGGGCTGCGTGGCCGGCCAGACGTGGACGTGGAGCGGCGTCCGTTTCGAGATGCTGTCGCCGTCGCGTCCGGACGCGCTGCGGTCCGGCGCGCGCGACAACGCGACGAGCTGCGTGTTGAAGGTGACCACGGCGGGCGCGAGCCTGCTGATCGCCGCCGACATCGAGCGCGACGTGGAAGCCAATCTGGTCGCGGAGGCCGCGCGGCTGAAGGCCGACCTGCTGATCGCGCCCCATCACGGCAGCCGCACGTCCTCCACCGCCGCCTTCGTCTCCGCCGTGGCGGCGCGGGAAGTCTGGTTCGCCGTCGGATACCGGAACCGGTTCGGACATCCGCACGACGAGGTGGTTTCGCGCTATCGTGCCAGCGGCGCGCGCAGCCGCCGCAGTGACGCGGACGGCGCCGTGATGGCCCGTCTGGACGCGCGGGGATTCACCGTGAAGGCGTGGCGGCCCGAGGCGGCCCGCTACTGGCACGATCGATGGCGCGGCGGGTGAGATCGGCATCGCCGATCCCGCCCGGCGAACGGGCAACGTCCCGCTGCCCCATTGAAGTCCCGTGCCGCCGGCCTCATCGTGTGCGCGTCCCGCGTCCTTCCTCCCGTGTCCGGTCCGCTTCATGTTCACTTCCGCTCCTCCTTCGACGCACGACCCCGCCGACCGCATCCATGCGTGGTCGGGTGCCGGTGCGCGCATCGCGGAGGCGGAATACGTCCTGCTCGAGCGCGGCATCGAGGCGGTGCAGGCCGGCTCGTCCGACGAGGCGGCGCTCGCCCTCGATACCGTATCCACCCTCGCCGCGCTCCGGCTGGACGGCGAATCGCTCGCGGCGGCGATGCTGCTCGATGTGCCCGAATCCCGGCTGAACAACCGCGGCCTCGCGGAGCGCTTCGGCGTCAACATCGCCGCGCTCGTCGCCGGTGCGCGCCGCATGCGCGACATCCATGCCCTGCTGCCCGGCGCCGATCCCGGGGGCCGGTCCTCGGACCGCACGGTCCAGGTCGAACGCCTGCGGCAGATGCTGCTCGCGATGGCGCAGGACGCGCGCGTGGTGCTGATCCATCTCGCCTGGCACGTGGCGATGCTGCGCCAGCTCGTGCGCGCCGGGTCGCCGCAGCAACGTGCCGACGCGGCGCGCGAGACATTCGAGCTGCTGTCGCCGCTCGCGAACCGCCTCGGCACCTGGCAGCTCAAGTGGGAGATGGAGGATCTCGCGTTCCGTTGCCGCGATCCCGAGACCTACCGCGCCATCGCGAAGGAGCTCGACGGCAAGCGCGGCGACCGGGAAGCGTTCATCGAGCAGGTCACGCGGATCCTCGGCGATGAACTCGCGGCGGCGGGCATCCGGGCGGAAGTGTCGGGGCGCCCGAAGCACATCTACAGCATCTGGAAGAAGATGCAGCGCAAGGACCTGGGCTTCAAGGACCTGTTCGACGTGCGCGCCGCCCGCATCATCGTCGACGACGTGAAGGACTGCTACACGGCGCTGGGCATCGTGCACAACCTGTGGGTGCCGATCCCGCGCGAGTTCGACGACTACATCGCGAAGCCCAAGGCCAACAGCTACCGCTCGCTGCACACGGCCGTGATCGGTCCCGAGGACAAGGTGCTCGAGGTGCAGATCCGCACCCACGAGATGCACCAGTCGAACGAACTGGGCATCGCCGCGCACTGGCGCTACAAGGAGGGCGGCCGGCGCGATCCGCAGTTCGAGGAGCGGATCGCGTGGTTGCGTCAGGTGCTCGACTGGAAGCTCGGGTCGGCGGACAGCGGCGACATCGCGGAATCGTTCCGCACCGAACTCATCCAGGACAGCGTGTACGTGTTGACTCCGCAGGGGCGGGTGATCGCCCTGCCGAAGGGCGCGACGCCGATCGACTTCGCGTACCACGTGCACACCGATCTCGGTCATCGCTGCCGGGGGGCGAAGGTGAACGGCCAGATCGTGCCGCTCACGTACGAACTGACGAACGGGCAGCGCGTGGAAATCACCGCCGCGCGCGAGGGCGGGCCGAGTCGCGACTGGCTCAACCCATCGCTCGGCTACCTGCGCAGCGCACGCGCGCGTACCAAGGTCCGGCAGTGGTTCAACAACCAGCACCACGAGCAGGCGGTGACGCAGGGCCGCGGCGTGCTCGAGCGCGAGGTCCATCGCGTGGGCGGCGCGTCGCTGCCGCTCGAGCAGGTGGCGACGGCACTGGCGTTCGAGAAGGTCGACGACTTCCTCGCGGCACTCGGGCGGGGAGAAGTCGGCACCAAGTCGCTGCAGACGGTGCTGCGCGGCGAGGCGGCCCGGACGACGCCCATCGAGGACACGCCGGCGCTGCCCGAGGTGGCGGTCGCTTCCGGTGCCGGTCCCGCCGGGGTGCTCGTCGTCGGGGTGGACCGGCTGCTCACCCAGCTCGCCCGCTGCTGCCGTCCGGTGCCGCCGGATCCGGTCGTCGGATTCGTGACCCGCGGGCGCGGCGTGTCCGTGCATCGGGCCGACTGCTCGAATGTCCGGCAACTGCCGGCCGAGCGCCGGGTCGAGGTGGCGTGGGGCAAGTCCCATCCGGATTCGCGCTTCCAGGTGGACCTCGAGGTGCGCGGCAATCCCGAGCAGGGACTGCTGAAAGCCGTCGTCGACGCCCTCGGCCGCGAGAAGGTGCCGGTGCGGGCCGCACGCGCGTCGGACCGAGGACGCGACTCCCGCGTGCGGGTCACGGTCGAAGTCGTCGACGGCGCGCAGGTGCAGCGCCTGGCGTCGGCATTGGGGGAGATTCCCGGGGTCGTGGCCGTCCGGCGCTGCTGACCCGGCGCTCGTCGCCGCGCGGGCGGCGGCCGCGCGAAGGAGGTCAGGCCGTGAAAGGCGTCACTCCGCAGCGCAGGCGATCCTGCACGTACGCCTCGAGGAACGGTCGATCGGCGGCGTCCGGTTCGAGGAACTGGATGCCGTACAGACACCCCGGCAGGATCGTGGCCTCGCCCGGCGACAGGCCTGCATTGCGGACGGCGCACACGATGTCCAGTCGACGGCGGACGCCCTCGACCGCCAGGTCGAACGTCAGCGTGAGTTCGTCGCCGACGTCCAGCACCGGCAGGCCGATGTGGAGGAGCACGCCGGTGACGCTGAGGTCCCGGACTTCGGCGTCCAGGACACCGCCGACGCAGTTGGCAATGCGCGCCGGCAAGGTCACGCCGACGCGCTCCGACCGGCGCAGTTCCACCCCGTCGACCCGTTCGGGATAGCGCAGGCGGTAGGAGGTGAAGGGGTGCCAGGACGACCAGAGGACGCGCGTGGTGAAGCCCAGTGCGACATGACCCAGGATGCAGCGGGCGTACAGCGCGTCGTCCTCGTTCAGGGTCACGGGGGCGGCGGTGTCCTCGAGCGTCACGAGAATGCTGTCGGGCGCCTCCACCGGCAGCACCCGGGCGGCGATGCGGCGTTCCATGCCTCGCGACAGCAGGCGCAGGTTGATCAGCGTGCCGGTCTTCAATTCTCGCGGGAGATCCGGCACCGGTCCGGCGGTGCATCGGTCGGCGGACGTCATCATGTCGAGCGGCCGCGGGACGCCGCCCGCCGGAGCAAGGTCTGATCGCACCGCGCAGCCGGCGTGTTGGTCGCACGCACCCTGGAATCTGCGCCGGACATCGCGATGCCGCTCGCCGGTCTCGACCCGGCGGGACGGACCGTCACGATTCGGACGCCGCGGCAGTGCGGTGGCGCCGGAACCACCGCTGCGGGGCGGCTTCGCATTCACCCCAGGACAGAAGGTCGAAGACCCGGGGCGGGGGAGCCGGGCGCACGTCGGCGCAGACGAGGATCCGCGTCGCGGGGGAGACGCGTGCCACATGGCGCACGAACTCCGGCACGTTCGGGGAATCCACCGTGTAGTCCGGCACGAGCCGATCGGCCGGCACCCGCACGAGGCGCACGGTGGCGTCGTAGATGCTCGTGGCCACGTCGGTGTCACCGTCCGGGCAGAGGTCCTCGATGCAGGTTGCGAGTTGCGCACGTCCCCACGCCGTGCCCGAAACGAGCATCACGCGCGGCAGCGCGGTCGGACGGCGGGTGACGGACCCGGGCGGGGCATCGGACGACATCTTCTCTCCTTGCCGCGGCAGTGCGCCCGGGAAGCGGGCGAAGCGGTGCGCGGCCGATCACGCAGACTCTAGGCAGCCTGATGTGAAACCCACGGATAAGGCCGGGATTGGTTCCCCGCGATGATTTGCGGCACCTTCAGACCCGTTCTCAGTCGCTGTCTGCAGGACCGTGGCCCTTTCTCGGGCGGTTTTCGTGAACTGCGGGCGCACCTATCCCGCCCTCATCTGCAGCCGACACATGCGCAGCAGGTTGTACGCCGCGCCCACCAGATAGGCATGCAGTTGCACCCGCTCGAGCCCGCGCACCATGGTTCGGCGCAAGCCGCCATAGCTCTTCATCCAGCCGAAGATCCCTTCGACCCGTTTGCGGCTGCGCTGGCTCAGTTCGTAGCTGGCGTGCCGGGTCGTTCGTGCGTCCAGCAGCCCGGGCATCCTGCGTTCCTTGATCTGGGCGATGTGCGGAGCGATCCCGCGCTCGCGCAGCGACTTCACGAAGTCCCGGTGGTGGTAGCCCTTGTCCGCCCCCAGGCTCTTCGGTTTGACTCGTCGCCTGCGCTGGCGATCGAGCATCTGCTCGGCGGCCGTGGCCTCCTTGGTCAGGGCATCTCGTACCTGGATGTCCACGCGCAGCCCGTTGCGGTTCTCCATGAGCGCATGGGCGCCGAAGCACAGTCTCGTCTCCTTGCCCGGCCCCTTGCGTGCCATCTTCGAGTCCGGATCGGTACGGGACTCGTGGGTGTCGTCGCTGCGCTTCTGACCATGGAAGTCGACCATTCCCTGATCGTCCCGCCCACCACCCTCGGGCGGCAGCGGCCCGTCCTTCGGCTGCACGCTCTTGGCCAGCGAGGCCCACGCCTCGATGAGGGTTCCGTCGACGGTGAAGTTATCGTCCGAGAGCAGTCCTTGACGCCGCGCCTGGCTGACCACGGCGTCGAAGAAGCGACGAGCGGTGTCCTCCCCGCACAGGCGCCGGCGCAGCCGCGAGAAGGCCGACTGGTCGATGCCGCGCTCATCCAGACTCATGTCCAGGAACCAGCGGAACAGGATGTTGTCGTCGAGCATCTCGCAGAACATCCGGTCCGAGCGCACCGAGTACAGGGCGATGAGCAGGCTGGACTTGAGCAGTCGCTCGGGCGGAATCGACGGGCGACCCGTGGCCGCATAGAGCCGATCGAACTCCTCGCCCAGACTGCGCAGCACGGCATCAGCGTGCTTCTTGATCAGCCGCAGCGGGTGATCCGAGGGCACTCGCGACTCCGGCGAGAAGTAGGTGAACATCGACGACTGGGGATCCACATGACCTCGCATCGCCACTCCCTGACTCATCCGAGCATCTGCTCGTTGTCTCCGACAACTACCCGATCGCCGGGTTTCGCACCAAGCTGGTAGAGGACGGCGAGTCCGATATTCCATCCGACGGCGGCGACGGGGCGCTGTGCGCCTCTGCATGCGGTCGCGGCCGGCGTCAGCGGAGCGCGAGCCATGGATTGCTGTCGACAGCGCTGGCGGAGGGTGTCATCGGGGTCCTTCCGGGGCGAGTCCCGTCCTCTCGGGCGAACGCACTTCCGACGCAGGGGCCTGGACCGGGCATCGAGGAACCGTAGCACCGATCGCCCCGCATGGGCATGCGAACGCCGAAGTCGACGGCATCGACGGACCGCGCTTCATCGCGAACTGCCCCGGTCGAGGACGCGCGCCGCCCTGGCATCGATGGGCGTACCGGACCGGAGGACGAGATGTCGGGAGAAATTCCCGGAACCTTGCCGCGGCGGGCCACGGGCGACACCACTCAGGGTGCTTCAACCAACTGATAAATAGCGGGTTTTTGTTGAAACCACGGGCGCGATCCGGACACTTAAAGTTCCCGTTTTCGAGTCCGTTAAAGGGGCGTGGTGGTCAGCGTCCCTCGTCGGGGATGGCGGGATCACCCTCTTGATGCCATCCACGGATCGATGACAACGACGTTCGACCAACCCGGTCCCGCCCGAACCCCGGTGTGGATCCCAGCCACGGCCGCAACTGCCGTGACGGCACTTGCATGGCTGCTCAGTCTCTGGAATTCCGACGTTGCCGTGCTGGCGGCCGGACTCGGCGCATCGGTCCCCTGGGTCTGGGTCTCGCGGCGGTCGGGGCGGCGGAGTGACGGTGACGCGCGCCCGGGCGACGTTCTTTCCGATGCCGACGGCAAGTCCAGGCTGGCCGACGCGATGCAGCAGTTGAGCAGTGACGCGCCGCAGCTCATGAACGGCACGGACGACGATCTCGAACGCATCGGCGGACTCGTGAACGAGGCCGTGCCGAAGGTGATCGAGAGTTTCGGTGCGATCACGCGCAATACCCAGAAGCAGCAGCAGCTCACGCTGATCGCCACGCGCGAGACCGGGGCGCAGATGCGCTTCGAGGAGTTCGTGAAGGACACGTCCATGACGCTGCAGGAATACGTCGACAAGCTGGTCGAGGGCAGCCGTGCCGGCATGTCCCTGGTCGAGCAGATGGAGCAGATCTCGGCCGAGGTGCGGGACGTCGCGGGCTTCATCGGCGAGATCGACGCGATCTCCAAGCAGACGAACCTGCTCGCGTTGAACGCCGCCATCGAGGCGGCGCGCGCGGGCGAGTCGGGCCGCGGCTTCGCGGTCGTGGCCGACGAGGTGCGCAACCTCTCGTCGCGCACCGCGAGCTTCAGCGAGAAGGTCCGGGATCGCGTGCACACCATCCAGGACGCCATCGTCGAGGTCGAGAAGCTGATCCACTCGATGGCATCGCAGGACATGGTGAGTTCGCTGAGCGCCAAGCAGCGCGTCGAGACCGCGATCCTGGAGCTGGGCGACATGAACCGTCAGATGACGGAGTCCGCCCGCCAGGTGTCCGAGATCGCGGCCGAGGTCGAGGTCAGCGTGAACAACGCCGTGACGAATCTGCAGTTCCACGACCTCACGACCCAGCTCGTGGACCACGCCCGGCGGCGCAACCGCGCCATCCAGGACGTCCTCCGGCATGCCGAACAACTGGGGGCCGCGCTGCGGTCCCCGGAACTCGCTCGCGAGGTGCAGGGCCTTGCGGCGGAGCTGGAACAACGGATCGCGACCGCACGCGCCTGCGGCGACCGCAATCCCGTGCTGCAGCAGGAAATGGCCACCGGTGCCGTCGAACTGTTCTAGGGCCGATCGGCCCGTGGACCGTCCGGCGGTGCAGTGTCCGCTGTACCCCCGTACTTGAATTCAACGCGTCTGGAGTAACTCTCACATGTCAAAAACGATTCTTGCGGTGGACGACTCGCCTTCCATCCGCAACATGGTCGCCTTCACCCTGAAGAGCGCGGGCTACGAGGTCGTCGAGGCGGTCGACGGTCAGGACGGCCTGGACAAGGCCAAGGGAAAGCGCGTCAACCTGATCCTCACCGATCAGAACATGCCGCGCATGGACGGACTCACCCTGGTGAAGAACCTGCGTTCGATGCCCGAGTACAAGTCGGCGCCGATCCTGATCCTCACGACCGAATCGTCCGACGACATGAAGGCCAAGGGCCGCGCTGCCGGTGCCACCGGCTGGCTCGTCAAGCCGTTCGATCCGCCCAAGCTGCTGGACGTCGTGAAGAAGGTCATCGGCTAGGCCCGGGACCAGGACAGTGTTCTCCGGCTGCGGCCGACCGACGACAAGACACAGGGAGATGGCACGATGAGCTTCGACATGGGGCAGTTCACGCAGGTGTTCTTCGATGAAGCGAAGGAGCATCTGGCCACGATCGAGGAGGTGCTCCTCAAGCTGAACGTGGACGCGCCCGACCTCGAGGATCTCAACGCGATCTTCCGGGCGGCGCACTCGATCAAGGGTGGCGCCGGCACGTTCGGTTTCGCGGACATGGCCGAGTTCACCCATGTCATGGAGACCCTGCTCGACCGACTGCGCAAGCAGGAGCTCGGGGTCACGGTGCCCATGGTGGATGCGCTGCTCGAGGCCAACGACGTCATCCGCGCGATGCTCGAGGCCCACCAGTCCGGCGAGGAAGCCAGCCACGATCAGGAAGCGGAAGTCCGTGCGCGCCTCGAGACGTTCGCGGCCGGTGATTCGGCCCCGGCGCCCGCCGCCGCGGCGCCTGCGCCTGCGGACCCCGTCCAGCGCCATCGGCTGACGTTCCAGGCTGCGGCCGACGAGTCCACGGAAAGTCTGCTCGGCGAATTGAGGGCACTCGGCACGCTCGCCATCGTCGAGCGGCCGGACGACGCTGCGGACGGTGCCTGGGCGCTCCTGATCGACACCGCCGCTCAGGTATCGGAACTCCAGAATCTGTTTGCCTTCGTGCTCTCGCCGGACGCGTTGACCGTCGAGACCCTGGGCGAGCCGACGGAGCCGCTGCCGACGGACGGGGGCGGGGATGCGCAGGGGTACGGATTCTTCGCGGACGCCGAGGGAGCGCCGCAGCCCGATCCCGGCTTCGGCATCTTCGAGGCCGCGGCGGGTGCGCCGGTCGCGGATGAAGGCTTCGGATTCTTCGAGCCGATCGAGGGCGCGACCGCGGACATGGAAGGCGAGGGATTCGGATTCTTCAGCGATGCCGCCGGGGCGCCGGGCGCCGCGGTCGAAGCGTCGACCGACGATTCCGCACGGGCGGGCAGCGTGCGCGAGCTTCGCGCACCGGGCTCCGCGGGACGACGGGCGTCCGACAAGGAAGGACCCGCGGCGGGCACGGGTCGCCGCGCCGGCGACAAGGAGAAGAGCGGCGCGGGTGCTGCCAACGGTGATTCGTCGATCCGCGTCAGCGTCGAGAAGGTGGACCAGCTCATCAATCTCGTGGGCGAACTGGTGATCACGCAGTCCATGCTCGCGCAGGCCGTGGCGCGCAGCGAAGGTGCGGTCAGCGAGACGCTGATCAACGGCGTCGCGCAACTGGAGCGCAACTCGCGGGATCTGCAGGAAGCGGTGATGTCGATCCGCATGATGCCGATCGCATTCGTCTTCAGCCGCTTCCCGCGCCTGGTGCGCGACCTCGCGAGCAAGCTCGGCAAGCAGGTGGACCTGAAGCTCGTGGGCGAGCACACCGAACTCGACAAGGGCGTGATCGAGAAGATCGCCGATCCGCTGACCCACCTGGTGCGCAACAGCCTCGACCACGGTCTGGAGAATCGCGACGAGCGCGAGCAGAGCGGCAAGCCGCCCGTCGGCACCATCGCCCTGCGCGCCTTCCATCAGGGCGGCAACATCGTCATCGAAGTCGGCGACGACGGCCGCGGCCTGAATCGCGAGAAGATCCTGGCGAAGGCACGCAGCCGCGGCATGACCGTCAGCGACGACATGAGCGACGCGGACGTCTTCGGACTGATCTTCGAAGCCGGGTTCTCGACGGCCGAGGTCGTCACCGACGTGTCCGGACGGGGCGTCGGCATGGATGTCGTTCGCAAGAACATCAATGCGCTGGGCGGGCGCGTCGAGATCAGCAGTCAGCTCGGAAAGGGCTGCACCGTCTCGATCCGCCTGCCGCTCACGCTGGCGATCCTCGACGGCATGTCCGTCGCGGTGGGCAAGGAGCTGTACATCCTCCCGCTCGGGTTCATCGTCGAATCGCTGCAGCCCGCGGCCACCGACATCAAGACCATCGCCGGCCAGGGTCTGGTGATGAAGGTGCGCGGGGACTACCTCCCGGTGCTGCGTCTGCACGAAGCCATGGGCGTGCGACCCAACGTCGACGAGTTCCACAAGGGAATCATGGTCATCCTCGAGGCCGAAGGCGCGCGCGTCGCGATGTTCGTCGACGAGCTCGTCGGTCAGCACCAGGTCGTCATCAAGAGCATCGAGAGCAACTACCGGAAGGTGCCCGGCATCTCGGCCGCCACGATCATGGGCGACGGCAAGGTCGCGATGATCCTGGACGTGGGTGCACTCGTCCGGCAGGCCACACACAAGTCCGACGGATTGCGCGCGGCGTGATCGGTCATGCACGGAATCTCGTCATCCTCCCGGCGGTTGCCGGAAGCCGGAATCTCACCCACACGCTGATCGCGCCAGGAGCCATCACCCCATGAATCCCCAGACCGTCGCACTCGTCCAGGAAAGCTGGGCGAAGGTCGTTCCGATCGCCCCGCAGGCGGCCCAGTTGTTCTACGGCAACCTGTTCGATGCGGATCCGTCGCTGAAGGCGCTGTTCCGCGGCGACATGGAGCAACAGGGTCGCAAGCTGATGCAGATGATCGGTGCCGCCGTGGGTCAGCTGCGTGATCTCGACCGGCTGGTCCCGATCCTCCAGGGGCTGGGCCGTCGGCACGTCGACTACGGCGTCAAGGACGACCAGTACGACACCGTCGGTGCGGCGTTGCTCAAGACCCTGGGCCAGGGACTGGGCGACGCGTTCACGCCGGAAGTGAAGGCCGCGTGGACCGAGGTGTACGGCGTGATGGCGGACGTGATGAAGAAGGCGGCCGCGGAGCAGGTACAGGCGCAGGAGGCGTCGGCGGCGCGTCCGCCCGTCGATCGCACGACGCTGGTCCAGGAAAGCTGGGCGAAGGTCGTTCCGATCGCGCAGCAGGCGGCCCAGTTGTTCTACGGCAACCTGTTCGATGCGGATCCGTCGCTGAAGGCGCTGTTCCGCGGCGACATGGAGCAGCAGGGTCGCAAGCTGATGCAGATGATCTCCGCAGCGGTGGCGCAGTTGCGCGATCTCGATCGCCTCGTCCCGGTGCTGCAGTCGCTCGGTCAGCGGCACGTGCGTTACGGGGTCAAGGATGCGCACTACGACACCGTCGGTGCGGCATTGCTCAAGACCCTGGGCCAGGGGCTGGGCGACGCATTCACGCCGGAAGTGAAGGCCGCGTGGACCGAGGTGTACGGCGTGATGGCGGACGTGATGAAGAAGGCGGCTGCGGACGTGGCGCCCGCGCGCGCCGGGGGCAGCGAGTACACCGAGGACCAGATCGCGGATTTCATCGGACAGCTCGCCGCCATCTCGAAGTCGCAGGCCGTGATCGAGTTCTCGCTCGATGGCCGCATCCTCCATGCGAACGAGAACTTCTGCCACGCGCTCGGCTACACCCTGGACGAGATCCGGGGGCAGCACCACAGCCTCTTCGTGGCGCCCGACGAACGCGCCGGCGCCGACTACCGTCTCTTCTGGGAGAAGCTCGCACGCGGGGAATACGACGCCGGGCAGTACAAGCGCATCGGCAAGGGCGGCAAGGAGATCTGGATCCAGGCATCCTACAACCCGATCCTCGATCGCCGCGGCCAGCCCTTCAAGGTCGTGAAGTACGCGACGGATATCACGCAGCAGAAGCTGCAGGCGGCCGACTCCGCCGGCCAGCTCGCCGCCATCTCGAAAGCGCAGGCCGTGATCGAATTCTCGCTCGACGGCCGCATCCTCGAGGCCAACGAGAACTTCTGCAAGACGCTGGGATACACGCAGGGCGAGATCCGGGGCCAGCACCACAGCCTGTTCGTGGAGCCCGCGTACAAGGGCAGCGCCGAGTACCGCCAGTTCTGGGACAAGCTCGCGCGCGGCGAATTCGATGCCGGGCAGTACAAGCGCATCGGCAAGGGCGGCCGCGAGGTGTGGATCCAGGCGTCCTACAACCCGATCCTCGACATGAACGGGCGGCCGTTCAAGGTCGTCAAGTACGCGACGGATGTCACCGAACAGGTGAAGGCGGCCCAGGCCCTCCAGGCGGCCGTCAACGAAACGCAGGCCGTCGTCGCGGCGGCGCAGAGCGGCGATCTCACGCAGCGCATTTCGCTCGCCGGCAAGACGGGTGCCATCGGTGACCTCTGCGGCGGGGTGAATGCCCTCGTCGAATCGTTCGCGGAGGTCGTCGTCCGGATCGGCGAGGCCACGCAGGCGATCAACACGGCGTCCAAGGAAATTGCCACCGGGAATTCGGATCTGTCGCAGCGGACGGAACAGCAGGCCTCCAGCCTCGAGGAGACTGCCAGTTCCATGGAGCAGCTCACCTCCACCGTGCGCCAGAACGCCGAGAACGCGAAACAGGCCAACCAGATGGTCACCAGCGCGTCCGATGTCGCGACGCGGGGCGGACAGGTGGTGAGCCAGGTCGTCACGACGATGGGCGGCATCTCGGCCGCGTCGAAGAAGATCGCGGACATCATCTCCGTCATCGACGGCATCGCGTTCCAGACCAACATCCTCGCGTTGAACGCGGCGGTGGAAGCGGCGCGTGCCGGCGAGCAGGGCCGCGGGTTCGCGGTCGTGGCGACGGAAGTGCGCAATCTGGCACAGCGATCCGCGGCGGCGGCGAAGGAGATCAAGACGCTGATCTCCGATTCCGTCACCCAGGTCGAATCCGGCGGAAGGCTGGTGGAAGAGGCGGGGCGCACGATGCAGGAGATCGTGACCTCCGTGAAGCGGGTCACGGACATCATGGCCGAGATCACCGCGGCGTCGGTGGAACAGAGCAGCGGGATCGAGCAGGTGAACCAGGCGATCACGCAGATGGACGAGGTGACGCAGCAGAACGCGGCACTCGTGGAGGAAGCCGCTGCGGCGGCCGAGAGCCTCGAGGAGCAGGCCACCGCGCTGACGGAGACCGTGGCCGTCTTCCGGGCGGAAGGTGCGCCCGCCGCACCCGCGAGCCGGTGGGACGGCAAGTCCGAGCGTCGCGGTCCGGATCGCGCGACCAACGTGTCCCGAATGAAGCAGACCGCCGCCGGCTCGGCACCAGCGGGTCGTGCCGCAGCCAGGCCTGCGACGCCGGAGAAGGCGGTGACGTCAGCAAGGAATGCCGCGGCGAAGTCGACCGTCCGCGCGAAGGCCGTCGGCGGTGACACCGATGGCGAGTGGGAAGAGTTCTGAGATCGCAACCCCGAATCGAAGTGCCGGTAGAGGAGTAGTTCATGCAAACGGAAACACGAGAAGCGACGCGCACCGCGTCGGAATCCAACGCGGCGGGCGGCGCCCAGGAATTCCTGACTTTCAAACTCGGGGCTGAGGAGTACGGCATCGAGATCCTGAAGGTCCAGGAGATCCGCGGGTACGACTCGGTAACGACGATCGCCAATGCGCCGGAGTTCATCAAGGGTGTCATCAACCTGCGAGGAGTGATCGTTCCCATCGTCGATCTCCGGCTGAAGTTCGGCGTCGGACAGGCCGAGTATGACCAGTTCACCGTGGTCATCGTGCTGAACGTGCGGGACCGCGTGGTCGGAGCCGTCGTCGACAGCGTCTCGGACGTGCTGACGCTGCAGTCCGAACAGATCAAGCCGGCTCCTGAATTCGCCTCGAGCTTCGACACTCGGCACCTGCTGGGCTTCGGTTCCGTGGATGAACGGATGCTGATCCTGATGGACATCGAACGTCTGATGCTGTCGGCGGACATGGGGCTCGTCGACGATCCGATGTACTGAGTGGCGCGGGGACCGCACGTCCAGGACGGTGCGGGTCCGGCAAACGGGCAATTGATACGCCTGCACGAGCAGGCTGGAACGTGGCGTGAAGACGACCACTTCAAACTGGGGGTCAACGAAGATGGAAGCAATGGGCAGCAACACGAGTGGCAGCAACTGTTCGGACCAGACGCAGGCGCTCCTCTCTGCGCTCAAGACGATGATGTCGCGCCACGATCAGGGAGACATCGATCACGTCCTTCCCGTCGGGGAGTTCTCCGGTGACCACGCGAGCATCGCGCGCGCCGTGAACGATCTGGTCGGCGCCCATATCGCCGTCAAGCTGAAGGTCGTCGACGTGATCAGGCACTACGGCAAGGGCGATTTCAGCGCCGAGATGGATCGTCTGCCCGGCAAGAAGGCCGTCATCACGGAAGCGATGGACGGCGTGAGGAAGTCCATGCGCGAAGGCGCGGAGCTCGCGAAGAGCGCGACGCGGATCAAGAATGCGCTGGACGTCACCTCGACCAACGTGATGATCGCGGATCCCGATGGGCAGATCGTCTACACGAACAAGTCGGTGAGCGAGATGCTCGCCAACGCCGAAGCCGATCTTCGGAAGAGCCTGCCCAACTTCGATGCGCGCCGCATCGTCGGATCGAACTTCGACAGCTTCCACAAGAACCCCGCCCACCAGCGCAACATGCTGGCGGGCCTGAACGGCACGCACCGCACGCAGATCACCGTGAGCGGCCGCACCTTCGGCCTGATCGCGAACCCCATCCGCAACGATGCGGGCGATCGCGTCGGCACGGTCGTCGAATGGAAGGACATGACCGAGGAACTGGCGGCCCGCGAACGCGAAGTCAAGCTCGCCACCGAGAACGCCCGGGTGCGCAACGCGCTCGACAACGTGACCACCAACGTGATGATCGCGGATACGGACGGCAGCATCGTCTACGCGAACGACGCGGTCGTCGACATGCTCGGCCGTGCGGAGAGCGACCTGCGCCGCGCTCTGCCGAACTTCGACGCGAAGAAGGTGCGCGGGTCGAACATCGACATCTTCCACAAGAATCCGGCGCATCAGCGCAGCATGCTGACGAATCTCCGCAGTGCCTACCGCACGCAGATCGTGGTCGGTGGACGTACCTTCGCGCTGATCGCGAGCCCGGTGTCCACGCCGTCCGGCGAGCGCGTCGGCACGGTCGTGGAATGGAAGGACCGGACGGATGAAGTGCAGGTCGAGGGCGAGGTGTCCAACGTCATCGGCGCGGCAGCCGCAGGCGACTTCTCGCAGCGCATCCCGGTGGAAGGCAAGGACGGCTTCTTCAAGCTGCTGGCCGAGAGCATCAACCAGCTGGTCACGCTCGCCGACGACGGCCTGAGCGAGATCGGCCGCGTGATGAAGGAGCTGGCCGACGGCAACCTGACCGAACGTGTCCAGGGCGACTTCAAGGGCAAGTTCGCGGAGCTGCAGGGCGACACGAACGCGACCACGGAGAAGCTGAACGAACTCATCAGCCAGATCCGCGAGTCGGCCGATGCGATCAACACGGCGGCGAAGGAGATCGCCTCGGGCAATTCGGATCTGTCGCAGCGTACGGAGGAGCAGGCGTCGAGCCTCGAGGAAACGGCGAGCTCCATGGAGGAACTGACCTCCACGGTGAAGCAGAATGCCGAGAATTCCAAGCAGGCGAACCAGCTGGCGATCGGCGCGTCGGAAGTCGCGGTCCGCGGCGGTGCGGTGGTACAGGACGTGGTCGAGACGATGAACTCGATCAACGACAGCGCGAAGAAGATCGTCGACATCATCGGCGTCATCGACGGCATCGCGTTCCAGACCAACATCCTCGCGTTGAACGCGGCGGTGGAAGCGGCGCGTGCCGGCGAGCAGGGCCGCGGGTTCGCGGTCGTGGCGACGGAAGTGCGCAATCTGGCACAGCGTTCCGCGGCGGCGGCGAAGGAGATCAAGTCGCTGATCTCCGACTCGGTGCAGAAGGTCGATGCCGGCAGCCGTCTGGTGGATCAGGCCGGCCGCACGATGGAAGAGATCGTGGGGTCGGTGAAGCGGGTCACGGACATCATGGCCGAGATCACCGCGGCGTCGGTGGAACAGAGCAGCGGGATCGAGCAGGTGAACCAGGCGATCACGCAGATGGACGAGGTGACGCAGCAGAACGCGGCACTCGTGGAGGAGGCCGCTGCGGCGGCCGAGAGCCTCGAGGAGCAGGCCCAGAGCATGGCACAGGCCGTGGAAGTGTTCCGGCTGGACGATCAGGGCAGCGGGTTCGGTCAGAGCGCGCCCGCCGTCGAGCGCCGGGGACCGAACCGGGCCAAGAACGTGGCACGTCTGCCGGCCGCGGGTGCAACGCCGGCCGCCAGCCGTGGCGCCAAGCCTGCGGCGAAGCCGGTCGCGAAGGCGCCCTCGCCTCGTTCCAAGGTGGTCGGTGGCGGTGACGCCGAATCGGAATGGGAAGAGTTCTGAGCGGATCGGGCGCCGGACCGGTCTCCGCCGTCGCCGGCGGAAGGATCGGGACGGGCGCCTGGATTCCGGTGCTGATCCACATGTTCGCCGAGCGTGCGCTCGGCGACGCGGGGTGGGTGGAGGATGACGTGACCGAGGACGCCGCCGAGGCGCATGTCGAGGTCATCGATTCGCTGACGTCGTAGTCATCCCGCGATCGCGACGAAGGATTCAACGAAGAGCCCGTGCCCTGGCACGGGCTCTTTTCTTTTCTGCGTCCGATCCTTCAGGAAGCGATGGGCAATGCCGTTGTTGTGGTCCATGTCTTGTCCTAGACAACGCACCAAACCTGTGCGGGCCAAGCCGTTTCGACGCCTGCCAGACGATCGCGGACCCGTTCGTCCGCACGCAGTCCAACATTGTGGAAAGGGAGAGTTGGAGCGATGCGTTTCCTGAAGTCATGGCCCCTGGCCGCCAAGTTTCTGCTGATCGGTGCCTTGCTCGCCGCGCCGGTCGTCCTCGCCACGACGATGCTGGTGCAAAGCATGAGCGAGGGCATCGACTTCGCACAGAAGGAATCCCGCGGTCTGCAGGTGCACCAGACCCTGCGGCGGGTTCTCGCCGCTTTGCAGACCCATCGGCGCGCAGCGGTCCAGGTGGCGGCCGGCGACCGCGAACAGGCTGCGGCGATGGACGCCTCGGCGGCCGAGATCGACAAGGCGATGACGCAGATCGAAGCGCAGTCATCGAACGGTCTCGGTGCGGAGTTCGCGATCGCTGACGGGGTCGGATCTCTGCGTCGGAAGTGGGGCGCGTTGCGGTCCGCACGTACCTCCACCGTGGATGATGTGCTTGCGGCGCACGACGGGGCCGTCCGCGAATCGGTCGGACTGATGGACAGGGTCGCCACCAGTTCAGGCATGGTCCTGGACCCGGACGCCGATTCGCTGTTCATGCTGCTCATCCTGAGCCAGCAGATTCCCAGCGTCACGGAGCGTCTCGGGCAGCTGCACGGATCCGCAGCCGCCGCGATCACCGCCGGTCGTGTGAGCAGCGAGATGCGCGAACAGATGGCCAGGGTCAGCGGCATGACCCTCGGCGTGCGGGACGATCTCGTGAAGAACGCCGCGCAGGGCTTCGATGCGAATGCGGATCTCGGTGGCAAGCTCCGCGGAGTGACCGACAAGGTGGCCGGCGAGGTCGTCGGCGTCGTGGACGAAATACACGGCGGATTTCTGGCGACGAATGCGATCACGATTGGCGGGCCGGTCTTTGCCGACCGCGTCGGTGCGGCGATCGGGGGAATCTACGCGATGTACGACGCCGCGTATGGCGAAACCCAGGGCCTGCTGGAAGCACGCATCGGCCGTCTCAACGCCAGGAAGTGGACCGTCCTGGCCGCCGTGCTGGGATTTCTCGTCCTGGGCGCTGGTGTGGCTGTCACGATCGTACGCGGGGTGATCCACGGCGCGGCTCAGGCCTCGAAGGCGGCGAACGATGTCGCCCGGGGGGAGACGGAGGGCGAAATCGCCGAAGGAGGCGGGGATGAGATCGGTGCGGTGCTCAATGCGATGCGCGGAATGCAGACGGTGCTGCGGCGCTTCGCGCAGGCGCAGGAGGAGATGAGCCGGCGGCATGGGCAAGGGCAGATCAGCTACCGGATGAGTGCCGGCGATTTCCCGGGCGTGTACGGTCAGATGGCCGAGCAGACGAACGGGCTGGTGCAGGCGCACATCGACGTCTCCAGCCGGATCGTCGACACGGTGGGGGCATACGCGCAGGGCGACTTCGGCGTGCAGATGGAGAAGCTGCCGGGCGAGAAGGCGCGGATCACCGAGGCGGTCGAGCGCGTGCGCGCGGGGCTCAAGGCGGGGTCGGATTCGCAGCGCGAGACGCTCGAGACGCTGGCGCGTTTCGAGGCGGCGCAGGCGCGGATGGCCGAGCAGCACGCGGCGGGCTGGATCGACGAGCAGATCCCGGTGGAGCAGTTCCAGGGCTCGTACCGGAAGATGGCGCAGTCGATCAACGAACTGGTCGCCTCGCATCTGGCGACCACGGCACGGATCGTGGAGATCGTGACGCGGTACTCCGGCGGCGACTTCACCGCGCAGATGGAGACGCTGCCCGGGAAGAAGGCGCAGATCACGCAGGCCATCGAGCGCGTGCGCGAGGGATTGAAGGCGGGCGCGGATTCGCAGCGGGAGACGCTTGAGACGCTGGCGCGGTTCGAGGCGGCGCAGGCACGCATGGCCGAGCGGCACGAAGCGGGCGGCATCGACGAGGAGATCCCGGCGGATCAATTCGAAGGTCCGTACCGCCGGATGGCGCAGTCGATCAACGAACTGGTGCGCTCGCACATCGACGTGCAGCGACGGATCGTCGAGGTGGTGGGGCGCTACGCCAGCGGCGACCTGTCGGTCGACATGGACCGGTTGCCGGGGAAGAAGGCCCTCATCACCGACGCCATCGACGGGGTGAAGACGAGCCTGTCGTCGATCAACGGGGAGATCCAGCGGCTGGTGGATGCGGCCGCGCGCGGGGAGTTCGACGTGCGCGGGGAGGAAGGGCGCTACGAGAACGACTTCCGCCGCATGGTCGAGGGGCTCAACCGCCTGATGGCAGTGAGCGACCGGGGCTTGAGCGAGGTCTCGAGAGTGCTCGGTGCGCTGTCGCGTGGGGACCTGACCGAGACCATCGAGACGCAGTACCAGGGCACCTTCGACCGGTTGAAGGTCGATGCCAACACGACGGTCGGACAGCTGTCGCAGACGGTCGTGCGGCTGAAGACATCGGCCGAATCGATCCGTACGGCCGCGAAGGAGATCGCGGCGGGCAACAGCGACCTGTCAAACCGGACCGAGCAGCAGGCCTCGAGCCTGGAGGAGACGGCCAGTTCGATGGAACAGCTGACCTCGACGGTGCGGCAGAACGCGGAGAACGCGAAGCAGGCCAATCAACTGGCCATCGGCGCCTCGACTGTGGCGGTGCGAGGGGGCGAAGTGGTCGGCCGCGTGGTGCAGACCATGGAGTCGATCACCGAATCGTCCGCCAAGATCGCGGACATCATCTCGGTGATCGACGGCATCGCGTTCCAGACCAACATCCTCGCGCTGAACGCGGCGGTGGAAGCCGCCCGTGCGGGCGAGCAGGGACGCGGCTTCGCGGTCGTGGCGACAGAAGTGCGCAATCTCGCCCAGCGCAGCGCCGGGGCGGCCAAGGAGATCAAGACGCTGATCTCGGACTCCGTGGAGAAAGTGCAGGCCGGCTCGAGGCTCGTCGACCAGGCAGGGGAGACGATGCAGGAGATCGTGGGTTCCGTGAAGCGGGTGACGGACATCATGTCGGAGATCACGGCCGCCTCTGTCGAGCAGAGCAGCGGGATCGAGCAGGTGAACCAGGCGATCACGCAGATGGACGAGGTCACGCAGCAGAACGCGGCGCTGGTGGAGCAGGCAGCGGCCGCGGCGGAGAGCCTGGAAGAGCAGTCGCAGGCGCTGGAAGCGGTGGTGGCGACGTTCCGAATAGCGGGGGCAGGCACGGTGCGACGCGAGCCGAACCCGGTCGCGGCGGCGACGCGATTGCCCATCCCGGCGGCCAGGCTGGCGTCGGCGGCGGTTGCGCCCCGGGGCAGCACCCGCTCGAAGGTCGTCGGCGGCGAGGATTCCCTCGCCGACTGGGAGGAATTCTGAGTGACGGTCGAAGGCCGACGGGAGCCCTCGGCGGGATCGGGGTCTCAAGATCGATTTGCCGCAGCCGTTACGACTGTCTGGGACCGGATCACAGACTGGACTTCTCGCCAATGACGCCTGACACGTTGGACGCCCCCGCCGCCTGCGCGGCCCCGGGGTCATCGCAGCGCCTTCCCCAACGGACCGGAGGACGCTGACCATGGCTGCTCTGCAGAGCCGTGCCGCCGTGACGGCGGCTACCCCTTCCAATGACGGAAGCCGGGAATTCGAGTTCACTTCCGCCGACTTCGAGGTGATCCGCAAGCTGATCTACGAACGCGCGGGGATCACGCTGTCGCCGGTCAAGGTGGACATGGTCTACAGCCGGCTCGCCCGGCGCCTGCGGGCGCTCAATCTGCGCCGTTTCGCCGACTACCTCGCTTTCCTCAAGTCGGGGCAGGGCGAATCGGAGTGGGAGGCGTTCACCAATTCCCTCACGACCAATCTGACGTCGTTCTTCCGGGAGGCGCATCACTTCCCGATCCTCGCCGAGCATCTCGCGGCGCGTCGCGGTCAGGAACTCTCGATCTGGTGCTGCGCGTCGTCCACGGGCGAGGAACCGTACTCCATCGCGATCACCGTGGCCGAGACGTACGGCGGTTTCAGCACGCCGGTGAACATCATCGCGTCCGATCTCGACACGAACGTGCTGGCCAAGGCGCGGGCGGGCGTGTACCCGCTGGAGCGCGTCGAGAAGATGTCACAGGACCGGATCCGGCGGTTCTTCATGCGCGGCACCGGATCGCAGGACGGGTACGTCCGCGTGCGGCCGGAACTGGCGCGCATGGTGACGTTCCAGCAGGTGAATCTGCTGACCACGCCGTTGCCGCTGAAGGGGCCCTACGACGCGATCTTCTGCCGCAATGTGATGATCTATTTCGACAAGCCCACACAGGCGGACCTGGTGAGGCGCTTGTCCCGGGTCATGAAACCCGATGCGCTGATGTTCGTCGGGCACTCCGAGAGCCTGTTCCACGTCAACGACGTGCTGCGCCTGCGCGGCAAGACGGTGTACGAACTGGCCAAGGGCGGGGTGAAGAATGCCGCCGTTTGACGTGGCGGCGGAGTCGCTTGCAACCAATCACTATTTCGACCGGCAGTTCGGGATCAGCGCCGTCAAGATCCTCCCGGGCGAGTACTTCGTGACCAACCGGGACATCCTGCTCGTGACGACGCTGGGTTCGTGCATCGCCGCGTGCATCCGCGACAAGGTGAGCGGCATCGGCGGCATCAATCACTTCATGCTGCCGGACACGGGCAACGACACGTCCGTGCCGCTGTCGGCCTCGGCCCGCTACGGGTCGTACGCGATGGAATTGCTCATCAACGAACTGATCAAACTGGGCGCGAGACGTTCGAACCTGCAGGCCAAGGTGTTCGGCGGGGGCAATGTGTTGGCGAACATGACGGTGACCAAGGTCGGGTCGCGCAACACGGCATTCGCGCTCGACTACCTGGCGACGGAAGGGATTCCGATCATCGGCAAGGATGTGCTGGACGAGTATCCGCGCAAGGTCTATTTCTTCCCGAAGACCGGGCGCGCCATGATCAAGAAGCTGCGGGCGCTGCGCAACGACACGGTGTTCGTGCGCGAATCCGACTACGCGAAGCGCATCAGCAGTGTCAAGGAAGTCAGTGGGGACGTGGAGTTGTTCTGATGACGGCAACCGCAACAAACGCAACGCAGTCCGGCCGACGCATCCGCGTCGTCGTGGTGGACGATTCCGCGCTGATCCGGTCGCTGCTCACGCAGCTGCTCGAATCCGCCCCCGACATCCAGGTCGTCGGGGCGGCAGCGGATCCGATCGCCGCGCGGGAGATCATCCGGACGGCCAATCCGGACGTGATCACGCTGGACGTCGAGATGCCCAAGATGGACGGGCTCGAGTTCCTCTCGCGCCTCATGCGCCTCAAGCCGACGCCTGTCGTGATGGTGTCGTCGCTGACGCAGCGAGGGTCCGAGGTCACCTTGAAGGCGCTCGAACTGGGTGCGGTCGATTTCGTGGCCAAGCCGCGCATCGGCATCCAGGAAGGGCTGAAGGATGCCGCCGACCAGCTCATCGAGAAGGTGCGGACGGCGGCGGGCGCGCGAGTGCAGCGCAAGATTCTGGAGGTGCAGCCGTCGAACAGCGCCGATGTGGTGCTGCCGTCGACCATCTCACGGGTCTCGGCGACGGAGAAACTGATCATCGTCGGGGCCAGCACGGGCGGCACGGAGGCGCTGAAGGAGTTCCTCCAGCGCATGCCGGCGGATTGCCCGGGCATCCTGATCGCGCAGCACATGCCGGAGGCGTTCACGAAGTCGTTTGCCCAGCGGCTCAACTCGCTCTGCAAGATCAGTGTGGCCGAGTCCACGGGCGGGGAACGCGTCCTGCCCGGCCACGCGTTCATCGCACCGGGACATTCGCACCTGCTCCTCAAGCGCAGCGGTGCCAACTACGTGACGGAACTGTCGGATGCGCCCCCGGTCAACCGGCACCGGCCGTCGGTGGACGTGCTGTTCCGTTCCGCGGCCAATGTGGCCGGTCGCAACGCCATCGGCGTGATCCTGACCGGCATGGGCAAGGACGGCGCGGCCGGAATGCTCGAAATGAAGAAGGCGGGGGCCCGTACATTCGCCCAGGACGAGGCGAGTTGCGTCGTCTTCGGCATGCCCCGCGAAGCCATCGCCATCGGGGCGGTGGACGAAGTCGTGTCCTTGAAGGACATGACGGCAAAGGTTCTCGCGAGCCTCGGCTCGGATCGATCGATCCGGGTCTGAGGCGCGCGGGCAGTCGTACAGGTCATCGCTTCAGACGCAAGGAGTCGGAGATGCAGACACAGGTTCAGAAATCAGGTCCCAAGACCACCATCAAGCTCGCGGGGCGCTTCGACTTCAATGCTCACCGCAGCTTCCGCGATGCCTACGAGCCGCAGCTCGCGTCGCAGGACGTCAAGGAGTTCGAGGTCGACTTCGGCGGCGTGGACTACGTCGACAGCTCGGCGCTGGGCATGCTGCTGATGCTGAAGGAGAAGGCCCAGGCGTCCGCGAAGGCCGTGGCCCTGGTCAACTGCAAGGGCACCGTGAAGCAGGTCCTGGACATCGCGAACTTCGGCAAGCTGTTCACCATGCGCTGAGTGCACGGAAGGGTGGAGTCGGGCGAAGAATTCCGCTAGACTCCGCCTCCTTCGATTTTCAGGCGCGTAGCTCAGCTGGTTAGAGCACCACCTTGACATGGTGGGGGTCGTTGGTTCGAGTCCAATCGCGCCTACCAGTTCGGTAGGGAAAGGGGGGCCGGGTGCGAACACCCGGCCCCTCGTCCATTCCGGATTCCCTCCTTCGCACTCCGGGCCCGGTCCCGGCACATGCGACCCGGCGCCGGGCAAGACCTGCGTCACGCGCGGCCCTGGGCGATCTCCCGCAACCGCGCGGCGTCGACGGGCGCGATCCGCCCGTAGCGCATGGCGATGACCCCGATCGAGCGGAACTCGTGCAGCACCTTGCTGACCGTCGGGCGCGAGACGCCGGCCATGGCGGCGACGGCCTCGTGGGTGAGGCGATGCGATCCGCCCCGTTCGTCGTCCGTGCCGCAGAGCAGGGTGAGGAGGATGTTGGCGATCTGCCGGCGCGGCGGGATGCTGTGTTCCTCCACGAGCATGTCCAGCGTCACGTGGAGCTGCCGGCAGAGCAGGGCGACGAAGGCCTGGAGTGCCGTCGCGTCGTGGCGGATGAGGTGCTGGCATTCGGCGTGGGGCAGATGCAGCAGGGTGGCATCGCTCCACACGCGCGCATCGCTGAAGCGTTGCGATCCGTCGAACTCGGACAGCAGGCCGAACTGATCGCCGGCCCTCAGGACGTGATAGAAGGCGAACTTGCCGCTGCGGGCCATGTGCTCGAGACGGACCTCCCCGGCCAGGACCACGAAGAATCCGCTCGGCGGTGACCCCGCCGTGTACACGAGCGACCGTGCCGGGAAGCGCCGCACGACGCTCCGCGCGACGATCTCCTGCCTGAGTGCGGCGCTCAGTCCCGAGAACCACTGACTGCGCTCCAGCGTCCGCAGCATCGGACGCATCGCCCGGGCCTCGACCGGCGGTTCCTGTCTGCGCAGCGCTTTCAAGCCCGTCTCCCCATCGTCATGCCCGGCGGTTCTCCGGCCGGGCAGCGTAGTCGCACCGTCTCAATTGTCAACTCTTGACATTCAAGCTCCGGACGACGCCCTAACATGGCTGTCGCTGGCAGCTGCATGCGATGCCCCGCCGGCGGCACCACGAGGGGGAGGACACATGAAGATCACGAACGTGAGGCTGGTCCCGTTCCGCCGTCCGCTCGAGGGCAAGGCGAAGGACGTGATGATCAAGGGCCAGTCGCTGCTGCCGCACATCACCGAATTCGTCGCCATCCGGCTCGAGACGGACGAGGGCATCACCGGCGAGAGCCTGAGCCTCGGCGGCGGCCTGGGCATGGCGCACTACCTGTCGAACACGATCAAGCCCCTGCTCATCGGGCGCGATCCGGCCGACCGCGAACTGATCTGGCAGGACATGTGGGAGTTGAATCGGCTCTGGTTCACGCCGCTGTTTGCCATCGGCATCATGGACGTGGCGGTCTGGGACCTGTACGGCAAGAGCGTCGGCCGCCCGCTGCACGAGATCCTCGGCACCTATCGGAAGAAGCTGCCGACCTACGCGAGCTCGATGACGAAGCCGACCATCCAGGCCTTCGTCGACGAGGCGCTCAAGTACAAATCGATGGGCTATCACGGCTACAAGCTGCACGTGGTGGGGCGCCCGGACGAGGACATCCGGGCCTGCACGGCCGTGCGCAAGGCAGTCGGCGACGACTGGGCGCTGATGATCGACGTGGTGTCGGCCTACAACCAGACCGAGGCGTTGCGCGTCGGGCGAGCAATCGAGGAACTCGGATTCGAGTGGTACGAGGAGCCACTGCGGGATTACGACATCCACGGCTACAGGATGCTGGCCGACAAGCTCGACATCCCGATCCTCGCGGTGGAGGTGAACGAAGGCTCCGTGTACACCATGACCGAGTACATCACCCAGCGGGCGGTCGACATCCTGCGGGCCGACGTGGCCTTCAAGGGCGGGGTCGGGCAGGTGAAGAAGGCCGCGGCGCTGGCGGAAGCCTTCGGCCTGAACCTCGAGGTGCACAACAACGCCAACCCGATGCTCGAAGCGGCGAACATCGCCGTCGCCATGTCGATCCGCAACACCAAGTACTACGAGCAGCTCGTTCCCGAAACGCTGTTCCAGTTCGGCGTGAAGCGGGGGATCCACGTGGATGAAGAAGGCTACGTGCACGTGCCCGACGGCCCGGGCCTCGGGGTGGAACTGGACTGGGAGTTCGTCGAACGGTACAAGCTGGCCGAGCTGTGAGTCCGGTCTGCCGGGCAGCGGCATCGAGAACGGGCGTCACGCAATCACAGGAGAGGATCGATGGTCTCACGCACCCATGAGAGTCTGCCCGCGATGGGCGTCACCCGACGCACCGTGCTCGCTTCCGCGCTGGGGGCCATCGCCGCCGCAGGGACCGGGCTCGGCATGCGCCAGGCCCACGCCGCCGACGTGGTGAAGATCGGGTGGTTGAAGCCGCTCACCGGTCCCCTCGCCAGCAGTTTCGGGCCGCTGTATCTGGCCGGCCAGATGGCCATCGACGAGATCAACGCGGCGGGCGGCATCCTCGGTCGCAAGCTCGTCAAGGTGGAGGTGGACGACCAGGGGTCGCCGGCGCAGGCCCCCATCGCGACCCGCCGCCTGATCGAGGAAGGCGTGAAGTTCATCGTCGGTCCCGTCGGCAGTTCGCAGGCGCTGGCGTCGCTCGAATCGTCGACGCCGCAGAAGATCATCCAGGCCGCCTATGCGTCGGCCACGGAAATGGGCGACGGCAAGCGCTTCCCCTACCACTACCAGTTCAATTTCACGTCCGACGCCCAGGTGAAGCGGCACGCCGAGCTGCTGGCCAGGCGTGGCGTGAAGAAGGTGGGCATCCTGATCGAGGATTCCGCAGCGGGGGCATCCAGCCGCGATGCCATGCTCCGTGAAATCCCGGCACTGGGCCTCAAGGTGGTGTCGGAACAGACCTTTCCGATCAAGGTGCCGGACATCACGCCGTTCCTGCGCAAGCTGCGCAGCGACGGCGCCGAGGCCATCGATACGCACGTGTCCAACAACGTCGACGTGACGCAATTGCTGGTGGGCCTGTCCCGCATCGGCTGGAAGCCGTTGATGGTCGGGCACACGGGCCTGTTGTTCGCGGGCACCCCGGGGGCGATCCCCGACAGTGCGCGCTACAACGACATCTACGCGGCCACCTTCAAGGCGCTCACGTACACCGACAGGGAGCAGCCGCCGGAGCGCGTGAAGGCGTTCTGCCGGAAGCTGCTCACGAACAACGTGCCCGACTCGCTGCTCGGTCCGGCGGCCACGACACCGTTCTACGACTTCCTGATGGCGCTCAAGTACGCCGTGGAGACGGCCAAGTCCTGGGAACCCGACGCGATCAAGAAGACGCTGGATGGCACCACCGCCATCGACGGCCTGTTCGGGCGGATGAGCTTCACGGCGGCCCGTCACACCGCGTACGACCACGAAGTGGTCGCCATGGCGGCCTCGAACTCCATGGAAGAACCGCTGAGCAAGGAATTTCGCGGACTGCTGCGCCGGCGCGCGTCCGGCGTCTGAGCGATGAGGCTCGGCGAATCGCACCGCCCGCGGCCCCGTCCGGGCTTAGCGGGCGGGAGCCTTGCGGCAGGCGGGCGCCACTGAGATGAAACGATCCCTCACGCTCCCTTCGGTCGCTGCCCCCTCGGGGGGCGGTCAGTGGCTTCGGGCGGCCGGGCGCCACTGACATGGGGCTGGAGGATCTGCTTGCCCTGCTGACGACGGGCATCACCATGGGGGCCATCTACGCGATGGTCGCCGTGAGCTTCAACATCGCCTACAAGCCGACCAATGTGTTCAACATGGCGCAGGGCGAACTGGTGATGATGGGTGCCATGCTCGCGTGGACGCTGATGACGGTCCACGGACTGCCCTGGATCGTGGGGCTCGCCGGGGTGATGGCGGCGGTGGCTGCGGTCGGGCTGCTCGAAGAGCGCGTGGCCGTGGCGGTGCTGCTGAAACGTCCGTCCCATCATCACGGCTGGATCATCAGCACGCTGGCGTTCTCCATCATCGTCATCAACGTGGGTGACCGCCTCTGGGGAACCGATCCCCAGGTGGTGCCGCCCATTCCGGGAACCTCGCTCGACACCGTGCAGTGGGGGGCGCTGACCTTCTCGACCCAGCAGGTCGGCGTGATCGTCATGGCGATCCTCAGCATTGCCGTCGTCGAGGCCGTCTACCGGTACACCCTGCCCGGGAAGGCGGTGCTCGCGGTTGCCGAGGACCGCGATGCGGCCCGCCTGCATGGCATCAGTCCGTCGCGCCTCACGATGACGTCCTTTGCGCTGGCCGCCGCCTATGCCGCGTTGACGGGGGTCGTGACGGCGCCGCTGGTCCTGGCGAGCACGTCGATCGGACTGGGGCTGCTGGTGAAGGGATTCATGGCGCTCGCCATCGGCGGCGTCGGCAGCAACTGGGGAGCGCTGATCGCCGGGGTGGTGCTGGGCTGCGTCGAGAGTCTCAGTTCGGTCTCGCTCACCCCCGGCTACCGACAATTGCTGTTGCTGGGGGTGGTGCTCGTGCTCCTGCTCGTCCGACCTTTCGGGCTGTTCGGCCGCCGGTCGGTGCGCGAGGTCTGAGGCCATGCTTTCTCGGACCTCGATCTCGTCCCCACCCGCGGCACGCCTGCGCGAGCCCCCTGCGCTCGCGGCCGTCGTCGGTTCGGCGCTGGTGCTCGGGGCTGCCGCTGCCGCGCTCTCAAATTCCTACTACCTGCTGCTCATGACCTTCGCCGCCGTGCACGTGCTGGCGGGAATGGGCCTGAACCTGCTGGCGGGGTACGCGGGCATCGTGTCGATTGCGCACGGCGCACTGATGGGGCTCGGCGCGTACGCCACCGCCATCGCGACCGTCCGATACGGCTGGAATTTCTGGCCGGCGGCAGCGATGTCGACATCGATCGGGCTGGCCGTCAGCGCGTTGCTGGGCCTCCCGGCGCTGCGGCTGTCCTCGTGGTACTACGTGCTCATCACGATCGCGTTCACCCTGACCGTCACGGCGATGCTGACCGACCTGCGGGAGATCACCGGCGGGTACGGCGGCATCGTCGGCGTCGCCAAGCCCGGCCTCGCGGGTATCCCGCTCGACGGATTCGGCTTGCTCGTGCTGGTCGGAGGCTTCGCTGTGCTGCTCGGCTGGGTGATGCGCAATCTGCTGCACTCGCGGATCGGGTGGGCCCTTCGGTCGATCCGCGAGGGGGATGTCCGGGCGCGGGCAAACGGCGTGTCGACCGCCCGCCTGCGGCTGTTCGCGTTCTCGTTCTCGGGCGCGGTCGCCGGACTGGCGGGCGCGCTCTATGCCGCGGTGAAGGGGGTCGTGACGCCCGAGGACTTCAGCTTCGACTTCTCGATCTTCTTCCTGTTCGTCGTGGTGCTCGGCGGACCTGCGCGTCTCTCCGGGCCGCTGCTGGGCGTGGCGGCGTTCTACGTGCTGCCCGAGATGCTGGGCAGCCTGAAGGAGTACCGCATGATCGTCTACGGCGTGGGACTGCTCGTCTTTTCCGTGCTGCTTCCGGACGGGCTGGCCGGCGCGATGGCGGCCTGCGACGATCGCCGGCGCGAGCGGCGACGGGCGGCGGCGCCCGCCATCCCGCCGGCTGCCGTGCCGACCTCCGTCGAGGCACCGGTCACCGGCATGGCCCTGGAAGTGCGCGGTCTCTCGAAGCACTTCGGCGGGGTGCGCGCCCTCGATGGCGTGGCGCTGGACGTGGCCCCGGGAAGCCTCCGCGCCATCGTCGGCCCCAACGGCTCGGGCAAGACGACGCTCCTCAACATGATCTCCGGCTTCTACCCGGCGACGGCCGGCGCGATCCGCCTGGATCATCACGAGACCACGGAGCGGGGGCCGACCGCCATTGCCCGGCTCGGCGTGCAGCGAACCTTCCAGACGCCGAAGCTGCTGGGCGAACTGAGCATCCTCGAGAACGTCCGTTTCGGCGGGTACGCACGGGAGCAATCCAGCGGGCTCGACATCGCGCTGCGGCTGCCGGCCGCACGTGCCGAGGCCGAGGCGCTGGATGCCGAGGCCCGCCGATGGCTCGCGGTGGTGGGGCTCGGCGCCCGGGCTCACGAGCGTGCGGCGCTGCTTCCGCACGGGCAGCAGCGACTCGTCGAGATTGCCCGCGCGCTGATCGGGCGTCCCCGTCTGCTCCTGCTCGACGAGCCTGCCGCGGGATTGTCGATGGGTGAACTCGACGAACTGGGAGAACTGCTGCTCGTCATCCGCCGGATGGGCATCACGCTCGTGATGGTGGAGCACCACATCGAACTCGTGGCCAACATCGCCGATCGGGTGACGGTGCTCGATCAGGGGCGAATCCTCGCCGACGGCACGCCCCAGGAAGTCTTCAGCAGCGCGGCGGTGATGCAAGCCTACACAGGGGCGCCTCGGTGAGCGCGCCGGGTCCGGACGCTCTCCGACCCGAACCTCTCCTGCGGGCGGAAGCGTTGTCGGTGGGTTACGGCATCGTTCCGGTCGTGCAGCGGGCGACGCTGCAAGTCGGGCGCGGAGAGGCGGTGGCCCTGCTCGGGGCGAACGGCGCGGGCAAGTCGACCTTGCTCAAGTGCCTGTCCGGCCTGCTGGCGGCGACCGACGGCCGCATCGAGTTCGCCGGCCGGGAACTGACCCGCGTGCCGGCCGAGGCCCGGGTTCCGATGGGTCTGGCCCACGTGGCTGAAGGGCGGCGGATCTTCCGGCGCGAGACGGTGCTGGACAACCTGCTGCTCGGCATGTACCGGCTGCGGCAGTCGCGCGGGGAGGCCCGGGCCCGCATCGACGAGGCCCTGGAACTCTTTCCGGTGCTGCGCCAGAAGGCCGCGATGGCGGCCGGGTCGCTGAGCGGCGGCCAGCAGCAGATGCTCGCCATCGCCCAGGTGCTGGTGCGGCGGCCGACGCTCGTGATGCTCGACGAACCCTCGCTCGGTCTGGCGCCGAACCTCGTCGACGAGGTGCTCCGGACGCTGTCGACGGTGCGCGCCCGCGGCGTGGCGGTGCTGCTCGTCGAGCAGGTCGTGGAGAAGGCGCTCGCGTTCGTCGATCACGCGTACCTGCTGCAGAGCGGTCGCGTCGCGGCGCAAGGGACACCGGCCGAACTGGCGGCGAGTGACGTCGTGCGGCGCGCCTATCTCGGCGAGGCGTCGGCGTCGGGCGCGGCGCCCGCATGACCCGTGGTCCGACCGCTCTGCGCGAGGCGAGGGCGCCCGGCCGCGGGCGTGCGACCGTTTCATCATCGCAATCCGCGGCGATGGTTCAACCTGGAGACGCTTCATGAAGATCACCGGCATCACGGCACACATCCTCAAACCGCTGGAGTACCAGTTCCGCTGGAAGGAGGAATGGCCTCCGCGGACGATGGATCACGTGCTGCTGCGCATCGCCACCGACGAAGGGCACGAGGGCTTGTGCATCACCTGGCTGATGACGCCGGGAGAGATCGAATCGGCGATGCCCGGCCTGCGCAGCCTGCTCGTGGGCCAGGATCCGCACATGATCGAGGCGATCTCCTACAAGCTCACGGACAAGCTCAAGCACCCGAATGCGGTCTCGAGCACGGTCGACATCTGTCTCTGGGACCTGCTGGGCAAGCATCACGGCGAGCCGATCTACCGGCTGCTCGGTGCCGCCCGCGACCGGATCAAGGCCTACGCCAGCACGGTGATGTACGACACGGTGCCGGAGTATGTGCAGATCGCCCAGCAGTGCTATGACCAGGGCTTTCGCGCGTTCAAGCTCCACGCCTTCGGGGTACCGGACAAGGACATCGAGGTCTGCCGGGCCGTGCACGAGGTGTTCGGCGGCCGGATGGACCTGATGCTCGATCCGGTGAACGCGTACGACCGGCTCGGGGCGTTCAAGGTGGGCAAGGTGGTCGAGGACCTGGGCTTCTACTGGTACGAAGCGCCCATCGCGGATTCCGACCTGATCGGGCTGGCGGACCTCACCCGCAGTTTCCGCATCCCGATCACGGCGACCGAGAGCGTCACCGAAGGTCTGCGGGGCTACCCGAAATACCTGATGAACAATGTCGTGGACAGCGTGCGGTCCGTGGGAGACTGGATCGGCGGGATCACGGCCATGCGCAAGTCGGCCGCCCTGTGCGAGGCGTTCAACGCGAAGTACGAACCTCACAGCTACGGAACGACGCACGTCCAGGCCGCGCACCTGCACATCATGCTGGCGATCCACAACTGCGACCTGTTCGAGATTCCGGTGCCCCAGGGCATCCTGGATATCGGCATGAAGGACGTGATCCGGGTCGGGGCCGATGGCTGGGTCGACGCGCCGACCCGGCCCGGTCTGGGCTACGACGTCGATTGGGACGCCATCGACAAGCTCACGCTGAAGGTCGTCTGAGCGGGCGGGCGGGGCGAGGTGCTCGTCTCGGCGGGATGTCCCGTGATATCCTCCGCCGGCTAAAGGGTGCGGGAATGGCGTCGTCGTCTCGGCGATGGACGCGTCGCTCGCGCCGCGCAGGAGTCAGAAGACGGGGTCACCCCTCCGATTTCTGGCTCCTGTTGTTTTGGGGCCCGCACGAGCGTGGAAGCCAGCGCGCCGGCGAGCCGGTGACACCGACCCGACACGAATTCGACCACTCATGCCGATTGTCCGACTCCCCGATGGGGCTACCCGCCAGTTCGATGCGCCGGTGACCGTGGCCGACGTGGCGGGCGCCATCGGTCCGGGACTGGCGAAGGCTGCGCTGGCTGGCCGGGTCGGCGGGCGACTGGTCGACGTGTCGCATCTGATCACCGAGGACATCGACGTCGCGATCATCACGGCCAAGGATCCCGACGGTCTCGAGATCCTGCGCCACTCGACGGCGCATCTGCTGGCGTACGCGGTGAAGGAGTTGTTTCCCGACGCGCAGGTGACGATCGGTCCGGTGATCGAGAACGGCTTCTACTACGATTTCTCCTACAAGCGGCCGTTCACGCCGGACGACCTCGTCGCCATCGAGAAGCGCATGGCCGAACTCGCGAACAAGGATTTCCCCGTGATCCGCGAAGTCTGGGCGCGCGACAAGGCGGTGGAATTCTTCAAGTCGATCGGGGAGAAGTACAAGGCCGAGATCATCGCGTCGATCCCGTCGGCCGAGGATGTGTCGCTGTACCGCGAAGGGGATTTCATCGATCTCTGCCGCGGTCCGCACGTTCCCTCGACCGGTCGGCTCAAGGTCTTCAAGCTGATGAAGGTGGCCGGCGCCTACTGGCGAGGCGACTCGAACAACGAGATGCTCCAGCGCATCTACGGCACCGCGTGGGCCTCGAAGGCCGACCAGGACGCGTACCTTCACATGCTGGAGGAAGCCGAGAAGCGCGACCACCGGAAGCTCGGTCGGCAACTGGACCTGTTCCACGTGCAGGACGAGGCGCCGGGAATGGTGTTCTGGCACCCGAACGGGTGGACCATCTGGCAGCAGGTGGAGCAGTACGTGCGGCGGACGCTCTCGAAGCACGGATACCAGGAGGTCCGGACCCCGCTGGTCATGGACCGTGTCCTGTGGGAGAAGTCGGGCCACTGGGAGAACTACCGGGAGCACATGTTCACCACGGCATCCGAGAACCGCGACTACGCGGTGAAGCCGATGAACTGCCCCGGGCACGTCCAGATCTTCAACCAGGGACTGAAGAGCTACCGGGATCTGCCGCTGCGCCTCGCCGAGTTCGGGGCCTGTCACCGCAATGAACCCTCGGGCGCTTTGCACGGCATCATGCGCGTGCGGGCGTTCACCCAGGACGACGCGCACATCTTCTGCCGCGAGGACCAGGTCCAATCGGAGGCGGCGGACTTCATCGATCTGCTCCGGCGGATCTACGCGGATTTCGGGTTCGAGGAGATCCTGATCAAGCTCTCGACCCGCCCGCCCAAGCGGATCGGTGCCGACGAGGTCTGGGACCGGGCCGAGGCGGCGCTCAAGTCCGCACTCGACGCCAAGGGCCTCGAGTGGTCGCTGAATCCCGGGGAAGGGGCCTTCTACGGGCCGAAGATCGAGTTTTCGCTGAAGGACTCCATCGGTCGTGTCTGGCAGTGCGGAACCCTGCAACTCGACTTCGCGCTGCCGGGGCGCCTGGGCGCCGAGTACGTGGACGAAGACAACGCCCGCAAGGTGCCCGTGATGCTGCATCGGGCCATCCTCGGCTCGATGGAGCGGTTCATCGGCATCCTGATCGAAAACTTCGCCGGCGCGCTGCCGTTATGGCTGTCGCCGGTGCAGATCGTGGTCATGAACATCTCCGAAGCCCAGACCGCCTACGTGCAGGAAGTCGCCGAGCGGCTGCAAGCCGCTGGTTTCCGCGCCGAGGCGGACTTGAGGAACGAGAAGATAACCTTTAAGATTCGAGAACATAGCTTGAGGAAGCTGCCGTATCAGCTGGTGGTGGGCGACAAGGAGGTCGCAGCCGGCAAGGTGGCTGTTCGCGTCCGTGGAGGGCAGGACCTGGGCCAGATGAACCTGGAGGATCTCCTGGTGAAGCTGCGCGCGGAACTGCCTGCGGGCGCCTGACTTTTTTAGGAGGTCTACCCATCCTTCAAGAACGCGAACTGCGGATCAACGGCGAGATCAACGCGCCCGAGGTCCGATTGGTGGGTCCGGACGGCGAGCCAGTCGGTGTGGTGAGTCTGTCTGCGGCTACTCAGATGGCTGAAGAAGCCGAACTGGATCTGGTGGAGATCGCGCCGACGGCGAAGCCTCCCGTATGTCGCATCATGGACTTCGGGAAGTTCAAGTACAGCGAGGCCAAGAAGCGCCACGAAGCGAAGCTCAAGCAGAAGCAGATCCAGGTCAAGGAAATCAAGTTTCGTCCGGGGACGGATGAAGGCGACTACCTGATCAAGCTTCGAAACCTGATTCGCTTCCTAGAGGAAGGGGACAAGACCAAGGTGACGCTGAGATTCCGGGGGCGCGAGATGGCGCACCAGGAGTTCGGCATCAAGTTGCTGGAGCGGGTCAAACAGGATCTCGAGCCGTACGGGCAGGTGGAGCAGTTTCCCAAGCTCGAAGGGCGGCAGATGATCATGGTGATCGCGCCCAAGAAGAAGTAGCGACGCCGGAAGGTGTCGATCGTGATCCGCGCCCCACGGCGGGTGTGCGGGTCTCAACAAGCGTTGTCACGGCCGGGTGGAAGTGTCCGCACGTCGCGGGCCGCCGGATGACGCAGCCAACATGGAGCCAGTCATGCCGAAGATGAAGACCAAGCGCAGCGCGCACAAGCGCTTTCGCGCACAGGGCAGTGGTGGAATCAAGCGGGGCAAGGCCTTCCTGCGCCACATCCTCACCAAGAAGTCGACCAAGCGGAAGCGCCATCTGCGCGGTTCGACCCAGGTGCACGAATCCAACACGCGCGGCGTACGCGCGATGATGCCCTACGCGTAAGGAGACTCGACCATGCCAAGAGTCAAGCGTGGGGTCACCGCACGGGCCCGTCACAAGAAGGTTCTCGCTCTCGCCAAGGGATTCCGCGGCCGCCGCGGCAACGTGTTCCGCATTGCCAAGGAAGCGGTCATGCGGGCCGGGCAGTATGCCTATCGCGATCGTCGCAATCGCAAGCGCGATTTCCGCCGGCTGTGGATCGCCCGGATCAACGCTGCATCGCGTGAACTGGGAATGACCTACAGCACGTTCATGAACGGCCTGAAGAAGGCGGCGGTGGAAGTGGATCGCAAGGTTCTCGCCGATATTGCCGTGTTCGACAAGGCCGGGTTCGAGCGGCTGGTTCAGCAGGCGAAGGCCAGCCTCGGCCGATAAGCCGGCGCGACGCTGCGGAAAAGGAGGCTCCCGGGCCTCCTTTTTTGTTGTTCCGGACCGGGGGCGGCGCGTTGCCGTCGCCGAAGAACGATCGTGGTGGGTGACGAGGAAGCCATGGAAGATCTCGACAATGTCGTGGGCGAGGCGCAACGCGCTTTCGGCGCCGCGCGAGACGCCGCCGATCTCGAGCAGATCAAGGCGAAGTTCCTGGGCAGGACCGGCGTGCTCACCGAGGCACTCAAAGGCCTCGGGAGGCTGGAGCCGGCGCAGCGCAAGGAAGCCGGTGCCCGCATCAATGCGGCGAAGGACCGTGTCGAAGCGGCCCTGGCGATGCGCCGCGACGCGCTCGCGCAGGCGGCCCTCGATGCGCGCCTCCAGGAAGAGGCGGTGGATGTCACGTTGCCGGGACGTCACCGGGGCGAGGGCAGTCTGCATCCGATCAGCCGTACGTGGGAGCGGGTCGAATCCATCTTCCGGTCCATCGGCTTTGCCGTCGCGGACGGTCCGGAGATCGAGACCGACTGGTACAACTTCACGGCACTCAACCAGCCCGAGAATCATCCCGCCCGCTCGATGCACGACACGTTCTATGTCGACGGCGGCTTGCTGCTGCGCACTCACACGAGTCCGATGCAGGTGCGCTATGCCTGCACGCATCAACCGCCGATCAAGGTGATCGCCCCGGGTCGCACGTACCGTGTCGATTCGGACGCGACGCATTCGCCGATGTTCCACCAGGTCGAAGGGCTGTGGATCGGCGAGAACATCAGCTTCGCCGACCTCAAGGGTGTCTACACGGACTTCCTGCGTCGATTCTTCGAGACGGACGACCTGGTCGTGCGCTTCCGCCCCTCGTTCTTCCCGTTCACGGAGCCGTCCGCCGAGATCGACATGGCGTTCGCGTCCGGACCGTTGAAGGGCCGCTGGCTGGAGATCTCGGGGTCGGGGCAGGTGCATCCCAGCGTCGTCCGCAATTTCGGTCTGGATCCGGAGCGCTACATCGGTTTCGCCTTCGGGTCGGGGCTGGAGCGGCTCACGATGCTGCGCTATGGCGTGGACGACCTGCGCCTGTTCTTCGAGGGAGACCTGCGCTTCCTCCGTCAGTTCGCGTAAGGGGCGACCATGCAATTCTCGGAACGTTGGCTGCGGACGCTCGTCGACCCGGCGCTCGACACGGAACGCCTCACGCATCTGCTCACCATGTCGGGTCTCGAGGTCGAGACCTGCGATCCCGTCGCGCCCCCTTTCGAAGGCGTGGTCGTCGGGCTGATCGTGAGTGCGGAGAAGCATCCCAACGCGGATCGGCTGAAGGTCTGTCGCGTCGATGTGGGTGACGAGACGTTGAACATCGTCTGCGGTGCCCCGAACGTCGTCGTCGGCATGAAGGCGCCACTGGCTCGCGTCGGCGCGCGTCTGACCGGACCGGATGGCGCGTCGATGGATATCCGCCGCGCCAGCATGCGCGGTGTCGAGAGCGAAGGAATGCTGTGTTCGGCGCGCGAACTCGGGCTGTCCGACGATCACAGCGGACTGCTCGTGCTGGCCGACGAGGCCCCGCTGGGGCGAAACGTGCGGGACGTCCTGGAACTCGACGACCATCTCATCACGGTCAAGCTCACACCCAATCGTGCGGACTGCCTCTCGGTGCTCGGCATCGCCCGCGAGGTGGCGGCGCTCACGAACGCACCGTTGCATCCGCCGGCGATCCCGCCCGTTCGTGCGGTCAACGAGGCCCGACATCCCGTGCGCATCGAGGATGCCGCCGGCTGCGGGCGATTCACCGGCCGCGTGATCCGCAATGTGAATTCCGCGGCGCCGACGCCGGACTGGATGAAGCGCCGCCTCGAGCGGGCCGGGCAGCGCAGCATTTCGGCGCTGGTCGATGTCACGAACTACGTGATGCTCGAATTGGGGCGTCCGCTGCACGTCTACGACATCGACAAGTTGCAGGGGCCGATCGGTGTTCGCTTCGGGCGTACCGGCGAGACGCTGGATCTGCTGAACGGGCAGACGGTGACGCTCACCCCCGACGTCCTGGCCATCACCGACGACCGTGGCCCCATCGGGCTCGCCGGCATCATGGGCGGTGAGACGACCAAGGCGGATCCGCAGACGCGGCACTGCTTTCTCGAATCCGCGTTCTTCTTCCCGGATGCCATCGCCGGCCGTGCGCGGCGATACAACTTCGGCAGCGATGCGTCGCACCGTTTCGAGCGCGGCGTGGATTTCGCGAACAACGTCGACGGGATCGAGCGCGCCACGGCCCTGATCCTCGAGATCTGCGGCGGCGAACCCGGTCCGGTGGTGGATGACGTCGCGAAGCTTCCGGACCGTCTCCCCGTGCGCATGCGGGTGCAGCGCGCGCGCAAGGTGTTGGGCATTCCCGTCGAGGCAGCGGAGATGGCAGCGATCTTCGAGCGGCTCGGCCTCTCGGCGCAGCAGTCCGGCGAGGGGGAGGACGCGACCTTCGTCGTCACGCCGCCGCCTCATCGCTTCGATATCGCCATCGAAGAAGATCTCATCGAGGAAGTGGCCCGGGTCTACGGGTTCGAGCGCATTCCCGCGCATCCTCCCGTCGCGCCGGCCGCCATGCGGACCGACCCCGAGTCGACGCGCTCCCTGCATGCGGTCCGGCATGCGCTTGCGGGACTGGGCTATCACGAGGTGATCCAGTTCAGCTTCGTCGACGAGCGCTGGGAAGCCGATTTCGCCGGGTGCGAGTCGCCGATCCACGTGCTCAATCCCATCTCGAGCCAGATGTCGGTGATGCGGACCACACTCATCGGCGGACTCGTCAGCAGCGTCGCCTACAACGCCAATCGCAAGCATCCGCGGGTCCGTGTGTTCGAGGTCGGGCGGGCATTCCTGCGCGAGCCCGATGCCCCCGAGGCTCCGCTCGAAGTCGCGGGCATCCGTCAGCCCATCCGGGTCGCCGGAGCCGCGTTCGGCGCTGCGGCGGCCGAGCAGTGGGGCGAAGCGAAACGCGCCGTGGACTTCTTCGACGTGAAAGGCGACGTCGAAGCGCTCCTCGCGCCCGTGACGGCGACGTTCGAGCGGATCAGCCACCCTGCACTGCATCCCGGACGCGCGGCGAAGATCGTCGTCCAGGGAAAGGACGTGGGTCTGGTCGGCGAACTGCATCCGCGCTGGCAGCAGAAATACGAACTACCGGGGCCGGTGATGCTCTTCGAGATCGATGCGGTCGCGCTCACCGGCGTCGGCGTCCCGGCCTACCGGGAGGTGTCCCGGCAGCCGGTCGTCCGGCGCGATATCGCGGTCCTCGTGGACGAGTCCATCCCGGCCGGAACGATGCTGGAAGCCCTCCGTGACGGCCTCCCCGACATCGTCGAAAACGTCGAGGTTTTTGACGTATATCGCGGAAAAGGCGTGGAAATTGGGAAGCGCAGTCTTGCGTTCCGGGTACTAATGCAAGATACTCGACGGACGCTTACGGATGCCGAGGCCGATGCAGTAGTCGCCTCCGCCGTGGCGATTCTGCAGCAGCGCTTCGGCGGCACTCTCAGGATGTGAAGGCACTGACATGACCCTGACCAAGGCGGAATTGGCGGATCTGTTGTTCGAGAAGGTCGGGCTCAACAAGCGTGAAGCCAAGGACATGGTGGAGCGCTTCTTCGAGGAAGTGCGTGTGGCGCTCGAGAACGGCGAAGGCGTCAAGCTCTCGGGTTTCGGCAACTTCCAGTTGCGCGACAAGCCGCAGCGCCCCGGGCGCAATCCCAAGACCGGCGAAGAGATTCCGATCACGGCGCGCCGGGTCGTGACTTTCCATGCGAGCCAGAAGCTGAAGGCCATGGTGGAAAAGAACTACCATGGAAACGCCGAATAACGACGCCAAGACGCCGCTTCCGCCGATCCCCGCCAAGCGGTATTTCACGATCGGCGAAGTGAGCGAGTTGTGCGGAGTCAAGCCGCACGTGCTCCGGTACTGGGAGCAGGAATTCACCCAGCTGAAACCGGTGAAGCGTCGCGGCAACCGTCGCTACTACCAGCACCACGAAGTCCTCCTCATCCGTCGCATCCGTGAACTCCTCTACGAAGAAGGCTTCACCATCAGCGGTGCTCGCCATCGTCTGGCCCAGAACTTCGAGGATTCCCAGGGGGCATCGCCCCGTGCGGCACCCGCCGAGTCGGCACCTGCCGAGGAAGATCCTCTCGGCACGCTGCGATCCGAGATCAGCGCCGTCATCGAATTGCTGACGCTCTAGCGACCGTTCGCGGCGATCGCGGCGAAAGATGCCGCCGCTGGCTTCGATCGCGCATCCCTCCGTGTTTCCACTTGATCTCGTTGTGTGTCCCGCGCTCGCGATCGTCACGCGCGATCGTTCCTGAACGCGGTCGATTTCATTGCTGGGGAAGTGGCGCCTCCGATATACTTCAACCCTTCGGGGCGTAGCGCAGCCTGGTAGCGTACCTGCATGGGGTGCAGGTGGTCGGAGGTTCAAATCCTCTCGCCCCGACCAGGATTCAATCGATGTGCGGTGAACACACGGAGGCGACGCGGGTGCAGTGTGTCGTTCACTCGGTCCGGCGCCGTCCCGCATAGCCTCAGCATGCGGATTCTTCTCAGCAACGACGACGGCTACTTCGCCCCCGGTCTTCAGGCTCTGGCCGAAGCGCTGGGCCCTCTCGCAGAAGTCACGGTCGTCGCCCCCGAGCGCGATCGCTCCGGCGCCAGCAACTCTCTCACGCTCGATCGCCCCCTGTTCGTCCGCCGCTCTCCGCTCGGCTACCTGTACGTCAACGGTACGCCGACCGACTGCGTCCACCTCGCCGTCACGGGGCTTCTGGACGGATTGCCCGACATGGTCGTGTCCGGCATCAATCACGGCGCGAACATGGGGGATGACACGATCTACTCCGGCACGGTCGCCGCCGCCACCGAAGGTTTTCTGCTGGGCATTCCCGCGATCGCGATGTCGCTGGCAAGTCGCCAGAGCGAGCATTTCGCCACGGCCGGGCGCGTCGCCGCCGATCTCGTGCGCCGGTATCTCGATCGGCCCTGGACGCAGCCGACGCTCCTCAATGTCAACGTCCCGGATCGCCCGTACGGCGACCTGGCAGGTATCGTCGTGACACGCCTGGGCAAGCGCCACAAGGCCGAACCCGTGATCCGGTCGCAGAATCCCCGCGGGGATACGGTGTACTGGGTGGGCGCCGCCGGCGGAGCGGCCGACGCGGGGCCCGGCACCGATTTCCATGCGGTGGCGTCCGGGCATGTGTCCGTCACGCCCCTGCAGATGGATCTCACGCACTTCGACCAGCTCGATGGCATGCGAGACTGGGTCGGTCCCTGACTCACGGCGCACGCGGTCCATGGACTCCCGGCATCTCGGCATCGGCATGACCTCGCAGCGCACCCGAATGCGCATGGTCGAGCGTCTGCGCGAGCAGGGCATTCGCGACGAGACCGTGCTCGCTGCGATGGCGGAAGTGCCGCGGCACATCTTCGTCGACGAAGCACTGGCGAGCCGTGCCTACGAGGATCTCGCCTTGCCGATCGGATTCGGTCAGACGATCTCGGCCCCGCTCACCGTCGCGCGAATGCTGGAGTTGGCGCGGAACGGGCGCGCGCTGGGTCGGGTGCTCGAGATCGGGACCGGCTGCGGCTACCAGGCCGCCGTGCTGTCCCGCATCGCGCGTGAAGTCGCTTCCGTGGAGCGGATCTCGTCGCTGTTGGGCCGTGCGCGGCGCGGGCTGCGCGAGTTGCGCGCCACCAACGTCAAGCTGAAGCACGCGGATGGTCAGATCGGACTGGCCGAGGCGGCGCCGTTCGATGCGATCGTGATGGCCGCGGCGGCGCCGGCCATCCCCGAGGCGCTGACGGCACAACTCGACCTCGGGGGCCGGCTGGTCCTTCCTCTCGGCACGAAGGAGCAACGGCTCGTCGTGATCGAGCGGACCGAGAACGCGCTGGTGGAGACGTTGCTCGAGCCGGTGAACTTCGTGCCGTTGCTCGCCGGAACGCGCGTATGACCATTTCCCGCGGTGTTTCCGTGACGCTGGCCGTGGTGGTGGCGGCAGCGATATCGGCGGGTTGCAGCTTCACCGACGAACAACCGGTGGCCGGTGCCGGCAAGCCCGCGGCAAAGGTGAAATCGACCGTGCCCCGGCGCAAGGGCGACGAACGTCCCGACGCCTACGTGGTGCGGTCCGGCGACACCCTGTTCGGCATCGCGTTGGACTTCGGCCTCGACTACCGCGAACTCGCGAGATGGAACGGGCTGCAGGATCCCGACCGCATTCTCGTCGGACGACAACTGCGGTTGATTCCGCCGTCGGGTGATGCCGTGGAGCCGGCGACGGTGAAGCCGCTCGGCAAGGGACAGGAGGCCGTCGTCGAGTCGCTCGGCCATGCCGGCGAATCCCCGGCGCCGTCGTCCCGCACCTTGCCGGACGGCAGGCAGATCCCGATCCTGTCCGAGCCGGCCGCGCTCACCGTCGACTACTCGGACGCCGAGTGGTCGCGACTCGGCGGCGCTCCGCTGGCGGGCCTGAACGACAAGGCCGTTGCGGCGGCGTCGGCAGGCAGGCGTGACAAGGACAAGCCGGCGAAACCGCCGGAGAAGGACAACGCGCCCGACGACGATGCCATCGAGTGGGCATGGCCGACGAAGGGCGACGTGCTCTACCGTTTCGGCGAACCCGGTCGACCCAAGGGCATCGGCATCGGCGGCAAGGCCGGGCAGCCCGTTCAGGCCGCGGCGGACGGCAAAGTGGTCTACAGCGGGACGGGTCTGCGGGGATACGGAAAGCTCGTCATCATCAAGCACAACGAGACCTACCTCTCCGTCTACGCACACAACCAGTCGGTCCTGGTGAAGGAGGGCGACCTCGCCAAGCGCGGCCAGAAGATCGCCGAGATGGGCGACACCGACGCGACCCGCGTGGCCCTTCACTTCGAGGTCCGGCGTTTCGGACAGCCGGTCGATCCGCTCACCCGGATCGGGAGTCCGCGGTAGGAGTCTCTCCGGGGCGACTCGTCTCCCGGCGCGTCAATCGAAGCGCAGCGTCCGCACGGCGCGTCTCAAATCCCCGAGTGTCGTGGTGTCCGATCCGAGTCCGTAGCGGAGCTTCGTGTACAGACGCCCGATGGTCCGGATCTGCGCGGCCTGGGCGGGCAGTGCCTTGGCCACCCGATCGATGTAGTCGACCGGACCTTCGCTCGGCAGGCGGGACAGGCCGCGCTTGCCCAGCTTCGCGGAGAGCCGGTTCCACACCGTCAGGACCGGATCGCGCTCCGGGTGGACGTGTCGCCGCAGCGTGAAGATCGCCAGCAGCGCGACCACGGCCAGCGTCACACCGATCAGTGCGACCGCGATGCTTCGCCACGAGATGCCGGGTCCCATGAGCTGCGACATGATCCGCATCTGCCGGTCCGCCGTGTATCCCAGCACCCACTGATTCCAGCCGTTGGTGATTGCGTCCAGCGCAAAGCGGGTCCGTTTCAGCCACGCATTGTCGGTGCGCATGAGCAGCGGCAGCGGGTCGTTGGCGGGAAGCGCGGCGGCCACACCGGATTCGATGCGCATCGGCGACACCGCCGCCGTCGGATCGACGCGGACCCAGCCGCGCGCCGGCAGCCACACTTCGGCCCACGCATGGGCATCGGCCTGCCGCACGATGAGGTAGTCGCCCATCGGATTCTCGACGCCGCCCTGGTAGCCGGTGACCACGCGCGCCGGGACACCGGCGGCGCGCATCAGCACCACGAAACTCGACGCGAAATGTTCGCAGAAGCCCCGCCGCGTCGAGAACAGGAACTCGTCGACGCTGTGCGCCCCGAGCTCCGGCGGGACGAGGGTGTAGAAGAAGGGCTCCTCGCGGAACAGCGCCAGCGCGCGCTGCACGATGCGCTCGGGGTCGGCGGATTGTTCGCGCCATGCCGCCGCCAGTTGTCGCGTGCGGGGATTGAAGCCATCCGGCAGCTGCGTCGCGCGCAGCAACGCACTCGAGGTCTCCCGGACGCCGGAGCGCGACTCGAGGTAGGAACTCATCTCGTAGCGGATGCGTGATCGGACCGGCCGGATCGCCAGCACCTGGGAATCGCTCGTGATGATCCCCGATTCGGGACGCGTCGCGGGGATGTCGATCGCGAACATCCACCGCATGTTGTGGGGTTCGAGCGTCACGGTGTAGCGGATGGGCGGACCTTCTCCACGCACGTCCCGCAGGAATGCCGGTCGGTCCTCGCCCGCGCGCCACGTTCTCCCGTCGAAGTCCCACATCACCGGCCCCCGCCAATACAGGCGTGACGCCGCCGGCGGCGGCGTGCTGAACTCCACTCGGAACGCGACCGCGTCCGACAGGCTGAGACTGGACAGGCTGCCCGGAGACATCTCGTCGGAGAGTCCCGACACACCACCGCCGACGGCCTGCGGCAGGGCCCAGAGCGGGCCCTGGATGCGCGGGAAGAACAGGAAGAACACGAGCATCAGCGGCGTCGCCTGAGCCAGCAACAGGGCCGATTGCTTCAGGATCTGCCGGATCGGACGGGGCTTCGCGTGCCGGTGCATGCCGATCAGATAGGCCGTGATGAGCCAGACGCAGCCGACGAGATACGCGCCCATCGCGATGGTCTGGTTGTAGAGGAAATTGGTGATGACCGCGAAATAGGCGAGCAGCACGACCACCAGCGCGTCGCGCGCGGTCTTCAGCTCCATGAGCTTGAGGCAGAGCATCAGGATCAGCAGCGCCACGGCGGCGTCCCGGCCGAACAGCAGCCCGTACGAGATCCAGGTGCCGGCGGCAGCGGCCAGCGCCAGCAGGGCAAGAATCCATTTGCTCGGCAGTCCGTAGCCCCGCCAGGCGAAGCCGGCGCGCAGCAGCATGACGAATGCCGCCAAGGTCGCAATCCAGAGCGGGACGTGGGCCGCATGCGGCGCCACCACGAGACCGAGACAGCCCACGAGCGAAACGACGCGTCCGGTCGACAGTTGTGCGTCCTCCGGTCCGAGGGCGCCGGCGTCGCCGGTGACCCGGGGTCGAGTGCGGCGGCCGATCAAGTGGCGTCCTCGAGTCCGTACGTGGCGAGGGATTCCAGGCACCGGTCGCGATGAGCCTGACCCTGCGACACCGGAATCTCGATGGCCGGGAGGCGCAGGCCGTAGGCGATGCCCGTGCCCTCCATCTGCAGCACCCAGGAGGTCAGCCGAGACAGTCGTTGTTCGATGCCGAAATCGCGCGGGCAGTCCTGCCAGTCGAGCCACAGTTCACGGGCGCCGGCGCCGCCGGCGAACTCCTTGGTCGCCGGCTCGCCGCGGCGGGCGAGGACCTTCCAGGCGATGCGTCGCGGCGAATCGCCCCGGCGGTAGTTCCGGAGACCGTCGAAGTCCTCGTCTCCGCCCGCCGGCGCAGCGCCGGTGCCGGGGATGGCGAGTGCGTCCGGCAGCGGGATCGCGCCTTTCTCCGGACGGGGATAGGCGAGCAGCGACGCAGGAAGGCGGACGTAGCTCCAGGCCCGGAACAGTCCCACCGGGTAGGTGGTGACCACCAGGATCTTGCCCGGGGTCAGTCGGCCCCGACGCGGCGCCAGCAATTCGACGTGCGTCCCGACCACATCGTCGGCCGGCACGTCGACATGATGATAGGGCCCGATCCCGCAGCGCGTGCCGATCGCGGAACGGGCCAGCCCCGACGGATTGCGCAGGAACAGGTGAAAGCGGGCCGGCTCGCCGGCAAAGACGTTCTCCTGCCGCCCCACGGCCACCTCGAGTCCGGCGAGATTGCGCCAGGTGTGCAGCATCGCGACGACCAGCAGTCCCGTGAGCAGGAAGGTCAGCACGTACCCGAGGGACAGGTTGTAGTTGATCGACCCGATCAGCATCAGGAACAGCGTCACGCCGAACATCGTGCCCTGGCGGGTGGGCAGGATGAAGACCCGGCGCTGGGTGAGCCGGACGGACGCGGCGTCGGGCGGCGTCACCGTGCCGGCTGTCATGGGGACCATCCGCGGCGAGGGCTCAGGGAACGGCGACGGCGGCCAGCACCCGCTGGGCCGTATCGTCGCCGTGCGACGCGGCGATGCCGCCTGTCGTCAGCAGCCGGTGGCCGGCGACGCTCGGGAACACCGCCTGGATGTCCTCGGGCAGCACCGCATTGCGCCCTTCCATGAATGCCCAGGCGCGAGCGGCATTGAGCAGTGCCAGCCCGGCACGAGGACTGAGGCCGACGGTGAAGTCCGCAGATCGCCGGGTGTGACCGAGCAGGGCCTGCACGTAGTCGAGCAGGGGCGGCGCGACGTGGATCTCACGCACGCGCTGCTGCAAGGTCAGGAGCCCCTTCGGGTCGATGGCCGGCGCGAGACTCGCGATCAGGGTGCGCCGTTCGTCGCCCGCGAGCAGGGCCCGCTCGGCCACGGCGTCCGGGTAGCCGAGGCGGATCCGCATCAGGAACCGGTCCAGCTGCGATTCGGGCAGCGGAAAGGTCCCCACCTGGTGCGACGGATTCTGCGTCGCGATCACGAAGAACGGTTCCGGCAATCGCCGCGTGTGCCCCTCGAGCGTGACCTGCTGTTCCTCCATGGCCTCGAGCAGCGCGCTCTGTGCCTTCGGTGTCGCGCGATTCACCTCGTCGGCCAGCACCACCTGCGAGAAGACCGGTCCGGGATGGAATTCGAAGCCGCCCGTCTCCCGGTTGAACACCGACATGCCGAGGACATCGGCGGGCAGCAGGTCGGCGGTGAACTGGATCCGCTGGAACTCGAGACCCAGGACGCGGGCGAGCGCGTGAGCGAGGGTCGTCTTGCCGACGCCGGGCAGGTCTTCGATCAGCAGGTGACCGCGGGCGAGCAGGCAGGCGAGGGTCAGGCGCAACTGGTGGGGTTTGCCCAGCACGATGGTGCCGAGCGCGTCGAGAATGGACTGGACGAGGGCTGTCATGCGAGGGGTTTACGTCCGGCGGTGTCCCGTTCTTGAGCGGTCGTGCCGAGCCGGCGCGCGACGATCCGCATGCCGTTGTCCTCCGGATCCGTGCGATTGTCGAAGCCCAATCGGGTCATCAGGTGCAGCATCCGCGAGTTGTGGCCGAGGACGTAACCGACGATGGTCGTGAGGTTGCGCGCGGCCGCGGCGTCCATCAGCGCCTGCATCAGGCGCCGTCCGATGCCCTTGCCCTGCCACGCGTCGGCGACGACGAGCGCGAACTCGCACGTCGTGTCGTCGGTGCCGATCACATAGCGGGCCACGCCGATCTGCCGCGTCTCCTGCCCGTCGACCGCGAGGGCGACGAGCGCGAGCTCGCGGTCGTAGTCGATCTGCGTGAATCGGACCAGCATGCGCTCCGAGAGTTCGTGGAGGGCATTGGCGAAGCGGAAGTAGCGCGATTCCTCGGACAGGTCGCGGACGAACGCCTGCTCGAACTCGGCATCCTCCGGTCGGATGGGGCGAACGACGATCTGCCGACCGTCCGGCAGGTTCCAGGTCTGCGTCAGATGTGTCGGGTACGGGCAGATCGCCATGTGGGAGTAGCGTTCCAGTCCCGTTCCGGCCGTGGCGGGCGCGATCGTGATCCGGGCATCGGCGACGCGTGCGCCGTGTTCGTCCACCACCAGCGGATTGATGTCCAGGCCGTCGATCGACGGCAGTTCGCACACGAGTTCCGAAACGCGCAGGAGGACCCGCTCCACGGCGCCGCGGTCCGCGGCCGGCCAGCCACGCCACGCGTCGAGGGTGCCGGACACGCGCGTGCCGCGCACGAGCCCGTCGGCCAGCATCGCGTTCAGGGGGGGGAGCGCCACCGCCCGATCGGCGATGAGTTCCGCGTCCCGTCCGCCCGCGCCGAAGGTGATGACCGGGCCGAACACCGGATCGCGCAGGACGCCCACCAGCAATTCGCGCGGATGCGGCGAGTCGATCATGGCCTCGACCGTCACCCCGTCGAGGCGCGCGTGCGGGGCCACGGCGCGGACATCGCGTTCGATCGCGGCGAACGCGGCGCGGATCTCGTGGGCCGTGCGCAGTCCGAGCCTGACACCTCCTGCGTCGGACTTGTGCGACACGTCGGGCGAATTGACCTTGAGCGCCACGGCGGCGCCGAGTTGCTGGGCGGCCGCGATGGCTTCCACCGGGGTGCGTGCCACGACGACCGGCGCGATCGGAATCCGGAAGGCGCCCAGTACCGCGCGGGCTTCCGCCGAGGACAGCGCCGTCCGGCGACGCTTCAGGGCCTCGTCGATGATCGCGCGGGCCGCCTCGACGTCGGGAACGTCCTCGTCGTCCGTGCCGAGCGGCCCGGGGACCTGCATCAGGAGTTTCTGGTTCGCGTAGAAGTCGGCGAGATTCGCGAACGCTTCCACGGCCGGCTCCGGCGCGCGGAAGGCCGGCAGCCGGGCCGCCTGGCAGGCGGCCAGCGGCCCCATCATGCTCTTCACGCCCATGAAACAGGCGATCAGCGGCTTGGAGGTCCTGCCCGCTGCGGCGACGAGGGACGCCGCGAGCGCATCCGGTTCGGTCATCGTCTGGGGCGTAACGATCGCGACGACACCGTCCACCGAGGCGTCGGCCAGGCAGGTGTCGACGGCCGCCTGGTAGCGGACCGGATCGGCGTCTTCCATCACGTCCACCGGGTTGTCGCGCGACCAGCGCGCGGGCATCGCCGCGTCGATGGCGCGCACGGTGCCCCTCGCCAGCGGGGCGATGTCGAGTCCGGTTTCGATCGCCCGATCCACCGCCAGGACACCCGGGCCGCCGCCGTTGGTGACGATGGCCAGCCGCCGGCCGGACACGCGATATCGCGACGAGAGGTACTTGGCCGTCGCGAACAGCGAGAGGAAGTCCCGGGCGCGGACGACGCCGCAGCGCCTCAGCACCGCGTCGAAGGCGTCGTCGGGCCCGCTCATGGCGCCGGTATGCGTCACGGCGGCGCGCGCGCCTGCCGCTTCCCGGCCGCCCTTCAGCGCGATGACCGGCTTGATCCGGGCGGCAGCCCGCAATGCGCTGACGAATCGGCGGGGTTCGCGCACGCCTTCGAGGTACATCACGATGCTTTCGGTGCGCGGATCGTCCGTCAGGAAGTCGAGGGCATCGGCGAATCCGACGTCGGTCTGGTTGCCGAGCGAGATCACGCTGGAGAAACCCACGCCGTCGGCGGCTGCCCAATCGAGCAGGGCGCTGGCCATGCCGCCGGATTGGGTGACCAGACCCACGGTGCCGGATTGCACCGGCGGCAGGCTGAACGACGCGTTCAATCCGATCGAGGGCCGGAGGATGCCGAGCGAATTCGGGCCGAGGATGCGCAGGCCCGTGCTCCGGGCGATGGCCGAAATGCGCTGCAGGACCGCGGGCGGCAAATCGAGCACGGCCGACAGGATGACGGCCGCACCCGCACCGAGGCGCGCGCTCGATTCGACCAGATCGGCCACGGTCCGGGCCGGGGTCGCGATCACCACGAGGTCGGGCGTGTGGTCCAGGGTTGCGAGATCGCGGAAGGCCGGGTGACCGTGGATCGCGTCGCGATTGCGGTTGACGAACGAGAGCCGCCCGCCGAATCCGTCGAGGAGGTGCCGCGCCACGGCGCCGCCGACCGTGCGGCCGTCCTCGCGCGCGCCGACGAGGGCGACGCTCATGGGTTCGAACAGCCGGTAAAGGGGTAGACCGGGGCGGCCTTGCATGGAGAGGGACGGCGCCTGCGACGGGAACGGCGAAGCCGCATTTTCGCAGACGCGCGGTCGTTTCCCTAGCGTCGAACCCGTCCTGCGCCGTCGAACGCCATGGCCGCGGCGGCGCCCGCATCCCGCGTTGTCACGCGCGGGAGGCGGGCGGTACCATGCGATGACCCTCACCGGAACCCGCCCTCACGTCCACGCGACGACGACCCCATGGTCACCGCCCTCATCCGTCACCCCGACTGCCTGCGCCACGACATGGGAGCCCAGCATCCCGAGTGTCCGGCGCGCCTCGGCGCGGTGGAGGACCAGCTGCTGGCCTCGGGCCTGATGATGGCGCTGGATGTCCACGAGGCCCCGCTCGTGTCGCCGAGCCACCTCGAGCGCGTGCATTCGCCGGAGCACGTGGAGGCGATGTTCGCCTCGGTGCCGAACCAGGGGCTCGTTCACGTGGACCCCGACACGGCGATGAACCCGTATACGCTCACGGCTGCGCTGCGGGCCGCCGGGGCCGCGGTCCTGGCGACCGATCTCGTGGTGTCGGGGGCGGCGGAGAATGCCTTCTGCAATGTCCGGCCCCCGGGTCACCACGCCGAGCGCGAGCGGGCGATGGGCTTCTGCTTCTTCAACAACGTCGCCGTTGCCGCCGCACATGCGCTCGAGCACCACGGCCTCGAGCGGGTCGCGATCGCCGATTTCGACGTCCATCACGGCAACGGCACCGAGAACATCTTCGCGGGCGACGGGCGCGTGCTCATGGTGTCGACGTTCCAGCACCCCTTCTATCCCTACAGCGGGACCGAAGGCCGGTCGGCGCAGATGGTGAACATCCCCCTGGCGGCCTACAGCACGGGGCGGCATTTCCGGGATGCGGTGGAGACGTTCTGGCTGCCGGCCCTGGAATCCTTCCGGCCGCAGATGATCTTCGTCTCGGCCGGGTTCGACGCCCATCGGGATGACGACATGGCATCCATGGGATTGGTCGAGGCCGATTACGCCTGGGTGACCGAGGCGCTGGTCGACGTGGCCCGGCGGCACGCCGGCGGCCGCATCGTCTCGATGCTCGAAGGCGGCTACGAACTGCATGCCCTCGGCCGCAGCGTCGCGGCCCACGTTCGCGCCCTCGCCGGTCTTTGACCCCGACGGCGGGCAGGTCTGCGCCGTCGCCTTTCCGCATAAAGTTCCGAGCGTTCCTTCCGACAACTGTCCTGTCGTGTCGTCGCGGCCGGACCGGTCGCATCTGGGAGAGAACGCTATGGCGTCGGCTGGTCTGGATCAATGGAAGAAATCGCTGGGCCTGTGGCTCGGCCTCGCAATCGGTGCGCCGGCGGTTGTCGGCGTGGCCACGTGGGTCGTCGGTGTGTCGGCGGGCTGGATCGTGGGGATCGCGACCGGCGCGGGCCTGGCGGCCGGCGCCGTGGCCTTCGTCGTGCTGACGCGCCAGATCCTCGAGCCGGCCGGAACGCTCGTCGCGGTCCTCGATGACGCGGCGACGCGGGGCAACCTGGCGCTGGACCCCGTGACGGCGGAGGCCGTGCGCGGCAGCTCGGCCGCCGACATGCTGAGCCGGACCACTGCGCTGGTCTCGGAAGTCCGCAGTTCCGGCATCGATATCGCCGTGGCGGCCGCGCGGCTGACGCGGGACCTGAAGGATTCGTCGGACACGGCCAAGCGCCAGCGGGATCTCGCGGACCGGGTGTTCGACACGAGCCAGACGGTCACCGAGGGGATCGAGAGGGCCGCTGCCCGGACGCGGACCGCCACCGACACCACGGCGGCGAGCGTCGAGGCGGCGCAGGCATCCTGCAACGAGATGGCCGAAGTCGCAGCCCTCGCCGACGGCATCCAGTCGAGTCTCACCGCATTCCAGGACACGGTGCGCTCCCTGTCCGAACGTTCTCGGTCGATCCGCGACATCGGCATGCTGATCAACGACATTTCCGACCAGACCAATCTGCTGGCCCTGAATGCGGCCATCGAGGCCGCGCGGGCCGGGGAAGCCGGGCGCGGATTCGCGGTCGTCGCCGACGAGGTCCGCAAACTGGCCGAGAAGGTGAAGTCCGCCACGGGCGTGATCGCCGAAGGCACGTCCGAGATGCTGACACTGGTCGACACCACCGAGAAGGACGGCCAGCGGATCCACGAAGATGCCGGCCGAACCGGTTCGGTGCTGCGCGAATCGTCGACGCGGTTCAATCGGATGGTTGAAGAACTGCGCGCGATGAGCGGCGAACTCGCGGCCGTCTCGGAGGCCATGGGATCCCTCCAGGTCGCCAACGGCGAGATCCATGGCCACGTGGGCGAGATTCACCAGCTCAGCATGTCGGTTGCGGATCGTATGGAGAAGAGCCGGACCTTCACCCAGGACTTCCGCAAGGCCACGGAACGGATGCTCTCCACGGGCGCGTCGTTCCGCCTTGGCGACACCTTCTTCGATCTGGTGCAGGCGCGGATGCGCCAGTACCGCGACGAGGTGCAGGCGTACCTGACCGGCCAGGCGGCGGCGGGCGTGAATGTCTTCGACCGGAGCTACCAGGCGATCCCCGGGACTCAACCGTCCAAGTACCACACGCAATACGACCGGCGGTGCGAGGCCGAACTGCAACGGCTCGGTGACGAGATGCTCGACAGTCTCGAGGGGCTGCGCTTCGCCCTGTCCGTCGACGAGAACGGGTATGCGCCGACCCACAACCGGAAGTTCGCCCAACCGGCGACGGGCGATCCGGCGAAGGATCTCGTCTCCAGCCGGCAGAAGCGGATCTTCGACGACGACACGGCCATCAACGCGGCACGCAATACGACGCCGTTCCTGCTCCAGACCTACCTTCGGGACACCGGCGAACTGCTGAACGACCTGTCCATGCCCGTCAGCGTGAACGGTCGTCACTGGGGGGCCGTCCGCGTGGGCGTCGATCCGTCCGTTCTCGTCAGGCACTGAGCGGCGCAGCGCGCCGTCAGCCGACGATCAGGGCGGCGGCCACCTTCCGGCCCTCGGCCAGCAGGATGTTGTAGGTGCGGCAGGCCGCCGGCGTCGACATCACCTCGACGCCGATGCGGGCCGCCGACAGCGCCCGGTAGCGCCCGGGGTGGATCATGTGGTGCCGGTCTCCCGTGCCGATCAGCGCGATCTCGAGGGGCTGTCCCGCGAGCACGGACAGATCGGCCTCGTCGAGTTCCTCCGCGCGCGCCACTTCCCAGGGATCGACGATCCGGTCGGGAAACACGACCAGGCTCCGGTGGTGCTGCCGGCCATTGAGGGTCACATAACCCTGGCCGTAGCCCGAGAAGGCATTGCGGCCGTCGAATCGGTCCAGATGCAGTTTCAAGTGCGGCGTCGGAGAGGCGAGGGGTCGTCGCATGCTACCCGAATCGCCCGCATACGCGTGGAACTGGTCGCCGGCTTCCAATACCATTACGGCTTTCGGCACGACCGCGCGCCCCCTCGGCCGCGAATCGCCTTGAAACGCCGCCATCGCGGCCCGCCCCGCCCCGGAGTCCCAGCACCATGCACGAGTTTCCCCGCATCAAGCGCCTGCCCCCCTATGTCTTCAACATCACCGGGGAGCTCAAGGCCGCGGCCCGCAAGCGGGGGGAGGACATCATCGATTTCGGCATGGGCAATCCGGATCAGCCCACCCCGCGGCACATCGTCGACAAGCTGGTCGAATCCGCCCAGCGCGGCGACACGCACCGGTATTCGGTCTCGAAGGGCATTCCGCGCCTGCGCCGCGCCATCGCGAACTGGTACAAGACCCGGTACGACGTCGATCTCGATCCGGACACGGAAGCGATCGCCACGATCGGATCGAAGGAAGGCATCGCCCACCTCGCGCTCGCCACCCTGGACCGCGGCGACATCGTGCTGGTGCCGAACCCCAGCTACCCGATCCACATCTACGGGCCGGTGATTGCGGGTGCGGACATCCGTCACGTGCCCCTGGTGCCGGGCGTCGACTTCTTCGACGAGCTGCAGCGGGCGATCAAGGATTCGTATCCGAAGCCCAAGATGCTCATCCTGAACTTCCCGGCCAACCCGACGGCGCAGTGCGTCGAACTGCCGTTCTTCGAGCGGATCATCGCGCTGGCACGGGAGCACGACATCTTCGTCGTGCACGACCTGGCCTACGCCGACATCGTGTTCGACGGCTGGAAGTGTCCGTCCATCCTCCAGGTGCCCGGGGCGAAGGACATCGCCGTCGAGTTCTTCACGCTGTCGAAGAGCTACAACATGGCCGGCTGGCGCGTCGGTTTCATGGTCGGCAATCGCGAGCTCGTGGCCGCACTGGCCCGGATGAAGAGCTATCACGACTACGGCACCTTCACGCCGATCCAGATCGCTGCGATCGTCGCCCTCGAAGGGCCGCAGGATTGCGTGGCGGACGTGCGTGCGATGTATCAGCGTCGCCGTGACGTGCTGGTCACCGGATTGCACGCGCTCGACTGGATGGTCGACATTCCCAAGGCGTCGATGTACATCTGGGCGCAGATTCCGGAGGCCTACCGCTCGATGGGCTCGCTGGAATTCTCGAAGAAGCTGCTGGCCGATGCCAAGGTCGCGGTGGCCCCGGGGATCGGTTTCGGCGAGTACGGCGACGATCACGTGCGCTTCGCCCTGATCGAGAACGAGGCCCGGACGCGCCAGGCCGTGCGCGGCATCCGCGACATGTTCCGCAAGGACGGATTGCTGGGACAGGCGCCGGTCGCCAAAGCCGGATGAGTGTCCACGTCATCCGTGTCGCGGATCGCGGCGGCACGCTGATCGCCCCGGCGTGGCTGGCGAAGGCCGAAGACGTGCACCGTCAGCTCCGACCGCAGCTGGAGCAAGACTATGCGGCCCAGATGCAACGGGTATTCGCCGACGGTGGCGAGATGGCCGTCGCGGTGGACGGCGAGCGCGTTCTTGGGGTCACCGTCTTCCGCCAGTTCGAGAACACCCACGTCGGCAAGCGCTTCTATGTGGACGATCTCGTCACCGATACGGGTGCCCGTTCCGCCGGGGTCGGATCGGCCCTGGTCGCGTGGCTCGAACAGGAGGCCCGGTCGCGGGGGTGCCCGGGGTTCGACCTCGAATCGGGCACCCAGCGGCAACGGGCCCATCGTTTCTATTTTCGCGAAGGATTTTTCGTGACCAGTTTCAGCTTCAGGAAGACGTTCGAATGAAGCCCATCCAGGTGGGGCTCCTAGGCATCGGGACCGTGGGCGGCGGCACGTTCAACGTGCTCCGGCGCAACCAGGGCGAGATCATGCGGCGGGCCGGTCGGACCATCCACATCTCGACCGTCGCCGACAAGGACCTCGCGCGCGCCCGCGCCATCGTCGGCGAGGCGGTGAAGATCACCGACGACGCGTTCTCGGTGGTGCGCGACCCGGCCATCGACATCGTCGTCGAACTGATCGGCGGCACCGGCGTGGCGAAGGACCTGATCCTCGCCGCGATCGAGAACCGGAAGCACGTCGTCACCGCGAACAAGGCGCTGCTCGCCAAGCACGGCAACGAGATCTTCGCGGCCGCCCGCGCCACGGGCGTGATGGTCGCCTTCGAGGCCGCGGTCGCAGGCGGCATTCCGATCATCAAGGCACTGCGCGAGGGGCTCACGGCCAACCGCATCGAATGGGCGGCCGGCATCATCAACGGGACCAGCAACTTCATCCTGTCGGAGATGCGCGACAAGGGCCTGGCCTTCGACACCGTGCTGAAGGAAGCGCAGCGGCTCGGTTACGCTGAAGCGGACCCTACCTTCGACATCGAGGGCGTCGACGCCGCACACAAGCTGACGATCATCGCGGCGATCGCGTTCGGCATCCCGATGCAGTTCGAGCGTGCCTACACGGAAGGGATCGCGAAGCTCACGCGCGAGGACATCCTCTATGCGGAGCAGCTCGGCTACCGGATCAAGCTGCTGGGCATCACGCGGCGCACGCCCGCGGGGATCGAACTGCGCGTCCATCCGACGCTGATTCCCGCGCGCCGCCTCATCGCCAACGTGGAAGGCGTCATGAACGCCGTGCTCGTGAAGGGCGACGCCGTGGGCGCGACGCTGTACTACGGCGCCGGTGCAGGCGCGGAACCGACGGCGTCTGCGGTCATCGCGGATCTCGTCGACGTCACGCGCACGCTGACGGCCGATCCGGAGCATCGCGTACCTCACCTTGCCTTCCAGCCGGATCAGCTTTCGGACACGCCGATCCTGCCGATGGAGGCCGTGGAGACGTCCTACTACCTGCGGATGCGCGCCTTCGACCGGCCGGGCGTGCTGGCCGACATCACGCGTCTGCTGGCCGATCATTCGATCTCGATCGATGCGATGGTCCAGAAGGAACCGGCCGAGGGCGAGGAGCAGGTCGATATCGTGATGCTCACGCACCTGACGGTCGAGCGGAACGTGAACGCCGCCATCGCAGGCATCGAGGCGCTGCCCTCGATCTCGGGCAGGGTGACCCGCATCCGTCTCGAAGAACTGGGGCGGTAGAGCAATCATGAGATACATCTCCACCCGCGGCGGCATGCCGCCCACGCCGTTCACCGACATCCTGCTTGAAGGTCTTGCGCCCGACGGCGGACTCTCGATGCCCGAGCGCTATCCGCGCATCGACAATGCAACGCTCGCCCGGTGGCGTCCGCTCGGCTATCGCGATCTCGCATTCGAGATCTTCTCGCTGTTCATGGACGACATCCCGTCGGCGGATCTGCGCGACATCGTCGACCGCACCTATACCGCGAAGGCGTTCGGGACCGACGACATCACACCGGTCACCACGCTCGAGGCGGGTCTGCATCTGCTGCAGCTGTCGAACGGCCCGACCCTCGCGTTCAAGGACGTGGCGATGCAGCTGCTCGGCAATCTGTTCGAGTACACGCTCGCGAAGCGGGGCGAGGAATTGAACATCCTCGGCGCCACCTCCGGTGATACCGGCTCGGCAGCGGAGTACGCGATGCGCGGCAAGCAGGGCGTGCGCGTGTTCATGCTCTCGCCGGAAGGCAAGATGAGTCCGTTCCAGACGGCGCAGATGTATTCGCTCCAGGATGCGAACATCTTCAACATCGCCGTCCGCGGGGTGTTCGACGATTGCCAGGACATCGTGAAGGCGGTGTCGAACGACCGGGCCTTCAAGCAGGACCGGCGCATCGGCACGGTGAACTCCATCAACTGGGCCCGACTGATCGCCCAGGTGGTCTACTACTTCAAGGGCTACTTTGCGGCCACGAGCCACAGCGACCAGGTCGTGAGCTTTTCCGTGCCGTCGGGTAACTTCGGCAACGTCTGTGCGGGACACGTCGCCCGCATGATGGGTCTGCCGGTGCGTCGGCTCGTGGTCGCGACCAACGAGAATGACGTGCTGGACGAGTTCTTCCGCACCGGCCGCTATCGTGTGCGGGCGGCGCGGGACGTGGTTGCAACGTCGAGTCCGTCCATGGACATCTCGAAGGCATCGAACTTCGAACGTTTCGTCTATGACCTCGTGGGTCGCGATGCGGCGGTGGTGCGGGCGCTGTGGCAGAGCGTCGATCGCGGCGGCGAATTCGATCTGGGCGGGACGCCGCACTTCGCGCGACTCGCGGACTTCGGTTTCGTCTCGGGGCACAGTACCCACGCGGATCGGTTGTCGACGATCCGGAGCGTGCATCAGCGCTACGGCGTGACCGTGGATACGCACACCGCGGACGGCATCAAGGTCGGACTGGAACATCGCGAAGCCGGCATTCCGCTGCTGTGTCTCGAAACCGCGCAGCCCGCGAAGTTCGGCGCCACCATCCGGGAAGCGCTCGGTCGTGATCCGGAGCTCCCGAAGGGCTACGAGGATCTCTCCGCGAGACCGCTGCGCTTCGAGACGATGGACGCGGATGCGGAAGCGGTGAAGGCCTTCATCGTCCGGCACTGCGCAGCCTGACGGCGCCCGTTCACGCGACGCGCGACGTTTCGGGGTCGGTGGCGTCCAGCCATCGCGCCATGACGTCGCGCAACTGCCCGCGCGTGAAGGGCTTGCTCAAGTAGTCGTTCATCCCGGCCGCGAGGCACCGTTCCCGGTCACCTTCGAGCGCGTTTGCCGTGAGCGCAACGATGGGCGTGTGCCGGTTCAGGACGTCGTCGCGGCGGATGTGGGCCGTGGCCGTGTAGCCATCCATGTCCGGCATCTGGCAGTCCATCAGGATGAGCGCATAGCGTCGCGACAGCGAGGCCTCGAGCGCCTCCAGCCCGGTGCCGGCGTGGGTGATGCGACAGCCCAGATGCTCCAGCATCCGCTGTGCGACGGCCCGGTTCACAGGGTTGTCCTCCACGAGAAGCACCTCGGCACTGAACCTTCCCGAGTCGGTCGCTTTTCTTGCAGGCACCCGTGTCGAGGCGCTTGGCGTGTCGATGCTCCGCAAGGCCGCAATCAAGTCGGCCAGCCGCGAAGGCATCGACAGCCGCGTGGCGGCGGCGGACCACGGATCGCGATTGGTCCCGGCGTCGGTGCGCGATGCGTCCAGCAGGATCACCCGTGCGGCGGGCAGCCGTTCCGTCAGTTGCCGTCGGGAGTCGTCGTCGAGCGCCGTGAAGCAACGCCGATCGATGATCGAGACCACGGGAATCGCATGCGCGGCGCCGAGATGACCGACGATCGCCTGCGCGCCGGCGAACGCGTCGACTTCGTATCCCAGGTCCGACAGGTCTCGCGCGAGCGCCGTCCTCGCCGTGCAGTTGCCGTGGATCAAGGCGAGACGGCCGACCGTCGTCAAAGCGTTCTGCGATGGACGCGAGACGACTTCGGGCAGCACCAGCGGCAGGTCGATGCTGAAGATCGCGCCCTTCCCGGGCCGACTGTCCAGGGCCAGATGGCCGCCCATCAGCGTGACGAGTTGGCGGGAGATCGTCAGCCCGAGCCCCGTGCCGCCGTAGCGCCGTGCGGTCGTGTTGTCGGCCTGCGTGAAGGCATCGAAGATCCGCTCGTGGAGTTCCGGGGCGATGCCGGGACCGGTATCGGATACGTCGATTCCGAGCCGGCCTTCGACGTGGGTCGAGACCCGCAGGACCACTTCTCCGCGTGCAGTGAACTTGACGGCATTGCCCACGAGGTTGCTGATGACCTGCCGCAGCCGCGCGCTGTCGCCGATGATGCGATCCGGAAAGGCGATCGGCATGTCGCAGATGATCTCCAGCGCCTTCTCATGGGCGGAAGGCGCGAACAGCTGCACGACGGACTCGCAGATTTCGCGGAGATCCATGGGTTCGGCGTGAATCTGCAGCTTGCCGGCCTCGATCTTCGAGACGTCGAGAATGTCGTTGATGACGTGCAGCAGGCCCTGGCCGGAGCGGTGGATCGTGTCGGCGAATTGCCGCTGCTGGTCCGTGAGCGGTGTCGCCAGCAGGAGTTCGGCCATGCCGAGGACGCCGTTCATCGGGGTGCGGATCTCGTGGCTCATGTTGGCGAGGAACTGCGATTTTGCACGGTTCGCCGCCTCGGCGGCGTCCTTCGCCGTGCGCAGCGCCTCCTCCGCACGTCGGATCTGGGTCACGTCCACGAGATAGAGATGTACCCGCTGGTGATCGGGGACGTTCACCAGCTTGCAGGCGAAGGCGTGTCCTGCGAGTTCGTACTCGAACTCGATGGCGGCGTCCCCCGCCGTGCTTGCGAGTCGGCGCAGATGCTGTTCGAGGTCTGCAGGGAGAATGGCCTCGAGGTCGGCGTCCGCCTTGCCGAGACGCTCGAGGGCGCGTCGCGTGCCGGGGTTCGCGTAGATGAGATCTCCCGCCGGGCTGAGGCTCAGGAGCGGGTTGGGATTCAGCTGCGGAAACAGGGCCAGGCGGCGGCGCATCCGTGATTCACCGAAGTAGGCATGCAGTGACCAGGCCGCCAGCGCGCCCATCAGGAACACGGCGACCACGTACCACGCGGCCAGGCGCACGATGGACGATACCTCCAGCCGCGTCTCCGTGGCGCGGGCCAGGCTGCGCTGCCTGACCGATTGGAGCAGGCGGTCGGCGGTCGCGTTGATCACGTTCGCTTCGGCAGTGTTCGCTTCCAGGATTTCGCGGGCGCGGTCCCAGTCGACCCCTGTCGGGGCGCTCATGGTCCGGTCCAGGTCATGGGAGAGCGCCACGCTGCGGGCTAGGCGGGCGTCGATGTCGGGCAGGCCGGCCTCGCCGGGCAGATCGCGACGGAGTGCTTCCATGCCGGCGCGAATCGCCCGCTGGTTGTTCCCGATGTTGCGGAGGAAGGTGCGCCGATCCTGTGTGGCGTAGTACTCGTAGAGGATCGGTTCCTGGCGGACGAGGGCGATCTTCAGATCGTCGAGATGCTCGACCGTGGGCAGATCGAGCGCCGTGAGTTGGTGCGTGACGTCGGTGGCGCGATGCCCGCGGTACGCCGCGAAGCCCGACAGACCCACGCCCAAGGCGAGCACGAGAACGAACAGGGCGATCAGATGGCGTTCGTGACGGGTGGGCATGGGGCGGAAGGGATCATGAGGGATGCGCCGACGGACCACCTTGATACAACGGCGTGACGCCGCGCTTCTTGATCTTGTCTTGCGAAACCGGGACAGTGACGGTCGAATGATAGACATCGGAGCACTCTTTGCCGAGGATGGGCCTCTCGCCGCCGCCATCCCCGGGTTCCGTCATCGGGAGTCGCAGGTGGCGCTTGCGCGCGCCATCGCCGACGCGATCGATCGTCGCGGGGTGCTCATCGCCGAGGCGGGTACGGGCACGGGCAAGACGTTCGCGTACCTCGTGCCCGTGCTGGCCATGGGTGGCAAGGCGATCATCTCCACCGGGACGAAGACGCTTCAGGATCAGCTCTTCGGGCGGGACTTGCCCACCGTGCGCAAGGCGCTGGGGGTGCCCGTCACGGTCGCGCTGCTGAAGGGACGGGCAAACTACGTCTGCCACTACCACCTGGCGCGTGCGTCGACCGAGGGACGTTTCGTGGAACGCGCGGACGTCGGATACCTGAGGAGCATCGAGCGCTATGCGCGTACGAGCCAGAGCGGCGATCGCGGCGGTCTGGCCGACGTCCCCGAGACGGCGAGTGTCTGGAGCGCGGTGACCTCGACGCGCGACAACTGCCTTGGCAGCGACTGTCCGGACTTCAAGGAATGTTTCGTGATGAAGGCCCGGAAGCAGGCCCTTGAAGCGGATGTGGTGGTCGTGAACCATCATCTCTTCTTCGCCGACGTCGTGCTGCGCGATGAAGGCGTCGGGGAACTGCTGCCTCATTGCAACACCGTCGTCCTCGATGAGGCCCACCAACTCCCCGACACGGCAAGCGTCTTCTTCGGGGACAGCGTTTCGACCAGCCAGATCATCGAGCTCGCACGCGACAGCCGACTGGAGGGCGTGGCTGCCGCGAAGGATTTCGCTCCGCTGCCCGAGTCGTCGCGTCGTCTCGATCGACTGGCGCGGGACCTGCGGCTCGCCTTTGAAGGGGAGGGGGCGAGACTGCCGGTTGCCGCGGCCCTGGCCAAGCCTGCGGTGGAGAAGGTCCTGGACGAACTTCTCCACGCGGTGACGGACCTGTCCAGCCTGCTGGAATCCCAGGCCGAGCGCAGCGAAGGTCTGGAGCGTTGTCACGAGCGCAGCATCGAACTGGTGGCGCGACTGCACCGCTGGGCTCGCGAGCCCGATCCGGACGTCGTGCGGTGGGTCGAAGTCTTCGGCGGCTCCGTGCAACTGCATGCGACGCCGCTTTCGGTGGGTTCGATCTTCCGTCGGCAGGTGGAGGGCGGGGCGCGGGCCTGGATCCTGACGTCCGCCACCCTCTCCGTGAAAGGCGAGTTCTCGCACTACGCCGCCCAGATCGGCCTGGAGGATGCGCAGGCAGCGTCGTGGCCCAGCCCCTTCGACTACGAGCGTCAGGCGATTCTCTACGTGCCTGAGGACATGCCGAGCCCGAACAGCCCGGGCTACACGAAGGCCGTGATCGATGCGGCGCTGCCGCTGATCGAGGCCAGCGGCGGTCGGACGTTCTGTCTGTTCACGAGCCTGCGGGCGATGCGGGAGGCGCATGGTCTGCTGGAGGCAGGACTGCAGCGGCGCGGCTTGCCGTTCCCGCTCCTGCTGCAAGGCGACGGCACCCGTACGGAACTGCTCGACCGTTTCCGTCGGGTCGGCAACGGCGTTCTCGTGGGAAGTCAGTCCTTCTGGGAAGGCGTGGACGTCCGCGGCCCGACCTTGTCGCTGGTGGTGATTGATCGGCTGCCCTTCACGCCGCCGGATGATCCGGTGCTCACGGCCCGGATCGAGCGCATCAACGCTGCCGGCGGCAATGCCTTCATGGAGTACCAGGTGCCGCAGGCGGCGATCCTCCTGAAGCAGGGCGCGGGACGCCTCATTCGCGACGAGAGCGATCGCGGCGTGCTGATGATCTGCGACCCTCGCCTCGTGGAGAAGCCGTACGGGCGCCGCATCTGGCAAAGCCTGCCGCCCATGCGGCGGACCCGGATTGTGCGGGATGCCGTCGAGTTCCTGGCGGCACTCTCGACGGGCGATCGGCCGTTGCCCGATTCAGCGGAAGATCGCGATGCCGACGAACGTGGTGACCAGAATCCAGAGGCCCACGATCAGGCCGGCGCCGAATAGGGACTTCGGTTTGGCGCGCTTCTCGGCGAACCACGTTTCGGCCGATTCGCGGGCTCGACTCGTCACGGCCTGCGGCAGGAGCTTCAGACAGAGTGCGATGGCCAGCGGGAGCAGGATCACTTCGTCGAGGTAGCCGAGGATCGGGATGAAATCGGGGATCAGATCGACGGGGCTAAGCGCATAGGCCGCGATCAGCAGGGCGAGCAGCTTGGCGATCACCGGTGTTTCGGGGTCGCGGGACGCGAACCACAACGTCATCCCGTTCCGGCGCAGGGCCTGGGCCCAGTCGATCAGGCGCCGCCACATGGCGAAAGCGTCAGGCGAGGCGGATGGCGGACAGATCGTGCGTGTCGGCGCCCGTCACGCGGACACGAAGGAAGTCGCCGACCTTCGCGCCGATGGCGCCATCCACCCGGACGAGGCCGTCGATTTCCGGGGCGTCCGCCTGACTGCGGGCGGTGACTCGTCGTCCGTCGACCTCATCCACCAGCACGGTCAATTCCGTGCCGATGCGCCGGGCGAGTCGCTGCCCGGAAATCCGGGCCTGGACTTCCATGAATCGCTCAAGTCGCGCCTGCTTCAAGGGCTCGGGAACCGGATTCGGCAGTTCATTGGCGGCCGCGCCGTCGACGGGGGAATAGGCGAAGCACCCCACGCGGTCGAGTTGCGCCTCTTCGAGGAACTGCAGCATTTCCTCGAACTCCGCCTCCGTCTCGCCAGGGAAGCCGACGATGAAGGTCGATCGGACGGTGATGTCCGGGCAGGCGGCCCGCCACGCACGGATGCGTGCAAGATTGTTCTCTGCACTGGCGGGGCGCTTCATCAGTCTGAGGATCCGCGGATTCGCGTGCTGGAACGGCACGTCGAGATAGGGGAGCACCTTGCCGTCCGCCATGAGAGGGATCACTTCATCGACGTGCGGATACGGGTAGACGTAGTGGAGCCGGATCCACGCACCGAACTGGGACAGGGCCTGCACCAGTTCGGTCATGCGCGTCCTGACAGGGCGTCCATGGAAAAAGCCCGTTCGATACTTGATATCGACGCCGTACGCGCTCGTGTCCTGCGAAATGATCAGGAGCTCCTTCACGCCCGCCCGGACGAGGTTCTCGGCTTCCTGCAGCACCTCTCCCACGGGGCGGCTGACCAGGTCACCCCGCATCGACGGGATGATGCAGAACGAGCAGCGGTGGTTGCAGCCTTCGGAGATCTTCAGATACGCGTAGTGCTTGGGCGTGAGCTTGATCCCGTGTGGCGGGACGAGATCCGTGTACGGATCGTGGGGTTTCGGCAGATGGCGATGGACCGCGTCCATCACTTCCTGCGCCGCGTGAGGTCCCGTGACGGCGAGGACGGCCGGATGCGCCGTCTCGATGATTCCGCTGCGCGCGCCGAGACACCCCGTGACGATCACTTTCCCGTTCTCTGCGAGAGCTTCTCCGATGGCATCGAGGGATTCGGCGACCGCCGAGTCGATGAAGCCGCAGGTGTTCACGACAACCAGATCGGCACCGGCATAGTCCGGCGCGATGACGTATCCCTCGGCCCGGAGGCGGGTCAGGATCTGTTCGGAATCGACCAGGGCTTTTGGACAGCCCAGGGAAACGAAACCGACACGGGGCACCGCGTCGGGGCGCCGGGTTTGAGACTGGGTCACGGACAGCGGGTCAGGGCTTCTTCGTGCCTTCGGAGTCCCGTTGGGCCGGGTTGTCGGCGCCCGGTGACGTCCCGAACGGGGTGAAGGGGAAAGCCGAGAACATGTTGCGCGCCTGACGCTGCAGCTGCTGCTGCATGTCGACGAAAGTGTTGGCGCTCTGCTCCAGATAGCTGCTCATGAGGCCCTGGATCGCTGGTCCTTGCATCTTGACGAACTGTGACCACGCTTCGGTGCCGACCACCGGGTTCTCGCCCAGTTTGCCGAACGACTGCTCCTGCAACTTGCGCTGGATCTCCATGAATGTCTGGATGTTCTTTTCCAGGTAGCTGCCCATCATGCCCTGCATTGCATTGCCGTAGAACCGGATGATCTGCGACAGCATGTCGCTGGAGAACATCGGCGCACCGGCGGTTTCCTCTTCCAGGATGATCTGGAGCAGGATGCTCCGCGTGAGATCTTCACCGGTCTTGGCATCGATGACCTTGAAGGCGACCTGCTCCAGGACCAGCACCTTGACGTCTGCGAGGGTGATGTAACTGCTCGTGGCCGTGTCGTACAGCCTGCGATTCGGGTACTTCTTGATCAGGCGAAGCTCTTCACTCATGGAAACCTCTTGTGACGTAGGGCCGGTCTCTATGCTGTGCTCCGCCGGAAGGGAGGTTCCTGGGCGGAGCGCATGGGTTTCTGACGGACCGTCGCGCGCAATGTAGCGGAAGAATGATGCGGCGCGCAAAAAAATCTTGACGTCACGTTCTCGAACGCCGTAGTATCCGTCTTGTGCGACGCAACAACATCCGCTTCATGCCACCCGATGGCAGATTGGCTAGTAACTGAAACGTCAGGATATTGCCGGATTGGTGCGGCGCGATCTCGCGTCCGAGAACAAGGATGTGGTCGACTGCACGTGGGTCAGGCGCGGCTGGTCGGTTGTGAGAAACGGGTTCGGCATGCGAGTGGCATGTTAATCGCTTCTACTGCTGCAAAGGTAGCAAATGAAGCACTTCGGCGGACTTTGGTGGCAAACTACGTGTCACAAAATGTAACATGCGACAATGTCCGGCAATTCAGTGAATCGTGATCCGGGCCGCCGAAGCGGTCCGGAGAGGGTGGCGAGAAAACCGAGATACTCGCCGCTGCACTAAAGGCTCCTCCCCCTTTATCGCAAGATAAAGGTTAGCCCCGATGACTACGTCACCGGGGCTTTTTTTTGTGCCCGGCGTTCAGGACATGTGCTGACCGCCATTGATCGAGATGTTCGCGCCGGTCAGGAACGCTGCCTCGTCGGATGCGAGGTAGATGATCAGGCCCGCGACTTCCTCCGGCTTGCCGAGGCGACCTACCGGAATCTGCGGCAGGATCTTGGAATCCAGGATTTCCTTCGGGATGGCCGTCACCATCTTCGTGCCGATGTAGCCGGGCGAGATGGTATTGACCGTGACGCCCTTCTTCGCCACCTCGAGCGCCAGCGCCTTGGTGAATCCGTGCATGCCGGCCTTTGCCGCCGAGTAGTTGGTCTGGCCGAACGCGCCCTTCTGACCGTTGACCGACGAGATGTTGACCACGCGGCCCCAGCCTCGGTCCACCATCCCGTCCATCACCTGCTTGGTCATGTTGAAGACGCTATCGAGATTGGTGCGGATGACCGCATCCCAATCACCCTTCGTCATCTTCTTGAAGGTCATGTCCCGTGTGATGCCGGCGTTGTTCACCAGCACGTCGACCGAACCGACCTCGCTTTCGACGCGCTTGATGGCGGCAGCACAGGAGTCGAAGTCGGTCACATCACATGCTACGGCATGAAAGTCGTATCCGCGTCCTTTCATCGTGGCAATCCACTCGGCGGCCGTGGTGTTCGACGGGGAATGCGTCACAACCACGGTATATCCCTGGTCCGCCATCCCGGTGCTGATGGATTCGCCGAGACCTCCCATGCCGCCGGTCACGAGCACGATGCGCTTGGACATTCTCTGTTCTCCTGTTTCGATGATCTCAAGCCTGCGATGTCTGCGGGCCGGATGCGCCGCGCCCCATCACGTAGGATCCGGGGGCAGCCTCCAGTTCGGATTCACGCAGTCGCGTACGGCGCGCTCGGCGCCAGGCGCCACTGTGGATGCCAAGCCAGTGGCTCCAATCATGCCACCAGCTTCCCGCGTGTGGTTGCGCCATGGCCAACCATTCCTGCGCGGTCGACCCGGGAAGGCTGTTTGTCCAGTACCCGCGGCGCACCGGTTCGGGCGGATTCACGATGCCGGCGACATGACCGCTTTGCGCAAGGACGAATCGTGCCGGACCGCCGAGCCGGCGGGCGCTGTCGAACGCCGAAGTCCAGGGGACGATGTGATCGGCTCGGGTGGCGAGGGCATAGATCGGCATCTGGAGCAATGCCAGGTCAATCGGGTGTCCGCATAGTCGAATCGCCCCGGGCAGAATGAGGCGGTTCTCCAGATACATCTGCCGGATGTAGAAGGCGAACAGCGGGCCGGGCACGCCGGTGCCGTCGCTGTTCCAGTGCAGGAAGTCGTGGCCGGGCGTCTCCTCGCCCAGCAGATAGTTGTGCTGTACGAAGTGCCACACGAGTTCACGCGCGCGCAGGCTTGAAAATGCCGCAGCAAGGCGGCTGCCGTCCATGACGCCGCCGGTTGCGAATTCGGACTCGAACGCGCCGACCGAGTCCGCGTCGAGGTAGACGGACATGTCGCCCGCGTCGGCAAAGTCCAGCAGGGTCGCGAGCAAGGTGAGCGACGCGGCGCGATGGTGGCCACGGGCTTGATCGACGGCCAGAGCAGTGGTGGCGAGGGTTCCGCCGACGCAGTAGCCCAAGACGTTCGCTTGCGGCATCCGAGTGACGCGCGTGACCTCGTCGAGGGCCTCGAGCACGCCGCGTTCGATGTAGTGCTCCCAGGTGAATGCCGACGAAGGATCGGGATCCACCCAGGACAGCAGGAACACGTCGAATCCTTGCGCCGTCGCGTATCGCACGAAGGATGATGCGGGCCTAAGGTCGAGGATGTAGTACTTGTTGATGAAGGGAGGTACCACGAGCAACGGGACGCTTCGAACCTGCGGTCCCGCTGCGCGGTAGTGGATCAGTTGCGCCACGGGCGATGCGTGGACGACACTGCCGGGCGTGGCGGCCAGGTCGACGCCGATCGTGAAACCGTCACCCGCGCTCGTCGTGATGCTGCGTTTGGCGATGTCTCGCGAGAGATGGTTCAGTCCCCGGGCAATCGATTCCCCGTGCGTTTCGATGGCGCGGAGCAGGGCTCGCGGGTTGGTCGCGAGCGCGTTGTCCGGGTCGATGGCGTCCAGTGCCTGCCTGAGCGCGACGCGGGTTCGGCGCTGCTCCATCGGCGGCAGGTCGAGCAGCATCGCAAAGTCCTGGCCCCATGCCTCCCACAGGCGATGCTGGTCGCGGAGATAGCGGAACCACGGATGCGCACCGGGGTCGCGTGCATCCGCTGCAGGCGGAGGGGAACGGCTCACCGATTGCCAAAGCGTCCACTGGCGGTCGTACAAAGCCTGCAAGGCCGAGCGGGTTTCTTCGGGGCGATCCTGGAGGGCGCGAACGAAGGCTGCCGCGATGGCGTCCGGACGGAGCCGGGCGGAAGATCCGAACGCAGCCCACAGGGACTCGGCGTGGAGGTCGCCCGCCAGAGGGTTGAATGCGGATACTGTCACGGCTCGGGTGGATGCAAGAGGGTCGCGGGGGGCGATTGTCGAGAGCCGAACGGGAGGCGGTCAAGCGATGTACGTCGTGGCAATGGCGTGGTTGTATGTCACGTTCCTGATGGCCCTGACCGAGCGGAGTGTCGTGGCGGGGATGCTGTCTTTCGCGGCCTATGGGCTGGCGCCCCTGGCGCTCCTGCTCTGGCTCTTCGGCATCCCGCGTCGCACCCGGGATCGACGGCGGCGCGAGGCTGCCGGCGGGAGCGATCCTCCGCAGGACGCTGCGTCATGACGGATCGATCGGCTACCCTACCTCAGCCAGATCAGCGCTGCCATCCGGCCGCTGATGCCGTCTCGCCGGTGGGAGAAGAATCGGTCGCTGTCCGTGTGGGTGCAGAAGCCGCCTCCGTGGACCCGCGTGATGCCGCATCCGCGCAAGCGCTGCCGGGCGAGTTCGTACAGGTCCGTGGTCCACTTGCCGCGATTCCCGGGGCGGAAGGCAGAGGCTGCGCCCTGGTCGCGTGAAACGAACGCCGAACGGACCTCGTCGCCCACTTCGAATGCCTCGGGACCGATCGCGGGACCCAACCAGGCCAGGATGCGTTCCGGAGGCGTGGACATCGCGCTCGCCGTGTTTTCGAGCACGCCTGCAGCGAGACCGCGCCAGCCCGCATGAGCGGCGGCGACGACGGCACCATCGTCGCTCGCAAGCAGGACCGGCAGGCAATCAGCCATCTGGATCGCGCAAACGATTCCCGCCGCACGGGTGAACGAGGCATCCGCTTCCGTGGTCTCCGAAGACCGTGCCGCGTCGACAACGGTCGAAGCATGCACCTGCGTCAGCCATCGGGGGGCATCCGGCAGCAGCCGGGTCAGCGACTCGCGATTGCTTGCGACCCGCGCCGGGTCATCACCGACACGGATGCCCAGGTTCAGGGTTGCATAGGGGCTTTCGCTGCAGCCACCGAGCCGTGTCGTGACGAGTGCGCGCACGCGTGCGGGCGCCGGCCATTCCGGAATGATGCAGTCGCCGCGACTCAGCATGCGCGTTCCCTCAAGCGGTCGAGCAATCCTTCGAAATCGGGGGGCGGCGCAGCCGACCATTCCAGACGCTCGCCGGTCGCAGGATGATCGAAAGCCAACCGATGGGCATGGAGCGCCTGCCGCGAGAACTTTCCCACCGCCTCCGCCAGCCCGGGTGAGAGTCGTGCCGGGCCGTAGACGGGATCGCCGAGCAGCGGCAATCCCACGTGCGCCAGGTGAACCCGAATCTGATGCGTCCGCCCCGTGTCGAGGGCACATTCCACGAGCGTCCAGCCTTGGCCCCCGGCAATCGGTCTGACGTGGGTGCGGGCCGGTTTGCCGCTCTCGATGACCGTCATGCGAGTGCGCTGGGTCGGGTGCCTGCCGACGGGCGCCTCGACGGTCTGCGTCGCCGGAAGCCGGCCGGAGGCGATGGCGAGATAGATCCGGCGCACATCTCGCGCCTGAATCTGTCGCGTCAGTGCCGTCTGGACGTGCAGTGACTTGGCGATGACCATGAGCCCGCTCGTGTCCTTGTCCAGGCGGTGGACGATTCCCGCACGGGGCAGACCTGCGACAGACGGCGCGTGCGCGAGCAGGGCATTGAGAAGGGTGCCGGACCAGTTCCCGGCCGCCGGATGGACCACCAGACCGGCCGGCTTGTCGATGACGATCAGATGCTCGTCCTCGAACACCACGCGCAGCGGAATGTCTTCGGGTTCGTGCGCCGTCTCGTCCGGCAACGGCGGTGGAGTCACCGAGACGTGTTCTCCCCCAGCGACCCGTCGGCTCGGCGGCACGCGTCCGCCGCCATCCACCCGGATGCGATCATCGCGCAGCCACTGCTGAAGTTGGGATCGGGAGAACTCGGGAAACATGCGGGCCAGGGCCTGGTCCAGGCGCAAGTCGATGCAGGATTCGGGGATGACAGCCTCACGCGAGTTCGCCGACGGGCGCGGGCTATAATCCGCTGTCCTTTCCGCAGTGATTCCCATGACACGAAGTGTAGCCGTATTGATCCTCGCCCTCGTGCTGCAGGCGTGTGGCGGCAGTTCCAAGCCCGCCAAGGATGTCTCCAGAGGATGGTCCGTCGAGAAACTGTACGCCGCCGCCAAGACCGAACTGGGCGCCGGCAACTACAAGAAGGCCGTGAGCTACTACGAGAAGCTGTCGGCCCGCTACCCTTACGGCAAGCTCGCGCAGCAATCGCAGTTGGAGGTGGCCTACGCCTACTTCAAGGACAACGAGCGGGCGTCCGCGGTCGCGGCGTGCGAACGGTTCATCAAGCTCTATCCGACCCATCCCAATGTCGACTACGCGTACTACCTGAAGGGCCTCGTGACCTTCAACGAGGATCTCGGCATCCTCGGCAAGATTTCGAATCAGGATCCCTCGGAGCGCGACCCGCAGGCGATGCGCGACTCGTTCGATTCCCTGCAGGAACTGGTGGCGCGATTTCCGGAGAGCAAGTACGCGCCGGACGCGGTCAAACGCATGCGCTACCTGATCAATGCCCTGGCGTCATCCGAAGTGAACATCGCCGAGTTCTACCTGCGCCGGCGCGCGTACGTGGCGGCTGTCAACCGGGCCCAGTACGCCATCACCAACTACCCGCAGGCGACGTCGCTGGAACGGGCATTCGTCGTGCTCATCGAGGCCTACCAGGCGATGGGTCTGACCGATCTGCAGCGCGACGCCGAACGGCTGCTGAAACTCAACTTCCCGGACAGCGGCAAGCTCGTCAAGGCATCGGGCTAGCCAGCGGGATCGGTTGCCGTCAGGCCCGAGGTTCCTTGATCAGCACCACCCGGTTGCGGCCGGCACGCTTGGCTTCGTAGAGCGCGCGGTCGGCGGCCAGGACCAGTTCTCGTGCCGACGTCGGCCCGACCATCGCCGCGACGCCCACGCTGAACGTCACCGTCAGCGCAGCGTCGTCCGTGTCGTGCTCTATCCGCGAGAAGTCGGCGCAGAGCTTCTCCATCACCGCGAGCGCGGAAGGCCCGTCGGTATCGGTCAGAACCACGGCGAATTCCTCACCGCCGTAGCGGCCCACGATATCGCTCTTGCGCAGCTGCTGACGGAGGAATCGCGCGAGATTCTTCAGGATGCGATCTCCAACCGGGTGGCCGAACTGGTCATTGACCGATTTGAAGTGGTCGATGTCGATCATCGCGAACGACAGCGGGTGCGACTGGCGCAAGGCGCGCAGCACTTCGATTTCGAGGTACTGCTGCAGGCGGGAATGGTTCAGCAGTCCGGTGAGGCTGTCATGCTGCATCAGGCTCGACAGCGTGCGGTAGCGTTCGACCCGTGCGATGACGGTCGAGATCAGTTGCGACGCCTGCAGCGGTAGAGGCAGCAGGGCGTCGCCCCCCACGTTCATCAAACCGATCTGACGGTCGAGATTCCATTGCTCCGACAGAAACACCACCGGCAGGCTCACGTAGGACGGGATCTGGTGCACCACCTGCGCGAGCTCGTCGCCGCCGCACTGGGGCAGTTTCAGGGCGATCAGGAGCAGTTCGGAATTGAAGTCCCCCAGCGAAGACACCAGATCCGTCGGGTCACGCACCAGCGCGACGTCCATACCGACTTCGTGGAGGATCGCGCGGCACAGGTCGGCGCGATCGTGATCACTGTCTACGATCATCACGCGATAGGGCTCGGGCGTGTCGCGCGTGGCGAGGTTGTCGAGCTTGTCGACCAGTTCGGCGACGCGAACGGGCTTGAGGAAGTACGCCATCGCGCCGGCTCGGACGCTCTCCAGACGGGCCTGTACGTCCGACCGGTTCGACAGGAACAGCAAGGGCACGCGTGACAGGGCCGAATTGCCGAGCGACGCCAGGGCCTGCGCTGCGTAGAAGCCGTCGCCCGCCAGATCCACGTCCACCAACATCGCATAGGGTGCCCGCTCGGAAAGTGCCGAGATGAGTTCTTCGTGTGTGCCCACGACCCGAGTGGCGTAGCCGAAGCGTCCCAGCTGCATCGAGAGCGACGCTGCCGACTGGGTGTCGTTCTCGAGGAGGTAGAGCACGCGCGGTTCCTGGGGTGGGAGCAACGTGCCAGCCGGCAATTCGTGAGAATGGGCTGCCGAACCGTTCGAGCGACTCTCACGCGGCGATGCGGGAGGTGTCGCCGCGGGCGGCGGTTGGAGATCGGACTCCGCCGCCGCTATGTCTGCCTGGGGTGCGGTAGGGGACGAGGACTCGGTTTTCGTCGACGGGAGGTCGGTGATGGTCGCGACCGGTGGCGTCGCATGCGGGACTGCGCCGGCCTTCGCCTGAGCTAGCGCATCGGACGCCGAGTGCAGGTCCGCCAGGATCGATGCGATGCGAGCGCTGTCGTCGGCATCCGGTGTCGTGTGACGTGCGGCCACGCCGGCGAGGATGCGGGAAAGCTGGCGCGCCGGACCGGAAAACTGCGGCAGGCCCAGCATGCTCGAGGCCACGTCCAGTCCGTGGGCCAGGCGCTGAAGGGACAGGAGTCGGGCACGGTCACCGCCGGCTTCGACGGACGCATCCCAGAGGGCTTCGATCTCGGCGAGTTTCCTGGGCAGTTCCTGGGCATGCCGCTCGGCAAGTTCCTGGAGCGCTTTTCTGAAGACTTCCAGCGCATTCATCGCGGCAAAACCCGACAGCCTCTTGTCCGACCCTGATTCATCCCATCCCCATGCACGAAACCTTCCAGAGCGGAATATTTCCACGTTGGACGTGGTTTTCCCCGTACTGGAGGGCTGGTTTTGAGGGAGATCCGGTTCGGGAGGGACCATGTCCGCGTCCAGAGAAGCCTCGGGTGCCAAGATTTTCGACAGGGGCCGAGCGCCCGGAGCGAGATCGCGAGTTCTCGAGGGATCAGGCGTCCGCGGTGCCGAAGCCGGCCTTCTCGATGGCGTCGCGAATCGACCTCACGCTGACCCGATCGGTATCGAAGGAGACCACGGCCTGCGCCTCGGCCAGCGAGACGTCGACCTTTCTGACGCCTGCGAGGCGCTCCACGACCCGGGTGACGCTGGCTACGCATCCCCCGCAGGTCATTCCGGTCACGGGGATCATTTGCGTCGTTTCCATGAAAGTTCTCCAGGACTTGACCTATGCCGACGGCGGGCCGGCGAGCCTACCCGATCTGTCGGGCCGGGCGCCAGCGACGCAGCGATAGTGCGTTGGCCACGACGCATACGGAACTCGCGGCCATGGCCGCGCCGGCGAACACGGGGTTGAGCCACCCGGCCATCGCGAGCGGAACGCCGAGCACGTTGTAGAAGAAAGCGAAGAACAGGTTCTGCCGGATCTTGCGCATCGTGGCGCGCGACAGCTCGATGGCCGTGGCGACGGCCATCAGGTCATCCCGGGCGAGCGTGATGTCCGCCGTGTCGAGTGCGATGTCCGTCCCAGAACCGAGCGCAATCGAGACGTCCGCCGAGGCGAGGGCCGGTGCGTCGTTGATGCCGTCGCCCGCCATGGCGACCACTCGACCGGCCGCCCGCAGGTCATGTATCGCCTTCGCCTTGTCCTCGGGAAGCATTTCACCCCGCGCCACGGCAATTCCGAGCGCATGGGCCACGAAGCCGACCGAACGCGCGTTGTCGCCGGACAGGAGCTGCGGTTCCAGGCCCAGGGAGCGAAGACGCGACACGGTGGCGGATGCCGTCTCGCGCAGGGCATCGCGGATGACCAGCAGGCCCAGGAGCGCCCGGTCGCGCGACACACCGATCACGGTGGCGCCGGTCCCGGTGAGCGCATCGACGGTCGCGTCCGGGACCAACACGCCCGATTCGGACAGGAAACGCATCGATCCCAGTCGCAGCGTCTCGTCAGCCAGGCGACCCTCCAGGCCGCGGCCCGACCGCTCGCGCAGCCCGGCGACAGCCAGCGGTGCGACGCCGCGTGCCTGGGCCCCGGAGAGGATCGCGCGACCGATGGGATGCGAGGATCCGAGCTCCAGTCCGGCAGCGACGCCCAGCACGTGTTCGATCGGAACGTCCGGCGCCGGATGGATGTCGACGAGTTCCGGGACGCCACGCGTCAATGTGCCGGTCTTGTCGAATGCGAGGATGGTGACCCGTTCGGCCCGTTCCAGCGCCTCCGCATTGCGGACGAGCAGACCCAGTTGTGCCGCCCGTCCCGTGCCCACCACGACGGCGGCAGGGGTCGCCAGGCCGAGCGCACAGGGACACGCGATCACGAGAACGGCAACCGCGTTCACGAGGCCGGTGACGGGCTCGCCGCCGAAGAACCCCCAGCCGGCCCAGGTCAGCACGGCCAGGATCACGATGACCGGAACGAAGATCGACGAGATCCGGTCCGCGAGGCGCTGCACCGGCGCCTTCGAGCCCTGCGCCTCCTCGACCAGCCGGGCGATCCGCGCCACCCGTGTTGCGCCGCCGACCCCCGTCGCTTCGATCGACAGGCTGCCTTCGCCGTTGCGCGTGCCGGCGAACACCGCGTCTCCCGATCGCTTGCCGACGGGCATCGACTCGCCGGTCAGCATGCTCTCGTCCACGGTGGATTCCCCCGACCGGACTCGACCGTCGACCGGGATGTTCTCGCCGGCACGCACGAGCACGCGATCGCCGGTATGGACCGCTTCCAGGGGGACTTCCCGAGGAACGTCGCCGTCGAGCACACGAACCGTGCGCGGCTGCAGCTGCAGCAATTGGCGAACGGCATCGGTCGTCCGCGTCTTGGCGCGCGTCTCCAGCCACTTGCCGAGGCGGACGAGCGTCACGACCATCGCCGAGGCCTCGAAATAGACGTGCAGGTCCGGGAGGCCCTCCAGCCACACGACGAGGCTGAACCCGTAGGCGATCGACGTGCCGAGCGACACGAGCACGTCCATGTTGGCGGCGCCGCCTCGCAAGGCGTGCCACGCGCCGACGTAGAACCGGCGTCCGATCCAGAACTGGATCGGCGTCGCGAGCACGGCCTGGAACCCGTGCGGCAGCCAATCGTGATGGCCGCCGCCCGCCATGACCACCATCTGCGCCGCGAAGGGCAGGGCAAGGACGGCGGCCGCCACCAGTTCAAGGAAATCGCGCCGCTGCTCCCGTTCACGCCTCGCTCGATCGGCTTCGCGTGCCGCATCGGTGATCTCCGTGGCGTCGTACCCGGCGTCGCGGACGCATTCCACCAACGCCTCGACGGTCACCAAGCCGGGGGCGTAGGTCACGTGCGCCGTATCCGTGGCGAGATTCACCGATGCCCTGACGCCCTGCGTGCGATTGAGCGCTTGTTCCACACGGCCGGCACAGGTCGCGCAGGTCATGCCCTGGATCGACAGCCGGGTCTCCCGGTCCCGCACCGTGTAGCCCGCATCCGCAATGGCGTCGCGCAGCGCCTCGGCCGTCGTGCGGGCGGCGTCGTATTCGAGATGGGCCCGCTCCGTGGCCAGATTGACCGACGCCCGTACGCCGGGCAGGCGGTTCAATGCGCGCTCCACGCGGGCGGCGCAGGCGGCGCAGGTCATCCCGCCCACCGTCAGTTCCAATCGGGATGGCGACGCGTCGTTCATGAGAGCGGAGGATGGGGTCGGCACGGGAGCTCCACAAGATCCGGCAGACTAAACCCGGCGGCGCGCGCGGTCGTTAACGCCGAGGTCATGCCCATGCTCGCGCCCTCCCTGCCGCCTGCCGATGGTTCGAACCGAACCCGTCTTCGTCTGACCGCGGTCGTCGCGGCCGTGTTCACGATGGGGGCGCTCGGAATCGGCCTGACCCTCACCCGGGTGCTGGAGCACGCCGGCCGCCGTGCCGAACCGATCCAGGTCGTCGGATCGTTCGCGACTTTCGATGCGGCCCGGCTCGATGCTGCGGCGCTCGGCGCCTTCCTTCAGGATCATCGAACGGCCGCGCCGCCTCGAGCCCTCGTGGTGCATTTCCGCGACCCGGGGTGCGAATGCTCGCGGCGTGCAGACCACCGTTTCCTCGCCCTGGCGCAGCGGCAATCGGGTCGCAACGTGCAGTTCGCCTTCTCCGATCCGCCCGGCGTCCACCACGAGCCGGAGCGCGGTCTGGATCGGCTCGCGCAGCTTCCACCGGGGCCGGCGGCCCGGCTGTGGCGGGATCTTCCGACGGCGCCGGCGATCGCCGTCTTCGACGGTTTCGGCAGGCCGCTCTATGTGGGTCCGTACGCTGATGGCAGGAATTGCAGCGCGGAACGGGGCGGCGCAGTCGAAGCGACCCTCGCGAGCCTCGATACCGACGGGGCCGCGACCACGGCGCCGCCGGTGCCGGACAAGCCGTGCACCTGCGGGCGAGCCCGTCGGACCGTGGCTGCCGGCAGAAGCGTCGCAGCGCTTCCGTAGCCGCTGTGGTTGGCGGGGGCGTCCGCTACTTCGCCAGTTCCGGACGGTTCCGGAACAGATCGAGGGCTTCGGGATTCGCGAGCGCTTCGCGATTCTTCACCGGCCGGCCGTGGACGACGTCACGGACTGCGAGTTCGACGATCTTTCCGCTCTTCGTCCGGGGAATGTCGGTCACCGCGAGGATCTTGTCCGGCACATGTCGCGGCGTGGTGTTCGCCCGGATCTTCTCCTTGATGCGTTTGACGAGGACGTCGTCCAGTGCCTTGCCTTCCGCCAGGCGGACGAACAGCACGACGCGCACATCGTTGTTCCAGTCCTGGCCGATCACGAGGCTCTCGAGCACTTCGTCCAGTTGCTCCACCTGGCGGTAGATCTCGGCCGTCCCGATGCGCACGCCGCCGGGATTGAGCACGGCATCCGAACGCCCGTAGATGATGCAGGAGCCGTGAGACGTGATCTCCATGTAGTCGCCGTGGCACCACACGTTGGGGAAGCGCTCGAAATAGGCCGCGTGGTACTTGCGCCCGTCCGGGTCGTTCCAGAAGTAGATCGGCATCGACGGAAACGGGGCCGTGCAGACGAGTTCCCCCTTTTCGCCGATCACGGGACGGGCCTGATCGTCGTACACCTCGATCTTCATGCCGAGTCCCCGGCACTGGATCTCACCTCGCCACACGGGCACCCAGGGGCTGCCCAGGACGAAGCACGACACGATGTCGGTGCCGCCCGAGATCGACGACAGCAGCACGTCGGCCTTGATGTTCGCGTAGACGTAGTCGAAACCCTCGGCCACCAGCGGACTGCCCGTCGAGGTGATCGTCTGCAGCGAGGACAGGTCGTGCGACTCGGCCGGCTTCAGCTTGAGCTTGTTGATGGCGTCGATGTACTTGGCCGACGTGCCGAACACCGTGACGCGCTCCTGCGCCGCAAAGTCCCACAGGGCGTTGGCGCCGGGATAGAACGGCGACCCGTCGTAGAGCAGCAGCGTCGCACCCGTCGCGAGACCGGACACGAGCCAGTTCCACATCATCCAGCCGCACGTCGTGAAGTAGAACAGCCGGTCGCCGCGCTTGAGGTCCGTCTGGAGCTGATGCTCCTTCAGGTGCTGCAGCAGCGTTCCGCCCTGACCGTGGACGATGCACTTCGGGACACCCGTGGTGCCCGACGAGTACAGAATCGCGAGCGGGTGATCGAACGGCAGGCGCGCGAACGGAATGGTTCCGGCGGGGAAGGGGGCGACCGCATCGGCCAGGCGCTGAGCCTTCGTTACGGCCGACACGTCCGGTTGCTCGTCGAGATACGAGATCACGAGGACGCGCTGCAGGTTCGGAATGGCCGGAACGATCTCGGCCAGCTTGCCGAGCACGTCGATGCGCTTGCCGCCGTACCAGTAGCCGTCGACCGACAGCAGGACCCTGGGTTCGATCTGACCGAACCGGTCGAGCACGCCCTGCACGCCGAAGTCCGGAGAGCAGGACGACCAGATCGCCCCGAGGCTCGATGCGGCGAGCAGTCCGATGATGGCTTCCGGCATGTTCGACACGATGGCGGCGACCCGGTCGCCCGGGCCGACACCGTTGGCCTGCAGCGCTTGCGCCAGGCGGGACACCGCGTCGTGCAGTTCGGCGAACGTCAGCGTGCGCTTGACCTTGTTCTCGCCCCGGAACACGAGTGCCGGCGCGTCGTCCCGCCGGCGAAGGAGGTTCTCCGCAAAATTGAGTCGCGCATCCGGGAACCAGCGCGCGCCGGGCATCCGGTCTCCATCCGCCAGGACGCGCTCGCCCTTCGTTTCCGAGCGGACCTCGCAGAAGTCCCACAGCGCGCTCCAGAACTGTGCCGGCTCGCGCACCGACCAGGCGTAGAGACTGTCGTAGTCGTCGAACGCCTGGCCGGTCCTGTCGGCGACCAGACGGGCGAAGGCGGTGAGGTTCGCGCGAGCCTTGCGCTCGGGCGAGGGGGTCCAGAGAGGTGTTGTCACGAAAGGAAACTCCAGGGCTGCAGGATCCGGAAACGCGGTTCCGGAAGAATCGATGGCCGCCGCCCGCCCGAGGTCTCGGGAACGGCATGACCTTGACCGACGGAATGGTATCGCACGTGCCCACGAGGCCGAAGCGCGGGCGCCGATCGGAGCCGCGCCGATTGACCCGCTCGGGGCGCCGGCCCTAAGCTCGGGCCGAAGCCGCACCCCGGTCGTCGATGTCGATCCCGGCGAGATGCGGCACGGAGACCAGGAAAATGAGAAGCGCGAATGCCGGGCGTCCCCCCCGGCCCGAAGATCTTTGCGAAACGCTGACCCGCATGCACACCGGGCTGAACGACGAACAGAGCCAGCAGGCCAATGCCCGCCTGATCCTGCTGCTCGCGAACCACATCGGGGATCCTCTGGTGATCCGCGAGGCGGTCCGCATCGCCCGCGACAGTCTGCCGACGGGCGTCTGACCGGAGCGCCCGCCCGCCGTGCTCGCCGCGATCCGCCGGTTCGTCGAATGTCATCTGACCCCTGCCGGGACTGTCGCACGATCCGGTGACGCATTCCATCCGGTGCAGATTGCGGCGGCTGCGCTGCTCGTGGAGGTGATCGGCATCGACCGGGACATCAACGAGGCCGAACGGGCGTCGATCCTGGCGTCGGTCGGTGACAAGTTCGGCCTCACCCCGGACGAGGCCCGCGAACTCACGTCGCTGGCCGCCGAGGAAGCCCGCGATGCCACGGACTACTTCCAGTTCACGTCCGAGATCAACCGCCTCTTCACGCCCGAGCAGAAGGTCGCGCTGATCGAGCACATGTGGCGTGCCGCGCTCGCGGACGGCGTGCTGCACGATCATGAGCAGCATCTCGTCCGCAAGATCGCCGATCTCATCCACGTGGCGCACGGTGATTTCATCGCGGCCAAACGCCGGGCGCGCGGCACGGCCTGAGCCTCCGGCGCCGCCATTCCACCAGAGGTCTTCCCATGTCCCACATCCAGTTCGACGTCCGCGGACCCATCGCGCACATCGTGATCGACCGTCCCGACAAGAGGAACGCCATCACGTCCGAGATGTACGCTGCGCTTGCCGACGCGATCGAACAGGCGGAGACCCGGGCCCAGGTTCGCGCCATGTATCTCCATGGCAGTGCCGAGTGCTTCAGCGCAGGCAATGACCTGAAGGACTTCATGGAACGTCCGCCCGAGGGCGAAGAAGCCCCCGTCTCGCGATTCCTGCGCGTGATCTCCTCCGCGACGAAGCCCATCGTTGCCGCGGTCGGCGGGCCTGCCGTCGGCATCGGTACGACCATGCTGCTTCACTGCGATTTCGTGTACGCGACGACGGCTGCGCGATTCCAGTTGCCCTTCGTCTCCCTCGGCCTCGTTCCCGAGGCGGCGTCCAGCCTGCTGCTGCCCATGATCGCCGGCTACCGGCGCGCCGCCGAACTGTTGATGCTCGGCAAGCCGTTCACTGCCGAGACGGCGCTCGCGGCGGGCATCGTCACCGAGATCGTCACCGACCAGGTCCTGCTTCTCCATGGGGAGGAGACGGCGCGCGCGCTGGCCGCGCTGCCGCCGGCCTCCGTCCGCCTGACCAAGCAACTCATGAAGGAAGGACACGCCGGTTCGGTGGCCGCGCGGATACTCCGGGAGCGCGACCTCTTCCGTGCGCAGCTTGCCTCGCCCGAGGCCAAGGAGGCGTTCACCGCCTTCTTCGAGAAACGCGCGCCGGATTTCTCCCGCTTCTGACCGCATGGGGGGCACGGACGTCGGGGCCGACGCGCGTTTCGACCGCTTCGTCGGCATCGACTACTCCGGCGCCGAGACGTCGGGACGCCGTCTTGCCGGTCTGCAGGTCTATGCCGCATCCCGCGGCGGCGAACCCGGACCCGTGATCCCCATCGAAGGCGGACGCCACTGGAACCGCCGGGGCGTGGCCCGGTGGCTGCGCGATCGGATCCTCGGCGGGGAGCGCCTGCTGGTCGGCATCGACCACGGCTTCTCCTTTCCCGAGTCCTACTTCGAGCGCTACGCGCTGTCCGACTGGCCGACCTTTCTCGACGACTTCTGCCGGTACTGGCCGACGGCCGACGGCGACGTGCGTGTCGACGATGTGCGCACCGGCGCCGTGTGGCGGATCCGACCGTAGCCGGCGGGCGAGCGCGTGGGGCATTCCACCGATCTGCGCCTGTGCGAGCGCTGGACGTCTTCGGCCAAGAGCGTGTTCCTGTTCGACGTGCAGGGCTCGGTCGCCAAGTCGACGCACGCCGGCCTGCCGTGGCTGAAGTACCTGCGCGACGAGTGCGGCGCGCGCCTGCACTGGTGGCCGTTCGACGGCTGGCAGCCTGCGCCGGGTGCGTCGGTCATCGCCGAAATGTTCCCGTCCGTGTTCCGGCATCGCTATGCGAGAGCGGCACGGAGTGTCGATGCGCACGACGCCTGCGCGTTGGCGCGCTGGCTCGCGGACACCGAGGCGCGCGGTGCGCTGGCGCGCTATTTCGATCCGCCGCTGGACGATCGCGAACGTGCGCAAGCGTTGCGGGAGGGGTGGATTCTCGGCATCTCCTGACACGGCGCGCGGTTGCACCGCCGTTCCATGCTGCTATCGTATGCAACCCAGTCACGACAATGCAGGAGCCAAGAGATGAAACTTCGCAACGCGCTCGCCGCCGCACTCGCCGTCACGCTCGGCGCTTCCATCGCTCCGACGTTCGCACAGGACAAGAAGACGGTCCTCAACATCGAGACCGCGCGAAAGATGGCGGCCGCGTGCGTGGCCAAGGCCAAGGCCGAAGGCTGGCGCATGAACATCGCCATCCTCGACGACGGCGCCAACCTGAAGTACTTCGAGCGCATGGACGGCTCGTTCCTGGGCAGCGTGCAGATCGCGCAGTTGAAGGCCAACACCTCGGCCTCGTTCCCGTTCCCGTCGAAGTTGCTCGGTGAGATTGCACAGCGTATTCCGGGCATCGCGTTCGTTCCGGGGCTGGTCACGTTCGAGGGCGGAGTGCCCGTCAAGACCGCTTCGGGCGAGCACATCGGTTCCATCGGCGTGAGCGGCGCATCGGCCGAGCAGGACGGTCAATGCGCCCAGGCAGCGCTGGACGCCGTGAAGGACGATCTGAAGTAAACCGGCGCTGCGGCCGCCTCGCCGTGCAGCGTCGGCGCGGCGAGGGGCTCAGTGCCCCTCGAAGGAAACGAGGGCGAAGAGCGGCACCGACAGTCTTGTCAGACGAGCGCGCCCGTCGAGTTCCGGCAGTTCGATGACGACGGCGGTCTCGACGACTTCCGCCCCGATCCGTCGCAGCAACTGAACCGTTGCGGCGGCGGTTCCGCCCGTGGCGATCAGATCATCCACGACCAGCACCCGCTGTCCGGCCGTGACGGCGTCGACGTGCATCTCCAGCCGGTCTCTCCCGTACTCGAGCGCGTAGTCCACCCCGAAGGTGGCAGCGGGCAGCTTGCCCGCCTTGCGGACCGGCACGAAGCCTGCGCCCAGCGCATAGGCGAGCGGGGCACCGAGGATGAACCCGCGGGATTCGATGCCGGCCACCTTGGCCACGCGTTCCGCGGCATATCGCGCGGCCAATCGGTCGATGACCTGTCGAAACGCATCGCCGTTTCCGAGGAAGGTCGTGACATCGCGGAACCGGATGCCCGGCTTCGGATAGTCGGGGATCGTGCGGATCAGGGCGGCCAGGTCTTTCATCGACGATCCTTCTTCAGCGCGGCGTAGTCATAGGGCAGCGTCGGGTAGTGCGCTTCCCGGGGCATCGCCCGCTCGATGGCCGCAAACCGATCCTCGCTTGCCGGATGCGACGAGATCAGGGCGGGCATGCGGTCGCCTTCCCTGGCCATCTTGCGGAAGAAGTCGAGCATGCCTCTCGGGTCGATGTGGTTGGCCACGAGCCTGGCGAGACCCAGCCGGTCCGCCTCGGCTTCCTGATCGCGCGAGAACTTCAGGTTCCCGAGGTTTTCGGCCCACGCGGCCGCCATGGAGCCGCCGGCCTCTCCCAATACCAGCGACAGCGTGATCCGCCATCCGGCCGAGTGCGCGAGTCCGCGCAGTCCGTGGCGCCGTTCGACGTGCTGTACCTCGTGGGCCAGCACGCCCGCCACTTCCTCGGCCGAGTCCGCCTTCTCCAGGAGTCCGGTGTGGAATACGACGAACCCGCCCGGCATCGCGAACGCGTTCACCGTCGGGTCGCGGGTGATGTGGAATTCGTAGGGATACGGTGACCCGCGGGTGATGCGCGCACCGAGTTCGCGCAGCATCGGCAAGGCGGGATGATCGTCCGCAATGGCCAGGGCCTGCCGCTGCTGTGCGAACGCCTGGCGGCCCAGCGCGATCTCCGTCTCGACCGGAATCTGCGCCACGGCCCAGTCGATGATCCGGTCCGTCTGCGACAGGAATGCCGCGAGCAGCAGCAGCGGCAGCGCGATCAGCGCGATCATCAGGCCCATCGACCACCGTCGTGTCGTCGCGCCCGGGCTGCTGCCCTTCTGATTCGGTTTCGCGAGGAAGCCGCGCAGTGTCGTCTTGGCGGATTCGTCCGAGACGGTCAGGGTGAAATGTCCCTCGTCCGTCGGCCATTCGAGGAAGAGCTGGGAATCGTTGAAGCCGCCGGTCCGCCACGGCAGGTTCTGCCAGCCCGGGACCATCACCCGGGCGTGCTCGCCCTCGAGCGAGAGCCCGAACGTCGACGCCGTGACGGTGACCGGAGTGCCCTCGGACGGGCACCCCGGTCCGTAGAGACGCGCGCCGAGCATGACACCCATCGCGAGGCGCTACTCGTCGTCGCCGCCGAGCAGCCCGCCGAGTGCTGCACCGCCCAGCATGCCGCCGAGCACCGACCCCTGTTCCCGCTGGCCGCCCGTCTGCGGCGCGGCCGCAAAGATCCGGCTCGCCATGCGCGACAGCGGAAGCGACTGGAGGTACACGGTGCCCGGACCGCGGAGCGTGGCGAAGAAGAGCCCCTCGCCCCCGAACAACGCGGTCTTGACCTTGCCCACGTACTCGATGTCGTAGTCCACCGTGGGCTGCATGCCGACCAGACAGCCCGTGTCCACGCGCAGCAGTTCGCCCGGCGCCAGATCCTTCTTCATCAGCATGCCGCCGGCGTGAATGAAGGCCAGGCCGTCCCCTTCGAGCTTCTCCATGATGAATCCCTCGCCACCGAAGAAGCCCACTCCCAGACGCTTCTGGAACGCGATGCCGACGGCTACGCCGCGCGCGGCGCACAGGAAGGAGTCCTTCTGGCAGATGAATGTGCCGCCGATCCTGGAGAGGTCGATCGGCACGATGCGGCCGGGGTAGGGCGCTGCGAACGCCAGGCGGCGCTTGCCGTTGCCCTGGTTCGTGTAGACCGTCATGAAGAGCGACTCGCCGGTCAGCAGTCGCTTGCCTGCCCCGACCAGCTTGCTGAAGAAGCCGCCTTGCTGGCTGCCGTCGCCGAAGATGGTATCGAGGGTGATGCCTTCCTGCATGTACATCATGCTGCCGGCTTCTCCGACCGCCGCCTCGCCGGGGTCGAGTTCGACCTCCACGTACTGGATGTCTTCGCCGAAGATTTCGTAGTCGATCACGTCTGCCATGGTGGTGTGCTTCCAGTAGGAGAAGGGTGAGGGCGCTCCGCCGGAGCGCGAGGGGCCGGATTATGGCGAAACGGGCGGCAGATGGTGGCGGCCTGTCCCGCAATCAAGTCCGCGGGCGCACGTCGCACCGCTTGCGGCATCGAATCACCGTCCGGCCCGAGGCAGGCGTCCGGCCGGAGCGCTGGTGGCGTGAGCCGCAGCGATGACCCGATGCCGGCCTTTTGCGAGATCGACCGGGTCGGGCGTAGCATGCGATGTCCGTCGACTTCGTTCTCCGTGCGAATGCGGGTCGCCCGTTCGGGCCCGCGGACGCCGTGGCGACGGGATCGCCGCAGGAAATCGCGCGACCCGATGCGTGGCAACCGCGCCGCCGCCAGTGGCACGGGTCGAATGTTCAAGGCGCGCGTCGATCGCCGCGCGGTCCGGCATCGGTGTCGGTGTGCGACGTCCCGGACCTCTCCTTTCCGGCCTCGAATGCGATGAGTGAATTGAAGGATAGGATCTCCGCCAGTTTCCAGTCGCAGGGACTGATGTCGACCCTCGGCGCCGAGCTTGTCCTGGTGGCAGCGGGCGAAGTGCAGATCGCGCTCCCGTTCGGCAAGCATCTGTCCCAGCAGCACGGATACGTTCACGCCGGCGCGATCACCAGCATCGTCGACAGCGCGTGCGGCTACGCTGCCCTGACCCGGTCGCCGCCCGGTCACGAAGTGGTCACGGCCGAATTCAAGATCAACCTGTTGCGGCCGGCGCTGGGGGATCGCTTCCTCGCGATCGGACGCGTCCAGAATGCCGGCAGGCTCCTGACGGTCTGTACCGGCGAGGTCCGGGCCTTCGGCGGGCAGGCGTCGCCATACAAGGTGATCGCGCTCATGCAGGCGACCATCGTCAACGTCGCATTGTGAGGACGCCCGCCCGCCGCTCGGCGTGACGGACGGCGTCGCAGTCAGCCGGCCGGCCTGGTCGGCCCGTCGTTCGTCCTCGGAAGGAGAGCGAAGATGCAGAGTCTCGAATCGCTTCAGGCGTTGTGGGCGCCGCTGCTGCCCGGCCTCATGGGAATCGCGTTCCGGGAGGCCGGCGCCGAGCGCGTCGTCGCCACCCTGGTGGCGCGCACCGACCTCTGCACCACCGGCGGAGCCCTTCACGGCGGCGCGCTCATGGCTCTTGCCGATACCCTGGGGGCGGTCGGGACGCTCCAGAATCTGCCGGCAGGGACCGGGACCACGACATCGATTCCAGCACGAAGTTCATTCGCGGCATTCGTGAAGGCGCGACCGTGACTGCGGAGTGCACGCCGTTTCATCGGGGCAGGACCACGATGGTCTGGCAGACGCTGATCATGGACGAGGACGGACGACTGTGCGCGGTGGTCACCCAGACGCAACTGGTCCTGCCTGAGAAGCGCTGATACCGGATCGTCCGGACGATCGGCGTGCGCGCGCGTTCGCCGTCCGAAGGGGCCGGTGCCGCATCCCCGAGGCGAACGCCTTTCCACACCGGGTCGAACCGAAGCCACGGTGGCCGATCCGGCGTCCGCCGGGCCTCCTCGATCTGTCCCCGATTCCAGCCGCCAGAAGCGCTCCCGTCCCGATTCGACGTCGCGGACCACGCCGGCATCGGCGAGTACCCGGAGGCGCCTGGTCACCCCCTGAAGGCTGCGGTCCGCGTATGCCGTGCACTGGGCGATCGGGAAACGGGCGGCATCGCCGAGCGCTGCGAAGACGGTCGCGAGGGTTTCGCTCCGACCGAAGCGCGCGTCAGGGTCGATGCTGCGCCGGCGACTCGTGGGAATTGTCGATACCGGCTGATGCGAGCGTGGCATGGGGCCGTTCTCTCCCGTCCATGTCAACGGCGATCTCGCGCTGAGTTCGACGAGACTCCGGGCTCCGTGCCGGACCGGCACGACTGCTTCCGCGTGAGCGGCGCGGCGTTCGACGCGAGCCCCGGTCGGATCATCGCGGCCGATCTGTCCTGCGGGAGCACGCCCCGCGTCCCGGTCGATGGTCGCGTCGACACCGCCTGCCGGGAACGCATCGCGTACGGGAGCGAGCCCGACGGCCAGGTGCGGGAGATCCCGACGTTCGGCTGCCCCAGTGGATGCGGAATGACGGCGCCCCGGGGCACGCATCGGACTCGGCGAGTCGCAGGCGCAAACGGCGGGCTCCCGGTGGCCGCACTCGCGGCCGAGCGGCAGACTCGGTCATCCCGCCGGATTGCGTTTCGTCAAGGCATGGGCGGTGCAGGGCGATAGAGTCGAAACAGAGCCGGATCATGTCGCGACCGATCTCATGCGTCGGTCACGTCGGAACCGGCAGACGACATCCTTCGAAGGAGACCTGCACCATGACACTGTCACGCCTGCTGATTGCGACCGCACTCGCCACCGCCTTGCCGGCGCTTGCCGCCACCAGTACGTTCGACACCGGAACGGAGGGCTGGACCGCTCAAGGGGATGTCGAAGGGGCGATCCAGTGGATCGGGACGGGTGGCCGCCCCGGCGGGCACGTCTTCATCGATGATCGAACCGTCGGAGGCGTGACTTACTTCGTTGCCCCTGCCGCTTTCCGTGGCGATCGATCCGGAGCGCTGGGAACGAACCTGACGTTCGACCTGCAGCAGGTCTATCCCGGCAGTCCGAATCAGTTCGACTCGTCGGACGTGATTCTCGAAGGCAACGGACAGACGCTCGTCTTCGACACGACGGCGAATCCGACGAATGGCGCGTGGACGTCGTACGCGGTGCCGTTGTCGGCGCCGGGATGGAAGGTCAGTGCCCTGTCGGGCGCGGCGGCCACGCCTGAGCAGTTCGCGGCGGTCCTGGCGAATCTGACGGCGCTCAAGATCCGCGCGGAATACCAGACGGGCGCGGACGTCGGTCATCTCGACAACGTCGCCCTGGTACCCGAACCGGGGACGTGGGCCATGCTGTTGGCCGGGGTGTGCTGCCTGGGGCTGGCGTTCCGACGGGGACGGACGAGCGCGTAGTTCGCGGTTCGAGACGGCGCGGGACCGATCCCCGGCGACCGTGCGGACCTTGCCGTAGCGGACGCGCCGGTCGTCCAAGGTTCCACCTCGTCGGGCGGCCGCGGCGGCCCGGCTCGCGGTGCCCGGCGCGCTCCCCGTTTTTCTCCAGGCGGTGCAGACGCAAGCGGCCTGCGAACGGTTCTGCAGAGCCTGCGCTCGTCTCCCTGACGAATCGGCGTCCTGCCGGTCGAGCCAGCGCCCGCGCAGGGGAGTGCGGGGCCGCGCGCCCGAAGCATCGATGCGATACTGACGTGGAGATCGCCACGAGGTACGCCATGAGACTCCTGGACCGGATCGACGTTCGCGGTGCCCATGCCAGGCGGATCGAACTCCTGCAGGGCGACATGACGGCGCTCGCGCCCGGAGAGGGTTTCGATCTGCTGGTCGTGTCGGCCTTCCCCGGCGACTACACACCGACGCCGGGTTCGCTCATCGGGGCGCTGCAGCGGAAAGGGTTGTCGGTGCAGGCGCTCTCGCAGGACATGGCCGTCGATCTCCGGGATGCCTACGCGTCCTGGGTGTCGAACGCCTTCGATATGCCGGACGCCGATCTGCGGTTCCATCGCGTGCTGTGCTTCGAGCCGCGCGAGCGGGGGCGTCCGCCGGAGCGGGTCGGGGACATCTTCCGGGCGCTGACACCGATCCTCGCGGAGGCCCCGGAAATCCGGACGGTCGCCCTGCCGCTGATCGCCACCGGCGATCAAGGCTACGACGTGGACGAGATGCTCACGCCGCTGCTCGATGCCGCGATCCAGTGGCTGGAGCGCGGCCTGCCGCTGGAGGCACTCAAGATCGTGACCCGCTCGGCGTCCGACGCGAACGATGCCGCGAAGATCTTCTCGGCCCGGGCCGACCGGTACGGGCGCAGGGCACCCGCGCCACCCCCGTTCGAGTCCCGGGCGATTCCCGGGATGGGTGCCGACGTCGCGACGCCGATCACGGTGCCTGTCCCTGCTCCCGCTGCGGTGGCGGCCCCTGCGCCGGAGCCTCTGCCGCCCGTCGATTTCGATGTCTTCATCAGCTACGCCCGGGAGAATGCCCCGGAGAGCGAGGCCCTCGAAAAGGCACTGCGCCAGTCCCGTCCGGATCTCCGGATCTTCGTCGACCGCAAGGAAATCGACATCGGCGCCGCATGGCAGCCCGAGATCTTCGAAACGCTGGATCGCTGCCGCAAGGTCGTGGCGCTGCTGTCGCCGGCCTATCTCGGTTCGAAGGTCTGCAAGGAGGAGTTCAACATCGCCTGGATCCGGGGGCGCGAAACCGGCACGGACGTGATCTTCCCCGTGTACCTGTACACGACGGCGCTGCCGACCTACATGAAGTACCACAGCTACGTCGATTGCCGCGAGGGCGATGCCGCCAGGCTGTCCGAGGCATCGACCCGGCTGCTCGCCGCGCTGGACCGTGGGGGAGAGACTCGTCGGGTCGACGGACCCTAATCCCGCACCGGACATCGGCCGATAGAGCGGGGAGCGGCACCGGCGTCATTGCGGTGCCTACCCCCCGCCCCCGGATCGAATCATGTCGACACGATCTTGTCCCGTGTTCCCGGCCCGACGCCTGTCGCCGTGTGCCGCGCTGGGATCGCGCGAGCGATCGCGCGGGAATCCGGCATCGCCGGCGGCAGACGGGGCGGCTGCGTCCCACCGGATGCCCATGGGTCGGGTCCTGCCCGTGAGTGCCCTGACGAGACATCGATGCCGGCCGTGATGCGGGCTCCGTGGCGCAGCGGCCGGGTCGCCTGCGTCGTGGCGGCAGCGATGCTCGGCGGCTGCGATGCGCCATATCCGGAGGCCTGGGCACCGGTGTCTCGAGCCGCGCTGGCCGATTTTTCCGGCGAGTGCCCGGATCTCACCGGGACCTACCGCATTCCGTCATCCGCCGCGGAGGAAGGCGAGGTCAGTCTCGCGCACACGTTCGTCGGCCAGATCCCCGCCTGGCAGTCTGGCGAGCGGCGGTGGGAAACGTTGACGTTCGCCGGCGACGCCGATCACTCCCTGACGCTGACACTGACACGCAGCCCCGCGACGATGGAGGCCTATCGTCGGACGATCGAGCAGCGCGGTGGGGAGGCGGCCCGGCAGTATCGGCTGCTCTTCAGTCCGGCGGGGCGGCATGCCGAGGCGAATGCGTCGCTGTCCGACGCAGCCTACGAGGAGCACCTGAAGCGGCAGTTCCTTTGGCCGGTCGAGCGCGTCACGCTGAGGAAGGGGCGCGACTACGCCTGCTTCCAGGGTTGGGTCCGCAGTCGTCGCATCGCGGAACCCGGACGGGGCGAACGGCGCGATCCGCGCGCACCGGCGGTCAACGGCGAGGTTCTGATGGGGCGCGACACGGCGGGCTATCTCGTGGGCCAGGCCGTGTTCCGCAAGCCGATCACCTACGCCCCGGGATGCGACGCCTGTCCGCGGTTCGACCTCGGCAACTGGAACGTCAGCCGCTGGCAGCACTGGGCGCCGAGTGCGCCGGCATGGGTCGGGGAGGTCCCGCGGCCGTGGGCCGCCTCGGCGGTTCCGGAGGAAGCGGTTGCGCCGGAAGCGGCCGCGGGGACGGACCGTCGCGACGTGTCCGTCTCGATCGCGTCGCGCCTGCAGCCGCTGCTGCCCGACGGCGTATTGCTGGGCAAGGTCGTCGCGGAAGGCGTGCGCTATCGACTGACGGTGTTCAGCGACGATGCGAATGCCGTCCAGCGCCTGATCCGCAACGTGAGCGCGTCGGAGGCGTTCGAACCGCCGCAGGTGCTCAGCATGGCGCGCAACGCTTCCCGGCTCCAGGAGACGGTCTTGCTGCTGGCCGCACGCGCGCCGCGCTGACGCGGGACCGTGCGGACTGCCGCAGGTGTCTTCGCGTCCTCGCGACGTTTCACGACACTTCACATCCGGCGCGTCGGCGGTGCCTGCGACGGATCGTCGCTGCGGCACTCGCGCGGCGGCACGGGTCCGGACACCTCGACGCGGCCCGATCGCGTCGGGACGTACACGCGGCCCCTCGAGATCGTCGGCGGGACGAAGCCGGAGCCGGTATCGAGACCACCCGCGGCGTAGTCGTCGCTGCTGCACGGCTCCTCGATGCGGTTCGGGTCGGTCTCGTCCGGCACGGCGCGAAACGCCATGAGCCGCCCGCCGCCTCCGGAAACCGACGCGGCGGACGCCCAGACGATCGCCGTCCTCGGATCGCTTCCGTTCGACGACAGCGCCAGGATGCCGCCCGGATGCTGGTGGATGAACTCGTCGCTCGGCGCCGCACTGTCACAGGTGCCACTGGCGGTGGGCGACGGGCGAGCGGGGCGGCAGTCGGCGAACCGGTCGGACACGCGAGAGCCACGAAGCGTGTCGTTCTCCCGCCTCACGTACGTCAGTGCCCCGCTCGCCGCCGATGTGCGGGGCCACAGGACCGGACCGGCGAACACGTGGCGGTAGTGGTGATTGGGGGAGGGCGGCGTTGGCGCGACGCGAAAGCGCTGGAGGGCACCGCCTCGACCGTCGGGACAGAGGAAGGTGCAGGCCTCGTCCGGAGAGTGGTTGTTCGAGAGAGCGCTGACACGGCTCGTGCACGTCGTGCAGACGGCTGCGGGCGGCGCGCGCAGGTTCGTCGTGTCGAATGCGAAGACCCGGCCCTCGAGAAGTCGCCCCCGAACGCGATGACGATCCGGCCGTCGGCGAGCGCGAGTCCGGCGCGCTGCACCGCCATGCGCCGCTCGGTGGGCTCGAACGCCAACGCGGTGGCTTCGATCGATACCGCCCCCTCGGTCGCGACGGGGCTCGATGGCCGATCGCGGCCGTCGGCCGGATCGGGGGCACGGCGCAGGAAGCGGACGCGCGCGCCGTCCCTGAAACCGGCCACGACGTACAGCCTGCCGGTTGCGGCGCCGATCACGGGCGCGCACATGATGCCGCGCGGACTCGCGGGTTTCCCCGGGGGCAGGCGATCGAGCGGGCGTCGCCACACCAGCCTGTGCTGTTGGCCGTCGGCGTCGAACGCGCAGGCGGTGTTCGCGGCGGTCGTGAAGATGGCGAGCGTGCGGCGCCGGTGTTCCGGGCCCGCGATGTCACGGACGACCCGCGGCTGGCTGAAGACCGGCCCGTCCAGCCTGTACGTGAACTGACGGCCGAAGGACGACGGCCGTACCTCGGCGAGGTCGAGCGTCCGTTCGTTCAGGTTGGCGCCCGTGCGTGCCGGGTCGACCCGGCTGGAGAGGATGTCGCCGGGTGTCGTTGCGACCGCGAAGGACGCCGCGGTCATCGCGAACAGGAGGCCGTTGCCAGGGGCGCGGGTGCACCTTCGGCCGAGGCAGTTGAGCGTGGCGCGCGCACGGCGCGAGGCAGACGTCGCGAATCGGTTCATCGACGGGACACGGGGCTGGACGGGGCGCCACCGAATCACGCGGGCAGCGCGAGGCACCGTCGCCGGTCGCCCGGCCGACCTTGACGCCGGCCGGGCGCGCTCTCACCCTTGAGCCGGTCCGGATCGGCGCTGCCGACCGCCACGCAACCGTTTCCACGGGCAGACAGGAGCGTTCCATGCCGGAAAGCCGGACCCTCATGATCCTCGTCGCCGGTCCCTACCGTTCCGGGACCGGTGACGACCCGGTCCGTATCGCTCGCAATGTCGAGGCGATGACCGAGGCGTCGCTCCGCCTGTTCCGCGCCGGCCATCTGCCGGTCATGGGGGAGTGGTTCGCGTTGCCGCTCATCGAGCACGCGGGCTCCACCCGGATCGGTGACGCCGTCTTCGACGAGATCTTCCATCCGGTGGCGCGCCGCCTCGTCGCGAAGTGCGACGGTTGCCTGCGCATCGGTGGTCCTTCCGCAGGGGCGGACGACATGGTCGCGCTCGCCCGGGCGCACGGAAAGGCCGTGTACTTCTCGCTGGATGAGATTCCTTCGGCCGCCACCGGTACCTGACCGGGATGCATCGCGACCGGCCCGATCCCGGACGGTTTCAGCGGCCACGCGTGAGTCGAACGTGACGACCGGCGCCGCTTCGCCGTACGGGCCCTGACTGCGTGGGTGGTATCTTCGACGCCCGTCATCGTCGCTTCGACAGGAGTCCGGAACATGCCGATCGTCCGCCACGTGCTGATCAGTGCCGCGATGCTCCTGGGGGTCGCCGGCAGTCCCGCGGCCGCACAGGCCGAGGAACTGACGCCGGACAAGCAGGCCCGCATCGAACAGCTGCTCGAGATGACCGGCGCGCTCTCGCTGGGCCGGCAGATGTCGTCGATGGTGGTGCAGCAGATCACGGATGTGCTGCGGACCTCCCGCCCGGACATCCCGCAGCGGGCATTGGCCGCACTCCCGTCGGTCATCGACGACCTGATCGGCGAGCGCCTGCCCGCGCTGCGCGACCTGCTCGTCCCCCTCTATCACCGGCACTTCACCGCGGCCGAGATCACGAGCCTGATCGACTTCTACGGCACGGAGGTCGGCCGCAAGACGATCCGGGTGATGCCGCAATTGCTGCAGGAAAGCATGGCGCTCGGGCAGAAGTGGGGGGAGTCGCTCGGTCCCGAGATCCAGAGGCGGGTGCGGGCCCGGCTCGATCAGGAAGGCGTCAAGCTCTAGCGTCCAGCGCGAGCGTGTTTGGATGGTGCGTCGCGTCATCCGAGGCGCCTGCCAGATGCGCCATGGTCCCGGGATCTCGACGGAGGATGGGTCGAAGACGAATCGGGTTTTCGTCTTAACGCGACCTCGCAAATTTCGGATTCGTCGACCGGAATTTCGCTTTACAGCGCGTCTGCCTTCTCCTATTCTCGCCCACGTCTCGGAGTAGAGCGTCACTTCACAAAGGGTGTCTCTCCGGGAGGAGTCATCGGGGCGGGATCACGGGAGCGGCATCACCGGATCCACACGGGCTCGGGGGAGCCGATCTCATCCCGAAGGTGTTTCAAAAAGTCACCGCGAACCATCGTGCGCGGATGCAGAAACAGGAGAGAGCTACATGAAGAAGTCTCGTATCGCCGGTCTGCTGGTCGGGATGCTGTGTGCCGCGGGCGCCTCTGCCGCGACGGCGCAGGTGAAGGTCTTCTGGACGACGAGCGGCATGTTCGGCCCGTTCGACATCCGTGGCCTGATTCCGGCCCTCCCCGCTGAGAAGAGCCGTCAGATCACGATCCCGGTCAGCATGTGGGTCATCGACCACCCGAAGGGTCTGGTCGTGTTCGACACGGGCAACAACGTCGCCATCAGCGACAACTGCAAGGGCTACTGGGCCGCGGGCAACTGCGACTTCCTGAAGCCGAGCCAGAAGCGTGAAGACGTCATCGACATGCAGCTGAAGAAGCTGGGCTACTCGGCCGACAAGGTCAAGGTCGTGATCTCCTCGCACTCGCACCTGGACCACATCGGCAACATCGAGATGTTCCCGAACGCGATCCACGCGATCCAGAAGAAGGAACTGTATCAAGCCTGGTTCCCCGAGAAGTTCCAGGGCCGGACCTCCCCCGGTTCGTTCGTGATGGCCGACGTCGACAACGCGCGTGAGTTCAACTACCTCGAACTCGAAGGCGACTACGACCTGTTCGGCGACGGCTCGATCCAGATCCTGAGCACCCCGGGCCACACGCTGGGCCACCAGTCGGTCAAGGTCAAGACCGGTTCCGGCCAGACGCTCGTGATCACGCAGGACGCCGTGTGGATGAAGGAAAACCTGGAAGGCTATCCCGCCGGGCTGAACTACTCCGTGCAGGACTACTTCAAGTCCCTCAACCGCCTGAAGATGATTCGTGACCTCGAAGGCACGGAACTGTTCATGGCGCATGACGGCGACCAGTTCGCTGCCAAGGGTAATCGCTGGTACAAGTAAGCCGCGGCGAAGTTCGCTTCCCGTGAAGAAGGCCCCCGAGAGGGGGCCTTCTGTTTGCTGGGTCCGGTGTTGCCCGGATGGCCCGCAGTTCGGCGAGACAGCCGACGCGAGTGCCGGGTCTGCAGTTCCTACCGCAGTCTCTTCTTCAAGAATCCTTCGTGTCTGCTCCCGCGATTGCGCTCGAGGCCGTCTCCAAGCGATACGGCTCCAAGACCATCATTCACGATGTCTCGTTCACGGTCGAACCGGGCGAGATTGTCGGCTTCCTGGGCCCCAACGGCGCCGGCAAGACGACCACGATGAAGATGATCTCCGGTTTCACCACGGCCACCTCCGGGACGGTTCGCGTGGCCGGCTTCGACATGGCCACCGAGAACGAGGCGGCAGCTCGGCGTCTGGGTTATCTGCCCGAGAATCCGCCGCTGTACGACGTGCTCGACGTGACCAGCTACCTGCGTTTCGTCGCGGCGGTGAAGGGCGTGCCGCGCCACGGGATCGCAAGCGAACTCGATCGCGTCATGACCGCCTGCCGGCTCGAAGCCGTGACCAAGCGGGAGATCTACAAGCTGTCCAAGGGCTACCGTCAGCGTGTCGGCCTGGCGCAGGCGCTGCTCGGTGATCCGGAAGTGCTCCTGCTGGACGAACCGACGGCCGGACTCGACCCCGGGCAGATCCAGGAGACCCGCGAGGTGATTCGCCAGTTCGGCGAGAAGCACGCGGTCCTGCTGTCGACGCACATCCTGCCCGAGGTCACGCTGATCTGCCGTCGGGTGGCCATCATCAACCAGGGGCGGTTGCTCGCGATCGATTCGCCGGCCGGCCTGCAGCAGGCTTCCGAGCAGACCAATCGGGTCACGCTGATCGTGACGGGGCCGGAGGACGCGCTGCGTGCCGAGCTGACGGGACTCGAAGGCGTCCATGACGTCGCGTTCCGCGACATCGGTCACGGGCAGTGGTCCATCGCCTGCCGGACGGATGCCAGCGAGGGCATCGAGGCGCGCATTGCGCGGGCCGTCTCGGGCCGCTGGTCCCTGCACCAGCTCCAGCGCGAACAACCGACGCTGGAGAACATCTTCATGCGCTACATCGGGGGGGGCAACGCGTGACGGGCCTGTGGGCGGTATACCGGAAGGAGATGCTCGTCTACTTCCGTTCCCCGATCGCGTATTTCGTGGTCGCCGTGTTCCTCGTGGGGGCGGGGTATTTCTTCACGTACAACGTGTTCCTGTCGGGCACGGCCACGATGACGGAGACCTTCCGGAACATGAGCATCCTGCTCGTGACGCTGGCGCCGGTCGTCTCCATGCGTCTGTTCTCGGCGGAGTTCAACGGCCGCACCATCGAACTGCTGATGACGCTCCCGCTGAAGGCGTGGGAGATCGTGCTGGGCAAGTTCCTGGGGGCGATCACGATCCTGCTGCTGATGACGATCGGCACGATGATCGACCTCGTGCCGTTGTACCTGTACGGCAATCCGCAGACGACCACGATCGTCAGCGGCTACGTCGGGTTCATGCTGCTGGGCATGGCCTGTCTCGCCGTGGGGCAGTTCTTCTCGGTGCTGACGCAGAACCAGATCGTGGCGGCGCTGATCACCGTTTCGGTGCTGCTGGGCTTCTGGTTCATCGGACACCTGCAGGACTTCCAGGCGTCCGAATGGATGGGCAGCCTGTTCGCGTATCTCTCCTTCGCGCTGCACTTCGCCGACTTCGTCCGGGGCCTCGTGCGCAGTGAAGGTGTGGTCTTCTACCTGGTGGTGTGCGCCATCGCGCTCACGCTGAACACCGCCTACCTGCAGTGGAGACGATGATGGAACGCTCCTTCCGTGGCGGGGTGTTCCTGTTCCTGGGAATCGCGCTGGTCCTCACGGGCCTGTCCCTGCATTTCATCCTGCTCGAAGCGGTCGTCTGGACCTGGCTTCTGCTGGGTGCCGGCGTCGTGCTCGGAGGACTGGGTTTGTTCGCCCTGCGCAAGGAGCTCTCGGAGTTCCTGCAGCGCCGACGCGGCGAGATCGCGGTCACGACCCTCGGCGTCGTGGGGGTCGTCGTGGCCATTGCGTGGCTGTCGGTGCGCTTCCCGTTCCGCATCGACATGACCGAGGAGGGGGCCTTCTCGTTGTCGCCGCAGACGGTCACGATGCTGCAACGGCTCGATCGTCCGGTGCACGTCGTGTTCTTCCACGATCCGATGATGCGCGAGACGGTGGAACTGTACCAACTCATGGCGTCGAAGACGTCGAAGCTGAGCGTGGAGTTCTACGATCCGATGCTCAACCCGGCGCAGGCCCGTCTGATGGGCGTGCAGTTCGCCGGCACGGCGTTGCTGGAGAGCGAGGGGCGCAAGCTGCAGGTGAACAGCCCCACGGAAACCGACATCGCGAACGCCATTCTCCGCGTGTCGCGGGCGTCGACGCAGCGGATCTGCTTCCTGGAGGGACACGGTGAACCCGATCCGTTCAGCATCGAGTCGCACGACCACATGGAAGGCGAGGGCGGGCACAGCCACGGTCTCGGCTCGAAGATGGTCGTGCACGAGCAGCACGGCATGGCCAAGGCGAAGAATGCGCTCGAGACCATGAACTATGTCGTCGAGAAGGTTTCGCTGATGAAGGCCACGGCGGCCGTCGACAAGTGCACGGTCCTCATCGAGGTGGGGCCGAAGCTTCCGCTGCTGCCGCAGGAACTCGAGGTCATCCGCAACTACCTGGCGGGCGGCGGCAATGCGATGTTCCTGCTGGATCCGTTCGTGAAGACCGGGCTCGAGCCGGTCCTGCGGGACATCGGTGTCGTCGTGGACAACGACATCGTGATCGACGACGCGAGCCACTTCTGGGCCGATCCCTCCTCGCCGGCCGTCTCCGATTACAACCGGCATCAGATCACGCGTGATCTGCCGCTCACCTTCTTTCCCGGCGCCCGTTCGCTCTCGCCGACGTCCGAGCGCATTCCCGGCATCTCGGCGCTGCCGCTGGCGAATTCGTCGAAGAGCAGTTTCGGGGAAACGACGCAGAACCGGGCCGAATACGAGGAGGGGAAGGACCTGCAAGGACCGCTGACGCTCGTCGTCGCGATCGTGAAGCGGCTCGGCGGACAGGAGGCCGACAAGTCCGACACCGACAAGCCCGAGCCGGGCAGTGTGGCGGCGAAGAAGAAGTCGCGCATCGTGGTGTTCGGGGATTCCGACTTTGCGACCAACTCCTTCTTCAACGTGATGGGCAACGGCAAGCTGTTCCTGAACACGGTGAACTACCTCGCCGCCCAGGAGAACCTGATCGGCGTCGAGCCGCGCACGTTCGACGTGCCGCGCGTGAACCTCACCAACCGGCAGATGAAGGGCACCGTCTTCCTGTCGGTGATCCTGATCCCGGCGCTGCTCGCCCTGATCGGCACGATCGTCTGGTGGCGGCAGCGATGACTCCATCTCCACGCCCGCGCAATCGCAGGAAGCTGCTGGCCATCTGGGCGGTCCTGATCGCCCTGATCGCCGTGATCCTGGTGATCCAGCAGAAGGACCGGAAGATCGAACATGCCGCCGACCTGGCGGAACGGACCGGCTCCGATCGGGAGGGCATGCTGCTGCCCCTGATGAGCACCCAGCTCGGCGCACTGGAAGTGGCCCACTCGGGCACGGTGCACCGCTTCGAACGCGACGCGGCCGGGCTGTGGTTCTACCACAGCGCCCATGCGAAGGTGGATGGCTCCCATGGGCACCAGACCGACCCGGCGATGGCCGAGCGCATCGCGAAGGCGCTCGTGGGCCTGGGCAAGTGCAAGCTGGAACGGACTTTCCCGTTCGATCCGAAATCGAACGAGTACGGCGTGACGACGCCGCAGACAGTGCTTCTCGCCTACGCGCCGAACCGGACCGAACCGGTGGTCCAGTACGCGGTGGGCGATCTCGCGCCGGACGGCGTCAGCCAGTATGTCTTCCGCCTCGGCGGCAACGAGGTGAGGACCATCCCGGGCTATCAGGTCGACAACCTGCTGAACCTCATCAAGGTCGTGACCGGACCGCCGTCCGAGGCCGTCGAGAAACCCATGCCCGGCGGCCTGCCCGAAGTCCCCGCGAAGAAGGGCTGATCACATTCTACGGAGTGGGGCGTTCATGAACTCCGCGGCAATGGGCAACTCCGGGCGCATGATGCGATGGCCGATTGCGTGGCTCCTTCTGTGTTTGCTTCTGGGCGCTGCGGTCGACGGAAGGGCGCACTCCGGTGCCACGCTGGGGTTTGCCACCATCGGCATCGACGACGATGCGGTGACCTATCGCCTGACGGTGTCGGCGGCGGCGTTGTCGCCCGAGATGGCGACGGCAGTCGGCGTCACGGCCCCGGGCGGGTTTCCCACGACGCTTGACCCGCTGCGGATTGCGGTGCGCGAAAAGGTGCACGTGTCATCGGGCTCGATCGCGTGCTCGATCGGCGAAGTGAGTGCCACGATGCCGCGCAAGGACCGGCCGGACGTGGTGCTCGTCACGTCCTTCCAGTGTCCGGGGAAGATCTCGTCGCTCACGATCCGCGACGATCTTTCGGAGGCGATCGGGCCGACGTACCACACGCTTGCCCACATCACCGTCGGCATGCACAGCCAGCAGTTCTCGTTCGGACCGGATGCGCGCGAAACGACGCTCGCCGTCGGCCCTGCCGCGGCCGCCGCACGGGGGGCCGGCAGTTTCTTTCCGCTCGGGATCGAGCACATCCTGACGGGGTACGACCACCTCCTGTTCCTGATCGCCCTGATCCTGCGCGGCGGAAACCTCGTCCAGTTGCTGAAGATCATCACGGCGTTCACCGTGGCGCACAGCATCACGCTCGGTCTGGCGGCCCTAGACGTCGTGACGCTGCCCGGCGTGTTCGTGGAGTCGGTGATCGCCCTGTCGATCGCCTACGTGGCACTGGAGAACCTGCTGCCGAAGTACGCGATCTCGCGACGCTGGACCGTGAGTTTCCTGTTCGGATTGGTGCACGGTTTCGGCTTCTCTTCCGTGTTGCGCGAGATCGGCCTGCCGAAGCAGAACCTCGTGTTGTCGCTGCTCAATTTCAATCTGGGCGTGGAAGCGGGGCAGGCTGCCGTTGCGGTGCTCGTCGTCCCGATCCTGTTCCGGCTGCGCAAGTACCCGTGGGAGCCGAAGGCCGTCATGGCGGCTTCGGCGCTGATCCTGATCGCGGGCTTGTGGTGGTTCGTCGACCGGGCGTTTCTGGGCGGGTAGTGCCATGCCGAGGCACGAAGCGCCTCGTCCGTGAGGGGGTGGGTGTCATCAGCGGTCGGACGCGGAAGCATCGCCTGCAAGACCTGACACTGCGGCGGACGCCGACGCGGAATCACCGCGGCGTCATTCGCCCCACGAAGCCCCGGATGTCCGCGTACCAGAGATTGCCCTTCGAGTCGGTCGCCAGCGTGAAGGGTTTCGCGTCCTCCCGCGGGAGCTTGAACAGCGTGACCTCCCCGTTGCGAACCCGCCCGATCGCGGCGCCCTTCATCGCGCCGAACCACGCCGATCCGTCCGGTGTCACCGCGATGCCGGACAGCGCACCGATGCCTTCCGGCATCGGGATCTCGGTGAACTTTCCGTCCGCGTAGCGGCCGACCTGGTTGGCGCGAAACTCGATGAACCAGACGCCGCCGTCCGGTGCGACGGCGATGTCGGTCGGGGCCACGCCGCGCGTCGGTATCTCGATCTCCTGCGGCGCGCCCGCCGGGGGAATGCGCATCAATGCATTCGAACTCTGCAGCGTGGCCCAGGCGGTGCCGTCACGGGCGACGGCGACGCCGAACGGACCGCCCCGCACGGACGGGATGTCGTGCCGCTCGAGTTTCCCTCCCCGGATGCTGGACACGCTGTAGGCCGTCGATTCCGCAAACCACACACTGCCGTCGGCACCGGTCGCGACGCGTCCCAGGCGGGCGATCGGCGTGGCGAGCGGAACACCGTGAATCTCGCCCGAGGGCGTGACGCGCAGCATCGCCGTGGCCGGGGCGTCCGCGTACCAGGCGTTTCCCTGCGGATCCACCGCCAGCCCGAGTGCGTCGACGTTCTTGCCCGGTTTCGTGATCCGCTCGACCTTGCCGCCGCGCAGCCGGCCGATGGCATCGGAGAAATCGATGCTGAACCAGACCGTGTCGTCCGGTCCGACGGCGACGGCAACGGGCATGTCCGTGGATCGGATCATCGGATACTCGACGACATCGGCCCGCTTCGGCTTCGAATTCCACCAGACGCCGGCGCCCGCGATGGCGAGCAGCACGATGACGCCGAGGATCGCCCCGAGGCGGAAGGCGCCGCGATGACGGCGGGGAAGAGCAGTCGGCTGTGGCGTCATGGGGGGCGAGGCGCTCCGGCGTGAGAAGGGGGCACTAGCGGCGTGCCGACGACCGTGACAGCGCGCGTGCCCCGACGATGCCTCCTCCGACGAGGAGGATCAGGAACGCGGCGCCGCCGGCCAGGTTGATCGGATCGATGCGCGACAGCAGGTTGTTGCCCTCCGCGGCGCGACGCCACACGTCGGCATACGGACTCAGCGAGAAACCGCAGTAGAGCGTCTGTGCATCGTGCACATCGCGCTGGAGCATGCCGGACTCGAGGTGGACCGGCAACGCCCCTTCCGTCTGCTGCCACTGGACGCCGTGGTCGGTGCTGCGCAGCACGCCTCGATGGGTGGCTGCGATGAGGATCCGGCCGTCGGGCGACGCCACCAGCGCCCGAACGGTGGTCTGTGCCTGCGGCAGCGCTTGTCCGACCGGCTGCCAGCGCAGGGCTTCGCCATCCGAAACGTGAAAGCGATCGGCCGCGGCCACCCACAGACGCTTGCCGTCCGCGTCGGCGGCGATGGCGTCCACGGCAGTTCCGGGCAGTCCGGCGCCCGAGGGCTGCCACGTGGCTCCCTCGTCGCGACTGGCCCAGAGCCGGTTGCCGACGATGGCGAAGGCGCGCTGTGCGGGGGACGGCAGGACGACGATCGCCACGGCGGGGGCCTCGGCGTCGCCGATGGCCGCCGCCGTCCAGGTCTGTCCGCCGTCGACGCTGCGGAAGATGCCGCCAGGTCCGCCGAGCAGAAAGTGGCCGGGCGCATTGCCGGGAACGATGACACGGGCCGGCGCAGCACCGGACGGTGCCTTGGCCGCTGCCCACTTCCCGTCTCCTCGCGTGACGAAGATGCCCGCGGAACTGGAGGCCGCCGCCGCGCCACCGTCGCGATCGAAGGCCACAGCGAGGGTCGGACCGTAGATCAGGTCGGCGGCTTCCTGCGCCCAGTCGCGACCGCCGTTGCGCGAGCGCAGCAGGCGCGTGTCGGTTGCGTAGAGCAGGTGATTGGGGTCCGTCGGGTGAATGGCGACGGCAAGCGCGGCGCCGATGTAGAGGCCGGCATCGGTGGAGAGCCAGGACCCGCCGAAGTCTCGCGTGCGGAACATGCCGCCCCAGGCGCTGGGGTCGTGGGCCTGCGCGGCGGGTGTCGAGAGGAGCGCGAAGGCCGACAGCCACGGCGCCATGCCGAGGGTGCGAAAGGCCGCGAGAAGCGCGACCACGACGCGCGGAACGGCAGGAACGCGAGGGAATCGCCGGAGGAGTCCGTGGCGTGCGCAATTCACTCGAATGGCATTCGCGGGCACTGACGACGAGCTCGAAGACGGCATGCGTGAGGCGGATCCGATGACGGCGAGGCAGAGCCTCCGGACTGCGGCAGCGAAAGAAGACGGTCCCTGAGCTTCGTGCCAGCGGCGTTCTTCGTGTCGAGCGCCTTCGCCCTGTGCTGCCGTCGCGTGATACAAAAAAACGAGGAGCGGGGTCACCCCCACTCCTCGTCGATGCGGCACGACGTGATCAGGCGTCGATCACTTCGGCTTGCGCGAGGACTCTCCGGCTGCCAGGGCGATCTCTGCCAGGCGGCCGCCGTTGATCCCGACCCACGAGTTCTTCGTGAGGGGATACTTGTCCGAGTAGGAGAGCGGCTCGTGCGCGGCCACGCAGTTCTGGTAGCCGCCCGTCACCTTGTAGCACTTCTCGTAGGCCAGGAACTGCTGGACCGAGTCGGTCTGCTGGACGTTGGCCACTTCCCAGTCGCGGATCGCTTCCCAGGACGAGTAGGCATCGGAACCGAACATCAGCTTGCCGATGGACGTGTTGACTTCCAGGAGTTGCGAACCCGCGGTGTGGGCGCGATGGGCGGCGTGGATCTTCACGCCGGGCATCACGTCCATGTCGCCGTCGACGATGACGGCCATGCCGCGCAGGACCTTGGAGTAGATCTGATCCACGGTCTTGGCGGGGTAGCCGCAGGCCGGGGTACGGCTGCAGCCGCCGGGCGAATCGTTCACGGCGCGGATGCGCTCGTGTCCCGGGTAGTTCAGGGCCCACTCGATGCCCCGCAGTTCTTCCTTCTGGATGTACAGCTTCGCGTTCGGGAACTCGTCCATCGAACCGGCGTGATCCCAGTGGCCGTGACCGACGATGATCCTGGAGACGTCCTTCGCGTCGAAGCCGAGTTGTGCGATCTGCTTGGACAGCGGCGACCAGTGACCGGTGCCGGTGGCCTTGTGGTAGTCGGTCGCATTCCAGCCGTTGTCGTAGAGGATCAGTTCCTTGCCGCACTTGATCACGCCCACGTTGACCGGCAGGTCCACGGTGTTGACGTTGTTGCGCGGGTTGGTGCTGCCCTGCACGAACGAACGGTCGGGATGGAACATGCCGAAGGGCACGTTCATGAACCGGCTGTTCTCGACGAGCCACGCGGAGCACACCTGCGCCTGCGCGGCCATGCTGAGGGTCGTTGCGGCGGCGAAGCCGACTGCCCCCAAGACTTTCTTGACCTCCCACTTCATTGGCTTTCTCCTTCTGATTCACATGTGAGAACGGACCAACAGCTGTTGCATCCTGGCGCAGCCCTCGTGAGGCCGCGTCCGGAATCCTTCGAATCAATTCGGCTTGAATTCGCCGGGCCAGAGCTTCTCGCTCACCTCCAGCAGGAGCGTGGAGGCCTTCTGGCTCATCTCCTGCGCGACGATCAGGTGGGTGTCCTTGCCGTCCTGTGCGACCTTCACCATCTCGCCGGATGCCTTGCCATAGAGTTCGACGGCTTCGAGGTAGCGGTTGCGGACCGGCTGCATCGAGGTCGGGGTCGCGATGGCGCGAATGTCCGTGGCGGCCTGGCCGAACACCTTGACCAGCGGGCCGATGCGATCACGCACGGCTTCCTTGGGGATCTCGCCGGTCTTGTAGGCGATGCCGGTGAAGCTCATGCGCACGGCCTGGGTGCGGATGTCCGAGTGGACCTTCCAGAGGTCGTGGGCGAACCGCTCTTCCTCGGCGGACATCGGCGGGCGGTCATGGGATTCGCCCATGCCTGCAGCGGGCGTGGGGGCCGCCACCGGAGGGACGGGCACACGGCTTTCGCGGACGACGGCGACTCCGACCAGCACGGCCAATGCTCCTCCGGCAACGGCCAGGCCGAGAACCTTGGGATTCAGCATGCCTGACGCATTTTCTTCGAGTGTTCGAGTTGTGAGCCGAATGTAGTCGCTCGACGGGACCCGGTCAACGACAACGAATGGAAAAGCCTCGTGCAATCAGGGCGATGTAAGAGTTTCACGAAAGCGCTCTTACGTCTCAGGCCACGGGCTGCCACGCTTCGCCGACGGAAGCGATCAGCAGCCAGGCGCCGAACACGATGCTGAGCCCCCCCGAACCGACGCGCAGCACGAGATTCATCCGCGGCAAGCGCCTCGCGGACAGCGCGAAGGGCAGCGCGATCACGGCCGTGACGAGCATCATTCCTGCGATCGTGCCGAGACCGAACACGATCAGGTACGCGACGCCCCACCACGGATCGCGGATGGCCCCGAGGACGAGCAGTGCCACCGCTGCGGAGCCTGCGAGTCCGTGGATGATGCCCACCACCACGGGGCGGAGCGCCTGATACACCCCCAGCCTGCCCAACTGACGGTCGAGCCAGGCGGTGGCCGTCGCGTCCTCGGCGTGGCCGTGCCCATACCGTTCGTGACTGTGGCGATGGGTGTGCACGTGGTCCCCGTGTGCGTGCACGTGGGCATGGCGATCGAGCGAGGGCGCGCGCGGACGGGGGGTGATCGCGGGGCGATGCGGGTGCTCGACCGGTGCAAAGGCGACCCGCTCGCGCCGGAGAACCCCCTTGAGGGCGAGCACGCCGAGCACGATCAACATGATGCCCACCCCGGATTCGAGCAGATGGGCGACGCGCTCGGGGATGACGATGCCGAACACGATCATCACACCGCCCACGACGACGACCGTGGCCGTGTGGCCGAGCCCCCAGAGGATGCCGACCAGCGTGGCCGGGGCGATGGACTTCTCCCGGCCGACGATGGTGGCCACGGCGATCACGTGATCGGCGTCCGTGGCGTGGCGCATCCCGAGCACGAAGCCGAGCAGAATCGAGGAGAGGAGGGTGACCAAGCCCGTGCGTGGCGGAGTGTTGTTGTTGGAATGGGGGCGGAGCGAGCGGGCGGACCGTACTGGGTCGACCCTCGAGCGTCAAGCCTCCGGCATGGGAGCCGGTCGTGATCCGCGGAGCAGGACGAGGAGTGCGCCGCCACCGCCATCTTCGGCGCGCGCCTGGACATACGCGAGCACCTCGTCGCGCTGCCGCAGCCAGTGAGCCACCTTGCCCTTCAGGACCGGATGGCCGCCGGCGGACCGGTAGCCCTTGCCATGGACGATCCGGACGCAGCGGACACCGCGTTTCACGCACCGGTTCAGGAAGTCCACGAGCAGCGCGCGCGCCTCGTCGACCGTCTGGTGATGCAGGTCCAGGTCGCCCTGGATCGACCATTCGCCGCGACGCAGCTTGCGCAGCGCCTGCGCGGGAATCCCTTCGCGCCGGTAGGTCAGTTCCTCGCCGATGTCGAGAGGCGCATCGGCGTCCAGCGGATCGGCCAGGCTGTCGGCGAGGACCGCGCGGTCCTCGAGGAGACTCTGCACGGGCACGGGAGCCGGCCGCGGCCGCAGGACCTCGACGCGGAGCGGGGCCTTCAGCGGCGCGACGCCCTTCACGGCCTCACGGAACGCATCGAGGTCGTCGTCTTCGGCCACGGCAGCGATCTGGGGGCGTTCCGGGAGCGCGCCGGACCGGGTCAGTGCGACTGATCGAGGAAGCGCTCCGCATCGAGCGCGGCCATGCAGCCCGTCCCGGCGCTGGTGATGGCCTGGCGGTAGACGTGATCCTGCACGTCGCCCGCCGCGAACACGCCGGGCACGCTGGTCTGCGTGGCGTTGCCGTCGAGGCCGGTCCGCGTGACGATGTAGCCGTTCTTCATCTCCAGCTGACCTTCGAACAGCTGCGTGTTCGGCGTGTGGCCGATCGCGACGAACACGCCCATCAGCGGAATGTCCTTCGTGGCGCCGTCCGAACGGTGGCGGATGCGCATCCCGGTGACCCCGGTCCTGTCGCCGAGCACTTCATCGAGCGTGTGATTCCACTCGATGCGCACGTTGCCGTCGCGCGCGCGGGCGAGGATCTTGTCCACCATGATGGCCTCGGCGCGGAACTTGTCGCGGCGATGGACCACCGTGACGGATTTCGCGATGTTGGAGAGGTACAACGCTTCCTCGACGGCGGTGTTGCCGCCGCCGATGACCGCGACGTCCTGGTTCTTGAAGAAGAAGCCGTCGCACGTGGCGCAGGCCGAGACGCCCTTGCCCATGAAGGCCTGCTCGGACGGCAGGCCGAGGTACTTGGCGGACGCGCCCGTCGCGATGATCAGCGCATCGCAGGTGTACGCGCCCGAATCGCCTTCGAGCCGGAACGGTCGCGACGACAAATCCACCCTGTGGATGTGATCGAACACCAGTTCGGTCTCGAAGCGCTCGGCGTGCTTCTGGAATCGTTCCATCAGTTCCGGACCCTGGACGCCCATGACGTCGGCGGGCCAGTTGTCGACATCGGTGGTCGTCATGAGTTGTCCGCCTTGGGCGAGCCCGGTGATCAGCAGGGGCTTCAGGTTGGCGCGGGCAGCATAGATGGCGGCCGTGTAGCCGGCAGGACCGGAACCGAGGATGAGAAGGCGGGTGTGGCGGGCGTCGGCCATGTCGTCGGCGGGTGAAATTCGTTGGGAATCGGGAGGCCGATTGTGTCAGGGGAGCGGTCCGGGTGTCGATCCGGCGCGCGTCACAAGGTAGAATGCTGTCATGCTTCATTTTGCGAATCAAAGAGATGCTGTTTCGTCGGGCTGAGCGGCAGAGCCGCGAACCTCTGCCCCCCCGGCTCGCCCGGCTGGTTCGCGAAGCGTGGTGGCTCGTCCTCATTGGCGCCGGCACGTATCTCACGCTGATCCTCGCCACGTATCGTCGGTCCGACCCCGGCTGGTCGCAATCGGTCCCGCCGGAGGCCGGCGTCGCCAACGCCGGCGGGCGCGTCGGCGCCTGGATCTCGGACGTGCTCCTCTATCTGCTCGGCGGGTCGGCGTGGTGGTTCGTCGTCCTCTGCGGCGCGGGCGTCTACGGGCTCTACCGCCGCCTCGAGCCGGCCGAACCCGCGACCGACCGCCGCCCCATGATGTACGCCGTGGCGGGATTCTTCGTCTGCCTGTTCGCCTCCTCCGGTTTCGAGGCGCTGCGGCTGCACACGTCGTCGATGCCGTTGCCCTACCGCCCCGGCGGCCTGATCGGCAAGGTCCTGTCGCAGGCCCTGCTGGGCGGCTTCGGATTCACGGGCGGCACACTCGTGCTGATCATCGCGCTCGCGGCGGGTTTCTCGCTGTTTGCCGGCGTTTCATGGCTCACCGTCGCCGAGCGGCTCGGCGGCGGGATCGAGCGCGTGCTCGCATGGGGCGTGCGTCGCTGGTCGGAACGCCGGGACCGCGAGATCGGCGAGGAAGCGACGATCGAGCGCGAGACCGCCGTCGAGGTGAAGCGCGAGATCCTCGTGGAGGAACGCATCCCCATCCACATCGAGCCGCCCGTCGTTGCGATCCCGAAGTCGAAGCGTGTCGAGAAGGAGAAGCAGAAGCCCCTGTTCGAGGACCTGCCGGATTCGCCGCTGCCGCCGCTGCAGTTGCTCGACGAGCCCGACCAGAAGGTGGAAGTCCTGTCCGCCGAGGTCCTCGAGTACACCTCGCGCCTCATCGAGAAGAAGCTGCTGGATTTCGGCATCGAGGTGAAGGTCCTGGCCGCGTACCCCGGCCCCGTGATCACACGGTACGAGATCGAGCCGGCCACCGGCGTGAAAGGCAGCCAGATCGTGAATCTGGTGAAGGACCTCGCCCGCGCGCTGTCGGTGCTGAGCATCCGCGTGGTGGAGACCATTCCCGGCAAGTCGTGCATGGGGCTCGAGATCCCGAACCCCAAGCGCCAGACGGTCCGCCTGTCGGAGATCCTCGGTTCCGAGGTCTACGGGGACATGGGCTCGCCCATCACGCTCGTGCTCGGCAAGGACATCGCGGGCAAGCCGGTGGTCGCGGACCTGGCGCGGATGCCGCACCTGCTCGTCGCCGGGACGACCGGGTCGGGCAAGTCCGTGGCCATCAATGCCATGATCCTGTCGCTGCTGTACAAGGCGACCGCCAACGAGGTCCGCGTGATCCTCGTCGACCCGAAGATGCTCGAGTTGTCCGTGTACGAGGGCATCCCGCACCTGCTCGCCCCGGTGGTCGTCGACATGAAACAGGCGGCGTACGCATTGAACTGGTGCGTGGCCGAGATGGAACGGCGCTACAAGCTGATGTCGAACCTCGGCGTGCGCAATCTGTCCGGCTATAACCAGAAGGTGCGCGACGCGAAGAAGGCCGGCACGCCCCTCGGCAACCCGTTCTCGCTGACGCCGGAGAATCCCGAACCGCTCGATGACCTGCCGCTCATCGTGGTCGTGATCGACGAACTCGCCGACCTCATGATGGTCGTCGGCAAGAAGGTCGAGGAGTTGATTGCGCGTCTGGCCCAGAAGGCCCGCGCGGCAGGCATCCACCTGATCCTCGCGACGCAGCGGCCGTCGGTGGACGTGATCACCGGGCTCATCAAGGCGAACATCCCGACGCGCATCGCCTTCCAGGTGTCCTCGAAGATCGATTCGCGGACGATTCTCGACCAGATGGGCGCGGAAACGCTGCTCGGACAGGGCGACATGCTCTACCTCCCGCCGGGTACCGGATTGCCGCAGCGCGTGCACGGGGCGTTCGTCGCCGACGAGGAGGTGCACAAGGTCGTCGAGTACCTGAAGTCGCGCGGTCAACCGCAGTACATCGAAGGCATTCTGGACGGGAGCGACAGCGGCGAAGAGGGCGAGGGGGGCGGCGAGGGCGACGGGGGCGATGCCGAGACCGATCCGCTGTACGACGAGGCGGTGGCCATCGTGTTGAAGTCGCGACGCGCGTCCATCAGTCTCGTGCAGCGGCATCTGCGGATCGGCTACAACCGCGCGGCCCGCCTGATCGAACAAATGGAGCGCGCCGGCCTGGTGTCGTCGATGGCGACGAACGGCAACCGCGAAGTGCTGGTGCCCGCAAGGAGCGAGTCGTGATGAGGAAGTGGATCGGCGGGGCGGCGCTGGTGCTGTCGTGCGCGCAGGCGCATGCCGGCGGCGTCGAGGCGTTGAAGAGCTTCATTGCCGAGACGAAGGGCGCGCGCATGGAGTTCGTGCAGACCGTCGCGGACAATGCCGGCAGGAAGGTCCAGGAATCGAGCGGCAACTTCCAGTTCTCCCGCCCGGGTCGGTTTCGCTGGCTCTACGTGAAACCCTACGAACAACTGATCGTCGGCGATGGCGCGAAGGTCTGGGTCTACGACAAGGACCTGAACCAGGTGACGGTCAAGGCGCTGGGCGATGCCCTCGGCTCCAGTCCCGCGGCGCTGCTCGCCGGCAACAACGACGTCGACAAGGCGTACACGTTCACGCCGCTGCCCCGCGACAAGGATCTCGAGTGGCTCGAGGCCGTGCCCAAGGACCCGGACAGCACCTTCGAGAAGATGCGCCTCGGTTTCCGCAGGTCCAATCCCGAGATGCTGTACCTGCATGACCGACTGGGGCAGGTGACCACCATCCGGTTCACCAAGGTGGATCGGAATCCGCGCTTCGCCGGCGACACGTTCAAGTTCGTGCCGCCGAAGGATGCGGATGTGGTGGGGGATCGTTAGCAAGGTGAACGGTGAACCGCGAGAACAGCGGGCCGGCGGGCGGAGCGTCGCGGGGAAACCGGGAGGCGCGGGCGTCCGGCGTCCGACGGTGATCTCGCCGTGACCAAGCGATCGCCTTCGTCCGGCGTGCTTCAGCACGCCTTGATTCCCCCGGACTCCGGATCTGCGATCACGGATCACCGTGCCTCGGATCGCGGTGCTTCCGATCACGATGCCCGGATCACGGATCACGGCCGTATCGCGCCGCTCGCCGAGGCCATGCGCCCGGCCCGCATCGACGACGTGGTCGGCCAGACGCATCTGCTCGCGCCGGGACGGCCGCTGCGCCTCGCCATCGAATCCGGTCAGCCGCACTCGATGATCCTCTGGGGTCCGCCCGGGGTGGGCAAGACGACTCTCGCGCGGCTGCTCGCCCGGGCATTCGACGCCGAGTTCCTGTCGTTGTCCGCGGTGTTCGCAGGGGTCAAGGAGATTCGCGAGGCGGTGGGCAAGGCGCAGGAGACGCTCGATCGCACCGGTCGCCGGACGATCCTGTTCGTCGACGAGGTGCACCGCTTCAACAAGGCGCAGCAGGACGCCTTCCTGCCCTTCGTCGAGCAGGGGGTCGTCACCTTCATCGGGGCGACGACCGAGAATCCGTCGTTCGAGGTCAATGGCGCGTTGCTGTCCCGGGCCGCCGTCTACGTGCTCAATCCGCTCTCGGCGCCGGAACTGGGACAGTTGCTGGCGCGTGCATCGGCCACGGCGCTGGAAGGCCTCTCCTTCGCCGACAGCGCCCGCGAGATGATCGTCGGCTACGCGGACGGCGATGCGCGCCGGATGTTGAACATGCTGGAGACCGTGAAAGCCGCTGCCACGGCCGCCCGCGTGACGGTGGTCGACGAGGCATTCCTGCAGTCGACGCTCGCCCAGAACCTGCGGCGATTCGACAAGGGCGGCGAGGCCTTCTACGACCAGATCTCGGCCCTGCACAAGTCCGTCCGCGGATCGAATCCCGACGCGTCCCTGTACTGGCTCACCCGCATGCTCGACGGCGGGATGGATCCGCTGTACCTCGGGCGCCGCATCGTGCGCATGGCAACCGAGGACATCGGCCTCGCCGACCCGCGCGCGCTGCGGCTGGCGCTCGACGCATGCGAGACGTACGAACGCCTCGGCAGTCCGGAAGGCGAACTCGCGCTTGCTCAGGCCGTGATCTATCTGGCCTGCGCCGCGAAGAGCAACGCGGCCTACGTTGCCTATAATTCGGCCCGCGATTTCGTGAAGAAGGAAGGCTCGCGCCCCGTGCCGCTGCATCTGCGCAATGCGCCGACCAGACTCATGAAGTCGCTCGGCTACGGGCACGCGTACCGCTATGCGCACGACGAGCCCGAGGCCTACGCGGCCGGGGAGACGTACTTCCCCGACGACATGCCACCGCCGCGTTTCTACACGCCGACACCGCGCGGTCTCGAAGGGCGCATCGCCGAGAAGCTCGCGCACCTGAAGGAACTCGACACGCGGGCCCGTCGGGCTCGCCCGACCCACGTCACGCCGGATCCGAACGACGGCACTTCCACCGACGACTGATCGACCCGATCCGTCCCCTCATCAGGCCCACTTCCATGCTCGACATCCAACTGCTCCGCAACGACCTCGACGCCGTCGCCGCCCGCCTGGCCACGCGCAATTTCTCGCTGGACAAGGCGCGCTTCGCCGAACTCGAGGGGGAGCGCAAGCAGATCCAGACCCGCACGCAGGATCTGCAGGCGAAACGCAATGCCGTGTCGAAGAACATCGGACAGGCCAAGGCCCGGGGCGAGGATGTCGCGCCGATCATGCAGGAGGTCGCCGGGCTCGGCGACGAACTGGCCGCCTGCGAGAAGCAGCTGGAGGCCGTTCAGGCGAAGCTCTCCGACCTGCTGCTGGGTATCCCCAACCCGCCGCACGCGAGCGTGGCGACCGGGCGCTCCTCGGACGACAACGTCGAAGTCCGGCGCACGGGAACGCCCCGGTCCTTCGACTTCGCGGTGAGGGACCACGTCGACGTCGGCGAAGGGCTCGGCCTGCTGGACTTCGCGGCCGGCGCCAAGATCTCGGGAGCGCGCTTCACCGTGCTGAAGGGCGGCGTGGCGCGCCTGCATCGCGCGATCGCCCAGTTCATGCTGGACGTACATACGCAGGAACACGGCTACACGGAAGTGTATGTCCCCTACCTCGTGAACGCGGCGAGCATGCGCGGCACGGGACAGTTGCCGAAGTTCGAGGAGGATCTGTTCGGCGTGCCGCGCGGCGACGAGGGCAAGTTCTACCTGATACCGACGGCCGAAGTGCCGGTGACGAACCTCGTCCGCGACGAGATCGTCGCGCTCGAATCGCTGCCCTTGAAGTTCGTGTGCCACTCACCGTGTTTCCGCAGCGAAGCCGGTTCGTACGGCAAGGACACCCGCGGAATGATCCGGCAGCACCAGTTCGACAAGGTCGAACTGGTGCAGATGGTGCATCCGGACAAGAGCTACGACGCCCTCGAGGCATTGACCGGCCACGCGGAGACGATCCTCACGCGGCTGGAACTGCCGTTCCGGACCGTGACGCTGTGCACGGGCGACATGGGGTTCTCGGCCGCGAAGACGTACGACATCGAAGTGTGGCTGCCGGCGCAGAACACGTATCGCGAGATCTCGTCGTGCTCGAACTTCGAGGCGTTCCAGGCGCGGCGCATGCAGGCGCGGTATCGAAGCGAGAAGGGCAAGCCCGAACTGCTGCACACGCTCAACGGGTCGGGCCTGGCCGTGGGACGGACGCTGGTCGCGATCCTGGAGAACTACCAGCAAGCGGACGGCAGCGTCAGCATTCCCGCGGCACTGCAACCCTACATGGCGGGGATGAAGACGCTCGAGAAGGCGTAGAGCCCGGGACGCGTCGGCTCGCGTCTGCGGGTCGACCACGGCGGGCCGATTACAGATACATCGCGTCCGGCTGTTCCGGCGCTTCGCGCTCGCGTTCCCCGTCGTCGTCCGCCGCGGCCGGGGTCTGCGTCCAGGGATCCTCCAGCTGCACCAGGATCTGGTAATACGCCCGCACGTTTTCCGTCAGGGCCATCGCTTCGCCCCCGCGGGCGTAGCCGTGCTTGAGCGATTCGTACACTTCCGGATCCGCCAGTCGCGGCAGGGCCTGCTTGACGTCGATCCACGCGTCCGGATTGAGCCCGAGTGTCTGGGTCAGGACGCGGGCGTCCTCGAGGTGGCCGAGCCCCTGGTTGTACGCGGCCAGAGCGAGCCACGTACGGTCGGGCTCCGGAATGCGCTCGGGCAGCCGGTCGCGCAGATCACGCAGGTAGCGTGCGCCGGCGAGGATGCTCCGGCGGGCGTCGAGCCGGTCGCCGAGACCCAGTCGCGCTGCGGTGTCGGCCGTCAGCATCATCAATCCGCGAACACCGGTGGGGGACGTGGCCTGCGGCTCCCACTTGGATTCCTGGAACCCGAGCGCCGCGATGAGCCGCCAGTCGATGCCCGTGGCCTGCTGCGCCGCCTCGAAGTGCCGGCGAAAGCGCGGGAGGTCGCTCCCGATCGCATCCAGGAATTCGACGACCCGCAGGGCGTCCAGACGTTTGACGTGGCCGTAGTAGCGATCGACGAGCCGCGCGAGCGTGCCGTCGGCCGCGATGTGGCGGAAATAGCGACGGACCTGCTTCATCAGTTCCGGATCGCTGCCGCGCGGCAGCGCCCACGCAAGCGTCTCCGGGCGACCCACCGGCAGGCTGCGGGTGAGCATCGGAAATGCCGTGCGGACGAGGTCGAAGAAATGCGAACTCGTGACCGCGTAGTCCGCTTCGCCCGCGAGCAGCGATCCGGTGACATCCTCGGGGTTGTCGGCGGCGAGCCGCTCCACCCCCGGTGCGCCCGCCGGTCCGAGTGCGCGCGCCAGGTGTTCGGCGCCGCTCGATCCGCTGGCCACGACGACCCGCGCCGTCTGCAGCGCGTGCACCGACCGGAGGTTCCCGGCGTCGCGCCGCTGGACCACGATCTGGCGCACGTTCATGTATCCGGGGCCGAACCGGAAGCGTTCGCGGAGCGGTCCCGTCGGTGCCAGTCCGGCGGCGGCGAGGTGGGCTTCGCCCCGGGCGAGCCGCTCCACGACTTCGGACACGCTGCGGGCTTCGATGAAGCGCAGCGGGACGCCCAGTTCCTCGGCGAACCCGGTCGCGAGATCGTGTTCCAGGCCCGCATGGCGGCCGTCGGGCTGCGGGTAGCGGGTCGTGGGAGACGGACGCGTCAGGACGACGAGCTCGTCCCGGAACGGGCCGGGCGCCGGCAGCGGGGGCCACGGCGAGCCGAAATTCGCCGGAACCTGGGTCGAGGACGAAGCACCCAGTGCGAGCAGAAGGAGGGAGGCCGCGAGATGACGCATCGGTCCTTCAGCGTCGAGAGCAGTGCAGGCGTGAAACCTGTCGATGCAATGGGGCCATGTCGAGCGCTTCTCCCTGGCGTTGCGGCGTGGCGGCCTCTCACCGGTGCCAGCCGGGGGCGGCTGGGTCGCGACGGGAGGCGCGGCGGATTGCGGCACTGCGGGTGCAAGGATCGTCCCGTCCTGGATGGACGGTCAACCCGGGGCGACACGTGACGCGGACGAAGCCTCCCGGGCACGGGGACTTACGGCACGAAACGAAAGTGGTTTCCCGAAGGAGACGCGCGGCCGCCGGAGCCGCAGGTGGGGCTGCCGGGGCCGTCCGGGTGACGCTGCGCGGCAGCTCGGCGGGTTTCGCGGGGAAGTGATGTGCATCAAGCGGCTGCGGGAATCCCCTCCGATATAATCCGCCCGCCTCGGCGCCGCCGTGCCGGTGCCCACGAGTCTCCAGAACAAACTTCATGCTGCATGTCCACGATCTCGCCTGCGTCCGGGGCGATCTCCCGCTGTTTGCCGGAGTCGGTTTCGAGGTCCAGACCGGCGAGGTGCTTTGGGTCGAGGGCAGCAACGGCAGCGGCAAGACGAGTCTCCTGCGGATTCTCTGCGGCCTGAGTCCACCGGCCGCGGGGGAAGTCCGTTGGCGCGGAGAGCCGGTCCGCGCGACCCGCGAGTCCTATGCGCGCGAAGTGCTCTATCTCGGCCATGCCAACGCCCTCAAGGACGATCTCACCATTGCGGAGAATCTCCGCTACAACGCGCTGCTGTGCGGTGCGCCGGCGGATGACGATGCCGTGGACACCGCCATCGCGGCCGTCGGACTCATCGAGCGGGCGGAGTTGCCGGTGCGCGTGCTGTCGCAGGGGCAGCGTCGTCGCGCGGCGCTCGCGCGACTCTGGTGTTCCGGACCGCGCGTCCTCTGGATTCTCGACGAGCCCTTCTCGGCGCTCGACGTCGCATCGGTGCAGCGGCTCGCGGAACATCTCGGGGCACACGTCGCCAACGGCGGGCTTGCCGTGCTCACGACCCACCAGGAAGTTCCGTTGCCGGCGGGCCGCACCCGCCGCCTGCGGCTGGATGCCTGACGATGCGGGAAGCGCTGCGGGCCGTCTTCCATCGCGACGTGATCCAGGCCTGGCGCCGACGCGCCGACTGGCTCACGACGTTCTTCTTCTTCATCATGGTCGTGAGCCTGTTCCCGCTGGGTGTCGGGCCGGAACCCGAGATGCTGCGCACCCTGGCGCCGGGTATCGTCTGGGTGGCCGCGTTGCTTGCCGCCATGCTGTCGCTGCCCCGCGTCTTCGCGAGCGACTATGCGGATGGCACCCTCGAACAACTCGTCCTCACGCCGCAGCCGTTGTCCCTCCTCGTGCTCTCGAAGGTCGCCGCGCACTGGCTGCTCTCGGGTGTACCGCTCGCCATCATGGCACCCGTGCTCGGGCTGCAGTTCGGATTGGAGGGCGATGCACTCGGCGTGCTGCTCGTGTCGCTGTTGCTCGGCACGCCATGCCTGTCGCTGATCGGGGCCGTCGGTGCCGCCCTGACGCTGGCGGTGCGGGGGGGCGGCGGCGTGCTGATCGCGCTGCTGGTCCTGCCGCTGTACATTCCGGTGCTGATCTTCGGGGCAGGGGCGGTGGAAGCGGTCGCGGTCGGAACCGGTGCGACCGGACACTTGTCCCTGCTGGGCGCCTGCCTGTGTCTCGCGCTGGTGCTCGCACCGCTTGCCACCGCGGCCGCTCTGCGCGTGTCCCTTGAATAGCCCCCTTGTCGGAGACCCGGTCCCGTGACCATCGCCTGGTTCAAGTACGCCTCGCCCCAGACCTTCTACCCGCTGGCGGGGAAGCTCATCCCCGTCTTCTGGGTGCTTGCCGCCGTGCTCGCCGCGGCCGGGCTGTACATCGGGTTCTTCGTGGCACCCACCGACTTCCAGCAGGGCGAGTCGTACCGGATCATCTTCATCCACGTGCCGGCGGCCTGGATGTCGATGTTCATCTACCTCGTAATGGCGGCGTGGGCGGTGCTCGGTCTGGTGCTCAACACCCGGCTGTCGTCGATGATGGCGAATGCGCTTGCGCCGACGGGTGCGCTGATGACGTTCATTGCGCTCTGGACCGGTTCGCTCTGGGGACGTCCGGCCTGGGGGACCTGGTGGGTCTGGGACGCGCGCCTCACGTCGGAACTGATCCTGCTCTTCCTGTACATCGGCTTCATGGCGCTGCATGCGTCGTTCGACGACGTCCGCAAGGCGGACAAGGCGGCCGCCCTGCTGGCCCTGGTCGGCGCGGTGAACGTCCCGATCATCTACTTCTCGGTGAAGTGGTGGAACACGCTGCACCAGGGCTCGTCCGTGAGCCTCACCAAGGCCCCGTCCATGGCGATGACCATGCTGCTCGGCATGCTCGTGATGGCGCTGGCCTTCTGGATGTACAGCATCGCGGTCGCGCTGACGCGCGTGCGGAGCATCATTCTGGAACGTGAACGGCACGCCGCCTGGGTCGGCGATTTGCGGGGGGATTGAACAATGCAGTGGGGCAGTGTGTCGAACTTCCTGGCCATGGGCGGCTATGGCGGCTACGTGTGGGGCGCGTTCGGCGTGACGCTGGTGCTGATGGTCGGTGAGATAGTCACGGTGGTCCGGCAGCACCGGGCCGCGCGTTCACACTTGGCGCGTTCGGCGAAGCGGGAGGCGATGCGATGAAGCCGCGTCACAAGCGGCTGGCGATGGTGGGGGCCGGGCTGGCCATCCTCGGCGTGGCGGTCGCCCTGATCCTCAATGCCTTCAACAGCAACCTCCAGCTCTTCTACACCCCGACGCAGGTCGCCGCCCACGAAGCGCCCCTGGCCCGCACGTTCCGCATCGGCGGTCTCGTCGAGTCGGGGAGCGTGAAGCGCGATGCGACCGGCGTGACCGTCCGTTTCAGCGTCACCGACACGGCCAAGACCATTCCCGTCGTGTACTCGGGCATCCTCCCTGACCTGTTCAAGGAAGGCAAAGGTGTCGTCGCCATGGGCAAGCTCGAACAGGACGGCCTGTTCCATGCCAGCGAGGTGCTCGCCAAGCACGACGAGAACTACATGCCGCCCGAGGCGGCCGATGCGGTCGAGAAGGCGAGGAAGGCAGAAGCCGAAAGCCAGAAGACACTGGTGATGGAAAAGCGCGACGGAGGCGGCCGGTGATCCCCGAGATCGGACAGTTCTCGCTCGTGCTCGCGCTGTGCGTGGCGCTGGTTCAGGGCATTCTTCCGCTGATCGGCGCGGCGCGCGGCGACGGGCGACTGATGGCCATCGCGCGCCCCGCGGCGCAGGGGCAGTTCGTGTTCGTGGCCATCGCCTTCGGCTGCCTCGCGTGGTCGTTCGTCCACAACGACTTCTCGGTGCTGAACGTCGCGTCGAACTCCAACTCGAGCCTGCCGGTGCAGTACCGGTTCGCCGCGACCTGGGGCAGCCATGAAGGGTCGATGCTCCTGTGGGTCTTCATGTTGACGATCTGGATGACGGCGGTCTCCGTCTTCAGCCGTCATCTGCCGGAGGCGATGGCGGCGCGCATCCTCGCGGTCATGGCGCTCGTCAGCGTGGGATTCCTCGCGTTCCTCCTGGTCACTTCCAACCCGTTCGAGCGCCTGCTGCCGGGCGCCGAGGACGGCCGCGATCTGAATCCGCTGCTCCAGGATCCGGGAATGGTCATTCATCCGCCGATGCTCTACATGGGCTACGTCGGCTTCTCGGTCGCGTTCGCGTTCTCCATCGCCGCCTTGCTGGGAGGGCAGATGGACGCCGCGTGGGCACGCTGGTCGCGCCCGTGGACGACGGCGGCCTGGATGTTCCTGACCATCGGCATCTGCCTCGGCAGCGCCTGGGCCTACTACGAACTGGGATGGGGCGGCTGGTGGTTCTGGGATCCGGTCGAGAATGCCTCGTTCATGCCCTGGCTCGTCGGCACGGCGCTGATGCACTCGCTCGCCGTCACGGAGAAGCGCGGCGGCTTCAAGATCTGGACGGTGCTGCTCGCGATCCTGGCGTTCAGCCTGAGCCTGCTCGGCACCTTCCTGGTTCGCTCCGGCGTCCTCACGTCCGTGCACGCCTTCGCCACCGATCCGAAGCGCGGGGTGTTCATCCTCGCCTTCCTCAGCCTGGTCATCGGCACGTCGCTCGGGTTGTTTGCGTGGCGCGCACCGAAGGTCGGTCTGGGCGGCAGGTTCGAACTCCTGTCGCGCGAGTCGGCCCTGCTCGCGAACAACGTGCTGCTGCTGGTGGCTGCAGGTTCGGTGATGCTCGGCACCTTGTACCCGCTGTTTCTCGATGCCCTCAACCTCGGCAAGATCTCCGTCGGTCCGCCCTATTTCGAGTCGGTGTTCGTCCCGCTGATGGCACCCGCGATGTTCCTGCTGGGCATCGGTCCGCTCGCCCGATGGAAGCACGCATCATTGCCCGATCTGGCGACCCGTCTGAAATGGGCGGCGGCCGTGGCCTTCGTGACAGCCGGCATCGTGCCGATGCTCATGGGGCGCTTCTCCTTCATGATCTTCATCGGGTTCCTGCTCGCGTTCTGGATTCTCGCCACCGGTGTCGCGAACGTGCTCGACCGCGTGCGCGCGTTGTCGTCGGTTCACGGCGGCGGTGCCGCCAAGGCGCTGCGGGCCCAGCCGCGCGGCTACTGGGGGATGCTGCTGGCTCACGCGGGGGTCGCCGTGTTCATCATCGGCGTCACGATGGTGAAGAGCTACGAAACCGAGAAGGACGTCCGCATGCGTCCCGGTGACGTCGTCGAGGTCGGCGGCTACGGCTTCCGCCTGGACGGGTTCAAGCGCAACGACGGACCGAACTACGAATCCACCACCGGCCTCGTCACCGTGTTGAAGAATGGCCGGGAGCAGCTGACGCTGCAGCCCGAGAAGCGCTTCTACCCGGTGCAGCAGATGCCGATGACCGAAGCCGACATGGATTCCGGCCTGACGCGCGATCTGTACGTGTCTCTGGGCGAGCCCGTCGACGACGGCGCCTGGATCGTGCGCGTCTATCACAAGCCGTACATCGACTGGATCTGGGGCGGCGGCTTCCTGATGGCCATCGGCGGGCTGGTGGCGCTCACCGATCGCCGCTACCGCATGGCGCGTCGTTCAACGTCCGCCGGTCGGGCAGCCGCGGCCGCGCCTTCCTCCACCCCTGCGTGAGTCCGCGTCCATGAAGAAGTTCCTCGTCCCGTTGGGCATCTTCGTGGTGCTCGTCGTGTTCCTCGCGATCGGACTCACGCTGAATCCGCGCGAGGTTCCGTCGCCGCTCATCGACAAGGCGGCGCCCGGGTTCACTCTTGCGCAACTCCATACGCCCGACAAGCCGCTCGCACCGCAGGATCTGCGGGGCAAGGTGTGGCTGCTGAACGTGTGGGCCTCGTGGTGCGTGTCCTGCCGGCAGGAACATCCGCTCCTCGTGGAACTGGGCAAGGCCAACGTCGTTCCCATCGTGGGCCTGAACTACAAGGACCAGCGCGATGCCGCGCTCAAGTGGCTGGACGAGTTCGGCAATCCCTACGTGACCTCGGTGATGGACAAGGATGGCCGCGTCGGCATCGACTACGGGGTCTACGGCGTGCCCGAGACCTTCCTCATCGACAAGGAAGGCGTGATCCGCTACAAGCAGATCGGGCCGATCACGCCCGAGGTGCTGCAGAACAGGATCCTTCCGCTCGTGAAGCAGTTGCAGGGATGAGGGCGCTGCTCGTCGGATGCCTGCTGGCCTGGATGATCGGTGCAGCCGCGGCGGACACCGCGCAGCCGCTTGCGGCGGATCCGCGTCTGGAGCAACGGCTGAACGCACTGTCCGCGGAATTGCGCTGCCTCGTGTGCCAGAACCAGTCGCTGGCCGATTCCCATGCCGATCTCGCCATCGACCTGAAGAACCAGGTGCGGGAGATGATGCGCGCGGGCAAGAGTGACGAGGAGATCAAGGCCTATCTCACGCAGCGCTACGGCGACTTCGTGCTGTACCGGCCACCCGTCAAGGGCAGCACCTGGCTGTTGTGGGCAGGGCCCTTCGCCCTGCTGCTGGTCGCGGTGGGCGGGCTGGTCTGGATCGTTCGTCGACGCAAGGCGACCCTGGCCGGCGCGCCGACGGTGATGAGCGAACAGGAGCAGGCGCGGATTCGCGCGCTCCTCGACGAATCGGACTCCTCCGCGCCGCACGCCTGATCGCTGCCGCGATCGCCCGTTCGTTGCTGCTCACGGTTGGGCACGTCCGGATCGCGCCGTGCATCGGCGCGAACTTCTCCGGCGCTGCAACCTCGAATCCTCAGAGGAACCGACCGGGCGGTGCCCGCAGGGCGCGCGGTCGCGCGACGCGGAGAGGCAATTCCATGATGCGATGCGTGCTGACGCTGCTGCTCGCGGGGGCGTGCGTCGGCAACGGATATGCCGAACGCCCGGAAGACCGCATCGGCCGCACGGTGTGGGCGCGACCGGCGCTGAGCGAACGCAGCGTCGATGTGTTCGCCGACCTCGCCTTGCTGGAACGGATCCCGTTGTCGGCAGCCACACCTCTCCGCATCGAACGCATCGGGTACGGCGGGCCCTGGCCCCACCGGGATCCGATCTACCGACTCCGGTTGCCGGACGGACGCGAGGCCTATGTCGACGTGGGCGACTTCCAGTCGCGGCTCTACCACGAACTGGGCCCCAACGAAGTGGCGCAGTCGCCGTCGTTCAGTCCGCCCCTGGGCCAAGGCGTCCAGGTCACGCAGTTCGAACGCAGCAGTTTCTTCGAGACGGATCCCGGGATGATCGAGTCTCGGGTCATGAACCAGGGACCCGGGACGTTCGTCCCCCTACGTCGTCGCGGAGCGGTTCCGCCTCCGGGAGTCACCACGCGAAGGATCGATCCGGTGGAACCCGTCATCCGGCCGCGCTGAGCGCGTCATTCCGGGGTGCGATATCGATATCGAAAACCGCTTGTTCACCGGATGAAGCGTCGTCTGCAGAATGCGCCCCATCGCTTGCGCCGCGGGTTTCCGTCGCTGGCCAAGGGACTTCCGGAGATCACGACATGGCATTGCGACTCGGCGACATCGCCCCCGATTTCGAACAGGATTCGTCGGACGGGCGAATCCGCTTCCATGAGTGGCTCGGCAGCCGCTGGGGCGTGCTGTTCTCGCACCCCGCCGATTTCACGCCGGTCTGCACGACCGAACTCGGGTACACGGCCAGGCTCGCAGGGGAGTTCGCCAGGCGCAACGTCCGGGTGCTGGCCCTCTCCGTGGATCCGGTGGATTCGCACCGGTCGTGGATCAAGGACATCGACGAAACCCAGCACACGCGGGTGGAATTCCCGATCCTCGCCGATGCGGACCGCAAGGTCTCGACGCTCTACGACATGATCCACCCGAATGCCAGCGCGACCTTGACGGTGCGTTCGGTCTTCGTGATCGATCCGGCGAAGAAGGTGCGTCTGACCATCACCTACCCCGCGAGCACGGGGCGAAACTTCGACGAGATCCTGCGCGTCATCGATTCGCTGCAGCTCACCGACGGCTACAGCGTCGCCACGCCGGTGAACTGGAAGCCGGGCGACGACGTGATCATCGTGCCGTCCCTGCAGGACCCGGACGTCATCCGGCAAAAATTTCCGAAAGGGTACCGCGCGGTCAAGCCCTACCTGCGCTACACCCCGCAACCGGACCGGTAGGTCGCCGAACGCAAGGGTCCTCCCGGGAAGCCAGTCCTTCCGCCTTGACCGTCTTCCCCCTGGACCCCGGCGCGCGACGTGAGGCGCGCGCCGGGTCGTTCTTTTCTGCCGATCCGGCAGCGCCTCGTTGCTGTCGGACCCCTGGGGCACCGATAATCGCGCCTCCAGCCTTCCGATTTCTCCCCCATGCCCGCATTCGATGACGCCCGGACCTTCTGGGACAAGCGCTTCGACACGTCCGAGTACATCTTCGGCACCGAGCCGAACGTCTTCCTGACCCGTGAACAGTCGCGCCTGCCGGCCGGTGCGCGAATCCTCGACGTGGCCTGCGGCGAGGGGCGCAATGCCGTCTGGCTGGCTTCGCTCGGGCACCGCGTCACCGGGTTCGACATTTCGCCGCTCGCCATCGGCAAGGCGCGGGCGCTGGCCGACGCACGCAAGGTTCAAGTGAATCTGCGTGTGGCCGATGTACGTACGTGGGAGTGGGAGCCCGGGGCCTTCGACGCAGTCGTCTGCGTCTTCATCCAGTTCGCTTCCCCCGAGGTGCGCACGCGCCTGTTCGAGGGGTTTCGCTCGACCCTCGCGCCCGGCGGGATCGTCCTGCTGCAAGGCTATACGCCCAAGCAGCTCGAATACCGCACCGGAGGACCGGGGGACGCCTCCCACCTGTACACGCCGGCGTTGCTGGAATCGGCACTGACCGGCTTCGAGATGCTGCGTCTGGAGGCTCACGAGGCCGTCCTGGCGGAGGGTTCCAAGCACGTCGGGCGCTCGGCGCTGATCGACGTGGTGGCGCGCAAGCCAGGCTGATCCCGTCGCCGCCCGGCCGCGTGCAACGTCGCGGACGGTCCCGTCCGTCGGCGCAACGGTCTGGGAGAGCAGCATGGGCAGCATTCTGATGCAGGGCCTCGGCACGTTGCTGGGGGTGGCAGCGCTGGCGCTCGTGGTGGTCTGGTTCGTCCAGGATGTGACGCAGAAGAAGCACACGATCCTGCGCAACTTCCCGGTGATCGGACGCCTGCGCTACCTGTTCGAGCGGCAGGGCGAATACTTCCGGCAATACTTCTTCGCGAACGATCGCGAGGAGATGCCGTTCAATCGTGCCATGCGCTCCTGGGTCTACCGGCTGGCGAAGGACGAAGGCGGCACCATCGGCTTCGGATCCACGAACAACCTGAGCGACCCGGGCAACATCCTGTTCGTGAATGCGCCGTTTCCGGTCCTCGAGGAGGAGCGCGAACCGACGCCCGCCCTCGTCATCGGGGCGGACTACTGCCGCGAACCCTTCGAGGCGCGTTCCCTCGTCAACATCAGCGGCATGAGCTACGGGGCCATTTCGGCGCCGGCCGTGCGATCACTGTCCCGAGGCGCGGCCGAGGCCGGTTGCTGGCTCGATACGGGCGAGGGCGGCTTGTCGCCGTGGCACCTGGAAGGCGGGTCCGACGTCATCATGCAGATCGGTACGGCCAAGTACGGGGTGCGCGACCGATCCGGCGACCTGAGCGTCGAACGGTTGCGCGAACTCGCCCCGAAGGTGCGGGCCTTCGAGATCAAGCTGTCCCAGGGCGCCAAGCCCGGAAAGGGCGGGGTGCTGCCGGGTGCAAAGGTGAGCGAGGAGATCGCCGCGATCCGCGGCATCGAGCCGCATGTGGATTCGATCAGTCCGAACCGGCATCGCGATGTCGCCGATGCGTTCCAGCTGGTGGAGCTGGTCGCCCATATCCGTGACGTCACCGGCAAGCCGGTGGGTGTGAAAACGGCCATCGGCGGATGGGATTTCATGCATCAGCTCTGCGAGGCGATCGATCGCCGCGGGCTCGAGTACGCCCCGGATTTCCTCGTGATCGACGGTGGCGAGGGTGGGACCGGCGCAGCACCGCAGGCGCTGATGGATCACGTTGCGCTGCCCATCACCGAAGCGCTGCCTCGCGTCGTGGACGCCCTGATCGAGGCCGGCCTGCGGGAGCGCATCCGCGTCGTGGCAAGCGGCAAGCTCGTGACCTCGGCGCGGGCGACCTGGGCGCTGTGTGCTGGCGCGGATTTCATCAACACGGCCCGCGGATTCATGTTCGCGCTCGGCTGCATCCAGGCCTTGCGCTGTCACACCAACACCTGTCCCACCGGCATCACGACCCACAACCGGCGGCTGCAGCGCGGTCTCGTGGTCGCCGAGAAATGGGTCCGCGTCGCCAACTACGCGAAGAACATGAACAAGGAGATCGAACTGATCGCGCATGCGTGCGGGTTGCGGCACGCGCGCGAGTTCCGGCGCGAGCACGTTCGCATCGTTCGCAGTGCGTGGGAGAGCGTGGCGTTGTCGACCCTCTTTCCGTATCCGGAGGTGCCGGCGCGCCGGGAACTGCGGGTCGCGGAAGGCTAGCGGGACGTTGTCCCGGCGACGGATGAACATCCGTCGCGCGAGGCGCCCGCGCCGGTCGGATCTTCGCTAGACGTCGACCGACTCGTCGCGACCCAGCCGGATCTTGCCGCGACCGGGCTCCACGCGGAGATCGTTCTCGCGGGCGAAGCCCATCAGGAACTCGTAAGCCTCCGGATTGATGTCCTGAAGGATCGTCTCGACGACGACGCCGGCCTGGCCGTGACGCGTGACCGGGCGTGCATGCCGGGAATACGTCAGCCGATGATCCTCGTCGAACGCGGCGAGGGCGCCGCAGAGCCGATCGGGCCAGTCGCTCGGTCGGAACTTCTCGCCGGAACGGGTGATGCCGAGAATCAGCCACTCTTCGGGTTCGACACTCATGGGATGGAGACCAGGAAAGGAAACGTGAGGGTTATCGACGCCGGGACCGCCGTCCTGAGAGGGAATCCCCAACCCAAGGCGATTCGGGGCGTCGGACATCAGTGGCCATGCGATCTTCCGCGTCGACGGGCACCGAGCCGCGCCGCCAGGAGCGCGAGGCCACCGAGCAGTAGTCCCCAGGTGGCCGGCTCCGGAACCGGCGCCGAGGCCAGGATCGCTTCGTTGACATTGAGGACGTCGAGCGACCAGTGCCCGTCCCGCTGGTTGTACGGCAGACTGCCGCTCACGTCGCAGAATCGCAGCGCTTCGCAATACGTCAGCGTCGGCGTGAAGTTTCCTTCGCCTTCACGCTTGAACCCGCCCGCGAGCGTGGGCCCGAGCGCGGTGTTGTCGTACTGCGTGATGGCGGCCACGTAGTCGCCCGACGCCAGCAGCAGGCGGAACAGCGTGTCGTATCGACGGTGCGTGAGCGGATCTTCGGCGGACCCGAGGCCATCGTCGCTGCCGGAGAGCAGCCGGCCGTCGGACGCGAAGACCGTGACCACCGTGTCGAAACCGCCGGCGGGAATGGCTTGTCCCGCGATGTTCGTGCCGCCCGCATACGAATGGGTCCGGAACGTCACCCACGACAGGTAACCCACCGAGAAGTCGACGAAACGCACGTCGTCGTCCCGCGTGAACGTGCCGGTGAAGGCGTAGTCGAGGGCTTGGGCCGGCGCGGTGATGCAGCAGGCGAGCAGCGCGGCGATGGGAAGGCGCATCGGGCAGGTTCTCCGAAAGGAGCAGAGGGTCGGGCGCCGCGGATCCGCAACCGGAGCGCGCGCGGGGATGCCGCCTCTATTACGACCTGCCGACAGGGGGATTGAGAGCGAACGGCGGACCGGCGCGGGATGGACCGGGTCGTCAGGCCTTCTTGGGACTGCCCACCAGGACACGCAACTCGCGGAACCCGGTGGTCGGATCGAAGAAGCGGCCGAACTCCGCATTCGGGAGCACGCCGATCACGACTTCGGCCGTGGTGTGTACCGATGTGCCTTCCTTCAGATGACCGCCCAGGATGCGGCCCGTCTCGTCGGCGACGGCAATGTGGAGATGCGAACCATCCGGGGACAGGGTGCCGACCATCGACACGATCTCGAACTTGCCGTGCAGGACGGTCGTCTTCGTCTGGTCCGCGAAGCGGATCGCCAGGCGCTTGAGACTGCCGACGCACGTCAGGACGCAGGCGGCCCGCACGTTGCGCGTGGCCATTTCGGCATCGAGGCGCGGCTTGATGTCCTCGTCGGGATTGAGCCGGAGAGCGAACGCGTGCATGCGGAGCGGAAGCCGGGGGACGATACCCGTCATCGTATCGAGGGGACGACGCCGCGTCGAGCGTGGACGTTGCGGCTTGCCGGCGCGCCGCCGCTCCTGGCCTACGCCAGATGCGGCAACAGGTCTCCCAGGCTCTTCAAGGTGGCGACGGGCTCGACGCCCAGCGGATCCGGAGGCAGACCGGCGCGATTGATCCAGAAGGTCCGGAATCCGAAGGACGTCGCGCCGGCAATATCCCAGAAGTTGGACGACACGAAGGCGATGTCGTCAGCGGTGCGGCCGAGCCGATGGGTCACCATCGCGTAGACGCTCGGGTGCGGCTTGTAGATGCCGAGCGAGTCGACACTCAGGACCGCATCGAGCCGGCTTGCGAGCCCCGCGTTCGCCACGACGGCATTCAGCATGCCGGGGGACCCGTTCGAGAGCACGAGGCGCGGGCGGCCCGCCAGCGCATCCAGCGTTGCGGGGACTTCCGGGTACGGGGCGAGGTGCAGGTAGGCGTCCATCAGCGCATCACGGTCGCGCCCCATGAGCGTCAATCCGAGCGCCGCGCACGAATGCGTCAGTGCCTCGGCCGTGACCTGCTCGAAATCGGCGTACCGCCCCATCAGGCTGCGCAGCCAGGTGTATTCGAGCTGCTTCGCGCGCCAGAGTCGCGACAGGTCGGCGCTCCGGCCCGGGAAGTGATGCTCGCAGGCGGCCGCGACCGAATACACGTCGAAGAGCGTGCCGTACGCGTCGAAGACAATGGCTTTCATGGCGGCCTCAGGCGGTGCCGCCCTGGAGATTGGCAGGGACGGCCGTGGCGATCTTCCTGGGTTGCGGGAGGTCGAGGCTCTGCATGATGCGGACGAACTCTTCACGTGTCCGCCCCGCGAGGCGCGGGTTCATGGCCTTTTCCTCGGCGACGGTGGATACACGGCGTCCCTTGTAGTCGTGCCCCGGGTAGACGAGCGTGTCGTCCGGCAGGGCGAAGATCTTGCCCGTGATGCTCTCGAACAGTGCCTCGGCACTGCCGTTCTGGAAATCGGTCCGTCCGCAACCGCCGATCAGCAGCGTGTCGCCGGTGAGGAGCCGGTCGTGCCACAGGTAACAGGTGCTGCCGGGGGTGTGCCCGGGCGTGGCGATCGCCCGGACCACTTCACAGCCGAAGACGATCGATTCGCCGTCGACCAGCAACTGGTCGAATCCCGTGGCGCCGCAATGGAGGCTCACGGCTGTGCGTGCGCCGGTGCGCTCCTTCAGTGCGCGGGCACCCGTCACGTGATCGGCATGCACGTGCGTCTCGAGAATCCAGGTGAGACGCATGCCGGTCTCCGTCAGCATCGCGAGATCCCGGTCCGCCTGTTCCCGCACCGGGTCGACCAGCACGGCCTCGCGCCGCTCGGAGCAGCCGAGCAGGTACGTGTAGGTGCTGGATTCGGGGTCGAAGAGCTGGCGGAACAGCATGGTTCAGAACGGCTTCTTGATGGTGACTGCCCCGCGGATCTGGCCGACGCCGTAGCCCACGGCGCGATCGTGCGGATAGTCCGTCGCGAGACGGTCGCGGACGCCCGGTGCGATGGTGTCGGTGCTGCCATGGCAGTTGAGACACAGCGGCTGGACCGGGATCGCCTTCATGTAGCGGAAATAGCGCCCCGCGGGCTCGGTGACGACTTCGGCATGTTCGAGCGTCTCGGGCTTTTCACCGGCGGCGGCGCGGCGGTCGAACTCGGCCAGCACGCCCTGCTCCCAGGCATCGGGATGACCCAGCATCGCATTGCGCACCCGCAGGCTCACGCGCGCGACGCGCGATCCGGACTGGCGCGAGAGCTGGCCGGCAATGTCGGGCGCCATCTGCTTGCAGACGCCGATGGCGCCTTCGGGGCCACCGGCCGCGAGTTCCTTCTTCAAGGCACCGCCCAGTTGCTGCGCCAACTGACCGGCGGTCGCGCGGGCCTGCTCGGTTTCCTCGGCAAGGTCCGCACAGGCCAGCGTCGGCAGCAGCGAAATCAGCAGGCAGGGGAGGAATCTCTTCACGGGACGGTCTCCAGGACGGGAGGACTCAATGTGCCACTTTTCCCCGTCGACGCAAACCCCTCGATCCGTCGTTGAAATCCGCGGGCGGCAACCCCAGATGCGGGTCAACCAACCGACTCCGAGGGAACCATGCGTTTCGACAAGCTCACCACCAAGTTCCAGCAGGCGCTCGCCGATGCCCAGAGTCTCGCCGTGGGCCGCGATTGCGGCTACATCGAGCCGCAGCACCTGCTGCTCGCCCTTCTGCAGCAGGAGGACGGCGCGACGGCGTCGATCCTGCAGCGCGCGGGCGTGAACGTCCCGGCGCTCACGACGGATCTCCGCGGGGCCGTGGACCGCCTGCCGAAGGTGGAGGGCACCGGCGGGGAGATCAACGTGTCGCGCGAACTCGGGGCCCTGCTCAATGTCACCGACAAGGAAGCCCAGAAGCGCAACGACCAGTTCATCGCTTCCGAGATGTATCTCCTGGCCCTGACCGGCGACAAGGGGGAGACCGGGCGGCTGCTGAAGCAGCACGGCGGGACGAAGGCGGCGATCGAGCAGGCGGTCGATGCCGTCCGCGGCGGGCAGGGAGTGCAGAGCCAGGAAGCCGAAGGCCAGCGCGAGGCCCTGAAGAAGTACACGCTCGACCTCACGGAGCGCGCGAGTCTCGGCAAGCTCGATCCCGTGATCGGTCGCGACGACGAGATCCGCCGCGTGATCCAGATCCTCCAGCGCCGATCGAAGAACAATCCGGTGCTCATCGGCGAACCCGGGGTCGGCAAGACGGCCATCGTGGAGGGACTCGCGCAGCGCATCGTCAACGGCGAAGTGCCCGAATCCCTCAAGGACAAGCGGGTGCTCGTGCTCGACATGGCGGCACTGCTCGCCGGCGCGAAGTACCGTGGCGAGTTCGAGGAGCGTCTCAAGGCCGTGCTGAAGGAGGTGGCGCAGGACGAAGGTCGCATCATCGTCTTCATCGACGAGATCCACACGATGGTGGGAGCAGGCAAGGCCGAAGGGGCGATCGACGCCGGCAACATGCTCAAGCCCGCGCTCGCGCGCGGCGAGATGCATTGCGTCGGCGCGACGACACTGGACGAATACCGCAAGTACATCGAGAAGGATGCGGCGCTCGAGCGCCGCTTCCAGAAGGTGCTCGTCGACGAGCCGACGGTCGAGGACACGATCGCCATCCTGCGCGGCCTGCAGGAGAAGTACGAGGTGCACCACGGCGTCGAGATCACGGACCCGGCCATCGTCGCCGCCGCGGAACTGTCGCACCGCTACATCACCGACCGCTTTCTTCCCGACAAGGCCATCGACCTGATCGACGAGGCCGCCGCCCGCATCAAGATGGAGATCGACTCCAAGCCCGAATCGATGGACAAGCTCGACCGGCGGCTGATCCAGCTGAAGATCGAGCGGGAGGCCGTGCGCAAGGAGAAGGACGAGGCCTCGCAGAAGCGCATGCAGATGATCGAGGAGGAGATCGCCCGTCTCGAGCGCGAGTACGCCGACCTCGAGGAAATCTGGAAGGCCGAGAAGGCCCAGGTGCAGGGGTCGCAGCACATCAAGGAGGAAGTGGAGCGCGTGCGCCAGCAGATGGAGGACGCACGCCGGAAGGGCGACTGGCAGCGGATGTCGGAACTGCAGTACGGCAAGCTGCCTCAGCTCGAGGCGCAGTTGAAGAAGGCGGATGCCTCCGAGACGACGGCCGAGAAGCCGCAGTTGCTGCGAACGCAGGTCGGTGCCGAGGAGATCGCCGAGGTCGTGTCGCGTGCGACGGGCATTCCGGTGTCGAAGATGATGCAGGGCGAGCGCGAGAAGCTGCTCGGCATGGAGCGGCGCCTGCACGATCGCGTCGTGGGCCAGGACGAGGCGGTGCGGCTCGTGGCGGATGCGATCCGGCGTTCGCGCGCCGGACTGTCCGATCCGAACCGTCCCTACGGATCGTTCCTGTTCCTGGGGCCGACGGGCGTCGGCAAGACGGAGCTGTGCAAGGCGCTGGCCGAGTTCCTGTTCGATTCGCAGGAACACCTCATCCGGATCGACATGTCCGAGTTCATGGAGAAGCACTCGGTCGCTCGGCTGATCGGTGCCCCCCCGGGCTATGTGGGGTACGAGGAGGGCGGCTACCTGACCGAAGCGGTGCGTCGCAAGCCGTACTCGGTGATCCTGCTCGACGAGGTCGAGAAGGCGCATCCGGACGTGTTCAACGTGCTGCTGCAGGTGCTCGACGATGGCCGTCTCACCGACGGGCAGGGGCGTACCGTGGACTTCCGCAACACGGTCGTCGTGATGACCTCCAATCTCGGGTCGCAGATGATCCAGCAGATGGCCGGCAGCGACTACGGGGTGGTGAAGGTTGCCGTGATGGCCGAGGTGAAGACCCAGTTCCGCCCGGAGTTCATCAACCGGATCGACGAAGTGGTGGTGTTCCACGCGCTCGACGAGAAGCACATCCAGTCGATCGCCCGGATCCAGTTGCGCTACCTGGAGCAGCGTCTGGCCCGGATGGACATGCGACTGGAGGTCTCGGAAGCGGCGCTGTCCGAACTGGCGAAGGCCGGATTCGATCCGGTCTACGGGGCGCGCCCCTTGAAGCGTGCGATCCAGTCGGGACTGGAGAACCCGTTGGCGAAGCAGATCCTCGAGGGGAAGTTCGCCGCGAAGGATCGGATCCGCGTCGATTGCGTGGCCGGCGCGTTCCGGTTCGAGAAGGGCTGAGACCGAAGGTCCGGCGCGGCGTCCGCCTGACGCCGCGCCGGCGGGGCGCGTCTACGCTGCGAGCTGATTCGCCCAGGCGAGTGCTTCGAGGTGATGCCGGTTCACCTGCGCCGACGACAGTTGCATGTGCTGGGCAGCCTTCGCGATGGCTGCGCCGTCGTGACCTTCGACCGATTCCGCCAGCTTCAGGATCGGTCCGAACAGCCCCGTTCGGGTCAGCAGTGCGTCGTTCGCCGCCTCGGGCAGATTGAGCTGGTCCACCAGCTTCTCCATCGGGAACTGGAGGATGGCCGGCAGCAGGGAGAAGACGCCCACGATGAAGAGGTTGTCGCGTTCGTCGGACGCGACGAGCGACTCGCCGGTCAATTCCGTGAGCCGTCCGCGAGCGGCGGCCTCACGCATCAGCACGGGGGCCGCCGCGGTCGTCCCGGAGGTCGCCAGCAGCAGGGCCAGCCATCGGCCGAGATTCTGGTAACCCAGGATCGAGATCGCGTGCCGGAAGGACTGGATCTCGCACGACAGGCCGAATCCCGCTGAATTGATGTAGCGCAGCAGGCGGAACGACAGCGCGGCGTCGCGCTTGATCAGTTCCTCGATCTTCGCGGGGGGGGCCTCGGCCTGGGTCTGCTTGATGAGTTCCAGGATGGTGGCCTGTCCGGGGGCGACGGCCTTCGGCGGCGGACCCGCGGGGCGCGTGTACCAATCGCCCTGGAACATCTGGGCGCCCAGTTCCTTTGCATCCTCGAACTGATCTCGGGTCGCGAGTCCGGCGGCGATGCGCTTGCCCGGCAACCGCTGCGCCAGCTTCGCCAGGGTCTTCACGTTGCCGGACGGACCGACGTCGAGCCACACGAATTCGGCGGCCGCAAGCGTCGGTGGAAGATCGGTCGTGGTGCCGTCGATCCGGGCGCAGGTCGCGATGCGCTTCTGGCGGAAACCCGCGATGCGGTCCGCCTGTTCCGGGCGCACCAGCGTCGTCAGGCCCTGCGGGGACTCGTCCGCCAGTTCATCCAGCGCGGGTCCCTGGTCCTCGACGAGACACATGCCGCCTGTCGGGCGACCTGCTGCGTGCGCTGCGAACAACTGCCGATAGGGCGTGGCCGCCTGCGGGCCCGTCGGACGGAATCGGTAACCGCAGAAGCGGCTGTCGCGCGCGAGCAGGGGCTCGCGCAGCAGGAAGGACTCTTGCGTCATGGGGCGGCCGGCGATCAGGCAGCCAGTTCGAACAGGTCGCGGCGCGTTTCGCGAAGCGACTCGGTCAGCAGCTGTTCCATGTCGAGCACGAGGACGACCGACCCGTCGCCCGACAGCGTGGCACCGGCGATGCCCTTCGGCTTGATGTCGTCGAGCGGCTTGATGACGACGTCGTCGCGGCCGACGAATCCGTCCACGCCGAGAATGAAACTGTTCACGGCGGTCTGCATCAGCACGCCGTAGGCCGGCGGCTGCGTCGGCTCCCAGCCGATCAGCCGGGCGAGCGAACGGATCTCGAGCACCTCGTCGCGCACGAGCAGCGTCGCGCGGCCGGAGATCTCCTGCACGTCTTCGGGGACGATGTTGATGATCTCGCGCACCAGCGACAGCGGCACGGCGAAAGACTGATCGCCATGCTTCACGACCAGCACCGGCAGGATCGCGAGCGTGAGCGGCAGGTAGATGGAGAAGGTGCTGCCTTCACCGATCGCCGACTTGATGTCGATGCGGCCGTTCAGCTTCTGGATGTTGGTCCGGACGACGTCCATGCCGACACCGCGGCCGGAGAAGTTGCTGACCTGTTCCTTGGTCGAGAAGCCGGGCATGAAGATCAGATGCAGCGCGTGCTTGTCGTCCATGTTCGCGGCCGCATCGGCATCGATGAGGCCCTTCTGGACCGCCTTCTGGCGCAGCACCTCGGGCTTCATGCCCTTGCCGTCATCGCTGATCGACAGCGTGATGTGGTCGCCGACCTGCTGGGCCGAGAGCCGCACGATGGCCTTCTCCGGCTTGCCCGCCGCGCGCCGCTCCTCGGGGGTCTCGATGCCGTGGTCGACCGCATTGCGAACGAGGTGGATCAGCGGATCGCCGAGCTCCTCGATCATGGTCTTGTCCAGTTCCGTGTCCTCGCCCTCGAGGACCAGTTCGACGTTCTTTCCGAGCTGTCGGGCCATGTCGCGTGCCACGCGCGGGTACTTCTGGAAGAGACGGCCGATCGGCTGCATCCGCGTCTTCATGACCGCGTTCTGGAGATCGCCGACGAGGAGGTCCAGATGGCTGACGGCTTCATCGAGTGCCCGGAACGTGTCGCCGTCGGTCTTGCCGGCAAGGATGTCCGTGCGCAGGCAGTTGAGGCGGTTCTTCGCGAGACCGATCTCGCCGGAAAGATTGAGCACCTGGTCGAGCCGGTTCGTGTCGATGCGGATCGTCGTTTCCTGGGTGACGACGACCTTGTCCGATTCACGGCGGCCGGCGCGTGCACCCTCCGGCGCTTCCGGCTGATCGCTGGCGCGCCGCCCGGGTACGCGCGACTGCACCTCATGCACCGGTATTGCGGCGGGTGCGGGCGCAGGCGAGGGCGCAGTCACCGCCGACGAAGGGTCGGCGGCCGGCGCCTTGCCGAGCAGCGAGTCATACAGGACCTGCCAGTCGGGTTCCGCGCCAGTGGCCGGCGCGGGCGCGGCGGGTGCCGGCCCGGCAACGACGGGAGTCTCCGAGGCCGCCATGGCGACGACGACCTTTCCGTCGATCGCGTTCTGAAGCGCGTCCAGCATCGCTTGCTCGGCCTTCGGCGGCAAGGCCGCGCGCTCGAGGTATCCGAACATGTCGCGAACACCCATCGTCGCCGACAGGATCACGTCCATCAGTTCGGAACTCAGGCCGAGTTCGTTGTTGCGCAGTCGATCGAACAGGCTCTCGGTCAGATGACACAGCTTGACCAGTTCCTCGACGTTCAGGAAACCCGCCCCGCCCTTGATCGTATGGAAGCCGCGGAAGATGTCGTTCAGCAGCTTCGAGTCGCCCGGGCGCTTCTCCAGTTCGACGAGCTTGTTGTCCACGTCGGACAGCAGTTCGTTGGCTTCGGTCAGGAAGTCCTGGAGCAGTTCCTCCATTCCGGCGAAATCGCTCATGTGCAAGTCTCCTCGGGACTAGAAGCCCAGGCTCTCCAGCAGTTCGTCCACCTGCTTCTGGTCGGTCACGGCGTCGCTGGCGCTGTTGGGGTTGATGACCGGTCCGGCCAGGCCCTTCGCCTCGATCTGTTCCTTGCGATCCTTGGGGAGGTTGTCGATGAGCATCGACAGCAGCTGCTTCTCCACCTGGCGGGTCATCTCCATCATCTTCTTGATGACCTGTCCCGTCAGATCCTGGAAGTCCTGGGCCATCATGATCTCCATGAGGTGCCCGTTGGTGGCCTTGGTCTCGTCCGGGACGCGACGCAGGAATTCCCGGGTCCGGCCGGCGAGCGCCTTGAATTCGTCGACCGACAGTTCGTTGGCGAACAGGCGATCCCAATCGCCCGCGAGGGTGCCGGCATCGGCGCCGATGCGGTCCTGGATCGGTTGCGCGGCTTCCGTGGCGGAGAGCGTGCGCGTGGCCGCCTTCTCCGTCATGTCGGCCACGTACTGGAGACGATCCTGTGCATCGGGCAGCGTCTGGGCGGCGCGCTCGATCATGTCGTCGTAGCCGAGTTCGCGCAGGCTCTCGTGCAGGGAGCGCGTCAGATGGCCGATGCGCGACAACATGTCCTCGCTCTCACCGGCGGCTCCACCGCTCGGCGCAGACGTCGGACCGGCGGGTGCGGCAGCGACCGGAGCGCCACCCGTGTCGTCATCCCGGACGCGGTTCGTCTCGGCGACGATGCTGTCGAACAGCGATTCGAGTTCGTCGGAATCCTGGTTGGCCGCCGTGCTCATTGCGTCACTCCATGCTTCTGCAGAATCTTGTTGATCTTCTCTTCGAGCGTGGCGGCGGTGAAGGGCTTCACCACGTACCCGCTCGCGCCGGCCTGGGCGGCTTCGACGATGTTCTCCTTCTTCGCCTCGGCAGTGACCATCAGCACCGGCAGGTGCTTCAGCTGGGCGTCGGCGCGGATGGCGCGCAGCATGTCGATCCCGGTCATGTTGGGCATGTTCCAGTCGGAGACGACGAATTCGAAGTTGCCGCCGCGCAACTTGGCAAGGCCGTTCACGCCGTCCTCGGCCTCGTCAACGTTCGTGTATCCGAGTTCCTTGAGAAGGTTCCGGATGATCCGACGCATGGTGGAAAAGTCGTCCACGACCAGGAATTTCATGTTCTGACTCATCGATACTGCTCCCGAATTACGGCCTGAATGCTGTGAATGCTGTGACTGGTGCGGTGACGCTCATCGCAGGAGGAACGGCTTCAAGGTGTCGGCGAGAACGATCGGATCGAACTTGGCCACGTAGGCATCGACGCCGACGCTCTTGCCCATCGCACGATTGGCCTCGGACGACAGTGAGGAGTGCATGACCACCGGAATGCGCGAGAAGCGCGCGTCGTTCTTGATGTGGCGCGTGAGCACGTAGCCGTCCATCTCCGGCATCTCGGCATCGAGCAGGATGAGGCTCACGAGCTCCTGGAGCTCGCGGCCCTCGGACTGCGCGCGTCCCGCGAGGCTCTGCAGGCGCTCCCAGCCTTCCTGGCCGTTGTTGGCCTGATGGTAGTGAACCCCGAGCTTGTCCAGGACCTGGGCGATTTCCTTGCGTGCCACCATCGAATCGTCCACGAAGAAGATGGTGTGTTCGCGCTCCGACTGCAGTTGGGCCATGTCGGGAATGGCCTCCTCGCCGAACGCACTCACCAGCACCTGCTCGACGTCCAGAATCGACACGAGTTTGCCGTCCGGCAGTTCCGTGATGGCGGTGATCAGGCTCTCGTGACCGGAGAGCACGGTCTCGGGGGCCTTCACGCGATCCCAATCGACCCGGACGATGCGATCCACGTCGTGCACGAGGAATCCCTGCGTGCGGCGGCTGTACTCGGTGACCATCATCGTCTCGGAGCTCGAGGTCTCGGCGCCGCCGATGTTCACGAATGTCGCGAGGCTGATGACGGGAATGATGTTGCCGCGCAGTGAGATCACGCCTTCGACGCCCGCCGGCATATTCGGGGTGCGCGTGATGGGCGGAGTCCGCGTGACTTCCCGGACCTTGAAGACGTTGATGCCGAAGGTCTCGCGCGTGCCGAGCGAGAACAGCAGGATCTCCATCTTGTTGGAACCGGCGAGCTTGGTGCGCGCGTCAACGGCGTCGATCAGGGTCTGGCTTTCGGGGGTGTCCATGGCGGGCGGTCCGGTGCGGCGGGATCAGGATTGCGTCGACAGGCGGCGCGTGAGTGTTTCGGCGAGCTTTGCCGGCTCGAACTTCGATACGTATTCGTCGACCCCGACGGAGCGACCCAACTGCTGGTTCTGCATGCCCGACAGGGACGAGTGCATGATGACCGGCAGCGTCGCCGTGCGGGTGTCGTTCTTCACGTGCTTGGTGAGCATGTAGCCGTCCATCTCGGGCATCTCGACGTCGGTGAGGACGAGATTGACGTAGTCCGTGATGGGCCGTTTGGCGGAATAGGCAGCCGTGGCGAGCCGTTCCAGTTCGGCCCAGGCCTGGCCGCCGTTCTGGGCCACGATGTACTTCAGTCCCATGGCGTCGAGCGTGCGCTGGATCTGCTTGCGGGCCACCGGCGAGTCGTCCGCGAACAGGATCGTCTTCTCGAGCGGCTGGGCCGGGCGGATGTTCACGAACAGGTGGTCGTCGTCCTGATGGCTGGTCTCGGCGAGAATCTTCTCGACGTCGAGCATCATCACGAGGCGGTTGTCCTTGAGTTCGGTGACCGCGGTGACGAGGCCGCCCATCTTCGAGACCAGCATCTCCGGCGGGACGCGCATGCCCGACCAGTCCAGTCGCAGGATGGTGTCGACCGCTTCGACCAGGAAGCCCTGGGTGTGGCCGTTGTACTCGGTGACGATCATGATCTGCGGCGGGGATTCGACCGGGATGCCTGCGTACTTGGCGAGATCGACGACCGGCACGAGGTGGCCCCGCAGACTGACCATTCCCTCGACGGCTGACGGCATTTCCGGCGCCCGCGTGATTTCCGGCGTGCGCATCACTTCCCGGACCTTGAAGACGTTGATGCCGTACGTCTCGCGGCGTCCCGTCCGTGTGTCGGTGCCGAGCGAGAAGAGCAGGATCTCCAGCTTGTTCGTGCCCGCCAGTTTGGTCCTGGCGTCGATGGTCTTCATCAGTTCAGACATCTCACGTCTCTCCTTCGAACGTCGGCTCCGGCGGTCTCGGCCCGCCGGTTCGGGTTGTGGCGAGGGGCGGTGGCGCCGCGACATCGCGATCCGGTACCGATCGAATGACGGCAATCCTGGCGCCGCCTTTAGGCGGGAAGTGCTCGGTGCGGTTCGCCGGCATTCCCGGCAGCAGGGTCGATGACATCGAACACCAGGACTGGACGACGGACAGTGGCGCGTGCCTGGGCCTCCTCGCCGGAGGGGCCGCATCACGGCATGTCTGCCGGGTGCGGGCGCGGTCAGGGCAGCGGAACACGCGAGAGTTCACGGACGGGGGTGGCGACAAACCATCGAGGTCACGGGGGCCGGGACGTTGGTCTCTTTATCGGTGCGGTCACGCCGTCCTTGAGTGGTCCGGTGGATCCGAGACGCGGCCATGCCATTCGACTGACCTCGGCGGGCTCCGTTGGGGCGAAGGGTGGCGATCGAGGGATGAATCCCGGATAATCCCCACGGTCGTGCGGGCTGCCCGGATCCCGGGCGCAGTGCCGCCATGGATCGGTCAGGAGGCGCTCGACCTCTCCCGGCCGAGGCATCGCCGGGCGCACGACCCTCTCGGATGGCGGACCGACCCGCATGGCGGTCCGGATTTCACGCGTTTCTCCGGAACATCAGCTTGGTCGATCTCACTCTCATCGAAGGGTTGGCGGAACAGGACTTGTCCCTTCTCCCGGAGGCCGGTGCCACGGAGACCTCGACCGCCGTGGCCAAGGTCTATGGCAAACCGGTGCTCGAAGTTCCGACGGATCTCTACATTCCGCCTGAGGCGCTCGAGGTCATCCTCGAGGCGTTCGAAGGTCCGCTGGACCTGCTCTTGTATCTGATCCGCAAGCACAATCTGGATGTTCTCGACATCCCGATGGCGGACCTGACACGGCAGTACCTCGACTACGTGGACGCCATGCGCCTGCAGCAATGGGAACTGGCGGCCGAATATCTGCTGATGGCGGCGCTCCTGATCGAGATCAAGTCCCGGATGCTCCTGCCGCGGCCGCCATCGGCGCAGGAAGAGGCCGAACCCGAAGACCCGCGTGCCGCGCTCGTCCGGCGACTGCTCGAGTACGAGCAGATGAAGCTCGCTGCGGAGCGGTTGCTGGCGCTACCGCAGGCGGGGCGGGACTTCGCGCCCATCGCTGTCAAGGTCGAACGGATGGTGCTGGTCCGCCTGCCGGACGTCGATCCCGAGGATCTGCGTCAGGCCTGGCTCGGATTGCTGTCGCGAGCCAAGGCGGCGGGACACCACAAGGTGACCCGGGAGCAGCTCTCGGTCCGGGAACACATGACGCGGGTGCTGCGGTCGTTGCGCGAGCATCCCTATCTGGAATTTCGCGACCTCTTTCATCCGGAAAGAGGTGTGTCCGAACTGGTGGTGACGCTGTTGGCTGTCCTGGAGCTCACGAAGGAGTATCTGATCTCGGTGACGCAGCAGGCGGTGTTCGCTCCCATCTATGTCAGGTTGAAGGATGGAAACAGCCCTAGCGATTGATGCGCAGCACGCGAAGCTCGTGCTCGAGACGGCGCTGCTCGCGAGCACGGAGTCGCTGTCCGTCGGCGAATTGCGGAAGATCTTCGATGACGAGATCGACGCGGACGTGGTGCGTCGCCTTCTGGAGGATCTCCGTGCCGATTGGGACGGTCGCGGGGTGGAACTCGTGGCTGTCGCGAGCGGTTGGCGCTTCCAGACACGACCGCAGTTCCAGTACGTGGTCGATCGGCTCAACCCGCAGAAGCCGCCGAAGTACTCGCGCGCCGTGATGGAGACGCTGGCGATCATCGCCTATCGCCAACCCGTGACGCGCGGGGATATCGAGAACATCCGCGGCGTCTCCGTGGCGGCGACCATTCTGAAGTCGTTGGAGGCGCGCGGCTGGGTCGAACAAGTCGGCCATCGCGAGGTGGCCGGGCGCCCCGGTTTGTACGCGACGACTCGCCAGTTTCTCGATGACCTGTCGTTGCGGAGCTTGACCGAATTGCCGCCGCTCGATGAGTTGGGTACGTTGCTGGAGCGGTTGCCGACCGGTGAATTGGGACTGGAAGGGGGCGGGCCCGGCGGGAATCCCGATGCGGCCCTTGCGCCCGCAGAACAGATGGAATTCGCACCATCGATCGATTCGAGCGCGGATGACGTGCAGGCCGCGGCGCAGGTGGCCGCGGGGGTCGACGGTGAGTCCCGGCTCGAGGTGTCTGTCGAGATCCTGGCGGCCGAGAACGATGGCGCATCCGTGGGTCCCGACGTCGTCTCTGTGGGTGGCGGTGCGACCGAGGCGGGCGCCGATGCCTTGGTGGCGGCGACACCCGCGGGAGCAGTGGAGATGGGTCAGGACGACGAGTCCGTGGAATCGAAGCAAACGTCCGAATAGGTGGCGAGTTTCAGTCTCGAGGGCTGCGATGAAGACCGTTCTGGTGGCGAATCCGAAGGGAGGGGCGGGGAAGACGACCCTCGCGACGAATCTTGCGGGGGCATTGGCAGCGGCGGGTCAGTCGGTGGCACTGTGGGATCTCGATCGACAGAAGTCGTCCCTGCAATGGTTGGCGGTGCGGGGCGACGGTGCGCCACGAATCCACAACCTGGGCGATCGAGGGCCGACCTCGGCCGGTTCGGAGGAGGATTGGTTGGTCGTCGATTCACCGGCGGGACTGCACGGAAAGACGCTGGCCCATGCGATCAAGTTGGCATCTCGTGTTCTCGTGCCCGTGCAACCGTCGCTCTTCGATATGGCGGCGACGGGCGAGTTCCTGTCGACTCTGGCCGCCGAGAAGAAAGTCAGGGGAAAAGCGAATTTCATCGGCATTGTCGGGATGCGTGTCGATCCGCGAACGCGTGCTGCGGCGACGCTGGAAGCGTTCCTGCATCAGTTCGAATTGCCGGTGCTGACGTACTTGCGGGATACGCAGTTGTATCCGAATGCCGCGTTCAACGGACTGAGCATCTTCGATCTGCCGGACTACCTTGCGTCACGGGAGACGGCGCAATGGACGTCGCTGGTTCAGTGGCTGGCGGCGTGACGGCGAGATTTTCATCAATCTGCATTGACGGTCTGCGAGCAGGTGCGTAACATTGCGGTTCTTCGTTCGCGGGGTGGAGCAGTCTGGCAGCTCGTCGGGCTCATAACCCGAAGGTCGTAGGTTCAAATCCTGCCCCCGCAACCAGTTTGAAAGACACATCGGCCGCCCTCGGGCGGCCGATGTGTTTTGACCCTCCCTGGGTGATCATGCAAGGGCGCTTGGGTCGCACGCGGGTGGTCTGTCTTGCGTTTCGTGCATGCGTGTTCGGTATGCAAGCCGCGTGAACTGGGGGTCGCTGACGTTCGGTGGTTCTTCCGACGAGTG
>JAXMFE010000013.1:0-143148 GCA_046347985.1 Burkholderiales bacterium
CCGCCAATCGTTTCCGAACCGGACCTTCGAACACGGTAAATTGAGTCACCAACCTCCCGCGCGGGCTTTCGCCTGCACCGCTGCCGGACCGACGGATCCGACTCGTTCGAGCCTGGGCACGCGGCGGGACCCAGGAATTTACTTTTGACCCCATCCGATGTCAACGGACAAATCGGCCGGCCGGGAGCCGTCGCGTGACGGCGGTCGACGTCGCCGTCGTGGGGTCCGGCCTCGTGGGGGCAGCAGTTGCCCTCGGGCTGGCGCGGATGAACTGTCGGGTGGCCCTGATCGGCGCGGAACCGCTGCTTTCCTCGGTACCCCCTCCCTGGGACTCTCGGATCTACGCCATCAGTCCCGGCAGCCGGGACTTGCTGGCGGACCTCGGTATCTGGTCTGCCATGGATCCGATGCGCATCCAGCCGGTCCGTGCAATGGAAGTGTTCGGGAATCAGGGCCCCGTGCGCTTGACGTTCGACGCCATGGAAGTCGGCGAAGAGTCACTGGCCTACATCATGGAATCCTCCCTGATGGCCGCAGCGCTGTCCGACGCCGTCAGGCAGCACGAGAACATCGCGCTTCATGTCCCCGAGCGTCCTTGCGGACTGGTGTCGGATGAGCGTGGCGGCGTCGGGCTGCTGTTCGATGACCGGCGGCTCCTGCAGGCGCGCTTGGTCGTGGGCGCCGATGGCGCCGGGTCATGGGTGCGGCAGGTCAGCGGGATCGACGCGCGGTTTCACCTCTACCCCCAACGAGCGGTCGTCGCCAATTTCGAGGTGACGCACGGACACGGCGACATTGCTCGGCAGTGGTTCCGCCATGATGGAGTCCTTGCGCTGTTGCCGCTCCCGGGCCGGCGCGTGTCGATGGTATGGTCCGCCGAAGGTGGCCTGGACCGCGAACTCCTGCAACTCCCGCTGGAGAAACTTGCCGAACGTGTCGAACAGGCTTCCGGAGGAGCGGTGGGGGCCTTGTCGGTGATCACCCCGCCGCGTGCGTTTCCGCTTCGCCGCATGGATGCGGCAGAGTACGTGAGGCCCGGGCGGGTCCTCGTGGGCGATGCGGCACACACGGTACATCCGCTGGCGGGTCAGGGCGTGAATCTCGGCTTTCGCGATGTGCGCCAGCTCATTCGCACGCTCGCCGGCCGCGCGCCGTCGACGTCCGTCGGGGATATCGCGTTGCTCAGGCGGTATGCCCGAGCCCGTCGCGGCGACGTGGCGAGCATGATCGCCGTGACGGAAGGATTGCAGCGGTTGTTTTCCAGTCGGGCTCCGGCAGCGGGATTCCTCCGGAATGCAGGGCTTGTCCTGGCCGGTCGCCTGCCCGGAGTCCGGCAACAGCTCGCGCGTCAGGCGCTCGCCTGATGGGGCGCGGCCTCTCAACCAAGAACAGGAGTGCGGCAATGAAGCAGCGGTGGATCTCAGGGATGGTCGCGGCGATGTGTCTGACGATGTCGTCGGCGTTTGCGGACGAGGCGTCCGTGAGGAACGCCTTCATGGCGAAGTACCCGAAGGCGAATGTGGAAAGCATCAAGCGCCTGCCGGAGCTCGGGCTGTACGAAATCGTCATTCCCCGTGCCGACGAACCCCTCGTGATCTACACGGACGAGGAGTTCCGTTTCATGGCGCAGGGCAGTCTCGTCGATACGAAGACGATGATCGACGTGGCGGAAAAGACGCGCAACCGCTTGAGCGCCATCGATTTCGACAGCCTGCCCCTCGATCGGGCGATCAAGAAGGTCAAGGGCAACGGCGCCCGCAAGGTCGCGGTCTTCTCCGACCCCGACTGCCCGTTCTGTCGGCGCATCGAGCACGAGATCGAGAAGATGAACGACGTCACGGTCTACATTCTTCTGTATCCGATCGAGCAGCTGCACGCGAAGGCGCCGGAGCGCGCCCGCTCGATCTGGTGTTCGCCGAACCGACTCAAAGCCTGGGACGACTACATGCTCCGCAACGTGGCGCCCACGGCCAAGGGCGACTGCGCGAATCCGGTCGCGGATCTCGTCGATTTCGGCCGCAAGAAGGGGATCAACGGGACGCCGACACTCGTGTTCACCGATGGCAGCCGGATTCCCGGCGCGCTGACGGCAGCTCAGCTCGAGTCCCATTTCTCGAGCATCGCTCCCAAGTAGGAGGGGTCCCGTGCCGGGACCGGTCACGGGCCCCGGCACCGGGCCGAGGTGACGCATGTCTCCGATCTCCTGGGAACTGGGAGTCGCCTTGCTGTTGTCGGCGGCGTTGCACGCGGCGGTCGCCGTCCTCGTCCCGGTCCTTGCACCGCGTGCCGCACTGGGCAACGCCGCTGGCCTGACGGCCTGGGTGGTTCCGAGCCAGCCATCGCCTCCTCAGGAAGCGCCTGCGGCCGACGCGGGTCCGGCTGCGACGGCCGTGACAGTCGCGCAGTCGGAATCCGCGACGATGCCGCCTCCATCGACCCCAACGGCAACCCCGGAGCCGCTGCCGCCGGCCCGCGTGGGCGAATCGGCGGCCGGCGCCGAGTCCGGCCAACCGGTCGCCGACAGCCATGTCGTTCCGGTGGAGCCGGCCGGACCTGCGTTGGAGATCCCCGTCATCGAGGATCCGCAGTTCTATCCCGCGCGGCTGCTCGATGTGCTCCCCCGGCCCACGTCGGACGTCCCGCTCAAGTATCCCGAGAACGCCGCCAGGGGCGATGTGAGCGGAACGGTGACGCTGCTGCTGCTCATCGACGAACTGGGCGTCGTGGTCGATGCGACCGTATTGAGCGCGGAGCCGCCGGGCTACTTCGAGGAGGCGGCGATCGAGAGTTTCCGGGGCATCCTGTTCCGGCCGGGTGAGCGCAACGGACGGCCGGTGAAGAGCAGACTGCCCGTGGAGGTCACTTTCGAGGCGAAGACGAACTCCCTCAAGCCGGGAGGCGAGGGTCAGTAGTTCCGCGGCAGGAGGACCCACAGGCGAAGCGGCTGGCGCATGCGGCCTGCCTGTTCGCCGGCGTCCGGCCCGAACCCCCAGAAGTAGTCCGCGCGCACGGCGCCCTTGATGGCGCCGCCGGTGTCCTGGGCGGCCATCAATCGGGACAGCGGACGGGAGGTCCCCGGCCACGTCGAATCGACGTACACCGGGGCGCCCATCGGGATGCTGCTCGGATCCACCGCCAGGCTTCGGCCGGCGGTGAGCGGCACGCCGAGGGAGCCGAGCGGGCCGTCGTTGTTCGGAGGCAATTCCCGGAAAAAGACGTACGACGGATTCTCGTTCAACAGGGCGGCGAGCCGATCGGGGTTGGCGCGACCCCAGGCCCGGATGCCTTGCATCGACGCTTGATCGACCGAGAGATCTCCGCGCTCGACCAGCAGCCGCCCGATCGATCGATACGGATGGCCGTTCTGGTCTGCGTAGCCGATCCGCAGGATCTCGCCGTTCTCGAGCTGCAGTCGTCCCGAGCCCTGGACCTGCAGGAAGAAGAGATCGACGGCGTCATCGCTCCAGGCGATCTCGTGCCCCTGCAGCGGAGCGCGGCCGGCATCGATGTCCGCTCGCGTCCAATAGGGGATCAGCTTCCGGCCCACGACCCGTCCTCGCAACCGCAGGTTGCGGGTATCCGGCACCACCGTGGCGAGGTCGACCGAAATGAGATCGTCGGGCGCGCCATAGATCGGAAACCGGAAGCGGCTGTCCGCGCTGCGGCTGCCCCGGATGAGCGGCTCGTAGTAGCCGGTCAGCAGGCCCTCCGCCCGGCCGTCCGCGGCTACGACGCGATGGGGAATGAACTCGCGCTGGAGGAACGCGCGCTTTGCCGCCGGCGGCGCGGTGACAATCTCGTCGGATCGTGTGCACACCGCCGTCCATTTGGGCTGCGACTTGAGCGCCGGACAGCCTGCTCGAAACGCATCGAATCCCGAAACGAGATCGTCCGCCTGCCACCCGGGCAAGTCGTCGAAGCTCGCCGGTTCGAGCCGGGCCGCCGGCGTTGGTTCCTTCGCGGCAGGCGCGCTCGGAGGCGCGCCGGCTGACGTCTCCGGTGCGCGCGCAGTCGTGGGGGCTCGGCCCGGCGCCGTGGGCGTGCAGGCGATGCACAGGCCTGTCAGCGCGATCAATCCTGCACGGATCGCGTGACGGCCGGCAAGGGGTCCGATAACGTGGCGTGTCGACAGTGCTGGAAGCGCGAACATGGGGTGGTTGCTGCTGGAAGCGGGCGTGGCGCTCGCGATCGGATTGTTCATCGTCTGGTGGACGTGGCCGGGCAAACGTCCGGACGACGCGGGGCGGGAGGATCCGGACGCAAGACCCCGGGGTGAGTCCTAGCAGCGTCAGTGGAGGACCCGCGGCATGGACAACACGAATTCCGGAATCGGCGCGTCGAACGCCGTGCCGTCGACGGCCTCCATCTGATAGCTGCCCCGCATCGTGCCCACCGGTGTCAGGATGGCCGCGCCACTCGTGTACTCGTAGGATTCGTCCGGCTGGAGCAGCGGTGTTTCCCCCACGACCCCTGCGCCCCGAACTTCGTGGACGTGACTGTTGGCGTCCGTGATGATCCAGTGGCGGCTGACGAGCCGGGCGGCGATCGTTCCGACGTTGCGGATCCTGATCGTGTACGCGAACACGTATCGACCTTGTGCCTCGTCGGACTGATCCGGCACGTATTCCGAGCGGGTCGTCACGACGATCTCATAGCGTTTCGGGATGTCCATCGCGGTATTCCACATGAAAGCCGGGCAATGCTCAACTCGGCACATGGCCGTGCAGGCGCGCCGGAGGTTCCCTAGAATCCTCGCTTTCCATCACGGCGACCGAACATGTACCGCATCGCTCCCAGCATTCTCTCGGCCGATTTCGCCTGCCTCGGGCAGGAAGTGTCCAACGTGATCCGCGCCGGTGCGGACCTGATCCATTTCGACGTGATGGACAACCACTACGTTCCCAATCTCACCGTGGGGCCCGTGGTCTGCGAGGCCATTCGCCGTTTTGCGACGGTGCCGGTGGATGTCCATCTGATGGTGAAGCCGGTGGACAGCCTCATCCCGGCGTTCGCCGAGGCCGGCGCCCGCATCATCTCGTTCCATCCCGAAGCATCCGAGCACGTCGACCGGACGCTGAGCCTGATCCGGGAGTGCGGTTGCCAGGCCGGGCTCGTGCTGAACCCCGCGACGCCGCTGCATCACCTGGATCACGTGATGGACCGCCTGGACCTGATCCTCGTCATGTCCGTCAATCCCGGATTCGGCGGACAGGCGTTCATCGAATCGGCCATCGACAAGATCCGGCATGTGCGCCGTCGCATCGAAGCGAGCGGCCGCCCGATCCTCCTCGAAGTCGATGGCGGCGTGAAAGTCGACAACATCCGACGCATTGCCGCTGCCGGCGCGGACACGTTCGTCGCCGGCTCGGCCATCTTCAAGACCGACGACTACGCTGCCACCATCGCTGCGATGCGGGCGGAACTGGCGCGGGCGTGAGCGTGACGCTTGCTGCGTTGGTCGCCCCGATCAAGGGGGTGGCGTTCGACCTCGACGGGACGCTGCTCGACACCCTGCCGGACATTGCGGGCGCCGGCAATGCGATGCTCGCCGACCTGGGACGGGAAGCGGTCTCCGAGTCCGTCGTGCGTTCCTACATCGGTGACGGAATCCCGACGCTGGCCAAGCGACTGCTGACCCTATCCCGTGACGGCGAACCCGATCGGGGGCTGTTCGATCAGGCGCTGGCTTCTTTCCAGGCCCACTACTTCGCAGGACTGAATCGGCAGACACGGGCGTTCCCCGGGGTCGTCGAAGGCTTGCATGTGCTCCGGGACGCGAGGATTCCGCTGGCCTGCGTGACCAACAAGGCGGAGAGGTTCACGCGACCCTTGCTCGAAGCGCACGGAATGTCGGCCTTCTTCGAGGTCGTGCTCGGCGGCGATTCGCTGCCGCGGAAGAAGCCCGACCCGCTGCCCTTGCTGCACTGCTGCCGGGCGTTCCGCCTGCGTCCCGAAGAACTGCTGCTTGTCGGCGATTCCCTCGTCGATGTCCGTGCGGCGAAAGCCGCCGGGTGCGTGGCAGCGTGCGTCCCCTACGGCTACACGGGGGGCCGGGACGTGCGGGATCTGGGGGCCGATGCTATAGTTCCCGGCGTTCTCGAACTGGCTCGCGCGATCGTTCTCGCCCACCCCCTCCCGGCATGACGTTTCAATCGACAAACGGACCTGAAGGTCATCGCACCGCTCGCGGTCGTTGGCGCCCCTGGCGCCCACTGATTCGTGCCTGGCGCGCGCACTGATGCGCGCCCCGCAAGCGATTCCTTCACCGCATGTTCGATCGGAGTGACCATGACCGAAGCGCAGTTCACGCAGTTCGCCGAGCGCGGATTCAACCGCGTGCCGGTGGTTCTCGAAACCCTGGCTGACCTCGATACCCCGCTCTCCGTCTATCTGAAGCTCGGCAATCGCCCCTACTCCTACCTGCTCGAGTCGGTACAGGGGGGCGAGCGGTTTGGGCGCTACTCGTTCATCGGACTGCCGGCCGAGATGCGCTTCGAAGTCCGTGGGCATCTGTGCAGCGAATACCGGGGTAACACCCTGCTGTCGCAGACCGACCAGGCCGATCCGCTCGAATGGGTGCGACAGCTTCAGGCCCGCTTCCGGGCGGCCGTGCTGCCCGATCTGCCGCGCTTCGCGGGCGGGCTCGTCGGCTACTTCGGCTACGAGACCGTGCGCTACATCGAGGGGCGCTTGTCCGGCGTTGCGAAGCCCGACGCGCTCGGCTGTCCCGACATCATGCTGCTCCTGTCCGACCGTCTGGCCGTGGTCGACAATCTCTCCGGCAAGCTCTATCTCGTGGTGTATGCGGATCCGCGCGAGCCCGGAGCCTACGCAGAAGCGAGGCGACAACTCGACGTGCTGCTCTCGGCGCTCCGTCACCCGGTGTCCATGCCGCTGGAGACGCCCGTGCCGCCTTCGCAGCCGATGTCGGAATTCAGCGAAGACGCCTTCATGGAGGCGGTCGACCAGGCGAAGCACTACATCTTCGAGGGCGACATCATGCAGGTCGTCCTGTCGCAGCGGCTGTCGCATCCGTATCCGGCGTCGCCGCTGGCGCTGTACCGGGCACTGCGCGCGTTGAATCCCTCGCCCTACATGTTCTTCTACGACATGGGGGGCTTCCATGTCGTCGGGGCGAGTCCCGAGATCCTCGTGCGACTCGAAAGCGGCACGGTCACCGTGCGCCCGATCGCGGGGACGCGCCCCCGTGGGGCCACGCGCGAGCAGGACGTCGCTTTCGAGGAAGAATTGCTCTCCGACCCGAAGGAGCGCGCCGAGCACGTCATGCTGATGGATCTCGGACGCAACGACGTGGGGCGCGTTGCCCAGACCGGGACGGTCCGCGTGACCGACAACATGGCCATCGAGCGCTACTCGCACGTGATGCATATCGTGTCGAACGTGGAGGCCCGGCTGAAGCCGGAACTCGATGCGGTTGCGGTGCTCAAGGCGACGTTCCCGGCCGGAACGGTGAGCGGCGCACCCAAGGTGCGTGCGATGGAGATCATCGACGAACTCGAACCCTCGAAGCGCGGCATCTATGCCGGCGCGGTCGGTTACCTCGGATTCAACGGCGACATGGATCTCGCGATTGCCATCCGGACCGCGGTCGTCAAGGATGGACGGCTGTTCGTGCAGGCGGGGGCGGGAATCGTCGCCGATTCGGTGCCCGCAAGCGAATGGACCGAAACGCAGAACAAGGCGCGCGCCATTCTTCGAGCCGCCGAAATGGCGCAGGCCGGACTGTCGACGGGGAGGCTGCCATGAGCCCGTCCCGTCGCGCGATCCGGACGCTTGCAGGAGAACGACCGTGCTCCTGATGCTCGACAACTACGACTCCTTCACCTACAACCTGGTCCAGTACCTCGGTGAACTGGGCGAGGATGTGCGGGTTCATCGCAATGACGAAATCACGGTGGACGATGTCGAGGCGCTTGCCCCCGACAGGATCGTGATCTCGCCCGGCCCGTGCACGCCGAAGGAAGCCGGGATCTCCGTCCCGCTGATCCAGCGGTTCGCCGGCAGAATTCCGATGCTCGGCGTGTGTCTCGGGCACCAGTCGATCGGCGAGGCGTTCGGCGGCCGAACGGTCAAGGCGAAGCAGTTGATGCACGGGAAGACCTCGCCGATCCGGCATCGCGGGGAGGGCGTCTTTCGCGGCCTGCCCGATCCGCTGACGGCCACCCGCTACCACTCGCTGGTGATCGAACGGGAGACCAAGCCGGACGTCCTGGAAATCACGGCCTGGACCGACGACGGGGAGATCATGGGCGTGCGGCACCGGGATTTCCTGATGGAAGGCGTGCAATTCCACCCCGAGTCCATCCTGTCCGACTGCGGACACGAGCTGTTGAGGAACTTTCTGGAGGAGAGCCGGCGATGAATCCGCAGGATGCCCTGGTGCGTGTCATCGAGCACCGCGAGATCTTCCACGAGGAGATGCTGGCGTTGATGCGCGCGATCATGAGCGGCGAGGTGTCGCCCACGTTGATCGCCGCGATCGTCATCGGCCTCCGGGTGAAGAAGGAGACCATCGGGGAGATCGCGGCGGCGGCGCAGGTCATGCGTGAATTCGCCACCCGGGTGGAAGTCGCGGATCACGCCAACCTGGTGGACACCTGCGGGACGGGCGGGGACGGTGCCCATACCTTCAATGTCTCCACGGCTGCGGCATTCGTTGCCGCGGCGGCGGGCGTGAAGGTCGCGAAACATGGCAATCGCGCGGTATCGAGCAAGTCCGGGAGTGCGGACGTGCTGGAGGGTTTCGGTGCCAACATCCATCTGAAGCCGGCGCAGGTCGCGAGATGCATCGATGAAGTGGGGGTCGGATTCATGTTCGCGCCCAATCACCACGGTGCGATGAAGTACGCGGCGCCTGTCCGCAAGGAGCTGGGCGTGCGGACGATCTTCAACATTCTCGGACCGCTCACCAATCCTGCGGGGGCACGCAACCAGGTGATGGGCGTGTTCCATCCGGACCTCGTCGGCATCCAGGCGCGCGTGCTCCAGCGGCTCGGCAGCCGCCACGTGATGGTGGTCTACGGGCTGGAGGGGCTCGACGAGATCTCGATCTCGGGCGAAACCGTCATCGGCGAACTGAAGGACGGCGACGTGCGCGAGTACAGCGTGCGGCCGGAACAGTTCGGCTTCAAGAGCGCGCCCGTCGCGGCCATCCAGGCCAGCGACAGCGCCGTTTCCCGCGAGCTCATGTCGGCGGCGCTGAGCGGTGAACCCGGTCCGGCGACGGACATCGTGGCATTGAACGCCGGGGCCGCGATCTACACGGGCGGGCTGGCGGAAAGCCACGAAGCCGGCGTCCGGAAGGCCCTGGGCATCATGACCTCGGGTCTCGCGCGACAGAAGCTCGACGCCTTTGTCCAGTTCACCCGCTCTCTGGCCGCCTGAACGCGCGCAGCCGCCCAGTCATCATGTCCGACATCCTCGACGAGATCATCGCCGTGAAGAAGGAGGAAGTCGCGGCGGGCCGCCAGTCACGCTCACTCGAGAGCCTCGAGCGCGCGGCGGTCGCGCGTCCGGCCCCCCGGGATTTCGAAGGCGCGATGCGCGCCAAGCTCGCCGAGGGGCGGTCGGCCGTGATCGCCGAAATCAAGAAGGCGAGCCCGAGCAAGGGATTGCTCCGTCCGGACTTCGATCCCCCGGCCATCGCTCGAAGCTATGAGAAGCACGGCGCCGCATGTCTGTCGGTTCTGACGGACCGTCGGTTCTTCCAGGGCGCGCCCGAATACCTGCGAACGGCGCGAGGCGCTTGCGCTCTTCCGGTTCTCCGAAAGGACTTCATCATCGATCCGTACCAGATCGTCGAGGCGCGCGAGATGGAAGCCGACTGCGTGCTCCTGATCGTCGCCGCGCTGGAGCCGTCGCAGATGAGTGAACTGGAGCACGCCGCCAGGGAACTCGGACTGGCCGTGCTCGTGGAAGTCCATGACGCCGCCGAACTCGATCGGGCGCTTCGACTCGAGACCCGTCTGCTCGGGGTCAACAACCGGAATCTGCGGACCTTCGACACCCGTCTGGAAACGACACTCGATCTGCTGGAGCGCATGCCGGCCGACAAGATCGTGATCACGGAAAGCGGCATCCACTCTCCCGCTGACGTCGCCAGGATGCGTGCGCGCGGTGTCGACGCCTTTCTGGTCGGAGAGGCATTCATGCGGGCAGCGGATCCGGGCGCCGAGCTGTCGCGACTCTTCTCCTAGCAGTTCGATCGGCCGCTCGCCGCCCAGACATCGGGGACTGTTGCATTCACCGCAGAGGATGGTGCATCGCAATATTAGAAGTTTCTCGAGGTTCAGGGGGTAACTCTCTTTTTTGGCGCAGTTTTTGGAAATTCGGTCAATGTCGCATGCGGTATCGAATTTTTGTTGCGCCGATACAACACTTCCCTCAAAAACTCGGGGTCGCGGGTTGCAACAATCCTTGTGCCGGGTCCACTGCGTCGGCACAATCCGCCCACCCCTCCACTGTGGAGAGGTATCAGTGGGGGCGCGCCTCGAGCGCGTCTCGAAGAAGGTGCGGAAGGCCGCGCCCACTTACTACCGATTCCCGATCAATCAGGAGATGAGATGAACAAGAAGCTTCTCGTTCTGGCCCTGGCAGGCGCATTCGTCGCCCCAGCGGCGATGGCTGATGTCACCATCAGCGGCACGATCAACGCCGGCCCGATCTGGGGCAGCTCGAGCGACGCCACGGCGACCGGCACGAACAACTCCATCACCACCTCCGCCACGGCGAAGGGCTGGAGCACGCTGGGTCTGACCTCCACCTATTCGAACATCAACCTGAACTCGACCGAAGACATCGGCGACGGCAACAAGGTGGTGTTCAACTACTCCTTCGACGTGTCCAACACCGGTTCCACGGTGCATGACGTCGGTGCCACCAACAACCTCAAGTCGCGCAACACCTTCATCGGTTTCGAAGGCGGCTGGGGTAGCCTCCGGATGGGTATCAACGAACACATCTACGAGCGCTACATGTACATGAGCGACACCATGGACGGTGCCGCGGGGATCGGCGGTAACCTCCAAATGCTGGGCACGGCCGGCTTTGGCAATGTGTTCCAGGTCGCTAACGGTTCTTGCGGTCCGTCCAGCGGCTGCCAAGGCTTCTACCGCCGTTCCGGCAACAGCATCTGGTACGACAGCCCCGACATCAGCGGCTTCACCTTCGGTATCGCGGCCGGCCTGAACGCCTACCAGGCTTCGAACAGCGGTCCCAAGCCCACGTTCCTGTCCATGGGCGGTCAGTTCAAGCCCGCCGACCTGCCGTTCTTCCTGAACATCGCCCTCGAGCGTCACAAGGACTTCTTCGGTCTTCAAGGGATCACGGGCGCTGTCAACCTCGGTGCGGGCGGCCTGAACAACGCCAACGCGACCGGTTCGACCGATACGGCCCTCCAATTCGGCGGCGGCTTCACGTTCGGCGACATCAACATCTACGCCCGCTTCGAACAGCTGAAGTACAAGACCGACGGTCTGACGGGTGGTCAACTGACCGAGTACAAGCGCAATGCCACGTGGCTCGGCCTGAAGTACAACCTGCCCACCGGCTACGCCACCATCCAGATCGGCATGGCCAACGACGGCAAGTGCTCGATCTCCAACGGTGCCGCGTGCGATGCGACCAAGACCGGCGCGACGATGGTCACCGGCGGTTACGCGCACAACCTGAGCAAGCAGACGCAGCTCCTGTTCTACGGTTCGCTGACGAACAACAAGGAACTGGCCTCCTACGTCAACATCGGCAGCCCCTCCGCGGGCCCCGGTGCCGACGGCAAGAGCATCGCCCTGCTGGTCAAGCACTCGTTCTAAGCCTGACGCGACCGTCAGGTCGCAGTGGGTTTGAAAGCGGGCACCTTCGGGTGCCCGTTTTCTTTTGTGCGTTCTATTTCTCGAGGTCTCTCGTGGCCGAGTGTGCCGAGCGGCGCAGCGCCACGCTGGCAAGCAGACACAAGCTGCCTCCGGTGCCGATCGTCGTCAGGGCGCCGACCCACGAAGCGAGGAAGCCCGCCAGCAGCGCACCGAACGGTGCGAGGCCCAGGAATGCGCTGATGTAGAGGCCGATCACGCGACCGCGTCGTTCCGGCGGAGTCACGGTCTGCAGCAGCATGTTGACCGACGCAGCCGTCGCGATGATGCCGAAGCCGATGGCCGGCATGGCGATCAGTGACAGCCAATAGAACGGAGACAGCGCGAAGGCCGTGAGTGCCAACCCTGTCAGCGCGCAAGTCGCCACGGTGACGCGGGGAAGGGAATGCACGTCACGCCATGCGGCCAGCATCGCGGTGCCACACAATCCGCCGAACCCCGCCATGCCGACGAACAGTCCCAAGGTTCCCGGTCCGCCGCGCAGGACTTCCTTGACGACGGCTGGCATCAGCGTGGCGTAGGGGCTTGCAAATAGACTGATGGTCATCACGAAGGGCAACAGCACCCGGGCCGGACGAAAGCGCCACGCGTCCCGTAACCCGTGCAGGAAGCCCTCATGCCCGACCGTCCTGACCCCGCCGTCCGACGGCCGTGGCGCCCGTATCTTGCGCACGACCGCGATGACGGCGAGGAAGCTCACGCTGTTCACCAGGAAGCAGACACCCTCGGAGGTGATCGCCAGGAGCAGCCCCGCGATACCGGGGCCGATCAGGCGACCACTGTTCATCAGGAACGAGTTCAGAGCGATCGCGTTCGGCAGATCGGTCCGATCGGGAACCAGGACGCTCAGGAAGGACTGGCGGGCCGGTGTTTCGAATGCGGTGATGAATCCTTGAACTGCGGAGGCGGCGAGCAGCACCGGAACCGAAGCGTAGTCGAGCAGCGTCAACGCACCCAGCGAAGCGGCCTGCACGGCCAGCAAGGCCTGCGTGACGACGAGCAGTGCGCGGCGGTCCACGCGATCCGTCAGCACGCCCGCCACCGGTGTGAGGAACAGGATGGGCGCCTGGGTCAGGAACGTCGTCAGTCCGAGCAGCAGAGGCGATGCGGTGAGGCGGTAGACCAGCCAACCGAGCGCAATCGTCTGGATCCAGGAACCGATGACCGACAGGGTCTGGCCCGCATAGAACCGCCGAAAAGCCGCATGGCGGAACGAGCGCAGGGCGGGCAGGTGCGCGAAAGACCTCACCGGCCCGCCGCGTTTGCTAACGCGCTGCGAGCTTGTCCAGTTGCGGACGCAATTTCGCCAGCGTGCTCTCGAATCCGGCGAGACGGTCGCGCTCCTGTTCGACCACCTTCGGCGGGGCGCGATCGACGAAGGAAGCGTTGCTCAGTTTCGATCGGCATTTGGTGACTTCGGCTTCGAGCCGTGCCACTTCCTTGGCGAGCCGCTCACGCTCGGCCGCGACGTCGACCTCGACGTGCAGCATCAGCCGGATGTCGCCGACCACGGCGATGGGTGCGTCCGCTTCCGGAAGCGCGGACGAGATCTTCACCTCGGAGAGGCGCGCGAGGGACTGAAGATAGGGCGCATGCGGTGCGATGACCGACGGGTCGCCGGCCGCGACCAGCGGAACCTTGACGCCGGGGCCGACCTCCATTTCGCCGCGCAGGTTGCGGCTCGCGTCCACGAGCCCCTTCAGGACTTGAACGAACCGTTCGGCAGCGTCGTCCATCTTCGAAGTCTCGGACCGCGGGTAGGGCGCCACGCTGATGCTCTCTCCCGTCTTGCCCGCGAGGGGGCGCACCTTCTGCCACAGTTCCTCGGTGATGAACGGAATGACCGGATGCGCCAGCCTCAGCATCGCCTCGAGGACTCTGACCAGCGTGCGACGGGTACCGCGTTGGGTTGCTTCATCGCCCGTCTGCAATTGGACCTTGGCCAGTTCGAGATACCAGTCGCAATACTCGTCCCAGACAAAGCGGTAGATTGCATTGGCAACGTTGTCGAGGCGGTACTCCGCGAACGCCTTGTCCAGTTCCGCTTCGACGCGCTGCAGCTCGCTGACGATCCAGCGGTCGACGGCAGACAAGGCGACCGGTGCCGAGTCGTCGAGACCGACATCCTTGTCGGCCGTGTTCATCAGGACGAAGCGCGTCGCGTTCCACAGCTTGTTGCAGAAGTTGCGGTAGCCCTCGCAGCGCTTCAGGTCGAAGTTGATGTTGCGTCCGAGCGTCGCGTACGCGGCCATCGTGAATCGGAGTGCGTCCGCGCCGAAGGCAGGAATGCCATCCGGAAACTCGCGTCGTGTCTTCGTCTCGATGCGCGGTGCGTCTTCGGGCTTTCTCAATCCGGTCGTGCGCTTCTTCAGCAGCGGTTCCAGAGCGATGCCGTCGATGAGGTCCACCGGGTCGAGCGTGTTGCCCTCGGACTTGGACATCTTCTTGCCTTCGGCATCGCGAATCAGGCCGTGAATGTAGACATGGCGGAACGGCACCCGTCCGGTGAAGTGGGTCGTCATCATGATCATCCGGGCGACCCAGAAGAAGATGATGTCGAAGCCTGTCACCAGCACGGAGGACGGCAGGTACAGGTCGTAGGCGGTCTCGTCCTTGCCTTCAGGCGTGGGCCAGCCGAGCGTCGAGTGGCAGACCAGCGCGGATGAGAACCACGTGTCGAGCACGTCCTCGTCGCGGGTGAGCTTCGCGTCCGCTGCAAGGCGGTCGGCGTGGTGCGCACGGACTTCCTCTTCGGAACGCCCGACGTAGACGTTGCCCGCCGGGTCGTACCACGCGGGAATCTGGTGGCCCCACCACAGTTGTCGCGAGATGCACCAGTCCTGGATGTTGTTCAGCCACTGGTTGTAGACGTTGATCCAGTTTTCCGGATAGAAGCGGACGTCACCCTTCCTCACGACGTCGAGCGCGACTTCGGCGATGGACTTCCCGGGAAAGTGCGTTCCCGCCGGCGCCGGCGCCGACATGGCCACGAACCACTGGTCGGTCAGCATGGGTTCGACGACGGCGCCGGTGCGTGCGCAGCGCGGGACCATCATCTTGTGCGCCTTGGTGCTCTCCAGCAGACCGGCACCCTCCAGATCCGCCACGATGCGCTTGCGCGCGTCGTAGCGGTCGAGTCCGCGATACGTCTCGGGGCCGTTGTCGTTGATCTTCGCGTCGAGCGTGAAGATGTTGATCTGCGGGAGGCCGTGTCGCTGCCCGACCGCGTAGTCGTTGGCGTCGTGCGCGGGCGTGATCTTGACGCAGCCGGTACCGAATTCCCGATCCACGTACGCATCCGCGATGATCGGAATCACGCGCTCCGTGAGCGGCAGCGTCAGCGACTTGCCGATCAGGTGCCGATAGCGCTCGTCCTCTGGATGCACGGCCACGGCAACGTCGCCCAGCATTGTTTCCGGGCGGGTCGTGGCGACGACCAATCCGCGGACGCCGTCGATCGGACCGTCGGCAAACGGGTAGAGAAGATGCCAGAGGCGCCCGTCCTCCTCCTCGCTCTCGACCTCCAGATCCGACACGGCAGTGCGCAGCACCGGATCCCAGTTGACCAGCCGTTTTCCCCGGTAGATCAGGCCTTGGTCATACAGACGGACGAAGGTTTCGGTGACCACCGGCGAGAGCTTCGCATCCATCGTGAAGTACTCGCGCTGCCAGTCGCAGGAGTCTCCGAGCCGCCGCATCTGCTGTGTGATGGTGGACCCGGATCGCTCCTTCCATGCCCAGACCCTCTCGATGAAGCCGGGGCGCCCGAGTTCGCGGCGGGCGAGGCCCTGGGCTTCCAACTGACGCTCCACGACGATCTGCGTTGCGATGCCGGCGTGATCCGTTCCCGGGAGCCACAGGGTGTTGAACCCGCGCATCCGGTGATAGCGGGTCAGCGCATCCATGATGGTCTGATTGAATGCATGACCCATGTGAAGCGTGCCGGTGACGTTCGGGGGCGGGAGTTGAACGCAGAACGAGGGCCGGGTGGCGTCGCGACCGGCGTCGAAGTAACCCTTGCTTTCCCAGAACGGATACCAGCGCCGCTCGATCTCGGCGGGTTCGAAGCTTTTTGCGAGGTCCATGGGGGCCCGGAGGAGGGTTGCAACAGGAAACCGGCGATTATAGCGGCCGGGTCTCGATCGGCGATTCGCCGCTGGCGTCCCGACCATCGGGAGATGCCGTGCCGTCTCCGTCGTGACGTGCCTGTTCGACGGCCTCGCGGATCCACGCGCGCAGCGCTTGTTCCAGATCCCGCTTGATGACACTCAGCGCGTAGTCGATCGAGCCGGCCAGTTCCGGAAGGATGCGCTGCTCGATCAGGCTGTCGAGGTCCCGCTCGAAGCGCTGCTCGAGCCGTTCCAGCACCGCCGCCGCCAACGCCGATTCGGACAGCGCTGCCCGGGGGCGCGTCGGCAATGCCGCCGGGGAGGAACGATCCATCGGCGCCTGGGGGTCGACCCCGACCCGCCCGGGCGCGACCAGGTCAGTCAGCGTCGGAATCCGGTCGACGGGCGCCGGTGTCGCGACCGGTTCCGGGGCGCGGAGATCGGGGCCCTCGGCGCGGTGACGCCGGATCAGGAAGTCCGCTTCATCCAGCAGGCGGTTGTCGACGGCGTCGTCCGGGCCGGCAGGGTCGGACATGGCGCTATTGGCCCATCCGGCTCAAATCGTGGGATCGGATGTCATATCCGCGATCCCGATAGAAGCGATACCGATTCCGGGCGGCGACGACATCGGATTCCTCGACGGACACGATCTCGATGAGGCGCTGGAAACGACTGAAGGCCTCCGGGGTGTCGATCCGGAGGTTGAGCAGCAACTCTTCCCCGTCGAACCCCTGCATGTCGTGATCGACGATCACGGGTGTCTGCGATGCCAGTCGATGACGCGCGCGAACGTGCGGGAGAAAGCCCGTGGCCGGGTGGGTCCAGAGCATCCGATCGAGACGTTCCGTCGTTTCAGCATCGGGCGTCAGCACCATCACGCGCAGGTTGCGCGCGACGGCCTTCGCGCAAAGTGCACAGGCCGTCTGCAGCTTCTGCGCAACGCGCGTGTAGAAGTCGATCTGGGTCACCCGACCAGTCTCCGCTACTTGCCTGCCCGTCGCATCAGGAGCGTCGTGAGCAGCGGAACCGGACGACCCGTCGACCCCTTGTCGCGTCCGGACTTCCAGGCCGTCCCGGCAATGTCGAGATGCGCCCACGGATACTTGGTCGCGAAGCGCGAGAGGAAGCACGCCGCCGTGACACTCCCCGCCGGACGTCCGCCGATGTTCGCGATGTCCGCGAACGGACTCTTCAACTGCTCCTGGTAGTCATCCCACAGGGGCATGCGCCACACCCGGTCCCAGGACGCGGTCCCGGCGGCTTCCAGTTCCCCGCCAAGCTCGTCGTTGTTCGCGTACATGCCCGCCGCAACATGACCGAGCGCGATGACGCAGGCGCCCGTCAATGTGGCGATGTCGATCACTGCAGAAGGTGCAAAGCGTTCCGCGTAGGTCAAGGCGTCGCAAAGGATCAGGCGGCCTTCCGCGTCGGTGTTGAGCACCTCGATCGTCTGGCCCGACATCGACGTGACGATGTCGCCCGGCTTTGTCGCCGTGCCGCTGGGCATGTTCTCGCAGGCGGGAATCAGACCGACCAGGTTGACCGGGAGTCCCATGCCCGACACTGCCTTCATCGTGCCCAGCACGCTGCCCGCGCCGGACATGTCGTATTTCATCTCGTCCATGTCGCCGGCCGGTTTCAGGGAGATCCCGCCCGTGTCGAACGTGATGCCCTTGCCGACGAGGACCACGGGCTTGTCCTTGCGTGCGCCGCCCGCGTATTCCATGACGATGAATTTCGGCGGTTCCGCCGAGCCGCGAGTGACGGACAGGAACGACCCCATGCCGAGTTTTTCCAGGTCGCGGCGCTCGAGGACCGTGACTTTGACCTTGTGCGCCTTTCCGATTTCGCGGGCGGTCTGCGCCAGATAGGTCGGCGTGCACAGATTGCTCGGGAGATTGCCGAGGTCCTTGGCCAGCGACACCCCTGCGGCGAAGGCAACGCCCTGCTCGACGGCGCGCGTCTCGGCGGCCGTCGGTTTGCCACCGGTGCCGAGCGCCAGGCGGGCCAGATCGGCAGGCGAATCTTCCTTCCTGCTCTTCAACCGGTCGAATCGGTACGTGGATTCCTGTGCGCAGAGCACGGCCTGCAGGGCGCGATCCGCCGTGGATGTACCCTCGGCTTCCCATTCCAAAGCGTACGCCACCGCATCCTTGGCGCCGGTGCCGGCGACGGACTTGATGGCTGCGGTGATCGCCTCCCGGAAGCCCTTGAGCGTCAGCTTGCCCGGCTTCCCGAGACCCACGACCGCGACCCGGGTTGCCGCGATGTCCGGCACGGCGTGGACGATGGTGCAGGTGCCGGCCTTGCCTTTCAGATCACCGCGGCGGATGAGCATCGTCAGGTGGCCGCCGGCCACTCGATCGAGACTGGCGCCCGACGGCGTCCAGGTTCCGTCATCGAACAGACCGACGATCACGCAGGCGGTGCGTGCACGCTCCGGCAGAGACTGCTTCAGGCTGAATTCCACGGATTCTCCTGCTAGTATCGAATTGAGATGGGCCCCGGCCGGAGCAGCGCATGGCCGGCCCCCGGATTTCCACACGGATGGCTGCCTGGTCGCAGCGCGCCGCAGCCTCAGGTGCTGCCGGTTGCATGCGCGGGATCTCGATAATTATCCCCGGCGCGTCCGACAATAGTCAAAGTTGTGATCTTCCATCGCGCACTACTCAGGGATTTCGCCAACACCGGCGCGGTGGTGTTCGTGGTGCTCCTGATGATCACCATCACGACGCAGCTGATCCGCATGCTCGGATGGGCGGCCCAGGGCACGATCCCGCCCGACGGCGTGCTCATCCTGTTGGGGCTTGCGGCACTCCGATACCTTCCGATCCTGCTTTCCCTCACGGTATTCATCGCCGTCCTGACGGTGCTCACCCGGAGCTATCGCGATTCCGAGATGGTCGTGTGGTTTGTCTCGGGGCGCAGTCTGTTGTCGTGGATCCGTCCCGTGTTGACGTTCGCGATCCCGTTCGTGCTGCTGACGGGTCTGCTGTCCCTCGCGCTGTCCCCCTGGGCCGTCCGAAAAGCCGAAGTGTTCCGACATCAGATCGAGAACCGTGACGATGTCTCGGCCATCTCGCCGGGGATCTTCAAGGAGTCCAAGCAGGCGGATCGGGTCTACTTCGTCGAACGGCTGACGGGTGACCTGTCGATGGTGGCCAACATCTTCGTTCACTCCAAGCAGCACGAGCGGGCCGGTGTGATGGTCGCTTCGCGCGGGTACTCCGAGACGGTGGCCAACGGCGACCGCTTCCTGGTCTTGCTGAACGGACGCCGCTACGAAGGGCAGCCCGGGTCGGCGGAGTACCGGATCACCGAGTTCGAACGGTATGCCATCCGGATCGAGACGAAGGAATCGAAGAAATACGTGCCGACGATGAGTTCGGTGCCGTCCCTCGACCTGCTGCGGCAGCCCACGCGGGAGAATCAGGCGGAACTCATCTGGCGTGTGGGAATCCCGGCGAGCGCGCTGGTCCTCTCGCTGCTCGCGATTCCCATGAGTTTCGTGAACCCCCGCGCCGGGCGGTCGCTGAACCTCATCGTCGCAATCCTCCTCTACATGGTCTACAGCAACCTGATGTCCATTTCCCAGTCGTGGGTCGGACAGGGGAAGATACCGCCCTGGATCGGGTGGGGCGCAGTCCACGTAGCGATGATCGGGGTGCTCGTGTTCCTGCTCTGGCGCCGTCTCGCAGTGACGCCACTTTCACGTCTGGGGCGCAAGTGAGGACGTTGCGCCGGTACATCACGAAGCACGTTCTGGGTTCCACGGTCCTCGTGTTCGTGGCGCTGCTGATGCTGTTCTCGTTCTTCGACTTCATCCAGGAGCTGGGAGAACTGGACCGCGGCAAGTACCGGCTCTCACTTGCCCTGCTCAAGGTGGCATTGTCGGTACCCGGTCATGTCTACGAACTGTTTCCGATCGCCGCCCTGCTGGGGACGCTGTTCGCGTTGGCGCAACTCGTCGCGCATTCCGAGTACACGGTGATGCGCGTGTCCGGGCTGTCGGCAGGCGCCATGATGTTGATCCTGCTACCCCTGGGCCTGCTGTTTGCCATCCTGACGTTCGTCGTCGGGGAGTTCGTCACCCCGATCTCCGAAGCAGCAGCGCAGCGGCTTCTGCTCAAAGCGACGAACACCGGCGTGGTCGCCCAGGAGTTCCGGTCCGGACTGTGGGTGAAGGACGACAACAGCTTCGTGAACGTGGCCCAGGTCGGACCCGACGCATCGCTTGCCCGGGTGCACATCTACGAGTTCGACGGGAAATACCGGTTGAAGTCCGTCAGCGAGGCGAGGACCGGGCAATATCGGGGGAGCGACCGCTGGCGCCTGCAGGACGTGGTCCGAACGCGATTCGAGGAGACCCGCACAAGCGCAAGCCGGGAAGCCGAGGCCGAGTGGCATTCGGTGCTCAACCCATCGATCCTGAACGTGCTGATGGTCGTGCCCGAGAAGATGTCCGTCGCGAGTCTGTTCGCCTACCTGGACCACCTGCGGGAGAATCGTCAGGCCACCGAGCGACACGAGATCGCGCTCTATACGAAGCTCGCCTATCCCTTCGCGGTGATCGTCATGATGAGCTTGGCGCTGCCTTTTGCCTACGTGCGCATCCGGGAAGGAGGCATCAGCGGCAAGATCTTCGTCGGCATCATGGTCGGCCTCGGGTTCCACCTCGTTTCGCGGCTCTTCGGTCACCTGGGGCTCCTGAATGCCTGGCACCCGCTCTTCAGTGCTGCCTTCCCGACCGCGCTGTTCCTGGCGGTCGGGCTGGGCATGATTTGGTGGATGGAGCGCCGGTAGGAGGGGGCGCGGCGCCGAGCCGCAATCAGCTCAGATGGGCGCCCGGATGATCCGGGTACCCAGCAGGCGATCGTGCAGGAACTGTCGATCCCGATCCACGAACGCCCAGAGGAAGCCGGCGGCTGCTCCGATCAGGAAGACCAGCGCCAGGAGGTATCGAATGACCGCCTGCGGCAAGGTCATCCGGCCGCCGTCCGACCCGACGACGCGCAATCCCCACGTTTTCATGGCCAGGGTCTGGCCCGACCAACGCCAGCAGGTGACGAAGTACGCGCCGAGAACGACGGCCAGATAGAGCTGATGGACCCGACGGTGAACTCCCTGGCTGGCATCACCGGACAGCACGACGAACACCCAGGACGCGATGAACGCGATGCCGAAGACGAGGAGGCCGTCGTAGACGATGGCCCCGAATCTCGGCCAGAGTCCCGCGAGGGTCGGGGATTCCGCAGACCGTGCGGTATCGCTCGCCGTCATGCGGGGCGCCGCAAGCGTGTCACTGTGTTCGCGCCCGGGCGTCTCGCAAGGCATCCTTGAGTTCGGCCGGGAATTGTTCGTATTCCTGCCACTTCTGAAGGACTTCCTGTCGCTTCTCGGGAGGAAGCTTCTGCAGCCGCTTGAATATCTCCCGGGCCTCTGCCCGCTCTTGCGGTGACAGGGAGGCCCAATGGCGCATCCGCTTCTGGAGGCGCTCCTGCTGATCGGCGGCCAGCGTCGGGAATTTCCGGGCGAGCGCGAGCCAGCGTTCGCGTCGTTCCGGCTCCAGGGTGTCCCAGTCCCGTTCGAGGGGCTGAAGCACGGCTCGTTGCTGAGGCGTCAACTGGGACCAGGTGCGAGGGGTCTGGCCGAACGAGATCTCGGCGAAGGACAGGGCGACGACGAACGCTAGCGCCGCAGGGAACCGGAAATCCATTGCTGGAACCCCTTGTCGAGATATGCATTCAGAGGAAGGTCATCGTCGGACAGCAACTCGAACTCGTCGGTGGCTTCGGGGCGCAGGCGGGTTTCCTGCCACAGGGACAGGCCGATCAGCGCCATCAGCAGCAGTGCGGCCGGAATCAGCACCCGCGCGCCGCCGGGATCCCCTGCACCCGACAGCCGGGCTGCCGGGCCGCTGGTCGACCAGGCGACTTCCGGAGCGACTTCGGATTCCCGCACACGCTCCAGCGCAGCCTCGCGCCCGGCGCGCAGGCGGCGGAGAATGCGAGGGTCGAGATCCTCGACGGCCGCGTCGAGGTAACGGGCGATGCGGCCGCCCAACTCGCCTTCGTTCATGGTTCTATCCCCCTCTTGCGCAGGAACGCCGCAATGGAATGGGTCGCCCGAGAGCAATGCGTCTTGACGCTGCCCTCCGAGCAACCCATGGCCTGCGCGGTTTCCGCGACGTCCAACTCTTCCCAGTAACGAAGCAAAAAAGCCTCTCGTTGACGATTGGGCAACTTCTCGAGAGCTTCGCCGATGAGGGCGGCGATCTCGCCGCGTTCCACCTGCTCGGCGGGCGTCCCCTCGCGATTGCGGCCTTCGTCGACTTCCAGATGATCCAGCGGATCGGCGTCCTCGTCGTCGTCCGGTGCCAGGGACGACAGGAGCGTGCTCCATGGCCCGCGCACCTTCTGGCGGCGGAAATGGTCCCGCACCGTGTTCTGGAGAATCCTCTGGAACAGCAGCGGCAGTTCCTCGGCCGGCTTGTGCGAATACTTCTCCGCCAGCTTCATCATCGAGTCCTGCACGATATCGAGCGCGATCTCGTCGTTGCGGACTGCGTAGACGGCGTGCTTGAACGCGCGGCGTTCGACTTCCGCGAGAAAGTTTGCGATTTCCTGCTCGGTAGCCAGCGTTCCGACCCTCTCGAGAAGTCCGCCGCTGCAGGCGGACGCAAGAGCCAACCTGCGTCTCAAAACCCGCAGGATGTTACCCGGACTGCGGTCGTTCCGGAACCGCGGAGACTGCGGCGCCATGGGCGGCTAGAATAGTCGCCGTCGCGGCATCGGCCGCGTTTCGTGCTCGCCGTGAACCTGACCCATCACTTCCTGATCGCCATGCCGAACATGGTCGATCCCAACTTCGCGCACACGCTCACCTACATCTGTGAGCACAACGACCAGGGCGCGCTCGGTGTGGTCGTCAATCGCCCGCTCGAGATGACGCTGAAGGCACTCTTCTCGGAAGTCGATCTCGAACTGGCCGACGGCCGCCTGCACGGCCAGCCCGTCTATTTCGGAGGGCCGGTCCAGACCGATCGCGGATTCGTCCTCCACCGGCCGCTGGGCCAGTGGAAATCCTCGCTTCCGGTGGCGGACGATGTGGGTCTGACCACGTCGCGCGACATCCTGGAAGCGGTGGCCGCAGGTGACGGCCCGGAACGACTGATCGTCTCTCTGGGCTACGCGGGCTGGGCCGCGGGGCAACTGGAAGACGAGATCGGACAGAACGCCTGGCTCACCGTTGCCGCACGCCCGGATGTGATGTTCGATCTGGCGCCGGAAGCGCGGTTGCAGGCGGCACTCGAACTCCTCGGCATCAATCCCGCGTTCCTGTCGGAAGAGGCGGGGCATGCCTGAGCGTCCCTGCCAGGGAGCCGTGATGGGCATCGATTTCGGTGCGCGCCGGACCGGTGTGGCCATCGCCGACTTCGCCGTCGCCATTGCTCATCCGCTCGATACCGTGCGCACCAGTGACGATGCCGAACGCCTGCGTCTGATCGGGCGACTGGTTGCGGAGTGGCAGCCTGTCATGTTCGTGGTGGGGATGCCCGTCGCGGAAGGCGATGCCGAGCACGCCCTGGCGCCCACGGTACGTGCATTTGCCGCCGAACTGGCGCGTCGCTTCGTCCTCCCGGTGGAGTTCGAGGACGAGCGCTTCACTTCCCACGCGGCCAGTCTGTCGCTCGCGACGGCCGGTGTCCGAGGGGCTCGCCAGAAGGCCCACCTGGACAGCTTTGCGGCAAAGGAAATACTCCAAGGATTCCTCGATGGTGCACATGCCACTGCCTGACGCCGAAGTACTGTTCGGCTCCCTGCTCGAGAAGATCCGGCCGGCCGTCGGCCCGGAGACCGCGCTCGTGGGGATCCACACCGGGGGCGTGTGGCTGGCGCGCCGCCTCCACGAAGCCCTCGGGCTCGCCGTCCCCGTGGGAGAGATCGATGTCGCGTTCTATCGGGACGACTTCAAGCAGCGGGGCCTGAAACCCGGCGTACGTCCTTCGGAGCTTCCGTTCGACGTCAACGGGCGCAACGTCATCCTCGTCGATGACGTGCTCTACACCGGGCGAACCGTCCGGGCAGCGCTGAACGTCCTGTTCGACTACGGTCGTCCCGGTTCGGTCAGCCTTGCGGCGCTGGTCGACCGCGGCGGACGTCAACTGCCGATCTGCGCGCAGTACCTGGGTGGGCTTCTCATGCTCGAAGCGGGGGCGCCCATGCTCGTTCTTGGACGGGGAGAGAATGGTCGACTCGCCCTCGCCTACGCGGAGGACGCCGTTGCCACGTAATCCCCAGCTCAATGCGAACGGCGAGTTGCAGCACTTGCTGTCGATCGAAGGCCTGCCCCGTGACATTCTGCTGCACATCCTCGATACGGCCCGTTCCTTCGTTTCCGTGGCCGAACGCGAGATCAAGAAGGTCCCGCTGCTGCGCGGCAAGTCGGTCTTCAATCTGTTCTTCGAACCGTCGACCCGGACGCGGACGACGTTCGAGATCGCCGCCAAGCGACTCTCCGCCGACGTGCTCAACCTGAACATTGCGACCTCGTCCCAGACGAAGGGCGAATCGCTGCTCGACACGGTGGCCAATCTTGCCGCCATGCATGCCGACATGTTCGTGGTGCGCCATGCGTCGAGCGGCGCGCCCCACCTGATCGCACAGCACGTCGCCCCCGAGATCCATGTCATCAATGCCGGTGACGGTCGTCACTCGCATCCGACCCAGGGATTGCTGGACGTGTACACGATCCGGCACTACAAGCCCGACCTGACCGGACTCACCGTCGCGATCGTCGGCGATCTGCTGCACTCGCGCGTGGCGCGATCGGAAATCCATGCACTGACGACGCTGGGTGTCCCCGAGGTTCGCGTCATCGGGCCCAAGACGCTCGTCCCGTCCAACATCGAGAAACTCGGGGTCCGGGTGTTCCACGACATGGACGAGGGACTGAAGGGCGTGGACGTGGTCATGATGCTTCGGCTGCAGAACGAAAGAATGAACGGCGCGCTCCTGCCCTCGCCGCAGGAATACTTCAAGACCTACGGTCTGACGCCCGAGCGGACCGCTCTGGCGAAGTCGGACGCGATCGTGATGCATCCGGGGCCCATGAACCGCGGCGTCGAGATCGATTCGTCGGTGGCCGACGGCGCACAGTCGGTGATCCTGCCGCAAGTGACGTTCGGTATCGCGGTGCGGATGGCCGTGATGGCGATTCTCGCGGGCAACGGGTGACGACGATGCACATCACGATCCGGAATGGTCAGCTGGTCGATCCCGCAACGGGCGGCGAGTCGAGAGACGACCTCCATCTGGCCGAGGGACGAATCGTCGCGGTGGGCCGTCCGCCCGACGGCTTCAGGGCCGACACCGACATCGATGCGACCGGTCTGATCGTCGCCCCGGGGCTCATCGATCTTGCCGTGAGACTGCGGGAGCCCGGATTCGAATACCGGGCGACGCTCGAGAGCGAATTGGCCGCTGCGGCAGCGAGCGGCATCACCACGCTGGCCTGCCCGCCCGATACCGAACCGGCGCTCGATGAGCCCGGTCTCGTCGAGATGCTCAAGCGTCGGGCCGCCAGCCTGGCGTTGACTCGCGTGCATCCCGTCGGCGCCCTGACGCAAGGGTTGGGTGGAAAGCGTCTGGCCGAACTGAACGAACTCGCGGAGGCGGGCTGCATCGCGTTCTCGCAAGTGGATCGCCCGTTTGCGGATCTCAGCGTCACCTACCGGGCGTTTCAGTACGCGGCCACGTTCCGTCTGCCCGTCTGGGTGCATCCTCTCGATCAGGGGCTCGCCGCCGGCGGCGTCGCCCACGATGGCGAGGTCGCCACACGTCTCGGTTTGCCCGGCATTCCCGTCGTCGCCGAAACCGTCGCCGTGGCGTCACTGCTCCTGCTGGCCCGGGAGACCGGCGCGAGACTGCATCTTTGCCGGCTGTCGACGGCGGACGCCGTCGAGATGATCCGGCGCGCCAAGCAAGAGGGCATTGCCGTCACCTGTGACGTCACATCCCACCACGTTCACTTGACGGAAATGGACATCGGCTTCTTCGATGCCCACCACCGGCTGACGCCGCCGCTTCGCAGCGCGCGGGACCGGGACGCACTCGCACGCGGCCTGGCGGACGGGACGATCGACGCGCTCTGTTCGGATCACACGCCGGTGGACGAGGATGGCAAGACGGTGCCCTTCGCCGAGGCGGAATCCGGGGCGTCGGGGCTCGAGACGCTGCTGCCGCTGGCACTGAAATGGGGGGCGGACCGGCTCGGTCTCGCGGGCGCGCTTCGATCCGTGACGGTCGGACCGGCGCGGGTGCTCGGTCTGCCCGAGCCTTCCCTGTCCGTCGGCGCGGTAGCGGATCTGTGCGTCTTCGATCCGACGGAGCGCTGGCTCGTCGAGCGCGCAAGTCTGCGCAGCCAGGGCAAGAACACGCCCTACCTGGGCTACGAATTGGCGGGTCGCGTCCGTTACACGTTCATCGACGGGCGCATGGCTTTCCGCGCCTGAACTCTCGGACGGGAAATCCGTCCGACGCTTGACCCTACCAGCTGCCTGCCGACCCTCATGACCCCATCGAATCCTCTGCTCGACTTCTCCGGCCTGCCTCGCTTCGCCGACTTTCAACCGGTGTTCGTGACGCCTGCCGTCGATCAATTGCTCGCCGAGAATCGGGCACTCATCGAGCGCATTGCCGCCGATCCGGCCGCGAACGACTGGGACCGGTTCGTTCAACCGCTGGAGGATGCCAACGAGCGGCTCTACCGTGCCTGGGGCCAGGTGGGCCACCTGAACGCCGTCATGAACAGCCCCGAACTGCGCGACGCCTTCAATGGCAATCTGCCGAAGATCGCGCAATACGGCGCGGAACTCGCGCAGAACGAAGCGCTGTTCGCCAAGTACAAGGCGTTGCGGGACTCGGCGGCGTTCGGTTCGCTGACGAGCGCGCGGCGTCGGATCGTCGAGAATCGCGTGCGTGACTTCCGTCTCGGCGGCGCCGAACTGCCCGCGGACCAGAAAGCGCGATTCAAGGAGGTGGCGGAGAAGCTCGCGGAGTTGTCCTCGCGATTCAGCGACAACGTGCTCGATGCGACCAACGCATTCGCGCTCTATGCGGGCGATGCCGATGAAGTTCGCGGCATCCCGGGTGACGTCCTCGACGTTGCGAAGGCACAGGCCCGGGCCGATGGCCGGGACGGCTGGAAGTTCACGCTGCACATGCCGTCGTATCTGCCGGTGCTGCAGTACGCGGACTTCCGTCCGCTGCGCGAGCGCATGTATCGCGCGTACGCGACGCGGGCGTCGGAGCTGGGCGATCCGATGCTGGACAACACGCAGGTCATGGCGGACATCCTGGCGCTGCGCCGGGAAGAGGCGCTGCTGCTCGGCTACCGCAGTTTTGCCGAGCTTTCCCTGGTCCCCAAGATGGCGGAGACACCTCGACAGGTACTCGATTTCCTGCGTGACCTTGCCGCGCGCGCGAAACCGTTCGCCGAGCGCGACTTCCGGGAACTGTCCGATTTCGCGCGCGACGATCTGGGCATCGAGAAGCTCGAATCCTGGGATGTGGCGTGGGCCTCGGAGAAGCTGCGCGTGGCGCGCTATGACTTCTCCGACCAGGAGGTGAAGCAGTACTTCCCGGAGGATCGCGTGATGGCCGGGATGTTCCGGGTCATCGAGTCCTTGTACGACCTTCGCATCGAACGTGAAGCGGCGCCCGTCTGGCATCCCGATGCGCGGTTCTACCGGCTCTCCGATCGGGAAGGGGTGCTCGTCGGGCAGTTCTACGTGGATCTCTACGCGCGGGCCACGAAGCGCGGCGGTGCCTGGATGGACGACGCCATGGCGCGGCGACGCGTGACCGCCGGGATCCAGACCCCGGTGGCCTATCTGAATTGCAACTTCTCGGGCCCGGCGGACGGACAGCCCGCGCTCTTCACCCACGACGAGGTGACCACGCTCTTCCATGAGTTCGGACACGGACTGCACCACCTGCTCACCCGCGTGGACGACCTCGCCGTCTCCGGCATCAACGGCGTCGAGTGGGATGCCGTGGAACTTCCCAGCCAGTTCATGGAGAACTTCTGCTGGGAGTGGGAGGTTCTCGCCCACATGACGTCGCACTCGGTGTCGGGCGAGCCGCTGCCGCGTGCGCTGTACGACAAGATGGTGGCCGCCCGAAATTTCCAGAGCGGCATGCAGATGGTCAGGCAACTCGAGTTCGCGCTGTTCGACATGCGGGTGCACCACGAGGCCGACCCTGCCGACATCGACTGCGTGGCGCAGATTCTCCGTGACGTGAGGCGCGAAGTGGCCGTCATCGTCCCGCCGCCCTACAACCGTTTCGGCCACGGCTTTTCGCACATCTTCGCGGGCGGATACGCCGCCGGCTACTACAGCTACAAGTGGGCGGAGGTGCTTTCCGCGGATGCCTACAGTTTGTTCGAGGAGAACGGCGTCCTCGATCCTGCGACGGGCGGACGTTTCCGGCGCGAGATTCTCGGTGTGGGCGGCAGCCGGCCGGCGATGGAGTCGTTTGTCGCGTTCCGTGGTCGGGAGCCCTCGATCGACGCGCTGCTGCGGCACAATGGCATGGTTCCGGCGTGATCGAAGCCGGTTTTCCCGCCGGCGGGGAGGGAACATGAGAAGCATCGTCTTGCTCGGCGTCGTTCTCGCGATCAGTTCGGGCGTCGCACAGGCGCAGCAGAAGCTGTATCGGTGGACCGACGCGAACGGCCGTGTCTTCTACACGGACAAACCGCCTCCCGGCGATGCCAGGAGCGTCGAACAGAAGAAGCTCGGGATGCGCGCCGGGACCGGACCGCTGCCCTATGAAACGCAGATGGCGATGAAGACGTTTCCGGTGGTGATGTTCGCCACGGATTGCGGCAAGTCCTGCACCGACGCGCGTGAACTCCTCGAGAAGCGGGGCGTCCCGTATTCGGAAAAGAATGCCCAGGAGGCGGCCGTGCAGGCCGAGATCCTGAAGCTCACGGGCGCCTCGACCATCGAAGTCCCGATCCTGATGGTCGGCAAGTCCTTGACCAGGGGATGGGAGGAAGGGCTCTGGAATGCAGCCCTCGATTCGGCCGGGTATCCCAAGGCGGGACGCACGCTCCGCGTGCCGCCCAAGGCGAGGAAGTCGCCCCCCAAACCCGCGAGCGATGCCGGTTCGACCTCGCCGGATTCGATCAAGGCGTCCACGGAAGAGTCCGGTGGTGCGGCGCCCGGCGGCAGGACCGAGAAGCCTTGACCGGACCTCGCCGATGAAGATCGCCACCTGGAACGTGAATTCGCTCAAGGTGCGCATGCCGCATCTGGTCGAATGGCTGGGTCGCGAACAGCCGGATGCTGTCTGCCTCCAGGAAACCAAGGTCGAAGACGCAGCGTTTCCTGCTGCGGAGATCGAGGCGACGGGCTACCACTTCATCCGGTCCGGGCAGAAGACATACAACGGGGTCGCGATCCTGGCGCGCCAACCTTTGCTGGAACCGCTGGCGGGGATTCCGGGGTACGAAGACGATCAGCGGCGCGTTCTTTCCGCCAGCGTCGGCGGCGTCCGGCTCGTGTGCGTGTACGTGCCGAACGGGCAGAGCGTCGATTCGGACAAGTACCGGTACAAGCTCGGCTGGCTCGCGGCGCTCACGCGGTGGTTGGAGACGGAACTGTCGAAGCATCCCCGACTTGCCGTGCTCGGCGACTACAACATCGCGCCGGCCGACGAGGACGTTCACGATCCGGCTGCCTGGGAAGGGCAGGTCCTGTGCAGCGCGCCCGAACGCGCTGCCTTTCGCGCGCTGTGCGGACTCGGGTTGCACGACAGTTTCCGGCTGTTCGAGCAACCGGAGAAGTCATTCACCTGGTGGGACTACCGGATGAACGCCTTCCGTCGGAAGATGGGGCTGCGCATCGATCACATCCTCGTTTCATCCGCGCTCGCGTCTTCGTGCCGGGCATGCCGCGTGGACACCGCGATGCGCGCGCTAGAACGGCCTTCGGATCACGCTCCGGTCATTGCGGAGTTGACGGACGCCTGACGAGGGCGGTCAACACGAGTATCGCTCCCGGGATACCGGACTCGGGTCTCGCATACGATCAGTGGGCAGCGCGCGACTCCTCCTCGTCCGCGTCGGCACCGGCGCGATGGTCATCCAGTCCGAGTTCATGGATCTTCCGCGTCAGCGTGTTGCGTCCGAGCCCCAGCAGGTTCGCGGCCTCGATGCGTCTCCCCCCGGTATGCGCAAGCGCCTTGAGGATCAGTGCGCGTTCGAAGGATCGCGTCATCTCGTCCATGATCCGTCGCTCGCCGCGCTTGAGGGCGCTGTCCGCTTCCCGCTCGAGCGCCGAGATCCAACTCTCCGCCGTGGATCGCGTGCTCCGCTCCCGAATCTCCCCGGGCAGATCCGCGACATCCACATTCACGCCAGGTGCCATCACGGTGACCCAGTGGCAGATGTTTTCCAACTGTCGCACGTTGCCCGGCCAGTCCAGTGTCGTGAGGTACTTGATCGCGGCATCGGTGATGCGCTTGGGTTCGACGCCGAGATCCCGGGCGCTCTTGGCGAGGAAGTGCCGGGCCAGGATCGGCACGTCTTCGCGCCGTTCGCGCAGACTGGGCAGGCGAAGCCGGATCACATTGAGCCGGTGGAACAGATCTTCGCGAAACAGCCCCTGCTTCACGCGATTCTCGAGATCCTGATGGGTGGCGGCGATGATGCGCACGTTCGCACGGATCGGCTGATGGCCGCCGACCCGGTAGTACTGGCCATCCGACAGCACCCGCAACAGGCGCGTCTGAAGGTCCGGCGGCATGTCGCCGATCTCGTCGAGGAACAGGGTCCCGCCTTCGGCCTGTTCGAAGCGGCCGCGACGCATCGTCTGGGCGCCGGTGAACGCCCCCCGCTCGTGCCCGAACAGTTCGGACTCCAGCAGGTCCTTCGGGATCGCCGCCGTGTTGATCGCGATGAAGGGCTTAGACGCACGCGGACTGTGCCGATGGAGCGCTCGGGCCACCAGTTCCTTGCCCGTCCCAGATTCCCCGTTGATCAGCACCGTGGCCTGCGACTGTGTCAGCCGTCCGATGGCCCGGAAGACCTCCTGCATCGACGGGGCCTGGCCGAGTATCTCCGGTGCGCTCTCTTCGATCGACTCCGCGCCGCCTTCTGCCTGAGGCACCTCGGTCATCGCCCGGCGGATGAGATCCACGGCCTGGTCGACGTCGAAAGGCTTCGGCAGATACTCGAATGCTCCGCTCTGGAAGGCGGACACCGCGCTGTCGAGGTCGGAGTAGGCCGTCATGATGATGACCGGCAGCATCGGATACTTGGCCTTGATCTGCTGCAGCAGATCCAGACCGGAGCCGCCCGGCATGCGGATGTCGCTGACGACGACCTGGGGCGGTGCACCGGTCAGGGCGGCCAGTGCCTCCTGTGCACTCGAGAACGTCTTGAACGGAATGTCTTCGCGGGTGAGTGCCTTCTCGAACACCCAGCGGATGGAGCGGTCGTCGTCGATGATCCAGATCGGTCTCATGGTGTGTCAGCGCTTGAGGTTCAGGTCCGACATCGGATGTCTGGCACCGTTGTCTTCGCCGGGATGGCGTTTGCGTTGGTCGTCGCCGTGGGATTCGACCACCGTGTCCTTGATGGGCAGAAGCAGCGTGAAGCAGGTTCGACCCGGCTGGCTCTCCACCTCGATGAGGCCGTGATGCTGATTGACGAACGTCTGCGCGATCGTCAGTCCCAGACCCGTGCCGCCATCGCGACCGGAGACGAGCGGAAAGAAGACTCGTTCACGGATGTCCTCCGGGATGCCCGGCCCGTCGTCGATGACATCCAGGCAGATCACGAGACGGTAGAGCTTCTTCGCGACGGTGACTCGTCTCGCGATCCGAGAGCGGAACGTGATCGTGCCGTGGCCGTGCATGGCCTGGGCCGCATTGCGCGCGATATTGAGCACGGCCTGGATCAGTTGTTCGCGGTCCCCCGTCAACGACGGAAGGCTGATGTCGTAGTCACGCTCGATCGTGATGCCCGGGAACTCCGCCAGAATCAGGCTGCGCACGCGCTCCGTGACTTCGTGGACGTTGAGTTCGACGAGTCGCGGCAGACGGTGAGGCGTGAGCATGCGGTCCATCAGCGACTGCAGTCGGTCCGCTTCCTTCATGATGACCTGCGTGTACTCACGCAGCTCCTGTCTGTCCAGTTCGCGCTCCAGCAACTGGGCCGCGCCGCGCAGCGCACCCAGCGGATTCTTGATCTCGTGTGCGAGATTCCTCACCAGTTCCCGATTCGCCTGGGTCTGGTCGAGCAGGCGCTCCTCGCGGGCGATGCGCAATTGCTGTTGAAGCGGCGCGAGCTCGATCATCAGGCCCGTGACGTGATCCACGTCGAAGGGCGTGACGGTGCATGTGAGGTGAAGCTTCTGCAGTGTCGCGCCATTTCCCGCGACGAGCGCGAGTTCATGCTGCGTGTAGCTGCAACGATCGCGGCGCGCCAGGGCCGCGGCCGCCGATAGTTGCCGGCAGTCAGAGAACGCGTCGGCGAGCGTCTGTCCGACCATGCTCTTCCGGCTGGCTCGGAACAGATTCTCCGCAGCAGGGTTCAAGTACGAGAGGCAATCGCGGTCGTCCACCAGCATGACGGCCGTCGCCAGCAGATCGAGGCCCTGGAGTGCCGCGGACGACAGTGTGGAAATCTCGGGTGTCATGTCCCGCTATTCGCAATTAGCGGGCCACGATCTGCCACCGAATGCGGGCAGCGCCGCATGACAAACGGATCGTCGGAACAGGCGAAGCTAGCGTGCCCCGGACAACTCGCGGCGGATCGCTTCGATGTTGCGTTCGTGCCTTGCCACGGCGTCCAGGGCGGGTCGCACGCGTTCCGCCATTTCACCGAGACCCCCCTCCTTGCTTCCGGACCCACCCCTGTCCTGGATCGCGCGCAGTGCCTGGTCAAGGAGGCGCTGCTCGTCGCCGAGTTCCTGCTCCAGGATCCGCTTGCGGTCAGTGTCTCGGCGTCGCTGCGTCTCGCTGTCGACCTTCGCGACGCCGCCGGGCGCGGCGGTCTCCGGCTTTGCCGTCGGTGCCACCTGTCTTGGTGCGAGTTTCGGTGCAGGCACCGGATCGAAGCACATCACGCGGCGCGCGTTCTTGACCGGAACGTTGGCGAAGGTGACGCGGCCTTCGTGGTCGACGTATTTGCACGTCTCGCCGGCCGCGGCGGGCAATGCAGGAAGCGTGATCAGGAACCACAGGATTGGCCGCATGGCGCGCCTCATTCTCAACTGGCTGCCGCAGGAGGACGGATGCACTGTTTCGAGTCTATGTGAGCGGAAGATGCACCGCAATCGAGCCGGCAGTCCGGCATTCTTCCGGCCTTCCAAAGAAAAAGGGCGGGTTGCCCCGCCCTTTCAATCCCGCAATCGGATCACTCTCCGATCAGAGGCTGTAGTACATGTCGAACTCGACCGGATGGGTCGTCATGCGGAAGCGCGTGACTTCCTCCATCTTCAGTTCGATGTACGCATCGATCATGTCGTTGGAGAAGACCCCGCCGCGCGTGAGGAACTCGCGGTCCTTGTCGAGGTGTTCGAGCGCCATATCCAGCGACGAACACACGTTCGGCACTTTCTTCGCCTCTTCCGGCGGCAGGTCGTAGAGGTTCTTGTCGATGGCATCGCCGGGGTGGATCTTGTTCTGCACGCCATCGAGACCGGCCATCAACATCGCGGCAAAGGCGAGATACGGATTCGCCGTCGGATCCGGGAAACGCACTTCAATCCGGCGAGCCTTGTCGCTCTGCACGAAGGGGATCCGGATCGAGGCGGACCGATTGCGCGCGGAGTACGCGAGGTTGATCGGCGCTTCGAATCCGGGCACGAGACGCTTGTAGGAATTCGTGCCGGGGTTCGTGATGGCGTTGAGCGCCTTGGCGTGCTTGATGATGCCGCCGATGTAATACAGCGCAAATTCCGACAGCCCCGCATAGCCGTTGCCCGCGAACAGGTTCTTGCCGTCCTTCCACACGGACTGGTGTACGTGCATGCCCGACCCGTTGTCACCAACGATCGGCTTCGGCATGAACGTCGCCGTCTTGCCGTACTGGTGCGCGACGTTGTGGATCGTGTACTTCATGATCTGCAGCCAGTCCGCGCGCTGGACGAGCGGCGCGAACTTCGTGCCGATCTCGCATTGCCCCGGCGCGGCGACTTCGTGGTGATGGACTTCCACTTCCACGCCCTGTTCTTCGAGCGCGATGCACATGGCCGAGCGCAAGTCGTGGAGCGAGTCGACCGGCGCCACCGGGAAGTAACCTCCCTTCACGGCGGGGCGGTGCCCCATGTTGCCGCCTTCCATGTCGAGGCCCGTCGACCACGGGGCTTCCGACGAGGCGATCTTGACGAAGCAACCGGACATGTCGACGTTCCATGTGATGGCGTCGAACACGAAGAACTCGGGTTCAGGACCGAAATACGCCACGTCGCCGATGCCGGTGGACTTGAGATAGGCCTCGGCCCGCTTGGCGATGGACCGGGGGTCACGGTCGTAACCTTTGCCGTCGGCGGGTTCGATCACGTCGCAGGTCAGGATCAGCGTCGCTTCGTCGGTGAACGGATCCATCCGCGCGGAGGACGCATCGGGCATGAGCAGCATGTCGGATGCCTGGATCCCCTTCCACCCTGCAATCGAGGAGCCGTCGAAGGCGTGACCGTCCACGAACTTCGAATCGTCGAAGGCCTTCACCGGAACGGAGACGTGTTGCTCCTTGCCACGGGTATCGGTGAAGCGGAAGTCAACGAATTTGACATCGTTGTCCTTGACCATTTTGATGACGTCGGCTGGGGACATCCTGAGTTCTCCTGGGTTGGGGTGACGAATTCGGCCGGAATGACCGGAAGCCGGTCACGGAATACGACCGACGGCGAGCCCGCCCTGGTGCAGATTCCATGCCACGACTTCTGGAAGAAAAAGCATTGTGCCACAATTCCTTACGACGCCCCACCGGCTTCCGGGCGCCCCATCGCGGGGCGGATTCGGCATCGACGCACGATATTGGTGCAATTCGGGTCGTGATCTTTCTGCGGGTGCGTTTTCAAACATCAAGGGAGCGTGTGATATGGGGCGTCTGACAGAGATTCTCGAATTGGCTCAAGGACGTGCGCGCGAAAGGGGGTTGCCCTACGATGGTGCGTTGCTGCCTGCGGAGGCGCATGAGCTCATGCAACTGGCGCCCGGATCGACGCTCGTGGACGTCCGCACCCGCGCAGAGTGGGAATGGGTCGGGCGGATTCCGGGCAGCATCGAGATCGAATGGCAGACCTGGCCGGGCGGCCAGGCGAATCCGGGCTTCGCCCTCGAGCTGGAACGGCGGGTCGATCGAGAAGCGCTCGTCATGTTCCTGTGCCGATCGGGTGCGCGTTCTCATGGGGCAGCCAGCGCCGTCAAGCAACAGGGTTTCACGGCGGTCTACAACATCCTGCAGGGCTTCGAGGGCGACAAGGATGCCCAGGGGCATCGCAATACGGTCGGAGGATGGCGGGCCGCCGGATTGCCCTGGATTCAGGGGTGACCGAAGTATCGGTGCCGCCAGACCTGTTCAGTCTGCCGCCCAGCGGATCCAGCCCAGCCACTCCGTGATCAGCACGAGGGCACCGAAACCGATCCGGTACCACGCGAAGGCCGTGAAGTCGTGATGCGCCACGTACCGGATCAGTCCTCTGACGGCGATCAACGCACTGACGAACGCGGCCGCGAAGCCGACGCCGATCATCGCGAGATCGTCGGACGAGAACACCTCCCGGTGCTTGATGAAGTCGTAGACCGCGGCCGCCGTCAACGTGGGAATGGCGAGAAAGAACGAGAACTCGGTCGCTGCCCGCCGCGACAGCCCGAAGTAGAGGCCCCCGATGATCGTGGCGCCCGATCGTGACGTCCCCGGAATCAGCGCGAGAGCCTGCGCACACCCCAGCTTGATCGCATCGCCCAGTCGCAGCTGGTCGACATCCTGAATGCGCGCGGTGTGGCGCCGACGCTCCACCCACACGATGACGAGTCCGCCCACGATGAACGCGGTAGCGACCGGCAGCGGGTGGAACAGATGGGCCTTGATGTACTTGCCGAAGAGCAGTCCGAGCACGGCGGCCGGCAGGAATGCCACCGCGAGATTGAGCACGAACCGTTGCTGTGTGGGCTCTGACCGGATTCCCGCGACTGCTTCAACCAGTCGACCCCGGTATTCCCAGCACACCGCCAGGATTGCGCCGAGCTGGATCACGATGGCAAACGCCTTCGCCTTGTCGCCGGTGAAGTCGAGCAGCTGCTCGGCAATGATGAGGTGCCCCGTGCTCGAGATGGGGAGGAACTCCGTGAGTCCCTCCACGATGCCGAGAATCACGGCCTTCAGTAGCAGTATCGCGTCCATGAGAGGGGCGGATTATAGCCATGGGCACCGGACCTCACGCATCAAGTCGGCAACCTTGGCGCCGTAAATCGGGGCAAGCCACGCGAGCCGAGTCCGGTTGTTCCACCACAAAAATGACCATCAAGCAGATCGTCGCAGAGCAGCTCAAGCCGGGGATGTACATCCATGACCTCAACTGCGACTGGATGTCCCACCCATTCGTGCGCAGCAAGTTCCTGCTGGAGGATGTCGCGGATATCGAGAAGATCCGCAAAGCCGGCATCCGGGAGGTCTATATCGACGTGTCCAGAGGACTCGACGTGGTCGATGCGCCGACAGCAGCGGAGGTGAAGGAGGAAGTCGAGCGCGAAATGCGCAAGGTGGCGGAACAGCACAAGAAGATCGATCTGAAGATTTCCGCGGGCGAGGAGTTGGCGCGCGCCAAGAATGTCCACAAGCAGGCGCACCAACTCGTGCGTCAGGTCATGCAGGACGTCCGTCTCGGCAATGCCGTCCAGCTCGAACGCATCGAGCCCGTCGTCGAAAGCATCACCGCCTCGATCCTTCGGAACAGCGGGGCGCTGATCGGGCTGTCGCAGATCAAGACCGCGGACGAGTACACGTTCCTGCATTCCGTCAGCGTGTGCACCCTGATGGTTGCGTTCTGCCGGTCACTCGAACTGGATGCCGAATTGACGCACCAGGCCGGCATCGGCGGACTGCTGCACGACACCGGCAAGATGAAGACGCCGCTCGAGATTCTCAACAAGCCCGGCAAGCTCACCGACGAGGAGTTCGCCGTCATCAAGCGGCATCCGCAGGACGGCTACGACGTGCTGGTGCAGACGCCGCAGATCGGCCCCACACCGCTCGCGATCACGATTCAGCACCACGAACGGATGGACGGCAGCGGCTACCCGAACCGCCTTCCCGGGGACAAGATCGAGACGCTTGCACAGATGGCCGCCATCGTCGACGTGTACGACGCGATCACGGCGGACCGCTGCTACCACAAGGGCATCCAGCCGACGGACGCGCTGCGCAAGATCTTCGAGTGGAGCAAGTTCCACTTCAACCCGCAGCTCGCGCAGGCCTTCATGCGCTGCATCGGCATCTACCCGGTCGGCACGCTCGTCCACCTCGAAAGCGGACGCCTCGCGGTCGTCACCGAACAGCACGAGACCAATCTGCTGCTGCCCACCGTGAAGGTCATCTACAACGTCAAGAAGTCCTGCTTCATCACGCCCGAGATCGTGGATCTGTCGCGGTCGATGGGGGCCGGGGGGGCGGATCGTGTCGTCTGTCACGAACTGCCTGAGAAATGGGGCATCGAACCGATGAAGTTTCTCTAGGACCGTCGTCCGCGGGCGGCCTCGACGGCCGCCCGAACTCCTCCCTCGGCCGGACGATACGGCGACTCACGTGCGCCGATAGATTTCACCCCCCTGCTTCGCGAACTCGACCGCCTTCTCCTCCATTCCCTTGACCAGCGCCTTGTCGGCCGCCAGGCCCTGCTTCGCCGCGTAGTCGCGGACATCCTGGGTGATCTTCATCGAGCAGAAGTGCGGACCGCACATCGAGCAGAAGTGCGCCAGCTTCGCCCCCTCCTGCGGGAGCGTCGCGTCATGGAATTCGCGGGACGTGTCCGGATCCAGTCCGAGATTGAATTGGTCCTCCCAGCGGAACTCGAAGCGGGCCTTCGAGAGCGCGTTGTCGCGCGACTGCGCACCGGGATGCCCCTTGGCGAGATCGGCGGCGTGCGCCGCGATCTTGTACGCGATGATGCCGTCCTTCACATCCTTCTTGTCCGGCAGCCCCAGGTGCTCCTTCGGCGTCACATAGCAGAGCATGGCCGTGCCGTACCAGCCGATCATGGCGGCACCGATGGCGCTCGTGATGTGGTCGTAGCCCGGAGCGATGTCGGTCGTGAGCGGCCCGAGCGTGTAGAACGGCGCCTCGTCGCAGTACTTCAATTGCAGGTCCATGTTCTCGCGAATCATGTGCATCGGCACGTGACCCGGTCCCTCGATCATGACCTGGCAGTCGTGCTTCCAGGCGACCTGCGTGAGTTCACCCAGTGTCTTCAGTTCGGACAGCTGCGCCTCGTCGTTGGCGTCGTGGATCGAGCCTGGCCGCAGGCCGTCGCCCAGCGAGAAGGAAACGTCGTACGCCTTCATGATCTCGCAGATGTCCTCGAAATGTTCGTAGAGGAACGATTCGCGATGATGGGAGAGGCACCACTTCGCCATGATCGACCCGCCGCGCGAGACGATGCCGGTCATCCGCTTGGCCGTCATCGGGATGAACGGAAGCCGGACACCCGCGTGGATCGTGAAATAGTCGACCCCCTGTTCGGCTTGTTCGACCAGCGTGTCGCGGAAGATCTCCCAGGTGAGTTCCTCGGCCTTGCCGTCGACCTTCTCGAGCGCCTGGTAGATCGGCACGGTGCCGATCGGCACGGGCGCGTTGCGGACAATCCACTCGCGCGTTTCATGGATGTGTTTCCCGGTGGACAGGTCCATGACCGTGTCGCCGCCCCAGCGGATCGCCCAGGTCATCTTCTCGACCTCTTCACCGATGGACGAACTGACGGCCGAGTTGCCGATGTTGGCGTTGATCTTCACCAGAAAGTTGCGGCCGATGATCATCGGTTCCGATTCGGGGTGATTGACGTTCGCCGGGATGATCGCGCGGCCGCGGGCGACCTCGTCGCGCACGAATTCGGGGGTGATGGATGCCGGCATGCGTGCGCCGAAGCTCTCGCCCGGATGCTGGCGCCGGAGCTGCTCGCCCAGGTGCTCGATGCGTTGATTCTCCCGGATGGCGATGTATTCCATCTCCGGCGTGATGACACCGCGTTTCGCGTAGTGCATCTGGGTCACGATCCGGCCGGCTCTTGCGCGCCGGGGCGCGCGTGCAAGATCGAATCGCAAGGCCGCGAGGCCCGGATCGGCAAGGCGGCGTTGTCCATAGGCCGACGTAGGGCCTGCGAGAACTTCGGTGTCCCCGCGCGCCTCGATCCAGCCCTGGCGCAGGGCGGGCAGTCCCGCACGGATGTCGATCCGTGCCGAGGGGTCGGTATAGGGGCCGGACGTGTCATAGACGAAGATCGCGGGGTTCTTTTCGATCCCGCCGATGCCGTGCGTGTCGGACTGGGAGATCTCGCGCATGGGAACACGCAGATCCGGTCGCGAGCCCGTCACGTAGACCTTTCGGGACCGTGGCAGCGGCTGGATCGCGGCATCGTCGACGCGGGCGTCGGCGGCAAGAAAGGTGTGGGGTGCATTCATGGTGATCGTCCGTGATTCAGGGGAATTGAGCCGAGGGCCGCGCAGGCCACCAGGCGTGGAAATGATGGAGCGGCCCGTGACCGTGGCCCACCGAGAGGACATCGGCCTGGCGGATGGCGGTCAGGACGTACTCACGGGCATCGCGCACCGCCTCCGTGACCGACGAGGCAGCCGGGAGCCGTGCGGCGATGGCCGACGACAGCGTGCACCCGGTTCCATGCGTGTTCCTGGTGACGATGCGCGACGCAGGCAACTCGAGCGTGGTCTCGCCGTCGTGGAAGAGATCCACCAGGGTGCTGCCGGTTCCGTGCCCGCCCTTCACGAGCACGGTTGCAGCGCCGAGGTCGCGCAATACCTTGGCGGCCCGAAGCATGTCGCTCGCCGATTCGGTGATTGCGCTGCCCACCAGGTCACCCGCCTCGGGCAGGTTCGGTGTCACCACGGTAGCGAGCGGCAGCAAGTGGTGCTTCATCGCGGCGATGGCGTCCGCGCGCAGCAGGCGGTCACCGCTCTTCGCGACCATGACGGGGTCCACCACCACGAAGCGTGGTCGATGGCGATGAAGGGCGCTGGCGACCACCGCGATCAGATCGGCATTGGCGAGCATTCCGATCTTCACCGAATCGATGCGGACGTCCGCGAACAGCGTGTCCAGTTGCAGCGCCAGGAAATCCGGCGGGACCGCGTGGATTCCCGTGACGGCTTGCGTGTTCTGTGCCGTCAACGCGGTCACGATCCCGCAGCCGTAGACCCCCAGCGACGAGAAGGTCTTGAGATCCGCGAGCAGCCCGGCGCCACCCGACGGGTCGATCCCGGCGATGGACAGAACGTTCGGAATGGGGACTGGCAGAAGCGACATCTTCCTACGCCGGGATGGGCCGGATCAGGTTCGAAGGGACTGTCTCACCGAGCGGGCCCGAAGGCCCGGCACGGACCCCCGTGTCTGGAGGCGCCCTGATCGCTCCGCCTGATCCCTGCGCCCTTGCGGCTAGGCTACCTGAGGGTGGGGAGCAAGGCAAACCGCAGGGATTCCGCGGGGGGATCGCCGCTTCCGGTGTCTCGTGTGCAATAATCCAGGGTCATTCATTCTCGACTTGACCTGCCCATGGACATCGAGTTGGCGCGTGCCAACATGATCGAGAGTCAGGTTCGCACCTGGGACGTCCTGGACCAGCGAATCCTCGATCTGCTCTCCCAGGTGAAGCGAGAGCGATTCGTTCCCCCCACCCATCGTGATCTGGCGTTCGCCGACCTGGAGATTCCGCTCGGTCAAGGCGAATCCATGCTCGCGCCGAAGCTCGAAGCCCGGATGATCCAGTCGCTGGGTCTCAAGGCAACCGATCGGGTACTGGAGATCGGAACCGGATCGGGCTACATGGCTGCGCTGATGGCAGGCCTCTGTGCGCACGTCTATACGGTGGAACTCGTCGCGACGTTTGCCGCAGCGGCCACCGAGAGACTCGCGGCGGCCGGCGTTCGCAACGTCACGGTGGAACAGGGGAATGGCGCCGTGGGCTGGGCCCGCCATGCGCCCTACGATGCAATCGTGCTGACGGGCGCCGTCCCGCTGGTGCCGGATGAGTTCAAGCAGCAGCTGGCGCCCGGTGGACGTCTGCTGGCCGTGGTGGGGCGTCCTCCGATCATGACCGCGACACTGTTCACTCAGGTGTCTGCCGGCGTGTTCTCGAGCGAGGGCCTGTTTGAAACCCGCATTGCGCCGCTCCGGCAAGCACGCGAACCTGAGCGGTTCGTGTTCTGATGCAGCAGCTGTCGGCGACGGAGCTACAGGCCTGGCTCAGTGACCCGAGTCGTCCCGCGCCCTCGCTGCTCGATGTCCGCGATCCCTGGGAGCACGCCATCGCGATGATGGAGGGGGCCACTGCGCTGCCCCTGTCGCGTCTGGCAGCCGGTCTGGGGGATCTCGACAAGTCCCGTGACTGGGTGGTCGTTTGCCATCACGGCATGCGCAGTTTCCAGGCCGCCATGTTTCTCGAGCGGTCCGGGTTCGCCCGTGTCGCCAACCTCGCCGGCGGCATCGACGCCTGGGCCCGCGAGGTCGATACCTCCATGGCGCGCTACTGAAACCGAATGAATCCGTCGTCCCGTTTCCCGATTCGAAGGGTGTATTCCATGAAGACAGCCAAACTTCTCGTCGCTTCCTCGTTCCTGCTCGGCGCGGGCACCGCGGTTGCGGCGGACCTCGTCTCGATCTACCGGGAGGCGGTGGTGGCCGATCCGCAGTTCGCGTCGGCGCGAGCCACCTACCTGGCCTCGCAGGAGCGCATCGCGCAGGGCAAGGCCGGATTGCTGCCGCAGGTCACCGCAAACGCCAATCTGAACTACACGACGCTCGATTCGCGGTTCATCGGATCAGCGAACCCGTCCCCCGGGCAGAAAGACTTCGGCAGCCGCGGCTTCGGCGTGCAACTGACGCAGCCGCTCTACCGGCCGCAGAACCGCGAGACCTACGAACAGGGGAAGCTCCAGGCACTGGGCTCCGAGATCCAGCTCGGCGCCGCGGCTCAGGACCTCATGGTGCGGGTCTCGCAGGGATATTTCGACGTGCTGCAGGCCCAGGCGAACCTCTCGTTCATCCGGGCGCAGAAGACCGCGATCGGCGAGCAATTGGCCCAAGCCAAGCGCAATTTCATCGTCGGTACCGCGACGATCACCGACACCAACGATGCGCAGGCGCGCTTCGATCTGGCCACCGCCCAGGAAGTCGCGGCGCTCAATGATCTCGAAGTCAAGAACCGGGCACTGGCGGCCATCATCGGCAAGAACCCGGGCAGCCTGTCCGCGCCGGCCGAGCCGATCGTGCTGAGTCGGCCGGATCCGGTCGACATCAACGCCTGGGTCGAACAGGCCCAGGCGACCAGTCTGCTGGTCGAGGCCCAGAAGACCTCGGTGGAGATCGCCTCCCGCGAAGTGGCGAAGCAGCGGGCCGGACACCTCCCGACCCTCGATGCCGTGGCGAGCTACAACGACACCAAGGCCAACGCCAGCACCTTCGGTTTCGGCAGTGAAGTGCGTCAGACCGCCATCGGCCTGCAGTTCAATCTGCCGATCTACCTGGGCGGCGCCGTCAACTCCCGCGTGCGGGAGGCCGTCGCCAACAAGACCAAGGCCGAGCAGGATCTCGAAGCGGCGCGTCGCAAGGCGGTGCTGGATACGCAGCAGTCGTTTCTGGGCGTGACTTCCGGTCTCGCCCAGGTCAAGGCGCTGGAGCAGGCATTGCAATCGTCCCTCGTGTCGCTGGAATCCACGAAGCTCGGCCGCGACGTCGGCGTGCGAACGTCGGTGGACGTCCTGAACGCGCAGCAGCAGGTCGCGAATGCACGGCGCGATCTGGCCAAGGCACGCTACGACACCATCGTTGCCCAACTCAAGCTCAAGCAGGCGGTCGGACGTCTGACCGTGGACGATCTCGAGTCCGTGAACCGCCTGCTTCGCAATGACGCCAAGTAGGATCCGGTTCCGTTCATGACGTCGGGCGTGCCGGGCGCCCCGGATGTTGCAGCCGAAAAGCGCGACATCCGGACCCGCATCCGCGACATCCGGGATGCCATTCCCGGCACCGTCCGGGACACCCACGCGGCAACCATCACTGAACGCTTGCTGACCCGGCTGGCGGCGGCACGACCGAAGGTGGTGGCCAGCTACGTTTCCTTCGGCAGCGAATTCGACACGTCCGCGTTCAATGCCTCGGTGCAGTCACGCGGCGTGGCTCTCGTTCTCCCACGCGTCGACCGCGGCAACCGGCGCCTGGATCTGTACCTGGTGGTCGATGTCTCCCGGGATCTCGTGCCCGGCGTCTGGGGCATCCTCGAACCCGATCCGCGTCGATGCATCGCCGTCGACGTCGGAGTGGTGGACTGGTGTCTGGTGCCGGGTGCGGCCTTCGACCGTCAGGGGGGGCGGCTCGGCTACGGTGCCGGCTTCTACGATCGGTTGCTGACCCGGAGCCGCTGCGCGAGGGTGGCCGCCGCCTTCCACGCGCAATTGATCGATCGGGTGCCCGTCGAACCCCACGATCAGCGCGTCGATGTCATCGTGACCGAACAAGTGGAAGTGCTGGTCCGATCATCCTGAGGACGCGTCCGGTCGCGCCCCGGTGCGCGTCCGCGAATGTTCTCGCCGCGCTGGACATCGCGGTTCTGGCAGCCGCATCGCGAAGCAGTCGCTCCAGCGCCGCCGCCAGTTCTTCCGGTCCCGCGATCCGCTGCGCAGCCCCGGCGCCGCAGGCCAGTTCCGTCGCTTCGGTGAAGTTGAACGTGTGCGGACCGACCAGGACGGGCGTACCAACCGCGCAGGCCTCGATCAGGTTCTGACCGCCCAGGGGAAGCAGGCTGCCGCCGATGAACGCGACATCGGATGCCGCGTAATAGGAGAACAGCTCTCCCATGGAATCGCCGAGCATGACGGGCACGTCGGGCGGCACGGGCCGTTCCGCCGAGCGTCTGGCGCACGTCAGGCCGCGCGCACGCACGAGCGCCTCGACATCGTCGAATCGTTGCGGATGGCGCGGCACGATCACGAGGAGGGCGCCCGGCACGTTCATCCGCGAGAATGCATCGAGCACGAGCGGTTCCTCGCCTTCACGCGTGCTGGCCGCGAGGATCACCTGCCGCGCTGCCCCGAACCATTCGCGGAACCGCCTTCCGCGCGCCAGTGCGGTCTCGTCCGGCGTGACGTCGTACTTCAGATTGCCTGTCACCGTGACGTTGCGGGCCCCCAGTGCGAGCAAGCGCTCCGCGTCCGCAGGAGACTGGGCCGCGATGCCCGACAGCGCACGCAACGTGTCGCGCGTGAGTCCCGGAAAGCGGGCGTATCCGCGTGCAGAGCGCTCCGACATGCGGGCGTTCAGCAGGAACACCGGAGCGCCGGCGTGAACGACGGACCGGACCAGATTCGGCCACAGCTCCGTCTCCATCAAGAGGCCGAGACCGGGCCGGGCATGCCGGATGAATCGCGAGACCGCGCGCTTGAGGTCGTACGGGGCATAGAGCCGATCCAGGCTGGTGCCGAACAGTTGCTCCCCCGTTTCCCGGCCCGTCGGCGTCGTGTGCGTCATCAGGATGCGTTGTCCGGGATACGTCGACTGAAGCGCGCGAATCAGAGGCTGGGCGGCGCGCGTTTCGCCGACAGACACGGCGTGCACCCACAGCCGAGGCGTCAGCGGGGGCGTCGCATACCGTCCGAACCGTTCCGCGATGTGCTGGCGATAGGCCGGTTGCCGTCGACCGCGCCACCACAGGTGCGCGAGCGCGGTCGGCACCAGCAGATGCAGTGCCGCGTCGTACAGCGTGTCCCGAAGCAGGGGAGTCACCAGACGGACCGGATGGCGGCCATCACGTTGCCGAGCGGCGGCGCACCGTCACCCGACCCCACGTTCGCACCGTTGCCGGGCGCGAGGACGCCCGTCGCTTCCGGATTCGTCGACACGTAGATGCCGACCGTCGGCCGACCGAGCGCGGCCGCGAGATGCGTCAGACCGGTATCGACGCCGACGCACAACCGTGCCGTGCCGAGCAGTCCTGCGATCGTGCGCAAGCCCAGGCGCGGCGGCACGAAGGCGCGAGGCAGGCCCTTGGCGATCCGGCGTGCGCGCTCCCGCTCCTCCCCGTTGCCCCAGGGAAGTATCGCGGCCACGCCTTCGCCCTGCAGCGTCGCGATCAGCTTCTTCCATTGCGGCTCCGGCCAGCACTTCGCATCGTTGCTGGTGCTGTGGAACAGGACGGCGTACGGCGCTTCCGGCGCCCAGGCGTACCGGTTCTCATGTTCGCCCCACGGGGTCTGTTCGTCGACGGGAGAATCGTCGTCCGTTTCCGCCGGCGGGAAGCCGGGCGCGCGGATGCCGTAGTCCAGAGCCGACGGCAACGCGTATCCGAGTGCCAGCGATGCGAGTCGTCGGTTGCGTTGGACTGCATGCTGACCCCACGGCACGCTCCACGTGCGTTCGTACAGCCAGCCGAGCGGTTCGCGGGAACTTCTCCAGTCGAGACCGTGATGCGTGCCGGCGGCGAGCCGTCCCACCAGTGCGCTCTTGAGCAGCCCCTGTGTATCGATGATCGCGTCGTATCGCGTTCCGGCCAGATGAGTCTTCAACTCGTGGATCTCGTCCCGGCTCTCGCGGCGGAGCAGCGACCGCCGCCAGCGGCGCAGCGCGCAGGGATAGACATGCCTCACCTCGGGATGGAGTTTCGGAATGACATCGAAGGCGCCCTCCACGATCCAGTCGATCACTGCGTCCGGAAATGCCGCGCGCAGATCGCTGACCACAGGCAGGTTGTGCACGACATCGCCGAGCGACGACGTCTTGACGAGGAGGATGGAAGGAGGCAATCAATCGGTCCCGGTGAGGGATGAGGGAGGGTGGGGAATTATAATCAGCGAGGTTGGATGCCCCCGACATTCCCTGCATCGTTGCCGGGATGCGATCGGCGCGCCGGGCCGCGCAGTGATGACGGGTCCGGATTGGCCGGTCAGCAGTTCTTCCCCTTTGGAAACGGATGTCGATCGTCACGATCATCGGTGGTGGCTTCAGCGGTGCCCTGACGGCGCTTCACTTGCTGCGCCTGAGTACGCGGGCACTCGGCGTCCGGGTCATCGACCGGAGCGGACGTTTCGGTCCGGGGCTGCCGTACCAGACCCGGGATCCCATGCACCTGCTGAATGTCCCGGCAGGCAACATGAGCGCCTGGCCGGATCGGCCCGACCATTTCGTCGAATACCTCCGTGGGGCGGACCGCAGCGCAGGGTCCGGAGACTTCGTCCCGAGAGGGATCTACGGCGACTACCTCGAGTCGCTGGTGCAGGCAGCCCAGCACGAGTTCGGCGAGCGGCTGTCTCTGATTCCGGCCGAGGTCGTGGCGACCGTGCCGGGCGAGGACGATCGGAATCACGTGATCCGGTTGCGCGACGGTCGGGAACTCGTGTCCGATGCCGTGGTGTTCGCATTCGGCCATGCCCCGCCCAGGCGTCTTGAACTGACTGGAGGTGGCGCCGGCGGTCCGACGCCGGTCCTTGTCGAGGATCCCTGGAATGCCGCTGCCATCGAGCGGCTCGAGACTGCTCGTCACGTACTGTTGATCGGGACCGGGCTCACGGCGCTCGACATCTGCCTTTCGCTCCTCGCGCGCAATGGCACCGTTTCGATCGATGCGTGGTCGCGGCACGGCCTGTTGCCGCTGCCCCACCGGTCACCCGTTGCTCATGCACGCCCGGATGATGCGGGAGCGCGTTTGCTGGCCGGTCCCCCGACCGTTCGCGAGTACATGCACCGGCTCCGTGCCGAGGTCCGTCGCGCGAGGCTGGGTGGGAACGACTGGCGTGACGTTGTCGCCGGACTGAGAACCTGGACGCCGGCGCTGTGGAAGCGGCTGCCTTCGTCGGAGCGCGCGAGATTCCTTCGGCATGCCCAGCGCTATTGGGATGTGCACCGCCATCGGTGCGCACCCCGAGCCTGGACGATGCTCGAGGACGCGCTCGCCGCGGGCCGCGTCGCCTTCTCGGCCGCGAGGATCCTCGACATGGCCGCAGAAGGATCGCGATGGGCGGTCCGTTACGCCCCGCTTCACGGCGACGGAACGTTGCGGCGGGGCTTCGATGCGGTCGTGAATTGCACCGGCCCCGACGTCGATCTCGACCGCTCAGGGAATCCCCTGGTCGTTTCACTGCTCGAGGCGGGTCTGATGTCGGCCGATCCCTGCCGCCTCGGCGTGGCGGCCGATGAGCACTACCGTCCCCTGCGTCGCAGTGGGGGCCAGTCGCGCACCTGGTTTCATGTCGGGCCCGGATTGCGCGCATCCGAATGGGAGGCGATCGCAGTGCCGGAACTCAGGAATCACGCCCGCGCAGTCGCGCACGAAGTCCTGACCGCCCTCGGATCAGGGAGCCGCCGGTCATGACTTCCGGGAAGTCCGGCGGGCGCGGATCCGACGCCGTCGTCTGGCAGCACGGCAGGGTGTCGGCCGTCGACCGGGAGCGGCTGCTCGGTCAACGCCCGATGACCGTGTGGTTCACCGGATTGCCGGGGTCCGGCAAGACGACGCTGGCATTCGAACTCGAGCGCAGACTCACGGATCAGGGGCGTGCGTGTTTCGTGCTGGACGGCGACAACGTTCGGCACGGACTCAATGGCGATCTGGGTTTCGCGCCGGCGGACCGGCGCGAGAACATCCGCCGGGTCGCGGAAGTGGCGCATCTGATGAACCAGGCCGGATTGATCGTCGTGGCGGCATTCATCACCCCCTACGACGCCGATCGTCGCATGGCCCGGGAGATCATCGGTGCCGACCGCTTCCTCGAGGTCTACCTTTCGGCCGATCTCGAAACGTGCGAGCGTCGCGACCCCAAGGGGCTCTACGCGAAGGCGCGTGCCGGGACCGTGACCGACTTCACCGGCGTGTCTGCGCCGTACGAGGTGCCGAGGGAACCGGCGCTGGTGCTGGCAACGGATGAGTTCACCGTTGGCGAGTGCGTCGACCGATTGCTTTTTATGGTGACCGCGAGGACGAGCGGGCCGCGCGTCCCGCCATGACAAAGTACCCTCGGCAAGGGGGGTGTCTTTTGGTATCCTTTCCGCATAACAATCCGTCAGTGGGAGACGCGTCTCGTCGATCTGACCGACGAGACGAGGGGCGCGTTCACAGCGCGCCGATCATGCAATGTCGACTTGGCACCGGTGCGGCACTGAGATGGGCTTCCGGCGTTGATCCGGAGATGCCGGTCGCCGGCACTGTCACTGTCACAGAAATGCGGGAGTCGTATTGAAGATTCTGGTCACGGGAGCCACCGGCTACAAGGGCACGGTGCTGGTTCCCAAGCTGCTCGCGGCCGGTCATTCGGTCATCGCCTTCGACATCATGTGGTTCGGCAATTTCCTCGAACCCCACCCCAGCCTCCAGATCGTGCGCGGTGACGTGCGAGACATCGACGCCGTCCCGCTCGACGGTGTGGATTGCATCATCCATCTGTCGTCCGTGGCGAACGATCCCTGCGGCGATCTGGACCCCAAGCTCACCTGGGAGATCAGTGCGCTGGCCACGATGCAGCTCGCCGACAAGGCGGTTCGCAAGGGCGTGCGCCAATTCATCTATGCGTCGTCCGGCAGCGTGTACGGTGTCAAGGACGAGCCGCAGGTGACCGAGGACCTCGAACTCAAGCCGATCTCGGAGTACAACAAGACCAAGATGGTCGGCGAACGGGTCCTGCTCAGCTACGCGAACGACTTTGCCGTGCAGATCGTGCGGCCGGCCACGGTATGCGGTCTGTCACCGAGGATGCGCCTCGACGTGTCGGTGAACATGCTGACCATGCAGGCGTTGTCCCGAGGACACATCACGGTGTTCGGGGGGAAGCAGACGCGCCCCAACATCCACATGGACGACATCACCGACGTCTACCTCCATTTCCTCGCGCACCCCGAGATCACCGGGGTCTACAACGCGGGTTTCGAGAACATCTCGATCCTCGACATCGCAGAGCGCGTTGCCCGGCACGTGCCAGCCAGGATCACGGTTACCGAGTCGAATGATCCGAGGTCCTACCGGATCAATTCCGACAAGCTGCTCGCCACCGGCTACAAGCCGAAGAAGACGGTCGAGGACGCCATCCGGGAGATCGTGGCCTATTTCCAGGCAGGCCGGTTGAAGGATGAAGAGCGCTACTACAACCTGAAATGGATGCAGAAGGAGGTCCTCAAGTGACGGGGCCGGCCCTCGATGCGCTTCGTCACGTCGTCGACTATTCCGCGCGCCTGCAGGCCGTACTTCAGAAGTCCGACTGGTCGGGAGTCGTCCGCCTTGCAGAGACGCTGAGAGACTGCTGGGTGTCGCGTCGGCAGGTCTTCCTGTGCGGCAACGGCGGCAGTGCCGGCAATGCGATCCATCTCGCGAACGACTTCATCTACGGCATTTCGAAGCGGCACGGGTCGGGCTTGCGCGCCATCGCTCTGCCGGCCAATCCGGCGGTGCTGACCTGCCTCGCGAACGACACGGGCTACGACGAGATCTTCGCCAAGCAACTCGCCGTGCAGGGCACCGCCGGCGACGTGCTCGTGGTCCTGTCGGGCAGCGGCAATTCGCCGAACATCCTTCGATCGCTCGAAGAGGCCCGCGCCATGGGAATGACGTCCTTTGCCGTGCTCGGGTACGGCGGCGGCAAGGCGAAGACGATGGCCGACTGCGCCATTCATTTTCCGATCGACGACATGCAGGTCGCGGAGGATCTGCAGCTCGTCGTGGGCCACATGGTCATGCAGTGGCTGTATGCGAACCAACCCGAAGGTGCCTGACGCGTGTCGTCTCCAGGAAAGTATCTCGTCATCGGCTCCAACGCCTTTTCGGGCGCAAGCTTCGTCGACTATCTTCTCCGGCAGGGGGTCGAAGTCCTAGGTGTCTCGCGGTCACCCGAGCCCCATCCGGCGTTCCTGCCCTATCGCTGGAATGGAGATCCGAAGAACTTCCGGTTCCGTCAGCACGATCTCAATACCGATCTCGACGGTCTGATGGCGCTCGTCCGTGCGGAGCGCCCGGCCTGGATCGTCAACTTTGCGGCGCAGAGCATGGTGGCCGAGAGCTGGCGCAATCCCGACCACTGGATGATGACCAACGTGGTGTCGACGGTGCGGTTGCACGACCAGTTGCGCCAATGCGATTTCCTCGAGAAGTACGTTCACGTCACGACCCCTGAGGTCTATGGCAGCACGTCGGGCTGGGTCAAGGAGGACGCCCCCTTCAATCCAAGCACGCCCTACGCCGTGTCCCGGGCGGCGGGAGACATGAGCCTGCGCTCCTTCTTCAAGGCCTACGCGTTTCCCGTGCTCTTCACCCGGGCAGCGAACGTGTTCGGTCCCGGGCAGCAGCTCTATCGGATCATTCCCAGAACGGTGCTGTTCATTCGCCTCGGTCGGAAGATCCAGCTGCACGGCGGCGGTCATTCCCAACGGTCGTTCATTCACATCGAGGACGTGTCCGACGCCACCTATCGCATCGCGCGCGAAGGCCGACCGGGTGAGACCTACCACATTTCGACCGACCGCCTGATCAGCATTCGGGACCTGGTCGCCATGATCTGCGAGCGGATGGGCGTCCGCTTCGAGGATCAAGTGGAAGTCGTCGGTGAGCGGCTGGGCAAGGACTCCTTCTACCAGCTCGACAGCGCGCGACTGCGGACCGAGCTCGGATGGAAAGACCGGATCTCGCTGGAGGAAGGAATCGCCCAGACGATCGCCTGGGTCGACCGGTTCCTCGGCGACCTCCGGTCGCTTCCTTTCGACTACATTCACAAGGCCTGAGGAGCAATCCGCCATGCCCCTCGCGCGCGACCCGCTATCCGTCGCCGACCTCGAGCAGCGCGCGCGTGTCCTGCGGGCGCAGATCATCGAGAATTCCCACCGGACCCAGACACCGCATCTGGGATCGTGCCTGTCCTGTGTCGACGTGCTCGTGGCCGCGTACTTCGCGGCCCTGCGCATCGATCCGTCGCGTCCTGCCGATCCGGGACGGGACCGGTTCATCCTGAGCAAGGGGCACGGGGCGCCGGCGTTGTTCCATGCCCTGGCCATGCGCGAGTTCTATCCGGCATCGATGCTCGCCGACTATGGTGTCGACGGCGGCGTCTTTGCCGAGCATCCCCCCACGCCCGATCACCTGCCCGGCATCGAGGCCGCCACGGGTTCCCTGGGGCACGGCCTGCCCATCGGCCTCGGCATGGCATTGGCCGGCAGGATCCAGGGCCGACGCTACAACGTCTTCGCACTCTTGAGCGACGGCGAATGCAACGAGGGCTCGGTCTGGGAGGCGGCCCTGCTCGCGGCCGCCCAGCGCGTGGACAATCTGATGGTGATCGTCGACTTCAACAAGTGGCAGGCGACGGGTCGCAGCGAGGAGGTGATGGCCCTCGCGCCGCTCGTCGAGAAGTGGCGCGCCTTCGGCTGGAACGCCTGCGAGGTCGACGGTCACGACATGCATGCCCTCGTTGACGTCATGACGAGATTGCCCGATGGCAGTGGCAGGCCCGTCGCCGTGATCGCCCACACCGTGAAGGGCAAGGGCGTGTCCTTCATGGAGGACGACAACAACTGGCACTACCGGACGCCCTCCGCCGAGGAGGTTGCGCGAGCCAAGGTCGAACTGGGAGTCGGCCCATGAGAAACGCCTTCGCCGACGAGATCACCCGACTCGCGCCCGAAGACCCGCGGCTGGTCCTCCTGTCGGGCGACATCGGCAACAAGCTGTTCGACAAGTTCAAGGCGGCGGGACCGGGGCGCTTCTTCAACTGCGGTGTGGCCGAGGCGAACATGATGGGCGTCGCGGCCGGCATGGCACTCTCCGGACTGCGTCCGGTGATCTACACGATCACGCCGTTCACGACGACGCGGTGCTACGAGCAGATTCGCGTGGACGTGTGCTACCACCGTGCGCCGGTCATCATCGTCGGAACCGGCTCGGGACTGTCCTATGCCGAACTGGGGCCCACGCACCATTCCTGCGAGGATCTCGCGATCCTCCGCGTCCTGCCGGGCATGACCGTCCTCGCACCGGGGGACAGCAATGAACTCCGGCAATTGCTGCGTGCGGCGCTGAGGCAGGACGGCCCGGTCTACATGCGGATCGGCAAGAAGGGCGAACCGGCGATCCTTCCCGATGGCGCACCTCCACTCGTCATCGGCCAGGCAGCCCGGCTGCGCGACGGCGCCGACGTGTGCCTCATCGGTTGCGGGACCGTCCTGTCGGAAGTCCTCAAGGCTGCGGACTTGCTGGCCTCGCGCGGCATCCAGGCGCGCGTCGAGAGCTTCCATACCGTCAAGCCGCTCGATACGGCCGCCCTCGACGACGCGTTTCGTCGCTACCCGCTCGTGGCGGTCTGCGAGGAGCACAGCCGCCTGGGCGGGCTCGGATCCGCCATCGCTGAATGGCGCTGCGAACAGCCCGGCACGCCCGGCGCGCTGCTCAGCATCGCCGTCGACGACACGTTCATGCACGAAGTCGGTACGCAGGAGTACGCGCGACGGCGATTCGGCATCGACGCGGACAGCATTGCAGCACGAGTGGCCGGCGCCTTGCGTCGGTAGTCCCGATGCCGTCGCGCTGCACTCACCTCGGGATCGACTTCGACAACACGATCGTCCGGTACGACGGGGTGTTTCACCGCGTTGCCGTCGAGCGGGGCTGCATTCCGGCCTCCGTCGAGGTGTCCAAGGTTGCCGTGCGGGACTGGCTCCGGCGTGCCGGGCAGGAGGACGTCTGGACGGAGATGCAGGGGCACGTGTACGGCGCGCGCATGCGCGATGCCGAGATGTATCCGGGGGTCCGCGAGTTTCTCGCGCTGGCCCGGGAAGCGGGGATGACGCTGTCGATCGTCAGCCACAAGACACGCTACCCGTTCCTGGGTGGGAAACACGATCTGCACGCGGCCGCGCGCGCCTGGGTCGACGAATTCCTGCGTGACGAGGCGGGGCCGTATGTGCCGTCGGAGCGAATCCATTTCGAGACGACCAAGGATCTGAAGTGGGCGCGCATCGAGGCGACCGGCGCCACCCACTTCGTGGACGACCTGCCCGAGATCCTGCTCGCCGAGGCGTTTCCGTCCGGTGTCGAGCGCATCTTGTTCGACCCCGATCATCATCACGAGGCGCTCGGAACAACGGTGACGACCGTGCATGCGTGGGTCGAGTTGCGCCAGCAGTTGCTCCCATGACACAGGTGGGGGAACGCCTCCTCGAACGAGACGTGTCCGCGTTGCTTGCCCTTGCGGGTCGAGCGGTGCACCCGCCGGCGATCGAGGACTGTCCCGGCGGTGGCAACAACCGCGTCTACCGTGTCGTTGCCGGCGCGGACGAGTACATCGTCAAATGGTATTTCAGCCACCCCTCCGATACGCGTGATCGCCTGCATTCGGAGTACAGCTTCCTGCGGTATGCACGCAGCGTCGGCTGTCGCCAGGTTCCGGCGCCGCTGGCGTCGCTGCCGGAACATCACCTGGCGCTCTACGAATTCATTCCCGGACGGAAGCTCGCCGCCGAGGAGATCGACCGCGAGCACATCGACCAGGCCATCCGCTTCATTGCCGCCCTGAACGGGCCCCAACGGCGGGTGGCGGGGCTCGAACTGCCCGATGCGTCGGAGGCACGCTTCAGCGTGGCAGGGCACCTCGATGCCATCCGTGGCCGCGTCGAGCGCCTGAGTGCCGTCGAGGGCAACGCGCCGGAGGACGACGAGGCGCGCGCCGTCATCGCGGAGATCGGCGCGCTGCTCGGGCGCCACAGCGCTGCCGTCGAGCGTGATGCGCCGCGCCACGGCATCGAAACCTCGGTCGACCTGGCTCCGGAGTCGCGGTGCATCTCCCCGTCGGACTTCGGCTTCCACAACGTCCTCGTGCGTCCCTCCGGCGAGCTGTGTTTCCTCGATTTCGAGTATGCCGGCCAGGACGACCCCGCGAAGCTGATCAACGACTTCTTCTGGCAGCCCGCGGTCACCGTGCCCGGCCGCTTCTACGACGCGTTCCTCGAAGGATGCGTGCGCTACAGTGCCGAAGCGGATCGTCTGGCGGCCCGCACTCGACTGCTCCGGCCGCTCTTCGGCATCAAGTGGTGCTGCATCCTGTTGAATGAGTTCCTGCCGGCCTCGGCACGGCGCCGGCGTTTTGCGCGTCCCGAGGCGGACGCGCCGGCGCGCAAGCGTGCTCAGCTTGCCAAGGTCCGCCATCTCATCGATTCCCTTTCCCACTGAGTCCCCGACCATGGCCTACATCGATTTCCTGTCCGCCGTGCACAAGAGCACGAAGCGCGACTACCTCGCCCGCGTCAACGATCCCGAGTTCCCGAAGGCGAAGGCCGCCGAGCTCGCGAAGCAGTTCGATATCGACTACTGGGACGGCGACCGCCGCATCAACTACGGCGGATATCGCTACATGGAAGGTCGCTGGGAGAAGGTCGCCCGCGCAATGGCGGACCACTACGGCATCAAGCCCGGTGATTCGATCCTCGACATCGGTTGCGGCAAGGGATTCCTCCTGTTCGACTTCACCAAGGTCGTTCCCGGCGTGCAGGTGACGGGCATCGACGTCTCGCGCTACGCCGTCGAGAACGCGAAGGAGGAGATTCGCGATCGCCTGCATGTGGGCAACGCCAATCATCTGCCGTTCCCGGACGGCGCGTTCGATCTGGTCTTCTCGATCAACACGCTGCACAACCTGCACTGTTACGACCTCGACAAGGCCCTGCGCGAGATGCAGCGTGTCGGGAAGCAGCATCGCTACCTGTGTGTCGAGTCCTACCGCAACGAGGTGGAGAAAGCCAACCTGCTCTACTGGCAGGTCACCTGCGAAGCCTTCAACACGCCCGAGGAGTGGGAGTGGTGGTTCCGGCAGACGGGCTACACCGGCGACCATTCCTTCATCTACTTCGAGTGAGGTGACCATGTCGGCACTGCCACGCACGATGAAGGCGGCAATCCTCACGGAGCTCAAGGCACCGCTGGTGATCGCCGAGATCGGGCTGCCCGAAACGCTCGCCGTCGGTCAGGTTCTCGTGAAAGTGCATTTCAGCGGTATCTGCGGGTCACAGATCGGCGAGATCGATGGCGCCAAGGGCGAAGACAAGTTCCTGCCTCATCTGCTCGGGCACGAAGCCTCCGGCACGGTGATGGCGATCGGTCCGGGCGTGCGTCACGTGAAGGTCGACGACACCGTCGTGATGCACTGGCGCAAAGGGGCCGGCATCGAAGCCGTACCGCCGGCCTACTCGTGGAACGGCCGGAAGGTCAATGCCGGCTGGATCACGACCTTCAACGAATATGCGATCGTGTCCGAGAACCGCGTGACGCCGATTCCTCCGGGCAGCGATCTCGAAGTGGCGGCGCTGTTCGGATGCGCGGTGACGACCGGCTTCGGTGTCATCGAGAACAATGCCAAGGTGAGGATCGGTGAATCCGTCGTCGTGTTCGGTGCCGGCGGGATCGGTCTCAACATCGTGCAGGCGGCGGCCCTCGTGTCGGCCTACCCGATCGTCGCCGTCGACCTGCACGACAGCAAGCTGGCGCTGGCCCGGCAGATGGGGGCGACCCATGTGATCAACGGTTCCTCGGGCGATGTCAGGCAGGCCATCCTGGACATCGTGGGCGCGGCGGGCGTCGACGCATTCGTCGACAACACCGGTCAGCCTTCCATCATCGAGATGGGTTACCAGATCACCAAGCCCCAGGGCCGCGTGACGCTCGTCGGTGTCCCGCGGAAAGGCAACGACGTCACCCTGTACTCGCTGCCGCTGCACTTCGGGAAGGGACTGTCGGGGTCGCACGGCGGCGAGGCCGTCCCCCAGACCGACATCCCTCGCTATCACGAGCTGTTCCGTGCGGGGCGCATCAAGCTGCGGGAGCTGATCACCGATCGGTTTCCGCTCGACCGGGTCAACGAAGCCATCGACGGCATGCGCAATGGTCGGGTGGCGGGACGTTGCCTGATCCGGATGTGAGCGGCGCTCCGTGCACGATCGCGTCGTCCCGGGCCGCGGCTGAGTGCAAATGACTCCGGACCTTGCCGCGGCCGTGAGCATGTTTCGGGAGCACGGCGACAGCGTGCTCTTCGTGACCTCGCAGCTGAGGGCGCGGGAACTCAAGATGGCTCACGGGCTGCGCCGCCTCGGCTGGAAGGTCGGGGTCATCTACTTTCACTGGACGCCATTCGATCACGCCGGCCATTTCGATTTCGGCATCCCCGTCGCCTCCGTCGAGGAGGCCCGCGGCGCCGCCACCGCCTTGTCGCCGCGCGTCTGCCACGTTTTCTCCGGTGCCATCGATGATCTGGTATTGCGGTTCTGCCGGAGCAAACCGTGTCCGGTTGTCATCGATCTCAATGACGTATTTGCCCCGTCGCTGTTCGACTACTGCCATGATCGATTCGAGCCGACACGCGAGGCGCTCGAGCTCGCCGACGGATTCTGCGCACGTGATCTCCAGGCGGTCTGGGCGAAACGAAACGACGGTTTTCGTCTCCCTCCCCGGGTGATCCTGTATCCGGAGTACTGCTGGAACGATCGACCCGTGCCCGATCCCGCCGGGGCGCGTCCGCCATCCGACGAGATCCATGTGGTGTCCGTGGGCACCTTCAGTCTTGAGACCCAGGGCATGTACGACAGCGGCTACCTGCAGCTCGTCCGCATGTTCGTGGACCAGGGCATCCATTTCCACATCTACCCGCACTGGTCCTACCGCCGCGACCACGATGGCAGTCCGCATGCGGACTACGCCCGCGACTTTGCCGACTATCTCGCCCTCGAGCGGACGACGCCATTCGTCCACCTCCACGAGAGCCTGCCTCTCGATGCCCTTCGCTGCGAACTCCCGAGGTACGATTTCGGCATCGTGTCCGGCGGCTGCCGCGAGTTCGGGCAGCGGCTCAAGTACTACCGGCCGGCCTACGTCCGGACCTGCTATTCGGGCCGGATCGCGGACTACCTCGATGCGCATCTGCCCGTGCTCGTGAACGACGAAGTGAAGTTCGATTTCGACCTCCTCAGGCACTACGGAGCGTGCGTCGACCTCAAGGGCCTGCTGGCGCCCGGGTTCAAGGCGATGCTGCTCCGGAAGATGCGGGACCCCGAACGCCCGGCCGTGATGGACCGCGCCGCACGACTGCTCTCCATCGATCACAATGCCCCGCGTCTCGGTGCCTTCTATCGAGCCCTCATGAGCGAGCACGCGCCGGTACAGATTTCCGCAACCCCGCCGGCCGACAGTGTCCGTGGCGATATTCCGGCTCTCCCGGAGTCAGGTACGCACGACACCGAGCACGCCCCGGTGGCCGCCCGCGACGGGTGGGGTGAGGCCCTGCGCAGAGGTGTACGGTGGCTGTCGCCCCGGCTTGCGAAGATCGTGTTGCCGTATCGCGCCATCCGGATGTTCGAAGTCCGTCTCCACAATTCCCTCCAGGAGAGCGAACGGGGCCGGGCGGCCATCGCGTCCCTGCGCGCCGACCTCGAAGCGATGGCCCGGGAACGCGTCGCGGCCGAAGAGACGCAGAGGCGGCTCGAGGGGGCGGCAGGGCAGGCTGCCGCAGAGCTTCAGACGGTGAGAGAGTCCTTGTCCCGCAGCGAACGCACCACGGCGGAGCTGCAGGACGAACTGGCCCGTTGGCATCTCAGAGGCGAAGCATTCGAGCGATACCGTGCGAGCCTCGAGGGTCGTCTCGACCAGGCGCAGCGTGACGCTGGGTTGGCCGAGCAGCGAATTCTGGAGTTGGGCCGGTCGCTGAGTGCCGCCGAGTGCCAGGCGGGCGTCGACAAAGCGGAAGCGGCGGGACTGGAGCGCGCACTGGCGGCGGCGCAGGACCGCGCGGTTCGCGCCGAGCAGGATCGCGCAGCCGTCGATGCCCATGCCCGATCGGTCGTCGAAATGTCCGATCGTCTGCGTGAACAGATCGACCAGGCGGATCGCATCGCGGCCGGTCTTCGCAAGGCCCACGATGATGCGGACCGGGAGCGCGTCCGACTCGCGCACGAACTTGCCGAAGCGCGGGTCGCGCGCGAGGCGGCCCGCCATGAGGCCGACGCCCTGCGCAGCGCTCGCGATGAGGCACTGAGGCGCGCCGATGAGCTCGAGCAGAGGCGCGCCGAGACCCAGTCGAGAACGGAAGCGGCGGAAGCGGCGCTGCGGTCCTGGACCGGGAGGAGCGAGCGGGAGCGGCTCACACCGGCTGCCGCCGAGATTGCCGAGGTGGTCCATCGGGTGACGCATCAGCCCGATGGGCGGTTCGTTGTCCTCGACGACGCGCCGAAGCTGCTGCTGGCCTGCATGCCCAAGAGCGGATCCACTTGGCTCACGCAGGTTCTGGGTGACGCCTTGGGTATGCCTTCGGTCCGCGGCTACCTCGAGGCAGATCGCAACGAGCAGGAATTGGATGTCGCCGCGCTGTTCCGGACCTGGGGCCAGCGGACCTTCTTCGTGCAGCAGCACGTCCGGTATTCGCGCATGACGCTCGGCCTGTGCCGGGCGTTCTCCACCAAGATCGTCGTGCTGACGCGCCGCCTGGACGACATCGTGGTGTCGTTGCGTGATCACGTCGAGCGCGAGTCGCCCGAGTGCTCCATGTTCTACACCGAGACGGACTGGTTCGCCGATCGAACACCGGTCGAGCAACTGGATTTCATCATCGACCACGCGGTCCCGTGGTACCTCAACTTCTATGTCGGTTGGATGCGGGCTGTCGCTCGGTACCCGGAACAGACCCTCCACGTGACTTACGAGTCGCTGATCGAGAACAGCGCTGCCTGCGTGGACAGGATCGCCCGGTTTCACGGCGAACCCGCACTGCGCTCGGCAACGGAGGACCTCGACCGGCGTGTCGGCACGCGCTTCAATCAGGGGCGCGTGGGACGCGGCCGGGAGATCCTGTCCGAGCACCAGCAGGACCGACTTAGAGCCTTGGCACAGTACTATGCCGGCGCCGTCGATCTGGGCGCGGTGGGCCTATGAGCGCACGCCGCCGTCCATCTCCTTCCCCGACCGACACCTCAGCATGACGACTCCCCAGAGCATCGTCGGAATCTACGATTTCGAACTGTTTCCCTTCGCCCTCGGCGACGTGCTCACGTGGAACGTGCGCACGGCGATGCGGTGCGAAGATCTCGGCCGCCGGAATGTCGACATCTACATCTGCGTGGACGAGCGTTACCCTGCGGGCGTGCATCAGCGCGACATGATCAACGCGCAGAATTTCGATCTCTTCTTCAGCGAACTCTACAGCGCCTTCGGGACGCACCCGTGTCTCGGTGACATCCACATCTTCCGCGACCGGAACGTGCTGATCGACCGTCTCAGGGAGATCGCTGCGGTCGATCCGGTCAACGAGGAATCCATCCGTGACTATCTCGAGATCCTCAGCTATCGGGAGATCGACAGTACGCCCAACAAGGCGCGTCGGAAGCTCTTCGGCAGCCTGCGCAGCAATCCCTGGCTGCGTAGGTTGATGAAGTCCGGGGTCGGGGCCCCGGTCCGAAAGACCGTCCTCAAGGCGTTCCTGCCCAACGAGGAAGTCATCAACAACTACTTCACGAAGTACATCGCCTCGCACGAGAGCATCAATGCGTTTGCAGCGGCCCGATCCGGCAGGATTCCGCTGCTGCAGCCGTCGCTCGGATGCACCCCGGACATCGATGAACTGGTAGGTCGACGATTCTCCGGCAGGAAGATCGTGCCCTTTCACCTTCGACTGCGACGACTGGACGCCGGATACAAGGGGGAACACTCGTACTCCCGCGATTCGGATTTCCTCGAGTGGTACGACTTCCTCCGGGAGGCCTCCGTCCGCCATCCGGAGGTCGAGTTCGTGGCCCTGGGGCGACTCCAGGAGAAGCCGCTGGAACTCCTGCGGCTCCCGAACGTGACGAGCCTCAGGCTCTTCGGGCTCGGCCTGGGGCACGAGCTGACGCTCATGCTGCGCAGCGACCTCTTCATCGGGACGTCGAGCGGCTTCGCGGCCCTCGCGAACTTCTCGGCACTGCCGTACTTCATCACCCGGATGAATCCGGGTTCGTGCAGGGCGTATGACATCCCCGAAGGCGCAGATCGGCTGCCTTTTGCGAAAGAGGATCAGAAGCTGATCTACGCGACGGAAACGTCCGAGCTTCTGATGGAACTGCTCGAGACGGGTCTCGGCCTTGTCCGTGGAGATGAGTCCGATTGGGCAAGCGCGCCGGGGCCAGCAACGCCGGCGGAGACGATCGACGTGCACGCGTGGCTGAACGCGCGCCTGCAGGTGATGAATTCCGCAGCCACGACGAGCCGCTTCTTCGCAGACGACACTTACCGCCGGGCCGAGACGGCCTATCTGCTCTACCTGAGTCTCGAGCGCGCGCGCCAAGCCATCCTCGGCGGCGGACGAGAGGAAGCCGCCGGCATTCTGAAGCGGGCGGAGCGGAACTTTCCCGAAGTGTGTCGCGCGCTGCCCCAATTCGAACTGATGCGGGAGGTCATCGATTCGTCCCGGATGGATCGCGAGTCGTTGCACGCGTTCATGGAAGCCCTGGACATCCAGGTCTCCGGATTCGTCGGGACACGAAGCACCGCCGCGAACGAGGCGGCCGAGGGCTGGCGTTTGCACAACTGGGTGGTGAGCGGTACGTACGAACCCCTGGCCGCCGAACCGCAGCCTGCGCTCCGGATCCGCGCGACGGCACCGAGTTCGTATTGGCACTCCGAACCGTTCGCGGCCAGTCGGGCCGACGGGAAGATCGTGGCGTGCTTCGAGGCCCGGAACTCCGATTCGCGGTCCCTCCATCAGATGTATCTGTTCGAAGACGGTGTCTACCGGCCGGTCGGACAGATCTTTGCCGAAACCGAGTGGTATTCGTACGAGGTGCCGATCACGTCGCGACCGGGCTGTGTCCTGGAAATCCAGATCGACCAGCCGGACGCGGCACAGTGGCTCCTCCTTCGAAACATCCGGATCTTCGGTGGCGGACCGCTTCCCTCGCGGGAAGGAACGCCGCAGGCCATTCCGATGGCCGGGTGGAGCGGCGGGACACCGCCGGCCGTGGCGGAGTCACCGCATGGCGATGTCATGCGCTGGATGATCGGTGGACGTCCCGGTCACACGCACTCCCCGCCCTTGCCCGTACCGGGGGCCGAAGGGCTCCGGTTCGCGTTCGAGGCCCGAGCGGACCGCCCGGCAGGGTCCTTTGCGGCGCTCTACCTGTTCGAGGGCGCCAAGTATCGTCATGTGGGGCAGTACGCTTTCGGCTCGCAGTGGCGCCGGTTCACGGGACTGCTCAAACCCGATCCCGGCGCCGCGTTGAAGCTGCAGATCGACTACCCGGAAGGTGTCGAATGGATGGAGGTGCGCAATTTCGAGGTGACACCGATTCATCCCGCCGACGCCGCCGGGGCACCGCCTGAATAGCGCACCTGCCCGCTGCCTGCGGATTCTCCCGGTGACGACTCAGGCCCCAGCTCCCCTCGACCCTGGTGAGGACGACATCCGCCGCCTGACGGACGCCGAAGGCGCCACGGGGGATGCTCGCGGAGTGCTGCGTGCCGACGTGTCGCTGTGCCTCGCCCTCGCGGGTCTCCTGGCCGTCGTCGCCTTCCTCCTCGAAGGGACGCTGGGCTTCAATCTGGCCGACGAGGGCTACCTGTGGTACGGGGCACAGCGGGTGCTCCGAGGGGAGATTCCGTTGAGGGACTTCCAGTCGTACGACCCGGGCCGCTACTACTGGAGCGCGTTCGTCATGGCCGTCCGGGGCAGTGACGGGCTGGTGTCGCTGTGGACCTCCACCGCGATCTTCCAGGCGATCGGTCTCGCGGCAGCCCTGTGGGGATTGCGCCGGTGGGGGCGGCGTTCCGGCCTCGTCTGGCTCCTGGCCGCTGCGATGGTGCTGCTGCTCTGGATGATCCCCCGCCACAAGGCCTTCGACATCACGGTATCGATCTTCCAACTCGTCGCGCTCGCGTTCCTCCTGGAACGACCCGAAGGCCGGCGCTGGTTCCTGGCTGGAGCGGTCCTCGGGCTTTCCGCGGTCATCAATCGCAATCATGGCGCGTACGGATTCATGGCGCATGCGGCGGCATTCATCCTGAGCCGACGCACAGGGCACGAGGGAGCGTCCCCTCGCGCGTTGGGGTACTGGGCTGCAGGCTTGCTGGTCGGGTATTCCCCCGTCTGGCTCATGCTCCTCCTCGTGCCCGGTTTCGCGGCGGCCTACTGGGAGAGCATCCGCTACATTGTCGAGGTCGCCCTCGAATCCCGGAACACGAATCTGCCGTTGCCCGTGCCTTGGCCCTGGCGCGCCCCGTTCGGGCGAGGCGACGCGATCATTGCCTGGCGTGCGTGCCTCATCGGCGTGGGCTTCGTGAGCCTGATCGTGTTCGCGGGCTACGGCGTCTGGCGAATCTTCGATCGCCGTCAGGGTCGCGGCCCGTCGGTCGCCTTGGTGACGGCCGCGGCACTGCTGAGCCTTCCGTACGCCCATCATGCGTTCTCGCGGGCCGAGGTGCTGCACCTGGCCCAGGGATCGTTTCCCTTGCTGCTCGCCGGTCTCGTCTGGCTTTCGCATCGAGGGCGAGGCGTGCGATGGGCCGGCTACGGCGTGGTCCTGGCCGCGAGTGCCCTCGTCACCGTGCCGGCCCACCCCGGCTACCAGCGAGCCACCGAAGGCAATTGGGTCACGGTGTCCGTGGGCGGCGAGGTCCTCTCCCTCAATCCCGGGACGGCCAGCAACGTCGCGACATTCCAGGGACTGCACGATCGCCTCGCCGGCGACGGCGGGAGCTTCCTCGCCATGCCGCACTGGCCGGGCAGCTATGCCATGGTGCGCAAGCCGGCGCCGGGCTGGGAGATCTATTCGCTCTTCCCGAGTTCACCGGCCGCGGAGCACAGCGAACTGGAGAGTGTGGCGCGGGCCGACATCCGCTTTGTCATCCTCCAGGATGTTGCCGTGGACGGTCGGGACGATCTGCGCTTCCGGAACACCCATCCGCTCATGCAGCGCTACATCGACGAACGGTTCGAACGGGTGCAGAGCCCATTCGAGGACCCGACGCTCGCGACCTACGTCCGACGCCGTTCCGGTGCGTAGCGCCGTTCGAGACGCCATGGCCGCCGTCCGCAAAGTCGCGATCCTCCAGTCCAACTACATTCCCTGGAAGGGCTATTTCGATCTGACCGCCGCGGTCGACGAACTGATCCTGTACGACGACGTGCAGTACACGAAGAACGACTGGCGCAATCGCAACCGGATCAAGACCCCGAACGGCGTGGCGTGGCTCACCATCCCGGTCGGCGCCACCATCGGGCGCACGGTCCGCGAAGTGCGCCTGCCGGACTCGCGGTGGCGAGACCTGCACTGGCGGACGCTTGTGCACAACTACCGGCGGGCTCGCCATTTCGCGGAGGTCGCGCCGATGCTCGAACCCCTCTACCGGAGCGACCGCTTCGACACGCTGTCCGGATTCAACCGCGCCCTCATCGAGACGGTGTGCGGCTACCTCTCCATCCGAACGCGCCTGTCGGACGTCCGCGACTATCGTCCGGAGGGGGACCGCATCCAGCGACTCGTGAGTCTCTGCCTGCAGGCCGGTGCCGCGGAGTACGTCACCGGGCCCTCTGCAGCGGCGTATCTGGACGCATCGATCTTTCATGACAACGGTTTGGCAGTGACGTGGTTCGACTACGCGGGTTATCCTCCCTACCCGCAATTGTGGGGCGGGTTCGAGCACCACGTTACCGTGCTCGACCTGTTGTTCAATTGCGGGCCGGAAGCACCCGACTACATGAAGCACGTCCGTTCATGAGGCTCTCCATCGTTTCGACCCTATACCGGTCGTCCGCCTCCATCGACGAGTTCTGTCGCCGGGCGAGCGAGGCCGCGCGGGCCTACGCCGGCGAGGACTACGAGCTCGTGCTCGTCAACGACGGCTCGCCCGACGACAGCCTGGAGAAGGCGGTTCGACACGCACGATCGGATCCGCACGTGGTGGTCGTGGACCTCGCTCGCAACTTCGGCCACCACAAGGCGATGATGACGGGGCTCGCTCATGCCCGAGGGGAACGCGTGTTCCTCATCGACAGCGATCTCGAGGAAGATCCGGCCTGGTTGCGGGATTTCGCCGCGCAACTCCAGCACGACGATTGCGACGTCGTGTTCGGCGTCCAGGCATGGCGCAAGGGAGGCGTGTTCGAGCGCTGGAGTGGTCTCTGGTTCTACCGGTTGTTCAGGCTCGTGACCGGCGTCCCCCTCCCCGACAACGTCGTCGTCGCGCGGATGATGACGCAACGCTACGTCCAGGCACTGTTGCTGCACGAGGAGCGCGAGGTGTTCCTGGCTGGGCTGTGGGCCATCACCGGGTTCGAGCAGCGGGCGCGAACCGTGGACAAGCGGTCCCGTCGCGAATCGACCTACACGTTGCGACGCAAGATCTCGCTGCTGGTGAACTCGATCACGTCCTTCAGCAGCGCGCCGCTGATCGCCATCTTCTACACCGGCGCTGCGATCTCCCTGGTCGCCGGCCTCTACATCGGATACCTGGTCTTTCACTGGCTGTTCCTCGCGACGCCCCCGAGCGGCTGGACCTCCGTGATGGCGTCGATCTGGCTGCTCGGCGGACTGATCATCCTGTTCATCGGCGTCATCGGCATCTACCTGTCCAAGGTGTTCTCGGAGGCGAAGCGGCGTCCCTACACGATCGTCCGGCAACTCTACGGCCGGGACCGTCCGGAGCCATGAAGAAGCTCGTCATCTTCGGCGCGACCGACGCGGCGCAACTCGCATGGCATTACTTCACCACCGACTCGGACTACGACGTTGCCGCCTTCGCCGTGGACGAGGCGTTCCGCGATGCCGACGAGCTCTGCGGCAGGCCGCTGGTCGATTTCGCCACCGTCGAACATCGCTACCCGCCCTCGGAGCACGATTTCTTCGTGGCACTCGGCTACACGCGACTCAATCAGTTGCGCATCGAGAAGTACCTGGCCGCCAAGGCTCTGGGATACCGCCTCGCGTCGTATGTCAGCTCGCGCGCCACCGTCCTGAACGACGGTGCCATCGGGGACAACTGCTTCATCCTGGAAGACAACACCATCCAGCCCTTTGTCCGGATCGGCTGCAACGTGACGCTCTGGAGCGGGAATCACATCGGCCACCACGCCGTGATCGCCGACCATTGCTTCCTCGCCTCGCACATCGTGGTATCGGGCCGCGTCGAGATCGGAGAGGCGTGCTTCATCGGGGTCAACGCCACCCTGCGCGACCACATCCGCATCGGCCCGCGCAACATCATCGGGGCCGGAGCGATCCTCCTGCGTGACGCGGAGGCGGGCGGGGTGTATCTCGGCACCGAGACGGAGCGCTCGCGCGTTCCGAGCGACCGCCTGCGGAGGATCTGATCGCCCATGGAATGGCGGAAGCTGGGTCGGATCTTCTGTGCGGAAGGCCAGAACGACTGGATGTTCTCTCATGCCATGATCCCGGTTGCCGAGCGCATCGAGGCGGACCTGTGGCGCGTGTACTTCTCGCCGCGCGATCGCCGGAACCGGGGGCACGGTGCCTGGCTCGACATCGACATGCGTCGCCCGACACGGGTCGAACGCCTGTGCGAACGCCCGGTTCTGGAGCCCGGAGCGCTCGGGTGCTTCGACGACAGCGGCGCGCTGCCCAACAGTCTGGTGACCGTCGGTGGCCGCAAGCGGCTGTACTACACCGGCATCAATCTCGGCGTCACGGTCAAGATCCGCAACGCGATCGGGCTGGCCGAGTGGAACGAAGCCTCGGAGCGTTTCGAGCGTTTGTTCGAGGGACCCGTCATCGACCGGACGCGGGAGCATCCCCATTTCGTCGCCACTCCGGAGGTGCACTACGACGGGCGCTACCGCGCATGGTTCACCTCCTGTGTCCGCTGGACCGAGGAAGCCGAAGGCCCGAAGCACCACTATCGCCTGGAGTACGCCGAATCCGAGGACGGCATCGTCTGGGACCGGCCCGGCACCGTTGCGGTCGACTTCCGCGACGCCCACGAGTACGCGCTTGGCGTCCCGCGCGTGATCCGGGACGGCGACCTTCACCGGATGTGGTTCTGTTCGCGAGCGACGGCGTCCTACCCGACCTACCGGATCCGCTATGCCGAGTCCCACGATGGGCGCCAATGGATCCGGCGCGACGAGATCGTCGGCATCGACGTGGGCGCCGGCGACGCCTGGGATGCCGAAATGATCTGCTACCCGTTCGTGTTCGACCACGGCGGGGACCGCTACATGCTCTACAACGGGAACGGATACGGACGGACCGGATTCGGCATTGCGGTCCTCGAACGGGAATGAGCGCAGTGGTCGCACCGGTCTGGTCGTTGCGCCGAGAGATCCCGACGTGATGCGCTGTCTGCAATGCGGGCACCTGTACGCGAGGACTGCTTGCGACCATTGCGGTGACCGCCCGGTCCGCGAGGGCGGGTTTGCCGCGTTCGCTCCGGCGCTCGCCCGACGGACCAGCGGGTACGAGAATGAATACTTCCTGGAACTGGGTCAGGTGGAAGCGCACCACTTCTGGTTCCGTGAGCGACGGCGGCTGATTCTGGCGATGTTGAAGCGCTACTGCCCGTCGATGCGCAGCTTCCTCGAGATCGGTTGCGGCACCGGCCAGACGCTCGCGGCAGTGCAGGCGTGCTTCCCACGGGTGCGTCTGGTCGGGAGCGAAATCCTGAGCGCCGGGCTCGGTCTGGCAGCGCAAAGGGTGCCCGGGGCGGAGCTCGTGCAGATGGACGCCCGGAACATTCCCTATGTCGACGAGTTCGACGCCATCGGTGCCTTCGACGTCCTCGAGCACATCGACGATGACCTTGCCGTGCTCGGGCAGATGCGCGCGGCCCTCGATCGTGGCGGTACCCTCCTGCTGACCGTGCCGCAACATCCCTGGCTCTGGAGCGCGACGGACGAGTACTCACGTCACGTCAGACGCTATGACGCAGCCGAACTGCATGGCAAGATCGCGCGCGCCGGTTTCAGGGTGCTGCGTTCCACCTCGTTCGTGACGCTGCTGCTTCCGCTGCTCGTTCTGTCGCGAGCCTCGGACCGCCTGCGGGCACGCGATCGCGAACGTCGCGTGGAGACCGACATCTCCCCTCGACTGAACCGGGTCCTGGGCGCCATCCAGCGCGCCGAGGTCGCACTGCTGGAAACGGGGTTGAGCCTGCCGGTCGGAGGATCGCGTCTCGTCGTTGCGGTGCGGAAATGACACGAATCATCTTCAACAAGCCTTTCATGACGGGGAAGGAGCTCTTCCACATCGCGGAGGCGCATTTCAACAGCATTCTCGCGGGGGACGGTCCTTTCACGCGCCGTTGCCATGCCTGGCTGGAAGCGGTCACGGGGGCCCGCAAGGCACTGCTCACCCACTCGTGTACCGCAGCACTGGAGATGGCAGCGATCCTCGCCGACATCGGGTCCGGTGACGAAGTGATCATGCCCTCGTACACGTTCGTCTCGACGGCCAACGCATTTGCCCTCCGTGGGGGGGTGCCCGTCTTCGTCGACGTGAGGCCCGACACGTTCAATCTCGACGAAAGGCGGATCGAGGCCGCCATCACGCCGCGTACCAAAGCCGTCGTGCCCGTGCACTACGCCGGCGTCGCGTGCGACATGGACCGGATCATGGCGATCGCGGAGCGCCACGGGTTGCTCGTCATCGAGGACGCCGCCCAGGGCATCCTGGCGAGCTACAAGGGTCGTCCGCTCGGATCCATCGGGCACCTCGGCACGCTGTCCTTCCACGAGACCAAGAACATCACGTCGGGCGAAGGCGGTGCCCTGCTCGTGAACGATGCCCGGCTCGTGGATCGCGCCGAGATCATCCGGGAGAAGGGTACCAACCGGAGTCAGTTCTTCCGCGGCGAGATCGACAAGTACACGTGGTGCGACATCGGTTCGTCTTTCCTTCCCGGGGAGATCACAGCCGCGTTCCTGTGGGCCCAGATGCAGGAGGCGGAGACCATCACTGCGCGCCGGCTTGCCATCTGGTCGACCTACCGGGAACGCCTCCTGCCCTTGCAGGAGGCGGGACGGCTCCGGCTTCCCCGGGTGCCGGACGGCTGCCAGCACAATGCGCACATGCACTATGTCGTGCTTCCGACCCAGGGACTCCGGGATGGCGCGATCCAGTACCTGAAGGCCCACGAGATCGATGCGCTGTTCCACTACGTGCCGCTTCACGATTCTCCGGGCGGGCGGACCCGGGGCCGAGTGGTCGGTGCCCTCGACGAGACGCGCGTCGCCGCCGATCGACTGATGCGTCTGCCCTTGTGGCTCGGCATCGAGCCGCACGTCGATCAGGTCTGCGAGGTCCTTCGAAGCTATCTCGAGAGTCATCGGTCATGAGCTCCCGAGAACGTGACGCTGTGGTCTGCCACGGAGCGAAGAGACTCCCGTATCCTCCGTCGCCATGACCAAAGTCGTGTACACGAGTGAAGCCGACCGGTTTCGCTGGGGGCAGGTTCTGCCCTGGCGGATCCTGGCCGAGCTCCTTCGCCACAAGCATCTGATCGCAACCATCACGGAGCGTGAGTTCCGAGCCACCTACCAGGCGAGCCATCTGGGATTGGCGTGGCAGGTGATGCTTCCCGTGATCATGTTGTCCATCTTCTATTTCGTGTTCGGTCAGATCCTCGGCGGGCGCTTCTCCCCGAACACGACCGAGACGCCCGTCGACTTCGCGCTGGCGTTGTTCGTGGGGCTCGGGTTCTTCAACTTCGTTTCGCAGAACATCGGCACCGCCCCGTCCCTGATCACGTCCAACGTGACCTACGTGAAGTCGCTGTCCTTTCCTCTGGAAGTCCTGTCGGTCACCTCGGTCCTCAGCGCTTCGGTCAGCTTGCTGGTCGGGCTGCTCCTGACGTGCGTCGTGTTCCTGGCGGCGCACCAACAACTCCACGCGAGTACCGTGGTGCTCCCGCTCTACGTCGGCTTCACGGTGCTGATCGCCCTCGGGCTGTCCTGGGGGCTGTCGTCGCTCGCGGTGTTCGTGCGGGACGTGTCGGCGGTCACTACGCCGCTCACGCTCATTCTGATGTTCATGTGTCCGATCTTCTATCCGGCCAGCATGGTGCCGAAGAAGATCGAGTGGGTGATTCACCTGAACCCGCTGGCGGTCATCATCGAGGATGCGCGAGCGTGTCTCCTGTACGGCGTGTGGCCGAGCGTGCTCTCCCTTGCGACGCTGTTCGCGGTGTCCACGGTCGTCGCGACCGTCGGATACGTCTTCTTCGTCCGGACGAAAGCGTCCTTCGCGGACGTGATGTAGGTCCCCATGGTCTTCACCTCCTTCGAGTTCCTCGTCTTCTTCCCCCTGGTGCTCGGGATGTACTTCCTGTTTCCGGTGCGCACGCGCTGGATCCAGCTGCTGCTCGCCAGCTACTACTTCTACATGGCATGGCGTCCGGTCTATGCGCTGCTGCTGCTGGCGTCGACGGTGTCCTTCTACGTGGCCGCGCTGGGCGTGGACCGGCCGATCCGCGAGGCGCGGCGCAAGGCGATCTTCTTCGCGGCCGTCGCCGGCAACCTCGCCATGCTGTTCGCGTTCAAGTACTTCAACTTCTTCGAGGGCCAGTTCAATACCCTCGCGGACCGTCTCGGCCTCGGCCTGAAGATCCCGGTGCTGGACGTGCTGCTGCCCATGGGCATTTCGTTCTACACGTTCCAGGGCATCAGCTACCTGGTCGACGTGTACCGGCGCGACATGCCGGCCGAGCGCCACATCGGGTTGCTGATGCTCTACAAGGCATTCTTCCCGCAGCTGGTCGCCGGGCCCATCGAGCGCGGGACGCACTTCCTGCCGCAGCTGCGGCATCACCTGCTCGAGGGCGCGGGCACCGCGACGATCCGGTTCGAGTACGACCGGGTCGTGTCCGGGCTGCGTCTCATGCTGCTCGGGTTCTTCAAGAAGATCGTGCTGGCTGACAACTTCGCCCTGATCGTGCAGCCGGTCTACGCCGCGCCGGACGACTACAGCGGACCGAGTGCCATCGTGGCCACCCTGGCCTTCGCGCTCCAGATCTTCTTCGACTTCTCCGCCTACACGGATATCGCGCGGGGCATCTCCCGGGTGCTGGGGTTCGAGCTCATCGAGAACTTCAAGCGACCCTACTTCGCCCGGAACATCGCCGACTTCTGGCAGCGCTGGCACATCTCGCTTTCGTCGTGGTTCCGCGACTATCTCTACATTCCGCTGGGCGGCAACCGGGTGGCGCGCTGGCGCTGGTTCATGAATCTCTGGATCGTGTTCCTGCTGTGCGGGCTCTGGCACGGCGCCAACTGGACGTTCCTGATCTGGGGGGCACTGCACGGCTTCTACTATTTCCTCTTCTACCTGCTGTCGCCGCTGGCCCGCTGGGTGGCCGATCGGTCACGCCTGTCGCGGCTGCCCGGGGTGTGCGGTGCGATCCAGATCGTCTTCACGTTCTGCCTCGTGTGCTGGGCGTGGGTGATGTTCCGGGCGGAGAATCTGGATCAAGCGCTTGCCGTGTGGGGAAGCATCGCGCGTACGCCGGCGGCGCTGGTCGAGACGGTGCGCCTGACCGTCGTGGACCATGTTCCCGTGCTGCCGTTGCAGGCGCTGGGGCTCGAATGGCTGTTCACCTCCGCCGGGCGGCAGACGCTGATGCCGGTCTATGTGACGGTGTTGACCCTCCTCTACCTGGCCATCTCGCATCGAGTGCGCGACGAGGACGACGGACCAGCCTTTGCGCGGTGGGGCAAGGGGGTTCGCTGGGCGTCCTATTTCTTCGCCTTGTCGGCGATCCTGCTCCTCGGTCGCTTCGGGGCGGCACCGTTCATCTACTTCCAGTTCTGACGCATGAGCGAGACCGTGGGTGACTTTCGGAAGGAGGCGGCGGCCGCAGGACGGGTGGTGGGCAAGGGCCTGCTGCTCCTGCTGCCGTTTGCCGTGCTGATCGTCCTGGAACTGTTCGTCCTGCCCCTGGACTTCTTCACGTTCCGTGTCTGGGAGGCGGCCTCGTCGATGATCACCCGATATCCTGGGGCGTTCTATCCGGATCTTCACATCACGAAGGCGCAGGAATACGGGGACCGGTACCGGGAGGGCGGCGCCGCCCGTACCCAGTCCAAGCCGGTCACGTGGTACACGGACCACTACGGATGGCGCAACCGCCCCGAGGTCGAGCAGCAGCCGCGCTACGACGTCGTCGTGCTCGGCGACTCGAACATCGTCGGCAGCTTTCTCGATCAGCGCGATACGCTCACGGAGGTGATGAGCGCGCGTGGCAACGTGACGGCGTACTCGTACTCCATCGGGAGTGACCACGTCTCGCTGTTCTTCAGCGATCCCCGCATGGTGCAGAAGTCGCCCAAGTTGCTGGTGGTCGAGAGCAAGGTGGGCAACTGGGACCGGAACAACAGCTATCTCTACAACTTCCGGCAGCGACCGGATGGGACGCTCGACCTCATAGATCGTTCCACCGAAATGGACATCTACTACGACCCGAAGCGCGATCGCACGCTGGCCCGGCTCGAGTCGCAGTGGGCCAAGCAGCCGTTGTGGCATTGGCTGAAGGCGACGCTGGGGACGGAATTCTTCCCGCCGTCGCGCGACAACGGGGCCCGTCTCACCGGAGCGCCTGCAGCCCCCGCGGCACCGGATGTACCGGGTTGGCGGAGCTTGAACTGGGTTACGTCGAACGCGGTGACCAAGCCGCTGCCGGGCGAACCCCAGACGGCGCTCGCGATTCGTGCCGCAGGCAGCAATGCCTATTGGCATACGGACGCCTTTCGCGCCAACGCGCCCGATGGAAGGATCACTCTCCGTTTCGAGGCGAAGACTTCGGTCAGTCCGTCCCGCAACAGGGTCTACGTCTTCGAGGACAAGAGCTATCGCCAGATCGGCGATCTCGTGGCGACGAACCGATGGCAGTCCTATGTGATTCCGGTGACGACGAAGCCCGGGAGCAGCCTCGAACTGCAGATCGATCAGCCGGATGCCTGGCAGTGGCTGGCCATCCGGAACTTTCGCGTCGAGGGGGCGGGACAGGAGGTGAGTCCGGATACGGCCGCGGTCCGGATTCCCATGGCCGGCTGGGCCCGAGCCGGAGTGGCATGCGACGGCGGTCAAGGGAAGGACATGGACTGCGTCAGTTGGCCCGTGTCCGGCAAGGGAGACTATGTCCAGTCGCCGCCCCTGCCTCCGCCCGGACCCGGCGGGTACCTCGTTCGATTCGAAGCCCGGGTCGACCAGGGGCCGGGCGCCTTCTCCGCCGTGTATGTGTTCGAGGGGCCGGACTACCGCAAGGTCGCGCAGTACGGCTATGCCTCCGAATGGCAGTCGTTCAGCCTGCCGGTCGCCGTCGAGGGGTCGCGACCCGTGAAGCTCCAGCTTGATCTCCCCGAGACGGCGGGTCGGCTGTCGGTTCGCAATTTCCAGGTCATGCCCGTGAAGGCCGTCGACGGGCACCGGGGGGAGGCCAAGCCATGAGAACGGTCCCCGTGCGCGACCTTCGAGTTCGCGACCTCTCCGTCGCCATTCCCGCGCGGGCAGCGGCGATCAGGGGATCGCGCGCTGTCCGGATCGGGTCGTCGGCGGTCCTCGCCCTGACGATGCTGGCAGGCTGCCGGGATGCTCCGCACCCTCCGGCCGCAACCCCGACGGTCGCAGCGGTGAGCCAGGACGATTCGGGTCAGCTCGGCGTCCTGATCAACAGCGCGCCGACCTTCGACGCTCGCGAAGGCTGGAGCGAAGGTTTCGTGAAGGCCAAGGGGCAGGGCCCCGGGGTCGTCGTCGGCCCCGGGGGCGGCCATCCGACTGTCTTCGCCCAATCCTTCTCCGCGGCGCCAGGCGAGCGTTTCAAGGTGGTGGCCCGGGCGGCGAGCGGTGCCGGACCCAAGGCCACGGCCCGAATACAGATCAACTGGACGGATGCCGGCGGTCGCTTCCTCGCCGTATCCAGCCGCACCTTCGAGGTCACGACGACGGAGACCCGGGTGGAGGAGAGCGTGTCGGCGCCGGCCGGCGCCGCCAGCGGGACGTTGTACGTCGTTGCCGACGGTGAGAAGAGCATCGTCCGGTACCTGGAGATGAGGCTGCTCGGCGGACCACACCGTTCACCTTCGCAGGCCGCCCGCACGGCGGGTGCGACGCCGACCCCATCCGCAGCGGCGAAGGACGCTTCCGGCGCGCAGGCCAACGCCGCGGCATCCTTTCCCAAACCTCCGAATCTGACTCCGCTCGACGGATCCGGTCGGGAACTCAGCGTGGCCGAAAGTCAGTACTACTTCTACCAGGCCGCCAAGGCACTGCAGCGCCGGGCGCGCGAGCGTGGCATGGACTTCATCATGTACGTGATGCCGGACTACAACATCCCCCGGCTGATGCCGGCCATCGAGCAGTTGCGGCGTGAGGGGGTCAAGGTCCTCGCGTACGAGCCGCAAGGCACGTGGACTGCCGGCGTCGACACCGACTGGTTCTGGCAGCAGGCCGACTCGCACTGGACGGAGGCTGCCGTCCGTCTCACCGCGGACGAAATCCTCTACATGTGGCAGACGCAGGCCGTCGAGAATCGGCGCTTCTCCCGCGAGATGATGGACGCGTACGGGCGTGGGTTCCCCGTCCGTCTTCCGGGGACGGGCCAGCCTTGATCGCCCCGTGCGGGACCCGCGCGAGAGCGGTGTCGTCACCTCTGCGATCCACCGTGGCGTTGCGATTCCCGCCGGCCGCGTCGAGTGCGAGCGGCGCCGGATTGACGGGTATTCGCCGACCCCTCTGTCCGGCACGATGGCGCCCGGGCCCATGAACCGTCCGGCGTCTCCGGAGCCGGTGACTCCGAGGCCGACCATCCACATGACGGTTGCCGTGTGGGGTGAAGCCTTCGTGGAACTGTTCCTGGAGTTCGTATTGCCCAGTTACCTGGCTCCAGGCGTGATCCCCGAAGTGCCGCGGCGGGGCTATGGTGCCTCGTTCCGCCTGTACACGACCTCGTGCTGGGTGGAGACGATCCGTGCTCACGGTTCGTACCGGCGACTCGCGCAGATCGTCGAGACACGGATCGTCGCGATCGACGAGCGGGTCGATCTCTCGGGGCATTCCAGCCCCTACGAGACCATGAATGCCTGCCATCTCGACTTCATCGCGGAGGCCGAACGCGAGGGGGCCGCGATGATCTTCTTCAGTCCGGATGCCTTCTGGTCGACCGGAAGCCTTCGCTTTACCCTCGACCAGGTGGAGCGGGGGGCAAGGGCCGTGTTGATGGCGGGCGTTCGGGCCGACAAGTCGCCGGTGCTCGCCGAGCTGGCGCCCGAGCAGTCGTCGATCGAGGCGGGTAGTCTCACGGGGCGGCGGCTGATCGGCCTGCTTGTCCGGCACCCGCACACCATCACCCGGTCTCTCGAATGGGGAGCGCGGGAGTTCGACATCGGCTGGCCGTCCCACGTGTATTGGCGGGTCGGAACAATGGGATGGCTCGGGCGCTGTTTCCACCTGCACACGTTCTACGTGCATCCTCGTCACGCTGCACGGCCCGACGTGGCGCACGACTACGACTGGCTCGCGAGAATCGGTCTCGGACCCGGAGAGGTTCACGTCGTGGACGACAGCGACCAGGTCTGCGCGCTCGAGCTGAGCCCGTCGGATCGCGGCATCAACGGCCGCATCGGTCCTGCGACTCTGCTGGCCATGGCGGATTGGGCGCGACGCCATGCGCAGCCCGACCATTGCCGTTACGTTCGCCATGCCATCCGGTTCCACGCCGATGCCGGGCGGGGATGGCGGTGGCTGGCGCGGCGCGTCGCCTCGGCCGCCTGGGTGCGGAGCGTGCTGGTGCTGGCACGAGTGCTGGAGCGCATCGGGCTGGAACACCATCCGGACGGTCGCTGGCTCTGGCATGACGGCGGGCCGCCTCCGGGGGCGGGCAGGCTCGCGCACCTCGGCCACGCAGTGACGCGGGTGCTCGTCGGCCGCGCGCCGAAATCATCGAAGTCAGCCTAGAATTCACCCCTTCCCCCAGGAGTCTTGGAAACATGCAAATCGTGCGAAGAATCCAGACCGGCGTCATCACGGGCGCCCTCGCGGTCCTGATGCTGGCGGCGTGCGGCGACAAGGAGCAGGTTCCACCCCCAGCGCCCGCCCCGACGGCGACGCCGGCCGTCGTTGCGCCTGCGCAGGACTTTCCGACACTGGTCAACAGCGCGCCGCTGTTCGAGGCCCAGGGATCGTGGAGCGCCGGCTATACGAAGGCGATCGGCAACGGACAGGGCGTGGTGGTCGGCCCCGGCACCGAGAACTCGAATGTCTTCGCCCAGAACTTCACCGCCTCGCCCGGCGAGAAGTTCAAGGTGATCGCGAAGGCGTCCAGCGTCGGCAAGCCCGCGGCCATGGCGCGCATCCAGATCAACTGGATCAGCGCCGATGGTGCCTTTCTCGCTGTTTCGAGCAAGACATTCGACGTGACGCCCGAGGAGAAATCAGTCGAGGAAGTCATCACGGCGCCCGACAAGGCCGCCACGGGCATCCTGTACGTCGTGGGCAACGGCGCCGAGGATGTGGTGCGCTACACGGAGATGCGCCTCCTCGGGACCGCCGATCGGGCGAAGACCCATTAAGCGTTGCGGCGCGCGGGACGGGTTCCGCGCGCTCGATCCATGAGTGCCGATGCCATCGCGGTCCGGGCGGACCGCGTCTCCAAGGTGTACCCGCTGTGGAACTCCCCGCGGGACAGGCTGTTGCACCCTCTGCGTCGCGCGGTCCGAAGCCTGTTGCCAGGCTCCATTGCCGGTGATTCAGGGGACTTGCCGGGGCGTCGGGAGTTCCGTGCGCTCGACGACGTGTCGTTCGAGATCCGCAAGGGCGAGAGTTGGGGATTCGTCGGCGTCAACGGCAGCGGCAAGTCGACCCTCCTTCGCATCATCTCGGGCAATCTGCGACCCACGTCCGGGACCGTGGAGGTCGACGGCAAGGTCGCGATCCTCGACTACGGCAGCGGATTCAACGTCGATTTCACTGGTCGCGAGAACATCTACGTCAAGGGTGCGCTCCTGGGGCTGTCTCGGCGGCAACTGGACGAGCGGTTCGACAGGATCGCCGCGTTCGCCGACATCGGCGAGTTCCTCGACCAGCCGGTGAAGACATACTCCACGGGAATGAGTGCGAGGCTCGGCTTCGCGATCATGGCGCACGTGGATGCGGATACGCTCATCACGGACGAGGCGCTCGGCGTCGGCGACGCCTTCTTCGTGCAGAAGTGCATGCGGCACATCCGCGGCTTTCTCCAGCGGGGAACGTTCCTGTTCGTTTCCCACTCGATCAACGACGTCATGAGTCTGTGCGACCACGCGGTCTGGCTGCACCAGGGGAGGATCGTCAGGATCGGGACGGCCAACGAGGTCTGCCGGGCCTACATGGGGTCGATCGAGCGGCGCAATTCCGAGGGGTTCCTGACCGAGGGCGTCGGTGGCCTCGCGGACCCCGCCGCTCCGGAAGGCGCCACGCCCGGGGCGAGCGCACAGGGTCGTTCCGCTGCTTCGCCTGCACCGCGCGCGGCCAAGGAGATCCACGTCAGCGCCGTCGATCTGGCCGAACTGAAGAATCACTTCCGTCCGAGACCCATGGCGCCGGCGAGAGCGGCACTGCTCAGCCGCGTGGAGGTGGTCGATCCCGGGCCCGACAGCGCCGCGGTCGAGGGCGACACGGCGGTCGGCGGCGGCAAGATATTCAGCGTGTCGCTCGAAGACGACGAGGGCCGCGAGATCGGATCGGTGCTCGGGGCCGAGGTCGTCTGTCTGACCGTCCGAGCGATTGCGGAACGGCACATTGCCCGCCCCATCCTCGGATTCCAGTTGAAGAACCGGCTCGGGCTGGCGCTCGTGGCCGAGAACACCTATCTCGTCACGCGGGACCAGGATTTCGCGCTGCAGCCCGGCGAGGTCGTGTCTGCCCAGTTCCGATTCGTGATGCCCCTGCTGCCGATCGGTGACTACGTGGTCCGCGCCGGATTCGCGGACGGCGTCGAGGACAGCAACGCCCTGGTGGACGTGAAGCACGAGGCCCTGCTGTTGCACTGCCAGACGTCCGGTGCCCGCCACGGCCTCGTTGGCGTGCCCATGCTGGGCATCGACGTGCGCCGCCTCCCCGCCCACGAAACGGCGACGGTCGAAATCGGAGGCGCCGCGTAGTCTCTCCGGCACACCCCATGGAAGCCAATTCCGCGGTCCGGGCAGGCCTGGACGAACTGACGGTTGTCATACCGACCTACAACCGAACCGAGCATCTGGCCCGGCTTCTGTCCTACTACGCGAGCCAGGATGCGCCGATCTCGTTTCTGGTCCTCGACTCCGGGGCGCCGGAGTCGGTGGTGTCGAATCGGCAGCGCGTCGAAGCCAGCGGTGCGCGGTTTCGCCACGTCGTCTTTCCGTCGTCCGTCCCCGTGGCGACCAAACTCGCCGAAGGGCTCAAGCTCGTCGCGACGCCCTACTGCGCCTTCTGCGCGGACGATGATCTCGTGTTCGTCGAGGGCCTCTCGGCGGCGCTCGGGTATCTGCGTTCTCATCCCGACCACGTGTGCGCGGACGGCATCTATCTGAACTATCGCCTGCGCCCGGGCAACGACGTGCAACTGCAGATCGAATATGCCAGTCACGGCATCGAGGCCGCTCACCCGGCCGCGCGTGTGTTCCGTCTGTTCCAGCGCTACGAGTCGTTGTTCTACGGGGTCTTCCGCACAACGGACCTCGCGACCCTCTTCGCCGGGGTGTGCCGGATCCCGACGCTTCATTACCAGGAGCTGTTCCAGGCGACAGCGGCACTGCTGCTCGGGAAGAGTCATCGTCTCCCGGTCTTCTATGCCGCCCGCCAGCACGGTGACCCCGCTGATCCGACGCGCGACAAGTGGCAGACCTACTACTGGTACGCGGACGACCGGGCCGAGTTCTTCGACCACTATTGCGCGTATCGCAACGAACTCTGGCAGTTCTATCGGACGCATACACCGGCGCCGCACTTGCCGGAGGAGGCCTTCGTCAAGTCGATGGACTTCTCCCACACCATGTTCTTCGGACTCGGGTGCCCGCCCGCGTACTTGTACTCGGTGCTGAAGGATCACTGGCCGGACGACACGTTCGAGAATCTCCAGAGGCAGCAGAACGACATCTTCCAGGCCTTCAAGCCTCCGGCCCGCCGCTGGTGGGAAGGTCGTGTGAAGGCGCTGACCGAGTGGCTGCAGGAGAAGACCGCCGCCGTCGACCGCGCCACGGGCGTGAATTCGCTGAATCGCGAGATCCACCGGCGGTCGCGTACGCCCTGGAACTGCTGGATCCTGCTCCCGGAACTGCAATGGCTGTCGAACGTGGCGGAGTTCCGCGGCGCCTACACCCAACTCTGTGATTACCTCGACCACCCGCGAGGAGACCTCCGTTGATGCACTCCCTGGCGTTACCCGGCCGGCGCGATCGTTCGGCATGAAGATCCTCATCGATACCGACGCAGGCGTCCTCCAGGCCGAGCACGGCGGGACCCGGCAGGACCTTCCGCTCTACAGCCGCGAGGCGTTCGAGATCCTGTCACGGGCCTGGCTCAAGGTCGGCTGGAACGAGAAGTATCCCTATACGTTCTCGTGGTTCGGGCGGCCCATCATCCAGCTCCCCGAGGACATCGTTCGCGCCCAGGAAGTGATCTATCGCGTTCAGCCCGACGTGATCGTCGAGACCGGCGTGGCACACGGCGGTTCGCTGGTCTTCTATGCGAGTCTGTGCCGGGCCATGGGCCGGGGGCGTGTGATCGGGGTCGACATCGAGATCCGGAAGCACAACCGCGCAGCGATCGAGGCCCATGAGATGAAGCCGCTGATCTCGCTGATCGAGGGCAGCTCCGTGGCTCCCGAGATCGTCGCGCAGGTAGGTGCAGTCATCCGCCCCGGTGAAACGGTGCTGGTCATCCTCGATTCGAACCACACCAAGGCTCACGTCGCCGCGGAACTGGAGGCCTATCACGCGCTGGTGACTCCCGGGTCGTACATCGTCGCGACCGACGGCAGCATGCAGTTCCTCGACGACGTGCCGAGAGGTCGGGCCGAATGGAAGACCGACAATCCGTCGGAGGCCGCCATCGAGTTTGCCGCGCGGCATCCGGAGTTCATGCTCGAACAGCCCGTCTGGCCCTTCAACGAGAGCGCGCTGAGGGAGAACGTCACGCACTGGCCGTCGGCATGGCTGCGACGGCTCCCTTGACCGACAACGTGTCAGCGCCCTGGGTCGTGATCGGGGGCGATGGCCTGATCGGCTCACGCCTCGCGCGCTGCGATGAGGCGGCCGGCCCGCGTGTCATCCCGACGACGCGGCGCGGCGCCGGCCGGACAGCCATGCAAGTCGATCTGGCCACAGGCGACTACGATGCCGTGGTCGAAGTGCGCCCGGCGGTCGTCTTCCTTTGCGCTGCGTTGACCGGTATGAAGGCCTGCGAGGACGAACCTGCCCTGGCGCGACGGATCAATGTCACGGCGCCCGTCGATCTCGCGACGCGATTGATGCGCGAAGGCGCGTTCGTCATCTTCCTGTCGAGCAACACCGTGTTCGACGGCAACACGCCGCATCCGGAGGAGCACTCGCCTCTCTCTCCCGCCAATGCGTACGGCCGGCAGAAGGCCGAGGCGGAGCAGGCGCTGCGATCGATCCCGGGGGCGGAACGGCAGCTTGCGGTGGTGCGATTGTCCAAGGTGCTCGTTCATGATGCGGGCGTCCCGGCCCAGTTTCGCCGCCGGCTCGAGAGCGGTGAGACGTGCGAGGCGTTCGATGATCTGCTGACGTCGCCGGTCTCGGCCCCCTTCGTCGTTACGGGCCTGCGGGAAATTGCTCGGCGGGCCGCGCCGGGCATCTTTCACCTGGCCGGTGCGGCCGTCCTGTCCTATGCCGACTTCGCGCGCGACCTTGCGCGGCGTTTCGGATGGGATGTCGCCCTGGTCCGGCCAACCTCGTGCGTGCGGGCGGGTGCCGACACGCCGTTTCGGCCCCGCCACCCGGAACTCGGCATGAGCGGGACTCGCCGGCAGTTGGGCATCGATCCCGAGCCCCTGGAACACTTCTGGAGCTGTTTCTGCTCGGATGTGCACGCGAGCCGCGCACCGGAGCCAAGATGACGCGACCGACCGCCCCGTCCGCTGCATTGCACTGCCTCGTCTGCGGTGACGGCGAATTGCTGCCCGTCCAGGGGTTCGGCGAGCTCCCGCGCATCACGTCGGACTGTCGACCGTTCCGGCTGGGCGGTGAGCTCGCTGTCTGTCGCGACTGCGGTGCCGTGCAGAAGCTGCCCACGGCATCCTGGCTCGCCGAGATCCGCGAGATCTATGCGGTCTACGAGTCCTACTATCAATCGGGTGGGGACGAGCAGATCGTCTTCGACCGGGCGAGCGGGAAGCCGCGCCGCCGCAGCGATGTCCTGATGGAACGGATTGCGGCGACGAACGCGCTGCCGGAGCGCGGGGTTGCCCTGGACGTCGGATGCGGGAATGGCGTGACCCTGTCGTCGATGTGCGCGGCCTTGCCCGCCTGGTCCTTGAACGGCTTCGAACTCGGCGAAGGCGCGCTGGCTCGCCTGCAACGGATTCCCCGCTTCGACCGGCTCCACACCCGGTCCCTGGCCGCGATCGGGCGCCGCTTCGACCTCGTGACCATGGTGCACTCGCTCGAGCACTTTCCCGATCCGCACGGCGCGCTGCTGGAGATCAGGCCACTGGCCGGTGACGGTCACCTGTTCGTCGAAGTCTGCAACGTCGAGCAGAACCCGTTCGACGTCCTCGTGGCCGACCACCTCATGCACTTTTCGCCGGCCACGCTGGCCCGGTTGCTCGCGCATGCGGGGTTTGCCGTGTCGATGTCGGCGGCCGATTGGGTGCCCAAGGAGATTTCCGTGCTGGCCCGGCCGGTGTCGGGCGAGGTCGTGCTTCCCGGGCCGGAGCGCACCGGGGACGTTCACCGCCGCATCTCCGAGTACGTGCAGTGGTTGCGCGATGTCGCGGCACTCGGCCGACGACTGGCGGACGATGCCCGCCTCCTGGGCATCTTCGGGACGTCGATTGCAGCGACGTGGCTTGCTGCACAATTGCAGGATCGGGTGGCGTTCTTCGTGGACGAGGACGAGAGTCGTGTGGGCAGGCAGCATCTGGGCAAGCCCATCCATCGACCCGCCGACGTGCCTCGCGGCGCGGTCGTCTATCTCGCCCTTGCACCGGCGATCGCCTCGCTCATTGCCGGACGTCTCGGCACGTCGGGCCTCGATCTGGTGCTGCCACCGGCCCTGTCCGCTCGTGCCGGACAGTAGGCGTCCGGCGTCATCGGGGCGATACAGGGAGCGCGCATGAAGGTCGTGATACTCGCGGGCGGACTCGGGACTCGGATCAGCGAGGAGTCGCACCTGCGACCCAAGCCGATGATCGAGATCGGCGGCCGTCCGATGCTGTGGCACATCATGAAGTCCTACTCCTCCTTCGGCCATTGCGATTTCGTGATCTGCCTGGGCTACCGCGGCTACATGATCAAGGAGTACTTCGCCAACTATTTCCTCCACATGTCCGACGTGACCTTCGACATGGCGCACAACCGCATGGAGGTGCACCAGAACAATGCCGAACCGTGGCGTGTGACGCTGGTCGACACCGGCGAGAGCACCATGACCGGGGGGCGTTTGAAGCGCGTCGAGTCGTACATCGATGACGACGAGTTCTGCTTCACCTACGGCGACGGGGTGTGTGATCTCGACGTCAACCGTCTGGTGGATTTCCATCGCCGGGGCCGCCGCCACGCCACCTTGACGGCCGTCCAGCCGCCGGGACGCTTCGGCGCGTTGAACGTCGCGGACGACCGGGTCGAAAGCTTCCAGGAGAAGCCCCAGGGCGACGGCGCGTGGATCAACGGCGGTTTCTTCGTGCTGTCGCGGCGGGTGTTCGACTACATCGAAGGCGATCAGACCGTCTGGGAGCGCGAACCTCTGGAAGCGCTGGCGCGGGAGGGGCAGCTGTCGGCGCACACCCATGCGGGGTTCTGGCATGCCATGGATACCTTGCGGGACAAGAATTATCTCGAGGAACTGTGGGCGTCCGGCAAGGCACCGTGGAAGCGCTGGTGAACGACGGATTCTGGCGCGGGCGTCGCATCTTCCTGACCGGTCACACCGGCTTCAAGGGGGCGTGGCTGAGCCTGTGGCTCCGGAAGCTCGGCGCACAGGTGACGGGTTATGCCCTCGAACCGCCGACGCAGCCGAGCCTGTTCGAGTTCGCTCGAGTGGCCGATGGGATGTGCTCCGAGATCGCCGACATCAACGATGCGGGACGACTCGCCGACGCGGTGAACCGTGCCCGTCCCGAGGTGGTGCTGCACCTGGCGGCGCAGTCGCTCGTGCGGGAGGGCTACGCCCGACCGATCGAGACGTTCGCGACCAACGTGATGGGAACGGTCCACTTGCTGGAGGCCTGTCGGGCCGTCCCGTCTCTCCGGGCGCTGGTGGTGGTGACCTCCGACAAGTGTTACGAGAACCGGGACGAGGCCCATGCCTTCCGCGAGACGGATCCCATGGGCGGGCGCGACCCCTATTCGGCGAGCAAGGGGTGTGCGGAGTTGGTCGTGGCCAGCTATCGTCAGTCGTACTTCGCAAGCTCGGTCGGCGTTGCGACGGCAAGGGCAGGCAATGTCATCGGAGGCGGCGACTGGGCGGCCGATCGACTGGTGCCTGACCTCCTTCGTGCCTTCGAGGCCGGGCGTCCCGCGCTCATTCGCCAACCCGCCGCCGTCCGTCCCTGGCAGCACGTTGTCGAGCCGCTGAGCGGATACCTGCGGCTCGTCGAACGGCTGTGGGAGGATCCGCAGCGGTACTCGGGCGGGTGGAACTTCGGCCCCGTGGCTGCCGATGCGCGCCCGGTGGACTGGATCGCCGATGGACTCGTGCGGCGATGGGGCACCGGAGCGGCCTGGTGCCGCGATGCCGCAGCTCATCCGCACGAGGCCGCGATGCTGTCGCTCGATTGCCTCAAGGCGCGGGAGCACCTCGGATGGCATCCGGTCACCTCGCTCGAGACGGCACTGGACTGGGTCGTCGAGTGGCACCTCGCCGTGCGGGCGCGACGGGACCCGCGTGCCGTGACGCTCGAACAGATCGAACGCTTCGAAACGCTCACGAGGGTTTCCCCTTGACCCTGCATTGCCGGTCCTGTGCGGCCCCATTGTCCGTCTCGTTCTGCGACCTCGGCATGTCGCCGCCCTCCAACGCCTTCCTGACGGAGGCGGATCTGCAGGCGCCGGAGACCTTCCTGCCCCTGCACGCCTATGTCTGTGCCGACTGCTTTCTCGTGCAGCTCCCCGAGGTGGCACGACCGGACGCGATCTTCAAGGACGACTACGCCTACTTCTCGTCCTATTCCGACACGTGGCTGCAGCATGCCCGCGCCTATGCGGCGTATGCCCGGGATCGCTTCCGGCTCGGGCCGCGCAGTCACGTGATCGAGGTCGCGAGCAACGACGGCTACCTGCTCCGGTTCTTCGCGGAAATGGGCATCCCGACGCTGGGCATCGAACCGTCATCCAATGTGGCCGAGGCGGCCCGGGCGCTGGGTCTCGAGACGCTCGCGGAGTTCTTCGGATCTGCCCTGGCCGGCCGGCTCGCCCGGGAGGGGCGCCGCGCCGATCTGCTCGTGGGCAACAACGTGCTCGCACACGTGCCCGATCTGAACGACTTCGTCGCGGGACTGCGTGAAGCCCTGGCGCCCGCCGGAGTCGTCTCGATGGAGTTTCCCCACCTCCTGAGACTCATCGAGGGCAACCAGTTCGACACGATCTACCACGAGCACTATTCCTACCTTTCCTTGCTGGCGGTGCAGAGGGTGTTCGCGGCGCACGGGCTCACCGTCTTCGACGTGCAGCAACTGCCGACTCACGGCGGGTCGCTCCGAGTGTTCGCCCGTCATGCGGCCCATGCCGGGCGGAAAGTGGAGGACAGCGTGGGGCGGCTGCTGACCGAGGAGCGGGCCTTCGGCCTCGATCGGGTCGAAACGTACGAGCGATTCGCCGAACAGACGCGGGAGACCAAGCGCCGCCTGCTCGAACTGCTGATCGACGTCAAGCGATCGGGCAAGCGCATTGCCGCCTACGGTGCGGCCGCCAAGGGCAACACGCTGCTCAACTATTGCGGTGTCCGAAGCGACTTCATCGACTACGTGGTCGACCGCAGCCCGCACAAGCAGGGAAGGTATCTTCCGGGAACCCACCTTCCCGTCCACGCCCCGGAGCACGTGCGGCGGACACGTCCGGACTACCTGATCATCCTGCCCTGGAACCTGCGTGACGAGATCCTGGCGCAGATGTCGTGGATTCGCGAGTGGGGCGGGCAGTTCATCGTGCCGATTCCGCAGGCCGAGATCGTTCGATGAAGTTCGCCGAAGCCGCCATCCCGGGGGCCTTCGTGATCGACATCGAACCGATCGCAGACGAGCGGGGTTTCTTCGCGCGCACCTTCTGCCGGACGGAGTTCGGGCAGCGGGGTCTCGAGACCGGCTTCGAGCAGACGAGCCTGTCCCGCAACGCGCGGCGCGGAACGCTGAGGGGCATGCACTACCAGGCCGAGCCGCACGGCGAGGTGAAGCTCGTCCGCTGTTCCCGCGGCCGGATCTGCGACGTGATCGTCGACCTCCGCCCGGATTCGCCCGCGTACTGCCGCTGGGTCAGCGTGGAGTTGTCGGAACACAACTGTCGCGCCCTCTACGTTCCGCGCGGTGTCGCCCACGGGTTCGTCACCCTCGAGGACAACGCCGAAGTCACGTACGCGATCTCCACCGCTTTCCGGGCCGAGAGCGCGCGGGGGGTTCGCTGGGATGATCCGGCGTTCGCGATCGAATGGCCGCTGGCGCCGGTCGTCCTGTCGGCACGGGATGCCGGCTACGAGGACTTCCGTCGGTGAAGCGGGTGCTCGTCACGGGCGCCAGCGGGTTCATCGGCCGGACGAGTCTCGCGCCGCTGATCGCCCTCGGCTACGAGGTCCACGGCGTCGCCTCGGCACCGGATGCGGGCCGCCATCCGCGGGTGCATTGGCATCACGTCGATCTGCTCGATGGCCGAGCCGTTGCATCGCTTTGCCGCGAAGTCGGGGCCGAGCACCTTCTCCATTTCGCCTGGTACGCCGTTCCGGGCCGGTTCTGGACTGCTCTGGAGAACTTTGCCTGGGTCCGGGCCAGTCTCGACCTGCTCGACGCGTTTCGCGCGGCCGGTGGATCGCGTGCCGTGCTGGCGGGGACGTGTGCCGAATACGACTGGACCACCGGCAGCGCTTGCGACGAACGGCGCACCCCCCTGCGACCGGCGACGACGTACGGCGTGTGCAAGAGCGCGATGGGGACGCTCGCCGCCGCCTACGCGCGCGAGACCGGATTGTCGTTGGCGTGGGGCCGGATCTTCTTCCCGTTCGGCCCGCACGAGTCGCCTCAGCGGCTCACCGGATACGCCACCCGCGCCTTGCTCCGAGGCGAACCCGCCGAGTGCACTTCGGGGACCCAGATCCGGGACTTCCTCTTCGTCGACGACCTGGGGGACGCGTTTGCGGCACTGCTGGCCAGCGGGGTCATCGGCGCGGTGAACATGGCGTCGGGCGAGCCGTGCTCCATCGCGACGTTCCTGGGGCGGATCGCGGAGCGCATCGGCAGACCGGACCTGCTCAGGCTCGGTGCCCGGCCGACGCCCGCCGGGGAGGCGGCCCTCGTCACGGCCGCGACGGACCGATTGCGGTCCGAGGTCGGCTGGATGCCCCGGCACGGACTCGATGAGGCGATCGACCGGACGATCGCCTACTGGCGCGGCGAAGCGATGAACTGACTGTCCGGCGTGTCCGACGTCAGTCCGAGCGTGGTCGCGTGACGGCGCAGGAAGGTGGTGCCGTATCCCGCGCAGGAAGCGAACGCGTAGTGGTGCGGACGAAACAGGGCGCGCACCTCACGGGCTCGTGTGCGGTCCGCCTCCGTCTCCTGGAAGGTGCCGTCGAGCCGATCCAGCATCTCGCACGCCAGCGCTTCGATGTCGTCGGCCGAGTTCTCGTCGACGCGCAGGCCGGCATCGCGATAGAGCGCCGCGTAGCGGTATCCCGCGATCTCGCTCCCGAGGATCTCGTCCAGTCGCAGGTAGCGGCGCCGCGCGTCGGACCACAGGCGTTTCGGAATGCCGATGTCTCGGGCGCCGAACCAGAGCGTCGGGATCGGGATGACATTCGCGATGGCGCAGGGAACGCCGAAGACGGTGCCGACCAGCGCGATCCCCGAGGTGTTGCCGAGGATGAACCGTGCCGTCGCGCAGAGCACCACGTCGAGACGGTCACTCTTGGCCGGGTGGTGCGCGTAGTCGATGACGTGAGACATCGGCGGCAGCGGTTTCATCGTGGGATCGCCGATCCGGATCACCCAGCCTCCCCGCCGCACGATCTCCCGCAGGGCCGGCAACGTGGCTTCGATGTCGCCGTTGCGGTGAGCGTGCAATTCCTCATCGACCGGCGAAAAGCCGGGTTCCCGGACGTGCACGCAGACGAACCAGGCCCCCTCGGGGACGCCGAGTGCGCGCAACCGTTCTGCGCCCCACCGCCGATCCGCCTCGGACAAGGCGAGCAGGGGAGGACGCGGCGGCCACTGCGCGTGGACCCGGTAGGCTTCCTGCGCGTGCCGGACCGAGAGGATGTACCGGGAGAGATCGTGGCGCAGCAGGCCCCAACGGCTCATGCTCGCCAGCACGAAGCACAGCACACGTCCTCGGTAGACCGGGAAGAAGGTCGCCCAATACGAAAGCAGGTGGGCATTGGACACCCGACCGGGAATCGCCAGCAGGAACCAGCGCCGCCGCGGCACGCGGCCGAGCGCCTGATCCTTGAGCAGGCAATCGGGCTCCAGCGCAAGATGGCCGATGCGGTCGGTGAAGACCATGAGCCGTCGCCAGCCGGCGAGGTGCAAGGCCAGCGTGAGCGGCAGCAGGACGAACCAGATCCCGGCGCTCGCGGCGCGCAGAACGACCTTGACGAACAGGGAGCGCAATCCGCGTCGGCGGAGACGGCGCCACTCGAAGGCGATGCCGTGCGACAGATGGGGCCAGCGAAACATCGGTGTGTGCGGTCCGGGGGGCAGCGGGTGTCAGGGTTTGCGCGCGATCAGGACAACCTCCTCGCCGCACAGCGGATCCGTGCGCCTGCGCCACCACTCGGCGACGAGCAGAGCCGTGCCCACGGCACGCAATCGCAGCGGTAACCGCCCGATCGTATAGCGTCCTGCTTCCCGCAGGCGCTGACTCGCGCCCAGGGTCCAGTGCGCGTCACGAAGGACGGTGAAGACGGCGTCGACCTCGAAGCCCGCAGATTCCGCCAGACGACGCAGGGATGTGGCCGAGAAGAGGTGGAGATGCCTCGGTGGATCCAGGTGAAGCCAGTCCCGACCGAAGCGGCGATGCCCGTAGGCTGCCGTGTTGGGCGTGAGCAGCACGAGGCGCCCGCCCGCGTCCAGGGCCTGCAGGCAGTGGGCAAGCGTCGCCCGCGGGTTCCCCACGTGTTCGATGACATGGCTCATCACCACGGCATCGAACGATGCCGGCGCAAATGTCTCGGGCCCGAGTTCGCCCACGGCCACGTCGAGACCCCGATCGCGGGCGAGGGCTGCGCCTGTCGGATCCGTCTCGAGCCCCCGGCCTTGCCAGCCCAGCGAGACCAGGTGGGCCAGCAGTTCGCCATTGCCGCACCCGATCTCGAGCAGCCGCCCGCCCGACACCGGGCCGAGCCACATCACGCTTGCGTCAAAGGCCGCCCGGCGTTGCGGGGACAGACCGAGGACCCTGCCCAGCAGGCGTGCCCCCGGGACCGGCGACTGCCCGGCATAGCCGAAGCGGCGCGCAAGATAGGTGCGTCGGGCCGCAAGATAGAGGCGTCTGAGTCGGGAAGGAGAGGCGCGCGGGACGTGCGTGAAATAGTGTTCGTAGGCGCGGGCAAGCGATTCCGCGTCGGGTCGAGGATGCAGCCACGCGAGGCCGCAGGTTCCGGACGTGCACGCCACCAGGTCCCACTGCCCCGGGGTGTCGTGCAGACGATCGGTGAGTCCGCCGTACATCGGCCGGCTGCGGGCCTGGCAAAGCGGGCAATGCGCCAAGGTGTCCGCGGTCACGGACAGTCGCGACCACGAGCCGGCGGGACAGCGGGAGGGGCCGCAGCCATGAGGCGCTTCCGGGGATTCGTTGGCATAATCGGGCAGGTTCGATGCGCGCGAACTCTCTCGTTGCTCTCCGGCAACTCGGGGCGCTGCGCAAATTCTCTCCCACGAGCGCAGCCCGTGGCAACGATACCCGCGTATGGACTCTCTACCGCCACTCGCCGCCCGCCTCGAACAGATCGCCCGCGAGATCCGCCAGTCTGCCGGTGATGCCGCCCGGATCGCATTCGTGTCGGGCAACTTCAACGTCGTGCATCCCGGGCATCTGCGGTTGCTCAATTTCGCATCCGAATGCGGAGACCATCTCGTGGTCGGGCTGCTGGACGACACGAGCCCGGGCGCCTTGGTGCCCGCTGCGCTGCGCCTGGAGGGGATCCAGGCCATCGGCAACGTCGACCGCGCGCTGATCCTGCCCTGCGGACCCGAGGAATTCATCGCCTTCCTGCGTCCCGACGTGGTCGTCAAGGGCAAGGAGCACGAGAAGAACTTCAATCCGGAGCGATCGGTCGTCGAGTCCTACGGGGGCAAGCTCATCTTCAGCTCCGGGGAGGCGCGATTCTCGTCGATCGCCCTGCTGCAGCGGGAACTGCGGGAGATCGATCTGGCGGCGATCAACCGTCCCCTGGACTACCCGGAGCGCCACGACTTCGACCTGTCGACCTTGTCGCGACGCGTGGAGCGGTTCACCGACCTGCGCGTGGTCGTGATCGGCGACCTGATCGTCGACGAGTACATCACCTGCGATCCGCTCGGGATGTCCCAGGAAGACCCGACGATCGTCGTGACGCCGATCAAGCACGACCTCTTCGTGGGGGGCGCAGGCATCGTCGCGGCGCACGCCCTGGGCCTCGGTGCGAAGGTCGACTACTTCAGCGTCGTCGGCAATGACGCGACGGCCGACTATGCGCGCAAGACGCTGGCGGCGCGTGGTGTTCATGCGACCTTGATCCCGGACGAGAGCCGACCCACCATCCTCAAGCAGCGCTACCGGGCGCGGGGCAAGACCCTGCTGCGCGTGAGTCACCTGCGGCAGCACGACATCGGTCAGGACCTCGTCGAACACATGATCGGCGTCATCGCACCGGCGCTCGACGGCGCCGATCTGGTGATCTTCTCGGATTTCAACTACGGCTGCCTGCCTCAGCCTCTCGTGGACGCCGTCAGCGAGATGTGCATCACCCGCAAGGTCATGATGGTCGCGGACAGTCAGGCGTCGTCGCAGCTCGGAAACGTGGCCCGCTTCCACGGCATGCATCTCGTCACCCCCACGGAGCACGAAGCCAGGCTCGCCATGCGCGACTCCGCGTCGGGGCTGGTCGTGCTGGCCGATGCGCTGCAGCGCAAGTGCGAAGCACGGCATGTCCTGATCACGCTCGGCGCGGAGGGTGTGCTGGTGCATTCGCCCCGGTACCCGAGCAACGGGCTCGTGACCGACCAGTTGCCTGCCTTCAACACCGCACCCAAGGACGTCTCCGGGGCCGGGGACTCGCTGCTGACCTGTGCCTCCATGGCGCTCGCCGTGGGCGCGCCCATCTGGGAGGCCGCCTACCTCGGGTCCATTGCGGCAGCCTGCCAGGTCGGGCGCGTGGGCAACACGCCGCTGTCTCGCACGGAACTGTTCCAGGAGCTCTCTTGAGGGCACTGCTGCTGGCGGCGGGCTTCGGCACGCGACTTCGGCCCCTCACCGATCACACCCCGAAGTGCCTCATTCCCATCCACGGTGAGCCGTTGCTGGGGCTGTGGCTCGACATGCTCCTCCCGGCCGGGATCGAACGGGTTCTCGTCAACACGCACTATCTTGCGGATGCGGTCCGCCGTTTCGTCGCGGGTTCGAAGTGGCGCGCGGCGGTGGAGCTGGTTCACGAAGAGACATTGCTCGGGACCGGCGGGACGGTGTTGCGCAATCGTGCGTTCTTCGGGGCGGGGCCGTTTCTGGTCGGACATGCGGACAATCTCACGCGATTCGACGTCGCGGCATTCCTCGACGCACACGCACGACGCCCGGCGGGGGTCGAGATCACCATGATGACGTTCGAGACCGATCGTCCCGAGACCTGCGGCATCGTCGAGCTCGACGATCGCGGCGTCGTGACGGGCTTCCACGAGAAGTCGCCGAACCCGCCGGGCAATCGTGCCAACGCAGCCGTCTACATCGTCGAGCCGGGCGTCCTGGACTTCCTTGCTTCGCTCGGCCGGGACGTGATCGACCTGAGCACCGAGGTCCTGCCGCACTATCTCGGCCGCATGATCACGTTCCACAACGGCGACTATCACCGCGATATCGGGACGCCCGAGAGTCTCGCGGCAGCGCATCGCGAGTTCCGGCCGCGCGTGTCGTTGCCCCGCTGAATCCGGTCAGGTCGAGTCGAGCGCGCAGCCACGCCGCGGAAAGCCGCGATGCAGGACCCGCCACAGGGCGGCGACGGGGATCCGCCGGTGACTCTGCACGGCTCGGCGCTTTCGCCAGATGGCCGGCAACCCGCGCACCGCATCGACCTTGGCCTTCCACATCATCGCGCCGCGGCCCCTCGTCGCGAACACGACGAGCGACACGACGTTCATCAGGACATGCAGCGGAAGACAGGCCCAGAACAGCGCGGGCGGCATGTTCTTCACGTAGTTCCACACCAGATTGCGATGTCCGTGGTAGAGCGCGAAGTCGCTGCCCTGTCCCGCGAGTCCGGAGCCGACGTGGGCGACCCCGGCGTCCGGCACGTAGAGGGCACGGTGCCCCGCGAGCCGAAGGCGGAAGCCGAGGTCCACGTCCTCTCCGTAGCAGAAGTAGTCCTCGTCGAATCCGCCCACGTCGAGCAGATCGCGGGTCCGGTACAGCGCCGCGGCCGCGCACGGCGAGAAGATCTCCCGGGCCACCGAGGCCTTCCCCGCGGCGGGGCAGCCATGTCCGTCCCGCCAGTAGAGTCCGGACACGTGATAGGCATCCCCGATGCCGTCGAGAAGGGTGGCGTCGTGATGGCACCGCATGCGGCTGCCGAAACAGGCGTAGTCCGGATGCTCGCGCGTCGCCCGCACGAGGGCCGCCAGCCAATCGACGTCCGGGAAGGCGTCCGGATTGAGGAGAGCGACCCAGGGGGCGGTCACGTGGTTCCGCAGCGCGAGATTGTTTGCGGCCGCGAATCCGAGATTGCGCGGGGAGCGGACCACCGTCACGGGGATCGTCCCGGAGACCAGCGCCTCGATCGAACCGTCGCGGCTGTCGTTGTCGACGATCACGATGCGGAAGTCGCGGAAGCTCTGCGACTGGAGCGCGGTCATCGCGAGCGGCAGCCAGGCCCCGCCGTTGTGGTTCACGATCACCACGTCGACCTGGCTCATGAAGACCTGCTCCGGCGAGACGACCCGTACCCGGTCCGTTGCGGCGACGACACCCTGACTGGACTCCCGATGCGACGATGGCGCAGAGGCCTCGACCCTTATAATGACATCGTTCGACGGGCGCCTCGCGCGGCGTCGCCGGGTTGCGCCGCCGCGATCCCGGACAGGCGGCGCAGGGGGTGACCCGGGGACCCATGCAGCGGCCGGCCTCGCCGAAGGCATTGGGGCCTTCCATCCACCTTCCGGTCCGGCGTCCGGTGCCTCCCTCTGGCCACTCTTGCCTGCGTCATGGCGTCTGCCGTCAGCGTAATCGTCGTCACCTTCCAGTCCCGCCTCGAAATCACGAAGTGCCTCGGGCACCTGCGCGAGTCGACCGTGCCCCTCGACGTGATCGTGATCGACAATGCCTCGACCGACGGCACGCAGGACCAGATCGAGCGGGAGCTGCACGGATTTGCGCGCACCACCTTCGTGCGCAATGCCACGAACGTCGGATTCGCGGTCGCCGTGAATCAAGGCATTGCGGGGAGCACGGGCGAGTGTCTCCTGCTGCTCAATCCGGATTGCTACGTGGCGCCCGATGCCATCGCCCTGGCACGCCAGGCATTGCTCGAGGACTCGCGGGCGGGGATGTCCGGCTGCCTGCTGCTCAACCCGGACGGTACCGAACAGCAAGGGGCTCGCCGATACATCCCCACCCCCTGGCGGGCGCTGATGCGGGTGCTGAAGGTGGACCGTGTCTTCCCCCATATCCGGCGGTTCAGCGGATTCGTGATGGTCGAGGAGCCGCTGCCCGACGGCACCGTGGCCGTCGAGGCCATCTCGGGGGCCTTCATGCTTGTTCGACGCGAAGCGCTGGCGGACGTGGGGAACCTGGATGAAGGCTATTTCATGCACTGCGAGGATCTCGACTGGTGCATGCGCTTCAAGCTGAAAGGGTGGAGGGTGTTGTTCGTCCCGCGGGCCCGCGCCGTGCACGACCGGGGCCGCAGCAGCGCTGCGCGGCCGATCCGTGTCGAATGGCACAAGCATCGCGGCATGGTGCGCTTCTACCGGAAGTTCTTCCGGCACCGTTACCCGGGCATCCTGATGCTGGGTGTCGTGGTGGCCGTCTACGCCCGATTCGTCGCGAAGGTGGTCGCCATCGCGGTGACCGAGCGGTTTCGGCGCTGGGCCGCGTGACCGGCGGCTCGTGGACGCCCCCGTTTGCCTGCCGCCGGCCTCGGTGGTCGTCGTCGGAGGGACCAGCCAGGTCGGGCACTTTCTCCTGCCGCGTCTCGCCGCGGCCGGCTACCGGGTAACTGCATTCACGCGTGGCCACCCACCGGTCGAAACCGCCGGTGCGCGCTGGGTCGCCGCCGGAGGCGACACGTTTCGCGACGCACTGGGCCAGGGGGGATCGGCGGATATCCTGATCTGGCTCGCACCCCTTCCGACCCTGCCGCCGGCACTCGACGAGTTCATGCATTCGGGCGTCCGCCGGATCATCGCCTTCGGGACGACCGGCCGCCACTACAAGAACCGGTCGGGAACGGGCGCGGAGCGCGATCTTGCGCTCGCCATGATCGCGGCCGAAGAGGAATTGCAGCGGCGGACCACAGGGGCCGGGGTGGCGCTGACCCTGTTCCGCCCGACCCTGGTCTACGGCTGCGGGCGGGACGAGAACATCACCTTCATCGCACGCACCATCCGGCGGTTCGGGTTCTTTCCCCTGGTCGGAGGCGGGCGGGGCCTGCGACAGCCCGTGCATGCGGACGATCTCGCGGAAGCCTGCGTGACGGCTCTGCCCACGCCGGCGACGTTCGGACGTGCCTACGACTTGAGCGGTGGATCGACACTGACCTATTGCGACATGGTCACCCAAGTGTTCGTTGCACTCGGCCGTCGTCCACGATTCGTCGATGTTCCCCTCCCGGCGCTGCGACTGGCCATCCGGGCGTTCCGCCTTCTGCCGCGCCACCGCGCCCTCTCCCTCGACATGGCGGACCGCATGCTGCGTCCCCTCTGTTTCGACCACGGCGAGGCCACGCGCGACTTCGGGTATGCCCCGCGGCCGTTCGCCGTCGACGCTCAGGCGCTGTACGGCGACGGCCGGACGACCATGACAGCGTAAAATGGCGGGTTTGCAGGATGTCCCGCTCACGCCCGGCCCCCCAATGCTTCGGCGTTCGACCCGCGCGGCCTGTCCCACCTCCACGGAATCTGGATGAGCCAACAGACCCTCGATGTTCTGATGATCAATCCTGGCAGCCGCGCCGCGGTCTACCAGGAACTCGGCAACGAATTCTCCGCGATCGAGCCGCCCTCGCTGGCCGGGCTGTTCGCCGAGTACTTGCGGCGCAAGGGCATGAGCGTCGCCATCATCGACGCGCCCGCCCACAATCTCAGTCCCCGGCACGTCGCGGAGCGGGTTCACCGGGACTACGCCCCCACCCTGATCGTGATGGTCGTCTACGGGTTCCAGCCCTCCGCTTCGACGCAGAACATGCCGGCGGCCGGGGAGACCTGCAACGAACTGAAGGCGCTCGATCCCGGCTACCGCATCATGATGACCGGCACCCATCCGGCCGCATTGCCCGAGCGCACGATGCGCGAGGAGAACATCGACTTCGTGTGCGATCGCGAGGGGCCGGAAACCATCCTCCACACGGCGAGGGCGCTCGCGCAGCGCTCCACCGATTTCGGCGACATTCCCAGCCTCTGGTACCGGAATGGTGAGCGGATCCTGTCCAATCCGCCAGCGCCGCTCATGGACGATCTCGACACCGAACTGCCCGGGGTCGCGTGGGATCTCCTGCCGATGGACAAGTACCGCGCGCACAACTGGCACTGCTTCGAGCACATCGACCAGCGCAGTCCTTACGTGTCGATGCACACGAGTCTCGGCTGCCCGTACAAGTGCACGTTCTGCTGCATCAATGCCCCCTTCGGGAAGTCGTCGTACCGGATGTGGTCGCCCGAGTCCGTCATCAAGGAGATCGACCTCCTCGTCAACCGCTACGGTGTGAAGAACATCAAGTTCGTCGACGAGATGTTCGTGCTCAATCGTGCTCACGTGATCGGCATCTGCGATCACATCATCGAGCGTGGCTACGACCTGAACATCTGGGCGTACGCCCGGGTGGACACCATCAAGGACGAATTCCTCGACAAGCTCAATCGTGCCGGCTTCCGCTGGCTGGCCCTGGGCATCGAGTCCGGCAGCAAGCACGTGCGCGACGGGGTCGAGAAGGGGCGCTTCGGGTCGACGGAGATCCTCCAGGTCGTCCGCAAGATCCAGGACGCGGGGATCAACGTCATCGGAAACTACATCTTCGGCCTGCCCGACGACACCTTCCAGTCCATGCAGGAGACGCTCGATCTCGCCATCGAGGCGAATTGCGAATTCGCCAACTTCTACTGCGCGATGGCGTACCCGGGGTCCAAGCTCTACACGCTGGCCGAGGCAAACGGGTGGGACCTGCCGCCCAGCTGGATCGGCTATTCGCAGCACAGCTACGAGACGCTGCCGCTGCGGACCGAGTCGCTGACCAGTGCCGAGGTGCTCAAGTTCCGTGACGACGCCTTCCACCGCTACTTCACGAACCCCCGTTACCTCGACCTCGTGAAGCGCAAGTTCGGCGACACCGTCCTGGCTCACGTGGCGGACATGACGCGCATCCGTCTGAAGCGGCAGCTGTACACGGTCGATGCCGGAGCGGCCGCTTGATGGTCGGCGGCGCCACGTTCGGCGGCGGAACTGCGCTCGAGGGGACGCGGGAATGATCATCACCCGAACGCCGTTCCGGATCTCGCTCTTCGGGGGCGGAACCGACTACCCCGCGTGGTACCGCGACCACGGGGGCGCGGTGCTGGCCACCACGATCGACAAGTACTGCTACATCTCCTGCCGCTATCTGCCCCCGTTCTTCGAGCACAAGCATCGGATCGTCTATTCGAAGATCGAGAACGTGCAGTCCGTCGACGAGATCGCCCATCCGGCCGTCCGCGCGGTGCTGAGCGAGATCCCGATGGAGCGCGGGCTCGAGATCCACCACGACGGCGACCTCCCGGCCCGATCCGGACTTGGCTCGAGTTCCTCGTTCACCGTCGGCATGATTCACGCGCTCATGGCCCTGCGCGGCCGCTACGTATCCAAGGAATATCTCGCGGGCGAGGCCATCCGCATGGAGCAGTCCGTGCTGAAGGAGCACGTGGGCTCCCAGGATCAGGTGTCCGCCGCCTACGGGGGATTCAACATCATCGAGTTCACGCGCGACGATCACTTCGTCGTCAGCCCGATGATCCTCGGAACGGCGCGTGTGGACGATCTGCAGAACCACCTGATGCTCTTCTTCACCGGACTGTCGCGATTCGCCTCCGATGTCGCGAAGTCGAAGATCGACAACTTCGCAAGGAAGGCGACGGAACTGCATCGCATGCGGGCCATGGTCGACGACGCCATCGCCATCCTGCAGGACGCCGCTGTCCCCATCACCGCGCTCGGCGATCTGCTGGCCGAGGCCTGGGAGTACAAGCGGGGGTTGTCGGACAAGGTGTCCACCCCGGAAATCGACGATATCTATGCGGCTGCACGCAACGCAGGCGCCATTGGCGGCAAGCTGCTCGGTGCCGGCGGTGGCGGATTCCTGCTGCTGTTCGCGCGGCCCGAGGCGCAAGCTGCGATCCGCAAGGCGCTCAGCCGGCTGGTGCACGTGCCGTTCCGGTTCGAGAGCGGCGGCAGCCGGGTCGTGCTGTATCAGCCCGATGGCTTCTGACCGTGCCATCCGGACATCCCTCCCCAAGGAGTCACCGTTGATTCGATACGCCTACGAAGGCACCGGCTTCCGACCCTGGGACGACCGGCCGCTCGACGATACGCCCGAAGCGCTGACCGCGCTCCTGCGGGACATGATCCGCATCCGCGTGATCGAGGAGGAGATCGAGCGGCGCTACCACCAGGACCAGATGAAGACGCCGATCCATCTTGTGATCGGCCAGGAGGCCACTGCGGTCGGGTTCTGTTCGGCAATGACGCGAGCGGACCTGCTGTACAGCGGCCATCGGACGCATGGCGCCTATCTCGCCAAGGGGGGCGATCTCAAGGCCATGCTGTGCGAGATGCACTGCCGCATCAACGGCTGCGTCGGATCGCGAGGCGGCTCCATGCACCTCATCGACAAGAGCGTCGGCATGGCCGGCACGTCGGCGATCGTCGGCGGGCCCGTGCCGATCACGGCGGGGGCGGCGCTGTCGCTCAAGATGCGCGGGAGCGACCGTGTCGCCGCCGTCTTCCTGGGGGACGCGACCACGGAGGAAGGCGTGGTCTCGGAGACGCTCAACTTCGCGGCCCTCAAGCAGCTGCCGATGATCTTCTTCTGCGAGAACAACTTCTATTCGGTCCAGTCGCCGCTGGCGACGCGTCAGCCCGGGCGGGAACTGCATCGCTGGGCGGCCGGGCACGCGGTGGAGAGCGTGCTCGTGGACGGCACGAACGTGCTTGCCGTCCGCGAAGCTGCGCTCGCCGCGGTCGAACGCGCGCGGCAGGGCGGCGGCCCCACCTTCATCGAAGCTCGTGTCTACCGCTTCCGTGCGCATGGCGGCGCCGGCGACGACAGCAAGACCGGCTATCGGGACCTGGCCGAGCTGCAGCAATGGGAGGCCCTCGATCCGATCGCGACGTATGAGGACTTCCTGCGCCGCCGGAACCTCATCACGGCGGACGAACGGGATCGGATGGCCGCGGCGGCCCTGGCCGAAGTGGAGGCAGCGTTCGACTTCGCGCTGTCCAGTCCCCAGCCGGAAGAGAAGGATCTCTACACCCATGTCTACAGCGACTGAACCGGGAGACGCCCATGCCGTGGGATGAAGGGCTGGTCAATTCACTCGTGTACGAAGGACCGGACCCCGCCGAGGGTCGGGTGCTGGGTTACGCGAAGGCAATCAACGAGGCGCTGGCGCTCGCGCTCGGTCACGACGACAGCGTGTTCGTGCTGGGGCAGGGCGTCGACGATCCGAGCGCCATGTTCGGCACGACGCGCGGATTGCAGGAAACGTTCGGACCGCAGCGCGTGTTCGACACGCCCGTGGCCGAGGAATCCATGATGGGCATGTGCACCGGGGCCGCCATGAACGGCATGCGGCCCGTCTACATGCACAACCGGCCCGACTTCATCCTGCTCGCGTTCAACCAGCTGGTCACGCACGCCTCGAAGTACCACTTCATGGACAACGGGCAGACCACCGTGCCGATGGTGGTCTGGGCCGCGATCGGCCGCGGCTGGGGCTCGGGGGCGCAGCATTCCCAGGCGATCCAGGGGCTGCTGCTGGGCGTGCCGGGCCTCAAGATCGTGATGCCCAGCACGCCGGCCGATGCCAAGGGACTGCTCCTGTCGGCCATCGCCGACAACAATCCCGTGCTCGTGTTCGAGCATCGCTGGCTGATGAAGAAGGACGGGATCGTCCCCGAGGGCTTCTATCAGATCCCGATCGGCAAGGGCGTGGTTCGCCGCCGCGGCAGCGACCTCACCGTGGTGGGCGCGTCGCACGCGATCGAGCTCGCGTCACAGGCGGCCCAGCAGCTGGCCACGGACGGGCTCGACGTCGAGGTCATCGACCTGCGCACTCTGAAGCCGCTCGACGAGGCGATCATCGAGGAATCGCTGCGCAAGACGGGTCGCCTCGTGGTGGTCGACACGGGCTGGTCCATGGGGGGCGTCTGCGCCGAGATCGGTTGCCTTGCCGCGGAGAAGTGGTTCCACCTCCTGAAGGCGCCGGTGCGCCGCATCGCGCTGCCGGACATCCCCACTCCTGCGGGCTTCGCGCTGGAGCAGTACTACTACCCGAACGTCGAGCGCATGAAGTCCGTCATGCGCGGCCTCGTGCATCGTTGAGGCCACCCGCGACGGCAAGGGCGGCCTCGGGAACGGTCAGACGTTCCCGTACTGGCTGTTCCTGATCATGGTGAAGCCCTTGATCAGCTCGGCGATGCCGGCATCCAGCGACATCGAGGGCCGGAAGCCCGTGGCCTCCAGCTTCGCATTGGACACGATGTAGTTGCGCTGATCCGGGTCCTTGCCCACCGGCGCGTCGATGAACACGAACTGCGGCACCTGCTTCTGGATGTGTTCGCACAGTTCCTTCTTCGACACGTTGGCGTCGGACAGGCCCACGTTGTAGATCTGGTTCTTCATGCGATCGAACTGTGCGAGCCCGTGCTGGAACACGCGCGACACGTCGCGCACGTGGATGTAGTTGCGCTTGAACGAACTCTCGAACAGGACCACGAACCGGTCGTGCACGGCGCGATAGGTGAAGTCGTTCACCAGCAGGTCGATGCGCATCCGCGGCGACATGCCGAACACCGTCGCGAGACGGAAGCTGATCGCGTTCTCCCGCTGCATCAGTTCCTGTTCCACCGCGACCTTCTCCTTCGCGTAGAGCGAGATGGGGCGCAGCGGCGAGTCCTCGGTGCAGAAGTGATTCTCATCGCCCGTACCGTAGGCGCTGTTGGTCGTGGGCATCAGCACGCGCTGCTCACGCGACAGCAGTCGCAGCATCAAAGAGATGGCATCGTGGTTGGTCGTCGTGGCGCCCACGGGGTCCTGTGTGCACAGCGGCGCACCCACGAGCGCCGCGAGAGGAATCACCACATCGGCTTTGGCCAGCAGCGGTGCCATCGTGCTCTCGACCCGGATGTCGCCCCGGACCACGCTGAAATTCGGGTGATGACAGACGTGGTTCAGGCTCGTCTGCTTGAACATGAAGTTGTCGAGGACCGTGACGCGGTGGCCTGCGGCGAGCAGGTCCGGCACCATGGTCGAACCGAGGTAGCCGGCACCGCCGGTCACGAGAATGCTGTAGGTCATGGGAGATTTCCTGGGAGTCGAGGAAGGGGGGCGTGCCTCAGGATTTCGTGGGCACGGTGGTAGTCGGAAGGCACGCCGATGTCGATGAACGGCGCGGGGCATTCGAGCCCGAACACCCGGGCACTGGCGGCAACGGCGGCGGTGAACATGTCGTCTTCGAGCGAGACCTTCTGTCCCGCCGCGAACGGCAGGGCCCGGACAGCGCGCGGGAGGATCCGGTAGACGCCGCCGTTGGCGAGGCGTCCGACGTCGTCGGTGTTGGACTTCAGCGCGACGATCCGTCCGTCGCTCTCCACTTGCATGCCCATGTAGCGGCCGGCTTCGTTGGCGCGGAACAGCGAAAAGCACCACTCCGCGTCGTGAGCCCGGGCGAAGTCGTCCAGCCGGGCCAGATCCACGGCGAAGTAGGTGTCACCGTTGAGCATCAGGAACGGCACTTCCGGATCCAAGGCACTCATCGCCAGCAGCAGAGCACCCCCGGTCCCGAGTGGCGCGGGCTCGACCACGTAGTCGATCCGGGCCGTGCGATACCGGCCACCGAAGTGCGCCTGGATGATCTCGTGGCGATACGCCACCGAGAGGACGAACCGGTCGATGCCCTGGGCGATCCAGCGATCGAGCAGGTGCTCGAGGAACGGTCGGCCGGCGACCGGCGCCATCGGTTTCGGCAGATCGGGTACGGCACTGCGCAGGCGGGTCCCGAGACCGCCCGCCAGAACGACGGCAGTGCGCACGGTGGAATCAGACGGCATTCAGGATGTCGCAGAGGGCATCAACCTCGTCGTCGCGCAGGTCGGGGAAGTTGCCGATGTAGAAGCCGTAGAAGTGGATGTGCTCCGTGTGCGGGAAGCGCAGGTGGTGGCCTTCGGGGACGATCCCCTTCAGATAGGGCTGGCGCACCTGGTTGCCGCCACCGGCGCTGCCTCGCCGGAATTCGATACCCTCGGCGCGCATCCGCTCCATCAGGCGATTCACGAACGCGTTGTCGGGCTCGCGCAGCACCAGATTGAAGGCGTAGTTGCTCGACCCCTCGATCTTGAAGTCCGTGCGGTACTTGCGTCCGTCGATGCGATCGAGAAAGCGCAGCAGGTTGTGAGTCCGCCGGGCGACATTGGCGTCGAGCCGCTTCAGCTGACTGCGTCCGAGGATGCCGCCGATCTCCGTATTGCGCGTGTTGTAGGCGGGGTACGCGAAGATGAAGTCGGGATTCAATTCCGGGTTCGCGCGCTGCCACGCTTCGCGGACGGCCGGATCATCCGCCTCGCGCACCATGCCGTGCGACCGGAGCATCCGGACCTGCTGATACACCGCGTCGTCGTCGGTGCAGACCATGCCCCCCTCGATGGTGCTCAGATGGTGGGCATAGTAGAAGGAGAAATTCGAGATCCATCCGAGGCTCCCCAGCCGGCGCCCGCCGTGCGTGGCGCCGTGCGATTCGCACACGTCTTCGATGAGCGGGATGCCTCGGCGCGACAGTTCGGACAGCAGTTCGTCCGTGAGGCCGTCGAACCCCTGCACGTGGGTGAGGAACACGGCGCGGGTCCGGTCGGTCACCGCCCCGAGGATCAGCGCGGGATCCATCGCGAGCGTGCGCGGGTCGATGTCCACGAACAGCGGATCGAACCCGTTCTGCAGTACCGACGCCACGTCCGAGATCCAGGTGAGCGGGGGAACGATCACTTCGCCGCCTTCCGGGTGACGCGCCTTGAGCACCGCCAGGGTCAGGAGGTTGGCCGACGCCCCCGAGTTCACGAACACGCTGTGCTTGACGCCGAGCCAGCGCGACCACTCGGCCTCGAAGGCGCGGACGTTCGGGCCGTGGGTGAGCTTGGGATCGTCCTGGCGCAGATGCTCGATGACGGCATCCAGGTCTTCGCGCAGGATGTTGTTGCGCATCAGGGGGAATTTCATGGGGCCTCACGAGAGTTCTGCGGCCGCGGGCGGGGGCCGGGGATCCGACGTTCCCGATCACGGATGACACCGCAAATCGGACAGATCGGTGCCAATAACTGCTTATTATCACATCCGCATTCGCCGTCCGGCGACCTGTGCCATCGCGCGGGCGACGCTGCGCCGGCCTGGCCCCGTCCCGGCACCGAACGAGACCGATGACCGAACCGGATGATGACCGCCCCCCCGTCGTGACACGTTCCCGTCGACACATCGCCGAGAACCAGGTCTTCGACGTGTACTTCGACCACGTCTCGACGCCGGACGGGCGGGAGGACGTCCCGACGTACCTGGTGGTGGCGCCCAAGGGGGCGGGACCCGACGGTGTCACGGGGGTGAGCGTGCTCCCGGAGATGGACGGGAAGCTGGGACTGCTGCGTCTCTACCGGCATGCCATCAGGAAGATGACCTGGGAAGTGCCGCGCGGCTTCATCGATCCCGGTGAGTCTCACGAAGCATCCGCCCTCCGCGAACTCGAGGAGGAGTCCGGTCTGACGACGGCGCCCGAGGATCTCGAGTCGATGGGGGTGATCGCCCCGGAAGGCAGCCTCATCGCCGCGCGTATCCATCTGTATGTGGCGCATCGCTGCCGGCGGGTCCGGCCGTATGTCGCCGCCGAGATGGGGCACGCCGGGCTGCAATGGGTTTCCCTCGGCGAGGCGCTCGCCTTGGCCGACGCCGCCGGGATCGAGGATCCCTCCACGCTGCTGCTTCTCTACCGACTGGCGCTCCAGGCGACTCGCTGAGCGCGTACCGCCCCCCTCGTCGCCAAACGCGACATGCCGCCTGCCGTGCCTGCTCACCCGTTTGCGGAGCTTGGCATTCGCCCATACCCTGCCGATGAGCCTCCTGTTCCGGAATCGGGTCGTGCACCGGATGACGTCGCTGAACGCGGCGCACGGCCTGCTGAAGAACGATGCGATCTCATTCCAAGACGCCGCGGTCGGTCTTCTCCATCGGATCGCCGTCGACGGATGGATCGGGGCGGGGCTGATGACCTTGGGCGGCGTCCCGGGGAACGTCCGGTCGCTCAGCGCCGTCTACGCGGCCTTTCGGGTCCGATCCGGCATGGTTCCTTCCGCTCACGGCAGCCCTGCATGCGCTGGAGGCCGTCCTGAGCGGCCGGACCGGTGCGCTCCTCTGGTCGGGACGCGACGGCCACGTGGGCGGACTCGCAGCCGCCATCCTGATCGCGCCGTTCCCTTCGTCATTGCAGTGTGTCGGACAGAACCACAAGGGCGCCTTCGCCATCGCCGGAGCGTTGCTCGTGTCCTCCGCGTGGCGGCGAGCGCTCTCGCTGCCTTCGAGAAGGCAACGCGCGCGGGTCGTCGTGCTCGGTCAGCTGGCGGTGCCTGTGGTGGCCGTGACGACACTCCGGGTCCTGGGTCCGGCGCTCGGGGTCCGCGCTGCCATCTGCGGCATGCTCGGGGGCATGCTGGTGGCGCGGCGGCGATCGCGGCAGTTGCAGGACGACACCTGCTTTCTTCGGGTTGTCGGTGCCTGGGTGTCCGTCGTGTGTGCGTTGGCGGTCCATGCGCTCGCGGACCGATCGCGTTGACGCTGGTCGCCGGGGAAAGAATCAGCGAAGACGAAGCGCGCGGCCTCGCGGCACTCCTGCGGCTCGGTGCCCTTCGACTTCCGTGCGTCGTCTCCAGCGCCGTCGTGCTCAAGGTTGCCGCGGTGTCCGGCGGCTCGTGGCGGGTGACGATGGCAACCGGCATCGGGCGGCTCGTGAACGGAGCGGGAAACCTGTGGCGGGCGCCGTCTCAAGGTCCGACGGGGATCGCGATCGCTTCCGTTGCCGGTTCGGCCGTCTCGGCGCTTGCGATGTTGCTGCTCACGCGGAAGCGGGCACAGCTCCCGGCGAGCGCAGTGCTGCTGGTTTGCGGTACCTGGGGCGGGCTGGGGGTTCTCGGGCTGGCCATCGGCACGCAGAGCCTTGTCGTCGGTACCGTCGCCGTGATCCTGCTCGCCCTGCTGGGCCGGTTGCACTGGATCGGCATCGTGGGCCGAGAACAGACCGTCCCTGGCTGACAGGCCGAGAGCGCCGCAGCCGAACCGCGCCGACCGCGTCCGAGCGGCGCCGGGGCTCGCCACCCGGGCGGACTCCCCCTATCCTCCCGTCTTTCCCTCGGACGAGGACCCGCCTCCCGTGCCCCTGCGACCAGCCGTCTTTCTCGACCGCGACGGCACCGTCAATGTCGAGAAGCACTACCTGCATCGCTTCGATGACTGGGAATGGATTCCCGGTGCGGTGGATGCCATCCGGCGTGCGAACCACCTCGGATTCGTCGTCATCGTCGTCACCAACCAGGCCGGCGTGGCTAGAGGCCTGTATGGCGAGGCCGACGTCATCGCATTGCACCAGCGTGTCGACGAAGTCCTTCGTGCGGCGGGCGCGCACGTGGACGCCTACTACCACTGCCCGCACCATCCGGAGCACGGAGCGCGTATCGCCTGCGACTGCCGCAAGCCGCATCCCGGCATGCTGCTCCGTGCCGCGCGCGAGCACGGACTCGACTTGCCGCGATCGTTTCTCGTCGGCGACCGTGAATCCGATATCGAGGCGGCGCGACGCGCCGGCGTGACTCCGTTGCTCGTCGCGACCGGCTACGGCGAGCGCACCCGCGGGGACTTTCCCGACGGCACCGCCTTCGTGCCATCGATCGTGGAGGCCATCGACTTCGTCGCTCGATCCGTCGCCGGCCCGGACGATCACCGAGGTTCGTGATGCCGAGGCTCGAGGCGCCGGAACCTTGAAGGCAGTCCTCATCGTTGCGCTGGGGCGCCTTCTGCAGATGGCGGCCGCACTCCTGACGCTCAGGCTCTCCACGACGCTGATGTCCCCGGGCGACGTCGGACAGATCAATCAAATGGTCGCCGTGGGGACGCTGTTCGCCTCCGGGATCATCCTGCCGCTGATCGTCTACTTCGCCCGCGGACTCACCGGGTGGGTGAATGCGGACATGTTCCGGCATCGCCTGCGGCAGGTGGTGCTGGCCATCGTCGCCGCGACCGCCGTGCTGCTTCCCGTCGGCGCGGGGGTGCAGTTCGCCATGCATCTCGTGCACGGCATTGCGCTGCACTGGTTTGCCGGCCTGTTGGCGCTCTACCTGGTCGGCTTCTCCACTTACACGTTGCTGCTCAATTGCGTCGCGGTCCTCGGGCAGCGCGTCCGCAGTGCCGCCGCATCCAATCTTGCGGCGTGGGGCGGGCTGGGGCTGGCCACCGCCCTGTACCTGCAATTCGGCGATCCCTGGTTCTGGGTCCTGGGCCTCTTCGCGGGTTACCTGATGGCGGCCCAGACGCTCTGGATCGTCCGTCCCACGGCGCCAGCGTCGCCTTCGGCCGCAGCGCCGTTGTCGCTGGCTCCGCGCGTGGTGTGGGCGTTCGTGTGGCCCCAGGTCATCATGTTCGCGCTCTGGTGGACCCAGTCGCAGAGCTACCGGTTCGTCCTCGCGGAAGTCAGCGGTGTCGCAGCGGTCGGCCTGTTCTTCGCGGCCTATGCCCTGATCTCGGTGCCGATGCAGGCATTCGAGTCGGCGTTCAACGAGGTGTATTCCCCGACGCTGTACCGCAACTTCGAGTCGGGGGCGGCCGACGCGCGGACGCGCGCCTGGAATCGCTATGCCAGTGCCTACATGCCGTCGATCGTCGTGTTCAGCTGCTGCCTCGCGGGGTGCGCGCCGCATTTCGCGCGACTCGCCCTCGGCCCGGCCTTTCAGGTGACGGCCTTCTTCTTCGTCTGGCCTGCGATCGCGGAAATGGCGCGCGCATTGTCGTCCGCCAATCACACCCTGGGCGTGGCCAACGTGGACATGCGGCTGCTCCTGCCGCCTGCCGCGGTCGGTGCCATTGCCGCGCCAGGCCTGATCTGGGGGTGCGCGCCCGGCTCGCCACTCATGGGGACCGGCCTGGCAGTCTGCGTTGCGGGCCTGGCGGTGCTTGCGTCGACGTACCTCATGACCCGTCTCGCCGCACCCGTGCGTTGGCCGTGGGGGCGCATGGCGGCAGCGCTCTGTCTCGGGCTGCCCATGATCGTGGGCGGGTTCTGGGCGGCATCCGCGATTCCGCCGACCGCGACCTTCGCACTCCTCGTCTGTCTGCTGCTCGGTGCCTATGCCATTGGCGCGTTGGCCTGGCTGGCACGTGATTGGTTGCCCGAGTTGCGGCGTGCGCGCTGATCGCGCTCGACGGCATCCTCCGGAACGCGCGTGGGCGCTGTGTCTGTTTCGGCGGGCCATGGGTACACTTGCGCCTTTTCGCGCCTCGCCCGATGTCCCTCGCTCTCCATCCCGCCCTGCGTCAGGCCCTTCGCTGGGCAGGACTCGCATTGAATCCGCGAGGCGTGCTGAGCCTCCCGCGTTTGCCGGGGTACATCACCCAGTGGCGCCGCTTCCGCGCGGACTCCCCCATGGCGGTCCCCTTCGGTGATTCGTATCCCTGCCTGTCGGATGCAACGGCACACACGGGCTTCGATCCCCACTACTTCTTCCAGGCCGCCTGGCTGTCGCGCAGGCTGGCGGAGAGCCGTCCGGGACGGCACACGGACATCGGGTCGGATGTCGGCATGATCAGCGTGCTGAGCGCGTTCGTGCCCGTGGACTTCGTCGATTTCCGGCCGATCGACGTGGAGTTGCCGGGACTTCGCCCGCTTGCCGGCAATCTCACCGCCATGACGCTGGCGTCCGGGAGCCTTTCGTCACTGTCGTGTCTGCACGTCATCGAGCATGTCGGCCTCGGCCGCTACGGGGATCCGCTGGATCCTCGCGGGCACGAGAAGGCGGCGTCGGAACTGGTCCGGGTGCTGGCGCCCGGCGGTGACCTGTACGTGAGCACGCCGGTCGGTCACGAGCGTGTGTGCTTCAACGCGCATCGCGTGTTCTCTCACGGCAGCATGGTGCGACTGTTCGCGCCCTTGACCCTGACGGCGTTCTCGCTCGTCGATGACCGTGGAGCGTTTCTTTCCGCGGCGACGGCCACGCAGGCGGACGCCTGTGACTACGGGTGCGGCCTGTTCCACTTCCGCAAGAACACAGTCGACGCCGACATCCGGCCATCGGAGCGTTGATGGAGTTTCGGGATCTCTGCGACGTGGCCGCACCCCGTATCTCCGTCATCACCCCGTCGCTCAATCACGCCGCCTTCCTGCGGGACACGATCGAGACCGTCGCGGCCCAGTCCTTCCGGCGGTTCGAGCACATCGTCATCGACGGTGGATCCACCGACGGTACGGTCGAGATCCTGAAGCAATACCCGCATGTCCGCTGGATTTCCGAGAAGGACCGGGACATCGTCGACGCCTATCGGAAGGCCATCGACCGCGTTCGCGGCGATCTGGTCATCCAGTGCTGCGTCTCCGACGGGTTCCATGACCGCGGCTGGTTCCAGCGGTGTGTCGACACCCTCGACGCCGAGCCGGCGCTCTCGCTCGTCTGGGCGCTGCCCCAGTACATGACGGAGGCCGGCGCACTGCAGGCGGTCGCCTATGCCGACTTCCTGTCGGACCCGCCGCCCCAGAGGGAAGCGTTCCTGCCCTTCTGGTGGGCGACCCGGATGCCGTTTCCCGAAAGCAACTACTGCGTCCGGGCGCGGATTCTCGACGAGCACTTTCCGACGGAGCGATCTCCGGAGCATTTCCGGGTTCATCCTCACCTCGGGTTCATGCACGATTTCATGGTGAACGGCTATCTGCCGTGGTTCCTCCCGGAAGTCGTGAGCTTCGGCCGACTGCATGCCGACCAGCGCGGCAAGCGGCTCTGGCACATCGAGCGGCCCGCGCAACTCCGGTACAACGAGGACGTCGAGCGACATCGCCGCGGCGTGCTCTCCGGTCGCCTCCCGATGTGCTTCCGTGACGGCGGCGGACGCGTGCTTGCCGAGGTCCCTGTCGCGGACCTGGCGCGGCTGCGCCGGGAATACTGGATTGCACGCATCAACCGGTCCGTGTGGGTCCGCACCTCACCCCGCGAGCTCTATCGCAAAGCGGCGCGACGCCTCGGGTGCGGCCGCCCGTCCGCCTGATCCCCGCCTCGACCATGTTCCTGCGCCGCATCCGCCAACGCCTCGCCCATTCGCGCTTCTTCGCCTTCAATGCCGTGGCGCGGGACGAATGGGTGCGCGCGCAGGCGGCGCAGGTGCCGACGGGTGCTCGCGTGCTCGACGTGGGGGCCGGGTCATGTCCCTACCGCAGCGCCTTCGCCCACTGCCGGTACGAAACGCAGGACTTCGCGCAGCTCGATGCGGAACAGTTGCGCTATGGCGGCTACGGCGCCATCGACCACGTCTGCGACGCACGGTCGATTCCGGTGCCGGACGCGAGCTTCGATGCCATCCTGTGCACCGAGGTCCTCGAGCACGTGCCGGAACCGGTGGCGGTCGTGCAGGAGATGGCCAGGATCCTGAGACCCGGCGGGCGCCTCATCCTGACGGCGCCGCTCGGATCGGGCATCCACCAGGAGCCCTTCCACTTCTACGGGGGCTATACGCCCTACTGGTACGAGCGGTTCCTGGGCGCGGTCGGGTTCGCGGATATCCGCATCGAGCCGAACGCCGGGTCGTTCCAGTTCTTCGCACAGGAGTGCATCCGGTTCGCACGTGCCACCCGACCGTTCCAGCTGGGCATGCCCGCATGGCTCGAGTGCCTGTGGGCACCGGTCTGGGCGCTGGCGTTTCCGCTGCTCGTGATCCTCTTCCCCGCCGTCTGCCGGATGCTCGATCGCTACGACCGCGAGCGCCGATTCACCGTGGGCTATCACGTCTGCGCGACCCGCGATCGGGAGGCGCGTCCTTGACGGCCGTGCAGCTTCCCGGATCCAGAGTGCGGCCGAAGGTCGTGGTCAAGATCGTCGGTGGCCTGGGCAATCAGATGTTCTGCTACGCCGCCGGTCGCCGGCTGGCCCGATTCTCCGAAGCCGACCTCGTGCTGGACATCGACTTCTTCCGATCGGACGTGCGCTACGAGCGACAGTACCGGCTCGACCGGTTCGCGCTGGCGCCGCACCAGGTCAGGAGCACGCTCCGCGTGCTGCCTCGGCCGCTCGATCTCCGGTGGTGGCGTGTCAAGCGCAAGCTCGCGCAACTCGGGCTGGTGCGGGGCGTGACGCCCTTCATCGAGCGCAATCCCAAGCACTTCTACCAGGAACTGCTGCTCCGACCGGTCGAGGGGACCGTTCTTCTGGACGGGTACTGGCAGGACGAGCGGTACTTCGAGGACATCCGGCGCGATCTCGTCGTCGAACTCCTGCCGAAGGCCCCGGCAGACGCGCGCAACGCGGCGCTCGCCGAGCAGCTGGTCCGCACCGATTCGGTGGCGATCCACTGCCGACGCCATCATCATCGTCTGGCCGACGGGTCTGTCCACCGCGCGAGCGGCCGGACCGGCCTCGAGATCCGGTACTACCAGCGGGCCGTCGAGCAGCTGATGGATACCGTGAGACCGGCTCACCTCTACCTGTTCGGTGACGAGCCCCGATGGCTGGCGGAAAATCTGCCGGATTCGCTGCCGCGGACGATCGTCGACTGGAATGCCGCCCCCGGTGGCGAGGTGCTCGACTACTGGCTGATGACCCGTTGCCGGCATTTCGTGATCTCGAACAGCACGTTGAGCTGGTGGGGCGCGTGGGTCGGCGGCGGCGAGGGCAAGCGCGTCATCGCCCCGCGGCCGCAGGACCTCGAGTACTGGGTCCCCGGCGCGCGCGGCTGGGAGGAGATCGCGTGGTGATTTCCGTGCCCGTGTCGGCGAACCGGCGTCGGGTCCGGGCGCGCCGCGACCCGTCGTCTGCGCTCGTCGAGGGACGGATCCCCCATGACGGAGAGCATCCATGTCGTCATTGCTGACGCGCGTCAGGCGCAGGCTCCTGCGCGAGGCGGGCATTCATTACCGCAAGTCCTACGCGCAGTGCGGCGAGGACATGATCGTCCGGTTCGTCTTCGATGCGCTGAAGGTCGATCGCCCCCGATTCCTGGATCTCGGTGCCCACCATCCCACCTACCTGAGCAACACGTATGCGCTGTACGCCGGTGGCAGCCGGGGCGTGAACGTCGATGCGTCACCCGCGGCGATCGAGGCCTTTCGCCGCATTCGTCCGGAGGACGTGAACCTGAACATCGGTGTCGGCACGGCGTCGGGGGAACTCGCGTTCCACGAGATGTCGGTCCCGACGCTCAGCACGTTCTCGGAGGCCCAGGCGCGAAAGTACGAAGCCGACGGCGGTGCGAGGATCGTGGCAACCCGCCGCGTGGCGGTGAAGACGTTCCACGACATCGTCGACGCGAACTTCGACCGGACGCCCGACTTCGTCTCGCTGGACGTCGAAGGGCTCGACGTCGCGATCCTGCAGTCGATCGATTTCGGTCGTTGCCGGCCGCCCGTGTTCTGCATCGAGACGCTCACCTTCTCGTCGTCGCGGCAGGGCGAGCGCATCGGCGAGATCGACACCCTCATGGCCGCCGCAGGCTATCTGCGCTACGCCGACACCCACGTGAACACGATCTACGTGGACGAAGCCGTCTGGCGGTCGATCTGATCCTGCCGCGCATGACCGATCCGATCGTCTCCATCGCCCTGCCGGTCCGGAACTCGGCCGCGACCCTGCGCGAGACGCTCCGGTCGATCCGGTGGCAGACACTGAGCGAATGGGAACTGCTCGTCATGGACGACGGATCCACCGATGCCAGCACCACGATCGTGCGGGAGTTCGACGATCCGCGCATCCGCCTGCATTCCGATGGCCGGCATGCCGGGCTCGCCTCGCGCCTGAACCAGGCGATCGATCTCGCCCGCGGCCGATACCTGGCCCGGATGGACGCCGACGACATCGCGTACCCGGAGCGATTGGCCACCCAGGTTGCCTATCTCGATCGTCATCCGGACGTGGACCTCGTCGCGTCGCGGGCACTCGCGTTCCGGAACGATGGCGAAGTGATCGGCCTGCTGCCGTTCCGGGGACGCCACGAGGAACTCTGCGCGCGACCGTGGAGCAGCATTCCGATGCCGCATCCGACCTGGGTCGGCCGCATCGAGTGGTTCCGCCGGTATCGCTACGGCGTGCCCGATGCGCCACGCGCGGAAGACCAGGAACTGCTGATGCGCGCGGCCGGGCAGAGCCGCTATGCGGCGTGTCCCGAGATCCTGCTCGGTTATCGACAAGGCGCGTACTCCGTGACCCGCACCGTGAAAGGGCGGTTCGGCCGGGTGGGGGCCTACGCTCGCCACGCCAACGCCGCGGGACAGCGTTTCGAGGTCCTGCGAGCGCTCGCCACCGCATGCGTCAAGACGGTGTTCGATGTGGCCGCCGGTCTTCCGGGCTGCGAGAGCCTGTACTTCCGGCGCATGGGCGAGTCGCCGTCGTCCGAACAGGCGCAGACCTGGGCCGCGCTGTGGAAGCGGTTGCACGCGTGAGCCGCCGCGATCCGGTCGGAGGACACCGCTGATGTGCGGCATCGCGGGCTTCTGGCGGACGCCGCCGATCGATGCGCAAGCCATGACGGCTGCCGGCGCGGCGATGGCGGAGGCGATCCGGCATCGCGGGCCGGACGACGACGGGGTGTGGTGCGATGCGAACGCCGGCATCGTGCTGGCCCATCGACGTCTCGCCATCCTCGATGTGTCGCCGGAGGGCCATCAGCCGATGGTGTCCGCATCGGGGCGGTTCGTCATCGTCTTCAACGGCGAGATCTACAACTTTGCCGAACTGCGCGAGGCGCTCGAGCGGACCGACCCTTCGCTGCCATGGCGCGGCCACTCGGATACCGAGGTGATGCTGGCCGCGTTCGAACGCTGGGGGGTGGAAGCGAGCATTGTCCGCATGGCGGGCATGTTCGCGTTCGCCCTGTGGGATCGCGAGGCGCGCACGCTCACGCTGGGGCGCGACCGGTTCGGAGAGAAGCCGCTCTACTACGGGTGGTCACGCGGGGTCTTCCTGTTCGCGTCGGAACTCAAGGCACTGCGAGCGCACCGCGATTTCGAGGCCCGGATCGATCGACGTGCCCTTGCCGCGTACGGCCGGTTCGCGTGCGTGCCGGGAAGCGATTCCATTTATGCGGGCATCTCGAAGCTGCTGCCGGGGCATGTCGTGACGTTCGACGAGACGCGGTTCGCGAGGCGGGAGTCCGGTCGTCCCGTGCCCTACTGGTCGCTCGACGAGGTCGTGCGTTGCGGACAGGCGGACCGGTTCACCGGCAATGGCGAGGAGGCCGCGAATGCGCTGGAAGAACTGCTGCGGAGGACGGTGCGTGCGCAATCCGTGGCCGATGTCCCCCTCGGGGCCTTCCTGTCCGGCGGCATCGATTCGTCGCTCGTGGTCGCGCTGATGCAGTCGGTCGCCGCCCGGCCGGTGCGGACGTTCACCATCGGGTTTGACGAATCCGACTACGACGAGGCGGCCGACGCACGCGCCGTCGCGCGTCATCTCGGCACCCATCACACCGAATGGACGCTGTCCGCCACCGAGGCGCGAGCCGTCATTCCCGAGCTGCCGAGGCTCTACGACGAGCCGTTCGCCGATTCGTCGCAGATCCCCACGCACCTCGTGGCGCGTCTCGCGCGACAGCACGTCACCGTCAGCCTGTCCGGCGATGCGGGTGACGAGATGTTCGGCGGCTACAACCGTCACCGGCTCGCGAATCGTCTGGAACGCACCGGCGCACGGGTGCCGCTTCCTCTGCGCCGCCTCGCTGCGCGCGGCGTCCTGGCCGTGGCGCCCGGCACCTGGGACCGGCTGGTCCGTGCCGGCTCGCGCTTCGTGCCGCCGCTTGCCCGCCACAAGGCGACGGGCGATCGGCTCCACAAGCTGGCGGGCCTGCTCGACGCTTCCGAGCCCGGGCAGTGGTACGAGCGCCTCACGTCGTTCTGGTCGTCCGGTCTCGTCATCGATGGAGGCGACCCATCGCACGCCTGGTCGCGAGCCGGCACGCGCCTGAACGTGTCGTTGCCCGAGCGGATGATGATCCTCGATTCGCTCGGCTATCTGCCGGACGACATCCTGGTCAAGGTCGATCGCGCGGCCATGGCGACGAGCCTGGAAACGCGCGTCCCCTTCCTCGATCATCGTGTTGCCGAGTTCGCCTGGCGCCTGCCCCTGCAGCACAAGCTCGACAGCCGGTCGGGCAAGAAGATCCTGCGCCGTCTGCTTCACCGCTACGTGCCGGCGACACTCGTCGATCGGCCGAAGATGGGTTTCGGCATTCCACTCGATCAGTGGTTGCGCGGGCCATTGCGGCCGTGGGCCGAGTCGCTGCTGGCCGAGGATCGATTGCGCCGCGAAGGATTCTTCGACCCCGCCGTGGTCCGCGCCCGCTGGATCGAACACGTCTCGGGCGTGCGCAACTGGCAGCATCACCTGTGGATCGTGCTGATGTTCGAATCCTGGCTGGACACCTGGGGTCCGGGGCTCGCGACGTGAATGCGTCCCGGCTCCTGTTCGTCGTCACCGAGGACTGGTATTTCCGGTCCCATCGGCTGCCGCTCGCGGTCGCCGCGCGCGAGGCCGGTTTTCACGTCACCGTGGCCACGCGCGTCACGGCCGACGCGGAGCGGATCCGGGCCGCCGGCATCGATGTCGTCCCGCTGCACTGGTCGCGCCGAAGCACGCATCCGCTGCGGGAGGCGGCTGCCATCCGGGAACTGGTGCGGGTCTATCGCGAGGTGCGGCCCGACATCGTTCACCATGTGGCCCTCAAGCCGGTCCTGTACGGTTCGCTGGCGGCCTGGATCGCCGGGGTGCCGGCCGTCGTCAACGCGATCGCAGGGCTCGGGTACATCTCCGCATCGAGCGATCTGAAGGCGCGCCTGCTGCGCCCGATCGTGCGCGCGGCTTTTCATCTGCTGCTCGACCGGCGCAATGCCAGGCTGATTCTCCAGAATCGGGATGACGTCGATCTGTTCGTCGGCGGCGGCGTCGTGGATCGCTCGCGGGTGACCCTCATCCGGGGCTCCGGCGTCGACCCGGCTCGGTACGCCATGGTCCCCGAACCCGAGGGCACGCCACTCGTCGTCCTGCCCGCCCGCATGCTGCGGGACAAGGGCGTCGAGGAATTCGTGGTTGCCGCCCGGCGGCTGAGACAGGCAGGTGTCGAGGCGCGGTTCGCGCTCGTCGGGTCGCCGGATCCCGAGAACCCGGCCTGCATTCCGCAGTCTCAGCTGGATGCCTGGGTGCGCGAAGGGATCGTGGAAGCATGGGGATGGCGGGACGACATGATCGCCGTCCTGCAGCAGGCGAACATCGTCTGCCTGCCGTCCTATCGCGAAGGATTGCCGAAGGCGCTGATCGAGGCGGCCGCCTGCGGGCGTGCGATCGTCACGACCGACGTGCCCGGATGCCGGGAGATCGTTCGCGACGGTGACAACGGTCTGCTCGTTCCTGTCCGGGACGGTGCGGCGCTGGCCGCGGCCTTGGCCCGGCTCCTGACGGAAGGGTCGACGCGGCGCACCTTGGGCATGCGCGGGCGGGAGCGGGTGGTGCAGGAGTTCTCGCTGGACCGCGTGATCGGGGAGACGCTGGTCCTCTATCGCAGCCTGCTCCGTCCGAAGATGCGTCGGCGGGACTAAAGGCCCGGAGGCGCCGTCCGTGAATGGAGGGCGCAGTCTTCGGTCTCGTCGTCGTCACCGGCCTTGGGCCGCGTTCGCCGCGGACCGAGGTGCGCCGCAGCCTTGACCCACTCGTAGAATCCGACGGCATGATGCTCGACAAACGTTCGCCAGGTCCGACCTCACCGGCACCGCGCGCCCCGCGCGGTCCGGTGCTGGTCACGGGCGCGAACGGCTTCGTCGGGCGTGCCCTGATTCGACGCCTCCTGGCAGACGGCCGCACGGTGCGCGCGGCGGTCCGCCGCTCTCTGCCGCCCGGGGCGTCGCTCCCCTGTCCGGTCAGCATCGTGGGCGAAATCGGTCCCGAGACCGCGTGGGCAGACGCGCTGGGCGGCGTCGATGCCGTCGTGCATCTGGCTGCAGCCGTCCATCGCTTCCATGCCGCTGCCGGCGAGGCCGATCGCGAATACCGGCGCGTGAATGTCGACGGAACCCGTGCGCTGGCCGAGGCGTGTGCGCAGTCGGGAGTCCGGCGCTTCGTCCTGGTCTCGACGGTGAAGGTGCACGGCGAGTCGACCCACGGCCACCCGGTCACGGAGGCCGATCCTCCGGCCCCGGAAGATCCCTATGGCATTTCGAAGTGGGAAGCGGAACAGGCGTTGAAGCAGATCGCGCAGGACGCCGGGATGGAGTCGGTCGTGCTTCGCCCTCCGCTGATCTACGGTCCGGGCGTGCGCGCGAATTTCCACGCCCTGGTCGAAGCCGTCCGTCGCGGTGTGCCCCTGCCCTTGGGGGCTGTCCAGAACCGGCGCAGCATCGTCTTCGTGGAAAACTTCGTGGACGCCGTCGACCGCTGCCTCGATTGCGAGCAGGCGGCGGGCGAGACATTCCTTGTCGATGATGGCGCGCCCGTCTCCACCTCCGCGCTGATTCGGGCGCTTGCCGAGTCGATGGGTCGATCCGCGAGACTGCTGCCCGTGCCTCCTGCGTGGTTGCGCACGCTCGGGCGCCTGACCGGTCGTTCGGCGACCGTCGATCGCCTGCTGTCCGATCTCGAAGTCGACAGCAGCAAGCTGCGGCGTCTCTGCGGCTGGACGCCGCCTTTCGATCTCTCGGCCGGGTTGCGGGAGACGGTGGCGGAAACGTCCTACGCTGCGACGGCCTCGCGCGCCACGAAGTCCTCGTAGGCGACCCGCATGCCTTCGCGGAAGCCCACGCGCGGCTTCCATCCCAGCGCCAGGAGCCGAGAGACATCGAGCAGCTTGCGCGGTGCACCGTCGGGCTTGGTGGTGTCGAACACCATCTCGCCCTGGAATCCGACGACGTCTCGAACCGTTTCCGCCAGTTCCCGGATGGTCATGTCCGTTCCCGTGCCGACGTTGACGAACTCGCCGACCGTCTTCGCATCGTGCGCTTCCATCAGGTGGATGCATGCATCCGCCAGGTCGTCGCTGTAGAGGAACTCCCGTCTCGGCTGGCCCGTGCCCCACACGACGACTTCCTTCGCGCCGGCGAGCTTCGCCTCATGCACGCGGCGGATCAGCGCGGGAATGACGTGCGAGTTCATGGGGTGGTAGTTGTCGGCCGGACCGTAGAGATTGGTGGGCATCACGGCCAGGAAGTTGGTGCCGTACTGGCGGTTGTACGACGCGCACATCTTGATGCCTGCGATCTTGGCGATCGCATACGGTTCGTTGGTCGGCTCCAGCGTCCCGGTGAGGAGGTGCTCCTCCTTCATGGGTTGCGGCGCGAACTTGGGGTAGATGCACGACGAGCCGAGGAACATCAACTTCTTCGCGCCGGTGCGCCAGGCACAGTCGATCACGTTCAGTTCGATGGCGAGGTTCTGGTAGATGAACTCCGCCGGGTACGTGTTGTTGGCGTGGATGCCGCCCACGCGGGCCGCCGCCAGGAAGACGTACTCGGGGCGCTCGCGTTCGAAGAAGGCGCGCACGGCCGTCTGGTCGGTCAGGTCGAGCTGGTCGTGCGTCCGGGTGATCAACTGGGTGTAGCCGCGGGACTGGAGCTGACGGACGGTGGCCGAGCCGGCCAGACCGCGATGGCCGGCGACGTAGATCCTGGAGGATTTCTGCATGACGAGGTTCCTGTGATGAGTCCCGCGGAGACGGAGGGCGGCCGGGCGGCGGGCCGGCGCATGGACGCGGCATTATAGGAGCGCCGGAAAGCATGATCCGTTCCGCAACGGGATGCCGGCGCGGGCCCCCTGCGGATAGAATCGCGGCTTCGCGGCATTGTTCCAGCCCATCGTTCCCGATACGTGACCGTACTCGCGCCCCTGCTGGCGGCCGTCATCTCCATCGCCGTGATCGCGTGGCTCCTGCGCTCCGGCAAGGCGGCTCTCGCTCTCGATCACCCCAACGAGCGTTCCCTGCATGTCCGGCCCGTCCCTCGGATCGGCGGGATCGGCATCGTCCTGGGTGCCCTCGTGCCCCTCACCCTGGCGGGCATTCCCCGCCTCGTCGCCGTGCTTGCAGCAGCGTTGGCGGTCCTGTCGTTCCTCGACGACCGACGCGGGCTCCCCATCAGTGCGCGCTTCGGTGCACACCTTCTGTCGGCGGCAGCGGTGCTTCCGGTGGCGGCACCGGCGCTTCCCGTCTGGGCGTGGCTGATCCTCGTTCCCGCGCTGGTCTGGATGACCAACCTCTACAACTTCATGGACGGCTCCGATGGCCTGGCCGGGGGCATGGCGTTCTTCGGCTTCGGTGCCTACGCGGTCGCGTCCTTCGTCGCAGGGGACCAGGCCATGGGTGTGGCCGCGGCCGGCATCGCAGCGGCAGCAGCCGGGTTCCTGGGCTTCAATCAACATCCCGCCCGGGTGTTCATGGGAGATGCCGGCTCGATCCCGCTCGGGTTCCTGGCCGGAACGCTGGGCGTGCTCGGCTGGACGCGGGATCTCTGGCCCGTGTGGTTCCCCCCCATGGTGTTCGCGCCCTTCGTGGCCGATGCCACGGTCACCCTCCTGCGCCGGATGGCGCGCGGCGAGCGCTTCTGGCAGGCGCACCGGTCCCACTACTACCAGCGTCTGGTCCGGCTCGGCTGGGGACATCGAAGGACCGCGTACACCGAGTACGCGCTGATGGCGTTCGTGGCGGTCACGGCGGTCGTGTGTGCCCGTCTGGCTCCGATGGTCCAGGCGGCTGCCGTCGCGCTCGTCGTCGTGGTGCTCGCCGGACTCGCCCTGCAAGTGGATCGCGCGTGGGCGGTGCACGTGCGTGAAGGCTCGCCGTCATGAAGTCCGCCGGCCTGGTCAGGACCCTGTCCGCCTTCGTGCACGACCTTGCCGCCGCCGTGGCGGCCTGGGTCGTCGCGTATCTGCTGCGCTTCAACCTCGCCGTGCCGCCGGAATTCGCCGCGAGCATGTGGGACAAGCTCCTGTGGATCGTGCCGCTCCAGGCGGCGATCTGCCTGCGCCTGGGCCTCTACCGTGGCCTCTGGCGCTACGCGAGCTTCACGGACTTCCGCCGGATCATCGCGTCGGCGCTGATCGGTGCGATGAGCATCGCGATCTTCCTGTTCTTCTTCCAGCTGCGACTCGTTCCCCGGTCGGTGCTGGTGCTCTACCCCATCCTGCTCGCCACGATCATGGGAGGCAGCCGGATCGCGTACCGGGCATGGAAGGAAGGTCACCTCATGCGCCTGTCGCGGCTGGAAGCGAGGCGGGTGGTAGTCATCGGCGCCGGCACGGCCGCCGCACGTCTGCTCACCAGCCTCGGGCGCAGCGAGGAATGGCTCGTGGTGGGCCTGCTCGACGACGATCCGGCCAAGCAGGGGCGCGAGATCCACGGCGTCAAGGTCATCGGCCGCCTCGTCGATCTGCCTCGTCTTGCGGAGCGCCTGGACCTGGCCCAGGCGATCATCGCCATGCCCGGACAGTCGCATGGCGTGCGGCGTCGCGCGATGGACCTGTGCCGCGATGCCGGCGTCGTCGCCATGACGGTCCCTTCCTACGACGACCTGGTTTCCGGGCGGGTCAGCCTGTCGCCGGTGCGGCAGATCGAAGTCGACGATCTGCTGGGCCGTGACCCGGTCAACCTCGACAGCTCCGGCCTGGCGCAGTGGCTCAAGGGCAAGGTCGTCATGGTGACCGGCGCCGGGGGGTCCATCGGGTCGGAACTGTGCCGCCAGATTGCACGCTACGAGCCGTCGCTGATCCTGCTGCTGGAGGCGAGCGAGTTCGCGCTCTACACCATCGAACAGGAATTCGTGACGCGTCACCCGGAGCGCCGCATCGCACGGATCCTCTGCGATGTCCGCGACGAGAGCCGCGTCCGCGAAGCGATGGCGCGCTGGCGGCCGGCCGTGGTCTTTCACGCAGCCGCGTACAAGCACGTGCCCATGGTCGAGACGGACAACGCCTGGGAGGGCGTGCGCAACAACGTGCTCGGCACATGGCGGGTCGCGGCGGCGGCCGGCGACCACGGCGTCGAGAAGTTCGTGCTGATCTCCACCGACAAGGCCGTGAATCCGACCAGCGTGATGGGCACGAGCAAGCGGCTGGCCGAGATGGTGTGCCAGGCCCTGCAGCCGGGGGCCGCGACCCGCTTCGTGATGGTCCGCTTCGGCAACGTGCTCGGCAGCACCGGCAGCGTGATCCCCAAGTTCAAGGAACAGATCGCTGCCGGCGGGCCGGTCACGGTCACGCATCCGGACATGACGCGATACTTCATGTCCATTCCCGAAGCGGCCCAGCTGGTGCTGCAGGCGGGGCTGATGGGGCAGGGCGGCGAGATCTTCGTGCTGGACATGGGCGAGCCGGTGCGCATCCTCGATCTCGCGCGCGAGATGATCCGGCTGTCGGGCTTCACCGAAGACGAGATCCGGATCGTGACCACCGGATTGCGCCCCGGCGAGAAGCTGTTCGAGGAAGTGCTCGCCGACGACGAGCACACGCTGCCGACACCGCATCCGAAACTGCGCATCGCACGCTCGCGCGAGACGCCGCCCGCCTGGCTGCACGAACTCGGCGACTGGCTGGGTGACGGGTCGCGCGGCCGGTCCGATGCGGATGTGCGCCGCACCCTCAGGCACTGGGTGCCGGAGTACACGTTCTCCGAGACGTCCGCCGAGTCTCCCGCCGCCGACGAAACCGTCAGCCGTGCCCGCGCCCGGGCGACGCCATGAGCCTGTCGGTCATCGTCATCACCCGCAACGAGGAAGCCGCCATCGGCCGCTGCCTCGACTCGGTGCGTTGGGCGGACGAGATCGTGGTGCTGGACAGCGCCAGCACCGATCGCACGGTCGAGATCGCGCGGTCCCGGGCGGCGAAGGTGACCGTCGACGCACAGTGGCCCGGCTTCGGCCCCCAGAAGAATCGCGCCCTGTCGATGGCGACGGGCGACTGGATCCTGTCCCTCGATGCGGACGAATGGCTCACGCCTGCACTCGCCGGAGAGATCCGCGAGGCGATCGGACGCCCGGACGCGCCGGAGGCCTTCGAGATGCCGCGATCCTCGAGCTTCTGCGGCCGGGAGATGCGGCATTCGGGCTGGTGGCCCGACCACGTCGTGCGCCTCTTTCGTCGCGGCCGGGCGCGCTTCTCCGACGACATCGTGCACGAGCGCCTGGTGGTCGACGGCCGGACGGACCGATTGCAGCACCCCTTGCAGCACGAGTCCTTCGTCACGCTCGACGAGGTCGTCGACAAGATGAATCGCTACTCGAGTGCCGGCGCGCGGATGCGCGTGGCCCGCGGCAAGCGCGGCAGCGTCGGCTCCGCCGTCCTGCACGGTGTCTGGGCATTCCTGCGGACCTACGTGTTCCGGGCCGGCTTCCTCGACGGCCGCGAGGGCTTCGTGCTGGCTGTGGCGAACGCCGAGGGGACCTACTACCGCTACCTGAAGACGTGGCTGGCCGCACGGGAGCGGGCGCCGTGAAGGTGGCCGTCATCATCACCACCTACAACCGGCCCGACGCGCTCGCTGCCGTGCTGGCAGGCTACGCGGCGCAATCCCACCGCGACTTCGAGGTTCTCGTGGCCGACGACGGATCCACGCCCGACACGCAGGCGGTCGTGGATCGGTTCGCCGCGTCGTCGCCCGCGCCGATCCGGCACGTGTGGCACGAGGATCGGGGTTTCCGGGCTGCCGCCATCCGCAACAAGGCCCTGTGCGCGACGACGGCGGACTACATCGTGTTCACGGACGGCGATTGCATCCCGCCGACGCGCTTCGTCGAACGCCATGCGATGCTGGCGGAAGCGGGATGGTTCCTCGCCGGCAATCGCGTGCTGCTGTCGGAGTCGTTCACGCGCCGCGCGCTTGCGGACGGCATGGCGCTGCATGCCTGGGGCGCGCTGTCGTGGGCAAGGGCCTGGCTGACGCGGGACGCGAACCGGCTGATGCCGCTCGTGAGCCTGGGCGACGGGGCATGGCGGAAGCGGCAGCCCGATCGTTGGGAAGGCGTCAAGACCTGCAACCTGTCTGCGTGGCGCCGGGATCTCGTCGCCGTCAACGGGCTGGACGAGTCCTACACCGGGTGGGGCATGGAGGATTCCGATCTCGTCGTGCGGCTGCGGCGGGCGGGCGTGCGGCACAAGAGCGCCCGGTTCGCGGCGCCCGTGTTCCACCTGTGGCACCGGGAGAACGACCGCTCCCGCCTGCCCGAGAACCAGGCGCGATTGCGCGAAGTGCTGTCGTCGACGCAGGTGCGGTCGCGCGTCGGGCTGGACCAGTATTCCTCGGTCGCGCCGTGAACATCCATCGGCGCATGCGCCAGGGTCGCTGCGATGCGATCCTCACTCTTGGAGGGCGGGTATGAAGATATTGGTGACGGGCGCGGCCGGATTCATCGGCATGCACACGGCGCAGCGGCTCGTCGAGCGGGGTCACACGGTGGTGGGTCTCGACAACTTCAACGACTACTACGCGGTGACGCTGAAGCGGGCGCGCGCGGCGCGGCTCCGGAATCTCGCCTCGTTCGAGATGCGCGAGATGGATCTCGTCGACGCACCGGCGATGGAGCAGCTGTTCGACGAGCATCGCTTCGACCGGGTCGTCCACCTCGCGGCACAGGCGGGCGTGCGCTATTCCCTGGTGAATCCGCGGGCCTACATCGAGAGCAACGTCGCGGGATTCCTCAACATCCTCGAGGCGTGCCGGCATCACTCGACGCCTCACCTCGTGTACGCCAGCTCGTCGAGCGTCTACGGCGGGAACACCAGGCTGCCGTTCACCGAGAACGATCCGGTGGACCATCCGGTCAGCCTGTACGCGGCGACCAAGCGCGCCAACGAACTGATGGCGCACACGTACAGCCACTTGTTCGGACTGCCGACCACGGGCCTGCGCTTCTTCACGGTGTACGGGCCGTGGGGGCGGCCGGACATGTCGCCGATCCTGTTCGCCGACGCCATCACGTCCGGCCGACCCATCACGCTGTTCAACTTCGGACGATCGCTGCGCGACTTCACGTTCGTCGACGACATCGTGGAAGGCGTGGTGCGCGTGATGGATCATCTGCCGGCGCCGGCGGATGCCGCCGCCCCGCGCGTCCCTTCGGCGAGCTGGGCGCCGTTCCGGGTGTTCAACATCGGCAATCACGATGCGGTCGAGGTGAAGCGCTTCATCGCCCTGCTGGAGGACGCGCTGGGACGCAAGGCCCTGCTCGATCCGAAGCCGATGGAGCCCGGCGACGTCGAAGCGACCTTCGCCGATACCGATGCGCTGGCCGCGGCCGTGGGCGTCGCCCCGAGCACGCCGATCGAGGAGGGCGTCCGTCGCTTCGTCGCGTGGTACCGCGAGTACTACGGGGCGCGCGCGGCGTGAACGCGCTCGGCCTCGACGCCATCTATGTCCTCAACGTCCGGGCCTACGAGGATCGGCGGCGGCACGTCATGGCCGAGCTGCAACGCTTCGGCCTCGCGGCCGAGTTCATCCACGACTTCGATGTCGCCGACCTGACGCCGGCGACCGATCGCGAGTGGTTCGCCGCCGGCGCACCGCTGAATCCGGGACAGCGTTCCTGCGCGATGAAGCACCTCGAGGCGCTGCGCCGTATCCGGGATCGCGGCCAGCGCGCCGCGCTCGTGCTCGAGGATGACGTCGTGCTGTCCTCCGATTTCGATCGCGGTGTGCGGGAGGCGCTGGACGAAGCGCGCCGGTGGCCGGATCGGCAGGTGATCTTCATCGGATCGGGCGGAAACTTCTATACGCCGCGCAGCGAACGCCGGCCCGGGCAGCGGCTGTATCCCTCGCAGCGCGGACGCTTCGGGGATTCGTACATCCTCGGTGCCGGCACCGCCGGCGCCCGCCTCGAGTGGTTGGCCCGGCAGCGGATTTCGAAGCCGATCGACAACCAGTTCGAGCAGGTCGATCAGGCGCTCGGCGTCACCATGCTCTGGCTCGAGGATCCCGTCGTGGAACAGGGCAGCAAGAACGGCCTGTTCCACACCACGCTCGAAGCCGCGCCGCCGCCGCCGATCCAGCGCCTGAAGTTCGGCTGGGAGAAGCTGCGCCGGAAGTACCTCTACCAGTTGTGGCGCTGATGGCTGCCCCGGTCGCCGAGGCGGCACCGCCGTCGCGCTGGAGCCTGCGGTCGCTCGATGTCGCCCGCGGCGCGGCCATCGTGGCGCTGCTGGCCGTTCCCGTATCGACCGCGCTGGTGTCGACGGCCTGCGGCGTCCTGCTCCTCTCGCTGCTGGCGTCGGGGCGGCTCGTCGTCGTGGTCCGCGATGCCTTCCGCCAGCCGCTGGGCCGGGCCATCGTGATCTTCTTCGCGGTCGTCGCGCTTGGCATGCTGTACGGCGACGTGCCCTGGCGGGAGCGGATCGACAGCCTCTGGAGCTGGCGCAAGCTCGTCTACGGATTCCTGCTGCTCGGTCTGTTCGGCGCCATTGCATGGAAGCGACGGGCGGCATGGGCGATGGCCGCCTTCTGTGCCGCGGGCGTGATCGCGTCCTTTCTTGCCAAGTGGGGTGCGCTTCCGTCGCGGCCGAACCATGAACCCGGCGTCCTGTTCCAGAACCACACGACCCAGGGCATGGTGTTCGCCGTCGGGATCGTCTGCTGCGTCTTTCTCCTGTCGTCGTCAGCGCCCCGCGTCCGCCTGGCGCTCGGCGGCGTCGCCCTGATACTCGCGGCCAACATCCTGTTCGTGTCCCCGGGGCGCAGCGCCTATCTCGTGCTGGCCGTCATCCCCGTCATGGCAGGCATCTGGCGCTTCGGCATGGCGCGCGCCCCGGCGGTGCTCGCCGGTGTGATCGTCCTGTGTGCCGGGGCCTACGTGATCTCGCCGCTCGTGCGCGATCGCGTGGACCTGGCCCTGCACGAAGTCACGACCCACCGCGAAGCCGCACAGCTCACGTCCGTGGGTTTCCGGGCCGTCGTGTACGCCAACACGCTCGAACTCGTGCGGGCGCGACCCATCACCGGTTACGGGACCGGCAGCTTCCGGCAGACCTACACGGAGCACGTCCGCGCGCGCTACCACGACTGGCGCGGCGAGGGCACGACCGATCCGCACAACCAGTTCCTCCTGGTGGCCATGGAGACCGGGCTGATCGGACTCGCCGCCTTCCTGGGCGTGATCGTGGCCGGCTTCCGTCAGGCGCGGGGAGGCGACGTGTACGCCTGGATCGGCGCCACCGTGCTGGCGGGGTGGGTGCTCAGCAGCCTCTTCAATTCGCACTTCCGCACGTTCGGCGAGGGGCACATGCTCGCGCTGATGCTGGGGACGATGCTCGCCAGGCCGACCCCGGTTCGCGATGCCGGCGGCGCACCGATGACCGACGCCGGGTGAATCCGACGCCTCGCCGCATTCTCGTCGTGTGCACGCGCCGTCTCGGAGACGTGCTGCTCTCGACGCCGCTGGTCCGGAGCGTGAAGCGCGCCTGGCCCGGGGCGGCGGTCGACATGCTGGTGTTCCGCGGCACCGAAGCGATCCTGGCGGGCAATCCCGACATCGATGCGGTGCTGACGGTCGGCGAGCGCGACACCGTCGCCGACCGGCTGCGCACCTTCCGCGCGATCTGGCGGCGCTACGACATCGCGTTCAGCACGCAGACCTCCGACCGCACGACGCTGTATGCCTGGGCCGCGGGCCGCCGCGTCTTCGGGCTTCTCGATCCCGTGCGTGCGCCCGCCTGGAAGCGGGCATTGCTCGATGCCTGGGCGCCGTTCGACGACCTGAATACGCACTCCGTCGTGCAGGGACTCGCGCTGTGCGATCTCGCGGGCATTCAAAGGCACTACGAAGTCGTGGTCGGACAACGGGTCGAAGACATGGCGGCGGCGCGCGAGGCGGCGGGCTTCGACTTGCGGCAGCAAGCCTATGCACTGCTGCACGTGTCGCCGAAGTTCGCGTACAAGTCCTGGACCGTCGCGGGGTGGGCGGCGTTGGCCGACCGGCTGTCGCAACGCGGTGTGCGTCCGGTCCTGTGCGCAGGACCCGCTGCCGACGAGCGCGAACTGGCGAGCCGGGTGGTCGCCGTCGCGGATCAGGCGGTCGCCGACGTGTCGGGGCGCCTGTCCCTGACGGGACTGGCAACGCTTGCGCGCCACGCGCGCGTGGTCGTCGGTACCGACACGGCCGTCACGCATCTTGCTGCCGCGACCGGCGTTCCCACCGTGGCGCTGTTCGGGCCGTCCAATCCGGTGAAATGGGGGCCCTGGCCCTTCGGGTGCGATTCGACACCCAGTCCGTGGCAGATGCGCGGCACGCAGCGTGTCGGCAATGTGACGCTGGTGCAGGGCGAAGCCGCCGAGGGGTGCGTCCCCTGCCGCCTCGAAGGATGCGACCGGCACGTGAACAGTCTCAGCCGGTGCCTGCAGGAACTGCCCCCTGCGCGCGTCATGGCGGCCATCGAGGCGCTCCTGCGATCGACTGCGCCGCCCTGAGCCGGCGGTCCCGGCGGGGCCGGGGCCTCAGCCGGTCGTGACGCCCGCCTCGTGTGCCTGCCGGTCCGCGTGATAGCTCGACCGCACCATCGGACCGCAGGCGGCATGCCGGAACCCCATCGCCAGGGCTTCGCGCTCGAACGCCTTGAAGCGCTCCGGCGTCACGTAGCGCAGCACCGGCAGATGGCCGTTGCTCGGCTGCAGGTACTGGCCCAGCGTCAGCATCTCGATGTCGTGCGCACGCATGTCGCGCATCACCTGGAGGATCTCGTCGTCGGTCTCTCCCAGGCCCAGCATCAGGCCCGACTTGGTCGGGATGTCCGGATGGCGCTGCTTGAATGTCTGCAGCAGCTTCAGCGAATGCGCGTAGTCGGCCCCGGGTCGGGCCATCTTGTACAGGCGAGGCACGGTTTCCAGGTTGTGATTCATGACGTCCGGCGGATGCGCACCGAGTTTCTCCAGCGCGACCTCGAGCCGCCCCCGGAAATCCGGCACCAGCACTTCGATCACGATCGACGGACGCTCGGCCCGCACTTCGCGGATGCAGTCGGCGAAGTGTCCGGCGCCGCCGTCGCGCAGATCGTCGCGATCCACGCTCGTGATGACGACGTATCGCAGTTTCATGTCGCGGATGGTCACGGCGAGGTTGCGCGCCTCGTCGGCGTCCGGCGGTTGGGGGCGGCCGTGGGCGACGTCGCAGAACGGGCAGCGTCTGGTGCACACGTCCCCGAGGATCATGAAGGTCGCCGTGCCTTTGCCGAAGCACTCCCCGATGTTCGGGCAGGAGGCTTCCTCGCACACCGTGACGAGGTTATGGTCCCGCAGGACCTGCTTCACTTCCTGGAAGCGCGGGCTGGCCGAGGCGCGCACGCGAATCCACTCGGGTTTGCGCAGGGTCTCCGCCGGCACGATCTTGATGGGGTTGCGGGCCGTCTTCGCGGCGCCGGTCTGCTTCAGCGGTGGGGTGTCCATGAGGTTCTCACTGGTAGAGGTGGGCCTGAACCCGTTCGACCAGGCGGTCGGCGAGCGCCGCCAGGGACGCCTTCACGCCTTCGCGCCGGGCGTCCGTGACGGCGAGCCCGGGATAGCCGCAGGGGTCGATTGCAGCGAACGGCGCGAGGTCCATGTCGATGTTGAAGGCCAAACCATGATACGAGCACCCGCCGCGGATCTTGAGGCCCAGGGCGGCGATCTTGGCGTGGCCCACGTAGACCCCGGGCCGGGCCGGATCGCCGGTGGCCGTCACCCCGTGCTCCCCCAGCAGGTCGACCACGGCATTCTCGAGTCGTCGCACCAGACCCCGGACGGTCAGTTCGAGGCGGCGCAGATCCACGAGGGTGTACACGACGATCTGGCCGGGGCCGTGGTACGTGATCTGACCGCCGCGGTCGGTGCGGACGACGGGAATGTCGGACGCCGTCTTCGGCAGGTGCTCGTCCCGTCCGGCGATGCCCACCGTGTACACCGGAGGATGTTCGACCAGCCAGAAAGCGTCCGGGGTGCCCGCGGCGCGCTTCTCGGTGAACGCCTTCATCGCCTGCCAGGTGTCGTGATAGTCGGCGCGGCCCAGCCGTTGCACGCTCGGTGTCGTCGAGGCGGCCACGATGCGGGCCACGCTCAGAGCACCATCACGACACCGGGGTGATCGCACAGCTCGCGGTAGAGCGCGTCGAGCTGTTCCCGGGACGTCGCGCGGATCGTGCACGTGACCGAGAGATAGTTCTTCTGCCGGCTCGCGCGCATTTCCACCGTGGTGGCATCGAAGTCCGGCGCGTGGCGCAGCACGATGCCGACGATCTCCTGGGCGATGCCCGGCGACTGACGCCCCATCACCTTGATGGGGAAATCGGTCGGGTATTCGATCAGGGACGGCTCGGGCGTGGTGGCCATGACGGTAGAAGGTGCTAGGCGGAGAGGCGCAGTCGGCGGGTGTATTCCCGGAACAGGCGGTACATGCGTTCGAACATGGGGCCGGGGCGCCCGTTTCCAACGGCCTTCCCGTCCAGGGTCGTGATCGCGAGCACCTCGCGCGTGGAGCTTGCGAGCCAGAGTTCATCGGCACCGCGCACTTCGGCCTCGGACACGTCGCGCTGTTCGAGTGTCATGCCGTCCCCGCGCGCGAGATCGGTGATCACGTCGTAGGTGATCCCGGACAGTATCAGATGGCTCTTGGCGGGCGTGGCGACGATGCCGTCGCGGACGACGAAGATGTTGCTGGCCGACCCCTCGCTGAGGAAGCCGTCACGAAGGAGCACGGCCTCGGCGGCACCCGCATCGACCGCGAGCTGGCGCAGCATCACATTGGCGAGCAGGGCCGTCGACTTGATGTCGCAGCGGTACCAGCGATTGTCGGTGGCGGTGACGGCCGTCACGCCGCGGGACACCTGATCGGCCGAGGGAAGCGTCAGCGGATTCACCATCATGAAGACGGTGGGCGGCGTGTCCTTCGGAAACGCGTGATCCCGCTTGGCGACGCCCCGGCTGACCTGCAGGTACAGCGACTGGTCGTCGAACGTTTGCCGGGCGATCAGATCCCGGATGAGTGCGGTCCACTCGTCGACGGTGCGGGGGTTGCGAATGCGGACGGACGCGAGGCTGCGGCCCAGGCGGGCCAGGTGACCGTCCAGACGCAACGGGATGCGCCCATAGACCGGAATGACCTCGTAGACCCCGTCGCCGAAGATGAAGCCGCGATCCAGGACCGGGATCCGCGCATGCTCCAGGGGCAGGAACTCGCCGTTCAGGTAACAGGTCATGACGTCCTCGCGATCCTGGATGGCGCGCGGGCGGTCGTGCCCGCGCGACGGGCTATTTCAGCATCAGCCGCAGGCTGTCCCACATCCGCCCGAAGATGTTGGCGATGCCGATGGTCTCCAGCGCCACCACCGGATACTCGCCGATCGGCTTGCCGTCCATCGTGACCTTGAGCGTGCCCACGCGCTGTCCGGCCTGGATCGGGGCGATCAGCGGCTGCATGCTCTCCAGCGTGCCGTTCAGCTTGTCGGACATCCCGGCGGGGACGGACAGATGGAAATCCTCCCGGAAGCCCGCCTTCAGTTCCGACTGCTCGCCCTTGAACACCGGGATCACGCTGACGGGCTTGTCCTTCTCGTAGAGTCTGACGGTCTCGTAGAACTGGAAGCCGTAGTTGAGCAGCTTCTGACTTTCGATGGCGCGGGCGCTGTCCGATGCCGTGCCCAGCACCACCGAGATGAGGCGTCGCGGCGGGCGCTTCGCCGTGGCGATGAGGCAATAGCCGGCCGTCTCGGTGAATCCCGTCTTCAGGCCGTCGACCGTCGGATCGAGCGCGAGCAGGCGGTTGCGGTTGTGCTGCGTGATGTCGTTGTAGCGGAATTCGCGCGTGGAGTAGAGCGGGAGATACTCCGGGAAATCGCGGATCAGGTTGGCCGCCAGCACCGCGAGATCGCGCGCCGTGGAGTAGTGCTGCGCATCCGGCAGGCCCGTGGAATTCGCGAATCGCGTGTTGGCGAGATTCATCCGCTGTGCGTAGCGGTTCATCAGGTCCACGAAGGTGCTTTCGGTCCCCGCCACGGTCTCGGCGAGCGTGATCGTGGCGTCGTTGCCGGACTGGACGACCATGCCCTTCAGCAGATCCTCGACCGTCACCGGTACCTTCGGGTCGAGGAACATGCGCGAGCCCTCGGCGCGATAGCCGTGCTCCGATACGCGGGCGATCTGGTCGACGGTGACGCGCTTCTGCTTCAGCGCGTCGAAGACCAGGTAGGCCGTCATCAGCTTCGTCAGCGAGGCGGGTTCGATGCGGCGATCGGGTTCGCGTGACACCAGCATCTGGCGGCTCTGCCAGTCGAGCAGCACCCAGGCCTTGGCGGCGAGGGCGGGCGGACTCGGAATCAGGGGCGCGGACTGGGCAGGCGCGTCGAGGCGCCCGACGAACAACAGCGTGAGGATGAGCAGGAACCGCTTCATGGGAATGACAGGCGAAAACGCGCATTATAGGGAACGTTCCCTGGCGCGCCCCACTTTCGGGCGCGCCTTTTCATGTCATGGAGGTGTGGATGCAACGAACGCAAATGCGGCGTGCCGCCCTGGCGGCGGTCATCGCGGCGGCGATGGCAACGGCACTGTCGGCGAGTGTGTCGGCAGCGGATCTCGTGGAGATCGGCGACGCCTGGATCCGGGCCACGGTTCCCGGCCAACCCGTGGCCGGCGCATTCATGACGCTCAAGTCGTCGTCGGCGGTCACCTTGACCGGCGCGAAGAGCCCAGTGGCCAAGTCGTGCGAAGTGCATGAGATGAAGCACGAGGGGGGCGTGATGAAGATGCGCGCCATCCCGTCGCTGGCGTTGCCCGCCGGGGAGTCCGTGGCGCTCGAGCCCGGCGGTCTGCATCTGATGCTGTTCGGAATCCGCCAGCCGCTCAAGGCCGGCAGCACCGTGCCGGTCACGCTCACGTTCAAACCCGCGAAAGGCAAACCCTTCACTCAGTCGGTCGAGCTGCCGGTGCGAGCCCGGGAGGACGCCGGCGCAGGAGACCACGCCGGACACCATTGACCGTCATCGGCGGCGCGGCGTCCGCGATCCGACGATCGCCGACTCGCGGCGCAGGTTTTCCAGGATGTCCCGGCCGCCGGCCAGCACGGCGCCGGGATCGGGGTGACGCAACTCGGTGGCGATGCGTTTCAGTGCGCCCTTGCCGGTGAGTCTGCCCTCACGCACGAGGGCCACGAGCCGGGCGCTGACGGGATTCAGGACGATGAATCGCACCTGGTCCGCGTGATTGCGGAACGCCAGGATGTGGGTCGTTTCCCGCTGGGCCGGCCTCGGCCGGTACGACGGACCGATGCGATGTACGGCATAGGGGTATTCCAGCAGCAGCGAAACCGGGTTGAGCACCGGTCTTCCGGACAGGAGGTCACCGTCCGGATCGGCGTCCGCAACCCGCGACTCGCGCGGGGAGACGTCCAGCGCCAGTTCGACCCACTCGTAGTGCGCGAGGTGCGGCAGGTAGCCGGGCACGGCCAGCCCGCCGTTCCGCTGCCCGAGCCAGCGCACGAACTCCTCGGGAATCTGCCGGAACAGCGGCGTCGTGCACCGATGTCCGGCGAGGAACTCGCGGGCCAGGCGCTTCCAGCGCGTTTCTCCCATCAGTTCCCGCGAGATCGGGAAACACGCGTCGAGGAAGCCGCGCAGGTTGTTGAAGACCAGTTCGTTGTAGACGTTCATCCGGCGCGCGGACACGCCATCGGGACGCGGGTTCTCCCGAGGGTCCCGGATGTGTCGGGTGAATGCGCGCTGGTAGCGCTGGAATTCAGGGAGCCGCACGTTGCAGCGCCCGACCCGGCGTGCCGGCGTGCCGCCGCTGCAGCCGGTCGATTCTCGTGACTTCCTTCACCAGCGTCCGCAGCGGCGGGATGTTGAAATCGCGCTCGAGCAGCGTCGGATGCACGCCGAAATGCCGGTACGTGAAATCGAGCAGCGTCCACACGGGGTCGATGACGTCGGCGCCGTGCGTATCGATGATGAGGTCTTCCGCCTCGCGGTAGTGTCCCGCCATGTGCAGGTAGACCACGCGTTCGCGCGGGAGGCCGAGCAGGAATTCGCGCGGATCGAAGCCGTGATTCACGCTGTTCACGTAGACGTTGTTCACGTCCAGGTGGAGGTCGCAGTCCGCTTCGCGCAGGACGGCACCGATGAAGTCGAGCTCCCCCATCTGGTCGATCGGCGCCTTGACATAGTACGAGGCGTTCTCGATGGCGAGACGCCGGCCCAGCGCATCCTGGACCTGCGCGATCCTGCGCGCCACGTGGCGCACGGCTTCGTCCGTGAAGGGAATGGGCATCAGGTCATACAGCTGGCCGTCGTCGGTCGTGTACGACAGATGCTCCGTGTAGAGCGCGATGCCGTGCTCGTCCAGGAAGCGGCGCAGGCGCGCCAGGAACAACCGGTCCAGCGGCTGGGGGCCGCCCAGCGAGAGCGAGAGGCCGTGAGCGACGAACGGCCGCTGCTCCACCAGACCGCGGAACTGGCGACCGCTCGCACCGCCCATCTCCATCCAGTTCTCCGGCGCGATCTCGAAGAACGAGATCACCGGCGGAATGCCGGCCTGCAGGGGAGCGATCAACTCCCGCCGCAGGCCGAGGCCCGCGCCGTGAACGGGCGTGACGGACGTCATGGCGCGATCGCGGGCCGGGGGGCGGATCTACTTCTTGTCACCGCCGCACTTGCCTTCACCGCACTTGCCGTCCTTCTTCTTGTCACCGCCGCACTTGCCGTCCTTCTTCTTGTCGCCACCGCACTTGCCTTCCTTTGCCTTGTCACCGCCGCACTTGCCGTCCTTGGCCTTGTCGCCGCCGCACTTGGCCTCCTTGGCTTTGGCCGGGCCGTTGACGGCGTTGCCGTTGCCGTCCTTCATCTCGGCGACCTGATAGCCGTTCTTCAGGGATTGCATCCCGAAGGGGTTGTCCGCCGCGCCGGCGAGCGGGGCGGCCGCGAGGGTGGCGGCGAAGGCGGAGCCGAGGGCAACGGTGAGGGCGGTTTTCTTCTGAGCCATGGTGATTTCTCCTGGGTCGGGTTTCAGAGCATTTCGGTGGGTCGGCAACCGGCCGCGCCGGGCACCGGATGGTACCTCGCTTCCCTTTGACGGGCAGCGCGGGGGGTTATACGGGAGCTTGCGCCGGCCGGATTCACCCCTCTTGAAATAGATCCGGACGATTCCATCTATGGCGCATCGGCGGGACGCCCCGCCACCCCCCGAGACACGCATACGACGAAGGAGTTTCCGACATGGCCAATCTCACCCGATTCAACCCGTTCGACGACACCCTGGACGATCTCTTCCGCGGCTTCTTCGTGCGGCCCGTCGCGCTGGAGGGCGACCGCCAGCAGGCCGTGCAGATCCGCATCGACGTGAAGGAAGACGCCAACGCGTACACCGTCCATGCCGAGATCCCCGGCGTGAAGAAGGAGGACATCCAGATCAACGTGGAAGGCAACCAGGTCGCCATCAGTGCCGAGGTCAAGCGCAACCGCGAGGACAAGCAGGGCGAGCGCGTGTTGCGGACCGAGCGCTACTACGGCAAGGTCTCGCGCGGCTTTTCGCTGGCCAGCGAGGTCGATTCGTCCGGGGCGCAGGCCAAGTACGCCGACGGTGTGCTGGAGCTGGTGCTGCCGAAGAAGCAGGTGAACGCCGCGCGCCAGATCGCGGTCCAGTAAGTCATACGATCCGGTCCTCGTTCCGGACAGGGAGGGCAGCACCCGGGGCTGCCCTCCTTTTTTTGCGCGGGCGCTGTCGCCCAGGTCTTTGTCCGCGGGGGGCCTGCCGATACAATTCGCGGCCACTCACGCAGGTGCCGATCCATGTCCGACCCCCTCCCCGTCTCCCCCCTGGAAAAGGCCCAGATCCTTGCCGAAGCCCTGCCGTACATCCGGCGCTTCCAGGACAAGACCATCGTCGTGAAGTACGGCGGCAACGCGATGACCGACCCGGTCCTGAAGGAAGGGTTCGCGCGCGACGTGGTCCTCCTGAAGCTGGTCGGCATGAACCCCGTGGTGGTGCACGGCGGCGGCCCGCAGATCGACGAGTTGCTGAAACGGGTCGGCAAGCAGGGCCAGTTCGTCCAGGGCATGCGGGTCACCGACGAGGAGACCATGGACATCGTCGAGATGGTGCTCGGCGGGTCGGTCAACAAGGAGATCGTCAACCTCATCAACCGCCACGGCGGCAAGGCGGTGGGTCTGACGGGGCAGGACGGTGCATTCATCCGTGCCCGCAAGCTCCTGATGCCCAACAAGGACAAGCCCGAGGAGCTGCTCGACATCGGTCAGGTCGGCGAGATCGTCTCCATCGATCCGTCGATCATCGCGTTCCTCGACACCGGCGATTTCATTCCGGTCATCGCACCCATCGGCGTCGGCGAGGACGGCGAGTCGTACAACATCAACGCGGATGTCGTCGCCGGCAAGCTTGCCGAGATCCTGAAGGCCGAGAAGCTGATCCTGCTCACGAACACGCCCGGCGTGCTCGACAAGGACGGCAGACTGCTGACGGGCCTCACGCCGAAGCAGATCGACGATCTGTTCGCCGACGGAACGCTCTATGGCGGAATGCTGCCGAAGATCTCCTCCGCGCTCGACGCGGCCCGCAGCGGGGTCCGCAGCGTGCACATCATCGACGGGCGGGTGCAGCACTCGCTCCTGCTGGAAGTGCTCACCGACCAGGGCGTCGGCACCCTGATCAAGGCCAAGTAATCGACATCCGGTCGCGCCGCAGGACGTCCTCGGCCGGCATTCCATGGCGTTCCCGCCCGGCCGATGCCGGCGCGGGGGCATCCTCTCGTTCCCTTCCGTTGCCTTTCCTCTTCCAAGGACCCCCATGCCGGACATCCCGATGACCGAGGCTGAAATCGACCGCCTCGAAACCCTGCTCGGAACGCCTCCCGAGGGTGCGAATCCGTTGTGGCTCGATTCCCTGCAAGGTTTCTTCGCAGCCGCCGTCAGCGGACCGCGACCGATTCCGCGGGAGAAATGGCTGCCCGTCGTGATGGGCGGTGAGCGCGACTGGGCGAACGATCCGGCCGTGGCCGAACTGGTCGGCTTGATCGATCGGCTCCACGGCGACGTGCTCGCGAGTCTCGCGGCCGGCGCCGAGTTGCCGTTCCTGCTCTACGGCAACGAGGAAGGGACGGAGGAGTTCGATGTCGAGCCCTGGGTCCACGGCTACCTCGAAGGCGTATCGCTGTCGGATCCGCCCTGGGATGAGGCATCCGACGGCGAAACGGTGGACGAGTTGCTGTTCCCCCTGCTGATCCTCGCCGGCGGTCTGGAGGACGACGCCGAGTGGAAGGCGTCGCTGGCGCCGACGCTGGCGGACGAAACCGAACTCAAGGCGCGGTGCCGTGATTCGATGCCGGCCGCCGTTCAGGAGGGCTTCGACTACTGGATCGAATGGCGCAAGCCGGAGACCATCCGCAACGCATCCCCGAAGGTCGGCCGCAACGACCCGTGCCCGTGCGGGAGCGGGAAGAAGTACAAGGTGTGTCACGGCGCCTGAAGGGCGGAGATCGGCGGGGCCGTGTTCCGAAACCGGTGATCCGGTCCCTCGCCCCGATTTCCTGGTGCATTCCCGGGGGGCACATCGCGCATCGATCGGTCGTGGATATCGAGGCGATCGGAGTGACTGTCGCGTCACCCGGCAACCGGTGCGCGATGCGCAGGCGACGGGATCGTGATCGGACGTCGGAAAACAACACAGCCCGCGGGAGCGGGCTGTGTTGTTCTTCTCCATCCTGCTTCACCCCGTGAACGGGGCGAAGCGCCGGATCACGAATCACCCGTCACGGCCTCACCCGTGCTTGAACACCACCGTCTTGGTGTGGGAGAACTCGCGCATCGCCTCGAAGCCCTTCTCGCGACCGTGGCCGCTCTTCTTCACGCCGCCGAACGGCAGTTCGATCCCGCCGCCCGCGCCGTAGCCGTTCACGAACACCTGGCCGCATCGCATGCCCTTGGCCACGCGCATCTGCCGCGCACCATTGTTGGTCCAGATGCCGGCCACCAGCCCATAGTCGGTGCTGTTGGCGAGCCGGATGGCATCGGCCTCGTCCTCGAACGGAATGGCCGACAGCACCGGGCCGAAGACCTCGTCGCAGGCCAGCGCGTTCTCGCGCGGCACCGGGCCGAACAGCGTCGGCGTCGCGTAGAAGCCGCCGGCGGGTGTGCCTTCGGCGATCGTCGCTTCGGCCAGCACCTGGATGCCGTCCGCCCGGGCGCGTGACACGAACCCTTCGACGCGCTTCTTCTGGTTGGCACTGATGAGCGGACCGCAGTCCAGATCCATGTCGTGCGAACCCACCCGCAGCTGGGCGAAGCGGTCGGCGACACGTGTCATCAGCTTGTCGTAGATGTTCTTCTGCACCAGCACGCGGCTGCCGGCCGAGCAGGTCTGGCCGCCGTTCTGGACGATGGCATTGACGACGACCGGGATCAGGGCATCGAAATCGGCATCGTCGAACACGATCTGCGGTGACTTCCCGCCCAGTTCGAGCGTGCAGCCGATGTGATTCCGGGCCGCCGCGATCTGCACGAGCGTGCCGACCTCGGGCGAACCGGTGAACGACAGGAAGTCGATGCCCGGATGAGCGCTCAGGGCCGCCCCGGCTTCCTCGCCGATGCCGGTGACCATGTTGATCACCCCGGCGGGGATGCCCACTTCCTGGGCGAGTGCGGCGATGCGCATCGGCGTGAGGCAGGCTTCCTCCGCGGGCTTCATCACGGCGCAATTGCCCATCGCGATGGCCGGGGCCAGGGTGCGGCCGAACATCTGCGCGGGGTAGTTCCACGGGATGATGTGACCCGTGACGCCCTTGGGCTCGCGCAGGACGGTGACCAGGTAGCCATCGAGGAACGGGATCACTTCGCCGTGCACCTTGTCGGCACCGGCCCCGTAGAACTCGAAGTAGCGCGCGGCCGCGACCATGTCCGCGCGGGCCTGCTTCATGGGTTTGCCCGTGTCGCGCGCCTCGAGCTGCGCGAGTTCCTCGGCGTGGTCCGCGATCTTCTGCCCCAGCTTCATCATGAGACGGCCCCGCTCGGTGGCCGTCATGCGCGGCCAGGGGCCTTCCTCGTAGGCACGACGGGCCGCCTTGACGGCATCGTCGACATCCTGGGCCGTGCCCCGAGCGATGCGGGCAAACACCTTGCCGTCGCTGGGGCTGACGACGTCGACCGTCTGTCCCCCGGACGCCGGCCGCCATTGGCCGTCGATGAGGTTCTGGAGTTCCATCTGGCCGGAGGCGGCCAGACTGGCATTGGATGCGGGAGCGTTCATGGGGGTCCTCGACTCGGGGCGGTGTGCACGCCGCGGATGAACGACGTGCGCGAAACTGACGATGCGTCTGCGAAACCCCCGGATTCTAGCGCGGCGGCGTGCCGCGACCGAGGCTCGAATACGGCCTCATATGCGCCTCCGGCTATGGTCTCGCCGCCCCGGCGGCTGCGATCCTTGACCCGGGGCGAGACGACTGCGCGCAACCCGGAGCGATCCTTGCAGCGTCGTCTTCGCGCACCCGGTCGACGTTGCTGCAGGATTCAACGCAATCAAGGCTCTGCGCAGTCGTCGAATCGAGACACTAGCGAGACGAGACGGGTGCGCTTATGTTATGGATCCATCGAAGAAGAGGAATAAACGCATGCAGGCGGTGACCATTTCCGAGGCAAGCGGGGTCGATCTGCCGCTTCGGGCTGCCACCTTGTGGCGCGGCCTGCGCGCTGCCGCCCTGCAGCTGCTGCTGATCGGGAGCGCCGTGCTGCTGGTGCCCCTGGTGCCCGTACTGCCGTCCGAGCTTTCCGGCATGCACCAGTACGGCCCCTATCTCGCCCTGGCCGTCGCCGGTGCCATCGGCGCCTCGTTCAACCGGGGCCGCGCGATCCTCTCGGTTCTCCTGCTCACCCTCGCCTACGCGCTGTTCGCCCGCGGCGTATCGTCCGCCACGGAGACCGGCATCCTGGTGGCGACGCTGTTGCCGCTCAACCTCGCGGTGATTGCGTTGCTGCGCGAGCGCGGCGTCGCGAGCCGCTACGCCCTGCGACGATTCGTCGCCTTCGGCCTCGAGTTCATCGTCGCCACCTGGCTCGTGTCGGGCGGCACCTGGCTCTGGATCTGCCACACGTGGCCGCAGCTCGTGTTGCCGCCGTCGGTGTTCTCGCTGCCGCCGATCGTGGTGGGCGCCCTGTGCGTGTCCACCATCGTCACGGCCGCGGTGCTGTGGATCCGGGGCAATGCCATCGATGCCGCCCTGTTCGCCGCCGTGATCGCCTGCGAGGCCGGCGCCATCCTCAGCGGCACCCCGAACGCGTACGGGTTGATGATCGGCGCCGCAGCGACCGTGCTCGCCGTGGGGGTCCTGCAGGACGCCTATCGCTATGCCTTCGTCGACGAACTGACCGGACTCGGCGGTCGGCGTGCGCTCAACGAACGGCTGCTGGCGCTGGGCGAGCGCTACGTGATCGCCATGGTCGACGTGGACCACTTCAAGCAGGTGAACGACATCCACGGGCACGACACCGGCGATCAGGTGTTGCGCATGATCGCGACCCATCTCGCCCGCACCGGCTCGGGCGCCCGGTCGTATCGATACGGCGGTGAGGAATTTGCCGTCGTCTTCCCGGGGAAGTCGTCGAAGGACGTGATCCCGGCGCTGGAACGCCTCCGGACCACAGTGGAGTCCTACCGGATGCTGCTGCGTGCCGAGGACCGTCGCCCGCACGACAACGCGGAAGGGGTGGAACGCCGCAGCACCCCGACGCCCGCAGGCGCCATCCAGGTCACCATCAGCATCGGCGTGGCGGAACCGGATCCCCGCAGCCCCGCGTCGCCCGAGCAGGTGCTCCGCGCGGCCGACGAGGCCCTCTACCGCGCAAAGGAACGCGGCCGCAATCGCCTGAGCCGCTGAACATCGCCGGGCATCTCGACGTTCCGGCACGTTCCCGTCTCCCGCGGTCTCCGTCTCGCGCTACCATCCGCCGCCTGCAAGCAGGGGAGGCGGCGCTGTGTCGGACCATTCATACGATTACGTGATCATCGGTGCAGGCACGGCGGGCTGCGTGCTCGCCAACCGGCTCTCGGCCGATCCCGGCAGGCGCGTGCTGCTGGTGGAGGCCGGCGGCGACGACGACTACTTCTGGATCCACGTGCCGGTCGGGTACCTCTACACCATCGGCAACCCGCGCACCGACTGGTGCTTCAAGACCGAACCGCAGCCCGGACTCAATGGCCGCAGCATCGGCTACGCGCGCGGCAAGGTGATCGGCGGCTGCTCGTCGATCAACGCGATGATCTACATGCGCGGCCAGCGGAGCGACTACGACCACTGGGCATCGCTCGGCAATCGCGGCTGGGCCTGGGACGACGTGCTGCCCGTCTTCAAGAAGACCGAGGACTACGTGCACGGTGCCGACGAGCTGCACGGCGCCGGCGGCGAACTGCGCGTCGAGGAACGTCGCGTCTCGTGGGAGATCCTCGATGCGTGGCGCGAGGCGGCCGCCGAATGCGGGCTTCCGAAGATCGCCGAGTTCAATCGCGGCGACAACTTCGGCACGGCCTACTTCCAGATGAACCAGCGCAAGGGCGTGCGCTGGAGTGCCCCGAAGGCGTTCCTGCGTCCGATCCAGGACCGGCGCAATCTCGAGATCCTGCTCAACGCCCACACGCTGCGGCTGAACTTCGACACGAGCGGCGATGCGCCGCGCGCCACGGGCGCCGTGTTGAAGCTGTCCGACGGCAGCGAGCGTGTCGTGACCGCGCGGCGCGAAGTCGTGCTGGCCGCCGGGGCGATCGGTTCCCCGCAGATCCTCCAGCTGTCCGGTGTCGGGCCGCGCGGCCTGCTCGATCGCTTCGGCATCGCCTGCGTGCACGATCTCGCCGGCGTGGGCGAGAACCTGCAGGATCACCTGCAGATCCGCATCCAGTACAAGGTGCACGGCGTCACCACGCTGAACGAGCGGGCGAACTCGCTGTTCGGCAAGGCGGCCATGGGGCTCGAGTACTTCCTGTTCCGGACCGGTCCGCTCACGATGCCGCCGTCGCAGCTCGGCGCGTTCGCGAAGAGCGATCCGTCGCAACCGAGTGCCAACATCGAATGGCACGTGCAGCCGCTGTCGCTCGACAAGTTCGGCGAGCCGCTGCATCCGTTCAAGGCCATCACACCGTCCGTGTGCAACCTGCGGCCGTCGAGCCGCGGTTCCGTCCGCATCAAGAGCACGGATCCACTCGCCGCGCCGGCCATCGACCCCAACTACCTGGCGACCGACGACGACCGCCAGGTGGCTGTCGACGGCATCCGCTTCACCCGACGGATCATGCAGGCAAAGGCCCTCGCGCGTTACCGCCCCGAGGAGCATCGGCCCGGGCCGGGCATCGAGACCGAGGCGGATCTTCTGCGCGCCGCCGGTGATCTCGGGACGACCATCTTCCATCCGGTCGGCACCTGCAAGATGGGCAGCGATCCGATGGCGGTGGTGGACGACCGGCTGCGCGTGAGCGGCATTCGGGGATTGCGGGTGGCCGATGCGTCCGTGATGCCGACCATCACGTCGGGCAACACCAATGCGCCGACGGTGCTGATCGCGGAGAAGGCTGCCGAGTTCATGATCGCCGACGCGCGCTGAGCGAGCCGCGGCGACGATTCCCGGGAGACGACCATGCGTGCGACGGAACAGATGCGGATCAACGGCACCCGACTGTGGGATTCGCTGATGACACTCGCGAAGATCGGTGCGACGGACAAGGGTGGCGTCCGGCGCCTGGCGCTGACCGACCTCGACCGGCAGGGACGCGATCTCGTCGTCGGGTGGTGCCGCGAGGCGGGGCTCGACATCTCCATCGACCGCATCGGCAACATCTTCGGACGGCGCGCGGGGACCGATCCGTCGCGTGCTCCCGTGATGTCGGGCAGCCACATCGACACCCAGCCCTCGGGCGGCAAGTTCGACGGCAACTTCGGCGTGCTGGCCGCGCTCGAGGCGGTGCGCACCCTGAACGACCACGGCCTCCGCACGGCTGCGCCGGTCGAGGTGGCGATCTGGACCAACGAGGAAGGCACGCGCTTCCAGCCCGTGATGATGGGGTCGGGCGTCTTCGCCGGCGTGTTCGATCTGCCGTCGACGCTGGCGCGGACGGATCTCGACGGCAAGTCGGTGGGCGAGGAACTGCAACGCATCGGCTACGCGGGAACCGCGCCGTGCGGCGGCCGGCCGATCGGCGCCTATTTCGAGGCGCACATCGAGCAGGGTCCGATTCTCGAGGACACCGGCCACACCATCGGCGTCGTGACCGGCGTGATGGGTCTGCGCTGGTTCCGCATCACCGTGAACGGACAGGATTCGCATGCCGGCCCGACACCCATGCATCTGCGGCGCGACGCGCTGCTTGCCGCTTCACGCCTGGTCGACGCGGTGAATCGCATCGCGCTCGACCACGCGCCCAACGGTCGCGGTACCGTCGGCTTCCTTCAGGTGAAACCGAATTCCATCAACGTCGTTCCCGGTGAGGTGACATTCTCGGTGGACATCCGCCACGCGGATGCGGGGCAACTCGACTCGATGGAAGCCGCACTGCGCTCACGCTGCGAATCGGTCGCAGGCGAGACGCGGACCGCGATACGCATCGACGACGTGTCCCGGTTCGCGCCCACCGCGTTCGATCCGGCAATGATCGGGGCGGTGAGATCGGCTGCCGGTCGGCTCGGGTATCGGCATCGGGATATCGTGAGCGGCGCCGGGCACGACGCGGTGTACGTGGCCACGCTGGCGCCGACCGCGATGATCTTCGTGCCCTGCGAAGGCGGCATCTCGCACAACGAGATCGAGAACGCGAAGGCGGAGGATCTCGAAGCGGGGTGCAACGTGCTGCTGCAGGCGATCGTGGCGGCAGCCGGGTAGTCCGCCCTCACGCATCGGGTGAAGGAAAGGCCGGACGCTCAGCGCCGGTCACCCCCTTCGCCATCACCATCGAATGCCGCAGGGTGCGCACCGCGCACGCGTCCATCGATCGACGACACCATCGAACCGAACCGCGATATCCATCCCCCTGGTCGTCGCGTCGAGCGCCGCGCCTCACCTCACTGCGCTTCGACCGGAAGCGGCACTTCGCGCACGACCAGCGGCGACACCTCGAAACGCCAGTCCGAGTACCGCTTCGCTCCCTCGAACATCCGCCCGAACGACGACAGCGTGTCGTTCTTCAGCGGGGCCGCGTCCGACGTCGAGTAGACCCCGCGGATCGTTCCGTCCTCCGCGCGGACGATGCCCCAATCCGTCCCGTGCGTCATCGGGTCGACGTAGATGCGCCGCAGATGACGCATCGGCGGTGTCAGCCGCTTGTCCTCCACCAGTTCGTCGAGCTTCTTCGGGAACGGGGCGTGTCCCTCGGGCGTGGTCGCAGCGTAGCTCCCGAGCGCCGTCCGGAACTGGCGGCCGATCCACATCAGGTCCCGTTCCTTGTCGCGCTGCAGGTCGAGGCTCCACAACCGTGCCAGCGCCGCGATGAGAATCGCCGTCACGAAAGCGAGGAACAGGACGATGGCCAGCGCGTGGCCGGATTGACGCCTCACCACTGGCGATACGGAATGCCGTTGGAGCCGACGGCCGGCGATTGCGAGTACACGTCGTACACGTCCTCCCCGGGTTCGGGCTTGTCGGGCGGCGAGGCATAGCTGCGCTTGCCCCACGTGTCCTCGGCCGACTGCCTGTCGTTGGTCGCGAACGGATCGCGCGGCACCTTGCGCAGGAAGTAGAGGCGGCGCTGCTTCGGATCGAGCCGGTCCGGCACGCCCGTCACGAGAACGGCGAGCGAGCGGGGATAGCCGCTGTCGCCGGGCCGCCGCTCGATGCGGCCCTCGTCGCCGGCCTGCTTGTAGTCGTCGATGGCCTGGCGGATCTGCCGCAGCGAAGTGCGCAGCGTCGCCTCCTTCTCGCGCTTGACCGCGGCGATGATCATCGGCGTGACCATCGCGCCGATGATGAGCACGATCCCCATGGCCACGAGCACTTCGACCAGGGTGAAGCCGCGGCGGCGGGGACACGGTTGAACGGGCATGGGCGCGGAGTCGGCGGAAGAGGGGTCGATTCTGGCACCGGCCGCGAGGTCGTGCCGGCGTCGATCTCCCCGGGACAACGGTCGGTCGGGCAGCGACTTGAGCTGCGCGCATCGGCGCCGGCAGCCCGTGCGACGTGCCGACTTCATCCGCCGAAGGCTGATCGTGATTGCGTACATGCGTCGATCCGTCGCGCAGGGGATCGGGGGCGTCGATTGCCCCGGCTCGGGCTACACTCCGGGCTCCCTGCGACCGCGCTCACGACAACCCAGAGGAGAGGACATGGCCGGCTTCAGCTCCGCGGACCATTCCGTCAGCCCCCCGATCATCCGCATTCCCGACGACTACAACGCGGCGCACGATCTGGTCGAACGCCATCTGCTGGCCGGGCGCGGCGCCAAGATCGCCTTCATCGATGACCGCGGTGCCACGACCTACGCCCAGTTGGCCGAGCGTGTCGATCGCAGCGCCAATGCGTTCACCGGGCTCGGCCTGCGGATGGAAGACCGGGTCATGCTCTGCATGCACGATTCGATCGACTTTCCGACCGTGTTCCTCGGGTGCGTCAAGGCGGGCATCGTGCCGGTGGCCGCCAACACGCTGCTGACGCCTTCCGACTACGAGTACATGCTGCGCGACAGCCGGGCCCGGGCGCTCGTGGTTTCGGAGGCGCTCTGGCCCCAGTTCCGCGATCTCGTCCCCCGCCTGCCGTTCCTGCAGCACGTCATCGTCTCGGGCCATGCACCGGCGGGCACGCATGCCCTCGCCGATCTGCTCGCGGCGGCGGCAGCCACGTTTGCGCCGGCGCCGACCCGGGCGGACGACATGTGCTTCTGGATGTACTCCTCCGGTTCCACGGGGGCGCCCAAGGGGACGGTGCACGTCCACGCGAGTCTCATCCAGACGGCCGAACTGTACGCGCGGCCGGTGCTCGGCATCCGCGAGGACGACATCGTGTTTTCCGCGGCGAAGCTGTTCTTCGCCTACGGGCTCGGCAACTCCCTGGTGTTCCCGCTGGCGGTGGGGGCCACGGCGGTCCTGATGGCGGAGCGACCGACGCCCGCGTCCGTGGCCGCCCGCCTGGTCCGGCACCAGCCGACGATCTTCTACGCCGTCCCCACCCTGTATGCCTCCATGCTCGCCAGTCCGGAACTGCCGGCACGCGATGCCGTGCGCTTGCGTCTCGCCACCTCGGCGGGCGAGGCGCTGCCCGAGGAACTGGGGCGACGCGTCAGCGAGCATTTCGGCATCGACGTGCTTGACGGCATCGGCTCCACCGAGATGCTGCACATCTTCCTGTCCAATCGTCCGGGCGATGTCCGCTTCGGCACGACCGGCAAACCGGTGCCCGGATACGAACTGCGACTCGTCGACGACGAAGGCAATCCGGTGCCGGACGGCGAGCAGGGCGAGTTGCAGATCAAGGGCGTGACGGCGGCGATGTGCTACTGGAACAACCGCGCCAGGAGCCGCTCGACCTTCCTCGGCGAGTGGACCCGCAGCGGCGACAAGTACCATCGCGACGCCGACGGCTACTACGTGTACGGCGGCCGCAGCGACGATATGCTCAAGGTGGGCGGCATCTACGTGTCGCCGGTCGAGGTGGAAGCCGCCCTCATCACGCACCCCGCCGTGCTCGAAACGGCCGTCATCGGGCGGCCCGATGCCGACGACCTCATCAAGCCCAAGGCGTTCGTCG
>JAXMFE010000014.1:0-119958 GCA_046347985.1 Burkholderiales bacterium
ACGCTGAAACAGCCGTCCGCGATCGCTGAAATGCGCAGCCGAATCGCCCGCGCGATCTGTTCAACCTGCTGCGCGCCGTCGGCCACCCCAGCGCCCGCAGCTTCCTGTCCTTCGCCCGACGTTACTGTGGCGCCTACCGCAACGACTACGGCTGGGTCACCGACGGCGCCTCGAACCTTGCCGAGCTGAACCTGCTGCTCAAGGAAGTGATGCTGCGGCGGAAGAAGGAGGAGGTGCTGGAACTGCCGCCGAAGATCCGCTCCTGGGTGCCCGTGCCCATCGAGGCGGCCAGCGCCTGGAAGGCCCACGGCGCCTTCGTCTCCTGGTTCCAGTCCTCCGACGCGGGTCGGCCCAACGACGCCGAGTTCCTCGCCCGGCTGACCCGGCTGAGGCTGGCGCTGCACAAGGCCAAGCAGGCTGCCTGCGCCGAGCGCCTGCGCGACGTGCTGGCCACCGGTCAGAAGGTGATCGTCTTCACCTGCTACACGGAGGGCATCACGCGCCACAAGAAGGTCCTCGGTGACCGGGCGGTCACGATCACCGGCGCCGACAACGCCGCGCAGCGCCAGGCGGCCACCGATGCCTTCCAGCGGGACCCGAACGTGCGAGTGGCGCTGTGCAACCTGATCGCGGGCGGCGTCGGCCTGAACCTCACCGCGGCCACGCACGTGATCTTCCAGGACCTGGACTGGGTGCCGGCCAACCACCTGCAGGCGGAGGACCGCTGCTACCGCATCGGCCAGACCCGTCAGGTCACGGTCGAGTACCTCCTGGCGGACGGCACGCTCGACGGCTACATCGCGACCCTGCTCGAGGCCAAGCTCGGACTGATCCGGGCGGTGGAGTCCGACGAGGCTCCCGGCGCGTCCATCCTGACAGAGCTGCAGCAAACTTTGCTGCGGCTCGGACCGGCCCTGCTGGAGGAGACGAAGGCCGCTCGTGCGACTGGTTCAGAGGCCGCCCGCATCGAAATCGTCGCGAAGATGATCACGGCGCTACAGGCGAACTCGCCCCTACTAGAAACGGGAACCTGGGAGTTCCCGAGTTCGCGTGACGTATCGAAGTCCTACCGGGTGACCTTCGGGCGCAGCGGGCACCTGCAGTGCACCTGCCCGGGTTTCGAGTATCGGGGGGAGTGCCGGCACGTGCGGGATGTCCGCGGTATAGCGCTCGCAGGTTGACGGAGGCGGCCACATTTTCGGTCATCAGAATAGCGGTGCTGGCCCGAATTCTCGTGGGTGCAACGGAATGCAGATCGGCTCAGGACCAGCCTGCTGAAGAATGCAGGCTACAGGCCGAGGAAGTGTGAATTTTCACAACTGCATTGCCGAGCCATCGCGTTGACGGTATTTTTTCCGCGTCCGCGTGGTTTGCCTGCGATTCCGCAACCCGACGCGTCGGATGATGCGCATTCAACGATGCCTGGTGGACGAAACTAGATTGACGGGCGACCGAGACACTCGTCGCGCGTTGCAACTGCGGGCGACTCGCGATACTTCCTCGTCGAGGCAGATCCAACGTGCAGCCACAGGGCTTCCGCCTCGTTGCTCCAGGAAGGATGGTCGTCCCGAGTCCATAGACTGACCGGCTGGATGAGTCTGGCTAGGTCCAATGATGGCATTCGCGACGACCCGAGCTACTTGAGGGCGACCACCGGGGCGAGTTGGTGAAGCCAACAGTCAGCCGACTCGGTCAGGACATGCGCAAGAAGAAGATCGAATGAGTTCGGGGGAAATGTGTTGAGCGTTCCTGTCATCGACGATTGCGCTGGTCCGGGATGGCCAAGTAAAGGTGTTCGTCCCGAAAGCACTGCGCGCGGCGAAATGACCGTCGTAGTAACTCTGTCTGGCGAAAGTCATTCCGCCGCCTGCCGGACCTTAAGGCCGAGGACGATCAGCGGTCAACCGGGAAGGGAAGGCGACCTCAAGCCGAAGTGCGAGCCCCTGAAGAGCGTGGTGTCCGGGGACTCGCTCTTGTCACCCTCGTCAATGCGACAGGAAACGGCCACGGATCAGAGGGACATCTTCGATTCCGAGTTCGGGGTCCCCAGCCGAGAATACTCACCCCTCGCCTTGCGTTTCAGAGCAGGATGCGGTCGCCCTGAGGCCTTGTGTGGCAGCGATACCGTTGAGGCAGGGACTGAACTGTGAGCGACGAGTGTTCCGTCTTGCAAGGTATCCCCCGGGATCTGGATCATCTGTAAGAGACTTTGAGAGGAACTTGCTAATGTCTGACGTCCCTACTCAGCCGACCCATACCGCTGTTACGCAAGGTCTGATCGACCTCTCGGTCGAAAGTTGGCGTTTCAGTCGTGTGTTCGCCCGACTGCTCACCAGACTGGACGCCGGTGAAGGTGCTCGCTTTGCAAGCCAGTACCGGTTCTACACGAAGCGGATCGAGGAATCCCTGGCCGGCGTGGGACTTCGCATCGTAAATCTCGAAGGGTTGCCGCATGACCCGGGATTGGCAGCAACGGCCCTGAACATCGGCGATTTTGAGCCCGAGGACCAACTGATCGTCGATCAGATGCTGGAGCCCACAATCATGGGACCTGATGGTCTAGTTCGGGCGGGGACCGTGATGCTTAAGAAGGTGACGCCTTGAAACACTACGTGGGAATCGATCTCGGGACGACTAACAGTGCGATCTGCTCCTATGACGGGGAAGAAGTCCACCTCTACAAGAGTCCCGATCAGAATGATGTGACCCCGTCTGCCATCTTCATAGACAAGCGCGGCAACAGGTTCGTGGGCAAGCGTGCCTATGACAGTGCGCCCCAGACCCCCGAGAACGCAGCGACGAAGTTTAAACGGATGATGGGCACGAGTACGCCTATCCACTTGCGCGGTGTGAACCTGACCCTCACACCAGAAGAGTGCTCAGCCGAGATTCTCAGGACCTGTTTCGGTTACCTGCCGGAGGACATCCGCAACGACACGGACGTGGGTACTGTGATCACGGTGCCCGCGGCATTCAATCAGATGCAGAAGGACGCAACCATGGCTGCGGCGGAACTCGCAGGCATTGGCAAGGTAGCGCTGATGCAGGAGCCGGTGGCCGCGGTCATGAGCGTGATGCGCAAACGAAAGCACGATGGAGTGTTTCTCGTCTACGACTTGGGTGGTGGCACCCTGGACATCGCCATTGCCGAAAGCATCGACGGCCGCGTCAGCCTGCTGGCCCACGGTGGAATCGCCATGTGCGGCGGGACGGACTTCGATCGTCTCATTGTCGATAGCATCGTCAAGCCGTGGCTCTTATCGCATTTCAAGCTCCCTGACGATTTCACGGTCAATGCCCGTTACACCAAGCTTCTACGGCTGTCACATTGGGCGGCGGAGAAGGCCAAGATCGAGCTTTCCGCGCGCGACGAGGCCATTATTGGAATGTCCGAACCGGAGGTACGCTTAGCCGACGAATGCGGGGACGATATCTATCTGGATATCTGTATCACTCGTGCGGACCTGGATGGGCTCATCGCAGAGAAGATCACGGATTCCATCCAATGCGCCCAAGAAACGCTGCGAGACGCGAACCTTACAGCTAGAGACGTCGAGCGTGTCGTCTTCGTGGGTGGTCCAACGCAGTATGCGCCGCTTCGGGAACGCGTCTCCAATGAGTTGGGCATCGCGCCATCCACGGAAGTGAATCCGATGACTGCGGTTGCAGCCGGCGCGGCAGTATTCGCGGAATCCATCGATTGGGCCTCGAAAAGTCGTGGTCGCAAGAGCAGCCGAGGTACTCTCAGCACGACTGGAAATCTGGATCTTTCCTTTGTGTACAACGCGAGGACACCGAGCGGTCGCGCCCGCTTTGCCGTGAAGATCAACGGAAGCGTGACCGATGGTGCCGAGTTTCAAGTGGACAGCCAGGATACTGGGTGGTCTTCCGGGCGAACCCCTCTTCGAGATGGCGCTTCGATCGAACTGATCTTGCCTAAGAATGGCGACAACACCTTCAAGGTGTTCGTCTTCGATGCATCCGGCGGACCCATCGAGATTCCCAGCAATCGTTTCGTGATCACGCGTACGACGGCGTCGGTGGACGCGATCCCCGCATCCTCCTCGATCGGCATCGAGGTGTCTGACAAGGGGGCGCCGGAGCTTGTCTATCTGGTACGCAAGGGCGATCCACTACCGCAAAAGGGATCGCGTCGGTTCAGGGCTGGCGAATCTGTGAAAGCGCGATCTGACGAAGCGCTGAACTTCAAAGTGTGGGAGGGCGAGATCACGGACCATGTTCGAGAGAATCGCCCCATTGGCACATTCAGCATCCAAGGCTCGGACTTCGACAGTGGCGTAATTCCTGAGGGGGCGGAGCTGATCTGTGATTTTGAGGTGCTCGACTCGGGACAGATCGCCCTGGAGGTGACCGTGCCGGCGGTCAGCGGTTCCTTCAACAGCGATCGCAACTTCTATTCACGACAGGATAGCCAAATTGACTATACGACCGCGGCGACGCGGGTGCAAACGGAGGCGTCGGAGATAACTGACCGCCTCGACGATATCGAGAGCAAGGTCAGCGACGAGCGCCTATTGGAGGCGCGGCGAAGGTTGGACGAAGCGCGCGCCATTCCAGAGAACGAGGCGAATCCGGAACGTAACAAGGAGGCGCTCGACAATATCCAGCACGCCCGGCAGCTAATTGCCGAAGTGCGTAAAGTCAACAAGAAGTCGATCCGGCAACTCGATCTCGATAACTGCGTCAAGTTCTTCAACGAACATGTCCGTCCACATGCTCGACCGTCCGAGGCGTCGTCGTTCGACAATCTAGTGCGAACCGCGCAGCGCAGCATCGACGGCGGGGGAGCCGACTTCGAGAACTTGCTCCGTCAGCTTCGCGGCAGAAACTTCGAGATACTCTGGCGGCAGGACTGGTTCGTGGTGGAGCATTTCAAGAACCTTACATCCCGACCGTGGCAGTTCTCAGACCGGCGAGCGTTCCAGGAGCTATTTGCGGCCGGGCGGGAGGCCATTCGCGCTGACAATGTCGAAGACCTGCGCGCCGCCATCGGAGGACTCTACGGGATCCGAATCGAGTCATCTGGGGAGGGTGACCTGGAGGTCATCGCAAATATCAGGAGGGCGTGAAGTTGGCGATCGATGCATGGCTGCCCGTTGGGTTCTTGGTTCCCAGCGGGGACGTGGTCCGTAGGGCGATCTTCGCTGGAGACGACTGGCAGATCTTCGATACGCCGGGTCATGCGCGCGTATTGGTCGCGCGCGCGATGTTGGCTGATCGCTGGCAAGCCCTGGGCTTGTTGTCGACACCACGCCACCTGAGCCCATTCGAGTTCTCGGGAACAAAATACCAGCAGCTCTCGTCGAGCCCAGCCCACATACTTGCACCCGTAATGGGTTGCCGTGCCCCCGATACGAAGGAAGAAGCCCTCGCGTTTGCAGCCTCGCTGAAGGCCACTCGCGACTTGGACGGCGAGAGTCCTCTGCATGACGCCATATATGTCGAGCGGTTCTCGCGCCTGCTGCCGACATTCAGTCTTACACCGCAAATCGAGGACGCAGTTGTGCTCGGGACCTGGTTGACGGGGGGGGTGCCGGTATCAGTCGCTTCGCATCGAAGGCTTCGCTCCTTGATGGGATGGCTCCCGGGAGATTACCTGGACGACGTTCTGACAATGGCCGGTTTCGGCGCCACCGAACCACGTGGCAACGTGCTGACAAAGACGCGCACGGCGTCGAACGAGCATTTGACGTCCGAAGATCAGTTGGCAGTTGCGGCTAATACGGCAAACGATGCGACTCATGCTCCAACTGAGGCTCCCCACACGTTTGCTTTGCCGGGGCGCCCCGCGCTTGAAGCCTTCTTCAACGAGCACGTCATCGACATTGTCCAGAACAGGGAGAAATACGCAGCCCTCGGCGTTGGATTTCCGTCTGCCATCATCCTCCATGGACCACCAGGCTGTGGAAAGACATTCGCGGTCGAACGCTTGATCGACTATCTGGGCTGGCCCAGTTACGCAGTGGACGCATCGAGCATCGCTAGTCCCTACATTCACGAGACTAGCCGCAAGGTTGCAGAAGTGTTCGATCAAGCCATGAAGCACTCGCCAGCGGTGATAGTCATCGACGAGATGGAGGCGTTTCTGGCGGACCGGCAGTCGGGGCAGGGCTCCAGTCACCATCGCGTCGAGGAGGTCGCGGAATTTCTTCGACGAATCCCGGAGGCTACGGCGAACCAGGTTCTGATCATAGCCATGACCAATCGGATAGAGATGATCGACCCTGCGGTCCTGCGTCGTGGTCGCTTCGACCACATCATCGGGGTCGGCATGGCGTCGACGGAAGAGATCGAGGCCATGCTCCGCAAACTACTCTCGGACCTGCCCTGCGAGGACGATGTGGATATGCATCGCGTTGCGGAGCATCTGTCCGACCGACCGCTATCGGACATTGCATTCGTGGTACGGGAGGGCGCGCGTCTTGCCGCGAAAGAGGGGAAACACAAACTAGACCAAGCGAGCATCGAGCAGGCAATGCGAGGGACTGCGTCTCGAGACGGCGGTGATTCACCACAAAGAAGGATGGGCTTCGTCTAGCGGGGCCGAAGCGGGAGGCGTTGTGTCAGATCGATCGGATGCAACCGGCAAGGGATTCGGGGGCCTGGAAGCCATGGTTTCCGACATCACGGCGGACATCGTGCCGCCACGGGAAGCGACACCTAGTCGCTCAAACCCGAAGTCGCCTCCAACCGCTGAACGTGATTCCGCGGCCGCCGCGATGAAACACACCCACGAGGGTAACGCGTCCGCGAGTGCCCCAGCGGTGCAGCGGAATCAAGGCACGCTTCCGAGCGGCGGCGCAGGTCCTCTTGCGGTGTTCCGGAAAGCGCTTCTGATTGCTGTCGCGATCGTGACGCTAGTCGCGTTGCTGAACTCGAAGAACCCATCCTCAAGCGACGGGGGAAACACCTACACGGCTCCCGCACCCGTTTCGGCCGACGTCCAGCCGGATGCTCCTTCGCGCGCGATACCGGAATCGCGCTCCTCTAGCGTCGGCAATGAAACGGAGGTACGGCCTCCAGTCCAAACTGGGCAGGTTCTGGGTGAGGGTGAGATTCGATATTGCGTTGCTGAGCGCATGCGCATCCAAGCCATGCAGGCGGCAATACGTCTGACCTCGCAAGAGGAGGTCGACTTCCACAATGAGACCGTTCGAGATCTCAACAGTCGATGCGGTTCATTTCGCTACAGGAGCGATGCGCTTCAGTCAGTCACGGCCGAAGTAGAGTCGCGAAGAGCCGCGATCGAACAGGCCGGTCGTGACTGGCTTCTTCCGTTCCGGACTGATACACAGGAGCAGAAAGTTCTCGTCGAGCCGAACCCGGTCGAGGCGGCTTTGCCCGCGACCGCGCCTGTGACGCCACCAGTACCCGCAGAATCCGTGGTTGCGTCAGAGGAAGGGGTTGTCGAATTGTCCGAGGAAACAGCTCGACAGCCCAATGACCTTGCGGCTCGCTACGCAGCATCGGTCATTCGGCAGATCAATGGCACGATCGCCTACCCGAAGTACGCACTTCGCAGAGGCGAACAAGGGATTGTGGAGATCCGGCTGACGTTCGGAGCCACGGGTAATTTGAAGGACTCGGTGGTGCTTAGATCGAGCGGATACCCGGCTCTCGACGAGGCTGCTTCTAAAGCATTCGTTCGCGGTATCGACCTTCCTCCGCCGCCGGAGGCGTTGATCGGCGGTGAGTTTGCCATCACGCTTCCGATCACGTTCAAGCTTGGGGGCGGGACTCCGCAATGATATTCGAGATGCAGCTGGCAGCATCACGTCGCGATGGCAGGCCCGACGCGGCGTCTCCAGTGCCAGTGGCGATCCACCAAGGACTTACAGCCATGCGACGTCCAATTCCAAAGTGGCGATACCACGGATGCTATTGGCGAGCTGATCGCCTTCGCGGTTGCTTCAACGTCGCAGGACGTTCTGCACTGTCCTCGAATCGCCGGCGTCTCTGTGAGTCGGGAAGAATCGGCCGCCGCACGACGGTATTCAATCTCTCTCGGAAAGTCCGGGCGCTTGGCCATGGCACATGAAGATATGAGATACGGAACAGTCCGTTCTCCGTTGAAGGTCCCTCTCCCCAAATCGACGGAACTTCAATTGAATCCGTTCGCCATTCTGGGAGCATCCGTTCACGACGATCGCCGCCGCATCAGCAACCTCGCAGACGATGTTAGCCTGACCACGGACCCGAACATCTGCACACGTGCAAAGAATGACCTTATTTCGTCGCGCCACCGTCTGAACGCGGAGATCCGTTGGCTTCCGGGTGTCGCTCCTGCGCACGCAAGGGCATTCTTGAACTCGCTCCACACGAGAGTCGACCTGCTGCGTGGCCGCAACACCTTGCCGCCACTGGCCAACGCAAATCTGATTGCTGCGGCCTTCGAGCTCCTGAGCCTGGACATGGGTGCGGATCTCTGGTGCGAGTGGATAGTCGCCCTCGCAACAAAAGTCGAAGCCATCGACCCAGAAGAAGTGTTGGCATCGATCAATCGCGATCGTGCTAGCGCTGGATTTCCCATCATTGGTGAATTGGAACCCGTCGAAGTCGCGCTACGAGAACGACGTCGACGCTTTTCGGAAGTTGTGTGTAAGGCGCTTGACGAACTCCCGTCGGAGGAACTACTTGCCGTGGTCGGGCGGATCGTTGCTGGAACCACGGACAGTGGTGAAGATCATGCCCCGCAGTTGATCCACGACATTGTGGACCGCTATGAGTTACACGCGGGGCAGTTCCTCGATCCAGAGGCCGAGAACATCGAGAAGCTCATCGAGGCGATCCGTCGCGACGCCCCGCTAGGAGAGGCGGAACTACAGCGCCTAGTCCGCAGGTTGGATGAACTTGTCAGGCGATGGGACTCGGTGGCACAGCCGATACAGCTAAGCAAGAAGGCCCAGGGTTTGATGGACGAGCGCAGTCAGCGCTTGGCCGTGAAGGTAAGGTCCTTGTCTGTTGACCTGTTCAACGAACATCAGATGCTCGAAACGGCGATGCGGCTAAACGATTTGTTGAGTTCCGTATTCTCTGAGATCACAGTAATCGAGGAGCAGCTTCGAGAGGACAAGCGGGCATTGCATGACATCGAGCAGCAGCGTGGAGACACGCGGCGCGAGGAGGCGGCATGGGCGCAATCGATCACTTACGAAGCGCAGGTCGGTGTTGTTTTCAAGAAGCGACTGCGGATCTCGCCGGAAGGTGTCGAGTGGAGAGAGCGGACCTTACCGCTGGAATCCATAACTCGCGTTCGCTGGGGGGCTGTTCGTAGGTCGATCAACGGGATTCCGACGGGAACGGATTACTTGATCGACGTCGCTACAAATCGCGAGACGTTGCAGATAGATCCGGATTCGGAATTGATCTTCAGTGCATTTCTGGAACGACTTTGGCCGGCTGTTTGTACGAGGCTAATAGGAGAGCTGCTCAAGCAACTCAGTAGCGGAATGCAGGTACGGATCGGTGATGTGGCTGTCGATGACGGAGGCCTAGTTCTAACTCGCGCGAGATTCCTGGGAAACGAAGAGGTGTACACGCGATGGAGCGACATCAAGTACTTCAGCCAAAACGGATCGCTGCACTTCGTTAGCAAGAGTAATGAGAGAATCTCAGCGCAACTATCGTATCGCGACGACTACAACGCTCATCTGTTAGAGGCGCTAGTTCGAATCGCATTCAAGAACTGGAAGGGCAGCATCAGTGCCAGTTTCGCCTGATTTCCGATTGGCTGGGAGGGAGGGCACCCGAATTGTTCCAACTATGCGGCTGCGCCCATCTTTCTGATAGGAATGATTCGAGCATGGAGTTGACCCGGTTTGGTGTGACCTCCTATGCAAGTGAGCATGGAGATCTGTTGATGCGTGTAGCGTCTTTCATCGTCTAATCACGCGGCTTCTCGTTCATTGCTCTTGGATATCGGTAGCACTATGGTGCCTGTTTGTGCAGCCGCGAGTTGCGCACCCCACCATCTGAACAATTCCACGCGTTGCTCAAATCGCTCTCCGCGATCATAAGCGCGAGCCACGTCATTGTCGTGAGCCTGGTCGAGCGCGAGTTCAACGACGTCGCGAGCAAAGCCGTTATCGCGAGCCAACGTGGAGAAGGCGCTGCGCCACCCATGGGGCGAATGCTTCCGATCAAGAGCAAGCGTGACTCGGTAGGCTTTTTCGATGGATTCCCGACGGATGTGCTTCTCGCCGACCGGTGAGGGGAAGACGTAGCCGCGCCTACCGATGATGTCCCGCCAGCGGATCAGTTCTGCTGTGATCTCGGGCGACAGGGGTGTCCGGTGATCGATGTCCCGCGTCGTGACCTTCATCTTTGCGCGGGGGACGATCCAGACCGGTTGGGCGGCGTCGAGTTGAAACTCTCGCCATTCTGCGGTCACGACGTTGCCGATCCGTGCGGCCGTAAACGCGCAGAGCCGATGCGCCATCCTGACCGACTGGGACAAGCGCGCGACCTCGGCTCGGCGGAGGACATCGCCCAGGGCGGCAAAATCCAGTAGGGCCGGCATCCGTCCGGCAGTCTTCTTTCGCGGAAGGATCTCTCGTGCCGGACCGGCCGGATTGTCACGACACAGTCCCTTGGCCTGGGCGTACCGGAATACCCCGTTCAGATGCTGGAGGATGCGCGTAGCTGTCTCGAGGACGTCGCGCTTGTTGATGTCCTCGACTGCCTTGGCGACGATGGCTGGCGTGATCTCGGCAATGGGCAGCTTCCCCATGGAGGGGTAGACGTCGCGCTCAAATGCTCTTGCAGACTTCGCGTGGTGTACGGCGCTCCATTCTTTCTGCTTCATCGCGAGCCATTCCTCGGCGATGGCCCGGAAGGTGTTCTCGGTGTTGGCGGTTTGAACCGCTCGGGACACTCTGCGATGGCTGACCGGGTCCTTCCCCTCCAACAGCAATCCCTTGATCTCGCCCAGTTCGACACGGGCGGCGGCGAGGCTGATCAGCGGATAGGTGCCCACGGAGTAGAGCTTCTCCTTGCCATCGATCCGGTACTTGACGCGCCAGGTCGCACCCCCAGCGGGGGTGATGAACAGGTGCAGCCCACCGCCGTCCGCGAGCTTCTTGCCTCGCTCCCCCTTTGCGATGAACGCCTTGATGCCCCTGTCTGTGAGCCTTCCGGTTCCGATACCCCCAGCCATGAGAATTTCTCCGGTTCAATTTCAGTCGATACCACCATCGATACCCCCATTGTCGCGGGATGTGGCGGGACGCTGCAATAGGTTGTGGGACTGCAACTAACCGGAAGAACAAAGAAAAACGCCGTCACATGGACGGCGTTGAATCTTACTGATGGTATTAGTGGTGGAGGCGGGCGGAATTGAACCGCCGTCCGTAAGCCCTCCACAGCCAGCCCTACATGCTTAGCCTGATCGTTTGATCTGACCGCACGCCCGCCGACCGGCAAGCTGACGTGAAGCGAGTCACCTTGGATTTGACGCCGGCTCAAGTGACCCGAGACGACGCGAGACCTAGTAAATGACTCTGCTCTAGCTTGCGCTAGCCGGCCCTAGGCCATACCGGTGCAGAGTCCCGCGGGGATTAAGCCGCGAGAGCGTAACGGTCGTCGTTGGCGACTGTCGATTTCCAGATGGATTTACGAGGTGACTGGTCCTCGGCATGCACTGAACTGCTTTGCGACCCACGTCGAAACCGGTGCGCCCCCGGAAGTCTGTGGTGGTCGAACGCGGCTGGAACACTGCGTCCGATGCGCCCGATTGTCCCATACATGGGGTGGGCGGGCGAGGATTCAAGCGGACTCGTGATCCCATTCGCAAGGCGAACCCGTCGTGGAACGGAACAGTGGAGCCTTTGGGTCTCCAGCCCCGTTCGGCCTTTGCTTGCAAGGACTCGCGAGGCCGCCGCGATCAGGGCAGGTGAACCAGCAGATCGAGCGGCTGATCGATGATCGCGTCGGCGGCCCAATCGGCGAGCGGGCCGCCGGTCCCGAGATAGCCGTAGGCGGCCGCGATGGCGCCCATGCCGGCAGCGCGAGCCGCCTGGATGTCGCGGAGGTCGTCGCCCACGTACAGGCAGGCCTCCGGTGCCACGCCGATGCGGCGCGCGGCTTCCAGCAGGGGCGCGGGATGCGGTTTTGCATGCGGCGTGGTGTCGCCGCAGACGAGGCAGCCGGCGGACTGCAGGCCGATGCGCTGAACGAGGGGGAGGGTGAAGCGGGTCGCCTTGTTGGTGACGATGCCCCAGGCGAGAGCGCGTTCGTCGATGGTCCGCAGGAGTTCTTCGACGCCTTCGAAGAGGGTGCTCTCCACGACGAGGTGGGTTTCATACAGATCGAGAAACTCCTGTCGGAGTGTCTCGAAGGTCTCGTGCGCGGGCGTGATGCCGAGTCCCGCGCCGATCAGTCCTCGGGCGCCGCTCGACGCATGCGGGCGCAGGACTTCCAGCGGGAGCGGGGCCAGGCCCCGGTGAATCCGCTGCCGGTTGACGGCACCGGCGAGATCGGGGGCCGTGTCGGCGAGCGTTCCGTCCAGATCGAACAGGACCGCGCGGATCATGCCGGCTTGCGCGCGTGGAGGATGTAGTTCACTGATGCGTCGCGGCCCAGGGCGTAGGTCCGGGCGAAGGGGTTGTACGACATCCCGGTGATGCCGGCGGGTTCCAGTCCGGCCTCGCGGGCGAAGCGCATGAGTTCGGCAGGGCGGATGAAGCGGGCGTAATCGTGGGTGCCGCGGGGCAACAGCTTGAGGACGTACTCCGCGCCGAGGATCGCGAACAGATACGACTTCGGATTGCGGTTGAGCGTGGAGAAGAACACCCATCCGCCCGGCTTCGCGGCCTGGGCGCAGGCGCGGACGGTGGCCGCCGGATCGGGAACGTGTTCGAGCATCTCCATGCAGGTGACGACGTCGAACCGGCCCGCTTCGTCCTTCGCGAGGACCTCGACGTCGCACAGCCGGTAGTCGACGTCCAGTCCGGATTCCAGCCGATGCAGTTGCGCGACCTTGAGCGCCTTCTCCCCGAGGTCGATGCCGGTGACGCGGGCGCCGCGCGCCGCCATGGCTTCGGAGAGGATGCCGCCACCGCAGCCCACGTCCAGCACGTGCTTGCCCGCGAGTGAGGCGACTTCGTCGATGAGATCCAGGCGCAGCGGATTGATGTCGTGCAGGGGTTTGAACTCGCTGTTGGGATCCCACCAGCGGTGGGCCAGCGCACTGAATTTCTCCAGTTCGACCGGATCGACGTTGCTCATTCGGAGACTCCTTCGGCGCCCAGCTTGTCCTCGGCCTGCAGCATGACCTGCCACTGGTGCAGCCGCTGGGAAAGGGCGCTGCCATCGAATCGGGTGAATTGTCCGTGTTCCACGAGCAGTTCGCCTTCGACCCAGACGTGGCTCACGTCGGATCGGGAGGCGGCGTACACCAGATGGGACACGGCATCGAAGCACGGAGACAGGGACAGACCGGAGAGGTTCACCGCGACGATGTCCGCGTCCTTGCCGGGCTCCAGCGACCCGATCCGGTCCGCCAGCCCCAGGGCCCGCGCGCCGTTCAGGGTGGCCATGGCCAGCGCAGTCCGCGCCGGCACGGTATCGGCCTTGCCGCTGGCGCCCTTGGCCAGCAGGGCGGCGAGCCGCATCTCCTCGAACAGGTCCAACCGGTTGTTGCTCGCGGCGCCGTCCGTTCCGAGGGCGACGTTGACGCCGGCGGAGACGAGATCACTCACGCGGGCAATGCCGCTCGCGAGCTTCAGATTGGAACTGGGACAGTGGGCGACGGTCACGCCGAACCGGGCGAGTTCGGCGATCTCGCTGTCCTCGAGATGGACCGCGTGCACGCCAATGAGCCGGGGACCAAGCAGCCCGAGTGCGTCGAGGCGCGCGAGCGGCCGGCTGCCATGCTGATCCCGGGACTCCTGGATCTCGTGAGCCGTTTCGTGGACGTGCAGATGGATTGGAACATCCAGTTGTTCCGCGAGGGTGGCGACGCGCCGGAACGTGTCGTCCGACACCGTGTAGGGCGCGTGCGGGGCGAGGCAGAACGAGAGGCGCGGATGCTGGCGCAGGGCATCCCGCATCTCGAGACCCTTTGTCAGGTAGTCCTGCGGGTCGGACGCGTAGCGCGTCGGAAACTCGATGACGATCATGCCGGCGGAGAAGCGGATGCCGGTCTCGAGGGCCGCGCGGCACGCCTGTTCCGGGAAGAAGTACATGTCGTTCAGGCAGGTCACTCCCCCGCGCAGGGATTCGACGGTGGCCGCGAGCGTGCCGTCGTAGACGAAGTCGGGAGAGACGTGCCGGGCTTCCGCGGGCCAGATGTGGTCGCGCAGCCAGGTCATCAACGGGAGGTCGTCCGCGAGTCCGCGCATGAGGGTCATGGCGGCATGGGTGTGCGTGTTGACGAGCCCCGGGATCAGGACATGGCCCGGCAGATGGGTTTCACCGGCCGCGGGGTACCGGCTGCGGGCGACGTCCGCGGGCAGGATCGCGTCGATCCGTCCAGCCGACACGACGACCGTCGCGTTGGCGTGGACGCGGTCTTCCGGCAGGACGGGGACGACCCAGTCGGCGTGGATCAGGTGGGGTTCGGTCATCGGCGGCCCACTGGAAAAAGAAAGCCCTGCGGATCAGGCAGGGCTTTCGGGACAACGGCGAAGCCGGCTACTTCGCGGGCTTCTGGGTCGAGGCCGTCACGACGACGCGGCGATCGGGTGCGTAGCACTTGATCAGCGCCTTCTTGCGCTTGCCCTTGCAGTCCGCCGGCTGGGTCACCGGCTCGAGTTCGCTCCTGCCCGCGGTGGAGATCCTCGACGGATCGATGTTGTGCTTCTTGACCAGATACTGTTTTGCCGCCGCCGCCCGCCGCTCGGACAGGCGCTGGTTGTACTTCACGGTGCCGATGCGGTCGGTGTGGCCGACGATGTGGATTGCATCGCACTTCTCCGCGCGGAGACGCTCGGCAATGGTGTCCAGCGTGCCGATGACATCGGGACGCAGACGTGCCCGATCGAAGTCGAAACGACCGCCTTCCACCTGGATGGTGGTGGGCGGACATTCCACGTTCGGGTCCACTGCCACGGCCTTGGCCGGTTCGGGCTGCTTCGCGGGCGCCTTGGGCTCCTCGGCCTGCGCGACGACAACCGGGGCCTTCTCGATCTCGTACTTGGTGACCGGGAATTCGGCTGCGGGTTCGTTCACGGGGGCGGGGGCCTTGGCGACCGGGGCGGGTGCCACGGGCTCGGGCGCAGCGGCCATGGCGACCGTGTCGGCCGGCAGCGTGCGATCGGCGTCGGACAACATGTCTGCCGGCGTCACCGACTCGTCGATATCCGCGTCGGCGGCATCGGCCGGTGCGTCTTCGTCGGGTTCGTCGACGAGTGCCATGACCTCGGGGGCCGGCTCGATGGCGGGCTCGGCCGCGGGGGCCGGCGAATCGGCAGGTTCCTCGAAGGCGACCACGACGTCCTCTTCCGCCGGGAACACCGGGGCGACTTCGTCGTCGTCGGCCAGCGCCACGGGTTCATCGTCGGTCAGGGCCATGGCCGGGCTGTCGGTATCGGCCGAGGCGACGGTGTCGTCCTCTTCCTCGTCGTCAGCCGCGAGAGGTTCCTCGACCTCGTCGTCATCCGCCAGGGCCGTGACCGGCGCGTCGGGAATGCCGTCGTCGTCATCGATCACGGCGGGTTGATCGTCTTCGTCGTCCTCCTCGTCGGTCGACGCGACGGTGTCATCCTCGTCGTCGTCGTCGGCCAGGGCCATGGCGGGGGCGTCAGGGATCCCGTCGTCATCCGCCGTCGCGACCGATTGATCGTCTTCGTCCTCGTCGTCGGTCGAAGCGGCGGCGTCATCCTCGTCATCGTCGTCCGCCAGCGCCATGGCCGGCGCGTCGGGGATGCCGTCCTCCTCCTCGGCCTCTGCCATCAGGGGGGCGTCGTCACTCTCCTCGGCGGCGACCTCTTCGTCTTCGTCCACCAGGGCGACCGCGGCGTCCGGCAATCCGTCGTCCTCGGCCATGGCCGGGGTGCCGTCGTCGTCATCGTCGTCGTCATCGGCGGCGAGGTCGTCGTCATCGTCGTCGTCATCGTCATCCGCCGGGGTGTCCGCCAGCGCGAGCATTTCGTCGTCACGGATCATGTCCGCGGCCACAGCCGGCCGGTCGTCGTCGTCACCGTCTTCGTCGGCGCCCAGCGCGGCGGCTTCTTCCTCTTCTTCGTCGTCATCCGCCAGCGCGAGAGGTTCGGCATCGGGAATGCCGCTGTCGGCATCGGCCACCATGGCCGCGCCATCATCCTCGGGCTCCTCGAACCGGAGATTCGAGAAGTCTTCCTCGTCGGCCGCTGCAACCGGGGCGGCGGAGAGATCGGGGGCGTAGGTCGTGATCGGGAACGCGGGCAACGAGTTGTCGATCACGGGTGCCGTGCCGGCTGCAACGCCGGCGGCGCTCGGCGCGACACCCGGGGCGGCGTCCGGCAGGGACGGGCCGTTCGGATCGGGGGCCGCCGCTGCACGCGTTTCCGGCGCAGGGGCCGGTGCGGGCTTCGGTGCGGCGGCCTGCGCCGGCTGCATCTTGCTGCGGTAGGCACTGAACAGATCCGGAGCGCAGTCTTCGGTGGCCGTTCCGACGCTCCAGAGACCATCCTTGATGCAGGTGCGGCCATACCCGTCACGGACGGCGCTCCCGGGCGTCTCGTACACGTAGTCTCCCTTCTTGCCGGGGGCGAGCAGCGAACCGGGAGCGATCTCGGCGACCGGGGCCGCCTGGGCACGCGGCTTGGCCGCGGCTGCGGGGGAATTCGTCGGTGCCGCGGCCTGTTGCGCCGTTTTACCGGCACAGGCGCTGGTCGCGGACAGCGTCGACCCGTCGCGGACGCAGTCGCGACCGAAACCGTCGAACAACTTGATGCCGTCGGCACGGCGGACGCGGGGGTTCGTCTGGCCGCCGGGGAGTGCCGTCTGCGTCTCGCTGATCAGCTTCGACTTCGCGGCGGCGGCCTTGTCGGCGGCCGCCTTCTTCGCGGCGTTGGCCGTGGCCGTCGCGCTCTTGGCCTGTGAGTCGGCCGAGTTGCAATTGATCGCGTCGAAGGCGTGCGTGTCGCCTCCACTGGAAACACACGTGCTGCCCTGGCCATCTGCGGTGGAGCGCGAGAAGCCGTCGAAGATCCAACGGCCCTTCGTCACGTCTGCATGACTCGCGACCGGCGCGAGCAGGGACAGCGCGGCAATTCCAATGAGGGATTTCTTGAGCTTGAACCGCAGGGCATAACCAAACATGGGCATCACCAATTTGGACTGGGGTTGGCGGATGAACAGACGTTTCACAAGCCCCCGTGGACACCGCGCGACGCGCGCGGAAGCTGTCTCTTGCTGGACGCTTTCACCCTGACTCGGCCCGCTCTCCACGGACACGAATCGAGAATATCACAGACTTGAATAAACGAGCTTTTTCCGCAGTGCAGCGAGGGCGGCAGGCCTGACAGCGACAGTCGCCTGGCATGGCTTCGGGACGACCCTGCGTGGTACGATTTGCGTTTTCCCAAGGTCGTCCGCGCCTGTCGACAGGCGAGCACCGCTTCGCCGTCGGCGACAGCGCCACGGGCGTGCCTGCACATCGGTCACGGTCCCCTCCATGGAGCAGTTCGCAAAAGAAACCCTGCCCATCTCGCTCGAAGAGGAGATGCGCCGTTCCTATCTCGATTACGCCATGAGCGTGATCGTCGGCCGGGCCCTGCCGGACGTTCGGGACGGATTGAAGCCGGTGCATCGCCGCATCCTGTTTGCGATGCACGAAGCCAACATCCAGTGGAATCGTCCGTACGTGAAGTGCGCCCGCGTCGTGGGCGACGTGATGGGCAAGTACCATCCGCACGGCGACAATGCGATCTACGACACCCTGGTCCGGATGGCGCAGGATTTCAGCCTGCGCTACACGCTCATCGACGGGCAGGGCAACTTCGGATCGGTCGACGGCGACAACGCCGCGGCGATGCGCTACACGGAGTGCCGGCTGGATCGCATCACGACCGAACTGCTCGCCGACATCGACAAGGAAACGGTCGATTTCGGTCCCAACTACGACGGAAAGGAGCAGGAACCGCTCGTCCTGCCGTCGAAGCTCCCGAACCTGCTCGTCAACGGATCGTCGGGCATCGCCGTCGGGATGGCCACGAACATCCCGCCGCACAACCTCTCCGATGTCGTCGACGCGTGCCTGAAGGTCCTGGCGGAACCGGACACGTCCCTCGACGACGTGATCGACATCGTCCAGGCGCCCGATTTCCCGACGGCCGGCATCATCTACGGCGTCGCCGGAGTGCGCGAGGGGTACCGCACCGGCCGCGGGCGCGTGGTCATGCGTGCCCGGACGCACTTCGAGGACGTCGAGCGCGGATCGCGTCAGGCGATCATCGTCGACGAGCTGCCGTACCAGGTGAACAAGTCACAGCTGCTGATCCGCATCGGCGAGCTGGTGCGCGAGAAGCGGCTGGAAGGCATCGCCGAGATCCGCGACGAGTCCGACAAGTCGGGCATGCGGGTGGTGATCGAGCTGAAGCGCGGCGAGATCCCGGAAGTCGTGCTGAACAATCTGTTCAAAGAAACACAGATGCAGGACACCTTCGGCATGAACATGGTCGCCCTGCTGGACGGCCGCCCGAAGCTGCTCAACCTCAAGGAATTCATCGAGGCGTTCCTGCGTCATCGGCGCGAGGTCGTCACGCGACGTACGGTCTACGATCTGCGCAAGGCGCGCGAGCGGGCACACATCCTCGAAGGGCTGGCCGTCGCGCTGTCCAACGTGGACGAGATCATCGCGCTCATCCGATCGGCCCCGACACCGGCGGATGCGAAGGCGGGTCTCATGGGGCGACTGTGGCGCTCGACCCTCGTGGAGGAAATGCTCCAGCGGGCGGGTGCCGCCAGTTTCCGCCCCGACGGACTCGGGGAGCAATTCGGCCTGACGGCGGAGGGCTACCGGCTGTCCGAGGTGCAGGCGCAGCGCATCCTCGAGATGCAACTGCAGCGTCTCACCGGTCTCGAGCGCGACAAGATCACGGCGGAGTACCGGGAGATCATCGAGACGATCCTCGACCTGCTCGACATCCTCGCACGGCCCGAGCGGGTCACCGCGATCATCGCCGAGGAACTGGCCGGCTTGAAGTCGCAGTACGGCGACGCCCGCAAAAGCGAGATCGTTCTCAATACCCAGGATATCGGCATCGAGGACCTGATCACGCCGGAAGACGTGGTCGTGACGCTCTCGCACACCGGCTACATCAAGGCGCAGCCGCTCGCCGACTATCGCGCACAGAAGCGGGGGGGACGGGGCCGGCAGGCGGCGGCGACCAAGACCGACGATTTCATCGACAGCCTCTTCATCGCGCACACGCACGACTACATCCTGTGCTTCTCCAACCGGGGGCGGGTGTACTGGATCAAGGTGTACGAGGTCCCGCAGGGGGGGAGCGCGAGCCGAGGCAAACCGGTGGTGAACCTGTTCCCGCTCGAGGAGAACGAGAAGATCAACGTCGTGATGTCGGTGCGCGAGTTCGACGATCAGCACTTCATCTTCATGGCGACGGCCCAGGGCACCGTGAAGAAGACGCCGCTGACCGATTTCTCGCGTCCGCGGCCGAGCGGCATTATCGCCGTCGACCTCGACGAAGGCGACTACCTCGTGGGGGCGGCCATCACCGATGGCGGCCACGACATCATGCTGTTCTCCGACGGCGGCAAGGCGGTGCGGTTCGCCGAGCAGGACGTCCGTCCGATGGGCCGGATCGCGCGGGGTGTCCGCGGCATGCGGTTGCTCGACGACCAGAAGGTCATCGCGCTCGTCGTCGCCAACGACCCGAACCAGACCGTCCTGACTGCCACCGAGAACGGCTTCGGCAAGCGCACGCCGGTTGCGGACTATCCGCGCCATGGTCGGGGGACGCAGGGCACCATCGCGATCCAGACCAACGCCCGCAACGGCAAGGCCGTCGCGGCCCGGCTGGTGAGCGTCGAGGACGAGATCATGCTGATCACGACGGGCGGCGTGCTGATCCGGACGCGGGTGTCCGAGATCCGCGAAATGGGCCGGGTCACGCAGGGCGTGACGCTGATCGATCTCGACGCCGGCGAGAAGCTCGCCGGGCTCGAGCGCGTGGTGGAGAAGGATGACGTCGGCGACGCCGAGGAGGGGCCGGAGGCATCCGGCGGTGACGACAACACGAGCGGTGAAACGGACTGATGAGCAGAGTCTTCAATTTCAGCGCAGGACCCGCCGTCCTGCCGGAAGCGGTGCTGGCGCAGGCGCGTGACGAGATGCTGGACTGGCACGGGTCCGGCATGTCCGTGATGGAAATGAGTCACCGGGGCAAGGAGTTCGAATCCATCATCGCCGCGGCGCAGGCCGATCTGCGCGAGTTGATGGGCATCCCCGCGAACTACAAGGTGCTGTTTCTCCAGGGCGGCGCCTCGATGCAGTTCTCGATGATCCCGATCAATCTGTTCCGGGAGGCGAAGCGCGCCGACTACGTGCACACCGGCGAGTGGGGCAAGAAGGCCATCGGCGAGGCCAGGAAGCTCGGGACGGTCAACGTCGCGGCCACCTCGGCCGATCGCAATTTCAGCTACGTGCCCGAGCAATCGACCTGGAAGCTCGACCCTGGCGCGGCCTACGTGCACATCACGTCCAACGAGACCATCGGCGGCGTGGAGTACCACTGGGTCCCGGACACGGGCGACATACCACTCGTGGCCGACATGTCCTCGCACATCCTGTCGCGCCCGATGGACGTCAGCCGGTACGGACTGATCTACGCCGGCGCGCAGAAGAACATCGGACCCGCGGGACTCGTGATCGTGATCGTCCGGGACGACCTGATCGGGCACGCGCCCGCCGGAACGCCGTCGATGCTCGACTACAAGGTGATGGCCGAGAACGACTCCATGTACAACACGCCTGCGACGTATTCGGTGTACATCGCCGGCCTGGTGTTCCAGTGGTTGAAGAAGCTCGGCGGACTGCCGGCGATGGAAGCCCGCAATCGTCGCAAGGCGGCGATGCTGTACGACCTCCTCGACGCGGGTGGGCTCTACAACAGTCCGGTCGCGAAGCAGGACCGCTCGCTGATGAACATCCCGTTCCGCCTGAAGGACGAGGCGCTGGACGAGGCCTTCCTGAAGGAAGCGAAGGCGGCGGGCCTGGTGCAGCTGAAGGGGCATCGGTCCGTGGGAGGCATGCGCGCGTCGATCTACAACGCGATGCCGGAAGCGGGTGTCGGCGCGCTCGTCGATTTCATGAAGGCCTTCGAGCGCCGGCATGGCTGAGTACCGCATCCTCACGCTGAACAGCATTTCGTCGCGCGGCCTGTCGCGGTTGCCGGCGGAGTCGTACACGCATTCGGCGCACGAGATCGATCCGCACGCGATCCTGGTGCGGTCGCACGATCTCCATTCGACGGCGATTCCGGCGTCGGTGCTGGCCATCGGCCGCGCGGGAGCGGGAACGAACAACATCCCGATCCCCCCGATGAGCATGCGCGGGGTGCCCGTGTTCAACACGCCGGGGGCCAATGCCAATGCCGTCAAGGAACTGGTGCTGACCGGCATGCTGCTGGCGGCGCGCAACGTCGCGCCGGCGCTCCGGTTCGTCGACGGGCTCACGGAATCCGGCGCCGATCTCGACAGGAAGGTCGAAGAAGGCAAGAAGCACTTCGCGGGCACCGAGCTGCCCGGGCGTACGTTGGGCGTGATCGGTCTCGGCAAGATCGGCAGCCTGGTCGCCGATGCCGCGATCAAGCTCGGCATGGAGGTCGTGGGATACGACCCGGAAATCACCGTCGACGCGGCCTGGAGTCTGCCGTCGCAGGTGCGCAAGGCCCATACGCTGGAAGAGCTGTTCCGTTCGTCCGACTACGTCAGTGTCCATGTGCCGCTCCTGCCCGGGACCAAGAATCTGGTCAACCGGGAGCGCGTCGCGTTGCTGCGGAAGGGCGCGGTGGTTCTCAATTTCTCGCGCGACGGAATCGTCGACATCGACGCGGTGCTGGAAGCGATCGATGGCGGACGCCTCAAGGGCTATGTCTGCGACTTCCCGCACGAGAAATTGCGCGGTCATCCGACGGTGCTGTGCCTGCCGCATCTCGGTGCCTCCACGAAGGAAGCGGAGGAGAACTGCGCGGTCATGGTCGTCGACCAGATCCGCGACTATCTCGAGCACGGCAACATCCGCAATGCCGTGAACTTCCCGGCGGCGACCATGCCCCGCGAGTCCCCGTTCCGGGTGTGCATCGCCAACGCCAACGTACCGAACATGCTCGGGCAGATCTCGACCATGATGGCGCAGGCGGGTCTGAACATTCACAACATGCTCAACAAGTCGCGCGGCGACATGGCCTACACCCTGGTCGACGTGGACAGCCCCGTCCCGGAGGCGGTGATCGCGGGCATCCGGGGCATCGGCGGTGTGCTGTCGGTGCGATACCTTCCCGCCAACTGACGGTCGACCCGTGGACGACGCCATCCTCGCCCTGCGCAGTCGCATCGACGCGATCGATGCCGAGGTGCTTGCCCTGATCAGCGAACGCGCCCGGTGTGCCCACGAGATCGGCCACCTGAAGGGCGGGGCGGCGGTCTACCGGCCCGAACGTGAGGCACAGGTCCTGCGCCGCCTGGCCGACCTCAACACGGGACCCCTCCCCACCGCGGACATCCAGCACGTCTTCGTCGAGATCATCTCGGCCTGTCGCGCGCTGGAGCGGACGATGCACATCGCGTTTCTCGGTCCGCGCGGCACGTACAGCGAGGAGGCGTCGTTCAAGCAGTTCGGGACGCGGATCGAGCCCGAGCCGTGCGCCTCGATTGCCGAGGTGTTCCACCGGGTCGAGTCCGGCTTTGCCGGCTACGGCGTGGTTCCCATGGAGAACTCGACCGAAGGCGCCATCGGCACCACCCTGGACCTGCTGCTCGGCACGCGCCTGCGCATCTGCGCCGAGGTGCTGCTGCCCATCCACCATTGCCTGCTTTCGACGGAATCGACCCTGACCTCGGTGGCGACGGTGTATGCCCACGCGCAGGCACTGGGCCAGTGCAACGCCTGGCTGTCCCGACACCTGCCGAATGCGGCCCGCGTGCCGGTGGCCAGCAACGCCGAGGCGGCGCGCCGTGCCCGCGGAGAACCCACGTGTGCGGCCATCGCGTCCCGGGGCGCCGGCGACGTCTACGGTCTTGGCGTGCTGGCGGAGAACATCGAGGACGAACCGGACAACACGACGCGTTTCGTCGTGATCGGCGATCAGGACGTCGGCCCTTCGGCGCGCGACAAGACGACGCTCGTCATGGGCGCCGCGAACCGCCCGGGCGCCATGCATGAATTGCTCGGACCGTTCGCCCGGCACGGCGTCAGCATGAATCGTCTCGAATCGCGGCCCTCGCGAACCGAGCTGTGGGAGTACGTGTTCTTCGTCGACATCGACGGGCACCAGGCGGACCCCAAGGTCGCCCAGGCCCTGACCGAACTGCGCGGCCAGGCCGCGTTCCTGAAAATCCTCGGGTCCTATCCCGTCGCTCCTGCCTGAGTCGCCATGATCGAGCTGTGTGAAGCCGCGCCTGCCTGGGTGCGCAACATCGCCCCTTACGTTCCCGGCAAGCCCTCGTCGGAACTCGCACGCGAGATGGGATTGGACGAGAAGCACATCGTCAAGCTGGCTTCCAACGAGAATCCGCTGGGGCCGAGCCCGAAGGCGAAAGAGGCCATGCGGGCAGCGCTGGACGACATGGCCCGCTATCCGGACGGCAATGGCTTCGAGTTGAAGCAGGCGCTCGCGGCGCGCTACGGCGTCGAGATGTCCCGGATCGTGCTCGGCAACGGGTCGAACGACGTTCTGGAACTGGCGGGCCGCACGTTCCTCTCGCCCGGGACGAGCGGCGTCTACTCGCAGCATGCCTTCGCGGTGTACCCGCTGACGGTGCAGTCGATCGGCGCGGCTCACATTCAGGTGCCGGCTCGCGACTTCGGGCACGACCTCGACGCGATGGCCGCCGCGATCCGTGACGATACTCGCGTCGTCTTCATTGCGAACCCCAACAATCCGACCGGCACGTTCGTCGGCGGCGCCGCGCTGCGTCAGTTCCTGGCGAAGGTACCGCGACGCGTGCTGGTGGTGCTCGACGAAGCGTATACCGAGTACCTGCCCGACGCGGACCGCTACGACAGCATCTCGTGGCTGCAGGAGTTTCCCAATCTGCTCGTCTCCCGGACCTTCTCGAAGGCCTTCGGACTCGCGGGACTGCGCGTGGGCTACGGATTTGCGCATCCCGACGTGGCCGACCTGATGAACCGGGTGCGCCAGCCGTTCAACGTGAACGCGCTCGCCCAGGCCGGGGCGGTCGCAAGCCTGACCGATGCGGCGTATCTCGCGCAGAGCCGCGCGATCAACGGCGACGGCATGAAGCAGGTCATCGACGGCGTGACCCGCCTCGGCGTCTCGCACATCCCCTCGCGCGGCAACTTCGTCTGCGTCCACGCGGGCAAGGGCGGGGAGATCTACCAGAGCCTCCTCCGCGAAGGCGTGATCGTCCGGCCGATCGGCGGTTACGGCATGCCCGAATGGCTGCGGGTGAGCATCGGGCTGCCCGAAGAGAACGAACGCTTCCTGTCCGCCTTCTCCAGGGTGCTCGGCGGGGCTGCGCGGCACCGCTGATCGAGATGGTGCCGTTTCGTCGTCTCGCCGTCGTGGGCGTCGGCCTCATCGGCGGCTCCTGTGCTTTGGCGTTGAAACAGGCGCGGGCCGTCGAACGTGTCGTCGGTATCGGTCGCAGCCGCGGCAACCTGGAGCGCGCCCTGGCCCTCGGCGTGATCGACGAGATCGCGCCCACGCCCGCCGACGGTTTGGAGGGCGCGGACGCGGCGCTGTTCGCCGTACCGGTCGGGCAGTTCGCCAAGGTGATCCGTGATGCGTTGCCTGCCATCGGGCCCGATACGGTCCTGACCGACGGGGGCAGCACGAAACAGGATGTCGTCGCCGTGGCGCGGGCGCAACTGGGCGGGCGTCTGTCCCGATTCGTGCCGGCCCATCCGATCGCCGGCGCCGAACACTCCGGCGTGGAGGCCGCCAGAGCCGATCTGTATGCGGGCCGGAACGTGGTGCTGACCCCGTTGCCGGAAACGGATCCAGCGGCGACCGCACGCACGCGCGCGTTGTGGGCCGCATGCGGGGCGCGTGTCACCGAAATGTCGCCCGCGGAACACGATGCGGTGTTCGCGGCCGTGAGCCATCTGCCGCACGCGCTGGCGTTCGCGCTCGTCGAGATGCTCGCGGCACGGCCCGAGGCGCCGCGCCTGTTCGAGTACGCCGCCGGCGGGTTCCGCGACTTCACGCGCATCGCGTCCAGTTCCCCCGAGATGTGGCGCGACATCTGTGTGGCGAATCGCGATGCGCTCGTGAGCGAACTCGACGCGTTCTCCGCGGCGCTCGCCGAGATGCGCCGCGCGGTGGCTGCAGGCGATGCCGCGCAACTCGAAGCCGCGTTCACGAGGGCGCGCGATGCCCGGAATGCGTGGCTTCGCACCCGGGAGACCGCCCGATGAGCGGACGTCGCGTCTACCCCGAACACCTCGATCTGCCTCCGCTGGCGCGTGCCGAGGGCACGGTCCGTCTGCCTGGGTCGAAAAGCATTTCCAACCGCACGCTGCTGCTGGCGGCGCTGTCCGTCGGCACGACGACGATTCACGACCTGCTCGATTCGGACGACACGCGAAGGATGCTGGAAGCCCTGGCGACGCTCGGCGTCCGGGTCGACGGTGACGCGGCGGGCGGCGCGGTGATCGTGCATGGTTGCGGCGGGCAGTTTCCGGTGCGCGATGCCGACCTGTTTCTGGGCAATGCCGGAACGGCCTTCCGACCCCTGACTGCGGCGCTCGCAGTGGCTGGCGGGGCGTACCGACTCTCCGGCGTACCGCGCATGCATGAGCGGCCGATCGGCGATCTCGTGGATGCATTGCGCTCGCTCGGCGCCCGCATCGACTACCTCGGCCAGGATGGCTATCCGCCCCTGCACCTGAGAGGCGCGGATCTGAGGCTGACCGGGCCTGTGCCGGTCCGCGGCGACGTCTCGTCGCAGTTCCTCACGGCATTGCTCATGGCGTTGCCGCTGCTCGACGTGGACGCCGAGATCGAGGTCGTCGGCGAACTGATCTCCAAGCCCTACATCGACATCACCCTCAACCTGATGGCGAAGTTCGGAGTGATCGTGGAGCGGGATGGGTGGTCGCGTTTCCGCATTCCTGGCGGGGCGCACTACGTGGCGCCCGCCGAAATCTCCGTCGAGGGAGATGCCTCGGGCGCGTCCTATTTCCTGGCAGCGGGCGCCATCGGCGGGGGACCCGTGCGCGTGCTCGGGGTGGGACGGGGCAGCATCCAGGGCGACGTGCGATTTGCCGAAGCGCTGCAGGCCGCGGGCGCCGAGATCGCGTGGGGTGACAACTGGATGGAAGCGCGCCGACCGCCGGACGGCCGGATCCGTGCGTTCGATCTGGATCTCAATCACATCCCCGATGCCGCGATGACGCTGGCGGTGGTCGCGTTGTTCGCCGACGCGCCGTGCACGCTGCGGAACGTGGCGAGCTGGCGCGTGAAGGAAACCGATCGTCTGGCGGCGATGGCCACCGAATTGCGCAAGTTCGGCGCGACGGTCGAAGAGGGCGCGGACTACCTTCGGGTGACGCCGGTCCGGCGGATCGACGGAGCCTCGGTGGCGACGTATGACGACCACCGCATGGCGATGTGCCTGTCACTTGCCACGCTGGCCGGGGTGCCGGTGCGCATCCAGGATCCGGCCTGTGTGGCCAAGACCTTTCCCGACTACTTCGAACGGCTGGCCGAGGTCGGTCGTGTCGAGACGGTCCCGATCATCGCGATCGACGGACCGGCCGCATCGGGCAAGGGCACGGTCGGCGATCTCGTGGCCCGCGCCCTCGGATTTCGCGCGCTGGACAGCGGGTCGCTGTATCGGCTCGTTGCGCTGGCGGCCTTGCGTCGCGGCGTCGCACTGGACGACGAAGCCGGAATCGCCGCCTGTGCCGAAAGCATCGACATCGACTTCTTCGAGGGGCGCGTGCACCTCGACCGTCAAGATGTCACGGACGCGATCCGAGAAGAACGCGTGTCCGCCGGCGCGTCGACCATTGCCGTGTTGCCGAGGTTGCGGGATGCACTCCTGTGGCGGCAACGGGCGTTCCGCGCACGGCCCGGGCTGGTTGCCGAGGGGCGTGACATGGGGACGGTCGTCTTTCCCGATGCCGCGCTCAAGGTGTATCTGACCGCCTCTGCCGAGGCGCGCGCCGACCGACGATATAAACAGTTGATAGGAAAAGGAATGCGTGCTAGCCTTCCTGCCCTTTTGCTAGAGATCGCTCAACGCGATGCGCGGGACGCGCAACGGTCGACGGCCCCTCTGGCGAAAGCCCCCGATGCGCTCGAGCTCGATACCACCGGAGTGACGCCGGAAGCCGCGAGCGATCGGATCGTAAGCTGGTTCCGCGAACGCGCGGGCCGGTAGTTCCAGGTGCCGGCAGCGGCCGCCCGACCCCTCCCCGGGGTGGAAGCCGCCGACGGCGAACCCCAACCAACCATGCCCGTCCTCACCGCCGGGTCTGACCTCTTTCAGAACCTCTCATCCATGACTAACTCAACCCAACCCATCACTTCCGCCCCCGAAAGCTTTGCAGCGCTCTTCGAGGAAAGCCTGACACGCCAGGAAATGCGCTCCGGCGAGGTCATCACGGCCGAAGTGGTCCGGGTGGACGCCAACCACGTCGTCGTCAATGCGGGCCTCAAGTCCGAAAGCTTCATTCCCATCGAGGAATTCCGCAACGATCGTGGCGAGGTCGAGGCCAAGGAAGGCGATTTCGTCTCCGTGGCCATCGAGGCGCTCGAGGATGGTTATGGCGAGACCCGCCTGTCCCGCGACAAGGCCAAGCGGCTCGCCGCCTGGACGCAGCTGGAACAGGCACTGGAAGCCGGTTCGCTGGTGCAGGGCCTGATCACCGGCAAGGTGAAGGGCGGTCTGACGGTGATGATCAACGGCATCCGCGCGTTCCTGCCCGGTTCGCTCGTGGATACACGTCCGGTCAAGGACACCACCCCCTACGAGGGCAAGCAGCTCGAGTTCAAGGTCATCAAGCTCGACCGCAAGCGCAACAACGTGGTCGTTTCCCGTCGTGCAGTGGTCGAAGCCACCCAGGGTGAGGAACGCCAGAAGCTGCTCGAGACCTTGCAGGAAGGCGCGGTGGTCAAGGGCATCGTCAAGAACATCACCGACTACGGCGCGTTCGTGGATCTGGGCGGCATCGACGGCCTGCTGCACATCACCGACCTGGCCTGGCGTCGCGTGAAGCACCCGTCGGAAGTCCTCGCGGTGGGCGACGAAGTCGAGGCGAAGGTCCTCAAGTTCGACCAGGAAAAGAACCGCGTCTCCCTGGGCTTGAAGCAGCTCGGCGAAGATCCGTGGGTCGGCCTCGGTCGCCGCTACCCGACCGGGACCCGCCTGTTCGGCAAGGTCACGAACCTGACCGACTACGGTGCGTTCGTCGAGATCGAATCCGGCATCGAAGGTCTGGTCCACGTCTCGGAAATGGACTGGACCAACAAGAACGTCCATCCCTCCAAGGTCGTCCAGCTGGGCGACGAGGTCGAAGTCATGATCCTGGAGATCGACGAGGACCGCCGCCGCATCTCCCTGGGCATGAAGCAGTGCATGTCCAATCCGTGGGAAGAGTTTTCCACGACCTACAAGAAGGGCGACAAGGTCAAGGGTCAGATCAAGTCCATCACCGACTTCGGCGTGTTCATCGGCCTGCCGGGCGGGATCGACGGCCTGGTTCACCTGTCCGACCTGTCGTGGCACGTGGCCGGCGAGGAGGCCGTGCGCAACTACAAGAAGAGCGAGGAAGTCGAGGCCGTCGTGCTCGGCATCGACGTCGAACGCGAGCGCATCTCGCTGGGCATCAAGCAGCTCGAGGGCGATCCGTTCAGCAACTATATCTCGGCCCACGACAAGAACTCCGTGGTCGAAGGTGTCGTCAAGGCGATCGACCCGAAGGGGGCCGTCGTGGCCCTGGACGGGGAAGTCGAGGGTTACCTGCGGGCATCGGAAGTTTCGCGCGACCGCGTGGAAGACATCCGCACGCACCTGCGTGAAGGCGACAAGGTCACGGCGATGATCATCAACATCGATCGGAAGAACCGCACCATCAACCTGTCGATCAAGGCGAAGGACTTCGCGGAAGAGACCGAGGCCATGCAGCGCGTCGCTTCCGAAAGCCCGACGAACGCCGGTACGACGAACCTGGGCGCTCTGCTGAAGGCGAAGCTGGACAACAAGAACGCCGCCCAGTAAGAGGGGTGCGATGACCAAGTCCGAACTGATTGCCAAGCTGGCGGGGCATTTCCCCCAGCTCGGTGCCGCTGATGCCGAACTGGCGGTCAAGATGATTCTCGATGCGATGGCGAAGAGCCTGTCGCAGGGCGAGCGCATCGAGATTCGCGGGTTCGGCAGTTTCGGGCTGAACTATCGACCGCCGCGCGTGGGGCGCAATCCGAAGTCCGGCGAGAAGGTGCAGGTGCCGGCCAAGTACGTGCCCCATTTCAAGGCGGGGAAGGAATTGCGCGAGCGCGTGGACCTGCGCGCGGCCGGTGACGTCGACGATTCGGATGACGACATCGGGGTGGCTGCGGAAGCGGCCGCCGTCTCGACCAGCACGTCGGCTTCCTGACCGGCGGGCGCCGCATCCTGCGAGGCGGGACGATGCGCTTGCTCGGTTGGCTGCTCCGGTTGGTGGTCTTCGCACTGCTGCTCGGATTCGCCATGAAGAACACCGCACCGGTCACGGTGCGGTATTACTTCGGAACGGCATGGCAGGCGCCACTGGTCGTGGTGCTGTTGATCGTCTTCGTCGTCGGGACCGGGGCCGGTATCCTGGCCTCGCTCGGCTATCTGCTGAAGCAACGCAGACAGATCGCCCAGTTGAAGAGACAGATTCCGCAGCCTGACCCGGAGTCACGCGCGGCCGCGGACGCATAGCGAAACCGGATGGAATTCGAAACCTGGTGGTTGTTGGCGCTCCCGCTGTTCTTTGCCCTGGGCTGGTTCGCCGCCCGTATCGACATCAAGCAGCTCGTCACCGAGTCCCGGCGCCTGCCCCATTCGTACTTCCGTGGCCTGAACTTCCTGCTCAACGAACAGCCCGACAAGGCCATCGAAGCCTTCATCGAGGTCGTGAAGGTCGAACCTGAGACCGTCGAGCTGCATTTCGCACTCGGCAATCTCTTCCGTCGGCGCGGAGAGCTGGAGCGCGCCATTCGCATGCACCAGAACATCCTCGACCGCGAGGACCTCGGCCAGGAGCAGCGCCTGTCGGCCCTCTTCGAGCTGGGGCAGGACTACCTGAAGGCCGGTCTGCTGGACCGCGCCGAGGAGATGTTCCAGCGCCTGATCGGCACGAACCTCGAGCAGCAGGGCCTGCGCTATCTGCTCGAGATCTACGAGCAGGAGAAGGACTGGCTCAAGGCGATCGAGACTTCCCGCAAGATGGACACGATCAGCGGCGAATCGAGTGCCAAGGACATCGCCCATTTCTATTGCGAGCTGGCCAGCGGGGAGATGCTCCACCAGCGTCTCGAGACCGCCCGCAAGTATGCGGACGAAGCCCTGGCGGTGAACCGCAAGTGCACGCGTGCCAGCATGATTCTCGGTGACGTCGAATGGCAGACCGGTCGCGTCGAGGAAGCCATCGAGACGTGGAAGCGCATCGAGGGGCAGAATCCCGCCTACCTCCCGCTGGTCGCCGATCGCCTGCTGGGTGCTCACGCCAAGCTGGGGCGGCCGGAGCAGGGGCTGCAGTTGTTGAGCGGCTATCTCGCCAGTTATCCCTCGCTCGATCTGCTGCAGTCGCTCTACCAGGCGACGCTGGAAGGGCAGGGCAGCGCGCCGGCATACGAACTCCTGCGCGACGAACTTCGCCGCAACCCCACGCTGGTCGGACTCAATCGATTGATCGAGATGCAACTGGCGGACGCGGCTGCGGATCGTCGGGGCGACCTCGAACTCACGCGCAACCTGATCCAGCAGCATTCCCGCAGCTTGTCCTTGTACCGCTGCGACAGCTGCGGCTTCCGCGCCCGCCAGTTCTACTGGCATTGCCCCGCCTGCCATGCGTGGGAAAGCTACGTGCCGCGCCGAGCGGAAGAGCGAGAGATGGCGGCATGAGCCACCCGGCGAGGGGCCCCAGCGTGCTGGGGATCGACGGCCAGGCGATTGCCGCTGAGGCGCCGACGCGGAGAGGGAGCACGTTGCACGGAAGCGGAAGAGGCGACGGCATGAGCCACCCGGCGAGGGGCCCCAGCGTGCTGGGGATCGACGATCAGGCGATTGCCGCCAGATCGCCCACCCGAGAACCATTCCCCGGCCTGGACGGCCTCACGAGATGCACGCAATGAATGTCAACCACGATCCCCGCATCATCGTCGCCCTCGACTTCCCCTCCGGAGACGAGGCGCTCGCGTTCGCGAAGCGCTTGCCTCCGCGCGAATGCCGGGTGAAGGTCGGGAAGGAACTGTTCGTGAGCGCGGGCCCGGGGCTCGTGTCGGCGCTTCAGGTCGCCGGCTTCAGCGTCTTCCTCGATCTCAAGTTCCACGACATTCCCAACACGGTTGCGCAGGCCTGCACGGCGGCGGCGCGCCTGGGCGTGTGGATGGTCAACGTCCATGCGCTGGGCGGGACGCGCATGCTGGCGGCGGCGCGTGAAGCGGTGGAGAAGTTCACCCATCGGCCCAAACTGATTGCGGTGACTGTGCTCACGAGCATGGCCTCGGAAGATCTCCGCGAACTCGGCCTGTCCGGGGATTCCGCCGGTGAGGTGGCGGTTCGTCTGGCGAGCCTCGCCAAGGGGGCAGGGCTCGACGGCGTGGTGTGTTCCGCTCAGGAGGCCAAGGCCATGCGCGCGGCTTTCGGCCCGGGATTCGACCTCGTGACGCCGGGCATCCGGCCTGCCGACGCGGATGCCGATGACCAGGCGCGCATTGCGACGCCCGGTCGGGCGATTGCCGACGGCTCGAGCTATCTCGTGATCGGCCGTCCGATCACCCGGGCGCCCGATCCCGTGGCGGCGCTGCGGGGCATGATTGCGGAAGTCGAGGCGGCAGTCTCTCCTTCGTGAGGCGTTCGATGACAGCCAATGAAACCCTGGCCGCGATGCGCGGCGCGCGCGTGCTGGTGGTGGGCGACGTGATGCTCGATCGATACTGGTTCGGCGACGTGAACCGCATCTCGCCCGAGGCGCCGGTGCCGGTCGTGAAGATCGGACGCTCGGAAGAGCGGCTGGGCGGCGCTGCGAACGTCGCTCGCAACGTGGCCGCGCTCGGTGCGCAGGCGGAGTTGCTCGCCGTCGTCGGCGACGACGAGCCTGGCCGGCTCATCGACGACCTGCTCCGTGCCGATGGCATCAGGGCCTCCCTGCAGCGGGACACGGACATCACGACCACGGTCAAGCTGCGCGTGATCGGACGTCAACAGCAGTTGCTCCGCATCGACTTCGAGACGGCGCCCGGGCACGAAGCCCTCATGTCCAAGCTCGCGGAATTCGAGCGCCGGTTGCCGAACGTGGACCTCGTCATTCTGTCCGACTACGGCAAGGGCGGCCTCCAGCACATCGCCCGGATGATCGACAGCGCGCGGCGGCACGCGAAGGCGGTGCTGGTGGATCCGAAGGGCGACGACTACGCGCGCTATCGCGGCGCGACGCTGCTCACGCCGAATCGCTCGGAATTCCGGCAGGTCGCCGGGAACTGGGGCAGCGAGGCGGAACTGCAGGAGAAGGCGCAGCGACTGCGGCGGGATCTCGCGCTCGAAGGCCTGCTCGTCACACGCAGCGAGGAGGGGATGACGCTCTATCGCGATGTGGGCGCCCTGCATGTCCCGACGGTGGCCAAGGAAGTCTTCGACGTGAGCGGTGCGGGAGACACCGTCATCGCCACGCTCGGCACACTGCTCGCGGCCGGCCGTCCCTTCGAGGACGCCGTGCACTGGGCCAATGTCGCTGCCGGCATCGTGGTCGGCAAACTGGGAACGGCGGTGGCGACGCCGGACGAACTGCTCAACGCTCTGGGGGAAGGAGGCAACGCATGATCGTCGTCACTGGCGCCGCCGGCTTCATCGGGTCGAACCTGGTCAAGGGACTCAATGACCGGGGAATCCGCGACATCATCGCGGTCGACAATCTCACCAAGGCCGACAAGTTTCGCAACCTCACGGATTGCGATATTGCGGACTATTGGGACAAGGAGGATTTCATCGAGGCGCTCGTGGACGGTGCGTTCGACGGTGACGTTGAACTCGTCTTCCACAACGGTGCGTGCTCCGACACCATGGGCGCCGACGGCCGCTACATGATGGACAACAACTACCGGTACACGCTCACGCTTCTCGAGTGGTGCCAGGCGGAACAGGCTCGCTTGGTCTTTGCGTCGTCGGCGGCCGTCTACGGCGCCGGTCCGGAGTTCCGCGAGGACCGGGCCTGCGAGAAGCCGCTCAACGTCTACGGCTACTCCAAGTTCCTGGTCGATCAGGTGGTGCGCCGCCAGTGGGATTCGCTTTCGGGACAGGTCGTCGGCCTGCGCTATTTCAACGTCTACGGACCGCGCGAATCGCACAAGGCTCGCATGGCGTCGGTGGCCTACCACTGCTTCAACCAGTTCCGCGCAGACGGCAAGGTCAAGCTGTTCGAGGGGAGCGGGGGATACGGTCCCGGCGAGCAGCGGCGGGACTTCGTCTCGGTCGAGGACGTGGTGGCGGTGAATCTCTGGCTGATGGATCACCCGGACGTATCGGGCATCTTCAATCTCGGCACCGGACGATCCCAGACCTTCAACGACGTGGCGTGCGCCACGGTCAATGCCTTGCGTCGGGCCGGTGGCGACCCGTCGCTCTCCCGCGACGAACTCGTGGCTCAGGGGCTCCTCGAGTACATGCCGTTCTTCGAGGGGCTGAAGGCGAAGTACCAGAGTTTCACGCAGGCCGACATGACCAAGCTTCGGGAGGCCGGCTACACGGCGCCATTCCTGACCGTCGAGGAAGGGGTGGCGCGCTATGTGACCTGGCTGCAGGCCGATGCCGCCTGATGCCGGCGTGACCATGACCTATCCGATCCTCGACGACTTCGTCGGCAACACGCCGCTGGTGCGCTTCAAGCGCATGCCCGGCCGGACCACCAACGTGATCCTCGGAAAGCTCGAAGGCAACAATCCGGCCGGGTCGGTGAAGGACCGGCCTGCGCTGTCGATGATCCTCGGGGCCGAGTCGCGCGGTGAAATCCGCCCCGGAGACACCCTGATCGAGCCGACCAGCGGCAACACGGGCATTGCGTTGGCCATGGTGGCGGCGACTCGGGGCTACCGCATGGTGCTGGTGATGCCGGAAGACCTGTCCGTCGAGCGCCGGCAGACGATGGCCGCGTATGGTGCCGCCTTCGTGCTCACGCCCAAGGCCGGTGGCATGGAGGCCGCGCGGGATATCGCCATCGAGATGCAGAAGCGCGGCGAAGGGCGGATGCTCGACCAGTTCGCCAACCCGGACAACCCGCTGGCGCACTATCGCGGCACCGGACCGGAGATCTGGCGCGACACCGCCGGCAAGGTCACGCACTTCGTCAGCAGCATGGGCACGACCGGCACCATCATGGGGTGCTCGCGCTACCTGAAGGAGATGAATCCGGCCATCCAGATCATCGGCTGCCAGCCGACGGATGGGTCGCGGATCCCGGGCATCCGCAAGTGGCCGGAAGCCTATCTGCCCAGCATCTTCGATCGGTCGCGGGTCGACCGTGTGATGGACGTCAGTCAGGCCGACGCCGAGGAGACTGCGCGCCGCATGGCGCGCGAGGAAGGCATCTTTCCGGGCATCTCGGCCGGCGGGGCCGCGTGGGCCGCGCTGGCGTTGTCGAAGGAACTGGAGGACGCCGTGATCGTGACGATCGTCTGCGATCGGGGCGACCGCTACCTCTCCACCGGCATCTTCGGGTAGCCGCGCGCGGCGGCGGGCGGAGCGCTACGTCAGGCGGTGGGCGTCCATTCCTCGGGCGCCCGCCACAGTGCCGCGAGCAGCAGTTCGCGCTTGAGCACGAACTCCTTCGGGAGCTTGTCGTACAGCTTCACGAACAATTCCTCGTGGAGCAGCAGTTCCCGCATCCAGTCTTCACGGCGCAGGGTCATCGCTTCCCGGAAGCTTGCCCGGACGCTGTCGGGCAATCCCTTCCATTCGATGTCGTTTTCGGTGGGCATCCAGCCGAGCGGGCTTTCCACCGCGCGCGAATGGCCCTGGCAGCGGTCCACGATCCACTTCAGGATGCGCATGTTCTCGCCGTAACCGGGCCAGAGGAACTTGCCCTCGGCGTTCTTGCGGAACCAGTTCACGCAGAAGATGCGCGGCGGCCGGGTGATGGACACGCCGGTCTCGAGCCAGTGATCGAAGTAGTCGCCGATGTGATAGCCGCAGAAAGGCAGCATCGCGAACGGATCGCGACGGACTTCTCCGACCTTGTGCGCGGCGGCGGCCGTCGTTTCGGAACCCATCGTCGCCGCGAGATACACCCCGTCGGTCCAGCTGAAACTCTGCACGATCAGCGGCATCGTGGTGCTGCGTCGGCCGCCGAAGATGAACGCGGAGATCGGCACGCCCTCGGTCCGTTCCCAGTCGCGATCCAGCGACGGACACTGCGACGCCGGCACGGTGAATCGCGCATTGGGATGGGCGGCCTTGCGTCCGCAATCCGGCGTCCAGTCCTGACCCTGCCAGTCGACGAGGTGCGCGGGCGGTTCATCGGTCATGCCTTCCCACCAGACGTCCCCGTCATCGGTCAGCGCCACGTTGGTGAACACGCAATTGCTGCGGAGCGTGTCCATCGCGTTGGGATTCGATTGGTACGAGGTGCCGGGCGCGACACCGAAGAAACCGAACTCCGGATTGATGGCGTAGAGCCGCCCGTCGGGGCCCGGCTTGATCCAGGCGATGTCATCGCCGATGGTCGTCACCTTCCAGCCATTGAAGGCCTCGGGCGGTATCAGCATCGCGAAGTTGGTCTTGCCGCAGGCGCTCGGAAAGGCAGCGGCAACATACGTCTTCTCGCCCTCGGGCGACTCGACGCCGAGAATCAGCATGTGTTCCGCAAGCCAGCCCTGTTCGCGTCCCATGCTCGACGCGATGCGCAACGCGAAGCACTTCTTCCCGAGCAGTGCATTGCCGCCGTAGCCGCTGCCGAACGACCAGATCGCGTTTTCCTCGGGGAAGTGGACGATGTACTTGTGGTCCTTGTTGCAGGGCCACGCGACGTCCTTCTGGCCGGGCGCCAGCGGTGCGCCGACCGAGTGCAGGCAGGGAACGAACGCGCCGGTCTCGCCGAGCACGTCGACGGCACCACGCCCCATCCGCGTCATCACCCGCATGCTCACTGCCACGTAGGCAGAGTCCGTGATTTCGACGCCGATATGCGACAGGGGCGAGCCGAGCGGCCCCATGCTGAAGGGCACCACATACATCGTGCGTCCCCGCATGCAGCCGTTGAACAGTCCGTTGAGCCGCTCCTTCATGTCGGCCGGAGCCATCCAGTTGTTGGTGGGGCCGGCATCGTGTCTGTGGATGGAGCAGATGAAGGTGCGATCCTCGACGCGGGCGACGTCGCTGGGATCCGACCAGCACAGGTAGCTGCCCGGGCGCTTGGCCGCGTTCAGGCGGCGGAACGTCCCGGCGTCGACGAGTTCGCTGCAGAGACGGTCGTACTCCGCCTGGGTGCCGTCACACCACACGATTCTGTCCGGACGCGTCAGCGCGGCAACCTGACTCACCCATTGTTTCAATGCGCCATGACGGACCCAATCGGGGGCGTTCAATTCGACGGCGGGTCCCGAGATCTCTTCCAGCTTCAATTGACGTTGTCCCCTGTGAGTATCGCGATCCGGGCCGGCAGGCCCCGGGCCCGGAATCCTAACACCGGCCATCCCTGCGCACAGGAGGGAAAGCGGCATCCGGGAAGCCCGTTTCGCTGGGGCACTCGATGACGCAAGCGGTGTGCCGGGCGGTAGAATCGGCGCCCTTCCGGACTCCGCCCTCAGGCTCCCCGCCGTGACTCCCGTCCTCGTCTTCGATATCGAGACCGTGCCCGATGTTGCCGGACTGCGCCGGCTTCGAGGTCACGGCGATGACGTTTCCGACGCCCAGGTGGCGGAACTCGCCTTCCAGGCCCGGCGTGAAGCGACCGGGTCGGACTTCCTGCAGCACCACCTGCATCGCGTGGTGTGCATCTCGTGCGTGCTGCGCGACCGGGACAGCTTCAAGGTCTGGTCCCTCGGTGAGCCGGGCGAGCCCGAGGGCTCGCTGATCCGGCGGTTCTTCGAGGGTATCGAGCGCTATTCGCCGCAACTCGTCTCGTGGAACGGCGGCGGATTCGATCTCCCCGTGCTGCATTACCGTGGGCTGGTCCATGGCGTGGCGGCCGGCCGCTACTGGGACATGGGCGAGGACGATCGCGAGTTCAAGTGGAACAACTACATCAGTCGCTATCACTCGCGACATCTCGATCTGATGGACCTTCTCGCCCTGTATCAGCCGCGTGCCAGCGCGCCGCTGGACGATCTTGCCCAGCTGCTTGGCCTGCCCGGCAAGCTCGGCATGGGCGGCGGGAGGGTGTGGGACGAATTCCAGTCGGGCCGGATCGCGGGAATCCGGGACTACTGCGAGACCGACGTCGTGAACACGTACCTCGTGTACCTGCGATTCCAGTTGATGCGCGGCGCGCTCGATGCAGCCGGCCATGCGCGGGAATGCGCGCTGGTGCGATCGAGCCTCGAAAAACTCCCCGGGGACCATTGGCGGGAATTCCTGGCCGCCTGGACGGCCGCATGAAGCCGGCGGTGCGGCGCACGGTCACGATCGAGTCGCTCGACTACGAAGGCAAGGGCGTTGCACACGTGGACGGCAAGGTGGTCTTCGTGGACGGTGCTCTGACCGGTGAAACGGCCGAGATCCGGACGCTTCGCACGAAGCCGTCCCATGAGACGGCAATGACCGAGCGCATCGTCCGCGGCAGCAGCCAGCGCGTGCCGCCTCGCTGCCGGCACTTCGGGACGTGTGGTGGATGCAGCATGCAGCACCTCGAACCGAGATCCCAGGTTGCGGTGAAGCAACGCGTGCTCGAGGACTGTCTCGCCCGCATCGGGAACGTCGTGCCGGAGGTCCTGTTTCCGGCCATACACGGACCCGAATGGGGATATCGCTACCGTGCCCGACTGTCGGTGCGTAGGGTGGTCAAGAAAGGCGGGGTGCTCGTCGGTTTCCACGAGAAGCGCAGCAGCTATGTCGTCGAAATGGCGGAGTGCCACGTCCTGCCCGAAAAGATCTCGCGCATGCTCCTGCCGTTGCGGGCACTCATCGGCGGCTTGTCGATCCCGGATCGCGTGCCGCAGATCGAACTGGCCGTCGGCGAGGGCCCCGAGATGCTGGTGTTTCGCATCCTGGCACCGCTGTCATCTGCCGACGTGATGCGCCTGGAGGCGTTCGCTCGGGAATGGGGGCTGCGCATTGCGTTGCAACCGAAGGGGCCCGAAACGGTGCACGCGCTGGCGCCTGCCGAAGGCACGTCTCTCGAGTATCGCCTGCCCGAATATGGTGTGAGATTGCCGTTCGCGCCCACCGAGTTCACGCAGGTCAATCACGAGATCAACCGCGTCCTCGTGCGTCGGGCGATGACGCTTCTGGCGCCGCAGCCCGGGGAGAGGATGGCGGACATGTTCTGCGGCCTGGGCAACTTCTCGTTGCCGATGGCCGCGCTGGGTGCCCGAGTGACAGGCATCGAGGGGAGCGAGGCACTGGTGCGCCGCGCGGCCGCCAACGCGGCGACGAACCGCCTGGGTGACCGTGCCGAGTTCCGCGCGCGCGATCTGTTCACCGTCACGCCCGACGAACTGCTCGCACTGGGGCCCTTCGACGGCATGCTCATCGATCCGCCCAGGGACGGCGCCATCGCGCTCGTCAAGGCGCTCGAAGCGGCGCCGCCCCGGCGCATCGTCTACGTGTCGTGCAGCCCGTCGACCCTCGCCCGGGACGCGGGCGTGCTCGTGAACGTGCTGGGGTACGCGCTGAAGGGGGCGGGAGTGGTGAACATGTTTCCGCACACCGCGCATGTGGAATCCATCGCGCTGTTCATGCGCCCCTGATCAATGCGAAAAAAAGGGCGGCCGCAGCCGCCCTTTCCTGTTGCACCGCCGTGACGCGGTGGAGATCCGCTATTCGCGATCGCCCGCGAATGCCATCAGCAGGTTCAGCAGGTTCACGAATATGTTGAACAGGCTCATGTACACGCCAGTCGCGGCCATGATGTAGTTGGACTCGCCCCCGTTCACGATGCGGCTGACGTCGTGGAGCAGGAACATCGAGAACACACCGATGGCGAGGCAGGAGATGGTCAGCGACAGGGCGGGCAGGTGCAGGAACATGTTCGCGAAGCTGGCGATCAGAAGCACGATCATGCCGATCATCAGGAACTTGCCCATGAAGCTGAAATCGCGCTTCGTCGTGGTGGCGACAGCACTCATCGCGAGCAGGATACCGCCCGTGCCGGCAGCGGCCATGCCGACCAACTGCGGACCGTTCTTCAGCGCGAGGGCGAAATTCAGCATCGGCCCGAGCCACCAACCGAGGATGAAGGTCATGCACAGCAGCAGCACGACGCCCAGGCCGCTGTTGCGGTTGGCGGCAATCGCGAACTGGAGGCCGATGACCGCCCCCAGCATCACCAGACTGGCGATGACCGGGTGCTGGAGAACGATGCCGGAGGTGGACATGCCCAGCACGGCGCCGAAGACGGTCGGCACCATCGTGAGCGCGAGCAGGAGATAGGTGTTGCGGAGAACCTTTTGCTGCGACTGTCCAAGCGCCCGGGAACCGGTCAACACTTGTACGTTAGGTTGCATGTGCGTAACCCCTCGTGGGTGTGGGAAAACAAAGGCTAAGACTACGAGAAGCCGTCCGGAGTTTCAATTCCAATGGTGGAGCAGGGGACGCAGTGGGTAGAATTCGCCTGTCTCGAGGGCCGATTTCCGCGAGCGCTGGACAGATCGGGCGCTTCGCGCGCCGTTCAAGGGGGTGCCGCACCGACGCCTCTCACGCGGGCGTACCGGCTCGGGGTTCTGTCCGACACAGGATGCGTGGCCGAGGGGATGGCGGTACCGGTCTTGAAAGCAGTTGCAGGAGGTGTGGCAGAGTGGTCGATTGCACCGGTCTTGAAAACCGGCAACGGGCAACCGTTCGTGAGTTCGAATCTCACCACCTCCGCCAGTAGAATCCAACACTTGCGCAACATCCGCCCGTATGCGGAATGCTTGCAGCAAGTAGCAAGTAGCAAGAAGCCCCCTTGGTCCGGGGCTTTTTCGTTGGCAGGCGGTTGAGAATGCCAATTGGCGAGCTCGCCGCCACAGCCGACGATCGAGTTGTCGAACGAGACGGAGCGAGCCACCGATGCGTGGCGCCGACGCCTGCAACCACGCGCTGTTCACCTCGGTGAAGCTCGAGGACTTTGTTCCTCCAAAGCATTCGCTGCGACCGATTCGTGCCTGGGTCATCGACGCGCCGGCGAATTCGGACGCCGAGTTCTCGGCAATGTACGAAGGCGATGTCAGATGCGGTCGCCCGAACATCGCGCCGGAAGATCTCATGGGCGCCATGCTGCTTCAGGTCCGCTGCAGCCGGCGGCAACGGGTCGAACCGATCCAGGACAACGATTGAGGTTGGATCGTGCGCGCGAAGCGACGCGACGATCCGATCCGGTTGCTGCACAGACCAGGTCCGGCGACCGACGTCACAGCAATCGCGACTCATCTACCGCCTCAGGGGGATGCCATGACAACCTTGCCGGACTGCTCGAAGGACAATCCGTGGAGACTGAAGACGCCGCCGGGCACGGCCGAGTACACGATGCATATCGACGAGAAGGACGGCAGGAAGATCCTCGTATGCACGGTGGGCGGCACAGTGCTGCACTACGACGCGCGGTGTATCGACGACCTGCGTGCCATGCTCCAGAAGGCAGGCGACTGGGTGGAATTGGGCGGGGCGGATGAGCAGAAGCCGGCCAAGGAGGGAACCGTAGAGGCATGGGGGCGTTCGGATGCGAACCCGATCGGTGGCTGGTATGGCCTGAAGAAGGGCCTGCGCGGTCGCTTCGCGGTGTATGTGCCGCCTCTCATGGAGGAACTCGGGCTTTGCGAGTTGGAACACAACGCCAGAAACAACAGAATGCGCGTCAAGTGATGGAAGTGATGCCGGACCGGCGCGATACCTTGCGGTCGACGACGTGCTGCGCCCCGCGTCGTCAGCCCTCGAGGAGCCGGTGATGAACGCTGAGGCGGCATCGTGACCGTCACACGCATGGACAACGTCGGCATCGTCGTGCAGGACCTGGACGCCGCCATCGGGTTCTTTGCCGAGCTTGGCCTCGAAGCGGAAGGGCGCGCGGCAATCCAGGGAGACTGGGCCGACGGCGTCACCGGGTTGTGCGGCATGCGCGTGGAGATCGCCATGATGCGTACGCCGGACGGTCACGGCCGGCTCGAGTTGTCCCGCTTTCTCGCGCCGCCCGTGGTTGCCGATCATCGTGAAGCGCCAGTGAACGCGCTCGGTTACCTGCGCGTGATGTTCGCCGTGGAGGACATCGACGATGCGCTCCGTCGGCTGGGCAAGCTCGGCGCGACGCTCGTCGGCGAGGTGGTCCGGTATGAAGACAGTTATCGGCTCTGCTACATCCGCGGGCCCGAAGGAATTCTCATCGGACTCGCCCAGCGACTCGGGCAGCCGGCGTCCCGCGAGAACCCCATCGGAGCATTGCGTTGAGACTGCACGAATCGGCGTGTACCGGGGCGTTCAGCGGAATGCCTTCGTCTTGTGCGATCGGCGCCCGTCAAGATCGGTGTCGAGCCCTGGGCAATGGAGGAGGTATCGGTGGCTTTCACTGAGTGGGAGCAGAAGCGCTGCGAACGCGACCTCAAGAAGTTCATGGCGCATCGGCGTCCGACGCTTCATGTCCGGCCACGCCTGGATCTCGGCTTCAGGATCCACGGTCGGAGCGTCGAGATCTTCGAGATGCGGCCCGATTGGAAGGAGGTGGGCGAGGCCATCGAGACACCCGTGGCAATAGCGACCTTCGTCCGTAACACCAGCACGTGGAAGTTGTACTGGATGCGCGGTGACATGAAGTGGCATGGCTACCCGCCGAATCCCGTACTGCGAGACTTTTCCCAGGCGCCGGCGGTCGTCGACCGGGATGAATTCCGTTGCTTCTTCGGCTAGACGCCCCATGGAATCTTCCGGCCGGCCGCCGATGCCAAGCCATACCTTCCCTTGCCGCCGTCCGGATGTGCGGACAAGCCCGAAGTGACGAGGCGGGGTCAGTCCGGGGGGGGGCCGGAATTGCGCAGGCGCGAGGTGGCTTTGCCGCAGTTGGGAATCCTGCTCGCGGTCCTCGGTGCGGGCAGCCTCTATCGCTTGACCGTCATCGACCGCAACAGCGGGCAGCGCTTCAAGTGGTGGCAGGATGTTCGAATGCGGGCAGCGCAGCCTGCCGTGCCGTGAAGGCGACATGGGCCGCGACGGCCAGCAAGCCAAGAAAGCAGGCGACGGCTGTCCCGAGCACGGAACGAATGCCCAACAGGCACGCGGCAACCAGGAGTCCGGCGGTTACCGCTCTGAGTATTCGGGTCATGACCGCGCGCACGTTCAGGCCTTCCGCGACCAGCAGTGCACACGAGTAGCCCAGCGTCAGGACGGTCCCCGCAGCCCCGTAGGCGGCGACCGCGCGCAGCGGGTCATGAGCGAGCGCTCCCCAGAGGAGCGCGCCGCAGCGTGCTGCCGCCAGGAGCAGATTGAACAGAAACTCGGCGCGCTGCCAATGACGGAGCACCACGAGCGAGGGCAGGTGCGCGCCCACGATGGCGGCGAACACCGAAGGCACGAGGCATCGCGCAAACTCGCCTGCCGGCGCCCAGTCGGGACCGAAGGCGAGGGTGAACGCATCCGGCGCCACCGTCGCGAACACGATGGCCGGGGTCGCGGTGAAGGCCACCAGAAGACGAAACACGGCGTCGGCAAGTTCGGGAACACGGGCGTCGCGCTCCGCGTCGCGTATCCTCGACAGGAACGACTGCTCGATGGCCTGGGCGACGAGGTGCGCCGGTCCGACGGTGACGAGGAACGCCAGGCTGTAGAGGCCGGCCGCCTGGACCCCGAAGGACACGCCGATGATGAGCACGGACAGCTGCTGTCCGACGATGTTCACGATGGCGGACCCGGTGGATACCAAGGGCAAGCGGCGGTGCTGCTTCGCGGCGGCCAGCAATCGCGCGCGGGAAACTTGCCGCAGCGCCTGCCGCAGTCCGGTGCGGCCGAAGAGAACGGCCAGGGCCGAGAATCGGGCAGACACGAGCCCGACCACCAGCCCTGCATTCAGGACGGCGAGCATGCCGAGCGTGATCTGGACCGCCACCTGCACGATGCCCTGCGTGACACGGCTCGCCGCTACCTGGAAGAGTGTCCGGCGGCGCGTATGCCACCCTGCGAGGGCAAGGGCCGATCCGCTGACGAACGTGGCAATCGGCAGGAGCCACGACAGGCGGGCGATAGAATCGAGCGGAGGCCGCCCGCCGCCGTAGACCGTGCTTGCGTGAAGCAGGACCGCCAGCAGCAGCGAGGTCAACGCTGACGCGGCGACGGATGCGACGACCAGTGCCGCGGCGTCTGCGTCGTCTTCCGGAACGGCGATGGCGAGGTGGTAGCGGAGCGTGCAGAACGACAGTGCGATGGCGAGTGTCGCCTCGAAGGTGCCGAGAACCCCGAACTGCATCGGGTCGTACAGCCGCGTGAGGACCGGGACCGCGGCGAACGCGATCAGCGGACCCACGGCAGAGGCGCCGGCGAGGAGACCGACATGGCGGAAGAACGACGGCTCCTGCGGTATTCCTTTCGGCATGGACGCGACTGACCGGCGGACAATGAGAACATGGAGATGACACCTGCCGGTCGCAGGACGACTACCCCGCATCGCTGGCGCTACGTACTATTCCTGTTCGGTCTGATCCTGGCAATCCTTGCCGCTGCTCATGCGGCTCACGCGAGGCTGGCATCGCTGGAGCAGTGGCGGTCCGATCCGGTCGCGCATTTCGCCGGCGGCGTTCCGGTCATGACCACGCTCGACGCCTACTACTCGCTGCGGCTCGCGAAGGCGAGGCACGACGGAACGTTCGTCGCGCACGCCGACGATCCGCTCCGGCACTACGAACGACTGCAACGGTCCCGGGACGCCTCCGAGTACGTCGGCACGGGCGAGCCCGCCGAGTGGGCGCCGCAGCGCACACCGCGGCGGATGCCGCTGCTTGCCGAGCTGATTGCGGTGCTGATCCCCGTGGTGGGGAGTGCGGAGACGGCGGGGCTCTACCTCACGCCGGTGCTCGCGAGCCTGTTCGTGATTCCGATGTTTCTCTACGCGTGGCGACTCGGCGTGCCTGCCGCGGGGCTGCTGGGCGCGCTCGCCGGAGCCTTCGCCCCGGTGTACCTGTCGCGCACGCAGATCGGGTTCGTCGATACGGACTGCCTGAATCTGTTCTTCCCGTGGCTGTCGGCCCTGCTGGTGTTCAGCATCGACCGCTCGGCACGAAGTCCACGTGTGCTGGTCACCGCCGCCGCACTCGGCTTCGCGCTCTACCTGTACTTCCGCTGGTACGAGAAGGCGGCGCTCTCCGCGCTCTACTGGAGCGCGCTCGCAGGGTGGCTGATGGTGCAGCGGCGCGGCGCCCGGGAGATCGCGCTCGCCGTGATCGTCTGTATCGTCTGCAGTCACCCGGTGCAATTGGCGCTGTGCGCGGACAACGCGGTCAGCCTGCTCGGGCGGTACTGGAGCGGGCGCACGACGAGCGATGGTGCGTCCCTGGTGGACGCGATGTTTCCCAACGTGATGGAGACCGTGAGCGAACTGCGCGGGCCGAGAGGCCCGGGCGCGGTGGGGGCCGTCCTCGGCCACTGGATCCCGGGAACCGTGGGGCTGCTCGGGTTTGGCGCCCTCGCGATCCGGCATTGGCGGGACTGCATTCCGCTGGTCCCGATCCTCGTCATGGGGGCATTCACCTTCGTCAGCGGCGCACGCTTTGCGATGTACCTGGCGCCGCTTGCAGGGCTCGGCCTGGGGTATCTGCTGACCGTCGCCGTGCGGTCGGTCGGGCTTCGCCTCGCGCCCGGACAGGATGCATCAGGTGTGTCGACCGGAGACGACACCCGGCTCGTGGCTGAGTCTCTGGCCACATACGCGGTGATGGCGGTCGCGTTCTTTGCCTGGGTGCAGCCGGCGATGGCCCGCGCCGTGCCGTTGACCTTGCCGGCCGTTCCCGCGCAGGACGTGCTGGCCGTGCAACGCGCTGCGGTGCGCATGCCGCCGGGGGCTCGCGTGTGGACGTGGTGGGATCGTGGATTCGCGTATTCACACATCGCCGGCTGGACGGTCTATCACGACGGCTCGGCACAGTACACGCCGCAGACGCATGTCATCGCGCATACCTTCGCGTCCGATTCGCCGGGCGCCTTGCGTGCAGCGATGGCACGGGTGGATCGGATCGGGAACAGGGGCATCACGGCAATTGCCGCGCAGGTACGCGAACGCGCCGCATTGCTGCATGCGATCACGGAACCCGAGACCGCGGCATCGGCTCAGGCGGCGCAGTTCGTCGTGTTCTCGCACGACATGCTGCGCTCGGCGATGGCGCAGCGTTACGTCGCCGGCTTGCCGATCCGGACGAAGGACGGCGCGGCGACCGCCTTCCTCCCGCTGCCTTGCTCCGGGTTTCGCGGCGATCGCCTGGAGTGCGGCAGGGCCTCGGTGGATCTCGCCGCCGGCCGGTTCGACGACGGACGGACGATCCGGCGGCTCGACATCGTCGACGGAGGCACGGTGAGCAAGCGGGTGGACTATGCGAACACCTCCGACCTGGTCGCCGAGATCGTCATCGGACCGGACCGCAGCATCGAAGTCCTGCTCCTGCCGGACGAGGTCTACCGCTCGAATCTCAACCGGATGTTCCTCCTGGGCGAGTACGACCGGTCGCGGTTCGAGGAGGTGTACCGGGAGGTGCCTCGACTGCGCGTCTATCGCGCGGTCCCGGACGCGATCCGAGGTCCATGACGGGGGAATGTTGTCGATTCGCCTTACACGAGAGGGGCGCTGAAGCGTACGTGATCGACGAATCGACAGCCGGCGCAAGAGTTAGCGATGCCAAGCGCGTTTCTTGCTCCGGCGCCGTTTGATGCTCCAGATGGTCCCCGGACGCGCGCCGGGCACAAGCAGAACAACTCACAAGAAGGAGTCTCCGGCCGTGGCGTTCAAATTGCCCCTGACGTCTTCCCCCCTGAATTTGACGAAAACCCTCACGGCGGTCCTGGTTGCTGCGGGTGTTCTTTCCGGCGTCACGATGTCCGTTGCAGCGCCGATCACCAGCACACCGCAGAACTTCGACTTCGCCATTCACACGAGCGGGAACGTGTTCATCCCCGCAGACTCGCAGGACGCTCCGGGCTTCCACACGTTTACGGGCAGCGCCACCTCCACTTTCAATGAGTTCGATTCCTCGCTGGGAACGCTCCAGCAGGTCGTGTTCACGTGGCAGTCACCGTTGTCCGCCAGGGTCAGCTTCGGTCCTCCCGGATTCGACGACAGTCTTCATGCTTCCATCGCACCCACCGTGAGTGCCGAGATCGGCGGCGGGGTCGGGACGTTGTTCAGCAGCCCGTTCTCCGCGACCGGGGCCACCGGGCAAACGGTCCTGAACGTCACCGCGTCCGTCAACAACAGCCGGACCTATTCGGCTCCCGGCGATCTGGCCCTCTTCATTGGCACCGGCACCTTCAACACGGTTCTGAATCTGGCAGTCAAGGTGGGGGCCGACAACGGGACTGCCGACATGTCGGCGGACTGGGGCACGCAGGCCAACCAGGGACGACTGAGCCTGGAGTACATCTACGAAGCGCGGCCGACCACCGGGCAACTGCCGGAGCCCGGCGTGCCGCTGCTCCTGGGAACCCTGGCGGCCATCGGCATCGGCGTGACGGTTCGCAAGCGCGGCCAGGCTGGGCGCTGAACGGCGAATCAGGCGCAATCCGCAGAAAGGGCATGCTTCGGCATGCCCTTTTTTTTTCCGCTGGCGCAGAGTCCCCGGGGGACGTGGTGACGGCATGTCGGCTGCGAGACTTCGATCGGGTGGGGCGGACGACTCGGGAGCGAGGATGACCATCCCTCTGATGCCTGCTCGTTCACCCGCCCAGTGGCGCCAGGCGCGGCGGCTGGTAGAGGCTTACGTGGCCTCGCTGGACATGGATCTCGCGTTCCAAGGCATTGCGCACGAGCTGGACAATTTGCCGGCGGTGTATGGGGCGCCCAAGGGCGCGTTCCTCCTGGCGCAGGACAGCCGGCGGTTCGTCGGGTGCGCAGGATTGCGCCCTCTCGCCGGTGACGCCGGAGAAATCAAGCGGCTGTACGTCAGCCCCGCAGTCCGAGGTCGCGGGCTGGGGCGAAACCTCGCGGAAGGCATCATCGCCGTGGCGCGAGAGCTTGGATATGCCCGCCTGCTTCTGGACACGCTCCCCTCGATGGCCCGCGCAAGGTCCCTCTACGAGTCGCTGGGGTTCCGGGCGATTGCGCCCTATCGCCACAACCCGGTGCTGGGCACGACGTTTCTCGAACTCGCGCTCCAGGGAAGATCCCGTTGACTCCGGCGGTCGCCATGCGGACGTCCTTTCCGCTGCCGTACACCCGGCGGATCGAGCGGGTCTCGGGAACGTCGCGAACACGGTGCACGGGCCGAAGGCCGGTCCGAGGTCAGGGGGGGCCGATCGACGTTGCAGCCTCAGCGGATCATCCGGAATTCCCGGCGGCGCTTCGTTACCGGGTCCGGGGGGGCCATGGGACTTCGTTGATGTTCAGGCGGAGGCAGGCAGCATGAACAAGCCCGAACTCGAGTGGGAATCTGGCGGTTCGATCCCCACGTTGTGCGAGTCGCCTCTCGTCCCGTTGAACTTCCAGCCCGATGCAACCGATCCGGCCCCGCGCCTGGCGTCGCGATCGCTCGAACGCGTGCTCGAGATCGCCGCCGGCACGGGCGTCGTGACGCGCAGCCCGGTGGAAGTTCTGCCCGAGGCCGGGTCCATCGTCGCGACCGACCGCAATCAATCGATGATCGATCAGGCCGCTGCGATCGGCACGCGTCGTCCCGTGGGGTGGCGACCTGAATCGCGCACAACATCGATGCCGAGGGTTGTCCTGCGGGAAAGATGCCGCCTCGACTCGCCGGTCGGCACAATGCCATGGCCAGCCATCTCCGCGAAGACGATCCCGTGACTGATCCTGCCCGCTACTACGACCTGGAAGGCTATCTCTTCGGGGAGGTCTCGGCGCGTTCCAGAAGCACCGGCCAACTCTCGGCGTTCGATTTCTTCTGCATCGTCATCGGGAAGGCCAATCGCGCGAAGTCGAAGGTGGCGAAGCGTTTGCCGGGGCGTGGCTGTGCCGATCTGCCGATGGCGGTCCAGGCGCTCACACGTTCCGTCGCAAGTGCGCAAAGCCACAAGGCGCGTCTGAGGGGACTCGTCGAGGACTGGGGTTTTCGTTTGCCCATGGCTTCCGCGATTCTCGCGGTCCCTTATCCGGACGATTTCACCGTGTATGACGTTCGTGTCTGCGATGTCCTGGATGACTTCCAGGATGCACGGAACAGGACTCGATTCGAGGACCTGTGGGCACGGTACGCAGCCTATGCGAAGCGTGTCCAGGCGTCCGTTCCGGATGCTGCGACGCTGAGAGACAGGGACCGCCATCTCCGGGACAAGTCCTTCCGTGCTCCGTTGGAGGGAGATAGCGAGGGCGCGTTCGGCGTTGCGACGGACGACAGGGAACGGGAGGCATGACCGTTGCGCCGGCAGTCGTAGCCGAAGGGCCGTGGTCGACGCACGACTCATGGGTTCGTGCGCCCCGGCTCCGGGTCGTCAGTGCTCCGTCGGCCGTCGGACGCGTCCGCTCACCCGAGCGACGTGTTTTGCCGGGACTGCGGAGCCGGGAGTCGGATCCCGCGCCGACATCCTTCGGGAGCCGGAGCGTTCACCGCCCATCGTCGGTCATCGGGCAGCGTGAGTCGGCCGGACCCGTGCACCGCGACGAAGGCATCGACCAAGGGGCGAGGAGTGATGAGCGTCAAGTCTTGCAAACGTGTCTCGTCGCATTGCTGCCGGTGCTGCTCTCGGGCGGTGCCACGGCGGTTCGGCCCTGCCTGACCCCATGAAGGTGCAGATCACCGTGCCCTACGACGCCTTCGACACGTCTCCGACGATGCGGAAGGATCGGGGTTGCGCCGCGTTCATCGAAGTGGGCGGCAAGTGCCTCCTCTTCGATACGGGCAACGACGCCGACATCCGCCCGCGCAACGTGAAAGCGAAGGGCATCGATCGGCGCACACTCGACTGCGTGGTCGTGTCGCGTCGACACGGCGGTCACAGGGGCGGCACGGCGTACCTCCCCAGGGTCGATCCCATGGCGCGGATCGAGCGCGCCCACGAGCGGCACCCACTTTGCACGGAGGGCATGCGCCCGTGAAGGAACTCCTGTCGACCCGGTGGGGCAAGATCGGCGCGGCCCTGGTGATACTCGGTTGGAGTCCGCTCGGGGTGATCTCGGCGCTTTCCGCCCTCGGGCTCTGGCCGGATCCGAATCCCAATCCGGTGGGACCGGCATTGCTCTTCACGCTCACGTTCTGGCCGGCCGTCATCTGCCTGGGCATCGCCTGGGTCAGGCTGCGCCGCGACATCCGGTAGGACGCCTTGCCGCCGTCCGCGAGCGCAAAGGAAGTGACCGGAGCGGCACGCGTCGTGACCTTCGGCGTCGATGCTCGATCCCGATCGAGCGGTGCATGCGAGCCCGCGGGCTGCCGGCGCTTCCTATAATCGAGGCCTCGACGGCGCACCAGGACGGGAGGCCATGTGCCATCACCTCGCAAGTTGCGACACCGCATCCGCCGCGCGATCGCTGCCCTGGCGGTGAGCGCCGCCTACGGGGCCCCCGCCGCGCCCTTCGACATCGAAACCTTGCAGGGCGCGCTGGCGTCCGTCCAGCAACGGCACCACATCGCCGGCTACGCGCTGGCCATCGTCGACCGCCAGGGGCCGGTCTTCCTCGGCGGTGGTGGAGTGGCCCGGCGCGAGGGCGCGGTGCCTGTCGATGCAGATACCGTGTGGCGTGTCGGCTCCATCACGAAGGTCTTCACGGGCATCGCGACGATCATCGCGGCCCGGGAGCAGGGGTACGCGCTGGACGCACCCGTCCGATCCCTCGTGCCGGACGCGCCCTTCGAGAACCCGTGGGAAGCCACCGACCCCGTGCGCGTGGCCCAGCTCATGGAACACACCGCCGGCTTCCTCGATCTCAGCAAGCGGGAGTTCGATTCCAGCGATCCGTCGCCGCTCTCCCTGGCGCAGGCCTTTGCCGTGAATCCGGCCTCGCGCATCGTGCAATGGCCGCCCGGACGGTTCATCTCGTATACCAACACGGGGGCCGGCATTGCCTCCCTGGTCATCGAGAAGGCCACCGGCCAACGCTACGAAGATTTCGTGCGTACCCGCATCCTCGATCCGCTCGGGATGACGCATTCCGGGTACTTCCTGGACGAGCCGACGCGGAGCCACCTTGCGGGCGGCTACGACAAGGACGGCGTCACCCCCATCCCGTACTGGCACACGATCTACCGCGCCTTCGGCGGCCTCAACGTGACCGTGGCCGACATGGCCCGGTTCCTCCACTGGATGCTGGTGCCCGAGCGCAAGGCAATCCTGTCGTCGACCGAACTCGCGCGGCTGGAGACGCCGGGCACGACCCTTTCGGCCAGGGCCGGGCTGGAGTACGGCTACGCGATGGGGATCTACCACTACGTTCACGACGGCGTGCCGTGGAAAGGACACGGCGGCGATGCCGACGGTTACCTCTCGCGTTTCGGGGTCGTGCGCCAAGCGGGCATCGCGTATTTCATCGTGATCAACGCCTTCAACGGCGACGCGATGGAGGAGATGCAGACCCTCATCGAGCGCGAACTGACCAAGCATGTCGAACGTGCGCCGATTCCTCCGGTGGCCAGGCTGACACGCGAGGAACTGTGTGCGCTGGAAGGGCGTTACGAGGCCGTGACGCGGCGCTTCACGTGGGCCGGCGACGCGGACGACCCGGTGTTGAACTTCCGTGTCGAAGGCGATCACCTGATCGCGGCGACTCCGCTCGGGCGAGAGAAGCATTACTACCCGGTCACGCGCAGACACTTCCGGCGGGACAACGAACCCGTGCCGACCAGTGCGTTCGTCGAGGACGCGGATGGCGCCCTGGTGTTCCAGGGGGACATGGGGAACCTGAAGCGCCCGCCATTGGAACCGGCGGCATCGTGCCGGAACCGCTGATCCATTCTCCGAGACGCGCCATCGGGACTTTGGTGCATAGGACTATGGACCAATCGTCGGGTCTTCTGACAGACGGGCCGCGACGATCCGGGTCGGCCAACGCCGGAGACGGTGCGGGTCACGGCGCGCGGTATCGCCATCTGCGCCCGGTTGTCACGACGTGGAGGCAGGGTCGCGCGAGGGGAGCACTTCCCCGATCCGGCCCGACACCGCCGTGCCGCTGCGCCCGAACGTGGTGCATCGTCGGCAGAGAAATTGCACACCCTCCGGCGACGTGGTTGTGGACGGCGCCGATCCCGAACCACTCATCGTGACGGACACGCTCATGCGCACCGGGACCGAATCCCCGCCCCACCTGCAATCGCTTCCGACCCGCCGCCCGGCTCGCGGCGCCTTCCGTCCGTCGCTCTGCGCTCTCATCGGTGCCACGGCCATCGTCGCGACGGGCTGCGGAACCGTGCCGCGACCCGCGCCCATGCCCAAGCCCCACCCGTTGGGCGAGTCCTACGGGCAACTCTACGATCCCGCGAAATACGAGGCCTGCCGGCAGAAGACGCCGGGCGATTCCCGGTGCCGGAAATTCATCCTCAAACGCAACGAGAACCCGGAGCTCTGGCCGTATCCGGACGTTCCTCCGATGAAGTGGCCGGACCCGCCCAAGGGGAGCGTCTACCGGCCGGGGATGACCGGTGTCGAGTACTGGCGCGCACTCTGCAAGGCCGAGGCCGGCGAGTTCATCTACAAGACCGTGGAGAACGTGGACGGGATCTATCAGATCCGACCCCGCCGACACGAGACGGACTATGCGCTGATGGATCCGTATGTGGTCGAGGATCCGTATGGGCACACGATTGGGGAAGAGGATCAGGAGATCTTCTTTTCTTATGTGTACCCGAGGGAGCGTTGGGAACCGGACCTTGCGGGTTACTCGTATATGGAAAGCGCGCCGCTAGTCGAAGATGCGAAATCGACGTCTCCGGAGAGGCACTCGTCGCTAAGGCAAGCCCGATCGGAGAACACACGTTTCGAGCGCTATTTCGGATACGACAGAAGGTACGTGAACACAATGCGCATGGAGTGGACGGGTTCGTTGGCGAGCAACATCGGCTTCACGTGGCGGGGGATTCGGCGAACGACGGACCGGGAGTTGGGCGTCGCCGGTGGCGAACTTGTTGTCGTCGATTTGCGCACAAACGAAGTACTCGGGTTACGACGAGGATTCGTTTTGGGTAGCAACCTCGATGAGGGCAGAACTGTTTGGAGTTGGAACGCGTGCCCCGAATACTCTGCAATGGATGGAAAAGGAAGGCGCCTCAAAAGAAACAAATACTTTGATTTCGGGCTTTGGTTCATTTCAAAAGTAGCTAAGCCGTCCGGACAGCGGTATCCCAAATGAGTGAAGTGGAGGAATTCTCAGGGGCGGCACTTCGGGCGCTCGAAGCTCAGCTCAGTGCGGATTCGTACTTGGTAGATGGAAGTGGGGTGCCTGTACAAGATCTGAGGGCCGCGTTGCGATCTGGGAACAACAACTTGGCGCCTTCAGTCCTTGTCGACGGAGTCCCGACTCAGAACGAATTGTTGATCTCAATTCCGACCGCAAGTCCTGATTCTCCGATACTGCCGGGCGCCACTCGTTTCCCAGTCTCACGGGCAGACCAGTTTGGGGCTTCAAGCGGCTATTCAGTTGTAACGCAAACCCTAAACGACGCCACCGGCCTCTCCATCACCGTCCTTCGTTCGAACGCGGACCCCGGCGCCTACACGGTCGCCTTCCGCAGCAGCGAATTCCAGACGCAGCGCAACGGCGGCGATCGTGAGCGCGACATCTACGGCGCCGACATCGATATGCTGGAGCACGGATTCGCCTGGGGCCAACTGGCCGCGGCGGACCGTTGGCTGACGCAGGCGCGCGCGCCCGGTGGACTGCTCGCAGACGCGCAGTCGGTGACGCTGACGGGGTACTCCCTCGGCGGTCACATCGCGACGGTGATGACGGAGCTGCACGCCGAGGACATCGCTTCGACTTGGGTCTTCAACGGTGCCGGACGTGGAGCGGTGGCGCCGGGTTACACGATCCGCGAACTGCTCGATGCCTACACCGCACTGGTCGCGGATCCCGACGCGCGCATTCCCTGGTTGATCGCGCCGCGACCGTCCGACCCGATCTCGGAGGCAATGTTGCTTGCGGCCCGCCGGGAGTCCGGCAATCCCCTGTCGGACGGCAGGGCCACGCTGTACGAATCGGCCCGTCACCGGTGGGCCAACGCCGTTCTTGGTCCCTACGCGAGCGGTCTCGTGTTGTCGTCGTCGATCATCGATGACGCCATCGATCCGGTGGCCGACGCCAAGACGTACTACGTGTACGGGATGGCCACGCATCACGACGACACGATGACGGCGCTGACCGGCATCGCGCCGACGGCGAACCGGATACGGGTGTTCATCGAGGACCAGCCGCTGTACTTCGGTCTCCAACTGGGGGTCTTCTCGTCGGCGGCGGAGAAGTTGAACAGCGACTTCATGCGCACGCACAGCATCACGCTGCTGGCGGATTCGCTGGCGCTCAGCCGCATCTTCGCGCGGGTGGACGAGGCGCTGACGCAGGACGGGATCGACACGATCTTCGCCATCGCCTCGAATCAGATCAGTCGGGCGGATTTCAATGCCAGCGCCGCAAGCGTCGAGGCGAATTCGCTGGAGAACGCGCTGGATGCGTTGCGCTGGGCGTTGCTTCCCGAGAGCGCCCTGGTCGGCAAGCGCACGACCGACTGGGATCCGAGCCCCGACGGCTTCGGCAATCTCGACAACCGCAACCGGTTCTACGATCGGATCAACGAACTCGGTCTGCAACTCGACCGGACGGCCGGTACGCACTACACGATCACGCCGCTCGCCACGATGACGTGGAAAGGGGACACCGGATTCTCCGGATTCTTCACGCGGCAGACCGTCGCCTATGTCATCGGACGACCGTTGTCGCCTGCCGTGCTCGCGATGCGTGCGAAGGAAGATTCGTACGTCGGGGAGGCCTACCGGACGGCGCTGGAGAATCTCGCGCCGTTCGCGCTCGTGGCCGACCGGGCCATCTACGACCCGGCGAAGGTCGCGCTCGACCGGTTCTCCGAGCAGTACCTGAAGGACCGGGCCCTGTTCCTCTCCAAGCGCCTGGAGATGAACCTCGACAACAAGACGGCGCCCGGCGGGGCCGGTGTCATTCCCGTGTTCCTAGAAGATCGCGCGTCGGGGACGCGGATCGACTGGATCCGCAAGGAGCCGGACCGGCGCGGCACGGACAACCCCATTCACGTCAAGTTCGGCCTCGACGACAACCCGGCGCTGGAGACCATCGACGGCGGCGGCAATGACGACCGGCTGTACGGACGAGGCGGCAACGATGTCCTCCACGGTTTCGCGCTCAACGATCACCTGGAAGGCAACGAGGGCGACGACGAGTTGTGGGGCGGGTCGGGACGCGATGCGTTGCTCGGCGGACGGGGCGACGATGTCCTGCACGGGGAATCGGGCAACGATGACCTCGATGGCGGCGCCGGCAGCGATTGGCTGTACGGGGGCGACGACAACGACCGTCTGACGGGCGGCAATGACGACGACCGGCTGTTCGGCGGACGCGGATTCGATACGTACGTCGTCGGGTTCGGCAACGACACGATCGTGGACGACGGGGATGGCGGAACGATTCGGACCGTCGCCGGGACGTCCGTCTCGGGCGCATTCGAGAAGCGCGGCGAGAGCTACGTTCTCCAGACCAACGGGTCCGTCACGGCGCGCCTGGAGGGGACGTCCCTGTGGGTATTTCTCGGCCCGCTCGGCAGCGTGCGCATCGACGGCTTCCGGAGCGGCGACCTGGGCATCACGCTGGTCGACGTTCCCGCCAAGGGGGCGATGGCCCGCGGCTACGTGGGGGACTTCGTGCCCGTACCCGCGGGGGACGTGGGCTGGTTGCGGGACGAGTGGGGGAACGTGGTCGTCAGCACCGTGGCCGAGGACGGACGTCGGGACGAATACCTCGGATCGCCGTCGGACGATTCGATCTTCACCTACTTCGGACGGGACGTCGTGTCCGAGAGCTGGGGCGGCGACGACGTCATCTCGCTCGGGTTCGACGACGACTCGGGGAGCGGCGGGAGCGGCAACGACACCGTTTCCGGCGATGCCGGGTGGGATGCGGTGGTCGGCGGAGACGGGGACGACCGCCTGTTCGGCGATCACGAGCGGTCCGTGGCCGACGCGATTGCCGCGGGCGTGCTGGCGGATCCGCGCTTCGCGGAGGCCGATTGGCTCGACGGCGAAACGGGTAACGATGTCATCGACGGTGCCGACGGGGACGACCTCCTGTTCGGCGGACTCGGTGACGACATCCTGGTCGGCGGCACCGGCAACGACCTGATCCTGGCGGATCAGACGATGGCGCCATCGCTGTCCGTGCTGGATTGGGCGGCGACCGATCGCCATCCCGGCTGGCATTGGGAGCCGCAGGTCGCCGATCCGTTCACCGTGCGGGTTTCGGAGGCCGACCGGCATCAGCACAGCGACTCGACCGTGATCTATGCCGGTGGTGCCGGGAATGACGTCGTCCACGCCGGTTCGGGGAACGACTTCGTGGCGGCGGGCGGCGGCAGCGACATCGTCGTCGGGGGTGATGGGGCGGACGTGATCGCCGGCAACGACGGCGACGACACGCTTCAGGGCAATGCCGGGGACGATCGCATCACCGGCGACAGCGGAACGTCCCGCATCGAGGACCACATCGTCGTGGCGGGCAACGATGTTCTCGAAGGCGGCAGCGGCAACGATTGGCTGCAGGGCGAGGGCGGCGACGACTATCTCGACGGCGGAACGGGCAACGACGTGCTGTTCGGCGATGGCGATTCGGTCGACGGCGGCGCCCAGGGAGACGACACGCTGGTGGGCGGTGACGGCGATGATCGCCTCGTCGCGGATGGCGGGCGCGATCTGCTGCAGGGCGGCGATGGTCGGGACGTGCTCGAGGGGGGCACGGGCGACGACGTTCTCCTGGGCGGTGACGGCGACGATCGTCTCGGCGGTGGCGATGGCGACGATCTGCTGGATGGCGGCAAGGGGGCGGACCTCCTGCGGGGAGGCGCCGGCAACGATACCTACCTCGTGGACGACCGTGACCGCGTCGAGGATGACGAGGGCGAGAACACGATTCGCTTCGCGAACGGCGTGACGCCCGACGCCGTGGGAATGACGGTGCAGAACCGGGGCGGCGTCGTCTACGCGCAGATTTCGACCGGCAGCGCAGTGCTGGTGGAATGGAAGGTCCGGGCGCTGCCCGGTCAGGCGAGCGCAGCGGCGTCCCCGGTTCCGCTTCCGACGTCCTCCTTCGTGCTCGAGTTCGAAGACGACAGCCGTTACGACAGTGCCGAGATGCTGGGACGTTGGTGGGGCGACGCGGCCACGCTGACGGGAACCCATGGCGACGACAACCTTGCCGGTTACGGTGGAGACGACGATCTCCGTGGCCTCGCGGGCGACGACATCCTCCACGGATATGGCGGGAACGACCGGCTGGCAGGGGGCTTCGGCGCCGACACGCTGGTCGGCGGCGCAGGCGACGACGTGATCGATGGCGGTGGCGGCGGCGACACGTACGTCTTCTCGTTGGGCGACGGCCACGATGTCGTCACCTCCGGTCCTGGCGACGTCCTGGTGCTGGGGGCCGGCGTCGCGCCGGAGAATCTCCAACTCGTCCGGCAGCCCGACGGCGACCTGCGAATCGACCTGCCGATGTGGGGCGATTCGATCCGGTTCCGGAATGCCTTCGGCGCAGCGGGTCAGGTCTTGCCACGCATCGAGTTCGTCGACGGCGGCGTCGTGTCGCGGGCGGAGCTGCTGGACCTGCCGGTGGCCCCGATCGAAGGCACGGCGGGCAACGACCACCTCACGGGTGGCGCGGAAGCCGAAATGCTCCTCGGTCTCGCGGGAGACGATGCTCTCGACGGCGGGCCGGGCAACGACACGCTGGTCGGCGGCCCCGGCGCCGATTCGTATGCGATGTCGCTGCGCATGGGGTTCGATACCGTCCAGGAGGAGGCCGGGACCGGCGGCGTCGTCCGGCTGGGAGCGGGATTGTCCTGGGACGCCCTCGTGCCCGAGCGCGACGGCGCGGATCTGATCCTCCGCGTTGCCGGAACCGGCGGCGAATCGCGTCAGGGCCTGCGGATCGTCGGTGCGGGGGCGTCGGCATCGGGCTGGTTGGTTGCCGGCGACGGCACGCAGACCCGGTCGATGGCGGAGGTCGTGGCCTCGTTCGAGTCCGGACTGTCGTCGGATCCGGACTTCGTGCTGAAGCGCGATTTCCGCTTCGCCTTCGTGCACGCGCACGATGCGCTGGCCCGGTCCGAGGGGCTGGTGCACCGCGACGACTTCGACTACGCCAGTCCCGCGTACGACGCCCAGTTCGTCCAGAGCCGGGTCGTGACGGTGACGCATCGTCTCGACGCCGAGGAGAACGTCGTGGCCTCGGAGAGCCACGACAGAACGCCCTGGGCGGACGTGTCGCCGACGCTTCTTCACCGCGATCTGCGGTCCCTTGTCTATCTCGATGTCGACGCGACGGGACCGGATCCGATCATCGTCGGCGATCGAGGCGTCGAGACGAGCGAGTGGAGCGAAACCGCGGGACTCGCGAGAACGACCGGTGCGGAGCGCCGGGTGGACGTTTCCACCGAGACGATCCGGATCCTCGCCGATCCCGCAGATGTTCCGCCGGGCGAGCCGGTCCGGGAGCGTTCCTACGACGTGACGTTCGAGCGGGACGTGCGCTTCGTCGAGACTGCCGGCAGCGACGTTCCCGTCCAGGTCGTGCAGCGCACGATCACCGTCCCCGTCGTGCGGGGCGACGACGACGACAATCGCATCCGGTACCGGGCGCGGGCGATCATCGACGGCGGCGACGGGAACGACGTGATCGAACCGACGGCGGACTGGTTCGAGCGCTTCGACGATCTGCCGACGCGGAACGGTGTTCTCGTGGACGCCGGCGCGGGCGACGATCGGGTCCAGGGACAAAGCCTCGAAGACGTGCTGCTCGGCGGCACGGGAAGCGATCAACTGCGCGCGGGCGGTGGCCGGGATCTGCTGATCGGCGGCGATGGCAGCGACAAGATGGACGGCGGCGCCGGTGCAGACCGGTACCTGCTGCGCGCGGGCGAGCACGGCATCGACATCGTCACGGACGTGAGCGCGGATCTCGTCGTGGCCGAGACCACGGCGCAGGCGCTGCTGGAGCACTGGTATGCGAACGAGCACGCCGGGGAGGCGCTGCCGCTGCGGATCTACGAACGCGACGAGCCCCTGTTCGAAGCCGCCGGACTCGTCGCGAACGACGTCGTGGTCCTGCCGGACGGCGTGACGCTGGACGGCCTCACCGTCCGGCTCGGGCGGGCCGGTGCAGCGGAACTCGGTTTGTCGGCGGACGATCTTGCCCTGATGAGCAACGGCGCCGTGGGGATGGATCCGGAACCCAGCCCGTGGGACACCCTCGATCTCACGTGGGGCGGCGGGGACGGCGTGCGCCTGTTCATGGGCGATTGGTCCCGACCCGTCGATCAAGCCGACCCGGCCGCCGGCAACTTCCTCCTCGAGTACGCCACGCTCGGCGGACTGGGCGCAGGCGTCGAGCGCATCGAGTTCAGCGATGCCACGAGCGTGGGCGTCGGCGACCTGCGGCGGCAGGCCCTGCATGCGCTGCCGGGGCTCGATGTCGCACGCGGACAGGGCGTCGTGACCGTCGATGCGCACGGACCTCTCGAGGCGCTCCGGTTCGCCGAGGGCATCCGACCTTGGGACGTCGAGGCTCGGGCAGCGGGTGCCGACCTCCGTCTGCAGGTGCGTGGGTCCGACGACACGGTGACGGTCGTCGGGTGGTTCGGACCGGTCGAGCCGACGATCCGCCGGTTCGCGTTCGCCGATGGAGGCGAGTGGCTCGCGCGGGATCTGGCGTCCTCGGTCCTGATGGGCGCAGGAAGCGCGGATGACGACCGGGTGGTGGGGCACGCGCGCTACGGGGCGACACTGGACGCAGCGGATGGCGACGACGTGATCGTCTCGTATCAGGGCAACGACGCCGTCGACGGCAATGCCGGTGACGACTGGATCGACGTCGGCGGGGGGGACGACGAACTGGTCGATCGTGCCGGGAACAACATCCTCCGCGCCGGGACGGGCGACGACCGGGCCGTGATCGGCGGGCAGCACGCGGTCTTCGATGGCGGCGACGGAAGCGACTGGATTCGACTGGGCGCCGCGTCGGTGCTGGTGGATGGGGGGCGCGGGAACGACACGGTGACGGGGCACGCCGGCTCGCTCATGCTCCGCATGCGAAGCGACGGGGGCGTAGACCGGTTCGACGCGGACACGGACGTTCTGACGCTCCTCACGGATCGGCATCTCGACGTCTCCGCGCTGGTCTTCGAGATCGACGGTCGCGATCTCCTGATCCGCCTTGGCGCCGATGCGTCCGTCCGGGTCGTGAACGGTGGGGCGAGCGAAAGATTCGGACGCCTGAGACTGCAGACGGTGTCCGACCGCATCCGGCTCTACGATCTCGGCGAGGCGCTGGCCGACTTGCGGTGGGCACGTTCGGCATCGCCCGGTCTGACGACGCTTGCCGTCCCCCGCGAGCGATGGGGAACGCCGATCGTGGACGCCGTCGATACGGCGGTCGGCGGCGACTGGGCCGTCGCCGCGTTTCCCGAGGCAGGTACGCTTGCCCCGGGCGGGCACTGGCTCGAGACCGTGGTCGATCCGGCATTCGGAAGTCCCGGGCAGACCGTGACGCAGCGCTGGCGCAATGCCGCGCCCGTGGTGAGCCATCCGATCGCGGATCAACGCCTCCAGGAAGGCGAGACCTCGACGCTGGTCCTGTCGCCGGATCTGTTTCGGGATGCCGACGCAGGCGACTCGGCGACCCTGTCGGCATCGCTCGGCGACGGTTCCGCGTTGCCGTCGTGGATCCGGTTCGACCCGGCCCGCGGCATCTTCGAGTTCTCACCCGGCGCCGCCGACGTCGGCACGCGGTCGCTGCGGCTCACGTCCACGGACAGCGAAGGCGAATCTGCGTCCACGACATTCGACGTCGACGTGGAGGCGGTGGCCGGACCGGTCAACTGGTTCGGCTCGACCGGGGACGACGAGATTCTGGTGCGGCCCGGCACCTACGACGTCAGTGCCGGTGCAGGCAACGATGCGATCGTCGGTCCGGCGACGTCGGCGATCCTGCGCGGGGAGAGTGGCGACGATCTGCTGATCGGTCAGTCGAAGGAGGACACGCTGTTCGGCGGTCCGGGCGCAGACATCCTTCAAGGCGGCGCGGGGCACGACGCGCTCCGCGGGGACGGCGGCCACAACCTCCTCATCGGCGATGCCGGCAACGACTGGCTGTTCGGGCAGGACGAACAGGATTTCATCGCGGGCGGCGCGGGGGACGATGATCTTCGGGTCGTGGACGGCCGATACGTCGTGGCCCTGAATCGCGGCGACGGCGCAGACCGGCTCACCACGTTCGGGCGGGCGGAGACCGTGCTCTCCCTCGGTGGTGGAATCCGTGCATCGGATCTCGCGCTGGCGCGCGACGGTGACGACCTGACGCTCGATGCGGGCGCCGGCGACAGCGTGACGCTCGTCGGGTGGTACTCGATGTTCGCCCGACAGAGCGTTTCGGTCCTGCAGATGATCGACGCGGGGGACGGGTCGGGCGATGCCGAGGTGATGCATCGGGACTTCCGCGCGCTGACGAGCGCCTTCGACGCGGCGCGCACGGCCGCGCCCGGCTTGTCGCGATGGGCCTTGGCCGATGCGGTGGCCGGTTTCGACGCAAGCGTCACCGATGACGGCGCGGCCTTCGGCGGCGACCTTGCCGTGGCCTACGCCGGCGGCGGGTTCTCGGGTGTCAACGTCGCCCGCGCCTTCGAAATCCTCCAGTCGGACGACTTCGCGGCCGCGCCCCAGACGCTGCGGGATCCGGCGTGGTTGAAGTCGCCGCTGTCGCGAACCCTGTAGCGCGGCGCGCTACGCCCCGCTGCCGCGTTTCAACTCCATCAGCGGCACCGCCCCTTCCGCCTCGAACCGCCTGCGGTCGGGTTCCATCTCGGTGAGCGGTGCCACCTCCCGCATCGTCGTCATGCTCCGGACGGCGAGCTTCTGATAGCCGCGGGTGCCGTCGGACTTCCACGCGATCTCGGCATCGGTGAGTTCGCGCATCACCTTCGCCGGGACACCGCCCGCCAGACTCCGCGCCGGGATGATCATGCCCGCCTTCACGAAGGCGCTGGCGGCGACGATGCTCGCTTCGCCGACGACGGCGTTGTCCATGATCACGGCGTTCATGCCGATCAGCGCGTTGCGGCCGATGCGGCAGCCGTGGAGCACGGCGCCGTGCCCGATGTGGCCGTCGACTTCCACGATCGTGTCGGTGCCGGGAAAGCCGTGCATCACGCAGGTGTCCTGCAGGTTCGAGCCTTCCTCGAGGATCAACCGGCCGAAGTCGCCGCGCAGGCTGGCCAGCGGCGCGATGTAGCAGCGCGGACCGACGATGACGTCGCCGATCAGCACGGCGGTGGGGTGGACGAAGGCGGTGGGATGGATGACGGGGCGGACGCCGTCGAGTTCGTAGCAGGGCATGGCACGTCGCGAAGAGGGGGAGGGCCGATGTTACCCCGGGGCACGGCGGGTGCCCGGGTGTACCCTCCGCGGGCGCATTCCGCGGCGGTCGCGTCTCGGGAGCGCAGTCGAACGACGTGCCGGACAGGCGAGGCGCCGTGCGTCCCGGGATCGCGCAACGGCTCGCCCGGAATCCGCCGGCGTGCGGTGCCCGATCGCGGGGTACGGCGAGGCAGAGGGGAACGATGCCAGCGTACGGTAGACCGACGCAGAGTGTGGCGGTGGCGTGGGGGATTCGACGTCTGGCGTGGGTCGCGGCCGCCGTGGCGGGCATCGGCCTGCCGGGCATCGTGCGTGGAGACGCGTCGCGCCCCGGGGAAGTTCACCTCCGCTCGGACGAGCACTGGACATTCAAGCTGACGCCGTCGTACTACGCGACCTCGCACGAACCGGGCGCCGTCGACATCAACCTGCGAGCCAACCGCGGCGAGCACGCGTTGTGGATCGGCGAATACCGACGGTCGGGCGAGTTCCGGCAGACTCGCTCCGGGTACGAGTTCACGCTCGAATCGAAGGTGGGCAAGATCGTGCCGTCGCTGATGTTCGCCACGCGAGGATTCGTGGGCGGCGCGGTCAATGCGGAGATCGGCCGCGAGACGTTCGGGATGCTGGGCCTCGGCCGTACCAACGCCCGGGACTTCTACAACCTGAATTTCGATCCGAACGATGCGTTCGTGCTCGGCGCGGGGCTGCGGCCCGACGACCACACGACGTGGTCCGTGTTCCGGGTCCAGGACAACCGCTTCCAGACCGGGCAGCGGATCACGCACGCGGTCTGGCGCCATGCGCCGGCGGAGGGCGGGCACCGCTGGACGGTCGACGCCTCCTACAAGCACGGTCGGCCGGCGGCCGGCGCCGATTTCGTCTCGGGCAAGGGACTGTCGGTCACGTACGACCGGGGTCACGCCTTCGTGCGTGCGGCCTGGGACGAAAAGGTCAACTACTCGCGGGACGACATGCTGCGTCTGTCCGTGGGCGTGCGCTTCTGAGCGTCGGTGTCGGGGCGGAGGGACCCACGGAGGACCGGATCGCTGCCCCGCACAGGGACATCAGAGCCAGCCGGCCCGCCGGAAGCGCCGATACAGGAACGCGCATGCGCCGGTGATCAGGAGCAGCGCCACGGGGTAGCCGTACTGCCATCGCAATTCCGGCATCACCTCGAAGTTCATGCCCCAGATGCCGGCGAAGGCCGTCGCGACCGCGAAGATGCCGGCCCAGGCGGCCAGGCGCTTGGTGACTTCCGATTCCTCGATGGTGGCCATCGACAGGTTCACCTGGATGGCGGTCGAGATCGTCTCGCGCATGGTGTCCAGCGTGCCGTTGATGCGCGTCAGGTGGTCGTACACGTCGCGGAAGTAGTCGGTGGTGTCGCGGCACACCTGCGGCACGCGCCCGCTCGTGAGCTTGCCCACGCCTTCCAGCAGTGGTGCCACGGCGTGCCGCAGCACGGTGGTCTTGCGCTTGAGTTCGTAGAGCCGCTCGATGTTGCTGCGGGCGGTGCCGCGATCGAAGATGCGTTCCTCGATGGTCTCCAGTTCCGTCTCCAGCGCGTCCAGCAGCGGGAAGTAGCGGTCGACCACCGCATCCATGAGGGCGTAGAAGACGAAGCCGGATCCGTGGCTCAGCAGATGGGGCTCGCTCTCGCACCGCTGCCGCACGCCCAGGAAATCGTGGCGGCTGCGGTTGCGGACGGAGAGCACGAAATTCCGGCCGACGAAGATGTCGACCTCGCCCACGGTCAGCGCGCCGTCCTCGAGCTCCGGCATGTGGACGACCGTGAAGACGGTGTCGCCGTACTCCTCGACCTTCGGCCGTTGATGACCGTGGCGGGCATCCTCCACGGCCAGCTCGTGCAGGCCGAACTCGTGCTGCATCTCGGTGAGTTCCGCGTCGGAGGCGTCCCGCAGCGCCACCCAGACGAAGCAGCCATCGCGCGCGAGGTAGTCCGAGATCTCGGACACGGGAAAATCCGCCAGCCGTCTTCCGTCCTGATAGGCGACACAGTTGATGAGCATGGGGGCTCCGGGCCAAGGGGCGACCCGCGATGGTGGCACAGAGGGCGTCCGCGGCGCGAGGCGCGAAGGTCGCGACGCAGCGGCGGGCGAGGCGACCGGCGCGCGGGATAATGCAACGATGGTCGAGAGCCTCGGTGCAGACGGCGGAGCCGGTTCCCGTTCGGACAGGAGCGTGCCCCCGTTCGTCTCCTGCATTCTGCCGACGCGGGACCGCCCGGCCTTCGTCCCGGGCGCAATCCACGACTTCCTCCGCCAGACCTACGCGCACGCCGAACTCGTCGTCTTCGACAACGGCGAGACGCCGGTGGCGCCGCTGGTCCCGGCGCATCCGCGGATCCGGTACGTGCGACACGATCGTCGCGACCCCATCGGGGCGTTGCGGAACCTGGCCTGCGAGCAGGCGCGCGGGGAGTTCGTGGCGCATTGGGATGACGACGACTGGAGCGCGCCCTGGCGCCTCGAGTACCAGGTGGCCGGGATGCAGCGCGCGCACGCCGACATCGGCGGCATCCGTTCCGTCCTGTTCTGGGATTTCCTTGCGGATCGGGTCTGGCGCTACACGTATCCGGAGGACGACCGCCGGTGGGTGCTGGGTGGGTCGCTCCTGTATCGGCGCGAGTACTGGCGGCGGCATCCCTTTCCCGAGATTGCCGTCGGAGAGGACTCGCAGTTCGTCTGGAACGCGGCGGACGCCGTGTTCGCGGTCCAGGCGGACGATCGCTTCTACGTGGCCACCGTCCACCCGGGCAACACAAGCCCCCGGAACACGGCGGGTGCCTGCTGGTCGCCGTGGTCGGGCGATCTGCGGTCGGTGATGGGAGGCGACGTCGAGCGCTATCGCGCCCTGGCGGCTACCCCAGCCCGAAGCGCCTGACGAGCCATGCCTTCACCGTCTGCGTCAGGACGAGATAGCCGGCGAGGATCACCAGCAGCGCGAGCCAGTACCGGACGGGCAGCGGCTTGAAGCCCAGGAGTTCCGCGAAGGGCGAGTAGGGGAGCCACATCCCGAGCAGGCAGATGGCCACGGTGGTCACCAGGAGGGCGCCGCTCGCGCGGCTCTGCAGGAACGGGATCCGCCCGGTGCGGATCACGTGCACGACGAGTGTCTGCGACAGCAGCGATTCCACGAACCAGCCGGTCTGGAACAGCGCGGGATCGGTCCAGGCGCCGAAGACGTGGAGCAGCGTGAAGTAGGTGACGTAGTCGAAGATCGAACTGATCGGCCCGATCAGCAGCATGAAGCGCCCGATGTGTCCGATGTCCCAGCGGCGGGGAGAGCGCGTGTACTCGCGGTCGACCTGATCCGTCGCCACCGCCGTCTGCGAGATGTCGTAGAGGAGGTTGTTGAGCAGGATCTGCACGGGCGCCATCGGCAGGAAGGGCAGGAAGGCCGAGGCGCCGAGCACGCTCAGCATGTTGCCGAAGTTCGAGCTGGCGCCCATCTTGAGGTACTTCACGATGTTGCCGAAGACCTTGCGGCCCTCGATGACGCCCTCGTCGAGCACGAGCAGGTTCTTCTCGAGCAGCACGATGTCCGCGCTTTCCTTGGCGATGTCGACCGCGGTGTCGACGGACACGCCCACGTCGGCGGCCTTCAGCGCGGGGCTGTCGTTGATGCCGTCGCCGAGGAAGCCGACGACGTGGCCCGACCGGCGCAGGGCCTCGATGATGCGGGCCTTCTGCAGCGGAGCAAGCTTCGCGAAGACGGTAGCGGTGCGCGCGGCCTTCGCGAGCTGCGCGTCGTCCATGGCCTCGATGTCGCGGCCGAGCAGGCAATGCGCGGTGGACAGGCCCACGTCGCGGCAGACCTTGCGGGTGACGACGTCGTTGTCGCCCGTCAGCACCTTGACGCTCACGCCGTGACGGTGCAGATGCCGGATGGCGTCGGCCGCCGAGTCCTTGGGCGGATCGAGGAACGCGATGTAGCCCGCCAGCGTCAGACCGGTCTCGTCCTCGACGGTGTAGGGGCCGGGACGTGCGGGCATCGACTTCGTCGCCACGGCAATGACGCGGAAGCCGTCCTCGTTGAGGTCGCGCACGACGGCCTGCAGGTCTTCGAGATGGCCCGGCACGAGATCCACGAGGTCGCCGCCGCGTTCGGCATGCGCGCAGACGCTGAAGATCTCCTCGACGGCACCCTTGCAGACGAGCACGTGCGTGTCGCTTTCCTTCGACACGACCACGGACATGCGGCGGCGCTGGAAGTCGAAGGGGATCTCGTCGACCTTGGTGAAGCGGCGGCCGACGCCCAGCGCCTCGTGCACGTCGCCGTGTTCGAGGATGGCGACGTCCAGCAGGTTGCGGAGGCCCGACTGATAGTGGCTGTTGAGGTACGCGTAGTCGAGCACGCGCGCGCTCTCCTGGCCGAAGATGTCGATGTGACGTTTCAGGAGGACGCGGTCCTGCGTGAGCGTGCCGGTCTTGTCGGTGCACAGGATGTCCATCGCGCCGAAGTTCTGGATGGACGCGAGCCGCTTCACGATGACCTGCTTGCGCGACATCGCGAGCGCGCCCTTGCCGAGGTTGATGGTCACGAGCATCGGCAGCATCTCGGGCGTGAGGCCCACTGCGACCGCCACCGCGAACAGGAACGCTTCGGTCCAGTGACCTTTCGTCAGACCGTTCACGAAGAAGACCAGGGGCACCATCACGACCATGAAGCGCAGCAGCAGGCCGATGAAGCGATTCACGCCCTGGTCGAAGCTCGTCTGCGGCTGGGCGCGATCGAGGCCCTCGGCGATGGACGCGAAGTACGTGCGCCCCCCGGTCGCAGCCACGACGGCCGTGGCGGTTCCGCTGATGACGTTGCTGCCCATGAAGCAGAGGGTCGCTTCCTCCAGCGGCGAGTCGACGGGCGCATCCGGCGCCGTGGCGTGCTTCTCCGCGGGCAGCGATTCACCGGTGAGCGCGGCCTGGTTGACGAACAGATCCTTCGAGGCGAGCAGCCGCAGGTCCGCCGGAATCATGTCGCCGGCCCGCAACTGCACGATGTCGCCGGGCACCAGCTCGTGGATCGGGATCTCGCATTCGGGCGTCGGTGCCTCGGGCGGCTCGGTGCCGGACCGCCGCCGGACGGTTGCGGTCGTGTGCACCATCGCCCTCAGCTTCTCGGCCGCGCGGTCGGCGCGGTGTTCCTGCACGAACGAGAGCAGGGTGGACAGCACGACCATGATCGCAATGACGATGGCGCCGCCGGCTTCGCCGGTGAGGTCGGCGACGACGGCAAGGACGATGAGCAGCAGCGGCAGCGGCGTCGCGAACATCGCGGCGAGCCGCAGGAGCGGCGATCGACGCGAGCGGCGCGCGACGACGTTCTCGCCCTCACGCTGCAGCCGTTCGAGGGCTTGCGCGTTCGTCAGCCCGGTCGGCGAGGCGTCGAGGCGGACGAGCGCCCCGGCCGGTTCGAGGCGGGCGAGATCGGCGGCCGCGACGGTCGGCGTGTCGGGGTGGCGAGGCGGGAACGCGGGGGAGGCCATGCGGAAAGTGTGCGACACCGCGCATGACATTGTCTCGTGGCGGGGCAAGATTCGCTCAAGAAACTTTCCCTGCCGCCGACAATTCGTGTTAGGTTCCGCGCTGCGGCATTTGTGACCAGTCCCCTCGCCGCGCCCTCTAGTCCTATTGACCCCACGTTGTCCCCCTCGACTGGCCGCCCGGCTCTCCGCCGGTGATATGGGTCGACGCGTACTTCTCCCCATCGGAGTCTCATGTCCTTTGCTGATCTCGGCCTCGCCGAGTCCCTCGTGCGCGCTTGCGCCGATCGCGGTTACACGCAACCCACCCCCATCCAGACGCAAGGCATTCCGGCCGTGCTCGCCGGCGGCGACCTGCTGGCATGTGCCCAGACCGGAACCGGCAAGACGGCGGCGTTCACGCTGCCGCTGCTGCAGCGGCTGACCGAAATCCCCGCCAAGCGCGCAGCCGGCGGCCGCAAGCCCGTTCGCGCGCTGGTCCTGACCCCCACGCGCGAACTCGCGGCCCAGGTCGAAGAAAGCGTTCGCGACTACGGCCGCCATCTGCCGCTGACGTCGATGACGATCTTCGGTGGCGTGGGCATGCAACCCCAGGTGCAGAAGCTTGCGGGCGGCGTGGACATCCTCGTGGCGACCCCGGGCCGTCTGCTCGATCACGTCGGTCAGAGGACGGTCGACCTGAGCCAGGTCGAGACGCTCGTGCTGGACGAAGCCGATCGCATGCTCGACATGGGCTTCATCCGCGACATCCGCAGGATCCTTGCGCTGCTGCCGAAGCAGCGGCAGAACCTGCTGTTCTCGGCGACGTTCTCGGACGAGATCCGCGATCTGGCCGAAGGGCTCCTGCACCACCCCACCAGCATCGAAGTCGCCCGCCGCAATGCGCCGGCCGAGGCGGTCGACCAGAAGGTCGTCCTGGTGGACAAGGGTGCCAAGCGTGCGCTGCTGTCGCATCTCATCAAGAGCCGCGACTGGTCGCAGGTGCTCGTGTTCACGCGCACCAAGCACGGGGCCAACCGCCTCGCCGATCAGCTGGGCAAGGATGGCATCTCCGCGCTCGCGATCCACGGCAACAAGAGCCAGAACGCCCGCACGCGGGCGCTCGCCGAATTCAAGGAAGGACGCCTGCGCGTCCTTGTCGCCACGGACATCGCCGCACGCGGACTCGACATCGTCGACCTGCCGCACGTGGTCAATTTCGAATTGCCGAATGTCCCCGAGGACTACGTGCACCGCATCGGCCGCACCGGCCGTGCCGGCGCCTCGGGCGAGGCCGTGGCACTGGTGGGCGCGGACGAGAAGAGCCTGCTCGCGGACATCGAGAAGCTGCTGAAGCGGCAGCTCGAGCGCATCGTGATCGCGGACTTCGACCCGAGCCAGTGGGCGAAGGACCAGCCCGACGTGCGTCCGCCGCTGCCCCAGCGCAATGGGCGAGGTGATGGCGGTCGGCGTCAGCCGCGCCAGCCGTCCGCGGGACGGGAAGCCGCAGGCAATCGTCCGCCGCGCGCGCCGCAGCGCGAGTCGATCGGCAATCGCCCGGCCCGCTCGCCGCAACGCGAAGCCGTCGGCAATCGGGCGAGCCGGCAACCCGACGTCGAAGTCGACGGCAATCGTGCACTGCCGCCGCCTCGCGAAGTCGACGGCAATCGCCTGCCGCCCCCACGTTCCGAGGCCGATGGCAACCGCGCGCCGCAAGGGCGGGCCCGGTCCGGACAGTCGCGAGGGTCGGCCTCCGGCGGGCAGCCGCGTGGCGGTCAAGCCGGCCCGTCCCGCGCTGGCGATGGTGGTCGCGGGTCGCGCGCCGGCCAGCCAGGTCAGTCACGGGGTGGCCAGTCGTCCGGCGGTCGCAGCGGACCGCCGTCGTCGGGACGCTCCGGACCGTCCCGCCAGTCGGCCGGCGCGTCGGAAGGTCGTCGCGGGCAAGGGGGCGCAGGTCGCTCCGCAGGACCCCGTGTCGTCGCCGGGCGCGATGCGCTGCCGCCGGCGCCGGTCCGGCAGGACGAGCAACCGCGTTCTTCGTCCGTCGAGAGCCCGAAGCGCGAAGGCGGCATCAAGGGGGCCCTGGCCAGTGCGCTGGGCGTCTTCCGCCGTCTCGGTTGAGATTGAATCCCTGATGCGCTGATCGTCCCGGCTCGGGACGGCGGCGGGTCGAATCGCGGGCAGTCCGGTGCGAACCGGACTGCCCGCAGTCATTTCAGCGTCGCGTGGGCGCGAGGCCCGCGGTTCAGCGCGGACGGCTCGGCCGCTCAGCGATCGAGGCCTGCCGCGCTCGGCGTCAGATCGGGCACGGCGATATCGCCGGGGCGGGCGCCCAGGACTGCCGCTCGAGCACGCCGTTGCCGCAGCGGCTGCGTCAGCATCGACGGCAACCGGTTCTCCGACGGGTCCCGGAAATACTCGAGGCCGAGGTCCATGGCGCCATGGCCCTTCTCGGGTTGCGCCCGGTAGGTCCCGAACCAGCGGTCCCAGCAGGTGAGGATCACGCCGAAGTTGCTGTTGGTCTCGTGCTCGTCGGCGGAGTGATGGATGCGATGCACATCGGGCGTGACGATCACCGTGCGAAGCGCCGCATCCAGCCACCGGGGCAGATCGAGGTTGCCGTGGCGAAGTGCGTTGTGGATCAGTGTGAAGAACTGGAAGGCGAGCACCGACTCGACGGAAATGCCGAGGAGGAACACGACGCCGATCGCGATGAATCCGTCGATCACGTAGTCACCCGGGTGATGGCGCAGCCCGGTCGCGACATCCATGTCGACGTCCGAGTGATGCACGACGTGAAGCTGCCACAGGATCGGCAAGGCGTGATACGCGCGATGCTTCAGATAGCCCGTGAGGTCGATCAGGAGGAAGCCGAGCACGAAGTTGACGGGCCCCGGGAGCGGGACCGCATGGAGCAGCCCCCACTCGATCTGCCCGGCTTCGATGGCCGCCACGAGCGCCGAGGCGGCCAGTGCTGCGCGGGCGACGTAGGTATCGATGATCCAGAGAACGGCGATGTGGAGCCAGCGCTGCCCGGTCGGCCGGGAAGGCTTGCGGCGCGGGGCAAGTGTCTCCAGCACCATCACGATGACGATGGGAACGTAGAAGGCCAGATTGACGAGGCGATCGAATTCGGCAGGCATGGCTTTCGGCTCCGGCGTGGTCTTCGGCGGGCGCTGACCGGGAACTCCCGGCGCAGGCGCCATCGAATCACTTCACTTCCGGCGGTTGCGCCAGATGAGCACGCCCGCGGCGACGGCCACGGCGATCAACGTGATCGTGTCCGGTTCGGGAACGCGGATGGGGACATCCAGGGCGGAAGCGGGTGTGGACAGTGCGAGGCTCCACCAGCCGACGATCAGGGATGGGGTATGGGCAACGCTGCGCACGTTCATGGACGGTCTCCTCGTTCTCGTATGAGTGGAAGTGCACGGGCGATTGTCGGATTTCACTCGTTCCCGCCGATGATGCGTCACCGCGTTCCGGAGACGCAAGCGGAATGACGGCAAGTCGCGTGGCACACGCGCCGTGGGCCGGGCGGGATCGTCTGACGCGTCCGGAACCCTTCCTCCGAGGGTCGCGAAATCCCGTGCCGCAGCGAAGAGAGGAGATGCGGGTCTACCCATTTCGGATTCTTGCCACGAGCCCGGCCACGAACTCCTTCGTCGTCGCCTTGCCGCCGAGGTCGCCGGTGCGGGTCAGATCGGTGTTCAGCGTTCCGTCGATGGCGGTGCGCAGCCGAGCGGCGAGGTCCTGCCGGCCCACGTGATCGAGCATCATCCCGGCGGCGAGCATCAGCGCGATCGGGTTCGCGATGCCCTTGCCGGCGATGTCGGGGGCGGACCCGTGCACGGCTTCGAAGATGGCGGCGTGCTCGCCGATGTTGCCGCCGGGCGCCATGCCCAGCCCGCCGACCAGCCCCGCGATCTCGTCGGAGAGGATGTCGCCGAACAGGTTCGTGGTGACGAGCATGTCGAACTGCCACGGATTCATCACCAGCTTCATCGCACAGGCGTCGACGATGACGTCGTTCATCTCGAACCGGCCCTTGTACTCCGCCTCGTACATCTGCCAGGCGGTCTCGAGGAAGATGCCGGTGAGCGCCTTCATGATGTTGGCCTTGTGCACGACCGTCACCTTGCGGCGGCCCGTCCGGATCGCGTGCTCGAACGCGAAGCGCAGGATGTTGCGGGAGCCCTGGCGTGTGTTGACGCCGGTGGCGATGGCCACGGCATGCGGATCGCCGTCGATGGGGATGTAGTGCTCGTACCCCATGTACAGCCCCTCGTTGTTCTCGCGCACGAGGACGAGGTCGATGTCCTCGAACCGGCCGCCCGGCACGAGCGTGCGCGCCGGGCGCAGATTCGCATAGAGTTTGAATTCCTCGCGCAGCCGCACGTTGGACGACCGATAGCCGCCGCCGACGGGCGTTTCCAGGGGGCCTTTCAGCGCGAGCTTCGTGCGGCGGATGCTGTCCAGCGTCGCAGCGGGCAGGGGATCGCCGGCCGCCTTCACGCCTCCCATTCCCGCGACCGCCGTCTCCCATTCGAACGGCGCGTCGAGGGCGTCGAGCGCCGCCAGCGTGGCGTCCATGATCTCGGGGCCGATGCCGTCGCCGGCGATGAGGGTGGCGGGCATGCGGGAAGCGGAAGTCGAAGTCATCGGAAAGTCCTGTGGGGTCGGCGGTGCGGCGGGGAATCGCCATGCCGGATGCAAGGGACGCGCCCGCGGGTCGGGATGCCGAGGGTCCGGTGTGGGGCCATGGCAGGTCGCGGCAGGTCGAGCATGCACGAACGCGGGGCGACGGACTTGATCTGAGGCAGGGTCGCGACGGTTCCGCGTGGGTCACAATGCGCGGGCCGAACCGCCCGTGCCTGCCCGCCGCCCCGCCGATGACGCCGCTGTCCCAACTCGTCGATGCCCTTCGCGATCCGTCGCGCTACCCGCACGCCGTCGGTTCGGTGGCGGTGATCGAGACCCACATCTCGGTCGTGCTGCTGGCGGGCGACTACGCCTACAAGTTCAAGAAGCCCGTCGACTTCGGCTTCCTCGACTTCCGTTCCCTCGAGGCGCGGCGGCACTACTGCGAGGAGGAACTGCGACTCAATCGGCGGACCGCGCCGGATCTCTATCTGTCGGTCGTCACCGTGACGGGGACGGCTGCGGATCCCGTGCTCGACGGGTCCGGCGACCCCATCGAATTCGCCGTGAAGATGCGCCGGTTCGAAGACGACGCACTGCTCGACCGGATGGCGAAGCGCGGGAGCTTGCGGGCGGACCAGGTCGACGCAGTCGCGGCCATGATCGCCGACTTCCACGAACGCATCGAACGGGCGACGGCGGATTCACCGCATGGCCTGCCGGCGGACGCACTGGCGGCGGCGGAGCAGAACGTCGCGCAGATGCTTCCGCTGGCCGGCAGCGACGCCCTGCGGCAGCGGCTGGACCGCCTCGGCCGGTGGACTCGCGAGGCGTTCGCGCGGGTCGCCGGCGTCATGCAGGAACGCCGCAACAAGGGCTTCGTGCGCGAGTGTCACGGCGATCTGCATCTCGGCAACATCGCGTGGATCGACGGTGCGCCGGTCGCGTTCGACGGCATCGAGTTCAATGCCGGCCTGCGCTGGATCGACGTGATGAGCGAGGTCGCCTTCGTCGTCATGGATCTCGCCGGGCATGGGCAGACGAGCCTGGCCTGGCGCTGCCTCGACCGGTATCTGGAGCATTCCGGCGACCACGGCGGCATGCGCGTGCTGCGTTTCCACCTCGTGTACCGGGCCATGGTGCGCGCGAAGATCGCCGCGCTCCGCGGTCATCAGGCGGACGTCGACACCGCGGAGCGCGACCGGCAGGCCCGCGCGATGGAGGTCCATCTGTCCCTGGCGGAGCGGCTGTCGGTCCCGGCGCGCCCCGCGATTCTCATCACCCATGGCCTGTCGGGGTCGGGCAAGTCCACGGTGGCGGCCGCCCTGGTCGCGGCCGGCGCCGGCATCCGGGTGCGGTCCGACGTCGAGCGCAAGCGGCTGTACGGCGCCGGACCGGCAGGCTCGCGGCCGGCGGTCGATCCCGCGATCCTCTACGGCGCCGAAGCGACCCGGCGGACGTACGCGCACCTGTTGTCGGTGGCGCGCGCGGTGGCGCCGTCGGGCTGGCCGGTCATCGTGGACGCCGCATTCCTCCGACGCGACGAGCGCCGGGCATTCCGCGCGCTGGCGGCGGACCTGGGCGCGGCCTTCGCGATCCTGTCCTGCACTGCGCCCGAGGCCGTGCTGCGGACCCGCGTGCGCCAACGCGCCCGTGCCGGCCGGGACCCTTCCGATGCCGACGAGGCCGTGCTCTCACGCCAGCTGCAGTGGGTCGAGCCGCTCGCCTATGACGAAACCGAGATGGCAATTCCCGTGGATACCACGGAAGATGCCGCGGGCCTGGCAGCCCGGATCGAGGCCGTGGCGGCGCGGTTCCGGCCCGCCGGCGCGCGCGAATGAGCCGTCGGCGTTGGCATCGGATGTGCTCCAATGCCCGCGCCGAGGCAGGCGACGATCTGCCGCCCACCTTCCGAACCACCCGCGACGAGGACCTCTGAATGACCACACAACAGCTCTTCTACGAAAACGCCGTCCCCATCTCGCATCAACGGCACGGAGGATGGTCCGTCGAGGTCGGGGCCGATTTCGGTTTCAGCCGGCACGTCAACTCGCTCCCGGTCATGGCCGTGGAGTTCCCGTTTGCTTCGACCGAGTACGCCATCGTCTTCGCCGGCAGCGATCAGGCCGTGATGCCGGCGGCCATCGTCGGGGTCCGGAACAACGAGAACCTGTTCGTGGACGACGCCGGCGCCTGGACGGCCAGGTACGTGCCGGCCTTCGCCCGCCGCTATCCGTTCATCTTCGCATCCAGCCAGGACGGTCAGACCTTCACCCTCTGCATCGACGAGGCCTTTCCGGGTGTGAACCAGGCCGGACGCGGGGCGGCACTGTTCGACCCCGAAGGCAAGCCGACCGAGTACGTGCAGAATGTCCTCAAGTTCCTGCAGGAGTACCAGGCCCAGTTTCAGCGGACCCAGCAGTTCTGCAAGAAGCTCCGCGACCACAACCTGCTGGAGCCCATGCAGGCCCAGATCACGACGGCCAAGGGCGAGAAGATGTCGCTGTCCGGCTTCATGACCATCAGCCGGGATCGCCTCAAGACGCTCACGGGCGAGGCCCTGGCCGACCTGGCCAAGACGGACGAACTGGAGCTGATCTACCTGCACCTGCACTCGATGCGCAACTTCCAGAGCATGATCGAGCGGCTCGAGAAGGCGCCGGTCGTGTCGGTCGACACCTCGGTGAAGGACCCGCTCCCGGCGGGCACCGGCACCGTCAACTAGGCAGTGACCCCGGCGGAGGCGCTGCGCCTCCGCCGTTCGCCGGGCGGCGTCAGACCGCCAGGTAACCCCCGTCCACCACCAGTTCCGTCCCGGTGATGTACGAGGCCTCGTCCGAGGCCAGGAACAGCACCGCGGTCGCCACTTCCTCCGCCCGTCCGGCCCGGCCCAGCGGCACATTCTCCAGCGCCTTCTGCCGCACCGACGGATCGGCACTCAGCACCGAGGTCAGCATCGGCGGCATGATGCCCGGGTGCACCGAGTTGACGCGGATGCCGTCCTTCCCGAATTGCACGGCAGCCGATTTCGTGAGGACGTGGATGCCGGCCTTGGCCGCGTTGTAGCCCATGTGCACGAACGTCTGTCCGACGAGTCCGGAGATCGAGGACACGTTCACGATGGACCCGCCCCCGGACTTCTGCATCGCGAGCACGCCGTGCTTCACGCCGAGGAAGGTGCCGCGGGCGTTCACGGCCATCAGGCGGTCGAAGTGCTCGGTGGACAGCCGGTCCGGCATGGAGCCGCTGATCCCGGCATTGTTGACGAGGATGTCGAGCCGCCCCAGCCGCCGCACGGTCTCCGCCACGAGCGCTTCCCATTCCGCTTCCCGGGTCACGTCGAGGTGGCGATAGCTCGCCTTTCCGCCGCTCGCGGTGATCGAGGCCGCGACCGCCTCGCCTTCCGGGTCGAGGAGATCGGCGATCACCACGGTGGCCCCCTCCCCGGCGAACAGGCGGGCCGTGCTTTCTCCCATGCCGTGAGCGGCGCCGGTGACGATCGCTGTCTTGCCCTGGAGTCTCATGGCCGCCCCTCAGGTCCTGGCCGGGAGGCGTGTGGCCTGCCACGAGACGAACTGCGGCCCGCCGGAACGCTGCGCCCACAGCGCATGGAACAGCAGGTCGAGCGACAAGTCCTGCCCGCCTGCGGTGACCTCGAAGGCAGTGCGGCCCGAGAGGACGGCCAGTGCGCCGTAGCACCGGACGGTGACATCGCCCAGCGTCATCCGGCGATAGCGCACCGCGCCCGAGCGCAGCGACCCGAGATAGCTCGCCTTGGTGTCGCAGTTCGTGCTGGAGTGGATGTAGACGAGGTCGTCACCCAGCATGCGTTCGAGCGCCGCGAAGTCGTTGGCCTCCTGCGCGCGATACCGTGCGGCTTCGGCCGCCAGGGCCTCGTCCACCGAGATCGTCCCGGTGCACGGCATCGCGCCGCTGCCGGCTTCCACGATGCCCGGATGCAGCCACCGCCACATCGCCCGAATCCCGTCGATTCTCATCCTCGCTCCTCCCCAAGGTCGGCCCGGCCGTCGTGGCCGGACGCACCGCCCGACTATGCGAAACGCGACGGGCAGCGTCAATCGCGGCGAACGTCCTGCGCCGCGGCGGCCGCGCGTCGCTGACCGAAGGCCACGAACCAGTCGATCGACGCCGGATTCGCCATCGAGTCGCGATTGACCGATGTCTCCACCGGGTGTCCCAGCAGGATCTTCTTCACCGGCACTTCGAGCTTCTTGCCCGAGATCGTGCGCGGCACCTCGGGAATCGCGAACACGTCGTTGGGGACGTGCCGCGCCGAGAGCTTCGTGCGGATCGCATCGAGCAATGCCTTCTTGAGGGACTCCGGGACGACGTCCGAACGATCGCGCAGCACGACGAACAGCGCCATGAAGGACTCCCGCCCCAGGTACTCGAGGTCGATCACGAGCGAATCGGCGACCGCCGGGAATTCCTCGACGACGCGGTACAGTTCGCTTGTCCCCATGCGGATGCCGTGGCGGTTGATCGTCGAATCCGACCGGCCGTAGATCACCGAGGTCACCGATTCCGGTCGCGGGATCAGCTTGAGCCAGTCGCCGTGCCGCCAGACGCCCGGATAGACGTCGAAATAGCTCTCGAAATAGCGCTTGCCGTCGGTGTCGCCCCAGAAGTACAGCGGCAGCGAGGGCAGGGGCAGTGCGCAGACGAGTTCGCCCACCTGGTCGAGCACCGGGTTCCCCGCATCGTCATAGGCGTAGGTCGCCGTGCCCAGCGGACGGCACTGCATCTCGCCCGCATAGATCGGCAGGATCGGGCACGCGCCGACGAAGGCTGCGCCCGGATCGGTACCGCCGGAGATCGAGGCGAGGAGCACATCGCCGTTCACGTGCTCGTAGACCCAGCGGTACTGCTCCTCCGTCAGCGGCGAGCCGGTGCTCCCGAGCGAGCGGATCGACGAGAGATCGAACTGCTTCGCCGGGTCCGATCCCGCCTTCATGTTCAGGCCGAGGAAAGCCGGACTGGTGCCGAAGAAGGTGATCCGCTCCGTCTCGGCGAGCCGCCAGAGCGTGGTCAGGTCGGGATGCCCGGGATTGCCGTCGAACTGCACGATCGTGCAGCCCAGCTGCAGCGTCGAGACCAGCAGGTTCCACATGATCCAGCTCGTCGACGAGAACCAGAAGAAGCGGTCGCGTTCGTCGACGTCGAGATGCAGGCCGATGCCCTTGAAGTTCTCCATCACCGTGCCGCCGTGGCCGTGGACGATGGGCTTGGGCATGCCGGTGGTCCCGGACGAGTAGACGATCCAGAGCGGATGGTCGAAGGCCACCGGCACGAAGCGCGGGGTGGCGGGTCGGGCCAGCACGTCGCCGATCCGGACGACCGTCACGCTGCGGTCCGCAGGCAACGCCGGCAGGTCGAAGTCCGCCTCGGCGTCGAGGTAGGGCACGAAGATCACCGCTTCGAGCGTCGGCAGCTGAGCGACCAGTTCACGGACCACGTCGCGCCGGTCGATGGCCTTGCCGTTGTAGCGGTAACCGTCCACGGCGAACAGCGCGCGCGGACCGATCTGCCGGAATCGGTCGAGCACGCTCACGGGCCCCATGTCCGGCGAACAGCTCGACCACACGGCGCCGAGGCTCGCGGTGGCGAGCACGGCCATGACGCTCTCGGGGATGTTGGGCATGTAGGACACGACCCGGTCGCCGGGACGGATGCCCAGGTCGGAGAGCGCCTGCGTGATCGCGCCCACGCTGCGCGCCAGTCCGGCCCACGGGATCTCGCGTCGGGGCTGCGTTTCGGAGACGAAGACGATCGCGGGGCGGGATTCGGCGTCCGCCCGCTGCGACATCGACAGCAGATGCTCCGCATAGTTGAGCGTCGCGCCCTCGAACCATTTCGCACCGGGCATCACGCGGCGATCGAGCACCTGCCGGTACGGGGAGTGGAAGCGGACGGCGAAGTGCTCGCGGATCGTGTCCCAGAAGTCCTCGAGGTGATCGACGGACCACTGCCAGAACGATTCGTAGTCGGGGAACGTCAACCCGCGGTGCTCGGCGAGCCATGCGCGGTAGCGAGTGAAGCGCGAGCGTGCGATGCGCTCCGGGGACGGTGTCCAGAGAGGGGAAGTCACGGTACGTCGAAGCCGGTCGATGGAAGTGTGCGGATCTTACGGGGTCGGTACGGGGCTGCGCCATGCGCGTGTCCGTGTTGAGCGGATGCGGCGCCGCCAGTACGATCGACACCCGGTCCCGTTGCCGGACCTTCACCCAGGAGCGCCCCATGATCGTCACCGTGTTTCGTTCCCGCTTGAGTTCCGACCCGGCCGCGCAGGAGGAGTACGCGCGGTGGGCCGGCCGCATCGGGGAGCTGGCCCGGTCGATGCCCGGCTACGTGTCGCACAAGGGCTTCACGGCCCCGGACGGCGAACGCGTCACGATCGTCGAATTCGAGAACGAGGAGGCCCTGCGAGCCTGGTCGGCCCATCCCGATCACGTCGCGGCGAAGCAGAAGGGGCGCAGCGCCTTCTACACCGAGTACAGGATCCAGGTCTGCACGGTGCTGCGCGAGCGCTCCTTCCCGTGACGGCAGCGCCGCCGTCATTCCCGTCCTTGCCCTGGAGATCGGTTGCGCCATGAAAGCTTCCCGTCGTGTCTGGATCGAGCGGGTCCTCGCCGTGCCGTTCGCAGGCGTGTCGTCCCTGCCGCTGCGCGCGTGGGCGCTGCCGACGCCCCCTGCCTGTGAGGCGGACGAACCGGTAACCGTCCCGCAGATGGAGGGGCCGTTCTTCAAGCCGCGCTCGCCGTTGCGCCATTCGCTGCGGGATGCCGCGATCCCCGGCAAGCCGCTCGTGGTCACCGGCCGGGTGCTCGCGCGCGACTGCCGGCCCGTTCCCGGCGCGCTCCTCGACTTCTGGCACTGCGACGCGGGCGGCGAGTACGACAACGTCGGCTTCGCGCTGCGGGGACATCAGTTCACCGATGCCGACGGCCGCTATCGGCTCGAGACCATCGTGCCGGGGCAGTATCCCGGGCGGGTACGCCATGTCCATGTGAAGGTCCAGGCGGCCAACGGTCCCGTGCTGACGACCCAGCTGTACTTTCCCGGGGAGCCCGGCAACGCGAAGGACTTTCTCTTCCGACCTGAATTGTTGATGTCCCGCGCCCCGACCGCGCGCGGGGACGAAGCCCGCTTCGACTTCGTGGTCCGCACCGCCTGACGCGATGCTGCGTGCGCATCCGTCCTGACGGCCCGTCGTCAACTTCGTTCCAGTCCTGCGCAAACGCGTCCTATCCCTTCCTTCGCCCGCGGTCCTAGCCTCGATGCCACGGTCCGTCGGCCGATTCGCCGGCGGCATGGGCGGGGAGGACGATCATGGCGACAGGGGGAAGGCGCGGCGCAGCAGGCAAGGGCGGCGGCACGGCGGCGGATCGCAGCGAGGACGTCGAGGGACTGCTCCGGGATCTCGATCCGGAGGACCGCGAGGATGCGCAGAGCGGTGACTTCCGTTTCGGCCTCGAGGAACTCCTCAAGACCTACCGGCCGCTGATCGAGGAGGAGCTGAAGCGTTCCGACGAGGCCGAGGCGCTCGCGAAGGAGGCCATCTCCGTCGCGCCCACCTGCGAGGACGAGTACGCCGCGGCCCGGCAATTCATCGCGCGCTTCTTCACCGACGAGGTGGCGGTGCGCCTGTTGCCGCTGGCGGCGCGCGAACTGCTCGGCAATCCCGAACGCTGGCGCTGGTGTCTCGCGCACATCCGCTGCTGCGTGATCTTCGGCTGGCTGCTGTGCCGCAAGCCGCGCACCTTCCGCGGCTCCAACTACTACCTCTACCGGTTCTGGCGCTGCGTGCGCGAGGCGGTGGGCTTCCCGCTGGGCACGACGCTCGGCGAGCGCGACCGGCAGGATTTCGCGCGACTCGTCCGGGCGCTGGCGGACGCCTACAAGCCCTATCTGACCGATCAGCTGGCCAGCGTCGATTTCCCCGAAGGCATCCCGGACGAGGTGCTCGCCGGCACGCTCGACTGCTTCAGCGACGAAGACGCCACCAGCGGCATCTTCGAGCGGCTGCTGTCGCCGGACATCGCACCGGCCCTGCTCGGCGAAGCCGCTTTCGAGAAGCATCGCCAGGACGCCTTCTTCTGGTTCTGCCGGTGCTGGTGCCTGTGCGCGATCCGGTTCGGGTGCTGCCTGGCCCGGGCGCGCAACCTGCGCGAGGCCGTGCGCTGCCTGCTGTTCTACCGGCGCTGCCTGCGGGATTGCCTGCAGCCCCTGCGCTGCGACCTCCAGCAGCCGACCGGCTGCGTGGCCGAGTCCGTGAACACGGATCTCGCGGCGCTCGTGGTGCCCGTCATCGGGACGGCGTCGGGCGGCATGTTCCACCACTATGTGCTCGAGTGGTCGCGCGACGGCGTCGCGTGGCATGCCGATTCGTTCTTCTACCCCCCGATTCCGCCGGGCAACGCCGTGCAGGGCAACACGGCGGTCAACAACGGCGTGCTCGCGTACTTCGACACGAGCGCGATGGATCCCGGCTTCTACTTCCTGCGCATGACGGTCACATCGACGCAGGGGACGACGCGGGTGTGCCGGACGGAGTTCTCGCTCTTCAAGCAGGAGGTCCGGATCCTCAGCGTCGACGGCGCTGCGCTCGACACGGTGTGGTCCGATCCCGGGGCGCGCTTCGTCGAGAACGTTCCCGGCATCTGCGAGGATCCGCCCGGCACCTGGAAGCGCGCACCCGGCGTCGAGGAGATGTCCTTCGGCGACTGCCTCTACCTCTACGGCGGCGCGTTCGTCGGCGGCTGCGACGGGCAGAGGATCAGGCGCTACATGATCGACACGAAGCCCGGGTTCGAGACCAACTGCTTCAGCGGCGGCTGGAGCAACGTCTGGAAGGTCGAGTACAACACGATCTGGCAATACCGCGACATGAACCTGCGCAAGGACACCGCCAACCTCACGTCAGTCTGGGTGTCCGACTGCATCGTGCCCGTGCCGTTCCCCCCGTACTGCCTGCACTCGGAACCGCAGGCGCGGCTGGCGCCATCCTGCTGGCAGAGCCACACGGCCTTGTGCGTGGCCAGCGGCCTGTTCACGCTCCGCCTGATGGTCGAGGACACCGACGGCAACCTGTACTGCGACACGCAGCGTGTCTGGATCGACAACAAGCCGATCTGCGCCGCCATCCGCATCGACGCCGTGCCGAAGTGCGCCGACGTGAACGTGAGCGCATTCGCCGATCCGCCGGACTGCGGCACGCCGTGGCATCTGCCGCTGTCGGGCATCGCGTACGACGACTACATCGACGACACGCTGCCGCTCACCCGGCCGAACGACAACTTCGACTACTACGTCGTGACGGTGACGAAGCAGGGTGGGCCGACCTTCACGATCCCCGTGTCGTTCGGACCGAGTTCCGCGTGCACCCAGGGGACCATGCGCGTCGGCAAGTGCGAGCCCTGCAATGCCCTCGATCCGCGCGCCGGCGACGTCTACGGATTGCTCGCCAACTTCGATCTGCGTGCCGTGGACGACGTGTGCCAGGGGAGCCTGCCCTATCCGGTGCCCACCGGGTTCGCGCTGGCGCGCGGCGAGTGCTGCGTCTACGTGTTCGAGCTGACGGTGTACGACCGGACTGCGCGGTCGAGCGGCGTCAACTGGGCGCAGGCGAACTGGCCGGTGAAGATCTGCAACGACCTCAAGGCGCCGTGAAGCGGGGCACGTCATGGGCGAGGGCTTGGACGGCCCCGGTGTCTGGCCGGCGCTCGCCCTGACGTCGTTTGCCGTCTGGCGCGTCTCGCACCTGCTCGCCAACGAGGACGGTCCGGGTCACCTGATCCTGCGGCTGCGCGTCCGGCTCGGCGACGGGTGGGCGGGCACGCTGCTCGACTGCTTCCATTGCGTGAGCCTGTGGGTGTCCGCGCCGTTCGCGCTGGCTCTCACGCGGGATCCGCTGGAGTGGGTCGTGGCGTGGTTCGGCGTGTCCGGGGTGGCGTGCGTGCTCGAGCGGGTGTCGGGGCGGACCTTGGCCGCCGGGGGCATGCGAACCGACGAAGGAGAGGATGACCATGGGATGTTGTGGACAGGGGCGTCAGGCGCTCCGGAGGGAACCCGACCCGGGGAGCCGTGAACGGTCGTCGGCGCGGGCAGTGGTCTCGCGGCCGGTACCGGGATCCGGGGCGTCGCGGTCGGCACCGTCGGCGCCGGCCCGGGGTGCGCTTCGCGTGCGCTACCTGGCGAGCAGTCCGGTCCGGGTGGTCGGCGCGGTCACCGGGCAGCGCTATGACTTCTCCGGGGAGCGCCCGGAGCAGGCGGTGGACGCCCGGGACGCCGCCGTCCTGCTGGCCACGCCGCACTTCGCGCGCTCGCCGCGAATGTGAGCCGGTCGGGAACCCGGCGCCGGCGAAGGGAGTCCATCGGACTCGGCAGTACAACAGGTTGGGTCGGGGGTGGGAGTGCGGGATGCGCGACCTGATCGTCGTATGGGTGGACTTGCGGACGAATGCCCACGATCCGAGTCCGGTGCCGGTGGCGGCCGCGGGCCTCCGGCTCGCGTGCGTCCGCACCTCCTCGGCGATCGACGACGTGCTGGCGGCGGTCACGGAACGCGGGGTCCTGTGTTTCGAGTTCGACACGCCCGACCGGCCGGGGCTGCTGGCGCTGGCCGCGGCCAAGGTCCGGCGCCCCTCGATGCCCATCCTGATGCTCACGGAATCGCACTCCGAATCGCTCGCGGTGTGGGCATTGCGGGCGCGTGTGTGGGACTACCTGGTCGCCCCGGTCGGGGTCGACGGGCTGCGCGAGCGTCTGCGCGCCCTCGACACGATCGCCGACGCCATGTGCGGGCGCGTCAATGCCTGCCCGGTGCCGCCGCTGCCCCCCGAGGTTCAGGTCCGCGCGCGACGCATCGCCACGGCCACGCGGGCCGCGCACGAGTACCTCCAGGCGCACTTCAACGAGCCGCTCGGGACGCGGAAGATGGCCGAACGGTGTCATCTCAGCACGTCGGAGTTCTGCCGCGCCTACAAGCGGGAACACGGCATCCCGTTCGGCGAATCGGTGCTGCGGCAACGGGTGGCGGCCGCCCGTGAATTGCTGGGCTCGCCGCAGGCCGTGATTTCCGACGTCGCCTGCGCCGTGGGATTCAACGATCCGTCGTATTTCTCGCGGGTGTTCCGACGTTTCACCGGAATGTCCGCCTCGGCCTACCGGCTCGCGTGCCTGACCCGCGGCCGCGTGCCGGAGGGGTCGGGCCCGGTCCTGCACGGCCTCGCGATCGGGGGCGAGATCGGCTGATCCGGCTCAGCTCGAACTCGGCGGGGCCGTGCGTCCTGCGACGGCCTGGAGGGCGCGATCCAGCACCTCCCGATTCCACGGAACGAAGTCGTAGTGCGCCCGCACGACGGGCAGGTTCGGGCGGATCAGGGTGGCCAGATCGATGGGGGTCCCGGCGATGACGACTTCCGCACGCGAATCGTCGATCGTCGCGCGCAACGCCTCGCGGTCCGCCGGGCTGTAACCCACCGCCGGCAGGACGACACCGAGGTGCGGATAGGCGCGATACAGGGCCTCGATCTCCGGCGCCGCGCTCTCGCGCGGATCGATGATCCGGCCGACCTCCGCGGCGAGTGCTGCCGCGAAGCCGGCGCCGGTGGACATGCCGCCATGGGTGAGGGTGGGGCCGTCGTCGACGACCATCACGCGCTTGCCGCGCACCGCCTCGGGCTGATCGAGGTAGACGACCGAGGCGCCCCGGACGATCTCCGCGAGCGGATTGAGGCGGCGGATCGTCCGCTCCATGCGGGCCGGGCCGTCTCCCGGCGCGGCGTTGGCCTTGTTGACGATGACGATGTCCGCCATCCGCACATTGGTCTCGCCGGGATGATGCGTGTCGATCTGATCCGGGCGCAGCGCATCCGTGACCACCAGGTGCAGGTCGGGGCGCAGGAACGGGAAATCGTTGTTGCCGCCTTCCCAGAGCAGGACGTCCGCTTCCGCCTCGGCCGCGGCGAGGATGGCGGCGTAGTCGACTCCGGCGAACACCACGTGTCCGGCGGCCAGATGCGGTTCGTATTCCTCCCGCTCCTCGGCCGTGCAGTCGGCGCGCGTCAGGTCGTCCCGGGTGGCGAAGCGCTGTACGGCCTGTCGGCCGAGATCGCCGTAGGGCATCGGATGGCGCAGCACCGCCACCCGGACGTCGCGTTCGGAACACCAGTTCGAGACCCAGCGCGCGATCTGCGACTTGCCGCAACCGGTGCGCACCGAGGAGATGGCGATCACGGGACAGTGGGCGCGGAGCATCGTCCGCTCCGGACCGAGGAGCGTGAAGTCGGCGCCCGCGGCGAGCGCGCGCGACGCGAGATGCATGACGTCCGGGTGCGAGGTGTCGCTGTAGGCGAAGACCACCTCGTCCACGCGGTGGGAGCGGCACAGGCCCTCGAGGTCGGCTTCCGGCAGGATCGGGATGCCGTCCGGGTACAGCGGACCGGCCAGCGATGCGGGGTAGTGCCGACCCGCGATGCCCGGAATCTGGGTGGCCGTGAAGACGACCACCTCGTGGACGGCCGATTCGCGGAACACGACGTTGAAGTTGTGGAAGTCGCGTCCGGCGGCTCCCAGGATCAGGACACGGCGGCGGTTCATGGGGGGCTCCGGAGGTGGGGGCGCGAGGGCGCGGGTTTCGCCCGGACGGGGCGCGACGGGCGGGCGGTGTCGACGACGACGAGATAGCGTCCGGACCACGGGGTGGGTTGCCACGCGTCGTTCAGCACCCGGGGCGAGCGGCCGGCCAGGCGCGCCTGCTCGTAGTCCGCATCGAGAATGCCGTATCGATCGAGAAACACGTTCATCGCGGCGGGAATGCGCACGCATCCCTTCGAGCACGCCGATCCCAGCTTCGGCTCCAGCCGCGCCGGATCGGTGGCGTGCAGCTGCAGGCGCAATTCGCCCGGGTGGCGGTCTCCCCAGCCGCGCGGCGCGGTCACCCACCCGAAATCGAACACGCGCAGCCCGCGCTCGCCGTACCCGCGGATGCCCTGCTCGTTGCGCGTGCCCTCGGCGCGGAAGTCCGGGTTGGCGACGCTGTGGTCGAACACGCCGAGCGGCGTCTCGAAGGACTCGTAGCGTCCCGGCTTGCCGGTGGAACAGGGGGACGCGCCGATGAACCGGAGGCTGCCGCTGCCCGACTGCCAGTAGACGAAGGCCGCCTGCACCTTGGGCGCACGGTCGACGATCAGGAAGAACTGCGAGGCGAGCGGCCACAAGTCATGCGCCCGCAAGCTGTCCCTCAGCAATCCCGCATAGCGCGCCTGTTCCGCGTCGGGCACGGCGAGACGGCGATCCACTTCCCGCTCGTACAGATCGCGGTAGGCATCGGCATCGCCGGCGGCGAGGGCATGCGTCGACGCAAGAAGCAGGGCGGCGGCCGCCCATCGACGGGACGCGGGAATCATCAGCGGACGAGGACGGCCGTGCATGGCAGGGTATCGAGCGCGGCATCGAGCGAACCGTCCTGCGGGCTTGCGCCGGCGGACGGCAGCACGACGACGTCGTGGCGTCCCGCCCCGGCCAGGGCGGCGAGCGGTGCAGGGTTTGCGTCGGATTCGATCACCACGCGCACGGGCATGGCCGCCGACGGCAGGCGCGCGCGGACCCAGCCCAGGGCCGTGGCGGTGGCCTGTCGTGACGGATCCGGCACCACGACGACGAGGCGCGACCGGTCGGATCGCGCCAACGCCGCAGCCAGACGCAATGCCCGCTCGCCGGCGGGCGTCTCCGTCTCGATGCGGACGATCACCTGGGGCGGGACATGCGGCGCCGACGTCGCGGGCGATGCGGGCGCCCGGCGCGGCGGGACCAGCACGACATCGACGGCGGGCGCCTTGCGGCGGACTTCGGCGTCGAACCGGCCGCGCCGCGTCTCGAAGGTGCAGACGAAGCGGTGTTCGACGGCCAGGCGGCGCAGGTCGCGCTCCATCTGGCGGGCCGCCGACTGCAGGGCCCGCTCCACGTCGTCCGTCAGGATCGCGCGCGAGATGCCCGACGTGCGACCGACTTCGCGCGTGAACGGCAGCGCCGCGAGGTGGAGCAGATCCAGGTCCTCCACGAACAGCGCGTCCACGGCGAGGTCCTGCCCCTCGACGAGCGTGGCCAGGATCCTGCGTACGCCGTTGCCCGTCCACGCGGACGACACCGCGAGCAGGAGACGACCGGGCGCCGCAGGATCGCGCGTTTCCGGCATGTCGGTTCAGCCCTTCCGGCCGGGCTTGGGCACGGGCTCGGGTTCCGGTGCGGGCGCCGCCCGCGACCGCTCCCTGACCCGCTTGATGCGCACGGCCATGTTCGAGAACGCCTGACGCATGACGGACAGCTCCAGCAGCCGGGCGGAGACGAGGAAGTTGAGCGTGCCTTCGGGGAAGACGCCGTCCTCGTCGGCCGCGCCGGCCGGGATGCCGGTCAGCAGCGTCGCGGCATCGTCGACGTGCTCGACGGGATGGACGTGGAAGCGGCCTGCCGCTGCGGCCTCGACCACGTCCTCCCGCAGCATCAGGTGTTTCACGTTCGCGGCGGGGATGACCACCCCCTGGTCGCCGGTCAGGCCGCGCGCGACGCACAGGTCGAAGAAGCCTTCGATCTTCTCGTTGACGCCCCCGATGGGTTGCACCCGGCCGTGCTGGTTCACGGACCCCGTCACCGCGAAGCACTGGCGGATCGGCACGTTCGCCAGCGACGAGAGCAGCACGACCAGTTCGGCCAGGGAGGCACTGTCACCCTCGACCTCGCCGTAGGTCTGCTCGAAGGCCAGGGTGCCGGACAGCGACTGCGGCCGGTCGGACGCGTAACGCGAACTGAGGAAGGCGGCCAGGGTCATCACGCCCTTCGCGTGGATGGGGCCGCCGAGTTGCACTTCGCGATGGATGTCGATGACCTCGCCGTCGCCGAGCCGCGTCGTGGCGGTGATGCGCGTCGGATGACCGAAGCGCGAGCGGCCGATCTCGCTGACCGACAGGCCGTTGATCTGCCCGACCGCGGCGCCGTCCGTGTCGATGAGGATCGTGCCGCGGACGATGCCTTCGAGCAGCCGGGCGCGGATGCGGCCGACCCGGCGTTCCCGCGCGTCGAGGGCGCTGCGCACGTGGGCGAGCGAGACGTGCGGCGCACCCGCTTCGCGGGCCCGCAGGTCGGATTCGCGCAGCAGGTCGCGGAGCGCTTCGATCTGCGTCGACAGGCGCTCGGCATCCTCGGCATCGCGGGCCGCCTCGTCGACGAGGCGGGCGACGGCATCGCGCGCGAAGGGCAGCAGCGTGTCCCTCCGGGCGAGCGTGGCGATCAGGCGGGCGTAGAGGATCTCGCTGTCCGCGCTGCGCGGCAGCTCGTCCTCGAAGTCGGCGGAGACCTTGAACAATTCCTCGAACTCGGGATCGAGCGCGAGCAGCAGGTAGTACACGGCCCGCTCCCCGACCAGCACCACCTTCACGTCGATCGGGATGGGCTCGGCGTCGAGGGCGATGGTCGAGACCCACCCGAGGCTCTGCCCCATGGTCTCCGGCCGCAAACGGCCGGTCGCGAGCGCGCGCTTGAGTCCGTCCCAGGCGAAGGGCTGCTGGAGCAGCTTGTGCGCATCGAGGACGAGATAGCCGCCGTTGGCCCGGTGCAGGGCGCCGGGCTGGATCAGGGCGAAATCGGTGATCAGCATCCCGAGCCGCGCCATGTTCTCGATGCGGCCGATCAGGTTCGGGAAGGTCGGGTATTCCTCCACCACGACCGGCGCCCCGCCGCCGCCGGGCTCGCTGCCGACGAGCACGTTCACTTCGTAGCGCCGGAACGCCAGGTCGTCGTCCAGGGCCATCGCGATCGGGTTGCCTTCCTGCGGCTCGGGGGCGCGCCGGAACTGGTCGATGGTCTCGAGCACGTCGGCCTGGACGGCATCGAGGAACGACTGCACGCCGGCCTCCGCCGGAAACCTGGCCTTGACTTCGATGGTGAGCGCGCCCACGACGGTGAGCGTCATCTCCCGCGTGAGCTCCTTGATGGCGTTGCGCTTGGCCTTCTGCAGCGATTGCGCCTCCCGCACGGCCACCTGCAGCTTCTCGTGCAGGGACTCCATGCGTTCCTGGATGGCATGGCGGCGTTCCTCGGGCAGGGCCTGGAAATCCTCCGGGCTGATGACCTGGTTGTCGCGCATCGGCGCGAACGAGAAGCCGGCCGGCGTGTGGATCAGGGCGATGTCGTCCTTGGCGGACTCGCCGCCGAGCTCGCCGAACAGGCGCTCCTGCTGGCTCGAGTAGTCGGTGTCGATCTGCTCGGCGCGCGAGCGGAACTCGTCGCTTTCCAGCACGGCCGGAATCGAGGCGCGGAGTTCCTCCACGTATTGACGCATCTCCGACCGCAGACGCGTGCCTTCGCCGGGAGCGAGCTTCAACGCCCGCGGACGATTGGGCGCCTCGAAATTATTGACGTAGCACCAGTCGGCCGGCGGCGGATCGGACTTCGCCCGTTCGCGCAGCACTTCCTCGACGAGGCCGCGCTTGCCCACGCCGGCCGGACCGAGCATGAAGACGTTGTAGCCGCGCGATCGCATGCGCATCGCGAGGTCCAGCGCCTCGCGCGCGCGGTCCTGACCCACGATCGACGGGAGATCCGCCAGATCCGCGGTCGTCGAGAAGGCGGCATCGTCGAAGGTCGCGTGGCGGCGCAGAGCCGACGACGGCAAGGCGGGGGGCAGGCGGACGGGCGACGGTTTCTTGCGGGCCATGGGCGCCGGAGGACGGTCGAGGATGCCGCGATGTTGCCCCGTAACCGCCCGTCCCGCCAGCATCCGTCACGCGATCGACCGGCAGGCCGGATTCGTTGACCGATGTCAAAGCCCGGATGCAGACGTCCGCGCACTCTGGTTCGAAGAAGAAGGAGAGGCACCGTGGTCGATGCCGTCATCCGCAAGGCCGTCTCGCGTACTGCACCGGCAAATCTGCTGGACTACGAGGCGGCGTGCCGCAGCTTTTCGTGGGACGACACCCGCCGCGGGCTCGCGGGCCTCCCGGAGGGCCGCGGACTGAACATCGCGCACGAGGCCGTGGATCGGCACGCCGCGGGGCCGCGCGCCTCGCGCTGCGCGCTGCGCTGGCTCGGTCGCGACGGGGCGATCCGCAGCTTCTCCTATGCCGACCTGTCGACCTGGACCTCCTGTTTCGCCAATGTGCTGGCCGCGCTCGGTGTCGACGCGGGCGAGCGCGTGTTCGTGCTGGCCGGCCGCATTCCCGAGCTGTACTTCGCGGTGCTCGGTGCGCTCAAGCACCGTTGCGTCGTGTCGCCCCTGTTCTCGGCCTTCGGGCCCGAGCCGATCGCCACACGCATCGGCATCGGCGAGGGCAGCGTCCTCGTCACCACCAGCGGGCTGTACCGGAAGAAGGTGGCCGTCCTGCGGGACCGTCTGCCGAGCCTGCGGCACGTGCTCGTCGTGCCCGACGCGGACGACGACGAGATTCCTCCCGGCGCGCTCGACCTGCGGCAGCTTCTCGGGGCCGCGTCTTCGGACTACGCGATCGGCCCGACCGACCCGGAAGACCTGGCGCTGCTCCACTTCACGAGCGGCACGACCGGCCGGCCGAAGGGCGCGATGCATGTGCATGCGGCGGTCGCTGCGCACCGGGTCACGGCGGCGCTGGCGCTGGACCTGCGGGAGGATGACGTCTTCTGGTGCACCGCCGATCCCGGGTGGGTCACGGGGACGTCGTACGGAATCATCGCGCCGCTCGCCCTCGGCGCGACGATCCTCGTGGACGAGGACGATTTCGATGCGGAGCGCTGGTACGGCGTCCTGGAACGCGAGGGCGTGAGCGTCTGGTACACCGCCCCCACGGCCGTGCGCATGATGATGAAGGGCGGCGCCGCCCCGGCGCGCGGACGCAGCTTTCCGCGGCTGCGTTTCATTGCGAGCGTCGGCGAGCCGCTGAATCCCCAGGCCGTGTGGTGGGGCCTCGATGCGTTCGGCCTGCCCATCCACGACAACTGGTGGCAGTCCGAGACGGGCGGGATCATGATCGCGAACTTCGCGGCGATGGACATCCGCCCGGGATCCATGGGCCGGCCGCTTCCGGGGATCGAGGCGGCCGTCGTCGTCCGGCGCGAGGACGGCGGCGTGGATCGGATCGACGATCCGGCCCGGGACGGCGAACTCGCGCTGAAGCGCGGCTGGCCCTCGATGTTCCGCGGCTATCTGCACGAGGACGAGCGCTATCGCAAGTGCTTCGCGGGCGACTGGTATCTCACCGGCGATCTGGTCCGGCGCGACGGCGACGGCTACTACTGGTTCGTCGGCCGGGCGGACGACGTGATCAAGTCGTCCGGTCATCTGATCGGTCCGTTCGAGGTCGAATCGGCCTGCATGGCGCACCCGTCGGTCGCGGAAGCCGGCGTGATCGGCAAGCCCGATCCCGTGGCGGGCGAACTCGTGAAGGCCTTCATCGCGTTGAAGCCGGGCATCGAACCGACGGAAGCGCTCAGGCGCGAACTGCTCGCGTTCGTGCGCACCCGGCTCGGCACGGCGGTCGCGCCGAAGCAGATCGCCTTCCTGCCGACCCTGCCGAAGACGCGCAGCGGCAAGATCATGCGGCGCTTGCTGAAGGCCCGCGAACTCGGATTGCCGGAAGGCGATACGTCCACCCTCGAAACGTCGTGAGCGCACCGTGAGGCTCGACCGGGCATCCGTGCTGACGCCGCTGAAGCAGATGCTGCGCGTGCGCCGCTTCGAGGAGAAGTGCGCGGAGCTCTACGGCGCCGGCAAGATCCGGGGCTTCCTGCATCTGTACATCGGCGAGGAGGCGGTGGCGTGCGGCCTGGTGCCGGCGCTCGACCCCCGCGACGCGATCCTGGCCACCTACCGGGAGCACGGCCATGCGCTCGTTCGCGGCGTGTCCGCCCGGTCGATCATGGCCGAGATGTTCGGTCGCCAGGAAGGCTGCAGCAAGGGACGCGGCGGCTCGATGCATCTGTTCGACGCGGCCACGCGCTTCTATGGCGGCAACGCGATCGTCGCCGGCGGACTCCCGCTCGCGGTCGGCTTCGGGCTTGCGGACCGGCTGCGCGGCACGGGCGCGATCACGGCGTGCTTCTTCGGCGAGGGCGCGGTCGCCGAGGGCGAATTCCACGAGTCCGCGAACCTCGCGTCGCTCTGGAAGCTGCCGGTGCTGTTCGTGTGCGAGAACAACCTGTACGCGATGGGCACGGCCCTCGATCGGTCGGAAGCGGATACCGACCTGTGCGGGAAGGCCCGGTCGTACCGGATGGAGGCCCGCAGCGTGGACGGCATGGACGTACTGGCCGTTGCGGCGGCGGCCCGGGACGCGGTGGCATTCGTCCGGTCGGGGCAGGGGCCGTTGTTTCTCGAGATGCGCACCTACCGCTTCCGCGCGCACTCGATGTTCGATCCGGAGCTGTACCGCGGCAAGGACGAAGTCGAGCGCTGGCGGACGCGCTGTCCGATCGAGACGCTGAAGGCGAAGTCCCTGGCCGAGGGGGCCCTGCGGAGCGACGACCTCGACGCCGTGGAGCGGGAGATCGCCGCGGAGATCGACGACGCGGTGGCGTTCGCGGACGCCGGGACGCTGGAGCCGGTGGAGCGGCTCGAGGACGACGTGTATGCGCGGCGGGTCGGAGGCCGCCGGTCGTGAGTGCCCCCGAGCGCATCACGTATCGCGAGGCGCTCCGCCAGGGCCTGCGCGCCGCACTGCTGCGCGACGATCGCGTCATCCTCCTCGGCGAGGACGTCGGCCGCTATGGCGGCACGTACGCCGTGACGAAGGGGTTCCTCGAGGAGTTCGGGGAAGCGCGGATCCGCGACACGCCGCTGTCGGAGTCCGCTTTCGTCGGTGCCGGCATCGGGGCGGCGCTCAACGGCCTGCGGCCCGTCGTCGAGGTGATGACCGTCAACTTCAGTCTCCTCGCGCTCGACCAGATCCTGAACAACGCGGCCACGCTGCGCCACATGTCCGGCGGACAGTTCAATGTGCCGGTGGTGATCCGCATGACCACCGGCGGCGGCCGGCAGCTCGCGGCGCAGCATTCGCACAGCCTCGAGGGGTGGTACGCGCACATCCCGGGACTGCGCATCGTCACGCCGGCCACGCTGGCGGACGCCTACGGCATGGTGCTCGCGGCCCTGGAGGATCCCGATCCGGTGCTCATCTTCGAGCACGCGATGCTCCTGAATGGGGAGGACGACTGGCCGGGCAATCCGGATCCCGTCGATCTCGACACCGCAGTGGTGCGGCGCGAGGGCACGCAGGTGAGTCTGATCAGTTACGGCGGGTCGCTGTCGAAGGCTCTGCGCGCTGCCGACATCCTCGCGGCGGACGGCATCTCCGCCGAGGTCGTGGACCTTCGCACGCTCCGGCCGCTCGACGACGCCACGATCGTGGCTTCCGTGCGCAAGACCCGCCGCGCCGTCATCGTCGACGAAGGCTGGAAGAGCGGCAGTCTCGCCGCCGAGATCACGGCCAGACTCGTCGAGCAGGCGTTCTACGATCTCGACGCGCCGATCGCCCGCGTGTGCAGCCGGGAGGTGCCGGTGCCCTACGCGAAACATCTCGAGGAAGCCGCACTGCCACGCGTCGAGGACGTGGTGGCAGCGGCCAAGGGAACGCTCGGCTGACATGAACTGGTCCCCTGCACGCCGGAGGGTCGTCGGCTTCCGAGGAAGGCGCCACTGACATGACCGACTTCACGATGCCCTCGCTGGGCGCGGACATGGAAGCGGGTACCTTCGTCGAGTGGAAGGTGAAGGCAGGCGATACGGTCAAGCGCGGTGACGTCGTCTGCGTCATCGAGACACAGAAGGGCGCGGTGGACGTCGAGATCTGGGACGGGGGCGTGGTGGCCGAACTCGTCGCCCGTCCCGGCGAGGTGATTCCCGTCGGGGGCGTCCTGGCGCGGCTGGTCGGGGAGGCGGCGGCTCCTGTCACCAGTCCGCCGGCAGCGACGGAAGCGTCCGGGCTTCCCGCGACGACGACGCCCGCCCTGCCGCCGGCCCGTTCGAGCGGAATGCGGGTCTCGCCGGCTGCCCGGCGGCGCGCGCAGGAACTCGGTGTGTCGCTCGAAGGCATCGCCGGCACCGGCCCGGACGGGGCCGTGACGGTCGCGGATGTGGAAGCTCGCGCGCCGGCGGCGAAGCCGATGACAGCGCCGACGTCGTCATCGGAGGCGATGCGCGCGGCCATTGCGTCGGCCATGACGCGCGCCAAGCGCGAGATTCCGCACTACTACCTCGGGCACGAGATCCGGGTCGATCCGGCGCTCGATGCGCTCGCGAATCGGAACGCGGCGCTCCCGATGGCCGAGCGGATCCTGTTCGCTGCGATCGTGCTGCGGGCCGTGGCACTCGCCTTGCGCGAGACGCCGTTGCTCAACGGCCATTTCGTCGATGGCGCGTTCCGTCCCGGGGCCGGCATCCACGTCGGCGTGGCCATCGCGTTGCGCGGCGGCGGCCTGATCGCACCGGCGATCCACGATACCGACACCCTCGACCTGCTGTCGCTGATGGCCCGGCTCAAGGATCTGCTGCAACGCGCCCGGGGCGGGCAACTGCGAAGTTCCGAGGTGGCCGACGCGACCCTCACGGTCACGAACCTCGGGGATCTCGGCGTGCAGACCGTCTACGGCGTGATCCATCCGCCGCAGGTCGCGCTGGTGGGCTGGGGCAGGACGCTCGCTCGGCCGTGGGTCGTGGAGGACCGTGTCGTACCGGCGCGTGTCGCGCACGCCACGCTGTCGGCCGACCACCGGGTCAGCGACGGTCTCCAGGGCGCGCGCTTTCTCGCGGAACTCGATCGGTTGATGCACGCACCGGAGGAACTGATGTGACGCTCGACGCAGACATGCTCCGACAGGCCCTCATCGACAGCCTCCTCGACATCGCGCCGGAGGCGGAGATCGGCTCGGTCAGGCCGAACCGGCCGCTGCGGACGCAGCTCGACATCGACTCGTTCGACTTCCTGCGGGTGCTGGAACGATTGCATGAGCGCACCGGCATCGACGTGCCGGAGGCGGACTATCCGAAGATGGAAACGCTGGACGGGGCGATCACATATCTGAAGGGGCGACTTCCCGGCGCGTGACCGCGCGCGTATCGAATCACCGTTGCCAGCGAGGGGCCCGTCATGCAACCCTTCGTCCGTGCCGGGTCGCCGGCCCGGGAGACCCGTGCATGACGCCGTCCGCCCTGCAGATCATCCGTACCGAACATCAGGCGCTCGCAGCCGTGCTGGACGCCCTGCGCCGGACCGTCGACGACATCCGCGACCGTGGCGTCCCGCCCGACTTCGAGGCCTTGCGGGCGCTGCTGTTCTACATCGACGCCTACCCGGAGCGGCTGCACCATCCCAAGGAGACGGAGCACCTGTTCCGGCGTCTGCGGGCGCGCAGCAGCGAGTCGACCGCCGTCCTCGACCGTCTGGAGCGGGAGCACGCGCTCGGAGAGCAGGCGATCCGCGCACTGGAGCACCAGCTCCTGGAGTTCGAGATGCTCGGACCGAGCCGTCTCGGGCCGTTCGCGGGTGCGCTGGGGCAGTTCTGCGACCGCTACCTGGAACACATGTGGACCGAGGAGCGCGAGATCTTCCCGCTCGCGCAGAAGTGCCTCACTGACGACGACTGGGCGCAGATCGGCCAGGCGTTCGCGGCGAATCGTGATCCGCTGACCGGCCACTCGCCCGACGCGGACTTCGAGGCGCTGTTCCATCGGATCGTGCGGCTGCTGCCGCCGCCCCTGGGGATCGGACCCGAGCCCGGGACCCGGGCGTGATCCGTGCGGATGTCGCCACCGGTTCCGGAGGAACCGCTTTCGTCGTGCCTGCGGGGTCGGTGCCGGATGTCGCGGTCCGACCTTCCGGGAAGGGCATCGATGCGATGAACCGAGCGGGGGACATCGCGGCCGTCGCACCTCGCAAGCCTGCCTGTCGAACCGCGACCTTCGCCATTTCGCCTGTGCTCGGCCGCGCCCGCAATCGTCCGCGCCTTCGAGATCATGGCGCCCTCCGGCATGGATCCGACTAGCGACCGCAGCCAGTTCCGCCTCCTCGCCGAGCGCCGGTTCGCCCCGTTCTTCGGCGTGCAGTTCCTGGGCGCCTTCAACGACAACGTCTTCAAGCAGGCGCTGATGATCCTGCTCGCCTATCAGACGGCGAGCTTCACGGCGTGGTCGTCGGACACGTTGCAGAACGTCGCGCAGGCGCTGTTCGTGCTGCCGTTCTTCCTGTTCTCGGCCACCGCCGGCCAGATCGCGGACAAGTTCGAGAAGTCGCGGCTCATCACGGTGACGGTGGCCATCGAACTGGTCGTGATGGGGGTGGGTGCCGCGGGGATCTTTTCGCACAGCCTGCCGCTGCTGCTCACGGCGCTCTTTCTCGGCGGTGTGCAGTCGGCGCTGTTCGGTCCGGTGAAGTACGCCATCCTCCCGCAGGCGCTGCACGAAACCGAACTGGTCGGCGGCAACGGACTGGTGGAGATGGGCACGTCGGTCGCGATCCTGCTCGGCATGATGATCGGGGGCTGGCTCATCATCCAGCCGGGCTGGGGGGCCACGGGCGTCGCGCTGTGCACGATGGCGGTCTCGGCCGCGGGCATCGTCCTGTCGCGCTGGATCCCGCCGGCGCCGCCGACCGACCCGACGCTGCGCATTCGCTGGAACCCGATCACGGAGACGTGGCGGAACCTCCAGTTCACGCGCGGCAATCGCACCGTGTTCCTGTCCATCCTCGGCATCTCCTGGTTCTGGTTCGTCGGCGCGATGTTCCTCACGCAGTTCCCGAACCTGTCGAAGAACGTGCTGGCCGGCACGGAGTCCGTGGTGACGCTGCTGCTCATCGTGTTCTCGGTCGGTATCGGTGCGGGGTCGCTGCTCTGCGAGCGGCTGTCCGGTCACAAGGTGGAGATCGGCCTCGTGCCCTTCGGGTCCATCGGCATCACGCTCTTCGGGGTCGATCTCCACTTCGCGGCGTCGGTGCATTTCGACCATCCGCCGATCGGGGCGCTGGCTTTCCTGGCCGACCCGCAGCACTGGCGCCTGCTGGCCGATCTCATCCTGATCGGCCTGTTCGGCGGGTTCTACATCGTGCCGCTGTACGCGCTCGTGCAGAGCCGCAGCGAACCCGCGCACCGGTCACGCATCATCGCCGGCAACAACATCCTGAACGCCGTCTTCATGGTGGCGGCGGCGATCGTGGCGGTCGCCTGCTTCGCGGCGGGGCTGTCGATCGTGCAGGTACTGCTGGTCACCGCGCTGTTCAACGCGGTGGTCGCGCTCTACATCTACACGCTGGTGCCCGAGTTCCTGATGCGCTTCATGGTGTGGATGCTGATCCATTCCGTCTACCGGCTCGACAAGCGGCATCTCGACCGGATCCCCGACGAAGGGCCGGCTCTCGTGGTGTGCAATCACGTGTCCTTCGTCGATGCGCTCGTGATTTCCGCCGCGTGCCGCCGGCCCATCCGCTGGGTGATGGATCACCGGATCTTCGCGACGCCGGTGCTGAGCTTCTTCTTCCGGACGGTGCGCGCCATCCCGATCGCGCCGGCGAAGGAGGATCCGGCCGCGCTCGATCGTGCCTTCGACGCGGTGGCCCGCGAACTGGCGGATGGCGAACTCGTGGGCATCTTTCCGGAGGGGCGGCTGACGTCGGACGGCGAGATGGGCGAGTTCCGCGGCGGCGTGCGGCGCATCCTGGACCGCACCCCGGTGCCGGTGATTCCGATGGCGCTGTCGGGGCTGTGGGAGAGCCTGTTCGCGCGGAATCACGGCAAGCTCCCGCGGGTGCTGCGACCGTTCCGGCCGGTGCGATTGACCGTCGGTGAGCCGGTGCCGCCGGCGCAAGCGACCCCGGCGGTCTTGCACGCGACCGTCAGCGCGATGCGGGGCGACTGGCGCTGAAGGCGAATCGGCCGGCCGGCGACCACCGTGCGACTCAGGCGATCCGCTCGTAGACATCCGAGAAGGTGGTGCCGTCCCAGACGTAGATGAGGTACGCGGCGTGCACGCATTCCCGAGCCGCCCGGGGCTTGAAGAGGCCGACGCATTCCCCGCCGTCGTGCCGCACGCTGCGGTAGACCACGCCGTTCGAGCCTTCCCGGCGCAGCGTGGCGGCGAGGGTGCGCGACGCGGCGTAGGACTCGGGATCGTGCGCCGCCACGAACGGCGCCTTGCGCGGCCGGAGGTCGTGCAGCGGCGTGTCCAGCCCGACGCGGTACAGGCGCATCGACAGGTGCATCGGCGGCTCGGCCGTGGCCGCGAGGAAACGGCCATGGTGATGCCGCGTCTCCGCAATGGCCGTCTCGCGCTGCCGGGCCGCGTAGAACACGCCGTACGAGCCGTCGGAGAAGCGGCTGCCGTCGGGGTTCAGGTGGGTGAACGCGGCCATGATCGCCCCGGTGCCGGGACCGAACAGCCGATCTTCCTTCGCGACGAGTTCGATCCGCCCCACCTCGTCGCGCACGCGGTCGTTGGTCAGGGCTTCGAGGGCGTAGAGCGCATCGAAATCCTCCGGGGCCGCGACCCGGTCGAAGAGGAAGACCGACGGATAGCGGGACGGAATGATGCGGGCGGCCTGGCTCCAGCGGACCCGCGCGACATCGATTCTCACGACCAGCCGCCGCCGCGCACCGCGTCCAGATAGCGCCGCACGGCGTTGAGGTCGCTCACGTTGCCCGCGAGCATCCGGTCCAGCGCCGAGCGCCCGGCGAAGGGCGAGGCGGTGTTCGGCTTGTGGATCCAGGCGTCGGCGAGCGCGGGCTCGGGCAGCAGGATCTGCAGGCACTGGTAGATGCCGAGCAGATTGGACAGCCGTTCCAGCACGTCGCGCGGGAGATGGGCCTTGTCGGGATGCTTGCGCCAGGCGAAATAGGTGGAGCGGGGCGGCTCGCCGAGCAGACGCAACTGCTGATCGACCGAGAGCTGCCAGACCTCGGCGATGCGGGCGAAGGCCCGCAGGCCGGCTGCACCCATCTCGGCGTCGGAAGGCGCGGCGGGCGGGGCAGCGGGTCGTGCAGGTCGGGTGGTCATGGGGAAGTCTTGTTCTGGACGAGTAAATAACGATCGTCCAGAACCGGATTCGTGTCAAGCAGCCGCCGTCGGCTCGGACTCAGCCTGCCAGGCACGCCTTCAGGTAGGCGAGGTCGCGGGCCAGCCGCTCGTCGATGTCCCGGTAGCGGTCGAGGTGAACGGTCAGGTCCTCACCCACGAATCCGCGCGTCTTCATCGGGACTTCGAAGAAGTTCTCGTTGGAGAGGCAGCCATCGAATCCGACGCGCCTCAGGGCGCCCATCACGTCGCGCCAGTCCACCTGACCGTTCGCGAGATCGTCGAAGATCCAGCGCCAGCGGCCGTCCTCCCTGACCCACGAGGCGTTCTTGGCGTGCACGTAGTCGAGATACGGACCGAGCAGTTCGAGACCCATCTGCCAGGCTTCACGCCCTTCGATGATGCAGTTCGCGGGATCGAAGTTCACGCCGATGCGCCCGGGCGGAAAGTTCGACACGAGACGATGGGCGAGCGAGGCGCTCGGGGCGATCGTGTTGAAGTGGGTCTCGATGACCGGCTTCACGCCGAACGGTGCGGCCACGTCGATGACGCGCCCGAGGCGATCGACCGTCTCGGCGAACAGGTCGGGGTAGGCGTGCGTGCCGTCGTAGATCACGGCACCGGGACGGTAGCGCGGGCAGCCCACGATGGCGCAGGCTTCGGCGACGCGCTTCTGCTGGTCCAGGTCCTCGAGCGGCGCGTAGCCCATCAGGCAGGAGATGGCGAGGCCGTGATCCGCGCACAGTGCGCCGAGGGCCTTGGCGCTGCCGGGGAGCGTCGCCGGATCCACGTGGTAGGCCTCGTGCAGCCGCCACTCGACCGCGTCGTAGCCGTGGCGGCTCAGGGCGGCGACGACCTGTTCGCGGGAGAGTTCGGGCAGGACGGCGGTCTGGACGCTGAACTTCATGGCGCACTCCTCCGGGCAGTGTCCGGGGGCGGGGGATCGCCCGGGACCGCGGGAACGTTCACCCGGAAACGTGAACCCGGCCCCGGGAGCGCGGCGGACAGCGCGCTCCCGGGGGCCATTGTGCGGGTCCGTGCGCCGTCGTTCCACCCGCGTACCGCAACCGGGGGGCCTCGTCCGACCGTTCGGCATCGATGGACGCTCGCGCCCGAAACGAAACGGGCCTCGTGTGGAGGCCCGTTTCGCGAGCAGGGCGGGCGTGCTCAGGCGCGCCGCTGCCGGCGCCGCCACGCAAGCAGCGCGGCGACACCGCCGACGAGCAGGGCGCGGGTTGCGGGTTCCGGCACGGGCTGGTAGACGATCTGCAGTTCCGAACGGCCGTCGACACTCGTCAAGGCCAGCGCGAACCGACCGTCGTGATCGTTGGCGAACCCGCTCGTGTCGAGGCGCAGTTCGTTCTCGTCGAAGCCGCTCACCGAGTCGGCCCGCAGCACGGTCCAGGCGAAGCCGTGCCGCTTGTCGAAGTTCGAAGCCGGTCCCGGCGCGTTGCCGGCGTTCAGCGAGATCAGCGAGACGACGAACTGGCGGTTCGCCGTCACGCCCGCGTTGAAGTCCAGATTGCCGGCGATGTCCCACAGGTCGAATCCCGTGCCGGGGGCGCCGAGCGCGTCCGCAACTTCGACTTCGTAGTGTCCGCCCTCGTTGAACGTGACCGATCCGGTGTGCGCGACACCCGGTGAGTTGCCGGGCGAGAACGTGCCGCCATCGTTGACGGTGACACTGCCGAAGCTGCCTGCGCCCTTGGCGGTGCCCAGGTAGTTGATCACCAGCGGCGCAGTGACGGTGCCGTTGTTCTTCAGCAGGGCCCCGTTGAGCGAGATCGTGTCGCCGCCGAGCGTGGCACCGGTTCCGATCAGGATGCGGGATCCGCCGCCCGAGGCCAGGGCACCGAACACCTGGCCGCCGGCGCCGCCGCGCAGGTCGAGGAGGCCGTTGTTCTCCACGTCCGAGAACGAGGCCGCGAGATGGACGATCACGCTGCCGCTCGTGGACACGGTGACGTTGTCGAGGCCGGTCGCGTGGAAGGTCTCGAGCGTTCCCTGCAGGACGGCGTTCGACCAGTTCACCCCGGGACCGGCGGTGAGGCGCGAATTGATCGCGAGGGACGTGCCGTCGAAGCTGCCATGGCTCGCCGAGAAGCCGGTACCCCGCAAGGTTCCGCCCGTGAGGTTTGCCCCGGAGAAGGCAATCTGGCCATTGCTTTCGGTGCGGAAGGTCGTCCGGGAGGTATCCCAGGCACCGGCATTCTTCAGGTCCAGCAGGCCGCCGTTGCGGGCGATCACGTCGCGCGAGGCGAGCGGGGCCGTGATGTGCACCTGAGCGCCGGTACCCTCCACGATCGTCCGCCCCGTGTAGGAAAGCGTACCGCCCAGTGTCTGAGTGAAGTTGCTCCCGACGAAGGCGAGACTGCCGGGGCCGGAGGCGCCGTCCATGAGGGTGAGGGAAGGTGCGAAGTCGGTCCCGGCGAACGGCGTCAGCGTCAGTGCGGTCGGTGCCGTCAGCCGGTTGCCGCCGGCCGGTACGACCGGGTCACTCAAGCGGATGACCCCCGCGAAGGAGTCCGGCGAGCGGACGAAGATGTGGCCGATGGTGACCGTGGCGCGGTCCACCGTGAGGTTCGCCTTCGCGCCCTCCAATTGCAGCAAGGTGGCCAACTCCAGGCGGCCGCCGTTCGCGACCACGACCGTGCTGGTTGCATTCGGTTCGGACGCATTGCCGAGCACGAGATGCGAGGCCGTCGATACGGCCCCTTGCGTGACCTCCAACGCACCGCCCCCGAAGGACCCCACGAATGCCACGCGGTTCGTGCCGCCGGGAGCCGCGGTGATGTCCAGTCGCGTCCCGTCGCCGCTCGCCACGATTCGGCCGCCGTTGTGGATGCGAACGCCCGATCCTGCGGTCACGCGGGCACCACCGTCGATTTCGATCCGGCCCGTGCCCTCCGCGAACAGCGAAGTCCGGGCGGTGACGGCATTGGTCGCGTTGGTGAACGCGAAGACGCCGCTCTGAAGCCGGAAGGTGCCCCCGCTCGTGGACAGGGACGGTGCCGTGAAGGGGGCGTCCGAGGTGCCGCCGAGGAAGGTCTGGATCCCGGAGCCCGAGACGCGCGACAGGATCACGTTGCCGGCCGTGAAGCGGCCGCCCCACACGGCCGAATGGTCGCCGCCCCCGAAGCGTGCCGTCATGTTGGCGAGGTCCAGGTCGACGGTGCCGCCCAGCGCGCCGATCTGCAGCGGCGTGTCGAGTGTCGCCAGTGGGGCGGCCAGCGTGCCGCCGGGGACCATCGACAGAAGCGTGTTCTTCAACGCGCCGGGCGCGACGGTCAGCTTGCCTTCGAGAATCCTGACAGTGCCGGCGAAATCGCTGTCGTTCGAGGTGAGCGCGGTTTCTCCGGCGCCTTGCTTGATGAAAAGTCCAGAGCCACCCGTCAATTTGCCGTTGAAGGTCGACGCACCGGTGACCAGCGCCGACTGCGGGCCATTGCCGATCCGGACGGCGCCGCTCTCGATGCGCAAGGTGCCCGCGCGATTGAAGCTGTCGCGCGAATCGAAGCGGTCGAACTGGGCCAGACCGCCTTCCGACACGGTCAAAGACGAGGCCGTCGAACCGAAGGACAGGATCGGGGCCCGCACGATCCCGCCTGCGCCCACGCCGACTTCACCCACCCCGGGACTGGGCGTGAAGGAATCGTTGCCGATGTGCAGCAGATCGGCCGACTCCACGACGGTGCCGTCGCCGCTGACAAGCAGCTTGGACGTGCCCCCGGCGAATCCGACCCGCAGGGAGGCCGGGGCGTCAGGGGTGGCGGTGGATCGCGCCACCGATAGCTTCGAACCCTGCGAAATGTCGAGCACGGCGTCGTTGTGCAGCTGCGGTGTTCCGCTCAGCGTCAGGATCGATCCGCCCCTGACGGTGAGCGAGGTGCCGACTTCGAGAAACAGCGACGAGTGGCCGCCGAAGCCCGTGCTGCCGGTCTGCGTCAGGGTGACGTCTGCATTCTCGATGAAGGAATTCCCGGCGTTGAGATGCAGGAAACCCAGCGTCATCGTGCTGCGCGCCCGCGCCGTGCTGCCGAGTTGGGCGGTGACCGGCGCATTCGCCCCGACGACGATGCCGCTCGACGCGTTCCCGGTGACGGCGCCCGCGATCACGGCATCCTGTCCGATTTCGCCGAGGCCCGTGAGCGTCAGTTGGTGGTTGCCGAGGTCGAATCCCGAGGAGGTGAGGAGGCTGCCCACACGGAGGTGGTCGAACGCGCCGAAGTCGACGCGCGCCTGCCCGCTCATGAGCTGGATCGCGGCCGCCTCCAGCGTGGTCGCACTCTTCGGCCGGAGCGTGCCGCTGAGCACCCGGACGATGCCCGGAAAGGCGGTCTGGTCGCCCAGGACGAGCGTTCCGTCGCCCGAGACCGTCAGTGCTCGGAAGGGTCTCTGGGCCGGGAAGAGCGCCGAATCGAGTCGCGTGTCGATCGTGGCCGTGACCCCCGCGGCGACATCGACTCCGCTCCCGTCCGTGATGTTGGACCAGTCGAGGAAGAGCGTGCCGCCCGTGAGGGTGTAGCCGTTCGTGCGGAACTTCACTGAACGGGCACGGAGCGTTCCGTCGAGCGCGACCGTTCCGCCCGTACCCCCGAAGATGGCGTCGTCGTCGGTCGTGTTCGGCCAGCCGACACCTGTGGAAAGTCCGTTGCCCTGAAGTCGGATGCCGGTATCGGCCGGCGCCCAGTTCCTTGTGGTGGTGTTCCAGGTGCCGGTTCCGCCCGTGCCCGCAAGGATGAAATTGGGGTCCCAGAACAGGGTGACCGCCGTTGCGTCCAGCGCCGGCAGAGCGAGGGCGAGCGCGGCCAGCAGCCGGGTGCGGCGAAGGGCAGCGGGGACAGGTCGAAGAAACGAGCGCGCGGGCGGCGCAGCGCGGCGGGGCGGGGACATCGTCAGGCTCCTGGTTTCGAGTTGTTGTTCGTTCGGGCGGTGCCACTTCGGCGACGCGCGCCGGCTGCCACCACTCGAGAGCGCCGCATTTGGCACGCGGTCGCCCGGTCGTCGTCGCGCTGCGAAGCGCGTATCACGGCAGGACGAAGCCGTCGCGACACATCCACCGTGCGCGCAGCGACATCGGGCGGGATCCTCGAGGGGTTGGAGGGCTCCCTGACGCATCGAGTCTATCGGGCCGGGTTGCCGGAATCATCCGTCCGAAAGGACGGGTCGCGTGCCGATCGCCAAGTGGAGCGTCGACGTGGAGCGTCGAGGTTGCACGGGAAGCGATCCGGGCACTCGACGGTTGCGTCCGACCTCCCACTGTCCCGGGGCGGTCACGCCGAGAGCAATTCGCGAGCGTCCAGCTCCACCGATCTGAAGCCGCGGGCGCGTGCCTCGCGGATCAGATGCGCCGTGCCGCCGGGGCCGTCGGGCTCGCGTTCACGATTGAGCAGCGCGATGAGTGTCTTGTCGCGGGCATCCGTCGCCAGCGCGCAGAAGAGCATCCGGAGATTGTTGCGTTGCCAGACGTCGTAGTCCGCCTTGTCGGCGAGCCAATGCGGCAGCGCTTCGGACGGCTGCAGGACCCGCGGAACGGTCGGCGGAGCGAGCAGCGCCCGGTAGCGTTCGATCCACCCTGGGCCGCCGCGCTGCACCGACGCGACTTCGAGCGCGTCAATCGGCAGGGCGAGGAACACCTCCGTGCGGATGCCAAGGTCGCGGCACACCTCGTGGAACAGGATGTCACCGCCACAAGCCCCGCTCGCGATGCCGAGGACACCGTCCGGGTTGCCGTTGATTTCCTGCCGCACCGCCTCTTCGATCCGCTTCCTGGCCGTGGCTTCGGCCGCAGCCGTCGGCGGAAATCGGCGCCTGGCGTCCGGGCGATCGGGGGCGTCGATCATGTGACCGGTGAAGCAAAGGACAAGAGCGGGAGTCTCTGCCTCGGGTGCGGGTCGAGAGCGCGGCTGCGGATCCGCCCGCGAGTCGGCCATGGCGTCGAGCGCTTCGAGGCGGCACGCGGTCTCCCGCGCACCCGCAAGGTCGCCGATCGACCGCTGAGCCTCGACGACCACCCGCAAGCCGCCCGCCTCCCAGGCCAGTGCAGTCAATTCGTGAGCGAAGAGCCGGAGGCTGCCGCGTTGGCCCTGTCGGTGCGCGAGCGCGACATCCGTCAGGAAGTCATCGGGAACGCCAGTCGTCGCCGAACGGGCATGCAATGCCATGAATACACCCTCGAATCGAGCGCACCGATTGTAGAAGGTCTCCCGCAAAGACAACGGCCCGCGCGATCCGGAGATCGGGCGGGCCGTCGGACAGCGATCCGCTGGCGACCGTCACCGGCCGCCCGCAGAGGGAGGCATCACGCCGCGCGCAGCAGCTCGCGCAGCACGTAGGGCAGGATGCCGCCGTGGCGGTAGTAGTCCACCTCGATGGCCGTGTCGATGCGCAGCTTCACGGCGACCCTCTTCTCGCTGCCGTCCTTGCGACGGATCACGAGGGTCACGTCCTGCTGCGGCTTGATGTCCTCGCCGATCTGCAGGTCGAACGTCTCGTTGCCGGTGATCCCGAGGGACTGCACCGAGTCGTCGCCCTTGAACTGCAGCGGCAACACGCCCATGCCCACGAGGTTCGAACGGTGGATGCGCTCGAAGCTGCGGGCGATGACGGCCTTCACGCCGAGCAGTTGCGTGCCCTTCGCGGCCCAGTCGCGCGAGGAGCCGGTGCCGTATTCCTCGCCGCCGAAGACGAAGGTCGGCACGCCGTCGGCGATGTACTTCATGGCCGCGTCGTAGATCGACATTTCCTGACCGGACGGCTGATGCAGCGTGATGCCGCCTTCCACGCGCGAGCCGTCGGCCTTGGCCGGGATCATCAGGTTCTTGATGCGCACGTTCGCGAACGTGCCGCGCATCATGATCTCGTGATTGCCGCGGCGCGAGCCGTAGCTGTTGAAGTCGGTCTTCGTGACGCCGTTGCCGACGAGCCACTTGCCGGCCGGGGAGGAGTCCTTGATGGAACCCGCCGGGGAGATGTGGTCCGTGGTGATGGAATCGCCGAACACGCCCAGTGCGCGAGCCCCCTGGATCGCCGAGGCGCCGCCGGCCGCGGCTTCCATGCCGAATTCGTCGAAGAAAGGCGGCTTGGCAATGTACGTGGACTTGGGCCAGTTGTAGACCTGACCGTCGACGCCCTCGACCTTCTCCCACAGTTCGCCCGGATTGCCCTTCACCTGGCCGTAGTTCTTCTTGAACGCGGCGGGGTTCATGGCGTGCTTCATCAGGTCGTAGACCTCCTGGCTCGTCGGCCAGATGTCGCCGATGTACACGTCGGCGCCGCCCTTGCCCTTGCCGACCGGTTCGGTCATCAGGTCCTTCGTGACGTTGCCGGCGATCGCATAGGCGACGACCAGCGGCGGGGAGGCGAGGAAGTTCGCCTTGAGGTTCGGGTGGATGCGCGCCTCGAAGTTGCGGTTGCCGGACAGCACGGCCGCGCAGATCAGGTCGTTCCTGGTGATGGTGTCGTTGATCTCGGCCGAGAGGTCACCGGCATTGCCGATACAGGTCGTGCAGCCGTAGGCGGCGACGCTGAAGCCGAGCTTCTCGAGGTACTTGAGCAGGCCGGCCTTCTTCAGGTACTCGGTGACGATCCGCGATCCGGGGGCGAGCGAAGTCTTGATGTGCGGCTTGACCTTCAGGCCCTTCTCGACGGCCTTCTTGGCGAGCAGGCCGGCGGCGAGCAGCACGCCGGGATTCGAGGTGTTCGTGCACGACGTGATCGCCGCGATCAGCACGTCGCCGTTGTGCAGCTCCACGCCGCTCTCGGTCTTGAAGCCCTGCGCGAGCTTCTCTGCAGGCTGGTTGAAGCCGTTGTCGGCGGTCGGCTTGCTGAAGAGTTCGCCGAACTTGCCCTTCACGTTGCCGATCTCGATGCGGTCCTGCGGACGCTTCGGGCCGGCGAGCGACGGGGCGACCGTCGAGAGATCGAGCACGAGCGACTTCGTGTAGTCGATCTGGCCGGCCTTCGGCACGCCGAACAGGCCCTGGGCCTTGAAATAGGCTTCGAACGCGTCGATCTCGGCCTTCGTGCGGCCCGTGCCGGCGAAGTAGTCGATGGTCTTCTCGTCGACCGGGAAGAATCCCATGGTCGCGCCGTACTCGGGCGCCATGTTGGCGATGGTTGCGCGGTCAGGCACGGCGAGCGACGCGGTGCCTTCCCCGAAGAACTCGACGAACTTGCCGACGACCTTCTCCTTGCGGAGCATCTCGGTGACGGTCAGCACCAGGTCGGTGGCGGTGACGCCTTCACGGAGGCGGCCCTTCAGTTCCACGCCGACGACATCCGGCGTGAGGAAGTACACCGGCTGGCCGAGCATGCCGGCTTCCGCTTCGATGCCGCCCACGCCCCAGCCCACGACGCCGATGCCGTTGATCATGGTGGTGTGGCTGTCCGTGCCGACGAGCGTATCGGGATAGTAGACGCCGCCCTTCGCGTGGACGCCGCGCGCGAGGTACTCCAGGTTGACCTGGTGGACGATGCCGAAGCCGGGCGGCACGACGCCGAACGTGTCGAACGCCTGCATGCCCCACTTCATGAATTCATAGCGCTCGCGGTTGCGCTGGAACTCGAGCTGCATGTTGAGATCGAGCGAATCCTTGCCGCCGTAGTGATCGATCATCACCGAGTGGTCGACGACCAGATCCACGGGGACGAGCGGCTCGATGGTCTTGGGATTCTTGCCCATGTCCGCCGCGACGTTGCGCATCGCGGCCAGATCGGCGAGCAGCGGCACGCCGGTGAAATCCTGCAGGACGACCCGGGCGACGACGAACGGGATCTCGTCCACGCGCTCGCCGGTGGCCTTCCAGCCGGCCAGCTGCTTCACGTGCTCCTCGGTGACCTTCTTGCCGTCGCAGTTGCGCAGCACCGATTCCAGCACGATGCGGATCGACACCGGCAGGCGCGAGATCTTCCCGAGCCCGGCCTTTTCCAGCGCGGGCAGCGAGTAGTACTTGCCCTTCTTCGCGCCGATCTTGAACTCTTGCAGCGAGTTGAACAGGGTGTGGCTCATCGAAGACTCCTGGGAGCAGTGTGTTGGGTGGACTTGCGGACAGGTGAAGTCGTGAAGATGCGAATTCGTGAAGACGTGAGATGCATGCCCTCGCCCCGCACGCGAGGAGAGAGGCGGGGTGAGGGGAGCGCCTTCACGTCTTCACGGCGGGCGGTGCGTCCTTGCCCTCAGATCACGAACAGATCGACGAACTCGTTCACCGGCGTGGCCGCGAGCTTCTTGGCGTCCATGCACAGGTCGAGGATCGTGCCTTGCTGCTTCGTCGGGAACCGGCGGGCGAGGTTGGTCTTGAACTTCTCGACCAGCACCGGCATGCCTTCCTTGCGGCGGCGCTTGTGGCCGATCGGGTACTCGCACACGATCTCCTTCAGCTTCTTGCCGTCGTTGAACTCGACGGTGAGCGCGTTGGCGATCGAGCGCTTGGCCGGATCGTGGTAGTCCTTCGTGAAGGCCTTGTCCTCGACGCAGACGATCCTGTCGCGCAGCTTGTCGATGCGCGGGTCCTTCGCGACGCTGTCCTCGTAGTCCTCGGCCGTGAGGCGGCCGAAGAGGATCGGCACGGCCACCATGTACTGGATGCAATGGTCGCGGTCCGCTGGATTGTTCAGCGGGCCCTTCTTGTCGATGATGCGGATGCACGCCTCGTGGGTGCGAATCGTGATCTTCCTGATGTCCTCGGGCGTCTTGCCGGCCTTCCTGAGCTGCTCGTGGATCTGCATCGCGCACTCCACGGCCGTCTGCGAGTGGAACTCGGCGGGGAAGGAGATCTTGAACAGCACGTTCTCCATCACGTAGCTGCCGTACGGGCGCTGGAACTTGAACGCATTGCCCTTGAACAGCACGTCGTAGAAGCCCCAGGTCTTGGCCGACAGGACCGAGGGGTAGCCCATCTCGCCGGTCTTCGCGATGAGCGCGAGGCGCACGGCGCGCGAGGTCGCATCGCCGGCCGCCCAGCTCTTGCGGGAGCCGGTGTTGGGCGAGTGGCGATACGTGCGCAGCGACTGGCCATCCACCCACGCCAGCGACACCGCGTTGAGGATCTCGTCCTTCGACAGCCCCAGCATCTGCGCGACGACGGCGGTGGAGGCGACCTTCACCAGCACGACGTGATCGAGGCCGACCTTGTTGAAGCTGTTCTCGAGCGCGATGCAGCCCTGGATCTCGTGCGCCTTGATCATCGCGGTGAGGACGTCGTTCACCGTCAGCGGCTTCTTGCCCGCGGCGACCGCGTTGCGCGACAGCCAGTCGGCGGTCGCGAGGATGCCGCCCAGGTTGTCGGACGGGTGACCCCATTCGGCGGCGAGCCAGGTGTCGTTGAAGTCGAGCCAGCGGATCATGGCGCCGATGTTGAAGGCGGCCTGGATCGGATCGAGCTGGAACTGGGTGCCCGGCACCCGGGCGCCGTTCGGGACGACCGTGCCGGGCACGATCGGGCCCATCAGCTTGGTGCAGGCGGGGTACTCGAGCGCCTCGAGCCCGCAGCCGAGCGTGTCCATCAGGCAATAGCGGGCGGTCTCGTAGGCTTCCTTGCTCGTGATCTTGTACTTCATCACGTAGTCGACGATGTCGACGAGGACCTTGTCGGGCTTGGGGCGGACGTTGGAAATGTGGGCGGACATGGGCTGTTTCCTCGGGTTGCCGACCGTGCTTGAAACACGGTCGGTGGGGTTTCCGGGTGAAGTCGTGAATGCGTGAAGGCGTGAAGCCCCTCACCCTGACCCTCTCCCCGGGACGGGGAGAGGGGATGCCTCTCACGACTTCACATCTTCACTGCTTCACGACCTCACGGACGTCGCAAATCACTTGCGTCGTTCCAGCGGCACCCACTTCTGGTTCTCCGGGCCGGTGTAGTTGGCGCTCGGGCGGATGATCTTGCCGTCGATGCGCTGCTCGATCACGTGGGCGCACCAGCCGGAGGTGCGCGAGATCACGAACAGCGGCGTGAACATCGCGGTGGGCACGCCCATCATGTGGTACGAGACGGCGCTGAACCAGTCGAGGTTCGGGAACATCTTCTTCTCCCGCCACATCACGGCTTCCAGACGGTCGGCGATGTCGAACAGGCGGGTGTCCTTCGCCTCCTTCGACAGACGCTGGGCCACGTCCTTGATGACCTTGTTGCGCGGGTCGGCGATCGTGTACACCGGGTGGCCGAAGCCGATCACGATCTCCTTGTTCTGCACGCGGCGGACGATGTCCGTCTCGGCCTCGTCCGGGTTCGAATAGCGGCCCTGGATGTCGAACGCCACTTCGTTGGCACCGCCGTGCTTCGGTCCGCGCAGCGCGCCGATGGCGCCGGAGATCGACGAGTACATGTCGGATCCCGTGCCGGCGATGACCCGCGCGGTGAAGGTCGACGCGTTGAACTCGTGCTCGGCGTACAGGTTGAGCGAGGTCTGCATCGCGCGCTCCCACGTGGCCGAGGGCGCCTTGCCGTGGAGCAGATGCAGGAAGTGCCCGGCGATGGAATCGTCGTCGGTCTCGACCTCGATGCGGCGGCCGTTGTGGCTCCAGTGGTACCAGTACAGCAGGATCGATCCGAACGAGGCCATCAGGCGGTCGGCGATGTCCTTCGCGCCGGGCGTGTTGTGGTCGTCCTTCTCGGGGATCATCGTGCCCAGGATGGAGCAGCCCGTGCGCATCACGTCCATCGGGTGCGCGGAGGAGGGGATCCACTCCAGCGCCGCCTTCAGGGCGGAGGGCAGGCCGCGCAGCGCCTTGAGCTTCGTCTTGTAGGCGTTCAGTTCCGGGATCGTCGGCAGGTGGCCGTGCACCAGCAGGTAGGCGATCTCCTCGAAGGTGGCTTCGTCGGCGAAGTCGAGGATGTCGTATCCGCGGTAGTGCAGGTCGTTGCCGGTGCGGCCGACCGTGCAGAGGGCGGTGTTGCCGGCGGCAACGCCCGAGAGGGCCACCGATTTCTTCGGCTTCGGGCCGGCGGCGGGCGCGGCGGTGTCAGTCATGTCATCTCTCCTGGTTCGGCGTGGCGCGGACCACGCGGGGAACTGCGTTGGTCGTGGTTCAGCCCTGCTTCTTCTTCGCGAAGAGCTGGTCGAGCTTGGTCTCGAAATCGTGGTATCCGAGGTAGTCGTACAGCTCGGCGCGCGTCTGCATGGTGTCGACCACGTTCTTCTGCGTGCCGTCCTGGCGGAGGTGCCGGTACACGTTCAGCGCCGCCTTGTTCATGGCACGGAAGGCCGACAGCGGGTACAGCACCATCGACACGTCGGCGGTGCGCAGCTCGTCGACCGTGAACAGCGGCGTCGAGCCGAACTCCGTGATGTTGGCCAGGATCGGCACCTTCACCGCGTTCGCGAACTGCTTGTACATCGAGAGTTCGGTCATGGCCTCGGGGAAGATGGCGTCGGCACCGGCTTCCACGCAGGCGCAGGCGCGATCGATGGCGGCCTGCAGCCCCTCGACGGCGAGCGCGTCGGTGCGGGCCATGATCACGAAGCTCGGGTCGGTCTTCGCGTCGACGGCGGCCTTCACGCGGTCGATCATCTCTTCCGTCGTGACCAGTTCCTTGCCCGGGCGATGGCCGCAGCGCTTGGCCCCGACCTGATCCTCGATGTGCATCGCAGCCGCGCCGAACTTGATCAGCGAGCGGGTGGTGCGGGCGATGTTGAAGGCGCTGGCGCCGAAACCCGTGTCCACGTCGACCATGAGCGGCAGATCGCAGACATCGGTGATGCGGCGGATGTCCGTCAGGACGTCGTCGAGGTTGCTGATGCCGAGATCGGGCAGGCCCAGCGAACCCGCCGCGACGCCGCCGCCCGAGAGGTAGATCGCCCGGTAGCCGGAGCGCTGGGCGAGGCGAGCGTGGTAGGCGTTGATCGTGCCGACGATCTGCAGCGGCCTTTCTTCCGCGAGGGCCTGACGGAAGCGGGCGCCGGGGGTGATCGGTGTATTCATCGTGCGGACTCCGAGAGAGAGACGCTGCCGTGGCCCGCGCGCGAGCGAGACCCGTGGTGCGCGGGCAGGACGTGGGGCAGGGCGGCGCGGGCGAGCGTCGGGGCGACGGGACGGCGCGGCAGCGACGCGCAGGGCGCCGCTGCCGGGAAGGACGGCGCTGCGACGAATGCCGGCAGCGCAATCATGGGCGTGGCGGGATCAGCCGAGGAGGTGGGCAACGGCCGCGCGTTCCTCTTCGAGTTCCTTCAGCGTCGCGTCCATCTTGCCGCGGCTGAACGCGTCGATCTCCAGGCCCTTCACCATCTGGTACTGGCCGTTGGCGCAGGTGACCGGGAAACCGTACATGACGCCTTCGGGAATGCCGTAGGAACCGTCGGACGGGATGCCCATCGTGACCCACTTGCCGTTCGTGCCGAGCACCCAGTCGCGGATGTGGTCGATGGCCGCATTGGCCGCCGAGGCCGCGGAGGACAGGCCGCGGGCTTCGATGATGGCGGCGCCGCGCTTGCCGACGGTCGGGATGAACGTGTCGCGATACCAGGCTTCGTCGCTGACGGCCGCCGGGGCTGCGGTGCCGGCGATGGTCGCGAAGCGGTAGTCGGGGTACATCGTCGGGGAGTGGTTGCCCCAGACGATCAGCTTGTCGATCGCGTCGACCGGCTTGCCGGTCTTGCCGGCGAGTTGCGACAGGGCGCGGTTGTGATCGAGACGCAGCATGGCGGTGAAGTTGCCGGCCGGCAGATCCGGTGCGCTCTTCATCGCGATGTAGGCATTGGTGTTGGCCGGGTTGCCGACCACCAGCACGCGGACGCTGCGCTTGGCCACGGCGTTCAGCGCCTTGCCTTGCGCCGTGAAGATCTGCGCATTGGCGGAGAGCAGGTCCTTGCGCTCCATGCCGGGGCCGCGGGGGCGGGCGCCGACGAGCAGGGCGAAGTCGATGTCCTTGAAGGCCGTCATCGGGTCGCTGTGGGCGGACATGCCGGCCAGCAGCGGGAACGCACAGTCGTCGAGTTCCATCATCACGCCCTTGAGGGCCTTCTGGGCCTTCTCGTCGGGGATCTCCAGCAGCTGGAGGATGACCGGCTGATCCTTGCCCAGCATCTCGCCGCTGGCGATGCGGAACAGGAGGCTGTAGCCGATCTGGCCGGCGGCGCCGGTGACGGCAACACGGACGGGGGTCTTCATGAGGGAAAGCTCCTACGGTGATGAGGGAGGGATGTCCGCCGAACTTTTGCGCCAGCGTGTCGCTCTCAGACGCATCCGTTGATGCGCCGCCGCACCGCCCCGCGCGCCGGGCCAGCCAGGAGAATCTTCCGGATGATACGAAGGCGCGTTGCAGCGTGTCAACGCAGGTCTTGTATAGGACGCCTGATACAGGTTTTCGTGGACCGGTCCGGGGCGTTGTGCTAAAAATGTGCCCCACGCATGAAGCCCGAACCCCCGAACCCGGCATTCCACCCCCTCTACCGGAAGATCAAGCGTCTGATCACGGACGGACTTGAGCGCGGCGAGTGGCGCCCGGGAGAACCGATTCCCAGCGAGATCGACCTCGCCAAGCGCTTCAACGTGAGCCAGGGCACGGTCCGCAAGGCCGTGTCGGAACTGGCCGCCGAGAACGTGCTGGTCCGCCGGCAGGGCCGAGGCACCTTCGTGGCATCCCACGCGCACGAGCGCTCGCAGCTCGCCTTCCTGCGCATCACGCCCGACCGGGGCCCGGTCAATTCCCTCTCTGCCGAACTGCTGGAGTGCCGCCGCCTGAAGGCGGACGCGGCCTCCGCCACCATCCTCGAGCTCGACCCGGGAGCGCAGGTCGTCCGCGTCCGCCGCGTGCTGTCGATCAACGGCCGCCGCACGATCGTCGAGGAGGCGCGCCTGCCCGGCGTCATGTTTCCCGGACTCGGCCCCGAGGTGATCGAGCAGTACGGCTGCATGCTCTACAGCATGTACGAGCTCGCGTTCCGGGTGAAGATCGTCGCGGCGGAGGAGCGTCTCAAGGCCGTGGCGGCCGATGCCGATACTGCTTCGATCCTGGAAGTTCCCGCGGGAACGCCGCTTCTGATGATGGAACGGGTCGCCTATACTTACGGGCGCAAACCGGTGGAGTTGCGTCGCGGGCTGTGCATCACGACGGAACACCATTACGCGAACGTCATCAGCTGATGTTCTGCACGTCCTTCCTCTCCCCACTTCGACCATGACTCCAGCCTCCGCGCGTGCACGACCGAAGCACCTGAACCTGAGCCAGATCCGCCTGCCGCTCCCGGGCATCATCTCCATCATGCACCGGATCAGCGGCGCCGCCCTGTTCCTGGCCCTGCCGTTCCTCCTCTGCCTGCTGCAGCAGAGCCTCGAGGCACCGGACACCTACGTGAGATTCCGCGGCACGCTCGAGCACCCGCTGGTCAAGCTGATCCTCATCGGGCTGCTGTGGGGGTTCCTGCATCACTTCTTCGCCGGCATCCGCTACCTGCTGCTCGACATGCACGTCGGCACCGATCTGCCGAGGGCGCGCTCGAGCAGCACCGTCGTGCTCGTGGTCAGCATCGCGCTGACGCTGGTCCTGGGAGTCTGGCTATGGTGAAGCGCATTCCGGTAGGGGCGCACTACGGGCTGCGCGACTGGCTCGTCCAGCGCGTGACGGCGGTCGTGATGGCCGTGTATGCCGTCCTGATGTTCCTGATCATCCTGATCCAGCGTCCCGACAACCACGGCACGTGGAAGGCCCTGTTCGCGCAGCAGTGGTTCCGTCTTGCGAGCCTCCTGTTCGCCCTGTCGCTGTTCTGGCACGCGTGGATCGGCGTCCGCGACATCCTGATGGACTACGTCAAGGCCACCGGCACGCGGCTCGTGCTGCAGGTGGGCGTGATCCTGGTGCTCATCGCCTACGCGCTGTGGTCGATTCAGATCCTCTGGAGTATCCACTAGATGGCATTTCCCACTCGCAAGTTCGACGCGGTCGTCGTCGGCGCCGGCGGTGCCGGGCTGCGCGCCGCGCTGCAGCTTTCCGAAGCCGGGCTCAAGGTCGCGGTGCTGTCCAAGGTCTTCCCGACGCGTTCCCACACGGTGGCCGCGCAGGGGGGCATCGGCGCCTCCCTCGGCAACATGGGCGAGGACAGCTGGCTCTGGCACATGTACGACACCATCAAGGGGTCGGACTACCTCGGGGACCAGGACGCCATCGAGTTCATGTGCCGCATGGCGCCGCAGGCGGTCTACGAACTGGAACATTTCGGCATGCCGTTCGATCGCAACGAGAACGGCACGGTGTACCAGCGCCCGTTCGGCGGCCACTCCCGCAACTTCGGCGAGAGCCCGGTGCAACGCTCGGTCTGCGCGGCCGACCGCACCGGCCACGCGATGCTCCACACGCTCTACCAGCGCAATGTCCGGGCGAACACGCTGTTCTTCGTCGAGTGGATGGCGCTCGACCTGGTCCGCGATGCGAGCGGTCAGGTGCTCGGCGTGACTGCCCTGGAAATGGAAACCGGCGAGGTGTGGACCTTCCACGCGCGCGCCACCGTGTTCGCCACCGGCGGCGCCGGCCGGATCTACTCGGCCTCGACCAACGCGTTCATCAATACCGGTGACGGCCTCGGCATGGCGGCGCGCGCCGGCATCCCGCTCGAGGACATGGAGTTCTGGCAGTTCCACCCCACCGGCGTTGCCGGAGCCGGCGTGCTCATCACCGAAGGCGTGCGCGGCGAGGGCGGTTACCTGCTCAACAAGGACGGCGAGCGCTTCATGGAGCGCTATGCCCCGACGATGAAGGATCTCGCGAGCCGCGACGTCGTCGCCCGCGCCATGGCCACGGAAATCAAGGAAGGGCGCGGTTGCGGCAAGGAAGCCGACCACATCCTCCTGAAGCTCGATCACCTCGGGGTCGATGTCGTCGAGAAGCGCCTGCCCGGCATCCGCGAGATCGCCAAGAAGTTCGCCAACGTGGACCCGGTGAAGGATCCGATCCCGGTCGTGCCCACGTGCCACTACCAGATGGGCGGCATCCCCACCAACTATCACGGCGAGGTCGTGGTTCCGGTCGACGGCAATCCGAACACGGTGGTCCCGGGCTTCTACGCCGCCGGGGAGTGCGGTTGTGCATCGATCCACGGCGCGAACCGGCTCGGCACCAACTCCCTCACGGACCTGCTGGTGCTGGGCCGTTCGTCGGGCGAATCGGTGATCCGCTTCCTCCGGGACAACCCGGGGCACAAGGATCTCCCGAAGGACGCCGGCGAGTTCACGCGCGAACGTCTGGCGCGGCTCGATGGGCAGCAGGGCGGCGAGAGCGTCTTCGAGGTCGGCGCGGAGATGCGCCGGACCATGCAGGCGCACTGCGGCGTGTTCCGCTTCCCGGACATGCTGACGGAGGGCGTGCGCAAGATCCGTGAAGTGGCCGAACGGGTGAAGCGCACCGAGATCAAGGACAAGAGCCAGGTCTTCAACACGGCCCGCATCGAGGCGCTGGAACTGGAGAACCTGATCGAGGTGGCGCGTTCCACGATGGTCTCGGCCGAAGCCCGCACCGAGAGCCGCGGCGCGCACGATCGCGCCGACCATCCGAAGCGCGACGACGTGAACTGGCTCAAGCACACGCTCTGGTACAAGGACGGCGACCGGCTGGCGTACAAGGCCGTGAACCTGAAGCCGCTCACGGCGGAAACGTTCGAGCCGAAGGTCCGAAGTTATTGATGCGTCGGCCGGCGTGTACGCATCGCCGAAGGGATGCACGTGCGCGCCCGGCCGGTGATTTCAGCGCGCCCGCCTTGGGGCGGCCCGGCGCCGGGCGCGGGGAAAGGCAACGCCGAGCGGTCCCGTGCCGGAACGTCGAGCGGCGACTTGATTCAAGGAGTGCCCTCCGGAAGTGCGCAGAGGGCCGTGACGGCGCGCAGCGCCGACGACAGACGAGGTCCAGATGAAATTCAGGATTTACCGGTACGACCCGGACAAGGACGGTGCCCCGCGGATGCAGGACTACGACGTGGCACTCGAGCCGAGCGATCGCATGCTGCTCGACGCCCTGGTCCGCATCAAGTCGATGGACGACAGCCTGTCGCTGCGCCGGTCCTGTCGCGAGGGGGTCTGCGGCTCCGACGCGATGAACATCAACGGGAAGAACGGCCTTGCGTGCATCACCCGGCTCGCCGACCTGAAGGAACCCGTCGAATTGCGGCCGCTGCCCGGCCTGCCGGTGATCCGCGACCTGATCGTGGACATGACGCAGTTCTTCAAGCAGTACCACTCGATCAAGCCCTACGTGCAGAACGGCGACCCGCCCCCCGAGAAGGAGCGGTTGCAGAGCCCCGCCGACCGCGAGGAACTCGACGGCCTGTACGAGTGCATCCTGTGCGCCTGCTGTACCACGTCCTGCCCGTCCTTCTGGTGGAACCCGGACAAGTTCGTCGGCCCGGCCGGCCTGCTGGCGGCTTACCGCTTCATCGCCGACTCCCGCGATCAGGCGACGAACGATCGCCTCGATGACCTCGAGGATCCGTACCGCCTGTTCCGCTGCCACTCCATCATGAACTGCGTCGACGTCTGCCCGAAGGGCCTCAATCCGACGCGGGCCATCGGCAAGATCAAGGAAATCATGGTCAAGCGGATGGTCTGACGACCGGATGGCTTCCGATTCCATAGCGGCAGGCAGATGCGGTCGGACGACCGGGGCCTGCCGTCGTCGTTGGGTGCCGGCCGACCCGGCACTTCGGCGGACGGTCTCCTGCCGATGAGCGAGCCGGACCGCGTCCGCTGGCACTGTCGCCGCGGCCTCCTGGAACTCGATCTCGTCCTCACCCGATTCCTCGAATCGCACTACCCGTCCCTGGATGCCGAGGGACGCAAAACCTTTTCAGCCCTGCTGGAACTTGCCGATAACGATCTGTGGGACTTGGTTTCGGGCCGCATCGACGCCCCGGAGCCGGCCTGGCAGGCGGTCGTGGCCCTCCTGAGGAGTGCCTGAGCGCCCAGTTTGGTGCGCAGCAACAATCCCGGCGGAATATCTCTACAATGAATGACTTCACCAGAGCGGAGCAGCAGTTCATGAGCACCCCAGCCAAAGCCACCGTGAGCTTCACCGACGGCACCCCCGCGATCGAGCTGCCGATCCTGAAGGGGGTCTCCGGCCCCGAGGTGATCGATATCCGCAAGCTGTACGGTCTCACCGGCAAGTTCACCTACGACCCCGGATTCCTCTCGACCGCCTCGTGCAATTCGACCATCACGTACATCGATGGCGACAAGGGCGAGCTCCTGTATCGCGGCTACCCGATCGAGCAGCTCGCGACGCAGTGCAACTTCCTCGAGACGTGCTACCTGATCCTCTACGGTGAACTGCCCAGCGCCACGCAGAAGGCCGAGTTCGAGTCGCGCGTGATGCACCACACGATGGTGCACGAGCAGCTCCAGTTCTTCCTGCGCGGGTTCCGCCGCGACGCGCATCCGATGGCCGTCATGACGGGGTTGGCCGGGGCGCTGTCGGCGTTCTATCCCGATTCGATGAACCTGAACGACGCGCACCAGCGGGAGATCTCCGCGGTGCGGCTGATCGCCAAGATGCCCACGCTCGTGGCCATGGCGTACAAGTACTCGGTCGGCGAGCCGTTCACGTATCCGCAGAACAACCTCTCGTATGCCGCCAACTTCATGCGGATGATGTTCGCGACGCCGTGCGAGGAGTACAAGGTCAATGACGTGCTGGTGCGCGCGCTCGACCGCATCTTCATCCTGCATGCCGATCACGAGCAGAACGCGTCGACCTCGACGGTCCGCCTGTGCGCGTCCTCGGGAACCAACCCGTTCGCGGCGATCGCGGCGGGGGTGGCCTGCCTGTGGGGGCCGGCCCACGGCGGCGCGAACGAAGCCTGCCTGAACATGCTGGGCGACATCCAGCAGATGGGCGGCCTCGCGAAGATCGGCGAGTTCATCGACAAGGTGAAGGACAAGAACTCGGGGGTCCGGCTGATGGGCTTCGGCCACCGTGTCTACAAGAACTACGACCCGCGCGCGAAGCTGATGCGCGAGACCTGCCACGAAGTGCTGAGCGAACTCGGGCTCGGTGACGATCCGATGTTCAAGCTCGCGATGGCGCTCGAGAAGATCGCGCTGGAGGACGACTACTTCGTGAGCCGCAAGCTCTACCCGAACGTCGACTTCTATTCCGGCATCGTGCAGAAGGCGATCGGCATCCCGGTTCAGCTGTTCACCGCCATCTTCGCGCTGGCGCGGACGGTCGGCTGGATCGCGCAGCTGAACGAGATGATCACCGATCCCGAGTACAAGATCGGCCGTCCGCGCCAGCTGTATCAGGGAGCGGCGTCGCGCAACGTGGTGCCCCTGGGACAGCGAGGCTGAAGGAGGGTCGCGTCATGATGAAGGATCTGATGTCGGGGTCGTACCTGTCCGGTGGCAATGCCGCCTACATCGACGAGCTGTACGAGGCGTACCTGCAGGGGCAGGAAGACATCGCCCCCGAATGGAAGAGCTACTTCGATCGCATCCAGGTCCTGCCCGGTCCGCGCGACGTGCCGCACGAACCGGTCCGCGAGCTGATTGCACGCATCGCGCGCGAGCGCAGCGCCGGCGGCCGCTCGCAGCTGGCGCCGGCGGAACTCGCCGAGCTGGGCCGCAAGCAGGCCGGCGTGTTCCAGCTCATCAGTTCCTACCGTTTCCTCGGCGTGCGTCACGCGGACCTCGACCCGCTCAAACGCATGGAGCGTCAGGCGCTGCCCGAGCTGGAGCCCGAATACCACGGGCTGTCCGATGCCGACATGGACCGGGTCTTCGACACCGGGACGCTGGTCGGGCCGCAGCAGGCGACCCTGCGCGACATCCTCCAGGCGCTGCGCGAGACGTACTGCGGGACCATCGGTCTCGAGTACATGTACATCACGGACACGGCGCAGAAGAAGTGGCTGCAGCAACGCTTCGAAGGGCCGCGGTCCCGTCCGAACTACGCCCCCGACGTGAAGCGCCACATCCTCGAGCGCCTCACGGCGGCCGAGATCCTGGAGAAGTACCTCCATACGCGATTCGTCGGCCAGAAGCGTTTCTCGCTGGAAGGCGGCGACAGCCTGATCCCGATGCTCGACGCGCTCCTGCAGCGGGCGGGCCAGCAGGGGGTGCAGGAACTCGTGATCGGCATGGCGCACCGCGGCCGGCTGAACGTGCTGGTCAACACGCTGGGCAAGCTGCCCGCCGATCTGTTCCAGGAATTCGAGGGCAAGAAGGCCGGCGAACTGCCTGCCGGCGACGTGAAGTATCACCAGGGGTTCTCGAGCGACGTGATGACGGCCGGCGGTCCGATGCACCTGACGCTCGCCTTCAACCCCTCGCACCTCGAGATCGTGAATCCGGTCGTCGAGGGATCCGTCCGTGCCCGCCAGCATCGTCGCCGCGACCGCGAAGGCCGCCAGGTGATGCCCGTGCTGATCCACGGGGATGCCGCGTTTGCCGGACAGGGCGTGGTGATGGAAACGATGAACCTGTCGCAGACCCGGGGCTACGGCACGGGCGGCACGGTGCACATCATCGTGAACAACCAGATCGGCTTCACGACGTCCGATCCGCGCGACACGCGCTCGACCATCTACTGCACCGACGTCGCCAAGATGGTCGAGGCGCCCGTCATCCACGTGAACGGCGACG
>JAXMFE010000015.1:0-110257 GCA_046347985.1 Burkholderiales bacterium
AGATTTCTACCGTCAGATTTACCGTCAAACCGAAAGGCATCCTATCGATAGATGTCGATAGACATCGACAGACATTTCCTATACTTGACAACGACTTAGCTGAACTTTCCGACAGGCCTCGATAGGCCCTGAAAGACGCCGAATCATTCCCACTCGATCGTCGCCGGCGGCTTCCCGCTGATGTCATAGACGACGCGATTGAATCCGCGCACTTCATTGATGATGCGATTGGACACGGTCGCCAGCAGGGAATGCGGCAACTCCGCCCAATGTGCGGTCATGAAGTCCTGGGTCTGCACGGCTCGCAGCGCGACCACGTTCTCGTACGTGCGGCCATCGCCCATGACACCCACGGAGCGGACGGGCAGGAACACGGCAAAGGCCTGCGACGTCCGGTCATACCAGCCGTGCTTGCGGAGTTCGTCGATGAAGATGGCGTCCGCGCGACGCAGGAGGTCCGCGTGCTCGCGCTTCACTTCGCCGAGGATGCGAACACCGAGACCCGGACCGGGGAACGGGTGCCGGAACACCATGTCGCGCGGCAGTCCGAGCGCGAGGCCCAGTTCACGCACTTCGTCCTTGAAGAGTTCCCGGAGCGGTTCGAGCAGTTTGAGGTGCAGGGTGTCGGGCAGCCCGCCCACGTTGTGGTGCGACTTGATCGTGTGGGCCTTCTTGGTCTTGGCGCCCGCGGACTCGATGACGTCCGGGTAGATCGTGCCCTGCGCGAGCCACTTCACGTTGGCGAGCTTGGCCGACTCGCGCTGGAACACGTCGACGAACACGCGGCCGATGATCTTGCGCTTTGCTTCGGGATCGGTCACGCCGGCCAGTTGCGACAGGAACTCGTCCGACGCATCCACGTGGACCACGCGCACGCCAAGATTCTTGGCGAACGTCTCCATCACCTGCTCGGCCTCGTCCAGCCGCAGCAGACCGTTGTCGACGAACACGCAGGTGAGCTTGTCGCCGACGGCGCGATGGATCAGCGCCGCGGCCACCGAGGAATCGACGCCGCCCGAAAGGCCGAGCAGCACTTCGTCGCTGCCGACTTCGGAACGGATGCGCCCGACGGCTTCGTCCACGTAGCCGGGCATGTCCCAGTCGTAGGCGGCGCCGCAGATCTCGTGGACGAAGCGCTCGAGAACGGCCTTGCCCTGGGAGGTATGCGTGACTTCCGGATGGAACTGCACCGCGTAGAACCGGCGTGATTCGTCGGCCATGGCGGCGATGGGCGTCGAGGCATTGCTGCCGATGATCTTGAAGCCGGGCGGCAGCGCCGTGACCTTGTCGCCGTGGCTCATCCAGACATCGAGCAAGCCGTGACCTTCGGCGTTGGCGCGATCCTGGATGTCCCGGAAGAGTTTCGAATGGCCGCGAGCCCGGACCTCGGCGTAGCCGAACTCGCGCGTGAGGCCGTTCTCCACAGTGCCGCCGAGCTGCGCCGCCATCGTCTGCATGCCATAGCAGATTCCCAGGACGGGAACCCCGACCTGGAAGACCGCGTCGGGCGCCCGGGGGGTTCCGCCTTCGGTGACCGAGGACGGACCGCCCGACAGGATGATGCCCTTCGCACCGAAGCTGCGGACGAAGTCATCCGAGACGTCGAAGGGATGGATTTCGCAGTAGGTGGACGTCTCCCGCACGCGGCGGGCGATCAACTGGGTGTACTGGGCACCGAAGTCGAGAATGAGGATCTTGTCGTGCATGACGGTGCCGTAGGCGTGAGGTGGGACGGAGGGGCAAGCAGTGAACCCGGGGCGCACGGCACGCGGCGGATACCCGCCCGCGCCGCGCCCTGGCAGATCAGTCGACGCGGTAGTTCGGTGCTTCCTTGACGATCTGCACGTCGTGCACGTGCGATTCCTTGACGCCCGCGGACGTGATCTCCACGAAGTTCGCACGCGCCTTGACTTCCTGGATCGACGGGCAGCCGAGGTACCCCATGGACGCCCGCAGCCCGCCGATGAGCTGGTGGATCACGGCCGTCACGGGCCCCTTGTACGGCACGCGGCCCTCGACGCCTTCCGGCACCAGCTTGTTGCTGCCTTCGGAGGCATCCTGGAAGTAGCGGTCGCTGGACCCTTGCTGCATCGCGCCGAGCGAGCCCATGCCCCGATACGACTTGTACGAGCGCCCCTGGAAGAGTTCGATCTCGCCGGGCGCTTCCTCGGTTCCGGCAAACAGGCCGCCGAGCATCACGGAATCGGCGCCGGCAGCGATGGCCTTGGCGACATCGCCCGAGTAGCGGACCCCGCCATCCGCGATCATCGGAACCCCCGAGCCGGCCAGCGCATCGGAAACACTCTGAATGGCCGTGATCTGCGGAACGCCGACCCCGGCGACGATTCGCGTGGTGCAGATGGAACCCGGCCCGATACCGACCTTGACACCGTCTGCGCCCACATCGATGAGCGCGCGGGCCGCATCGGCAGTGGCGATGTTGCCGCCGATCACTTCCATGTGCGGGTACTGGCGCTTGACCCACTTCACCCGGTCGAGCACGCCTTGCGAATGTCCGTGGGCGGTGTCGACGATGATGACGTCGACGCCGGCTTCCACCAAGGCGGCGACGCGCTCTTCCGTCCCCTCGCCCACGCCGATGGCGGCGCCGACGCGCAGGCGGCCGAACTGGTCCTTGCAGGCGTTCGGGTGCTCGGACGACTTGAGGATGTCCTTGACCGTGATCAGGCCCTTCAACTGCAGTTCGCCGTTGACGACGAGCACCCGCTCGAGCCGATGGCGATGCAGCAGTTCCATGGCCTCTTCGAGCGTCGCGCCCTCGCGAACCGTCACGAGCCGGTCCTTCGGCGTCATGATGTTGCGAGCGGGTTGATCGAGATTGGTCTCGAAGCGCAGGTCGCGGTTGGTGACGATGCCGACGACCCGACCGCCTTCCACCACAGGCAGACCGGAGATGCGGTGCTGCCGCGTCAGGGCGAGCACGTCGCGAACGGACATGTCCGGCGGGATCGTGATCGGGTCCTTCACCACGCCGCTCTCGAACCGCTTCACCTTCGACACCTCGGCCGCCTGCTGGGCCGGCGTGAGGTTCTTGTGGACGATGCCGATCCCGCCTTCCTGGGCGATGGCAATCGCCAACCGCGCTTCGGTCACGGTATCCATCGCCGCCGACACCAGCGGGATGTTCAGTTCGATGTTGCGGGAGACTCGCGTCTTGAGGACGACGTCCTTGGGGAGGACGGAAGAATGCGCCGGGACGAGCAGCACATCGTCGAAGGTCAGCGCCTTCTGGATCACTCGCATGTTTATGATCCTGCACAAAGAATCTATTATAGGTCAGCGGGCACCGTAAACCTACCCTTCCCGCTGCCGTTTACCCGCGGAGGGGGCTCGAGACGTGATCCGACCCGTCGTTTCCATGATGCGCACGACCGCCCGGCTGGCATTCGCGGGCGCGTTGATGATTCTCGCGGGTCCGGTTTCGGCCGGCGAACGCGAGGATGCGCAGGCGGCACTGGCCGCGGCAGAGGCCGCGGTGGCGGAAGCGCGTGAACACCTGGCGTTGTGGACCACGGCCCTGACGACCCTCACGCAGTCGCGAAGCGCCTGGGAGCGCGGCGACTACCCCGCGGTTCAGCACTGGAGCCACGAAGCCCAGGCACTCGCTGAACTGGGTCTGGAGCAGGCCGGCATCCGTCGCGCCGCCCCGCCCTCCCGATGATTCCAAGGAGCAGCACATGACCGTTGTTCTCAGACTACTGGCGGGTACGTGCCTCGCCCTCAGCGTGGCAGCCCCGGCGTCCGCGGCGATCTGCCGCTGGAAGGACGCCAGCGGCAACACGCAGTACTCCGACAATCCCCCGCCCGGGGTCCAGTGCATCGGGACCGTTCGCCCGCCCAGACCCGGAACCGCTGCGCCGGCGCCCGCTGCGGGTGCCCCCGGGACACCGGCACCCACCGCAGGCAAATCGGCGCAGGAGCAGGAGATGGAGTTCCGCAAGCGCCGGACCGACAAGCTGGAAGCCGAGAAGAAGGCGGCACAGGAAAAGGAGCAGGCCGAAATGAAACGGGTGGCCTGCGACAACGCCCGCACGCGACTCGCGGGTCTGCAGAAAGGCGGCCGGGTCGCCAAGTACGATGCGTCCGGGCAACTGGTCTACCTGGACGAGGAGCAGATCGCGCGGGAACTCGCCGACGTCAAGCGCGCCGAGGCGGAAGCCTGCAAGTAGACGGCACGCCGACGGGTCAGGCGGACGACCGCCTGGCCCGCTTGCGTCGGACGTCCTTCGGATCGGCCAGCAGCGGCCGGTAGAGTTCCACCCGATCACCTTCTCTCAGGACGGCGTCCCAGACGGTCGGGCGCCCCCAGATGCCCACCGGCGATTGTCCCGCGGTGATCCCGTCGAACCTTCCCGCCAATCCTGACGCATCCACCGCGTCACGGACCGTACTGCCCGCGGACAGCATCACCTCCACCGTGGCCTGCCGCGCCGGCAGCGCGTGCACGACGTGGACGCGAATCCGCTCGCTCATTGCGCGTCCGGCCGGTACACGACCGCGGCACGCTCGACGAACGCATCGACGAAGGTCGTCGCGATGTGCTCGAACACGGGGCCGACCAGCTTCTCGAGCATGCGGCTCGAGAACTCGTATCGCAGCTGGAACTGCACCTTGCAGCCGAGGGCGCCCAGCGGCAGGAAGATCCAGCTGCCGTCCAGACGACGGAACGGACCATCGACCAGCTCGATGTCTATCCGGTCCGGAAACGACTTGCGATTGTCGGTCGAGAAGCGCTGCCGGATGCCCTTGAACTGGATGACGATGGACGCGTGCGTGCGCACCTCGTCCCGTGCGTGCACTTCCGTCCCGCCGCACCAGGGCAGGAAGGCCGGGTAGTCCTCGACCCGATCCACAAGGGTGAACATCTCCGCCGGGGAGCGGTCGATCAGGACGGACCGGTCGACTTCACGCATGGGCGACCTCGCGCACGATGATTCCCGGGGCACGCTGATAGAATCCGCGCCCCGACACGGAGGCTTGGCGGCCATGTCCCTCGCCCAGAACAAGAAGGCATTCCACGACTACTTCATCGAAGAACGCTTCGAGGCCGGCATCGTCCTCGAAGGGTGGGAGGTGAAGTCCATCCGTGCCGGACGCGTGCAGATCGCCGAAGCCTACGTGGTGCTGCGCGACGCCGAGGTCTTCCTGATCGGCGCCCACATCAGCCCGCTGACGTCCGCCTCCACCCACGTCCAGCCCAATCCGACCCGCAGTCGCAAGTTGCTGCTGAAGGCCGAGGAGATTCGCTACCTGATCGGCAAGGTCGAGCGCGCCGGCTACACCCTCATGCCGTTGAACCTTCACCTGACCCGAGGCCGCATCAAGGTCGAAGTCGGTCTCGCCAAAGGCAAGAAACAGCATGACAAGCGCGCGGCAATCAAGGAAAGAGAGTGGAAGGTCGAGCAGCAACGCCTCGTCAGGACCCGAACGAAGTCGGAATAGAGCGCGCTTGCGACGAAGGCTAACGCCCGCACAGCGGGCGTTAAGCGCAGCGGCCGAAGTCACAAGCCCTCCGCCACCAAGGAAAGAGAGTGGAAGGTCGAGCAGCAACGCCTCGTCAGGACCCGAACGAAGTCGGAATAGAGCGAGCTTGCGACGAAGGCTAACGCCCGCACAGCGGGCGTCAAGCGCAGCGGCCGAAGTCACAAGCCCTCCGCCATCAAGGAAAGAGAGTGGAAGGTCGAGCAGCAACGCCTCGTCAGGACCCGAACGAAGTCGGAATAGAGCGCGCTTGCGACGAAGGCTAACGCCCGCACGGCGGGCGTCAAGCGCAGCGGCCGAAGCCACGAGTTCCCCTCCATCAAGGAAGCGGAGTGGCAACCGGAGCAGCAACGACTCGTGGGAACGCGGACGAAGTCGGAACGAAGCGCACCGGGGGCGAGCGTCCGGCCGGCGGCGTCCAGGTCCACACCTGCCTCCTGGCGTGCCGGGCACACAGACCCCCGCGAACGTCGCGCGCCTCGCCTCCCGCATCACACGTACTTGAGACCCATCGACTCTCGCACGTCGCGCATGGTCTCCTGCGCCAATGCGCTGGCTTTCTCGCAACCGTCGGCGATGATGTTGCGCACGAGCGTGGGATCCTTCAGGTATTCCTCGGCCCGCTCACGCATGGGCTTCTGCTCGGCGAGGACGCCGTCGATGACCGGCTGCTTGCACTCCAGGCAGCCGATGCCCGCGCTTCGGCATCCCTGCTGCACCCAGGCCCGCGTGTGTTCACTCGAGTACACCTGATGCAATTGCCACACGGGGCACTTCTCGGGGTCGCCGGGATCCGTCCGCCGCACGCGCGCCGGATCGGTCGGCATCGTGCGGATCTTCTTCACGACGCTGTCGGTATCCTCGCGCAGCGTGATCGTGTTGTTGTACGACTTCGACATCTTGTTGCCGTCGAGACCCGGCATGCGCGAGGCTTCCGTCAGCAACGCCTGCGGCTCCGACAGGATCATCTTGCCGCCGCCTTCGATGTACCCGAACAGGCGTTCTCGATCGCCCATCGACAGGTTCTGGGCCTCCTCGATGAGGGCCCGCGCGGCCTCGAGCGCTTCCTGGTCCCCCTGTTCCTGGTAGCGGGTGCGCATCTCCACGTACACCTTGCCGCGCTTCGCCCCGAGCTTCTTGATGGCCGCTTCGGCCTTCTCGGCAAATCCCGGTTCGCGGCCGTAGATGTGATTGAACCGCCGCGCGATCTCGCGCGTGAACTCGATGTGCGGCACCTGGTCCTCGCCGACCGGGACCAGGTTGGCCCGGTAGATCAGGATGTCGGCGCTCTGCAGCAGCGGATAGCCGAGGAAGCCGTAGGTGGAGAGATCCTTGTCGGTGAGCTTCTCCTGCTGATCCTTGTACGTGGGCACGCGTTCGAGCCACCCGAGCGGCGTGATCATCGACAGCAGCAGATGCAATTCCGCGTGCTCCGGCAGCCGTGACTGGATGAAGAGCGTCGCCTGCGACGGGTCGACACCCGCGGCCAGCCAGTCGATCACCATGTCCCAGACGTTCTGCTCGATGACTTCCGGCGAGTCGTAGTGGGTCGTGAGCGCGTGCCAGTCCGCGACGAAGAAGTAGCACTCGTACTCGTGCTGGAGCTTGACCCAGTTCTTGAGGACGCCGTGGTAGTGACCGAGGTGGAGGGAGCCGGTGGGCCGCATGCCGGAGAGAACGCGATCAACGAACATGATGAGGAGATTCCAAGGTCAGGAGCACGATCAAATCGTTCAAGAGGATCATTCGACGGAGGCGTCGAGGCCGAACAAGGCCGGGTCGCCCTTGCCGCGGCGTACCAGTTCCGGCGCATCCCCGGTCAGATCGACCACCGTGGTGGGTTCGATGCCGCACGGACCCGCATCGATCACGAGGTCCACCTTCTTCTCGAGCTGCGCCCGGATGTCGTGCGCATCGTCGAGGGGCTCCGGGTGCTCGGGAAGGATCAGCGTGGCCGACAGCAGCGGTTCGCCGAGCGCCTGCAGAAGCGCTTGCGCGACGGCATGGTCCGGTACCCGCAATCCGATGGTGGATCGCTTCGGATGCAGGAGGCGGCGCGGCACTTCCCGCGTCGCCCTCAGGATGAACGTGAAGCTTCCGGGCGTCGCACTCTTCAGGAGCCGGTACTGCTGGTTGTCGACCGTGGCATAGAGCGCGATCTGGCTCAAATCGCTGCAGACCAGCGTGAGGTGGTGGCGATCCTCGAACTGGCGGATGTTGCGGATCCGCTGCACGGCATCCTTGTCGCCGAGGTGGCAGCCCAGTGCGTAGCAGGAGTCCGTTGGATAGGCAACGACGGCGCCGCCACGAATCATTTCCGCGGCCCGCTCGATGAGCCGGGCCTGCGGATTGTCGGGATGAACGGTGAACAGCTGGGCCATGCGAAGTGGCGGACGGGCCGAGCGGCACGATCGCGATCGACAGGCGCCCGACATCGGGGCCGGCCTGCCGTCGGCGAACGCCTCACGCGGTGGGACACCCTGCGAGGAAAGGGGCGGATGATACCAAAGCCGCATCCGCGCCCCGCAACGTCAACGGCATGGTGCATCCGGCCCCACCCGTGTGGAAGAATAGGGATCAGGCTGTCATCCATCGCGCGCCCGCCGTCCGGAAACCGGTGCGCGACCGGCACTCGACGCTGCGCGCAGCCGACAAGATCAAGGAGGAGGCATGACAGGGGTCGTACGCGCGCCACGCGATGTGGTGGCCGGTGTTTTGTTTCTCGCCGTCGGCGTTGCCGCGCTCGCCATCGGCGCGGAGTACCGCCTCGGGACCCTGCTCAGCATGGGGCCGGGATACTTCCCGCGGATCATCGGGGTCCTGTTGACGGCGCTCGGCATCGCGGTGTTCGTCGGCGGTCTGCGCTGGCAGGGCGATGCCCTCGATGCGTGGCGCCTGCGCCCGCTCGTTCTGGTGCTGGGCGCGATCGGACTCTTCGCGTGGTGCCTCGACCGCTATGGGCTGATCGTCGCGATCAGTGCCCTCATCGTCGTGTCGTGCTACGCGGACCGTGACCGGAAGGCGGGCGAGGTCGTCCTGCTGCTGGCGATTCTCAACCTCCTCGCCTGGCTCATCTTCGTCAAGGGGCTGGGCCTGCCGATCACCGTCTGGCCCGAGGCGCAGGGATAGTCATGGAACTGCTCCACAACCTCGCGCTCGGCTTCCAGGTCGCCCTGGGTCTGGACAACCTGCTCTACTGCTTCGTCGGCGTCGTGCTCGGCACGCTGATCGGGGTGCTGCCCGGCATCGGACCGGTCGCGACCATCTCGATGCTGCTGCCCATCACGTTCAAGCTCGAACCGACCTCCGCGCTCATCATGCTGGCCGGCATCTACTACGGCGCGCAGTACGGCGGTTCGACCTCGGCCATCCTGGTGAACCTGCCCGGCGAGGCCTCGTCCGTCGTGACCTGTCTGGACGGCTACGCAATGGCGCGCAAGGGTCGGGCGGGGCACGCCCTCGCCATCGCCGCCATCGGCTCCTTCTTCGCGGGCTGCGTGGCAACACTGATCGTCGCCGCCGCCGCCCCACCCCTCGCCGAACTCGCGTTCAAGCTCGGCGCCGCGGAGTACTTCTCGCTGATGGTGCTGGGGCTCGTCGCGGCCGTCGTGCTGGCACAAGGCTCCCTGTTCAAGGCGATCGCGATGATCGTCCTGGGCATCCTGCTCGGCCTGGTCGGCATGGACACGACCACGGGTGACCAGCGCTACACCTTCGGCCTGCCCGAACTGTCGGACGGCATCGACTTCGTCGTGGTCGCGATGGGCATGTTCGGTTTCGCCGAGATCATCTCCAACCTCGAGCGGCCCGAGCATCGGGAGATCCTCACGCAGACGATCGGCCGGCTCCTGCCCGGGCGCGCCGAACTGCGGCAGGCCTGGGGCGCGATCGTTCGAGGCACCGGCCTGGGCTCCCTGCTCGGCGTCTTGCCGGGAGGCGGTGCCCTGCTCGGCTCCTTCGGCGCCTACATGCTGGAGAAGAAGATCGCGAAGGACCCCTCGCGCTTCGGCAAGGGCGCCATCGAGGGCGTCGCGGGTCCCGAGTCGGCGAACAACGCCGGCGCACAGACTTCGTTCATTCCGATGCTCACGCTCGGCATTCCGCCGAACCCGGTGATGGCGCTGATGGTCGGCGCGATGACCATTCATGGCATCCAGCCCGGCCCCCAGGTGATCACCCGCCAGCCCGAGCTCTTCTGGGGCATGATCTCGAGCATGTGGGTCGGCAACCTGCTGCTCGTGATCCTGAATCTCCCGCTGATCGGTCTGTGGGTGCGCCTGCTGTCGATGCCCTACCGCTACCTGTACCCCGCCATCCTGCTGTTCTGCTGCGTGGGGCTGTACAGCCTCCACAACAGCGTGATGGACGTGTTCCTCGCGATCGGCTTCGGTTTTCTGGGCTACGTGTTCATCAAGCTGAAGTGCGAGCCGGCGCCCCTGCTGCTCGGATTCATCCTCGGCCCGATGATGGAAGATCACTTCCGGCGCGCCCTGACGATCGCGCGCGGGGATCCGACCGTGTTCGTGACCCGGCCGATCTCCTGCACCCTCCTCGTGGTCGCCGCGCTGCTGCTGCTTGCCGTGGTGGCCCCCAACATCCGCAAGGCGCGCCAGCAGGCGTTCCAGGAGTGACGATCATGTCCGACTACACGTGGGATTTCCCGTACAGGTCCCAACGCATGCCCGTCCTCGCGGCCAACGTCGTCGCGACGTCCCAGCCGCTCGCGGCGCAGGCGGGCCTCCGGATGCTGCTGGCCGGCGGCAACGCCGTCGATGCCATCGTCGCCACGGCTGCCGCGCTCACCGTCGTGGAACCCGTGATGAACGGCATCGGGTCGGATGCATTCGGTCTCGTCTGGGACGGTCATCGTCTCCACGGGCTCAATGCGTCGGGCCGCGCGCCCGCCGCGTGGACACCGGAGTACTTCGCGGGTCGCGCGTCGATGCCGCCCAGGGGATGGGACGCCGTCACCGTCCCGGGCGCGGTCTCGGCCTGGGTCGCGTTGTCGAAGACCTTCGGTCGCCTGCCCTTCGAGAAGCTGCTCGAACCCGCGATCGAATACGCGGAGCGCGGCTTTCTCGTGTCGCCGACGGTCTCGCGGCAGTGGCAGGGCCAGGTCGAATCGTTCCGCGACGAACCGGGGTTCGCGGAAGCCTTCCTGCCGGACGGCCGCGCGCCGCTCCCCGGCGAGCACTTCGCATTTCCGCATCAGGGTCACACGCTGCGCGAGATTGCGGCCACCGCCGGCGAATCGTTCTACCGTGGCGAGCTGGCGCGGCGTATCGGCGCCTATGCCCGACGCACCGGCGGTGCGCTCACCCGGGAGGATCTCGCGGCACATCGGGCCGACTGGGTCCAGCCGGTGTCACAGGAGTACCGTGGCTACACCTTGCACGAGATCCCGCCGAACGGTCAGGGCATCTCGGCGCTGATCGCCCTGGGCATCCTCGGCCACTTCGACCTGGCCGCCGAGCCGGTGGACTCCGCCGCGAGCCTGCATCTGCAGATCGAAGCGATGAAGCTCGGGTTCGCCGACACCTATGCGCAAGTGGCCGATCCCCGCGCGATGCGGGTCCACGGCTCGGGCATGCTGTCGCCTGCGTATCTCGCTTCCCGGGCGAAGCTCATCGATCCGCAGCGCGCGCAGGACTTCGGTCCCGGTGCACCGCCGCCGAGCGGCACCGTCTATCTGACGGCCGCCGATGCCGGCGGAATGATGGTTTCGTACATCCAGTCGAACTACAACGGCTTCGGCTCCGGCGTCGTCGTGTCGGGCACCGGCATCAGCCTGCAGAACCGCGGGTCGGCCTTCTCGCTCGACCCGGCGTCGCCGAACGTCGTCGCCCCGGGCAAGCGCCCGTTCCACACGATCATCCCCGGGTTCCTCACCCGCGACGGCCAGGCCGTGATGAGCTTCGGCGTGATGGGCGCGGACATGCAGCCGCAGGGGCACGTGCAGATGACCGTGCGGCTGGCGGATTACCACCAGAATCCGCAGGCCGCCGTGGACGCGCCGCGCTGGAAGATCTCGAAGGACCGGTCGATCCTCGTCGAGCACGACATGCCTGCCGCGACGATCGACGGGTTGCGGGAGCGGGGCCACGAGGTTCGCGTGACCCCGCGCTGGGCGACGGACTACGGCTCGGCGCAACTGATCCACCGCCTGCCCCAAGGCTACCTCGCAGCCTCGGAACCGCGGCGCGACGGTCAGGCCGTCGGGTTCTGAGGCGCAGCGACGGCGGCCACTGCCTCGGCGCGCGCCTTCAACGATTTGGTGCGGATCGAGGACAACGTCGTCCGCGTGGTGATGACATCCGGGTCGATCTGCAGTTCGAGGATGGCCGGTTTGCCTGACGCGACGGCACGTTCGTAGGCGGCCGGAAACTCCCCGGTCGTCCTGACCGTCTCGCCGTGCGCGCCGTACGCGCGCGCCAGGGCGGCGAAATCCGGATTCGACAGCGCCGTGCCATGCACCCGCTCGGGATATTCGCGTTCCTGGTGCATGCGGATGGTCCCGTACATGCCGTTGTTCACGAGCAGGATGATGATCGGCAGCTTGTATTGCACGGCGGTTGCGAGCTCCTGCCCCGTCATCATGTAGTCGCCGTCGCCCGAGAAGCAGATCACCGGCCGATCCGGATGCACGGCCTTGGCCGCCACCGCCGCCGGCACGCCATAGCCCATGGCGCCGTTCGTCGGTCCGAGCTGCGTGCGGAACGGCCCGTAGGGATAGAAGCGGTGCGCCCAGCCGGAAAAATTGCCGGCGCCGTTGGTGACGATGGCGTCGCGCGGCAGCTTCTCCGCGAGCCAGGCCACGATGGCGCTGGGATTCACCGGGCCGGGCACCTCCACGGGTGCCGCGTTGTCGCGATAGTCCTGGTTGGCCGCCATCGTCCACTCGGCCCAGTTCTCCCATTCGGCCGGTCCGAGCACGGCCGCCGCCTCGGCAAACTCGGGCATGCCGGCGTTGATCAGCAGTTCGGCCTGGTAGACGCGGCCGAGTTCGTCGGCGCCCGGGTGCACATGCACGAGTCGCTGATTGAGCCGCGGCACGCCGAACAGCGTGTAGCCCCCCGTGGTCATCTCGCCCAGACGGCCGCCGACACAGAGGATGAGATCCGCCTCGCCAAGGCGGCGCTGCAGCGCCGGAGACATGCCGACGCCGATCTCCCCCGCGTACTGCTCGTGCTTGTTGTCGAAGAGATCCTGCCGCCGGAACGTGCAGGCCACGGGTACGCGATTGCGCTCGGCGAAGCGCTGGATGTTCGCGCACGCCTCCTTCGTCCAGCCGCCGCCGCCCAGGATCAGGAACGGCCGTCGGCACATCTGCAGCAGATGCCGCACCATGGCCATGTCCCGCATGCCCGGATTCGCGGCCACCCGCTGGTAGCGTTCGGCCTGCGGCGCCTGCACCCGGCTCGTCAACATGTCCTCGGGCAGCGCCAGGACCACGGGACCGGGACGCCCCGACACGGCGACATGGAATGCGTGACTCACCATTTCGGGAATGCGCTCGGCGCGGTCGATCTGCGCGACCCACTTGCACATCGAGCCGAACATGCGGCGATAGTCGACTTCCTGGAAGGCCTCTCGCTCGACGACGTCACCGCCGATCTGCCCGACGAACAGGATCATCGGACTGGAATCCTGCTGCGCCGTGTGGACGCCGATGGACGCATTCGTGGCCCCGGGGCCGCGCGTCACGAAGCAGATGCCCGGACGATTCGTCAGCTTGCCGTACGCCTCGGCCATGAAGGAGGCGCCGCCTTCCTGCCGGCACACGAGGAGCTGGATGCGGTCCCGCACGTCATGCAGGGCATCGAGCACCGCCAGGTAGCTTTCTCCCGGCACGCAGAAGGCCGTGTCGACGCCGTGCGTGACCAGGGCGTCCACCAGAATCTTTCCGCCGTGCGGCAGTTCGTCTTGCGCAGTCATTGTCCTTGTCCTCGAGTGTGAGTCCGGTCGTGTCGACGCGCGACCGGACCCCAATGATTGCAGACCCGGCCCCCTCGGAGCAAAGGGTTGCGACCGATTCATTTCCGGGCGACGCGCTGCGGGCCTGTCGATATAATCGCGCACCTTCCGCGGCGGGGCGCGGCCGCGGGTCTGATTCGCGCGATCGCCGCCGCCACACGATTCGAACAGCTTTCGGAGGACCCCATGATCTGGCAGCAAGTCTATGACCCGTTGAACAACGCGGTCCTCTCCACGCTCTTCGCCTCGATCCCCGTGATCGTGCTGCTGGGGGGGCTCGCCTTCCTGCACATGTCCGCTCACATGGCGGCGATCTGGGGGCTCGTCAGCGCGCTCGTCATCGCGATCTTCGTCTTCGGGATGCCCTCGTCGATGGCGCTGGCGACGGCCGGCTATGGCGCCTTGTTCGGGTTGCTGCCGATCGGCTGGATCGTGCTGAACATCATCTTCCTGTACCAGCTCACCAAGGACAAAGGCTACTTCCAGGTGCTGCAGGACAGCATCGCGAACGTGACCGAAGACCGGCGCCTGCAGTTGCTGTTCATCGCCTTCGCGTTCGGGGCCTTCTTCGAGGGTGCCGCCGGATTCGGCACGCCGGTGGCCGTCACGGGCGCCATCCTGATCGGTCTCGGTTTCTCGCCGCTCGCGGCCTCCGGTCTCTCGCTCATCGCGAACACCGCGCCCGTGGCCTACGGCGCACTGGGCACGCCGGTCATCACGCTGGCCAAGGTCACCGGCCTCGATGAGATGGCGCTCTCGGCGATGGTCGGCCGTCAACTTCCGTTCTTCTCGCTGCTGGTGCCGTTCTGGCTGATCTGGGCGTTCGCGGGCTGGCGGGGGGTGGTGGGCATCTGGCCGGCGATCCTCGTCGCGGGCGTGTCGTTCGCCATTCCGCAGTTCCTGATCTCGAACTTTCACGGCCCGATGCTGGTGGACGTGGGTGCCGCGATGGTGTGCATGCTGTCGATGTTCGTGTTCCTGAAGATCTGGAAGCCCAAGGAGATCTGGACGACCACGGCGCTCAAGGGGCACGCGACCGACGGCGGCGAAGCCGGTCCCGTCCAGGCATTCACGAAGCACGAGAGTTCCGTGATCGTGAAGGCATGGATTCCGTGGCTCATCCTCACCGTGTTCGTGTTCGCCTGGGGTTTCCCGACCATCAAGGACTTCCTGAACGGGTCGACGAAGCGGGTCGAGGTGCAGGCGGACGGCACCAAGAAGGAGGTCAAGGTCCCCTACGCCTGGGACGGTCTGACCAAGCTCGATTTCCCGATCGGGGGCCTCAACGAGAAGGTCGAGAAGGTGCCGCCCGTCGTGGCGAAACCGGTCAAGGAAAAGGCGATCTACTCGCTCAACTGGCTCTCGGCCACGGGCTCGGGCATCTTCCTCGCCGCCCTGCTTGCCGGACTGTTCATGGGTTACTCGATTCCGGCCCTGTTCCGCAAGTACTGGGAGACGATCAAGCTCGTCAAATTCTCGTTGCTGACGATCGCGGCCATGCTGGCGCTGGGCTTCGTGACCCGGTACTCCGGGACCGACGCGACGCTCGGCCTGGCGTTCGCGTACACCGGCGCCCTCTATCCGTTCTTCGGCACGATGCTCGGCTGGCTCGGGGTGGCGCTCACGGGGTCGGACACCGCGTCCAACGTGCTGTTCGGCGGGCTGCAGCGGATCACCTCCGAGCAACTGGGCCTCAGTCCGGAACTGATGGCCTCCGCCAACAGTTCCGGGGGCGTGATGGGCAAGATGATCGATGCGCAGTCGATCGTCGTGGCCTCCACGGCCACCCGTTGGTACGGCCACGAGGGCGACATCCTGCGCTACGTGTTCTGGCACAGCATCATCCTCGCCGCGCTGGTCGGCTTCGTCGTGATGCTGCAGGCCTACGTGTGGCCGTTCACTGAAATGGTGGTGCACGGCGCCGCGGCTGCCGCGGCCCATTGATCACGCGTCTCGCGCGGGATCTTCCTCGACGAGGGAGATCCCGCCAGGGATGAGAAGGCCCGCAGTATCGAATTGACGCGAGCCCGGCGAAGCCGGGTTCCGCCCGTGCTCGGCGTGGTGTCATGCGCATCGACCGGATTGACGCGTCTCGCGGCTGCCGCTTCCCCGCATCGCTACACGAAACGAAAGAAAAGCCCGCCGAAGCGGGCTTTTTCACGAGACTGTCTCGACTCAACCGGCGTTCGACGTGTCGTCGGCAACGGCCTTCATCGACAGGCGCAGGCGCCCCTTGTCGTCGGCTTCCAGTACCTTGACGCGCACGGCCTGACCTTCCTTCAGATGGTCCGACACGGCGGCGACGCGCTCGTTGGCGATCTGCGAGATATGGAGCAGACCGTCCTTGCCGGGCAGCACGCTCACGATCGCACCGAAGTCGAGCAGCTTGAGGACCGTGCCGTCGTAGATCCGGCCCACTTCCACTTCCGCGGTGATCTCCTCGATCTTGCGCTTCGCGGCTTCGCCGCCTTCGGCGGAGACGCACGCGATCGTGACCGTGCCGTCGTCCTGGATGTCGATGGTGGTGCCGGTCTCTTCCGTGATCGAACGGATGACGGCGCCGCCCTTGCCGATGACGTCACGGATCTTCTCGGGCTTGATCTTGATGACGATCATGCGCGGCGCGAACGTGGACAGCTCCGAGCGCGGCGCGTCGAGGGCACCCTTCATGTGACCGAGGATATGCATGCGGCCTTCGCGGGCCTGCAGCAGCGCGACGTGCATGATCTCCTTCGTGATGCCCTGGATCTTGATGTCCATCTGCAGGGCCGTGACGCCCTTCTCGGTACCCGCGACCTTGAAGTCCATGTCGCCGAGATGATCCTCATCGCCGAGGATGTCGGTCAGCACGGCGAAGCGGTTGCCTTCCTTGATGAGACCCATCGCGATACCGGCCACGTGCGCCTTCATCGGCACACCGGCATCCATCATCGCCAGGCAGCCGCCGCACACCGAAGCCATCGAACTGGAGCCGTTCGACTCCGTGATCTCCGACACGACGCGGAACGAGTAGCCGAACTCTTCCGGAGTGGGCAACACGGCCACGAGGGCGCGCTTGGCCAGCCGGCCGTGACCGATCTCGCGCCGCTTCGGCGAACCGACACGACCGGTCTCGCCCGTCGCGTAGGGAGGCATGTTGTAGTGAAGCATGAAGCGCTCGGTGTACTCGCCCTGCAGCGCATCGATGATCTGCTCGTCACGCGCGGTACCGAGGGTCGCAACCACGAGCGCCTGCGTCTCGCCGCGCGTGAACAGCGCGGATCCGTGGGCGCGCGGCAGCACGCCGGTGCGAATGGAGATCGGCCGCACCGTGCGGGTGTCGCGTCCGTCGATGCGCGGTTCGCCGTCGAGGATCTGGTTGCGGACGATGCGGGCTTCCAGATCGCCGAAGATGTTCTTCACGGTGCGATCGTCGGCCGGCGCGGCCGCGTTGGTCACGAGTTCGGCGACGACCTTCGAACGGATCTCGTCGACGCGCTGCGAACGGGCCTGCTTCTGCTTGATCTGATACGCCTGCCGCACATCGGCCTCAGCCAGCGTGGAGACCCGCGCCACGAGGGTCTCGTCCTTCGGGGCGGGCGCCCAGTCCCAGAGGGGCTTGCCGGCTTCTTCCACGAGGTCGTTGATGGCATCGATGACGGCCTGCATCTGGGTGTGACCGTAGACGACGGCGCCGAGCATCACGTCTTCGGACAGTTCCTGGGCCTCGGATTCGACCATCAACACGGCCTGCTGGGTACCCGCCACGACGAGATTGAGCTGCGTGGTCTTGAGCTCGGTCGCCGTCGGGTTGAGGATGTACTCGCCATTGGCGTAGCCGACGCGGGCGGCACCGATGGGACCGTTGAAGGGAATGCCCGACAACGCCAGTGCGGCAGAGGCACCGATCAGCGCAGCGATGTCCGCATCGACCTCGTTGTTCGACGACATGACCGTCGCCACGACCTGGACTTCGTTGTAGAAGCCCTCGGGAAACAGCGGACGGATGGGACGATCGATCAGGCGGGAGGTCAGCGTCTCCTTTTCGGACGGACGACCTTCACGCTTGAAGAAGCCGCCGGGGATCTTCCCCGCGGCGTAGGTTCGTTCCTGATAATCGACCGTCAGGGGAAAGAAATCCTGTCCTGGGGCGGCATCCTTCTTGCCGACCGCGGTCACCAGCACGACCGTGTCGTCCATGTTCACCATGACGGCGCCCGAAGCCTGGCGGGCGATCTCGCCCGTCTCGAGGGTCAGCGTGTGCCGACCGTACTGGATCGTCTTCCGTGAGATTTTCAAGGTCTTGACCTTTCAGCGTGAGAGGCATGCCGACCACCGGCATGCGCAAGGCGGGCAGCCAACAACGACAGCGGCCGACACACGAGGTCAGCCGCTTCGGAAGTTACTACCCGCAGGGAGAGGGGGGAACGGCCGTCCACGGTCGCGGACGTGCGGTTCGTGGTGGACTACTTGCGCAGTCCGAGACGTTCGATCAGCTTCCGGTACGCATCGACGTTGCGCGACCGGAGGTAATCCAGCAGCTTGCGGCGGCGGCTCACCATCTTCAGGAGCCCGCGGCGGGAATGATGGTCCTTGAGGTTCTTCTTGAAGTGGTCGGTCAGCCCGTTGATGCGGGCAGTGAGCAACGCCACCTGGACTTCGGGTGACCCGGTATCAGCGGTACCGCGCTGATAGTCGTGGACCAATTGGGCCTTGTCGGCAGTGGTAACGGCCATGTCTGTGTTCTCTCCGTAGGGAAGCGCGCGATTGTAGCGGGGTCGCGCCGGGAATCCAAGCAAATTTAGCGGGTTACGAGGCCGTTTTGGGAGGCGTCGCGGTCTCGCCGGTGGCCATCAGGCGGACGGCACGCCAGCAGCCGTCCTGCCCGAGTTCGCCGACCCCCAGGAACCCGCCCTCCGGTGTGTAGAGCCGGTACGGACCCGGACCGTCCGGACCGACGCCGCCGACCACACGCCCGTGGCGCAGCGCCGCGGTGGTCGCCGCATCCAGTCGGACTCGGCCGAGGCGGTAAGGCAGCACATCGGGCGGGAGCAGACACGATTCGCGTTCCGCCTCCGACCGGTCCGCCAGGGCCTCCGCACCGCAGGCCATCGACAGGTCGAACGGCCCCGACGCCCTCCGGCGCAGCGATGTCAGATGGCCCACGGTTCCCAGCCGCAGGGCCAGATCCTCGGCCAGGGAGCGAATGTAAGTGCCACTGGAACAACGGACGTCGAAGCGCAGCCGGTCCGGCGGCAAGAAGGTGAGGCCGAGTTCGCGGATCGTGACGTCGCGTTCCTTGGCTTCGATCGCGACGCCGGCCCGCGCGTATTCGTAAAGCGGCCGGCCATTGACCTTGAGCGCGCTGTAGACCGGCGGACGTTGCCGGATGACTCCGGTGAACGCGGCGGCAAGGGCGCGGCAGTCCGGAGCGTCGGGTGACACCGGGCCGTGCTCGATCACGTTGCCTTCGGCGTCACCGGTATCCGTCCGCACCCCGAGGAGCAGTTCGCCCGTGTATCGCTTTTCGCTCTCCAGCATCCAGGACAGGAACTTGGTCGCTTCGCCGAAACAGACGACGAGCAGTCCGGTCGCCATCGGGTCCAGCGTCCCGCCGTGGCCGGCCTTCGCGGCGCCGTAGAGCCGCCGGACCTGCTGAAGCACGCCGTTGGAACTCGCCCCGCCCGCCTTGTCCAGGAGGAGAACGCCATCGACCCGCCGCCAGCGCCGCTTCACTGGCGCGGCGCCCGGGCGATCCGTCTGGAGTGTCACTCGGGTTGCGGGGTATCGGAGCGCACGGCGGCGTCGATCAGGCGGGAGAGCCGGTCGCCGCGGGCGATGGATTCGTCGTAGACGAAGTGAAGTTCCGGGGTGACCCGGATCGTGAGGGTGCGGGCGATCCGGGAGCGGAGGAAGCCGGCGGCGCGCGTCAAGGTCGCGTGCGTCTCCTCGATCTGCTCGGCGGAACCCATGACGGTGTAGAAGACCTTGGCATGGGTCAGGTCGGGACTCAACTCGATGCCCGTGAGCGTCACGAGGCCGATCCGCGGGTCCTTGAGCTCCAGCCGCAGGATCTCGGAGAGATCCCGCTGCATCTGGTCGGCGAGGCGGGTTGCCCGCCCGCCTTCACTGCGTTTGGCCACCGCGGAGATCAGAGGGAGCGAGCCACTTCGACGATCTCGTAGGTCTCGATCTGGTCGCCGACCTTGATGTCATCGAAATTCTTCACGGACAGGCCGCATTCGAATCCGCCCTTCACCTCGCGGACGTCGTCCTTGAAGCGCTTGAGCGAATCCAGTTCGCCGGTGTGGATCACCACGTTGTCGCGCAACACCCGGATCAGCGAGTTGCGGCGGATGGTGCCTTCCAGCACGTAGCAGCCGGCGACCGTGCCCACCTTGGAAATCCGGAAGACCTGCCGGATGTCCACGAGACCCGTGATGTTCTCCTTGCGATCCGGGGCCAGCATTCCGGACAAGGCGGACTTCACCTCGTCCACCGCTTCGTAGATCACGTTGTAGTAACGGACGTCGATGCCGTGCGAGCCGATGAGCTTCTTGGCGGTCGTGTCGGCCCGCGTGTTGAAGCCGATGATCACCGCGTTCGATGCCAGCGCCAGATTGACGTCGGACTCGGTGATCGCACCCACGCCGCTGTGAACGATGTTGACCTTGACCTCGCCCGTCGACAGCTTCTCCAGCGCCGTCTGCAGCGCCTCGTACGAACCCTGCACGTCGGCCTTGATGATCAGCGACAGCGACTTGATCGCACCCGCCGCCATCTGATCGAACATGTTGTCGAGCTTCGCGGCCTGCTGCTTCGCCAGCTTGACGTCGCGGTACTTGCCCTGCCGGAACAGCGCGATTTCGCGCGCCTTCCGTTCGTCGGCCACCACCTGGACCTCTTCGCCCGCCACCGGGACTTCGGAGAGCCCCAGCACCTCCACCGGAATGGACGGCCCCGCCTCCTGCGTGGCATGACCGGCCTCGTTCATCAGTGCCCGGACCTTGCCGAACACGGCTCCGGCCAGCACGACGTCGCCGCGCTTCAACGTGCCGCTCTGGATCAGCACGGTCGCGACCGGTCCGCGGCCCTTGTCGAGACGCGCTTCGATCACGATGCCCTTGGCCGGCGCGTTGCGGGGGGCGGTCAGTTCGAGCACCTCGGCCTGCAGCAGCACGCTCTCGAGCAAACCGTCGATCCCCTCCCCGGTCTTCGCGGAGACGGGGACGAACATGGTGTCGCCGCCCCAGTCGTCGGGCACGACGCCCTGCGCCACCAGTTCCTGGCGGACGCGTTCCGGATTGGCGTCGGGCTTGTCGATCTTGTTCATCGCCACGATGACGGGCACCTTCGCCGCCTTCGCGTGGTGGATGGCCTCCACCGTCTGGGGCATCACCCCGTCGTCCGCGGCCACCACCAGGATGACCAGGTCCGTCACCTTCGCACCCCGAGCCCGCATCGCCGTGAAGGCTTCGTGACCGGGGGTATCCAGGAACGTCACCGTGCCCCTGGGCGTGTCGACGTGATAGGCGCCGATGTGCTGCGTGATGCCGCCCGCTTCGCCACTGGCGACACGGGTGCGGCGGATGTAGTCGAGCAGCGAGGTCTTGCCGTGGTCCACGTGACCCATGACCGTCACGACGGGAGCACGGTGTTCCGCCACGGCCACTTCCCTCGGACCGTCGGTGTTCTCGGACAGGTAGGACTCCGGGTCGTCGAGCTTGGCCCGCTTCGCGATGTGCCCCATTTCCTCGACCAGGATCATCGCCGTGTCCTGATCGAGCACCTGATTGATGGTGACCATGGAGCCGAGCTTCATCAGCGCCTTGATGACTTCCGCGGCCTTCACCGACATCTTCTGCGCCAGGTTCGCGACCGTGATGGTCTCGGGAATCAGCACTTCCTTGATGACGGGTTCCGTCGGGGCCGAGAACTGGTGCTGCGCACCGCCGTCGCCACGCTTTGCGTGATCCTTGCGGCCGCGCCAACCGTCCACGGCGCCGCCGGCGTCGCCGCGCGTCTTGATGCCGCGCTTCTTCGCCGCGTCGTCCTTCCATGTGGTCGCCGTGCGGGCAGGCTTCTTGGGCGCCGGCTTCTTGTCGGCGCCCTCTGCCGGCTTCGCGGGAGGGCGGTGCAACGTCGTGCTGTCCGCGGCCGCGGCGGTCGTCGGCGCTTTCGCCTCGACGGCGGGCGGCGCCGCCGCTTCCACCGCGGGTGCCGGCGCCTCGGCAACCGCCGCGCCGGCGGCTTCGGCCGCGGGCGCAGTCTCGGCCGCCGGCGCATCGGCCGCCTGCTTGTTCTTGAGGCGCTCGCGCTCTTCCTTCTTGACGCGTGCTTCTTCCGCCTGGCGGGCCAGCAGCTCCCGCTGCTTGCGATCCTCTTCTTCCCGCAGGCGGAGTTGATCGGCGTCGATCGCGAGAGGTGGCGGCGCCACCGGTGCGGCCGGCGCGATCTCCTGCACCGCCTCGACGGCTTCCTCCGGACCGGCAGAAGGATCCCGCTTCACGAAGACGCGCTTCTTGCGCACCTCCACCTGGATGGTGCGTGAACGCCCGGTGGCGTCGGCCTGCTTGATCTCGGTCGTCTGGCGCCGGGTGAGCGTGATCTTCTTGCGGGCCGGATCCGCCGCCCCGTGCACCCGGTGCAGGTAGTCGAGGAGCTGGGACTTGTCCTGCTCGCTCAGTCCATCGTCCGGACCGGACTTGTGAAGACCCGCGGCCTTCAGCTGTTCCAGAAGGCGTGCGGGTTCGAGCTTGAGTTCCTGCGCAAATTGGGCGACGTTCATCTGGGCCATTCGAGGGTTCCTGCTCCGGTCAGGCGAACCAGGGCGCGCGCGCGGTCATGATCAACTGCTTGGCGCGCTCCGCATCCATGCCTGTGAGTTCCACGAGGTCATCCACGGCGAGGTCGGCAAGATCCTCCTGGGTGTGGATGCCCTTCGACGCCAGCACCCGGGCGGTCTGGTCGTCCATGCCCTCGAGATTGAGGAGATCCTGCGCCATCGATTCCACCGCTTCCTCGCTCGCGATTTCCTGCGTGAGAAGCGCGTTGCGTGCACGGGCGCGCAATTCGTTGACGGTCTCTTCGTCGAAGGCTTCGATCTCGAGCATCTCGTTCAAGGGCACGTAGGCGACGTGTTCGAGCGTGGTGAAACCCTCCTGGACCAGGATCTCCGCCACCTCCTCGTCGACATCGAGCTTGTCCATGAACAGACCCTTGAGCCGGTCGGACTCCTCCACCTGCTTCGTGGTGGATTCCGCCTCGGTCATCAGGTTGATCTCCCAGCCCGTCATCTCGCTCGCCAGGCGGACGTTCTGTCCGTTGCGGCCGATCGCCTGGGCGAGATTGTCCTCGTCGACGACGACGTCCATGCTGTGCGAGTCCTCGTCGACGACGATGCTGCTCACTTCCGCGGGCATCAGCGCATTGATGACGAGCTGCGCCGGGTCCGGCGACCACAGGACGATGTCCACCCGCTCCCCGGCGAGCTCCTGCGTGACCGCCTGCACCCGCGAACCGCGCATGCCGACACAGGTGCCGATGGGATCGAGCCGCTGGTCGTTCGACTTCACCGCGATCTTGGCGCGCGAACCGGGATCCCGGGCGGCCGCCTTGATCTCCAGCAGGCCCTCCTCGATCTCGGGCACCTCGAGTTCGAACAGCTTGACGAGAAACTCCGGGGCCACGCGCGAGAGGATCAGCTGCGGGCCGCGGCTGCTGCGATCGATCTTGAGCAGGTAGGCACGGACGCGATCGCCGATGCGCAGATTCTCCTTCGGGATCATCTGGTCGCGCGGCAGCAGCGCCTCGAGTCGGCCCGATTCGATGATGGCGTTGCCCCGCTCCATGCGCTTGATCGTGCCGGTGACGAGATGCTCCTTCCGCTCTAGGAAGTCATTGAGGATCTGTTCGCGCTCGGCGTCACGGATCTTCTGCAGGATGACCTGTTTCGCCGCCTGCGCGCCGATCCGGCCGAACTCGATGGGTTCCAGCGGCTCCTCGACGAAATCACCGAGCTTGGCCTCCGGGTTGTCGACGAGCGATTCCTCGAGCAGCATGTGGACGCCGGAATCGAGGAACTCCTCCTCCGGGACGATCTGCCAGCGACGGAACGACTCGTAGTCGCCCGTCGTCCGGTCGATGCTGACGCGCACGTCGGACTCTTCCTTGAAGCGTCGCTTCGTGGCCGACGCCAACGCGAGCTCGAGCGCACCGAACACCGTCTCCTTATCGACGTTCTTCTCGCGCGCCAACGCATCGACGAGCATGAGAATCTCGCGACTCACGACCACCTCCATTAAATGTCCGGCACCAGATGGGCCTTGTCGATATCCGACAACCGGAAGACGAACTCACCGACGTCACACCGCAACTTGAGCGATTCCCCCGCCTCGTCCAGCCCCTCCAGGGTGCCGGTGAAGCGCTTGCGACCGTTCAGGGGCAGGCGCAGGGCGATCGCCGCACGCTGCCCGGCGAATCGCGTGAAATCGGCCGCCCGCTTGAGAGGCCGATCCAGTCCGGGCGAGGAGACTTCGAGCCGATCGTAGTCGACCCCCTCCACGGCATAGACGCGCGTCAGCTGATGACTCACCAGCGCGCAATCGTCCACGGTGATCCCTGCGGGCTTGTCGATGAACACTCGCAGCAGGCGGCGCTTGCCGCCCGAGATCTGGAAGTCCACCAGTTCGTAGCCCTGCAATTCCACGGTATGTTGGGTGATGCCCTCTGCGTCCACGGCCCAGAAAAGAAAAATGGGCGCGCGGCCCATTCCCGATCAATTCAAGATGACGTGATGATAACAGACTGTTGCAGCAAACAAAATGCCCGCGGCGACCGTCGCGGGCATTTCCTTGGGCGCTGCAGCGCTTCGACCTCCGGGCCGGCACCGGATCCGGGCGGGCGGGCCGCCGCTGGCGCCGGGGCTTCTGCGTCATTCCGACCGCCGAAGCCCCCCCGGCGGCCGGTCCGGTCGTCGTCGTTCCTGGCAGGACGTCGACATTTCCTTTCCCCGATCCGTTACCCGATGACGACTGCGGTCCGCCTCACTTCCCGACCGGCGAGGCCGTCGTCCCGGAAGCCGCCCCCGGCGCCGCCGCCGTCCCTACCACCGGCCCCCACCCGCCGCCCAGCGACCGGATCAGGCTGACCGTTCCCAGCGCCCGGGCCGCATCCACCCGATTGCCCGCCCGCTCCGCCTCGAGGGCGAACCGCTCCGCCTCCAGCACTTCCAGGTAGGTGACCGCCCCTGCGTCATACCGGATGCGCGCCAATTGCGCGGCACGCCGGGCCGCCGTGATCGCCTCGCGCGCGGCTTCCGCCTGGCCTGCCAATCCCCGCAGTCCGCTCAAGCCGTCTTCCACGTCGCCGAACGCCACCAGCACGCGCTGCCGGTACTCGCCGACGGCTTCCTCGTACGCGGCGCGTGCCCGCTCCAGACCGGCCTTGTTGCGACCCCCGTCCAGGATCGGGACGCTGACCAGGCCGCCGATGAACGGCCCGAGGAACCAGGTGCGGCTCGACCACCGGAACAGGTCCCCGAGCGCATCCGATTCGAACCCCGCATTGCCGGTCAGGCGCAGCGACGGAAAGAACGCCGCCTTCGCGACCCCGATTCGTGCGTTGGCGGCCACGAGGGCCCGCTGGGCCGCGACGATATCCGGGCGCCGTTCGAGAAGCGCGGACGGCAGCCCGGCCGGAACGCTCGGGACTTCCCAGGCCTTGCCGCCCGCCTCGAGCGACAACCGGGTCGGGGGTCGGCCGACCAGCACGGCCAGCGCGTGGTCCAGACGCGCCCGCCGCGCATCCGCGGCATGCAGGTCGCTCCGCGTTGCCGCCAGATCGCCCTTCGCCCGGGTCACGTCGAACTCGCCGATCGCCCCCGCGTCGAAACGGCGCTGCAGCAGCGTCAGATTGCTCTCGCGGATCCGGAGGGCTTCCAGCAGCAGACGCCGGTCGGCATCCGCCTCGCGGAGTTCGAAGTACGTGCGAGCCACGTCCGCCTGCAGTGCCAGCACGACCGACCGCAGCGTGGCCTCGGCGCCTTCCGCGTCGCTGCGGGCGGCGGCCGACTGATCCTTCAATCGCCCGAACAGATCGACTTCGTAGCTGGCGACGGCGGTCCCTCGCCACAACGACCGGGCCGGCGCGTCTGCGCCCGGCGGGAGACCGAGCGACGCCGGCGATGGACGCGTGCTGATCGGCCCCGCCCCCGCGGACAACTGGACACCGCGATCGGCCTCGGTGATGCCGAGGATGGCTCGCGCCTGCCGGACCCGGGCGGCCGCCGCCTGCAGTCCGGGATTGTTCCGCGTCCCGTCGACGATCAAGCCCTCGAGCACCGGATCGCCGAACGCTTTCCACCATTCGCCCCGGGCGGCCGCCTCGGCCGGCTCGCCCTTCTTCCAGGCGCCCCGTTCTTCCGGCGGCAAGGCGGCTGCCGCCTCCCTGAACCCGTCCGGCACATCCAGCGCGGGCGCCTTGAACTCGGGCCGCATCGATCCGCAGCCCGAGACGATGCCCGCCATCGCGACGATGGCCATCCACTGCCGGCGGCTCATGGCGCCTCTCCTCTCACCGGTGCCGCAGGCGGCGGCGGGCGGACGCCGAGCGTGCGCGCCAGCACGTAGAACACCGGCGTCAGGAACAACCCGAAGAACGTGACCCCGAGCATCCCCGAGAACACGGCAATGCCGATGGCCTGCCGCATCTCGGCGCCGGCCCCGCTCGCGAGCACGAGCGGCACCACACCCATGATGAAGGCGAACGAGGTCATCAGGATCGGACGCAGCCGCAGACGGCAGGCCGTCAGCGCCGCTTCGACGGCGGTCTTGCCCTCGCGCTCGAGTTCGCGCGCGAACTCGACGATCAGGATGGCGTTCTTGCACGCGAGACCGACCAGCACGATGAAGGCGATCTGCGTGAAGATGTTGTTGTCGCCCATCGGGTAATTCGCCCCGAGCAGCATGATCGCGATGCTCATCAGGCGCCCCTCCCCGACCGTCGCCCACACGCCGAGAATGGCGAACAGCAGACACATCGGGACGATGAGGATCACCGCCAGCGGCAGCCGCAGGCTTTCGTACTGCGCCGCCAGCACCAGGAACACGAGCAGCACGCACAGCGGGAACACGTAGACCATCGTGTTGCCGGCGAGGATCTCCTGATACGTCAGGTCGGTCCACTCGAAGCCGATGCCCTTGGGCAGCGTCTCGGCGAGGATCTTCGAGATGGCCGCCTGCGCCTGCCCCGACGAGAACCCCGGCGCAGGCCCGCCGTTGATGTCGGCCGTCACGTACGCGTTGTAGCGCTGCACGCGATCGGGGCCGTTGCTGTCGCGCGCCGTGAGCACCGACGACAGCGGCACCATCCCGCCGTTGTGCGCCCGCGCCCGCAGGGTGCCGATGCTGTCGGGACGCATGCGGTACGGCGCATCCGCCTGCACGACCACCTGATAGGTCCGTCCGAAACGGTTGAAGTCGTTCACGTACAGCGAACCCAGGTTGATCTGCAGCGTCTCGAAGATCTCCCCCAGGCCGATCCCCATGCGCTTGGCCTTCTCGCGATCGACGTCGGCAAACACCTGCGGCACATTGATCGTGTAGCTCGAGAACACCCCGGCCAGTTCGGGCGTCTGATAGGCGCGCCCGATGGAGGCCTGCAGCGCTTCGTTCAAGGCCGCGAAACCGAGATTGCCGCGGTCTTCGATCTGCAGGCGGAATCCGCCGATGGTGCCGAGCCCTTCCACGGCCGGCGGCGGGAACACCATCACGAAGGCATCCTGGATCTGCGCCAGCTGACCGTTGAGCGTCTGGAAGGTGCCCCACAGCGACTGTTCGAAGCCGTGACGATCCTTGAAGTCCTTCAGGCCGAAGAACGCGATCCCCTCGTTGGGACTGGCCGTGAAGCCGTTGATCGACAACCCCGCGAAGGCGACCGAGTCCTTGACGGCCGGATGCTTCAGTCCGATGTCGGTGACACGCCGGATCACGGCCTCCGTGCGGTCGAGCGACGCGCCGTCGGGCAGCTTGGTGAAGCCGACCAGATACTGCTTGTCCTGCTGCGGCACGAAGCCCTTCGGCACCCGGTCGAACATCAACACCGTGACGCCGATCAGCACCACGTAGATCAGCATCACGATCGCCTTGCGGCCCAGCACCCGGCCGACGCCGCGCTCGTAGGCCCGCGACGCGCGGCCGAAGAAACGGTTGAACGCGCGGAAGAACCACCCCAGCACCGCGTCGATGCCGCGCTGGAAGAAGTCCTTCTTCGCGCTGTGCGGCTTCAGCAGCACGGCCGCCAGCGCCGGCGACAGCGTGAGCGAATTGATCGTGGAGATGAACGTCGAGATCGCGATGGTCAGCGCGAACTGGTTGTAGAACTGGCCCGTCAGACCGGACACGAACGCCGTGGGCACGAACACCGCGCTGAGCACGAGCATCGTGGCGATGATGGGACCGCTCACCTCCTTCATCGCCTGGTGCGTGGCGTCCCGGGGCGACAGGCCGTTACCGATGTTGCGCTCGACGTTCTCGACCACGACGATCGCATCGTCCACGACGATGCCGATGGCCAGGACCATGCCGAACAGCGTGAGCGTGTTGATCGAGAAGCCGAAGGCCATCATCAGGCCGAACGTGCCCACGATGGAGACCGGCACGGCGACGAGCGGAATCACGGACGCTCGCCAGGTCTGCAGGAACACGATCACCACGATGACGACCAGCAGCACCGCCTCCAGCAGCGTCGTCACCACGGCCTTGATCGAACCGCGCACGAACTGCGTCGGGTCGTAGACGATGTCGTACGACAGGCCCGGCGGAAAGTCGCGCTTCAGTTCCACCATCGCGGCACGGACCTCGTCGGACAGCGCCAGCGCATTCGCGGTGGGTGACTGGAACACGGCAATGGCCACGGACGGTTTGCCGTTCAGCAGGCTCCGCAGCGAATACGTACTGCCGCCCATCTCCAGCCGCGCGACGTCCTTCAGGCGCACGGTGCCCGCCGGGCCGGATCGCACGATGATCTCGCCGAACTCCTTCTCGTCCGTCAGGCGGCCCTTGGCGTTCACGTTCAACTGGTACTGGGCGATCCCGCCGGAGGGCGGCGCGCCGAGCACGCCGGCGGCGACCTGCACGTTCTGCTCGCGGATCGCGTTCACCACGTCGGACGCGGTCAGGCCGAGCGAAGCGAGCCTGGGCGGCTGCAACCACACACGCATCGCGTAGTCGCCGCCCCCGAAGACGTCCACGAGGCCCATCCCCTCCAGACGCTGCAGCCGGTTCTTGATGTTCAGCACCGCGTAGTTGCGCTGGTACAACTCGTCGTAGCGGCCGTCCGGCGACACCAGACTCACGACCATGGTCAGGCTGGCCGAACTCTTCTGGGCCACGACACCGATGCGCCGTACTTCCTCGGGCAGGCGGGGCAGCGCTCGCTGCACGCGGCTCTGCACCTGCGTCTCGGCGCGATCGACGTCCGTCCCGACCTTGAAGGTGATGGTGAGCTGGTACGACCCGTCGGCCGTCGACTGCGAGGACATGTACAGCATGTCCTCGACGCCGTTGATCTGCTCTTCCAGCGGTGCGGCGACGGTCTCGGCCAGGACCTGCGGGTTCGCGCCGGGATACTGCGCACGGACCTGCACGGACGGCGGCACCACCGAGGGGAATTCGGAAACGGGAAGCTTCTGCACCGCGAGCAGGCCCGCGATGAAGATGAACATCGAGATGACCGCCGCGAAGATCGGGCGGTCGATGAAGAAGCGCGAGAAGTCCATCGTGGGGTCCGCCGCGCTACTTCTTCGCTGCGCCGGCGGGCGCCGCCGCGCCCTCCGTCTTCACGTTCACCGGCACGCCCGGGCGCACCCGCATGAGCCCGTTGACGATCACGTTCTCGCCGGGCTTCAGACCCGACAGGACCACACGCTTGCCGTCGACGGTGGGGCCGAGCGCGACCGGCCGGTATTCGGCCTTCTTCTCGGCGCCGACCACGAACACGAAGCGGCGATCCTGATCGGTGCCGGCGGCCAATTCGGGAATCACGACGGTGTCCCGTGCACCGGCCGGGTCGGAGATCCGGACCCGCGCGAACAGACCGGGCGTCAGCGTGCCGTCCGCGTTCTCGAGCGTCGCCCGCGCCTTCACGCTTCCGGTCCCGGGATCGAGCCGGTTGTCGACGAAGGTCAGTGTCGCCTTGTGCGGAAATCCGTCCTCGCCGGCCAGGGCGACCTCCACCGGCAATCCGGCCTTCGACCGCCCCTTCGCCGCCAGCCCGAACTTGACGAACACGCGCTCGTCCACCTCGAAGGCCACGTAGATCGGATTGATCGAGACGATGGACGTCAGCGCGGCGGACTCCGGTGCTTCCGCCTGCACGAGATTGCCGGCGGTGATCTCGGCCTTGCCGACGCGGCCGCTGATCGGTGCCAGGACGCGGGTGAACGAGAGATCGAGACGGGCGGCGTCGAGCGCCGCCTGCGCCCCCTTCATCGCCGCGTCCAGGTCACGCACCTGCGCGCCGCGCTCGTCGACGTCCCGCTGTACGCCGGCACCGCTGGCCATCAGCTTTTCTGCGCGGGCCAGTTCCACGCGCGCGAGGTCGGCACGCGAACGCAGCGACCCGATCTCCGCTTCGGCGCGATGCACGCGGGCCTCGAACGGCCGCGGGTCGATCGTGACCAGCGCGTCGCCCTTGCGGACTTCCGCGCCCTGCTGGAAGTGGACCGACTGGATGTAGCCGGTCACCCGTGAGCGGACGACCACCTGATCCACGGCCTCCAGACGCGCCGGGTACTCCTGCGTTTCGGCCACCGGCCGGGTCTCGGCCGCAGCGAGCGTCACATCCGGTGCCGGCATGCCACCGGGCCCCGCGGCCTTGTCCGACTTGCCGCACGCGGAGAGTCCCGCGAGCAGCGCCAGCACAACCCAACCCGTTCCGGACTTCATCGTCTCTTCGTTCCCGTTCGTGATGGGACGCGCCGCCGCGGCCCGGATTCGACACCCTCGAGCGGCAGCGACTCGACCGCCATGGCCGAGAGCATCCGCTTGATCCGCTTTTCCTGCGCCGGCGTGAGCTGCGACACGCCAAGCATCTCCATCATCCACATGCCGTCCAGCGCCAGCGTCACGATGGCCCCCTGCTCGAATCCGATCGGGAGGCGCTTGAGCCGCTGGTAGTGCTTGCGATAGAACTCGCGCATCGGGGCGAGCAGCGCCCGGTTCTCGAACAGCGCCGGCAGCAGCGCGCAGGAGATCTGCCCCAGGCGCTGGTCCGCCGCATCGCAGGCATGGACATAGGCCTGCAGACGCCCGGTGGCGGTATCGTCGGTCTTCGTCGCGGCACCGCTGACCAGCGCCTCGAATGCGTCGGTCATGCGTTCCACCAATGCGCCGAGCAGCGCATCCTTGTTGGGGAAGTGATAGAGGACGCCGCCCTTGCTGACCCCGGCACGCCGCGCAACGGCATCCAGCGTCAACCGGGCTGCCCCCTCTTCGATGACGATAGCCTCCGCGGCGTCGAGCAGGTGGGGCCGATTGTTCTCGCGAACCATGGAGAATTCCGGCCTGTGTTGATATCGGTCAAAGATACCGTCCAGCCGGTACAGTATGCAAGCCCTGCGTGATCGGCGCGTTGCGTGGCCGACCGCGAATCCGCCGAACGATCCCTTCACGCGCCACGCCGTCGAACCGGAGGTCCCGATGCACGCCATGGTTCTCGATCATCCCCACCGCCCGCTGCGGCCGGTCGAGCGCACCACGCCTGCCGCGGGTCCCGGCCAGCTGCTGCACCGCGTCGGTGCGTGCGGGGTGTGCCGCACCGATCTGCACATCGTCGATGGAGAACTGCCCGACCTCCGCCATCCCGTGATTCCGGGCCACGAGATCGTGGGCCGCGTGATCGCGATCGGACCGGAGACCCCGGGCTTCACCGTCGGCGAGCGCGTCGGCGTCCCGTGGCTCGGATTCACCTGCGGTGCGTGTGATTATTGCCGGCGCGGCCAGGAGAACCTCTGCGATGCCGCGCGCTTCACCGGTTATCACGTCGACGGCGGCTATGCGGACCATACGGTGGCGGATGCCCGCTATTGCTTCCGGCTCCCCGATTCCTACGGGGATGCCGAAGCCGCGCCGTTGCTGTGCGCCGGGCTCATCGGCTATCGCTGTCTGCGGATGGCGGGCGACGCGCGACGCATCGGCCTGTACGGTTTCGGTGCGGCGGCGCACATCCTGGTGCAGGTGGCCCGGTGGGAAGGCCGGGAGATTCACGCCTTCACGCGGCCGGGCGATGCCGCGGCGCAGGCGTTTGCGCGCCGCCTCGGCGCCACGTGGGCCGGCGACTCGACCGCGCCCGCGCCCGTCGAACTGGACGCGGCCATTCTCTTCGCCCCGGTCGGCGCGCTGGTGCCCGCGGCCCTGCGCGCCGTGCGCAAGGGGGGCATCGTCGTCTGCGGCGGGATCCACATGAGCGAGATCCCGGCGTTCCCCTACGCACTCCTGTGGGGTGAGCGGCGCGTCGTCTCGGTGGCGAACCTGACCCGTCAGGACGGGGAGGAATTCCTGGCGCTGGCGCCGCGCATTCCCGTCCGCACCGCCGTCGAGCGCTTCCCGCTCGACGAAGCGAACGAGGCCCTCGATGCCTTGCGGGCGGGCCGGCTCGAAGGGGCCGCCGTCCTCATTCCCGACGCGATCTGACGAGCGCGGTCAGCCGGCCAGATTCCGTGCGATGACCATGCGCTGCACGTCGCTGGTCCCTTCGTAGATCTGGCAGACGCGCACGTCGCGGTAGATGCGCTCGACCGGAAAGTCGTCGACGTAACCATACCCGCCGTGGATCTGGATCGCGTCCGAGCAGACCTGCTCCGCCATCTCCGAGGCGAACAGCTTCGCCATCGAGGCTTCCCGCAGACAGGGCTGCCCGGCATCGCGCAGGCAGGCTGCGTGCAGGATCATCTGCCGCGCCACTTCGATGCGCGTCGCCATGTCGGCGAGGCGGAACGACACCGCCTGATGACCGAGCAGCGCGACACCGAAGCTCTTGCGCTCGCCGGCGTACCGCGCCGCGGCCTCGAAGGCTGCCCGCGCCATGCCCACCGACTGGGCTGCGATGCCGATGCGCCCGCCTTCGAGATTCGCGAGCGCGATGCGGTAGCCCTCGCCTTCCGCACCCAGCATGCGGTCCGCCCCGATCTCGCACTGCTCGAACACGATCTGCGCCGTGTCCGAGGCGCGCTGCCCGAGCTTGCTTTCCAGCCGGGCCACGCGATAGCCCGGCGTGTCGGTCGGCACGATGAACGCGCTGATGCCGCGCTTGCCGGCATCGGGATCGGTCACCGCGAACACGATCGCCACCTGGGCATGGCGGCCCGAGGTGATGAACTGCTTGGTTCCGTCGAGCACCCACCCGCGGTCGGTCCGGCGGGCACGCGTGCGAATGGCCGACGCGTCGGATCCGGCCTGCGGTTCGGTGAGTGCGAAGGCGCCGAGCCACTCGCCGCGCGCCATCGGTCGCAGGAAGTGCTCCTTCTGCGCGTCGTTGCCGAAGCGGAAGATGGGCATGCAGCCGACCGAGTTGTGCACGCTCATGATCGTCGACGTGGCTCCGTCGCCGGCCGCGATCTCCTCCAGCGCCAGCGCGTACGCCACATGGTCCGCGCCCGCGCCGTCCCAGGCCGGCGGCAACAGCATGCCAAGCAGGCCGAGCCGCCCCATCTCGCGCAGGGCGTCGGCGGGAAAGGTCTGTTCGCGGTCCCACTGCGCCGCATGGGGGGCGAGTCGCTCGGTCGCGAACTTCCGCGCCATGTCGCGGATCATCCTCTGGTCGTCGTTGAGCAGCATGATCAGCGTCCCTCGTACCGGGCGACACGCTTCTCGAAGAAGGCGGTCAGTCCCTCGCCGAAATCGCGCGTGGCCGCGCACTCGAGGAAGGCGGTCCGCTCCGCGGCCAGCTGCCCTTCGAGATCGCGACCGAACGACTCCCGCATCAGCCGTTTCAGCCGGCCGAACGCGTGCGGCGCGCCGCGCGCCAGACGCTCCGCGAGCCTGTCGGTCTCGGCAGCCAGATCCGCGGCCGGCACGACCCGGTTCACGATGCCGAGCCGCAGGGCCTCCGCCGCGTCGAACACGTCGGACAGCAACGCGATCTCCATCGCCTTGCGCAATCCGACCAGCCGGGGCAGTCCCCATGAACTGGAACAGTCGCAACTCGTGCCGATGTTGGCGTAGGCGAGGTTGAACCGGGTGCCTTCGGCCGCGATCGCCAGATCCGCCGCCAGCGCCAGTCCGAGTCCGCCGCCGGCCACGGCCCCGTGCAGGCTCGCCAGCACCGGCGCCGGCAACCCGGACAGGATGGCGATGCCCTCGTGCATCGCGTCGATGATGGTCGCAGCCGACCGGACGGGATCGGCCCGCATCGCCGCGAGATCGCCGCCTGCGACGAAGGCGCGCCCCTCGCCGCTGAGGACCACGACCCGGACGGTCGCGTCCCGGGCGAGATCGCGGCACGCCTCGGCAAAGGCCTGTGCCGTGGCGACATCGAGTGCGTTGAGCACGCCGGGACGGTTGAAACGCAGACGGGCGATGCCGCCTTCCGTGTGGATCAGCAGGGGGGTATCGGTGGTCACGATCGGTCGGACGATGCGTTGGGAAGGAACCGCGATGTTGACACTTCCGCGCCCGAAGGCGAAACCGCGGGACCGCTCACGGGGAGGACCGGATCGCGCCTTCGAGGACCACGCCCACCGGACAGTGGTCGGACAGCTGATGATCGACGACGTCCTCGTCACGGTAACGCAGGCGCGTGAAGCCGACGGACGCCGCGCGGGCCACGAGCGCAGGGCTCATCAGGACGTTGTCGATGTAGGCGTCGAATCCGTCTGCTCCGCTGCAGGGCACGTAGGCTTGCCCCTCGGTCGCCCGCTGCAGTCCCGCGCCCGCGGGAAAACCGTCGCTCAGCGCCCAGAACAGATTCAGGGGCGCGGCCGGGTCCGACCCCGGACCATAGCGGGCATCGTGCTCAAGCCGGCGGTTGAAGTCGCCCAGCACCGCGAAGGCGATCCCCTCTTCGGCCCGCGCGTCGACCCACTGCTCCAGCACGGCGACCTGACGGCGCAGCCTGAGACAGGCGCCGTTGCCCGCCGCATCCAGGCGCTCGTGGAAGCAGCCGCTGGCCAGATGCACCCCCAGCAGGCGCACGGCATCCGGCGTATCGGGATACACGGTCACGTCCGAAGCGGCGCGCTGGGCACCGTCCACGTCCAGCGCCGAGACCTCGGGATGACATCGGTAGGGAATGCCCTTGCGGATCGCGAAGCCGGTCTTCTGCGGGTGCCGTCGCGTCGCGAAGCAGTCGAGCACGTAGCCCTGCGGAAAGACCAGGGCCGCGGCTTCCGGGCCGTCGACCTCCGCCAACGCCACCACGTCCGCATCGAGCCTGGACGCATAGTGGGCGAGCGCCCGGAAATCCGCGGGCACACGGCGCGGGGGATGCGGGCGATCGGCCGTGCACGGAAACCCGCGAACGTCGCTGCGGGGCTGACCCGAGGCGTCACAGGTCGCGCGCAGGCGCTCGTAGGTGGCGGGCGTCATCAGCCATTCGAGATTCCACGCGGCCAGCGAGAGCGAACGCCGTTCGGGGACCGGCAGCGTGGCGGCCGACAGGCGCGCGTACCGCTCGTCGATCCGCGCCGGCAGCGCACGCTCCCACGACCCGTACAGGGGATTCGGCAGCAGGAACCATCGCGTCCCGATGGCAGCGGAGACGCGGCGTGACTCCGGCCCGTCGGGATCGGCCCGCAATGCGCCGACCTCCGCCGCCGGCAGGAAATCCTGGAGATCATCGCCGACGAGCATGACGATGCGGTATCGCTTCGCGACCTCGGCGCGGCGCAGCGATTTGTCGCTCGCGGACCATTCCGGCCGCTCTCCGCGCATCAGGATCGCGTCCGGATCCGGGAAACCGAGCGACCGCAGATTTCGCAGCGTGGCGTCGCGCTGCGGGCACTCGGACGGCGAGGCGCATTCGCGGTTGGTCACGTAGACGAGGGCCACACCCGCTGCGGCGGCGGCACGGGTGAAGGCCACTGCGCCCGGGACCGCTCGGGCCCGTGACTGGAGGACCCACGCCGCCCAGGCCGAGGTCGTGTAGGCGTTCCCGGACCGGATCTCCCATCCCTGGAAGTCCGAGTTGTCGAGGACGGTCTCGTCGATGTCGAGCACGACGGCAGGCGGCAGATCGGCGAATCGCCCGCCACGCGACTGCTCCAGCGCCGCAGTGCCCGGTTCGAGGGCGGATTTCAGTTGTCCGGCAGCGGCAGCGAAGGTCTGTTCCGCAACCCATCGGTACTCCTGGGCGGTCTGGAACCAGAGGGTGGCGCCGAGCCATTCGCGCTGGAGGACCGGCGGCGCCGCGATGGCGTGGAGTGCGATCGCCCAGAGCGCGAGGAGAACGCCGGTGCGTCTCATGACGCGGGCCGCGGACCGGCCGTCACAGCAGACCGCGGGCGACGATGTCGCGCTGCAGCGCGTCGGGCACCGTGAATCGATGCACCTGGAAGCCGAGCGAACGTGCCGCCTCGGTGTTCCGCTCGCTGTCGTCGATGAAGAGCGTCCGTTCGGGCGGCACCCGCATGTGCTGCGTCGCCAGCAAGAAGATCGCCGGGTCGGGTTTCGCGAGACCGACTTCGCCGGACACCACGATGTGCGCGAACCAGTCGAGGAACCCGAACCGCGCGCGTGCCACCGGAAACGTCTCGGCCGACCAGTTCGTCAGGGCGTACAACGGCATGGCCCGGGCACGCAGCGCACGCAGCAGGGCCACCGTCTCCTCGATGGCACCGCCCAGCATCTGCGGCCACCCGTCGCGCCACAACGCGATCAACGCGGCATGCTCGGGAAATTCGCGCTGTCGCTCGGCCACCGCGAGATCGACCGGATGCCCGGCGTCCATCCGGTGATTCCACTCGGGCGCGCAGACGCGGGCCAGGAAGTCCTCCATGGTGTCCGCATCCGCGAAGTACGGCCGGTAGAGATGACGCGGATTCCAATCGATGAGGACACCGCCGAGATCGAACAGGACGGCCTCGACGGTCGAGCCGGACGCTTCATCCATCCGCCTGCCCCCCACCCGGGCGATCGGCTGAGACCCGGTGCGGCATCCCGTCGGCGCTGCCGCGCCCGCGATGGCATTCCAGCCGGGCAGTCACAGGTTCTTCGCCGCCATTTCCTTCGCGATGTATTCCGCCTGGCGCAGCGCGAGGGCCACGATCGTGAGCGTCGGGTTCTCCGCGGCACCCGTCGTGAACTGCGATCCGTCGGACACGAAGAGATTGTTCAGGTCGTGCGTCTGACCCCACTTGTTGACGACGCCGTCGCGCGGCTTGTCGCTCATGCGGTTGGTGCCGAGGTTGTGGGTGGACGGATACGGCGGCGTGGGGAACGTTTGCAAGGCACCGACGGCGTCGTAGACGGCGGCGCCCTGCCGGAAAGCGTGCTCCCGCATCGCCGTGTCGTTCGGGTGGTCATCGAAATGCACGTTGGCCACGGGCATCCCGTACCGGTCCTTCAGGGCCGGATTCAGCGTGACGCGGTTGCCTTCCTGCGGCATGTCCTCGCCCACCAGCCACAGGCCCGCCATGTTCTCGTAGCGGTCCATCGCCCAAGTGAAGTCCCGCCCCCACTGTCCCGGTTCCAGGAACGCGGCCAGGAACGGCATGCCGAGAGACAGCGTCTCCATCTCGTAGCCGCCCGCGAAGCCGCGCTTCGGATCATGGTGCGCTTCGTCCGAGACGATGCCGGCCATGGTCGTGCCCCGGTACATGTGCACCGGCTTGTTGAAGACCGCGAAGACCGAACCGGTCATGTGGCGCATGTAGTTGCGGCCGACCTGACCGGAGGAGTTGGCCAGACCGTCCGGGAACTTGCTCGTCGCCGAGTTGAGCAGCAGGCGGGGCGACTCGATCGAATTGCCGGCCAGGCACACGACCCGCGCCTTCTGCATCTGCGTCCGGCCGTCGCGGTCGGCGTACTCGACGCCGCTTGCCTTGCCCGTCGGATCGTGCAGGATCCGCAGCACGTGCGATTGCGGCCGCACTTCGAGCCTGCCGGTGGCTTCGCCCTTGGGGATCGCCTCCACCAGCGTGGACCACTTCGCGCCGGACTTGCAGCCCTGGAAACAGAAGCCGATCTGCTGGCACGGCCCGCGTCCGTCGCGGGCTTGCGAATTGATCGACATGTTCCCGGTGTGGAACTGCCTGTAGCCGACCTTCGCCGCGCCGGCCGCGAGCACCTTGTAGTTGTTGTTGCCGGGCAGACGCGGGATGCCATGGGTGCCGGTCGTTCCCATCTTCTTCTCGGCACGGTCGTAGTAGGGCGCGAGTTCCTCGTAGCTGATCGGCCAGTCGAGGAGATTCGCGCCGTCCAGGGCGCCGTAGACCGTCCGGACCTTGAACTCGTGCGGCTGGAAGCGCAGCGACGCCCCCGCCCAGTGGATCGTGGAACCGCCGACCGCCTTCACGATCCAGGCAGGCAGACCCGAGAAGTCCTTGGCGACCCGCCAGCTGCCCGAGGTGGTGCGCGGATCGAGCCAGGAGATCTTCACGAAGCTGGCCCACTCGTCGTTCTCGAAGTCGGCCGTCTCGAGCCGGGGTCCGGCTTCGAGCAGCACCACGTCGATCCCCTTGAGGGCGAGTTCGGAGGCCAGGGTTCCCCCTCCGGCTCCCGAACCCACGACGACCACCACGCGGTCGTCGTTCATCTCGTACTTCGCCGTCATCGTCGCGTTCCTGTCTGGAGGTTCCGGTCGTGCCGTGCCCGACCGGTCAGAGCCAGTCGAGATCGTTGAAGCCGCGCTGCAGGTAGCCGCCAAGCTGCGCCGACGGTCCTTCGTAGCCGAGGATCTTCCAGACCTCCGGATTGTTGTAGATCCCGGTGATCAGGGATCCGCGCACCGTCTGGAAGAACGCCGTCGATTCGATGCGCTGAAGCACGCTCACGCGGTCCGCTTCGCCGGCAACGGCGAGATAGTCGCGGCCGTGGAGCCGCTGCGAGTGCACTTCCAGTTCCTTCAGGCCCTCGGCGATGGCTGCGGCCGCTTCCGCATCCTTCGAGGCGCTCGCGTCGAAGCCCGCCACCACCTTCTCGTAGATCTCGTCGGGCAGCGTGTCGTGCGGATAGATGTCGCGACACAGGCGCAAGAGCACCCGCGCCTCATGCGGACTCAACGCCGACAGGGACTGCGACCCGGCCGGAGACGCCGGCGCGAGTGCACCGCCGGTCGCCACCAGGCGCATGCCGGCCATCGCCGCGCCGGAACGCTTCACGAATTCCCGGCGCTCGCGCTGCGCGTCACCGGCCAGATTCTCGTCGGTCATCGACGTCTCCTTCCCACGAATGTGAACGCGGCCATGCGTCGGATCACCCGTGATCGACGAACCGCACCGCGTCGGCGAGCGAGGCCCGCTCCGTCCGGTAGCCGTTGATCGGGGCGTCCGACTGCGCGTAGCCGAACGAGAGTCCGCAGACCATGCGGCGGTCCGGTGCGAATCCCAGCGTTTCCCGCACGACGTCCGGATACGAGGCGAGTGCGGCCTGGGCGATGCAGGCGACGCCTTCGGCCTGCAGCAGCAGCATCAGACTCATCACGTACAGGCCGCAGTCGACCGCGCCGTAGGGACCGAGGCGCTCGGGCGTCGTGATGAACGCGGCGTGCGGCGCGCCGAAACCGCGGTGATTCTCGAGTGCCTGCAGGCGGGCCTGTTCGCGATCGTCCCGGCCGATGCCGAGCGACTGGTACAGCTGGACGCCGCAGACCTTGCGCCGATCCCGGTACGCATCTTCGTACGCTTCCGGGAACGGAAAGTCCGGCCGGATGGGCTCCCCGGCGGCACCGAGGTCGTACAGCCGCGTCGTCAGCGATTCCAGCGCGTCACCGCTCACGACCACGACCTGCCAGGGCTGGGTGTTGCACCAGGAAGGCGTCCGTTGCGCCAGCGAGAAGACGCGCTCGATGATCTCGCGCGGCACCGGATCGGGCCGGTAGGCGCGGCAGCTGTAGCGCGACCCCAGCAATTGCGACAGGACGGCCGTCCGCGGATTCCCAGTCGTGATCGAATCATCCAATTCCCGTGGTCCTCGCTTTCGTGTCGGTGCAGCGTCTCATCGGTGCGCGAACGTGCGCGCGCGGATCGACCGGCCGGGCTCAGAACGCAGGCGCCGGGAGTGCCTCGCCGCCCGCCTCGCCCCGACCTCCCGGCTGGATTGTAATGCCCGGTTTCACCGGGTCCGCCTCGTACCGGACATCGACCCAGACATCCCGTCGGGACGCGGGATACACCGCTTCGCGCCCGTTGAAGTAGCGGATCTGGAGCGTCGTCGGCGCGGCGGGATCGCCGGACTTCAGGGTCGTTGCCGACTTCCAGTGCAACGGCCCCCTGGCCAGTTCCACCTCCTCGCTGACCGGCTCGCGTCGACGCTCGACCACATGCAGCGAGCCGTTGATGGTGCATGGAAACTTGCCGTCGGATTCGACGAAGAGCCACACCTTCAGCCGGGCCTCCGTCCAGAGTGCGCCCATGTCGGGCTGCGAAACGTAGCCGCGTCGCACACCGGCAGGCGGGTCGCGGCCCTGACATTTCAGTTGCGCCGGGGCGATCACCGGTGCGGTCCTGCCGAGGTCGAACTTCCATGCGGCATCGGCCGGCTCCAGGATCCTGGCGTCGCAGTTCTTCGTCCACGGGGCGCCGAGGTCACGCGTCGTCGCGGCGGTGCTGCACCCGGCCAGCGGCACGTCGTATTCGCGTTCGTTCAGCGCCTTCGGCTGGACCTTCTGGACGAGGCGAATCGTGCCGATGGTCTCGGGCACCACCATCAGGAGCAGCGTGAACCTGTGTGCCCGGGGTTCGCAGGAGAGTTTCAGCTTCCACCACGGACAACTCTTGCTGAACACCGTGAGCGTGCCCGCCTCGCTCAGCGAACTGCGCGCGGGATCATCGAGGAGCTTGCGCGGCAGCGTGAAGCGCAGCCGCCCCGGTTCGGAATCGGTCGCGAACTTCGCTTCGGCCTTGCCGCGCTGCTCGAAGACGAGGGTCGGGACCGGCACCTTGGCGTCGTCCGGCACCAGCAGATTCCGTCCGAGGATCTCGATCTTCAGCGTCGGGTCGTCGGGGAATACCGTCCGCGGCGTGAACCCGAGCACGAGCGGCGGGTTGCCCTTGGCGGACTGGACGGACTTCAGGCCCTCCGCGAACGCAGCCTCCGCCTTGGCGATCTCCACCCCCGCATCGGGAGCGACCTTGCCGAGTGCATCGAGGCCGGCCTTCAGGTCGAGGAAGGTCTTGCGCTCCGCGCCGTCGAGCCGCTCCGGCGTCTTCTCGCCCGCCTGTTCGGCCCGATTGAACAGGAAGTCCGCGAGCAGCTGGGCCGGCTGTGCCGCCTGCAGGATGGCAGGCTGCAGGGTCCGGTTCGCGTGCTGCACGGCGTCGTCGACCAGCTCCAGTGCGCCGGCCAGCGCCATCGTCGGCAGCCAGGCGAGCGTTCCCGCCGCGGCCGCCCGGACGCCGCGGCGGATCCGTGCCGCCGCGCCGGGATTCCTTCCGGCAATGCGCATGACCCCCTCCTCTCCCGATGGCCCTGGCGTCAAGGTGCGGACGCCTTCGCCGCTGTCAGTCGAACTTGCGCTTGAACGCTTCGTCCACGTCGATCTGGTAGGCGATCGCGAGACGGTTGGTCTGGTTGGCGAGCGCCACGATGGCCGCCAGCTCGCCGAAGATCTCGTCGTCCATGCCCTTCTTCCGGGCGGACGCGCTGTGGGACTGGATGCAGTACTCGCAGTTGTTGGTCATGCTGACCGCGATGTAGATCAGCTCCTTCGTGAGCGGATCGAGCCGCCCGCCCGGGCCCATCACGTCCTTCACCTGTTCCCAGACGCGCTTCAGCGTCGGCGGGTGGGCGGCCAGCGCCTTCCAGATGTTGTTGATCCAGTCCACCTTGCGAGTGGCCATGATGTCGTCGAAGACCGCCCGGACCTCGGGCGACGCGTCCGCGTACTCCACCAGTTTCACCATCGACATCGGTCGTTCTCCTCCTGTGGCGGGCCGCCGCCGCGACCCGGTTCCGCCATGGACACGGATCGACCCGGCCCCGCATAATCCGGCGATTCTGCAGGGCGCTTCGAGCCATCCATGAAGATTCTGTTCGATCTTATCCCGGTGTTCGTCTTCTTTCTCGCCTACTTCGGCGCGGAACGGGCGCCGGAGCAGGCCACGGACATCACGGTGTCGATCCTGGGCGCGCTGGGCCTGGGGACGGACCTCCCCGCCGGGCAGGGACCGATCCTGCTGGCAACCGTCCTCGCCATCGTCGCCACGGTCGGCCAGGTGATCTGGCTGATGGCGCGCGGCAAGACCGTGGACAAGATGCTGTGGATCAGCCTCGCCATCATCGTCGTGATGGGCGGCGCCACGCTCGCCCTGCGCAACCCGACCTTCATCAAGTGGAAGCCCACCGTGCTGTACTGGGCGTTCGCCCTCGTGTTCCTGGTCTCCGATCTCGTCTTCAAGCGCAACCTGATCCGCTCGATGACCCAGGGCCAGATCGAACTCCCCGAGCCGGTCTGGAAGCGACTGAACTGGAGCTGGATCGGCTTCTTCGCCTTCATGGGCGTCCTCAACCTCTACGTCGCCCTGAATTTTTCCGAGGCCACGTGGGTCAAGTTCAAGCTGTTCGGCGGGATGGGATTGATGATCGTCTTCGCCCTCGGACAGGGTCTCGTCCTCTCCCGCTACGTCGATCACACGGACCCGGAGAAATAGCCGCCATGCTGTACGCCATCGTCGCCGAGGACATTCCCGACAGCGGAGCCAGGCGCACCGCCGCGCGCCCGGCGCACCTCGCGCGCATCCAATCCCTCGTGGCCGAAGGCCGGATCGTGCTGGCCGGCCCCTTCCCTGCCGTCGATGCTTCCGATCCCGGCCCGGCCGGCATGACCGGCAGCCTGATCGTCGGCGAGTTCGAGTCGCTCGAAGCGGCCACCGAGTGGATCAACGGCGACCCCTACGTGACCGAAGGCGTGTTCGCCCGGGTGACCGTGAAGCCGTTCAAGCAGGTGATCCCGGGCTGAACGCATGACCCTCGCCGACGACATCCGCGACCGCCTGGCGCCGCTGCTGCCGGAGAGCCTCGAAGTCTTCGACGACAGCGCCGACCACGCCGGACATGCCGGGGCGCGCGAGAGCGGCGGCGGCCATTTTCAGGTCGTGATCGTGTCCGCGGCGTTCGCCGGCCGCACGAGGATCGCGCGACATCGCATGGTGTATGATCGATTGACGGGGCTGATACCGCAGCGCATTCATGCGCTTGCCATCGTGGCCCAGACGCCGGAAGAAGCCGCCGGCCCGACCGGTGCCTCCGGCGCTCCCTGAGATGCCCCCGAACGTGCCGGGCGTCGTCCCCTGACCACCACTCACAAACCAATCGGAAGGATTCCTTCATGCGTTTCGTCAAGACCTCCGCGCTCGCGGCCTTTGCCTTGGGCAGCTTCACTTTCCTCACGGCCTGCTACGCGGACGATGCCGCCAGGAATCTGGCCGTGGTGAACGGCGTGCCGATTCCGCAGGCGCGGCTCGACTTCGTGGCCAAGATGCAGGTCCAGCAGGGTCAGAAGGACACCCCCGAGTTGCGCAAGCAGATGAAGGACGTCCTGATCACGCGCGAGATCATCAGTCAGGCCGCCATCAAGGCCGGACTCGACAAGTCGGTCGAGTACCAGACGCAGATGGATCTGGCCCGCCAGCAGGTCCTGGTCAATGCCTACCTCGAGGACTTCCTCAAGACGCACGAACCGACCGAAGCCGACCTGAAGGCCGAATACGAGAAGATCAAGAAGGAACAGTTCGACCCGAATGCCAAGGAGTACAAGGCCCGTCACATCCTCGTGAAGAAGGAAGCCGACGCCAAGGCCATCCTCGCGCAGCTGAAGAAGGGCGCGAAGTTCGAGGACATCGCGATGAAGCGCTCCGAGGACACCGGGTCGAAGAAGAAGGGCGGCGATCTCGACTGGACCGACGGCAGCAACATGGTCAAGCCGTTCGCCGACGCGCTGCGCGCGCTCAAGAAGGGCGAGACGACGCAGACCCCGGTGCAGTCGCAGTACGGCTATCACATCATCCGCGTGGACGATGTCCGGACGCCGCAGTTCCCCGAGTTCGAGCAGGTCAAGGACCAGGTGTCGAAGCAGCTGCTCGGCAAGCAGCGCGACCAGTTGATCGACGACCTGAAGAAGTCCGCCACGATCGAGTGACGCGCGCGTCCCGGCGCGTCGGCGACGGGCAGCTTCGGCTGCCCGTTTCGTTTGGGTGCCGCCGGCGCGCGCTCGCGAGGGCGGTGAGAGCGGCGACACCCGCCAGCAGCAGCGACGCCGGCTCCGGCAACGCCGACGGATCCGGCACGGTCGGCATCTGTCCGATGCTGAACGTCAGGTCGGTGATGTCGAGCGAGCCGCCCGACCGGACGTCGATCTCCAGGGAATTCGTCAGCGACAGCAGTGCCTTCGGCACGTCGATGTCCTGCGTCCCCGCTCCCGATGCCAATGCCCCGATCCGGGCCCCGTTCAGGTAGACGTCGGCGCTGCCGGACCAGGGCGTTCCATCGGGACTCGCGACGCTCATCGCCAGTCGGGGGTGGTTGTCCACCGTCGTGAGCATGTCCGTGAATTGCCACTCGTTCAGCGTGACCGGCCCGAGGTCCGTCCGTCCCGGGCCGAGCGGCGCGCGAGGTTTCGGCAAGGGACTGACCACCTCCCCGTGATCGCTGGCGTAGAACACGAACTGCTCGTCGGGACCGAGCTTCCCCGTCAGCCGTTTCAACTCGGCGTCGAGTTCGGCCAGCGAAGCGGCTTCGTCGATCGTCACGTTTGCGTGGTCCTTGGGGTCGCCCCAGAGCTGGATGAGCGCGGCCTTCACCTTGCTCACGTCATTCCGATAGCGGTCGCGATTGCTGTTGCCGGTCCACAGGATCGCGTGATGCGATGCCGCGCCCGCGTCCTCGAGCGTGATCGCCTTGCCCTGCCCGCCGACGGCGAGCTGCGGTGTCTCCACGATCTGGCTCCGGCGCGGCGACACCTTCTTCATCGCGGATTCCGTCACCCGCGCGGTGGCCCCGGCCGGGTCGGCCGCGTTGGTCGCCTCGAGGGCCGCGAACACGCTCTGCTCCTTCGTGATCTCGGGAACCAGCGCGCGCGTCCAGAAATTCTGCGGCGTCCTGCTCGACAACAGCGCACGCTCCTCGTCCGTCAGCAGATACGGCGTGCCAGGCCCGTAGGAACGGTCGATCGCCTCCGGCGTGTTCTGCCCGAAGCTGCGCTCCGTCGACGAGGATGCCGAGCCGGCCACCCAATCGAGGGAGGTGCCTTCGAATGCCGTCTTGAGCTGATCGACGAACGCCCCCCCGTAGCACTGCTGGAAGAAGAAGGTCGCGTCCTTGACGTTGCGGTTCCCGTCCTTGAGGAGCGCGGTCCGGATCAGCGCCGCAAAGGCACGGGCCGTGATCGGCCGGCCTTCCCTCACGGACAAGGCGGCTTCGGAGGGGGCGTCGCCGGCGAACGCAGGCGGCACGAGACAGACGCCGACGGCCAGGAATGCGACGAACGCCTGCCAGGTCCGGGACCTCGGTCCGCGCCTCGTCTCCCCCTTCCATCGCTCGCACGGCATCGCGCGCTCCTTCCCGCGGGACGGGATCAGGACTCACCCGGGATCGACGATCCTCCGCCCGTCGACGGCGAGCCTTGCGAAGCATCAAGGAAGGCGCGTCCTCGACGTTGCCGGGGCTGCCTGCCGGCGACCGAAACCGGGCGCGGCGGGGTCGTCGCGGCGTATCAGCCGACCCACACCCTCGCGTTGCGGAACATGCGCATCCACGGCGAGTCCTCGCCCCACGCCGGCGGATGCCAGGACATCTGGGTCGTGCGGAACACGCGCTCCGGATGCGGCATGCAGATGGTGAAGCGACCGTCCGGCGTCGTCAGACCGGTGATCCCTTCCGGTGACCCGTTCGGATTCAGCGGATACCGATCCGTGGGCTTGCCGCGGTGATCGACGTAGCGCATCACGACGACTTCACGTGCGGCCCGCCGGACGGCCGGGGACACGAATTCGGCACGCCCCTCCCCGTGCGAGACGACGACCGGAATCCGGCTGCCGGCCATCCCGGCGAAGAAGATCGAGGGACTCTTCATCACCTCGACCTGGACGAGGCGCGCCTCGAACTGCTCGGAGGTGTTGCGGACGAAATGCGGCCAGTTGTCGGCGCCGGGGATGAGCTCGTGGAGGTTGCTCATCATCTGGCAACCGTTGCAGACCCCGAGCGCGAACGTGTCCGCCCGCTGGAAGAAGGCGGCGAACTGGTCGCGCGCGCGGCGGTTGAACAGGATCGACTTCGCCCAGCCCTCGCCGGCCCCGAGCACGTCGCCATACGAAAATCCGCCGCACGCGGCAAAACCGCGAAAGTCGGCGAGCGACACGCGCCCGCCCAGGATGTCGCTCATGTGGACATCCACGGCTTCGAAACCGGCACGATCGAACGCGGCGGCCATCTCGATCTGGCCGTTGACACCCTGCTCCCGGATGATGGCCACACGCGGCCTGGCACCGCGCTTCACCGCGGGTGCGGCGACCGCCGCCTCGGGATCGAACGTGAGGCTCGCGTGGAGCCCGGGGTCGGCCAGATCGTCCAGACCCTTCCAGGCTTCGTCCGCACAGACCGGGTTGTCGCGCAGACGCTGGAGCTGATGACTCGTCCCGCTCCAGGCCTTCAGCAATTCCTGCCCTGCGGCGACGAACACCTCGTCCGCACCCCGATGCAGGTAGAGGCAGCCGATGTCGTTGTACGTGCCGATGTCGTGGACCATTCCGTCCAGCCCGGCCTTGGCGTACGCCGCCACCACGGACGCGACATCGTCCAGCCGTACCTGGATGACCGCGCCGAGTTCCTCGCTGAACAGCGCTGCCATCACCTGTTCGGCCGGCGCGACGCGGTCGAGATCGATCGACAGGCCGGCACGGCTCGCGAACATCATCTCCGCCAGGGTGACGAGCAGGCCGCCGTCCGACCGGTCGTGGTAGGCCAGCAGCCGGCCGTCCGCCAGCAATGCCTGGGTGACGTCGAAGAACCCGCGCAGCCGTTTCGGATCGTCGAGGTCCGGGGTGGCGCCGCCGACGGCGTCGTGCACCTGGGCGAGCACCGATCCGCCGAGGCGGTGACTGCCCGCGCCCAGATCGATCAGGAGCAGCCGCGTGCCGCCGGCCTCGAGATTCAACTCGGGCGTCAGCGTCGCGCGCACATCCTCCACCCGTGCGAACGCGGAGACGATGAGCGACAGCGGCGACGTGACGGCCTTGTCCTGCTCGCCGTCGCGCCACGTCGTGCGCATCGACAGGCTGTCCTTGCCGACGGGAATGCTGATGCCCAGCGCCGGACACAGTTCGAGGCCGACGGCCCGCACCGTGTCGTAGAGCGCGGCGTCCTCGCCGGGCTGTCCCGCGGCGGCCATCCAGTTCGCCGACAGCTTGACGCGCGCCAGATGTCCGACGTGCGCAGCCGCGAGATTGGTCAGCGCTTCGCCCACGGCCATCCGCCCCGAGGCGGGCGCGTCGAGCGCCGCGATGGGCGTGCGTTCCCCCATGGCCATCGCTTCGCCCAGATACGTGCCGAATCCAAGCGACGTGACGGCCACGTCGGCCACGGGCACCTGCCACCGGCCCACCATCTGGTCGCGCGCCGTCAGGCCGCCGACCGTCCGGTCGCCGATCGTGATGAGGAACGACTTGTCCGCGACGGCCGGGAATCTCAGGACCCGCAGCAGCGACTCCTTCAAGTCGAGGCCGGACGGGTCGAACGGCGCACCGACCCGCGACCCGTGGATCGCCGTGCGCTCCATGCGCGGCGGCTTGCCCAGCAGCACGTCGAGATCCATGTCGACGGGACGGTTGCGGTAGGCGGGATCCTCGACGACGAGACGGGTGTCCTCGGTGGCCGTGCCGATCACGGCGTACGGGCAACGCTCGCGCGCGCAGAGCCCCTCGAACACCGCCAGCCGGTCCGCCTGGACCGCCAGGACGTAACGTTCCTGCGACTCGTTGCACCAGACCTGCATCGGCGACATGCCCGGTTCCTCGGACGGCACCTTGCGCAGATCGAAGTGCGCGCCGCGGCCCGCCCCGTGAACGAGTTCGGGCAGCGCGTTCGACAGACCGCCGGCGCCGACGTCATGGATGGACAGGATGGGATTGTCCGCGCCCAGTGCCCAGCAGCGGTCGATGACCTCCTGACAGCGGCGCTGCATCTCGGCATTGCCCCGCTGCACCGAATCGAAGTCCAGCGCCTCGGTGTTGGCGCCCGTTGCCATGCTGGACGCCGCGCCCCCGCCGAGACCGATCAGCATGCCCGGGCCGCCAAGCTGCACCAGTGCGGTGCCCGCCGGAAAGTCGATCTTCTCCACCTGGTCGCCGCGGATGTTGCCCACGCCGCCTGCGATCATGATGGGCTTGTGATAACCGCGAACCTGCTCGCCGACGCGCTGTTCGTACGTCCGGAAATAGCCGAGCAGATTGGGTCGGCCGAACTCGTTGTTGAACGACGCCCCGCCGATGGGTCCGTCCAGCATGATCTCGAGCGCGGAAGCAATGCGTCCAGGCTTCCCGTAGTCGTACGCTTCCCAGGGTTGGGCGTAACCGGGAATGCGCAGATGCGACGTCGTGAAGCCGGTGAGGCCGGCCTTCGGTTTGGCGCCTCGGCCGGTGGCGCCCTCGTCACGGATCTCTCCACCCGCGCCGGTCGCGGCGCCGGGAAACGGCGCGATCGCCGTGGGGTGGTTGTGCGTCTCCACCTTCATCAGGATGTCGGTCGACTCCCTCACCGATCCGTACACGCCCGCCGCGTCCGGCCGGAACCGGGCGACGGTCGCGCCTTCCATCACGGCCGCGTTGTCCGAGTAGGCCACGATCGTGTGCTTCGGCTGCCGGGCGTGGGTGTGCCGGATCATCTCGAACAGCGAGTGTTCCTGCGCCTCGCCCTCGAGCATCCAGCGGGCGTTGAAGATCTTGTGGCGGCAGTGCTCGGAGTTCGCCTGCGCGAACATCATGAGTTCCACGTCGGTGGGATCGCGCCCTTCACGCTTGAACGCGTCGAGGAGATAGTCGATCTCGTCGTCCGACAGCGCCAGTCCCAGATCGCGATTCGCCTCCGCCAGCGCCTCGCGCCCGTCGGCCAGCACGGGAACGGTCGACAGGGGTGTGGGCTTCACGTGATCGAACAGCTTGTTCGCGAGGGAGAAGTCGGTGATGACCACCTCGGTCATGCGGTCGTGGAGCTTCGCCTTCAGGCGCGTGAGCGTGTCCGCATCGATCTCCTTCGACAGCACCAGCGAATACGCGACGCCGCGCTCGATGCGACGGATGACCTCCAACCCGCAGTTGCGGGCGATGTCGGTGGCCTTGGAGGACCACGGGGAGATCGTGCCGAAGCGCGGGATGACCAGGAAGGTCAGCTCCGTGTACATCGTCTTGCGTGCGGTCGGACCATACGTGAGGATGCGTTCGAGGCGCTCGCCTTCGTCGGGCTCCAGGTCGCGGGTGATCTCGATGAAGTGCCAGAACTGGGCATCGATGGCGCTGATGGCCGGCACCACGGTCCGCAGGGTGCGCAGCAGCTTCTGGAGGCGGAAACCCGACAGGGCGTTGCGCCCGGGAAGTTGGAGGATGCGCGGCATGGCTCTCTGGTGGTTCGCGGGACAGGGTTTCCCCGGAGACCCGCCTCGCGGGTCCTGTCGTATGCAAACAAAACAAGATTATAGCCGCCCTTCCTGAACAAACCTCTATTGACTAGGCACGCTATGTCTTGATTGTTTTGCATCATTCTCATAGTCTCGATGCCATGGAAACCGTAGACATGAGAAAGCTCACGCCGGCAGCGCGTGAGGAACGTCGACGACAGGTCGTGCGCCTGCGCAAGCAGGGGCTGACCTACAAGGCGATCGCGGAGCAGACGGGGCTCACGGCCACGGGGGTGTTCGACATCTGCAAGCGTGTGGCCGAGCGCGGATCGGCTGGGTTGGTGGACAAGCCGGTGGGGCGCAAGTTGGGCACGGGTCGGGCGCTGTCGGCTGAGCAGGAGACGCAGGTGCAGAAGCTCATCCGAGACAAGACACCGGATCAACTGAAGATGGACTTCGCACTGTGGAGTCGGGCGGCGGTGCGGGAGCTGATCCGAGAGCGCTTCGGGGTGAAGTTGCAGGTGCGTGCGGTGGGCAACTACCTGGGGCGCTGGGGCTTCACGCCGCAGAAGCCGATCAAACGCGCCTACGAACAGCGACCCGAGGCGGTGCAGAGGTGGCTGGAGGAGGAGTATCCGCAGATCGCCGCACGCGCCAAAGCCGAGGGGGCCGAGATTCACTGGGGTGACGAGACTGGGCTGCGCTCGGACGATGTGCGTGGCCGAAGCTATGCGCCAGTGGGACAGACCCCGGTGATCCGGGTGGTCAACAAGCGCGAGGGGCTGTCGGTGATCTCGACGGTGACCAATCAGGGGAAGGTGCGCTGGAAGGTGTTCGAGGGGGCGTTGAACGCGGACATTCTGATCGACTTCTTCGAGCGACTGATCCGGGACGCCGGGCGCAAGGTGTTCGTGATCCTGGACAACCTGAAGGTGCACCACGCACGGGTGGTGAAGGCGTGGTTGATGCGGCGCACGGAGCAGATCGAAGTGTTCTATCTGCCCTCGTACAGCCCGGAGTTGAACCCGGACGAATGCCTGAACGCTGATCTGAAGGCGGCGGTGACATCGAAGGCGCCAGCGCGTGCGAAGGGGCAACTGAAGAAGGTGGTGATCAGCCACTTGCGCAAGCTCCAGAAGTCGCCGGCGCGCGTGAAGAAGTACTTTGAGCATCGACCGGTTCGCTATGCCGCGTGATTCAAGTGGCAGCGTGCCGGATCAATAATCGCCGAGCAGGCTAAACTCGCTTGTCATGAAAATCCCCGCCGAAATCAGTGTCACCGCGATACCGGCACGCTTGGCCGCCATCGCCACCGTCGAGGAGATCCGAACGATCGAGGCAGGCGCGTTTGCGGAGACGCCGCCGCCGCCCCTCATGGCACGCGCCGGGCGCGCGGCGGCCGATCGGGCCCTGGCGATGCTCGGCCCGTCCTCCCGCGTCCTCGTGCTCGCGGGGCCGGGCAACAACGGCGGTGACGCCTTCGTGGCGGCGCGCCACCTCAAGCAGGCCTGGCTCGACGTGGAAGTCGTGTTCGCCGGTTCCCCGGACCGGCTCCCGGCCGATGCCCGGGAAGCGTTCGAGGCGTGGATCGCCGCGGGCGGGGACACGCAACCGACGCTCCCGCCCGGCCGACATTGGGACCTCGTGATCGACGGACTCCTCGGCATCGGACTGGCGCGCGACATCACCGGCGCCCTGGCCAACATGATCGACCGCGTGAATGCGCTCGATGTCCCGGTCCTCGCGCTGGACGTGCCGAGCGGGCTCCATGCCGGCACGGGGCGCGTCCTGGGCACGGCCATTCGCGCGCGCGAAACGATCACCTTCATCGCGCACAAGCCGGGGCTGCTGACGCTCGACGGCATCGACCACGCAGGCACCGTCCACGTGGCCGATCTCGGGCTGCACGCACGCGCGACAACCGTCGCCACCGGGCGCCTGATCGACGCGTCCATCCTGCCGGGTACGCTGCCGCGCCGCGCCGGCAATTCCCACAAGGGCACGTACGGCAGCGTGGTCGTCGTCGGCGGGGCGACCGGCATGACCGGCGCCGTGATCCTGGCCGGACGCGCGGCGCTCCGGCTCGGTGCAGGCCGGGTGCTTCTCGGATTCGCCGGCAGCGACGCACCGACGCTCGATCCGCTGCAGCCGGAACTGATGCTCCGACGGGCGGACGATGTCGTCGGCCTCGGTGACGCGAACTGCCTCGTCGTCGGTCCGGGCATGGGGAGGTCGCCCCAGGCCGGTGCGCTTCTCGATGCGGCGATCGCTCGTCCGGTGCCGCTCGTGCTCGACGCGGATGCACTCAACCTGATCGCCGCCGATGCGGAACGGCCCTCGCGCGTGGCGGCGCGCACGAGCGGCACGCTCGTCACGCCCCATCCTGCCGAGGCCGCGCGGCTGCTCGACACCGCCACGGTCGAGATCCAGCGTGACCGCATCGCGAGCGCCAAACGGCTGGCCGCGCGATTGAATGCCGGTGTCGTGCTGAAGGGCGCCGGAAGCGTCTGCGCCCTGCCGGACGGTCGCTGGTTCGTGAACGCGTCGGGCAATCCGGGCATGGCGTCCGCGGGGATGGGGGATACCCTCGCCGGCATGCTCGGCGCCCTCGTGGCCCAGGGCGCCTCGCTCGAGATTGCACTACTTTCGGGCGTGAATCTCCATGGTCTGGCCGGGGATGAAGCGGCCCGACGCACCGGTGGTCCCCTCGGTGTCACGGCCTCTTCCGTCTCTGAAATCGCACCCGTTCTGCTCAATGCTGCCGCGCATTAGAGGTGCGCGGGCGCAGGACGTTCTGTTCCCCCGGGGAACGAATCTTGTTCCCGCGTCCGCCCTAGTGGATGCTGCAATGCGTCAGTAGAGTGCCAGCCATGGGTTGACGCACTTCTTCGCTCCGAAGAACGCTGCGCAGGCCGGGGATGTCGGTACCCGTCACCGCCGCGCCAGACCCACCGGATCCGGACGCCTCCTCCTCCCTCCTGACCGGATTCGCGATGCCACGCGCCCCGCCCGGGGCGCGTTTTTTTTTGGTCCCGCCGCCACCGTGGCGGTCCCGCGGTTTTCGCCGTTTTCACCGAGGGCTGAGGTAAGCTTCCGGCCCTTCGCTCCAACGCGCGCTCCGCGCCCTCTATCTTCGAGTCGCCATGGCCCAATACGTCTACACGATGAACCGCGTGGGGAAGATCGTCCCCCCGAAGCGGCAGATCCTCAAGGACATCTCCCTCTCCTTCTTCCCCGGCGCCAAGATCGGTGTGCTGGGCCTGAACGGCGCCGGCAAGTCCACGCTGCTGCGCATCATGGCCGGCATCGACAAGGACATCGAGGGCGAAGCCGTGCCGATGCCCGGCATCAAGATCGGCTATCTCCCGCAGGAACCGCAGCTCGCCGCCGAGAGCACCGTGCGCCAGGCCGTCGAGGAAGGTCTCGGCGACATCATGGAAGCGAAGCAGAAACTCGACGAGATCTACGCCGCCTACGCCGAACCCGACGCGGACTTCGACAAGCTCGCCGCCGATCAGGCCAAGTACGAAGCGGTCCTGGCCACCGCCGGCAGCGACACCGACCACCAGCTCGAGATCGCCGCGGACGCGCTTCGCCTGCCCCCGTGGGACGCGACGATCGGCAATCTCTCCGGCGGCGAGAAGCGCCGGGTCGCCCTGTGCCGGCTGCTGCTGTCCAAGCCGGACATGCTGCTCCTCGACGAACCGACCAACCACCTCGATGCCGAAAGCGTGGAATGGCTCGAGCAGTTCCTCGCACGCTTTCCCGGCACCGTCGTCGGCATCACGCACGACCGCTACTTCCTCGACAACGCCTGCGAGTGGATCCTCGAACTCGACCGCGGCTACGGCATCCCCTGGAAGGGCAACTACAGCTCCTGGCTGGAACAGAAGGAAGCGCGCCTCGAACAGGAATCCAAGACCGAGGCCGCGCGCATCAAGGCCATGAAGCAGGAACTGGAATGGGTGCGCCAGAATCCGAAGGGCCGGCAGGCGAAGAGCAAGGCGCGTCTCGCCCGCTTCGAGGAACTGTCGTCCTACGAGTACCAGAAGCGCAACGAGACGCAGGAGATCTTCATCCCCGTGGCCGAACGCCTCGGCGACCAGGTCATCGACTTCAAGGACGTCAGCAAGGGCTACGGCGACCGCCTGCTGATCGACAGGCTGAGCTTCTCGATCCCGCCCGGCGCCATCGTCGGCATCATCGGTCCCAACGGCGCCGGCAAGTCGACGCTGTTCCGCATGCTGATGGGCAAGGAGCAGCCCGACAGCGGCGAGATCGTCATCGGCAAGACGGCGCAGATCGCGTTCGTGGACCAGTCGCGCGATGCCCTCGACGGCACCAAGACGGTCTGGGAGGAGATCTCCGGCGGCCGCGACATTCTCCAGGTGGGCAAGTTCGAGATGCCGTCGCGCGCCTACATCGGCCGCTTCAACTTCAAGGGCGGCGACCAGCAGAAGAACGTCGGCCAGCTCTCCGGCGGTGAGCGGGGCCGGCTGCATCTCGCGAAGACGCTGCTGGCCGGCGGCAATGTGCTGCTCCTCGACGAACCGTCCAACGACCTCGACGTGGAAACGCTCCGCGCCCTCGAGGATGCCCTGCTCGAATTCGCCGGCAGCGTGCTCGTGATCTCGCACGACCGCTGGTTCCTCGACCGGATCGCGACCCACATCCTGGCGGCGGAAGGCGACTCGCAGTGGACGTTCTTCAACGGCAACTACCAGGAATACGAAGCCGACAAGCGCAAGCGGCTCGGCGACGAGGGCGCGAAACCCAGGCGCCTGCGGTACAAGCCCCTGAAGGCGTAGGACGCGCAATCCGGCAGACGCGGAAGCATCCTCGACTGCCGGGCATCGAAGCCGCGGTCGCGCCGCTCGTCGAGGACCTCAGGTCACGGCGTCGGCCCAGGGCACGCCGGTCTCCGTCGCGCCCTGATTCGATGCCCCCTGACGCAGCACGCCGCTCGGACACGCGAACTTCATCGGCATCGTGATGCGATGCTGCTGCACGTATTCGAAGCGTCGGTCCAGCGCGGCGTGGACCGACGCCTCCAGCGCCGTGTCGCCGATGACCAGCACGTCCTCGCTCGCATCGATCCGCGGCCGGTGGAACGCCGCCTCCAGCGAATCGCCGAAGTCCACGAGGAAGGACAGCAGTTGCGCGACGGCGGGCAGGATCCGCCGTCCGCCCGATGCCCCCAGCGCGAAACGCCGATCCCCCTGCTCCGCCACGATCGGGCAGTAGTTGGTCAGACAGCGCTTGCCGGCGGCGAGCGAATTGGGCCGGCCGGGTTCGGGATCGAACCACATGATCCCGTTGTTCATGAGCACGCCGCTGTCGGGCAGCAGGATGCGCGATCCGAAGATCGACAGCAGGGTCTGCGTCACCGACGCGATGTTCCCGGCGTGATCCACGATGCAGAAGTGCGTGGTGCACGCCGGCGCACGTGCGCCGTCCTGATCGCCCATCCGCGTGAGGCGGAATCGATAGGCTTCCTGCAGCGCCGTCGCGTAGGCGGCGTAGGCCGCCGCGTCCGGCCCGTTGCCCGGCGTCCAGGACTGCGTCAGCTGCTTCAGCACGTGCGCGAGGGTCGGTCCGGCGGTGAGTTCCGGCGTCGCCGCGACGCGCGCGCCGCGATAGTCGATCATCAAGGGAGCGACTTCGCGGGCGCGGTAGCCGGCAAGGTCCGCCCGCGACAGCTTCCCGCCCAGCGCCGCGATCTGCCGGACGATCTCCCCGGCGAGGGCACCGTCGTAGAAGTCGCGCGGTCCGGCGTCGGCCAGTTGCCGCAGCGTCACGGCGAGCTTCCGTTGCGGGAGCCGCACCTCGGTCCGCGCCGACCAGGCCGGCACGGGCGGCAGGCCGTTCACGAGGAAGGCGTCGCAGGCGTCCGGGTAGCGACTCAGGTCCGCCGCGGCGCTCGCGATGTTCTGCGTCGTGACCCAGTCCACGAGCAGCCCCTCGTCCGCCAGTTGCGCGGCGGGCATCACCAGATCGCGCCACGGCCGCGTCGCGAAGCGTTCGTGCGCGACCCGCATCCCGTCGACGACGCCGGGCACGGCGATGGACATCGGACCGTGCAGATTGCGGTCGTCCTTCACCCGGGCCCACGGGAACAGGTCGGAGGCCGTGCCCTCGCCCGTCAACGCGAAATCGGCGAGATCCAGCGAGGCCGGCGCGCGCATGCCGAAGTCGATGACCGTGTAGCGCTGCTCCTTGGCCCGGTAGAGCACCATGGCGCCGCCGCCGCCGATGCCGCTCATCCACGGCTCGAGGACGCCGAGCGCGAAGGAGGTCGCGATCGCGGCATCCACGGCATCGCCGCCGTCTCGCAATACCGCTGCGCCGACTTCGGCGGCCCGCCGATGCTGGGAGGCGACGATGCCCTGCTCCGATTGCACGGCGGCCTTCGACAGCCGCAGCGTCGTCGAGAAATTGTTCACGGTGTTCTCCTCCGAGGTCGTCGATGTCCCGTGCGGTTCGCCGGCGTCGACCGGCGGCGAATGGTGACGAGAACCCCGGATCCTACCGGGAAGTGCCCTCGATCCGGCCGCTCACGGAAGCGTCGCCGGCCCGTGCCTGCGCAGCCACTTGTTGCGGCGACAGCCTGCGAAGGGCTACTCCGCTTCGCCTCCGAGCGCCTCGATCAAATCGGCGATCAACCCGCCCATCATCCCGGTCATCAGCACGAAGTCGGTCTCGAACTGCGCCTCCGCGGACTCGGCGTCCGGCTGGTCCTCGGGCTTGGCCATTTCCAGCAAGGCCGCCTTGCGGATCTCGCACTTGTCCGTGAGCACGAACGAGACGCGGTCCTGCCAGGTCAGGGCCAGCTGGATGGGCTGCTTGCCATCGCGGATGTGGTTCCGGATTTCGTCCGTGTCCACCAGGGTGTGCCGCGTGTACCGGACGGTCGACTTCTCCTCGAGCGGCGACTGCAGGACGCATTCGCGATCGATCGTGAATCCGGCCGGCGCCTCGCGTGCGATCAGCCATTCCGCCATCGCGGCGCTGGGCGAGCGTCCGGTGCGGACCAGCGCGAACGGCGCGTCGGTCACCGACTTGCGCACGTGCTCCATGAATTCCTCGCCGCGCTTCTCGCTGCTCGCGTCGATCATCAGCCAGCGCGCCGCCGGATCGATCCACGCGAAGGTCGTCCGGTACGTGCTGAATGCGCGCGGCAGGAGTTCGTCGGTGACCTCCTCCTTCAGCTCGCGCTGACGCTTGCGACCGGGCTTCATCCCGGTCATCGACTCGATCTCGGCGGCACGCTGCTGCACGTTCTGCCGGATCACCGACGACGGCAGCAGCTTCTTCTCGACGCCGAGCGCGAGCAGCCACTGATGATTGAGGACGCAGACGAGCCGATCGTCACCGCGCGGCGGGATCCAGCCGCGCGATTCGAGCATCAGGCTCGTGCAGGGCTGGAAGGCGTGCGCGACGAGTTGACCGGCGAACGCGTCGGCTTCGAGCGTCGCATCGGGCGCGATTCGATGGATCTGGAGGTTGCGGAACCACATGGAGGCGATGAACGGTGAGAGGTGAATAGTCGCGGGGGAATCGTGAATCGGGGTCGCCCGAGCGGAGCATGCCGGAAGACGAACGGAGACCGTGTCGTGACGGCGATCGACTCACCGATCACGCGTACGGATCACGCCGTCAGGCCACCCGCTCCAGTTGCAGGCCGGCATGTTCGCGCTGCACGTGGAAGTGGATCTTCGGCCACATCTCCTGGACGACCTTCATCTCGTACACGCCGGCCGTCAGCACGGCATAGGCATCGGCAGCGTCCTGGGCGACGCGCCCCGCATTGGCGTCGACGAAGCGGTCGAGTTCGGCGGGATCGTCCGCGGACACCCAGCGGGCGCACGTGTAGGGCGAGTTCAGGATGCGGGCCTCGACGCCGTATTCGTGCTGCAATCGATGCGCGGCCACGTCGAACTGCAGGACGCCGACCGCACCGAGCAGAAGGATGGAGCTGCGCAGCGGCCGGAAGACCTGGATCGCGCCCTCCTCGCCCAGTTGCATCAGGCCCGTGCGGAGCTGCTTGGTCTTCAGCGGATTCACGACTTCGATGCCGCGGAAGATCTCGGGGGCGAAGAACGGCAGGCCGGTGAACTGCAGCGGCTCGGCCGATTCGGTGAGCGTGTCGCCGAGTTGAAGCCCGCCATGGGTCGGGATGCCGATGATGTCGCCGGCGTAGGCGTCGTCGACGAGTTCGCGCCGCTGGGACAGGAACGACACCACGGTGTTGGGCCGGAACTCCTTGCCCGTCCGCTGCAGGCGCAGGCGCATGCCGCGCTCGAAGTGGCCCGAACACACGCGCACGAACACGATGCGGTCGCGGTGCGCCGGATCCATGTTCGCCTGGATCTTGAAGACGACTCCGCTGAACTTCTCGCCGTCGGGATCGACCGCGCCCTGCACCGCCACGCGCGGCTGGGGAGGCGGCGCGATGTCGACGATGGCGTCGAGGATCTCCTTGACGCCGAAGTTGTTGATGGCCGACCCGAAGAACACCGGCGTCTGGCGGCCGGCGAGGAACTCCTCCCGCGAGAATGCCGGCGTGGCCTCCCGGATCAGGGCGATGTCGGCCGAGGCCTGGTCGATCTCCGGGGCGAACCGGGCGCGGATCTCGGGGTTGTCCAACCCGCTCAGCACTTCGACGTCGCTCGCCAGACGGTCCTCACCGGCGCGGAACACGCGCACGCTGTCGTTCTGCCGGTCGTACACCCCGTGAAACCGCTTGCCCATGCCGATGGGCCACGAGAACGGCACGGCGGCCATGCCGAGCGTGCGTTCGATCTCGTCGATCAGGTCGATGGGCTCGCGCACTTCGCGGTCCATCTTGTTGATGAAGGTGATGATGGGCGTCCCGCGTGCCCGGCAGACTTCCAGCAGGCGCAAGGTCTGCGCTTCCACGCCGTTCGCGGCGTCGATGACCATCAAGGCCGCATCCACCGCCGTCAGCACGCGATACGTGTCCTCGGAGAAATCCTGGTGGCCGGGCGTGTCGAGCAGATTCACGATGCGGTCCCGGTACTCGATCTGCATCACGGAGCTCGCGACCGAGATCCCGCGCTGCTTCTCGATCTCCATCCAGTCGGAGGTCGCGTGCCGCGTCGCCTTGCGCGCCTTCACGCTGCCGGCGATCTGGATCGCGCCCGCGAAGAGCAGCAGCTTTTCCGTGAGCGTGGTCTTGCCCGCGTCGGGGTGGGAAATGATCGCGAACGTGCGGCGCTGCGCGACGCGCGCGGACAGGGAATCCTGGGGGACTTCGGCCATGACACTCCGGCTGGGGTTCGGACGACGGACAGGACGGCGGATCGGACGCCGGATCCGGGCGGCCCCGGCGTCGAGGAAGGCGCGCATTTTACGACCTTCGGGGGGGCGGGCGCCACGACCCGGCGGACGTCCGCGTCAGCCGGTGCCGTCTTCCCCTGCGCCAAGGGATTCGAGCAGGCGGCGCCCCTGCCGGATGGCTGCGTCCGCCGCCCGGGGCACATCGAAGCATCGGGCCAGCGCCTCGCCCGACAGATGGCGCAAGCGTTCATCTTCGCCGGACGCGGACTCGGCCAGCACCTGCAGGGGGCGGCCTTCGGATCTCGCGCGCCGGCACAGCGCCTCGATCCGCGCCTGAGCCGCCTCCTTTCCGAGCGCCGGTGCCCAGAGCGTCAGCAGCCGATCGGCGAAGAGCAGACCGCCCAGCGCGTCGATGTTCGCCCGGCAGCGCGCCTCGTCCACCATCACGCCCTCGAACAGCGCCGCGAGGGCCTCGGTCGCGCCCAGCATCCTCGACCAGAGCCTCGGCACCGTGGCGAGTTCCGCCTGCCAGCCGCCGAGGGCACGCTCGAAGGCCGGGTCCGCACCGGCCAGCAGGTTCGCGATCCATCCGGGTACCGGCTGCGTGGCGGCGCGCACGCGCAGGCTCAGCACCGGATTGCGCTTGTGCGGCATGGCCGTGGAGCCTCCCCGACCCGGCGCTTCCGGCTCGCTCATCTCGCCGATCTCGAACTGCGCCGACAACGCGATGTCGCCGGCCATCTTGCTCATCACACCGGCCAGCGTGCCCAGGCACACGTGGAACGCGATCCACTCGTCCCGCAACGCGTGCCAGGTGCCGCCGGGATCCGCCAGACCCAGGCGACGGGCGACATCCGCCCGGATCGCGTCGCCGTCCGGGTCGAGAACAGCCAGATCGCCGGCAGCGCCCGCCAGCGAAACCGCGAGCGCCGATGCCGCCGCTCGCCGAAGTCGCTGCCGGCAGCGGCTCAGCGCCCTCGCCCATTGTGCGGCCCGGTAGCCGACGGTCGTCACGCCCGCGGGCTGCAGGAGTGTTCGTGCGAGCACCGGGACGACCATCGTCCGTTCCGCCAGCCGCCGGGCCGCCGCAATGGCCGCGCAGAGGAGCCGATCGAGATCGCGCCACGCGTCCTTCGCGCAGAGCGCCATCGCGCTGTCGAGGACGTCCTGGCTCGTCGCACCGAAATGAACCCACCGCGCGATCCCGGCGTCGCCCGCCGCCACGTGAGCGCTGAGTGTCTTCACGAAGGGAATCGCCACGGATCCCGCGTGCGCGCCCTCGCGTCCGAGGGTCGGCACATCGAACGTGGCGCTCGCCATGCGGTCCGCCAGCGCGTCGGCGACGGCTTCCGGCATCCATCCGACCGACGATTGGGCCCGGCACAGCGCGATCTCGAATCGCAGCATCGCCGACACCACCGCCTCGTCCGAGAACGCCTCGGCCGTCGCCCCCTCCACGAATCGATCGAACAGATCACCCGCCATCGCGCCCCTCTCCCGGATGCGGGCGAGCATAGCGCCGAACCACCGTTCGCTGGCGGCGGCGTGCAGCGGTCAGGACGGCTTCAGTGCCGCGCCCAGCGTTCGATCGCGGCGAAGCAGCTCGCGAGGAATTCGGCCCGGTGCCGTTCGGGAGCGTCGGGGGTGTCGAAGACCTTCTGCGCGGCCCCCAGCAGCAACTGCTCGTCGTCGTCGTCCTGCACGAACCAGCGCAGCTCCGGCGGATAGGATTGGATCAGGTCGATGTCGCTGCGCATCCGGTCGATGAACTCGGCGCGCGCGATGCCGGCCTCGCGGGACAGCGCGGCATTGCGGATGAAGTCGCTGCCTTCGTGACACTCCTGCACCGTGAGATCGTGCGCCTGCGCGGCGCACGCGAGGGCGAGGACGGCTGCCGCCGCGCCGCGCCAGAGGGGATGGATCCGGTTCATGGGCACGCCTCCGTGATGTCCGAATCCGGGACGCACGACGTCCCGGGGCGCCGATCGCTCGAGCGGCGATCTTGCACACCTTCGTGCACACCTCGGCGACGTCCACGCGGCGCGGTCCATTCTGCATGGGGCGCCCGGCGCTGGCGAGAACTTCCGATGCTGCGGCGCGGTCCGCGACGCACTACCATCCGGGCCTCGCCGCCCATCGTTCCCGCCCAAGGAGATGCCCGTGTCGCTCGCCGACCGCCTGAAATCGCAGATGTCCCTGCCCGTGATCGCCGCGCCGATGTTCATCGTGTCGCAACCGGCACTCGTGATCGCGCAATGCACGAGCGGCGTCCTCGGGTCGTTCCCGGCCCTGAACGCGCGGCCGCCGGAATTGCTCGACCAGTGGCTCACGACGATCGAGACGGCGCTCGAAGCGCACCGCCGCCGCCACCCCGAGGCGAAGGTCGCGCCGTACGCCGTGAACCAGATCGTCCATCACAGCAACGACCGGCTCGCCCACGATCTCGAGGTGTGCGTCCGCCACCGCGTCCCGGTCATCATCACCAGCCTGCGCGCCCCCGATGACGTCGTCTCCGCCGTGCACGCTTACGGCGGCGTGATATTTCACGATGTCATCAGCATCCGGCACGCAGAGAAGGCGCTGGAAGCGGGCGTGGACGGCCTGGTGCTGGTCTGTGCCGGCGCGGGGGGCCACGCGGGGACGCTCAGTCCCTTCGCGCTCGTCCGCGAGGTGCGACGCTTCTTCGACGGACCGATCGCGCTGTCCGGCGCCATCACCGACGGTACCGGCGTCCTCGCCGCGCTCGCCCTGGGTGCCGACTTCGCCTATCTGGGAACGCGTTTCATCGCGACGCGCGAAGCCGTGGCCCCGGACACCTACAAGCAGATGATCGTGGACAGCGCCGCCGCGGACATCGTCTACACGCCGCTGTTCACCGGCGTGGCCGGCAACTACCTCAAGAAGAGCATCGCGGCCGCCGGGCTGGATCCCGACCATCTGCCCACGGCGGACAAGCACAGCATGAACTTCGGCTCGGGCCGTCCGGCCAAGGCCTGGCGCGACATCTGGGGCGCCGGCCAGGGCGTCGGGAACATCGACGCCGTGCTGCCGGCGGCGGAGGTGATCGAGAAGATGAAGCAGGAGTACGAAGCGGCACGCGCCCGACTGGCCGGCGGGTGAGCCGTCGCGCGTCGCGGTCCGATCTGCCCGGCGCGCCGTCGCCACCTACCCGGTGGCCGTCGGGCGATCGTGCGTCGTCGATGCCGTGGCCGCCTCTCCGAGTTCCCACTGCGCATCGACGTGTCGCCAGCGGATCGATTCGACGGGCGCGGCGACCCCGGCCAGCGTGCGCAGCGCCGCGCCAAACGCAGCGGCGTTGCCGGACGTGACGAATCGGTGACGCGCCCCGGCGGCAGGCAAGCCGACCGGCCCGGCCGTCTCCAGCACCCGCGCGAGCTGCCGCGCGATGGCCGGCGCCGGATCGATCACCGTGACGTGCGGGCCGGCAATGCGGCGGACCAGGTCGATCACGAACGGGTAGTGGGTGCAGGCGAGAACGATCACGTCCGCCCCCGCCTGCAACATGGGATCGACGAAACGCCGCACGAGCGCTTCGGACTCGAGACCGCTCGTGTCCCCGCGCTCGACGGCCTCGGCGAGACCGTCGCACACCTGATTGACGAGCCGGATGTCGGCCGCATGACGTCCGGCCGTGGCCTGGAAGAGCCGCCCCTGAAACGTCGCCGGGGTGGCCATGATGCCGACCACGCCGGTGCGCGTGAGCGCCGCTGCCGGCTTGACGGCGGGCTCCATGCCGACGAAGGGAACGCCGGGGCAACGTTCGCGTAGATGCCGGAGCGCGGCCGCCGACGCCGTGTTGCACGCGACCACCACGGCCTTGCATCCCTGGGTGAGCAGCCAGTCCGTAATGCCATCGCAGAAGCGCCGGATCTCCGGGGCCGCCCGGGGCCCGTACGGGACATGCGCCTGATCGGCCATGTAGACGGTGCTCTCCCCCGGGAGTGCCCGGGCGATTTCCCGCCACACGCTGAGGCCGCCGACGCCGGAATCGAAGATGCCGACGGGACCGGTGAGAGACAGGGGGAATGGTGCACGCCGAGGTGTCATCCGGCGAGCATAGCGAGACACCGTGGCCTTGAGGAGCCCGACCTTCCCTTGACCCGTCGCGAAGCGACTCCACATAATCGTCCGCCCTGCAACGTTCGCCCCCACCCACACGATGTTCCCCGACAACGTCAGAACCTGGACCGACGGCGTCCCGGTCGACGCCGACACGCTCGAGCAGATCCGGCGCATCGCGGCGCTGCCGATTCTCGCCGGTCACGTGGCGATCATGCCGGACGTGCATCCGGGCAAGGGCGCAACGGTGGGGTCCGTGATTCCGACCCGGGGCGCCATCATCCCGGCCGCCGTGGGCGTGGATATCGGGTGCGGCATGTGCGCGGCGCGCCTCGACCTCACGGCGCGCGACCTCCCGGACAACCTCGGTCCGGCGCGGTCGGCGATCGAGTCCCTCGTTCCCGTGGGCATGGCCGCCCATCGCGAGGCGATCAGCACCCACGGCGAAGGTCTCGACGGCATCCGCCTGTACGAGCGCACACGGGCCCTCCGCACACGCTTCGACGCCTTGCGATGCATGACCTCGATCCGTCTGCGCGAAGTCGACCGCGTGTGGAAGCAGCTCGGCACGCTGGGTGGCGGCAATCATTTCGTCGAACTCTGCCTCGACCAGCGCGGCGACGTGTGGGTCCTGCTCCACTCCGGGTCGCGCAACATCGGCAATCGCATCGGCGACCATGCCATCCACCAGGCGATGCACCTGGCCCAGTCCCGCGGCGTGAAGCTGCAGGACCAGGCGCTCGCGTGGCTCGCGGAAGGCACGCCGGCGTTCGAGGAATACGTGGAAGGTCTGCACTGGGCGCAGGACTACGCCGCGCTGAACCGCGACCTGATGCTGCATGCCGTCCTCAAGGCGCTGTCCCGCGCCTTCCGGCGCGACTTGACGATCGTCGACGAGGCCGTGAACTGCCATCACAACTACGCAGCGATCGAGGAACATTTCGGGCGAAGGATGTGGGTCACCCGCAAGGGGGCCGTGTCGGCGCGGGCCGGCGAACCCGGCATCATTCCCGGATCCATGGGCACGCGCTCCTACATCGTGCGCGGCAAGGGGGTCGACGCCGCGTATTGCTCCTGCTCGCATGGCGCCGGCCGCCGCCTGTCGCGGGGCGACGCCAAGCGCCGCTTCACCATCGCGGATCTGAAACGCCAGACCGACGGCGTCGAGTGCCGCAAGGACGCCGGGGTCCTGGACGAGATCCCCGGGGCGTACAAGAACATCGATGCCGTGATGGCTGCGCAGCGCGATCTCGTGGATGTGCTGCACACCTTGAAGCAGGTGCTGTGCGTCAAAGGATGACGCGAGCCCGTCTCCGGCGCGCCGCGATCGGCGCCGTGGCCCTGATGTCGTCCGTCGGCGCGGCGGCCATCGAGGTTCCCGACACCCTCGCGCAGCGTCTTCTCGCCTGCACGGCCTGCCACGGCAAGGAAGGCCGGGCCGCCCCCGACGGTTACTACCCCCGCATCGCCGGCAAACCGGCCGGCTACCTGTATGCGCAACTGCTGAACTTCCGGGACGGCCGCCGACGCTTCGCGCCGATGACGGCCCTGCTGGACAACCTGTCGGACGCGTACCTGCGCGAGATCGCCGACCACTTCGCGTCGCTGCAAGCGCCTCACCCCGCTCCCAGGCCGGCAACGGTGCCCGCGGCGGCGCTCGCCCGGGGCCGCATGCTCGTGGAAGACGGCGATCCCGGCCTGCGGATTCCCGCGTGCCGGGAGTGCCACGGCCGATCGCTCACCGGCACGTCACCGTTCATTCCCGGACTGCTGGGACTGCCGCGCGACTATCTCAACGCGCAGTTGGGTGCGTGGCGCGCGGGACAACGGCGGGCCGCGTCTCCGGACTGCATGGCGACGATCGCCCGTCGGCTCTCGCCTGCCGACACCGGATCGGTCTCGGCGTACCTGGCGTCGCTGCCGGTGCCGATCGCACCCGCGACGGGCGCGCGCTCGCCGCAACGCCCGCTCGAATGCGGCAGCACCGTCTCCGTCGGGTCCGGGCGGGACGCCGGATCGCGCGCCGGCGGCAGTCCTCGATGACGCACGCATCCGCCGTATCGTCGGCCCCGCCGGATCCCCTCGTCCGCCGAGCGTCCGTCCACGCGCGGACAATGTTCTCCGTTGCCGCCCAATGTGTGGTAAATTTTTACACACTCCACATCGATGGCTCTGGTCCCCACGATCATGAATACACGCCGCGCTCTGCGTTGGACGGATGCCGCCACGGGGCTCCTGCTGGTGTTGCTGTCCGTCGTGGCCTGCGTCCCGGGCCTCGTGGTCCGATGGAAGATCGTCGAGACGCTCGACACCTTCGATCGCACCGTGTCCTCGCTTCACACCCTGCCGGCGCTGTTGAAGCCGGGACGAGGTTCCCGCAAGTCCTGACCCCGACGGGCGGTCGCACCGCGCCGGACCCGCGATCGGCATGCCCTCGTCAGGGGGGCACGAACCGCCGGGCCTCGCGCATCGGCTGGGCAAGCCAGGCATGACGATGACGATTCGCAGGGCCGCCCGCGGATTGCGACTGGCGGCCCGGCTGGCCGGTCTGGCCCTGGCCCTGGCCCTGCCCGCCGCTCTGCCCGCTGCGCCCGACGCCGGCACTTCGGCGGTCCGAGGGGAATACCTCGTCCGCGCCGGCGGTTGCGTGGGTTGCCACACGGCCCGGGGCGGCCTGCCCCTGGCGGGCGGCCGGGCGCTCGCCACACCGTTCGGGACCGTGTACGCCCCCAACCTGACCCCCGACGCACGGACGGGACTCGGGCGCTGGACGCGCGAGGACTTCCGGCGCGCCCTCCGGGAAGGGCGCTCGAAGGACGGTCGGCTGCTGTATCCGGCCTTCCCGTACGTCAACTACACCCGGCTCGCGCCCGATGACATCGACGCGATGTTCGCGTACCTGCGGACCCTGCCCGCCGCCTCGAATCCCAATCGCCCCCATGCCCTGCGCTTCCCGTACGACGCGCAATGGTCCCTGGCGGCGTGGCGGACGCGCTATTTCTCGCCCTCCGCATTCGTGCCGTCGACCGATCGATCACCGGCGTGGAATCGCGGCGCCTATCTCGTCACCGTGCTGGGCCACTGCGATGCGTGCCACGGCCGTCGCGACATGCTGGGCGCCATCGAACCCGGCCAGGCGCTGGCAGGCGGAATGATTCCGGCGCAGCCGTGGTACGCCCCGTCGCTGCACGACCCGTCCGAGGGCAGCGTCGCCGACTGGCCGATCGCCGACATCGTCGCGTTCCTCAGGACGGGCGTGTCGGCCCGCGGCGCGGCGATCGGGCCGATGGCGGAGGTGGTGATGCGCAGCACGCAATTCCTCACGGACGAGGATCTCGCCGCGATGGCCGAGTACCTGAAGGCGTTGCCCGTCGCGACGGCAGCGCCGCGCGAGTCACCCCCGCCGACCGGGAAGACGGCATCGGACGCGGCCCGTCGCCAGTACGAGCGGCATTGCGCGGATTGCCACGGGCGCGAGGGCGAAGGCGCGCGCGGCGCCTATCCGGCGCTCGCCGGCAACCGGACTGTCACGATGGCGAATCCGACCAATCTGATCCGCGTCGTGCTCGTGGGGGCCTTTGCACCGGCCACGGCGGGCAATCCGCGGCCTTACGGCATGCCGCCGTTCGCCCAGCAGCTGCGCGACGACGAGGCGGCGGCGATCCTCAGCTTCGTCCGGTCGGCATGGGGCAACCGCGCCGGCCCGGTCGCGCCGCACGAGGTCGGCAAGCTGCGGGGAAGCGGCGGAGAGTAGCGCTCAGTAGAGCTTCACGGCGCCGGCATCGAGTTGCACGTCCACGACGGTCGGGTGCAACGCCGCGAACGCCGTTCGGAACACCGTCTCGACTTCGGCCGCGCTGGCGATCTGCAGCGTCTCGCAGCCGAAGCCGCGCGCCAGGGCCGCAAAGTCCAGTTCACCGATGTCGTGCCCCGGCGCATCGGCCACGCCCATCAGGCGACCGAAGCTCCGCAGCGCGCCGTAACCGCGGTTGTTGAAGACGAGGAAGGTGATCGGCAGCCGCCACTGCGCGGCGGTCCAGAGCGCCTGGATGCCGAACAGCGCCGAGCCGTCGCCGACGATGCAGATCACGCGTCGGCCGGGCGCCGCCAGCGCCACGCCGGGCGCCGCCGCGACGGCCCAGCCGAGCCCGCCGCTGGAGGCCGCGTAGAAGCTGCCCGGACGACGGACACGCAGGTGTTCCCACAGGGCGTTGCGATGCGTCGGGGCCTCCTCGACGACGATCGCGTCATCGGGCATGAGGCGGTCGATCGATGCCATCAGGTAGTTACCGGTGATCGGATCGACGGGGAGCGGCTCCGCCCGCGCCGATCGGCCCGACGATTCCCGTGCGGGACCCTCGCCGGTTCCGCGGCGAAGCCCGTCGAGTGCCGGCTTCAGGCTGCCTGCGATCGCGCGCCCGGTGGCGGCGCGCGCGGCTTCCTGCGGGTCATCCGTCAGCAGCCAGAGCGCCGTTCCCGGCTTGAGGAACTCGCCGCCCGTGTGCACGTGGTACGTGAAGACCGGCGCACCGACGACCAGGACGAGGTCGTGCGGCGCGAGGCAATCCGCCAGCGGCTGGCGCAGCGGCGGGAGATGCCCGGCGAACAGCCGGTGATCCTCGGGAAACCCGCACCGGCCCACCATCGGGCTCGCCCACACGACCGCCCCGAGCCGTTCCGCGAGCGCCACGAGACCTTCCCAGGCGTCGTCCATGTCCACACTGGCGCCGGCCACGATGACCGGACGCTTCGCCTGCCGGAGCGCCGAGGCCAGTTCCTCCAGGGCATCGACGGGCGGCGCGAAATCGGTGTCGACGCGGCGCAGTTCCAGCGGTTCCGACGGCGCATCCCAGTCGTCTTCCGGCACGGACACGAACACCGGACCGCGGGGCCGCTGCATCGCGATGTGATACGCGCGCTGGATCGCGGCGGGAACGTCGGCGGCGCGCGCCGGTTCGATGCTCCATTTCACGTAGGGCTTCGGGAACTCCGCCGCCTCGTACGCGTAGAGATACGGATCGGTCGGGAACATGGCACGCGTCTGCTGGCCCGCGGTGATCACGAGCGGCGTGTGGTTGCGCCACGCGGTGAAGATGCTCCCGAGTGCGTGCCCGACGCCGGCCGCCGAGTGCAGGTTGACGAACGCGGCCCGCCGCGTGGCCTGCGCGTGACCGTCGGCCATCGCGACCACCACGGATTCCTGCAGCCCGAGCACGTACCGGAAATCGTCCGGCCACTCGCGGAAGAACTTCATCTCCGTCGAACCGGGATTGCCGAACACGGTGGTCATGTCGAACGCGCGCATCAGGCCGTGCGTGACTTCACGCACCGTGCCCGTGAGCACCTCCCCGATGCGGGGAACGGGTTTGCCGGTCATCGATTCGGACTTCATTGCGTTGCCTCCGCGGCGGCCGCACCCAGCACGCCGTGCAGAAAGATGTCGGTCACGACACGGGCCATGTCGTCGTACGTCAACGGTCCGGCCGTCCGGAGCCACGTGAACGTCCAGTTGATCATGCCGAACAGGATCATCGCCAGCGGCACCCGCAGGGCGCGGCGCGTCCAGCGCGGCTTCATGGCGGCAATGGTACGCGCGAAGGCGTCCACGACCGCCCGTTGCTTGGCCACGATCGTCCCGCGCGCTTCATCGCCCAGGAACTTGACGTCCTGCACGAGCACGACGTGCTGCGCCTGCGAATGTTCGTACTCGCGCATGAACTGCCCGACCATGGCCCGGAGTTCCTCTTCCGGTCCGAGCCGCCGGGCCCGCACCTCCGCCGTGATGGCGATGAGCCGGTCGATGTAGGTGTCCGCGATGTCGAACAGCAGGTGCGCCTTGTCGCGGTAGTAGTGGTAGAGCAACGGCTTCGAGACGCCGCAGGCGCGGGCGATCTGCGCCATCGAGGCGCTGGCGAAGCCGTTCTCCGCGAACAGCCGCGCCGCCGCCGTGTGGATGCCGGCCCGCTGGGTCTCGAAGGTCGGGGCGCGGGGACGGGCCATCGCTACCGGGGCGTCGGCCGAAAGGCAAGCCTGCCGGCCGCCGCACGCCGTCCCGCTTCGGCGATCGGGAGCCGCGATCCGTCGGCCGTGGGCCCGACGCTCATCGCACGTCGAAGCTCACCGCCAGCCGCTCCGTCAGCGGATGGGACTGGCAGGTGAGGATGTATCCGGCGGCGACGTCGGCCGGGTCGAGGCTGTAGTTCTTGGCCATGCGCACCTTGCCGCCGAGCAGCTTGGCGCGGCAGGTGCAGCACATGCCGCCCTTGCACGAATACGGCAGATCCAGCCCCGCCCGCAGCGCCGCATCGAGCACCGACGCATCGGTCGACCGGAACGCGACATCGCGTCGCACGCCATCCAGTTCGATCTCGATGACCGCCTGCGGCGCGTCTTCCGGCGCCGGCGCATTGGTCGCCGCACCGGACGGGACACCGAACCGCTCCACGTGCACGTGTCCCTCGGGTACGCCCGCCTCGGCCAGGGTCTGCGCCACCGTGTCGATCATCTCTCCGGGACCGCAGACGAAGACTTCGTCGATCGTCGCGACCGGAACGAGCGCTGCGAGGAAGATCCGGACCTTCGGCCCGTCCAGGCGACCGTGGAACAACTCGATGTCCTGGGGCTCGCGGCTGAACACGGTATGCAGCACGAAGCGGCGCAGGTACCGGTCCTTCAGGTCTTCGAGATCCTCGAGGAACAGGGTGCTCGCGGTGCTGCGGTTGCCGTAGATCAGCGTGAACCGGCTCCGCGGCTCGCGCTTCAGGGTCGTCTTGATCAACGACAGAATCGGCGTGATCCCGCTGCCGGCCGCGAACGCCACGTAGTGCCGTGCCCGCGCCGGATCGAGGGACGTATGGAAGCGCCCGTCGGGTGTCATGACTTCGAGCGTGTCCCCGACGGCCAGCGTCCGCGTTGCCCAGTTGGAGAACACCCCGCCGGGCACCGCGCGGATCGCGACCCGCAATTCGCCGTCGTCGATGCCGCTGCAGATCGAGTAGCTGCGCCGCACCTCCTCCCCTGCCACGGTCGCCTTGAGCGTCACGTGCTGGCCCTGCACGAAGACGTAGTCGCGCAGCAGCGGTTCGGGAACCTCGAAACGAAGACTGATCGCATCGGGACATTCCCGGCGGATCTCGGCGATGCGGAGCGGATGGAATCGCGGCGTCATGGTCGTGGGGGGATGAAGCGCGCCGGCGCGCGGATCCTCACAGGGGTTTGAAGTATTCGAACGGCTCGCGGCAGTCGACGCAGCGATGCAGCGACTTGCAGGCGGTCGCGCCGAAGGCGGACAGCCGCTCGGTCCGGTGCGAATCGCAGCGCGGGCAACGGGGAACGAACCGGATCACCTGGGCGCCGTCGACGGCACGCGGTCCGGGCGGTGCGATGCCGTACCCGCGCAGCCGTTCGGCCGCCCCGGCGGCGAGCCAGTCCGTCGACCAGGCCGGCGACAGTTGCCGCTCGACGCGAACGTCGCTCGCGCCGGCCGCCGCCAGCGCCTCCCGGATGCACGACTCGATCATCTCCGTCGCGGGGCAGCCCGAGTACGTGGGTGTCACCACGACCTCCACGCGCTCCGCCGCGACCCGCACGTCCCGCACGATGCCCAGGTCGCAGATCGAGATCACGGGGATTTCCGGATCCGCGATGCCCTGCAGCACCGCCCAGGCGCCATCGACGGACAGCGCCGTCACCACGTGGCTCCGGGATAGGCCCGCTGCAGGAACTGCATCTCCGCCAGCAGATGGCCGAGGTGTTCGGTGTGGACCCCCGAGGTCCCGGCCGTCAGGAACGGCGTGCGTTCCGGGACGACGAGCGTCGCCTCGCCGAGAACGCTCAGCATCCGCTCTTCCCAGGGCATGCGGAACGACGACCAGGGCACGCCGATCCCCGCATCCGCGAGGACCTCGTCGTCGAAGCGCAGGACGAACCATTCCGCCGCGTAGGGCCAGAGTGCATCCACGGCCGCCTGCATCCGGCGATGCGATTCGTCGGTGCCGTCACCGAGCCGGATCGTCCAGGCCGACGAGTGTTCGAGGTGATAGCGCGTCTCCTTGGCGCACTTCTCGGCGATGGCGGCCAGTTCCCGGTCGGTCGAGCGGCGCAGTCCTTCCCACAGCAGCGACTGGAACGTGAAGACCATCAGGTTGCGGACGACGAGGTGGGCGAAATCGCGGTTCGGGAGTTCCACCAGCGCCGGATTGCGGAAGGCCGATTCGGGCCGCCGGAAGGCGAGCGCATCCTCGTCCCGGCCCTGCCCCTCCAGGTTGCCCGCATGGGTGAGCAGCAGGCGCGCCTGGCCGATCAGGTCCAGCGCGATGTTGGTCAGCGCGATGTCCTCCTCGATCACGGGACCGTGCCCGCATTCCTCGGACAACCGCTGGCCGAGGATCAGCGAGGTGTCGGCGATGCGGAGAAGATAGTCGATGTGGTTGCCGTTCAATTGCGCCTGTCTCTCTGAAGACGGCCGACCCCGCCGGTCAGCGCGGCGGGCAACGCCGGGGTTCCGCCGCTCATCGCGGCCCTACATGTGATCGACCTTCTCCGGCAATTCGTAGAAGGTCGGATGCCGGTAGATCTTGTCGGCCGCCGGATCGAACATCTCCGGCTTCGATTCCGGATCGGACGCCACGATCTGGTCCGAGCGCACGACCCACAGGCTCACCCCTTCCATCCGCCGCGTGTACACGTCGCGGGCCATCTGCAGCGCCAGCTTCGCGTCGGGGGCATGCACGCTCCCGCAATGCTTGTGATCGAGCCCGTTGCGGCTGCGCACGAACACTTCCCACAGCGGCCATTCCCGGCTGTCCATGTCTGCCTCCTAGGCGGCGTCGCGCGCCGCGCGCTTCCGGGCATGCGCCAACGCGGCTTCCCGGACCCATTGCCCCGCTTCGTGGGCCTGCACCCGCGCGGCGAGCCGTTCGCGATTGCACTGCCCGTGACCGTTCACCACGTTCCAGAACTCCTCCCAGTCGATCGGCCCGAAGTCGTAGTGCCCTCGTCGATCGTTCCACTGCAGTTCCGGATCGGGCAGCGACACGCCCAGCACGTCCGCCTGCGGCACGGTCGCGTCCACGAACTTCTGGCGCAGATCGTCGTTCGAGATCCGCTTGACCCCCCAGCGCATGCTCTGCGCGCTGTGCGGCGACTGGCTGTCGTGGGGGCCGAACATCATCAGCGCAGGCCACCACCAGCGGTCCACCGCGTCCTGCACCATGGCGCGCTGCTCGTCCGTGCCCCGCATCATCGTGAGCAGCAGGTCGAAGCCCTGCCGCTGATGGAAGCTCTCCTCCTTGCAGATCCGGATCATCGCCCGCGCGTACGGTCCGTACGAGCAGCGGCACATAGGGATCTGGTTCATGATCGCGGCCCCGTCCACGAGCCAGCCGATCACGCCGATGTCGGCCCAGGTCAGGGTCGGATAGTTGAAGATCGACGAATACTTCGCCTTGCCGCCGTGCAGGGCGTCGATCAGGCGGTCGCGCGAGACGCCCAGCGTCTCGGCCGCGGCGTACAGGTAGAGGCCGTGTCCGCCCTCGTCCTGCACCTTCGCCAGCAGGATCGCCTTGCGCTTGAGCGTGGGCGCCCGCGTGATCCAGTTGCCTTCCGGCAGCATGCCGACGATCTCGGAGTGCGCGTGCTGCGAGATCTGCCGGACCAGCGTCTTGCGATACGCCTCGGGCATCCAGTCCTTCGCCTCGATGAATTCGCCGCGGTCGAGCTTCGCATCGAAGCCCGCCTGGTACGCCGTGTCGCGTCCCGCCGCCGACACGGCCGTTGCGTCTTCCTCGCCCGGGGGCGGCGGGATGTCCATGGCCTGCGTGTACATGTGCCTCTCCTCAGCCGGCGGCGCGACGATCGACGACCCGCCGCGCCTTGCCCACCGTGACGCGCTCGATCGCGAAGGGAGGCATGACCTCCACGCGTGCCGAGACGCCCACGAGGGACTTGATGTGGTGTTCCAGTTCGCGCGCGGCCCGTTCGCGCGTGGCGTCGGCGCGGTCGGCCCGGGCGTCCAGTTCGACCCGCACCGTCATGGTGTCGAGATGCCCCTCCTTCTCGATCACGAGCTGGTAGTGCGGCGCGAGCACGGGCACGCGGCAGATCAGCGCCTCGATCTGGGACGGGAACACGTTGACGCCGCGGATGATCAGCATGTCGTCGGACCGGCCGGTGATCCGGTCCATCCGCCGCATCGTGCGCGCCGTGGGCGGCAGCAGCCGGGTGAGATCCCGCGTCCGGTAGCGGATGACCGGCAGCGCCTCCTTCGTGAGCGTCGTGAACACGAGTTCGCCGGGCGACCCGTCGGGCAGCACCGCGCCGGTCGAGGGATCGATGATCTCCGGGTAGAAGTGGTCCTCCCAGATCACCGGGCCGTCCCGGGTCTCGATGCATTCGTTGGCCACGCCCGGCCCCATCACCTCCGACAGGCCGTAGATGTCGACCGCGTCGAGGCCCGCCCGACGCTCGATGGTTTCGCGCATGGCCTGCGTCCAGGGCTCCGCACCGAAGATGCCGACGCTCAACGAGCACGTGCGCGGATCCATCCCCTGCCGCTCCATCTCGTCGACGAGCGTCAGCATGTACGAGGGCGTGACCATGATGATGTCGGGCCGGAAGTCCTGGATCAGCTGGACCTGCTTCTCGGTCTGTCCCCCGGACATCGGGACGACGGTGCATCCCATCTTCTCGGCGCCGTAGTGCGCGCCCAATCCGCCCGTGAACAGCCCGTAGCCGTAGGCCACGTGAACGATGTCCCCCGCACGTCCGCCGGCCGCGCGGATCGATCGCGCCACGAGATCGGCCCAGACGTCGATGTCGCGCCGGGTGTAGCCGACCACCGTCGGCTTGCCGGTGGTCCCGCTCGATGCATGGATGCGGACCACGCGTTCGCGCGGGACGGCGAACATGCCGAACGGGTAGTTCTCGCGCAGATCCTGCTTCGTCGTGAACGGAAACCGCCTCAGGTCCTCGAAGGACTTCAGGTCGTCCGGATGCACGCCGTGCGCCTCGAACTTGGCCTTGTAGTGGGGCACGTTGTCCCAGGCGTGGCGCACGGAACTGCGCAGGCGCTCGAGCTGCAGGGCCTGCAGTTCGTCGCGGCTCGCGCGCTCGATGGGTTCGAGATCGGCAGGATCGGGTTGTCTGGCGGGCATGGTCGGGGAGGCTCGCGGGCGCCTATGGGGCCAGGGGAACGGTCTGCCGCCCCTTCAGGCGGTACGACCGTCCGCGCAGGACCGCGATCAGGTCGCCCTTCTGGTTGCGCACCGTGACGTCGTAGACGCCCGTGCGGCCGGCCAGCGAGACCTCGTGCGCCTCGGCCGTCAGTTCGTCGTCGAGCCGTCCGGGCGCGAGGAAGTCGACGACGATCCCGGCCGCGACCGTCAGCTCGTTGTAGCTGTTGCAGGCGAAGGCGAACGCGCTGTCGGCGAGCGTGGTGATGTAGCCGCCGTGACAGATCTTGAAGCCGTTCAGCATGCGCGGCAGCACGCGCATCGACAGCTTCGCGTAGCCCGGGCCCATCGCGACCACGCGCATGCCGAGTTCGGTGGAGGCGGCATCGTCGGCGAGCATGCCGCGGCCAACCGCATCGGCGACGGTTTGCGGCGTCGGTGCCGTGCCCTCAGCCATGGAACGCCCCTTCGCTGTAGCGCCGCCGCTGCAATGCGGGCGAGACGCGATAGCGCTCCTCGCCGTAGTGCGCGCGCAGGTGGTCGAGCACGGTCGCCACGAACGCGGGCGTCAGGCGATCGGCCCAGCCCAGCGGTCCCTGCGGATAGTTCGTGCCCAGGCGCATCGCCGTGTCGACGTCCGCGGCGGTGGCGATGCCCTGCGTCACCACGTCGGCGGCTTCGTTGACGAGCGTCGCCACCGTGCGCAGGACCACCATGCCGGCGATGTCGTCGACGCCGGTCACCGTGAACCCGGCCGACTGGAACGTGGCGACCACCTGATCGTAGGCTTCCGCCGAACAGGGATCCGCTCGCGCGAGCGTCAGCCGCGTCGTGCGTGAGAAATCGAACGCCAGATCGACGAGCACGACGTTCGGCTCCCCGATCTCCGCGGCGATCCGGGTGGCCGTGCGGCCGTCGCTCAGCGACACGCGGGCAGCCCCCACGTGCAGGCAATGGGCGTGCGCGTCCATCAGCGGCTGCACGTTGATCCCGCCGGCCGCCAGCCGCGCGACCAGCGGCTGCAGCAACCCGCGTTCCGCCGACGCACTCACCGGCGCAGCACCCTGGCCCCGGGGCGGTTCCACGTCGGCCACGGGTGCCGATGCACCGGGTCCGTAGTCGTGGAAGCCGCGCCCGGACTTGCGCCCGAGCCGGCCGCCCCGCACCAGTTCCTGCTGGATCAGGGACGGGGCGTAGCGGCGGTCCCAGCCGAGCGCCGAGAACACGGATCCCGTGACGGCGAGATTCACGTCGAGACCGATCAGGTCCATCAGCTCGCACGGCCCCATCGCGAAGCCGCCGCAGTCGCGCAGCACGGCGTCGAGCGTCGCGGGCGTGCAGGCCTGCTCGGTGAGCGTCCGCATGGCTTCGCCGTAGTACGGGCGCGCGACGCGGTTGACGATGAACCCGGGCGTCGATCGCGCCCGGACGGGCGTCTTGCCCCAGGCACGCGAGGTGGCCAGGATGGACTCGGCCACCTTAGGATCGGTCTGCAATCCGTCGACGACTTCGACCAGGGCCATGCGCGGCGCGGGATTGAAGAAGTGCATTCCCACGACGCGCTCCGGGTGCCCGAGCCCGGCCGCGAGTTCGGTGATGGAGAACGACGACGTGTTCGACGCGATGATGGCCGTGTCGGGCAGGCGCGATTCCAGTTCGGCGAACAGCCGTCGCTTGGCCTCCCGATCCTCGACGATGGCCTCCACCACCAGCCCCGCGCCGCCCACGGCCTCGAGCGTGGTCGCGGTGCGGACGCGGCCGAGGATCGCGTCGGCCTCTGCCTGCCCGAGGCGCTGCTTCGACACGAGGAAGCCCAGGTCCTTCGCGATCGCCGAGCGGCCCCGCTCGACCGCTTCGGTGCTCACGTCGAACAGCACGACCGGATGGCCGGCCCGCGCCGCCACGTGGGCAATCCCGTTGCCCATGGTGCCGGCGCCGATCACGGCCACGGTGACGTCCGGACTCACTGCATCGCTCATGATCATCGTCCCGTGAATCGGGGCGCCCGCCGCTCGAGGAACGCGGTGACGCCTTCGTGATAGTCGGCCGAGCGGCCCAGCGCGCGCTGGGCGTCGCGCTCGGCATCCAGTTGCGCGGCCAGATCGCGCGCTTCGGCCGCATGGAGGACGGCCTTCGTCCGCGCATAGCCCTGCGTCGGCCCCTCGGCGAGCTGACGGGCAAGGCCCTGAACCGTCTCCGCGAAGACCGCATCGTCGACGCACTTCCAGATCAGCCCCCACTGCTCGGCCTGCGCCGCGGAGAGCCGGTCGCCGAACAGGGCGAGGCCCATGGCCCGGGGCACGCCGAGCGCCCGCGGCAGGAAGTAGCTGCCGCCCGCGTCGGGCACCAGGCCCAGCCGGCAGAACGCCTGCACGAAGCTCGCCGAACTCGCCGCGACGACCACGTCGCACGCCAGCGCGATGTTCGCCCCGGCGCCCGCGGCGACGCCGTTGACGGCGCCGATCACAGGCTTGGGCAGGGCGCGCAGCGCAAGCACGAGGGGCTTGTAGTTGCGCTCGATCGAATCGCCCAGATCGACGCCCTCGCCGCCCGGCGCCACCTTGCGGTCGCTCAGGTCCTGCCCGGCACAGAAGCCGCGGCCCGCGCCCGTCAGCACCAGGACGCGGACGGCCGGATCCGCCGCCGCCTGCCCCAGCGCGGATCGAACCTCGCCGTGCATCGCCTCGGTGAAGCTGTTGAGCCGCTCCGGCCGGTTGAGCGTCAGCGTGGCGACGCCGTCCGCCACGGAATAGAGGATGCTGCTCGGTGTGCTGTCGGGCACGTCGCGACCGTCCAGGGAGGAGAGGGATGTCGTGTGCCGGTCATTGTTCGACCGACCGGTCGATCAAAGGCTAATGGAGCCCGCAGGCGAATTCAAGTCTCGCCGGGAAAGCCGGGGCGGAGTGCTATCGTCGGTCCGCACTGTCAGGCCCGTAACGTCGGGTCGTGCCGCCGTTCCCCCGCCACCGGAGCGAGACCTCTCATCCACATGCAGGCCCTGCGAACACTGCCCTCCACCGTCTGGATGCTCGGCTTCGTCAGTCTGCTGAACGACTCGGCGAGCGAGATGATCTATCCGCTCGTGCCGCTCTACCTCTCGGCGGTCCTGATGGCGGGTCCGCGGACGCTGGGCCTGATCGAAGGTCTCGCCGAAGCGACCGCGAGTCTCCTCAAGCTCTTCTCCGGCGTGGTCGTGGACCGGACCCGACGCACCCGCCCGTGGCTCGTGATCGGTTACGGACTGGCGACCGTGGGGCGTCCCCTGATCGCCGTCACCACGAGCTGGGTCGGGCTGCTCGTCATCCGGCTCGCGGATCGCATCGGCAAGGGCTTGCGCAGTTCGCCGCGCGACGCCCTGCTCGCGGCCAGCATCGCACCGAGCCAGCGGGGCCTCGCGTTCGGACTCCATCGCGCACTCGACAACGCCGGCGCCGTGGTGGGACCGCTGACGGCCGCCATCCTGCTCGGGTTCGGCGTTCCGCTGCAGCACGTGTTCGTCATCGCCCTCCTGCCGGGCCTGCTCGCCCTCGGGTTGACCCTCGCGCTGAAGGAACCGGATCGTGCTGCGGCCGGCCCCCTGCCCGCCCGCGCGCCCTTCGATTGGCGGCTGCGCGACCTCCCCGTTCCCTATCGCCGCTATCTCGCGGCCGTCGCGCTGTTCACTCTCGGGAACGCCTCCAACATGTTCCTGCTGCTGCGGGCGCGGGAACTCGGGCTTCCCGAGGCGCAGGTGCCTCTGCTGTGGGCGGCCGTGTCGTTCATCGCCGCCGTCCTGTCGACCCCGCTGTCGGCATGGTCGGATCGCATCGGACGCAGCCGCCTCATCACCGCGGGATGGACCGCCTACGGGCTCTTCTACCTCGGCATGGGGCTCGCCCCGAGAAGCGGCGCAGTCCTGCTCGTGCTGTTCGCCTGCTACGGCATCTTCATGGCGGCCACCGAGGGCGTCGAGAAGGCACTGGTCGCGGACATCGCGCCGCCGGAACGCCGGGGAACCGCGTACGGCTGGTTCAATCTCGTCTCCGGTGCCTGCCTCCTTCCGGCCTCCGCGATCTTCGGAGTCCTCTACGAGAGCATCGGGCCCGCCAGTGCGTTCGCGTTCTCCGCGGCGTGCGCATTCGGTGCCGCCGCGCTGCTGCGAAGCTGGGTTCGCGTGCCCGTCGCTTCCCCGCCGTCGGTCGACCGGCGCTGATCTTCTTCCGGCGCCGCGGTCGCGCGCGCCGCACCTGCCGGTGCACAATCCGCGCCTCCATGAAACGGCCGTCCTCTCCATGTCGCTCGCGCACCTGATCCTGCGCTTCGTGCGCCGCCACGCCGCGGCCTACGCCGGCGCGGGGTTCATGCTCGTCGGCATCGCGCTGCTCACGGTCTGGGTGCCCCGCCAGATCGGACAGCTGGTCGACAGCCTGGTCGCCCACCGACTCACGGCCGCAGGCCTGTGGCGCGAAGTGGCCTGGCTGATGGCGGCGGGCGTGGCGATCTACGGCCTGCGGGTAGCGTGGCGCATCCGCCTGTACTCCGCCGCTTACCGGATGGGTGTCGAGTTGCGCGCGGCGCTGTACGCCCGCCTGTCCCGGCAAGGGCCCCGGTTCTACCAGACGCGGCGCACCGGCGATCTGATGGCGCTCGCGACCAACGACGTCGACGCGATCGAGATGGCGGCCGGCGAGGCGCTGCTGGCCGGCTTCGACGGTTCGATCACGTTCGTGCTCGTGGTCGCGACGATGGCGGCCGGCGTGGACTGGCGTCTGGCCGCGGCGGCGCTCCTGCCCTTTCCCCTCATGGCACTCGCCTTCTGGAAGATTTCCGGTCAGGTGCACGACCGCTCGCGCGAGGCCCTCGACCGTTTCGCCGACCTCAATCACCACGTCCAGGAAACGCTGTCGGGCGTCCGCACGCTGCGCGCCCTGGGACTGGAAGGCCGCAGCGCCGATCGGTTCTCGGCGCTCGCGGCAGCCGCGGCGGAAGCGAGCTTCCAGTCGCAGCGCTGGGAGGCCCGGTACGAGCCTGCCGTGGGCACGACGCTGAGCGCGGCCATGGTGCTGTCGCTCGGACTCGGCGGCTGGCTCGTATGGCACGACGAGCTGAGCATCGGTCAGCTCACCAGCTTCGGGATGTATCTCGGCCAGCTCATCTGGCCGATGTTCGCCGCGGGATGGGTGCTGTCGCTCTGGTCGCGCGGCCGTGCCGCGTGGGCGCGCGTGTCGGCCGTGCTCGACGAACCGCTCGCCATCGACGACGACGGCGAGCAGGAAGCGCCGAGGCGCGGCGACCTCCGGATCGACCACGTCCGCTTCGCCTACCCGGGCACCACGGCGGCCGCGCTCGACGACGTTTCGATCGAGATCCCGACCGGATCGACGCTGGGGCTGGTGGGGCCGACCGGGGCCGGCAAGAGCACGCTCATCCGCCTGATGCTGCGCCAGTGGATGCCGCAATCGGGCAGCCTCCTGTGGGGCGGTGTCCCGCTGGCGGACGTCGCCCTGGAAACCCTGCGCGCCGGCATGGCATGGGTACCGCAGGAGCCGATCCTGTTCTCTGCCAGCGTCGCCGAAAACATCGCGCTCGCCAAGCCCGGCGCCACCCGGGACGAGATCGTGGCCGCCGCCCGGCACGCGGCGGTGGACGACGACATCCGGCGCCTGCCCCAGGGCTACGACACGCTCGTGGGGGAGCGCGGCATCACGCTGTCGGGCGGCCAGCGCCAGCGGATCGCCATCGCCCGGGCGCTGCTGACCGACGCCCCCGTGCTGCTGCTGGACGACGCGCTGAGTGCCGTCGACACGGCCACGCAGCACCGCATTCTCGGTCACCTCCGTGCGCAGCGTGCCGGCCGGACCGTCGTGCTCGTCAGTCACCGCCTGTCCGCCGTGGCCGATGCCGATCGGATCGTCGTCCTGCGTCAGGGGCGCGTGGCCGAACAGGGAACGCACGCCCGGCTCCTGTCGCTCGGCGTCGATGCCGGCTGGTACGCACACCAGTGGCGGATCCAGCAACTGGAGGCGTCGCTCGATGCCGATTGACACCCCGGCCTCGCCTGCGCGCCGCGCCTTCGCGCTGCTGTGGCGCGCTGCCCGGCCCGAGGCCCGGCAGCTGTGGCTCGGCCTGTTCTGGCTGGCCGCGGCCGCGGGGCTCGACGCACTCGGGCCGGTGCTCGGCAAGGCATTCATCGACCGCTACCTCGTCCCGCGTGACCCGATGGTCGGCGCCATGGCCGGCCTGCTGGGCGGGGCGCTGCTCGCGGGATGGATCGCCAGCTGGCTGCGCTACGCCCAGCTGGCCCGTCTGGCCGGGCTCGCGATGCGGTCGGTGCGCCGGATCCGCGAGACCGTCTACGCCCACGTGCTGCGGCTGCCGATGTCCTACTTCGACCGGACCATCACCGGGCAGGTCGTGAGCCGCGTCACCAACGACACGGAGTCGGTGAAGCAGCTCTACGTGCAGGTGCTGTTCGTGATGCTCGACTGCCTCGTGATGCTCGGCATCCTGCTCGCCACGATGGCGGTGCTCGACCCGCACCTGATGCTGATCGTCGCCGGGCTCGTGCCGGCGGTGGCGCTGATCGTGACGCTGTACCGCCGCCTGTCCGCGCCGGCCGTCGCCCGCACGCGGGAACTGCGCAGCGATCTCAACGCCCAGACGGCCGAATCCATCGGCGGCATGCCGGTGCTGCAGGCGACCGGCGCCACGGATGCCTACGGCGAGCGCTACGCCCGCGTCAACGAGGCGCACTACCATTCCCGAACGCGGGAGCTGCGGGCGAACGCGTGGCTGCTGCGTCCGGCGCTGGACCTGCTGCACGTGTCGATGCTCGCGGTGGTGATCGCGAATTTCGGACTGCGTGAACTGGGCGGGACGCTCGGCGCCGTGGAAGTCGGCGTGCTGTACGCCTTCGTCGGCTACATCGGACGGGTCACGGAGCCGCTGATCCAGCTGACGATGCAGTTCTCGCTGTTCCAGCAATCCATCGTCTCGGCGGCGCGGGTCAACACCCTGCTGGACGAGGCCGAGGCGCCCCGGCCGGCGACGCCGGGACGGGTCGACCGGGGTGCCGTCTCGTTCCGCCGCGTACGCTTCGAATATGTCCCCGGCGCGCCCGTGCTGCACGACATCTCACTGGACATCGCGCCGGGTGAATTCGTCGGCATCGTCGGCGCCACGGGCAGCGGCAAGAGCACCCTGCTATCCCTGCTGCTGCGCTTCTATCCAGTGACGCAGGGCGAACTCGCCATCGACGGCCAGCCCATCGACCGGCTCGACGAAGCCGGCTTCCGCAAGCACGTCGGGCTGATCCCGCAGGACCCCTTCGTCCTGGCCGCCAGCGTCCGCGAGAACATCGCCATGGGGCGGACGCTGGATCCGGCGCGGATCGAAGCCGCCGCCCGATCCGCCGGCGCCCACGATTTCATCAGCTGCCTGGAGCAGGGTTACGACACACCGCTCGGCGAAGGCGGCGCCCGGCTGGCCGTCGGGGAGAAGCAGCTGCTGGCCATCGCCCGGGCCCTGGCCGGCGAACCGCGCATCCTGCTCCTGGACGAAGCGACGTCGCACATCGACACCGAGACCGAGCGGCAGGTCCAGCGCGCGCTTGCGGCACTGCGCGGACGGCTGACCCTCGTCTCGATCGCGCATCGCCTCTCGACCGTGCGCGACGCGGACCGCATCGTGGTCCTGAATCACGGGCGCATCGCCGAGATCGGGCCGCACGAGACGCTGATGCGGATCGACAACGGCCTGTACCGGCGGCTCGTGGAACTGCAGCAGCTCACCGCGGATTCCTTCCCGTGACCGCCGTTCCCGAACCGGAAATGACGGACACTATGGCGGTCGACGCTTCTCCTCCAGGACGTGCCCCATGCGCAACCCGCTTCGAGCCCTGCTCCACGGACTGACGATCACCGCGATCCTGTGCGGCGGTACCGCCTCCGCCATGGAAACGACGGCCACCGCCGATGCCCTGACCATCCTCGAATGCGGGGAATCGCGAACCGGCGACCTGTCGGCGAACTGGTCACCGGGCGCCCACCGGGGCGAGGCGTGGGAATTCAGCGACCACTGCTACCTCATCCGCCACGGCGACCGGCTGTTCCTGTGGGACGCGGGCATCGCCGACGGCATTGCCGCGAAACCCGAGGGCCTCACGGTCGCGGGCGGACTGCTGACGCTGCGCGTGCCGCGCACCCTCGCGTCTCAGCTCGAGGAGCTCGGCATCGCGCCCGCGGACGTCACGGACATCGCGTTCTCGCACTTCCACGCCGACCACGTGGGCAACGCGAATCTCTTCACGCGCGCCACGCACTACGTGCAGGCACGCGAACAGGCCGTCGCGTTCGGTCCGGACCCCGCGAAGTCGGGCTATGCCCCCGCACTCTACGAAGCGTTGAAGGACAACCCGACGGTCGCGCTCGATGGCGATCACGACGTGTTCGGCGACGGCTCGGTCGTGATCCTGTCCACCCCGGGCCACACACCCGGCCACCAGTCCCTGCTGGTACGGCTGCGAGAGACCGGCAACATCGTGCTGTCCGGCGACATGGTCCACTTCCACGAGAACTGGACGGAGCGGCGGGTGCCGGCCCGCAATTTCGACCGCGCGCAGACACTCGCCTCCATGGAGCGCATCGCGGCCCTGCTGGGCACCGAGCGCGCGACGCTCTGGATCAATCACGACAAGGCGCAGTCGGGCACCCTGCCGAAGGCACCGATGTCGCTGCGCTGAGCACGGCCCCGACCCGCCCGATGCCCGATCGCGCCAGCGGCTACGTCACCGACGTCGGCTACACCACCCGCTATCACCCCGCCCTCAATCCGCTGCGAACCCGCCTCGCCTTCCTGCGGGCAGGACGGGAACCGCCGCGCATCCGCACGGCCTGCGAGCTCGGTTTCGGCCAAGGCGTGAGTCTGGCCGTGCACGCCGCGGCATCGCCGATCGCGTGGTGGGGCAACGATCTGCTGCCGCAGCACGTGGCGTTCGCCCGGTCGCTCGTCGACGCGTCGGGCAGCCGCGCCGTGCTCGCCGAAGCGTCGTTCGAGGAATTCGATCGCCGGACGGATCTGCCGGCATTCGACTTCATCGGCCTGCACGGCGTGCTGAGCTGGATCTCCGCGGAGAACCGGGACTGCATCATCGACTTCGTGCGACATCATCTCGCGCCGGGCGGCGTCGTCTACACCGGCTGCAACGCCCTGCCCGGCTGGGCCGACATGCTGCCGCTGCGGCACGTCATGGCCGAGTTCGCGACCCGGGCCGCTGCCGGACCGACGGTCGGACGCATCGAGTCCGCCATCGACTTTGCGGCCCGCCTCTTCGAAACGCATCCCCTGCATGCCCGGACGAGCCCGGCCCTTGCGCAGCGCCTGGACCGCCTTCGAGGCGCCGACCCCCGTTACCTCGCGCACGAATACTTCAATCGCGACTGGCAGCCGCTGCCCTTCACCGAACTGGCAGCCCTGTTCGAGAAAGCCGGACTGCACCACGCGTGCTCGGCCCATCTCCCCGACCACCTCGACGAACTCAATCTCACGAGCGAACACCGGCGCCTGCTCGCCGATCTTCCTGACGCCGGCCTGCGCGAGACGGTCCGCGACTTCATCACGAACGCCCAGTTCCGCCGGGACTACTGGTCGCGGGAGGCCGCGCCCCTGGATGCGCGCGAGGGGCTCGCGGCATGGGCGGACCAGCGCGTCGCATTGGTCACCGCGCCCGAGTCCATTCCGGATCGCGTCACCGGACCGCTCGGTGAGGTCCGTCTCTCCGGGGCACCGACACGTGCCGTCGTGGCCGCGCTCTCTGAACGCGGACCGCAGACCCTCGCCCAGCTCGCACGGCGAGTCTCTCCGCACGATCCGGATGTCGCCCGGCTGCTGGACGCCGTGTTTCCGTTGATCGCGACCGAGCACGTGACGGCCGCGCTGGAGGATTCCGAGACGGCCGGGCAGCGACCGCGGACCGCCGCCTTGAATGACGCGATCTGCGCGGGCCTCGTCGCGGGTGCCGACGTTGCCGTGCTCGCCAGTCCGGTCACCGGCGCAGGCCATCCGGTGAGCCCGCTCGAACAGGCGTTCCTCTCAGCGCGGACCGCACGCGGCGACGCGCCGCAGGCGTGGGCGGACGACGCCGCGGAGCGGCTGGGCCGCCCGGCGGCTGATCTCCTGGCGGCAGCCGTGCGATTCGCGCACACGCGCCTGCCGTTGCTTCAGGCCCTGCAGGTGGTCTGACGACGCGTGCGGGAGTCGCCCGCGCGCGGCGTCTCAGGATCGATCCGCTGCCGCGAATCGCGCGTCCCGCCAGGCGATCGCGGCGCGCATGCCGCGCTCGCGGGCGATCTCCATGAAGGCACGCTTGTCGGGCGAGCCGTGCGATTCGATGCCGTGATCGGTGTCGAGCGCCGCGCGCAAGGCCGCCTGCATGCCCTGGATCTCGTAGGTCCGGTTGAGCGCCTTCTTGGTCTCCCGCACGACGGTCGGATCGACGAGCGCGATGCCGCGCGCCACGCCCAGCGCCGTCTCGACATGCCTCCCCGGCGCGACCACGCGGCTCACGATGCCCATCCGCAGCGCCGCCTGCGCGTCGACCCGGTCCGCCCCGGTCAGGATGATGTCCTTCGCCTGCTTCGGGCCGGTCATCCAGGGCAGCAGCAGGGTCACGATCCCGGCTCCGAACTTGAGTTCCGGTTCGCCGAAGATCGCATCCTCGGCCGCGATGGTGATGTCGCAGGCGAGCGCCATCTCGAACGCGCCCGCCATGCATGCGCCGTGCACGGCTGCGATGGTCGGCTTCGGGCAATGCCAGAACCGCATCGTCGTGTCGAAATCGAGGTCGAGGATCTCGCGCCAGGCCGCCGCGCCTTCGGGCCGCGCCTCCATCTGCGCCTTGAGGTCGAAGCCGGACGAGAACGCCCGCCCGGCGCCACTCAGCACCACGGCGCGGATGTCGTCGTCGGCTTCCACGCGATCCAGCGCGTCATTGATGGCGACCAGCGTCGCCTTGTCGAGCGCGTTGAGGCGCTCGGGACGATTCAGGATCAGGCGGGCCACGTGATCGCGGCAGTCCACCAGCAGGGGCGGCACGTCAGTCATTCGGGTCTCCGGAAGGCGATTCGTCGACGGGCACCGGCACGATCTCGCCGGCCTCGATCATGCGCTTGAACTGGCCGCGGTCGGCCTTGCCGGTGCGGCCGAGCGGAAGGGCGGCGGCGAGGTAGTAGACGTCGGGATGCTTGAAGCGCTCGAGGCCGGTCCGCAGATGACGCTTCAGCACGGCGATGTCCAGCGTCGCGCCGGCGCGGGCGACGACCAGCGCGTGGATGCGCTCGCCGAGGATCGGGTCATCCCCGCCCACGGCCATGGCCGCCGCCACGTCCGGGTGCGAGCACAGCGACTGCTCGATCTCCCCCGGCGTGACCTTGTTGCCGCCGCGGCTGATGATCTCCTTGCTGCGCCCCATCAGTTCGACGACCGCGTCGCCGACCTCGCGGGCCAGATCGCCGGTCCGGAACCAGCCGTCGCAGTAGGCCGCGGCCGTGAGCGCCGGCGCGTCCAGGTAGCCGCTCATCAGATACGGACTGCGCAGCTGCAGCTCGCCGATGGACCCGGTCGCCACGCGGTGCCCGTCGGCATCGACGATGCGATACGCGACGTTCGGCGACGGCCGGCCGATGCAGCCCGGGTGCGCCGCCGCCTCCGGCGGAAACGCGAAGAAGTCGCAGGTGGACGTCTCCGTCAGCCCGTAGATGTCGACGAGATCCGTGCCGCGAAAGCGTCCGCGGATGCTGTGGGACAACGACCGCCCCAATGGCTCGCCGCCGATCAGGATCTGCCGGAGCGCCTGCTGCCGGACGACCTCGTCGACGCGCGCGTCGAGGCGCGGGTCCGCGAACAGCGCCCGCATCATCGTCGGCACCATGCCGACCCGCACGATCCGCTCGGTCGCGAGCGCATCGAGGAACGCCTCCGGCGCGAACTTCCCGGCCATGACGAGCCGACCGCCCCGCAGCAGCGTCAGCAGGCTGACCCACAGACCGAAACTGAAGGTGAGATTGAGCACGAGCAGCGTCCGCTCGCCCGGACCGAACCGCAGCAGGCGATCGATCTGTCCGATCTTGCCGTGGAAGCCGGCGTGCGGCACCACCACGCCCTTCGGCGTTCCCGTGGAGCCCGACGTGAAGATCACGAACGCGGCACCTGCCAGCAGCGGCCGGGGCGCCGGCCGGGCGTCCCCGATCGTGGAGACGTCCGACGCGGCGTCGTCCCGAAGATCGACGGCGAGTCGAGCCGCCGTGCGGACCCGGAGTGCCTCGTTCACCGCACTCGGTGTCGTCCGGTGGATCGGCACGGCGACGCCGCCCGCGATCCAGACGCCGAGGATGGCGGCCAGGTCGAGCGGATCATTGGAGACGCGAACGTGGACCGGTTCGTCCGCCGTCAACGCCTGCGCGCGGAGCGCCGAGGCCAGCGCATGCGCCCGATCGAACAGTTCCGCGTAGCGAAGCACCCGTCCCCCGCCGGACGCGGCGACGCTGCCGGCGAAGACCCGGCCGGCCTCCTGCATCGCGACGGTCAGCGCGGCGGCGATCAATGCATTCCCCGATGACGCCGGTCGCCGCCTACATCCCCGATGCGGTCAGTCCGCCATCGACGACGATCTCCGTCGCCGTGATGTACCTCGCCTCGTCCGAGACCAGGAAGAGGACGCAATGCGCCACATCCCACGCATCGCCCATCCGGCCCATCGGCACCATGGCGTTGCGCTGGGCGATCAGTGCGGAGGCATCGCCGCCGGCGATCGTGCGCGCGAGGCGATGCTCCACCAGCGGGGTGTGCATCAGGCCGGGAATGACGGTGTTGCAGCGGACGCCGTGCGTCGCGTGCGCCAGCGCCACCGATTTCGACATCCCGATGATGCCGGCCTTGCTCGCCGAATACGCGACGTGCACGCGCTCCGTGCCCATCCGCAGCGCCGCGACCGACGACAGGTTGACGATCGCCCCGCCCCCCTGCGCCACCATCACCGGCAACACATACTTGCAGCCGAGGAACGCGGTCTTCAGGTTGTGCTCCATCTGCGCATCCCAGACCGCCTCGGACATCTGCACCGGATCGCCGGGCGCCGAGCCGCCGACGTTGTTCACGAGAATGTCGATGCGTCCGAACGCGTCGCGGCAGGCCTGCACCGCCGCTTCGACCTCCGCCGCCGCCGTCATGTCGCATCGGCGCGCGAGGCAGCGGCCTCCTTCCGCCTCGATCAGCGCACGCGTCTCGTCGAGCGACGACTCGTCCCGATCGAGCGCACACACCCGGGCACCCCGACGCGCCAGCAGCACGGCCGTCGCACGTCCGTTGCTCCAGCCCGGCCCCACCGATCCTGCGCCAGCCACCACCGCCACCTTGCCCGTCAGCTGCAACATGCCCCGCCCCCCCGATCGCCCGCGGCGCGCCGCGAAGCCGTGGAGTGTAGGGGGGGGCGCGATGCCGCGCACCCTGTCCGTCGTCGGTGCAGTACCATCCCGGCCGGGCGCGGCGTGAAGCGCGGTCGTGACAGACGACCGCAGGCTTCCCGTCCGGTTCGACGACAGGAAAACGGCCTGTGGAGGAGACGCGGTGAAACTGGATCTGGCGGGCAAGCGGGTGGTCGTGTGCGGCGGAAGCCGTGGCATCGGCCGGGCCACCGTCCTGGCCTTCGCGCAATGCGGCGCGACGGTCTCGACCTGTGCACGCAATCCCGCGGGGCTCGACGCCCTGCGCGGCGAGCTGGCGGCGACCGGGTCGACGCTTCACACCTCGGAGTGCGACCTCTCACGGCAGGCGGACATCGAACGCTACCTGCCGTCGGCCGCCGACGCGCTCGGCGGCATCGACATCCTGATCAACAACGCGTCCGGATTCGGTTTCGGCAACGACGAGGCTGCCTGGCAGGCGTGCATCCAGGTGGACCTGCTGGCCACGGTGCGCGCGTCCGCCGCGGCGGAGCGCTGGTTGACCGCCTCGCCCGCGGGCAGCATCGTCAACGTGTCGTCGATCGCCGGCTTCCGCCCCTCGGCGCGCACCCCCGCCTATGCGGCGATCAAGGCGGCCATCGTCCAGTACACCAGTTCCCAGGCAGCGCTGCTCGCCCGCAGGCGCGTCCGGGTCAATTGCGTGGCACCGGGTTCCATCGAGTTCCCCGGCGGCCTGTGGGATCAGCGCCGGACGACCGCCCCCGCGCTCCACGACAGCATCCTGAAGAGCATTCCCTTCGGCCGCCTCGGCGCGCCGGAGGAAGTCGCGAACCTGATCGTGTTCCTGGCGTCGCCGCTGGCGGGCTGGATCACGGGTCAGACCGTCGCCGTCGACGGAGGCCAGTTGCTCGGCGCGTGACGCGGACCGGACGACCCCGCGGCAGGATTGCCGCAAGGGGTCCGCAAGACATGCCCTGACACCGGCGGGCCCCCTTGTCCCGCCCACGAATTCTCACCCCGGAACGAAAGGATCTCCCCATGACGCACGATCCCAGACACAAGAGCCGCGTGATCTTCGATGGCCCCAACCGCGCCGTCGCCCGCGCGATGATGAAAGCCGCCGGCTTCACCGATGCCGACCTCGCCAAGCCCCAGATCGGCGTGGCGCACTGCTGGATCGGGACCCACCCCTGCAATCTCAACCACCGCGACCTCGCCCAGCGGGTCATGGACGGCATTCGCGAGGCGGGCGGGACGCCGCTCGAGATCAACACGGTCTCCATCAACGACGGCATCACGACCGGCACCGAGGGCATGAAGACCTCGCTCGTGAGCCGCGAACTGATCGCCGATTCCGTGGAAATGGTCGCCCGCGGGCACATGCTCGACGGCATCGTCACGATCGCGAGCTGTGACAAGACGATTCCGGCCATGGCCATGGTGCTCGGGCGGCTCGACATCCCGGGCCTGACCCTGTACGGCGGCTCCATCGCGAGCGGCCGCTGCCACAAGCCCAACAAGCTGTTCGGCGACCGCAAGCTCACGATCCAGGATGCCTACGAGGCCATCGGCGCGTTCAATGCCGGCCGCATCGATGCGGAGGAGTTCAAGGACGTCGAGGACCACGCCTGCCCCGCGGCGGGCGCCTGCGGCGGCCAGTTCACCGCCAACACCATGGCGACGGCGTACGAGATGCTCGGGATCGCGCCCATGGGCGCCAACGACGTTCCGGCCCTGCACCCGTCGAAGACCGACGTGGCGTTCGAATGCGGCAAGCTGGTGATGGATCTCGTCAACCAGGGCGTCACGCCCCGGTCCCTCGTGACCCGCAGGAGCTTCGAGAACGCCATCACCGGCGTGATGGCCACGGCCGGCTCGACCAATGCGGTGCTGCACCTGCTCGCCACGGCTCACGACTTCGGCGTGGAACTTTCGCTGGACGACTTCGACCGCATCTCGCGCTCGACGCCCGTCATCACGAACATGCGGCCCTGGGGCACCTATACCGCGCCCGAGATGTTCGAGGCGGGCGGCATGGCCGTCGTCGGCAAGCGGCTGCTCGAAGGCGGCCTGCTGCACCCCGACGAGAAGACCGTGACCGGCCGCACCGTGAAGGCGGAAATCGATCGCGGCGCCGAGACGCCGGGACAGGACGTCATCAAGCCGATCGCGGAGGCCTTCAAGCCGGAGGGCGGCATCGCCATCCTCACCGGCAACCTCGCCCCCGGCGGCTGCGTGATCAAGATCTCCGGGCAGAAGAAGTCGCTGCACCGCGGTCCGGCCCGCGTGTTCGAGAACGAGGAGGATGCCTTCCAGGCCATCCGCGACGGCCGCATCCAGCCCAACGACGTGATGATCCTCCGCTACGAAGGGCCGAAGGGCGGGCCGGGCATGCGCGAGATGCAGCTCGTCACCGGCGCGCTGCAGGGCTCGGGCCTCGGCGAGACCGTGGCCCTGATCACGGACGGCCGCTTCTCGGGCGCAACCCGGGGCTTCGTCATCGGTCACATCGTGCCCGAGGCGGCGGAGCGCGGTCCGATCGCGGCGGTGAGGGATGGCGACATCGTGGTGATCGACGTCACGAACCGGCGCCTCGACATGGAACTGAACGACGCGCAGGTGCAGGCGCGTCTGGCGTCATGGCAAGCGCCGCCGCCGCGATACACGACCGGCGTGCTCGCGAAGTTCGCCCGACTCGTCTCGGATGCCTCCCATGGCGCCGTGACCGATCTGCCCCGCTAGGACCGGTCGGGAGCACGCCATGGAACTGAAGGGAAAGGTGGCCGTCGTGACCGGCGGCAACGGCGGGCTGGGACGTCGCATCTGCATCGCGCTGGCAACGGCCGGCTGCGACGTCGCCGTGGTGTATGCGCAGAGCCGCGATCCGGCCGCAGAGCTCGCCGCCGAACTTCAGGCTCACGGCGTGCGCGCCGACGCCTTCGGCTGCGACGTGTCGAATCCGGCGGCGGTTGCCGCGCTGTTCGAGGCCGTCGAGGCCCGCTTCGACGGGGTGGACATTCTCGTCAACGACGCGGCCTACAACAAATGGATCCCGTTCGCCGACCTCGACGCGATGGCCTTCGAGGACTGGCAGAAGATCCTGTCGGTCAACCTGAACGGGCCGATGCTGTGCAGCAAGGCCGCCGCGACGCGGATGCGCGCCCGCGGCGCGGGACGGATCGTCAACATCGCGTCCGTCGCCGGGCTCGCGCCCTCGGGCTCGTCGATTCCCTACGCCGTCTCGAAGGCGGGCCTGATCCACCTCACGCGCTGCATGGCCGTGGCGCTGGCGCCGGATGTCCTCGTCAACTGCATCGCGCCGGGCTATCTCGAGGACACCCGCGCGACCAACAATCTCGACCCCGCGTATCGCCAGCGATCCCGTGATTCCGCCCTGCTCAAGCGCGCGGCGAATAAGGACGACGTCGCCGCGCAGGTCGTGGAGATGTGCCGCACGGACAGCATCACGGGCCAGACGCTGGTGATCGATTCGGGACGTATCTTTCATTGAAGGCGACGGCCACAGGCGGTGGGCCGGGTCATCCGGGGTGCGGACACCCGATCACCGGGATGCGTCTACGCTGACCCGAAGTGTCCCGCAGCGCCAAGCGCCCTCAGGCGCTCGGCGTCATGCCGGTCATGCCGATCAGCGCCCCGGCGGAACATTTTCAGAGTACCAGTGCTTCACGCCGCAGGTGACCGGCTCACGGAACATCATCGAGTTCGCCTCCTCCGGGGACGAATCTCCCAAGGTGCGTCGATGACCCATCGACAGTCATCCCGAACTCGAACAACGGGCGCACGAGCTTCGCATCCTCGATCCGGCGAGGTCGGTCGACGATGTGGTCGGGTTCCGTGGTATCGGGCTTCCGGTACCACGGGTGAACGGGCCGATCCATGACCTCGCGCCTGCGAACGTCCTCGGTCACGGGTCTGCGGTTCGACCCGCAAAGCATCGCGCCTCACCGTCCCTCCGCGAATGCACGCCATCGCATGGGACCTCGCTCGTGAGCTGAAGCCCTTCCTTCAAGTTGCAGCGCGATCGAGGATCGGTATCCGGTCGGCAAACGCGGCACTTGATGGGTCCGGCCACGTTGTCACTGCGAGAGCCCCTCGAAGTCCCTGCATCAGCGTCTTCCCGTCAGACGTCGACGCAGGTCATCGCGGAATGCCACGGCCGGCCGGGATAGACGGCGGTCTCGCCGCCAGACCAAGTGCCACATGCGACGGATCGGAAAACCACGGACGGACAGGATGGCGAGCCCGTCACGCGCAGGTTCCTCGCCCAAGGTGTGACGCGACAGGACCCCGAGCCCGAGGCCGGCGCGCACGGCGTGCTTGATCGCCTCGTTGCTACCCAGGGCCATGCGTGGCGGCCACTGCAATCCCCGCTCGGCCAGAAACTCGTCGGCGGCGCGACGCGTCCCTGATCCGGGCTCGCGCGCCAGAAGCGGTTCGGAGATCAATCGTTCAATGGCCACGCGCTTTCGCCCCACCAGAGGATGCCCGAGCGGTGCGACCACCACGAGCGGGTTGGCCAAGAATGGCCATCGCTCCAGGGGCAACGATGCGGGGGGAAGCATCATCACGGCCAGCTCGTCGTCGCCCTGTTCCAGCCGCTTGACCACGGCGTCCCGGTTCTCCACGGCGAGTTCGATCTCGATGCCGGGCCACTCGCGCGAGAACGGCCCCAGAAGATCGGGCAGGAAGTACTCCGCCGTGGTCACGGCGGCAATCTTCAATCGCCCACTGTGCATGCCCCGCCGGTCGGCGGCGTCTTCCTCGAATCGAAGCCATCGGGCAAACAGATCGCGCGCGACCCCCAGCAGAAGCTCGCCCTCGTCGGTCAGTGCGATTCCCCGCCCCTGTGGCGCGAACAGATCCAGCCCCACGGCCCGGGCGAGCTCACGCATCTGCGTCGACACGGTAGGTTGTGCCAAGTGCAAGGATCTGGCCGCCCGGCCGACGCCACCGAGGCGAGCCACTGCTTCGAACGTACGCAACTGGGCAAGCGTCGCGCGGATCGGGGGGAGTTCTTTCATTGAATCCACCAATGCTTTGCATCACAAAATATCATTTTTATCGATGGCGAACGACAACTATTCTCGCTTCACCCGAAACGAACCCGAGTACCGACACCATGCCCGACAAGACCCCCATCACTGTCGCCCACGGCGACGGCATCGGCCCCGAGATCATGACCGCCACGCTGAAGGTGCTCGAAGCCGCAGAGGCACGCCTTGCTCCCGAAGTCATCGATATCGGGGAGAAGGTGTACCTGGCCGGCCATAGCGCCGGAATCGCCCCCGAAGCGTGGGCAAGCTTGCGCCGAACGAAGGTCTTCCTGAAGTCTCCCGTCACCACGCCTCAGGGTGGAGGCTTCAAGAGCCTCAACGTAACGATCCGCAAGACGCTGGGCCTCTATGCCAATGTCCGGCCCTGCGTCACCTACCACCCGTTCGTCGCGACTCGGCATCCGAAGATGGACATCGTCATCGTTCGCGAGAACGAGGAGGATCTGTACGCCGGCATCGAACACCGCCAGACGGATGAGGTATTCCAATGCCTGAAGCTCATCACGCGCCCGGGCTGCGAGAAGATCATCCGATACGCCTTCGAGTACGCACGTGCGCACGGGCGGGGGAAGGTCACGTGCATGACCAAGGACAACATCATGAAGATGACCGACGGACTCTTCCACAAGGTCTTCGATGAGATCAGGAGCGAGTACACCGATCTCTCGGCCGATCACTTCATCATCGACATAGGCGCGGCGCGATTGGCGACCCGGCCAGAGCGCTTCGACGTGATCGTTACGCCCAATCTCTACGGTGACATTCTCAGCGACGTCGCGGCGGAAATGACGGGCTCGGTGGGACTGGCCGGCAGTGCCAACATCGGCGAGCATGTGGCCATGTTCGAAGCCATTCACGGTAGCGCCCCCGACATCGCGGGCCGGGGCATCGCGAATCCCAGCGGCCTGCTGCTGGCGGCCGTGATGATGCTCGTGCACATTCGCCAGAGCACCGTGGCTGCGAAGGTGCACAACGCGTGGCTGCGCACGATCGAAGACGGCGTAGTCACAGCCGATCTCCGGGGCGAGCACTCCGCGGGAGACGCACTGAGCAGCATGGACTTCGCGAATGCCGTCATCGAGCGCCTCGGATCGAAGCCCGGCAGGCTCCGCGCAGTCGAGTACGCAGATGCACCGCAACCCCGCAGCACGCCGGCGCCCTCGTACACGAAACATCCTGTCGCACGGAAGGAGATCGTTGGCGTCGACGTCTTCGTGCATGCCACCGATACCACGCCCGACTACTTGGCCGGTCGTCTGGCCACACTCGCACATCAGCCTGCTTGCGCAGGATTCAAACTGCAGATGATCACGAACCGCGGGGTCAAAGTTTGGCCCGGCGGATTTCCCGAAACTTTCTGCACCGACCACTGGCGTTGCCGCTTCATCGGCGTGGATGGCAACGATCAGCCGCGTGCGGTCTCACATTCGGACATCGTGGCGCTCTTGCGCAATCTCGACGGTGACAGACTGGACTTCATCAAGACCGAGAACCTTTGCACCTTCGACGGCGACCCGGGTTACGCGCTCGGCCAGGGTCAGTGAGAACGCCAGCGGACAGAACCGCTGGCGGAGAGCGTGCTGGGCAGGTTGATCGAGCGCGACGGCGGCGGCATCTTCTGACTTCCACCGAATATGCACGAAGCCATGGGGCGTAGAAGTCCACCTTGAGGCGCCGGAATCTGTCGAGACCCGTGCAATCCGTGGACCGAAAAGGCCACCCGTATTGCCGGCTCACCGGCGAGGAGCCCGCGTGTAGAAGGCCCTTCAATCTCGCACGATCCCGGTTTCCTGCATTCTCCCGAGATTGAAGGGCCTTCTACAGGGTGCTGCGCGGTGAATCGCTGTCGCTGTAGGAAGACCTCCATCCTTGCCAGAATGACGAAAGGCGGGATTGAACGGGATCGAGCGGGAAATACCGAGACAGAACGGCCACTTAGGACAGAAGAACGGGCCGCCAGAGACGGCCTGGTCGCGCCCTCCAACTTTGCCAAATTGCCCAATAAATAGGCAGCCACGCCCCCCAATCTTTCCAGAATGGCGAACAACGAGGCTTCCAGGAACTCGCGGGAAAATCGGGGGCGCGATGACGGTACCCGCCAGTCCGGAATGACACTCCGCACAACGCAAATCAGCGCCCACCGGATGCAACGCCGTTGCTGTCGTCCGGACTGGTTCAGGGGCTGAATGCCTTGGCGAATGCCATTCCTGCCCGGGTGATGACGAATCCGTCCTCAGTTTGCCGATCGGGCCGGATCAGACCGAGCGCGACGAGCTGCTCCACGTCCTCGTCGAGGTGCCGCGGTTCCGGGACGTCGTACTCACCGGAGCCGTCTCCCGGGTGCGCCTGGTTCCGGCCGTCCATGTAGACGAGCAGAACGTCCCCACTGCCTGCCGCAAGCTGGCGGACGAGGCTCCCGGCCTGAGCCGAGAGAACGGCTCGGGGGTGTACAGCACGTGCGACGTTCGCGAGTTCGGGGGCGACGTGAGCGACCAGGGACGCCAAGGTGGCATCGATTCGTTCGAGCTGCTCCCGGACGTCATCCGCGCTTCGAGAGAGGAGTTCGGCGATCTCATCCGACGCGTCGATATTGCGCTGGATCAGCTCGGCAAGATCGCGCCGCTGGTTGTTGAGCAGGTACTCAACAAACGGCTTCACACCAACCTGTTCCGACGCCTTGCGCTCAGCCTTGAACTGCCCGATTAGGCTGAGAATGGTTGCGAGCGTGTTCCCCGCCAAGAGCACCGAATCACCGTCGGCAATCATTGGACGAAACGCGTCAAAGATCGCCACTCGTCCCCCGCTTGCTCACGCCCGTTTCACCACCCTCGGTCGGCATCGGAGAGTGGGCCGGACTTCGGGCCTTCGCCTCGATCAAGCGCTTCTGCGCCCTGTCCATCACTGCGCGTCGCTTCACTCGTATCAGCCTAGACGCTTGCTCCGCCACCGGATCGCGCTCAGGAGGCGCGCCGGTCATCGCAGCGCCCCATAAGAGCATCGACGTTCGTTCGTCAGCGGTCAGGTCGGTGCGTTGCAGCTGGTTATAGATCACCGCGGCCGCTACCCCCGGGAGAGCGTTGTCAAAGGCCCTTTCGATTCGCTGCATCACTTCGATCTCATCAAGCTCTGCCAGTGCCGTAGACAGACCGTGCGCCTCAGATCCAAACGCGAGCCGCAGAGCGGCCCGCGAACATGAGTCGTCGAACTTGGAGTGCTCATACCCCAGACGCGTGGCGATCTGGATCTCTACGAACTGCCCAACGTCAATTCTGTCGCTTGTCGCGATCTGTCCGTCACCGGTCAGAAGCCACCGAAGTGACAGGTTCTGGGAGTCGGCAAAGGCCAACAGAGGCTCAATTGGGATCGTGTTCCTTTGACGCCAGACAGATATTTGGTTCGCCGTCTTACCGAAGTGGGTTGCCAGTTCCGAGTCGGTTCGCGCACCCGCGACCGACTTTGCTCTCTCGAAGATCTCCGCAGCGTTCAGTTCTGCCATACGAACGACGATTGACACCTAAAAACGAAGTGTGTTTTACTAATTGCGTTTCGTGTTTTCATGTGACGTTCCGTCACTATTACGTCGACCTCGGAGTGCTTGTATGGACCGCCACTCAATCGCTGCACGACTTCGCCAACGACGGGCAAGCCAAAAGCACATCGCCGAGACCCTCGACGTGCACATCAACTCGGTGCATCAGGTCATTCACGGCCGAATGCGCTCACGCCGAATCGCGGAACACATCGCCGACATCCTCGGCACAACGCCGGATCGACTTTGGCCCGGTGCATACGAGACCGACTCAGCGGCGGCGGACGATGGGTTCCAGCGTCGCGCCGCCTGATTGTGCACCATTCCACTGACATCGCGGCCGGTCCCGCCGCGCACCGCAACGCACACCGGGACCATCCATGACACGCGCCACCCTCAAGAAGAGACCCCAGAAAGGGGCCACGTTCGCCGAGATCGCCATTGACGCTCGGCAGTTCTTCGCGGAGCGCGGCATCGCGCTCGCACACGGCCACAAGCGAGCGGCGTTTGAACTCTACGCCGACGCCTTCAACTCCCGCGCCCGCAGACTGTTGCCGTCGGTGTACGACGACTGGCCGCGCCTCGACTATGACACGCGCAAGGCGTGGGCGGCGTTCGAGAAGGACGGCGCCGGCCGCGCCCTGTCGGACCGTCGAACGAGGACCACAACCGAGCGCGGACACTTCAAGGCTCACCCCGATCAAGCCCGCATCGCGGAGAGCTTGATCGTGCGGAACCGGAAGATGCAGGAGTCCGACGAGTGGCTCCACAAGCTCCTGGTCGAAGCTCTGATGCAGGCGAACATCGTTCCGCTTCCGTCGTTGAAGCAGACCCGCGCCTTCCGTCGCGCGTATCTCGCGGAGCACGAGCGTGAACTGTTCGCTCTGCGCACGCGATCGCGCGAAAGGCTCGATGCGGCCTGCGGTCGGTGACATGGCCGCGAAGGTGGCGCGGCCGAACGAACTGGTCGAACTGGACTTCTCCGGCGAATGTGTTGTGCCGAGACGAGAGCGCTACGCAGTCGCGTCTGCGGTGGACGTCTTCACGCGGCGACGCGTGGACGTCGTCGTCGACTCGGAAAGCTCCGACGCTGTCGCCGAAGTGTTGAAGCGCTACATCGCGGAGCACGGCGTGCCCGAGGCCATACGCGTAGACAACGGCAAGGAGTTCGTCAGCAAGCGCATTCTCCTCGGATGCAGGGCCTTCAACATCGACGTGCACATCGCACCGCCCTACAGCGGAGACCAGAAGCCGTTCGTCGAACGCGCGCACCCACGCTGTCCGATCAACTCTTCCGCTCCTCGATTCGCACATCGGTCGCAACGTCGCCGAGCGCCAAGCGATCCGCGAGGAAGTGACCTTCGACCAGCGAGGGCGAGAAGCGAAAGCTGACCGCCAACGGGCTCGGACAGTGGAGCTTCAGCAGGTCGACGCCTGGTCGGTGACCTACCACAACGAAGTGCATCGGGGCATTGGCTGTACGCCGAACGATATGGCTGCCCGCCATATCGGGAAGTGGTCGCGCCTCCATCCAGCACAGATCCCGCTCCTCGGGCTGCAGCGCTGCGCCCGGCCGGTCGAGGCGTCGCGACGGTCGGAAGAGGGGCTGCGCATCGAGGGACGCGACTATTCCGCCTGAGCTTGCCCGCCACGCTTGAGCGGATCTCGAGTCGCAGTGCGCGAGCACCGACAGACGCCGGCCGGGTGCTGGTGTTCGAGGATGACGATCGGTTCCCTTCCGTCGCCCTGAATCCTGAACTCGCAGGTATCGACCGCGCCGAGTGGGCGGCCAAGTGCCGCGCAGCCTACGAAGGATCGCGCTGAAGCTCCTGCGTCAGAAGCAGCGCGAGTTGAAGAAGACGGCCCCGACGTGCAGCGCCTCGCGATGGATCACTTCCAACGTCGGGCAGGCCAGTTCTCCAACGTGACCGTGCTCGCCGCGGTGTCGAGCCATGACGCCCCCGGCATGACCCGGGCGGAGCCCAGCAAGCGCACGAAGCAATGCAAGGTGCAGTCTGCGGAGGCTGCCGCATCGACGTCCGCGCGTTCGCCGGTTGCCATCGACTTCGACGGCGGCGCATGGAGGACCTTTCGCGATGACGAAGACCGCTTCGCGTTCTGGTCGGCGCTGCACGAGCGCATCGGATCCGGCGCGTCGCTCCATCCGAAATTCCGGCAGTGGCACGACGTCAACGCGAGCCTCTTCGGCCCGCAGTACGAACAGCTTCGCGAGTTCGACCAACGCGCCGCGACCGGGACGGATGGTCCGAAGTCCCGCTTCGGATGAACAGAAAAGACAAGCCCCGGCGCGGAAACGCCGGGGCCTGATCCCCGCCACCCGGAGACGCAACGAAGGAGAGCCAAGTTTATGTCGACGCCGATTCAGATTTCAAGTGCAACGCGGCACGCGCCGACGCGCTGCGCGCTGGCGCTCTCACGTGCCGGCCTGGTCGCGCTTCGGGCCGACGGTCCGGAGAAGATCGTAGTGATTCACGGTGCCAACGGCGCGGGGAAGTCGCACATGGCCGCGCAGCTCGTGGGGACGACGGGTGCGACCTTCGTTCAGTTGCACGCGATCGACACGCCACGCACGGTGGCCGCGAAGTTGTGCATGGAGCTTCTGCTCGAGCCGGGTCGGACTACATCGAGAGCTTCCAACGCATTCTGGCCGAGCTGAGGGCACGGCCTCGGCTGATCGTCATCGACGAATTCCAGCTTCATTGCCGGCACGCGCGCCGTGCACATGCTGCGTGATATTCACGACGAGTGCGACGCGCGGTTCTGCGTCCTGGGCGACGAGACGCTGCCGAAGGGCTGAAGAGCAGGGAAGACAACGCCTTCGCCAGCAGAGTAATTCTCTGGCAGAAGACGATCGATGTGTCGATCGAAGATGCGGCCATGCTCGCGAAGGTCTACACGCCGCAGGTCACCGTCTCCGACGACCTGCTTGAGTTGCTGCGGCGTGAGCACGACGGAAATTGTCGGGCCATTGTGAACGCGCTGCGGCGCTTGGCTGATCTCGCACGGCGGGATTGCCTGGAGCGCGTGGACGCGAAGACCTGGCGCGAGCGGCACGGACAGGCGTCGAATCGTCCCTGCGAGTGGTGCGCTGATGCCGCGGGGTCGGAAGCCGGTCGACGAGTCCGCGGTGGGGTGGTCTGCTGCTGCGTCAGCGCGTCTACGAAGTGGTGCGCGATCGCGGCGAACAGTGGTGGACGCTGACCGAGATCGGCGCGAGCGAAGGCACACCCGACAGCAGTGCAGTCGTACGTCCATGCGCTCGGCTTGGCCGGCATCGTGGTGTCGAGGACCGAATCGCGGCGGAGACGGGCGGCTTCCAGACCGACACGAGACATTCATGGCGATCGCGATCGGCGACGAAGAACAGTACCGCCTGGCGGTGGATGCCGGCGCCGAAGCACCGCAAGTCACGAAGGGCGGCGCGATCGTCGACGGTCTCACCGCGCTGCAGGAGGCGATCTGGAAAGCAGCGCGCGTGTTCCGTCGCTTTACCTGGGAGAACATCGCAGGGGCCGTTTCAAGCGACGAGCGGCCGGTGTCGTCGGGCACGGTCAAGGCATACCTCGCCGACCTTCGCACGGCGGGCTACCTGAAGAAGTCGATTCCCTCCCGTCCGGGCGTGCCAGCGCTCGCGGAGACCCCTTCGACCGGAGCGCGATACCGGCCCGCGGGCGCCGATGGTCCAGCGCTCGAAGACGATCTTCGATCGAACACCGGACAGTCAGTCTTCCGCTGGACGGATGCGGAGCCAGTGGAGGCAGACGGGAGGCGAAGAGCGCATGGGCGTGCTGCCTCCAAATGTTGCGACGTCGCAACATTTGCCCGAAGCGTGTCCGGATGCGTCGACGCCGACCGCCGCGTGCGCTCCCAATTCGCGCCGGACGCCTGCCAGTGCGTTCGGCCTTCGTCCACGCGCCGCCGGGGAGCACTCCCCGAACCGCCCTTGCCAGCCTGTTTCGACAGGTTGCCTTCCAGCCGGCGGGCTGACGAACGGCGCCGCGTGGGTGCTGCACTGGCTGACTCGGCGCTCGGGCTCTGGCTCGAGCGCCCCTCTTCGATGACTCGTCCCGGAGCAACGATGAATACGCCCTCGAATCCTCGACGCAATCCGCCCTCGAATCCCGTGCCCGCCGCGCAGCACGCGCAAAGAGGATGGTTCGCGCGCAAGTCCGCGCACCCCTGTCGGTATCGGCAACCGCGGAAGCCGCCTCGTGGACGCGAGCACGAACAGCATCGTGCACGGGGAGAAGTTCGATCTGACGGCGCAAGACGTCCTCGGCCTGTGCGGGGCCGGGCAGTGAGCGATCCGTCGCGAGGCATCGTCGATCAGGTGATGCAGTCCGCCTTCGGCGATCGGACGCGCACGCCTCGAAGTCCCGCGTATCAGGCCGGCTGCCGCGCCGCCCTGGCGTTCCGGTTCGAGGGCCGGCGGATTGCGGTGCCCTTCGTCGTCGGCACGGCCGAGGCCGACGCGTTCTTCTCGGGCGTGGACGAAGGGCACCGCCGTTTCCGCGAGCACGAAGCGGCGGGAGCGGACAGCGCTCCGGCGGCCGGGCGTTGAGCACGGAGCCCGCGCGAATGCTCTCGGAGTCTCTCCTCATCACGATCCACGCCGAGCGCCTGCGGCGCCGGGTGCCCTGGCCGCTGTTCGCAGCGATGCTGCGTCGGATCGGTGGGGTGCGCCTGCCGATGATGCTCGACGCGGCGCGCGTCAATGCGCTGCTGATGGAGATCGACCGGACGCGCCTGCCCGCCCGAGAGCGTTCGCCCGATCTGCCCGCCTGGCGATCGGTGGGAACGCTGTACGTGGCGGGCGAGCTGCTCTTGCATCGGAGCCCGCCGACACCTGGATCGATGGCTGCGACGTGAATTCGGCAGAAACGCGCCCGAACTCGACACCCGGACGCTCGCTCGGGCAGTCGCGCGCCTGCGCGGCGCGCCCGCGGCACTACTCCTCCGCTTCACCTCCCACGGAGTTACTCCCGGATGCTGATGCTTCCCGGATCCAGACCCGCAGCAGATCGAGAGCGTCCGCGCCTGGGCGTGTCACCTGATCGGACGCGAACTCGGCTGGCAGGTGCCGACGCTGATTCTCGACGACCGACAGGCGTATCAAGCAGTGCGCATGCTGCCCACTCACACGGACGGCGAGATCGTCCAGGCGCTGCGGCTGATCTTCGGGGCCGACCAGGTCGATGCGACGAAGGGGCAAGTGGCCACATTGCGAGGAAGTGATCGCCCCGGCTGCCGCCTACGCCGCCGGCTGCTGCATGATCGAAGGGCCTGGACGCCGCCTGCAAATCGTGCCGCCGCTGATCTGGAGCGATACGCTTCGGCACGGTGCTGGAACGACTGTGGGAGCGCCGGGCCGCGGCGCGGGCCTCGCTGCCCCGCATGGTCACGGACCCCGCGTTGTGGGCGCTGGTCTGGCCACACCTCGAAGTGCTGCATGAAACCGAGATCGCCGAGGCGCTCGCGGCGCACGGCTACGGCGAGGCGAAGTTGTTGCTGGCCGAAGTAAGCCGTCTGGTCATCCGGCTGGAACGTCATCACTTGATCGAGCGCCCGCCGTGCATCAGAGCGCCGCAGCGGCGGCGCTACCGCGGGGCCTCGCCCTACCGTTCCAAGGCCGATACTCGGCAAAGCGCGGCGCGCATGGCCATCGTCAGCGCCGCTTGGCTCGCGCCTCGTGCCTTCGATCCGATCGCGGTGGTGGTGGGCGCCGCGACGTTCGCGGCCGAGGTCTTCGGGCCGGTGTTGCGCCGGCCGGAGATGGTCTGATGGCGATCAGGATCGGTGCCGAAGAGTCGCCCGTCACGACTTCGCAGGGTGCGAACGAGCATGGGGAATGCGGCAAGGACACCGTTATAACGCGTTATAACGGGGGGGTCTCGGGCGAAACGACCGGATGCCGCATCGGGACCGCGTGCGTCGATCCTGGCGCGTCTGGCGCGGCCGCGGTCTCGGACGCCGGAGTGCTCGCGATCCCGACCGACCCGGCGCAGCGCCTCGCGCTGGCATTGCGCTTGGCCGAAGAGGCGATCGCGGCCTATGGCGGGGTCCAGCGTCTCCGGCAATTGCTCGATGCCCGGACGGCTGTCTCCGGGCGCCGCACCGTCTCGCCCCCAGTGGTCAGCCGCGCATCTCGGCAGCGCCTGCGCAATCCATGAGCAGCTTCACGCGGAAAACGGGTGACGTCGCCCGTTTGAACCCGTCTCCAAATGCGGCGACGTCGACGCATTCGGACGGCCCTTCCCGTGCGAGCGACACTTCCTCCGTCGCTGAGACGAAGCCGTCGGCGCCGACGCATTTCGGCGTCGCGACGAAGAACGGGCGGCGCCGCCCCGTTTTGCCGCCGATCCGGACCTGGCTCATGGGGCGGCTCTTCCGGGCCGGCTTGCGCGCGAGCGACGCTCCCGAGCTGGTGGTGGCGGCGCTGGACGCCCGCCTCGATGCCCTGGCACCTACACCGAAGGATTCAGAGTTTCCTGGCCCGGACGGGTCGGGATCACAGCGAGGCGGAACAGCGCAGGAACGCTGCGCCGCCTCTGACCACGACGCACACCTCTAGGAGCAACATCATGGCTGAGACGAATTCTATCCCCACCCCCACCCCGACCGCCGTCACTCAATCGACCTATGAGAAACAGGGTACACCTCGTCCCTGGCCGATGCGATCGACCCTGGATGTGAAGTTCTTCGTCGAGGAGCGGGAGCGCGAACACATCCACGAAAAGGGTCTGACGACCATCGGCTTGCGCCTCTACCTGGACGATCGGCGAGAGGTGGTCGGCGTGGTTGATGACAACGAGAAGCACGACACTTTCGAATGGATCAACGGCTGGTCGGACACCTACCCCTGTGGACGGGTGGCGATCCTGCGGCAGATCACCCGCGAGGCGCTGAGGTTCGATGCGACGGGCGTCATTCTCGTCACCTGCAACCAATTGGGTGTCGAGCAACAGCTAACGAGCGCCACGCACGCTGCCCGGCAGATAGCCGAGACGCTGGGCATGCTTGGGATTCGCCTTCTCGACATCGGCATCCTTCTGATCGACGAAACCCCTTCCGGCTTCGAGATGGTGTCGATCTTCAATGCCGGCCGATGGGGCGACGGCACCGGCGCCGACCGGGTAGCCGATGGAGCGACGCTCCAGTAATGATCGCAGGATCGCGAAGAGATCCGTCGCCCCTCTCAGGCGACCTGTTCGACCCCACACCGGACGCAACGCCGTTGCGTCCGGTGACGGTTCCCGCCCCCTTGCCGTCCAACGTGCGCCAGATTCGTTTCCAGCGGCCGGCGGCGGAGCACCAGGCGGGCGGGCCGGGGCCGGAGTCGCCTCGGCGTACCAAGCGATGGGGTGCACACACGGAGATCCTTCTCGCCGTGCTGCGCGCGTCGTTCGAGCGCCTGGGCATTCGGCACGATCTCGCGGACGGGTATGCCCGCACCGCCCTCCTCGCGCTCGCCGACTATGCCGGCGGGCGCGAGTTCTACCTGCCCCGGGCCGTGACGCTGCGCGCGTCGATCCGAGACGTGCAAATCCGCCGCGAGTTCAACGGTCGCAACCTCGTTGAACTGGCGAGCCGATACCAGCTCACCACTGCCCACGTGCGCAAGATTCTCAAGGCGCGCACGCGCTCGAAACGCGCCCCCATTTCCTGAACTGAACGCATCCCGGTCGGCGATCTCGCGGCGGGAAGATGCTCCCCGTACACCGAACGGGAGCAGCGCCGATGTTGAAGTTCTGGAAGCAGTCGCAACCCGAGGCCGCTAAGCCGGTTGACCCGAAGAGCGCGAAAGCCACGCTCTTCGCCGGATGCCCCATCCCCGCCTTCGCGAAGGAGTCCGACGTCGTCTCGCGGCTGGAGAGCATCTCCGGTGAGCGCAATGCGCTGCACGAGGCCCGCAATCGGACCTTGGAGACGATCGAGACAGCACGCGCAGACATCGAACGCATCGACGCCGAGCGCGTCGAGCGCATGGCCGATTTCGCCGGGCTCGATCCGTCGCTCATGGAGGCTGCCGCAGCGGTGGAGCTTGCGGACCGAATCGAGCAGTTGCGCGTGCAATTGGAGGGCGAGCGGCGCCGTGTCGCGGATGCCGAGCGCGTGTCCGCAACGCTTCAGAGCCGCATCGACGCGTTCGATGCCGAACTGAACTCGCTGCGGCAGCGCTACGCGGTCGAGATCGGCCATCTCCTCGACGCCGTCTTCTCCCACCTGGCCGCGCAGTACATGTCCGCAGCACCCGCGCTCGCCGAGATCCTCCTTCAGCTCGCCGCGGTGCAGGACGTGATGATGCACTTCCGCTCGGGCAACTCGAACGGCTTCGACCGGCGCGGCTACCTGCCCACCGTGGCACCCGGGAGCATGGGAGCGCTGCGGCCGCTGGTCGACTGCTCGCAGGGGCTCGGCCCTCATACCGAGGCGCACCGCAAAGCCATCATCGACAGCCTCGGAGCCATCGGCTACCGCTGGCGCTTCGAGGGCTGAGCGGCCCTCTGCCATCGCATCCAGGAGTCTGCCCATGCACGCTGCGAACAGTTACGCCAATCGCCTTTCCCGGCGGGAGTCGACCGACACCCCCGGCCTGAGGGGACACGCCGACGAGATCCTCGACGGTTTCTTCTCCGGCGCCGTCAGTTCCTTCCGCGAGGCATACGTGTCCATCACGGGGGATCGACGCGTCACCGGCCGCGTCGAGGACGTGAACTTCGACCGCCTCGCGGTCATGACCCGCTTCGCCGAAGCGGTCGACACGTCGACCTTCTCGGATGTGCTGGGGCAGGCGCTCAACCGCGCGCTTCAGGCCGAGTATTCGCGGCAGATGGCGAACACGCTCGTTTGGCGCAAGGTCGCCAAGGTCGGGCGACTGAACGACTTCCGCACCCACTACTCCGTGCGCATGGGCGGATACGGAGCGCTCCCGGCTGTCACCGAAGGCAGCGCCTATCAGGCACTCTCCTCGCCCGGCGACGAAGCAATCGGCTATGCGGCGACCAAGCGCGGCGGCACCGAGACCATCACGCTGGAGGCGATTGCCAACGACGACGTCGGCTTGATCCGGGAGATCCCGAAGCGACTGGCGACGGCGGCCGCCCGGACGCTGGGGAGCTTCGTGCTGGACTTCCTCCGGACGAATGCGACGATCTACGACGGCGTCGCGCTGTTCCACGCCACGCACGGCAACCTCGGGAGCAGCGCGCTCTCCGCGGTGTCCCTCTATGCCGCCTGGCTGGCGATGGGCAAGCAGGCCGAGTACGGTTCGACGGAGCGTCTTCACCTCCGAGGCAAGTACCTCCTCGTGCCCTACGAGCTGGAGGAGCTGGCGAACAATCTGCTCGTGCGCGACACGAACAACGATCGCTTCTTCATCCAGAATCAAGGCATCGAGGTCGTTCCCGTGTGGGACTGGACCGACGCCAATGACTGGGTGCTCGCGGCCGATCCGAATGCGCGACACGGCATCGAGGTGGGCTTCCTCGACGGGCGCGAGGATCCTGAGTTCTTCATCCAGGACGTGCCCAGCTCCGGTTCGATCTTCAGCAACGACCGGATCACGCTGAAGATCCGCCACATCTACGGCGGCGCCGTGACCGACTTCCGTCCGTTCTACAAGGGCGCGGTGGCATGACGTCCTCGCCGCAACGCTACAACGACGCGGAGGCGCGATCCTGCCTCGCGGCAACCGCGGCGATTCGCCGCTCGTGTCTGCCCGCACCGGCGAGGGAGCGCCTCATCGAGGCGTGGAATGCCGCGCCGTTCGACGAGTGCGAGGCAACCCGCAGGATCAACGCGGAGCGCGAGTATCTGCGCGCGCTGCGCATCACCTGACCGCCGAGGTTCTCGAATGTCCGTTCGCATCATCAATCCCGCCAGTCGCACCGAGTACATCCTCAAAGAGGATCGCGACAGCGACAAGCCGACGATCTTCGTTCTGCGTCCGCTCACCTGGCTTGAAATGGGCGAGTACCTCAAGGAATCGCGCCTGACGCTGGATCAGTCGAACCGGGTGCTCGGGATCAAGCAACGCGCCGACAACGAGGAGCGCGCCCTGTCCGCCGAGGAGGACGCCGAGATCGAAGCGATCATCGGCGACACCAATTGGGCGGAGCTGTTCCAGTCCCAGCGACAAGACCGCATCGCCGTCGCAATCGGCCTGGTCGAAGTGCGCGGCCTCATCGACCAGGACGGCAAGCCCTACGCGTGCGCCCCGGTTGAGTTCGCGCAACGCGCTACGCCGAGCATCCTGAACGAGCTGTGCCTCGAGATCCTGCGCCTGTCGAAGATCTCGGAGTACGACCAAAAAAACTAGCGCGTGCCGCCTCGGCCTGGCTCCGGGGCGGCACGTGCGATCAGTGTCCGCTGAAGCTCGACTTCCCGACCCGTTGCACGGTCGATGAGCCGATTCAATGGGCATGGGACAGCCGAGACACGGGCGGCAATGCGTGCCCGGTCCTGCTGCTTCGTGAATGGCGGGACGTGTTGATGGCGTATGGCTGGGTCGAGAAGGGAATCCTTCCGATCCCCGGCGGCTGGGCGAACCAGCACGCGGCCTTCGTCGATGCGATCGACGTGGTTCGTGCGCAGGTGCGACGGGTAGACGAGGAGCGCGCGCGTCAGCAGCGCGACGCCTCGAACGAGTGACGGTGGAGGCGCGGCGATGGCAGTAGGCTCCGAAGGCGGCGAGTTCAAGGTTGTCCTCAGGGCGACAGACCAGGCCGCGCCCACCGTCACGAACTTCGCAGAGCACACGAAGCGCGCGCTCGACGATACCGCGTCGCACGTGAACAAGCAGAGCGGACTCATCTCGAAGAGTGCGGATGAGATGGGGCAGAACACATCCCGCATCGGCGAGCGCGTCGCTCAGATTGCGAAGGTCGTCGCGACTGCTGCCGCGGCGGCAGGTACCGCGGGGATCGCCATGCTGCGCAACGCGATCAACAACGCCGACAAGCTCAACGAAGTCTCCACGAAACTCGGCGTCTCGACTGAAGCACTGTCCGCGTGGCAGTACAAGGCGGGACAGGCCGGCGTGAAGGCCGAGCAACTCGAAACCGCGCTCACGGCCATGAGCAAGGCGATATCGAAGGGAGACATCTCCGGCAAGAGCGCGGCAGCGAAAGCCCTTGATCAACTCGGGCTCGAAGCCGACCAGTTGAAGAAGCTCGGTCCCGACAAAGCGATTCTCGCGATTGCCGATGCGCTGGAGAACGTGCCGGATCGCTTCGACAAGGTTCGCATCGCCACCGACATCTTCGGCAAGTCGGGCGCGGGAATGATCGGCGTCCTCGAAGGAGGGTCGAAGGCGTTCAAGGAGAGCTATGCCGAGGCCGAGAGGTTCGGCCAGATCATCGACACGAACACGGCCAAGGCAGCCGACAAGTTCAACGACAACGTCGACAAGCTATCGAACGCACTTGGGGGCATCAGCACCAACGTCGGGAAAGCACTGATCGAACCTCTCGCCAAGGTCAGCGAGATTCTGGTCAACCTCACCTCCGACACGACCAAGCTGAAGACGATCTCCGAAGCAATCATCGTTGTGCTGAAGGGCATGGCCGCCGGATTGATCGCCGTTGGCGGTATCGCAGCGATCACGGGCAAGACGATCGGGGGCGTCTCCTCCGCGATCGGATCGCTGATCTCCGGGGACTTCAAGGGCGCGAAGGAGATCATCAAGGAGATGGCCGGCGACATCGCCGACATCACGAAAAAGTCGAAGGAACTCATCAACGAGTTCTTCAAGCCCGGCAAGGTGAGTTTCGTGCCGCCGGACAGCATCGCCGGCATGTTCCGACAGGTCGCGCTGTCGCCGGCCCTCAAGGCCGAGAACATGCGGGCAGCGTTCTCCGCCTCGGGGGCGCAAGGGCTACCCCCTGGCATGTACTCCGACACGGCACCAGGCGCCGAGCTTCGGACCCGAGACAGGACGGCAGAGGCGTCCGCCAACTCGGCGCGCGCGCAGGTCGAGCTTCAGCTCCACAACATCGAGCAGCTTCTGAAATCACAGGAGCAGCTCGTCGAGGAGTCCTATCGGAGACGGCTCCAGGTCATCGACAACGCCGAGGCGCTCGGACTGGAGATCGCGGGCGGATACGACGATGCACGCAAGCAGCTCAAGCTCCAGTACGAGTTCGATCTGTCGCGCATCGCTGAGGAAGGCGAGCGCAGCCGCTACGCGATGCGTGAGCGGTACAACTCGATGAACCTGAACGCGGCATCGTTCTTCTTCTCGCAGATCGGCGGACTGATGCAGACGAAGAGCCGTGCGCTCTTCGAGATCGGCAAGGCGGGCGCGATCGCGGAGACGATCATCTCGACTTACCAGGGCGCTCAGAAGGCTTACACAGCGCTGGTCGGCATTCCGATCGTCGGCCCTGCCCTGGCGACGGCTGCGGCTGCTGCGGCCGTCGCCGTGGGCTTCGCGCGCGTCCAGGCAATCCGCGCGACGAACTTCGGCAGTGCGAGCGGCTCGCCGGTGCTGACGAGCGGCGGCACGTCAGGCCCAGTGACGACCGGCGGCGACGGCTTCGCGGTGCCAGTCGCGCCTGCGTCTGTGCAAGGCATCGCCGCGCCGCGTGCCCGCGAGGTGAACATCTATCTCTCTGGAGAGGGATCGCCGACACAGTCCTACATCCGCGACGTGCTCGTGCCCGCGCTGAACGATGCCCTCGGAGACGGGGCGAAACTGAATGTCCGGCGCATATAGCGCAGCGCCTCCACCCTGCGAACGCCGATGCCTGGTCGCACATCGGTCGGGTCGGGGTGCTGCGCTATGCGCGCTTGCCGGCCCGCATGGGCGCCGGTGAACACCTCGCCTCGCGAGGAACCCGGACATCGGGGCGGTCGACGCAGCGGCCCCGAATTGCTGTTCGAGCTGGCGGAAATGATCGAGCACGTGCTCTCGACCGAAGACGGTCTGACGCACGAGCGCGCGCGGGCGCTGGCCGTGCGCATGGTCGTGGCGCTGGCAGTCCGGCACGGGGCAAGGCAATTGAGGATCCCGCGCCTGCGACAGACCGTGCACGGTCTGTCGTGGTTCTCGATTACGGCGCGCGATCGGCGGATCGCGCGTGCCGCGTCGTTCATGCACATCGAGACGGTTGCCTCGCGCTTCGGCATCCCGGTGAGCGTGGCGCTGATGACAATGGCGAGGGTGAGGATCGAGGAGCGGGCCATGCGGTTGAACACCACGAATGCACGGACAGACGCGCCGTGACGGCACCCGCCGATCGAGTTCGAAGAGGCACCCGCGGCACCCTCGGGACGGCTCCCTACGCCGGCGCCGAGCTGGTGCTCGACCTTGCGGAAATCGCGATCGAAGCGCTGTTCCTCGAATGGGGTGGTCCGCCCCGCCGAGCACACGAGGCCGGCGTTCGGATCGCGCGGCGGGTCGGGATCGCATGGGGCGGGCAGAAGCTGTACGTCCCCAAGCCGAATCCGTCTCGCAGCTCGGTGAGCTGGTTCGACCAGGCCGCGCGTGACGCCTCGATCCTGCGCGAGTACAACGGTCGAAACATGGCTGACGTCTGCGACCGCTGGAATCTCTCGCCTCAGTCGGTGCACCTCGCCGTCACGCGCGCTCGTCGTGACCGCCGGGCGCTGGAACCGCTCCCCGCCTCGAAGGGCGAGACGTGAAGTACACCCTCGACGTCACCCCGGCAGTGCACTACGCCGAGACGCTTCGGAGAGCACCCGATGTCGTGAGATCGGAGATCGGGGCCGGGATCGACGAGGCGTCCTCGCTGCTCGTGCGCGAGGTGAAGGACACAACGCCGGTCGGTGTGACCGAGGCACTTCGGGCCTCGATCATCTCCGAGCGGCGAGACTCAGGCCCCGACGTGCAGGCCGCGGTCTTCTCGCCGCTGAACTACGCGGCTGCCGTCGAGCTTGGCACGAGACCGCACTATCCCCCGATCGAGCCGTTGCAGGACTGGGTCCGCAAGAAGCTCGATGTGACCGACGAGGATGACGTGCGGCGAGTGGCTCGGCTCATCATGTGGAAGATCGGCCGCAAGGGAACGAAGCCCCTGAACATGTTCGGATCGAGCCTCGGCCGCCTCACACCGCAGATGTCCGAGATTCTGCGGCGAGCGTTCGCGCGTGCACTGGAGCGGCTCAGCAAGGGACGGTAGTGCGGTGGGCAATTCCTGCCGCGGGCGCTCCGGTGAGCAAATTTTCGAGGTCCGCGGCCGATTTTCGCCGCGTCGTCCCACGCAACGATTGCCCGCGGAGTGCAACGGGGTAGACGCGCGAGTACGGCCGGTTGTGCGGCGCAACGCCCGTTCGGTGCCGCCGATTCTCCCGAGAATGGAGGGCACGGACTGCCTAAGACTTGGGCAATTTCCCGAGAATGGAGGGCGCGGAGCGCGATTCTCCCGAGAATGGAGGGCGCGCTACACCGGCGATTACGGTGTTGCGCGTGGC
>JAXMFE010000016.1:0-104373 GCA_046347985.1 Burkholderiales bacterium
AGCGACCAACGGAAGCGTGGGGAATCGTTTCATCTTGGGTCTCCAGGAGTCAGGCGCGCTCGAATCGCGGCAGCACCCGGCCCGCGACGTCGATGAAACCGGCGCGCACGCGGTCGCCGATCGACAGGCCGCCGACGCCGTGCGCCATGACGCGGGGGCCTTCGGCCAGATCCACCAGCACGATGGCATACGGCGCCAGTGCGCGGAATTCGTCCGTGGGGGCTCGCGTCACCGTGGTGACGGCATAGACCACGCCGTCGCCCGACGCCTGGCGCGTCTCCGGGGACACCGACCCGCAGCGAGGGCAGAAGGTCCGGCGGAAGGCCCAGTTCGAGGCGCAGGCCGGGCAATGCTGATACGCGACGCCGGCCGTGCCGGTCGTCCAGTCGAGAACGCCTTCTGCAGTGTTCATGCCGCTCGCTCCTGTCGCTCATCCATTCATTCGATCTCCGGTGCCGCGCTGCGCTACCGGTTCTCCAGCACGAGACTGACGTGCGACGACAGCACGCCGCCGTCCCCGTGCAGGAACGCCAGGGACGGCACGTTGCGCACCTGTCGATCCCCGGCGCGGCCCGTCATCTGCCGCTGCGCCTCGACCAGGTGCGCCATCGCGCCGGCAACGCCGCAGTGGCCATACGACAGCAGGCCGCCGTGCAGGTTGAGCGGCTGCGCACCGTCACGCGAGAAGTGCCCGTCCCGCACCCGGGCGGCCGCTCCACCCCGCGGCGCGATGCCGATCTCCTCGAGCAGGATCGTCAACGTGATCGTGAAGCTGTCGTAGATCGCCAGGTAGCCGGCGTCGGACACGCGGATCCCGGCCGCCGCCAGGGCGCGCGCCGCCGATTCACCGGCGCCGGATGCGGACACGCCGGGAGCGGCGGAGATGTGCTGGTAACGATGGGCCTGCCCGGTTCCGATCACGCGCACGCGGCTGCCGCCGGTGGGGTCGCGGCTCACGACCACGGCAGCCCCGCCGTCCGAGATCGGGCAGCAGTCGAGGATCTTCAGCGGTGCGGCGATGGGTTTCGAGGCGAGCACGTCGGCCACCGTGATCGGTTCCCGCAACTGGGCGCCCGGATGGGTGCCGGCATGCCGCCGCATCAGGACGGCGAGTTCCGCCAGATCCGCCTCGGTGACGCCGTATTCGGCCATGTACCGCGAGGCCAGCAGGCCGTAGTAGGCGGGAATGGTCGGCCCCAGGGGCACTTCGTACACGGCATGACCGACCTGGGCCAGCGTCTGGATCGCGGCATCGCGCGACTGGCCGGTGAGCCGGTTCTCGCCCGCCACCACCAGGATGTTCCGGGCCGCGCCCGACACCACGAGGTGGTGGGCCGCCATCACCATGCCGAAGCCGGTGGCGCCGCCGAGCTGGATGGCGTGCGCATAGCTCGGCTGGAGACCGAAGTGCTCCGCGAACAGATCGCTCAGCATCAAGTGGGGCAGCGTCGTCGAATAGCCGCAGATCAGGCCGTCGACGTCGCCTCGCGCCAGTCCGGCGTCCGCGAGCGCCTGCGACGCCGCGTCGCTCATCAGATCGAGGGTGCTGCGACCCGGTTGCTTGCCATAGGCCGTCAGGCCGACCCCCGAGATCCAGCTCATCTCGGCGACTTCCCGGCGCAGGTGGCGAGGGCGGCGCCGATGGTCTGCACTTCCTCGCGCAGCGCCTCGACCAGCCGCGCCTCTCCCGCAGCGATGCGCTCGCTGAGTCCGGCGATGCTGAGCGCCGCAACCGGCCGGCCGTCGGCGCCGAGGATCGGCATGCCGATCGCGCCCAGTCCCTTGTGCACGGCATCGAGCAGCATGGCGTAGCCGCGGCTGCGCGCCGCGTTCACCTCGTCTTCGATGCGCCGGATCGTGAGTGCCGGATAGGTCTTCAGGCGGCTGCGCACCGATTCGACGACCGCCCGGAACTCGGGATCGGACAGCCAGGCGAGCAGGGCGAGACTCCCGGCGCCCACGCCCAGCGGCCGCCGGCTGCCGACCTCGAGGTGGTTCGCCCGGATCGGGAACGTGCCCTCCTCCCGGTCGATGCACACCGATTCCGTGCCCGACTGCACGGACAGGATGACCGTGTCGTCCGACAGCGCCGCCAGCCGCAGCATGCTCGGCCGGGCCGCCTCGCGCAGATCGCGCCGGCGGCGCAGCGCGATCGCGACGATGAACGCCTCGTCGCCGTACGTGTAGGTCTTGGTGGCTTCGTCACGATGGATCAGCCCCTCGGTGGCGAGCGACTCGAGCAGCCGCAGCGTGGTCACCTTGTTGAGCCCGGTCGCGTTGGCGATCTCGGTCAGCCGGCGCGTCTTCGGATCGGTGAGGGCCTTCAGGATCCGGCAGGCCTTCTGGACGGAATTGAGCGTGGAATTGTGGACGGGCATCAAGGGGCTCCGAAAGATCGCGTCGCTAGGCTTCGTGGCCCAGATACGCACGATGCAGCGCTTCGCTGCCGAGGATGTCGTGGGCGAACCCGTGGCCGGCGATGGCACCGGTTTCGACCAGGTAGGCGAAGTGCGCGTGGCGCAGCGCCTTGTCGACGAGCTGCTCCACGAGCAGGATCGCGAGCCCCTGGCGGCAGAGTTCGGCCGCGACGTCGAGGATGCGGTCGATCACCAGCGGCGCGAGACCCGCAGAGGGTTCGTCGAGGATCAGCAGTCGCGGCTCGCCGATGACGCCCTGCGCCACGGCGAGGATCTGTTGCTGCCCGCCCGACAGGCGCGATGCGGGCTGCTGCCGCCGATCGGCCATTTCGGGGAAGAGCGCGTAGATCCGCTCCAGTCCGCTGCGGTCGCCGTGCGGATGTCGCGCGTACGTGCCGAGCAGCAGGTTGTCCTCCACGGTGAGCGTCGTGAACACCCGATGACCTTCGAGCACCTGCACGATGCCCGCCTTCACGATCTCGCGCGGGCTCGCCGCCGTGATGTCGCGGCCCTCGAAACGCACGCGCCCGCCGCGCTTCGGGATCAACCCGCTCACGGCGTGCAGCATCGTGCTCTTGCCGGCGCCGTTGCGGCCGAGCAGCACCACGAACTCGCCCGCCCGCACCTCGAACGATGCGCCGTGCACGACCTCCGCCTTGCCGTAGGCCACGTGCAGGTCTTCGACGGCGAGCAGCGGATTCCCGGGACGCACCGCGTCACCCATGGTCAGGCCCCCAGGTAGACACGGATGACCTCCGGATCGCGCCGGACGGCGTCGGGCGTGCCGTGACGGAGGACCTGGCCGAGGTTGAGCGCCGTCACGCGGTCGCTCACGCGGAACACGAAATCGGTGTGGTGCTCCACGAGCAGGATGCCGAGTCCGGCCGATCGCAACGTCGTGATGACGTCCGCCAGATGCGCGATCTCCGTCGTCGTCAATCCGCCGGCCGGCTCATCGAGCAGGAGGAAGCGCGGCTGCATCGCGAGACCCCGGGCGATCTCGAGAAAGCGCTGCTCGCCGTGCTCGAGCAGGCTGGCGCGACGGTCCAGCAGCCCGCCCAGTCCCACGCCGTGCAGCAGTTCCTCGGCACGGGCGCGCAATTCACGCTCTTCGCGGAAGACCCGCGGCAGCGAACACAGGGTCTCCACGAAGCCGCTGCGCACCGACGGCCACGCACCGAGCATGGCGTTGGCCCGGACCGACAGCGTGCCGAGCAGACGCGGCTTCTGGAAGGTGCGCGCCACGCCGGATCGGGCGCGGGTCTGCACGGACCGCCGCGTGAGATCCTCGTCGCCGAGCCGGATCGTGCCGACATCGGCCGTGTAGTAGCCCGACAGCATGTTGAGCAGCGTCGTCTTGCCGCTGCCGTTGGGTCCGATCAGTCCGTGGATCTCGCCCGGACGAAGCTCCAGGCTCACCGACTCCAGCGCCGTGACGCCGCCGAAGCGCTTGGTGACGCCGTCTGCGCGCAGGGCTTTCACCGGTCGTTGCGCGTCCATTGAACGGCCTTCGCCAGGCGCGGCAGGTCCGGGGTGATCGGCTGCGAGCGATGCGGCTGCGGGCGCCATCGGGCCAGCACGAGTTCGGCCACGCGCCCGATGCCCTCCGGCACCAGCAGCACGACCACGAGCAGCATCAGGCCGTAGAAGAAATTGCCGAGCTTGGCGAGCGGCGCGACCATTTCGGGCAGCGCCGTGAGGATCACGGTGCCGAGCAACGGCCCGACGATGCTGCCACGGCCGCCGATGATGATGCAGACGAAGAAGAACAGACCGAGCTCGAAGATGAAGGTGTCCGGCGTGATGTAGCTCTGCAGCGAAGCGAACAGCGCCCCCGCGAGCCCGGCCGTGACGCCGCTGGCGACGAAGACGTAGAGCTTCGCGCGAAACACCGGAACGCCCGCCGCGGCCGCTGCGACGGCGTTGTCGCGAATCGCGATGAGCGCGCGCCCCCACATGAAGCGGGCGAGATTCCACGACAGCCACGTGACGATCGCCGCGACGATCAGCAGGCCCCAGTAGAAACCGTCGGGGGTATCGAACGGCGCCGGGAAGCCCGGCACGGCCAGGCCGATGCCCCCGCCGGTGAGGTCGCCCTGCGCGAGCACGAGTTCCCCGACGATCATCGCGAACGCCATGGTGGCCATGGCGAAATAGAACCCGGGCAACCGCAGCGACGGCAGCCCGAGCAGCAGTCCGCAGACGCCGCCCAGGCCGCCCGAGGCCAGCAAGGCGACGTAGGGCGGCCACTCGAGCCTGCCGCCGAGGATCGCGAACGTGTAGGCCCCGATCGCGAGCAGTCCGACATGACCGATGGACAGCTGCCCGGTGAAGCCGACGACGAGATTGAGGCCGGCGATCAGCACCCAGTACGCCGCGATGAGCGTCGCGAGGTGCAGCTGGTACTGGTCGCCGCTCCACCAGGGCAGCGACACCGCGGCCAGCGCGGCGACGACGAGCCCGGCGGTCCTGGGAGCGGGACGGGGCATCAGACGGGCCGCACGTTCCTGGCGCCGAAGAGACCTTCGGGCTTGACCAGCAGGACGAGCATCAGCAGGCCGACCGAGACGGTGTTCTGGTATTCGCCGCCGATCCAGTAGCTCGTGAACGCGTTGAGCAGACCGAGCGCGGCGCCGCCGACCAGCGCGCCCACGTTGCTGCCCAGGCCGCCCGCCGCCAGCGCGACGAAGCCGTTCAGCGTGAGCGTGAGTCCGAGTGCGAAGAAGGCGAACGTGAGCTGGCCTGCCGCGAATCCCGCCAGCGCGCCCAGGCCGCCGGCGATGGCGTAGGACAGGGCACGGATGCGATCGGTCTCGATGCCGCGCGCCCGGGCCGCGAACGCGTCCTCGGACATCGCCACGAAGAGCTTGCCGAACATCGTGCGCTTGTAGAACAGTTCCAGGCCGACCGCGGCAACGAGGGCCGTCGCGATGGGCAGCCAGTACTTCTGGTCGGCCAGTCCGGCCGCGAAGTCCTGCGGCAGCAGGCGCGGGAACGGCTTGGGCTCGGTCCCCCACCACAGGCCCACCGCCTGCTGCACCATCGTCGCCAGGGCGAGCGTGCTGAGCAGCCACAGGTGTTCATCGCTGCGCGACAGGACGCGCCGGATGGCGATGAAATCCGTGAGCACGCCGAACGTCGCGCCCACGGCCACCGCCGCAATGAGCGCCACGGCGGGCGGCCAGCCGAGTTCGGTGACGAACCACGCGCCGAACACCCCGCCGAGCATGGCGAGGTGCCCGGTCGTGACGCTCAGGACCTTCGAGGTCGAGAACATCACGTTGTAGGCGAGCGCCGTCACGGCGAACAGCGCGCCGCTCGCGAGACCCGCGACGATGACGGTGAGCATGGGGACGCGACGACGGGAAGCGAGGCGCTAGCGCTGCCCCACGAGACGATGTCCGGCACGGGGCCAGTCGACCTCGAGCAGCGTGCCGAAGCCCGACAGGGTCACATACACCTTGCGCAGATCCGGACCGCCGAACGCGAGGTTGGTGCAGTACACCTCCGGCGCCTGATGGAACTCCAGCAGTTCGCCCTGCGGCGAGATGACGCTGATGCCGCCGCTGATCAACGTGGCCACGCAGATGTTGCCGCCCGCCTCGACCTTGAGCGAATCGAAGCGCTGGTATCCGCCCAGCCCGATCACCAGACGGCCGCCATGCGGCGACGGAAACGGCAGCTTCTTCACCTGCCCTTCCCCGACGATGTCGAAGGCCCACAGGCGCGCCGGCTCGGTCTCCGCCACGTAGAGCGTCCTGCCGTCGGGAGACAGGCCGATGCCGTTGGGCGTGACGAGCGGGAACACGGCCTCGCGGATCAGGCTGCCGTCGGCGCGTGCGTAGTACACGGCACCGCGATCCATCACACGCCCGTACACCTTGCCGAGGTCCGTGAACCAGAAACCGCCCCGGTCATCGAACACGATGTCGTTGGGACCCTTGAGAGGCACGCCATCGCATTCGGTGTAGAGCACGTCGACCTGACCGGTCGCGAGGTTCACGCGTTCGATGCGGCCGCCACTGTAGCGGTCGGACCGGCCCACCGGCCGCACGAGACCGTCCGCTTCCTGCCCCCAGTTGAACCCGCCGTTGTTGCAGATGTAGGCATGCCCGTCCGGGCCGATCGCCGCGCCGTTCGGGCCGCCCCCGAGCGTGGCGACGACCTCGATGCGCCCATCGGGATGCACGCGCGAGAGCGTTTCGCGGCGGATCTCCACGACCAGCACGGAACCGTCGGCCAGTGCCACGGGACCTTCCGGGAACTGCAGGTCGCGCGTCATCGCGCGGCCCTCGAGCTTCAATCCTGTCGTCATGTGGTTCTCCCGCAGCAGCGAGTCAGCGCTCCCCGCGATGCGTGCCTGGCTCATTGCTCGATCGGCCGGGAATCACCGCGGCAAGTCATCAAGCGAGGCGCGCCGCAGATCTGCGCATGCGGTGCGTGGTGTTGTCTTGGACTCGCCGATGATGTTGGCCGCACTTCGAGCTGTCAAGGCGGTCGGCAACCACGTATTCCGAATTTCAGAACACCAGGAGTTCGGCGCAGACGTCGCTCTTCCCTCGAAAAGTGGGGGAGGGTTGAACGTGACCATGGCGAAGCCGCCGCCGACGTTCCGACTGTCGCAATCCACGCCGGATGACCCGATTGGCCTCTGCAGACTCGCCGCCTCGGGAACGATCCACGGTTGGGAAGCATGGAGAATGTGAAACGTCGTGCGTCCGCGCGCCGGTCGGCACCCCGACCAACGCGAAGGTTCACCCCCCCTCAGGTACGCGGGCCCACGAAATGCCGCCGAGATGGCGGTCTACCCCAAAGGAAGGTCCGATAAGGGCACGCGGTTCTGTCGGAAACGGGCGCTGGCGGTGTGGGTCGGCTCGGTGGGTCCCATCTCGCCTTCGCCTCCCGCCTGGCCATCGCCCGTTTCCGACTGCAACGCGATACGCGTGCATTGATCAGACCTTCCCAAGCGCCACATCGGACCAGCCACGAATCGCACGTGCGTCAGTGGCTCACCCCCACTGCGTCAGGTGAGAGCCCTCCGCCTGCGCAACGCCGACGTGACCCAAGCGGCCACCGTGTCTCAATCCCTTCCTCATCAGGTCAGGGCTTTCTTCACAACGTCACCGAGCAGGATGCCGAGGGGTATCGGTCTCAATCCCTTCCTCATCAGGTCAGGGCTTTCTTCTGGCGTGACGTACTGACCAGCGCAGCCGAGCGACAGTCTCAATCCCTTCCTCATCAGGTCAGGGCTTTCTTCCCAGGTCAAGGTGCGCCTGGCCGAGATTGATGCGTCTCAATCCCTTCCTCATCAGGTCAGGGCTTTCTTCAGGGGAGCGCTCCGACCCGACGGGAAATCTATTGGTCTCAATCCCTTCCTCATCAGGTCAGGGCTTTCTTCCGCAGCGACATGCTGAGCGTTGCCGAGACATACAAGTCTCAATCCCTTCCTCATCAGGTCAGGGCTTTCTTCCGACAACAACGCCAAGCTCAGCACCCGCGAAATGTCTCAATCCCTTCCTCATCAGGTCAGGGCTTTCTTCATGACGGTGCGTGGCTGATGATCGGACGAGACGCGTCTCAATCCCTTCCTCATCAGGTCAGGGCTTTCTTCCAACGACTGGATCAGCGCTCTATAAGCGGATCGGTCTCAATCCCTTCCTCATCAGGTCAGGGCTTTCTTCGGGAGCCCTTCGCATCGAATGTGTTCTGGAAAAGTCTCAATCCCTTCCTCATCAGGTCAGGGCTTTCTTTCACAGGCCGCTGGCGCGGTGTACTGGTGGGTCTCAATCCCTTCCTCATCAGGTCAGGGTTTCTTCTCATGGATATCGGTAAGAGCACCATCGCTTCTGGGTCTCAATCCCTTCCTCATCAGGTCAGGCTGTACACAGATGGCTAATGCGGGTCTAGCTAAAGTCTCAATCCTTCCTCATCAGGTCAGGGTTTGGTTGGTCCCTGTAGGATCTACTAAGGCGTGGTGTCTCAATCCCTTCCTCATCAGGTCAGGGCTTTCTTCCGGCATTTTCAGCCGGATCGACAATAAACTTCTGGGTCTCAATCCCTTCCTCATCAGGTCAGGGCTTTCTTCGCCGTCGATGGTTATCCTGCCGCGCTCGCGGCGTCCAGTCCCTTCCTCATCAGGTCAGGGCTTTCTTCATGCACATGCCGACGACATCGCTGCGTCCTGCGTGGGTCTCAATCCCTTCCTCATCAGGTCAGGGCTTTCTTCTCTACGGAGAAACATGACCACCAGCAACCGCGTCTCAATCCCTTCCTCATCAGGTCAGGGCTTTCTTCGTGTCGCGTCCAGTATTCCCGCTGAGGGTCTCAATCCCTTCCTCATCAGGTCAGGGCTTTCTTCACTTTGAGTGCTTCATCCCCGCCGAGGAAATGTCTCAATCCCTTCCTCATCAGGTCAGGGCTTTCTTCCCAAGCATGGTCCTAGGCTGGATACAGTACTGAAGTCTCAATCCCTTCCTCATCAGGTCAGGGCTTTCTTCCGACGGCACCCCGATGTGGATGCCGAGGCGGGTCTCAATCCCTTCCTCATCAGGTCAGGGCTTTCTTCGCGCCCCGAAACCGCATTGTCCCGAGTCGCCGGTCTCAATCCCTTCCTCATCAGGTCAGGGCTTTCTTCCGGTGACCGTCAGCGTTCGGTGGGCATCTGGCGGTCTCAATCCCTTCCTCTGTGGGCTTTCTTCAGGACCGGGTGCAACTGTCACCCGGATACCGTGGTCTCAATCCCTTCCTCATCAGGTCAGGGCTTTCTTCCGCAGGCACCGATTTCACCCGACAAACCAAGCAACTGCGCCGTGCATCGCCAACATCACGGCGTCCACCCCCGTGAAGTCTTGCCGGGCTGGGAAGGACCGGAGTCGGTCGGCCCCAGGAGATCGGCCCGCGCGCTGTCTCGCTCGGACGTGAAGTGGACGCCCGACGGAAAGCGGGCGCGCCCGAGCACGATGACGTCCGGCTCTACGGGTATGCGATACGCACGCACGTCATCCACTGCAGCATCCACGATATCGGCAAGCTCGTCCATCACTTGCCGGATTTGCGTGACGCTCCCGTGGAACCAGAAGACGGAATAGTGGAAGGGGACCGCCAGCTTCTTGAGATGCCGATGCACTCGCCCGAGACGGCGGCGGCATCGGATGTCGTAGGCGATCAGCCAGCCCGTCGGATCGTTTACGGGCATCAGGCCACCTCACGTGCGACATGACCCAGCAGGCTTGCGACGATCTCGACGAGCCGCAGTTCGGCCCGGTCGCGCCAGGCTTCGAAGAACAGCGTCTTCTCTCGTACGGTCGCGGCCGAGGCAGGGAGGATTCCGATGTCCAGCGAGAACTCGCCGATCAGCAGGTCCGCAAGTCGGCGCGCCAGGTTGAACACCTTCGGGCCTGCCCCCCAGAGCCGGGACGGCAATCCCGCGGAGTGCAGGCGCGAGGCAATGAGTGCGTCGAACCAGCCCCTGTACTCGCGAGCCGACGCCGGCATCTGACCCCGGTACACGAAGTCCCGCTTGCATTGCTCGAGGATCTGCGATGTCAGTGGATTCCCGGCTTCGGCCCGGTCCTTCGCGAATCGGACGAGGACCGCCAGACGCCGGCGTCGGGTCCAGTGTTCGAGCCGGGATTCCCAGTCCGGAAGGTCCAGGTAGCGCACGAGCATTTCGACGACTTCGGGATCCCCCTCGACGCGACCGACGCAATCGCCCAGGGGCGTGCCCCGAACGTCGACCCACGTGATCGGAATTCCCCGTTCGAGGCACGCCGTGATGGCTGCCCCGCACCAGTCCACGTTCTTGTTGCAGACGATCCTGTCAAGCCGCCCCAGCGGCAACCGGGTCGCGAGCGTCAGTTGGCGATAGACGCCGAGACTCTCGCCTTCGGCGAGCAGGCGGACGCGCTTGTCCGGGACCAGGTACGCCGCACGTCGTTGATGGACGACGCATCCTTGCGTCGGCCGCGGTGAGGTCGGGGTCATGATTCGATGTCGTCATCGGAGAGGTGATCCACCCACGCCTCACCCTCGTGCCTCAAGGCGCGTGCAAGGACCAGCGTGCGCTGCCGCAACCACCTCCGCGGAGACCGGGCGCAGGATTCCCATTGCGAGTAGAGCCGCTCGCGTCCCGCCTTGCCGAGCAGGCAGGCACCCTGTGTTCGAGTGAAGTGCTCCTCCCGGAAGGTCCGGTCGCGAAAACGATCCCAGATCCAGCGATCGACGGTCGGGCGCAACGGCTCGATCAGATCGCTCGCCAGTGACTCGCGGCCGTACGCGGGCCGATGATAGAAGCCGATCAGCGGATCGAGCCCCGCAACGTGCGCCGCGCGGACCGCCTCGAAATGCATCAGGGTGTACGCGAGCGACAGGCAGGCGTTCACCGGGTCGCGAGGTGGGCGGCGATTGCGTCCCGAGAATGCGAGCGCGGGTGCGAACAAGGCAGCCAATCCTTGGAAGTAGGCGCGCGCGGCGGTCCCCTCGAAGCCCCTCAGGGACTCGACCGAGGGTGCGGAATGCGCCGACAGGTTCCGAAGCACCAGGGTCAGGGTGGCGGTCGCGTCGAAGAGCGGTTTGCGGACGTCCGGTCGGTCGGCCTGCGCCTGAAGCAGGACGCGATGCTGTCGGCGCAGCTTGGCTCTGACGATGTCCGTTGCCCAGCGACTGCAGAAGTCCGGGTCGCAGGCGAGTCGCGACTGCGCCATCCGGATGGTGGCGTCGTTGTGTCGGGGTCCCAGGACGAGGGCCACCTTGCGACTTGCGCGCGGGCTCAGCAGCAGGATTGCCGCCCCCTCCTCCGCCAGGCGAGTCAACACGCCCGAATCAAGACGCGTGCGACTGCCCTGGATCACGACCCGCTCCAGCAGCGCGACTGGCACAGTGGTACGGCGCTCGCCGTCCTGGTAGAGGGCGAGCGCGTCCCCGTCCAGGCGGACGTCCAGGTGGGAGCGATCCAGAACGAGCATGCCCATGCAGTCATCCCACCATGAAGTAGCCGGCATCCGCCGGCTGCTGGGCTGCGCCCAGCGTCAGCGTGCGGCTGCGGGTGTCGAGCCGCAGCAGGAAGAACCGGTCCGACGCTTCATCCAGGATGAGCGCAACGTCGTGGAGCAGCTCGTACTTCTCGCGCTCGGTGAGATGCACCTCGTGCACCGATTTCTGCCCGCCCGTGGCGTATCCGCGAACGAGATGCAGCACGGCCGCGAGGCGGCGATGCTCGCAGATGTCGTACGAAGCAAGATAGAGAGAACGCTCGGGCAAGTCGAATCTCCTGACTGTCGATAGGGGGTGATTCGGTCAGGACCCAGTCTGCACGGTGCCGTCGCCCGTGGCCGGTGTCGCAAGCTTGCGTGCCCCGCCGAGGCGCTGCGCGTCGCCGTGTGCAATATGCACGTGACTTTTCGGGTGGGTTTGGCAAGCTTGCGGGCGCACCGTCCTTTCGCGATATCGGCGATGATCCGTTCTCCATGACCGAACTCCACACCGATCGAACCACGGCAACACCGTCGGCGTTTCCGCGACGCATCCTCGTGGCGGTAACCGGGCTGTCGCCACAGGTGCTGACGGAATCGCTGTTCGCCCTCGCAGTGGCTCGCCACCCCCCGTTCGTGCCGACTGAGATTCATGTCGTTTCCACGCGCGAAGGCGCGGCGCAGGCGCGCCTGTCGCTGCTCGCGGACCCGCCGGGCTGGTTCCGCCGCCTTTCGGCGGACTACGGGCTGCCCCGAATCGCCTTCGATGATTCGCACCTGCACGTGCTCGGTGATGGCGACGGCCGCGCCCTGGACGACATCCGTACGCCTGCCGACAACGAGACGGCGGCGGACGATCTCACCGAGCACATCCGCGGCCTGACGGCCGACCCCGATGCTGCCGTGCACGTCTCGATCGCGGGAGGGCGCAAGACCATGGGGTTCTACGCCGGCTACGCGCTGTCGCTGTTCGGCCGCGATCAGGACCGTCTGTCGCACGTCCTCGTCTCGGAACCGTTCGAATCCAATCGCGACTTCTTCTACCCTACGCCGTACCGTCATGTCATTCCGGGACGCGACCCGCGCCGCGTCCTCGATGCGGCGGAGGCCGTGGTGGAACTGGCGGAGATCCCGTTCGTCAGCCTGCGTCACGGGATGCCTCGTGCGCTGCTGGACGGCAATGCTCGCTTCCATGAAGCCGTCGAAGCGGCTCGCGCGTCGCTCGGTCCGCCGGAACTGTTGATCCGTCAATCGGCGAGGACCATCTGCGCAGGCGGCATCTCGGTCCGAGTGCCGCCGGCGGAACTCGCCCTGCTATGCGTCTTCGCGCGCCGCGCGCTGGAGACCGCCGAGCCCCTCGCGGCGCCGGCGAAGGGCGTCCCCGATCCTGACTGGGCCGTGCGGTTTCTTCACGAGCACCGACAGGTCGTCGGCGAGTTCGGCGACGACGAAAAGACGCGCCGCGCGCTCCACGCCGGCATGGATGACGACTACTTCTCGCAACACCTCACGAAGCTCCGGACGCTGCTCAAACGCCGCCTGGGCGCTGGCGCAGGCCCCTATCTGATCGATGACGGCGGGACACGCCCGCGGCGCTACCGCCTGGCGCTGCCGCCCGGCGCAATCCGATTCGACGTCTGAATGAACCTGCTCCTGTGCACGTTGGGTGCGAGTTGGGCGGTGGTCCCCGAGATCGTCGGCTTCCTCGCACCCGCGGTCGTGGATCTCTACCGGCACCATCCCCGTGCCGACGAACTTGCCGCCGTGCGGGCGCGGCACGGGCTCCTGCCCCCCGACGAGATCTGGATCGTCACCACTGAAGGCGACAAGACGGTCAACTCGCTGGAACGGCTCGACGAGTGGTGCAACGAGCTCGCCGCACCGCTTCCGCTGCGCGTCTGGACTGCGCGCGGGACCGATCAACTCGCCAGCCAGGCCGAGTGCAGCCAGGTGCGGGAACTCACGCTCCGACTGGCCCTGCTGGCCTCGGAGCGCGCAGGCCGCGACGGGCAACTCGTCCTGTCGCTGGCAGGCGGACGCAAGACCATGGCTGCGGACCTGCAGTGGGCCGGCAGCCTGTTCGGCGCCCATGCCTGGCTGCACGTCGTCGGCCCGGACCCGATCCCGTCCGCACTCGTCGCGGATCCCCCTGCCCGCTTGTTCACCGCGCCCCTGACACCCGACTTGGCGAGTGCCGTCATCCCGCTCGTGGTTGGCCGAGGCACGCGCGACGAACTCCTCGATATCGATATCGACGGCCACGTCGTCGGTTCGTCGCGGTTTCCCGTCCCGATGGCGGAATCCCGGACGCGCTGGGCGCTGGCCGACGGAGAGCCGTCTCTCATCACCGAGATCGAGTCGCGCCAGCAACTCGGCAGCCGTCTGCTGGGCAATTTCCTGTCCCGGCTGGCGGCCGAGGACGTTTACGAGAACTGGCGCAGCCTCTACCGCCTGTCGCCGCAACGTATCGAGCTGCTGCGAAACACGATGGTCGACGCATCGCAGATCTCCTGGCTCGACCGGCTGCCCAAGGCCGACTTGCATCGGCATCTGGGCGGCGCGCTGGGCATTGCGGAACAACGCGCCGTGGGCCAGGCGCTCTGGGTCGCCCTGAGTCGCGCAGAGCGCGACGCTGCAATGAAGGCGGTTGGAACGCTGGTCCACGGGACCGGCTTGTGGGAGGACGATTGGCCCGCCCGACTGCGTGCCGCGAACCGGCCCGCCTGCAGCGCGGCCTTGCTGGCGCATGCGTCGGATGCGGTTCTCGAAGCCAACCTGTACGGCACGACCGAACCCCGCATCGGATTGAAGGCCGGGCACCGTCTGGGGTTCGCCGCCTACGAACGGCCGGGCGAGTTGTCCGGTTCGGCGCTGCTGTGCCATCCCGCGGCCGTCGAGCCCTACGCGAGTGCGCTGGTGGATCAGGCGCGCCGTGAGGGGCTCGTCTATGTCGAGTTGCGCGGAAGCCCCCAGAAGTACCGGCCCGCGGACCCGGTCGGTTTCTGCCGCGACCTCCGTACCGCACTCGAGCGCGCAGGCGCCGACGACGTGCGAGGACCGTGCTTCCGGTTCGTCTGGATTCTCGACCGGCGAGACCGGACGTCCATGGCCTCGGTGGTCGCCCTGGCGGCGGAGTCGCGGCAGGATCTCGGCGAGTTCCTCGTCGGGCTGGACCTGGCAGGGGATGAAGGCACCGCGGCGCCGGAAGCGCTCGGAACGGCCTTCGTGCCCGCGTTCCGGGAATGTCTGGCGGTGACGATCCACGCGGGCGAAGGCGAAGCGGCGGACCACATCTGGCAAGCGGCCTATCACCTGCACGCCGACCGCATCGGCCACGGCCTCACGTTGCGCGACAACCCGCGCCTGATGCAGCGTTTCCGCGATCGGGGCATCTGCCTGGAATTGTGCCCCACGTCCAACCGCGAAGTCGTGGGATTCCACGATCCGGCCGTGCCCGAGTCCGCAGGACTCCGGACGTACCCGATGCGCGAGTTCATTGCCCGGGGACTGCCGGTGGCCGTGTGCACGGACAATCCCGGCATCTCCCGGACAACGTTGTCGCAGGAGTTCGTGGTGGCGGCCCGGATGAGCGGTGGGATGAGTGCGTGGGAGTCGCTCGCACTGATCCGCAACGGTTTCGCGCATGCCTTTGCGGACGCGAAATGCCGGGACGCATTGCTGAAACGGGCCGACGAACTGGTGTTCGCCCGCCTTGCAGCAGACGAACCGGCAAGCTTGCGGAGCGGGTACATCGTCTCGCGCTCGGACTAGACTCTTGGACAGTCACACGGACCCGCAATGAAGACACTCGAGTATCAGGTCAGCTTCACTACCCCCGCGTTCCTCGGAAACGCCGCGCAGGAGGCTCAATGGCGCACGCCGCCATTCAAGGCGTTGATACGGCAGTGGTGGCGGATCGTGCGTGCGCCGAAGGTGGGCTACGACGTGAATCGCCTTCGTGCAGATGAGGCAGCACTGTTCGGAAGTGCGAATCCGCGCACTGGATTCAGTCGGTCGCTTGTCACCCTTCGTCTGGTGGACGGATGGAAGAGTGGATCATTTTCGAACGACAAGTGGCCAAGAGGCGCAATGCGATCCATCTCGATCGCACAGCGTCAGGTGCGTGCGGACGTCTACCTCGGGTTCGGACCAATCGTTCCGGCAAGCCGGAAGCAGGGGCGTGCTGAACCGGTCGTCGCCCGCGATTCGATTGCACCGACCGTACAGACCAACGTTCTTCGATTGAGGTTTGACGCTCTTGCGTCCGAAGACCAGGTAGCCGAAGTAACGATGGCGCTGCGACTTGTCGCTTGGTTCGGCGCTCTCGGCAGTCGCGCTCGGAACGGATGGGGTTCTCTTGCGCTCACCAATCCGGATACTTCCCCTGTTCCGCATACCATCTCGGATATCGCGTACGTCTGCCGGCCGGTGAGAGATGCCCTCTCGCGATTGAGCGATTGGCCTCACGCAATCGGGCTGACAGGCGAAGTTCCTACCGTTTGGATCGGCCCGAAGTCGGGCGAACGCATGGATGCCTGGACGGACGCAGTGAACTTCTTGGCCACGGTTCGCCGCGACATTCGGTCGACTGCGAAGGACTTCGGCCGCGGCCAGGATATCTCCGCGAACCAGATAATCGCCTATCCCGTCACGAAATCCGGCAATCACGTATGGGGCGACAAGGAGCGAATCGCAAACTCCCTTCGATTCAAGGTGGCGAAGGTCGACAACCGCGCCGTTCCTATCGCAGTCCACCTCCCTTGCGCCGTCCCGCGACCACTCTTCGACAGGCTCAGTCCCTCAGACCAATCCTGGGTGGAGTCCAATCAATCCGATATCTGGGCAAAGGTATATGAGACTCTCGACTCCCTCATGTCCAGGATGTCCTCGCCATGACAGACATCTGGAAACGAAAACTCGCCGCCTGGGTTCACGACCCCGCTGAGAAGGCCATGGTCCTGATGCGCGACACGGAAGACGGTGTTCGCATCGGCCACGAGTCCGGGTCAGTGCGGCACCTTCGCGAAGCACTCGGTATCGACAAGGGCGCGGACTTCGACAAACGCGCTGACTGGTTCGCCGCCGCTGCCGACCGGCCACAGTGGCCATTCGAGGAAGGCAAACCGCGCCCCGCCTGGGCAAATGTGCGCTGGACCGAGTCGCCGGTGATCATTCATCCACTCTCGGGCGAAAAGATCCCGCTGACGCCCGTTGGCGACGAAAGCGCCGCGGCGTGGCGTCATCTCAGTCTCGATCACTTCACGAACCTGATCGAGAAAGACACCTCGGGCCGGCCGGACTACAGGCTCACCTTCCTCGCCTTCTGGCGGTTCGGTCCCGAGTTGCCCGCCGATGACGCTGCCAACTTCTGGCGGATGCTTCCGGCAGACACCCGCGTGCCCGACCACACGATCTGGCAGCATCTTGACGTTGTGTCCGCACTTGCGGGTGCCCTGCACGACGACACGCCGGCATTGCTGACCATGGCGCTCGGTCCGGTGCAGAGCTTCATCGCGCAGGCACGCTCTACCTCCGACCTCTGGGCCGGTTCTCATCTCCTCTCCTGCCTTGCGTGGGAGGCCATGAAGCCGATCGTCGACGCACTCGGCCCCGATGCCGTGCTGATGCCTTCGTTGCGCAACGTGCCATTGGTGGATCTCTGGCTCCTGGAACAGGCCCGAGCGGCCGGAGCCGATGTCGGCAGTAAGTGGTGGACTCGCTTCTGCGAGAGCGAAGATCCGTGGACCAAGTCCCGTTCGGACGCCAATCCGCTGTTCTCCGCCTCGCTGCCCAGCAAGTTCACGGTGATCGTGCCCCGCCGTCGTGCAGCGGACCTCGCACGACAAGCGACAGACGCCGTCCGCGAGCAAGCGCGGCAATGGGCGGAGAGTGCCGCCGTGCAAGTGTTCGAGAAGTTCGGCTCCGGGGGAGACCACTGGAAGCGCCAGATCGCCGAGCAGATCGCCGGATTCCCGGAAGTGCATTGGTCGGTGGTGGACTGGCCCGTGGCTTCGGACAACCATCTTCCCGATCCGTCGGCGCTTCGATGCGCGTTGGGCCAGTTCCATCCCGAGGCCTCCGCAAGCTCGCCCGGCTTCTTCGGCACCGAGGTGTGGAAGACGTTGTCACGAGAGGCCGGGGTCACCCTCGAGGGCGTGAAGTTCTTCGAGCCCAACAGCGGGCTGCTCTATCCGGCCGTCTACGAACTGGCCGAGCGGGGCTTGGCGGCGTCCAAGGCCACTCGCGCGTTCGATGCACTCACCCAAGAGGGATTCAGGTGCACCTTGACCGGAGAGTCCGAGTGGCTCACCGACACACTCGATTTCAATGGCCGTCCGGCCGACGGTCTGGATGTCCGGTACGTGCCCGCCGCTCAGCGTGGATCGATCCAACAGGACGAACACGCCGGCACCCTCTGGACCCGTGTCGCCAGCACGGCGCCATCGTGGGCGAGACGCGGCGAACACCTCGGGGCGCTCGCGACCCTCAAGCGGCTCTGGCCAACGGTGTTCTGCGGACTCGTTGCACGTGTCGTTCCGGATCTGGGATTGCGCCGGTTCGTGGTCAGCACGCACACCCTCGCACTCGCCACGTCCTTCGCGAAGCTGGCCGAGGACAAGCCGACCTGGAACGCGAACCAGCGGGAAGTCGCAGATCGTCTCGTGGGTCACGCCCGCCGGCTTGCCGACGACGAACCGGCCGCACTTCCGCGCGCGCTCCTGGACGCGGTCAGGCACGATGACTCGCTGTTGACCCTCGCCAGAGGCCTGCCGCCGCTGCTGGACTGCCTGCGTGACGCGGACGATTCGCAAAACGCCAATTCACCCAACGGGACGTGTTTGCGGAAGATCGAAGACGACCTGGCCACGCTGCTCGGGCATCGCCAGGAGACTTACTTCGGCGTGATCATGATGGACGGTGACAGGATGGGGGCTTGGCTCTCCGGCGAAAGTGCCGAGACGAGCCTCCCCTACAAAGCGACGTGGCACCCGCAGGTGTGCACCGAAGTCGAGAAGCTTGCGGGCTCCGCGGGTCCACTGCGGGAGTACATCGATTCTCGGCGTCCAGCATCGCCCGCGCGGCACGCGTTCATCTCCGGTGCGCTCAACCACTTCTCACTGCATGTGGTCCGCCACATCGTGGAAGTGATCGGCAAGGGGCGACTGGTGTATGCCGGCGGCGATGACGTCCTCGCGCTGGTGGCCGTGGACGATCTTCTGCCGACACTGATGCTTCTGCGTGCCGCCTACTCCGGGTGGGGAGACGTCGGCGCGACACTGAAGGATCGCATGCGCGACCTGGAGATCGGTCGCGGTTACGTGAAACTGCACGGCCGGGTGTTCCCAGCGATGGGCCGTCGTTCCACCGCATCGGCGGGCGCCGTCGTGGCGCACTACTCGGCACCGCTAGCCCGGGTACTGGCCGCCGCCCACGAAGCTGAGCAGCAGGCCAAGCACGCCGGGAGAAATCGATTCTCCCTGAGAGTCCTGAAACGAGGCGCCGGCGCCGTGGGCCTCACGGCCACCTACTGGAAAGTCTCGACCCATGGCGCCGACCACTCGATCAATGATGATGCGGTCCCGCCGCCGCCCATCGAAGACGCCGCCGGCGGGGTGCTGATGCGCCTTTCTGATGCCTTGGCGAACAGTTTCGGCCAGGACGGCAAGGAGGAGTTCTCCCGCCGCGCCATCTATGCGGCAACCGAGTGGCTTTCAGGACTTCCACCGCGTCCGGTTGGAGAGGATGCCGAATGGGGAAGCATGGTCACCCGATCCCTGGAATTCCAGTTCCAACGGCAGGGAGGAGTCAGGAAATTGGCGGCAGCCGCCGTGAAGGTCGCCTGCGAGGAGACCGAGGGCCGGCGGCACGAAACGCTCGACTACTTGAACAACCTGCTGGTCACCGCCGAGTTCTTCGCCCGACCGGGCCGGGCATGAAGGGGACGCCATGACCGAGTACTTCTTCGTTGCGCCCGCCGACGTGTTGATGCCGAGAGGCAACAAGGGCTTCGGCGGTACCGGACAACATGGCGAAGCCGTCCCGATGCCTTGGCCCTCCGTGTTCGCAGGGGCCCTGCGATCAGCGATCCTGGCGCGCCACCCGGAAGCGCTGACGGATTTCGTCGGGGGCGGACGACCCGCTGGTGCCGTCGGAGACGCACTCGGGACCTCGTCGGAGCCCGGGCAGTTCCGGTTGTCGTGGTGCAGCCTCGCAACCGCGAGCGACACGGCGACTGCGACGTCGATGACACCGCTGCCTGCGGACTTGATCGCGTATTCCTCCAGCACACTACCGGCAGACACGCATTCCATGCTGCTCGCGGCCCTGGAGCCTCTGGCACCTCCGCCCGGTTTGTCGACCGGAAGCCCCCTACCGCTGATTCCGACCCTGCGCAGTGCGCATCCGGGCAAGGCGCAGGCAGGCCGGTTGCTGGACGGTGATGCACTGGCGGCGCATCTGGCTGGCCGCTTGCCGGCGCAGTCCCGTACGCGCGACGAGATGGTGCGCGCCGAGATGCGCCTCGGGATCGCGCTCGATCCCGTCCGGCGCTCCGCAGCCGAGGGACACCTCTACACGACGGAGGCCCTCCGATTCGCAGTCAAGGACCAGCCCTTCGGCTTCGACGGGAAATTCAGTCCCTCTGACGCCGGGTACCTCGTGGGCATCGATGGAGCCGACGGGCTGTTGGGGGAGGCAGGGCTTCTGCGTCTCGGCGGCGATGGCCGTCCTGCCGCCTACCGGAGAGTGGACTTCCGTCCGCCTCCACCCGCCGTCTCCGCCATCGCGGCCGCGCAGCGTTTTCGGCTGATGCTGACGACCCCCGCGGTTTTCGAGGCCGGCTGGATGCCGCCGCACGTCAAAGTGACCGGAGACGATCACGTGCTGGACGTGCCCGCCCTCGAAGGAGGATCGCTCTTCCGCGCAAGACTGGCCTGCGCCGCGCTCGGTCGGCACGAAATCGTCTCCGGCTGGAACATGGCGACCCAGCGGCCCAAGCCCGCGCAGCGTGCAGTACCGACAGGGAGCGTGTACTGGTTCGACCGGTTCGAGGGTGACGCCGAAAGGCTTGCTGCCTGGGTCGCCGGCGGCTTGTGGGGTGACAATCCCGATACCGCGCGCCGAGCCGAAGGATTCAACCGGGCACTGCTCGGCCAATGGGCCTGAAGGAGGGAACACGATGGGATCGATCGATGCATCGGACGAGCACGAACAAAAGGTTATTCGCACCCACGTCGTTGTCGGCCCGGATCGGAGAATCGTGGTGCAACTGCCGCGAGACGCGCGAGACGAGTCCGTGGAAGTCATCGTGTTTCTCCAGTCCGACCTGTCCCATTCTGGCAGGGGAACCCTGAAAGACTTCATCGAACAACAGCGAACGGCTGTCCGCCCGACTGCTTCGTCGTCCGAGGTCGAACGGTGGATCGCGGACGATCGCAACGCCTGGGACTGAGTCGTGCGCATCTACTTCGACAGCTGCATCATCATCTACCTCGTGGAGCGCACGGCCTCGTGGCATCCGCGCGTGGACGAGGCCTTCACCCGACTCGGGGACCCGCCGCCGACGGTCGTGTTCTCCGACCTGAATCGCCTGGAACGCAGGGCGCATCCCCTCGAGACCAACGACCTGTCGAGCCTCGCAGCGTTCGATGACTTCTTCTCGAGAGTCGGGCTGAGCTACCAGCCGATGAACGCAGGCGTGTTCGATCTCGCCACCGAGCTTCGGGCAAGACACCGGCTGAAGACTCCGGATGCGTTGCACGGAGCCGCCGCGATCACGGCTCACTGCGACGCCTTCTGGACCAACGACCACCGACTCGCCGACGCCCTGTCCGATCGCATCGAAATATTCGTCCCCGCCTGAACAAGGACAACGCATGTTCACCGAACAACGCCTTCTCTTCTATTACGCGGTCACCCCGGTACACATGGGCGCTGGCCAAGCAGTCGGTGCGATCGACAATCCGATCCAACGGGAGGTGCATACCCATCATCCACTGATCGCCGGTTCAGGCATCAAGGGCGCGATCCGGCATTTCCTCGAGCATCATTGGAAGGACAACGAGGCCTGCGGACTGATCAAGCCGCTGTTCGGTCCGGACACGTCGAAGGCTGGCGAACATGCGGGTGCGCTCTCCTTCACCGATGCAGCACTCGTCGCGTTCCCGATCCGCTGCGCGAAGCGCGCGTACGTGTACGCGACGTGTCCGACGGCCTTGGCGCGGCTCAAGCGGATGGCGCAAGGCGCACGAGTCGAATGTGCTTGGACGGTTCCTCAGGTGCCGAACCATCACGCATTGCTCGCCAGTGACGCGGCGACGTCCGTGAAGGAGTCCAAACTCATGCTGCTGCTCGAAGTGTTCGAGTTCGATGCCGTCGCCCAGGACCCTGACACTGCAATCATCGCGGAGTGGCTGTCCAGATACGCGCTACCACCGGGCGGGGAGCACCAATACTTCCGGGACAAGCTGCACTCTGACCTTGTCGTGCTTGCCGATGCGGACTTCGGCCATTTCGTGCGGCACGCGACCGTGGTGGAACCTCACGTGCGAATTGACAACGAGAAGGGAACTGCGGCTGAGGGCGGCCTGTTCTACACGGAGAATCTGCCACCTGAAAGTCTGCTGGCGGGTTTGGCGATGGCCAGCGTGGAACGAACGAAAGGCGGCAGATCCGCCAAGGAGATGATCGACAGTCTGCTTGGCGGCAACGGCATCCGGAACAAGTTGGTGCAGTTCGGTGGCGACGCCACCACCGGTCGTGGGCTCGTGATGATCAGCCAAGGGGAAGGAATGACATGAGCGGACTCGTACTGACACTGGATCAGCTGAGAGCTCGGTACGCCTGGGATGTTGCGGCCAAGGCGAGGCGCGATAGCAGGAACTTCGAGAACTACCGCAATCTCGCCAAAGGTGCACCGGCATTGATCATGGGCAACGGCCTGATGGCATCGCTGGCATTCTGGGCGTCGCGCACCGGCACCGCACAGCACGCTGCCAAGCAGTTGGGCGAGGATCTTCGCGGCTGGCTGAACCAGCGGAAGGTTCTGAAGACCCTCGACTTCCAAGGCGCTATGCAAGGCTTCATGGCGATGGAGTCTTCTCGTTACATGGAAGCGACCGACGAAGCCCTGGCAATGCTTCGCTGGTTGCGTCAGTTCGCCGATGCACTCAAACAGGACTCGAATCCATCGACGGTTTCGCCGTAGACCGTCCGGCAGTCGTGATCCGAATGAGCGGGGATGACCAGGCGTTCTTGACTTCGGCGCCGACACTTCGGCGCTGCAAGACTTGTGGCCGCACGCACGAAGCAGTGTCGATCGGCGTAGCGGTGGCCATGTCGTTCCGGCTCGATTGAGCGCGGGCCGATGCAATCACCCTTCCCGGCTTCAGTTCGGACCTAAAGAAACTCTGGAAAGGACATCACGAAATGCCGCAAGCTTCCATACCTTCCTACGCTCGGAATCACGCGTTCGCGGACTGCCCTCCCGGTCATCGATTCTCCCTGTACTTCGACATCTGGAACACCGCATGGGAGATCGAAAAGGATGGCAAGGCGGCTGCGATCAGGAGGACGCTTGCGCTGGGAGAGGGCCGGGGCGTGCTGAAGGCCGTGTTGACGCGCCAGGAATGCCTCGGCATGGCACTGTCTGCGGATCGCTGCATCGTGATCGACGCCGAAAGCACAGCCCCCTTCGCGACCGGTCTCGGCGTCGAGCATCCGGTCGAGAATGGGTTTGCGTTCCTCTCACCCTACGGGCTTCCATACCTCGCCGGCAGCGGCGTCAAGGGTGTCGTCCGCCGGGCAGCGGAAGAACTGCTGGGAGTCGGTCATCCGATCGTCAATGCCTTGTTCGGCCCCGAGGACGCGGGGACCGATGAGGACAGTGCGCCACTCGACGACGCTGCGCGGCGTCGCGGTGCATTGACGTTTTGGGACGTGTTTCCCGAACCGATCGGCCACTCGCTCTGCATCGAGGTCATGACTCCGCACCACACCACGTACTACGAAGGCGACAGTTCGCCCCACGACGCCGGGCAGCCCAATCCCATCCCCTTCCTGGCCGTGCCCCCGGGATCGAAATTCCGCTTCGTGGCCACCTTCGATGCTTCGTATTGCCCCCGCAACGTCGAACTGCCTGACGACTGGAAGGCACTCGTGAGCAAGGCGTTCGTACACGCCTTCGACTGGCTGGGATTCGGTGCCAAGACCGCCGTCGGCTATGGGGCGATGCGTCTGGACGAGGTGGCCATGACGGCGCAGGAGGAGCAGCGACGGCAGAAGGCTGCGGATGAAGCCAGGAAGCAGGAAGAGGCAGACGATGCCCGCCGTTCACCGGAAGACCGAGCATTCAAGGAACACTCCCGCGTCATTGCGGCATTCCGGAGCGCCTTCGAAAGCGCGAAGCGGTCGCCCTACAAGGTTGGCGGTCCTTTCGACCACCAACGCTGGGAGTTCGTGAGATCGGCACTTTCCTGGACGGAGCCACGCAGCCGGATCGAAGCCGCAAGACTACTGAGCGAAACCATGTCGAAAGCCTGGGGCATGCCATCGAACAAGGAAAGCAAACAGAAGCTTCAGGGTTCGATTGCGGACTTGAACGGAACCAGTGTGTGATTGCCGCACCCGAGTTGCCCGCGGATATGAACGCCCACTTTGGCGTGGCGCGCGAGTCGCTACGCATCGGTGGACCAGCCGCGTGGTCCCTCCCAGCCTACGGCTTCAACGGGTCGGAGGACAAGTCGAACCAACGAACGAGAGCTCGATGAGTCCTCCCGCCGACATGCCGGACGACCGCGACGTGACCGGCATCAAACGCACTCTCGGTCGGAGTGATCCGATCGCCTCGGCACTCCCTCTTCCGCCCGATGCCCACGCACGCGAATGGGTGGGTGCAATGGGACGCTTCCGCACCCGGGTACCGAAGGGCGTGTTCCGCTACCGAACGCACGAAGATGCGAATCGGGACTGGGAGCGCTGGCAGGTCGATACGATCCTGTCGTCGGGAGACGCACGTTGACGGAACCGATCTACACCCGCCCGGCCACCTGGGATGACGTGCTGGATCTGGCGCGCCGGCTGAACCGCCATGGCGCCCGCTTCGTGCTGGTGGGAGGCTATGCGCTGGCCGCACACGGACTGACGCGCATGACGACCGACATCGATGTAGCGGTCGATCCGCACCCGGACAACAGTCGCCGCTGGATCGCCGCCCTGGCTGAACTGCCTGACGGCGTGGCCCGGGAACTCTCCCGTGAGGCGGACCCGTTCCAGGGCGACACGCTCCACGCCATCCGGATCAACGACGAATTCACCGTCGACGTCATGCCCAGCGTCGCCGGTATCCCGTTCGATACGCTGACGACTCATGCGCAGACGATGATGTTCGACGGCGAGCCGGTTCCCGTGCTGGATCTCGCCGGCCTGCTGTTGACCAAACAGGGACAGCGTCCGAAGGATCAGGCCGACGCGCAGCTTCTGCGCGAGGCGCTTCGCAGACTCAGGGTGCAGGAACCGTGAACGCCTCACTTCCCTTACCCCCTGCGATGCCGGGACGAAGAGACGAACCGTCGTCGGACTGGCCGGCCCGACCCGGTATGTCGATCGCGATGGCAAGGTACGGCTTCACTGTCCGGATGGAATCCGACACCGTGCTGCCGGCCTACGCGGGATCATTGCTGAGAGGCCAATTCGGTGCCGCGCTGCGCCGCACGGCTTGCATGACAGGCATGAAGGAGTGTGCGCCCTGTCCGCTGCGGCGGACCTGCCCTTACCCGTCGATGTTCGAGTCACCTCCCCCGGCGGAACACCGGCTGCAGAAGTTCAGCGAGGTACCCAACCCCTATGTGATCGAGCCGCCCGCCTTCGACACACGCTTCGTCCCGAGCGGCGGCATCATCACCTTTGGCGTCGTACTGGTCGGAAAGGCGCTGGCCCAGCTTCCACTGGTGATCTTCTCCATCGAGCGGGCATTCCGACGCGGCATCGGACGACGACGGTCGACGGGCGTGCTGGAGACGGTGATCTGGGAAGACCCTCTTGAATCCGTCGTGGTGTGGGATGTGCAGGCCCGGGTACTTGCCGAGCACACACCCTGTCTGCGCATTCCGGACTTCGACGACCTGACGACGGAGGCCACGCTTCATCTCACCTCGCCGCTGCGGCTGCAATCCAATGGACAGCCGCTGCGCCCCGGAGAGGTCTCGCCCCGAAAGCTCGTGACGTCGCTCCTGCGTCGCATCACCCTGCTGTTCGAGTTGCATTGCGACCAGCCCGGCGCCGGATCCGTCGCAGCGGTCCTGACGGATGTCGCGGCGAAACTCGCGCACGACGGCGACCTCCGGTGGCAGGACTGGACTCGTTATTCCTCACGACAGGATCGCGAAATGACGCTCGGTGGGGTCATGGGGCGGTGGACCCTGTTCGGCGAGCTCACTGCACTCCTGCCCATCCTGTGGTTGGGCCAGTGGACCCACGTCGGCAAGAACACGACCATGGGCTTGGGTCGATACGCGCTCGAACTCGGCTGAACCGGAGCGCGCAAATCGCCACTGTTCCCGTCGGAATCACAATTCCATGACGACGCTCATCAGCTTCCTTGGCCGCGGCACCTGGGTCGATTCCACGCGCGGCTACCGGTCCATTGCATATCGCTTCGCCGACGGCGCAACGACGCAGCAGACGCCCTATTTCGGCGTGGCTCTCGCGGAGCACCTTCAGGCCGATCGCCTCATCATCGCCGGAACCTCCGGCAGCATGTGGGACGTGCTCCTGGCAGACCAGAGTGACGAGGATGGCAAGCTCTTCGACGCCGTCGTCGATGCCGACCTCGTCGCAGCGGTGGCTGGAGACAAGGTGACGGCCTCGATGTTGGCGCAGTTGGAACCGCTGGTGGCAACGCGCCTCGGCCGGGCGGCCACGCTCGCGCTGATCCCCTACTGCCGGACCGATGCGGAACAGATCTGCGTCTTGACGTCGGTGGCCGCGCTGACATGCCCGGGCGAGACGATCGTCCTGGACGTGACCCATGGGTTCCGTCATCTCCCGATGTTGGCGCTCGTGGCTGCGCGCTATCTCTCCCACGTGCGGGGTGCCGCCGTGACGGACATCTACTACGGAGCGCTCGACATGGCCCGCGACGGCGTCGCGCCGGTGATATCCCTCGCCGGGCTGATGTCGATGCTCGACTGGGTGGAAGCATTGGCCACCTACGAAAAGGATGGTGACTACGGCTCGTTCGCGCCGCTCCTTGCGAAAGACGGCATGGATGCGGCGGCTGCCGCCGCACTGTCGCGCGCAGCGTTCCATGAACGTACGACTGCTACGGAGAAGGCCCGGGAGCGTTTGACCTCAGCGCTGGACAGCGTCGCCCGACACACCGGGGCTGCCGGCGCGCTTTTTCGAGATGAACTCGAGCGCAGAATTTCCTGGTTCCGGCGGCCGACCCGTCACGAGCGCGAGTTGGCGCTCGGCCGGGCGTATCTCGCCCGCGGCGACTACCTGCGAGCAGCCGTCTTCCTGCTCGAAGGTGTCGTCACGCGCTTGCTCTACGATCGGAAGCTGAACCCCAGCGATTTCACGGAGCGGAAAGACGCGCTCGAAGAACTCCGATCCCGCGGCGAAGATGTCAAACTACTGGCAGACGTCCGCAACGCGATGGCTCATGGCCTGCGCTCCAGCGACGTCCGGATCAACAAGCTGCTTTCGGACGAGGCAGCACTCGCAGCGATGCTCCAGCGGCTCGCTGACGCGTTCACCAGGGACTCGCACTCATGAGCAGAACCATCCGCATCGGCGCCGGCTCGGCGTGGTGGGGGGATCGCATCGAACCCGCGGCGCTGAATGCGCGCGAGGGGGATCTCGACTATCTGTGTTTCGAGACCATGGCCGAAGCAACGATCTCGGCGGCGCAGGTGCGCGCGCGACGCGATCCGACTTTCCCCGGGTACGACACCTATCTCGACGATCGCATGAAGGCGGTGCTGCCCGCCTGCCTGAAGCGCGGCACGAAGATCATCTCCAACCAGGGCTGGATCAACCCCGATGCCGCGGCACAGCGGATCGTGCACTGGTTGCGCCATTTCGGCGCCCACGGCGTCAAGGTGGCGTCCATCAACGGCGGCATGCTCACGGACCGCTGTCTCGAACTCACCGACCGCATTCTCGAGAACGGACAGCCTACCGCCACGCTCGCCGAACATCTGATCTCCGGCGAGGTGTACCTCGGTGCCGAACCGATCGTCGAGGCACTGAAGGGCGGTGCGCAGATCGTCGTGTCCGGCCGCGTGGCGGATCCGTCGATCTTCATGGCGCCGATGATGTTCGAGTACGGCTGGGACCCGCTCGACCACCTGCATCTGGGACGCGGCAACGGCATCGGCCATCTGCTGGAATGCGGCGCGCAGGTCACCGGTGGCTACTTCTCCGACCCCGGCTTCAAGGACGTGCCGGAACCGTGGAACCTCGCCTTCCCCGTCGCGGAAGTGGACGCCGACGGAAATGCCGTCATCACCAAGGTGGCGGGTACGGGCGGTGCGGTGAACCTGATGACGGTGAAGGAACAACTGCTGTACGAAGTGCACGACCCCGCGAACTACATCACGCCCGACGTGGTGGTGGACTTCACGACGACGCAACTGGAACAGATCGGTGCGGATCGCGTCCGTGTGACGAACATTTCCGGCAAGCCGCGCACGCCGACGCTGAAGGTCTCGATCGCGTGCGCCGAAGGCTTCATCGGCGAGGACATGTTCTTCTACGCCGGCCCGGGCGCGCTGCGGCGCGCGCAACTCGCGAAACGCATCCTCGAGGAGCGCTTCAAGATCGTGAAGCTCGTCGCCGACGAGGTGCGCATCGACTTCCTCGGCATGAACGCGATCCACGGCGCGATGAGTCCTGTGCCGGCCGCCGAACCCTACGAGATTGCGGTGCGCGTCGCCGCGCGGACGAAGACGCGGGAGGAGGCGAACAAGGTCGGTCGCGAGGTCGACGGCATGGCGGTGTCCGGCGTCGGCCACACCGGCAAGCGCGTGCCCCACCAGGACCGCACCCGGGAGATCATCGGCGTGTGGTCCTCCCTCGTGCCGCGCGAGAAGATCCACCCCACCGTCACGTACTTCGAGAGCTGATCATGCGCGTCAAACTGCAGCACCTGGCCCACGCGCGCTCGGGCGACAAGGGCAACACGTCGAACATCATGGTGATCGCCTACGCACCGGAACTCTATCCGCTGCTGAAGGCACAGCTCACGGCCGAACGCTTCAAGGATTTCTACGCCGGCGTCGTGAAGGGCAAGGTCGATCGCTACGAAGTGGACGGCCTGTGCGCGCTCAACTTCGTCGCACAGGGCGCACTCGGCGGAGGCGTCTCGCGCAGCCTGTGTCTGGACAACTACGGCAAGGCGCTGTCGGCGGCGGTGCTGGGGTTCGAGGTGGAAGTGCCCGACAGCCTGCGCCCCCTGCTCAGGGGCGTCGGGCCGTGATCGGTGATCGGTGATCGGAAGACGACGAAGCCCGCGACAGCGGGCTTCGTTGTTTTTCAGCCGCTTCCTTCACCCGGCATGAGGGGAGCGGGCCGGGATGAGGCGGTAGGCCACGAATCACGGCTCACCGCCCCCCGGCGGATCACCGATCACCTGTCACCCATCGCCGCCCTCAATGGCTGATCATCCACGGCCGCTTCGTCGGGAAGCTCTTCTTTCCGTCGGGCGCCACGAGCGTGGACTTGCCGGGCTTCCCGCATCCGCACCCCGGACCGTGCACGTGTCCGAACCTGGCGGACGACTTCGGCTCGTGCTGCGCGCGCTCGTTGGTCGCGTGGGCGATGCGTTCCGCGGCCGGCATGCCGGCATAGGCCGGCGCCGACAGCAGCGCGCGCTGGGCCTCGTGGCCGCACTCGGGACAGTCATGCGGCAGTGCGGATTGGGCCATGGGCCGCAGCACCGAGAAATCGGTGCCGCAGCCGTCGCAGAGATACTCGTAGACCGGCATGGCCGCGCCCCTACTTGTCCGGCGACATCGGAATGTCGACGCCGCCCTTGACGTGCTTCACCGGCCCGGCTTCGGACGGGTTGATGTCGAAGTCGAAGATGCCGGTCGGCAACCACAGCGTCGCACACGCGTTGGGGATGTCGACCACGCCGCTGATGTGCCCCTGGACCGGCGCCGTTCCGAGGATCGCGTAGGCCTGCGCCTTCGAGTAGCCGAACTTCGTCAGGTACTCGATCGCGTTGAGGCACGCCTGCCGGTAGGCGACGTGCACGTCCAGATAGTGCTGCTTGCCCCACTCGTCGACCGAGATGCCCTCGAAGATCAGGTAGTCGTTGTAGGTGGGCGTGATCGGACTCGGCTTGAAGATCGGGTTCCTGATCCCGTACTTCGCCATGCCGCCCTTTATCAGCGTCACCTTCATGTGGACCCAGCCGGCCATCTCGATGGCGCCGCAGAACGTGATCTCGCCGTCGCCCTGGCTGAAGTGCAGGTCGCCCACCGACAGGCCGGCCCCGTCGACATACACCGGGAAGAAGATCTTGGAGCCCCGCGAGAGGTCCTTGATGTCGCAGTTGCCGCCGTGCTCCCGCGGCGGGACGGTGCGCGCCCCTTCCGCGGCGATCCTGTTCTTGACGTCACCCTTGGCCTTGCCCGCATGCGCCGTCGCCGGAAAGGGCGGATTGGCCAACGGCGGCACGCGGGTCGGGTTGGTGGAGATGAAGTCCATCTCGCGCTGGTTCCACGACGCGAGCATCTTCGGATCGGGCAGACAGCCGATCAGCCCGGGATGGATCAGCCCCGCGAACTTCACGCCCGGTACGTGGCGAGAATGCGTGTAGAGGCCGCTGATGTCCCAGATGGATTTCTGCGCGAAGGGAAAGTGCTCCGTCAGGAAACCGCCGCCGTTCTTCTTCGAGAAGAAGCCGTTGAAGCCCCACAGGCTGTCCTGCTTCGCGCCGACGTCGAGCAGGTCCACGACCAGCAGATCGCCGGGTTCCGCGCCCTTCACCCCGACGGGGCCGGACAGGAAGTGCACCGTGGACAGGTCCACATCGCGCACATCGTCCGCGCTGTCGTTGTTCTTGATGTAGCCGCCGGTCCAGTCATAGGTCTCGAGCACGAAATCGTCCCCGGGATTCACCCAGCAGGCCATCGGGATGTCCGGGTGCCAGCGGTTGTGGATGTTCTCGTTGTCGTACGGTGAGCCGTTGAGGTCCACCTTGATCAGGGTCTCGGGCATGTCTCTCTCCTTGGTTGGGACCGTGAAGCCGTGAAGGCGTGAAGATGTGAAGACGTCGGGTCAGACGGACAGGTACTGCTTGATGCGGTCGGCGTCGATGTTGGCGCGCGCGGCCTCGTGCACGAGCCGGCCGCCTTCGATCACGAACAGGCGATCGGCGACATCCAGCGCGAAGGACAGCACCTGCTCCGACACGATGATCGTGATCTCGCGCAGCTTGCGGATCTCGGTCAGCGCCTTCGCGATGTCCTTGATGATCGACGGCTGGATGCCTTCGGTCGGCTCGTCGAGCAGCAGCACCTTCGGGTTCGTCACGAGCGCGCGCCCGATGGCGAGTTGCTGCTGCTGGCCACCCGACAGATTCCCGCCCTTGCGCTTGCGCATGTCGAACAGCACCGGGAACATCGCGTAGATGTCCTCGGGGATGTCCCGGTTCTGCGCGTTCTCGAGTCCGGTCTTCAGGTTCTCCTCGACCGTGAGCGTCGGGAAGATCATCCGGCCCTGGGGGACGTAGCCCACGCCGCGGGCGACGCGCCGATAGGGCTCCTCCTTCGAGAGGTCGACGCCGTCGACCTCCACCTTGCCGCCCTTCAACGGAAGAATGCCGACGAGCGACTTGAACAGCGTCGTCTTGCCCATGCCGTTGCGGCCCATCACCGCCACCGTCTCGTTCTTCGCGGCGGTGAAGGAGATGCCGTGGATGGCCTGGCTCTGCCCGTAGCTCACGAACAGATCGGATACGTTGAGCATGGCACTCCCCTCCTAGTGTCCGAGATAGACGTCGATGACCTTCGGATCCGCCTGCACCTTTTCCATGGGGCCCTCCGCGAGGATCCTTCCCTGGTGCATGACCGTCACCTTGTGGGCGATCTTCTTGACGAAGTCCATGTCGTGCTCGATGACGATCATCGAGCGGTTGCGGCAGATGCGTTCCAGCAGTTCGGCGGTGAGCTCGCGTTCGCGCACGCTCATGCCGGCGATGGGTTCGTCCAGCATCAGCAGTTCGGGCTCCTGCATCAGCAGCATCCCGATCTCCAGCCACTGCTTCTGGCCGTGCGACAGCAGGCCCGCCTCGGTCTGCATCTGGTCGGCGAGACCGATCTCGCCGGCGACTTCCCCGATGCGCGTCTTCACCTCGTCGGTGCACTTGAACCGCAGGGCGCCGAACACGCCGCGCCCCCGCGGGAAGGAGACCTCGAGGTTCTTGAAGACGGACAGGTTCTCGTAGATGGAGGGCGTCTGGAACTTGCGGCCGATGCCCGAGCGGACGATCCGGTGCTCGGCGAGATCGGTCATCTCCTGGTTCTTGAACTTGATGCTGCCGGCGCTCGCCCTGGTCTTGCCGCAGATCAGGTCGAGCAGCGTCGTCTTGCCGGCGCCGTTCGGTCCGATGATCACGCGCAGTTCACCCTTGTCCACGTACAGGTTCAGCGAATCGATCGCCTTGAAGCCGTCGAAGGCGACGGTCAGGTCCTCGATCGCCAGCACGAAATCGGAGTTGCTGCTCATGTCGGTCTCCTCAGGCCACGGCCGGGCCGACGCCGCTGGCGGGCTCGGCACCGACGGACGGCGGTTCGGATGCGCGGGCGGCCGGCCGCGCGGAGGGGGGATTCGCGACTGCCGACTCGCTCACCGGAGCCGGCGCGGGGCCCGGCTTCCGGACGAGGCGAGGCTTCACGTAGGTCTCGTAGATGCCCGCGAGCCCGTTCGGGAAGGCCATCACCACCCCGATGAACAGCGCCGCCATCAGGAACAGCCACAGCTCGGGGAAGGTCTCGGAGAAGTAGGTCTTGCCGAAGTTGACCAGCAGGGTCCCGTACACCGCCCCGACGAGGGACATGCGCCCGCCCACCGCGGCGAAGATCACCATCTCGATCGACGGCACGATCCCGACGAACGAAGGGGACATGAAGCCCACCTGCAGCGCGAACATCGCGCCACCGATGCCGCAGAGCATCGCGGCCAGGCAGAAGACGAACACCTTGAAGTTGGCGACGTCGTAGCCGGAAAACCGCACCCGGTCTTCCTTGTCGCGCATCGCAAGCAGCAGGGTGCCGAGCTTGGACGTCTGGATCTTCCGGCAGACGAGGATCGCGGCGAACAGCAGCCCGGCGTTCACGAAGTACAGGATGACTTTCGCGGAATCGGTCCGGATGTCCCACCCCAGCAGCGTCTTCAGGTCGGTCATGCCGTTCACGCCGCCCGTGTACCCCTGCTGACCGATGATCAGCACGGTGAGCACGAGCGCCACGGCCTGCGTGATGATCGCGAAGTACACCCCGCCGACCCGCCGCTTGAACATCGCGAAGCCGACGACGAAGGCGAGGAACGTCGGCACCAGCAGCATCGCGAGCAGCGCGAACGGCAGATGACGGAAAGGCTCCCACCAGGTCGGCAGGGCCGTGAGCTGGTTCCAGTCCATGAAGTCCGGAATGCCCGGCGTCGACTGGATCCTGGTGCTGACCGGATCGGACGCCTCCAGCTTCAGGAACATCGCCATGCAATAGCCGCCGAGGCCGAAGAACACCCCCTGTCCGAGACTCAGGATGCCGCCGTAGCCCCAGAGCATCACGAGGCCCACGGACACGAATGCGTAGGTCAGGTACTTGCCGACGAGATTGAGGCGGAAGATATCCAGGGTGAGCGGCATCGCCACCAGGATCACGAGGGCGAGGACGGCGACGCCCGCGTAATCCGACGTGCCGAGCCAGGTGCGCAGTTTGGTCATGGATGTCTCCTGTGCGGTGGATGGAATCTGCGTGTTCGCTTACCGCCGCACCTTCAGGGCGAACAGCCCCTGCGGACGAATCATGAGGATCGTGATGATCGCGAGCAGCGTGAGCACCTTCGCCATCGAGCCCGTCAGGAAGAACTCGGTGATCGACTGCGCTTGCGCGATGCCGAAGGCCGAGGCCACGGTGCCGAGGAGACTGGCCGCGCCGCCGAACGTGACGACCAGGAAGGCGTCCACGATGTAGAGCGAGCCGCTGGTCGGCCCGGTGGAGCCGATCGTCGTGAAGGCCGCGCCGGCGACGCCCGCGATGCCGCAGCCGATCGCGAAGGTCATGCGGTCCGTCCTCTTCGTGTTGATGCCGATCGCGTTCGCCATCGACCGGTTCGAGACCGTCGCACGCACGCGCAGCCCCCAGCGGGAGCGGTACAGCATCAGGAGCACGCCCCCCGTGACCAGCACCGTGAGACCCAGCACGAACAGCCCGTTGATCGGGATGTCCAGGCCCTCGGCGGGACTCCACGACCCCATCAGCCACTCGGGCAGCGTCGGGCTCACTTCCTTCGCACCGAAGAGGGACCGGAAGGTCTGCTGGATGCCGAGCGAGATGCCCCACGTGGCGAGCAGCGTGTCCAGCGGACGCTTGTACAGGTGGCGGATCAGCGCCCACTCGGCGAGCCAGCCGACGAGGAACGCGAACAGGAACGCGAAGACGATCGCCACCAGGAAGTAGTAGGGCATCAGCGTCGGCGCATACGCCTCCGTCAGCGACGAGGCCAGGAAGATGGTGTAGGCGCCGATGGTCATGAACTCGCCGTGCGCCATGTTGATGACGCCCATCTGCCCGAAGATGATCGCGAGTCCGAGGCCCATCAGCAGCAGCACGCTGAACAGGGAGAGTCCGGCGAAGCCCTGCATCATCACGATGTTCGAGATTTCCGATGCGGTCATGGCGAATGTTTCCTTGGTTGCCCTTGCCTGATGCGGTACGGCGCGCCAGGGCGCGGACTGCGCACACGTCGGCGGCACCCGTCCCCGTGTCCGCACGGTCGTTCCGCTGCCGCGCCCCGCCGCCGCGACCCCGGCGAAGCGAGGCCGCGCGCGGGGGAACGTCATGCGCCCGTCACTGGTAGCCCTTGGGGAAGGGATTCGGTTCGATGAGGTTGGACGACTCGGCGATCAGCTTGAACTGGCCGTCCGTCTGGATCTGGCCGATGCGCGCCTTGCTCCAGAGGTGGTGGTTCTCGTGGATCTTCACGTAGCCCTCCGGTGCGGTCTTCAGCTCGATGCCCGGCGAGGCGGCCGCCACCTTGTCGATGTCGAAGCTGCCCGCCTTCTCCACGGTGGCCTTCCAGAGCCACGGACCGAGGTAGGCGGCCTGCGTGACGTCGCCGATCACCTCCTTCGCGCCGTACTTCGCCTTGAAGGCCTCCACGAACTTCCGGTTGTTCGCGTTATCCAGGCTCTGGAAATACTTCATGCACGCGTAGAAGCCGTTGCAGTTCTCGCCCCCGATCCCGAGCAGTTCGTCCTCGGTGACGGAGATCGTGAGCAGCAGCTGCTTGTCGGACGTGATGCCCGCCGCCTTCATCTGCTTGTAGAACGCCACGTTGGAGCCGCCGACCACGATCGCGTACACGCAGTCCGGCTTCGCGACCTTGATCTTGTTGATCAGCGAGTTGAAGTTCGTGTGTCCGAGCGGGTAGTACTCCTCGCCCACGACCTTGCCCTTCTGGAAGTTCTCGATGTGCTTGCGCGCGATCTTGTTGGACGTGCGCGGCCAGATGTAGTCCGAACCGATCAGGAAGAAGGTCTTCGCGCCCTTCTCCTTCTGCACCCAGTCGAGGCCGTAGATGATCTGCTGCGTGGCCTCCTGGCCCGTGTAGATCACGTTCTTCGACTGCTCGAGTCCTTCGTAGAAGGTCGGGTAGTACAGCATCCCGTTCTCCTTCTCGAAGATCGGCAGCACGGCCTTGCGCGACGCGGACGTCCAGCAGCCGAACACGGCCGCCACGCGATCGTTCACGAGCAGCTTCTTGGACTTCTCGGCGAAGGTCGGCCAATCGCTGGCGCCGTCCTCCTGGATGACCTTGATCTGCCGCCCGAGCACACCGCCCGCCGCATTGATCTGCTCGATGGCCAGGCGCTCGGCCTGGATCGAACCCGTCTCGCTGATGGCCATCGTGCCGGTGGCCGAGTGCAGCTGGCCGACGATGACTTCCGTGTCCGTCACCGCCAGCTTGGTCGTGTTGACCTGTGCCGTCGGATACTTGGCCGCCATCGACAGCCCCGGCATCCCGATGAGGGGAAGGGCCGCCATGCCGAGAGAGAAGGTCCTGCGTGACGGGGACTTCAGTCCACCGCGATCGTCGTTCGAAGACATGGGCATCTCCTGTGAGCACGTCATGAAAGAGCCGCGTCGTGTGGCCGGCACGGCGCGAAACACGAGTCCAGATTAGGAATCGCGCCGCGGTGCGGCAATACGTGGTCTTGCGTACGGCGCGGCGGTGATCGGTGATCCGGAAGGGCCGTGATTGGTGATGTGCGATCCGTGAACGGCCCCTCACCGCGACCCGCTCCCCGCGAACGGGGCAAGGGATGCGGATTGAAAACGACGGAGCCCGCGACAGCGGGCTCCGTCGTTTTCCGATCGCCGATCACCGCCTCAACGGCCCGGAAGTTGCACTCTCCCCGCCATCGCAGCGATGCCGCCGGAATGGCGCACGCGCGGCGACGACAGACCGCCCCAAACCAGTGCCAGGGAACACCCAGACGCACCACGATGGCCGCCACACAACGCATCGTTCGCATCCGTCGCGACTACAACCAGTGGGTCGCGAACGAGACGCTCGAGGACTACTCGCTGCGCTTCACCGCGAAGTCCGCGCGCCGGTGGTCGTCCTTTCGCGTCGCCAACACCGCACTCGGCGCCATCTCCTTTCTCGCGCTCGAGGCGATCGGCGGCGCCATCGCGTTGAATCACGGCTTCGTGAACTCGACGTGGGCCATCCTCGTGGTCGGCCTCGTCATCTTCCTCACCGGATTGCCGATCAGCTACTACGCCGCGAAGTACGGCATCGACATGGACCTGCTCACGCGGGGCGCGGGATTCGGATACATCGGGTCGACGATCACGTCCCTGATCTACGCCTCGTTCACGTTCATCTTCTTCGCGATCGAAGCGGCGATCATGGCGCTCGCGCTGGAGATGGCCTTCGACGTGCCGCTGTGGCTCGGCTACGTCATCAGCTCGCTGGTGGTCATTCCGCTCGTCACGCACGGGATCACCTTCATCAGCCAGTTCCAGATGTGGACGCAGCCGTTCTGGGTCGTCCTGCACGTGCTGCCGTTCGTCTTCATCGCGTGGCGGAACCCGGCCGCGTTCTCCGATTGGACGACGTTCGCCGGCCGCCACGGCGACGCGTCCGGCGCGTTCGATCTCGCCCTGTTCGGCTCCGCCTCCGCCGTGGTGTTCGCGCTGATCGCGCAGATCGGCGAACAGGTCGACTTCCTGCGCTTCCTGCCCGCGAAGTCCGTGACCGGGCCGACGCGGTGGTGGGGCGCCCTGCTCTGCGCCGGCCCGGGATGGATCGTGCTCGGCGTGCTCAAGCTGCTCGCCGGCTCCTTCCTGGCGTTCCTGGCCCTGCAGTACGAGGTGGTGCCGGCGCGCGCGGTGGAGCCGACGCAGATGTACCTGACGGGCTTCCAGTACGTGCTGCCGAGTCCGGGTCTGGCGCTCGCCGCGACGGCGCTGTTCGTGATCCTCTCGCAGCTGAAGATCAACGTGACCAATGCGTACGCCGGCTCCATCGCCTGGTCCAACTTCTTCGCGCGCCTCACGCACATGCACCCCGGACGGGTGGTCTGGCTCGTCTTCAACGTGCTGATCGCGCTGCTGCTGATGGAACTGGGCGTGTTCGAGGCCCTGGAGCAGGTGCTCGGGTTGTACTCCAACGTGGCCATCGCTTGGGTCGGCGCCCTCGTGGCCGACCTCGTCGTGAACAAGCCGCTGAAGCTGAGCCCGTCCTACGTCGAGTTCAGGCGTGCGCACCTGTACGACATCAATCCGGTGGGCGTGGGGTCGATGCTGCTGGCGTCCGTGCTGGCCATCGCGTGCTTCACCGGATTGCTCGGGGACACCTTGCGCGCACTCTCCCCGTTCATCGCCTTCGGGGCCGCGTTCGTCACCGCGCCAGTGATCGCCGTGGCGACGCAAGGCCGCTACTACATTGCCCGGGAACCGCGCGACTACTCGGACAAGGGGCCGACCGTGCGCTGCGTGATCTGCACCCATCCCTTCGAACCGGAAGACATGGCGCGCTGCCCCGCGTATGCCGGTCCGATCTGTTCACTGTGCTGTTCGCTGGATGCCCGCTGCCACGATGCCTGCAAGCCGGACGCGCGGCTCGGCCGGCAACTGAGTCAGGGACTGCAGGCCGCGCTGCCGCCGGCCGTCGCCCGCATGCTCGACTCCCGGCTCGGCCACTATGTCGCGGTGCTCGTGATGGTCGGCGGCCTGATCGCGGCGATCATCGCACTCGTCGACTACCAGATCGCCCTGAACGCCGGTCCCGAGGCGGCCCTGGTCTCCGCGGCGCTGTGGAAATCCTTCCTCGTCCTGCTGCTGGTCTCGGGCGTCGGCACCTGGCTGTTCGTCCTGGCACAGGAGAGCCGTCGCGTGGCGCAGGAGGAATCCACGCGGCAGACCGGCCTGCTGATGCGGGAGATCCGCGCGCACAAGCGCACGGACGCGAAGCTCCAGCGTGCCAAGGAGGCCGCGGAGGCCGCCAACGTCGCCAAGAGCCGCTACGTCACCGGCATCAGCCATGAATTGCGGACACCGCTGAACACCATCCTCGGCTATGCGCAGCTGCTTCGCCGCGATCCGTCGCTGGCCCCGAAGCAGCGCGAGTCGCTGGGAACGATCCAGCGCAGCGGCGAGCACCTGGCGGGTCTCATCGACGGCCTGCTCGACATTGCCCGCATCGAGGCCGGCAAGCTGCATCTGCACCGCGGGGAGATCCGGCTGCACGACTTCCTCGACCAGCTGGTCAGCATGTTCCGCATCCAGGCGCAGACGAAGTGCCTGGCCTTCCAGTTCGAGACGGGCGGCGCGCTGCCCGCAGTGGTCAACGGCGACGAGAAGCGGCTGCGCCAGATACTGATCAACCTGCTGTCGAACGCGATCAAGTTCACGGAGCGCGGCACCGTCACCCTGCGCGCCACCTACCGCCGGCAGCTCGTGGAGTTCGTCGTGGAGGACACGGGGCCCGGCATTCCGGAGGAAGACCTCGAGCGCATCTTCCATCCGTTCGAGCGCGGCCGGTTCAGTCTCGGCAACGCGGTCCCGGGCACCGGGCTGGGCCTCACCATCAGCAAGCTGCTCGCGGAGATCATGGGCGGCAGTCTCACGGTGGAGAGCGCGCCCGATCGCGGCAGCGTGTTCCGCGTGAAGCTGATGCTGTCGCCGGTGCTCGCCCCCGCCGCGGAATCCGCGACCTACAAGTCCGTGCAGGGATACTCCGGCCCGATGCGCACCGTGCTGGTGACGGACGACGAGGCCGCGCATCGCCGCTGTCTCGCGGACCTGCTGCAGCCCGTCGGATTCCGCGTGATCGAAGCCGACGGCGCCGCGGCCTGCCTCGCGCTCGTGGCAACGCAGCCCGTGGACCTGTTCCTCCTCGACATCTCCATGCCGGGCATGGACGGGTGGACGCTCGCGCGCCGCCTGCGCGAGGGCGCGCACGAGCACACGCCCATCCTGATGGTGTCGGCCAATGCCTTCGAGGGACGCAGGGAACTCGGCGCCGGCTCCGTGCACGACGGCTTCCTGGTCAAGCCCGTCGACTTCGACCAGCTGTTCGAGAAGATCGGCGATTGCCTGCATCTGCGATGGATCCGCGAACCCGGGCCGGCGATCGCGGTGGCCGCGGAACGGCTCGAGGCCCGCGTGTCCCGCCCGGTGGCGGACACCCTGCTGTCCCTCGGCGCCATCGGCTACGTCCGCGGCATCGAGACGAAACTCGAGGAACTCGATCGCGGCACCGCCGAGGAACAGGCGGCGGCCGGACGCTTGCGCCCGCTGGTGAAGTCCTTCCAGCTCACCCGGTACATGCAGGTCGTGGAGGAACTGCGTGAACGCGCGCTCTGAGCCCGATGCACGCGACGTGGTGCTCGTGGTCGACGACACGCCGGACACGCTGGGCCTGGTGATCGACGCGCTCGAAGGCGCCGGCATGACGGTCCTGGTGGCCACGGACGGACCCACGGCGCTGGCGCGGGTGGACCGCGTCACACCGGACGTGATCCTGCTCGATGCGCTGATGCCCGGCATGGACGGCTTCGAGACGTGCCGCGCGCTGCGGGCGATGCCGTCGCTCGCGCCCGTGCCGATCCTCTTCATGACCGGGCTCACGGAACCCGAGCACGTGGTCCGCGGCTTCGATGCAGGCGGGGTGGACTACGTCACGAAGCCGCTCGATCCCGACGTCCTGATCGCCCGCATCCGCACCCACCTCGCGAACGCGCGGCGCATGTCGAGCACCCGCGCCGCCCTCGATGCCGCCGGCCGGGCGCTCGTGGCGATCGGCCCGGCCGGGGAGGTGCTCTGGCACACGCCGAAGGCGCAGCGCTTCATCGCGGCGATGGCAGCGGCCGCCGATGGGGCGTCCGCCTTCCCCGACGCGCTCCTGCGCTGGCTGCCGGACGCCGGCGTGCCGCCCCGCCCGCTCGCCTGGCCGGAGCACGAGCCGCGCTTCCTGATCACCTCGCTGGGCGGCGTCGGCAATGGCCAGCGCCTGATCGCCGTCGAGGAGACGGACGAGAGCGGTGCCCGTGTCCGGCTGGCTGCCCGCTTCGGGCTCACCGAGCGCGAGGCGGAGGTGCTCTACTGGGTGGTACGCGGCAAGTCCAATCGCGACGTGGGCGACATCCTCGGGTCGAGCCCGCGCACCGTGGACAAGCACATGGAGCGGATCCTGACCAAGCTGGGCGTGGAGAACCGCTCGGCCGCCGTGGCCGCGGCCATCCGGGCCGCAAGCGACTGACACGGCCGGCGCAGCACGGGGCCGACGGCGCGCACTCAAGTTCTGCACGGAGTCGCCGAAGACCGGGGAAGACTGCCCGAACCGCCTCCCCACCGGATGATCCCTCCGCCCTTCCCGACCGACGAGGAAGCCCGCCTGCGAGCCCTGGCGCGCTACGAGATCCTCGACACGGCCTACGAGTCGCAGTTCGATGCGATCACGGCCATCGCCCGGGAGGTCAGCGGCCTGCCGATCGCGGCCATCAGCCTGGTCGACGAACGGCGCCAGTGGTTCAAGTCGGTCCTCGGTCTGCCGCCCTGGATCCGCGAGACACCTCGCGACATCTCGTTCTGCGGCCACACCATCCTCGGCCGCGACGTGATGGAGGTCGGCGACGTCTGCGGCGACGACCGGTTCCGCGACAATCCCCTCGTCACGGACGTGCCGCACATCCGCCGCTATGCCGGCGTCCCGCTCGTCGATCCCGACGGTCTGGCGCTCGGCACTCTGTGCGTCATCGGCGACCGCCCCGGAACCCTTACGCTGGGCCAGCGCGACGCCCTGTGCCAGCTCGCGCACGTGACCCAGTCGCTGATCGAGAACCGCCGCCGCGACCGCGAGGCGGCCCGCCTGCGGGCGGCCCTGGACTTCGAAGTCGACAGCGCACGCCAGGTGCTGGCCCGCGTCGCGCAGCCCCGCCTCGGGCGACCCGAGGGCGTGCATCACCTGGTCGAGCCGGCCGATCGTTTCAGTGGCGATCTGATCGGCGCCGAGCGCGGTCCGGACGGAAGCCTGTACCTGATGCTGGCGGACGTGATGGGGCACGGCCTCTCGTCCTCCCTGTTCCTGCTGCCGCTGCTGGAGGCCTTCACCCTGCTCGCGACGCATGGCGCGCCGGTCTCCGCCATCACGGCCGACCTCAATCACCGGCTGCGCCTCATCCTGCCCGCCGGTCACTTCGTGGCCGCGTGCCTCGCCCGGATGGACCGCTCGACCCGGATCGTGGAAGTGTGGAACGGCGGCTTGCCCGCCGCCGCCTGGCTCGATCGTCACGGCAAGGTGTTGCACGCCTGGCCGTCCCGCCATGTCGCGCTCGGCATCGTGGGGGATGCGGACTTCGACGGCAGCACGGAAAGCCATCGGTGGTCCGGCGACGGCTCGCTGCTGATCCACTCCGACGGACTCACGGAAGCCCTGAATGCCGAAGGCCACGCCTTCGGCGAGGCACGCCTGTACGAAACGCTGGGCTGCGGAGCCGCCGGCCCGGACCGCCTCGACGCCATCGTCCGCGCGCTGCGGTCGTTCGTGCGGACCCGGTGGTTCGCCGACGATGTGTCGGTCATCCTCGCGGACGCCTCGCCCCCGGCCCTGGCCATCGCCGCCTGACCGGCGGGTGCCGGCGCGCCTCCGGGCGGTCGCCTGTATCATCGCGGCCTTTTCCTCGCCCCGCGCCTCCCATGACCACGAGCAAGCTGTACGACGAGGTGGTCCTGGACCACATCCGGCACGCACGCAACTACCGCGTGATCGAGCACCCCGACCGGCGGGCCGAGGCCGTCAACCCCCTGTGCGGGGACCAGTTCACCATCTACGCCACGCTGGACGGCGACGTCATCACCGATCTCGCGTTCCAGTGCGAATGCTGCGGCATCTCCATGGCGTCGGCGTCGATCATGACCGAGTGGCTGCGCGGCCGGACGGTGGCGCAAGCCCTCGAGACCAAGGCGGCCTTCCTCGCCGCCCTGAAGGACGCGAACCGGACCGCCGGCGACGCACCGCATCCCGATCACGCGGCGGTGCTGGACGTGGTGCACGGCGCCCCCGCCCGGGAGGGCTGCGCGAAGCTGGCGTGGGAGGCCATGGAGCAGGCGGTGAGTGCGGTGATTCGTGATCGGTGATCCGTGAACCGCTCCCTCACCCCGACCCGCTCCCCTCATACCGGGTGAAGGAAACGGCTGGAAGACGACGAAGCCCGCGACAGCGGGCTTCGTCGTCTTCCGAACGCCGATCACCGCTTCTTCTTCACCAGGTACTTCAACGCCTGCAACACGCCCTCACCGGTGCCGGCCGTCTGGGCGCCGGCAGGCAGGTTCACCCCCGTCGTCAGCGTCGGCAGCGTCACCTTCCAGCTCTGTTCCGCAGTCGGCGCCGCGGCGATCTGCTCCCAGGTCCGTTCGCCGGCGAGGAATCGCAGCGTCAGGTCCTGGGCCGGCGTGGCGATCCGCATCGCGTTCAGTTCGCTCATGGCCTGCGCCAGACTGAACGACGCCACCTGCGGCGTGACCCGCACGTTGGCCGCGACGCGCTCGAGCACGGGCCTCGGCGCGACGGCCTGGATGGAAACGCCGTCGGCATTCAGGATGGCCACCTGCTGCGTCGCGGGAATCGGGGGAATCTGCGCCTGATCGAGTGCCGCATTGGTCTGCCCGCCCAGGACGAACTGCGCTTCCTTGACGACGATGCCCGTATCCGCCGAGGTCAGCCGGCCGTCGTGGTCGACGTCCCCGATCAGCACCGGATCGAGTGCCGGGTAGGCCCCGAAGCCGCTGTCGAGGCCCTGCACGACCCGTGAGATCCGTTGCGCGTCCAGGCTGCTGTAGCGCTGGTCACCGGTCGTGTCGCCGAGGTAGACGATCGCCTGCACACCATCCACGGCCTTGCCTGCATTGCCGTCGACGCTGACGCCACTCAGATCGAGCACGGCGCTGCTGCCGTAGGGCGCCGTCTCCGGAACGGCCGCGATGAGCCGCAACAATTGCCGGGCGCCGGCGGCCAGCGGCGCGCTCGCTTCCACCCGGACGAAGACGTTGCCCGGGGTCCCGGTGACGGTGATGCGGCTGCCGGGCGGCAGATCCCGGCCCGGCTCGAAACCGGCGACCGTGAGCAGCGTCGCGTCGTACTTGAGCGTGAAGCGGATATCCGTCGCGGGCTGGGTGCCGGTCAGGGTGATGGGGACGCCGCGTTCCGGCGCGCGCGCGTCGGCGCGTTGCTTCGGCCCGGCGACGAGGTCGGCGATGCGCAGTTCGGCGCGATCGACGGCGCCGAGGTTGAAGCTCCTGACGTAGTCGTCGCCCGCGACGTTGTCCGCATTGCCGTCGAGGCTGCGCCCGAGTTCATCGTGGAAGCCGTCGCTGCGGCTCGCCAGCGTGACGGTGTAGCTGCCGGCGGCCAGCGCCCCGCCGCTCGCCACGAAGCTGAAGCCCTGATGATCGGCATCGATGACGAGCTTGCCGGTCACGAGCCTGCCGCTGTCGTCGCGCAGGACGACGTCGGGCGCGTGCCCCGGGGTGAAGGCGTTCTCGTAGAGGTTGATGTCGGCAGGCACGAAGGGCCGGCTGAAGCGCACGGCAAAGCCGGAATCCCCGGGCGTCAGACTCTTGACGTGGAGCAGATCGTCGACCACCTGGACCGCTCGTGCGACCGCGCTCCAGGCACCGTCCTCGTCGATGGCGCCGGCCTGCAGCCGGTAGGTCCGCTCCGGCGTGGTGTAGACGTGGGTGAGTTCCTTCACGCTGCCGGCCACGATCTGCAACGCCGAACCATCGCCCCAGTCGACGCTCCATTGGACGAGGGTGTCGTCGCCGGGATCGGTCGCTTCGAGTTGCAGGCGGTACGGCTGGCCGGAAAGCGCCGTGGCCTCGCCGACGAGGGTCAGGGTCGGCGCGACGTTGCGAACGAGCACCGCCAGTTCACGGGCGAGCGTGACGCTGCCGTCGCCGACGGTGATCTCGAACACGTGGGTCGCATCGCCGTCGGTGGTCTTCCAATGGAAGCGCCCGTCGGCATCGATGCCGGCGCCGGCGGGCAGGCCCTGCGCGCCCGCCGGCAGACCGCCCGCGGGATCGCGCAGACCGAACGTGAGCGGATCGCCGTCGACATCGTTCGCCTGGACGACGAACTCGATCGTGTCCCCCTCGTCGGCCACGAGGCGGTCGACGAGGCTGAAGGTCGGCGCATCGTTGACCGCGGCCACGTCGACCGTCATCACACGCGCCACGGGATCGAGATCGACGCCGCCGTTGTCGGTACCGCCATCGTCCTGCACGCGGAACGTGAATTGCGCGTATGCCGTCCCGTTGCCGTCGGCGGACGGGGTGAACCGCAGCTTGCCGTCGAGGATGTCGGCGACCGAGATGAAGTCGCCGGCGCGCACCGCGGCGCCATCGTCGAGCAGCGCGCCGCGCACCGGCAGGCTGTCGATGCGCACGGCACGGAACCCGTCGGCCGGCGTGTCCTGGGCATCGCTGAAGCCGAAATCCCCGAGGGAGAACACGAAAGTCCCGTCCTCGAGCATCGACACCGTCCTGTCGCTGCCGCGCGGCGCGTGATTCGCGATGTCGCCGTTGATGCGGGCCTCGACCGTGGCCGACACGCTTGCCCCGTCGGACGCGCGATACGTGAACCGGTCGGCGCCGACGTAGTCCGCGTCGGGCGTGTACAGCAACCGTCCGTCCGCCGTCCGTGCGATCTGCCCATGCTGCGGCAGGGTGACGAGTCGCACCGTGAGGCCGTCGCCGTCCGGATCGCTGTCGTTCGCCAGCACGTCGAGGACCGTCGCCGTGTTCTTCGCCACCGCGAAGTCGTCGGCCCGGGCCACGGGGGCACGGTTCGACAGGCCGTCCCGCGCCACGATGGAACGGGTCGCCTGCCCGCCGTCGTCGTCCAGCAGTGTCACGACGATCTCGCGACGCTCGCCGACGTCCGCGTAGTCATGCGAGGCGGCAAAGCGGCCCGACGACGCCGTGACGGCTCCGGCGCTCACGGTGCCGTCGCCCCAATCCACCTGGACGGTATGCGTGTCACGCGTGCCGGCATCGCTGAAGCGACCGTCGAGGGTGAACGTCGACCGCGCGGCATCGATCCGCGTCTCGCTGAAGGCGAGATCGTCGAGGGTCGGTGCCTGGTTCTGCACGGTCACGTCGATCGTGCCCTGCCCCGTGCCGCCGTCCTTGTCGGTGGCGGTGGCCGTGATGCGATAGGCGTCGGACGGCGTTCCCGTCGGATCGTCGTCGACGTAGCGGTGCGTACCCGTGAACGTTCGGGTGACGGCATCGACGACGGCAGCCGACACCGATCCGTCACCCCAGTCGATGTCGACGGTGTGCGTATCCAGCGTGCCGACGTCGAGGAGGCTGCCGACCAGCGTCGCCAGTCCGGCTTCCGCGACCGACGCGCCGAGGAGCGCCATCGAATCGACGACCGGCGCGACGTTCGACACGACGACCTCCGTCGACACGCCGTTGCTCGCGCCATCGTCATCGTCGATGACCTGTACATCGATCCGGTACGGATCGCGCGGCGTGCCCGCCGTGGCGTCGTCGAGGTAACGATGCGTCACCTCGAAGTCGACCGTGCCGGCGGGCAGCGCGATCCGCTCGACGCTGCCATCGCCCCATTGGAAGGCGGCGGAGAAGCGGTCGCCCGACCCGGGATCGGTGATGCGCCCGGTCCAGCGGGCGAAGCCGTTCTCGTCGACGCTCAGCGCATCGCTGCCCGTGAGTTGCGGTGCGACGTTGCGCACGGTGACGACCTTGCCGGTCGACGTCGCGCCGTCCTCGTCGATGGCCGTCACGCGGACGTTCATCGAGCCGTTGTCGGCGAACCGGTGCGTCGCGCTCACCGCATCTCCGGCCAGGCTGTCCACCGTGCCGTCCGCCCAGTCGACGATCCACTGCGAGATCGTGTCGGCCCCCGGGTCCGTGGCGCCGAGCGTCAGCGTGTAGGCGCTGCCTTCGTCGACCGCACTGCTCCCCAGGACCGACAGCGCGGGCGGAACTTCACGCACCGTGACGGTCGTGCGGTACTCGCTGGCGCCGCCATCGCGATCGACGATCACCCCCCGCACCGAGTACGTTCCCGCGTCGGGCAGGAAGGCGCGCGGCACCGTCACGGACCGCAGATCCGTGACGATGTCGAGCACGCCGTCATCGTTGAAGTCGACCCCGTACGTGAATCCGGCCCGTTGGTCCGCGGCGGACGGATCGACGGGAGAGGAGAACCTGACCGTCGCGTCCTGCCCTTCGTCCACGGGCCCGCCCGATTCGAAGCGGGCGGTGGGCGCGGTGTTGAGCACGGTGATCGTTCCCGGGGCCGAATCGGTGAAGGTGACAACGCCGGCATGGGCATACGAGACGCGAACGCTCACGGGATAGACGCCGTTGTCGTCGATGCCGCCGTGCGCGAGGTTGTGCAGGTCCAGCCACGTGAGCGTGGCGGTGGCGCCCTGCGCGTCGGACACACCGTCGCCGTTGAGATCCCACTCGTAGAAGTTCGGTGTTCCCGGCGCCGAGGCGGTCAGCGTGAGCGACTCTCCTTCGTGGATGACGTAGGGACCGCCGGCGGACACGGCCGACGACGGGACAACGACCGAAACCGGCGTCGCGGCGGAGGCCGCGGCGCTCTCCTCGTTCGTCGCGACCACGGTCACCGTCATCGACCCGGGGCGGCTGAACACGTGGGTCGCGGCGGTCGCGCTGCTGCCGAAAGTCTCGACGCTTCCGTCGCCCCAGCTGACCTGCCACTCGACGATCCGATCGTCGCCCGGATCCGACGCCGAGAATCCGAGGGTGTACGCGGAACCGAGATCGACGGTCTGGGCGCCCGTGAGGGTGATCGTCGCCGGTGTGTCCGCGATGGCGAGCGTTGTGCCGGCTCGGGTTTCACCGCCGTCGCCATTGATGGCACGGACGGTGATCGCGTAGTTGCCGTCGTCCCTCAGACCCAGGTCCGCAAGCTGTGCCCACGTCAGCGTCACCGTGGACCCGGTCGCGTCGCCGTACTGGCCGTCACCATCGATATCCCAGCTGACGGGCTCGGCCAGCGCGTTGGTGGAACCACGGGGCGCCACGTCCACCGACAGCGTGACGCCGCTGCCTTCCGTCGTGGCGAAGCCGCCGGACGGGAAGGTGAGCACCGGGCTCGCCAGCACGCGGACGACCTCCATGGTCTGGTATCGAAGCGGGCCACCCAGCGATATGAACGAGCCGAGGAACGGCACGCCCGCCTGCAGCGAGCCTTCCGTCTGCGAGAAGTTCGCGGGCCGCACATCGAGGCCCTGCGGATCGAAGATCAGCGTGTCCGGGTTCGCCAGGTCGTTCGGACCCTCGCCGTGCAACGCGTTGTCCGACTGCAGCGAGAGACGGGCACCGTTCACGCGGAACGTGTCGGCCCCGCCTTCGCCGCTGATATCGATGGACGTGTCCTGGCCGGTGCCATCGAGCCAGAGCGTGTCCTCGCCCGCGCCGGCCCGGACGGTGGTCCGCGTCGACTCGTTCATCGCGCGCCACTGGAACGTGTCGCTGCCGGCCCCGAGGTCCACGATCGTCCGGCCGAACGCATCGAACACGGTGACGGCATCCGCCCCGCCGCCGCTGTCCAGCGTCGTCATCCTGACGTCGGCCCCCGCCGCCTGGCGAAGCGTCAGGCGATCATTGCCCGCGCCCGTTTCGAGCGAGAGTTGCTCGATGGATGCGAACGTGGTCGTCTGTTCCAGCGCGCGCGGCACGCTCTGCGCCTGCACGGCGTACGTGCGTACCACCGAGCCCACCACCGGCAGCGTGCTGCCCGCGGCCAGCGTCTCGCCATGGCCCAGCCGCTCGACGAGGCTCGACTGCGAATCGACGGTGTACTCGATCGTGCCGGCGTTCGACCCGCCCGCGGCATCGCCGTCCTTCCAGCCGAAGAACCGCCCCGCGGTCGCGGCACTGCCGGAGACGAGGCCGAAGTCGAACCGCTGCAGGCCGGTCGCCGCAATCGTCCGCGTCGTCCCGATGCCGACGACGGTCCACGCGGTGCCGCCGTTGACGCGTTCCAGCAGCAGCGGCGTCACGCGCCGGCCTGCCGCGGCCGGATCGTCGACGAACAGGCTCCACGGACCGAGCTGCCCCTCCGTATCGGAGAACGCTTCCGGCAGGACGGTCACGCCGCCGACGTCGGTATCGAGCGCGGCGCCGTTGAGCAGCGCATTCCCGATCATCACCGTGTTGTCGAAGGCGGTGACGCCGCCGTTGACGCCGGAAAGACCGGCACTGCCGACGTACACGTGCTTGCCGTCGGCACTCGCGACGATCGAGGCCGGACTGGCGAGTCCGGCGATGCCGCCCACGCCGTTGCGCAGGAGCTGGACGAACACGAGGGACTGCGCCGCGCCGTCACGCGAGAAGACCGCGACCCCGTTGCTCTCCGCACCCGAGACGAACACCTGCGTGCCGTCCGCGGTGGCGACCACGTCGGTCGCCCCGCCGAGACCCCGCACGCCGTCGACGCCGTTGCGAAGCGTCTGCGCGAGGGTGAGCCTGCCGCCGGGCGCACGCGAGTACACCCGCAGCGCGTCGTCTTCCTGCGACGCCACGTACACGAAGGCGCCGTCCGCGCTCACGGCGATCCCCGCCGCACCGGCCGGGCCGGCATCGACGAGGTTCTGCCGCACCAGCAGCCTCGCGGTGTCCAGCACCTTCACGCTGCCGTCCCCGGTGGCGTAGAGGCTCGCGCCGTCGGCGCTGACGGCGATGCTGGTGATGTTGCCCGCCCCTGCCGTGACGTTCCGCGCCTGCGCGGCGGCCAACGTGCCGTCCGACTGCCAGCCGAAACTCTGCACGCGCGTGCCTCCGCCGACGAACACCTGCGAACCGTCCGGCGCCACCGCGAGCGCCGGCGACGATCCGAGCGATGCCGCCAGGGCGATCGTCGTCGACAGCGTGAGCTGTCCCGTCGAGAGATCCCGCTGGAACATCACCAGGGTGTTGTCGACACCGCTCACGACGAACACGTGACTGCCGTCCGGACTCACGGCCACGTCGGAGGCACCCCGCAGGCCGGTGATGCCGTCGAAGCCGCTCTTCAGGAGCTGACGTTCGGTGAGACCGTCCGCGTTGAGCACCGTCAGGGTGCCGGCAGCGGCATTGACGGCGTAGATCTGCCCGCCGCCCGGCGCGACCGCGACGGCATCGGCGCCGGCCAGCTGCGACACCGGCCTCGCAGGCTGTGCATAGCGGACGTACAGGGCCTGCCCGCTCACCACCTGACCGTTCGCGGTCTGCGCCTTGGGCAGGTTCGCCAGATCGATCGACGTCACCTCGCCGCCGACCGTTGCGCTGACGCGGAGTCCCTCGACGTCCGGGACCAGCGTGGCCCACACGGCCGCGGTGCCGAGATTCGTGAGGTTTCGGAGCGCGCCCGAGCCGTCGATCTTCAGCGCCGTCAGCGGCGTCGCGCCGGCAGCGCCGGGCAGCGTGAACGACAGCTTCGGATCGGCCAGCCCCGACGGCGCCAGATTCACGAACAGCACCATGTCGAAGCCGCCGTAGTTCTGGTCGTAGGCGCTGGTCGGTCCGGTGTCGAGCCGGATGATCCCGGCGAGTGCATCGCCCGGCGCATCGGCGAACATCGATGCGAGCGCCGCGCTCTTGGCATCGACACCGTTGAGGAGACCGAACACTTCCGCGCCGCCGAGCAGGCTCGCAATGTAGGGCGTGTCGTTCGCCATCGCGACCCCGCCGTCGCCGATGTACGCGTTGTCCGCCTTCGGCCCGCTCGTGACACTCCGGGTGGCTCGCTGGTTGACCGTGGGTTCGCCCGTCACGGCGTTGGCGCCGTTGGGCACGTTGCTGCCGAGGATGACGCGGCCGAGGGCACCGGCCGGGGCCGTCTTCGAGTCGTTGGTGGACGCCGCCCCGGAGGTGATGATCAGCGTCGAGGATGAGGCGCCGCTGCCGCCCCGTGCGTCCACGTTCGCCGAGCTGGCCGAGAGCACGGTACCGACGATCTTGACCGTGCCGCCGGCACCGCCCGCGCCGGGTCCGCCCGTACCGCCCGTGCCCCCGGTTCCGCCGCTGCCTCCATGACCGCCGCCACCGCCACTGCCACCGCTGCCCGCCGACGACCCGCCGCCGGATTCGCCACCACCGCCGGCTCCACCACTCGTGCCGGCATCGCCGAGATCCACGAGCAGGTCGTTCGGATTCGTGCCGCCGGACCCGCCGTTGCCGTTGCCGCCGGTCGCGCGAAGCCACGTGCCGGATTGGAAGTCGACCTTGCCGCGGGCCACGATCTCGAAGGCGCCACCGCCACCGCCGCCGTCCCCGCCCTTGCCGCCACTCCCGCCGGCCTGGCCGTCACCCCCCAGCCCACCGATGCCGCCGTTGCCGCCGGAGCCCCCGGTGTTCTCCTCCCCGAAGAAGCCGACGTTGGCCCCGCCACCGCCACCGCCGCCACCACCACCGCCGCCCTTGCCGCCACCGCCACCGCCGCCCTTGCCGCCGCCGCCTCCCGCACCGCCCCCGCCACCACCGGAGATGACGTCGGTCGTCAACGCACTGGTGCTGCCGGCCTGACCTGCGTTGCCGGTGTGGCCCGTCCCGCCGAAGCTGCCGGCATCGCCGGCCACGCCGTTGCTGGTGGTCCCGCCGCCGCCTGACCGGCCGTTGCTGGGCCAGCCCTTCGGCTCACCCCCGCCGCCGCCCGTACCGCCGCCGCCGCCGGTCGTCGCACGCGTGCCGAGCGCACCGCCGGCGCCGCCGGTCCCGCGGTCGCCGCCCGTGCCGCCGTTGATGCCCGCACTGCCTGCCGTCCCCGCACCGCCCGTATCGCCGGCCGTCCCGCTCGTGCCGGCCGATCCGGCGGGGCCGCCATCACCGTCTTCTCCCCAACTGAGCGACGCCGTGAAGACGCCCGAATCCGCCGTGCCGCCGCTGCCGCCCGCACCGCCGAAGCGCAGTGTGATGGTCCCGCCGAACGGGATGGGAATGGTGAGCACGTTGACACCGCCATTGCCCCCCGTGCCGCCCCCGCCGCCGGTGGTCGCGCCATCGCCGCCGACGCCGCCGGCACCGCCGCCGGCGCCGGCCGTGCGTCCGTTGCCGGACAGGTTGAACTCCGCGTTCGCCCCGACCCGGACATCGTTGTCCACGAGCAGTGACAATCCGCTGGCTCCTGTGGCGCTCACGATCGCACCGCTGTCCACCACGAGGTCACCCGCGAAGCGCAACTGGGAAACCGGCGATCCCGGCGACCGGGTGATGCCGGCCTGCGCGTAGGTCGCCAGCGTGCTCGACGAATTGATCACGTAGTCGGCGAGCCCGTCGGCGCCGACATCGACGACGATGGAACCCGACGTCACGGTGGCCGAGCTGGTATCGAACATCACGTCCACGGCGGTGCCGTTGCTGGTGTTGTTCTTCAGCGTGTACGTGGTGACGGCCGGCGGCAGCGGCGACGTGTTCTGGCTGCCCGCGGCCACGGCGCCCAGCGGCGCCACTTCCACGTTGTCGAGCGCGAAGGACGCGCCGTCGATGCGGACCTCGGTCAGCGCGGTCCACTCGGGCAGGTCCGGGAACAAGGTCTGGCGGGTGAAGTGCAGCGGCGTGCCGGCTGCGTGACCGGCGACGGTGAACGTTGCCGTCAGCAGATCGTCGCCGACGGTGCGTCCCGTGACGGTGACGGTCTGCGTTCCCGGCGTCGTGGCCGCCAACATCAGCGAGAACAGCGCGAACGGGCCGCCGCCGTTCCGCGTCAGCCGGAAGGACTTCGATGCATCGGCTCTCAGCGCCGCGCTGACGCTGTCGTCGCGGGACGATCCGGCGCCGGTGGTGACGCTGAATCCGTCCTCGACATAGGGGACACCGGTGTTGCCCAGTTCGTCGAAGTCGATGACCGTGTCGTAGTTCGACAGCGGCGCCGAACCGGCCGGCACCAGCACGATGCGTCCGAGCGACAGGTCGACCCGATGATCCGAGATGCTGCCGACGGCATCCGACGGCGACGCCGTCACGACCGCGAGCGAATCGTCGGACTGTCCGCCCAGGATGCGCACGCGTCCCGCCCCTTCGGTGGCGATGACGTCGAAACTGCCCGATGGCAGTCCCGTGTCCGCTCGCAGCACGCTCCCGTCCGCCAGCGTCCACGCCACCGGCCCGCCCGCGCCGCTGCCGCCCGCCCCGTTTCCGCTGTTGTCGACCACGAGCGACTCGACATCCAGGCGCAAGGACAGGAACGAACCGGCCACCGGCAATCCGTCGATCTTCACCTTGACCGTGTCCTCGCCGGCATTGCCCGAGATCGCGGTTTCCAGCGTCCCGATGCGGCGCAACGTGACGTTGTCGTCGCCGGCGCCGCCGTCGATCGACACCCGCGTGGCCGCGAGTGCGGAGTCGACCGTGACGACATCGTTGTTCGATCCGAGCCGCAGGTCGACACGATCGAGGTGATCGAACGACAGCGTCCGCCCGGTGGTGTCCGACACGATGCCCGACGTGCCGTCGCCGCGGATCTGCCCGGTGAACACCGCAGTGGTCGACGACAGGTCGAACACGAGCGCATCGGCCGCCCCGGTCCCGCCGTCGACGCTCACGGTCGACACGCCGTCCTTCACGGTCAGGGTGTCGTCGCCGCCCTGCAGGCCCACGTCGATGGCGTGCGCCGCACCCGCCAGCGTGACGGCGTCGTTGCCGCCGCCCATCGCGAGGGTGAGTCCGGTGACCGTGGCATTGACCGTCACCGAGTCGTCAGCGTCACCGAGCGCGACGACGACGCCATCGATCTGCGCGAAATCGATCACCCCGGCCGCCCCACCCACGGCGAGCGTGCCGAGCGTCGGGCTGCTGCGATCGAAGGTCAGCGCCGTCGCCGTACTCGCCATGACCAGGAGTCCGTCGCCGCCGGCGCCCCCGACGAGGTGCAGGGCCGCGCCCACGGCGGACAGATTGCTGCCCTCCGTCGAGTCGCCGATCTGGAACAGGTCCGAACCGCCGTTGCCCCGGATCGTGCTGTCCACGCTGACGCCGGTGACGCGGAAGCTGTCGTCCCCGCCGCCCAGCGCCACGTCGAGGGTCGTGATGCCGTCGAACACGATGCCGCGGTCCGCATTGCGCGCGGTCTGGTCGGCCGATCCCATGCCGAGTCCGGTGAGGCGTCCGCCCCGCAGCTCGCCGCCGTTCTGCAGGGTGTCGCCCGAGTCGTCGACCCGCAGGGAGGCGCCATCGCTTTCGCCGACGAGGGTGAGAATGCCCATCACTGCATTCACACGCTGTTGCGCGTCGCCGACCGAGAAGGCATCCGCCCCGGCGCCACCGCGCACGATCGTCGCGGTACCGTCAGCGGTGCCGGCCACGGTCACGGCATCGGCACCCTGCCCGAGCGCGAGTTCGAGCGTGTCGATGCCGTCGTATCCGATCTGCTGTCCGGTCGCGATGCCGAACCCTGTCACGGCCGTCGCCGTGATCGCGCCCGACGTCGCCGCCGTCAACCCCGTGTCGTCGAGCAGCAGGCTGTCGCTGTCGTCGCCGGAACCCCCGTGCACGGTGACGCTGGCGACAAAACGCTCCAGCGTTCCGCCGTTGTTGCTCGCCAGGGTGGCGTGGCTGCCGAGCCGGACCACGTCGTCCCCGAGGCCCGTGGTGACCGTGACCGCCGCCCCCGCGTTCGTCCGGCGCAGTGCGATCCGGTCCGAATCGTCGCCTGTGATGATCGAGACCGCGCCCCCTTCGATGCTTCCATAGAGCCCGAGGCGCGCCGCCTGGCCGGGATCCGGATCGGCAGGCCGCCCCTCGTCGGCATCGACCCGCAAGGTCGTGCCGCCCGACGCCGATACGAGGGCGCCTTCCGCCATGTCGAATTCATCGCCCACGGACAGGCGCACCCGGCCGGACCGTGCCCGAATCTGCGAGACGGCGGTCATCACCATCATCTCGTTCAGCGCGACGGAATCGGGCAGCGAGATCTCGACGTCGCCGAGCAGCGCGTCGACCACGCCGATGCCCAGTCCGCCCGCGAGGTCGGTGACGTGGACGCCCGTGCCCGCGTTCGCGCTGAACGCGCCGGCGCCGTCGCCGACGTCGATCTCGAGCGCGTCGGATCCGCTGCCGATGCTTCCGGTGACGGCCGTCAGGATGACGACCGGGCCGGCAATGGCCGCCGCCGACGCCGCGTTCTCCCCGAGGATCGATCCGACGACCGTGAGGCGCAGCACGCCCGCATCGGTGTCGGCGCGGGTGACGCTCAGGTCGCCGCTCACGTCCTGCACCGTGACACCGAGACCGGCATGCGCCCCGGTGAGACGGTTGGCATCGAGTCGCAACGCGGAACCCGCCTGTCCGAGGAAGGCGGCCGCGCTCAGATTCACGGCATCGCTCGTGAGGAGGGCCAACGATCCGAGCTGGAGGATCGACCCGCCGGTGTTCCGGATCGTGGTCGTGCCGTAGGCGTTGTGGATCTGACCCGCGAGCTGGATCGCGGCGGCGCTCGTGTTGAGGATGGAAATCTGCGTCTGTCCGGGGCCCGTCGACTGCGTCGGGTGGAACGCCGTCCGCGAGCCCACCGAGTAGGTGACATTGGAACTGAAGTCGGACGACGGATTGATGACGTCGATGTCGCCGATCCGGAAGTCGCGGCTCGACGCATTGCTCAGGATCACCTTCTCGAATCCGGTCATCCAGGTGATCGCCGGCGCGCCGCTCAGCGTGCCGCCCGGCGTGGAGGTGAACACGATCGTCCCGGCCTGGGCGCCGGTGTTGGTGATCGGCCCGACGACGATCGTGTTGCCGTTGACCTGGTACGCCACGTTGGAACGCAAGCTCGCGGCCCCGGTCGCATCGATCTCGAGGATCGGGTTCGGCGCCCCGAGCATGAAGATGGCCGCGTCGAATGCGATCGAATGCGCCTGCGACAGCGTCGGGGTCGAGTCCTCGTCGCCCCAGTCTCCCCAGGCGCCGTCGCGGCTCACCGGCGCGCCGTACACCGGCGTGGTGTCCGCATTCGTGTTCACGCGCAGGTTGCGGGTGCGGACGGTCCCGCCCGAATCGGCATCGACCGTCGTGGTGATCGTGAGCGCATTCGACGACGTCGCCGTCGTGTCCGCCAGGGCCGCATCCGAATTGGCGATGGACGAGGCGGTCGTGTCGAACTCGCTGTTCAGCGCCTGGATCGTGAGCGTGTCCCGGCCGGTGATGTCGGCGCCGTCTCGGACATGCGTCTTGGCCGTGACGTCCGAGATGAGCGTCGACGTCGCGTCGGTATTGGCACCGATACCCCCGGCATCGGCGTCGGCGGTGACGCTGGCGTCGAGCTTGGTCGTGCGCGCCGTGAGCGTCGTGGTTTCGGCTTCGAGCACGGCACGGCCGATATCGACCAGAACGGACGTGGTGACGTCGCCCGTCGCGGTACTGGTGGGGATCGCCGCCGCCCCGCCCGAATCCGTTTCGGCCATCACGTCGAGGCTCTGGTTCGTCTTCGCTTCGAGCGTGAGGGTCGTGATCGCCGAGAGCGCCGCGCCGGTGTCGACCTGGACCGTCGTCTGGTCGTCGATCGTTCCGGTCGACTCGGCCTCGGAGATGTCGACGAGGGAGCCGCTGCCGCCGTCGGCATCGGCGTCGACATCCGGCGTGGAACTCGCCGTGATCCGGATCGAGGTCCCGGACACGAGGGCGGCATTCCCGCCCACCCGCACGCTGTTGCGCACGTCGACGTCCGCCGTGGACTCGATGCTGCCGTAGCCGATGCCACCCCCGGTGATGCTTTCCGACCCGGCGTCCGCACGGTTGCTCGACAGCGCGTCCACGGTCAGCGCCCCCGTGGTCTCGATGCGTGTCGGCAGGGCTGCGCCGCCGGCCAGCTCGCTGCCGATGATCGCCTTGACGACGGCCTTGCCTTCGGCGTGCGAGGTGCCCACGCCGCCGCCGCCGATCCCGATGCCGAGGGCGCCGAGATCCGTCTCCGCCTTGTCGGTACCGTCCGCCGTCAGGGCGAAGCTGTCCGCCGTCACCTTCGACCCCATGTCGACGCGCGCGCTGGTCGTGGTCTGCGTCGTCGCATGGCTGTCGAAGACCGCAATCCCGATAGCACCCGCCGCACCGCCTTGCATGTCGGCGTGGGCGCGCGTGCCCGAGGATCGGGCAACCACGGAGATCGCTCCCCCGGACGCGTCGACGATGCTGCTCTCCCCGAGCCAGGCCGTGACATCGCCACCGGTCAGCGCTTCGGTCGACCCGCCCGCCCCGCCGAGGATGGCGACGTTGCCGATGGTGGCCGTCGCCTCCGCATCGCGATCCAGCGCCTTCGCCAGCACGTCGAGGCTCGCGCCTTTCACGGCTGCGTCGTCGCCGATCCAGGCCCGGGTCGTCCCCGAGTTGTCGGCCGATGCGAAGAACACGCTTGCGGACAGTCCACCGCCTGCGCCCCCGGAGACATCGGCCGTGGCCGAATCGTCGGACTGCGCGGTCAGATCGATGTCGCCCGTGACGACGATGGCCGCCTCGCCCTGGGCCATGCCGCCGGCGCTCAGGTAGGCCTCGACGCCGCCGAGGTTCGTGGCGGCGCCCTTGCCGCCGGCGCCCGACAGCACACCGACGCCGATCGCGAGCATCTCCGCCGTGGCGTCGTTCGTGGCGAGCGCCTTCACGTCGAGCGAACCCGCGCGGAGGATCGTGCCCTCGCCGACGTACGCGCGGACCACCCCGTTGCCGCTGGTGTCACCGATCGTCGCCTCGGCATTGAACGCTCCGATGGCGACGCCGCCGCCGGCGCCGCCGGAGGGCGTGGCGGTCGCCGTGTTGTAGCCGGTCGCGTGGATCGTCACCGCCCCGGTCGTGATCTGCGTCGGTCGGCTGCTGCCTTCGCCGGTCGCGCCGCCGGCGAAGGCTTCGGTGTTCGCGACCACCTCCGCGACCGCGGAGCCGCCCGCGCCGCCGACGCCGGTGATCGCCACCGACAGCTCGTCGGCCGTGGCCGTGTTGATGCCCGTGGCCTCGATGGCGAGCGACGACGACGAGAGGATCGCGCCGGAGCCGACGTAGGCCTTCGTGTCGCCACCGACGAGCGCGTCGACGAACAGGGCCGAGGCATTGACGATGCCGCCGCTGCCGCCTTGCGATTGCGCGTCGGCGACCGATCTCGACTTCGCTGCGACCGTGGCGCCGCCCGTCAAGGTGACGGTCGCGGTTTCGCCGATGGTGGACAGGACGTCTCCGGAGACGGTCGCCTCGACGTCGCTGCCGCTCGCGCCGATCACGCCGACCGACCCGACGATGACGTTCGCCGTCGCGCTCCGCGAGGATTCGATCGGATCGCCCGCCCCCAGACCGTAGGTCGCCACCGTGAGGCTCGCGCCCTTGACCGTTGCGCCGGCCCCCACGTAGGCGCGCGTGTCCTGCGAGACCTCGCTGTCCGCCGTGAGCGCATTGAGCGATAGGGCGCCCGCGCCGCCTCCTTTCGATTCCGCCGTCGCCGAGGCCGTGGAGACGGAGGAGACGGTGACCGCCCCGCTCGCCGTCACGTCCGAGCCCGTGTCGAGATGGGCCTGCGTGTGTCCGCCGATGGTGGCCGTCGATTCCGAGGCGGCCACGCCGATGCCGATGCCGATGGACGCGCCGATCGGCGCGGTGACGGTGGTGATCGTGTGCGTCGAGCGCGCGCTCACGGCAATGTCTCCGCCCGTCGTCGTGACCTTGGCCTGGCCGATGTAGCCGTCGATGGTGCTGTTGACCGTGTTCTCGCTCAGCGAGACGCCCACCGCGGCCGTCAGAATGCCCACCGACACGGCGATGGCCGGGACCTTGGCGTCCATGAGCGCGGTTTCGCGCGCGCCGATCGTCACGTTGCCCGTGGCGTCGATCTTGGCGTCGTTGTCGACGAACGCGGCGACGGTGTTGCCGACCGTGTTGTTCGCCTCGGCGCCGGCGCCCGCCAGGGCGATGCTGATGCCCTCTTCGGGATTCGTCAGCGCCACGGCCACGGAAACGCCGACCGCCACCGCATCGATCATGTTCCTGGCGGGATCCGCGGACGCCGTCACCGCGGACAGCGCCACCGATCCGGCCGTGACCGGCGTGCCGGAAATGTAACTGCGCACGGTGTTGGTCACGGTGTTGTTGGCCAGCCCCACGCCGACGGCGGCCGAGACCGAGAGTCCGCTGCCGGACACCGAGAATCCGAGACTCCCGCCGGCCGCGTCGGCCTTGATGCGGTTCCGGTCCGTCGCGAAGACCTGCAGCGCGCCGCCGGCGGCCGTGGCGACGGCCTTGGTCCCGGTCAGATACGCCTCGGTGGTGTTGGTGATCTCGTTCCTGGACGTGGCACCGGCACCGCTGCCGGCGATGGCGACTTCGCCGTCGCTGCTGACACTGCCGCTCACGGCAGCGCCGACGCTCAGCGCTTCGATCGTCGCCGTCGACGTGGCGGTCACGGACACGCTCGACCCCGACGTGACCGTGCTGTCGTCGAGGGACGCACGGGTGATGTCGGTGATCGTGTTGATGCCGATCGCGACGCTGATGGTGACCGACCCGCCGGCGCTGCCCCCGAAATTGAGGGCCAGGCTTCCGGCGATGGCCTGGGCCGTGATCGTGGACGCACTGGTGGCCGTGATGCTCACCGACGACCCGGCGCCGCTCGTGACCGTCGAAGCGTCGCTGACGAAGGCCAGCGTGGAATCGGTCGTCTCGTTGTCCGATCCCGTGCCGGCACCCGCAAGCGCCACACCGATGCCTTCGCCGCCCGTCACCGCAGCGCCGGATCCCGCACCCGCAATGGTGAGCGCATCGATCGTGGCGGTGGACAGCGCCTGCACCAGCACCGCGCCCGCGGCGTTCACCGTCGAGGCGGAGATCGACGCCTCGGTGGTGTCATGGATGTCGTTGACCGCGGCCGACGCACCGAAGGACAGATTGATGTTCTGACCGCTGCTGGACGACCAGCCCAGCGCCAGCGCCACGGCGCCGGCGTCGGCGGTGATGGTCGACGTGTTCGAGGCCAGCACCGACACGCCGCCGGACGTCGTCGTGACGGTCGCACCGTTGGCGACGGCGGCGGTGACGGTATTGGTGACGCTGTTGCCCGACCCTGCGCCCACGGCGCCGAGATTGAGCGTGAACCCGGACTGCTCGAGGCTGCGGCCGCCCGTCAAGGCACCGGCGATGGTGAGCGCGTCGATGGTGACTTCCGAGGCGGCATTCACGCGCACGGTGTCGCCGCCCGTGACGGTGCTGTGGTCGACCTTCGCTTCGAGCGTGTTCGTGGCCGCGTTCATGGCCACCGACACGCCGATGGTGGGGTTGACGTTGGCCGCGCCCTTGTTGCCCAGATTGATGGCGATCGCGACACCGCCGGCGTCGGCGTGGATCCGGCTCTTCTCCCCGTCGTCGGCGGCGTCCAGCGCTTCGATATCGACCCGTCCGCCGGCCGTGACCGTCGACGAGTTGCGAATGCGGGCGCGCCCGGTGTTCGTGACGGTGTTGCCCGTCCCGGCGCCCGCCCCGGATCCGTTCAGACCGGACCCGCCCGTGCTGACGCCGGACAACGTGCCGGCAATGGCCAGCGCCTCGATCACGGACAGCGACCGCGTGCGGACGGTCACCGCGCCGGCGGACGTGACGGCGGCGCCGTCGATGGTGGCGTCGGCCGTGTTCTCGATGATGTTCACCGAAGCCGAGACGCCCACGGCGACCGTGGCCCCGGTGTTGTTCTGGCTCGCGCTGCGCAGCGTGATGGCGAAGCCGCCGGCGTCGGACAGCACCGTCGTCCGGTCGGTCGCCGTCACGGCCACGTTGCCGCCGGCCGTCGTGGTGACGCTGCCCCCCGAGATCCTGGCCGTGATGATGTTGTGCATCTCGTTGCCGGAACCGCCGCCCGCGGCGTCCCAGACGAGGCTCGATCCGGAACTCGCCCGTCCGGTGGAGACCGACAGCGCGCCGCCGAACGCGTAGGCATCCACATCGATCAGCGATTCCGCGTTCACGGTGACGTTGCCGGCCGCCGTGACCGGCGACGTGTCGAGTTCGGCCGAGACCGTCGCGTGGACTCGATTGACACCGATGGCCAGACCGATGGCACCGGCGGAGCCGGACGACTTGGCCCCGGTGGCCAGCGTGAAGGCTGCGCCGCCGGCGACGGAGAGGATGGTCTCGCCGTTCGTGGCTTCCACGCTCACGGCCCCACCGCTCGTCACGCTGGAGCGCTTCAGGTAGGCGGCCGTCGTGTCGGTGAGGTCGTTCCACGAGACCGATCCGGCGACGGAGATGCCGGACTGCCGCGCCGTCCCCGATCCGCCCGCCGTGACCGACAGGATGTCACCCACGCGATCGGCATCCACGCTCACCCGGCCCGCGTTGAGGATGTCGGCGTCGGTGATGGACGCTTCGGTCGTGCCGGTGAGCACGTTGACGCCGAGCGAGCCGGCGATGCCGATGGACTTCGACTGCACCGTCGAGCTGCCGAGCGCGAACGTCGCCGCACCGGCGATGGCCACGAGGTCCGTGCTGTTCTTCGCCCGCACTTCGACGACACCCGTCGAGCCGGCCTTCAGGGTTCCGGTGTGATTCACGACCGCCTTCGCCGTGTCGTCGACCACGTTCACCGAGATGTCCCCGGCGACGCTCCACCCGGTCTTGCTCTTGTTCTCGGCGCCCGTGCTGGTGTCGGTGTCGCTCGTGACGGGGTTGCCGCTGTCGTCGGTATCGAGGATCTCCGGAAGGTCGACCGCCTGGTCGCTGCTGTTCTTGCCGCTGTCGCCACTGGTCTTCAGGGCCGCCGCGACGGAGTAGCTCTGAATCTTGCCGGTGGCGAGCGCATCGACCAGGATGCTGCCCGTGACGTCGATGGTGGAGGACTTCGTGGTAACGGTGGGATCGGCTTCGCCGACGATGGCTTCGACGTCGCGCGTGACCTTCTCCACGCCGATGGCGAAGCCGACGCCGATGTTCTTGCTCCACACCGCGCCGCCAGTCGTGTTGAGGTGACTGGTGTCGTCCGTCGCGATGACGTCGAGGCCGCCGCCGCTCACCGAGGCACCGTCGTGGACTTGCGCGATGGTGTCGCTGTCCTGGTAGACGATGCCGAATGCGCCCTCGACCCCCATCTTCTCGGCCTTGCCGCCTGCTGCACTCAGCAGGAAGGTCCAATGGTCGGACTTGGCCCGCACCGCCGTGCCGCCACGCGCGTAGACGAGAGCGCCCTCACGGATCTCGGCCTTCGTCGTGGTGACGTAGTTCACCTCGTTGTACGACCCGCCGAACGCCTTGTCGCCGGAACTGCCCAGCGGATTGATGGAATCGAGGAAGCGCTGCTTCGCCGGGTCGTCCCCGGTCAGGGCGTCGGCCGGATTCGGGAACGACCAGATCCCGACGACGTTGATCGTCTCGAGCTTGGAGCGGGCATCCACGTCGACGGTCTGGCCGTCGGCGCGATAGGACTCGTCCTGATTGATGCGCGCATTCGAGCCGATCCACGCCTCGGACGCGTTGTCGTAGTGCAGGAAGTTGAAGCTGCCCGCCACCGTCAGCGTGCTCGCGGGCGGATTGGAAGCGTCGTCGCTCGAGGCGTCCCCCGCCTTCGCACCGGAGCGGGTATACGAGGTCAGCAGCGGCACGATCAGGCCTTCGAAGTTGATCGTGGACTTGAGGATGGCGATGACCGCACCGGCACCGGTTTCGGCATCCGGGGCCAGGACGCCCCAGATGTTGTCGGGCACGGGGCTGGGGATGATGGTCCGCGTGGTGATCGACAAGGCGCCGCTCGCATCGACACTGGCCCCGTCGTCGATGTAGGCCCTGCTCTGATCCTGGGTCCGGGCGATGGCGATGGACGCACTGATGCCGGTCTCGGCATTCTCGGCCGTGCTGGTGGCGCTGATGCGCAGGTCGTCGGTGATCGATGCGGAGACGTCGACGTCGCCGTGCGCCTTCACGACCGCGTGCGAGCCCAGATAGGCGGTCGCGTCGTTGTCCGACCAGGTGAACGCGATCGCCGCGGAGAGCTCCAGCTTTTCCGTGCCGCTTTCCTTCGCGGGGGTCTGCTTGCCGAGCTTCTTCTTCGCCCAGCCCAGCCCGCCCCCGATGATCGAGCCGGTCGCGCTGCTGGGCTCGGCCGCCGCGCTGTTGGTGTTCTCCGATTCGGTGTTGGCCGTCACGGAGACGTCGCCCTGCACCGTGACTGCCGCGTCGACCCACGCGTTGGTGGCGGAATCCAGCACGACGATGCCCACGGCGGCGCCACTCGACTCCGAACTGGCGTATTCCAGCGGGACCACTTCGGCCGAGGCGGTGTTCCTGGCGTCCGCATCGACGAGCAGGTCGTGGACGGACAGGGTCGCTCGATTGTCCACGTAGGCATCGACGCGGGTCTTGGCATACGCCGCCCCGATCTCGATGGTCGCGCCGTTCCCGACCGCCAGCACGTTGACCGTGACGGAGGACGTGTTGTCGCCCTTGGCGTCGACGCGCAGCGCGCCGCCTGCCGTGATGTTCGCGCCGCCCGCGACGGAGGCCACGGCATCGAGGAGCGATACCGTGACCGCCCCGGTGAACTTCACCCCTTCGGTGAGCAGACTGGCCTTGCCCGTGGACTCCGCATGCAGCGCGACGTCGCCGTCGGCGCGGATGGTCGTGGCCTGCCAGCGCGTGAGGGTGATCGTGACGGTGCCGTTTGTCGGGAGCGCATTGCCGTCCTCGTCCTCGTCGGGCTCGGCGAAGGTCACGGTATTGCCCGCCGTGTAGCCGCTGCCCGGATTGACGATCGTGACCGTGACGTTGCCGTCGCCGTCCACGTCGAGGTCCGCCAGCATGCCCGCACCGGCCCCCGACGATCCCTGCGCCTCGACACGGCGGTGAGTGAGCCCCGTCGTCCAGGTGCCTGTGGTCTGCACGAGCGGTTGCGCCTCGACGGCCGCTGCCACCTGCACCTTCGCCTCGACATCGACGACCGACACGCCGCCGAGGAGGTTGAGATCCTTCAGGTCGTCCAGGAACAGCTCGTTGACGGTCTGCTGGCTGGTGTCGTCCTCATCCGGCGCATTCACCGTGTCCGCGATGGCCCGCACCGTGACGTTCTCGCCGACGATGGTCGACCCGTTGATGTCGACGGCCGGCTTCGCGGACAGCACTTCCACGAACAGGAGACTGGTGCCGAACGCACCGAACTGGTCACGCCCCTCCACGAGGATGTTGCCGGCCCAGCCGCCCACCGTGACCACGATCGTGTTCTTCGCGTCGGTGAAGGGATTCGACGACTCCTGGGGATCCACGAACGTGACGGTGTCGCCGGCGGCATAGCGCGCGCCGCGGTCGGCCGCCGCCCATTGCGTGATCGCCCCGTTCGTGCCGATGTCGAGGTCGATCGTCATGCCCTCGCCCGACCCCGACGTCGTGTGCTGCTTCAGCCCCTGATAGCGCGCCGCGAGCGTCAGCGTGACCGTGCCGTTGGTGGCGAGCGCCTTGCCGTCGGGGCTCTTGTCGGGCTCTTCGAACGTGACCGTGTCGCCCACGGCGTAGTCGCTGCCGAAATCGACGACCTCGGCCGTGACGTGCCCCGTGGCATCCACGGTCAGGTCGGCGACCATATCGCTGCCATCGCCCGACGTGGACTTGGCGGCGACGAGCCGATGGGTGAGCCCGGCCGTCCAGGTGCCCGACTGACTCGTGGTGGCCACCCGGTTGGCGAACCAGGTCCCCGACTTGACGGCCGACGTGTAGCTCACCGAGGGGATGCCGGCGCGCGTGTCCTGCGACAGCAGCTTCGCACCCGGCTGGACATCGACCGACTTGCCGAGCAACGCGATGTTCCCGGAGGCGCCGGTCGACACCGCCGTTTCCTGATCGGCACCCGCCGCCGTGGTCCGGACGGAGATCGTGCCGGTCACGTCGATGGTTTCGGCCGAGAGTGTCACGTTCCGGCCGGGAAGGATCACGGTCCCCGTGACATTGACCGTGTCGTCACCGTCGCCGCCTTCCACCGAGAGCGTGGCCCCGACGCCATCCCCCAGGGACTGGATGGCAAGGGAGTCGTCGCCGCCCTTCAGGTCGATGGTGATGAACGAGACGGTGCGCTCGAACGACACGCTCTCGATGCTGCCGTCCGTGGCGCGCACCCGGAGGCGCGCCGCACTGTCGGGATCCTGCTCGAGCACCAGCGCGTTCGCGTTGCCCGTGCCTTCGACGGTGACGCTGGCCACGCCGGTGACGGTGATCGGCTCCAGCCCCGCATAGCGGAGGGTCCGGCCGTCGAGCATCACGGTCCCGTCGTGCGGGCCGTCGGCGAGGAAACGTGCGAGCGAAATGGGCCCCGCGTCGATCTCGAGCGAATCGAACCCGCCGTCGCCGCCATCCGCCACGCCCGACAGTCCGCCGCCCGCGAGGAGGACGAACGTGTCGCGGTTGCCCGCCACGCCCAGCAGGTTCTCGACGTCGAGAAAACTGACACGGCCGACCGCCCCCTGATTCCAGCCGGTGATCGTCCATCGGCTGTCCGTCGCCGCCCCGACGACCGTGTCGGTTCCCGCCCCCCCCTCGATCGTGACGTCCACGCCTGCGTTCGCGGCGTCGAAGCGATCGTCTCCGGCGCCCCCTTCCAGCAGGACGGAGCGGACCCCGACGGCCTCGTCGCCGAAGTCCCAGAACGAGCCGTCCACCTGCACGCGCACGCGTGCGGCGCCGTCCGCACTGTCGCCGATCCGCTGCACGGCGACTTCGTGTCCCCCGTCGCCTGCTTCGACCCGAAGCACCCCGGCGGCGTCCAGTGCACCCACCGCATCCGCGGAGAGCAGGACCCGCGACTCGAGCGACTCGAACAGGGCGCGTCGGGCAAATGGCGGCTTCGCGAACAGGGGGCGGCGCGGGGTGGCTCGGGTGTTCTTCACGGTGACTCCAGGGACGGTAGGTGGGGGAACCAGCGGCGCTCTCTTCGGAGCTGCGGCACCGTCGATGACCAGGCATCGAGGAGCCGCCCCCGTCGGCGCGCTCGGACGGGCGAGAAGGTTCTAGGCGGAGGACATGGCCGCCTCGATCACGATCGTCCGGCGAGCGCCGACCGGCAGGTCGACTTTCGTTGCCGGAAAAATCGATGAATACGAAAGATTCGACGCATTCCGCGCCGTGATGGGGCGCGGCGAGCGCAGGCCCGCAGCGGCCGCGTCGCGTCGATCGCCGCTGCCGCCGCTCTCCGTCGAGATGCCGCGCGTCACCATCATTGTCAGGTCTCCCCGGTGGGAAGCGCGCGGCGGACGGACCCGATGCCGACGTCGCATGCCATGGACGAAGGTCGGGTCCGGTGTTCGTTGTGAATCTTCCGTGTGTCGCGAAACTTTCCAGCGACGACACGGCGTATCACCGCGCGTAGGGGATGCTACACAGATGCGTGCGGAAGATCATCCGTACTTTGGGACGGATGGAAGGGATAGCGAGCCATGACCGTCGCAACGAGGTCCAGGGCACGGTCGCCTCTGCGGCGGTCCACGTCGGCGGTTCGGCGCGAACTCGACACCCCGACGATGGAATCGATTCGCGCCGATGTCGGAGGCGAGCGCTGGCGGATGCATCCGGCTTGAAGGGCATCCGCATCCACGCGCTCTCCAATGTCAGGGCGCCATCGCCTTCGCACTCGCCTGAAGCACTCGGATGGATGCTTCGAGCCGGTTGGTGGCATCCACCTGTTCCTGGAGGAACCGCCCAAGGACCCGAGCCAGGTAGGCATCGGCGCCGGACTTGAGTTCCCGCACGGCGCTGTCGAATGACGCCAGAGACGCTGCCGTCGCGTCGCGCTTTCGATCCAGTTCCGCCAATCCGTCGCGCGCCTTGTCTTCATCGCTCTTCGCGGTCTCGATTCCCTCGCGCAACGACTTGCACGTCGGGTCGACATCGCCGAGTTCCGCACAGGACTTTCCCGCCCCCGTGCTTCGATACGCGTCTCGCTGCCCTTTCAGCAATTGTTGCGCGTTGCTGGCACGTCCGATCCGTTCGCGCTGATCCGGAATCTCCCGATCCACCACGAGATCCCGGGTCTCGACGAGATCCTTCCGCTTCGCCAGCAGCGATTCGTCCTGGTCGATGGTGGACGCAACGGCAGGGCCGAGTGTCGCCAAGGTTTCCGTGAACCCGGTCAGTTCGCGCGCCCGACGCATGACGGCTTCACGCGACGTCTTGTCCGAAGCATCCACGGCTCGCGACTGACGATTGCTCAGGAAGATTTCCACGTCGCCGTCAATCGCCTTGCGAGCATTGTCGATGAGGGTTCGGCGCCGCTCGGGGGACTGCAACTCGAGTGTCTTCAGCAAGTCCGGCCGGCCGCCCCAGACCTTGTCCAGCCCCTTGGCGAAGGATGTCGGCGCCGCCTTGTCGACGAACGCACTTGCACGTGCTTCGGTCTCTCCGACCGTCTTGTCGAAATCGGCCAGCGCCTCGGAGAACACGACCTTCGTTCCGCTCCGGGCAGTGCCGGCAGGCTGCTCTTCGAGCTTCTGCAGCTTCTCCTGCAGGCGGGCACGCTCGCCGGGTGTGGCAGCCTTCTCCAGTTCCTTCTTCACCTCCATCTGCTTGTTGAAGCGTCCCAGCAGGTTGGTATTCAGTTTCCCCCCGAGCGCATACAGCCCGAGCCCTTGCGCAGACTTGATGATCTGCGACGGATCGGCCGAGTAGTTCTTGACGTACCAGTTGCCGATATCGTCCTTGGCGATGACGTAGTTCGTGTCGCCGCCGCCGCTCACGGTCACCTTGTTGACGTTGCTCCAGAACTGCTTGTCGATGTCCTCGCGGATGGCCTGAAGATGCTGATCCGTCTCGAACACCTTCGGCGTGATGCCATCGAGGAAGCCGGCCCACAGCATGTTCCGCTGCATCAGGGACGAATCCTCCTGAGCCTTCGTCGCCGCCGATGTCGTCCGCAGGTACGCGGTGGCCGGCCGGATATAGAGCATCGAGGCGCGTTGCTCGTACGCTTCCTTGAGCGCCGACTCGATGGCTCGCACCGTCGCGCCCTCGTCGCCGGCATTGCCGTCGACGCTCCGCCCCGGACCCGCACGCTTGGCGGCGATCAGTTCCTGGCGCAGCTGCGCGATCAGCGCATCCATGACCGCCACCTGATCCCTCGCCCGGGAGACGTCGCCCTCCGTGGCCGTCGACACGCGGGGCACCGGCACGTGTTGCCGAACGGTCTTCTTCACCGATTCCCATTTCCCGAGTTGCACCTTGTCGTTGGACGCGTCCGAGATCTTCTTGTCGAGCGCGGCCAGAAGGAGTGCGTACCCGGCGGTCGCGTCGACCGTTTCACCCCTCGCCGTCAGTTGCTGGAGCAGCTCGGTCCTGAGCGGGGGCAGCATCTCCCGGGCAACCTTCACGGTATCGGCTTCCTTGTCCAGCGCCGACTTGTCGCTCTCGAGCCTCTTCCGGTTTCCCGTTGATGTCTTCGTGTACGCGTCCGATCTCTTCGACGATCAGCATCAGTCGTCCGTCGATCTCCTTCAGCTCCCGATCGAGGCGCTGCTGCACAGACTTCAACGTCGCATCCATTCCGACGAGGAAATCGATGGCGCTGGCCCGGCTCGCTCCGACCACGGCGATGCGCTCAATTGCTCCCCGCTCCTCGGACCGTGCCCTGTATGCGCGCCGCTGCTCGATATCGTCGGCCTGCACCTGAATTGCATTGCCGAGCGACTGGAGCAGTGCCGTGTAGCGGTCGGTTCGCACACGCGCATTGGCGGTAAAGGGCAGCACCTCGAGGATTCGGGTCCCGAGGCTTGCGCGACCACGCAGGGACTCGCTGTTGGAGAACGTCACGAGCTGCTCGGAGAAACGGATCAACCCGCTCGAAAGGCACCGCGCCGGGTCTTGGGTCGACGTGCGGCTTGCGCGCACGTCGGCCACTTTCAATGCCTCTGCCGCAACCCCTTCGCACTTTTCACCGGCTTTAGCTCCGTCCGGGTTGCTCGCCCCGCACGTCGTTGCCCAATTTTCAGTGAGCATGCAGAGCGCATCGTTGATGCGAGAGGCGCGTTCGCTCCCGAAGCAGGGCATCTCACGACTCCCCTTTGCGTCCGCAGCGCATTCCTTGGAGGGAGGTACGTAGTCGGGTTTCCACCAAGTGTTCTTGCGCCTGCCACTCAGAACCTTGTCCTGCACGTCCTTCTCGTCGCTTCCCTTTTCGGCCCATTCCAACTCATCTCGCAGCGATACGAGGAGGGGCTTCGCGGCCAGCGCAATGTTCGCCAACTTGCTCAGCTGGACAGCCTCGCTGTTGGCGAGCGGGCCCTTGTAGACGTCCACCTCGATCCGCATCGTCGCGCAGCCGGCCGTTACCGCCGTCAACAAGACGACGAGAATGTTCCGCGTCAAGGCGCTCATGGCTGCCCTTCCTGCAACGTGGTCTGCAATCGCGCGAGCGCGTTCCTCTGCGCCTGGACCTGGAAGGACGTCTCGACGAGTTCGCTGTCGTAGGCCGCATCACCCTCCGGGTATCGCGCCTGTGCGACGAGACCCAGGGTGCTGTCTATCGCTTCGAAGAACTTGTCCGGGCTCGACCCCATGACGACGACCAGGCGGTGATCGGCCGGCGCTTCGCGAAAGCCCTCGGGACCGAAGAGCATCAAGCGTCGCCCGGTCTTCAGCTTGAGGACGTCGCCGGGGGAGGACGCCTCGAATCCGAGCTTGCCGCTCTTGGCATCGAAGGACGCCTGCGTCCCGAGGGAGTCGATCAGATCCGCGCGCACCCACCCCGAAGAGAACTTGGTGCGACTCATCGCACTGGCTTGTCCTCTCAGGCGCACCCGGTAGAACTGCGGCGGAGCGAGTTGTTCCTGAGGATCGTAGATGCCGAGGTAGTAGGTCTGGAGGATGTCGGAACCCGGAGTCAATGCGAGTCCCGCCGTACCGCCCGCCGCAAGACTCAATGTCTGACCCGTCGTATGACATCCGCTCAGCACTGCGATCGCGGCCATTGCGAGCACGAGGCCCCGGATCCTTGCGTTTCGATTCCACAGTGGTCGCATCATTCCTCCGAAGTCACTTCGTGCCACGAGTGGCCGTGCCCCTCCACTGCGCGGCGTGATCGCGCAATGCCGTCGCCGTGAGATCCGGAGTCGCTCGAGCACACCGGACACGCACGCTTCATCCCATCCGAGGGATTCCATCCCTCCCTTCCGCACTTCCGGCCACGGTCATCGCCTCTACACCAGCCCCGCAATCGCCCGAATCAGATCCGCCTGTCGGCAGGTATCGGTCTTGCCCAGCACGCTCGCCAATTGGGTCCGCGTCGTATTCCGGGTCACGCCCATGGCATTCGAGTACTCGTCGATCGTGTAGCCGTTCGCCAGCGCGCAAGCCAGACGTGCCTCCGCGGGCGTCAGGCTGAACAGTTGCCGCAGCGCGGCGACCGACGGCCCGCACGGGGCGGCGGAGTCACGGATGAGCACGCAGACGCTGGGCGCCTGGACGTCGGGCAGCCGGACCAGGCGGGTAAGGAGGGGCGCGCGGCCGTCGACGCGCGGAAGCTTCACGTAGTGCGGGGCAGCGTCAGCCTCGAAACGGCCGCCAAGGACCTTGTCCACCCGGTCCATGAACGGGCGACGTGCATCCGCCAGGACCGGTTGGCAACGGCCCCGAGGGTCCACCGCCAGGCCATCTCTCGCCGCCAGGAGCGTTCGGGCACTCTTGTTCGCCAGGACCATCGTGCGGTCGCGATCGAGAACAAGAACGCCGAGGGGCACCAGATCGATGATCCACTCGAAGGTGCCGATGGCGCGGTAGACGTCAGGACACTCACGGACGTCGGATGACGTATACGACCCGCCATCGCGATCGGAGTCCCCCTTCCCGCTTGTCGTCGAATGCAGCGCGTCGGCCATGGATATCCATTCATCTCGCGACGACCGCTGTTCCGTGGTCTGCCGGCACCGAGGCGATGCCCCGCTCCTTGGAAGCGCCTCGGAGGCGCCGGGACCTGCTTTCGATTCGACCCGCATGTTGTCGGTAAGCACCATGGTTCCCCTGGCTTCGCGCCTTGATCGAATGGGGCGAGGCGACCGTCGTCGTCGTTCTCCCCCATGCCTGGGAACCAACGTACTCCCGAGCAGGATCTCGGCTCCATATCCCGTTGGATCTAGCCTTCCCGTCGATCGTCGCCCAATGGGTGTCGCACCTGGCATTGCCGCTCCGGCCTATGACCTGGGTCCAATAGTCAGTCGAAAATGCTGCCTCTAGACTATGTTCATGGCATCACCCGTTCGAATGAAGCACAGTCCTGTGACGTCCGGCTGGAGTGCATTCGACCGAGGCACTGCCGTTCGCATGGGCGTTGCGATCGTCGCGCGTCGCTCGGGGAGAACGCCACGTCCCCGCGCCAGATGGGAGTCACAAGAATGATTCAGCCACCCGCTTCCCCCAACACCTGGTTGACGATGTTCGGATCCGCCGCGGCGCCGGCCTGCCGACCGCGCCGCCCGGACCGCATTTCGACCGCAGGACACCCGAGTGCCACCAAGACTCCTGTCGCGAAACGCGCGCCGCCCGTCGGCGTCAGCCCTGCCGGCATCCCGGAAGCGCCTCCGCCGACGTTCGCGAACGACGACGATCCGGATTCCGCGACCACCTACGGCCTCACGCCTGCCGAACGCGATGTGCTGTGGCTCCTCGCGGATGGATCGAGCAACAGGGAGATTGCGCAACGGAGAGGCTGTGCCGTCGGTACGGTCAAGGTGCATCTGGTGCGCATCTACGCGAAGTTGGGCGTCGGCAATCGCACCGCAGCGGCGCGCATCGGCCAGCGTCTTCGCGCACTGGAGACCTGGCGCCGCGAGGCCGACCCGAACCCGCTGCGGCGGTGGATGGCCATCGCCACGTCGGAGACCCGCTGCGCGGGGGAGACCCTGTTTCAAGCGGGCGATGCGGCGGATGCGCTCTACTTCATTCAGGACGGCATCGTGGAATTTCCGGAGCTTCGCGCCACTTTGGAAAAAGGCGCGGTATTCGGCGAGATCGGCGTCTTCTCCCCGCACGGCCGGCGCACGGCCTCGGCGCGTTGCAGCACCAGGTCCCTGCTCTTCCGGCTGGACGCATCGCAGGCGCGGCGCCTCTATCTCACCGATCCCATGTTCGCCCGTAGCGTGATGGAACTGGTCTCGGAGCGCATCACGGAGGAACGTCTCAGCAAGGCGGCATAGCCTCCGGGGGTGGCGGTCCCTTCCGACTGTCACCCCGACTTCCGTCGATTCCGGTCGAGTCCAAAGTCGATACCTGCACTATCCCCGAATGCAGGTGTGCTAGATTCCGCCGCGTGCGTTGGCGCCGTCCATGCCTCGTTCCGAGACCAGCGCGCTCGCGTTTGGACTGATCGACCGCCTCCCGCATGAAACCCGTCGCCGTGATCGTGACCTCGAATGCCGCGAGAAGCGCCGAGTTGACCGTGCTGTTGGCCCGCCTGGATCCCGAATGTCTCGTCCGGCGTTTCGACAGCGCGGAGCACGTTCCCGCCCAGATCCGCGGCACGACGCCGAGATTGCTCTGTATCGACACGACGAACGGCGACATTCCCGTGCCGGCAGACTCTCGCCCGGCCGACGGCGTCCGTGCCCTGTTCCCCGCGACGCCCATCCTCGCAATGGGCGCCAGTGCATCGCCACCCGAACTCGCGGCGGCCGCTCGGCTCGGCGCCTCGAGCTACCTGCCGGACACGTACACCACGCGTCAGCGCGAACTCGTCGTTGCGCTGGCTTGGGAGGGTCTGGGTCACTACCCGTCGGCGCCCGGATCCGAGCCGCCGCATCGCGACGATCCGTCGCACACGGAAGACACCTATGGGCTGACCGACAAGCAGATCGAGGTGCTCTCGTGCGTGGCATCGGGCATGTCGAACGACGAGATCTCCAAGCGGCTCGACATCGAAGTCGGCACGGTCAAAGTGCACGTCACGGCCATCTTCCGGAAGCTGGCGGTCTCGACCCGGCCTCAGGCCATCGTGCGGGCGCTCCGGATGGCGGCGGTGCTCCACAGGATCGTCGACCAGGACCGGCGCGGACAGTCGATCTTCGATTGGCTGATCGGTCGCATGTCGTATCGCTCTTTCGACGCCGGCAGCGTCCTGTTCCGAAAAGGCGACCGCGGCGCGGAGGTCTACTACTTGTACGAGGGAACCGTGGGCCTCGACGAAATCGGCGAGACGATGGGGCCGGGCACCGTGTTCGGCGAGATTGCAGCCTTCTCGCCGCGAAATGAACGGACCTCGACCGCGCGGTGCCTGACGCCGGTCAAGCTGTTCTCGCTCGACGCCGGGCGGGTCGCCATGATCTGCTACGAGAACCCGGGATTCGCACTCCACCTGATCTGCCTGCTGGCGGGTCGATTGGCGGCAGCGCGGGGGTTGTGATGCCCGGGTCCGGCCCGCCACGTCCTTGGAAACGACCCGTCCTCCCATCGTGAATTGCGTGCGAATCTGCGGTGCATGCGGGACAGTTGCCGGCCCCGACGCCAAGTTCTGCAGCGAATGCGGCGTGAAGCTCATCCCCCCCGCCGGAGGAGTCCCGGGCCTCCCGATCGAGAAGCATCACGCGACGATCCTCAATTTCGATGTCAAGGATTCGTCCAAGCTGACCCGGCAGTTCGATCCCGAGGATTCCCACCAGCTGGTGTATCAGGTCATTCGAACCGTCCGGGACATCGTCAATCGCCACCGACCCACCGACACGCCGCACTACGACCGCGTCGAGGGCGACTCGATCATGTTCTGTTTCGGACTGCCGAATGCGACCGAGGACGACGCCGAGCGCGCCGCTTCGGCTGCGCTCGAAGCGGCTGCAGCCGTTTCCCGGCTGCGGCTGCTCCCCGACGTCGCGCTCCACGTCCGAGTGGGAATGGCGACCGGCGAGGTCGTCGTCAATCCTCGTCCCGACGGCGTGGGGCTCCCGAAACCCTTCATCACGGGAACTGCCGCCAATCTGGCGGCGCGCCTGCAGAGCCGCGCCCAGCCCGGTGGCGTCGTCGTCTCCCACGAGTCGTCGCAACTCATCTCGGACCGGTTCGAGTGCGAATACCTTGCAGCGGTTCGCTTCAAGGGCATTGGCCGCGTGCCCTGTTGGCGCCTGGTGGGGCCCTACCGCTCGGATCCGCCATTTCCGCTGCCGCGCCCCGGCAAGGCACCGCCCGTGCCACTGGTCGGACGCAAGGCCGAGTTGGATGCGTTGCGCCGGCATTGGGCAACTGCTCGGGCGGGAGAAGGACGCGTCGTTCTGCTCTCCGGAGAACCCGGTGTCGGAAAGTCCCGTTTGCTCGGGGAGTTCTTCTCCGGCATTCGCAAGGAAGGCCACGCCGCCTTCCACTTCCAGTGCTCGCGCGAACATCAGAACACGGCGCTTCATCCCGTTCTCGAAGGCCTTCGCCGATGGATACGCCTGGCACCCGACACGCGCCGGCCTGACCGCGCCGCAAGCTTCGAAGCGTTTCTCACGGAGCGCATCCATCTTTCGTCGCGCCACGCAGGCGCGATCTGCGAAGCCATGTCGCTGAAGGCGGAGCCCGCCGAAGCGCTGGATTCAGCAAACTCGCTCAAGCGTCGGCACGAACTGGCGGAAGCCTTGATTGCCCTGGCGGAAGCGCGCATAGCGAAGTCGGGCGGCGCGCTCATCGTGCTGGATGATGCGCAATGGGCGGACCCCAGCACCTGGGAACTGCTCGATACCTTGCAGGCCCGGATACCCCGCTGGCGTGCGCTCCTGTTGATCAGTCACCGCCCCGAACTGCTCAGACCGCCCTGGGTCGGTCCTCACGTCCGTAGACGCCATCTGAGGGGACTCGACCGCCGTGCGAGCCGACATCTTGCGTTGCTGACGGCCGGGGAGCATCACGGCCTGTCCGCGGAAGTGCTGCGACTCATCGTGCAGCGGGCCGAGGGCGTCCCGCTCTATGTCGAGGAGTTGACGAAAGGAATACTGGAACACCCCGGCTGGCGATCGGCGCTGGACCCCCCCCAGGCGCCGGGCCACGCCCTGGAATGGCCCATTCCGATCACCCTGAGGGATCTGCTGACCGCGCGCCTCGATCGATCGACCGACGCAAGGGGAGTTGCGCAGATTGGTGCCGTCATCGGCCGCGACTTCGATCACGTGCTGCTGCACACCGTCACGGGTGATGATCGTCTCGACGTCGACCGGGGCTTGAGGGATCTCCGGGAGTCGGGGCTGCTCTTCACTCGCACGACGCCAAGCCAGGTCATCCATGCGTTCAAGCACTCCCTGGTTCAGGACGTCGCGCGCGACTCGCTGCTGCGCGGTCGCCGGCAGGAGCTTCACGCGCGGGTCGCGCGGGCATTGGAGCTCCGGAACATTCCCGGGCCGCAGGTCTCGCCGACGGTTCTCGCGTTTCACTACGGCGAGGCCGATCTGCCTCGACAGGCGGCCCGCTATTCCACGCGTGCCGGCATGGCTGCCGCCTCGCGCTCTGCCTACGCGGAAGCACGCTTCCACCTCGAGCGTGCGCTCGACTGGCTGAAGCAGTGCGAGGACGACCCCGATCAGCTTCAAATGGACATCTATACGGCGCTGTCGCAGACGCTCATCGCGTGGAAAGGGTACGCATCGCCGGATGTTGCGCGGGTGTTCCGTCAAGTGCGCCCTTTGATCCAGGCGGACGCCCCGATCTCCGCGAAGGAAATGACGATGCGGTGGTGGGAAGGGCAGCGCTGGATCGTCCTGGGGCAATACGCCAAAGCTTTGCGGCGCGGCATCGAACTGGAACAGATCGCCGTCGCCGAGGGCAACGACGAGAACTTCGCACACGCCCAGATGCTCACCGGACTCGTCCATCTCTACGTCGGAAAGATCGCACTGGCCAAGGAACACCTGGAACGCTGCGTCGGGCTGGACCCCGCGCACGTCAGGCTCTCAGGCAAGCGGGTGGAGGATCTCGTCTCGCCCTCTCTCGCCTATCTCGCGCGGGCGATCTGGCTGCTGGGCCAGCCGGATCGGGCGATCGCGTGCAGCGATCGCGCGGTCGAACTGGCTCGCGGAACCGAACTGGGGCTGCTTCCGACCCAGGTGACCGGCATGCGGATGCTCGTCGCCCAGATGGTCGGCGATCGTGACCGCATTCGAACCTGGGTCGACCGGACACTCGCGATCGCTGAGGAACGTGACAACCCCTACTGGCTCCGGCTCGCGCGAGTCATCGACACGTGGTGGTACGCGATGGACGGATCGCGTGATGCCGCCCACCGTCTGCCGGCCGTTCTGAAGACCTATGCGGAAACGCCCGCCCGGGTCGGGCTATCGGGTCTGATGACCCTCGTTGCCCAAGCCTCGTCCCGATGCGGATTGCACGCCGCTGCCGCGGATCATGTCGCACGGGCCCTGGCTTTCACCAAGGAATCCAGGGAAGCCTATTTCCTGGCGGAGCTGCATCGCGTGAAGGGCGAAACGCTGCTCGCCGGCGGCGGGCGCCAAGCCGCTCGCGAGGCCGAACCGTGCTTCCGAGTTGCCATCGACATCGCGCACCGGCAGCACGCGCTCTCGTGGCAGCTGCGCAGCGCCATCAGTCTCGCCAGGCTTTGGGCCACCTTGGACCGGCGTCAGGAAGCTGTCGCGCTCCTCGATGCCATTTATGGCCGATTCGAGGAAGGCTTCCAGACGCCCGACCTGCAGGAAGCCCGCCATCTCCTGGCGCAACTGCGGTAGTCAAACCGACAGCGGCCTGACCTGCTCGACGAGCCGGATCAATTCGTCCACGAACGGAACGCCCAGGGAAACCGCTTCGTCCACCGCCTGCCGCTGGATCTCGTCCAACTGCAACTCCGCGTTCGGCAGTTGCTCGGCAAAGGCCCGCGCGAGCCGCGCGTCGTCGCCCGCTTCCGGAACGTCCCGCTCGAACACCCGCCTCAACGCAGGATCGGCGTCAATGGCAAGGGCCGCCGGGAGGGTCAGGATCCGGTCACGGATGTCCTCTTCTCCCCCGCCGCCCAACCGGACCGAGTTCTTCACGTCGGCGACGTCGTCGCACCCGTGGTAGAGCATGCCGAGCAGACGCCCGAATCGGCGAAACCGCTGGGACCGCGCGCCGAGAGTTGCACAAACCTCGAACATGCAGCCCGTGTCCTCCCGAGCCAGAAAGCGCCAGTCCGTCACTCCGAGCGGCTTGGCCAGGCGGCGCTTGTCGCGACGCACCGCGCCTCCCTTGCGGTTGTCCCATTGCACGCATTCCGCAATCGCAAGCCGCTTGATCAGCTCGGAAACGAGGCGCATGTCGAATCGGACCGGGCCATTCGCATTCACGGACTTGCGCACGGACGGGCGCACGAGACCAACCGCATCGATGACGGAAAGCAGGCCGCGGTCGACGGCTCCCGCGACGCTGTCGGCGCGGTCATCCACGGTCTCGCGCCGTCGGTGCGCCGTCTCCTCGTCCAGGCCGGTCATGTCGAGGAATTCGTCCACCATTTCCCGGGCCAGGAGGTCATAGGCATCGGCGACCAGATAGCCCGCCACCATGTAAGCGGTGAGTTCGTCGTAGACCGGATGCAAGGTGGGAATGCCTCGCCGCGTATCGGATCGATCGACGATGTCGTCGATGATGAGCGTCACGTTGTGGATCATCTCCACCGCGTGGGCAGTCACCATCAGGTGCTCCGGAACCGGGTCCCGCGTGAGGGCGAAGTGGCATCCGAAGATCGTCAGCGGCCGGAAATACTTGATCATCCCGTGGAACTGCTGATCCAGCATCGGCCGGATGGCCGGATGCGCGCCTTCCATCCAGGCCTCTATCCGTGCGACCAGACGGCCGATCTCCGCGGCTCGGCCGAGCGTGACGAAGACTTCGCTGGGAACGGTGGCGGACATGGCGGATCATGTGCTCTCGTCGATGGTGGAATCCGGCGCTTCCTTCATGCGCCTGACCGCCATTCGCGCATGCGCTGCCCAGAGGACACCCTCTTCATCGGAGGGAAGGATCTCCTCGTGCATTCGCCTCAGGTCGTCCTCCAGAAGACTGGCCTGATCCCGTATCACTGCACTGACGTCACCCATGAAATCCCGGAATTGATGCATGACATCCCGACGCCTGTCGGGGGAAGGATCGTCCTGCGACTGGTACGCCTCGAGCACACGCCGAAATGCAGGCGCCTGCCGTTCCAGAAGGCGTTGCCAAGACTGCCCGGTCCTCACCACCATGCCGAGGAGGATGCTGTTCAATTTGATTGAAAGTACCTCTGCGTCCGCGACCGGCGGCTCCAGAAGATCGTCTCTGGTGTCTTTCCCCAACCACTCGTCGACGATGGCCCGGTCCCGTCGGGCCTCGACGACCTCGTTCCGGTGTTCAGCGACGATCCGAAGGAGAGCCGCCCAATCGATGCTGTTCCTCCCCGCTTCCGCGAAGAGCGAAATCATTCGCACGATCTCGTCCGAACCGATGCCACTGCGATGCGCCATGGGAGTCTCCCGAGGTTCTGATCCATGCGGAGGTTGCAAAGCCGGTGACGACCCGCTACCTTCGGTGATCATAGTGCTATCAATGCGGGCTTGAAAAGCAATGTGAATGTGAATGCGAGCCCCAGGCGTCAGAACGCCAGTCAGCGCTGCCCCGTGGTCGGAAGCGGGGACGTCCGCGGACCGACACCCTGTCGCCGCCCCAATGGGAGACTTACCGAATGTCTGCCGACGACCATCGCCGCCACGAGAACAACCCGCTCGCGAACACCATCGGCCAAGCCGCCTCGGTGCTGGCAACCGCATTGACCGAGTACCTGGGCCGAACGCTCGAAGCGAGCAGCCATCGCGTCGTGGAGCAGATCTCCCGAAATCTGCCGAAAGAGGATCGCCGCGACACCGGCTTGACGTCCATTGCCCACGCCTTCGAGCAGTATCGGGACGCGATCGGCGATCTCGCCACCGTGCTCCCCCAGATCGCCCAACGCGCGACTCTCGAATGGCAATCGGAGCCGGGAATGCACCTGGTGTTCCGTGCTCGGCCCGAGGGTGCACGGGGAAGCGATCTCGACAAGCCCGAGAAGCTGCTGAATGAAGCGATCCGCCCTTTCGGCCCGGACGGCATTGAGATGACGCCGCAGCTCTATGACGCCATCGACAAAGCAGCCACAGACGCGCTCGGCAAGGCCAAGAAGACGCCCTGGTGGTCCGGCACCAGACGGTGGCACGAGACCCTCGCCACAATCCAGCAACACTTCGGAGATCCCAAGCGGACGTCGTTGCCGTCAATGCTGGAAGACTTGCGCCACGCCGTGCGCGCTCAGCGCGACACGGGCATTCGACAAGTGCAGCAGGAACTCGGCTGGCTGCTCGAGCACGATGCCATCGTGGCCTATGCCGTGCTCGATGCGCTGGAAACATGCATGGGGAGCGAGTCCCTGCACGAGATTCTGCGGCGGCGATCGATCTTCGACCAATACGCGACCTTCTTCCGGGCCGGAAAGGCGCCCAGCCGCCCAGCCTGGGAAGCGCCGGTCCGCGAAGCACTGCGGTCGCTCGGCTACGACTTGTCCGACAGACTCTCCCTTGTTTCCGAGGACCGGGGGAGCGATCGGATCGAACGCCTCTTGCTGGACCATGGCAACGATCGCGTCTACTGCTTCCGCCAGGGCACCAAGCGGCCGACACCGACGCTCATCCCGCTGTACAACCGGCCCCGGCCCGAACTGGAACTCTACGCAACGACGCCGGGCCGTTGCTTCTATCCTTCGCTCGATCACCCTCGATTCCTGCCTCACCGGGTTCACGATGCACGCCAGGGGGCGGCCATCTGGATGGTGGATCGTCGAGCCGTCCAGGAACACCTCGACGCACTGCACGGCCGGTATCACTCCGACGTTCAGTTGCGTCCCTGGAACATGGGGGCAGGACGCACGCCCCTCGCCCTGTTTGCCGTCGACTATCGCGAGACCGATCTCGGGCCATCCCTCGAGATTGGCCTGGCCTGTTTCGTGACACCGACCCACGACCCGCTCGCCGTCGGCACCCTCCTCCTCGGCAGTCTCCCGGTTTCGGCGCCATCGTCAAAGGACGTCGGCAACGCCATCTGGGGACTCGGCAAGGAGTACGTGCCCCCCGAGCGCTGGACCGTGAACTACGCGCGCGAGTCAGCGACTTGGAAGCTGAAGGTGGACACGGACATCGAACTTCGAGTGACCCTCCCGCGGGGCGGAACGCGTTCCTCTTCGCGAGTCCCGCTGCTGCACTACACGAATCGATTTAGCCAATGGCATCGCTCGACGCTGTCCAGAAGCGGTTCGCAGGAACAGCTCCGCGTGGGCGGCCATGGAATCGACATCTCCGTCGACGCGAACCATGACTATTGGAGTCACGCGCCTGCGACCCTTCCCTCGACAGCGTCCAGGAGTTTGCTTTCCGTGATGTACAGGTTTCGGCTGTTCGACCACCCCAACGCCGGGATCACGGGCATCCGCCCGTCGTACTCGCTGTGGACCGAGCACATGTCGAGCGAGCTTGGGCCGGCCTGTCTCGTGCCGTCCCCGCAAGAAACGGAAGATGCCTGAGGGCGCATCCGCATGGCGGAATCGACACCCGCTAGCGAAATGGGGGGCCGTCGAGAGGCAATGTGGTCATCCACTCGAACGTCGACTTTTCCAACCCGGAAAGCGTGGAGGCGATCTCCGCCGGCCAAGCAGACGCGCCATTCGCCATCGATTCGAAATCTCGCGGAGACAGCGCTCGAGCCGGGTGCTCCGCCAACTCGTGCGCGCGAGACGCCATCCGCGCGGGAGGGAGAAACCCCGAAAGCATCAATTTCAAGGCTTCCGCTTGCCCCCTCGGGAGTTCCTTTGGCATCGTCAACTCCACCTCTTGGAACAGGATGGAATCGGGAGGAATGTCCTCCCTGTCGACGCGTAGCTGGGCCTGGACAGCCCGTGCGGCTTGAATGCCTGAGACGACGGCCCCCTCCACGCAGACCACCTCGATCTCGTTCGCCACATAGTCGCCCGCCAGGAACAGATTCGGGATCTCCGTCCGCGTCGCGGGACGCCACGGTTCACCGCCGACCTCGTTCAGAAACAGCGGTTCGTTCTCGTTCATCTGCAGGTAGGTTCGCGAGAAATCGATGTCCTCCTCCTTGAAGGGAATGAAGCGCATGAGATCGACCACGATCTCACGCATCGCCTCGACCTTGTCCATGCCGGCAATCTTGTGGAAGTCCGCGACGGAAACATTCAACACGGTCCGCTTGGGGCCGGATTTGCCGCCCGTCGCCTTCCTCGTGTCCTCGCTGATCTCGGGTCCGTCTTGCCAGAGCTGGGAGTTGTCGAAGAACGTGAGGCCGTATCGGGACCCACGCAACACGACATGATCCCTGGGGATGCCCTCGATGTGGTGGTGCAGATAGAGATCCAGCACGGCCGATATGCCACTTTGCAGCTTTCTCACACGGGACAGTCCGGGCACTTCGTCGCGAAAGTCCGAGACGATGCCGGCCAGGGCTTTGGGCGGCACGGCGAGGATCACGTACTCCGGACAGAAAGTGGATTCCTGTTCCGGTCCGCCGAGATCGGTTCGCCGTTCGCCATCATCGCGCCCTCGCGGCCAGCGCAGGTCCGACGGTCTGAAGATGATGTCCCGAATCAGACCCGTCTCGCTGCTGCGCCCGAATCGCGTGACGCGTTGGCCGAGAAACATGTGGCATGCCTTGATCCCGAGCTGCGTTTGGTCATTGCTGGGAGGACTCTCGAGGCGTTCGCGAAACTGCCGGAACATCTCGTCGGCGTTTTTCTTGTACACCCACAGTGCGGGGGTGGGGTCCGCGATGGTGAAGGAAAGGTACTTCTGATACGCAAAGGCAGAACTCAAGAACGTGGGCACGGCAAACGCACGCAACAGCAGGACCTCGTGCAGGCGCATGGCCGCTTCGCTGGCGTAGCTTCTCGAACTCAGAAAGGCATGAACGCTCTTCCGGTCCAGATAGAGGCTCGGGTCCAGCGGCTGGGAAACGAGGTCCAGTACCGAATAGAGCCCGAGAAAGAAGTCCGCCGGCGAGGCCGCACCGGAGAGCATGTTCTCCGCCCAGCTTTCGTGACTTCCCAGGTTGATCAGTTTCGCGGTTCGTTTGACGATGGGTTGGTTGCCTGGAAACAGGTGGACATACTGATCATGCGGATCGAAATGGGTGTGCCGATCGATCCCGATCTCCTTCATCAAGGTCCAGAAGTTCCGGTACCAGTTCAGGTACATGTGATAGCAGTGCTCGTGCCGCACCCCATCGTTGATGTCGAGGACAATGCGGCCGTCAAAGCGTCGATGCAACGCCGCACAGAAGGAGATGTTCGAGACCTGGTCGCGCGACTTGTCGTAGGTGTATCGCCAACCGCCGATCGCATCGCAGAGGGAGGAGTGGTTGCCGGAGACGGGCTGGGCCGGCGTCCCCGGTTGTCTGGACGTCGAACTCGAAACGAGGCCGACGGTCGGCGCTCCGTCCAGCGACAGTGACTTCCCCAGTCGCTCCCACGCAGCGGCATCGGGCTGCACGTTCGTCGGGGGCGCGGCTTGCGCTGGCGCGACGACGCCAGCATTGCCGGGAACCCGCGAGTACCCTGTATTGCGACCTCGGGCATTCGCACCTGCCGGCACGTGACTCACGGGATTCCTGGCCGCCTCCGTAACGACTTTTCGCCCGGATGAGCGCCACGAACGACCATGCCAGTAGTCCATCATCCGGGATGCGAGCGACTGCTCGACCACATGCGCCAGCCAGTCCGGGACGTTCCCGCCTCTCAGCACCTCCGCCCAGTCCTCCCCGTTGTCGCTCTCCTGGGCTCCCGGCAGGCAAGCTCGATTCAGCAACTCCGTCCGCAACTTGTTGTAGTCGGCGAACTGATCCGGCCAGTTCTCGGCGTACAGATTCGAGTCCCCGATCAGAGGAATCCGGCCCGGGTCGGCCCCCATCCTCCCTCCCAGATGAAGCCGGTCGTCGAACAGAGCCACCTCGAATCCGCGCTGCCTCAGCCACCACGCGGCGGTCAGGCCGGCAATGCCTCCACCGACGACTGCAACACGAACCGGCTTCTTCACCAAAGTGGCACTGCTGGGTGTGGTGGCCATAGTCCCCTCTCGCCTTAGTCTCCGCGATCGGAGAATATGAGGATATGATCTTTGCAACAAGCGATGCTTTGGATGAGTGAGGGGAACCACGGCACTTTGTCGCTTTCCCCGGGCAATCGGGAACGAGCGGCGCGAACCGAACGCACCACACTGTCCTCAACGGGAGTGAATGGCGAAATGATTGATGGGGTGGCGCGACAAAGCGCCGACGATTCTCAGAACGGTAAGGCATCGACGCATCCGAGCTCGACGATGAATCCCGGGGCCACGACAGCGGGCTTGCTCAAAGAGACGCCGCTGTCGAACGAAGTCGAGACGCTCGCCACGGCTGCAAAGGCCGGCGCCAAAAAGGAGGTGACATGCCTCTTGTACGTCTATCGTAGAGAGGGCGCGCTGCAAACGCCCCCCGCAGTCCAGGAGAAGCTGCACGCGTGGGCAGCCCGGCTAGGTGTCCCGTGTCGAAGCCTCGTCGTCGCGTGCGGCGAGCACCAGGACGCTTTCGAAAGGCTGGGTCTCTCGCCTGGCGCTCCCCAGGTAGTCCTCTTTCGGAGCGAGAGGGTCGGGAACGCGCTCTTGAATCCCGATGCGGGCAACGTCGACAGTTGGATGGCAGGGATCACCCAACGCCTCCGCTGGCCGCTCGAAGCGGCGCTTGTTGGAATGCCTCGCGTCAGAGGGCTGTTCCAGAGTAAGACAGTGGGCAATGATGCAGAACCTCCCCGTCCGGGCAGATCGGTCCTGTTGTATGTCTACCGGGCCGATGGCGCAGACAGACCTTCCCGTCAGCTCCAAAGTGATATTGCCAATTGGGCCGACGACTACGGATTCAAGCGCTACAGCCTGGATCTCTCCGCTCCCGACATCGACTCCCACGAAGCACTGCGGTGTTTGGGATTGACCGGATACTCGGCGCCGCTGCTGAGGATCTACGCCTATCGTCGGTACTCTGTCGCAACGATGCCCGTCTGGTCGCGTCTCGGCTCGGACCTGTGCCCACCATGGGACGACAACAACATCAAGCGTTGGATGAACGACATCAGCGGCTTGATCTAGGGAAGGTCTGATCAATGCACGCGGATCGCGTTGCAGTCGGAAGCGGGCGATTCGATCGGACCTTCCCTCGTCACTGACGACAGAGCCGTCGGAATGATCTGCGGGCGCCTGCTTGTCCGGCGCTGAATTGGCGAACCGGCCACATCGCAGCGACGGTGGGTGATCCGAACGCGGGCCATGCGGCCGACCTCCGTTCCAGCCTACCGATTCCGCTGGTGCTGCGTTTCCTTCCCCGCATCCCCCGCCTGCCGCAACATCGCCAGGTAGCGCGCCTTCGCCGCCCGCAGCGCCTCCTTGCCGCGGGCAGCGAGATCGGCGCGTAGGGTCGGATCCTCACTGTCGGACGACGATGCCTGAACGGAATCTCCGATGTGCCTTGCCGGCTCGGACAGCATCGCTGCGTCCGGTTCCGTCGCCGGACCGGGCACTGAAGGCGCCGCATCGGGCGACGTGCAAGGATCCGCCGCCCACCCGACGCCGTTCGTCAACGCGATCAGGATGCAGATCCCACGCCACCGGCGGCCGATCGCCCGCGCGCTCCGCCGAATCCCCGCGGGCCGACGTCCGCGCACCCCGTTCAACACTTGCACCCCCCCGGGTGCGCTTGTTCATCGTGCCCCGGATGGCATCCCGTCGCCGGGTCGAGCGTGCAGCTGCCGCCGGCGGAGGTGACGGCCTTGGGCTCCGCGCCGTTTCGCTGACCTGACAACCTCACGGCCGCATTCGTCAGCGCCCCGAGAAAGTCGAGGAAGCCGCCCGCGCCGCCACTGCCCGCCGCGCCCACGGGTTCGGCATTCGCGGCATCGGCCGCCGCCTCCGCCGCCTGTTGCTGCTGCGCCTGGATCTGCGTGTACGACTGCTTCATGGCCGACAACCGAGCCCGCGCAGAGGCGGGCGACTGCGGGTCGTACTTCCGGATCAGCGCCTCCGGACGCAGGCGCAGGTCGTTCTCCACGCTGCCTCCCACCGCGGACGCCGGGGCGCCGAACACGGCGCTGTCCAGGATCTCGAGCGGGTTCGACGCCTCCCGCACGGCTTGCCTCGCGGCTGCCTCGCTCTGCTGCCGCATCGACGCTTGCAGATCCAGCGCCCACGGCTCCCCCTGTTCCACCGCTTGTTGAAGGCGTTGGACGGCATCGCGGTCCCTGAGCTTCTGACCGTGTGCGTCGATGGCCGCCTGGGACGTGCAATCCGCGAAGCCGCACGCCTGCACATTGAGCACGCTTTCGTAGGCATCGAATCCGGGCTTCGACAAGGGGAGGTAGACCTTGTCGGTCAGGACTTCGTTGACCGGCTTGCCCTCGAGTCCGGGAAACACCTGGTGCGCATTCTTGTTGATGAAGTCACCGGCCAGCGATCCGGCGAACCCGGCCGCGGCAATCGCCCCGCCGCTCGCGGTGGCCAGGGCCTGACTGCCGGACATCATGATGATCCGCTTCGTGGCGAAGCCGGCGAGTTCACCGGCGCCGGCATCGACGATGCCCTGCGCGCAATCCCCCTGGTCCGTGCCGTTCGCCAGGCCACTGCATTTGACCGTCAGCGTCACGCCGCCGAAGACCTTGCCGGTAACATCGGACGCCTTGCCGAGGATGCGGCTCTGGTTGTGGTGGCCGGCCGCCTGACCGACTTGACCGGGCATCATCGAAGCGAGCGCACGCCGTGACTGGTAGTCCGCCGAAAACTGTCCCGTGGCCCAGCTGCCCTGCACGCCCTTCTCGCCGATCGAGAGCGCGTCCGTCATTCGTTCGCGGGTGTCCTTGGCCTCTTTCAGTTTCCGGGCGGGCGGTACCGGATCGTCTGCCCGCGCCGCCGGACCGGGAACCGCCAGCGTCATCAGGACTGCGCCGAGCACCGGCACGACACCGCGTCGATTCACCATGATCCCCTCCTGTTCGACAATGCGCCTCAACGCCCCAGCGCGACGGCGAGCGTCCTCATCACCTGCTTGCCGAGTTCCCGCGCCACTTCGCCGACGCTCGGCTGAGCGGCGGCAACCGGTTCCAGCCCCTGGTCGCCGAACCGCAGCCGTCGCAGGGGTGGCCGGACCTTCGGCTTCGCGTCCGTGACGTGAGAGGCCAGCACCCGGCCGGTGCCCACCTCCTTCACCAGCAGGCGGTACAGCAGCCCGCTGGGCGCTTTGGGATCCGGCGCGTTCAGCACTTCGAGCAGCAGATCGCCCTTCTGCAGCAATGCGTCGGCCTCGACCCGCAGCGCATCGGGCCGCTCGACCTGCACCGCTTTCTCGGCGTCCGCGAAACGCATCGCCGCGCTGCGGTCGACGAGATTCGCGCCGACGCCCGTGAGGGCGCGCACCACCGCGTCCTCGAGGGCCCAATCGAAGCTCTCCGCGGGACCGGCGCGCCGGCCGCGATCGACGGCCGTCTCGTCCGTGTGCTCCGTCACGGTCTCGGCGTTCTGTCGTTCCGTGAGCTTGACCTCACCGCCGGCGCCATCCTGCTGGCTCTCGGCGGTTTCGGTTCCCCCGCCTTCGCGGCGCTTCACCTTCTGCGTCTTGCGCTGCTCGACGAGTTGATCGGTCAATGCCCGGTTCCAGAACATCACGATGCGTGGCCGGCCACGCTCGCGATACGCCTCGACGAACGCATCGATCACCGCACGCGAATCGTCGGCGGACGCACTCTCCCGAGGCGTGAGCACGGGAGGAACACCCGCGCGATGACCGGGCTCGGCCGCATCGGCCTTCAACGCCGCCAAGGCCAGCGCCAGCGATGCCGCGAAGCGGGCCGCGCTCACTGGTCGGGCTCCCGCAGTTCGACCAGGTAGGTCGCGATGCCGTCGGTCGCGAGGGACGTTTCACTGTAGACGGTGAACGAACCGGGCTGAACGAAGACCGATTGCCAGGCCGATGCCTTCTCCGTCGGTCGCTGCGTCTTGTCCATGAAGTGCGTCCGCGCGGTCACGTGAATCGGCTCGCGCGTGCAGTTCATCAGTCGCGCGGTCACGCGGACCGTGTCGGCCTCCGTCCGGTCCGCGAACAGGCCCTGCACCGCCACGCGCTTGATCGTGGCCTTGCTTGCGTACAGAACCGAGTCGAGGGGAATCGGCGCCACCCGGACCCCGTATTCCTTGCCGACGAAGGCCGGACCGGCAGCAGACGGATCACGCGGCGCGCCGCTGCATTCGACGACCTGCTTCGCGCGTTCACCCGCACATCCCGTCAACGACACGGCGGCAATCGCGAGAAGCACGCCCCACGGACCGGCCCTCACGACGGCTGGCCTTTCGAGGCGAACTTCTGCAGGAGTTCCTGACGGAACGCGTCGTCGCGCTTGCCGCGTGCGGGTTCGAGCTTCCGCAGCACGGCAGGGGTACCCTGCGTGTCCGGCGCACGGCCCCAGGCGATCTGGCAGGCTCCCTCGGGCCGCAACCACTGGAGCTTGGAGACGCCACCTTCCGCGTCCGCCTTGACGTAACTCACCTCCGCGTCCGATCCCTGCACGGGCTGATCCCATTCCATCACGTAGATGTCGCGGGGGAGGCTGCTCCATTGGCGCGTGTCGGCCCCGGCACGCATGCCTTGAGAGGCGATGTCGAAGGCCAGCCCGATCAGCGCCGCATAGCCGCCCGCCGCCGCCATGTCGGAGTTGTTGCTCATGGCTCCACTCATGGCGGTCATCGTGCCAGCCGTGACGAGCGCATCACCCACCTGTTGCGTTCCGTCCTTCCACTGCGCCTTTCCGTCGAGGATGGCCTGCACGGGCCGTCCGCCGCGCGTCATGGCCTGGAACGCCACGTCACCGCCCTTCACCCAACGCTCGTCCGTTCGCCCTGCCACGCTGATCTGCTTCGGCGTGAATACGGCGGGCGCCGGATCGTCGAAAACCAGCAACTCCCGATGCTTGCCGCTGGCGTTCTTCACCGGCCCCTTGCCCGACTCGAACAGGAACAGGACGGGTCGAGTCGCGCTCAGCGGGGCGAACGCTGCATCCTTCTCGGTCGCGACCTTCATGAGTCCCTGGGCGCGATCGGCGTCCCCGTCGCATGCGGAGGACCAGGCGGCCAGGTAGTTCATCAGCGCGAAGTCGCTCTGGTACTCCTCCTTCTCCGCCACCGTGTCCTGGAACTCCGCACTCAGGAACGAGGCGCGCGCATTCTGGAAATCGCCCTTGCGCAGGAAGACGAGACCGCGGTAGTAGTAGGCCATCGAGCGCTCGTAGGGCTCGCCCTTGAAATCCTTCACGCGCTCTTCGGCCCAGACCGACTTGGCCTTCTTCGCATTCGGATCATCGGCGTACACCCGCTCGATGCGCTGGATCGCTTCGCCGAATGCCGTTTCGGCCATTTCGTGGTGTCCGGCCTCGAGCGCCGCAAGTCCCAGCTCGTTGTAGTTGAGCACGGCATTGCGCTCCCCTTCCTGATACAGACGCTCGAACGTGCTCCGCTCGGCGGGCGTCATGGCCTGCATGAACGATTCGGTCGCGGAATCGATCTTCACCGCGGGCCCGAACTGGGTGGCAGTACACCCCACGAGGCAGGATCCTGCCGCGGCGAGCATCGGAATTCCGATCCACTGGCGCTTGGTCTTCATGGTGGAAATCTCCTTCGTTGGATTGGCGGCCGGCGGTACGGTCAGCGGTAGACGACGTCGTCCGCCGCGGCCCGCGCGAACTCGTACTGGTTGCTCCACACGATCGCGCTCGATTCCATGTCGAGCATCTCGAACGTGATCTGCATGTAGCGCTGCTGCATCCCGGTCTTGTTGTTCCGCGAATCCGTCGAAGCGATCCGTCCCGTGAGGCGATAGTCCACCCCCGCGACGGCTTTCACGAGACCGGTCGTGCCGACATCGGTGAGCCCGTCGCGTTTGGCCTGACGCTCCTCGTCGACCGCCTGCGCGTGCTCGCGGGAGATGAACTGCAGGCGGCCCTTCCCCGACCGGTTCAACCCCACGCGCAGCCGGTCGACGATGAGGTTCTTGTTGATCGACTGCGTGCTCTCGTTGGTGAACCGGGCGGCATCCATCACGACGCGCGGGGCCTGTTCGCGCTTCGATATCTCCGGCGTCGACAGCAGGTCACGGATCATCTGGTCCGTCATGGCCGTGATGTCCTGCGCCTCGATGCCGGTGCCGGCCACGGGACCGCGCACACCGGGATCGACATCGACGACCTGCCTGCCATGGGAATTGGGGACGGCGGTGCATCCCGTCAGGGTCATTGCCACGGCCATGGCAACGGCCCCGAGGGCTGCGGCGGACACTCCTGCTTGTCGATGACTCATGCGCGTCTCCTCGCGAGAATGGGGATTCCTCCGCGCCGCGGCGCCGAATCGCCGGACCTCAGTCGCGACGCACGGGCCCTTTGGGCTCGGGAGGATGGAGACAGCGTAGTGACGCCATGCCGACGTCACATCATCCGATCAGAGGAAGAGGGTGTACGTCGATCCACGCGAACGCGCGGGCGAGTCGAACGAACGGAGCAGTGCACTCCGGCGCCCCGCGACGCAGCGGGTGGGTGCCCGCGGCAGATCGTCGGGCGGGGTCGGCGCGGGAAGGGGTACGCGTCAGCAGGCGGCAGACAGGATCAATGCGCAAACACCCGCACCTGCTTCGGTCTGACCAGCACCCGCTCGCCCGCCATCAGCCTCAACGCGGCATGCTGATCCCGCGACAGCTCGACGTGGATCGGCGTCTCGTCCTCGGCGAGCAGATCCACCCGCACGATGGATCCGACGGCCAGCACGTGATCCACGCGGGCCGGGATGCCCGGTGCACCGGGATGCGGCCGGAACACCTCGATGTCGTGCGGCCGGGCAAACGCGACGGCCGCGGCCTCGATCGCGCGATCGGCGTGGTCGGGCGCCGGGATCTCCAGCGGTCCGATACGGGCGCTGCCCGCCTGCACCCGCCCGTGGAACAGGTTCACGTTGCCGAGGAACTGGAAGACGAACGGATTCGCCGGATGGTCGTAGACCGCCTGCGGCGTGCCGACCTGCTGGATCGCCCCGTCGTTCATCACGACCACGCGGTCGGACACCTCCAGCGCCTCGTCCTGGTCGTGCGTGACGAACACCGTCGTGATGTGCATGTCGTCGTGCAGTCGACGCAGCCAGCTGCGCAATTCCTTCCGCACCTTGGCGTCGAGCGCGCCGAAGGGTTCATCGAGCAGCAGCACCTTGGGTTCGACGGCCAGTGCGCGTGCGAGCGCGATGCGCTGCCGCTGGCCGCCGGACAACTGATGGGGAAAGCGGTCGGCGAGCCAGTCGAGTTGCACGAGCCCCAGCAGCGCCATGACCTTGCGGCGAATCTCGCTCTCGGATGGCCGGATCGGCTTCGGGCGGACGCGCAGGCCGAACGCGACGTTCTCGAAGATGCTCATGTGCCGGAACAACGCGTAGTGCTGGAACACGAAGCCCACCTGTCGATCGCGAACATGCCGGGACGTCGCGTCCTCGCCCTGGAACAGCACCTGACCGGAATCCACCGTCTCCAGCCCGGCGATCACGCGCAGCAGCGTCGTCTTGCCCGAGCCCGACGGCCCCAGCAGCGCCAGCAGTTCCCCGGTCCTCACGTCGAGGTTCACGTGGTCCAGCGCCGTGAAGGTGCCGAACCGCTTGTTGAGGTCACGCACTTCGATGCTCATCGCGATGTCTTCCTGAAGGAAGGTCTGATCAAGTCGCGCGGTCGCGACGGAGGTCCTCCGGGTGTTGGCTCCCGCGTCACGCCGCCCCGGCGGCATGAGCATTCGCCGCAACGTCGTTGTGCCGGAAACGGGCGCCGGCGGTGTTGGTCGGCTCGATGAGATGTCCCATCTCACCTTCGCCTCCTGCCTTGCCATCGCCCGTTTCCGACTGCAACGCGATCCGCGTGACTTGATCAGACCTTCCTTGACGAACCGCGCCGCGGCTGCGTTCGAAATTCCGCTCCACCCAGGTCTTCAGCGCCAGGGTGACCAGGGCCAGCAGGGCCAGCAGCGATGCCACGGCAAAAGCCGCGGCGAACTGGTACTCGTTGTAGAGGATCTCCACGTGCAGCGGCATCGTGTTGGTCGCGCCCCGGATGTGGCCCGACACGACCGATACCGCGCCGAACTCGCCCATCGCGCGCGCATTGCAGAGGATCACGCCGTACAGCAGCCCCCACTGGATGTTGGGCAGCGTGACGCGCCGGAACACCTGCCAGCCGCTCGCGCCGAGGACCACGGCCGCTTCCTCCTCTTCGGCGCCTTGCGATTCCATCAGCGGAATCAGTTCCCGGGCGACGAACGGGAACGTCACGAACACCGTGGCCAGAACGAGTCCCGGCACCGCGAAGATGATCTTGAGATCGTGGTCGCGGAGCCACTCGCCGAACCACCCTTGCAATCCGAACACGAGCACGTAGATCAGTCCGGCAATCACGGGCGACACCGAGAACGGCAGATCGATCAGCGTGATCAGCAGGTTCCTGCCGCGGAACTCGAACTTCGCGATCGCCCAGGCGGCCGCGACGCCGAAGACCAGATTCAGCGGCACCGAGATCGCCGCCGTGAGCAGCGTCAGCTGGATCGCCGACCACGCATCCGGATCGGTGATCGCGTCCCAGTACACCGACAGCCCCTTGCGCAGCGCTTCGTGGAAGACGGCTGCGAGCGGCACGAACAGGAACAGTGTGAGGAACGCGAGCGCCGTCGCGATGAGCGCCCACCGCACCCAGACGGGTTCCTGCGTGGCCGAAACGGCGGCGCGCTGCCGCCCTGCCGATGGCTCGATGGCGATGCCAGGCAGGGCCTGCGCGGCCGCCATCACGCCACGCCTCGGCGACGGCGCGTCCACCACTGCAGCAGGTTGATCAGCAGCAGCAGCGCGAACGACAGGACGAGCATCACGACGGCAAGCGCCGTGGCCCCGGTGTAGTCGTATTGCTCCAGCTTCGTGATGATCAGCAGCGGCGTGATCTCCGACACCATCGGCATGTTGCCGGCGATGAAGATGACCGAACCGTACTCGCCGATGGCACGCGCGAACGCCAGCGCAAACCCGGTGAGGAGCGCGGGCGCGAGCGTCGGCGCGATGACCCGGACGAAGGTCTGCGACCGCGTGGCACCCAGCGTGGCCGCGGCTTCCTCGAGTTCGGGTTCCAGATCCTCCAGGACGGGCTGCACCGTGCGCACGACGAAGGGCAGGCCGATGAACGTGAGCGCCACCACCACGCCCAGCGGCGTGAAGGCGACCTTGATGCCCAGCGGTTCCAGCACGCTGCCGATCCAGCCGTGGGACGCGTACAGCGCCGTCAGTGCAATGCCTGCGACGGCGGTCGGCAAGGCGAACGGCAGGTCGACCATCGCGTCGATCAGGCGCTTGCCGGGGAATCGGTAGCGCACCAGCACCCAGGCGACCAGCAGACCGAAGACGGCGTTGGTCAACGCGGCGAGCAGCGAGGCGCCGAAGGTGAGTCGGTAGGACGCGATCACGCGCGGCGCCGTCACCGTTTGTCGACGAGCGTCACCGGCGGTTCGGCCAGGATGCTGAGTGACGGCACGACGATCTGGAACTTGTCCGGCCCGAGTTCCTTCACCGCGAGGAAGGCCTCGTTCTCCCACGCCAGAAGCACGTCGCCGATGCCGCGCTCCACGAAGGTCGTCGTGGAACCGCGCGCCCCGGAGTCCAGCACGGGCACGTTGCGGTAGACGCGGGAAACGAAGTCCTTGGCTTTCGCCTCGTCCTTGCCGTGCTTCCTGAGCGCATAGGCCCACGCGGCCAGGTAGTTCCAGCGGGCACCACCGGAGGTCTTGGGATTCGGCGTGACCACGGCGATGCCGGGCCGCGCGACGTCGTCCCAATCCTTGATGCCCTTCGGATTGCCCTTCCTCACGAGGAAGACGATGGTCGAGGTGTACGGCGCGCTGTTGTTGGGCAGTCGCTTCTGCCAGTTCGCAGGCAGCAGCCGTCCCCGCGCGGCGATCTCGTCGATGTCGTAGGCCAGTGCGAGCGTCACGACATCGGCGTCGAGTCCGTCGATCACGGCCCGGGCCTGCTTGCCGGATCCGCCGTGCGACTGCTTGATGACGACCTTCTCCTTCGCCGTCGTCTCCCGGTGCTTCGCAAAGGCGACGTTCACGTCCTGATACAGCTCGCGCGTCGGGTCGTACGACACGTTCAGGAGCGTCGTGTCCGCGACACCCGGCGCGGACGCCAGCAGGAGGGCTGCCGCGGCGAGCGCATTCGTCCAGTTCATGATCTGTCTCCGTGAAGGTCTGCGGGGCGCATCAGAACGCCGCCTGGAATCGGCTGAAGAGGATCCGTTCGGTCGGGAGATCGCGTCCGCCCGCGCCCCCGCCCTCGAACCGCGTCCGGTCGTAGTTGAACTGGAGCTTGAGGGTGCGATTCAGGTACCAGTTCAGCACGAAGCCGACGTCGGTCGCCTTGCGGGCGGACGACGCCGGATCGGCCAGACGCGTCGTGCTCGACCCGATGAAGACGTCCTCGTCGACCGAGAGGCCGCTGATGCGCGCGCCGATCTCGAAGGCCCCCCAGGTGCCCTTCTCCGGATTGAAGGGCTGACGCGGGGTCACGCGGGTGTACGACGCGTCCTCGCCGGTCAGCACCCAGGTCGCGTACACCTGCCAGGCGTGGTGCGTGACGTCGCGGTGATGGGTGGATCGCGTCACCGCCTGGTTCACGCGCGCGTATTCACCGAGGATGCCGAGCGGCCCCGAGTAGTACGTGAACTGCGGCGTCCAGCGCTGCCGGTTGCCGGCGGCGAACGTGCCGGTGCTGTAGCTGAAGAACGTCTGCTGGCCGGGACTCACGTAGGAGGACAGGTTGCCGCTCGCGGCCGTGCCGGCCTGCATCCCCGTGGTCACGGCGACACCGATGCCGAATCCGCGCAGGGTCTCGCTGTCGGACAGCTTGAACGGGTAGGCGAACAGCCGGCCGTTGAAGTCCTTCGCCGAGTTGTTGTCGCTGTCCGTGCTGGCCCCGTCGCGCACGCCGTCGAAGAAGCCGGCACCGTAGCTCAGGCGGCCGCCGAACAGATCGCCGGCGAACTGGATGCCGATGTCCCGGTTGGGCAGGAGCTGCGTCGGGAAGCCGAACTCGACGAACGACATGTCCGACGGCGACTGCAATCGCTCGAGACCCACCGGCACCTTGAACTTGCCGGCGCGGATGCGGAAGCTCGGGGTCAGGTTCGCGTCGACGTAGGCGTCGAGCAGCGATTGCGAGCCCTGATTGCCGAACTCGGGCTGGATGCGGAATCCGTACTTGCCGAAGAAGTTGCCTTCGATCAGCGGTCGCACGCGCCGCAGGACGAAGTTGTCCGGGGCACCCCCCGGGAAGTCGTTGGTCAGGTAGCCGCGCAGGTCGGCCTGCACGAGGGCGCCGAACCGCAGCCGGAACTGCCCGTCCGCCGAGAGGAAGCCGAATCCGTCCTTGCCGGCGAAGACCGACGGCGTCTCCTTGCTCCTGGCCGCCGCGGTTTCGCGGTCGAGTTCCTGGTGGCGGCCGAGAATGCGGACCTGCTGGTCCACCTCGTCGAGCCGCTTGAGCACGTCGTCACCGGCAGCAGGCGCCGCGGGCCTCCCGACGGCCCGCTCGAGCGCTTCCTCCAGGCGCTTGACCTTGCGCTCCAGGGCTTCGATGCGTGCGTTCGAAGCCTCGTCGGCGGAAGGGTCCTGCGCGGACGCTCCCGAGGGGACGAGCGACAAGGCCAGCAAGCTTCCCGCGGCGAGGGAAAGCGATCGAACGGGGGCAACCCGCATGGGACGGACTCCGAAAAGGCGGGAAGAGACCTTCCGGATGTCCGGTCAGAGCGCTTCTTGTTCTGTTCTGGTCATCTGGCCTCCGGCCGCCCGGTAGGCCCATTCCTGCGCCAGGATCTGCCCTGGCACCCCTGCGTCCTCAGGTTCGTACCGGCCGGGGGGTCCCCGGTACCGACAGGCGCACGCGCTCGCGTCGCTCGATCTGGGTGACCACCCCGTCATGGACCTGCACTTCGATCGACCCGTAGCGCAGCCCGGACAGGAGCCGCGCGATCTCGGCGAGCACGCGCTCGTTCTCGCGCTCGCCCGTTGCGTCGCGATGAAGGGGGACGGAAGTCATGGCATGGCCGACCGGGTCGGGGATCAAGGTGGACGCAAAGATAGTGGTCGGCACAGGGAGGCGGAAGAAACGGTTTCTCATTTCCTTATGCACGTTCGAACTATGAGAAGCGGATCGTCCGCCAACCGGTGATTTGGAACGCCTGCCTGACAGGCGGTCGCCGCCGCCGCCGTCCCTGCGACAGCCGGCGAAATGTCGGGTAAATTCGCCGCTCCTTCGACCCTCGACCGACCCTCGACCATGACGCTTCGTCCTCTCGGAAAGACCGGCCTCTCCATCGCCCCGCTGATGCTCGGCGGCAACGTGTTCGGCTGGACGGCCGACGAACCCATGTCCTTCCGCATCCTCGACGCCTTCGTGGCGGGCGGCTTCAATGGCATCGACACCGCCGACATGTATTCCACGTGGATTCCCGGCCATGTGGGCGGCGAGTCCGAGACGATCATCGGCAAGTGGATGGCGCAGCGGGGCAACCGGGCAAAGGTGGTGATCACCACGAAGGTGGGCATGGAGATGGGCGGCACGAAGGGGTTGTCGCGCGCCCGCATCCTGGCGTCGGCGGAAGGTTCGCTGAAGCGGCTGGGCACCGACTGCATCGACCTGTACCAGGCCCACATGGACGACGCCGAGGTGCCCTTCGAGGAGACGCTCGACGCATTCGCGACGCTGATCAAGCAGGGTAAGGTGCGCGCGATCGGTGCATCGAACTACCCGGCGGACCGGCTGGCGGCCGCCCTCGCGGCCGCGCGCCGTGCCGGGCTCCCGATCTACCAGACGCTGCAGCCCGAGTACAACCTGTACGACCGCGCCGGCTATGAAGCGGCGCTCGAACCGCTGTGCCGTCAGGAAGGGCTCGGCGTCATTCCCTATTTCGCACTCGCCAGCGGCTTCCTCACCGGAAAGTACCGGCGCGAGATCGACCTCGCGGGCAAGGCGCGCGCCTTCTTCGTGAAGAAATACCTGGACGATCGCGGCGCCCGCATTCTCGACGCGCTCGGCGAAGTGGCTGCCGCCCACCGGGCCACGCGCGCCCAGGTGGCGCTGGCGTGGCTGATGGCGCGGCCGGGCATCACCGCGCCGATCGCGAGCGCCACGTCCGTCGATCAGGTCGGCGAGTTGATGGGGGCCGCAAGGCTGTCGTTGAGTGCGGCCGACATCGCCGGGCTCGACAGCGCCAGCGCATCGGTCTGACCCGTTCGCCCGGTGCGGGGGGAAGGCCGCGGCCTTCCCCCCGCACCTCAGGCGTTCGTCTGCATCGACGCGCGCAGCGAGCCTGACGTCCGTCCCTGAGCGGGGATCGGCGGCAACCGGAACGCATGCGCCTGTTCGTAGGCGCGCGCCGCCCGCAGCACGGCCCGGTCACCGAATCGCGGCCCGACGATCTGGAATGCCACCGGCAGACCGTCGGGTGCAAATCCGCACGGAACCGTTGCAGCGGGCTGCTGGGTGAGGTTGAACGGATACGTGAAGGGCGACCATTCCCACCAGCGTGTGAGGCCGCTGTCCGGCGGCACTTCGTGATTCACGGGAAACGCGGTCGTCGCCAGTTGGGGGGTCACGAGGAGATCGTAGTCCTGGTGCAGCAGGCTCATGCGCCGGGCGAGCCCCTCGCGTTCGCGCTCGAGCGCACGGTATTGCAGGGCCGAGAATCCGAAGCCCGGTGCCGCGAGATCGAGCAGCGGCGGATCCAGCAGTGACCGCTGCTGCGCCGACATGGGCTCCACTGCAATCGCCAGCGCCACCGACCACAGGGGCTGCATGATGGCGATCGGGTCGTCGAGCGTCAGGTCGACCTCCTCGACGATCGCGCCGAGATTCGACAGGGCCGCCACGGCCGCGTCGACGCGGTCGAGCACCGCCGGATCGACGCGCGCGTAGCCCAGCGTCCGGCTGTACGCCACGCGCGTGCCGCGGATGCCGGAATCGAGTCCCTCGCGATAGTCGATGCCGAGCGGCGGGCCGGCGTAGAAGTCCCGCGGTTCCGGCCGCGAGATCACGGTGAGCATCAGCGCGGCATCCGGCACGGTGCGGGCGATGGGCCCCTGATGCCAGAGCGTGAGGGGCGGCGGGTGCGGATGGACCGGCACGACACCGAACGTCGGCTTGAATCCGAACAGTCCGCAGAAGCCGGCCGGAATGCGGATCGATCCGCCGCCGTCGGTGGCGACGTGCATCACGCCCATGCCGAACGCGGCGGCGACGGCCGCACCGCCGCTGCTGCCGCCCGGCGTCATCGCCGTGTTCCACGGGTTCACCGTCAGTCCGGTCAGCGGACTGTCGGTCACCCCCTTCCAACCGAACTCCGGCGTCGTCGTCTTGCCGAGGATGACGGCACCGGCTTCGCGCATGCGGGCCACCGAGGCGCTGTCCTCCGTCCAGGGTTGATCGACATTCACCGTCTTCGACCCCCGGCGCGTGGGCCAGCCCTTGCAAAGCAGCAGATCCTTCACCGTCGTCGGCAGGCCGTCGACCGGCCCGAGCGGGGCGCCGCGCACCCAGCGCTGCTCCGATTCATAGGCGGCATCGAGCGCGTCCTCGGCGCCGATCCAGGCAAACGCGTTGTAGGCGGGCTGCAACGAATTGATGCGATCCAGGGCAGCCTGCGTCACTTCCACAGGAGACAGCGTCTTCGTCCGGAAGCCGTCGATCAGCTCGGCGGCAGACAGCGAGAGCACGTCGTCGGACATGGTGATCTCACGAGGTCGGAGGAGAAAAAGGGCAGGAGCGGAGAGACCCTCTCCGCTCCGCCACGGGTTGCGCGCCGGTCCCCTCCCCTCGGTTTTGAAGGGGGCCGGCACGCATGCCCGGCCTACGCCTTGCGGCTCTTGATGGCCTCGAGCACCGCTTCCGCGGTGATGGGCATATGTCGCACACGCGCACCGACGGCGTTGAAGATGGCGTTGGCCACAGCGGGGGCTACCACCGTCGACGCCGGTTCACCGACGCCCACGGGATGCCTGCCGGACTCGATCAGCTCGATGTCGAACTCGGGTACGTCCACCTGCCGGATCGGCCGGTACTCGTGGAAGTTCGTCTGTTCGATCGCGCCGTTCTTGTACGTCAGGCGTTCGGACATGACCTGGCTCGTCCCCCACAGCGCGGAGCCCATGATCTGGGCCTTCACGTTATTGGGATTGATCGCGATGCCCATGTCCATGGCAATGGTCAGCTTGTTGACGCGATAGCGTCCCGTCGCCGGGTCCACCGTCACCTCGGCGATGCCGGCCACCCAGGTCGGGCTCTGGCGCTCTTCCGCCGAGGAAAGCGCCACGCCCATCGCCGTGTTCGGCGGCAGCTTCTTGACGCCCCAGCCGGCCTTGCCCGCCGCCACGCGCAGGCAGTTGGCCAGCCGCAGCGCGCCGCCCACGGTGCCGGATTCGTACGCGGGCCATGCGCCTTCCTTCGGCCACGGCAGCGAGATCCAGAGCTGATCCATGTAGTAGTCCGACGGCGTCCCGGGCGGGTAGCCCGTGTTCGGGATGCCCCGGTTGCCGCCCTTGCCGTTCAGGATGGAGAGCCGGAACTCCACCGGGTCCCGTCCCGCTGCATGCGCGATCTCGTCCAGGAAGGACTCGACCACGAACATGTTGTAGGAGTTGGACACGGTGCGCAGGGCGCTCGCCTGCACGGCCCAGGTGGTGCGATCGCTGTTCCACGCCCGGACGCGGTGGTTCGGCACGTGGTACCAGTGATCGCTGCCGCCGATGGACCACTGGTCGATGTCCTGCTTCTTGCCGTCGACGGAGTCGAGCTGCAGCCAGTCGGTGCCGTTGTTGAACTGCTTGCCGACGGCAAAACGTGGCCCCATCCAGCCGCAGACGATGTCGTGGTTCATGGCCGTGAGCTGCCCGTCCTTCACGCCTGCCTTCAGGCGGTGGAACGTCGGCGTGCGCGGGAACGAGGTCGCGAATTGCGACTCGCGCGTGTGAATGAGCTTCACCGGCCGGCCGATCTGGTTCACGCAGTACGCCGTCGCGAGCGCATCGTCGTAGTCCTGCTTGCCGCCGAAGCCCCCGCCCACCAGATACTGGTGCACGAAGATCCTCAGATCCTCGGGCTTCCTGTTCAGCACCTTCGACAGGTAGTACGTGAGGGTCATGCGCAGGAACGAGGTGCTCTGCGTGCCGACGTGCACGTGCCAGCTGTCGTCCGACGCGTGCTGCACGACGCAGTTCATCGGCTCCATCGTGGCGTGGCACACCATGTCGCTCGTGTACTCGGCCTCCAGCTGCTTGTCGGCCGCCGGCAGCGCAGCGTCGACGTCGCCTTCCAGCACCCACGCCGCACTCTCGTCGGGCTTCTTCGACTTCTCGGAGAACTCCTCCATGATGTCGTCGAGGCTCAGCTTGCCGTAGGGACCCGGATCGGCCGTGATCTTCAAGGCCTTCGCGGCCTTGACGGCCGCCGGAAAGGTCTCGGCCAGCGCCACGACCCAGCCGGTGCACTTGCCGATGGAATCGTCGATCGTCACGGCCTTGATGAAGCCGGGAATCTTCCTGGCTTCGCCGTCGTCGACCGACTGCACCTTCGAGCCGTAGCGCGATCGCGGGATCGCGAGCGCACCGTACGCCATGCCGGGCAGGAACACGTCCATGCCGTACTTGGCCTGGCCGTTGGTCTTCGCGGGGATGTCCAGCGCGGGCACCGATTGACCGATGAGACGGTACTGGCTGCGGTCCTTCAGCTTCACCGAGCGGAAGTCGTCCGGATAGGAGAACGTGCGCTCCAGCTTCACCTTCTGGAGGATGTCGCCGTAGCCCACCGACCGTCCGGAGGCCCGGTCGATGACGCGCCCCTGGGAGGCGTGGCAGTCGGCGAGCTTTGCACCGAGCAGCTTGCAGCCTGCTTCGGTCAGCGCGATGCGGCCGAGCGCGCCCGCACGCGAGATCCGGTCGAATTCCGTGGTCACGCTGCCGCTGTTGACCGTGTAGGCCAGGCCGTAGATCGCGAAGTTCTCGACGCTCTCCAGCGGTTGATCGAGCCGCACCTTGCTCCACGGCACCTCCAGCTCCTCGGCGATGATCTGCGCGAAGGCCGTCCCGATGTGCTGGCCCATCTCGGCCTTCACGATGTGCATCGTGGTCGTGCCGTCGGGTGTGATCGTGAACCAGATGGAAGGCGTGTACGCCGGCGTCGCGGACATCGCGGCCTGCGCGTCGCCCCCCGTGAGTGCCGGGCCGACGCCGATGCTGAGGAACGCGCCGCCGGCCACCGTGGCGGAGCGGACGAGGAAGTCGCGGCGGCTCGTGTTGATGGGGGCGTCGTCAGCCATTTTGGGTCTCCTTCATCAGCCGGGCGGCGCGCTTCACGGCGCCGACGATTCGCGGATACGTGGCGCAGCGGCACAGGTTGCCGTTCATGCCTTCGACGATGTCCCTGTCGCTCGGGTTGGGGTTCTGCGCCAGCAGGGCGGCCGCCTGCATGATCTGCCCCGACTGGCAGTAGCCGCACTGCGGCACCTGGATCTCGACCCACGCCTTCTGGACCGGATGGGCGTTGGACGGATGCAGGCCCTCGATGGTCGTGACGGCGGCCGCGCCGACCTCGCCGACCTTCATCTGACAGGACCGGACTGCCTGCCCGTTGATGTGCACCGTGCACGAGCCGCACAGCCCGAGACCGCAGCCGTAGCGCGTGCCGGTGAGCCGCAACTCTTCCCGAAGCACCCACAGCAGGGGCGTGTCGGGCGGGGAGTCAGAGAGATAGCTCTGACCGTTGATCTTCAGGTTGGTCATGGACGGTTCTCCTGGAACGGGAGGGACGGAATGGCGCGCGGGGCTGGGACACTCACGCTTCGCGCACCGACGGCGGAACACGGCAGACAACGATCGGGCCCTGTGCCTGGCGGGCCGGACAGCGCAGAGAAGGCAACGGGCTTCATGCGGGCGACAGCTTCTGGCTGGCCATGAAATTGTTGAACGTGGCCTCGGCCATCCGGTACCACTGCGTCTGCTCGTAGCGGAACTTCCGCCACGGGCCGAGGAACCGGCGGAAGACCGGGTTGCGCGCAGCCTCCTCGTCGTACAGCGCCTCGGCGGCCTCGAGCGCCGCCGTGAGCACGTCCTTCGGATACGGATGCAGCCGCACTCCGCTCTTCACGAGGCGCGCCAGCGCCTGCGGATTCTTCGCGTCGTACGCGGCGACCATGCGGACGTTCGCCTCGGCGGACGCCACCTCGAAGGCGGCCCGGTACGCGGCCGGCAGCGCATCCCATTCCTTCCGATTCACGATGAACGAGATGCACGAACTGCCCTCCCACCAGCCCGGGAAGTAGTAGTGCGGCGCCACGCGATGGAAGCCCAGTTTCTCGTCGTCGTACGGTCCGACCCACTCGGCCGCATCGATGGTCCCCTTCTCCAGCGCGGGATAGATGTCGGCCCCGGGGATCGCCTGCGGCACGGCCCCGAGGCGCGAGACGATCTCTCCGGCGATGCCCGGAATCCGCACCTTCATGCCCTTCAGGTCGACCAGACCGTGGATCTCGCGGCGATACCACCCGCCCATCTGCGCGCCCGAGTTGCCCGCGGGGAAGAACATGCAGTTGTGTTCGCGGTACAGCGCCTGCACGAGATCGAGACCGCCACCGCTGTACAGCCACGCGTTGTGCTGGCGGGCGTTGAGACCGAACGGCATCGCCGCGTCGAAGGCGAACGCCTTGTTCTTGCCGATGTAGTAGAAGCCCTGCGTCTGGCCGCACTCCACCGTGCCCTGCTCGCACGCGTCGAGCACCTGCAGTCCGGGCACCAGTTCGCCCGCCGCGAAGACGCGGATCTCGAACCGGCCGTCGGTCAGCGCGTTGACGCGCCGGGCGAGCAGTTCGGCCGATCCGAAGATGTTGTCGAGGCTCTTGGGGAAGCTGCACGCCATGCGCCAGCGGACGGCGGGGGCGCTGTCCGCGATCGCGGGCGCAGCCAGTGCGCCGGCTGCGCCCAGCGACGTCGCGGTCAGGAACTGCCGGCGGGTCCGGTGGGTCTCGCTCACGGCATCACCGCCCGGCGGCCGGCGGATCCGGCTGGAGTTCGAACACGGTCGGGGGGTACTCCGGGTTGTCGAGGAACGGGGAGTCGCCCTGCGCGGCGGCTTCGCTGCCGAGCAGTTCGCTGCGGTAGCTCGCGAGGTCCGGGAATGCGATCAGGACGACGACCATCAGGATCTGGATGACCACGAACGGAATCGCGCCACGATAGATGTCGCCGGAGGCGACGGACCTCGGCGCGACGCTCTTCAGGTAGAACAGCGCGAACCCGAACGGCGGATGCATGAAGGAGGTCTGCATGTTCACCGCGAGCAGCACACCGAACCACACGAGATCGATCCCCAGCTTCTCGGCCACCGGCGCGAGCAGCGGCACCAGGATGAAGGCCAGCTCGAAGTAGTCGAGGAAGAAGGCAAGCACGAACACCATCAGGTTCACGACGAGCAGGAAGCCCAGGGATCCGCCGGGCAGGCCGGTCAGCAGGTGCTCGACCCAGAGGTCGCCGTTGACGCCCCGGAACACCAGCCCGAAGACCGTCGATCCGATCAGGATGAACATCACGAAGCACGAGAGCTTCGTCGTGCTCTCCAGGGCCTGCCGCAGCATCCGGCCGCCGAGACGGCGCTTGGAGGCCGCGAGGATCAGTGCGCCGCAGCCGCCCATCGCGCCGCCTTCCGTCGGCGTGGCGATGCCGAGGAAGATCGTCCCCAGGACCAGGAACACCAGCACCACCGGCGGCAGGAGCGACACGAGGACCCGCCGCAGCAGCACCGCGCCGGCCACGCGCCGGGCTTCGGGCGGCAGAGCCGGGGCCGACGCCGGCTTGACGATCGACATGACCAGCACGTATGCCGCGTAGCAGGCGGTGAGCAGCAGTCCGGGCACCAGCGCGCCCCGGTAGAGATCGCCGATCGGCCGGCCGAGCTGGTCCGCCATCACGATCAGCACGAGCGACGGCGGGATGATCTGCGCGAGCGTGCCCGAGGCGGCGATCGTCCCGGCCGCGAGCGGCTTGCTGTAGCCGTAGCGCAGCATCACCGGCAGCGAGATCAGTCCCATCGAGATCACCGAGGCCGCGACCACGCCGGTGGTGGCGGCAAGCAGGGCGCCGACGAAGATCACCGCGTACGCCAGCCCGCCGCGGATCGGCCCGAAGAGCTGCCCGATCGTCTCCAGCAGTTCCTCCGCCATGCCGCTGCGCTCCAGCACCAGCCCCATGAAGGTGAAGAACGGGATCGCAAGCAGCGTCTCGTTCTGCATGATCCCGTAGATCCGCTGCGGCAGGGCCTGGAGCAGTTGAACGTGCAGCAGGTCCAGCTCGATCCCGATGCCCCCGAACAGCAGGCCGATCGCCGCGAGCGCGAACGCCACCGGATACCCCAGCAGGAGGAACAGCACGAGCCCGAAGAACATGAGCGGGCCGATGTTGGCGACGAGCCATGCCGTCATCTCCGGACCGCGTCCGCATCGGCCAGCGCTTCCCGGGCCGGATCATCATGGGTCGGAAACACGGCCTCCGCGGGGACCGCACCGGCCAGCGCACCGGCCACCTTGATGATCTGCGACACGCCCTGGAGCAGCAGCAGCGCGAAGCCGGCCGGAATCAGCAGCTTCACCGGCCACACCGCCAGGCCGCCGGCGTTGAGCGAGATTTCGCGGTTGGCGACGGAATCGACGAAGTACGGCCAGCCGTAGCGCAGGATGAAGAAGGTGAAGGGCAGCAGGAACAGCAGGGTGGCCGCGAGTTCGATGACGAGGCGCGACCGCGGCGACAGCCGCGAGAAGACGATGTCGATGCGGACGTGTCCGTTGCGCAGCAGCGTGTCGCCTGCGGCCAGCAGGAAGACCGCGGCGAACAGGTACCACTGCACTTCGAGGAAGGCATTGGAACTCGCGTTGAGAAACTTGCGCGACACGGCATTGAGCGCGCTGACGACGGTCATGACGAGGATCAGCCAGCTCACGGCGCGGCCGACGCGCGTATTGAGCGCGTCGATCAGTCCCGAGAGCCGGAGCCAGAAGGTCATGCCCGATCCCCTCCTCGTCGCGTATCCGATCGGCACGGACACCTCGTTCTGGCCCGTACGGCACGGGGGCCGCAGCGAGCGCCGCAATGCACGATCGATACCGGCAATGTGCCGACCGCCGCCCCGGCGCCTTTCTCTCTGGCACAGCGTCCGACGAACGCCGCGAACGCCGCCTCGCGCGCGCACGGATGGCGCATCGGGCCGCGGCCGTGCACACCGGCGGTGCGGCCTGCGCGGGCAGCGGAAGCGGATCGACCGAGGCAAAGAGACGGACGGTGCATGCGCGGATTGTGCGGGGACCGCCGCGGTACGGCATCCGGCGAATGAGTGGTCGTGCCTCCCTCGGGCGCGACAACCGCGGCTCCCCCTTTCGGGGGAGCGCCGGCCGGTCAGAACTTCACGAGTCCGCGCTTGGCGGCGAGGGCAATGGCCTCGGCACGACTGGTGACATCGAGCTTCGCGAACAGGCTCTTCAGGTGGCTCTTCACCGTGCTCTCGAAGATGCCGAGCGCCTGACCGATCGCGCGATTGCTCTTTCCTTCGGCGAGCAGCTTCAGGATCTGCTCCTCCCGCTCGGTGAGCGGTTCCTCCTGCACGCGCTGCACGAGGCGCGCCGCGATCTTCGGCTGCAGGTAGGTCTCGCCGGCGTGAACCGTGCGGATGCAGCGGAACAGTTCCTCGGGCTGCACGTCCTTCATCAGATAGGCCTTGGCGCCCGCGCGCAATCCCGCATAGATGTCCTCGTCGTGATCGAACGTCGTCAGGACGATGATGCTGGCCCGCGGATCCTCGGCGCGGATCTGCCGGATGGCCGGGACGCCTTCCATCCGCGGCATCCGCAGATCCATGAGCACCACGTCGGGCCGCAGCGAGCGCCACAGCGCCACGGCTTCCTCGCCGTCTCCAGCCTCGCCGACGACCGTGGCGCCCTCTTCCATGTTGATGATGGCTGCGAGACCGCGGCGCACGAGGGAGTGATCGTCCGCGATCAGGACGCGGATCGCCGCGCCCGGCTCGGCGCTCGCGGACGGGACAGGCGTGACCGCCAGGGGACGTCGCGTCGGCATGTCAGTGGCGCCCGGCCGCCCGAAGCCACTGCGCCCCCCGAGGGGGCCGCGACCGC
>JAXMFE010000017.1:0-70931 GCA_046347985.1 Burkholderiales bacterium
GATCGCCCTGAGTCTCGGTAACGCCGCTGCCGCCTGCGCCTGTTGGGTCATGGTCTCTTTTCTCTGTGCGATGCCGGTATCCGGCATCGGGTATTCGCTTGAGGCTACCGTAGTCGCATCGGGCAGCTGCCGCCATACGATGAACATCGGAGCACGGGCGAATCGCGAGACAACCCTCCGAAAACCTCGCGACTCACAGATGGGCGATCGCGACGGCGGTCCGCGAATCCCGTTGCGCGATGCTCAGCCGAGCCTCTGGACCGTCCCGCTCAGGCGCCTATCGGCACGCTGGAAGTCCGCCAACATCCTGCTGCTGCCTCCGGCGCCACATGTCGTCGAGCTCGAATGTGAAAACCGATCCGCGATAGTACGAAGTGAGTACACCGTCCGGCGACGAGGGTGTCTCCGGGCCGCCGTACGTGACGATCAAATTCCGCCCGAGGATCGCGGGGACTCCGCCTGCATAGAAGCCCGACGTCCCGCCGAACACCGCCGGCTGCCCGTCAACCGTGTATCCGCCACTCGAAAGATTCGGGAAGTTCAGGTAGATGGTCTCCGGACGATCTGCCGCAACGCGTGCGAATGCGCCTTCGCCAGTGCCTGTCGTCATGATGACCTGCCCGCCGATACGGAGTGGGCTCGCTGCCGACCCGATGTCCGGCGCTCCCACCAACTGCGCCGACGCGCCCGCTGCACTGCCGCCCGTGATGATCAGATCGCCGGCGATGGTGCCCGTACACATTCCGGATGTGCCCAGGGTCGCGGATGTGCCCGACGGACCATCGAGGCCGAGATTCCCACCCCGGATGGTGACCCCGCCGCTGCCGATATTCAGAACCGTGCCGCTGTTGCCCCCGATCGTGGTCGCTTCGCTGCCGCTGGTGACCATGAGCTTGGTGGCGTTGATGGTCACGGTGCCCTGTGACGTGATGATGGTGTCCGTGACCTGGACTTCGGTGGCTTGCAGCGTGATGGAACCCGCTCGCGACAGATCGCGCGACAGCGACAGCGTCCCATTCGGCACGCTCAGCAGCAAGGGCTGATTGTCCGGCACGGTGATCTTGTACGACCCGGCGCCTGCGTTGCCCTGCGGTTGCTGGAGGAAGGCTCCGCCAGCGGTCGACGTCGCGGTCACGCCGCCCGCGGCAGCCAACCGCAGCGGCGACCCGGCCGATCCGATCGCGGGCGCGTTCAGTGTCACGCCGCCGGTCAGCGTCGAGATCAGGCTGTTCACCCCTGCGGTGATCGAGCTGTCCAGCAGGCCCGACCCGTCCCGCACGATCATTCGAACCGAACCGCCGCCGGTCACGGCGACTCCATTGGCCAGCGTGATGGTGGCCGCGCCGTCGTCTCGCTGCGCCGAGACGAAACCGGACGCTGCCGTGTCGTTGGCGATCAGGATGATCGACTCGCCGGCTGCGTTCCTGTTCGTGTTGGTGATGTTCGCGTTGACGGCGATGCTCCGCCCCGCCTGCATCTGGAGCAGACCGTTGGTCGTCGTGGTGCCGGTCGCGAGAATCGCCTTCCGGATGATGATGTCGTTGTTCGCCTGCAGCAGCACCTGCGTGCCGGTGTTGAGCAGGCTCACGATCGTCTGGGGACGGATCGTGACGTCGCTCCCAGGATTCGCTCCGAAAGCCTGCGGTGGCGTTGCACCGGAGACGAACGCATTCGACAGCGCGACGATGCGGCCCGCACCCTCGGTGCTGAATCGGAAGATCGAGTTGTTGTTGCTGCCGTCGGAGACGACGGTGCCGGCGGAAGACTGATAGAGCAGCCCGGCGTTCGCGGCACCGCCGATGACGCTGTTGTCTGCACTCACCGGCCCGGTGATGGACCAATCGCGGTTCATCAACGTGACGGCGCCGCGGTTCGAACCGAACTTTGTCGACACGAGAATCGTGTTGCCGCCTGACACGGACTGCGGTGCGAACTCGCCGATGCGATCGCCGGCGTTCACGCCGATCAGGCTGTTGGCCGCATTGATCGAGCCACCGGTGGCGCCGCCGATCAGCTTGCCATCCACGCCTGAAACGGAAGTGAAAGCGCCCCGTCCGCCGTTCCAGTCGGGAGACCGCATGACGAACACCAGCTTGCCGGCGCTGTTGGTGAAGTTCTGCACACCGTACAGACCGATGTTGTCGCCGGCCGCGTCGCCCACGAGGCTGTTGGCGGAACTCACCAGACCGTCATACCCCGCGGCCGATGTCATGTTCGAGAGCAGACCATTGCCGCCGTTCAGCCACGTGACCGCGCCGCGATTGCCGTTCCACGCGGCGCTGTAGAACGCGTAGACGCTGCCCACGCCGGACACGAAGCCCGAGGCATACGATTGACCGATGCGCTCGCCGGCGGCGCCGCCGATCAGGCTGTTGCCGCGCCCGATCGTCCCGCCCGTCGACCCGTCGACGAGCTTGCCCGTGGTGCCGCTGATCCAGGTCACGGCGCCCGTCGCGCTGTTCCAGTTGGGGCTGAGCACGAGGGCGTTGCGGACCGAGTTCGAATCGAATGCCGTCAGGATCCCGCTGCCGCTGTTGCCCACCTGATCGTCGGGCCGGGCGCCGATCAGGCTGTTGGCCGCCCCGATCCTTCCACCGGTCGATCCATCGGACAAGCGCCCGGTCGACGTGTCCATCCAGGTCACGGCGCCCGCGCGCGAGGCGAAGTTCTGCGAGGTGATGAACGCGTGGGTCCCGTCCACGGACGTGACGCGCATGGCCCAGGGGAACCACTGGTAGCCACCGGCGAGGTCACCCGCGTTCGCTCCCACCAGGCTGTTGTTGGCATCCACGATGCCGCTGAAGCCGTCGGCACTCGTCATCCCGGACAGAAGGCCGGTGTTCGGGTTCATCCAGGTGAGTGCGCCTGCCTGGGTCCTGGTGCCGCCGTCACTCCAGTTGGGCGTGAAGATCAGCGTGCCTGTCCCCACGTTCTGAATGGCGCCGATGCCGACTTGATCTCCTGCGACCTTGCCGACCAGGCTGTTCGTGCGATCGACGACGCCGGCCATTGCACCGGAGACCAGTTCGCCGGTGCTGCCGTTGATCCACGTGATGGCACCGGCGCCCGCTTTCGTTCCGCCGTCGGACCAGTTCGGGCTCAGGACGAGGTACTTGCCGCTGGCCGCGAACCGGATTCCGCCGGAGCCGACGGCATCACCAGCGGCGCTGCCGACCAGACTGTTGGTTGCCGACACGGCGCCTCCGACGCTGCCGTCCACCAGATGCCCGTCCGAGCCGCGGATCCACGTGACCGCACCGGCGCCGGCCTGGGTCCCGCCGTTGCTCCAGTCGGTGCTGACCACGACATAGCGCTGGTCCGAGAAGACCGTCCCGACGGCCTGGACACCGCCGCGACCGATGCGGTCGCCGGCTGCGCTGCCGACGAGGCTGTTGGCGGCCGACACGACGCCGCCGGTCGACCCATCGGCCAGACGGCCGTCTGCCCCGTTGAGCCACGTCACGGCACCGGCATTGGCCTGTGTGCCGCCGTTGCTCCAGCCCGGCGTGAGGATGAAGTACTTGCCGATGCCATCGGGCGAACCGATCTGCTGCAGGCCGCCGCTGCCGAGCGCATCTCCGGACGCGCTGCCGAGAACGCTGTTCGCGACGGATACGGCGCCGCCGAGGGTGCCATCGCTGAGCATGCCCGTCCTGCCTTGCATCCACGTCACCGAGCCGGCACCGCCGGCAGTGGACCCGTGCGATATCAGCATCCGGTAGTCCGGCCCGAAGCTGTCGATGCTCGTGATGCGCATCGAGTCGCCGCCGATCCGGTCGTCGACGGCCGATCCGACGAGACTGTTGACGGCGGTGACCGTGCCGTCGAAACCATCCGCCGACGTCATTCCGGCCAGCAGGCCGTTGGACGCGTTCATCCAGGTGAGGGCGCCTGCGCCGGCGACGCTCCCGTTCTTGAAGTTCGAACTGCGGATGAGGTACGCATTCGAGTAGTAGATGTAACCGATGCCCTCGAGGCCATCGCTGCCGATCCGGTCGCCGGCCGAGGCGCCGACGATGCTGTTGGAGGAGGCGATCACGCCGCCGGCTGCACCGTTGACGAGCTTCCCGTTGGACGTGTTGATCCAGGTGACGGCGCCCGCGTCCGCAATGTCCCCGCCGCGTGTCCATGTCGGGGTGAACAGCAGGTAGTGGCCGGTCGACAGTCCCTCGAGGCTCATGCTCGCCCCTTCGCCCACGGACGAACCGACGAGACTGTTGACGGATGACACGAGCCCGCCGGTCTGCCCATCCGACAATTGTCCGTTGGACCCCAGCCAGGTGACTGCCCCCGTGCCGCCGTTCCAATCGCGGTTCATGACGAGCCGATGGTTGCTGCCGACGTAGGTGAGTTCCGGATTGACCCCCACGTCCAGCAAGCTGTTGAAGGGCGACAACGCCCCGCCGAACTCCGCGTAGTCGACCGGGGACGACATGCCGGCGAGCAGGCCCGAGTTGGCGTCCATCCAGGTCAGGGCGCCCTGATAGCTGATCTGCCCTTGATCGCGGGCATCGGGCGAGCGGATGAGCACGTAGCTGCCCGCGTCCTCGATCCCGCCGCTGCCGACATGATCGCCGTTCGCACGACCCACCAGCGAATTGCGGCTGCTGACGGCGCTGGTCGCTTCCGTGAACGCGGCTGCGTTGGACATACCCACCAGCAGGCCGTTGGTCCCGTTCATCCACGTGACGGCACCGGCGTTGTCCACGACGTCGAAGTCCGTCCAGTTGGGGCTGCGGATGAGCACGTGCCCGCTCGACAGCAAGTCGATGTACGAACCGACCTGGTCACCGGTCGTCTGGGCGAAGGGATTCGCGGGGGTTTGCCCGACCACGCTGTTGGCTGCGCCGACCACGCCCACCGCGAGTGAGCCGTTCGCAAGTGTGCCGTCGTTGCCGTTGATCCACGTGACGGCCCCGCGGCCCTCGCCCCAATGGGGGCTGGCGATCAGGTAGTGCTGTCCGTAGTTCGGCTGGTAGACGCCGTTGCCTTCACGGGATGAATCGACAAGATTGGTCGCGACGAGATCGCCGGGATTGGCACCGACGAGGCTGTTGGTCGTATCGACCACGCCGCCGGCCGTGCCTGCGAGCGTCTGCCCGTTCGTGCCGTTGATCCAGGTGACCGCCCCCTTGGCGTTGGCGGGATCACCGGCGCTGCCCCACTCGCGACTGACCACGAGATAGGAATTGCTCGAATAGTAGTAGGTGGGTTCGACGATGCCATGGGATCCGACCCGATCCCCCGTGCGACTTCCGACAAGGCTGGTGGCTGCCGACAGCAGTCCGGCGGTGGCGCCGTTGCCCAGCGTGCCGGTGTTGCTGATCCAGGTGACGGCACCGACGTCCGTGAATTCGTCGTCGGCGTCCCAATCGGGAGCGATGCTGACGAAGTGACCGCTGCGCAGCCGGCGCACGTTGTCCGCGATCCGGTCGCCCGGCATGCCGCCGACGATGCTGATCGTTGCACCGACTTCCCCGGCGAGTGCACCCGAGGGGGTGCGTCCGGTGGCCATGTCGATCCAGGTCAGCGCCCCGCGACCGTTGTTCCACTCGGGCAGCAGGAACAGGTAGCCGTTGTCCGTCGATTCCCATCGCGTGTTCGTGCTGTCGCCGGACGTCGACCCGACAAAGCTGTTGGCGGCACTGACGATGCCGCCGGTGCTCGTGCCGTCCGACAGCTTGCCCGTGTTGCCGTCGATCCACGTGGCCGAGCCCTTGTTCGCACCGAAGGCCGTGCTCAGGACGAGGGCGGTGTTCCCCCACGTCTGCAGGAACGCTTCGCCGCTGGGCAGTGCGCCAATCTGGTCGCCGTGGTTTGCCCCGACAATGCTGTTCGCAGGGCTGACGACGCCGCCCGTCAGGCCGTTCGCCAGCAGGCCTGTGGCGGGATCGATCCAGGTCACGGCGCCCTTGCCGTCGTGCACGCCGTCGCCGCCGCTACCGAAGAACGGGCTGAAGAACAGGAACCCGCGCCCGATCTGCTGCACGACCGGCCGATAGGTGTAGTAGGGATAGCCGACCCCGCGCATGTAGCCGACGCGATCGTTGGCGTTCTCGCCGATGAGGCTGTTGGCGGGCGAGATCGCGCCGCCCGTGGAGCCATCGGCGAGCTTGCCCGTGGACGCATTGATCCACGTGATGGCGCCGCGGGTGTCGTTCCAGGACTCGCTGATCAGGAAGTAGCCGTTGGCCGATCCGGCCACGGGGGTGACCAAGGTGCGGTCCTGGGTGAGATTGACCCGGTCGCCGGCGAAGGAACCGAGGAGGCTGTTGGTGGCACCGACTGCGCCCGCGCTCGTACCGTCGGCGAGTTTGCCCGTGACGGGGTTGAGCCAGGTCACCGCACCCTTGGCGTTGTCGAGCGTGCCGTTGCCGCTGCCGTAGAGGGTGTGCACCAGCAGCAGGTTCGATCCGAGCGACAGACGGTGACCGGTGCCGATCGAGTCCTCCGCCGCGGCGCCGGTGAGCGTCGTGAGCAGCGCTCCGTCGCTGCCCCGGTACAGATAGATGGCGCCGGCACGCATACCCGCAGCGTTGTCGTACGGATCGGTGATCAGCGAATTGCCGCTGTAGAGCTCGATGGTCTTGCCGTAGCCGTTACCCTGCGTGGCGTCGGTGTTCGGATTCGGATCGAGCAGATCGCGGAACGACAGGCCGCCGTTGACGTCGTCGACGATGATGTTCTTCGGGTCGAGCAGGAAGGTACCGTTGAGTCCTCGGGGGGCGGAGGCATCGGCGCTGCCGCCGAAGACGGTGCTGCCCTTGCCGGAGACTTCGATGGAACCGCCATTGCCGTAGCTCGCACCGCCGCGCGCCGTGAGTGCCGCCCCGACACGCGTGGCGCCGTCCGACCACATCACGATGCTGCCGCCGTGACCGGAGACGGTCGCGTCGGCGTTGAGCGTCGTCGACAGGCCCGCGTACAGGGCGTTGGCGTTGCGGACGCCCGGGTCGGCCCCGCGCGCACTGCCGCCCACCAGGATCGAACCCCCGCCAGTGGCGCCGCTGGCATCGAGTCCCGCGCCGGCCAGCACCAGATCATCACCCAGCACCTGGATCGACCCTCCAGCACCCCGAGTGCTCGATGCGTCGATGCGGCCCGAGGTGAACACCCGGGTACCCGTCCCGCCCTCGAGGCGCACCGATCCACCGGCAGCGACGCCGGCCGCACTCGTCACTGCGTCCGCGGTCTGCAGCAGCGTGCCTTCGCTTCTGATCGAGATCGCCCCACCGCCGAGGCGGGTGCCCCGGGCGCTGAACGTACCGCCCTGGATCAGCGACCGGGTCGTGACCTCGATGCGTCCGCCCGAGGCGCCGTCGGTCGATGCCGTGCCGGCATGATCGAGCAGCCCCGAATCGACGCGAATCGATCCGCCGGCGGCATCGATGCGGCTCGTCGCAGCGGTGCTCACGCTGGCGGCCTTGAAGACGACTGTGCCGTTGTCGCCGATGACGGCAGTGGAGGCGGAGACGGAGCCTTCGTGTCGGATGGCGCCGGCGTAGATGCCCACGTGCCCGCCGATGATCCGACCGACGTTGAGGGCCTCGTTGTCGGGGGCGGCGATCTCCACGCGCACATCGGGCCGGAAGGTGTCGACCAGGGTGGCGCTCTTGCCGGCGGCGAGCACCACGGCGCCGTCGGCGGCCTGGATCACGCCATGGTTCTCGACAGTGGGGGCGATCAGGTAGATCGAACCGCCGTTGGCGGCGCGCAGCGATGCGCCCTGCTCGACGCGGATGGAGCCGGGCCTGTCGAGGGAGGCGGAGAAGCCGAACTTGGAGGCGGAGAAGTCCTGGTTGGAGAGGTTGAGGGAAGAGACGACCAGGCCGGCGACGTCGACCACGGCATGGGGGCCGAAGGCGATGCCGTTGGGGTTGATGAGGAAGACCTGGCCGTTGGAGCTCAACGTGCCGAGGATGGAGGAGGGGGTGGAGCCGGTGACGCGGTTGAGGACCTGGGAGGCGGCGGACTGCTGGATGAAGCGGGTGATCTCGCCTTGAGCGATGGAGAAGCCGCGCCAGTCGATGACGGTGCCCGGGGCATTGGTGATGGTGAGGGTGTTGCCGGAGGCGGAGAAGCTCGCCTGGCCGGCCTGCACCGTCGGATCCACCGGGTTCGCACCGGCAAACACCGGCAGAGCGGACAAGACCGCGAGCGTCAGCACCCTCAGGCGCAGCGTTGCTTGGGTTTTGCGAGGGTGCATGACAGTCTCCACAACCTTGAACGATGAAAATCAGAAATACAGCGACACGCTTCCGTGCAACCGCTTGTCCCCGTGCTGTTGCAGGCCCCCGGCCTGCACCACGCTCGCGTAGTCGAGCCTCAGGCTCAGACTCTCGCGGTAGTACGACCGCAGCCCGAATCCGACCGAGCTGACTGATTCCGAGTGGGATTCAACGGCGAGCGGCCGAACCCGCTTGGCGTATCCGTAGTCGACGAACGCCAGACCGCGAGTCCGGAACTCCTGCGTGGCGCCGAGCCCGAATTCGGGCGTATAGAACTCGATGCCGGAACGGACCCCGCGATCGTTGGCGAACTCGCGCTCGATCAGGCCACGCACCGAATCCATGCCGCCGATCCCGAACTGCTCACCCGGGACGAGCATGTCGTTGGTGAACTGCCCGTTTGCGGACAGACGCATCTGCCAGTCCCGCGGCAGCACGCGAAGATACGAGCCGCCGTAGCGGTAGATCGTGTAAGAGGGATTCGAATTGGCGCGGGCGTTGTTGAATGCCACACCGTCTCCGGCGGCTCCGCCGGGAATGTTGCGATACACGCCCAGATAGAACGAGAGATCGTCCTGCTGCGAGCGTCGACGCGACTGATACGTGACGCCCACGGGATGGAGCGTCAGATCCGGAACAAGCGACGGCCCGGACGAACCCACGCTCCGGACATTGCTGCTGAACTCACGCCAATCCGCCCCGAGGGAGAACTTCCGATCCCAGTCCCCGCGCCGCGGCAGGTTGTAGTTGTAACGGACCGACCAGAACTGTCCGCCGCCACTGATGGCGAAAGCGCCGGTTCCCGCGGTGGTGACGATCCCCGAATCGACGTCCGAGTACACATAGGCGACGTCGATCGAATCGCCGCTCGAGTAGATCGGCACGTGGTAGCCGAGGCCCAGGATCGCCACTCGATTCGGATAGGCCGGGGACGTGATGTACTGGGCGCTGCCGATGTGGTCGCGATTGAAGAGGTTCGAGTGCTGGACGGAGAGACCCGTGCGCAGGATGCCGGTTGCCGACGTTCCGGTGGAATCCACGCTGAGCGCCGCGCGCCAGGGGCGACGGTCATTGACCCGGGCGACGATGTCCACGGTTTCGTCCGTACTGCCGGCGCGCAGCATCACCGTCGTGTTCTTCGAGGGATTCTCGTTGGCCGTTCGGAGATTCCGGGCGATGTCGTCCACGTTGGGCGCCGTGCCGGCCTTCAGCGACGGCAGGCTGCGGATCACGTTGGCCTGGTCGAAGTGCTGATTGCCTTCGACGATCACGTTGCCGACCTGCAGTTCGCGCACTTTCAGGCGGATGCGCCCGTCCTTCAGTTCCTGTTCCGGAAGGCTCACCTGGACCGCGGTGAAGCCGGCGTCCGCATAGGCTTTCTCAAGCGCACGCAACGCGCCTTGTACGGTGGCGAAATCCCGTTGCTTGCCGGTGAAGGGTCTGAGGGCAGCGTCGATGCGCGACTTCGGGAGGAGCGTTGCATCCTCGACCACGTATCGATTCACATCGAAGCGTGGCCCGGCGGCGTTTCCGGTCGCCTGCGACATGGCTGCGGTGGAGGCGGCGGCCATGGCCAGGATGAATGCGCAGCGCGCGAAACGCATTGTGGGGGTCTCCATCGATTCTGTGGTCCCAGGGAATCTAACAAAGTGAGAAAATGCGTCGATATGAGGTTCATCAACGTATTACCTCAGTTTCCTTTGTGCAAGCTTTAAATTGGCGGCACCGTGAAACGCGCGAAAATCCGGCCTGTCTGACGGGAGTCCGACCTCGGCGCCGACCCGGTGGAAGCGCCTCAAGTAAGACTGCCCTCGATCCGAACTTACGCGCTGTGAACGCGTGTGCCGCAACCCCTGGAGGTCCAAGCTTATGAACGTGTTGAAGAGCGAATTCGATGCCCGTCGGGCGTCACTGATCGTCGCCAAGGTCTCGGCGATCGCCTTGGCCGCAGCCCTGTCGGCATGCGCCACCAAGTCTTCTTCGCTCGCCAGTGGCGCAGGCGGGAGTACGGCCGGGAAAGGTGCCGCATCGTCGCAGTCGCGCGGATCTGACGCGAACGCGGGTGGAACGGGTGCCGAAGGGGGGCGATCGGCTGCGAACGCGGCGAACGCTGCCAGGGCTGCCGGTGGTGTTGTGAAGGGCGGCACAGCGGGTTCCGGCGATACCTCGAAAGCAGGCGCAGGGTCGAAGGGCGCGCCGGATGATCCTTTGAGCGGGGTCACGGTTCGGCAATCGCAGGCGGGCGCCGGCGCCGCCAACGTAAGCAATCTCGACGGTTCCAGCACGTCTTCCGGCCGCGCCTCCGGCGGTGCAGCGGGAGATGACGGCACCGCGCGCGGGAGTTCCAATTCAGAAAGGGGTGCAGCCGGACGGCAAGAGGGCTCGGGGGCGGCTTCCGTCGGTTCCGGCGACTTGGCGGACGGGAATTCGGGCAGCGCGCGGGCCGGCAGTACGGGCGGCGCGACCGGTTCGGGTGAACTGGGGGGCAGCGATCCCGTGAAGGCGGCGATTGCTCGAAGCGAAGCCGCTCGACGTTCGTCCGACGGGGCGGATGCCACCGGCGCCCGGGCCGGGGGCGCCTCGCAGGATGCCGGAGCCACCGGTGCGGGGGGCACAAGCGGCCCGGTCGGTGGTGTCGGATCCGACGCCGACCCGGTGAAGGACGCGTTGGCTCGGGCGGAGCGCGCTCGACTGCGGGCCGAGAGTGGCCTGGCGGCCGGCGACGACGGGGAAGATGCGCCCTCGTTCCAGGACGCCGACGGCGCGAGCGGCAATGCCGTGGGAGCCAACGGCGAGCGTGACGCGTATCAGGCCGGGTACGATCACAGCCGCTACGACCCCGTGACGGAAGCCATTCGACGCGAGGAACTGCGTCGTGCCGAAGAAGCACGTCTCGCCGCCGGCGGAGGCGGTGACGCCGCGACGGTGGCTGATGCCGCACGTCGGACGGAAGAGGCCCGCCGGACGGAAGAAGCTCGCCAAGCGGAAGAGGCTCAGCGGGCGGAAGAGGCTCAGCGGGCGGAACAAGCTCGCCGGGCGGAGGAGGAGGCCCGTCAGGCCGCCGCGCGCGAAGCGGCGGAACGCGAACGGCGCGGCCGGATCGAGGCCAATGCGGAGCGCGTGCTCATCGAGCAGGACGAGAAACTTCAGACGCTGGGCGGGATGCTGCCGATGTCTCTCAGCATGGACGAGCGAGGTCTGTTCGATTTCGACCAGTACGAACTGCGGCCGGAAGTGAAGTCGACGCTGGACGTCCTGGCGGACAAGCTCGGCCAGTCGGTGTACGACAAGCTCGTCATCCTCGGATACGCCGACCGCATCGGCGAGGAGCAGTACAACGACAAGCTCTCCGAGAAGCGTGCGTGGGCGGTGGCCGGATACCTGATGAACAAGGGGGTGCCGCCGCACAAGCTGCGCGTCGAAGGCCGCGGCGAGAAGGAGTCGATCGTCGGCGCCGAACAGTGCAATGGACTGTCCCGCCCGCAGGAGATCGAGTGTCTGCAGCGCGACCGTCGCGTCGAGATCGCCGCCACCGTCAAGGAGTACCAGCTGAAGGTCCAGTGACGGGACCGCGCGGTCGTTGCGAAGCCCCGACGGCGAGCGCCTCGGGGCTTCCACTTTTCCGGCCGGCTGGTCTTGTGGCGGACCCGGGGCTGCGTGCTACCCTCGGTCACAGCCAGTCGTCCGGAGAGTGAACGTGATCGTCGACCACCGCACCTATGCCGTGAAGCCCGGCAAGCTCAACGAGTACCTGCGCCTCTACGAGACGGAGGCCTATCCGCTCCAGCTCAAGTACCTCGGCCACAACCTCGGCTGGTACACGTCCCACGACATCGGCCCGCTCAACCAAGTGGTTCATCTCTGGGGCTTCGACAGCCTGGCCGACCGCGAGGCGCGCCGCAGTGCCATGGCGAAGGATCCGGCGTGGGCCGCGTTCATCGAGAAGGCGATGCCCCTGCTGGACAGCATGGAGAACAAGATCCTGCGGCCGACTTCGTTCTTCACCCCGCCCGAACGCAAGGGTTCCTGAGGAGATTCGCCATGTCCGCCCTGTTCGGTTCCGTGGTCGGCCTCGCCGCGCGCATCCCCGACGGTGCGAAGATCGCGCTGGCCCAGGATTCGGTGGGTGTCTCGATGGCGCTCACTCGGGAACTCATCCGCCGCCGCGTGCGTGACCTGCACCTGGTGTGCGTCCCCATCAGCGGTCTGCAGGCGGATGTACTCATCGGAGCCGGATGCGTCAGGACCATCGAGACCTCGGCCGTGTCTCTCGGAGAGTTCGGGACGGGTCCGCGATTCGCAGCCGCATTGGCTGCCGGCACGCTCCGGGTGCTCGATGCGACCTGCCCGGCGATCCATGCCGCGCTGCAGGCGGCGCAGAAGGGAGTGCCGTTCATGCCCCTGCGCGGGATGCTCGGCACGGATCTGCTTGTCCGCCGCGACGACTGGAAGGTCATCGACAACCCCTTTGCGGCGGAGCCCGATCCGATCGTGCTGCTGCCGGCCATCCGCCCCGATGTCGCGCTGTTCCATGCACCGGCGGCGGACCGGAACGGCAACGTGTTCATCGGACGTCAACGTGACCTCCTCACGATGGCGCAGGCGTCGGTCGAGACGTACGTGACCGTGGAGTCGATCGTCGAAGGGGATCTGCTCTCGGATCCGGATCGCTCACCCGGCGTCGTTCCTGCCATTTACGTGTCCGGCATCGCCGCGGCGAGAGGCGGTGCCCGGCCCTTGCGCTTCCTGGATGCCTATCCGCTCGACGAGCCGGCGGTGGCGCGATATGCCGGGATGGCGCGCACGGCCGAGGGTTTTGCGCAGTGGCTCGACGAGTGGCTGCAACCGGCGGATGCGGTGGTCGCATGACCGGCGCGGCCTTCAACCGTACCGAGCTGCTGATCGCCACGATCGCCGGCCTGCTCGAGGGGTGTCGGCATGTCATCGTCGGCGCTTCTTCCCCGATTCCCGGTTCGGCCGCCTTGCTGGCGCGGGCGCGCAGCGGCGGGCGAATGCGGGTCAACGTGCTCGGATCGCAGCGTCACAACAGCTTCACGAACGGTGGCGTCGAGACTTTCGATCTCGCCGCCCAGGGGCGCGTCGACGCGTTCTTCCTCGGGGGCGGACAGATCGACGGGGAAGCCAACATCAATCTCGTCGGGACCGGCGACTATCCGGGCGGCGGCGTTCGATGGCCGGGGTCCTTCGGGTCAGCCTACCTCTACTTCCTCGTGCCCCGCGTGATCCTGTTCCGGGAGGAGCACACGCGCCGGGTGTTCGTGCCGAAAGTCGATTTCATCAGCGCGCCGGGATGGAGTCCGCCGGGCACCTACCGTCCCGGCGGTCCCTGGAAGATGCTGACGGGGCTGGGGTTCTTCACCTTCGATCGAGAGCGGCGACGCTTCCGCCTCGAGAGCGTCCATCCCGGACACACCCTGGAGGAGATCCGCGACAACACCGGTTTCGAGTTCGATGCCGACCGGGTCCCGCGGATCACGCCGGCGCCCGACGAAGCCATGCTCGCGGAGATCCGGGGCTCGATTCGCGAGGCCATCGCCGAGACTTATCCCCGATTTGCGGCGGCGTTGTAGAACCGGGTTCGTTGCGGGCTGGTTATTCCGGCTGCGCATGAGGTAAGTCGAAAACAGTCTTTGTTGTCACATAGGGGCGCCGATAGGATGCCGCCTTCTTCGACGACGAGTGCGCTGTGGACTTCCATTACGTCATTGCCGGGTTCCTGGTCGGTTCCATCGTGGGGGTGACCGGGGTCGGTGGCGGGTCTCTCATGACGCCGTTGCTCATCCTGGTGTTCGGCGTGGCGCCGACGACCGCCGTGGGGACGGATCTCCTGTATGCCGGACTCACGAAGGGAGTCGGCTCGATTGCGCAGACTCTGCAGGGACGCGTCCAGTGGCGCATCGCCGGTCTGCTCGCCCTCGGGAGTCTCCCGGCTGCCGGTGCCACCACCTACGTGCTGGCTCGTGTCGGCATCGATACGTCCGCGACCTCCCGCCTGCTGACGGCCGCCCTGGCCGTGGCTCTCCTGGCGACGGCGGCTTCGCTCGTGTTCCGCAAGGCGATCACAGCGTCCGTCAAACACGATCCCAATGCCTGGCACGTGAGACATGCTGCCGGCCTGACCGTCGTGGTCGGTGCCGCGCTCGGCGTGCTCGTGACGTTGACGTCCGTCGGCGCCGGAGCCCTCGGCACGATCGCACTCATCCTGCTTTATCCGCGCCTGCGAACGGCCGAGGTGATCGGCACGGACATCGCCCACGCCGTGCCGCTGACGCTGATCGCGGGCGGTGCGCACGCCGTGCTCGGGACGGTCGACTACAAATTGCTGGCCACCCTGCTTGCCGGCTCCATTCCCGGGATTCTCCTCGGCAGCTATGGCGGGAATCTCTTCTCCGAGCGTCATCTCCGCGTCGCGCTGGCCGTCGTGCTCGCCGCGGTCGGACTGAAGCTCATCTACTGAGACGACGATGTATCGCTACGACGAAATCGACCAACGCTTCGTGGACGAGCGCGTGAGCCAGTTCCGGGACCAGACGGCCCGATTCCTGGCCGGGCAGCTTTCCGAGGACGAATTCCGCCCGCTGCGGCTCCAGAACGGCCTCTACATCCAGCGCCATGCGCCGATGCTGCGCGTGGCCATTCCCTACGGCATCCTGTCCTCCGCGCGGCTGCGCATGATCGCGTTCGTGGCCGGAAAGTACGACCGCGGGGTCGCGCATTTCAGCACCCGCCAGAACGTCCAGTTCAACTGGCCGAAGCTCCAGGACGTGCCTGAGATCCTCGCGCACTTCGCGACCGTCCAGATGCATGCGATCCAGACCAGCGGGAACTGCATCCGCAACACGACGACCGACCATTTCGCCGGCGTCGCACCGGACGAGGTCGTCAACCCGCTGGTGTGGGCGGAGCTGATCCGTCAGTGGTCGACGTTCCATCCGGAGTTCGCCTACCTGCCGCGGAAATTCAAGATCGCCATCGTGGGTGCCACGCACGACCGCGCCGCCACGCTGGTGCACGACATCGGCATCCAGGCCGTTCGCTCGCCGACCGGCGACATCGGCTTCCGTGTGGCCGTGGGCGGCGGACTCGGGCGCACCCCGATCGTCGGGCACGTGATCCGGGAATTCCTGCCATGGCGGGACCTCCTGACCTACCTCGATGCGATCCTGCGCGTCTACAACCGCTTCGGGCGGCGCGACAACAAGTACAAGTCGCGGATCAAGATCCTCGTGAAGGACCTGTCGCCGGCGGGATTCGCGGAGGACGTCGAGGAAGAGTGGTCGCACCTGGCCGGCGGGTCCGGCACGGTGACGGCCGAAGAGGTGGCGCGGATCCAGTCGCGCTTCATCGAACCGACGTATCGCGCGTTGCCGCCGGGGGACGAGGAACACGACGCCCGCGTTCGTGCCGACCGGAAGTTTGCCCGCTGGGTGCAGCGCAACGTCCATCCCCATCGCGTCGACGGCTACGCTGCGGTGTCGCTGTCACTGAAGCCCACCGGTGTGCCGCCCGGGGATCTGACGGTCGCACAGATGGAGCGCGTGGCCGACCTTGCGGACCGCTTCAACTTCGGCGAGATCCGGGTGACCCACGAACAGAACCTCGTGTTCGCGCACGTCGAGGTGCGTGAACTGCATGCGCTCTGGACGGAATTGAGCGCGCTCGGCCTGGCGACGCCGAACATCGGCCTGCTCACGAACATCATCGCGTGTCCGGGGGGCGACTACTGCTCGCTGGCCAACGCCGTGTCGATCCCCGTCGCCCAGGCGATCCAGCAACGGTTCGACGACCTGGACTACCTGCACGACATCGGCGAACTCGACCTGAACATTTCGGGCTGCATGAACTCCTGCGCACACCAGCACGTCGGTCACATCGGCATTCTGGGCGTCGACAAGGGCGGCGAGGAGTGGTACCAGATCTCGATCGGCGGGCGGCAGGGGAACCTGGCGTCGATTGGCAAGGTGATCGGGCGATCCTTCGCCCGGGCCGATGTGCCCGACGTCATCCAGCGTCTGCTCGACACGTATCTGTCGCTGCGCGATTCCGAAGCGGAGCGGTTCATCGACGTCGTGTTGCGTACCGGGATCGAACCGTTCAAGGAAGGGGTGTATGGGACAGTGCATTAAGCACCGCGAAGTCATCGCGGATACGTGGCGGACGCTGCCGACCGACGCCGAGATCCCGGCAGACGGTGACGTGATCGTGCCCCTGGCGCGCTGGTTGTCCGAGAAGGAGCGCCTGCTGGCTCGCACGGGTCGGACGGGGGTGCTACTCGAGCCCGCCGACGAGCCGGATGCGCTGGCCGGCGACGTCGGCCGCTTGCCGCTCGTTGCCGTGAACTTTCCGGCCTTCACGGACGGGCGAGGCTACTCCACGGCGCGCCTGCTTCGTGAGCGCTTCGGCTACGACGCGGAACTCCGGGCCGTCGGCGACGTGCTCCGTGACCAGATCTTCTATCTGGTCCGTTGCGGATTCGACGCATTCCGGCTGCGTGACGATCAGGATCCCCACGCGGCCCTCGCCGCCCTGGATACCTTCTCGGAGGTCTACCAGGCGGGCGTCGATCGCGGTCCGCTGTTCGACCGGCGTCCGGCGTCGACGGAGTCGGTGCGATGAGCCTCGACGACCGCATCCGCGACGCGAGCGATCGGCTGATCGAGGCCGTGGGGGCGCATCCCCGGGCCGCCTTCTCGTCCAGTTTCGGCGCGGAGGACATGGTCGTTCTCGACCTGATCTCCGGATTGGGGCTGGAGGTCGACGTCTTCACGCTCGACACCGGCCGGCTGCATGGCGAGACGCTGGAACTGATCGACCGCGCGCGCGACCGCTACGCGATCCCGGTCCGCATCCTTTTTCCGCAGGCGGACGCGGTCGAAACCTTCACGACGCGCCACGGCGTGAACGCCTTCTACCAGAGCGTCGAGTTGCGCAAGCAGTGCTGCGAGATCCGCAAGCTGGAGCCGCTGCGCCGCGCCCTGGCCGGAAAGGCGCTGTGGATCACCGGGCTGCGTCGCGAGCAGTCCGTGACGCGCAGCGACGTCCCTTTCCTCCAGGAAGATCCGACCTACGGTCTCGTGAAAGCCAATCCGCTGGCGGATTGGACGAGCGTCGACGTGAACGCCTATATTCAGCGTCACGACGTGCCGGTCAATGCGCTCCATGCCCGGGGATTCCCCAGCATCGGTTGCGCCCCGTGCACGCGGGCCATCCAACCGGGCGAGGACGAGCGCGCCGGGCGCTGGTGGTGGGAGCAACCCGAGTCGCGCGAGTGCGGGCTCCACGTCGGCCCGGACGGACGTCTGGTCCGTGCCAAGGCCGCGACGGGCACCGCGTGACGACACCACGGAACCGACAAGAGATTGCTGGGAGATAGCGTCTTGCATCAAAGCGAACTTCACCGGCTGGCCCGCGATGGCCGCTGGACCCACCTCGATGCGCTCGAGATGGAATCCATCTTCATCCTTCGTGAGGTGGCGGCCGAATGCCGCAACGTCGCGCTCCTGTTCTCGGGCGGCAAGGATTCCGCTGTTGTGCTGCGTCTCGCCGAGAAGGCGTTCCATCCGGAGCGCATTCCCTTCACGCTGCTGCATATCGATACGGAGCACAATTTTCCCGAAGTGATCGAGTTCCGCGATCGCCTGGTGGCCGCGCGCGGCCACAAGCTGGTCGTGCGATCCGTCGGCGATTCGATCCGTTCGGGACGCGTCCGTCTCCGTCATCCGGACGAGCCGCGCAATCCCCATCAATCGGTCACCCTGCTGGACGCCATCAGCGAGTTCGGGTTCGATGCGTGCATCGGCGGCGCCCGTCGCGACGAGGAGAAGGCGCGTGCGAAGGAGCGCGTCTTCTCGTTCCGTGACGAGTTCGGCCAATGGGATCCCAAGAACCAGCGGCCGGAACTGTGGAACCTGTACAACAGCCGCGTGAATCCGGGCGAGAACATCCGCGTCTTCCCGCTCTCGAACTGGACCGAGCTCGACGTGTGGCAATACATTCAGCGCGACGGGGTGGAACTGCCCGGGATCTACTTTGCCCATGCGCGCGAAGTCGTCCGTCGCGGCAACGCCCTGGTGCCGGTCACGCCGCTGACGCTTCCTCGCGAGGGCGAGACGGTCGAGAACGTCTCCGTCCGGTTCCGCACCGTGGGCGACATCACGTGCACGGCCCCCGTGGAATCCTCGGCGAGGACGCTCGACGACGTCATCGAGGAAACCACGCGGACCCGGATCACCGAACGCGGCGCGACGCGCCTCGACGATCAGGCCAACGAGGCGGCCATGGAATTGCGCAAGCGCGAGGGGTACTTCTGATGTCGGACCAACAGGAAAGCGGGCTGCTGCGTTTCATCACGGCAGGCAGCGTCGACGATGGCAAGAGCACGCTCATCGGAAGACTGCTCCACGACAGCAAGAGCCTGCTGGCGGACCAGGTGACGGCGCTTGCCGCCGCGTCGCAGAAGCGCGGCCTGGAAGTGCTGGATCTGTCGCTGATCACCGATGGACTGCTGGCCGAGCGCGAGCAAGGCATCACCATCGATGTCGCCTATCGGTATTTCGCGACGCCGGCGCGCAAGTTCATCGTCGGCGATTCCCCCGGGCACTTCCAGTACACGCGCAACATGGTGACGGCTGCGAGCACTGCGGATGTCGCGGTGCTGCTCGTCGACGCGCGTGCCGGCATCCTCCCGCAGACGCACCGTCACGCGTACGTGGCGTCGTGGGTCGGCATTCCGCGCGTCGTCCTGGCGATCAACAAGATGGACGCGGTGGACTGGTCGCAGCAGCGCTTCGAGGAGATCCGGGCGACGTTCCTGTCGTTCGCGACGGCGCTCGGCTTCAAGGACGTCTCGGTTCTGCCCCTGTCCGCGCTGAAGGGCGACATGGTCGTGGAGCGAGGCGACCAGCTCGACTGGTATCGCGGTCCCACGCTGCTCGAGTATCTCGAGACGGTGCCGACCCGGCACGACACCCCGTCCAGCGCTTTCCGCTTTGCGGTGCAGCGTGTCGCACGGATCGCGGGCGCCGCGGGCGAGGGCGCGGCTGCCGAGTCCGGCGACGTCTTCCGCGGCTATCAGGGCACGATCTCGTCGGGCAGCGTGCGGGTGGGGGATGCGGTGAAGGTCCTGCCGGCCGGACTGGACGCGAAGGTCGAGGCGATCCTCTCGCCCGATGGCCCGGTGGAAGCGGCGGGCGTCGATCTGGCCGTGACGATCCGGCTGGATCGCGAAATCGACATCTCGCGGGGCGACTGGCTCGTGGGCAGGGATTCGTTGCCCACCGTCTCCCAGGATGTCGGCGCCGAGATCTGCTGGTTCGACACCGAGCCGCTGGACGTCTCGCGTGCCTACCTGCTGAAGCACGGCGCTGCCACGGTCAAGGCCAAGCTGCAGTCCATCGAACACCTGGTCGACGTGGAGACGGCGCAGCCCGTCGCGGCGAAATCGAATCTGACGATGAACGAGATCGCTCGCGTCCGCCTGCGCACCCAGCGCCCCCTGCCGACCGATCCGTACGCGGTGAATCGCGTGACCGGTGCGTTCATCCTGATCGATCCGGCCAGCAATCGCACGGTCGCGGCCGGCACGGTCGCGTAGGGCGCCCGTGGCAGGAACCGTCTACCTCGTCGGCGCCGGTCCCGGCGCAGCGGATCTGTTGACGCTGCGCGCCGTGCGCCTCCTGCGGTCGGCCGACATCGTGTTCCACGATGCGCTGGTGGCGGAGGACGTGCTCGAGTTTGCAGTGCAGGCGGAGCGGGTGGCCGTCGGCAAACGTTGCGGCGCACACTCGGCGAAGCAGGACGACATCAATCGGCGGCTGGTCGACGCGGCACGCAGGCATGAGACCGTGATCCGCCTGAAGGGCGGCGACCCGCTCTTGTTCGGACGGGCCCAGGAGGAGATCGAAGTCCTGCTGGCCGCCGGCGTGCGGGTCGAGGTCGTGCCGGGCGTCAGTGCGGCTTTCGGGGCGAGCGCCGAACTGCTGCAGTCCCTGACCGCCCGGGGGGTGAGCCGCAGCGTCGTGTTCCTGACGCCCCGGACAGGGGCGGGCCACGCCGTGACTGATTGGACACGGGCGGCGGGCGCTGCCGATACGGTCGTGATGTACATGGCCGGGCGCGACTCGCCCGAAGTGGTGGCCGCCCTGACGCTCGCGGGTGTGCCGGCCATGCAACCCTGCGTGCTGGTCGAGAGCGCGACGTGGCCGCAGCAGAAGGTGGTGCCCACGCGTCTCAAGGATCTCCCCAAGGCCTGCTTGCGCCTCGGTGACGGTCCCGCGCTCCTGATGATGGGCGAGGTCTACGAAGCCCGCGTCACCGAGGCTGAACGCGCGGAACTGTCGATGCCCTGCCTGGCCTGAGTTTCACCCCCACCGTCTTCCGATGCGCCGGGATGCCGTCCCGGCCGGCCGGCTTTTCCCTTCAAACTTCCGATACCCATCCCTCATGGAGAACCCCGACAAGTACACGACCGAGCGCATCACCTGGATCCGCGCTTGGACACCGAATCTCTTCAGCTTCCGGACGACGCGCTTCCAGGGCTATCGCTTCATTCCGGGGCAGTTCGCCCGTCTCGGCGTCCGCGGCGACGACGGCGAGATCATCTGGCGGGCGTATTCGATCGTCTCCGCCAACTACGACGAATTCCTGGAGTTCTTCTCCATCGTCGTCCCCGGCGGCGCCTTCACCAGCCGCCTGTCGGCGATGACGGCGGGGGACGAGATCTTCGTCGAGAAGATGAACTACGGGTTCCTGACGACGGACCGGTTCGAGCAGGGCCGCGATCTGTGGATGCTCTCGACCGGCACCGGACTCGCCCCGTTCCTCAGTATTCTCTACGACCCGTCGACCTGGGAGAACTACGAACGCCTGGTCCTCGTCCACAGCGTCCGGCACAGCAGCGAGCTCGCGTATGCGGAGACCGTGGACAGTCTGGCCGAACACGAATACCTCGGCGAGTTCGCACACAAGCTGACGTATGTGCCGGTCGTGACGCGCGAGGCCGTGCCGGACGTCCTGGCCGGGCGCATTCCCGCGTTGCTGACCGACGGGACGCTGGAGGACCGGGCCGGCCTGAAGCTCGATCCCGCACGGAGTCGCATCATGATCTGCGGCAATCCGGAAATGGTCGACGACACTCGGGCCTGGTTCACGGAACGCGGCTACGCCGTCAGCCGGCGCGGCCATCCGGGTCACCTGGCCGTCGAGAATCTGTGGTGAGTCGCAGGCGTCGATGACCCACCAGGAAAAACGCCCCGGCAAGCCGGGGCGTTTCTCGTTTGATGGTGCGACGCGCGTGCGGATCAGTAGTCCATCCCGCCCATGCCACCCATGCCGCCCATGCCGCCGGGTGCTCCGCCGGCCGGGGCCTTGTCGTCCTTCGGCAGTTCCGCCACCATGGCATCGGTCGTGAGGATCAGGCCAGCCACCGAGGCGGCGTTCTGCAAGGCAGACCGCGCGACCTTGGTCGGATCGATGACGCCCATCTCGACCATGTCGCCATAGACTTCCGTGGCGGCGTTGTAGCCGAAGTTGCCCTTGCCTTCCACGACCTTGTTGACGACGACGGAGGGCTCGGCGCCTGCGTTCGACGCGATGGCGCGCAGCGGCTCTTCGAGGGCGCGCATCACGATCTTGATGCCGGCTTCCTGTTCGTGATGATCGGCCTTCAGCGATGAGATCGCGGCGCGCGCCCGGATCAGGGCCACACCGCCCCCGGCGACAATGCCTTCCTCGACGGCAGCCCGGGTCGCATGCAGCGCGTCTTCCACGCGGGCCTTCTTCTCCTTCATCTCGACTTCCGTCGCAGCACCGACCTTGATGACCGCCACGCCGCCGGCCAGCTTGGCGACGCGTTCCTGCAGCTTCTCGCGATCGTAGTCGCTCGTCGTTTCCTCGATCTGCTGGCGGATGGCCTTGATGCGGCCTTCGATCGACCCCTGGTCGCCGGCGCCGTCGATGATCGTGGTCTCTTCCTTGCCCACTTCGATGCGCTTCGCGCGGCCGAGATCATTGAGGCTCGCGTTCTCGAGCTTGAGGCCGACTTCCTCGGCGATGACCGTTCCGCCGGTCAGGATCGCCATGTCCTCCAGCATCGCCTTGCGGCGATCACCGAAGCCGGGCGCCTTCACGGCGCAGGTCTTCAGGATGCCGCGGATGTTGTTGACCACGAGTGTCGCCAGGGCTTCGCCTTCGACCTCCTCGGCGACGATCAGCAGCGGCTTCCCGCTCTTGGCCACCTGTTCGAGGATCGGGAGCAGGTCGCGGATCGAGGAGATCTTCTTGTCGAAGAACAGGATGAACGGGTCATCCAGGACGGCGACCTGGCGATCCGGATTGTTGATGAAGTACGGCGACAGGTAGCCGCGGTCGAACTGCATCCCTTCGACGACGTCGAGTTCGTTGCTCAGACTCTTGCCGTCCTCGACGGTGATGACGCCCTCCTTGCCGACCTTGGCCATCGCGTCCGCGATGATCTGGCCGACGTCGGCGTCCGAGTTGGCGGAAATGGAGCCGACCTGGGCGATCTCCTTGGACGTGGAGCAGGGCTTGGAGAGCTTCCTGAGTTCCTCGACGACGGCGGTGACGGCCTTGTCGATGCCCCGCTTCAGGTCCATCGGGTTCATCCCGGCAGCGACGTACTTCATGCCTTCCTGGACGATGGCCTGCGCCAGCACCGTGGCAGTGGTCGTGCCGTCTCCGGCGATGTCCGAGGTCTTGGAGGCGACTTCCTTGACCATCTGTGCGCCCATGTTCTCGAACTTGTCCTTCAGTTCGATTTCCTTGGCCACGGAAACGCCGTCCTTGGTGATCGTCGGGGCACCCCACGACTTCTCCAGGACGACGTTGCGGCCCTTGGGACCGAGCGTGACCTTCACCGCATCGGCCAGGATGTTGACGCCCGCGACAATGCGGTGACGGGCGGAATCGTGAAAGCGGACTTCCTTTGCAGCCATGATGTGTAGACCTCCAATCGTTTCGGGATTACTCGACCACGCCCATCACGTCCTCCTCGCGCATCACGAGGAGTTCCTCGCCCTGGACCTTGACGGTCTGGCCTGCGTACTTGCCGAAGAGCACCTTGTCGCCGACCTTCACCGCCAGCGGGCGGACCTTGCCATCCTCCAGGATCTTGCCTCCGCCCACGGCGAGTACCTCGCCCTGGTCGGGCTTCTCGGCGGCGGTGTCTGGGATGACGATGCCGGACGCCGTCTTGCGCTCCTCTTCCAGGCGCTTGACGATGATCCGGTCGTGAAGCGGACGAATCTTCATTGCTCGGTTCTCCAACAGAATGTCGACAAATCGGGGGATTGCGCCGGGCGACAGATCACGTCTCGTCGCCGGCTCGGAGCCGAAATAGGGGCGACCCTCGGATGATTCAAGCCCCGTCCGGCATCGAAATTTCATCCGGATATCGGGAGGGACCGCGCCTCAGACCCGCCGGCCGACCTGTGGGTCGCGGTTGTGCCCCCGGCGGTGAACGCGGTTCCTCGTGGGGTCATGGTCGGTGGGCGTGAATCGCACCCCGAGATGGGGCCCCTTGCCGCTGACTCGTCCGGAGAACAGGTGGTGGGCCTGCAGCATGATTCCGCCCGCCGACCGGCACGAGTGATACCCGTTGTTGGTGGCTCCGTTGCCGTTGCCGCGGGGAGACGGGGGCCACGCGATCCCGCCGCGACCCGGAACTGAGGGAAGCGGCGGAAGAAGTGGGGCTCGACGGGAACGCAGTCCCGGGTGACCTCGGCATTCCCGGCCGTGAGGTACGGGTACTGCGCCCCGACGGCTGCCTCGACTCCCGAGGCGTTGGCTTCGGCGAGGACGGAGGCACCCCACGGCAGCTGCCCGTCCGGTCTCAGCCCGGATGTCGCTCGGCGAACCCTGTGAACGCGAAACTGCGTCCGACGCAGGTCCGATACCGCCAGACCGATAACGGCGGGGGACTCGTTCTCGTGACGGAGAACCGGCGCGGATCGCTCCCCCGTGTCTCCGGCGATCGACGTGATGGGCGAGCATTTTCGGGAAATGACCGCCGGAGACGGTCCCGCCCCGTGTCTCGGGCGCCGAAGGACATCGCCCGACTGTTCTACACGCCTGGCACCACGGGTCGTCCCAAGGGCGTGGTGCGGCCGCACCTCGGTCTGCTGTCGATGACGCTTGCCGACTTCACGGACGTTGATGCCCCCGGGGCCGGATGACGCCACGGTCTACGCGGCGCCGATTGCCGACGGTGCGGGAATGTACGGTCTTGCGCACGTCCTCGTGGGCGTTCGAGATCGGATACCACAATACGGGAAACTCGAGGATCGGGGATTCAAGACCATCGCCTACAGAGGCGGGCCCACGTGCGCCGCGGGCATCGTACGGGCGTTGCAGGTGACGGGTCGGCGCGTCTTCCAGACCTGCGGTCAGGGCGAGAGTCCCATGACGACCACTGCATTGCCCCGGCCCCCCAAGAGATTGTCGGCACCCTCGCCACGAGGCTCGCATCGCTTCGTTCGGGCGACGAAGTGTGTCGTCGTGGAACTCCGGGTTGCCACCGCCGAGGGGCGGCCGCTCCCACCTGGAGAGGTCGGGGAAGTCCTGGTGCGGGGCGACCCCGTGACGAAGGGATACTGGAACAACGCATTGGCGAAGGCGAAGACGCTCCGGGACGGCTGGCTCCAAACGGGCGACACGGGCCGCCCGGACGAGGACGGATTCCTGACGCTCGGAGACCGGTCCAAGGATCTGATCATCCCCCGCCTGCCGCGGTACGAACCTCTCTAACTCCGGGAAGTGAAAGAAGTGCTGCGCCGACCTCCCGGTGTGTCGGAAGTGGCGGTCGCCGGAACGTCTCATTCCGACTGGCGCGAGGAGGTGGTGCCTGATGTGGCGACCTCGTGGAAGCGACCCGGGCGCCGAGGCCCTCGACGCGCTGCGTCTGGAGAACCCGGCCTGATTCACGCGGCCGAAGCGCGACGTCCTCGTCGTCCGTGGTCAAGAACGGGAATCGTAAGATCCTCAAACGGGAACTTCGGGGCCTCGTGCCAGCCTGAGCTGAGGGGCTGGACCGGAGACTCTTCGGGGGCGGAAGGACAAACCGCGGCCCGGTCTGCGGTCTCCAGCAGGAAGTCTCACAAATGTGAGAGATTTTGTCCGCCCAAGGCTTGCAATTTTGCGACATGGCTAGTACTCTCAGACCATATAAGAGGCATGCGGGGGCGATTGACGTGCCGCAAGGCTCAGCAGGTCAGGTAGGGCGGCAGTAGCGCTCTCATTGAAATAAGGAGCAGGAGACTATGAAAATTCGTAAGTGGTTGGCCGGGGCGGCTGTTGCAGCTGCGCTTCCGGGGGCTGCCTCCGCGGGCATGGTGACACTCGATGGTGCGTACTTCGATGTCACCTACGACGACGCGCTGGTCGGTCTGTTCGGTACACCCACAATCGTGGGTGACGCCATCAAGTGGTTCCCGTCCGGTTCTCCCGGCTTTACTGCCAAGGTGACGGCTGGTGACAACCTCGTCGTGACCAACAGCACGTTTGCCATGTCGATCAAGGCTGATGCGGGTTATCAGCTGACCGGCGCAGACCTCTGGGAAGCGGGAGATTATTTCCACTTCAGCGACGGGCTGAGCGGCGTGTCCGTGAGCGGTCAACTCCGCGTCGCCGGGACGCCCTCGGTGGCGATCACGCCGACGGCGGCGTTTACCGAGAACGCGGTGCTGGACTTCAGCACCATCGATTGGTCCGCCACGGCGTCCCAGTCGCTGGCTGCGCCGGCTTCGCAAGCCAACATCTCGATCCAGAACATCCTGGCGGCATGGGCAGCGAACGGTGCCCCGCTCCAGGCGGCCTTCATCGAGAAGAAGGAAGTGGTTCTGTCGGTCGGCGTCGCGCCGATTCCGGAACCCGCCACGTGGGCCATGATGGCCACGGGCGCCATTCTTCTGGGCTTCGGACTGCGGCGTAATCGCGGTTGAGGCAAATGGCTGACTGAACCCTCAGTCAGCCAGTCGGAAACGACGGCAATGCCCTGTCAGCAATGACAGGGCATTGTGCTTTCTGAGGTGCTGAAGCTGCGATGAGGGAGCGGCGCGGCGCCCGTCGTCAGTGGAGCTGCGGCCGGAGGCGGGTACGGCGGGATCGTGCTTGGCGCGGCAGATCGCTCATCGGGAATGGGGCAGGAGACGAAGCAGTCCGTCGCGTCTGATCGGGACGAGCCACTTCGGCTCAGGATACGTCGGACTGGGAACAGGCCGAGTGACCGCGGATCCGGTCACCGCCGCCGTCGCGATTCGTTGGGTACCGGATTGCGCCCGCGTCGGTGATCCGTCGCGGCCTCAGGCGAAGACAGGGAAGGTTTCGTAGCCCCCTTTCAGCACCTGGCGACTTGCGCCGAGGCGGAGCCAGCCGTCGATCGCCGTCGCATACACTCGCCGAAAGTCGGCCGTGTGGATGAGGTTGTCGCCCGCGTCGAGCTTCGTCAGCGACGAGCGCTCGCCATAGTGGCCACCTTTCACGCCGTTGCCTGCAAAGAACATCACGTTGGCCGAACCGTGATCGGTCCCCAGGCTCGTGTTCTCCGGCACCCGTCTGCCGAACTCGGAGAACGCCAGGATTGCCACCCGATCCGCCTGACCGAGACGTTCCATGTCACGCAGGAAGCCCAGCACGGCATCCGACGTGTAGGTGAGCAGGCGTTGGTGCAGATCTGCCTGCTGCACATGGGTATCGAACGCGTTGTTGCGATAGGCCACGTAGTACAGGCGCGTCGGGAGTCCCGCCGCGATGCAAGCCGCGACCTTGTTGAGACTCAGCGCCGCGACCCCGTAGTCCACCGGCGACTTGTAGTTGTGCCAGGCTTCCCGCACGAGCGACGACGCGTCGCGTGCGCTGCGGGCCACGTCGTTCAGGAAGGCGCGCGCCGCATTGCCGTCAGGAACCTCCGGTGCCACCTCCAGCAGCGCGCGTTCCTGCAGGAAGGCGTTCCGTGTGAACTTGTCCGGATCGTCGAACACCACCGGCGTGTGCACCCGGCTCCGGACGGCCAGGGACTGGGTCGTGTCGATGTTGATCAGGAAATTGGGTTTGGGCACGGGCGACATCGTGTCTGCCACGCGACCGAACCAGCCGTAGTCGTCACCGCTGTTCGGCGCCGCCGTATGCCAGTACGCCATCGATGTGAAGTGCGAGAACGACGGATTGTCGTAACCGCAGCCGTGCATGATTGCCAGCTTGCCGTCCTTCCACAGCCGTTCGAAGCCGGCCATCCCCGGATTCAGTCCGTGCATGTCGTCGAGCTTCCGGAGGCGCTTCTCGCGGATGCCGATCGAGGGTCGCAGGCGATAGTACGCGTCGTCGCCATAGGGCACGACGGTGTTCAGGCCGTCGTTGCCGCCCGAGAGTTCGAGCACCACCAGGATGCGATCATCGGCCGACGCCGAGGCGGCCGCATGCGCGATCGTGGAAAACACGCTCGGTGCAACGACGGGGGCCATCGCGTTGACGCCCAGGCCAGCCAGGGCGCCCTTCAGCAGCGCGCGGCGGGTGTTGCGGATCTCTGTCATGGAATCTTCTCCTTCGGCCGGCTGCGGGTCGCGGTGCCCGGCCGGGCGATTTCAAGTCGTGATGGCGCGGATCAGCCGAGTTGGTACTCGGGCCGGCTCATGATCAGGTGCAGCGTGAGTCGCAGCGGATCCTCGGCGAACGTGTCCGCGTTGCGCAGATCGGCGGTGCCCAGTTCCCTCTCGAGAAAGGCGGCGAGCGAAGCGCGCGACGCGTCGTCCAGCGGCACCGACAGGAAACGGGCCTCGAGGTAGCGCACGGCGTCCAGCGGCGTCGCGCAACCCGCCCCCAGCACCATCCGCGTGAGGTCGAGGCGAGCCGCGGTCCGGGGGATCGGCTTGACCTTCTCGATGGCCATCTGCCAGCCGCGATAGCTGGCGTAGCGCGTGTTGAAGTCCTCGTCGCGGTCGGCATTCATGCTGGACATCGCCATCATGTCCGGACTGCCGTCCTTGTCGACCGGTTTCGTCGCCGAGGTCATGTCCATGCCGGCGCGGATGCGGTCATGCACAGCCCGTATCTCGGAACCGGTCGGGTAGACGGGATAGCGGTCCTCGGGAATGAAACTGATGTCGGGCAGCACCACGTCGAGCGCGAAGTTGCCGCGTTCCAGCAGCAATCCCGGTGTGATCCAACTGCGCCCCTGCGCCCACCCCGCGACCGTCGGCGGGTACATCAGGCGCTGACCGAGCGCACCGGTCACCTCGTTGAAGTCCGGCGCCCCCGGCAGTTCCTTCACGCCCAGCTTCTTGTAAGTCGTCACGACGAGTTCCACCGGGCTCTTGATGCGCGTGGCCACCGACTCGGGCGCGTAGAAGTCTCGCGACAGCAGCAGCGTCTCCATGAACGGCGCGATCTCGTAGCGGTTCTCGCGGAGCACGTTGCCGAGTTGCTTGCGCAGAGCCGGATCGAGATCGGTCCGGACGAAGAACCGGTAGAGCTTGCCCGCGATGTACTCGGCCGTGACCGGCTGGTCGAGGATGATGTCGATCACGTCCACGCCGTCGAACCGACCCGTGCGACCGAGAACCGACTTCTCGGTATCGTCATGCTTGTCGTCGTTCTTGCGGAACTCGAGCCCCTGGAAGTTCCACCCGGTGAATGCACGGGCGGCCTCCCGGATGTCCCGTTCCGAATAGTTGCCCACGCCCATCGAGAACAGCTCCATGATCTCGCGTGCGAAGTTCTCGTTCGGGGCGCCCTTCACATTCACGCCCGCGTCGAGGAAGGCGAGCATCGCCGGGTCCTGGGCGGCACCGATCAGCAGGGAGCGGAAGTTGCCGCGGCCTTCGCGCTGGAACAGCTCGAGCTGTTTCAGCATCTTGCGGTAGTCGCGCACCTTCTCCTCGGTGGTGGCGAAGTGGCCGTGCCAGAACAGCGCCATCTTCTCCTCGAAGGGCCTCGGCGAAGTGAGCATCCGATTGGCCCACCACTGCGCGACGCGATGCGTTTCCAGCCGGCTCGCACGCAGCCAGTAGAAGAACTTGTTCACGACCGGCTGCATGCGCCGATTGCCGGAGGGCTTCACCTTCACGCCGAGCGCTTCCCCCTTTGCCTTCGCGAGGTCCGTCGTCGCCGGGCGGCTGGGCGGGAAGGCGTCCAGGCCCTCGTCGAACACGCCCGAATGATCGAAGGCCGGCAGCGCGACCTCGGGAACGCCTTCGAAGTAGACGAGCCGTCTCACGGCTTCCCGAGGGGTGAGTGCGGCCAGTGCGTCGACGTCTTCGGGGGTGCCGCCGAAACCTGCGCGTTCGAGCAGGTGGGCGGCGCGAGCGCGATTCCATTCGGTGGCGGGGAGCGGGCTCGTGTCGCCTGCCCAATCGGAGGCGGCCATCGTATGGCCGCTCCCCAGCAGCAGGGCGCCGGTGAGCGCCAGGGCCGGAAGGCGTTTCATGGGGAAGACTCCTCAGGGAAGATCGAAATCGAGGCCGTAAGTTTCGCGCCCGGATGCGGCTCGCGCCAACACGTATTTGCCTTGCGGGCGCTCATGAAAATCATGATTTCGCGTGGCACTGCCATATCCGCCCGGCGGGGTCGCTACCGTTCCGATCCGAGTCGCGCTGCGATCAGCCCGAGCTGCGCCAGCAGCACATATCCGAGTGCAGCGAATGCCAGCGTGAACTTGAGTCCGGCGCACACGCCCACGAAGCGCACCAGTGCGTCGCCCGTCCGCGCGGGCGGACCGCGGTTGAGCCATTGCAGCATGGCCGCGTTCTCCATGAACTCGAGAGGAATCGCCGCCAGCATCGCCCAGGACAGGAAGATGCCGAATGCCGCTTGCGGCGCGTCGCGGATCTCCGCGACGAGGGCGCATCCCATCGCCAGCAGCAGGGGATAGGCGAGCGCGAACACGAAGTCGAGTGTCAGCAGACGCCGGGCCAGCGCCTGCAGGTCAGGCCCCCAGGCCACGGCGATCGCGTGCCATCGAGCCGCGGTCCAGGCGAACTCCGCGGAGAGCAGGCCGTCCGGGACGGCCGGGCCGACCTTCAACGGTTTGCCTTGATCTCCGAGAAACCAGGCCAACGCCAGCGTGAGGACGAGGAGCACACCCAGTGCCGGCAGGCGCGTCGACGGGGGCAGGGCGGCAAAGGGGTGCATCGTTCCACGGGCTCCGCAGTCGGACGAACGACGCGATGTTACTCGCGCCCGAACGCGACTTCCGCGCGGACACGGGAGACAGCAGGACGCCGCATGTCCGAGCATCGTCATACGAATGACGTTGGTATCACCGCATGCCGACGTGGCATGCTCCGTCCTCGACATCCTCCCCCGCGTCCCCGGCTGTCGATGGCCGGTGACCACCGACAGCGAGATCTCCCCATGGCCAATGACCCGCGACGCATCCGCATCAACGGGCAGCGCGACCCTCTGCCCGCGCTGCCGTACCTGTTCGCGGAAGTCCAGCGCGGCGCCGGTGCGGCAGCGGACACGCGGTTCCTGCCGCCCGATTTGCTGACTGTCGAGGAGACGTTCGATCTGTCGGCAGGCAAACGCGACGCCGTCGGCGGGGCGGTCGAGTCGTTGACGGTGGAACCCGGCAAGGTCGTCGTGCTCGAACTGAGCGACGGCGTCACCGTCATCACATCACCGGCGCGGCTGCACGACGTCCTCGACGGGTTTCGGCTCGAGGGGCAGGCGACCCCGGATCTGACGTTCCTGGAGCGCCGCGTCCAGGGGACGGGCGAGCGCGGGTTCGGTGATCTGGTGCAGGGTGCCCTGCGCCGAGTCACGACGCTCACGGTCGGGACCGACCGGATCGTCGAGACGGCAGCACGGGAGCTGCAGGCTCTCGTCGGCGGCAGCTTGAAGGACGTGGTCGCCTCGAAGATCGAGTTCGGCGCCACGTGGCTCGGAACGCGCCTGCTGATGAAGGCCATCGAAAGCCAGCTCGATCAGCCGCCCGGCCTGTACCGGTGGGCGGGGGTCGGTCAGCAGGCGGAGGAACTGATCCCGGTCGACGATGCGGCGCTGGCGGCCGATGCCCGGGGTCCCTACCTGCTGTTCATCCACGGCACCGGGTCCAACACCAACGGCGGTTTCGGCGATCTCAAGCGATCCGCGCCGGCGGACTGGCGCGCGCTTGCGGGCCGCTACGGTGATCGCATCCTCGCCTTCGAGCACCGCACCTTCTCCGAGAGCCCCATCGAGAATGCGCTCGCGCTCGCCAAGGCGCTGCCGCAAGGTGCGACGGTGGATGTGGTCACGCATTCCCGCGGCGGCCTGGTCGGCGACTTTCTCGGACTCGGTGTCATCGACCCGGCGCTCATCGATGCGCACTTCGGGGAGGCGAGCCCGGGCCATGGCGATGATTCGAAGGAAGCGTACGCGGCCCACCGGACGGCCTTGCGCGAACTCGGCGACGTGCTCCAGCGCAAGGGCCTGCGGGTCGAGCGCTACGTCCGGGTCGCGGCGCCGGCACGCGGCACGCGCCTCGCCAGCGAGAACCTGGACGTGTTCCTGTCGGGATTGCTCACGCTGATCGGCCTGATCCCGGTCTTGCGCGCCAATCCGATCTACGGCGCCGTGAAGCGCATCGTGCTCGAGATCGCCCGCAACCGCATGCGCCCCGACGTCGTGCCGGGCATCGAGGCGATGCTGCCGGAATCCCCGGTCGGGGCGTTCCTCGCGCGAGCCAGACCGGCGGACGGCATGAGCCTCGCCATCATCGCCGGCGACATCGAGGGCGGCGGCCTGCTGAAGCGCCTCGGCGTGCTCTTCACGGACACCGCGTTCTTCGACGGCGTCGACAACGACCTCGTCGTCGATACCGATTCCATGTCCGGCGGGCTCGCACGGCCCGGCCAGGCACGCTTCCGCTTCGAGCAGGGACCGGACGTCAGCCACTTCAACTACTTCGAGAATTCACCGTCCCGGGAAGCGCTGTGCCAATGGCTCACGGCCCGGGACGCCGATGACCTGCCGCACATCACGGCGTTCGCTGCACTCGAGTCGGGTCCGGCGGAGCGGACCCTCGCGCAGGAACGGGACCATGCGAGGGCGCTGGTCGCGGCGCGAGGTGCCGAACCTTCGCCGCAGCAGCCGGTCGTCATCGTGCTCCCGGGTGTCATGGGCTCGCACCTGCGTCTGCGCGGCACGGACGACCGGGTGTGGTTCGATCCGCTGGACATCGCCAGCGGCGGTCTCGAGAAGCTCTGTTGGGAAGGACTCGACGACGACGTGGAAGCGGAGAAGCTGTTCGATCGATTCTACGGCGACCTCTGCGACCACCTGTCCGCCACGCACCGGGTGGAGCGCTTTCCGTACGATTGGCGCAAACCCGTGGAAGCCGCGGCCCGGCGGCTGGCGAAGCGGATCGAGGATCTGCTCGATGAAACGCGCACGGACCAGCCGCCCATCCGCCTGCTTGCCCACAGCATGGGCGGGCTCGTCGTCCGCGCGATGATCGCCGCCCGCCCCGACCTGTGGGATCGCATCCACGCACGCGATGGCGGCCGTTTCGTGATGCTCGGTACACCCAACCAGGGCTCGCACTCGATGGTCTCGACCCTGCTGGGCAAGGACGACACGATGCGCAAGCTCGCGCGGCTGGTCGACATGAAGCACGACCTGCAGGACCTGCTGGACATCATCAAGGAGTTTCGCGGCGCGCTGCAGTTGCTGCCGCAGCCCGGATTCGTCGACGAGGCCGGCGCGCAAGCCCAGGATGCCGACTACTACCGGGCCGAGCTCTGGCCGACGTATCGCGCGCGCAACAGGGATTTCTGGTTCGGCGATGGCATCGTCGGGGCGCCGACGAAGGCTGCGCTGGACGAGGCGAGGGCGTTGTGGAGCGGGTCGGCCGACTTCCGGGAAGCGCGTCTGCCCGACAAGCACCAGGAGCGGATCGTCTACGTCTGCGGCCAGTCGCTGAGCACGCCCTGCGGCCTGCGTCTCGAGGGCGGCAAATGGAAGATCCTGGTTACCGCCCAGGGCGATGGCACGGTCACCTGGAAGTCCGGACTGATCCGGGGTCTCGAGCGCGAGCGCAATGTCTACTTCATGCAGGCCGAGCACGGCGCGCTGCCGAGCACCGAGCGGGCGTTTCCGGCGATCGTGGATCTGCTGCAGAGCGGGGACACGCAGCGGCGGGATCAGCTCTCCCGGTCACCGTCGATGGCGCGCGAAGCCCTGGACGTCATCCGCAGCGTGGACGTCGGTCCCGTGCCGTATCCCACGGTCGACGAGGTGCTGGACGGGTTGGCCGGGCATCGCCGCGCCCGCCTGCCGGCGACACGCAAGGCGGCGGTCCTGAAGGTGTCCTGCACGGCGATGGATCTGCGCTTTGCGACCCGTCCCGTCATGGTGGGCCACTACGACCGGGATGCCATCTCCGGTGCCGAGGCGATCATCGATCGAGAACTCGTGCGCGGCGAACTGTCCATGCGGCATCACCTCGGCCTGTACGCGGGACGCCTCGGAACGGCCACCGTCGTGCTCATGTCGCAGTCCGAGCAGCAGCGCAAGCGGGGCAGCCTCGGTGGAGCACTGGTCATCGGCCTCGGTGAACTGGGCGAACTGAGCATCGAATCGCTGACCGAGGCCGTGCGGGCAGGGGTGCTCCGCTACCTGATGCAGCTCCTCGACAACGAGTCCGTGTGCGGCGTGCGCGTGGACGACGACATGCGGCTCGCCACCTTGATCCTGGGCTACAACTCCACCACCAACATCAGCATCGAGGCGTCCGTGGGTGCCATCGTGCGGGGCACCCTCGAGGCGAACAATCAGTTCACGAAACGCATGAAGCGTTCGCTGCGCGTCACCGATCTCGAGTTCGTCGAGTTGTATCTCGATGCCGCGATCTCGGCCACCAAGGCGCTCCAGCGTGTGGCGGGGCGGCTCAACGATGACGCGGCACGGCATGGCATGCGGGTGGAGGCGGCGCCGACCCTCCGTCAGAAGCGCGGCTGGCGGCACCGGCTCGACGCACAAGGCGCGTCCACCTACTGGCCGCGGATCATCGTCACGGACGCGGATCGCCAGGAGGACCTGTGTCCGCCGGGCAGTGCAGGAGGTGACGGCAATGCCGCTGCCGGCGCGGGAGCGGCACCGGACGACGCACAGCGCCGCCGTGAAGCCGCGCGCCTGAAGGTCGCGGAGCGCCTGAAGTTCGTGTACCTGGGACAGCGGGCGCGGGCCGAATCGTTCCACCAGCAACGCCAGCCCGGTCTCGTGGAGCGGCTGATGGAGCGGGCGATCTCCGATACTTCGTCGCAGGGGGATTTCTCGCGAACGCTGTTCCAGATCCTCGTGCCGCACGACTTCAAGGAGACGGCGCGGCAGATCGACCGCCTCGTGCTCGTCGTCGACGGGTACACGGCGAACCTGCCGTGGGAATTGATGGCGGCGGACGACACGCCGCTCGCGACGCGCATGGCCATGGTCCGGCAGTTCACCACGGGCACGTTCCGCGTGCGGGTGCGGCCGACGCTCGAGCGCCGCGCGCTCGTCATCGGCAATCCGCCGACCGACGGCTTCGACGCCGTGTTCCCCGACACGAAGTTGCCCGCGCTCCCGTTCCTCCGCGGCGCCGTGGAGGAAGCCGATCGCGTCGTCGGCACGCTGCGCGAGAACGGCATCACGGACGGGATCGAAAGCGCGATCGGCCGCGAGCCGTGGAACCTGCCCTCCGAATCCGAGCCGTCGGGGACGTTGCCGTCCCCCGGGCCGCGTGCGATCGAGATCATCAACAAGCTCTACCGGCACAACTACCGCATCGTCCACATCGCCGCGCACGGCATCCACGCGATGCGCGGCGCGGACGGGCTCGAGCGGACCGGCGTCGTGCTGTCGGACGGGGTGCTGATCACCGCCGCCGAGATCGAGGCGATGGAGGTCGTGCCCGATCTCGTGTTCCTGAACTGCTGTCATCTCGGGACCATCGATGCCCAGCCGAACCGCTTCAACCGGCTCGCATACAGCCTGGCGCGCCGCTTGATCGAGATCGGCGTGCGCGCCGTGATCGTCGCGGGATGGGCTGTGGACGACGAGGCCGCTCGGCAGTTCGCGGAGACGTTCTATCGAAGCTGGCTGCACGACCGGCGCACGCTCGGTGACGCCGTGTTCGAGGCACGTACCGGCATCCACCGGGACTTCGGTGAGCGCTGCAACACATGGGGGGCTTTCCAGGTCTACGGCGATCCCGGTCATGTGTTCGATCCGCAGGGCGAAGCGGCCGGCCGCGCGTTCCGGACCGCGCCTGCCGACTGGACGCCGGTCGCGCCGGAGGAGCTCGTTGACCGGCTCGCCGGGCTGCAACTCGACATCACCCGTTCGGAAGTCGAGTCCCGCAGTGCGGCAGAGGCGCGGAGCGCGCAGCAGGAGGGCGTGCGTCTGCTTGCCCGATCGCCGCAGGACTGGCACGACCGGCCGGACGTCCAGTTCACCTGGGCCCGGTTGCTTGCCGATCTCGGTGCCGATCATTTCGACGAGGCACGGGGGGCCTACATCGCGGCGCTCGGATCCGCTGACATGGATCATTTCGTCCCGACGCGCGCGATCGAGGACCTGGCGAATCTCGAAGCCCGCGTCGGCGAGCGCACCGGCGATCTCGAGCGCGCCGAAGGTGCGCTGGAGCGGCTCGATCATCTGTCACGGGCCGTGACGCTGGGGCGCAGGAAGCTGACCCAGGAACACGCGGCCCTCGTCGCTAGCGCCACCAAGCGGCTGGCCGCGATCTACGCCGGCATGGCACTCCGGCCCGGCGCGGTGGACGCGTCGGGCGCTGCCGCGCGCTGCATGGCGCTGGTGTCGCGCAGCGCGGAAGCCTATCGCGCCGCGAGCGGAGAACCGGGGACCGATCGGTTCAAGCCGTACCTGGCGCTGAACGGTCTCGCGATGGAGTTCGCGTACGGGTTGCTGCAATTCGCGCTGGACGGTGCCGGCAGCTGGGCGGGCGATCCCGTGGCGAATCAGGCCGGCATGCAGCTCGCGGACAAGTGCACGGCTGTCGCGAATGCGAACTTCACGACCGATCCGAACCTGTGGAATGCCGTGATGCCTGCCGATGCGCGCTTGCTGACCGCGCTGCTGGCTCGCAGGCTCGCCGATCCGAAGGCGTCGGATCAGGAACTGGCGGCGATCTTCCGTGCCTACGACGACGTGTTGAGCGGTGTGCGCTGGACGGACAAGGAGATCGACTCGGTCGCGCGCCATCTCCGGGTCATGAGCCTGCTGATGGCGGTCGCTGCTCGCGGGCTCGGGGAACGAAGATCGGTCGAGCCGCCGGACGCGCAGGCGCGGGCAGAGCGTCTGCGGGTGCAACTCGATGCCATCGCGGATCATCTCCAGCCGGAGGAAGACCCTTCGAGGGGAAGGCCGACCTCGCCGGAGAAAGCGCAGCCCTCCGATGGAGCGGCATTCCGTCCTGCCGCGAAGGCAATGCCGGCGGTCACGAAGAAGACCGCACCGAAGAAATCGGCGGCCAAGGACAGGAAGGTCGAAGGACGCGTGAAACCGAAACGACGGTAGGGCAGGCCGAGGGACGACGCGGTACCGGGGCCGGCACCGGCCCCGCATCTGGCGGTGCGCGTCAGACGACGCCCTCGAAACTCTGCACGTCCACCATCAGCCCGGCCTCCGCGCTTGCCTGATCCTGCGGCAGCACGATGAAGCAGTTCGCCTGGCTCATCGACGACAGGATCCCCGAGCCCTGGTCGCCGGTCGTGCGGACTTCCCACCGACCCTCGTCGCCCCGCGTCAGGATGCCGCGCTGGTACTCGGTACGGCCGGGTGCTTTCTTGATCGGGGACGTGAGACGCGCCTTGAACGTCGGTACCGGTGCGACGCGCGTGCGGCCGGAGATGATCAGCAACGCGTCGCGCACGAACTGATAGAAGGTCACCATCACGGCCACCGGATTGCCCGGCAGCCCGAAGAAATGCGCGTTGCCGATCCTGCCGAACGCCAGGGGCCGCCCCGGTTTCATGGCGATCTTCCAGAACAGCACTTCGCCGAGGCGGTCGAGCATCTGCTTCACGTAGTCGGCGTCGCCCACCGAGACGCCGCCGCTGGTCATCACGACATCCGCGGCGGCTGCAGCGGAAGCGAAAGCAGCCTCGACCGCTTCCGGCACATCGGGAACCATGCCCATGTCGAGCACGTCGCAGCCGAGGCGCTCCAGCATGCCGAACATCGTGTAGCGGTTCGAATCGAAGATCTGCCCCGGACCGAGGGTGCCGCCGACCGGGACGAGTTCGTCGCCGGTCGAGAAGAAGGCGACGCGCAGTTTCCGGTACAAGGCAACCTCGCCGATCCCGAGCGAGGCGATCAGTCCGAGTTCGGCGGGTCGGATCGGGTCGCCGCGCTTCAGCACGACCGCGCCCGCCTGGATGTCCTCGCCCGCGAAGCGCCGGTTCTGTCCGAGCCTCGCGCCGGCGCCGAGCGTGACCTGTCCGTCCTTCGCCTGCGCACGCTCCTGCATGACGATGGTGTCGCAGCCGGGCGGCACGACCGCGCCGGTGAAGATCCGTATCGCTTCGCCCGCGCTCACGGGACCCAGGTAGGGTTTGCCGGCGAACGAGGTGCCGATGATCTTCAACGTCACGTCCGTATCGGGCTTCAGGTCCGCGTGGCGCACGGCGTAGCCGTCCATGCCCGAGTTGTCGTGTCCCGGAACGTTGATCGGCGACACGATGTCCTGTGCGAGCACCCGACCCAGCGCCGTTCGCACCGGCACCGATTCGGTCGTGACAATGGGTGTCAGGAAGGCGCGGATGTACTCGCGCGCCTTGTCCGGTGCCATGGAGTTCGGGTCGTAGTCGCTGTCCTGGGTGAGGGCCAGCAAAGGCTTGGAATCGGTCATGGGGTCGCCTTGGGTTCGGAGGAGGTCGGCGCCGCGGACATCTGTGCTGCCCAGGGTGCCGTGTCGAACTGGAACGTGTCTTCTTCAAAAGGCGTGTCGAGCCGCCAGGTCACGCGATCGTGGTTGACCCACAGGTACCACGTCCGGGCGCTGGCCGGGAGTCTGTCGACGAAGTCCCGTGCATCGAGCAACGCGAGGCAGCCGCCGTGTTCAGGGTCGCGCACGGACTCATAGGCGATGGCGCCGACGCCTGCCTCGCGCACGTCCCGCGCCAACTGCTGGCATGGCGCGTAGTCGGAGGGATGGGTCCAGCGGCCGCGATCCGCGGCGTACGGCGGATCCCGCAGATCGACACTGCCGGTGGCCACCCTCGTCGAGAACACGGTGTGGGGACGCTGTTCGAGGCGGCTCAGTGCCTCGGCATCCTGGAGGAAGCGCCAGCGCCAGAATCCGAGTTCCGCGCAAGCCGTGCGCGCTTCGAACGCGGCATAGAAGACGCCGGGGTCGTAGGGGCCGCGGAAGCGCGAGCCGTAGGGCAGCGGGGGATAGCGGAACGGCGTGAACAACAGCCAGTGCAGGTCGGACAGCGCATCGGGCAGATCGGGTTTGGAGTCCTCGAGGAGATCCTCGAGTTGTCGCTGCTCGTCGAGGGAGTCGACCAGCGCCGTGGTCGCGATGCGATGTTGTGCTTCCACGGCCCGCCAGAACAGTCCGGCGATGGGCGCGACTTCAAACGTGGCCACGGTGCGCGTCGAGATAGTGGACGACACGCACGAGCCCTTCGGGCTCGCCGATCAGGTCCTTCGGAACGGCGCCGAGTGCGCGGTTGGGGCTGCGCAGCCACGCCTGTGCGGCTTCGCCCTGCCCCGTGATCGCGTCCAGGCTGCGGAACAGCCGCACGAACAGGACCGCGAGCGGCCATTCCTTGCCGCGCCCGCGCTGCAGGTGGTAGCTGCCGGCAAACAGCCGCGATGCCGACGCCGTGCTGATGCCGAGCATCTCGGCGACGGCCGACTGACTCAGATCGAGCATGCCCGCCGCTCTCACGACGGCCTTGGAGAGTGTCTGCGCGGGGTCGGGTTGGGTGACGGGGGCGAAAGCTTCCATGGCCTATCCATGTGTTGCCATGGAAACATACTGGAAAATTATTGCTGAGGCAATCACCATGGACGCTTGGAGATGCGCAAGGCCGGTGATCCGAGCACCGTGATCCGTGAACCGGAGGGTCTCCGAGTCCGCTGGCGGCGGGCTCCATCGTCAGCGGGCGCGCCGCTGGGTTCACCGCGAGCGTGGGCGGCCCAGGCGAGGTCGCCCGAATCACGGATCACGAGCCACGGCTCACCCGCCGATATACGACATTTCCACCTTCCGCGCCTTCGCGGTCTCGGCCGTACGGATCTCGGAATAGCGGTCCGCGCGGACCTTCCAGACGCGGGATACGGCGTCCGCGATCTCCCGATCGGCAGCATCCGCGCGCAGCAGTGCGCGCAGGTCGGTCCCCTGGGTCGCGAACAGGCAGGTGAACAGCTTCCCCTCGGCCGACAGCCGCGCGCGCGTACAGTCCTTGCAAAATGCCTGGGTCACGGACGAGATGAAACCGACTTCGCCCGAGCCGTCCTGGTAGCGCCACCGCTCCGCGACTTCGCCTCGATAGCCGGGTTCGACGGGCTCGATCGGGAATTCGGCATGGATGCGCTCGACGAGTTCGCGGGAGGACACCACATGATCCATCTGCCAGCCGTTGGTCGAGCCCACGTCCATGAACTCGATGAAGCGCAGGACGTGACCGCTGCCCTTGAAGAAGCGCGCCATCTCGACGACCGAGTGATCGTTGACGCCGCGCTTCACGACCATGTTGACCTTGAGGGGCTTGAGACCGACGCGGTCGGCTTCCTCGATGCCCTCGAGCACCTTCTCCACCGGGAAGTCGACGTCGTTCATCTTCATGAACGTGGCGTTGTCGAGAGAGTCGAGGCTCACGGTCACGCGCTTGAGGCCCGCGTCCTTCAGGTCCTTCGCCTTCTGCTTCAGCAGCGAGCCGTTGGTGGTCAGCGTGAGATCGAGGTCCTCGTGGTAGGCCAGCATCTCGATCAGACGCTCCAACTTGCGCCGCACGAGCGGTTCGCCGCCGGTGATGCGGACCTTCTCGATGCCGAGTTCGCGGAAGATGCGCACCACGCGATGGATCTCGCCGAAGGACAGGAGCTGCTCGCGTTCGAGGAACTGGAAGTCCTTGCCGAACACCTCCTTCGGCATGCAGTACGTGCAGCGGAAATTGCAGCGGTCCGTGACCGAGACGCGCAGATCGCGCAGGGGGCGTCCCCGGGGGTCGATCAGCGCCGGGGTCGGGGAATCGGACGACGACATGGGTGAGTCTCCAGCAACGGGTCGGGGAGCCGAACGATCACGACTTGGGGTGGCGCCGACCCACGACCACGCTCGCGCCCTCGGGGCCCCAGCCTTCGGCATGGATCTGTCCCGCGGGGACGTCGCAGTATTCGCCCGGATTGAATGTTCTCGTCGCGTCGTCGCGTCCCAGCGTCATCAAGCCCGCGGTCACGAAGACCCGGGCGTCGAAGGGGTGGGAGTGCATCTGCGCGGTGAAGTTCGCGGGCTGCTGCTTGCGCTCGATGTCGACGTACCCGTCGACCTGGCAACGCGCGATGAATTCCTGGTCGGTCATGACGATTTCCTCTCACACGGGGGTGATCCACCGGCTGCTCGCCGCGGCGACCTACGCCGGCGGGAGCGATTCCCGCGCGATCGCCGGACGACGTCGGGGGAATCTGGAACGCCGTGCGTCGGGGCTGCACGGGCCCGACCGACAGCGAGGCCACGGCGAACTGCGGCAGCGAGCAACCGGACCCCGAAGTTAACACGGAACACCGGGTTTCCCATTCTCATCGCGGTACCCACCGGGGGTTGGACATCTGCGGCGGCACGGTCACGGGTATCCCGCGCAGAATCGGGGACACTCCGGGACCTTGTCGCATGCCCTGTGCGATCATCGACCGTTGCCTCACGTCGTTCCTCATGAAGCCCTTCGGATTCGCCGGCTGGTCCGGCAGTGGTAAGACTACGCTGATCGAGCAACTCATCCCCCGGTTCGTGGCCGCCGGCGTGCGCGTGTCCGTCGTCAAGCACGCCCATCACGATTTTGATACCGATCAGCCCGGCAAGGATTCGTGGCGGCATCGCCGTGCCGGCGCCACCGAAGTTCTGGTCACGGCGGCACGACGGTGGGTCTTGATGCACGAACTGCGGGAGGCACGCGAACCCACGTTGGCGGAGCACATGACGCGGCTGGCCCCCTGCGATCTCCTCCTGGTGGAGGGTTTCAAGCACGAACCCATTCCCAAGCTCGAGATCCACCGGCGGGCCCTGGGCAAGCCCGTGCTCTGGGATCACGATGGTGATATCGTCGCAGTCGCGACCGACGAACCCCTCGAGACGCCATTGCCGCAACTGCCGCTCGACGACGTGTCCGCGATCGCCGCCTTCGTGCTGAACCACGTGGGCCTGACCAATCCGCCGTCGTGATGCCCGCATGCTGAACCTGCTCTATTTCGCTCGCCTCAAGGACGTGCTCGGCCGAGACACCGAGCGCATCGATCTGCCGTCGGGCGTCACCGACGTGAACAGCCTCATCGGTTGGCTGCGGCAACGGGGAGGCGCCTGGGACGTGGAACTGGCGCCTGCCAGGCCGGTACGCGTCGCGGTGAATCAGGACATGGCCAAGGGCGATACGCCGGTGCGGGACGGCGATGAGATCGCCGTGTTTCCGCCGGTCACCGGAGGCTGACGTGAACGACCTGAGCCGACCCGGCGTCGCAGGACGCACCGACATCCGCGTTCAGACGGACGATTTCGATCTCGGCGCCGAAGCCGCCGCTCTGCGTCGGGGCAACCCCCGCATCGGGGCGGTGGCGAGCTTCGTCGGCGTCTGCCGGGATCTGAACGAAGGCGATGCGGTGAGCGAGATGGTGCTGGAGCACTACCCGGGCATGACCGAGAAGGCCCTCGCCCGGATCGCGGACGAGGCGCGATGCCGCTGGGATCTCATCGACATCCTCATGATCCACCGTGTCGGTCGCATCCTGCCCACCGAGCAGATCGTGCTGGTTATCGTCACGAGTTCGCATCGCGGCGAGGCGTTCGCGGCCTGCGAGTTCCTGATGGACTATCTCAAGACCCGGGCCCCGTTCTGGAAGAAGGAGCAGACCGGCGAGGGCGCGCGATGGGTCGAGGCACGGGCCGCGGATGACGCGGCGGCCGATCGCTGGCGCTAGGATGAAACGCTTTCCTGCGGTCCCGTTGGTCGCTGCCCCCTCGGGGGGGGCTCAGTGGCTTCGGGCGGCCGGGCGCCGATGCATGACCTCCCCACGCTCCCGTCGGTCGCTGCCCCCAAGAGGGGCTCAGTGGCTTCGGGCGGCCGTGCGCCGATGCATGCCCCCCCCACGCTCCCGTCGGTCGCTGCCCCCAAGGGGGGCTCAGTGGCTTCGGGCGGCCGGGCGCCGATGCATGCCCCCCCCACGCTCCCGTCGGTCGCTGCCCCCAAAGGGGGCTCAGTGGCTTCGGGCGGCCGGGCGCCACTGACATGGCTCGAGCAAAGGAGACCGGCGCGGCCGGCAAGGTGCCGAAACCTCAGATCCGCATCCTGTTCCGCAAGGCGATCGCGATGGGGCCCGGCAAGGCCGAACTGCTCCAGGCGATCGAGCGCACCGGTTCCATCTCGGCCGCAGCGCGCGAAATGGACATGTCCTACCGGCGTGCGTGGCTGCTGGTGGACACGATGAACCAGAGCTTCAAGCAGCCCCTCGTGTCGACGGAGACGGGCGGACAGCGGGGGGGCGGCGCCCATGTCACCGCATTCGGCGAGGACGTGCTGCGCCGCTATCTCGAGATGGAGAAGAAGGCCGCCTCCGCGGTCGAGAAGGAAATGGCGGAGTTCGTGCGGTTGATGGCGAAGCTGCCCATCGCCTGAATCGCCGAGCGCGGGCGTCGCACGGCGCCGAGGCATGCGGGACGGCGTCCAAGTGCAACCGACGCGCGCCAAACGTCACCCCCCAGGCAACGCAATCCCCTTCGAGGCTTCGTTGTCGCCGCGCCCCTGTGCAACGATTCGGCGTTCGTCGCGTCGAGCGGCCGAAACTGCCTTTCGACGAGGCGGCCTCGCCAACTACACCGTCGTCGACACCGGCGGCGGCATGCGCAGCACCGCCTCCCGCGCCACGTCCGTCAGCCCGGATCCGTCGGCTTTCACATAGGCCGAGATTTCGCGTCGCATGCGTGGATCCCAGAAACGCGTGATATGGCCCAGCACGCCGTTCACGGCTTCCTCGTGATCCGGGTCGGCCTCGAAGAATCGGGAGATGTCGTTGGCCATGTGCACGAGTCGCTGGATTTCCATGGGGGGTCTTGGGTCAGGGAGTCGGAGAGTAGACGGTGTGCCGCCCGTCGCGCGTGAATCCCACGAGCGTCAGGCCGGCATCGGCGGCGGTGCGGATCGCCAGGGCCGTCGGTGCCGAGACGGCTGACAGCATCGGGATGCCGGCGGACGCCGTCTTGTGGACCATTTCGTAGCTGGCTCGGCTCGTCACCGCGACGAAACCGGTCGAGGCATCGCGCCCCGAACGAAGCAGGGCACCGATCAGTTTGTCGAGGGCGTTGTGGCGGCCGACGTCTTCGCGCAGGCACTGCACGTCGCCGGCGGCATCGGCCCAGGCCGCCGCATGCACGGCGCCGGTCACGGCATTCAGCGGTTGCCGCGACGCGAGCGACGCGTGGGCACGCTGGATCGCGCAGGCGTCGATGCGCGATGGCGCCACGGCTCGGACCGGGCGGATCGCGTCCTCGAGCATCTGCGCACCGCAGAGACCGCAGCCCGTGCGGCCCGCGAGCGAACGGCGGCGATCGGCGAGCACGGCCGAACGCTCCCGCGGGACATTGATGTAGATGGAGTAGCCCTGGTTTTCGCGGACGATCTCGGTGGCCTGGAATTCGTCCGGACTTGCGATCACGCCTTCGGACCAGCTGAACCCGAGCGCGAAGTCCTCCAGATCGAGCGGCGAAGCGAGCATCACGGCAAACGGCACGCCGTTGAAGATCAGCGCGACCGGACATTCCTCCGCGACGTCGTCCAGATCGGGCCGGGCCGCGCCGTCCTGCCAGCGTTCCACCGCGACGCGGACATGGGCGCCGCCCAGCCCGTCGAGATCACCGGGATTCAAGGATTCAGGCTCCCTGGGTCTCCGGCTGGCCGAGCAGGGCGAGTTGTTCGTCGCTGAAGCGCTGGAAACGGCGCTGCCATTCGGACGGCTGCGTGACCGGTTCCACCTGCACGGCCGTGACCTTGTATTCGGGGCAGTTCGTCGCCCAGTCGGAGTTGTCGGTCGTGATCACGTTCGCGCCGGAGCCGGGGAAGTGGAACGTGGTGTACACCACGCCCGGCTGAACGCGCTCGGTGATGACGGCGCGCAGCACCGTTTCGCCGGCCCGGCTGCGGATCCCGGCCCAGTCGCCGTCCTTGATGCCGCGCATCTCGGCGTCGCTCGGATGGATTTCGAGGCGGTCCTCGCTGTGCCACAGGTTGTTCGGCGTGCGCCGCGTCTGCGCCCCCACGTTGTACTGGCTGAGGATGCGGCCCGTGGTCAGGATCAGCGGGTACTTGCGGCTGGTGCGTTCTTCCGTCGGCACGTATTGCGTGACGACGAAGCGTCCCTTGCCGCGCACGAACTCGTCGATGTGCATCGTCGGCGTGCCGTGCGGATGCTGTTCGTTGCAGGGCCACTGGATGCTGCCCATGCGCTCGAGCTTCTCGTAGCTTACGCTCTGGAAGGTCGGAGTGAGTCTCGCGATCTCGTCCATGATCTCCGACGGATGCGCGTAGGGCATCGGATAGCCGAGCGCCTCGGAGAGCATCGCCGTGACCTGCCAGTCTTCCTTGCCGGCGAGCGGCGGCATCACCTTGCGCACCGGCGAGATCCGGCGTTCGGCGTTGGTGAAGGTGCCATCCTTCTCCAGGAAGGACGATCCCGGCAGGAACACGTGCGCGTACTTGGCCGTCTCGTTCAGGAACAGATCCTGGACGACGACGCACTCCATCGCTTCCAGCGCGGCGGTGACATGCTGCGTGTCGGGATCCGACTGCGCGATGTCCTCGCCCTCGATGTAGATGCCGCGGAAGCTGCCGTCGAGGGCGGCGTCGAGCATGTTCGGAATGCGCAGGCCGGGTTCCGGTTCCAGCTTCACGCCCCACGCGCCTTCGAAGAGATCGCGCGTGGTCTCGTCGGAGACGTGCCGGTAACCCGGGAGTTCGTGCGGGAACGAACCCATGTCGCACGACCCCTGCACGTTGTTCTGGCCGCGGAGCGGATTCACGCCCACGCCTTCGCGGCCGATGTTGCCGGTGGCCATCGCGAGGTTGGCGATGCCCATCACCATCGTCGAGCCCTGGCTGTGTTCGGTCACGCCGAGACCGTAGTAGATCGCGGCATTGCCGCCGGTTGCGTACAGGCGCGCGGCACCGCGGACCAAGGCGGCGGACACGCCGGTCTCCGACTCGAGGGCTTCCGGCGAATTGGACGGCTCGGCGATGAACGCGCGCCACTTCCGGAACGCCGGCGTCTCGCAGCGCTCGGCGATGAAACGCTCGTCCAGCAGGCCTTCCGTCGCGATCACGTGAGCCAGCGCATTGACCACGGCGACGTTCGTCCCCGGGCGCAGCTTCAGGTGATATGACGCTTCCACGTGCGGGGTGCGCACGAGGTCGATGCTGCGCGGGTCGACCACGATCAGCTTGGCGCCTTCGCGCAGCCGCTTCTTCAGCCGCGACGCGAACACCGGATGGCCGTCGGTGGGATTCGCACCGATCACCATCACCACGTCGGCCTTCTCGACCGAGTCGAACGATTGTGTTCCCGCCGATTCGCCGAGGGTCTGTTTGAGGCCGTACCCCGTGGGCGAATGGCAGACGCGCGCACAGGTGTCGACGTTGTTGTTGCCGAACGCGGCGCGCACGAGCTTCTGCACGAGGTACGTTTCCTCGTTCGTGCAGCGCGACGACGTGATGCCGCCGACCGCACCGCGCCCGTGCTTCGCCTGGATGCGCTTGAATTCGGCCGCGGCGTGGCCGATGGCTTCCTCCCAGCTCACCGACTTCCAGGGATCGGTGATCTTCGCTCGGATCATCGGGGTCGTGATACGGTCCGGGTGGGTGGCGTAGCCGAGGGCGAACCGGCCCTTCACGCACGAGTGGCCGTGGTTCGCCATGCCGTCCTTGTTGGGGACCATGCGGACCAGCTCCGGGCCCTGCATCTCGGCGCGGAACGAGCAGCCGACGCCGCAATAGGCGCAGGTGGTCACGACGCTGCGTTCGGCCTGACCCTTCTCGATGACCGACTTCTCCATGAGGGTGGCGGTGGGACAGGCCTGCACGCAGGCGCCGCAGCTCACGCACTCGGAATCCATGAAGTCCTGCTTCTGGCCCGGCGACACCGCCGAGGCGAAGCCGCGACCGTCGATGGTGAGGGCGAACGTCCCCTGCGTCTCCTCGCAGGCGCGCACGCAGCGCGAACAGACGATGCACTTCGCCGGATCGAAGGTGAAGTAGGGGTTGGACGTGTCCTTTTCGGCCTTCAGGTGGTTTTCGCCGTCGTAGCCGTAGCGCACCTCGCGCAGGCCGACGACGCCCGCCATGTCCTGCAGTTCGCAATTGCCGTTGGCGGCGCAGGTGAGGCAGTCCAGCGGGTGATCGGAGATGTACAGCTCCATCACGTTGCGGCGCATCCTCGCGAGTTGCGCGGTCTGGGTGTGCACGACCATCCCCGGTGCGACCGGTGTCGTGCAGGAGGCGGGGTAGCCCTTGCGGCCTTCGATCTCCACGAGGCACAGGCGGCACGACCCGAACGGCTCGAGCGAGTCCGTGGCGCACAGCTTCGGGATGGAGATGCCGGCCTCGGCGGCGGCGCGCATGACCGAGGCGCCTTCCGGGACGGTGACGGTGAACCCGTCGACCTCCAGCGTGACTTCCCGTTCACTCTTGCGGGCCGGGGTGCCCAGATCGATGTAGCGAATACCCATGGCCAGGGCCTCCTTGCGTCAGGCCGCGGCCGGCAGCGTCGTGCGCGGCAGGCCGAAGTCCTCGGGGAAATACTTCAGGGCGCTCAGGACCGGATAGGGGGTCATGCCGCCCAGGGCGCACAGCGATCCGTGGAGCATCGTGTCGCACAGTTCGCGGAGCAGTTCCGTCTGCGCGCCGCGATCCCGCCCGGCGATGATCTTGTCGATGACCTCCACCCCGCGCGTCGAACCGATGCGACAGGGCGTGCACTTGCCGCAGGACTCGATGGCGCAGAACTCCATGGCGTAGCGCGCGAGCCTCGCGAGGTCGGCCGTGTCGTCGAACACCACGATGCCCCCGTGGCCGACCATGGCACCGACGCTGGCGAAGGCCTCGTAGTCGAACGGCAGGTCGAACTGCGATTCCGGGACGTAGGCCCCGAGGGGGCCGCCCACCTGCACGGCCTTGATGGGACGTCCGCTCGCCGAACCGCCGCCGTAGTCGTACAGCAGCTCCCGCAGCGTCACGCCGAATGCCTTTTCGACCAGACCGCCGTACCGGACGTTCCCCGCGAGCTGGATCGGCAGGGTGCCGCGCGAACGGCCCATGCCGTAGTCGCGATAGAAGGCGGCGCCCCGGTCCAGGATGATCGGGACCGACGCGAACGTGATCACGTTGTTGATGATCGTGGGCTGCCCGAACAGCCCCTGCACCGCGGGCACCGGGGGCTTGTACCGCACCATGCCGCGCTTGCCTTCCAGGCTCTCCAGCAGCGAGGTCTCCTCGCCGCAGATGTAGGCGCCGGCGCCACGGCGCACTTCGATCCGGAACGCCTTGCCCGATCCGAGCACATCGTCGCCGAGCACGCCCTTAGATTCGGCTTCGACGATGGCGGACTTGAGCGCGCGCTCGGCATCGGGGTACTCGGAGCGGACGTAGATGTAGCCCTGAGTGGCACCCACCGCGATGCCGGCGATCGTCATGCCCTCGATCAGCACGTGCGGATCGCCCTCCATGATCATGCGGTCGGAGAACGTGCCGGAGTCGCCTTCGTCCGCGTTGCAGACCACGTACTTCTGCGGCGCCGGCGTCTCCCGCACCGTCTTCCACTTGATGCCGGTCGGGAAGGCGGCGCCGCCGCGCCCGCGCAGTCCGGCGTCCGACACCGCCTGGACGATATCGGCGCCGGAGCGGGTCAGGGCCGTGCGAAGACCCTTCAGGCCGTCGTGGGCCTCGTACTGGGCGATCGAGATCGGGTCGCCCAGGCCCACGCGCGCGAAGCACAGGCGTTCCTGCTTCGCGAAGTACGGGTGGTCTTCGACCTTGCCGATCTTCAGGGCATGGTCCCCGGCCTGCAGGAAGCCGGCCGCGAACAGGGCCGGCACGTCCTTGCGGGTGACCGGGCCGTAACCGATGCGACCGGCGGGGGTTTCGACCTCGACCAGCGGCTCCAGCCAGGTGAGGCCGCGGGAGCCGTTGCGCACGATCTCGATCGACTGGCCGCGCGCTGCCGCTTCCGCGGCGATGGCGCCGGCGATCGCGTCGGCACCGACGCTTCGGGCCGATGCGTCGCGGGGAACGTACACGCGGACCGTCATGGCGACACTTCCAGTTCGGACACGAGCGTGTCGAGGGATTCCGCCGTCAGCCGGCCGCGGACTTCACCGTCGACCATGGCCGCGGGCGCGCAGGCGCAGTTGCCCAGGCAGTACACCGGTTCGAGCGTGATCGCGCTGTCGGCGGTCGTCGCGTGCCAGTCGATCCCGAGCCGGCGGCGGAGGCGTTCGAGCAGGGCGGCGGCGCCCATCGACTGACAGGCCTCGGCCCGGCACAGCTGCAGCACGTGGCGGCCGGCCGGGGCGCTGCGGAAATGGTGGTAGAAGCTGATGACGCCGTGTACTTCGGCTCGCGACAGGTTGAGGGCATCGGCGATGGCGGGGACCGCCTCGGGAGGCACATGTCCCAACCGATCCTGGACGTCATGGAGCAGGGGAAGGAGACCGCCCGGCACCGAACGGTGTCGGTCAATGGCGTTCTCGACGGCGGCGGCGACATCGTCCCGCATGGAAAATCCTCCTTGGGGGATGGCGGCGGTGTGCTCTTCGGTCCGGGTGCCGGTGGCCGGCGGTTTGCCGGCCGGACACCCTGTGCGCGCCCCTTTGGCGCGGCTCGGACCACCCCGAATATCGACGGCGGACGCTATCAGGTGACGTCGGGGCGCTCAATATGAAAAACTGTGCCGATGAAACGCATCGCGGTGAGACCCACCTGGATCCTCGAGGACGAGCACGGCAAGCGCGTCGGCCCCGAGGTCTTCGCCCTGCTCTCGGCCATCAACAGCAGCCGCAAGCTGACCGAGGCCGCCGAGACGGTCGGCGTGTCCTACCGGCACGCGTGGGGCTTGGTGGACGAGTGGGGCGCCTTCTTCGGCCAGCCGCTCGTGCGCTTCGAACGGGGCAAGGGCACGTCGCTCACGCCCCTGGGCGAGAAGGTGCTGTGGGCGGAGCAGCGCGCCATCGCGCGGCTCGGGCTCCAGCTCGAATCGCTGGCCTCGGAGATCAATCTCGAGATCAACCGCCTGCTGGATGCGGGCATGGCGACCATCCGCATCCACGCCAGTCACGGGTTCGCCGTGGCCCGCTTTCCGGACCTGTTCCAGGGGCATCCCCGCATCCAGCTCGACCTGCGCTACCTCGGCACGCTGGAATCCCTCGCCTCGCTGGCGCGGGGAGCGTGCGACATGGCCGGTTTCCATCTCCCGGTGGGCGAGTACGGGGCGCTGGCCGCCCGGCAGTACCTGCGGTGGCTGCGGCCCGACCAGCACCGCATCGTCCACCTGGTCACGCGCACGCAGGGCCTGTTTCTCGCGCGCGGGAACCCGAAGCGGGTCGCATCGCTCCAGGATCTCGTCCGCGACGACATCGTGTTCGTGAACCGCCAGCCGCGATCGGGGACGCGCCTGCTCCTGGACCAGTTGCTCGCTGCCGGCAACCTGTCGCCGGGAGGCATCCGGGGCTACGAGACCGAGGAGTTCACGCATGCGGCCGTCGCCGCGTATGTCGCCAGCGGCATGGCTGACGTCGGCTTCGGCGTTCAGCCCGCCGCCAACCAGTTCAAGCTCGAATTCATCCCCGTGGCGCAGGAGGAGTACCTGTTCGCCCTGGAAGCTTCCGCCCTCGACCGGCCGGAGATCCGGGAACTGCTCGACATGCTGGGGGGCGAACGCTTCCGCGCCATGGTGGCCGAGCTCCCCGGTTACGATGCGCCCCAGGCCGGCCAGGTGGCCACGGTGCCGGAGGCGTTCCGCCGCGCGGCCCCGAAGACCTGATCCGACGCCGAGTCACCGGCAGCGCGTCGGGCATTTGACCCCGACGCGCACGCGCCCGTACCATCGCGCGCTATATCTTCAACTATATGACGAGGCGCGGTGTCGGAGTCCGGCGGTTGGATGTCGGCGGAGGTGTGGCTGCCGCTGCTGCTGTCCCTGAAGGTAGCGGGATGGGCGACGCTCGTGGTCCTCATCGTCGGCGTGGCGGTCGCCTGGGTCCTGGCACGACGGGACTTCCGCGGTCGCGAGGTCGTCGATGCGATGATGACCCTGCCCATGGTCATGCCGCCGACCGTGCTCGGCTACTACCTGATCGTCCTGATCGGCAGGCGCGGCTGGATCGGCGCCTGGCTCCACGAACACTTCGATGTCGTGCTGATGTTCACCTGGCAGGGCGCCGTGATCGCGGCCGCGCTCGTCGCCTTCCCGCTCGTCTACAAGGCCGCGCGGGCCGCCTTCGAGGAGGTTCCGCGCCAGGCCGAGAACGCCGCCCGGGTGCTGGGCGCCTCCGAGTGGCGGGTTTTCGTCAACGTGACCCTGCCGCTGGCGTGGCGGGGCATCCTTGCCGGCACCATGCTCGCCTTCGCCCGGGCACTCGGCGAGTTCGGTGCGACCCTGATGGTCGCGGGGAGCATTCCGGGAAAGACGCAGACGCTCTCCATCGCGGTCTACGAGGCGGTGCAGGCAGGCAACGATGCCGAAGCCAATTTCCTGGTGCTGGTGACCTCCGTCGTCTGCGTCTGCGTGCTGGTGGGCTCGGGCCGGCTGTTGCGGGCGGGCGACGCGTGAAGCTCCACGTCGATGTCGAGCGGCGGCTGCGTTCCCACGGGCGCGTGTTCGACCTGCACGCGAGCTTCGATTGCGTCAGCGACGTCACCGTGATCTTCGGTGCGTCGGGTTCGGGCAAGAGCGTGACCATGCAGACGATCACCGGCCTCGTGCGGCCGGACCACGGCTGCGTGCGCCTGGGGGATCGCATCCTCTTCGATTCCGCACGGGGGATCGACCTTCCCACGCGCGAGCGGCGGGTGGGCTACGTGTTTCAGGACTACGCCCTGTTCCCGCATCTCACGGTGGCGCAGAACGTCGCGTTCCCGCTCACGCGCTGGTGGCAACGCCGGGTGCCGCCGGCCCTGCGCGAGAAGGTGCAGGACATGCTCGACCTGTTCGAGATCCGGCATCTCGCGGGGAGCTATCCCGCCCAGCTCTCGGGCGGGCAGCGCCAGCGGCTGGCGCTCGCCCGGGCCCTCGTGGGCTCGCCCGACCTGATCCTGCTGGACGAGCCGTTCAGCGCACTGGATCCCCTGCTGCGCGAACGCATGCGCCACGAGTTGCTGCGGTTCCAGGCGAAGTTCGCGGTGCCGATGCTCGTCATCACCCACGATCCCGACGATGTCGCCACGCTTGCCCAGGACGTCATCGTGTTCCGCGAGGGCCGCGTGATCGAGGCCGGGTCGATCGCATCGGTCCTGGCCGACGTGGAAAGCGGTCCCCAGGTGCGCCGGGCGATGCGGCGGTTCCTCGCCAACATCACCGGCGGCGCATCGCCCGACCCGGTGGACGGGGACGGCCCGCCGGTTGCCCTGAATCGCGGCGAGGCTTGAGCCGCACAGGCTTGTCACTGCGGGGAGATTCGACGATATTCGCCCGTGGTCGGCGAAGGGGCATCATGCCATCCGGTTCTTCGCGCCGGCCGCTTCCGATCGGAGCGTTTCCATGGCCTGCCCGGGCTCCCCAGTGTTGCCGTTCCTCCCCGCGGTCGATCGCGGGGGTGCCGCGTCGGTGTTCCGGCCGCCCGCGCGCGCATGCGCGTGCCGCGCAGCGGCTTCGCGCGGTCGACCGGCGCGTCCCTGATGCGCGTCCGCGACTGGCCGGTGACCGGCGCCTGTCTCCTCGATGCCGACGGCCGGGTCCTGGATGCCGATCTGGCGATCGGCGGGCTGCTGCAGGTCGATCGGGCGGCCCTCGTCCGTCGTCCACTCGACGAGCATCTCGTGCCGGAGGATGGGGTCGCCATGCCGGTCCGTCTCCAGGCCCTGGCCGATCACGGATCCGAGACCTTCGCGGCGGCCGCACGGGACATCGCGCCCGCGGCCCGGCGCTTCCTCGTGAGTCTTTCCGTGTTCCGCGCCGGACGCGACCGGCGGATCGGCGCTTTCGTGCGCGAAATCGCGCCGACGACGGACGCGGACACGGGCGCGGCCGGCACCGGGACGGTGTCTGCATCCGAGGGCGACCGGTCGCTCGAGACCGGCCCGTCCGAGGCGGATTGGCGCGGCATCCTCCTGCGCGAGATCGACGCGCGCTTCCGTGCCGCCTTCGAGAACAGCGGCGACTCGATGGCGATCGTGCGTTCGTCCGACGGCTTCATCCTCGACGCCAACGCGGCGCTCGGAACACTGCTCGGCTACACGCGGGAGGAATTGATCGGGCACACGACCGTCGCGCTCGGGGTCTCCTCGGACGATCCGGGTTTCCGTCCGGCCATGCTCACTCAGCTGCAGGAACGCGGCAGCGTGCGCGACATGCCGATGCTGGCCAGGACCAAGACGGGAGAGCGGCGGGAGACGCTCCACAGCGCGTTCAAGATCGAGGGTACGCACGTCCCCACGCACGTCGCGATCATCCGCGACGTCACCGAGCAGCGCCGGCACGAGCGCGCGCTCGCGGAATCGGAGGCCAAGTTCGCGGCCGCCTTCCGCGGAAGCGTGGAGGCGATGATCATTTCCCGCATCGAGGACAGCCTGATCCTCGATGTCAACGACGCCTACCTCCGGCTGACCGGCTACGGGCGCGATGAGCTGATCGGCCAGTCCGCGCTGCGCCTCGGGCTCATCCCCGATCCGGCGGGACGCCTGCAGCGGGTGGAGGAGACGCGCGCCCGCGGCGAATTGCGCGATGCCCCGACCCCGGTGCGCACCCGCAGCGGCGAGATCCGCGACTGTCTGCAGACGGGTTTCCTGGTGACCCTGGACGGACGTGCCGCCGGCGTTTCGATCCTGCGCGACATGACCGACGCCAAGCGGCGCGAGCGGGCCCTCGCCGAATCGGAGGCGAAATTCTCGGCGGCCTTCCACGGCAGCGTGGAGGCCATGATCATCTCGCGGCTGGCCGACGGGCTCATCCTCGACGTGAACGGGGCCTACCTCGACCTGACCGGCTACTCGCGCGACGAACTGATCGGCAGGACGACCCTCGCGGTCGGGACGATCGCCGATCCGGAGGGCCGTCGACAGCGCGTCGAGCAGACCCGCGCCGCCGGGTGGCTGCGCGACGCCCCGTCGCCGACACGGACCCGCAGCGGCGAGATCCGCGACTGCCTGCAGACGAGCTTCCTCGTCACCATCGGCGGCGAGGAAGCCTGGGTGTCCATCCTCCGCGACATGACCGAAGCGCGACGCGCGGAACGTCTGCTGCGTGAATCCGAGGCTCGGTTCTCCGCGGCCTTCCACGGCAGCCCGGACGCCATGGTCGTCACGCGCCAGCGCGACGGCGTCGTCGTGGACATGAACGCCGCGCACGAGCGCCTGACCGGCTACAGCCGGAGCTACCTCGTGGGGCGCAGTCCGCTCGAGATGGGCATCGTCGTCGACCTCGAGTTGCGGACGTGGCTCGTGGAGCAGGTGCAGTCCAAGGGCGGGGTGCGGGACGTGGAGTTCCCGATCCGGCGTCCGACCGACGAGATCCGGGCGTGCCTGCAGTCGAGCTTCGCCGTCGACCTGGAGGGCGAGGCGTGCATGGTGTCCATCCTGCGCGACGTGACCGATTCGCGGCTGGCCGAACTCGCCCTGAGGCAGAGCGAGGCACGGTTGAGCCAGGCGGTGCGCGTGGCCGACATCGGCATCTTCGAGCACGACCATCTCACGGACACGATGTACTGGTCGGCCGAGCAGCGCCGCATCTTCGGTTTCTCGCCCGACGAGGTCGTCACCGTCGACAAGATCCTCGCGATGATCCTGCCGTCCGACGTCGAGCGGGCGCGGCGCGACATCGCCCGCGCGCACGATCCCCGCGGCGACGGCAAGTACGACACCGAGAAGCGCATCCGGCGGCGCGACGGCGAGATCCGCTGGCTCGCGACCCGCGCCGAGACCTCGTTCGAAGGGGTCGGGGCCCAGCGCCGGCCCGTGCGCACGGTGGGCGCCGTCATGGACATCACCGAGCGCCGCTTGAGCGAGGAAGCGATCCGTCGCAGCGAAGCCCTGCTCGCGGAAGCGCAGCGCACGGCGCATCTCGGCAACTTCGAACGGGACTTCGTCACCGGTCGCGCACGCTGGTCGGACGAGGTGTATCGACTCCTCGGCTGCGAACCGGGCGCCTATCCGGCGGCGTTCCAGACGCTGACCCGCTTCACGCATCCGGACGACCGCGCCGCCCTGGAGGCGGAGTACGCGCGCGCCTTCGACCCCGATCTGGGCGGCTTCTTCGAGACCGAGCATCGGATCGTCACCCCCGAAGGCGAGGTGCGGACGCTGCATCAGCGGGCGCAGGTGACGTTCGACGAGATCGGTCGCCCGGTCCGGATCTTCGGTACCTCACAGGACGTGACCGAACGGCGCCAGCTCGAATCCGAACTGCGCCGCCTCAATCAGGAACTCGAACATCGCGTGGCGGCGCGTACGGCCGAACTGGAGCAGGTCAACCGCGACCTGGAGTCGTTCAGCTACTCGGTCTCGCACGACCTGCGCGCGCCCCTGCGCCACGTGCAGGGCTACATCGCCATGTTCGAGCGTTCCCTCCGGGTCCCGCTCGACGCCGATGCGCAGGCACGGCTGGCCGTCATCGGGGAGGCGGCCCGGCGCATGGGGACGCTGATCGACAGCCTGCTCGCGTTCTCGCGCATCGGGCGGGCGGCCATGCACTACTGCACGGTGGAACTCGATACGTTGATCCGCGAAGTCATCTCGGAACTGGAACCCGACACCGAGGGGCGCGAGATCGCATGGAACATCGAACCCTTGCCCAAGGTCATGGCCGACCGCAACCTGCTGCGTCTCGTGCTGACGAATCTCGTGTCCAACGCGCTCAAGTTCACGCGGGGACGGCCCAGCGCCCGGATCGACATCGGCAGCGCCGTCGTCGCGGGTGAGCGGATCTTCCGGATTCACGACAACGGCGTCGGATTCGACATGCAGTACGTCCACAAGCTGTTCGGCGTGTTCCAACGGCTGCACAGCGCGTCGGACTTCCCGGGGACCGGCATCGGTCTCGCCCATTGCCGCCGGATCATCGAGCGGCACGGCGGCCGCATCTGGATCGAGAGCGAGGAAGGGGTGGGGACGACGGTGCGCTTCACGTTGCCGGAACTGCCCGCGGTGGCGTCGTGACCGAACACCCGCGCCGCATCCTTCTGGCCGAGGATGATCCGCACGACCTGGCGCTCACGCTCGATGTCCTGCGCCTGCACGGCCTCGCGGACGAGACCGTGACCGTCGCCGACGGCGTCGAGGTCCTCGACTATCTGCTCCGACGGGGCGCGTTTGCCTCGGTCCCCGCGGGGCAGCCGGCCGTCGTGCTGCTCGACCTCAAGATGCCGCGGCTGGGCGGCCTCGACGTGCTGGCGGAGATTCGTCGCACGGCGAGCCTGCGCATGCTGCCGGTGGTCATGCTGTCGTCCTCGCGCGAGGAAGCGGATATCTCCCGGAGCTACGGCCTGGGCGCCAATGCCTACATCGTGAAACCGGTGGACTTCGACGACTTCGTCGAGGCGATCCGCGTCACCGGGCAATTCTGGACGCAGATCAACGTCCCGCCGCCGGGGACCGCGCCGCCCTGAGCGGGGTTCAAGGGTTCGCCGCGGGCGGCCGCTCGAATCCGAACTTCTGCAGGATCGCCTGCGCGCGCTCCGACGCGAGGAACTTCACGAACTGCTGGCCGGCTCGGGCCGCGCTGCCGCCTTTCACGACCGCGGTCGGATAGACGATGTCGGTCGACACGTTCACCCTGAACGCGACCCGCACCCGGTCCGGCATCAGCGCCGCGTCGGTGAGGTAGACGAATCCCGCTTCCGTCTCGCCGCGGGACACGTAGTCGAGCGCCTGCCGCACGCTCTGGGTGTTGACGAGCTTCGGCCTCAGCGGCTCCCACAGCTTCGAAGCCTCCAGGGCGGACTTGGCATAGTGTCCCGCCGGTACCGAATCGGGATTGCCGATGGCGATGCGCGTCACGCGCGCACTCTGGAGATCGGCCAGGGATTGCAGCGGCAAGGTGCTGTCCGACGGTACGGCCAGCACGAGCCGGTTGCGGGCGAAGAGCAGGCGCGTCTCCTTCTCGATCAGACCCTGTGCCTCGGCCCGGTCCATCGTTTCCAGGTCGGCGGTAGCCAGCACGTCCACCGGCGCGCCGCGCGCGATCTGCTGGAGCAGCTGGCCGGAGGCGCCGAAATTGAACAGCACGCGATGGGGAGCGCCGGCCTTCTCGAATTCGCGGCCGATCTCGGTGAAGGCGTCGCGCAGGCTGGCGGCCGCGGACACCGTCAGGTCGCTCGAATGGGCCGCGCCGGCCCACAGCAGATTCAGGCAGACGGCCGTCGTGGCCGCACACAGGCGAAACAGTCGTTGCACGGGAGACCTCGGTGAAGGAAGAACGGGTGGAGACGGGAAGATGATCGCGGCCGCCCTGCGGGGGCGCGTCAGAACCGGAACCGGATGCCCGCGGCGGTGGTGAACACGTCGTTGGCGTAGATGGAGCCCTGCTTGGACGTCGAATTGTTCCAGGCGCTGCCGATCGCCCCCGAACCCAGATCGTCCTGGAACGCTTCGCCGCTGTAGTGCGTGTACACGAGCCCCGCATACAGATCGGTGTTCTTGAACAGCTTGTACAGGGCGAGTCCCGACCACGCCTGGATGCGGCCCCCGCGGTAGCGCGACGCGTTGTTCGTGCCGAAGCTGTAGGCCGGCAGATCGATGAACGTGTACGCGCCGGCCAGATTCAGTCTGTCCGTGAGGTCGTAGTCGAAGCCGAGATGATGCGTGTTGATCCGGATGGTCTCGCCGACGTATTCCTTCGAGGTGGAGACGGTCTCCCCGTAGAGGTTCCCGATATGCGGGATGTTCGGGTCGCCCGACGCCGCGAACAGGCGCACCTGCTGGACGCCGGCCTGCACGTGCAGGCGGTCGGTGACGCTGGCCTTCCCGGCCAGCAACAGGGCGCGCTGGTCGTACGCGGTCAGGTCGATCGTGTTGTCGACATTGGGGCTCACCCCCGTCTTCAGCAGGTCCTTGAAGGTCTGGACCACGAACTGGACGCCGACGCGGTCGGTCTCGTAGCCGATGACGCCCGCCGTTCCCTCGGCGCCGTGCTTGAGTCCGCCGGTGCCGCCGAAGCCGTGCATCACCCCCACGTTCAGCCGCCCGATCGCGTGCGTGTACTTGATGCTGTTGTCCACGCGCGCGTTCTCCGAGATTCCGCCGCCGCCGCCGAAGACGCCGTTGCCGTACGGTACGAACAGTCCCGATTTGCCCAACGGCGCGTACCGGTTCAGGACATCCAGGAGGAAGTTGTTGTTCCGGCCCACGGTGACGCGGCCCGCCGCCGTGTCCGACAGGCCGACATAGGCCTCCTTGCCGAACAGCTGCCCGTTCAGCGAACTCGTGGCGTAGGCCGTGGTCGGGTAGCGCGAATTCACCGACTGGTTGTGCGTCTGGTCCGTGATCTGGCCCGTCACGGGATTGAACGCCGAGTCCAGAAGGACGAAGGCCTTGCGGCCGTTGCCCAGGTCGCGCGTGGCGCGGATGCCCCACGACGAGGTCGACAGTGCGCTGTTGAAGAGGCCCACCTGTCCGCGCATGTTCGATTGCGGATACAGGGCGACCGTCCCGTTGTTGTTGTAGCGGTACGGGGTCTTCACGCCGCCCGATACGGACGGGCCGATCGACGTGGGCATCTCGCCGCTCGGCACCAGGGCCTGGCTCGTGTAGCCGACCGAGACGTCGAGGGTGCCGAAGAACTCGATCTTGAGCGCATCGGTGTTCACCAGGGTCAGGCCCGTGCCCGCGGGTGCGGTCGGCTTGACGCCGTCACGCACGGCGTCGGCCGGTTTCGCCGGGGCCGGGGGCGGGGTCGCGGCCGGCGCAGCGGTCCCGGCGACCGGGGCCGCCGCCTTGCCGCCACCGGCGGCCATGAACTCGTCGTACTCCTCGCGGGTGATGATGCCTTTCCTGAGTTGCAGGTCGAGCAGGCGCCTCACCGGGTCGTCCATCGGCGCCGTTGCCGGGTCGGCTGCGCCGGCGCCGGACGAGGCGAGCACGGCGGCGACTGCGCTCAGGCGCCGGAACCAGAGGCGGGAAGGGGACATCGTGTACTCCAGGTTGCGTTGTGCTTCTTCGTATACAAAGGTGGGCGCGATGCGGCACCCAGGCGGTCATCGCGGCGGCGGCATTGTATACAGGAATATATAACGTGGCCAAGCGTCACGGAGCCCGCGCCTTCCGGACGGGGCCTGCATCCGCCGGGACCATGCGGCCGAAACCGACTGCCCACGGCACGGGGCCGCGCTATCATCGCCTCCGACTTTCGAGGGGAGCGGGTCGCAGTGACGGGAACCGGTTTGCTGGCGGTGGCGGTGGGCGCCGTTCTCGGCGCATGGCTGCGCTGGTGGCTCGGACTGGCACTGAACGCCGTGCATCCGTCGCTGCCTCTGGGTACGGTCGCAGCGAATCTCGCCGGCGGCTACCTCATCGGGATCGCGGTCGAATGGCTGGGCCTTCGCGCGGACCTGCCGCCCGAAGTCCGCCTGCTGGCCGTCACCGGTTTCCTCGGCGCGCTGACGACGTTCTCGACCTTCTCGGCGGAAGCGGTGGGACTCCTGTCCAGGGGACAGGTCGGCTGGGCGGTCCTGCACTCCGCCGTGCATCTCGCCGGTTCACTGTTCTGCACCTTTCTCGGCATCCAGACCGTGCGCGCCCTGGCGCACTGACAACCGTCACGACCACATCGACATGGACATCCCAGCCCGCACACTCACCGGCCGCGCCGCCTTCGTCGAACTGCTGGCGAGCGAGGGCGTCGACACCCTCTTCGGCAATCCCGGCACGACCGAACTCGCCATCATGGAGGCGCTCGGCGACCAGTCGGACATCCGCTACGTGCTCGGGCTCCAGGAAGGCATCGTCGTGGGCATGGCCGACGGCTACGCGCGGGCATCCGGCCGCCTGGCCGCCTGCAACGTCCACGTGGCACCGGGGCTGGGCAATGCCATGGGGTCGCTCTACAACGCCAAGTTCTATGGCTCGCCCGTGCTTGTCACGGCCGGCCAGCAGGAGCAGGGTCATGGCCTGATGGAGCCGCTGCTGTACGACCCGCTCGTGCCGATCGCCCAGCCGCTCGTGAAGTGGGCGGTGGAATGCACTCGCGTGGAGGACCTGCCCCGCATCATCCGCCGCGCCGCCAAGATCGCCCTGACCCCGCCGACCGGCCCTGTCTTTCTCAGCCTGCCCGGTGACGTGCTCGATGGCCAGGCGGCGCTCGACCTCGGCGAGCCGACGCGTGTCGAACTTGGCGTCCAGCCCACCGACGACGTCCTCGACCGGCTCGCGAAGCGGTTGCTCTCGGCCCGCAACCCGGTGCTGATCGCCGGTCACGAGCTGGCCGCGCGCGATGCATGGTCCGAAGCCGAGCGGCTGGCCGAGACGCTCGGCGCCGGCGTGTACCAGCAGACGGTCGCGTACGCGGCGCATTTCCGCTCGGAGCATCCGGCCTACCTCGGCGGACTCACGCGCACCCAGGCCAAGGTCCGGGCGACGCTGGAACCCCACGACCTGCTGGTCTTCCTCGGGGCGGACGTGCTGCGGATGTCCGTCTACAGCCCGCTCGACGCGATGCCGCCCGGGAAGGGCGTGGTCCAGATCTCCGAGCGCGATGGGGAACTGGGCAAGAACTATCCGGCCGAGATCGCCATCCGTGCCGACGTCCGGGCGACGCTGGCGGCACTGGTGCGGCGGCTGCAGACCTCGATGTCGTCCGAACAGAAGGCCGCCGCGGCGGCCCGTCTCGCCGGCGTGGCCCGCAACAACTGGTCGGTCAAGCGGGAGACCGCTGCCCGCAACGCCCTCAAGTTCTCAGGCACCACGCCGTTGGATCCGTCCTATCTCATGATGGTGGTGGCGGATGCGATCCCGAAGGAAGCAGTGGTGGTGGAGGAGGGGCTCACGTCCACGTTCTCCCTCCTCGATTTCCTGCGGTTGCGTGATCACCAGGGCTTCTACGGACTCGCCTCGGGCGGCATCGGCTTTGCCTGTGCCGGCGCGGTGGGCATCAGTCTGGCCCTGCCGGATCGCCCGATCGTGGCCGTCATCGGCGACGGCAGCGCCATGTACAGCATCCAGGCGCTCTGGACCGCCGCCCACCTGCGCCGGCCGATCACCTACGTCATCCCCAACAATCGCAGCTATCGCATCATCAAGGAACGGCTCAAGTCCTTCCGCGGGACCGATCGGTTCCTGGGCATGGATCTGCGCGACCCGCCGATCGATTTCGTCGGTCTCGCCGAGTCCCTCGGCATCCGGGCCGCACGCATCGACCGCCCGGCGGACGTCGCGCCTGCCCTGCGGGAGGCCGTCGCCAGCGGTGAACCGCGCCTGCTCGACATCGGTGTCGCCGACGGCTTCGGCGGATAGCGGCACCTGCTTCCATCCGGGGCCGCCCAGGCCGGCGAGCCCCCGATGTTCATCCTCGACCCAGCATCCGTCTCCCACCCGCGCGCCGCGGTCCGGCCCGGGGGGCGGTGACCTCTTGCACTTGCGGCTGCAGCCCCGGAGTCCTCGTCCATGAATCACGATCCCTCGTCCCTGATCGTCGCCGGAACGCCGGCGACGCCGATGCTCGCCCCCCTTCCGGCGCGCGCCGCGGAAACGCTGTCCGAACTGTTCGACGGCTGGCGCCGGCTGGCGCAATCCGAGAGCGGCATGCCGCCCATCTCGCCCCTGATCTTCCGCCTGCTGCAGGTCGACCGCGATGCGCCGCTCGCCGTCTCGGAAGTGGCGGAGATCGTCGAGAGCGATCCGATCCTCACGGCCCGTCTGCTCGGCCTGGCGAATGCCGCGGCCTACGGCGGGGCGGGCAAGCCGATCAAGGACGTGAAGAGCGCCGTGATCCGGCTCGGGGTATACAACGCCTTCGAGACGACCTTCACGCAGATGTTCGGCCTGTGGGTCCGCCACGCTTCGCGCGTGCCCGACGACGCGCTGCTCGACACGCTGTGGCTCGAATACCTGATCACCGCCTTCTGCTCGCGCGAACTGGCGTCGGCCCTGACCGACCACGACGCCGATCCGGGGCTGTGCTACACCGCGGCCCTGCTGCACGACGTCGGGACGCTGGCGCTGTGCTGGGCCGAACCGAAAGCGATGGCGACGTTCGTGCAGAGCGGCTACGCCCGCGGCACGCCGCTGCATCAGCAGTTCGTCGAAGCGCACACGAATCTCGGTGCCGCACTGCTGAACGGCTGGAATGCGCCCCGTGAAATGGGCGCCGTGGCCGCACGCCATCACATCGGGCTGAACGGGCACGAGGACGTGATGACGTCGATCGTCTACATCGCGGACCATCTGCACGACGCCGTGCTGCTGCACGAGGCCAGCGACTTCCGGCCGCCGGAGGGCTATGTGCTCGGCTGCTTCGGCGGCGCGACCGAGGACGTCACGGCTGCGTTGACGGCGCTCGGTCTGGTCGATAAGGTCGGCGGCATCATCGATCGGGTGGCGGGCCAGAGCGCGCGCATCGAGGCGCTGGCGGTCATGCCGTAAGCGCCCCGCGGGCGGCCCCTCCCGTGAGTCCACGGGAGGAGATCGCATCGTGCCCGCCGAAGCCCAGGCCACACTCGCGAGTGTCGTCGCGTACTACGACACGCACCCCATCAACGAAGACCAGATCCGCGCGACGCTCGCCGCGAGCGGAGTCGACTGGGACAGCCTCACCGAGGAAGTGCTCCAGCGGCACGACCAGGACCATTTCGGGGGCCTGGAGGCCAATGACATCCTGATCGACCGGGCCGGCATCCGTCCGACCGACCGCGTGCTCGACGTCTGCAGCGGCATGGGCGGCCCCGCGCGCTATCTCGCCCACAAGGTCGGTTGTCGCGTCACCGGCCTCGATCTGACCCAGAGCCGCTACGAATCCGCCATTCGCCTCACGAAGCAGGTGCGACTGGACCATCGCGTGTCGTTCACGCTCGGCAATGCGCTCGACATGCCGTTCGAGGACGCGAGCTTCGATGTGGTCATCGGACAGGAAGCCTGGTGCCACGTCCCCGACAAGCCTCGTTTGATCGCCGAGTGCGCCCGTGTCGTCAAGCCCGGGGGCGTCATCGCGTTCACCGACATCCTGCGACGTGAGCCGCTGACCGACGACGACCTCGCCCGGCTCGGCGTCGAGATGACCTTCCCGTCGCTCGAATCGCTCGACGGCTACCGCGATCTGCTCGCGGCGAACGGCTGCACGATCGAACATCGCGACGACCTCGGCGCGATGTGGACGCGGATTCTCGTCGACCGGCTCGCGATGTATCGCAGCCTCGGCGAGCAGACCGCGCGCAAGTTCGGAACCGAGCGCAAGGCCGGATGGGATCAGGCGTACAGCTTCTTCGTCGGGCTGTATCAGGCGGGGCGGCTGGGCGGCGGGCGGTTCGTGGCCAGACGGGCGTGACCGGCACCGCCGTACGGCCGCGATGAACGACGCACCGGTGCCGGCGGTCGCCGTCGTCGGCGGCGGTCCCGCCGGGCTCATGGCCGCCGAGGTGATCTCCGCGGCCGGCCATCGTGTCGAGGTCTACGACGCCATGCTCTCCGCCGGGCGCAAGTTCCTGCTGGCGGGCAAGGGCGGGCTGAACCTCACCCACGCCGAGCCGTTCGATCGCTTCCTCGAACGGTACGGCCCCGCGGCGGATCGCCTGCGCGGTTGCCTCACGGCGTTCGGCCCCGAGGCGCTGCGCGCCTGGGCACGCGATCTCGGTGTCGAGACCTTCGTCGGGACGTCGCTGCGGGTGTTTCCGTCCGACATGAAGGCGGCACCGCTGCTGCGCCACTGGTTGCATCGATTGCGCGAACGCGGCGTGCGCTTCCACATGCGGCATCGCTGGATCGGCTGGAACCCCTGCGGCGCGGTTGCTTTCGAGACGCCGGACGGCCCGCGCGCCCTCGGCGCGTCGGCCACGGTGCTGGCACTCGGCGGTGCCAGCTGGCCTCGGCTGGGGTCGGACGGGGCGTGGGTCCCGACACTGGTCGGCCGGGGTGTCGAGGTCTCGCCCCTGCGTCCGGCGAATTGCGGATTCGATGCGGCGGGCTGGAGCGGGCATCTGCGAGAGCGCTTTGCCGGACGTCCGGTCAAGTCGGTCGTCTTGAGTTTCGAGGATGCCTCGGGGCAGGCGGTCACGCGCACCGGCGAGTTCGTGCTGACAGCCGCGGGCGTGGAGGGGAGCCTCATCTATGCCGTGGCGTCGGCCCTGCGCGACGCCATCGAGGCGCGCGGTTCCGTGGTCGTGCGGATCGATCTGGCCCCGCAACGCGAGATCGGGCGACTCGCCCGGGATCTCGCGCGGCCCCGGGGCAAGCAATCGATGGCGGCCCATCTGAAGCGGCAGGCGGGGATCGACGGCGTCCGCGCCGCGCTGCTGCGCGAAGTGACGCCCGCAGCCGTGTTCGCCGATCCGGCGGCACTGGCGTCGGCGATCAAGGGGCTGCCGATCGAGTTGGTCCGGCCGCGTCCGATCGACGAAGCGATCAGCAGCGCGGGCGGCGTGCCGTTCCCGGCGCTCGACGATCGCTGGATGCTTCGTGCGCTGCCCGGCGTCTTCTGCGCCGGCGAGATGGTCGATTGGGAGGCGCCGACCGGCGGGTACCTGTTGACAGCGAGCTTCGCGACCGGTCGGGCTGCCGGCCTCGGGGTCGTCGACTGGCTTCGTTCCCGCGGCGGCGCCTGACCGGCGTCAGCGCGGGTCGGCGGCCGGGTCCACGTTGTCCGCGTGCAGATCGGTGCGGTAGGTCTCCGGGCCGTAGTAGACGGCGATCGCGGTGACCAGTCCCATCACGATGATGTAGACCGCCACGCCCCACGGTGCCCCGTTGTTGGTCGCGACCAGCCAGGCCGCGAGGAAGGGCGCCACGCCGCCCGCGAGGATGGACCCCAGTTCCCGGGCGAGGGCGAAACCGCTGTAGCGCAGGCGCGCGCCGAACAGTTCCGCGAAGTACGCCGCCTGCGGGCCGAACATGCCGGACACGGAGATCGAGATCGCCGGGATGAAGGCGAGCGAGATCAGCAGCGGGTCCTTCGTGTTGATCAGCAGGAAGAACGGATATGCGTAGGCCGCACCGAACAGGGCGGCGCCGATGTAGACGGGACGACGGCCGATGCGATCGGACCAGGCCGAGAACAGCGGGATCGTCAGCAGCGACAGGCCGTGCGCGATCATGATGCCGGTCAGTGCCGTCGACTTCGGTACGCCGAGCGTCTTCGTGAGATAGCTCAGACCGAAGACGGGGAACAGGTAGCCGAGCCCGTTCTCCGCGAGCCGCGCGCCGACGACGACAGCCATCTCCCTCGGATACTTGCGGACCGCTTCGAGGACGGGCGAGCGCAACGTCTTGCGCTTCTTCACCGCCTCCTGGAAGACGGGCGTCTCCGAGACCCGCGCTCGGATGTAGAAGCCGACGAGGATCAGCACGATGCTGAGCAGGAAGGGGATGCGCCAGCCCCAGGCGAGGAACTCCTCCTTCGGCAGCGAGGAAAAGATCGCGAACACGCCGGCCGCGAGCAGGTTGCCCACCGTCACGCCGATGGGTGCCCAACTCCCGAAGTAGCCGCGCTTGCCTTCCGGCGCGTACTCCACCGCCATGATCACGGCGCCGCCGTACTCCGCCCCGGCACCGAAGCCCTGCACGAGCCGCAGCAGCACGAGCAGCACCGGCGCGAACAGCCCGACACTCTCGTACGTGGGCAGCAGGCCGATCAGGAACGTGCCGCCGCCGACCATCAGCAGCGTGATGACGAGCACCGGTTTGCGGCCGAGCTTGTCACCGAGGTGCCCGAACACGATGCCGCCGATGGGCCGGGCCGCAAACCCGACGCCGAAGGTGGCGAGCGAGGCGAGGGTGCCGACCGTCGGATCGAGTTTCGGGAAGAACAGATCGCCGAACACGAGCGCCGCCGCCGTGCCGTAGATGAAGAAGTCGTACCACTCGAGCGCCGAACCGACTGCGGCGGCAAAGACCACTTTTCGTTGTGTCGCATTCATGGTTGCAGTCCGTTTCTCCGGGTGATGGGGTTGTCCATCCAGTCACGCCTTCACGACTTCACGACTTCACGGCTTCACGGTCTCTCGACTTCCTTCGTCGTGATCCGCCACAACGTCCGGGGATCGTCGGGATGCGTGAGCGTCGCCGAGTGCAGCACCGACGCGTTGTCCCACATGACCACGTCCCCGACGCCGTACTCGACGCGCAATTGATACGCCGGCCGGGTCGAGAACGCCGCCAGTTCGCGCAGCAGCGCCAGCGCTTCGTCGTCCGGCATGCCCTCGATGCCGATGGACGTACCCGAGACGGCGTACAGCGCCTTGCGCCGGGTGAACGGGTGCTGCCGCACGATCGGATGCCGGATCACCGTGATGTTCCGCTTCTCCTTCTGCGCTTCGGACAAGGGGAACGCGACGAGCCGGGACTGCTCGTCCAGGTCGTCGCGATTGCCGTAGAGGTGCAGGCCGACGAGGCCGTCGATCCGGGTTCTCATGGCCTCGGGCAGATCAGCGTAGGCCTTCTCCTGATCGGCGAACAGGGTATCGCCGCCGACCCGGGGCACGGTGATCGAGTAGAGCAGTGTTGCGCGTGCCGGAATCTCGAGATAGGAATAGTCCGAGTGCCAGTACGTGCCGCCATCCGCAAGACCCGTCGGCTGACCGTTCTCGCGCACGTTCGAGAGGATCAGGATCTCGGGGTGCGCGGAATGGTGGAACTGGTCCAGCACGTGGGGTTCCGGCACGGCGAAGCGGCGCGCGAAGTCGAGAAACGCGGTGGCCGTCAGCCTCTGCGCGCGGAACGCGAGTACATGGTGCGTGTGGAGCGCGTCGCGAACTTCCCGGAACGTGGCGTCGGTCAGCGGCGCGGCGAGATCCAGGCCGTCGATCTCGGCGCCCAGGCAGGCGTTGGCGGGTCGAATCTGCATGGCGGGCTATTGGATGAAGTTGGGCATCACGGCCCGCGGCAGCGCGAGCATCAGGTCGGGGAACAGGATCACGACGAGCAGGACACCGAGCATCGGCAGAAGCAGCAGCATCGTGTCCTTCAATGCTTCTCGGATCGTGATGCCGCCGAGCGAGCACGAGATCAGCAGGCAGAGACCGTAAGGCGGCGTCACCAGGCCGAAGGCGATGGAGATGACGCCGATGATCGCGAAATGGAGCGGATGCATGCCGACGCTGGAAGCGAGCGGCGCGAGCATCGTGCCGAGGATGATGATGGCGGGAATGGCATCGATGAAGCAGCCGATGACCAGGAACGCGCCCGCCACGATGAGCCCGACGCTCGTGATGCCGCCGCCCCAGGCCGAGACCCAGTCGACGAACAGTTGCGGGATGTGGAAGTAGGCCATGAGCCAGCCGAAGGCCGAGGCGGTCCCGATGCAGAAGAGCGAGATGGCGGCGAACCGGGACGACTCGTACAGCACCTTCAGGAATTGCCTCGGCGACAGCGTCCGGTAGACGATCAGCCCGAGGATCGCGGCGTAGAGCACCGCGACGATCGACGCCTCGGTCGGCGTGAAGAGGCCGCCCACGATGCCGCCGACGATGATGGCAGGGGTCATCAACGGCACGATGGCCTTCACGAAGGCCCGGCCGAACTCGCCCAGGCTGCTCCTTGCGTAGACGGGGTAGTCGCGCTTCTTCGCGTAGACGACCACCGCGGCCATCAGGGACAGCCCGATCAGGACCCCGGGGAGCACGCCCGCGAGGAACAGGCCGCCGATCGACACCGAGATCACGCCGCCCCAGACCACCATGAGGATGCTGGGCGGGATGATCACGCCCATGACGGAAGCGCACGCTGTCAGCGCCGCGGTGAACCGCGCGTCGTATCCCTGCTGCTTCATCGCGGGAATCATCACCCCGCCGACGCCCGCGGCGTCCGCCGTGCTCGAACCGGAGACGCCGGCGAACAGCATGCTCACGACCACGTTGACGTGCCCGAGCCCGCCCGGCAGGTGGCCGACCAGGGTGCGCGCAAGGTGGACGAGGCGGTCGGTGATGCCGGCTTCGTTCATCAGGTTGGCTGCCAGCAGGAAGAAGGGGATCGCGAGCAGGAGGAAGGAGTTGTACGACTTCAGCATCTCGCCCAGCAGCAGCGAGGGCGACAGGCGGTCGTCGATGAAGAACACCGGCACGCAGGCGAGACCGAGGGCGAAGGCCACCGGGACGCGCAGGAGCAGCAGGACGAAGAAGGCGCCGAACAGGACGAGGGCGACTTCGCCGCCAGTCACGACCGATGTCCTCGCCAGAGCCGCCAGTCGTCGGCGAGCTTTTCCACCAGGAACAGCAGGTACACGGCGCCCGCGACCGGCCACGCGCCGTGGACCCAGGCCATGTTGAGGCCGGTGAGATCCGACTCCTGCTCGGCGCCGAGCTGCAGGAACTCGATGCCGAACCACACGAACGTGAGGGCGACGGCCACCATGGCGACGTGCTTGATCGCCTGCGACAGCGCGCGGCCGCGGGCGCTCTTCGGTTTGGGGAACACGTCGAGGTCGAAGTGCGTGCCGTCGCGCACCGCCAGCATGGAGCCGATCATGATGATCCAGACGAACGTGAAGCGCGCAACTTCCTCGGTCCACACGTAGCGCGGCACGAGCGACGTGAAGCGCGAGGCGATCTGCAGGCACACGGGCACGAGCAGGAACGCGGTGAGTGCCGTCAGCACGCCCTGCAGGAGGCGATAGACGAGGAGACAGGCGAGGCGCACGCGCGTCTCTACTTGATGGCGTCGATGGCGTTCAGCACGGCCTCCGCGCCGACGTCCTTGGCGTAGGTGCGCTTGATGGGGTCGGCGAGCTGGAGCAGTCTCGGCCGGTCGGCGAAGGGATAGGTCTTCAGCTTGCCGGCCGTCTCGAGCGCCTTCAGTCGTTGTTCGTCCTCCGCGCTCTCCAGCGTGCGGCCGTATTCGGCGGCCTCCTTGCCTGCGCGCACGAGAGCGTCCTGCACGTTCTTCGGCAGCCGCCGGAAGGTCTTGCCGCTGAAGCAGACGGGACGCACGGTGATCGCGTGCTGGGTGAGCGAGATGTGCGGCCCGACTTCGTAGAACTTCATCTGTTCGATGCCCAGCGCCTCGTTCTCGGCCGCCTGGATGACGCCGGTCTGGATGCCGTTGTAGATCTCCTGGTAGGAGATCACGGTGGGGGCGGCGCCGACCGCCTGGAAGATGCGGGTCTGGATCGGGGCGCCCATCACACGCAGCGACAGGCCTGCGAGTTCCTTCATGTTGCGCACGGGCTTGTTCACGATCAGGTTGCGCACGCCGCCGCCGGCATAGCCGAGGATCATCACGTCGGCCTTCTTCTGCACTTCCGCGGCCAGCGGCGCGAGGGCGCCGGCGGCGATCACCTTGCGCCAATGATCGCGGTCGCGGAACAGGAAGGGCATGTCCATGATCGGCGCGGACTTCGCGAAGGTCGACATGTGCGACGGCGAGACGATCGCGTAGTCCACCGATATGCCCTGGTTCATGTACCCGAAATAGTCCTTCTCGCTGCCGAGTTCGCTGTTCTTGTGCAGCACGAAGTTGAGCTTCGTGCCCGCGTACTTCTGCGCGAGTTCCGCGAATTTCACCAGCGTCTTCGTGAAGGTGTGCTCGTCCGCGAACTGCACGGCGCCGTGGAGCGTGGGCAGGGACTGCGCGGCGCAGGGGGAAGCGACGCTGATCGCGAGGACGAGGTGTCGCAGCGATGCCGCGAACCGACGGGTGAACGCGAACGTCATGGCCGGCCTCCGATGGAAGCCCGGAGCACGTCGACCGTCCGTCGACGCGCGCGGTGCACGGCGGCCCGGAAAGTTGGCAATGCACGACACCGGCCGGGGTCAGGCGGTGAAACATTCGGGGTCATTCGCGTCGTCTCCGTGGGGACGGGAGGGCACTGCGTTGCGCTCTCGTGTTGTCAGTCGTGTGCGGCGCCCCCGGAGCTTAGGGCTCGCGCATCGCCCGGTAAAGTCCGGCGCATCGATGATGGCGACGTGAGGGTGAGTGACGGCAGGGGCGCTGCAATGCAGCACGCCGGCGCGCCGGACTGCGGAAGCCGGCGTCGAGCCTGCCGGTGAATGTGAACATCGGTCAGTCGCGACGCGCATGCGGTGGCGCGTGAACGATCAGGCAGGCCGTTGACGATCCGTCGGGAGGGTGGCAACGTTCGCGGGCCGCCTCGCCCGGGATCGCGAGGGGGCGCGGAACGACAGTCGTGGCCAACGGGAACTGCGGCGTTCCCGGTCCGACAGCCAGAGCATCCGGTGGCGCGCGCCCGATTCGGCGGCGCGACGTGGCACCGGCGATCCACCGCAGCACCGTCCGGCCGTCAACGGTCCGGGCGGGCGCAAGCGGGGCACGGGCGTCGCCATGGGGAGGAGAGCGACGGCGCGCCCTTCAGGCCCCCGCGGTGATCGAGACAGCGACTGGCGGACAGGGCTCACGCGGACAGTCTCCCGTGCCGCGCCTCCTCGGGGCGAATCGGATGTCACGGCTGCACGAGGGCTCTTCGTCGTGCCCGCGAGCCCGTGACGGAACACGTGCCGGGACGGTCGAGCCGGGACGATGCCCGGCCCCGCGCTTCAGTCTTCCGGCCGCATGTGCGGGAACAGGATCACGTCCCGGATGCTCGGACTGTCCGTCAGCAGCATCACGAACCGGTCGATCCCGATGCCTTCGCCCGCCGTGGGCGGCAAGCCGAATTCCAGTGCACGGATGTAGTCGGCGTCGTAGTGCATCGCCTCGTGATCGCCGGCGTCCTTCTGCCGCACCTGTTCCATGAAGCGCGCGGCCTGGTCCTCGGGATCGTTCAACTCGGAGAAGCCGTTCGCGATCTCGCGGCCGGCGATGTACAGCTCGAAGCGGTCGGTGATGTCCGGATTCGCGTCGTTGCAGCGGGCGAGCGGCGACACCTCGGTCGGGTAGTCGACGATGAAGGTCGGCTGGATCAGCTTCGATTCGGTCGTTTCCTCGAAGTAGGTCAGTTGCAGACCGCCGAGGCCGTCGCCCGCCTTGTACTTGGCGCCCATGCGCTCGAACTGCGCGATCAGCCACGCGCGATCGTTCAATTGCGCCTCCGTGATCTCGGGATGGTGCTGCCGGACGGCCTGGACCACCGTCAAGCGCGCGTAGGGCGCCCCGAGATCGATCACGTGGCCCTGGTAGGGCACCTTCGTCGTGCCGGTCACGCGCTCGGCGACCTCGCGGAACATCGCCTCCGTCAGGTCCATCAGGTACCGGT
>JAXMFE010000018.1:0-44537 GCA_046347985.1 Burkholderiales bacterium
AAACCGACGAGGAACGCGGCGTCGGCGAGGAAGAAGCGAGGGCTGACGACAGTTCGATCGAGAACCGCCTTGCCGGTGCCAGCAACCAGCACCCCGGTCGCGGTCTGGAAGTCACGCATGACCGTCCCCTCCCGGTCGACACGGACGCCCATCCGCAGTGCAGCGAGATCATCGACCGGCTCCGAACGGTCGCGCCCCAGTGCCGCACAGAGGAGCCCGAGCACGCCGGACTTCGAGGGTTCCAGCTGGGTATCGCGCTCGTCGAACCGGCTCGTCGTGCCCCATGACTGCATCGGGCCTTCCAGCCACAGCAGGAGGGTCATCATGATCACTCTCCGAGTCGCGCCTCTGCCTGCTGCTTCACCCAACCCGCGAGGGCATCCAGCGTTTCGTGGCGCGTGCCCTTGTTCCCTGGCCACGCATCGGTGATGTCGAGATAGCCCCAGACATCAGGGCTGCCGCCATACGCGCCGGCAAGCCGGGTATCGTGGGCCGCCAGCGCCTCGACCGACTGTCCTGTCAATGCGCGATCCTGACGGGCAACGACGGGCTTCTCGAAGGCGTTCGCAAGATTCATGGGGCCGCCCGATCTCACGCAGACGCCGACGAAGCACGGAAGGTTGTGGGCCGCGAAGCTGTTCTGCTTGCCTGTGGGGATGGCGAGCACCGTGGCACGTGTGAAGGCCTCGACCGCAGCCAGAGCGAGCTCGCGGTCATCGCTCAGGTTCGAGAGCAGCTTCGGGGCATCGAGCGCCGCATAGCGATAGAACGTCGCCGAGTTGAACTCCACTTGCCCGATCATGCCGGCACCAGTCTCGTCCGCGTCCCCCATGTCATCCACCGCGGTGAAGTAGTCGAACTCCCGCTCGACGCGATGAGTGCTGATGGCGTGTGCGACCTGGCAGGCCGCGTCCTGATTGGCTCGTGGAAGGTCCGCCAGCATGCGGCCGAACAGGGCGACGTCGACAGCCTTGCCGCCGTCGAGCAGCGCCCTTGCAAGCTTCTGCACCTCAGGATCCGCTGCGGATCTGGCTTCCTTCTTCGACTTCTTCTCGCTCGAATCGGAAGACGGCGCCAGTGTGTCCCAGTGTTCCGAGACGATCCGTGCGAAACCGTCAATCTCATTGCAACCGAGGAAGAGCAGGTACTCTGTCTTCCCGTCCTCCTTGACGTCGAGCCCCGCGGCGGCCAGTACGCTGACAACACGGGATCGGGTCGCCGCGTCGTCGCCTTTCCCGAGCTTCGCGACGACAGCATCGACGAGTTTCTTTGTTCGCACGGCGCGGAACTCCTCGGAGATCAGTGTCGAGCCGGCCGAAGCAATCCGAATGGCGCGTTTGAAACACTGACTGCTGACTCGAGCCCGCCGATGCCCGCCGAACAAAGCGTCTTTTGGCGCGCCGGTGTCGTCACGATTGAGATTGGACGGGGCAAAGTTCTGGATCAGATGAAACTCGATGATGTGGCTCACGGAACGCTCCTCACTGTGCGGATTCAGTGGCATGGTTGACATCGGAAGAATGGTCGTCGTTGGTGACAACCCGATAGAAGTCGCGTGCCCAGCGCTGGCGGACCGCGTCGCGCCGTTCATCCGCGAATCGGTTCAGATGACCGGAGAGGTCGTCCAACAACTGCGCATAGTCGAACGCAATCCCTTCCGCCGCCAGCAGCGATACGAGCTGCCGAAGGTACTCGTGGACATGCTCAGGTTCCGCTGACAACAGTGCGACGAAGCGACCTTCGATGCTGTCGCTCCCGCGGCGCGCCATCAGGGTACCGAGTGCCGTACCGATGGCCACCTCCTGCACGTGCCGGGGATGCAATGCGAACAGCCCGGCGACGATGTACAACGCCAGCCGTCTCGCGTCATGGGCGTGGAGGTTCCGGCCCACGAAGCGCTCGACGACCGGATAGGCCGGCGGGTACGCCCCGGGCGCGAAAGCGAGGCTCCGCCTGAGTGCCGCCAGCGCACCACGATCACGGGCGGCCAGTCCGACAAGATGAGTCACGAAATCCATTGAATGCTCGCTCATGCGTCGATCTCCTCTGCAGAGGTCGTCTCGTGCGGTTCGAAGTTGTCGAGACGACGAATGAAGCCGCGGAATCGAGGCCAGGCACGCGCCTCGGCACGCAGTGCGGCCGGGGACCGACCGGTGAGGGCGAGGACGCCGTCCCAGCTCTCTTCAGCGGCTGCAGCCAACATTCCTGACCAGTGACGCTCCGCCGCGTCGAACTCGCCACCGGCGACTTGCTGAAGGAGCAATGGCAACGAGCGTTCGGCTCGGCCGAAGAAGGTTGCAGCGAATCCACTGCGGTCGAGGAGTGCCCGGGCGCGGGCTCTGGTGTCCTTATGCTTCGAATCAGGCATGGCAGCAGCCAGCATGTCGGTCGCGATGCCTCGGAGGGAAGAGAAGGTCTGCTCAGCGCGGCTCACGGCCTGCCGCATCCCTTGCGCGGAATCGGGATCGGCGAGGACTGCCGCAGGCAATACGATCCGATCTGCCCGCCAACGGAGCAGTTTCGCCTGATCACTGGCGATCCCGGCGACGATGAAAGGGACGTGAGACTCTCGTCCGTTCGTCGACAAGTGGACGTTCGTGGCCCATTGCAAGACGGGCGCGGGCAGCGCGTGCCGTCCCGAGGGGTCGGGGACCAGTGTCGGAAGGTCGCGCCAGAGGGCGCGACCTTCTTGGAACGTCAACCGGACCGCACCCGCCTTGCCGACGCGATAGCTGGCCATCGGGTCCGGATCATTGTCGTCTGCGATCAACGCTACACCGGCCGCAAACCGGATATGCCGCACCAATCCGTCGCCATCCGGCTCCGTCGCAAGGAGCACGGCCCTGCTGAGGCGCGTGTACCGATCGTTGGGACCGGAGGCGAGACGTCCCTCGGACTTCAGCGCTGCGAGCGTGGTCGGCGATCGTTCCCATGTCGGAGCGTCTTCGATCTCCCCGGTGGTGCGCGGGTGCAAGGCCAGACAGAGGGTCCGACTCAGATTGGAACCGAGCGGAATGCAAGCTGCCGTGTTGGACAGCGCGGCCGCCTTGTCAGACGCTCTTACCGATTTGACCAGCCCGCCCGGCGTGAACTGGAGGAACCCCAGGAGATCGCGCATCAGCGCCTGCCATCGGACTGGCGTTGGTGCGTCGTCGACTGCATGGTCGAACACCGATGGGGTATTGCCGTTGGCACGATCCAGCGCCACCTGCGTCCACGGCTTCAGCTTGTCTTTGGTTTCCGGCAGCGTCGCCAGCGCCGCGACTTGCATGAATGGGTGCTCCGGATGGAACACCCAGAACCGGTCGCGCCAATACTTGAGGTAGTCGCGCAATGCCCCGTCGGGCAGTCCGTCCCGGTACCATCGGGCACGGTCGGCGTCCTTCCACGTACCGAGTGTTCGGGTGAGGGCACGGTGGGTGACCGCGAGCAGTACCCGGTACAGGGCGACGAGGTTAGGCGGCGAGGTCTCGGCCAGCCCCTCCAATTGCGAGGCGCGCTCGAACAGCTCGAGCAGTCCGACCTCGCGAACCTCCCCCGCCAGGGAGCGCACAGGAATCCACGGTTCGTCGAGCAGGTTGAATGCGGGCGTCACGGCGCGGAGCCTCCTTCGACGGTTGAGTTCATGGCGTCGTAGACAACACCAAGCGTTGGGTCGAGTCGCACAACCGTGCCACCGACAACAGCCCGTGCATCCTCGAGGCAGAGCGGCCTCAGGTCTCGCAACAGTGGATGCTCAGCGAAGCCTGCGGGGACTTCCGTCTGCGAGAGCAGGGCCACGACGCCTTTGCGTCCCAGTCTCACCTGTCGACTGAGGATGCGGCGCGCGAGCCCATCATCGATGCGGGCTTGGGGATCGAAGGATGGCGCGTCGGGCATGAGACGCCAGCCGTCTGCAGCGACGTGCACAGGGACCACGGCGATGGCGTCGTCGCCGAGACGGGTCCGGTTCTGAATGCCGAGACCATCGCCTTCCTCGTTCCCGCGCGGCTTCATCGTCCAGGCATTCTGCGGTTCGGCATCGGGGTCGATCGCGGCGTGTATGGCCTGGAGACGTTGATTCTGAACGAGCGCGAGGTGATCTCCGAGTCGCCACCCCTCGATCTGCTCACGTGTCGTCGCCGAAATGTCGTCCGGCAATGCCTCATCTCCATAGACCCGTTGCACCAGCCGATCGACGTCGGTCGGAAGGTGCCAGAGCGGTTCATTCGAGGCGATGGCCCACGTGCGCAGCAGGATATAGGGGTCGTACACAAACTCCCACGCCGTCTGTTTGGTTTCGGGTGGACGATCGCGCAGAAGTCCGGCGATGAGCATTCGGGCCTCCCGGTGAGCGAGAGGTCGATGACGCTCGTGCCGGTGCAGGCGCCCGGCGCGCTGCAGCAACAGGTCCATGGGGGCGAGATCCGACAGCAGGAAGTCGAAATCGAGGTCGAGACTCTGCTCGACGACCTGGGTGGCAATCAGCAACGCGTGCGACGGCCGCTTGCCGTTCTTCCCGAAAATGTCGAGCACTCTCCGTTCGATGGCACCGCGTTCGTCCGACGGGTAGCGCGCATGGAACAGCAACAGCTCGCAGTCGGGCGGACACCGAAGTGACAGCATCGTGTACAGATCTTGCGAACGCTTCACGGTATTCAGAATGACGCAGCCACAACCGCCGCCGGTCACGCAGGCGAGCGCATGCGTGGCAATGCCGTCGAGGTCCTCTTCGATGCCGATCACTTCGATCGATGGCATCGGCCGCGCTGCGAACGTGGCGCCGCGTACACCCGCGGAGTCCGCTACGATCAGGCGCGGATAGGCCGGCCTCTCGCCGGATTGGACTTCCCAGGCACGCAGCAGCGCTTCCCGCCGCGCGTTCGGCAAGGTCGCACTCATCAGGACGACGGAGCAGCCCAGTGCCTTCAGCCACCGGAGCAGCATCTCGATGAGACCACTCGTATAGGTGTCGTACGCATGTACCTCATCGAGCACCACCACCCGGTTCGCGAGCCCCCACGCGCGGACGAAATGATGCTTGACGTTCAGAGTTGCGAAGAGCGCCTGGTCGACCGTTCCCACGCCATAGGGCGAGATCAGCGCGCGGCGCCGCTGAGAAAACCACGCAGATGACGCCACGGCATCGTCGCGCTCGCCGTACAAGTGGCGGAGCCGCTGGACCCGTTCATCGAGAATGGCGGTGCCGTGGGCGAGCTGGATGTCGAGTGGCGTCGATGGCGCGAAGGCACGGAGGAACGCCAGCGCACGGTCGAACAGAGCGTTGCCCGTAGCCTGTGTCGGCAGGGCCACGTACATCCCACGGTGGTCGAGGGCGCTCTGAAGACGAAGGTGCGCAAGGAATGCCCCTTCGGTCTTGCCTTCGCCCATGGGTGCTTCGACCAGAACAAGCGCAGGGCCCGCGACGTCGGCCAGCGCATGATCAAGGGCGGTCTGCAGCGGGCGAGGCTCGAGCGCGGGAACCCCGGTCATCCGGCGCAGCAGGTCAACTGTATCGGCATCTTCGTCCAGCAGACGATGAGCGGCCGGCCACCCGATGGCATCCAATGCTTGCGCCGCGAGCGTTCGAGCAGCGTCGAAGTGCCCGGCAATGGTCTCGTGTCGTTCCCCGGGAGGAAACCAGTCCTGGTTGGACCCGATCCAGTCGGACACACTGGTCAGCCCGGCCAGCCATGCAATGACCGGCGTCGGAAATTCGTCCGCCCCGATTGGCGCCGGCAACGTCGCCGCCAGATAGGCATCGAGCACAGCCTGACGCGCCTCCGCCCATGCCGGCTTCTCTCCGAGCGGTCGGGCGCCGTCGATCTCGTCACGATGGGGGACATAGCCGTGGTGGGCGGCAACGGCCGCCAGCAGCACCGACCAGGCAAGCCGCTGCCTTGGCGCCAGCGACACGTCGAGACGCCAAAGCAGTGCCGCAGACGCGGACGCGTGGTCATCGACGCGCTCGGCGTTGCCGCCGAACGGCAGGCCCGCGCCGAGCCCCGCCAATTTCCCGGTCTCCCATTTGGCCTGAAAGCCCGGAATGCCCTTCCCGAAATCGTGCAACCCGACGATCGCGCCAATGCATCCGGCCACCGCCATCGGATCGAGACCGAAACGGTCCGCGGCCCACTCAACCGTCGAGCGCGGTTCCCTTCTGAGGATGGACTCCGCGACCGCGGCCACGTCGAGCATGTGTGCAAGGAGACCGTGGCCCTGCGAGTCGCCGCTCTTGGCCCAAAGGCACCGTGCCGCTCTCGGAAGATCCTGGAACAGCATCGCCTTCATGACTTCCTCCGGGCCCGGGCGTCATGCGGCGACCCATTGCTTGGCCGGCACTCACGGTGACCGCACTCCGAAACTCGACTGGAACTGCTTCGACGCATCGACAGAGCCCCCTCTGGTCGCGATGATCCCAGCGCGAGACGCAGGCAGTCCCGCGACCGCCCGGCGGTCTTGCCTTCGCACCCCTATAGTCGAATCAATCACTGCCCCATAGTATCTGCGCTGGGGTGGCTCACCAGATGAGCCTGCCTCGCAGAAACATCGACTCCGTTGAACGTGTTCGGGTGAATGCCGAGCGCCAGTCGATCGGGTCACACTGGAACTTCGTCATGCCGCCAGCCGCGACAGCCACTCTCCCGCGTAGGTGATGTCCACCCCTTGGCGGAACTCGGTCTGCCGCAGGTTGCGAACAACTTGCACCGCCTGCGCCCGGGGAAACGGGGCGGCAAGTCGGACCAGCGCGCGATGGAGCGTGTTGTCAGCCGACTTGCACTCGACGAGGTGAGTCAGCTCGCTCTCGCTGCTCATGCAGAAGTCGATCTCCGCGCCGTCCTTGGTCCGGATGTAGTGCAGTCCGGTCTCTCGGCCGGTGGTGTCTTGAATGTAGTGCGCATGCTTCCGGAGCATCACGGCCACCGCGTTCTCGAAACGGACTCCTTCATCGCTCGCGACGAGACCCGTGTCGTAGAAGTACACCTTCGGCGCCTGGAGCAGAGAGCGTCCGATGTTCCGATGCCAGGGCTGGATCACGAATACGACGTACAAAGCCTCGAGGATCTCCAGATAGCGCCTGACGGTGGTAGGCGACACCGCGAGTTCGCGAGCGATGGAGGCCAGGGAAAGCGGCGATCCCACGCGTTCCCGCAGCAGTTCGAAGAACACTCGCATGACCTTGACTTCGTGAAGCCGCGAGAACTCCGGCACGTCCTCCCGGATCAGATCGGTCGAGTATTGACGGCGCCAGCGCTGTGCATCGTCGTCGCCGGCCGCAAGACAGGGTTCCGGGAATCCGCCGCGATTCATCAGGTGCGTCAGAGCAACGTCAGGCGAGACGGACTCGTGCCCGCACCATTCCCGCACCGAAATGGGATCGAGATGGAGGTGGAGATAGCGACCGGCGAGGGACTCGCCCGATTGACGGAACGTTTCCATACGCGCGCTGCCCGTGACGAGGAGCGCTTGCGCTTCCGGCTTCGCATCCACAACGCCCTTCAGCCAGAGCTTCCAGGCGGGCATCTTGTGGATCTCGTCGAGCACGATCAGGCCGGCACGGGGATTCCAGGACTGCCGAGCGAGGATCGCGCGATCCGCCGGGATGTCCCAGTTCAGGTATTCGGCGCCATGGAATCGGGCCATGAGTTGCCGGGCAAGCGTCGTCTTTCCGACTTGACGCGCCCCAGTGAGCATGACCATCTTGCGCGGCAGATCAGCGAGAAGTTGGTCTTCCAGATAACGGTTCTTGCGACTTATTGCCTACTCGCTGGCCAATAGTCGCGACTTTTTACCAAAATTTGGGCAATTGGTCGCCATCCAGCGGGCTTGGCCGTACCGCCGACCCCGGCGGGAGCCGTCTACGGGCCGAGCGCACTTCATCGCATCTCCCCTTCCCCGGGAGGCTGTCGCCTCAGGCCACTCCGAACGCCATCCCGCCCGGCCGCACGCGCAGCCCCTTCGCCAGGCGCTTCCACGGAAAGTCGCCCGGATCCGCGAGCATCGGTCCGGGTGCCTTGCACACGATGATCTCCTCGGCGATGGGCGCGAAGTCGGCGCGGAAGTGCACGGAGCTCTTGTTCACGAGGATCGCCTCGCGCGTCGGCTCGATACCGATGAAGCGGTACATCTCCTGGTCGGCCAGTTGGGGCTTCTCGCAGGCAACGATGACGCGCACGCCACCGATGCGCAGGCAGGCCGAAGGCCCGAGATTCATCCGGGCGCCGCGATAGAACGGTCCCGTGCACGTGAACTTGCCGTCGGACAGGCGTTCGACCGCGAACCGTCCGCGGAAAGGCGTGTCGCCGGGGATCCGGGACTTTCCGCCGAGTGCGATCTCGAGTGACCCGCCTTCGCCGACGGCGTGTGCAGCACGCGCGACGGTCTCGTCCGCCATCAGTCCGAGTGAGGCGCGCTGCGCCCCCGCGCCGACCAGGGCTCGGAGCATTCCCGTCGTGTCGGAATTGCCGCCGGCGCCCGGATTGTCCTGCGTGTCCGCGATGACGACGGGCCGTGTCGCCCGCTGGGCCAGGGCGATCGCACGTCGCACGCCCTCTTCCGGCAGGCATGCATCGATGCCGAACGTCATCTCGCGCGCCGTGATGGCCTGCGCGAAGCGCTCGACAGCGGACTCCGCGGCGTCGCGATCGGGGCCATAGGCCAGCACGACCGGCCCGCACTCGGGAAAGTCGGCCGCCGGAAAGCCGGGCGTGAACGACACCGATCCGACGCCCTTGCCTTCATGGCGCAACAACTCGCCGTAGACCGACGCCATCGGTTCCAGCATGGTGCATTGCGAGCCGAGCGGAATCAGGAACGGCAGTCGACGAATCGCGACATGATCGCGCGGCCCCCCCTCGAGGCGACGAACCAGCAAATGCACCGCGCGGGCGCCGGTCTCGGCCATGTCGACATGCGGATACGTGCGATACGCGACCATCGCGTCGGCCTGCCGCACCATGGCGGCCGTGACGTTCGCGTGCAGATCGAGACTCGCCACGACAGGCACGTCGGGCCCCACGACCGCGCGCACCCGGCCCAGCAGTTCGCCTTCGCCATCGTCGAAATGCTCGGTGACCATCGCGCCATGCAGGTCGAGGTAGACCCCGTCGAGCGGCCCGGCCCGTCTCAGCGGTTCGACGATGTCGGCCGCGATGCGCTCGAAAGCCTCCCGGGTGACGTGCGCGGACGGACTCGCCGCAGCCCACGCGGTGGGCACGAGGGTGTGGCGAGCCTGGCGAAGCGCCTCGATCGCTCCCGCGATCGGGAGATTGATGCCGGCCGTTCCGTCGAAGAGTTCGTCGCCTCTGAGCAGCGGCGGCCAGCCGCCGCCGCGCACGAATTCCTCATAGGTGGCCTGGCTGGGGGCGAACGTGTTGGTCTCGTGCTGAAAACCGCCGACGGCGATGCGCATGCGAACTCCGGGAGAGGGGAGACGATGCGCGATTATCGGCGACCGCGGTCACGGTTCCGACGGCTTGCGTCCCCAGACCTGCCATAGCGCGAGGCCGCTCGGAAGAATGCCGCCCGCCAGCGCGGCAGACTGGCGCTCGGATACCGGACGACAGAACGACACGCCGATCCGCAGCAGACCGCGCGCCCGCATCTCCCCGGGCAATGAGGCGCCGAACCCCGTGGACACGGTGGCGGCAGCGCCTCTTCGCGAGGCATCGGGGCGGTTCGGAACGCGTCCGCCCGGCAGCATCACCGGACCGTCGGGCGCATTCTCGAGCTCCTCGCACACGAGCACGCCGCCGGGCGCCAGCAGCGCCACCAGCTCTGCCAGGGCGCCGGCCGGTCTGACCGACCGCCCCAGCGCACCCCGGCAGAACACCAGGTCGAAGGACGACCGCGGCAGCCCCGAATCCTCGGCGGATCCGGTGTCGAACCAGACGTTCCTCACGCGCGACCGGGCAGCCAGCTGACGCCCCTGATCGAGTTGTGTCTCGTCGCTGTCGATCCCGACCACCAGTCCGGCCTCGCCGACCGACTGGGCGAGTTCGAGCGTGACCAGCCCGACCCCGCACCCGATGTCGGCCACGCGCATGCCGTGCGTCAGTCCCGCGTGCCGCATCACGCTCGCCGTGGCGGCGCCGAGCGCCTGATGGACCGCGTGCTGCCGGACCAGTCCGGCGGATGCGCGCCGCTGACCGGAGGACGGCGGCGCTTCACGATAGGTATCTTCCATGACGTCACCTCTGCTCTGTTTGGGGGACATCGCAAACCGGTCGTTCACCGGCCGCTGAGGGTCGCCCCGCGGTCTCGATACGGTGTGCACGTTGCCCGCCGCACGGTCCCGGGCCAATAGCCGGACTCTCATACGCCGTCGGCATTGCGAACTTCCGGACATCCCGGCACCCTAAAGACAGCGTGTGACCTACCGATGTCAGGCTCAGGGAGGGTCTGGTCGAGTCGCGTGGTCGCGACGGCGGTCCAGTGGGCGGAAGGCGCGAAGGTCCGGGTCACCGGGTGCTCGACGCACACCCGGCTCCAGCCGACGAAGTCAGCCGCCCGCAGGGTTCCGTGCCCTCGCGCGTCTCGATCAGACCATTCCCAGCGTTGCGCGACCTTGTCGCCGTGCACGGTCCGGCCCGCCGTCCGTCCACCCACCGTCACCCGGGGGAGGTAGTCATGGACCACATCGCTCGACCCGTTCTCGAGGCTGCGGGGTTCGACACCCTGGCGCTGGCGATTCGCCTTTGCAACGAGGCGTGCGATGACGACGCCGGCGCCTCCGCCGTGGCCGAGCTTCTCCGCAGGCAACTCGACGCCGACCGGGCCGCCGTCTTCCTGCCCGCCGACAACGGCGGCGCCGAACGCGTCCATGTCGTCTGCCACCGTGGCGACACCCCGCCGGTCTCGGCCGCCGCTCCGCCGAGCGAATACCCGGATGTCATGAACCTGCCGCTCGCACAGGTCATCCGCGAAGGCACGCCCTGGCTCGACGGCGAGCCGGCGGCGCCGCACCGCGTCTGCCTGCCTCTCAAGGGCCGCGGACGGGTCGTGGGCGCCCTTCTCGTCGAGCGGCAGGACGGATTCGCGGCCGGCGTCTCCGGCGACCCGACGACGGCAGCCCTGGCCGCTCAACTGGCAACGTGCATTGACCGTGCGTCGGCACTCCCCGCTCTCGTGACCGCCGCCGCATCCTCCGACGTTCCCCTGGACGAAGTCCCCGCGGAGGCGTTCTCCGGCGCGGCCTGCCACGACACGGCCGGCGACGACCTGTTCCAGCGACAAGTGCTGGTCTGGGACGACACGGGCGTCGACCCCGGCCGTCCGCGCGAGCGACGCTTCCTGGCCGCCCTCATCGATGCGATCCCGCTCATCATCGTCATCAAGGATCTGGACCGGAGGTGGGTCCTCGTGAACCGGGCCACCTGCGAGTGGTACGGCAAGTCCGCGGCCGAACTCATCGGCCGCACCGACGCCCAATTGCACCCGCGCGAAGTGGCCGCCCGGTACTACGAGGAGGACGAACGCGCGGTCCGCAGTGCCGACCCGGTGATCGTCGAGGAGCAGCGCATCGACCGCGACGGCCGGGTGCGCTGGTTCCTGAAGACGAAGTACGGCTTCCGCCTGCCCGACGGCCGGGCCTTCTGCGCGAGCCTCGGGGCCGACATCACCGATCGCAAGATCGCCGAGCAGGAGACGGCCCAGGCAAGGCGGTTCCTGGATGCGCTGATCAACGGCATTCCGGAGACGCTCTTCGTCAAGAATCGCCAGCACCGCTTCGTGCTCGCGAACGACCGCTTCTGCGCCTTGATGGGACTGCCGCGCGAGCGGCTGCTCGGGGCCTCGGACGACGCCGTCTTCACACCGGAGATCGCGCACGGCTACTGGGACGAAGACGATGCGGCGTTCTCGGCGACCGGGCCGCTCGTGGTCGAGGAGACGAACCGGGATGCCGACGGACACGATCTGTGGTATCTGAAGACGAAGTGCGCGATCCGGCTGCCCGACGGCAACGACTACGTCGTCGGTACGCACATCGACATCACGCGCCTCAAGCTCGCGGAGCTCGCCCTCCGGCGCAGCGAGTCGCGCTTCCGCGGGACGTTCGAGCAGGCGGCCGTCGGACTGTGCCACTCTGCCCCGGACGGACGATTCCTGCGCATCAACCGCCGCTTCTGCGAGATCGTGGGCTATTCGACGCCCGAGATGCTGCGCTTCACGTTCTCGGACATCACGCACCCCGACGATCTGCCCGCGGACCTCGACAACGTACGCGCGCTGCTCGCCGGGGAAGTCGACACGTATGCTCTCGAGAAGCGCTACCTGCGCAGCGACGGCACGCACGTCTGGGTCAACCTCACCGTCTCCCTCGCCACCGCGGAAGACGGGACGCCCGACTACTTCATCGGCGTGGTCGAGGAGATCACGGGCCGCAAGCTCGCCGAGGAACGGGTACAGGCCGCGCTGCACGAGAAGGAGACGCTGCTCAAGGAGATCCATCACCGCGTCAAGAACAATCTCCAGGTCGTGACCAGCCTGCTGCAGATGCAGGGTCGCGAACTCGGCGAGGACCGCTTCACGGCAGCCATCGACGACAGCGTCCGCCGCGTGCAGTCGATGGCCCTGGTGCACGAGCAGCTCTACCGCTCGAAGGATCTGGCGCGCGTCGACTTCGGCGACTACATGCAGACCCTGGTGGAGCAGCTGTCTCACGCCACCCATGCGCAGGCGCGAGGCATCCGTGTCGAGGCCGACGTCCTTCAGGCCCCCATGGGGATCGAGACCGCGATCCCCTGCGGCCTCATCGTCAGCGAACTCGTCTCGAACGCATTCAAGCACGCCTTCACGGGGCGCGACCGGGGCACGGTGATGGTCCGCTTCCGCGCCGGGCCGGCAGCGCGCCACTGGGTGCTGACGGTCGCCGACGACGGCGTCGGACTGCCCGCCGACATCGATGTACACCGCAGCCGCTCGCTCGGGTTGCGGCTGATCGCGACACTGACCGAACAACTGTCCGGAACGCTCGATATCGCCCGCGGTCAGGGGACGGCGTTCACGGTCACCTTTCTCGACGAGGACAAGGCCAAATGAGCAAGGGTTCCGTTCTGATCGTCGAGGACGAAGGCGTGATCGCCCTCGACATCCAGCACCATGTGGAGAGCTTCGGCTACACGGTGGCGGGAATCGCGCACACCGGCGCTCGCGCCATCGAGAAGATGGCGGCGCTCCGGCCGGATCTCGTCCTCATGGACGTGGCCATCAAGGGGCCGATGGACGGCATCGACACGGCCGCCCGGATCCGCGCGTCGCACGACGTCCCCATCGTCTTCCTCTCGGCCTACAGCGACGAGAGCACCGTGAGCCGCGCCGGCCTGACGGCCCCCTATGGCTACCTGCTGAAGCCGTTCCGCCCGGACGAGCTGCGTGCGGCGGTGGAGGTGGCCCTGGTCAAGCACGCGACGGAACGCCAGCTGCGCCAGACCCAGCATTGGTTCGCGAAGACGCTGCACTGCATCGGCGACGCGGTCATCGCCACCGATGCGGCGGGACGCGTCCGGTTCCTGAACCCCGTGGCGGAGCGGCTGCTGGCCCGCAAACAGGACGAGGCGCTCGGCCGGCCGCTTCGCGAAGTGTTCTCGCCCTTCGATGAGGCCACGGGGAAGCTCGTGCCGAATCCCGTGGAAGAGGCGCTCGCGACCGGCGAGACCGTCACGCTGGTGGCGGGGTCCGCCGTACGGGTCGGCGACGACGAGACGGTCCCGATAGACGACGCGGCCGCACCCATCGTCGACGACGACGGCACCCTGATGGGCGCCGTGCTCGTGTTCCGCGACATCAGCGAACGACGCCGCACCGAAGCCCAGCTCGCGCATCTCGCACACCACGATCCCCTGACCGGCCTGCCGAACCGCACCCACCTGTCGCAATGGCTGGAGAACGCGGTCGCGAGCGCCGGCCGGCGGCGGGACGAAGTGGCGGTGGTGTTCGTGGACCTCGACGGCTTCAAGCTGGTCAACGACACGCTCGGCCACCACGCGGGGGATCAGCTTCTGAAGGTCGTGGGGGAGCGGCTCCGGGGGCAGGTGCGTGCCACGGATCTGGTCGGACGGATCGGGGGCGACGAATTCGTTCTCGTGCTCACGGACATCGCCGGTCCCGGGGATGTGGGACGTGTCGTCGACAAGTGCATCCGCGCCGTGGCGGAGCCCGTGAACGTGGGGGGCCAGGAAGTGGGTGTCACCGCGAGCGCGGGCATCAGCCTGTTCCCGAGCGACGGGCAGGCGGCACACACGTTGATCCGCAATGCCGACAACGCCATGTACCGCGCCAAGGAGCTCGGCAAGAACAACGTGCAGTTCTACACGAACGACATGACGACCCGCGCGATCGAGCGCCTCACCCTGGAGCGCGATCTGCGGCGCGCGCTGGCGGGGGGCGAATTCGTGCTGCACCACCAGCCCATCGTGCGCCACGGGCGCGCGCTGTGCCTCGAGGCGCTCGTGCGCTGGCGCAGCCGCGCGTACGGACTCGTGGAGCCGGGCGCGTTCATCCAGGTCGCCGAGGAAACGGGTCTGATCGTGCCGCTCGGCGAATGGGTGCTGCAGAACGCCTGCGAGCAGACGCGCCGCTGGCGGGAAACGCTGTGTCCGACATTGCGGGTAGCCGTGAATCTGTCGGCCCGCCAGTTCCGCGCGCCGTCGCTGCTCGCGATGATCACCGACTGCCTGGCCCGAACCGGTCTGCCGGCCGATGCCCTCGATCTCGAACTGACCGAGTCGTCGATCATGCACGACGTGGATCGCGCCGCCGGCGTGCTCGGCCAGCTCAACGAGATGGGCGTGCGGCTGTGGATCGACGACTTCGGCACGGGGTACTCCAGTCTCGACTACCTGCGACGCTTTCCCCTGCACGGCCTGAAGATCGACCGCAGCTTCGTCGCCGGCATCCCGGGGGATGCGGACGACGCGGCCATCGTCCGGGCCATCGTCGCGCTGGGGCACAGCATGAAGCTCGACGTGGTCGGCGAGGGCGTCGAGACGACCCTGCAGCGGGACTTCCTCGCGCGCCAGGGATGCGACGCGATGCAGGGCTTCCTGTTCAGCCGCCCGGTCGCCGCGGCGGAATGCGAACGCACGGTGCTGGAACCCGGCGCGTTGCTGCCGGCGTGACGGACCTCACGCTCGCGTCGGCGACGTCGGCAGCGTCACGATGAAGCGGCTGCCGCCGCCGTCCCGCGGGCGGCAGGCCACGTCGCCGCCATGCTCGCGGGCGATCTGCCGCACCAGGGCGAGTCCCAACCCGAAACCCTGTCCCGTTTCCGGCGAGCCGGCGGGCCGGTAGAAGGGCTCGAAGATCCGCTCGCGCTCCGTGTCGGCGACGCCGGGACCGCGATCGGCCACGACGATGCGCATCGTCCCGGCGCCCTCGGACGTCACATCGACGTCGATGTCGCCGCCGCCATAGCGCTTCGCGTTCTCCAGCAGATTGCGCACGAGCCGGCGCAGCAGTCGCTCGTCCACCGACGCCACGGCAGGCTCGCCGCCCACCACCGCCCCGTACGGCGCGGCCTCCTCGGCGCACAGCGCCAGCAGATCGACCGGTTCGCGATCCAGCGACTCGGGCTGGGCATGGAGGCGGCTCGACAGCAGCAGTTCGCCGACGAGGGCGTCGAGTTCGCCGATGTCGCGGTCGATTCGTTGCCGCAATTCCGGTCGGGCATCGGCGGGCAGCAGTTCCAGCGCCAGGCGCATGCGGGACAGCGGTGTCCTCAGTTCATGGGAAACGTTGGCCAGCAGCGCGCGGTGTGCCTCGACGAGCTGCTCGATGCGACCGGCGGCTTCGTTGAAGTTCCCGGCGAGGCGGGCCACTTCGTCGTTGCCTTCGACCGGCACGCGCGCCCCGAGGTCGCCCCCGCCCAGCGCCCGGACAGCGCTCCCGAGACGCTCGAGTCGGGCGGTGATCCGTCGGACCAGCACGTAGGCACCGGCCGCCGTCGTGACCGCGAGCAGGGCGAGGGCGGCCACGAGACCGAACCAGCGCGGCCGATGGGCCGACCGCAGCATCACCGAGCGGCCGTCGTCCAGCTTGAGCACGAACATCGGCGCCTGCCCGCGCCCGTGCACGACGCCGGTCGATTCGATGCCGCCGGGCGGCCATGGCAGCGGTTCGCCCTTGTGCGCCAGGAGTTCACCTCGAACCGATCGGACGGTCACCTGCCCGGGTGTGTTGCGCGCGATGCGATCGAGCCGCTCCTGCAGGCGCACGGGCGGGTCGTCGGGCGGGCCGAGCGCTTCCGCGACGAGGGCGGTGACGGACTCCGCGTAGCGCGTACCTTCGGGTTCGTGCGGGGCCAGCCACCACAGACCCGCCATCAGCATCGCGAAAACGAGCAGGATGCCGAGGAACGCGAGGTAGATCTTGAGGTAGAGATGCCGCATGCGTGACGTTCAGGGCTGCGCCCGCGCGAAGACATAGCCGGCCCCGCGCACCGTCAGGATCCGGCGGGGCTGCTTCGGGTCGTCCTCGATGGCGGCGCGGATGCGGGAGACATGCACGTCGAGACTGCGATCGAACGCCTCGAGCTCGTGCCCCTGCAGGCGGTCCATCAGCGTATCCCGGGAGAGCACGCGCCCGGCGCTCGATGCCAGGACCCAGAGCAGATCGAACTGGTAGGCCGTCAGGGGCCGGGGCTCGCCATCGAGCGTGACGACGCGCGCATCGCGGTCGATCTCCAGTCGGCCGAAGCTCAGCCGCTCCCGGGAATCGTTCTTCACGCGCCCTCGTCGCAGGATGGCCTTGATGCGGGCAAGCAGTTCACGCGGCTCGAAGGGCTTCGGAAGATAGTCGTCGGCCCCCAGTTCGAGCCCGACGATCCGGTCGGCCGGATCGCCCCGGGCCGTGAGCATGAGGATGGGGACGTCGTGTCGCGCCCGGATCTCCCGGCAGACATCGAAGCCGTCGCCATCGGGCAGCATGACGTCCAGCAGCACCGCTGCGAAAGTCTCCCGGGCGACGCGCGCCAGCCCGTCGCGCGCCGTCGCGGCGACGGTGGTTTCGTATCCGGAACGGGACAGATACTCGGCCACCATCGCCGCCAGCGCGGCATCGTCCTCGATCATCAGCAGGCGCGATGCCATGGGGACGACCTCAGCTGCGTTTGGTGGGCGCGGGCCGATCGTCGTCGAAGCCCAGCGGACCGCGGTGCTTGCGAAAACGCTCGGCAAGCGCACGGCGTTGCTCGGGTGTGAGGACGTCCGCCACGTCCGCCAGGGCGCGGGTGATGCGGCTCGACGCCTGTTCGGCGAGCGCCAGTTCGGCCTTGCGCAGGGCCTCCAGTCTGTCTCGATCGACGACATCCGCCGTCAGCGTTTCCATGATTGCCTTCCGATTCGCGTGGTGCGCTTCGCGAAGCGCGGCCACGTCGTTGAACGCTGCCAGCACGACTTCACGCGTGGCCGCCTTCTGGGCGTCGGTCGCCTGGATGCGGGAGAGCGCCCAGTCGGTGCCGAACTCGAGACGCTCGCGCATCGCCTCCGGATTCATGCGGTCGTGACCGCCCCATCCGGCATGCATGCAGCGCCCCCCGAGCCAGCGGGGACCGTCCTGGGCATGCGCGACGAATCCGGCGGTCGTCGCCATCAGGCCGCCGAGGATGCTACCCGTGAGGAGACCGGCGAGGAAGCGCCGCTTCGGACGGGTCGGGGTGGAGGTCCGGGAATCGGGGTTTTCGGGATGAGCCATGTCGTTCTCCTTCCATCGGGTGGACACCGCAACGTGCAGTGCATGGGTGCCATCCTGGCGGCAGCAACTTGCGCAGATGTGTGCGGTGCGTAAAGAACTGTGAAGCCGCCCGCAAGGCGGGGCACGGGCCCGCTGCCTCCCGACGCCACGATTTCCCCGATAGGAATTCCGGTCTTCATAGTCATTTCCATACCTTATCGGTGGCGTCGACCGCGCCTCGACGCCAGACACCGCCCTTTGTGAACAAAGCCCCATGATCGCGTGAATATGCACATGACAATGGTCATCCGGCACGCGCAGACTAAGGGCGTGGCGGGCTTCTGCGCGACGGGCAGGAAAGCCTTGTACCGGTCAGGACGGCCGGGGCGCCGGCCACCAAGAGAAGAAGGGATCGGGGGAGGACCACATGTCCGGCGATCAATCGAATGGCGTGCCCGCCGACGCGGGCAACCCTGCCCGGCCGATTCTCGATACTTTATTGACGGCGGCCCTGGCGCCTGACCACTGGCCTGCGGCGCTGCGCTCGATCGGTCGATATGTCGGCTGCGATGAAGTCGTGGTGTTCGGCTCGACCGGCAGCGATGCCCGCGACGGTTTCGTGTGGGCGTCCGACCACCTGCCGCTGCGCACCCCCTGGGACGCCACCCCGGACGACGAGACGATCCGGCGACGACACCACTTCCCCCGTGACCGCGAAGGCGTCTTCGCGGCTCTGTGTGTCGGGGACGATGCGCCCGACCCGCCGGCGGAGGCATCGACCGCGCTTCCCCTGAACACGCCGTGCCGGCGCTGCCCGGACTACCGGGACTCGTGCTGGCGATCCGCGCGTCCGTCCGATCCGCTGAAGCTTCCGCATGCCCTGCTGGGGGCATTCTCGCTTCGACGCGATGCGTCGAGCGCGCAGGCCGTGCGTGTGCGCCTCGGGACGGTGCTCCCGTACGTGGAGCACGCCCTCCGCGTCGCCTTTCGAATGGCCCGGGAGCGGTTCGCGCTGGAATCGGCCGCCATCATGTTCGAACACATCGGCGATGGCGTCATCCTGTGCGACTCGGCGGGGCGCGTGCTCCATCGCAACGCGAAGGCGGCCCGCATCGTGGCGCGCGCCGACGGGCTGCACGTCCTGCCGGGCGAGAGGCTCGCAGGTGAGACGACCCTCGACACGGCCCGGATCAGCCAGGCGATCGAGGCCTGTCAGCGGGCCGACGATTCGGCAACGGATCCGGCGCGCCGGATCATCCAGGTGTCGCGCGGATCGTCCCGTCCGCCCTACGTCCTTCGGGTGTCGGCGCTGTCGCGCGACCATCCGTTTGCACGCCTCCCGCTCGGCGCGGCGATCGCGATCACGCTCCAGGATCCCGAGGCCGCCTCGGGCAGTCTCGACGAGCCGCTGCGCCTGGCGTTCGCGATGACCCGCGCCGAGGCACGGGTCGTGAACGGCCTGCTCGACGGACTCACGACGCAGGAGATGGCGGAGCGGTTCGGGACGAGCGTCCATACGGTCAAGAGCCAGTTGAAGAGCATCTACGCCAAGACCGACCTGCACCGGCAGAGCGATCTCATCCGACTCTGCATGCGCCTCCAGTCGGCACTGCATTGACGGCGGCCCTCTCGCGCCGACACCCCCGCCGCGCTCCGATCCGACCGTGACATCGCATCACCTGAACGGGTGATGTCGGCGTCGGGCGGTCTCGATAGATTCGGTCCGGCGGTTTCACGCGGTCATGACGACCGGTCCGACGAGCGTCCTGACGGCTCGCGTGACCGGTGCCGATCGCGCCGATACCGGACCCCCGCGACTTTGATTCCTTTGACTCGAAGTCCCGTGCGGCGGGGCTGTCGATGTCCAAAGGCGCGCCTGCGCACGTTCGCGCCACCGTACGGGAGACCCGTTCATGAAACCGCGTCACGCAACAAAGTGGCTGACCGCAATCGGCCTGTCCGCCCTGGCCGCCACCCCGGCCTTCGCCGAGATCAATCTCGGCATGGACAAGGTGATCGCACCGCAGGCGCCCGCCGGCAACAAGCCGTGGGTCAACATCCGACTGCTCGAGCTCGACGGCTTCGCGCCGCTGGCCCACACGGTGGAATTCCAGGTGAGCACGGTGCAATCGACCTACGACGATCCGCCGCTGGCGAATCCGGGCGACTGCTGTCCCATGCCGGGCCGGGGCAATCTCGGCGTCGGAGAGGAGCTTCGCTCCGTCTTCATGTCGGTGAATCCGGCCCTGTTCTCGGTGCCGGGCGCGTCGCTCCTGGTCCAGTGGACCGGGACCACACCGCCATTCCCCGTCGGCCAGAGCGATCCGGTCGCCTTCGGTCCCTTCCCTGACGCCGGCCAGGCGCCGGCCCGCATCTCGGTTTCCAGCGATCCGTCGGCGACGGATTACGACATCACGATCACGTTCAACCCCGGAACGACGCATTCGAAGTTCCTGGCGACCTACCTGGTGAACGGCACGCCGATGGAACTGAACGATTCCGACCTGGCGGTCGTGAACCCGACGGGCTACTCCGCCGGCGCGGTCGTGCTGTTCGCCGATGGTGGCGTCGGCGTCATCGGCGCTGTCCCCGAGCCCGGCACGTACGCGATGTTCGCGCTTGGCCTGGCGGGCCTGGGGCTGGCGGCACGCCGTCGCCGCTGAGCCGACCGTTTGCGCTGTCGCGGGGCAGCCGCGGTCCGGCCGTCCCGCGCTTCACAGGCGCAGCTTCCCGAAATAGCCCGTCAGTTCGAGATAGCCGTTGCCGAGCCCCCGCGCTGCGCGGGCGGCTCGGACGGCCCCTTCCCAGTAGACCGCGCCGACGCTTCCTCGGGCATCGAGTTCCTGGTCGTCCATCAGAGGCTCGAGTTCGATCTCGAGGCCGGGAACGCTCACCTTCATGGCGACCGGATACCGCGCGCCGGTGCGCGGGCTGGTCCACCACCGCACCGGTTCGAAACGGACCGCTTCCGGCTCGAAGACACGGATCGCTCCCGATGCTGCACGATGGCTGCCCCCCGCCCACAGGGGCGCGCCGCGATCGTCTCGGATGCGGAACGCCATCAGGGCACCGCCATCCGCCAGATTGAGCCCGGTCCAGTCCCACCCCACCGCGGCCGGCGCCAGGTACTCGCTGGACCACTCGTGATCGAGCCAGGCCTCGCCTCGGACGGCCGAACGCCCGGACGAAAGGGACACCTGCCCGGTCACCGTCAGGTGCGGTCGACTGTAGTAGTAGCTCGCATGCGCCGGCGTCGGACCCTTGCGGCTGACCCCGCCCTTGCCCTGCAGCAGCACGGGCTGGCTCGCGGCAAGTTCGAGATCGAGACCGAATTCGTGCGAAGCAAGGTGCGCCCGATAGCGGTCGCCCTCGAGCACGAGCGACCAGTCGTCGATCCTCACGTCCGTGGTCGCTTCGGCAGCTTCGGCCAGACCGAACCCCGCCCGCGCGGCCCGCTGGTCGTGCCGCAGCCGGCCATGAGCGGCATCGGCGATCGCCGCATGGGCGAACAGGAGCTGCTTCGGGGCGAACCGGCTCAGGCTGTGTTCCTGGAATCCGGGGCGCGAGCGGAAGAACGTGATCTGGAATCCGAGCGCCCGAGCGTTCTCCGTGCGCACCTGTCCGGTGACGTACCACCATTCGGTGCGAAACGCCGGATGCGCGCCGTGGTCTCGCGGAAACCGCAGAGGCACGTCGGAGCGGACCGTCGGCCAGTCCGCCGCGACCGCGTCACGCAGCCCCAGCGGCAGGACGGCGAGGCCGATCAGCAAGGGGCGCCTGCGCATGCGCGACGCCCGAAAAGCGCGACGGGGAGCCTCCAGCTCCCCGTCGCGACTCGAAGGCAGGCAACGAGATCGATCAGGCGCTCCGCCGCCGGGCAGCCGTTGTCGCCACGAAGACCAGCCCGGCCAGCACGAGCGCATAGGTCCCGGGTTCCGGCACCGCGGCCGTGTAGAGGGTGCCGCTGCTTGTGGCCAGCGAAGCGCCCACGGGCGCGGTGATGCCGAACACGGCGGAATTCGACGCATCCACCAGGCCGTTCTGTTCCGCGTAGAGGTTCAGCACGCTGACGAGATAGAAGGCTTCGCCATAGTTACCCTGCACGGTGCCGGTCAGGACGAATCCGTCACTGCCGGGCGAGGTCTCGCTGCTGCGGAAATCCGTGATCACGGGCGTGCCGTAGGCGGGATCGGTCGGCAGGCCGTAGACGAACTGGTCGAACACGAACTCCTCGCCGCCGTTCAGGATCGCCTGGGCCTGGGCCTCGGTCAGCGAGTAAAGGGCATAGCCGCCGTCGGCATAGTCAGCCGCGCCCAGCGTGCCGCTGATCGTGACACTGACCGGTGCCGCAAAGGCGCCGGTGGCGCCCCCAGGACCGCTGACGACGAACTTGTCGGCCCAGACCGACAGCGCACCGACGGCCGGCCCGTCGGCAGCGCTTCCGTCCACGACCTGCGCATAGCCATGGTTGACGCCGTATTCGGTCCGGGCACGGGCCAGGTAGCCCAGTTCGCCGATGGCGCCGACCGTCGCTTCCGTGTCGTCCAGCTTGAGGTCGATGACCGGACTGGCATCGAGCACCACACCAATGGCACCGGACAGCAGGCCATGCTCCGTCCCGGGGGCGACGGTGACGGCCGAGGCCAAGGACGACAAAGTGAACAAAGCCCCGCCGAATACCGCGGCAGTTGTCGATCTGAAGTGGAACATGGGGGTCTCCTGCGATCCGTTTTGAGAGGTCATGCCGCCCGACGCCGATGCAGGTGGGCTCGAGGGTCACGCCTGGGAGTGTGCCACACGGCCGTGCCGGTAGAACCGACCGTCACCAGTCTTCCCGGACCGCACGCACGATATCCCGGCCCATGACCTGGCGGCCGCTGACGACCGCCGTCACGGCGGACGCCAGCAACATGGCACCGAAGAACGCCGCCAGCGGCAACCAGGGGACGTGGAACGACATGCCCCAATGGAACGACTGACGATTCACCACGTGGATCAGGATCAGGCTCATCGCCGTTCCGAGCACCGCGCCGAGCACCAGTCCGACGGCCGTGACCGTCACCCCTTCGAAGGCGAGCATCCGCGCTATCTGGCCTCGCGCGATGCCGAGGTGGCGCAGCATGCCGAATTCGCGCCGGCGGGCCGTCACCTCCGAACCAATGGCGCTCGACAGACCCAGCAACCCGATCAGCACGGCGATGCCTTCGAGCGCATAAGTCACGGCAAAGGTGCGGTCGAAGATGGCGAGCGACCGGGCCTTGATGTCGCCCGGCGAGAGCAGCTCGAGGCCTGCCGGCGAGTACGCCCGGAGCGCATCCCGGACGCCGGACAGTGCCGACGTCGACTTCGCCCAGACGCCGAGGTCGTTGGCGAGGCGATCTCCGGTCTCGGCCACATAGACCGAGCGGTCGATGAGAACGGCGCCGGCCGGACGCGCGTAGTCGCGCCAGACGCCCGCAACGTGGAATTCCGTCGGTCGACCGGCAAGCGGCAGCGTCAGGCGGCTCCCCGGTTCGAGCTGGAAGATCGCCGCCGCGGACTCGCTGATCCACGCGGCCGGGACACCAGCCGGTGCCCGCACGACGTTTCCCACGCTCGGCAACCGCGTCTCCGCATTGGCGTCGACCCCGTCCCGCGCCATCAGCGTCACCGGCGCCCGACGCGGATCGAGCACCACCTGCTGCCACCGGAGGAACTCGATGCGCCGGACGCCGGGAACGCCGGCCATCCGCTGCTGCGCTTCGGGGTCGATGAATCCGGTATCGCCGTCTCCGCCGGCGCGAACGTAGAGGTCCGCCGGCAGGATGCCCTCGAGCCAATCGACAAGCGAGTGGCGGAACGACGTCACCATGATCGCCATGGCGACCGAGAGACTGACCGCTGCGACGATCGCGGCAAGACTGGCGGCAGCGTGCGTGGGGTACGCGGCCAGGCGTGCCGACGCGAGGCTCGCCTCGATGCTGCGTCGTGGTGTCGGCACGCGCTGGATCAGGAGGCGCGTCAATCTCGGCAGGAGCAGGATCGTCCCGAGCAGCAGGGCACCGATGGCGACATAACCGAAGAGTGGAAGGCCGCCGAGGGGCGGCAACGGGACGCACAGGACGGCGGCGGCCAGCAGGAGCGATCCCGGGAGCGGCGAAGCCAAGGCGGCGAACGCCCGGGCATCGTCCCCGGACTTCAGCGCGATTGCCGGCTCGGCGCGTGCCGCTTCGAGCGCAGGCCCCAGCCCGCCGAGCAGGGCGGCCGCCAGTCCCAGGGTGGCAAACAGGACGACCGGCCCCCCGGTCACCACCACGCCCGGGCTCGTCTCGGCAAAGACACCCGCGCCGAGATCCGCCCCGACGAATGCCAGGACCGCCTGGGCCAGCGCGATTCCCCCGATCGCCCCCAGCAACGCGCCCGTCACACCGACGATCGCGCCTTCCGCGAGAACGAGTGCGGCGACCTGCCATCGGGTCATGCCGAGCACCCGCAGGAGGGCCAGGGCCGAGCGCCGCCGGGCGACGGACAGCGCCTGAGTCGAGGACACGAGCAGTGCTCCCGTGAACAGGGCCACCAGCGCCAGCACATTGAGATTGACCCGATAGGACCGGGTCATGCGGGCAGTCATCTCGCCGGCCCTGTCGGGCGTTTCGATCGTCACGCCGGCCGGCAATCGCACGCTTGCCGCGAATCGATCGCGATCGGTCCCGGGCACCAGCCGCAAGTCGACGCGCGTCAGGCGGCCGAGGCGCTGGAAGCGCGATTGAACCGCGGCGATGTCCATGACGGCGAGCCTGGCGCCTTCGCTGCCGGACGGGAGTACGCCGCCGATGCGAAGCTCGATGACGTCGAGCCCCGCCTGCACGGGCAGCCGGTCACCGACCCGCCGCCCCGTCGCCGTGAGCACGGCACGCGAGACGAACAGCACATCGTCCGACAGCAGATCCGCCGCATCGGCAGCGGGCGCAATCAACCCGGACTGCAGTTGCCCCGCCCGGAACCGGTCGATGCCGAGGACGCGCAGCGAGCCTTCGAGTCCTGGAACCCGCGCGTGGACTTCGACCAGGGGACTGGCCACTGCCACCTCGGGACGCCGGGCCAGTTCGGCGTAGAGCGATTCGTCGAACCCCGGGCGCGTCCCGCGGATCGAGAGGTCCGCATCCCCGGACACCTGGCGTGCAGCCCGTTCGAATTCCGCCAGGGCCGTGCCGTTGACCAGTTGAACGGCAAGGCCGAGGGCGACGCCGAGGGCGATGGCCACCACCGCGATCGTCAATCGGCCGGGCGACTGGCGCAGCGGACCGAAGACCAGGGCGACCCAGCCCGCCCGTGACGTGACGGCGCCGATCAAGCCTGCGGTTCCAGTCCGTTGCGCGTCAGCCGCAGCACGCGGTCCGCGGACCGGGCCGCACGCTCGGAGTGGGTGACGAGGATGCCGGCGGCCCCACTCGACCGGAGCGTTTCGTGGAACAGGCGCATCACGGCGGTGGCATTGTCCGGGTCGAGATTGCCGGTGGGCTCGTCGGCCAGCAGGAGCGTCGGCCGGTGCACCAGCGCCCGAGCGATGGCGACGCGCTGCAATTCGCCGCCCGAAAGCTCGCGAGGCAGACTCCGCCCCCGCTCGCCCAGCCCGACGGCGTCCAGCATGGACTGCGTCCGGGCGACCGCTTCATCGCCATCGATCCCGAGCAGCAGCAGCGGCAGCGCCACGTTCCGGGCGACGTCGAGATAGGGCAGGACGTGGAACGCCTGGAACACGAAACCGAACTTCGCCCGTCGAAGGCGCGTGAGCGGGTCGTCGGCCAATGTCGCCAGATCCACGCCATCGAGCTCGATGCGTCCGGCATCGGGCCGATCCAGACCCGCGATGAGATTGAGCAGGGTCGACTTGCCGATGCCCGACTCGCCCAGGATGGCCACGTATTCACCGTCGGCGAGCGTGAGGTCGATGCCTTTCAAGACCTCCCGGCCCCGGACGCCCGCGAATGACTTATGTAAGTTGGAAAGCCGAAGCATTGGGGGAGGACCCGGTCGAACGGGCCGGCGGTCGGACGGCTGCGGGCGCCCCGCACGAAGGGTGGGTGCCTGCGTCCACGGAAAAAACGCTTGCGTTCAACGAGGAATGCGCCTATCTTGAGGGCTCGCAGGATCTCACCGCAAGTGTCTAGCTCGTCTCGCAGTGCCTCCCCTTACCGGTACTTCAGTCCGACCAGCCGCCCTGGCCTGATCCGCGTTCGCTCGGGCTCGTTCCCGGCAATTCAACTTTGTTAGAGGACATTTCTTACATGGCAACTGGTACCGTCAAGTGGTTCAACGACGCCAAGGGTTTCGGATTCATCGCGCCTGACGGCGGCGGCGAAGACCTGTTCGCGCACTTCTCCGCGATTCAGGGCCAGGGCTTCAAGACGCTGAAGGAAAACCAGAAGGTTTCCTTCGACGTGACGACCGGCCCCAAGGGCAAGCAAGCGTCGAACATCCGCCCGCTCGGCTGATCGTTCGAACACGCGACCCCAGTGAAGAAAGCCCGGCTCTGCCGGGCTTTTTTCATTGGTGCGCCGCAATACGGGCAGCGACGGCATCAGGACTCGAGAGCCTCGAGCCGGACGTAGAGGCGCTTGTTGATCCGGCCCTTGTTCTCGGTCTTGAATATGAAGAACCGCCCGATGTCATCGGTCGACCGGACGTGCGTGCCGCCGCAGGCCTGGGCGTCGAACCCCTCGATCGTGACGATTCGCACCTGCCCGTCCCGGGCGGGCGGCCGGACCTCGAGGGTGCGCAGGAGGTCGCCGCGATCGCGAAATTCCGTCTCCGGCATCCACTGCGCCGAGACGCGATGACCGCCTCGCACCACGGCATTGACCCTGTCCGTCAGGTCAGCGCACAGCGCCGGTGACAACTTCTCGAGCTTGAAGTCGATGCGGGAGTAGTCGGCACCGATCTGGGCGCCGGTGATCCACGCACCGTACGCCTGCAGTGCGATCGTGTTCAGCACGTGAAGCGCCGTGTGGTGGCGGGCATGCGCGCGGCGCCGTTCCGGATCGACGCTCAGGGCGACACGTTGCCCGGCCGCGAGACCTGACGGCGGTGCCTCGAGCCGATGCCAGACGACGTCGTCTTCGTCCGCTCGCACCGACACGATCGACGAGCCGTGTCCCGCGGTCGCCGACAACGTGCCCGAATCACAGGGCTGTCCGCCGCCCCCGGGAAAGCAGATGCTGCGGTCGAGCGCGACTTCGCCCTCCACCACGGCCAGCACCACGGCATCGACGCCGAGCAATGTCGGGTCGTCCAGATACAAGCGCTGCGTGGCGGCAAGCGGCATGGGAATCTCCGGTCACGCGAGGTCGAACACGAGCACCTCGGCCTTCACGGCATCCGCGAGCACCAGGGCGACCTCATCCCTGACCTTTGCCCCGTCACCGGCGGCGAGGGCCTCGCCGTTCAGGCGGACCTGGCCGCGCGCGACCTGCACGTAGGCGAGACGTCCGGCCGCAAGCGGCAGGGTGACCCGGTCCGTCCCGTCGAGCAGGGCGGCGTAGACCCGGACGTCCTGGTGAAGGGACACGGAGCCTTCCGCACCCGCCGCGGAGGCGATCAACCGCAACTGCCCCCGTTTGTCTGCCGCAGCGAAGTGCTTCTGCTCGTAGCTCGGCGTCACACCGCTTGCATTCGGCACGATCCAGATCTGCAGGAAATGGACGAGGTCCTCGCGGGAGTGATTGAACTCGCTGTGCGTGACGCCCGTGCCGGCACTCATGCGCTGCACATCGCCGGGTCGGATGACCGACCCCGTGCCGAGACTGTCGCGGTGTTCCAGCGCTCCTTCGAGCACGTAGCTGATGATCTCCATGTCGCGGTGGGGATGGGTGCCGAACCCCATGCCGGGGGCGACACGATCCTCGTTGATGACTCGCAGCGTGCCCCATCCCATTTCCTTCGGGTCGTGGTAGTCCGCGAACGAGAACGAGTGAAAGCTGTCCAGCCAGCCGTGATTGGCATGGCCCCGCGCATCGGCTCGTCGAAGGCTGATCATGTGAGCTCCTGTGATTCCGGCAAGCGCCGGCCGGCCGGTCGGTGCCGCCCCCGGCGGTCCGGACTCACGGCACGCGGCGACCCACGATGACCAGATCCCTCTCGATGCCGTCCAGCTGCGCGACCCTCGGCAGGTGCCCCCAGGTCTCGAAGCCGTGACGCTGGAACAGCCGCAGGCTGGGCGCGTTGTGGGCGAAGATGAATCCCAGCAAGGTGCGGGCGCTCAAGGAAGGCGCGTGGGTGATCGCCGCCGCAAGCAGTTCCCGCCCGAGACCCCGTGCACGGTGCGCCTCGTCCACGTAGACGCTGATCTCCACGGTGCCGTCATACGCCGGCCGCCCGTAGAACGACGAGAAGCTGAGCCACGCGATCACCTGACCGTCCGCTTCGGCGACCCACAACGGACGGTGTGCATCGGTGTGTGCCGCAAACCACGGTTCGCGCGACGCGACACTGACGGCCTCGAGATCCGCCGTCACCTGACGCGAGGGAATCGTGGCGTTGTAGATCTCGACGATGCGGGCCAGATCCTCCCGGCGCGCGAGGCGCCGCACCCAGGGCGACGACGACGGTGCGGCGGTCATGGTTCGCCGAACACCATGCAGGTGGTGGTGCCATGGGCGAGGCGCTTGCCTTCGGCATCGCGAAGGTGGCCCTCGGCGGTGGCCATGCGGCGCCCGAAATGGAGCACCACGCCTTCCGCGGTGACGCGCCCCGTCCTGTCGGTCAGCGGACGCACGTACTGGACCTTGATTTCCGCCGTAGTATGCGACCGGCCGGGCTCAAGCCGCGAATGGACTGCACGTCCCATGCACGAATCGAGCAGCGTCGCCGCTTCGCCGCCATGCACGGTGCCGATCGGGTTGAAGAAGCGCGCATCGGGCTCTCCGGCGAAAACGGCGCGACCCGGTTCGACCTCGGCGAGCGAGAAACGGAGGGCCGCCCCCATGGGGGGCGCGGGCAGACGGCCGTCGCGCCAGGCTTGCAGGAACGCGAGACCGCTCATCGACTGCAGCGTCTCCACCGGCACGACGCCGACATTGCCGGGGTTCCGATCATGCATGGCCATGGTGCCCTCCGCTCCACGTGACCGGCCGATATTCGCCCCGCCCCTGCCAGAAATGCAAGACCCGGCACGAGGCCGGGTCCTGACACGACGGGATCCGAGGAGTCGCTACGGCAGCTGTTCCCCGAGGCTCGCGGCCGCGGGCGCTGCGTGTTCGTCGTGTTCCTCTCCGGCCTGCTCCCGGTGGACCTTGCGGACCAGCAGCGAGTACACGGTCGGGATGATGAACAGCGTGAGCAGCGTTCCGAGCACGAGACCGCCGACGACCACCCAGCCGATGGCCTGGCGCGACTCCGCGCCGGCGCCGTGGGCCAGCGCCAGCGGTACCGCACCCAGCACCATCGCCGCCGTGGTCATCAGGATGGGGCGCAGCCGCAGCGTCGCGGCTTCGACCACGGCCTCCATCTTGTCCATGCCGCGGCCGCGCAACTGGTTCGCGAACTCGACGATCAGAATCCCGTGCTTGGTGATCAGGCCCACGAGCATCACGAGTCCGATCTGGCTGTAGACGTTGAGCGTGCCGCCATGCTCCATCTTCGCGTTGATGTACATCATCAGCACGGCCCCGGTCATCGCCAGCGGCACCGTGAACATGATCACCAGGGGCCCGATGAAGCTCTCGAACTGGGCCGCAAGCACGAGGTAGATGAACACCAGCGCCAGGCCGAAGGTCACCCACAACTGCCCGCTCGACTCGCGGAATTCGCGTGAGACGTTGTCGAGGTCCGTCCGGGTGTCGGGGCCGAGCTCGGACTGCACCAGGCCATCGATGTGCTCGAGGACCTGGCCGAGACTGTAGTTGCCCGCCACGTTGCCGTTGATGATGGCCGCCCGAAGCTTGTTGAAGTGATTCAGCTCCTTCGGTCCGACCGTCTCCTCCAGGGTCACCAGGTTCGACAGCTGGTGCAGTGCGCCGTCGGCACCCCGGACGTAGATCGAGGTGAGATCGCTCGGCTGCCGGCGCTTGTCGTCCTCCATCTGCACCACCACGTCGTACTGCTTGCCGTCGTGCTTGTAGCGCGTGACGTCGAAGCCGCCGAGCAGCGTTTCGAGCGTGTGCCCGATCGTGTCCATGGACACCCCCAGGGTGGCTGCCTTGTCGCGATCGATCTTCACGCCCAGTTGCGGCTTGTTCAGCTTGAGGTCGGTATCCAGGCCCGTGATGCCGGGGAACTCCCGCAGCTTTGCCATGATCTTGCCGACCTTGGCCTGCAGCTCCTCGTAGCTGGTGCCGTAGATCACGTACTCCACCTGCTTCGCGAGGAAGTTCTGCCCCAGCGACGGCGGGTTCAGGGCGAAGGACAGCGCCCCCGGCAGCCCGCCGAACAGCTTGGGCGTCAGTTCCTTGGTGATCTGCTGCTGGCTGCGCGTGCGCTCCTCCCACGGTTTCAGTACGGCGAACGCGATGCCGAGGTTCACCGGGTTCGGCCGCTCCAGGCCGGGCGCCACCACCGCGAACATCGTGTCGATCTCGGGAATGCCCTTCGCGATCTCCTCCACGGCATGCACGTAGCCGTCCGTGTACGACATGCTCGACCCTTCGGGCGTGACGACGAACGCCAGGAACAGGCTCCGGTCTTCCACCGGGGACAGTTCGGACTTCAGCTGCGTGAACAGCCAGTACATGGAGCCCAGCACGGCCACGAACACGACGCCGATCACCCAGCGGTGCCGCAAGGTGGCGTTCAGGATCGAGCGATAGCCGTTGGTCATGCCGTTGAAGAAGGGCTCGGTCTTGCGGTAGACCCAGCTGTGGTCGTGCTTCAGGAACTTGGAACACATCATCGGCACGAGCGACAGTGCGACGAAACCGGACACGATGACCGACGTCGCCACCGTCAGGGCGAATTCCGTCATCAGCTTGCCGGTGTTGCCCTGCGCGAACGACAGCGGCGTGAACACGGCCGCCAGCGTGATCGTCATCGCGATGACCGCGAAGCCGATTTCCTTGCTGCCGAGGAGCGCGGCCTTGAACGGCTTCATCCCCTCCTCGATGTGTCGGTGCACGTTCTCTAGCACGACGATCGCATCGTCCACGACCAGGCCGATGGACAGCACCACCCCGAGCAGCGTGAGCGTGTTGACCGAGAACCCCATCGCCTTCAGGAAGGTGAAGTGGCCGATGATCGACACCGGAATCGTGATGGCGGGGATCAGCGTCGCGCGGAACTCGCGCAGGAAGAAGAAGATGACCAGCACCACGAGGATCAGCGCCTCGATGATGGTCGACTTCACGGCCTCCACCGACGCCTCGATGAACTTGGAGGTGTCCACCGCCACCCAGATCTTCATGCCGGGGAGCAGCGTCTGTTCGAGTTTGGGCAGAAGCGCCTTGGCGGCCTGCGCGACCTCGAGCGTGTTGGCGGTCGACTGCTTCACGATTCCCAGTCCGACGGCTTCTTCGCCGCGCACGCGGACCACCTTGCGGTTCTCGTACGGCCCGGGGGCCGCGCGACCGACATCACGGAGGCGGACGGGATAGCCGTTCACTTCCTTGATGATCATGTCGTTGAATTCGTCGGGCGAGCGCAGGTCGGTGCGCGCCAGCACGGTGAACTCCCGCTGGGTGCTCTCGATCCGTCCGCCGGGCGAGTCGAGGTTCTGCCGCCGGAGCGCATCCTCGACGTCCTGGGCGGTGAGCCCCTGCGCCGCGAGCCGCTCCCGGTCCAGCCACACGCGCATGGCGTACTTGCGCTCGCCGCCGATGATCACGGAGGCCACCCCGGGAATCGCCTTCATCGGATCGGTCAGGTAGCGGTCCGCGAAGTCCGTGAGTTCCATCGGCGAATGGCGGTCGCTGGTGAAGGCGATCCACACGATCGGCTGGGCATCGGCTTCGATCTTCGAGACGACGGGGTTGTCGGCAGCGGCCGGCAGGTTCTTGCGAATCCGGGCGACCCGGTCACGCACGTCGTTCGCGGCGCCATCGATCTCGCGGGAGGTCACGAACGTGATCGTGATCTGGCTCACTTCCTCCCGGCTCTGGGACTTGATGGTCTTGATGCCTTCGATGCCCGAGAGCGAATCCTCCAGCGGCTGGGTGATGGCGCTTTCCATCACCTGGGCGGTCGCCCCCTTGTAGACGGTGCGGACCGAGACCGTGGGCGGATCGATGTTCGGATACTCGCGCACGGACATCCGCGTGTACGAGAGATAGCCGACCAGGACGATGAGCAGACTCATCACGGTGGCCAGCACGGGACGCTTGATGGAGATGTCGGACAGAACCATGGTGTGTGCCTCCGGGAGCGCGTCGGATCAACCGCCGGTCTTCGTCGAGCCGGCTGCCGGCCCCTTCCCGCCGGCCGAGGCATCCGCTGCCGCCGGCGGCTTGGCCGGCAGCACCATCACGGGCGCCCCGTCCTTCAGCTTGAGCTGACCATCGGTCACGACCATGTCGTTCGGGCCGAGACCTTCTGCGATTTCCACTTCGCCCGTGCGGCGAACGCCCATCTTCACCTTGGTCAGCACTGCCTTTCCGTCCACGACGCGGTACACGAAGCTGTCCCGTCCCTGCGGCCAGATCGCCTGCTCGGGGACGACCACGGCATTGGGTCGCGTCTCGAGCAGGATGCTCACGCGACCGAACATGCCGGGATGCAGCTTGCCCTGGTGGTTGGGGACTTCGGCCCGGGCGACGATCGTGCGGGTCTTCTCGTCGACGGCCGGTTCGAGCGCGTAGATGCGACCTTCGAAGGCTTCGTTCGGATAGGCATCGGTCCGCAGCACCAGGGTCTGCTTGACGCGCAGCTTGGACACGAACAACTCGGGCACCCGGAAATCGAGCTTGAGGGTGCCGACGCTTTCCAGACGGACGATGTCGTCGCCGGCCTTCACATAGGCGCCCGGGCTGATGAAGCGCAGACCCACCCGGCCGCTGAACGGCGCCTTGATCGTGGTCTTGGCCAGCAGCACCTCGTCGGCAAGCCGCTTGGCCTGCGCGCGCTCCATGCTGCCGCGCGCGAGATCGACCGCTTCCTGGCTCACGAACTTCTGCTCGAAGAGTTCACGGGCGCGCTGGTACTTCTGGGTCTCGGTCCGGGCATCGGCCGACGACGCGGCCAGCTGCGCCTGATACTCGGCAGGCTCGATCGTGATGAGCCGCGAGCCCTTCTCGACCGGTTGCCCTTCCTCGAAATGCAGGCCGACGACGCGCCCGGCGATCTCGGGGCGGATCACCACGGATTCACCGGAGGTGAGCGTGCCCACGGCGCTGATCTCGTTCTGGACGGCGTCCACCTTCACCTTCTGCGCCTTGATGGGCAGACCCTTGGGCGGCCCGCCCGCCGCAGGGGCGGCCGGCTTCCCGTCGGCCGCCTTGGCAGGCGCAGCCCCTTGGGGAGCATCCGTCTTGGACCCGCAACCGACCACGCCGGCAACGAGAATGGAAATGAGCAGGGCGCGGCTAGGCGTCATCGGGCAAACCTCGGAATCTCTGTTGAATGAATCCGGGCCGGCGACTTCACCCCCGTGGCCCGTCGACACCCGATCGATCGCGGGAGAACCCCGTTTCTGACCGGGCGGTCAGTAATATCAACATATGATACTGACTATCGTTCGGCCAAGCCACGCACTCGGCAGCACCGCAACAAAAATTCCGTCAGATGGAATCACCCGTCGGTGACTGGGGAAATTCGCCGTGCCGACTCATGGGGCAGGCGCGATGGTCTCCGGCCGGCGTCGAGCGGGCTCGCTCCCGATCCAGATCGCGCCGGACCTCATCCATGTCCAGCGCGAGACCGCGCCTGAGCAGTGCCTCGAGTTGCGCAGGACCGAACGAAGCCGGCCCGGCGTACAGGCCGACACCTGCCCGGAACAGGATGAGCGCAGGCGCGGCCGCCACACCGAACAGTCGCGCCAGCGCGCCGGCCGTCCCGAAATCCATTCGTGCCCGCGTGACACCCGGGCACCGCGAGAGCGCTTGATCGCACACTGCCGCGGCCGCGTCCGATTCAGGATCACCGGGAGCGACCACTTCGATCAGGATGGCACCCCCGGACGCGACCAGCCGGTCGAGGTCCGCGCGGCTTTCGATGGCGACCGTGATCATGTCCGGTGCCCCTACGCCTGTGCGCCGCTCTGGGCCGCAATCTCCGCGTGCACCTTGCCCATGTCGACGGCCTTCACCTGGCCGATCAGCTCATCGAACTGGGCGGCCGGCATCGCGCCCGGATTGGAGAACAGGATGACCTTCTCCCGGAAGACCATGAGTGTGGGGATGGAACGGATGGAGAACTGCTGCGCGATCTCGGGCACGGCATCCGTGTTGAGCTTGGCGAACACGATGTCCGGATGCTTTTCCGACGCCTGCTCGAACACCGGCGCAAATCCACGGCAGGGCCCGCACCACGGTGCCCAGAAATCGATGATGACGGTATCGTTGCCGGTCACCACGGAGTCGAAATTCTCCAGGGTGAGGTCCACTGTGGCCATGCGCATGACTCCTGTCTCGGTCGCCGGCGGATCCGGCAGACACCCGGCCGGCCGACTCGCGGCTGGCATCGATCGAGACGTTACGACCGGTGCCGCGCCGGCGCAACCGGACACCCGCTGATTCCGTCGAATGCGCCGATCGGAAGAATCGATTGCGCGCGTCGGCACGTCGCGTCACGCACGGGTGTCGTATCCTCGACTCGGCCGCACACGAATGAACGGCGCCTCCGAGGCGCGGTCGATCCCGGTTCCGCCTTCCCTGACAACACGAGAGCGAACGCATCCATCATGAAGTCCACGAAATTGCTCGGCATCACCGTCGCTGCGATCCTCGCCCCGCATGCCTTGCCCGCCCTGGCGGAGCGCGTGACCGTCACGATCAACGCCGTCGACGCCCATGGCGTCGGCGGCCCGATCGGCACCCTGGTCGCGGAAGACAGTCGCCGCGGCGTCGTCTTCACGCCCGATCTCGCCGGCCTGCAACCGGGCATCCACGGCTTCCACGTCCACACGAACCCGAGTTGTGCCCCCAAGAAACAGGACGGCAAGACGATTCCGGCACTGTCGGCCGGCGGTCACTACGATCCGAGCCAGTCCGGCCGGCATGAGGGGCCCTGGGGGGATGGACACCTCGGCGACCTGCCCGCCCTGTTCGTGACAGCGGACGGGCGCGCGACCCATCCCGTCCTGGCGCCGAGACTGCGGGTCAGCGATCTCGCCGGCCGATCGGTGATGCTGCATGCGGGGGGCGACAACCACGCGGACCATCCGGAAAAGCTGGGGGGCGGCGGCGCGCGCATCGCCTGCGGCGTCGTCCCCTGAGCGCAGCGCCGCCGCTCCGGATCACGGCCGCTTCGCGCGACGGACCGACCGCTTCGGCGCGCGGGACGGCTGGCCCTCCATGGCAGGCGCCTTGTCCTGCAAGGCCTGAAGGCAGAAATCCATGAACGCCTTGACGCGCGCCACGCGACGCAGGTCCGGGTGGGTCAGGAGCCACAGGCTGGCGGCGAGATCCCGGATCGGTTCACCGACGCGCTCGAGCGCGGGTTCGAGGTCGCCGAGGTAGCACGGCAGCAGCGCAAGCCCGAGCCCGGCCCGCGCCGCATGCATCGCCCCCAGCAGGCTGTTCGTGCGGATCGGCGGCTGCCGGCCCTTCAGGAGCCCCCCGAGCCACTGCGCGGCCCGGATGTGGCTCAGGCTGGCGTCGAGGCCGATCCAGGGCTGGTCCGCCAGCGGCATCTCGGTGCCCCGGTTGCGCGACAGGCAGGCAGGCGAGGCGTAGATGGCGAACGCGATCTGACCGACGCGCCGGCCGACGAGATTCTGGGGCGGATCCAGCGTCGGGCGGACGGCGACGTCTGCGTCGCGGCGGATCAGATCGAACGACTGATTGGAGACGGCGACCTCCAGTTCCACGTCGGGGTGCTCCCGACGGAAGGACGCGAGCACGGGCCCGAGAATCGACGCGAGCAACGTGTCCGTCGTCGTGACGCGGACGAGGCCCGACGGGCGCATGTCGCGCCCGCGCAAGCGGCTCTCGGCTTGCAGCAGCGCTTCTTCGGTGCGCCGTGCGATGGCGCACAGTTCCTCTCCCGCCGCCGTGGGGACGTAGCCGTCGCGAAATCGCTCGAACAGGCGCACGCCGAGATCCCCCTCGAGATACTCGAGCCGGCGGAAGACCGTCGACGGGTGCACCCCCATCAGCTCGGCAGCGCCCCGGATGGAACGCCCTTGCGCGAGCGCGGCGACCAGGGCGAGATCGCGGGAGGAAAGCATGGCGGTTCAATGCAGGAATGCAAATGGGGTTCGCGATGTTGCACGCTTCATCGGCAGAAGTGCAACCGTAGAATCCGGCCTTCCCTGCCACCGACCCCAGGAGCCCCTGATGATCCGCACCCTGCTCGGCACCGTCGTCCTCGCCGCCGGCATGACGGCCGCCCATGCCGCCCCCGAGACGTTCAACTTCGACAAGACCCACACCAAGGTGATCTTCGCCTACAGCCACGTGGGAATGTCCAACCAGTACGCGCGCTTCGACAGTGTCGACGGCGAAGTGGTGTTCGACGCCGACAAGCCCGAGAACAGCAAGGTGTCCGTCACGATCGACCCGGCCAGCGTCGACACCGACGTGAAGGCGCTGGACGATCACCTGAAGGCCGAGGACTTCTTCAACGTCGCGAAGTACCCGAAGGTCACGTTCGTCAGCACCGACGTGCGCAAGACCGGCACCAAGACCTACCAGATCACCGGCACCCTCACGATGAAGGGCAAGTCCCACCCGGTGACGCTGGATGCGACGCTCAACCACATCGGCGACCATCCCCTGGCCGGGTTCGTCAAGGCCTACGCCGGCGCCACGTACATCGGCTTCTCGGGCAAGGCGCGCATCCGCCGCAGCGATTTCGACCTGGGTCTCTACGCGCCACTGACCTCCGACGTCGTGGACATCATCATCGAAACGGAAATGCGCCAGAAGAAGTAGGCGGCGGTCGCGCGCGGCACATGACGGAGCGGCCCGCCGGCCAACGGCGGGCCGTCTTCGTTTGAAGCACGAAGCATCCGGCGCTGCCGACCTCCGCGGGCGCTCGACAGCACCCTTGCCGGGCGCCTCGACCGGCCTGACGCCTGACCCGGAAGCGAGTGCCGGTCCGCGTCGCAGGGGCCAGGGCGACCGCACCGTCTGCTAGCATCCCGCCGTGCCCAAGCCTCCCGATACGCGCCCCCGTCGCCCCGCCGTCCGGTCCGCCACCCGCCCCGGCGTGCGAAAACCGGTCTCCGTGAGACCGACGCCGGCGACAGACCCCGCGGAGACCCGTGACGACGCCGAAGGCAAGGTCCGCGTCTCCAAGTTGCTGGCCGCCCAGGGACTCTGCTCACGACGGGAAGCCGATCTGTACATCGAGCGTGGCTGGGTCTACGTCGACGGCGTACCGGTCACCGAGCTCGGTACACGCGTGTTTCCGACACAGAAGATCACGCTCTCGTCCGCCGCACGGACCGCCCAGGACGCACGCATCACGCTGTTGCTCAACAAACCGGTCGGCGTCGTCTCCGGTCAGGCAGAGGATGGCTACCGCCCCGCCGTCACGCTGATCACCGCGGAGACGCACTACGCCGCCGACCGTTCGCCCACGCGCTTTCACGCCAGCCAGCTTCGGGGTCTCGCCCCGGCCGGGAGGCTGGACATCGACTCGACGGGACTGCTGGTGCTGACGCAGGATGGCCGCATCGCGCGGCGCCTGATCGGCGAGGACTCGGCCATTGACAAGGAGTATCTCGTTCGCGTCGACGGTCGGCTCTCCGCCGAAGGACTGGCCCTGTTGAATCACGGCCTGGCCCTGGATGGCGAACCCCTCAAGCCCGCGCAGGTCCGCTGGCAGAACCAGGACCAGCTCCGCTTCGTGCTGCGCGAGGGACGCAAGCGGCAGATCCGTCGCATGTGCGAACTCGTCGGGTTGAAGGTGGTGGGCCTGAAGCGCGTGCGCATCGGCCGCGTGCGCCTCGAAGATCTTCCGTTGGGTCAGTGGCGCTACCTGGGGCCGGACGAACGCTTCTGAGCTTCCGCGTCACGCGAGACCGGACTGCGCCCGTCCCGGCACGAAACGCCCGAAGTGCAGCAGCACGGTGGGCAGGATCAGCAGGTTGAGCAGCGTCGAGGTGACGAGCCCGCCGACGATGATCATGGCCATCGGCCCCTCGATCTCCCGGCCCGGCTGACCGCTGCCCAGCGCCAGCGGCATCAGCCCCAATGCCGTGACCAGCGCCGTCATCAGGATGGACGGCAGCCGCTCCGCGGCCCCCTTCAGCATCGTGTCCGCATTCCAGGGCAGGCCTTCCGACTCGACCAGGTGCTGGTAGTGCGACACCAGCATGATCGAATTGCGCAGCGTGATGCCGAACAGCGTGACGAAGCCGACGAGCGAGCCGAGCGTCATCCAGCCGCCGTTGAGCAGCACCGCCGCCACGCCGCCGACGAGGGCGAACGGCAGGTTCAGGAAGGTGAGGCCGAGGTTGCGCAGATTGTTGAAGGCCAGGTAGAGCAGCACGAACACGCCGAAGCCCGCGAGCAGGGAATGGAACACGAGGCGTTCGCGCGCCTCCACCGAAGCTTCGGCCTCGCCGGCGTAGACCAGATAGTTGCCGGGCGAGAGCTTGACCTTCGCGGCGATCGCGCGCTTCACATCGTCGGAGAACGATTGCAGGTCCCGGTCGTCGATGTTGACCGTGACGCTCTGGATCCGCTTGCCGCCGTCGTGGAGGATCTTGTAGCGTCCCGCGCCCATGGCGATGTCCGCGACGTCGCGCAGGCGGACAACGCCGGCGGCCGTCCGGAGCGGCAGTTCGCCCACTTGCGCCGGTGCGCGACGCATCGACGGCGCCAGCATGACGACGACGTCGAGCGGCCGGCTGCTCACGTACAGCTGCCCCACGCGCGTGCCCTCGTACGCCGTCTGCACCGTATCGAGCACCTGCTTCGGCGTGAGGCCCGCGCCGGCAAGCCGGTCGTTCTTCAGGTGGATCGAAAGCTCCGGCGTTCCCGCCGGCGCCTGCACCTGGATGTCCACGGCGCCCCTGACCGACGACAGGACCTCGGCGATCTCGCGCGCGTCGCGATCCAGCGATTCGAGCTCCGCGCCGTACAGGTTGACCGACATCGCCGCCGGAAAACCGGCGATCGTCTCCTCGATGCGTTCGGTGAGGAACGTGTTCACGGAGAAAGTGACGCCGGGAAACGCACCGCGATGACCCGCCAGGATCTCGCGGATTTCGCGGAGGATGCGCGCCTGCTCCGACCCTTCGAGCGCGCCGACCTCCACCTCGAACTCACTGTAGTGCGGACCGAAGGTATCCGCGCCGTTCTGGGAACGGCCCACCCACTCCGCGACCGACCTGACCCCCTTCACCTTGAGCAGCGCGCGCGTGAGCTGCGTGCCGATGCGCAGCGTCTCCTGCTCCGAAGTCCCCGGGACGGCGCTCATGTGGACGACGTAGTGCCCTTCCTTCAGCGACGGGATGAACTCGCCGGAGAGCAGCGGAATGGCTGCGAGCCCCACGGCGATGACGCCGGCCGTGAACGTGAGCACGCGGCCGGGCGTGCGCTCGATGGACCGCAGCGCGCCGAGATAGGCCGGCCGGATCCGCCGCACGAACGGCGGGTCCTCGGCGGTGAGGCGACCGCGCGCGAGCAGCAGGTAGCAGAGCGCCGGCGTGAGGCTCATGGCGATGACGAGCGAGGTGAGGATGGCCAGGATGTAGGCGAGACCGAGCGGAGAGAACAGCTTGCCGCCGACACCCCCGAACGTGAGCAGCGGCACGAACACGAGTGCCACGATGAACGTCGCGTAGACCACGGAGCCGCGCACCTCGACCGACGCGTCGAGCGCCACCTGGGCATCGGTCAGCGGCGAACCGAGTGCGCGGTTCTCGCGCAGACGCCGGAAGATGTTCTCGGTGTCGATGATCGCATCGTCGACGACCTCCCCCAGCGAGATCGCCAGGCCGCCGAGCACCATGATGTTGAGGGGTTGGTCGAACGCGTGCAGCAGCAGGACCGCCCCGAGCAGCGAGACCGGGATGGCCGTGGTGCAGATGACGGCCGTCCTCACGTTGAAGAGGAACAGGAACAGCACGATGACCACCAGCGTCGAGCCCACGAGGATGTCGACGCGCACGTTGCGCACCGCGGTCTCGATGAAATTGGCGGGCCGGAACAGATCCGCGTGCAGCGTGACCTTCTCCCGCGCGAGCAGCGGCTTCAGCTCTTCCATCGAGCGATCCAGACCGCGCGAGACCGCCAGCGTGTTGCTGCCGAGCTGCCCCTGCACCATCAGGAAGACGCCGGGCGTCCCGTTGATCGCCGCCGCGCCGATCGGGGCCGCGGCCCCCTCCGTCACGGTGGCCGCGTCTGCCAGGCGGATCAGGCGCCGACCGTCGTCCTTCAGCAGCGTCCGACCCAGTTCGGCCGGGCTTCGCGGCTGACCGTCGGTGACGATCGCGATGCGCTGATTGGGCCCGGGCAGGTAACCGGCGGATACCACACCGGTGGCGCCGCGCGCTGCGGCCACGATGTCGTCGAGCGTGAGTCCGAGCTGCACGAGACGCGCGGGATCGACCTGCAACTGCCACTGGCGCACATCGCCGCCGAAGACGTTGACTTCGGCAACGCCCTCCACCGACATCAGGTGCGGACGAACGACCGCATCCGCCAGCGACCGCACGTCGGCCAGCGATCGCGACGATGCCGTCAGACCGACCCCGAGCACGGTGCTCGCCGAAGAGGTGAGCGGCGTGATGGCAGGCGCTGCCACGCCCGTCGGCATGCTGCCGGCCAGCCCCGTGATGCGTTCCGCCACGACCTGACGATTCCGGTAGATGTCGGAGCCGTCCTCGAACAGCACGGTGACGATCGACAGTCCGGGGATGGATTGCGACCGCAGCGTCTCGATGCCGGACACCCCGAGCAGCGCGTTCTCGATGGGTTGCGTGACCTGCCGCTCGACCAGCTCGGCGGACAGGCCGGCCGCTTCGGTCTGGATGACGACCTGCGTCGGCGAGAACTCCGGGAACACGTCGACCCGTGCACGCTGCAACGTGAACAGGCCGTAGGCGACGAGCATCAGCGCGAGTGCCACGACCACGCCCGGGAACCGGATCGCGAACCGGACGATCGATGTGATCATGGTGCGTCGCGCCCGGATCCCGGAGCACCGCCCCCGGCCGCGCGGAGGCGGCGATCAATCCTCATTCTCGTTCCGGATCTGGTACTCGAGCTCCTCGGACAGGAGCAGTTGTGCCCCCGTGACCACGACCTCCTGCCCCGCCTCCAGCCCCTCGGCATTGAACCAGCCGCCGGGCAGCAACTGCGACGCCGACACGGGCTGACGCTCGAAGATGTCCTTCTCCTTCTCGTCGCGCACGTAGACCCAGGCCCGCCCCGCATGCCAGACCACGGCGCGCTCCGGGACCACGACGCCCGTCGCCGCCTCCGCGTCCCGGCCGAGATGGCCCACCACCCGGGCACCGGCCCGGAACCCTGCGACCGGCGCGCGGTAGTAGTACGTGGCGCCCATCCCGCCCCCGGCTGACGTGGGCGCAGCGGCGATCAATCGGGCGGTCGAGGTGCCGGATCTTCCGGCCGGCGCCACCCGCAGCGTGCGCTTCGCGGCCGCCGGTTCCGCATCGAACGGCAAGGTCATCTGCAGCAGGACTTCGGTCTGCGCAAGCAGCGGCGCGAATGCGGCGCCGCCGCCGTTCAGGGCCATGTCGGCAAGCACGGCGCCCCACTCGGCCCGTGCGGTCTCCACCGTGGCGCGCAACGCGGTTTCCGCAGCCACCAGGCGCTCGCGCGCCGTCTTCCAGTCCGTCTCGGCCTGGCGCATCACGCGCTCGGACACGTTGCGATCGTCGCGGTACAAGGCATCGGCGCGCTTGAACTCCGCCTCTGCCGTTGCGGCGGCGACGCGGAGCGCGCGGATCTCCGCGGACTGGGCGAGATAGCGGCCGCGCGCCTCCACCAGCGGCTTGATGTCGACGACCGACCCGTAGACCTCGCTGGTCGGATCGGCATCCGCCGCCTGCAGCGCGGCCGTGGCGATACCGCTCGACGCGATCGCCGCCGGGTCCAGGCGAATCCGGCCTTCACCGACCTTTTCGTCCACCGTGGTCTGGGTGCCGATCGTGGCGCCGTGGTCCCGCGCCAACTGAAGATACTCGTCGCGCCCGAAGAACACGGTCGTGCCCAGGAACACGAGCACCAGGGATCCGAGAACGAGCAGCGGCAGCAGCCGGCGGTTGGCGTCAGTCATTGTCGATGAGGGCCGGATTGAGGCCGGCATCCGCCGGGGCGGTCGCGGAGGGGATGTTGGTCATCAGGTCCGGATTGTCGAGCGGCCGCTGGAGTGCGTCCTCGAGCGCCGAAAGACCCTGCTGCAATTCGAGCATGGCAACGATGGCCGTGCGTTCCGTCGTCGCCGCGTCGAGCTGCGCCTGGACGAGTTCCACGCGATCCGCCATCCCGCGCTCGAACTGCCGCTGCACCTGTTGGCGTCGAGCCTGGGCTTCGATGATCTGCCGGCGCGCCGCTTCGTGCGCTTCGAAGGCATGCCGGTAGCGCGACGCGGCGGCCTGTGCCTCGGCCATGATGCTGGACTGGACGGCGATGAAGGCCTTCTCCTCCACCTCACGCCGGGCCTCGGCCTCCCGGATCAACGCCCGGGTGCGCGCGACGGGGGGAACCAGCGCCGAGAACGCGATGGACCAGATGCTCTCGTCCGCGTCCCAGAAGTAGCCCGGGATGATCGTGAGTTCCGGGTATTGCCGCGCCACTTCCAGCTTCACGGCGGCTTCCGCTGCCGCATAGTCCGCAAGCTTCCGCCGGAGGTCGATGCGGTTGAGCAAGGCGGAGCGCTGGATGTCCGGTTCGCTCGGCGGTGGCGTCGCCCCGGCAACGGCAGCGAAGTCGAAACGCGCGGCATGCATCTGCGCCAGCGGAATACCGGTGGCCTCGGCCACGCCCGCCAGCGCCTGGTCGCGACGCACGGTCGCTCGGCGGACCGCGAGTTCACCCTCGGCAACCCGCACCCGAAGCGCGCTGACGTCCATGGCGGCCGCGTAGCCGCGTGCCAGTCGCGCTTCCATGAGCTGCAGCAAGGCGGCACGCTCCCGCTGCTCGGCCTCCAGTGCCCGCTGCGTCGACTCGGCGACATGGAGATCCACGAAATGCCGACGCAAGCGGCTGCGAACACGCCAGCTGGCGACGGCGATCTCGAGGACGGCGGCGTCTTCCAGCCGCGCCAGTTGCTCGGTCCGGGCGGCCCGCTTGTTGCCGAGATCGAGCGGCAGACCGGCCAACAGGCCGAGACCCCACGGGGTGTCGCCCCCGCTCTCCTTGGTGTTGATCTCCGGGCGCACGGTGACCACGAACGGCAGCGGCGCTCGGGACGTGCTTCGCTCTGCCGCAGCGAGCCGCGCACGCGCCCGGGCCACATCGATGTCGGGATGGAAGAGGACCGCGGCCAGCGTCAGGCTCGACAGGTCCCATGTGGTTCGCGGCCACACGTCGACGCGCTGCCCCTGCTTAGCCAGGTAGTCCCGCAAGCGTTCCGACGCGAGCGACCGTCCCCCCAGCGTCGCGGCCGACGCCTCGGGATCGAGCGGCTTCGGGCGATAGACCTCGCGCGCGCAGCCGGTGAGCGCGAGCACGACGAGGGCGATCGTCCCGATCACGGCGACTGTCGGGCGTCTATGGGGGGTTCGCATGTGCGGCCGAGTGTAGCCGCCGGCCGGAGGCGCTAGCAATCGAGCGGGCGGACGGGAAGAACTCCCGGTGACGCTCCCTGCCCCCGTCCGTGGTCGTCGCGACCCGGGACGCGCACGGTGCGCGCGAATGCACCTCCACGCGGCAGCGGATTCCCGCTACGGCACCATCCCCAATTCCTTCGCGAGCCGGACCCAACGCGCCTGTTCGTCGCGCAGGAAGCTCGAGAAGTCCTCGGGCGAACTGGCAATGACTTCGTAGCCGGCCGAGGTGTAGGCGTCGGTCATTTCGCGGCCACGGAGGATCTTGACCAACTCCGCATTCAGTCGCGACACGATCGATGCGGGCGTCCCGACCGGGACGAGGAAAGCGCTCCACGACATCACCTCGACGCCGGGGATGCCCGCCTCACGCGAGGTCGGTACGTCGGGCAGGAGGCTCACGCGCCGCGGACCGAGCACCGCCAGCGCCCTCAGCTTGCCGGCCTTGATCAACGCCTCGGAGGTCGCGGCAAAGTCGAACCCGATGGCCACGTTGCCGGCGATGAGGTCCGGCATCATGGCCGCCGCGCCTTTGTACGGAACATGGATCAGATCCACGCCTGCCGCGCGCTTCACCATTTCGCCAGCGAAATGGTGCGTGGTGTTCGGACCGGAGGTGGCGTAGCCCAGCTGGCCGGGCTTCGATCGCGCGAGGGCGATCAACTCCGCAACGGTGTTGACCCCGAGTGCCGGCGACGCCACCAGGACCATGGGACCGCGCGCGGCGAGCGTGATCGGCTGGAGCCCGGTCACCAACTTTCCGTGCGCCTTCGGATCGAGCGCCGGTGCGATGCCGAGGTCGTTCACGCTTCCCATCGTGAATGTATAGCCGTCCGGCTTTGCCTGGATGGCGGAGGTGATCCCTACGGTGCCGCTCGCGCCGGGCCGATTTTCCACGACCACGGGTTGGCCGAGCGAACGGGCCAGCCGCTCCGCAATCTGCCGCGAGCGCAGGTCCGCCACGCCGCCGGCCGGCCAGGGGCAGAGGAGCCGGAGCGCCCGCGACGGGTAGTCGTCGAGTCCCTCGGCGCCTAGGGCGCTTGCGCACAGCGCGAGCAGCCACCCTCCCAAAACGAAG
>JAXMFE010000019.1:0-33375 GCA_046347985.1 Burkholderiales bacterium
AAGGGTCGTCGAAGACTACGACGTTGATAGGCGCCGTGTGCAAGCGTGGCAACACGTTCAGCTAAGGCGTACTAATTGCCCGTACGGCTTGATCCTATAGCCTTGAACAATGCTCGAGGCTGTGCAAAACCTGCATTGCTGGCCTGCCGCAGCACAATCCCGACCCATTCACTTCTTCCGAATCGCGTGCCTCGAATCGTCGTTGATGCGAGGCACTGACAGCTTTGCCTTGCGGCCATAGCGTCTTGGTCCCACCCCTTCCCATCCCGAACAGGAGCGTGAAACGAGACTGCGCCGATGATAGTGCGGCAACCCGTGCGAAAGTAGGTCACCGCAAGGCACCCCATCCTCACCAACGCCCCCTCCTGGTTCTCCAGGTCGGGGCGTTCGTGTTTGTGCCGCTACTCCTTCGACCCACTGCTACTCCCGTTCAGCGTTCACGCCCAAACGCGGCGCGTAAGCGCTGCGCCCGCACCAGGCACCCCGCCGCCCTCAGGCAATCTCCACCCGGCCTCCGCCCGCTTCTAAGCACCCGATCACCGCCGCACTCTCGAATCCTGCCTCCCGAAATACCGACAGCACCCCACCCACCTCCCCAGCTGCGCACGACACGAGCAAGCCTCCAGAGGTCTGCGGATCCGTCAGCACGTCCCGTTCGATCTGGCCCAAGCCCGGTCCCATGTCTAGGTCGTGCCCGTAGCTCTGCCAGTTCCGGCTCGAGGCGCCCGTCACACATCCTTCTTGGGCCAGTGCAGCAACTTGTGGCAGTAGGGGAATTTCGCGCCAAGCAATCTTCGCAGTGAGCCGGGCGCCGCGCGCCATTTCCAGCGCATGGCCTGCGAGCCCGAACCCGGTGACGTCGGTGATGGCATGAACGCCCGGGAGCGCCGCGAGCGCAGGGCCGGGTGTGTTCAACTTCGTCGTGGTGCGGATCAGTTGTTCATAGCCGGACGGGTCCAGACGACCCTTCTTCAACGCGGCCGAAAGGACTCCGACGCCCAATGGTTTGCCAAGTACCAACACATCCCCGGCTCGGGCTGCGCTGTTTCTGCGCACGGCATCGGGATGGGCAAGGCCCAGGACCACGAGACCATAGATCGGCTCGACGGAGTCGATGGTGTGACCGCCCGCGATGGGAATGCCGGCTTCTCGGCAGATGGATTGCCCACCCTGGAGGATTCGGCCGATGACGTCCACCGGGAGTTTCTGGATGGGCATCGCGACAATGGCGAGCGCCAGCAGGGGGCGGCCCCCCATCGCGTAGACATCGCTGATGGCGTTGGTTGCGGCAATGCGTCCGAAGTCGTACGGGTCGTCGACGATCGGCATGAAGAAGTCGGTGGTGGCGATGATGGCCTGCGTGTCGTTGAGGCGGTAGACGGCAGCGTCATCCGAGGTTTCGATGCCGACGAGGAGTTCCGGCGGGATGAGTCCGCCGTGCGTCTCGCGGAGAATCGAAGACAGGACACCGGGAGCGATCTTGCACCCGCAGCCACCACCGTGGGAAAAGGAGGTCAGGCGGAGAGGTTCGGATGCGACAGAAGTAGGCGAGGTCATGACGTGTTGCAGGATGAATGAGGATGAAGGAGACGAACCGCGAACGTGCAGATCGGCATCGTCCGGATCCGACTAGAGCCGTTCCTCGCGATGAACCCCGAGCGCCTGGTGGACGGGACGATCCGAGAAGCTGAAGAGCACGGTGCCCGACGTCGAGGAGAAGCTCGCACTGCACCACGACGGAATGACGAAGTGATCGCGTGGGCCGAAGGTGAACGTCCAATCTTCCTCACCGCGAACGATGCGGACGCTGCCGGACCCTTCGACCACGCTGTAGACCGCGCCGTCCGTCTGGCGCGACGGGCGACCCGAGAATCCGGCGGGTAGACGCTGCATGAAGGTGGCCATGGTCGGCATCGGAGACCCGCCCGTCGCCGGGTTCACATAGCGGAGCTTGACGCCGTCCCATTCATCGATCGGCGCGTCCCGTTCGAGCGTGGCCAACGCGTCGCGCGTTCGTTCGTAGGGGTAGCTGAAGATCGGTGACGTGGCCCCGTATGGCGGGGTATAGCGTACCGGCAACATGTTGGCGCCATAGCGGGCACTGCTGTCACCCTCGGCACGCGTCACGGTCTGCGACTTCTGCGGGCTGTTCTCCGCGAAACCGGCATCGAGGAACCGGATCATCGGAATGTCGAGCCCGTCGAGCCACACGACCGGCACCGAGGCGTCGTTTCCGTGGTCATGCCACGTCCAGCTTGGCGTGATGATGAAGTCGCCGGGATGCATCGTCGTGCGTTCGCCATCGACGGCGGTGTAGGCGCCCTGGCCTTCCACGATGAAGCGCAGTGCCGACTGTGTATGACGATGACTCGGGGCGATTTCACCGGGCAGGATCAGCTGCAGTCCCGCGTACAACGATTGTGTCGCCGCGCTCTGGCCTCGGAGGCCGGGGTTCTCCAGGATGATCACGCGTCGCACGGCTTCCTCCGCCGTGATGAGTTCGCCTGAACGCATCAGGAACGGGCGAACGTCCTCGTATTTCCACAAGGCAGGGACGCAGGGGGATGTCGGCCGAAGCGGCACCAAGGCATGCAGCACCTCCCACAGAGGCGTCAGATGCGCCGGACTCATCTCGTCATACAGCGCGCGGCGAGCGGTCTGAACGGGGTTCGGGGCGTTCATGTGGAGGGCCTCCCGGGATGGCGAAAAATATGCATGCATATTATTCTTGCCTCCATCGAGCGGCAAGGCCGCGGGCAGCGGGCATGGCACAGCGATTCCCTTTCGAACAGGCACCCGGCTTCCTCATCCGGCGAGCCCACCAGATCGCCGTGGCGCTCTTCATGGAAGAGGCCGCGGCGTTCGAGACCACCCCCGTGCAGTTCGGATTGCTGAGTGCGCTCATCGACGCCCCCGGCATGGATCAGGTGACGCTCGCGGAACGTGTCGCACTCGATGTCGCGACAGCGGGTTCGGCCCTGGGTCGCCTCGAATCCAAGGGCTTGGTGCGTCGTGATCCCGACCCGGGTGACCGGCGCCGCCGGCTCGTCCGCGTGACGCCTGAAGGGGCGAGGCTGGCGGCATCCATGAGGCGTGCCGCCGAGCGGGCCCAAGGTCGGATGCTGGCGCGGTTGCCATCTTCGGAACAGAAGCGATTTCTGGATCTGATCGCAGCGTTCGTGCTCGGCGCGTCGGATGATGAGGACAGTGCGTGATCCACGGGTTTCCTCGAGAAGGTTCACGAACGACCCCATCGCTGCTATGCTCATTGGCGTCTGTTCGTCCGGCATGTCCGGACGACCGAAGCATGAAATCCGCGAGTGCCTGCGCCAACGAAGCGTCTGTACGCGGTCGCCGCAATCCTTTCCAACGGAGGAACGATTGAACTTCACCGTCACCCCCCTGACGCCCGAGTTCGGCGCCGAAGTTCGTGGCGTCGATCTGCGCAACCCCGTGACGCCGGATCTCGTTGCCTGGATCGAACGTGCCATGAATCAGCACGCCGTGGTGGTGCTTCGGGATCAGCAGATCGACGACGATCAACAGCTCGCGTTCGCGCAGGCGCTCGGCACCCTCGAACCGACGCCGGCCGTCGTCGATGGACATCTGCACCGCTTGAAGCATCAGCAGATGGTCGACATCTCGAATCTCGAAGTCGACGGATCGATCATCGCCGCGGACGACCGTCGGCGGATGTTCAACCTCGGCAACATGCTCTGGCACTCCGACAGCAGCTTCAAGGCAACGCCGGCCAAGCATTCGATGCTGCACGCGCGCGTCATTCCCCCGTCAGGCGGTGAGACCGAGTTCGCGGACATGCGGGCTGCGTGGGACGCACTGACGGAGTCACAGAAGACGCTCATCGATCCGCTCGTTTGCGATCATTCGCTCATCTACTCGCGGGCCGCATTGGGATTCGATGCCTTCACCGAGGTGGAGCGCGTGGCCTTCACGCCGGTGCCTCAGCGTCTCGTGCGGCGTCACCCGGGGTCCGGCCGGAAGAGCATCTTCCTGTCGTCGCACATCGGGACGATCCAGGGATGGCTGCGGCCCGAAGCGATGATGCTCATCCGCGAACTCACCGAACACGCCACGCGGCCCGAGTTCGTCTACCGCCATGTCTGGCAGCTTCACGACCTCGTGATCTGGGACAACCGCTGCACCATGCATCGGGCCCGCCCGTTCGAAGACCGGAAGTACAAGCGCGACATGCGTCGTCTGACCCTCGAGGACGTCGCGCCGACATTGCAGCAGGCCGCGTGACGTCCATCGCGTTCCGCCCGGGGCGGGACGCGTTCAGCTCGCGAACATCTTCAGAACGAGACCGATCACGGCGCACGTCGCGATCACGTGGATCACGTTGCGCTTGAACCCGAAAAGCGCGATCGATGCACCGACAGTGATGGCGGCGGACGCCGGATCGAAGATGCCGCCGAATCCCTGAGGCCACAGCACGTGGTAGCCGAAGAACAGCGCCAGGTTCAGGATCACACCAACCACGGCCGCGGTGATCGCGGATAGCGGCGCCGTGAACGACAACTCGTCGTGCGTCGCTTCCACCAGCGGACCGCCGGCCAGGATGAACAGGAAGGACGGCAGGAACGTGAACCACGTCACGATCGTCGCGGCCACAGCGCCTGCCAGGAACAGCGCGTCGGGGCCGAACAGCGCCTTGCCGTAACCGCCCACGAAGCCGACGAAGGCCACGACCATGATGAGCGGACCCGGCGTCGTCTCGCCCAGCGCCCAGGCCGTCGATCATCTGGGTCGCCGACAGCCAGCGGTAGTGTTCGACGGCGCCTTGGAGGCCATAGGGCAACTTCGCGTAGGCGCCGCCGAAGGTGAGCAGGGCGGCCTTGGTGAAGAACCACCCTGCGTCGGGGCCGTTCCAGCCATCGAGTGCCACGCAGGCACCACTCGAGGCTGGCCAGGGCGCTGCTCTTGTCCAGGATAGGCGCGTGCCAATCGGGCGGGCGTGAATCGCGCGTGCGCAGGCGTTGGGGTGTCGTCGTCGATGAGCGCACGTCCGTACGATTGACCGGACTTCGGGTGGCCGCCACCGAGCGGAGCGGGCGAGAGTCGTCCGCCGGCAGACCAGCCGATCTGGCCCCGCCCCCGCGACGATGGCCGGGAAGATGTCGAACGCGAGATCGCGACGAAAGCCACGCCCGCGATACTTCAGGCGATCCCGTTCTTCAACGCGCGGGAGCCGATGCGCCCGAGGCCGCCTGGGCGACCACTGCGATCACGGCGGGCTTGATGCTGGTAGAGCCCGCGACCACGAGACGCGGCCGTAGGCCGCGTAGACCCATGACAGCGCGATGAGCAGGAACGGCGACAGCTTGGCGAACGGCGCGGCGACGACCGCCCCCAGGTCCGATGCATGAGCCAGCCGAGATACGTGGCCAGCTGTGTGCCTCGGGACCCGGGAGCACCATGCAGTAGTTGAGCGCGTGCAGGAAGCGCTTCTCGCTGATCCAGCGCCGCCGCTCCACGAGCTCGCTGTGCATGATCGCGATCTGCCCGGCCGGGCCGCCGAAACTGATGAAGCCGAGCTTCAGCCAGAATCGGAAAGCGGCACCGAACGTGACCGGAGGAGGAGGCGCATCGCGGGCGTCATCATTCATGACGCGAGGGTAACGCGAAGGCAGTCCGCGGGCGACTACGCGATGCGCTTGTCCGTCGTAGGGTCGAAGAACACGGCCTTCGACATGTCGAACACGAAGTCCATCGTCGACCCGGCCGGCTTGGCCTGTTCCGGGCGGACCCGCGCCGTCACTCGAGTTCCGTTCAATTGCAGGAAGACCAACGTGTCCGGACCGGTCGGTTCGAGCATTTCCACCGGCACCGAGCGCCGATGGGCCACGCCGTCGACGTGCGGCGAGACTGCGGTGTCCGTGATCTGCTCGGGCCGGATCCCGAGAACGAGTTCCTGTCCGACCCGGGATGTCAGCGCGTCGTCCCCCTGGACGACGGGGAGGGTGAAGCTGCCGGACGACCCCGTGAGCTGCACCGCGATGCCGCCGTTCTCGCGCACGACCGGAACCCGGATGAAGTTCATCGACGGGGAACCGATGAAGCCTGCGACGAACAGATCCGCCGGTTTGTTGTAGATCTCCTGCGGCCGCCCGAACTGGCGGATCTCGCCGTCCTTCATGACGGCGATCAACGTGCCGAGCGTCATCGCCTCGATCTGGTCGTGCGTCACGTACACGATCGTGGCCTTGAGTCGGTCGTGGAGCTGCTTGATCTCGTGCCGCATCTCCACGCGCAACTTCGCGTCGAGATTCGACAGCGGTTCGTCGAAGAGGAACAGCGCCGGATCCCGGGCGATGGCCCGACCCATCGCCACGCGCTGACGCTGGCCGCCGGAGAGCTGATTCGGCTTGCGGTCGAGCAGATGATCCATCTGCAGGATCTTCGCGACCCGCGCGACGATCTCGGCCTGCTTGTCCTGGGGCACCTTGCGCATCTGCAGGCCGAACGAGATGTTCTCGCGCACGGTCATCGTCGGGTAGAGCGCGTAGGACTGGAACACCATCGCGATATCGCGGTCCTTCGGACTCAGCGCGTTCACCTGCCGGCCGGCGATGAGGATCTCGCCCGAGGTCGCGCTGTCGAGGCCGGCGATGATGTTGAGCAAGGTGCTCTTGCCGCAGCCCGACGGCCCGACGAGGATCAGGAATTCGCCATCCGCGATGTCGAGGTCGATGCCTTTCAGCACCTCCACGCTGCCGTAGCGGCGCGTCACATGCCGGATGGTCAGGGAACCCATGGTCGTTATCCTGACGGCGCCTGCCGTGAGGCCGCGCATGAAGTACTTGCCGGCGACCACGTAGACGAACAGGGTCGGCAGGCCGGCGATGATCGCGGCCGCCATGTCCACGTTGTATTCCTTCACACCGGTGGACGTGTTGACCAGATTGTTGAGCGCCACCGTGATCGGCTGTCGCTCGCCCGACGAGAACACCACGCCGAACAGGAAGTCGTTCCAGATCTGGGTGAACTGCCAGATCACGCACACCACGATGATCGGCGGCGACAGCGGCAGGATGATGCGCCGGAAGATCGTGAAGAAGCCGGCTCCGTCGATGCGCGCCGCCTTGCCCAGCTCGGCGGGGATCGTCACGTAGAAGTTGCGGAAGAAGAGCGTGGTGAAAGCCAGTCCGTAGACCACGTGGACGAAGATCAGGCCCGCCGTCGTGTTGGCGATGCCGAGGATCCCGAGCGTCTGCGCCATCGGGAGCAGCACCACCTGGAACGGGATGAAGCAGCCGAGCAGCAGCATCGTGAACAGCACGTCGCTGCCCTTGAAGCGGAAGAAGGTCAGCACGTAGCCGTTCAGGCTGCCGATCAGCGTGGAGATGAGCACGGCCGGCACGACGAACGTGACGGAGTTCATGAAGTTGCCTTTGAGACCGCCGCAGTCGACCCCGGTGCAGGCCGTGCCCCATGCCTTGAGCCACGGGTCGAAGGTGATCGTTCGAGGCAGCGACACGAGATTGCCGCCGCGGATGTCGTCGAGCGTCTTCACCGAGGTCGTGATCATCACGAACAGCGGCAGCAGGTAGTAGACGGCGAACAGGATCAGGAGCGCGTACAGCACCACGCGCGCGAGCGTCCGGGTGCCCGCCGATTCGATGCGTTCGTGTTCAGCCACGATGTTGCCGCCTCGTTTCCGCATACATCAATGGCACCACGACGGCGACCACCGTCGCGAGCATCATCATCGCACTGGCGGCGCCGAGTCCTATCTGGTTGCGGTTGAAGGCGAAGGTGTACATGAACGTGGCCGGCAGATCCGACGAGAAGCCGGGTCCGCCGCCGGTGAGCGCCATCACCAGATCGAAACTCTTGATCGCGATGTGCGACAGGATGATCAGTGCGCTGAAGAAGACCGGGCGCAGGCTCGGCACGATGATGCTCGTGTAGATGCGCACGGGGCCGGCACCGTCCACCTGGGCCGCCTTGATGATCGAGTCGTCCACGCCGCGCAGCCCTGCGAGGAACAGCGCCATGACGAACCCGGTCGATTGCCAGACGCCGGCGATCACCACCGTGTAGATGGACATGCCCGGTGTCACGATCCAGTCGAACGTGAAGGTCTCGAAGCCCAGCTGCCGGACGAGGTGTTCGAAACCGAGCCCGGGATTGAGGATCCAGCGCCACGCCGTGCCCGTCACGATGAACGACAGCGCCATCGGATACAGGTAGACCGCCCGCAGGAATCCCTCCGCGCGGATGCGCTGATCCAGCAGGATCGCCAGCAGCAGCCCGACGGCGAGGCAGAAGAGGATGAACAGCCCGCCGAAGATCCCGAGGTTGCCGAGGGCCATCCACCAGCGTTCGTTCTCGAACAGCGACTGGTACTGGACGAGGCCGGCGAATTCGTAGCGGGGCAGCAGCCGCGACGGCGTGAACGACAGCCAGGCCGTCCACAGGATGAAGCCGTAGATGAAGACCAGACCGGCGAGGAGCGTCGGCCCGAGCACGAGCTTGGGCAGGAAGTCCTGCACGCGGTCACGCCAGCCGCGGCGTGCGGGAGGCTGGCCCGTGGCGAGGGAGGCGCCGGTCATCGTCCAGAGTCGGCAGGCACAACGCTCCCCGGGGAACGCGTCGACCGTTCCCCGGGGAGCATCGGTGCGCTCGGACTACTGCTTCTTGCCCGCAGCCGCCATCTTCTCGGCGGCGGCCTTCGGCGTCATGTCGGGCGTGTTCACGAACGCGGTGACCACGTCGAACATCGCGCCCTTGTTGGCAGGCGGCATCGCCATCTCGTGCGCCCAGCTCGGCACCAGTTTGCCGCTCTTGGCCGCCGAGGCGAACTCGGCCGCGGAGTCCTTGGCACACTGGTCGAACTTGGCGAGGTCCATTCCCATGCGGACCGGGATCGACCCCTTGTTCAGGTTGAACACCTCCTGGAACTGCGGCTCCATGATGGCGGCCGCCAGGTGGCCCTGGGCCTTCGTGGCTTCGGCGTCCTTCTGCTGGAACATGATGAAGCTGTCGATGTTGAAGGTGAACGCGCCCTTCGTGCCCGGCGCCGGCATGCAGATGTAGTCCTTGCCCGGCGCCTTGTTGGCCGCGGTGAATTCACCCTTCGCCCAATCGCCCATGAACTGCATGGCGCCCTTGCCGTTGATGACCATGGCCGTCGCGAGGTTCCAGTCGCGATTGGCGGCGTCCTTGTCGATGTACTTCTGCACGGTGCGCAGCGTCGCGAAGGACTTCTCCATGTTGGCGCTGTTCAGCGCCTTCGGATCGAGTTCCACGAACGCCTTCTTGTACCACTCGGCCCCGCCGGTCCCGAGCGCGATGGACTCGAACACCGTGGCGTCCTGCCAGGGTTGGCCGCCATGGGCCACCGGCGTGATGCCGGCCTTCTGCAGTTTCTCGGCGGCCGTGGCGAACTCGGCCCAGGTGGTCGGAATCTTGGCGCCCGCCTTCTTGAAGGCTTCCGGATTTGCCCACATCCAGTTGACGCGGTGGACGTTGACCGGCACCGCCACGTAGTGACCCTTGTACTTCATCACGTTGCTGACGACGCCGGGCAACAGCTTGTCCCAGTTGCCCGCCTTGCTGACGTCATCGAGATTCGCGAGCACGCCTTCCTGCGCCCACTCCTGGATGCCGGGGCCCTTCACCTGCGCAGCCGTCGGGGGCTTGCCCGAGACGACTCGCGACTTGAGCACGGTCATGGCCGTTTCGCCGCCGCCACCGGCGACGGCGAAGTCCTTCCACTTGTCGCCCTTGCTCTCCAGGATCTTCTTCAGTTCCGCGACCGACTTGGCTTCGCCGCCGGAGGTCCACCAGTGGAGCACTTCGACTTCTCCCGCGAACAGCGGGCCGGAAAGGGCACCTGCAAACGCGCCGAGCGCGGCCACGACCAATGAACGCTTCACGTTGATCCTCCTGTCGATTCCTGAATGGGGCGGCGGACGCCGGGGTGCCGCCGAGGGATCGAGGTCTGGCCCGATGCCCCCGCCAAGCCATGTTTGACCGCCGCAGCGGCAGCGCGGCCCACTACCCCGGCGGGGCGTCGGCGGTCGTCACGGCGCTTCTGATGCTGAGGCTTATCTAATCCGCATGTTTGACGAGTGTCAATCCACCGTCGACCCCCGGCCGGTGCGATCATCGGGTCCCTCCCGACGACATTCGCACCCGGACCGATTCACCATGACCTTCTCCGTGCAGGAAACGGATCGTCTCGACCGGCTGCTCGCCGTCGTGGCCGAGGCCGAGATCATGTCCCGCTTCAACCGGCTTCAAGCGGGCGAGGTCCGCGCCAAATCCTCCGCGACCGACCTCGTCACGGACGCGGACGAGGCGGCCGAAGAAGCCATTGCGGCCGCATTGCGAGAGACCTATCCCGGTGCCGCGATCCTCGGTGAAGAGGCGGCCACCCGCGACCCGGGCCTGCTCGACACGATCGGCAATGCGCCGCTCGCGTTCATCGTCGACCCGGTGGACGGCACGCGGAATTTCGTCGCCGGTCTGCCGGTCTTCGCCGTGATGGCCGCGGTCTCGGTGCACGGCGACGTGGTCGCCGGCGTGATCCACGACCCGGTCAGCCGCACGTCCGCGATCGCCGTCCGGGGGCAGGGCGCCTGGTTGAAGCAGGCCGACGGCTCGACCCGGTCGCTTCGGGTCGCAGCGCCGGTGCCGGTGAACGAGATGGAGGCCATTGTTGCCGTGGGATTCCTGGGCGAGCCGCTGCGCAGTGTCGTCGCCCGCAACATGTCCAAGCTCGGCTCCACGGCCGCGCTGCGCTGCGCCGCCCACGAATACCGGCTCGCGGCCGGCGGCCACTGTCACCTCCTCATGTACAACAAGCTGATGCCGTGGGATCACGCGGCCGGGTGGCTGCTGCATCGCGAGGCCGGCGGGTATTCGGCCCACTACGACGGGACGCCCTATCGGCCCACGCAGCGAACGGGGGGACTTCTGTATGCCCCCGACGAGGCGAGCTGGCACCGCGCCCGGGACGCGCTGCTGACCTGAGCAGAGGTCGACGTCGACTCGCGCCGCCCTTGCGCGTGCAGGAGGTGTCCGGGCACATTGACAGGCGACATCCCTGCGCGCTATACGGGATTCACAACAACACGCGGTCTTCGGTTTCATTCCAGTCAACCAGAAGAACCGTGGCCGTCCGGCCACTCAGGGAGGATCTGTCATGCACATCGGGATCAGGAGAGGCGCCGCACTGCTCGCGGCCGGCCTCGCAGCGGCGTTCGCCGGTGCCGCGTCCGCCGGCACGCTGAGCGGGCACGTGAAGGACGAGCAGGGGCGGCCCGTGGTCGGGGCGATGGTCTCCGTGGCCGACGGCACGCGCGGCATGGCCGAGAGCGTGTTCACCGGCCGAACGGGCGGATACACGCTCCGCACCGGCCTCTGGGGCAATCTCAAGCTTCGCGTGCGCAAGGCCTATTACGCGGATGCATCGCGGGACGTGACGGTCGCCAATTCGGAGAGCATCACCGTCGACGTGGCGCTGTCGGCCCTGAAGACCGATCAGGAGATCTCGGACGCGCTGCCGTCACTGTCGCATTTCAGCCGGATCGCGTTCGATGCCGAGGGTCCGTTCTCCCGGGCGAAGTTCGCCCGCGACTGCCTCTCCTGTCACGCCATCGGCAACAGCTTCACGCGGACTCCCCGCCCGCCGGAAGGCTGGCTGCCCACCGTGCAGCGCATGCACGGCTACATCGGCAACGGCGACGCGAAAGCCATGCAGCGCCGTGCGGAACTGCTCTCCGCGGGCCTCGACGGCAAGCCGGTGACGTCGCGCCCCGTGTTCCCGATCGACCCCGAACTGTACAAGGCGCGGATCCTCCAGTATCGCCTCGACGGCGCAGGCGTCCCGCACGATGCCGAGTACTCGCACCGCGACGGCAAGGTCTACACCGTGGACATGTTCGTCGACCAGATCATCGTCACCGACCTGAAGACCGGCCGGCACGAGAAACATCCCGAGACGGCCGACGGTCTGCCGCCCGGCGGAGCCTTCACGAAGATGGGCGCTCCCGCGCCCTACGGGCTCACCATCTCGCGGGCACCGCACAGCCTGGCCGAGGGGGCGGACGGCAAGTGGTACCTGACCGAATCCATCGGCGGTTCCATCGGTGCCTTCGATCCGGTGAAGAAGACTTACGAGCATTTCGACGTGGGCAACGGCGCCGTCTATCCGCACAGCGTGCGCGTCGACCGGAAGGGCATCGTGTGGTTCACGATCGCCTTCTCGAACCAGATGGGACGGCTCGATCCGGTGAGCAAGGAGATGAAGGTGATCAACCTGCCGGCCACGCCGTCCATGGGTGCAGCCTGCTGTCCGGTGCCCTACGGGATCGACGTGAGCCCCGTCGACGGCAGCGTCTGGTACACGAAGCTGTTCGGTGACAGGATCGGTCGGATCGATGCCCAGTCGCTCGAAGTGACCGAGATCGATTCTCCGGTCGAGGGGCCCCGGCGCCATCGCTTCGACAAGGCCGGGAACCTGTGGATCGCCGGCTTCTCGCACGGGGAGATCGCACGCCTGGACACGAGGACGATGAAGTCGCGCGTCTTCGCACTGCCGGTGTTTGCGCCCGGCGAGATTCCGTCCCCCTATGCGCTCGCGGTGCATCCGGACACGCAGGAGATCTGGGTGAACGACGTGAACACGGACCACGCCTATCGATTCATTCCCGGCGAGGAGCGGTTCGTGGCCTACCCGATGCCTCTGCGCGGGACCTACACCCGGGACTTCACGTTCACGAAGGAAGGCTGGGCCTGCTCGGCCAACAATCCGATCCCGGCTGCAGCCCTCGAAGGCTACACGCCCGAACTGATCTGCATCGACACCGGCCGGCGGGGCTGACGCACGCGTCGGCGTTCCGCGGTCAGCGGGTGTCACGACCGCAGCCGGGTCATTCGCCCGGCTGCGGTTTTTTTCATGGGTGCGCCGGTGAATCGCGTGATCGCGCGATGGCCGTCGTGGCGAACCCGGTGCACTATTCCGGTCGTCCGGTCCGCCGCGCCGATTTGCACCGGGGAACGCGAGTGATCCCCGAAAATCGCCCGATTCGACCGCAAGCCGCGGAGTGACGCGTCGGCGGCCCCTCCCTACCCTGGAGGCCTGAGTTTCCGGCGAGGACAGGTCCATGCACACGAATTCCCGACGACTTCGCTCGGCCCACGCGGCCGAAATCATCCATGACCCGCGCTGGGCGGCCGTGCTGGCGCGTGACGCGCGATCGGACGGCCGGTTCGTGTATTCGGTCAGGACCACCGGGGTGTACTGCCGCCCGTCCTGCCCGTCGCGGCGCGCGAATCCCGAGAACGTCCGCTTTTACGCGACGTGCGGCGACGCCGAACGAGCCGGCTTCCGCGCGTGCGCTCGCTGCCGGCCGGACGGGCCGTCGCTCGCGGAGCGGCATGCAGTCCTCGTCGCCGGCCTGTGCCGGCACATCGAATCGGCGGAGCAGCCGCCCACGCTCGATGAACTCGCCGCGCGCGTGTCGATGAGCCCGTATCACCTGCACCGCCTCTTCAAGCAAGTCACGGGCGTGACGCCGCGTACCTACGCTGCCGCTCGACGCGCCGCGCGCCTCCGCAGCGAACTGGCCCGGCGAGCCACGGTGACCGAGGCCATCTACGACGCAGGCTTCCAGTCCCAGGGCCGTTTCTATGCCGAGGCGGATGGCGTGCTCGGCATGACGCCGACCGCGTGGCGCGCCGGCGGTGTCGATACCGAGATCCGGTTCGCGATCGGCCAATGCGCGCTGGGCGCGATCCTGGTCGCGGAGAGCGCCCGGGGGCTGTGCGCCATTGCCCTGGGAGACGATCCCGAGACCCTCGCCCGGGACCTGCAGGACCGGTTTCCGAACGCCTCCCTGATCGGCGACGACGCGGCGTTCGCCCGGAAGGTCGCTCTGGTCGTGGGCTTCGTCGAATCGCCGCGGCTCGGACTCGCGCTGCCGCTGGACGTGCGCGGCACCGTGTTCCAGCAGCGGGTGTGGCAGGCACTGCGGGACATTCCCCCCGGGACGACGGTGAGCTACCGCGATCTGGCCCAGCGGATCGGCGCACCGTCGGCGGTGCGCGCCGTGGCCCGGGCGTGCGCGGCGAACACGCTGGCCGTCGCGATCCCGTGTCATCGCGTGGTCCGCACCGACGGGGCGCTGTCGGGATACCGCTGGGGGGTGGAGCGCAAGCGGGCGCTGATCACGCGGGAAGTCGAATCGTGACCGCCGTCCTGCCGGTCGAGGCCGCGATGGCGGCCGTCGACTGGAACCAGGTGTCCGCCGATCTGGACGAGCAGGGCTGGGCGGTCCTCGAGGGACTGCTCGACGTGCCGGCGTGCGAGCGCACCGCCGCCCTCTATGCGCAGGCGGCGGGCTTCCGCAGTCGCGTCGTCATGCAACGGCACGGGTACGGGCGAGGCGAGTACCGCTACTTCGACGCACCGTTGCCGCCGCTCGTGCAGGTGTTGCGCACCGGCCTCTACGCGCGGCTCGCGCCCATCGCCAATCGATGGCACGAAGCCCTGCGCATCGAGGCGCGCTTTCCCGATGACCACGCCGCGTTCCTGGCGATCTGCCGTGCCGCCGGGCAATGCCGTCCGACGCCCCTGCTGCTGCAATACGTCGAGGACGACTACAACTGCCTGCACCAGGATCTCTACGGCGCTCACGTCTTTCCGCTGCAGGCGGCGTTCCTCCTCTCCGAGGCCGGGCGGGACTTCACGGGCGGCGAATTCGTGTTGACCGAACAGCGCCCGCGCAGGCAGTCCCGCGTCGCGGTCGTGCCTCTGCGCCAAGGCGATGCCGTCGTGTTCGCCGTGAACCATCGACCGGTCGTCGGGACGCGCGGCGTCCACCGCGTGACCCTGCGCCACGGGGTGAGCCGCCTGCGGTCCGGCCGGCGGCATACGCTGGGCGTGATCTTTCACGACGCCGAGTAGGGTGGTCGGGACGGAAACCCGGGCGGCCGGTACCGTCCGACTCCTGGCGATGCAGGCGGCTTCCGGCATCCTCCCGAGCCGGTCCGCCCCGTTCCCCGGGTCGGTTCCTGTCTCACGGCCGGTCTTTCCGATCTCCGCACGCGCCCGCGACTGGTGACCGACGCGTGATCATTCGGTGACGAGCGCGTGATCGGGCCCCCGGCGACTTCGAGCCTGGACGAATCCCCCGGCGTCGTCGGCCGTCGGGACGATCCTGCCACTCGACTGCTGCCGGCGACGGTCACGGGCGATCCGGCCGACTTCGAGCACCACGACCGGCGGACTGCGCGCCGGCTGCTCGGCCCCGCCGCCCATCTGCTGCGCGATCGTGCGCGGGCCGAGGACGTGCTGCAGGAAGCCGTCCTCACGATTGATGGTGCCGTGATGGTTTCGTGACCAAGTGTTCGGATACTGCCCCCATCCCTCGTCGCCATCGAGACGACGGGACTCTCAGGGAGGCGTGCCGCCGTGACGACGCCAGCGTTGACTCCGAATGCCGTTTCGTCGCCCCGACCCGGCCGCGCCGCACGAGCGCTGCGGTCGCTGATGAGCCTGCTCGACGCCGCGGGCGGTCTCCGGCGTCACGGGGCGGGGACCGATCCGGTCAGGCTGGCCCGGGTGTCCATGGATCCGATCCGCGCGCTGCTGGGCGACAAGGTGGCCCTGCCCATTCTCGGCGACGATCCGCGCGAACCCGATGCCCCCAAGGCATTCTCAGTGGCCGCACTGCGCGACGGCGGCTATCGCTACGTGATCCTCGCCACAGGGGCGGGCGGTACCGTCCCGAGCCTGATGGCGGGCAGCGTGATCGTACGTGCCCTGCCCGGGGCGCTGGGGGTGCGCAGGGTGTGCGTGGTGGCGGCGGGACTGATCCTGTTCTCGTTCCCGACGCGGCGCCTCAGACGTCTGGCCGCGACCATGGAGGGTTTCCAGGCGAGCGGTTTCGGGACGGCGGCTTCCGATGCGTGCTGACGCGGGCGAAGGCCGTGCGCCACGCCAACGGGACGCCGTACCGGCTGCCGGGCCTGAACATCGACGTGACGGCACGATGGCGGATCGGCGTGGTCCTCGCTCAGGCGGCGGACGAGCGGTCGGGGCTCGCGGGGCTCGATCGCTGCCGGACGCTCGTCGCGCGTTTCGCGGAAGCCGTGGGCATGGACGAGGTGTTCCCGCGCGCGTGCTGCGACCAACCCTCGACACGGGTGCGCAGGCTGGCCTATTGGCGGGACGGCGCGTTTCTCGACAAGGCGGGCGGCCGTGGAGCTGGAACGGCGGCAACTGGAGCGTGCGCGGCAGTCGCCGGCGCACGGACGATGCCCCGTCACGCGTCGTCGGCGACGCGGTCCCAGATCTCCTCGAACCCGGCCCGCGCAAGGTAGAGGCTGACTTCGTAGCTGACGTCGGGCAGGAGGTCGCCGTTGTCGATCCGGCCGAGCACGACGAGCCCGGCGTCGCTGTCGGCTCGCATGCGATCGATCATGCGCCAGACGAAGCGGGCCAAGTGCAGCGCTTCCGGCTCCGTGCGGACCCCGTCGGCGAGGAGCCGGCGCGTCTCGTCGTCGTGCATCGTGCCGGCGTAGTGGGACAGCAGGTCGAGGACGTGCGGATAGCGTTCGAATCGGATCATGGAGGGGCTCCGCGGCGGTCTATTCGTCGAGCCTGACGTGCTCGAGGGTGGACATGCGCTGCGCGATGAGTTCGAGATTGACGATGAGCGTACCCAGCTTCATCCGTTCGGTCACCACCAGGAAGTAGTGCCCCTTCTTGTGGACGTCTTCCCGGAAGGCCATGCCCGGCGGGAGATTCGCCTCGCCCAGCAGCCACTTGATGTCGACCGGCTGGTTCCGGTATCTGGCCAGCATCTTGTGGGTCGCCTTCAGGTGCTGCCATTCGCCGGAGAACGACAGCCCCATCTGTTCGTTCGGCTCCACCCAGCATTCGTCGGTGGACAGCTGGTAGTCGCAGACGCGAACCCCGCAGACGGTGCGGAAGCGGCCCTCGCCGGTGTTGGCGTAGAGCGTCGGGTGGCTGCCGCGCGGGACCGGTCTCGCGAACAGCTGCCGTTTCTCGATCCCCCGAAGCGTCTTGATGATCTCGGCGAGTTCGGTGAGCGTCTTGAACTGACTCAGGTCCGCCATGGAAGACTCCCCGCATCGGCGTGGTCGGGACGGCGGAAGGATAGAGGCGGCGTTGCTTCACGGCAATCGACACGCATGCGGCCGGAGCGTATCCGCGGGCGCGACGGTTCAGGAGGCACCGGGGCGCTCGTCGACCGAAGCACGGAGGGAGTTCGCCGACACCGTGCGTCGATGCCGGGTCGGTCAGGAATCCTCCCGCGGGCGGCGCCGACGCGCGTCGCCCGCGGAAGGACCCGGTCATGCCGGCATCAAGCGGCCCGGCGCACGAAGTCGATGACGATCTCCCCGGGTTCCCGTTGCTGATAGCGGATGTCGATTCCCGCACCGTAGCGCTGCTGGAGCTGGTCCAGCAGCGGCAGCGGATCGTGATCGTTGCAGAACCGCATCGTCTCGCCGGGGCGCAGCGCATCCAGTGCGCCGAAGATGGCGGCATGGCGGAAGCGCTTGGCGACTCCGCGCGCGTCGAACGGGTAGATGGCGTCGGGGGACAGATGGACGTGGGCGGAGGAAGTCATCAGGCAGCTCCTGTCTGTGGGGGGGGAATGGAACCTCCGGCGGATGGCGCAGGCCGGAGCGGTCGGTCAAGCGGTCAGCCATGCGGTCGGTGCCTTCGAGGGTCAGACGTTCCGGCCTGCCGCCGTCCGACACACGGCTTCGTCATCGCGCACATGAAGATGTATCGAAGATGTATCATCGGTACATCTTCATGCTAGCGCGGCCGAGGCTCATAAGCAATACGCGCCATACCGCTTATAGACACCATGCGCCTGACGACCTTCACCGACTACACGTTCCGTGTCCTGATCTATCTGGCCCTGGACCCGGACCGTCTCGCCACGATTCCGGAGATGGCCGACGCGTACGGGATCTCCGAGAACCACCTGATGAAGGTCGTCCATCAGCTGGGGCGCGCCGGCGTTGTGGAGGCGATCCGGGGCAAGGGAGGCGGGGTGCGCCTCGCCCGGGAGCCGCAGGACATCCGGCTCGGGCAGATCGTGCGCGCCACGGAAGGCAACGCGGCCATCGTCGAATGTCTTTCGCCCGACGAAAACACGTGCCGCATTGCCCCGTCGTGCCGGCTGAAGAAGATTCTCGTGGACGCGTTCGAGGCGCTCTATGCGTCGCTCGACGAGTACACGCTGGCGGATCTCGTCACGAACCGGAAGGGGCTCGGACGCGTCCTGTCGTTCCAATCCTGAGATTCCACGGGAGAACCCATGAAGCAGACGTCACGCATTCCCGCTGTCCTCCTCGGCCTTGCGCTTGCCGCAGGCGGGTCCACGCTGTCGGCCGCCGAACACGAGCACGCCGGCCACAAGCACCACGACCACGCGCCGGCGAAATTGCAGTTCGACCACGGACGGAAATGGGCGACGGACCAAACCCTGCGCAAGGAAATGGAAACGCTGCGTTCGACGCTGGCCGAGCGCATCGAAGCGATCCACCACGGAACCGTCTCGCCCGAGGAATACCAGTCGCTCGGCCGGAACGTGGAAACGCGGATCGGCAACATCGTCGCCCAATGCAAGCTGGAACCGAAGGCCGATGCCATGCTGCACATCATCATTGCGGAACTGGGTGCCGCTGCCGACGTCATGCAGGGCAAGACGCCCGGCAAACCGGCCGCGGCTGCGCATCGGGTCGTGGTCACCTTGAACAGCTACGGACGGTATTTCGATCATCCGGGGTGGCAAGCGCTGAAATGAGCGACCCCATCGGCCGGGCACGTGGCAGGACCGCGCGACCCATACCGAACATTGCGATGCCGTTCGCTTGTCGCACCGCGGCCCCGCGAAATCGGCGCGGGCCGGCGGACGTCCGGGTTCCCCGCGGTCAGGGTGAACGCGTCGGCAACCGGCGTCTGCTCGCGCGAGCGGTGTGCCGTCGCAGCGCGTTGACGCCGATGCCGACGAGCGGGCGCGTCCTCAGGCGGCGAGCGACGGGTAGTCGGTGTACCCCTTGGCGCCCGGCGTGTAGAAGGTCGACATGTCGACCGCGTTCAGCGCGGCGCCCGTGCGCATCCGGGTGACGAGGTCCGGGTTGGCGAGGAACGGGCGGCCGAACGCGATGAGATCGGCGCGGCCCTCCGCAATGGCTTGCGCCGCACTCGCGGAGGTGAAACCCCCGGCGAGAATGAAGGGCCCCTCGAAGGCGCCGTGCAGACGCGCCTTGAGGTCCTGAGGGACAGGTGGCGCGCCCATGGCCGAGTGGTCCAGCACGTGGACGTACAGCAGACCGAGGATCGACAGTTCCCGCACCAGTGCCAGGTACTGCTCGTCGACTTCCGGATACGAGCCAGTGGCGTTGAAGACGCCGTGCGGCGACAGACGGATGCCGACCTTGTCGGCGCCGACGGCCGCGGCCGTCGCCCGCACCACGTCGAGCGCGAAACGATTGCGGCCCGCGGCGCTTCCGCCAAAGCCGTCCCGACGCTGATTCACGTTCGCGTTCAGGAACTGCTCGATGAGGTAGCCGTTGGCGGCGTGGAGTTCGATGCCGTCGAATCCGGCTTGCATGGCGAGGCGCGCTGCCTGCGCGTATTCGCGGACCGTCGCCTCGATGTCGGCTTCCGTCATGGCTCGCGCCGGGCTGTGCGGCTGGATGCCCTGCGCGTCGGTGTACATGTCACCCGGGCAGACGCCCGCGACGGGCCCGAGCACCTCGGCGCCGGCAGGCAGGTTGGCGACATGCGTCACCCGGCCGGTATGCATCAACTGCACGACGATCTTCCCGCCCTTGGCGTGTACGGCATCGGTGACCTGCTTCCATCCCCTCGCTTGTTCGTCGTTGAAGAGCCCCGGAATGCGGGCGTAGCCCAGGCCATTGGGAGACGGGGACGTGCCCTCGGTGACGATGAGTCCGGCCGACGCCCGCTGGCCGTAGTACTCGGCCATCAGCGCGTTGGGCGTATTGGCTTCCACGGCACGGCTGCGCGTCATCGGCGACATGACGGTCCGGTTGGCGAGTGACAGCGAACGGATGCGGATGGGTTCGAAGAGCATCGGGGGTCCTTGAATCCGGAGAAGACGACTGGCATGGGTCATCGCGTCCCGCATGGGCGATGACGGTTCACACGGGTGCCTGCGGTCGGCACCCGATCACGATGGAGTGGATCCTACTCAGGTGACCCCGTGTGTCCACCGATTCGGTCAAATAAATGCGCGATTCGAATCCCGCTGCTGAGATCGGACGGGGAATGCCGCCGAACCTTCCGGGGGGCGAGGCTCCGTGCGTTTCGGGATCAGCCATGGCGTCGCGGCCCGACTGCGCGGCGCGGCAGCGGGAACCGGTGACCAGCCCGAACGTCGTGGCGTGGAGAACGTCCTGTCGAGCGGTTCTGCCTTCACGGAGCCCGGGGATCGATGCGCCGGAACGCCGCAGACCATGGGCGTCCGCGCGTCGGCCACGGCGACTGGCGCAGCAAGGCAGCCGACGGACGCACGAACTCACGAGTCCCGGGGTCCGGATGCGCGCAATCCTCTGCGAATCCGGGTGAGCTGGTCGCAGAGCCAGCCATAGCCGATCCGTTCCTGTTCCAGTCGCAGATTGGGCTGCAGGCGATCGAAGCGGAGCGCGTCGAAGACCTCGGCCTCCTCTCCCGTCAGACGCGGCAGGTCGTGCCGTGCAGGTTCGGGCTCTTCGCTCCAATGCGACCGATGGGCAAGGAGGGTATCCCGGTCCATGAGGAACGACGCGGCATGCGAAAAGCGGCCACGTAGCTGGTCGAGGATCGCGAAACCGTGGGTGTCGATGTCGCCCCAGTAGTGCAGTTGGCACCGGTGCAGCCAATCGGCGCGCGCCAGGGGCTCCCAGCCGTAGCCGGCACCGAAAACGACGATCGCCCGCTCGAACGGCGGGAAGGCGAGGAAGTTGGTTTCATTCTCGGTCACGAACACCCGCTCGACGGGCAACACGAGGGCGGCAAAGGTCCCGGTGTCCACCGTGAGATCGGGCAGTCCCTGGCTGCCGGGTAGCCCTGGCAGGTCCGGATCGAGTCCGCGGAAGCGGATCCGGACCGGCTTGTCCATGAATCCGAAACGTCGCGCGAACCGAGCCGTCCCGCTCGCGGCCGTGTCGATCGCCTCCGGCGGCAACGCAAGGTCGAGCAATTCGGTCAGGACAGCCCGGTGGGCCTCAATGAACTTGCTGTCCACCTGCGGTACGCCCACCTGGCGAAGGTACACCTGTGGGCGAGGGTTCGACTGCAGCCATCCGACGATGGCCAACAGGCGTTCCCATTGGTCGGCAAGGTCCAGGGACTGAAGCGGGCGCCTGGACATCCAGGTCAGCAGCGCAGGTTGCGCCATCGCGGTTCGTTGCCACATCACCTCGAAGCGTTGTACCTGAGGTGTCTTCCCTATGAAGGCCGCGGCCGACTGAAGGCCGTCTATCCGGATGGCTGCCGGCAGGCGCTGTCTTCCTTGGACGCGATGATTCGATTCCCGCCATTCGATCCGTACGTGCGGGGTGTCGACGATGCTTCGAACCCAGTCGCGAACCGCCTCGAACCGGTCTGAAACATCGGCGACGCCCGGCGCCTTCAGGCGCAGACGGATCGGCCAAGGTGCGGCATCCGAAACCGCAGCTCTCAGGAGATCGCCGCGATCCCACAAGCGTTGGACCTGCGCTCGGAGGTCTGCCGGCGTGGTCCAGCTCATGGTGCCGAGCCGCCTCCCATCGCGCTTCCCTCGGCCTTCCGCGCTCGGTACTCCTCGATCGAAAGACACCGCAGCCGCGAGTCCCGCCCGCCCTCGTTGTGCACGAAGCCGACGCTTGCGACGAAGGGCTCGATGATGTGGATCTTCTGCAGCGGTGTGACGATCAACAGCTGCAGGTTGAGCTGGTGGAACAGGCTCAACCCGTAGCGTGCCGACTCGTCCGAACCGCGTCCGAAAGCCTCGTCGATGACCACGAAGCGGAACGACCGCGAACGCACGGCACCCCATTCCAGCCCGAACTGGTAGGCGAGACTCGCGGCCAGCACGGTGTAGGCCAGCTTCTCTTTCTGGCCGCCCGACTTGCCGCCGGAGTCCGAGTAGTGCTCGTGCTCGGCGCCATCGGCGCGCCAGCGCTCGCTGGCCGAGAACAGGTACCCGTTGCGCACGTCGGTGACCTTGGCGGTCCAGCGCCGGTCGGCGTCCGACAGTCCTTCACGGCCCCGGAAGCGGTCGATGATGGCCTTGACCTGCAGGAACTTCGCTTCCGAATACTGCTCGTCTGCCGAACCCGTCAGCGTGCCCTCGGTGCACGCCCGCAGGTCCTGCTGGAAATCGCGGATCTCGACGTCGGGGCTGGTCAGCGCCACCAGCCTGATGTAGCGGCCGGGGTTGTAGTCGATGGCCTGGAGCGACTGATTGATGAAGTCGACGCGCTCTTTGATGGTCTCGCGCTCGCGGGCGAGCTGAGCATTGAAGTTGGCGATCTCGTTGATGGTGTTGACGTTCAGCAACTCCTTGAAGCGGGCCTCGAATCGCGGCAGATCGTCGCCCTTCAGGCCGGTGAGCATCCGCTCGTACTCCGGCAGCGCTGCCAGGCTCACGTCCACCTCGACCGACTCGGCCTTGAACTCTTCCTTGAAGCCGCGCATGGCGTTGACGATGCGCTCGGTCAGACGGGCGAGACGCTTGTCTTCCGCGTCGATGCGCTCCTGCAGCCACCTGCGCACTTCCTGCTCGCGGTTGTCGCAGGACTCGACCGACAACTGATGCTCGCCCAGCGCTTGCGAGCGCCAGCCATCCAGTTGCTCGAGCTGCGCGACGGTCAGCGGCGCTTCTTCCCAAAGGTGAACCGACCGATTCCGCAGTTCCTCCGCCGTTGCATGCTTGGTCGCGACCTCCGCACGCTTGTCCCGGGCCGCATCGCGATTGCGTTCCGTATCCGCGAGCCGATCTTGCGCCGACTTGAGCTGGCGTTCGAGCTCCTGCAGCGTGTCCGATGCTGCGGCCAGCCGCGCGCGCTCCTCGGTGAATGCGGCAATCTGACGGGCCGGACTCGTCCAGTCGATGTCTGCAAAGCGCGTGAACTCTTCCAGCTTGCTGAGCACATCCAGCCGGCCTCGCAGTTCCCGGCGCGCCTGCTGAATCTCGCCGATGCGTCGTCCCAGGGCGGACAGCTTGTCCTCCAGGTGCTGCCGCTGGTCGCGCAACGCACGCAGCTTGTCGGCGTTGCTCCAGCCGAGCACGTACCGGCTGCGATCGTCGATGCGGCGGCGGTCGTCCTTCTCGTGGCGCCCGCTCGAGTCCTTGATCTGACCGGCGCGCGTGACGGCGCGGACCTCGCGACGGAACTGCTCGCCGGTGTCACAGCAGGCCACATCGAAGCGCTGGCGAAGCGCCTGCTCGAGCCACTCGCAGTGCGGCGAATCCGGCTTGATGACGAGCTTGCGCACCAGGGACTGCGGATGGAGGCTGGCGGCGCCGGCGCCAGTGTCAGGACCGGCCTTCCGCCGCCGTACATGGAAGTACACCAACCGGGCTCCCAGATGCTGGCGGTCCACCCAGTCCGCCACGGCCTGGTAGTGCACCTCCGGGACCAGCAGGGCGAGGCCGAAACCGCGCAGCAGCCGCTCGGCGGCGCCTTCCCATTCGCGTTCGTCGTCACGCACCTGGATGAGCTCGCCCGCGAAGGGCAGTTCGTCTTCGCCGATGGCCAGTGCCGAACACAGCGCTTCGCGGATTCGCACCTGGGCGGCGTCGATGTTGCTCCGGCGCTGCTGGAGGCTCTCGATCTCGTCGGACAGTGCGGTGCGCTCTTCACGACCCTTCCGGAAAGCGAAGTCCTCCTCGCGCTCGCGGTTGTCCGAGTCGGCAATGCGCTCGCGCAAGTCGTCGGCACGGTGGGCGACGCCCTGCTGTTGGGCGAGGAAGCCGGCTTCATCGGCCGGCGCCGCCTCGTCGATGCGGGCAAGCAGTTCCCGAAAGCGGTCCGACTTGTTCAGGCGTTGTTCCTTGTCCTGCTCCAGCCGGCGAATCTCTGCCGCCAACGCCTCCAGGCGGTCGCCACCGTTGTCCCTCAGTGCACGCTCCAGTCGGGCGACCTCCACGCGCTCCGTCTCACGCTGCGCGTCCAGGCGATCGATCTGCGCATCGAGGCGGGCCGCCTCCGCCGCCAGGGAACCGAGGCGGCGATCCAGCAGCTCACCCCTGAGCCGGGCGAAGTACGGCCGAAGCTGATCGCGCGCATCCCGCCAGCCCTGAACCTCGGCCACCAGCGCCCGGTGGCGCTCACCGTCCTCGACGAGAGGCGTGAGCAGATCCACCTGCCGCTTGGCCTTGAGCACGGCCTGATGCGCCCGGTCCAGGTCGTCGAAGTGGCGGATCAGGGCCTCGAGGCGGTTGCCCACGTCGAAGGGCTCCAGCATGTGATTGCGCACGAAGTCGGTGAGATTGCCCACCGACTTCATCGAGACGGTCTGGTGGAACAGCTCCAAGGCCTGCTCGTGGTCGATGCCGAAGCGACGGCGGAACCACGCCCCGTACGGCGGGAAGCTGTCGTACAAGTCGCAGTCGGTGCCCCGCAGCTTCTTGCGCAGGGCGGTGACGTCGGTGCCGAAGCCGCTGAAGTCTTCGGCGATGGCGAGGGCCCGCTCGGCCGCCACGAACAGGCGCGCGGGTGGGCCCTGCGGGTCCTTCAGCCAGAAGACCTGGGCCAGCGTCACGGCCTGGTCGTAGCCCTCGTTGCGGAAGACGCCGAGGATGACCGAGTAGCTCGACGCATCGCGTAGTGCCACGGGCCGGGCACTGCCCGTGACTTCGTTGCGCTCGCTCTTGTAGTGGCCCAGCACGTAGGAACGCAGAGAGCGCTCGCGGGCATCGGCCCCGGCCGCCTTGTTGTAGGCCACGCGATGCGCCGGCACGAGCAATGTCGTGATGGCGTCGACCAGCGTGGACTTGCCCGAACCGATGTCGCCCGTGAGCAGGCCGTTGCGGCCGTCAAGCTCGTAGCGCCACACGCGCTTGTCGAAGGTGCCCCAGTTGAGCACCTCCAGCCGCTGCAGCCGAAAGCCTACCCGGCTGTCGTCGGCCACGACGTCCAGGCCGGGCGTCGGTGCCTCAAGCATCGGCCACTCCCCTGCCGGCCGCCGCCCTGTCGGCCGATGCCGCGGCTGCTGCGGACAGTGCCGTGCGATAGGCCTCCAAACGCGCATCGAACTCCGCCAGCCACTGTGCTTCGACGAAGGCCTTCAGGATACGTCGCACCTCGTAGTGGCCTCGGTCCCCGGTGCTGCCGGCCGTGGGCTTGAGCCGGCGCAGGAACCCCAGGTCGACCACCTTGGCGATGGTCGTGTCGACTTGGTCGATGAGCCGAGCCTCATTCGTCCCATCGGGCAGAAACACTCGCATCAGCTCGGCAATCTCGTCGCGCGACAGCACCAGCCGGGTGTCGCCGCCCCCGGCGTCGAATTCGGCCAGGCGTCTGCGCAGCAGCGCCAGCATCAGGCTCACCGCGTAGGTGAGCGGCCGGCGCGCGATGAGCCGAGGCATACGGGGTGTCCCCTCCGACTCTTCCGGGTCCGGACGGCTCTTCAGGAAGGCGTGGCCCTCGGCCTCGTCCAGTACCAGATCGAGCAGCAGCACGGCGGACTGTTCCCTCACCCGCGCCTGCAGGCGCAGCAGGTTGGCCCATAGCGGCTCATCGTCTTCCCGGTAGAGCACGCCCCGGAGCAAGTGCACCATCAGCTGCGACAGTTCGGGAACGGCCGGCAGTACGCTGGGTGGGGTCGCCACCGGATCGTCCTCTTGCAGTGCGTCGTCCATGCGCCTGGCTCCCTGGCCGCTTGACGCCGTCAGCGCGTGAAGATCACGCGGGGCAATCGTGCCTCGCGCGTCACGGCTTCGCCCGCAGCGTTGCTGGCCTGCCAGCGGATCGGCTCCACCACGGCTTCGTCGACCAGGGCGCGAATCCCGCCCGGAGGGACCGGAGCGTTGCTGCCGTCCCCGGCGTGGGCCAGTTCCAGGTAGGCCACCAGTTCGGCCAAGCCCTGGCGCAGAGGCTCGCCGTCCAGCAGTTCGCGCAGCGTGATCTGCGGCTCGCGGCGCAGCGCGCGTTGCACAGCCGAGCGAAGGCGCGCCTTGTCCACGACGATCTGGTCGAACAAACGCGCGGTGTCGACGTCGCACTCACCGGCCACGAGCGCCAGATCGGCCAGACGCGGCTTCACGCTCGGCGTGAACAAGGGCCGTTCCAACGGCAGTTCGATATCCGCGCCCATGGCGTCGACGTGCATCACCGTGCCGGAGGGCGTCGCTTCGCGGATACCGAGCGCCTTGCTCTCGATGCCGTGCAAGAGGTCCAGGATGCGGCGGTTCTCCAGAAAGGCCCGGTCGTCCAGGAAGCGGCGCAACTGCAGCGACAGCTGGGCCACGGTGCGCTGCGTATGCTCGCCGGCCTCCAGCCAGTCGTGGTGCACGCGGCGAGTGCGCGGTTCGGGCGCCAGGGCCACGACGGCGGGAAGCGCCAATACCTGGTCCAACCGCTCGGAGAGTTCTTCCTGCCGCCGGCTGGACATGAGGAAGTCCCAGAAGGCGCGGAAGCTGCGGCCCTGGTCGGAATCGCCGATGGCATCGCGCTCGCCCATGATCTCGTCGAGCAGCGCACCCTTGGCGCCTTCCCACAGTGCGATCTTCTCGCGCACCTTGCGGTCGAGCAGGCGGAAGTTGTGCTCCACCTCGCGGAAGTCGGCCAGCAGCTCGCGCGCCAGTTGCTGGAACTGCTGGAAGCGGTCCTTGACTGCCGTGTCGTCCAGCAGCGGCGCGTCGCCCGTCAGCACGCGGGCGATCTCGGCGTCCAGCTCATCGCGCTTCCTTCGCAGGTCAGCCGTGCGCTTCACGGGGTCGGTCTGGGTCCCGGCGCTGATCTGCTCCAGCAGCGCGAACAGCGTGAGCAAGCGCGATTCGGTGCCGACGAACGGCCGCTCGGTCAGCGACATCAGCCAGGCAACGGCCTTCTCGGTGGACGGCGTCAGGTCGAACTGCGCCTCGTCCGTGCCGGGCTTGTAGAACTTGCGCAGCCAGCCCTTTTCGGGTGCGGCCCAGTCGTTCAGGTAGTCCAGCGCGATCTTGGGGTAGGCGTCCGGTCCCAATTGCTCACGCAGGGCGAACAGTTCGTCCTCCAACGATTCCGCAAGATCGGCTTCGCTCATCACCCGGACGTTCGGCGTCACGAACACCCGGTGCAGAAAGCTCGCCAGCAACGGCGCATGCGGTGAGGCCAGCAGGCGCCAGGCGGGGTGCCGGTCGCGCAGGGTGGAGAGGGTGGCGTGGTCAAGAGACATCGGAGATCGATCCGGACGCCGACGAGTCGCCATTGATGAGGCGACGAACGATCCGACAGGCGGGTATGCCGCACGCCGAGGCTTGACCCGTGCGGGAGAGGTCGCCGTGGCACAGATGGCGATGCATCGAATACGTCGCCTCGATCACTGCCACAGACAATGTCTCTCGATTGCAATGGGGCATGCATGAACCACACTTGATCGATGCCACGCTCCCGGCTGCATTGAGCCGGTCGGTGATCTCCTTGGCCGCGGCTCGTTCGTACGACTCCTTCAGGCAACTTTGCCGATGGGGCCGCGGAGACGAGATACGTTGCAGTGCACACGGGACGATCGGATCATGATCGGCCTGCACAGGCGAAAGGACCGCTGCACCCGACTCGTTCACCACGGAGGATTTGTCCGTTCCATTCTGTCTTCTCGCAGCTTTGGCCTCCCGCGGGCGGCTCTCGTTCCGGCGCTTCTCGGCCAGGGTGATCGGAATCCCGCAGTCGATCACCCCAACGACGTACACGGCGCCGAGCGCCGACAGTGTGAGAACGGGTCCGAAAGAGGACATCGGCCGTCAGTCGCGGGCAACTCGGACAGGCGGATGTTATTGATCCGGCACGCTGCCACTTGAATCACGCGGCATAGCGAACCGGTCGATGTTCAAAGTACTTCTTCACGCGCGCCGGCGACTTCTGGAGCTTGCGCAAAGCAGTGGCTGATCACCACCTTCTTCAGTTGCCCCTTCGCACGCGCTGGCGCCTTCGATGTCACCGCCGCCTTCAGATCAGCGTTCAGGCATTCGTCCGGGTTCAACTCCGGGTTGTACGAGGGCAGATAGAACACTTCGATCTGCTCCGTGCGCCGCATCAACCACGCCTTCACCACCGCGTGGTGCACCTTCAGGTTGTCCAGGATCACGAACACCTTGCGCCCGGCGTCCCGGATCAGTCGCTCGAAGAAGTCGATCAGAATGTCCGCGTTCAACGCCCCCTCGAACACCTTCCAGCGCACCTTCCCCTGATTGTCACCGCCGAGATCACCGACAGCCCCTCGCGCTTGTTGACCACCCGGTTCACCGGGGTCTGTCCCACTGGCGCATAGCTTCGGCCACGCACATCACCGTCCGCTGACCAGTCTCGCTCATCTCCAGTGAATCTCGGCCTCCTGCTCGGCGCGCAGGCGATCTCGCGGATACCCTCCAGCCACCTTCCTCGGCACCGCCTCGTCGCTGTTCAGGCGCGCTTGATCGGCCGCGCGCAAGCCCCAGCGCCTCCAGGTAGTTGCCCACCTGCACGCACCTGCAACTTCACCCGAAGCGCTCTCGATCAGGCCTCGGTATTCGCCGCCCGACTCCACAGTGCGAAGTCCATCTTCAGTTGATCCGGTGTCTTGTCTCGATGAGCTTCGCACCTGCGTCTCCTGCTCAGCCGACAGCGCCCGACCCGTGCCCAACTTGCGCCCCACCGGCTTGTCCACCAACCCAGCCGATCCGCGCTCGGCCACACACGCTTGCAGATGTCGAACACCCCGTGGCCGTGAGCCCTGTCTGCTCCGCGATCTCCTTGCAGGTCAGCCCCTGCTTGCGCAGGCGCACGACCTGTCGTCGACGTTCCTCACGCGCTGCCGGCGTGAGCTTTCTCATGTCTACGGTTTCCATGGCATCGAGACTATGAGAATGATGCAAAACAATCAAGACATAGCGTGCCTAGTCAATAGCAAGGCGGTGGGAGCGGGAGTACGACGCCCGATTGCGAGACGTCGGCGGGCCGAGAAGCCCGAGTGGTGAAAACACAAGGGGCTCCCATTCGGGAGCCCCTTGTGCTTTTTGGTGGGGCGGGCGAGATTGAACTGACGCGTGACAAGAATATGAATATATACATATAAATGCCCATTGATCGATGCGATATAACTTGCCGATACCCCCATCGATACCCCCTGAATGGACGGATGGATTGATTCCAAGGCTCGACGCGATGGTGAGCCTGCGCCATCGGCGGCCAGAGGTAGATCGACAGATCAAGAGGACCTCACTTGGTCGTTGAACGATCAGTCCGGTTCGCTCCGACGTCTGATTACCAAGTTCAGACAGTAGAAGAGACCCTAGAATGTGGGGCGTCGTCACATCGAGAGCCGCCGACCACGCGAGCGACGGTCGACCCTGCGTCGTCAATCGCACGGATGAGTCTTGCGGCTACTTCAATCGCGAGCGGGCGAGGGCAGGCTTGGCGGACGCTCTGAGTGATGATGCGGCTGGAGAGCAGATCCTGAATGGAGAACTCGATGAGCGAACAAGATCCTTTGGACAACTTCTTCGAACGACTGGACGCGATGATGGCGGACACGGAGGGCTGGAAGCGAGCCCGGGCGGCGCAGGAGGCCGAGGAGATCAGGCAGGGCCAATTGAACCTGGACAAGAACGGCAAGCCGGTGCTGGTGGTCTTCCCGCAGAATGACTGACTCCGCCTCGATTCGACGTACGCCAGTCCACACAGCCATGAGGCGGCGTGCCGCTGAGATCGGTGTCGGATAGCCGACCGACGAATGCAACCGCTCTCGATTGCAGAAACGCCCGATCCAGTCGACGATGTCCAGGCGGACGAGCGCAAGCGTGGGATAGTGCACCTGATACGCGCGTCCTTGAACACGCGTAGTGCGAGCATCGAATCTCCGGGCGAAGACGCCGGAGGATACGTACTCTGAGTTGATGTCTACTCAGTGCCGTTGCGGCACATCGGACGTCTAGATCTGGAACCGTGATCGCTCGATCCGGAATCCAGTCGAAAGCGGTCACGATCAACTGGATCAAGCGGTCACGTTCACCGGACTGACTCGTCACCTTCATCCGGATTTGCCGGTCACATTCGGCCGACATACGCATCGTTTGCGCTGTCGAAGCCGGTCCCTCTAAGATGGTTCCGGCACAGTCGAGTGCTGACCCAGCGCGTCAGGCACCTGATTCGCCGGCCGCCTTGAATTCGTCGTATGCCTTGTCCCAATCCACATTCGGGAAGGCAGTCTTTACGGAATCGAGAAAGTCATCTCGGTCAAGTGTTTCAAACGTCACATCCTTGAATCGCTCTTCGAGCTTCATTTCCTGGATGAGCGATTCCGCCACTGGAAAGACCCGGTCGAGTTCGGCATTCAGCCACTTCCGCGCGGCGGCCTCCGAGGGGGCGCTGCTTATGAGTTGCCCCAGAAGTGCGTCGGGCGGAGTGTCGACGACGCGCCTCACGTAGTAGTCAACGATCTCGCGCCGCGAAGAATCAAGATACTGCTGAAGCTCTGCGGCAACTCTTGCCTGGTGTTCCTTCAACTTGGCGCGAAACTCTGCAAGGCGATCCATCAAACGCGGCTTTGCTGCCTTGAGGACTACGCGACCATGGTCCTTACCGAGAGACGGCGTGAAGTTCTTGCGAATCTCGTTGAGTTGGTCCTCGAGAGGTTTGGACGAGAGCGTGCTTCCACGCTGTATCAAATCGAATGTCGTGCGAAGCCGGTTCTCGAGATCCTCACTGCCTCCAAGCCTCTGGATATTCCTCGGAATCGTGAGGCGCTGTCGCTGAACGGCGGCGCCGACGAGGCTGAGCTCGACATACTGAAGATACTCCAACTCCATTCCTCGCCGGGGAGCCCGATGCCCGCGTGGCCTGCGAGACGCTGCTGGCAGACGGGCTCGCCGTCGTCGCAGGCGAGTTCCGCACGCACGACGAATCCCTCTTCGAGCGCATCCGTGACGCTGCACCGGCCATCGCCTGGTGCACCCTGCAGGATGCCGGCTTTGTCGAACCCTGGATGGGCATCGACTACGCCCGGCTCGAGACCGTCGTGCGCTTCAATCATCAATCGCCTCACATCAGCATGGGGGTCGATCGCGACGATGGCGTCCTCGGCGCCGGCGATCAGGGTCTGATGTTCGGCTATGCCTGTGACGACACTCCCGAGCGCATGCCCCTGCCCATCCATCTCGCGCACCGTCTCGTCCGGCGGCAGGCCGACTGCCGGCGCGACGGTGTGCTGGACTGGCTCGGGCCGGATGCCAAATCGCAGGTCAGTGTCCGTTATCGCGACGGCGAGCCGGGACGGGTCGAGGCCGTGGTGCTGTCCACCCAGCACCGCGAGGACATCCCGATCGAGGAGGTGCGAGATGCCGTCCGGGCCGAGATCGTCGAGCGCGTCATCGCGCCCGAGCGACGCGCCCCGGGCATGAAGATCCTCATCAATCCGACCGGCCGCTTCACCGTCGGCGGTCCCAAGGGCGACACGGGATTGACCGGTCGGAAGATCATCGTCGATACCTACGGCGGCGCTGCGCCCCACGGAGGAGGAGCCTTCTCCGGCAAGGATCCGTCCAAGGTGGACCGCTCCGCCGCCTACATGGCCCGCTTCCTCGCGAAGCAGGTCGTGGCCCGCGGCTGGGCCCGCAAGTGCCTGGTCCAACTCGCCTACGCCATCGGCGTCACCGAGCCCGTGAGCTTCTTCGTGGAGACTTTCGGCACCGGTCGGCGGCACACCGACGACATCGTCGAAGCGCTTGCCGCCGAGTTCGATCTCACGCCCGCCGGAATCATCCGGGTCCTAGACCTGAAGCGTCCGATCTACGGGCTCACCACCAACTACGGCCATTTCGGGCGTGAGCTGCCCGAGTTCGCGTGGGAGCGAACCGGGCCCCCTCCCTGACGATCCTGGCCCAGGCTCACATGGTGAGCCACTCCGGTGACTATCATCGTCTTCGCATCCCGAGGAGGTCTGCATGTCTTCTCAATCGTTGCCATCGATGTCGGGGCGCACGCTCGTCTTCCGCGTGGAGTCCGTCCGTATGCTCGAACACACCGACGCACGGCTGCGCGTCCGCATGGCCGCGCTGGTGGCCGAACTGCACGGTCTCGAGCGTCGCCTCGCCCAGGCGAGCGAGGAGGGGACCGAGCTGTCCGAACCGGACATCGACTTCTCCACCTCCGCCCAGCGCTTCAGCGAGGTGCTCAAGTCCATGCGGGTGGACCTCTACCGCCAGGCCGAGCGCCGGGCGGAGGACTTCCGGGTCAACACGGGCGCCGACTGGCAGGTGGCGCACCTGCGCTACGGCGAGCCGGACGAATCGCGCCTGCCCGGTCGCACCGGCAAGGGCGCCGTGCGCTCCCCGGTGCTCGATCCCGAGGAAGGCGGCGCCGCCGTGTCCGCCGAGCGCGTATCCCTCTTCGCCGAGGTCACCCTCGGCGCGCAGACCCCGGGGGCGGCATGAGCGGCGCTGCGTTCCCGACCGAGGCCATCGGCCGGGCCGCCGGCCTCATCGCCGAGGCCGACGCGCTGCTGGTCACCGCCGGGGCGGGCATGGGGGTGGACTCCGGCCTGCCCGACTTCCGCGGGCCAGAGGGGTTCTGGAAGGCCTATCCGGCACTCGGGCGGCGCGGCATCGGCTTCACCGACATCGCCTGCCCGGCGGCCTTCGACAGCGAGCCGCGGCTTGCCTGGGGCTTCTACGGCCACCGGCTTGCGCTCTACCGCGAGATCGAGCCCCACGAGGGCTTCCAGGTCCTGCGGCGGCTGGGCCAGGGCAAGCGCCACGGCCTGCGCGTGTTCACCTCCAACGTCGACGGCCAGTTCCAGAAGGCCGGCATCCCGCAAGCCCACGTGGCCGAGTGCCACGGCTCCATCCACGTTCTGCAATGCCTGGACGGGTGCGGTCAGCCCGTGTGGCCGGCGGACGACCTGGAGCCCGACATCGACGAGGCCGCGGGACAGTGGCGGGGAGAGCTGCCGGCCTGTCCGCGCTGCGGCGGGATCGCCCGACCGAACATCCTCATGTTCGGCGACTGGGGCTGGACCGGGAAGCGCTACGACGAGGCCGAACTGCGCGTCATCGACTGGGCGGCCAGGGCCCGGCAGCTGGTGGTGATCGAGCTGGGTGCCGGCACCGCCATCCCGAGCGCACGCCGCTTCGGGGAGCGGACCCGGCAGCCGCTGGTCCGCATCAACGTGCGCGAGTCCGAGGTCGCGCG
>JAXMFE010000002.1:0-714189 GCA_046347985.1 Burkholderiales bacterium
TCTGCGCTTCGCCCGTCGTCATCAATCGCAATGGCATCGCGATGCGGGGCATCTTGACACCATGCTCGGTTGCGGTCGCCTTGATCGTCTCCGCAATCGACTGGCGCTGCCACGTCACAGTCCTCAGGCGCTCCCGAAGTCCGTCCATCATTCGCCCGGTGCCAGCGAGGTAATGCTGCTCCCGAAGGGCCATGGAAGGCTCCAGCGGTCTGAAGAAATAGACCGCCGCATCGGCAAGTTCTTCCAGCGTGCCGATCCGCTCCTTCAGGAGTGCAGCGATGCTCGCCATGTCGCGCCCCTCCTCCGATACACAGCCGTTTTTCACGAGAAACGGGCGCAGCAACTCGGCGATGCGCGCATCCTCCGCAGTCTTCAGCCAGTGAGCGTTGAGCCAACGCAACTTTTCGGGATTGAACTTGGCCGGACTGCGACTGATGTGACCCAGGTCGAACCATTCGACGAACTGCGGCATCAGGAAGACCTCCTCGTCACCATGCGACCAACCCAGCCGGGCGAGGTAGTTGTTGAGCGCCTCGGGCAGATAGCCGTCCTCGAAGTACTGCATCACGCTGACGGCGCCATGCCGCTTCGACAGGCGCTCGCCGTCCTCCCCGAGAATCATCGGCACGTGCGCGAATTCAGGCAGTTCGGCACCCAACGCACGATAGATGTTGATCTGTCGAGGCGTGTTGTTGACGTGGTCGTCACCCCGAATGACGTGGGTCATCCGCATGTCCCAGTCGTCGACGACGACACCGAAGTTGTACGTCGGAACGCCGTCCGCTCGCATGATCACCAGATCATCGAGTTCTTCGTTCGCGAACTCGATGGGCCCTTTCACGAGATCGTTCCAGCCGACCACACCCGTGTCCGGCGTCCGAAAGCGGATCACTGGCGCCACGCCTGGCGGGGGCGTTCTTCCCTTGGCGTTCTCGGGCCGCCATCGACCGTCGTACCGCGGCTTCTCGCCACGAATGCGCTGTCGCTCGCGCATCTCATCGAGTTCCTCCTTCGACGCGTAGCAGGGGTAGGCGTGGCCGGACCGAAGCAGCCGATCGGCAGCCTCCCGATAGCGGTCGAGGCGCTGCATCTGATAGAAAGGACCCTCGTCATAGTCGAGGCCCAGCCACTCCATGGCGTCGAGAATTGCCTGAGTCGACGCCGCCGTGGATCGCTCCGTATCCGTGTCTTCGATACGCAGGATGAACTGCCCGCCATGACGACGGGCGAATGCCCAGGAGAACAGCGCGGTGCGGGCACCGCCGACATGGAGATAACCGGTAGGACTGGGGGCGAAGCGGGTGCGAATCATGGCGTTCGAGGGAATCGTGAAGTGCCCGATTCTACGTGAGCCCCAGCTGCTGCCGCTCGGGGTTTGACCCGGACCCGAGGGCTATGGTGTAATCCGACGCTTCTCACGGCGGGCAGTTAGCTCAGCGGTAGAGCACTGCCTTCACACGGCAGGGGTCAGTGGTTCGATCCCACTACTGCCCACCACCATCCCGCCTCGGAAACCCGCGCACCTGCGCGTCGCCCTCGGACACCTTCGAGACCGACCGTGCCGACCCACTCCCCGCGGAATCCGCCGGTTCTCCGATTCGACGGCGTCAGTCACCGGTACGACTCGGGCACGCTCGCCCTGAGCGATATCGACCTGGACGTACATCGAGGCGAATTCATCTCCATCATCGGTTCGTCAGGCTGTGGGAAGAGTACGTTGTTGCGCTTGGCTGCCGGCCTGGAGACGCCCTCTCGCGGGACAGTCACGCGCGACGAAAGCGGTCGAATCGCATTCGTTTTCCAGCAGCCGACGTTGATGCCCTGGGCCCGCGTTCGGCGAAACGTGGCACTGCCGCTCGATCTGCTGAACGCACCTGCCGACCAAACGGAAGCCGGGGTCGATCAGGTGCTCCGGCGGGTCGGCCTGTCGGAGTTTGCGCATGCCTTTCCGCGGGAACTGTCCGGCGGAATGCAGATGCGCGCATCCATCGCCCGCGCGCTGATCACCGAACCCACCCTGCTCTTTATGGATGAACCCTTCGGTGCGCTGGACGACATCACTCGCGCCCGACTCGATCTGGAACTGCTTTCACTCTGGACCGAACGCGCGCTCACGGTGGTGTTCGTCACACACAGTCTCTACGAGGCGGTCTTCCTGTCGACGCGGGTGCTGGTCATGTCGCCTCGCCCGGGGCGGATAGCGGCGGTGCTGCGAATCGACGAACCAGGTCCGCGCACGGAGGCGTTTCGCGTTTCGGATCGGTTCGCGCGCACGTGCGCCGAACTGAGTCGCATGCTTACAACTGTCGGATCGGGCGGATGACCACCGCCGCGCGCCGCCACATACTCAGATGGCTGGCGCCCATCGCTGTCGGCGTAGCGCTATTGCTCGCCTGGGAGGGAGCCGTCATCCATTGGAACGTGCCCGTGTATCTCGTGCCGAGCCCGCGTTCCATCGGCGCCGTCCTCGTGCGCGATTGGTCGCTGCTGAGCGACGCGTTGTGGGTGACACTCCATGTCGCGCTCGTCGCCTTGTTGCTGGCCTTTGCGATCGGGACCGCTCTGGCCTTCCTGTTCATCCAGAACCGCGCGATCGAGATGAGCTTGCTGCCCTATGCCATCCTGCTGCAGGTGACCCCGATCGTCGCCATCGCCCCGCTCATCATCATCTGGGTGGACGATCCGTTCTGGGCGCTGGTGTTCTGCGCGACGATCGTCGCACTGTTCCCCATGATCTCCAGCACGACGGTCGGATTGAAGAGCGTCGATGCGGGACTGCTCGATCTCTTCCGGCTGCATGGCGCCGGCCGACTTCAAGTGCTGATCCGGCTGAGGGTCCCCTCCGCGCTGCCGTATTTCTTCTCCGGACTTCGGGTCTCGGCGGGACTGTCGCTGATCGGCGCCGTCGTGGCGGAGTTCGTGGCCGGTACCGGCGGAACGGCCTCCGGACTCGCCTATCAGATCCTGCAGGCCGGGCTCCAGTTGAACATTCCACGCATGTTCGCGGCGCTCGCCCTGATCGCCACGACGGGCGTCATGCTGTTCGCGGTCGTGAGCCTGCTCGCGTGGTTGGCGATGCGCCACTGGCACGACAGCGCGCGCCAATGAGCGCCGCGATTCGGCGGCGCTCGACGCATCACAACCGGAAACGCGCGACCGACTGACCGAGACGCTCGGCGAGAACGCTTGTTGCGCGAAGCGACTGGTCCGTGGCCGTCAGCGAGGCGCTGCTGGCCTGGATGACCGCATTGACCTGTTCGGCCCGACGCGCCATCTCGCACGTCGCAGACGCCTGCTCGGCCGTCGCGTTCGAGATGTCCCGCATCTGATCGACGACGGCGCTCACGCGATGGCGGATGTTGCGGATGCCATCCGTCGCGTTCTCGACCTGGCCCACACCGGATGCCACGATCGCCTGCGCATCGCCCATGCCGTTGACGGCACTGCTCATCTCGACGCGGATCGAATCGATCATGCGGCCGATCTCCACGGTGGCATCGGCGGTACGCTCCGCCAGCTTCCTGACCTCGTCCGCGACGACCGCGAACCCTCGTCCCTGTTCGCCAGCCCGCGCGGCTTCGATCGCGGCATTCAGCGCCAGCAGGTTCGTCTGGTCCGCAATTTCCTTGATCGCACCCACGATTCCGGCGATCTCGTCCGACCGGCTGCCCAGGCGGCTCACCACGGTCGACAACGCTCCCATCGTCTCGGCGGCCCGCGCAATTTCCCGCTTGACCTGTTCCACCGATTCTGCGCTGCGAGCCGACTCCCCGTCGGCTTTCTGCATGGCTGCCTCGGTTTCGCGAACCACCTCCGCAATGTGTCCGATGCTCACGGTGACCTGTTCGATCGTTGCCGCCGTCGCACTGAGGTCTTCCGATTGGCTCGCCACGTCACCGGTCACTCTCGTGGTCGTCTGCGCGGCGGCGCGGATGTTCTCGGTGACTTGCTTCGCCTCCTGCCGCACCTCGAGAAACATGCCGTGCAAATGATCGAGGAACCGATTGAAGGCGGAGGATGCCTGAGCGACTTCGTCCTTCCCTCGAACGGGGAGGCGCATCGTGAGATCGCCCTCGCCGCGCGCCATGTCCAACATGGCGTCCCGAAGCGTTCGCAGCCCCGAAAGAAGTGAGCGCGAGGCGACCACCGCCACTCCGGTCGCCACGCTCAATACCAGGACCGTGACGCCGATCAATGTGACAAGCAACGTTTGAAGTGGCGCGAGCGCCGCATCCCGATCCACCATCACGCCCACGAACCAATCCGTCCCGGGCACGGCATTCAGCCTGAGGAAATAGGAACGCCCGCCGGCGTAGGTCACTTCCGACGCGCGGGTGTCGGTCGCGATGGCGGAAATCCGGTCAGCGGTCAGCCCGGGAATGAGGTCCGCAATCGGCTTGAGCACCCCGTCCGCCTGCCGATGACCGATCACGGTGCCATTCTTCTCGACGAGAAACGCGTGACTGTCGCCGACGAGCCTGACGGACAACACCTTGGCCACCATCTCGTCGAGAACGAGGTTGGCTGACACGACCGAGACCAGTTGACCATCGCGCTTCACGGGCGCGGCGACGGCCACGACCATCTTGTGGTCCGACACGCTCATGAATGGCGGCGTCACGACAATCCCGCCACGCGCGGCGGCCAGTCGATACCAGGGGCGGGCAGTCGGATCGAACCCCGGCGGCACCGTCGTATCGTCGCCGTGCACGAGGCGCTTGTCCGGATAGCCCATGTAGCAGTACGAGAAATCGCCGGCGAGCTTGGTTCGACGAAGGATCGGACGAATGTCCGGGTCCTGCCCGGCTGCCGCAGTCACCTCGATCAATCGCCGCTTGCCGTCCAGCCAACCTCCGATGCGCTCGCCCAATTGCAGCGCCACTGCGTGGACTTCGCGATCGAGGTCCGAGAGCACCTCGCTCCGCATGCTCACATAGGAGAAGCCCGTGAGGAGCAGTGCAGTGAACGACAGCACACCGACGAGAAAGATGACCAGCTTCGAAAACAGGGAATGCATGAAAGTCGCGCCCTCGAATCCATTGCAGCGATTGGAAACAGTCCTCGGGAGCAAACAGCGTTGCCGCCCCGACTCCAGAACTGACCGAAGGCGGTATCGACCGCGGTCGGGCGGACTTGAGGATGTCGAGTTTCCCCAATGAAGTTAGTGGTTTATTGATCCGGCACGCTGCCACTTGAATCACGCGGCATAGCGAACCGGTCGATGCTCAAAGTACTTCTTCACGCGCGCCGGAGACTTCTGGAGTTTGCGCAAGTGGCTGATCACCACCTTCTTCAGTTGCCCCTTCGCACGCGCTGGCGCCTTCGATGTCACCGCCGCCTTCAGATCAGCGTTCAGGCATTCGTCCGGGTTCAACTCCGGGCTGTACGAGGGCAGATAGAACACTTCGATCTGCTCCGTGCGCCGCATCAACCACGCCTTCACCACCCGTGCGTGGTGCACCTTCAGGTTGTCCAGGATCACGAACACCTTGCGCCCGGCGTCCCGGATCAGTCGCTCGAAGAAGTCGATCAGAATGTCCGCGTTCAACGCCCCCTCGAACACCTTCCAGCGCACCTTCCCCTGATTGGTCACCGTCGAGATCACCGACAGCCCCTCGCGCTTGTTGACCACCCGGATCACCGGGGTCTGTCCCACTGGCGCATAGCTTCGGCCACGCACATCGTCCGAGCGCAGCCCAGTCTCGTCACCCCAGTGAATCTCGGCCCCTCGGCTTTGGCGCGTGCGGCGATCTGCGGATACTCCTCCTCCAGCCACCTCTGCACCGCCTCGGGTCGCTGTTCGTAGGCGCGTTTGATCGGCTTCTGCGGCGTGAAGCCCCAGCGCCCCAGGTAGTTGCCCACCGCACGCACCTGCAACTTCACCCCGAAGCGCTCTCGGATCAGCTCCCGCACCGCCGCCCGACTCCACAGTGCGAAGTCCATCTTCAGTTGATCCGGTGTCTTGTCTCGGATGAGCTTCTGCACCTGCGTCTCCTGCTCAGCCGACAGCGCCCGACCCGTGCCCAACTTGCGCCCCACCGGCTTGTCCACCAACCCAGCCGATCCGCGCTCGGCCACACGCTTGCAGATGTCGAACACCCCCGTGGCCGTGAGCCCCGTCTGCTCCGCGATCGCCTTGTAGGTCAGCCCCTGCTTGCGCAGGCGCACGACCTGTCGTCGACGTTCCTCACGCGCTGCCGGCGTGAGCTTTCTCATGTCTACGGTTTCCATGGCATCGAGACTATGAGAATGATGCAAAACAATCAAGACATAGCGTGCCTAGTCAATAAGCACATGGCGACGTCCGTTGGCACGCGCGCCGAGGCGCCCGCCGGACGGCACGCCCCACGTGCCCCGCCGACGGGTGCACGCTCCCATCGCATCTTCCCTAGAATGAGGGCCTTCGTCGGCTTGAACGAGGAGCGAACGTGATGACATCGAGCGAACGGCTGAAGCAGTGGCTGGGCATCCTGACATTGTTGGTGCTGGTGATGCCCTCGTCATCCCGGGCGCAGTCAACCGAGAAGTTCGTCTTCCTGACCAATTGGTACGCGCAGGCCGAACACGGCGGCTTCTACCAGGCGGTCGCTGAAGGAACCTATCGTCGTCACGGCCTCGACGCCCAGATTCGGATGGGCGGGCCGCAGGTGAACGTCATGCAGCTGCTGCTCGCCGGCAAGGCGGACGCCGTGATGGGCTACGATCTCCAAACGCTCAATGCCGTCGAACAGGGGTTGCCCGTCGTGACCATCGGCGCCGTGTTCCAGAAGGATCCGGCCGCCCTCATCGCGCACCCGGACGTCAGGAACATCGACGCGTTGAAGACCCGCACCCTGCTGATCGGTCAGGCAAGCGAGACGACCTTCTGGCCCTGGTTGAAGTCGCGCTACGGTTTCACGGATGCCCAGAAGCGGCCGTATGCGTTCAGCGTGCAGCCGTTCCTGGTCGATCGCAACGTCGCGCAACAGGGGTACGCCACCTCCGAACCCTACTCGATCGAAAAAGCGGGTATCAAACCGGTGATCTTCCTGCTTGCGGACTACGGCTACCCTCCGTACGCGCAAACGATCGTGACGACACGTGCGGTGCTGGCCAAGCGCAAGGATGCGTTGCGCCGCTTCCTGCTGGCGACCGCGGAGGGTTGGAAGAGCTATCTCGCGAATCCGGCACCGGGCAACGCCCTCATTCGACAGGCCAACCCGGAGATGGAAGACGCCCTGCTTTCCTACGGTCATGCACGCATGCGGGAATTCGGTCTCGTCGCGGGAGGCGACGCCGCCAAGGCGGGAATCCTCACGATGACGGACGCACGCTGGAAGCAGACGTTCGACTTCATGGTCGGTGCCGGCCTAGGGAAGCCCTCCACCGACATGCATCAGGCGTACACCCTCGAAGTATTGCAGGGCGTTCGTGTTCTACCCTGATCAGGAACTTCCCTGGGCGCGCGCCTTCGACAGAAAGCGCGCGATGCTGCCCCCGCACACCGTGCGCGCTTGAGCGTATTCCGCCGGCGAATCGATGGCTTCGTGGTCCCGACGCACATCCTTCAAGTCGCGCTCCGCCCGAGGCATCCAGTAGCTGTCGATCTCCGTGCGCAAGTTCTTCTCGAGTGACGCGCGCGTCCCGTAGTGAAGTGCGCCGCTCAGACGTGACACCAGGTCGCGCTGCAGTCGGTCGGACACCTCGCGCAGTTTGCGCACGTGCACTGCCACATGTCGCATCTCGTGCCTGAAGATGAAGCCGTAGGCGCAGGCGTCGTCAAGGAATTCGCGTCCGATGTAGACGATGACGGGATCGTAGTGGAGAGTCATCCTGAGGGTCGGCCGGATGCATGCCCGTCCGGTGCGCTGCTCCGTGAGACCTGCGAATCCCCACTTGGCCTGGACCCGCAACGTGGGCTGCGTCAGGCCGAGGACCCAGACGTATCCTTGCTTTCCGGCGCGCTGTGTCAGTTCCTTGTAGGAGACGGTGGTGTCGATACGCGGGTCCATCGGAATCGCCGAGACCACGACTTCCCCGGGGGGCAGGCGGGCCTCACAGAGCGTCTCGAAGGAACTCCGGGCACGTGCGGGCGGGTCGCGCACGGTTGACGTGCAGCCCACGAGCGAGGTCGCCCCCATCAGAAGCATCCACGCACGCAGCGGTCGCCACCGTGCGATGGTCAGCGGCATGTCGTCGCGCGGCGCGAAGGCGGCATCAGGCGATGCTGCGTATCCGGGTGATCCTCAATGTCCGGAGACGCCCCCAAGTCGCGCCGGTCGATGGCGCCTCGTACGCCATTCACGCACACCACGGATCGCACTCCCGCAAGGCCTGGATCACGAGGATCCGCCACTTGCCTCGACCGGCTCGAGTTCCTTCCACAGGCAAATGCCCTTGGTTGCTTTCGAAAGCCCGTCGAGATAGGCATCGTGCGCCGCCCGTTCCTCAGGCGTCGCCGCGACGATCAGGAGATCCGCCGGCGTAACGGTCTCGACCACGACTTCCTCGGCCCGGGCGGGCGCGGCGACGTCGATGACGAGCGCCTCCTGGCCACGCGTCATCGCAAGGTAAACCTCGGCCAGCAAGCGAGCATCGAGCAGTGCGCCGTGCAAGGTTCGTGAGGAATTGTCGACCGCGTAGCGCTCGCAAAGTGCATCCAGGGTGTTGCGTCTTCCGGGATGCAGATCCTTCGCCAGCCGCAACGAGTCGGTGACGCCGGCGACGCGCGTTTCCAGTCGCCCGAGGTCGACCCGCCCGAGCTCCGCATTGAGAAAACCGACGTCGAACGGTGCGTTGTGGATCACCAGCTCGGCGCCCGCCAGAAACGCAAGCAGATCTCCCGCGACATCGCGGAACTTGGGCTTGTCCCGCAGGAATTCGTCGGTCAGACCGTGAACCTGCAATGCGCCAGGATCGCTGGATCGTTCCGGATTGAGATACGCATGAAATTTCCTGTCGGTGACGCGCCGATTCACGACCTCGACGCCGGCGACCTCGACGATGCGGTGGCCGAGCGCCGGATCCAGGCCGGTCGTTTCCGTATCCAGAACGACCTGGCGTGTGGACATGGATCAACCCGCGACCGAGGCCACACCCCGGTTCGCCAATGCGTCCGCCCGCTCATTGCCGTCATGACCGGCGTGGCCCCGTACCCAGACCCACTCGACCTGATGCCGGGCGGCAGCGGCTTCGAGCCTCTGCCACAGGTCCACGTTCTTCACGGGCTTGTTGTCGGACGTCCGCCACGAACGTCGCTTCCAGGCAGGCAACCACTCCGTGATGCCCTTCTGGACATACTGCGAATCGGTGTGGATCCGGACATGCGTCCTGTCGTCCGTCAGGCTCGCGAGTGCCTCGATCACGGCCCGCAATTCCATCCGGTTGTTCGTCGTGTGCTTCTCGCCGCCGAAGATCTCCGTCTCCCGATGGCCCCGTCGCAGCAAGGCACCCCATCCACCCACGCCGGGATTTCCCTTGCAGGCGCCGTCCGAATACACATCTACGCGGTCCGTCATTCGCACTCCCTTTCACATGGATGACCGTCACTCGTGCGCCGGATGCCGTGCGGCTGCACGTACTTCTGCGGCATGGGCGACAACACCTTCTTTCTCGCGACCGCCATCCGCCACTTCGGCGTTATCAGCTTTGCTCCTTTCACGCGCTTGATCGCGTGCATGACATAGATGCCGCCGGCGATGGGCCACCAGCGGTCACCAGCCTGCTCCATGAAGCGCAGTCGACGCAACCAGGTATCGCCGCCCCACGGAGGCGCATAGGCCGCCATGCGTCCTGCCGACACTTCGAATCCAAGCAGTGCGATCCAGTCCTTCAGTCGAGGCAGGCCGATGAATTGACCGCACCAGGGATAGTCGGGGCCACGCCCTGCCAGCAGACGCGCCACGCCCCAGAGACTCCACGGGTTGAATCCCGACAGGACGATGTGCCCTTCAGGGACGAGGATCCGCTGGACCTCGCGCAACAGTTGGTGAGGATTGGAACTGAATTCGAGCGTGTGAGGAAGCAGGACCAGATCGACGCTGGATGTCGCGACCGGCAGGTCGCCGGTGTCTGCCCGAATCGTGACGCACGCCTCCATGCCGACAGTGTGCCGGGTCGCAATCCGGTTGGTGCGCAGGAAATCGTAGCCAGGCAACCCGAACTGGAGGGCGTGAAACCCGAAGACGTCAGCGACTTCGCCGTCGAAGAAACCCTGTTCGCGTTCGAGGAGGTAGCGACCCAAGGGTGACTCGAACCACGCGGCGAGGGACGTCGTGGAGGGATCGTGCGCGACGAAGCTCGTGTGCATGCGGGACTCGAATCAAGGTGACTGGAGGTGGACTGCCGGCGCGGCCAGGGCGGCGGATGCCGGTGTGATGAACGACCGCCGGCCATGACTTCGACGCGAGTATACCTGCCGACTTTTTGAGACTGGAATCGATCCCGGGCCGAGCCCGCCATCGATCCCTGGCGTTCATCCCGGCTCATCGGCCGTGCACGCGGCGGCCCAAACTGTCGCCGCCGCGGCTCGGCAACGCGTCCGCCACGAGTGCGTCGCGAATGCACAGTGAACAGATCCGGCGATCCCCGTTCGGAAGCAGACTTCCGAGCCGGAGGCGGAGGCGGAACTCCTCCAGTCCGCCCGATCCGTCCCGATAACGATCCTGACGAAGCAGCGCTCAGCGCGCAGGCACCCGAGGTTCACGTCCTCCCTCGTGACCGCAGCCCAGGACACCGGCTTCGAAGACCAGCGCAGACCGGGGCGTGCGCCGGCCGGCGGGCAATGACGGTGGCAACAACTTGAAGGCGGTAATTTATTGACGAAAATCAATGGCCTGAGTAACATCCTTGATGTTCTCAGACATCTTCTCCAAATGGTCAAGACTTCGTGCAAGCTGGCGCTGGCCGCTATCGTCCTGGGCGTCGTGAACCAGGCGTGCGCTGTCACCTCCGAACCGCAGCGCGCTGGCAGTGCGGATACGCCATCGAGTCCGGCACCTTCGGCCACACCGGTTGCGTCGCGCCCCGTCCCTGCAATGCCGAAATCAGCCCTCCCCGGAAGTGCCTCGGAACCCCTGTCCCAGGGAGGAACGACGCCGGCACGAAGCGATGCCAGGGCCGGGGTTCCGGCTCAGTCGGAGAATTCGCGCCTGCGCGTGTCCGTCGATCTGAATCGCCCGGCGACTGCGATGCCCGCGGCCACAGCCGGGGCGCCTCAGCCGCAGAAGCTTCCCGACGCTTCGCTCGCATCTCGATCCACCGGCAGTCCGACGGCGGTCGAGTCCTCGCCGCCGCCGCTCCCGTCGGCCGACGTCGGTGCGCCGTCCCAGAATCGCGAGAGCGCGCCACCGGCGCCATCCGCAGGCAGCGGTCCGACTGCATTCGACGGTCTGCCTGGCGCACCCGCTACGCCGAGCGTGGCGTCGAAGGACGGGAAGAGTTACGGGAACCTGTGGGATCGTCTTCGCGCCGGTTTCACGATGCCCAATGTCGACTCCCCTCTCGTGGATCGACACGTCGAGTGGTACGTCAACCGCCCGGAGTACGTGCAGCGACTGGTGGATCGCGGCCGGCGCTACATGCATTTCATCGTCGAGGAAGTCGAGAAGCGCGGGATGCCGCTGGAAATCGCGCTGCTGCCGATGATCGAGAGTGCGTACAACCCGGCGGCCTACTCCAAGGCCCATGCCGCCGGAATGTGGCAGTTCATTCCGACCACCGGCCGGAACTACGGACTCCAGCAGAATTGGTGGTACGACGGTCGGCGGGATGTCACGGCCGCAACGCGCGCGGCGCTGGACTACCTCCAGAAGCTGTATGGCGACTTCGGTGATTGGCAACTGGCGCTTGCCGCCTACAACTGGGGGGAAGGTGCCGTGTCGCGCGCCATTGCGCACAATCAGCGATCCGGGCTCCCCAGCGACTACAGCAATCTGAAGATGCCCGCGGAAACGCGCAACTACCTGCCGAAGCTGCAGGCCGTGAAGAATCTCGTTGCCGAGCCGGAGCGCTACGGCCTTGCACTCGACGACGTCCCGAACGAACCCTACTTCATCCGCGTGGCGGCCCCCGGGCACATCGACTTCAAGCGGGCGGCGCAGCTGGCCGAGACACCGCTCGACGAGTTCAAATCACTCAATCCCGCCTACAACCGTCCCGTGATCGCGTCGGACGGCGAGCAGTCCCTCCTGATTCCGGCCGAGAAGATCGATGCCTTCAACGCAAACCTGAAGTCATCCGAAGCGCCATTGCTCAGCTGGCAGACGTATCGGCTGACCAAGCACGAACGCATCGAGGCAGTGGCGCAACGGTTCCACACCTCGGCGTCCCTCTTGCGACAGGTCAACGGCATTGCCTCTCAGGGTCGGCTCAAGGCCGGATCGACGCTTCTCGTGCCTCGTGAAACCGGATTGTCGACGAAATCGCCGGACGAACTGGACACATTGCGATTCCTTCCGCCGCAGATGCTCGCGGAGAAGCGCTTCCACCGTGCGCAGCGCGGCGACACGCTTCCGTCGATCGCGGCGCAATATGGGCTGTCGACCGAGCAGATCATGTCGTGGAATCGCCTCAAGGGTGGGAAGCTCCGCCCGGGACAGCGCGTGGCCCTGGTTGCCCCGTCGCCCGTCAAGGTGGTGCGGGCACCAAGAGGCCGCGCCATGATTGCAACGTCGGCCGTTCCTCCCACCAAGAGTCGCGGCCCTCAACACCAGGCCGGGAACAAAGTTCAACCCAAGAAGAATCCGGTCAAGTCTGCGCGCGGCCGTTGCTGCAATTCGCCGCCCAAGAGCGCTCACATCGCTCGCCGATAGGCGCAGTGAAATGGCCGCGGACTCGTCGGCCGTCGAAGCGGCGTCCGGGTCGTCAAGTCACGTCGTTCCACCCGGGATGGTGGCAATGCACGGTGTGGCCGGCGCCGGTCGCGACCGCAGGGGGATACGAGGACCGGCACGAGGCCGTCGCACGCGGGCACCTCGGATGGAAATGACACCCCGAAGGAGGCGTCGCCGCTGACGGCATCTCGCCATCCTTGAGCACGAGCCCGCGGGACCGGGCAGATGCACCGGGATCCATCCGTGGAACGGCCGCGAGCAGCGCCTGGGTATACGGATGCTGCGGCGTGCCGAGCACGTCGGCAACCGTGCCGTGCTCGACGACTCTGCCGAGATACATCACCGCCACCTCGTGCGCGAGGAATTCCACCACCGCAATGTTGTGAGTGATGAACAGGTACGCCACCCCGAGCGACACCTGAAGCTCCCGAAGAAGATTCAGGATCTGCGCCTGGACGGACACATCCAATGCGGAAGTGGGTTCGTCGCAGACCAGCAGCTTCGGCTGCACGGCCAGGGCACGCGCGATGGCAATGCGCTGCCGTTGCCCGCCCGAGAATTCGTGCGGATAGCGACCCTTGGCTTCCGGCGTCAGTCCGACCCGCACGAGCAGATCGTCGACACGGACCTCTCGTTCCTGGGCGGAAGCCGGGACACCGAGTGCGCTCATGCCCTCCTCGAGGATGGCAGACACCCGCATGCGCGGATCGAGCGAAGCGAACGGGTCCTGGAAGATCAGCTGGAATTCGTTTCGGCGCCGACGCAGGGGTTCGCCCTTGAGTCGGAGAAGATCCTCCCCGCCGAGTTCGACGCGACCCGAGGCATGGTCGATCAACCGCACGATGGCTTTGCCGACGGTGGTCTTGCCGCAGCCGGATTCCCCGACGAGTGCAATCGTACGGCCCGCCGGGATCGTGAGGTTCACTCCGTCAACGGCCTTGACGTAACCGACGACGCGCCTGAAGACACCGCGGCGGATCGGAAAATGCACCCGCAAGTCCGACGTGCGCAACAGCGGGAGCGACGACGGGATCGGCGATTCGACCTGCCGTTCGGGGGCTGGCTGAGACTCCGGTGTCGCAGTCATGTCGGCCGCCCGATGACACCGCACGTGATGATCTTCCTCGAGTGGTGTCGGTCCGGGCACATCTCGACGGCAGCGCTCCTCGGCGAATTCGCAGCGCTCGGCGAAACGGCATCCGACGAAGATACTCGACAGGCTCGGGACCGATCCACGAATCGTCTCCAGTGCCCGGCCCCGCAGGGCTGCACGCGGAAGCGCATCGAACAGCTTTATGGAGTACGGATGCCGAGGCCGTGCGAACAGTTCCTGCGCCGAAGCAGACTCGACGACGGATCCTGCATACATGACAGACACGCGCTGTGCCATCTGCGCCACCACGCCCAGATCATGCGTGATCAGCAGGATGGCCATGCCCAGACGACGCTGACGCTCCCGAAGGACTTCCAGCACCTGCGCCTGGATCGTCACGTCCAGCGCCGTCGTCGGTTCGTCGGCGATCAGCAGATCGGGTTCGCAAGCCAGTGCCGCAGCGATCATCACGCGCTGACGCAGACCACCGGACAACTGGAACGGATACTCGATCAACCGCCGTCCGGGATCCGGGATGCCGACCGAATCGAGGAGTTCGACAACGCGATCGTCCGCGGCACGACCGCGCAGACGCAGATGCTGCGCGAGCACCTCGCGGACCTGGTCTCCGACCGTCATGACCGGATTCAGACAGGTGGCGGGTTCCTGAAAGATCATCGCGATGCGCCGCCCGCGCACCGCCCGCATGCGGCGCTCTTCCAGTGCGGCGAGGTCGTCGCCGTCGAGCAACACGCGTCCGGCGACGATCCCTGCCGATTCGGGGAGCAACCGCATGATGGAGAACGCAGTGACGGACTTGCCGCACCCCGACTCGCCGACCAGCGCGAAGGTCTCTCCTCGATGGATGTCGAACGAAACGTCATCGACCGCGCGGACGATCTGGTCCCCGCTGGCGATCCACGTGCGCAGTCCTTCGACGGTCAGGAGCGCCGTCATCGCCGTCCGCCCGCCACCTCGCGATCCAGCGCCTGCCGGAAACGCTCCCGCAGCGAGGTCGCGGAGAGGTCACGCTGCCACCGCGGATCGAGTGCATCCCGCACGGCATCCGCGAACAGGTTGGCCGACAGCACGAGCAGGAACATGAAGACGAACGCGGCCCCCAACGACCACCATACGACGGGCTCCCGCGACATCTCGAGCCTCGCCGCATTGATCATGGTCCCGAAACTGTTCATCGTGGGATCCACTCCGACGCCGACGTAGGACAGAACCGCCTCGGCGAGCACCAGGCCGCTGAATCCCAGCACCGTCGTGATGATGACGATGTGAAGCACGTTCGGCAGGATGTGGCGCATCATGATCATGCTGTGCCGAACGCCGACGGCCCGAGCCGCCTCAACGAATTCAAGTTCGCGCAACTTGAGCGTTTCGCCACGAAGCAACCGGCACAGCCCTGTCCAACTCGTGACCCCCAGGATGATGCACAGGAAGAGAAGTCGGAAATCCGCGCGGCGCGATGCCGAGTCGAAGATCTCCGGATGGGTGTCCATGTAGACCTGCATCATCAAGACGGCCGCCGCAATGAGGAGCACGCCGGGAATCGAACTGAGCGTGGTGTACAGGTACTGGATCACATCATCGACGCGTCCTTTGAAGTAGCCCGCCATGATGCCGAGCGCCAGCGCCAGCGGCAGTGTCACGAGCGTCGTCACCGTTCCGATGACCAGTCCGGTTCGAATGCTCTTCAGCGATTGATAGAGCACATCCTGTCCGACCTTGTCCGTCCCGAGAACGTGATACGCACCCGACATGAGAAACAGGGGCACGAGAATCCCGAGCAATCCGCCGAGCGCGAGGAACACCGCACGAAGGGGCACGTCATGCGACGCTGTCCAGACGCGGCGGGACATTTCGGCAAACGGGACATGGTGCCGATGCGCGGCGATGCCGGTGGCGACGGACACGGCCAGCACCCAAAGCATCGCGGCAAGCGCGGCACCTTGCGTCACCCGCCGGACGATGTCGCCACCCCGCTGCATTGCGGGATCCGCAAGATGAGCGCCTCCGTGGCGCAACCTGGGATGCTCACGCCGCTGCGTCCCGTCCGCCGATGTCACGGTTTCCTTGGTGAGCCCGTGCGTCGCGAACGGCGCAGAGAATGTCCGCTCCTGGCTCTTGCGCAGCGTCTCGGTCATCACATCGAGCACCGACAGGATCTCGGCACCCCGCCGTGCCTCGCCGGTGCCCTTGACCGGAATCGAGGGTGCCGCGTCGAAGTGCAGCGAATCCAGGATCCCGACGCCGGCGAACAGCGCCAGCACCGTGGCCGAAATCATCCCGCGGCGAGACCGAACGACCTTGCGCCAGGGCGCACTCAGCGTTTCGTTCCCTCGCGCATACCACGCGAACGCAACCACGCAGGCGACCATTGCAAAGACGAGCACATCCGTCCAGAGCACGACGGCATGGACCACGCCCGTCACTCGAACCTCACCCGCGGATCGACGAGCGTGTACGAGAGATCGGTGAGGATCAGGCCGACGATGTAGAGCAGCGATCCCAGGAATACCATGGTCCGGACGACGGCGAAGTCCTGCGAGTTGATGGCCTCGATCGTGTAACTGCCGAGCCCCGGTATGCCGAAGAAGGATTCGATCACGAGGCTTCCCAGAAACAGCCGGGGGATCACGACGACCGCGCCGGTCAGGATCGGGATCATCGCATTCCGAAGCACGTGTACGAACAGGACACGGGCGTCCGACAGACCCTTGGCACGTGCGGTGCGGACGTAGTCCCGTCCGATCTCCTCGAGGAAGAAAGATCGGTAGAGCCGCCCGTCTTCACCGAGTGCGGCAATCAACGCGACCAGGATCGGCAGGATCATGAAGCGCCACGCCCCGATGCCATCGGCGAATCCGGAGATGGGGACCAGGTGCCACAACTTGCTTACGACGTACTGCCCGCCGATGTAGTAGAACATCGCGGAGATCGACATGGCGGAGACGCACAGCACGACCCCCGAGGCGTCGACGTAGGTCCCTCGAAACAGCACGAGCACGAGTGCAAAGGTGATGTAGGCCAACAGACCGATCAGGAGGACCGGGAATGCCACTGCAAAACTTGGCCACATCCGATGCGTGATCTCCCGAGCGATGTCTCGCCCGTCCGACTCCGCACGGCCGAAGTCGAAGGCGAACAGCTTGAGCGAATGCCGGAAGAAGATCGTATCCGTGACCTGTCCGATCCCTTGAGCAGACGGATTGACGAGCAACGGCTTGTCGTAGCCCTTGTCCCGCTTCCAGGCTTCGATCGCTTCGGGCGTCACTCGCTTGATGCCGAGTTGCATCCGTGCCATGTCATCGGGCGTATTGACGACGAAGAACAGTGCGAACGTGACCACGTTGACGCCGATCAGGATCGGGATCGCATAGAGCATTCGCCGGATCAGGTAGGCGATCACGGTTCAGCGGTCTCCGTCAAACGGATCTGCCCGGTGCGTCGCTCGCGCCTGCGATACGCGACCGCGGCAGGAAGAACGAACGCCGCCAGCACCAAGGCTCCGACCCCCAACGGCCACAAGATCGGCGGATTCCACTGCTCCCGCAGCTCGGCACGGCGTTTCGCGTCGATGCGCTGATACTTGAGGACATTGTTGGCGATCTGATTGGGCTTGCGATTGCCCATCCAGGCGTGCGCCAGACCGTACTCGACGGGATGCATGCCCCAGAGCCATGGCGCATCCTTGCGGACGATCTCCACCATCTCGTCGATGAGCGCGGCCCGCTCGGGTCCGTTCGACATGTTCTTCATCTGCTCGAATCGACGATCGAACTCCGGGTTCGTGTAGTTCGAGGCATTCTCGCCCTGCGACTTGACCTTGCCCTGGGCCCCATGGAGCAGGAAGAGGAAGTTCTCGGGATCGGGATAGTCCGCGTTCCAGCCCCAGGTGAAGATCTGCGCGTTGCCCTTTCGAATCTTCTCCTGGAACCGGTTGTAGTCGGTGGCCCGCACGACGAGGTTGATGTTGAGCTTTCCGAACTGCTTGCGCAGCCAGTCGAGACGCGACTTGTCGTCGGGCCCGCGAGCGGTCGCGTCCAGGTACAGGACCAACGGCGCGCCCGTCGTCCGATCCACACCGCCGGGATAGCCTGCTTCGGTCAGCAGCGCACGGGCAACCTCGACCGGCTTCCGGCGGGGCGCACCGTCGACCCAGTCGTACACGACCCGATTCATTCCGGTCTCGCCTGCCCGATATCCGAAGATGCCCGGGGGCACTGGCCCCTGTGCGGGCAGGCCGCGACCATTGGCGAAGATGGATACGTACTCCTCGTAGTCAACGGCAATGGAGATCGCTTGCCGCAACTTCCTCGCTCGCTCGGACAGACCGCCTATCACGTTGTCGAGCATGTTGAAGCCCATGTACGCGGTGGACGCCTGTACCGCCGTCCTCAGGTCGATGCCCTTTCCGCGCATCTCTTCGGTGAGAGCGACTTCACCCGACGCACCGATGCGAACCGCCTGGTCGAAGGCGTCGGAACTGATGCCGGAGGCGTCGTAGTAGCCCTGCAGGAACTTGTTCCAATAGGGAATGCTTTCCTTCTCGAGACTGAACACGGCGCGATCGATGAAGGGCAGCGGCTTGCCCGCGTCCTGCAGCAACCCGGCAGCATCGTCCGCAGGTTCGCCCGTATCCGGATACGTCTCCCCGAAGTAGTTCGGATTGCGTTCCAGCACCATCTGGCGATTGGGATTGTTGACCGTCAGCATGTAAGGGCCTGCGCCTACCGGGTACCAGTCGAGGGTGATGTTCCTGTCGACGAGTGCCGGTTGCGAATAGAACTGGTCCACTTCCGGTGCGATCGGTGCGAAGAACGGCATGGCGAGCCAGTAGACGAACTGCGGATATTTGCCATGCAATGTGATTCGATAGGTGTAGCGATCCAGCACCTCCACACCTTCGAGTCGATGCTCTCGGAGGTCCAGCCACGCGGGAGACTTGCCCGGGCGTTTCCCTTCTTCGTCGATACGCCGCAGCGTCTCCGCATATGCCTTCAATCCGACGATGTACTCGGTCATCAGCCCGAGAATGGGCGAATGCAGGCGCGGATGCGCCAGGCGTTTGATCTGGTAGGCGAAGTCATCCGCCGTCACCTCGCGCGAATCGGTCTTGCTGAAGTCGGCCAGCGTTGCGACGTTCGTCAGCGCCGCATCTGCCAGCGCCGCATAGACTGCCTTCCCGTCTGCGGTCCTCGCAAACGCGGGATGCGGCTGATAGCGCATCCCCGGTCGGATGCGGATCGTGTAGACGCTATAGGCGACTCTCCCCTGAACCTCGCTCTCGTCGAACGGAACCGCGCGACGATCCGAGTCCAAGTAGTCCGGCGACGGAACTTCGCTCGCGGCGAACGGCACGAGTGTGTAGGGTCGCTTCAGGTAGTGGTACTGGAGCGGCGGCGTGTAGATCTGCGCCGTGAAGACGATCTCGTTCGAACTGTACGATTGGACCGGATCCAGGTGCTTCGGTCGTTCGGCGAACGAGCCGTACTGGACGTTGCTTTCCCGCTCCGCAATCGGATAGGGATTGTTCCACGGGCTCCCGCACGCGGCGAGAAGGGCGGACACGATGACCGCGCATACGCTCTTGACCAGTTGCATCGCTGACGGTCGCCGGTGGGATGGGCTCGGTCGAGATCCTTCGATGATCCCGCGAATGACACGTCGATATAATAGCGGGCCATCGCCAATCACGGGAACGTCATGGGATTTCTGAACGGTCGTTACATTCTTGTCACCGGAATGCTGAGCTCTCGCTCCATCGCCTACGGAATCGCGAAGGCGTGCCATCGCGAGGGTGCCCAGCTCGCATTCACCTTCCAGGGCGAACGGGTGGAGGATCGGGTGCGTCAGCTCGCGACCGAATTCGATTCCGACATCGTCCTGCCGTGCGACGTGTCCAGCGATGGAGAGATCGCGTCAGTCTTCGAAGCGCTGGGAAAGCGGTGGGCGGGCCTGGACGGCCTGGTTCACTCCGTCGCGTTCGCTCCTCGGGAAGCGCTTGCCGGCGATTTCCTGGACAGTGTGGATCGCGAGTCTTTCCGGATCGCGCACGACGTCAGTTCGTACAGCTTCAGCGCCCTCGCGAAGGGTGCCCTCCCGCTCATGGCGGGACGAGACGCGGCGTTGTTGACGCTCAGCTACCTTGGCGCAGTCCGGACGTTACCGAACTACAACGTGATGGGTCTGGCCAAAGCCAGTCTGGAGGCCAACGTCCGTTACATGGCCCAGAGCTTGGGGCCGCGTGGCATCCGTGTGAACGGGATCTCAGCAGGGCCCATCAAGACGCTCGCGGCCGCGGGCATCGGCAACTTCGGGAAGATACTCGCCCACAACGAGAAGATCGCGCCGCTGCGCCGCAACGTCACCATCGACGAAGTCGGGAATGCGGCGGCATTCCTCTTGAGCCCGTTGTCGAGCGGGATGACCGGTGAGATCGTTTATGTCGATGCCGGCTTCAATACCACGGCGCTGGGGCAACCGGACTGAGTGCGCCGGTTGCAACCGCGGGCCGTCGCCGTTCGTTACTGCTGCTTCTTCTCGATGCGGGCGTTGTCGATCTGAACACCCGCCGAGGCCTTCACGGCCTGCAGATAGGCGTCGAACTGTTGTTGGGCCGTAATTTGACGGAGTTGTGCGGCAAGTTCCTTCCGCTGTTCAGCCGTCGGCTCCGGCGCCTCCAGGACCTTCGATACGCGGTAGATGACGTACCGCCCGGTCGGCAGCGCAAGCCCGGAATACGCCGGCAGTTTGGAAGGATCGGCACCGAACACGTCACGGGCCGCCTGTGCTTGAACGTCGCCCGGCTTTTCCAGGGACACCAGAGCCGGGCTGGACCATGTCACACCCTTGTCGTCCCCTTTCAACAACCGGTCCAGCGTCGCCTTTCCTTCCTCGGCGATGAGTTTCGTCGCCTTGTCCAATTGCATCTTGCGACGCACATCGGACTTCACGTCCTCCAGAGGAATCAGACTCGATTCCTTGTGCTCGATGACGCGTGCCGAGATCATGGTGTTCTGGGACACCTCGACGGCATCGGTATTTCGGCGATTCTTGATCGAGTCTTCGGAGAATATCTTGGGCAACAGGGCAGACTTCGCTATCAAGGGATCGCCCCCGCCATCCTTGGTGAGCCAGTCACTGGTTTGAATCTGGAGCTTGAGCGTCTCGGCAGCCGGCTTCAGGCTGTCAGACTGGGCGAACACGAGTTCCTGAAAGGTGTCCGCGACGTCCGCGAACGCCTTCGTCAACTTCGGCTTCTTGAGCTCCGCTTCGATGGCCGGCCTCACTTGGTCCAGTGGGGTCGTCTCGCCGGGCTTGATCGCATCGAGCCGAATGATGTGAAAGCCGTACTGCGTTTCCACCGGTCCCGCGATTTCACCGATCGCCTTCAGCCCGAAGACGGCCTCATCGAACGCCTTCACCATGGCGCCGCGACCAAAGAAACCGAGGTCACCACCGTTCACCGCCGAACCGGGATCCTGAGAATGCTTCTTCGCCAACTCGCCGAAGCTCGTTGGCGCTGCCTTGAGCTGATCCAGGATCTGTTGCGCCTTTTTCCGAGCATCGTCCTTGGCGGCTGCCGACGCATCCTTAGGGACCGAAATCAGAATGTGACTGGCCCGCCGTTCCTCGGGCTTGGAATACTGTTCGGCATGCGACTTGAAGTAGTCGAGAATCTCGCCTTCGGTGACCATGACGTTCTTTGCGGCAGACTCCGGTGTCAGGGTCAGATACTCGACGCGAACGCGCTCCGGGATGCGAAACGCGTTCTTGTTTTCGTCGTAGTGCTTCGCGATCTCCTCGTCGGTGACCGTGACTCGGGAAAGCGCCTGTTCCGGTGACAGGACCCATTGGCTCACTTCGCGCTGCTGCTCGCGGATACGGCCCAGGCGGCCGACGACCGCATCAGGCAGGAACAGCGAGTTCGTCACAGCGTCTCGCGACTGTGCGAGACGAAGGTCCTGACGAACGCGGTCCTCGAACATCACGGGCGTCATGCCTTGGCTCTTCAAGATCTGAGTGAAGCGATCCGGGGAGAACTGCCCCGACTTCTCATCCTTGAAATACGGAATCTCGGCAATGACCTTCTGGACTTGCTGGTCCGTCACCGCCATGCCCGAATGCAGCGCGTGGGCGAGCAATGCACGCTTGTCGACCAGACCGTTGATGACGGCATTGCGGACTTCCATGCTGTCGAGGAATGCCGGATCCGCCTTGTCCTTCATCATCTGGCGGAGTTGCTCCTGACGCTCTCGCAGCGCATTGTCGAATTCCTGCGCAGAGATCTTGGTCCCCGCGACCTTCGCCACTTCACCGGAATTTCCGTACTCGTCGAAGTAGTAGTTGATGCCGAAGAACGCGAATGACGGAACGATGAGAATCAGCAGTCCCAATTGAATCCAACGCTTGTGTTTCTCGACCCAATCAAACATGGCGCTCGATATCGTTCGTTGGTGATCGGACGCTACAACGTGATCACGGCCCCAGCCAGCGGCACCGGGAAGAAACGTCTCGCATCACAAGTGAAAAAGGCGAACCGGAGTTCGCCTTTATCGAAATTGGCGGAGTGGACGGGACTCGAACCCGCGACCCCCGGCGTGACAGGCCGGTATTCTAACCAACTGAACTACCACTCCAATGTCTTGCTTGTCGACCGTGGTGGGTGCTGAGAGGCTCGAACTCCCGACATTCGCCTTGTAAGGGCGACGCTCTACCAACTGAGCTAAGCACCCGGCGATCTGCAGCAAGTGCAGCAGAGGGTCAACAAGCGCGCTAGTTTAATGCATCCTTCAACGCCTTTCCAGCACGAAACTTCGGAATCTTTGCTGATTTGATCTTGATCGAGGCTCCGGTCCGTGGGTTCCTTCCACTTCGGGCTGCGCGCTTGCCGACGTAGAACGTACCAAACCCAACCAGCGTCACCGTGGAGCCCTTGCGCAGCGAGGCACGAATGCTCGTCACCGTCGCGTCGAGCGCCCTGCCCGCAGCCGCTTTCGAGATGTCCGCAGACTTCGCGATAGCTTCAATCAACTCGGACTTGTTCACATTCCTCCCCTCGAGTCTGGATACCGGTTCGCTGCTTGCCCTCTTCGAGAGCTCCCATCCCCCGACAAGGACGCGGTTCGACCGATCGAGCGATCGTCACCACGCACCTTGAGCTTGCAGCTCGTTTAACAACCGCGAAAAGAACCTGTCAAGAATGCGGATGCGGTCGATGCCGCATCCGTCACTCTTCGCGATTTCGTTCAATGCTTGACTGCCGCCGCACTTCCCTCCGGATCAACCGTCGGGCGTGCAACGTTCTCCTGCTGAGCGGCGACCTCGACAAGTGGCTCCGGCATGCGTTCCAACGCCAGTTCGAGCACCTGATCGATCCACTTCACAGGATGAATGTCCAATCGGTTCTTGATGTTGTCGGGAATCTCCGCGAGATCCTTCGCGTTTTCTTCGGGAATCAAGACCAGCTTGATACCGCCGCGGTGCGCTGCCAGCAGCTTCTCCTTCAATCCTCCGATCGGCAAGACCTCGCCTCGCAGCGTGATCTCCCCCGTCATGGCCACGTCTGCCTTCACCGGAATTCCGGTCAGGAGCGAAACCATCGCCGTGCAGATGGCAATGCCGGCGCTGGGTCCATCCTTCGGCGTGGCGCCTTCCGGCAAGTGGATGTGGATGTCATTCTTCTGATAGAAGTCTTCGTGGATACCGAGCTTCTGGGATCGGCTCCGGGCGACGGTCAGTGCAGCCTGAATGGACTCCTGCATCACTTCACCCAACTTGCCGGTCGTCATCATCTTGCCCTTGCCAGGCATGACCGCGCTCTCGATCGTGAGGAGTTCGCCTCCCACTTCAGTCCATGCCAGCCCGGTCACTTGTCCGACTTGACTCTCCTTCTCTGCCACACCGAATGAATAGCGGCGCACCCCGAGGAACTTGTCGAGATTGCGCGAATTCACGTGCAGACTTTTCTCGCGCTTCTTCAACAGGAGACTCTTCACGACCTTCCGGCAGATCTTCGAAATCTCCCGCTCGAGTGCGCGCACACCCGCTTCTCGCGTGTAGTAGCGGATGATGTCGCGGATCGCACTCTCCGACACGGTCATCTCGTCGTCACCGAGTCCATGGTTGCGCATTTGCTTCGGAAGCAGGTACCGGAGCGCGATGTTGACCTTTTCGTCTTCCGTGTACCCGGACAGACGGATCACCTCCATACGATCGAGCAACGGCGCCGGAATGTTCATCGTGTTTGCGGTCGCGACAAACATCACATCGGACAGGTCGTAGTCCACCTCGACATAGTGATCGACAAACGTGTGGTTCTGCTCCGGATCCAGCACCTCGAGCAATGCGGAAGCGGGATCACCACGGAAATCCATTCCCATCTTGTCCACTTCGTCGAGCAGAAAGAGAGGATTCCTCACACCGACCTTCGTCATGTTCTGAAGGATCTTGCCCGGCATCGACCCGATGTAAGTGCGCCGGTGCCCGCGGATTTCCGCTTCGTCGCGAACTCCACCGAGTGACATGCGGACGAACTTCCGATTCGTGGCGCGCGCGATCGACTGACCGAGCGAAGTCTTGCCCACGCCAGGCGGACCCACGAGACATAGTATCGGCGCCTTCACCTTCTCCACCCGCTGCTGCACCGCGAGATATTCGAGAATGCGTTCCTTGACTTTCTCGAGGCCATAGTGATCTTCCTCAAGCACCGCTTCGGCGGCGGTCAGATCCTTACTGATCTTGCTCCGCTTCTTCCACGGTAACGAGACGAGCGCATCGATGTAGTTTCGGACGACCGTGGCCTCCGCCGACATCGGGGACATCAACTTTAGCTTCTTCAGTTCCGCGTCGGCCTTGGTCTTGGCATCCTTGGGCATGTGAGCGGACTTGATCCGCCGCTCCATCTCCTCGAAATCGGCTCCCTCGTCGAGGTCTCCGAGTTCCTTCTGGATCGCCTTGACTTGCTCATTCAGGTAGTACTCGCGCTGACTCTTCTCCATCTGTCGTTTGACGCGACCGCGGATGCGCTTTTCCACTTGAAGTATGTCGAGTTCGGCTTCGAGCAAACCCAGCAGATGCTCCAGCCGGCGGCGCACCGGGAACATTTCCAGTACTTCCTGCTTCTGTTCGAGCTTGAGCGGAAGGTGAGCTGCAATCGTATCCGCGAGACGGCCCGCTTCGTCGATCCCGGCCAGGGAAGTCAGGATTTCCGGCGGAATTTTCTTGTTGAGCTTCACGTACTGATCGAACTGACTGATCATCGCCCGTCGCATAGCCTCGACCTCGTTCCCTTCGGCCCCTTCAGGCTGTTCTTCGGCCACAGGGAGCGATTCGGCGCTGTAGTGCGAACGTTCGTCCATCACACGACTCACGGTCGCTCGCTGGATGCCTTCCACGAGAACCTTCACCGTGCCATCGGGCAGTTTGAGCATCTGCAAGATGTTCGCGATGCTGCCCACGCTGTACAGGTCCTCTTCCGAGGGGTCGTCCTTTGCGGCGGACTTTTGTGCTACCAGAAGGATGCTTTTTCCGGTCTCCATTGCCGTTTCGAGCGCTTTGATCGACTTGGGGCGACCAACGAACAGCGGGATCACCATGTGCGGAAACACGACGACGTCCCGAAGCGGCAGCAACGGAAGCACCGAAGGAATCGCCTGCGAATCTGGCGAAGTGGACATCAAGGTCACCTGTCGGATGGGGGACGAAACGGGAGAGGTGGGGATTCGGACGGAGAACTCAACCCACCCTCCCTTGAAAAACAAGGATACCGGATTATCCGGCGTGATACCGGCCGGAAGCCTCCTGCCGTCTGGCGCTACCTCTCGCTATTTCGCCGATGCGCCTGCAACCTTTGGCTGATCTGCATAGAGCAGCAGCGGACGGCTGTCGCCGGTTATCGAACCTTCGTCGATGACCACCTTCTGGACGTTCTTCTGTGACGGCAGATCGAACATCGTTTCGAGCAGCACGTGCTCGAGAATCGATCGGAGCCCTCGAGCGCCGGTCTTTCGAGCAAGCGCCTTGCGCGCGATTGCCCGGAGTCCCTCATCCCGGATTTCGAGTTCCGCTCCTTCCATAGCGAACATCTTCTGGTATTGCTTGATGAGCGCGTTCTTGGGTTCAGTGAGAATCTGGATAAGCGCGGCTTCGTCGAGTTCTTCCAGCGTGGCGACGACAGGCAGTCTGCCGACGAACTCCGGAATCAGACCATATTTGATCAAGTCCTCTGGTTCGACATCGCGCAGGACAGTGCTGATGTCCTTCCGGTTGTCACGACTCTTCACTTCAGCACCGAACCCGATCCCTCCCTTCTCCGAACGCGCTCGAATCACCTTGTCGAGGCCATCGAACGCTCCGCCACAAATGAACAGGATGTTGGTGGTATCCACCTGGACGAATTCCTGGTTCGGATGCTTGCGTCCTCCCTGAGGGGGGACCGACGCAATCGTGCCTTCGATCAACTTGAGCAACGCCTGCTGCACGCCCTCGCCCGACACGTCACGTGTGATGGACGGGTTGTCCGACTTCCTCGAGATCTTGTCGATCTCGTCTATGTAGACGATGCCTCGCTGTGCCTTCTCGACGTCGTAGTCGCACTTCTGGAGCAGCTTCTGAATGATGTTCTCGACATCCTCACCAACGTATCCCGCCTCCGTCAGTGTCGTCGCATCCGCCATCACGAAAGGAACGTTCAGCAGACGAGCGAGCGTCTGCGCAAGCAGCGTCTTGCCGGATCCGGTCGGGCCCACGAGCAGGATATTGCTCTTGGCGAGTTCGACATCGTCCTTCTTCGAGAGGGTCTTCAACCGCTTGTAGTGGTTGTACACCGCGACGGACAGAATCTTCTTTGCCGGCTCCTGGCCGATCACATACTGATCGAGAATGCTCCGAATCTCCTGCGGCACAGGCAGATCGGATTTCGCACCCTTCGTGGCCGCGTCCCCGTGCGTCTCCTCGCGGATGATGTCATTGCACAGTTCGATGCATTCGTCACAAATGAACACCGAGGGTCCGGCGATGAGTTTTCGGACTTCGTGCTGGCTCTTGCCGCAGAACGAGCAGTAGAGCAGTTTCTCACCGGAAGGCTTGTCAGACATCGGCAACTCTCATGGTTGGGTGCGAATTGATCAGTTGATGCACTGCCGGCCCGGTCAACCGTCCGCTCGATTGACCAGAACCTTGTCTACCAGGCCGTAACTCACGGCTTCATCGGCACTCATGAAGTTGTCGCGATCCGTGTCCTTCTCGATGTTCGCGATTTCCTGCCCTGTGTGCTTCGCCATCAGATCATTCAGGCGTCCCCGCAGGTAGAGGATTTCCCGCGCATGGATCTCGATATCCGAGGCCTGTCCCTGGAACCCGCCCATGGGCTGATGAATCATCACGCGCGAGTTGGGCAGCACGAAACGCTTCCCCTTGGCACCAGCCCCAAGCAGGAAAGCCCCCATGCTTGCGGCTTGACCGATGCAGAGTGTCGACACATCGGGCTTGATGAACTGCATGGTGTCGTAGATCGCAAGACCTGCCGACACCGAGCCGCCGGGCGAATTGATATAGAAGTAGATGTCCTTGTCGGGGTTCTCCGACTCGAGGAACAGCAACTGGGCAACGATCAAATTTGCCGACACTTCGTTCACGGGACCGACCAGAAACACCACGCGTTCCTTGAGCAGTCGTGAATAGATGTCGTAAGCACGCTCCCCTCGACCGCTCTGCTCGATCACCATCGGGATCAAGCCAAGTCCTCGCGGTTCTGGCATCGCGGACACTCCATTCCCCCAATTCATCAGGTGTTCCCCATCAGGTCTTCGAAGGCTGTCGACTTGTCCGTCACCTTGGCGCGCGCGAGCAACCAGTCGACCACGTTGTTCTCGACGACCACCGATTCCACTTCACGCACACGTTCCGGAGACTGGAAATACCACCGCACCACGTCTTCCGGCTTCTCGTAACTCTGTGCGTAGTCCTCGATGACGGCCTTGATCTGTTCCGGCTCGGCCTTGATCTGTTCCTTGCGCACCACCTCAGCAAGAACCAGACCGATGGTGACGCGTCTCCTGGCCTCCTGCTCAAACACATCCCTGGGCATGTTGCCCGTCTGGTTCGCCATTCCGCGCGCCTTGAGGCTTTCCGTCGTTCCGGCGATGAGGCGGTCGATTTCCATTTCGATCAAGGCCTTGGGGACTTCCAATTGCGCATTGTCCATCAGGGCCTTCAGGACGAGATCCTTCACGCGCGCCTGCACGCGGCGCCGCACCTCGCGCTCCAGGTTGGCACGGATGTCCTCGCGCATCTTCGAGATGTCTCCATCCTCGATTCCCAGGGCGCGGGCAAAATCCGCGTCAACAGCCGGCACCTTGGGCTCTTGCACCCGGTGCAAGGTGACGTCGAACGACGCTTTCTTCCCGGCGACCTCCTTGCCGTGGTAGTCCTCCGGAAACGTGATACCGAAGTTGCGCTTCTCGCCGACCGACATGCCTGTGAGATTTGCCTCGAAATCCGCCAGGAGACGCCCTTCGCCAAGGACGATTGCCTGCCCCTTGGCCGAACCACCTTCGAATGCGACACCATCGATTTGCCCGGTGTAATCGATGACGATCACGTCACCGTTCTTGGCCGCACGGTCCACAGGCGAATATTCGGTTCGCTGCTTGCGCAGCACCTCGATGGTCTTGTCGACCTCGGCGTCTCCCACCTCCACGATGGGGCGCTCCAGTTCGACTTGCGAGACATCGCCCACCGACACTTCGGGAAACACTTCGAACGTCGCAGTGAATTCGAACTCGGTCGGCGCCGGTGCGCCCGGCGCGGTCTCGATGCGAGGAAAGCCCGCGACGCGCAGATTCTTCTCCCGGACAGCCTCGCCGAATGTCTTCTCCACGGTATCGCCGAGCACTTCCTGACGGACTTGCGGGCCGTACTGCTGCTCCACGACCTTGAACGGGACCTTGCCGGGACGGAATCCATGCAGTTTCGCGGTCCGCTGCAAGCGCTTCAGACGGCTCTCGATCTCCGTGTTGATCTGCTCCATGGGGACGGCCACCTTGAGCCGACGCTCCAGGGTACTCAGGGTTTCGATACTGGCTTGCATCAGATGTACTCGGTATGGACTGGAATCGCGCACCACGCCGGTCATCCCTCGACGGGAGACCAGGTCCGGATGCACTCGGTGGATCAAAACGGGATGACCCCGCTGCTTGACGGCGATGTTGGCCGGTTCTGGTGCGAAAGGGGGGACTCGAACCCCCACACCTTTCGGCGCCAGATCCTAAGTCTGGTGCGTCTACCAATTCCGCCACTTTCGCGCCTGCAGCATTTTAGTACAATCCGCCGGCTTCGCGCCGTGCTTCCCCTGCAGCACCGACGCCGCGCCTGATGCTCGTCGGCCCCGGGGCACTCCCGCCCGCCCGGGACATTCACCGGGCCCGGGACGATGGCAGACCCTCGGCACAGGGATCGGATCGACTCGAAATGTCCGTAGACCACTACGAGAATTTTCCTGTTGCGTCGCTGGTGCTGCCGGCGAGGCTTCGTGCCGTCGTCACGGATATCTACTGGTTCGCGCGGGAAGCCGACGACATCGCCGACGAAGGCGACGTATCACCGGCCGAACGACTCGCCGGCCTGCACGAGCGGGTCCTTGAACTGGATCGCATCGAGCGCGCCGAGCCTCCCCTCACGCCCTTGTTCGACCGACTGTCCGTCCATATCCGCGCGCACCGTCTCCCGATCGGCCCGTTTCGCGATCTACTCGACGCCTTCAAACAGGACGTCACCAAGCACCGGTATGCCGATTTCGGGGAGGTCATGTCCTATTGCCGCCGGTCCGCCAACCCGGTGGGGCGCTTGCTGCTGCATCTGTTCGGGGAGACACATCCGCGCGCCCTGGCGCTCAGCGACGGGATCTGCTCGAGTCTCCAGCTCGTCAATTTCCTTCAGGACATCGCCGGTGACTACCGCCGAGGCCGCATCTACTTGCCGCTTGACGAACTGGCTCGCCATGGTCTCGATGAATCGGCCATCGCCGCGGGAGAACCGACAGCCGCCTGGAGCCAACTCATGCGCGAACAGATCGGGCGCGCCCGGCGGATCCTGATGGCCGGGGCGCCGCTGGGGCGGGTGCTCAAGGGACGCCCGGGATTCGAGATCCGCATGATCGTTGCGGGCGGCTTGCGGGTACTGGAGAAACTCACGGCCGTCGACGGCGACGTCTTCCACCGGCGTCCGACCCTGGGTGCGCTCGACTGGCCGCGAATCCTGGTCCGCGCCTCCTTCGGTCGATGATCGACCTGGACGCAGTGACGCCGGACCAGTACTGCCGTCAGCGAGCCGCCCGAAGCGGGTCCAGCTTCTACTACAGCTTCCTGTTCCTGCCGATCGAGCGGCGGCTCGCCATCACCGCGCTCTATGCGTTCTGCCGCGAAGTGGACGACGTCGTCGACGACATTGACGATCCGGTCGTCGCTCGCGCAACGCTCGACTGGTGGCGGGCCGAAGTCGACCGGCTCTTCGACGGCAAGCCGGAACATCCGGTGACGCAGGCCCTCGCGCGGCCGGTCAGCCGATTCCGACTGCCCCGGGAACGCTTCCTCGACATCCTCGACGGCATGGCGATGGATCTCGACTACAACCGCTATCCGGACTTCCCCACCCTCGAGGTCTATTGTTACCGAGTCGCCGGAGCCGTCGGGCTGCTGGCGGCGTCGATCTTCGGGTACGAGGACGACGCCACGCTCGAGTACGCACGCACGCTCGGAATCGCCCTGCAATTGACCAACATTGCACGCGACATCGGTGAGGACGTGCGACGCAACCGCATCTACCTCCCGCTCGACGAATTGCAGTCGTTCGGCGTCACGACGGACGATCTCATCCTGTTCCGCGAAACGCCGGCCGTCGGCGCACTGATCAGCCACCAGATCGCCCGGGCACGCGCCTACTACGACCGGGCCTTCGCGTCGCTTCCCGCCGTGGACCGACGGTCCCAGCGAGCCGGCATCATCATGGCCCGGATCTACCGCGCCCTGCTCGACGAACTGGCATCCGAAGGACCGCGGCTGCTCAATCACCGAATTTCCCTCACGCCGGTACGCAAGCTGTGGATCGCGTGGCGAACCTGGCTCCGACCGTGACTTCGCGAACGAGCGCTCCCCGACAGGTCGTCGTCATCGGCGGCGGATGGGCCGGGATGGCGGCGGCCGTGCGCCTCGCGGAGGCGGGAGAACGTGTCGTCGTGATCGAAGCTGCGCGGGTGCCGGGCGGCCGCGCCCGGCGTGTCGAACGTGACGGAGAAACGCTCGACAACGGATTGCACATCCTGCTGGGGGCCTACGGAGAAACGCTGTCCCTGATCCGTCTCGTGACCGGTACCGAAGCCGGACTGCATCGACTGGCCCTTCGCCTGGAGATCGACGATCGATTCCGCCTGGCCTGTGCTCGCCTGCCCGGTGCGCTGTCACTGCTCGCCGGCATCCTGACCGCATCGGGACTCACGACACTGGACAAGCTTTCCATCGTCCGCTTCATGCTCGCCAGTCGGCTGACGGGTTTCCGGGCACGCAGTTCGATGACCGTGGCGGCAGTCCTCCGGGAGAGCCGGCAACCCGACCGCGCGCGACAGTTCCTCTGGGATCCGCTCTGTCTCGCCGCGCTCAACACGGATCCGGCGCTTGCGAATGCCCAGACGTACCTGCACGTCCTGCGCGACGGCCTGCTCGGGGGACTCGGCAGCCACGACCTGCTCCTCCCGGCAACCGACCTGACCCGCCTCTTTCCCGAGCCGGCGGCGGCCTACGTCGAGTCGCGCGGCGGTGCCGTGCGCCTGGGCGAAACCGTGGAGTCCTTCCATCGCCACGCCGGGGGCTTCCACGTGCGCACCCGGTCCGGATCGCTGCCTGCGACGCACCTGGTCTGCGCGACGGACCCCGCGCGCGCACTGGTCCTGGTCTCGCAACATGCAGAACTCGCGGAATCCGCACGAGCCATCGAACGCCTGAGCTACGAGCCCATCGCGTCGATCTACCTGAAGTACGCAGCCCCGCCACGGCTTCGCTTTCCGATGCTGGGATCGACGCGCGGTCCGGTGCAATGGTTCTTCGATCGCGGCGCCCTGTGCGGTCAACGCGGATGGATCGGCGGCGTGATCAGCGCGTCCCGACCCTGGCTGGGACATCCGGCCGAGGCGCTTGCCGCGCACGCCCACGAGCAACTGCAGGACCTCTGCGGCGAATTGTCGCCGCCCCTGCGATTCCAGGTCATCACGGAAAAGCGGGCGACATTCGCATGCGTCCCCCATCTGCTGCGCCCCCTCCCGGTCACCCCGATGAGCGGTTTCTATCTCGCCGGCGATTACACCCATGGTGACTATCCGGCGACCTTGGAGGCCGCGACCCGAAGCGGGACAATCTGTGCCCGCGCCATTCTGGAAGCCGATCCGTGATCCCCAGCCGCTACGAACCCACCGCCGGTCTCTTCGCCGATCGCGTCATCCTCGTCACCGGTTCCTCACGCGGTGTCGGCCAGGCGGTGGCAACGGCCATTGCCGCCCTCGGCGGAAGCGTGATCCTGCATGGGCGCGACCAGTCGCGACTCGAGCAGGTCTACGACGCCATCGAGCAGGCCGGACATCCGCAGCCGGCCGCCATCCCGCTCGATCTGGCCGGCGCCTCGACACGCCAATTCGACGACATCGCCCGTCAGATCCACGAGACGTTCGGCCGGCTCGACGGCGTCGTCCACTGTGCAGCACGCGTCCATCGCCTGATGGCCGTGGATGCCGTATCGGCGGAGACTTGGCAGGAGTTGTTCCGGGTGAACGTCGTGGCCCCCCTCGCCCTGACGCGCGCCTGCCTGCCGCTGCTCCAGCAGTCGCCCGATGCCGCCGTGGTCTACACGCTCGAGGAGCACGTGATGGCGCCCGATGCGTACTGGGGCCCGGTCGCCGTGCCCCAGTCAGCGCTCCGGACCGCGCTCATCGCGCAGGCGGCAGAGTGGTCGACGTTCGCGAATCTGCGGGTCAATGCCGTGATTCCCGGACCGGTGGCGTCACCGTCGAGACTCGTCACCCATCCCGGTCATCCGCGGGACGCCTGGCCTCCCCTCGAGACTCTGACGCCGGTCTACGCCTATGCCGTCGGTCCGGCGAGCCGTGGCGTGACCGGGCAGGTACTGCGCGCTCAGGTCTGAAGGGCCGCGCGGATGCCCGGCGGGATCGGGCGCGACTTTCCGGACGCGATGTCGATCCACACCAGGCCGGCATCGCCCTCCGCATACCGGACGGACGGATCATCCGCATCGCGCATCACGTGCGAAAGATCGAAGCTGGCGGTACCCACGCGCCCCGCATACAAGTCGATCGCCACGGTCGCGGGATAGAGCGCCGGCTTCACGAAGCGGCATGCGATCCGCCCCAGCACCGGGCCTTCGGTATCCCCATGCCCGGGGAAGCCCAGGGAATAGAACCACGAGATGCGTGCCTCCTCGAAGTAGCGGAAGTACGCGACATTGTTCAGGTGCTGCATGGCATCCATTTCACCCCAGCGCAGGCGCAGGGTCTTCGAGAAGATCGGGGCGTTCGTGTCACTCATGATGATGCGATATCGGTCGGAACCTTCGGTTTATCATTGGGTCAGTCCTGCGGGCCCGGCAATTGTAGGTCCTGTGCATTCGTCGACGACCGGTGGTCGGCCGATGAACGCCGACGCCGCGTCCGCGCCCCCACACCCTCGAGGAGTCGACGTTGGCTGAACGCGAGTTCATGGAGTACGACGTGGTGGTCGTCGGTGGCGGGCCGGCCGGCCTGTCGGCCGCCATCCGTTTGAAGCAGCTGGCCGCCGAGCGCGGCAGGGAAGTTTCCGTGTGCGTACTGGAGAAGGGCTCGGAACTCGGAGCACACATCCTGTCCGGCGCCGTGATGGATCCTCGTGCCATCGACGAACTGCTCCCGGACTGGAAGGACAACGGCGCGCCGCTCGACACGCCGGTGACCGAGGACAGATTCCTCTTCCTGACCGATTCGAAGGCGTGGCGGACGCCCGAGTGGATGCTGCCCGACTGCTTCCGCAACCACGGCAACTACATCGTCAGCCTCGGCAACGTCGTCCGGTGGCTCGGGCAACAGGCCGAAGCGCTCGGCGTGGAGATCTATCCCGGCTTCGCTGCCGCGGAGGTGCTCTATACCGATCAGGGAGCCGTCAGGGGGGTGGCAACCGGCGACATGGGCATCGGACGCGACGGACAGCCGACCAGCCACCATCAGCCGGGCATGGAACTGCACGGCAAGTACACGTTCTTCGCCGAAGGCGCGCGCGGTCACCTGGGCCGGTCGATCATCGAGAAGTTCGGACTTGCCGCCGGCCGCGATCCGCAGTCCTACGGCATCGGATTGAAGGAACTGTGGCAGATCGATCCGTCCCGGCACCAGGCCGGCCTGGTGGTGCACACGGCGGGCTGGCCCTTGAATAGGGACACGTACGGTGGCTCGTTCCTCTATCACCTGTCCGATCATCAGGTGGCCGTCGGCTTCGTCGTCGGGCTCGGCTACCGGAATCCGTACCTGTCTCCGTACGAGGAATTCCAGCGCTACAAGACGCACCCGTACATCCGGACGTTCTTCGAGGGCGCCAAGCGCATCGCCTATGGCGCCCGCGCCATCACGGCGGGCGGACTGCAGGCCCTGCCGAAACTGGTGTTCCCGGGCGGCGCCCTGATCGGATGCGATGCCGGTTTCCTCAACGCGTCGCGCATCAAGGGCAGCCACGCCGCCATCAAGTCCGGCATGCTGGCCGCCGAGGCCGCATTCGATGCCCTCGGCGTCGAGCGCCAACACGATGAACTGGACGCCTATCCGCTCGCCTTCGACTCGAGCTGGCTCCGGGAGGAGCTGCACCAGGCGCGCAACTTCAAGCCCGCGATGTCGAAGGGACTCTACCTGGGCACCCTGCTCGTCGGCATCGATCAGGTCGTCTTCAAGGGCAAGGCGCCGTGGACGCTGCACAACACCCACGAGGATCACGCGTGCCTGCGCCCTGCCGCGGAGTGCCGGCCGATCGACTATCCGAAGCCCGACGGCAAGCTCACCTTCGACCGCTTGTCGTCCGTTTTCATCTCCAACACGAATCACGAGGAGAACCAGCCGATCCATCTCACACTGAAGGACGCGACGGTCCCGCTGACGGTCAATCTCGCCACCTACGCCGGCCCGGAACAGCGCTACTGCCCGGCGGGCGTCTACGAGTTCGTCAAGAACGACGACGGATCCGACCGGCTCCAGATCAATGCCCAGAACTGCGTTCACTGCAAGACGTGCGACATCAAGGACCCGACCCAGAACATCCGCTGGGTCGTCCCGGAAGGCGGCGGCGGGCCGAACTACCCGAACATGTGACTGACACGTACCCGATCCCCGTGCCGCATCACAGTTCCCATCCTGGCGTCCCCCAGGATCGAATGACCGAGGTTCTCCAGCGCATCGCGGATGCGCCGGAAACGTTGCAACTGCACGGGCTGCGCGCGCTCGTCGCGGAGATCCGGCCCGAGGACCCGGACGACACCGAACGCACCCACAAGAACCTGCATGCCCTCGAATTCCTGCTGCTCAGCCGCGAGGATCTGAAGGCGGGACTGCGTGCCCACCTGCTGCACCAGCTCGATCACCGTGAACAGGCCGACGTCCTGGCCGAGCTGGGCATCCTCCCGGGCACCGGATTCTTCACGGAGCTCGCGCGCCGGATCGGCGACCGCCTCCTGCCGGAAACCTACGACGAGGACTCGTTGCAGCATCTGCTGGCCGAGGTGTTCGACCGCGCCTCCGACTTCCGCTGGATCGCCGGCGTCGATCCGTCACACTGGGAGCGGCTGTTCGGCACCCTGGCGCTCGGACTCCGCGATCGGGCGCCCACCCGGGGCGCCGTCCACGAGACCATCGAGGCGATCCAGATCATCGCCCACCGCATCGCGGCGATCGGCCTGGAACCGGAACTCGCACGGGTGCTGCCTGAACTGCGCGCCTTCGAGTCGCCCTTCGTGGCGCAGAACACGGAAACCCAGCGCTATCTCGCTCGCCGGATCGCCGAGGCGACCGGAACGTCGACCGAACGTGACGACGATCGCCGCCACATCCTCGTCCTGCTGGATCAATGCGACGAGGTCGTCGCGAAGATCCGGCGCACCACCCGGCGCAGAGGGGTCAGCATCTCGCTCACGTACCGCCTGCAACAGCTGGGCGACAACGTGGAGCGGCAGCGTGATCTGCTCGGTGCCCTGGCCCCCGACGCGAGTGCCGTGACCGCCTCCGTCCGCCTACTGCAGCGACTCGTGGAAGCCCATTGCACCCGCCGCGCGCTGCGTCCGCATTTCGCGCGCAACACGGAGTTGCTCGCCCGGGAGATCACCGAACACTCGGGCCGCACGGGCGATCACTACATCACCTCGACCCGCGAGGAGTATCGCGCGATGTTCCGGTCGGCCCTCGGGGCCGGTGCCATCGTCCCGTTCATGGCTCTGCTGAAGCTGTGGCTCCACGACCTCCACGCGCCGCCCCTGATCGAGGCGCTCGCCTACTGCCTCGACTACGCCTTGGGGTTCGTGCTGATCCAGGTGCTGCACTTCACGCTGGCCACCAAGCAGCCGGCCATGACGGCCACCCATCTTGCGGCCGCCATCGATGGCCAGCCGGGACGCAAGCCCGACACGCGAGCGATGGTGGAACTGATCGTCCGCCTGTGCCGATCCCAATTCATCGCCGTCGTCGGCAATGTGGTGCTGGCATTGCCGCTTGCCTTCCTGATCGCGCTCGCCTGGTCGCACGGCACCGGTGTTCATCTCACCTCATCGGAAAAGAGCCTGAAGCTGCTCGACGACCTGCATCCCTGGGAGAGCCTCGCCCTGTTCCACGCCGCCATTGCCGGGGTCTACCTGTTTCTCGCGGGACTCGTGAGCGGGTATTTCGACAACATGGGGGTGTACCGAAACATCCCGGAACGGGTCCGTCGTCTCGGCTGGCTGAACCGCTGGATCGGTCCTCGCCGGGCCGCATCGCTCGCCGGCTACCTCTCGCACAACCTCGGCGGGCTCGCCGGCAACATCGCCTTCGGCTTCATGATGGGCCTCACCGCTTTCGTCGGATTCATCCTCGGATTGCCGCTGGACATCCGGCACGTCACGTTCGCCGCGGCCAATTTCTCCATCGGCCTGGAGGGTCTCGCGCGGCCCGCAGACACCGCGTGGCTATGGACGCTCGCAGCCGGCATCGCGCTGGTCGGCCTCGTGAACCTGCTGGTGAGCTTCACGCTCGCCCTCATCGTTGCGCTCAAGGCGAGACGCATCCCGTTTCTCTATGTGACGTCACTGGTCGCACCTCTGGCCGCCCGGCTGCGACAGGCGCCTCTCGACTTCCTCCGTCCGCCTCGTGAACATGGCGCCCGTCCGCCATCGACAGGAGACCTTCCCCCATGAGCCACCCGGATGCCGTTCGCCAGGCCCGTCTCGACCTCACCGCCGCCCTTCGCACTGCCGCACGCATGGGATTGAATGAAGGGGTCTGCAACCACTTCAGTCTCGAACTGCCGGGCGCGCCCGACAAGTTCCTCATCAATCCGCAGGGATTGCACTGGTCCGAGATCACGCCGGACGATCTGATGGTCGTGGACGAGAAGGGCTTCGTCGTCGAGGGCAAGCACAAGGTGGAGCCGACCGCTTTCTTCATCCACGGGCGCATCCATCTCGGCAAGCGCAAGAAGTGCGTGCTGCACACCCACATGCCGTACGCCACGGCGCTATGCCTGCTGGAGGACGGCGAGCTCGACTGCGCCGCCAACCAGAATGCGATGCGCTACTGGAACCGGATCGGCTACGACAAGGTCTACGGCGGCGTGGCGCTGGATGACCGTGAGGGCGACCGCATCTGCAACGCCCTCGGCGACAAGGACATCGTGTTTCTCGCCCACCACGGGGTCATCGTCTGCGCGGACAGCGTGCCCTACGCCTTCGACGACCTCTACTACCTCGAACGCTCCTGCATGGTCCAGGTGCTGGCAATGGGCACCGGCAGGAAATTGCGGCGTGCGCCGCAAGCACTCGTCGAACAGGCGGCGAAACAGATCGAAGGGGAGCGCCAGCAGTCGGTCCTGCATTTCGCCGCGCTGAAGCGACTGCTGGACCGTCACGAGCCCGGCTGGACCGGGCATCGCTGACAGGGCCGGCGACGCGACTGCCGACGAGGCGGATCGGGCCGCTATTCCTCCCGGATCCAGGTCTGGGTGCGCCCGATCAGCGACAGACCGATGTATCCGCGCACATCGAGCTTCGCGCCGCCGTCGACCACCTTCATCTTGCAGCTGTAGGTCTTGCCGTTCTTCGGATCGAGAATCTCGCCACCGCGATAGTCGTCGCCGCTTTTCTTGAGGCCCCACAGGATGGTCATGCCGACGATCGGCTGATCCTTCTTCCCCGCCGGGCAGGCACGACACAGATTGTCCGGATCGTCGTCGGGTTGGCGGTTCAGCAGCTTTTCCACCCGCCCCTCGAACGCTCCGTTGGCCTCGACGATCCGGACGAACGACCGCGGCTGCTGCGTCTTGTCGTCGATCGTCTTCCACAAGCCGACGGGCGACATCCTGTCCGCTCCGAATGCGCTTCCGGCCACGCCCAACAGGCCGACCACCAGCCAACGCCGCCAATTCATCGTGTACTTCCTCCTGGTTGGCGAGGGATTTCCCCCGGCGATCACCTGACCGTCACTGCGGAAGCGGCCCGCAGCTTGCCGATGGATTTCCAGTCCCATTCGATACCGAGGCCGGGCCCCGGATACGGATGGGCGTACCCCTTGTCGATCTTCATGCGGTTCTTCGTGATGTCGTCCAGTTGCGGGATGTGCTCGACCCACGGCGAGTTGGGAACCGCCGCACACAGGCCCACGTGCAGCTCCATCAGATAGTGGGGACAGATCGGCACATTGAACGTCTCGGCGAGATGCGCGCACTTGAGCCACGGCGTGATGCCGCCGATGCGCGCCACATCGGTCTGCACGATCGTGCATGCACCGTGCTGCAGGTACTCGCGGAAATGGCTGGGCGAATAGATCGACTCCCCGACGGCGATCGGGATGGACGTCGACTGGCGCAGCAGCACGTGGCCGGTCATGTCCTCCGCCGGCAAGGGTTCCTCGAACCATGCGAGATCGTAGTCCTCGTACCAGCGCGCGCGGCGGATCGCTTCGGCGGCCGTGAAGCCCTGATTGGCGTCCACCATCAATTCGACGCCGTCGCCGATGGCCTTGCGCACCGCGGCGAGCCGGGCGGCATCCTCGTGGGCGAAGTCCTTGCCCACCTTGATCTTCACGCCCCGGAAGCCGTGCGAGACGGCCTCTTCCGCATTCTTCACGAGTTGCTTCGTCGAGATGTGGAGCCACCCGCCCTCGGTGTCATAGACCGGCACGCGCTCCTGCGCGCCGCCGGCCATCACGTGCAGCGGCAGCCCGGCGCGCTTGCCTCGCAGATCCCACAACGCCGTGTCGACGGCACAGAGCGCCAGGCTGGTGATCGCACCCACGGCGGTCGCGTGCGTATGGAAGAACAGCTGCTGCCAGAGCTGCTCGATCATCGCGGGATCCTTGCCGATCAGACGCGGGGCCAGATGATCGCGCAGCAGCGCGACGACGGAGGATCCACCGGTGCCGATCGTGTACGTGTAGCCCACGCCCTCCTGCCCGTCGTCCGTTCGGATGCGGACCATCGGCGTCTCCTGCTTGGGGAACGCCTGGATCGCGTCGCCACGCTTGACCTTCGATGCCAGATCGACCTGCAGGATCTCCACTTCCTGAATCTTGCTCATTCGCCCTCCCCGTTGAATTCGTCGCACTCGAGACGCTGCCAGGACAGATCCGATCAAATCGCGCGGTTGCGACGGAGGGTCTCCGAGCGGACGACGCGAAGGTCCGGACTGCCGTGTGCTTGACGCACACCAGGCGCCGGCCGACAGAGTCAGCCGCCTGGCGGGCCCCGTCCCTCCGGGTTGTGGCTCCAGCGTCACGCCGCTTGAGCGGCATGCGCTTCCACCGCAACTGCGTTGTGGCTCCAGCGTCACGCCACTGAATCGGCATGAGCTTCCACCGCAACTGCGTTGTGGCTCCAGCATCACGCCACTGAATCGGCATGCGCTTCCACCGCAACTGCGTTGTGGCTCCAGCGTCACGCCGCTTGAGCGGCATGCGCTTCCACCGCAACTTCGTCCTGCCGGAAACGGGCGCCGGCAGTGTGGGTCTGCTCGCCGGGTCCCATCTCGCCTTCGCCTCCCGCCTTGCCATCGCCTGTTTTCGACTGCAACGCGATCCGCGTGATTTGATCAGAACTTCCCTAGACGGCCTCGAAGATGCCCGCCGCGCCCATGCCGGTCCCGACGCACATCGTGACCATGCCGAACTTCTGTTTCCGTCGTCTCAGGCCGTGCACGAGCGTTGCCGTGCGAATCGCACCGGTGGCGCCGAGCGGATGCCCGAGCGCAATCGCGCCGCCTTGGGGATTCACGCGGGCCGGGTCTAGGCCGAGGTCCCGCATGACCGCCAGGGACTGCGCCGCGAACGCCTCGTTCAATTCGATCCAGTCGAGCCGCGCCAGCGTCAGACCCGTCTGCTTGAGCACCTTCGGTATGGCTTCGATCGGCCCGATCCCCATGATCTCCGGCGGGACGCCCGCTACCGCGAACCCGATGAATCGGGCCAGCGGGGTCAATCCGAAGCGCTTGATCGCCGCCTCGCTGGCGAGGATCACCGCACCGGCACCGTCGGACGTTTGCGAACTGTTGCCGGCGGTGACCGACCCCTTCGCGGCGAAGGCAGGCTTCAGTTTCGCCAGCACTTCCTGCGTCGTCCCGGGGCGCGGACCCTCGTCGATCGCGGCGAGCCGCGACTGCACCGACACCTCGTGCCGCTCGAGATCCGGCGCTCTCGACTCGATGAGAAACGGCGCCATCTCGTCACGGAACCCGCCCTGTTCGATGGCCGCCAGCGCCCGCCGGTGACTCTCCACGGCGAAAGCGTCCTGATCCTCGCGGGAGACCTTCCAGCGCGCGGCCACCTGTTCCGCCGTGATGCCCATGCCGTAGGCGATGCCGAGATTCTCGTTGCCGCGGAACACCGCGTCGTTGAAGGCGATCTTGTGCCCCCCCATCGGGATCAGGCTCATGCTCTCGGTGCCTGCGCCGACCATGACGTCCGCCTCACCAAGCCGGATGCGATCCGCGGCCATCGCGACGGCCTGCAGACCCGACGCGCAGAACCGGTTCACGGTGACGCCCGCGACCGAGCGCGGCAATCCCGCGAGCAGCGCGCCGATGCGCGCGACGTTCATTCCCTGCTCCGCTTCCGGAATGGCGCAGCCCACGATCACGTCATCGATTGCGGCCGGGTCGAGGGACGGCACATGGGACAGGCTCGCGCGCAGCACGTGGGACAACAGATCGTCCGGTCGAACCTGGCGGAACATGCCCCGAGGCGCCTTGCCGACCGGCGTGCGGCTGGCGGCAACGATGTAGGCCTCCTGAATCTGTCTCATGCCCTGCCTCCTCAGTTCCGTAACGGCTTGCCGGTCTTCAGCATGTGCTCGATCCGCGCCTGCGACTTCTCGGTCGCGAGCAGATCCATGAAGGCACGCCGCTCCAGCGCCAGGAGCCAGGACTCGTCGACCAGGCTGCCGGCATCGACGTCGCCGCCGCAGAGCACCTCCGCGAGCGTCGATCCGACGAGCAGATCGTGTTCCGAGAGGTAGCCGCCGACGAGCATGTTGGTCAGGTGTGCGCGGATCGTCGCGCTGCCCGTGCGCCCGGCGACCGGGATCGCAGACGCGGGAAGCGGCGGCCGGTAGCCCCGCGCGGCAAGCGCGAGCGCCTCGGCCTTCGCCACGTGCAGCAGTTCGAATCGATGCATCACGACCGGGTCGGACGGGCGCAGATAGCCCATCTCGCGCGCCTGCAACGCGCTGCGGCTGACCTCTGCGGTCCCCGCCATCTGGAAGTACCGGCGCAGGAAATGGAACAGTTCACCGCCCCGGGCCTCCGACGCCGCACGCATCGCGAGTTCCTTGCATCCGCCGCCGCCGGGGATGAGGCCGACCCCGACCTCGACCAGGCCGATGTAGCTTTCCAGCGTCGCGACCGCACGGTCACAGTGGAGGACGAACTCGCAACCGCCGCCGAGCGCCAGACCATCCACCGCCGCCACGGTCGGCACGTGGCAGTACCGCAGCAACTGACTCGTCTCCTGGAACTGCGTGACGATGCCTTCCACCTTCTCGAGCCGCCCCGCCATCAACGCATCCGCCACGTTGAGCCGGTGCGCGGCCTTGAGGATCGCGGACTCCGCCCCGCGACGGAATTTCTTCACCATCGACGCCAGTCCGCTTGGCCTGGCCCCTTCCTTCCGGGGCGCCGACGGTCCCGACAGGTTCGCGCCCACCGAGAACGGCGGCTCGGTCTGCCACAGCACCAGACCGGCGAATCCGCGCTCCGCGGTGTCGACCGCCTGGGCAACGCCGTCGAGCACGTCCTCGCCGATCGCGTGCATCTTGCTCTTGAACGACAGCACGGCGACGTCGTCTCCCGACGTCCAGCATCGGACCGCGTCGGTCTCGAAGACGGTGATCCCGAACGTCCGGCCCTCACCCGCCAGCGCATCGGGAAACGGCTGACGCCGGTAGACGGCCAACTCCGGACGTCCGCGATAGCCGCGCGTCGTCGGTGACCACGAGCCCGCGGGCAAATGAACGCCGGCGCGGTCGGGCGCCGTGACCCACTCGGGAAGCGGGGCCGCTGCTGCCATGGTGCGGCCGGCCGCGATGTCCTCGGCGATCCAACGGGCCACCTTCTGCCAGCCCGCCGCCTGCCAGAGCTCGAACGGACCCTCCTTCCAGCCGAAGCCCCAGCGGATCGCGAGGTCGAGATCGCGCGCGTTGTCGGCAATCGAGGCGAGCTGGACGGCGCAGTAGTGCAGCATGTCCCGCGTCACGGCCCACAGGAATTTCGCCTGCGGATGCGTACCCGCCCTCAACGCCTCGAAACGAGCCGCTGCGTCGCGGATCTTCAGCATCTCGGCCACCTCATCGGCGACGTCGCGGTCGGACGGACGATAGTCCCCCTTCCCGGGATCGAGCACGAGGAGGCTCTTCCCGTCCTTCCGGTAGACACCTCGCCCGCTCTTCTGGCCGAGCGCGCCGCCGTCGATCAGGGCCTGCAGCCAGCCGGGCACGGCGAAATGGCGATGCCAGGGATCGCTGCCCAGACCGTCGCGCATGGTGCCGATGACGTGAGCGAGCGTATCGAGACCGACCACATCGGCCGTGCGGTACGTGGCGCTCTTGGGTCGGCCGATGCGCGTGCCGGTCAGGGCGTCGACTTCGTCGAATCCGAGGCCGAACTGCGCCGTGTGGTGGAACACCGCGAGGATCGAGAACACCCCGACCCGGTTGGCGATGAAATTGGGCGAGTCCTTTGCGCGAATCACGCCCTTGCCGAGCGTCGTCGTCAGGAACGACTCGAGCGCATCGAGCATGGCGCCATCGCTGGCGGCCGCCGGGATCAGCTCCACCAGATGCATGTAGCGCGGGGGATTGAAGAAGTGGATGCCGCAGAAGCGGGCGCGATGGGTCTCGGGCACCGCCTCGGACAGCGCATCGATCGACAGTCCGGACGTGTTGCTCGCGAGGATCGCGTGCACCCCGAGATGCGGCGCAATCCGCTCGTACAGGCTGCTCTTCCAGTCGAGGCGCTCCGAGATCGCCTCGATGACGAGATCGCACTCGGCCAGCCGGTCGAGATGCTGATCGTAGTTGGCGGGGACGATCGCGTCGGCCAGCGACGGCACGCCCAGCGGAGCGGGATCGAGCTTCCTCAAACCCTCGATGGCCTGGCGGGCGGGACCGCTCGGATCGCCGTCCTTGCCCGGCAGCTCGTACAGGAGCACGGGGACGCCGGCATTGACCAGATGCGCGGCGATCTGCGCCCCCATCACACCCGCGCCCAGCACGGCGGCGGAGCGGACGTGGAACCGATGCTTCTCGACAGTCATGTCACCTTCCCGGTTGTTCAGCGGCGGCCGCACGGTCATCCGTGCGCGCCGCCGACGGGTATCACCACCCGAACGTGTACTGCAGCGACAGGATGTCCGCCGAGTTGTCGTAGCTGCCGCGCAACGTCATCGTGGTGGTCGTGGAGGTCGCCACCGTGTGATTGATCGGATTGCCGGCGAAGAACACGTGCGCGTAGGCGAGATCCAGGCGATGGTTGCGGGCGATGTCCCAGCGCGCGCCGACGGAGATCCAGGTGCGGTCCGCATCGGGCTGGTTGGCCGTGCGGTCCTCCGCGCTGCCGACCGGGGCCTGATCCCAGGCCACGCCGCCCCGAAGCATCCACGCATCGTTCAGGCGGTAGTTGAGGCCGGCGGAGATCCGCTTGGTATCGCGGTACTTCAGCGCCAGCGACGTGCTGAGCGCGCCCGTGCTCCGGTTGCGGACGTCGAGCGACTGGATCGCACTCCACTGGTAGTACGACAGGTCCCCCAGCAGCGATACCCGGTCGTTGATCGCGTGGACGGCACTCACCTGCGCGATGGCGGGCATCGTGATCGCCGCGTTGATGTCGAACGACTGCGAGGTGACGACGGCGCCGCCGGACGTGAGGACCGTCTGCTGCCCCTCCAGCATCATGTCGACCTTCGATCGGTAGCTCACGCCGACGCGCGTCGCGAGCGACGGTTCCCAGAGCACGCCGACGTTGTACCCGTACCCGTGATCCTTGCCTTCGAACCGGGCCGTGCCCACCGAGGGCCCGGGCAGCAGTTGCGCCCGCTGGATCTCGGCCTCGAGCTGCATGTAGTTGAGGCCCAGTCCGACGGACAGCTGGTTGCCGAGGCGATAGGAAACCGACGGATTCACGTTGATCGTCTTCAGATCGGTGAGTCCTGCCTGGAATCGACCGACCCAGGTCGGGTCGTAGTCGGTCTTGCTGCCCCACGGCGCGCTGACGCCGAGGCCGAAACGCCAGGGTCCGGCGGGCATCACCGCATACAGATTCGGAATCCCGACGCCCGGCGCGAAGTCGCCGCCATTGCCACCGGTGGCCAGCAGTCCGACGGTGCCGGACGATCCGCCGTTGGTGAAATTGAAGTCGGGCTGAACGTAGTGCCCGGCAATCGCGATCTGGGCCGACTCGATGCGCGACATGCCGGCCGGGTTGAAGAACACCGTGCTGGCGTCCTCGCCCAGCGCGGCCGACCCGGCGAGCGAATTGCCGATGGCCGCGGCCCCCTGGTAGGGCAGGAAGAATCCCGCCGCGTGCGCCGAGCCGACGGCGAACCCCAGAGACAGCGTCGCCAACGCTGCCGCCACCCTGGCCGTGTGCTGCTTGAGAGTGCGACTCATACGTCCTCCACTGACAACCGTTGAAAAGGGGACCGGGTACCTCGACGCCTCTCCCGACGCGGATCACGACGCGACGCCGCACTCGCGGCCATCGGTCAGGACCGCTCGGGGGATACGACAGGTCTCGGCTTTCTGTTCTGGTCGACCGCTACGTAAGTGAGTGTCGCTTCCGTCACCTTCACGACGCGTTGCGGGACGCCCCGCTCCGCGAAGACTTCCACGTTCACCGTGATCGACGTTCGTCCCACGCGCGCGACCTCCGCGTAGAAGCTCACCACGTCGCCGATGAGCACCGGTTGCTTGAATACGAAGGAATTGACGGCCACGGTCGCGACGCGGCCCTGCGCGAGCCGGAACGCCGGGATGCTTCCCGCGATGTCCACTTGCGCCATGATCCAGCCGCCGAAGATGTCCCCGGTGGGATTGACGTCGGAGGGCATGGGAACGACGCGCAGCACGGCCTCGCGCTCCGGGGGCAGTTGTACGGGAGTCTCGGTCTCGGACATCGGCTTTCCAGGGGTTCGACGGTCGGGGGGGATCAGGCCGTCAGCCGCATCGGGGTGGATGCCGCGCCGGTGGCTTCGGCTTCGTCGATCACGAGCGTGCGCCCCACGTCGCGAGGGAAGTCATCCACCATGATGCAGGCCCGCTGCAGGCGTCGGTAACGATCGGCGAGGGCGATCTCCTCCGGCGTGACGAGATTCTGGCCGAGCGCCTGTGCCTGGCGTTCCTCCCGCGAGGCGCCTTTCACGGCGCCGGACTTCACGGCGGCACGGATCTTCAACTCCACGGCGTCGGCAAGCGCCACGAGATCCAGGGCCAGTTCCAGCCGGCCGACGGGGTCGTCCTCCCGTCGAGGCAGGTAGGCACCGCGCCCCAGGCGACGCCGCGTCTCCCCGGGTTCGCTGATCGCGCGTGCCAGCTCGCTGCCCAACCGGTCGGACGGACTCCGCAGGCGCCGTCCCAGCGGGGCCGTGGCCAGTCGCAGCAGACCCGCCACCCAGCGATTCGGAAAGTTGTCGACGACGCCGATCAGGGCCTCCTCCGCGCGGTGCAATGCATCGCGCAGCGACCATTCGACGATCGCGCGATCCTCGCCGGGCCGGCCGTCGTCCTCGTAGCGCTTGAGCACCGCCGACGCGAGATAGAGCTGGCTCAACGCGTCACCCAGCCGTGCGGAGAGCTTCTCGCGCCGTTTCAGCGATCCGCCCAGCACCAGCATGGCCATGTCGGCGCTGAAGGCGAACGCCGCCGAGAGTCGCGACATCTGGCGGACCAGGGGACGCACGGCCTCGTCGCCCGCACCGGCCGCGAACGCGGACCCCGTAAGGCCATGGAGAACGGCCCGCACGAAGTTCGAGACGACGAAGCGCACATGCCCCCAGAACGCGGCGTCGAACGCCTCGAGCGCCCGGGCGGCATCGCTCTCGCGCGTGGCCGCGATCTCGCGCAGCACGTAGGGATGACAGCGGATCGCGCCCTGCCCGAAGATGATCATGCTGCGGGTCAGGATGTTCGCGCCCTCGACGGTGATGGCGATGGGCACCTGCTGATAGGCACGCCCGAGATAGTTGCCCGGCCCGAGGCAGATGCCCTTGCCGCCGTGCACATCCATGGCATCGTTCATCACATCCCGCCCGCGCTCGGTCGCGTGATACTTGACGATGGCGGAGATCACGGATGGCTTCTCGCCGAGATCGATGGCGCCGGCGGTCATGACCCGTGCGGCGTCGACGACGTAGGCGTTGCCTGCGATGCGGGCCATGGCTTCATCGACGCCCTCGAAGCGCGCCACGGGCGTCTTGAACTGGGTGCGGATGCGCGCATACGCGCCGGTCGTCAGCACCGCGACCTTGGTCATGCCGGTGCAGGACGAAGGCAGCGAAATCGACCGGCCCGCGGCGAGGCACTCCATCAACATCCGCCATCCCTGTCCCACGCGGTCGCGACCGCCGATCACCCAGTCGAGCGGGATGAACACGTCCTTGCCGGCATTCGGGCCGTTCATGAACGACCCGTTCAGGGGGAAGTGGCGCCGGCCGATCTCGACACCGGGATGCGACGTCGGGATGAGGGCGAGGGTGATGCCGCGATCCACCTCGCCGCCGAGCAGCCGATCGGGATCGGACAGCTTGAATGCCAGACCGAGCAGTGTGGCCACCGGCCCCAGCGTGATGTAGCGCTTCTCCCACGTGACCCGCATGCCCAGGACTTCCTGCCCCTCGTGCATGCCGCGGCAGACGATCCCGATGTCCGGAATCGAACCGGCGTCGGAGCCGGCCTCGGGTCCCGTGAGCGCGAAGCAGGGGATGTCGATGCCCCGGGCCAGTCGCGGCAGGTAGTGGTGCTTCTGCGCTTCCGTCCCGTAGTGGAGCAGCAACTCGGCGGGGCCGAGCGAGTTGGGGACCATGACCGTGACCGTGGCCGTCGCGCTGCGGGTCGCCAGCTTCATGACGACTTCGCTGTGCGCGAGCGCCGAGAACCCGAGGCCGCCGTACGTCTTGGGAATGATCATCCCCATGAAACCGTTGTCGCGGATGAAGGCCCACACCTCGGTCGGCAGATCGTTCAGTTCGTGCGTGATGCGCCAGTCGTCCAGCATGCCGCACAGCTGCTCGACCGGGCCGTCGAGAAAGGCCTGCTCCTCGGCGGACAGTTGCGGTTTGGGGATGGACAGGAGACGGTTCCAGTCGGGCCGGCCGCTGAAGAGATCGCCGTCCCACCACACCGTACCGGCGTCGAGCGCTTCCTGCTCCGTCTGCGACACCTGCGGCAGCGTCGCCCGAAACCAGCGCAGCAGCGGTTCGCTGAGGAGTCTGCGGCGGATGGGCGACAGGACCAGCGTCGCAACCAGCGCGACCAGCAAGGCAACGACGAAGCTCATGATCGCGAGTCCTCGGTGGCGTCGCGCATCGTCAGGCTGCGCGCAAGGTGTTCGGTCTGGCCTCACCTGCGTCCAGACACTCGGCGGGCACGGGAGCACGAAGACCCGCTGCCAGGAACGGGACGAGGCGGCGCACGATGGACCCGGCATCAATCGACCGATCCGCCTCGCCGGCGGCGATCAGGCGCAGTGTTTCGTCGCCGGCCATCGTGCAGGCGATGGCCCCGAACGCGAAGTGCATGCGCCAGACGAGTTCCGTGCGGGGCAGATGGGGCAGCGCCCGCGAGAGCGCTTCGCGGAACCGGTCGGCCGTTTCCTCGTGCTGCGCCGGCAGGAACGTCCGCATCGAATCCGCCGGCTCCGCGAAGGCGCGGCCAAGCAGGCGAAACACGGTCGCCCCCTGGTTCCGCGGGTCCTGCGACAACTGCAGGGCCGGCAACAGCAGCGCCTCGAGGATGACTTCCACCGGCAGGGGCGCACCGGCGGCGGCCGCTTCCAGACGATCGAGCGCCGCCACACGGGCTCCGTTCAAGGGGCCGAGGCGGCGCTTCAGCACTTCCCGGATCAGGGCGGCCCTGGATCCGAAGTGATAGTTGACCGCTGCAAGATTGACGCGCGCCCGCGAGGTGATGGCGCGCAACGAGGGTGCCGTGAAGCCCTGGGACATGAACAGTTCCTCCGCCGCCGACAGCAGGCGGTCCCGGGTATCTTCCGAGGGGGAGGCAACGGGACGGGGGAGAGACACGAACCCTTCCAATCGAATCGATTCAAACGGCCGTTTGAATGATCCCCCTACCGCGATCACGGTGTCAACGACATTGGAATGCCGGACCGGCCCGCAGCCGAACAGCGCATTCGGCCGTTGCAGCGAGACGCGCTGCCCGGCGGCACCGCGGCCACCGGGCAGCCGTCGTCAGAAGGCCGATTCCTCGAGCGCCAGCGTGCTCGTCGCGCCGTGAACGATCGCCTGCTTGTAGGCGTGAGCAAGCGGCAGGATGTGTTCCGCGTAGAAGCGCGCGGTCGCGAGCTTCGCGCGATAGAAATCGTGATCGGCGGCGCCATCGTCCAGACGCTTCTTCGCGATCAACGCGGCACGGGCCATCTGCCAGCCGCCGGCGACGGTTCCCCAGAGTTTGAGGTAAGGCACGGCGCCGGCGAACGCCGCCTTGGCATCCTGCGGATACGTGTCGAGCAGCCAGTCCGTCGCCGCATCGAGGGCATTCACCCCTTCGGCCAGGGATCGACGCAACACCGCGAGCGCCGGGTGATCCGGGAAGGCCGCGAGGTCGCGGTCGAAGGCGCGCATGGCACCGATCACGCCCTTGGCCGTCAGTCCCTTCTCGAAAGCGAGCTTGCGCCCCACCAGGTCGTTCGCCTGGATGCCGGTCGTGCCTTCGTAGATCGCGGTGATGCGGGCGTCGCGGAGGTACTGTGCCGCGCCGGTCTCCTCGATGAAGCCCATGCCGCCGTGGATCTGCACGCCCGTGGACGCGATCTCGATGCTCTGCTCGGTGCACCATCCCTTGACCACCGGCGTGAGCAGGTCGAACACCGCCTGGCCGCGACGCTTCGCCTCGGGATCCGGATTCACCAGGGCATGGTCCAGCGACTCCGCCGCCGCGGCTGCCAGCGCACGCATCGCTTCGGTCTGCGCCTTCATGCTCATCAGCATCCGCCGCACGTCCGGGTGATGGATGATCGTGACGCGGTCACCCGCCCGCACGCCGATCTCCCGGCCCTGCACCCGCTGCTTCGCGTAGTCGAGCGCATGCTGATACGCGCGTTCCGCGATCGCCACGCCCTCCACGCCCACTTCCAGGCGCGCGAAGTTCATCATCGTGAACATGTACTCGAGGCCGCGGTTCTCTTCGCCCACCAGGTAGCCGATGGCCCCTTCGGTGTCGCCGTACGCCATCACGGCCGTCGGACTGCCGTGGATCCCCAGCTTGTGCTCGATGGACACGCACTTGACGTCGTTGCGCCGGCCGAGCGAACCGTCGGCGTTCACGAGGAACTTGGGCACGATGAAGAGCGAGATTCCCTTCACCCCCTCGGGCGCACCCGGCGTGCGCGCCAGCACGAGGTGGATGATGTTCTCCGCCATGTCGTGCTCGCCCCACGTGATGAAGATCTTCGTCCCGCGGATCCGGTAGTGATCGCCTTCGGGTTCGGCGCGCGAACGCACCGCCGAGAGATCGGAGCCGGCCTGCGGTTCGGTGAGATTCATCGTGCCCGTCCACTTGCCCGACACCAGATTCGGCACGTACGTGGCGCGCAGCGCGTCCGACGCATGCCGGCGGATGGCGGTCATCGCCCCCGTCGTCAGCATCGGACAGAGGCAGAACGACATGTTCGCCCCGTTCCACATCTCCGACAGCTGTTGCGACAGCACGTGCGGCAGGCCCTGGCCGCCGAACTCCGGCTCGCCGCCGACCGCCGCCCACCCCGCCTCGACGAACTGCACATAGGCTTCCTTGAACCCGGGCACCGACGTGACGACGTGGTCGGCCCACTGCGCGCCGATCGCGTCTCCGGGTCGGTTCAGCGGGTCCAGGACACCGGCAGCGAACTTGCCCGCCTCCTCCAACACCGCATCGACGAGATCGGGCGAGACCTCCTCGCAGCCGGGCAGGCGCGCAATGGCGCCGAGATCAACCAGCTCCTTCAGCACGAACTGCATATCGCGCACGGGCGCGGCATAGGTGGACATGGTGTCGACTCCTTGCGTGGTTCAACCCAGGGCTGCGGTGAATTCCGGGACGGCCTGGAACAGATCTGCCACGATCCAGTAGTTCGCGACCTGGGTGATGGGGGCTTCGGCATCCTTGTTGATGGCGACGATGACCTTGCTGTCCTTCATGCCGGCCAGGTGCTGGATCGCGCCGGAGATGCCGACGGCGATGTACAGCTCGGGCGCCACGATCTTGCCGGTCTGACCGACCTGATAGTCGTTCGGCACGAAGCCGGCATCGACGGCGGCACGGGAGGCCCCGACGGCCGCGCCCAGCTTGTCCGCGAGCGCCTCGAGAATCTTGAAGTTCTCGCCGCTGCCCATGCCGCGGCCGCCGGAGACGATGATGCGCGCCGCGGTGAGTTCCGGGCGGGCCGACTTCGTGAGTTCCTGCCCGACCAGCTTCGACAGTCCCGTATCGACCTGTGCGCCGAGGGCTTCCACCCCGGCACTTCCACCGGTGGCCGCCACGGCGTCGAACCCGGTCGAACGCACCGTCACGACCTTGATCGGATCGATCGACTGCACGGTCGCCATGGCGTTGCCCGCATAGATGGGACGGACGAACGTGTCGGCGGATTCCACGCCGGTGATGTCCGAGATCTGGGCGACGTCGAGCAGCGCCGCCACACGCGGCAGCATGTTCTTTCCGAACGCGGTCGCGGGGGCGAGGATGTGCGTGTACGCCTTGCCGATCGAGACGACCAGCGCGGCCACGTTCTCCGCGAGGCCGTCGCGATAGACCTCGGCATCGGCCGCAAGGACCTTGGTCACGCCGGCAATCCGTGCCGCCGCTTCGGCAACCGCGCCGCAGCCTTGTCCGGCCACCAGCACGTGGATCTCGCCGCCGATCTTCGCGGCCGCGGCCACCGTGTTGAGGGTCGCAGCCTTCAGGACCGAATTGTCGTGTTCCGCAATGACGAGAATGGCCATGATCAGATCACCTTCGCTTCGTTACGCAGCTTTTCCACGAGTTCCTGCACCGAGCCCACCTGCCGGCCGGCACCGCGCTTCGCGGGTTCGACGACCTTGAGGGTCTTGAGCCGGGGCGACACGTCCACGCCGAGGGACTCGGGCGTCACGGTGTCGAGCGGCTTCTTCTTCGCCTTCATGATGTTCGGCAGGGTGACGTAGCGCGGCTCGTTGAGGCGCAGGTCGGTCGTGATGACGGCGGGCAGCTTGATGGACAGGGTCTCGAGGCCGCCGTCGATCTCGCGCGTCACCTGAGCCCCGTCGCCCTCGACCTTGACCTTCGACGCGAAGGTCGCCTGGGACCAGCCCAGCAGGGCGGCGAGCATCTGGCCCGTCTGGTTCGAATCGTCGTCGATGGCCTGCTTGCCGAGGATCACCAGCTTCGGCTGCTCCTTGTCCACCAGCCCCTTGAGCACCTTGGCCACGGCCAGCGGCTGGGTCTCGACAGCGGTCTCGACGAGGATCGCGCGGTCGGCGCCGATCGCCAGCGCGGTGCGGAGCGTCTCCTGGCACTGCGCGACGCCGACGGACACGGCGACGATCTCGGTGGCCACGCCGGCTTCCTTCAGCCGGACGGCCTCCTCGACGGCGATCTCGTCGAAGGGATTCATGGACATCTTGACGTTGGCCGTCTCGACACCGGTGCCGTCGCTCTTCACGCGCACCTTGACGTTGTAGTCGACCACCCGCTTCACGGGAACGAGGATTTTCATTTGAGTAGATCCTGCTGGGACGGGAACACGAAGCCGACGATTCTACCGCAGCGCATCAATCCGACGGCGGACCGGCCAACCGCCGCCGGAGACAATCACCGATGCCGCACGGTCGATGATCACGATCGGAGCCGCTCGCGGAGGACGTTCTTCTGGATCTTGCCCGTCGACGTCTTCGACAGCGGGCCGAAGATCACGCTCCGGGGCGCCTTGTAGTGCGCGAGCCGCTCACGGCAGAACGCAATCAGTTCGGCCTCGGTCACGGCGGCACCCTCGCGCACCGTCACGAAGGCGCACGGCGTCTCACCCCACTTCGGGTCCGGCCGCGCAACGACGGCAACTTCCAGGACCGCAGGGTGCCGGTACAGCACCTCCTCGACCTCGATGGACGAGATGTTCTCCCCGCCCGAGATGATGATGTCCTTCGAGCGATCACGGATCTTCACGTACCCGTCCGGGTACTGAACGGCCAGGTCGCCCGTGTGGTACCAGCCGCCTTCGAAGGCTTCCTGCGTCGCCGCCGGATTCTTCAGATACCCCTTCATGGTGATGTTGCCGCGGAAGAAGATCTCGCCGAGCGTCTGGCCGTCGCGCGGCACCGGCTGCATGGTTTCGGGATCGAACACCCCCATTCCCTCCTGCAGTTCGTAGCGCACGCCCTGCCGGCCGTTCTTCTCGACGCGCGCCTCGAGCGACAGGTCGTCCCACTGCGGGTGCTTCGCGCACACGGACGCGGGGCCGTAGACCTCCGTCAGCCCGTAGACGTGGGTGATGTCGAACCCCATCCGCGCCATGCCCTCGATCATCGACGCGGGCGGCGACGCGGCCGCAACCAGGCCGGAGACCTGGTGCGTGATGCCCGCGCGCATCGGCTCGGGCGCATTGATGAGCAGGTTGTGCACGATCGGCGCACCGCAGTAGTGGGTGACCTTGTGCGTCCGGATCGCGTCGAGGATCGCCTTGGCTTCCACGCGCCGCAGGCACACATGGGTCCCCGCCAGCAGCGCGATGGTCCACGGGAAGCACCAGCCGTTGCAGTGGAACATCGGCAGCGTCCACAGGTACACCGGGAAGTGCGGCATGGACCACGACACCGCGTTGTTCACCGCATTGAGGTAGGCCCCGCGATGATGCGTCACGACGCCTTTCGGATTGCCGGTGGTCCCGGAGGTGTACGAGAGCGCGATGGCGTCCCATTCGTCGGCAGGACCGGTCGGCCGATAGTCGGTATCGCCGCCCGCAACGAAGGATTCGTAGTCGATCTCGCCGATCAGGTCGCCGGCCGGTGCAAGCGGATCGTCGACGTCGATCACGACGGGGCGCTGCTGAAGGCGGGCGAGTGCAGCGGAGATCACGCCCGAGAATTCCCGATCCGTGATGAGGATTCTGGCCTCGCCGTGTTCCAGCATGAAGGCCAGCGCCGAGGCATCCAGGCGCGTGTTGAGCGTGTTGAGGACCGCGCCCGTCATGGGAATGCCGAAATGCGCCTCGATCATCTGGGGGGTGTTGGCCAGCATCACGGCCACCGTGTCCCCGGGGCCGATGCCGCGCTTCTCGAGCGCCGACGCCAGCCGCCGCGACCGTTCCGACACGTCCCGCCACGTGAGCCGCCAATCCCCGTGGATCACGGCCACCCGGTCGGGGTACACCTCGGCCGTCCGGGCGAGAAAGGAAATGGGCGACAGGGGCACATAATTTGCAGCATTCCGGTCGAGCCCCTCGTCGTAAGCAGTGCGTCGGCGCATACGATTCCTAAACGATTGTTTTGAGCGAGTGAACTTGCAAACAGCCCGCGCATGCGTGCGACCCGCCACGGCACGGCAGATGACGCGGGATGATAGGTCAACCCGGTCCCGGCGCGCCCCCTGCGGGATCCGCACCCGCCGCCCGGACGGGTGTCCCCGACCCGTTCGCCGATGACGTCCTCCTCCCCGCCGCCCACCGCCGAGACGGCTTCGCGATTCCCCGCGGACGCCGGATCGGGCCAGATCCCCTGCCCCGTGCTGTGGGTCACGGTGGCCGGCTACGCAGCCGCGGATGTGGTCCAGCAGGCCGCGTGGCGGGACCAGCTCACCGAACGCGCAGAGGCCGCGCTGGCGGGGATTCCGGCCGACCAGCGGATCGTGCTCGACATCGAAGCGGGTCTCGCCGTCTGCTTCCTTTCGCATCCCGCGACCGCGACACGGGTCGCGGCATCGCTGCTGGCCACCGACGAATCGGTGCATTCGGGTCCGTTGAAGATCGGGCTCGCGATGGGTCCGGTCGCCCTGGTGCCTGCGCGGGGCGACGCATTGCCCCGGCTGGTCGGCGACGGCGTCGTCGTGGCCGAGCGCATGAACGAGTTCGCCGGGCCGGGAGAAGCCCTCGCCTGCCGGGCATTCGTCGACGCGACCCTGCCGGACTCCCCAGCGCGCGCCAAGGTGCTGCTTCCCCGAGGGACCCGCACGGACGCCCAGCTCCGCGCGCACGACGTCTTCCTGCTGGACCCGCTTCAGATGGAATGTCTGGACGGGAACGCTGCCGATGCACCCGCCGTCGGGATGCCACTCTGGCGCAGCCCGAGGATGGCAGTCGCCGTGGCCACGCTGTCGGCGGTCACTCTGGTCTCCGCGATGATGACCTCCGCCGGTCATGGATCCCGTCCATCGGCAGCCATCCGGGTAGCGGCGCTCGCTCCGCCGTCGAAGGCCGACATCGCACCGATGCCCGCGGCGATGGCCGGGAGCCACGCCGCCTTGGCCGCGCCCGCGACGGACCTCCGGACGGCTTCGCCGGGGCAGCCGTCCCACCCGACACCGTCCGTCACGACTGCGCCGATCGTCCCGGCCTCGCCGCCTCACGGCGTCAAGCCGCCCGAGCCCGTCGCGGAACGCAAGGCCGTCGTTTCCCTGGCCGTCAGTCCGTGGGGCGAAGTCTTCGTGAACGGCAAACCCGCTGGCGTGAGCCCGCCGCTGACGGAGATCGACGTGAAGCCCGGACGGGTCGCCGTCGAGGTGCGCAATGCCGGGTCCGTGCCGTATTCGGAAACCTTCACTTTGCAGCCCGGCGAGCGCGTATCGCTGAGGCACAAGTTCTGATGATCTGCTGCGCCATCCGCAGGGGCAGCCGGCGCCGCCCGCCGCTTCATCCGAGCAGAGCGATGCTGCTGACGCTGGCATTGGGCTTGTCGGGCTGCATGATCGGCGCGGCGAACAAGCCGGCCCCGGCACCGGTCACCCAGAGCGCGAAGGTCGTGCCTGCGCCCGCCCCTGCGCCCGCCGTCACCGCGGAATCGATCCTGGCCGAAGCCTTGAGGGCCTACGACGACGGCCGCTACCCGGTGGCACAGCGCGGCCTGCGAGACGCCCTGGAGTCCGGCCTCAGGGCCCGTGCCGACCGCGTCAATGCCCACAAGTATCTCGCCTTCATCTATTGTGCGTCCCGTCAGGACGCGCTGTGCCGCGATGCGTTCCGCCGCGCCCTGGAGCTCGACCCCTCGTTCACGCTGACACCCGCGGAGGCGGGTCATCCACTATGGGGACCGGTCTTCCGAAGCCTGAAGTCGAAGGCGAGTCCGTGAGCGCCGTCGCCGCCCGCATCGAGCCGCAATCGTTCGTGCTCGGCCGCTACGAGGTGCGAGAGCGCCTCGGCGAGGGCGGCATGGGGACGGTCTACCGGGGGCAGGATCCGGTCCTCGACCGGCCCGTGGCCATCAAGACCATCAACCTCACGATGGCGAAGGAAGACCTGCCCGACTACGAGGCACGGTTCTATCAGGAGGCGCGCGCGGCCGGCGGACTCGCCCAGGCGAACATCGTCGTCATCTACGACATCGGCAAGACCGACCGGCATGCGTACATGGTCATGGAGTACGTGCAGGGCCGCGTGCTGCGGGAGTTCCTGGTGGAGCACGGCGCCCTGGGCCACGAGGACGCGGTCGACATCTGCTCGCAGGTCGCCGACGGCCTCGCCTACGCCCACACCCGCGGCATCATCCATCGTGACATCAAGCCCACGAACATCATGATCACGGACGAGGGCGTGGTGAAGATCACGGACTTCGGCATCGCGCGGATGCGCAGCTCCGAGGTCAAGACGATGACCGGCCTCGTGCTGGGCTCCCCGCGCTACATGTCGCCTGAACAGGTCACGGGCGGCACGCTCGACCCGCGCACCGACGTGTTCTCGCTGGGCATCGTGCTGTACGAGCTGCTCACGGGCCGATCGCCGTTCCAGGCGGACAACATCCACGCCGCGATGTTCCAGGCGCTGAACACCACCCCGGCGCCGCCGTCTCGCGTCAATCAGAACCTGCCCAGGATTCTCGATTTCATCGTCGCCAAGGCCATCGCGAAGGATCCCGACAACCGCTACCGGGATGCGGCCCAGATGGCAGCCGACCTGCGTTCCAGCCTGGGACAGCCGCCCCGTCGCCGCCCCCTGAGCGTGCTGTCGCAAGGACCCGCACCGGCATCAGGCGCGGGTACCGGAGGCGGCGGATCCCGCCGGACGGAGGACGTCACCGGGGGCGGCAACACGTCGACCACCACGGTGAGCCTTTCCGGCGCGTTCGATTCCTCGGCCGCCACGCTGCGCCTCACGGCCATCGCGAACGAAGGGGGGAGCGTCATCGGTTCGGCGCCGTTTCCTCAGGCCGCCAACACGGGATCCATGGCGAGCGCCGAAGCCCGGCAGCGGGCGGATCGCGTCGCGAAGATCACACCCTGGCTGTGGCTGGGGTCGCTGGTCGCCCTGGGACTCGCGGCCTATCTCTTCGTGCGTTGAAGCCGGCGCCTCGTGACGAGGTGAAGACCGGAGACGCGAGCGGGTTCGCGGACGCATGCGCGTCCGCGCAGGCCCCCCAACCTCATTCGCGGGCAGCGGCCACGGCCTCGTCGATCCGCTCCACCGGCACCGTTTCCATGCCGGGAATCGGCGACTTCGGCTGATTCGCCTTCGGGATGATCGCGCGCGTGAAACCGAGCTTGGCGGCCTCGCGCAACCGCTCCTGCCCACGTTGCACGGGCCGCACCTCACCCGCCAGTCCCACCTCGCCGAACGCCACCAGTTTGTCGGGCAACGCGCGATTGCGCAGCGACGACACGATCGCGAGCAGCACCGGCAGGTCCGCGGCAGGCTCGTCGATCTTCACCCCGCCCACCGCATTGACGAACACGTCCTGGTCGAACGCTGCAATGCCGGCGTGCCGGTGCAGGACGGCCAGCAGCATCGCCAGCCGGTTCTGTTCGACTCCCACCGACAGGCGGCGCGGATTGGGGGCATGGGCTTCGTCGACGAGCGCCTGCACTTCCACGAGCAGCGGTCGCGACCCCTCCTGCGTGACCATGACGCACGATCCCGGGACGGCCGCCCCGTGCTGCGACAGGAACAGGGCCGACGGATTCGAGACCCCCTTCAGTCCCTTGTCCGTCATGGCGAACACCCCCAATTCGTTCACCGCGCCGAACCGGTTCTTGATGGCCCGCACCAACCGGAAGCTCGAGTGCGTGTCGCCCTCGAAGTACAGGACGCAATCGACGATGTGCTCCAGGACGCGCGGGCCGGCGAGGGCCCCCTCCTTCGTCACGTGTCCGACCAGCAGGAGCGCCGTGCCGCTGGACTTCGCATGGCGCGTGAGCTGCGCGGCGCACTCGCGTACCTGCGCGACGCTGCCGGGCGCGGACTGGAGGGCTTCGGAATAGACGGTCTGGATCGAGTCGATGACCGCGATGTCGGGCTTGCGCGTGCCGAGGGTCGTCAGGATGCGTTCGAGCTGGATCTCCGCCAGCAGATCGAGATCGGTGCGTTCGAGCCCGAGGCGCCGGGCCCGGAGCGCGACCTGCTGCGCGGATTCCTCACCGCTCACGTAGATCGCCGAGCATTCGGCAGTCATCGCGGCGACGGCCTGGATCAGCAGCGTCGACTTGCCGATGCCCGGATCGCCGCCCAGCAGGACCACGGCACCGCGGACCAGCCCGCCGCCGAGGACGCGATCGAGTTCACCGATTCCCGTCGCACGACGCGGCGCCTCCTCCGCCTCGACGTCGGCGAGCTTGTGAAGACGACTGGGCTCCGCCAGCCCCTGATAGCGTGCGGAACTCTTCTCGGCCACGCCCTCGACGAGGGTGTTCCAGGCACTGCAGTGCGGGCACTGCCCCTGCCATTTCGGCGATTCGCCGCCGCACTCGGTACACAGGTAGACGGACTTCGATTTGGCCACGGCGCGGATCGATGCGTGAAACGGGAAAGGCGCCGATTATGGCGCCTTCGCCGCCGTGGACACGGCCGTCTGCGTCAGCGCGAGAAACCCGACCGGATCCAGTCCTCACCCTTCACACCCTCGGGCGGATTGACGTCCGCGGGGGCGTACCGCGTGACGTTCGTCACGGTGAGCCTGCCGCCCGCCATCTTCGTCATGCCGTAGGCCGTTCCGTGGATCGCCTGATGCCCCTTGCCGAGCGCCATCGTCGTCGGGCCGCTCGGCGTGTCGAACGTGGCGCCCTGGAACGCGGCAATGATCTGCTCCGTGTCCGGCGCCTTGCCGCCGGCCGCGCTCTTCGCTTTCTCGTACGCCGCCTTGGTGCCCAGGATCGCCTGCATCATCTGGTACGCCGTGAAGGTCGGCGAACTCGCATGGCGCTTCTCGTAGGCCTTCGCGAACCAGCGATTCAGGGCATTGTCGGGAGCGAACACGCCGTGCGGCCCGCGCGCGCCGACGATCGTCCCATCCGGGATCTTGCCCGCAAGCTTCTGGAGTTCGGTTTCACCGGCAGGCAGGACGAGCACCGACTTGTTCGAGATGCCGCGGGGCACCGCCTGCAGGATGAAGGCCTCCAGATCACCACCCCAGAAGCTCGTGTGGATGATGTCCGGCTGCGCCGCGAGCAACGACGAGATCTCCGGACCGTACTGACCGGCGAACAGCTTGGGCATCTGCGACGTGACCGTCGCCGCCGCAGGCAGGAATGCCCTGACGGACCCTTCGAAGTCGCGCCACGAGTCCTGCCCCCACGCGTAGTTCTGATTGATGCCCGCGATCCGCGTCGCGTTCGGGAAGCGCTCGCGCACGTACTTCGCCGCCGCCACGCTGTCCATCGTCGCGTGCGAGCACGTCCGGAACACGTACTTGTACGACGCCTCCTCGAAGATGCGCGGCGTGCCGCAGTCGAAGAACACCGTGAGCATCCGCATCGACTCGGCGACCGGCGCCACCGCGAGGCAGCTGCCGCTGGAGATGTAGCCGATCACCATGTCGACACCGCGCTGCTGCACCAGCTGGCGGTACTGCGCCACGACGTTGCTCGTGGTCCCTGCCTCGTCGAGCAGGATCATTTCGATCGGCGTGCCGCCGAAGCCCTTCGCCTGGTACGGCGCCGGGACGCCGCCGGCATTGAGCGCCTCGAACGCCAGTTCCGCCGCATTGCGCGCCGGAATCCCCATCGGTCCGGCTCCCGGTCCGGAGAGGAAGGTGATGACCCCGATCTTCAGGGGCTTCGTCTCGTCCGCCGTCGCCCGGTGCGCGGCGGCAAGCATCAACAACGTCACGAACCACGGGAGCAGGAATCGCGGGAACGCCATGAGTCACCTCGGTAAGCGGCGGGAGGTTGCGGATGGAGCCAACCGCATCGACGGCGACAGCGGCTGTCGGGCTCGACGCGGGCCGAACGATCACTCGTCCGGCGGCGATGTGACGACGATGAACCGCAGGTCCGTGAGCCCGGTGTTGTAGATCGCGTGCTCGACACCCGGCGGGATGAAGATCACGTCGTCCCTGCGGACCACCGTGCGCACGCCCGCCAATTCCATCAGGCCCTCGCCGTCCAGCACGTGGTAGACCTGCTCCTGGATGCGATGCCTGTGCGGCGCGACGTAGGCGCGCGGCTGGTACACGGAGATGCGGTAGTCGATGGCCTTCGATGCCAGGGACTCCGGACGGACGAGCATCTTGGAGAACGCGCCGCCGTAGTGCCCGGGGGCTTCGTCCCACATCACCGACGCGGCGGGACGGATGGCCGCCTTCGCTTCGGCGGCAGCCTGCTTCGATTTCCTCTTGGCCATGCGGACACTCCTCCATGAATCGACAGAAGACCTGCATCGTGCTACGCGAAGCAGGCCACGGAACCGAGGCGGCGTGGACACCGGCCGGCGCCGGTGGCATCGCACTTCTCAGGCGGCCGCCGACCGCAGCGCTGCCGCGTAGGCCGCCAACCCCGACCGGATATCGTGACCCGGCACCCATCCCAGTTCGCGCGCCGCGCGTCCGATGTCGAGCGCGCCCTTGCGGATCATCGCCACCCGGTCGCCGTGCAGGTACGGCCCCGTTCCGACCGACAAGCGCGCCCCGGGGACCAGCGACTTCACGATCTCCACCACCTCCGCCACCGTCGCGGCCTTTCCGCTCGCCACGTTGTAGACGTCGAACCGGTGCCGTCCATGATCGAGGGCCTTGAGGATGGCTGCCACCACGTCGTCGACATGCGTGTGATCGATGGCGGCATCCGCACCGCCGGAAATGTGCAAGGCGCGACCGGCAAGCGCCGCCTCGATGAGGTTCTTCGGAATGCGGTCACGCGGCAACCCCGGCCCGTAGACCCAGGACGTCCGCAGATGCACGATGTCCAGTCCGTGCAGGTCGCGATAGCTGCGCGCGAGCTGCTCCACGGTCGCCTTGCAGATGCCGTAGGGCAGCACGGGATCCAGCGGGTGCGATTCGTCGATGCAGTCCGCGCGGAACACCCCGTAGGCTTCTTCCGAACTGATGTGCACGCAGCGGCCGATGCCGCCCAGGCGCATGGCCTCGAAGACGTTGATCGATCCCTCGACGTTGATGCGCACGATGTTGAGCGGACTGCCGATGGAGGACAGCACCCCCACCACCGCAGCGCAATGGAGGATCGCCTCGGGACGATGCACCTTCACCGCCTGGGCGAGGCAGGCGAGATCGGTGATGTCGCCCGATACGCGAACCAGCGCCTCGCTCTCGGGAGCGCCGGCCAGTCCGCTCCACCGGGTGTCGAATGCGATGGCCACGTCGCCGCGCGCCGCCAGCGCGCGCGCAGCCGCTCCACCGAGGAAGCCGCCTCCCCCCGTCACCAGCACCCGCATGCCCTGTCTCCCTGACCTGTTCCCGCTGCCGGCACGCGTGTCGTGGCGCAGGATCCGCGGTCCTACAGATTGAAGACGACCAGACGCTCCTCCGTCATCTCCTCGATGGCGTAGCGCGGTCCTTCCCGGCCGATGCCGCTCGCCTTCACGCCGCCGTAGGCGAGCTGATCGGTGCGCCACGTCGATGTGCCGTTGACGATCACGCCGCCCACACGCAAGGCGCGGATGGCGGCAAACGAGGCTTCGTTCGACCGCGTGAAGATCCCGGCCTGCAACCCGTACGGGCTCGCATTGATGGCGGCGAACGCCTCGTCGAGCGTGCGATACGGAATCACGTTGACGACCGGCCCGAAGATCTCCTCGCACACGACTTTCATCGCCGGGGTCACGCGTGTCAAGACGGTGGGCTCGAATGCCGCGCCCTGTCGCCGGCCGCCGGTGACGACCCGCGCCCCCGACGCGGCGGCCTCCTGCACCCAGCTTTCCACCCGCCGGGCGGCAGCCTCGTCGATCAGCGTCCCGACGTCGGTGGCCGGATCGAGCGGATCGCCGAGCACGAACTTGCGGACTTCCGCCTCGATCAAGGGCAGGAAGGCGTCGAACACGTTCGCGTGGACATAGACGCTCTGCACCGAAATGCAGCTCTGCCCGGCCAGTCGCATGGAATTGCGCCCGCAGGCCGCCGCCGCCGGCGCGAGGTCCGCGTCCTCGTGGACGATCGTCGCACCGTTGCCGCCGAGTTCGAGCGCCACGCGGCGCAGGCCGCTCGCCGCCTTGATCGCGGCCCCGGCGCGACTCGACCCGGTGAACGTGATGAATTCCACGCGCGGGTCCGCCACGAGCGCCGCGCCGATGTCGGCACCGCCGAATACCGTGTTCACCGCGCCCGCCGGCACGCCCGCCTCGACTACCAGTTCGACCAGACGATGCACGATCAGCGGCGACTGGGGAGGCGGCTTCAGGACCAGCGCGTTGCCCGCCGCGAGGGACGGCGCGATCTTGTGCGCAGCCAGATTGAACGGCGCGTTGAACGGCGTGATCGCCGCGACGACCCCCACCGGGAACCGCAGCAGCACGGCCAGCTTGCCCGCTCCCATGGCGCTGCCGTCCAGCGGGACGTGGCGTCCTTCGATGCGGATGGCCTCCTCGGCCGCCAGTGCAAAGGTCTCCAGCGAGCGACGGATCTCGCCGTCGGCATCGCGGACGGCCTTGCCGGTCTCCCGCGCCATCAGGGTGGCCAGCGACGCGATATCCCGTTCGATCAGGGCCGCGATGCGTCGCAGCCAGACGGCTCGCTGATACCCCGGTGCCGACGCCATCGCGGCGCGAGCCGAGACGGCCGCAGCGATCGCGGCGTCCAGGTCGTCCATCGTTCCGATCGGCGCCGTGCCCACCACGTCGCCGCGATACGGGTCGCGGATCTCGACCGTCCGAGCAGGTGCCCGCCACACGCCGCCTGCGAGAGATCGTGCCGATGTCACCGCGTGCATGGCCGCGCTACCGGACCACGGGCTTGCCGAACGCCGGTTCGCGATACGGCGTGGGCGGCAGCTGCCAGGTGCCCGTGCTCGGCGGCTTCACCTTGTCATCCACGTGGACGTCGAGCAGGCAGGGCTTGCCCAGCGCCACCGCGCGACGCAAGGCATCGCCGAGCTGGTCCGAGTGCCTGACCGTGATGCCCTCCACGCCGTAGCTGCGCGCCATCGCAGCGAAGTCCGGGTTGTAGGGGGCCCCCGCCGGACCGGCATAGAAGCCGGTGCCGATCTCGTGACCGCCGAACATGCCGATCTGGATGTCCCGGATCGCGGCCCACGAGAAGTTGTTCCACACCACCCACACGACCGGAATGTCGAACTCGACCGCCGTCGCCAGCACGTGCGGCGTCATCGTGAATCCGCCGTCGCCCACCACGGCCACGCAGGTGCGATGCGGTGCCGCGAGCTTCGCGCCGAGGATGCCGCTCACGCCGAAGCCCATGGCGGAGAAGCCCCAGGAATTGAGCATCGCCTGCGGCTGTCGCGCCTCCCAGAACTGCATGAACCAGTTGTGGTGGACGCCGCTGTCCAGCGACAGGATCGCGTCGTCGGGCAAGGCGGCACGGACTTCGCGCACGACGCGCTCGGGCCGCAGCGGCGACCCCGAGAGGCCGAAGTTCGGGCGGCTGAAGTCCTCCCATTCCTTGCGCCAGGCGTCGATGTGCTCGTGCCACGCGGCCAGGCGTCCGGGGCCGCCGAGCCTGCGCTGCGTCGCCTCGCGCAGCAGTTGCCCAAGGAACACCTTGGCGTCGGCGAGGATGCCGAGGTCCACCGGGTAGTTGCGCCCGATCTCGCTCGGATCGATGTCGACGTGCACCAGCCGGGTCGGCGGGATGTTCCACGAGTAGCCGGGAATCCACGACGACGACGAGCGATCGTCGAAGCGTGCGCCGACCGTGATGAGCAGATCGCAGTGCCGCCCCACCTGATTCGCGGTGAACGTGCCGTTGCGGCCGATGAAGCCCACCGACAGGCGATGGGGCTGGGGCACCGTACCGAGCGCGTTGGGCGAGGTGATCACCGGCACGTTCAGCAACTCCGCGACCGCGGTGAGCTCGGGGCCCGCTTCCGCCAGCGTGACGCCGTGGCTGACGTAGAACGCCGGCCGTTCGGCCTTTTCGATCAGGTCGACGACACGACCGAGGTCCTCGGGTGACGCGCCGGGCCGGACGAAGCCCGCGCGCTGGTCCGACGGGAGCATCGTGACGTCGTCCTCTTCCTGGAACAGGTTGAACGGCACGTCGAGATTCACCGGCCCGGGGCGGCCGCTCAGCATGAGGTTGTAGCTCTGGCGCAGCGCGAGCGGCAGCATGTCGACCCGCGTGGGCTGGAACGTCCGCTTCACATACGGACGCAGGACCACCGGGAATTCGGCGGCCTGGTTGCGATAGCTTTCCTGGAAGGGCCCGCGGTTGAACTGCGACGTCGGCACGTTGGCCGTGATGGCGTAGAACGCCGAGGAATCGGCCGAGGCGCAGGCCGTCGCCATCACGAGATTGCAGGAACCGGGTCCGCACGACGTCAGGGTGGCCACGGGCCGGTGCGCGATGCGGTAGTAGGCATCCGCCATGTGGCCGGCGACCTGTTCGTGTCGCGGCGATATGAGTTTGATGCGATCCTGACGGGACCAGAGCGCGTCGAGCAGCCCGACGTTGCCGTGACCGCAGATGCCGAAGAGGTAGGGCACCTGCTCCTGAATGAGAAACTCGGCGATCAGGTCGCCCCCTTTCATGCGCGCCATGGTGTGCTTCCCTCCCCCATAAGCTTGCGATACTGTAGAACAACTTCCTACAATGTCGCAATCACAGCTTCTCCCGAGGACCGTTCCGATGCTTCCGGATCAGTGTGACGTCGTCGTCGTCGGCGCGGGCAATGCGGCCCTGTGCGCCGCGCTTTCCGCCCGCGAACAGGGTGCCCGCGTCGTGGTGCTCGAACGCGCCCCGGAGGACGAATCGGGCGGCAATACGCGATTCACGGCCGGCGCCATCCGGTTCGCCTACGACGGCGTCGAGGACCTCAAGGCCCTGATGCCGGATCTCACGCCGGAAGAGATCGGGCGCACCGACTTCGGGTCCTACCCGCAGGACAAGTTCTTCGACGACATGGCGCGCGTCACCGAGAACCGGACCGATCCCGATCTCGTGGAACTGCTCGTCACGCGCAGCAAGTCGACGCTGATGTGGCTGCGGACCCATCGCATCCGCTTCGTGCCGATCTACGGACGGCAGGCGTTCAAGGTCGACGGCCGGTTCAAGTTCTGGGGCGGTCTCACGGTCGAGGCCTGGGGCGGCGGGCCCGGCCTGGTCGAAGCCGAGAAGCAGGCGGCCGCCGCGATGGACATCCCCATCGTGTATCAGGCGCGCGCGCTCTCGCTCGCGCACGACGACGACGGCGTCCACGGTGTCGTCGTCCGCCATGAGGGCAAGACTCGCACCGTCAGGTGCCGCGCCGTCGTGCTCGCCGCCGGCGGCTTCGAATCCAATCCCGAATGGCGCACCCGCTATCTCGGGCCCGGCTGGGACCTCGCCAAGGTGCGGGGCACGCGCTTCAACACCGGCGACGGCATCCGCATGGCGCTCGACATCGGCGCCTCGCCCCGCGGCAACTGGTCGGGGTGCCATGCCGTCGGTTGGGACCGAAACGCGCCCGAGTTCGGCGACCTCGCGGTCGGCGACGGCTTCCAGAAGCACTCGTACCCGTGGGGCATCATGCTCAATGCCAACGGCGAGCGCTTCGTGGACGAGGGCGCGGACTTCCGGAACTACACCTACGCGAAGTACGGAGCCGTGATCCTGCGCCAGCCCGGCCAGTTCGCCTGGCAGATCTTCGACCGGAAGGTCACGCACCTGCTGCGGGACGAATACCGCATCCGCCAGGTCACGAAGGTCACGGCCCGGTCGCTCGAGGAACTCGTCGGCAAGCTCGACGACGTCAACGCATCCGCCGCGCTCGAGCACATCCGCCGCTACAACGCCGCGGTGCGCACGGACATCCCTTTCGATCCGAACGTGAAGGACGGCCGCCGCACCGAGGGACTCGCCGTCCCGAAGTCGAACTGGGCCAACACCATCGACGAACCGCCCTTCGAGGCGTACGCGGTGTCGTGCGGCATCACGTTCACCTTCGGCGGCCTGCGCATCGACACGAACGCGCAGGTCATCGACACCGACGGGCATCCCATTCGGGGTCTGTACGCCGCCGGCGAACTGGTCGGCGGGCTGTTCTACTTCAACTACCCGGGTGGCACGGGATTGATGTCGGGCTCGGTGTTCGGACGCATCGCCGGGACCAGCGCCGGCCAGGCCGCGAAGAACGTCTAGCGCGTCGCGTTCGCATCGTCGCCGATGGAGCGCTCCATCATGACCGCCCCCCGGACGTGCGACGTGCTCGTGGTCGGCGGCGGCGGGGCCGGCCTCGCTGCCGCCATCGAGGCGCGCCAGGCGGGTGCAAGCGTCGTTCTGCTCGAGAAGAACGAGAAGCTCGGCGGCTCCACGGCCTGGTCCATCGGTTCGATCACCGCGACGGGTACGCCGCATCAACGGAAGCGGGGCATCGAGGATTCACCGGACGGCCACTTCGCGGACATGCCGGGCTTCGCCGGCCCGCTGGCGGCACGCGAGAACGATGTCCTGCGCCGCATCCTCTGCGACGAAGTCCCGGACGCATTCCGCTGGCTGCTCGATCTGGGCGTGCGCTTCCACGGACCGATGCCCGAGCCGCCGCACCGGCAGCCGCGCATGCACAACGTGCTGCCGAACTCGCTCTCCTACATCCATCACCTCGGGAAGCGTGCGCGCGCCACCGGCGTCGACATCCGGCTCGGCGCACGTGTGGAATCCCTCACCGCCGAGGCCGGACGCGTCACGGGCGCAAGATGCGTCGACGGCCGCATCTTCCATGCGACGCGCGGGGTGATCCTCGCCGCGGGCGACTTCACCAACGATCCCGAACTGAAGGCGCGCTACATGGGCGATGCCGCAGCGAAGGTCGACGGCGTGAATGCCACCGCCACCGGCGACGGGCAGAAGCTCGGGCTCGCCGTGGGCGCCCGCATCGTCAACGGCGATCTCGCCCTTGGTCCGGAATTGCGCTTCATCCCCCCGGCCCGCACCACGCTCGTGCGCCGATTGCCGCCCTGGCCGGCCCTGGCGCGGTTGCTCGAATGGTCACTGGCGCACGTCCCGCCGCGCCTGCTGCGGCCGGTGATCCTCGGCTTCCTGACGACGGCGCTGGCGCCGTCCACGGCGCTGTTCACGCACGGCGCCCGGCTCGTCAATCGCGAGGGGCAACGATTCTGCGACGAGACCGACCAGCCCGCGCTCGCCCTCGCGGGGCAGCCGGGCAAGACGGGCTACCTGCTGATCGACGGACGACTGGCCGGGAAGTATTCGGCGTGGCCCCACTTCATCTCCACCGCCCCGGGCGTCGCGTACGCGTATCTGCCGGATTACCGGCGCAACCGTCCCGACGTCTACACGCAGGCGACGAGCCTCGACGGACTCGCGCGCAAGCTGGGTGTTCGCGTGCACGGATTGCAGGAGGCGGCGAAGTCCCTCGGGTCGACCGCGCTGGACGACGAGGCGCGGCAACCGCTCGCGACGCCGCCGTTCATCGCCCTGGGGCCCGTGCGGCCCGTGTTCGTGCACAGCGAAGGCGGCCTCGCCGTCGACACGTCACATCGGGTGCTGGGTGCCGGCGACCAGCCGATTCCGGGATTGTTCGCCGCGGGGTCCACCGGCCAGGGTGGGCTGCTGCTGAAGGGGCACGGCCATCATCTGGCCTGGGCGTTCGTTTCGGGCCGCCGCGCCGGCCGCATCGCCGCGACGCTCGCCGGGCCACGCTAGTCGGACGCGCCGCGGGCCTCGCCCCGCGCACCGAGATCTGCCGACAGCGCGCGGGCGGCCGCGCTCACGATGGCCGACAGTCTCGGCACTTCGTCCGGCGTCACCCGCCAGACCGGGCCGGAAATGCCGACGGCCGCCACGACGCGTCCCGTGAAATTGCGCACGGGGGCGGCGAGACAGCGCAACTCCACGTTGAATTCCGCGTCGTCCAGCGCGACGCCGTTCGCCGCGACCTGCCGCAGTTCGCGACGCAGTGCGTCGCGGTCGGTGATCGTGGCCGGCGTGCAGGCGCGCAGGTCCAGGCCGGACAGAACCCCATCGAGCTCCGCGGACGGCAGGTTCGCGAGCAGCACCTTGCCGATGGCCGTGCAATGCGCGGGACGGATGGTGCCCAGCCGGTCGCTCGTGCGGACGGAGGACGTCGCCTCGCCCTTGGCGATCACGGCGATACCGCTGTCCACGCGCACGGCGAGGTGCGCGGTCTCGCCCGACTCGTCGGCCAGACGGCGCAGGTGCGGCGTCGCGAAGTTGACCAGCGTGGTCTCGTTGAATGCGCCGGCCGCCTGCATGAACAGGCGGGGGCCGATGCAATAGCGCCGCGATGCTTCCTGGCGCACGTACCCCAGCACGACCAGCGTCCTGATGAGATGGAAGGCCGTGCTGGTGTGCAGGCCGGTGCTGCGGCTCAGTTCCGCGAGACCGAGCGGCTCATCGCTGCGGGCGATCGCCTCGAGCAGTGCGAAGGCCCGCTCGATCGACTGCACCGTGCGGCCCGCCGACGACTTCTCCGGGGCGGAAGTCTCATCGGACGAATCGATGCCGTCAGGGTCGTCGCGCAAGGCCATGGTGCGACGATTCTAGGGCCTGTCAGCGCGCGTGGCGAACCGTCCGCGCCGATCCTCGTGCGCTATCGTGCGGCGCTGGGCCGATGCCGGCCCGCCACTCCAGGGAGAAGCACATGAACCGCGAATTGTTCGACAAGGGCCTGCAGACGCGCCGCGAAGTGCTGGGCGAAGACTATGTGGACAACGCGCTGCGCAACGCCGATGAATTCAGCATGCCGCTGCAGGAGATCGTCACGCAGTACGCGTGGGGCGACATCTGGAACCGCCCCGGGCTGGACCGCAAGACGCGCAGCATGCTGAATCTGGCGATGCTCACGGCGCTGGGCAAGCCGCACGAACTGAAGCTGCACGTCCGCGGCGCCGTCCGCAACGGCCTCACGAAGACGCAGATTTCCGAAGTGCTGCTGCAGACGGCCGTCTATTGCGGCATGCCTGCCGCGATCGAGAGCTTCCGGGTGGCGAAGGAGACGTTCAAGGAGATGGGGATCTGACGCCCCCCTCTCCTGCGACCGTCCGGTCAGAAGGAATGCTCGGGTCCGGGGAAGGAACCGTCCTTCACCGCCTTCACGAAATTGCCGACGGCCTCCTGGATCGAACCGGCGCCCGCCATGAAGTTCTTCACGAACTTCGCCTTGTGGCCCGGGTAGATGTCGAGCATGTCGTGCAGGATCAGGATCTGGCCGTCGCAATGCGGACCCGCGCCGATGCCGATGGTCGGAATGGCGAGGGTCTCGGTGACCTGCTTGCCCAGCGGCGCCGGGATGCACTCGAATACGATCGACGCGGCGCCGGCCTGCTCCAGCAGCTTCGCATCATTCACGAGACGCTCGGCGGCGGACTCGGTCTTGCCCTGCACCCGGTAGCCGCCCAGCGTGTGGACCGACTGGGGCGTCAGGCCCAGATGGCCCATCACCGGAATGCCGCGGTCGACCAGGAAGGCCACGGTGTCGGCCATCAAGCCGCCGCCTTCGAGCTTCACCATCGTGGCCCCTGCGGCCATCAGGCGCGCGGCGTTCTCGAACGCCTGCTGCGGGCCGATCTGGTACGACCCGAACGGCAGGTCACCGACGATCACGGGCTTGGAGCTGCCGCGGGCGACGCACTGCGTGTGATAGATGATGTCCTCCATCGTGACGGCCAGCGTGGAGTCGCGCCCCTGCACCGTCATGCCGAGCGAATCGCCGATCAGGAAGATCTCGACGCCCGCGGCTTCGCACAGCGCCGCGAAGCTCGCGTCGTAGCAGGACAGCATCGCCAGCTTCTGGCCTTCGGCGACCAGCTTGTTCAGTTGGGTTGTCGTCAATCTCATGGCAGCGGTCTCGGCAGGTTCGGAAAGCCCGCATCCTACGACTGTCGCACCGGAAAAGGCATCGCATTTTCGGAGAACGAGCGTACGATTCGGAAAATCATTCTTTCCATTTCCGACATTACGGGATAGTTTTGGACAAATTCGATCTCGCGATCCTCGCAATCCTGCAGCAGGACTCGCGTACCAGCCTGCAGGACATCGGCGCCCGCGTCGGCCTCTCCACCACGGCCTGCTGGAACCGCATCCGCAACCTCGAGACCGACGGGGTGATCGAGGGCTACACGGTCCGCATCCGCCCGGAGAAGGTGGGATTCAGCGAGAGCGTCATCGTGCAGGTGACGCTGGAGAGCCACAGCGAGGACACCCTGGCCCGCTTCGGCAGGACGCTGGAGGAGATTCCCGAGGTGCTCGAAGCCTGCCTCGTCTCCGGCGACTACGACTACTACATCCGCATCGCCGTGCGCGACACGCGGGACTACGAGCGGCTGCTGCGGGAGAAGCTCTACCGGATCCCCGGCATCCGGCACAGCAAGTCGAGCTTCGTGCTGCGCACACTGAAGAACAGTCCGGTGCCGCTGGATGCGCCGGCGGCCGCCGCCTCGTCGCGGTCGAGAGCCCGCACCCGGAAGCGCTGACGGCATCGGCGCACAGCCGGCCTGCAGCCCTGCATGCCCACGCCCGTCCCGGCGTGATAAGTTTCGCGGTCGCCCGAGCCCCGGTCACCGCATCCGATCCCGGCACGGCGCCGCGCAGTCAGGGGGAGTCGACAACACATGCAGGAACCCATTCCGGGCGCCGATCTGCTGGTGCCCCCGGGCTTCGGCCCCGCAGGCCGCGCCCTGAGGACGCTGTCCCAATGGCTCGCCATCGCCGGCGGACTCGTCTTCATCGCGCTCGTGTCGATGTCGCTGGTCTCGATCATCGGGCGCAAGCTCGCCTCCGCGCCGGTGCCGGGCGACGTCGAGATCCTCCAGACCTGCGCCGCGTTCGCCTCGGCCGCCTTCTTCGCGTGGTGTCACCTGAACCGCGGTGACGTGAAGGTCGACTTCTTCACCCAGAAGCTGCCGCCGCGGATCGTGGACGCGCTCGACGCCCTCGGCTCCCTCCTGGTGGCGGTCTTCGGCGCCGTCCTGGCCTGGCGGACGCTGGCGGGCGCCCTGGCCGTCCGCGAAGCGGGCGAGACCACCGCCATCCTGGGCTGGCCACTGTGGATCGGACAGATCCTGATGGTCCCGGGCTTCGTGATGCTCGCCCTGGCCGGCCTGTACATGACCGGATTCCATCTGCGCCGGCACGACGCCGCGACCGGGATCCCGAAACCGTGAGCGGCATCGCTTCCGGCTTCGCGATGTTCGGCATCCTGATGACGCTGCTGGTGATCCGCGTGCCGATCGGCATCGCGATGTTCGGCGTGGGCGCCGGCGGCTACTACGTCCTGACGGACTTCGAGACCACGCCGCTGCTCAGTTCGCTCAAGAACCTGGCCTTCGCTCGGCTCTCCAACTACGACCTGGTCGTGATCCCCATGTTCCTGCTGATGGGCCAGTTCGCGACGCACGGCGGACTCAGCCGGAGCCTCTTCCGCTGCGTCAGCGCCTTCCTGGGACACCGCCGCGGCGGCATCGCGATGGCCGCCATCGGCGCGTGTGCCGGTTTCGGCGCCATCTGCGGCTCGTCGCTCGCCACGGCGGCGACCATGGGTCAGGTCGCGCTGCCCGAACTGCGCCGCCACGGCTATGCCGGCAGCCTGGCCACGGGGGCGCTGGCCGCGGGCGGCACGCTCGGCATCATGATCCCGCCGTCGGTCCCCCTCGTGATCTACGCGATCCTCACGCAGGAATCCATCGGCAAGCTGTTCATGGCCGCCGTGCTGCCGGGCCTGATCGCCATGGTCGGCTACATGATCGTGATCCAGATCCTCGTGCGGTGGAAGCCCGACATCGGCCCGGCGGGTCCGGCGGCGCCCTGGGGCGAACGGCTGAAAGCGCTGTTCGAAGTGCTCCCGGTGCTCGGCGTGTTCGTCGTCGTCATCGTCGGCATCTATGGCGGCTGGGCCAACCCGACCGAGGCGGCCGCCATCGGCGCCGCGGCCTGCGGCATCCTCGCCGTGCTGACCGGCGGCATGCGGCTCCGGGGCGTGATCCAGAGCGCGCTCGGCATGGCGCAGGCCACGGCGATGATCTTCCTCGTGCTGCTCGGCGCCGACATGCTGAACACGGCGCTGGCGGTGTCGCAGATGCCCGCCGAGCTCGCCGCCTGGGTCCAGGGCAGCGCCCTCCCGCCGCTGCTGGTGATGGCGATGATCCTCGTGATCTACATCTTCCTCGGCTGCGTGATGGACTCGCTCGCGATGATCCTGCTCACCATCCCGATCTTCTACCCGATGGTCATGGGCCTGGACTTCTGGGGGCTGTCGCCGACCGACAAGTCCATCTGGTTCGGCATCCTCGCGCTCATGGTCGTCGAGATCGGGCTCGTGCACCCGCCCGTGGGCATGAACGTTTACATCATCAACCGGCTGGCGAAGGACGTCCCGCTGTCCGAGACCTTCAAGGGCGTGATCCCGTTCCTCGCGTCCGACCTGCTGCGAACCCTGCTGCTCCTGTTCTTCCCGGCCGTCTCGCTCGTGCTGGTGCGGAACTTCGGCGGCTGATCCCTCGAACCGATCCCGTGGAGAGTCGTCCCATGATTCCTCGTGTCCTCCGGCCCCTGGTCACCGGCGTCGCCCTGGCGCTGGCTGCCGGCACCGTGCACGCCCAGCAGATCACGCTGAAGGTGCATCACTTCCTGCCCGGCACGTCCAACGCCCACCTGAACATGATCCAGCCGTGGTGCGCCAAAGTGCAGAAGGAATCGGGTGATCGGCTGAAGTGCCAGATCTACCCGGCGATGCAGCTCGGCGGCACCCCGTCGCAGCTGTTCGACCAGGTCCGCGACGGCGTCGCCGATCTCGTGTGGACGGTGCCCACCTACGCAGCCGGCCGCTTCTCGAAGGCGGAGGTGTTCGAACTGCCGTTCATGGCGCACGCCGCCAGGACGGGCAGCCGCGCCCTCTGGGCCTACGTCCAGAAGGACGCGCTCGACGAGTTCAAGGGAACGCGGCCGATCTTCATGCACCTCCACGACGGCGCGGCCCTGCACGCGACGTCGAAGCCGATCCGCACCCTCGAGGACATGAAGGGCCTCAAGGTGCGCGGCGCCACGCGGATCAGCGTCCGTCTGCTCACGGCGCTCGGCGCGACCCCCGTCCAGATGCCGCTGCCGCAGGTGCCGGAATCGCTGTCGAAGGGCGTCATCGACGCAGCGATGGTGCCGTGGGAAGGCGTGCCGACCGTGAAGCTGCACGAGATCGCGAAGCATCATCTCGACATGCCCGCCGGCGCGGCGCGGATGTCCAACACGATCTTCGTGTTCGCGATGAACCAGGCGAAGTACGACGCGCTGCCGGCGGACCTGAAGAAGGTCATCGACGCCAACAGCGGCATCGAGGTCTCCGCCTGGGCGGGCGAACGCTTCGACGTCACCGTCGAGCCGAACCGCAAGCTCGCGAAGGACCGCGGCAACAGCATCGTGACGCTGACCGAGACCGAGTACCAGCGCTGGGTGAAGGCCGCCGCCAACGTCGACGACGACTGGATCAAGGAAGTCGGCACCAAGGGGGCGGACGGCAGGAAGTTGATCGAGGACGCCCGCGCCCTCATCAAGCAGTACGAGAAGTGAGCGCGCCCGGGCCGCGAGTCCGGGAACACGACGAGGGAGATGGCACATGACGGCACCCGAGACACTCCGGCCCGTGGCCGCGGGCACCCACCCGCCGCTGCTCCACCCGGACTACCGCAGCACCCGGCAGCGCGCGCCTTCGCAGGCGCCCATCGCGCTGCCGCAGACCGGGGCGGACACGTCGGTCACGCAGTGGCCGCGCGAACGGATCCTCGAGACCGACGCCGACCTTACCCGCCAGTCGAGCGGCACCCCGCTCGGCGAGCGCATCATCGTCTCGGGCCGCGTCATCGACGAGGATGGACGTCCCGTGCGCAATTCGCTCGTCGAGATCTGGCAGTGCAATGCGGCGGGCCGCTACTCGCACCGCAAGGATCAGCACGACGCCCCCATCGACCCGCACTTCCGCGGCTTCGGCAAGACGCTCACGGACGACGAAGGGCGCTACCGCTTCGTCAGCATCAAGCCCGGCCCGTATCCGTGGCGCAATCATCCGAACGCGTGGCGGCCGTCGCACATCCATTTCTCGCTGTTCGGCAACGCCTACGCCCAGCGCCTGATCACGCAGATGTACTTCCCCGACGATCCGCTGTTCCCCTACGACCCGATCCTGGGCGGCGTGCCGGAGGCGGCCCGCCCGAGGCTGATCTCGACCTTCGACCTCGGCCTCACCATCGAAGGATTCGGGATCGGCTTCCGGTTCGACATCGTCCTGAGGGGCCGCGGCGCGACCCCGATGGGACTCTGAGGAGGCTGCGCGCACCATGGCAAAACTGACGCCTTCCCAGACGATCGGCCCGTTCTACTTCGAAGCCTTGCGCTGGGGCATCCAGGCCACGGATCGTCCGGCCACCGGCCGCACGGTCATCGTGTCGGGCCGCGTGCTCGATGTCGACGGCGCACCGGTGGACGACGCCCTGCTCGAGATCTGGCAGCCCGGCTTCGAAGCGGACGCCGCCTGCCTGCCGGGACTGCAGCGCATCTCGACGGACGACGCGGGCTGCTTTTCCTTCCGGATGCCGGGCGAGGACGCCATCCATTTCGCCAACGTGACGATCTTCGCGCGCGGCCTGCTGCGCGGCCTGTTCACGCGTGTGTACCTCGGCTCGACCGATCACGTGCCTGCGGCGGTGCCGGCCGATCGACGCGGCACCCTCGTCGCCCGGCCGGATCCGTCCGCTTCCGGCCGGTACCGCTGGGACATCCGCCTGCGCGGTGACGGCGAGACCGTCTTCTTCGATCTGTGACCGCGCCCAGGAACGTCCGCCGCACGCGGCGGTCGGAGGTTCCTGAGGCCGTCGCCCCAACCTCACGGGAGTTCCTGCATGCAGCGTTACACCCGCATCGCCATCCTGCTGCACTGGCTGATTGCGCTCGTCATCCTGTCCAACTTCGTGTTCGGACACATCATGGTCGACATGACGCTGTCGCCCACGAAGCTGCGCTACTACTCGTACCACAAGTGGGCGGGCGTGACCGTGTTCCTGCTGGTGATCGTCCGCATTCTCTGGCGCCTCATGAACCGCCCCCCGGAGCTTCCGCGGGACATGAACCGGCTCGAACGCTCCTTCGCGCACGCCGCGCACGGCCTGCTCTACCTGCTGACGCTGGCCGTGCCGATCTCGGGCTGGCTCTTCAGCTCGGCGAAGGGCTTCCAGACGGTGTACTTCGGCGTGCTGCCGATCCCGGACCTGCTCGCGAAGAACCCCGATCTCGCCGAAGTGCTCGTCGAATGGCACGAGGGCCTCAACTTCCTGATGGCCGCCGTGGTCGTCCTGCATGTGCTGGCCGCGTTGAAGCACCATTTCCGCGATCGCGACGACGTGCTCGCGCGCATGCTGCCCATCCTCAAGAACCGCTAGTCCCGGAGTCCGCTGAATGAAGAAGACGCTGATCGCCCTGTCCCTCGCTGCCGCCTCCTCGTTCGCGGCCGCCGCCCCGATGATCGTGGATGCCGCCAGGAGCGAGATCACGTTCGTGTCCAAGCAGATGGGCGTTCCCGTGGAGGGCCGTTTCAAGAAATTCACCGTGCAGCTCGACTTCGATGCGAAGAAGCCGGAAGTCTCGAAGGCCGCCATCGAGATCGACATCGCGAGCGTCGATGCCGGCAGCAAGGAAGCCAACGACGAGGTCATCCGCAAACCGTGGTTCCATCAGGCGCAGTTCCCCAAGGCGACGTTCACGTCGACGGCCGTCAAGGGCCTCGGCGGCGGCAAGTACGAAGTCACGGGGAACATGACGCTGAAGGGCAGGACCAAGGCCGTCACCGCCCCGTTCACCGTCAAGGCGCAGGGGGCGGCGCAGCTCTTCGAAGGGGCTTTCGTGTTCAACCGCAGCGATTTCGGAATCGGCGACGGCCCGTGGAACGATCCCGAGACGGTGGCGCTCGACATCCAGGTGCGGTTCAAGGTGCTCGCCGCACCGGCCAGGTAGCGCGGGGACGCGGTTGCCGTTCGCGTTCTACGACCGCCTCGCGCCCCGGCGCCGCCGCATCTACGACCGCAGCGATGCGATCGTCGAACTGCCGCTGCCGCCGGGCGATCCCCTCGACCCCGTCGTGGCGTCGATCCGCCTCGGCCTCGAACGGGACCGGACCGCCGAGACGCGGCGCGCCTGTCAGGCGCTGATCGATGCGCTGTGCGAGCGGTTTGAAGTTCCGTCGATTCGCGTCAAGGTGTACCCGACCCGGCCCAGCGGTGACTGGGGAGAACTGCACGGCATGTACCGGCCCGGTGAGGACGGGCAGCCGACCGTCGTCGAGGTGTGGATGCGCACGGCGCAACAGCAGAAGGTGGTGGCGCCGAGAACGTTCCTGCGCACGCTGCTGCACGAGTTCTGTCACCACCTGGATTACGAGCACTTCGGCCTCGAGGAGACCTTCCACACGGAAGGCTTCTACAAGCGCGAGTCCCATCTCCTCACGCAGCTCGCCGGACCGTCGGCGCGCCGGCCCCCGGCTCAGGACTCCGGACCGGAATCCCGTCCGGGCGCCACCGACACGGGCACCCGGAGCGCCAGCGCACAGAGCAGTTCGTAGCCGACCGTTCCCGCCGCCGTTGCCACGTCATCGACGGGCAGCCCTTCGCCCCAGAGGGTGACGGGCGATCCGACACGGGCGTCCGGACAGGGCGTCAGATCCACCGTGATCATGTCCATCGACACCCGCCCCAGCGTGCGCGTGCGCACGTCACCGACACGGACCGGCGTGCCGGTCGGGGCGTGGCGCGGATAGCCGTCCGCATAGCCGCAGGCCACGACACCCACTCGCATGTCCCGGTCGGCCACGAACACCCCGCCGTAGCCCACCGCCTCGCCCCTGCGCACGTGCTGCACGCCGATCAGGCGGCTGGCGAGTGTCATCACGGGACGCAGACCCAATGCCTGCGCGGACTGATCGGCAAACGGCGTGGCGCCGTAGAGCATGATGCCGGGCCGCACCCAATCCCCGTGCGCCTCGGGATCCCGGATCAGCGCCGCCGAGTTGGCGAGCGTCGTGGCGTAGGGTGCGCCGCCGCACGCGGACAGGAAGCGGTCGAGTTGCTCCCGCACGTCGCGCCCTTCGTCGGCGCTGGCGAAATGGGTCATCAGCGTGATGTCCGTCACCCCGGTCAATCGGGCCACGCGCTCGAGGGCCGCCGGGAATGCGCCCGGCGCAAAGCCGAGACGGTTCATGCCCGTGTTCATCTTGAGCAGCACGCCGGACGGCCGCAGCGATGGCGAGCGTTCCAGCCGGTCGAGTTGCGAGACATCGTGCACGACGCTGTGGAGCGAACGATCCCGCGCCTCCCGCAGGTCGGCCTCGTCGAAACAACCCTCGAGCAGCACGATGCGGCCTTCGTAGCCCCGGTCCCGCAGCGCCACGGCATCGTCGATGTCGAGAACCGCAATGCCGTCGGCACTTTCCAGCGCCGGCAGGACGCGGGCCAGCCCGTGGCCATAGGCCGCGGCCTTCGCCACCGCGAGGACCTTGGCCGGGCCGGCGTAGTGGCGTGCCACGGCGAGGTTGTGTCGGAGAGCATCGAGATCGAGACGAGCGCGGATGGGGCGGGGCATGACGGCAGGAGGCGGGGAACGAGAGCGGTGTGACGGGAGTTCCGCATTCTATGTCCCGGACTGTCCGATGCGGGGTGGCCGTCTCGGGATTCATGGTATAAACCGGTCGCCGCGATTTCCGGGAGGAGACCGGCACCCCTCCGACCACACTCGATCAATGAATCGCGGTTTCTACACGATTCTCGCGGCGCAGTTCTTCTCCGCGCTCGCCGACAACGCCCTGCTGTTCGCGGCCATCGCCCTGCTGAAGCAGCTGAATGCGCCGGCCTGGCACACGCCGGTCCTGCAGATGTTCTTCGTGTTCTCCTACATCGTGCTCGCACCCTTCGTCGGTTCCTTTGCCGACGCGATCCCCAAGGGCCGGGTGATGTTCATCAGCAACACGGTGAAGATCGTGGGCTGCATGGCCATGCTCGCCGGCATGCAACCGCTGTACGCCTACGGCATCGTCGGCATCGGGGCGGCCATGTACAGCCCGGCCAAGTACGGCATCCTCACCGAACTGCTGCCGCCCGAGAAGCTGGTCCTGGCCAACGGCTGGATGGAGGGCCTCACGGTCGCCTCCATCATCCTCGGCGCGATCATCGGCGGCCTGCTGATCGGCGATCACTTCTCCGGCTGGGTGTTCGGCCACTTCGATGCCCTGTCCGGCATCCCGCTGCTCGACACCGCCCCCGAAGTCGCCATCCTGACGATGCTGCTGCTCTACGGCATCGCGGCCCTGGTGAACCTCTACATCCCGCTGGTCGCCATCGACCACAAGATGGCCCGGCGCGACCCGGTGTATCTGCTGCAGGACTTCTGGAGGAGCTTCTGGCAACTGTGGCGCGACCGGCTGGGACAGGTCTCGCTGGCCGTCACCACGCTGTTCTGGGGCGCCGGCGCCACGCTGCGACTGATCGTGCTCGTGTGGGCCGAGCAGTGGCTCGGCTTCACGATTCAGCAGGCCACGCAGTTCTCGGCCATCGTCGCCGTGGGGATCGCCGCCGGCTCCGTGCTGGCCGCCAAGTTCGTGCGGCTAGAGCGGGCGGTCAAGGTCCTGCCCATGGGCGTCGCCATGGGCGCCTTCGTGATCGCAATGGTGTTCGTCCACGACTGGCGCATCGCCACGGGGCTGCTGATCGCCATCGGGGCGATGGGCGGGTTCTTCGTCGTGCCGATGAACGCGCTGCTGCAGCACCGCGGCCACCTCATCATGGGCGCGGGCCACTCCATCGCCGTGCAGAACTTCAACGAGAACCTGAGCATCCTGGTGCTGCAGGGCTGCTACGCGATGATGCTGCACGGCAACCTGACGTACACGACCATCGTGATCGTCTTCGGCTTGTTCGTCTCGGTGACGATGGCGTGGATCTACCGCGCCCACGCACACGCCCAGGATCACGGAGAGACGTGAGGTCCGGGCGGGCGTCACATCGGCGCCGCCGTCCCGACCGTCGATGAACCGGGGCTCGCGGAGGACAGCCCCGGCCCATCGTCCGCCCCCCGCTAAATCACCACCGGCGCATCCGGCAACTCATTGACGCTCGCGCCGTCCCGCGGGTAGTGCCGGGCCATGTGGCTGCCCACCGCCCGGATGCCGGCGAGCGACCCCGCCTCGAACCGCCCCGCACGGAATTCCGCTTCCATCGCGCGGCAGATCTGCTCCCATCCTTCGCCGCCGACGCGACGATGGATGCCGCGGTCGGCGACGATCTCGACATCCCGGTCCGCCAGCAGCAGGTAGATGAGCACGCCGTTGTTGTGCTCGGTGTCCCATACCCGCAGCGCCGAGAAGACGTCGAGGGCGCGGTCCCGGGCCGATTGCCCGGCGAACACGGCCTGGGTGTCGAGACTCGCCTCGACCGCGAAACGGATCTGTCCCGCGTGATCGGCTTCCACCTCTCCAATCGTGCGCTCGATCGCGGCGAGGACGGCAGGCGGGAATGTGGCCCGCACGGCGCCCTCGGCGGTGAACCAGTGTCTGAGCAGGCGCTTCAGTGTCATGTCACCAGTCTCCCGAAGCGCCGCCGCCGCCGAAGCCGCCGCCACCGCCGGAGAACCCGCCGCCGCCCGAGCCGAATCCCCCGCCGCCGCTCGACCAGCCGCCGGACGAACCGCCGGACCATCCGCGACCGCCGCGGCCCATCGAGCCGCTCGCCAGGGTGAACAGGAAGGCGATCACCGCCACCACGACGCCCACGGCGAGCATGCCGACGATGAACCAGGCGAGGACGCCCGCCGCGGCGCCGACGATCGACGCGGCAGCCACGCGCCCGACGATCGCACGCAGGACGCTGCCGACCACCACCACGAGGATGAACGCGACGACGAACAGCCCTTCGAGGTGATCGAAGACGCCGCCCTCGTCCTTCGCCGCCTGAGCGGGCGGTTCCGGCAGCGGTTCTCCGTCGACGACGCCCATGATGCGGATGACCGACGTCTGGATCCCGCCCGCGAAATCTCCTTGCTTGAAGCGCGGAGTGATGTCGTCACGGATGATGCGCTTGGCGATGGCGTCGGGGATGACGCCCTCCAGGCCGCGGCCGACCTCGATCCGGACCTTGCGGTCGTCCTTGGCCACGAGCAGCAGCAGGCCGTCGTCGACGCCCTTGCGGCCGAGCTTCCAGGCATCGGTCACGCGGATCGAGTACTGCTCGATCGTCTCCGGCTGCGTGGTCGGCACCATGAGCACGGCGATCTGGCTGCCCTTGCGGATTTCGAAGGCGGAAAGCAGCTGATCAAGCTGCGTGGTCTGCTCCGACGTCAACGTGCCCGTGAGGTCGGTCACGCGTGCCGCCGGCGGCACGGCCACCTCGGCCCCGGCGGTGAACGCCAGGACCATCAGCGCCAGCGCCGCCAGCCATCGCCACGACGCGATGGCGTGCGTCATGTCACTTCGTGCCTTGAGCGGCCGGCTTCGAGAAATCCACGACCGGCGGCTTGGCGATGGCGGCCTCGTTCTCGACGGTGAAGTTCGCCTTCTCCTTGGCGCCGAAGATCATGGCCGTCAGGTTCACCGGGAACTGGCGGATGTTCGTGTTGTAGGTCTGCACCGAATCGATGTAGCGCTTGCGTGCCACCGTGATGCGGTTCTCCGTGCCTTCGAGCTGCGCCTGCAGATCGCGGAAGTTCTCGTTCGACTTCAGCTCCGGATAGTTCTCCGAGACGACCAGCAACCGCGACAGCGCGGAGGTCACCTCGCCCTGGGCATCCATGAACTTCTTCAACGCGGCGGGATCGTTCACCAGTTCGGGCGTCGCCTGGATGCTGCCCACCTTCGACCGGGCGTTGGTCACGCCCAGGAGGACATCCTGTTCCTGCTGCGCGAAGCCTTTCACCGTGTTCACGAGACTGGGAATGAGGTCGGCCCGGCGCTGGTACTGGTTCACGACCTCGCTCCACGAGGCCTTCACCTGCTCGTCCTGCGCCTGGATCGCGTTGTAGCCGCAGCCCGACAGCAGCAACGCCACCAGCGCCAGCAGCACCACACTCGCTCGGTTCAACATTCGCACTCTCCTTTCCGTGGCGACCCGCCACGCCTCCCGGGGTATGGGGGCGACGGGGCGGATTTCAAGCGGAAACGGGCGCGGGCGGTGTGGGTCGGCTCGCCGGGTTCCATCTCGTCTTCGCCGCCCGTCTTGCCATTGCCCGTTTCCGACTGCAACGCGATCCGCGTACATTGATCAGACCTTCCCTGGCGCCCCCTTGAACTTCGACATCAGGTCCCGCGCGAAACAGAGGTCTTCCCAGGCCTTGGCCTTGTCGGGCAGATTGCGCAGCAGGTAGGCCGGATGATAGGTCACCACGACAGGCGTCCCGCGGTAGTCCAGCGGGCGCTGGCGCAGGCTGCTGATGGCCGCATCGGTCTCCAGCAGGTTCGTGACGGCCACGCGCCCGAGCGCCACGATCAGGCGGGGCCGGATCAGTTCGATCTGCCGCTGCAGGTAGGGCCTGCATGCGTGCGCCTCCGCGGATTCGGGATTGCGGTTGCCGGGTGGGCGGCACTTCACGATGTTGGCGATGTAGACGTCCTCGGCACGCGTCAGGCCGATGGCGGCGAGCATGTTGTCCAGCAGCTTGCCGGCCTGCCCCACGAAGGGCTCGCCCCGGGCATCTTCGTCCGCCCCGGGTCCCTCGCCGACGAACAGCCAGTCCGCCTTTTCATCACCGACGCCGAACACCGTCTTGTTGCGCGTGGGAGCCAGCGCGCACGCCGTGCAGACGGCGACCGACGCCTTCAACTGCGGCCAGTCCATGCGCAGGATCTCGTCGGCCCGGACGCCGGCGAGATCGGTCCCGGCGGATGCGATCGCCGGGGCCGGCGCCGATGCGGCCTCGGGGGCGGGCGGCTCGAATTCGGATTCCCCGGGCGCTTCGCCGGTCTCGGCCTGCTGCGGCAAAGCGCGGCGGACCCAGCGCGGGCCCAGCCCCAGTTCCTCGTCGATGCGGTCGCGGCGGCTCATAGCGGCTTGATCATCAGCAGCGCATCCTCGCGCCCGTGCGCGGCCGGATAGTAGTTGCGCCGGACGGCGTGTTCCCGGAAGCCTGCCGCGCGGTACAGGGCGCGTGCCTCCACGTTGGACGGTCGCACTTCCAGCAGCATCGCCTGCGCACCGAAGTCGCGGGACCGCCCTTCGAGGAAACCGAGCAGCGCGCGCCCGATGCCTCGGCGCTGGGACGCGATCGCCACCGTGATGTTGAGCAGGTGCGCTTCCTCCACGCCCATCATCAGCACGCCGTAGGCGCACAAGCCGTCTTCCTCCTCGACGACCCAGCAGGAGTGGCCGGCCGTGAGCGAATCGGCGAAATTCCCGCGCGTCCAGGGCGAGTGGTGCAGTTGCGCCTCGATGTCGGCGACACGGTCCAGGTCGGTGTCCCGCATCGGCCGGTAGTGCAGCGACGTCTCGCTCATCGCTCGGCCATCGTGAGCGCCACCTTGTCGCGCACGTACAGCGGCACCAGGGATTCCGGCGGGTCCGTGAAGCCGTCCGGGTGGCGGACCATCGCGAGCGACAGCACGTCGCGCGCTTCGGGACGCGCCTGCGGATTGCGCCGTGTCAGGCGATCCGGCCAGCGCCGTTCCAGCAGATCGGCCTGCAACGCAAACCCGTTGCCGACACCGGACCAGCGGCCGTCGGGCAGATCCGGCAGCGCTTCGGGGCCGACGACCATCGGGCCGAGCACGGCGCCGATATCCTGCCCCGACCGGTGATACGCGCCGAGATAGAACTCACCCATCCGCGCATCGACGCAGACGAGCACGGCCTCCGCACCATCGGCCCAGGCCATCGCGTCGAGCGTTCCCACGGCGGCCACCGGCAGACCGGCCCCGAGCGCCATCCCCTGGCCCACTGCCGTCGCGATGCGCAGCCCCGTGAAGGAACCCGGCCCCACCGCCACGGCGATCCCGCCCAGGGACGACACGGTCAGGCCGGCCTCGGCGAGCAGTGCGTCCACCATGGGAATGAGGCGTTGCGAATGGCTCTGTCCGGCGAGCTCGAGGCATTGCCGGATCTCGCCGTTCACGTGCAGCGCGGCGGAGCAGACCTCGGTCGAGGTCTCGAGGGCGAGAAGCGGAGGGACGGTCAACGGAAGATCTCGGCAGGCCGTTCGGCGGGAAGGCGCTGCATTGTAGCCAAGGCCACCGCGGCGGGGACGCTCGCCCCGGGGAAGGATCCACGGCTCGCGGAGGCGCCTTTGTATAATCGCCGGGCAGGTCTTCGCGGCGCGCCCGCCATCGGCAACGCGGCGCTTCGCGCATCGGGAAGGTTCATCACAAAATCGGGAGGTCTCTCGTGATTCGGTCGCTCTTCACCGCCACACTCACCGCTGCGGCAGCCGGGACGCTGCTTGCGTCTTCGGCCTTCGCCCAGGAAAAGCCCTTGCGCATCGGCGTCATCACGTTCCTGTCCGGGCCGGCGGCCGGTCCGTTCGGGGTGCCCGCCAAGAACGCCGCCGAACTGCTCGTCGACGCCTTCAACAAGGGGGGCCAGATCCCCGGCTACGAACAGAAGGGATTCGGCGGCCGTCCGATCGAGGCCGTCTACGTGGATGAGGCCGGTGGCCCGACCAAGGTCGTCACCGAGTACCGCAACCTCGTGAGCCGCCAGAACGTCGACATGGTGATCGGCGTGATCTCCAGCGGCGACTGCCTGGCCGTGGCGCCGGTGGCCGAGGAGATGAAGAAGCTCACCGTGCTGTTCGACTGCTCCACGAACCGCATCTTCGAGGAGAGCAGCTACCGGTACGTGTTCCGCACCACCACCATGGCCACCCAGGAGAACGTGGCCGCGGCGCGCTACATCGCGGACAACTATCCGAACCTGAAGGTGTTCTCGGGCATCAACCCGAACTACGCCTGGGGGCAGGACGCCTGGTCCGACTTCACCGAGACGCTGAAGCAGATCAAGCCGCAGGCGCAGATCGCCACCAACGTCACGCCCAAGCTCGGGGCGGGCCAGTACAGCACCGAGATTTCCGCGCTCCTGACCAGCAATGCCGAGATCATGCAGAACTCGCTCTGGGGCGGGGACCTCGAGGCCTACGTGCTGCAGGCCGCGCCGCGGGGCCTGATGAAGAAGTCGCCCAACATCATCATCTGCGGCGACACGATCCTCGAGCGGCTCGGCAACCAGCTCCCCGACGGCACCATCATCGGCGCCCGCGGTCCCAACGGTCCCTTCGCGCCGGCCACCAAGCTGAACCAGTGGTTCGCGCGGGCCTACAAGGACCAGTACAAGATGACGGCCGTCTACGCCTCGTACCACATGGCCACCGCCTTCCTCGGCGCCAAGGCCGCGTACGAGAAGGCCTTGAAGACCAAGAAGGCCGCGCCGACGGAAGACGAAATGATCAGCGCCTTCGAGTACCTGAAGTTCGAGTCCGTGGCCGGCATCGTGGACATGTCGCTCGGCAAGGGTCACCAGGCCGTGCAGCACGTGCCCTACGGCACCATCCGCATCGTCGACGGCAAGCCGACCCTGACCAACGTCAAGTACTACACGCCCGACCAGATCAGCCCGCCCGACGGCATCAAGAGCGTCGACTGGATCCGCGGCGGCTTCAAGAAGAAGACCTGAGCGGAACTCCGCTCTGCCCGCCGCACCGGAAGCCGCGCGAGAGATCGCGCGGCTTTCTTCTTTCACGCCCCCGCGTCGTCACGTCATCATCCCGCCCGGTGCTCCGGATCGCGCATGCCACGGTGCTATGATCGATTCGGATCCGCGCACGACCGTCGGCGCAACAGCCGCGCGGCGCTCGATCCGTCCATCGGGAGGAGAAAACATGAAGCGCGATACGAGCGCGGCGCCGTTGCCGCAGGACCCGTCACGCCGCGAGGCGATTCGCAAGACCGCTGTCGGCGCCGGCGTCGCGGCACTCGGATTCCCCGCGTGGCTGCGCGCCGAGGATGCGATCCGCATCGGCCACCTCACCCCGCGCACCGGTTTCCTCGGCCAGGTCGGCGAGTTCGGCTTCAAGGGCGCCACGCTCGCAGTGGAAGAGATCAATGCGGCCGGCGGCATTCTGGGCCGCAAGCTCGAGATGGTCGCCGAGGACAGCGTCAACCCCGCGACCGCCGTCACCAAGGCCCAGAAGCTCATCGAACGCGACAAGGTCGCCGCCATCGTCGGCGAGGTGAGTTCCGCTTCGGCGCTCGCGATCGCGGACCAGGCCGCGCGGGCGAAGCTGCCCTTCTTCAACACCGGCGCGAACTCCGATGCGCTGCGCGGCGCCAACTGCAACCGCTTCATGTTCCACGTCGAAGGCTCGAACTCGATGTACGTGAAGACGATCGGCACCTGGCTGAAGGCCTCGAACCAGTTGAAGGGCCAGAAGTTCTACACCCTCACCGCCGACTACGCCTTCGGCCATGACCTCTACCGCGTGTCGTCGCGCTTCATCAAGGAGAACGGCGGGAATCTCGTCGCGAACGACATGATCCCCACCAACACGCCCGACTACAGCGCCTACATCCTGAAGCTGCGGCAGGCGAAACCCGACTACGTGTTCCTGAACCTCGCCGGCGTGGACCAGACCACGTTCCTGAAGCAGTACCGCGAGTACGGCCTGCCCTTCAAGCTGACGGGCGGCGCCATGGACACCGTGCTGTTCTGGTCCGCCGGCCTGGATGCGCTGTCCGGTTTCTGGCAGACGATGTGGTATCACGCGCTGACCGTGCCGTCGGCACAGGCATTCACGAAGCGCTTCCAGGCCCGGTTCGGCACGCCGCCCGAGAACGGTGCGTGGGCGGACTACGTCGCCATGAAGATCGTGGCGCAGACCTGGGCAGAGACGAAGTCCACCGACGCGATGACGCTGGTGAAACACCTCGAGAAAGGCGCCAGCTTCGACGTGCTGAAGGAGCGCAAGGGCAGCTTCCGGGCGTGGGACCACCAGCTGCTGCAGGAGATGCTCGTCGTGCAGGTGAAGCCCAAGGCCGCGTCCACCGACAAGTGGGACATCTTCACGATCGACCGGCCGGTGCCCGGCGCGCGCGAGAATCTCGAACTGATCCAGCCGACCCAGACCGAGAACCCCTGCCGCATGCCCGTCTGACGCGGGCAGTCCTCCCATGCTGCTGCTCGAGCAGATCGCCAACGGTCTGCTGGTCGGGTCGTACTACCTCGTCCTCGCCCTCGGCCTGTCGCTGATCTTCAGCCTCGGGGGCGTGGTCAACCTCGCCCACGGCGCCTTCTATGCGCTGGGCGCCTACCTCGCCTTCGAACTCGAACAGCGTGCCGGCTTCCTCGGAGCGGCGCTGCTGTCGCCCGTCGGCGTGGCGGTCGTCGGCATGGCGATCGAGCGGCTCCTGCTGGCCCGCCTCTACCGGCGCGACCCGATGCTCGGACTGCTGTTCACGTTCGGTCTCGCGATGACGATCGAGCAATCGCTCCGGATGATCTGGGGCACGAGCGGCCTCGCGTTCTCGATGCCGGACGCGCTGCGCGGCCAGCTGATCCTCGGCGAATTCATCTACTCCTACTACCGGCTGATGATGCTGGGCGTCGCGGCGCTCACCGTTTCCGGCTGCTGGTGGCTGCTCAATCGCACGCCCTTCGGTCTGATCGTGCGGGCCGGCGCACGCGATCCGGAAATGGTCCGTGCCCTGGGCATCAGCCTGCGTCCCGCGCAGACCGCCGTGTTCGGGCTCGGCGTCGCGCTCGCCGGACTGGCAGGCGTGCTGTCCGCGCCGCTCGCGGGCGTGCAGCCGGCCATGGGCACGGAGATCCTCACGGCCACCTTCGTCGTCGTCGTGATCGGCGGCATCGGCAGCTTCTGGGGTGTGGTGCTGTCGGGCCTGCTGATCGGCGCGGTGCGGGGCATCGTCGTCTACTACTACCCGCCCGGCGCGGAAGCCTCGATGTACGCGCTGATGGTGCTGGTGCTGCTCGTGCGACCCCGCGGCCTGCTCGGCAGCCGCTTCGAGCAGTTCGAGTGACGCCCCCATGCGTGCCTTGACGAGACATCCCCTGGTCGTGATCGCGCTGGCGCTGACGCTGCTGCCCGCGGCCTCGCTCGCCGCCGGTTTCACGTGGGGCATTGCCAGCGAGATCGCGATCCTCGCGCTCGCCGCCGTCGGCTTCAATCTGCTGCTCGGCTACACCGGCGCCCTGTCTTTCGGGCACGGCCTGTTCTTCGGGCTCGGTGCCTACGGCACGGCGCTGGCGCAACTGCATCTGTTCCCCGACAGCCTGCTCCTGCCCATGGCGGTCGGCATTGCGCTCGCGACGATCGCCGGTGTCGTCGTCGGATTCCTCAGCCTGCGCCGGCGCGGCGTCTACTTCTCACTCCTGACCATGGCCTTCACGGCCCTCGCCTTCTACGTCGTCTACCGGTGGACGGACTTCACCGGCGGCGAGAACGGACTATCGGGCGTGAGGCGGCTCACGCTGGCCGGCCTCGATTTCGAGGACGACCGCCTCTGGTACGGCACCACGGCCGCAGTCTGCCTGATCGCGCTCGCCGTGCTCTGGCGCATCGTCAATTCGCCCATGGGGACGGTGTTCCAGGCCATCCGCGACCACGAGACGCGCACGCGCTTCATCGGCTATCCGGTGATGCGCTACAAGCTGACGGCGTTCGTGCTCTCGGCCGCCTTCGTCGGACTCGCCGGGACGCTGATGGTGCTGCAGAAGCGCTTCGTCTCCGCGGATCTCGTGCACGTGAATTTCTCCGGCGAGATCCTGGCGATGACCATCTTCGGCGGCATCGGCCAGTTCCTCGGCCCGGCACTCGGAGCGCTCGTCTACGTGTCGCTGCGCGAGTGGCTGTCGGGCTACACGGCGGCGTGGCAGTTCTGGTTCGGCCTCGCGTTCATGGGATTCATCCTGTTCTCGCCGGACGGACTCGTCGGACTGGGCGCCCGCGTCGTCGGCCTGCTCCGCCGGGGTGCCGACGGCAACGCGGCGATGTCGACCCGCGTGCAACCGAACCCCGACGCCGAGATCCCCGCGTTTCTCCGGCACGCCGACAGGATCGAAGGTGCCCTGCTCGACGTTCGCGGTGTCACGCGCCACTTCGGCGCGTTCCGGGCCGTCGATGCCGTCGACCTCACCGTGCAGGACCGCCGCCTGCATGCCCTGATCGGCCCGAACGGCGCCGGCAAGACGACGCTGTTCAACCTGATTTCCGGGATGTTCGCGGCCGACAGCGGCACGGTCCGGCTGGGCTCTCGCGCACTCGACGGATTGCGCGCCGACCAGGTGGCGAGCGCCGGGGCTGCCCGGTCCTTCCAGATCACCAGCCTGTTCCAGACCCTGACCGTGTGGGAGAACCTGCGGCTGGCCTGTCAGGCCCGCGATCCGGGACGGGCGCAGTGGCTCGCCCCGGCCGGCGGCCTGGAACGCGTGAACGAGGAAACGCGCCAGCTCGTGCGCTTCCTCGGTCTCGAAGGCCTCGAGGGCGCCAAGGTCAACGCGCTGTCGTACGGCGGGCAGCGCCTCGTCGAGATCGGCCTCGCACTCGCGTGCCGGCCGCGGCTCCTGATGCTTGACGAACCGCTCGTCGGGCTCGCGGCGGCCGAGCGCGAGCGGGTCGCGGGCCTGATCCGCCGCCTGTCGGAACACATGGGCGTCCTGCTCGTGGAGCACGACATCGACCGCGTGTTCGCGATCGCCGACACCGTCACCGCCATGAACGAAGGCGCGATCCTCTGCGAAGGCGACGCCGACACCGTGCGGGCCCATCCCGAGGTCCAGCGCGTCTACCTGGGCGAAGGCGCCGTGACCACCACGCGCGACGTTGCGCCGGTGTCGCGTCCCGCCGTGCTGCAGGTGGCGGGCGTGCAAGCGGGCTACGGCAACAGCGTGATCCTGCGCGACGTGTCCTTCACCGTCGCGGAGGGCGAGGTCGTCGCGCTGCTCGGGCGCAACGGCGCCGGCAAGTCCACGACCCTGAAGGCGATCCTCGGTCTGCTGCCGACCACCCAGGGCAGCATCACGCTGGGCGATCGCGTCATCTCGGGCAGTCCCGCGGAAACCATTGCGCGCCTCGGCGTCGGCCTCGTACCGCAGGGACGGCGATTGTTCGGCGGCATGACCGTCGAGGAGAACCTGCACCTCGGTGAACTGGCGCGGGGCGGAAGCACCGGCACACGCTGGACCCGCGAGCGGATCTTCGAACGCTTTCCGCGCGTCGCCCAGCGCCTGAACACCCACGCCGACCAGTTGTCCGGCGGCGAACAGCAGATGGTGGCCATCGCCCGCGCCATGCTCGGCGACGTGCGCGTGCTGCTGATGGACGAGCCGTTCGAGGGCCTGTCGCCCGCGATGGTCGACGAGGTCAAGTCGGCGGTGGAGTCGCTGCGCGGCGACATCGCCATCATCATCGTCGAGCACCATCTCGACATCGTGCTGGCTCTCGCGGACCGCGCCGTGGTGCTGGATCGGGGACAGGTGCTGCACGACGGACCGGCGCCCGCGCTGCAGGCCGATCGCGAGTTGCGCCGACAGGTGCTATGGGTTTGAGTGCCGCGGCGAGATAGTCCGACGATAGCCGTTCAATGCGTTGTGCGGGCTCGCCCGCGCGTGCTCTAATCCCCGTCCGCATCGGGAGGGAATGCTTCATGGCCGTGAACTATCGGGTGACCGCGGAAGAGATGATCCGCACGACCGGAGAGCGCGTCACCAATGCCCGCATCGAGATTCTCGCGACGCTGCTCAAGGCCGAGCAGGCCCTCTCCCACAGCGAGATCGAGGGGCGGCTCACGCAGGCCAACGGTATCGACCGCGTCACGGTCTACCGCGTGCTCGACTGGCTCACCGAACAGAACCTCGCGCACAAGATCCCCGGCGACGACCGCATCTGGCGCTTCAACGTCGTCGGTGCGGGCAATGCCCACAATCACGCCCATTTCAAGTGCACGTGCTGCAATCGGGTCATCTGCCTCGACGATCTCGGCCGCGGCTGGACGCCGACCCTGCCTGCGGGCTACACGCCGCAGGAGATCGACCTCACCATCAAGGGCCTGTGCGACGAGTGCTCGCCGGACAACCGGGCGCACGATCCCCGCAAGCACAAGATCATTCGCGGCCGCACCCGCCGCGTGAACGGACACGCGCGCTGAAGGCCGGTTGCTGCACTGCGGACGGCCGTCGCCCGGCCTCCGACTCTATGGCACAATGCAACTCGGTTGCCTGAACTGATCCGCCCCTCCTCCCGCCCGACCTGTCGCAGAGCCCACTCCCCGTGCCCACCCAAACCCTGGATCGCTGGCGTCAGTCCAAGGTCCCCGTGCCGTCGAGCTTCGCCGCCGCCGAGCGCCGGGCGCGCCTCGTGCTCATCCTCACCCTCGTCACGATGCTGGCCGAACTCGTCACGGGCTATGTCACCGGCTCGCTCGCACTGATGGCGGACGGCTGGCACATGGGCTCGCATGCCGCCGCGCTCGGCATCACTGCGTTCGCGTACCACTACGCCCGCCGCAATGCGCAGAACGACCGCTTCTCCTTCGGAACCGGCAAGGTCAGTGCGCTCGGCGGCTATTCGAGCGCGCTGCTGCTCGGCGTCGTCGCCTTTCTCGTGGGCGCGGAATCGGTCGAGCGGCTGATCGAACCGAGCCCGGTCGACTTCGCCGACGCCCTGATCGTGGCGGTGGTCGGCCTCATCATCAATCTGACCAGCGCCTACCTGCTCGCGGGGGGCAGGCAACACGACCCCGCGCGCGCCACGGACGCTCACGCGGGGCACGGGCACCATCATCACGACCCGTCCCATCATGGCCACCACGCGCACGGGCACGACCTCCACGTGCACGGGCATCACGGTCATGCGCATCACGGCCACGACCACAACCTGCGCGCGGCCTATCTCCACGTGGTGGCGGACGCGCTGACTTCCGTGCTCGCCATCGGCGCCCTGCTCGCGGGCATCGGCTTCGGCTGGGTCTGGCTTGATCCGGCGGTCGCGTTCATCGCCTCCGGTGTCATCGCGTGGTGGGCCTGGGGTCTGCTGCGCATGAGCAGCAAGGTGCTCCTGGACGCCGAGGACAACGACGAACTGAAGGCCCGCATCACCGAACTGATCGAATCGGACGCCGACAACCGCGTGTCCGACATCCGCGTCTGGACGTTGGGCGGCGAGGCGCGGGCGGCCGTCGTCTCCCTCGTGACGCACAAGCCGCGCACCGCGAATCACTACAAGGCCCTCGTGGGCCATCTGCCGGGACTGCATCACCTGAACATCGAAGTGCATCTCTGCGACGGCAGCCCCTGCGACATCCATACGACACCGGCCGCCTGATCCTTCCGGGTCGGCCTCCGTCCGCCGCTCCGGCAATCCGGGTCGCCACGCCTGTCCGGCGACACTACAATCCGCAGTTCCCATCCCCAGCGTTCACACACAGGAACCCCACATGAAACCGGACTTCGGCATCCCCGGCAAACGGGTGCTCGTCACGGCCGGCGCAGGCGGCATCGGCCGCGCGATCGCCACCACCTTCGCGGACGCGGGTGCCCGCGTCCACATCTGCGACGTCGATACGAAGGCGCTCGCCGAGATGGCGGCGGCCCGCCCCGACATCACCCGGAGCGTCACCGACGTCGCCGACCTCACTCAGGTGGACACGCTGTTCGCCGACGTGAAGCGCATCCTCGGCGGGCTCGATGTCCTGATCAACAATGCCGGCATCGCCGGCCCCACGGGCAGGATCGAGGACATCAAGGTCGAGGACTGGGAACGCTGCATCGCCGTCGACCTGAACGCCCTCTTCTACTGCACGCGCCTCGCGATGCCGATGATCAAGGCGGCCGGCGGCGGCAGCATCATCAGCCTGTCGTCGGCGGCCGGACGCCTCGGCTTCCCGCTGCGCTCGCCCTATGCCGCGGCCAAGTGGGGCGTCGTCGGCTTCACCGCGAGCCTGGCGATCGAAGCCGGCCAGGACGGCGTGCGCGTCAATTGCATCCAGCCCGGCGTCGTCGAGGGCGAGCGCATCGACCGCGTCGCGGCCGCCAAGGCCGAAGCCCTCGGCGTGACGATGGAAGAGATGAAGCGGCGCATGGTCGAGAAGGTCTCCATGCGCACGATGGTCTCGGGGCAGGACATCGCCAACATGGCGCTGTTCCTCGCGTCCGATGCCGGCAAGCACGTCAGCGGTCAGGCGCTGTCGGTGTGCGGCAACGTCGAAACACTGGCCTGACCGACCCGTCATCCGGAATCCCTCCATGGAAGAGATCGCAGTCATCGGCTCGGGCCTCATCGGCCGGGCCTGGGCGATGGTGTTCGCCCGCGCCGGCCACCCCGTCCGGCTGTACGACAACGCGCCGGGCGCGGCCGACAAGGCGCTCGGCCTGATTCGCGAAGGCCTCGCGGAGACCCGTCAGTTCGGTCTCATCAACGAGGATCCCGCCGTGGTCGCGGCGCGGGTGACCGCCGCCGCGTCGCTCGAAGACGCCGTGGCCGATGCGGACTACGTGCAGGAGAACACGTCGGAACGCGAGGACGTGAAGCGCGACGTCTTCTCGAAGCTCGATGCCGCTGCGAAGCCGACGTGCATCCTCGCGAGTTCCACCTCCACGATCCAGACCTCGCGCTTCGCCGGCCACGTGCCGGGACGGCATCGCTGCCTGGTCGCGCACCCGGTCAATCCGCCGCACGTCGTACCCATCGTCGAACTGTCGCCGGCGCCGTTCACGGACCCGGCCGTCGTGGAGCGCGCGCGCGAAATCCACGATCGCGCCGGCCAGGTGCCGATCCTCGTGAAGAAGGAGATCGAGGGGTTCATCCTCAACCGGCTGCAGGCCGCCCTGCTGCTGGAAGCCTGGAAACTCGTGCAGGAGGACTACGTCACCGTCGAGGATCTCGACAAGACCATCCGTGACGGCCTCGGCCTGCGCTGGGCCTTCATGGGGCCGTTCGAGACCATCGACCTGAATGCCCCGGGCGGCGTGGCCGACTACGCCCAGCGCTACGGCCCCAGCATGCACAAGATGATGGAAGGCTCGGAGTACGCGGCCTGGGCCGGCGAGGTCGTGAAGAAGGTGGAAGCCGAACGCCGCGCGCTGATGCCCCACGAGGACCACGCCCAGCGCGAAGCCTGGCGCGACCGCCGCCTGATGGCGCTGGTGGCGCACAAGCGCTCCGTCGACAAGCCGCATCGGTAGGACGGGTTCGAGCCGTCCACAGCGAAACCGCGAGGAGTCCGCTCCTCGCCCACTCGGAAACATTCCGGATCGAAGCCGCGCCGTTGGGGCCGGCGGCGCCGGACCAGGGAGAGAGCAGTCATGGCTGAAGAACGCAAAGTCATCATCACCTGCGCCGTCACCGGCGCCATCCACACGCCGACGATGTCCCCGTACCTGCCGATCACGCCGGACGAGATCGCCGAGGCTGCCATCGGCGCCGCGAATGCCGGCGCCGCGATCGTGCACCTGCACGCGCGCAAGCCCGACAACGGCCAGCCCACGCAGGATCCCGAAGTGTTCCGTCAGTTCCTGCCCAGGATCAAGGCGGCATCGAACGTGGTCCTCAACCTGACCACCGGCGGTGCGCCGACGATGCTCGTCGAGGAGCGGCTGCAACCCGCCCTCAAGCTGAAGCCCGAAGTCGCCTCGCTCAACATGGGGTCGATGAACTTCGGCCTCTACGAGATGATCCCGCGCTACAAGGAATGGAAGCACGACTGGGAACTGCCCTATCTCGAAGGCTCGCACGACCGCATCTTCAAGAACACCTTCAAGGACATCGCCTACATCCTGGAGTCGTGCAGCAGCAACGAGACGCGCTTCGAGATCGAGTGCTATGACATCGGCCACCTCTACACGGCCGCGCACTTCCTCGACCGGGGCCTCGTGAAGCCGCCGCTGTTCATCCAGTCGGTGTTCGGCCTGCGGGGCGGCATCGGCCCGCATCCGGAAGACGTCATGCACATGCGCCGCACGGCGGACCGGCTGTTCGGCAACGACTACCAGTGGTCGGTGCTGGGCGCCGGACGCAACCAGATGTACATCGCCGCGCAGTCGGCCGTGATGGGCGGCAACGTCCGCGTCGGTCTCGAAGACAGCCTCTGGCTCGGCAAGGGCCAGCTCGCGCGCACCAACGCGGAGCAGGTCTCCAAGATCCGCCGCATCCTCGAGGAACTGGGCCTGTCCGTCGCCACCCCCGACGACGCCCGCCGCATCCTCAAACTGAAGGGCGGATCGAACGTCGGCTTCTGATCGCATCGGGGTCCGCCGCAGGGTGGGCCCCGGCGCGACGCCGGTCCGGCCGGGCCGTTGGCGTTCCGGCCGGATTCGGAGAGAATCCAGGGAGGGAGACCGTCGAGGGATGCCGCCCATGGATCAGAAGGAAGGACATCTTCAACTGACCGAAACCGCCGCGGACGCCGAGCAGCGCGGCGTCAGTGCACTCGAACGGCGGCTCATCCAGAAGCTGCTCGAGGTCTGCGGCCACCCTCCCCTCGCCGTCCAGCTCTGGACCGGCGAGCAGATCACCGGCAACGCCCGTGAACAGCCCATCGCCCGCTTCGTCGTGCGGGAGCGCGGCGCCCTGTTCCGCATGCTGATGAACCCCGAGCTGTACACGGGCGACGACTACAGTGCCGGCCACATCGACATCGAGGGCGATCTCGTGGGCGGACTGGAACTGGTCTTCCGCGGGCTCGACGCGCTGCCGGAAACCTCGTTCAAGGCCCGCTTCCTCCGGTGGCTCAACAAGCCGCGCGCCAACACCATGGCCGGCTCGCGCCAGAACATCCACCATCACTACGATCTCGGCAACGATTTCTACAAGCTGTGGCTCGACACGGCGGCCATGCAGTACACGTGCGCGTATTTCCCGAATCCGGGCATGAGCATCGAGCAGGCGCAGATCGCCAAGCTCGATCACGTGGCACGCAAGGTCCAGTTGAAGGCGGGCGACGTCGTGTACGAAGCCGGCTGCGGCTGGGGCGGACTGGCCCGGCACTTCGCGCGCCACTACAACGTGGCCAAGGTGCGGGCCTTCAACATCTCGGAGGAACAGGTCCGGTTCGCCCGCGAACAGGCCAAGCGCGAGGGCCTGGACGGCCGCGTCGAGTACGTGCTCGACGACTACCGCAACATGACGGGCCCGTGCGACGTCTTCGTCTCGGTGGGCATGCTGGAACACGTGGGCATCGAGAATTACCCTGCGCTCGGCAATGTGATCGATCGCGTGCTCAAACCGCAGGGCCGAGGACTGATCCATTCGATCGGACGCAATCGTCCGGCGCCGATGAACGCCTGGATCGAGAAGCGCATCTTCCCGGGCGCCTGCCCGGCCACGCTCGCCCAGATGATGCGCATCTTCGAGGGGAGCGACCTCTCGGTGCTCGACGTGGAGAACCTGCGCCTCAACTACGCCCTCACGCTCCAGCACTGGCTCGACCGGTTCGAGGCCCATGTCGACCCCATCCGCGAGATGTACGACGAACGGTTCGTGCGCATGTGGCGCCTGTACCTCGCCGGGTCGAAGGCGTCGTTCCTGTCGGGTGCACTGCAACTGTTCCAGATCGTGTTCGCGCGCGGGACGGACAACACCGTGCCGCTGTCACGCCAGCACACCTACAAGGCCTGACATGAAACCGTCCCCCACATTCTCGTTGGTCGCTGCCCCCTCGGAGGGCAGTCAGTGGCTTCGGACGGCCGGGCGCCATTGCATGCCCCCCCCACGCTCCCTTCGGTCGCTGCCCCCCATGGGGGCTCAGTGGCTTCGGACGGCCGGGCGCAATTGCATGAACCCCCCACGCTCCCTTCGGTCGCTGCCCCCATGGGGGCTCAGTGGCTTCGGACGGCCGGGCGCCACTGCATGACCCCCCCACGCTCCCTTCGGTCGCTGCCCCCCATGGGGGCTCAGTGGCTTCGGGCGGCCGGGCGCCACTGCATGACCCCCCCACGCTCCCTTCGGTCGCTGCCCCCCATGGGGGCTCAGTGGCTTCGGGCGGCCGGGCGCCACTGACATGCAGCGCTGCGAAGTCCTCATCGTCGGCGGCGGACCGTCCGGTTCCACGGCCGCGTGGAAGCTCAGGCGGGGCGGGCTGGACGATGTGCTCGTCCTCGACAAGAAGCCGTTTCCGCGCGACAAGATCTGCGCGGGCTGGGTGACGCCGGCCGTGCTCGATTCGTTGCAGCTGGATCACGACGACTATCGGCGCAACGGCCGCACGCTCCAGCCGATCACCGGCTTTCGTACCGGCATCATCGGCGCCGAAGCGGTGGACACCCGATATCAGGACACCGTGAGTTACGGGATCCGGCGCTGCGAATTCGATGCGTATCTTCTCGAACGTTCGGGCGCGCGCCGCACGGATCCCGCGCCGCTCAAGACCCTCGAGCGCGCCGGCCGCGGATGGATCGCGAACGGGCAGATCGAAGCGTCGCTCGTCATCGGCGCCGGCGGCCACTTCTGTCCCGTTGCGCGGGAACTGGGCGCTCAGCTGGGCCAGGCCGAGCAGGTGGTGGCTGCCCAGGAAATCGAGTTCCGCCTGACCGACGCGCAGAAGCGCGAGACCGCCGCGACCGGCGACACGCCGGAACTCTATTTCTGCGATGACCTGAAGGGGTACGGCTGGGTGTTCCGCAAGGGCGAGTACCTGAACGTGGGCCTCGGGCGCGAGGACAATCACCGGCTGGCCGAGCACGTGCAGGCGTTCGTGCAATGGCTGAAGTCGCTCGGCCGCGTCCCCCGGGACATGGCGGAGAAGTTCGGCGGCCATGCGTACCTGCTGTACAACCACGCCCCGCGTCCCTTCGTGGCCGACGGCGCGCTGCTGGTGGGCGACGCCGCCGGACTCGCCTATCCGCAGAGCGGTGAAGGGATCCGCCCGGCCGTCGAATCCGCGATCCTCGCGGCCGACACGATTCTCGCCGCAGACAAGAACTACTCGACGCGCCATCTCGGCGCGTACCAGAGCAGGATGCTCGATCGATTCGGCCCCCGCCAGACCACCTCCATGACCGACCGACTCCCCGAAAGCTTCAAGAGGTTCATCGGCGCCCGCCTGATGGGCAGCCCGTGGTTCACCCGCCACATCGTCATCGACAAGTGGTTCCTCCACGCCGACCAGCCGGGTCTGGCGGCGTGATGGCGTTCCCTCCGCGTTCAGCGCAGCCACTGACGCTGCTGCTCCTCCTGCTGGCCGTCGCGCTCGGCGGCTGCATGTCCAACCAGTCGCGCCAGCGCGCGAGCGTGGTCGAGTATCTCTATCCCGACCGCAACAATCCGATGCCCGAGACCGGCATCCCCGTGCTGACGCTGCCGATCCGGGTGGGCCTCGCCTTCGTGCCGGGTGGGTCCGGCAGCGAACTCTCGGAAGTCGAACGTCAGGAACTCCTCGCCCGGGTAGCGAGCCACTTCCGCCAGCACCCCTACGTCGGCGCCATCGAACTCGTTCCGTCGAGCTACGTCTCGCCCAAGGGCGGCTTCGACAATCTCGAACAGATCCGCTCGATGCTCGGCGCGGACGTGATCGCGCTCGTGTCGTACGACCAGTTGCAGTCCAGTCGACAGTCCGCACTGCCTGCGTGGCTCGGTCTCCAGGGGATGACGGTGTGGACCCTCGTCGGCGCCTACGTGATCCCCAACGAGACCAACACGACCCACACGCTGATGGACACCGCCGTCTTCGACATCGCGAGCCGCAAGATGCTGTTCCGCGCGCCGGGCACGAGCCGCGTGAAGGGCAGCTCGAACCTCTTCGGCGACGGCCACGAACTGCGCAGCGACAGCATGGACGGCTACCGCATGGCCGCGCAAGACATGATTCGCAATCTCGACCACCAGCTCGTCGCCTTCGCCGACCGCACCAAAGAGCGCCCCGAGGAATACAAGGTCGTGAAGACGGCCGACTACAAGGGCGGCGGCGACGTCGGCATCGAAGGGCTGATCGGCATCGTGGCCGTGGCCGGTGCGCTCGCATGGTCGCGCCGGCGAGATCGCTGACCGCGCGCCTCCCGCTCCTGACGCTCGCCGTTTGCGCCCTGGCGCTCGGCCTTCTCTTCACCCCGCCCGATCTGCAGGATCTGCTGCAGTTCGACCGCGAACGCATCGCGGCTGATGAACTCTGGCGTCTCGTCACGTGCCATGTCGTGCACTACTCGCCGAGCCACGCCGCGCGTGATGTCCTTTCATTCTTGGTCCTCGGCACGTTGCTGGAACGTGAATCCCGCCGGTGGACGGGCTTCGCCCTGATTGCCGCCGCCATGGCAGTGGCCCCTGTTCTCTGGTTCGCCGAACCCGCGCTGGAGCACTATCGTGGTCTATCCGCCCTGGGATTCGCATTGCTGGGCGCCCTTTGCGCGAGTGCGTTCATTCGAGGACGGCGAGAGGCACTCGTCGCGGGACTCGCGTTGACGGTGGCACTCGGATGGATAGCCGTTCAGTGGATGGCACCCTCGCCGGTCGATACCTCGGCCGCCGCCGTGTACACGCCGGTGGCCTCCGCGCATCTGACGGGACTGATGGCGGGGCTTGTTGCCGCGTCATTACTGTGGTCGCGATTGTGACCCGCCGGTCAACAGAATGAACTCTCCGTCAAGCGCAACGCGATTCAGCGAATCTTGACGTCTCGTACCCAATTGAGCTTCTGGGAAAACACTGAGCCACAGCTACCGCGATCTGCGCTGTATAGCGGAACTTGAGACCCCGAGACGAGCCAACACGTCCTCGCCATACAGTTTCGCCATTCGAGCGACGAAAACAGGTTCTACAGACAAAACGTAAGCGAGCATTCCGCGCAACTTGGCCTCGTCCTCGGCTTTCAACTGCTGCGTACTGAACCAGTGAATCTGTGATCTCAATAACCGCTTCTTGTTACGCCCGATTGACACGCTGCCTTCCGGCGTCAATGTTAGACCGACAAGAGATCGATGATTTCTTTTCGAAACGTTTAACGTCTTTTCGGGATTCAACCGCAACCTTGGATATCCAAGACGGTGTAAGAGTCGTTGAATCTGCGAAAAGATATCGACAAGAACGTTCTCACGATTCGTGGAGAGCGCAAGGTCGTCCGCATACCGGCTATAGGTGACTTCGCTCTTCCTGCAAATCAGATCCAACTGCAGATCAAACTCGTTCATCATCGAGTTCGAAACGAAAGGGGACGATGGCGCACCGATTGAAAGACACTGAGTCCCTGTTCTCTTATTGCGCCAAGTAAGTATGTTCACCAACAGACGTTGGTCAGCTGGTGACAAATGCGGGCTGTAGGCCGCCACATGCATAGCGACGTCTGCCGACTTGATAGATGGAAAGAAGTCGGCGAAGTCCAGCTTCAACAGAAAGCGGGCCTTAGCATGCATCGCCGCATGATCCGCCGTAGAAGTCTTCTTTCGATAGGCAGTGGCAACACTGTGAATCGGCCAGTCTGAAATAATTTCCTCAACCACGACACTTTGAATCCACTTCACCTCTGGGGCCGGCTGGGCAATTGTTCTGAACCCGTGTCCGCTGCGCTTCGGTATCTCATAAGTCTTGTATCTGAAGCACGCGGTACGCGCAATGGCATCTAGATCTCGGACTGACGCCGGGATCCTTGTTGCAAGTCGCTCCAGCAATACGCTCATGAAGCACCAGCACTAAAGACAAGCGCATGCGCCTTTCCTGCAGGCGTAGACTTTCCGCGCGACGTAGCAATCTTCGCATGCACGCGCAAACGATTGAACGGGTTGGACGTCATTGCCCCCGAGTGATCGACCCACGTCTTACCTCGCTCGACGGGAAAGTAGTAGTCAATACCACCGTAACGTCGACTTCCTATGTATCCCGCCTTCGCCAGAGTGAACAGCATCTGCTTAACCCGCGGGTCCTGCACTTGAATATTGAAGTGCGTCAATGCCAGCTTTATTTCACCAAATGTAGCAACCTCAAATAGACTAATCACATCCAAAATGAGAATGATCTGGTGCTTTCGGTCCAATGGATCAAGAGTTCGACGTGAGCGAACCGCCGACAGTCGCTCCTCAACCGCAGCGAGAACTAATTCCACATCCTCTTCAAATTGCTCAATTGCTCGATCAGGCACGACACAGACGCTAGAACGTCCTTCGCCCTCTAGCTGGCGCAGCGGCCCAAGACTAATGAATGACTTTTTCGGGTGATGCGTGTCAAGTACAACAAGCACCAGTTGTTGATTCAACGTTGCAATTTGGGAAAACGCACCCAATTCTGCGATAGAGCCAGGTGCTTCGAGAAAGATGACAACGACAGAGGTAACGTATCCGAGGTCTTCTTCGAATCGAAGCAGATCGGAGTACGTGCTGAAGTCATTCCAATCGTCGTAGCTCTCTGGAAGCAACAGCAGCCTCGATATCGCGGAATGATTCGACGCAATCCATCGAACGAACGCGTCTCTGCGCGACTTCGGCGCTCCGCCTGCGGCAACTTCCGATGGAGTTGACAGCGCACCGCCGAAAACCGCGATGCGACTTGGAGTCTCTACAACCGAGGCTCCTGTACCAGATGTCGCTCTTGAAAACGCTTCGAAGGCTGGCGATGTCATTGAAAAGGCAGCTACCCAGATTGCAGGCACGAGAGCGGCCCAGCGGCCACTCGCGACATAGCTGGCGCGGTGGCCGCTGGGCCACCTCGTGCCGTCGATGCGCTCAAAAAGGTTCTGTCTGGCGAAACGCCCGACAATGGTTTGAGATCTTCCCTAACCACAAGCGCGTAGCTGACTCATTATTGTCAACCATGAAGCGCCGGACGGCAAAGCCAAGCTGACCTGCCTCAGTTCTCTCGGACTGCTCCGAGTCTGGGTCGAGCACCTTCGCTCAATCTTGTCCCGCCCCGATGGCGCGATTGCTTCGACTCCGCTCCCACGCTGCCTCGGATCAGTAGGAATCGTTGCGGGGGATTGAACCCGCTCACCCGGTCGCGCGTCGCGCCGACCTCGATCGGGACGCGTGCAGGCGGTCTTCCTTACGGCACGACATCGGCTCGCGTCGCGGTTGACATTTCTCAAGCCGCCCAGGCTCCCGATTTGGGATATTGAATCGGTCTGAATGCGTTCGAGACGCGAGCGTTGCCGGTCGTGCTTGCGAGAGCATGCACGGTTGTCGTGTGGCATCGAGTCCGCGAGCGTCGCCGACCTCTCCCCTGGTGCGCACCGAGTCGGGTTCGGTGCCGCGAGCGTGGCGGGTCGTCTGCGACACTCGAAGAGATCATGGCTGCCTCGCCCTTTCGTTTTCGGACAAGCGCAGTCGGCCCACGATGGCCGGCGCCCCGATACTCGAAAGGAGACGCCCATGAAATCGGCCCAGCACGAGGCTGCTCGCCACTCCCTGCCCTTCCGCAGTCCGCCCCGGCGGCACCGCCTCGCTCGCGTGGCCGTCGCCGTGATCGGATTGATCGCCGGCCTGCCGGCCCTGGCGGCGACGAAAACCGTGGACTGCGCCAGCACGGTGTGGACGTCCGCCACCTGCTGGAATCCCGACGGCGTCCCCGTGGCCGCGGACGCGGTGCACGTCACCCCCGTGGGTGCCAGCAACACGACATTGAGCATCACCGCCGGAACGACCGCTGCAGCTGCATCGCTGGACGTCGACAGCACCACCAGCACGCTGGCGCAGGTGAGCATGAGCGGCGGCACGCTCACGCTGTCGGGGACCTACATGGTCGGCGTATCTGGCAATGGGACCGGCGTGCAGAGCGGCGGCGCACTGACGGCCAGCGCTCTGCAGCTCGGACCCTACGCCGGCAGCGGCGGGAGTTTCACCTTCAGCGGCGCCTCGTCGACCATGGCCCTGTCCCAGCTGTACGTCGGCGTGCGGGGCGACGGCAGCTTCATCATGGGCAACGGCACGGCGACCCTGTCGAGCCAGTTGATCGTCGGCTACTTCAGCACGTCCGCCAACGCAAGCTTCGTGCAGAACGGGGGGACGATCACCGTGCCTTCGTCTTACATCGGGGTGGACGGCAACGCCAGCTTCGAGCAGGCCGCGGGCAGCCACGCGGTGAGCGGCACCCTGTACCTGGGGTACGGGCCCGGTGGCCAAGGCAGCTACACACTGAGCGGCGGCACACTGTCCGACACCAATGCTTATGTCGGGCGCGCCGGTACCGGCAATTTCGTTCAGAAGGGCGGTGCCCACACCGTGACCAATACGCTGATGCTGGGTCAACTGGGCAGCGCGACCGGCAGCTACACCCTCAGTGGCGGCACGTTGACCGTCGGCAGCCTGCAACGCGGTTCCGGGAACGCCAGTTTCAACTGGTCTGGCGGCACGTTGAACGTCGGGTCGGCGATGGACATTGCGCCGGGTGAGGTGTTCTCGAGCGTCCTGTCCGTCGGCGCCGGCAAGGAACTGAACGCGCCCACGCTCACGGTGGCCGGCAGCAGCACCCTGAACGTGACTGGCGGCATGGTGGGCGTGCAGACGCTGAACAACCAGGGCCGCACCGGCGTGAGCGCCGGCGTGCTGAATGTGGGCACCCGGCTGAACAACGACGGAACGCTGGCGATGGGCGGCGGGACGATCACCGGAAGCGCGGGCATCGTCAACACCGGCAGCGTGATCGGCGCCGGTGACGTGTCGATCACCGGCTCGTTCATCAACTCGGCCCTGATGCAGCCAGAAGGAGGCACGCTGAACCTGCATGCGGCCGCCGGCTTTTCCAACACCGGACTCATCGACGTGCAACCGGGCAGCCGCCTGCACGTGCAGGAAGACTGGAACAACCTGGGGCAGGTGCAACTGTCGGGTGGCGCCCTGTCGGGTGGGCGGATCCAGAACACCAGCACGGGCCTGATCAGCGGCTTCGGCCTCATCGACGGCCCCGTCACCAATGCGGGCGTGCTCGGCGTGAACGGCGGCTCGCTGTCGATCACCGGCAGCCTGACCAACAGCGGCATCACCCACCTGGCCGGCCCCGGCAATCAGATCACGGGCACAGGGCTGCTCACCAATACCGGCACCGTGCAGGGCGCGGGCAACGTGGGCATGCGGGTGGCCAACTCGGGCACGCTGGAAGCCATCAGCGGCACGCTGTCGTTCAGCGCAGCGGCCAACACGAACACCGCCGCCGGTATCGTGGTGGCCGGCGCGGGCGGCAAGCTGCTCATGACGCAGGGCCTTGCCACCAATGCGGGCCTCATCCAGCTGGACGGCGGCACCTACGACAACGGTGGCGCGGCCATGGCCAATGCCGGCCGCATCGTGGGCAATGGCACCTTGCGTTCAGGCGCCATCAGCAACACCAACCAGATGGCGTTCAGCTTCGGCGCCAGCAGCATCGCTGCGCCCATCACCAACCAGGCCGGCGCCAAGCTCATCGTCAGCAACGGGGCACAAGCAACGTTCGCCGGCACCGTCGCCAACGCTGGTGAATTGCGCGTGTCGGCAGGCGGCGCGGCCAACTTCTTCGGCCTCGTGTCGGGCGCCGGCAGCTTCACCGGCACCGGCCAGGCGCGCTTCGAAGGCGGCTTCTCGCCGGGGGCAAGCCCGGCACTGGTGACGATCCACTTCGACGTCTTCTATGGCAGCGACTCGCCGATCCTGATGGAGCTGGGCGGCACGACCCCGGGCAACTGCGACACGTGCAGCGACAAGATCATCTTCGCAGGCACGACCACACTCGAGGGCGGGCCGCTGAATGTGGTCTGGTGGAACGGGTACCGCGGCAAGGCCGGCGACACCTTCGATCTGTTCGACTTCAAGGCGGACGGACTGACCGGAAGCTTCGGCACCGTGAACCTCCCGACGCTGGAGGCGGGGCTGCTCTGGCGGACGGACAAGCTCTACACCGACGGCTCACTCAGCGTGGCCGCGGTGCCTGAACCGGGCACCTGGGCGATGATGCTGCTGGGCGGCGCTGCCTTGCTGACCCTCCGACGCCGCACGGTGCGCCGACACTGACGCGAAGACAAGGCCCCGGGCGGTTGGACGGCTCGGGGCCGACCATCGCCCTCGCTCACCTTCCCCGCTGCACTGCTGGGCGCGCGGCATCACACGCCGCCGTTCGCCTACTCTCGTGAAGATCCGCAGGCTCGCGCACCCGGCCTGACCACTCCGCTTCGCCGGGAATGTCGACGCGACCATGCGGGACGACACGACATCCACCGTCGATGCCGGCTACCATTGCGCGTCCCTCCGTCGGACGCGCACGAAGTACTTGCCGACGCCGATCTCGAAGTGCTTCTCGCCTCGGCCCGGCGCCGCAACGAGGAACTCGGCATCACCGGGGCCTTGCCGTACCACGACGGCACCTACTTCCAGCACTTCGCGAGGGGCCGAGCGCCGGCGTCGAGACGGTGCACGAGCACGTGCGGCGCTCGCCCTTGCACTGCGGCATCATCGAACCGGCGAGAGGACCGATCCGCGAGCGCGTGTTTCCGAGCCGGCTCACGGGCTTCACGCGCGCGCCGGCGTCCACGGTGCTGCAACTGTCCAATGCCTCCTGGCGTTCGGTCGTCAAGGGGGGAAACCTCTCCGTATCGGACTCCGAAGGGATGGCACTGCTCATGGGTTTCCGGCGATCGAGCAGGCGCTTTGATCTGTAGAGCGTGACCTGCCCCGTCCGGCGGAGACTTCCGGAGAACGCACCATGCCATCGCACAAGCCCCCATCCTCTGCCGCCAAGCCTTTCCCGAAGAAGACGCCCGTGTCCGATGCGGGCAAGTCGCCTGTCGAACTCGTGGACGCGCGAATTGCGGAACTGGACGACTGGCGAGGCGCGCTGCTCTCCCGCCTACGAATGCTGATCCGGGGCGCGGACCCTGCCATCGTCGAGGAATGGAAATGGAACACGCCCGTGTGGTCGTGCCACGGAATCCTCTGCACCGGCGAGACCTACAAGAAGGCCGTGAAGCTGACCTTCGCGAAGGGGGCTTCGCTCGCGGACCCGGCCCGGCTGTTCAATTCGGGCCTCGACGGCAACGTGAGGCGCGCCATCGACTTTCCGGAAGGAAGCGGGATCGATGAAGCCGCACTGCAGGCGCTCGTCCGCGCGGCCATCGCGCTCAACCGGGCGTCTGCCGGAGGCGGCGGCAAGAGGATCGGCTGATCCTCGTGGGGGCCATCCGTGGTCGAACGTCCCGGCGGGACCCGTCACGTACGCCCGCGGCAAACACCGGCCGACGGTCCGTGAGCGTGCGGGTCGCTCGATCGCCGACGAAGGCGTTGCCCGACATCCGCCCCCGCCCGCGCTTTCTTCAATGCCGGCGCTGAGATAGATTCGCCGGGCATCGGCGTCGGGCAAAGTCCCCTGCCCGCCGTCCGTCGCGGATCGCCACGGCATCGCGACGACGATCTGGCGATGGGCGCCAGTGCGCGGGACGTTTCCGATCAAACACTCCGGAGGTAGGCATGGGTCTGGACGCAAACATGAAGGCGGGAGTCGCGGCTGCGGGGGCCACGCGCCTGAAGGTCCCGAAGTCGGCGAACTACGCGTTCACCAGCAGCGCAATCAAGCTCAACAACAAGCCACTGGACCTGCACACGGCATCCAACCAGGCCTTGATCGACCTGCGGACCGAGTGCAAGGGCGCGAAGAGCGACAGCCCCAAGGACATGTGGGACTGGGTGAAAGGGATGGCCGCCGGCGCCGCCAAGGCGCACGTCGGCAACTGCGGCGAGATCGCCGCCGTCGCACTGACCGAGCTGGTCGCGCAGGGCGTCAAGGAGCCGCTGGAATACGTGTACGTGCTCGACGGCGTCACGATGAACGCCGTGGTGCCCCACGTGATCGCCGTGATCGGCCGGCCGGGGGGCGCCAAGGAGGAAGACGTCGGCTACGACATCGGCCGTCCGTCGACGTGGGGCCCCGATGCGGTGGTCTGCGACGCCTGGGACCGCGTCGTCTATCCGGCCGCGCAGAGCGAGATGTTCTGGGACGGGCTCAAGAAGCACTCGACCGCCCCCGGCAGCCTGACCTGCATGCTGGTGGCGTACGTGAACTGACGGGGACAGCGGCTTCCGGCGTCGGCCATGCAGGCGGCACCTCTCGAGGTGCCGCCTGCATTCATGGGGCCGTCGACGATCTTCGCCGGGACGCTTTCCGCCCCGGCGCCCCGACGCTACCCTCCGACCTTTTCCCACGGAGGCTGCCATGACCACTCACATCGATCTTGCGGGGCGCTCGGCCATCGTCACGGGGGCGGCGCGCGGCATCGGACTCGCCATCGCGCGGCGCCTGCTGGCGTGCGGCGCGCGCGTGGCCCTGTGGGATCGCGACGCCGATGCCCTCGCCGCCGCGGAAGCAACGCTCGCGTCGCTCGGCCCCACGACGGCATGCGCAGTGGACATCACCGACGAGGCGGCCGTCGTGCAGGCCACCCGCACGTCGGAGGCGAAGCTCGGCCCGATCGACATCCTCGTGAACAACGCCGGCATCGGCGGTCCGATCGCGCCGACGTGGGAGTACGACCTCGCGACCTTCCGTCAGGTGATGGACGTGAACGTGACCGGCACCTTCCTGTGCTGCAAGGCGGTGATCCCGTCGATGCGCACCCGCGGCCACGGACGCATCGTCAACATCGCATCCATCGCCGGCAAGAACGGCACGCCCAGCTTCTCGGCGTACGGCGCCTCCAAGGCGGCGGTCATCGCGCTCACGAAGGCCCTGGGGCGCGAACTGGCCGACACCGAGATCCTCGTGAATGCGGTGTGTCCGTCGCCCGCGGACACGGACATCCTCAAGCAGTTCACGCCCGAGAAGGTGAAGTGGATGGTGGACCAGGTGCCCAAGGGACGCTTCGTCAAGCCGGAGGAGATCGCCGCGATGGTGGCGTGGCTGGCGTCGGACGAGTGCTCCTTCTCGACGGGGCAGCTGTTCGACATCACCGGCGGACGGTCGGTGTACTGAGGTGAGCGGAACGGCGCGCGAGCGCATGCCTGACTGGGCAACACCGAGGGAGGCGGCACGCTCCGGGCGCTGCCCGATGCCTCAGTCCTTCGTTCGCAGGACCTGAAGCACCACGGGCCGATGCCCGCCCGCCGCGGCATCGACCCGGCCGACGAGATAGAAGCGGCCGTCGTGATCGCGCGTGATCGAGCCGTACAGGAGCCGCTCGGTGAGCCCGGGGGTGTCGAACGGTTGCGAGTCCGCGCCGCCGTCGACCACGTTCCGCTCGACCCAGTCGAAACGCCGGCCCTGCTGCACGACGCCGGCGAGCGTGTGCCCGTCGTCCAGCAGGAACAGCGACGGCGCGTAGCCGCCCTCCGCGGGATGGAAGTCGCCGAGCGGGATGATGCGTGCGGTTCCGCCCGAGGACGCATCGACGGCGAAAAGCTTCCCGGTGTGGGTCGTGAACCACGCCTGGTGGCCAGGGCCGAGCGCGAGGCCCGTGATGCCGTGGTTGGCCCCGGGATCTCCCGGCATCGCGTAGCCGGGCAGCGCCGCCGCCGATCGTTCCTGGAGGTGCACATCGAATTCGACCAGTTCCGCCCGCGCGCCGCCTTCGGTCACGCGCGGCACGAACGCGCGGCCGTTTGCGGTGACCACCAGATTGCGCGAAACGTGTCCGCCGCTGCTGCCGACGACGACCCGCCGAGTGAGCCCGGTCACGACGTCATGGTGATAGAGCACATGGTTCCAGTAGCCGAGCGCGAAGACGGATCCCCCACCGGCGCCCACGGCGATCAGGGCGTCGGCCGAAGCGAGACGATGTTCCCAGATCCCGGTCTCGGGATGAACGCGCCACAGATGGCTTCCCCACCGCGGCAGCGCCGTGCCGTCCTCGTGCTCGCCCTCCTCGTCCATCGACGTGAAGTACAGCCAGCCGTCAGACGCGGCGACGATGCGCGAATGCAGCTTGACTTGCCCCTGGCCGGGCGCCGCGAGACCGGCGCGCGCGAGCGCATCGAGGACGCGGCCGGCGACGGTCCAGCGATCCGCGTCCGGCTCGTAGCGCAGCAGGTGGCCGCTGGACCCGAACCGCTTGCCGGAAACGCCGACCCAGATCCGCCCTCGCGCATCGACGCCCGTCGCCCCCCACACGGCATCCGCATCCGGGAGCGCGGGCAGGCGAAGGTCGCGGACGCGCAACTGCACGGATCAGTGCCGGCAAGCCGGAACGGAGGTCGCGCGCACGCTCACGCGAGCAGCCACGCGAGCGCCTGCGCCCGGTCGGGAAACACCTGCACGTCGAGTCCGCGGTTGAGGGAGGTCGATTCCCAGAAAACCACGTCGCGGGCCGCTTCGGAATGCTTCGGTCGGATGATGGCGTCCTTCCAGGTGTCGGGGCCCTCTGCGGCCACCTTGGCGGAGAGGTAGTAGAGATCCGCGACCGACGGCCCGTTCTCGAGACCGGCGCAGTCGGCGAGCAGTCGGCGGGCGCCGGTGGTCCGGGCGAGGGACAGCGCGGCATTCACGGCAGCGTCGAGTTCCCGGGCGCCGATACGCCCTTCGAAGCGCATTTCCATGATGCCGAGCGCCTCGTCGTAGTGGGTCGAGATAGGCATGGGCCCGTGTCCTGGTCACGTGGGCGGAGTGTCTGGCCGGGATCGATCGGGCAGGTTGGATGGGCGCCGGTCGTCCTCGGAGGCGGTCTGATCCGTGCACGCGATCGTGCGCGCCGATCGGACCCGCTGCTCATGGTGTATCGACTCTTGACGTCGTGCACTATCGTACCCTGCATCGCCTCGACCTCGCGGCGGGAATCCCGCACGGCATGCCTTCGATACTGACCCATCCCGCCGTTCCGCTCGCCCTCGGCCTCGCTCTCGGTCGGCATGCCGTGCCCCGCCCGTGGATGCCGGCCGGAGCGGCGCTGTCCGTCCTGCCGGACGTCGACGTGCTCGCGTTCGCGGTGGGGATTCCCTATGCGCATCCGTTCGGTCATCGCGGGGTCACGCACTCGGTCGTGTTCGCGCTGGTCATGGCGGTCGGCGTCGTCATCGCGCTGAGGCATCGCTGTGACGCACCGCTGCGTGCCTTCCCCTACCTCGCGATCTGCGCACTTTCGCACGGCGTGCTGGACGCGTTCACGACCGGCGGTCTCGGCATCGCCTTTCTCTGGCCCGTGTCCGACGCACGCTTCCTTGCGCCGGTGCGCGTGATCGAGGTCTCGCCCATCGGCGTGTCGCGCTTCCTGTCCGGGACCGGTGCGCGCGTCCTCCTGTCGGAAGCGCTCTGGGTGTGGCTGCCGGCGCTGGCGTTGGCCGCGGCGGGAGCAGCCTGGCGGCGACGGTCCGCACGGGTTCCGCGGTTATGATCGACGCCGCACGAATTCCGTGTCCCGAACGACCCAGTGGAGGAACCCCATGAAGATGCTCATCGCCGGCGCGCTGTGGTTGTGCGCCGCTTTCGTCCCCGTCGCCCAGGCTGGACCGATGGAGGACGTGGACGCCGTCGAGGACCGCCGCTATGCCGCGATGGTGAATCAGGACAGCGCGGGCCTGGCCAGCATGCTCGCGGACGAGTTCGTCTACCACCAGCCCACCGGCAAGGTGCAGGACAAGCCCGGCTACCTGAAGCAGGTGATCGGCGGCGCGGTGAAGCTGCTGTCCGCGAAACGCTACGACGTGAAAATCAATCTCTACGGCGACACCGCGACCGCGATGGGATCCACGCTGGTCCAGGCCGAGTTCGACGGCAAGCCGGTCACGATGGACCTGCGCTACCTGAACGTGTGGGTGAAGCGCGACGGCCGCTGGCAGCTCGCCGCGCGTCAGTCCGCGGTCAAGCCCGCCGCCAAGTAGACCCGCCTCGTCTCCCTGCGACCGACAGCGCGCCGGTCGCAGGGGGGCGGCGTCAGTCGCTCCCGCCCGAGAAGATCTGCTTCTTCACGACGGCGTGGATGCCCCAGTTGCCATCCACGACCTGTGTCACCCCGAAGTCCACGGCCACCGACATCAGCGACACGGCTTCGTCCTCGTTGAGGCCCTGCGTGGTCATCAGGAAGTGCCGCATCTTGCGGAAGGCGTCGCGCAGCGCGAGGTCGATCGACGACTTGCCATAGATCTCCGACTGCGCCTTCGCGCCGAGGTCCGCCAGGTAGTTCGGAAAGCTGAAGCCGTGCACGAGGAATTCGTCCTGCGTCTCCAGCAGCGGATAGTTCAGATTCTCGAGCGGCGAATCCTTCAGCGTGTCCTGCTTGTGCAGGATCAACTGGAACGTGCCGGTCAGTGAACATTCGATGGCCGTGCCGCACAGTTCGGAATCCCCTTGCGAGGCGTGCGGATCGCCGACCGACAGCAGAGCCCCGGGCACCGCGACCGGGTAGTACATCGTCGCGCCCTTGCCGATGCGCCAGTTGTCGATGTTGCCACCGGTGTAGCTGGGTGGAATCGAGTCGACGAGATCCGCTTCGGCCGGTGCGAGACCGATGACGCCGAAGTGCGGGCGGATCGGGATGCGCACGTTCTTCAGGATGCCCCAGTTCTCGTCGATGGTCGTGTGATCCACCGGGACGCCGGGATAGTCGATGGTCGGGTGCACGACGCCGAACGGATCGGTCTGCGGCGTCCAGCGGAAGTTGTAGAGCGCCTTCGCCCAGTTGCGCTCGCCGGTGGCGTCCACCTCGTAGAGGGTGATGACCTCGCGCTTCTTCGGTTCCTCGATCTGGTCGTTGAAGTGGAATCCCCACCACGCGGCGGCATTGCTGCCGAAGGCCTTGCCCTTCGCGGAGGGCAGCGCCGAGGGCCGCGGCTTCACGTCGAGGATGCGCACTTCGAGCACGTCGCCCGGTTCCGCCCCCTTCACCGCGACCGGCCCGGTGCAGATGTGCACCCCGAGTCCCTCGCCGGCGCCGCGTCCGAACAGCGACGCGTCCATCGGTCCGGCGCCGCGCCGGTCCACGCCCTTCCGCTGCTTGTCCCAGTGGAAGACGCTCTCGGCGCCGGGATCGCCCGACACCATTCGCAGCGCGTCATCGTTGGCGTGATGCGTGAGCGTCTCGATGGTCACGAAGTCGCCCGACTCCACCTCGACCTGCGGCTTGAGCGACTTGCTGAAGTAGCCCCAGTGCACGGTCCTGTCCGTCGCCGGCAGATGGAAGTGATTGAGGCTCGTGCGCTTGATGCCCGTGTCGGCGCGCGACAGCGACGGCGCGGCGAGCGTCCCGAGCACGGCCCCTGCGCCGGCCAAGGCGCCGCCCTGCAGGAAGGAACGACGTCCGGCATTCGCCGCGGCCGCGGCCCGCATCTCGGGCGGTGGCGTCAATGCCACGTCGGGGACCGCATGGCAGCCGCTGCCGTCTGCCGCGTGGACGTGGTCGTGCTCGTCGTCGTGCTCGCTCATCGCCGTCTCTCCTGGAGGTCTCGTTTCGGGGACGTCCCGCGCGCGGCCTGTCCGCACGCGGAACGCGCCCGCCTCCTGCAATGCGGATGCCACGCGCACCGGTGCCGCCGGCACGCGCGGAAAGGAGCACGATGTCATCGGGTTACGGAAAAACCGCGACAGCTTCGCACCAGAACGGACACGGTCGCCGGCACCAAGTCGGTTCCGGAACCGGCATCGCGCCCGCGTGGCGTGCGCTCCGCATTCGCCCCGGAACGCGGCGCACCGCGGCGGGGCGATCAGAGGAAGTCGAGCGGACGATGCGTGGCGTTCAGCACGCGGCGACTGTCGATGTCCCACCAGCGTTCCATGACCGTCGCCAGCACGTCGCGGAAGTCCACCGAGAAGTGCACGTTGCCGGCAGCATCGAGCCGGTCGAGTCGCGGCGCTTCGCCGTACAGTCCGCCGCGCACCTTGCCGCCCAGTGCGAAATGAGCGCTGGCGGTGCCGTGATCCGTGCCGCCGCCGTCGTTCTCCTTCGGGCGTCGTCCGAACTCGGCATAGGTGATCACCAGCGAGTCATTCCAGCGATTCAGTTCGACGAGCGCGGATCGCAGCGCCGCGAGACCGGCCGCGAGTTCCTTCAGCAGCGCTTCGTGGCGGCCGAGCTGCTGGGTGTGCGTATCGAAGCCGCCGAGCGACAGCTTCACCGCCGCGACGCCGCCGTGACTGCCGATCGCCTCGCACGCCGTGCGCACCGCGGCGCCGAACGGCCCGGACGGAAACACCGTCGAGAAGGGTCGTCGCGCATCGAGTCCCTGCGCCGCATGCGCGATGTTCGCCTCCACCGAGAGGATGTGTTCCAGCGCCGCATTGCGCGCCCGGCCGCCGGGCGCAGCGAGTCGCGCCTGCCGGAGGAACTGGGCCGTGTCGGTGAGCCGCAGGATGCGGCTGCCCGCCCCTTCGAGCGGTCCGCCTTCCGCGCTGCCCACGACCACACCGTCGGCAGCGAAGGTCGCGGGCGGCGGTGACTGCGCGAAGACGCGGGCGACCCAGCCGTCGTCGAGCACCTGGTCCGCCGCCGATGCGGTGTCCCAGATCGCGATGGAACGGAAGTGCGAGAGATTCGGATCCGGGTAGCCGACGCCGCGCAGGACGGCGAGTTCGCGGGACCGCCAGGAGGTCATCAGCGGTTCGAGGGCCGGATGCAGGCCGCACCGGTCGTCGAGCGGGAGCGTCCGTTCGCGCGGAATCGCCAGCCGCGGGCGGAGCCGGTAGTAGTCGCGGTCTCCGTGGGGAACCACGGTGTTCAGTCCGTCGTTGCCGCCCTTGAGTTCGACGAGGACCAGGAGCCGGTCGTAGCGCGCGTTCCGTTCCGCCAGCGCGATGTGCGGCGCACAGAGAACGCTGCAGGTGGCGGCCGCGAACGAGGACAGGAAGTGGCGTCGATGCACGGGCGCGCCGCTCAACGCAGCTGATAGACGGGATCCTGCGTCAGCGTGCGCAGGCGTTCGAGACCGCCGCGCTCAGGAGCGGACGGCAGCAGCGGATCCAGGGCGAGGACGAGTTGCGACACCGCCTGTGCAGACTCGCCACCGAAGGCGCCCAGCCAGCGGTCGGCATCGAATCTCACGTCGCCGATGGCGTTGAGGAGGCGCTGTCTGCCCTCCGGTCCGAGTCGGCCCGCGCCCTTGCCGAGCACGGCGCCCGGGCGTCGATTCATCGCGTCGAGCCGGTCCTGGCCCCGGAAGAGGCGGGCGAGAAACTGCTTGCGTGCGAGCAGCGTCGTCGCGTCGATCCACGCATCGCCGCCGGGCCAGCCCTTGACGTTGGGTGGGCCGAAGAGGTTCTGCCCCAGTGAGGCGGACAGCAGCACGAACGGCGCGAGATCGCCGGTCTGCACGTCGAAGGTGTGCAGCGTCCCGGCGACGAGATCGATCGGGGACTTCACCAGCGTACCGCGATTGCCGTCGCGCCAGAATGCGTCGCACAAGAGCAGTTCGCGGACCGCCGCGCGGATGTCGTAACCGCTGTTGCGGAACCGTGCGGCGACGCGCTTCACGGTCTCGGGGTCGGGGTCCGGCGAGACGAACTCGCGCCAGAGCTTGCGCACGACGTGCTCGGCCGTCTCGGGACGACCGAGCAGGATGGCGATCACGTCGTCGCCATCGAGATTGCCGCCCTGCCCCAGCACGTACTTGCGTCCGCCGTCGTGCGCGAACGGGCGAAAACGGAACTCGCCGGTGTCGCGCTCGAGGCTCCAGCCGGTGAAGGCGCGCGCGGCCTCCTTCACGTCCGATTCGGTGTAGTGCCCTTCGCCAAGCGTGAACAGCTCCATCAGTTCACGCGCGAAATTCTCGTTCGGCGCGCCCTTGCGGTTCTGCACGCTGTCGAGATAGATCACCATCGCGGGATCGCGCGCGACCGCCCGCAGCAGCGTCCCGAAATTGCCCAGCGCGTGCCGTCGCAGCAGCACGTTCTGCCGGACCATGAGCACCGGGGACTTCACCTTCTCCTGGCTCGACACGAAGTGGTTGTGCCAGAAGAGCGTCATCCGCTCGGTGAGCGGCGACGGCGACGCGAGCATCTCCCCGAACCACCACGCACGCGCGGCGATCGACAGCTCGGCCTGGCGGCGGAGGAACTCGCGCTTCTGCGCCTCGTCGCCTTCGCGCGCCTCCCTCGGTGCGACGAAGACATCGAGCCCCGGCGGCAGCGGCGACGACGCGACCGTACGTGCACCGGCCAGCAATCGATCGACCGCGGCCGCTCGGGTCAGCCCCGTCAGCGACCGGACGTCGGCGGCGGTGGCGCCGAACCCGGTCCGCACGAGCAGGTGGCGGGACGCGGCGGCATCCAGCACCTCTCCGCTCCCGACAGCCGGGGCGACTGCGGACCGGTCGGGCGGATTGCGGTTCGAATCGGGCGATGCACAGCCGGCCAGCGCAGCCGCGAGCACGCAGAGGAAGAGACGACGCATGGTCCCGGAACGGCGTGCGTCCGATCGCGTTGACCCGTCCCGCGAACCCGCGTCTAGCTGTGAAGTCGAAGGCCGGATCGCGGGCGGCGTCGAGGATCACCTTCTCGCGGCGCGCCATCAGGTCGAGGGCCGCCGGCAGCTTCGGCAGCTCGTCCGGCTTGAACACGACCGCGCCGTGGCGGTCGGCGTGGATCATGTCGCCGTCGGTCACCGCCATGCCGAAGATGTCGACCGGCTGGCCGAAGTCCACGACCTGCACCCAGGCATGGCTGGGCGACAGCGTCGCGGCCAGGCACTGGAACTTCGGATGCATGGCATCGAGATCGCGCATGGACCCGTTGGTGACCGCGCCGATGCAGCCGAGTCCGACGTGGACGGTCGTGTTCACCTCCCCCCAGAACGCCCCGAGTCCGGGCTGGCTGTCGACGTCCTGGACCACGGTGACGCACGGCCCGGGATTCTTCGCGAGGTGCTCGTAGTAGCCGAGCAGCCGCTCCTTGCGCCCGCTCGACTCGTAGGGCACGGAGCAGCGGATCCGGACCGTCCGCGCGTGACCGACGATCGGGGGCAGCGCCGGGAACGAGGCCAGCAGCCGCTTGCGCGTGAAGCCGGTGATGAAGCGGGCCCCGCGCACGATCTCGAGCGCGTTGCAGATCGTCGGGGTGTCGAACTTGCGAAGCTCGTCGAACAATGCCTGGGTGTCCATGCGGCCATCTCTCCTGTGCAGGGGTCCCGCCCGGGACCGATCCGTGCCGTCATCGTACCGTCGCGGCTGCCGGCCTGTCGCATAATCCGGCCATGGCAGACACCCGCACCCGCATCCTCGTGGTGGACGACGATCGCCGACTGCGCGAACTCCTCCATCAGTACCTGACGGCCCAGGGATTCCACGTGCAGGCCGTCGAGGACGGCGCGGCGATGGATCTTGCCCTCGGCGGCAGCAGCGTCGATCTGGTCGTGCTCGATCTCATGCTCCCCGGCGAAGATGGCATCAGCATCTGTCGCCGCCTGCGGGCGGCGGGCGACCGCACCCCGATCGTGATGCTGACCGCGAAGGGCGACGAAGCCGACCGCATCGCCGGACTGGAGACAGGGGCAGACGACTACCTGCCGAAACCCTTCAATCCCCGCGAACTGGTGGCGCGCATCAACGCCGTGCTGCGCCGGGGCGGCGGATCGACGCCGGTCCCGAGTGCGCCCGTCGATGCGGAGGAACCCATCCGGTTCGGCGACTTCACGCTCAACCTCGGCGCCCGGCGCCTGATGCGCGGCGACGAGACCCTGAACCTCACCACCGGCGAATTCGCGCTGCTGAAGGTCTTCGCCACGCACGCCGGGACGCCCCTCACGCGCGAGCGCCTGATGGAACTCGCCAAGGGCCGCGAACTGGGCATGCTCGACCGCACGATCGACGTGCAGGTCTCGCGGCTGCGCAAGCTCATCGAGACCGACCCCGCCCATCCGCGCCACCTGCAGACCGTCTGGGGCTACGGGTACGTGTTCGTGCTGGCGTAGTCGCGGCACGACGCGTCGCCTCGATCGTGATCCCGCTCCTGCCCCGCTCCCTGCTGGCGCGCTCGGTCCTGCTCATCTCGCTGATCCTCATCGCGAGCCAGGTGGCGTGGATCCAGTTCTATCGCCTGAACAGCGCGCGGTCGCAATCCGAACACGTGGCCTCGACGATCGTCCGGGTGCTGAGCACGGTGAGCGCCGCCCTCGAGACGATGCCGGCGGCGTCGCGCCGCAAGTTCAGCGAGAAGCTGCCGCTGCAGCAGAACATCCGCCTGTATCCCGCCGCCACGCTCGACGTGGACGAGCTCGCGATCCCCTCCTCGCCGCTGCTGGCCGCCGTCACGGGGGAACTGAAGCGCATGTCCGGCGGCAACGTGCAGGCGCTGGCGATGATCGAGGATGCCGACCACTCGCTGTGGGTGAAGATCGGCATCAAGCAGCAGGGCTACTGGGTCGTGTTCGCGCCGGACGCCATCACGCTCCCGCCGGCCACGACGTGGGCGAGCTGGAGCCTCGTGAGCCTGGGCCTCGCGCTGTTCGGGGGGCTCACGCTGATGCTGCGGGTGAATCGCCCCCTGCAGGCCCTGACGGACGCGGCGGCGGACATCGCCTCGGGGAAGTCCCCGCCCCTGCTCCTGGAAAAGGGACCGACCGAGATCCGCACGCTGTCGCAGGCCTTCAACCGCATGAGCACCGCCTTGCGCGAGCAGGAAGCCAATCGCGCCGTGCTGCTGGCCGGGGTCTCGCACGACCTGCGCACGCCGCTCTCGCGCCTGCGGCTGGCGCTGGAGATGAGCCGCCCCCAGCTCGGCGCCGGCGTCGTCGAGGGCATGGAGCAGGACATCGAGGACATGGACGCGATCATCGACCAGTTCCTCGCCTTCGCCCGCGAGGGCTCCGACGAGGCGACCGATCCGTCGGCCGACCTGAACGCCCTCGTCGCCGCGCTGGTGGAGCGGTATCAGAGGCGCGGCGAACCGGTGACCTCGCACCTCGATCGTGTACCGCCGCTGCAGATCAAGCCGCTGGCGATGCAGCGGTTGATCACGAACCTCGTCGACAACGCGCTGCGCTACGCCCCGGGGCCGGTGGAGGTGGAGACCCGCCACGAAGGGCAGACGGCAGTGGTCTCGGTGCTGGACCGCGGACCGGGCATCCGGGAGGCGGATCTCGACAAGGCGACCCAGCCGTTCACGCGCCTCAACGATGCGCGCAGCGACACGGGCGGAGCCGGCCTCGGCCTCGCGATCGTGGATCGCATCGCCCGGCTGCACGGCGGATACCTCAGACTGCGACCACGTGCGGGCGGCGGGCTCGAGGCCCGCGTCGAATTGCCGATCGGCGACGCGGCACGCGAAGCCGCGTGAGCGGTCAGTGGCTGGTCAAGGAGAAGCGCGCAAGGACTTCGTAGCTCGCGCCGCCGCCGTTGCGGTTCGACCGCACCAGCACGAAGTCGGTCACGTCCCACTCCACCGCCGGAATGCGGGCGAGCGGCCAGTCGCCGGCGGCATTGCGGACCAGCGTGATGTGCGGCCGGAACGCCCGCCGGTCCGGCGCAAACCCGCGCGTGCGCAGCCAGCCTTCGAGCGCCGACTGCAACGCGATCAGCGCCTCCGGCGGCTCCGACGGCGCGGCCCACCCGATGCCGTTGCGCGACCACACGCCCAGCCGGTCGAGGTCGAGGCCGAACGGCACGCCGGTCACGGTGGGCGGCAGCGCGATCAGCTCCGGCAGGCGGTCGGACGCCACGTCCCCGAGAAACGCGAGCGTGAGGTGCACCGTCTCCGGCCGCATGGACCGGCCGCCGGTCTCCACCGTCAGCGCCTTGCCGTGCAACGCCAGTTCGCGCGCGATGGACGGGGACGGCCACAGCGCATAGAAGACGCGGACGAGACCGGGACTGGATTCGGCGGACACGGGAGGCGGATCCGCTAGGCCGACGTCGTCGACCGGAGCAGCGCGATCGCTTCGGTCGCGATGCCCTCGCCCCGCCCGGTGAAGCCGAGCTTCTCGGTGGTCTTCGCCTTCACGTTGACCTGGCCCGGCGCGATCCCGAGGTCCTGCGCGATGCGGGTCACCATGGCCGGGATGTGCGGCGCCATCTTCGGCGCCTGGGCGATGATCGTCGCGTCGACGTTGACGATGTCGTAACCGGCCCCGCGCACCTTGCGCACGACCTCGCGGAGCAGCCCCCGGCTGTCGGCGCCGGCATGGGCCGGATCGGTGTCCGGGAAGTGCCGGCCGATGTCGCCCAGCGCGGCGGCGCCGAGCAGCGCATCGCACAGCGCATGCAGGAGGGCATCGGCATCGGAGTGTCCGAGCAGCCCCTTGTCGTAGGGGATGGTCACGCCGCCCAGCACGAGCGGTCGTCCCGCGACGAGCGCGTGGACGTCGAAACCCTGACCGATCCGGAAAGTCATCGTGATTCGTCGTTCGAAGAGAGGACGAACGCTAGCAGCCGTCGCGACCGAGGGGAAGGGGCCGACGCGGTCGGGCGGGCGTACAGCCGCGAAGTCACGACGACACGGCGATGGGTTGCGCCTCGGCCCGTACCGGCCTGCGCCCGCGGTGTTCGAGCCCGCGATGCGTGCGACGCAGCCGGCGATCTTGGGTACCCTTCACCGCTTCACACGCACACGGATCCGGCATGGCCCTCAAGTCCACCATCCACAAGGCCGAGCTCTCGATCTCGGACATCGGCCGAGGTCACTACCACGACTACGCGTTGACGATCGCCCGGCATCCGTCGGAAACCGAGGAGCGGATGATGGTCCGCCTGCTGGCGTTCGCGCTGCATGCGGACGAGGCGCTGGAATTCGGCAAGGGACTGTCGACCGAGGACGAACCGGACCTCTGGCACCGGGATCTGACGGGACGCATCCTGACGTGGATCGACGTGGGACTCCCGGATCCGAGACGGCTGCGCAAGGCCTGCGGCCGCGCCGATCAGGTGGTCGTGCTGCCGTATGGCGGCCGGGCGGCGGATCTCTGGTGGCAGCAGAACGAACGCGATCTGGCGAAGCTCGATTCACTCACCGTCATCGCGCTGCCGGTCGCGTCGACGCAAGCGCTCGCGGCGCTCGCCCGGCGAACGATGCGGCTGACGGCCACCCTCCAGGACGGCCAGGTGTGGCTCACCGACGAGACGGGGGCGAGCGCCACCGTGGAGTTGCAGGAGCTCAAGCGCGCCGGCGCATAGGCGGCCGTTTCCGGAGACGTCACCGGAGACGCGGTGCGGCAGCGGCGCGATGCCGGCCGCCTCCGCGCCACGGACCGATCAGGGCAATCGATAGTCGAGGCGCTGCACGCACTGCAGTTCGCCATTGCTGCCGGCCGGCTTGCATTTCCACGGTCCGCTGCCCTGGACGCCTGCGTACTTGCCCGTGCCGCCCGTGATCTCGTTGGTGCCGTTGCCACCGCCTTCGGGAACGAGCACGCCGGTGAAGTCGGTGAAGATCCGGTCACCGTCGGCATCGCTGAACGTGCAGAAACCCTTGTCGATTCCGCGCCCGTCGACGACCACGAAAGCGTCGAAGCAGTTGGCGGGTCCCTGGTGGAGCGGACCGCTGCCGCGATCGTTGAAGGTGATGCCGGTGACCCGGCCGCTTCCCATGACCCGCTTGTCGGCCACGGTCACCGGGTCCCCCGTGAAGCGCCAGCCGGTGTGGAAGTGAATGCTGCCGCTGCGGGGCAAGGCATCGGCAGCGAGGGCGGCGGAACCGACAGGACCGAGAACGCAGGCGGCCAGGGCAACGATCACTCTGTTCATGACTCAATCTCCTTTCGGGGCAGCATCGATGGGGACTTCGCCGTCGAGCGGATCGCGCCCGGCTGGAATCGGCGCGTGCAGATGCTTTCCCAGTTCCTCGACCGACTGGAAACCGCGCACGCCGCCGGTGTCCGCGTCTTCCAGCGTCCCGGTCAGGGACCGGAATCCCTGACGATAGATGCGGACGATGTAGGTGCGCGGACCGGACATGGGCTTCACTGCATTCGACGTGGCGCCCATGGTGGACGCCGGCCGCATAGTTATTCGATACGGATCAGCGACTCGATCAGGCGCCGGGTTTCCGGCGATGGATGGGTGCCGAGCGCCACCCCGAGGGTCCGCTGGAGGCGCCGGTACACGCTGCCGGCCTCGGCCGACCGACCCGCCGCGATGAGCGATCGGATCGCGCCCTGGTAGAACGCTTCCACGAGCGGATCGGCCGCGATGCCGCGTTCGTGGAGGGCAAGCGCGGCGTCGAGTTCGCCCTTCCTCTCGCAATCCGCCGCGACGATCTGCACGGCCCGCACGAACCGACCGCGCAGACGCTCGCGCAGCGGCAGCGCCCACGGTTCGCCCGTGTCGCCGTCGAGAAAGGGGCCGCGATACCGGCACAGGAACTCGCGGCAAGCGTCGAGTGCATCGCTCTCCGGCGGCAGGCTCAAGGCGTCGATCCAGCAGAGCCGCCGGTCGATCGACAGGCGGCCGCCCCGCTGGATGACTGCTTCGCCGTGACCGAGCAACCCGCGCAGGCGATGCAGTGCGGCCATCAGCGAGTGCGCCGCCGTATCCGCGTCCTCGCCGGGCCACAGCGCGTCGATGAGACGTTCTTCGGGCACCCCCTCCCCGCCGAGGGCGATGAGCGCCTTGAGCACGGCGAGTGTCCGCTTCGGAACCTTGCGCCCGAACCGAAGGGGTCGATCATCGACCTGCACCTCGAAGTGTCCGAGGGTCAGGACGCGGATCTTCCAGGGCCAGTGCTCGAGGTCGAGACGCACGGGTGCGATCTGCGGCAGCCGCGCGAGATCGCGGGCCGCCTCCACGTCAATGCGTTGCGCGATCGCCTCCGGCAGCAACTCGGACAGTGCATTGGGATACCAGCGCAGTCGTTCGCGCGCACGGGGATCGGTCGAGCAATGCAGCGCGTCGGCCAGATGACGGTCCCGCCGTGGCAGATCGCCGGAGCGATGCGCCAGCCAGGCCGTATTGAGTTCGATGGCCGCCAGAAAGTGGTCCGTCACCGGGCCGGTGACGTGCCGCCGAAGATCGTCGAGAACGGTCTCGGCTCGAGCGTATTCACCTGAGCCGATGAAAAGGTTCGCGGTGACGAGGCCGACCAGCATGGTCCCGATGAACTGGCCGCCCCCGGACGTGACTTCGAGACCGCTCGATGCCGCGTCCACGGCCTCCCGGTAGCGACCGCGATCGAACGCGAGGCAGGCGCGGATGAAGTCCCTCGGCGCAAACGCGGCGTCGAGCGAAGCGATCTCGTCCTCCATCCTCCGGAGGGTGTCCTCGGCCGCATCGGTCATGCCGGCACGCCGCTGACACAGCGCCCGCCAGTGACTGACGTTGATCCCCAGTTCCTTCAGTCCGTGGCCCTCGATGACGGCGTCGGCCTCGGCCAGCGTGGCCAATGCCGTGTCATAGCGGCCATGCATGTACGCCGTGTAGCCCTCCATCGCCAGGTAGAAGCCGGCTGTCTGCACCGTTACCTCCGCCGATCGCAGCAGCGGACGCGCCACGCGTGCGGCAAGTTCGGCGGCCGTGACGTCGAGCGTCGTGTTCTCGAGTCCGTGCAGCACGCTCGCGGCCGTCACCTTCAGATTCACGTTGACGGGGCCGTCGATGAGCGCTTCCACGCGGGCACGCGCGCTGTTCAGGGCCGGATGCTCCGGCATGCGGTACGTCGACGCGATCAGCAGGGCCGTCTGCACGCGCAACTCGTCGTCCGGCGAAAGCGGCGGCGGCCCGCCGGCCAGCAGGGCCGCCAAGCGCTCGATCCACGCATCCATCGCCCGGAAATCGCGATAGTGCAGATGGAGCGCTTCGAGCACGGCCGTCGCACTGAGCAGTTGCCCGACCGGATCGTCCGCCGCCACGAAGGCCGCGTAGACGGCTTCCAGGTCCCGGCGCGCCGCGATCCGGTCCTGGTGGAGGCGCGCACGACCCGCCCAGTAGCGGACCCGGAGATCCGCCCCGTGTCCCAAGTCTCCCAGCACGGCCACCCAGTCCAGCAAGGTGCGCCACCGGCCCTGTGCGAGCAACGTCGGCGCAGCTGCCCCGAAGACCCGGACCGCCTCCGATGCGTGGCCCGCGTCGGCCCACAGGACGAAGGCGTCTTCGAGCGCCCCGTCATCTTCCATGACCCGCGCCGCGGTCGGTGCGATGGCACGCAGGGTCTCGGGGTCCAGGGCCGAGGGGCCGCGCTGCCGCAGGAATGCCCGGAACAGTGCGTGCAGGCGGTACGCGCGTTCCCCGCCATCCGTGCGTTCGACGAACAGGTGCCGACGGTGGAAGGCGGCGAGATGCTCCTCCGCCGCGGCGATGCCGCTCAGCCTCGCGACGAGGGAACCGGTGACGCGGGGAATCTGCGCCGCCGTCAGGAAGACACGCTGCACCTCGGCCGGCGCCGCGTCGAAGATGGCCTGCGCAAAGAAGTCGAACACGATCTCCAGGGCGTCCGCCCGCACCGCGGCACGCGACGTCGCCCCGGTGTTGGCCCGCTCCAGCAGCAGGGCCAGTCCCGCGAACCACCCGTCGGTCTGCGCATGCAGTCGCGCGGCCAGCCCGGCGTCCCGGACGCCCCGGGCCGCGGCCACTGCCTCGCATTCCGGCGCCGTCAGCTTGAGCTCGGCCCAGGGCAGCACCGAGATGCACTCACGCAGAAGCAACTCGGCGTAGGCCGGCGGCGGCTCGGCGCGGCTGACCACGACCACGTTGGCTTCGGAAGGAATCTCCCCCGACGCCGCCGCCAGCGCTGCGTGCAGCGGCGAGTCGGTCGCCAGTTCGTGATAGTTGTCGATGACGATCGGCGTCTGAGGCGGCAGGCGGCGGAAGGCCTCGCGGAAGAAACGGCGCGCGAAGCCGGCGATGTCGGGCAGGTACTCGGGCGTGAAGAGCGGGAGGGGTCGGGCCGATTGGCGGCCGAATGCCGCCACCGCCTCGCGGAGATAGAGGAAGAACGTCGCCGGATCCGAGTCGGCCGCGTCGGCGAGATACCACAGGCCGTTCAGATCCGCCGCGTCGAGGTAGCCGGCCACCAGCGTCGTCTTGCCCGCCCCGGGGGGACCGGTGACCCAGACGACCGGTCGCGCGCGCAGGTCGTCCAGCCGACGGAACAGGCGCTCCCGCGCCACAGGGGCGTGCAGCCGCGGTCGGGTGAGCTTGGCGGGTTGCGCACGGCGTCGGGTCATGGTCTCCGGGGGAACGCCTCCGAATCGGTCGCCAGCATAGTCGCGGCCCACAGAGGGATTCCATACGGATTCGGACCGATGCCGGCCACCGTCAGCCTCCCGTTGATCGGCAGCGGCCGGGGGCACCCCTCCCTCTTGGAACGAAGTTCGTATTCCGATAGATTTCGGGGCAGGCGCTTGCCCATGGCGAAAGTGGGTGCAACGCACACCCGGCAACGCCCCCCTTGATCAGGAGACCCGACATGACACGCACGACACTTGCGGCAGGCGCCCTCGCCTTGCTCGCGGGCCACGCTTCCGCGGCCACCCTCTACTCCAACGACTTCGACGGCAACGAGACGATCGGCACCGGCATCGGTGTCACGGCCCTCACCAATGGCGCTCTCGACACCGCCACGACGTTCGGCAGTTGGACGGGCAGCTACTTCCTGAACAGCAGCACCGGCAACCCGGCTGCGATGTCCACGCTCACCCTGACGAACCTGGCTCCGCACACGCAGGTATCCGCCAGCTTCCTGTTGGGTTTCCTGGAAAGCTGGGACGGATTCGACGGCAGCTGTTGCGCTCCCGACAGTCTGGACTTCTACGTGGACGGAACGCTCGTCGCCTCCTGGACGGGCAACAACGCCCAGGGCACCGAGGTCTTCGGTGGCGGAACGGTCGTCGCTCACTACGTGCAGGCGAACGGCAACGGGTTCTACTCGGACACGATCGTCGACATGGGCACGGCCACCGCGACCACGTTCGCCCACACCGGGTCGACCCTGACGCTCGCGCTTCAGGCCAGCGGCGGCGGCTGGCAGGGCAGCACCGACGAGGCCTGGGGCATCGACGCACTCAGCATCACGTACAACGCGCCAGCCGTGCCGGAACCCTCGACCTGGGCCACGATGGCCGTGGGGGCCGGACTGATGGGACTCGCGCTGCGCCGACGCCGGCGCTGAGACTCGAAGGACGCCGAGACACGGGCCGGTTCCCGGACCGGCCCGTTTCCTTGGGCGGTCCGGCCGCTACAGGGCGAGGTGAGGATGCGCGGCGAGCCAACGCTCCGCGCTGGCCAGGTCCCGCTCGAAGGTCACCTTGAGATTCGCCGGGTCGCCCTCGATCAGCCGGGGGGCGTGTCCGGCCTGCTCCATTGCGGACGCCTCGTCGGTGATCCCGTCCAGCGGGCCCGCCAGCGCCGACGCCAGCAGCCCGTACCGGAACATCTGTGGCGTCTGGGCCGCCCAGAGCCCTTCGCGCGGGACGGTCTCGCGGATGCGCCCCGCCGACGTCGCACGCTTGAGCGTGTCCGCCACCGGCAACGCCGCGATGCCGCCGACCGCGTCGTCCGCCAGGGCGGCGACGAGCCGGTCGATGACCTCGTGCGAAAGACAGGGCCGGGCGGCGTCATGGACGAGGATCCAGTCGTCCGCCGCCACCTCGTCCTGCAACGAGGCGAGTCCGTTGCGCACCGAGTGCGCGCGCGTCTCGCCGCCGCATCGAACCGGGCGCAGGCCGCCGACACCGCGCCAGTCCATCGAGTCGAACACGCCGTCGTCCGTCGCGAGCACTACCGCCACGGTCTCGATGAGCGGATGCGAGGCCAGTCGGGTCAGGGTGTGCCAGAGCATGGGACGGCCGGCAAGTTCACGGTACTGCTTGGGCCGATCGCCGCCCAGCCGGTTGCCGCTGCCGGCGGCCGGGACGAGGGCGATGAAACGGGCATTCGAGGCGTCGGAAGTCATGGCCCCATTATCGACGGGCTCGAGCAACCGGACAAAGCCGATCGGTCACGATGCCTGCTGCGAGCGATGGCGCCGAGGGCGTGAAGTCGAGGCGCCGGCCAGCGCGGGAGTCGGTGTCGACGCCATCCTCGACAGAACGCCGGCTGCCCCGCGACCGCCACCCGTTTCGGGGATAATCCGGCGCCTCCGTTTCGTGGTCTCCCCGCATGCTGCTGTCCCTTCCCGTTCCGCCGCGTGGCCAGCGCCACACGACCGGCGCCCTGCCCGGTTCCTCCGACGCGCTCGCGCTGGCCGAACTCGCCGCTACCCGCAAGCCGTTGTGCGTCATCACCGCCAGCGCCGTCGACGCGCGCCGTCTGCTGGACGAGATCCGCTGGTTCGACCCGGCCTTGAAAGCGCACGTCCTCCCCGACTGGGAAACGCTGCCGTACGACGCGTTCTCGCCGCACCAGGACCTCGTGTCGGAGCGGCTCGAGACGCTCTACCTGCTCGCCACCGGCACAGCCGATGTCGTGATCGTGCCCATCTCGACGGCGCTGATGCGCCTGCCGCCGCGCGCCTATCTCTCCGCCTACACGTTCTTCCTCGAACAGGGCGGACGCATGAAGCCGGAGACCTTCCGCGAGCAGCTCACGATGGCGGGCTATACGCACGTGTCTCAGGTCGTGGCGCCCGGGGAGTACAGCTATCGCGGTGGCCTCATCGATCTGTTCCCCATGGGCTCGGCCGTGCCCTACCGCATCGACCTGATGGACGACGAGATCGAATCGATCCGCACGTTCGACGTCGACACCCAGCGCAGCATCTACAAGGTGAAGGAAGTCCGCCTGCTGCCCGCACGCGAGTTTCCGCTCGACGAGGCCGGGCGCACGCAGTTCCGCCGCCGCTTCCGCGAAGTGTTCGAAGGCGATCCGTCGAAGCGGCGCGTCTACAAGGACATCGGCGGCGGCGTGATCCCGGCCGGCATCGAGTACTACCTGCCGCTGTTCTTCGACGAGACCGCCGTCCTCACCGGCTATCTGCCCGAAGGCGCCGTCATCGCAACCCAGGGTGATACCACCGACGCGATTCGCCACTTCTGGGCCGACACGCAATCCCGCTACGACCTGCTGCGCGGCGACTCCAATCATCCACTGCTGCCGCCCGTCGACCTGTTCCAGCGCGAGGACGAGTTCTTCGGCTCCCTGAAGACGTTCGCGCGCGTGGACCTGAGCGCCGGCAACGACATCCACGTCCCGGCGGCGGCGTTCATCGTGCCCAAGGTGGCCGTGGACCGTCGCGCGCACGATCCGCTCACGGCGCTGAAGGGATTCCTCGGCACGTTCTCCGGCCGCGTGCTGCTCGCCGCGGAGAGCATGGGACGCCGCGAGACGATGATCGAGTTCCTGCGGGAATACGCGCTCGCACCGGAACCGGTCGACGACTACGCGGCCTTCCTCGCGTCGGACGCGCGCTTTGCGCTGACGGTGTCCCCGCTGCACGATGGCTTCGTCCTGCCCGACCAGAGCCTCGCGTTCATCACCGAGACGGAGCTGTACGCCGCCGCCACGCGCTCGCGAAGCAGCCGGGAACGCGAGAAGCGCACCTCCGCCGAGAACGTGCTGCGCGACCTCTCCGAGGTCAAGGTCGGGGACCCGGTCGTGCACGAGAGCCACGGCATCGGCCGCTATCTCGGTCTGATCTCGATGGACCTGGGCGACGGTCCGGCCGAATTCCTCACGCTCGAATACGACGGCGGCGACAAGCTGTACGTGCCGGTCTCGCAGCTGCAGGTGATCAGCCGCTACGCCGGGGCGTCGGCCGAGGATGTTTCGCTTCACAAGCTGGGCAGCGGCGACTGGCAGAAGGCCCGCCGCAAGGCCGCCAAGCAGGTGCGCGACACGGCCGCGGAGCTGCTGCATCTCTATGCGCAGCGCGCGGCGCGCCAGGGCTACGCGTTCAAGCTCCAGCATCACGACTACGAGGCCTTCTCGGCCGGCTTCCCCTTCGAGGAGACGCCCGATCAGTCGACGGCCATCGAGGCCGTGATCCAGGATCTGCAGTCGGGCAAGCCGATGGACCGGCTGATCTGCGGCGACGTCGGGTTCGGCAAGACCGAAGTCGCGCTGCGCGCCGCCTTCGTCGCCGTCGCCGACGGGAAGCAGGTCGCGGTGCTCGTGCCGACGACGCTGCTCGCCGAACAGCACTTCCACAATTTCTCGAACCGGTTCGCGGATTGGCCGGTGAAGCTGGCCGAACTGTCGCGCTTCCGTTCGGCGAAGGAATCGTCCGTCGCGGTGAAGGGCATCACCGAGGGTTCCATCGACATCGTCATCGGCACGCACAAGCTGCTCAGCCAGGACGTCAAGTTCAAGAACCTCGGCCTCGTGATCATCGACGAGGAACATCGCTTCGGCGTCCGGCAGAAGGAGCGGCTGAAGCAGCTCCGCGCCGAGGTCGATGTGCTGACGCTCACGGCCACGCCGATCCCGCGCACGCTGGCGATGTCGCTCGAAGGGTTGCGCGACTTCTCGGTCATCGCGACGGCGCCGCAGAAGCGGCTCGCCATCAAGACCTTCGTCTCGCGCTTCTCCGAGGGACTGGTGCGCGAGGCGGTGTTGCGCGAACTGAAGCGCGGGGGTCAGGTGTATTTCCTCCACAACGAGGTGGAGACGATCGGCAACTGGGAAGCGAAGCTCCAGGCGCTGCTGCCCGAGGCCCGCATCCGCGTGGCGCACGGCCAGATGAACGAACGCGAGCTGGAGCACGCGATGCGCGACTTCTACCAGTCGCGCTTCAACGTGCTGCTGTGCACGACGATCATCGAGACCGGCATCGACGTGCCCACGGCGAACACCATCATCATCAACCGCGCCGACCGCTTCGGGCTCGCGCAATTGCACCAGCTGCGCGGTCGGGTGGGCCGCTCGCACCATCAGGCCTACGCGTATCTGCTCACACCGGACGAGGAAGGCATCACCTCGCAGGCGAAGAAGCGCCTCGAGGCGATCCAGATGATGGAGGAGCTGGGGTCCGGCTTCTACCTCGCGATGCACGACCTCGAGATCCGCGGGGCCGGCGAGGTGCTCGGCGATTCGCAGAGCGGCGAGATGCAGGAAGTCGGCTTCAGCCTGTACATCGACATGCTGAACCACGCGGTGCGCTCGCTGAAGGCGGGCAAGGAACCGGATCTGGAAGGTCCGCTGCACGCGACCGTCGAGATCAAGCTGCATGCGCCCGCCCTGCTGCCCGACGACTACTGCGCCGACGTGCACGAGCGTCTCGTGCTGTACAAGCGTCTCGCCAATTGCGAGAGCCTGGACCAGTTGGAGAAGATGCAGGAGGAACTGGTCGACCGCTTCGGCCGGCTGCCCGACCCGGCACGGTCGCTGGTCGAGACGCACCGGCTGCGCCTGCTGGCCGAGCCCCTCGGCATCGTCCGCATCGACGCCGCCGTCGAGGCGATCCTCATCACCTTCGGGCCGCATCCGGCCGTGGAACCCCAGCGGATCATCCAGCTCGTGCAGACCCGCAAGGGATGGCGGCTCGCCGGACCGGACCGGCTGCGGATCGAATCGAAATTGTCCGAAGTGGCGATGCGGATCGTGCGGGTGCGGGAGATCCTCAAGGATCTGCGGGAACCGGCGAGTGCCGTGAAGGCGTGAAGTCGTGAAGGCGTGGAGACATGGACGGCCGCGTTCGGGTTCGTGGCGCACGACCCATCCCCATCCCATCCTTCCCCTTGAAGGGGAAGGTGACTCACGTCCTCCCCTTCAAGGGGAGGATCGAGGTGGGGATGGGTCATGACGCGATCGAGACGCCAGGCACGGGACCGCCCCCGCCATTTCGTGCTCCCGTCCTCCACCACGACTTCACGTCCTCACACCTTCACGGAATTCACGTCTTCACAGCATGCAATACGACTTCGACACCCTCCTCGACCGCCGCGGCACCTGGAGCCTCAAGTGGGACAAGTACCGCGGGCGCGACGTGGTCCCGATGTGGGTGGCGGACATGGACTTCCGTTCGCCGCCCGAGGTGCTTCGCGCGCTGCACGATCGCGTCGACCACGGCGTGTTCGGGTACATCGAGCCGGGTCCGGAACTGGTGGAGACGATCATCGCGAGGCTGGCGCGGAGCTACGGCTGGTCGCCTGACCCGTCGTGGTTCGTGTGGCTGCCGGGACTGGTCTCCGGCCTCAACATCGTCTGCCGCGCCGTCGGCGATCCCGGGGACGACGTGCTCACCGGGACACCCATCTACCCGCCGTTTCTGTCCGCCCCCGTGAACGCCTCCCGCGGCGTGGTCCGTGCGCCCCTCGTGCAGGACGCTGCCGGATGGCACTTTCCTCGCGAGGCACTCGCGGACGCGGCGACATCGCGCACGAGCCTGTTCCTGCTGTGCAACCCGCACAATCCGGTGGGCCGCGCGTACTCGCGGGACGAGCTATCGGCACTGGCCGACGAGTGCCTTCGACGCGACATCGTCATGTGTTCCGACGAGATCCACTGCGGCCTGATCCTGGACGAGGACAAACGCCACGTTCCGCTCGCTTCGCTCGATCCGGAAGTCGCTCGCCGCACGATCACGCTGATGGCGGCCTCCAAGACCTTCAATCTGCCCGGTCTCGGCGCGGCCTTCGCGATCATCCCCGACGCGGCGCTGAGACGTCGCGTGACGAGCGTCATGAAGGGGATCGTGCACCGCCCGATGACGATCGGACTGTGGGCCACGCTGGCCGCGTACCGGGACGGCGAGCCGTGGCGGGAGGCGCTGGTCGCCTACCTGCGCGCGAACCGCGATCTGCTGCAGACGCGCGTGGCGTCCTGGCCGGGTTTCTCGATGACGCACGTGGAAGCGACGTATCTCGCCTGGATCGACATCCGGTCCTCGGGCATCGATCACCCGGTCCAGACCTTCGAGGCCGCCGGGGTCGGGCTGTACGACGGCGCGGACTTCGGGACGCCGGGCTGGCTGCGATTGAACTTCGCGTGTCCGCGATCGCAACTGACGGAAGCGCTGGCGCGGATGGAAACGGTGATCGGCGCCCGGCGCTGACAATCCGCGAGATTCAGGCCGCCCGCGACTCGGGCGGCTCTCCCGTCCCGCCGGTGACGTCGACCGGACGCGGCAGCAGGACGTGCACGGTTGCGCCGCGCTTCGGATTGTTCTCGGCCCAGATGCGGCCTTCGTGGTGGTAAACGATCTCGCGGCAGATCGCGAGACCGAGCCCGGTACCGCCGGCGCCGCTCTTCGTCGTGCTGCTCTGGACGAACTTGTCGAAGATGGACTGGAGTTCCGTGTCGGGAATGCCGGCGCCCTCGTCGACGACCGAGATCCGCAATGCCGCACGCCCGTCCGCGAGTATTTCGCGATCATCGAATTCGACACCGACCCTGCCGCCCTCGGGCGTGAACTTGACGGCGTTGGAGAGCAGGTTGCGCAACACCTGGGCCATGCGCACGGCATCGCACTGTGCCGTTCTTTCACCCGCCGGCGGCAGCACCGACACCGAGACGCCCTTGTTGCGCGCCACGACCGCGATCTCCGTCACGGCCTCGAGCGCAAGGGCATGCACGTCGACGGTAGTCATTTCGTAAGTCATCTTGCCCGCCTCGAGCTTCGACAGATCGAGCAGGTCGTTGAGGAGCCGAAGCAGCCGTTCGCCGCTCTGGTCGATGCGCTTCAGGTACTGGCCGATCTTGGCAGGCGTTGCAGTGCCGTCCTCCACCTTGTCCTGCCCCAGACGGGCGAACGAGAGGATTGCGTGCATCGGCGTGCGCAATTCGTGCGACACGTTCGCGAGGAACTCCGACTTGGCGACGTTGGCGCTCTCGGCCGCCACCTTTGCCGCCATCAGTTCCTGCGTCCGGGCTGCGACGAGTTCGCTCAAGTGGTCACGGTGCTCCCGCACGATCGCTTCGCGGCCCGCCAGCGAGATCATCGCCTCGTCCCGCGCGCGGACCTCCCGGAGCAGGCGTCGCGTGAGCCAGACGATCCCCACCACCAGGACCGTCGTGACGGTGCCGTACACGACCACCGCCCGCCACCAGGGCATCAGCACTTCGTTCCGGCTCAGACCCACGAACACCATGAGCGGACGGTCCGGGACGATGTTCGCCGTGTAGATGCGGGGGACGTGATCGACCAGGCTGTCGATCTCGCCCGACGCGGTGCCGTCGCTCCGGATCGCCCGCAGGAGTTCCGGCGTCGACTGGAGGTACTGCCCCTCCATCGCCTCGATCCGCGGCACGCGAATGATGAGCTGGCCGTTCACGTTGCGCAGGTTGATCATGCCCTGCGTGCCGACGTCCACGCCGGCGTAGTCCCTCTCCACTCGTTGCCGCTCGAGCGCAGCGACGAGGACGCCGCCGAACGAGCCATCCGGATCGGTCAGGCGCCGGCTCAGCACCATGCCCCAGCGACCGGTGATGCGTCCCAGCATCATCGTACTCACGAACAGGCCGGCATCGCGCTCGCGATGGACCCGGAAATACTCGCGGTCGGCGAAGTTCAGCGTCCGGTCGGGAACCCGATGGGAGTGATAGATCATCTGCCCGGCGGGATCGATGATGTAGATGTCCCGGATGTAGTCCGACGCACCCGCCTGATCGCGGAGCAGGCGGTGCATCTCATCCGGGGAACGGGTACGGCGCAGATCGACCTGTGACCAGAGCAGCGTGACGCTCGACAGGCGGGCGTCGATCACGCGCAGCGTCCGCTCGGTCTGCTCCTGCAGGACGCGACTGAGGTTGCGCGTGGTGGTATGCGCGGCGTCGAGCGCCTCCTGCCGGCTTTGCCAGAGCGTCGCCGCCACGATGGAGACGATGGCGGTGATCAGGATGCCCGCCAGTGCCGGCAGCAGCACCATCAGGCGCCGCTCCATCGACGGCAGGCCCGGCGCACGTGCGGGTCCCGCGGGAATCGCCAGTTTCGGATCCAATCCTCTTCCCGATCCACGTTGAACCCCGGGGGCCCGAACCACCGGTCGACGGTGTCCGAAGGCCCCCCGGGCGGGAGTCAATTGTGGAGGTATCGGACGGGCATTGTCGATCTTGAGAAAGGGAGAAGCCGGACGAGCCGCCGTGCCCCCCGCCCCGTGCGGGATCGGGGGGGGCGCGGCCGATCAGTAGTTGTAGATCATCGTGAGCCAGAACTTCGTCGAATCGCGCTTGCGGGCCGAGGCGGGCGTCAGGACGTCGTCCTCGCGGAACGCGCCGTACTCCATCTTGCCGGTCAGCTGCTTCGTGAAGGCCTTGGTGATGCCGATGTCCCACTCCTTGCCGTAGTGCAGGTTGCCGACCGCGGAGCGCAGATCGTGCAGTTCGGTATAGAGCTGCACGCCCCAGAGCATGGTGCCGGCGGACACGTACGAATCCCGGATGCCCTGCACCGGCGTGACGAGGAACAGGTCGACCCAGCCCTGGAACAGATGGTTCGTGCCCAGCGGCGTCTGGAAGGCGTAGAGACCGTTGTTGCTGCCGAGATGCTCGTGGTCGAAGCGGATGAAGGTCTTGTCGCGCTGGACGCCGGCACCGAGGCGCCAGTAGCTTGCGTCGATCTTCGCGTCCCCATCGGCGTACTTGTCCTGCTTGGCGTACTCGGCCGTGTAGGGCAGCTTGTACGCGCCACTCAGGGGCCACGCGCCGTTGGCACGGAGCCCGAGGATGCGGTTCGAGTTGTCCGCCAGGCCGGTCACCTGCCCCGTGTTGGGCTGGTCCTGGAAGTAGCCGTAGGCCACGAGCTGGTTCTCGGGCTTGAACGTCCAGGCCGCGCGGGCGATCTCGACGTGCGTCTGCCGCTGGATCGCATAGATGTTCTTCACGCGCTGGAAGTGCGCGAGCTGCAGTTCGACGTTCGGCAGGCTCCGGTTCTCGATCAGCGCGCCGTTGAACACCTGCATCACCTGGCGGAATTCGACGTTGCCGATGAAACGCACGTTGTCGAGCTTCAGCGCCATGCGTCCGGCACGGATCTTCGTGTCGGGAATTCCGGTGTAGTCGACGTAGAGCTGGTTGACGTCCGTGTCTTCCGGGTCCGCAATGGTCGGATAGCGTGTCTGTGCCGTCGGCACGTCGATGTAGTGCTGTTCGCCGATGCGGGCGACGTTGATCCCTTCGAAGCGCAGCGAGAATCCGTGGTAGGGCAGCGTCTCCCAGCCGAACAGCGTTCGGTTGGTGAAGGCGTTGCCGACCTCGGTCTTGCCGTCCTGGTCGAAATACTCGTAGCGCGGGCGCAGATTGAAGATCAGCTTGCCGCCGGTGATCGCCTCCATCGCCGAGTCGGCCGTCTTCGGCGCCGCCGGCGCGTCGGCCGCACCGGCCCCGCCCGCCATCATCCCCAGCATCACGCCGGCCACGATGCCGGCGGTACCACCCCTGGTCTTTCTCATGATCCGTCTCCTTCGATGTGAGAGACGGTGCCTACGATGTCGCTCCGATTCCGGGCCAGGGGCGCTTGCTGATCGCCACGGCCACGATGTAGAAGAACACGAGTTGCGCCGTCAGCCATGCCACTACCTGCATCCGTCGCGTCGCCGCCCAGCGGAAGGCGAGCATTCCCAAGAGGATGTACGTCACGAGTCCCAGCACCTTCGCCGCGAGAAAGTCGTGGAAGGCTGGAAACGGGACGAGCCGCCAGGCGAGCGTCAGGGCCGCGGCGAGCAGGAGGGTGTCGTTCACGTGCGGCACGATGCGGGTCCACCGCTGCCCGGCCAAGGGCGAGTCGGTGAAGCGCCACAGTCCGCGCAGCACGAACAGGACATAGCTGACGAGAGCGCAGGTCATGTGCACGACCTTGACGGCGCCGTACTCCATCACAGACCTCCGTGGGCGCCGAGCACGGCGCCGACCACCGTGATCAGGCTCGCGATGAGCAGTGCCCAGTGCAAGCGCTGCAGCAGGGCGAAGACCCGTTCCGGACGGCGCTCGGCCACCCGCCCGAACCATCGGCGCAGGACCAGCGGTTCCAGCACGAACAGCATGAGCGTGAAGAGCGTCCACACCGCCACCATCGCATGCATCCACCAGTAGCCCGGCTCCTGGAACCGGTGCCACAGGTCGAGCCGCACCACGAGATAGAACCCCGTCGCGGCCGTGAGCAGCGTGGTGAAGCGGGACTGCCAGGCGAAGCGTCCTTCGATGGCCTCGAAGACATCGACCCGCCGGCGCGGTTCCACAGTGGTCCGCATCGCCGGCAGGAGGACGGTGGTCACCATCGCCACCCCGCCGATCCAGAACACGACACCGATCACGTGGAAGGCCCGCGCCAGGGCAAGTTCGTTCATCTCAGTGGCGCCCGGCCGTCCGAAGCCACTGAGCCCCCGAGGGGGCAGCGACCGAAGGGAGCGTGGGGGATAGTCCACCCGATCGCGCCCGGCCGTCCGAAGCCACTGAGCCCCCCGAGGGGGCAGCGACCACAGTGGAGAGCGAGGGGCGCCGCATCACGTCAGGTCCCGAGGACGCCGACCTTGAGGTCGCGGAACCACTGGATGAAGCGCCCGACGTCCGCCCCGCGGTAGATGGCGCCATGCTGCGGACAGAGCATGTCGATCTCCATCGCGGCAACCCGGTCGCACCAGTCGTTCTTGGCCTCGTTCGATCCCATCCAGCGACGGTGGAACATCTCCGCGCGCCGGATGTGCGAGTCGAAATCCTCCACGTACAGGCCGGCGGCTTCCGGCGGCAGCAGGGCCGCCCCCACGTCACCGGAAAAGAGGATCCGCGCCTTGCGGTCGTACAGATGGTGATTGCCGGACGAATGCAGGTAGTGGGCCGGAATCGCCTCGAGATTGAGGTTCCCGACCGGCACCTGCATGCCGCCGTCCGGGATGCTCACGAACGTCTCGCCGTCCCCGCCGAAGTGCGGGATGAATCCGCTCCACAACCAGCTGACGTAGCAGCGCAGCTGCGGGTTGAATTCGAGCCACAGCGCGAGCGACGAGATGATGTCCGGATCCTGGTGCGAGGCGAACAGCGCCTTCATCTTCGACGGGTCGAATTCGGCGCTCAGCGCGGAGAACACCGCCGGGAAGATCTCCGAACCGCCCGGGTCGCACATGAGGGCGTCGTTGCCGCTGACGATCACGTACTCGTTGGTGTCGATGAGGTAGTTGGGCTTCTGCGGGTCGCGCGCGACGACCAGCCAGCGGTGATCGCCTTCCTGATAGATCGTGCTGCAGGTCTTCATGCGCGCTCCCGGTTGTGTCGCATCAGGGTCTCGAGGCTGGTGAGGATCTTCTGGATGGTGTTGCCGAACTCGGACGCGACCTCCGTCAACGAGCCGGCGAAGTCCCCGCCGTAGGCCGCCTCGATCTTGGCCGTGCGGGCCAGCACGGCGCCGAACTGCGCCAGCTGATCGGCGTCCGACAGACTCAGCAGCAACGACTGGTTCAGCGCACCCAGACGGTCCCGGCGCGCCTCCGTCCAGCGGTTCTGCGCGGCGAGCACGGTGTCCATGATCGAGGCACGCCCGGCGGACTTGCCGGCGAGCTCCGCTGCCGTCACCTGCAGGGTCCGCTGGAGCCGGCGCCGGCGTGCGTCTTCGGACACGGCCGTGACGGTGTCGGCCGTCAGGTCCTGCAGCCGGCGCATCGACGCCTCGAGCTGATGGACGAACTCGCGCAGCTCGTTCGACAGGACGCCGAAGCCGCGCGCGACGACGCCGGCGCGCCGGGCAAGGAGGATGGCATTGAGCGCCATGACGTTGACTCGGAACGCCGTCTCGATGACGCGCTTGATCTCCTCATTCATGCTGACCACGCGGGACAGCGCCGACACTTTGTGGGGGGGATGGGTCATGGTCCTCTCTTCGCGAAACGGTGAACGTGAACGTCCGCGCCGGCCCGGGGACCGGATGCCGGATCCTCCGCGGGGCGACGCTCGTCACCATTTGCGACCACTTTCTGCACCGTCTTGAGGAGCGCATTCACCTGCGCCCGGCCCCCGAGATGCAGGGCGATGTCCTCCCGGACCTCGTCGAAGCCCAGCGTGCGCCCCGGCCGCCGGTCGTGGACTTTCACGATGTGGAACCCGGCGCGCGTCCGGACCAGATACGTGAGCAGACCCAGCGCGTCCCCGGGCAGGACGGCCGATTCGAACTCCGGATACGACTCGCCCCGGCCCAGCGTGCCGAGCCAGCCGCCATTGGCCCCCGTCGGGCAGTTCGAGAAATCCCGCGCGACGCTCTCGAAGGCATCGCCGTCCGCGAGCAGCTTCGTCAGCGTGCTCTCGGCCTGATGGCGGATGGCGTCGAGGGGCGCCCCCGGCGGCACCGCGAAGAGGATGTGGCTGACCGTGGCCAGATCCCCCGCCACGAAGCGGTCCGGATGCGAGCGGTAGAAGCGCTCGCACTCCGCTTCCGACGGTTCGTCCGCCTGCACGCTGCTTTCGAGAAAGGCTTCGATCGCGGCGTCCTCGCCGTCGGCGTCGGCCGTCGTGAAGCCGGCCTGCCGGGCGGCGTCGAGGAGCGCCTGGCGGATGTCGTTCAGTTCGAGTCCGTCGAGGTTCATCGTGCACCTCCCCGCGAACGGACCAGCTGGTAGGGCCGGCGGGCGTACGCCAGGACGCCGAAGCCGCTCCAGATGTGGACGAGGCGGGTGAACGGGAACACCAGGAAGATCGTCAGGCCCAGGAACATGTGGAGCTTGAAGACCCATCCGACCGGCGCCAGCAGGTCAGCGGCGCCGCTGCGGAACGTGACGATGCGCTGCGCCCACTCCGCGAGCACCAGCATCATGCTGCCGTCCAGGTGCTGGGCGGACAGCGGGATGGTCGCCAGCCCCAGCGCGAGCTGGATCCACAGCAGCACCGCGATCGCGATGTCGCCGGGCCGGCTCGTCACGCGGATCCGCGGATCGACCAGCCGGCGGTGCAGAAGGACGGTGAGGCCGAGGAACCCGGCCGTGCCGGCCAGGCCGCCGGAGATCATCGCGAGCAACTGCTTGTCTCCCGCGGAGATGAAGTGCTCGTAGGCCCAGTGCGGCGTCAGCATGCCGAAGAAATGCCCGAACAGGAGGAACAGCACGCCGAGATGGAAGAGATTCGAACCGAGCCGCAGCTGCCCGCGGCGCAGGAGCTGGGACGAGTCGCTCTTCCACGTGTACTGCTCACGATCGAACCGGAGCAGGCTGCCCACCAGGAAGACGGCCAGGCAGAGGTACGGGTAGAGACCGAAAACGATCTGATTGAGGTATCCACTGAGGTCCATGGTCGTCTCCTGCTAGGCGGCGCGCATTCGCGTAGATGAAGAAATCGCGGGATTCGGCGGGGTGCCGCCCGTGCCGGTCGTCCCGGTGGGGTGGGACGGCGACCCCGGTCCGAAGGCCGGCGCTTCCGCCCACGCCTCATCGAGCGCGGCCTGATCCTCGACCTCGGGCACGATCGGCACGTGCTTGAGCCGCGGCAGCCCCGCCGCCTCCAGGATGGCTCCGATGGCAATCGCATAGCCGCTGCCGCGCTTCGCCAACGCCTCCCCGAGCGAGCGGAGGATGTGCTCGCAGTCGGCCAGCATCGCGCGCATCTCGGCGGCCGGTCGCCCGGACAGGAATTCGAGCAGCACCGGCAGGTAATCGGGCAACTCGCGGGCCGAGAGGTGATACCCCGCGTTGGCGTAGACGTTGCCCAGATCCACCATGGCCGGGCCGCGGTCCCGCGAATCGCCGTGCACGTGCTCGAACAGGTGCAGCGAGGTGGCGCGGCCACGGTCGAACGTCGCCACGTAGGCCTCCTCCAGATCCAGCAGGTCGGTCGTCTCCAACTGCTTCAGCCAGCCGCGCAGCGCGTCGCGCGTCTTGCGGGAGATCGCCCCCTCCTCCACGACGACGCCGTGGATCTCTGGCAGCGCGTCGATGAGGTCCCGGCTCGGATACCCCAGCAGGGCGCCGAGTGCCTTCAGTGTCTTCATGTCGTGTTCTCCTCTCGTCTCAGGGATTGCCGGCCGTCGCCGTGGCCTTCTTGCGGTTGCCGCCGAACAGGCTGGGTGCCGAAACGCCGTCGGAGCAGCCGTTGCCGAACGTGAAGCCGCAGCCCCCGCGCAGTTCGAAGGCGTCCTCGGCGTACTCGCGGTGCGTCGTCGGGATCACGAACCGGTCCTCGTAGTTCGCGATCGCGAGATAGCGGTACATCTCCTCGACCTCGAGCGGCGTGAGGCCCACCTGTCTGAGCACGTCGCCGTTCTCGCGCTGCTCGACGTGGCGGTCGCGCATGTAAGCGCGCATGGCCAGCATCCGCTCGAGCGCGGTCGCGACCGGTTTCTCGTCACCGGCCGTCAGCAGATTCGCCAGATAGCCGAGCGGGATGCGCAGACTGCGCACGTCCGGCAACTGGCCGAAGCTGCCGATGGCGCCGCTCTGCGCGGCGGACGTGATCGGCGACAGCGGCGGCACGTACCAGACCATCGGCAACGTGCGGTACTCGGGGTGCAGCGGCAGCGCGACCTTCCAGTCCATCGCCATCTTGTACACCGGCGAGCGCACGGCGGCGTCGAGCCACGCCTGCGGCACGCCGTCGCGCAGGGCCTGCGCCTGCACCTCGGGGGAGTTCGGGTCGAGGAACACCGACAGTTGCGCCGGGTACAGGTCCTTGGGATCGGCGACCGACGCGGCCTCCTCGATGCGATCGGCGTCGTACAGCAGGACGCCGAGGTAGCGGATGCGGCCGACGCACGTCTCGGAGCACACCGTGGGTTGGCCGGACTCGATCCGCGGGTAGCAGAAGATGCACTTCTCCGCCTTGCCGCTGGACCAGTTGTAGTAGATCTTCTTGTACGGGCAGCCGGACACGCACATGCGCCAGCCGCGGCACTTGTCCTGGTCGATGAGGACGATGCCGTCCTCCTCGCGCTTGTAGATGGAGCCGGACGGGCACGACGCCACGCACGCCGGATTGAGGCAGTGCTCGCACAGGCGCGGCAGGTACATCATGAAGGTGTTCTCGAACTGTCCGTAGATCTCCTTCTGCACGTTCTCGAAGTTCGCGTCGCGCGAGCGCTTCTCGAACTCGCCGCCCAGGATCTCCTCCCAGTTGGGGCCCCACTCGATCTTCTCCATGCGCTGCCCGGTGATGAGGCTGCGCGGACGCGCCACCGGCGGCGCCTTCATCTCCGGCGCCGTGTGGAGATGCTGGTAGTCGAACGTGAACGGCTCGTAGTAGTCGTCGATCTCGGGCAGGTGCGGATTGGCGAAGATCTTCATCAGCAGCTGCCACTTGCCGCCCTGGCGCGGGACGATCCTGCCGTTCTTCCCGCGGACCCAGCCGCCCTGCCACTTCTCCTGGTTCTCCCATTCCTTCGGGTAACCGATGCCGGGCTTGGTCTCGACGTTGTTGAACCACGCGTACTCCATGCCTTCCCGATTGGTCCAGACGTTCTTGCAGGTCACCGAACAGGTGTGGCACCCGATGCACTTGTCCAGGTTGAGGACCATGCCGATCTGTGCGCGGATCTTCATTTCGCAACTCCTTCCGTCGTCAGGGGTTCATCAAGCCAGTCCACCTGGTCCATCTTGCGGACGATCACGAACTCGTCACGGTTCGTGCCGATGGTTCCGTAGTAGTTGAAGCCGTAGGAGAGCTGCGCGTATCCGCCGATCATGTGCGTGGGCTTGGTCACCGTGCGCGTCACCGAGTTGTGGATGCCGCCGCGCGATCCCGTGATCTCGGACCCCGGCACGTTCACGATCTTCTCCTGGGCGTGATACATGAGACACATGCCCTCGTTGACCCGCTGGCTCACGACCGCCCGGGCGGTGATCGCGCCGTTCGCGTTGAACAGCTCGATCCAGTCGTTGTCGACGATGCCCGCCTTCTTCGCGTCCACCTCGGAGATCCAGACGATCGGCCCCCCCCGAGACAGCGTCAGCATCAGCAGGTTGTCGGTGTAGGTGGAGTGGATGCCCCACTTCTGGTGCGGCGTGATGAAGTTGAGCGCGATCTCCGGATGCCCGTTGGGCTTGGCGCCGCGCATCGGATCCACCGTCTTCAGGTCCACCGGCGGCCGGTAGGCACACAGTCCCTCGCCGAAGGCCAGCATCCACTTGTGATCCTGGTAGAACTGCTGGCGCCCCGTGAGCGTCCGCCACGGGATCAGCTCGTGCACGTTGGTCCAGCCCGCGTTGTAGCTGACCCGCTCGGACTCGATGCCCGACCATGTCGGCGACGAGATGATCTTGCGCGGCTGGGCCTGCACGTCGCGGAAGCGGATCTTCTCGTCCTCCTTCGGCAGGGCCAGGTGGAGGTGCTCCCGGCCCGTGAACTTCGAGAGGGCTTCCCACGCCTTGACGGCCACCTCGCCGTTGGTCTCGGGCGCGAGCATCAGGATCACCTCGGCGGCATCGATGTCCGACTCGATGCGTGCCAGGCCCTTGGTCGGCCCCTCCTCGGTCACCGGATGGTTCAGGTGCGTGAGGTTCTGCACCTCGTGCTCCGTGTTCCAGCTGATGCCCTTGCCGCCGTTGCCGACCTTGGTCATCAGCGGGCCCAGCGCCGTGAAGCGCTTGTACGTGTTCGGGTAGTCGCGCTCGACCACGGTGATCGCCGGGGCGGTCTTGCCCGGGATCAGGTCGCACTCGCCGCGCTTCCAGTCCTGCACGTCGATCGCCTGTGCCAGTTCGGCGGGTGTGTCGTGCATCAGCGGCGTCAGCACGACGTCGGTCTCGACGCCGAGGTGCCCCGGGGCCAGCCGGGAGAACGTCTTCGCGATGCCCTTGTAGATCTCCCAGTCCGAGCGGGCCTCCCACACCGGATCCACCGCCGCGGACAGCGGATGGATGAAGGGGTGCATGTCCGAGGTGTTGAGATCGTTCTTCTCGTACCAGGTGGCCGTGGGCAGCACGACGTCCGAGTACAGGCACGTGGTGGACATGCGGAAGTCCAGCGTCACGAGCAGGTCGAGCTTGCCTTCGGGTGCCTGCGCGTGCCAGGCGACCTCCTGCGGCCGCTCGCCGCCCTCGGCGCCGAGGTCCTTGCCCTGCACGCCGTGCTTCGTGCCCAGCAGATGCTTCAGGAAGTACTCGTGCCCCTTGCCGGAACTGCCCAGCAGGTTCGAGCGCCACACGAACAGGTTCCGGGGATAGTTGACGGGGTTGTCCGGGTCCTCGCAGGACAGTTTCAACCGGCCCGATTTCAGACCGTCGACGACATACGCCTTCGGGTCGACGCCGGCCGCGGCCGCGTCGCGCGCGATGTGCAGCGGATTCGTCTCCAGCTGCGGCGCCGACGGCAGCCATCCCATGCGTTCCGCGCGCACGTTGAAGTCGATCAGGCTGCCCTGGAATTCCTTCGGATCGGCGAGCGGCGACAGGATCTCGCGCACGCCGAGCTTCTCGTAACGCCACTGGTCCGAATGGGCATAGAAGAACGACGTCGAGTTCTGCTGGCGCGGGGGCCGATACCAGTCGAGTGCGAACGCGAGCGCGGTCCACCCGGTCTGCGGACGCAGCTTCTCCTGCCCCACGTAGTGCGCCCAGCCGCCGCCGGACTGACCCACGCAGCCGCACATGAGGAGCATGTTGATGACGCCGCGGTAGTTCATGTCGGCGTGGTACCAGTGGTTCATGGCGGCGCCGATGATGATCATCGACTTGCCGTTCGTCTTGTCGGCCGTGTCGGCGAACTGGCGCGCCACGGCGATCACGTCGGCCGCCTTCACGCCGGTGATCGGCTCCTGCCATGCCGGCGTGTACGGAATGTCGTCCTCGTAGGAACGCGCGACGTGCTCCCCGCCGAGGCCGCGATCGAGACCGTAGTTGGCGCAGAGCAGGTCGAACACGCTGGCAACGAGCGTCTCGCCGTCGGCGAGTTGCAGACGTTTCGCCGGAACGTTGCGCACCAGCACGTCGGTCGACTGGTCGTTGGCGTTGAAGTTCGGCGTGGCGATGCCACCGAAGTACGGGAAGGCAACCGCGGCCACCTCGTCGCGGATGCCGATCAGCGACAGCTCGAGTTCGACATCGGCTCCCGTCGCGCCGTCCTTCTGTTCGATGTTCCACTTGCCGAGATCCTCGCCCGGCTTCTGGTTCCAGCGGAAGCCGACCGACCCGTTCGGCGCGACGATCCGGCCGCTCAAGCGGTCGACCCCCACGGTCTTCCAGGCCGGGTTGTTCGCCTGGGCGAGGTTGCCGTCGAAATCCGAGGCCCGGACGAAGCGGTCGGGCACGTAGCGGCCGTCGCGCTTCACCAGCTTCACGAGCAAGGGCATGTCGGTGTAGCGGCGGCAGTAGTCGGTGAAATACGGGGACTGCCGGTCGAGGTGGAATTCGCGGAGGATCACGTGGCCCATGGCCATCGCGAGCGCCGCATCGGTTCCCTGCTTCGGATGCATCCACAGGTCGGCGAGCTTCGCGACTTCGGAGTAGTCGGGCGTGATCGACACGACCTTCGCGCCCTTGTAGCGGACCTCGGTGAAGAAATGCGCGTCGGGCGTGCGCGTCTGCGGCACGTTCGATCCCCACGCGATGATGAAGTTGGAGTTGTACCAGTCGGCCGATTCAGGCACGTCGGTCTGCTCGCCCCAGGTCTGGGGGCTGGACGGCGGCAGATCGCAATACCAGTCGTAGAAGCTCATGCACACGCCACCGATCAGCGACAGGTAGCGCGAGCCCGCCGCATACGACACCATCGACATGGCCGGAATGGGCGAAAAGCCGATGACGCGATCCGGACCGTGCTGCTTGACCGTGTAGACGTTGGCGGCGGCGACCAGTTCCTGGACTTCGTCCCAGGTCGAACGCACGAATCCGCCCTGCCCGCGCACCGAACGGTACGATTTCACCTTGGCCGGATCCTCGACGATGGACGCCCAGGCCTGCACCGGATCGAGCGTCTTGCGGGCCTCCCGCCACAGCCGCACCAGACGCCCGCGCACCATCGGGTACTTGATGCGATTCGCGCTGTACAGATACCAGCTGTACGACGCGCCGCGGGAACAGCCGCGCGGTTCGTGGTTCGGCATGTCGGGCCGCGTGCGCGGGTAGTCGGTCTGCTGCGTTTCCCAGGTCACCACCCCGCCCTTGACGTAGATCTTCCAGCTGCACGAACCGGTGCAGTTGGTGCCGTGGGTGGAACGCACGATCTTGTCGTGCTGCCAGCGTTTCCGGTAGGCATCCTCCCACGTGCGGTCTTCCGGCGAGACGACGCCGTGACCGTCCGAGAACTCGGGCTGTTCCCGGGTGAAGTAGGTGAGGCGATCGAGAAAGTGACTCATTGCTGGGACTCCCGTTGCTTGTTCGCTGTCTGGCTCGAGGGTTCAGGGATAGCCGTGCCGCATCGGCTCAGCACGGCATCGGCGCATTGCGTCGTGCGTAGTTCCACCATGTGATGAGGATGCACGACACGTAGAAGACGATGAAGACGTACAGCGCGGCGTCCGGGCTGCCCGTCATCGAGATGGAGGTGCCGTAGCTCTTGGGGATGAAGAAGCCGCCGTAGGCGCCGATGGCGCCGGCGAACCCGAGCACGGCCGCCGCCTCCTTGTTGCCTTCCTTGATGGCCTGCTCCTGCGCCGCCGGCGTGCGCTCGGCCGCGCGGGTGCGTTCGCTCATGAAGATGACCGGGATCATCCGGAACGTGGAGCCGTTGCCGATGCCGGTGGTGAGGAACAGCAGCATGAACATGATGAGGAAGCCGGTGAAGTTGCCGCCCTGTCCGCCGTGCGGCAGGAAGGCGAGCACGCCGAAGACGCCGGCGACCATCGCGACGAAGTTCCACAGCGTCACCCGCGCGCCCCCGAGCTTGTCCGAGAGCCAGCCGCCGAAGGGCCGGATGACCGCACCGACCAGGGGACCCATCCAGGCGAAGTGCAGCGGATTCACGCCGGGGAACTGCGACTTGATGAGCAACGGGAAACCGGCCGCGTAGCCGATGAAGGAACCGAAGGTCCCGAGATACAGCCAGCACATGAGCCAGTTGTGCTTGCGCTTGAAGATCACGGCCTGATCGGCGATGGACGCCTTGGCGTCGGCGATGTCGTTCATCCCCAGCCAGGCGGCGACCGTCGCGATGGCGATGAAGGGAACCCAGATGAAGGCCGCGTTCTGCGCCCAGATCTCCACCGACTGGCCGGTCTTGTTGGTGATGAACTGCGAGGCACCGCCGATGAACCCGAAGACCGGCATCGTGATCACGAGCGGTGCGAGGAACTGCACCGACGAGACGCCGAGATTGCCGAGCCCGGCGTTGAGGCCGAGCGCCGATCCCTTGCGCTCCTTCGGGAAGAAGAAGCTGATGTTCGCCATGCTCGACGAGAAGTTGCCCCCGCCGAGACCGCACAGCAGGGCGAGCACGAGCAGCGTCGGGTAGGTCGTGGTCGGATCCTGCACGGCGAGGCCGATGCCGATCGCCGGAATCAGCAGGGTCGCCGTGGAGATCGACGTCCACCGCCGGCCGCCGAAGATCGGCACCATGAACGAGTAGAAGATGCGGAGCGTCGCGCCCGACAGCGACGGTGCGGCCGCGAGCCAGAACAACTGGTTGGTCGTGAACTTGAATCCCAGACCGTTCAGGTTCACCGCCACCACGCTCCACAGCTGCCAGACCGCGAAGGCGAGAAACAGCGCGGGCACGGAGATCCACAGGTTGGCGTTGGCGATGGCCTGCCCCTGCTGTGCCCAGAAATTCCGGTCTTCCGGCGTCCAGACGGTGAGTACGCGACCCTCGCGTCCGGAATCGATTGCATCAGTGACCATGATTCACTCCTTTCGTGGGCTCAGGCCGAGCGCGGGCCCATCACTTCGATGTGCCGAACTTCGGTGAAATACATCCAGATCAGGGAAACCCAGACGACGCCGTACATCAACATGAAGCAGCTCGACCGGATGCCCGTGAGGTCCAGGAGGGCGCCGAACAGGATCGGAAGCAGGAAGCCGCCGAGACCGCCGGCGAGGCCGACCACACCGGAGATGACGCCGATGTTGTGCGGGTACTCGTCGGAGATGTACTTGAACACCGACGCCTTGCCGAAGGCCCACGCGATGCCCATCACGAACATCAGCGCGGTGAAGCCCCAGGCATTGAGTCCGATGTGGAAGGTCTTCGGTCCCTCGGTGGTGAGGATCGTGAAGTCGGTCTGCGGGTAGGAGAGCAGGAACAGGCAGATCCAGCTCACCCACAGCACCCACCAGGTGATGGTGTGGGCACCCCACTTGTCGGACATCCAGCCGCCGATCGCGCGCAGGACGCCGCCGGGCAGGGAGAAGCACGCGGCGAGGAGCGCGGCGATCCGGATGTCGAAGCCGTACTCCGCCACGTAGTACTGGACCATCCACAGGCTGAGGGCCACGTAGCCGCCGAACACGATGGAGTAGTACTGGCAGTACTTCCACACCTTCGGGTCGCGCATGGCGACGAGCTGCTCGCGCCAGCCGACGCTGCCGCCGACGCGGTGCGCCGGATCGCTGTACGTGAACAGCCAGAAGAGGACGGCCGTCACGAGCATGGCGACGGCGTAGACACGGGGCACCATCGTCCAACCGGCCGCCACCACGATGGCCGGCGCGACGAACTTGGTGACCGCCGCCCCTGAATTGCCGGCGCCGAACACCCCCATCGCCAGACCCTGGCGATCCTTCTTGAACCAACGGGCCACGTAGGGGGTGCCGACCGAAAACGAACCGCCGGCGAGACCGACGAACAGGCCCAGCACGAGGAAGTGCCAGAACTCGGTGGCGTAGGTGATCAGCCACAGCGGCACCACGGTGGCCAGCATCAGGCAGAAGAACACGATGCGTCCGCCGAACCGATCGGTCCACATGCCGAGCGGCACGCGGACGAGCGAACCGGTCAGCACCGGCGTGGCGGTGAGCAGGCCGAACTGGGTCGCCGACAGGCCGAGGGTCTTGCGGATCGGGATGCCGATCACCGCAAACATCATCCAGACGGCGAAGCACACCGTGAAGGCCAGCGTGCTCGCCACGAGTACCGACATCTGCCTGCGTGATTCGGTTGCCACCATAGCCTCCCGGGTGCGTGGGTCCATGACCCGAACATTACGGAGAGGGGCACCGCCCGTGCATTCGTCGCACGGCCATCCGGCGAATGCCGGGTGGAGGATCCCGGGTAGTTCTTTCGAACTAGCGGGCGGCCAGGCGGGGTCCGCGGCCGGGGCGGACAGTCTGGAGACGGCGGACATGGCGGTCCGGTCCGTCGGCTTGCGGAAACATCACAACGTCGCCGGCACGGAATGGCGCGTGGCGGGCGTGCCGTCCGGCGTCGGCGGAATGCGCGGTTCTCAGTCCTTTCCGTCGGCGCGGCGTGCCGTGAGGATCGGCAGGTACGTCCACAGATACGCGGCGAAGGCGCTGCACCACAGCGCGGCCGAGATGACGACGGCCTGGCGATAGCCCGCGGGCCACGCCAGGGGGAGGAAGACGCGCACGACGGCAGCGACGTGCACGAGCACGTAGGCAGCGACCTCGACGTTGCCGACCGTCAACGGCATGCCGCTGTGCCCGCGTGCGGTCCGGGTGATCATGCCGATGATCATGCCGCCGACGGCACCGAGCGTCAGCGCGTGATCCGCCAGCGGACCCGGCACCCCCGCGCCCAGTGTGGCCAGGCCTTCGAGCACCAGGCCGACGGGTATCCACGCGTACGAAAGGTGAAGGATCCAGAGGATCGGAACACGTCGGGTGCACGCGGGATCCCAGTCGAGCACCCGGGCCGCGTGCAGTCCACCGGCCACGAGGCAGACGATCCCGGTGATGGCCTGCGACGGAATCGCCACGAGCATCGCGAAGGCGACACCGCCGGTGCCCAGTGCCGCCCGGTCGAGCCAGGGGCGGCGGCGGATGCGCGCGCCGCGGATCGCGTTCGCGGTGAAACTCGGCACCACGCGACCCGCCATGATCGACACGATCATCAGGATGACGAAGAGCGCCGCGCGCACGGGCGTGACCGGCGAGAGCGGGAGCAGGTCGGCGTTCGCGGCGTGAAAGACGGCGTTGGCCGCAGCCAGCAGCAGCAGCAACCCCACGAAGAAGCGGTTGCGGTTGCGCGTCCGCTGCAGCGGCAACCACAGCGACACGGCGACGACGACCGGGAAGGCGACGTCCACCAGGGCCGCGAGCCACGCCGGCCCGGTGACGATGAGGAGGCGGCCGGCGACCCACAGGGCCACGATGCCCGCCAGCGCCCCGCCCGACGGCGTGGGCTGCGCCGTCCAGTTGCGGACCGCCGTGAACAGGAACCCCGTCACGACCGCGAGAGCAAAACCGAAGACCATCTCGTGCGCATGCCACGCGACGCCGGCGATCACGCTCGGCGAGGCGGTCGTCAATCCCGCGAACTGGATGCTCCACCAGCCGACCCCGGCGATGGCACACATCGCCGCGAGCAGGTAGAACGGACGGAATCCGAGCGAGAACAAAGGAGCGCGCGGGGACAGGATGCCCACACCGCGCGGAGAAGAGGAACCGGACATCGCAAAGACCTCATCGCGGCATCGCTCGCCGCCGGCATCGGACCCGATGCTGCATCGAGCGCTGACGTGAGGCTACGCGTGCGCCAACGCAATTGCCACCCTTCCGGGGTCGGGGTCTCGGTCCGCCGGAGGGAGGCGCAGCGCTACGTCGAAAGAACTACCCGTCGATGTCGTGGTCTCTTGCGGGCCATCGGCCGCTTCGCGCACGCCGATCCCGTGTTGCCGCGACCCATGATTCCAGCATCGCACCGGCGGTGGAACGCACCGACTTGTCGGGACTGCGCAAGGCATCGGAGACGAGGGCCAGCCGGGCGAGCAGATCGATCGTGCCGGACGCGGAGGCCGGCGGGCCGGACAGGATTTCAGCAATGGCGTGATCGATGCGATCCGCAGCACGACGCGCCGTCGTCGCCGACGAGGCAGGCGCCGCCGGGGCCGACACGATGCCTTCGCAGGCCGCCAGAACGGCTTCGACGATCCGAATGTCAGGCGTCGACCCGGGCGACACGGCGCCCTCTGCATGGCCGGACACGAGAGGCAAGGCGGCCGCCGACGAACCAGCGGCCAGCGAGCCGGCCAGACCCACGAACGCGATGAAGAGTGCCGGCCACTGCCAGAGTTGACGAAATCGCACGGGAAGCTCCCGAAAAGGCGGGGCACCCTGCGCGACCCGCAACCCGGCGAAGCTGGCGACGGGAGGCGCGCATTTCAAGGCCGGCCGGCACGACGCCGGTCAGCCCGACGCGGAGAATCCGTTCTCGACGGCGAACACGGCGGCCTGCACGCGGCTCTGCAGATCGAGCTTGCGAAGGATCGCCTGCACGTGGATCTTCACGGTGCTCTCCGCGAGGGCGAGCGCCCGTGCGATCTCCTTGTTGGCCGCGCCCTTGGCCAGGTAGCCGAGGATCTCGCGCTCCCGCGGGCTGAGACTGTCGATGCGGGACGGCTGCTGCGACGCGCCCTGCCGGAGTCCCCGCACGAGCTTGCCGGTCATCTCGGGCGAGATGACGGAATCGCCGTCGCAGGCGCGGCGGACGGCATTCGCGAACGTCTCCACGTCGATGTTCTTCAGCAGATATCCCGTGGCGCCCGCCTTCAGGCAATCGAGCAGGTCGTCGCCGTCCTCGGACACGGTGAGCATCACGACGTGCGATCCGGGCACCTCCTCGCGCAAGGCCCCCAGCGCCTCGCGGCCGGACATGCCCGGCATGTGGAGATCGAGCAGGATCACGTCGGGCTGCCACTGCTTCGCGCGCTTGATGCCCTCGAGCGCATCGGACGCCTCGTCGACGACTTCGAAGTCGGGTTGGCGGGAAAGCAGCATCTTCACCCCGCTGCGAAACAGGGCATGGTCATCGATGAGGAGGATGCGGATCGGCATCAGGCCGCCCGCGCCGCGGCCACGGGCAGCGTCAGCACGACTTCCGTCCCCTGCCCCGGCGCGGATCGCACCTGGACCGTGGCACCGATGCGATGCGCGCGTTCGCGCATGATCAACAGGCCGACGTGGGTGCCGCCGGCATCGTTGCCGCCGGGCACGAAACCCACGCCGTCGTCGCACACGACGAACCGATAGACGGGCCCCCGCTCCATCAGCACGCGGACCTTGCTCGCGCCGGCGTGCTTGCGCACGTTCGACAGGGCTTCCTGGATCACGTGGAGCACCTGCAACTGCACCTCGGCCGGCAGCTCGATGCCGTCGCCGCTCGTCTCGAACGTGGTGGGGATCGCCGTCTGGCCTTCGAACCGGGCGACGCTCTGCTGGAGTCCGGTGGCAAGGTCGGCGTCGGTCACGCGCGCTCGGAAGTGCACGAGCAGTTCGCGCACGTCGTCGTAGCTCTCCTGGACGCCTTCGCGGATGCTCCGCACTTCGTTGCGCGCGGCATCGATCTGGCCCTTCGACAGGGAGTCGTCGAGCATCTGCGCCTGGAGGTTCAGGAACGCGAGCGACTGGGCGATGGAGTCGTGCAGCTCGCGTGCGAGCAGATTGCGCTCCTCGCTGACGGCGAGTTCCTTCTCGCTGGACCGCAGCCGTTCGCTCTCCAGCGTGGTGGCGAGATGATGCCCGAGGGCTTCCAGCAGCCGCCGCTCGCGGTCCGCGATCTCGCGGGTCTCGCCGAAGTAGAGGTTGTACACGCCGAGCACGCGACGACCCGCGCGGATCGGAAAGATGCCCACCGTACGGAACCCGATCCGGTTGCAGCGCGTCAGCGCGTCGTCCACGACGAAGGGCTGCGCGATGGCAGCGCTCTCGCCGCATTGGCACTGGGCGGCATGTCCGCAGGTCTCTGCACTCAGGAAGGACTCGTCGAGACCAACACTCGCGATGACGTGCAGGCCGGCGTCGCCTTCCCGCCGCAATCGCACCGCCCCGCCCAGAGCGCCGAAGCTGTCCACGATCGGGACCAGGAACGCGCGGGCAATCTCCTCCACGCCGGTGCCGGGATTCAGCGCGGTGCTCACCGCGTAGAGCGTGGACAACTCGCGGTTCTTGGCTTCGAGCAGCACCGTCTTGTCGCGCACGCGTGCCTCCAACGTCGCGTACAGGCGCTGCAGGTGTTCCGCCATCGCGTTGAATGCGCGCGCCAGCGTGCCGAATTCATCGCGGGACTCGACGGGAACGCGTGCCGAGAAGTCTTCGGCCTGCAGCCGCTGGATGCTCTCGCACAGCGTCGATACCGGCCGGATGACCAGGAGGAACATGAGATAGATCAAAGCGACCGTACCGCTGATCGCCATCGCGACGAGGGCCAACTGCAGTGCCCGGAGCCAGCTGGTGGCTTCCGCATTGTCCCGTTCGATGGATCGGACCAGGACATCCACGGCGGCGACGAAGCGGTCGAGACGTGGACGGAAGTCGGTCAGCAGCGCACCGACATCGGCGCCCGAGATCAGGACGGCTTCGACCGCCGGTCGGACGACGGCACGCCACTGCGACTCGACTTCGTCGAGGTGCACGGCGATGTCGCGGCTCTTGGGGAGAAAGAGCGGACGCGTCGGATCGCCGCGCTTGACGCCTTCCAGCGTCGCCTCGAAGTCGGCGAGGCTGGCGCGGATCACCTGCGCGGTCTCACCTGAACGGGTGCCCCGGGCGTATTCCGAGACGAGCAGACCGATGCGATAGGCGCGCATGCGCTGGCTGCCCATGTCGTTGATGGCGGCCGCTGCGCCCTCGAGCTTCCAGGATTGCAGCAGCGTGAGACCGATGGCCGCGAGCGCCAGGACCAGGAATGCGACCAGGATCCCGACGAGCTTCGAGGCGAGCGTCGGGAAGAGGCGGAATGCGGAATCGGACAGGCTGTTCATGGTCGCGAGCCTAGGGGCTGCCCCTGCTGCGGGACTTGACCTGCATCAATCAGAACGCGCCGAACACCCTGATTTTTCATAGGGATTTTCGGACATCGCAGACCCGGGAGGCGGTGCTCCGCCCGCGGGCGCCAGGCCAACATCGCTGCCCTGACGTGGTTGGCGGCGACCGGTCCGGGCGCGAACCGGGCGACGGGCGACTCACTCCGCGGGAACGACCTGGTTCTTCCCCTGCTCCTTGGCCCGGTACATCGCCTGGTCGGCACGCGCGAAGAACGATTCTTCGGACTCGCCCTGGCGGTACTCCGCCACGCCCGCGCTGAACGTGATGAGCAGCCGTTCGTTGTTGTGGAGGAAGAAGCGGCGTGTCAGTTCGCGCTGCAGACGGGTGGTGATACCCACGGCCTCGTCGATGGACGTGCCGGCAAGGATGATGAGGAATTCCTCGCCGCCGTAGCGGGCGATGACATCGGTCGGCCGAACGGTGTGCCGGATGACCTTCGCGAGGTGCACGAGGGCCGCGTCGCCGGCTGCGTGGCCATAGGTGTCGTTCAGGCGCTTGAAGTTGTCGAGGTCGAGAACGGAGATGCACATGGCCTTGCCCGACCGGTCGGCCCGTGCGATCTCGCGTTCCAGCGCATCGTCCATCCCTCGCCGATTCAATGTGCCGGTCAACTGATCCTCGCGCACCTGTTCGCTCACGCGCTCGAGTTCGGACTCGAGTTGCCGGACACGGGACTCCGCCGCCTCGGCCTGCTCGCGGGCAGACACGAGTTCGTCGCGCGATCGCATCATGTCGACCTGCATGCCGCGCGTCTCCGCCATCAGTTCCTCGACCAGGGCCCGGAGGCTGTCGATGCTGTCGGTCGCAGCGATCCGTTCGGCGTAGTGACCGATCTTCTCGTGATAGTCGACCGTATGGCCGGTGACTTCCCCGAGACGCTCGATGAAGACCGAGAGCAGGCTCTTGAGGGTCTGCTTGGCGTCGGCCAGGCTCGCCTTGAGGTGGGACTGCTTGTAGATGACTTCCTTGAAGCCGCGCTCGGCTTCGCGCACGGCGCGCAGGTCCACGGGCTTGCTGATGAGTTCCCGAAGGACGGCCACCTGGCCCTGGATCCACTGGTCGTCATCCACCAGTTCGTCGAGGTTGTCCACCACCAGCCCCAGCAGGCGCATGAGGTTGTCGATGAGTTCCTCGTCGGGTTCGACCCGCAGTTCCACCTTGAGCCAGAACTGCTTCAACTGGGCGGCAAGGCGGTTCCAGTCGTCTTCGAGCTCGACCTCGCGGACCTTCCACGAGAGCTGGAACAGTTCGGCATAGATGTCGGAATAGCGTTCGATTCGCGGACCGACCCCGTTCTCGAGCGTGCTCGCGAGCAGCTCCCGCGCCGTCCGCAGGGCCGGATCGAACGTGGCGGGCACCGTTTCGCCCTCCCGTGTGGCGGGCCGTCCGCCCGGGCCGCTGACGGACCGGTCCGGATCGACGGCGCCGGCGTTTCCGCCGTCCTGCCAACTCTTGGTCAGCCCCTGGAGCCGTGCCGCGAGCTGACTGTCGGCAACACTGGCCGAGAGCACGCGATCGAGGCTTTCGCGCTTCCGCCCCACCGGCCACCCGCGGTGCGGGATGTCGAGCTGACGGACCGCTTCGCGGAAAGCGAGGCTCAATTCGTTGGCGCTGGCCTTGGGGGGCCTCGCAGCAAGTCCCTGGAGGCCCACGGCCATGCCTTCCATGTCGCCGCGATCGAGCGCCGCCGACAGGGCACGAACCTGCGCATCGCCCGGATGACGTGCCGCGAGCTGCCGCGCGATCGCGGCGAACTTGTCCGGCGCCGCAGGTTCGATCGCCGGCTGCCCGGCGATCTCGTGGTAGATCCGCTGGTAGTTCACAGGCGTCGGTGCGATGCGTCGCGCCGCCAGCAACTTCAGCGTCTCCCGCGCAAGCACGGTGGGATTGTCGTTGTCAGCCATGAGGGTTTCGGTATTCTGGTGGCATCGGGTTTGCCAGTGACATTAACGACGGTCAGGCATGCCACTTGAATTATCCCTCGGTCCGGTGCCGATTCGCGTGCGACTTGCCCCTCTTCCATCGATGATGTCCCGCCGGCCCGGCGATCGCGGCGCGGCGGGTCGACTGTGGTTCGTGCTGGTGATGTGCCTGTGCCGGACCGCGCCGTCGCATGCCGCGCCGTTCCAGGATCTCGAGACCCTGCAGCGCCACGCCGAGGCATTCGTCCGGTCCGAGACAGCCGACCTCCCGGGGGTCGTGGCTGTGGAAGTCAAGCCTGCTGATGCGCGGCTGCGGCTGCCTGCCTGCGAACGCCTCGAGGGCTACGTCCCGCGCGGCGCGCGACTGTGGGGCCGGTCCCAGGTGGGCGTGCGCTGCGCCGGTGCCGAAAAATGGTCGGTGACGCTGACCGTCCACGTCAGTGTTCGGGGTGCTGCCGTGTACACCGCGCGGCCGCTCAGCCGCGGCACGCCGCTGACGGCAGCCGACCTCAATGTCCGGGAGACGGACCTCACCCTGCTGCCTGCCGGCGTGCTGGGCGACCCGGCGGCGGCCATCGGTCGAGTGCCGCGGGTCTCGCTGGCCGCGGGCCTCCCTGTCACCGGTGAGCTCTTGAGGAACGACACGGTGATCCAATACGGACAGAGCGTTTCGATCATCTACGAGGAGAACGGACTGAAGGTGGCCTCGGAGGGCAAGGCATTGGGGCAGGCAGGCATCGGGGATGCTTTGAAGGTCAGATCGGCATCGGGCAAGGTCGTGCAGGGCATCGTGATCGGCCCGGGCGAGGTCCGGGTGCACTGAGCCGCCCGAACGCTGGGCGTCCCGATGTCCGCCTCCGCACAACCGGAGCGCGCCGGATCGACATCGCGCCTTCAAGGACGTCCGCGCCGAGGAGGCGGTTGCTATACTCGGTCGAGAGACCTGTCCATTGTTCAACACAAGAAGCGCTAAAGTTTGTGCAAGGGGTGGTCGTTAGTAGCGTCGGGTGTCCGAGAAGGGCACCTTCAGCGATAGCGAGGAACATTGTGAAGATCAACAACCCCATCAGCCGGCCTGCCGGCGTTACGGGACCGCAGGAAATCTCCGGCGGCAAGGGTTCAGCTCAGCCTCAGGCCACGACGAAGACGTCCGGTGACCGTGTAGACATCACTTCATTGTCCAGCCAGCTCCAGGCGCTGGAGAAGCGACTGTCCGATGTGAGCGTGGTGGACGGCGCCCGTGTCGAAGCGATCAAGCAGGCGATCTCGGAAGGACGCTTCAACGTCAATTCCGATGTCGTTGCCGATCGCCTGATCGCCACGGTCAAGGAATACCTCCTCAGCCAGAAGAACTGACGGCGCGTTCCGGAGCCGGTTGCCCGTCCTCGCCCGAGGATCGAAGCCGCCGCTTCGGAGAGATGCCGACGCCCGCCATGGCCGACCGTCAGTCCTTCGTCGCCACGCTCCGTTCGGAGCGCGAGGCGTTCGCGCGTTTTCTGGGACTCCTCGAGTCCGAGAGCGCGGCGCTGCTGCGTGGTGACGTGGAGGACATCGTGCGGCTTTCCGCGGCAAAGACGACTCAGGTCGAGGCGCTGACGGCGTTGTCCGAGCAGCGGCTGGAACAGCTGCGCGCCGAAGGGTTCACGCCCGACCGCATCGGCATGAGCGAATGGCTCATCGTGCACGGAAACGATGACCATGCAAGTCTGTCACGCCTCTGGGAAGATCTGCTGAAGGACGCCGGCGAGGCGCGACGCCTGAACGAGAACAACGGCGTGATGATCGATGCCCGGCTGCGTTTCAATCGCGCAGCGCTCTCGACCTTGCGCGGCGCCATGCATCATCAGGTGCCCGTCTACGGTCCCGACGGTTCCCACGAATTCCATTCCCAGGGTCGGCCGCTCGGCCTGGCCTGAGAGGACGCGCCGCACGGCGCGGTTCGGTTGCAGCCACTCCTTCGCTGATTCCGCCCTACTGCGTCTGGCCTGGTGCCGTCTGACCTGGTGCCGCTGGCGGCGTGTCCCCTTGGCCCGCCGACGACGGATCCTCGAGCGGCAGGATGACGACCGTCACGCGCCGGTTGCGGGCGCGACCTTCGGGGGTCTGATTCGAATCGATGCTCCGATGTTCCCCGTATCCGACCGCGGCCATGCGCTCCGGCGACACGCCGTTCTGGGCAAAGATGCGGACGACCCGGCTAGAGCGTGCCGCTGACAGTTCCCAGTTGGACGGGAACACCGGATTGTTGATCGGGCTGTCGTCGGTATGGCCCTCGACTTCGATGTGGTTCGGTGCTCCGGAAAGCACACTGGCCACGAGCATGAGGGTGCGCGCCGCACCGTCGTTCAATTCCGCCTGACCGGGCGCGAACAGCGCATTCGCGTTGATCTCGACCGCAATGCCGCGTCCGGACTCGTTGACCCGCACGTGCCCCTCGCGCACCAGCGGATCGAGCACGCTGCGGATGTCGTTGGCCATGCCCTGCATCTTCTTCTGCCGCTCGGTCAGCGGATGTTCCTGCCGGATCGGCTTCACGACGCTCGGGGTCGCCGTCTTCTTGTCGACCGTCTGGAACGCCTGTTCGAGCGCCTGCGACACGGCGCGATAGCGCCCCTCGTTCACGGACGAGATCGCATACATCACCACGAAGAATCCGAGCAGGAGCGTGACGAAGTCGGCATACGACACCATCCACCGGTCATGATTGTCCGGTTCCTCGTCGTGGGACGGCCGACGGCGGCGCACGCGTCAATCCCCTTCCACGAGGAATCCCTCGAGCCGGCCTTGAACGATGCGGGGGTTCTCCCCGTTGGCGATGCACACCAGTCCGTCGATCAGCATCTCGCGTCGACGGACTTCCCGCGCGAGGATCGACTTCAGCTTGTTGGCCACGGGCAGGAAACACAGGTTCGCCGCCCCCACGCCGTAGATCGTGGCCACGAATGCGACCGCGATGCCCGCCCCCAGTTTGGTCGGGTCGGTCAGGTTCTCCATCACGTGGATGAGGCCCAGCACGGCGCCGAGAATGCCGATCGTCGGCGCGTAGCCGGCGGCGGAGTCCCAGATCCGGATGGCTGCCCGCTGCCCGTCCTCGTAGGTCTGGATGTCGCGCTCGAGGATCTCGCGCAGCATCGCCGGCTCCGCGCCATCGATGAGAAGCTGCAGCCCGCGCCGTTCGTACGCATTCTTCTCGATGCGCAGCTGCGGCTCGAGGGACAGCAGTCCGCCGCGGCGCGCGACGTTGCTCCAGTGGATGACGTGATTGATGAGACCGCGAAAATCGCAGGCGGGCGGATGCAGGACCCATCGGACCATGCGGATGCCCTGCGCGAACACGGGCAGCCGGCTCTGCAGCATCACCGCGCCCAGGGTGCCGCCGATCACGATGAAGAATGCGGTGGCCTGGATCAGCGAAGCAAGATGCCCTCCCTCCAGCCACTGGCCGCCGACGACGGCGCCGATGGCGATCAGCAGTCCAAGCAGACTCAGGGTATCCATGCTGGCGAAATGAAGGTCTCGATGAGAAGCGATGGCGCGGCGAACGATGCCGTCAACCGGGGCGGCATGCGTGACGGAATCGCTTGGCATCGCCGCAGATCATCGACCCCGTCCCGTGTGATATCGGCGGAACGTGGGGTCGACTTGAGATGCCGTTGGCGTATCGGACGCCCGGAAAGCAATCAGGCGGTGCGCGCGGCAATCGAGCACCGCGGGCACCGCCTGAGGGATGACTGCCCCCGCACCGATCCGAAGATGGGCGGGGCCGGGGACTGGCTACGTCTTGGCCGTCCAGGTCTTCATTCGCGACCGGAGGCGCGCCACCGCCTGGCTGTGGAGCTGGCAGACGCGGGACTCGCTGACCCCCAGGATCTCGCCGATCTCCTTGAGGTTCATCTCCTGCTCGTAGTACAGACCCATCACGAGCTTCTCGCGTTCGGGCAGCACGCTGATCGACTGGATCAGATGCCGGCGGAATCCCTGGTCCTCGAGGACGTCGAGCGGCCCCCGCTGGCCGTCCGCAGTGACGAAGGAATCGAAGAAGTCGCCCTCCTCGGATTCCTGGAAATCCTCGTAGTGGAGCAACTGGTAGCCGCGCGCATCCAGCAGCATCTGCTGGTACTCGTCGAGCGGCACCGCCATGTGCTCGGCGAGTTCCTTCTCGCGCGGCGGTCTGCCCAACGACTGTTCGAGATGGGACACCGCGGATTCGATCTTGCGCAGGTTCTTGCGGACGTTGCGGGGCAGCCAGTCGGCCTGCCGCAGCTCGTCGAGGATGGATCCCCGGATCCGCTGGATCGCATACGTCTCGAACTGCGCTCCCTGGGTGTCATCGAAATTCTTGGCGGCATCCAGGAGACCGATCAGGCCGGCCTGGATGAGATCGTCCACCTCGACACTGGCGGGGAGCTTGGCCATGAAGTGGTAGGCGATCCGCTTCACGAGCGGTGCGAGCTCGTTGACGATGGCGTCGACGTCGCGGTTGGCTATGGATGTGGCATTGACCATCGAGTGTGCTCAAGCAGTGGCAGATGGCGACGTCCGGCTCGCCTGGACCAACCGGTGAACGAAGCCGTCGAGACCGTCCTCCCCGGCGTACGGCCAGTGGATCAAGGTGTCTGCAACCCGGCCCAGCGCAGCCGCGGAGACCGATTCGGGAAAGGCGCACACGACCGACTGGCGCAGACGGGAAGCCCTTGCCAGATCCGCATCCTCCGGAATCCATCCCAACCCGGTCACGCTGACCGAGAGAAACCGCCGCGCGGTGGACTCGAGATTCTCGAAGACCGCCTGCGCGTGATCGGCCGCTCTCGCCCGGCATACGATCACATGAAAACGGCGTCGGCCCGCTTCGCGGGACAAACGCTTCATCAGCCCATATGCATGGGTTATGCCATCGGCACCTGCGGATGTGACGACGACGATCTCGGTCGAAGCAACGGCCGCCGAGGCGGCGGTGTCGACCGCTTCGCCCTGCGCGTCGACCAGCAGGAAATCGACCGCCGGCTGCAGCGACATGAAGGCATTGCGCAGGCGGTCCTCGGCGACCGCATCGAGATCGCCGAGCATCCGCCGCCCCTGAACCGCCCGCACGAGGCGGATACCCTCGGGACCGCTGAGGAGAAGGTCATCGAGCGGCGTGTCGTGCCGGATGACCTCAGCCAGATCGCGGGGGCGGCGCATCCCCATTTGCTCCGCGGCACTGCCGGCGCCATCGTGCGAATCCAGGACACAGACATTCTGGCCGCGGCGCGCGAGTGCGACCGCGAGATTGGCCACCAATGCCGTCCGACCGACCCCGCGCGATCCGGACACAAAGGTCACGGATCGGACGACGCTGCGCGCGAACAATCGCCGCAGACCGGCAGCCTGGTCAGGAACGACGGACGGCAAGCGTCAAGCTCCGGGCATGGCGCGGGCCCCGGCCGGCGGACGGGCCGCCATCAGCAACGGGACCTCCTCGGCCGTCGGCACGAAGCCGCTCGTCCGGGTATCCGATCGGAATGCCCGCTCGACCAGATAGAGCCCGTTTGCAAGATGGAGATCTTCCGGGACGCGCTGGCCATTGGCCACGTAGTGAAGCGGCAGACCGGAACGCAACAGGACGTCGAGGGCACCGCCCAGCGACAAAGCCTCGTCGACTTTGGTCAGGATGCACCCGGCGAGGCCATCCCCTTCATAGTGGCGCATGACGTCCTCGAGGGTGTCCCCCTGGGAAACGGCAGACAGGAGCAGCAACCGTCGCACGGGCTCCCCGTGCCCGCTGAGCAGGGCGACCTGCTCGGTCACCCGCCGGTCGCGCTGGCTCATGCCCACGGTATCGATCAGCACCAGCTTGCGGCCGTGGAGTTCCGAGAGCGTGACCTTGAGATCATCCTCGTCCTTGGCTGCAAAGACCGGGACGCCGAGGATGCGGCCGTAGATGCGAAGCTGGTCCACCGCCCCGATCCGGTACGTGTCCGTGGTCACCAGCGCCACCTGGGAAGGACCATGCTGGAGGGTGCAGCTCGCCGCGATCTTGGCGACGGTCGTGGTCTTCCCGACGCCCGTCGGCCCGACCAGCGCATAGACGCCCCCGCGCGTGACGATGTCCTCACCCGCGGGTACGCAGCGCAGGCCAGACACCATCGTGCCTTTGGCCCAGCGCAAGGCCTTGGCGAAGGACTCGCCCGCAGGCATGCGAGCCGCAAATGACCGCGCAAACGCGGGGCCGAAGCCATGCGACACCAGTTCCCGGACCAGCTCCGCCTGCACCGGCGATCCGGCCGAGAGATCCTTCCAGGCGAAACTCGCCAGTTGCCCCTGCACCATGTCGCGCAGCAGTCGCACTTCGTCGAGGAGTTCCTGGCCGACGCCGGGTTCGGACAACACCGGTGTCGTCGGCGCAGGCGGGTTGGGCGCCCGGGCTTCGCCGCCGGCTGTCACCGCCGACGCCTCCGGAATGGCGGCGGCCGTCACTTCGTGTTCCGCGACCGCCATGATCTCGATGCCGCCCGACATCGGTCGGTTCGACAGGATCAGCGCGTCGGCACCCAGGGCTTCGCGCACGAGACGGAGCGCTTCCCGGGTGTTCGTCGCGAAGAACTTCCTAACGACCACGATGCGGATGCCGAAGGAAGACGATCGCGCGCATGGAGTGCCCGGATGTCATGCCCGGCCGCCCAGCACGCTGACGACCTTGATGACGCGGTTGTCGGGAACCTCGGCGTGTGAGATGACTTTCAGCTGCGGAGAGGACCGGCGGAGGAAGCGGGAGAGCAGCGTTCGCAGCGGCGCGGGAACCATCAGCACGGCCGGCCGGCCGACGCTTTCTCGATCCTGCGTGAGCTTCGCCGCCTGCTTCAACAGGTTCTCCGCGAGGTTGGGTTCGAGGCCCGCACTTTCGGATCCTTTGGACTGCGCGGCCTGCATGAGCACCTGTTCGAGGCCGGGATCGAGCGCGATCACTTCGACCTCTTCCGTCCCCGGTGCAACGCTGTGGATGATAGCACGCGAGAGCGCGACTCTCACGACCGCGGTGAGCTCGTCCGGGTCCTGCGTGCGTGCCGCATGTTCGGCCAGCGTCTCGAGAATCGTGCGCATGTCGCGGATGTGCACGCCCTCGTCCAGGAGCGTCTGCAAGACCTTGTGCAGCACGCCGACGGCCACGACCTTGGGCACCAGATCCTCGACCAGCTTCGGCGATTCCTTCGCCAGATGATCGAGCAGCGACTGCACCTCCTCGCGCCCGAGCAGCTCCGCGGCGTGCGCCTGGACGATGCTCGACAGGTGGGTCGCGATCACGGTGCCGGCGTCCACCACCGTGTATCCCATCGTGATCGCCTGTTCGCGATGAGCCTGGTCCACCCAGACCGCGGGCAGGCCAAACGCCGGATCCTTCGTGGGCGTGCCCTGGAGCGTGCCGATGGCGCGCCCCGGATTGATCGCGAGGAACTGCCCCACGAGGACGTCGCCCACACCCGCTTCCACCCCCTTCAGCGTGATGCGATAGCCGTTGGGCTTGAGTTCGAGACTGTCGCGAATGTGGACCGCCGGCACGAGGAAACCCATCTCCTGCGCGATCTTCTTGCGGATGCCGCGGATCCGACGCAGCAGATCGCCGTCCTGGGCCTTGTCGACCAGCGGGATCAGGCGGAATCCGACCTCGAGGCCGAGGATGTCGACGCTCGCGACGTCCTGCCAGCCGACCTCGGCCGCCTCGGGCGGCGGGGGCGGAGGCGGCGGAGGCGGAACGGCGACCCGGGTGCGTTGATCCTGCAGGTAACCGCCCCCCGCCAGCGCCGATGCCATCAGCAGGAAAGCCACGTGAGGCATGCCGGGAATGACGCCGAGCAGCGCCAGCAATGACGCCGTGATGTACAGCACCTGCGGCTTCGCGAACAGCTGCGAGACGAGTTGCTGCGACATGTCCTCGTCCGTGGTCACCCGGCTCACCACGACGCCGGCAGCGGTCGAGATGATCAGCGACGGGATCTGCGCCACCAGTCCGTCACCGATGGTCAGGAGCGTGTACGTCTGGGCCGCCGTCGCGAAATCGAGATCGTGCTGCATCACGCCGACGAGCAGCCCGCCGATGATGTTGATGAGCGTGATGATGATCCCGGCGATCGCGTCGCCGCGGACGAACTTGCTGGCACCGTCCATGGACCCGTAGAAGTCGGCCTCCTGCGCCACTTCCGAACGACGCCGGCGAGCCTCGTCCTCGGCAATCAGCCCGGCGTTGAGGTCTGCGTCGATGGCCATCTGCTTCCCGGGCATCGCGTCCAGCGTGAAGCGCGCCGAGACCTCGGCGATGCGGCCCGCGCCCTTCGTGATCACGACGAAGTTGATCACGACGAGAATGACGAACACGACGATGCCGACCGTGTAGTTGCCGCCGACGAGAAAATTGCCGAACGCCTCGATGACGTGCCCGGCCGCACCGGGTCCGGCATGGCCTTCGAGCAGCACGATCCGCGTCGACGCCACGTTCAGCGACAGACGCAGCAGCGTCGTCACGAGCAGCACGGTCGGGAAGACGGAGAAGTCGAGCGGCTTGAGCGCGAACAGCGCGGCGAGCAGCACGATCATCGACATCGCGATGTTGAAGGTGAACAGCAGATCGAGCAGGAACGTCGGCAGCGGCAGGGTCATCATCCCCAGCACGAGGATGATGAGGATCGGCCCGGCCAGCGTGCTCACCGGCATGCGGGGGGAACCGGCCACGGTCGGGGTCGCGGACTCGGCCACGGCTTAGGCCTCCTCTTCGTCCAGCGCCGGATCGAGTTCGGCGGGGACGGACAGCTTCGAGGGCAGTTCCGGTGCGTCGCCGCCCAGCTCCCGGTAGCGGGAAAGCTGGTAGACATAGGCAAGCACTTCGGCGACCGCCGTGTACAACGCCGCCGGGATCTCGCGTTCCAGTTCGCCGTGCGCGTGCAGAGCGCGCGCCAGCGGGGCCGCGCGGACCACGGGAACCCCGTTCTCCCGGGCGACCTCGATGATGCGTTCCGCGACTTGCGACGCTCCCTTCGCGACCAGCATCGGCGCGCGCATGGACCGTTCGCGGTAGCGCAGCGCCACGGCAAAGTGCGTCGGGTTGGTCACCACGACGTCGGCTTTCGGCACCTCGGACATCATGCGGCGCCGCGCCTGCTCGCGCTGCAACTGCCGGATGCGCGCCTTGATCTGGGGGTCGCCTTCGGTTTCCTTGAACTCCTGGCGCAGCTCCTCCTTGGTCATGCGCAGCTGACGCCGGTGCTCCCAGATCTGGAACGGGACGTCCACCGCCACGATCAACGCCATGGCCCCCACCACCCACAGGAAGGTGAAGATGAGCATCTCGCCGAGATGCGCCATCGCGGACCGGGAGGGTTCGGCGGCGAGCCCTAGGATCGGTTCGATCTGGGCCATCATCACCCAGGTGGCGACCGATCCCACCACGATGGCCTTGGCGACGGCCTTGCCCAGCTCGATGACGCCGTGCGTGGACAGGATCCGCTTGAGGCCGGCGGCGGGATTGAGACGGGAGAACTGCGGCGCAACGGCTTCGAAGGTGAACACCCAGCCGCTCAGGAGCAGCGGCGCGCCGAGCGCCACGATGATCAGCACGATCAGATAGGACGAAAAACTCATCAGCACGAATGCGGCCGAGTCCCACAGCCGGGCGAGCATCAGATCGGGCTTGAACGCAGCGGCACGGTCGAGCGTGAGCCCCTGCGTCATCACACTCTCGAGACTGCCCATCAGCCCACCGCCGAGCGCCAGCATGGCGACGCCACCGGCCAACAGGACGGAGAAGGTGGCCAGTTCGGGCGAACGGGGAATCTGCCCGCGGGCCCGCGCCTCGTCGAGCCGCTTCTGTGACGCTGGTTCGGATCGTTCGAGATCGCTGTCTTCGGCCATGCTGCCCCCGGAGGTCGCGCGAGTGTAGCATCAACCCCTGCCGTCACCGGGGTCGCATCACCGAGCGATACCGGATGCGGACACACCGGTCAGCCCACCGGTTGGAAGATGCTGCTGCCGATTGCGATAATCCAACAAGCTCGGGACCCGTCCCGGCACAAGAGGAGCTCTCCGCAATGATCCGAATCCACGCCTGCCTGGCGGCGTTCCTGTACCTGCTGGTCTCCGGCGTCCAGGCGGAGACGCAGCACTACTTCGAGAACTACTACGGGGCCGGCGGCGGCCTCGGCAAGGTGCGGAAATACTGCGAGCCCGCGAACCGACCGGCCGGATTCTCCGGGGTCTGCGACGACAGCAACTCGGGGTTCCGGGTGTTCGGCGGCTACAAGTTCAACCCTTACCTCGGGATCGAACTCGGCTACACGAACTTCGCTCGCGGCCGCCGTGACGGGACCCCTGCCTCGGCCACCGGACTCTGGAAGGGCTATGGCGTCGGCCTGAGCGCGGCCGCCTTCCTGCCCCTCGGCGACCAGGTCGAGCTGATGGCCAAAGCGGGCATCGTCGGCTGGAACATCCAGAGCCCCAACGGGCAGCTTTCGAGCAGCAGCACGATCGACGATCGCGGCTTCAGCCTGACGGCCGGGATCGGCGCCACGTGGTTCTTCATCCCGCAGGTCGGGTTGCGCCTCGAGTTCGAGCGCTTCCAGAACGTGGGCGATCAGGCCACGGTGGGCCGCTTCAACGTGGATCACCTGTCACTGAACGTCGTCGGACGGTTCTGACACGCCGTTGTCACCCGGCAGTCGCTCACCGCGTTGGTTTCAGGAGCCCACGAACGTCCGAACGGCGGTCGGGTCCAATTTCCCGCAGTTCCCCTATCCCTTCAGGAGATGACGCATGCAGACGAAGACCCGACGGATCCCCTTCCTCTCCACCGGAACGAAGCTGGCAGTGCTCGGCACCTTGCTCGCCGTGGGCATGCCCGCGCAGGCGGCCCCCGAGAACTATACGGTCGACAGCCGGCACACGTTCCCGGTCTTCGAAGTGGGGCACCTGGGATTCAGCCTGCAACGCGGCCGCTTCAATCAGTCGAGCGGCAAGATCTCGCTGGACCGCGAGGCACGCACGGGTTCGGTCGAACTCACCATCGACGCCGCCTCCATCGACATGGGCATCGACAAGTGGGATACGCACATGAAAGGGGAAGACTTCTTCAACGTGCAGAAGTATCCGACCATCACGTACAAGTCCACGAAGATGCTGTTCGACGGTGACAAGGTGGTCGGCGCCGAGGGCGACCTGACGCTGCTCGGCGTCACGAAGCCCGTCAAGGTCACCTTGACCGACTTCGCTTGCGGCGCCAATCCGTACAACAAGAAGCCGCTCTGCGGCGGCAATGCGACGGTCCAGATCAAGCGCTCGGAATTCGGCATGACCTACGGTCTGCCGAACTTCACCGACAACGTGAAGATCATGATCCCCGTCGAGGCGTTCAAGGATTGACCTCCCGCCGGGAGCGAGGCATGGGCCGGTCTCCGAAATACCGGGTCGCGCTCCTGGCGGTCGCAGGCGCACTGTGCGTGGCGTCCGCCCGAGCCCAAGTCTACAAGTGGGTGGACGAGCAGGGAGTCACCCACTACGGCGAGCGCCCCCCCGTTGCCGCCGGTCCCTCTCGCAAGCTGGACATTGCGCTTCAAGGCAACGATCCGACCGTTCGGCCGCCGGGTTGCTACACGATCCGTTGTCAGTACGAGCGCATGCGCAACGACCGCCTGGAACGGGAAGAGGAATGGCGCAAGGAGATGCTGGTTCGCGCCCAGGTTGCCGAGTCGATGCGACCGGCCACGACACAGCGTTCGGCGGATCCGGGCTGGCAAGGCGGCCCGGTCTACGCGACAGTGCCGCGCCGCCACGCGGGCGTGGTGCGACCGCAGCCGCCGACGATGCCGCATCCGCCGGGGCCGCCACCGGAACCGGCCGTCCGGATCCGCAGCGGACGGTGATTCCGCTGTGAAGTCCGCCACGGTCACGATCGCCGTGTGCGCCATCATCTTCCCGGCCATCGCACCGGCGGATGTGTACAAGTGGAAGGACGACCAGGGCGTCGTCCACTACAGCCAGACGCCCCCGCCGGGCAAGCCGGCCACCTCGTTGGGCATCGCGACAGACCCGCCTGCCGGCTCTCGGACCGCCGGTCCCGCGCAATGCCAGACCGTGCAATGCCAGTACGACCGGTTGCGGAAGGATCGGGCAACCGAGGATGCAGCGAACCGCGCGGAGCGAAGCGCCGCCGCTCAACGTGCCGAGACCCGACGGCAACCGCACGGCATGACTTTCGAAGTGTTCTCCCTGTTGTCGCGGGGCATGACCGAAGCGGAAGTGATGCAGCGTGCCGGCCCGCCCGATCTCGAGAGCCACGACGGATGGCACAGCGCGAAGACCTGGACCTACGCTCCGACGGCCACCGACCCGTTCACGACGTCCGTGATCCTGCGGGAAGGGCGCGTCTTCGAAATCGAGCGGCGCAGGAAGTTGTGAGGGCACGGGACACCCGCACGACCGTCGTCTCGACCGCGCGATTTGATCAGACCTTCCCTAGTCCCAGCGCGGATCTCTCGTGTAGACGATGCCGTTCTCGATGCGGACCGGAAATGCGGCGGTCGGCTCGTACGCCGGCGCCGTCAGGGCGTCGCCCGTCCGCAGGGAGAACCGGGCCCCGTGGCGTGGACAGATGATCTCCCCGCCGTCGATGCAACCGCCGGTCAGCTGACCGCCGTCGTGCGTGCACACGTCCTCGATCGCACACAGCTCGCCGTCGACGTTGGCAACCACGATCAACGTGCCATCCACGTCCACCACGCGATGCGTGCCTGCCGGCAGGTCGGCGAGAGAGCACACCAGGGTCCACTGCATGAAGCGACTCGGGTAATCGCGCGTTCAGCGGAAAGGCACGTTCACGTCAGACCGGGACCACTTCCATGGACGGATCGATCTGCTGCACCAGACTCTCGATGCCGGACAGCGTGCCGGACAGCGAACTCGGGCAACTGCCGCAGGCGCCCTGATAGTGGACGTGCAGTTGATTGCCTTCCAGACCGACGATGAAGAGATCGCCGCCGTCGCCCTGCAGATAGGGGCGTACGCGTTCGTCGAGCAGTTCGCTGATGACGCGAAGCTTGTCCCGTTCCTCCGGCGTGTAGCGCTCGTCGTCCAGCAGACCGGCGCCGGCCGCACTGTAGCCCTCGGACTGGTCCGCGGCCGCTGCGGCTTCGCGGATCGGCACGGCGAGCTGCTTCAGCAGCGTGCTCCAGTCCGCAGCCCCGTCCTGCGTCACGGTGAGCCAGTGATCGACGTAGAAGACGGTAGTGACGTGCGGAATCGCGAAGAGTGCGCGTGCGAGGTCGTCATCAGCCGCTTCGTCGGCACTGTCGAAGGAATGCGCCACCCCCCAGGTCAGCGGCTCCTTCAGGATGAACTTGCGCGCGTTCGGATTGGGGGTGTGTTCGATTTCGGCGATTTTCGGCATCACGAGTGCCTGTTGTGTTGGATAAGCGTCAGTCAGGAATCCAGCGACGGGACCGAAACCATGCCGGCCGATCCGGGCTCACGACGTGCCGGAGATGGGATCGTGATCGCCTTCCGTCGTGGCCACCCGCTGCTGCCGGATCGCGGCGTGCAGCGTATGCCACGGCAGGATGGCGCACTTCACACGGGAAGGCAGATCCTTCACGCCGCCGAACACCGAAAGACGACCGAGGTGGTTCGGCACCGTCGTCGTGTCGAGCGTGCCCGTCGCCATCGCGCGGAACTCATCCACGAGGGTCTCGGCATCGACCACCGACTTGCCCTTCACGGCCGCCGTCATCATCGACGCCGACGCCTTGCAGATGGCGCAGGACTGCCCCTCGAAGGCGATGCCCCGCACGAGACCGTCGGCCACGTCCAGATGCAGCCAGATGTGATCACCGCACAGCGGATTCAGCCCCTCGGCGCTGTGGGTCGGGTGCTCCAGCTTCCCGTAGTTCCTCGGCTTCCTGTTGTGATCCAGGATGACTTCCTGGTAGAGCTGCTTGCTGTCCATGCGCTCAGGCGAACACCGCCTGCACCTTGCGGACGCCGTCGACCAGTGCGTCGACCTCATCGAACGTGTTGTAGAAAGCGAAGGACGCGCGGGCGGTGGCCGGAATGCCGAACCGCTTCATCACCGGCTGGGCACAGTGATGGCCCGTCCGGACGGCGATCCCCTGTTCGTCGAGCAAGGTGCCGACGTCGTGAGGATGGATCTCGCCGACGTAGAACGAAAGCACGGCGGCCTTCTCCGAGGCCGTGCCGATCAGCCGCACGTCCGGCAACGCCGCCATCTGCTCGGTCGCGTAGGACAGCAGAGCGTGTTCGTGCTCGGCGATCCGTTCCAGGCCGATCGCCCGAAGGTAGTCGACTGCGGCCCCGAGCCCGATCATCGCGGCGATCGGGGGCGTCCCCGCTTCGAACTTGTGGGGAATCGTGTTGTACGTGGTCTTCTCGAAGGTGACCGACAGGATCATGTCGCCGCCGCCCTTGAACGGCTGCATCCGCTCGAGCAATGCCGCCTTGCCGTAGAGCGCGCCGCTTCCGGTGGGTCCGCAGACCTTGTGGCCGGAGAAGGTGTAGAAATCGCAATCGAGCGCCTGGACGTCCACAGCGAGATGAGGTGCGGCCTGCGCACCATCCACCAGGATCGGAACGCCGCGCGCGTGAGCGATCTCCACCAGCCTGCGAACGGGGGTGACCGTACCGAGCGCGTTGGAGACGTGCGTGACGGCCGCGAATTTCGTGCGGTCGTTGAAGAGGCGCTCGTATTCCTCGACGATGAGTTCTCCCCGGTCGTCAATGGGAGCGACGCGAAGGATCGCGCCCGTCTCCTCGCACAGCATCTGCCAAGGCACGATGTTCGAGTGGTGCTCGAGCCAGGTGATCACGATCTCGTCGCCCGAGCCGATGAACTTGCGGCCGTAGCCGTGCATCACCAGGTTCACGCCTTCGGTGCAGCCGGTGGTGAAGATGATCTCCCGCTCCTCCCTCGCGTTGAGGAAGCGCTGCACGCTGCGGCGGGCATCTTCGTACGCCTGGGTGGCAACCCCGGACAGGAGGTGCACGCCGCGATGGATGTTGGCGTGCTCGTGGGTCTGGTACCGGACCAGCCGATCGATGACCGGACGGGGCATCTGTGCCGACGCGGCATTGTCGAGATAGACGAGCGGCCTGCCGTGCGGATGCACGTTCGCCAGGATCGGGAAGTCCTCGCGCAGCCGGGCGACATCCAGCGGCGACGCATCGGACCCGGGCTTTCGTCGGGCGCTCGCGCTCATGCGATCTCCTGTCCGCCGGTCTGTTCGAGAATGTGGGCGCGCAACTGACGCACGAGCGTCGGCACGGGAATGCGGTTCACGACGTCTGCAGCGAAGCCGAACGTCAGCACCTTGCGGGCGGCGGCATCCGAAAGGCCGCGACTGCGCAGGTAGAACACCTCCTCCGCTTCGAGCTGACCGACCGTCGCGCCGTGCGCACACTTCACGTCGTCGGCGAAGATCTCCAACTGCGGCTTCGCGTCGACGTGCGCACGGTCCGACAGCAACAGCGTGCGGCTCTCCTGCGACGAGTCGGTCCGCTGCGAGCCTTCCCGCACGAGGATCCGGCCGTTGAAGACGGCGTGCGCCCCGCCGTCGACCACGCACTTGTGGAGCTGTCGGCTGGTCCCGTGGGGCGCCGCGTGATCCACGAACGAATGCGTGTCCGCCAGTTGGCGTCCCTTGATCCACGCGAGTCCGTCGATGTCGAAGTGCGTGCCCGTGCCCCGCTGCGCGATCGACAGCGTGTGGCGGGAAATGCGGGCGCCGAGGGCGATGGCCTGGCTCGAGTAGGTCCCGTCGCGCTCCACGGCAACGGACGCCGTCCCGATATGGAATGCCGCCTGACTGTCGCGCTGGACCCGCACATGACGAACCCGCGCATTGGCCGCGACCGAGACCTCGGTGACCGCGTTCACGCAGCCGCTGCCATCGTGCAGCGCGACGTAGTCCTCCACGAGCGTGATCTCGCTGCCGCTCTCGGCACGTACGAGCACCCGCGGGTGGGCGACGGCACCCGGCGTCGCGCTGATGAACAGGCAGTGCACCAGACCGCCGTGGCCGTCACGTGGCACCTGCACAACGGCGCCGTGCTTCATCGAAGCGGTGTTCACCGCCGCGAAGATGTCCTGATCGAAGTTCGCCAGTTGCCCCAGCCAGGGGTCGATGGCGACGGCTTCGGCACCCGCCATCGACGCCAGGGAGGCAATCCTCGCGGCTGACTCGGTCGGCAGCCTGGAATGGCCGGCGGCGAAGACGCCATCGATGAAGACCAGACGGGCGGTCGCCTCGGGAAACCGGAACGGATCGATGCGCGAGGCATCGACCGCCGTCGGCGTCACGGGCGCGGAGAACTGCGCCCGGTACATCGGCGTGAGATCGGTGAAGCGCCAGTCCTCGTCCTGCACGGAGGGGACGCTCAGCGCGTTGACCCGATCCAGCGCTTCCCCCCGCCGGCGCCGGATCGGATCGGCGATGCCGCCTGCCGCGTCGTGCCCCGTCAACAGCGCCGCCAGGAAGGAGCGGGTGAGTTCCATGTCCATCGACATCACGCCGCCTGCTTCTGGATCCAGTCGTAGCCGCGAGCCTCCAGTTCCAGGGCCAGTTCCCTGCCACCGGTCTTCACCAGCCGACCGCCATCCATCACGTGGACGTAGTCCGGCACGATGTAGTTGAGAAGGCGCTGATAGTGCGTGACGAGGACGACTGCGTTGGCCTCCCCCAGCAGCGTGTTGACGCCTTGCGACACGACACGCAGCGCGTCGATGTCGAGCCCCGAATCCGTCTCGTCCAGGAAGGACACGCGCGGCTCCAGCAATGCCATCTGCAGGATCTCGTTGCGCTTCTTCTCGCCGCCGGAGAAACCGGTGTTCACGCTGCGCTCGAGGAAGGCAGGATCCATCTCGAGCAGGGCGAGCTTCTCGCGCACGTAATCGTCGAACTCCAGCGGATCGAGTTCGTCGCGACCTCGCGCGCCCTGCACCGTGTTGTACGCGAGCCGCAGGAACTGGGCATTCGCGACGCCCGGCACCTCGATGGGGTACTGGAAACTCAGGAAGAACCCGGCACGCGCCCGCTCCTCCGCTTCGAGCGACAGCAGGTCGCGTCCCTCGAACGTGACGGAACCGCCCGTCACCTCGTACGCCGGATGCCCCGCCAGTACCTTCGACAAGGTGCTCTTGCCGGATCCGTTGGGGCCCATGATCGCGTGCACCTCGCCGGCCCGGACGACGAGGTCGATGCCCTTGAGAATGGGGACGCCGCCGACGGACGCGCACAGATTGCGCGCTTCGAGCAGCACGGGGGCGGATTCGCGAATCATCCGACGCTTCCTTCGAGTTTGAGGCCGAGAAGCCGACCGGCTTCGACGGCGAATTCCATGGGGAGTTGGGTGAATACGTCCTTCACGAAGCCGTTGATGATCATCGACACGGCTTCCTCGGCATCGATGCCGCGGCTGGCGAAGTAGAACAGTTGATCCTCGCCGATCTTGGACGTCGTGGCCTCGTGTTCCACCTTCGCGCTGGCATTGCGGACGTCGATGTACGGGAAGGTATTGGCACCGCAGCGGTCGCCGATCAGCATCGAATCGCACTGCGAGTAGTTGCGTGCCCCCTCCGCCTTCGGTCCGATCTTCACGAGCCCGCGATAGCTGTTGTTGGACGTCCCGGCCGAGATCCCTTTCGAGATGATCGTGCTGCGCGTGTTGCGGCCGACGTGGATCATCTTGGTCCCCGTGTCGGCCTGCTGCTTGTGGTTGGTCAGCGCGACCGAGTAGAACTCGCCCACCGAGTCGTCGCCCAGCAGGACACAGGACGGGTACTTCCACGTAATCGCGGACCCCGTCTCGACCTGGGTCCAGGAGATCTTCGAATGGGCCCCCTTGCACAGGCCCCGCTTGGTGACGAAGTTGAAGATGCCGCCGACACCGTTCTCGTCGCCGGCATACCAGTTCTGGACCGTGGAGTACTTGATGTTCGCGTGGTCGAGTGCCACCAGTTCGACGACGGCGGCGTGCAGCTGGTTCGTGTCGAACTGGGGGGCCGTGCACCCTTCGAGGTAGCTCACCTCGGCGCCCTCCTCGGCGACGATCAGGGTGCGCTCGAACTGCCCGGACTCCTGCGTGTTGATGCGGAAGTACGTCGACAGCTCCATCGGGCACTTGACGCCCTTGGGGATGAAGCAGAACGACCCGTCCGTGAACACCGCGGAATTCAGGGCCGCATAGAAGTTGTCCGACGACGGCACGACGGATCCCAGGTACTTGCGCACCAGTTCGGGATGATCGTGCACGGCTTCGGAGAAGGAGCAGAAGACGATGCCGGCCTCGGCGAGCTTCTTCTTATAGGTGGTGGTGACCGATACAGAATCGAAGATCACGTCGACCGCCACGCCCGCCAGGGCCGCCTGCTCGTGCAGGGGCACCCCCAGTTTCTCGAAGGTGCGTTTCAGTTCAGGGTCCACTTCATCCATCGACGCCAGCTTCTTCCTGGGCTTCGGCGCCGAGTAATAGATGATGTCCTGGAAGTCGATCGCCGGGTACGTCACGTTCGGCCAGCGCGGTTCGCGCAGCGTCAGCCAGTGGCGATACGCCGAAAGTCGGAATTCCAGCAACCAGTCCGGTTCGTTCTTCTTGCGCGAGATGAGACGGATCACGTCCTCGTTCAACCCCTTCGGGACCGTGTCGGCCTCGATGTCGGTGACGAATCCGTGCTTGTACGGCTGATCGATGAGTGTCCGGATCGCCGTGCTCATGGCCGCTCCCGGTGCCGCAAGTGCTGATTGATCATGCCCACCCGGTCACACCCCGAAACTCTCGCCGCATCCGCACTGCGACTTGGCGTTGGGGTTGTCGACCTTGAACGTCTGCTTGAATCCTTCGCGCACGAAATCGAGCGTCGCACCGTCCACGAACGGCAATGCCTCCTCGTCCACGACGACCTTGGCCGCATGACCCTCGAACAGGCGGTCGTTGGCACCGATCTCGCTGGCGACATCGAACGTGTAGGCATAACCCGAACATCCGACCTTCTTGATTCCGAGGCGCAGGGCCACGCCGCCGCGCTTCTCGACAATGGACTTCTGGATCTGGCGCGCCGCCATTTCCGTGAGTTGGATAGCCACGATGCAATTCCTCTACGACTGGATTCCCGGACGACCGTCCGGGCCGATCACGCCGGTGCGATGCCGATGTCGCTGGACGGGACCCGGCGCATCTCCATGATGCTGACCGTTTCGCCCTGCTCCAGCTTGGCATTCTGCTCGGCGACAAGCGTCGACAACTTGACCTGCTTCAAGTAGTCGAAGATGTGCACGTTCAGCGCCGACCAGAGATCGTGCGTCAGACACTTCTCCTCGCCGTGGCAGTTCTCCCGTCCGCCGCACTGCGTGGCGTCGATGGGTTCGTCCACGGCCAGGATGATGTCCGCCACGGACACGTCCTCCGCCTTGCGGGCGAGGGTGTAGCCGCCACCGGGACCGCGCGTGCTGTTGACCAGGGATTGCCGCCGCAACTTGCCGAACAGCTGTTCCAGGTACGACAGGGAAATCTTCTGGCGCTGGCTGATCTCGGCCAGCGTGACCGGCCCTTCTCCGTCCCGCAAGGCGAGATCGATCATGGCCGTGACGGCGAACCGTCCTTTGGTGGTGAGTCGCATAGTTCCTCCTTTGAGGATCTCGGTCCAGCCTCCACGCTGCCGTCCGGCCGGCTGCGTCTTCGCGTGAACCCGTTTCAGGGACCTGGCTTGGGATCGCTTCTCGTTCGAGCGATTGACCCGAATTATAGAAGAGTCCGACTGTTTCGATCAACTATTGATCACAAGGTTCCCGGGACGCGGCAGGGCGCCACTGCGAGGCGTTCTTGAGGATGCCGCGGAGGATGCGGACCTCTTCCTTCTCGAGGCGCGCCTTGGCCAGCAGGCGCTGCAGGCGCGGGACGAGCCGCTTCGGATGCGCCGGATCCAGGAAGCCGATCGTGATCAGCGCCTGTTCCAGGTGTGCGTGCAACCGGGCGATGTCCTCGTGGGTCGCCGGTTCTCCGGCGTCCGTCTCGGGGGCGCGATCTCCGAGCGCGGCGAGCCGCAGTTCGTAGGCGAAGATCTGGACGGCCTGGGCGAGATTGAGCGAGGTGTACTCGGGGTTGCTCGGAATGTGCGCGCCCAGGTTGCACTGGCGCACCTCCTCCGCCGTGAGTCCGCTCGATTCCGTCCCGAACACGAGGGCCGCTTCGGCGGATTCCGGAAGTTCGGCGACGCGCCCTGCGGCCTCCCGGCACGTCACCAGATCGTGCGACGTCTCGTAGGCATGGCTCACCGTGGCCACGGCGAGCGCCACCCCTTCGAGCGCTGCGGCGAGCGACTCCACGACCACGGCCTGCGCGAGCACATCGCGCGCATTCGACGAGAGGGCATCGGCCTCCGGATCCGGAAACCGCCGCGGTCGGACCAGGACGAGCCGGGACAGCCCCATCGTCTTCATGGCCCGCGCCGCCGAGCCGATGTTGCCGGGATGGCTCGTCGCGATCAGGACGATGCGGGTCCGGGCGAGCAGGGAAACACGGGACGACACGGTGTCAGGACCGACCTTGGGGATAGAATTGCAGGCTTCGTTTCTCACACATCCGCACGCGACCGCTCATGCATCCCATGCTCAATACCGCGGTGAAAGCCGCGCGCCGCGCCGGCGGAATCATCCTGCGCGCCTCCGACAATCTTGACGCGCTGACGGTCCGGCACAAGTCCCTGAACGATCTCGTCTCGGAAGTGGACCGCACCGCCGAAGAGTCCATCATCGAGACCATACATGCCGCGTATCCGGACCACGCAATTCTAGCCGAGGAGAGCGGCGCCGCCGGTGCCTCGGAGCACACGTGGATCATCGATCCGCTCGACGGCACGACCAATTTCCTGCACGGGTTCCCGACGTACTGCGTGTCGATCGCCATGACGCACAAGGGCGTCCTGACGCACGGCGTGGTCTACGACCCGGTCAGGAACGATCTGTTCACCGCCACGCGCGGCGCGGGCGCGTTCCTGAACGATCGCCGCATCCGGGTCTCCCGCCGCGACAAGCTGATCGACGGCCTGCTTGCCACCGGCTTCCCGTTCCGGATGTTCGAGCACATCGACGCTTACGTGGGCATGATGAAGGAGTTCATGCAGAAGACGGCCGGCATCCGCCGCCCCGGCGCCGCGGCCCTGGACCTGGCCAATGTGGCCGCCGGCCGCCTCGACGGATTCTGGGAGATCGGTCTCGCCCCTTGGGACATGGCGGCAGGCGCCCTGCTGGTCCAGGAAGCCGGCGGTCTTGTCGCCGACATCCAGGGCAACGAAGGCTTTCTCGAGAAGGGTCACATCGTCGCAGCGAACCCGCGGATCTTTCCGCAGATGCTGCAAGTCATCGCCCCCCATCTGACGCCGAAACTGAAGGGTTGAGGTGTCCACCCCGGTGAATCGAACGGCCGCATCCGCAGCCGCTGCCCTGCCATGACCACGCCCCAGCACACGCCGGTCATGCAGCAGTATCTTCGGATGAAGGCGCAGCACCGCGACAAGCTGCTGTTCTTCCGCATGGGGGATTTCTACGAGCTGTTCTACGAGGACGCCGAGCGGGCCGCCCGCCTGCTCGACATCACGCTGACGAAGCGCGGCGCCTCCGCGGGCGAGCCCATCAAGATGGCCGGCGTGCCCTATCACGCGGTCGAACAGTACCTCGCGCGCCTCGTCCGCCTCGGCGAATCGGTGGCCATCTGCGAGCAGATCGGGGATCCGGCCACCTCCAAGGGCCCGGTCGAGCGTCAGGTCACTCGCGTGGTCACACCCGGCACACTGACGGACGCCGCACTGATGGACGACCGGCGCGACAACCTGCTGCTGGCCATCTCCGTGCACAAGGCGCGTATCGGGATCGCATGGCTCTCGCTGTCGTCGGGTCGGTTCCGAGTGCTGGAGACGTCCCTCGCGGCGCTGCCGTCCGAACTCGCGCGGCTCGCCCCGGCGGAGATCCTCACACCGGAGAGCGCCGACATCCCCGGACTCGAGTTCGCGGCCGCACCGACGCGCCGCGTGCCGGACTGGCATTTCGACGTCGAAGCCGCCGGTCGGCTGCTGGCCGAGCAGTTCGGGACGGCCGGGCTGGATGGTTTCGGTGCAGAGGATCTGACGCTCGCGGTCGGCGCCGCAGGCGCACTGCTCCAGTTCGCGCGGGATACGCAGGGCGCGGCTCTGGCCCACGTGACGGGTCTGGGCGTCGATGCTCCGGAGACGCTGGTGTTCCTCGATGCAGTCACGCGGCGCAATCTGGAGATCAGCGAGACGCTGCGGGGAGAACCGGCGCCGACCCTGCTCTCGACGCTGGACACGACCCGGACCGCCATGGGCAGCCGGTTGCTGCGCCATTGGCTGCACCACCCGTTGCGCGATCGGGACGTGCTGCGCGCGCGTCTGCATGCCGTCGGCGCACTCACCCAGGGAGCGTCGGCTCCGCTGCGGCAGGTGCTCGCAGACGCCGTCGACATCGAACGCATCGTCGCGCGCATCGCGCTGCGAACCGCGCGCCCCCGAGACCTCTCGGGACTGCGCGACACGCTGATCGCGCTGCCGACCGTCGCTGAGCGCGTTGCGGTCTCCGTGAGCGCCCGTCTCGATGCACTGCGTCGGGATCTCGCGCTCGATCGTCGCGTGGCCGACGAACTCGCGCGTGCGCTTCGCGAAACGCCGGCCGCCGTGCTGCGGGAAGGGGGCGTCATCGCAGACGGCTACGACCCGGATCTCGACGAACTTCGCGGCCTGCAGACGAACGCCGGCGAGTTCCTCCTCGCGATGGAACAGCGGGAGCGGGAACGGACCGGCGTCGCGAACCTCAAGGTCGAGTTCAACAAGGTCCACGGCTTCTACATCGAGGTAACGAACGCGAATGCCGACAAGGTGCCCGACGACTACCGGCGTCGCCAGACGCTGAAGAACGCGGAGCGTTACATCACCCCGGAACTGAAGGCCTTCGAAGACAAGGCCCTGTCGGCACAGGAGCGCTCGCTCGCCCGCGAGAAGCTGCTGTTCGATGGATTGCTGGATGCGCTGGGCCCGCACCTCGCTGCGCTTCAGGCAGCGGCGGCAGCCCTGGCCGAACTCGACGTGCTGTCGACACTCGCCGAACGCGCCGACGTCCTCGGGCACGTCGCCCCGGAACTGACGGACGAACCCGGCATCGTCATCGAACAGGGACGGCACCCCGTCGTGGAAGGCCAGATCGACCACTTCGTGGCCAACGACGTGCGGCTCACGCCCGACCGACGGATGCTGCTGATCACCGGTCCGAACATGGGCGGCAAGTCGACCTACATGCGGCAGGTCGCCCTGATCGTGCTGCTGGCGAACTGCGGCGCCTTCGTTCCGGCGCGGCGCGCCCGGATCGGACCGATCGATCGCATCTTCACGCGGATCGGCGCGGCCGACGACCTTGCGGGCGGTCGTTCGACCTTCATGGTCGAGATGACGGAAGCGGCGAACATCCTGCACAACGCGACGGAGCAGTCGCTGGTGCTGATGGACGAGATCGGGCGCGGGACATCGACGTTCGACGGCCTGTCGCTCGCCTGGGCCATCGCGCGGCATCTGGTGGAACGCAATCGCTGCGCCTGCCTGTTCGCGACGCACTACTTCGAACTGACGGGACTGGCCGAGGAGTACCGCGAAGCCGCGAACGTGCATCTCGACGCCGTCGAACACCGGGACCGCATCGTGTTTCTCCACGCGGTCGAGGAGGGCCCGGCCTCGCGCAGCTACGGTCTCCAGGTGGCACAGCTTGCGGGCGTGCCGTCCGGCGTGATCCGTGCCGCCCGGCGGAAACTCGGCGACCTCGAATCGGCGGCAAGTCCCCAGGGGGATCTGTTCAGCCCGCCTCCGCCGGCGAACGTCCCGGAGCCCGCCGCGGCAGCGACCGCCGCGCTCGAACGGCTCGGCGCCATCGACCCCGACAGCCTCAGTCCCCGGGAAGCCCTCGACCTGCTCTACGAACTGAAACGCCTTTCCGAGGTTCCCTGACTCCGCGGTTCGTCACCGTCGGGAGGTCGCTTCCCGGACACTCGTCCGCGGGCCGAACGGACTGCTGCGGCGGCGCTGCCGTCGGGCACCGTCACATCACGCTTGTCCGGCTCCGGCAGTGGGAGACAATAGCCGGGTTCACCCGCGGGAAGTGCCCGATTGGATCCGGATCGCGTCATCGCCCACCTCGACATGGATGCGTTCTACGCGTCCGTGGAACTGCTGAGATACCCCGAGCTGCGCGGGCAGCCGGTGGTCATCGGCGGTGGCCGCGGTCACCAGCCCGTGCTCGGCGACGACGGCGTTCGCCGGTTCTCGACCCTCAGGGGGTACGCGGGACGCGGCGTCATCACCACCGCCACCTATGCAGCCCGTGCGTTCGGTGCGCGCTCCGGCATGGGACTCATGAAGGCAGCGGTGCTGTGTCCGCTGGCGGTCTTGCTGCCCACCGACTTCGAGGAGTACCGGAAGTACTCGCGGCTGTTCAAGGCCGCCGTCGCGGAGATCGCCCCCACGATCGAGGACCGCGGCATCGACGAGATCTACATCGATCTGACGGCATCGGCCCGGGCGGACGGCGATCGCGGCCAGGCGGTCGCCCGTCGCATCAAGGAGAACGTGCTCCGCACGACGGGCCTCACGTGCTCCGTGGGCCTCTCGCCGAACAAGCTGCTGTCGAAGATCGCCTCGGATCTCGACAAGCCGGACGGACTCACCGTCATCTCCGTTGCAGAGATCTCCACGCGCATCTGGCCCCTGCCCGCCCGTACGATCAACGGCATCGGGCCGAAGGCGGCGGAGAAGCTCGCCGCCCTGGGCATCCGCACGATCGGAGAACTGGCTGCGGCCGATCCGCAGTGGCTCGTTTCGCAGTTCGGGGGCAGCTACGGCACCTGGCTGCACGAAGCCTCGCACGGCCGGGACTCGCGCCCGGTGGTGACGATCCGGGAACCCAAGTCCTTCAGCCGCGAGACCACGTTCGAGGAGGATCTTCATCCCCGGGCGGACCGCGAACGGCTCGGCGTGATCTTCACGCGGCTCTGCGAGCAGGTCGCGGCGGATCTCGCCCGCAAGGGCTACGTGGGGCGGACCATCGGCCTCAAACTGCGATACGACAACTTCGACACGGTGACGCGTGATCGCAGCATCGACCACTTCACGGCCGACGCGGTGGAGATCCGTCGGGTCGCGGGGGAATGTCTGAAACGCGTGCCGCTCGACCGGCGCATCCGCCTCCTCGGCGTCCGCGTGGGCGCAGTGACGAAGGCGCCTGCGGCGGCGGCGTCCGCAGCGGCGCCGGTGCACCCGGCCGGTGCGCGCGAAACGCGCGCCGCCTACACGCTGCCTCTGTTCGAAGATCTGCCCGAGTGACGCGATCCGCGCCGCCACCGGCGGTCAGTCGACTGCCTCTGCGGCGCGCCAGAGATACCACGCCGCCAGACTCCGGTACGGACGCCACCGTTCGGCGACCACCCCCAATGACGCAGGCGTGATGTCCGCGCGCCGTGCAGCGCGCAAGTAGCCGGCGCGAACGCCGAAGTCGTGAACCGGAAACACGTCGAGCCGGCCGAGCGTGAAGATCAGCATCATCTCCACGGTCCAGCGGCCGACCCCCCGGATCCCGGTGAGGCGCTGGACGATCGCCTCGTCGTCCAGCGCCGTCAGCGCCGAACGTTTCAAGGGCACGATGCCCGCGAGCGCGCCCTCGGCAATGGCACGCACGTACGTGGCCTTCTGCCGCGACAGGCCGGCACTGCGCAGGAGGTCGTCGTCCGCACCGGCAACCCGCTCCGGCACGGGAAACCTCTCGTCGGGAAACAATGCGAGGAATCGCGCGAAGATCGTGGCAGCGGCCTTGCCGTGCAATTGCTGGTACATGACCGCACGCACGAGAGCCTCATAGGGCGTGCGTCGCCACCGGGGAGCGAGCGTGCATGCGCCGTGACGTGCGACCAGGCGGGCCAACAGCCGGTCCCGCTTCGCGAGCGCTTCGACTCCCTCCGCTACGGCCGCCGGATAGTCGGCCGGGCGCATCTCAGCCCCTCGCCTCGACGATGGCCCGCGCCAGCTGCCAGACCGCGAGCGCGTAGTTCTGGCTCCGGTTGTAGCGCGTGATCGCGTAGAAATTGTCGAGCCCGGCCCAGTATTCGGCGCCGGACTCGCCTTCGAACAGGAACAACGCTGCCGTCTCGCCCTGCCGCAGCGGCCGTTCGGTGAATGCGGCCGCGCCATCGAGATCCGCTCGCACCAGAGAGGGTTTGGCACCGCGATTGACGAACTCGGTCACGCGTTCACGGTCCGCCACGCCGGTGCGAAGCACCACGTCCTCGCCCGTACGCCAGCCGAACGTGCGCAGGTAGTTGCCCACGCTCGCGATGGCATCAGGGGCACTGCGCCAGAGATCGATGCGCGCGTCGCCGTCGAAGTCGCGTGCGTACCGGCGCAGACTCGACGGCATGAACTGCGGCATCCCCATGGCGCCCGCGTACGAGCCCCGCGCCGCGGACGGATCCAACACGCCGTCGCGGGCAAGCAACAGGAGCTCCTCCAGCTCGCTCTGGAAGTACGCAGCCCGGCTGGACACCTCGAACGAGAGCGTGACGAGTGCGTCGAGCACGCGGAACGTGCCCGTCTGTTTGCCGTAGATCGTCTCGACCCCGATGATCGAGACCATGACCTCGGGCGGCACGCCGAACTCGGTCGCCGCGCGCTCCAGGGTGCCCGCGTTGTCGCGCCAGAAGCGCACGCCGCCGTCGATGCGTTGCCGGTTCAGATACACCGGGCGGAAGGCTCGCCAGGGTCGTGCCGTTCCCGGTGAGGACACCGCCCGGATGACGGCCGGTTGCACGGTGGCCTCGCGCAGCACGCTCTCGACCCATCCCTCTGCGAATCCATGCTTCTGCGTGGCACGCTCGGCGAAAACCGCCATGTCACCCCGCATGCCCGCCGGAAACTCGTAGGCGCCCGCCGGCGCGGTCACCGCGCCGAGCGCCGCGAGGAATGTCCGGCGCGAGAACGTCACGGCAACTTGCGATCGATCGTGATCGCGATGCCGGTGGTTCCGGGCTTGACCGGCGCGCTCAGTCCTTCCAGGTCACCGGCCGCGGGCATCGGATTGCCGCGCTTCGATATCCGCGCACCGACGACGACGCTGTCGAAGGCACCCAACGACAGCCCCGGCGCCATGGCCATGCTCTCGTCGAGCGCGAAATCGAAGGGAAGATCCTTCACCTGCTTGCGCAACACCGCCAACGGCATCGGAGGTCCCTTTGCGGCCCGCGCGAACACGAACACCGAGTCACCCGGTGCAGCCTCCTTCGCAAGGGCGGCCGACAGCGTCACGCGGCCGGCCACCTTCGCTGGCGGAGCTGCGGGTCGGGACAGTTCCTGGCGCGCTTGGGCGATGCCGCCTTCGACGGCTCGTGCATAGTCGGTCCCCGGCGGCGCCAGCGCGAGCAGCCGCTCCCAGTAGGCGATTGCGCTCTTGAAATCCCTGGCATCGAATGCGGCCGTGCCGAGCAATGCCAGCGCCTTCTCGCTCTTCGGATCCAGTTCCAGTGCGCGCCGGGCGAGCCGCAGCGGCTCGCCATCGAAACGCCCGCGTTGCACGATGACGAGGGTTTCCGCGTAGTCGGCCTGCACCCCGGCATCGCGCGGATTGAGTTCGGCCGCCCGCGCATAGGCCTTGGCCGATTCGGGGATCTTCTCGAGAGCGCGGTAGGCCCGGGCCAGCATGACCCACCCCTGTGGATCGTCCGGCTTCTCCTGCATCCTGGCCGCAAGACGGGCAGTGAGGTCGAGCATCTTCTGGCGCTCGGACGCCTGCTGCTCCGTCATGCCGAGCCGCTTGGCCGGATCCAGCGCGGCGGGCGTGCCCAGCTTCAGGTAGAGACCGGCCGCCAATGCAGGCACGCCGAGTCCGACGATGAGCAGCCAGAGGCGTCCGGGTCTGCCGGTTTCGCGCTGCCGGTCCGTCCCCTGCAGGTCCTCTGCCAACCGCAATTCGATGTCGCGCCGCGCCTCCGCGTACCGATCCTGCGACAGCAATCCGCGCGCGAGGTCGGCGTCGAGTTCCGCAAGCTGTTCCCGCGACAGGGAGACGTTGATGCTGTCGCGTCCGGTCGCGGACACCGGGGTCTTGCGCAGAAGCGGGCGCAGCAGCAGTCCCAGCGCGAGGGCGACGAGCCCGGCGGCCAGCAATAAGAAGATTCCCATGGAGCGTCAGTCAGAAGAGGACGTGGCGGGTGAGCCCCGGACGAAGGGCGCGATTATAGCCAGCAGCCCATCGTCATCCTCGTTCCGCGCGGTCGGGGCCGCAATTCGTGCGGCGACGACCGCCCTCCGATCGCCGGATCCGCTTGAACGCTCTCGCACTCCAGCCGGATACACCTGCCGGAAAGTATTCGATACCCGCAATGAGGAGATCGCCCCATGAAGCCCCGTCACTTCGGTTCCGCGTGCATCAGCGCGTCGATCGCGGCATGCGGGGTCATCCCGCCGGCCTTCGCGATCACCTCGGGCCGGACCGATGCGTTCGAAGACGGCACGACGCAGGGTTGGAGCATCGGGGCCGGGGGATCCGGACCGGCCGCACCGGTGAACGTCCCGGACGGAGGGCCGGCCGGTATCGGCGACGGCTTCCTGAGGCTCACCTCGCTCGGCGGTGCCGGACCGGGCAGCCGCCTCGTGGCGTTCAACGGCGCCCAATGGACCGGCGACTATCTCGCGGCCGGCCTCACGGCCGTGCGCATGGATCTGATCAATCTGGGCACCACCGATCTCAACCTCGGCCTGTCGCTCAATGGGTCGGCCTACACGAAGACCTTCCTGGCGCTCCCCGCCGAAAGCGGCTGGCGGACCGCGACGTTTTCCCTCCTCCCCGCGGACCTGGATGCCGGCTTCGGCTCGGCGGCCGATGTACTCGCCAGCGTGAATCAGCTGCGCATCTTCCATGGCCTCCCGACCGGGGTCGGCTTGCCGTTCCCGGGGCCAGCCGTCGTCGCCTCGCTCGGCGTGGACAATATCGCCGCCATCCCGGAGCCCGGGACATGGGCGCTTCTGGTGGCCGGTCTCGGCATCACCGCGCTGGGCGCACGGCGCCGCACTTGACCCGGCTCAGCCCGTGCCGCGCCGGCGCACCGGTCGCGCCTTGCGGGGCGCGGGCGCCGGTGCCCCCGGAAGCGGCAAGGCCGTCTGATATTTGACCTGCTTGAGCGCGAAGCTCGACTGGATGTTCCCGACGCCGGGCACGCGCGAGAGCACGTTCACGATGAAATCCTGCAGCGACGCGATGTCGGGCACGACCACGCGCAGCATGTAGTCGGCATTGCCCGTCATGAGGTAGCACTCCATCACCTCCGGGCGTTCGAGCATCGCCTGCTCGAACGTCTCCAGCGCCGATTCGATCTGGCGCTCGAGTCGCACCTGGATGAACACGCTCACCTGCAGGCCGAGCTTCAGCGGATCGAGCAGCGTCACGTAACGATCGATCACACGTCTCGCCTCGAGCGCGCGGACGCGCGCCAGGCACGGGGATGGCGACAGATTCACGGCGCGAGCCAACTCCACGTTGCTGGTGCGGGCGTCGCGCTGGAGCCGGTCGAGGATCTTCCAATCCGTTGCATCCAGGGGCGTGTCCGGCATTTCATGTCTCCTGATGTTTGTCCTGCAGCATTTTATGCGGCAAGGACGGACACCGGGAGCAGGCTTCGGAATCCTATGCCACGGCTTTCGCGCTACGATTTCGGGCTTGCGTGCGGAGGTGATCCCGCCCGCCTCCCCCGATTCCGCTTCGAACGCCCGCTGCGTTCGCGATCTTCCGAGGACTCCCGCCATGAGTGATCTCTCCGACCTCCAGCAACTCGACTGGTCCGCCTTCTGGCGCGTGGCCCCCAAGGACCTCGACCCGGTCGAGACGCGCGAGTGGCTGGAAGCGCTCAACAGCGTGATCGAGAGCGGCGGCCGCGAGCGCGCGACCTATCTCCTGCGCCGCCTGCTGGATCACGCGCGCTCGAAGCGCGTGCCGATGCCCCCGGTGCTGAACTCGCCGTACTCCAACACGATCCCGCTCGCGGACCAGCCCCAGTTCCCGGGCAATCTCGAGATCGAGCAGCGCCTGATCTCGCTGGTGCGCTGGAACGCGCTGGCCATGGTCGTGCGCGCGAACAAGGCGCACGCGGAACTCGGCGGCCACATCGCCAGCTACGCCTCGGCTGCGGATCTGTTCGAAGTGGGCTTCAACCACTTCTTCCGTGCCGGGCAGACCGGTGACCTCATCTACTTCCAGCCGCATTCGGCGCCCGGCGTGTACGCCCGGGCGTTCCTCGAAGGCCGGCTCACGGCCGACCGGATCGACAACTACCGGCGCGAAACGCACGGCAAGGGGCTCTCGTCCTACTGCCACCCGTACCTGATGCCGGAGTTCTGGCAGTTCCCCACGGGATCGATGGGGCTCGGCCCGCTCAACGCGATCTACCAGGCGCGCTTCATGCGCTACCTCGAGAACCGCGGCATCCTCGACACGAAGGGCCGCAAGGTGTGGTCCTTTCCCGGCGACGGGGAGATGGACGAACCCGAAGCGCTGGCCGGCCTCTCGCTCGCCGCGCGCGAGGGACTCGACAACCTGGTGTTCGTCGTCAACTGCAACCTCCAGCGGCTCGACGGTCCGGTGCGCGGCAACGGCTCCGTCGTGCAGGAACTCGAAGGCCTGTTCGCGGGCGCGGGCTGGAACGTCATCAAGCTCCTGTGGGGCTCGGACTGGGACCCGCTGTTCGCGCGCGACCACGACAACGTGATCGTGAAGCGTCTGCACGAGACCGTCGACGGCGAATTCCAGCGCTATGCCGCCACCGACGGCCGCTCCAACCGCGAGCACTTCTTCAACAAGTATCCCGAGCTGCAGCAGCTCGTGGCCAGCATGTCGGACGAGGACATCGATCGCCTGCGCCGCGGCGGCCACGACCCGATCAAGATCTACGCGGCGTATCACGCGGCGGTGAACCACAAGGGTCAGCCCACCGTGATCCTGGCGCAGACCAAGAAGGGCTTCGGCATGGGCCACTGGGGCCAGGGCAAGATGACCACGCACCAGCAGAAGAAGCTGGACGACGAGGCGCTGCTCGCGTTCCGTGACCGCTTCGCATTGCCGCTCACGGACGAACAGGCGACGCAGGTCGAATTCTTCCGCCCGGCGGCGGATTCACCCGAGATGAAATACCTGCACGCCCGGCGCGAGGCGCTGGGCGGCTACCTGCCGCAACGCCAGGCGAAGGGACCGACACTGACCGTGCCGACGGTCGACTCGATCCGGAAGTACCTCGAAGGCACCAACGGCCGCGAACAGTCGACCACCATGGTGTTCGTGCAGATGCTCACGCAATGGCTGAAGGACGCGAACATCGGCCGCAACATCGTGCCGATCGTCGCCGACGAGGCCCGCACCTTCGGCATGCAGGCGCTGTTCCGCCAGGTCGCGATCTACTCGTCCGTCGGGCAGCTCTACACGCCCGAGGACAAGGACGAACTGCTCTACTACAAGGAAGCCAGGGACGGCCAGATCCTCGAGGAGGGCATCACCGAAGCCGGCGCCGTCGCCTCCTGGACCGCGGCCGCGACCAGCTACAGCACCCACGGCGTGCCGATGCTGCCCTTCTACATCTTCTACTCGTGCTTCGGTTTCCAGCGCATCGGCGACCTCGTGTGGGCGGCCGGCGATTCGCGGGCTCGCGGCTTCCTGCTGGGCGCGACGGCGGGCCGCACGACGCTCTCCGGCGAAGGGTTGCAGCACGAGGACGGATCGAGCCATGTGCTGTTCTCGACGGTGCCCAACTGCGTCGCCTACGACCCGTGCTACGGCTATGAAGTCGCCCTCATCGTGCAGGACGGCGCACGCCGCATGCTCGAGGCGCAGGAGGATGTCTTCTACTACGTCACGGTGATGAACGAGAACTACGAGCATCCGCCCATGCCGGCGGGGGCCGAAACCGGGATCCTGAAGGGCATGTATCGCCTCCGCGAAGCGGCGAAGGAGAGCGGCAAGTCGAAGGCGAAGCCCGCGCCCCGTGCGCAGCTGCTCGGCTCGGGCACCATCCTGCGCGAGGTGATCGCGGCGGCCGATCTGCTGGCGCAGGACTGGAACGTGGCGGCCGATGTGTGGAGCGTGACGAGCTTCACCGAGCTGCGCCGCGACGGTCTCGCGGCCGAGCGCTGGAACCGATTCCATGCGGACGAAGCAGACCGTGCATCATGGGTGGAACAGTGCCTTGGCGCTACCGCCGGTCCCGTCATCGCAGCCACCGACTACATGCGTGCCGTGCCGGACATGATCCGCACCTGGGTGCCGCGTCGTTACGTGACGCTCGGCACGGATGGCTTCGGCCGCAGCGACACGCGCGCCAACTTGCGCGACTTCTTCGAGGTCGACCGACAGCACGTGGTCATCGCCACGCTGCGTGCACTCGCGGACGACGGCACGATCCCGCGAGACACGGTGAAGCAGGCGATGGCGAAGTACCGCATCGATCCGTCCCGCCCCAATCCCTGGGACGCCTGAGGCGCGGCACAGCGAGGAAGGCCGGACCGGGTGCCCGGTCTTCCATCTTCATGGGTGCGGTGCGGAGCGCTTGACCGCTCCTCGACGCGTCGGGCATCGTCGCGCACTCCCGCGGATGCCCCGATGACCACGCAAGACATCACGTTCGACGCTCTCGTCGATCGCTACGAGCTGTTCCTGTTCGACGCGTACGGCGTGCTGGTCCACGGCACCGGCATCATGCCGGGCGCCATCGATGCCATCGCCCGCCTGCGTCAGCGCGGCAGACGCTTCTACGTCGTGACGAACGACGCCTCGAAACTGCCGTCCACGGCCGCGAAGCGCTACGCCGCCATGGGCCTGCATCTGGAGCCGGAATGCTTCGTCACGTCCGGCATGCTCCTCGCGCCCTATTTCACGGAACACCGCCTCGTCGGCACCCGCTGTGCCGTGCTCGGTCCGCGCGACGGCATCCGCTATGTGGAACAGGCGGGCGGCGTGGTCGTTCCCGCCGACACCGACTTCGATGTCCTCGTGATCTGCGACGAGACCGGATTCCCGTTCCTCGAGACGATGGACGCGGCACTCACGCGGGCCATCCACCTGATAGATGCCGGACGCGTCCCCCGCTTCATCGTGCCCAACCCCGACATCGTGTATCCCGACGGCACCGCCGCGTTCGGCTTTGCCGCGGGCAGCGTCGCCCTGATGTTCGAGGCGGCGTTCGCGCGCCGCTATCCGGGTCGGACCGACCTGCGTTTCGTCCGGCTGGGCAAGCCCGAGCCCCGCCTCTATCGGCATGCGCTGGCGCTCGCCGGCCCGGCTCGGACCGTCTTCGTGGGCGATCAACTCGAGACGGACATCCTCGGCGCGAAGTCCGCCGGCGTCGACAGCGCGCTGCTCACGACCGGCGTGAGCCTGGCGCAACTGGGCGACGTGCCGGCCGAACTGCGACCGACGTACCGGCTCGCATCGCTCGCCGCATGAATCCCCGCGCCCGCACCGCAGTGGATGCCCGCGCCGGCCTGCTGATGGTGTTCCTGTGCTCGCTCTGGGGATTCACGCACGTCACCGGCAAGCTCGCCGCGCCCGACATCTCGTTGATCATGCAGGGGGGTCTGCGGGCGGCGTTGGCGACGGTCCTACTGCTTGCGTGGTGCGCCTGGCAGCGACGGCCGCTCTTCGACCGCGACGGCACGTTCTGGGTCGGCATCGTCGCCGGGCTGCTGTTTGCCGGCGAGTTCCTCTTCGTGTTCGGCGGGCTCGCTCACACGGCGGCATCGCGCATGGTGGTGTTCCTCTATCTCGCTCCGGTGCTGACCGCACTGGGCATCCATCGCTTCGTCCCCGGCGAGCAACTGCGCCCGATCCAGTGGATCGGCGTCGGCACGGCATTCGCGGGTCTCCTTGCCGCGTTCGGCGAAGGCTTCTTCCACGCACGCGGATCCTTGCTCGGCGACGTCTTCGGCATCATCGCCGCGGTGATGTGGGCCGCCACGACGGTCTGGATCCGCGCGACGCGCCTCTCCCACGTCAGTGCGGACAAGGTGCTCTTCTATCAACTCGCCGTGTGCTCGATCGTCATGACCGCCGCCTCGCCGCTGATGGGCGAGCCGGGCGTGGTCCGCTGGTCCCCGATCGCGATCGGCAGCCTCTTCTTCCAGGGCGCAGTCGTGGCGTTCGCGAGTTATCTCGCCTGGTTCCGGCTGCTGACGCGCTACCGCGCAACCAACCTGTCCGTGTTCGGCTTCCTCACGCCGCTCTTCGGGGTGCTCGCCGGCGTCGTCACGCTCGGCGAACGGGCGAGCCTCACGTTTCTCGCGGCCGTCGCCCTGGTCGGCGTCGGCATCCTGCTCGTCAATCGGCGCGCCTGAGCCCGCCTCGGCGGCGGGGCACCATGAACCGTTGCGCCGCCAGTCCGCCGAGCCCGCACAGACAGATCACGACGGCCATGGGCACGGGCGTCCCGTCGTGGAACCGACCGACCGCCGTGCCGGCGATAGCCGCCATGCCGAACTGAAACGTCCCCAGCAAAGCCGACGCGCTGCCGGCACGATCCGGAAACGCGGCCATGGCGCTGGCCGCCGCGTTCGCGAAGGTGAACCCGAGGCTCGAGATGGTCAGGAACAGCAGGATCGCGAAGCCGATCATTCCGCCGATGCCCGTCCCGCCCGACAGGAGCAACAGGACACCCGCGCTGCCGTTGACCGCATTGCCCAGCGCGAGCAGCCGTGCGGGCGAGCGCCGATGCAGCAGATACCGGTTGATCTGATAGGCGCTCACGAGTCCGAAGGAATTGGCGCCGAAGATCCACGCGTACGCGGTCGGGCTCAGTCCGTAGACGTCGATGAAGACGAAGGAGGAACCGGAGATGTAGGCGAACATGCCGGCTTGCGCGACGGCACCGGCCAGGGCATAGCCGGAGAAGCGGCGATCGCGCACCAGGGACAGGTAGACCTTGAACGTATCGCGCATCCGCGGCCGGACGGCGTGCCTCGACAGCGACTCCGGCAGGCCCGCCGCCACCGACAGCAGGCAGATGACGCCATAGATGGCCAGCACCCAGAAGATCGAGCGCCAGCCCGTCGCCGCCAGCAGCCAGCTGCCCGCGACGGGCGCCAGCACGGGCGCAACGCCCATGATCAGCATCAACAGGGAGAGCACGCGCGCCGATCCCTGCAGATCGAAATGATCACGCACGATCGCGCGGGTGATCACCATGCCCGCGCATCCGCCGATCGCCTGGAGAAACCGCCACGCGATCATGTCGCCGATCGCGCCGGTCCACGCGACACCGACGCTTGCCGCGATGTAGATCACCAGCCCGACATAGAGCGGCGGCTTGCGGCCGAAGCGGTCGGCCAGCGGGCCGTAGATGCCCTGCCCGAGGGCCAGCCCGATGAAATAGATGGAGAGCGTGGCCTGCGCCGCCGCCGTCCCGACGCCGAACTCCCGCGCGATGGCAGGCAGCGCGGAGAGGTACATGTCGATCGACATGGGACCGAAAGCGGACAACAGCCCGAGGATCGGAATCAGATACGGCGGTGTGGCGGGCACGGGAAGACGAGGGACGGGATGACGCCGGATGCGACGTCATCGGGGCACCGAGTGTACTGACGCCGGCCGGTCCGGCATAGCCGGCGCGAGTTCCCGGACGTTCATCCCCGCCGCTACACTTGCACCCATGACTGCCTTTTTCGAATCGCTCGACTTCCAGGGTCTGCCGGCGCTGCGGCTGCGTGCGCCTGACGGCGGTACGGTCATCGTCACCGATTTCGGTGCCCATGCCGTGTCCTGGCAACCGACCCCGGGTCATGAGCGCCTGTATCTCAGCGACACCGCCGTGCTGGATGGCACCAGGCCGATCCGCGGCGGCATTCCGGTGGTGTTCCCCCAGTTCGGCCTGCTCGGGTCCCTGCCTCGCCACGGTTTTGCCCGTACGCGTGTGTGGGAACGAGCGGATCAGCAAGCGGGCGCCGACTACACCCAGGCGACGTGGACGCTGCGCAGCGACCCCGCGTCCCTGGCGCTGTGGCCGGCCACCTTCGTCGCGGAACTCACCGTCTGCGTCGGATCCCGGCGATTGGACGTGGAACTCTATGTGGCCAACGAAGGCGACATCACCTTCGCGTTCACCGGCGCACTCCACACCTACTGCGCCGTCGGCGAGGTCGAACAGACCATCCTCTATGGGCTGGGAGGCACCACCTACCGCGACGCGTTGCGGGCAAGCGAGGAAGTCGAGCAGCGCGAGAATGCGCTGCGCATCGATCGCGAAGTGGACCGGATCTATCTCGCGACGAATCCGGAACTCGTTCTGGACACGCCGGTCGGCGCGACGCGCATCGAGCAATCGGGTTTCGAGGACACGGTGGTGTGGAATCCCTGGACCGGCGGGACGCAGGTGTTCGCCGATCTGCCGCCGCTCGGCTTCCGGCGCTTCCTCTGCGTGGAGTCCGCGGCCATCGCCGTCCCGATCGAGGTGCTGCCCGGCGAATCGTGGTCGGGCCGGCAAAGCCTGATCCTGGAGGCGTGATCCCACGCTTCGCCCGCGCCGTGCCCGGCTGTCGATGATCCCCGAGCCGTTGCTTCCGCCCGCCCTGCTGCTGATGGGCCCGACCGCTTCGGGCAAGACACGGGTCGCGATGCGTCTTGCGGCACGACTGCCGGTGGAGATCGTCAGCGTCGATTCGGCCCTCGTGTACCGGGACATGGATATCGGCACGGCCAAGCCCGACGCCGCGATGCGCGGACGGGTGCCGCATCACCTCATCGACCTCATCGACCCGACGGAAAGCTACTCGGCCGCGCGATTCGCCGAGGATGCCTGGGCGTGCGTGGAAGAGATCACGGCGCGCGGGAACATCCCGCTGCTCGTCGGCGGCACGATGCTGTACTTCAAGGCCTTCCGCGAAGGGCTGACCGCCCTGCCGCCGGCCGATCCGGACACCCGTGCCGTCATCGACGCCATGGCGGCGGAACTGGGCTGGCCCGCGATGCATGAATCCCTCGCGCGCCTGGATCCGGCGACCGCCGCGCGCCTGGAACCCACGGATGCACAGCGAATCCAGCGGGCGCTGGAAGTCTGTTACGTGACGGGACGGACCCTGTCAGACCTGATCGAAGACGGCCGCGAAACGCCCCCGCCCGCGCGGATGATTCCCATCGCCCTCGAGCCGAGCGAACGCAGCGTCCTGCACGAACGCATTGCGGACCGGTTCGAGGAAATGCTGGAACTGGGACTGATCTCGGAGGTGCGCGGACTGCGGGAACGCTACCCGCTGTCGCCGGATCTGCCGTCGATGCGCTGCGTGGGCTACCGGCAGACGTGGCAGTACCTCGACGGGGAATTCGGACTTGCACGCCTCCGTGAGACGGGCATCGCGGCCACGCGGCAACTCGCCAAGCGGCAGTTGACCTGGCTGCGATCGACGGAGGGTCTGACGCGTTTCGACTGCCTGGATCCGGATCTGGACGACCTCGTCTGCGACCACGTCGCCGGTGAACTCCGGAAATGAAGAACGGGGCCGATGGCCCCGCTTCCGTCCCGTCCCCGTCGTATCAACCGGTCACTGCTGCAGCGTCGACATCGCATCGGCACCGGCCTTGGCGATCAGGCCATCCTGCTGGGACGTCACCCCCGACACGCCGATGGCGCCGACCACCTGCCCGTTGTAGATCAGCGGCAGGCCGCCTTCCAGCGGGAGCGCCACGTCGAGCCCGAGCAGGGCCGTACGGCCACCGGCGATCGCGTCCTCGAACGCCTTGGTCGGACGCTTGAAGGCCGACGACGTTCTCGCCTTGCGGATCGCCACCTCGACGCTCCCGTATTGCGTGGTATCCATGCGCTGCAGGTAGAGGATCTGCCCGCCTTCGTCGACGATCACGATGACGACATTCCACTTGTTCTTTGCTGCTTCCGACTCGGCGGCCGCGGCAACCTTCTTGGCAACCTCGAGCGAGATCGCCTTCTTCTCGATCATCTGCGCCTGCGCACCGGCGACAAGGACGGCGAACGATCCGGCGACCATCAGCTTCAACAGCGACTTCAACATGGCGAATCTCCTCGGTAGTCGATGCGCGGCACCCTGCGCGAGCGTCGGGACGATACTCCCGAGCCCGCACCGCTTCAATCGGGCCGGAGACGATCGATCGTGGCGTCGGCCTCGCCCTGGCCCAGGGTCAAGGCCACATGTTCGCCGGGACGGAGGCTCGCGGCCTCCCGGACGATGGCACCGCGCGCGTCCCGGACGATGGCATAGCCGCGCACGAGCACGGCATCGGGATCGAGGTGCGACAGGCTGTCGCCCAGATGCTGGAGCCGCGCATGGACCAGGGACTCTCGCGCCCGCCAGGCGTGACCGGCGCGCGCTTGCAGCGCATCGAGTCGCGAAGCCAGAGACGCGGGATCCGGGCGCATGGCCACGAGCCGCTGCTGCGCGTGGCCGACCGACCGCGCCGCATCGTCGACGCGGCGTTGCCAGCCGTTCACCAGGCGCCATTCCAGATGGCGCAGTCGCTCGTGTTGCATTGCGATGCGCTCCCCCGGGTGACGCAACCGTGCCGCCATGGCGTCGACGCGCTGGGCGCGTTGTTCCAGCGTCCGCACGATCGCCTTCCTCAGCGATGCAGCGGACACGGCGAGTCGACGCAGCAGGGCTTCCCCGTCGGGCACGGCAAGGACAGCCGCAGCGGTCGGCGTCGGCGCCCGGATGTCGGCCGCAAAGTCGGCGATGGTGAAATCGGTCTCGTGGCCGACGCCGGACACCACGGGCATCGGGCAATCGACGATCGCCCGCGCGACGCTCTCGTCGTTGAAAGCCCAGAGGTCCTCGAGGCTCCCGCCGCCGCGACACACGATGAGCACGTCGACCTCGGCGCGCGCCGATGCCGTCCGGATCGCCCCCTCAATGCTGGACGCCGCCCCTTCGCCCTGAACGAGCGTGGGGTACAGGATGACCGGTGTCGCCGGCATGCGACGACGCAGCGTGGTCAGGACATCGCGGAGCGCAGCCGCCTGAGGGGAAGTCACGATGCCGACGGCACGCGGAAACGACGGCAGCTCGCGCTTGCGCCCGGGATCGAACAGGCCTTCCGCTTCCAGCTTGCGCTTCAGACGCTCGAAGGCTTCGAACAGGGCACCCAGTCCGGCGCGGCGGACGAAGTCGACGTTGAGCTGGAAATCTCCGCGCGCCTCATACAGCGTGGGCACGGCGCGCACCTCCACCTCCACACCGTTGCCGAGCGGCGCATCGACCAGTTGAGCACGGTGCCGGAACAGAACACAGCGCACCTGGGCCTGCGCATCCTTGAGAGAGAAGTAGCAGTGGCCCGACGCCGCGCGGGTGAAGTTCGAGATCTCGCCTCGGATCCACATCAACGGCAGTGAGCCCTCGAGCAGTTCGCGAACGTGCGCATTCAGTTCGGACACGCTGACGATCGGCGATGAAGTCGGAATCACCACGCGCGGGCTTCCCAGTTTTGGCGCAGAGGGAAATCAATGCCAAGCCGCTGATTTATCATGACGTTTTCGTGACCAAATTTTGAGCGCGATAACAAAAGTCGTTGCGCGTGCGCCACTTAGCATCGATTTCGACAAGCTGTGCACAACGTTATCCACAGCGCCTGTGGACAATGCCGTTGTCAAGATCTTGACGCGCGTGCCGACATGGACGCTGGTTGCGTGCGACGTGGCCGCAAGATACATTCGCGCGATTTGCGCGGGGAGTGAATCACCGTGATTGGCATCATCGAAGCAGCCGGCTGGCCCATCTGGCCGATCATCGCGGCGTCCATCATCGCGCTCGCGATCATCGGTGAACGCTTCTGGGCGTTGAGAAGCAACACGGTTGCACCGAAGAACCTGCTCTCGCAAGTCGTCGAGGAGTATCGCGCAAAAGGTGTTTCGCAGGAAATGGTGAATCGCGTCGCGCAGGGCTCCGTCCTCGGACGCGTCTTCGCGGCCGGTCTTCGCAACGTGACCAGCTCACGCGAGGTGATGAAGGAATCGATCGAGGAGGCGGGACGGGGTGCCGTCCATGAATTGAGCCGCTTCATCTCGCCGCTGGGCACCATCGCGTCGATCGCCCCGATCATGGGTCTGCTGGGCACCGTCATCGGCATGATCGAGATCTTCGGCTCGCAGAATCCGTCGGGTGCGAGCCCCGCCCAGCTGGCGCACGGCATCTCGGTGGCGCTGTACAACACGGCCTTCGGTCTGATCGTCGCGATCCCCAGCATGATCTTCTACCGTCACTTCCGCAGCCGGGTCGATGCGCTCGTCGTCGAGATGGAACAGCAGGCCGTCAAGCTCGTGGAGATCGTCCACGGCGATCGGCAGGCCTGATCATGAACTTCCGGCGCGGCGCCGTGCGCGAGGAACCGGAGATGAATCTGGTTCCGCTGATCGACGTGCTCCTCGTGATCCTGATCTTCCTCATGGTCACCACCACGTATTCCAAGTACGCCGAACTGCAGATCAACCTGCCCACCGCCGACGCACCGCAAGCACCGGAACGCCCACAGCAACTGGATGTGGCCGTGACGACCGCCGGGCGATACATCATCAACAAGACTCCGCTCGTCTTCACGAGCACCGAAGTGCTCAGTACCGAACTGAAGCGCGCGGCCGGCGCCAATCCCGACCCGATGATCGTGATCAACGCGGACGCGCAGGCCACGCACCAGTCGGTGATCCATGTGCTCGAGGCGGCACGGCTGGCGGGTTTCGGCCGTGTCACCTTTTCGGCGCAGCAGGCGAAGAAATAGCTGCCGCGGGAGTGAACCATTTCGCGAGCGGGATCGGCCGGCAGGACCCCGGCGTGACGTGAAGACCACGCCACGGCACTGGGACCGCATGGGTCCCGTCGCGATGCTGCTGTTCCCCCTCTCGGGCCTGTTCGCAGGCGTGGTGGCGTTGCGGCGTCAGCTTTTCGAGAAGGACATCCTGAAGGCGATCCGCCTGCCCGTCCCGGTCGTGGTCGTCGGGAACATCACGGCGGGTGGGACCGGCAAGACACCCTTGATCGTGTGGCTCGCCCACCGCCTGGCGCGGGCGGGTCGCCGCCCCGGGATCATCACGCGCGGCTATGGCGGCAGCAGCCGCGCGATCACGGAGGTGCGCCCGGACAGCGATCCGTCTTCACTGGGCGACGAAGCCGTGCTGCTGGCGCGCCGCAGCGGTTGCCCCGTCTGGCGCGGTGCCGACCGGGTGGCCGCAGGCCGGGCCTTGCTGGTCGCGCATCCCGACTGCGACTGCCTGCTGTCCGACGACGGGCTGCAGCACTACCGGCTGGCTCGGGACGTCGAAATCGCGGTGATCGACGGCTCGCGCGGATTCGGCAATGCGCTGCCCCTTCCGGCAGGGCCGCTGCGGGAACCCGTCGATCGGCTGCAGACGGTCGATGCCATCGTGGTGCACGGACGCGCGGCAGCCGGACTGCCCGGCGGGCATTCGATGCGACTGGTCGGATCGCGGATCGCGCACATGGTCGAACGCCACCGGACGCAGGATCTCGACCGGTGGTCCGGTCGGCGTGTGCATGCGGTGGCCGGCATCGGTCATCCTCCGCGGTTCTTCGACGCGCTGCGCGAGCGTGGCCTCGAGCCGATTGAGCACGCATTCGCGGATCATCATGCCTATGCGGCCGCCGATCTGGATTTCGGCGACGATCTGCCGGTGATCATGACGGAGAAGGATGCGGTGAAGTGCTTTCCGTTCGCGAAGGCCGACTGGTGGTATCTCCCGGTCGAAGCGGACGTGTCGGAATCGCTGTGGAACGCAGTGGCACCGCGCATCGAGAATCCGCTGCCGCGGACCGAGACGGCGCCGCACCGTTGAACGTCATCGTCGCTGCGACGGGCGGGATCGAGCGGGCTAGAATTCGGCTTCCTCCTCCCCGAAGGCACTTCCATGGCTCTGGACGGCAAGCTCCTCGAGATCCTCGTCGATCCGCTCACGAAGGCACCGCTCATCTACGACCGCGAGCACGATGAGCTGATCTCCGTCGAAAGCGCCCTCGCCTATCCGGTGCGGGACGACATCCCGGTCATGCTCGAGGATGAGGCCCGCAAGCTCTCCCCGGACGAAGTCGACGGCTGGCGCAAGAAGCGCTGACCGGGGGAAGCCCCCCACGTTCCCCGCACGGCCATCACGCGCACCGCCTTGTCATGAATTTCGTCGCCGTCATCCCCGCTCGATTCGCTTCGACGCGACTGCCGGGCAAACCGCTGGTCGACATCGCCGGCCGTCCGATGGTCGTTCGCGTCGCGGAGCTCGCCCGCGCCAGCGGTGCTCACGAGGTCTGGGTGGCCACCGATCATGAAGGTGTCGCGGACGCCGTTCGCCGTCACGGCTTCCAGGCCGTGATGACGCGTGCCGATCATCCCACGGGGACCGACCGCATCGCCGAGGTGGCGGCACTTCGCGGATGGACGGACGACACCGTGGTCGTGAACGTCCAGGGAGACGAACCCCGACTCGCCCCGAGAGTCGTTCGGGACGTGGCGCAGGCCCTGGAGAGCCATCGCGACGCCGCCATCGCCACCCTGTGTCATGCCATCGATTCGAATCACGATCTGTTCGATCCGAATGTCGTGAAGGTGGTGATGGATCGCGCCGGCTATGCGATGTATTTCAGCCGCGCGACCATTCCTTACGCGCGCGACTGGTTCCGGTCACAGCAGACGATCGCGCCGGGACTGCCCGCGTACCGACACATCGGCCTGTATGCCTACCGGTGTGCGTTCCTTCGCGCGTACGCCTCGCTGGACCCGGCACCGATCGAGCAATTCGAGGCCCTGGAACAGTTGCGTGCTCTGTGGCACGGGTACCGGATTGCCGTCGACGTGACGGCGCACGCGCCCGAGGCGGGCGTCGACACGCCTGCCGATCTCGAGCGGGTCCGCGCACTGTTCGCGGCGGAGACGGGCGGAGCCTCGCTATAATCGCGCCCTCTCCGGGAACCACCGCTCCTCCGGTCGGCCCCCGTTTCCACCGTCACCGGCACACGGAATCACGAACATGCGATTGATCCTGTTGGGCGCTCCCGGCGCAGGCAAGGGCACACAGGCAGCATTCATCGTCGAGAAATTCGGCATCCCCCAGATCTCCACCGGCGACATGCTCCGCGCCGCCGTCAAGGCCGGCACGCCCCTCGGCATCGAAGCGAAGAAGCACATGGATTCGGGCGGACTGGTGCCCGACGACGTGATCATCGGTCTCGTGAAGGAACGCATCAAGCAGCCGGACTGCGCCGGCGGCTTCCTGTTCGACGGCTTCCCCCGCACGATCCCGCAGGCGGACGCGATGAAGGCGGCGGGCGTGATCCTCGACTACGTCGTCGAAATCGATGTCGACGATGGCGAGATCATCAAGCGCATGTCCGGCCGCCGTGTGCATCCCGGCTCCGGGCGCACCTATCACGTCGAATTCAATCCGCCCAAAGTCGCCGGCAAGGACGACGCCACGGGCGAGGACCTGGTGCAGCGCGCGGACGACAAGGAAGACGTGGTGCGCAAGCGCCTCGAGGTCTATCACAGCCAGACGCGTCCGCTGGTCGACTACTACCTCGCCTGGGCGAAGGGCGCCGCCGCCGGCGCGCCCAAGTACGTCCGCGTCCCGGGCGTGGGGTCGGTCGAACAGATCCGGGACAAGGTGTTCGCCTCGCTCACTTGACCGGAAGGGCGGATCTCCCGTGACGGCAGTGCGCAACGCGTTCTATGCGCAGGCGGGAGGAGCCACGGCGGTCATCAATGCGAGCGCGGCCGCCGTCATCGAAGCATGCTCGCAGTTCCCGGCGCGCATCGGCAAGGTGCTGGCCGGACACGACGGCATCCTCGGCGCACTCCATGAAGACCTGATCGACACCTCCCAGGAGTCGACGGAGACGTTGCGGGAACTACGCCACACCCCCGGGGCCGCGTTCGGAACCGCACGGTTCCGGCTGGGATCGCCGGAAGACGACAAGCGCACTTTCGAGCGCCTGATCGACGTATTCGCTGCGCACGACATCGGCCATGTGTTCTACAACGGCGGCAATGGGTCCGCCGACACGACGCTACAGCTGTCCAAGATCGCCGCGGCGTTCGGTTACCCGCTCACCTGCGTCCACATCCCCAAGACGATCGACAACGACATCCCCGGCACGGACTCCTGCCCGGGATTCGGTTCGGCCGCCAAGTACCTCGCCGTCAGTCTGAAGGAGGCCGCGGCCGATGTCGCATCGATGGCGGCGACGTCAACGCGGGTCTTCATTCTCGAAGCCATGGGCCGCCACGCCGGATGGATGGTCGCGGCGATGGGACTCGCGGGCGGCGATGCGATTCATCCACCCCACCTGCTGCTCTTTGCCGAAGTACCGTTCCGGGAAGATGCGTTTCTCTCACGGGTCAGCGCCACCGTGGCGACCCACGGATACTGCGTCGTGGGAGCGTCCGAGGGAGTGCGATCACCGTCCGGGGACTACCTGTCGGAGATTCGTGCCCCGGCGCCCGGTCGGAACGAGCAGCTGGGCGGCGTGGCGCCTCGACTCGCGAATCTCGTGCACGAGCGCCTCGGATTCAAGTGCCATTGGGCCACCGCCGACTATCTGCAACGGTCCGCCCGCCACGTCGCATCCGCGCTCGACCTCGCCCACGCGGAAGCGGTTGGACGCGCCGCCGTGGAACTCGCGATCGCCGGGCGCAACGGCGTCATGGCGACGATCGTGCGGGATCACGACCTCCCGTACCGCTGGCACGTCGGGGAGATTGCCCTGGAGGGGATCGCTGCCCGGGAGCGCACGCTGCCTCGCAACTTCATCGCGGATGACGGCTTCCACATCTCGGACGCTTGCCGCCGATACCTGCTCCCGCTGATCCAGGGAGAGGCGCCGGCACCGTTCCGTCACGGACTACCGGTGCATGCGAGGCTCGCGGCGGTCCGCGTGCCCAAGCGCCTGCCGCCGTGGACGCCCGCGTGATCGCGGTCGGCGGAGGCGGCACGTCGAGGTCGGGTATCGGTGCCGCAACGCTGCAGCCGTGAAATTCGGGTTGCCGGGCGTCAAAAAACGTTGATAAAATCGCTAGTTAATTAATCGCCTGGCTGCACTCCGGAACCTCACGAGGGGGAAGGTACAGGACCAGGCCCGGGGTCGATCCGCTTGACTCCGAGGCAGCGTCACCACCGGCCTGTCCGGCGGATATCCGTGTCAGCAACAGCGTCGCGATCGATGCCGGCATCGATCGGCGAGGACTGGAGCTGCTGTTTCGTCGCTTGTTCGTCCAGACACTTTTGGGGGACTCATGTCTTCAGGTCTCATCCTGGCTCTCGTCTGCGGAGCCGCCGCCGTCGCCTATGGCTTGATCTCGCGACAGTGGATCCTCTCCCTGCCGGCGGGCAATGCCCGAATGCAGGAAATCGCGGCTGCCATCCAGCAAGGCGCCAGTGCCTACCTCGCTCGCCAATACAAGACGATCTTCGGGATCGGTCTCGTCCTGGCCGTCCTGATCGCGGCCGCGATCGGGGTGAAGACGGCGATCGGCTTCGTCATCGGCGCGATCCTGTCCGGCGCGGCAGGCTTCATCGGAATGAACATCAACGTGCGCGCCAACGTCCGCACGGCAGAAGCTGCCCGCAACGGCATCAACGCAGCGCTGAACGTCGCATTCCGCGGCGGCGCCATCACCGGCCTGTTCGTGGTCGGTCTGGGGCTTCTCGGTGTGACGGGGTTCTACGTCGCGCTGGGCGGTGGCAGCGGCGGCGACATCCACCATGCGCTTGAACCCATGGTGGGCCTCGCTTTCGGCTCGTCGCTGATTTCCATCTTTGCCCGACTCGGCGGCGGCATCTTCACGAAGGGTGCCGACGTCGGCGCAGACCTCGTGGGCAAGGTCGAAGCCGGCATCCCCGAAGACGATCCGCGCAATCCCGCGGTGATCGCCGACAACGTGGGCGACAACGTCGGCGACTGTGCCGGCATGGCCGCGGACTTGTTCGAGACCTATGCCGTCACGATCATCGCCACGATGCTGCTGGGTGCGCTCACGCTGAAGTCGATGGGCGGACAGGCAGCGATCTACCCGCTGGTGCTCGGCGGCGTGTCGATCATCGCGTCGATCATCGGCTGCTTCTTCGTGAAGTACTCCGGCAGCGGCAAGATCATGACGGCGCTCTACAAGGGTCTGATCGTCGCGGCGGTGCTGTCGATCATCGCGTTCTACCCCGTGACCACCTGGATCATGGGCGACATTTCGACGCACTACGCCAGCCTCTCGGTCATGAAGCTGTGGGGATCGGCCATCGTCGGCATCCTGCTGACGGCAGCCATGGTGATCATCACCGAGTACTACACCGCAACCGAGTACTACCCGGTCCGCTACGTCGCCGAGGCCTGCACCAAGGGACATGCGACCAACATCATCGCGGGCATCGCAGTATCGATGAAGTCGACGGCGTGGCCGGTGATTTCCGTGTGCATCGCGATCATCGCCGCCTACTGGCTCGCCGGCCTGTACGGCATCGCGATCGCCGCGACGGCCATGCTCTCGATGGCCGGCATCATCGTCGCCCTCGACGCCTACGGCCCGATCACGGACAACGCGGGCGGAATCGCCGAAATGGCGGAACTGCCGAAGGAAGTCCGCAATGTGACCGACCCGCTCGACGCCGTGGGCAACACCACCAAGGCCGTGACGAAGGGTTATGCCATCGGCTCGGCGGGCCTCGCCGCCCTCGTGCTGTTTGCGGACTACACCCACGGACTGGAGAGCGCCGGCAAGGCCGTGTCCTTCGATCTGTCGGATCACATGGTCATCATCGGTCTGTTCATCGGCGGCCTGATTCCGTACCTCTTCGGTGCGATGGCGATGGAAGCGGTGGGCCGATGCGCCGGTGCAGTGGTCGAGGAAGTACGCCGTCAGTTCCGTGAGATCAAGGGCATCATGGAAGGCAAGGCCAAGCCGGAATACAGCAAGGCCGTCGACATGCTGACCGCCGCGGCCATCAAGGAAATGATCATCCCGTCGCTGCTCCCGGTCGTCGTGCCGATCCTGGTCGGCATGATCCTCGGCCCGAAGGCGCTGGGCGGCCTGCTGATGGGCACGATCGTGACCGGCCTGTTCGTGGCGATCTCGATGTGTACCGGTGGCGGTGCGTGGGACAACGCCAAGAAATTCATCGAAGACGGGAACCACGGCGGCAAGGGCTCGGATGCCCACAAGGCCGCCGTGACCGGAGATACGGTGGGCGATCCCTACAAGGACACGGCCGGTCCCGCCGTCAATCCGCTCATCAAGATCATCAACATCGTCGCCCTGCTGATCGTGCCGCTGCTCCCGGCCGTGGCGGGGACGCCTGCCCCGAACCCGCAGACCCAGGCACCGACGCCGGCGGTCGCTGCCGCGACTGCGACGACTCCTGCACCTGAAGTTCCGAAGGCGCCGGCCCAGTAGTCGTTCCGAGAATCGCACGCAGCGCTCGTCTGCGTGCTGCGGGCATTCCGGAAACGCAAACGCCCCGCAATTGCGGGGCGTTTGTTCTTGAAGCGACCTTCCGTGCGTGTCAGGCGACGGCGCGCAGCGCGCGCCCCCGGCGGTCGCCGAATCGACGATCGGGGAAAGCGAGATCGAGTTGCTGCTGACGCCGGTCGTTCTCCCGACGATCACGCTCGCGCTGGACGGCGCCGGCCTCATCCGTCACCGCATAGGCGCGATAGGACGTGTTAAGCGCCAGGTCGAGGAGTTGGAGGCTGCGCTTGGCGGCCATCATCACGCGCGTCTGCAGACGGTCGGACACGGCATATCGCTTCACGACTTCGAGCGCCACCTTGGGATGCTCGTCGTCGTACTTCGCGTGCTCGCGCATCCACTTGTATGTGCGCGGCCCCATGTCGACACCGGGATGATCCCGATAGGCCTCGAACCCCGTCATGATCTTTCGGGACAGGTCGCCGGTGATGCCTTCGATGGCAAAGCTCGTGGCAGCGACCGCTTCGGCCAGACTGCCCTTCGTGTTGACGTACCAGAGCCAATCGGTCAGCGACTGGACGTCACGCAGCACCGTCTTGTTCCCGTCGGCAAGATCCATCATCTCCTGCTTGCTCACACCGAAACCCTGCCCCATCCAGATCCAGTGTTCGGCGTGCGCCTTCTCGACACGGATGTTGTCGATCAGGTAGGAACGCGCATAGTCGTCCTCGACCTTGATCAGCGCTTCGGCGAGGAACTTGGGAAAGGCATGGATGAACGGGTAGATCTGCAGCATCCATCCGCGCATCTCGGGCACGGTCATCCGCGTCGCGGCAATCGACTCCGCCCACTCACCGTTCATGAGCTCCTGCCAATAGGGCTGGATGAACTGGTGCATCGACTTGACCCATTCGGGATGCGGCGACAACTCGTACATCGTTGGCATGACGTCTCCAAGCTCTCGATTTCTGATACCTGCACGCACGACATGCCACGAGGGACTGCGTCCCACGACGACTGCACCTGGGCACGCAGTGACGCCAGTCCGTTGTCGGATCTCATGACATTCGACGGCGGGACAATGGGCACGGCGATAGTAGACCGCTGGGCGCGACCCTGATTCACTTCCTGGCGCGCGTTCGAAGTGTAGTGACGCGCCCCGCCCCCCGCAAGCACCTGGCATAGGCGAATGTCATGCCTGGAAGACACTGCCACCGCGGGGGTGACACCCGAAAACCGGAAGAATTCCCGATTGGGAGCACCCGGGTCAGGCGACCCGGACGGCGAGTTCGAGCCTCGACGCAAAGGGCTCCGGCCGAGCCAGGCCATACCCCTGGGCGTAGTCCACGCCGATTCGCCGCAGGGCCTCGAAGACCTGGGGACTGTCGACGAACTCGGCGATCGTCTTCTTGCCCATCACGTGACCGACGTTGTTGATGGCTTCCACCATGGCCCGGTCGATGGGGTCGTCGGCCATGTCCTTCACGAAGGCGCCGTCGATCTTGAGGAAGTCCACGGGAAGATGCTTCAGGTAGGCGAACGAGGACATGCCCGCCCCGAAATCATCGAGCGAGAACCAGCAGCCGAGCGCCTTCAGTTCGCGCATGAGACGCTCCGCGCGGTCCAGGTTGGCGATGGCGGCCGTTTCGGTGATCTCGAAGCAGATCATGGAATACGGGACGGCAAACCGGGTGAACTGCTCGCGGACGAAATCGAGGAAACGCTCGTCGGTGATCGATGCGCCGGACAGATTGATCGCGCACAACTCGATCGGATGGGGTCCCTCCTCCGAACCGAGACGTGACAGGGTGGCGAGCGCCGTTCGGATGGCCCAGCGATCCACTGCCGGCATGAGGTTGTAACGTTCGGCCGCCGGAATGAATGCCATCGGCGGGACCAGATGCCCGTCTTCGTCCAGCATGCGGATCAGCAACTCGCAGTGGCGCCCGCCGCGACGAGGCCCTGCCACTTCGAAGATCTCCTGCGCGTGCAGCACGAAACGGTTCTCGTCCAGCGCGCGCTGGAGCCGGCCGATCCACTCCATCTCCCCCTGGCGGATGGTGAGTTCGCTGTCCTCGGGGTGATAGACCTGCACCCGGTTGCGTCCCTTCTCCTTTGCCATGTAGCACGCGGTATCCGCGGCCCGAAGCACCTCCGCCAAGGTGAACAGCGCGTCCTCGACGTTCACGAGTCCGATGCTGACGCCGATGTTGAAGCTGAGATTGCCCCACGCGAAATGAAAGTCCGTCACCGTCTGACGCAGCTTGTCTGCGATGCGATCGGCCGCATCCGGCGGGCAGTTCTCGAGCAGCACGCCGAACTCGTCGCCGCCGAGACGCGCCAGCGTGTCGCCCTCCCGAAGGCAGTGCTGCAACAGCGTCGACACCTGCCGCATGAGCTGATCGCCCGCTGCGTGCCCGCACGTGTCGTTCACCACCTTGAACTGATCCAGATCGAGATACAGGACGGCGTGGTGACGCCCCATCTGGGTTGCCGTCTGGAGCGCGAGATCCAGGCGACGCTCGAACTCGGTGCGGTTGATGAGGCCGGTCAGCGCGTCGTGGCTCGCCTGGTAGGAGAGCTTCGCCGCGTACTGGCGCTCGCGGCTCACGTCGCGCAGCACCAGGACCACCCCCGTCACCTTGCCGCTGCCATCGCGAATCGGAGCGGCGGAATGCACGATGGGAACCTCGACGCCGTCGTTGCGCTGCAGCAGCATGTTGGCACCGCCCTCGATCGTGCGCTCCTCCTTGAGCACCATCTCGATCACGTTGGCGCTGGCACGTCGCGAGCTCTCGTCGATGACGCGGAACAGTGCCTGGATCGGCAGCCCCCAGGCACGTTCCGACTTCCACCCCGTGAGTTGCTCCGCGACCGGATTGAGGTATTCGACCCAGCCTTCGATGTCCGTCGTTACGACGCCGTCGGCGATCGAGGCGAGCGTCACCTGGGCGCGTTCCTTGGCGGCGTGAAGCTCCGCGGCGGCGAGCTGCTTGTCCGTGATGTCCGTGAGCGCCCCCGCCATCCGCACGGCGCGTCCACGGACGTCGCGGACGGATTGCCCGCGAGCCCGGAACCAGCGGTAGTCGCCGGACTTGGTCCGAAGCCGTACTTCCGCATCGAAGGGCAACGCCAGCCGCAGATGTCCCCGGAGCGCCTCGCGGAATCGCCGTCGCTCCTCCGGATGTACCCGCGCGACGATGTCTTCGGCGGAGTCGTCCATCTCGTATTCAGCGTAGCCCAGCAACTGCTTGAACCGCGGCGAGCAATACCACTGCCGCGTCTCGATGTTCCAGTCCCACAAGCCATCGTTGCTGCCGCGAACGGCGAGTTCGAATCGTTCTTCGCTGAGCTTCAGGGCCAGTTCGAATGCTTCGCTGTGCCGCAGCATCCGACGGGAGAAGTAGACCCCGAGCGGCACCAGCAGGACCGGGGTTCCCAATGTGAGGACGGCGAGAATGAGCTTGGTGATGCGATTGGCATCCCCCAAGGTGTTGGAGAACTCGATCTCGAGCGGCGTGAGCCGCGCATTCACCTCATGGATGCGCTTGACGATCGGACCGAGGTGCGCACTGGAATGGTCGCCGCTACGGATCAACGCATGGAGTTCGCTTGCAGCTTGGTCGAGATCGGCGATGTAGCGATCGCCCTCCTCCCAGACGCGCCTGACCTCCTGGATGTACCAGATGTGCCGGAATCGGCGATACAGCCGGATGACGCCATCGATGTCGTCGGGATGGTCTCCCCCTTCCAGGAGCAGTTGCCATGCGACGTCGTATTCGAAACTGGATTTCTCCATCTCGACGCGTGCCTGTCCGAGCTTCTGCGGAACCGAGAGGTTCCGGAGGTACTCGAGATAGTGCTGCTGCTCGAATGTCTCGGCATAGCGCAACAGGTGGAACACGGACTCCTTCTGGGCTTTCGACCAGCGACTCTCGCCCTCGACGAACGCGCGCGCGGCCGAAAGTACGTCGGTGACCTGTATCGCGAGCACCACGAGCAGCAGGACGATGACGAGGAACGGCCAGATGAGGGCCAGCAAACGGCGGTTGGGCGGCATCAGGCCCACCAGTTCTCCCGCCCGCACCGCGATCGCCTGAGCGCCCGCAAGGACAGCGGCAACGACACCTGGCCGGACAGGCTTCATGGAATGGCGTCGCAACGGCGGCCCGGATTCATGCATGTCGTTGTTGCTCTACGCTGATCTCGTTGTGACAGGGCTAACCCCTTGTTTTGCTGCGTCCGCTCGGCACACCGCGACTCTCGACGACATGACCGTGGCACCGGGCAATACAACTACGGCTTTCCAGATCAGGACCTTAGCAGAACCACGCACAAACGAAAGGTTCACGGCATGGTCGCGATGCCGCACTGCAGCATCCGGCCGGGTGGCATTCCCACCACTGTCAGCGACGCGGGGCGACTGCTCGACCGCTCAGGGATCATAGGGCGACCGGCAGCCCGGTACGTCGATCCCCCTTGCGGCGTTCCGGGAACGCAATATTCACCTGACGCGCGCGGCGGTCGCCGATGCGCAGGTCGATTACATGGGTGTCGCCTCGATCCTGTCCGGCGGCCACAGCCTGCGCGCGGGCGCCGGCAATAGCCTCGATGGAGGCGACTTCCAGCGTGTGGTAGCGCCGCAGGCGGAACAAGGTCAAGAGGCCGGCCAGCGTGCGGACGCACCGGTGCTCGGCCCCTGCTTCTTGGCTCAGTATGGCGGCGCCGAGCGGCTGAGCCCCACGAGGTAGAAATGGATAGACGTGATGCGTCGCGTGTGCATTCAGGCCGCCCGTGACGAGCGACGCGATGAATGATTCCGGGAACAGGTCCCAGGTCGTGCGCAACTGCCGCAACACGGGATCCTCGTTGTCCCGCTTCACCGGAATCGCATGGGACAGCAGGCCGAGGTAATTGCCGAAGAGGAGCAGGAAGAGAACCGAGGGCAGGATGGCCAGCGGCAGCAAGGACCAGAACAGGGCCACCCGGATCGACATTCCGAGCCACTCGTGCCACGTCGGCCGCCGGAACAAGCGGTCGACATCCCACCATATGTACTGCAGCACCATCAGCAGCAGGTTCCACAGGTCCCCGGCGACCGATCCGCCGCGCAAGAACATCCGATCCTCGCGGCAGTAGGGACGACCGTGATGCACGACGTTGTGGCCGTACGCCCATGAAGTCCGACTGAACAGCAGGCAGTCCAGCACGAGGAACGCGACCACCCGGTTGAGCCAGCGCTGCGGCACGAACGCGTGATGCATGGCATCGTGCCCGACCATCAGGAGGCAGAACCACGACCATCCGAATACCGCCGAGAGCACCAGGACCTGCAGCACCCGGGCTTCGGTCTGAAGCAGCCAGAGGCTGCCGACGAACGCAGCAAGTTGGATGGCGGCCTGGATCCAGGCTGGCACGTACACGGCCAGAGGCAACCGGCGCGGTTGACGCAGGCGAACCCGCGCTCTCAAGCTTCCATCCGCAGTTGATGGCCGCAACACTCTGGATCTCCTCCGTGCGACACCCGAATCCGACCGGGCAGGTTATGACAAAAGGATTCTCGCTTAGTGTGCCCGCCGATACCAGTGCCGTCCGGGTCGGAGGCCACCGATCGCGCGCGTGGCGGGTGGATCAGCCACGAGCAAGTGCAAGGGATGTCCACAGCGCACCACCGTTGAAGGGCGCGCAGAGTTCGGGGATGCCCGACCGCCTGCCTCGAATCGACCGGCAGAAGCGCCGACCAATTCATCTTGCGGGCAGCACGGTCCTCCAGCCCGTGCCTTCCCCCGGGCGGATCGCCGAGCCGCCCTCGCGCGCGCGGACACGAGATCGCCGTGCCGTTCGCCGGGGAGATCTCGCTGTGAGCCGATTCCTTCAGGAACGCACCCGAGTCTCGCGCGACATCGCCTCGATGCATCATCGAAGTGCGGGTCCTTCGTCGTGGCGGGGCTTGCATCCGGTTGATCGATGCGTAGGCGACTCGTCGGGAACGTGACGACCAGGATCGCTCCGCGGCAGCACTTCGATGGCGACGGCCGAAGGACTGCTTTTCGAAACCCGCCGTGAATTGCACGCACTGCGTCTCGGCCACGTCCGGGAACAGAACGGCGAGAGGCTTCCCGACGAGCAACCGGCATATCGGACCTGAGGACTCCACCGAGGTGGGGACGATCGCGCCAACAGACGGATCATCGATCGAAGTCGGGCGCTGGATCCGGAACACGGGTTCATCGTCGCGCCGAACCGCTTCGGAAACAGGATCTCTTCATCGCCCGGCCGTGTACCCGGGACGAGACGAGGTGCGCGCCTTCCCTGCGTGTCCCCGTTCGACCATGTCATCTGCCAGCACCCCTTGCTCTGCGAAGACCTCGGCGTCCGACGGGTCGCGCTGACCACCGGGCGGTGAACTCGGGCGATGCAGGCTCTGCACGGGGCCGTCCTGTTCCCGGATCTCGTCGACCGGCTCCTGGTCATCGGCGGAAACGCCCGCTGCTGGTCCCTGAATCACGCGTTCCTGGAATGTCTCAGGGCGGCACGGCCCCCGGAACCGGCATTCGAAGTCGGCCGCTACGTGCATCCACCCGATCGAGGACGGCACGCATTCGCGCGTTTGCACCCGACCTGGGCCCACTCGCCGGAGTTCTTCCGACCGCGGCTCCACGAAGTGCTCGGACACGGCACCGCGGAAAATCCGTTTCGGATCCGGGAACGGGACTGCGTTGCCGCCGACGCGAATGACCCGTTCGCCGTGCTCTGGTCGCGGCAGCGGGGGGACGCGAGCGCAAACAACACGTATCGCGGCAACTTCGTGCGCGCCCTTTCGCCGATCCGGCCGCTCACCATCGTCATGCCTTGCGAGAACGTCCGCTGCCTCACCTTGGAGGAAAGCGTCCACGCAGCGGCCGCCGTTCCGGGCACGGTGTTCCACCCGCTGCGCTCCGCGTTCGGGCACGGTGCCGGCGCGCCCGGGCGATACCCCGAAGAATCCGGATGCGTCGAAGCCGCCCTCCGGGAATTGCCGTGCCGATGGCCCATGGCGTTGCCTGCGTCCTTCGGCCGCCTCCGATCAGGCGCGCGCACGCCCTTCAATGAATGGCGTGCGAAACCTCGCCGTCGTCGTCCAGGTCGTCCTCGTCGCTTTCATCGTCTTCGTCGTCGGGACCGCTCCCGGATTCGGGTTCGGAAAGCCACAACTCGTAGCCGTCCGGGTCGGTGACAAAGCACTCGCGCGCGCCGTAGGCCGTCTTCTCGATCTCGGACACGTCCGCTCCCCCGCGCCGCAGGCGCCGATGCGTATCCTCGATGTCGTCGGGGCGCAGGTAGAGCACCCAGCTCTGACCGATGGCAGGACTGAGCGTGATCTGCTGATCCGGATCGAGTTGCTGCAGCATCAGTTCCGCGACGCCGGCGCGCAGCCAGCACCACACCATGTCGCCATCTTCGTTGTCGTAGGAATCCACGGTCTCGAAGCCGAAGAACTCCCGATAGAAGGCGATCGACCGCTCGAGATCCGCCACGCCGAGGCTCGGCACGAGCTTTTTCAGGCGGGGACGCGCATTGGGATATTCCATGTCAGTAACTCGTGTCTCCGGCGGCACAGCGCCCGTTGATGCAGGCGGGGCTCGCCTTGCGCATCGGCGGACAGTCCTGCGGGCGCGGATTGCCGCGCTGCATTTCTTCCTCGATGAAGGTGTACTCCTGCCCCTTGGTCTCGACCACTTCCTTGATGCCGGGCAGGTAGTTGAACGCGACCCAGGTGGAGGGATTCCCGCAGCGGTCGTATCCCATGGCGACGACGCGACACTGCACGGCGTTGGCACAGCGCCCATCACCGACCACCTGAGCGATCTCACGCTTCAGGCGTACCAGCGCCTGGAGGTCATCCTCCGCCTGCACCGCCAGCGGGAAAAGGAGCGCGACCGCGAAAGCGAAGATCCGGGAAACGGCTCGTCGCCGGCATCCGCCGATCATCGCTGCGCCTCGTCAATCATTCAGTCCCCCTGCGGCACACTGGTTGCGATGGCACACCGCCTTCGGACGCTCCCGGGGAGTGCAGTCCGCGGGACGTGGTCTGCCGCGCTGCCCTTCCTCCTCGACGAAGGTGTATTCGGAGGCCTTCGATTCGAGGGCGGCACCGGCGCCGGTGATGTCGTTGTAGGGGACGAAAAAGGTGGGGCGACCGCAGGCGTCGTACCCCATCGAGATGACGCGGCACTGCACCACATTGTGGCAACGACGGTTCGCGGCCGATATCGCTTCGATCTCGCTCCGAAGCCGCGCCAGTTCCTGGGCGTCGTCGCCACGTGCCATCGCCGGGACGCCGCACGAGGCGGCGACCGCAGCGAACAGCACGGCGGTCGCGCTAGGCGACCGTGATGGCCGTCGACAGGTAGACATCCTGGATCGCGTTGAGCAGCTGGATGCCGTCCTTCATCGGTTTCTGGAACGCCTTGCGACCCGAAATGAGCCCCATGCCGCCGGCGCGCTTGTTGATGACGGCCGTCTTCACGGCCTCCGCGAGATCGTTCTCGCCGGACGCACCGCCGGAGTTGATCAGCCCGGCACGGCCCATGTAGCAGTTGGCGACCTGGTAGCGCGTGAGGTCGATCGGATGATCCGTCGCCAGGTCCGAATACATGCGCTTGTCGGACTTGCCGTACGGGTTTTCCTTCGTGTTCAGCGCCAGGTAGCCGCCGTTGTTCTCGGGCAGCTTCTGCTTGATGATGTCCGCCTGGATCGTGACACCCAGATGATTGGCCTGCCCGGTCAGATCCGCAGAGACGTGGTAGTCCTTGTCCTTCTTGAAGCTGCCGTTGCGCAGATAGCACCACAGCACCGTCGCCAATCCCATCTCGTGCGCCATCTGGAAGGCCTGGCTCACCTCCACGATCTGGCGCGACGACTCGGGCGACCCGAAGTAGATCGTGGCGCCGACCGACACCGCGCCCATGTCCTTCGCCTGCTTGATGCTCGCGAAGCAGATCTGGTCGAACTTGTTGGGATACGTGAGGAATTCGTTGTGATTGAATTTGAGCATGAAGGGGATCCGGTGCGCGTACTTGCGCGACACCGCCCCGAGCACGCCCAGCGTCGACGCCACGGCATTGCAGCCGCCTTCCAGCGCGAGCTTCACGATGTTCTCCGGATCGAAGTACATCGGATTCTTCGCGAAGGACGCACCACCGCTGTGTTCGATGCCCTGGTCCACCGGAAGGATCGAAAGGTACCCGGTGCCGCCAAGGCGTCCGTGGCTGAACATCTGCTGCAGGCTGCGCATGACGGCTGGCGAGCGGTCGCTGGGGGCCACGACCCGATCCACGTAGTCGGGCCCGGGCAGGTGGACGGATTCCCTGGGGATCCCCTTGCACACATGGCTCAAGAGACTGTCGGCGTCGGCGCCCAGCAGCCCGGCGATATCGGTCATGCTCAAATCCTCCTGGAAACGATCGGCTTTTCACGCGGCCGCCATTATCCCGGTCCGCATGGGGTGGAACAACGTGCTCGCGTCGATGGGGACATCACGTCAACGGCGGCCGCGGTGCCTGGTCGGCCGGATGTCACAATTGGGCAGTTCATGATCCTGCGCGGCGAAGGCCGTCAGGCCCCACTCGCGGCCTGCACTCTCGACGATTCGGCCGCGCACGGAATCCGGACGCCGCGCTGCAGATTTGGTGCCAAGGCGCAGTCGCCGGTCACTCGCCGTGGGCGAAGGGGTCTCTCTCCGCCACACGGCGTCGGGCTTCCGCAAGGGTGCCGGCATCCCGACGGTTGAGCGTGGCCGACCGCGCATCCAGGGCAAGCGCAGCGGCCGCGGCCTCGCGCCGCCGAGCCGGGTCGGACGAGTACGCAGCGAGGAAGGCGTAGGCCCAGCCACTGGGCTCCGCAGGGACCAGTCTCGACGCCACGTCATCGAGCAGTGTCCGATACCGGGGGTCGCCGGTGCGGCGGTGCATCCGCTCGGTCACGTCCAGCAGGACTTGCGGCAGCGTCAGGACGAGCGTCGTGCCTTCATCGCGCAGCACGAATGCCTGCCAGAGCGCATCGACCGCTTGGCCATGGCGACCGCCGGCCTCCTCGATCAAGGCGCGGGCCAAGTAGTACCACGCGTCCGCCTCCCGATCTCGACGCCGCCCGTCCACGACGCTCACCGCGTCTTCCAACCGATCCGTGCGGATCAGGGCCTCCACCAGCAACGGAAACGCCTCGGGCCGCCGCTCTTCAAGGCCGGACGAGGGTTTGTCGAGCACCGGGTAAAGGGGCAGAAGCAACGGTGCCGCATCCTGTGGACGATCCGCACGGAGGGCAGCCCAGCCTCGCGCCAGGGAAACGAATACTTGCCCGGTGTCCCGGGCCACGGACCTCAGGAAGTCGATATCGGCCGCGGACGGTTCGCGATCGACCAGCAGCGCCTCCACGGCCATCCAGGTCCGCGTCCATGTCACATGGCCGGAGCGTTCCTCGCCCGCCCCGGGCCAGGCCAGGATGATCTTCCGCAGTTCGGCCGCGTCGACACCGGCCCGCCGTGCCACATGCACGGCGACGCGACCGGGCAGCGCGTTCGACTGCCGGGGGCCGACGACGGCGAGATCGTCGCGCGCGGATCGCAGGTCTCCGCCGATCGACGACATCCACGCGGCGCGCGCGAGATCGCCGTCATCCCCATACCGCTCGTAGCTCCGTCGGTAGGCGTCCTGCGCCTGTTTCCAGTCCCGGTCGATCGCCGCTGACAGGGCCGCAGCCCGGAACTCGAGCGCAGCGCCCGTCCGATGGGCTGCGGATTCCTCCGCGTACCGCCGAGCCAGCGCGAACTCTCCGGCTCGCGCGAAGAGTTCGGCGGCGTACTCGGCTCGCCCCGCTTCTTCCACGGTGTCGCCATCAGCGGAGCCCTGCCAGGCATCGAATCGGCGGCGAGCTTCGGCCGGCAGTCGCAACCGCAACTGACACTTCGCGGCCAGGTAGTGGTCCGTCCACCCGGCGTGGGTCGATCCGAAGCGCGAGTGCGCCTTCTACGACCGGCGGCGCGGATCGGCCCACGCCGCCACCTGCTGACGCTCGAAGTCCTGCCGCCGATGGCTGCCGTGGAAACGATGCTCGTTGTCGGACAGCAGGCCTTCGGCCGCCGCCTCGTCTCCGTCCTCCATGGCCAGCGTGCGCGCCCGCCAGAGCAGGCCGAAACGCGTCTGGCTGCGTCGGGCAGCACGTTCATACTCGGCGCGCAACGCAACCCGGTCTCGCGACGAGGTCGCCGGAGCCTGTATCCGGGACACCAGCACGTCGGTCGGCGCCGGCTCGTCAGTCCACGGGACGGGGAGCGCGTGCCGTGCGAGGAATTTCAGACCGAGCGGCGTGTAAGCGTCCTCCTGGGCGAACTGTCCTTCGGCCACGGCCAGGGTGCCGTCACGAACGAAGCTGTCGAGCCAGGAGAAGGTGTCGCCACCGACCTTCCGGCCCGCCGCCGTCGCGACGGCAACGACGCCGGGATATCGGCGCAGGGCCGGTGACAGCTGCAGCGCATCGCGCAGCGCCCACTCGGCAACGCCCTGTCGATCCAGACGAGTGGCGAGATGATGAACCGCGACGGCCCGGTTGACGGCGAACAGGCCTTCCGCAAGATCGCGGTCCGTCACGCGATCGCTCGGTGCCGATCGCCAGTCAGACGCGTTGTCACGCCACATCGGCGCATAGCGGGACTCGACATCGCCTGCCGGGTCGCGATCAAGACGGACCTGCCCGAAGGTCCAGCGCGCGATCGCGCGTGACGCGACGGACCGGCCCCAAGCCCAAGCCCCGTGCGGGTTCACGTGCAGTGCATCCGACACGGCCTGGATCGTCTCCCAATGCCACCAGTCGTCCTGGCCGAGCGTGTATGACAGGTAGGCGCGATACGCCGGCAACGCTGCGAGCCGGACGTCGCGGCGTCGTGCGTACCCGTCTTCTGCTCGATAGGCCTTCCGCAGTTGCTCGGTCTCGATCTGATGGATGAGCTGCGCGACCGGGGACGTGAGCGACGCCATCGAACGCTCCGCTTCCGGAAGATTGCCGCGAGTGATGTCGAGCACAGCCACGGCATCCGGATGTTCGACATCCGCCACGAGGGACTCCGCGAACTCACGTCGGTCGAGGTGCATCCACGCGCGTGCGCTCAGTGCCCGGACGACGGGATCGACTGCCTCCGCGCGGCGGAGTGCCACAAGAGACCGGATCCACAAGTTGCGCTGTTCCGGGGCCTCGGGAGGCGTGAACAGCGCGAGCAGTTGCAGACGTTCGGCGCGCTCGATGTCCGACGCCGTGTCCTGCGCCAGTCCCGCCGGGGATGACGGCAAGTCGCGGACTGCGGCGACCCGATCCACGGCGGCAGGCGCACCCTTCCAACCCAGACCGACGACGATGTCGTCGAGTTCGCGGGTCATCGCAACTTCGGCAGGTTTGCCGTCACTGTTGTCGATCCGCCTTGTCACCTGCGCCGTCGTCGGGCGCCACTGACCGTCGGCCGATCGCGCCTCGACACGCCAGGTCAGCACGACGCTCGCCCCGTTGCCTCGCATCGCGGCCTCGCTGCGCACGATGCGCGTTGCGCCGGCAGCCTCTGCCAGCGCATGGACTGCCTCAGCGGTGAACGTCCGACGGTCTTCACCGAGGGCCCGCCTGACCAGACCGACGTCGGCGACGCACGCAGCCCCGTGATCGCGCAGACGCGCGGCAAGTTGCCAGCCGAGATAGTCCCGCCCGAACCGATCGAGGGAACGGTTCGGCGCTTCCATGGGCGCCACGAGCACGTCGCATTGCATCCCCGACAGCACGTCGGTGAACAGGCCGCGCTGCCCTTCGGCCCAGGGAGACTGTCGAGGCGCCTTCGTGAGCCACCACAAGGAGTGATAGCCGTCCTCGGGCATGTAGGCGAAGAACCCGAGGATCAGCACCGCCGCCGCCCACTCCGTCAGGAGCCGCCTCACCGCACCCGCCGGGATCTCGCTGCCGCGACGGCGTCGGAGCCATGCTGCGCCGGCAGCGATCGCATTGAACACGACCACGAACATCAGCACGGCGACCACGACCAGGAGGCCGAGGCAATAGAACATCGGCCAGAGGGGCACCGCGCCTTCGGCGTACAGGTAGACGTACCGAACGAGCAGGACGGAGGTCGCGAGCGAGCCCACGGCGGCGATCGCCGCCACCGACCCACGGGGAGCGCGTGAGAGTACACCGCGTCCGCGGCGGCGCGCCTGCGTCGCCATGAGGAGCAATGCGAGTGCGCCCCCGCCGCCGAAGACGGCAGCCGTCCGCCACGCCTCTCCGAGAAGATCCCACGCAAAGACGGCCGCCAGCCCCCAGCCGAGCAAGGCACCGACGACGAGCAGGATGCCCGTCCGGACGAGCACCTTGCCTCGACCCGCCGTCACAGGCATGCCTCGGCCGACGCATCACCGGGCTTCGAACCGGGGCGAGCTCGATGACGCGCCGATGATGCGACGCACCATCCTGCTGGGTCCGGCCGTGTTGCGGCGCGCGGAATATTCATTCCGTCGAACGGGCTCCGGACGGTTGCCGGAGGTATGCTGTCCTCAAGCGGGAGGTGCTCTGAATGGTCAAATATCAGTTCAAGATCCGTGCGAAGAACGGACTCGTCGTGGAGGCGCTCAACATCCACGGCCGCGATCGGGAAGACGCGGAGCGCAAGCTGTTCCAGATGTATCACGGCTGCACCGTGCTCGAATGCGTCGAGGTCACGGCCGGCACGGCGCGCGAGGAGAATCTCGACGTCGCCGGCATCATCTCCCTCATCTCCAAGCAGGAGTGAGGCACCCCCTCAGTCGATGAAGCTGGTGGCCACCAGTTCATCCAGCAGCGCGTCGTAGTCGCGCGCGCCGCGGCTGCCGGGGGCGTGCGTGAAGACATCGCGATTCGATGCCGGGCTCTCCGCGATGCTCACCGATTCCGTGATGCGCGTCTCGCACATTTCGTCGCCGAAGCGCTCGCGAATGGTCCGGTAGATCTGCCACGACATGTTCCGCCGCGTATCGAATCGCGTCATCACATAGCGCCGTGGCACACGCTTCTTCAGCACGAGTTCCAGCGCCTTCAGCGTCTTCTCGACCTGCATGACTCCTTTGACGGCCAGATAGTCGGCAGAGACAGGAATCAGGACGCGGTCGGACGCGAAGATCGCATTGAGCGACAGGACCCCGAGCAGGGGGCAGCAATCGATGAGGACCGGACGGCCGGTATTCAGGTTCTCCTTGACGATGCCGGCGTTCAGCCGGTTCAGCGCGCTCGGCCCTTTGCCGAACTGCGAATCCACCTTGGAGAGTTCGACGTGCGCCGGGATGACTTCCCAGCCCCCGTTCCCGATCCGGATGAGTTCCGCCAGCGGCGTGGACTTTTCGTAGTAGGCGAAGACGCTCTGGCTGGCATCGTCCACTGTCGTGCCCGCGATGTAGGACAGGTGCGCTTGCGGATCGAGGTCGATGGACAGCGGTCGACGCCCCCGGCGCGCGAGCGCGGCGGAGAGATTGAGCGACGTCGTCGTCTTGCCGACGCCACCCTTCTGATTGAACACCGCGATCTTGGCCATGCGTTCCCGTCCTGCCGGGCCGGCGGCACAACCACCGACCTTAGAAACGCTTTTCTATTCCTCGATCAATAGGTTGTCAAGAATTTCTCGCCCGAAACGTGAGAAAGGCGATGCAACCGTCATTGCGCATTGCAACAATCCTCAATCGAGCGGAATCGGCCAATTCAGCCCGGCACTGACCCCGCCGTCGACACGGAGCACCTGACCCGTGACGTAGCTCCCGGCCCGGGAAGCCAGGAAGACCGCCGCACCGACCAGTTCCTCCGTCTCACCGAGGCGACCGATGGGCGTCACGTCCTGCGCCCACTTGGCCATCTGGGGTTCTGCCCACAGCCTCTTCGACAGATCGGTCGGAAAGAACCCCGGCGCAATGGCATTGACCCGCACCCCGCGCCCGCCCCACTCCAGCGCCATGCCGCGAGTCATCATCGACACGCCGCCCTTGCTGATCGCATACGGCGTCACGCCCTTGAGCGGCGCGTACGTATTGAGCGAATCGATGTTGATGATCGAACCGCTGCCCTGCGAGAGCATCTGCCGACCCACGGTCTGCGCCGACAGGAACAGGCCGCGCAGATTCGTGTTCACGATGCGGTCGTACTCTTCCAGCGTGTAGTTCTCGACGCGCTTGCGCACATTGATGCCGGCGACATTCAACAGCGTGTCGATGCGGCCGTGCGCTGCCGTCACCCGCTCGATCAGTCCCGCCACGTCGGCAGGCTTGGATACGTCGCACACGCGCGCCTCCGCCACGCCATTGCGCGAGATGTCCCGCGCTGCGGCGTCGATGGTGGCCTGCTCGCGGCCGGCAATCACGACGGTCGCGCCTCGCTCGGCAAACCCCTTGGCGAGCGCCTTGCCGATACCGCGGCTCGCTCCGATGGCGAGCACGATCTGTCCACGAACGGAAAACAACGGATCGTCGCGATCCACCCCTGTCATTTCGATTCTCCTGTGGTCCTGCCGCCGAGGCTCAGCTCGCCGGTATCGTCGAAAGCGATGGGACTGCCCATGCCGGTCTGATAGACGCGACCCTTGATGCGGTACTTGAGCGCCTTCGGCGCGGCGCCCTCGCCCGTCACGGCGCCCAGTTGTCGCAGGATGCCGGTGATGGTGGACAAGGTCTCCACTTCGACGAGCGACGATCCGAATCTCGGAACCGTCAGCATCTCGCCGGACGTGCCGCGCGCGAACGCCTTGTCGTTGATCTCGAGCTCGAATACCACGCCCTTCAGCGTCAGGTCCCGGTCGCTGGGATTCTGGATCCGCAGCGTCACGAAGTACTGCTGCTCGAAGACGCTCGCCGTCCCCATGCGCAGGTCCGCCACGTTGACCGACACCGGCTCTCGCCCGCCCACTCCGGCACAACCGCCCGCTGCCAGTCCCGCCGCCACCAGCGCCCCCAGGACGCTTCGCCGTGCCGCATTCATGTCGTCCCTCTCCTCGTGCGCAGCCACCCCGGGGTGGCACCGTCTGCCAAACGTCGGAGGGTACCATCGGGAAGACAGACGGCCGATCGACGGGCGTGCAGGGGAATGATCCCGACGGCATGGGTGTTTCACATCGCCGACGATGTTCGCGCCCTGGGCATCAAGGGCACCTTCGCCGCGATCGCCGGCCTCGACAAACGCCTCGACGACGTCGCCCGTGCGCTCTGTCGGGGAGAGCGGCTGGCAAGACCGGGCCGCCAAGTGTCCCGGGAACTGCGCGCGAACGATCCCGTGCTCGCGGGATTCCGCAGCCTCCATGAGACCGTCGGAAGAGCGAACCGGCGCTTCCCGGCCTCCGCGGGAACGCTCGTCGCCCCGTTCTGGCCATCGATCCGCTCGTGGATCTCCGCCACGGCGCGTCGCTGGAGACGCGCCTGTCGTTCGGAGCCAACGATCTCGCGGAGCCGCGGGGCGATGTCACGCTGCGATTCACGCTCGGCGGCGATCGGTTCGTCCCCTCGGCGCCGTCGAGACCGACGTGATCGGCACCGGGGCGTGCGCCCAATTCGATGACCACGACGAGATCCTCTGCCGTCTCGAACATCGTCAGTGCGAGCGGATGCGGGTGACCCGTAGCACCCGCGCCCGCTTCTGCATCGGGCCGGGCAATCCGGCGACCGATCGTCCGACCACCGAAGCCGCCCTCGACCGGCTGATCACACCGGCTCGACGGCATTGCGGTGGCGAAGTGCTGGCGTCCTGGATCCTCGACTGGCTGCGGACCCTGCGGACAGCTCGGCCGAGGTGTATTCCCTTGTTCGCGCGAAGACTCCCCGTGTAGAGTCGGGCGACCCGTCAGCGAGGACCCGTCCATGACAGTCGAGTTCCCGTCCGCCGCGCCCCCGGCGCCGCCACCCGAATCGTTCCGATTCAGCGGCAACGGTGCCGAATTCTTCCGCATCTGGATCGTCAATCTCGCACTCACGGTGGTGACGCTCGGCATCTACTCCGCCTGGGCGAAGGTGCGCAAGCTGCAGTACTTCTACCGGCACACGCAACTTGCGGGATCCAGTTTCGACTATCACGGGCAGCCGATGGCCATCCTCAAGGGCCGCCTCATCGCCGTGGCCCTGCTGGGCGGCAGCAACGCGCTCTACGCCGTCCACCCGCTCGCCGGTACCGTGTTCTGGATTCCGGTCGCCGCCATCATGCCCTGGCTGCTGGTGCGTTCGCTCGCATTCCGACTGCACAACACGAGCTGGCGCGGCCTGCGTTTCCGATTCGACGGGAGCGTCACGGACGGCTACCGGGTGTTCCTGCTGTGGCCGCTCGCCGCCTTGGTGACCCTCGGCCTGCTGTGGCCCCGTGCACACCGCGAACTCAAGCGCTACCAGCACAACCACAGCCGCTTCGGCAACGCGCCCTTCACCTTCGATGCGCCGACGCGAGCGTTCTATCGCGCCTATGTGCGAACCGGCCTGTTGTTCGTCGTTCTGCCTGCGGCGGCCGTCGGCTCGGTGGTCGGCGGGCTGGTGATGATGAACGCCGGCACTCCGACGCACGCAGCGGTCATCGCCCTGGTGGCAGTTGCCGGCGCCCTCTACCTGTGCATCCTCGCGAGCGGTCCCTACCTCGTGACCTGCCTCCAGAACCTCGTCTGGAACAACACCGGCCTGCCCCCTCACCGATTCACCAGCGCGCTCCGGTTCGGCCCGTTGTTCTGGATCATCCTGTCCAATCTGGTCCTGACCCTCCTCACCCTGGGACTCTATCGGCCCTTCGCGATGGTGCGGGTGGCTCAGTACCGCATGTCTTGCCTGTCCATGATGCCCGGCGAACCGCTCGATCGTTTCGTCGGGGAGCGCGCCCGGGACGTCGAAGCAGTGGGCGAAGAGATCGGCGAGTTCCTCGACATCGACATCGCCCTGTGACCCCTTCGGAACGACGCATCGAATGTCGCTACTTCGACGGACGCTCGACGATGCCGCATGCCGCCCTGCTCCGGGTGGAGACCGGGCACGCCGTGGTCGAGGGAGACGGCGTGGCTCGCCGGGAACCGCTGGCCCGGGTCGGCGTATCCGAGCGAATGGGCGACGCGCCGCGACTCGTGAGTTTCGCCGACGGGGCTTTCTGTGAGGTCCGCGACCACACCGGCCTGGACGCCTTGCTGCACGAAACGGGGTTCCGCGAACCGCTCGTCGCCCGGTTGCAGCGCCGGTGGTCCATGGCTCTCCTCGCCGTGGCCGTGTGCCTTGCCATGGTGGCGTGGGGTTATCTGAGCCTGTTGCCCTGGGCTGCCCGACAGGCGGCCGATCATCTCCCCGCCCATGCGCTCGACGCAGCATCCGAACAGACTCTTGCGGTGCTGGACAGCCGATTCATGCGTCCGTCCGACCTGCCGGCCTCGCGACGCGAAGCGCTCTCACGGGCCTTCGAGCGGATGACGCCGCCGGATGGCGAGAAGGTGGCGCATCGGCTGCTGTTCCGTCGGAGCGACCTCCTCGGGCCCAACGCCTTTGCACTGCCCTCCGGCACCATCATCGTGACCGATGCCCTCGTGGCGCTGGCGGCCCACGACGACGAAGTGCTGGCCGTGCTGTGCCACGAACTCGGGCACGTGCAACGCCGCCACGGCATGCGGCAGGTCCTGCAGAGCTCGGTCGTCGGTCTGCTGGTCACGTGGTACCTCGGAGACTTCTCCTCCCTGCTCACCGCCCTCCCGGCGGCGCTGCTGGAAGCGCGGTACTCACGCGACCATGAACGAGAAGCCGACGAGTACGCGGTGCGGATGCTGCGGTTCAACGCCATGCCGCCCGCGCTGCTCGCCACCATGCTGGAACGTCTGGAGACTGCGCGACGCGACGTCGGCCGGCACGATCGGACGGAGGGTTCGACTCCGTCGGACTACCTGGCATCCCATCCGGCCACGCCAGAGCGCATCCGCAACATCCGCGAACACTGACGCGCTATCGCGCGCCGGCCGGCTGCGGAATCATGTCGTTCCGGCTCGGCCCGGTACCGCTCTCCTGAAACACCGTTTCGCCGTCGAGCACGCCACTGAAGTGCGGCACGCCGGCGGGCACGACGTAGAAGCTGCCGCGCGGAAAGGCGATCAGCCGCGATTCGTCCCAGATGTCGCCGACCGCGGACCAGTAGGTGCCTTCGAGCACGGTGATCACGCGCTCGTCCGGATGCGTATGCGGCATCAGCCGGTGGCCCGCCGCCGCGCGCACCCGGAAGGTGAAACTGCCGGGCCGATCCTGGTCACCGTGGATCACCGCACGGCACAGGAGCGGGGACATCCGCACTTCCTTCCACGCGATCTCATCCGGCCTCACGGCATGAAGCCCGCCGTCCTCGGCGCAGGCAGTCGAACCGGCCGTGCCGACGGCGATGCCGGCCATGACTGCGCTCATCGTTCGCAACGTCGCCTTCACGCCCGACTCCTCCCGAACTAACCGACCTGTCCCGGCAACCACGTGGTCAGGCCGGGGAAGACAATGGTCAGCACGAGCACCGCCAGCGCCCAGGCCAGGAACGGCAGGCTCTGCCACATCACCGGGGCGATGCGGATCTTGCCGACACTCGAGACGACGAACAGCAGCAGCCCGATAGGGGGATGCATGAGTCCGATCATCAGGTTCAGAACGACCACCGCGCCGAACTGGATGGGATCGATGCCGAGTTGCGCGCCGAGCGGAATCAGGACCGGCAGGAAGATGATCATCGCGGGCAACGGCTCGATGATGCAGCCGATCAGCAGCAGGAACGCATTGACGATGAGCAGCACCAGGATCGGATCGGTGGACCAGCCCTGGATCGTGTCGACCACGGTCTGGCTGACCTGGCTTTCGGCCACCAGCCACGAGAACGGCCCCGCCGCCGCCAGCAGGAACAGGATGATCGCCGTCGAGCGACCGGCCTCCGCAAGCAGTTTCGGCAGTTCCCGCCAGCGGATGCCGCGATAGATGAACAGGCTGACGACCAGCGAGTACAGCACGGCGACGACGGCCGCCTCCGTGTCCGTCGTGTAGCCGAAGCGGATGCCGCCGATGATGATGACGGGCATCAGGAGCGCCCACCCGGCTCGACCGGTTGCCCGCATCTTGCCGGCCAGCGGAACGGCCGGTCTCGAGGGATAGTCGCGGACCCGGGCCACGATCGAACAGATCACCAGGAAGCCCGAGGCAAGCAGCAAGCCCGGAACGACGCCCGCCATGAACAGCTTCACCACCGACTGCTGCGACAGCTGTGCGTAGACGACCATCGGAATGGAAGGCGGGATGATCGGCCCGAGCAGCGCACCGGCCGCGATGACCGCACCTGCGAATCCGTCCCCGTAGCCTTCCTTGCGCATCGCCGGAATCAGGGGCTTGCCCGTGGCCACGGCATCCGCGACCGCCGACCCCGACACGCCGGCCATCACGAGATTGGTGAGGATCGACACGTGCCCGAGACTGCCTTTCACGCGGCCGACGAGGGCCTGCGCCCAATCGATGAGACGCAGGGTCAGACCGCCACGGTTCATCAGTTCGCCGGCGAGGATGAACAGCGGCACCTGGACCAGGGCGTAGGTGTCGACGCCCGCGATCATGAACTGGGGAATCATCGTCGGGTTCACGTCGTCGCCGCGGTACTCGACACCGAGCCACGCCGACAGGAGCATGGAGAATCCGACGTCGAGCCCGACGATCAGCGCCAGCATGAAGGCCAGGAACAAGAGCAGCAGCACGGTGGCTACTCCAGATGGGCGGCGCGCGGCACGACGCGCCCCGACAGGGCCAGCAGCAGTCGCAACACCAGAAAGGCGGCGAGCAGGAAGCAGGAAACGAGCAGCGATGCGGTGGGCCAGGCTTCGGTGAGCACAGTGCCGAGCCTTTCCTGGTCGAGCCCGACGACAAGCAGCGGCCAGCCGTGCCAGCCGATCAGGACCGTCAGGACGAGCATCACCGCATCGAACGCGACTTCCAGGGCACGCCTCAGGGCTTCCGGCAGGCGCGAATCGATCAGGTCGACCCGCACGTTCGCGCCGTTCTTCACTGCCACGGCGAAGCCGGTGAAGGTGAGCCACACCAGCAGGACCCGCGCATATTGGTCGGGCGCGGCAACGGGCAACGTGACGACATGGCGATCGATGAGCTGCGAGGCCACGATCAGCACGAGACCGACGACGAGCAGAGCGATCAATGCGTCGATCACACGCTCGACGAGACCCAGTGCGCGTTCCAGCAGGTCGAGCATCACCCCGGCTCCGTTGTCGATCCGAAGATCACGCCGCGCCTACTGTTGCGCGTCGCGGATGCGCTGCACCAGACCGGCCGGCCAGACCTTGCCTTCGTAGTTCTTGTGGATGTCCGCCCAGGCCTTCTGGAACGCGACGCGATCGGGAACCACGTAGTTCACGCCGGCCTTCTTCAGTTCCTCCAGACCGCGGCTGTCCAGTTCCTCGCCCAGCTTCGTCGCCAGCCGCCCCCCCTCCACTGCGGCCTTCTTGAACATCGCCTTCTGCTCGGGCGTGAACGTCTTCCACTTGCGTTCGGAGACGTAGAACGCCCCCATGTCGTACACGTGATCGGTGGCCGACCAGTACTTCGAGACCTCGTGGAAACGGAACGACAGCGACAGGTCGAACCCGTTGTCCTGTCCGTCCACCTGCCCGCGCGACAGGGCCATGTAGACCTCGTTCAGCCCGAGGGGTACCACCTTCACGCCGAGCGCCTCGAACGTGTCGCGGAAGATCGGGATCGGGGGGATGCGCAGTCGCATGCCGTTCAGATCTTCCGGCTTGCGGATGGGGCCCCTGGTCGTGACGAGGGCCCTCGGGCTGCGGTCTCCGCCGACGGCGAAGATGCGAACCCCCGCCGACTGGGCGCACTGCTCGTACAGTTCCTGGAAGATCGGCCCGTTGAGCACGTCCTCGGCAGCGCGCTTGCTCTTGAACAGGTACGGGAGGTAGGACACGTTGAGCGGCCCGCAGCCCTTGAGCTGGCCCGAGTTGCCCACGCCGAGGTACGCCATGTCGACGGTTCCGAGCTGCATCCCGGCGATGAGCTGCTGGATGTCACCGATCTGGCTGTCGGTGTACACCTGGACCCTGACGGCGCCCTTCGACTCGGCGGCGGCCACCTCGGCAAACTTCTCCATCGCCTTGTGCAGATTGCTGCCACTCACGAAGGGCGTGCCGAAACGGATGTTGAGCGTGGCCGACCACGCCGACGGTACCGACGCCACACAGGTGAAGACCGCCATGGCGGCGGCTGCGAAACGACGCATCGAGGTTTCCTCCCGAACGGCAGACCGCGACGAGCGGTCTATTCCGGATTCTTGAAATTGATGTCGAGCACGAGGTAGCGGCGACCGGTCAGATCCTTGGTCTGGGAGATCGTCTGCCCCTTCCACGTGGCTTCGAAGGTCCAGCGGCCCGACGGCGGATTGATGAAGAACATCGGGCCGGTCGCCACGGCCTCGATCTGGGACTCACCCTTGATGTCGAGCAGGCGGACCTTCACGTCGGAAATCTCGACGTGCTTCCCGTCCACGAGGAAGATCATCTGCACGGGATAGCGCGGCGCGATCTCACGGAAGGCATCCGCCTCGTCGCCGTTGCCGCCGGTCACATAGTTGATGCCGCTCTGCTTGCGCACCTTGATGCCGACTGACGCCTCGTCGGCGGCATGCGCCAGCGTCCCCGCAATCCCGATCAGGATTGCGACGCAGATTCTCTTGATACCGTTCACCACGCTCCTCCTCCGGCCGGTCACGTGCCCGCTCGTGTGCCGTCACGATGACCGGCGAATCGTGTCACCCACGCGGTCTCGATGACGCGATCGAGAATAACATGCGGTCCCGCGGCTACCGCTTCTCGAGACTCCCCACCATCGCATCGAGGGCCGCGCGCCGCAGACTGTCCGGATAGCGTGCGGCGAAATCGTCCGAGGCGCTTCTCGCGCGCTCGACGAAGAGCCTCGCCCTCACCGTATCCGGCGCCGCCAGCGCCGATTGGACATAGTGTGCCGCGACGATGAACCGGATCTCCTCGGCCTCCGGATGCGGCGGACTGCGACGTGCCAATTGCTCACCGAGCCGGATCTGCTCCTGGATCTGCGCCCACGTCAGGCGCGGCTTCAGCGGGTCCGTGTCGAAGGCGTCATAGAACACGCCGTGCAACAGTCGAAAGGCACCGTCCCCCTGCCGCAGGTCCGGCACCAGCCGCAGCGCTTCGCGGTAGTAGCCTACCGGTGCCGGGAACCGCCCGGTCTGCGATGAGACCTGGAACGTAACGCCGCGAACTTGCAACTGGCTGACGAGCAGGTTCGACGGCAGCCCTTGGACCTTGCCATGCGTGCCGATGTCTCGATTGAGCAGATCCCGGATCTCGTCGAGGCGGCGAGCGAGTTCGTAGTACGCCTCGGCGCGCTTTTCGGGCACGACCTTCGACTGGATGACGGCGAGGTCCGCATCCGTGCGCTTCAAGTGGCGCTCGACCGCGTCGGCGGTCACGAGATCGTGCGCACACGCGACGCCGACAACGAGCAGCAGGCCGCCTCCGGCTGCCGACCGCATACGCACCTCAACCGTCCAGGGACTCGCCGCGCGCGAAGGCGAGTGCCCCGGCATGCGTCGGCAGTCGGAACTCCGCTTCGGGACTGCCGGCCTCGCGCTGCGGCACCCTCAGACCGTGCGCCTCCCCTTCGTTCATCACGGCCCGGGCCACGAGATAGCCGTGATGGCGAGGGAACCGGTCGACACAGACGAGTTGGTGACGATCATTCTCCACGAGCACCTGCAAGGGGGTCGCAAAGAAGTCCTGGAACGGCGGTGCCGCACGGGAGAGCGCCCACGCCAGTGCAGGCTGCAGCACGGCGACCTCGGCTTGCCCGGTCGAGAGCAGACTGGCGGTGCGCGCGTCCGTCGGGCCGCGTGCAACTTGCGCACGACTCGCCGGCAGGTGCTTGAGAAGCGCCGCCGCCAGCGCATCGCCGAGCACATCGCCTTCGGGATCTTCGCGACTCGTGTGGATCAGCAGGAAGCGCTGACGAAATATCTTCCACTGGTTGTAGGGCGTATGCCCGGTCAGGCATCCGGCAGCCGCAAACGCGCCCGCTGCCTTGAGGCACGCGCGCCGACGCAGCGAAATATCGTTCACGCGGCGGGTCGAACCTGACATGGCAGTACCCGGCAGCGTGGCCGGGCACTGCCTGTGGTTGCGACGAAGCCCGTTGCGCGGCCGGTCACGGCTTGCCTTTGAAGATCTCCAGCGGACAGATCGTCGAGACCGCGTAGTTGGGGACGTCGACCACGTTGCCGATGCGAAGATCGCAAGCCACGCTGGTGATCACGTAAGCCTGTTCAGGGGTGTACCCCTTGGTCTTCACGAGCCAGTCGATCATGTTGAGGAGCGCGCTGCGCGCCGCCAGGGACAGGTCCTCGGAAAGGTTCGACAGCGGCCCCATGATCTTGCCGTCGATGTAGCTCGAGTACGGCGGGATCGAGCCGGCGGGCTTCAGCGGATAGCCGACCGTGGCATAGAAGCGATCGGGCTCGAGCTTCTTCAACTGCGAGCCGCCTTCGAAATGCGGACCGTTCTTCATCAGGTGCGCCATTCCCTTGCGGACCTCAGTCCGCACCGTCACCTTGGCCCCCATCTCGATGGCCGTGCCCGCGACTTCGCCGTCACCTTGCGCGTAGTGGACATCCCCGACGAACAGCCCGCAGCCATCGACGAAACACGGCAGCAGCAGCGTGGTCCCGACCACCATCTGCTTGATATCCATGTTGCCGCCGTTCTCCCGAGGCGGAATGGTGCGCACGCATTCGTCCTTGTGCGATCCGCCCGGACCGCAGACGGCGCGCGGCATGGCCCCCGTCGGCTGCGGCGGCAGCGCGATGCCGCCGGCGGTACCGAGTTCCTTCTCGCGCTTGAGGATCTCCTTCACTTCGGGCTCGCCCGGCAACACGCCGACCGTGCCCATGAACCCGTTGAACGGCACGGCCACCCCAGGAATCTCGGGTGCGATCGCTTCGAGCCGGTTCAAGCGCCAGTTCGCCACGAACGGTTTGGAGAAGATGTCGCGCAGGAAGCCGAATCCCGGGACGACCGTCGTGTAGCCGTACTCGTCCGGTTCGATATCCATCAGCGTCACGGCCAGGACGTCGCCGCGCTTGGCGCCTTCGATGTGGACCGGGCCCGTGATCGGGTGGACCAGATTGAGGTCGATGGCGCCGATGTCCTTCGGCGGGGAATCCGCGTGCAGATCGCTGTCGAGCGCATCGCGCGTTTCGAACACCACGAGCTGCCCCGGCTTCGCCCTCGCCACAGGTGGAATGGCCGGGTGGTACCGGTTCATGCAGTTCGGGTCGTTGCTGCAATGGGCGCCCTGCTTCTTCACATGGACCCAGGACTGCGTCTTCACATCGGTCGTATCGGCGAGCGCGGGCAACGAGAAACTGACGGCTGCGAGCGCGGCGGTCACGGCTGCAAGTCGAGCTTTCACGGGTTCTCTCCAAGGATCGAATGCTTCTTGACACGTTCGATGGCGGTCAGGAGCGACGGCCGGGTCATCCCCTCTCGAGGACAACCGATGATCGTTTCAGGCCATGACACTGTCAACGGACGCACCGACGTGAGCCGCCGTCACCCGTCCCCGCGCCGGAATCGTGCCCCTCATGCCAGCGCCGGAATGCGCCCGAGCGTCCAGTACAGCCCCAACAGTAGAAGCGCTCCGGATGTGGTCTTTACGACACGCGGATCGGCCTGGGTTGCGCCGTCGCTGCCGCGCCGCAACATCGACTCGGCCGAACGGATCAGCGTCAGGGCGATTCCCACGAAAGCCAGTTGTCCGATCTCGACGCCGACGTTGAATGCGGCAAGCGCAGGAACGCGCGCGTCGCCCGGCAGTCCGTAGTCGCGCAGGACCGAGGCGAATCCGAAACCGTGGACCAGTCCGAACAGGAAGGTCAGCCCCCATCGATGACGCACGTCGCGGACGAAGAAATTCTCGGCCGCCACGTAGACGATGCTCAGGGCAATGAGCAACTCCACCAGCGCTGCCGGGAGCCGCGCAACATCCAGCACCGCGAGCGCAAGCGTGACGGTGTGCGCCACGGTGAATGCCGTCACCACGGCCGCCAGCGGCCAGAATCGCCGACCCCACAGGATCACGGCGAAGAGGAACGCAAGGTGATCGAAGCCGATGGCGATGTGCTCGATGCCTGCCAGGAGATAGTGGCCGAACACCTCGGCGACCCCCGGTGACAGCGTCACGAGATCGAGTCGAGGATTGCCGGCCGTCAGCAAGCCGATCCGGCGAACATCTCCCGTCACGGTGACCAGATGTCGGGCCGCCGGATCGATGTCGATGAACAATCCGACCTCGTACTCCAGCCTGCCGGCGACGGGAGGACACTGCCATCGAAGGTCGACCAGCAGATGGTCGTCCTTCGGCCGGACCTTCCCGATCGCCATCGGGCAATCGCCGCCCTGGGGATGACGCAGATGCACGCGCTCGGACAGGTATCGGCCCACCGCCGCCTCGCCGGGGCTCCCGCCCGCGACACGCAGTGCGACCTCGACGTCCCGGCGATTCATCTCGACCGTGGCAGCGATGTCGCGCCCCGTCACGGTGATCCGCGAAGCGGACAACTGCGTCGCGTGCCCATGCGCATCCAATGCACCCAGCAGCGCGACCAGTCCGAGCACGTGCCAAACGAGTGAAACCACCGGTTGCATGGGCCGCCTGAACGAGGACGGAAGGATCGCCCATCATACGAGGACGACCGACCCCTTCATCGGCGTGCTTTGTTGACGGGGCCGCTTGACGGATGGAGCCGCCATGAGGACATTGACCGGATCGAGTGGACAGGCGAGGGAACGATGTTCGACGCTGCGGAGATCGGTCACCGGATCAAGAAAGCCGAGTACGCGCAGGCGGCGCCGGCGCTTCGTCGCGCACTGCTGGACGCGCAATACCGATTGCTGGAGAAGGCGACGTTCCCGGTGATCCTGCTGGTCAACGGGGTGGACGGGGCCGGCAAGGGCGAGACGGTCAATCTGCTCAACGAGTGGATGGATCCGCGCCACATCCGGACCGAGGCGTTCGGCGCCATCGATGCCTCCACCGCCGACCGGCCCGAGATGTGGCGCTTCTGGCAGGCACTCCCGCCGAAGGGACACATCGGCATCCTGTTCGGATCCTGGTACACGGATCCGATCCTGCGACGTGTCCTGCGACACGAGAAACGTTCGGTCTTCGCACGACGGCTGGAACACATCCGGCACTTCGAGCGCATGCTCGTGGCTGAAGGGGCCCTGGTGCTGAAATTCTGGTTTCACCTGTCCAAGTCCTTCCAGAAGCACCGGCTGGAGCGACTCAGTGCGAATCCGAGGACGGCGTGGCGGGTGACGCGCGACGACTGGGCGCACTTCAAGAAGTACGACGAGTTCGTGCCGGTCTGCGAGGAGGCGCTCCGGGAGACCAGTACCGGCGAGGCGCCCTGGCAGGTGATCGACGGCTCCGAAGACCGGTTTCGTTCCCTGACGGCAGGCCGCCTGCTGCTCGACGCCCTCGAGCGCCGGCTGTCCGGACCCGCGCCGGACATCTCGCCCGCCGCGCCGCCTTCCGAACCGCCGCTGGACGGACGAGATCTGCTCAACACGCTCGACTACAAGCAATCACTCGGCCGCGAGTCCTATGCCCGCAAGCTCGAAGTCCAGCAGTCCCGATTGAACCGATTGTCGCGTGACGCCCGCTTCCGGGACCGCGCGCTGGTCGTGGTGTTCGAGGGCATGGACGCTGCAGGAAAGGGCAGCACGATCCGCCGCGTGACGCAGGCGCTCGACGCCCGCTTCTATCGCGTCGTCCCGATCGCTGCACCCACGGACGAAGAACGTGCCCAACCCTACCTGTGGCGGTTCTGGCGTCATGTGCCCACGCGCGGGCGCACGGTCATCTTCGACCGCTCGTGGTACGGGCGGGTGCTCGTCGAACGCGTCGAGGGCCTGTGCGCCGAGGCGGACTGGATGCGGGCGTACCACGAGATCAATGATTTCGAACAGCAACTGGTGTCGCACGGCGTCTGCGTCGTCAAGTTCTGGATGGCGATCACTCCCGAGGAACAGCTCGCTCGGTTCCGTGCCCGCGAGGAGACCCCGCACAAGCAGTTCAAGATCACCGCGGAGGACTGGCGCAATCGGGAGAAATGGCCGCTCTACGAGCGGGCCGTGGCCGACATGGTCGATCGCACGTCGACCGATGTGGCGCGCTGGCACCTGATCCCCGCGCAGGACAAGCTGTTCGGACGCATCGAGGTCCTGCGGCGACTGAACGCGTCCGTCGAAGCCGTGCTGGACGGGAGCACATGAAGTTCGCGGAGATCTTCTCCTCGCAGGCGTACTGGGCCGCACTGATCGTCGGGGCGCTGGCCTTGCTGCTGATGCTCGTGCGGCCCATGGAACGCCGGGTGGGTCGCCGTGTCCTGGCACTGGCGGCCTTGCTCGCCGGCACGCTCGCCGCCGGCGAAGTCTGGGTCGGCTCGGGCCATCCGCGCATGGGCGATGCGCTCGTCGATGTCGCCACCGTCGGGCTCGGCATCACGTTGCTGCGGACGTGCGCGGTCCTGTGTTTCCGGGGACTGCTGCCACTCGTCGGCATCCCGGCCCCCCGGATCCTGGCCGACGTGACGAGTGCGCTCCTGTACCTGCTGTGGGGCTACGTCTGGCTGCGAATGACGGGCGTCGACCTCACCAGCGTGGTCACAACGTCGGCCGTCATCACTGCCGTGATCGCCTTCTCCATGCAGGACACGCTCGGCAACGTGCTGGGCGGCGTCGCGCTGCAACTGGACAACTCGATCACCGTGGGTGACTGGGTGCGCGTCGACGACGTCAGCGGCCATGTGGTCGACATCCGCTGGCGCTACACCGCGATCGAGACCCGCAACCGGGAGACGGTGTTCGTGCCCAACAGCTACCTGATGAAGTCGCGCTTCGTCGTCCTCGGCTCCCGCAATGACGAGTCGCTGCGCTGGCGGCGATGGGTCTGGATCAACGTGGAGCTCGACACGCCGCCGGCCCGGGTCTGTGAAGTGCTGGAGTCGGCGGTTGTCGACGCCCACATACCGCACGTCGCGTCCAGTCCGGAGCCGAGTGCGGTGCTCATGGACTTCATCGACGGCACCGGACGCTACGCGCTGCGCTACTGGCTGGACGATCCGCAGGTGGACGACCCGACGGATTCGCGGGTTCGGACGCACATCGTGGCAGCACTTGCCCGAAACGGGATCCGCGTGGCCGTTCCGCGTGCACAGCACACGATCATCAAGGACAACGAAGCCAGGCGCGCGGCCGACCAGGCGGAGGAACTGAGGCGCCGGCGAGACGCCCTGAAGCACGTGGATATCTTCGCCACCTTGTCGGAGACCGAACTGGACACGCTGGCGACACACCTGGTCCACGCGCCGTTCGCGGCCGGCGACACCGTCACGCGGCAAGGCGCGATCGCGCACTGGCTCTACATCATCCTGTCGGGGACCGCGGAGGTTTCCGTATCCGGACCGTCGGGCTCGAAGCCGGTGGCTACGCTGCAACCGGGCAGCGTCTTCGGCGAGATGGGCATGATGACCGGCGAACCGCGCCAGGCAACGATCACTGCCTTGAGCGACGTCGACTGCTACCGGCTGGACAAGGCAGGATTCGAGATCATCCTCCGGGCTCGGCCGGATCTGAGTCGCGAGATATCGCACGTGCTCGCCATGCGGCAGACCGCATTGCGGCAGGCGATCGCGGCCGTGTCAGCGCCCCTGCCCGCGACGCAGCCCAGCGATCTCGTCGAAAAAATCCGCCGCTTCTTCGGATTGGGCGAGGGCACTGGCAGTCCATGAAACGAAACGCCCCTGCGGACATCGGCAGGGGCGTTTCGTGGGCGCCGGACGCTCAGCGGGCCATGCGCTTTCTCAAGGGAAGGACGCCGGCGCCAAGGGCAGCGATCAGCAGCCAGGGCGTCCCCGGCTCGGGAATCCGTCCCTGAGGATCGGCGAGGATCACATCGTTCGCGCAGTACATGGTCCATTGAACGTCGAAACTCTTGTCGGGTCCGCCACCAGCCACCCAGTCGGTGCCGAAGAGCGCGAGAGGAACGGCGATCTCGATCGCGTAGTGCGTGTCGTTCGAGTATTGGCCCAGCGAGTTGATGCCTGTCGTCGAGTAGGCCAGTTGCCCGGCACCGAGCGCGGTCCCGGTCTTCAATGCCACGGGATTGACGCCGGGCGTCGCCAGCACGCCGGGCGCCCCCCACAATCCGTAGTTGAAAGTGCCTGCCCGGTAGAAGGTCCCCGGGGTCAGGCCGGCGTAGTCCTTGACGACCATCCCGTAGTCGAAGCTGCCGTTGCGCCCGAAGTCGAACAGGATGTCGCCGGCCCCGTAGCTGTTCCCCGCCGGGTTGTGGACCTGGTTCGAGGGCAGTCCGGTCACGACGAGAACATAGAGGTTGGTCGCATCCCAGTCCAGGTAGATGGCTTCGGCGTCGTACCGCTGCCCACCGTACCCCGGGTTCAGGTACGCATTGGGGCCGCCGGTCTGATCCTCCACGGCATAGGCCTTGACCGACGAGGACGGCGTCCAGTCCGACGAGGAACCGGTGCGGGAAAGCCCCCAGTCCGTGATGGAGCCGTCGACGACGTAGCCTGCGTTGGCGTGGAAAGCGGCTGTCGCCGTCAACAGGAGCGCCGCAAGGCGGGCCGGGAAACGATGAGTGAACTGCATGATGGATGGCGCACACGGGAATTGGAGACGACTCCCATCCGAGCACGGTGCATACCCAATCTACTAAAACGATAGATTAATTGAGGCGCCCTCGCGAACTTCATATACTTTTCAATACTTTACGAGGCGACTGCGCAACCTCTGAAGTATCACGCGGCAGCGCCATCGCCATCAAAAGTATCGAAACGACAGGGGATTCGACAGTGCCGCAACGATTCACGGGAGACAGCCGTCGCGTGCCCGAAAAGACGAAGGGCCGGTGTCATCCGGCCCTTCGCTGCTTCCTGCAGGGGAGACCCCGAACCTACTTGAAGGAACCCTCCGGGGTCGCTTGCGCCTGCTCGAGTTGTTTCGGGCAGAGCACTTCCATCGCCTCGTTGTGGCACCAGTGCGCATTCATGCCGAAATTCTCCTTGAGGCACTGGTAGATGTAGTCGCCGATCTCCTTGGTCCAGACGCATTTCGCGTTCTTCAGGTGAATGCGCTCCAGGGCATTGGTGGCCGCCGGCAGTTCGCCGGATTCGGCGGCGTGAACCGGGGGCAGGGTGCCGATTGCGACGGCGAGGATCGCGGCAGACCGCAGGAGGGGGGACATCTTCATGGGCGAACCATCCTTCATCGAGTTGAGTGCTCCAGCGCGGGGGTTGCCTGCTTGTCGACGGGGGTATTCGTGGGAACCCGCCTCATTGCCGGAGCCCGGAGTATACGGGCGGGCAACGCCCGACCGGACCTGCGTGGAACCCTCCGTCCGACTCACTCGGCGTCGGGTTGGTTCTCGGGGGCAGCGGCCTGGAAAGCCGGCAACGCCCGGCACGCCGCATCGATCCGAACGATCGTCGGGTACGCGCCGAGGTCGACCTCGAATCGACGCGCATTCGCGACTTGCGGCACGAGCGCGATGTCGGCCAATCCGGGGGTTGCGCCATGACAGTAGCGGCCCGTCGACGTTTCACCGGCCAGTCGTCGTTCCAGTGCCGTGAAGCCCGTATGAACCCAGTGCCGGTACCAGGCGTGCTTCTGCTCGTCCGTCACCCCGAGCGTGCGGGTCAGGTAGTGCAGCACCCGGAGGTTGTTGATTGGATGGATCTCGCAGGCAATGAGCAGCGCGAGCGACCGGACCCGATGCCTGCCGACCGCATCCGCCGGCAGCAGTGGAGGCTCGGGCCGCGTCTCTTCCAGATACTCGATGATGGCAAGGGATTGCGTGAAGAGCTGCCCTTCATCGTCCAGGACCGGCACCAGGTTCTGGGCGTTCAAGTCCGCGAACGGAGGTTCGAACTGGCGTCCCTTGGCGATGTGGACCGGGATATAGTCGTAGGGAAGCCCCTTGAGGGTGAGCGCGATCCTGACTCGATACGCGGCTGAACTCCGAAAATAGTTGTAGAGCTTCACGTCGATACCTCCCAGCCGATGAGTACGTGCCGTACCGTTCGCCTACGCGTCCAGTCTCGCACGCCAGCCGTGATATCGGACGAGCATGCCGGCGGCGGCACACATCTCTTCGCTGTCGGCGAACGCCGGAACACCCGCGGCCTCGAGGCGGGCGAACCAGGCCTCCCGATGCTCGAGCGTCCCCATCATGGAATGCATCAGGGGAACGTGAGAACCGGAAGCCACGGCGGACAGCGCCTCGACGACCGGCCCGGCATCCACCATGAAGGGAACCACGTGAATCATCAGGATCGCATCGAGGCGGTCGGACATGCGATCGAGCGCGGCTTGCAGCACCGGACCGAACCGGTCTTCACGGGCATCGGCAAGCAGATCCATCGGATTCGCAACCGCGGCTTCCGCGGGCAGTTCATCGCGCAGTCGCCGGACGAGGACCGGATCGAGATCGACGAGCGCGAGCCCCGCCTGGACCGCGCGATCCGCGGCCAGCACACCGGGCCCGCCCGAGTTGGACAGGAGGAGTACCCGATTCCCGAACCCGTTCCTGTGAAACGCGAACGCCTTGCCCGCGAGGCACAGCTCCCGGAGCGTGGCCACACGGACCACCCCGGCCTCGCGGCAGAAGGCTTCGGCGTCGGAGTCCGTCATGGCGCGCGACCCCGTATGACGGAACGCGGCCTGTCGGCCGGCGCCGGTCCTGCCGGCCACCAATGCCACGACCGGTTTGCGCCGCGAAACCCGGCGAGCCACAGAAGCGAAATGTCCGGCGTCGCCGAAGGACTCGGCGTAGAGAAGGACGGCAGTACACGAATCGTCCTCGCCGAGGTACTCGAGATATTCGGTCAGGCCCAGGTGCATGGCGTTGCCCACCGACACCACCGCACCGAGCGGAACGCCCATCGCGTGGCTGGCAGCGATCAACTCCTCGGCGATGGCTCCGGACTGCGAGATGGCGGCGACCCCGCCGCCTTTGGGCATGTCCCGAAGAAAGGTCGCAGCGAAACCCGCCCCAGCCTCCATGAGGTTGATGAGACCGGCGCAGTTCGGCCCGGCGACCAGGAGATCATGGGCTTCGGCCAGTTCGCGGAGTTCGCGATCCCGTGCAGCGCCAACCTCGCCGGCTTCCGAGAATCCCCCCGGCAGGATGAGCAGGTTGCGATGGTCCGTCGCAGCCGCTTCACGGACCACATCGAGAATGCTGTCGGGCCTGACGAGGATCGCGACCAGGTCGGCGGCGGGACTCACCTCGCGAAGCGAGGAGGCGGCCGGGACGCCCTGGATGACGCCACCCTTGGGATTGACCGGGATGACGCGCCCTGTCCAGCCGCTGGACGCAAGATTGCGCAGCACCGCCCCACCGGAACTGGTCGGTCTGTCTCCCGCACCGACCACGGCAACGCTCCTCGGGCGGAGGAACGCATCCAGGCGAGACCGGTCGGACCGATCCATCGACGAGGGAATCAGGCGGATACCGGCGCGCCGGCCCGCAGGCGTTTGCCGATTTCCGACAGCGTGTCGGCCGACCCGAATCCCCCGGCCTTCGTCACAAGCCAGGCGGCCCGGGTCCCCATCATGAATCGCGCGTAGGCGATTCCGGGAACCAGTTCGCCTCCGACCGCCAGCGCCGGGTTCCCGCTCGACCGCAGGAAGGCGATGGCGGTGTCACCGCCGGTCGCGACGATCGCCTGCGCGTTCCCGGGCCCGACCAGGCGCATCGCGTGACGGGCGAGCATGCGAGCGACTTCCTGGGCGTCGCCTTCCTTCCCTTGCGGGTCGGGAACCGCCGCAAGCACGACGTCAGCTCCCGGCGAGAGCACCGGCTCCTTCCGCAGACGGCCATTGACGGCTTCCAGCAGACGCGCGCCCTCCTCGACCAGCAAGGCCGCCTGTGCGCGGGAGACCTCGGAGCGCGAACCCACCACGTACACGATCCGCCCCAGCACGGCGGGCGCCTCGGCATGCCCGCCCGGGATCGCAAGCTGCCGGGCCAGCGCGCCCGTCAACCCTGCCGACCCCACCAGCATCGGCGCAGCACCGGATGTCGTTGCCACAGCTGCGATCGCATCGAGATCCGCGTCGGATTCCGCATCGATCACCCAGGCGCACGGGCCATCCAGATCGGCGGCAGCGAATTCGCGGGTCGACATGGCACTCGCGTGGACGAACCCTGCCGCCGCAAATGCCTCTGCCAGCGGCACCGCCAGGGCAGGAGACAAGGCATCCTTCGCGAACGGCGTGTCCTCGAGCGGCGTTCCATGCACGATCACCCGACCGTTTCGCACCACGCGCCCTTGCGCCGGAAAGGCAGGACAACAGACCAGCCGGTCACGGCGAGCCAGTGCGGCGAGGGCCCTGGCTTCGGCAATGACGTTTCCACGGAGCGTGGAATCGACCTTCTTCACGACGATGGAGAAGGTCTCGCCGCCGACCTGGCGATACGCGTGTTCGACGCGCCGGACGGCTTCCTCGGGATCGACATTGCGAGATTCGGAATTGACCGAGACCACCGTCGCCTTCGCAAACCGCGAGGGATCACATTCCTCCGGCAGGGCGGCAACCCAGGTCGGAAGACCTTTTGACGCGAACGGACCGGCGGCATCCATCGCACCGGTGAGATCGTCCGCAATGATGAGGACTCGTGGCGTATCGGCCATCTTCAATTCAGGCGGGTAGGTCCGCGACGGGAAGCGCCGCGGGACTCAGACTGCCATCCGGTCCGCCATCATTCGCGCGTAGGCAACCGCCGCCTGCATGTTGGTGTGGTCCGCCTTTCCCGTCCAGGCGATGTCGAACGCCGTACCGTGATCGACGGACGTACGGCGGATCGGCAAGCCGAGGGTGATGTTCACCGTGGTGTCGAACGCGATCAGCTTGGTCGGGATGTGGCCCTGGTCGTGATACTGCGCAACGACGAGGTCGAATTCCTTCCTGAGCGCCCGATAGAACACCGTGTCGCCCGAAATCGGCCCTTTCGCATCGATGCCTTCATTGCGCGCGTCGGCAACGGCACCTTCGATCTGGTCGATTTCTTCGCGCCCGAAGATGCCCCCTTCGCCGCAGTGCGGGTTCAATCCGGCGACAGCGATACGCGGACTTTCGTAGCCCAGGGCACGATAGTGCTGGTAGCCCATGCGGATGGTCGCCAGCACCCGCTGACGAGTGGCCCGCTCCGTGGCATTGCGCAGGCTGGTATGTGTGCTGACGTGAATCGCGGCCAGTTTGTCGGAGGCCAGCAGCATGAACGAAGATTTCGTCTGGGTCAGGTCCGCAAGGAGTTCGGTGTGGCCGTCGTAGTGGTGACCGGCCGCGTGCAATGCCGCCTTGTTGAGCGGCGCCGTCACGATGACGGCAATCTCCTTGGACAGGGACAGCGCCACTGCCCGCTCGACATACCGGTATGCCGCTTCGCCGCCGGCAGCGGAGAGGACGCCATCCTGGAGGGACTCCTGGCCCTTCGACGGTACGTGGACGACGGGCACCTGACCAGGCTTCGCAGTCCCGTACTCCGGCTGAAAGTCGAGTTGGGTCCCGCAGATCCGGTCGGCCCGGCGCAGCAGGTCGAGGTTGCCGATGACTGCCGACGCCGACCGATGATCCGGCGACATGGCCGCGAGTGCCTTCACGATGATCTCCGGTCCGATGCCGGAGGGATCGCCCATGGTGATACCGAGCCTGGCGGGAACGCTCATGCAGCCTCTCTGACGCGTTGCGCGTGAATCTCTACTTCGACGACGGACCGGCCGCACCCGGTGGTGCATGCTTGCCCGAAAAGGGCCGCGATTATACCCGCCGCCCGCTTACTCCTGGGGCCGAAGATCGGCACGAACGTCCGGTGCGTTCGCGAGCGCTCCCCCCATGTTGACGATCCGCTCGGCCGCCGCCTCGACCAACTCGACATTGGTCTGAGCACAGCCGAGAGACATGTCCTCCAGCCCGACCCGGACGTGCCCCCCTTCCATGACGGCGCGCGGAACGAGGGGCAGAACGTCCGCACCGAGGCCGGCGATCATCCATTGAGCCCCCGGCGCGATCCGGTCGAGCAGGTTGAGGTAAGCGGTCAGCGCGAAATCTTCCGGCGGGAAACCGAAGCTGTAGTCGGCCGTGAACATGAAACGATAGACCGGTGCCGGACAGCCGCAGCGCCAGTGGAGTCCTGCGCCGAGGCGGACAAAACCCGGTTCGTAGATCGCGTAGGCCGGGTGAAACCGGAACTGTCGCGCCAGACTCAGCGCATGGCGAACGTGCACTTCGGGATTGAGGTACACGAATCCCGGATCATCGCGGTTCAGTTGATCCCAGTGCGTGATGTTCGTCGACCCGGGATCGACGGCTGCCCACTCGAGGAGACCGCGCCCGCCCAGTTCCCGCACATGCGCAAAGCGCTCGTCGGCATCCGGCAGCTGCGGACCGACCCCGGTGCCGCCGAACGGAATGCTGGGATACACGATGGCGTCCACGGCGTCACGGATGCCGGTGATGATGCGGCCGTAGGTCTCCCAGTCGTCATTCTGGCGGCCGCTCGCGGGATCGTAGGCGTGCACATGGACGATCGCCGCGCCGGCCTTCACGCAATCGATCCCCTGTCGGATCACGTCCTCCGCCCTGATCGGGATCGCCGGCTGTCGCTCCGGCCCCCAGGGGCCATTGAGGGCGACTTCCAGCCATGTCTTCCGGGATGCCGGAGACTGCTCTTGCTGCTCCACGTCTCGTTCTCCGGGTCAGTCGATCAGAGCGCCGGGATGATCCGCACCGTCAGATCCGAAAGCCCCTCGACCCGCCCGACGAGTTGATCGCCGGGCACCACGGCCGCGACGCCCGCCGGCGTGCCGGTGAAGATGATGTCGCCCGCCTCGAGCGTGTAGTAGTCGGACAGGAAGCTGATCGTCTCCGGCACGGACCAGATCAGGTCGGCCAGATCCCCTTGCTGCCTCAACTCGCCGTTGACGTGTACGGTGATCGCGCCTTTGGACGGGTGCCCGACCGCCGACGAGGGATGCAATGTGCCGATGGGTGCCGATTGGTCGAACGACTTGCCGAAATCCCAGGGACGACCCATGTCGCGCGCTGCGAACTGCAGATCCCGGCGCGTCATGTCCAGTCCGACGGCGTAGCCATACACATGCTTCAGCGCATCGGCCACCGGAATGCGGCGCCCGCCGGACGACAGCGCCACGACCAGTTCGATCTCGTGTTGGTAGTTCTTGGTTCCCGGGGGATAGTGGATGTCGCCCCCGCCGGGCACCACCGCATCGGCGGGCTTCATGAAGAAGAACGGCGGCTCCTTGTCCGGATCCTTGCCCATCTCGCGCGCGTGCGCCGCGTAGTTCCGGCCGACGCAATAGACACGACGCAGGGGGAAACGCTTGTCGGAACCGGCGATCGGCAGCGAATTGACGGAGGCTGGATCAAAGAGGAAGGTCATGATGGCACGGGGGTCGCCAGAGTCGGGTCAGAAAAGGTGGAACGCGCCGCCGACGATTCCCAGCGGCCAGCGTCCCGCTTCGAAGAGTGCATATTTTCGCACGAACACGTGCGATCGCCCCGCCTCCGCGAGACGCGCGAGCGCGAATCCGTGCGCGGCCATGCTCGCCGCCCCGGCCGCCGCCCGGAGGATCGCCGCGTCCGCGACGCCCGCTCTGGCAGCGGCCACGGTTGCAGCGCCATGAATGATCTCGTGATCGACCCCGATTTCCAGGCCGAGCGTTTCCATCGCTGCCGGCTCCCCCAGGCACTCCACCACCCGAACCAACAGCGAGCGCCGTTCGGACTCTTCGCGCTCCCACCAGGTCATGTCCCACGCCGGATTGCGGATGAGTCGTTCGGCGTGCTCCCAGGACGCGACAGGTTCGACGGGAACCGCCGTGTGCACGCCGAGCGCGTCCAGATACGCTCGCGCGTCGGCGCGATCGCTTGTCTCCAGCGGCAGCCCGCAAGCGCAGAACCATCCTGCGCCGGCCAGCCCTCGGAAGCGCGAGATGGCGTCCGACATGCGTGCACCTTCGTCCGGCAACCGAGCGATCGGTCGGATCAGGAGAGCGCCGGAACGCGCAAGCCGAAATCCTTCTCGATGAGTTCGGTGACGCGCCCCATGAAGTCTGCGCGCATCTCGTCGTTCGTTCGTTGCTTGAGCCCGAACTTGCGGAAGGCTTCATTGTTCACGGACTGGCTGGACCCGAAGAAGGCCGGCGTGATCGGGAAGTAACGATCCAGGGCGTCCTGGACTTCCGCACCCCGCCCCGCCTGGATCAATTCCAGACAGAAATCCTTGCCGAACTTCGCGTGGAATTTCTCCTCCGGCATCGTGATCCGTCCGAGATTGCGCAGCGGATGGAATGAGCAGTGCAGCAGATCCTCCACCTGCAGGATCTCGGCGTAGTCCGCCACCGCCTTGATGACGCAGAACTCCGGCCAAGTCTTCAGCTCGAAGTTGAAGATCGACAGCGGTCGCTTTCGGATGGGGTCCATCCGTTCGGGAGCCACGCCCATCTCCTCGGCCAGCGCCCGGAATCGCACGTGATGGTGATACTCCTCCATCGCCACGCGGCAGGTCAGCCACTTGGCGTACGGCGTCGGGGCAAGCGCGATGGCCGGTTCGTCGAACACCCGGGCGCCGTGCAATTCGTTCACGGCATGACTGATGACAATCTTCTCGACGGCGGCGCGGTATTCCGAGGACTGTTCTGCGAGCTCGGCGACAGTCTTGACTTCCGGGTGTGTGACGGCGGACATGGGGGCAGATTCCTTCAAATCAGGGGTTCGGTATTGAAGAGCTCGAGGTCGGTCTTGAGGTCCGTGACGAGTTCGTTGAACTCGGCTTCCATCATGCCGCCGAGAGCAAGAGGGTCCTGCCGATCGAGGGTGTCGCCCACGAGCCGCACTTCGGGGCGCGCTTGGGCGAACAGGAACACTTCCCGCCCCCGCACGCCAAACACCTGGCCGGTGAACACGTTGGCGGGGAGGCTGAGCGCGGTCACGAGCCTGGCAACGTAGCCTGCCGGGATGCGAACGGCGCGCACCTTGTACTGGGCCTGCGCATCGTTGGCGGGCTGGATGGCTTCGGTCACGCGCGTCCCGGCGAAAGGCGCCACGGCGTTGCAGGTGATGGCGCTGCGAGCCAGATCCATCGCCACCACACGCGTCAACCCGACCAGACCCGCCTTGGCTGCCGCATACGCACTCTGCGCGAAGTTGCCGACCAGTCCGGCCGTCGAGATGATGTTGACGATGCGCCCAGGCGCCCGTCCGGCCTTCGCCTGCTCGCGCATGAGGGGTGTCGCTGCCGCGAGAATCTCGAACGGCGCCTCCAGATTGACGGCCAGCACACGCTGCCAGTCGTCTCGACGGGACTTGAAGATGAACCCGTCGCGCAGGATGGCCGCATTGTTGACGACGATGTCGAGGGCCCCGAATCGGGCGAGCGCGAGTTCCACGGCCGCCTCCCCGTTGCCCGTGCGGGAGAGGTCTTCGGAGAAGCCGACGGCGCGCTCGGTGCCGAGACCTGCGACAGCCGCTTCGACGACCGACGGGTCCTCGTCGTCGCCGCCCATCGAGACGCCGCTGTCCGCGATGACGACACTGGCCCCGTGTCGATGGAGCGATCGCACAATCGCCAATCCGATGCCGCGCGCCCCTCCGGTCACCAGCGCCACCTTCCCCTCCAGCAGTGCCTGACTCATCGTCGCTCCCTAGACATCCCGCGCGCGGCCCGCAAGCCCGGCCGGGTAGAAGGCGTCGGCGTGAATATCCCGCCTCGCGACGCCTTTCGATTCGAGCAGCGTGACGGCTGCCTCGACCATGGGCGGCGGGCCCGCCAGATAGGCGACGAATCCGTCGAGCCGGTCGAAATCCTCGTTAACGGCATCCGTCACGAGGCCGATTCTGCGCTTCCGGGTAGGGTTGGCTGACGACGAAGACGCATCGGACAGAACGACATGAACCCTGGACGCCCGAAGTTCCCCGACCAAGGCTTCCAGCTCGGCTTCGCCGTAGACGTCCCGTTCGCTTCGAACACCCAGATACGCGTGCACTGAAGCGCCGCCTCCCCTGAGCCGCATGGTGGACAGAATGGAGCGGATCGGCGCCAAGCCGCTGCCGCCCGCGATGGCGATCACCGGGCCCGCGTGGGCCTCGCGCAGGTAGGCCGATCCCAAGGGTCCGGAAACCCGCACCGTATCGCCACGCTTCACCTTCGCCCCCAGTCCAGCACTTACCGCCCCTTGGGGCATCTCGCGAATGTGAAACTCGAGCACCGATTCGTCGGGGCGATTGGCCATCGAATAGTCCCGCGGCAACCCGGGCGCGAACGGGAACTCGATCGACGCATACTGGCCTGCGCTGAATGTGTAAGGCCCGCCTGACTCGATGTCGAGCCGGAGCCGCCAGATGTCGTGCGTCAGCCGGTCGAGAGCCGTCACGCGGCAGCGCATCACTCGCGACGGATGAACGATCAGATCTTCCTCGACGAGTCGACGAATGCGGACATCGCTCCAGACCTGGCTGCGGCAGGCGAGCACGATGTTGCGGGCCCGCTGCGTCGGTGCCAGCGCATGCTCCGAATACTCGAGCTCGAAGACCTCGCCCGACAACAGTTCGCACTTGCAGGTTCCGCAATTGCCCGCTTGGCAGCTGTACGGGAACCCCACGCCCGCCATCAACAAGGCATCGAGGATCGTGTCTCCCGGTTCGGCGGAAACCGATGTCTCCAGGCCGTCCACGGCGATCGAGCAACTCATCTTGGAAACCTGCCGATTCCTTTGGACGACGACATCGACGCCCGGTGTTCGGCATGCGGAAGCGCAACGACGGATGGAGTGTGGAACGGCATTTAGGTAGTATGGAAACGATATTATTGGATGTCAAACAATATGGCCACCAACATTCGAGGGCGTTCCCGCACCGAGACAGGTCGCGGCGATGACGGCGTGCGTCTCGGGATCCTTCCTGACTTGCTCGGCTACCACGTCCGCCTAGCCCAGGTGGCGATCTTTGCGCATTTCCAGGGCGCGCTCACGACACTCGACCTGTCTCCCGGTCTCTACGCCATGCTCGTGATCATCGATGCGAATCCCGGCATGAAGCAGAGCCGGCTCGCGGAGGCAGCGAAACTGGATCGGTCCACGCTTGTACCGGCCCTGGACAAATTGGAGCATCGGCAACTGGTCGAGCGTCGCGCCGACCCCGAGGACCGACGCTCGAACGGGCTGTTCCTGACAGCAGTAGGGACGCGGCTGCTGGCGCAGGCCACCGAAGCGGTCCGCGCCCACGAAATCGAGATGGCATCTGCGCTCAGCGCGAAGCAACGGTCGCAGCTGATCACGATGCTCGATCAGTTGGCTCCCGAGGAGAGATAGGACGATGGTCCGCATGATGAAGCGCCGCTCCGGCAAGAGCGGTCTGCCCCCGGGTTCACTGGTGTACGTGGGGGAGCGCAAGTCGCACGGCACGCGCATTTCGGTGATCGACTACGACGACCGGAGCGTCTCGGAACGGGAACTGGCCGATGTCGGCGAGTGCCTGCCATTCAAGGACTCGCACACCGTCACGTGGATCAACGTCGACGAGATCGGGGACCCGGGACTGGTCGAGCAATTCGGTCGGGTGCTCGCCTTCCATCCGTTGATGCTGGAAGACATCCTCAACACCGACCAGCGAGCGAAAGTGGAGGATCACGGGGACTACATCTACGTGGTGCTCAAGATGCTCGACTGGGACGACGAGCGCCACGAAATCGTGTCGGAGCAGTTGTCCCTGGTGCTGGGGCAACACTACGTCATCACGCTGCAGGAGCGAGCCGGCGACTTCTTCGATCCGCTTCGAAAGCGCATCCGCGACGGCGTCGGTCGCCATCGGCGCCAGGGCGCCGACTACCTCGCCTATTCGCTGCTCGACGTGATCATCGATCAATACTTCCTGGTGCTGGACCGACTGGGTGATCGCATCGAAGCCGCAGACACCGGCATCATGAGCCGCAATTCCGCGGACACGCTCCGCCAGATCCATCAACTGAAGCGCGACATGCTGTTCGTCCGCAAGGCGGTCTGGCCCGTCAAGGAGGTGGTCGCCAGCCTCCGGCATCTGGATACACCCCTGATCGCACGACAGACCGCACCGTATCTGCGCGATATCCAGGATCACATCGTCCAGGTCGTCGAAGGCATCGACACGTACCAGAATCTGCTGTCGGACATCCTCGCCACGTATCTGTCGACCATCGGGAATCGCACCAACGCGGTGATGAAGGTGCTGGCGGTCTTCTCGGCGGTATTCATGCCGCTGACCTTCATCACCGGGATCTTCGGCATGAACTTCCATCACATGCCGCCCTTGGAGTGGTCATGGGGATTCACCGGGACGCTGATGGCCATGCTGGCGATCGGCGTGATCCTGGCGATATTCTTCATTCGCAAGCGATGGATCTGACGTCGCCTACTCCTCGGTACCAGTGACGGGGCTTCGCCGTCGCTTTGCGGCACCGCGCACACGCTTCGCATCGAGACGGCGCTGCTGCGCTGCAACACCCGGCTTCGTGGCGATGCGCTGGCGAGGCGCGGTCGAAGCGCGCCGCAGCAAGTCGATGAGGCGCTCGAAGGCGTCTTCGCGATTCCGCAGTTGCGAGCGGAATCGCTGAGAGTCGATCGTCAGCAGACCTTCGGCCGTCATCCTCCGTCCGGCGAGTCGAATCAGCCGCAGGCGAACATCGTCCGGTATGCCGTTCTCAGCCACCGTGTCGAAGCGTAGTTGCACCGCAGTTTCCACCTTGTTCACGTTCTGACCACCGGGCCCGGCGGACCGCGCAAAGACGTACACGAGCCGCGTGGGATCAATGCTGACACGCGGGGAAATGACGAGTCGCGCCATGGACAAAATCCCGTTTGTATAACGCCCGATACATGACGATGTCCCTCGAGAATAGAGCATGCGGAAGCGCGCATGTTCGTTGTTGCAAATGAGTCGAACTGGGTCTACATTTGAACGGGTCTCCGCGGCGGAGCGAATGCTCGCTCGTCGACCCAAATCGACAGCCGGCTTCCTGCGGGAACACGCAGAGTCGTTCTGAGGTACACCCTGAGTACAAATTGGGAGAGAGTCATGAATCGATGGAGCACTGAACTGTCGGGAAGCATGAAGGCCCTGTCGGCCGCAGCCCTGATCGGTTTTGCGACAACGGCAATGGCCGTCGACGCGGATCGTCTGCGCAATGCCGACAAGGACCCGAACAACTGGCTGATGTATCACGGTTCGTACAAGGCTTGGCACTACAGCGATCTCTCGCAGATCAATCGCGCGAACGTCAAGAATCTTCGGGTGTCCTGGATTCACACGCCAAGCGCGAGCAAGCGCGGTGTCCAGTCCTTCCCTCTCGCTGTGGACGGAACGCTCTACTACACGAGCGCATCCGGTCAGGTGTGGGCACTCGATGGCGCGACCGGTGACGTGAAGTGGAAGTACGCCGCAAAGCTCGATCAAGAGCGTTCGGAAGGCACCTTCTACAACCCCTACAACCGCGGTATCGCCATCGGCTACGGCAACGTGTACATGGGCACGACCGACGGCCGCATGATCGCCCTCGACATGAACACCGGCAAGGTCGTCTGGGACAAGATGATCCTCACGGTGGAAGGCGGGAACAAGGGCTTTACGGGCGCCCCCGTGATCGTCAAGGACATGGTCGTCATCGGCTCGAACGGCGGTGAGCTGTCCGGCTGCTGCGGCCCGATCTTCGCGGTGGATGCGAAGACCGGTGAAGTCCGCTGGCAATTCGACACGATCGGCGGCGATGAGCGTTCCCGTTCGAGCTGGGGTAACGATTCGTGGAAGACGGGCGGCGGCGGTGGCTGGATGACAGGCACGTACGACGAAGCCACGAACTCGGTATGGTGGGGCACGGCGAACCCGGCGCCTGACTATGACTGGGCAGGCGAAAAGTGGAAGACGGAAGGCGCTCGCCCCGGCGACAACCTCTACAGCTCGTCGGTGGTCGTGCTGAATGCGGACACGGGCGAACTGAAGTCCTGGTTCCAGGAAATGCCGCACGACGCGTGGGACTTCGATAGCGCCGTTGGCGAATTCATGTCGATCGAACGCGGTGGCAAGCGCTACATGTTGCACCCGAACAAGGGCGGCATCATTTTCGTCTACAACGCCGATCCTTCGAATGCCCCGCTGAAGGTCGAGAACGCCTACATGCTCGGCAAGACCTACAACTACATCAAGGGTGTCGATGCGAAGACGGGTCAACTGATCGGTCGTCGTGAGCTTCCCGAGGGCAAGCACACGAACGTGTGCCCGGCCATCGACGGCGCCATCAGCTGGAACACGGGGGCGTACAACCCGAACACCGGCCTGCTGTACAAGGTGGGACAGGAGTGGTGCTTCGACATCGAAGTCGTGAAGGCGGATCCGCCTCCCGCGTTCTCGGGTCAGGCCTACTTCGGCGCGAGCTGGACGTCCGTGCATCCTGACGGGCGCAAGGCATTCGGTCACGTTTCCGCACGCGATCCCCTGACCGGCAAGATCAAGTGGGAGAAGGAATACAAGTATCCGCCTCTCGCCAGCTTGCTCGCCACGAAGGGCAATATCGTGTTCGTCCCCGGTGCTGATGGCCGGTTCGACGCCCTCGATGCGCAGACCGGTGCGACGTTGTGGCAACACAACAACGGCATTGGTCACCATGGTGGCGTGATCAGCTATACGGCCAAGGGCAAGCAGTACGTCGCAGTCGTGACAGGCTGGGGCAGCCACGTGTCGGGCAACTATTGCCCGCTGTTCGGCGAACCGTTCTGCAGCATGCCGACCGATGCCGGCCAACTCCTCGTGTTCTCGCTGCCTTGATGGCGTGACACCGACAGTCGCGACGTCGACGCAATCGTTCGCGTAAACGTCGCGCCTTCAGGAGTCGTTGAGACGGGCGGGGGAGCAATCCCTCGCCCGTTTTCGATCCGGATCGTCAAAAGGTTGCAACTAGGTCAACGCATGATGAATATGATTCCCCGTCCAGTCTCCGTGATACTCCTGTCTGTACTCCTGATCGGCGCCATGAGTGCCGGTGCCCAGGCGGCCGACGAGGCACCGACCCAACCGCCCGAGGTAACGGAGCCGCCGCCCAAGCCGAAGATCGATGTGCGCAAGTTGTTCGCGACCAACTGCAGCTGGTGTCATCAAGACTACGGCATGAAGGCAGCGGACGGTCCAAGACTCGCGGGAACGAGACTGACGTTCGAACAGGTCATCGAACGCATCCAAAGGGGTAAGACGCCGATGCCCGGATTTCGGAAACTGCTGAATCAGGATCAGATCGAAGCCCTGGCAACCTACATCAAGGGTCTCAAGGATCCAGGCGACTGAACCGGCCGCGACGCTACGTGACCATGAACTCGAATGGGCGCGGCCCTTCGGGCGGCTGAGTCTCGAGACGTGGGGTTGGGGTCGAGCGCTGGCGCATTGCGCCAAGTTGCCAGCGCTCGCGTGGCATCTACTTCTTGGCGTCCTGCGCTTTCGTGAGCTCGAGACGCACCTTGTAGCCACCGTACTTCGCTGCGCCTTTGAGGACGCCCGGATCTCGTGCAGGGATGGCCAATCTCGCATCCATCACTTGACCATCTGCGCCAGCCGCTCGAAACACAAGATGGCCGTCACGAACATCCATCGACAGGAGTCGCGCTGCCTCGTCGCCAAACTTCTCATTGTTCGTTAGCTGGATTGATCCGTTCAGGCCGGAGCCATCATCGGTCTTCGTGAGCCTGAGCGTGGCGATGCCACTGCTCATGCCCAAATACCAAGGTCCACGCCAATCACCCTCGATCGAGGAACCGTCAGCATGAGATTGCGCCAGAGCCTGGTCATTGACCATTCCACCAAACGCCAGCACGCAACCCGTTGTAGCCAGTAGAACGAGCCGTCGGAATCGGTCACCCATGCGACTCATTTGTCGCTCCACTGAAATCATGCCTGTGCCAAGGCAAGTTCTCGAACCCATCCGACATCAGTTCGCGCGGCCCGGCGAGCGCACACGCCAAGATCTCGGGACAACGCGGCCGCCCACCTTCGCTATGCCCAGATCAAATGCTCAGGCGACACTACTCTCTTCTTCCGGTCTGGATTGCGGCGCTTGGGATTCCGGAGGATCAAAAACCAGTACCACCTTCTCGGCCGTATCAAGCTCGACGGTCACCTTCCCACCGTTGGCGAGCCGGCCAAACAACAATTCGTCGGCGAGCGCGCGTCGTATCGTGTCTTGAATGAGTCGCGACATCGGTCGCGCCCCCATGAGGGGATCGAAGCCGTTCTTCGCGAGATAGTCCTTCAGGGGCGCGGTAAACGTCACGTCAACCTTCTTCTCATGCAGTTGCTCTTCCAGTTGCATGAGGAACTTGTCCACCACTCGAAGAATGACGTCATAGTCCAGCGGAGCAAAGGAGATAATCGCGTCCAGCCGGTTGCGGAATTCGGGCGTGAACATGCGCTTGATCTCGGCGAGTTCATCTCCCACTCGCTTGCCCAACGTGAACCCGATGGCAGTCTTGGCCAGCGTCTCCGCCCCTGCATTCGTCGTCATGATGATGGCGACGTTGCGGAAATCGGCCTTACGGCCGTTGTTGTCGGTCAAAGTTCCGTGATCCATCACCTGCAACAGGATGTTGAAGATGTCGGGGTGCGCCTTCTCGATTTCATCGAGCAGAAGCACCGCATACGGGTGCTTCGAGATTGCCTCGGTCAGAAGCCCGCCTTGATCGAATCCGACATATCCCGGCGGCGCACCGATCAATCGAGAAACCGCGTGCCGCTCCATGTATTCGGACATGTCAAATCTGATCAATTCGACGCCCAGGATGTACGCAAGCTGTCGCGCCACCTCGGTCTTGCCCACGCCCGTCGGCCCGGAGAAGAGAAACGAGCCGATCGGTTTCTGAGGGTTCCCTAGACCGCTGCGCGACATCTTGATCGCTGCGGAGAGCGCATCGATGGCTTTGTCCTGGCCGAAGACCACCGCCTTCAGATCGCGATCCAGTGTCTTCAGCGCGTTGCGGTCCGTCGACGAGACGTTCTGCGGAGGAATTCGGGCAATCTTCGCAATGATGTCCTCGATATCGTGCTTCCCGATGACTTTTCGCTGCTTTGACTTCGGCAGGATGCGCTGCGCTGCTCCCGCTTCATCGATCACGTCGATCGCTTTGTCCGGAAGATGTCGATCGTTGATATATCGCGCCGACAGTTCCGCCGCGGATGCGAGTGCGGCCTCGGTGTAGCGAACACCGTGGTGCGCCTCAAAGCGAGTCTTCAACCCTCTCAGGATCGCGACCGTCTCATCGACGGATGGCTCTGCGACATCGATCTTCTGGAATCGTCTGGACAGCGCATGGTCCTTCTCGAAGATGCCGCGGAACTCGTTGTATGTCGTGGCGCCGATGCACTTCAGGTGGCCGGACGACAATGCCGGCTTCAGCAGGTTCGATGCATCGAGCGTCCCACCCGATGCAGCGCCGGCACCGATGAGTGTGTGGATTTCATCGATGAATAGGATGGCGTTCGGGTTTTCGATCAGCTGCTTCAGCACGGCCTTGAGGCGCTGCTCGAAATCTCCTCGATATTTGGTACCCGCGAGCAGGGCACCCATATCCAAGGCATAGACCACGCTGTGTCCCAGGATGTCCGGCACCTGCCCTTCAATCACGCGGCGTGCGAGCCCTTCCGCGATGGCCGTCTTGCCCACACCAGCCTCGCCAACGAGCAGGGGATTGTTCTTGCGACGACGGCAGAGGATCTGGATGACGCGTTCGACTTCCTTGTCGCGCCCGATCAACGGATCGATCTTTCCGGCAATGGCAAGGGCGTTGAGGTTCTGTGTGTAGGCCTCGAGGGCTCCGCCGCTCGCGGGCTCCTGCTCACCATCGGCTTCCGGTTCCTGCTTCGCGGGCTGAGGGGTGCTCTGCGGAACCTTGCTGATACCGTGTGAAATGAAATTGACGACGTCGAGTCGCGTGACACCCTTCTGATGAAGGAAGTAGACGGCGTGCGAGTCCTTTTCGCCAAAGATCGCCACGAGAACGTTGGCCCCGGTGACTTCCTTCTTTCCGGACGATTGAACGTGCAGAATGGCGCGTTGAATCACTCGCTGGAATCCGAGTGTCGGTTGCGTGTCCACTTCATCACCTGACACGACGGGTGTGTGCTCGTTGATGAAGTCGGTGAGCTGCTTGCGCAGTTCATCCACGTTGGCCGCGCAGGCCCGCAACACCTCCGACGCAGAAGGATTGTCCAGCATCGCCAACAGGAGGTGCTCCACGGTGATGAACTCGTGGCGCTTCTGCCTGGCTTCCATGAAGGCCATGTGCAAACTGACCTCAAGTTCCTGGGCAATCATCTAGGATTCCTCCATGACACACTGCAGGGGATGCTGATGCTGCCGCGAATACGACACCACCTGTTCAACCTTGCTTGCCGCCACGTCCTTGGGATAGACCCCGCATACGCCCATCCCTTCGCGGTGGACTTTCAACATGACTTGAGTGGCCTGCTCTCTCGTCATGGAGAAGAAATTCTGCAAAACACCGACGACGAAATCCATCGGCGTGTAGTCGTCGTTGAGCAACATCACCTTGTACAGAGGTGGTGGCTTGACCTTCTGTTTCTCAACATCCAGGACGCCGCTTTCGCGAGGACCTATTGCCATGACACAAGCGCCAGCTGAGTACGCAAGAAACCGGCCAAAACGGTAATCCTATTGTGCGCGCTGGCCGGAAATTTACAAGAGGACCCGGGTCGCGCGTGCTTCGCTTTCGAGAATGCGCCGTTCAATTGCCTTCGCATCCGAACGCCACATGAGAAGCGCAACTCATCCACTGCAATCGACTGCCGCACACGACCTGTTCTCCACGGCCATATCGCGCCTCGCGCCTTCGTAGGCTATCCCCTACGAAGGCGCGAGCAAACGACGATCGATACGGGTTGTCACGCCATGCGGCCGATCATCGCCTTGCCGAAACCCGAACAGGAGACCTGCGTGGCTCCATCCATCAGCCGCGCGAAGTCGTAGGTAACCGTCTTCGCGGAGATTGCGGCCTCGGTACTGCGAATGATGAGGTCTGCTGCCTCGACCCACCCCATGTGGCGCAGCATCATTTCCGCAGACAAGATCAGCGAGCCGGGGTTCACGTAATCCTTGCCGGCATACTTCGGTGCCGTGCCATGCGTCGCTTCGAACATCGCGACGGAGTCGGACAGGTTCGCGCCGGGCGCAATCCCGATGCCTCCGACCTGCGCAGCCAGCGCGTCCGAGATGTAGTCGCCATTGAGGTTGAGCGTGGCGATCACGTCGTATTCGTCAGGCCGGAGGAGAATCTGTTGGAGGAACGCATCGGCGATCACGTCCTTGATCACGACACCGTTCGGAAGCTTCATCCATGGTCCGCCGTCCACCAACTCAGCACCGAACTCGCGCTTCGCCAGCGCGTAGCCCCAGTCCCGGAAGGCCCCTTCGGTGTACTTCATGATATTGCCCTTGTGGACCAGAGTGACCGAGCGGCGCTTGTTGGCGACCGCATACTGAATGGCCTTGCGGACAAGTCGTTCCGTTCCCTCACGGGATACCGGCTTGATACCGATACCTGAGGTCGACGGAAACCGGATCTTCTTGACGCCCATTTCCTCAGTGAGGAATCGAATCACCTTGCGGCTGGCGTCGGTCTCGGCCTGCCACTCGATGCCCGCATAGATGTCCTCGGAGTTCTCCCGAAAGATCACCATGTCCGTCTTCTCGGGCTGCTTCAACGGGCTGGGAACGCCCTGGAAGTACCGGACCGGTCGCAGACAGACGTAGAGGTCGAGTTCTTGTCGCAGGGCCACGTTGATCGATCGGATCCCGCCACCAACTGGCGTCGTCAGGGGCCCCTTGATGGAGACCACGTACTCCTTCGCAACTTGAAGCGTCTCGTCCGGCAGCCAGACATTTTCGCCATAGACACGTGTGGACTTTTCGCCGGCGTAGATCTCCATCCACGAAATCTTCCGCCGGCCCCCGTAAGCGCGGCTCACGGCCGCATCGACGACTTCCCGCATGACCGGAGTGATGTCCACGCCCGTCCCATCCCCCTCGATGAACGGGATGATCGGCTGGTCTGGCACACGAAGCGTGAAATCGCTGTTGACCGTGATCTTTTCGCCCGTCTGGGGAACCTTGATATGTGTGTACATCGATGACCTTTCACTGGAAATGGGAGGAGGAAGGACAACCGGTCCGGTCTTGCCCCTCATGCGGACCGCCAAGCAACCGCACGCGCCGGAAGGCGGCAATGCGCCCGTGATCGCCCCGTGGCGATAGCCGATTTTATGCGACCCGACAGGCAATTGCGACCGCGATACCGGCACCTTGAGTCGTCGCGCATCGGTTGCCGCAGACGGGCCGTCGACGCCAAGCAGCGCGCCCCCGGGCGAGGCGTTTGCATCGATGCCACCGACGTCGCCGCCGGCCACTCTCGCGTCGAGACCGGCGGGCTATCGCACCTCCGGCGGGGTTCGCGGAGACTTTCGCAGAACACAAGAAGTGATGGCAAAAGTGAGAATCCAATCCCGAGATCCGGGAAATCGCTCCGAAAATTGACTTTACATCGTTGTTTTATAGTATTTTTAACTTCTACCAACATGATTGTTGCGGCGCGGCATTCGACTCGTATACTGAGTCTGTCACAACGTTGCGCTTGGTCGGCACGGCATGAGTGCAACGCTCCTGAAGAAGCCCCCAACCGGGCGACTTCTCTGGCCCGCCGGATGGGATCTCTGGCTGCCTTGTGAGTACTGAGTGGGGCGCGCTCGTTTCTTGCGCCTCGGCTGGCCGGCAGCGCGGCGGCCCGCCTGCGTGCGGTTATCCCTGGACCGTATCGACTCAGCCGTCGCATACCATCAATCCGGAGTGGAGTATTCAAATGAATCGTCAGCAAGACATCGCGACCATGCGAAAGGACTGGGCAGAGAGCCCGCGCTGGAAGGGAATCACGCGCCCGTATACACCAGAAGACGTCGATCGCCTGCGGGGCACCCTTCATATCGAACACAGCCTGGCTCGACGCGGCGCGGAGAAGTTGTGGGATCTGCTTCATACGGAACCGTTCATCAACGCCCTGGGTGCCATGACCGGCAACCAGGCGATGCAGCAGGTCAAGGCAGGCCTCAAGGCGATCTATCTCTCCGGCTGGCAAGTCGCCGCGGACGCCAATGTCGCTGGCGAAATGTATCCCGACCAGTCTCTCTACCCCGTGAACAGCGTTCCGGCAGTGGTGCGCCGTATCAACAACACGCTGATCCGCGCTGACCAGATTCATCATTCCGAAGGCAAGGACGGTACGGACTGGTTCGCACCAATCGTGGCCGATGCGGAAGCCGGTTTCGGCGGCGTTCTCAATGCCTTCGAATTGATGAAGGCCATGATCGAAGCCGGCGCGGCGGGCGTGCACTTCGAGGATCAACTCGCCGCGGCCAAGAAGTGCGGGCACATGGGCGGCAAGGTCCTAGTGCCGACGCAGGAAGCGGTGCAGAAGCTCGCGGCTGCACGATTGGCTGCCGACATCGTGGGCGTACCGACACTGCTGTTTGCCCGGACCGACGCCGAAGCCGCCAATCTCATCACGTCGGATTTCGACGAAAACGACAAACCGTTCTGTACGGGTGAGCGGACGTCGGAGGGCTATTTCCGGGTGATGAACGGGCTTCAGCAGGCCATCTCTCGCGGCCTCGCCTACGCGCCGATCGCTGATCTTATCTGGTGCGAGACGGGCAAGCCCGACCTCGAGTTCGCACGCCAGTTCGCCGAGGCGATCCACCGCAAATTCCCCGGCAAGATGCTCGCCTACAACTGCTCGCCTTCGTTCAACTGGAAGAAGAACCTGGACGACGCCACCATTGCCAAGTTCCAGCGAGAACTGGGTGCCATGGGATACAAGTTCCAGTTCATCACCCTGGCAGGATTCCATTCGCTGAACTACGGCATGTTCGATCTCGCATACGGGTACGCGCGCGACAACATGACGGCGTTCGTCGAGCTCCAGCAGAAGGAGTTCGCTGCGGCGGAAAAGGGATTCACGGCCGTGAAGCACCAGCGGGAAGTAGGCACTGGATACTTCGATGAAGTAACCCAGGTGATCCAATCCGGCAAGTCCTCCGTGACGGCCTTGACGGGTTCGACCGAGGAAGAACAGTTTGCATAGTCGGGACTGACCGCCGCGAGGCATGGATCGACAAGACGGCCCGGAGCATCCCTCCGGGCCTTTTTTGTCGATTCTTCCAATGAGCAAGAACAGATACCATAATGCGAGACTTTGCAGATCGCGTGGAGAACCCCATGAGCACCCCTTCCTACGGTCCAGGCATCGAGATCCTGGCCCCCGTCACGCCGGAATTCGCCCAGATCCTCACGCCCGAGGCTGTCGCCTTCGTCGCGAAACTCCATCGCGCGCTCGACGCGCGCCGTCAGGCGCTCCTGGCTCGCCGCAAAGAGCGCCAAATCGAGATCGACGCCGGCAAGCTTCCCGATTTCCTCCCCGAGACACGACACATTCGCGAGGGCGACTGGCAGGTGGCCGGCGTTCCGGCCGATCTGCAGGATCGCCGAGTCGAAATCACCGGGCCGACCGATCGCAAGATGGTCATCAATGCCCTGAATTCAGGCGCCAACATGTTCATGGCGGACTTCGAAGACTCGAGCACGCCGACCTGGGCAAACCAGATCCAGGGTCAGATGAACATGCGCGACGCGATCGCCGGGACCATTTCGTTCGCGAGCCCGGAGGGCAAGCAGTATCGCCTCAACGACAAGGTCGCCACGCTGCTGATCCGCCCGCGCGGCTGGCATCTCGACGAGAAGCATCTGCGTGTGGATGGCAAGGTGGTGTCCGGCGGTCTCTTCGATTTCGGACTCTACTTCTTCCACAACGCGAAGACCCGGGTCGCCAAGGGTTCGGGCGTCTACCTGTACCTGCCGAAGATGGAGAGCCATCTCGAGGCGCGCCTGTGGAACGATGCGTTCGTTCTCGCCCAACAGGAACTGGGACTTCCGCTCGGCACGGTCAAGGCGACCGTACTGATCGAGACCATCCTCGCGACGTTCGAAATGGAAGAGATCCTGTATGAACTTCGAGATCACTCCGCCGGCCTCAATTGCGGTCGATGGGACTACATCTTCTCCTGCATCAAGAAGTTCAAGAAGCAACGCGACTTCATCCTGGCCGATCGCGGTCTCGTCACGATGACCAGCCCGTTCATGCGCGCCTATTCGCTCCTCCTCATCAAGACCTGCCACAAGCGCGGCGCGTTCGCCATGGGCGGTATGGCCGCACAAATCCCCATCAAGAACGATCCGGTGGCCAACGACGCGGCCATCGCGAAGGTCCGCGCGGACAAGGACCGGGAAGCGAGCGACGGCCATGATGGCACCTGGGTCGCACATCCGGGCCTCGTCGCGATTGCGCGGGAATCGTTCGACAAGGCCATGAAGACGCCGAACCAGATCCATCGCCAGCGCGATGACGTTCAGGTCACGGCCAAGGACCTGCTCAACTTCCAGCCGCAGGCGCCCATCACCGAGGAAGGTCTGCGAATCAACATCAACATCGGCATCCAGTACATGGGCGCGTGGCTCGCCGGTACGGGTTGTGTGCCGATCTTCAATCTCATGGAAGACGCCGCAACCGCAGAGATCTCCCGAGCGCAGATCTGGCACTGGATCCGCAGCCCCAAGGGAGTGCTTTCCGACGGCCGGAAGGTCACGAAGGATCTGTTCACTGCTCTGGTCCCGGAGGAGTTGAAGCGCGTGAAGGAAATCCTTGGGGACAAGCAGTACGCCGCAGGCAACTACGAAGAGGGTGCCAGGATGTTCCAGGAACTCACGCTATCCGACGAGTTCGCCGACTTTCTGACGCTGCCCGCCTACGACTACGTCATCGCGCACGAGCATCGCTGAGCCGTGTCGGCGTGGTCGTCCTGTTCAACAAGCCCTATGGAGTGTTGAGCCAGTTCACCGGACCGCCCGGCGCACGGACACTCGCCGATTTCATTCCGATCCCCGGGATCTACGCGGCCGGGCGATTGGATGCCGACAGCGAGGGCCTGCTCGTTCTCACCGATGACGGCGCTCTGCAGGCTCGCTTGGCCGACCCCCGGTACAAGCAGCCGAAGCTGTATTGGGTGCAGGTCGATGGACAAGTGACCCAAGCAGCCTTGGTAACGCTCGCGCGCGGCGTGCGCCTGAAGGATGGTGTCACCCGCCCGGCGAGAACGGCAGCCATGGATGAACCGCGCGACCTCTGGCCGCGGGATCCTCCGATCCGGACGCGCCAGGCGATTCCGACCAGTTGGCTGTCGCTGGAGATTGCAGAGGGGAGGAACCGGCAGGTACGCCGCATGACGGCCGCGGTGGGATTTCCGACGCTTCGGCTCATCCGCGCACGTATCGCCACGTGGGATTTGTCGGGCTTGGCATCGGGCCAATGGCAGCGCCTCGATGCCGACGCCCGGACATCGTCAGTTCCGGTGAGTGCCCGAATCAACCGAACATGACGATCCTTTGCCGCCAAATTCGAAACCTCACGATCCCGAATGATTTTTCAGCTTGTTTGTCGACGATTCTTACACTCCGTTGTCATCTGCAAGGCTGCCATTTCGATCCGCGAAGATTCTCTTTAAAAATTAGCCTTTTATACAATTTTCGAAAGCGCGGCGCGCTTATTGCTGTGAGCGGCAAGTCCTCTTGGGAGTGAGCCTCATGAATATCTCGATGCGCAAGGTCTTGACACAGGCGTGTGTGTTTCTGGGTCTCACGACAGTTGGCATGCAGGCATTTGCAGTCGACCCGTGCGTGCCGAATGCGATCGCCACCTCCGATGCAAGCGTGAATTGCGTACTCGTCACCGGCAACACCGGCAGCGAGGAGCTCGATGTCGATGGCGTCGGCGGCGTCAGCTGGACCAAAGTTCTCTTCCTCGGCGGTGACTCGGGAAGCGCCACGTCGGGCGTTCCCTTCGAGGGATTGACCTGGACCCTCGTGACCCCCACGGCGACTGGCGGGACCGGCGGGGACTTCAAGATTTCGATCTCGGATGACGCGACGCCCGGGACCACCTTCGACTATCAACTGCTGGTGACCATCGGCACGACCGTGGGCGGGCCTCAGCACTTCAGCAACATCCTGCGCAATGCAAGCGATCCCACGCAACTTCTGACGCTGTCGGCCGGGTCCACGATCGAAGGAACCTGGAACATGGACATGATCGGCGCCAGCACGGTTGGTCAGCGGATGGAGTTCTTCACGGTGTTCATCAACGCTGCGCAGCGCTCGCCCAACAATCCCGGCGTACCGGAGCCGGGCGCCCTGCTGCTCCTGGCAGCTGCCACGTTCGGTGCAGGCATCGCAGTACGCAGACGTTCACGCGGCTGAGCGGCGCGCCAGGGCGAAGCGGCGGCCCCACTGGCCACGAGGTGACAACGCCGAGACCCTCTGAGGGTCCGGCGGTGAGAAGGCAGGGTAGACTCCCCTGCCTTTTTTCATTGGAGCGCCCCCGTCGCGAATGTCCGTGAACGACTGGAACGAACTCTTCAAGACGACCGTGGCACTGCTGGCCATCGTGAATCCCGTGGGTGGCGTGCCCATGTTCCTGTCGACCACCGGTGAATGGTCGCCGGAGGATCGCCGCAGGACGGCCCGAACGGTGGCGATCACGGTCTTTCTCGTCCTGACTGTTTCCGCATTTTTCGGCAATCTCGTGCTGGAATTCTTCGCGATCAGCATCCCTTCCTTCCAGGTCGGCGGCGGCATCCTGCTGATGCTTCTGGCCGTCTCGATGATGCAGGCCAGGGAAAGCGGGCTGCGGCAGACGCCGCAGGAATCCGAGGAAACCGCCGAGCGTCACGCCGTCGCCGTCGTCCCGCTGGCCATCCCCCTCCTGGCCGGCCCGGGCGCGATCAGCACCATGATCATCGCGAGCCATCGCGTGCCGGGCTTCTCATATCAACTGAAACTGCTCGCGCCCGCCGGCATCATCGCTGTCACGGTGTGGATCACCTTGCGGGTGTCCAGCCACCTCTCGAACCGGCTGGGGACCACGGGAATGAACATCATCACGAGAATCATGGGGCTCATGCTCGCGGCTCTCGCGGTGGAGTTCATCGCGCACGGCCTTCAGGAACTGTTCCCGGGGCTGGCTTGACCGATATGTCCAGACACCTTCACGTCACCGTCGCCGCCATCGTCGAACGTGACGGGCGATTCCTGGTCGTCGAAGAGGAGACGATGGACGGTCTTCGCATCAACCAGCCCGCCGGACATCTCGAATCCGACGAATCCATCCCCGATGGCGTCGTCCGCGAAACGATCGAGGAATCCGGCTACCGGGTGACGCCCGAATGCGTGGTGGGAATCTATCGTTGGGCCCCGCCTGGACGGGACCTGGTCTACGTCCGGTTTGCGCTGGCCGCTCGAGTCACCGGGCACGATCCCCATCGCCCGCTGGACAAGGGCATTCTTCGCGCGCTCTGGCTAACCCGCACGGAGCTGCAAGCGTGTTCGGAGCGACATCGCAGTCCGCTGGTGATGCGTTGCGTCACCGACTATCTCGCCGGCCATCGGCATCCGCTCGACCTCCTGGTCAACCAGCCGTGACCATGTCTCGGGTCGCCGTGCGGCCTCCTTGCTCCCGCTCTCGGTCATGTCGAAACCGCGCGTCGTGATCGGCCTGTCGGGGGGCGTCGACTCCGCCGTCGCCGCCTGGGTGCTGCGTGAGCAGGGCTACGAGGTGATCGGCCTGTTCATGAAGAACTGGGAAGACGACGACACGGACGAGCATTGCACCACGCGCCAGGATCTGATCGACGCCGTCTCCGTGGCCGACGTGCTCGGGATCGACGTCGAAGCCGTGAACTTCTCGGCCGAATACAAGGACCGTGTCTTCGCCATCTTTCTCGCGGAGTATCGGGCCGGACGAACGCCGAATCCGGACGTCCTTTGCAACAGCGAGATCAAGTTCAAGGCGTTTCTCGACCACGCCCTGGCCATGGGTGCCGACCGGATCGCGACCGGTCACTACGCGGGTGTCCGGGAAGTCGACGGCCGCTTCCAGTTGCTGAGGGCTTCGGACGCCTCCAAGGACCAGAGCTACTTCCTGCACCGACTCGATCAGCAACAACTCGCCCGGACGCTGTTCCCGCTGGCGGACTGGCAAAAGCAAGACGTGAGAGCGTGCGCCCGACGCATCGGGCTGCCCAACCATGCAAAGAAGGATTCGACCGGCATCTGCTTCATCGGCGAACGGCCCTTCCGGGAATTCCTGAAGCGATACCTGCCCACGCAGCCCGGCGACATGGTCACCCTCGAGGGTCGCGTCGCTGGCCGCCATGAGGGGCTGATGTACTACACGATCGGCCAGCGCCAGGGACTGGGAATCGGCGGCCAGGGATTGCCCTGGTACGTCGCGGCAAAAGACATTGCCTCGAACCGATTGATCGTCGTCCAGGGCCACGACCATCCTGCCCTGCAATCGATCACGCTGGAAGCCGCCGACCTGTCCTGGATCGCTGGGGTCGAACCGGCTCACGACCGCGTATACGGTGCCAAGACACGCTACCGGCAGACCGATTCACCCTGCCGCATCGAGCGGGACGACGGAAAGCTGGTGGTACGTTTCGAGCAGCCCCAATGGGCCGTGACTCCCGGCCAATCCGTGGTCCTCTACGATGGCTCAGCCTGTCTCGGTGGCGGCGTGATCGAGTCGTCCCGCCTGCCGCCGGGCGTATCGATAGCGGCCTAGACCCGCGTCATCATCCGGCGAACGTGCGCTCGCAATTCGGGGAGCAGCCGTTCTTCGAACCATGGATTCCGAGTCAACCAGCCACTGTTTCGCCAACTCGGATGCGGGAGCGGCAGGCAATCGGGAAGGTAGTCCTGGAACGCCCGGACCGTCTCGGTCATCGATGTCTTGCGACGACGACCCAGGTAGAAGGCCTGGGCATAGCTTCCGACCAGCAGCGTGAATTGCACCCGCGACAGAGCCGCACGGATCCTTGGATGCCACAGCGGAGCGCACTCCGGTCTGGGTGGCAGATCGCTCCCGTCCGCGGTGCCTGGATAACACATCCCGATGGGAACGATTGCGACACGACTCTCGTCGTAGAAGTCGTCCGGCGGGAGATCGAGCCACTGGCGCAGCCGCTGTCCGGACGGATCGTTCCACGGGATGCCGGTCTCGTGCACGCGCCGGCCGGGCGCCTGTCCGACCACGAGCAGCCGGGCCGTACGGCTCACACGAAGGATCGGACGCGGCTCGTGCGCCAGCGCGCCGGCACAGACACGGCAGGCACGAACCTCGTCGGCAAGCGATTCCACGGACATGATGTCGATTCTAGGGGCGGGGACGAAGACTGCCATCACCCCTTAGAATTCGGCCTTTGCCGAGCCCCGAGCCTCCGATGTCCCTTTCCACGCTGACCGCCCTCTCCGCCCTCGACGGCCGCTACCGCGCGAAGACCGCGCGCCTCGCCGACTACCTCAGCGAGTTCGCCTTGATCCGCTACCGGGTCCGCGTCGAGATCGCGTGGCTGGAAGCACTCGCCTCCCACCCCGGCATTCCGGGCATCGCAGCCTTCTCGCCGGAATCGCGGCGCCTGCTGGACCAGTGTGCCGGCAACTTCAGCGTCGAGGACGCCGAAGCGGTGAAGGCCATCGAAGTCCGCACCAATCACGACGTGAAGGCGGTGGAGTACTGGCTGCGGGAGCGGTTCGGGTCCAACAGCGAAATCAACGCCGCGAACGCGTTCATCCATTTCGCGTGCACGTCCGAGGACATCAACAACCTGTGCCACGCGCTCATGCTGAGCGAGTCGCGATCCGCCGTCATGGTGCCGGCGCTCGATGCCATCGTCAGCCGGCTGACCGAGATCGCGCACGCCATGGCGGACGTCCCGATGCTGTCGCGCACCCACGGCCAACCCGCGACGCCGACGACCGTCGGCAAGGAATTCGCCAACGTCGTCGCGCGCCTGCGACGCGCCCGCGAAGCCATCGTCGCCGTCTCGCTGCCGGGGAAGATCAACGGGGCCGTGGGCAATTACAACGCCCACGCGGTCGTCTACCCCGACGTGGACTGGCCTGCATTCGCGCAGCAGTTCGTGAGTCGTCTCGGCCTGGCGTTCAATCCGTACACGACGCAGATCGAACCCCACGACGGCATCGCCGAACTCTGCGACGCGTATGCCCGGACCAACACCATCCTGCTCGATCTGGATCGCGATCTGTGGGGTTACATCTCCGTCGACTACTTCAAGCAGAAGCTGAAGGCCGGCGAAGTCGGGTCCTCGACCATGCCGCACAAGGTCAACCCCATCGACTTCGAGAACTCGGAAGGCAATCTCGGCGTGGCCAACGCCCTGCTGCACCACCTGTCGACGAAACTCCCCGTGTCCCGCTGGCAGCGCGATCTGACCGACTCCACGGTCCTGCGCACCGTGGGAACGGCCCTCGGGCATACGCTGCTGGCGTGGGACTCCTGCCTGCGGGGCCTCGGCAAACTCGAACCCAACGGCGCGAAACTCGCCGCGGATCTGGACGCGAATTGGGAAGTACTCGCGGAGCCGATCCAGACCGTCATGCGTCGTCACGGCATCCCCGATGCCTACGAGCAATTGAAGGCGCTCACGCGCGGCAGACGCGGCATGTCGAAAGAGTCGATCCTGGAGTTCGTCGACGCGCTGACCATTCCCGAAGCCGACAAGGCACGGCTGCGGGCGCTGACGCCATCGAACTACATCGGACTGGCGGCCAGGCTCGCTCGCGACATCTAGCGCGCGTCTGCCCGCCTCGAAGCCGCGCGGTGTCTACCCGCGCGCCTGCTCGCGTCTCGGCATCGTCGACCAGTCGCCGTCCACCAATTCATTGGCAGCGCCGGCGAGCGCTCCGATCGAATGGTGCTCGCGGGCAAGCGCCATCACGTCCGCCGCCGGCATGGGGGGACCGAAATAGAAACCCTGTCCCTCGTCGCATCCCCGCTCCCTCAGGAAACTGAGCTGGGCCGCGGTCTCGATGCCTTCCGCCACGGCGCACATTCCCAGGGAGCGGGCCAGTGCCACGACCGCACTGGCAATGGCGGCGTCGTCGGGGTCGCTGTTGACGCCCCGGACGAACGACTGATCGATCTTCAGTTGATCGATCGGAAAGCGCTTCAGATGCGCCAGCGACGAGTACCCGGTGCCGAAATCGTCCACGGCGATGCCCACACCCTCGCCCTTGAGCGCACGAAGTGCGGTCGCCACGCGCTCCACGTCGTGCATGACGACGCTCTCGGTGACCTCCATCACGATGCCCCGGGCATCCGTTCCCGTCTCGTCGAGGATCCTGCGCATGGTCTTCGCGAGATCGCGGCGCACCAGTTGACGAGCCGAGACGTTCACCGCGATCTTGAGATGCGCGAGATCCGACTGTTGCCATCGTCCCCACTGCAGGCAAGCCTCGCGCAACGCCCACTCCCCGATCTCCAGAATCACGTCCGACTCCTCCGCGAGCGGGATGAAGTGCGCCGGCGCCAGCAGGCCGAGTGTCGGATGGCGCCACCGGATCAGCGCTTCGACGCCCGCGATATGTCCGTCCCGCAAGGAGATCTGAGGCTGGAAATAGAGCTCGAACTGTCGCGCGGCCCCGGCACTGCGCAGCTGCGTCTCCAACTCCATCTGGCGCCGCGCGCGACTGTCGACCGCCTCCGAATAGAAGCAGCACGCATTGCGACCCGACTGCTTGGCCCGATACATCGCCGCATCCGCATTGGCGAGGAGCGTCTCGCCGTCCTGTCCGTCCTTGGGGTAGGTGGCGATCCCGACGCTCGCGGAGATGTGGAGTTCCCGCTGGTGCGTGAAATACGGCTCGGACAGGAACTCGAGCAGGCCGTGAGCGACCCGACCGACGATCTCCGTGTACGCGACCGATTCGAGCAGCACGACGAACTCGTCTCCGCCCCAGCGCGCCACGGTATCGGACGCGCGGCAGCGTTCCTGGATGCGGCGGGCGACCTGTTCGAGGAGCGCATCCCCGAGCGTGTGGCCGAGCGAATCGTTGATGCGCTTGAAGCCGTCGAGATCGACGAACATCACCGCCAGCTGAGTGTTCTCGCGCTGCGCCGCGGTGATCGCGTGGCCCAGCCGGTCGGTCAGCAATGCCCGATTCGGCAGCCCCGTCAGCGCGTCGTGCGTGGCCAGATGCGCCATCCGCTGCGTCATCGCGACCGTGTCCGTCACGTCACTCATGGCCAGCACCATCCGTCCGCCGTGGTCCGGTGCGGCGACCAGCGGGCTCACGGAGAGCCGCACGCAATGATGGGCGCGATACCCCGAGACGACGAGATGCCCCGACGGACGCTGCATCGCCGCGTCCCGTTCGCACGCCAGGATCGCCGACGTCAGCAGTTCGTGATCCCGGGGCGACACGGGCTTGAACACCGTATCGACGCGAAGCCCGATCGCGTCCCGTTCGGCAATGCCGCTCATCGTCTCGGCGCCGGCGTTCATCTGAACCACCGTCCCGTCCCGCCGGATCGTCACGACCGCATCGGCGATGGACTGAAGCGTCGCTCGCGCTTGCTGTTGCTGCGCTTCGAGATCGCCGGCTGCGCGCACCAGCCGCGTCCACAACCATACGGGGTACCCCGCCGTCAGGACACCGAGAGGCAGTGCAGGCGGCAGCCAGAGGTTCGCGCCGTCGAGCAGCAGATAGCTCCAGCCGAGCACACCGCACGCGCCGCCGATCACGACCAGCAGCGCGCGCGAGGGCCTCGTTCTCGGATAGAGAACCGCCGGTATCAGCAGGGCGAGAACACACGCGAGCCACTCGATTCCGGACGTGACCGGACGCACGAGCGCCTGGTCGCGCAGGGCCGACAGCACGTTGGCGTTGAACTCGACGCCGCTCATCGTGGCGTCCTGCGTCGACACGGGCGTCGCGATCATCTGCGCGAGTCCCGGCGCGGTGACACCCACGAGCACGTATTTCCCCGCTAGCTCCGCGAGAGCACGATCGTCTCGAAGCACGCGCTCATACGACACCTGTCGTATCGATCCCGGCGCGCGACCGAATCGGACCATCGCTTCGCGGTCCCGGATCCAGACGCGTCCCGAAAGCGTCGTGCGCATCGGTCGCGCAAGGGCTGCGACGTCGTGAACGGTTCCGCCCTCGCCCACATCCCAGGTCGCCAGTGCCAGTGACGGCCAGCGCGCCGAGCCCAGGCCCGCGTAGAGAAACACACGACGACTCACCTGGTCCGCGTCCAGTTCCACATCGGCGTGACCCAATCGCGCGGCGGCGTGAGCGAGCACGGGAATCGGGCCCGCTTCACGAACGGCGCCCGCCGGTCCCATCCGTTCGGGGAACACCGGCAGCACCACACGGCCGTTCTCCGTCATGGCGTTGGCCAGCACGGTGTCGCCCGCCGGGTCACCGGCGTGGACCTCGTGAAACGCAACGTCGAAAGCGATGGCCTTGGGACGCACCGTGGTGAGGCGCCGGACGAGGGCGCCGTGCACGGCGCGCGACCACGGCCACTGTCCGAGCGCATCGAGGCTCGCTGCGTCGACGGACACGATCGCGACATCGTCGGGCGGGGGACGGTGATCCATGCGGACGTAGGCGTCGTAGATCCAGCCGTTCACGCGAGGGAGCGTTCCCGACAGCAGCAGCAGTGCCGTCACCACGAGCAACGGCAGCATCAGTCGACCGATGTCCGACGGAAGCGCCGTCCTCATGGGCCCGAGGAGGGAACCGTCCTTCACCGACGGCCGTCCCCATGGACGCGAATGCATGCGGATCCGGTTCCGGGCCGCGGTTGAAGCGGGAGGCGCGACGAAACCACTCTGACTTGATGCACCCGGTCGATCATCACGAAGTCGGCGTAGCGGCGCGTGGCCAAGGATGGGGTATACGCAGGTACCTTACCCCCCGTCAGGGGTGACCGTCCATCTGAGGACTCGCAGATGAGAGCGCGGATCGTGCCCGGCGCACGCATGCGTCTGCGACGGATGCCGCCGCGGCCCCTCGCTCTTGAACGAACGCACCGACGCGTGGCGCTCCTATCGAGAACGCAACGTCCGCGGAGGCTTCGAGCGTGACGCGTCGGTCGAGTCCGCCGATGCCACGTGCGTCCCCGATGTCGTCGAATCGTCGAAGGACCGTCCGGTTCTCGTCGATGGCCGGACGGACGGGCGCGCCCCCTTGTCGCGCCTCGAAACCCGCCCGCGGGAATCTCGCTGCGGAATTCCAGGGGCGCGACCCGAGCATCGGACTGGACACGGGTCTGCATGCGGCGGCGACATCGGATACCGCGGCATGGCAGCCTTCCGATCGGTCGGGAAGCGGGGAGCCGACCGTCGCGGCCCGCCGACAGCGACCCGCGCCGGCACTACACCGACTGACGACGATTGCGCAGGTACTCGAAGACCCCGGGCAGGATCGAGAGGACGATGATCCCGACGACGACCATGCCGATGTTGCGCTTGACCTCGGGAATGTTGCCGAAGAGGTAGCCCAGGTAGCAGAGCAGCGACACCCACAGGATGCCGCCGCCGATGTTGAACATCGCGAAGCGCCGGTACTCCATCGCGCCCACGCCGGCCACGAACGGCGCGTACGTGCGGATGATCGGCACGAAGCGCGCGATCACGATGGTCTTGCCGCCATGCTTCTCGTAGAACCGATGTGCGGCGTTCAGGTGCTTCCGGTTGAAGAACCACGAGTCTTCCATCCGGAAGACGCGGGGCCCGATCCAGCGCCCGATCGAGAAGTTCACGGCATCTCCGCTGACGGCGGCGAGGATCAGCAGCGGAACCAGCACGTGCACGTTCACGGCGCCCAGCCCGGCGATCGTCCCGGCAACGAACAGGAGGGAGTCCCCGGGCAGGAAGGGCGTGACGACCAGCCCCGTCTCGCAGAAGACGATCAGGAACAGCAGCGCATAGACCCACGCGCCGTAGTCACGCGAAAACCCGAGCAGGTGCTGGTCGAGATGCAGGATGAGGCCGAGGGCCTGGGTGATCCACTCCACGCGCGCCGCCCCGTCGCTGTCAGACGACGGCTTCCTCGCGCTTGCGCTCGGGCTTGACCAGATCCTCGCGCTTGATGCCCAGGTACATCACGAGCGGACTCGCCACCAGCACCGAGGAGTAGATGCCGAAGAGAATGCCGATCGTCAGCGCCAGCGCGAAGTAGAACAGCGTGTCGCCGCCGAAGAAGAGGATCGAGGTCACCATCAGCTGCGTGCAGCCGTGCGTGATGATCGTCCGCGAGATCGTGCTCGTGATGGCGTTGTTGATGATGTCCGGCACCGCCGCCTTGCGCATCTTGCGGAAGTTCTCTCGCACCCGGTCGAACACGACCACCGATTCGTTCACCGAGTAACCGAGCACGGCGAGCACGGCGGCCAGCACGGGCAACGAGAATTCCCACTGGAAGAAGGCGAAGAAGCCCAGGATGATCACGACGTCGTGCAGGTTGGCGATCACGGCGGCGAGACCAAACTTCCACTCGAAGCGCAGCCACAGGTATAGCACGATGCCCAACGCCACTAGCGAGATGGCGATCAGCCCGTTCTCAACCAGTTCCTTGCCGACCTGCGAGCCGACGAAATCCACGCGGTGCACCGCCACGCCCGGATCCTGCGCTTTCAGCGCCCCGATGACCTGCTCGGAGATCTTCGCGCCGGAGATGCCCGGCTTCGACGGCAGGCGGATCAGCGCCGTCTGCGAATTGCCGAAATTCTGCACCGTCGCATCGGCGAACCCGGCCTTCTCGACGATCGATCGCACCTGGTTGATGTCGGCGGCGTGGCCGTAGCTCACTTCCATCACCGTGCCGCCGGTGAACTCCACGCCGAAATGCAGGCCCTTCGTGAACAGGAACACGACGGCAGCCAGGAACGTGAGCAGGGAGATCACGTTGAATATCGGCGCGTACCGCATGAACGGAATGTCTTTGCGGATGCGGAAAAACTCCATGGACGACTCCTCGTTGCGCGCGCGACGGTCAGGCCGCCGCGGCCGTGCGCTTGTGCCAGTTGGTGTTGCCGATCGAGAGCTTGTCGAGCTTGCGTCGGCTGCCGTACATGAGATTCACCATCGCGCGCGAAACCAGCACGGCGCTGAACATGGAGGTGAGAATCCCCAGACAGTGCACGACGGCGAAGCCGCGGACCGGACCACTGCCGAACATGAACAGCGCCACGCCGGCGATCAGGGTCGTGATGTTCGAATCCAGGATCGTGCCCCAGGCGCGCTCGTACCCGGCGGTGATGGCTGCCTGCGGCGTGGTCCCGTTGCGCAGTTCCTCGCGGATGCGTTCGTTGATCAGCACGTTCGCGTCGATGGCCATGCCCAGCGTCAGCGCGATGGCGGCGATGCCGGGCAGCGTGAGCGTGGCCTGCAGCATGGACAGCAGGGACACGAGCAGCACGAGGTTCACCGCCAGCGCCAGGACCGATACCCCGCCGAACAGTACGTAGTAGATGATCATGAAGACGGCGATCAGCGAGAAGCCGATCAGCGTCGATTGCCACCCCTTCTTGATGTTCTCGGCGCCCATGCTCGGGCCCACCGTCCGTTCCTCGACGATCTCCATCGGCGCGGCGAGCGATCCGGCCCGGAGCAGGATGGCGAGCTTGGTGGTCTCCTCGGCCGTGAACATGCCGGTGATCTGGAAGCGGTTCGAGAACTCGCCCTGGATCCGGGCCACCGAGACGGCCTCGCCCTTGCCCTTCTCGAACAGGATGATCGCCATCAGCTTGCCGATGTTCTCGCGCGTGAGATCGCGCATGACGCGGCCGCCGGCACTGTCGAGCGACACCGAGACCGCCGGACGCTGGTTCTGGTCGAACGTCGGGCCCGCGTCGATGATGCGTTCACCGGTGAGCACGACCTGCTTCTTCGTCACCACCTGCGTGACCGAGCCGTCTCGCTGACGCTCCGGGAAGGTCTCCGACCCGATGCCGGCCTGGCCGAGGCGGCTCGCATCCTCGTCGACCATGCGCACCTCCAGCGTCGCGGTCCGGCCGAGGATGTCCTTGGCGCGGGCGGTGTCCTGCACACCCGGCAGTTGAACGACGATGCGATCGACCCCCGCCTGCTGGATGATCGGCTCCGCGACGCCCAGCTCGTTCACCCGGTTGCGCAGCGTCGTGATGTTCTGCTGCACCGCGAAGTCCTGGATGCTCTTCTGCGTCTCGGGCTTCAATGCGATCGAGACGAAGAAGTCGCTGCCCTCGGCCCGGCCCTTCAGCACCAGCCCCGGCAGGTTGCGCTCGATGACTTCCAGCGCCTTGTCCCGGGTCGGTTCGTCACGGAAGCGCACTTGCACGGTCTCGCCGTCGCGCTGCACACCGGCGTATCGGACTTCCTTCTCGCGCAGCAGTTGCCGGACGTCGGAGACATAGCGGTCGGCCGCCTTGGCCAGCGCGCCCTTCATGTCCACCTGCATGAGGAAATGCACGCCTCCGCGCAGGTCCAGACCCAGATACATCGGCCGCGCGTTGATCGCCGCCATCCAGCCCGGGGCGTTCGACAGCAGGTTGAGCGCGACGACGTAGTCCTCGCCGAGCGACTTCTGGACGATGTCCTTCGCCTTCAACTGCGTGTCGGGGTCGGCGAACCGCACCTTGAGACCCGAGTGCTCGAGGAACACGCCGTCGGTCTTGACGTTCTCCTGCGCCAGGAGGTCCTCGACCCGCTTCTGCAGCGCGGCGTCGGCCGTCGATCCGGCGCGCAGCGGCGAGACCTGGATGGCGGGAGACTCGCCGAAGATGTTGGGCGCGGCATACAGCGCACCGATCGCCAGGACGATGGCGATGATCAGGTACTTCCAGAGCGGGTAGCGATTCATGACGTTCGAGCGGACCTCGTGACGGCCGGGGCGGGACGCCCCGGCGTTCAGCCGGCGTTCTTGATCGTGCCCTTGGGCAGCACGAGCTGGATGGAAGACTTCTGGACCTGCACTTCGACGTTGCTGGCGATCTCGAGGGACACGTAGGCGTCGGACACCTTGGTCACCTTGCCCAGCATGCCGCCGCCGGCCACCACTTCATCACCCTTGGCGAGGGCGTCCAGCATCGACTTGTGTTCCTTGGCGCGCTTCGACTGCGGGCGGATCATCAGGAAATACAGCACCACGAACATCAGGATGATCGGCGCGAGTTCGAGCAGGTCCATGCCGCCGCCCGGGGCTCCCGCCGCTTGCGCCCATGCCTGGGAAATCCACACGATTGAGTTGCTCCTCGGAAGGGTTGCGCTCGTGCACGCCGGGGAGGCATGCCGCCGCAGAGTGGAATGCTGACGCCATCGAGCCGATCCTGCAGACGGTCGGGCGCCGGAAAAAGGCGCGCATTCTAGCACGCACCCCGTGGCCGACCGACGTCGTTCAGGCGTCGCCGGAAGCGTCCCCGCCCGAGCGCAACGCCCTGAATTCCCGCACGAAAGCCTCGAAGCCGCCGGCCCGGATCGCGGCCCGCATGCCGGCCATCAGCGCGTGGTAGTAGTGCAGGTTGTGAATCGAATTGAGCCGCGCACCGAGAATCTCGTTCATGCGCTGCAGGTGATGCAGGTACGACAGCGAGAAGTGGCGGCAGGTGTAGCAGCGGCAAGCGGGGTCCGGCGGTGCCGGATCGTCCTTGTAGCGGCTGTTTCTGAGCTTGACGGTCCCGGTGCGGGTGAACAACCAGCCGTTGCGCGCATTGCGCGTCGGCAGTACGCAGTCGAACATGTCGATGCCCGCCGTCACGGCCTCCACGAGGTCCTCGGGCGTGCCGACGCCCATCAGGTAGCGGGGCTTGTCCGCGGGCAACCTCGGCGCCGTATGCGCCAGGATTCGCTGCATGTCGGCCTTCGGCTCCCCCACCGACAAGCCGCCGATCGCGTAGCCCTCGAAGCCGATCGACAGCAGGCCGGCGAGCGACTCCTCGCGCAGCGGCTCGTACATGCCGCCCTGGACGATCCCGAACAGCGCGTTGCGGCTGCCGTCGAAGGCCGCACGGCTGCGGGCGGCCCAGCGCAGCGACAGGCGCATCGAGTCGGCCGCCTGCCTTTCGCTGGCCGGATACGGCGTGCACTCGTCGAAGATCATCGCGATGTCGGAGTCGAGCACCCGCTGGATGCGCATCGACTCCTCGGGCGTCAGCAGCAGGCGGTCGCCGTTGACCGGCGACTGGAACTTGACGCCCTCCTCGGCAACCTTGCGCAAGGCACCGAGGCTGAAGACCTGGAACCCGCCGGAATCGGTGAGGATCGGACCGTCCCAGCCCATGAACCGGTGCAGGCCGCCGTGCCTGGCGATCACGTCGAGCCCGGGCCGCAGCCAGAGATGGAACGTGTTGGACAGGACGATCTGCGAGCCGATCGTGCGCAACTCTTCCGGGCTCACGGACTTGACGGCGCCGTACGTCCCCACGGGCATGAACAGCGGCGTCTCGACCGTGCCGTGATTCAAGGTGAGGCGCCCGGACCGTGCCGTGCCGTCCGTCGCCAGCAGTTCGAAATTCAGCATCGGGTTCCCTCCGGCGTGCGGCCGCAGATGAGCATCGCATCGCCGTAGCTGAAGAAGCGGTACCGCTCCTGCACCGCATGTTCGTAGGCGCGCCGGAGCAGCGCCGTGCCGCCGAAGGCGCTCACGAGCATCAGCAGCGTCGATCGCGGCAAGTGGAAGTTCGTGAACAGCACGTCCACGACCCGGAAGTCGAACCCGGGAACGATGAAGAGCCGCGACTCCGCCTGACCGGCGCCCAGTCCGCCTTCGCGCGCCGCCGCACTCTCCAGCGCGCGCAACGACGTCGTCCCCACCGCGACCACACGTCCGCCGCCCGCCCGTGTCTGCGCGATCGCGTCCACCGTCGCCTGCGGAATGTCGTACCACTCGCTGTGCATCACGTGGTCCGCGACGTTCTCCACCCGCACCGGCTGGAACGTGCCCGCGCCCACGTGAAGCGTCACGCGCGCCGTACCGATGCCGCGTGCCGCGAGTGCGCGGAACGTCTCCTCCGAGAAATGCAGCCCGGCGGTCGGCGCGGCCACCGCGCCCGCGCGATCCGCATACACCGTCTGATAGCGCGACTCGTCTACCGGGTCGGGCGTCCGCTCGATATAGGGCGGCAGGGGCAACGCGCCATGCCGCTCGAGCGCCTCGTGGACCGTGGTGTCCGCCGGAAAGCGCAAGTGGAAGAACATGCCTTCGCGCCCGAGCACTCGCACCTCGAGTCCCTCGCCGAGGATCAGCACGCTCCCCGGTCCGGGGCTGTGGCTCGCGCTCACCATCGCCAGCGCGTGGCGCTCGTCGATGACCCGCTCCACGAGCGCCTCGACGCGTCCCCCCGTGACCTTGCGCCCGAGCAGGCGGGCCTTGATCACGCGGGTGTCATTCAGCACGAGCAGATCGCCGGACCGGAGGCATCCGGCCAGATCGGAGAACATCGCGTCACGCAGGGACGCGGCCACGACGTCCACGACGAGCATGCGGCTCTCGCCGCGCTGGGCAGGCGGATGCTGCGCGATCAGGTCCGGCGGCAGCGCGTAGTCGAAGTCGGTCAGTTTCATGGGCGGCGGATTATGGAGGAAGCGCCGGCACCGGAGCGAGCGCTACGCCGCTGCGCCCGTCGTCTTGTCGTTCGACACCGCTCGCGGTGCGACGAAATGCGGTGCCGCCCGGTCCGCCGCCGTCGGTCCGCGCGAGTCGCTCGACGCATCGCCACCGATCCGGGCCAATCCGGGATTCGGTTGATCGCGGTCAATCCCGGCCCCTCGCTGCCCAGTAACGTCGAAGCGAGGTTGCCGGGGCCAGGGACCACGGCGGACACCATCCGCGGGAGAGGGTCATCCATGAACGACAAGATCTGGGTCTGCGACGACGAGCCGAGTCAGCGCTTCCCGGTGTTCACACGCGGGAACGTGGGCGAAGTGTTCGTGGATGCGGTGTCACCCCTCACATGGTCCGCCTTCGGGCGGCATGCGTGGGAGCCCGGCTGGCGCGATGCCTTCTGCGGTATCGGGGCCTTCCGTCCCGACGAGTTCAAGCCGTCCGGTCAGCCCGAGATCACCGCCTGCTTCGGCGGCTACATCTACATCAACATGTCGGTCACGCGGGTGCTCGCCGTGCGCATTCCCGGCATGACGGTGGAGGCGATCGACCGCTCGCTCTTCGGCGACTACCCGGATGTGCCCCCCTACCGCGCCGACCCGCGGGACGAGAGCGCCGAGCGCACAGCCGCCGTCTCCGGCTGGCTGCAATCGCTCTTCACCGACGACCCCCTGCCCGTGAACGCCGGGAACCGGGAGCGGATCCTGGCCCGGCAGGCGTCGCGCCCGGACCTCCCCTCGCTGTCCGATGCCGATCTCGTCGCCCGGTTCCGCGACCTGATTCCCGAAGCGCGACGTCTGTTCGAACGTCACGTGCGCAATGGCTACGGCGCCAACGTACTCGTCGGCCTGCTGGAGCAGATCTGCGCGGCGGCAGGAGCCGCGGACCTGGCCTCCAGCCTCACCGCCGCCGTGGGGGAGGTCGACTCCGCCGACCCGGCCTTCGAGCTCTGGGCGCTGTCGCGCGTGATTCGCAACGCCTCCGCCGTCTCGGCGGCCTTCGATGACGGCGCGGAGGGCCTGCTCGCCCGCCTGGCATCGAATCCGGCGCCGGACGCCCGCGATTTCCTGGACCGGTGGCGAAGCTTTCTCGATCGATGGGGTTTCCTGGGCACCAGTGTGTGGGACCTGCGCTCCCCGACCTACCGTACGCATCCGGAACTCGTCCTGCGCATGCTGGAGCGCATGCGCAGGTCGCCGGACACCGCGTCTCCGGCATTGCGTACCGGTGAGCTGACGGCCCGGCGCGAAGCGGCCATCGAGACCCTCTCGGCGCGGCTCGCGAGCAACCCGGCGGTCCAGGGCCAGTTCGTGGCGGCTGCACGCGCTGCGGCCGGCCATCTGGCGGCACGGGAGCGCGGCAAGACCAACTGCACCCGTTGGAACGAGGAAGCCCGCGCGTGCATGCGCGAACTCGGACTGCGATTCGTCCGGCGCGGCACTCTCGCGCGCTGGGAGCACATCCTGATGCTGATGCTCGACGAACTCGACGGCTTCGTCGCGGATCCGACGCCGTTCATGGCCGTCATCGCCGAACGCGCCGAGCGCCTCTCGTGGCTCGAACGCAAGGAGCCGCCCTTCGTGTTCGAAGGCGCCGCGCCACCGCTCTCGCGATTCAGGGATCGCGGTACCGCGCCGCCCGGGACCGCCGCAGCGGGCACACAACTGCAGGGACTCGGCGTGTCGCCCGGCCGCGTGACGGGACGCGCGCGGATCATCCCCTCCCTCGAGGTCGACAGCGAACTCGAACCCGGCGAGATCATCGTGACCGGCATCACGGACGCCTCGTGGGGACCGCTGTTCCTGGCAGCGGCCGGTGTGGTCGTGGAAACGGGTGCCGCCGTATCGCATGCCGCGATCGTTTCCCGCGAGATCGGCATCCCTGCGGTGGTGTCGGTCACCGACGCGATGCGCCGCATCCCGCCGGGCTGCACGCTCACCGTCGACGGCAACACCGGGACGGTCACGATCGGTTGATCCCGCCGGCACCCGACCTCGCATGACGCCTCCCCGCGCAGAACCCCTCCCGACGCCGCGCATCGTCGCCGTCGACGGCACCTGCACGCTGTCGCGCGATGACCTCGGCGGCAAGGCGTGGGGCGTGAATCGGATGCGCGCACTGGGGCTGCCGGTCCCACCCGCGTTCGTCGTGACCACCGTCACCTGCCGCGAATACTTCGAACGCGGCGCCGCCGTGCTCGACCAACTCTGGCCCTCGGTGACCGACCACGTCGCCCGGCTGGAATCCGACACCGGCCGGCGCTTCGGCGCCCTCACGCGCCCCCTGCTCGTCTCGGTGCGTTCCGGGGCAGCGCACAGCATGCCGGGGATGATGGACACGATCCTCGATCTGGGGATCAACGCGGCCGTGGAAATGGCACTCGCCGCCGAGAGCCGCAGCGAACGCTACGCAGCCGACACGCGGCAACGGTTCGAGGCGCAGTTCACGCGCATCGTCCTGGCCGGTCGGTCGGGCGTCGTCCCCGCCGATCCGTGGATGCAACTGCGTGCCGCCCTGGCGGCCGTCTTCGACTCGTGGCATTCGCCGCGTGCCCGGGCCTATCGACGCAATCGCGGCCTCTCCGAAGACGGCGGCACCGCCGTGATGGTGCAGGCCATGGTGTTCGGCAATCTCGATGACCACTCGGGCAGCGGCGTGCTGTTCAGCCGCAATCCGCTCACGGGCCATGCGCCGCCGTGGGGAGAATGGCTCGGTCAGGCCCAGGGGGAGGACGTCGTGTCCGGCGACCGGACGCCGAGTCCGCTCGAGTCGCTGCGCGAGCAACAGCCGGACGTCCACGCTGAGCTGATGCGCGCCACCGCGCTCCTCGAACGCGATGCCCGCGACCTCCAGGACGTCGAATTCACCGTCGAGTCCGGCCGCCTGTGGCTGCTCCAGTGCCGCGTGGCGAAGCGTTCGCCGCAAGCGGCGCTGCGTGCTGCCGTGGCATTCGCGGAGGAAGGTCTGATCACACCGGACGAGGCCCTGTCCCGCCTCGATGCCGAGCCGTTCCGCCACCTGTCCATGTTGTCGCTCGCACCGGAAGCGGCGTCGACGCCGCCGGTGGCCGCAGGAGAGCCCGCGTGTCCCGGCATCGCGTGCGGCTTCGTCGTCGACGATCCCCAACAGGCCGAAGCGCGGGCACGGTGGGGCGACGACGTGATCCTCGCGCGCCCCACGACCAGCCCGGAGGACCTGCACGGCGTGATCGCCGCGCGCGGCCTGATCACCGAACAGGGCGGATCGACCTCGCACGCCGCCGTGGTGAGCCGCGAACTCGGCCGGCCCTGCATCGTCGGGTGCGGCGAAGGCACCGTGGCAACGCTCGTCGGGCGTCACGTCACCATGGACGGCGCCACCGGCCGCATCTGGCAAGGCGACCTTTCGATCGACAGGGGACCGGCCGCGGCCGACGACGACGCCCGCAAACTGATCGACTGGGCGCTCGCACGGGTGCCGGTGCGCATTGCGCACGTTTCCGTGGCCGCGGCCGACGCGCTCGATCTCGACGCCCTCGGACCCTTGTGGCGATCCGGACTGCGACGCGGCGCAGCCGTTCGCGGACGCATTCTCGAAACGGAGGAAGGCGTTCACGCCGCCGTGGCTGCCGGCGTCACCACGCTGTACGTCCGACACCTGCTGCCCGCCGCCCTCGCGAGCCATCACCACGCGAGGCGCCAGCGCGAGTCTTTCAGCGCGGCATCGGCCGCCGCCGACACCGGCCATCACGACACTTCCCCCCTCACGCTGTTGCGCCTGGCCGCGCTGAAGGGACGCGCCGGCGCGGAGCTGCTCGGCGACGCGCTCGCCTTGCCCGTCGACGCCACGATGGGGGCCTATCGCCCGCTGTGCGATCTCGGCTGGTGCCTGTGGACCGCCGGCACGCTGCGAATCACGGCCGCAGGACGCGAACGGCTCAGCCAACTGCTTACCGACGAACGCCGCAACGTCGACGCAGCGTTGGCGGCCGACGTCTATCGCGAGTTCTCGGATCTCAACATCGAATTGAAGCGCGCGATGACCGCCTGGCAGATCAAGCCCGCGGGCGGCCCCAACGATCACGCCGACGGCGACTACGACGCGAAAGTCCTGCAGCAGATCGACGCCCTGCACCGCCGATTCGTGCCGTTCTCGGTCCGGCTCGCCGCGCTCGCGCCCCGCTTCGCGCTCTATCGCGACCGCCTCGACCGCGCGGCGGCGCGGCTGGCCGCCGGCGATGTGCGATTCGTCGCAACGATCATTGCGGACAGCTATCACACCGTCTGGTACGAACTGCACGAGGATCTGCTGTCCGTCGCCGGACTGACCCGGCGGCAGCAAGGGTCGCAGGCCGCGTGAACGATTCGCGCGCGCATGTCCCGCCAGTGTCCTGGCGCCCACATACGAGGAGGAAGTCCCCTTGAACCCATCGTCGAACACCCGGCCCTTCGGGTCGTCCTGGCTGGGACGGCTCGCCACCCTGGCCGTCGCCGTCTGCGCACTCCTGCCAGCGGGAGCTTCCGCCCAGAGCGTGCTCAACTTCGGGCTCGTCCCCGCGGAAGATCCGCGCATCATGATCACGGACAACCAGGCGCTGGTGGACGCGGTACAGCGCTCCGTCGGCGTCGAGGTCAAGCCGTTCGTGGCCACCGACTACAACGGCGTGATCGAGGCGCTGCGGTCGAAGCGGCTCGACATCGCCCTGCTCGGCCCGTTCTCGTATGTGCTCGCCACCACGATCGCCGAGCTCGAACCCATCGCCGTGCCGGAAACGCAGAAGCAGGGCCCGACCTATCACTCGCTGATCGTGGCCCGCAAGGACCACAACCTGCACACGCTGGCTGATCTCAAGGGCCGCACCTTCGCCTTCGTGGATCCGAGTTCCACGTCCGGTCACCTGTTCCCGAAAACGGCGATGATCCGTGCCGGCCTCAAGCCGGACACCGATCTGCGCGCCATCTTCGCCGGGAGCCATGACGCATCCGTCATCGCCGTGCAGAACGGCAAGGTCGACGCCGCCGCCGTGGCCGACGGACTGCTCGATGCCGCCATCGCCCGCGGCATGGTCAAGGCCGACGAGATCGTCATCGTCTGGAAGTCCGAACCTATCCCCGGCGCGCCCGTCGTCATGCGCCGCGACCTGCCCGAACCGATGAAGCAGAAGATCCGCGCCGCCTTCGCCGGCATGCGCGACGTGCCATGGAGCAAGGGCACCGTCATCAAGCGCTGGGTGCCGACCACCGACGCCACGTTCAACGTCGTCCGCGACACGGCCAAGGTGCTGAATCTCGACCTGAGCAAGATGAAATGATCGAGATCCGCGGGCTCGCCAAGGCCTACGGATCGCTCGAAGCGCTGCGGGGCGTCGACCTCTCGGTGGCGGCCGGGGAGATGTGCGTGATCCTCGGCCCCTCCGGCGCCGGCAAGTCGACGCTGCTCCGCTCGGTGAACCGGCTCACCGAACCCACGGCCGGCGAGATCATCGTCGACGGCCGGCCCGCACCGACGAACCGCCGGCAGTTGTGCGAGCTGCGTCAGCGCGTGGGCATGATCTTCCAGGATCACAACCTCGTGCCGCGCCTGTCGGTGCTGAAGAACGTGCTCACGGGTCGCCTCTCCCGGATGCCGACGCTGCGTGCGGTGCTGCAGTTCTTCCCCGTCGCCGACATCGAGATCGCCCTGCAGGCGTTGCAGCGGGTCGGGCTGGCCGACCGAGCCATGGACCGGGCCGATCGGCTTTCGGGCGGGCAGCAGCAGCGCGTCGGCATCGCCCGCGCACTTGCGCAGCAACCGCGCGCCATTCTCGCGGACGAACCCGTCGCGAGCCTCGACCCCAAGACCGCCCGCGTCGTGCTCGACGACCTCCGGCGCGCCGCCCACGACCTCGGCATCGCCGTGCTCTGCAACCTGCATCAGGTGGACTACGCGCTGGAGTTCGCCGATCGCATCGTCGGCATCGAGGCCGGCCGCGTCGCATTCGAGGGAACTCCCGACCGGCTCGACGAAGCCGCACTGACTCGCATCTATCCGGGACTGGACGCCTCGAAAGCCCTCGCATCGCGACGCACCGACGACGCGGCAGCCCGCCGGTCGGAAGCCTGGGCATGAGCCGATACCGGTTGCTGCTGGGGCGCGACTGGTCCGTTCAACGCGCGGTGACGTGGCTGGCGTTGCTCGCCGCCGCCCTCGGCGTGCTGGCCTGGAGCGCGGCCGGCGTGAATCTCAGTCTCACCGAACTGGTGCGCGGCATGCCGTGGGTGTTCGATCTCGTCTCCCGCATGCTGCCGCCGAACTGGAGCTTCCTGGAGCGTCTCGTGCGGCCGGTGCTCGAGACGGTGCAGATCGCGATCTGGGGCACGCTGCTCGCCGTGGTCCTCGCGCTGCCGCTGTGTTTCGCGGCGGCCCGCAACCTCAGCCCGAACCTCGCCCTGTTCCACGTGATGCGCCAGGTGCTCAACGCCCTGCGCGGCATCAACGAGATCATCTTCGCGCTCATCTTCGTCGCCGCCGTCGGCCTGGGTCCGTTCGCCGGCGTCCTGGCCCTGTCGATCCACGGCGCGGGCATGCTCGGCAAGTTCTTCGCCGAAGCCATCGAGGAGATCGACAGCGGACCGGTGGAGGCGCTGCGGTCGACCGGCGCGAACGCGCTGCTCGTCGTGATCTTCGGCGTGCTGCCTCAGGTCATTCCCGGGTGGATCGCGTCGACGCTGTACCGGTTCGAAGTGAACCTGCGCGCCGCCACCATCCTCGGCATGATCGGCGCGGGCGGCATCGGCTTCGAACTCGTCAGCTCCATGAAGCTGTTCCAGTATCAGGACACCGCCACGTGTGTCCTCGTGATCCTCGCCATGGTGATGTCCGCCGACTACGTCTCCACCCGGCTGCGCGCCCGGATCCTCGCGCCTTGATCGTCCCGCTCGACTTCCTGCTGCCGGCCCTCGTCATGGCGGCCATGACCGTCGTCGGACTGGAACTCACGATCGACGACATCGGGCGCGTTCTCCACTACCCGACGCACGTGCTGGTGGCCGTCCTCGGCCCGGTCATCGTGCTGCCCCTCATCGGCGCGTCCCTGATCGCGCTCACCCAGCCCGGTCCGGTGGTGACGGGAGGCCTGATCCTCGTCTGCGTGGCCCCGCAGGCCACCGCCTCCAACTTCCTGTGCCTGATCGGACGTGCGAACCTCGCCCTGTCCGTCACGGTGACCGGTGTATCGAGCCTGCTCGCCCTCGTCACCACGCCGCTCGCCGCCCGCATGGTGTTCGACGTCCTGCTCGACCGCTCCGTCGGCTTCGACTTGCCGTACACCCCCGTGATGCAGCAGATCCTCATCGGCATGCTCCTGCCAGTGTCGATCGGCATGCTGATCCGGCATGTCGCCCCGGGCTTCGTCGAACGCCAGCGCACGCACTTGCGGACCCTCACGATCGTCACGCTGTTCGCGATGCTCGGCCTCATGGTCGCGGACCAGGGCGGCACCATCGTCCGCGAACTGCCCGCCATCGCCCTCGTCGCGACTCTCTTCACGGCAGCCGCCGCCACGACCGGCTTCGCCCTCGCCCTCCTCTTCTCATGGCCTCGCGACGAGGTCATCACGACGACGGTGGGCTTCGCCCTGCGCAGCCTGAGCGTGGCCACCCTGATCGCCATCAACGTGCTGGGCAGCACCCAGTTCCTGGCCTTCGCAGCGCCCTTCTTCGTCGTCCAGGCGCTCCTGATGGTGCCGCTGGTGCTGCTGACCCGGCGCGCCATGGGATGAGATCGGACTTTTCCGACACGGCAGGGTCGTGGATAATCCGGGCCTTCCCCCGTGCCGGGATGGCGGAACAGGTAGACGCACGGGACTCAAAATCCCGCGCCTTCACGGGCGTACCGGTTCGATTCCGGTTCCCGGCACCAAAGCGGCATCCAGCAAGTTCCAACAAGATCCACACAGCACTACAAATCAGTTAGTTACGTATTCACCACCTTCCAGGTGGGCGTGGTAAGTGCCGGTGGCATCCGTCTCATGACCGTGGTATAAACCGTGGTAAGAAAACACGGTGATCCTGAGTTACCACGGTCGGAGGCAACGTCATGCTCACAGACGCGAAGTGCCGGAATGCCAGCAGTGAAGGTCGCAAGATCCGGAAGCTCGCAGACACCGGCGGACTGTATCTGTGGGTGTACGACGATGGCAGGAAGTACTGGCGCCTTCGTTACTGGATCGGCGGCAGCGAGAAGCTCCTCTCCCTCGGTGTGTACCCAGAGGTCAGCCTGAAGGAAGCACGCTTGCGGCGCGACGCCCAACGTCTGCATCTCAACGACCATCGCGATCCATCCGCGGAGCGCCGCAACGAGAAGCTCCTCCGACTCGTGTCCGCGGAGAACTCCTTCGAGGCCGTGGCGAGGGAGTGGCACGGCAAGGGTCTCGTGGCGTGGTCGCCCTCGCACACCAGAAGAATCCTTCGACGATTCGAAGTCGACGTTTTTCCGCTACTCGGCCATCGACCTATCGCCGAGATCACCGCCCCAGAGTTGCTCGCCTGCGTCCGGCAAATCGAAGCCCGCGGTGCTCACGACCTCTCACATCGCGTGCTCGGCTTCTGCGGTCAGGTCTTTAGGTACGGCATTGCCACTGGGCGATGCGATCGGGATCCCTCCCCCGATCTTCGTGGCGCACTCACGGCAAACAAGCAACAGAACCAGGCGGCCGTCCGACCGGAAGAACTCCCCGAACTTCTGCGAGCCATCGCGAACTACGAAACCATCGGCGACCGCCAGACGCGTCTCGCTCTTCAACTGCTGGCGCTGACCTTCGTTCGCACGAACGAGTTGATCGGCGCCGAGTGGACCGAGTTCAACCTCGACGCCGCCGTCTGGGTCATCCCGGCCGCACGCATGAAGATGCGCACGGAACACGTGGTCCCCCTCTCCCGCCAGAGCAGGAAGATCCTCGATGAACTCCGCACCCTCGGCGGGGGGAGTCGGTTCGTCCTGCCAGGCCGCCATCGCGACAAGCCCATCAGCAACAACACGATGCTCTTCGCCCTGTACCGGCTCGGCTACAAGGGGAAGATGACGGGCCACGGCTTCCGGGCTGTCGCCAGTACGGCGTTGAACGAAATGGGACTCCGCGCGGATGTTATCGAACGCCAGCTCGCCCATTGCGAACGCAATGCCGTACGCGGCGCCTACAACCGCGCCGAGTACATTGAAGAGCGCAAAGCGATGATGCAGCACTGGGCCAACCACCTCGACGTCCTGCTGAACGGCGGCAAGGTCCTCCCCTTCCAGCGGGCGAAGGTCAAGCGCTGAGATCGCCCGCCTCGGGGTCAGCCCTCAAACCTCTGATACGGAAAAGCGCCCCAGGTGGGCACCCTCAAAACCCTCAAAAAGGGGGTTTTGAGGGTTTTGAAGGTGTCGGGGTAGCCCGCTTTCTGTCATCAGGGCCACGCACACGCCATTTGGCCCGGTCGCCGATCACGGACGATTCATCGGCGGCACCTGGTCATCGAAGTCGACGGCCACGATCGAGCAGCGGTCCAGCGAACACCGAGTCTGTCGTCGACTCGCTCCCGCCAGCCTCCGGTCAGGAGGCTGACGGCTCTCGTTGTGAAATCGGTCAGGACGATTCGAGCCGCGCGGTCGCGCGAGACGCATCGACTCTCGACTCGATCCAGGCATCGATGTCCGATGCGAGCCAGCCGACGCACCGTTCCCCGAGGGTGAACTGGCGTGGAAAGCTGCCGTCTCGCATGCGCTCGTAGATCGTGCTCCGGGCCAGTCCGGTGCGATCCATCACGCTTCGCAGACGCAGGACGCTGTGCTTCGTTGTGGGAGTGTCGTTGGTCATTGTTCGATTCCTGTCTCGATTGGATGAAGGAGATATCGATGCAGCCGCTGCCGACGTCAGGCACGTCGATGCCTCCAGGGAAGCTCATGGAGATGCGCTCCCTACCACTCCAATACGGGATTCGCCGGGAGAGTGTCGGGACGTCCGATTAGACGCGCGGCTTCGCGAGGCGAGGTGCAGAGGTACCCGGTCGTCCGTCTCCATCTCCTGCGGAGGGATTGGTCAATGGACAACGTCGGCCTCCCAATGACGGAGGCCGCCGCTGTCCGGCGCGTACTGCTGGTGTCTTTTCAAGTCAGGTCAGTGTTTTTGTCCGTCCTGCACGCCGTGACGTGAAGGAACCACAAGGGACGCGGGACACCACTCCCGCTGTGTGCCGAGGGTTTGCTGCTCGCCGGCCGCGGCACACGGCATTGGCTCCGGTGAATGTTCCTGGGGGAAGCGGAAGAACACCGGCTTGAGTCGCGGGGACTCGGGTGCACCGGTTGGTGCGGGGATCGAAAGCGCCTGCCAGGGTGGCGAGCGAGGGGAGAGCCGCGAGTGCGGCTAAGGGATGTGACGGGCAGGGAGCCCGTCACGTGGGGCCGTCACTTCCGAAAAGCCATGCAACCGGCTGACGTCGCGACGGAATTCGGCATCGTCACTACAGGTGAGGACCTGGTAGTGACGATGCCTGCGGAGACGAGGGGCGCAGACCAAAGGAGCGGTGGCGCCGGAACAGCAGACGGTGCTGGACGTCGGGTGGCAAGAGCAACCGCGCGTTCAGCAGGATTGATCAAGGGATAAGTCAGGACGCGATGAGCGTCGGACTCGACGATGACGTATCTCTCCGACCTTGCGGTCGCCGGCTTTCAGGAGAAAGGCCGGCTTTGTGTGTTCGATGGATCGTGCAAGAGCGGTCTGCTTTCGCACTCAGTGAGCCAATAGACAGTGCACCACGCTTCCGGTTCCTGAATGGTCAACGCGGACATACGACCGGACCAAACAAGCTACTTCGATTCCATATCCATGGAATCCTCGTCGTTGCCCTGCGGTTGGTCGTGCATCATCCGCATCGTCATTTCCAGGACTTCCATGCGCTTCTCCAGCAGTTGTATGCGTCGCTCAAGCATCGACGCGGACATGCCTGTGCTCGACTTGCGCTCTTGCATCATCTTGCAACCCTTCATTTTGCACATGACCGCGTCCTTCTTCTTCGCAGGCTCGTTGGTCTTTGATCCCTCGGATGGGGCTCCATGGCTGTGATCATGCTCGGCAGCCGGGGCTGCCTCGTCGGCAGCGCGGCCTATGCTAGCGGACAGACCGAGGAGGGTGAATAGGGCGACGGAAATCAGGGGCTTGGAGAACACGGTAAGTCTCCTCGGAATGGATGGGGTTCTCGATGGGCTGTCTGTCTACGCACGGACAGGCAGTGAACGAAAGAATAGCATTGTAACCAATGGGATGGACGCCCCCACCCAATAACGGCATCGATGTGCCAGAGTGGAGGTGTCATCGACCACTCGAGAAGGTAGGAGCGTCCATCCCATTGCTTACATAGCATTTGGTTTCATGCACAGAGGAGCTGCCGCATCCACAGTGCCGGGCCCGCCAGCAGCCACCAAAACAGGGCCTGACGGCGACGCTGCTCCCTGTTGCCTGGCCTGGTGCGTAGGGTTCGTATCCAATCAGGTAAAAGATGCTTCCGGGGCCGTCGACGCAATGCCGGAATCCAAGGCGGTCTGTCGATTCCGGCCGCGCCGTCGTTCGAACGCGGAGTCATCGCGAAGTCCGTGTCTGCCCATCTGAACTTCCCGCCTGTTGCATGGGCGTGACGTCCGTCTTCTCTCAAGCTTGAGATCTCACCCCGTATGCGAGCCGCAACCCGTTTGCGACGACGATGAGACTTGCGCCCAGGTCGGCGAAGATCGCCATCCAAAGCGTGGATCTTCCAAGGACTGCCAGCAACAGGAAGACGAGTTTTATCCCAAGCGCAATGGTGATGTTCTGGATCAAGATCGCGTGAGTACGTCGACTCAGCAGGATCAGCTCCGGAATCTTGCGCAAGTCGTCGTCCATCAGTGCGACGTCCGCCGTTTCGATGGCAGTGTCGCTCCCGGCTGCCCCCATGGCAAAGCCGAGGCCCGCCCTGGCCAGCGCGGGGGCGTCGTTGATGCCGTCGCCCACCATGCCGACCGTGCCGTAGTTTCGGACGAGCTCCGACATCGCGTCGAGCTTCTGCTCCGGAAGAAGCCCTCCGCGTACATCGTCGATGCCGAGCACAGCGCCCACCACGCCGGCCGTCCGTGGATTGTCTCCGGACAGCATCACCGTACGAACGTCGAGACCATGAAGCGTTTCGATCGCTTCACGACTCGTCTCCCGTACCAGGTCGGCGACGGCGATCACAGCGACGGCCGCGCCGTCACGTGCGAGGATCACGGTGGTCTTGCCCTCAGATTCGAGGCGCTCCAGTGCCGCTTCCGTGGCTGGCGAACACGCGTTGGCTTCCTCGATGAACCTGTGGTTGCCCAGCATCAGTCGTCGCCCATCCAGAAGAGCCTGGATACCGCGCCCTGGAATCGCCTCCACGGCATCCACCGCTGGCATGGATCCGCCGTCTGAGTTGGCCAGCCAGTGTTCGGCAATGGCGCCAGACACGGGGTGATCGGAGCGTGTTGACAGGGCAGCGGCCATGACGATGGCCGCCTGCGGCTCGGCCGTAGCCACCGGCACGATGTCGGTGACGACAGGCTGGCCTCGGGTAAGCGTGCCGGTCTTGTCGACGGCAAGGGCCTTCAAGTTTCGTGCGGCCTCCAGATGCGCCCCACCCTTCACAAGGATGCCGCGCCGCGCGGCCGCGGCAAGGCCGCTGACGATGGTCACGGGTGTGGAAATCACGAGTGCGCACGGGCAGGCGATCACCAGCAGGACCAGCGCACGATAGGACCAAACCGCGAATGATTCGCTGAGGGCGAACGGAAGAACCAGCGCGGTTGCCAGAGCGATCACCACAATTGCCGGGATGTATACGCGGGCGAAGCGATCGACGAACTGCTCTGTCGGGGCGCGTGCGCCCTCCGCACCCTCGACGGCCCGGATGATTCGAGCGAGCGTCGAGTCGTCGGCCTCAGCCGTCACCTCGATCTCGAGTACGCCCTGGCCGTTGATCGAGCCGGCGTACACAGGATCGTCCGGGTTCTTCTCGACGGGCACGCTCTCCCCAGTGATCGGCGACTGATTTACTGCAGAGCGGCCGTCCCGTACCCGACCATCCAGCGGGACACGCATCCCGGCCAAGACCCGAACGCGGTCACCGATGCCAACAGCGGCGACAGGTCGCTCCTCCCAAGTTCCGCCGTCCATAGCGACGGATGCTGTTTCCGGCGCGAGCGAGAGAAGTTGGCGGATCGCCCGACGGGCACGATCCAGCGAAAGCGCTTCCAGCAGTTCGGCGATGGCGAAAAGCCAGATTACCACCGCAGCCTCCGGCCACTTCCCGATCGCAACCGCACCAGCAACCGCGATGGTCATCAGGAGATTGATGTTGAGGCGCAGCCTCACAAGCGCTTTCAGTCCCTTCTCCAGAACCTCCTTGCCCGTGAACGCGATGCCCAGCAACGCCAGCATGACGGTGTATGGGCCGTCCTCGGGCTGCCCCATCCATACGACCGCCTCGGCGCCAAGCGCCGCGCAGCCCCCAAGCGCCAGCAGCCAGTAGCGCCAACGGTTCGGTCGGCTAACACTGCGCTCGTCTACAACCCGCCGCGGTCGCATGCCCGATGCTTCGATCGCGCGCAAGATCGTGCTGTCGTCGCCCAGGCCGTGACGTACCGTGAGTTCGCGGCGTCCGAGATCGAAGTAGGCGTCGACCGGTTCCGGCAATGTAGCGAGCGCCGCTCGCACCTGCTGCTCTTCCGATGCGCAGTCCATCTCCGGAATGCTGAGTTTCAGCATCGATCGGCGTCTCGTCGGCTCAACCATGCTGGCCTCCTCCCGGTTCGCTTTCCGACGGCGCCCGAACACGTGCGGTACCCCGCGATTCCGTCCACTCGTAGAGCGCCGGCAGAACGAGTAGTGTCAGGGCAGTTGCGGTCAGCAAGCCGCCGACCACCACTGTCGCGAGCGGCCTCAGGATTTCCGAGCCAACACCGGTTGCCAAAAGGAACGGCAACAGGCCGAGGATCTCCACGAGCGCGGTCATCAATACGGGTCGCAGTCGCAGGAGAGATCCTTCGCGCACCACTTCGTGCAGCGCGCGGCCTTCGGCACGCAGCCCGTTGAAGTACTTGATCAACACGATGCCGTTCAGTACGGCGACGCCGAACACGGCGATGAAGCCCACCGCTGCAGGCACCGACAGGTACTGACCGCTCACCAGCAGCGCGAACACGCCGCCGACAGTGGCGAACGGAATGTTCGCCAGTATGAGCAGGGCGTGTCGGACCGATCCGAACGCCGTGTACAGCAGCAGAAAGATCAACCCGATGGTGAGCGGCACGATCAAAGCCAGCTTCGCCATCGCCCGACGCTGGTTTTCGAAAGCCCCACCCCAATCGAACCAGTAGCCCTGCGGCAGCTTGACCGCGGCAGCCAAGCCTGCTGTTGCCTCCCGCACGAAGCCGTCCATGTCTCGGCCTTCGACGCCAAGCTGCACGATCGCGAAGCGCTGCAACTGCTCGCGTCTCACGAACGAATACCCCTCGACTGTTTCGACGGCGGCGATCCGATTCAGTGGGATCAGCGCACCCGCCGAAGAGCGCATTGGCATCGAACGGATCGCCTGCAACGAATGGCGCTGGTCCGGACGCGTCCAGACAAGCAGGTTGAAACGCCGGACACCATCGATGACCTGACTTACGACCCGCCCGCCGATCCCGGTCTGGACCACTTCGAGCAGTTCGTCCACGGCGATGCCGTACCGTCCGGCGGCTTCGCGGTCCACGTGAATGACAAGCTGCGGCTTGCCGCGATTGGCTTCGAGAGATGTCTCGGTTGCACCGGGTATGGCTTCCAGGACCTTCTTGGCTTGCTGGGACAGTCTCTCGAGTGTCGTGAGATCGTCGCCGTAGATCTTGAGTGCCAAGGGTGATCGCACCCCCGAGATCAGTTCCTCCACACGCATCTGGATGGGCTGGGTCTGAGCGACGACCGAGGCCGGCAACGCCTGCTCCAGCGACTCCATCATCCTGCGACTCAGCTCCGGGTAGGTGATCTTGTCGGGCCAATCGCTCTGCGGTTTGAGTTCGACGAGTACCTCCATGTAATTCACGTCTGCAGTTTCACCGCGTTCCGCCCGACCGATCATGGCGGTTGTGTGCGATGCCTGCGGATACCGGCGGACCGCCTCGTCCACCGCCTTGGACAGACGTATCGATTCCTCCAGCGATGTCGCCGGGATGCTGGTAACCCGGAACATGATCTCTTGCTCGTTCAGCGTTGGCATGAACTCCTTGCCGAGGAAAGGAACCGCCGAGAGCGCGGCGACCAGCGCCAGGACGGCGGTACTCAGAACCCAGCGCGGGCGCGCGAGCGCGTGCTCGAGCAACGGGGCATACAGCCTCTTCAGGCGTCGCATGACCCACGGGTCCGAATCCGCCTTCACTCGCATCATCAGGCTCGCCAGCACCGGGACAAGTCCGATCGTGAGGATCATCGACCCGGCCATGGCGAAGACCATGTTGATGGCGAGAGGTTTGAAGAGCTTGCCCTCGAGACCTTCCAGCGACAGGAGGGGGATGAACACGACGCCAATTATCAGGATGCCGAAGGCGATAGGGTTGATCACTTCGCGTGCAGCCTGCAGGACGACGCGGAACCGATCGACACTGCGGTCCGTCTGGTGACCGAGCAGACGAGCGGCGTTCTCCACCAGCACGATGGGGCCGTCGATAGTCATGCCGAGCCCGATGACAAGCCCGCCGAGGGACAACAGATTGGCCGACAAGCCGTAACGTTCCATGAGCACGAATGCGAGCAGACGGGCCATGGGAATCGAGATGACCACGACGAGTGCCGCGCGAACCTCGCCCATGAACAGGAACAGCACGGCGACAACGAGCACGACTCCCTCGATCATGGCGCGGTCCGCCATGGAAATCGCCTTGCCAATGATCTCCGTCCGATCGTAGATGATGTCGAGTTGCACCGATGCAGGCAGCAGGCGCCTTACCAGGTCGAGCTTCTGACGGACTCCATCGACCACGCGCTCCGCATCTTCGCCGATGCGCTGCAGCGCGAGGCCGACAACCACCTCGTCGCCATCTCGGGTGACGGCGCCGAAGCGTAGTCCAGCGCCTTCCCGCACTTCCGCGATGTCCCGCACGGTCACCGGCACGCCGTTGCTCTGGGCTATCACCGTACGCGCGATGTCGTCTGTGTTGTGAACAAGACCGAGCCCGCGTACCGCGTGCTGCTCCGAACCCAAGACGACGCTCTGGCCGCCGACCTGACGATTCGCGCCGCTCAGCGCCGTCAGCACTTTCGGTAGTTCGAATCCGTACTGCGCCAAGCGCGCCGGATCGATCAGCACTTGAAACTGCTTTTCGTGCCCGCCCCAGGACAAGACATCGTCGACGCCGGGAGCCGTCCGAAGCAGCATGCGCACAGTCCAATCCTGGAACGCACGCACGTCGGTCGCGGGTGTGGAGGGGTCAGTGCTGCGCAGCGAGTACCAGAGCACCTGTCCGAGTCCCGAACTGTTGGGGCCGAGGACCGGCGTTCCGAAGCCTTCCGGGATGCGTTCCTTGGCCTCGATCAGCCGTTCACTGACCACCTGACGCGCGAAGTACACATTGACGTCATCGCGGAAATACACGGTCACGTAGGACAAGCCGAACAGAGAGAGGGAGCGGACTTGCTGGACCCGGGGCAGGCCGGCGACGGCCGTTTCGATCGGGAATGTGACCAAGCGTTCCACATCCTCCGCAGCCGCACCGGGAACTTCGGTGTAGATGGTCACCTGCACGGGTGTGATGTCAGGGAAGGCATCCAGTGGGATGCGCTTCCAGGCGAGCGCGCCAAGCACGGCGATGGCGATGAAGCCGATGACCACCAGCAGGCGATAGCGCATGCAGAGTTCGACGAGACGTTCGAGCATGGCGATGCCTCCTCAATGCTCGTCGCCGATCTGCGACTTCAGAAGTCGTGATTTCAGTTCGAAGACGCTGCTGACGGCGATTCGATCCCCCGGTGACAGTCCGTGCCGGATGACGATCCGCTCGCCGATCGTCTCGCCCGTGTCGACGGGCCTTGGGGTGAATCCGCGGCCATCCGCCACGAAGACCGAAGGTTCCCCCTGCACCAGGACGACGGACGCGGTCGGGACGGCGATACGGGGCGTGCTGTCGGTGGTCACAATCTGCATTCGCGCGAACATCTGCGGCTTCAGGCGCAGATCTCGATTGGAGACTTCGACCCTTGCCAGAAGTGTCCGCGTGACCGGGTCGAGGGAACTCGCCAAGTAGGCGACCTTCCCCTGAAAGACGTCACCCGGGTATGCGTCGACGGTCACCTCTGCCGGAGCGCCTGCGCGCACCTGGCGGATCTGTTGGTCGGAAAGGTTGCCCTCCACCCAGATGTTCGATAGATCGCTCACCGTGAACAGCGCACGATCCGGCGCAGCGAGCTCTCCGGCGACGGCGGTCTTTTCCGTCACGATCCCGGATAGTGGTGACACGAGTACGAAGGAGCTCACGTCCTGTGCATCGCTTGGCGACTGACGTGGATCGAGCCCGAGCATGCGAAACCGGGCACGCGCCGCGTCGAGTCCAGCACGGGCTTTCTCGCGATCGGCGGCCGCACGGACAAGCTCCTTGCGCGGCAGCACCTCTTCGTCGACGAGTTGAGAGACGCGGGTGAACTCAGTCTCGGCGAATTCGCTCTGGGCGCGTGCCTGACGCAGCGCAAGCCGGGCCTCGCCCACATCCACGCTATCGAGGATCGCGAGGCTCTGTCCCCTTCGCACCGGATCGCCGACATGGACGAGGACTTGGAGGATGCGGCCAAGCGTGCGCGGCTTTGCCTGCGCAACGAGATGATGATCCTGGTGAACCGTGGCCGTGACGACTACTCGCCCCGAAACCGTTCGCGGCGCAATCACTTCGGTCTTGGGTGCTGGTGTCAGGTCGGACGACGCCTCCGCGGACTTTTCCTCGGCAGCGGACTGAGGCGATGTGGACACCCGGGAAGGCGAGTGCGTGGGTCGGTCGCATCCTGGAAAAAGCGCGGTGAGTATCAGCGAGGCAAGGATGAGAGTTAGGTTGGTATTCATGGTTTGTGCGATGCCTCAAGGAAGGTTGCCGCGTGCCTGATTGAAGCGGGCACGACTAAGCTTCACGCTGATGTCCGAGCGGGCGAAGGCGGTTTCGGCGTCGACTGATCGGGCCAGCGCGAGCAGAACCGCCATGTAAGGCGTCTCGCCTTGGGTGAATCCGCGGCGGGCCAGTCGGAGCGCTTCACGGCTGTGCGCGTCACGCTCTCTCGCGATCTCATGCTGAGCGACGGCAGTCTCGAGGGTCAGTCGCGCTGTTTCCACGTCGGCGGCAAGGAGCACACGCTCGCGCTGCTCCAGTGTCAATGCTTGAGTGAGTACGGCCTGGGCGGCAGACGTACGTGGAAGATTGCGGGCTTCGGTGGCAAAGGGGATGCGGACGTTGATGCGCACCGTGTTCCGGACGTCGCCACCTGTGATGTCGCGATCGGTCCGGTTCTGTAGTGAAAGTGTCGGCGCGTCACGACTGAACTTGTCGACGGCGTCGACCTCGGCACGAGCCGCCGCAACTGCCGCGCGACGTGCCGCGAGTCTCGGGTGGCGTTCCAGAGGGATCGCGATCTGGACGCCTTCCTCGTACCGGGCTGGTAGTTCGTCGAACCCGGTCAATGCGGTCCAGTGGGCTAGAGATCTTCGATATCGGAGTTCGGCATCCGCCAATACAGACCGCGCTGACAGCGTTTCGCTTTGGGCTTGCAGCAGGTCGCCGCGAGCAACGTCCCCGGCCTTCAGCCGCTTGGCAACATCTCCTTCGATGGAAGTCGCCACTTCAAGACGTCGCCGAGACACGGCTACGTCGGCTCGATCCAAGGCGGTTGCCCAGACTTGATCCCGAACGGCACCAGCGACGATCCATCGGGCCAACTCCGCATTCATTCGGAACGTCTCTTCTTGGGCGGCCGCACTCGCGCGCGCGGCAGCACGCTGCCCTGGCAACCAGAGGGGTATTTCTATCTCGGCTTCGTACTCGCTCTTGCCCAACTGACGGTCAAGGAGCGTGTTGTCGCGCCGGCTTCCGATCCAAAGAGCGGGGGCCCCAGGTGTGAGACTGCGAGACGCGTGCTCTCGCGCGCGACCCTCAGCGATTCGGGCGGTGAACGTTCGGGTATCTGGATCTCGCTCTGCGGCGCGGTCGACTGCGGCGCGTAGCGTTGACTCCGCATAGGAGAAGGTGGTGACAGCAAACACGGCCATTGCCGCGAATGTGCGGAACATGTGGACCTCACGAGAATGCCGGGGGGGCAATCGCGGGAAGCCCATGCGATCTGCTAGCCGTCGTTCAAACGGCTGTCAGGTCGCTATTAGTTCGTGATCTGGGTCGTAGCGAGGCTTCCCGCCCGTCAAAGGAGCGGTGCTCTCGGAGGTCTGAGGGATGGGGTCGGGTCGCATTCGATGCACGCCGCCGGAAGCGAAGGCACAAAGACCCTTGCGGGTCCCTCCGCAGGCGGAGCAGCAAAGATACAACCGACGGGCGTGCATCCAATGTGGCAGAGCGCGCAAGAGTCCACCTGCACACCGCCGAAGTCGAGACTCTCATGCTCGTAGCTTGCGTCGAGGTCCGCAACGACCACGATACCCGGGTCGCCCTCACCAGTTCCCGGACACAACGCCAGATCCAAAGCGGCGAGCGCCTGAATGGGCATGCACAGCAGGAGAAGTAGCGCCAACAAGCGCCGGAATCTCACGCACATCTGGATAGCGTACCCCATGCACCCGGCCGACAGCAACGGCAACGACCGGAACGCCAAGTCCGAGATCGGCCACGTACTCGTAGAGGTCATGCAGCTTGGCGGCAAGACTGCATCCAGCCGCCGCCAAGACCCTCGTGCCGAGTGACTTCGCAGCGCTGCCCGTGCCACCCCAGTAGCCAGACAGGATCGACGCGACGGCGCGCAGCGCCGAGATGTCCCGTCCGTTTAGACCCACGATGTCGCTGATACCGAAGCTCGGTCAAGGAGCCGAGCGGTCCGCAGCTACGACGGAATCGCCGTATCGGCAAATAGGCGACGCGGGCCGCGCAGCAGGTCCGGGAATCGGGTCAAACGAATAAGCGGCGTCGTGTACTCAGTTGATCCTGTTGTTGCGAGGCCGTGTTTCCGCGTGAATGCCCGATCTGTCGAGGCCAACACCACGCCACCACTCACCGTGGTAACTATCGTGGTATCTGTCGCCCATCAAGTTCCGTAGACGCCGTATCCGCGGGCCTCTCCGCCCACAATGTGGATACGGTTCCCGCACCACAGCAGCATCCGGCAAGTTCCACCAAGATCCACACAGAAATACAAATCAGGTAGTTGCAGTCTCGCAACCCTCCTGGTTGGCGTGGTAACTGCCGGTGTCATCGATGTGTTGTTGCATTTCGTCGGGCGACGGCACCCGGAAGTCCATTGGCTTCTTGACCATCAAGCCGACGAGTGTCGTGATCTCCGTTCGGATAAGCCGTGAGTGCGCGTACATCGGACTCAGATCGGCTTCCGTCAACGAGCCGGAGTGCTCAACGAAGTTGTCGCGGAGACAGATGTAGGTGAGGACATGGACATACCCCGCCCGCGTGCAGAGCGCCCAGAGTTCTGCCAGCACATCGTGTTCACGTCGCATGCCTCATTCCCTCACGCGAGTTCGATCTTCGACACCGCGCCCCAAGACATTCACCCCAATACTCCGCTTCCGTCCCATTTGCTTCGCGTAACCCAAACTAGCCGCCGCACCCGTCGTCCGATCGGGACCAGGACGGGTGCGGCGCTCGAACTCCCATGACCGGCTCTGGACGCTGACGTGCGCTCCCGGAGCATCCTTGGATGTCCCGGCTCGGGCGCGCTGCGTGCGGGCAACACGAAACCCCAAATTGTTGTTTCGTGTTGTCGGTGCGTTCCTGTTGCGGTTGGCAGAGCGAACGTTGCGTGGGTTGTTGTTCCAACTGCCGCCGCGAACGACGCGCTTCAAAGGAACCGGTCAGGCTCCCGCGACCGGGAAAACACCCCGCCGCGAAAGAGTGACGCGCGCAACCGCCAGGTATTGGCGTGCGCCGCATGAGCATTCCACGCGCGAATTCGAGGGGCGATCGCCTCGAATCCGATGTCGCCATTCCGGAAACGCGCGCGCAGACTCCGCAGTCTTCCTGCAAATCGGTCGACGTTGTCCGCGGGCAACCGGCGAAAGCCCCCAGGGTGCAGTTCGTAACCGAGGAAGCGGGCCGGACTCGCGGTGACTTCGATGAATGTCTTGCGGGGGTGCAGCAGCATCCGCCGACCTTCCAGGTGGCGGGCGATCCGGCTGCGACAGGCTTCGAGGTACTCGGCGTCGTCGTGGAACAGCGCGAAGTCATCGACGTACCTGACGTACCCCCGCACGCGGAGAACCTCCTTCACGAAGTGATCGAGTGCATCGAGCATGAGATTCCCGAAGAATTGGCTCGTGAGGTTGCCGATGGGCAGCCCGCGCCTGCGCTCATGCGGTGTGAACAGATCGTCACCTGCGAAGTACCGAAGCACCGGCTCCTGCGGATTCGATCCGTCCACGATCGCATCCATCAACGCCAGGGTCCGCGAACATGCAATCCGGCGACGGAAGAGTCCCTTCAGAATCTCGTGATCGATGGATGGAAAGAATCGGAAGATGTCGGCTCGCAACACATGCCGGCGCGTGGCGCTGAATCGCTCATAGCGATCCACGGCGCGATGGGTTCCCTTGCCGACCCGATTCGCGTAGGTGTCGTCGATGAATCCGCGCTCGAAGATGGGCTGAACGACCCGGCACAGTGCGTGATGGACGACACGGTCACGGAACGGCGCGGCCGAGACTCGGCGCGGTTTGGGATCACGGACGTCGATCACCGTGTAGGCGCCCGGGCGCCAGGTGCCATCCTGGAGTTCCCGCTCCAGCCGCAGGACGTTCCGCTCCAGATTGTTGAGGAACATCGCGCACCCAGGCTTGCCCCGCTTGCCCTTCGCGGCTCTGCGGGTAGCCTCGCAGAGCGGCTGGAAGGCTGCAATCTGGTCGAACAAATCGTCGTGGAAGCGGGGCATCGGAAATCTGTCCGGCAAAATCACTGCATCACGAATCGGGCGCGTCAACCGCACGAGTTCGGGTGGCCTTGAGCCACCCCCCCACGAGCCGGCCGACTTCGTCCAATCCCCGCGAGGCAAACTCGTAACGGTCCAGGCTCAGGTACTTGAGATCCTTGGAAAGGCGGCACAGGAATCGCATCTTCTCCAGCGCAAGGTTGACCCGCCTGAGCGGCCCTTCAGCATGCGCCGAGTAAGTCGCCTCGATCAGATCCTCGAGGACATCGAGTGCCGTCGCCTGCAGGCGATCTCCAAGCAGGAATCGCTGCCCGCGTGGGAATTTCTCCACAGTGGGTATGAGCCAGAGGAGAAACTGATAGGTCTTCTCCAGTGCCGGGCCGTGCGCCCGGCCTTCACGCGCATTTGCTGCCAACCGTTGCTCCCTGCGCCGGACTCCCGCCCGGAAAATCGCGGAATCGCTCCGCGATTCCGCTCACCCCTGTCACGGGGAGATACGGGCCTGGATAAGGGGTAAAGGAGTCAAGCCACAAGGATCAAGCTGCGCTCAGCGCAGCGTCCGGGCAACACGAAACCCCAAAACGTTGACCCGTGCCGCCGGTGCGCCCCCGATGCGGTAGGCAGAGCGAACGTCGCGCGGGCTGCCGCCCCAACCGCCGCCGCGAACGACGCGCTTCTCACAGTTGCTGCGCTGCACAGCCGACCCGTCCACGGGTGCGCCGCCATAGGTGTCGACGTAACAGTCTTCGGTCCATTCCCACACGTTTCCCAGCATGTCGTAGAGCCCGAAGGCGTTCGGCTTATAGTTGCCTGCCGGCGAAGTCGTCGTCGGATAGCCGTCATCGCACTTATGGGGAGCGTCCCACTCCTTCTTCCACCAGGATTCCAGTGCCGTCGCCGGATTGGCCACGTTGGCGTACTGGCACGCCTTGTCTGGGGAATTGCCCCAATACCGGGCGGTCTCGGTCCCGGCGCGAGCGGCGTACTCCCATTCGGCTTCCGACAGCAGGCGATAGCGCTTACCGCTCTTCTCCGACAGCCAGTCGACATACTTCTTGGCCTCGTCCCAGGGAATCTCGTTGACCGGATGGCCGGGAGAAAACCGCTTGCCGTTCCCTTTTGTGCACCCACCGCCCTCCACACACGCCCACCACTGTTCGAAGACGACTTCGAACTTGCCGACGGCCATGGCGTATTGCAGGGTCACGACCCGTGTCGGGCCCTCGTCCCTGCCACGCTCCGTTTCGTCCGCCGGGGATCCCATCACGAAACTCCCGGGCGGCACGACCACCATCTCCGGACAGACGTCGCAATCCCGAAAGGTGTAGCCGGGAATGGCGAGGAGAAGTTCCCGCGCCTGGCGGCCGTACTGGCCCGAGTCGTCCATGGCAACGGCACGCTCCAAGGCGTCCTTGGCCAGATCCCACTTGGACATCCGGATGTAGGCCCGGCCGAGGAAGAAATACGCGACGTGCGCGGTCGGGTCGTTCGGAGACACCTCCAGTCCATGGCGGAAGCGCTGGACGGCTTCCGCCGGGCGTCCCGCATTCAGCAGATCCGCGCCTTCCTTGAACAGGCTGGCGGCGTCCTGAGCGCAGACGTGCCCTGCGGCGACGGCGAGGCCCGCCGCCACGACGAACGACGCCACCAGCCGCGGGATCCGAGCGCGAGGCCCCTTTGGGAGCCGAGTTGATTGCCTTTCCAATGACGTCTCCCAGATGGGCGTGAAGAGAAGCGACTGGCCTCGTCAGCGCTCGGCCATGCAGGGCGAGCCCGCGACTTCGTCCATACCGCGGGTCACCTCACCCACGTTGCGCAGCGTATCGGCATTGTTGCGGCCCACCTCCTTGAGCGCTTCATTCTGGATCTTCCGCACGACCGGATTCGTGCCCACCGCCCTGTCGTACAGCGTCTTCGCGGCCTTCACCCGACCCTCGATGTCGGCGTACTGATTCCGCGCGACCCAGCCGCGGCAGGCGTTGGCCTCCTCACTCCGGCGCGCGGCCATCTCACGGTATTGCGCTTGGATAGGTTCGATCTCGGCTTCAGCGCACGCATTCCACTTGGGGCCATGTTCGTACCGGCTGTCGCACGACAGCCATGCCTGCTTCTGGAGAAACTCGAGTTCCTGGAGCCGCTGCGAAACATCCGCCCAGAGCGCCTGACACCTCCCTTCATTCGCGGGCGCCGAATCCGCACTCGCCCACGGATTGTCCGGCGACGCTACAGCGGGAGTGGATGCAGATGCCGACGCCCAGGGGTTTGTCGGTAGGCAGTCCGCCCTGCCACGGCCTGCGGACCTCGCCCAGGGATTCTCTACCGGTGCCAGCAGGCTGGAGAGCCGCTGTTCCTGGACGCTCTGATTCGAATCGCGCGCATTGCGGGCAAGGTCCGGCGCCGGAACCGGTACGGGCGCGGCCAAAGCGGACGGCCGAGGTTTGGATGGCGAGAACAGCCAGTCGAGGAACTTGACGCCCAGGTAGACAAGAGCGAACACGCCGGCCGCCGCTTGGGCGGACCCATCGTCCACCCCGTAACTCGGGTAGTAGACGGACGACGAACCACCGGAGGGCGACGCGCCGGAAGAACGGGACGGGCTAGAGGAGGACCCCGATCTCGCCGGCCCTCCGTCGGTCCCCCGCGTTCTCCCCCCTTCCGCCATGGAGACGGCGGGAAGTGCCATGGTCAGTACGAGAGCGGCGGCGACCAAGCGCTTCGTCGGGCCCGAAGGCTTGCAGGGCGATGTGACCATGATCTTCTCCGAAGAAGGTCGGACGTCGTGAACTACGCCCAAAGGTACCAAAGGTCGGGGGCCGCCAAAAGCCCCCGTCGGACTATGCGGCACATCGTACCGGCCATGAAGCACCCGGAATTGCCCAGGTTCCACTCCGGCGTCACGTCGGGCGCTCTCAAGCACGTTTGCATGCCCTCCGAACGAGATGTCCGCGCTTGTTCAGCCACAGCCATTCCGGGCAGTAGCCGTCGGTCGTCGAGAATTGGTAATGTTGCGCTCCGCCGACGACCAACCTGCCCGAGCCTGGCGAACATCAAACCCCATGGACTGCCGCGCTTCACCTGACCGAACGTCCATGCATTCGATCGTGCTCGTTGCGCCTCCCCGCCCACCCGGATTCGATTTGGCGGGGAGGCCAGTTCGTTTGTCAGGCCGATCCGATGTGACTCTTCGTACCGTTCGCCAAATGATCCACCGGAAGGAGGTCGCGACGTGAGCCACGACCTCGCCCCGGGTGCCACGCTCGTGCTGGACTTGCTCAGCTACATCGAGCAGGTCGAGAAGCTCAAGTCCAAGCCGGCGTTTTCCGTCCCTACCGAGTTCTTTGTCGCCTACCAACATGAACTCCGGACGTTGCCTGGCATCCAGTTCAACCTCCAGTCGGATGGAGACGACATCTGGCTCCGGATACCCCGTTTGCGCGAGATCGCGCCACCCGAGCCCGAAGACGTCCTTCGGCCATGGATCATCCTGCCGAAGAACCCGGAGAAGATCCCCGAACTGCGACAGGAGGTGGCGCGCCTGGAGGGCAAACGCGAAGTCGGTCGCGAGATACTCGACGATCATCCTGGAATTCGGGAACTCTTCGACTGGTATGTCCGGAATCAGTGGACCCCATGGGCGCTGGCGGAGCAGCCTCGGCGCAAGACAATCGTCCGATACAACAAGCTGTTTGCCCTTCACCAGGCAATCATGGCTGAAGGAGCCGAGACCCCCCTGGAACTCGCCTGGGGCATCGGCTACGCAAGCTGGAAGAAGGAAGGCGTGGCGACGCCGGTCAGGCATCCACTCATCGTGCAAGCCTGCGAGATCTCGCTCGACGAGCAATCGTTCGATCTCGAAGTCCGTCCGCGAGACGTCGAACCTCGGCTGGAAGTCGACTGCTACGTCGCCATGGAAATCGGGGGCGTCGCGCCACTGGAGGCGTTCTGGCGGAACGTGCTGTCGACCGGGGCCAACCGAGTCAATCCGTTCGAGTCGTCGACCTTCAATGCGACGCTGAAGGCAGCGGTTGGTTACCTGGACCCTTCCGGAGCGTACACGGAGGATCTCGAGGATCCGGCTCCCCCGGCGCCGGGCGACAAACTGACGGTTTCGAGAACTTGGGTCCTGTTCGGCCGCAAGCGATCCGGCGACGTCTTCCTTGAAGACATCCGCCGACTCAAGAAGAAGGTGGAGCAGGCGGAAGCACTCCCAAACGTGATCCGCAGCCTGGTCGAAGTTGGCGATTCCACGGTGAAGGTCCGCCCGGAACAGCCGTTCCGCGGGCTGTCCACGAGCGATGGCGGCGCCGTGGCCAAGGACTTGTACTTCCCCATGCCCTACAACGACGAACAAGTCTCGATAGTCCAGAAACTGCATACGAATGACGGCGTGGTCGTTCAAGGGCCGCCCGGCACCGGCAAGACGCACACGATCGCCAATGTCATCTGCCACTACCTCGCTCAAGGACAACGCGTCCTGGTGACTGCGAAGGGCGAAACCGCCCTGGCCGTGCTGCAGGAGAAGCTGCCCGAAGCGATCCGTCCGTTGAGCGTCTCCCTCCTGTCGGACGAACGCGACGGCATGAAGCAGTTCGAACATTCGATTCAAGCGATTGCGTCCCAGGTCTCCGACATCAATCCAGCGCGTTCGGAAGCCCGGATTCGGGCCGCAGAAGAGGAACTCAACCGCTTGCACGCCAAGATCTCTCAGGTGGACCGAGCAATCTCGGACTTTGCCGCAAATCACATGCGGAGCTATACCTATCACGGTCGCACGCTGAGCCCCGAAGAGCTTGCGAGGACCGTCATTGACGGCTCGGTGTCGTACGAGTGGTTTGATGACCTTCCCTCCTCGGAGCCGTCAACCCCACCGGGGTTCGACGACGACGCCGTCAATTCCGTCCGTCGAGCCCGCATGGCCGTTGGCGATGACCTGCGGTACGTTGGCTGCAGGCTACCGAGCACGGACTCGCTTCCGTCCTGGGAAGACGTCCTCGCACTCCACCGCGATGTCGTCAAGGCAAAGGCCATAGAAGGCAGCGTGGCTAGCGGTGCAACTCTCCCCCTCATGGACTCGCGCACGGAGACGTTCGAGAGGGCGCGGAGCCTGCTGACGTTCCTCGAGGAGCGCATTGCCCTCAAGGCGAGGCTCTCGGGCATTCGCCAGCCGTGGCTCGGCTCGTTCGCCAAGCGTCTGACCGATCTGCAACAGACCGATCCACTGCTGCAGTCACTCGTTGCCCTCGGAAAGGACGTTCGTGATTTGGAGCAGCAACGGAGGCGACTACTCAGCCACGCCGTGGACATCCCTCCAAACGCGGAACTCAATCAAGACGTCCAGGATGCGGTGCACCGGCTCTGTTCAGGCAAGAGCGCCTTCGGTCTACCCTTCGGCAAGGGAGAGGCTCGCCGACTCCTAGCAGCAATGGCGATCGGCGGCGGATCCCCGCGCACCGACCGAGACTGGGCAATGGCGAAAGGAGGCCTCGACTGGAGATTGAACGCGCGCAAATGCCTTTCCAAGTGGACAGCGCTTTCGGCCGAGTTTGGCTTGCCGGCCGCAGAAGCCGGGGTCGACGCCAGCTTCAAGGCCATCGTTTCGCTCCAGGCCTTAATCGACGATTCCATCCGCCTCGTCTTTGAGTACGACTCGCGTCTGCACTCTGAGCTGGAGCAGGTATACGGTCGAACGGCTGCCGACAAGGTGTGGGATGGCGGCGAGCCGTTCATCGCGCGCGCTTATGCGAGCGTCCAGGCACATGTCGACAAGGAGCGCCTGTCCTATGCCCTGAGGCGAATCCAGGAATTCATTCGGTCCCTTGAAGGGCACGCGGGGGCCGTTGTCGAAGAGCTGCGCCAATTCCTGCAAGGGTCTCTTGGCAAGGAAAGGGCAACGGAGCCGGGACTGGAGGCGACGTGGCGTCGTCTGCGAATCGAACTGGCGAGACTTGCGGGCCTGCGACCTTGGTTTGATGAAATTGCGCGGGTCGCCGAAGCCATCGAGTCGGCGGGTGCTCCGAAATGGGCCGCGCGACTTCGCTCAGTGCCCGCGAGCGCGGATCTGGATCCCGTCGCGCCGACGGATTGGCGTGACGCGTGGGAATGGCGTCAAGCCGTTCGATTCCTGGACCGGATCGATGGGCATCAGACTCTGCGAACCCTCTTTGATGAACGTCAGTCCCTGACGCGATCCCTTGCCCGAACCTACCAGGAACTCGTCGCCGAGAAGACCTGGCTCGGCGTGTTCCGCAACTCACCGGATTCGGTTCGCCAGGCTCTCCAGGCCTATCTCAACGCAGTTCAGGCGATGGGCGCCGGTACCGGGATACGCGCGGTGCGCTACCGGCGCAACGCGCGTGAGGCGATGAGCCGTGCCTATCAAGCCGTGCCTTGCTGGGTACTGCCGCACTGGCGTGTTTCCGAGACCATTCCCCCCGAAGTCGGTCTGTTCGACCTGGTTGTGATTGACGAAGCGTCGCAGTCCGACATATGGGCACTTCCCTCTCTCCTTCGCGGCAGGAAAGTACTTGTCGTCGGGGACCACAAACAGGTATCGCCGTCTGCCGTCGGTACCGCGGAGGAAAAGATCAAGGAACTTGTTGGTCGATTCCTGACCAGCCAACCGTTCGGATCGGAGATGACTCCCGAGAAGTCCATCTACGATCTGGCACGTGTCGTCTTTGCTGGCAACTCCGTGATGCTGAAGGAACACTTCAGGTGTGTCCCGGCGATCATCGAGTTCTCGAACAGGGAGTTCTATCAGGGCGACATCCGCCCGCTTCGCTTGCCGAAGTCAACGGAACGCCTTGATCCTCCACTCGTTGATGTCTTCGTCAAAGGCGGGCACCGCAATGGCGACGTGAACGCTGCCGAGGCCAAGGCCATTGTCGATGAGATCAAGTCCATCCTCGCGGATCCGGTCCTTGACGGACGCAGCCTCGGTGTCGTGACACTGCTCGGGAACGAACAGGCGGCACACATCCACGAACTGGTCTCCGAGCAGATTTCGCCCGTCGACGTGGTCAACCGGAAGATCGCAATCGGTCCGCCGCCCGTGTTCCAAGGCCGAGAGAGAGACATCATGCTCGTGTCCATGGTCATTGCCGCGGGTGATCGGGCTGCGGCAAGCCGGGCGGACATGCACCAGCGCTTCAACGTAGCTCTGTCACGTGCCCGCGACCGCATGTATCTGTTTCGGTCGGTAACGGACAACGACGTCAAGGAGGACTCCCTGAATGGAAAGGTCATCCGGCACTTCAAGCAACCTTTCCAGCGAGATTCGCGAAAGGTCGATGCGCTCCGTGAACGATGCGAGTCCGGCTTCGAGCGTGAGATGTTCGATGAACTTGTGCGCCGCGGCTTTTGCGTCCAACCGCAAGTCGAATGCGGCGCATTCAGGATAGATCTGGTCATCGAGGGTCGCGACGGTCGCCGGCTCGCGGTGGAGTGCGACGGGGATCGGTTTCACGGGCCCGGTCAATGGCAGGACGACATGGCACGGCAGCGAGTCCTTGAGCGTGCGGGCTGGACGTTCTGGCGCTGCTTCGCCTCGAGCTTCGTGAGGCGCCGGCGAGCCGTCCTGGATGACCTCATGCTCACCCTGGAGCATCTCGGCATTGAGGCAATCGGGTCCGATGTTGTCGATACGAGCGTTTGGGTCACATCCAGGGACGTCGACCCGTTCGGTGTGGATCAATCGCAGGAGGCAGGCTGACCATGGCGCGGCCACTCATGCAAATGCGCGTGGCTCAGCTCGAGGAGATGTTCGAGTCGGGCAAGTCCGATCCCAAGATCCTCGGGCAGCTTGCGCACGAACTCGAGTTTCGACAGGTCCCCAGGGCCGTAGCTCTGATGGACAAGGTCAGGGCGGCATTGCGCGGCGCACGCGGCGAGTCGAGCCCGAGTCACTTCCAGCTTGAACACACGTCCGAGTCAGCTCCGCACCGCATCCGCCGATCGAGGCGATTGGATGCGGCTTCCGGCGACCTCGTGTCGAGCCAAGCTGAGCCTCCGATCAGGCCGGCCGTACATCAACCCGCGCCAGCCCCCGTCGCCGCGACGCCCAGCATGCCTCTTGAAGAGGCATACAAGGCGCTCAAGGCCAATCCCGGGACGCCATGGGAGTCCATCGAGCAGACCAGGAGGGAGTTGGTGGGGCGCGCGTCGCCAACGAGGAATGAATCGATGTCCAAGTCTGATCGCGAGCGGTTCCAACGGGAGGCCGATCACGTCAATGCCGCCTATGCCGTTCTTGCGAAGGAGCAAACCCGTCCGAGGTAGTGGCGTCCCGGCTTTGGCTGGCGACGCATTTCAGCGCTGAATTCCCGCTACGCTTCGCCCGGCCCCGCGTCGCTGCCGGCAGGGGCGACACCCTTGCCGAGCGTGATAACCAGTCCAGGCACCGTGGTAACTCATGCGCCTCGAACCGCCTAGACGCAGTATCCACGGGCCTCTCCGCCCAGAATGTGAATACGGTTCCCCCCAAGATCCTTTCTCGATTGCATCGGCGCTGGATCTACTTGTGGCACTGCGCCGATGGGCAGCACGAAGCGCCTCGACCTTGATATCGCGCCGATACCTCCACATCTCCCGGGACCGGACGTCGCAAGAGTCGGGACGCTTCGGCTGATTCTTGATTTGCCGTGACTCTCCGCGGATCCTCCCGGCGCCGAACTGATCCTCAGATTGCCCCGCATGGGTGGCCGAGGATGCTGCGGTCCCACCCTTCGCTCTCCCGATGCCCCGTCGACTCGGATCGGGACTCTCGTCCTTCGCGCGCAGCAGCTCAACTAAGACGCAAGACGCCGTACCGGACGCGGAACACCGCTTGCGCATCATGCCGAGACATCCTCCGAACGCAGGCCGTGGCGCAGCCGGTGAATTTGCGGGGCTCGTGCCCCCTGGTCACACGCCGGTGACGCACCCGGGCGGCGCTTACTTGGTTCTGTCGATACCTACCACTGTGATCACAAGTCCAGTCCGATCGACACACGCAGGGTGCGGGACGCTGGGAGCGTCGGCGGACGCCACCCCCTGCCGCGGAGATCGGCGGCGTGGAATGACATGCGTCAATGCTTACGCGCCAGCAAGTTTGCATAGTAGGGCCGTGATTGATTGCGCATGGACAACGAGATGAAACCGATGCCGATCGTGTGGAAGCGGCTCGTCAAAGGCGGCGAGACCTGCGTGCGCTGCGGGAATACGCGCCGCGAACTGGAGGCGGCGGTGGCCAAGCTCACTGTCTCGCTCCAACCGCTGGGCATCGAGCCCGTGCTCGAGACGCAGGAAATCGGCGAGGAGGCGTTCAAGGCAGATCCGTCGGAGTCCAATCGTGTATGGATCGCGAACCGCCCCCTCGAGGACTGGCTCGATGCCGCTGTCGGCATGAGTCGCTGCTGCTCCGTGTGCGGCGAGTCGGACTGCCGCACGCTCGAGGTCGATGGCCGTACTTACGAGACGATCCCGGAAGAACAGTTCATCCAGGCCGGCCTGATGGCGGGTCACCAGATGGCCGAAGCGGCTTCGGCACGAGTCACAGGCGCGGCGCCCTGCTGCGCGGGCGATGCAGCGGCGCAGCCGTGCGCGCCAGCCCCGAAGCAAGCGAATGAATGCGACTGCTGCCGGTCGGACGGACCATAGTTCCCGGGCGGCGATACGTGGCGTGGCTCGACGCGCAACAGCCACGACGCGCCATCACCCCCGAGCGATCCGGTCCCGGAAGAAAATGCCCGGCGCAGATTGCCGCCGGGCCAAAGAGCAGGAAGGCGGGTCGTCAGCGGATCAGTTGAGGCGCTGGATGCGATTGCGGAGCGGCGCCACGTACGGCGTCCCGTTGGGCGCGGGCTGCAGTGACGGCTTGAAGTGGTTCTCGAGTGCGTCCAGATCGATTGCGCCGCCCAGACGATTCGTGCCGTCGTTCAACACGAGGAACAGGTCACCGCCGGTGGCGAGAAAGCTGTTCACCGTGACGCGATAGGCTGCCGCGGGGTCGATCGGGTTGCCGTTCAGCCGGATCGTTGCCGGATCCACCTTGTCGCACGCGGGTCGACTGTTGTCCCAGGTGTAGCTGAAGCCCGCGGATACCTGCATGACCCGATTGAACGTCTGGCCGTTGGGGCAGCCCACGAACTGCTGCTCCAGCAACGTCTCGATCTGAGCGCCGGTCAGCGTCATCGTCACGAGGCTGTTCCCGAACGGCTGGACGTTGAAGGCCTCCTGGTACGTGACGTTGCCGTTCCCTTCCGCGCCGGACTCATTGAAGGCGAACCCCGTCGTGCCGCGAATGCCGCCCGGATTCATGAAGGCGATGACGGCGTTGCCGAATCCGTCCGCGGCCGTGGCAGCCAGTTGTGCGTCCGCAATCAAGTCGCCCACGAGGCTCTCGCCGGCGGCATTGACCGTCACCGTCACGTCCGCGGCCACCTTGCCGATGACTCGGCCGGCGGTCGGCGCCACCTTGTTGTTGTAGTGGGTGGCGAGATTCCCCAACGCCAAGCGAACCGGCGTCAACGCGGGGTCGTCGGTGATGTTGGCGTTGTTGCGATTGACCACCACCTGCTCCGTGGTGACGGACTTGACGTCGCGCGTGACCGTGTCTAGAACAAGATCGATCCTGGTCAACACGCGGCCGAACGCACTGGCGCTCGTGACGGGGATGTTGCGCCCTGCCGAGTTCGGCAGGCTGCACAGGTAGGCCTGATGGGTATGGCCCGAAATCACCAGGTCCACCGCGTTGTCGAGGGCCGCGACGATCGGGACGATGTCGCCCGTGCCGGCGCAACCGCTGATCGATGCCACGCCGTTCCCGCCCTCGTGGACCACCACGGCAATCGCATTGACGCCCTGATTCTTCAGCGTGCGGATCAGGGCGTTCACTGTCTGCGCTTCGTCGTTGAAGGCGAGACCCGCGACACCGGAAGGGGTCACGATGTTGGGTGTCCCCTCCAGGGTCATGCCGATGAATGCCATGCGAACACCACCGAAGGTTCGGACGACGTAGCGGGGAAACAACGGCTTCCCCGTCGCCTGATCGACGACGTTGGCGGCGAGGAACTGGAACTTCGCGCCCGTGAACGTCCCGTCGGGACCCGCGCAGCTGTTCGCGTCCGTCGGATGGCATCCCCCGCTCTGGAGACGCAGGAATTCGGCACGGCCTTCATCGAACTCGTGGTTTCCCACCGACGCGATGTCCACCCCGATCTTGTTCATCGCTTCGATGGTGGGTTCGTCGTGCCACAGCGCAGACACGAGCGGGCTCGCGCCCACCATGTCTCCCGCGTGCAGCACCAGCGTATTGGCCGGGACCGGCGCCGTGGCGCGGAGGTTCGCGACGTACGCACCGAGATAGTCGATGCCGCCGGCGGGATTGCCGGAGAAGTTGCCCGGCGCATTGATGTTGCCGTGAAAGTCGTTGAAGCCGATCAGGCGCACCGGTACGTCGGCGGCGACGGCAGGCACAACCGCCGAAGCGGCCAGCGCCACGGACGCGATGATTCGAAGCAGCGAAGGTCTCATGATCTCGTGTCCTCTCAGAGGGAACGTTGCCGGCGAAGCGCGGCGCCCGTCAGCAGGGTGCCGACACCGACGAGGGCCCACGTCCCGGGTTCAGGAACCGGCGTCAGCATCACGCCCCCCGTTTCGGCCAGCACATCGGCCCCGAATGCCACAGCCCTGCCCGAGATCGTGTAGGTCCCGGCGGAGAGATGGAAGCCGCCGCGAGACCAGCGGGAATCGGCGAGCGCTGCGTCGAAGTCGAGATCCTTGGACACATCTCCTGCATCGGCGGGAACGTCCGTCAGACCTCGGGATACTCCGTCGACGAAGACCTCGTAGCGGCCGCCCGACAACCCGCCGTCCACCACGGTGAAAAGCGCGTCTGTCGCGAGCGTCACCTCGAAGTGAAGCGCATCCAGGTTCTCATCGACCCACGGGGAATCCACGCTGTCGGCGTAGGCGTCGAACAGGTACCACTGGCCGGACACCATCGGCACTGCGGCAACGTGGCCTGCGGAAAGCGAAGTCACCGCTGCCAGCGTCCACTGCTTGAGGGCGTGCATGAGGTCTCTCCTTCTGTGCGTGCATACCGCTGAAAATGACCGGGACGAATCACCCCCGGTGCAGCCGCAACACTACGCAGCGAAGGTTTCCCGGCCGTGTGCGGTGACGACCGGGTCGTGGTCACTCATGACCAGCGCAGGCAATCCATCGGTCATGCGCCGCCGACGCATCCGGCGACGTCACGGCGAGCCGGGCGGTATGCACATCCTCGGGGGCCTCCGAAGTGCCGCTCGTCACGTCCGAACGATGGATGCGCCGCGCACGATGCCCTGCTTCTCCCGACGAAGCGGCAACGGAACGTTTCGCTGTGCCACGGCACCGACGGGCGTTGCACCGCTCGTGTCACGAAACCGTTACGCCGCTGACACGCCCCTGACGTCCCCGCCTCCCATGCTGCGGCGCATTCCTGCCGAGCCGCGGACCCGTGGAAGACGACGCGCTGCCTCACTACCGATTCCGTACGATCTGGATCTCGGACGTCCATCTCGGAACGCCGACCTGCCAGGCGGAGCACCTTCTCAACTTCCTGAGACACACCGAGTCCGACACGCTCTACCTCGTCGGCGACATCGTCGACGGCTGGCAGATGCGACGCCGCTGGTACTGGCCCCAGTCCCACAACGACGTCGTGCAGAAGCTGCTTCGCAAGGCGCGCAAGGGCACACGCGTCATCTACGTCGCCGGCAACCATGACGAAGCGATGCGCCACTTCCTCGGGCTGGCATTCGGAGGCATCGAGGTCTGTGCCGAGTCCACCCACGCGACAGCGAGCGGCCGCCGTCTCCTGGTGATTCACGGAGACCTGTTCGACGCGGTCGTGTGCGGCGCCAGGTGGCTCGCCCTGGTGGGCGATCAGCTCTACATGTTCACTCTCAGGCTCAACCAGTGGCTGAACGGCGCACGGGCCAGGATCGGGCTGCCTTACTGGTCGCTGTCGCGCTTTCTCAAGGACAAGGTGAAGAACGCGGTCAGCTACATCTCCCACTTCGAGACGGCGCTTGCCGCCGAAGCGCGGCGTCGCGGATTCGACGGGGTCGTCTGCGGACACATCCACAAGGCCGAGATCCGCGACATGCACGGCATCCTGTACTGCAACGACGGCGACTGGGTCGAGAGCCTCACCGCCCTGGTGGAACTCGACAGTGGCGAACTGCGCATCGTCGACTGGAAGGCCATCGAGGACTTCCGGCTCAGCGACTTCACCGTGGCAACACTTCCCGGTGTCCCGGTGGTCGCCCCGGGCACTCCGGCGTTCGTGCGTCAGACCGCGCCCGCCGAGGCACTCGAGACGCCCTGACACCCGTCACGGCGGTCGCGGGCGTCTCAGCAGCGCCTGACCCATCCGGATCCGCTCCCCTTCCCGGATGCCCTCGCACAGGACGACCCCGGGTTCCGCGAAGACGATGATGGTCGATCCGTGCTCGAACCAGCCCATCTCGTCCCCCTTGGCGAACGATGCATCGCATGCAATCTGATTCGGCCCGCGATACTTCAGGTCAAGCAATCCCTCGAGACAGTGCAGCCGAATGCTCGCGACGAGGATCGCCGCCACCGGCACCAGAGTGATGCCACCCCATCCACCGGGCACTTCGGCGCGGATCACGGCTCGCTCGTTTCGACAGAACAGGCGCTCCACTCGCTTCAGTGCGATCGGATTCACGTTCCATGTGTCGCCCGAGATGTAGGTGACGCGTCGCACCCGGCAGTCATGGGGTGCGTGGAACCGGTGGTACATGCCCGAGGTGAGGCGCAAGGTCACGTAGGCACCGTGCCGATGCGACGCCTCGAGTTCCGGGTCGCACAGGAGATCCGCGAGACGATACGGAAACCCCTTGGCCTGGATCACGACCCCGTCCGCCACCACGCCGCATGCGCCCACGATCGCATCGCAAGGACTGGCGAGCACCGACGGATCCGGATCGACGGGTCTTGCACCGGGCTTGAGCTCCCGGATGAAGCAGTCGTGCATGCTCCGGAAGGAAGTTCGCCGCGCATCCGAGAGATCGAGATCGCCGAAGAACGTCCAGACGGCCATGGACGCATCCCGGATCAGCGGCGTCTCGATCCGGCTGAACCAGCCCATGAACTGGGTGACCCAGCGACGCGGAAGGCGGTTCGTGAGCAGGAAGTTGATGTCCTCCTGTCGAACGAGGCGGAGCAAGGCGGCGCGGATGGTCATGGTCTCGTAAAGGTGTGCGGGTAAACGTTGCGCATGGATCTCTCAACGGCCCTTTCCGCGGCAGGCGTTGCGACGCTGGCCGCGCTCACCCCCCGACTGAAGGCGCGCCTGGCGCTCTCTCGTGCAAAGCATCCGTCGCTCACGGGGCATGCCCGGATGAGCCGCTTCATGGCGAAACTCCTCCCCTTCTACGAGTACGACGGCGCCCGCTTCTTCGAGGCCGACGGCGCACCGGAGCCGGTCGTGGCGCGGCGGATGAACGCCTTCAGCCGACTCTCGGCCACCTATCGAGAGCGGTATCCGGAGACCGTCCGCCGCACCGCCGAGATCCGGGATGCGCTTTCCGATCTGCAGTTCACCTCGGCGTATCGCGTCCCCTTCCAGTTCCGCCGCCCCGTCGCGGATCACCTCGATGCGGGCGCCTTCGTGCAGGCCGCGTCCGGCGTCGAGTTCATCGACCTCGACGGCAACTCGTTCCATGACCTGACCGGTTCCTACGGCGTGAACGTCTTCGGCGTCGACTTCTACAAGGAATGCATGGCCGAAGGCAGCGCTCGTGCGGCCTCGCTGGGACCCGTTCTCGGGCCGTACCATCCGTCGGTCGCGTACAACGTGCATCGACTGCGGGAGATCTCGGGCCTCGACGAGGTTTCCTTCCACATGTCCGGCACCGAAGCCGTCATGCAGGCCGTCCGGCTCGCGCGCTACCACACCGGCCGCACGCATCTCGTGCGCTTCTGCGGTTCGTACCACGGCTGGTGGGGCGACGTGCAGCCCGGCGTCGGCAATCCCACGCCCGCGCGCGAAACCTACACCCTGCGTGACATGGATGAACGCACGCTGAAGGTCCTGCGCACGCGGCGCGACATCGCTTGCGTCCTCGTCAACCCGCTGCAGGCGCTTCACCCCAACGTCGCGGCGCCGGGCGACGGCTCGCTCGTCCACGGTCGTGCCATCCCGGGATTCGATCGGATGGCCTATGGAGACTGGCTTCGGCGGCTCCGGGACGTCTGTTCCGAGCGAGGCATCGTGCTGGTATTCGACGAGGTCTTCGTGGGATTCCGTCTGGCGCCCGGCGGCGCGCAGGAATACTTCGGGGTACGCGCGGACATGGTCACGTACGGCAAGACCGTCGCCGGCGGGTTCCCGGTCGGCGTGCTGTGCGGGCTGCATGCGCTCATGCGGCGCTTCCGCGATGACCGCCCCGCCGACGTCTGCCTTGCCCGCGGCACCTTCAATGCTCATCCGTACGTCATGACGACCATGCAGGTGTTCCTCGAGCGCATGCAGCGTCCGGAGATTCGCGCGCTCTATGACGGCCTCGACGACACCTGGAACGAACGCGCTGCGCGACTGAATGCGCGTCTGGGGCGGCTCGGCGCGCCGGTGCGGGTCGCCAACCTGTCCTCCATCTGGACGGTGAGCTACACGCAGCCGTCGCGCTACCACTGGATGCTCCAATACTATCTGCGCGCCGAGGGACTGGCGCTGAGCTGGGTCGGAACGGGCCGACTGATATTCGGTCTCAACGTCACCGCGAGCGACTTCGAAACCGTGGCCGACCGCTTCGTGGCCGGCGCGAAGGCGATGCTGGACGACGGCTGGTGGTGGACCGGCGGACCGGACGGGCGATCCATCCGCCGAACCGTCTTCGGTGAAATGCTCAGGCATCGCCTGGAATCGCTTCGACGATGATCCCCGCGGCGATGCTCACGGCCCCTGGACGTGATGCATCGGATCGATCCGTTCCCCCCGCATGAGATGCAGCGGGGCGCGCCGGTACAGAAGCAGGTCGTGGAACGGATCCGTCAGGATCTTCGTGAGCCAGACCAACCCCGTCCGGACATCGCGCAGGAAGAACAGGTGGACCGTGCGGAACATCAATCCGCCCACGCCGAGGGCGAACCAGACCCACCCGGCGTTGTGAACGAACGCCGCCGCGCTGGCGTGCGGCACCAGCAGACCGAAGAGCGACGGCTCCGCCAGCAGCACCAAGGGCAACAGCGCCCAGAGCGCAATCAGCACGATCTTCCGCTTCAGGTTGTACCCGACCTTGACGGCCTCCTTGTATTCGTGGGTGACGCGATTCACCGGGTCATAGCCTTGCGGTTCGAAGAAGAAGTGGCCCGATTGCCGCGTGGTCATCGAAACGAGCCAGCCGATCAGCGCCGAGATCGCCGGGTCGACGAGCAGGAAGCCGTAGGCCACGATGAAGCTTGCCGCGCTGACGAAGTGCAATGTCTGGTTGACCCGGCTCTGGTGATAGAAGCGATGGTCGTCCCAGCGCTGCACTCGAAGGGCGTCGAGAAAGTCGCTCATGATGTCCTCGCGTAACGCGGCGCACGAGCGCCGCACATGGCGAACGTACGAACCCATCATTGCAGCGCGTCGCAACATCGATGACGTTATCGGGACGATTCCCGCGCCGGCGGCCTTGCCGCGAAAGCATCACGGAAGCGACATCTGCTCGTCTCGTCGCCGTGCGATGGTCGGCCGGTCAAGGAGGCAATCGATGCATCGCGTCGCCGTTCCCATCCTCTTCGAGCCGTTTCCCGTCCGTCGCCGGACGCTGCGGATCTCCGTCGTCACCGAGACCTATCCGCCCGAGATCAACGGCGTCGCCACGACCGCGGCGCAGTTCGTCGAGGGACTGCGCCGTCGCGACCATCAGATCCAGCTCATACGCCCGCGTCAGGATGCGTCGGAACGCGAAACCGATGATTCACGTTTCCATGAACTGTTCACGCGAGGCATCCCGATTCCGCGCTACCCGTCGCTGCAGCTGGGACTTCCTGCACGCCGGGCGCTGACGCGTCTGTGGTCAGTGCGTCGTCCGGATGTCGTGCACATCGTGACCGAAGGCCCCCTCGGATGGTCCGCCCTGCAGACGGCCACGAAACTGGGACTGCCGGTCGTGTCCGACTTCAGGACGAACTTCCATGCCTACAGCCAGCACTACGGCATCGGCTGGTTGCGCAGGCCCGTCCTCGCCTACCTGCGCAAGTTTCACAACCGGACACTCGCCACGCTGGTGCCGAGCGAGACGATCCGCGAGAGGCTGGACTGCAACGGCTTTCGCAATGTGAAGGTCGTGGCGCGCGGCGTGGACACCCGACTCTTCTCGCCGACACGGCGCGATGCGCCATTGCGGCGCCAGTGGGGCGCGGGGCCGGACGGGATGGTCGTGATGCACATGGGCCGGCTCGCACCGGAGAAGAATCCGGCGCTCCTCGCCACGACTTTCGAGACGATCCGACAGCGTGTTCCGGAGGCACGTTTCGTGGTGGTCGGTGACGGCCCCTCGCGTCGCACGCTGGCGCAGCGTTGCCCCTACGCATCGTTCGCCGGTGCACGTCACGGCGAGGATCTCGCGACCCACGTGGCATCAGGCGACGTCTTCGTCTTCCCGAGCTTGACCGAGACCTACGGCAACGTCACCGTGGAAGCCATGGCCAGCGGCCTCGCGGTCGCTGCCTTCGACTACGGCGCGGCGGCCCAGCACGTGGAACACGGAGTCGATGGCATGCTCGCTCCGTGCCACGACGAACGTGCGTTCGTCGAGATGGCCGTCGGACTCGCCGCCGATGCCTCGCGGTCCGCCCGCATGGGGGCCCGTGCCTGCCGGTCGGCGAGTCTTCTCGATTGGGACGGCGTCGTTCAACAGCTCGAATCGATCCTGCTGTCCGCCAGCGTGCCGATCGGCGGGTGACGCTGGCGCCGCGACCCGCCCCACAAGGGCGTCATCCGGTTCGAGGACCGTGACACCGCGGGCAAGGGCGGCGTCATCGAGCGGATCACGCAGCGACTGGACCCGCGCACCTGTCGCGTGGCCGCCCGGCCCGAGCGCAAACGACATGAGGACGACGTGCGCCATCCCGTACCGGCGAAGAGGATCATGTCCGAGATCCAGGGACGACGGTTCACGTTGCGCGAGTCGATGGAGGCCTGCAACGTCATGGCGCCGTCGTGGCGCCCTGAACCGTGACTCGAGCAAGATTCGGTACCGCCCGCGTGTTGCGGATCGGGCCCCGTGTCGCAGCCCGGGCTTTCAGGCCTTACCCGGCGCAAAGAGCATCAGGCACGGCGAAGCACTGCGGCACCGAGAAGCACCAGACCGGAAATCAGGAACGCCCAGGTGCCGGGTTCCGGGACGGCCGCGATGGCTCCGGGAGAACCCGTCGCACTGCCGTCGAACGACAGGAATGCCCCGTTGACCCCGATCGTGCTCAACTGCGCGACGCCTGCATTCTCGACACCGGAGGCATTGTCGAAGGAGCGCCCGACGGAGCTCGTGGAATCGGGAAAGCGGATGCCGGTGACCCGCGTGCCGTCAGCCTTGAAGAGGTTGACGCCATCACCGCCGGTGCCGAGCCCCACGCCCGACCCGCCGTAGTTGCCGATGACCAGACCGGCCGGCGCGTTGGCACCGAACCAGGCCGACACGAATGCCGCATCGATCGCGGCATCGGTCGCACCGTCGGCACGCCCTTCGAGGAAGATCACCGATTGGCCGGCCGCGATGGATGTCACGCCCCGGAGCGCGACGGTCGTCGCGAAGTTGTTGGAGCCGTCGTCCATCCGCCAGCCGCGGACGTCCACGGCGGCGACGCCGGTGTTCGTCACTTCGAACCAGTCTGCCGCGTAGGACGAATTGCCGCTGCCCCAGGGGGCGACTTCGGAGACGATCAGGGCCGCTTGAGACGGGACGACGCCGACGGCGAGCATGGCCGCGAGCGCAGCATGTTTCGGATGGAAGGGGATCATCGCGATTCCTCGAGGGTGGGCAGGGTCGCCGGGTCACACGGCATGGGAGGACGAACGATCAGGTGCGGGCGCGGCGGCGGATGGACGCACCCATGAGCCCGAGCCCCCCCGCCATCAGCGCCCAGGTCTCGGGCTCCGGCACCGGAGCGAAGACCCACAACTGCGGATGGTCGACGCTGCCGCCGCCGTTCTCGCTCACGAGGTACAGGACGCCCCGGTCGTCCATCGTGAGGCCTTCGTGCTGCTGGTCCGCCACGCCCAGCGGCGTGGTGCCGGGTGCACCGGTCAGCAACGTCGAGCCGATCGGGTTCGTGGTGAGCAACGGGATCGTCAGGCTGCCCATGATGTTGCCGCTGCGATCCACCTCGATGACCTTGCCGGATTCCTGGCTCAGGAGGAGCAGGTCGGGCTGGTCTGCCGAGCCGATGCCGGCAATGTTCGACAGGGCGAAGACATCGGCAATGTCGAGCAGGCCCGTGAGCGAGGGATCGAACAGATTGACGGCGTTCACCGTGGTCGGCGAACCATTGCTGGCCGTCCCGGCAGCGAAGTCGACCGTCGTCTGGAAGATTCCGATCGGACTCTTCTCCTTCACGGCGATCAGCCCGCCCGTCAGCGGATCGTTGGTGATCCCCTCGATGCCGACATTGCCGACGGTGGTGCCGAGTTTCACGTGCTGCGCGTCGGCGTAGGCGAGCGTGGTGTCGGGCGTGTACGTGAACCGGCTCACGATCCGGTCGCGCTCCTCCACCAGGGCGAACTTGCCGCCGCCGAGGGAAGCGAGACCTTCCGGATCGTAGTACGCGGTCCCCTGCGGCCGGCCCGGATCGCGCGCGAGTGTCATGGAGTCGATCAGTCGACCCGTCAAACCGACCTGCACGATGGCCGTCCCTCCATCGCCGACCACGAACAGCGTGTTGGTGTCACGGTTCCACGTGACCGCCGACACCTCCTGCGCCAACACGCTGCCGGTCGGCGCCGTCGAACGCGTGGGTTCCGGCAGTTCGTAGCGCCCGACCAGACGATAGTCGGCCAGATCGACGGACGGCACGGCCAGCGCCGACATCGATGTCAGCGATGCGGAAGCGAGCAGGACGAGTCGAGCCAGTTTCATCGGAGTGCTCCTGAATGTCGGTCTTGTGGTTTGCTCGCGGGGCGAATGACGTGATCGGACGTCTCTTGGGGGCCGCGGCGGGACCGAGTCCGACCGAGCGACGATCGGGAAGGTATCTGCCGTGCATGACGCCGTGGGAACAGGCTGGCGGACGCGCCATGGGCCATTCGGCCCGGCGAACCTCCGGAACGGAATCACCCGCCTGCGTCCCGGGCAGTTGCGGTACGGTGCGGCAACGACGCGAACGTGTGGGCCGGCTTCGACGTGTGCGGCAAGGAATCCTTCCCCTGCCCCACCCTCAATCACCCGGACCAACGGAAGTCCGCAGCGCGTGCGGAACTCGCGCACGGGGTGATGCCGGCGTCCGAACCCGCAGGCCTGAGCGAGTCGGCGCTGGATCGGATCATCGCTTTCCTGGAGCGCATCGCCGGTCGCCGCCGCGCCGACCCGCATGTCGCGCCGCGGCGTCGAGGCGCGGCCCCTGCGGCGGGCGAACGCGGAGCACATCCTGTACGACCCTCGGCTCCGGCCATAATGGCGCATGGTCCGCCCCACTCAACGGCTGCACGTTCCCCGCCCGCCGGCCGTCCCACGCCCGGCCGCCACCGTATTGCTGCTGCGCGACGGCCTGCAAGGGCCCGAAGTCCTGATGACACGCCGGGCCATGACGGCCAGCTTCGCCCCCGGCGCCTATGTGTTTCCCGGCGGCGGCATCGACGCCGCCGACGCTGCACCGGAAACCCATCTCCGGGCAACGCGGCGCCCGACCCAGGATGACACTCGGCTCACACAGGCCATCGCGGCCATCCGCGAGAGCTTCGAGGAACTCGGCATCCTGCTCGCGCGGCACGCCGACGGCAGCCATGCCACCCGCGCGGATATCGCCGGGCTCGATCGCCACGCATCGCTGGTGGCCCAATGCGCGGTCAGGGGGCTCACGTTGGCGGCCGACGACGTGTTCGTCCTCGCGCACTGGATCACCGACCGGGACCTGCCGCGCCGCTTCGACGTGCCCTTCCTGGTGGCACGCATGCCGGAAGACCAGCAGCCGGTCGCGGACGAGAGGGAGCAGTTCGAGCCGGTGTGGGTCCGGCCGGCCGAGGCACTCGAGCGCCATCGCGCAGGGCAGTTCTTCATCATCTTCCCGACGATCCGCACCCTGGAGCGCCTGCAACCCTTCGGCCGTGTGGACGACGTGCTGGCGAGTTGCGCGGCGGAACAGCCCTGGTTCGTGAGCTGCCCGCGCGCCGGCTTCATCGCCGGCCGCGAGCAGCGCTTCATGGAGCACGAGTCCCCGTTCGGCGAACTCGCGCTGGTGTGTCCGGACGGCCAGATGCTGCACCACCTCGACTGGCAGTCCGACCGCACGACGCCGCTGCTGCGCAACATCCAGCGATTGACGTGCAGCAACCCGGGCGTGATGACCGGCCCCGGCACCAACAGCTACATCGTGGGCGATCCCGACACCGGCCACATCGTCATCGATCCCGGCCCGGAGGATCCGGCACATCAGGAGCGGCTGTGGCGAGCCGCGGGCGGCGACATCCGCTTCATCGTCTGCACCCACTCGCACCCGGACCACTCGCCGGGCGCGCGCCCGCTTCAGGCGTTGTGCAAACGCCACGGGACCGAGCCTGCGCTGCTCGGCCTCGCGTCCCGGCCGACGGCCCGGGCCGCGAGCCACTTCGACCCCGATCGCGAACTCGCCGACGGTGAGCGCCTCGTGCTGGAGGGTCCCGCGCATCGCCACACGCTGCGTGTCGTCCACACACCGGGCCACGCCGCCAATCATCTGTGCCTGGTGCTGGAGGAGGACGGCCTGCTGTTCAGCGGCGATCACGTGCTCAACGGCAGCACGACCGTCGTGGATCCGCCCGACGGTCACATGAGCGACTACCTGGCCTCGCTGGACCGGTTGGAGGCGGCCTGCACCAGTGGCCGCATCGAGTTCATCCTGCCGGCGCACGGCCACGTGCTGGGCAATGTCTTCGGTGACCCGCACGATGCGACGGACGTCATCCGCCGCTTGCGCGCCCACCGGCTTCGGCGGGAAGCGAAGATTCTCGCCGTGATGCGCGCGCTGCCGGACGGCACGATGCAGGCGTGGCTGGAACGCGCCTACGACGACGTGCCGCCGCGGATGTGGCCCGTCGCCATGCGCTCGCTCGCTGCGCACGTCGAGCGGATCCGCGAGATCGTGTAGCAGGGTCGACGCCGGTCAACGGCGGGACGGATTCAGCGGATCACGATCGTGCGAGCGGTGACGCCCCTCGGCAGCGATGATGTGAAGGCCCGTGCGTTCGCGTCGCGACCGCGAGCGCGACCCGCACGAACACGGCCGCCACGGCGAACGTGACATGCGAGCCGGTGGCGACCGCCTTGGGACGGGTCGTCGCGATGTCGTCCGTCGCGGATCCGAGCGCGAACCCCGCCCCCATCACGGACGCGCCGCTGATGCGTCCGACGTTGCGCGCCAGATCGAGCAGACCCGAAAAGACGCCCCGCTGCTCCGGGCGGACTTCGATCACCACGACCGCGGTGCTGGAGGCCCGGAACAATGTGTCGGCGGACGTGACGACGATGATCGGCACGAGGTAACCGGCGGTCCCGACGGTCACCGGCATCACCGCAAAGACGAGCGCACCACGCGCGATGCCGCCAAGGGCGAGGAGCGTCATGCGCGAGGCCCCGAAGCGATCCGCCATCCGGCCCGGCCGGCAGACCGGTCACCGCAGCGACCGCCGGTCCCGCCGCGGGAACCATCCCCATCGTTGCGACGTCACGGGAAGGGCCCGACAAACGAGTGTGGCCATCATCACTGTCGAGACCAAAGCACTCATCGCGAGACCGGCGCGCAGGACCGGATCCCGAAGCGCAGCGATCCGGATCATCGGTGACGCCGCGGTCGCCTGGATCCGCACGAAGAGGCCGACGGCGGCGCCGCACGGCAGAAGGAGATTGAGCGCGCCGATGCGGCCGCGGCCCAGGGTCATCGCGGTCGCACGGGCCGCGAGTGTCAGTTCGAGCAGTGCCATGCCCGCTTAGTCAGGACGATGTCGGTCCGTGATGGCCGCCGGGCGAGGCGCCGGATCGCCGGGAACGAGCCATCGAACACCCGCGCCGGCGTCGGCAGTCTCACGTTGGCGATGCTGGTGCCCGGCGACGCCAGCATCGAAGAGTGCGACAGGCCGGCGTGCGTCCGGCGCGCCATCCCCGTCCGCGCCGGGCGTCCGTCCGCGACGTCTTCCGTTCCGACCGGATGGCGCGTCGTCGAAGTGACAGTCATCGACGTCCTCCGTCGACGGGGGACGGTGCGGTGCGGGCCGCGACCCACCAGCACGCCGCATCGAAGCGCACGTCGGCGCCGTGCACGAACGGATCGAAGGCCGCCCGGACGGTTTCGATGACGCGGGCGCGGGTCGGTGCGTCGACCTCCTGCAGCGCGCAGGGCTCGTCGATCGGACGGATGTCGATGTCGACCCAACCGCTCGCTGCCAGCACGCGCTCGATGCGCTGCCGGTCTGCGAACGCGAACTGCCCGGGCGCCTCCGGCCGGCGCGCGGGAAGGTCCGGCAGCAGCGGTGCCGCGGCGCGCTCGGCGGCGGTCATGAACGGATTCTCGGCCGCGCTTCGCCACGCCACGAATCGGCACGTCGCACCGTCGCTCGCGGCGCGCCGAAGGTTCGCGAACGCCTGGACGGGATCGTTGAAGAACATCACGCCGAAGCGCGACAGGAAGTGGTCGATGCTCCCGGGCGCGAAGGGATGGGTCTGCGCATCGCCGCAGAGGAAACTCGCCGACACGTGTTGGCGGGCAGCGCGCTCGCGGGCGGCGGCGAGCATCGGCGCCGAGAGGTCGATGCCGATGCACCGGCCGCCATCGCCGAGACGCCGCGCAACCGCGAGCGTGGTGCTGCCGGTGCCGCAGCCGATGTCGAGGACCCGTCCGCGGAATCCGGTCATGCCCGCATCGACGAGGCAGTCCTCGAACGGCTGCAGCATCGCGTCCAGCACGTCCTGCAAGGCCACCCAGGCGCGCCCGGCGGCGCCGTTCCACAGCGTCGCCTGCGCTTCATCGGATTGCGTCGTGTGCGTCATGTTCGTCGTCCTTGTCGTTGCCATCGATGCGAGGAAGCGCCACTGTGCAACTTCAAGTCGACTTGAGGTCAAGCGGACGATGACCCTGGACATCGCGGAAGTGGCGCAGCGCTCGGGCATCCCGAGCTCGACACTGCGCCTCTACGAAGAGAAGGGGCTGATCGCGTCGATCGGCCGGCGGGGTCTGCGGCGCCTCTTCGACCCGGGCGTGCTGGAACGCCTCGCGCTGATCCGGCTGGGCCGGGCCGCCGGCTTCTCGCTCGAGGAGATCGCGCAGATGTTCTCGCCGGACGGGCAGCCCGACATCGATCGCCGGATGCTCGGCGCCAAGGCGCAGCAACTCGACCGGACGATCCGCAGGCTGAGCGCCATGCGCGACGGCCTGCGACATGCGGCGGCGTGTCCCGCGCCGAGCCACATGGAATGTCCCACCTGCCGCCGCCTCGTGCGGGCGGCCACGGCGGGGGCGATCCGACCGCCGCGGAAGAAGGCGCCGTCCGCGAAGCCGGGCTAGTACCGCGCCGTGCGGGCAGCGTCCGCGCGGACGTCAACCCGGCAACGCCTCACGCGAACGAGGCGGACACGGCCCCGATGACGTCGAAGGTGGTCCGGACGCGATCGCCCGGCTGCATCGGCAGCGGCCTGGTGAACGAGCCGGTCATGATGCAGTCACCCGCACGCAGCCCCCGCCCGAATCGATGCAGGGTCGCGGCAAGCCACGCCAGCGTCTGCAACTGATGATCGATGACTTCGCGTCCCACCACCTCGGCGACGACCTCGCCGTTGACTTCGACCTTTGCGCGCACCGCACCGAAGTCGAGATCGCCCAGGGGCACCGCGGCGCCATGCACGAACGCGTGCTGCGCGACGTTGTCCGCCACCGCCAGGGCGAGATCCGTGCGCATGTCGGCGCGCCCCAGTTCCACGATCTCGAGCGCCGGTGCCACCGAGGCGATCGCCCTGCGCGCGTCATCGACGGTGACGGCCGGTCCCTGCAGGTCGCTCGCCAGCGTGATCAGCAGTTCGCTCTCGACCGCGGGCTTGCGCAGGTCCGACCAGATGAACGCGTGTCCGGAATCCCGGCGGCCGGACTGGAGCAGGTGCCCGAACACCGGCTCGGGATTGCGGAACATCTCGCGCATGAGCGCCGCCGTCAGCCCCACCTTCCAGCCGACCTGCCGGGCGCCGCCGGCGACCTTGCGATCGAGCAGACCGAGCTGGGCGCGGTAGCCGTCCGCCATCACGAGCTTGCCCATCCATTCGGGCGGCAGGAATTCGCCGCGGGCATGGTGATCCCAGAGAGACTGGACCAGGGTTTCGGTCGACATGGGGTGCGCCTCCATCTGCATTCGCGATGCGCCGGAGCGTAGGGACTGTCGACTCAAGTATCAACCCCGCGCCATCGGCGCTGCACCCGGTACGCGAGCGACGCGCAGGGTCTTCGGCGCCGGGACCGGCTCGCCCGGGTGCGGGCGTCGCGAAGCGATATCATCGACCGCGAGGCGTCCGGCCTCGGGTCTCGACGAACGACACATCACGACAACGGCGGGGGGCGGTGACATGACGGCTGCGGAAGAGAAGGCGCTGGTACGCAAGATGGCGTGGAAGGTCCTCCCCTTCCTGTTGGCCGCCTACCTGATCTGCATCATCGACCGGCTCAACGTCGGTCTCGCCGCGCTGACGATGAACAGCGAACTGGGGTTCACGGCCACGGTGTACGGCTGGGGCGCCGGCCTCTTCTTCATCGGCTACTTCATCGGCGAAGTGCCCAGCAACCTGATCCTGTCGAAGGTCGGTGCCCGGCTCTGGTTCGCGCGCATCATGCTCACGTGGGGCATCTTCGCGATCGCGATGGGCTTCATCAACGGCGACGTGGGCTTCTTCGTGATCCGCTTCCTGCTCGGCGTGGCGGAGGCCGGCTTCTTCCCCGGCGTGATCTACTACCTGACGCTGTGGTTCCCGGCGGAGTATCGCGGCCGCATCTTCGGCCTGTTCCTCATCATCAGCCCGCTCAACAACACCATCGCGGCCCCGCTGGGCGGACTGATCCTGAAGTACTTCAACGGCGTCATGGGGCATTCCGGATGGCGTTGGCTGTTCATCGTCGAGGGCCTGCCGACCCTGCTGATGGCCTACCTGTGCCTGCGTCTGATGATCGATCGTCCGGACCAGGCCCGCTGGCTCACCGACGCCGAGAAGGCGCATCTGCGCGACAAGCTCCAGCGCGAAGCCGACTCGCGCACCGAGACCAAGCATCTCTCCCTCTGGCAGACGCTCGGGCATCCGAAGGTGCTGCTGTTCGCCGTGGTGTACACGGGGCTCGCCATCGGCATCTACGGCCTGAGCCTCTGGATGCCGCAGCTCATCAAGGGCATGGGCGTGAAGGACAGCTTCCACATCGGTCTGATCATGGCCATCCCCTACCTGATCGCGACCGTCTGCATGGTGGCGTGGTCGCGCCATTCCGACCGGACGGGCGAACGCGTGTTCCACTGCGCGGGGGCACTGGCGCTGGCCGCGGTCGGCATGGTGAGCAGCGCGTACATCGATTCGCCGGTGCTCGCGATGGTGGCGCTGACGTTCGCCGCCATCGGCATGTACTGCTCGCAACCGGTGTTCTGGGCCATGCCGACCAGCTACCTGACCGGCGTGGCCGCGGCCGGCGGCATCGCCTTCATCAACTCCGTCGGCAATCTGGGCGGCTTCGTCGGCCCTTTCATGGTGGGCTGGCTGAAGGACAACGTCGGCGGCTTCCAGGCCGGACTGATCTTCCTGGGCGGTTGCCTGCTGACGGGGTCGATCGTGGCGACCATCGTCGGGCGGAGCGTCGCGCGACCCGATCGCGCCGCGCAGCCTGCCTGAGCGGCTGGCGCCGGCGCCCGGTTGCCGCGCGCCGGTGACCGCCGCTGACCGCGCGCGGATTCGACGCGTCGATCACGTCGCGGATGGACCGGCGCCCCGTCGATGACCGAGGATCCCACCCACGGGCTCTCCGATTCGGCGGCCGACGCGCCGCTCAGGGCGCCTTCGCCTGGAGACAGCTTCCGCCCCGGACGAACTTGCCGCCGCCGAGGTGATGGATCGTGTGCAGTTCGGGGTGGTCGTCGCTGAACGACCAACGCCCCTGCCGGAACACGCGGATGTCCGCGCCGGCGGCCAGCACCTCGGCGAAGCACGTGTCGTAGACCGCCTCCGAGCGAGGCTCCGGAATCCACCGGCACTCCAGCCAGGCCACGCACCCGGCTTGCATCAGCGGCACGCCGAGGGTCGGACTGGTGGTCGACGCGATTCCGTACTTCGCGAACTTGTCGACGGTCCGCCCGCTCTCGCTGCCGACGGCGAAGGTGAGATCCACCAGCGCCGCGCCGGGAATGCACACACCGAATGCGCCGCTCGCGTGAATGAGTTCCCGCGTATGGGTCTGCTTGTCGATCACGATGGCGATGCGGGGCGGCGTGAACTCCACCGGCATCGACCACGCCGCGGCCATCACGTGGCGTCGGCCGTCGGCTGCACTGGTCACCAGCACGGTCGGTCCGTGATTGAGGAGTCGGCTCGCGTGTTCCAGCGCCACGCTCTCGAATGGGGGCACGGGGGCATCCTTTGTGTCTGTTCGTCATGGGGACGCCGGCGCAGCGCCACAGCAGCCGACCGCACGACGTCCGGACGCATCCTAACCAATCGACGCGCGCGCGGTGTCCCGAGGATGCGACCGCGCGATGCCGCGGTGCGCATTGCTTCCCGGGGCAACCTCGGCATACTCACGCCCGGGTCCGCGCACGGCCTTCCGAATCTCAGTGGCGCCCGGCCGCCCGAAGCCACTGCGCCCCCCGAGGGGGCAGCGACCGAAGGGAGCGTGGGGGGTTCATGCAATTGCGCCCGGCCGCCCGAAGCCACTGCGCCCCCCGAGGGGGCAGCGACCGACGGGAGCGTGGGGGATCGGGGGGTATCTCCGAACCGGCGCGGCCACACAACAACGACAAGTGACGGGAGGAAGGGACGATGTTCCGCTGGATGCGCGACCTCACCACGCGTGAGCGCAAGACCATGTCCGGGTGCTTCGGCGGCTGGGCGCTCGATGCCTTCGACATGCAGGTGTACAGCTTCGTCATCCCGACGCTGCTCACCGTATGGGGCATCTCGAAGTCGCAAGCGGGCACGCTGGGCACGATCACGCTGCTGATGTCGGCCGCCGGCGGCTGGATCGCCGGCATGCTGAGCGACCGCTACGGACGCGTGCGCGTGCTCCAGTGGACCATCCTGTGGTTCGCCTTCTTCACCTTCCTGTGCGGCTTCGCGCAGGACTTCGGCCAGCTGTTCCTGTTCCGCGCGCTGCAGGGACTGGGCTTCGGCGGCGAATGGGCGGCGGGTGCCGTGCTGATGGGCGAGGTCATCCGCGACCAGTACCGCGGCCGCGCCGTGGGCATCGTGCAGAGCGGCTACGCGATCGGCTGGGGAGCCGCCGCGCTGCTCTACACCATCCTGTTCGCCACGCTGCCGGAGACGACCGCGTGGCGCATGCTGTTCTGGCTCGGTCTCGCGCCGGCGCTGCTGGTCGTGTGGCTGCGTCGCCACGTGCAGGAGCCCGAACTCTTCCACGTCCGGCGGGCGAGCAGTCCGCCCGTGGGCTTCTCGCACCTGTTCGTCGCCTTCCGGCCGCAGTTCCTGCCGACGACGCTCAAGGCGACGCTGATGATCACGGGCGCGCAGGGCGGCGTGTACTGCCTGATCACGTGGATGCCGACGTATCTGAAGACCGCGAAGCAGCTGTCCACCACCGGCACCGGCAGCTATCTGCTGCTCCACATCCTCGGGGCGTTCTGCGGCTTCGTCTGCGGTGCGCTGCTCTCCGATGCGCTGGGACGCAAGCGCACGTTCGTGATCTCGGCCGCCGGGTCGATCGTGCTGATCGTCGTGTACATGTTCGCGCCCATCGACAACACGACCGTGTTCCTGCTCGGTTTCCCGCTCGGGTTCTTCGCGCTGATGATGTTCTCGCCGATGGGACCGTTCCTGTCGGAGCTGTTTCCGACCGAGGTGCGCGCCACGTGCCAGGGCTTCTGCTACAGCGCCGGCCGTGCGATGGGGGCGGTGTTCCCGGCACTGGTCGGATTCCTCTCGGAACGGATGCCGCTGGGCAGTGCCATCGGCCTGTACGCCTTCGGCGCGTACGCGCTCATGATGCTCGCCCTGCTGATGCTGCCCGAAACGCGCGGCCGCTCGCTCGATGCCATCGGCACCGCGACCCGCTGACTTCCCACCCACTTCCTGCCGACTGCTGCCATGCCCATCCTGTCCACCTCGACCGGCCCGCTGCACTACGAAGTCTTCGACGCCACCGCCCCCTGGGTCGACGACCCGGGCACCATCGTCTTCCAGCACGGCATCGGCGCCCACCCGGGCATCTGGTCCGAGTGGCTGCCGGCACTGATCGACCGCTTCCGCATCGTGCGTTTCGACATGCGCGGCTCGGGCCGGTCACACATCCCCCCGAAGGGCTTCCCGTGGACGCTCGACCTGCTCACCGAGGATCTCGTCGCGGTGGCCGACGCGACGGGCACCCGGCGCATGCACGTCGTCGGTGAATCCATGGGCGGGACCATCGCACTCAACGCCGCCCTCGCCCATCCGGACCGCGTCGAGAGCCTCACGGTGAGCAACGGTGCGGATGTCGGTTCGCCGATCCGCCGCGTCCAGGCGTGGGCCCGACAGATGGACGAAGGCGGGGTGAAGGCGTGGTCCGACGGGATGATGGCGGACCGCTTCCATCCGGGGGCGGTCGACGGACCCAAGCGCGACTGGTACGCCCGGCAACAGGCGGCGTGGACGCGCAATGCGATCCTCGACGCACTGCAGGTCCTGCGCGACACGAACCTGAGATCGCGCCTGCCGGAGGTGAAATGCCCGGTGCTGCTGATGCACGGCGACGGCAGTCCGTTCATCCCCGTGAGCGTGATGGCCGAGATGCACGCGGCGCTGCCGGATTCGCGTCTCCAGGTGTTCGCCCACGCCCGCCACGGCCTGCCGTTCTCGCATGCACGTGAGTGCGCGGCGGCGCTGCGCGCTTTTCTCGACGCCGTCGCGTCGTAGCGACGCTGCGGCCACTCGCGGGTGCCGGCCGGTCGGTCGGCGCCCGCGAGCCCGTTGCCTCAATCCATCTGCGTGACGAACTTGGTCGTCAGGTAGCCGTCGAAGGTCTCGCTGCCGCCCTCGGACCCGATCCCGCTGTCCTTGATGCCGCCGAACGGCGTTTCCGGCAGCGCCTGCCCGAAGTGGTTGATGTTGACGATGCCGGCCTCGATGCCGTTCTGCGTGGCCAGCGCCGTCCTGGTGGACGTCGTGAAGACGTACGACGACAGGCCGTAGGGCAGCGAGTTCGCGCGCCGGATCACCTCGTCCAGGGTCTTGAAGGGCACGCACGGCGCCACCGGACCGAAAGGCTCGCTGGTCATGATCAGACTGTCGTCGGGCACGTTCGTCAGCACCGTCGGTTCGAAGAAATTTCCGACCTGGCCGATGCGTCCCCCGCCCGCCTCGACCCGTCCGCCGCGGCGCTTCGCGTCGTCGACGAAGGCCTCCATCGCCGGCAGCCGCCGCTCGTGTGCGAGCGGTCCCATGCTGGCGTCCGGATCCAGACCGTCGCCCACCTTGATGCGCTTGGCGTGACCGACGAAGGCTTCGACGAAGCGATCGAACACCTTCTCCTGCACGAAGAAGCGCGTCGGCGCGACGCAGACCTGCCCGGCGTTGCGGAACTTGAATCCGGCAAGCAGCTTCGCGGCGCGGTCGATGTCGGCGTCGTCGAACACCATCACCGGCGAATGACCGCCCAGCTCCATCGTCACGCGTTTCATGTGCATGCCGGCCAGACCGGCGAGCTGCTTGCCCACCGGGACCGAGCCCGTGAACGAGACCTTGCGCACGATCGGCGACGTGATCAGCGTTTCGGAGACCTCCGCCGGAACGCCCCAGACGAGGTTCAGCACGCCCTTGGGCAGACCGGCCTCGTGGAACATCCGGGCGATGGCGACGACGGCGCTCGGCGCGTCCTCCGGTCCCTTGATGACGATGGTGCAGCCGGACCCCACGGCCGCCGCGATCTTGCGGATGGCCTGGTTGAACGGGAAGTTCCAGGGCGTGAAGGCGGCGCAGACCCCGACGGGCTCACGCAGCACCATCTGCCGCACGTTCGGCGTCCGCGCGGGAATGACGCGGCCGTAGATCCGGCGCGCTTCCTCCGCATGCCAATCGCAGTGGTCGGCGCAGGACTTCACTTCGGCGATGGCCTCGGCCAGCGGCTTGCCCATGTCCAGCGTGATGTTCCGGCCGATGTCCGCCGCCCGTTGACGCGACAGGTCGGCGACCTTGCGCAGGATGGCCGAACGCTCCAGCGGCGAGCTGTGGCGCCAGGTGGCGAACGCCCGTTCCGCCGCCTTCAGGGCGCGCTGGAGATCGTCCGGCGTGGCGTGCGGCAGACGGCCGAGCACCTGTCCCGTGGCGGGATTGACGACATCCTGCCCCTGCCGCGCCTCGGCGCCGACGAACTCGCCGTCGATGTAGAGGAATTGCGTGGCGTACGGGGCCGGCGCCGTGGCGGCAGCGGCATCGATCGGTTTGTTCATGTTCGGATTCCCTGGTGTGACGGCGTTCGAGCCGGAAGATGACGGACCGCGGAGCATACCTATCGCCGGGTCGCCGTGCTCGCGGTCGTGCCCGCCGGCGCCGGTCAGCGATCGGCATCCGCGGGCCGGTGTACGCGCGCGCCCCCATCCGTGGGCGATACTCCGGGCTTCACCCCACGGGAGGAGTCCCCATGAGCCCATTGAATGGCCGCATCGCGCTGGTGACCGGCGCCGGGCGTGGCATCGGGCGCGCCATCGCGCTGCGACTGGCACGCGACGGCGCGACGGTCGTGACCACGGACCTCGACGCCGCGACGGCCCAGCGCGTGGCCGCGGAGATCCGATCCGCCGGCGGCGTGGCCGAGGGCATCCGCAGCGACGCATCGGATCCCGCGCAGAGCCAGGTCGCGGTCGATTTCGCGTGCGGGAAGTTCGGACGGCTCGATGTCCTCGTCAACAACGCCGGCGTGGTGCGCGTGCAGCCGTTCCTGGAGGTGAAGCCGGAGGACTGGGACTTCATCCACTCGGTGAACGCACGCGGCCTGTTCTTCGCGGTGCAGGCCGGCGCGCGCCGGATGATGGCCCAGTCCGCGCCCGGCGCGGGGCGGCCCAGGGGCAAGATCATCAACGTGGCCTCGATCGCCGGGCGCGGCGGGCGCCCGATGTTCGCGGCCTACGCGGCGAGCAAGGCTGCGGCGATCAGCGTGACGCAGTCCGCCGCCCTGGCGTTCGCCCCGGAAATCACGGTCAACGCGATCTGTCCCGGCGTGGTCGAGACGGAGATGTGGCGCACGATCGACAGCGAGTGGACGGCACACGACGGCCGCCCGGTCGGTTCGGCATGGAAGGACCGCATCCAGGCCATTCCGATGATTCGTCCCGAGACGCCGGACGACCTCTCGGGCATGGCTTCGTTCCTCGCGGGGCCGGATTCGGACTACATCACCGGCCAGTCGTATCACGTCGACGGCGGGGTGCTGATGAATTGAGCGTTGCATGGCGCGACGCGGTCGCGCCCGCGCCGAACCATCGTGACCCGGCCGGTCAGCAGCAGGAACCCGATGACTTGACCGGTATGCCGACCGGCTTGCCGCGCGGCGCGGCGGGCGTGCAGCAGGCGGAGTCGGCGGCGGACGCGACAGTGGCCACCGGCGTCGCGGACGGGGTGCAGCACGCCGACGCCGCGGCCTGCGCCGGGGCGGTCTCGCGGAACACCGGGATGCTGCCCAGCGTGTGGAAATGCTCCCATGCGATGCCCTGCGGATCGGTGATCCAGTGCTTCTCGCTGCGCGCATAGCAGCAGGTGGTCTCGCCTTCGTCGAGCAGCGTCATGTCCGCGGCTTCGGCACGCGCCTTCATCGAGGCGAGCTCGGCCGGATCGTCCGTCTGGATCCCCAGGTGATCGATGCCGGGCTGCGCCCCGCGCGTCGAGATGGCGAAATTGACGGCCGGGTCGTCGAGCATCCACTTGGCGTAGTCGGACTCCACCCGGGCCGGCGCCGTGTCGAAGAGCTTCGAGTAGAAGCCGATGCTTCGGGCGAGGTCTTCGACGTGCACGTGGACATGGAAGCGCTTCATGGAGATCTCCGGATCAACAGGGGGTGCGTCTGCGCGCCCGGCTCGTCCCGCAGGATCGCCCCTGGCAGCAGTGGTCGGTGAGGTAGCCCAGCAGCCCGTTCATCTGCACGATCGACGGGCGGTAGATCAGGTTGCGCCCGTCGCGCTCGAGCGTGACGAGTCCGGCATTCACCAATTCCTTGAGGTGGAACGACAGCGTGGACGACGGCACGTCCAGCATCGCGGACAACACGCCGGGCGTCATGCCGTCCGGCGCCGCACCCACGAGCGCACGGAACACGCGCAGGCGGGCAGCCTGTGCCAGGGCGGCGAGTGCCAGGACGGCGGCGTCTTCCTTCATATTTCCATATTCCTGGAAATATCGTTCGATGTCAACACGGCCGATCGCTCGCCCCGCATCCACCGATTGCTCGCGATGCGGCCGCTGCACTCACCGCCGGATCGCGAGCACGCCCGACAACCGGGGATCCTTCGCGGGATCGATCCGCGTCTCGGGATGGCGGGCGCGATACGCGTTCGCCGCCTTCACGGCATCGACGAGCGCCGCGCGATCGATCGACCCTTCGGCGAGTCGTTCGATCGCAACACCGGCGAACTGGTCCGCGAGCCACGTCTCGTATTGCGCGACGGCGTCGGGGCGCCCGGCACGGACCGCGTCCAGCATCCGGAGACCGGCGCCCCATTCACCCACCCGCTGGACGGTCGCCTTCTGGTCGTTCAGATCGCGGCACTGTTCCTTGGCAGCCCGGTAGCCCGCCACGTAGGTCGCCGTGGACAGGAGCGGCACGATCGCCACGAGCAGCAGCACAAGCCAGATTCGAATCTTCATCGTCGCTTCAGTTCCCGGGGCGAACGCGCCGACGGCCGGACGCCGGCCGGAGTATGACCCGGATGCCTCGACGGCAGCCGGTTTTCCCTTGACGACGCATCCGTCCATGGCAGCGCCCGATCCAGCCGGACCTGTCGGCGTCCGCCACATGAATCAACGCAGATCAAGGCGAGCCCGCAAGCGCGGCGTCAACGTCCGTACCACCGGCGAGTGCCGCCCGCTTCGCGACATCCCGGTGAGCACGACCTTGGCGCCCGCTGCCCGAACGTTCGGGCGAGTGCGAGTGCCGCGCGGACGGCACTCGCGGCGTGGCGTCAGAGCATGACGTGCGTTCCCAGTTCGACCACCCGGTTCGGCGGCAGACGGAAGTGGCTCGCCGCGCTCTCGGCTTGCCGCGTCATCCAGGCGAAGAATGTGCGGCGCCAGGCGGGCAGTCCGCCCGGCCCGTCGACGATCGTCGAGCGCGCGACGAAATAGGTGACGAGCGCCGGATCGATGTCCTGGGTCCGGAGCAGGCTGCGCTCCAGCGCGGCCGGGACGTCCGGCTCCTCGCGGAATCCGAACCGCACCGCCACCGACCAGAGGCCCTGCCCCAGCGCCCGGACCTGCACCCGATCGATGTCCGCGATCCGCGGCACGACCTCGTTGACCACGTTGAGCAGCACGATGCGTTCGTGCAGCACCTGGAAGTGCTTCAGGTTGTGGAACAGCGCACCCGGCACACGCGCCGGGTCGGAGGTGAGATAGACGGCCACGCCCGGCACGCGCGGCACGTCGACGAGCGGCCGCGACGCGAAGTCGGCGGTCGGAACCTCCAGGCGTCGCCTCTGCTCCGACACGCGCCGGCTTCCCAGACGCCAGGTCGTGAGCCCCAGGAAGATCGCCAGACCGAGCGCCAGCGGCAGCCAACCGCCGTCGGCGATCTTCATCAGGTTCGACAGGAAGAACAGGCACTCGAGACCGAGAAAGGCGGTGAGCGCGCTCGCCAGCGGCAGCCGAAAGCGCCCGCGCAGGCGTCGCGTCACCGAGAGCGCCAGGAGCGTCGTGATGATCATCGTGCCGGACACGGCGATGCCGTAGGCTGCCGCGAGCGCACCGGACGACCGGAACTCGATCACGAGCCACACGACCGCGCCGAGCATCAGCCAGTTCACCGTGGGAATGTAGATCTGGCCGCGCTGCGCGTCGGACGTGTGGAGGATCTGCAATCGCGGCAGGTAGCCGAGCCGGGACGCTTGCAGGGTCATCGAGTAGGCGCCCGTGATGGTGGCCTGCGATGCGATGACCGTGGCCGCCGTCGCCAGGACGACCAGCGGCAGCACGGCTGCGTCGGGGACGAGCAGATAGAACGGATTGGCCGCCGCACCCGGCGAACGCAGGACCAGGGCGCCTTGTCCGAAATAGTTGAGCAGGAGCGCCGGACACACCACCCCGTACCACGCCAGCCGCACGGGCCCCGCGCCGAAGTGCCCCATGTCGGCATAGAGGGCCTCACCGCCCGTCAGCGCGAGAAACACGGCTGACAGCAGCAGGAAGGCGGCACCGGGCCGCTCGACGCCGAAAGCCAGGGCGCACATCGGATCGAGCGCACGCAGCACGGCCGGCGTCTCGGCGATGCTCATCGCACCCACGAGGCCCAGCGTCAGGAACCACACCACCGTGACCGGGCCGAACAGGCGCCCGACCCGGCCGGTCCCGTGACGCTGGATCAGGAACAGCATCACGATCACCGTCAGCGTGATCGGGACCACGAATCGCTCGAACGCCGGCGTGACCACGGACACCCCTTCGACTGCGGACAGCACCGAGATGGCAGGCGTGATCACGGCGTCGCCGTAGAAGAGCGCCGCCGCGAAGATGCCGGCCCCGATCACGAGATCGGCCCGCTGGCCTGCCGCCGTCGCGAGACGATGCGCGAGGGCCGTGAGTGCGAGGACGCCGCCTTCCCCGTCGTTGTGGAACCGCAGCACGATGCCCACGTACTTCACCGACACGATCAGCATCACGGACCAGAACAGTGCCGACAGCGCCGCCAACACGTGAGCTTCGGTCGCGGGAAGCCCGTGCGGCCCGGCAAACGCTTCCTTGAATGCGTACAGCGGGCTGGTGCCGATGTCGCCGTAGACCACGCCGAGCGCGGCGAGCGTCAGCGGCCCGGGACGTGTCCTGCCACCGTGTTCGGGAATATCCATGGACCCTTCCTTGTACGGCCCGCCTGCGGCTGCGGGACGATCAGAGGACGAAGCGGTAGCCGACCCCGACCTCGGTCAGCAAGTGAGCCGGCAGCGCCGGATTGCGCTCGAGCTTCTGCCGCAGGTGCCCGATGTAGACGCGCAGGTAGTGACTGTCGCCGACGTGGTCCGGCCCCCAGACGGCCTTCAGCAGGTGGCGATGGGTCATGACCTTGCCCGCGTGCGTGACGAGGATCGCGAGCAGGCGGAACTCCAATGCCGTCAGCTTGACGGCCTCGCCCTCGCGCCGCACCCGGTGGCGCGCCAGATCCACGTCGACATCGCCGAAACGGAATGTGCCGCCGTCACCTTGATCGTGCTGCCGATCCGTGCGTCGCAGGAGCGCCCGCACCCGTGCGAGCAGTTCGGCCACCGAGAACGGCTTGGAGAGGAAGTCGTCGGCACCGGCATCCAGGGCAGCGACCTTGTCGTGCTCGGTCTGCCGCGCCGACAACACCAGGATCGGCCGGTGGGACCAGACGCGATACTCCTCGATGAAGCGCAGGCCGTCGCCGTCCGCCAGCCCGAGATCGAGCACCACCACGGCCGGGGGCGACTCCGATGCGGCGACGAGGCCCGTTGCGATGCCGTCGGCTTCGGCCACCTCGAACGTCTCGCGCCGGAGCGCATCGCGCACGAAACGCCGGAGCTGCGCGTCGTCCTCGACGACGAGAATGCTCACGGCGCCGCTCATGGTTCCTCCGCCTCCACCGGAATGGCGGGAACCGCGGCGAGCGGCAGCTCGAACGTCACGCGGCCACCGCCTGCCGGCAGATTCGACGCGGCGATGCGGCCGCCGTGCGCCTCGACGATCGCCCGGCACACCGCCAGCCCCACGCCGACGCCCGGGACGGTCGACTCTCGCGCGCCACGCTCGAACATCTCGAACCTGGGTCCGGCCGACGCGTCCGGGAATCCCGGCCCCTGATCATCGATCGCGACCGCCATCGTAGGTGCGTCGCCGCTCAGCTGCGCACGCACCACGATCGGTGTGCCGGCCGGCGAGTACTTGGCCGCGTTCTCCAGCAGGTTGCAGAACACGCGCTCGAGCAGCACGGCATCGACCTGGACAAGGGGCAGGTCGCCGGGAAGATCGAAGCGCACGCGGGTAACGTCGAGCCACGGCCGCATGGCCTGCACCGCCGCGCCCGCGAGTTCCGGTACGGACTGCCAGTCACGCCGCAGTTCGATGGGACCGCTGCGGAAGCGCGCCAGATCGAGCAGGTTGTCGACCAGGCGATGCAGACCGTGGCTCTGGTCCCGGAGTTGCAGCACCCGGGCGTGGTCTTCCGGCGTCAGGCGGCCATCGTGAGCGAGGGAATCGGCGAGGCCGAACAGGACCGTCAGCGGCGTCCGCAGGTCATGCGAGAGCGTGGCCAGGATGGCGCTGCGTTGCTGCTCCGTCTGCCACCGCAGGGTGCTGGCATGGGCCACATCGACGAAGTGGATGCGTTCGAGCGCGGTCGTGACCACGGCGGCCATGGCGGCGAGCAACGCGCGGCCGGGCTTCACGGACCCGTCCTCCGGCATCTGGACGGCCATGACACCCCGTCTGCGGGTCGAGCCGTCGAGCGGCAGCAGGGTGGTCGCCCATCGGTCCCGAAGGTCGACGTTCGCCTCGACCATCCGGCCTTCGAGCCAGACGCTCCGGACGGCGAGTTCCACCCCGGGATCGACGTGGCGGTTGCCCGGAAGCACGTGGAGGGATTCCTCGTCGGCACCGACCAGGAACAACGCGGCCTCCGCGGCGAGGCGCTCGCGGCACACGTCGACGAGTTGCTCCGCGACCGCTTCGATGGACGTGGCGCCGGACAGGGCCTCCGCCAGCCGGTGCAGCAGCGCCGATTCGCCGGCCCGCGATTGCGCCTCGAGCGCCTTGGCGCGGTAGGCCGTGGCGAGATGCGTGATGATCAGCGACACGACGAGCATCACGCCGAACACGACCAGCGACTGCGCGTGCGCCACGGTGAACGAATACCGCGGCGGCACGAAGAAGTAGTCGAAGCAGGCCACCGCGACGAACGAGGCCAGGATCGCCGAGGACCGCCCGAGGAACGTGGCAACCAGCACCACATCGAGCACGAACAGCAGCACGATGTTCGCCGCATCGACCCGATCGGCGAGCGGCAGCGTCAGGGCCGTCGTCAATGCGCAGGACGCCACGGCGAGAACGCCGTGGCGGCCCGTCTGGACATTCGGGTGCGGGATGGGGGAGGCCACCGTTCAGGCTCCGGGCGTCGTCGGGAAACTCACGGAACCATTCTGGCGACCTTCGCATAAAAATGGTGTAAACGCGGCGTCGGGCGCGGGACCGGCGGAGATCCCGCCCCCACCGACCGCCACCGGCACGCCCGCGAACCTCAGCGCAGATGCGCCCCGAAGAACGCGAAGGTCCGATCCCAGGCCACCTGCGCCCACGCCGCGTCGTACTGCGTGATGCCGATGCGCCGCGGTCCCTGCGCGGTCTCATTGGCGAAGCCGTGGTACGCCCGGTACCGATGACCCGAATAGCGCACGCCGGCCGCCTTCAGCTTCTCCTCCAGGGCATCGACGCCCGACAGCGCGAAGGCGGCGTCCTGTTCCGCCCAGTGCGCCAGGACCGGCACCTGGATCCTGCCCGCGTCGACGAACTCCAGCGGCGGATAGCCGTACCACACGACGCCGGCCGCGGCCTCCGGCACCATCGTCACGCTGAGCACCGTGAGCGCGCCACCCATGCAGAAGCCGGTGACGCCGACCTTGCCGCACGTCTTCGCGAGATGCTGCACGGCGCCGCGGACGTCCTGCGATGCCGCCTCGCCGAAGTTCAGGCCGCTCATCAGGTGGTGCGCTTCCTCGGCCTCGATCGTGCTCTTGCCCCGGTAGAGATCCGGCACGAGCGCAGTGAAACCGGCGAGCGCCAGGCGATCGGCGACGCCGCGGATCTGGTCGTTGAGGCCCCACCATTCCTGAATCACCACGACGCCGGGCGCGCCGGCCGGTCCCGGCGCCAGGTAGCCCTTGACGGCGCCGCCGTCGGGACGGATGTAGTCGATCATGCTGCCCATGGAAAGCTCCTTGCGCATTCGGTGGAAAGGGAGGCGAAGTGAAGAGCAAGCGGCGCACCGCGTCAATCCGCGCCTGCGTCCGCCTCAGTCCAGCGTGATGAACAGCGACTGGCGCGGCCGACCGTTCACGGCGCGGCTGATGTGCCCCTGCCCGGTCGTGTCCTCGGCGAGCAGCACCTCGCCCGAGCGAAGGATGCGACGGGTCCCGTCGCCCACCTCGATCTCGACCTCGCCCTGCAGGTTCACCACGTACTGGCGCCGCGGCGCCGTGTGGAAGTCGTAGTTGTAGTCGCCCTCGGTCTCGCGGAACAGGATGCCCGTCGCGCGGATCTTCTCCGACAGGAAGCCGACCTTGCCGCCGTCCTGGAGCGGCACCGGCATATCCTCGAAATGGGATCTGCCGTCGCTGCCGGTGTACAGACGCACGACCGTCATCGTGCGGGCGCCGGTACCGGCGACGGAGGACTCCGGCGACAGCGTCGCGGCCAGCCAGCCGCTGCCGAACAGCAAGGTGGCGAAGACGGAGCCCAACAGGGTGCGCTTGCTCGACAGCATGGTGTCCCTCCCGATCGGTGGACGAGGCGACCGGGCCGCCGCGGGGGCGCGGTCACGCATGGCAGGAATCCGGCGACGGCGCGGATCGCCCGCCGGACCGCGGCGATGACAGGGTACCGCGTGATCGCCGCTCTCTCCCATCCGCTGCCTGGAGACCCCGCCGCCCTCGTGGCCTGAGGCGCACCGATCGAATTCCTCGATCGTCACGATGAGAACAATCCGTTTCCCGGCGGTTCCCCGCGGAGGCAACCTTGATCCGCCCGACTTCGAGCGACCCTCCCAGGAGAGATGACATGAGCACGCCCGCCCGGAACCCTGCAACGATGACCACCAGCGCCGGCGCCCCGATTGCCGACAACCAGAATTCCGCCACCGCCGGCCCGCACGGTCCGGTCCTCCTGCAGGACTGGCAACTGATCGAAAAGCTCGCGCACCAGAACCGCGAGCGGATTCCCGAGCGCGTCGTGCATGCCAAGGGTTGGGGCGCGTACGGGACCTTCACGGTGACCCGCGACATCACGCAGTACACCCGAGCGGCCGTGTTCTCGCGGGTGGGCAAGCAGACGGAGGTCATTGCCCGCTTCTCCACCGTGGCCGGCGAACAGGGCGCCGCCGACGCCGAACGCGATGTGCGCGGCTTCTCCGTGAAGTTCTACACGGACGAAGGCAACTGGGACCTCGTGGGCAACAACACGCCCGTGTTCTTCATCCGCGACCCGCTGAAGTTTCCCGACTTCATCCGCACGCAGAAGCGGCACCCGGTCTCGAACCTGCGCAGCAGCACGGCCGCGTGGGACTTCTGGAGCCTGAGCCCCGAGGCGCTGCACCAGATCACGATCCTCATGAGCGACCGCGGCATTCCGGCGAGCCCCCGCTTCATGAACGGATACGGCAGCCACACGTTCGGTTTCTGGAATGCGGCCGAAGAGCGGTACTGGGTGAAGTTCCACTTCAAGACACAGCAGGGTCACAGGACCCTCACGAACGCGGAGGCGGCACACGTCATCGGCCGCACGCGGGAGAGCTATCAGGAAGACCTCTTCGGCAGCATTGCGAACGGCGACTTCCCGAAGTGGACCGTGTACGTGCAGGTCATGCCCGAACGCGATGCGACGAAGACGCCGTACAACCCGTTCGATCTCACGAAGGTCTGGCCGCACCGCGACTACCCGCTGATCGAAGTCGGCGTGCTGGAATTGAACCGCAACCCGGCCAACTACTTCGCCGAGATCGAGCAGGTCGCGTTCAGCCCGAGCAATGTGGTTCCCGGCATCGGCTTCTCCCCGGACAAGGTGCTGCAGGCCCGGCTGTTCAGCTACGCGGACGCGCACCGCTACCGGCTCGGGACGCACTACGAAGCCTTGCCGGTGAACGCGCCGAAGTGTCCGGTACACCACTATCACAAGGACGGATCGATGAACTTCTTCGGCCATCGCCAGGCGGAGATGACCGGCAGCGCCGACGCGTACTACGAACCGAATTCCTTCGGGGGCGCTTCGCAGAACCCGGCCTATCGGGAGCCGCCGCTGCGCATCGACGGCAATGCGGACCGGTACGATCACCGCGACGGCAACGACGACTACGGTCAGGCAGGCGCCCTGTTCCGCCTGCTCGGTGCCGAGCAGCAGCAACGCCTCGGTACGAACATCGCGGCCTCGATGAACGGCGTGCCGGCCTTCATCATCGACCGGCAGTTGTCGCACTTCGATCGCGCCGATCCGCAGTACGGAGCGGTGGTGCGCGAGGCGCTCACTGCAGCGGGCGTCGCGTTCGGTTCGTCGAAGCGTTGATGGGCGCGCGCGCCTCGGGGATGTCCCGGGGCGTGCGCGCGATCAGAGGCCCAGTTCGGCCTTGCGTGCCTCCGCCGTCGGCAGAGGCGCTTCCTTCTCCAGGATCAGCGGCAGCGTCTGGCAACGCGACGCGTTCACTTCCACCCAGTGTTGCTGCCCGGGCTCCAGATCGATCTCGTCCACGATCGCGCGGACGGGGCACGCCGGGATGCATGCCCCGCAGTCGATGCACACGTGCGGATCGATGTAGAGCCGCTCGGCGTCGGCATGGAAACAGTCGACGGGACAGATGTCCACGCACTCCGTGTAGCGGCAACGCTCGCAGTGATCGGTGACGACGTGCGTCATCGGAATCAGGCGCCCATGCGCACGTCGACGCGCGTGTTCGAGAACGAGGGCGCGCGACCGAGATCACCGAAGCGGGACGTGTTCACGGCATTCACGCTCGCTCCGCCTGCGGTGGCCGGCCAGTAGCCCATCGGCGACTGGACCACGCCGCTGGGCACCTCGTCGCTCACCTTCGCCACCGCCTGGAATGCCCCGGTGTCGTTGAACACGGTCACCGTCGCGCCGTCGCCGATCCCGCGTGCAGCCGCATCGCCGACATTGAGCACCACGTGCTGTTCGCCTGCATGCGCCACTTGCCGACGCAGGTTCGCGTAGCCGGAGTTCAGGAAGGCGTGGCTTTTCGACGAAATCAGCGACAACGGAAACCCCGCCGCCACGCCGGCCGGCGGCTGCCACGCCGGGAGCGCGTCCACCGGCGACCCGTCCTGGAACTCGTTCGAGCCTTGGCGGAACACGGGCAACACGAAGTTGCCGCCGGCGGCCATGGATGCCTTCAGTTCGACCTTGCCGGACGGCGTCGGGAAACCGCCCTGTGCGTGCGGCGCGTATCGATCGGGAGCCGGCAGATTCAGTCGCGCCCAGCCTTCGCGCTTCAATCTGTCGAGCGTGATGCCCTGCAGGACGGGCGCGGTCCAGTCGTAGGCGCGTTCGGCCAGTTCCTCATCGGTGTACGAGAACTGCGGGTCGTCGAACCCCATCGTCCGCGCGAGCCGCCGGAACAGCTCGGTGTTCGGCACGGACTCTCCGATCGGGTCGATCCACGGATTGTTCACGGTGAAGTACAGGTGCCCCCACGAGAACATCAGGTCGAACTGTTCGGCCTGCGTCGTGGCCGGCAGCACGATGTCGGCGTAGCGCGCCGTGTCGGTGATGAAATGCTCGCTGACGACGGTGAACAGATCCTCGCGTGCGAGCCCGCGGCGGATCTTGTCCTGCTCCGGTGCCACGACCATCGGGTTGGCGTTGTAGACGAACAACGACTGGATCGCCGGCGCACCGGGCTGCTCGCCGTTCAGCACCTTGCCGATCAGCCATTGATTGAGCACCGGCGTGCCCGGCTGGACCCACTCGGGCCGCATCAGGTTCTCCCAGCGGATCGGGAACGCCCACAGCGGCAATTGCAGGATCCCGCCGCCGGGCTTGCGCCACGCCCCCACGAGTGCAGGCAGGCAGGACAGCGCGCGCACCGCCTGACCGCCATTGCCGTTGCGCTCGATGGCGACGCCGATGCGGATCGCGGCGGGCTGCGCCTTCGCGTACTCGCGGGCGAGCGTGCGCACGTCGTCCGCCGGCACGCCCGTGATCGCGCTGACCTTCTCCGGCGTGTACTCGGCGGCGCGCGTGGCGAGATCGTCGAAGCCGGTCGTGTACTGCTCCACGTAGTCGCGGTCGACCCGTTGCTCGGCGACGATGACGTGGATCATGCCCATCGCGAGCGCCGAGTCCGTGCCGGGCTTCACCACCACATGCCAGTCGGCCGCCTGCGCCGATCGGGTACGGACCGGATCGATGACCACCACCTTGGCACCGCGCTTCTGCGCCGCCGCGATGAACGGCCACATGTGGGTGTTCGTGCTCATGGGATTGCAGGCCCAGAGCACGATGTACTTCGAGTGCTGGAGGCTCTCGGGGTCCATGCCCGCCGTCGGGCCGAGGGTCATGATGTAGCCGGTGCAGGCGCCCGAATCGCAGAACGTGCGTTCGCTGATGGTGGCGCCCAGCTTGTTGAAGAACGGGTCACCGACGTTCAGACCGTTCAGGGTGCCCTGCGTGCCGAGGTAGCTGTACGGCAGGATCGCCGTCGGCCCGCGCTCGGCGATGATGTCCTTCCAGCGCGTGCCGATCGTGTCGAGCGCCTCCTGCCAGGAGATGCGTTCGAACCGGCCGCTGCCCTTGGGCCCGGTGCGGCGCAGCGGGTGCAGCACGCGGTCCGGACTGTGCACGCGCTCTTCGTAGTGATTGACCTTGACGCAGAGTCGCCCATCCGTGAAGGGATGCGTCGCGTGGCCCTGCACGCTGGCGACCTTGCCGCCGGCCACCTTGACGACCATGGCACAGGTGTCGGGACAATCGTGGGGACAGGCCCCGAGAACGGTGCGGTCGGTGTCGGCCATGGCAGGTCTCCTCGCTGGTCACGCGTCCCGCGCCGTCGCGGGAACCGCGTTCGCCGCCATTGTTGCCACCGGCCGACCCGGCGTGCTCGTCCGGCACGGCCCGGAAACTTGACTGAAACGGCCCTGCGCCAATTGACACGACCGCGACGCCCCCCGTACGTTGCCGGCCATCGAAGGGCCGCGCCGGCTCCTCGCGAGCCAGGGAGCCAGCCATGCGGGTCTCGCCGTCGCCGTCCTCGAATCCCGGCTTCTCCGGTGCTGCGCGCCTCGCGGCGGACCGCGTGCAATCGGACGCCCTGGTCGAACTCTCGACCGAGGACGTGCGGCCGGTCGAGAAGCTCGACTACTGGCGCGAGATGGTGCTGCGCCTGTTTGCCGACGTGCAGATCGCCGCCAAGGTCGACGACGGCTTCCACGGCCGCATGCGGTCCCGCTACTTCGACGGCGACGGCATGCGACTCACGGTGGTCGACGCCGCGTCGCAGGCCGTGGAGCGCTGCCACCTCGAAGCCCGCGAGCAATACGAGGACTGCTACTTCGCCGTGCTGATGCTGTCGGGGTCGCAGTGGCTCGAGCAGGATGGGCGGCAGGTGCTGCTGCGCCCCGGCGATTTCGCGTTCTACGACGGTTCGCGCCCCCACCACCTGACCTTCAGCCGGCACTGGGGCGAGATCATCCTGAACATCCCCCGTGCCGGTCTCGACCGCGAACTGGGCGGCGCCGGACGCCTGACCGCCACGCGCGTCGGCTGCGAGCGCGGGACGGGTGCCCTGCTGCGAGGCCACCTGACGGGACTCGCGCAGGAACTCGGGGTGCTGCGCCAGGCCGATCTGGTCCGGCTGTCGCAGGTCACCGTGGGACTCATCGCGACGGCGATGGCGAACGCGCACGGCGCGCCGGCCGAGGCGCCGCGCGGCCGCGACCACACGCTGGGCCGGGTGAAGGCCCTCATCGAGCGCAGCCTGGACGATCCGCAACTGGACACGCAACGCATCGCCGAGGCCCTCAACGTTTCGCCGCGCTATCTCAACAAGCTGTTCGAGGCGGAGCAGACGTCCCTGATGCGGCATGTCTGGGCGCGGCGTCTGGAGCGGTGCCGGGAGGATCTGACGGACGCCGCCTGCGCGGCGCTCTCGATCAGCGACATTGCCTTGCGATGGGGCTTCAACGATCTGTCGCACTTCAGTCGCGCGTTCCGCGGGCGGTTCGGATGCTCGCCGCGGGAGTGCCGGCGCGGACCCTCGACCGGCTGACGGCCGGGAGCGAACCGGTTGCTGATCGGTCGGGCCGCCCGCGCCGGCGCGCGTGTGCGGCGGCGACTCGGGGTCGACGCACGGTCCCACGACGGCAGATGAACGCGCCGCGCCCCCGTCGGCGCCCCGTTTCCTCGGTTACGCTTCCAACCCCGTCTTCGAGACCGTCGACACGAGGCCCCCATGAAATTCCGCACCCTCCCCGGCACCGAACTCAACGTCTCCCAGGTCTGCCTCGGCACGATGACCTGGGGGGAGCAGAACACCGAGACCGAGGCGCACGAACAGCTCGACTACGCGCTCGCCCAGGGCATCAACTTCATCGACACGGCGGAGATGTATCCGGTCCCGCCGAACGCGGTGACGCAGGGCCGCACCGAGCGCCATCTCGGCACGTGGCTGGCGAAGCGCAAGCGCCGCGACGACGTGATCATCGCCACGAAGGTCGCCGGCCCCGGCCGCCGCGACTGGATCCGCGAGGGCCGCACGGATCTCACCGCCGGCGTGATCGCCGAAGCCGTCGACACGAGCCTGCAGCGGCTGCAGACCGACTACGTCGACCTCTATCAGATCCACTGGCCCCAGCGGAACGTGCCGAACTTCGGCGCGGTCCTGTTCGATCCGGCGAAGGAGAAGACCGGCGGCCCGTCGATCCGCGAACAGGTGGAAGGCATGGCCGCGATGATCCGCGCCGGCAAGATCCGCCACTACGGCCTGTCGAACGAGACCGCCTGGGGGGTGTGCGAATTCCAGCGGGTCGCGAAGGAACTGGGAGTGCCGGGTCCGGTCACCATCCAGAACAGCTACAGCCTGCTGTCGCGCAACGTGGACAACGATCTGGCGGAGGCGCTGTTCCGCGAGAACATGACGCTGCTCGCCTACAGTCCGCTGGCCGCGGGCCTGCTGTCGGGCAAGTACCTGGGCGGGGCGCAGCCTCCGCGCGCGCGGTTCACGCTGTTCGACAGCCTCGGCATGCGCTTCAAGAAGCCCATCGTCCCGGAAGCCATCGACGCGTACGCGGCCCTGGCGAAACGCCGGGGCATCACGCTCGTGCAGCTGGCACTCGGCTACGTGGCGAGCCGCTGGTATCTCGGTTCATCGATCATCGGCGCGACGACGATGGACCAATTGCGGGAGGACATTGCGGGCGGTCAATTCGAACTCGACACGGACACGCTGGCCGAGATCGAGACGCTGAGAGGGCGCTATCCGAATCCGGCGCCGTAGCTGCTCCACGACAATCTGCGAAGAGCCAAATGGAGTCGGATTGACAAGAGCTACCGACGTCGTGCGGGCAATTCCAGAGTCACGAGGCCATAGGCAATTGCGCTTCCTCCTATCGCCCCCCCGCGCGGCGGCCACTGATCGCTGCCGAAGCACCGTTTGACGTCAGTTGTTCGCTATCCCATCTCGATATCACGGGCTGAGCGGCGCCCGCAGCCCCTTGCGCTGCAACCACTCATCCCGCTTCTCCTTGTCCACAATGAGTCCGTAGAGGTCCACACCGATGAACAGGAAGTCCCCTCCATGTCCGCTGCGAAACACATAGCCGGCCGTAAACTCATTCCAACGCAACAACGCACCGATTCCTGCCCCTCCTTCCGTCCCTACCGTGGCGAGCAAGGAGATACCCTTCCACGACTTGTAGGTCTCAGTGTCCGAGTACCAGACATACCCAATCGGTTCCAGTCCGACCACCCCCGTAGCATCCGCACTCTCTGCTCTCGGATATGAAAGACCCATTCCGACAACAGGCCGCATCGCAACGAACTGACCCTTGGGAAGCATCCGCTTCGGATCGTGCATGACGTCTTTCAAGTCGTACAACCAGCTATTCAGCGCGAGTTCCCAAGGCCACTGGCCGAGGCCATTCTCAAGCAGATAATTGCTCATACCCTGTCTCTTCGACTCCACCGCATCTGCTACCTTGTCTTGGCTCTTGGCCACGTGCGCCTTGTGTGCGACTTGGATGGCGTCCCTTGCGTACGCGATCAGCAGCACGGCGCTTGACATGGCTGCGGAGCTCTCATTGTCATTGGTGCAATCGATGTCGTACGAAAACTCATCGATGCTGAGATGCGCCTTGACGACTGTCGTCGGATCCTCCTTCGCCTTGCGTTGTTCGAAGACGTGCTTTTGTGGATCGAATCGCAACGACCCTCCGGCGTACTGGCTCAACTTCCCAAGAAACGCCGTGAGCGTCTCATCCTCTCTAGTTCTAACAACGGGCACATTGGCATTTGGCACTCCCTTACGCATGTCTCTATCTTGAACAAGCTTGCGCGCACTCGTGTAGACAATAGTGTAGGCGGCGAGAGGCTGCTCCTTCGCTATGTCCTGTAGCCCCTTTCCCTCAGCATCCCTGATATTTCCGTGATAGAGAGGATGCTTGCTCTGGGGACTTGGCATGCCGCTATCGCATTCGAATACGCGTTCTTTGTCCTCCGCTGCGTCACTGCCCGTCGCTGCAATCAACAGCAAGACACCGACGACACAGTCCCACAGGAACCGCCGGGTCAACGTGATTCCATTCTCGCGGTTCATAGCGATTCCGCCTTCTTGATTGCACCCAGATCCTCGGCAAGGATGGTCTTTGCCAATCCGACCACGTAGTCATCCGTCACACCAGGCAGCTTCAAACGCGGGAAGTAGTCTGGAGCTTTGTCCTTCTTGGCATCGTCCGATCGACGATACAAGGCGTGGAGCCGTGCTTCCTTCGAGAACGGCTGAACGAGATCCGCGAAGATCAACGCGTGCACCTTCGGGTTGATCACGTAGTGCTCCAGCGCGTGGATGTTCGCCTGATGGACGTGGTCGACCACGATATCCCAGGCGCTTTGACTTGCCTCCGTCTGTCCGGCAAGGCGGATGGCCTGAAAATCCCCGAATACACTGACGGGATCCAATCTGTGGTTTACGTTGTAGAACTGCCTACAGATACCGGCGACCGACTCAGCTGAAACTCCAGGCCGAACGATGGATTCGTAAGGCGACCGAAGCGCGCGATTCAGTTTCAGGCTGGTGTTCGACACCTGATATATCGCTTTGAAGGTGAAGTTTCCAGGACCGAAGGCACCTTCATTGGCGAAGTCATAAAGCGCGGCGGTGGTAGGGATTGTCTTGGTTGTCGCCTTCTCGCTGGCGTTCATCTGAACGCCAGCAACCTTGAACGCTTCTTTGAGATCGTTGATCGACGTGGTGCTCTTCTTCTCTTGGTCCCACCGGTTGGTGCACAGCAGTTCTAGCGCGTCATGCAGGACGGCTGTTCCAAGGGAATGGCCGAGTACGCCGAATTCGACCGAAGCGTCGGTGTTTCGCCGGTCTGCCACTACTCGTGCGATCTTTGCTGCCACGGTTAGCTGAACCAGACGGGCAATAAGACTGAAGCCTCTATAGAGAAGAGCATCACCGACACCTTTGGCAGTCTCGTTGCTGGCAAGCTGCCCACTACCACTGACGGCTGATCCCAGTAGTCCTTCTAGTGCGGCGGTAGCTCCTCCGTTCTTGCTGGAAGGGCCGAACTCCTTCGCCATCTTTTCCCAACGGGCTAACATCATGTCGAAGATGTTGTCGTAGTTCACTTCGACAAAGTCCAGGTGCTTGTCGAGAGAAGACTTGTCCGTCATCTTCGGGATGTACCTGTCGTACTCTCGCACAAGCGCATTCTGGACCTCAGTAGTGGACCAATTGTCAGGATGGACGCCAACACCATGAATCAAGAACAGCACGTTCTTCGCCATTCGAACGCTCCGAGAGAATGTGAAATGCCCAAAGATCGACGCGGAGTTTCGCGAGTCCATCCGCCGATCCGATGCGTTTCATCACGGCACTTTCACTTGGCATTTGTGCGATTTGCACGTTCCGGGAGGTTCTCAGCCGAGCGCATCGAGATCAATACTCCTTCTGATCTACAGGCATATTCTTTGGCCATGCGTGCCCAGTAACATCAGCAACGCACTGCGAGGGCCCCGTTTCTCCCGGAAGCCATCGACGCGTACGCGGCCCTGGCGAAACGCCGGGGCATCACGCTCGTGCAGCTGGCACTCGGCTACGTGGCGAGCCGCTGGTATCTCGGTTCATCGATCATCGGCGCGACGACGATGGACCAATTGCGGGAGGACATTGCGGGCGGTCAATTCGAACTCGACACGGACACGCTGGCCGAGATCGAGACGCTGAGAGGGCGCTATCCGAATCCGGCGCCGTGAGGACAGGCGCGCCGCCGGACTGCGCCGGCAGCGGGTGAAATGAAACGGCCCGGCAAGACTCCTCGGGGAAGCCTCACCGGGCCGGCGACACCCCGCGGGAATTACTTGCGGGATGCCGCGTAGTTCACGACCGCCTGGATCTGCTCGAAGGTCATCTGCTCGCTGACGGCGTGCATCAGCGGCGCGTTGGCGCGCGACCCCGACTGGAAGAAGATCATCTGCTTCAGCAGGTACTCGGGGTACTGGCCGGCGAGGCGCGGGTACATGTCACGCCCTTCCGCGTTGGGCCCGTGGCACAGCTGACAGGCCGGCACACCGATGCTCGCTACGCCCTTCTCGAAGATAGACTTGCCCAGTTCGTTCTGCGACACGTCCACCGCCGACGCCTTCATCGGCGATTTGGACGAGTAGTAGCTGGCCAGTTCCTGCATCATCTCTTCGGTCAGCTGGGACGCCATGCCGTACATGTAGGCGCGGGCGGGCGGATCGTCGCGCTTGCGCTCCTTGAACGCGATCAACTGCTGCTTGATGTAGGCCGCCTGCTGGCCGGCGAGCTTGGGGAATCCGGTGGACGCGCTGTGCCCGTCTGGCCCGTGGCACGAGGCGCACATGTAGTTGGTCAAACGCGCCCGGGCCACGTCGTCGGCCAGCGCGACGGTGGATGCGCACGCGCCCAGAACGAGCCCTGCAACTGCCAACGCTTTCTTCACTTGGTTTCTCCCATCGCGGTGGGTGGACCCGAGATCCGACCCGATTTGGATGGAAGCAATGGTGCCCGCGACGCCGCAAGGGACGTTGACTTGCATCAAGTCGCGGCGGCACAGAGCGCGGGCTCAGGCCCGCTCGGCCCGCCGTCTCAGCGCCTCGCGACGGGTGACTCGCTTGCACGACGGCGGGCCAGCACCGCCCACAGGGTGAACAGCCCTGCGACCCCGAGCCCCCAGGTGCCGGGTTCGGGAATCGCCAGGACTTCGAAGCCCGCCGCCGCCGGCAGGACCAGGATGTCCTCGCCGACCGTGATGCCGGGGTCGAACGCGACCGGTCCGATAGGAGCGTCGTCGGCGATGCGGAAGCGGATGCGGGCCAGCAGGGCCTGCGCCGGGAACGTCTTGGTCTCGATATAGAACAGTGCGCAGGCCTGGCCGGCGCACGGTCCGCTGCCGCCGTCGGTCAGGGCGGGCAGGACATCGAGTCCCGTGAACTGCAGGACATCCGCCACCGGATCGAGATCCGGCACGATGTCGATGGATTCCAGCGTGGTGCCGGCGCGCGCGTTCACGGTCAGTTCGACGAACGCGCCGCGTTGCCCCTTCGTCTGCCCGCTGTAGAACACGTCGGCCTGGGACACCGACGCCGTGCCGCCCGCTGCGAGCAGCAGCGCCAATGCGCAGAACTTCCGGATGGGTTTCATCATGGATCTCCTGTAGCGATGTCGTCCCGGGAGCGCTGCTCCCCGGGGGAAAGCCGATTCGAGGGGGCGCCGGTTCATGCCGGCATCCGGGGCGCGAGGCGCACCGTCCCGGACGGCAGCACGGCAGCCCCGCGAGACTTGAGCAAGCCCGGACGCTCGTCGGGCAGAGCGATGACGGCGCCGCTCGACGGCGGGGTGGCCGCCCGGATGCCCGTTTCCGCACGCGCTTCCGGCACCGTCCGGATCGCGTCCGCGGTCGGAACGCTGGGCAGGGTCGCCCGGGTGGGTCCATCGGACAACACCGGCGCCGGGAATTGCCAGATCGGCACGCGCGGTCCGTGGCCGCGAGGCCGCTGCACCGACACCGTCGCATCGGTCGGGTCCCGGCCGGCCTGCGGCGCGGGATTCAGCGTCAGCCCGCCTTCGTTGAGGCTGGCCCACTCGAGGTCGACCGGATAGCGACCCGTGGCCGTCTGCGGCTTGATGCGGAAGTCCACCTCCAGCAGGGAACCGCTGCCGCCGCCGAGCGCCTCGAGCCGGCTGGCATCGAGCACGAGCACGCCGTCCGACGTCCGGGGCAGGAACCAGCCGAAGTCGGCGGTCAGCGACCCGCGACGCACGCTGACCACCTCCATCACGCTTGCATCGAAGCGCAGGCGCAGTTCGACGCCGTCGAGTCCGGCCGCCGTGTCCAGCTTGACGGGCACGGTGACGATCTCTCCCGGCGCGGCGACGCCCGGCGATCCGAGCGATACCAGCGGATCGGGACCGCTGCGGAACACCACGGGCGGCGCGGCCGGCAGCGGCGGCAATTGCGTGACGGTCTGTCCGACCACCTTGCGCTGGATCAGCAGCGCATCGAAGGATTCGAGACGGCCGTTGCCGCTGACGTCACCGATGAGCACCGGGTCCGCCAGCGGGTACGCGCTGAAGCCGCTGTCGAGCCGGACGACGACGCGCTGGATCCGCTGGGCATCGAGCGAGGAATAGCGGGCATTGCCCGTCGTGTCGCCCAGGTAGGCGACCACATGCACGCCGTCGTCGCCCTGCACCGCGACGGCACCGTCGTCGATGGACACGTTGCGCAGGTCCAGTCGCTCCTTGGCGCCGTAGGGTGCCGCGGCCGGCACCGTACCGAGCAGACGGACCAGTTCGCGGTCCGCGCCGCCCGTCGGCGCGTCGAACGTCACCACGACCTTCGCGACGCCGGGAGTGCTCAGGTCCACCGTGGCCGTGCCGCCCACCGGATTCTGGACGCCCGTGAGGGTCAGCATCGCCGGATCGTAGTGAACTTCGAAGGCCGCCTTGAAGATCGTCCCCGCGCCGCTGATGCGAACCGGCACGCCCCCGCTGATGCCGGAGACGTTGGCATCCTGTCCCGAGCCGCGCACGAAGTCGGCAACGGAGATCAGGGCACCGGGTGCCGCGGTCACGAACGGCGTCTGGTAGGCATCCCCGGTGACGCCGTCGAGATTGCCGTCGAGCGTCCGGCCTTCGAGATCGCGGAAGGCGCTCGCACTGCTCTCCAGGCGCAGCGTGTAGCTGCCGGCTGCGAGCGCGGCCCCGGTCTTCACGAACGAGAAACCCTTGCCGTCCGCATCGAGGAACGCCGAACCGCGGACGACGGCAGTCCCGAGGCGCAGCAGCACGTCCGCCGCACCGAAGGCGCCGCCCGCGCCGTCGTAGAGATTCAGCGTCGATGGATCGAACCGGCGGTTGAAGCGGACCGAGAAGCCGGAGATGTCGGGTGTGAACGCCGTGACGACCAGCGGCGCGTGGAGCACCGTGAACGGCACGTCGGTGCGGTCGGCGATCGCGGGGTTGGCCGTCCGGCTCACCCGGACCACGTAGTTCGTCCCGGCCGGGAACACGTCCGGGTCGATGGTCCAGTCGAAGTGACCGTCGTTCGCCTCGCCGGTCGCGATCGTCGTGAAGGGCCCGCCCGTGCCGGCGGACGACACGGCGATGTCCACCGTGCCGGCGAAGCCGCCCGTGCGCCAGCGGATGTCGAAGGTGTCGAGCTGCCGGATCGCCTCGCCGCCATTGGGCGCCATCACGATCACGAACTGCGCCGGGCTCAGCGAGGCTTGCGACGTGTTGCCATAGGCGCCGACGTTCGCGTACCCGCCGTTCGGCGCGGGCTCCGCGGCGAACGGATCGCTTTCGTCGCCGCGATCGATGGCCGGCGACTGCTGGGCGTCCGGCGTCAGCACCGCGGCAAGCGGCACCGGTCGGCCGGGGATGCCGGGGAACGACGGCCCTTCCACGGGCGCGAGCGAGCCGCCGTGGAAGCTGCCGGTCAGGCTGCGTTCGTGGAAATCGTCGTCGCGCCCGTCGCTCACGCCGGCCGAATAACCGAGCACGCCGTCGGCGCCGTCTGCATCCACGAACAGCGGATTCGAGAAGAGGCTGTCGGTGTCCGTGCCGGACGCCGCGCGCCACTGGAAGAAGCTGCCGCGCGCCGCGCCGTCCCAGAATCCGACGCTGCCGGTGCCGAACAGTCCGCGGAAGAACACGTTGTTGTCCGACTGGAAGCCGGCTTGCGACCCCGCGGACACCCGCACGCCGATGCCGTTCTCGGCCCAGACGATGTTGTTGCGCAGATGGGCGCCGGACGACGCCCCGTCGAGACGCACCGCATCGCCGGCCGTCGCGAACACGGTGTTGTTGACGATCTCCGCGCCCGGCGCGCCCGTCAGCAGCAGCCCCGCCGAATCCGTGGCGTAGATCAGGTTGTTGCGCGCGCGGTTGCCGCTGCCCGTGAGCTGCACGCCCACGCCGCTGGAGTACACGACATTGCGCAGCACGTCGCTGGCCTCGGCCCGGATGCCGGTGCCTGCATTGCCGTAGACGCGATTGGCCTCCACGTCCGCATCGGTCGCATCGATGCCGATCGTGTTGCCGCGGACGAGGTTGGACAGCACCGCGGCGTTGGGACCGGCGATCACGCCGACCGACAGCAATCCGGTCTGATCGGTGACGCTGTTGCCTGCGAAGGTCACGTTGCCCCGGACCTCCGCGCCGACGGCCCCGTTGTTCCAGATCAAGTTGGCCGTCCCTGCCGCGAGGGTCTTGTCGCCGACGAGCGCCGCGCCTGCGACGGCGTTGTCCACCAGCAGGCCGCGCGTGTTGCGGAAGCTCCGGTTGTTCTGGATCCTGCTGTCGCCCGGATCCCGGATCTCGATGCCGTTGCCGGTGTTGTCGCGCGCCACGTTGCCGTTGACCTCCTCCAGCGGGCCGCGCACGAAGATGCCGCCGTTCCGATTGGCGAAGGCCGTCGACGCGGTCAGCGAACCGATCTCGCCGTCGATGCGGATCCCGGTGCCGCCGTTGTCGTGGGCGGTCAGCGCGGTGAACGCATTGCCGGCCGAGCGCGTCTCCAGACGGAAGCCGTCGAGGGCGTGACCGAACGCGATCAGGTCGTGTGCCAGCAGATCGTCCGAACCGCCGTGCGCGTAGACGCCCCGCTGGGCATCCCTCAAGGTGAGATGGGCGATCTCGACGCCGTCGGCATCGGCCAGTTCGATCAGCGGACGGGTCCGATCACCGGGAATCGCCGGGAACAACTCCGCCACGCGCGCCGCATCGGTCGGACCGGTGAGCAGGAAGCCCTGGTCGCGCCCCAGTCCCAGATCGGTCGTGCCGGAGACCGCGATCGGATCGATCATCGAATACGCGCCGGTGTCGACGAAGATCCTCGAACCTGCACCCACGTCGTAGACGCGCAGCAGGTTCGTCGCGTAGGGCTTCGGCGCCGTCGGCAGCTTGCCCGTGTTGCGGTTGTTGCCGACGCCCAGCGGCGTGTACTCGTCGTTGGTGTTGGCGCCGTCGTCCACCCAGTAGTCCGTGCCCGCCTCCGGCACCGTGAACGGCTCCTGGCTGCGGTCCATGACGACCGGGTTCGCCACCCAGGAGACCTGGATGCGCAGACCCCGGGTGCCGAACGCGATGCCGTTCGCGGACGGGGTCCACAGGAACTCGCCGTCGTCCGGCGTCGAGGCCGTGATCGTGGTCAGGAAGGCCGGGCCGTCCGGCGTGTCGCGGTAGAGATCGATCCGCACCGGCGAACCGGCGGCGTTGTTGAAACTCTCCCACCGGATCGCGAGCGGACGGTCGCGTACGGCATCCACGTAGAGGTCCGGCGAGCGCAGCGCGATGTGCGGCACGCCGGGCCGGGGTGTCTGCAGTGGCGAGGTGAAGCGCTGGGTGCCGAACATCGGGAACAGCGTGTACCGGTCGTCGTGCGGATCGGTGAAGCGCGGCCGCGCCCAATCGGGATTCACGACGGTCGCACCGACGGAGTGCAGATCGAAGCGGGCGATGTCCGCCTGCCAGTCGAGCACGTCGACGAAATCGCGCGTCCAGAAGCCGACCTTGCCCTTGCCCGTGGCGTAGAGGTTGTTGAAGTCGGAGGCGAAACCCGCCTGCGAGTCGTTGGCCACGAACAGGTCGTAGCCGTCCTGCGTCCACAGCGTATTGCGCAGCACCTCGACATCGGACGCGCCGCCGGTCAGCCGGACGAGATCGCCGAGCGGCGTGAACATCGTGTTGTCCAGCACGTGCACGTCCGAGACGCCGTCCACCAGCACACCGATCTGGCTGCGAATGATCTCGTTGCCCTGGATCACGTTGCCGTTCGCGGCGCGGATCGCCCGGTCGTTGTCGAGGAAGCGGTTGAACCGGATCGTGCCGTCGAATCCGGACACGCCGGTGCCGTTGCCCTCGATGACGTTCGCGTCCCGCAGCGACGCGCCGCCCAGGATGCCGCTGCCCACCACGCCGGTCTGGTTGCCGACGACGTGCTGCAGGCGCGCGGTCGCGTTCACGAGCTGGATGCCGATGAGGTTGCCCGAGATCGTGTCGAGTCCGAGCGGGTTGATCCCGAGCTTGTTGAAACGCACGACCGCCGGCCCGCTGCCCGCCGTGAAGCCCAGGCCGTCGGTGTCGCCGGTCACGGTCGAACGGATGCCCGTGACGTTGGAGAAGATGCGGTTCACCGAGAGCGTCGCGGGCGCCCCGTAGCGCACGCCGAGCGTCGCCTCGTGGATGTCGTTGTCGAGCACGGTGCCGTCGAAGGCCGCATCGATGGCCAGCCCCACGCCGCTGGCGGCGATGTCGTTGTGCGCGATCAGCCCGGACGACGCCGCCGCGATGCGCAGGCCGTCCGTACCCTTGAACCGGTTGTGGAGGACGTGCACCGACCCGGCGCCGTTCAACACGACGCCGTTCCCGATCGCGTTCTCGACGAGAGCGGTGCCGTCGGCGGTGCTCGCGACGGTCACGGTGCCGTTCAGGTTCAGGCGCTGCAGCACGGCCGCCCCCCGGATCGTGACGGGGCCGCTGACGGACGACGTCCCGCCCGGCGCGCCGAGGATCGTCACGCCGGCATCGCCGGTGTCGACCACGAATCCGGCGTGCACCCCGCCAGCCAGGACGATGACGTCGCCGGCGCCGAGGTCGTTCGCATCGAGGATCGACTGCACGGTGTTCGCCGCGGTCGCGATGAACACCTGATCGGGCAGCCGCGTCAACGAGCGCAGGTAGGCCTGGGGCAGGCCCGAGGTGTCGTCGGTCCAGCCGATCGTGGGCAGACCGTTGCTGCCCACGGCCAGCTCCAGTGCCGAGAGCTTGCCGCCGGTCGGACTGATGCCGTCGCCGCTCGCGTCGCCGCGCAGCGTCTCGACGAAGCGCGTGCCGTTCCAGCGCTTCACGTAGATCTTCGCGTCCGGGTCGGCGTAGTCGGCGTCATCGTGATCCACCCAGGCCAGGAACATCTGGCCGCCGGCCGACTCGAGCTTCGGATCGAGCGCACGGCGGTCGGTATTGCTGACACCATCGCCCACCGCGCCGTCGACGCCGGCGCTCACCCAGGCGGCACCGTTGAACGTCTTCACGTGGATCTGCTCGACGTCGTTCACGCGCTCCCGGTAGGCGACGTAGAGCTGACCGCCGAACCACGCCGCATCGGGTTCGCGGCTCTCCGTCACCGTGGCGGACAGACCGCCCGCGCTGGCGGACGTGCCCAGGCCGACCCAGCCGGCACCGGAGCGCACGCGCGCATACACGTCGACGTTGTCGCCGGAACCGCTGCTCCAGGTCACCGCGAGGTTGGTACCGTCCGTGGCCAGGTCGTACTCGGCCACGCCCGGCTGCCACTGCGTGATGCCCATGCCGATGGCCGATCCCGGGGTGACGTCCACCCATGCGACACCATTGAACTGCCGGGCGTACACCGACGCCACCGTGCTGGTGTCGATCCACGACACCACCAGGCGGTTGTTCACCACGACGATCTGCGCCTGGTCGGCGCGCGCCGTGTTGCTGATGCCGCCGGGCAGGAGCGAGGTGCCGAGCGTGACCCACGTGTCCGTCCCCGGGTCGTACTGCGCGCCCAGGATGTCCGTGCCGTTGGCCGTCGCCTCGGTCCACACCACGGTGACCCGCCCGTTGATCACGGCCAGCGCCGGCCGACGCGAATCGGTGAGGGAGTCGCTGACACCGCCGCCGGCCGCGGAGCCGCCGATCATCCGCCAGCCCGCCGCCGACTGGCGCGCCACGTAGATCTCGTCGTTGCCATTGCGCGAATCGGCCCATGCGACGTAGCGCGTGCCGTCGTCCGCCACGGCCACCGTGGTGTCGAGGGCCGCGCCCATGCCGCCGGTCAGGCCGAAACCGGTGGCAGATCCCGCGATCTCGGCCCACCACCCCCCATAGACGGGACCCAGCGGCAGCGTGTCGACCGCGTCGGGATCGTCGAGTGACGTGGACGCCGTCGGGTTCGGCGTGACCGGTGCGAGCACGATCGTGGCGGGATCGTCCCCGGTGCCGGCGACGACGAGGTTCGACGCGCCCAGCACATCGTTGATCTGGTCGTCGTCCCCTTCACCGTACAGCACGTCGTTGCCGCCCTGGCCGTCGAGCCGATCGCGCCCCGATCCGGTTTCGTTCAACCCGGTGCCGAAATCGCCCCACAGGTAGTCCACGGCGTTGTCGTCGCCGGCGGCCGGATCGTCGCCGAACAACTGATCGTTGTTCGCGCCACCCACCAGCACATCGGCGCCGCTGCCGCCCTGGATCAGATCGTCCCCGGCCCCCCCGTCGATCTCGTCGTCGCCCGCCCCGCCGACAAGAATGTCGTTGCCCGCGAAACCGAAGATCACGTCGTCACCGTCGCCGCCGAGGATGCCGTCCGCGCCCTCGTTCGACCCGCGCAGCACGTCGTCGCCGGCGCCGCCATCGAGCACGTTGACCTGCCCGCCGCCGGCATCGATCTGGTCGTCGCCCTCTTCACCGAGCAGCTGATCGGATCCGCGGCCGCCGTCGATGTCGTCGTTCCCGAAGCCCCCTTCGATCCGATCGTTGCCCAGACCGCCGAACAGGTCATCGTCGCCGAGCCCGCCGCGGATCAGGTCGCCGTTCGCGCCGCCCTCGATGCGATCATCGCCATCGCCGGCCAGGATCACGTCCGCACCGCCCAGCCCGAACACGAGGTCATCGCCGGGGCCCGAGTCGATGAAGTCGCCGAAGTACGTCGTGTCGAGCAGATCGGGATCGTCGGATCCCGCGTCGGACCCGAAGATGATGTCGTCGCCGTCCGAAGTGAAGATCCGCGTCTGCAGCGCGTTGTTCTCGATGCGCACCTCGTCGTCGTCGCGCAGCGTCGTGAGGGTGGTGCGATCCGCCAGCGTCGCGCCGCGCAGCACGATGCGCGAGCCCGTCCCGAGATCCGCATTGCCGACGTCGCCGTTGATGAAGATCTCCTGCGCCGAGAAGATCGCGCTGCCCAGCCGCGTGTCCACGTCGTCGCCGGCATTCAGCGTGATGTTGGCCTCATTGCTGAAGATGAGACCGCCTTCCATCAGGAGGATGTCCTCGTCGGTCGCCGCCGTGTCACGGGTCGTGAGGCGGATCGGGCCGCCGGGAGCGAGGGCGCTCTGGACATTGAGGGAGCTGTCGGTCTCCGTGATGAAGATGCTGTTGTTCGCACGGGCCACGAGACGGCCGGGCCGCACGGTGGACGAGTCGATCTCCAGATCGTTCGCGCTCTGACCGATGGCCGTGCCCTGCGCCGTCAGGAACTGGTTGACGCCGATGACGTCGGCCGCAGAGTCGTCGAAGAAGTCGAGGATGCTGCCGTCGAGCGCGAGCAGCGAGACGTCGCCGTCCTCGGAGCGGATGCGATCCACGTTGAGGTCCGCGAGTTCGACCAGGACGATGTCCGACAATGCATCGCCCTTGACGACGCCGGTCGTGAAGGACGACGAATTGATCTCGAGCGGATTCTCGAAGGTGCCGACGCGGCCCTCCGGCGCCGAGAAGGTGAGATTGACGCCTACCACGTCCGGTGTCGTTCCGCCGCCGGCGCCTTCCTCGTCCGGCGAATCGATGATGTCCGCGTGGCGCCCTGTCAGGGTGACATTGCGGCGCGTGGACTCGATCAGGCCGACGCGGAGGTCGCCCGCCTCCTCCGTGGCCGTGATGTGGCCGTTGGTGGTGATGTCGATGTTGCCGAGTCCCACCGGATTGGTGTCGCCGAGATCGGTCCAGGCGAGGAAGTTGATGAACGGCAGATTCCCCGGACCGGGGATGCCGAGCACGTCGATGTTCGCGCCGCTGATGATGCGGCGTTCCGGATCGAGCGGTGCGCCGACCACGTAGCGCGCATCCACCGTCCCGGTCCCTGCGCCCCAGACGCCGCGGGGGAAGACCGTCGCCACGCTGCCCGGCGAGGTGGTGAAGTGGTCCGTCACCGTGGTCGTCCGGTTCGGCGCGCCCACCAGTCCCGCCGGCACCGCGAAGCTGTTGACGATGCCGGCCGGCTCGTACACCTCGACGCGGTACGGGCCCGGCACGACCGTGGGCTGGAGCAGGCCGTTGAGCAGCTCCAGATTCACGTCGGTCGAGCGGAAGTTGCCGGACTGGATCCGTTCGACGTCGACGTCGAAGCCCGTGGTGCCTTCGCTCCCCACCAGCGCGCGGCGCAGCAGGCCGCGCAGTTCCATGAAGTTGCGCTGCCCGGCGTCCGACGTGCGGTAGCGGTCGGCGCCCGTGGGGCCGTCGTTGCTCTCGACGATCTCCAGCCGCAGGCGCTGTGCATCGCTGCGCCCCACGTGGCCGAGCACGGCGTTGATGCGGAAGCTGTCGGTGCGGATCAATCCCGGCGGCGTCGGGAACTCTCCGCCCCCCGGGAGGCTGGACAGGATGTCGCCGCGGGCGTTGAAGACGTTCGTCATCCCGATCGGATTGTTCACCACGCCGAAGAAGGTGATGTCGGGCGAGGCGTTCGGGCTCTCGTTCGTGCTGCTGATGGTGATCGGCGTCGGCTTGAAGTCGTGATTGACGTCGAACTCGAAGGCGTTGACGCGGTCGACCTCGATCGTCACCTCGTCCTGGGACGACACGAGGAAGGTGTTGACGACCTCGATGTTCTGGACGTTCATGTCGAGCGCCGACTGATTCAGGAGGTCCACCTTCTGGTAAGTCTCGCGGAAGGTGAACTGCGGACCGTTCGTCAGTGCGGTCTCGATCGTGCCGTTCGCCGCGGTCGCATCGTTCGAACGGAACAGCGCCTGGCCGCGGTCGTTGTCGTTGATGATGTCGTCGACGAAGAAGCTGCCGTTGGCGTCCGGGTCGACGAAGCTGCCGATCGCGCTGCCCACGCCGGTGACCGAGACGTTGATCGCTTTGACGATGCGCCCGTCCGGTCCGACGATCAGGTTGGGACTCGGCCCCGACAGCAGGACGACGTTCGAATCCCAGTCGATGTCGCGCGGGCCGTCCTCGGCATCGATCTGCACGTAGAGCGCGAGGCGATCGAACCCCGCCGGCTGTTGCAACGGTGTGACATCGGCAGGGGGCACGCCGGCCACCGGGAACAGGCGCGGACCCGCCGTCACGACGGCACCGGGATCGGCATCGATGAGCGTGACCGGACCGTAGTTGGCTTGCCTGTGGGGAGTGCCGCCACCGAGACCGACGAAGGAAGCGTCCACGTCCTCGACCATCCGCGAATCATCCAGACGCGCCCGGATGTCGACGCCCTCGTAGCCCGTGACCCTCGCACCGCCTCGGATGGCTGCGATCGAGTGCGGATCGACGTTCCCGAAGGACCGGGCGTCGGCGTCGCCGAACAGGCCACCGGCCGACGCGTCGGCGTCGTAGACGAAGTCGAGATGCGTCCACTGCGATCGCATGGAGACGCTGCGCGCGGTCACCGTGGCATTGGATCCCGCGACCGCCTGCGTCTCGTCGTCTAGGAAGCCGCGAGAGCCGGCATCCACGTCGGCCACGAAGCCGCCGGCATCGCTGTTGGAGGTGATCTTGGCGTCCAGCGACGATTCCGACGCGACGCTCAAGTGGCCTGCCGCTTCGATGGTCACGCCGTCGCCCACGATGTTGCCGCTGCCATCATCGGTGCCGATGTAGGCGCGGTTGTTGTGCGTGTGATTGGTGCGGGCGTCGGCGTCGCCCACGGCCACGAACCCGCCCCCGCCATTGCTGGCATACGAGGAGGTATCGAGCGACGATGACGAGAACACCGTGACGTTGCCGCCTGCCGTGAGCTGCGCCGGCGCGATGAAGGCCTGCACGTTCTGCGTGACCTCCAGTTTGGCATCGGGGTTGCCGACGGCCACGAACCCCCCGCCGCCGCCCTTCGCCGAGGCCGAGCTCTTGCCGTCCCCCGCCGGCGGCGACAGCTCCCGCAGCGAGACGCCGCCCGGGCCGAGCAGCAGGTGATTCGCGCCGGGCGCCGACGTGAGATCCAGGCGCAGCGAGTGCGTGCCGGTGCCCGGGGTCAGGTCGACGCCCGGCCGGACGAACCGGTGCACGCCGACGCGGTTCGCGCCGTTCAGCGTGGTGATGGGGGTGCCGTTGAACGCCGTCGCCACCTGGAACGAATCGCCGCTCACGTTCCGCGCGAAATACGTGACGCCGTCCTGCAGGCCACCGACGGACTCGCGCACGAGCTGGTGCCGCTGCTGGTTGGCCGGCGCGCTCTTGTCCGGCGACAGCGCGATGGGCGTGATCGGCACGTCGTCGTCGCCGTCGTCCGGGTCGGCCCCGTCTCGGGTCGCCGAAAGCTGGATGTGGTCGGCGTCGACGACGATGACGAAGTAGACCGTATCCGGCGTCAGACCGCCGATGGCGGTACCGCCCGGCTGGACCCGGTAGATCACCCGATTGCCGACGCCGAAGCCGTGCCCCGGAATGTAGATCCGGTCGTTGTCGGTGGGCGTCCCCACGCCGCCGGCCACGCTCAGGTCGACCGATTCGCTCGTGAATTCGGCGGCCGGCGCGGCCTGATAGGTGATCCGCTGATTCTCCGCATACCCGCTGCCGGCGACGGTGATGCGATCGGTCGCCGCGTTCACGGCGAGGGCCGGTGCGAAGGTGTCGTCCGCGAAGCCGCCGGCGCCCTGGGCTTCGGCGAGGCTCGTGTAGAGCTTGATCGTGAAATCGTCGAGCTTGCGGACGAAGTAGGTCCCGGCCGCGTTCAGGGACGTGCTGATCGACACGCCGTCCTGCGTGTACTTGACTGCATCCCCCGTCACGAACCCGTGCGGTGCCGCGAAGCGGATGCGGTCCCGCGCATCGTCCACGCCGGCGCTGGCGCTCAGCGGGTTGCCGGTATTGGCGCCGGCGGCACCGAAGACCGCCCCCAATTGCAGGGTGTCGTCACCCGTGGCGATCACGCTGTACTCGCGCGAGCTCGACAGCGTGCCGCCGTTCGCAGTTGCGATCGCCGGATTGCCGTTCGGGTTGTACGTGACCCGGTCGCCGTTCGCCAGGCCGTGCTCGGTGAAGGTGATCGTGTCCGCGTTGATGGTCTGCGCGTCGGGGTCGAAGGTGTCATCGAGCGTCGAGGCCGACTGACTGCGAGCCAGCGCTTCCACCGTCACCGACCCGGCAGCCTCGATGACCGTCCCCCGGTCGATGTAGGCATTGATGGTCGGCGTCACCGTCGCATCGCTGTTCGCGGCGCCCACGTCCACAAAGCCGCCGCCCGAGGCGCTGCCGATCGCGTCGCCCTCGGTCCGCACGGAATCCGCACGCACGGTGACGCTGCCGCCGATGTTCTGCATCGTCACGTCGTTGTCGATGACCGCCTCGATGGTGGGCGTCACCGTCGTCGTGGACTGCGTGCCGTGCACGGCCGCGAAGCCGCCCGAGCCGGCCACGGCATTCGACTTGGCCGTATTGGCGGACTGGCTGCGGATCTCGACGTTGCCCGCCTGCAGGAACCGCGCGCCCTGGTTCACGTAGGCGGGGGTGTCGCTGGTCAGGGACGTCGTCGCATCGAGTTGCCCGTCGGCGAAGCCGCCGCCGGCGCCGGCGGTGCCGCTCGCGTTGGCACGGTTGGTGGACGTGGCCACCGCCGAGACGTTGCCCGTGGCGGTGACGCGCGCCGTGGAACCGAAGGACACCTGGGTGTTGCCCGTGGTCCGTGCGGTCGGGTTGGCATCGGCGCCCGCCCCCAGCCCCACCGAGACGATGTTGCCGTTGGCGTCGCTGGTGCGCGCGCCGGTCGCCGCCAGCGACAGCGCGGCGCTCGTGACGGCCGCGTCGACGAACGTGCGCACGGTGTCCTGCACCTTGGCCGTGGGTGTGACGTCGCCGATCGTCACGAGGCCGATCGACACCGTGTCCACATCCGCATCGGCGCGGGCGCTGAGGACGCTGTTCAGCGAGATGTTGCCCGCATTCACGGTCGCGCCGCCGGCGAGGAAAGTCTCGACGGTCTGGTTCGTGATTGCCGTCGGGGCGAGCGAGGGCGCGTCCACGAGGCTCACGCCGACCGACGACAGGGCGGCCGTGGCGCTGCTGCCCAGGGACCGCGCCGTGAAGCTCAGTGCGCCGGTCGAATCGACGGCCGCTCCGCCGCCGACGTAGGACCGCGTGGTGCTCTCGACCGTGGCCTCCGCGTCGAGGTCGACCACGTCCACCAGTCCGATGCTGACGCTGAAGCTGGAGGCGTCCGCCACCCCGGTGGATTCGGCGAGGAACGCGGCCGCGCCACCGGAGATTTCCAGGTCGGCACCCTCGCCCACGTAGGCGGCCGTCGCGTGAGCCACCTTGACGGGCGTCGTGCCGCCGCCGGCATTGACAAGACCCACGTCGAGCGAGAACGCCGAGCTGGTCGAGCTGTTGTTCGGTGACCGTGCCGTGACACTCGTCGAGCCCGCCTGGATCGTGTAGCGCCCCCCGAGGTAGGACCGCGTCACCCCGGCCGCGACGATGTCCGGCCGCACCGAATCCCCGTTAACCAACCCGAAGGACAGCGAGATCGCGTCGAGGCTCACGGTATTGCCGGAGCCCAGCTGGTGGACATTCAGCGTGAGCGCCCCGTTCACGTTGATGCTGCCTGCAGCGCCGTTCGAGGCCGCCCCGGCGCGCGGCCCCAGGTAGGTCTCGACCACGTGGGTGTTGTGCAACGTGGGCTTGATGCTGTCGAAGCTGACGAGCGCGAGCGTGACGATGGTGGAATTGCTGTCGACGGTGTTCTCCGCAGCCGCATCGAGCGTCAGGCTGCCGGCCTCCACGGCCGCGCCCTCTTCCACGAAGGCGCGAGTGGCGCCGGCCGTCTCCTGCAGGGGCTTGAACGTGTCGACGCCGACCAGGGAAACGCCGAACTCGAAACGGTCCAGGTCGGCCGTGTTGTGCTGGTTCGCCGTCAGCGAGATCCCGCCGCCGTTGACGTCGAAGTCCGCGTTGCGCGTGACGAAGGCTTCGGCCTCGTGAGTCGTGCGGACTTCCGTGCGGACTTCGCTCACGTCCACCAGACCGAGCTTGATCGGCACGGTCGTCGAACCGGCGTGGTTGACGGCGTTGGCCAGGCCGGTGACGCCCGTGGTGTTCACGGTGTAGTCGCCGCCCACGAACACGCGGGTCGATCCGCCCGTGGTGACCGTCGGCTTCACGAGATCCACGCTCACCAGCGAGAGGCCGATGTTGACGTCGTCCACCTCCGCGTCGTTGGTCGAGTCGGCGCCGAGGCTCAGGGCACCCCCGAGGGTCAGCGTTCCGGACAGACCTTCGGTCGGCCCCTTGCCCGCGGACGGCCCCACGAAGGCCGCGACCTGATGGGTCGTCTGCGCCACCGGCCGGGCTTCCTGCAGGTTGAACAGCGAGGCGCCGAACTGGAACTTGAACACCTGCGCATCGTTGACGGCCGTCGCGTTCGCGGCCAGTCCGCCGCTCGCGACGAGGGTCGAGCCTTCGTCCACATGGGCGAGCGTCGACCCGCCCGCCGTCGCGGTGGACTTCACGAAGTTGAGTTCGACCGCGCCGAGGTCGATCGGCGTGATCTGGTCGATGACCGCCTCGTTCGTCGAATGCGCATTCAGGGCGAGGCCGCCGCCGGTGATCTCCAGGTTGGCGCTCGGACCGACGAAGCTTTCCGTCACATGGGACGTCCCCGCAGACTTCTCCGAGACGTCCACGTCCACGAGATTGAGCTCGAACGCCACCGCTTCCGACCGGGCGTTGCTGGTGGACGTGGCATTCGCCTGCACCCCCGAGGCGAAGATGTCGAAGGTGCCGCCGAGGTGTGCCCGCGTGTTGCCGCCGGCGTCCGCCACGGGATTGACCTTCTCCACCGTGACGAGGCTCGTGTCGAGCGTCACCTGCGGAATCGTCGCGTCGTTCTGCGAGGTCGCCTGGAGATTCAGCCCGCCGCTGCCGATGCGCAGCGTGCCGCTCTTGGTGGCATCGGCGCTCCCGGCCTTCGACGGTCCGAGGTAGGCCTCCACGTCGTGATTCGTCACCGCGCTCACGTCGGCGAGCAGGACGTTGACGCCCGCGGCTCCGGCGTACTGCGCACCGGCCGTCGCGTCGGTATTGGCGGAGGCCGTGGTCGTCAGGCTGCCCACGTCGAGGGACGCCCCCTGGTCGATGTGGACCTTGGTCGCCCCGTCGGCATTGGCGTTCGACGCCGTGTCGCTCACGTTCACCAGCGTGAGGCCTGCCGACAAGTTGTTCGACGTGACGTCGTTCTCGGACGTCGCCGTCAGACTGAGGGCGTTCGTCGTGCGGACGTCGGCCCCCTCACCGAGATAGGCTTCGTTCGTGCCGTCGATCTTCGCGCGCGCGTCGGTGTCGAAGGGCGGCAGCACGGGGATCGGCAGATCCGCCGGCAACGCGCCCACGATGCCCGACAGGCCGACGCCGTTGAGGCTCAGCAGATTGATGTTCAGGATGTTGGTGGTCGCGCTGGCCTTCTTGTTGGCCGTGGACGCCACCGAGGCGCTGCGCGCATTCACCCGGCCCGAGATCCGGGCCCGCGTGTTGGATTCCGCGACCGCGAGCGTCGCCTGTGCCCCGATCGTGAACAGACCGACGGCTGCGTCGACGAGGTTCGGATCCACCGTGTCGGTCGACGTGGACGACACGTTGACGCTGCCGCCGTTCGTGACCGTGATCACCGCATCGCTGCCGATGAACGCCTCGGTGTCGCCGGTGGCCTTCTCGGCCTCGAAACCGACTTCGCCGGTGAACACGGAAATGCCCACGAAATTCGCATTGGCGTCGCCGGTACGCGTGGCATTCGCCACGACGTCGAGCTGCGTGGCCGTGATCGTGCCGCTCGCTTCGGCGCGGGCGCTGTGGCCGGCCAGCGTCTCGGCGATCATGACCCCGGCGGCGGCGAAGGCCGATCCGGCGAAGCCGCCCGACGACGCCGACAGTGTCGGATCGGCGATCCCCCGGACCGATACCGCGGCCCCCGAGACCGTCGTCCTGCTGCCGATGGCCGCACGGGCCTCGCCGCGGGTCTCGGCAATGGAGACCGCCCCGCTCGCGGCGGCGAAGGCACTGACCGAGAATCCCGTGGCGGACGCCGTCGCCGTCGGCGACAGCGTGGCATGCACGGAGACGTTGCCGACCGCGATCACGGTGGTGTTCTCGTCGACGATCAGCGCTTCGACGGTGTTGTCCACCGTCGACGAGGAGAACGACAGGCCGGCGCCCACCAGGGCACCGACCGCGAGCCCGCCCGCATCGGCGTGGAACGACGATGTATCGCTGGCCAGCACCAGCACGGCTGCCGCCGAGTCGACCACCGCCTCGTCCTCGATGATGGCCCGCGACGTGTTTGTGCTCTCGTTGATCGTCGCCGTCCCCACGCCGCCGATGGCACCGGTGAGCGAGAAGCCCAGCGCGTCGGCCTCGACATCGAGTTCGGAGGCCGCCAGCAGGCTGACGTTGCCGCTCGTGGTCGCGACCGTCGCACCGCCGATCCCGGCCTCCACGGTCGTCCCCAGGGTATTGCGAGCCAGCGACGCGCCCGCGCCGGCATTGAGGCTCACGGCGAGGCCGCCTCCGTCGGCATCGATCACCGAGTCGTCGCGCGCGAGGAGCTGGAGACCCGGGACCTCGAACTTGCCGTCATTGCGGATCTCCGCCTTCGTGCGCGTCGTGTCCGTGTTGTCGCTGACCGTCGCATAGCCGCCGGCGATGCCGCTCGCGCTGAACGCGAGGGCCAGGGCATCGACGTCGTTCTCCGAACGGGCGTTGAACGCGAGCTGACCCTCGGTCACCGAGACCGAAGCGGTGTCCGCATAGGCTTCGACGGTGTTCGCGAGCGCGTTGATGGCGAAGGAGCCGCCGACGCCCGCGCCCAGGCTGGCCGCGAGGCCGCCGCTGTTGGCCTGCAGCGTACTGTCGTCCGTGGCCTCGACCGTGACGGCACCCCCGGCGTCGATCACGGCGCCTTCGCGCAGCGAGGCGCTCGTGACGTTCGAGAGATCGTTGTAGGTGAGCGTCCCGACGCCGGCCACGAGCCCGGCCGCGGACAGGCCGAGCGCCAGGGCATCGACGTCATAGTGCGAACCGGCGGTCACATCGACGTTGCCGCCGGCCGTCGAGACCTCCGCGTCGCCGATGTAGGCCTCCACCGTGTTGGTCATCACGTTCACCGCCGCCGAGGCGCCGGCGGCGGCGAGGCCGCTCGCCGCGAGCGCTCCCGTGTCGCCACTGAGCTTGGACGAGTCCGTCGCCGTCACGGCAACGCTGTCGGCCGTGATCGTGCCGCCGCCGATGCCGGCGCGCGTGATGTTGCCGATCACGTTCGCTTCGACCGACCCGGCGATCGCGATCAACCCGGCGGACGCCAGACCGAGTCCGTCCGGCGAATAGTCGTTGTCGGTGGACGCCACCACGTCCAGCGCCCCGTCCGTGTTCACCGACCCGTCCACCTGCGCCCGCGCTTCGCTGTTCGCATAGGTGAAGCCGGCCCCGACCGAGGCCGCGAACAGCAGGCTTGCGGACCCGCCGACGGCCTCGGCGTCGAACTCGTGATTCGTCCGTGCCCGGACCTGGACCCCGCCCGGCGCGTTGATCACGGACCCCGCCCCGATGGAGGCCTCGTTGACGTCACCTTCGAGCGTGATCGTGCCCGCACCCGCGGCCCCCGCGGCCGCCAGGCCCGCGACGGCGACCTCCCCGGCGGTCGCGGCGGCACGGACGCGGTTGCTGTCCACGAAACCGAAATCCGTCCGCGCGGCATTCGCCAGCAGATCGAGCTGACCGTCGACCGTCACGGTCGCATCCTCGCCGATGCGCACGGCCGTGTGGTTGCGCAGGGCGTTGACGGCCAGCGAACCGGCGAGATTGCCGCCGAGCGCCAGCGCGCCGCTCTGTGCCGTGGCGTCGTAGTCGAACGCGATGCCGGCATCGCCGGAAGCCCGCAGCGTCAGGGTGTTCGCCGTGACGCTGGCTTCGTTGCCGATCTCGGCGACGTGGCTGCCCTCGGAGTAGTTGCCCGCCAGCGCGGCGCCCACCGCCGCCGCGCCGGTGATGGCCGTGCCGTCCGCCACCGCGTTCGAGTCGTAGTTCATGTCCGCGACGACGGTGATGGCGTCCGCCACGAGCGTCGCGCCCGCGCCGATCGCGGCTTCGCTCCTCGGCCGACCCGCCCCGATGGCGACGGCCGCTGCGGCACCCATCTGGAAGCCGGGCAGGTTGTCCTGGTCGATCGAGTCGAGCTTCACGCGGTCGAAACGATGCTGCGAACCGCTGGCGACGGACGCGTCGAGGTCGACCACGTCCGTGACGTCCGGAGAGTTCAGCAGCACGACCCGGTTGTCGGCCAGTTCGAGCACGTAGTACACGGCGTCGTCGACCAGCCCGCCGATGCTGCTTCCGCCGCCGTTGTGGTAGATCACGGCCTCGCCGTTGTGCACCGGGAAGCCCGACAGGTTCACGGTGTCGGCCGAGCTGTCCACGTTCGTCGCGGGATCGACGACGTAGCTCGCCTCCAGCACGTGTCCGCCCAGCGGGTCGGACGACGGGGCGATGTCGACGATGTTGGCGTTGGCGTCCGCGTCGGCGCGGCTCGCGTGCAACGTCATGCCGACCGGGTTGCCCTGGTCGTCCTCGACGACGCGCACGAAATAGCGACTGCCGTCGGCAAGCCCGCCGATGGCCGTGCCCCCGCGAACGCGGTACACCACCGAGTCACCGGTGACGAGATCGTCGCTGAGCACCTTCAGGAGATTGGCGGCATCGTCGACCTCGAGGATCGGATCCATGGACACGCCCTTCGCGTGGTGGGCGGTACCCACCCGCACGACGCGGTGCGCCGATCCGCTGGCGCTGCTCGCGTCCAGGTCCACGGCATCCTGGTCGGCGAGCGCGTCCCGGCGTGAGTCGTAGAGCTTCACGCGGAGGTTCGCCGGGTCGGTGGCGTCGACGTTGACGAAGTACAGCCGACCGTCCGACAAGCCGCCGACGCTGGTTCCGCCGCCGTTGAAGTACTTGACCATGTCGCCGTCGACCATGCCCGCCAGATTGCCGATGGCGATCGTGTCGGCCGTGCTGTCGACCGCACCGGGCGCGAAGGTGCGCTCGGCCACGAGCGTGTGACGGTCCTCCGGAACGGCCACGGGCGTGAGGTTCAGGGCGTTCGTGCCCGCGAGCGCGTGGGCGCGCGAGGCGTGCAGGCGGAGGAACTGCCCGTCGACGCCGCTCACGCTGACGAAGTACGTCGTCCCGTCGACGAGTCCGCCGACGTTCGTGTCGTCCTGGTTGTTGTGATAGACGACGGCATCGCCGGTGTCGAACTCGTTCGGACCGGCGATGGTGATGATGTCGGTCGCGCCGTCCACGTCCGTTCCGGCGTCGAACGACGCCTCGAGCGGCGGATGCGGATCGACGAAGGGGAACAGGAGTTCGTCGACGCCGGCGATCTTCGCGAGGCGCTCGATCTGCCGGTGGGTCTCCTCGTCGAGGGTGAGTCCGCCCGCCAGGCCGCCGCGCTGGCTCGCGTCGGCGTGCACGTTCGCCACCGCGTCGGTGTCGGCATGCACGTCGACGTCGTTGCCGACGATCATGTTCGCGCCGGCCTCGGCACGGGCGCCGCCGAGCGGGCCGCCGGCCGCGACGGCGGCCCCGAAGCCGACCTCGTCACCGCCGGCCTCGGCGTCCGCGAGCGTGTTGGCGATCGCGTCGTGGGTGGCGTGGACGACGAGGTCTCCCGAGATCGTGCTCGGGTCGGTGCCCGGCCGGACCCGCGCGATCGTGTCGTTCGACGTCGCCGTCAGCGCCACGGCGCCGGGGAAGCTGCCCGGACTGTCGGTGCCGGCCAGGGCGGTCGTGTTGCTCGTGACGTTGCCGGTGGCGATGACGCGCACGTCGTCCGCGTCGAGGATCAGGGCATCGCCGATCTCGGCCAGGGTGTCGTGCTTGATCGCGTTGACGGCGACCGAGGGTCCGATGCCGATCGTCCCGGAAGCCGGCGTCGAGCTGGCCGTCGCGTTGTAGACGCCGACGTAGCCGGCGGTGATTGACACATCGTTGCCCGGCGTCAGGTCGAGGACGGCGCCATCGAGGATGCGGGCGATGTGCTGGCCGCCCCCGGTGGCATCCCCGTCGAGAATGTCGCGCGGGTCGCCCGACAGGTTGAGGGCGAAGGCACCGGCGACGCCGACGTCGGCGGCGCCCGCGCCGGAACGCGCAACCGCGTCGAAGCGATGGATGCCGTCGCCGCCGACCCCGGTCTGCAGGGAGATCGACGGCGCCGTGACCGTGCCGCCGATGGCGTTCTCGACCCGCTGCCCGTCCACGTTGATGGCCACCGCCACCCCGAGCCCGCTCGCGGCACCGACCGCTGTGGCGTCCGCCGTTGCACTCACGTCGAGATTGCCCAGGGCGGAGACCAGCGGCGTGCCGTTCGTCACGAGCACGCCGCCGTCGGCGAGCCCGGCGCTGACGTGGCCGTAGTCGAGGTTCACGGCGAGCGCCGCTGCGGCGCCGATGGGACCGTCGGCGGTCTCGGCGCTGGCGCGCTGCAGGACGCGGATCACGTCCTCGGGAATCTCGCCGACGCCGGCCAGCGCGAGCAGACCTTCGATGTTGGCTTCGAGCTGTTCGGTGACGACGTCACCGGCCGGATCGTTTTCCACGCCACTCTGCCCGGACGTCGCGGTGGTCACCCGCGGGGCCGTGTTGGACGCCAGCACCGACACCGTTCCCGTGGGGACGCTGATCCGCATGCCGCTGGAAGCATCCGCGCCGCCGAGCACGTAGCTCAACGCCAGCGCTGCACCCACGCTCGCCGTCCCGCCGACGCCGCTGTCCGTGTCGGCGACTTGCGTGGACGTGTCCGTGTGCGTGGCCTGTACCAGCAGGTTGCCGCTGATCGCGGACGTGCCGGTCGTGTTGAGCGTGCGCGCAACGGTGTTCAGATCCGTGTAGTTCGCCGCGGCGGCCGCCGGCAGGTTCACCGCATTGGTGGCGCCGGCGGTCGCATCCGCGACGAGGGTGAAGTCCCCGGTGGCCAGCACACGCAGGTCCGACCGCTGCGCGCCGTTGCTGCCCGTCCCGGTGATCACGGCGTCCTGCACTTCCGCCAGGACCTGCTGCGTGATGGCGTTGGCCGAGGCCGACGGCCCGATGCCGACGGTTGCGGTGTCCTGGGGCGTCGCTTCCGTGGTGGCGCGGTAGCTCCCCTCGAAGTCGGCGCGCACCGTGAGATCGCCGCCACCGATCAGCGTCAGGTTGGCGCCGTTCCGGATGACGGCGACGTTCTGTCCGCCGGTCGGGACGGGAATCTGCACGGAGGTCGGCACCGTGACCGACGGAATCGGCGGGTAGGTGAGCGGTGCAGGCGGCGGCGGCAGCAGCGAGGCCAGCGGCGGCACGGTCGGAAGCGGGATCGTGATCGGTGTGAGGGGCAGCAGCGGCGAACCGTAGTTGACCGCGAACGCGCCGGCCACGCCGAGATCGGAGCCGCCGCCACCGCCCGAGATGGCGTGCGCGGTGAAGTCCGCGATGCCGTCGCCCCCCAGCAAGGCCTCGACGTCGATCGTCGACGCCGTCACGCTGCCGGCGATGAAGGCCTGATTGCTCTGGCCGATGGCGTTTCCGGCGGCGGCGACGCCGAGCGACGTGTTCGAGTCGACGGCCTGGCCGGTCGCAAAGGCGTCAGTCGTGCTGTCGAGGGTCGAGGTGACCGACACATCGCCGTCCGTCGAGATCTGGGCACCTGCCCCGATGCCCGCGATCGCGGTGCCGAAGTCGAGGTTGAACGCGATCGCGGCCGCCGCCCCGACGGCACCGTCCGTCGTGCGCAGCCGGTTCGCATCGATGAGATCGCGCACGGCCGGCGGCGTCCGCGGCTGGAAGGTATGGGGATTGTCCGAATCCGAGGCGGGTGCGATGTCGATGGCGCCGACGTCGTCCTGCGCGTTCGCCCGGGTGGTGTAGAGCTTCAGCGTGTTCGCGTCGACGGCACGCACGAAGTAGGTCGAGGTGTCCACCAGCCCGCCGATGGGCTCGTCGTCGCCCCCGATGCTGTAGACGACGGAGTCCCCGGTCGCCAGTCCGTGCGCCGCGACGATGATCGTGTTGCTGGTGCCGTCGACGGCCGTGACCGGATCCACCGAGATCGCGGAACGCAGTGCCTGGAACGCCTGCTCGAGGATCAGATCCAGCTTGAAGGCCAGCAGGATGTCGTCGCTCTCGACGCCCTGCGCGCTGGCGATCGCATCCGCGTTCATCAGGGTCTGCGTGGTCGCGGTCACCGTGACCGGTCCGCCCGCGTCGACGCGGTTGGCGGCAACCGCCTGGGCGCCGCCCTGCATGAGCGCCACCGCGATGGCAGCCCCCGCACCGACGTCGGCCGCGGTGCTGTCCGCGGTCGCCGTGTGCGTCGCCGTCGCCCGGTGGTCTGCGGAGACCGTGAAACCGCCGGTGAGTACCGTCGTGGACGTGCTGTTGGTGACGTTGGCGACCGTGGAATTGTTGCTGATCAGCGCCGCCACCGCCGCACCGACCGCGCTGTCGGCCGAGACGCCGGCCTGCGCATCGGCCCGCGTGTCGTACTGGCCGTCGGCGAGCACGAAGAGGTCGTCCGCGCCGGTGATCGACGCGTCGCGGATTTCCGCCAGCGTCGCGAAATTGCCGCCGTTCACCTCGAACGCCGCCCCCACGCCGAGGATGGTGCCGGCATCGACCGCGGGGGCGGCATCCGTGGTGTTGTCGAGGCGCGCCTCGGCCCGGACGACGAGATCGGTCTCCGGCGCCAACCCGAGGGTGGCGCCGTTGTCGATGAACGCATTGCTGCCGCCCTGCGCAAAGGTCAGCGCGACCGCTCCCGCGAGTCCTGCGGCTTGGATGCCCGTCCCCGAAACCGCCTCCGCGCGCATCGTGTGGACGCCATCGCCCGACGGACCGGTGCTGACCTCGATGCCCCGGCCGGAAGCGTTGCCCGCGATCGAGGCCGTCTCGACGGTGGTCTGGCCATTGACGGCGATTCCGCCCGCGGCGCCGACGGCATTGAGCACAGCGCTCCCGCTGGCGAGTGCCGTCGAATCGACGTCACCCGTGCCGCGAACGGTCACGCTGCCGCCCGTGGACACCACCGACCCGCCGGCAGCGACCAATGCACTCGACAAGGCGCTGCTCAGATTCACACCGACGGCCGCAGCGCGGCCTTGCGTCTGGTTGGCCGCGAGGCCGATCAGATTGGAGGTATCGATGTCGGGGTCCGTCGTCGGCGGCACCGGCGAACCGCCGAATGCGAGGTTCGCGCGGTTCGTCAGGAAAGCGATTTCGTCCGAGACCAGGCTGCCGACGGTGGTGGTGGCGGCATCCGCGCCGTGCACACCGGCGATGCCCTCGACCTCGTTCTCGACGTCGGTGTCGGCCGTCACCTCGATATTGCCCGCTGCGGTGACGCTCCCGGCTATCGACGCGGTGGCCACGTCGTTGGCGAGGTTCACGGCGATGGGCAGGGCCAGCGACGCCGTGGGCGCGTCGTCCTGCGCCGCCGCGGCATCGCTGCGCGCGCGGACGACGTTGGACCCGCGGTGGGTGGCGCGCCCCGTGAAGGTCCCGCTCAGGGCCAGCGAGGCCGCGGTGTCGACGAGGACCAGACTGGAATTCACGGCCACTGCGCCGGCCACGGTCTGGGCGCTGGCATCGACACCGGCCAGCGCGCCGGCCAGCGCGGTCGTGCGCGAGGTCTGGTCACCGGTCGCCGTGATGTCGAGATCGCGCGCGCCCGTCAGCGTCGCGCCCGCCTCCACCGACGCCAGCGTCGTGTAGGCCGAGGCGTTCAGGGCGGCGGAGCGGCCGACGCCGGTATCCGAGGCGATCACCGCGGCCCCTTCGGGCTCCGCCGAGGCATCCGCGACGGACGTGTTGACCGCGGCAATGTCCACATCGGTGTTGCCGACGAACGTGACGGCAGCCCCCGCCGCGACATAGGCGTGGCTGAGATTGCCGGCCGGTGTCGGGCCGGGCCCGGGAGGCGGACTGCCGCCGGGAATCGGGAGACTCGCCCGCAACGCCTGGATGCTCGTCGCGAGATTCGAGTTGATCGCCAGCGACGCGGCATTGACGCCGGGGTCCACCGTGCCCTGCCCTGCTGCGCCGGATCGGGAGAGCACGTTCAACGTGCTGCCGCCGCCGGTGCGCACGTTCAGTGCGGGCGTGGTCAGCGTCGGCGTGCCGTCGATGAAGGCTTCGTCGACGATGCGGGTGAGGTTCGCGGCCACGGCGAAGCCGTTCGCGGTGCCGGAGACCGTCGGCGTGCCATCGGCCACCGTGGTGAGGTTGTAGGCCGAGGCGGCCAGCACATCGATGGCGCCGGTGGACACGAGCGAACCGGTGGTATCGACGAACGCCCGCGTGCTGCTGTCGATCGCCGTCACGGCCAGCGCGGCAGCGGCCGTCTGCGGACCGGCCGAGGTCGCGAGACCCAGCGCGGCCAGCGTCGGCGGGTTCGCCGTCGCACCCGCCGGGGTCGAGTTCGCGGTCGTCGTGAGCAGCCCGGTGGACGTGGCCGTGATGTCGAGGTCCGTCGACTGTGTCACCGACGCCGCGTCCTCGATGAAGGCCTCGGTGACGGCGAGCACGGTCGGGACGGCCAGGGTGCTGCCGACCGTGCCGACGGCCGCGATGCCGTCGGCCGTGGAGGACACGACCGCTCCCAGCGTCGCCGTCAGGGCGACGCTCCCCGCGGCGCTCACGGACGTCGAGTCGGACAGCCGGCTGCGGGTGGTGGTCGTGATCACGGGCAGCGCGACCGCCGTCTCCGCCGGGCCGCCCGGGGCGACGGCATTGGCCTGCACCGTCGCATTGACGTTCGTGCTCGCCGTGGCGGCGAAATTGCCCGTGGCCGTGATGGCCGAGGCACCGGTGACGGCGACCTCCGAGGAGAGCGTGGCCACGAGCGCCGCCGCGGGACTGGCCGCGACAATGTTGGTGACGCTCGACACGAGCGAGGCCGACGCGTTGAGCGTGACATTCGTCCCCGAGAGCGTCGCGCCGTTCACCGTCACGGCCGCCACGACATTCGCAAGGGGGAACGTGTCGGGGGTCGCCAGCGAGCCCTGGGTCGCCACCGCGTTGAGCAGGATATTGCCTGCGCTCACCGCGACCCCGGGGTCGACGGTGATCTGCTCGGCGTTGACCGTGAAGGCGTTGGCGCCGAGGCTCACGTTCCCCGTGATCGTGACCGCGTCGGCCCCGCCCTCGCCGTTGACGGTGAGCGCCCCGGCGAACGTCAGCGCCTGGATCTCGAGCCGGTCGGCCGTGAACGGGATGCCGAGATCGTTGCCGAGGTTGATCGTCAGTGACACCGTGGGCTTCGCGAACGTGACGCTCTCGAAGGTGGGGATCGCGTCGAGACTCGCGAGGGTCAGTTGCGCCCCCCCGTCGGTGAGCCGTGCGTTGTCCGTGAGATTGCCGGTGCGAATCACGCGGTTGGTGGTCGACAGGTTGTCGAAGATCGGCTCGAGGCCCGCATAGCGCAGCACGTCCGTGTCGCGCTCGATGGTGCCGGCATCGGGTCCGATCGCGCCATAGACCACCGAGTCGAACGCACCGGGACCGAGGACGAGCGTATCGAAGCCGCCGACGCCGCCGTCCAGCCCGCCGGTCAGCGCACCATCGGCCGACACGGTGAACTCGTCGCGATTGCCGGCGGCGCCGCGCAGGTTCTCCACTGCGTCGAAACGGACCGGACCGACGACGCCGCGATCGCGACCGTCGACCGACCACGACGAATCGCGTGCGGCACCGACCAGGGTGTCGCTGCCTGCGCCGCCGTCGAACTGCACCGAGAGCGGCAGGATCGATGCGTCAGGCAACGCCTCGAGCCGCAGACGGTCGTCCCCGGTGCCGCCGACGATGCTGACGCTCAACGGGGTGTCGCCGACGACCGCGGCGGCGAGCACGGTGCCATCGTCGGCGTCACGCAACTGAATCGCGTCCTGTCCATCGAGCGTGACCCAGGCGAGCACGGCGTCGAGCGACCGGCCGGACTCGACGGCGTAGCGGAGTTCGCGCGCGACCGACAATTCCGCGGCGGCCGCCGAGGGCGCGGACTGGACGTCGACCGTGAATTGCTCCGCCGCGACGATCTCGCGCGCGGCCGATGCGCTCGCGGCATCGCCCATCACGATGGGCGATGCGGGACGCTCGAGCGACAGCACCGCACTTTCGGCGTCCGGCACCGCCGCCGCGGCCGGCGCACCGATCGGCAGATCCGCCGACAGCATCAGGCGCGGTTCGAGAAACTCGAATTCGAATCGGGGGCGCGCGGGCGGCGACGCGGTCGTCGGCGTACCGTCATGGAACGCCCGACGGACGGCATCGGCGAGAAGTCGACGCGCAACGCCTGCAATGGCAGCGCGCGGACGCAGAACGGTGGTCCGGGATTTCATCGCTTCGGTCTCCCACGACGCTTCGGGATGGTGTTGTTATGGTGACAACGACGGTGCTTCCGGATGTGCGCGGGTTCGCTCCCGCGCGCCTGCCCCCCGCAACCGGACACCCGCGCCGCCAATGGGACGCATTCTGGTCCTCTCCTTTGCCAAAGGCTATACGCGGAATGCCATACGACTATCGCCCGGACGGCACGCGCGTCGTTCCCGAACGACAAACTCCACCGCCGATAGGGGTTCCATCGTCCCGCGAATCCGCTTTCCAGCCTGTCCGGCGCGACGGGATGCGCGCGCCTCGGTGTTCGTCCGCGATGCACGCCCGGTCCCGGTCGATGCGGTGCGACAAGCGGCGAACCACGATGATCGCGTCATGCCTTCACGCGTCCGTGGTCTCACGCTTGCTGCGACGCAATGTCCTGCACCGCCACGGTTCGTCGCGGATCCCGCGCGGCTGTCGGGGCAATGCGCGGGTCAGGCGATAATCCGCGTCGACTTCCGGGGCAACGCGGGCACCCTCACAAGCAGCACGGTCATCCTGCCCGCGCCCGGCCACCGCTTCCGTGGACTTCGATGCCCGTGACTTCTCCTTCGTCGGCTTCCCGTGTCGTTCTCGTCGTCGGCGGCGGCATCGGCGGACTGGCCTGTGCGCTGGCCCTCGCCCGCCAGGGCCTCGACGTCGAATTGCTGGAACAGTCCGCCCGGATCGGCGAGATCGGCGCAGGCATCCAGCTGGGCGCGAACGCATTCGCGGCGCTCGATGCGCTCGGCGTCGGCGAGGCCGCGCGGCGGCGCGCGGTCTTCACGGACACGCTGCAACTCCGGGATGCGGTGGACACCTCGCCGGTGGCCATCGTGGACGTCGGCGAGCCGTACCGGCAGCGCTTCGGTAACCCGTACGCCGTGATCCATCGGGCCGACATCCACCTCTCGATTCTCGAGGCCGTGCGCGACGAGCCGCGCATCCGCTTCCACACGGACACGCAGGTCGCGGGGTTCACGCAGGAACCCGACGGCGTGATCGCGACGGATCGACGCGGCCGGCACTACCGGGCCGACGCGTTGATCGGCTGCGACGGCGTGCGTTCGGTGATCCGCGAGGCCCTCATCGGCGATCCGCACCGGGTCACGGGACACGTCGTGTACCGGGCCGTCGTCGATGCGGCGGACATGCCGACCGACCTGCAGATCAATTCACCGGTCGTGTGGGCCGGACCGGACTGCCACCTCGTGCACTACCCGCTGCGAGGCGGTCATCAGTACAACCTCGTGCTCACGTTCCACAGCCGCGAGACGGAGGTCTGGGGCGTCCGCGACGGCAGTCAGGCCGAGGTGCTGTCGTATTTCGAAGGCGTGCATCCGCGTCCGCGGCAGTTGCTGGACCGGCCGACGTCCTGGAAGCGCTGGGCCACGGCCGACCGCGATCCGGTCGAGCGCTGGAGCTTCGGCCGCGCCACGCTGCTGGGCGACGCCGCCCATCCGATGACGCAGTACCTCGCGCAGGGTGCCTGCCAGGCGCTCGAGGATGCCGTCACGCTGGGCGCGGCCGTCCAACGCACCGGCGGTGACTTCGACGCGGCGTTTCGGCTGTACGACCGGGCGCGCATTCCGCGCACGGCGCGCGTGCTGTACTCGGCCCGCGAGATGGGCCGTCTCTATCACGCGAAAGGCGTGGAGCGTCTCGTGCGCAACGCCCTGTGGGTCGGGCGCACGCAGTCGCAGTTCTACGACGCGCTGCAGTGGCTGTACGGCTGGCGCGCGGAATCCTGCCTCGACGGCGCGGTCTGATCCGCCCTGGCGGTGCCATCCCCGCCGCCGCGGGGTTGTGCTTCAATGGCCGCTTTCCAGGAGACATGCCGATGATCGTCGAACAGATCTGGACCGCGAACAGCTACCGCAACTTCAACTACCTGATCGTGTGCCCGGAGACGGGCGAGGCCCTCGCCGTCGACCCGCTGGACCACGAGAAGTGCCTCGCGACGGCGAAGCGGCACGGGTGGACCATCACGCAGATCCTCAACACCCACGAACACGGCGACCATACCGGCGGCAATGCGGCGGTGGTCGCGGCCACGGGTGCAAAGGTGCTGGCACACCACAACGCCGCGGGCCGCATTCCCGGCATGGACCGCGGACTGAACGCCGGCGACGTCATCAAGGTCGGCAAGACGGTGGAACTGGAAACGATGGACACGCCGGGACACACGATGTGTCACGTGTGCCTGAAATCGCACACCGACCAGCCGGCGCTGTTCTGCGGCGACACGCTGTTCAACGCAGGCGCCGGCAACTGCCACAACGGCGGACACCCGCACGAGCTGTACCGCACCTTCGCCGATCAATTGTCCAAGCTGCCGGGCAACACGCTCGTGTACCCCGGCCACGACTACATCGCCAACAACCTCAAGTTCACGCTCGATCGCGAACCGGACAATGCGAAGGCGAAGACGCTGCTGGACGAGGTCGCGCCGCAGGACCCCGCCCGGGCGCTGGTCACGACGCTGGCCCAGGAGAAGGAGATCAACACCTTCTTCCGGCTGCACAGTCCCTCGGTGATCGCACGGCTGCGCGAGGCGTTTCCCGACCTTCCCGAATCGCCGGATGCAGAGACGGTGTTCGTCAAGCTGCGGGAGTTGCGGAACACGTGGTGATAGATTCGCGCGATAGGTCTGGGTGAATCGAAACGTTCAACGTGAAGGACGCCAAGGCCGCGGGCGAAGGCCATTCTGATCTTGCCAAGGCGAGGATGGCGCGCATCGCGGCTTTTGCGGACGCACCGTACTTCGTTCGGTGGTCCCGATACCGGAAAAGCTGCGAACGAGTGGAGGGAAGCCATGAACCCGTTCGCAGTTGTCTACAGCGAGCGATTCACGAGAACCGCCGCCTGGCAATGTTCGAGCGCCTCACACACGAAATTCCGAGCACTGCCTAGCGCTTCTTTTGCACGGATGGCGCGGTCCGCCTACCTCTCGACGAAACGCGCCTCGTCCCGTTCCGCTGCATGCGTTTGCCTTTCGATTCAGCGAACAACCACTCGACTACCTGCTCGAAACTTTTGGTCCAAAAGTCACTATCACCCCTGGTAACGGGCTGCATGACTGCAATCTCGTCAGGACTGTTTCCGGCGATCAACCATCGTCCGAGCGTGTACACGTACCGGTCCCAGACGCCGGTTGAGGGTTGGAGCGAGACGGCCAGGACATCGAACTCTCCGTATCTATATGGTCGCGTCTCTTTGTCCTCGGCGTCCTTGCCGCCACGAGTCTTCTGCGTCTCCACCACATACACGTCCGATGTGAAGCCGAAGGAAGCGCCCGCCCTCACGACCGGCGCGCCTCTCTCACTACGTTGCAGCTTGATCTGAATAGTTACCGTTCGTCCATCGACATCTCTGAGCTTGTAGTCGTACGCGAAATTGCCTTCTTCGGTTACGTCTTGCCACCGCGGAGTCAACAGCGGGACCACATACTCCGCGAATGCCGCATCAGCGATCACTCCCCGAAGCATACGTCGCGTCAGTTCAGGTGCACGGTAAATCGCCTCCAAAATCATCTCTGCCCGAGCGCCAGTGATGCGCTCGTATTCGTGAATCAGATGTGTCGCGCGCATTTCTCTGAAGATCGCCGCCCGCTCCTCTGGTGAACACTGCAGTAGCAGCGCGCGAACCTTCTCAACGTTGTCGTCAGGCATCTGTTCTCGTCTTTGGCCGTCCAGCCGGGTTCGGTTCAAACTCAACTACGTCCCGTCGACGGACGAGAGCGCGCCCCCCGACGGCGATAGTCTGAAGACGGCCATTCGCGACAAGCTTGGCAATTGCTTGCCGCGAGACGCCGCGAATACGAGCCGCCTCGGCTTGAGATACCCATTCAGCAAGATCTACTTCGGGTATTCGCATATTTAGTTGACAACGTCACCTATTTATGTAGACTGGTTAGGTATGATACCTGCCTGAGAAATCGCGTCCGCCGACCATGAGTAACGTCATCGATGACCAACAACTACGCCTGTTCTCAACGGCTGGCGACCACCCGAAACAACTTCTGCGGGATGCGCGCCCGTTCTATGAGACGCGTTTCGGCGCAGCGTACCTCGGTGACTCGCGAGTCCTCCTCAAGAGCTTGCCGACCGGATCGGTGAACCTTGTCTTCACGTCGCCCCCATACGCACTGCATTTCAAGAAGGAGTATGGAAACGTCAGCAAGTCGGACTATGTCGCATGGTTCCTTGATTTCGCAAAGGAGATTCATCGGATCCTCCGTGACGATGGAAGCTTCGTGCTCAATATCGGTGGAAGTTACAACCCGAAAGTACCGACACGATCGCTTTACCATTTCAGACTGCTGATTGCGCTCGTCGAAGAACTTGACTTCCATCTGGCACAAGAGTGCTTCTGGCACAACCCAGCCAAGATGCCGATGCCGGCAGAGTGGGTCACTGTTCGGCGCATTCGAGTAAAGGATTCTGTGGAGCATGTCTGGTGGTTGTCGAAGACTCCTCATCCCAAAGCGGACAATCGTCGAGTATTGAAGCCGTACAGTGCGGACATGCTCAGACTCGCAAAGAGAGGCGTTAAGGAAACGGTCCGCCCGTCGGGACACAACATAAAGTCCTCGTTCGACAAGATCTCCGCAGGAGGATCTATTCCGTCGAACGTCGTTGAAGAAGCTTTGCCGACCGACATGCTGGTTCTAGGAAACAACGCGGCGAACGATGTCTACACCAAGCGATGCAAAGAAGAAGGGATCAAGATTCATCCGGCACGCTTTCCGGCGGCCCTTCCGGAATTCTTCATTAGGTTGCTCACGGATGAGGGCGACATCGTTGTCGACCCCTTTGCTGGTTCGAACACGGCAGGGGCGGTTGCAGAGCAGTTGGGGCGCAAATGGCTCGCAATAGAGCTACTCGACGAATATCTGGAAGCCAGCAAGTTTCGCTTCGGCGGTTGACTTTCACCCCAGCATGAGTGCGTGAGTTCACCCCACCAGCGCTCGAATGTCCTCGAGCACCGGCAGCAGATACGTCCTGAACTGCGCCGGGTTCTCGCTCATCGGGAAGTGCCCGACCTCCTTCATCACCTGCACGTTCACGCCCGGAATCGGCCCGGCCGTGCGAAGCGTGTCTTCGGGCGTGCACGAGAAGTCGTACTCGCCGGTGAGCAGATACAGCGGACAGCGCGACGTGTCGATCCCGCCGAGCCTGCCGCGCAGGTCGCCGTCGACGCGGTAGAAGTGGAGATCGCCCTTGAAGATGCCGGGGCCGCTCTGCTTGTACTGCCACAGGGTCTCGTCCCGGAATCGGGCGGGACTCTGCGGTGCGACGAGGCCGGAGACGAGTGCGGCGCAGACCTCGCCGCCGTGCACGTCCGGACGGTTCAGCCACGCGGTGTCGTACCACGGCTTCTGGAAGTCGGCCGCCTCGAGGCCGATGAGTGCGCGGAATTCGTCGCCGTGTTTCGCGGCCAGTTGCAGCACGATGCGTCCGCCGATCGAGCAGCCCATCACCACGGGCCGGTCGACGCCGATGGCACGGCAGAACGCCCGCACCGTGTCGACGTAGCGATCCGTGGTGAGCTGGTATTCGGTGCCGTACGCGCCCTCGGGCGGATACGACTTGCCGTGCCACGGCATGTCGAACGCGATGACCCGGAAGTGATCCGTGACGGCCGGGTCGCACATCAGATGCCGGAATTGCCGGGCATCCGCCCCGGCCGTGTGCAGGCACACGAGCGGGATGCCGGCGCCCGCCTCCTCGAAGTAGACCCGGCAGCGCTCTCCCGCGATCTCGGTAGTGAAGTAGCGGCCGACGATGGGTTCGAGTTCGACGTTCATCGCGTTCCCCCCGTGCGCGGCAGCGCGAGCAGATCCTTGAAGAACTGCAGGTGGGCCATGAAGGGATGGATGTCGCCTTCGAAGCTCATCTCGCCCCGCTTCGACAGGGCGAACAGATCGTGCCACCCGGGCCGGGGCATCGGCTCCCAATAGGCGGCCCACGCAGCGGCGGACCCCTTGATCGCGAAGTTCCACGGCGCCAGCAACGGCAGCGTCTCCATCACGTTCATCCGGCCACGGTCGATGTCGAGCAGGAAGCGTCGCTCGCCGACACCGACCGACGCACGGACGATCAGCAGCGGCGCACGCTCGACGAGTGTCGTGGCCGACGGGCCTGTCAGCGCACGCCTGAGGCGGATCGCGAGCTCGTCCTCCGAGGGGCTGTTGGCGCCGTCATGGTCCGGTTCGCTCTTGCTCGCAGTCATGGCCTGTCCTCGCGCGGGTCGGAGTCCGTAGCTTGCCGCAAGGCACGGCGCGGGAACAAGCCCGCGCATCGGGAAGACCGCCGCCTGGCTCAGCGCTGCCGGAACAAGTGCGCGTACGCGCGGCTGACCGCCACGCTCTCGCGCATGCCGTGCACCCGCAGGCTCACGCGTCCCGTGAGGTCGCGCGTCGCCGACTCGATGGCACCGACGCGCACGATCGTGTTGCGATGCACTCGCCAGAACTGATCGGCGTCGAGATCCGCTTCCAGTTCCTTCAACGGCGTGCGGATCACCCACTCCCGCTCACCCGTGCGGACGAGGGTGTACTTGTCCGCCGACTGGAACAGGCAGATCTCCGCGATGGGCAGGATGCGGATGTCCTTGTGCTCGCCCACCTGGAGCCATTGCAGCGCTGGGCGCGTTGCTGCCGGTTGCCGGATCAGCCGTTGCAGCAGATCGCCGAGGTCCGGGGGCGGCGTCGACAAGCGCGCCTTGAGGCGGGCGACCGTCGTGGCTAGCCGCGCTTCCTCGACGGGTTTCAGCAGGTAGTCGACCGCCCCTTCCTCGAATGCCTGCACGGCGTACTGATCGTAGGCCGTCACGAACACCAGATGCGCCGACGTCCCGAGTTGCCGCGCGGCATCGAGCCCCGTCATGCCCGGCATCCGGATGTCGAGAAAGATCACGTCGGGTTCGAGCGCACCGGCCTGGGCGATGGCATCGGTGCCGCTCCCTGCTTCCCCCACGATGACGAGTTCGGGCCACGCCGCGGCGAGCAGGCGACGCAGCTCCGCCACGAGCAGCTTCTCGTCATCGACGAGCAGGGCCGTCGGCCGGCGTTCGGCAGTCATCTCAGGCGCGCCCTCCCTGCGGACTGCCTCGTCCGAGCGGCACCCGGACACGGATCCACACGCCATGCGGTTCGACGGGACGCACGACCACCTCCGCCCCATCGCCGAAGCGCGCCGCGAGCCGCTGCTTCACGTTCGCCAGGCCGATTCCCGATATGTCGCCTGCCTGCCAGCCGGCGCCGGTGTCGCGGATGTCGATCTCCAGGACGTCGCCCGAGCGGCGCGCGACGACCGCGACTTCACCGCCCGCCGGCAGCGGTTCGAGGCCGTGCCGGATGGCGTTCTCGACGAAGGGCTGCACGATCAGCGGCGGCAACGCGATCTCCGCGAGTGCCGGATCCGCGTCGATGCGCCACGTCAGACGCTCGCCCATGCGGATCGCCATGATCTCCAGATAGCGCCGGACCAGGTCGAGTTCCTGGCCCAGCGTCGTCACGGGGCTGCGCGTGCGTTCCAGGTTGCCGCGCAGGTAACCGGTGAACGTCACGAGCATCCGCTTCGCGGCCGCCGGATCGGACTCGATGAGACTCGCGACGTTCGAGAGCGTGTTGAACAGGAAGTGCGGCTCGATCTGGGCCTGGAGCGCGCGCAACTCCGCTTCGCTCGCGCGCTTCTCGACCACGAGCCGCTGCACCTCGTGTTCGCGGATTGCGGCCGTGGTTTCGGCGATCGTGGAGCGCGAATAGAAGTAGTACGAAATGGCCACGCCGAAGATGACCGCGCCCGCCAGCGACCCCGGCAGCAGCGCCGCGCCGGCCGGCGGATGGCCGGTCACGATCGGCGCCAGCAGAAACCCGAGGCCCGTGCCGAGCACGCCGCCGGCAGGGACGGCGACGACCATGATGGCGGCAGTCGGCTTGGTCGCCGCCTTGCGGCGCATCAGCAGCTTGGTCAGCAGGAAGATCGACAGCCCGATGCACTGCGAGTAGACGAAGCTGTAGAGGAATCCGCGCTGGAGGATCGCCGCGAACAGCGCGGCAATGACCGAATTGAAGACGATGACGAGCACGAAGTCGCGCCGGAACGACGGGGATTCCGGGGCGGCGGGTCGATCGTCGGCGGGAGCGGCGGGATTCACGTACGCGAGCCAGCGCTGGAGCGGAAGCTTCAAATCATGCCCCAGTTCTCAGAAGTACAGTTGGGTCGCGAGGTAGCCGACGTGCCGCTCCGGCAGCATCCCGTAGGCCGAGCCGGGCGGTCCGGCGTATCGACGCAGCCCGAGTTCCCAGCGCAGCTTGTCGTACTGGCGGCTCACCGATGCCGTGAGGACGGCGCCCCGGTCGCGCGGCGTCAGGAGCACGTCGAGGGCGGCGTCCCAGAATTCGCCGTCGTGCGAGACGCGCGCCAGCAGATTCTCACGGGCGAGGTTCGGACGTTCGAACGCACTCAGTCCGTAGGCGAGATTGCCGCGCACGGCGCTCTCGGGCACGCCGGGCGCGCCGAACAGGGCGGCCTGGCGCAGCGCGAGCGCATGGAGCGCCGTCCATTCGTCTCGCCGCCAGGCAGTGCCGTCGTACCACGCTTCCACGAGCACGCCGATGCCGGATTCCCCGGTCCACGATCCGCCGGCTGCGAACTGCCACGCCGGTCCGGCAACGCCGAAGATCATCGGATCCGACGCCGACAACGTGCCGCCCGTGGCCGCGAGGGCATTCGACCCGCGATCGTGTCGGCGCATGAACAGGAGACTGCCGTAGACCTGGGTGCTGTCCGATACGACGTGATTCGCGCCTGCGCCCACCTGGACGCGGTGCCTCGTGCTCCACCGCGCCACGCCGTGCCAGTCGGTCGGGCCTGCCTGACGGAAGGCGCGCAACGCGAGGGACTCGTCGTCTCTCGACTCGCCGGCGCGGCCTTGCGTCGGGTTCGCGTAGAGGACGGTCCAGGCGGCCGTGTCCGTGAAGCGCTCCCACGCGACGGCCGGGATGCCTTCCGGCGTGAACAGGTTCAGCACGCGCCGATCCTGCTGCTGCACGACATCGAGCGGCCGGAAGCCGAAACCGACGCCCCAGCCCGCGATCTTCTTGCCGAGGCTGAAGGACTGCCCCCCGATCGTCGTGTCCGCATACAGCTCGTTCACGAAACCTTCGTGGCGCGGCTCGCGGCCTTCGAGCAGCGTGCTCCGGGCCGTGCCGACGAAGGCCAGCGCCTTCCACCTGGCCCGGGCTTCGAGGTCGAAGCGCGCCCGGTCGCGACCGAAGTCCGTGAGCGGCGCCGCCAGCGCGAACGGCGAAGCGCTGCGCAGTTCATGGGTCTCCGGGATCGCGCGCAGGACGGCCGAGAACTCCCCTTCCGCCTGAACGTCGCCGACGAGGCCCGACAACGCGAATGCGATGGCAGCGATGCGCCGCACCGTCATTCCTTCACGTCGTTGCGGGCGAGGTACATCGGATTGAAGACCTCGTCGGCCAGGCTCTTCGGCGCGCGGGCGAGATAGCGGATCACGGTCTCGCGTGACTTCTGGATCTGGTCGACGAGCCGCATCGCGGTGACCTGCCGCCGCCCGTCCACCGCGCCGAGATCGAAGTAGGCCTGCTTGGCGAGCTTGTCCGACGCGACGTACAGATCGGCCCGCACCGGCTCGCTGCTGCCCTTCGCGAGGAACAGCACGATGCGCGCATAGCTCACGCCGGCGCGCTGCGCCTTCAGGTCGAGCCGCAGGCACGCGCGGCCCTCGATCTCCTCCTCGCCCGTGATCTCGCCGGCGTAGTCCTCGTGCCAGGTCATCGTCGCGACGTCGCCGGTCGACGCGTCGCCGAGCAGCTTCTGCTGAGGCGTCACGCGGATCGGCCGGCCGGTGCCCGGCATGAGCAGCCAGAAGTCGTCGGCGATCATCAGCATCTTCTGTCCCGCCTCGGCCGGCGAGCGGAACAGGACGAGCGAGCGGCGACCGGGCTTCACGTACACGGTGTAGCGGCGCTCCTTCTCCTGCTGGCCGGCCTTCATCACCAGCACCTGCGTCTCCACCTTCATCGCGCCGGGCGCGAGGCGGAATTCGTCGGCTGCCTTCAACAGCGCCGGCACCTCGGCGCTCAGGGCGATGGCGGACCAGAGGACGCCCGTCAGGGCGAGCGCGAATCGTTCAAACATGGGTCAATGCCTCCACGATGGGTCTGGCGGCGGCCTTGCGGCTCATGATCCAGGCCGCGGCGCACGAGACGGTGACGACGGCCGCAATGGCGCCGGCGTAGAACGTCGGGTCGACGTTGATCAGCAGCGGATAACCATCCGACCGGCCCGGCGGCGGCGGCATCTGGTAACCGGAGAGGGCGAGAAACAGCGCGGCCCCGAGCGCGACGAACGTGCCGAGCGCCGCGCCCGCCAGCCCGATCAGCCAGCCTTCCAGCGCAAACACCTTCACGATCTGCCCGGGCAGCGTGCCCAGCGCGCGCAAGGTGCCGATCTCGCGGGTGCGCTCCACGACGGCCATCGCCATCGTGTTGGACACGGCGAACAGGACGATCACGACCATGATCGCGCCCAGCAGTCCGAAGATGCGGTTGTACAGACTGCGCACGGCCACGTAGTAGTACGCCTCGTCCTCCCACGTCCGGATCGCTCGCGCCGGATATGCCTTCGCGATCTCGCTACGCACGGTGGCCGTGTCGTCGGTGGCGCCGAGGTACACGGCGAGCAGGCTGGCGCGGTCGGTCAGCAGGAGCTTCTGTGCGGTGGCGATGTCGACGTAGAGCGCGCGCTTGTCGATCTCCGGCACGCCGAGGCTGAAGACGCCCTTCACGGTCACGTCGAGGGCGTTGAGACTGCCCTGCGTCGTGGTCGACAGGAGGGTGAGGACGGCGCCCGGCGTCGCCTTGAGCTGTTTCGCCAGTTCGGATCCCAGCATGACCTCCAAGGGTGGCGAAGGCGCGGCGGTCGTCGAGAGCACGTCGCCGGCGAGCACCTTCAGGAACGGTCCCTTGACCTGGAATTCCCCCTTCGCATCGACGCCGACCCCGATGAAGACGGCCGACTTGTCGCCATTGCTGATGAGCCCGGAGAAATGCAGCCGGGGCAGCGCCGTGCGCACGCGGTCGTCGCGCTCCAGCGCCGTCTTCATCGCCCGGTAGTCGTCGAGACCGAGCGCCAGGGGCGACGCCTCTTCCTCCTCGTAGTAGCGGCCGTGCGCCACGATCAGATGCCCGCTGTCGCGAGCCGCGGCCTCGCGCAGCGATTCGTACGTGTAGAGCGCGAAGCCGCCGCCGATCAGGATCGCGGCCGTGCCGACAGCGGTGATGACCAGCGTGATGAGCGCGCGACGCCGGTTGCGTCCGAGATTCTTCAGTGCGAACAGGAGCCATTTCATTGCAGCACTCCGTCGGCGAGTCGCACGATGCGATCGCAGTGGTCCGAGACCCGGGGATCGTGCGTGGCGATGACGCAGGTGGTGCCTTCGTCGCGCGCCAGCGCCTTCAACAGATCCACGACCTGGGCGGCGTTCATCGAGTCGAGGTTCGCCGTGGGTTCGTCGGCGATGACCAGGTCGGCCGACTTCACCAGTGCCCGCGCGATGGCGACCCGCTGGCGCTGCCCGCCCGAGAGCTCGTCCGGACGACGGCGCGAGAACCTGGCGAGTCCGACGCGATCGAGGGTCGCGTCGACGCGCACCGCGCGCTGAGCCGCCGGCACGCCCTGGAGGACCAGCGGAAACTCGACGTTCTCGAACACGCTCATCACGGGCACGAGATTGAAGCCCTGGAACACGAAGCCGATGCGCTCCCGGCGCACCAGCGTCAGCGCCTCGTCCGACAGGCCGGTCATCTTCTGCCCCGCGAGATCGAGTTCGCCGGCGTCGGGCCGGTCGAGCAGGCCGCACAGGTTGAGCAGCGTGCTCTTGCCGCTGCCGGACGGACCGGTCAGCGCGACGAACTCGCCGCGCCCGATCCGGAGGTCGATGCCCTTCAGGGCGGGGACCGGCACGCCGCCCATCGCATAGGACTTGTCGATGCCGCGCAGGCGGAGCGCGGCGGCTGCCTTCACGGGCGGGCCCATGTCAGTGGCTCCACCGCGCTTGGCGCGACCCGCGACGCATGAAACGGGCGTCAAATGGGGGCGCGGCGTCCGGCAAAGAGGTCGGTTCACACTTGGTGCCTTGAACCCGTCTGTCAGCGGTCCATTGCGCTGCGCGCCATCGCACCGAGGTTTCTTCCCCATCCCCATCCCGGCCTTCCCCTTGAAGGGGAAGGTGTCGGTAGCTCAGGGACACGCCAGTGGGACAGGACAAGAGCGCTGGAGCGAAGCCTCGTTCCTCCTCCCCTTCAAGGGGAGGTTGGGAGGGGATGGGGACGGCGGGCGGCTGGCACGCGGGGTCGGACGATCGCTTCATCCTAGGCTCCCAGATCCTTCAGGCGCTTCTGGGCCTCGGGCGAATCGACGCCCCGGGGGTCGCCTGCGAGCGCCTTGCGCAGCGCCGAGATCTCGTCGGCCCGGCGCCCCTCCTTCTGCGCCACCCGGGCAGACTGGTACAGGAATCCCGACTGCGCCTTGGCGGACAGCGAGGCGAAGGCCGGGTGGCGCATCGCTTCGTCGACGACGCGCTTGCCCGCGTCGAACCGATGGAAAAGGTCGGGCAGTCGAAGGAAGGTGGACGCGGCCACCAGACGGGTCTCGAAGGCGGGCGGCAGGCCGTCCGGCACCGGGGCGTCGTGCTTCGCGGTCAGCTGTGCGAGCGCCTTGTCGATGTGGGTCAGCCCGGCCTCGACGAGGCGCATCTTCGTCCAGGGCATGAGAGCCTCGCGGCCCTGCAGGGTCAGGCAACTACCGAGGTAGGCACGCAGGACGACGTTGTCCGGCTCCTGATCGAGGAGAGTCTGGAAGCGGGCGGAGGCGGCTGTCACCGCCGCGCCGTCACCCTGGACGGCCCGGAAGAACTCGGTGCGGGTCTGGTCCAGGGCGACGGGGTCGACCGCCATCGCCGGCGAGACCGCGAAGGCGCTCGCGACGGCGAGGCCGGCAAGGCCGACAAGCATTCTGAGGTGGGGAAACATGGGGAGCTCCTGACGATTCGGGGAACGACGAAGCGAACGCTACGGATCGCGGCGTGCGGCGGCGACGGCGCTGCGACGGACGGCAGGGCGGCGCGACGAACGGTGCGACGGACGGATGGATGGCGGACCGGGGCCGGTGCCGACGCGGGAACCGTCGATGCGGGAAGCCGGCGATCCGACTCTCCCTGCGGATTGACGCGCATCAAAATGAACGCCTTCCCGAAGGCTCACCCTGATCCCGTGACTTTCCGGAGGAGCCGTGCCGTGATGCGATTGCCCCGAACGACCCGACGTACCCTCGCCACCCTGTGCACCGTCGCGGCTGCCTTGACGGCCGGGATCGGCGCACCGCTTGCCGCGGACATCCCGGCGACCGGCGTCTACGACATCCGGGGCGGCAAGGTGGACCTCGGGACCTACCGGGGCTGGCTGACCTACCACATCGCCTGCCATAGCTGCCATGGGCGCGATGCGCTGACCATCGGGCTGGCCCCCGACCTCACGCAGTCGATCCGGACGATGTCGCGCCAGGCGTTCGCCTCGAAGGTGCTCGCGCGGTACCGGGTGAATCTCGGGCTGACGGAATCCCTGTTCTCGGAGACGGTGCGCGCATCGGTGCTTGCCGGCGCGGCGCCCCCGGAAGGCAGCGCGGACACCCTGCCTGCCATGCCGGCCTGGCAGGCGGACGCCGTGGTCAGCGCCCGCGTGCTGGACCTGTACGCCTACCTGAAGGCGCGATCGGACGGCGCTCTCGGCCCCGGTCGGCCCGCCGCGGCAGCCCGGTAACGGCCGTTCGACCGCGCTCGACGATCCGGCGCCACCCCCGGCATCGGGGCGTGGATCGACGGTGCCACGATCGCGGATGCGACGCGTTGCCCCGCCGGCGTCCCGTGGGGCGCGAAACGGGAAGACCGTCGCCTGTCATCGGCCTGCCGCCGCGTGCGTTCGATAGTCCTGACCTTTGGACAAAGTTCCCATTGCGGTAATTTTCACTAGCACTCCCGTCGGGGGTCCGGTACCTTTTGACGGCGAACGCAAAGTGACGGGAATCCGAGAGATCACTGTTCGACATGTCCCGTGCCGAGGACCTGCGGCCGGGCTATGCACGTCGGGACGCCGACGGCATACCTCAACCAAAGGGCCGAACCCACGACCATGCTCGACGTGTTCTTCACCGTGGATGTGGAGATCTGGTGTGACGGATGGACCGACATCGACGCCAAGTTCCCGGAAGCCTTCCGCCGCTACATCCGGGGACCGGCCCCGCATCGCGAATGCGCCCTGCAGTACATGACGGAGGTGCTGCGCGACCACGGACTGCATGGCGTGTATTTCGTCGAGCCCCTGTTTTCCCTGCGGTTCGGCAAGGATCCGCTGGCCGAGATCGTGGGCATCATCCAGGGGACCGGTCAGGAGGTGCAGCTCCACCTGCATCCCGAATGGGTGGATGAGTCCCGGGTGGCGCTGTTTCCCGCGCCGGGTCCGAAGCGCCCGAACCTGCACCAGTACACGCTCGGCGAGCAGACCCATCTGGTCCGTGTCGGCCGGGATCTGCTGATGCAGGCCGGTGCCGCCGAACCCCGCGCCTTCCGGGCCGGCAACTTCCAGTTCAATCGCGACACCCTGGCCGCGCTCGAGCACCACGGGATTCCGTTCGACAGCAGCTACAACGGGTCGCTGTGCGCGCGCGCCCGCGACGTCTTCTCGGGCACCATGGTGCTGGACGTCACGGCATGCGGACCGCAACTCCACGAGTATCCGATCGCGGTGTTCGACGACGGCACGGGCACCCTGCGCCACGTGCAGATCGGTGCCTGCTCGTTTACCGAGATCGAGAGCCTGCTGTGGCAAGCCGCCGGACAGAAGCGGCAGTCCTTCGTGATCCTCTGCCACAACTTCGAGTTGATGAATCCGGCGCGCACGCGGCAGGACACGATCGTGATGAACCGGTTCCGCAAGCTGTGCCGCTTCCTGGACCGGCATCGCGATTCCTTCCGGACCTGCGGCTTCCGTGAGCTGCAGGCCCCGCGCGCGGCGGCCGCCCCCCCGATGCTGCGTTCGCCGATCTGGAAGACCGGTGCACGCATGCTCGAACAGTTCTATCGGCGCCGCTATCGGTAGCTCGCCGGCCGGTCCTCCGCAGGACGGTCGCAGCGCCGGAGGATTTTCCGTATTCTCCGGGCGGTCCACCCCTCAGGAGCCAGCATGACCGCATCCTCCGCCCTGTCCGAGTCCGCCCGGGAACTCTTCTCCCGCGCCACCACGGCCAGCCTGACGGCGCAACTCATCAAGCGCGGCATGCGCACCCGCGCGATCCCGAACATCCACCCCGTCAATCCGGCCACGCCGCGCGTGTTCGGTCCGGCATACACGCTCCGGTACATCCCGATGCGCGAGGATCTCGGCGTCGGCGCCGCGATGGCCGATCCGAACAACCCGCAGCGCAAGTCCATCGAGGTCACCCCGGCGGGTCATGTGCTGATCGCCGACACGCACGGCATGGACGTGAGCGGCACCTTCGGCGACATCCTCGTGGCGCGCCTGCGCGTGCGCGGCGTGGCCGGCATCGTCTCCGACGGACCGATGCGCGACATCGCGGAACTGCGCAAGATGGACTTCCCCGTGTTCGCCTGCGGCAACGCGGCGCCGCCCAGCTACGGCAGCATGATCGCCGTAGATGCGCAGGTGCCGATCGGGTGCGGCGGCGTGGCCGTCTTCCCCGGCGACATCGTCATCGGCGACCCGGACGGCGTGGTGATCCTGCCATCGGCCATCGCCGAGGACGTGGCGCGCGATGCCGTCGAGCAGGACCGCATCGAGGCCTACATCCGCCAGCGCATCGAGAACGGTGACAGCATCGTCGGCGTGTATCCGCCCAACGAGAAGACGCAGGCGGAATACCGGGAGTGGTTGCAGGGCAAGGGATAGCGTGTCCGCGTTGGCGGAGCGAGGCGCGTCCGCGGATTCATCGCCGACCGGTCGCGGTGGTCGGATGCGCCTCGCGCACGAGTGAATCGACCACCGCGGCGCGTCGGGCGCACCCTACCGTCGTTGGAGAAACTCCAGCAGCAGCCGGCTCACCGCCTCCGGCTGCTCCTGCTGCACCCAATGACCGGCGCCCTCGACGAGGTGGCAGCCGACCATCTTCGTGAACACGCGCTCCTGCATCGCCTCGAAGTCGTGCGGGCGCTGGTAGACGCCCCAATCGCTCTTGCCCGCAATGAACATCGACGGGATGTCGACGGTCTTGCCGGAGAACAGCCGCAAGTGCGCGAGGCGGTCCGGATCGGTGCCGCACCGGTACCACTGCAGGCCGCCCTGGAAGCCGACGCGGCCGTACTCGATGCTGTAGACCTCGAGTTCGCGATCGGGGAGCCATTGGTTGGCTGAGATCTCTGCCGGCGACGGCATCTCCGGCGCGACGGTCTCGGCCATGTTCCGGTCGAGGTCCATGATGTAGTAGGTGGGCATCCGCGCGAGTTCTTCCGCGATCCAGCCCTTCAGCCGGTACGGCGTGTTCTGCTTCCAGTCGGCGCTCTTGTGGTGGTAGTAGGCGCGCATGAAGGCGTGCAGTCCCTGCGGACAGCGGCGCATGTCGTCGTCGGCGTGACGCTCGGAGTAGTACCACTGGTAGTGCTTGCGCGGCCGCGGCAGCGCGGCGAGCGCGGCATGGATGTCGGGCGGCGGCGGTGCCGCGGGTTTGCCGTCGGTATCGAACGGGAAGGCGGGCGGTCCGCCGAAGGGCGCACTCATGATCACCACCGACTTGAAGAAATCCGGTCGCGCGAGCGTGCAGTTGGCCGACGCCGGTGCCCCGAAATCGTGGCCGATCAGCGCGTCCACCTGGCGGTAGCCGAGCGCCGACACCAGCGCGATCGTGTCGCGCACGATGTTGAGCATGTGGAACGACATCACGTCGCCGTCGTAGTCGGGATCCCAGCCCGTGGTGCGGCCGTAACCGCGCTGATCCGGGGCGACCACGTGATAGCCGGCCCCGGCGAGCGGCAGCATGACCTTGCGCCAGCTGTAGGCGAGTTCCGGAAAGCCGTGCAGCAGCAGCGCCAGCGGGCGGCCGGGCGTCTCGTACCCGGCCTCGAGGATGTGCATGCGCAGGCCGTTCACGTTCTCGACGAAGCGGGAACGGATCCCCGGCGGCAGGACGTCGGCGTAGTCGAAAGTCTTCGCGGTGCTCATCGTTCGCTCACTTCCTGGCACCGTAGCTGAGCAGCCCGGTCTGGCCTTTGGGGGGATGCGCGCGCAGTCCTTCCTCGCTCGGTTCCGTGCCCCAGCCCGGACGGTCGGGCAGCACGAGGTGACCGTCGACGATCTCGGGCACGTGCGTGAAGATTTCATGGTCCCAGGCGATGCGGTCGATGTCGGTCTCCATGATGCGGAGGTTCGGCACCGCCGCGGAGAAATGCGCGTTCATCATCGTGCACAGATGTCCGTAGAAGTTGTGCGGCGCGACGTTGACTTCGTGGGCATCGGCCGCCGCCGCGATCTTCATCGACTGCCAGGCGCCGTTCCACGGCACGTCGATGATGGCGACGTCCATCGCCTGCTCGCGGAAGTAGGGCAGGAACTCCTGCAGCCCCAGCAGCGTCTCGCACGAGCTGATCGGATGCGGGCTGTGGCGGCGGATGTGACCGAGCGCTTCCGGACTGCGCGTGTCGATCTCGATCCAGAACAGGTCCAGATCCGCGATGGCGCGGAGGATCTTGAGGTAGCCCTCGGTCTTCGCGTTGAAGTTGAGGTCCAGCAGGATGTCGATGTCGGGGCCGGCGCCTTCGCGCAAAGCTTCCAGGTGGCGCACGAGATTGCGCAGGAGCGTGCGCTCGACATTGAGTCCGGGCTCGAACGGCACGCCGAAGCCGGGCCGCCATCCGCGCACGCTCGTGCCGGCCGCGTCGTACAGGAACAGATTCGTCTTCAGCGCCGTGAATCCCTTGTCGCGCACTTCGCGGCCGATCGCCCTCACCCCGTCGATGCCGGTGATGGGGGGCGAGTAGTGCGTCGGATGATTGATGCGCCAGGTCGCGCAATGCGACCAGTAGACGCGGATCCGGTCGCGGACCTTGCCGCCGAGCAGTTCGTAGACCGGGACGCCGAGCCCCTTGGCCTTGGCATCGAGCAAGGCGTTCTCGATGGCGCCCTTCGCGAGCGCCACGACACCGCCGCTCGCCGGCCGCGTCGCGCCGAGCAGGTCGGCCTGGATGCGTTCATGCGAACCGACCTCCTGCCCCACGACCCGCGGCGCCAGACGCTCGATGACGGCGCCGACGCCCGGGGCACCGAAGCCCTCGTCGTATTCGCTCCACCCCACGATCCCCCGATCGGTGCTGATCTTGACGAAGTGGTAGTTGCGCCAGCCCGCATCGGCGGCGAAGGTTTCGATCTTCGTGACTTTCATTGGAACGTTCCTCCCAGGTCCGGTCCTGCGCCGGCCCCCGTATCATCGATCGACGGCATCCGATCCCGATCCGAGGCAAGGAGATGAGTATGACGGCACCGGCATACGACTGGAAGGCACTCGCGGCAACGCTGGAACAGCGGCTGCGGCTGCGCGCATTCCCGTTCGGCATGAAGCTCTATCGCTCGACGGCGGAGATGGAGGCCATCCCGAAGATCCGACGGCCGGGCGGCGTCCATACGCTGGATCAGATCGTCGCGCAGGCGGCGCGGCTCGGCTGGACCGTGGGCGTCACCGCGGAGGACCTGGTGGGCGATCAGTGCCGGTCGGTGGTGGGACTCGGCGGCCAGACCGAGGCCTGGAAGTCCGGCCGCCACATGACGGGCGTCTGGTACGCGACCGTGGAGGATGCAACGAAGCATCAGGCCGCGATGCACGTCGTGCCGGTCGGCACCTGCGAGGCGCTGGCCGTGTCGCCACTGGCGAGCGGCCGGCTCGATCCGCCGGACATCGTGCTCTTCTACGCCACGCCGGGCGCGATGATGTACTTCATCAACGGCCTGCAGTGGTCGGGCTACCGGCGCTTCGACTGGAGCGTGGTCGGCGAATCGGCCTGCGCCGATTCCTGGGGTCGCGCCCTGACGACGCGCGAGCCGAGCCTGTCGATTCCATGCTTCGCGGAGCGCCGCTACGGGGGAGTGCTGGACGACGAGATGCTGATGGCCCTGCCGCCGGAACATCTCGGCCGGGCCATCGCCGGCATGGACGCGCTCGCGAGGAACGGTTTCCGCTATCCCTTCCCGCAATACGGCGTGCAGCAGGACGTCCGCGCGGGCATGGCGGCCAGCTACCCCGACCGCGCTCCCTGAGCGGTCCCCTCACCGGATCTCACTTGACGGTGTAGCCCCGTCCATCCAGGCAGGCCCCGAGGGCACGCTGGTAGTCGCCGCGCTTCTGCACCGCGATGCTGTCGGACACACTCGTCGCGAAGCGGGGGTCGTAGCCGGTCTGCCCCGTGGCCCAATCGCCGCAGGCGTCCCGGTCCGCGTTCGTCTGCTGTTCGCTTTGCCCGTTGCGCGGGTACACGAAGACGCGCTCGGCGGACGCCTGGGCGACGGCGGGCGGCGGCTGGGCGATCACGGCATCGGCCGGCGGCGCCTCGACGACGGTGTATCCGCCGGGACCGCGCAGGTAGTAGGTCTGGTTGGCGTAGTAGTACGGCGTCGGACCGACCCACAGGGTCGAATAGAACGGCGGCAGCGTCGAGACCGTCACGCCGAGCGGCGGCGCCACGACCTCGAATCGGCCCGGCACCATCGAGCGGTACCAGAGGCCGCTGCCGAAGTAGAAGCGGACGCCCCGATGCAGCACGATCTCGACCCCCAGCGGCAGCGCGCCGAACACGTAGCCGCGCGGCGCGTAGTAGCGATCGTGGTGGAAGCGCGAATCGAAATAGGCCCGGTCGCGGAATTCGCGCTCGCGGAATTCGTGGTCACGAAAGCGGTAGTCGTGCCCGCCGCGTCCCTCGTGACGGCCATCGGCCAGGGCGAGCGCCGGAAAGGCCGAGGACAGGATGAGCGTCAATGCCGCCGCACGGCGGCCCGCTGTCGCGATGAATCGTTTCATGAGAGGTCTCCTGAGTCGCAGCGTCGCGTCCGTCGCGCGGCAGGGCCGACGACGCCTCCGTTGAACGCCGGATCGGCCGATCGCTCCACGAGGTGCGGGAAGCTGCACGTCTGCCACAACGCGCCCGCGCCGGGCGCCGCCGACGTCGCCGGAAGACGACGTGGACGCACTGGTCGCTAGGGGTAGAGCCCGCGCTGCTCCAGCGCGCGGAGCACCCGCTCGCACGCCACCACGTAGGCAGCGGTCCGCAGCGGAATCCGCAGGGCGTCGTGGGTATCCCAGATCTGCTTGAACGCACCGGTCATGATGCGTTCGAGACGCCCGTCGATCTCCTCCTCGGTCCAGAAGAAGCTCGAGAAATCCTGCACCCATTCGAAATAGGACACGGTGACCCCGCCCGCGTTGGCGATGACGTCGGGCACGACCGTGATGCCGCGCTCGCCGAGGATGAGATCCGCTTCCGGAACGGTGGGACCGTTCGCCCCCTCCAGCACGACCCGCGTGCGCACCCGCCGTGCCCGATCGGCGGTGAGTTGCCCTTCGAGCGCTGCCAGGACGAGGAAGTCGGACCCGACCGCCCAGAAATCCTCGTCGGGAATCCGCTCGCCGGCCGCGAGCCGCGAGACGGTGCCGTGCCCGGACGACAGGGCCATCAACTCGCGCACGGGCAGTCCGTCGGGATCGTGCGTCGTGCCGCTCGCGTCCTGCAGCGCGACGATGCGCGCACCGCTGGCGGCGAACATCTCGACCGCCGCCGACCCCACGTTGCCGAAACCCTGCACGGCGACGCGCGCGCCTTCGAGCGGGATCCCGAGACGGCGCGCGGCTTCGCGACACACGACGAACACGCCGCGTCCGGTGGCTTTCACGCGCCCCAGCGATCCGCCGAGTTCGATCGGCTTGCCGGTCACCACGCCGGAGGCCGTGCGCCCGACGTTCATCGAGTAGGTGTCCATCATCCAGGCCATGATCTGCGCATCGGTATTCACGTCCGGTGCGGGGATGTCCTTGTCCGGGCCGATGAGCATCCCGATCTCGCTCGTGTAGCGCCGGGTGACGCGCTCCAGTTCCTGCCGCGACAGGTGCGCGGGGTCGAGCCGGATGCCGCCCTTCGCGCCGCCGAACGGCAGGTTGACCGCCGCGTTCTTGATGGTCATCCATGCCGCGAGCGCCATGACCTCCTCGAGCGTCACGTCCGGGTGATAGCGCACGCCGCCCTTGCCGGGTCCGCGCGCCAGGTTGTGCTGCACGCGATAGCCCTCGTAGTGCACCACCGTTCCGTCGTCGAGCTCGATCGGCACGTCCACGACCAGGCAGCGTTTCGGATGACGCAGCGTCTCGGCCAGCCGTGCGAGCGGACCGAGGTGAGGCAGCGCGCGATCCACCTGCGCCAGGTAGGTCGACCAGGGCCCGCCGGATCGGGGACTCAGGTAGGACAACGCGGACGGGGGCGGACGGACATCCATGCGGCGACTCCGGCGGGCATCGATCACATCGATCGTTCTGGAGCCTACTACGACCGCAACGACGCGCCGCCGTTCCGCATCAACGCCAAACGGACAAGGCGGCGACTCGCCGGTCGATCTCGTCCGTGAGGCGCCGGTAGGCCGGCGTGTCCACCCCGCCGAATCGCCGCTGGAACTCGGCCGCCGGCAGCGAGGCCGGCAGATCCCGCCAGTGCGGCATCAGGTCTGCCTCGCCCAGCCCGCCGGACACGCGGGACTGAAGCGTCGCGGCCGACTCGGATGCCGCCGCCCGTTCGCCGAAGCGCGTCCCGCTCCGATCGGCGGCGAGATCGTCGAACGAGAAGCCGCTGCCCGTGCGCGAATCCTCGAGTTCCTTGTAAACACCCACGGCGTCCGCGAGTGCGGTGTCGGCGTAGGCGGCGATCGCGGCCGAAACGAGAAAGTGCTGGGCGAGATCCGGACGTCCGTCGAGCGTGACGAACTGCCGCGGCGGACGCACCCAGTGCACGGCCTCGGGCACGACGAGCTTCAGGCTCTTGCGGAGCGCATGGAACATCGCGACGAGGATGGCCGCACGATTCTCGGCCACCGGGTCGCCCCCGACGGATCGTTCCGCAGCGTGCCGCATCAACGGCACCAGGATGTCCGGCAGCGACGCCTGCGTGCCCGCTCGCGAGGCGATGAGCACGTCGCGCAGGTGGGCCTGGGCGCGGCGCAGGCGTTCGCGATCCTCGACGTCCACCATCTGCGAGCGGATGTCGTCGGGCAGGCCGTCCCAGCGATACGTGATGTGCACGGCATCGCGAAACAGGCGGACGGTCCGGAGCGCATCGAGCCCGGCACGGACCTCGGGCGTCTGCCGCAGCAAAGCGAGCGCGGCGGGCAGGGCCGCTGCCGTGAGCCCGTCCGGAACGGCGATCCGCCCGAGCCCGAGGTTCCGGACCGCCGGCATGCCGCCGGTATCCACCAGGGTCGCCGACAGGTTGAGATGACGTCGCCCCCACCCGAGCGGAACGCTCGCCCGCAGGTCGGCGCTGCCGTCGTCGAACGCGACCGTGGCGCTGCCCCGGAAGAAGCGATGCGCGACATAGTTGGCCAGCACGTCCGCGTCATCGGACCGCACGGTCAGCGACCCGACCGTGCCGCGCGCGACACGATACCGGTGGCGATCGACGATGTCCTTCACGCGCTCGACGTGATCCGGGGCGAGCGCCACGGCGCGAACCACCGCGGGGTGATCGTCGGTCGCGAGCAGGAACACGGTCGCGACGAGGCCGACGAGGAACAGCACGAGGCCCGCGACGCCGCGGCGCCAGCGACGCCGCGTCACCGGCAACGCCTGCGGATGACCGGCCGGTGCGCGCGGGCCACGCACGCTACCCCTTGATGACCAGCGTGATCTCGAAGTCGCCCCGGAGGATGTTGAGGGCGAGCGGCCGCGGACTCGCCCGCATCTGCGAGACGAGTTCGTTGACGGTGGTGATCTTGCGGCGGTTCACGCCCACGATGAGGTCGCCGGGACGCAGGCCGTGATTCCACGCGGGACTGCCGCGATCGACCTCGACCACCGCGACGGCCTCGGGCCGGCCGCCGCGCTGCATGTTGCCGATGCGCGCGCCCCCCAGTTCGGCGACGGCCTGACGGTTGGACGCGTTGCCGGCCTGCGGGCTCTCGAGCGTCACCTTCGCGGTCTGCGCCTTGCCGTCGCGGAGGAACTTGAGCTCCGCCACGTCGCCGTACGGAATCAGCCCGAGTTGATTGCGCAGGTCGGCCGAACCGCGCACCGGCCGGCCGTTGACCGACAGCACGACGTCGCCGCGCTTCAGTCCGCCCTTCTCGGCCGGTGCGCCGCCCGCCACCTCGACGATCACGGCGCCTTCGTTGGCCGACACCCCCAGCGCACGCGCGACGTCGGGGGTCGTGTCCTGGGCCGTGGCACCGAAGCGCCCGCGGCGCATCTCGCCGAAACGGATCAGTTGGGCGAGGACCTTCTGCGTCATCGCGCTCGGAATGGCGAAGCCGATGCCGACGTTGCCGCCCGTCGGACCGATGATCGCCGTGTTGATGCCGATCAGTTCCCCGCGCAGATTCACGAGCGCCCCCCCCGAGTTGCCGGGATTGATCGACGCGTCGGTCTGGATGAAGTCCTCGTACCCCTCGATGTTGAGACCGGTCCGGCCCAGTGCGCTGACGATGCCCGACGTGACCGTCTGGCCGATGCCGAACGGATTGCCGATGGCGAGCACGTAGTCGCCGACGTTGAGGGCGTCGGAGTCGCCGAACCTGAGCGCCGAGAGATTCTCCGGCTGGATCTGCAGCAGGGCGATGTCGGTGCCGGCGTCCGAGCCGACGACCTTCGCCTCGAACTGGCGACGATCCTTCAGCGTGACCATCACCTCGCGTGCGTTCTTGACCACGTGGTGGTTGGTGACCACGTAGCCCTTCTGGGCGTCGATGATCACGCCGGATCCGGCCGCGGCCTGCGGCTGCTGGCGTTCGGGCAGGTCGAAGTAGCGCCGGAAGAACGGGTCGCGCAGCAACGGATTCTCGGACTCGCCCCCGCCGGCCAGCACGGCGATGTTCACGACCGCGGGCGTCACGTGCTGAAGGAGCGGCGCCAGCGAGGGCACCTGACCGCCGGCGGTCACCGGAGGTATGCCCGCTTCGGCGACCGGCAGGAATGCCAGGCACAGCCACAGGGCGAACAGGCGCCCGATCAGGGGACGAGCGATGGGGGGCATGCGCATATCGGGGAAAGGGAAATTGCCCCGAGGATGCGATCCCGACCCGCGAAGTTCAAGAGCCGGACGGCGCCGGATGCGCCGACGGACGTCACGCGTTCGGGTGATGCGGGCATACGGGCGGGGCCGCTACCTTGCGTCTACCACCGACCGGTGGCCGATCGTTTCGTACACAAGGAGAAACCCCGATGAAGACCCTCCCCCGCCTCGCCCTCGCCCTCGCCGTCCTGACGTCGTCGGCCGTTTCGTTGTCAGCCGCCGCGGCCGACGTCGCCAGGGTGCAGCTGCGCGCCTGTCCCACCGGTGTCGCCATCGGTGAAGTCGGTTCCTGCGGCAAGATCTGGAAGCTCGCCAACGGCGACGCGTCGCTCGACGGGTCCGGCAGCCTGAAGATGAACGTGAAGGGGCTCGTGCTGAACGATCCGACGACCGCGGACTACAACGGCACCCCCGACGGCGTCGCCCACGTGGTGGGCTCGGTGCTCTGCAATGGCAGCGTCGCGGCGCAGACGGAATGGGTGCCCATCTCGAAGGCGGGCGACGCGAAGATCCACGCGAAGCTGTCGCTGCCCGCGTCCTGCATCGCGCCGACGCTGCTCGTGCGCGAGGTGTGGGACGGCAAGGTCGGCGGCTGGCTCGCCGGCCCGGGGTTCTGACGGCGCACCGCACGCGGCGCAACGGAGGCGCGTCGGCGCACCTCCGCCCTCACGGCACGGCGAGTGTCGGCCAGACCTGCACCCCGAGGAGACGATCGGGTTCGAGAAAGATGAGGGTCTGGCGGGAAAGATCCCGCGCGGTGGGCGTGGCCCGGGCGCGGAGATAGCGGTCGAGGGCCTTGGCGGGTTCCTCGGTCAATGAGGCGTCCAGGCTGCGCCCCTGGACGTCCACTGCCCGGCCGACGAAGGTCTCGGGCAAGGTCGGATCCCGGCCGAACCGGGTCTTGCCCAGATCCTCGCGGCTGCGCCGCTGTGTCGGAAACGGCGCTTCCGGATGTTCCGCGAAGAAGTTCCACACCTCGAAGCCCCGGAATCCGGTCACGCCGTTGACGACGTGCGCCGCCGCGTCGCCGGCCAGCACCGAACAGAGGAAGCGCTTGGCGTAGAGCAACCCCCAGCCTGCATTGAGCCGCAGGAAATCCTCGCGGCTCTGTCGGACCAGAAAGGTCAGGCGCTTCAGATCGCGGGCCCCGATGGGGAGGAAGCAACGGGACGCGTCCATGGCCCGGACTCCGGTCAGGCACTACGCGTGGGCGCTCTGACGACGGGCGACCGCCTGCCGCTCTCGGAAGAACTGCCCGATGGCGTCCGCCACCGCGATCATGTCGTCGCGGGTCACGTCCAGATGCGTCACGAGCCGGATCACCGGACCCAGGGAGATCTGCATGCCGCGTTCGGCGAGCCATCCCTTGAGCGCGACCGCGCTGTCGTCCGGAATCGACAGGAACACCATGTTCGTCTGCACCAGGGCGGGGTCCACCTTCACCGAGGGGATCCCGGTGAGCCGCTCCGCCAGCAGGCGCGCGTTGTCGTGATCCTCTGCAAGCCGCGCGACGTGATTGTCGAGCGCGTAGATGCCGGCGGCCGCCATCAGACCTGCCTGGCGCATGCCGCCGCCCAGGACCTTGCGCCAGCGACGGGCGCGCTGGATCAGCGCCTGCGGCCCCACCAGCACCGAGCCGACCGGCGCGCCGAGGCCCTTCGACAGACAGACCGACACGGTATCGAAGTGGTCGGTGATCGTCCGGACATCCACGCCCAGCTTCACCACGGCGTTGAAGAGTCGGGCGCCGTCGAGGTGCATGCCGAGGCCGCGTGACCGGGCGAGCGTCTCGGCCTCCCGCAGATACGCGAGCGGCAGCACCTTGCCGCCCTGCGTGTTCTCCAGTGCCAGCAGACGCGTGCGTGCGAAATGCGAATCGTCCGGCTTGATCGCGGCCGCCACCTTGCCCAGATCGAGCGAGCCGTCGGCATCGTTGTCGATCGGCTGGGGCTGGATGCTGCCGAGCACCGCGGCGCCGCCGCCCTCGTACTTGTACGTGTGGGCCTGCTGGCCGACGATGTACTCGTCACCGCGTTCGCAGTGCGACATCAGTCCGACCAGATTGCTCTGTGTTCCCGTGGCAACGTACAGGGCGGCTTCCTTGCCGAGCAGACCCGCGGCCATCGCCTCGAGGCGGTTGACGGTCGGATCTTCACCGTAGACGTCGTCCCCCACGTCGGCCGCGGCCATGGCGGCGCGCATGCCTTCCGTGGGTCGGGTGACGGTGTCGCTTCGCAGGTCGATCACTCGCATCGTGTGTCTCCGGATTCGGCGCCACCCCGCCACGGATCCGTGGCGACGGTCGCCGGATGGCACTGAGAGTCTTCAGGGTGGGTCGTGTCGCTTGGCCCGCACGCACCGACGTTCACCGTGCATGGATTCTACCCGTGACATGTGCCTTGCCCGAGCCGTCGCTGCAGGAAATCCCCGGCGCGTCCGATCCGGCTCACGCCGCCGCACCTGGCCCGCCAGCGCGTGTTTCCGCGATAATCCGCCGCGCTTCCCCGCGGCCCGCTGAGCCGCGGCCGGCGAAGCGCATCCCCTTCCGGCAATCGGCGCGATGTCCTTTCATTCCAAGACTGCGAGCACGTTCCGTCTCCCGGCGCAAGCGGCGTTCGTCGTCGCGGCGCTCCTGACCGCCACGGCCTGCACGCCGACGGCGCCGTCGGTCGCGCTCGACGCCGCCGAATGCGACCACTCGCGGGCGTGCCCGCCGTCTCCGCCGGCAGCCGGCGCACGCACGTCGAAGCAGGCGCCGGAGGATTTCCCGCCGCCACCGCCCGAATCCTCCGGCGATCTCGCCATTCCGTCGACGGCAGACCTGCCGAGTCCCGTGCCGGGCGTCCCGCCTGCAGAGACCGATGCGATCGCCCCATCGTCGGGCACGTCGCTGCCGGAATCCGTACCGCTCGCTGCGCCGCCGGAGGCACCGGCCCGGACGACGGACACGCCCGCAACCTCATCGGACGGGACGCCGCCCCCGACCGCTGCGGTCCTGCCGGCACAGCACGAGTCGCTGCGCCTGACTGCCGAAGCGCTGTTCAGGCCGGGCGCCTACCGGCTCACACGTGCCGCGCGAGCGTCGCTCGACGACACGGTCCGCATCGTGCGGCGCGAAGCGTTCTCGCGCATCCTCATCAGCGGACATTCCGATCGGTCGGGCCTGCCCGGCGAGGATCAGCGCACGTCGCAACGCCGCGCGGAATCGGTCCGCGCGTACCTCGTGGCGAAGGGACTGCCGGCAGACCGGATGCAGGTGGACGGACGGGGGACCGCGCAGGCCACGGTGAGTCCGTCAGGCTGCGCGCGTCGCAAGGGCGCAGCGCGCGCTGCGTGTTTCCAGCCGGACCGTCGAGTCCACATTCGCGTCGTCCGCTGAGGCGCTCGCTGCCGCGCGGGGGGCGCGGAGGTCCCGGCGCACCGGACGTCCTCAGCCGCTGTTGCGGAGCCCGGCCGCAACGCCGTTGATGGTGAGGAGGATGGCCCGCTTCAACCGCTCGTCGTTCTCGCCGGCGCGCCATCGCCGCAGCAGTTCCACCTGCAGATGGTTGAGTGGATCGATGTAGGGCGAGCGATTGCGGAAGCTGCGGGCGAGTGCCGGATTGCCCTCGAGCAGTTCGGTCTGCCCGGTGATCGCGAGCAGGGCGTCGACCGTGCGCTGCCATTCCCCGCGGATGCGATCGAAGATCCGGCTTCGGAGCCCGTCGTCGGCGACGAGTTCGGCATAGCGCGACCCGATGCCGAGATCGCTCTTGCCCAGCACCATGTCCATGTTCGACAGCAGCGCGCGCAGGAACGGCCACTCCCGGTACATCTCGCGCAGCAACGTCATCGCGGACGGGCCTCTCGCCTCGACGAGCGCCTGCACGGCGGAGCCGAAGCCGTACCAGCCCGGCAGCATCATGCGGGCGAGCGACCACGAGAACACCCACGGGATGGCACGCAGGTCCTCGATGCGCTCCGAATTGCGGCGCGAGGCCGGGCGGCTGCCGATGTTCATCTCGGCGATCTCGGTGATGGGCGTCGCGGTGCGGAAGAACTGCACGAAGCCCGGCGTCTCGTAGACCAGCGACCGATAGGCGGCGAACGCCGCGCCGCTCATCGCATCGAGCGCCTCGTGCCAGACCGCGTGGTCTGCCGTGAGCCGGGCCGGACCGAGCAGCGTGGCCTCGAACGTCGCCGCCACGAGCGTCTCGAGATTGCGCGCCCCGATTTCCGGATCGGAGTATTTCGACGCGATGACCTCGCCCTGCTCGGTGATGCGGATCCGTCCCGCGACGGCACCGGGCGGCTGGGCGAGGATGGCTTCGTAGCTCGGACCACCGCCGCGCCCGACGGATCCGCCGCGCCCGTGGAACAACCGGAGCTTGATCCCGTGGCGCGCGAACACGGCCACGAGCGACAGTTCGGCCTTGTAGAGCTCCCAGTTCGACGTGAGGAAGCCGCCGTCCTTGTTGCTGTCGGAGTAGCCGAGCATCACTTCCTGCACGTTCCCGCGGCCCGACACGAGGTTGCGGTAGTCGGGCACGGAGAACAGCTCCTCCATGATCTCGCCGCAGCCGCGCAGGTCGCCGATGGTCTCGAACAGCGGGACGATGTTGAAGTGCAACCGGCCGCGCACGCCCGGCTCGAGCATGCCGGATTCCTTCGCCAGCAGCGCGACCTCGAGGATGTCGCTTACGCTGTTGGTGTTGGAAATGATGTAGTTCGGCAGAGCGTCGCGCCCGAAGCGCTGCTGGAGGGCTGCCGCGGTGTCCAGCACGGCGAGTTCGCCGCGGACGAGTTCGCTGTACTCGAGATACGGCGAACGCAGCAGACGCGGAATCTCGAGCTCGGCCAGCAGCCAGCGTCGGCGTTCCTCCTCGTCGATGCTCTGGTAGCCGCCCCGCCGCGCGCCGAGGCGAAAGAGTTCCGCGACCACCGCCTCGTGCGTTCCGCTGTGCTGCCGCATGTCGAGCGGACTCAGGTGGAAGCCGAAGATGCGCACGGCGTGGCGCAAGCGCCGGAGTCGTCCGCCGGTGGCGCGCGCATCGCCATGCGACACGAGCGAGGCATGCACGACGTCGAGGTCCGCGAGGAATTCCCCCGCATCGGCATACGGCGCCGCCTCCGCCAGCGCGCGGCGGTCCGGCGCGTGCTGATCCAGGTGCACCGACGTCGCCGCGAGCCGGCTGTAAACGCCGATCAGCGCGCGCCGGTAGGGCTCGTCGCGACGATGCCCCGAGACGTCCGGGACGCGATCGGCCAGTGCGAGCAGTTCCGCCGTCGCCACGATGAAGCGCTCGGACTGCGACAGGTCGCTGCCCAGTTCGTGGACCTGCTCCAGGTAGTACGCCAGCGCCAGGGCGCTCTGACGGCGCAGTGCGCGCTGGGTCACCTCGGCAGTGACGAACGGATTGCCGTCGCGATCGCCCCCGATCCAGCTGCCCAGCGTGAGGCAGGCGTTGCGTGCCGGTTCCGCGTCCGGCCAACGGGCACGGATCTCGTCCTCGATGCGGCAATACAGCTTCGGCATTTCGTCGAGGAACGTGTAGCGGTAGTAGGACAGACCGTTCTCGATCTCGTCCGCCACCGTGAGCTTCAGCTCCCGCAGCATCCTCGTGTGCCACAGCGTGAGGACGACGCGGCGCAATTCCTCCTCGGTCTCGGCACGCTCCTGGGGCGTCAGCCGGATGCGGTCGCGCTGCGTGATGAGCCGGGCGATCGCGATCTGGCAGTCGAGGATGCTCTTGCGCTGGACCTCGGTGGGATGCGCTGTCAGCACCGGCGACACCATGCCCTCCGCAAAGAATTCCACTACGCGCCCGGACTCCAGCCCTGCTGCAACGGCGCGCGCGAGCGCAGCCGCCATCGATCCGCGCTCCGGCGGCGAGGCGGTCATGCGCTGCGTCCGGAGCGTTCGATTGTGGTGCTGGTCCTCGGCAATGTTGGCGAGCAGCGAGAAGAACGTGAAGGCCCGGGCGACCGCGGTGACCCGGTCGGGATCGAGGCGGTCGAGGCTGTCCTCCAGTTCGCGCTTCGCTTGCGGGTCGCGGTCCCGGCGGAAGCGGATGGCGGTCTGGCGGATGTGTTCGATCAATGCGAAGGCGGCTTCGCCTTCCTGCTCGCGCAGCGTATCGCCCAGCACCCGCCCGAGCAGCCGGATGTCTTCGCGCAGCGGGCGCTCCGGATCATCTGCCGCGTCGTGCGCAACGAATTCGTTCATGGTCAGGGTCCGTCCCCGGGGGGGACGCCTCATGCAATGACGGACGACCGGCGTCTCGCGGAACGCGATGAATGCCGGCGACGACGACCCTCGGTGACGGGAACGATGCCGGTCTGCGTTGCGACGGCACCCGATTGTTATTCAGTGCGGCGACCGGGACCACCCCGGTTCAGGCGGGCGGCGGTTCCTGCCGCAGACGGCGCCACCAGATCCAGACGAGCTTCCGCGTGCCCACCTGGACTCGTCCGAGTCCCTGCATGCCGGGCTGGATCTGCGAACTCATCCGGAGCGCTTGAGCCTCTGCGCGGACCGGTTCGCCGTCGACGTCGCCGGGCACCAGGCGAAGGATCCGGAATTCGACCTCCTCGGCGCCGATGCGCGCCACCCCGATCTGCCCATCGCGCAGGGCCGCGAGGTCATCGCGGGCCGCCTGGACGCCGATGCGATAGCCGTCGACCTGGGCGATGGTGAAGAGCGGATCGTCGCCGTGCAGCGGCTGCTGCCGCACACCCGCCGTGACCGCGGCCTGCACCGTCCCGTCGATCGGACTGACGATCTGCAGGCGGGCGAGGCGATCGTCGATCAGCGTGAGACGGGTCTCGATCTCCTTGCGACGGGCCACCTGGGTTTCCGTCGGCTGGGGAGGCGGCTCGCCTTCCGCCGCCGGAGCGCGCAGTACCTGCGCCAGGCGATCACGCTCCGCGGCGAGCTTCACCTTCTCGATCTGGAGTTCGGCATCGTCGAAACGGGCCAGGACCTGACCACGCCTGACCCCATCGCCGACGCGGACCATGACTTCGGCCAGTTTGCCGTCGAAGGGCGCGGTGATCCTGCGCGGCGCGTGCCCTTCGACGACGACGCCCACGGGTGCGTCGTACTCGCCGGTGGCCCCGAGGACGAACAGGACGACCGCCAGCAGGGCGATCAGGGCAAGCTTCCACTTGAGCCGCACCGGGCCGAACATCCCGGCAACGAACCGTCGCTCGCGGGACACCGTGGCGCCGCGCGTGACCGGCTTCAAGTCGATGAGCGGAGCAATCAGGCCGGCCGTGTTCTCCAGGACCTCCATCTCCAGCGCATCGAAACCGGGACCGTCCAACCGCTCGCAGAGCAGCACGCCGGCACAGTTGCCGAACATCTGGAGGGGGAAGGCGGCCGCGCGCACACCGTTCTCGGGCGCCACGCCCGCAGCCGCGGCGGCCTCGCTCTCGGGAAGCGCCCCCGCTACCACCACGCTGCCTTGTGTGATCGCGAGCCGGACCAGGATCTCGCGCTTGGCGTCGTCTTCGGCATGCGTGGCAGACGACGTTCCGGCGCGCCCGGCCAGCGAGAGCACGTTGTGGCGAAACACCCCCAGGCTCACCAGCGTCCCGGGCATGGTCGCTGCCACTTCCGACACGACGGCACTCGACGCGCTGACGACATCGCGGGCACTCCCGGCCGCCCGGGCTGCGCGAACGGCCAGATCGAGGCGACGGACCGTCAGCTTGGCGTCCCGTCCGGCGACCTGCTCGACGGCGGCGACGAGCCAGCCGACGCCCCAGCGGATTTCCTCGAGGGCGGACTGCAGTTCCCCGGGCTGGACCGGAGCGCATTCGACGACGACGACCCAGTCCGGATAGCCGTCGGGTTGGCACACCAGATGGAAATCGCGCCCGATCGAGCGGACGAGCGTGACGGCACGGGAGAAGCCGCGCCGCGCCGACTGCTCGTACTCGGCAGCCGGGGTGGCACTCCCGCCGTCCCAGAGGCCCAGCAGCGCGAACGTGTCCTCGGACGAATGGTGTCGGTAGACGCGCGCAGCCCGCGCGGACGGGATGCGCAACACGATCAGCGACAGCCAGTGGGAAATCCGTTCGGCGAACGGCTTCGCGGAAGAAAAAGCCGCCCATCGGGCGGCTTTTTCGGTCTGCGCTGGCGGCTCCGTGCCGGTCCCGGATTCGTCGACCTGCTGCGTCATCCGTGCACCGAGGGAGTCATCGCGCCTTACTTGAGTTCGCCGTAGCGGTTCTCGTATTCCGCCATCAGCTTCTGCAGCAGATCGGTCAGGCGCTTGGCCGCGAACGGGCTGAGGATGATCCGGTGGCCGAGTTCGATCTCGACCTCGCCGGCCATCCGGTCCCAGTTCTGGTTGACGCCGAAGTTGAGCACCACTTCCTCACGGGTGCTGGTGGCATTCACGAAATTGCAGTACGTGCTCTTCAGACCTTGCGTGTCCCACTTCACCTTCGGCATCTGGGGTTCTGCGGGTTTGGCACTTTCTTCCGGGGCCTTGGCCATTGTTGTCCTCTCGTGATGTTGACGGCGACGACGCGTGTACTGCGATACCGCTGATCGTGTCGGTGAATCGAGCGTACCGCAAAGCACTCCCGGTGTCGTTACGCCCGGCGACGGAGGCCGGCGACCGCCACGATGCCCAGGCCGGCCAGGAACAGCGCGTAAGTTTCCGGTTCCGGCACGGCCGTGATCGTGAGCGACGTGCCGGCGGGCAGCGAATCGGCGACGGCATCGAAGCCGTCGGGGTCGACCCCTTCGAGCGTCACGACGGCGGACAATGTCCAGGTCCCCACCTCGGCACCGGCGGGCGCTTTCACCCCGATGCGAGCGAGCGTCCCGAACGTCGGCCATGCGATCGACGCCCCGGTACCCGGGTCCATGTTCGGCTGGAAGCTGACGGCGACCGTCGTGCCCGACGGCCCCGCGGACAGGTAAGGTGTCCCCGGGAAAGCGTCGAAGTACGCCCCGGGGGTGATCGTCGCCTGGTCGATGATCCAGGGGATGGTGGCCGGACCGCCCGGGGTGGGCGAAATCGTCAGGGTCGCCGAAAGCGCCCCGAGTTCATCCAGCAGGATCGGCGTGAAATCGAGTCCGGTGATGGAGAGGTCGACGAAGCGCACCTGATCGGCGCCGTTCGTGACCGAGATCGACACGGGATCGAGCGTGGCGGCGAACGTGCCGACCACGGCGTTGGCATGCATGGAAGGAAGTGCCGACGCGAACAGCGCGAGGGCGGCGATCGTTGTTTTCATGGCAGGTCTCCTGGAAGTTCGTTCATGATCGGCCGGCCGTTGTCAGCCTGTCTTGCTGTCCGCTCCGGGGCGCACGACACGCTCCGGAGCGCAGCCATCCGCGGATGGCGGCCCGTCTCCCATGTGGATCCGAGGCTAACACAGGGGAGCAGGAATTGAAAACTTCCAAAACGATAGACTTGCCCCCTCTCTTTCGATAGGTTTCGGCTTAGACAGTGCGCCGGCGCCCGACTACACTTCGAGACTTCTCGAGCGGGCCCTGCCGCTCCGCGCCCGGTGCCGCGGAGGCCCGGCCGCCCGTGTGTCCCCCTAATCGAGACGGACTCCGAACCCCATGAGGCTCCTGGTCAAATCCATCGACGACGACGGGCGACTCGCCCCCCTGCCGACGCTCGTCACCACGGCCTGGGACATCGTCGTGGCCGATCCGTCGAAGCCGGTCGAATTCGCAGCCGCCCTCGCGACTGCCGACGCGATGGTGTCCATGAACTGGCCGCCGGACATGCCTCCGGCCCCCCGGCTTCGGCTGCTGCAATTGCCCGGCGCCGGAACGGACGAGATCGCCTTCGACGCCCTGCCTGCGGCCACGACCGTCTGCAACGCCTACGAGCACGAGATCGGCATCGCCGAATACGTTCTGGCCGCCATCCTGCGCCGAACCGTCGACCTCGACCGGATGGATCGCGAAATGCGCCAAGGCCGGTGGTGGGGTTCGCATCTGTGCGGACCTCGCCACGGCGACGTCTACGGCAAGACCCTCGCGATCATCGGCTACGGCCGGATCGGGCGGGAAGTCGCCAAACGGGCTGCCGCGTTCGGCATGCGCGTCATCGCCGCGAGCCGCACGCCCCGCGGCGCCGACGCGTGGTGCGAGGAGGTCGCCCCCATGTCCCGCGTGACCGAGGTCGTGTCGCAGGCCGACTTCGTCCTGGCCGCCCTGCCGCTCGACGCGACCACCCGGGGCGTCGTCGATGCAAGCGTCCTGGGTGCGATGAAACCCGCGGGCGTCATCATCAACGTGGGCCGCGGCGCCACCGTCGACGAGGAAGCCCTGTACGTGGCGTTGCGCGACGGACGCATCGGCGGCGCCGTGATCGACACGTGGTACTCGTACCCGCCCCAGGGTCCGGACCGGATCCCCGAACACGCTCCGTCGCGGTTTCCGTTCCATCGATTGCCGAACGTGATCATGACGCCCCACGCCTCCGCGTGGACCGACGCCCTGCGCGAGCGGCGCTGCCGCGTGATCGCGACCAACCTGGACCGGTTGGCCCGGGGAGAACCGCAGATCAACGTGGTCCGTGCCGCCACCCTGCGATCGACCCAGACCGCCTGATGGGCGCCCCCCTCATTTCGAATCGACGAGTCAAAGGATGAAGACATGGATGCTCAGGTAGCGCGGCGCGCAGGCGAGTTCCTCTGGACGGCCTGGCAGGCCCGCGAGGTGGTCGAGGCGCTGCCGGCGGAGCTTCGCCCTCGAACCGATGCCGACGGCTTCGCCATCCAGCGGGCCATCAACGAGATCTCCGGCCAGGCGCGATTCGGCTGGAAGATCGCGGCCACCAGCGCGGCCGGCCAGCAGCACATCGGCGTGTCCGGGCCGCTCCCGGGAACGCTGCTGGCGGAGCGCGTGCGCCAGGCGCCCGCCACCTTCTCCCTCGACCGCAACGCGATGCGCGTGGCTGAAACCGAATTCGCCTTCCGGATGGGCCGCACGCTGGCGCCGCGAGCGCAGCCCTACGCTGTCGACGAAGTGCTGGATGCCGTCGCGGCCCTGCATCCCGCCATCGAGGTTCCCGATTCGCGTTATCGCGACTTCGTCACAGCCGGCGGTCCCCAGATCATTGCGGACAACGCCTGTGCCTGCTGGTTCGCGCTCGGCGAAGCCACGACGGCGGACTGGCGTTCGGTCGATCTGTCCAAGCATCCGGTCCGTGCCACGATCGGCGATCGGGTGGCGGGCGAAGGTACCGGCGCCAACGTCCTCGGTGACCCTCGGGTCGCGCTGACCTGGCTGGCCAACGCGCTCAGCCGTTTCGGCACGCCGCTTTCGGCGGGTGAGGTGGTCACCACGGGCACCTGCGTCGTCCCCGTGACGGTCCAGCCGGGCGAGACCGTCGTGGCCGATTTCGGCCCCTTCGGCCGGGTCGAGGTGTCGTTCGAATGAGCAACGGGGGGGAGCAGGCGATGCCGATGGGACGCCCGCACAAGTGGCCGACCTACTACCCCCGTTCGTTCGTCAAGCTGATCGTCGTCGGGTTCATCCTGGTCGCCCTGCCGCTGATCCTCGCCATCGCCAACAATGCCCTGTCGATCCATGACATCACCGAGCGCAGCCAGCGAACGGTGCACCAGGCGATGCTCGCCACGGAGTCGAGCCGCCTCCTGATCGAGCAGATCACGGCGATGGAACGCAGCGTCCGGCAGACCAGCGCCCTGGGCGACACGTCGCTGCTCGAAAGCTACGCGCATGCGCGGGCGAAGTTCATCGAGAGCGCCGACCGGATGCTCACCCTGCGCCTCGACGCCGAGCAGATGCGTCAGCTCACCCTGCTCCGCGATCGGGAAGCCAGACTTGCGGACGCGGTGCATGCCGCGGCTGCGGTGCCGGAAGCACTGGGCGCGCTCCTCAACGACTTCGAGGCGCTCGATACGCTCGCGCACTCGCTGTCCGATCTGGGCGCCGCGATCGTCGAACGCGAAGTCGCAGCACTGCAGTCCATGGCGGAAGGCGTCCAGCGGTTCGTGTTCTGGCAGCTGGTCGCCCTGGTGCCCGTGGCGCTGCTGCTCATCGTCGGCGCGATCATCCTGATCTCGCGGCCGATCCGGCAGATCGATGCCGCGATCCGCCGCCTCGGTGAAGGGCATTTCGACACGCGGGTCGAGGTGACCGGACCGCAGGACCTGCAGCATCTCGGGCGCCAGCTCGACTGGATGCGCCTCAAGCTCGTCGACCTGGAAGAGCAGAAACGCCTGTTCCTGCACCACGTGTCGCACGAGCTGAAGACGCCGCTGGCCGCCCTCAAGGAAGGCGCCGGACTGCTCCACGAACAACTGGTGGGGCCGCTGACGCCGAGCCAGAAGGAGGTCGCCCTGATCCTGAAGCAGAACACGCAGCGGCTGCAGGAGCTGATCGAACGCCTGCTCAACTATCACGCGGCGCAGTTCCAGCGGACGGCGGTCACCGTGAGCGAGGTCGCGCTGCCGGAACTCATCACGCGGATCGGGCGGCAGCACAAGCTGACGATGGCATCGAAGGGCCTACGCTTCCAGGTCGACTGTCCGCCCCTGTCCATCGAGGGCGACCGCGACAAGCTGGCCGCGATCCTGGGCAACCTGATTTCCAATGCCGTGAAGTACGCCCCCCGCGATGGCACGGTCGGCGTGAACGTGGCATCCGAGGCGGACATGGTCCGGATCGAGGTCACCGACGACGGTCCCGGCATTCCGTCGGACGAGCGCAGCCTCGTCTTCGAACCCTTCTACCACGGCACCACGCCGCACGATGGTTCGATGAAAGGCACCGGGCTCGGGCTCGCCATCGTGCGCGAATTCGTGCTGGCGCATCACGGCCGCATCGAGATCGCGCCCGACGACACCGGCACGCGGATGCGCGTCGAACTGCCGCGTCGTCAGACCCACCTGATCGAAGAGGCTGCAGCATGAACACATCGGCCGGCGGCCCCAGGGAGACCGCCTCGTGACCGTCGTCGATCACCGACATTTTCGGCAGCGGGCGCGCGCCGGCGCGACGGCGCTGGCGGCCGCCGTCATACTGGCGGCATGCAAGCATCAGATCGCCCCGGTCGAGATGGAGGTACCGCCCGTCGAGGAACCGAAGGCGCAGGCCGCCGTCAAGCCCCCGACCTGCGAACCCAGGCGCATCGAAGTGCGAACCGACGTCGACAACCTGATGTCCCTGTATGCAACGCTGCGCTCGATGACCGCGAACGCGCAGAAGCAGGAGTTCGAGACCGCGAAGCGCGAGTTCAACACGTACGGGTCGGAGGTCTCGCGCCTGACCCTGGCGATGCTGTACCTTCTCCCGAGCGCGCCGTTCCGCAACGAGGCGCAGGCCGCGCAACTGCTGGAGCCCTACCAGCGGGAAAAAGGGGAGACGCGCGGCAAGAGCGAACTGCGCGGGTTCGGGCAGCTGCTCGCGAGCCAGATCGATGCGTGGCGCAGGAGCGAAGCCGTGGTCGCGGCCCAGAACGTCAAGTTGAAGGACGAACAGCGCAGGACCGAGGAACTGCAGCGAAAGCTCGATGCCCTGAAGGACGTCGAGCGCGCAATGATCCAGAAGGATCAAGGAGCCAAACCGAAATGAGCGAATCGACCGAACGAATCCTGGTGGTGGACGATGACGAGGATCTGCTGCGCCTCGTGTCGCTGCGACTCGGCGCCGCGGGCTTCGAGGTGACGGCGGCGCGCAGCGCCGAAGAAGCCCTCGCGCGGCTGTCGGCCGTGACGCCGCACGTACTCGTCACGGACCTCAAGATGGGCGCCATGGACGGCATGGCGCTGTTCGAGGAAGTCCGGCGCTCGCACCCGGCCCTGCCGGTGATCATTCTCACGGCCCACGGCTCGATCCCGGATGCCGTCGCCGCGATGCGCAAGGGCGTGTTCGACTATCTCACCAAGCCCTTCGACGGGCAGGAGCTGGTCGCCCTGATCGCGCGCGCCGCGAGACTCTCATCGACGCCGGCGAAGACCGACGGCGACGATCAATGGCGGTCCGCCATCCTCACGCACAACGCGGAGTTCGAGGCGGTTCTCGCCCGCGCCAAGCTCGTCGCGGCCGGCGACGCCAGCGTGCTGATCCGCGGCGAGAGCGGCACGGGCAAGGAGCTGCTTGCGCAGGCCATCCATCGCGCCAGTCCGCGCCGCAACCGTCCGTTCATGGCACTGAACTGCGGCGCCATTCCCGAGAATCTGCTCGAGTCGGAACTGTTCGGGCACACCCGCGGCGCCTTCACGGGCGCGGCCCGCGATCACGTCGGACTGTTCCAGTCCGCCGAAGGCGGCACGGTCTTCCTGGACGAGATCGGCGACATGCCGCTGGCGCTCCAGGTGAAGCTCCTGCGCGTCCTGCAGGAGAAGACGGTGCGTCCCGTGGGGGCGACCCGCCCGGTAGCGGTGGATGTCCGGATCGTCTCTGCAACCCACCGCGATCTCGAGGCCGGGATCCGCGAGGCACGCTTCCGCGAAGACCTGTACTACCGCCTCAACGTCGTGAGTTTCGTGTTGCCGCCGCTGCGGGAACGCCGTGAGGACATCACGCTGCTCGCGTCCCATTTCCTGTCGCAGCTGGCCCAGCGCTACGGCAAGACCGTGAATTCGTTCGGCGCCGACGCGCTCGCCTGCATGGTCGAATTCGACTGGCCCGGCAATGTGCGCGAATTGCTGAACGTCGTCGAGCAGGCCGTTGCCCTGAGCACGGGACCCATCGTCAGCCTGTCACTCATCGAGAACGCGCTGCGCGGGCCGTCCACCGAACTCCAGCCCTTCGAGAAGGCCCGCGGCCAGTTCGAGCGCGACTACCTGGCGCGCCTGCTGAAGATGACGAACGGCAACGTGACGCACGCGGCGCGCCTCGCCAAGCGCAACCGCACCGAGTTCTACAAGCTGCTGCATCGACATCATCTGCAGCCCTCGCAGTTCAAGAGCACGACGCCGGCCTGATCGGCGCCCGCCGGGACGCATGCCCCGATGTCTCCGGATCCGATGACGCCGCCGACCCCGACGGGCGGGCACCGGACCGCGCGCATCGGACGGCGGCCGACCCGGTCGACGGTCGATTCATCCCGCCGTCATGAGTCCTTGCCCGTCCCCTTTCGACCAGGAATCCAGATGCGCTTCCGCTTTCGCCGTGTCGTGACCGGCGTGCTCGTGCCCGCCGTTGTCGCCCTGTCCACCGCGGGACCGACCCGCGCTGCCATGATCGACACCCCGACGGCTTCCGGCCCGCCGACGACCGACGGCATCCCTGCCTCGCTCGCGCCGATGGTGGATCGCGACGTCGTCCGCACCCGCCTGATCGAGGCCGGCCTGCCCGCCGACGAAGCCGCGGCGCGTGCAGCCGCCTTGACCGCATCGGAACTGGCATCGCTCGGAAGACTCGAATCGCAGCCAGCCGGGCGCGGCATCGTGGGCATCGCGGTGTTCGTGTTCGCCGTCCTGTTCATGACCGACGTGCTCGGCTACACGAAGATCTTCCCGTTCACGCGGACGCCGCGCTAGCGACGCGGGTGCGTCGCGTCATCGAAACTCACGGAGACTCCAACCCATGAACATCCCCCTTCGCCGCTGGATCGCCCTCGCACTGGTGTGCACGATGTCGCATCTGACCATCGTCACCGCCGCCCAGGCCGCCTTGGTCGGCACCGAATCCGCCCGGACCTCGAGCCGCCCGTCGGCCGATGCGCGAATCCGCGTGGAAGCCTTCTTCGCCCGCACCGATGTCGCCGATCAACTGGCCCGTCTCGGTCTCTCCACGGACGAAGCCCGGGCGCGCGTCGCGACGCTGTCCGACGACGAGTTGTCGAAGGTCGCGGATCGCCTCGACCAGATGCCCGCGGGCGGCGACGCCCTCGGGACGCTCGTCGGCGCTGCCGTGCTCCTGTTCATCATCCTGCTCGTCACGGACATCCTCGGCCTCACGAAGGTGTTCTCGTTCACGCGGCCGATCCACCGATAGGCACGGACCCGTACCGGGGCACGTGATCGACCGAAGCGCGCCGGCGCCTTCCGGGGCAGCGCGCCGGATGCGCGGCGCGGGCGTCGTGTTCGCCGCCGTGCTCCTGATCGCGGGCTGCGCGCGTTCCCCGGTGCTCGCGCCGGATCGCCTGCTGAACGTGCCGTCGGCGGCAGAGCTGACCGAGACCCCGTTCTTCCCCCAGGCCGAGAATCACTGCGGTCCGGCCGCGCTGGCCACTGCGCTTTCGGCGCGAGGGATGCCGGCCGACCCCGAACCGTTGGCCGCCAGCGTCTACCTGCCTGCACGCAAGGGGAGCCTGCCGCTCGACATGCTCGGCGGCGCGAGGCGCGCCGGCGCCGTGACGCTGCGGCTGGAGCCCCGCCTCGAAACGATCATGAGCTATGTCGCGGCGGGCTATCCGGTCATCGTGCTGCAGAATCTCGGGCTGCGCTGGTATCCCCTGTACATGTACGTCGTCGGCTACGACGTCGCCGCGAAGGAAGTCATCCTGCGCTCGGGCGACCAGGCGCGAACGACGCCGACGACCGCGACCTTCGATGCCACCTGGGCACGGTCCGGCCGCTGGGCGATGGCGGCCAAGCCGGGCGATGTGCCGGCCCCCGTGGATCGGGTGACCTACACGGACGCCGTACTGGCGCTCGAACGCGTCCGCCGCGTGCGGGAAGCGCGCAGCGCCTACCAGGCCGGACTGGCGCGATGGCCGGGCGACCTGACCCTGATCATGGGCGCGGGCAATACGGCCTACGCTCTCGGCGACGTGGATTCCGCGGAAAGCGCATTCCGGCAGGCGGCCGGGGACCATCCCGACTCGGATGCCGCCCTGAACAATCTGGCACATGTGCTGGCGCAACGCGGTGCGCTGGAAGAGGCCGCGACCGTGGCGCGCCGTGCCGTTGCGCTGGTGGGGCCGAACGCGAGCGTGGCCCGCGCGACGCTGGACGAGATCACGGCCCGCATGACGAAAGAGCCGCGGTGACGCCACGGGCCGGCGCTCGGCACCGAGGTCACCGGCTCCTGCGTCGGCGGCCCGCGGATTTCGACAGCGGCCCCGTCAGCGGATAGTCTCCGGCCACCGCACCCTCCCGGGAAAGCACGCGATGGAAACTGCGCACGCCGGCGCCCCGAGCGCCGACGCCGCGGAGACGGTCTGCCGGAAGATCGCCTGGCGCATCGTCCCGCTCCTGTTCCTGCTGTACGTCATCGCCTGTCCCGACCGCGCGAACGTGCGCTGCGCCATGCGCCGGATGTCCGCGGCGCCGGGTTTCAGCGAAACGGTCAGCGGTCTCGCCGCGGGCCGGTTCTTGATCGGCAACGGTCTGCTCCGGATCCCGAGCAGTTTCGCCCTCGAGAAATTCGGCGCGCGCCTGCGGATCGCCCGCATCCCGCTGCTTGGGGGAATCCTCGCCGCGGTCTTCAGTCCGTTCGGCGCGCCCGGCGGCTGTGTGGGGCCTTCCCCGACGGCTCTCCTGCGAGGCTGGACCGGACCTCCGGTCCGAGCCCTCTACGGGTTGGTGCTGGTTTGCTTCGCTGCCATGGGGCGGGGACTCGTCGTGTCCCCTCCCGGGACGGGACACACTGCCGCGAACTCGCCATGAAGCCGCTCTCGAACGATCGCTGCCCGCTATGCGGGGGCCCCAACGGCTGCGTTCCCGCCGCCACCGGTTCCTTCGAACAGCCTTGCTGGTGCACGACGATCCGGGTGGATCCGGCCGTTCTGCGCCGGATCCCGGAGGCCCGGCGAAACGTCGCGTGCCTGTGCCGGGCCTGCGCCGAGGCATCGGCGGCTCCCGACATGGCGTGAGTCGGCGGTCGCTCGGCGATGGCTGGCGCGCCCGGACGTGGGCAGGTCAGTACCGCCCAGGTAGCCGCGGGCCCGAAACGAACGTCCCGCGTTTCGCGGCCGAGTCGGCCCCTTCGTCCTGATCGCGGAGGATCTCGTGGCTCGAGGATTGAACGGAGCAAGCGCGCCGGCGCACTCGACCAGAACCGATTGCCGAGCTTATGGTAAGCTAGACAACTAATAGAGCTGCCATGTGCCATGTTCCAGGAAGACCTCTCCCGCAATTTCGGTTTCATCCTCAACGACGTCGCCCGGCTCATGCGCACGACGTTCGATCGTCGCGTGCGCGCCCTCGGATTCACGCGCTCGCAGTGGTGGGTGCTCAACCACGTGTTCCGCAACAACGGCGCCACCCAGTCGGAGCTGGCCGATGTCCTCGAGGTGGAAAAGGCCACGCTCGGGCGGCTGCTGGACCGGATGGAGCAGAAGCGCTGGATCCGCCGCGAGCCCGATGCCGCCGATCGCCGGGTGCGCCGCGTCTTCCTGACCGTGGAAGTCGAACCCGCCATCAAGGCCATGCGCGCCGCGGCCGCCGAACTCCGGCGCGAAGCGCTGACCGGCCTCACCGGGGAACAGCAGGAATCCTTCGTGGATGCGCTGCTCACCATCAAGAGCAATCTCGCCCGGCCCGATAGCGCTGCTGGGGCCCGCAACGGCCGAAAGACGGAACGCACGGCATGATCCTGCGGTGGTTGAGAGCCTGGGCAACGTCGCGACGGGCATTGAGAGTTCTCCTCCTGGTGGTGATTCCGCTCGTGGGCGTGGCAGTGGGGATCCGCACCTATGCCCTGTCGGGCCGGTTCGTGGAGACCGAGAACGCCTACGTGAAGGCCGACATGGTCGCCGTGAGCAGCGAGGTGCCGGGTCCCGTCGCCGAGGTGCTGGTCAAGGATCACGAGCACGTGGCCGCCGGCGCCCTGCTCTTTCGCCTGACGCCGGCGCCCTACGAAGTCGCGGTGTCGAAGGCCCGCGCGCAGATGGAAGTGGTCCGCACCGACGTGCAGTCGTTGCGCGCCGAATACCGCGCGGCCCTGCGCGAGGCCGAGGAGACCGAGGAACAGATCGCGTTCCTCACCCGGCAGTTCGAGCGGCAGGAGAAGCTGCGCGAAAGCGGCATGAGCCGGGCGGATCAGTACGACGAGGCGCGCCACAATCTGGAACTCGCGCGGCGCCGGCTGGTGAGCGTGAAGGAGCGCACCAACCGCGTCATCGCCAGCCTCGCCGGCGATCCCGATCTGCCGGTGGAACGCTTCCCGCGCTACCTCGAAGCGAAAGCCGCACTCGACGCCGCCACCATCGAACTGGGCCGCACCACCGTTCGGGCGCCGGCCGCCGGGACGGTGAGCAACATGCGCCTGCAGGTGGGCGAGCACATCGACAAGGGCGTGGCGGTCTTCAGCATCATCAGCAGCCAGCCCGCGTGGATCGAGGCCAACTACAAGGAGACCCAGCTCACGTACATGCGGGTGGGTCAGCGGGCCCGCGTCACCGTGGATGCCTATCCGGAACTCGAATGGCCCGCCGTCGTGTCCTCGATCTCGCCCGCGACGGGTGCCGAGTTCGCCGTGCTGCCGCCCCAGAATGCCTCGGGCAACTGGGTCAAGGTCGTGCAGCGCGTCCCCGTGCGGATCGACGTGGAGCAACCGCCGGGTCAACCGCCCCTGCGTGCCGGCATGACCGTGACCGTCACGGTGGATACCGGTCACAGCAACGGCCTGCCGCGATCCGTTCGCCGCCTGATCGAGGAAGGCTGGCTTCCCCGCTTCCTGCAGCCGTCCTCCGCGCTCGCCGGCAACTAGGGACGTTCGGACAAGGATCGCCCCCGCCCGTGTTTCAGGAGGCTCCGCGTCACCCGATCCTCGTCACTGCATCGGTGATGCTGGCGTCGCTGCTGTACTCGATCGACTGGACCATCGCGGCCGTCGCGCTGCCGCACATGCAGGGCACCTTTTCCGCGACGCAGGACCAGATCGGCTGGGTCATCACGTCCTACATCGTCGCTTCCGCCATCTCCATTCCGACGGCGGGCTGGCTCAGCACCCGGTTCGGCCGAAAGCGCGTCTTCGTGGCGGCACTGTCGGCGTTCACCGTGGCCTCGGTCTTCTGCGGTGCGGCGGAATCGCTCGCGGTGGAAGTGCCGGCCCGGGTGATCCAGGGCCTCGGCGGCGCGTTCCTGATCCCGTTGTCGCACGCGATCATCCTGGACAACTACCCGCCCGAACAGCACGCGAAGGCGATGGCGCTGTGGGGACTCGGGTCGGTCACGGGGTCGTTCATCGGCCCGACCCTCGGCGGCTACCTGACCGAATACCTGAGCTGGCACTACGTCTTCTACATCAACGTGCCGTTCGGTGTGCTCTCGCTGGTCGGCATCGTCCTGTTCGTGCCGGAGACGCGCCGCAATCCGTCGCACCCGCTCGACTGGACGGGATTCCTGACCCTGGCGCTCGCCATCGGATCGTTCCAGCTCATGCTCGATCGCGGTGGCCAGCTCGACTGGTTCGAATCGCCGGAGATCGTGATCGAAGCCTGCCTCTCGACGCTCGGCATGTACCTGTTCGTGGCGCACAGCATGACGAGCCGTGCGCCATTCCTCGACGTCAAGCTGATCGTCCAGCGGCACTTCTTCCTGGGCCTGTGCTTCGTGTTCCTGTACGGACTGCTGACGATCCCGCCGATCGTCCTCATGCCGCCGTTCCTGCAGGACATCCAGGGCTACCCGGTCGACACGATCGGCCTGCTCCAGGCGCCGCGCGGGCTCGGCATGATCGGCGCGATGATGCTGAGCGGGCGGCTGACCGAACGGCTCGATCCCCGTCTGATGATCGGTGCGGGGCTGCTTTGCCTCGCCTGGGCGGCCGCCGAGATGTCCACGTGGAATGCGGCGGTCGGCACGTGGCCGCTGGTCTGGACCAATCTGGTGCAAGGTATCGGCGGCGGCATCATCATGGTCCCGATCCAGTCCATCGCCTTCCCCGGGGTACCGCCCGAACGCCGCACCGAGGCCGCCGCGGTCTTCAACCTCGTGCGCAGCATCGGCGCGAGCATCGGCGTGTCGACGGCCCTCGCCTTGTTCGTCCGGCAGAGCGGCGCGACGCGTTCACGGCTCGCGGAGCAGATCACGGACTACAACCAGGCCCTGCGTCTGGACGGACAGCACGGCGGCTGGAGTCTCCATACGCTGAAGGACATCGCGTCGCTCGATCGCATGGTGGACGTGGAGGCGGCCATGATCTCCTACACGATGGATTTCCGGCTGCTTGCCTTCGCGGCCCTCGGCGGCCTCGTGTTCCTGCTGTTCGTCGGTCGGACCCGGCGGCCGGCGGGTGGCGCGATGGAGGCGACGGAGGCGGCCTGACAGGTCGGCGTCCGAGCCGTCAGGCCGCACGCGCGTGCCGCGTCCGCGGCGGAAATTCCGCTGAACGCATCGGCGTCGGCGCTGTCTCGAGGTGATACCCTGCCAGCCTCCTGCCGATCGAGGTCATCCCATGACATTTCCCCCGGGCCGTCGCGTCCTGCCGCTGCTGTTCACCCTCTTGGTCGCCGTGGCCACCGTCATCGCCGATGACGCCGAAGCCCGCCGTCTCGGTGGCGGCCGCTCCATCGGACGCCAGTCGAGCAACGTCAGCCAGCGCGAAGCCCCTGCGCCGCAGAACAGCCCGTCCCAGGGCCAATCCGCATCGAATCCGTCGCAGGGCCAGCAAGCCGGCAATGCGCCCCAGCAGCCGCCGCGGAATCGCTGGCTGGGCCCGGTCGCCGGCTTGGCGGCCGGACTCGGCATTGCCGCGCTGATGTCGCATTTCGGGCTCGGCGGCGCGCTGGGCGAGATGATGGGGTCGTTCCTGCTCGTGGCCGTGCTCGTGATCGCCGGGATCTTCACCGTGCGGATGCTGAAGGGCGCCCGCGGGCCCTCGGGGACGCAGCCAGCGTATGCCGGCGGCTCGCCGCGCCCCCCGGTCGACGCCACGGTGACGCCCCTGCGCCGCGAAACCGCGGCGCCGGTGTTCGACGGACGCACCGCGTCCGGACCAGTCAGCGTGACGGGCGAACCGCTCGCGCCGCTGCGGTCGGACGTTCCCGCCGGCGCGGCGACATGGACCATTCCCGCCGGATTCGACGTGGACGGCTTCGTCCGCAGTGCAAAGGTGTATTTCGTCCGGCTGCAAGCCGCGTGGGACGCGGGTGACCTGGCCGACATCCGCGAATTCACGACACCGGAAATGTTTGCCGAGATCAGGCTGGATCTCGCCGACCGCGGGACCGCCCGCAATCAGACCGACGTGATCCACGTGGACGCACAGTTGCTGGGCCTCGAGGATCAAGGCACCCAGACCCTCGCCAGTGTCCGGTTCACCGGGACGCTCAAGGAAGATCCGGCTGCCGACGCCGCGCCCTTCCGCGAAGTCTGGAACCTCGTGAAGCCGGCTCGCGGACGGGATGGCTGGCTCCTCGCCGGCATCCAGCAGGAACCGGCTTGACGTCGACCGGGCGGCCCGGCCGCCTGGAGCACCGACCACGCTGAAATCGCGACAAGGGCGCCCTGTGGCGCCCTTGTCGCATCCGAGGCCGCCGCGCCGCATGAACACAGTGCCCGGGCGTCGCCGCTGCGCCCTTCGCCACCCGCGTTCCTGTCGACGAGACCCGCCTGGATCTCGTCGCCTTCCGGGGTCGGACGGGCGGACCGGGATCGACCTCGGATCGTCCGGATCGGACGCGGCGTGCCTCCATCGACCGCGTTCGACCCCGCCACACCGCCCCCTTGTCCGAGGCAACGACTCGCGTCCCGCGCCGGCGACCGGCGGACATTCCGGAATGCCCGTGCGCGCGGTATCGTCTCGCCCCGACCGACCGATTCGCGATCGGTGACGCCTTCGACCCCCGGTCTCCCATGCCCCTGATCTCACTGCGACAACTGCTCGACCACGCCGCCGAACACGGTTACGGCCTGCCCGCCTTCAATGTGAACAACATGGAGCAGATCCACGCCATCCTCCAGGCCGCGAACGAGTGCGACAGCCCCGTCATCCTGCAGGCATCGGCCGGCGCCCGTAAGTACGCGGGAGAGCCCTTCCTGCGCAAGCTGGTCGAGGCCGCGGTCGAGACCTATCCGCATCTGCCGATCTGCATGCACCAGGACCACGGCGGCTCGCCTGCCGTCTGCCAGCAATCGATCCGCAGCGGTTTCTCGAGCGTCATGATGGATGGGTCGCTGCGGGAGGACATGAAGACCCCGGCCCCCTACGATTACAACGTCGACGTCACGCGCCGCGTCGTGGACATGGCGCACGCCGTGGGCGTGTCGGTGGAAGGTGAACTCGGTTGCCTCGGTTCATTGGAAACCGGCACCGCCGGCGAAGAGGACGGCGTCGGCGCGGCCGGCACCTTGAACCATTCGCAATTGCTGACCGACCCCGATCAAGCGGCCGACTTCGTGGCGCAGACCGGCGTCGATGCGCTCGCCATCGCGATCGGCACCAGTCACGGTGCCTACAAGTTCTCGCGCAAGCCGACCGGCGACATCCTCGCGATCGATCGCGTGAAGGCGATCCACGCGCGCATCCCCGACACCCACCTGGTGATGCACGGGTCGTCGTCCGTACCGCAGGAATGGCTGGACGTGATCCGCCGTTTCGGCGGACGCATCAAGGAAACCTACGGCGTCCCGATCGAGGAGATCCAGGAAGGCATACGCCACGGCGTGCGCAAGGTGAACATCGACACCGACATCCGGCTCGCGATGACGGGCGCCATGCGCCGATCGATGGCGGAGCATCCGGAAGAATTCGATCCGCGCGCGTTCCTGAAGGCGGCCACCGCCGCGGCCCGCGCCATCTGCAAGGCGCGGTTCGAGGCGTTCGGTTCAGCCGGACGGGCGGCGCAGATCCGCACGATTCCACTCGAGCGGATGGCGCAGCGTTATGTGTCGGGGGAACTGCGCGCGACGGTGCGCTGACCGCGTGCGCGATTCCGCACGACTCAGGAGGCGTTCCCCTCGTACCAGCTGCGATAGGTGTCCCGCAACCGGGTCTTCAGGAACTTGCCCGTGGAAGTGCGGGGAATCGCGTCCACGAACGCGAAGGCGTCCGGCACCGCCCACTTCGCGAACCTGCCCGACAGGTAGTCGCGCAGCGCATCGGCGTTCAGCGTTCTGTCCTTCTTCGCCACGACGACGGCGAGCGGGCGCTCCGCCCACTTCGGATGCGGTACGGCGATGACGGCGGCTTCCGCGACGTCGGGGTGGCCCATGATCGCGTTCTCGAGATCGACCGAACTGATCCACTCGCCGCCGGACTTGATGAGGTCCTTCGTGCGGTCCGTGATCTTCACGTAGCCGAGCGCCGTCATCGACGCCACGTCACCGGTGCGCAGCCATCCGTCCGGGGCGAAGCTGTCCGTCGATTGCGGCAGGTCGTGATAGCTGCCCGTGATCCACGGGCCATGGACCTGGATCTCGCCGACCGACTTGCCGTCCCAGGGCTGCTCACCCTCGTCGCCGATCAGGCGGATGTCCACGAGCGGCATCGGATAGCCCTGCAGTGCCAGCGTCGCGAAGCGTTCGTCCTCGGTCAGATCCCCCTGCAGCTGGTTGATCTTCGAGACCGTGGCGAGCGGCGAGGTCTCGGTCATGCCCCATCCCTGCATGATCGTGATGCCGTGCCGCGCCATGCCGCGGATCAGCGATTCGGGCACGGCGGACCCGCCGACCGTGAGCCGCAGCCCGGCCGGAAGCCGGAACTTTCCCGGGTTCGCGTCCAGGATCTGCACCATGCCGAGCCAGATGGTCGGCACACCGCAGGAGACGGTGACGTGCTCGCTCTCGAACAGCGGGAGCAGATCGTCCGGATGCAGATGCGGGCCAGGGAACACCATCTTCGTGCCGATCATGGCGGCGGCATACGGCAGGCCCCAGGCATTGGCGTGGAACATGGGCACCACCGGCAGGACCACGTCGCGACCGGAGAGGTTCACGGCGTCCGGAATGCAGAAGGCGAGCGAGTGCAGGACCTGGGAGCGATGCGAATACACGACCCCCTTGGGTCGTCCGGTCGTCCCCGACGTGTAGCACATCGCGATCGGGTCGTCCTCGTGCATCTCGGGGTAGTCCCAGTCGCCGCTCGCCGAGGCGAGGAACTCCTCGTAGTCCACGTAGGGCGCAGGCACGGGCTTGCCGGTCAATGGAACCACGACGACCTTCTCGATCTTCGTGTGCGCCTTGAACTGCTCGTACAAGGGCAAGAGGATGTCGTCGACGATGAGGATGCGGTCCTCGGCATGATGGGCGATGTAGCCGATCTCCTCGGGCGACAGCCGCAGGTTCAGCGTGTGGAGCACGGCGCCGGCCGCAATGATTCCGAAGTAGCTCTCGTAGTGGGCGTAGTGGTTCCACATCAGGGTGGCGACCCGGTCGCCCTTGCCGATCCCGGCCGCCTGGAGCGCCTCGGCGAGAAGCCGCGAACGGCGGTAGAACTCGGCGTAGGTGGTCCGATGCAGCGACTTGTCCGGCATGCGCGAGACGATCTCGACGCCCCCGAACAGCTTGCCGGCCCGCTCCAGGAAATGGGTCATGTTGAGCTCGACCCGCATCATCGTGGACTGCATTTCGACTCCTCCTCCTGCGCCCCTTGCACCTTCGAGGCTGTATGGCATTGAAGCGGCGGGCACCGTGGCCCGCCGTCGTCACGCGCCGGTGACCAGCACCGCCTTGCCGCTCACGCGCTTGTTCAACATGTCGTTCAGTGCATCCGCCGCCCGTTCCAGCGGATAGGTCGCGTGGATGTGCGGCTTCACCCTGCCCTGGACGAACAGGTCGAGCAGTTCCAGGTTGTTCTGCCGGTTGCGTTCCGGTTCGTTGCGCGTGAAGGCCCCCCAGAACACGCCGACGATCGCGCAACCCTTCAGCAGGGCGAGATTCAGCGGGATCTTCGGAATGTCGCCGGCCGCGAAACCGACCACGAGGAAGCGCCCGTTCCAGGCCATGTCGCGGATGGCGAGTTCGGAGAACGGTCCGCCCACCGGGTCGTAGACGACATCGATGCCCTTGCCGGCCGTGAGCTGCTTCACGCGGGCGCGCAGGTCCTCGGTGGCGTAGTTGATGACTTCGTCCGCGCCGTTCTCGCGGCAGATGCGCAGCTTCTCGTCGCTGGACGCCGCCGCGATCACGCGCGCGCCCATCGCCTTGCCGATCTGCACCGCGGAGAGCCCCACGCCGCCCGACGCGCCGAGCACGAGCAGTGTCTCGCCGGACCGGAGGTTCGCGCGGTCCTTGAGGGCGTGATAGGAAGTGCCGTACGTGAGGACGAAGGCCGACGCCGGGACGAAGTCCATGCTGTCGGGCATCGGGATCAGGCGGTCGGCCTCGGCGATCATCTCCTGCGCGTATCCGCCCCACGTTGCGGCCGCGATGACGCGGTCGCCGGGCTTGCAGGAGGTCACGCCGTCGCCGACGGCCTTGACGACACCGGCCGCCTCGCCGCCCGGCGAGAACGGCGGCTCGGGCTTGAACTGGTACTTGCCCTGGATGATGAGCGTGTCGGGGAAATTCACCCCCGCCGCCTTCACCGTGACCAGCACCTGGCCGGGGCCCGGCACGGGCGAAGGCACGTCTTCGACCACGAGATCCTCGGGGCCACCCAGCTTCTTGCACAGTACGGCTTTCATCGATGCTCCGACGTCATGTCCGGGAGGGCGCGGGCGCTTCCGGGGATGGAGGTTCACTCGGGCGCCGCGCGTCGGCAGCGCCCGTCCAGGGATCAGGCCCGACCGAGGATCTTCTCGACCTGCCGCCAGCCGGCTTCCGCCATGGGGCGGGCGCGCTTGCCCGATTCGATGGCGTGCTGGCTGGACGCCGTCCCTTCGACGACGCGTCCCATGATCCCCTGGAGGATGCCGGCCAGCCGGAACATGTTGTAGGCGAGATAGAAGTCCCAGTCCGGAATCCGCGCGCGCTTGGTGCGCCGGCAGTACATCTCGACGTATTCCGATTCGGCGGGGATGCCGAGCCCGGCGAAATCGAACCCCGACATGCCGCGGAATTCGGTCGGTGTCAGCCGCCACGTCATGCAGTGGTAGGCGAAGTCCGCGATCGGATGCCCGAGCGTGGAGAGCTCCCAGTCGAGCACCGCCAGGATGCGCGGCTCGGTCGGATGGAAGATCACGTTGTCGAGACGGTAGTCGCCATGCACGAGCGTGGTCTCGTCACCCGCGGGAATGTTGTCGGGCAGCCAGGCGATCAGGTTCTCCATCGCCTCGATGCGTTCGGTTTCGGAGGCCCGGTACTGCTTGGTCCAGCGCGCGATCTGCCGCTGCAGGTAGTTGCCCGGCTTGCCGTAGTCACCCAGGCCCCGGGCCGTGTAGTCCACCGAGTGCAGCGCGGCGATCACCCGATTCATCTCATCGAAGATCGCCCGCCGACCGGCAGGTGTCTCGCCGGGCAGCGACGGATCCCACAGGACGCGGCCCTCGACGAAATCCATCACGTAGAAGGCCGTCCCGATGATGGACTCGTCCTCGCACAGGACGTACTGCTTGGCCACCGGGACATCGGTCCCGTGCAGAGCACTCAAGACGCGGTACTCGCGGTCCACCGCGTGCGCGGAAGGGAGCAGCTTGCCGGGTGGCTTGCGGCGCAGGACGTAGCGGCCCTCGCCGGCCCGCAGCAGGAAGGTCGGGTTGGACTGCCCGCCCTTGAACTGCTCGACGCCGAGGGCGCCCGAGAATCCGGCCACGTGGTCGCGCAGGTAGCGCTCCAGGGCCGCCGTGTCGAACCGGTGCCTCTCCTGCACCGGCATGGTCCCGCTGAAATCTTCGCTCATGGCTGCTGGCTGAATGGGAGACGGCGAGGATACACCCCGCGGAAATCACCCGGGAGGGGCTCGCATCCCCGGGACGAGGCGCGCTGCTAGACTCCGGCCACTCTCACGGGGGAACGCACATGAAGGCATTCAGCGGGAAGGTCGCCGTCATCACCGGCGGCGGCAGCGGGCTCGGCCTGGCCATGGCCCGGCGATTCGCGCAGGAAGGCATGAAGCTCGTGCTGGCGGACGTCCAGCCCGACGCGCTGGACACGGCGGTGAAGTCCTTCGAGTCCGGGAACGTACCCGTGCTCGGGTTCCGGTGCGACGTCGCCGATCCGGCGTCCGTCGACGCGCTCGCCGAGGCCGCGTATGCGCGCTTCGGTGCCGTGAACGTCCTGTGCAACAACGCCGGCGTCGCCCCGGGCGGACTCGTGTGGGAAAGTACGCTGGAGGACTGGAAGTGGTGCCTGGGCGTCAACGTCCACGGCGTGATCCACGGACTGCGTTCGTTCATCCCGCGCATGCTCGCCGGCGGGCAGGAAGGACACATCGTGAACACGGCATCGGTGGCGGGCCTGCTGTCGCCGCCCGGGATGGGGATCTACTGCGTGTCGAAGCACGCGGTCGTCACGATGACGGAGTGCCTGCACCACGACCTCGCGACGAAGACCGACCGGGTCCATGCGTCGGTGCTCTGCCCGGCCTATGTCCCGACCGGCATCTCCGATTCCGAGCGCAACCGCCCGGCCGAACTCCGCAATGCGCCGCGCGCGATGTCCGCGGACGACCTGGCCCGCGAGGAGGCGCTCAAGCACGCGGTGAAGTCGGGCCGGATCACGGCGGACGACGTGGCCGACCGGGTGTTCGCCGCGATCCGGGACGAGCAGTTCTACATCCTCACGCACCCGAAGATCAAAGGGGCCATCGAGACCCGGATGCAGGACATCCTGCTCGAGCGTTCTCCCACCGACACGTCGAAGCCGCGCAAGTAGCGGCGCTATCGCCGCAATCGCCCGGATCCGATACGGGTCCGGGCATGGCGGCGATGCCGCGATGCGCCCCAGAGCAGCAGCCCGAGACCGACGGCCACCAGCAGATAGGTGCGGGGCTCCGGCACCGGCGCCGCCGCCACGACGTCGATGTTGTCGAACTGGTGGGCCAGCACGCCGTCCTGCTCCCAGGACAGCGACGCGAGCGTCGAGAAGCCGCTCCCGAACGTGATCGACGATGGCGGCGACAGCGAAGGGCCGAACGAAAACGTCGCGGTCACCTCCGAGTCGTCGACGCGACGACCGACGAACGTGATCTGTCCTTCGAGATCCGGGGCGAGCGGCCCGACGTCGATCCGATTCGCCGTGAACGGATCGCCCGAGATGGTCCGCAGCGTGGTGACGAATCCCGGATAGGCGTTGAACACCGCGGTGGACCCGTTGAAGTTCTCCGACGCGCTGCCCCACACGCCGAAGGCCTGGTCGGCGAACACCGGATCGATGTTGCTGGTGAGCCGGAATCCATCCTCCTCGAGGATTCCGACGGTGCTCGCATCGGCATCCGCATGGGCCAGCGCCTCGAAATCGAGGATCACGGCCACGGCCGGCCGCGCAGCCAGCATCGTGAACATCAGCACTGCGGCACCGCGCCGCCACGAGTGACACGTCATCGCGGTCTGTCTCCTTGGATTGAGGGGGTCTCCTCCCCGCACCGGGGTCCCGGGGGAAAGTGTCATTGCGCCATCACAGCAGCAGCGGCAGGGGTTCGAACGAGGCGCCCAGCACGCTCGCGGCATTCAATCCGAGCCAGCCCGACAGCAGGGTCGCGTACAGGCGCCGGAAGTCGACCTGCATGGGCAGGTTGCCGTCGTCCACCCATTGGTCTGGCGTCATGGCCGGCGGATTGCCGACGACGCCGGCGCGCACGCCGCTGCCGATCAGCAGCATGGCCTGCGCGGCGCCGTGGTCGGTGCCGAGGGACGCATTGGGTTCCACGCGCCGCGCGAACTCGCTCCAGAGCAGGATGACCACGCGATCGGCGAGTCCGTGCAGATCCAGATCCGCGACGAACGCGCCGAGCCCGCCATCGAGTTCCGCGAGGGACTCGGCCTGCTGCGGCAGCTGGTTCTCGTGCGTGTCGTAGGAGCCCTGCTCCAGCGTCGCGATCCGGACGTTGCCGTCCTGTCGCAGCAACTGGGCGACGAACTTCAGGCTGTTGGCGAAATAGGTGTCGGGGTAGGCCGCGCTCGTGGCCAGCGCGCCGGCCGCCTGCACGGTCGCGTGCGCATTCACCGCGGCGCGGGTGTTGCGCAGGAACGCGTCGTAGAACAGGTTCGTGGTCGTGGCCGGCTGCGAGAGGATCGCCTTCAGGGCCGCACGCTGACGGTCGTCCCAGGTGTAGAAGTCGAACCAGTCGGCCTGTCCCGGCAGTTGCGGGGCGGTGAATCGGCGGCCGATCAGGCTGGGCGGCAATCCCGACCCCACCGCGGCGCCCGTGAGCACATCGGGCGACGCCTGCGCACCGGTGATCGCGTCGAGGCTCCGACCGAGCCAGCCGGTGCTGGCCGAACGTTTCGGATCCGCAGTCCAGTAGATCTCCATCGCCTGGAAATGCGAGTAGTCGAACTCGGGATAGCCGACCCCGTGCACGACGGCGACCCGACGTCGGTCCCAGAGCGCCTTCAGCTTGACGAGCGCGGGGTGGAACGCGTTGCGGGCGTCGAGCTTCAACGACTGATCGCGCGCGATCGCCAGCGGGCCGCGCACCGTGTAGTACGCGGGAGTCGCGTAGGGAATGACGGTGTTGACCGTGTCGTTGCCGCCGCTGAGGTGGATCGTCACGAGCACCGTGCCGGGACCGGCGCCCTGCGCGGACCGGAGCACCGACACGCCCGGCAGCGCATGCAGGGCACCGATGCCCGCCGCGCCCTGAAGCCAACGCCGTCTGTTGAAATCGGTTCCCATGCCGCGCCCTCACATGACCTGGTATTCGGGACTGATCGCCACGAGATAGCCCACGCCGCGTGTGCGCTCCGGGAGATCGATCCGGGGAATCGACTGCGGACCGAGCCAGCCGAGGATGGCGCTGCGAGTGTTGGCCGTGAGCGCCGGCACGCCGAGACGCGCCGCGACCGTGGTGACCAGCACGTCGGGGGCGACCGGCGCCGTGAGACCGCTGTTGAGGATGCGGATCGCGGCGTCGTCCGCCCAGTCGTACAACAGCCACCAGGCGACCTGCGTCCGCTGCAACAGCATGCTGGCCCCGGTAAGACGCAATCCGGTGGCGTAACCTGCCGGATTCGGCGGCTCGAACAGGTCCTGTCCCATCTGCGAGGCGCCCCAGCCGACGGCGCGCATGCGGTCGAGATCGAGCGTGAGCTTCAGCCGCTGCACCAGGCCGAAGACGAAATCGAGACTGTCCTTGAACACGAACCCGCGATTGCGGGGGTCCCAGAAGGACGGCAGCGTGAACATCGTGCGCAGGATGGCCTTCACATTGCCGCCGGTCGCATTCCAGGTCTGCACCATGCGGCTCACGTCGATCAGGTTCACGCGCTCGCTGACGAAGAAGCGATACAGCTTCGAGCAGACGCGGCGCGCCGTCTCGGGGCGCCGGGCAAGGAGCGCCATCACGCCCTCGCCGTCGAAATTGCCGCTCTGGCCGAGGATCGTCTTCGTGCCGGCGTCGTGGCGGTCCGGATCGAACACCACCTGCTCCTCGGGCCACGTCACGTCCCAGCCGGTGAGGGCGCGCGCGGCCTCCCGCACGTCGGTCTCGCGATACGGACCGGTGCCGGTCGTGTACAGCTCCATGACCTCGCGGGCGAAGTTCTCGTTCGGATGTTCCTTGTCGCTCCCGGCGCCGTTGAGGTAGCGAAGCATCGCGCCGTCCTTGTACACGGCCGACAGGAACGCCGCGAAGCTGCCGTTCGCATGCGTCCGCCACGTGGCCATCTGGGTCCGGAACAGCGCATTCCCGCCCGTGGAGACGGGCGTCGTGAAGTGCCCGTGCCAGAACCACAGCAGCTTCGCCTGCAGCGGGCGGCGCGAGTTGAGGATCTGCCACAGCAGCGCGTTCTTCACGCCGTCCCATTCGTCCAGCACGTTGGGAAGGCCGAACGGATTGTCGTTGGTCCAGACCGGATCGACCGTGCGTTCGTACTCGACGATCGCGTCGATCGCCGCCGTCTGCCCGAGATTGAAGCTCTGGTCCACCGCCTCGAGCGAGCCGCCGTAGCCGGCTCGTCGCAGCAGGTGGGCCGCATCTTCCCGCGTCCACGCCATGCCCGCTCTCCCCTCCGCGCTGGCCTCGGCATCGCAACGTGCGCTGCCGAATCCGCGGCCGCCATCGCAAGAGCGCGGCCAGCCCGGCCGTGAGCCTTCCAAATCATGGGGTTGATGCCGTCATGCGCGACGCCGGGCAGCGCGTTCGTCTCCGACTGGCGACTTTGCGGCACGAATCCGGGGGCCGGCGCCGCGCGTCCGATGTAGCGCGGGTTCGACCTCACCCCTTTCAATACCGCGGTGATCCATCGACTCAGAGGGCCGAGGCCCATGTCCGGCGGTCGCACACCAGCCGTGCGCAGAACGTCGCCGCGTCCCGACAACGCCGCACATGCATGCGCCGGCGAGCGCCCCCGGGGCACCTCGCGCAGACGCTTCGCTGATGAAGACGGGCGCCGCAGAACGCGTCGCCCGCAATGACTTTCCGGGTCCGCCGTTGCAGCGGACGCTCAGCCCGGGATCAGAACCGGTAGCCGATTCCGACGCCGATCGCGAGAGGATTCAGCTTCACTTCGCTGACCTTGGTGCCGCCCGCCTTGACGTCCGAGTTGATGTAGATCTTCTTGATGTCGACGTTCAGGAACAGGTTGTCCGCGATCTTCACATCCACGCCGATCTGCGCGGCCGGTCCGATGCTGCTCTTGTCCAGATCGAGCGCGCCGACGCCGGGCACGTTCAGGGACACGGACGAGATGCGCGTGTAGTTGAAGCCCACGCCCACGTAGGGTCGGACCATGCCGTCCGGCAGGAAGTGGTACTGCGCCGTGAGGGTCGGCGGCAGGTGCTTGAACGTGCCGATCTTCGTCCCGCTGAGCGTCACCTCCTGCTTCTGCGGATACGTGAGGATCAGTTCCGCGGCGATGTTCTTCGTGAAGAAGTAGGTGATGTCGACTTCCGGAATCGTCTTGTCGTTCACCTCGATGGCGTCGGCAGGTACCGAGAGCGACGGGATCGCCTCGGACGTGTTCGTCATCTGCAGATTCACGATGCGTGCACGGACGAGCAACGCTCCCTCGTCTGCCCGGACTGCACCCACGGTTCCGGCCATTGCCATTCCCGCCAAAGCCAAACTCACTGCGCGTTTCATGATCGCTTCCTTTCGGGTCGCTGTTGATACCTATGTCATTGTCCGCGACAGGGTCAAATGCGGATTTGACACATATCAATGCAGTGCACAAATCACGTCTTAGGCAGGCTCTGGCTGACAGGGGCCCGGGTCTGCAGAGGGAGGAAGGGCATCCGATCGGAGGTGACACAGCCCGCCCGACGCGCTGCAATGGTGCATTGCAGGATCGACCATGACGTGCCCGACGAGACGGCAGGAAGGATCAGGTCGACGCGGAATCGTCCAGGGACGCCTGCAGCGCCCGGATCTCGCCCACGAGTCCGGCGAATCGAGTCCCGAACGTGGTCAGGTGATACTCCACGCGGGGCGGCACCTCAGGAAACGTGCGTTTCTCCAGCACGCCATAGCGGACCAGCTTGCGCAGGCGCTCGTTCAGCACCTTTGCCGACAAGCCCGGCACCGTGTGCTCCATAGCGCCCGGACGACGGATGCCGTCGACGACCAGACCCAGCACGGTCATCGACCACTTGCAGCCGACCACGTCCTCCACCATGCCGGCGACGGAGGGACGTGTCGAACGCGAAATGTTTTCCGGCTTACCCATCCACAAGTTGCACCGTCCGGTGCCTACCTCACCGTTTCGTGCCCGCTGTTCCGGCGCCGGTCATCGGCAGACGATGGCACCTCGTCGCGCCGGAAGGAGCCGGCCGATTTGAGCATGAGCAACCCACGGAGACAACGATGAGACGAGTCATTTTCCTGCTGGCGTCCTGCCTGGTCGCGTCGCACGCACCGGCGGCCGATCCCGTGCCCTACCCGAACGGCTATCGCCATTGGCATCACGTGAAGACCATGGTGATCCGTCCCGGCCATCCCCTGCACGAGGCCTTCGGCGGCATCCACCACCTCTACGCAAACGACAAGGCCCGGCAAGGCTACGAACGCGGCCGCTTCCCCGACGGCTCGGTCATCGTGTTCGACCTGCTCGACGCCCGCGATGCCGACGCGGCCCTGACCGAAGGTCCGCGCAAGGTGCTCGGCGTCATGATGAAGGACGCCAAGCGGTACGCGTCCACCGGCGGCTGGGGGTTCGAAGGCTTCAAGGGCGACTCTTCATCCGAGCGCGTCGTCGGGGACAACGCGGCGGGCGCCTGCTTCCAATGCCACACGTCGCGCGCGGACCACGACTTCGTATTCAGTGCGCTGCGCCGATGACGTTTCGTCGCTGAACATGCGCGGAGGGAGGCGGCCAGGGACGCGGGAGACGGCCGCCGACGGCCGCGCCGTTGCGGCTGCATGTGGGGGAGGGACCGACGGAGAGTTTCACGCACGTTTGAGCTAGGTCATGTCGAGGGCGGCCGCGCGGGCCGTACCATCCCTGCCGTCTGCCGGACCCGGTGGACATCCTCCACCGCCGCGTTCCATTGCATGAGCCGCTCATCCGTCTACGTCGTCGGCATCGATCAGGGCACCGCCGCCACGCGGGCGACTCAGCTTCACGGCGACGGCGAGGTCGTCGCACTCTGTTCCCTCGAACATCGTCAGTTCTATCCCCAGGCCGGGTGGGTGGAGCACGATGCCCGCGAACTGCTGTCGTCGGTCGAGCAATGTCTCGACTACGCCGTCGGCGCTGCGGCGGTCGGGCTGGATTCGCAAGGCGAGACCGTGGTGGCATGGAACGCGGACACGGGCGAACCCATCTGCCGCGCAATCGTCTGGCAGGACAACCGGACCCATGCGACGCTCGACAATCTGCGCAACGACGGCGCGGAGATCCTCACGCTCGCGCGCGCCGGACTGCCGCTGGACACGTACTTCTCCGCCAGCAAGCTGCGATGGATCCTCGAGCACGTGCCGGAGGCGCGGTCGCTCGCATCGAAACGCAGGCTGCGGCTCGGCACCACCGACGCGTTCTTCCTCGATCGCCTGTGCGGCGTCTATGCGACGGATGTCACCGCGGCGTCGCGCACGAGCCTGATGAATCTCGCGACGCGCAACTGGGATCCGGAACTGTGCCGACTGTTCGGCGTCCCGATCGACCTGCTGCCCCCCATCCGCCCCACGGTCGGGGAGTTCGGCATCCTGAAGCGTCTGAAGATCCCGCTCGTCGCCAGCGTCAGCGATCAGCAGGCGGCGCTGTTCGGTCATGGCTGCCATGCGCCCGGGCAGGTGAAGATCACCTTCGGCAGCGGGGCGCTCGCGCTGGCCGTGACAGGCGTGGAACCGAAAGGACGCGGCGGGCGCGGCATGCTGTCGACGGTCGCGTGGCAGATCGGCGACGCACCCACGTACGCGCTCGACGGCGGCGTCTACAACGCCACCTCGGCCATGCACTGGGTGCGCGGCCTCGGGTTGTACCAGACCGACCGCGAACTGGCCCGCTTCGACGGGCCGTCCGCGCTGGAACGGGGACTCGTGTTCGTTCCCGCCCTGTCCGGACTCGCCTCCCCGTACTGGGACCACTCCGCCGCCGGCATGTGGCTCGGGATGGGACTGCACACGGAACCGCGCGACCTCGTGCGCGCGGCGCTGGAGGGCGTGGCGCTTCGAAGTGCCCAGGCGCTCGCCGCGATGTCGACCCACATTCCGCTGTCGACGGCCGTTTCCATCGACGGTCCGCTGGCCCGCAGCGAGTACTTCTGCGACTTCCTCGCTCGCGCGCTCGACCGGACCGTCCTCGTGCCTGCGAGCCCCGACCTCACGAGCCTCGGCTGCGCGCAGCTTGCATACATCGGGGCCGGGCTTGCGCCGATCGATGCGCTGCCCGCGGCCGGTCTGCCGGGCCGATGCGCGTCACCGGTGGCACCGCTCTCGGCCGACCATCTGGCCCGGTTCGATGACGCCGTCTCCCGCGCGCGGGGATGGCGCTCCGCCTCTCACTGAGCCGCGGGCTCGGCGTTGACGGCGGGCGTTGCGCACGGGTAAAACCCGGAGCGGCGCGAACACGGCGCGCGGCGTACCGGACCGGCCGAACCCACGTCCCGGCGCCTCCATCCATCCACCCGACCGACCCCGAGGGAGTGACCCCATGGCCTATGCCATCCAGACCGTCGACAAGCCCGGCAGCGCGGAGATTCGCGCGGCCACCCGTCCCGCCCATCTCGACTACCTCAAGGCGCATCAGCATCTGCTGCTGGCTGCCGGCGCGCTGATCGACGACGACGGCACCGGGGGCAACGGCGGCATCCTGCTCGTGGACACCGACGACCGCGCCGCGGCGGAGCGCTTCATCGCGGAAGATCCGTTCACGAAGGCGGGCCTGTTCCAGACGGTCACCGTGACGCGGTGGCGCAAGGCGTTCTTCGACGGGAAGTGCCTCGTGTGACCGGTCACCCTGCCTCGACGAAACCGGCATGCACGCGTGCCGGTTTTTCTTGCCCGGACCTCGCGGGCGTTGTCGCAGCGCACATTGAGACACCCCACCGGGCGTGATACGGTGCCCGGGCGCCGGCATCCCCCGGGGATGGTCCGATCGAGGCCCGAACGGCGACCCGCCATCCGTTGTGCCACGTGAGGGAGTGATCCACGCCATGCCGTCGTCGTTCTCGCCGGAACGCCAGAAGCGCATCGTCGCGAAGGTGTCGTGGCGGCTGCTGCCGCTGATCGTCGCGGCCTATCTCATGGCGTACATCGATCGCACGAACGTCTCGTTCGCGGCGCTGACGATGAACCAGGACCTGGGGCTCACCCCCTACCTGTACGGCTGGGGCGCCGGCATCTTCTTCATCGGTTATGCGGTGTTCGAGGTGCCGAGCAACATGATCCTGCAGCGCACCAGCGCGCGCCTGTGGATTGCCCGGATCATGATCACGTGGGGCATCATCTCGGGGCTGATGGCGACGACCACCGGCCCCACGAGCTTCCTCGTGCTGAGATTCCTCCTCGGCGTCGCCGAGGCGGGGTTCTTCCCCGGCATCATCTTCTACCTGACGTTCTGGTTTCCCGCGGCCTACCGGGCACGTGCGATCTCCATCCTCTACCTGGCCGTTCCGGTCTCGAACGCCATCGCATCGATGCTCTCCGGCGTGATCCTCCAGATGGACGGCACCCTCGGGTTGCGGGGCTGGCAGTGGATCTTCATCCTGGAAGCGATCCCGGCCGTGCTGCTCGCCTTCGCGGTGCTGAAGTACATGACGGACCGTCCCTCGAAGGCGCAGTGGCTCGACCCCGACGAGCGCGACTGGCTCGAGCAGCAACTCGAGGCCGAACGGTCGCACGTCGAGCGGCACGGCGCCATGAGCATGCTGCAAGCGCTCGTGGATCCGCGCGTGCTGGCGCTGTCGCTCATCTATCTCACGAGCGTGACGGCCAGCTACGGCATCGTGTTCTTCATGCCCCAGATCGTGAAGGGGCTCGGCCTGTCCAACCTCGCGACCGGTTTCGTCACGGCCATCCCGTACACCATCGGCGTGATCGGGCTGATCGCCTGGGGCTGGTCGTCCGACCGTCGCAGCGAACGACGCTGGCACCTGATCGTGTCCACGCTGCTTGCCGCGGCGGGTTTCGTTGCGACCGGCTGGCTGACCGGCTCGCTCGTCGCGGTCGCGGCGATGTCCGTCGTGACCGTGGGCATCTACGGATCCCGGCCTTCGTTCTGGCCGATGCCGTCGCTGTTCCTCACGGGCGGGGCCGCCGCGGTGGGCATGGCGCTCATCAATTCCATCGGCAACCTCGGCGGCTATGCCGGCCCGTTCGTCGTGGGCTGGATCAAGGACAGCACCAGGAGCTTCGAGATGGCGCTGTACTTCCTGGCGGCCTGCGCGCTGCTGTCGGCGATCATCACGTTCTTCGCCACGCGCGCCACGCGCCCGCCGCAGGCGGCAGCGCCCGCGGTCGGTTCCACACAAGGCGCCGTGTAGTCACCCATGCCCCTTTCGCGACGGGCGGTCACGCGCCGATCGGCAGATCCAGGGTCGTGACGCGCCGCAGTTCGCGGCGGTGCTTCGTGTCCGCGAAAGGACGCGCGCGATGCATCGTCGAGAGGTTGTCCCAGATCACGAGATCGTCCGGCCGCCACGCATGCCGGTAGAGGAAGCGCGTGCGGGTCGCGTGCTCCGTCAGGTCGTGCAGCAACAGGCGCGCTTCGGGCAGGGGCCAGTCGACGATGCTGGCCGCGTGCGAAGCCAGGTACAGCGACCGGCGTCCCGTCCTCGGGTTGGTCCGCACGAGCGGATGGACCGCCCCCGTCAGCTTCGCCTGCTCCTCCGGCGTGAAATCGAATCCGAGCACGTGACGCGAATGCAGGATCGTGTGATGCACGCGCAGCGCCTCGATCGAATCGCGCGTCGCCGGATCCAGTTCGTCGTAGGCCGCCCGCATGTCCGCGAACTCCGTGTCCGCGGCCACGGGCGGAATGACGCGCGCGGAGAGCATGGAATAGCGGCCGGGCGGATCCTGGAACGATGCGTCGGTGTGCCAGAGCCGATTGCCCATGGCATACATGCGTCGCCGATCCTGCGATGCGAGGATCTCGCCGCTCTCGTCGACGTTGGAGATGTCCGCGATCGCCTCAGTGCCGAGGCGGCTCCTGCCCAGTGCCGCGGCCCCGGTCTTGGCATGCAGTTCACCGTCGAACCGCTGGGCGAAGTCCATCTGCTCCGCGTCCGTGAACGGCTGATCGCGGAACACGAGCACCGCGTAGCGGTCCATGGCGGCGCGGATCTCGTCGAAGGTCGACCGGTCGCGCACCGCATTGAGATCGACCGGGCTGACCTCGGCAACGAAGGTCGGATGCAGCGGGCTGAAGGTGAGTCCCATGGGGGTGGACCGGCGCGATTGGCGGAGCCCCGATTCTCTCGCAGGTGGGACGTGTCCGGCCAGCGCGATCGTCATCCTGCCGCGAGGATGTCAGTTCAGGGACGCCACTCGCGAAAGCCGTCGATGCGACCTGCCGCATCGAGGGATTCGAGCCGCACGGGGAAGCCCCACAGGCGCCCGAGGTGGCGCAGCACCTCGCTCGATTCGTCGCCGTCCAGCGGCCGCCCCCGATAGAGCTGATGCCGCAGGGTGAGCGACCGATCGGAATCCCGGTCGTAGCGCGTGACCTGGATGTCCGGCAAGCGGTTCTCGCGCTTGTGCTGGTCGGCCAGCATCCGCCGGACGCGGCGATAGCCCGCATCGTCGTGGATGCTGTCGATCAGCAATTCCGCTTCCGTCGATCGATCCGCGACCACGAACAGCCGGAAGTCGCGGATGAGCCGCGGCGACAGGTACTGCGCGATGAACGATTCGTCCTTGAAATTGCGCATCGCGAAATCCAGCGCCGGCAGCCAGGGCGTCCCGGCGATGTCGGGAAACCACTCGCGGTCCTCGCCGGTGGGCGCCTCGCAGATGCGGCGGATGTCCTGCATCATCGCGAAGCCCAGGGCGTAGGGGTTCACGCCGTGGTAGCCCTTCTGATCGAACCCCCGCTGCGCGACCACGTTCGTGTGGTTGTGCAGGAACTCGATCATGAACGCATCGTCCACGCGGCCCTTGTCGTACAACCGGTTCACCAGCGTGTAGTGCCAGAACGTCGCCCAGCCCTCGTTCATCACCTTGGTCTGGGTCTGGGGATAAAAATACTGCGACAGCTTGCGCACGATGCGCACCAGCTCGCGCTGCCACGGCGCAAGCCGCGGCGAATACTTCTCCACGAAATAGAGGATGTTCTCCTCGGGCTCGTCGGGAAATCCCCGGCGCTCGTCCGATGCCGCGGCGGCGGCTTCCGTCTGCGGCAGCGTCCGCCACAGATCGTTGAACTGACGCCGCTGGTGCTCCTCGATCTCGTTGCGGCGAGCCTCCTGGACGCGGGGCGAGATCGGTTGCGGCCGCCGGTAGCGGTCGACGCCGTAGTCCATCAGCGCGTGGCAGGAGTCGATCGTCTCCTCCACCTCCGCGGCCCCGTGGCGCTGTTCGCATTCCATCACGTAGCGGCGCGCGAACACGAGGTAGTCGAGGATCGCGTCCGCCTGCGTGAACTGCCGGAAGAGATAGTTCCCCTTGAAGAACGAGTTGTGCCCGTAGCTCGCGTGCGCGATGACCAGCGCCTGCATCATCAGGGAGTTCTCCTCCATGAGGTAGGCGATGCACGGGTCGGAGTTGATGACGATCTCGTACGCGAGACCCTGGTATCCCTTCCGGTAGGCCTGATCGTGCTGGATGAAGGACTTGCCGTAGGACCAGTGGGGATAGCCGATCGGCAGGCCGCTCGACGCATAGGCGTCGAGCATCTGCTCCGAACTGATGATCTCGATCTGGTTCGGGTAGGTGTCGAGCCGGAATTCCGCCGCTGTCTCGGCGATCTCGCGCTCGTACTGCTCGAGCAGTTCGAAGTCCCACTCGGGACCGTGCGGCAGCGGGGTGCGGGCGCGGGCGTTCATGCCGTCTCCTTGCGGAACAGTTCGCGGAACACCGGATAGATCTCCGCGGGACTGAAGACGCGCCGCATCGCGAAGTTGAGACCCGGGCGTTCCAGTTCCTCGTACTCGATCCACAGACTGCTGATGTTCCGGTAGTTCTCGTCCGGACACTCGATGTACGCGAAGTAGCGTGTCATCGGCAGCAGCGTCTCCCGCAGGAACCGCGCACTCTTGCCGGGATCGGCGCCGAAGGCATCGCCGTCGGAGGCCTGCGCGCCATAGACGTTCCACTCCGACGCGGGATAGCGGGCGTCGCAGATCTGCTTCATCAACTCGAGCGCCGAGTACACCACCGTCCCGCCGCTCTGCGGATCGTGGAAGAACGCCTCCTCGTCCACCTCCTGGGCTTCATCGGTGTGACGGATGAACACGATCTCCACCCGCTCGTACTTGCGCGTGAGGAACAGGTACAGCAGCGTGAAGAAGCGCTTCGCGAGATCCTTCTTGCGCTCGTCCATGGAGGCGGACACATCCATGAGGCAGAACATGACCGCCCGCGCTGCGGGCCGCGGCACCGCAACGCGATGGCGATAGCGCAGATCGACATCGTCGAGAAACGGCAGGCCGCGGGCGCGAGCCTCGAGTTCGGCGATCTGCGCATCGAGGCGCTCGATCTCGTCTGCCGGCCGGCCGTCGCGCAGCGCCGTCTCCCGCTCGGCCATGACCGCGGCCAGTTCGTTGCGGATCGGCCCGCCGAGTGCGATGCGCCGGGCCAGCGCGGTCTTCATCGTGCGCACGACGGACAGGTTGGAGGGTGTCCCTTCCTTCACGTAGCCGGCGCGGACATACTTCTTCTGGTCGGTCTCGGCGAGCGTCGTGCGCATCAGGTTGGGCAGTTCGAGATCCTCGAAGAAGATGTTGAGGAACTCGTCGCGCGATAGCGTGAAGACGAAGTCGTCGACGCCGTCGCCGTCACCGGACTCCCCGCCCGAGCCCTTTCCGCCCCCGCCCTCCGGGCGCGGAATGCGATCACCGCGGATGAACTCCCGGTTGCCGGGATGCACACCTTCCCAGTCGCCGCCGCTGCCGTACCGGAACCCCGGCTCCGACAGATCCTTCGACGGGACCGTCACCTCGCCACCCTTCGCCATGTCGGTGATGGAGCGCTCGGCGATCATGCCCTTCACCGATCGCCGGATGTGCTCCTTGTAGCGGCGGATGAAGCGTTCGCGGTTGACCGCACTCTTGTTGCGGCCGTTGAGACGACGATCGATGAGCCGATTCATGGCAACTCCGGCGAGCGGGTCCCCGGGCGGCGGCACCGCCCGGGGACTCCCGTCACGACGACTTCTGCACGCGCAGGTACCACTCGGACAGCAGGCGAACCTGCTTCTCCGTGTAGCCCTTGGCGACCATCCGGTCGACGAAGTTCTGGTGCTTCTTCTGGTCCTCCGTGGAGGCCTTGGCGTTGAACGAGATCACCGGCAGCAGATCCTCGGTGCTCGAGAACATCTTCTTCTCGATCACTTCGCGCAGCTTCTCGTAGCTGCTCCAGACCGGATTCTTGCCCGCGTTGTTGGCGCGCGCGCGCAACACGAAGTTGACGATCTCGTTGCGGAAGTCCTTCGGATTCGCGATGCCGGCCGGCTTCTCGATCTTCTCCAGTTCGGTGTTGAGCGCCGCGCGATCGAAGAACTCGCCGGTGTCGGGATCGCGGAAGTCCTCGTCCTGTATCCAGCAGTCGGCGTAGGTCACGTAACGGTCGAAGATGTTCTGGCCGTATTCGGAGTAGGACTCCAGATACGCCGTCTGGATCTCCTTGCCGATGAACTCCGCATAGCGCGGCGCCAGATGGCCCTTGATGAATTCCAGGTAGCGGCGGCGCGTCTCGTCCGGGTAGTCCTCCCGTGCGATGCGCTGTTCGAGGACGTACATCAGGTGGACCGGGTTCGCGGCCACCTCGGTCTGGTCATAGTTGAAGACGGTGGACAGGATCTTGTAGGCGAAGCGCGTGGAGATGCCGGACATGCCCTCGTCCGCTCCGGCGTAGTCGCGGTACTCCTGGTAGGACTTGGCCTTCGGATCCGTGTCCTTGAGGCTCTCGCCGTCGTACACGCGCATCTTGGAATAGAGGCTGGAGTTCTCCGGCTCCTTCAGGCGGGACAGCACCGAGAACTGCGCCATCATCTCCAGCGTGCCGGGCGCGCACGAAGCCTCGGACAGCGCGCTGTTCCGAAGCAGCTTGCGGTAGATGCGGACCTCCTCCGTCACCTGCAGGCAGTAGGGCACCTTCACGATGTAGATGCGGTCGAGGAAGGCCTCGTTCGTGCGGTTGTTGCGGAATGACTGCCACTCGGATTCGTTGCTGTGCGCCAGGATGATCCCGTTGAAGGGGATCGCCGAGAAGCCTTCGGTCCCCTTGAAATTGCCTTCCTGCGTGGCGGTCAGCAGCGGATGCAGCATCTTGATGGGGGCCTTGAACATCTCGACGAACTCGAGCAGGCCCTGGTTGGCCAGGCACAGGCCCCCGGAATAGCTGTACGCATCGGGATCGTCCTGCGAATACCGGTCGAGCTTGCGGATGTCGACCTTGCCCACGAGCGACGAGATGTCCTGGTTGTTCTCGTCGCCGGGTTCGGTCTTGGCGATCGCGATCTGCCGCAGCACCGAGGGCTGCAGACGCACGACGCGGAAGCGCGAGATGTCGCCCTCGAATTCCTGGAGCCGCTTGACGGCCCACGGCGACATGATGCCGGTGAGGTAGCGGCGCGGGATGCCGTAGTCGGATTCCAGCACCTCCGCGTAGTCCTCGGGCGCAAACAGGCCCAGCGGCGATTCATTGACCGGCGAGTCCTTGAGGGCATAGACGGGCCGGTGTTCCATGAGCTGCTTCAGGCGCTCGGCGATGGACGACTTCCCGCCACCGACCGGACCGAGCAGATAGAGGATCTGCTTGCGTTCCTCCAGCCCCTGTGCGGCGTGCTTGAAGAAGGCGACGATCTGGGCGACCGCGTCCTCCATGCCGTAGAACTCGGCGAACGCGGGGTAACGCTTGATGACTCGATTGGCGAACAGGCGCGACAATCTCGGATCGAGCCGGGTGTCGACGACCTCGGGCTCCCCGATGGCGGCAAGCATTCGCTCCGCCGCCGTCGCATAGACCGCGGGATCCTTCCGGCAGAGTTCCAGGTAGTCCTCCAGGGACATCTCGTCAGCCTGGCTGGCCGAATACCTGGCCTTGTAACCCTCAGCAATCTTCAGCATCGCACGCCTCCTACAGGGTCTGCTGCACCGTAATCCGACTCCCCCGCACCGCCGCGGCATGTTGTTGATCGCTTGCCTGCGACGGGTTCAACGACATTTGCATGCGGACCTTGAGACCGGTCTCCCAGGTTTCCGCAACGCGCCAGAAAGGGACACCGTGCACATCGGCGGCCTTCGATTTCGGCGTCCGCCGCGCGACGCGCCGTCTATCCTCCGGGCACCGCACGTCACCCCACGGGCTCCGGCGCGAGTAACGTGCCAGCGGCGAGTCGCACCTCGGTTGCGATTCGGATGCATGCATGTCGGACGTCACGGACGGTGTCGCCGAACCGGTGCCACTGCGCCGGGCGGTGGAGCGGCGTCTCGAGCGAGAACCGTCACGCCACGGAGACGACCGGCGGCACGGACCCGCACCGAACCGAAGCAACCGGACGCGTGGTGGGGCCAAAGCGGTGCGCGCGAGGCACGCGACGGCGTGCCTCGCGGGAGGGAGAGTCGACCCGAGACGAATCACCATCGTCAGGGACGAACGCGGAAGTGTCGTGACACGTCGGTTTGACGCGCGCGATTCGACAGAGTTCGACGTGAGTGATTCACGTCGACGACAGGTGCGCGCCTGTCGAAAACGCAAACGGCATCGACAGGGAAACGCGGCGCCCCGTCAGCGCATCGCGTCCATCAGCTCGAGATTGGTCCTGGCCTTGACGTCGCCCGGGTCCAGTGCGAGCGCGCGCCGGTAGGCGACACGCGCGCCCTCCGTCCGACCGGCGCGCTCGAGCGAATAGCCCAGGTTGTTCCAGACACGCGCCTTCGCGGGGGATGCGCGCGCCGTGGCGGTCCAGAGGGCGACCTCCGATCGGTAGTCCCGGTTCCGCAACGTGGTGGCAGCGAGCAGCGCAACCACGACCACGCTGCCAAGCACGAGCGCCGGCCGCGGCCGCAGCGATGTCTCGACGAGCGCGACGAGCGACCAGGCCACGCCCACCAGGGGAACATATAGCGCACGGTCGTTGGCGATGTCGATACGTGGCAGCACGGAGTTGGTGGCCGCGAGCGCGGATCCGAACCAGAGCAGCCCGAGTCGCAGCCAGGGCCGGGAGCGCCCGGCGTACCACACGCCTCCGACGGCTGCGAGCATCGCGCATGCCTTCGCCATGCCGCCTGCACCGAGGACGGGCGATACGCGCAGATCCGGATCGATGTTGAGCGCCGTGCCTGTCAGCGGTCCCGACACCAGGTACCACAGGCCGTCGACCTGAGCCAGCAGGTTCCGCCCCAGCGTGCGCGTCGCGAGACTGGCGTCGAGCAACCGCCCATAGCCCGGGACGATCAGGACCGCGAGGCCGAGCAGGACCAGCACCGACCACAGGGCGGCGGTCCGCGTGAACGTCTCGCGCCAATCGGCTCGGCCCGCGATGCGCTCGCATGCCGCGACGATCAGTGGCAAGGACCACGCGCTCTCCTTCGCGGCGAGCGCGGCCAGGAAAGCGACCGCTCCCAGCAGACGCCAGCGCTTCGGTGCAGTCGATTCCCAGGCGTGCGCGTGCGCGAGCACCGCCGCAAAGAGGAAGAGCGCCATCAGCGCATTCGAACGGCCGGAAAGATAGGTCACGACTTCCGTCTGGGCGGGATGCACCGCGAACAGAATGGCACTCCACAACGCCGAGTGCCGACAACGCCCGGCGACCATCCCCGTCCCGAGCAGCAGGCGCTCGACGATGCGTCGGACCAGCAATGCGTTGACGAGATGCAGGCCGCCGTTGACGAGATGGAACCCCGGGAGAGAACCGCCGAGAGTCACGTTGAACGTGTAACTCGCTTTCAGCAGCGGCCGGATGCCGGGCATCGAGGCCCACCAGGCAGCCCACGAATGCACCGCCGGATTGTCGACGATCACATTGAAGTCGTCGAACTGGAAGACGCCATCGATGCCGCTCACCCACGCCAGCAGCGCGGCGGCGGCCACGAGGACGTCAGCGGGGATGCGCAGCGCGCTCGAACGCACGATCGAGCATCCGGTGCGCGTCCCACCAGCGCTCCCGTCCGTTCAGCATCACGAGCAGCACCTGCACGTCATGGCGTTCGGCGAGCACGATCAGGCAGGGACCGGCGAGGGCGGTGAAGCCCGACTTGACGCCGATCGCGCCGTCGTACCGGCCGATGAGTGCGTTCCGGTTGGACAGGGGAAACCGCCGACGCCCGTCGACGGTGGAGACGACGGCATCCACCCTGCGGACCAGCGCCGCGATGTCGGGACGAGCCATCGCCGCGCGGGCGAGCGTCGCGAGATCCGAAGCAGTGGATCGGTGCCCCGGTGCATCGTGGCCGCAGGCATTCCGGAAGCGTGTCCGCACCAATCCCAGCGCCGCCGCCCGGGCATTCATCCGTCCGACGAACCGTTCCTCATCACCATCGCGCCATTCGGCAAGCGCGCGGCATGCGTCGTTGGCCGAAGCGATGAGTGCGGCAGCGAGCAGGTCCGGGACACGCATCCGGTCGCCCGCCTTCAGGCCGAGGCGCGAGCCCGTCGCCGATGCCGTGCGTGCACTCACGGTGGCGACGGCCTGGGGGCTGCCATCGGCCTCCGACACGAGCAGCGCCGTCATGAGCTTGGTGAGACTGGCGGGCGCGCGCGGCGCGTCGGCCTCACGCGACCAGAGCGGCTTGCCGTCGACCTCGACGAGATAGGCGGAGGCGGCACCCGGAAACGCGTCGACGGCCGCTCCGACGGCCAGGGGCAGGGTCGCTGCGAGCAGGGCAGCGGCCCCCGTCAAACGGCGCACGGATCAGAACTTCAGGAACTTCTTCAGCCGGCCGGCCCCTTCCTTCAGCTTGTCGGTGATCCCGGGTTTGTCCCCGGGCACGGGCTGAGCCTTGCCGGCATCCGCCGGTGTCGCGGTGTAGGACAGGCCGCCGAGGCGCGAACACAGTTCGCGGTTCGCGGCATCGACGGTCGTGTACGTCCGGCCGGCGCACCGTTCCTTTCGCAATGCCGCCGATTCGTCCTTGCACTGTCCGACGACTAAGTCCCAGTCCTGCTTGGATACGGCGCTCCTGCAGACGTCCCGCGTCAGGGCGGCCGCATCGATCCCGCACGCGGCCAGTCCTTCGCTCCAGCCCCGCACCCGACCCGAGACGGCCCGGTAGCCGACGGGGTCCTTCATCTCCTGCGACAGACGCGTCGCGCGCGAGCAGAAATCCGCCTTGCGCTCCGCGCACAGGGGTTGCGGCATGTTCGCACTCGGGAACACGAGCACGGCCGCAAGCTCGTCGACCGCCTGATCGCAGACCTGCTTCACCTGCGCCTGCGATTGCGCGATGGCCTTGCGTGCCGGGTCGTCGGCCGGATTGCAGGCGCCGAGCCGGCGAGCGCTGTAGGTCTGCGTGGCGTCGAACTTGCGGCCTTCGGCAGTGCCGGTCATCCGCATCCGACCGCGGTAGGCGTCCTTGCCCTGCCATTCCATCTCGCCGGTGCCGGTGAACTTGCCCCGCTCTCCGTCGCACTGGATCGTGTAGGTCGTCCTTGATCCGCTGCGCTTGAAATCCAGGACCTTGCAGTCCTTTTCCGTGGGAATGTCGTCCCGCTCGTTCTTCGCAGGGGGCCTGCAGACGCGCTGCGTGGTGGGCGGTAGATTCATGCCCTCCATTTGCATCTCCATCGTGAGTTCCCACTGCTCATCGCCCGACTGGGCCGCCACGGGGCCCGCCGCGATTGCCACCAGCGCTGCGGCCGCGATCCATCCCGACTGTGCCATTGCCATCCGATTCCCCTCATCGTCGGCCGGGTGCCGTCGCGGGCCCCGGCCGGTCCGTCGAACGCGCCGGGGCGGTCGCCCCGGCACTGCCTCAGCGCGAGATCGGGAAGAACGGCACCGGCGTCATCAGCCGGTTCTCCTGCTGTTCGAGCGCCCCCAGCTTCGCGCTCTCCTCGGTGTAGGCGAGCCACTCCGGATCGGCCCACATGGCCTGGCGGCGGCGCGCGCGGTCGGCCGCATCCTCGTAGGCCCAGATGTGGATGTACTGATTGACGTTGCCGGTTTCGGTCACGAGATAGGCGAAGGGCTGGCCCAGATGCCGCGTCTGCGGCCCCTTGCCCATCTTCTCGTAGAGGGCGAGGTGCTTCTTGATGGTTCCGGGACGGCAGGTATAGGTACGGACGTCGAGCAGCATGTTTCCTCCTGGCGGTTGATGGCGGGACGCACGAAGGCGGCGTCCCGACGCGGCTGACCCTCAAGTTTAGGGGCGCGACGCCCGCGTTGGACAGACCCGGCGCGTCCCTTTGCACCCCTCCCCGATTCGGAGACAATCCCCGATTCGCCGGAGCGGCCATGATCATCCCGTCCCTTCTCGACACCGACCTCTACAAGTTCTCGATGATGCAGGTGGTCCTGCACCAGTTTCCCGGTGCGCAGGTCGAGTACCGCTTCAAGTGCCGCAGCCGCAACGTCGACCTGTCGCCGCACCTCGACGAGGTCCGGGCCGAAGTCGCGCACCTGTGCAGCCTGCGGTTCTCGCGGGACGAACTCGAGTACCTGCGCACGCTGCGGTTCCTGAAGAGCGACTACATCGACCTGCTGCGGCTGTTCCAGCTGGACGAGAGCTTCATCCGGATCGAACGCGCGCCCGAGGCGCAGGGCGGCATCGACATCACGATCCGCGGACCGTGGCTGCACACGATCCTGTTCGAAGTCCCGGTCCTGGCGATCGTCAGCGAGGTGTGGTTCCGCAATGCGCATCCGGATTTCGCGATGGCCGAGGGACAGCGCCGCCTGTCCGAGAAGATCGCCCGGGTGAAGTCCTATCCCGACGACGAATTCAAGATCTCCGACTTCGGCACCCGCCGACGCTTCTCGCACGGGTGGCAGCGGCACGTGATCGAGACCCTGCAACGCGAACTCGGCTCCCGCATGACGGGGACGAGCAATGTCTACTTCGCACGGCAGCACGGGATGATTCCGCTGGGCACCATGGCCCACGAGTATCTGCAGGCGTGCCAGGCCGTCGGCCCCCGCTTGCGTGATTCCCAGCGCTTCGCGTTCGACAAGTGGGCGGAGGAATACCGCGGCGATCTCGGCATCGCCCTCACGGACGTCTGCGGCATGGACGCCTTCCTGCGCGACTTCGACCTGTTCTTCTGCAAGCTGTTCGACGGCGTCCGCCACGATTCCGGCGACCCCTTCGAATGGGGCGAGAAGATGATCGCCCACTACCAGCGCATGCGGGTGGACCCGATGCACAAGACGTTCGTCTTCAGCGACAGCCTGAACGTGCCGCTCTGCATCGAGCTGTACGAGCGCTTCGGCCGGCGCTGCATCACGCGCTTCGGGCTGGGTACCAACCTCACGAACGATCTCGGCGTCGAGGCGCTGCAGATCGTCATCAAGATGACCCGCTGCAACGGTCAGCCGGTGGCGAAGATCAGCGACACCCCGGAGAAGACCATGGACTACGACCCGTCGTACGTGGCCTATCTGCGCGAGGTCTTCAACGTCCCGGCCGTCACGCCGGAACCCGCCGATTGACCGTCCGGCTCTCGCCGCGGGCGATCCGCGCCGCCCTCGCGAGGGCGATGCTCGCGATCGCGATCCTCGGCGGCATCGGACCGGTCCACGCCCGCACGCTGGACGCCCGGGTGATCCGCGTGGTGGACGGCGACACGCTCGTCGTGCAGTCGGGCCGCGAGGCGCTCACGATCCGCATGCTCTACATCGACGCCCCGGAGCACGATCAGCCTTACGGGCGCGAGGCGAGGCGCAGCCTCGAACAGCTGGTGCGCCTCGACCGCGTCCGCGTGGACACCAAAGGTCGCGACAAGTACGGGCGAACGCTGGCGCGCGTGATCCGTGCGGCGGACGGGCTGGACGTCAATCTCGCCCAGGTGGAGCGGGGCCTTGCGTGGTGCTACTCGCGCAGCGATGCGCGGGCAGACATCGAAGCGGCCGAGGGCGGTGCGCGGCGGGCCCGCCGCGGACTCTGGGCCGATGCCCGACCGATATCACCGCGCACCTGGCGGCGCACTCACGGGCCTTCGCGCCCGTGAGGCCGGCACGGGCGCGACGTCACACCGGCATGTCGCAGGCCTTGTCGATCCACTGACGCTCGACGGACGCGCCGTCGGGATGCACGAAGTCCCAGCCGCCCGGGGGCACCCCGAAACTCTTGACGATGCGGCGGCTCGTGTCGAACACGGCCACGCCCGAGACCGCGATCTCCTTGGTCTCGCAGCGGGCCAGGTAGCGGACGATGCGCAGCGGCGCCTCCGTCTCCGGACGTTCGTCGGGCGTCCGCCATCCCACCTTCACGTCGAAGCGGATCCAGTCGCCGGACCGGGAGACGCTGTCGCGCTCGAATCGGGTCTCGTGCTGCGCGGTGATGTGCGACGCGGCCTCGATGTTGTCGTAGTACTGCATCTCGGCAAGGGCGGGCAGCGCCAGGATCAGGCCGCTCGGGACGAATGCAAGGACTTTCATGCGTTGGCTCCGGGTTGAAGGGACGTCGGTGCGCCGGCCCCCTCCCTGCCCGAGCTGCGATTCACCCGCGCGGATCGTGACGGCGGCCGTGCCGCGATATCTCCATGCGCTCCGACCCGGATGCGCGCGGAGGGTTCCCGTCGGCACACCCGTCGAGACCGAGGGCCGCGCGCACGATGTCGTCGGGCGGCACTCGGAGGGCAAGGAGCGACTGGGTGAAGGCCGCCGCGCCGATCTCCGCGAGACTCGGCAGGCCGGTGGTCCAATTCAGCGGACCGATCGACAGGAGCCGGACCGGCCAGCGCCGGGCGATCGGCACCGACTCGCCGCTCACATCGAAATGGTGAAACAGCTCGTGCGCAATGAACATCTGTCCGGCCGATACCGTGCCCACCCGGTGCCGGGCATCCGGCGTGGCGAGCCATGCCGCCACCGTCGCGATGGCTCCGCGATACAGAACGATGCGAGCGGGTCGCGTCCCGTACTCCGCAAAGACCCGCACGGACCCGTAGTCGGCCGAGTCGTCGTCGTTGATCACCGGGACGCCGCAGGCGGCCGCGATCCTCTCCGGATCTTCCCCCCAGCGGGCGCGCACCCGATCCGCCATCGCGATGCCGGCAGCCAGTGCCCGTCTCGCTCGCGAGGCTCGTTGCGACGCGGTCAACCGGCCGGCCGACGCATCGCCGTCGAGGGACCGCCGGGCCGCGCGGAGCGCCTCACCGCCCGGAGCCGTCACAGCCCGCGCGCTCCCTGAACGCCGACCAGCGCCACCGGCGCCGTGTCGGGCACCCCCTCGAGTTCCGTCCGGGCAATCGCGAGTGCCTGATCGAGCGCCCCGACGCCCGACAGATCCACCACCCGCCGTCCCACGATCAGATAGACGTCCGGGGTGATCACGCTGTCGCCGTTGTACAGCGTCACCTGCTCCCACATCCGCCGCAGTTCGGCCGCGGCCGCCTGTGCGACGCCCGACGCCACGACGGCATCGCCGCGCTGGATGCGGATCACGCCTTCGCGATCGACGGCGCGCACGGGATGCCGACGCTTGCGGAACAGGCGCCACTTGCGCTCCTCCACCTCACCCTGGAAGACGCGCACGAGATCGGTCTCGGCGACCAGCGTCACCGCTCTCGCGTCGGGTCCCATCGATGCCGCGGCAATGGCCTGCGCCTCCGCGGCCGAGACGGCGGCACGGCGATCCTGCGCGCGCATCTCGGAAGCCCCGATGCCCGTGGCCCGCACCCGCTGCGTCTGGGGATCGACCTCGACGACGACCTCCACCTGTTCCGGGGCGGCACCGAGTCTGACCACGGCGTCGAACGCTTCCCGCTTGATCCGCTGCAGATCCTCCGGTGTCGCATTGGGGATGACCCGTTCGATCGTTTCGCGGACGAGCGCGAGCGCCACCCCGATCGAGGAGATCACTTCCGCGTCCGGCGAGATCTGGAAACCGAGTCCCATGCGGCGCGCGACGAAAGGAATCAGCGCCCCGGCGCCTCCCCCCTCGCCCACCAGTTGCGCCTGATCGCGATCGAGCCCGTACTCCGAAACGAGCGCCTCCACCACCGGAATGACCTTGGCCGCGGCCTTTTCCAGCACCTGTTCCGCCGCCGACTCGACGGAGACCCCCAGACACTCGGCCAGGGGCGTGAACGCCCGCCGCGCCGCCTCGGGATTGCCGAAGGCGTGCATGCCGGGCAGTGCGAGCCCGAGAACGTTGGCGGCGCACGTATTCGTCAGCGCAAGGCGGGCGCCGCTTGCCACGCGGATCGCCACATAGTCGTCGGGATCGCCCTCGCGCGGACGGAAGGTCTCGAGCACCGGCGACACGATCTCGTCGGGATCGGCAAACGCGGCGTAGGGCAGCCCGGCGATGTGGGCACTCCTCGGGCCGACATCGGAGAGCTTGCCGCCGCTGACGCGGACCATGCTGCCACCGGCGATACCGATGACACGGACGTCCAGCGAGTTCACGTAGGTGTCGTGCCCGCCGACCCGCGCGTGCTTCACCGTGGGCAGGCCATTGCGGATCACGCCGATGTTGGTGCTCGTCCCCCCGACTTCGAAATAGAGGCCGTCCGACACGCGCAGATGCATGAGGGCACCGGCCACGCTCGCCGCCGGGCCCGAGAGCATGGTGACGACGGGACGCCGGCGCATCTCCTGCACGTCCATCACGCCGCCATCGCCTCGCATGATCATCAGCGGCGCGGCAATGCCGGCCTCGCGGACGGCGGCCTCCGTCATGTCGGCGGTGCCGATCATCTTGGGCAGGATGCTCGCGTTGATGACCGCCGTGCGCGTGCGCGTGGTCAGCCCGTAGAGCTTCGTGATCTCGTGACCGCCGCAGGCGGCCAGGCCGAGTGCCGCCGCGGTGCGCATCACGAGTTCCTCGCCGCTCTGATCGTCGACGCCGAACGCGCTCGTCGCCACGACGACCTGCACCCCTTCGTCACGCATCTGCAACAGGGCGGCCTGTACGGTGGTCTCGCCGAGTTCCTCGGTGGTCACGAAGCGGTGCGCGGGTCGCAGATGCCGTCCCGGGGCAAGTTCGATCTCGCGCACGTGGCTCTGGCCCTTCGCCAGCAGCGACTCGACCCGGCTTGCCATGCCGAGGATGCCGACGGGCGCGACGTCTCCTTCGAGCAATGCATTGGTGGCCTGCGTCGTGCTGTGCGCGATGAAGACGACGTCCGTCGGCGCGACGCTCGAACGTTCGAGCACCTGGCGGAACACTTCGATGACACCCGCCGCGACGCCCCGGGCATCGGCATGTGTCGTCTTCACGGAGTAGCGGCCGATCACGCTGAAGTCCCCATTGTCGATCAGCACCGCCTTCGTGAACGTCCCCCCCACATCGATGCCGATGCGGTAGGTGCGGCGCCCGCCGCCGTCAGCCGAAGAAGGCATAGCAGAGCCCCGAGGTGATGGCCACCATCAGGCAGCCGAAGGGCATGGCCGTCTTCAGGAACTGTCCGTGCGGCACCTTCGTGTAGCCGATGGTCCACAGCGTCCACGAATTGGTGGGATCGCAACTGCCCTGCATCACCGTCGGCCCCAGCCACAGGGCGTAGAGATAGGGCACCGGGATCTCGTTGTTCGTGAGCAGGATCGCCAGCAGCGCGGCCCCCGTGCCGATCACGACGAGCGGCCCCCGATAGATGCTCCCGAGGCCGCCGAGAATGCCGAAGAACAATGCCGCCTGCCCGGTCGTGTGCGGCAGGATGGGCGAGAAGATGGGCTTCAGCGCTGCGGAGATCTGCGGCATCTGCCCCGCCGCGATGATCATCCCGCAGATGGTCCACAACGCCGCGATGGTGGCGATGTCGGGGAAGGCATCGAAGAAGGTCTTGTTGAACAGGTTGAGGTGCCCTTGCAGCGTCCGGTCCTTCCACGTGAGCGCGAGCGCGACGACGATCGACAGGAGGAAGGTCGGGATGATCTGCCACTTGAAGATCATGATCATCGCCACCGGGAACACGGGCACGATGTACGTGTAGTAGGGCGTGCGCTTGCGCGGCGCGGGCGCCGTGTCGACCGAGGCGGCGTGCCGCACGCCGAGCCGGCGCAGGTGGATGAAGATCATGAGCCACGCACAGGCGATGTAGACGGCCATGCCGATCCACCAGTAGCCGAGCCACGGCGCCTCGTACTTGATGCCGGGGAACAGCTTCTCGAAGGTGCCGAACTGCACGAGGTTCACGAAGGCGCCCGCCCCGACCCCCATCGTGAACACCGGGGCCGCGACGCGAGCCGGGATTCCCTGGCTCAGCATGATGGGCAGCGCGATGACGCCGATCGCGATCGCCGCGCCGACGCCGTACATCGACGTGAACAACAGCGCGGTCACGAGATTGACCGTCATCGCGGTGACCATCGGACGATCTCCCGCGAGTTCCACGGCGGAGCGGATCACGCTTTCCGCGATGCCCGTCTGTATCAGGATCTGCGCGAACCACGCGCCGAACACGATGATGATGACGGCGCTGGCGTATTGTACGCCGCCGCCCTGCAGGATCTTCGCCTGGATGTCGTTGACGCCGATGCCCGCGAGCAGGGCCCAGACGATGGCGAGCAGCAACAGCATGATGATCGGACTCTGGCCCCGCACGATCAGGGCCACCACGATCAGGAAAGCGACGAGCAGCGCGACGCCGGTGAAGACTTCCATCGATTCCTCCCAGGGATCGGTCGCCCCCTCGGCGCCGGAGTTTCCCGGCGATCGGACGCCGGTGAACGGCGTCCGATCGCCGCAACCTCCGACCGCGCGGGCGGGGGCGACGCGTCTGTTCTTCTTGTCAGGGGCGGGCCGGGAATGACGACCCGCTTCGATTCACGCCAGCCTGCGCCGGGGCACGGTCAGGACGTGGCGGGGGCCCGATCCGTGCCGCGATAGAGGATGCGGATCGCCTCCTCCGTCGCCTTGCGATGCACTTCGCGCTCGGCCTCGCCGAAGTCGACCCGGGGTTGCGGTTCGGGATCGAAGTTCCCGTAGCGGTCGACCCCGCGGACCAGCATCGCCGAATCGCGCGGACCGGCGACCTGCTTCACGTACGTCGGAATGTAGCGGATGGCATAGCCGATGCGCCGGCGGTTCGAGAGGTTCGCGTCGGAACCGTGTACCAGATGCACGTGATGCAGGGAGAACTCGCCCGGCTGCAGTTCAACGTCGACCGCCTGGGAGAGATCGACGTCCACCTGCACTTCCTGGCCGCGCGTGAGCAGGTTGTTGGCCGCGAACGTGTCCTTGTGGGGCAGTTGCTGGTACACGTGGGTCCTGGGCATCACGCGCATGCAGCCGTTCTCGCGGACCGAATCGGAAAACGCGACCCACACGGTGACGACATCCGGTTCCGAGAGCCCCCAGTACGTGGAGTCCTGATGCCAGGACACGTAGGCGGGGTCGTTCGCCTCCTTCGTGAAGAAGCTCGAACTCCACGCGAACAGGTCGGGGCCGAGCACGTCTTCGACGGCATCGAGGATCGTCGGATGCCGGATGATCGCGTCCGCCCAGGTGAACAGCAGGTGCGGCTTGTTCCGCAGCTGGCCGCCGAGGGGCCCGCCCATCTGACGCTCGAAGCTCTCGAGCTTCGCGCGATACCCGGCGATCTCCGCTTCGGAGAATGCGCGGACCGGAAAGTGGTACCCGAGTTCGTCGAAGGCCCGCGTCTCGGCTTCGCTCAACACCTTGTGCGACACCGCATTGCGCGCATGCCATGTTCCCGCCTTCACTGCCGACAGATCCCCCATCGCTCCTCCTTGTCCATCTGCGATTCCGGCCCGCCCCACGGCGCGCCCGCGCAGTTCCATGATGCACGGGCCCCGCAGGCCGAGGCCCGTGACTTCGTCCCGATCGCGTGCGAGCCGCGTGCATCTCCGCAGCCCGCGCGCGATGCCTTGCCTAGGGCAACTCGTATCCCCGCTTGCCGACCTTGACGCGGTACAGGCTCTTGCCGGACGTGATGTAGAGCGTGTTCGCGAGGTCCCCGCGGCCGAACGCCACGTTCGTCGGCAACTCCTTGCCCGTCGGGATGAACGCCAGTTCGCGGCCGTCCGGCGCATAGACGGCGATCCCCGGCCGGTGCTCGCAGCGCTCCGCGACCCAGAGATTGCCGTCGGCGTCGGCGACCAGACCATCCGGTCCGCTGCAGGCGGGCGTCCGGTCTTTCGAGTAGTCCTTGAAGACCCGACGGTTCGACAGGCTGCCGTCCGCCGCGAGATCCCAGACGGCGAGGAGATGATGTCCGGCCAGCGTCTTCTCGCCCGGCTTGAGATTCTCGAAGGCGAAGAAGCCGTTGTCGTTGCTGACGATGTAGACGCGCTTCTGGTCGGGCGATACCAGGATGCCGTTGCACTTGCCGCACTCGGTGGTTGCCCGATGGACCGCCCCGTCGGGATCGAGCCGGTAGGCTGCGTATCCGTCGGCCATGATGGGTTCGTGGCCGAGATAGCGCGGATCGGTGAAGAAGATGCGGCCCTTCGCGTCGATGGAGATGTCGTTCAGCGCGTTGAACGGCTTGCCCTCGAAGCCGCCGGCCAGGATCAGGCTGCGGCCGGTCTTCATGTCGATCTTCGCCAGCACCCGCAGGCCGTAGTCGGCGCCCGTCGCGATGATCATGTCGCCGTTCCGGTCGAACTTGGTGCCGTTGGACATGCCCGACGGCGAACGGAAGATCGTCGCCTGGCCGGTGCGGGGGTCGTAGCGCCAGATGTGGCCGCCCATCGGGTGCCTGCCGCCCGGGTCCTTGCAGAACTTCGTGAAGGTGATGTCGCTGAAGTAGACGGAATTGTCCGGCCCGACGGACACCCCTTCCGAAAAACAGTCGGCCTCGAACAGCTTCTCGACCTTGGCGCCGGCGGCGACCACCGACGCGTCACCGGCAGGGGCGGGAAATCCGGCGTCGGTCTGTGCCATCGCGGCGCCCGAACACAGGGCGACGGCGGCGACGGTGGCGATGAGGCGATGCAGCGAGCATTGCATGTCGTTTTCCTCCAGGGATGTCCGGCCCGCTGGCATACCGGGTCGAGCGCTGCTGTGTGCAGCCTTGTCGGCCGTGCTGCATGCGCGAGGGCGGTGCAGCCAGCCCGTTGTGCTCCCATGTCGCCGTTGCGCCGCGAGGCGGATCGCCCCGACGGCGCCGCTCACCTCCCGGTGTTCCTGTGGCCCGCCGGTTCCATCACGTGGCCGTGGCCGTGACCTTGAAGTAGCGCGACCGCGACGCCGACTGGTTCTCGTAGATCGATCCCTGGTGCCGGGCAGGCGGATACGGCATCCGCACGGGCACGGTTTCCAGACGCGGCTCGATGGTCGGCTCGCCGGCGATCATGCGGCTGTCGAACTCCTCCAGATTCGTGAAGTTCACGAGCGGCCACGCATCGGCCGCGGCGACTTCGTACAGGAGCAGCTGCCGTTCGCGCGACGACGTGTTCTCGGCCGAGCCGTGGACGAGACGCACGTGGTGGAACGACATGGCGCCCGCCTTGCCCGTGCAGGCAACGGCTTTGGTCAGATCGAGCGGACACGCGGCCGGATCCATCGCACCGCAGAAGTAGCCGTCCGCATGGTGGTCGTAAGTGGGGCCGCGGTGCGTGCCGGGCATGACGAGCAGCGGTCCGTTCTCCATCAGGATGTCGTCGAGCATGACGCCCACCGCGAGGATGTCGTCGTTCGTGTGCGGATAGAAGGCCCAGTCCTGATGCCATTCGACCGGCGACCCGTAACCGGCCGATTTCGTGTTGAGTTTGGAGCCGTGCATCCGGATGTTCGGACCGAGCAGTTTGTGCAGCACATCGACCAGTGCGGGGCTGCGAAGGACGTCGAGAAAGACGGGGTTCACCGCGTGCGGCTTCTTGATGCGTCGCACACGCGGTGCATCGGGCCGATGGGTCGGTTCCAGATCGTAGACGTCCGTGTGTCCGGTGAGCCCGCGTGCGCCCGCCAGGATCTCGGCGACGACGCGCCTGATGCGGCCCAGCATCGCTTCGTCGAGCAGATTCTCGACGACGACGTAGCCGTTCTCCCGATAGAACGCGACTTGTTCGTTGGTGATCATCCGCCCCTCTTCGTGCATTGCAACAAACTCGAACATTCGTACGGCGGCACGTCGGAACGGCGCGCCGCGACCCCTCTTCAATGTGCGCCGCGAACGATCGTCATGTCAATGCGAGGACCCGTGGGATGTGTGCTTGCAACGTCACATGTTCCATGTAATTCTCGTCGCTCGGGGGGAATGTCGAGTGCCCGCCCGTCCTGGTCGTACCGAACTTCAAGATTCTCCGGAGGAGAGAGCATGAAGCGTTCAACAATCTTGGCCGCCGCGATCGGCGGTGCTTTGTTTGCAGGGTCCGTCGGCGTCAACGCGCAGGCGGTGTTGGGTCCGATCGATGATTCCGCCTTGTCGTGGGGTCCCAGCAAGTGGGGCAAGGACGATCGCGCCGGCTCCGCGAACTACACGAAGGATCCGAACAACATCAAGCGCGCGCTGGCCCAGATCAAGCAGTTCAAGGCCCTCACGATCGGCAAGTACTATCACCGCGAAGCTCCGGCCTTCGGTGCGCGCAGCTGGCAGCTGTCGATCCCGGGCACGCCCACCGGCGGCTCGTTCGGCAAGAACGCCCTCGTCTACCACGACGAACTGGTCACCGCCGAAATCGGCCAGATCCAGACCCAGTTCGACGGTCCCGGCCACATCGGCGTGAACACGTCGAAGGGCCCGATGTTCTACAACGGCCGCATCTCGTGGGATTCGTACGAGCGTGGCGCCGGTGGCCGCGTGCTGGGCATGGGTCCCCTGGGCGTGGAACACGTCGGTGAACTCGGCTTCGTCTGCCGCCTCGTGGTGCTCGACGCCGTGGCTTACCGCAAGTCGGAAGGCAAGCTTTCCGCCAGCGAAGAGATGCTGCCCATCCCGAAGAAGTCGGGTGACATCGGCATCGTCACCGCCGCTGACGTTCAGGGCATGCTGAAGCAGATGGGGACGGAACTGAAGGCCGGCGACTGCGTGGCCCTTCATACCGGCCAGGGCAATACCTGGAGCAACGACCGCTACAAGTCGATGACCTCCGAGCAGCGTGCGGCCGCCCGGGCGATCTTCGCCCAGGGTGAACCCGGCTTCGGCGTCGGCGCTTGCGAGTACATGGCCTCCAAGGACATCGCGATGACGATGGGCGACACCTCCGCCAACGATGCCCAGCCGGGCAACGAAGGCGAGCAAGGCTACGCCGTGCCCTGCCACACCACCTTGCAGCCGCGCCGCGGGATCTGGAACCTGGAGAACGTCGATACCAAGTCGCTCGTCGACAACAAGATCTCCACGGGTGCGTTCGTCTGGGCCCCCCTGCGCATCATCGGTGCGACGGGTTCTCCCGGCAACCCGGTGGTGCTGTACTGATCAGCCGGCGCTCCAGCTCCAGGAAGAACGGCCCTTCGGGGCCGTTTTTCTTTTGTGGGCTTCACGAGTTCGTGGCCGCGTCGCGCCTGTTGCAACGCAACAAGCGATGCGAGCAGAAGTCCGTCAATATGGCGATTGCATGCGCGCCCTCAAGGAATCCTCCGGCGGGGCGTAAACAATGGCGACCGGGTTGGACGCCCGGCCGGATCGTCGAGCGCCGCGGGACTGCAACCGGACAGGCACCGACGCCGGCTTCCGTCGGCGATCCCGCCCCTTCCCGACCCCACTGACCCGCGGAGGATCAGCGCCATGAAATCTCCTGCCGTAGCTCACGCCCCCGAGACTGAAGCCTCCCCCCGGATGCTGGACTCCCTGACGGGACTGCCTTCGCGCAGCCTCTTCCTGGACCGGCTGGACCGGGCCGTTCTGGCTGCGCCGCGAGGCGGTGGCGCGTTCGCCGTCATGCTGGTGGAATTCGCGCCGGCGGACGCGCTCGACGAAGCGCTCGACGCCGCGGAGGATGCGCGGCTGTGCCGCCATCTCGCGCGTACCCTCGCAGAGCAGGTGCGTCAATCCGACACCGTATCGCGGTTGAGCGGCGCCACCTACGGCGTGCTGCTTCCCTGCACCAACTCCGAGAGCGGCCTGTCCGTGCTGGCCGACAAGATCCTCGGCAGCATGCAGTCGCTGACGACCGCCTCTCCGGGCCGGCCGACGCTCGACGTGTCCATCGGACTCGCCGTCTACCCGGATCACGGCACCGACGCGAGGACGCTCCTCCAGTGCGCCGACAGCGCGGTGGCCCAGGCGCAGCGCGACGGCGGCGGCGTCCAGATCGGGCGGCCGCTTCGGTCGCGGTCCTCGGACGCCATGACGGTGACCGCCTGCGATCTCCGCCATGCCGTGGCCAACGAAGAACTGGTCCTCCACTATCACCCGAAGATCGATCTCGCCACCCGCGATGTCGTCGGCGTCGAAGCGCTGGTCCGATGGCAGCGCCCCGGCCTGGGACGGCAACTCCCCGGCTCGTTCATTCCCGCCGCCGAACGACTGGCCTGCATCGCGGCCGTGACCGATGCGATCGTCGATCTCGCCCTCGATCAGGCCAAGGCGTGGTTCTCCCAGGGCCTGCACCTGCCGGTGTCCATCAATGTGTCCGCGCGCAGTTTCGATGATCACGCGTTCGTCGAACGCATCCTGCGCGCGCTGACGCGTCGCGGGCTGCCCGCCTCGGTGCTCACACTGGAAGTGACGGAATCCGCCCTCGCGATGCACCCGAGGCGCGCGCAGCAGGCACTCCAGGAATTGATGGCCGCCGGCATCGGCGTGGCCATCGACAATTTCGGCGCGGGCCATTCGTCCCTGCGGGTCCTCCGGGACCTCGGCATCTCGGAGATCAAGATCGACCGCCAGTTCGTCGTGGGCCTCACGTCGGCGTCTCGGGACGAGTCGATCGTGCGATCGATTTCCGCGCTCGGGTCCGGTCTGGACGCGCGGGTCGTGGCGGAAGGCATCGAAGACCGGAAGACCTGGGATGCCCTGCTGGCGCTGGGCTGCCGGCTCGGCCAGGGCTTCGAGATCGCCCACCCGATGGCCGCCGGTGACTTCGACGCCTGGCTCGCCCGGTGGCGGCGCATGGCCCGCGAGACCCTGCAGACCGCACCGGAAGCCTACTATTCGTAGGGAAGATCCAATCCGGGCGTGCCGGCGCCTTCCATCCATGCTCGCGCCTGGGCTCGGGAGAGTTCATGCATCGACCCCAGAGCCGCCAGCGTGTCCCGGCACCAGCGGGCATCGGTGGACCGGGCGTCCACGCGCGAACCGATGTGGCGGCAGGCCTGTTCGGCACCGACGGCAACGGCATGCGGCCCGACCCGATCGAGCGTCGCCAGGATGTCCTCGCGGATCGTCCGATGGTCCCGCGTTTTCGGATCGACGAAGGTCCCGTCCAGGCCGAAGCGGCAGGCCTGGAAGCGATTGAACGCGTACACGAGGTAGTCGTCTTCGTCGGGGGTGTAACAGCGTTCCGTCAGCAGCATGCGCGCAAGGGATTGCAGATAGCAGGCGAGGTCCGCCGCCGTCTCCACGGTAAGCGGTGTGTCGCAGACGCGCACCTCGATCGTCCCGTACTCGGGCTTCGGCCGGATGTCCCAGTAGAAGTCCTTCATGCTCCGCACCACGCCCGTGGCGGTCATCTTGTCGAAGTAGGTCTCGAATGCACGCCAGGTGGTCACGTACGGCGCCCGGCCGCTCAGCGGAAACGCGAACACGGAATTCAGGCGCGCCGACGCGAAGCCCGTATCCGCGCCCTGGACGAACGGCGAGGATGCCGACAGCGCGATGAACTGCGGGACGTAGCGCGACAGGCAATGGAGCAGCAGCAATGCCTCGTCCGCCGACTCGCATCCGAGGTGCACGTGCTGACCGAAGATCGTGAATTGCTTGGCGAGGTACCCGTAGAGATCCGAGAGCGTGTGGAAGCGCTCGGCATCGTAGATGCGCCGCTCGGCCCAGTGCTGAAACGGGTGGGTGCCGCCACCGGCCACGGCAATGTTGAGGCTGCGCGCGGCGGCGGACAGCACGTCACGGAGTGCGCGCAGTTCGCGGACGAGGGTGTCGTGCCTCGTGTGAACGGCGGTGCTGATCTCGATCATGCTCTGCGTCAGCTCCGGCTTCACGTCGCCGGGGTGGTCGAGACGGCGAGTCAGCGCCAGCAGGTCGCCCGCCGACGGGGTGAGGTCATAGTCGCGCGTATCGAGCAGCTGCAGCTCGAGTTCCACCCCCAGCGACAGCGGGCTAGAGACCTGGAACGGCTCGAGCATGGCCCGAATGCTCCCCGGACTCCGGCATGTCCTCGCGGGCGCAACGGATGGCGAATGCGCCGAGGAGCGGCCCGACCAGTTCGAACACGATCACCGATGCGAGCACCAGCGTCGAGACTTCCGTCGAGACCTCGGGCGCGGCAAGCGACGGCGTCCTGCCCAGCATGAGCGCGAAGCCTGACATCGGCATGAGCGCAAGGCCCACCAGCGCGCCCTTGCGCCAGGACAGGCCGCCTGCCCGCGCCAGCATCACGGGCACAACGAGCTTGACGGCTGCGCGGGCGGCGATGACGGCCAGGGCCGTCAGGCCGCCGGCAAACAACAGCGACAGGTCGAGATCCACACCGCAGAGGACGAACAGGACGAGGACGAGCGCGCTGCCCGCCGTCCCGAAGTGCGGGGGAAACACGATGATCCGCTCGGAGCGGCGCCGCAGGAGGATGCCGCCCATCAGGAGGGCGAGCGGAGCCGACAGCTGCCATTGATGGCCGAGGATCGCACTGAGCAGGAGGACCGACAAGGCGAGGACGAAGGCGTCGCTGCTGCGGGGTGAGAAGGTCCGGAAGATGATCGCCACGGCAGTTGCCGTCGCGAGACCGAGCAGAAAGGACCCGCCCAGCACATAGAGCGGATGCAGCAGCGCCGCGAGTTCGACATCGTGCCGGTCCAGCGCGAACCACGATACGAGGGCGTGCACGAGGACGACGCTGAAGGCCGCGTCGAGCGCGCTGAGCAGCATGGCGCGCTCGGTCACCTGCCCCCGCGACTGGAGTTCATTGACGATGCGCACGACGATCGCCGGCGATGTGGACATGCCGATGGCGCCCACCAGCAACGCGGTCTGGGCCCCCACGCCGAGACCGAACAGCACGCCCGCGACCACACCGAACGTGGCCAGCGCTTCCACCAGGCTCGTGGCGAGCAGTCCGCGATTCTCGCGGAGCCAGCCGAGATCCACCCGGCTTCCAAGCTCGAAGACCAGCAGGCCGGCGATCACGTCGACGATGGCTTCGTAGGGCGCGAGGTCGTCCCGCCGGATGAGGCCGACCACCGTCGGACCGAAGACGATGCCGCCGAGCATGTAGCCCGTCACGCGCGGGAGCCGCAGGTACCGTTGGCCGGTCTCGGCCAGCACGATCGACGCCATGAGCGCGAGGGCGAATCGCGCGCCGACGTCGAAGGCAAGGGGAAGATGCGCGAGCAACATCGGGGATCCTCCGCTCGATGCCGGCTGCCGGAATCGTGGCCGGACCGACGCCGGTGGCGCGACCGGATTCCACATCAGGCGCGGGGACGTGGGCCAGAACTTCCCACCCGACAGCCCGGGCGCCGGGGTCAGCCGTACCGAGCTCGATGCGCGGAAGCGACGCGGCGGGCAACGCCTGCACGGTCATTCCATGAATGGACACCGATCCGGCCCCGGTCGTTCCCCGGGTCGCCGGAGATTCTGCGAACTCAGCAGGTGACGCCCAGAATGCCCAGGACGAATGCGTAGGTGAACGCGATTTCCTTCAGGAAATCGTAGCGGCCCGACGCTCCGGCATGCCCTGCATCCATGTTGATGCGAAGCAGCAGCGGGTTGGAATCCGTCTTCAGGGCGCGCAGCCTCGCCACGTACTTGGCGGGTTCCCAGTACATCACCTGGCTGTCGTGCAGCGACGTCTCCACGAGCATCGCGGGATAGCGGCCCGGCTTCAGGTTGTCGTAGGGCGAATACGACTTCATGTAGCGATAGGCCTCGGGCTCGTTGGGATTGCCCCACTCCTCGTACTCGCCCGTCGTGAGCGGCAGCGTGTCGTCGAGCATGGTGTTGATCACATCCACGAACGGCACCTGGGACACCACCGCACGGAAGAGTTCGGGCCGGAGATTCGCGACCGCACCCATGAGCAGGCCGCCCGCGCTGCCTCCTTCGATCACCAGCCGGTCGGAGGCCGTCTTGCGCAGCGCGACGAGATGCTCGGCGCAGGCGATGAAGTCGGTGAAGCTGTTGCGCTTCAGCATCATCCGGCCCTCGTCGTGCCACCGCTTGCCCATTTCCCCGCCGCCGCGGACGTGAGCAATCGCGTAGGTCACGCCCCGGTCCAGGAGGGAAAGCCGCGAGGACGAGAACCCCACCATCTCCGGATAGCCGTACGCGCCGTACCCCGTGAGGAGCATCGGCCGCGCGCCGCGCGGCATGTCCGCCCCGACGCGGTAGACCAGGGAGACGGGGATCTCGGTGCCATCCGGCGCACGGGCATAGGTGAGCTCGCTGCGGTAGCGCTTGGCATCGTATCCGCCCAGCACTTCGAACCGCTTCAGCAACGTCCGTTCGCGCGTGTTCATGTCGTAGTCGTACACGGAGTCCGGGGTGACGAAGGACTCGTACGCGAACCGGAACACGTCCGTGTCGAACTCCGCGTTCGCCGCTGCGAAGGCGCTGTAGGCGGGCTCGGGGAATTCGATCCCGTGGGTCGCGCCGTCGTCGAGGCGACGCACGGTGAGACGGGGAAAACCGCCGCGCCGCTCGTGCAAGATGGCATGCCGCGCGAACAGGTCCACGCCTTCCAGCATGGTGTCCTCGCGATGGGGCACGACCTCCGACCACCGCGCCTCACCGGCCGTTCCCACGGGCGTCTTCACCAGACGGAAGTTGCGTCCCCGGTCGTTGGTGACGATGTAGAAGTGCTCGCCATGGTGGTCGGCGTAGTACTCGTGGTCCTGACGGCGGCCCACCAGCACCATCGGCTCCGCTGACGGACGGTCCGCAGGAATGGCGCGCACCTCGGAGGTCGTCGCACTGTGCGACGTGACGAAGATCCACCCGCGACTCCGGGACAGGTCGACGCTCACCGAGAACCGGGTATCGGTCTCCTCGTAGACGAGCACGGACCTGCGGGTGGCGAAGGACAACCGCCAGACGCGGGACGCGCGCTTCGCGTCGTCCTCGGTCACGTAGAAGAGCGTGTCGCTGTCTCCGGCCCAGGCGACGCTGCGGGTCTTCTCGATCTCGATGGGCAGCAGGGTGTCCGCCTCGAGATCCTTGATCCGGAGGGCGTACTCGCGGAAGCCGGTGAAGTCCGTCGAGAACGCGAGGCGCCGGCCGTCGGGACTCACGTCGAGCGCCCCGAGGCCCAGGTAGGGTTGCCCCTTCGCGAGCGCGTTCAGATCGAGGATGACCTGTTCCCTTGCCTGGAGACTGCCGCGCTTGCGGCAGTAGGTGGCGTACTGCCGGCCCTTGGTCGTGCGCGAGTAGTAGTGGAACTCACCCTCCCGGTAGGGCACGCCCATGTCCGTTTCCTTGATGCGCGCCAGCATCTCGCGATACAGGGCGCGCTGGAACGGCAGGCTCGGCCGCATCATCGCGTCCGTGTAGCGATTCTCGGCCTCGAGGTACGCCCGGACCTGCGGGCTCTCCTTGTTCCGCAACCACGCGTACTCGTCGATGCGCTCGTCGCCGTGAGTGACGGAAGTCGTCGGCTCGATGGCCGCGACGGGAGGAATCAGGGCTCGATGTGCGGCCATGGAAGCATGCTCAGGCTGGTCAATCGGAGAACTCGAACCGCCGTTCGAAGCCGGTCCGGCGGACGGCCATCCCGTCGATCGGCGCCGAAGTTCCCCTCGATACGCAGCCGGCACCCGTCGACAACGGACCTGCGGGCAGGCAGCGGGCCGCGGCTCGAGAGCACGTGCAACGATCCATGGGTTTGCGGTCGATCATGAAGGTCCGGGCGAAGTGGGGCGAGCATAGCCGAAGCCCATGGCTATTGCCCGATGCTCTGCAACACGGTCGCGGATCGTGACGGCGCCGTCGCCGCGCGCTAGAATTCCCGCACTTTCTCTTGAAATTTCAGAGTAATAACTGCATGAAAATCTACGAATCCGAGACGACGCAATTCCTCCGCGACCTCCTGAAGCGCCACCCCGAGATCACCGAAACACAGAAGAAGGCCCGCGCGACCTGGTGGGACAAGCCCTACGACGCCGAACAACGTCAGGCCTTCGAGGAAGCCCGGGTGCCGAAGAAGCCCTACGAGTACTACAGCAACGGGCGCTGACGCCTGCTCCGCGTGCGGCGCTGCCGACGCTCGTCTCGAGCTCCGGGCATGGATTTCCCGTCCGTCCGTGCGGTCGAAACCGCAACCGTCGCCTCGGGCGACGGCCGTTTCCTGTGGAGGAGAAAGTCTTCATGAAAGCGCGAATCGCCGTCAGCCTGCTGTGGGCTGCCCTCGCGGCACCCGCCCAAGCGGCCTGGCCGGAAGCGGTCGACGCCTACAACAAGGGGGACTATGCCGTCGCCGCTCGCGAGTTCCGCCCGTTCGCCGAGAACGGTCAGGCGGTGGCGCAGTACATCCTCGGATGGCTCTACCAGAACGGGGAGGGCGTCACACGCGACGTGACCGAATCGGCCAAGTGGTACCGCAAGGCGGCCGAGAAGGGCCATGAGGACGCGCAGTACGCGATCGGCCTCTATTGCCTGTCGGGCGAAGGGGTCGCGAAGGATCCCGCGGAAGCGGCACGCTGGTTCCGCAAGGCGGCGGAGCGCGGCAAGCCGGGTGCGCAATATCTGCTCGGCTACCTGCTGTCGCGGGGAGAAGGTCTCGATCGCAACGAGGCGCAGGCGGTCGACTGGTACCGCAAGGCCGCGGATCAGGGCTACATGGATGCTCAGTACGCCTACGGTCTCGCACTGAGCCGTGGCGCTGGCATCGCCAAGGACGAACCCGAAGCCAACCAGTGGCTCCGCAAGGCGGCAGAACAGGGACAGATCGAGGCCGCGTATCTGCTCGGCTGGAACTACGACAAGGGCATCGGCGTCCTGCCCGACTACGCCGAATCCGCCAAGTGGTACGGCGTCGCGGCCGAGGGCAACAACGTCGAAGCGCAGTTCCATCTCGCCACGCTCGTGCGCGACGGACGCGGCACCGCGAAGGACGATGCCCGGGCGCTGACCCTGTTCAAGAAAGCGGCGGCCGCGGGTCAGGCGGACATTCCCGTCGCCGTGGACGACTATCTCAAGTCATCCCGCTTCGATGCCGCCTTCGACCTCGCGGACACCTGGCTGCTGAAGAATCCCGACGACGTCCAGCTGCTCACGGTCCTGGCGTTCGCCGCGATCGGAGAAGCCCGCAGCGATCCGGACAGATTCGCCGGCCCCGCCCGCGCCTACGGCGACAAGGCCATCAGCCTGATCGAGGCGGATCGCAAGCCCGCATCGCTGTCCGCGGCCGACTGGGCGGAGTACCGGTCGAAGTGGCTTCCGCAGATGCACATGCGCCTCGGGTCGCTCGCCCTGAAGACCGGGGCTCCCGATGAGGCCAGAACCCGGCTGGAACGGGCGACGGCAGCCGATCCGACCGATCCGTATGCCTGGTACCTGCTGGGACAGATCGGCTACGCCGACTACGAACGCATCAGCGCCGGCGCCAAATCGCTGGAAGGCAAGGAGAAGGACGAGGCGATCACGCAGGCATTCGCCAAGCTGGATCAGGTGATCGCCGCCTACGCCCGTGCCGTCGGCCTCGCGGAACGTCAGGAGAGCGCCAAGGAGCTGCGCGAGCCGCTCATGCAGGATCTGATCGGAATCTACGAGTTCCGCAATGGCAGCCGCACCGGACTCGACGAGGTACTGACGAAGTACCGGACGCCGTGATTCGCCGCGGCGGGCAGGCACTCGACCTCGTGCCTGCAGGCCCGGCGGCTACTGCGGCGGTGTGATCTCCAGGTCGATCGCGTAGATCGGGGTCCGCTTCTCGTAGCGGCCGCAATCGAGGAGAACCCGGCCTTCGGCGCCCGACCAGCTGCGGGTGCGATGTTCGACGCCCTCCTCCACGCGCTTGGTGAACGCAACCGGTTCACCGTAGTGCTCGACGATGGTGTCGAGCACCCGCTTGCAGCCGGGATAGCGCTTCTCGACCTGCTCCGGCTTGCTGCCGACCCCTGCTCGCTCGAACGACAGGACCCATCGACGAACCTTTCCCTTGTCGAGTGAAATGCTGACCGCCGTGACGTCCGCCCGGGAGTCGTTCGGCGCGAGCTTGATGATGTAGAGCCCGTCTCCCTCCTTCAGCCACTGGTCGAAGCGACCGTCGCCGTCCTCCGGACGGGCGATGCTTCCGGATCCGCGCTGCCAGATCTCGTGCTTCGATTCCGGAAACCGGTCGCGGAGCGTGGCCGGATCGATCCCCAGTCCCAGCCCGCCGTACTCGAATGCCTGTCCCGTCCCGGAGAGTGCCGCCAGCGCCAGGAGCGCCAGCCTCAGTTTTGCCGTCGTGCGCATATGCCGTCATCGTTCCTGCGAAGACCGTCAATATAATCCGTTCCCATGTGCGGACGATACGCCCTCGACCAGAATGCCCGGGAACTGGCCAATCACTTCCACCTGATCACGCCGCCCGAGATCGTACCGCGCTACAACATCGCGCCCGGCACCTCGGTGCTGGTCATCCGGCAGACGGCGGAAGGTCGTCACGGGGAGTTCATGCGCTGGGGGCTCGAGCCGGCCTGGATGCGCAGGAGCGGAGCCGGCAAGCCCGGGGCGCCGCGTCCCATCAACGCCCGGGCGGAGACGCTGGCGGAACGCCCGATGTTCCGCCACGCCTTCCAGGCGCGGCGCTGCATCCTGCCCGCCTGCGGCTTCTATGAATGGCATCGGCCCGCCGGCGCATCGCCGCAGCCCTACTACATCCGGCCGGCCAACGATGCAGTCTTCGCATTCGCCGGCCTCTACGAGCCCGGAGACGACCGGCATCCGCCGACGTGCTGCATCATCACGACCGCCGCCAATGAACGGATGGCCGGCATCCACGATCGGATGCCGGTCATCCTGGATGCATCGGCGGTCGGCACGTGGCTGGACCCCGGCACCCCGGCACCCGCCCTGACGGCGTTGCTGGTACCGAGCCCGGCCGAGGAAATGCTGGCGCGCGCCGTGAGCTCGCGCGTCAACCAAGCCCGTCACGACGATGCGAGTCTCGTCGACCCGCTCGCCGCCCCCTTGCCCGATCGAACACAGGAGTTGCCGTGAAGACCATCGACTACTACTTCTCTCCCATGTCCCCCTGGACCTACCTGGGCCACGCCCGGCTCCGCGAGATCGCACGGCGCCATGGCGCAGCGATCGCCGTGAAGCCGGTGGACTACGGACGCGTCTTCCCGGTCTCGGGCGGTCTGCCCCTGAAGCAGCGCGCACCGCAACGTCAAGCCTATCGCATGGTCGAGTTGAAGCGCTGGCGCGACCACGTCGGCGTGCCCATACGCCTCGAACCGAAGTACTTTCCGATTCCGGCGGATCTCGCCGCGAAGGTGATCATCGCCGCGGCGCCTGCGGGGACGGAACGACAGCTCGATCTGGCCGAGGCCATCATGAAAGCGTGCTGGCAAGAGGACCGCGACATCTCGAACGCCGACACGCTCGCGGCGATCACCACGTCGGTCGGCATGGAGGGCGCCGCGCTCGTCGCGGACGCGCAGTCGCCGGCCGCGCAGGGCGAGTACGATCGCCTCACGCAGGAAGCCATCGATCGGCAGATCTTCGGCGCACCGACCTACGTCATCGACGGCGAACCCTTCTGGGGTCAGGACCGCCTCGACTTCGTCGACCGCGCGCTCGCCCGCTGAGACATCGTCAGCCAATTCAAGGAAACCCAAGAGTGAAGAGACTGAGCGCAATGGCGGTCGCCGCCGCCCTCCTGACGGCGGTCGGCGCCCAAGCCGAGGATCCGGTCCCCATCGACGAGGAACCCCTGCACAAGCTGCGGTTCCAGAATGGCCACGTGCGGTTCTTCGACGTGCGACTGCCGTCCGGATATCGCAGCGTCGTCCATCTCCACCACCACGACGGCGTGTTCGTGAACATCTCGCCGAGCGAGACGGAGGCGGAGGATTGGGGCAAGGCACCGGTGCGGCGCCCGGGACGCACGCCGGGTGAGACCTACTACATCGGGTACGCGACCCGGCCCAAGGCGCATCGGGTCAGCAACGTGGGCGGGTCCGTCTATCACGTCACGGACACCGAGATCCTGCGCGGGTGCGGCGGTCCTGCGGCGGCGCCCGAGCCGGGCCGCGAAATCGCTGTCGACAATGCCGTCGTTCGCGCGACCCGGCTCGAGATCGCCCCCGGCGACACGGCCGTCCTGGGCGGTCCGTGCGGAATGCTGGTGTCGGTAGGGCATGGTCTCGTCCGTCTCGACGGACCGGGCGGCCCGGCGCTGCTCACGCTGGAGCCGGCCGGCTTTCACTGGCGGGACAGCCGGTCTCCGATCACGCTGACCAACCTCGGCACGGCGCCCTGGCTGGGCATCGACATCCTCGTGAAGTAGGCGCAGGCCCATGCGCCTCTCCGTCCTCGACCAATCCCCGATCATCGAAGGCCACACGCCGGCCAACGCCATCGCGCGTTCCGTAGAACTGGCGCGCGAAGTGGAGGCCATGGGCTATCACCGCTACTGGATGGCCGAGCATCACAACACGCGCGCGCTGGCCGATCCGTGCCCCGAGATCCTGCTCGCCCGCATCGGTGCGACGACGTCGCGCATCCGTGTGGGAACGGGTGGCGTGCTGCTGCCGTACTACAGTCCGCTCAAGGTGGCGGAAGTCTTCCGGATGCTCGAGGCGCTGTTTCCGGGCCGGGTGGATCTCGGCATCGGACGGGCGCCCGGGTCCGACACGCTGACGGCGCGGGTCCTGTCGGGCGGTACCTTCTATGACTTCGACCAGTTTCCGGTCCACGTGCGTGAGACGGTGTCCTTCCTCGACGACTCGCTCCCCGACGATCATCCCTATGCGCGCGTCAGGGCGATGCCGGCCGGGCCCACCTCGCCCGAAGTGTGGCTGCTCGGCTCCTCCGACTACAGCGCCACGCTCGCAGCCTATCTCGGTCTGCGCTTCGCTTTCGCTCATTTCATCACCGCGCACGGCGGCGACGAGGTCACGCGCGCGTTCCGGCAGGGCTACCGTCCGTCGACACGCGAACCGCGGCCGGTATCGATGCTCACGGTGTTCGCCATCTGCGCCGACACCGAAGCCGCTGCACACCGACTCGCCGCCTCCATCGATCTGAGACGGCTGCAGATGGCACGGGGGCTGGACGAACCCGTGGCCACCACCGAGACCGCGCTCGCGAGAAACGACTCGGACGAGGACCGCACGATCATCGAACGCGAGCGGCCGCGCGCGCTCATCGGGACCGCAGCGCAGGTCTGCGAGAAGATCCAGGCACTGCAGGCGGCGTTCGAAGCCGATGAAGTCATGGTCCTGACCATCACGGGCGACTACGCGTCCAGGCTTCGTTCGTACGAACTGCTCGCCGCGGCCTGGCCGGGCGCCCTCGCACGCTGACCCGTGATCTCCCCTGCGCGGGAGCGCCGCGTGCTGTGGGTACTGGCGGGCATCCAGTTCACGCACATCGTGGATTTCATGGTGCTGATGCCGCTGGGTCCGCAGATCATGCGGCTCTTCGGGGTGACGCCCACCCAGTTCGGCCTGCTCGTCTCGGCCTACACGTTCGGTGCGGCGGCCAGCGCCTTTCTCGCCGCGCTCTACGTCGACCGGTTCGGCCGCAAGCGCGCACTGCTCGCGATCTACAGCGGTTTCACCGTGGCCACGGCGTTGTGCGCGATCGCTCCCGGCTTCTGGACCTTGTTGGCGGCACGCGTGGTGTCGGGCATCTTCGGTGGCATCGCGGGCGCCATGGTGCACGCGATCATCGGGGATCTGGTACCGGACTCGCGGCGCGGTGCCGCCACCGGTGTCATCGCCACGGGGTTCCCGCTCGCGGCCGTCGCGGGCGTGCCGCTGGGACTCCTGATCGGCAGCCACGTCGGCTGGCACGCGACGTTCGGCGCCCTGACGCTGGGCGCGGTGCTGCTGTGGGTGGCCGTCTGGCGCTGGCTGCCGGCCCTGGATCACCATGTCGCGACCGCACGCGCAACGCGTTCGGCCCGACATCACTTGCAGGAGGTCTTCGCGAGCCGGAGCCACCGGCGCGCGCTCGTCCTCATCGGCACCTTGATGTTCGCCGGCCTGTCCGTGATCCCGTTCCTGAGTCCCTACATGGTGCGCAACGTGGGACTCCAGGAAACGGACCTGCCGCTCATCTATCTGGCAGGCGGCGCGGCCACGCTCTTCACGGCGCGCTGGATCGGCCGACTGGCCGACCGGCACGGCAAGGTACGCGTGTTCCGCGGTGTTGCGCTGTTGTCGATGGTCCCGCTGTTCGTCTCGACCCACCTGCCTCCGCTGCCGGTCCCGATCGTGATGGCCGCAAGCACGGTCTTCATGGTGCTGGTTTCGGGGCGCTTCATTCCAGCCATGGCTCTGGTGAACAGCGCCGCCGAGCCGCGGCTTCGAGGCGCGTTCCTGGCGGTGAGCAGCGGCATCCAGTCCCTGTGTTCGGGCTTGGCCTCCGTCGCGGCGGGCACCGTGCTCGGGCACGACGCCGCCGGCCGGCTGACGAACTACGGCATCGTGGGGACGGGGGCCGTCTGTGCGACGGCCCTGTGCATCTATCTCGCGGGGCGCATCACGCCCGCCCGCGGCGGAACGTGAACCGCCGGCGGCCCGTCAGAATCTCAGGCCGAGCTTGACGCCGAAGGTGTTGTTCTCACCCGTGCGGTCGGCCTCGACAGCGAGATTCACGAGCAGCATGTTGAAGTTCACGCCGACGAACACCTTGTTCAGGCCGAACGACTCCTTCGAGAGCGTACCGATGCCGTTGGGCGTGCTGCTGACCCACACCCGGCCGATGCCGCCGTACGGAGTGAAATTGAGCAGCCCCTTGGAGATGGACAGATCGAGTCCTTTGGTGTCCAGATCGAGCTGGTCCACTCCCGAGAGTTTCGTGTAGCTCCCGCGAATCGCGACGGCGGGCAAGGCCACGTTGCCGGAGACGACGGCGTAGCGGAGTTCTCCGCCGAGCAGACGGACGTTCGAATTCGGGACCGCGGCGGCCATCAATCCGATATCGATGCCGAACGGCAGGCCCTTGTTCGCGCGAAGGGTCGGCACCGGGAGATAACTCGGAAGATTCCCCGCCGACGTGGCGCGATCGAGCAGCGCGCTGTGCTTGATCTGGGTCCCCGTGATCGCGACGCCGATGTCGAACCCCGTGATCCCGAGCGGTTCCGCCGGCGTCAGCGGCTTGTAGGAAAACGCTGCACCCAGGTCTTCGGACAGCAGCCGGAACTCGGACTGGTTCAGCAAGTTGATGGCGTCGATATCGGCGGCCTGCAGCGGGGCGGCCGTGAGGCACAGGGCCGCGAGGGCGGTGCGCAGGAATTGGGTCACGGAGAGACTCCTAGCGAGAGGAAACGGGAACGACGGCGCCGGCACGGCGACCGGCGGTGCGTCGAGTTTACCGCCACATGCCGGCCTCAAGCGTCGTCGGAACGGCGAGGAACGAGCCGGTAGTCCTCACCGTGACCGGCGCCGAAGTCATTGCCGGCGCGATCCACGCCGCGCACCAGCCAGATGGGACGCCGCGTGAAACTGAAGCTGACGCCGACCTGTTGCTGGCGCTGGTCGACCTTGCGATCGAACAGCGAGGTGGCCGGCATGAAGCGGATGACGAAGCCCGCCCGGCGCCGGGGCGAACGATTCGCGTTGGAACCGTGGACCAGCAGCACGTCGTGCAGGGAGAACTGTCCGGCATCCAGGCGGTCGTCGCGGGCGGCGCGAAAATCGAACGCTTCGGGACTCAGTTCCTCGTTGAGAACGATGTCGCTGCCGGTGCGGCGGCGATGTTCGAGCAGACGTCCGCCGCGATGCGAACCGGGGACGTAATGCATGCAACCGTTCTCGGGCGTCGCGTCGTCGAGCGCAATCCAGACCGAGCAGGTCGCGATGGGCCGGATCGGCCAGTACTGGCCATCCTGGTGCCACGGCACCGCGCGCCCGGTGAAGGCGGGCTTGCAGAACACCTGACTGCCCCACAGGATGATGTCCGGCCCGATGAGCTCGGCGACGAGATCGAGGACGAGCGGGTCGGTGGCGTAGTCGAACCAGACTTTCGCTGCGGCCTCGTCGTGCCGAGATCCATTCGGAATGTGGGGGCAGACGAGACTTTCGGGGGCGACCTCCGCATTGTCCGCCAGCAGCCGTTCGAGCGATTCGCGCATGGCGCGCAACCGGTCCGGCGGCAATCGATGCGGCGAGACGATGAGACCCTCGCGCCGATAGGTGTCCTTGTCCTGCTCCGACAGCGTCCAACCCGCCACGACCGTGTCCTCCCTGGTGTAATGTCGGCGCGTCCCGTCGTCGGATCCTCTGCGACGTCTCCTCCATGCACCGCGCCATTCGAAGGGTCGGATCTTATGCCACAACTGCAGCTCGTCATCGCCAACAAGAACTACTCGTCGTGGTCGATGCGGCCCTGGGTGCTGCTCACGCAGGCCGCCGTCGCCTTCGAAGAGATACTGTTGCCGTTCGCGGAAGACAACCGCGTCGTCGGCATCGAGGCCTATTCCCCGACCCGCAAGGTGCCGGTGCTGATGATCGACGGCGAACCGGTGTGGGATTCACTCGCCATCGCCGAGACGGTGGCCGAGATGTTTCCCGACCGTCGCCTGTGGCCGTCCGATCCCGCGGCGCGGCGCGTCGCGCGCAGCGCCTGTGCGGAAATGCATTCGGGCTTCCAGGAGCTTCGTCGGCAGATGCCCATGAACCTGCGGACGAAGCATCCCGGCAAGGGGCGCACCCCGGGGTCGGAGAAGGACCTTGCGCGCATCGTCGCGCTCTGGGAGTCCTGCAGGATGCGGTTCGGCGGTTCGGGCGATCTGCTGTTCGGCCACTTCACCTGTGCCGATGCGATGTTCGCCCCGGTCGTCACCCGGTTCGTGACCTACGACGTGGCGCTGCCACCCGTCGCCGCCCGCTATCGCGATGCGGTGCTGGCGCTGCCCTCGGTCCAGGCATGGTGCGCTGCCGGGCGCACCGAGACCGCCTACGTTGAGGCGGACGAACCATACGGAACGCCGCCCGCGGCGCACTGAACAGCGCCGGCGGTCTCGGTGTCGCGAGACGACGGCGTCACTCGAAATCCTGCTTCATGTCGAAAGCGGGCACGTCGGACAGGGGCGATCCGACGATCTTGGCCGGAACGCCGGCCACAGTGGTGTGCGGGGGAACGGCCCTGAGCACCACGCTTCCCGCGGCGACCTTGGAGCCTTCACCGACTTCGATGTTGCCGAGGATCTTCGCGCCGGCGCCGATCATCACGCCCTTGCGGATCTTCGGGTGACGGTCGCCTGATTCCTTGCCGGTCCCGCCGAGCGTCACGCCCTGCAGCATCGAGACGTCGTCCTCGACGACGCTCGTCTCGCCGATCACCAGCCCGAGGCCGTGATCCATGAACACACCGCGGCCGATCCGTGCCGCGGGATGGATGTCCATCGACAGCGAGTCGGCGACACGGCTCTGGAGGAATCGGGCCACCCCCTGTCGACCCTCCGTCCACAGTGCGTGGGCCACGCGATGGGCCTGCAGCCCCTTGAAGCCCTTGTAGTACAGGAAGGGCACGAGTGCGCATTCGGACGCGGGATCGCGCGTGGTGATGGCTCTCAGGTCATCGAGGCTGAAGGTGACGATCTCCGGGTGACTGCGGATCGCGTCGTTCACCAGATCCACCATGCCCGCCAGGCTGAAGACCTGGTTGGCCAGGCTGGAGGCGATGAGATAGGCAAGCGCCTCCGAATATCCTCGATGACGGATCACGAGGTCGTACAGATGGCCCGACAGGATCGGCTCCTGCTCGACCTGGTGGATGGCGGTGCGCTTCAGTTCCGACCAGGTGTCGGCTTCGACGGGATTCATGCGTGCTGTGACTCCGGAGGCGTGCAGGAGCCGATTCTATCGACTTGCGCTCGTCGCCAGAAAAGCAGTCCCGAAAAAACGACCGACCCGCCGATGCTGCCTCCCGGGAGAGCGACAGCATCGGCGGGCCGCGACGTTCCCCGCGCGAGGCGGGGCGGGCGGGTCCTCGAGGACCGGTGAAACCGCCGAGGACTATTCGCCCCGGTAATACTCTTCGTCGAACAGGCACTCCAGGGTGGCGTGCGTGCCGCGCAGGGCGTCGACCGCCGCGAGAAGTGCATCGAATGCCGCACGCTCCGCCATCGACTCGTCTCCCTGAGCATCTCGCGCCAGTTCGCGGATGGCCGCAACCAGCGATGCCAGCTTGATCAACCGCGCACGATGACTGTACGTCCCGCCGGCCTGGAGGCGGATCGCAGGGCGGTCCTTCAACGGCGCGGACGATTCTTCGGTGAGTTCGGCGACGACTTCGGCGAGCACCGGACCGAACTGCCGGCGCAGATCGCCGTACGTCAGTTGCGTCTCGCTGATCGTGTCGAACAGGACGGAGCCGGCGAGCGTGACGTCATCCGTGATGCCGGCTTCGTTGCATAGGATGTGGACCAGAGTGATGGCGTGCTCGAGCGTGCCGCCCGACGCCTCGCGGCGGCGGCGACGCGGGTCCCGGCGCTTCTCTGCCGCGATGGCGAAGGCTTCGATGAGCAGCGCGCACGGTTGCTGATGCTGGCGGAAGGACACCACCCGCTTGGTGGTGATGGCGACGGTGGGGCCCCGATGCCCGGGCTCGACGGCGATTCGTTGCAGCATTTTTCTCGACACTCATCTCGATACGGTTTAGGAGGATCGAGCACCTGCCCGACCGTTTCGGGTCAGTCGGACGAAGCGTCGACAACGCCCGGAGCGCAAGCACGAGCCGTTTGGGTTCGTTTCGTGCAACTTCGTTCCGCGACGGTAGCGCCTAGTGCACGAAGCAGGCCGGCGATTCTAAGTCCCGATGGATCAGTGACTTGATGAAAGCTCACCTCGGGCAGACGCATCGCCCGTAAATGGAGTCGACAAGGGCGCCCGCATTCACACCGATACCAGGGCCGGCGTCGGTCGCATCGGCGCCGTCGCGCCCGAGCGACGGCACGAAACGGTATCGCCGCGAGTCGGTCGCGACCGACGACCCCCGCTTCCGGCTGGCCCGATCAGTGCCTCTTCCCGGCCCACACAGGCTGTACGGGGAGACCATCATGAATCCGCTGCGCGCGATGCCATCCGTGCCGGGTACTGTCACCGCAACGGGAGACAGGGACGAGACGGCGTACTTCCGCCGCTTGCTGAACGCACGGTCCCCGGCGCATGGCCGGTCGAACGCGCCCGAGGGTGCGACGCGGTCCGGAGTGGAAGCCCGGGTGGCAAACACCCCGACGCTTCTGAAGGAGGCTGCCGCTCTCGTCAGGCAGCGCTATGCCTCGCGCGGCTACCTCACGACCGGGATGGGCGATGCCTGTCGCGACGAAACGCGAGACGAGATCGCCCTGGTGGCCGTGGTGCGGGGCCGAGTCACCGGGACCATCACGCTTGGCCTCGACGGTCCCGCAGGCCTCTGGATCGATCGGACCTATCCGGCCGAGGCCGCGCGGCACCGTGCGCGCGGCGCGACACTCTGCGAGATCACGCGGCTCGCCATCGCCCCCCGGAGCGATACCCGAACGATCCTCGCCGCCCTCTTCGAACTCGCGCACGCCAAGGGACGCCGCGATCGCAGGGCCACGGACCTGTTCGTCGAGGTGAATCCGCGCCACGCCTCCTTCTACCGTCGCGTGTTCGGTTTCGAGATCGTCTCCGGCGTCCGGGAATGCGGACGTGTCAAGGCACCCGCGGTCCTGCTGCACCTGGACATCGCGAACGTCGACGAGTCACTCGTGCGATTCCTCGCGCAACGGGCCGCGGCACTGCCGGACATCGACGCCGATCCGGTCCCGGCCTCCGACGTCGCTGCCCTCAACCGCTGACGCGCGCTCAGCCGCGCGAACGGTCGGCGGCGGCGACCCGGTCCGCAATCGCGAGCATCCGGTAGTAGGAACGGACGACCGGGAGCTCGATCAGTTCGTTGTCCACGACCACGAGACCGCTGGAACTCTCCTCGAATGCGCGGCATACCTTCCTCGCCTTCTCGATCTGGGCATCGGTCGGCGTGAAGGCCTCGTGAATCGTGGCGAGCTGCGACGGATGGATCGAGGCCTTGCCGGTGAATCCGAGACGCGCACACCCCTGGGCCTCCTGCCTCAGGCCCTCGGGATCATCGAGATTGAGGAAGGGGACGTCGAGCAGGTCGATGCCCGCCGAGGCGGCCGCGTGCACCAGGCGCGAGCGCGCGTACAGCAGCGGTTCCCACGCCTTCGTGCAGCGCAGGTCGGCCGACATGTCGACGGCGCCGAGGATCATCGAATCGATGCGCGGGCTGGACTTCGCGATCTCGATCGCCCGTTCGAGACCCTGGTTCGTTTCGATGATCACGCAGAACCGGATCTCGCGCGCCTTGCCGACCGACAGCAGCGTGGCGATCAGGTGCACTTCCTCCGCCGACCGGATCTTCGGGATCATGATGGAAGGCGGCGGTGCGTCACATTCGATGAGCGCCTGCAGGTCCTTCAGCCCGTGGTACGTCGACAATCCGTTGATCCTCACCATCTGCTCGACGTGCGGGTGGGTGCGCTCGCGGAACAGCGGAAGGGTCGCCGCGCGACCTTCGTCCTTGCGCTCCAGCGCGACGGCGTCCTCCATGTCGATGCAGACGATGTCGGCGCCGGCGTCCAGCGCCTTGGTGAAGCGATCCGGCCTCAACGCAGGAACGAACAGCAGGCTTCGGCGTGGACGGATGGAACTGCCGGTCTGGGTCTGCATCATGCTGGATCCCTCTCCTGGTAGCGTCGCGGCGGGCCGTTCGATCGGGCGCCCGGATAGCTCGATTCTGCCCGCGGGCCCGCGATCACGCCACGTCGGCGCGGCGCTCCGGATCCGCCCGTCGATCCTCGGGAGTCGCTGCCGATGATTCCGCGCGCTTCGCCGAGCCTCCGGACGGCCGCGGCCCGAGGCCGAGTGCAGCGCACGTCACCAAGTCATGGACATTCCCCGGCACCTCCCTAGAATTCAGTGTCGGTCCATGCCATCGAACGCTCACAGGGAGGAGTTTCCATGAAGATCACCGCCGTCGAGACGATCCAGCTCGGGGAGTTCCCGAACCTGGCGTGGGTGCGGATCCACACCGACGAGGGATTGATGGGGACGGGCGAGACGTTCTACGCCGTCGCCCCGGTCGTGGCCCACCTTCACGAGACCTGCGCGCCATGGCTGCTCGGCCGCAACCCCCTCGAGATCGACAGGATCTCGCATCACTTCCTCAACACCTATCTCGGGTTCAACAGCGTCGGGGTCGAGATGCGCGCGGCATCGGCCATCGACATCGCGCTGTGGGACCTGTTCGGCCACGCCACCGGGCAGCCGGTCCATCAGCTGCTCGGCGGGGCATGCCGCGACAAGGTGCGCGTCTACAACACCTGCGCCGGCTACCAGTACGTTCGCGCGAAGCCGACGCAAGGGACGGAGAACTTCGGCCTGCCCGCGAAGATCGACAAGAAGAAGCGCCCCTACGAGGATCTCGTGGGCTTCATGACGCACGCGGACGAACTGGCCGAGAGCCTGCTCGACATGGGCATCACCGGCATGAAGATCTGGCCCTTCGACGAAGCGGCCGAAGCCTCGAACGGCGCCTACATCTCGAACGCCGATCTGAAGAAGGCCATGAAGCCCTTCGAGAAGATCCGCAAGGCCGTCGGCGACAAGATGGACATCCACGTCGAGTTCCATTCGATGTGGCAGTTGCCGGCCGCCATCCGCATTGCCGGTGCGCTCGAGCAGTTCGATCCGTTCTGGTACGAGGATCCGATCAAGATGAGCAATCTGGATGCGCTCGCCGACTACGCGCATCGCACCAACGTCTGGGTCACGGCCAGCGAGACCCTGGCAACGCGGACGGGATTCCGCGATCTGTTCCAGAAACAGGCCGTGTCCGTTTGCATGCTGGACGTGGGCTGGTGCGGCGGCATTTCGGAGGCCAAGAAGATCGGCACGATGGCCGAGGCCTGGGCCCTGCCCTACGCGCCCCACGACTGCACCGGGCCGCTCATGCTGACCGCGTCGGTGCACCTGTCGTTGAATGCGCCGAACACGCTCGTGCAGGAAATGGTGCGCGCGTTCTACTACGACTGGTACCCCACGCTCGTCACGAAACTGCCGCCCGTCAAGAACGGCTACATCTCGGCGCCGGAAGGCCCCGGGCTGGGCACCACGCTGCTGCCCGGCATCGAGAAGCGCAAGGACGCGACCGTGCGCATCTCGAAACTCTGAGCCGAGGAAGCGGCGCCACGCGGACGCGTGGCGCCGCGCAAGTCCGATGGGAACGGCGGGCAGCACCGTTCCCCGGCATTCGCCGAAACCGACCCGTGCCGCTCCTGCCCGCTCGCACCAGCCCCGCAGGATGACGGTGTCGCCGTCCTCGAGAAAGGTTCGGGGTTCGCCGCCGACATCGAGCGCCTTCTTGCCGCCGCCCGTCAACTCGACCAACGAACCGGCCTCGCACGGATCGGGGCCGGACTGGGTGCCGCTCCCGAGCAGATCACCCGGCATGAGATTGCAACCGTTGACGGTGTGATGCGCGACCAGCTGCGCGACGGTCCAGTACGAATGCCGGAAGCTGCTGCGCGACAGACCGACCGCCCCGGACCTGGCGGCCCGCATCTTCTCCGTTTCGATCAGCACCTCGAGCTGCACGTCGAAAGCACCGGACGCCCTCACGCCTTCGGCGTCGAGGTAGGCCAGCGGCGCAGGGTCGTCGGCAGGACGCGTCCAGGGCATGCGGTAGGGCGCCAGCGCTTCCAGGGTGACGATCCATGGGGAGATCGTCGTGGCGAAGTTCTTGGCGAGGAACGGCCCCAGGGGCTGGTACTCCCACGACTGGATGTCGCGGGCGGACCAGTCGTTCAGCAGGCACAGCCCGAATACGTGGGATTCGGCGTCCGCCACCGGGATGCGTGTCCCCGGGGCATTGCCGGCGCCGATGAAGATGCCGACCTCGAGTTCGTAGTCGAGCCGGCGGCTCGGTCCGAAGATCGGCTTGTCGGCACCCAGCGGCATCATCTGGCCGACCGGTCGCGCGAAGCTCTGTCCCGACACGCCGATGGACGAGGCGCGGCCGTGGTACCCGATCGGCACCCACTTGTAGTTGGGCAGCAGCGGATTGTCGGGCCGGAACAGCCGTCCGATCGCCGTGGCATGGTGGACGGAGGTGTAGAAATCCGTGTAGTCCCCGATATGGGCGGGCACCGCGTACTCGACCTTCGACTGGGGGACCAGGCAGCCGCGCACGACGCTCTCCCGCGGGGAACCGGTGCGCAGCAGGTCGGACAACGCCCGCCTCAGTGTCGACCAGGCGATCGATCCCATGGCCATGAACGCGTTCAGCGTCGGCGCGGTGCAAGCCTGGGCCGCTGCCTGGGCGACGCCGCTCAACACCCCGGCGCCGGCCAGCTTGCGCAGGTCGACGATCTGATCACCGATGGCGACGCCGCCGCGGAAGGTGTCGGCGCCACCGTGCTTGCGGAACAGCGCGAATGGCAGGTTCTGAATCGGGAAGTCGGTTCCCGGAACGTTCGCCGCGTCCAGCCAGCTGTCGAGGGACGGGTCGTGAGTCGGGTTGAGCGCGTACGTCATGTGTCGCAGTTCTCGGAATCCAGCCCTGAATCCTGCCATACCGGCAGGGAATGTCACGGAAAATGTGCCTCGTCCGCGATCCGTGGCCGCCCTGCGCGCCGGGGCTGCCGATGTATCCTTCGCCCCCTGTGCATCAGCCAACGCAGGAGTCGGCATGGAACCGTTTCAGAAGGTCGGCAGCGGCGGCGCCCTGCTGCTCGCCCCGGGCGACAACATCGCTGTCGCCGTCCGGGATCTGGCCCCGGGCGACACCGCGGAAGTCGCGGGCGTCGGCATCGCGATCCGCGATACCGTCCTGATCGGACACAAGTTCGCGATCCGCGCCATCGCCAGGGACGAACGCATCATCAAGTACGGTGCACCGATCGGACGTGCCATCCAGCCCATCGCGGCGGGGGAGTACGTCCACATCCACAACGTGACCAGCGACTACCTGCCGACCTACACGCTCGACGCCGGGCACACCTATCTGTCGGAGTCTCACTGATGGCCATCTCCGCCTACCGCCGCGCCGATGGGCGCAAGGGCATCCGCAACATCGTGGCCGTGGCCTATCTCGTGGAATGTGCCCACCACGTCTCGCGGGAGATCACGATGCCGTTCCGCGAAAGCGGCGCGCATCTCATCGGCTTCCCCGGCTGCTTCCCGAATGCGTACTCGCAGAAGATCATGGAGCGGCTGTGCACGCATCCGAACATCGGGGGGGTCCTGCTGGTCTCCCTCGGATGCGAGGGCTTCAACAAGGGCCGTCTGCTGCAGACGATCCGTGATTCGGGGCGGCCGGCCAGGCTCCTCGTCATCCAGGAAACCGGCGGAACGCGCAAGACCATCGACGAAGGCCGGGCCTGGGTCGAGCAGACGCTGAAGCAACTCGAGGACACGCCCCGCGTCGACATGGCCATCGACGAACTCGTCGTCGGCACGATCTGCGGCGGGTCGGATGCCACGAGCGGACTCACGGCCAACCCGGCGATGGGCCGGGCATTCGACTTCCTGGTCGAACGCAACGCGACCTGCATCTTCGAGGAGACCGGCGAGCTCATCGGCATGGAGCACTGGATGGCGGCCCGCGCGCAGAACCCGATGCTCGGCGAGGAGATCGTCAGGACCGTCGGCAAGGCAGCGCGCTACTACGAGACCTACGGCCACGCCAGCATCGGTCCGGGCAACGCGGATGGCGGATTGACGACCATCGAGGAGAAATCGCTCGGCGCCTACGCGAAGTCCGGTCAGTCCACCATCAACGGCATCATCAAGCCGGGCGACGTCCCGATCTCCGGCGGGCTGTACCTGCTCGATGTCGTCCCCGACGGGGAACCCCGCTTCGGATTCCCGAACATCAGCGACAACGCCGAAATCGCGGAACTCATCGCCTGCGGCAGTCACCTGACGCTGTTCTCCACGGGACGCGGCTCGGTCGTGGGCTCGGCCATCTCGCCCGTCATCAAGGTCTGCGCCAATCCCGACACGTACCGCCGCATGGGCGACGACATGGATGTCGACGCCGGACGCATCCTGGAAGGACGCGCGACGCTCGACGACGTCGGACGCGAGATCTACGACCTGATCCTGCGGGTCGCCAACGGCGAGCCGACGAAATCCGAGTCGCTCGGACACCAGGAATTCATCCTCACGTACAAGGCGTTCGAACCACTCGGACCGGCCTGCTTTCCGAGTGCCGCCTGATGCGAGGCCCCCGTCTGCGCACCGCCCTCCGGGCGACCGCGATCGCTGCCCTGTGCCTCGGAGGCTGCAGCAGCGCGCCCGACAAGCCCAAGGTCCACGAGGGCAGCGGCAAGGCCTTCATCCCGCGATCGATCCTCGAGATCACGCCCTGCATCACCGACGCCCTGCGCACGACCTTCGGCGTATCGCCCGAGACCGATCACAGCTACGCGAGACCCCAGGGAGCCGGCCCCGAGCACTACAAGCTGAAATACATCGTGCGCCCGAACGCTGCCGCCACCGGCATTGCCGAGGACAGCGGTCAACGTCTCACCTACGAGATCTACAACCGGGGCCGCGTCGGGACGGGTGTCCTGTACACGGTTGAAGTGACCCGGGGCAGCGTTTCCGAGTGGCTCGCGCAGGCGGCCATCCCCCTCGAGCAGTGCGGGGCCACCATCGCCAAACGCTGACATCCTTCGCGGCAGGACGGTTTGCGGTGCCTGCCGGTCCGCCTGTCTCGACCGGTGGAGGCACGAGCCCGCGCGATCGCGGAAGGCCGGCCGGATCCCTCCTTCCCGCGGGTGCGAGCGCCAGGATCGTCCGGCGGGCGCTGCACGCTCGTCCGCTCAAGCCCGCGAGCGGTCGTCCGTTAATCCTGAGATCGCACGAATACATGCAGGCCTGCGCGGACCAGCGGTCGACTCCGTGCGTGCAGCCTCGTGCGGTGACCCGCCCCTTTCAGGAGTCGTACGCCGATGGAAGCAGCGCTGCTGTCACCCGAACAGGATGCGGAAGCGATCGTCCGCGATCTCGGGATCCCGCCCTGTCCCGAGATCCTCCTCAAGGTCCTGCGCGAGATGCGACAGGACGATCCGGACTTCGCGAAGATCGGCAATCTCATCAGCTCCGACGTGAGCCTCGCGGCTGCGACGCTGGAAACCGTCAATGCGGCGGCCTTCGGGCTGCGCACGAAGGTCGCGTCGGTCGACAAGGCGCTTTCGCTCCTGGGACTGCGAAACGTCAAGGACGTGGTGACCGGCCTGCTGCTGCGTGAAGCACTTCCGATCGACGACAGTGCGGCCCTCGATCATTTCTGGGACACGTCGTCCGCCGTCGCGCAGACGGCCGCCCTGATCGCCCGGCCGCTCGCCAAGCTGGACCGCGAGGATGCCTATACCTTCGCGCTGTTCCGTGACTGCGGCATCCCGCTGATGGTCCGCAAGTTCTCCGACTATGACCGGTTCTTCACGACGGCGGTCTCCGGCGCCCGCTCCTTCACGGCCGCCGAGCGCTCGCATTTCTCGGTGGATCACGCCTGCGTCGGCGCCCACCTCGCGCGCAAGTGGCAATTGCCGGACGAGATGGCGGACGCCATTGCCCTCCACCACGAATACGACGTGCTCTCGGCCGGCAACACACCCGATTCGACCTGCCGGCTCGTGGCGCTCGCGCTCGCGGCCGAGCACATCCACGCGCGTTGCACGACGGGAAAGGACAGCATCGAATGGATGAAGGGCGGCGACTTCGCGCTCGAAATCCTGGGCGCCTCCTCCACCGACATCGACGAACACGCCGACATGGTCGACGGCATCCTGAACCTCTGACGCGGTCGGGGGCCGGCAGGCCGGCTACGACGTCTGCTTGATCGCCAGGACCGCCTGGTTCCGCAGGGTCCGCAGCAGACCCAGTTCGTGCTCGGGAATGACGATGCCTCCCGCGTTGTCGTGCTCGGCATAGATGAGCGCGACGGGTTTGTCCTTCACCACCATGGGAAAGAGCGCGAACGTGCGCGCCGGCGTGGCCTGACGGTGCCAGGCTGGAATGCGATCGCGGATGTTCGGATCCGAAACGTCGGTGATCAACAGATCCACGCCGCGGGTCAGCACGAGCTGGAAGACATCGCGGCCGCCGTCCATCCGGAAACGGAAGCGGTGCGCGAGTTCCTGGACATCGGGCCCGAATCCGAGGCGTCCCTGCAGCGTCTGGGTCCGGACGTCCATCACGGCCAGCAGCACGCGCTTGAAGCCGACCCCGCGATACATCGTCTCCAGGATCATGCGCAGCAGATCGTTCAGCCTGTAATCCGCCACGAGCGAATTGCTGACGTCCTGGATGCCCGCCGCGAGGATGTTGGCGGCATTCTCGGGCAGCCCGGCCTCCGGCAGACGCAGCGTGACGTCGATGCCCTGATCCGGCAGGCCGTTCGGCACTGTGGCCATGTCCGGATCGTTCTCGTCCGCCGCTGCAGGCGCTTCGTCGCCTCGCCATCGGCCGATCTGTGCGCCGAGTGCCGTCTTATTCAAGGTGAGATTGAAGGTCGCGGCGTACTCGTGGATGTGATCGAGCGACTGGTCGATGGCCGATTCGAGATGACGCTCCGACAGTTTCAGCCCCTCGCCGAAGCGCTCTGCGAGTGCCTTCACGCGCTGGTGCCGCTCCCGCGGCTTGTCATGCGCCACGGCGCACGCGAGCGCGTCGCTCAAGGCCGCGAGCACGCAGACACGCTCGGAGGTCGAACCGATGTAGTGCACGGGTCCGTCGGGCAGACGACGCTGGCTCTGGACGATCTGATCGGGGAAACCCCAGACGCGCGCGATCTCCATCCCGAGCGTTTCGTACGTGAGCCCGAGAACACGGTGCGCCGCCTCGGCTTCGGGGACGCCGTCCGCCGTCGCGAGCCGGCGGATTTCCTGCGCCTCCTCCGGGAGATACAGCAGCGCCAGCATGCGCCCGAGGTCATGGAACAGCGCGCAGATGAACGCTTCCTCGATGTTGCGCACGCCCGCCGCCTGACCGAGGCTGCGGGCCATCAGCGCGGCCAGCATGGCGCGCAGGAACTCTTCCCGCAGCGCCTCGGCCTGGGAACGGCTCTGCAGGTTCTCGATCAGCAGCAGGGCGACCGCCAGATTCCGCACGGCCTCGAAACCGAGAATCATCACGGCCCGGGACACGGTGCTCACGGGCCCGCCATGCTGGCGGTACACCGCCGAGTTCACGACGCGCAGGATCTTGTTGGTCAACGCGACATCCTTCAGCACTGCGCCGGCGAGGATCGCGTTGTTCTCCGTCTCTGCGCCCCCGGCGATCCGGTTGATCGCACTGATCGAACCCGACAGCGCCGGGAAGTCGCTCTTGAGGCGCATCCGCCGCAGCAGGAATTCGAGGGTTCCGCTCTGACTCCCGGCGTCGCCCGGCGAGGCCGGCGTCGGACTCGGCGCGAGCGCGTTCTCCAGCGCGAGCCGGAACTCGCGTGCGCTCTGCCACCGCAGCGCCGGACGCCGCGCCACGGCACGATTGATCGCGTCGGCCAGCTTCTCCGGCAGTGCCAGCGTTTCCGGGACCCGAATGTCCTCATGCGTGAGCCGGTACATCGTCCGGTAGATGTCGCGTTCGTCGATGACCTTGTGGCCCGTCAGCAGCTCGAGCAGCACCAGACCGGCCGCGAACACGTCGATCGACGGCTGGATGACCCGGTCCTCGATGTACTCCGGCGCCATGTAGGCGGGCGTGCCCGCCATCATCCGGTGGTCGGCTTCGCCGGCGCGCTTCGCCACGCGCGCGGCGACGCCGAAGTCCATCAGCCGCGGCTGACCGGACTCGGAGAGCAGGATGTTCGTGGGCTTGACGTCCCGATGCACCAGGCCGCGATCGTGCGCGTAGGCGAGCGCGTCGAGGACCGGAAGCATCAAGGCAACGGCACGCTCGGGCGTGAGGGGTCCGTCGCGGACGAGATCCGCCAGGGTGCCGCCCGGCACGTATTCGAAGACGAGATGCGGCTGACCCCGGGACTCGCCGGCCTCGAAGACGGGAACGATGTTGGGGTGCCGCAGGGCGCTCATCGCCCGCGCCTCCGCCAGCAGTTGCCGGGCTTCCTCGGCGCTGTCGACCCGCAGCGTCTTCAACGCCACCTCGCGCTGCAGATGGGGGTCGAAGCCGAGGTAGACGACACTCTGTGCGCCATGCCCCAGCGACTTCCTGATCTCGAAACGTCCGATCGACTCCACGTGATGCCCAGCCGCTCGCGACGGGTGGCCCGAATGCTGTTCCGGAGGGGATTAACGGACTGGAAGCGTCGAGCTTTCGGGCCACGACACACGCGCGTGCGGCGCGGCCCCGGAACGGCGGGCGCGACCGTCCCGCGGCATCCGCCCCGGGACTATGATGCCGGGCGTCGGCGCAAAGACGTTCCCACCCTGGAGGCATCGTGATCCGGAAACTCCACCACAACGCCTGCCGTTGCCGCGACTCCGAGGAGACGCGGCGCTTCTACGAGGATTTCCTCGGTCTGCCCCTGGCGGGCACCCTGCCGATCCGGGAGACCCAGTCCGGGCGCATCACGAACGTGCTGCACACGTTCTACCGCCTCGACGACGATTCCTACCTGGCGTTCTTCGAGGCACCGGACATGGCATTCGAGTTCAAGCCACAGCACGATTTCGACCTGCACATCGCGCTGGAGGTGGACTACCCGGTCCTGGATACCATGCGTCGCAAGGGGCTCGATCTGGGCATGGAGGTCCGCGGGCCGTCGGACCACGGGTTCATCCACTCGATCTACTTTCGCGATCCGAACGGCTACGTCGTCGAACTCACCGCGGTGCCGCCGGGCGCGAGCCGCAACATCGATCCTGCCGGCCGGGCGCGCGCGTTGCTGGATCAGTGGCAGGCGCAGAAGTCGGCCAACCCGGCTTGAGAGGCACTGCGGCCTGTCCGCGCCCGGATCCGCCGCTCCGCTCGTGAATCGGCCCGTCACTTCGCCAGCGGATCCGGCCGCAGCTGAAATTTGACCACCTTGCTGGTCGTGCCTTTGCCGCCCTCCACGTGGAAGGGCGTCCGCGTCGCATAGGTCGACCACAGCCCCCTGCCTTTCCAGCCGCCCCGCGGATCGTCGATGCGGCCGTCCATCCATTTCGCGTAGAACCCCATCGGATACGGCACGCGCAGGTTGACCCACCGGCCTTGCGCAAAGGCAAGCAGCGATTCATTGGCGTTGCCCGTCGCCATCGGCACGTTGCGGCCGAGGCCGAACGTGTCGAACTGGTCGACCCACGTGTAGTAGCTCGCCTCGGCGCTGCCGGTTTCGGTCACGTTCGCGAACTGCGGGCCGGGGAACGGATGGAGCGTCCAGCCTTCGGGACAATGGGCACCCGTGGCCGTCGGTCCGTTGAGCGGCCCCTTGCACCTGCGACGGTCGAAGCTCGCAAGATGCCCGCTGGACAGCGGCGTCCACACGACGCCATTGCGGTCGATGTCCATCCCGCGCGGACCGTAGCCGGGCAGCGGCGGTTCGTAGAGCTCCGCCAGCGCCGTCGCGGGCGGCGACCTGCCGGGATCCAGACGGATCACGTAGCCGGGGAAGCCGAGCACGCTGCCCCAGATCGTCCCGTCCACGGGGTTCACGCCGATGCCGTAGAACGCGGTCGCCACCCGCTTGTCCTTCGCCGGATCGATCGGGGCATTCGGTTCGACCGCTTCGTCGCGGCGACCGTTGCCGTTCGTGTCCAGAACCAATGCGGTCCAGCCCTGCGCCTTCATCTCGTCACCGGTCTCGTCGAAGACGCGCCGGTTCAGCCAGCCGATGACACCGCTCTGCGGCCCGCCGGCGCTCGTCCACACGGTATTGTCGGCGTCCTCGGCGAAGACGACGTGATGCGTGGGGTAGCAGGTGCCGATCAGCGTGATCCTCCCGCTCTCCGGATCGAACACCGACAGGTGCCGATTGGACGTGTCGATGGGCGTGAGCTTCGCCGACGGATGGTCCGAGCCCCTGCGGCATTCGGGCGGATTGTCGGCGGGCCGGACGCGCGAGGTGAACCACACGCGCCCCCGCTCGTCATACATGGGGTTGTGCATGCTGGTCTGGCTGTCCCAGATCGGGTCCGGCCCCCACACCGGGGAAGGCAGCATCGGAAGCTTCTTCGATGAGGGCGTGGCAGGGTCGCGCACCGGCATCTTCACGCGCGTCGCCACGTGCTTCACGGGATCAAGCACCGGGAAGAAGTCCGTGCTCTCCTCCGGCGCGCCGACGATCAGACCGTTCGCGTTGACGGTCGGCCGACGCTTGTCGGTGGAGATCTCGTCGTGAAGGTAATCGGTGGGCGTCGCCCAGTCCCACATCGTGACGACGATGTTGCGTTCGACACCTTTCGGCCGCTCGGGCTGCGCGAAGGGCAAGGCGCCGGCGGCGATGCGGTCCGTCCAATCGGCGAAGAGCGTCAGCGCCCGGTGCGGATCGATCTTGGCGATGTTGTTGTTCATGTTGGTCAGCGCCTGCCCGGAAGAGATCCGGCGGGCCCACGCCTCGAACGACGAGGGGAAGGTGCCCAGCGCGGGAGACATCGTGCGGGTCGCCTTGTTGCCCAGTTGGTGGCAGGTGTAGCAGCCGTTCGTCTTGACGATGTCCAGCCACTGCGCCTGACTCTTCAGATGGACCGGCATGCCGTTGCCGTCGGGGCCGGTCCCGGGGAATTCTCCGTTGCCGGGAACGCCCAGCATCGCGTACCAGTAGATGGCCGGGTAGTACTCGGCGGCAGCGGCCGCTGTCGGCGCCGGGACCGCCGCGAGATCGACGATCCGTCCCGGCTCGGTGCGCACCTTTGCCGAGTCGGTGAGACCGTAACCGCGCACCCAGACGTCGTAGCGCGCCTTCGGCAGATCGGGCAGCACGTAGCGTCCGCGATCGTCCGTGACCACGATCTTCACGAACTTCGTGGGCAGATCCGTCGTCTCGGCGATCACCCACACGCCCGCCTCGGGGCCGCCCGGACCGAGCACCACGCCGCCGAGATCGTCGCCATCGATGGCCGGTCGTGCCGTCCTGCCGGCCCCATCGGCGCACCAGGCACCTGCCGACCCCATGAGGGTCGACAGACACAGGACCACAGGGACAGCGCGGCGTCGGGCGATTCGTCTCATCGGGATTCCTCTGTCGTCAGCAGGGCCGGCATCGTCGCGGCACGGGGATGACATCTTGCACCCGTTCGGCGGCAGACAGCGAGATCCGCGGAACTGGTCGCCGGATTTACGTTGCGGCACTGCGCTCCAAGGCACAGAATCGGCGGGCGCGGTCGCCGGGGCAGGTGGCCGGACCATCCACAATTTTGGGGGCAGAGATGAAGGGAATGGATCGTCGCGGTTTTCTGAAGCTCGCCGGGGGCTCCGCATTGGCGGCAGGAACCGGCAGCTATCTGGTGCAAGCCGTCGCGGCCGGCAATCTGAAGCCGGGACCGAAGGACGTGCTGATCGTCGTGGACGTCCAGAAATGCTTCATTCCCGGCGGTTCGCTTGCGGTCAACGAAGGCGATCAGATCGTTCCGCTCGTGAACGCCCTGGCGAGGAAGTTCTCCAATGTCGTCCTGACGCAGGACTGGCACACCGCCGATCACGTTTCGTTCGCCTCCCAGCACGACGGGAAGAAGCCGTTCGAAGCCATCCAGGTGGCATACGGGACGCAGGTCCTGTGGCCGGATCACTGCGTCCAGGGTACCGACGGCGCGGACTTCGCACCCGGACTCGACATCCCGCACGCCACGCTCGTGATCCGCAAGGGCTACAACCGCAACGTCGACAGCTACTCGGCCTTCCTCGAAGCGGACAAGAAGACGCTCACGGGCCTCGCGGGCTACCTGCGTCACCGCGGCATCACCAACTGTTACTTCTGTGGTCTCGCGACCGATTTCTGCGTGGCGTGGAGCGCCATCGACGCCCGCGCCGCCGGCTTCCAGGCCGCCGTCATCGAGGACGCGTGCCGCGGCATCAACCTGGGCGGCACCGGACTCGAAGCCGCCTGGAAGGACATGGTCGGCAAGGGCGTGAAGCGGATCCAGTCGACCGATCTCGCCTGATCGACCGTTCCCCGGGGCGCCCATCGGACCACGCGCCGATGGGTGTCCGGGTTCCCGCCCTCCCCGGTCGCGCGCCGGCCGCCTGCGAGCCGCCGCCGTGCGGCACCGCCCTGCCGTCGGCACACGCAAGCGTCGACGGATCGGCCTCCATCGAATTCCCCCGCGACCCCCTGTCGATCGTCACGGCAGTTTCACTGCCGGTGCGTCCGAATCCGTGATGGCAGCCGGTGGCAGGGCCGGGTCGATGGCGTAGCATGGGCAGATGACCGATTGACCGACGAGCGGGAGATGCGATGTTCATTCGCAGTGCAGTGGTGGCAACGATGGGGCTCGCGGCGATGGCCGCGATGGCACAGGACGACGACGACCCGCGGTACCGGCGCAACATGGCCCCGGCCGCGACCTCCTTCTATCTCAACAAGGAAGGCAAGCCCGACCGCCTGGAGTTCGACTTCGGACGGGCACGGGGAACCGTCTGGCTGGCCCAGCAGGGCGACCTCCGGATCGAGACCTGGGTCCAGCATCGCGGACTGCTGTGCGCCACGTACGAGATCGGCGTGCGCTTCGGCCACGGGGAATCGGGCTGCACCAATGTCGAATGGCTCGCCCCGACGCATTGGCTGACCTCCAAGCGGCAGTGCAACAACGCGCTCGTGCAGCACGTGGGGACCGACATCGATACGCACATGGCGGCGCTCTACGATCAGGTCACCTGCGCCGAACGGATGGTCCGCTGCTCCGGCCGCTGCAACTGACGCGCGGCCGGTGGACGACAGCGTCGTCACTGCGGCCATCCTGCTGTTCTGGGGAGGCGTCGGCCTGGGCCTGCTGCTGGGCGGCCTCGCGGGCTGGCTCGGCGGATTCTCCTGGGGAATCGGGGTGGGTTGCCTGGTGATCGGTGCCGGCGGGCTGGCCGGCGCCGGCGACCTCGGCTGGCACCAGTACCAGCATCTCGCCGGGACCCGCGAGGCCAAGGGCGTGCTCGTCGAGTACGTCACCGAGGAAGTCCGCGACAGCAGCGGCCGGCCTTCCACGTCCTATCTGCCTCGCGTCCGATTCCGTGACAACGCCGGCGCCATCCACGAAACGCGTGGACTGGGCGGCAGCCGCCGTTTCGAACCGGGCGATGCGGTCACCGTGCGCTATCGCCCCGAGCAGCCTGAACGCGCGCTGATTGGCGACTTCCAGAATCTGTGGGGCGGGACGTGGGCACTGTCCCTGTTCGGCGTGGTGCCGACCCTGTTCGGTGCGTTCTTCGTCACCGGCGCCATCGCAGAGCGACGCGAGACGGCGGCACCCAGTCGAGGTACGCGCGGCCTCGCGCGAGTCGAGCGACGCCCACCCGAGCCAGCGTCCGAATCGCCACGGCCACGGAGCGCCTCGGTGGCAAGTCTGATCCGGGGACTGACCCTCGCGGGCAATCTCGCGTTCGTCTCGGCATTCGTGGCCGTGTTCGCCCTTCCGGTTTCCATCGAGCGGGCGATGGCCATCGGCTTCGGGCTGATCGCCGTCGCGTGCGCCATCCACTTCATCGGGCGCGTGCTGGACGGCGCGGCATGGCAGGCGCCCTTCGTGTTCGCGATCGTGGGCACCGGGTTCGGGATGTTCGGCTTCGGCCTGTGGATGCTGGGAAGCTAGGGAAGGTCTGATCGAATCACGCGGATCGCGTTGCAGTTGGAAGCGGGCGATGGCAAGGCGGGAGGCGAAGGCGAGATGGGGCTCGGCGAGCCGCCCCACACCGCCCGCGCCTGTTTCCGGCACAACGCAGTTGCGGTGGAAGCTCATGCCGCCTCGGCGGCGTGACGCTGGAGCCACAACGAAGTTTCGGTGGAAGCTCATGCCGCCTCGGCGGCGTGACGCTGGAGCCACAACGCAGTCGGTGGAAGCTCATGCCGCCTCGGCGGCGGCGCTGAGCCCGCAGTTTCGGTGGAAGCTCATGCCGCCTCGGCGGCGTGACGCTGGAGCCACAACGCAGTTTCGGTGGAAGCTCATGCCGCCTCGGCGGCGTGACGCTGGAGCCACAACGCAGTTTCGGTGGAAGCTCATGCCGCCTCGGCGGCGTGACGCTGGAGCCACAACCCGGAGGGACGAGGCCCTCCGAGCGATTGACTGTGTCGGCCGGTGCCTGGTGTGCATCGAGCCCACGGCGGCCCGGACCTTCGCGTCATCCGCTCGGAGGACCTCCGTCGCGACCGCGTGATTCGATCAGACCTTCCCTTGGGCGAGACCGGAACTCATCCCCAGCCCTTCGCGCGCTCCACCGCCTGTTTCCATCGCTGCTTCGCACTGTCCGCCTGGTCGCGTGACCAGGTCGGCACGAAGGTCCGCTCCGCGCGCCACAGACGGTCGAGCGCATCGCCGTTCTTCCAGACATCCGTGGCCAGGCCCGCCAGGAAGGCCGCACCCAGCGCCGTCGCCTCCACGTTCGCCGCACGCACGACCGGCACGCCGAGAAGGTCCGCCTGGAACTGCATCAGCAGGTTGTTGCGCGATGCGCCACCGTCGACGCGCAGGTCGGCCAGCGGCGTCCCGGCGTCCGCCTGCATGCAGTCGAGGATGTCCGCCGTCTGGTGTGCGATCGCCTCGAGGGCGGCCCGCGCGATGTGCGCGCGCGTGGTCCCGCGCGTGAGTCCGCACAGCGTCCCGCGGGCATGCGGATCCCAGTACGGCGCGCCCAGCCCCGTGAAGGCCGGCACGAAGGTCACGCCGCCGGTGTCGTCCACGCTCCGTGCGAGCGCCTCGACCTCGTCCGCCGAGGCGATCAGGCCGAGACCGTCCCGCAGCCACTGGATCGCCGCACCCGCGACGAACACGCTGCCCTCCAGGGCGTAGTCCATGCGATCACCGATGCGCCACGCGACGGTCGACAGCAGATGATGCGCCGAGGCGGGCACGCGATCCCCCGCATGCATCAGCATGAAACAACCGGTGCCGTACGTGTTCTTCACGCGACCGGGCTGAACGCAGCGCTGTCCGAACAGGGCGGCCTGCTGATCGCCCGCCATCCCGGCGATCGGAACCGGCGCGCCGAACAGGGGCGCGTCGGTCTCGGCGACGATCCGGCTCGACGGGACGACGTCCGGCAACAACGCCATCGGCACGTCGAGCGCCTCGCACAGCGTCTGCGACCAGCGGTTCGCGGCAATGTCGTACAGGAGCGTGCGCGACGCGTTCGTGGCATCGGTGGCATGGACCCGACCACCGGTCAGTTTCCAGACGAGCCAGCTGTCCACGGTGCCGAACGCGAGCTCGCCGCGCTGCGCCCGTTCGCGCGCACCGTCGACGTGATCGAGAATCCACCGGACCTTGGTGCCGGAGAAATAGGGATCGAGAAAGAGGCCGGTGCGGCGCCGGAACAGCGGCGTGAGTCCGCGGCTCTCGAGGTCGGCGCAGAGGTCCGTCGTGCGACGGTCCTGCCAGACGATGGCGTTGAAGATCGGCCGGCCGGTGCCGCGTTCCCACACCATCGTGGTCTCGCGCTGGTTCGTGATCCCGAGGCCGGCGAGATCGCGCGCATGGAGTCCGGCGGCGGCGAGGGCCTCGCGCGCGGTGGCCAGTTGCGAACCCCAGATCGCCTCGGGATCCTGCTCGACCCACCCCGGCTGCGGAAAGATCTGCGGGAACTCCCGTTGCGCGCTGGCGAGGGCCCGGCCCGCGTCATCAAAGACGATCGCGCGGGAACTGGTGGTGCCCTGGTCGAGGGCGAGAATGGCGCCTGGCATGGGTGTCTGTGTTAGATTCGGTCGCTCTTCGGTCACAGCGTCCTGCGGCGTCGCGCTCGACCGCGAACACGACCCGGGCATTCTATTCCGCAAACATGGTGGACGATCAGGTCGCGGTGTTCCGCCCGGCGCTCGAGCGCATGGGGCTCGTCACCCCGGATGACACTCTCGAACTCACGCCCCTCACGGGCGGGGTGTCGTCCGACATCTGCAAGGCGGTCTGGCCCGGCGGGTCGGCTTGCGTCAAGCGCGCACTTCCCAAGCTCAAGGTCGCGGCCGACTGGCAGGCGCCCGTGGAACGCAATCGCTGGGAAGTGGAGTGGATGCGCGTCGCGGGCGCCATCGAGCCGACGGCCGTGCCGGCCGTGCTCGGAGAGGACCGCGACCGCGGCATGTTCGCGATGCGCTATCTCGATCCCGAGCGGCATCCCGTCTGGAAGACGCAGCTGCTCGGCGGCATCATCGAACCGCTCACCGCGCGGGAAGTCGGCCGCTGCCTCGCCCGGATTCACGGGGAAACGGCGCGCGACCCGTCGATCCCGGAACGCTTCGCGACCGACCACGTCTTCACGCCCATCCGCCTCGAGCCGTACCTCGCCGCCACCGGACTCGCCCATCCCGATCTGGCCGCCCGGCTCGCGGAACTGATCGACATCACGCGCAGCAACAAGCGCGCACTCGTGCACGGCGACGTCAGTCCGAAGAACATCCTCGTGGGTCCGGCGGGACCCGTGTTCCTGGACGCGGAGTGCGCGTGGTTCGGCGATCCCGCCTTCGATCTCGCGTTCTGCCTGAATCACCTGCTGCTCAAGTGCCTGGCCCGGCCGCGCTGGTGGGCACGCTATCTGGATTGTTTCTCGGCCCTGTGCGGCACCTACCTCAGCCGCGTCACCTGGGAACCGCGCGAGACCCTGGAAGCCCGCGTGGCGCATCTGCTGCCCGGGTTGTTCCTGGCCCGCGTCGACGGCAAGTCGCCGGTGGAGTACATCACCGCCGACGACCAGCGCGACAAGGTGCGCCGCGTGGCGCGCCGGCTCCTCCTGCATCCCGTGTCCCGCCTCACGCACGTGAGCGAACTGTGGCGCGCCGAGATCGCCGCCTGGCGGCGCGAGGCATGACCCGTCCCTTCTCCTCCGTTCCGCGAAGTCCCGATCCATGAGTCAGAACAGCATTGTCCGCATCCTCGGCCGTCGCGTCTGGGATTCCCGCGGCCGTCCGACCGTCGAAGCCGAGGTCCGTCTCAAGAGCGGTGCCGCCGGGCGCGCCATCGCGCCGGCCGGTGCATCGCGCGGCAGCAACGAAGCCATCGACCTCCGGGACGGCGGCGAGGCGCTCGGCGGCCTCGATGTCCATCGCGCCGTGGCCAACGTCAACGGCGAGATCGCCCAGCGGCTTCAAGGGATGGACGCCACCGATCAGCGCGCGGTCGACGCGGCGTTGATCGCACTCGATGGCACACCGGCCAAGTCCCGCCTCGGCGGCAACGCGACGATCGCGGTGTCGATGGCCGTGCTGCACGCTGCCGCCGCCGCCGCGGGCGCGCCGCTGCATGCCTACCTCGCCGGCGACCGTCCGGTGCGGCTGCCGCTCCCGGAGATCCAGATCTTCGGCGGCGGCGCGCATGCCGGCCGCCGCGTGGACATCCAGGATTTCATGGTGATGGCCCTCGGGGCGAAGAGCTTCGCGCAGGCACTCGACATGACCGCGGAGGTCTATCGGGAGGCCGGCGCGCTGATGCGGCAGCTCGGCAAGATGCAGGGGGTCGCGGACGAAGGCGGCTACTGGCCGGCCTTCGACTCGAACGAGGAGGCGCTCGGGCTGCTGGTGCGCGCCATCGAGGCGGCGGGATACACGCCCGGCGACGACGTCGCGATCTCGCTCGACATCGCGGCCTCGGAGTTCGGTCGCGACGGCCGTTACACGCTGGGACTCGATCGACGCGAACTCGACCGCGACGGCATGATCGAAATGCTCCTCGGCTGGTGCCAGCGCTACCCGATCGCCTCGATCGAGGATCCCCTCGCCGAGGACGACCCGGCGGGCATGCGCGCGTTCACGGCAGCGGTCGGCCATCGCATCCAGGTGATCGGCGACGACTTCCTCGTCACGAACGCGGACCGCGTCCGTGCGGCCGCGCACGATCGCTCGTGCAATGCCGTGCTGATCAAGCCGAATCAGGCCGGCACCATCACCGAGACCCACGCGGCGTGTGAGGCGGGCCAGCTCGCGGACTTCGGAACGATCGTCTCCGCCCGGTCCGGCGAAACCGAGGACGTGACCATCGTGCATCTGTCGACCGGCTGGAATGCAGGACAGCTGAAGGTCGGCTCGTTCTCGCGGTCCGAGCGGATGGCCAAGTGGAACGAAGCGCTCCGCGTCGAGGAGGCGCTGGGCGCCCGCGCCGAGTTCGCCGGCCGCAGCGTGCTGCCGCCGCAGGCCGGCAAGCCGCTGCCCTGACGGCGGACACGTCACGACATGGAGTCCCACCCTAGGCACTTGCTGCGCGGCGTCTCGCTGATCCTCACGGCCGTGTTCCTGTTCTCATCCATGGACACGGTCGCGAAATACGTGCTGAAGAGCTACCCGCTGCCCCCGCTCGTGTGGGCACGCAACTTCACGAACCTCCTGTTCATCCTGGTCCTGGTCTGGCCGCGCATGCGCAACGACCTGTTCCGGACCGCGCACCCGTGGCTGCAGGTCCTGCGCGGACTCCTCCTGGTGTCGTCGACGACGTTCTTCTACCTGTCGCTGAAGTTCATGCCGCTGGCGGAGGCCGCCGCCATCAGCTTCGTCGGACCCGTGCTCGTCACGGCGCTGTCGGGTCCCCTGCTGGGAGAGAAGGTCTCGCGGCGGCAATGGTTCGCCGTGGTGCTGGGCTTCATCGGCGTGCTCGTCATCATCCGGCCGACGGGCAGCGTGTTCAGCCCGTCAGTGGCGTTTCCGATCATCTGTGCGGTGTTCTTCAGCCTCTACCAGATCGCCACGCGCAAGGTCGCCGGGCGCGAGGATCCGTACACGACGGCGTGCTACACCGCCCTGGTCGGATCGGCGGCAACGTCCCTCGCCCTCCCGTTCACGTGGCAGACACCGACGCTGCTGCAGGGCGGACTGATGTTCGTGATCGGATTCTTCGGCGGGCTCGGTCACCTGTTCCTGATCCGGGCCGTCACCCACGCGTCGCCCATGGCGCTCGCGCCGTTCGTCTATGTACAGCTCATCTGGTCCACGCTGCTGGCGTGGATCGCCTTCGGCGACTTTCCGGACGAGGGCACGCTCACGGGCATGGGCATCATCGTCGCCGCCGGCCTGCTCGCGGTGAACTGGAAGCACATGCGGCGGCAGACCGACGCGACGGAACAGGCCTCGACCCACTGAGCGCGCAGCGGCACGACCGGTGACGCCGATATCATCCCCGCCAGCCTCGCCCTCGACCTGGAGACCTTCGATGTCAGGACGCCCCACCCCGCAGCCCCGGACCGCCTTCCGCCATTTCCAGGTGATCCCGACGCGCTGGATGGACAACGATGTCTACGGCCACGTGAACAACGTCGTCTACTACTCGTACTTCGACACGACCGTGAACCAGTACCTGATCGAACAGGGAGCGCTGTCGATCGAAACCAGCACGGTGATCGGCCTGGTGGTGGAAACACAGTGCAACTACTTCAGCCCCGTCACCTTCCCCGACACGGTGCACGCCGGCCTGCGGGTGGGCAGACTCGGATCGAGCAGCGTCCGCTACGAGATCGGACTGTTCCGGAATGACGGTACCGAGACCTCGGCACAGGGTCATTTCGTGCACGTGTATGTGGATCGCACGACCCGTCGGCCGGCGAGCCTGCCGGCGGCAATGCGCGCGGCCCTGGAGCGCTTGCTGATGCCCGGTTGAACGTCTCGGGACTGCCTTCCGACAGTTGCCGCCATCCGCCACCGGGAATCTTTCCCGACCCACGGTTTCCAAATGAGAATGGTTTGCAAGGACGCGGCGGGTTGGGCTAGAGTCCCGCGTCCAGGAGTCCTCGCCAACCGACGGGTCTATCGTCAGTCCGCGGGCGGTCGTCCTCACATTCAACGTTCTGCGTCTCGGAGTCGCCGGTGCCGTCCGCCCGCCAAGGGGCCGTTCTCGCCTTCATCGTGTTCCTGCACGTCGCGTTCTTCTACGCACTCCAGGCCGGCCTCATGCGCCAGGCGTCGCGTTTCGTGCAGGAAGAGGTGATCGCGAAGCTGATCCTGCCGGACACGCCGCCCGAGCCCCCGCCCCCACCGCCCCCGCCGAAGCTCGCCGAACCACCGCCGCCCCCGCCCCCACCGCCGCGGCCGACGATCCGCCCGATCGAGGAACCGCCGCCGCCGACGTCGATCACCCAGGAAAAGCCGCCCGAGGCACCGCCCAAGGCGCCCGAGCCTGCCCCCGTGGTGGTCGCCCCGGCGCCCCCGTCCCCGGCACCGCCTCCGCCCGTCGCGGCGCCCCCGGCCCCGCCGCCGCCTCCGGCGCAGCCACTCGTGCGCTCGCTCGGGGACGCAGGCATCGAGTACATCAAGGCGCCGGCACTGGCCTACCCGCCCATTTCCCTGCGGCTGCGCGAGACCGGCGACCTGCTGGTGCGCGTTCTCGTGAACGAACAAGGCAAGGTCGAGAAGGTCGAGGTCCAGAAGAGCAGCGGCTACAACCGCCTCGACAATGCCGCCCGCGATGCTGCGCTGAAAGCCGTGTTCAAGCCTTACTTCGACGGGGGTCGAGCCGTGACCGTGTGGGTCACCGTGCCGTTCTCCTTCAAACTCGATTCCTGAGGAGGATTCACAACGTGGGACAGTTCGGTCTCGAACATCTGTGGGAAAACGCGGACGGCATCCAGAAGGCCGTGGCGGTCCTCCTCGTCATCATGTCGGCCATGTCGTGGTACGTGATCGTGATGAAGGCGCTCAACCTGATCCGGCTCCAGCGCGTCGCCGGGCAGGCTCGTGACACGTTCTGGCAGGCCCGCTCGGTCCCCGAAGGCCTCGACGCCCTGGGCGGCGGAAACGACAACCCCTTCCACGCCCTGGCGCAGGCCGGGGTCGACAGCGCCCAGCACCACCGTCATCACGAGGGCACGCTCGGCGGCGCGATGGGACGCAACGAATGGATCGCCAGCGGTCTGCGGGCGTCCATCGACGAGAGCGCGGCGAAACTCCAGAACGGCATGTCCGTCCTCGCCTCGGTGTCGTCCACGGCCCCCTTCGTCGGATTGTTCGGCACCGTCTGGGGGATCTACCACGCGCTGGTCGCCATCGGCCTCGCCGGGCAGGCCTCGCTCGACAAGGTCGCCGGCCCCGTGGGCGAGGCGCTGATCATGACGGCGCTGGGCCTGGCGGTCGCGATCCCGGCCGCGCTCGGCTACAACGCCCTCGTGCGCGGCAACAAGTCGCTCCTGTCGAAGCTGAACCGGTTCGGCTACGACCTGCACGCCTATTTCCTGACCGGCGCCCGCGTGGGCGAGGCCGGCGGTGCGAACCCGGTGCCGCGCGACGCGCGTCTCACGGCCGTTCCCGGCACGAAGAGCTGAGCGAGCGCGCGCCATGGCCCTGGGGTCCCTGAACGACTCGGAAGACGAATTCAACCCGGAGATCAACACCACGCCGCTCGTCGACGTGATGCTGGTGCTCCTGATCATCTTCATGATCACCATCCCGGTCATGAAGCATGCGGTCAAGGTGGATCTGCCGCACGCACAGAACCAGCCCGACGAGGTCAAGCCGGAGAGCATCAACCTCTCCGTGGACGAGGGCGGCAAGATCTACTGGAACGCCGAGGAAGTCTCGGTGGACGAACTGCAGACCCGCATCGTCGCCGCGGCCAAGTCGGATCCCCAGCCCGAAGTCCATGTGCGCGGTGCCCGCACGGTGCAATACGAAAAGGTCGCCCAGGTGATGGCGGCCGTGCAGCGCGGCGGGCTCAGGAAGATGGGCTTCGTGATCGATCCGTCGATCCCGTAGTCACCCGCCCGACATTCCGTTGCGCCGATCCGACGCCCGCGCATGAACCGGCCCGCCGGGCAGTGGCGACGGCGGCTTTCCCTGCTGCTGGAAGTGCTCGACTGGTGGCGGCTCTACGTGGCGATCCTGGCGGCGTTCGTGGCAGCGGGCCTGGCCGTGTGGTTCGTGCCGTCGTTGCCGGTGTCCGAGTGGATCGCAGTCGCCTTCGTGCTGGTCGGCGTCGTGGCGGGCGTCCTGTGGCAGGCGTCCCGCCGCCGATGACTTCCGGCCGGGACATCCGCACAGCGGATCAGGGATAGGCGAAGGGCATGGGGTACGGTCGGCCGAAGGGTCGCCCGGCCCGCACCGTCTGCACCGGGCGGAGGTGCCGCGTGCCTTCTCGCCGGTTGCGATTCGTGTCCACGAAGCCGACCGGCCCTTCCACGACCTCGAGGATCGCCACGTCGGCGGGAGCCCCAACCTGGAGGGTGCCCAGCCGCGGAACGCGATCGATCACGCGAGCCGGCGCGACGGTGGCCATTGCCACGACCTGCTCCAGCGATAGCCCCAGCGCCAGGAACTTGCTCATGACCCAGGGCAGGTAGGGCATGCCCGGCGTGTTCGCGCTGAGGGCATGGATGTCGCTGCTGATCGTGTCCGGAATGAAGCCCTGAGCGAGCGCGGCCTCGGCGACCGTGAAGTCGAAACTGCCGCCGCCATGGCCGACATCCACGATCACGCCCCGCGCCTTCGCCGCCATCGCCGCATCGAGGACGCGTCCGTCCCTGACCGTGTTGTTGCCCAGACCGCTGTAGGCGTGGGTGAGGATGTCCCCGGGACGCAGCAGATCCAGCAATGCGTCCAGCCGTCCCGGCGCATCACCGATGTGGCACATCACGCGGCCGCGCGTCCCGGAACGCTCCACGGCGAGAATCGCGCGGCGCAGCGGCTCCAGTCCGTTCGCTCCGACGACGCTCGTCGTTTCCCGCACCTTGATCCCCAGGAGCACGTCCGGATTCTCGGCGAGCGTCCTGGCGGCCAGATCGACATCCGCGTAGTCGATGTTGAGCATTTCCCCGACGGGAAAGCCCGCGAGGCCGATGGACGCGATGTGCAGGAATGCGAACAGCCGCGTGCGGGACTGCGACGCGATGAGATGCTTGAACGCCGAATAGTTGTTGGCCCCGGCATCCCCGGCGCTCACGCATGTCGTCGTCGCCGTGTACGGGACCAGTTCGTCGGCAGGCAGTCCCAGCGCCGAGCCCTGCGGATAGACGTGCGCATGCAGATCCACGAGCCCGGGAACGACGAGCCGCCCCGCCGCGTCGATCGACTGTCGCGCCTGCGATCGGGGAATCGAAGGCGCCAGCGCGGCGATCCGGCCGTGGCGAATGCCGACGTCCCGCTTCCCCCGCAACGCCTGACTCGGATCGAGGACCTCGCCGTCATGGATGACGAGATCGAAGACCTCGGCCGCCTGGCTGCGGCCCTGCAGGGGAACCCCGAGCCATCCGGCCCCGGCCAGCATGCCGCGCTGCAGGAAGGATCGACGCATCTCATCGGTCATTCGCAGCCCTCCGTTCGTGCAGCTCTCGACGCGGCTACGCGGCCGGCGGACGCACGATCGCGGCGCCTGGCCAGTTCGCCGGGCGCACGCGATCGTAGGCCGGCGGCAACGTGAACGGCGCGCCGAGCGCCTGCGCCGCGTGCCAGCCCCAGCGCGGATTGTCGAGGAAGGCCCGCGCCATCGCGATCTGGTCGGCCTGGCCGCTCGCGACGATCTCGTTCGCCGTGCGCGGATCGACGATCAGCCCCACCGTGCGCGTCGTGATGCCCGCCTCCCGCTTCACCTTCGCGGCAAGCGGCACCTGGTATGCCGGCGCGACCGGAATGCTGATGCCGAGGGCGACACCGCCGCTCGACACGCACACGTAATCGAGACCGCGTTCGCGCAACCCCTTCGCGAACACCACGGCTTCGTCGGTCGTGACGCCGGCCTCCGACCAATCGGTGCCTGTGATGCGCGCACCGACCGCCGCCGTCTTCGGCAGGGCTGCCCGCACCGCCTCGGCGATGTCCAGCGGCAGACGCAGACGGTTCTCCAGATTGCCGCCGTAGCGGTCGGCCCGCCGGTTCGACAGGGGCGACGTGAACTGGTGCAACAGATAGCCGTGCGCGGCGTGCAACTCGATCACCTCGATGCCGAGATCGACGGCTCGCCGGGCGGCGGACACGAAGGCCTGCGTGATCCGCGCGATGCCCGCCTCGTCAAGCGCGCCGGGAACGTGCCAGCCCTTGTCGAAGGGCTCGGCGGATGCCGACACCGTGGGCCACGGATCGGCGTCCGGCGGCAGCGCCCGCCCGCCTTCCCACGGCCGTTGCGCCGATCCTTTCCGACCCGCATGACCCAGCTGGATGCCGAACTTCGTGCCGGGCAGCGCGACGCGGCGAGCCGCTGCCAGTGCACGTGCCAGCGCCGCCTGCGTATCGTCGGACCAGAGACCCAGGCAGCCGTGGCTGATGCGTCCCGGGCGCTCGACGGCGGTGGCTTCGATCATCACGAGCCCGGCGCCGGACATCGCGAGATTCATCAGGTGCTGCGTGTGCCAGTCAGGATCGGCGCAGCCGTCGTGGGCGCCGTACTGGCACATCGGCGCGACGGCGATGCGGTTCGGGACGATGACGGAACCGATCGACAACGGTTCGAACAGGGGAGCGGTCATGGGAGGCAGGGATTCCGAGAGGTCAGCACTGACGTCCGGTCAGCGGATATTGCGGATCGTTGAAACCCGGCGTCGACGGATGGCCGGGCCGCACGTCGGCGTCGACCACGGCTTCATCCTCCGGGGTCCACGGGTACTCTAGCGCCCGGTAGTACTCCTCCCACTGCGCGAGCGTGCGAGGGCCGCCGATGACGCTCGTGACGAGGCGATTGGCCAGCACCCAGGCAAGCGCGAACTGACCGACGGTATGGCCGCGCTTCTCGGCGTGATCCTGCCACTTGCGCGCGATGACGAGCGACTCCTGGCGGAATTCCGTCTCCATCATCCGCTTGTCCTTCAGGCCGGCACGCGTATCCGCCGGCGGCTCCTGGCCCGGCTGATACTTGCCCGTGAGCACTCCGCGCGCGATCGGGCTGTACGGCACGACACCGAGCCCGTAGTGCCGGCATGCCGGCAGGACCTCGACTTCCGGTTGCCGGTTGAGGGCGTTGTAGTACGGCTGACACACGACAGGCTGGGGCACGCCGAGCATCTGGCACACGCGCATCACTTCGGCGATGCGCCAGCCACGGTAGTTCGAAAGCCCGAAGTAGCGGATCTTGCCGGCGCGGATCAGGTCACCCATCGTGCCGACCGTCTCCTCGACGGGCACGTCCTGGAAGTCGCGGTGCAGGTAGTAGATGTCGATGTGCCCGGTGCGCAGACGCTGGAGACTGCCTTCGACGGCGCGCGTGATCCAGGCGCGGGACGAGCCGCCTTCGTTCGGCCCCTTGCCCATCGGATTGCCCACCTTGGTGGCAACCACCCACGCGTCCCGGTCGGACCGGAGGATGTCGCCGAGCACGCGCTCCGAGCCGCCGGCGACATACACGTCCGCGGTATCGATGAAATTCACGCCGGCGTCCCGCGCCGACTTCACGATGCGTTCGGCTTCGGCGGCGTCGGTACGGTCGCCGAACGTCATCGTGCCGAGACAGAGCGGCGAGACCTTGAGCCCGCTGTGGCCGAGAGTGCGATACGACATGGCCATCTGCTTGTCCTCCGGGTGGAACTGGAAGCGGCGGATGATGCCATACCGATACAATCGGCCGACATTCCCGAGGAGTTCCCCAGATGGCAGAGATCGCCCCCCGCATGCGCTGTGTCGAGATCGAGAAGCCCGGCGGCCCCGAGGTGCTCGTCCTGTCGGAGCGCGCGCCGCCCGCACCGCGCGCCGGAGAAGTCCTCATCCACGTCGCTGCTGCGGGCGTCAATCGTCCCGATGTCCTGCAGCGTCAGGGCCTGTATCCGCTTCCGCCGGGCGTGTCCGATCTGCCGGGGCTCGAAGTGGCGGGCACCATCGCGGCGGTCGGTGAGGGCGTCGTCGGCTGGCACGAAGGCGACCGCGTCTGTGCGCTGACGCCTGGCGGCGGCTATGCGGAGTACTGCACGACCCCGGCCGGTCAATGCCTGCCGGCCCCGCGCGGGCTGTCGATGATCGAGGCGGCCTCGCTGCCGGAGACCTGCTTCACGGTATGGATCAACGTGTTCGATCGTGCGGGCCTGGCTGCCGGCGAAACGCTCCTGGTTCAGGGCGGTTCGAGCGGCATCGGCGTGACGGCCATCCAGTTGGCGAAGGCGTTCGGTCATCGTGTGTTCGCGACCGCCGGAACCGACGAGAAATGCCGCGCGTGCGAGCACCTGGGCGCGGAACGCGGCATCAACTACCGCACCGAGGATTTCGTCGAGGTCGTCAAGGCGCTCACGAACAAGCAGGGCGTCGACGTGATCCTCGACATGGTGGGAGGCGAGTACGTCCCGCGCGAACTGAAATGCCTGGCGGCCGACGGCCGCCTGTCGCTGATCGCCTTCCTGGGCGGCAGTCGCGCAACGCTCGACATGAGCGACATCCTCTACCGTCGGCTCACGATCACGGGCTCCACGCTGCGGCCCCGATCCGTCGAATACAAGTCGCGGATGGCCGCGGCGCTGCGTGAACGGGTCTGGCCGCAGATCGAGGCGGGCGCCGTCAAGCCCGTGATCCATGCGACCTTCCCGCTGTCCCAGGCCGCCGATGCCCACCGGCTGATGGAAACGAGCACGCACATCGGCAAGATCGTGCTCGACACGACGAGGTGACACGCATGGGTTCCGAAGGTTCTCCCGCCAACGTCCTGCTCGTCGAGATCGGCATGGGCCTCGACCAGCACGGTCAGGACATCACGAAGGCGGCCGTGCGCGCCTGCCAGAATGCGATCCGAAACAACACGCTCCCCGGGCTGAAACGTCTCCTGCCCGGCGGCGACACGGCCCACATGCGCGTGCACGTGCATCTCGCCGTCCCCATCGACGCCGAGAAACTGGACCGCGATGCGGTGAGGGCGGTGTTCCCCTACGGGCGAGTGACCGTGGCGGTGACCCAGGGCGGCATGCTGGCCCACAGCCACTCCGTCCTCGCGGACAAGGGGGACCGCAACGATCTGGTGTACGTGGTCATCGCGTCGGTGGAGGTCGGGTGGTGAAACGACCGTGGCACGGATGGCAATGGCTGCTCGCCTTCCTGCTGCTCGCTGGATGGACGGCCGTCGGGTTCGCGCGCGGACCGGTGCCACTCCCGGTCGTCCGTGCCCAGCAGTTGCCGGTGGAAGCCCGGGAGACGCTGCGGCTGATCCATGCGGGCGGCCCGTTTCCGTATGCGAAGGACGGCACGGTGTTCTCGAATCGTGAACGTCTGCTCCCGGGCCGGCCCTGGGGCTACTACCGCGAATACACGGTGCCCACGCCCGGCAGCCGCGACCGCGGGCCGAGGCGCCTGATCTCGGGCAGCCGTTCGGAGATCTACTGGACGGCGGACCACTACCGCAGTTTCAGCCGTGTGTCGGAGGGCCCATGAAGCGACTGACGCAGCTGCTCGCCCAGCGCCAGGGCGGGGTGTACCGGTGGCAGGGCGAATCCTTGCAGGTGCCGGCGACGCGCGGCGTCGACACCCCCGTGATCGTCACCATCGATGTCCCGGATTCGAAGGCGGCGCTGCTCGAGCGGCTGGCCGAGTCCTTGAAGTTGCCGGAGTGGTTCGGTCACAACTGGGATGCACTGGAAGACTGCCTCGCGGATCTGCCGCATGCCGCAGACCGCGGTCTCGTGATCGAACTGCGCCACCTCAGCGCGCTGGCCGCTCGCGATCCGGACAGCGCCAGGACCTTGCTGGATGTCCTGCAGGATGCTGCGACCGAATGGCAGCACCGCGGGGGATTCCTGCTGGTGCTGGCCGAGGGCGCAGGCCGGCTCGCGGGGGATATCGATCAGGCGGGGTAACGGCGAGCGCGACGTCCGGGTCGCGTGTCGTCCGTTGCGGTCAGGCGTCGAGTGACGGCTCTGCGAGGGTGTCCTGCAGATCCCACCCGGGATCGGGCGAGAGCGCGATGAGGCGACCGAGTTCGCTCAAGGCACGCTGGTAGACGTCCCGCTTGAAATCGACGACGGCGGTCAGCGGCACCCAGTAGTGATGCCAGCGCCAGGCATCGAACTCCGGCTTCTCGGTGCGGCGCAGACTCACGTCGCAATCGCGGCCCACAAGCCGGAGCAGGAACCAGATCTGTTTCTGCCCGCGATAGTGGGCCCGCGCCTCGCGTCGCACCCAGTGCTTGGGAACGTCGTAGCGCAGCCAGTCCCGCGTGCGGCCGAGCAGCCGCACATGGTCCGGTTCGAGCCCGACCTCTTCCATGAGTTCGCGGTACATGGCCTGCTGAGGCGTCTCCCCGGGGTTGATGCCCCCTTGTGGAAACTGCCACGCGTGCTCTTTCACGCGCTTGCCCCAGAACACCTCGTTCCTCGCGTTCACCAGGACGATGCCGACGTTGGGGCGGTACCCGTCGCGATCGATCATGATGGCTATAGACCCTGACAGCGGAGTGTCGGAATTCTTTCACAAAAGCCTCGGCGGCGGAACCCGCGACGGCGCAGGTTGCGACGTCAGAGCAGCAGCCGGTGCTCCGTATGCGGATTCAGTTCGGACAGGCGGCCCACGAACTTCAGGAACTCGAGTCCGGTCCGAATCTCCAGTTCACGCGCGCGCTCCCTCAACTGCTCGAAGCGGGTCATCGAGGGCCGGCGCGTGAGGGCGAACACCGCAACGTTGCCCTTGCGCTCGGCCGGCAGGCACACCACCCGGTGATCGAACACCCGTTCGATGCGCTGCAGGTACGTATCGAAGCGATTGTCCGTACTCCACAGGTTGACGACGAGGACGCCGTCGTCGACGAGGGCATCGCGCGCCCGGGCGTAGAAATCCTCGGTGGCGAGCGACTCGACCTGGGCCACGTGGTCGTAGGCATCGACCATCAGGACGTCGCAGGCGGCAGGGTGATCACGGACGTACTGGTCACCGTCGGCCTGAAGCACGGAGAAGCGCTCGTCATCGGGCGGAACGAAGAACAGCGCACGCGCGAGCGCAATGACCTTGGGGTTGTACTCGATCGCCGTGATCGTCGCCGCGGGAAACCGGTGGTAGCAGAACTTCGCGAGGGAACCGCCCCCCAGACCGATCATCACGACATGCCGGGGCTCGCGATGAAACAGCAGGAACCCCATCATGGCCCGGGTGTAGGACAGGACGAGCTCGTTCGGATCCGACAGCCGCATCGAACTCTGGACCGTATCGCTGCCCAGGTGCAGCGTGCGGACCCCGCCTTCCTCGCTCACATGGGCTTCGACCGCGCCGCGGCGTTCGCGCAGTCCCTTACTCAAGGGGAACCAGGCCACGATCCATGCCGATGGCCGGGTTCCGGAAGGGCCGGGGCAGCCGGATCCGCCCGATCTGCCCGGCTCCCCCGCATGCCCGGGGCGTCAAGCAACGCGCCGGCGCGAGACCGCGAGCACCAGCAGCCCACCGACCCCCAGCAGCACGTAGGTTTCGGGTTCCGGCACCAGGGCGGCGTAGGCCGCCTCCCCGAGGATCTGGTGCACCTTCGCCGTGGGATGGATGCCGTCCCACCAGAGATAGCTGCTCGGGCTCCCGCATGTCGATCCCGCAGCGGGCGGGGCCCAGGTCAGATCGTCGCCGCCATAGCACCGGTCCGTGACGTTCGTGATGCCCTGGGCAGCGGCATTGGCGAGCAGGTCGTTGAGCAGCGAGTAGGTGTCCAACTCCGCAATGTTGTAGCCCAGCGCCTGCTTCGCATCGATCATGGCATCGAAGCCGGCGTGCAACTGGGCACTCAGGAACGAGGCGCCGGCGACCGCCGAGGCGCCCTTCTCGCGGATGCGTGGCACGAGACCGACGTTCGGCGTGTTGCCCACCAGGAAGTTGCGCGCGCCGGCGTTGTAGAGGTCGTCGAGGACGCCGGCGATGTCGTTGACCGTCTCCGCGACGGTGCTCGGCGGCACCGCCGAGTTGCCGTCGCGCGTGCCGGTGAGCAGATCCTGGATGTTGTTCGACCCGCCGAAGACGACATACAACGCATTGGAATCGAGCACCGGGTGCTGCGCGAGCAGCTGGCCCTTCTGATCGAGGATTCCCCGGAACGGGAAACCGGACGGGTGATAGTCCGTCCTCGCCGCCCCATAGGCATAGTTGCTGCCGCCCAGAAGCGACGGCGCCACGGACAGTCCGAGCTTGCCGGCCAGCACGTCCACGTAGTTGGGGCCATTGGTGAATCGCCCCTGGTAGTAGGCGGAACTCGGGACGCTCGGCGGTGCTCCCGGCGGCAATCCGCCGAGCGCCAGGAGGAAGTTGTATTGCGCCTGCACGTTCCCGGTGTCCGACAGGCTGTCACCGATCACGTACATGCCGGTGTAGTTCGGGACCGACCACGCCAACGCGGGCAGCGTCAGCGCTGCCGCCAGGCAGGTCTGCACCCATCTCCGAATCGTCATTCTCATGCTTGTCTCCGTCCTGTTGAAATCGTCGAGCCGCGCCCCGTACCGCGTGCCGGCTTCCGCCACTGCCGCGTCGGATGGTATTCCAATGCCGCCGGCCGTGCTGGCCTCACGTTCCCGGCCGAACCGGTCGAACGCCCGCGGCAGGGCGCTACAATCGCGCGGTTCGTCGTCGTTCGTTCGTCTCGGTGAACACGCCTGATCACCCCTCGGAACACCGTCTGGAATCCCATCGCATGCGCGTCTCCCGTTTCTTCCTGTCCACCCTCAAGGAAGCCCCCGCCGAGGCGGAGCTGGTCAGCCACCGCCTGATGCTTCGCGCCGGCCTCATCCGCAAGCTCGGCAGCGGCCTCTACTCCTGGATGCCCCTGGGGCTCCGGGTGCTCCGCAAGGTGGAGCAGATCGTGCGCGAGGAGATGGACCGCGCGGGTGCGGTCGAGCTGTTCATGCCGGCCGTGCAGCCGGCCGAACTCTGGCAGGAGACCGGACGCTGGCAGGTGTTCGGACCGCAGATGCTGAAGATCCGCGACCGGCACGAGCGCGACTTCTGCTTCGGTCCGACCCACGAGGAGGTCATCACCGACATCGCGCGGCGCGAGATCCGCAGCTATCGCCAGTTGCCCGTGAACTTCTACCAGATCCAGACCAAGTTCCGCGACGAGATCCGCCCGCGCTTCGGCGTGATGCGTGCCCGCGAGTTCGTGATGAAGGACGCCTACTCCTTCCACACCTCCTACGAGGATCTCGAACGCGAGTACCGGAACATGGTCGGTGCCTACTCGAAGGTCTTCACGCGCCTCGGACTGAAGTTCCGGGCCGTCGCGGCCGACACGGGGGCCATCGGCGGGTCGGGATCGCACGAGTTCCACGTACTGGCGGACAGCGGAGAAGACGCCATTGCCTTCTGCCCGACGTCCGACTACGCGGCCAATGTCGAACTGGCCGAAGCGGTCGCCCCCGCGACGGCCGCCGCCGCGGCGACGGCCGCCCTGCAGGAAGTCGCCACGCCCGGCAAGAAGACCATCGAGGACGTGAGCGCCTTCCTCGGCGTGCCGCCCGCCAAGGTGCTGAAGGCCATCGCGGTGATGCGCGACGACCAGCTGGTGGTGGTCCTGCTGCGGGGCGACCATCAATTGAACGAGATCAAGCTCACGAAGACGCCGTTCACGCCCGAGTTCCGCTTCGCGACCGAGGAGGAGATCGCCCGGCATACCGGTTCCCGGGCGGGCTATCTCGGCCCCGTCGGGCTGCCTGCTGCCGTGCCGGTCCTCGCCGATCGCGCCGTGATGGCCATGAGCGATTTCGTCTGCGGCGCCAACCGGGCGGACCATCACCTCACCGGGGTGAACTTCGGACGCGATCTGCCCGTGCCGACCCACGTATTCGATCTGCGCAATGTCGTCGAAGGCGACCCGAGCCCGGATGGCCGGGGCACGCTGTCCCTCTGCCGCGGCATCGAAGTCGGCCACGTGTTCCAGCTCCGCACCAAGTACTCGTCGGCCATGCAGTGCACGTTCCTCGACGAGGCGGGCCAGACCCGGCCGATGGAAATGGGCTGCTACGGCATCGGAGTCTCACGCATCGTGGCGGCCGCGATCGAACAGAATCACGACGACCGCGGCATCATCTTTCCCGACGCCATGGCGCCGTTCCAGGTGGCCGTCGTCGCCATCGGCTACCGCAAGAGCGAAGCCGTCCGCGATGCCGCGGATGCACTGCATGACCAGCTCGAGGCGCAGGGCGTCGAGGTCCTGCTCGATGATCGCGACGAGCGCCCGGGCGTCATGTTCGCGGACATCGAACTGACGGGCATCCCCCACCGGGTCACCATCGGCGATCGCGGACTGAAGAACGGCGAGATCGAGTACCAGCATCGCCGCGATCCCAAGACCCAGCCGGTCCCGGCCGCTTCGGCCGCCGCGTGGGTGACGGAACGCCTCGCCCGATGACGTTCGCGCTGCGCGCCGCCGCGATCGCAGTCGGCTTCGGCGTGTCGTTGCACGCGTTCGCCGGCGCCCAGCAGTACGAGCCGCTCTCCGCCGCCGTGCAGACGCAGCTGCAGCGCAGTGTGTCCGATGCCGCGGTGACCCAGCCGGCCTTTGCCGACGACGCGGAAGCACAGGTGTGGCTCAAGGTCATGTCCGACCGGTTGAAGCACCGGATGCCCGACGAGGCCGCGCGTCGCGAATTCCTCATCACGGCCCACTACGAAGCCAAGCGTGCCGGCCTCGACCCGCACCTGGTCCTCGGACTGATCCAGGTCGAGAGCAACTTCCGCAAGTACGCGGTCTCCAGCGCAGGGGCCCGCGGCTTCATGCAGGTCATGCCGTTCTGGGTGAAGGTCATCGGCAACGCGGAACACAACCTGTTCCATCTGCGGACCAGCCTGCGTTACGGGTGCACCATCCTCCGTCACTATCTCGACATCGAAGGCGGTGACATGACGCGCGCGCTGGCCCGGTACAACGGCAGTCTCGGGAAGCAGTCCGACTACGCGGACAAGGTGCTGAGTGCCTGGCGCAATCGCTGGTCCTGGGACGGCAGCGCGCCGTCCCGGGCCGCGGCCGCTTCGCCCCCTGCCACGTCACCCGCGACGCCCCCCCGGGCGAAGCGGCCTGCCGCACCGATGCGCTACCTCGGCGCGTCGGGCTGAGCCGTCGCCCCGTCGACCGCGGGCTGATCACACCACGTCTCGAGCGTGAGGCTGCCGGAGAGCGCCGACGCGGCATCGACGGGACGCTGCGAGAAACCGAGCCGCCGGGCTTCCCGGACGAGGACGGCTTCTCGGTACGCGAACTCGTCGTAGACGGCCGACAACGCGATGGTTCGCGCGTCACGGGCGAGCAGCCAATCGTCGCCGCCGTTGCGGATGACCCAGCCCCGATCGGCCATGCGCTCGAGCAATCCCTCCGCGTCATCGAGCGCCAGTCGCGCGGCCCGCGCCAGCGCCGGCAGGCTCGCAACGCCCTCGCCCTCGACATGTCGCCGCCGCAATTCGCTCAGGATCGCCAGCGCCTCGACGTACGACCGACCGGGTACGCGCGATCGCATCCAGGCGGCGGTGCGCAACTGCGGGACCGTGGCGGTGAGCACCGCGCCGGCGAGCACCGTCATCCACGACAGGTAGATCCAGAGCAGGAACACCGGAAACCCGGCGAACGTCCCGTAGATGAGCTTGTAGTTCCCCACGTTCGAGACGAAGAGCCCGAACACGGCCTTCAGCACCTCGAACGCCAGTGCGGCCACGGTGGCGCCGGCCAGGGCATCCCGGTATTCCACGCGCCGATTCGGCACGAGTCGGTAGAGCAGCACCAGCGCGATGAAGGTCAGGACGAACGAGACGAGCTTGAGCAGGACACCGCGCATGCCCCGGTCGTCGACGAGGCCGAGGGAGGCACTGACCAGCCACGACGCGAAATACACGCTGGCCCCGATCAGCAGCGGCCCGGCCGTCAGCAGCGCCCAATGCACGAGGAGCCGCTTCAGGAAGGACCGGGGACGGGCCACGCGCCAGATCCGGTTGAACGCATGGTCGATCGTGAGCATCAGCATGAGCGCCGTGACCGCCAGCAGTCCGATGCCCAGTGCCGTCAGATGCGAGGCCTTTTCCGCGAACTGCTGCGTGTACGCGGTGATCAGCTTCGTCGCGGCGCCCGGAACGAAGTTGGACACGATGAAGCCGTTCAGCGTGGACACGAACCGGCTCGAGATCGGCAGCGCCGAGAAGATCGCGATGACGATCGTGACCATCGGCACCAGCGCGAAGAGCGTCGTGAATGTCAGGCTGCCGGCAACCTGCGCCAGGGAATCCTCGCGGAATCGCGCAGTCATGAAGCGCAGGATCTCGCGGGCATCGGCCAGTCGGGAACTCATGGAAGGGGGTGGACCGGTCGGCGTTGAAGAGCGGCCCCTATAATACTTGCGCCCCCTTCCCGCTCCCATGGCCGACATCCTCGTTCTCTACTACAGCGCCACGGGCGCCGTGCGCGACATGGCGCAATCCGTCGCGCGCGGCATCTCCCTGGTGCACGGTGCAACGCCCCGCGTGCGAACCGTGCCGAAGATCTCCACGGTTTGCGAAGCCGTCGAGCCGGACATCCCTGCGTCGGGAGCCCCCTACGCGACGACCGCCGACCTCGAGGAATGTGCCGGCATCGCCGTCGGCAGTCCGACGCGCTTCGGCAACATGGCGGCGCCGATGAAGTACTTCTGGGACGGCACGAGCACGCTGTGGACCCGGGGCGCCCTGGCCGGCAGACCCGCCGCAGTGTTCACGTCCACGGCGAGCCTGCATGGCGGCCAGGAAGCGACGCTGCTGTCGATGATGACGCCGCTGCTCCATCACGGCATGGTGCTGGTGGGTCTGCCCTATACCGAACCGGAAGTCACGACGACGACGTCCGGCGGGTCGCCGTACGGCGCCAGCCACTGGGGCGGGCCGAACAACGATCGCGCGATCAGCGATGAAGAACGCCGCCTGTGCATCGCGCTCGGCCGCCGTCTGGCCGACATCGCACTGCGCCTGGCGCAGGAGCGGCGGGCATGACCGCGTCTGCCGAGGAAGCGGCGCGGACCGCCCGCCTTCTGCTGAGGCGATCTCGCCAAGGGGTGCTCGGCACGCACTCGAAGCGATTCGCCGGATTCCCGTACGGATCGGCCGTCCCGATCGCAGTGGATGCCCAGGGCCATCCGGTCATCCTGATCAGCGATCTCGCCGCGCACACGCAGAATCTCCGCGAGGACCCCCGGGTCGCCGTCACCGTGCACGGCGACGACGTCGTGACCGGCGCGCGATGCACGCTCCTCGGGCGCACCGCGCTGCTCGATCCGGAGGAACCTGCCGCACGCCGGTATCTCGCGCTCTTCCCGTCTGCGCACGCGTTCGTGGCGCTCGGGGATTTCCACTTCCATCGCATCGAACCGGTGGCCTGCCACTACATCGGCGGCTTCGGCGACATCCGCTGGCTCGACGGGGCGCCGTATCTCCTGCCCCCCCTTCCCGTCGAGGATCGCGAACAGGACATCGTGGATCACATGAACGACGGGCACGTCGGCACGATGCGAGGTTTCTGCAGGCGCCGGCTGTCGCGCGAGGTGACCGACGTCTCCATGGTCACGATCGATGGCGACGGCTTCGACCTGCGCGCCGATGACGCGCTGCTGCGCTTCGACTTTCCGGAACTCGCGGTGGATGCCGACGCCGCCCGGCGCCTGCTCGTGCAGTTCGCGCTATCGGATCGCGACGCGTGATCCGGACGGCGCATGCCGGCGCCTGGCTCTCGCTGGTCGGGCTGATCGTGCTGTGCGCGCTGTGGGAAACCGTTGCCGCGCCCATGCGTCCGGGTGGCAGCCTGCTGGTGCTGAAGGTGCTGCCGCTGCTCGCGCCGCTGTTCGGCATCCTGCGTGAGAATCTCTACACGTATCGATGGGCATCCATGCTGGCACTGGCCTACTTCACCGAGGGCGTCGTCCGGGCCTGGACCGACACGGGGATGGCCCGCTCGCTGGCGACCGTGGAGATCGCACTGACCCTGGTGTTCTTCGCGAGCTGTCTCGCTTATGTCCGCTCACGCCAGCGGGCCTCGTCCGCCGCGTGAACGCTGGCGTGTATCGAGGTCGTTTCGCGCCCACGCCGTCGGGTCCGCTTCACTTCGGCTCACTCGTTGCCGCCGCCGGGAGCTATCTGGACGCACTCGCCCACGGCGGCGAGTGGCATGTCCGCATCGACGACATCGATCCGCCGCGCGTCGTCGCCGGCGCCGCGGATCGAATCCTGCGGACACTCGAGACCTTCGGATTCGAATGGCAGGGACCGGTCGTGTATCAGCGCCACCGGACGGACCGGTATGCCGCGGCCATCGAGCATCTGCTGCGAGCGGGCACTCTCTACGCCTGTACGTGCAGTCGGACCGAGATCGCGGCGGCGGGGTTGCCCGGGCTGGAAGGCCCCCGGTATCCCGGGACCTGCCGTTCCGGCCCGTCGCATCCGGAGCGCATGCGCGCGCTGCGCCTGCGCGTGAGCGCCGACAGGATCTCGTTCCACGACGGCCTGCAGGGAACGATCGAACAGGACGTGTCGCTCGCCACGGGCGACTTCGTCGTCCGACGCGCTGATGGCATCCCGTCCTATCACCTCGCCTGCGCCGTGGATGACGGCGACGCGGGATTCGACCCGATCGTCCGGGGCGCCGATCTGATCGACTCGACCCCCCGGCAGATCCTGCTCCAGCGCGCTCTGGGGCTGCCGACGCCCGAGTATCTGCACTTGCCGGTGGCGCTCGACGCGACCGGCGCGAAGCTCTCGAAGCAGACCCTGGCCCCGGCGGTCGGCAATGACCCTGTGTCGGACACCCTGTGCCGGGTGTTCGCATTCCTCGGACACCCGGTGCCCGATGACCTTAAAGCCGCTGATGGGCGCACGCTCTGGCTCTGGGGCCGCGGCGTCTGGTCTCGCGAGCGATTGTCGGGAATTCGTTCGGCCGCAGCATCGTAGGCAAGCCCGATCGTTCACGCAGTGTTGCCGGCGGTCCTCGCTGTCCGTCCGAACCCTCGCGCTCGTTCCCGTCGGCGACGGCCGGATGTCGGCCCGGCGGCATCGAAGGAGAAGACCCCACGGCCGGTGCCATCATCGCGAGGCGGTCGACCAGATTCCGCGGGGAGTTCGACCCCGATTCCCGGATCGCGCCCGGTCCGTCCGCTCGAGTTGTTGCGACGCACAAATATTTTCGACGGACCTATTGACACCACGGAAGTCGACCCTATACTTCGAATTGTGCAATGCAGCAAAGCCAGATCGGGCCCTGCCCAGTTGCACCGGGATTCCTCCCCCACTTCCTGCCATGGAGCAACTGACATGTCCTTCACGACCCCCGATTTCACCGCCCCCGCCAAAGCCAATCTCGACGCCGTCCTGCGCGCCGCCAACGTCGCCTCCGACAGCGCCGCGAAGCTGTTCGAACTGAACACCAAGACGGCCCGTGCCCTGTTCGACGAAGTGACGAGCCAGTTCCAGGCGATCGCCAGCATCAAGGATCCGGCCGAACTGACCACGCTGGCGAGCAAGGTCGCCAAGCCCGACTTCGAGAAGAGCCAGGCCTACGCCCGCACCGTCTATGACCAGCTCGTCGCCACGCAGTCCGAAATCGTGTCGATCGTCGAAGGTCAGGTCACCGAATTCAACAAGCAGATCGTCGTCGCGCTGGACAGCGCGCTGAAGTCCGCGCCCGCCGGCTCCGAGGGTTTCGTGTCCGCCTTCAAGTCCGCGATCGCCACGGCGAACCAGGCTTACGAGTCGGCCACCCACTCGTGGCGCGACCTGGGCAACACCTTCCAGTCCACGGTGGCAGCCGCCGCCCCGACGACGGGATCGAAGCGCAAGACCGCCTGACGCGCCCGCGCCGTCCCCCAGAAGCAAAAAACCCCATGAGGCGACTCATGGGGTTTTCCTTTGGCGCCGGGAATCAGGCGAGATTGCCGACGCCCGTCCCCAGCTGCGCGGGCTGCCCGGCCGCCTGGACCCGGTTCCCGCCGAGCCGCTTCGCGTGATACAGCACCTCGTCGGCGGCCTTCAGGAGCTCGTCGAACTTCGCATTCATCGGGCCGCGCTCCGCGACCCCGATCGAGACCGACAATGCGTGACGCAGTGATCCCAGCGCAATCGGCGATCCGCACACGGCGACGCGAAGGCGTTCCGCCAGGCGCACTGCCGCCGCGAGCGGCGTATCCGGCAGCACCACCAGGAATTCCTCACCGCCGAGCCGGCAGACCACATCCTCGGAACGCGCTGCCTTGCGCAGTGCCATGGCCACCTGGCGCAGCACCTGGTCGCCGGTGTCGTGTCCGTACACGTCGTTCACCGACTTGAAGCGGTCGATGTCGATGACCATCACGCTGAAGGTCCGCTGATTGCGCGACGACGCGGACCACTCCTGTTCCAGGCGCTCCATCGCGTAGCGGCGATTCGGCAATCCGGTCAGCGGATCGGTCAGCGCGGCCTGGCGCAGGCGGCGATTGGCCACGGCGAGTTCGGTCGCAAACCGCCGCAGGCTCTGACTGTCCCGCTCGGCCTCGCGCTGGAGCCGGACGACGCGCTGGCCGGCGCGCAGACGGGCCAGCAGCACTTTCGCCACGACGGGCTTCGTGACGAAGTCGTCCACGCCGGCCTCGAAGGCTTCGACGAGATCCTCGTCCTCTTCGCGACCGGTCAGCAGCACGAAGTACATCTGCCGGCCTTCGTCCGTTTCGCGCAACGCGTGACACAGCCCGATGCCGTCGAGCTCCGGCATCATCCAGTCGCTCACGATGATCTGCGGCTGTTCCTTCATCGCGACGCTGAGGGCTTCGCGGCCATCGCGGGCGAAGCTCACCGCATACCCCTGGTCCGACAGCAGTCGCGACAGATACGTCAGGATGGTGGCATCGTCATCGACGACCATCACCCGGATCGGTTCGAGCGACGTCCCCGCCACCACGGAGAGCGAACGGCCCGGCTCGACCGCGGAAGCTTCGGCGGCCGGCTTGGGAGGAGCCACGAGTTCCTCGCGCGTCGGGCGGGCCACGTCGGCGAGCGCCGGCACGTCGACCGTGCGCACCTCCAGGATCCGCCCCCATTCCTTCCATTCTTCCGAGATCTGCGCCGTCAGCAGGGCGAGCGCCTCGGCGTCGAGCCCGAGCTTCGCCGCCACGAAGATCAGATCCGGCATCATCGAGCGGCGCTCCGCATCCGCGCCCACGCAGAATCCGGCAATGCCCGCGGCGAGATGGAGCACCTGCGTGAGCAGCGCATCGCGCGAGCCTTCCGGCAGCTCCGCCGCCTGCGGGTTCTCGTGATGCATCACCGCCTGCACGAAGACGCGCGGCAGACGCCATTCCTCGAGCAGGGCGACCGTGAGTTCGATGTGGTCGGTGTTCAGCTGTTCGCGTTCGAGCACCCGCAGCGATTGCCGATCCAGCGGCCCCGCCCCGATGACCGTGCCGTATCCCTCCGGATAGAGGCTCGCGAGGGCCAGCGTACCCACGCTGGCCATGAGACCGCAGGTGAAGGCTTCGTCGGGCGGCGCCGCACGGGTCCGCAGGCAGAGCGCGTTGGCGGCAATGCCCATGGCAAGGGACGACGACCAGTAGCGCCCGTAATCGAACGACTTGCAGTTGCCGGTGCGGTGCTGGCCCATGATCGAGAAGCCGAGCGCGAGCTGACGGACCGTGTTGACCCCGAGCAGGCGGATCGCGTCGGGCACGGCGACGACCGGCCGCCGGGGCCCGGCCATGGCCGAGTTGGCGAACTTCAGCAGCCGTCCGGACAGGGCAGGATCCGCCTGGGCGACGCGCGCAATCTCGACGAGCGACACGTCATCCTTCCGGCACAACTCCATGATGCGCAGCGCCACCCCGGAGGGCGACGGCAGCTTCCCGGTCGTTTTCAACTCATCGAAACTGGGCTTTTCCATGACCACCTTTCAGACGCGATGCCATGGCGGTACACCGTGGATCCGCCAACGAACCCGTTAACGGTCCGGCGACCAGCCTTCTTTAGCGGCGTCCCGCGGGCAGCGGGAGCGCTCGTCGAAGGGGATCGGAAACCCCGTCGGGGGCGTGGTGGCTTCAGGATGCTCGCAGCGCCAGCGACGCAGGACGGCGCGGGCCTCGTCCTCGCGTCCCGCTCGCCACAGGGCTTCGGCGTCCGCCAGACGGCTCCTCGATGTCAGGGCACCGGACAGCGACTTCGTCAACGGGCGCGCCCTTTCCGGCAGCGGCGCGCGCAACGTTGCCGTGTCGGCAGTCTCGGCAGGTGTGGAAGGCGTCGGTGCGGCAGGCGCAGCCTCCCGCCTGCTCTCGACGGTCTCCGCCGGACGGTCGGCGTCGGATCGGGACGCGGATGCGCGAACCGGCGCCCGCTCGTCGAGCCTCGCCTCCGCATCGCGCGCGCCGTCGATACCCGGCGACGGGGCGGCGCCCGACGATGTCGACCGGGACGCTTCGTCGGCGAAAGGCCTGGCGACCGGGGTTGGCGGAGCCTCGGTTGCCGGGGCGACCGGTGCTGCCGCACCCATTGCCGGAGGCGTCGCCGGCAACGGGACCTGCGGCTTCGGTGACCGGTCGGGTTCGGCCTGCTTCGCGACATTCGATTCGCGGATCGCCGACATCGACACTTCCGGACGGCGCATCTCCGAGGCCGGCGCCATCCTCTGCGGACCCGCAGACTTCGTCTCGACGGTCACGCTCGACGGCGAGGCATCCGGCGCCGCGCGGGGCGGTAACGACGGCGCGGACGCAGGCGCCGGCGCACCGCTCTCCCACGCGCGCCGGTGCGCGCCCTCCTCGTAGTACAGCACCGAGAGGGACGTGGCCAGCACGAGAACCGCCGCTGCGGACAGCGGGACACGCCACCGCCCGAGCCATCCCGAGCGTACCGGTCGCGGTCCGGCGCCGACTGCGCGGTGCGCGGCCGCCAGGATCGCCGCGTCGAGGTCGGCAGGCGGTTCGTCCGTCCGGAGGGCGGACCGCACGCGCGCACGGATGTCCGACGCCGACGCCAGTTCGGCCTCCCAGCCAGCGTCCCGCGTGTCGCTCATTCGCGTCCCCGTCCGAGCACGTCGCGCAACCGCTGCAGCGCATAGCGGACGCGACTCTTGGCCGTCTCGCGGCCGACCCCGGTCAGCGCCCCGATCTCCTCGAGCGTCATCTCCCCCTCTTCGTGCAGCAGGAAGGCTTCGCGCTGCGCCGGGGGCAGCGCGTCCAGGGCGGCAACGACGCGCTCCGCGTCCGATTTGCGTTCGAACACCCGGTCCGGGTCCCATTCCCCATCGGCGCGCAGCGTCCCGGCCATGGCTTCGCCGATCTCGTCATCGAGCGAGAAGGCGACCCGCCCGTCGCGCCGGAGCACGTCGATCATGCGGTTGCGGGCGATCTGATACAGGAAGGTGGTGAAGCGCGCCTCGACCTGGTAGCGATCGCGCGACTGGATGAGATTGAGCCATGCGTCCTGGAACACCTCCTCCGCCCGTCCGCGATCGCCGCACAGGCGCAGGCAGAACCGGAACATCCGCCCCTTGTGGCGCTGATAGAGCACGTCGAATGCCCCGGCGTCGCCGGCCACGTAGCGCAGCATCAGGGTCTCGTCGTCCACCGGGTCGGTCATGCGCCGAGTCTACCTTCAACGATCGGCGGCACGGATCGGGGTCGATCACCGGTCCAAGCGCGCGTCGACATCGGTCAAGGGGCCGGTCCGACGCCCCAGGGGACAGTGACTGCGTCGCGGCCTCCCGCGCGACGGCTGTCCCGAGGAGACTCTCGTGTGCCCCCTGACTTCGCGCCATCGCTCCGGCTGATCCACCGGTCGCCGAGGCCGGTGGCGACCCTTCGCCCTGGTCGCAGCGCTCGTGGGGATCGCCGCACCAGCCGACGCGTGCCACCTGTGGCGATCCGGTACCGGCCGTGCCGACTCTCAACGCCCGGGCGACCCTGACCTCGGCGAGCGTCGAGCGGCACCGCAACCGCTGCGGCCCGCACCGAGCGCATTCGCGCAAGGCTCCGCCCGGGCGCATCGCGCCCTTCAGCCTGCCGAGGAACGCGCGCGCGGGCCGGGCGCCGATCCGCCGCCGTGCGGCACTGCGAGGCTCAGGGCCGCGCCGTCCGGGACAGGCTTCTCAGCAACGTCCGCAATGCGGTCGGCTGCGGCTCGGACCCCGCCACTGTCGCCGTCCCGAGATTCGAGAGCCGGCTCGACAGATCCCGCGCCCAGGAGGCAGACCGCCAGCCGTCATCCACGGGCGCCGGATGGACCTGGACGGAAGATGCCGCGCTGCCGCCCGCCACCGGGGCCGGATCCAGGGATCCGGTCCAGTTCACGGTGGAACTCGCGGGTGCCGGAATCTGCAGCGACTGCCTGCCGAGCAGCGGGGGAGCCGCCAGCCGCGGTGACGCCAGCGCAGGCGCCGCCGGCAGCCCGAGGACCGTGATCACGGCATCGCCGGGGTCATCGCCCGGCACGGCAGGCACCGACGGAGTCAGGTGGGTGTCGTTCAACGCGAGGAACTGAAGGTCGAGCGTGGTCAATCCCGCCCGGGCGCCATCGAGGATCCGGAAGTCCAGGTTCAGCAGCGTCTGGACACCTGCCGGCAGCGCCTGCAGCCGCGCCAGATCGATCTCCAGCGTACGGGATCCGTCCTCGTTGACCCGGTCGCGCAGCAGCCGCCACTGGAAGTCGGCACCGGCGGCCGAACGTCCCTGCACGAACTGCAGCGCCGTCCCGTCGTAGCCGATGCGAGCGACGAGACCTTCGAGGCCGTCGCTGCGGTCGATCGTCAGCGGCACCGACACGGTCGCACCGGGCAGCCCGCTCTGATCCTCACCGAGTCCGGCGGCACGCTCCGGCCCGCCGAAGGCCAGGGCGGACAGGCCCGCCGGCATCGCCGGCACTTCGGGACGCTGCCCGCCGATGGCCACCACCTGGAGCCGGTTCACGTCGAGTGCCGTGATCGCGCCGTTGCCGTTCAGGTCTGCGACGAGCAAGGGATCCACCGTCGGGAACGCCCCGAACCCGGTGTCGTATCCCGTGGCGACCCGCTGGGCGCGCTGCACGTCCAGCAGGCTGTAGGCGCGGTTGCCGCTCGCGTCGCCGAACAGGCCGACCACCTGCACGGCGTCGTCACCCAGTCCGGCCTCGATGGTCTCTCCGTTACTCGAGACCTCGACGTTGCTCACCGCGAGCCGGGCGGTCCGGCCATACGGCGCGTCGGGCGGCACGGTCGCGACCACGTCGAGCAGCGTCAGCGGGCCGGCGGCAAGCGCCTCGCTCCAACCGACGCGAACGAACAGGACCCCGTCACCGGCATCGGTCACCAGCTCGCCGCCCCGGCCGTCGCGCAGCTTCACGGCCTCGATCTTCAGCAGCGCCGGATCGTAGTGCAGTTCGAACCCGACGAAGCGCAGGCCACCGGCTTCCGACAAGCGAACCGGCAGATTCCACCCGGCCTGGACACTGTTGGGTACGCTCACCCGTTGCGCGGGGGCGCGCATGAAGTCCGGCAGCGACACGATCGTGCGCGGCGCGGCGCCGATCGATATCACGGCGACGTGATCGTCGCCCGCGACGCCGTCCTCGTTACCGTCCAGGGTTCCGCCCGAGTCATCCCGGAAGCCGCCGCCGCGCACCGTCACCGCGTAGTCGCCGGCCTCCAGCGTGCCGCCGGTCTTCACGAACGACACACCGCGTCCGTCGCCGTCGACCACGAGTGACCCGCTGACGGCCCGCCCGTCCGGCCCGACCACGCGCACGTCGGCAGGCCCGGACGGCCCGCCCGCGCCCACATAGAGATTGAGATCGGTCCGGTCGATGGCCCGGTCGAACCGGACCAGGAAGGACGAGCCCGTCGCCTCGACGGAGGTCACGGAAAGCAGGTCCGGCAGCACGGTGCACACGACGGGCGTCACGGGCCATTCGCCGTCCTCGTCGACGGCCTTGACCGTGATCGTGCGATCGATGGAACCGGCGCCGGCCTCGAACACGTGCGTGATCTCGGTGATGCCGCCCGGAGTGGCTTCCACCGGGCGGGGATCGGCCCCGTCACCCCAGTCGACGACATAGCGGACGATTCGATCCTGCCCGGGGTCGGTCGCCGTCAGCCGCATCAGATACGGCGAGCCGGCCACCACACCGGAGGGTGCATCCACCGTCACCGTGGGCGCCACGTTCTTCACCGTCACTTCGAGGACGTCGCCGCCCGCCGCGTTGTCCTCGTCCTGCACCGTCACCACGACCGTGTGCGTGCCGTCATCGGCGTAGCGATGACTGCCGACCACGAACCAGGAACCGTCCTCCTCGACGAGCTTGACCGGCCCCGATTCGGCCCGGCCGTCGTCCCAGTCGATGGTGGCCGAGGACCGCGCCGGATCCAGCACGCCCGCGTCGGAGAACGGAACCTTCAGTTCGATGACGCCGCCTTCGTCGATCACGCGATCCGGTCCGGCATCGACGACGGGCGCGGCGTTGGTCACGGACACCTCGAAGGCGGCCCGGGTGATGCCGCCGTCGCCGTCATCCAGCGTCACGGTGACGCCGTAGACGCCATCGTCCGCGAAGACATGCGACAGCGCGATGCGTCCCTCCCCTGCCTTGAATTCGACGGGAGGCACGTCGGCACCGGTGCCGTCGCCCCACTCGACCTGGACGCTGAACTTGTCGTCCACGCCGGGATCGGTGAACGGGAGATCGAGCGAGAACATGCCGCCTTCGACGACGTCCGACGGTCCGAACTCGCGGAACACGGGCGCGGCGTTCACGACCGCCGCATTCATCTCCAGTTTCGACGAAGACGTGCCATCGCTCACCGTGAGCACGATCGCATAGGTGCCCTCGTCCCGGTAGGCATGACCGCCCGACAGTGTCCCGACCACGCTGCCGTCGCCGCCGGTGAGCGAGAACGCGACCGGCTCCACGGTGCCGTCGCCCCAGTCGGCTTCCACCGTGTACGCGTCCGCGGCACCCCGATCGGAGAACTGCAGCCCGAGTTCCCCGAGGTCGATCACCTGCCCTTCGATGCGACGCAGTTCCTTCGGCGCCTCGGTCGACCACACCGGCGGCACGTGGTTGACGTTCACCACGAACGCATCGCTCGCCGTCGCCCCGTCGTCGTCGCGCAACTCGATCCGTAGCTCGTATTTGCCGGCCACGCCGTAGACGTGCGATCCGGTGAGGAACCCGCTCATCCCCGCCGTGCTGCCGGGCGGGCCGTACGGAAATTCGAGCACCGCCAGCGATTCCACGGTGCCGTCGCCCCAGTCGATCGTCGCCGTGTGCGTGTCGAGCGACCCGGCATCGGCGAAGCCCAGGCTGTCGAACTGCGTGCCGTCGGCGCTGACGCGCCCGACGATCGGCAGCGCGAACGTGATGCCGTCCCCTTCGTCGAGCGTGCGATCCGCCCCGGCATCGAAACCCGGCGCCGCATTCAGCACGGTGGCGACGAAGCTGTCCGACGTCGCGGCCCCGTTGCTGTCCACCACGTTCACGGCCACGGTGTAGTTGCCGTCGTCCGCGTAGACATGGACGAGGCCCGTCAGGATCCCGGGGATGTCCGCCCCGATGCCGATCTCCACCGTCTGCGTCGTCGTGTCGCCCCAATCGATCGTCATCGTGAGCGCGTCGCCGGTCCCCGGATCCACGAGGCTCGCGCCGCCCAGCGTCAATTCGGATCCTTCCGCCACCGTCCGGGTCTCGCCGAGTTCCAGTTGCGGCGGTGCGTTGACGACATGAATCGTCTGCACGAGCGGATAGACCGGCGTGCCTGCGTTCACCGCCCGCGCGACGCGCACCTGATCGCCCCCGCCGTCGAGGGCGGCCGTCGCGAACAGCGCCAGGCGGTAGTCGCCCTCGGTCGGCGCGGTGAACGTGAAGGTGTCGCCGGTCCCTGCGCCCAGCAGCGTCCCGTCCGCATCGCGCACTTCCCAGTCGAGCGTGAACACCAGGCCGCTGTCGCCCTCGGCGGGGACGGCGCTGCCGGTGAAGGTGAGCGGCATCCCCTCGACGGACGCCGCCGGTCCGTCGATCCGCAGATCGAGGATCCGGGCATTGCCGAAGTCCTGATCGACGGCGATCTCGCCGTCCGCGGTGAACTGCACGGTCCGCAGCCCCACCGGTCCGAGATCGTCGGCGGAGACGTTCCCCGTGGGCGCCCAACCGCCGAAGGGCACCTCGACGACGGAGAAGGCCGCATCCGTGCCCGTGGCGCCTTGCGCCCCCGCGCCGAAGCCCAGTCCCCCTTGCCCGGCCGACGAAATCGCCGTGTCGTCGCCGAAGAAGAAGTCGTTCACGACCGTGGTCGCCGTCGACACCGTCACCGCGATGGTCGTGCGCCGGCCGCCGCCCACGGCATCGGAGAACGTGATCCGCGTGCCGTCGAAGCCTGCGGTCGCGGGGATGCCGGCCGCTTGCAGCAGGCGATTCAGATCGGCGACGAGCGGGGCCATGCTGGACGACGTGACGACGCCGCCGGCGGGCGGATTGTCCGCGACATCCTCGGGCTGCAGCGTGATCGATCCCCGATTGGCGCCGTTGATCGACACGGCCACCGTGACCGTCGTCGTCGTCGTGCGTTGGCCGAGCAGGATCTGGAAGTCGCCGAAACTGCTGGTGATGCTCTCGACGGTCCGGCTTGCGCCGCCGCGCGGTGTCGTCACGGCCGTCGCGGCAATCGTCGCGGGCACGCCGACCGCCTGCGGCACCACGCTGCGCAGTGCATAGTCGCCGTTGATGTCCGTGAAGGCCACGGCCTCGCCGGGATCGGCGATCCGGTCGCCATCGAGATCCAGGAACACCTTCACGCCATCGAGCGGCGCTTCGCCCGGATCGCGGACGCCGTTGCCGTTGGCGTCGTCGAACTTCGTGCCGTAGATCGCATTCACCCCCTGCGTGTAGTCGAAGCCGGTCTGCACGATGCGGCCACGGCCGTCGCCGAGGGCGCCGTTCTCGTCGGACACCGTCACGCCGATGCGCGCGGTGCCGCTGCCGCCGCCGTTCACGCTGATGTCGCGGCCCGTGATTGACGGGGTGAAACCGAACCGGTCGGCGCTGGCCGTCACGGAGAGCGGGTCGCCGTCGGCATCGAAGGCCACCACGTGAATCGGCGCCTGCACCCGTTCCACGGCCCCGAGGAAGGTCCCGGTGTGGCCGCGGCCGGACGCATCCAGCGCGGCCGTGCCCGAGATCTCGTCGAACCGCCAGTTCCCCACCAGTCCGGCGGTCGGCGCGAGCCGCGCGGTCATGTTCGCCCGCACCTGGTCGCCGGTCCGCGCCACGTCCCACAGGCGCACCTCGTCGATGGCGCCGTTGAAGGTCGAGAAGGACGCGGAGCTCTCCTGCGTCGCGCCGATCCGGAGCGTGAAGTTGCTCGTGACCGCGTCCGCCGAACTCACGCTCGACGTCGCGACGAGCCGGCCGTTCAGGTACGCCTTCATCACGCCCGTGTCGCGATCGATGACGCCGGCGAAGTGGGTCCACTCGCCGAGCCTGACCGAGCCGGTCGGTGTGTTCACCACGTACTGCGCGCTGCCGTCCGACGTGGTGAAGTGCAGGTAGCCCTGGTCGTTGAGCCAGAGCGTGTAGTCGCGGCCGAGCGAACCGGCGACGTCCCCCTGCCCCTTGTAGACGATCGGCATCCACGTGTTGGCGAAACTGTCGGCGCGGAACCAGGTTTCGAGCGTGACGTTCCGGCGCAGGTCGAGGTCGGCGCTGTCGGCGATGAAGACGTTCTCGCTGCCGGCCGCGTCGAGGTCGATCGCGTTGGTCGTGTCGCCCTGGGGCGCCATGACCTGCACGACGGGCGCCGCGTCCGGATCGGCGCTCACGTCGAGCGCCGCCGACAGTTCGGGCAGATGGATCTCGTGCGCCCGGTTGTCCAGGGGATTGCCGGTCACGTCGAGCACCCGCAGGTTCGGGAAGGCCGGCTGATCGACCCGGCGCAGCATCACGCCGTCCACCGACACGATGCCGGCGGTCGCATTGCCGATCGCCACTTCCACCGCGCGGTCGTCCACGCCGCCGGGCCCGACCGTGATGGTCCCGCCCAGGCTCTGCCACGGCCGTCCGTCCACCGTCGCGCCGGCCGGGGCCTGCGTCTGATCGATGTGCGCACGCAGGCCCGGCTCGCGCACGTACACGACCTGACCGTCGTCGATGCTCTCGGGCCGTGCGAAGTACTCGACGCCGTCCTTCGACGCGCTGAAGAAGAAATTGCGCGGGAAGTCGCCGAAGAAGTCGTCGCCGGGCGTGAAGTCGTCATCGGCGATCAGCGTGGCATACACGCGGAACGCGCCGAACTCGTCGACCTCCGCCGCATCGAACGTGTCGCTGCCGACGGTGACCGTGCCGGACCCGCCGAAGCGCGGATCGTGGGCGATGCCGCCCTCGAGCAGATCCGTGCGGAATCCGACCTGACCCACGCCGAGCCTGGGATCGGCGAACGTCTGGTTCGTCAGGTTCGCCACCAGCAGCAGGTCGTAGCCGTCGAATTCGCCGAACCGGCCGGGCAGCCCGCCATCGATGCGGATGATCGCGAACTGGCGGTCGCTCGGCCCCGACGCGAACACGGACGCATCCAGCAGATCGCGCGCGTCGATGTCGAGGAAGCCGTACGCGTCCGCGCCGCCCGCCAGACCCGGAATCGTCGGCGTCGTCCAGGCCGTCCCGCCGGACGACCGCATGAAAGGGTTCAGCGCCGACGTTCCCGAGACGCGCTGCTCTGAGCCCGTGACGGCCAGATCGGGAATCGGATCGAATGTCCCGGCATTGGTGCCGATGACCGCGCGCCCCGCCTCGCCGTCCCCGCCGAGGACACTTTCGCCGCCCGCAGCCGACATCGCGGCGCCGGTCAGATCCACCTGCGATCCGACCAGCTTGACGGTCCCGCCGGCTCCGCCGCCGCCGTCGCCGCCGCGCGCACCGTCTCCGCCCAAGCCGCCGGTGCCGCCGGCAGCACCCGCACCGCCGCTGCCGCCATTGCCCGCCGTACCGATCCCGAGGCCGCCGGCCGTCCCGGCCGTGCCGGCCGTCCCGCCGATGCCCGCCGTGCCGACCTGTCCGACACCGCCGAGTGGCGCCGCGCCGCCATTGGCCTGGAACTCCGCCCCGCCGGCCCGGAGGATGCCGCCGGCCACGATCTCGAAGGCTCCGCCGCCGGCCCCGCCTGCCGTCCCGCTCACGCCCGCGCCGCCGTCCCCGCCTGCGCCGCCGACGCCGCCCGTTCCTCCCGCGCCGCCGGCCCCGCCGGCCACGCCAATGAAGGTCAACGTCGCGAAGCCGCCGAAACCGCCCGTGCCGAGGAAGAGCGCGCCATTGTCTCCGCCGCCGCCACCCCCTCCGCCGGAACCGCCGCCGCCGGAGCCACCGCCGCCGCCGCCGCCGGAACCGCCGCCGCCCCCGCCGCCGCCGCCGCCGACCAGTTGTCCGTAGAACCCGAGGTGACTGCCGCCTTGCCCGGCGCCACCGGCACCGCCGGCACCGCCGCCGAAGCCGTCGAACGCGAAACCGTTGCCCCCGCTGCCGCCATCGTCGGAGGCCGCGGAACTGCCGGCGCCGCCGAAGCCGCCGCCGGTGCCATAGCCGAGGAATCCGCCGAAGCCGCCGGATCCGCCCGCGCCTCCGCTGGCCGCGCCCGCGAGATTGCCGACCCCCACGCCCCCGGCGGTCCCGGCCGTCCCGCCCTGTCCGCTGGCACCGATCTGGCCGAAGCCGCCGATGCCGCCGAAGTTGCCCGCCGCGCCTTCGCCCAGACTGAAGGCCGGCGCGCCGCTGCCGCCGAGGCCGCCCACGCCGCCCGCGCCCCCGGTCGTTGCACCGGCGCCGCCGACACCGGCCGCTCCGGCGCCGCCGGCCGCCCCCCCGCCCGCACCCGCCTGTTGCCCGTTCGCGGACGCGTTGATCACGGCATCCGGGGAGATCGTCACGTTGTTCGCGACGACCAGCGACAGGGCCCGCGAACCGGTGATGTTGATCGTGTCGGCCGGGATCACGAGATCGCCCCGCACGTACACGCGCGTGACGCCGTCGGCGTCGTCGGTGTCGGCCGTGAAGCCCGTCCCGTAGAACGTGCCGGCCGACGCATCGTCACCGCTGATCTGCCCGGTATCGGTGTCGATGGTGACCGTGTGCCCGCCGGCACCGAAGACCGGCGGCGGCGTGACGGTCGATTGCAGCAGCGTCAGACCGCTGACCGTGGCGGACGTGTCCGTGCCGCGCACGACGTAGAGCACGTCGTCGCTGCGCGAGGCGGCTTCGGGCCACGTCACGAACACTTCGTACGTGCCGGGATCGAGGTCGGCGAAGGTCCACGCGGGCGTGCTGCCGGCGAGATCCGGCCGGTACTGGTAGTCGCCTTCGAACGCGAGATCGGTGGGCCGCTGGTTCCCGAACCAGGTCGACGCATCGCCGCCGACGCGGAAGCCGGAATCCTTCGCATCGATGACGCCGTCGCCGTTGTCGTCGACGATCGGGTCGCCGTTGTCGATGACACGCGCGGCGTTGAGCCGCTCGATGTCGCGCACGCGGTTGTCGTCGAGGCGCAGCACCTCGAGGCCCTGCAGCGTCGTGAGCGGCCGCACCGACTCGATCACGTTGCCCTTCAGGCTGAGGAACTTCATGTCCTCGAGCGGCGCGAGCCAGGCCGTGTCGTCGATGGCGGTGTTGTCGCCCGCGGCAAACAGGACGCTCGACGGCGCGACCTGCTTCGGCCCGTTGACCGGGTCGTAGCGCAGCACCACCCCGGCCACCGACGTCCGCTCGAAGTAGCGGATCGAGATGTCGTGGAAGCCCTGCGTCAGGAACAGGGGCGCGGACGCCGCCTCGCTCATCGCGTGCAGGCCGTCGTGATTGATGCGCAGCACGCCGTCGATGAACAGCTGGCTGCCGTCGTCGCTCTCCAGCGAGAACGTGACCGGCCCCGTGTCGGACAGGTAGATCTGGCCGTCCCACGTGACCAGGAAGTTGTCGGCCGTGAGCGACCCGCCCAAGGTCCCGTCCGTCGCGGCGAAATCGATCTGCGGGTCGATCCGCGCCCCGGTCACGAACATCTCGGGATTCGCGATGTCGTTGACGCTGACGATCTGCCCGTCGGTCTGGGGCGTGCCGCCGATGGCGAAGGCGCTGCGGTAGACCCCCACCAGGCCGTTCTGCGGGACATTGTCGATCGACAGCAGTTCGAGCGAACGTTGCGATCCGTCGGGCTGGAGGAAGTGCAGATCGGCGATCCCGGTCTGCAGGACGTTGCGGGTCGCCGCCGTCGCCGGCATGTTCCCGTCGAAGGACAGGCGCTGCAGCTCGCGCAGCCGCTTGAGGTCGAGCACGCTCGCGATGCCGTTGTTGAAATCGAGCGCGAGCGACACGAGCGCCTTGAGACCCACCTGCGTGTCGCGGCCGTCCTCCGCCACGTCCACGACGTAGGTCGGATTCGGTCCGGCGCCTTCGCGGTCGAACTCGATCGGAGTCGCCTCCGGCCCGGACTTGCGCTTGCCGAACTGACCCGGGATCAGGGACTGCAGATCGTCGGCCGCGAGATTGTTGCGGGCCAGGTTCAGCGTTTCCAGGTTCACCGCGAACTCGAGACCGCGCAGGCTCGACACGCCGCGGGCGCTGGCATCGAGCGCCACGATCTCGGCGAGGTCGCTCGCCCAGATCCGCTCGCGGAAGTTCGCCGCGTTCGTGACGCTGATCGAGGTCTTGTCGCTCGCGGCGTTCGGATGGATCAGGGTCGACCCGTCCCAGGCCCGGGTGATCGGGACGCCGAGCGCCTCGGCCAGCGCGAGCTGGAGTCCCTGGTCGGCGATGGTGACGAGCGCGTCGGTGGCCGCGAGCGGCTTGTTCGACAACTCCTCGTTGGTCACGACGGGCTTGCGCACATCCTCGAACTGCAGATCGCGGACCTCGATGGCCTCCGCCGTGAACGTGTCCCGGCCGCTGTCGCCGTAGAGGCGGTCGAGCCCCTTGCCGCCGACGACGATGTCGTCCCCGTCCCCGCCATGGATGCGGTCGCGGTCGTCGTAGTCGTGCGCCCACCCGCGGATGGGCGGCGCGAGCGTGAGCGTGTAGTCGGTCGGTGTGGCCACCGCGCCGTCGGCCGCATAGACGCGCGCGAAGAAGGTGCCGGATTCGGCGTTGCGCAGGTCGATGATCGACTTGCCCTGATCCACGAGCACGCCGTCGGCCGTGTAGAGGTCGATCAGCATCGAGGGCTGCGAGGGCTTCACCGACAATCCGGTCTTTCCGGCGGAGAAGCCGCCGGCCAGACTGAGGTCGACGGCGCTGTCGGCATCCAGGGCGTCGATGCGGATCGTGACCCGCGAATCGCCGCGCGCGAGCGCCGCGTTGATCGCCGCCGTCAGATCGATCTCGATGCGGTTGCCCGCTGCCGTCTGCCGGACGGTGGCGGCCGCCGGTGCGGTGAAATCGGCATCGCTGACGCGATCGTCACCTTCGGCCGACAGCACGCTCACGTCGAACGTGACGGGCCGCGGATTCACTTCGTCGATGAAGCTCGTGCCGCCGGTCGTTCCGTCGGTGACCCAGAGCCGGTCGTTCGACAGGAAGAACAGCCGCCCGCCCGCCGCGGTCATCGCGTACGGATTGGCCGCTGCCGCAGCGACCGTCTGGATGTCGCCCACCGCGCCCGAGGTCATCCGGAGCGAGGACCCCTGCACGAAGAACAGCTTCGCGCCGGCCGCCGTGTTGACGCCGGTCAGCGCATACGGATACGAACTGCCCGAGCCGGCCACCAGGTCCGCGAGGCGCACCGTGCCGCCGGACGTGCCGTCGGTGCGATACAGCTCGGTACCCGACACGCCGTCGTCCGCGGCGAAGTAGGTGAAGGCGCCGGAGGTTTCGAAGCCGTAGGGATACGAACTGACGATGTTGCCGGGTTGACCCGGCAGGATGATGAACTGCAAGCCGGGATCGAAGGTCGCCGCCGGCGCGAGGGCCAGGGAGCTGCCCGCGACCCGGGCATTGAGGAAGCCGCCATCGAAGATGCCGCCGCCGAAACCGCCGGTGGGCTGGGTGTCGGCCGCGACGTTCCGCAGCAGCGTCACGGTGCCGGTGGCGGCGTCGCCGACCCAGACCTCGCGTCCGGTGCCCGTCCCCGAACTGAAGGCGCCGTCATCCCGGTCCCGCGCCGCGAACACGAAGCGGCTGCCGAGCGGCGTCATCTCGTACGGATCCGAATGCGTGCCGGGGATGGCCGCGAACGCGGTGACGGTCGTGCCGCCGCCGGCCACGCGATACAGCTCGCGGTCGTCGAACGTGCCGCCGGCCACGCGGGCCGAGAACACCAGCGTGCCGTTCACGTTGACCAGATCCGAGGGGTCCGAGGCCCCGCCGATCATCGGCAGCGTGACCACGCTCCCGCCGGGCGCCACCCGCCGCAGCGTGAAGGCGCCGGCACCGGTGTCGAACGCCGTGAAGAACAGCACGTCGTTCACGACGGTCATCGCATGCGGTTCGAGTCCCGCGCCTCCGGTCACGATGTGCGTCCCGCCGGCGGTGCCGTCACTCACCCACAGTTCGGAGCCGGTCTCCGTGAAGATCGCGAAATACAGCAGATCGCCCTGCCGGTCGCTCGCCTGCCCGGCCGTGAATCCGAGGGCCTCGCCATCGTTCACCCGGACGCCGAGCACGCCGGTACGGGCCGACACGAAGCGCAGCTTGCCGCCGGCCGTGGTCACCGTCACCGCCTGGGCATCGAGCCCGGCCGCGGTGAGCGCGGACGGCAGCCGCGTGCCGATGTCCGCGGCAAGGTCGGCCAGCGAAGCGTTGTCGACCGTCTGCGGATCGGTGGCGGACCGGAAACTCACGGTCACGGGCACGTTCACGACGGTGCCGTCGTCCCGGGTGACCGCGAGCGAGAACGCCAGCGGAATCTCGGGGCGTCCGTCCGCAGGCGCCGCCTGACCGGCGCCGACGACCACCACGTTCTGGGACACGGCGTTCGCATCGAACCCGATGCCGGTGCCGCCGCCGAGGGTGATGCGGACGATGTCGAGGCCCGCCGCCGTGTTGGCCGCCGTCAGCGCCAGCCGATCGCCGCGCACGACGAACGATGCCGCGCCGGCCTGGAAGCCGGCCGCCGACAGGCGCGATGCCAGCACGACGTTGAGATCCGACGCGAGGTCGTTCAGCGTCGCGTTGCTCGCCGTCGTCGCGCCGGCGAGTTCGACCGTGAAGGTCGAAGCTTCGCCGCCGAGCCTGGTCAGCGTCACCGTCATCGCGAGATCGCCGGTCTGGCCATTGGCCGGTCCTGCGGTGGTGGCCGTCACGGCCACGCGATGCTCCGACGACGCCGTCGCCGCGAAGCCCACCGGGTCGGCGTCGCGGACGCGCATCCGGACGATCGCGTCGTCCGCGGCCGTGAAGGAGAAGCGGCCCGTCGTCGTGTTGCGTGCGAGCGTGACATCGGCGGCATCGAAGCCGGCATCGACCAGGGCCGCTTCGAGATGCGTGCGGATCTGCGTTTCCAGCGCCGCCGCGGTCGTGTTGGATTGCGATTCGCCGAAGGGCACGGCCACCGAGACGTTGTGCTGGACGCCGTCGAGCGTGACGAGGTCGAGCGTGAAGCGGAACTCGATCGCGGGCTCGCCGTCCACCGGCCCGGCCAGGGCCGCTTCCACGAGGGCGTTGCCGCGCACGGCGGCCCGATTGAAGAGGGATCCGGGAATGTCGCCGATCTTCACGGTGCCGGCGGAGGTGCCGTCCGTGCGCCACAGCTCGGTGCTGCTGAAGCTGCCGTTCGCGGTGAAGTACAGCGTGCCGGCCACGTCGACCAGCTGCGTCGGGTACGAACCGGTGGCGCCGGGGTTCAGGTCGCGCACGAGCGACGTGCCGCCCTCGGTGCCGTCCGTCACCCACAACTCGGTGCCGCGCGTCGGTGTCGTGCCGACGAAGAAGACGCGGCCGCCCGATGCGGTGACGTTGTAGATGCCGGTCGGCGCCGCCACGGTCTCGCCGAGACCGGGCGCGTCGAGCGTGAGCATCGCGGAGCCGAGCGCGTTCGGCTGCCCGACCAGCCCGAGCAGTTGTCCCAGATCGAATTCGAGAACGGCCCCGCGGGTCACGGTGGCCTGGATGGAGTAGGTGCGCGTGAAGGTGGCCGCCGGGCGGAACGTGCCGCTCGTGTGGACCTGGTTCTCCTCGCCCTGGAAGCCGCCGAACCACCGCACCGGTGTGGACCCGGAATCGAACGAGAAATACGGGTCGTAGGCGATGACGCCGGCGTCGTCCGCCGTCGTGGAGCCGTCCTTCCAGCCCAGGAAGTAGCCCTCGCCGACGCGATCACTGCCGCTCACGGCGCCGAAATCGAACTCGAGCGGCTGGTTGCCGGCCACGGTGCGCGTGGTACCGATGCCGGTCAGTTCGTAGCTGCCGTCCGAGCGCAGCTTGAACAGCACCGGCGTGATCCGGCGCGTGCCGTCGAAATCTCCGGTGTACAGCGACCACCTCGCAACCCGGCCGTCCTCGTGGAAGGCGTTGGCCGCGAACAGTCCGCCCACCGACCCATCCACGAGCGTGCGGCTCACGGCGCCCGGGCCGATCGCGGTGGGCAAGGGCACGGTCGCGAGGTTGCCGGCCGCCGCCACCGGCTCGATGAAGCGATCGGACAGCCCGGGATTCACGCGGAGATAGGTTTCGGGATCGCCGTCGCCGAGCGTCGAGAAGCGGTACCACATCTCGGTGGCACCGGCGGCCAGCGTCTGCTCGAACTCGAGCGGTCGGTTCGAGCCGTCGCGCACGACGAACGATCCGGTGTCGCTGTTGGCGAGGTCGACGATGGCAGACGCGGCGGGCAGCGCGGGGGCGCGTCCGGCGCCGTACGCCACGAAGATGCGGCCGGTCTTCACGATCGGCTGGGATGCCACCAGATTCGCGTCGGCCGCGCCGATGACCAGATCGTCGACGCCGTCGAGATTCAGGTCGAGATCGGGGGCGCCGGGCAGCGTGCCGAAATGGTCGGACTCGAACTGCCCCGCGATCACCACGTCGGCGTCGTCGGGCGAAGCCGGATTCACGCTCGAGAGCGCGAGCTGGTGCGCACGATGCGCCACATCGAAGAACAGCCACGCACTGCCGCGGTTCTGCCGGTCGAGCACGCCGGTCGACCCGACACCGCGCACGCCGCTGGTGCTCTCGGCGACCAGCAGGTCATGGCGGCCGTCGCCGTCGAAGTCGCCGCCGGTGGCCACGAGGGCGCCTTCGAGGCTCAGCGCCTCGGAGGCCTCGGTGCGCGGCTGCCGCGAGATGACGAGGTCCGCGTCGGCGGGCTGCAGCCGCTGCTGCGCCTCGGACGAGCGGTATTGGGCGCCGCCGTGGAAGATGAACAGGCCGCCCTCGCGCACCAGCGTCCCGGCGCCGGTCGTGGTGCCATCGGGAATCTTCGATTCGGCGGTCCGGCTCACGGCGAAGTCGTCGTAGCCATCCCCGTTCAGGTCGCCCACGGCCGAGATCGCGGCACCGAAGGAGAAGTCCTGGATGATCGCGTCCGCGTCGTTCAGGTGGACCCCGCTGCGTCCCGTCAGTACGTAGGCCCGGCCGACCGAGGCGAGATCGCCGTTGGGCAGCACGACCGAGGCGAGCGCGCGATCCGCCACGCCGAGATCGTCGCGGCCATCGCCGTCGACGTCACCGGCGACGGTGATCGCGAAGCTGGAATTGGTGAACTTCGTGGCGCCCGCCAGCCAGGGCGACGCCGGGAACACGCTCGCGAGCAGCGTGCCGGTGTCGGTCTCGTCGGTCCGGATCGTCGCGAGTGCCGCGGCAGTGCCCGTGCTCCAGAGCGAGCTGCCCGACCACACCTGGGCTACGGTGTCGAAGGTGAAGGCGCCGCCGGTGTCGTACGCATTCGGCGACCAGAGCAGGATGTCGGCGCGGCCGTCGTCGTTCCAGTTCAGCGCCGAGGCGTTGACGGTGACGCCGCTCGACACCGTGATCCGGCGCACGAGGTTCTGCGGCCCGCCGCCCAGCTTGCCGGCCACCCAGGCCTCGTCGATCACACGCGGCAGCTCCTCGCCGAGGACGGCGCCGGAGATGACGGTGATCACGGTCGTGTTGAACGTCGCCTTGCGGACGAAGACCAGATCGGTCAAGCCGTCGCCGCTCACATCGCCCATGCGGTCGGCCGCCTTGCCGAGATCGGCGGCGACGATGATGTCGGCCTCGTCGCGCACATCCGCCACCGCATCGAGTTGAACGGGCCCCAGCAGGACGTAGCCGCCGCTGTTGCCGGCAAGCAGGACGTCGCCGCGCCGGTCGCCGTTGAAATCGGACAGGGCGATCGTGCGCGAGAGCTGCTCGGACGCGCTGGCGCCGGCGATGGCGAACGCATTGTCCAGATCCGGATTCACGTCCTCGGACACGTCGATGCCGGACAGCCGCGGCGCGCCCTGGTTCGGGGCGATCGGCGTGGCCATCGTGAACCGGTAGGGGCGCGGCGGCAGCGACTGGACCGGCGCCGTGACGCCGCCCGCGGGCGGATCGCCGATCAGGCTGCCGTCGTAGAAACGGAGTGCATCGCCGTTGGGGCCGGACAGCACCAGGCGCCGGCTGACCGTATCGTCCCCTGCGCGCACCTCCGCACTGCCGATGAGCAGCGAGCGCGGGATCGAGGTGCTCGTCGTGTACGTGGCCCGCTGCGGTTCGAAGACGAGATCGGCGGGCGGATTGACCCCGACGCCGCCGCTCGTGTCGTGCTCCAGCCTGGCCGCCAGATCGGGCCGTGCCGCCCCGAGGTAGACGAAGGACACTTCGTGCTGCTGAGGCACGGCGATGCTCTCGTCGAGATTTGCGGAAGCGAGCTTGCCCGCCGCCGCCAGGTCCGCGCGACCGTCCCCGTCGATGTCGCCGACGCTGACGAAATCGAGACGCGGCAGCTTCAGCGCCGTGCCGGCCGCGAGCATCGCCTGCAGCGTGGTGGCCGCGCCGAGTCCGCCGCCGTACACGAGATAGTTCTGCGTGGCGCCGACCAGGAGGATGTCGGGCGCGCCGTCGCCGTCGACGTCGCCGGCGGCGCGGACGTGCAGGTTGGCCGTCGCGATGCCGGTCAGGCCGATGTCGACGCTCGAATCGAGCGCCAGCTGGCCACCGCGGTAGATGCGCAGCACGTCGGCGTTGGCGTCGCCGCCGGTGTTCACGAGCGCCGCCACGTCCGGACGCGCATCGGCCGTGACATCGCCGACCCCGGCGGCATCCATGCCGTCGAGCGCGAAGTACGGCAACCGGTTGAGCGGCACGTTGTCCGGATCGTCGGCACCGCCCGTGTTGTTGGTGGCCGCATCCGCGATCCACTCGGCGCGATCCCGGCCGCCCCAGTAGCGCAGCTTCTCCCCGGTACTGATGACGAGATCCGACACCCCCGCGGCCGTGCGGAACAGCAGCGTGTCGAACACGTTGTCCGTTCCGCCGCTGCCGTTCAGGTCCGACACGAGCACCGGATTCTCCAGACCGTCGTCGGTGAGGTCGACGGCGATGACGGCTGCCGAGGTCCCCGTGCGGTTCAGCATCTCGTACTGGAAGCTGTTGAAGCCCGGGTTGAGGTGCACCGAGACCCGGGAGTAGGCGGCGGCGCCGGTGAAGACCGACGCGCGGTCGGCCGTGTCGGCCACGATCTCCTCGCCGTTCACCGCGAAGCGCGTGCGCTCGTCGCCGCCGATCCAGAACTCGATGTCCGCGTCCACGAAACTGAACATCTGGCCGCTCCAGCGCAGCAGATACTGCGCCCCCAGCCCGGTCACGCCGGCAAAGCCGCCGCCGGCGCCGAAGTCGACCGCCACCGAATCGCCGTCCGTCCGCACGAGCCGCGGCCCGAATGCGCCGACATCCTCGACGACGCCCTCGCCCGTGAACGCCACGGGCTTCGCGCCGTCGAAGTCGCTCTCGAAGGCCAGCGCACGGTCGGAGGAGCCCGTCGATCCGAGCAGCACGCGCAGCTTGTCGAGGGCGAAGGACTCCGTCTCGCCGCCGGTCCAGCCGTCGCCGTCGGCGAAGAATTCGATGGTCACGCTGGAACCCGTGTGGGCGATGCTCCGCAGCGACGACTCCGCGCCGAAGTCGTACACCGAATCGGCCGTCAGTCCGAAGCCGCGGTCCTCGCGGTTGACCAGCAGCCCGCCGGTGGGCGCGACGTAGGCCGTCGGATCGGCCACAGCACTGTTGTTGAGCTTCTGCGAGAACACCGACACGCCGTCGACGAGGACGTTGAAGCGGTCCGGGCCGTTCTGGCCCCAGGCGCCGATGGCCGCGAGCAGGAATTCCAGGTCCAGCACGTCGTGGTCCGGCAATCCGGTCAGGGTCAGGACCGTGTGGCCGCCATCGGACGCGTTGCGCAGGAACTTGCCGTCGATCACGTCGGGGATCGCGGTGAGCGGCACGCCCTCGGACAGATCGAAATACTCGCCGCGCATGCCGACGCCGTAGAAGTCCGCCAGGGCACCGGCCCCGGTCACCGAGACAGGCCCGGACGACACCTCGATGAACACGTTCTGGTCGTTCGCGAAGGTGGCGGCGGTCAGGTCGATCGCCGGCTGCCACACGCTCCGCCCGAACAGCAGCGACACGCCCTGGAACGGCGCGTTCGCTCCCGTGGCGGACACCGCGATCGCGATGTCCGACAGGCCGTCGCCGTCGATGTCTCCGGCGTTCACCACCTGGGTCCGGTTCGCGGCGACCGTCGACAGGAACGGCGTGGCCGAGGCGATCGAAACGGTGGTGCTGGACGCATCGATGCCGCCGGCTCGGCCGAAGGCGATCTTCGCGAACGAACGCGTCAGACCGGTGGTTGCGTCGAACACGTTGTCGAGCACCGCGACGACGGCGTCCTCGAAGCGGTCGCCGTTGATGTCCCCCAGCGGGATGTACACGGGCTGCCCGCCGAGCGCGGTCGACGGCACGACGACTTCCGCGTCCGAAGCCGGCACCGTGGTGGTCTCGCCGAGCGGCGCCTTGAAGCGGATGCGGTAGGTCGTTTCGGTGTCCGCCGGCAGGGCGGGCGTGAACGTGTTGACGACGTGCAGCAGGTAGTAGTCGGGAACACCGGAGAAGTTGCCGCGCGCCTCCAGCTTCGGCTGCCCGGCCGTTCCGGTGTTCTCCGCCGGGAACAGGAAGAAGGCGGCCTGGTTCGGATCCTCGACGTAGACGCCGTTCACGTCCTTGTGCGTCTTCACCACCTGGATCATGTCGCGCGACAGCAGCGCCTTCACCGTGTCGCCGAAGGCCGTGAGCGACTCCGGCGCCTTGATCGCGTACCAGTCGCCCGTGTCGCCGAGGTGGAAATTGAGGTCGTCGATGATCGTGCCGGCCCGGACGGCCGGCAGAAGCGACGCGTAGGTGGCCACGTCGTTGCGACCCCGTACGCCCCGACTCGAGCCGAACTCGTAGGCATCCGGCTCCATCAGGGCATAGCCGGAGATCAGATCGTTGCCGCCGCCGCCGTTCAGCGAGTCGCTGCCACCGTAGCCGAGGATGATGTCGTTGCCCTCGCCGCCGTCGATGGTGTCGTTCTGCTCGCCGCCGAACAGGCGGTCGTCACCGGCGCCGCCGAGGATCGTGAGGCCGCCGAGACGGGCCCCCTCCTCCAGGTTGCCGCGCTTGATGCCCCACTCGGAATTGGTGTTCGGGAACTTGTACTCGGGATTGGCATGCACCACGTCGTCGCCGGCGCGCAGGTCGATCACCGTGCGTTCGATGCCCTGCGTGCGATAGAAGGCGTAGGTCTGCTCGTAGATCGGCCGCGCCGCGGACAGCGGCGTGAAGCCGAGCTGGGTGACCACCGGGTCGCTCGCGGCGGCCCGCAATTCGAGTCCGTCGCCTTGCGCGCGCAGACGCAGGACACCGTCGATGTCCTCCACTTCCACGCGGGTGGCCGGGAACACGGCGTCGAGCGCGCCCTGGATCAGCGCGCGCCACTCGGGCAGCTTGCCGGTGAAGGCATCGACGTGGACGCTGCGGAAGGCACCGTCGGTGCCGGGCACGCGCAACTGGAAGTCGATGGCCTGATAGGCCGTGTCGACGTTCGCGGGCAGCACGACATTGGCCGACACGATCGAATCGCCCACGACGAACGTCTGGTTCGCGCTGTCCCACGAGAGCGCCGTGAATTCGTAGCGCTGCAGGTTGCGGTCCCAGCGGATCGACACGTTGTCGTTCACCGGCCGCGACAGGTCGTCGGTGTCGCCGCCGAGGAAGAGCACGCGGTCGTCGCCCTCCCCGCCGAACATCTCGTCGGTGAGTTCGGGCACGAGCGTCTGATCGGTGTCGGCGAACTTGGGCAATCCGTCGGGCAGGAGCTGGAACGTGTCGTCGCCCGCGCCCCCGAACATCAGGTCTTCCGCGGACTGGTCGAAGCCGCCCGACAGCACGTCGTTGCCGGCATCGCCGAAGATCCAGTCCTCGCCCATGCCGCCCTGCAGGACGTCGTTGCCGTTGCCGCCCTTCAGCACGTCCTGGCGTTCGAGCTTCGTCTGGGTCGTCATCGGCACGACCGTGGCGGTGCCGCCGAGGTCGAACGTGAGGTCGTACACCGTGGGCACCCGGTTCGGCGCATCGACGCGCACGAAGTACGTCGTGCCGGCCGCGAGCCCGGCCAGCGACAGCCCGGCCTCGCGCGTGCCGCCGAAGTCGAGCACCGTGTTGCCCACGTAGTCGCGGTCGTCCTCGACCGTGGCGAGGTTCGCGATGCCGACGTGGGACACGAGGTCGTAGCGCGCGGCCCCCGTCGTCGACAGGACACGCAGCACGTACTCGCCGGCGGCGACGCCGGCGAGATCCATGACCATGCCCAGCAGCGACTTCGCGGTGGCCGTGCGCAGCACTTCGCCCGTGGTGGCGAGCAGCGCGAGCGACAGGCCGTCGGCTTCGGCCTGCCGGATCAGGCCGAAATAGTCGCCGGCGATGCCGGCACTGCCGAGCGTCACCTTGAAGTAGTCGGCGTCGGTCGCGCTGTCGATCGTGAGCCCCCGGATGCGGCCGAAGGTGGTCGGATCCGCCAGACGCAGGGCCGTGGCCAGCGTGTCGTTGCGCGTGAGTGCTTCGCCCTGGTCGGGCGCGAAGGCGATGGGCGCCGCGGCAAGCGGTGCCCCGTTCGGGTCCGCGAAGATCGCGAGACCGAGCGCATCGAGCTCCGACGCGCCCTTGAGGCGCAGCACCCCGGTGGGAGCGGCGTCGGCGAGCTTGAAGCTGAACCAGTCGACGTCGGTCGGATGGTCGATGGTGAGCTGCTTGAAGGTGGTCGACCCGGTGATCGCCTCGCCGCCGGCGGCCGTGACGAGTGATTTCGCCAGCGTCACCGTGTCGTTGCGGGAGCCGTCCTCCGCGCGATCGACGAGGACCGCGTTGCCGGAGGCGATGGTGATGCGGTCGTCGCCGTCGCCGGCGTCGATCCACACGGTCTTCTGCACCGTCGGCCCGACTTCGATGATGTCGTTGCCGCCCAGGGCGTCCAGCAGGATCACGTCGAAGTCGCCTTCGCCCGGCAGCAGCCCCTCGACGATGGCCAGGTCGCGCACAGCGACGTCCGCGAGCGTCGGCAGCGACACGGCGTTCGGATCCAGCCCGTCGCTGCGACCCTCCACCGTGCCGGTCTCCACGTCCGTGTCGACCGCGTCGAAGGCACCGCCCGCGGCGAGCCCCGTCGGATCGAGACGCACCTGCGCCGCGAAGCTGTAGACGTCGCCATTGCGCGTGAGCCGCGTGACGAGGTGGTAGTCGCGCAGCAGCCCGGGTTCGGTCACGTAGTCGATGGAGATGCGGTCGTCGCCGCCCGACCCGGCCACGTACCAGACGCTGGAGTATTCCTTCGCGTAGTTCTTCCAGTCGTCGCCGCCGAGACCGCCATCGGCAGACTCGAACAGCGAGCCGTCGGCGCGGAACAGCTTGTCGTTGCCGCCGTTGCCGAACAGGAAGCCCGGCCCCGTGCCGCCGTAGAGTTCATCGTCCTGTGCCGAGCCGAGCATGCGGTCGATGCCCGTGTCCTCCAGGGCGTACGGCGCGGAGGTGCCGTCGGCATCGAGGACGCCGTCGTCGTTCAGGTCGCCGTCGTTGTCGTGCAGGCCGCCCGCCGGATCGACGAAGATGCCGAACTGCCCGCCGAGCTTGGGATTCTGCGACCACGCGAACAGGTGGTTGCGTCCCGGCCCGCCGACGAGGTCGTCGTTGCCCTGACCGCCGTAGATCGTGTCCAGCGTGGTCGTGTCGACCGGACCGGGAATGTCGGTCGGCTTCTCGCCCCAGAGCCGGTCGTTGCCGCCGTAGCCGAAGATCGTGTCGCTGCCGCGGCCGCCGTCGATGCGGTCGCGGGCGTCGCCGCCGATCAGCACGTCGTCGCCGGCGCCGCCTTCGAAGTGCCCGACGAAATCGTTGCCGCGTGCGGTCAGCCAGGACGTGTCGACGGTGAAGACGCCGCGGCCGGGCTCATCCTCGCGCAGGAATTCGATGTGGTCGTTGCCGCCGAGGCCCGTGACACGGATCTGCTCGACCAGCGGGATGCCGGCCGGATTGCGCCAGGGCGAGAAGATCTCCCGGCCGTTGTAGTCGAAGTGCAGCTGGCGCGGACCGGTAGCCGGCTGCACCTCGCCGATGCGGATCACGTCGTCGTGCAGGTCGATGCCCTTCACGAGCAGGATGTCCGTGGCGTTGTCGTCCTGCACGTCGTCGAACGACGCGTCGCCGAAGTGACCGTCGATGATGTCCACCGGCGCCACCGGCCCGTCGAAGTACAGCTCGCTCACATCGGCGATCAGGAAGTCGATCCAGCCGCCGCCGTACAGACGGTCATTGCCCTTCTGGCCTTCCAGCCGGTCGCCGTCGGCCCCGCCCCAGAGCTCGTCGTCGCCGCCGCCGCCATACAGATCGTCCTGGCCGGAACCGCCGTAGAGCCGGTCGCCCACGTCGTACCCGAGGATCGGGTCGAAGGCCGTGCCGCCGGTCACATCGGCGAGGAAGTTGGTCGCGTAGCTGTTCCCCGCCACGGACTCCCCGTGCAGGTAGTCGTTGCCGTCGTCGCCCAGCAGCAGGTCGCGGCGCAGGTTGCCGAACAGGTAGTCGTTGCCGGCGCCACCGTGCATCTCGTCACCGACCTTGACGATCTCGGTCGCGTAGTTGGGCGAGTCCACACCGGTGATGTCCGCATAGGCGTACAGCCGGTCCACGCCGCCACCGCCGTACATCCGCTGACCGGCCTGGCTGCCTTCCGCCACCGAGGCGTCACCGCCCTGACCCGCGTCGCCCTTGCGACCCGCATCGCCGTACAGGACGTCGTCGCCGTCGTCCCCGTACACCTGGTCGATGCCGTCGTTGCCGGAGACCGAATCCTCGCCGGCCCCGCCGCGGATCACGTCGTCGCCGATGCCGCCCAGCACCGTGTCCTTGCCCCCGCCGCCGTCGATGTAGTCGGAATCGGCCCCGCCATCGAGTACCTCGTTGCCCGAGGTGTTGGGGTTGCTGCCGCCGAAGATGAAGTCGATGCCGGCATCGCCGAACACGGTGTCGCGGCCGTCGGACGTCGGTGCGCTGCCGGGCGCGGCCTTGCCGTCGACGCCGAACAGCGTCTCGCCGAGGGTCTGTCCGAGCAGCACCTTCGGATTGATGCGCGGCGCGTGGAAGCCGCTCGGATACCGGGCCTCGTTCAGCGCGAAGCCGTCGGGCAGATCGAAGTTGTCGGGGTTGGACAGGTCGAAGAAGCCCGGTGCGAACATCTCGCCGTCGGCCCAGATGATGTCCGACCCCGCCCCGCCGTGGATCTCGTCGTCGCCGAGGAAGCCGATCACGCGGTCGTTGCCGCCCCCGGCAAGGATGACGTCGTTGCCCTCCTCGCCGCGGATCCAGTCGCTGCCGTCGCCGGTGGTGATGTGGTCATCGCCGAAACCCCCCAGCACCGTATTCGTCCCGGCGCCCAGTGTGATGGTGTCGTCACCCTGGAAGCCGTAGACGACGTTGTTGCCGTCACCGATCGAGATGACGTCGGCACCATCGTCGCCCGGGTCCGCGTCGACGAGGTTCGAGCGTTCGACCGCGAGCGTGCCGTCGCTGATCCCGCCGTCGCCGATCACCACGTTGTTGCCGCCGGCGATGGTGATGCGGTCGGCCCCGCTGTTGCCGCGCACGACGCTGTTGCCCGTGCCGACGACGATGATGTCGTCGCCCGCAGCCCCGAGGATGAAGTGATTGCCGTTGCCGGCCGTGATCGTGTCGCCGTCGGCGTCACCGAAGATGCGGCTGTTGCCATCGCCCACGGTGATGATGTCCGCCCCGCCATTGCCGTGGATCACGCTGTCGCCCGTGCCGAGCGCGGTGATCGTGTCGACGCCGTCATCGCCCTGGATGAGGTTGTTGCCGCCACCGGCGGAGATGATGTCGTCGCCGCCTTGGCCGAAGATCGTGTCGCTGTCGTTCAGCGCGGTGATCGTGTCCGCCGCCTCGGGCCCGGTGCTGTCGCCGGGCTTGTCGTCACCGTAGATCAGGTTGTTGCCGGCGCCGCCGTGAATCGTGTCGGAACCGCCACCGCCGTAGAGCTTGTCCGGGTCGCTGTCGCCGGAGATCGTGTCGTCGCCCTCCTCGCCGTAGATCTCGTCCACCCCGGCGCCGCCGAACAGCGTGTCGTTTCCGGTGCGGCCATGGATCACGTCCTTGCCATCCCCGCCGCGGATCTCGTCGTCGCCCGCATTGCCGTCGATGGCGTCATCGTTCGCGCCGCCGTCGATCACGTCGCGAGCATCGCCGCCGGTGATCGTGTCGAAGCCGCTCTCGCCGAGGATCGTGTCCTCACCGGCTCCGCCGGACACGTTGTCGTCGCCCTTGCCGGCCCAGATGCGGTCGTTGCCCCGATTGCCGAAGACCCGGTCGTTGCCGCTCGCGGTGCCCTTGTCGGTGTCCTTGATCTCGAGGATGTTGAAGAAGGCTGACGGCGCGCCGAGCTTCAGCGTGACGCCGTCGGCAAAGATGATGTCGTTACCGGCCGGGTCGGTGTCCGTCTCGGGCACCGTCGGATCGAGGTCACCGCCGATCGTGTCGCCGCCGCCACCGCCGATGATCAGGTCGTCGCCGGCGCCGCCATGGATGATGTCGCCGCCGTCGGTCAGGCCCGTGCTCGCCGTCAGGACGAGCTTGTCCTCCGACAGCTTGCCCTTGTCGCCGAAGACGACGTCGTTGCCGCCCTTCGCGAGGATCGTGTCCTTGCCGCCCTCGCCGTAGAGGATGTCGTCGCCGTCGGAGCCTTCGATCGTGTCGTCGCCTTCGCCCCCCCGCACGACCCCGCGACCGGCCCCGAGCCTGATGATGTCGTTGCCGCCGCCGCCGTCGATCTCGTACTCGATGCTGGCATCGGTGATGCCCGACAGGTCGATGATGTCGTCGCCCTCTCCGCCCTGGACGATGATCTTGCCGGGCAGGAAGTAGGTCTGCGGCGTCGATTCGGGGATGCCGAACTGGTCCGACCACACCTTGACCTTGCCGTCCTCCGTCTTCGCGAAGACGTGCTCCGCGATGTCGGACGTGTCGCCTTCGAGCCGCTGATCCGACGAGGGGCCGAGGTTGAGCCGCAGCGCCCGGTCGGCCTGCGCGGTCGCGAACCGGTTGACCTCCGTCGCCAGCGTCGGAATGCGCGTGAACGGGATGTCGAAATCGACCAGCGTGATCTCGGGCGTGATGTTGAATTCCTTGCTGAAGAACAGGAACTCGATGTAGGCGAACAGCTTCGCGTAGATGCGCCCGTTCACGTCGAACACGGCGAGCGGGGCCAGGGCCGGTTCGCCGTAGATGGCCTCGTTCAGGAAGTTCGTGGCCAGTTCGTAGAGCCGGACCTTGCCGTCCCGGTTCGGGTCGTGCAGGTCGAAGTTCATCTCCGCGAAGATGCCCCCGCCGACGCCGGCCTTCGCCACGCCCAGGTTGATCTCCGCGGCGGCCGTGATCCCGCCCGTCAGCTGGATCTCGGGAACGTCCTGCCCCTGCGCGTTGTTGTCGTCGATGAAGAAGCCGTCGAACAGGGTCTCGGGATTGCGGAAGCCGGAGTCGAAGAATTCCAGCAGGCCGAGCGTGTCGTAGCCGAACGCGAAGTCGATGTTGGCCGCCAGCCTCCCGCCCAGCGCCGCCCCCAGCGGCCCCCAGATGGGGAAGAACGCCGAGTACTTGAACTCGAACTTCAGCGGCTGCGGATCGATGCGGATCAGCGTGATGTCCTTCTTGCCCATCAGCAGCCCGAAGATCTGGCCCGGATCGTTCAGGATCGGGAACGAGATCATGTCGCCGAAGTTCTGGTTGCCCAGGTCCTTCGTGAACGACTTGGTCGAAGTGGCCGCGGGCGTGCTCGAAGCGATGGCGTCGATCGCCCCGTTCAGGTTGAAGCCCGACGTGTTCGGCAGCTGGAACTGGTTGCTGATGCTGCCGCCCGTCAAGTTGAGCCGCAGGTTGGAGCCCGCCGGCGCATTGACGTCGTAGATGGTGAAGCCGCCGAACGGGATGAACAGCGTCTCCACGTCGGTCGGGATGCTGTTGATCAGCGTGATGATGCCGGCGATGTCGCGGATCAGCCCGACGTTGAACTTCTCCGGCGGCGTGATCGCCTGCGCGATGTCGAGCAGCGTGATCGGCTGTCCGGCGAGGTCGGAGATCACGGGAATGGGCGTGGTCACCAGCTCGATCACGGGCTGGATCGGCTTGGTGATCTTCTGCACCTCCTCCACCACCGGCTTCACGTACTTGGAGATGAAGCTCCCCATGTCGAGTCCGATGTTGTCGAAGGCCACGCGCTTGAGGCCGTCCTGGATGGAATCGCCGATGTCGCTGAACGCGACCAGATCATGGGTGGCGCGATCGCCGATGCCCCACGCCAGTTCGAAGTCGGCCTTGACCTTCGGGAAGACGGTGTCGGCGCCCGGCACGAGATCGCTGTTGAGCTGCAGTTCGAGGCCGAGGTCCACGTTCGCCTCGGCGGCGATACCGGCATCGAAACGGATGTTCCCGAAATCGGCCAGGCCGACGCGCTCGTCGTCCGTGCCGCCGGGCGTGTTCGCAAACAGATTGACCGCGATCGTGGCGCCGAGGCCCGTGCCGCCCTTGTCGTTCGCGTCGAGCTGCAGGACCGCGAGGCGGCCCGTGAGACCCCCGCCCGGCAGCGTCACGTCGACGTCGAGCCGCAGCTCGTCGTCGGCGGACAGGTCGAGGTAGAAGCCCTTGCCGCCGCCGATGCCGAAGCCGAAGTCCATGTCCCAGCCGATGTCGACCTTCACGGCCCCGCGCGTTTCGAGGCCGAGTCCGGGAACCCCGAGATCGAAATCGATGCCCGTGCCGGCATTGACGAGCTGCCCCCCGAGCTTGAGGTTCCACTGCATGTAGAGGTTGCTCGGCTGCACGCCCGGCTGGTCGACGTTGGTCTGCAGCTCGATGTCGGTGATCGTCACCGAGCCGTCGCCGTTCAGGTCCTCGAGGATGCCGAGGTCGTCGTGCAGCAGCTCGAACAGCTTCTGCGACAGGAAGTTGGCGGTCGGGTCGTTCGAGGTCTCGACGACATTGCGCAGGCCGTCGATGAACTCCGAGCGGAAGTCCGCGATGAACGTGGTGGCGGAGGAAAGCTTGTCGCCGATCAGCGGCAGCTTCATCCCGCCCACCTCGCCGTCGAGCAGGTCCTGCAGGAAGCCGAGGAAGCCGTCGACGCCGTCGACGATCAGCAGCAGGTTGTCGAGCGCGCTGAACTGGCCGAAGTCGAAGTTCAGGATGTTCGGATCGACGTAGATGAACGTGTCGTTCGCCGGCCCGGCGGTCCCCGCGACCGCGATGCCGTCGTCGACGGAGGCGCTCAGTGTCCCGCCGATCTCCACGTTGCCGCGGAACAGCGACTCGGTCGGGAAGTACACCGGCAGCGTGCCGTCGACGTCGATGTCCATCGACACGTCGACCGCGCTGCCGAGATCGCCCAGCAGATCGGTCAGCAGGATCCGCTTGCTGTCGCTCGTGCTGCCGATCAGGGCAGTGTCCTTCAGGACGAGGCCGAAGTTGCCGTCGAGGGCGAGGTCGCCGTCGATGATGCGGCCGCCGACGAATGCGCCGCCGTCGGGATCGCCGAGGCCGATCGAGAAGGCGATGTCCTGGGCGGCGGCATTCAGGTGCCCCTGGATGCCCGTGTCCTTGAAGATCCACACCTGCGACGGATCGGCCAGATCGAGACCGAACGAGAGCTTGAGGTCGAGGTTGCCCTGCGTGCGCAGATCGGCGCCGCCGGACAGCTCGAAGCCTTCCGTCGGCAGCGCGAAGCCGATGGGCAGCGATTCGGAGAAGTCCGGATTGAACGTGAGGTCGAAGCGCAGGATGTTCGTCGCCCCGTCCCGCACCAGGGCGAGGTCGAGCAGGTTCGACGATTGCGGGATGTTGAAGATCTCCTTCAGCTTCTGTTCGAGCACCTGGACCGTCCCGTCCGGGTTCTCGCCGACCTGATCGAGCGCGGCGGCGAACCGGTCTGCATACGCCAGCATGTCGTTCACGCTGACGTCGATGACCGGGATCTTCTCGTTCAGGAATCCGAACGCCTCGAACTGCTGGAGGAAGCCCACGAGCCCGCGCAGCGCGGCGAGGATGTCGCCGAAGCCGATGTCGTCGAAGTTGCCGAGGTCGTCGAAGTGCTCGGTGGTGACGCGCACCTCCGGCGCCGCCGCGGTGGCCGCCGTCGCCGTGGTGACGGCACCGGCCGCGATGTCGTCGAACACGGTGACCGTGGTCGTGCCGGACGCGAAGGCGATGGTGTCGATCTTCGTGTCCACCGTGCCGCCCGCCGTGACGAGATGCAGCGACGTGCCGCGCATCATCCGGTCGGTGAAGTCGCCCGTCAGCGTGAACGACTTCGCGCCGGTCCGCGTCGGGCTGCCGCCGGCCGTGATCAGGTTGAGCGCATCGGGCCGCTGGTCGAACAGGTCCCCGAAATTGAGCACCTGCAGCCGGACCGTGGGCTCGGCGCCGGTCTGGATCAGGCCGAACGACGGGTTCAGGTTCACGGAGAACGCGAGTTCGCCCTGACCGGTCAGCGAGGGCGCCTGGATCAGGGAGGTCACGTCGTCCAGGCCGTCGGCCAGTTCCTTCAACGTGATGCGGCCGTCGGGCGAGGTCGGGTCCGGATCCTTCAGGCCGAGTTCGAGATTGCCCGCGAGCGATCCCTCGCCGTGCAGCGTGACGCTGACGAAGCCGAAGCGGCCGTTGAGGTTCACGCCGTCGGGTTCGGTGCCGGCGTCGGGACCATCCGGCGGCGTGTGGATGTCGAAGCCGACCCGGACGCTGGCGTCCTCGATGAAGAGCCGGTCGAGGAGATCGACCCCGCCCAGCGCGCCGCTGTCGAACTGGAAGTCGCGCACCTCGTCCGGATCATCCGGGTCCACGACATCCGACCCGAGGATGCCGAGCGCGCTCGCCGCCAGCGAACCGATCGCGTTCTCCACCTTGAACACGGTCGTCCCGGAACCGGTCGTGTCGCGCAGGCGCAGCCGCGTGTTGTCGTTCACGTAGTCGACCTGCACCTGGTTGCCGGTGCCGCTCTCGATGGCGCTGATCACGCCGCCGAGCGTGGTCGCCCCGTCGAGCGACACGTTGTGGACGACGCCGTCACGGGTGGTCACGACGATGTCCGCGCCGCTGCCCGTCAGGCTGGCCGCGAGTCCGAAGTCGCTCACGAGCGCCGCCGAGACGCCCGTGATCGTGAAGCTGGTCGTGCCCGGCGCCTTGGCGGTGAACAGCAGCCGCCGGCCCATGGACCCCACCAGCACCTTGTCCTTCAGGACCTTGACGCCGCCGACCTCGGCCGCGTCGATGGCGGCCTGCACGTCGTTGACGACGTCGATGATGTTCCGGTTCGGCGTCGTGGCGGCGGACGCGAGATTCACCGTCACGCCGGCGCCGCCGTTCACCGTGTTCATCGTCACGATGAACTGGCTGTCGGCCGACAGCTGTCCGGTGATCGCCGACACCTCCGCCGCGGCGCGCAGCTTCTGCTGCCCGCCCACGTCGGCGAGCGTCTGCCCGTCGCGGAATCCCATCTGCGTGATCGCGGGGGTCCCGTTGAGGGCGTGGAGCACGAGCGACGTCACGCCGGCCAGCGGATTCAGCACCAGCCGGTTGCCGTCGCGCGCCGCCTGCACCTGGGACGACAGGCCCGCCGTGGCGAGTGCCGCGTTCAGGTCGGTGACCAGATCGTCCACCGTGCTGTTGGCGGTCGTGTCGGCCGCCGCCACCCCGACCTCGACGGCGCTGCCGCCGTTCACCGCCAGGGTGAACCGGGCATCCTCGTCGAGCTTGCCGTAGAGCGAGCGCACGTCCACGGGCGCGGCGATCATCAGCTCGTCGTTGATATGGATCGCGCCGTCCTTCAGCGACTCGAGCGTGGTGCTGTCGGAGAGCTCGACAAAGCCCTCGTTGCCGAGGTAGATGCCGAGCTTCAGGTGCAGCTCGCCGTCGGCGGACAGGTGCAGGCTGCCGTCGGTCGTCAGGGCGGCGAGCGGCGCGAAGTCGAGGTTCAGGTCGAGCGGCACGTCGATCGCCCCGAACGTCTGCGCCAGGCTCAGGTTGATGAGCAGCGACTCGCTGGCCGCGTCGTAGGTGAGCGGACTGCCCGGCCCGAGGATGTCCACGAGGCGCTGCGCGAGTTCCTGGACGGTCTGGAATTTCGGGTTGTTGTTGATGTCGACCAGCTTCTCGACGTCGTCCGCGACGTTGTCGTTGTCCTTGTCGTCGTAGAGCAGCGTGTCCTGGATCAGGTCCGACAGTTCGATCGCGCCGCGCACGACGTCGCCGATCAGCGGGATGTCGAGGTTGAAGGCGTCGGAGTTCTTCAGGTCCGACATCCAGCTCGTGATGTTCGCGAGCAGGCTGATCAGGGTCCCCGCGTTCATGTTGGTGAAGCGGGAGAGGTCGAACAACCCCGTGGGCAGCGAGTACTGGACGTGGGTGAGGTCCCTGATGTCCGGGATCGATACCGACAACGTCGTGGTCGGTCCGGCGGCGATGCCGAGGAAGGGCGCGCTGATGGGCAGCACGAGTGCGATGTTGCCGCCGATGCCCGCGTGCACGAAGGTGCCCGGGTTCGAGATGCCGTCGGCGAGTTCGCGCAGCGTGATGCGGCCGTCGGGCACCGTGCCGGGATCGTTCAGCGACAGGTCGAAACTCGCTTCGGCACCGGCGTGGCCATCGACGATGTTGACGCCGATGAAACCGAACCGCGCCGTGGCGTCGATGTCGTCGGCACTGGCCGAGACCTCGCCGTGCACCGACGCGTCGGTGATGAAGAAGCTGTCGAGGAAATCGGCGCCGCCGATCAGCGCGCCGACGTCGAGCGCGAAGGCGAGGTCGGCCTGGAGCGCCGCCCCGGCGGACGCCTGGGCATTGAACGTCAGGTCGGCGAGCCCGCCCGCGGTGTCGAGATTCAGGTCGATGGGCGTCGTGTAGTTGCCCTCGGCGTCCAGGGAGATGCCGAACTGGATCTGGTCGGTGGACCGGTCGTAGCCGAGGAAGACGTCCAGCGGCCCGTCGGAGGCCCGACCGCCGGCCGCGGCGAGTTTCGCTTCGAGCGCCGAGCGCAGCGTCTCCAGGAGGCCGCGCATGCTCGGCAGTTCGACCCCCGCGTGGAACGGATCCGGGTCGTCGAGATAGTCGGCGACGGCCTCGCCGATGTCGAGCAGGGCCTGGACCCCGAACAGCTCGTTGATGCTCTGGTTCAGGATCGGGAGGTCGGTGTTGATGGCCGCGATGCCGGACAGCGACGAGCCCAGTTCGTCGAGCTTGCCGAGCCCGGCGCGCAGGGCCGCGCGGATCTGCTCGTTCAGCGTTTCCAGGGCGCCGAGCCCGTTCAACTGGACCGAGAACGGATCGGAGATGCTGTCCCAGGTGGCGGTGATGTCGGCCGTCGCCACCGCGAGCGGCACGCCGAACAGCCCGGAACTGGCCTGGAAGGTGGCTGCCAGCGTGAGATCGGGATTGACCGGGTCCTCGACCAGCGTGACATCGGCGAGCGCGGTCGGATCGTCGAGTTCGTACAGGCGCAGCTTGTGATCGTCGGTCCCCGTGAACGGATCCGCGCCGGCGTCGAGGATGTCGAGGTCGGCGCCCGCGTCCGGTCCGGAATGCAGATCCAGTTCGGACAGCGCCACGTTGAGGAACCCGAGACTGCCGCCGACGTTGGCGAGACCGGAGCCGCTCACGTGGATGTCGCGGACGCGGATCTCGGGACCGCCCGCGGCCGTGGTGTCGAGGAAGAAGCCCTGCTCGTCGACGCCGAAGACGAGGTGCACGTCGAGTTCGACGGCCAGTTCGATGCGGCCCGAGAGGTCGAGCGCCCCGCCGAGCACGTCCACGCCGACATCCGCGGATCCCTTCAGGTCGCGCGTGACGCGCATGTCGATGGTGTGGGTCGCGCCCGACTCCGTCAGCGTCACGTTGCCGGCCGTCTCGTCGAGATCGTCCAGCGCGGCGCGCAGCGCGGAGAAGTCCGTCAGCGCACTGCCGATGTCGTCCAGCTCGAGTCCGCTCTCCTGGAACAGCAGGCGGGCGAGCAGCGGCACCGCGCCGGGTTCGGCTTCCTGGCCTTCGTCCTCCTCTTCCCCGCCGCCGGCGACCGCGCCGACGATCAGCCCGCCGCGGTCGCCCCGCGGCAGGATCGGCGTGAACGCCGCCCCCTCCAGCACCTGCGTGAGCCCGCCGCCGACGGCCGGCAGGCCGGAGAGCTGCTGCGACAGCGCCGTCGTGAAGCCGCCGTAGCGCGTGAACAGGTCGAGCCCGGAACGCACGGTGCTCAGGGCGTCGGTCGCAGGCGGATTCGCGTCGACGATTTCCGTGCTGGTGAAGTTCACGCGCAGGAAACCGCTCGACTGTGTCCCGCTCGCGCCGCCGATCACGACCGAACCGCTCGAGCCCGGGCTCAAGGTGATCAGGGAATCGCCCGGCTGCCCGCGCAGGACCAGCGAATCGTTGTCGGCCTGACCGTCGACGGCGATGCCGTCCACCACGCGGATGCGGCTGTCGATCTGGATGATGTCGTTGCCGCCGCCGGCGTTGACCACGATGCGCTGGAGCGCCGTGAGCGGCACCGTGTCGCCGACGCGGACCCCGTTGCGCAGCACTTCCAGATACTGGTCGACGGTGCCCGGCCGACCGGGTTCCAGGCGCAGCAGGAAGGTCTCCGCCGTGGCGTCGCCGGTCACCTCCAGCACGGACGGCGTGCGCAGCTCCGCCATCGCGTTGTCGAGCTTCCAGACGCCCCGGCCGCGGGTCGCGATCAGCAGGATGTCGGTGCCGGGCCGCTGCACGCCGGCGCCGTCGAACAGCGCGGGCACGTAGTCGATGTCCGTGACGACCGCATTCGGCACGTTCAGCGCGAACTCGGTCCACTTGGGCGTGCCCGTCGACACCGACACGCGCAGGGCGCGCGGGAGGACGGTCCCGGTGCCGGACGTCCCGGCGGCCGGTGCACCGCTGAGGTCGAGATCGGTGAGTGACGCGCCGAACACGAGGCCGGCCGCCCGGGTGGCATCGTCGCCGGGCGGGGAGCCGTTCAACAGGTCCACGACCTGCTGGGCCGTGGTCGCCGCCTGGACGAAGAACGTGAGCGTCTTCGCGTGCGGATCCCACACGACGCGGTTGGCGGGCGCGGCGCCGCGGTCGACGAACGTCACCACGATGCCGGACAGGTCGACGCCGGGCTGGTTGAGCGTCAGGTCGATATCGTTGTCCTGGCCGTCGAAGCGCAGGCCGACGCCGGCCTGGTCGCGGACCCGGGCGGTCGCCGTCACGCCGTTGGCCGCGGGCGCGATCTGGCCGTTGCCGGTGCCCTCCGCGGTGTTGGCCTGCAGCAGCGCATTCACCGCCGCCGTGCCCTGCATCAGCGTGACGAGCTGATTCGCCGTGCGCGGCGACGCGAGCCGGAAGGTGAGGATCTTGGTGGCCGGATCGAAGGCCACGGAGTTCGACCCGGCGGCGACCGTCCGCACGGTGAGATCGCGCAGATCCAGCCCCGCTTCGCGGGCGGTGAACGTCATGTCGTTGTTGTTGCCCGGGAAGCGAACCGTCGCCGTGTGCGCCGGCTGCAGCGTGCGGTACAGGCCCGGATGGGCCGGGTCGCCGAGCGGGTTGACCGTGCGCCATGTGCCGTCCTGCGCGCCGACCAGCAGGATGTCCTTCGGCGGATTGGCCGCCGTCCCGCGCACCAGGCCCGTACCCCCCGTCGCCACCCGCAAGGTGTCGAGCTGCGTGTTGTTCGCATAGGCCGCCGGCAGCGCGGTGCCGTTCAACGTCGCGCCGGCCCCCGCGCCTGCGATCCCCAGTTGCGCGGCGACGGTGCCCCCATTGAGGTCGGTCACGGTGAAGGTGCCCGCACCCGCCGTCGTGTCGGTGAGCACGAGGCGGCTGCCGGCGATGTCGAGCGTCACGTTGACCCGGTTGGCCGCGGACCCGGGCAGACGCGATTGCGCCTCGATGAAGGTTTCGACGTCCGCCATCGTCTTGGCGTGCCGCAAGGAGACATCGAAGGTGGTCCCGTCGCGCAGCGCGAAGCGCATGTCGTTCTGGTCGGACACGATCAGCTCGACGGTGTTGATCTCGCTCGCGGCCAGCGCCCCGAAGCCGACGCTGCCGCCGGCGATCTGCTCCCACGTGATGCCGCCGTTGACGGTCGCCCAGACGGAACTGGAGCCGACCGCGTAGGCGACGCGCCAGTTCGTCGGATCCACCGCGAAGTCGAGAATCCGGTCCGAGAGGGTGACACGCGCGCCCCAGTTGGTGCCGTTGTCCACGCTGACCCGGACCTCGCTGCCGCGTGCCCGGTAGAGGATGTTGGGGTTGGGCGTGCCGTCCGCCTCGCGACCGCCGTACGCCAGTGCGCTGATGACCCGGTTGTTGGCGACCGGTGCCGTGAGGTTGGCGCCGGTGTCCGCCACCTGCACCACCTGGTTCTGCTGGACGACGTTGCCCGGACCGACGCGGGAGCGGTACAGCCCGTTCAGGCCGAACGCGACGCGCGTCGGGTCGACCGCGTTGACGACGATCGGGGCTTCGATGAAGCCGTTGATGTTGTCGGCACCGGTGTTGATGCCGGTGATGCCGTTGAAGACCGGGATCGTGCCCGACACGAGCTGGTTGTTCGCATCGAACTGCCGTCGGACCAGCAGCCCGAGGTTGTTGCCGAGGGCGTAGCGCACGGTGCCGGCCGCGTTGACGGCCACCGCCTGCCCGTTGCCGTCGCCGAGCGACACGGAGATCCACTCCGTCGAGCCCGGCGCAGCCTGCTCCTGGTTGCCGGTGTCCTGGGTGCCGATCGTGATGACGCGATTGATGGGGTCGTACGCAACGTCGTTGACTTCCGTGACGCTCAGATCGCCGATCAGGGATTCCCAGAACCGGCCGGCGGTGTTCGGGCTGTTGAGCCGGTAGAGCCCGCCGTCGTCGCCCTGGATCAGACGGCCGCTGGCATCGAACCCCATCGCCCGCGAGTCCGCATGCGGACTCGTGCCGACCGGGGCGTCGGCGTGGGGCGCGAGGACGTCGACGCGTCCGTTCGGCGCCGCCGCCGTGGCGAACCGGTCGGGCGTGGTGTCCGTGAAGGTCGTCGTCGTGTTGTTGGCGAGGATCGTGACGATCCGGAAATCGGTGCCGCCGGCGGACGTCCGGTAGAGGATGCGGCCGGTCGTGCCGGCCGGCCCGGTCGGGATGTTCGTGAGCTGCACGCGCCCCTGGCCGGCGCCGAGCGCCACCGAGAGCGGCGCGCTCATCTGGCTCTGGAAGGCGCCGGCGTCGAGGAACGTCACGCCGTACTGGTAGGTCGCGTTCGGGGTCAGGCCCGCACCGGCCTGCGGCGCGGCGGCCATGCCCGATCCGGCGATGTTCGGCGCGGTCGCATAGTTGGGCGCCCGCTCGATGAAGCGCGTCGCGTCCGTGCGCGTATCGGTGAAGGTCCGCACCTGCGGATCGGTGATGAACGCGACGAGCTGGAACCGGTTGCCGCCGACGGCCGTGCGGTAGATGCCCAGCCCCGTCGCGCCGGACGGCAGCCCGGGCAGATTGGTGAGTTGAACGCGGTTCTGTCCCGCGGCCACGGCCACGGCGAGTTGCGCGCTCGGCGCGCTCTCGGCGCCCTGGCCGTCGAAGAACGTGAAGACGTAGTTGTACGCGCCGACGCCGAGACCGGCGCCGCCGCCGGCCTGTCCCGCACCGGCGGTTCCGGCGGCGGCGATGTCGGGCGCGGCCGGGATGCCGCGGAAGGTGCCGAGCGCGGCGTCGGCCTTGTTGTCGGTGTAGACGGCCGTGACGTTGTCGGCAAGGCGATCGAGCAGCCGGAAGAGCGTGCCGTTCGCTTCGGTGCGATAGATCAGGCGCGCGGTCGTGCCCGCGGGTCCGAGCGGGACCGTCGTCAGATTGACCTGGCTGGCGGCGGCGACCGGAACGATGACTGCCGTCGACGGATTGCTCTCGACGCCGTTCGCGTCGACGAACGTGACGAGGTACCGGTACGTCCCCGCCGCCACGTTGCCGCCGGCGACCGGTGGCGAGAAGGCCAGCGTCGCCGCCGGTCCCGGCAGCGGCGCCGAGGTACCGACCACCGGCGTGCCCCGGGAGGGATCCGTCGCCGTGCTTCCGGTGATGGTGGCCGCGATCGGCAGGGTCGTGTCGACGCGGAACATGCGCGACGAGAACTCGGTGTTGCCGGCCGGGTTGTTCACGCCGACCGCCACCTGGGTGTCGCCCGCCATGTAGACGACGCCGAGCGCGGCGGGGTCCGCCGACATCGAGAAATGCACGTCGCCCTGGCCACCGGGATTCAGATCCTGGAAGGCGGGCACGCCGTTGGTGACTTCGCGGCTGCCGGCCGTGTCGAGGATCGCGTTCCAGGCCGCGGCCGGTCCGAGCGGATCGTCGAGCCGGAACAGCCGCTTCATGTCCGTGCCGTTGCGCAGGTTGTCGCCGAGGACCGCGACGTACAGGCGCACGTCGGCCCCGATCACCTGCGCTGCGAGGTCCATGCGGACGATGCTCGCGTCGTCCCCCGTGTCGTTCCACGTGGTCGTGACGTTGTCGCGGATCGTGTGGACGAGGTGCAGGACGGTATCGCCGGGATCGGTGCGGTAGACGCGCCGGGCCTGCGTGCCGGCCGGCCCCGCGGCGATGGCCGTCAGGTTGACCTGGTTGTTGTTGCCGGTGAGGGTGACGTTGCGTACCGGCGAGAGATTCCCCTCGGCACCGGTGGCATCGATGAACGTGTAGGCGTACTGGTACGCCCCGGTCGGCAGCCGGCCGGCGGCGCCATTGACCGCGGCGGCATTCGGGCGGGCCGCCGGCGTGGGGGCGCCGATCACCTGGCCGAACGGCCGCTTGCCCAGATTGAACTCGTAGACGGCGCCGGCCTCGGACAGGCTGGGGATGTCGGGCACGTTGCCGGAGATCAGCGTCCACGTGGCGCCGCCGTCCGTGCTGCGGTAGATGCCCGCGCCGTTGAATCCGGCGTCGCCTCGATGGGCCATGAACAGGACACCACGCGCCGGATCGGCAGGATCGCGGACCTCGATCAGGTCCGTGATCGTTCCCGGCGGCAGTGCGGCCGCCGCCACCCGGCTGTCCGCGAGGCGGTCTTCGAAAACCACGGTCGTGTTGTCGGCGATCGTGGCGATGCGGGCCGCGTCGCCGAAACTGCCGTTGGCGGTGGTCCGGTAGAGGTTGCGCGCCGTCGTGCCGGCCGGTCCGAGGGGAATGGCGGCGAGATCGATCTTGTTCTGCGCGGCGGCCACGGTGCCCAGCGCGCCGGGAGAGGCGCCGCTCTCGTTGCCGGCGGCGTCGACGAACGTGAAGAAATAGAAGTAGTCGCCCTGGCTGAGTCCGCCGCCCGCGACGTTGCCGGGCGTGGCCGTGGTGGCCGTGTCGTCGGGCAGCAGCGCGCGCTGCTTGTCGACGAACGAGACGGTCGTGTTGTCCGCGATGCGACCGGCAAGCTGGAAGGTGCTGTTGGTGCCGGCCGCGCGGTAGATCAGGCGTGCCTGTGTACCGGCCGGCCCGAGGGGCAGCGCGCCTAACGTGACCTGGTCCTGGCCCGCCGTGAGGGTGACGCTGACCGGCGCGGACGCATTGCTCTGCCGGCCGGCGGCGTCGACGAACGTGACCTTGTAGCGGTAGCTGCCCGTCTGCATGCTGCCGCCCGCGCCGGCCACAGCAGTGACGCCGGTGACGACCGGCGCCGCGGCGGCCTCCGGATTGTCTTCCGGGGCCTGCAGACCCGCAGGTGGCGCACCGACGGCTTGCCACGTGTCGCCGCCGTCGAGGCTGCGATAGACCCGACCGGCTTCGGCCCCGGACCGGGCGGTGCCCACCAGCAGCACCGGATGCAGGGAAGTGTCCGCCGCCCGGAATTGCGTGGCGACCATCGACAACACGACATGCCCGGCGAACCCGCCCGGCCCCGACCCCTTCAAGGACCAGGTGGCGCCGCCGTCGGTCGACTTGAGGATGCCGATCGCGGCCCCGCCTTCGGCGGAACTGCTGCGCGAGCCGGTGGCGGCGTAGATCGTGTTCCCGGTCGCATCGGTCGGATCGATCGCGAGCGCGCTGATCGACAGCGAATCCCAGGTGTCGGTCAGCGGCTGCCAGTGCGGAAACAGGATGTCGCGCGTACGGGCCGCGCCGAGGCCGGCCGCCGCGACGTTGTCGGTGAGGTTGCGCGTGACGTTGTCGGCGGCGAGCCCCGGCAGCAGCTTGTACTCGGTGGCGCCCGGATCCAGACGGTAGAGGCGGCGGGCCGAGGTCCCGACCGGGCCGGTCGGCAGATTCGCGATCTGGACCTGGTGCGTGCCGGCGCCGAGCGTCACGCTGAACGCCTCGGAGGCCCGGGTCTCGATGCCGGTCGTCGCGTTGACGAAGGTCACGCGGTAACGGTAGGTCCCGGCGACCAGATTGCCGGCGATCCCGGCGTCGGTGGCCGCGGCGCCCGCTGCGGTGATGTTGGGCCCCTCCTCCATCAGGGGGTCCGTGAACTGGTTCAGATCGACGGTGATCGTGCGGGTCGCGTCGGTCGTCTTCCACACGCCGCCGTTCGTCGTGCCGACGTAGATGACCTTCGGATCGACCGGCGACACGGCCACGGCCTGCACGGCGCCGGCGACCGGGCGGCCGATCATGCCCTCGACCTGCCCGGCGCCGGTCCGGATCGGCCCCATCAGCCCCGTGGTGCTCCCCGCGACGTTGCTCGGCAGGACCGGCAGCAGCGCGCCGCCCTGTTCGCCCGTGAGCCCGCCCGGGCCTTCTCCGAGGAATTCAGGAAAGCCCGACAGATCGAAGTACGTGAAGGCCGACGCCGCGGCGGTGTCGGCCGCCATGGTCATCGAGACGGGATCGGGGTCGAGGATCTCGATCGTCTGCGTCGATTGCGAAACGACGACTTCGCCGGACGGCGTGCCGGCCGTGGCGCCCGGCACCGTGTCCTCGACGACCTGCGGTTCGAGGAGCAGCGGCGGCAGCGTCGTGGCGGCACCGTCCGCCGACAGCAGCACCCGCGGTTCCAGTGCCTCGAACACGGCCTTTCGCCGGAACGGGACGGGCGTCCTCCGGAAGGCAGTGGACCGGCGGCCGCCGAAGAGACGATCGAGAACGTTGCGTCCGAGCATGACCCGCTCCCTCCGCCGCGCACGCGACGGGTTGCACCGACTGCGAACTCAAGCCGGACAGCGGGGAACGGCACACCTGCGAGGTGAACCCAGTCGATCAGTGATGCGGGCGGCGCGGGTGCGCACGACTCCACCGGAAATTCCGGCACCGGACCCGCAGAGGTTCACCCCACCTTGCGGGCAGACTGCACGCCAAGAGAAGCGGCGCGGAACAGAGGGTCCGGGTAGTTCGGCTACCCTGGTGCCCCGAAAAACATAGTTCGTGTTATGTGATCGCGGCCCAAGGATGCGGGATGCCCCGATCGGGCATCTGGAGGAAGGTCTCCTCAGGTGGAGGGCAAATTACTCCGCTCCGTTAGGTTTGTCTATTCTCATGGAATATCAGGTTCGGCGGCCCTTTCCGGCGATCGGACCCTGCCTTTACTTCCCGGCACCGACCGGCCAGAATCCGCCGACTTTCCCTCGGTACGGCCCTCCCTCATGCGAGTTCTCCCCGTCGTTCGCGCGCTCGGTCTGTGCGCCGCCGTCCTTCCTGTCAGCACAGTCGTCCACGCCGAGGAATACGACTGCCTCATCGAGGCTCGCGACACGGTGGAGATCCGCAGCCCGGTGGAAGGCCTCATCGACAAGGTGCTGGTGCGGCGCGGCGACCCCGTGAAGCGCGGCCAGATCATCGCGATGCTGGAATCGGGCGCCGAGCGGGCCGCGGTGGATCTGGCACGCTCGAAGGCGACCATGAAAGGGCCGCTCAAGGCGGCGGAATCGCGCCTTGACTTCGCCGCCAAGAAGGAGGAGCGCACGGCCGAGCTGTTCAAGCAGAACTTCGTCTCCGCCGGCGCGCTCGACGAAGCCCGCACCCAGCGGGAACTCGCGGAGTCCGAACTGCGGGAAGCGCGCGAGAACCAGAAGCTCGCCGAGATCGAACTGGCCCGCTCCGAGGAAGTCCTGAAGCTGCGCACCATCCGCAGTCCGTTCGACGGGGTCGTGGTGGAACGCTATCTCTCGCCCGGGGAGTTCGCGACCTCCAACGTGAAGGACCCGATCCTGAAGCTCGCCGAGGTCGACCCGCTGCACGTGGAAGTGGTCCTGCCCGCCAGTCAGTTCGGGAAGATCCGCAAGGGGTCGCAGGGGTTCGTGAAGCCCGAAGCCCCGGGGGGGCGCTTCAAGGCGCAGGTCACGACGGTGGACACCATCATCGACGCCGCGAGCGGGACGTTCGGCGTTCGGCTCGAACTGCCCAACCCGGGACTCCACATTCCGGCGGGCGCCAAGTGCAAAGTCCAGTTCGGCGGCAAGTAGCGCGGTTCATCGCCGCGACCGCGGCAGCGGCCTGCGCGGGCCACGCGCAGGCGCAACTCCCGCCCGCCCGGCAAGCCGCCCAGATCCAGATCACCACCGAGGTCCCGGCCGGGACCCACAAGAGCCTGCGGCTGCGCAACGTGCCCGCCGAGGCCCGCGTGGCGTTCGCCATCCAGGCCTCGGGCCGCATCGTGGTGTCGCTGCTGACCGAGGCCGACGTCCAGCGCTATCCGGCCGTGACCGAGGCACTGTTCACGGCGCCGGTCGACAAGGCACTGTCATTCTCCGTCGCGATACCGGCGGCCGGCACCTACTTCGTGGTGTTCGACAACACCAGGGGCGCGGCCGTCAGCCAGGTGCGCATGGTCTTCCGTGCGGCCCGCGCGCCGGGCGCGACGCCGCAACCGCTGCCGCCGCCGGCCCGGGACCCCGGATCGACCGACGCTCCTTCGCGCCTGCGACAACGCCCCGGCATGCACGAGATGTAGTTCACCGCCGGACCTGCGGCTCAGCCGGACTCGACCAGCGGTTCCCACCAGCTCGAGCATCCGTACTCGTCCGCACAGCAGCGCGGCGGAAACGCCGGAACCGTGTCCCACCGGTAGTCACCGAGCAGGGAGCGGCAGTGCTCGCAGGCTTCACCCCGGGATGCAATCCGCACGCCGCTGACCGCATCGATCGAACGCCATCCCGCCAGATCCTCCCGAAACAGTTCGGCGATGAGATCCCGTCGTCGTGACATCGGCTTCTCCTCGCTCCGATTGCGTCCAACGCCATTTGATGTGTACCGGACGCACGGCCCTGGACCGTCGCCCGCTTCCCTCGCAAGATCGCGAAAGGCTACCCCGCGACCAGGGTGACTGCACGCTGCATCGCGCAAACGGCGACACGCGACCGACGGACCGTCACCGGATCCCGCCGGCCTGCGGCGCAGCGGGCGGCGGATCCTCGGTGGCCGTGAACCATTCGTACAGGGCAGGCAGCACCACGAGGGTGAGCAGGGTCGACGTGATGAGGCCCGCGATCACGACGACCGCGAGCGGACGCTGCACTTCCGATCCGGGCCCGGTGGCGAACAGGAACGGGATCAGGCCGAGCATGGCCACGGTCGCCGTCATCATCACCGGACGGAAGCGCATGAGGGCTCCCTTCACGACCGCCTCGCGCACCGAACCGCCTTCCTCCCGCTGGGCACGCACGCAGGACACGAGCACGACTCCGTTCAGGACCGCGATGCCCCACAGCGCGATGAAGCCGACGGAGGCGGGCACGGACAGGTACTCGCCGGACACGAACAGCCCGACGACGCCGCCGATGGACGCGAACGGCAGCACGAGAATGATGAGCATGGCGACCCGCAGGTCGCGGAACAGCAGGAACAGCAGGAAGAAGATGCCGGCGATGGTGATCGGCACGATGATGGCCAGGTGGTTCAGTGCACGCTCCATGTTCTGGAACTGTCCGCCCCACTGGATGTAGTAGCCGGTCGGCAGCGCGACCTTCGCCCGGACCGCCTGCCGCAGCTCCGCGACGAAACCGCCGAGATCCCGGTCGCGCACGTTCACGCCCACCACGAGACGCCGGCGCCCGGTCTCGCGGCTGATCTGCGCGGGCCCTTCGGCCTGCTGCACGTTCGACAGCGCCTCCAGCGACACCTGCGCGCCGCTCGGCGTGGGCAGCAGCAGCGACCGGATCGCATCGGCGTTCTCCCGGAACGCCGGCAGCAGCCGGACCACGCCCTCGAAGCGGCGCTCGCCTTCGTAGATGCTGGTGGCGACCTTGCCGCCGATGGCGATCTCGATGATGTCGTGCACGTCCGCGACGTTGATGCCGTACCGGGAGATGCCGGGCCGGTCGATGTCGACGGCAAGGTACTGCTGCCCGGTGGCACGCTCCACGCGCACGTCCTGCATGCCGCGAAGCGTGCCGGCCACGCGCGCGATCTCGTTCGCGATCCGGGTCAGTTCCTGCAGGTCGTCGCCGAACACCTTGGCGGCGACGTCCGCGCGCACGCCCGTGACCAGTTCGTCCACGCGGTCGGAGATCGGCTGGGCCATCACGATCTGGGCACCGGGAATGGCAGCGAGCTTCTCGCGGATCGCGTCCGCGAACGTGTCCTGGTTCCAGCCCGGCGGCCATTCCTTGCGCGGCTTCAGGCTGACGATCGGCGACGACTCGTTCTGCGCCTGCGGATCGGCCGGGCTCTCGCCGCGTCCGACGGCCGACACCGCGAGGCTCACGCCGGGAATGCCGCGGATCAGCGCCATGGCCTTCATTTCGAGGGCGATGGATTCCTCGAGCGCGATGCTCGGGGCGCGGATGATGTTGGGCACCAGCGCGCCCTCCTTCATCTCCGGCACGTAGGACGAACCGAGGAAGGGCACCAGCGCGAGCGAACCGACGAAGGCCAGGCCGGCCGCGGCGACGGTCATCCGGCGGTTGGCGAGGGCGGCGTTGAGCAGCCGCACATAGGGCCGCTTGATCGCGGCGATGAGGCGCGTGTCGTGCTCGGCGCCTCCCTTCAGGCCGTAGAGGCACAGGGCCGGGGACAGCACGAGCGACATCACGAGCGAGATCGTGAGCGCGATGGCGATGGTGAAGGCGAGCGGCGCGAACATCTTGCCCTCCATCCCCTTCAGCGTCATCAGCGGCAGGAACACGAGAACGATGATGCCGACGCCGAAGATCACGGGCACCGCGACCTCCGTCACGGCGCGGAACACGATGTGCGAGCGGCTCTCCGCCACCTGCCGCGCGTGCCCGAGGTGCGCGTAGGTGTTCTCCACCACGACGACCGAACCGTCCACCACGAGGCCGATCGCGATGGCGAGCCCGCCGAGCGACATCAGGTTCGCCGACAGATCCACCTGGTTCATCACGATGAACGTCGCGAGCGGCGTCAGCACGAGGGTCGCGACCACGATGAGGCTCGAGCGCAGATCGCCGAGGAACAGCACGAGCACGACGATCACGAGCAGCACGCCCTCGACCAGCACCTTGATCACGGTCTGCAGCGCGGCATCCACCAGGTCGGTGCGGTCGTAGAACGGAACGATCTTGAGGCCGTCGGGCAGCATGCCGCGCTCGTTGATCTCCCGGACCCGCGCCTTGATCCGCCCGACGACCTCCTTCGCATTGCCGCCGCGCATCATCATCACCACGGCGCCCACCGATTCGGTCACGCCGTTCTTCACGAGCACGCCCTGCCGGACCTGGTGGCCGATCTTCACGTCCGCCACGTTGCGTATGTACACCGGCGTGCCGTCGACCTCCTTCAGGACGATGCCCTGGATGTCCTCGACGTTCTTCACCAGCCCCAGACCGCGCACGAGATGCTGCTCGGCGAAATGCCGCACGATCCCGCCGCCGGCGTTGGCGTTGTTGCGCTCCAGCGCCTCGAACACCTGCTTCACCGTGACGTTGTAGTGATGCATGCGGTCCGGGTGCAGCAGCACCTGATACTGCTTGACATAGCCGCCCTGCGAATTGATCTCGGCCACGCCGGGAATCGAGCGCAGCATCGGCCGGACCACCCAGTCCTGGATCGTCCGGCGCTGCATCAGGTCCTCTTCGGCGAGCGGCCTGTCGCCGTCGGCGTCCTTGTCGAGGGTGTACTGGAAGACCTCGCCCAGCCCGGTGGACACCGGTCCGAGCACCGGCGTGATGCCCGCCGGCAGTCGGGGGCCGATCTCGAGCAGGCGCTCCATGACCAGTTGCCGGGCGAAGTACACGTCGGTCGCATCGGTGAACACCAGCGTGACCAGCGACAGGCCCGGCTTGATCAGGGTGCGCATCTCCGTCATGCCGGGCAGACCGGTCATGCCGATCTCGATGGGCACGGTGACGAAGCGCTCCACCTCCTCGGGGGAACGTCCGGGCGCTTCGGTCGCGATCAGGACCTGCACGTTGGTCACGTCGGGGAACGCGTCCACCGACAGCCGGCGCGCGGCGTCGAGCCCGAAGACGAGCAGGCACAGCGCGACGACCACCACGATGAGCCGCTGCCGGAGCGCGGCCCGCACGAGTCCCTCGATCACCGGCTCACCCGCCGAGGTCCTTCTTGCGGCGTTCGCCGTTCAGGTGGAAGGCGCCCTTCGTGACGATGCGCTGACCGCCGGAGAGCCCGGACTTCACCGGACGCAGGCGCTGCCACTCGGCCCCCAGCTCCACCGGCACGAACCTGTAGGCGCCGGCCCCGGCCTCGAGGAACACGTACTCCTTGCCGTCCTCGCGGATCACGGCCTCCTCGGAGATCATCAGCGAGCGCACCGGCGCGCTCTCGATCAGCACCGTGGCCAGCATTTGCGGCTTGTAGAGGCCCTTCGGATTCGCGAGTTCGGAACGCACCAGCACGGTCCGCTTCTCGGGATCGACCGTGGCGGACACGTAGATCAGGCGCGTCTCGATCGGATCGCCGCCCAGTGCGGGAATCAGGATGCGGACGGACTGGCCGACGGAGAGCGCGCTGCTCTCCTGCTCCGGGACCTCCGCCACGACCCACACCGACGCGAGATCCGCCACCGTGAACAGCTCGTCCGCCGGCTGGACCACCTGCCCGCGCGTGACCTTGCGGTCGACCACGATGCCGGCCAGCGTGGACTGCACGGAGAACTGCGAATGGATCTCGCCGGTGGCGAGCACGTCGCGGATCTCGGGATCGCTCATGCCGAGTACCCGCAACTGGTTCTGCGCCGATCGCAGTTGCGCCCTGGCGATCTGCAGCTCGTTGGCCCGGCGCTGCAACTCCGCCTCGCTGATGACGTCGGCCTCGAACAGCTGGCGCGCCCGCTGGGCGGCCCGATCGAGCAGGTCGGTGTCGGCCTTGGCCTTGAGCAGGGCGAACTGCGCTTCGCCGAGTTCGTTGCTGCGGACCGTCGCGAGCACGGATCCGGTCTTCACCGGCTGGCCCCGGAGCGCGTGGACCTCGGTGATCCGGCCGGTCACGTTCGAACCGATGCGGGCGACGCGCGTCTCGTTGAGCCCGACGCCGCCGGGAATGCGCAGCACCTGCCGGGCCGGTTGCTCGGACACCGACTCGAGGGTGAGTTGCGCGACCACCGCCGGGGCCGGGCGGATCATCGCCGGGTCGTCCGGAGGACGCGAAGGTTCGGCCGCGGACGGCTTGTCCCGGCAGCCGGCGGCCAGGGCCAGCGAGACCGCGGCAAGGAAGGCGAGGAGCGCTATCCCGTTACGGGGGCGCGGGCGCGCGGGAAACCGGACTGCCGTCATCTCGGCAAAGCCGTTCCCCGCCTTGGCAAATCGGCGAAGCGTCGCATGGTCATGTCCCGGATCGGGTGGGGGTGCCGTGTGCCGGGGTTCCGGCCGGCGCGCCTCCCGGCAAGGAAGCCGCCGGCGCCGTCCCCGATCTGCCGGAGAGGATAACGCAGGAACCGCCGGCTACTCCGGTTTGAATACGTGGACGGAATATCCGTCCCGCAGCGACGGGAGAAAACGACGGATCAGCCAGACGGGTGCCCGCAGGCGGCCCAGCTCCGCCGCACGCAACGGGATCGAGACGCGGTTCACGAGGCGGTAGCCGCTCGACGCCATCACCCCGACGGGATCGTCCGGGGTCCAGGTGAAGCGGGCCCCCAGCGCCTCGATCTGGCGATGGACGCGCGCGCCGTAGCGGCGGAAGAACGCAGCCGTCGTGAAATCGCAGATCAGCGAGTGCACCGGGAACAGCCGGCACAGCGTCTGCGCCGTTGCGCGCATGGCCGCTTCGTCGAGATACATCGTGACCCCCTCCATCACCACGCTGACGCGCTTGTCGGTGACGAACGGCGCCAGTTTCTCCTCCAGGCGCTCGTGCGCGAATTCGATGGGGATCCGCCGCAACGGCACCGGACAGGACGCCGCTGGCAGGAGACGTTCCTTGCGCTCGATGATCTCGGGTTCGTCGAACTCGACCCACGTCCCGGTGCGCATCCGGAAGGCACGGGTGTCGAGGCCGGCGCCGATCAGCACCGTCAGCCGTTCGGGGTGTCCCTTGAAGCGTTCGCGCAGCAGGTCGTCGATGATCCGGTGCCGCACGATGTTGGAGGCGTTCTCCCGGTCGAAGCCGCGGAAGGATTCGAACACCGCCTCGCCGTCCGGCCCCATCAGCCGCTCGGCGAACGTGTCGCCGACGAGCGGGTCGTCGCTGCGCGCATCCGACATCCGCACGCCGCCGCAGTAGAACGCGGTCTTCGATACAGGCTTGGTCACGCCACCGCTCCGAGAGGAAGATCGATCACGACGACGCCACCGTCGCCGGGTCGCAATTGGCGCCGCACACGAAGACCCCGACCCGCTCGCCGGGTTCGGGACGGTAGCGACCGGACAGGAGCGCCGAGAGTGCGGCAGCACCTCCGGGCTCGGCCACGACGCGGAACTGATTCCACAGCAGGCGCTGCGCATCCCGGATCGCGCCGTCGTCGACAAGCACGACGCGCTCCACGCAGCGCCGCGCGATCGGAAACATCACCGAGCCGACGCGGCGCGCGCCCAGAGAATCCGCGGCGATGCCGCTCACATCGACGTCCACGGGCTGTCCGGCCGCCAGGGCGGCATGCAACGCGCAGGACGTCTCGGGTTCGACGGCGATGACGCGAGCGCGACCCTCGAACCATGCCGCGACGCCGCCGATGAAGCCGCCACCGCCGACGGCCACCAGCACCGTGTCGAGTCCGCGCACCTGCCGGTCGAACTCGCGCCCGGCCGTGCCCTGACCGGCGACGACGGCGTCCTGGTCGTATGCATGCACCATGAGCGCACCGGTCTCGCGCTGGCGTTCCCCGCAGGCCAGCGCCGCTTCGGCGTACTCGCGTCCGACGCGATGGACCGCGGCGCCGAGCGCGTCGAGTCGTGCCAGCTTGATCGCGGGGGTGGTCTCGGGAACGAAGATCTCGGCGGTGATGCCGAGTTCGCGGGCGGCGTAGGCCACGGCCAGGCCGTGATTGCCGCCGGACGCCGCGATGACGCCGGCCGCCGGCACGGGCGACGACAGGATCCGGTTGAACGCACCGCGCGGCTTGAACGACCCGGCGTGCTGCAGACATTCGAGCTTGAGGACGACCGCGCCCGTCGCGTCGAACGCGATGACCGGCGTCTCGCGGACACGGCCGGCAATGCGCTGCGCGGCAGCATCGATCCCTGCCCGACCGACTCCGGACGCGTTCATACCCGCCGACCGGTGCCCGCCGTCCCCCTCACGCCGTCGCCTCCCGGATGGCCTGCGAGATCACGTCGGCAGGCTGAGCCCCCGAGAGCGCCAGCCGTCGATTGATGATGAAGAAGGGCACGCCCTGCACCTGGAGGTCGCGTGCCAGTGCCTCGTCCTCGGCAACCGCGTCGGCCAGTGAATCCGACGCCAGGAAGACGCCGGCGGCCTCGCGGTCGAGGCCCGCTTCGGCGGCGATCCCGGCGAGCACGCTGTCCTGCGTCAGGTCGTGCGCGGACAGGAAGTAGGCGCGGAACAGGGCATCGACGAGCGCGTGCTGACGCCCCTGCTCGGACGCCCAGGCGATGAGGCGGTGCGCCTGCCGGGTGTTGGGCTGGATCTGCATCCGCGAGAAGTCGAAGTCGATGCCGGCATCGCGGCCGGCCGCGGTCACTCTCGCGTAGATCTCGCGGGCGCGCTCGGGCCCGCCGAACTTCTCGGCCACGTAGGTCTGCCGGTCCATCCCTTCGACGGGCATGCCGGGATTCAGCTGGAAGGCGTGCCAGTTCACCTCGATCTCGTCGTCGGGATGCGTCCGGCGCCACTGCGACAGCGCCTCGTCGAGCCGCTGCTTGCCGATGTAGCACCACGGACACACCACGTCGGATATCACGTCGACCTGCAACGGCATGGGCGGTTCCTCGACACGCACGGAAGGTCGCCGGATCATAGCCGATGCCACCCGGCCGCGACGCATCGAAAGGCCGGCCCCGCCGCCCGGCCTCAGGTCCGCAGCCCGGGTGCCGAAAACGCCCCTGTGGCGGGCGCTCCCCGTCCCCTGTCCGACGCCCCTCCGGAGAATGCCCTGCCATGAAGATGCTCCCGTCAGCCGTGCTGGCCGCCCTCTTCGCGCTGCCTGCCGCTCCCGTCGTTGCCGCCAACGTGTATCGCTGCCCCGACGGCTCCTATGCCGACAAGCCCTGCGGTCAGGGCCAGAAGGTGGTGACCACGACCCGGCGCTCGTCGTCCACCTCGGACGCCGCGCGGTCCTGCACCACGCTGGGCGAAGATGCGGAACGCCTGGCTCGCAAGAAGGCTGCAGGCGTGACGGCGGCCCAGGCCCTGGCCGGCGTCGAGAACGAATACATCCCGTTCGAGGAGAAGGCGGCGCGCAAGAAGTTCGTGGTACAGGTCTACCGGTCGCAGGGGTCGCCGGCGGAAGTGCGTTCCCTGATCGAGGCGGACTGCGTCACCGAGAAGAAGGCGCTGGCCGACAAGGCCGCGGCCGACCGCGCCGCAGCCGCCGAGCGGGCCGCCGCGTCCGACAAGGCCGCCGCCCGCGCCCAACCCACCACCGTGGCCGCCGGCGGGGCCCCGACCTCGGTCTCGAAGGAACAGTGCGACCGGATGAAGAAGGATCTCGCCGCGCTGCAAAAACAGCAGCAGGACGCCGCGGACATCCTCGGCGAGGAAGGCGCGAGGCAGGACAAGTCCGGCCCGTCGGATCTCGCCAAGCAGTTTGCGGGCGTCTGCCCGAACTGAGGTCCGTCCGGAGCGGACGGGCGTCCGGACCGACGCGCGACGTCGCCGTCGGGCGAAGGTAAGATCGCGCGGACTGCGCAGCGCCTGCGCGATGCGATCCGCCCGACGCCCCCGTGAGCACCTACCTTCGTCCCGATTCGCTGACCGCTGCGCTCGACGCGCTGGGACGGCAACGCTACGGCATCGTGGCGGGCGGCACCGACCTGTACCCCGCGCACGTCGGTCGACCGATCACCGGTGACCTGCTCGACATCACGGCCATCCCCGAACTGCGCGGGGTCGACGACCTCGGCGATCACTGGCGTGTCGGTGCCGCGGCCACGTGGTCGGAGGTCTGCCGTGCACCGCTCCCGGCTTCGCTGGAGGCCCTCCGACAGGCGGGTCGCGAGATCGGCGGTGCGCAGATCCAGAACGCGGGCACCGTCTGCGGCAATCTGTGCAATGCCTCTCCGGCGGCGGATGGCGTGCCCGCGCTGCTCGCCCTGGGGGCTCGCGTGGAACTGCGCACGGCGGACGCGACCACCGTGCTGCCCCTCGAGGCGTTCATCCTCGGCCCCCGCCGCATCCAGCGCTCGCCGGATCAGCTCGTCACCGCCGTCCTGATTCCGTCCCCGCCGGCGGACGCGCTCAGCGGGTTCCGCAAGCTCGGTTCGCGCCGCTACCTCGTCATCTCGATCGTGATGGCGGCTGCCGCGGTCACGTTCGATGCCGATGACCGCATCGCTGCCGCGCGCGTCGCGGTGGGCGCCTGCTCGCCGGTCGCCCGACGGTTGCCGGCGCTGGAAGCGGCGCTGGCCGGCGCGACGCCGACGCAGGACTGGAGCGCGCGGGTCAGTCCGTCGCAATTCGAATCGCTCGCCCCCATCGACGATGTCCGCGCCAGCCGCGAGTACCGGCTCGAGGCGGCGCTGACCGTCGTCACCCGGCTGCTCCGCGAATTGCAGGCGTCGCGATGAACGATCCCCGCGAACCGGCCGCGGTCACCTGCACCGTCAACGGGCGGTCCGTCGCACTGACGTCGCCGCCGGTGACGCGACTGGCCGATGCCCTGCGCGACGAGCTGGGTCTGCGGGGAACGAAGATCGGCTGCAATGCCGGCGACTGCGGCGCCTGCACCGTGCTGCTGGACGGTCGCCAGGTGTGCGCCTGCCTGACCCCGGTCGGTCAGATCCACGGGCGCACCCTCACCACCGTCGAGGGCCTCGCCGACATCCCGTTGTTCGCCCGCCTGCAGCGCGCGTTCCTGAAGCATCTCGGCACCCAATGCGGCATCTGCACGCCGGGGATGCTCATGGCCGCGGCGGATCTGCTGTCGCACCGGGCCGCCCCGACCGAGGCCGAGATCCTCGACGCCCTGGGCGGCGTGTTGTGCCGATGCACCGGCTACCGCAAGATCATCGACGCCGTCCTCGACTGCGTGAACGAAGTCTCGCTGCCCGCGGCTGCTGCGGTCGGCGGGCAACTCGGGGCGAGCGCCATCAAGGTCGATGGTCCCGCCAAGGTCACCGGACAGGAACGCTTCGGCGCCGACGTCATTCCGTCCGACGCGCTGTGGGTCCGCGTCTTCCGTTCACCGCACGCCCGTGCACGGTTCACGCTCGGGGATCTCGATGCCTTCCGTGCCCGTCATCCGGCGCTCGCGCTCGTGCTCACGGCGCGCGACGTCCCGTCGAACGGCTACGGCATCTACCCCGACGTGAAGGATCAACCGGTGCTCGCCGACGGGCACGTGCGTTACCGCGGTGAAGCGGTCATGGCGATCGTGGGTCCGCGCGCGCTCGTCGAGCGCATGCGCGACGACGACGTCCCGCTCCGCTACGAACCGGAAACCCCGGTCATCGGCCTCGATGCCGCCATGGCCGACGGTGCGCCGCTCGTGCAGGCGGCCAGACCCGGCAACTTCCTCGTGCAGGGCCGTGTGCGGCGCGGCGATCCGGCGCGGGCGTTCGACCAGTGTGCCGCGGTGGCCGAGGGCACGTTCGAGACGAGCTTCGTCGAGCACGCCTACATCGAGCCCGAAGCCGGCTACGCGAAGCGCGTCGGCGACCGTCTCGAGATCCATGCCACGACCCAGACGCCCTACATGGACCGCGACGAGGTCGCGCTCGTCCTGCGGCTCGCTCCCTCGCAGATCCGCATCGTCCCGACGGCGTGCGGCGGCGGATTCGGGGGCAAGCTCGACCTCTCCGTGCAGCCGCTGATCGCCCTCGCCGCCTGGAAGCTCGGACGTCCCGTGGCCTGCGTGTACACGCGCCCCGAGAGCATGATGGCCACCACCAAGCGACACCCGGCGCGCGTGCACGCGCGCTTCGGCGCCGATCGCGACGGGCGCCTGCAGGCCGTCGTTGTCGATGCGCTCTTCAACACCGGCGCGTATGCAAGCTGGGGTCCGACCGTGGCCAATCGCGTTCCCGTGCATGCGATGGGCCCCTACGCCGTGCCGCACGTCTCGACACTCGGGCGCGCGTATCTCACGAACGAACCGGTCGCCGGCGCCTTCCGCGGTTTCGGGATTCCGCAGGCGGCCATCGCGCACGAAACGCTGCTCGACGACATCGCGGCCCACCTGGGCATCGATCGACTCGAGATCCGGCGGCGCAATGCCCTGCGGGCGGGCGACACGACCGCGACGGGTCAGCGGCTCACGGCGAGTTGCGGACTCGGCGCCTGTCTCGATGCGCTGTCGCCGCAGTGGCAGCGCGCACTCGAAGACGTGGCCGCCTTCAACGCCGCCCATGCCGGCCGCAGGCGCGGCGTCGGCATCGGCTGCATGTGGTACGGCATCGGCAACACGGCGCTGTCCAATCCGTCGTCGATGCGCGTCGGCGTGGCACCCGACGGCACCGTCACGTTCTACAACGGCTGCGCGGACATGGGCCAGGGCACCACCACCACGATGCTCCAGGTCGTGGCGGATGCCGTCGGCATACCCATGGCGGCATTGCGCTCGGTCGTCGGCGACACGGACCTCACGCTCGATGCGGGCAAGTCGTCGGCCTCGCGACAGGCGTTCGTTTCAGGCAAGGCCGCGGAACTGGCCGGACGCGATCTGCGTGCGAAGCTGCTCGCCGCCGCCGGCGCGGCAGAGCCCGCGACGATCGGCATCGACGGCGCCCGTCTGAACGTGCGGGACCGGGCAGGCGAACACGCCCTCGACCTCGGCGCGCTCGCCCCCAATGAACGCGGCAACGTCCTCGAGGGCGAAGGCCGATTCGATCCGCCGGCGACGCCGCTGGATGCCGACGGCCAGGGCACGCCCTACGCGACCTACGGTTTCGCGGCGCAGATGGCCGAGGTGGAAGTCGACCTCGATCTCGGCACGACGAAGGTGCTGCGCATCGTGGCCGCGCACGACGTGGGCCGTGCGCTCAACCCGCAGCAGGTCGAGGGGCAGATCCACGGCGGTGTCGCCCAGGGCCTCGGTCTGGCTCTGATGGAGGAATATCTCGCCGGCCGCACCGAGAACCTGCACGACTACCTGATCCCCTCCATCGGCGATGTGCCGCCGATCGAGACGATCCTCATCGAGGACCGCGAACCGCTCGGCCCGGGCGGGGCGAAGGGCGTCGGCGAACCCGCATTGATCCCGACCCCGCCCGCCATCCTGGGTGCCATCCGCCACGCCACCGGCGTGCGCGTGACCCTCGTACCCGTCCTGCCGCACCGGCTTCGCGCCGAACTGCGGAAGCAGACTGCCTGATCCTTCCGATGCGCGACGACACCGCCGAGCCGACCGACAGCCTCGATCAACCCGTGCCCGGCGGCAACGTCCGCTGCGACGCCTGCCCCGTGCTCTGCATCATCCGTCCCGGCAAGAGCGGCGCGTGCGACCGCTACGCGAACGAGGACGGCCGGCTGATGCGCGTCGACCCGCTCGTGATCGCGCAGAAGGTCGGCACCGGAGGGGGTCAGGTCGTGCGCTTTCTCGACCGTGCCGCCGAGTGGAACGGTGAACTGCTCTCCGACGCACCGGTGTTCGTGACCGGCGTCGGCTCGGGCACCACGTATCCCGACTACAAGCCCGCACCGTTCATCGTGTCCAGCCGCCACGCGGGCGTCGACATGGTCACCGTCGTGACCGAAGGCATCTTCAGCTACTGCGGGGTGAAGGTGAAGATCGACACGGACCGCTTCCTCGGTCCCGAGCAGGCTCCGATCCGCGTGGACGGCGAACAGGTCGGGCACGTCACGACGGCCGAGTACGGCTCGCAGATGCTCGCACTCGGCGGCGTCCGCCACCTGACCGGCGGCACGAAGCGCGAAGGCCGTGTCACGTGCGACGTGCTGGAGCAGCTCTGCAACAAGCAGGCGGTGGAAGTCTCGATCGACGGCGGGTCGCGCGTCGTGATCCAGTCGGACCGCGCCCCGATCGTCGACGACGAGGCCGAAGACCGCATGCGCGTCGGCTGCGGTTCCGCCACCATCGGCATCTTCGCGAAACAGTGGGTCGGACACGCGGACGAGGTGATCGTCGTCGACGACCACATCACCGGCGTGCTGAGCGAACACCAGGCGGGACGGTTCCTCGACATGCGCCCCGCCGGCATCAAGGTACGCGGCCGCAAGTCGACGCCGGGCCGCTACTTCCGTGTGGCCGAGCCCGGGTCCGGCTGGGGCGGCACGGACATCACCGATCCGCTGGACATCGTCGAGCACATCGACCCGAAGACCGCGTGGCCCGGCCTGCGCTTGCTGATGGTGTCCACCACCGGCGAACAATCCGCGTGGTACGTGCTGGACGAACAGTTGAAGCCACAGCCCGCGCCGATGCCCGCGGCCATCGAGCAGGCGGTGGCGCGCATTGCCGAGAACTGCGAACCGGCCCTGTGCACGGTCCTGTTCATGGGCGGCGCGGGCGGCAGCCTGCGCGCCGGCGTCACCGAGAATCCGGTGCTGCTCACGCGCTCCGTCAAGTCGCTGCTGACCCGCGTGACGTGCGGCGGCGCGCCGGTCTACGTCTGGCCGGGCGGCGGCATCACCGTGATGGTGGACGTGGCCCGCATGCCGGACCGCTCCTTCGGCTCCGTGCCCACGCCCGCGCTGGTGCTGCCCATCGAGTTCACGTTGCGGCTCGATCACTACGCCCGGCTCGGCGGCCACATGGACCGCGTCGTGCCGTTGGACCGGGTGCTGAACGAAGCGCGGCACCGCGAGGTGGATTGGTTACCCGGGAATCCTTGGCCGTTCGGGTGAGTCGACCCCGCGCGTGACGTCGCCGGGATCTTGAGCTAGATGACCTGCCGGACGCGTTCCAGATGCGCGGCGTTGTCCGCGCACATGACACCGGAACCCTTCGCTTGATGCACCGAATCCCCGGCTGCGACCGACCAGAACGCGATCGCTGCCGAACACGCCGTCAGCCAGACCGGGCGTTGGGCGGGCAGGGAAACAGCAGTTCGAACAATGCCGCGGCGGCACCTCGCCGCCCGCCAGCGGCGCGTACAGCATCGGCACCATGTCGTACGTCGGTGCCAACCGCAGTATCCCGGCCGGCCGGAAACCGAGATTGCCCAGATGCATGTCCGTGTTCGCGATGAGGCGTCCGTACCACCACAGGTGACGGACACGCTCCACGTCCTCCGCGGACAGGAGTGACAGCGCTGCCAGCCGCTCCGCCAGCGCGGGCCACTCCGTCGTCATCGCACCCAGCAGCGCGCCGTTCAGCGTCTCCAGGCTCGACAGACGGGACCGACCGAACCGGTCGTGCCGATCAAAGCGCTCCACCTCGAGAAATGTCCGACCCGCAGCCTGGATGATGCGACTGCGGGCGCTCTCGATGCCGGGCATCGTTGCGGCCGCCTCCAACGCGAGGTGCTCCTGGGCGAAGATCGGACCAGCGAAGGTCACGGCAGCGGACCCATCGGCGCCCGAGAACTTGACGATCACGTGCAGCGTCCGGCTGCCCCGAACTCGCGCAGCGCCGTGAACTTCGGGAACTCTCCGGCAGCGCTGGACCAGCGCCGGCGGCGACGGCCGCGTCCGCGAGGGCCAGGTAGGCGGAGGCCATCTCGCGCGGCGAGGCGCGGGAGACGTCAATCGCGCGGCCGTCCATTGCTCGACGGCCAGGTCCCCGAGGATCAGGCTCCCGCTGGCGTCGATGCCGCTGCGGCTCAGCACGACGAGCACGTCATCGTCCGACCATGCGTTCGGGTCCGCCGGAACCCCGAGGCGGCGATGTTCGGCGCGCGCGAACTGACGCCCCATGTACCCCTGGGGACGCATGTCGTGACAGGGGTAGGGCAACCCGTTCCACCAACCGTCCCGCGAGTCGTCGGGATGGGGCCACCCCATCGCGGCGAGATCGAGCCAGCTGCCGGAGGGGTAGACGGTCACAAGCGTGCCCACCTGCGTCACGTGCCCGGCGACATCGATTTCATAGACCGTCAAGTCCGCCGCGGCACCCCGCAGCGGCCGCCGAAGCGCGTACCGTGCTCGCCGCGCCTTGCCCGCTGTCAGTACGTGCGGTCCGGCTTCGGCCAGGATCCGGTGCAGGGTCGGCACGCTCACGCCGACTTCATCGGCCAGCGCGGCAGCACTGATCGGAGACCGCCGCGCGAGCACCGTGTACAGTCGGTCGCGGCTGACTTGATTTCGGGGGCGCATCGTCGTTATGAGAAGATTGTCGATAAGATTATATCGACAGCTTCCATCTGACGGTTGAACCCTGTGCCTTCAATTTCGAGAAGATCCGTGGAAACGTCTTCCCGTGTGTCTCGCCCCGTTGGCCGTCGTTCCCGTGCCGGGCGCCTTGTTCCGTGACTCCCCCCGCCTGGGCCGCCCCCGCGGCCGTGCGCCTCCCCGACCGACGCCTCCATCTCCAGCACGGCCCGATCGATCTCATCATCGAGGCGCATGCGCCGGACGCCAATGAGATCGAGGCCGCCTACGGCCAGGCGATCACCCGGTTCGACGACATCCTCGGGACACTCGTCTCGGAACTCCCGTGGCTGCGCACACCCCTCGGGAACGACCCGCCCCCGCTTCGCGGCCCCGTCGCCCGCCGCATGCTCGGCGCCTGCTGGCCTCATCGCGGGGTGTTCATCACGCCGATGGCCGCGGTGGCCGGTGCGGTCGCAGATGAAGTCCTGGCTGCGATGGTGGCGGGCCGGGCGTTGACACGCGCCTACGTCAACAATGGCGGCGACATCGCCGTGCACCTGACACCGGGCGAATCGTTCGTGATCGGCCTGGCGGATCCCGACGACACTCGCCTGCGCGGCACGCTCACGCTCCGGCACGAGACGCCCGATCGGGGCATCGCCACCTCCGGCTGGCGCGGCCGCTCGCAATCGTTCGGCATCGCCGATGCCGTGACCGTCGTCGCCCGCGACGGGGCGGCAGCCGATGCTGCGGCCACGCTTGTGGCCAATGCCGTGAATGTGGATCATCCTTCGATCCGCCGTGCCCCGGCCCGGACCGTGCGGGACGACAGCGACCTCGGCGACCGGCTCGTCACGATCGGCGTGGAGACGCTCCCGGACGACGCGGTCGAGCAGGCCCTCGCCGCCGGCGTGCACGCAGCGCGGGCCATGCTCGTTCAAGGACGGATCCGCGCTGCCTGCCTGAGACTGCAGGGGCGCACGACCGCCGTCGATGCGGAGACGCCGACGTTTGCCATCCAACAGGGAGACTCACCGAGATGACTGCCAACACGATGCCCGGCACCGCGCCGGACCTGCCGCCCGTCGAGGTCAGGAAGGTCTGCGTCTACGTGGAGGACATCTATCACGAAGGCGGTCCGCGCAGCGACGTGCCGCATCGGAAGGGCGCAGTGGCGGCGGTCATCCGCAACCCGTTCGCGGGCCGGTACGTCGAGGACATCGAGGCGTTCATGGAAGCACTGAAGCCGCTCGGGGTGGCCATGTCCCGCAAGCTGGTGGAGGCGATGGGCGGCGACGCGTCGCGCATCGAGGCCTATGGCAAGGCGAGCATCGTCGGCACCGCGGGCGAGAGCGAGCACGGCGCCTTCTGGCACGTGCCGGGCGGCTATGCCATGCGGGAGGTGCTCGGCGGCTCCAAGGCCATCGTGCCGTCCACGAAGAAGGTCGGCCCCGCCGGCACACGCATCGACGTGCCGATCCACCACAAGGATGCGGCTTACGTGCGCAGCCATTTCGACGCCATCGAAGTCGGCGTGCCGGATGCGCCCCGGCCGGACGAACTGGTCTTCATCCTCGCCATGACCGACGGACCGCGGATCCACGCGCGCCTGGGCGGTCTCAAGGCCAGCGACATCAGCGCCTGGGACGGCCAGCGCTGACCCCTCTCCCCCACGACGCCCACGAGACCGCTCCATGACCCGTCTGCTCGCTCTCCTCGCCCTGCTCCTGTGCGCCGCCTCGGCCGCCGCGCAGCAACCGATCCGCATCGGCGAACTCAACTCCTACAAGGGATTCCCCGCCTTCCTCGAGCCGTACAAGAAAGGCTGGACACTCGCCCTGGAGGAGATCAACGCCGCCGGCGGCATCGGCGGCAGGAAGCTCGAGGTGATCTCGCGGGACGACAACGGCAATCCGGGGGACGCGGTCCGCGTGGCCGAGGAACTCGCGAGCCGCGAGCAGGTGTCGATGCTGATGGGCGGGTTCGCTTCCAACGTCGGGCTCGCCATCAGCGATTTCGCGAAGCAGCGCAAGCTGCCGTTCCTCGCCGCGGAGCCGCTGTCGGACAAGCTGGTCTGGGAGAACGGCAACCGCTACACCTTCCGGCTGCGCGCCTCGACCTACATGCAGACCGCGATGCTGATTCCGGAAGCGGCACGGCTGAAGAAGAAGCGCTGGGCCCTGGTCTACCCGAACTACGAGTACGGCCAGTCCGCCGTGACCGCGTTCAAGAAACTGCTGAAGGCGCGCCAACCCGACGTCGAGTTCGTCGCGGAGCAGGCGCCACCGCTGGGCAAGATCGACGCCGGGGCGACGGTGCAGGCCCTGATGAGCGCGAAACCGGATGCGATCTTCAGTGCGCTGTTCGGCGCCGATCTCGCGAAGTTCGTCCGCGAGGGCAATACACGCGGCCTGTTCAGGGGTCGGGAAGTCATCGACCTGCTCGGCGGCGAGCCGGAGTACCTCGATCCGCTGAAAGACGAGACACCCGACGGCTGGGTGGTCACCGGCTATCCCTGGAACGAGATCGCGTCGCCGGAGCACAAGCGCTTCCTCGACGCGTACCGCAAGCGCTGGAACGACTACCCGCGCCTCGGTTCCGTCGTGGGCTACAGCGCGATGCAGACCGTGGCCGCGGCGCTGCGCAAGGCAGGCAGCACCGATGCCGAGAAGGTGGTCGCGGCGATGAAGGGGCTGCCCGTGGACACGCCGTTCGGCAAGGTGACCTTCCGTGCGCTGGACCATCAATCGACGATGGGGGCCTATGTGGGCAGGCTTGCGAAGCGCGACGGCAAGGGCGTGATGGTCGACTGGGTCTATCGCGACGGCCTGTCGTATCTGCCGCCGGATGCGGAAGTGAGCAAGCTCCGGCCGGCCGACTGGAGTCCGGCAGCGCGAGTTCGAGACGGTCTCGGCCGGGCCCGCCGACCGATCCGGCTTCCGCACGCGCCGGATGACGGGGTACGGGTCACCGACATCGGCTGCGGCGGCGGGCGCAGCGGTCGCCAGGCGACTGCAGCGACGGTGACGGCCGAGGGATCGCGGGCACCCAGGTACAGGACCGACACCGCGAAACCCCATCCGAACACGAGCAGTCCGAGGATGGCGGTGCATCCGACGGCGATGGCATTCATGTGGGCGGCTCTCCCGGGTGGTTCTCGACACCGGCGACGGTGCCCGGTGGATCCGGTGCCGGAAAGTGGTCCGCGTCCGATCCGCGTTCGATCCGCCGGTGCCGCATTCCCGGCGATGCGCCCGCAGGCGCGGCCGGATGGATGCCGGTCAGCGCCGCGCCAGCACCGTCGTGTCGGATTGCCGGCCGAGGTCCACGACCCGGATCCGGCCCTGCGTCACGTCCACGCAGGTGATGGACGCGTGATCCGGCCGGAAGACGACGACGTCGTCGCGACCCAGCGCCGCGCCCACCACGGCATTGATGGCGATGAAGTGCGAACAGACGACGCTCTCCTGCGCCACGGACGCGAGCGCGTCCAGCAGCATCCGGCGCCAGTCGAGATAGTCGGGCGCGCCCGGCGGCGCCCCGTCATTCAACGCCTGCCACGTCCCGTGCATCGCGTCGTGGAGCCATCGTTGGCGCGACGGCAGGTCCAGCGGCGGCGCAGGCAACTCCGCGACGGGCGGAAACACCCGGGCCGCCGCACCCCAGCGCTGCGCCAGCGGCAACGCCGTCTCGCGACAGCGCCGCAACGGGCTCGTCAGGATGGGCAGCGGGACGAGCGCGGCTGCGAGCGTCGCTGCCGCGGCCTGCGCTTGCGCCTCGCCCGCCGGATCGAGTCCGGGATCGGGATCCTCCCCCCAGCCCGCGGCGGGTCGGGCATGCCTCACCAGATACAGTTTCGTCATTCATGCGCTCCGGGGTGCGGGACGATATCGCCACCCGCGTCGCTGTCGCGAGGCGAGGGCCCCGCGACAGCCGTTCCGATCGGCGTTCCGAATCACCCGCAGTATCCGCCTCCGCCGTGCGCGCCGAATCGGGGATACTCGCGGTCTGACCTCGATCCCGCCCCCCTCCTTCTTCCATGACCCTCGCCGACCTGGCCGCCCAGCTCGTCAACGGCCTCGCCAATGCGTCGACCCTGTTCCTGCTGGCCTCGGGCCTGTCGCTGATCTTCGGCGTGACGCGGGTCGTGAACTTCGCCCACGGGTCGCTCTACATGCTGGGCACCTATGGCGGCATCTGGGTGGCCGAGCGGGTCACGGGTCCCTTCGGCTTCTGGGGCGGCGTGCTGCTCGCCGCAGTCGCGGTGGCGCTCGTGGGCATCCTCGTCGAGGGTCTCGTGCTCAAGCGCATCTACCACGCGCCCGAACTGTTCCAGCTCCTCGGAACCTTCGCAGTGGTGTTGATCCTGAAGGACGCGGCGCTGATGCTCTGGGGCGCCGAGGACATCCTGGGTCCGCGTGCGCCCGGTCTCGAGGGGGCCGTCGAGATCGGCGGGGCCACGGTCCCCGAGTACGACCTCTTCCTGATCGCGCTGGGCCCCGTCGTTCTCGTCGCGCTCGACCAGTTGTTCCGCCGAACGCGCTGGGGCGTGCTGGTCCGTGCCGCCACGGAAGATCGCGAGATGGTGGGCGCGCTCGGCGTCAACCAGGCGCTGCTGTTCACGGGCGTCTTCGCCCTGGGCAGCTTCCTGGCCGGCCTGTCGGGCGCCTTGCAGATTCCCCGGGAGCCGGCGAGTCTCAACCTCGATCTGGTCGCCATCACGGATGCCTTCGTCGTGGTGGTCGTGGGCGGGCTCGGCAGCCTGCGCGGTGCCTTTCTCGCGGCGGTGATCATCGGTGTCGTCAAGGCGCTGTGCGTGTCGCTGGGCACGGTGGAGTTCGCCGGCCTGTCGTTCAACTTCACCAAGCTCACGCTCGTGATCGAATTCCTGCTGATGGCACTCACGCTCGCGGTCCGGCCGTGGGGATTGCTCGGTCGCGCGCAAGGGCCGGCGGAGGCGGCGCGGCACGTCGCGCTGGTGCGCGCCCCCGGTCGAACGTTCTGGGTCGGCTGTGCCGGCGTCGTCGGGCTCTGTGCGCTCGCCCCGCTGGCCGCCGACGAGTACGTCCTCGTCCTGGCCACGGACATCCTCGTCTTCGCGCTGTTCAGCGCGAGCCTCCACTTCCTGATGGGGCCCGGCGGCATGGCGTCCTTCGGTCATGCCGCGTTCTTCGGGGCCGGCGCGTATGCCGCGGCGCTGCTCGCCCGACAGGCCGGCTGGCCGATGCTCGCCGCCATCGCGGCGGCACCCGCCTTCGCCGCGGTCGGCGGACTGGTCGTGGGGTGGTTCTCGGTGCGGCTCGCCGGCGTGTATCTGGCGATGCTGACGCTCGCCTTCGCGCAGATCGCGTGGTCCATCGCCTTCCAGTGGGACGACGTCACCGGCGGCAGCAACGGGCTCGTGGGCGTGTGGCCGGCCGCCTGGGTCGCGTCGAAGGCCGCCTACTTCCAGCTCACGCTGGTGCTGTGCAGCGCGGGCATCGCTGCCCTCTGGATCGTCATGCACGCACCGTTCGGGTTCGCCCTCCGCGCGGGTCGCGATGCGTCGGCGCGGGCGGAGGCGATCGGCATCCACGTCCGGCGGATCCGGTGGCTGGCCTTCCCGGTCGCCGCAGCGGCGGCCGGACTGGCCGGCGCGCTGTTCGCTTTCTCGAAGGGCAGCCTGTCCCCCGAAGTGATGGCGATCTCGCGTTCCGTCGACGGCCTGGTGATGGTGCTGCTCGGGGGCGTGCAGACGCTGCTCGGGCCGGTCGTGGGCGCGGCCGCGTTCACGTGGCTGCAGGACGAGATGCTGCGTCACACCGAGTACTGGCGGCTCGTGCTCGGCGCCACCGTGCTGGTCCTGGTGCTGGCGTTTCCACGCGGCATCGTGGGCAGCCTCGCGCCGCGGGTTGCGCGGAGAAACGCGTGATGCTGCTGGACGTGCGTGCCATCGAGAAGCGCTACGGGGGCGTGCACGCCGTATCCGGGGTGACGTTCGGCGTCGCGCCCGGCGAGCGCGTCGCCCTGATCGGGCCGAACGGCGCCGGCAAGAGCACGTGCTTCAACGTGATCGGCGGCCAGGTCCGTCCGGACGGCGGCGAAGTTCGCCTCGACGGCATCGGCATCACCGGCATGCCCCCGCGGGAGCTGTTCCGCCGGCGCGTGGGGCGCACGTTCCAGATCACGGCCACGTTCGCATCGATGACGGTCGTCGAGAATGTGCAGACCACGCTGCAGTCGCACCGGCACGGCACGTACCGGCTCGTGGGCAATGCCTCGCGCGCGGCGCGTGACGAATCGATCGCGCTGCTCGAGCAGGTCGGGCTCGGCACACAGGCGGACCTGCCGTGCGCGCAATTGGCCTACGGCGATCTCAAGCGCCTGGAGCTGGCGATCGCGCTCGCGAACGAACCGCGTCTGCTGCTCATGGACGAACCGACCGCCGGCATGGCGCCCGGCGAGCGCCACGATCTCATGAACCTCGTGACGCGTCTGGTGAGCGCCCGCGGCATGGCGGTGCTCTTCACCGAGCACGACATGGACATCGTGTTCGGCCACGCGGACCGGCTGCTCGTGCTCGATCGCGGCCGCCTGATCGCGCACGGCGACCCCGGGACGGTCCGGCGCGATCCGGAGGTGCAGCGCATCTACCTCGGAGGCTCGCACTGATGCTGTCCGCGAACGCGCTCGCGAGCTTCTACGGCCGCGCCCAGATCCTGTTCGGCGTGACGCTCGACGTGAAGTGCGGCGAGGTCGTCGCGCTGCTGGGGCGCAATGGTGCAGGCAAGTCGACGACGATCAAGACGCTGATGGGCCTGGTGCGGCCGCGTGCCGGCGAAGTCTCGTTCCTCGATCAGCGCATCGACGGCCGCGCGCCGTACGCGATCTGTCGCGCCGGACTGGGCTACGTGCCCGAGGAACGCCGCGTGTTCGCGGACTTGAGCGTGGAGGAGAACCTCGAGGTCGGTCGCCGCCCGCCGCGTGCCGGCGTGCCGACCTGGACGCCGGCGAAGCTGTACGAGCTTTTCCCCAATCTCGGCCGGATGCGGGATCGCCGCGGAGGCGAGATGTCCGGCGGCGAGCAGCAGATGCTGACCATCGCGCGCACCCTCATGGGCAACCCCGCGGCCGTATTGCTCGACGAACCCTCCGAGGGACTGGCCCCCGTGATCGTCGACGACATGGCGCGCGTCATCCGCGAACTGAAGCGCGAAGGGCTCACGCTGCTGATCTCGGAGCAGAACCTGCGTTTCGCGGCGTCGATCACCGACCGCGCCTACATCCTGGAGAAGGGACAGATCCGCCACAGCGCGCCGATGAGCGCGCTGATGGCGGATGAAGCGGTGCGGGCGAAATATCTGGCCATCTGACGTTCGAAGCGTTGCCGTTGCGGGCCGCAACGCCGCCGGCGCGCAACGGCACGACTACGCGCAACCCAGCGGCGCCTCCCGCCCCATGTGGAGATGCCCATCTTCCCGTCGCCGCGCACGTTCCGGCCCCCTCCGACGCCGGACCGGGTGGCGACGGATTTCGCCGTGCGTCCGCGCGACGCATCGCCCGGACGGCGGATGAGCGCAGGCTCTCCCCGCCCGTGAGTCCCAAGCCGCCCGCGCCGATGCCGATAATGGCGGGGTCGACAAATCACTCCACGATCGCCATGGCGCACATCTTCCAGGTCAGCACCCGGGTCTCCCAGGACCGGCTCGAACGGCTCATCGAGGAACGGCTCAAGCCCGGCGCGGACAAGGAGCGCATCGACCGCCGCATCTGGGATCTGTTCGGCGAGGAGTGGGCGGTGATGTTCACGGACCTCGCCGGCTTCTCGCGCAAGGTCTCGGACTTCGGGATCATCCATTTCCTGCAGACGATCTACGAATCGCACCGCCTGCTGGTCCCGTGCATCGACCGCTACGATGGCATCCTGCTGAAGACGGCGGGTGACAGCATGCTGGTCATCTTCCGCAGCGTGGCGAAGGCGCTCGAATGCGCCCTCGAGATGCAGCACACGCTCGTCCCGTACAACGCCGACCGCATCGAGTCCGAGCGCGTCCTGCTGTGCGTCGGTCTCGGTTTCGGCCGGGTCCTGCGCATCGGCGATCAGGATGTGTTCGGGCCCGAAGTGAACGCGGCGGCCAAGCTGGGCGAGGACCGCGCTCGTGCCCACGAGATCCTCGTCACCGATGCCGTCGCCGAGCGCGTGCGCGACGCCGTCCCGCATGCGCTGGAGGAGATCGGCGCCGAACCGCCCGGCGCATCGAAGGCCTACCGGCTGCGATACCGCGACTGACGGCCGCGCGTCAGGCCGGCGAGAGCGCCTTCAGTCCCACCACGCCCGACACGATCAGCGCGACGCACGCCCACTGCGCGAGCTTCAGCGGTTCGCCGAGGAAGGCCCCGACCACGACCGTGCCGACGGCCCCGATGCCCGTCCACACGACGTAGGAGACGCCGAGCGGGAGGGTTCGCATCGCGAGGCTCAGCAGCACCACGCTGACGATCATCGAGACCACGGTGAGGACCGTCGGCACGGGACGGGTGAAGCCTTCGGTGAATCTCAGGCCGACGGCCCAGCCGATCTCGAACAGACCGGCTGCGAACAGGATGAACCAGGACATGACGTGTTCCCCCACGGAAGTCGGGGTCGTCCCCGTCACTCTCGGCGACGCGGGGTCGTCCCCGCATCCGGTCGGACCGGATGATACGAAACGGAGCGGGATCGGGACAGCCCGCCCCCGGATCGAACTGCTACCATCCGCCGCCTCATGCGCATCCACGACGTCCGCGAGCGGTTCCAGGCCCTCGGTGCCAAGCCCCCGCATGTGCAGGCCCTGCTGAAGGCCTGGACGCGGGCGCTCCCGCTCGACACCTGCCGCGGCGATCCGGCACGCTACTTTCCTGCGTCACTCCTGAATGCCCTGCCTGCGCTCGCAGGCGAACTGGCCGGGCTCGCGGCGGCGCGCTCGACGCATCCGAGCAGCGACGGATCCGAACGGATCCTGGTGGCCCTGGCCGACGGGCAGACGGTGGAGAGCGTGCTGTTGCCTCGCGACGGCGTGTGCGTGTCCACGCAGGTCGGCTGCGCGGTCGGCTGCGTGTTCTGCATGACGGGGCGCAGCGGGCTGATCCGTCATCTCGGCAGCGCGGAGATCGTGGCGCAGGTCGCCCTGGCCCGCAGCCGGCGTCCGGTGAAGAAAGTGGTCTTCATGGGCATGGGCGAGCCGGCGCACAACCTCGACAACGTGATGGATGCCATCGCACTGCTCGGGACGGCGGGTGACATCGGCCACAAGAACCTCGTGTTCTCGACCGTGGGCGATCCCCGCGTGTTCGAGCGTCTGCCGCGGGGACCGGTGAAACCGGCGCTCGCGCTGTCGCTCCACACCACGCGCGCGGGACTCCGGCAACAGTTGCTGCCGCGGGCGCCTCGCATCGACCCGGCGGAGCTGGTCGAACTGGGCGAGCGCTATGCGCGGCAGACCGGCTATCCGATCCAGTACCAGTGGACGCTGATCGAAGGTGTCAACGACACGGACGAGGAACTCGACGGCCTCGGCAAGCTGCTGGCGGGCAAGTACGCCGTGATGAACTTCATTCCGTTCAATGCCGTGGACGGGCTCGGATTCGCCCGTCCGTCCTGGGAACGTGCCGCCGCGATGGCACGCCATCTGCACCGCCGCGGCATCCTCACGAAGTTGCGGCAGTCCGCCGGTCAGGATGTGGAAGGCGGCTGCGGACAGTTGCGCGCACGTGCGCTCTCGAACGCGAGCGCCTGACTCGCCGGACAGACCGGGGTGCACCCGCGCCCCGGTCCCGAACTGCGCGACGTCCGGACGATTCAGTCCCCGCGCGGCCCGTTGTGGCAGTCGTAGCAACCGACCGCCTGTCCCGGCGCGTAGGTCCGGCGGCGTCCATCGGCATTGAATGACCGTGACGCGGAGACCCGGCTCAGCGGCGAGCCGCGATAGTCCGCGCCGTGACAGGTCGCGCAGACCTGGGCGCCGCTGCTCTCGACGCGGTCACCGTGCGCACCGACCCACCAGCTCGTCGTGGCATGCATGCCGTGCGGACCGCCGTTCGCGGTACCGGGGACGGTGGCATGGCACACCGTGCACTCCGCAACCGTGCCCGCGTGTCCCTGGAGCGCGATGCTCAGCAGATTGTCGTTCTCGTGGGAACTCGGGTACTCGGCATGCGTGGCCCCATGACAGGCCTCGCACTGCAGACCGCCGTGCCCTGCGCTGAAGCGGAACAGGCTGAAGCCGGCTGCCGGCTTGTCGGGGTTCGTCGCGAAACGCGTGTCGGCGGGCTTCTTGAGCTTGCCCGTGGCATCCAGCGCAGTCAGGTCACGCTGACCGTCGTGGTGACAGGCCTGGCAGGTCGGCTGTTCGAGCCACCCCACTCGCGCCGGGTTGCCGACCGCCGCCATGTTGCCGTGGCAGCTCTGGCATCCCATGAGAGCGTTGCCGCTCGCATCCGCGGCGTTCCCCATGGCGCCCCGCAGGCACTTCGTGACCGACCCCGGGTGACACAGGTAACAGGACGACCGGTTGCCGATGTCGTCCAGCTTCACGAGCTGCACCGGATCCACGACCGTCGCGTGCTTCGCGTGCATGGCCGACGTCAGCGGCGCGATGCCCGCAACCCCGGTGCCGGGCAGCGCATTGGACGCGTGACAGCTTGCGCAAAGGATCGGCTTGCCCAGAGACGCCGTGGTCTCGAGGCCGCGCTTGTCGTACCCGAGTTGCGTGAGCGCGGCGATGAACGGCTTCGAGGTCGTCAGACGCCGCTCGTCGTGCAGCCGCAGGATGTTGCGCTTCCAGTCCTTTTCCGGATCGGGATCGGCCACCCAGCCCGCCCTGGGCTTCGCCGCCAGCTGTGCACCGTTGCCGGTGGTGACGGACGCGTGGCAGCCCCTGCACGTCATCTCGTCGCTCACGGGCAGCACGGCCTGGGCTGTTGCGAGCACCTTGCCCGACGCATCCTTCGCCACGACCTTCACCAGCGGATAGAAGTTCTTCTGCCGCCGATCGTCGTAGGGCGTGATCGGGATGCCTTCGGCCTCGAACCACTTCTGCGTCGCGTTGTACTTGAGCGGCGCCGGCGTGAAGCCGGCCGTCGGGTTCCCGGCGAGACCGATGTCCGCCCCGGGGTCGGTCCCGAACAGCGACTTCACGTAGACCCAGAAATTGGTCTTGGTCGAACTGATGGAATTCACCGAACCTTGCGGGTCTGCGACCGCTTCGTACGTGAGCGTGACGCCGGTCGTCACTGCCTTGCCCGTCCGCGCGTTCACGAGTTGCGCATGCAGGTTGTTGTACGGCGGAAGGATGGACAGGATCGAATAGTCCTTGCCGTCGACGCAGTGCATGCCCAGGTCGTTCCACGCCAGCAGCGAGTAGCGGTCGGTCGTGGCCGTCGTGCGTGTCACCACGACCGCGACGGTCCGCGAGGTCCGGCTGTCGCGCAGCGTGACCGTCGCATTGCCGGCCTTGAGACCGGTGACCGTGATCACCGATCCGCCGACGCTTGCCTGGACCACGCTCCGGTCGGAGACGGAAAGCGACAGGGATCCGCTCGCTCCCGCGATCGTCGCCGTGGCCCGGTTGCCGACAACGATGGAGAGCGTATTGGGCGTCACGCTCAGCGTCGCCGCCGCAGTCCCGGTGCCGGCACCGGCCGCGGCGGGCGACGCCCCGCGTTCGTCGGCGTCCGCGCCCGATGCGCTCCCGAACGCGACAAGGCCCATGAGCGTCAACCGCAGCACGGTCGCGCGGAATCCACTGCGGCACCGTGCGGTGCCGGGAATCTCGATGTCCATCCTGAAACTCTCCCTGAAACCACTACGCGAAGTGCCGCTACCGCCGTGGGCCCTCCCGGGCCCTCGTTGTCGCGACCGGATGAACGGCTGCCGCTTGAAGCGATGCGCGACGCGCCCGGCATGCCACCGGAAACGCTCGCGGTGCGACGTTGCCGACGGGCCGACGGCGCCGCATTCGCGTCGCGGCCGACCCTTCCCCGAGGCCCCGACCGTCGTCCATCCGAGACAGTTGTGGGACTTCGTCACACGCGGGAAAATGTGCCACGCCGCTGTCTGCACCGCAAGCGTGATTTGTTGACATGGATCAAGCGGAGCGCAGTTGAGGGTCTCGCGAGTCGGGAATGACAGGAGGCGGGAGCGCATCGCGCCCCCGTGGTGACGGGGTTCGCGGGCAAGGCGCCGTCAACGGCCGCCGCAGCCCGCGCACCCGGTGGATCGGACGGCCGGTCCGGTCAGCACTTCAACCAGGTTTCGCAGAACGCGAGGAACGCGGTGCTCGAATCGTCGCGTCCCGCGAACGACCGCGGGAACGGCCGCCCCGCGATGGCCTTGCCGTTGACGTAGGCCTCCGTCGCCCGCACGTCCACGAACGTGGAAAACATCTCGTGCTTCCCGGTCACCGCCTTGCCGTCGGTGAGCTCGACCTCGTAGCGACGTCCCCAGTCCTGCCACGTGAGCTGCACCTGCCCGAGGCCGCAGCGGAACCACTCCGTGTGCTGGGTCCGCCCGTCGCCGGCGGCAACGAAATCCCAGCCGGGAATCATGCGCGTGCCGTCGAGCCCGGTCGTTCCCCGGAAGGCGAGAAAGTGCCGCACGAACCCGTCCCGCAACCACGCAGCCAGCGGTTCGTTGTCGGTCGCGCAGACGTTGGGCCGATCCGGCTGCGAGCCGTCCCCGTTCGGATCGAGCACGAGGAAGGCCGCGTGGCCTCGACCGTGGGGCGAGAGCACCACACGAAAGAAGCTGACGAGCGCGACGTACGGTCCGTCGGCTGCATCCTTCAGGTACATGCCCGGATTCTCTCCGGACCAATCGACTTCGCGCGGGTTTGCGGTGGAACGGGACATGGCGCCTCCTCCGGGAATGGTGCGAGCAGTGTAGTGCCGCGGGCGCGGAGGTGTCCGATCGACATATGGACCGTCGATCCGCCGCCGCCCAGCATGCCGCTCGAACACGGCGGGAACGCCCGCACCTGGGAGAACACGATGCGCGGTCATGGCGGCAGCCTGCGGGGGCTCGAGACGACGAGGCAAGTGAGCGGCGGGCGGTTCGGACGGATGTTCGACGTGGAGGGCCCCGAATTCCCGGACGGCGTCATCGAGTCGCTGGCCGCGGCGATGATCCGGCCCGATGCCGGCGCACCGATCGACCGGGCGGAGCCGGAGGACGAGAACCCGGCGATCCCGGCGGGCTACACGTATTTCGGCCAGTTCGTCGACCACGACATCACCTTCGACCCCACGCCGCTGCGGCACCAGGCGGTCGATGTCGAAGCGCTCGAGGACTACCGCACCCCGGCGCTGGATCTCGACTCGGTCTATGGCCGCGGCCCCGACGATCAACCGTATCTCTACGACGGCGTGCGTCTGCGGCCCGGCCTTCCCGTCGACAGTCCGGGGGCGCTCGTCGGCACGCACCACGATCTGCTGCGACTGCCTCCCGACGCCCGCGACCGCAGCGTCGCCGTCATCGGCGACCGGCGCAACGACGAGAACAAGCTCGTCGCGCAGATGCACGGCACGATGGCGGCATTGCACAACCGACTGCTCCACGACACGCCCTTGCTCGAACGACTGGGCGGCGACACCCGCACCGCGGAAGGGCGGTTCCGCATCGCCACCACCGCGGCGCGCTGGCACTACCAGTGGGTGGTGCTGTTCGACTTCCTCGCGGGTCACGTCTGCCATCCGGGCGTGGTCGAGCGGATCCTGAATGCGGGCGGGACCCCGCGACTCCGGCACTACGCGCGGCACGGGCCGGCCGCGGCCTACCTGCCGGTCGAGTTCTCGGGGGCGGCGTACCGCTTCGGACACTCGATGGTCCGCCCCGGGTACGCGCTGAATCAGGCGGTCGGCGCCGACGCGGTGCGGCACCCGCATCGCATCCCGACTTTCGACACCGGCCGCGATCGGCGGGACAACCTGAACGGAGGCGGCATGGCGCTGCCTTCGGACTGGGGCATCGACTGGGCGTTCTTCCTGGACGGCATTCCGACGCGGGCGCCACGCCCGGCGCTGCGCATCGCGCAGCCGTCGTACCGCATCGACGCCTCGCTTGCCGGACCGCTCGGCGCCCTGCCGGAGTTCCGCGATTCGAGCCCGGCCGCAACCGCCAATCTGGCGTATCGCAATCTCGCGCGCGGCAACATGCTGCGCCTGCCGAGCGGCGAGCAGGTCGCCGAACGCCTCGGCCTGACACCGCTGCCGCCCGACGTGCTGTGGTCCGCGGGATCCCGCACGGCGCGGGCCGTTCCCGGACCGCTCCGCGAGGTGGCGGCGCTACGCCGGCAGGTGTTCGAACGGCATCGCCGGTCGCTCCAAGGATGCACGCCGCTCTGGTACTACGTGCTGCGCGAGGCCGAGTTCGCGGGCGTCGAGCGGATCGACGCGGATCCGGCCCGCGATCATGGCGGGCAGCACCTGGGGCCCGTGGGCAGTCGACTGCTGGCCGAGACCTTCATCGGGCTGTTGTGGTTCGACCGGACGAGCTTCCTGCATCACCCCCTCGGGTTCCGGCCGCTGCTGCCGGACCATACGGGTCGCGATTTCCGGCTCGCCGATCTCGTCTCGTACGCCCTCTCGTCGTGACGCCGGAACCGCGAGGGGCCGCGCGGCCCCTCGCGGTGTCATTCGTTCAGCGCCACCACGGCACCCCGCCTGACACGCCGCAGATCACGAGGTATCCGTCCGGATAGATGCAGTTGATGAGCTGGTTCTCGCGCGTCGCCACCGTCGGGCCGTAGGGACCGCTCGCACTGCCGAGATCGTTGGTGACGAGCGTCTTGTCACCGGGATGGAGCACCCAGACCTTGCCGTCCGGCTCGTCCTCCACCACGTACACGAACGCGGGAGGACGTCCCGCGCCCATCGGCAGTTCGGCCTGGAGTTGCGCTTCCACGGCCTGCGTCATCGTCTTCGCTCCACCGAAATCCTTCAGTTCCATCGCCGTTGCTCCTGTGGGTTGTGCCGTTGCCTGTCCGCCGTCCGATCAGAACCACACGGGCACACCGCCGCGGATGATGCAGATGGCGAGCGTCCCGTCGGGATAGTGCGAACGCAGCAGTTCATTCGCTTCCGGCCGGACCTTCTCCGGCGCCGAGACGCTCGCGAGGTTCACGTCCACGATCCGGTCGATGCGCGACGGCGTCATCGACCACACGGTGGCGGCGGGACTGTCCGCGACCGCCATGACCAGCGCCGGGCGTTTCGCCAGGCCGAGGTTTTCCTTGACGAGATCGCCGAGCCAGTCGGACATCGGGACCTCCCCCCCCACATCGGATGCCTTCATCGCATTGCTCCCATGGAAACGCCACGCGAACGTCGGACGACGGTCGCGTCCCGAGAGCGCGAAGGCCGCTTCGGGATCCACAGCGTGTCAGCGGGGGCGGCTGCGCTCCATACCCTGAACGGTGTATCGGCGGACGGCCGCGCGTGTTGCGCGAAGGGATCGGGCGTTAGGTTAGAACTGGAGCGAGGCGCGCACGAAGACGCTGCGATCGGGGATGAAGGCGGCGGGGCGGTAGAAGCTGCGGCGGAAATTGTCGTCCTGGAATCGGAACGACCGGTCGAACAGGTTGTAGACGTCGAGCGACACCACGCCATGACGCTGCGGCAGCCGGTAGCCGAACGACAGATCCATCACCTGGAAGTGTTCATGACCGCTCGCGAGCGGCAGGGCGGGCGCGCTGCGCTCCAGCTTCTGCGTCACGTCGTGGGCCGTCACCTTCGTGAAGAAGCGGTCGTTCCATGCATGCCGCACCGTGAGCGGGACGGTCGTCGTGCGCAGCAGACTCGGCCAGTTGGTCGAGATGGTCGCATCCGAGACGAAGGTGTCGGTCCGCCATCCCAACGCCACGGACGTGCGCGGCGAGGCGATCCACTGGATCGCGGCGCTGCCGGAGGCCTCGTGCAGGGACTGCGGGGGCACCGGTGAGCCGGCCAGCATCGCCGTGACCACCGTGAGATCGCGGCGGACGAACTCCGCGCTCCCTCTGACGCTCGGCGCGAACCAGCCGTCGACGCCGACGGCGAGGTTCTCGGTCGGCGTCCCGTTGAAGTCGTCGTAGACCTGATTGAATCCGGCCACCTGCGTCGGCTCGATCGACTGCTCCGCGAGCAGATCCCGCTTCAGGGCCTTGAAGTTGGCCGCGCGCACGCGGAGCTGGGGCACGGGCGTCCACACCACACCGAACTTCGGACTCCATTGCTGCACGTGGTTGGGCAGCACGCGATACTCGTCCCGCGACGCCCCCACCGTGCCGACGAGGTACGGCCCCAGGGCGGCATTGCCGTAGGCGTAGACGTTGCGCTGTTCGACCCGGGCGGTCGACGTGACGTCACAGGTCGCGCCGGACGTCGCGCAGTAGAGCGGAATCAGATCGTTCGAGACGAGACTGCCGAACCGCTGATCGACGTCGCCCCGGCCGACGCCTGCGACGACATTCCACCCTTCCTCGAGATACTGGGCCTGGAGCTCGCCGTGATGGCCACGGAAGCGATCTCCCTGATCCAGCGTGAACACCGGATCGACATAGTGCCCGACCTCCCGGCGCTCGTTCTCGAGCCAGGACGCGAGCACGCGCCACCGGGCCGACGGCGTCACGGTGAGACCGAATCGCCCGGTGTCGTGCTCGATGCGATGCCGCTCGTCCGCGGAGAAGACGGTCGGCTCGAAGTTCATGACGATGTCGCCGAAGTCGGAGCGCCGGCGGCGGAACTCGCCCTGCACCGACACGATGGGCGTCAGGGCGGCTTGCAGGAATGCGTTGTAGACCTCGTGCTCGATGTCGCTGTTCGGACGGAATCCGTCGGTGGCGTACCGGAAGTAGCCCAGGCTCGCGTACAGGGGCCCGCCGAGCACCGAGGCCGCCACTTCCGAGCCGGTGGTCTGCCGCGAACCGCCCAGGACCGATGCCGAGAAGCGCACCCCGGTGCGATCGAACAGCGCCGAGTGCTCGTTCAGCGCGCTCGGGAGCGCGATGCCGCCGCCGGGAATCGCCAGATCGAGAAACGGCGCGCTGGGCTGGACCGGATGCAGCGCCAGGGGCTGCAGCATCTGCGCCTGCAGCAGTTCCCCCACGCGACTCACCTCGTGGCGATCGATCGCCGCGTACGATTCCGACAGGTTGCGGTGCGCACTGTCGCTGGCAGGGCTCAGCATCAGGGAGGTTGCCGCATCGACGCGCGCGGCATCGTCGAACCCGAGTTCGCGATAGGCGCGCGCAAGCGTCACGCGTCGCACGGCGCGGTCGTCGTCGAGCAGGAGGGTCGAGCGGTACACGGCCCGGCGATCGTTGAGGGCGATCGCCTCGCGGAACTCGGTGACCGAGGCACCGAGCTGCCCCGTGACCTGCTTGAGCAGCGCATCGTAGAAATGCGGCGTCGGGTCCTGCGGGTCGTAGGCCTTGGCCAGCGCGAACTGGTCGGCGGCGAGCGTGTCTCTCGCCGCGGTGTTCTCTTCCGCGTACGCCTTGCCCAGATAGCTGCGCAGCAGGGACGACCCGGGATCGAGCGCGACGGCGACCGCGAGATCTTCCCGACCGGCGGACAGCCGGCCTTCGCGGATCCGGGCGAGGCCCAGGCCGAGACGCGGCAGAGGGTCCGCGGGATCGGCCTGGATCGCCCGGCTGAAATTGTCGGCGGCACGCTTCGAATCCAGCGCCGACAAATGCGCGAACGCCAGCACGGTCCGCGCACGGCTCTCCGACGGGTTCATCGCGACGGCGGCGTCCGCATCGCGGATCGCCTCGCGCGCGCGCCCCAGGGCCAGTTCCACCTCGGCCACCCGGGCCCGGGCCAGCGCCAGGGACGGACCGGCATCGGCGGCGCGGCGTGCGCCCTCGAGCGCGTCCTCCAACCGGAAGCGCGCCTGCTGCACGTACGACAACGCCAGCCATGCCCGGACGGATCCGGGGGCCGATCGCGTCGCCCGTTGCGCCCAGGCCAGCGCCTCTCCCTTGTCGTTGCGCGCCAGCAGGACGATCGCCTTCAGCGCCGCGGCGTCGGCATCGTCCCGGTCGGCCGCGAGCTGGCGGTCGATGGTCGCACCGGCCGTCGCGACATCACCGATACGGAGCGCGGCTTCAACCCCGGCGAACCGGCATTGCCGCCGGGCGACGGCGTCGAGGGCATCGCAGGCCGTGACGGGAGGCGTGGCACTGCCATCCCCGACCGCCGCCAGGGGCGGGTAGTAGAGCGCCCACCGGACCGCATCCGTGGGCGCAATGCGCACCGGAACCGGCAGCGGCTGGCCGGGCGTGACCGTGACCTGCTCGGAAGCGCCGACGCTCACGGTGCCGGTGCCGTCGGGGTTCTGCACGGCGACGCGCCCTTCCACCACGGAAAGCGTCGTGGCGGTGCACATCGCCTGCACGAGGAATTCGGTGCCCTCGATCGAGGCATTCAGGGTCGGCGTCCGGACCTTGAAGCGTCGCGGAAAGCGCGACATGAAATACCCGGCACCGCACGAAGGATCGGCGGTGACGCTCCCCGCAGCGAAGAATTCGACACGGGTCTCGGCGGCCGTGACGGTCAAACCGACCAGGCTGTTGCGATCCAGCCGCAGCAGGTTCTCGGGAGAGATCCAGAGCACGGCGCGTCCGCGCGGTCCGGTCCGGACGGCATCCCCGTCGCACAGCGCGGTGTCATGGTGGGCGGCGTGCCAGGCGCGCCCCACGGCTCGCCGCAGTTCGACTCCGCCCTGCACCACGACGATCCGCCCTACCGCCGACGTGCAGGAACCGGCGCCGTCGTCGGACCTGGCCGGGTCTGCGGCGCCCGCGAGCGCCACCATGGCCAGCAGCGCACGCACGGTCTCCTGGATGCCCCGCATCGACGTTCGTCTCCCCCGGTGGGCATTCGTTGTATGTGTCCGCGAATCTAACCCACCTTGCGGGATTTGCAACTTCCGATGCCGCAAGATCGCACCGGCGGTCACACGCTCCCCTCGCGTCCGGGCCACGCCGGACCCCAGTCACCCCGCGCAGGTCAGGCGGAAATGAGGACGCGGCGATCGGCGGACGCCGGTTCGGCACGACCGAGCAGCTCGTGCACTTCCAGCGGCTCGCTGCGGCCGCGCAGGAGCACCTGCCCGAGACTCCGGAAGCGGAAATCGCCCTGCGCCGACAGCAGTTCCCGCGAGACCAGCACGCGCGACCCGAAGGTCTTGTTGAGTGCCTGCAGCCGGTTGGCGACATTGACGGGACGCCCCACGGCCCGGAACTCGAAGTGACTGAGCGCGCCGACCATGCCGAGTTCGACGCGTCCGGCCGAGACGCCGATGCGGGTGGGCAGCAGCCGTCCGAGGTCGCTCGACTCGACGGCCTCCTGGATGTCGACACAGGCCTGCAGCACCGCTGCCTGCGGCAGTCCGCCGCCGGCGGGTGCGGTCCAGATCGCGACCATGCTGTCGCCGACGATGTCGCTCACGAAGCCACCGTTGTCGATCACGCAGCGGAACAGCACTTCGAAGTAGCGGTTGAGGAGTGCCCGCAGGTCCTGCGCCTCCATCGACTCCGCGAGCATCACGTAGTTGGTGACGTCCGTCGCCATGACGATCGCGTCGGTCGATCGCGGCGTCAGGCCGGACGGCATCTGCAACTGACGCGCGACGTCGGGCGGCACGAAGTGTTCGATGATCCGCTGAACGCGCCGGTGGCGCTGCGTGACCTGGCGGTACTGGACCCCGAGCGCGACAACGAACGCGCTGATCCAGGCCAGAACGGGCACCACCACCGGCAGCCAGAGCGAGGCGTGACCGAAGGCCCGATGGGCGACGACGACATGGATCGCTACCCCGACGCCGGAGAGGGCGAGCCCCCAGAAGGCCGGCAGCAGGAGGCACGCGAGCGTCGTGAGCACCGCCGTCGTCACTGCCACCCAGGCGGCGTGATCCGCGGTCCGGAGCGTCGAGGCGCGCAGCAGGTTGGAATAGGCGGTGGCCAGCAGTTCGACGCCGCTCACGGCGATGCTTTCCCGCCCCAGGAACGGCGTCGGAAAGTGCTCGGTCTGCTCCGGCCGGGTGAACTCGGCGTAACCGATGAAGACCACCCGCCCCTGGAACGAACGGCGCAGGCTGCCCGGATCGGAACGCGCCCGTGCCAGCACGTCCGCGTAGGACCAGTGCTCGAAGGTGCCCGGCGGGCCGTAGTGATTGAACAGGTGCAGGTCCGGTTCCGCGTAGTAGCGCTGCAGCGTGGCGGCCATGTCGTCCGGGGGCAGCGAGGCCGTGTCGCCCGGGCGATTCTGGATCAGGCGGCGCAACTGCAGCGCGGCGGCCTCGAGCACGCCGCGGGTCATCGCATCCGGGTCGAAGACCGGCAGGAGGGCGGCATCGTCTTCATGGGCACGCAGCACCGCCTCGCGCAGGGTTGCGTAGGCGCCCGGGTGTGCTGCCTGCAGCGCGAGCATCGGAAGCGTCGGCGTCGGCCAGCCGCACGCGATGAACGTCGAGAACCGGTCGATGCGGTCGCCCGCGACGGGAAGGAAGGGCGCCACGCCCAGCGCGGCATCGCGGATGGCCGGGCTGACGGGCACCGGCGACGCGCTGGAGCACACCGGCGTCGTACCGCCTTCGGCCGCGAAATCGACGCGCTGCACGAGCAGCACGTTGCCGGCCGACCGCATCGCGTCGGCCAGCGCCGCGTCCTGCAATTGCATCAGGTCGCCGACCCGGAGATGGATCGGCGGTCGAGGCCGGAACGACACGTCGAAGACCGTGAGCCGGGCGCCGGCCCGGGCCAGAGCACGCACGAGCGCGGCGTGCACGCATCTCGGCCACTGGCCGGTCCGGGGCGAAGGCAGTGCCTGCCGATGGTCGGCCAGCGAATCGACGGCGACGTCGCGGCAGAGCTGGAAGCCTTCCGTGTCCTCGGGCAGCGTGATGCGGTCCGCGGCGGCATCGTTCATCACGACGAGCGCAACGTCGGACGGCGGCGACACGGCGCCCCGCGCGTGGAACAGGACCGACAAGCCGACACGCTCCTCGAAGGCCCGGCCCCAGGGAGATGCCGCCGCCATGCCGGCCAGCGCGCCTGCGCCCAGGGCCACGAGCCATGCCGTGAGCCATCGATCGCGCGAGAACCACAGGCGCTCCAGGGTCTGCGACAGCCCCCTCACGCCGCGCGCACCCGGTCCGCCAGCATGCGTTCGGAGATCTTCGTGAGGATGTGCAGCGCGAATCCCGGATGGACGATGTAGGCCCGTCGCACGCTGTCGGCATCGATCTCGAACAGCGCGACGTCGGTTTCGCACACCGCCGAGCAGGTGCGACGGTGGTCGGGGGCGAAGACGCCGATCTCGCCCAGCGTGTCGTGCTGACCCAGGGAGGCGCTGAACTCCGGCAGGGCGATCCGGCCCTTCTGGATGAGGTAGAGGCAATCGCTGTGGTCGCCCTTCCGGAACAGGGTGGTGCCTTGCTTGAAGATCCGGTGTTTCATGTGGGGCAGCAGGCCGGCGATGTCCAGGGGCCGCTCGCCCGTGCACCCCATGCCGACGCCGACGGCCGCCACGATGCGGGTTGCGATGATCATCGCTTCGCGGCGATTGCGGACCTTCAATTTGCGGAGGATGGCCGCGACCTGGGCCCGCACGGTCCCGACGGACCGCTGTCGGCGGAGCGCGATCTCGTGATTGGACAGGCCCTGCGCGATCCATCCGAGCACTTCGATCTCCGCAACCGTGAGGCCGAGACTGCCGAGCGTCGGGACCGCGTCCCGGGCGACGAGATACGACGCCTCCCGGGCCGCGAGTTCGTCGGCGGGCACCGGCGCGGACGCATCGGGTTCATCGGTCAGCGCGTCGCGCAGGACGCGGGAGATCTCGTCGCCGGAGGCTTCCTTCGGCAGGACGACGACGCCGTCCGCCCGCTGCCAGGATGGCCCGACGCCTTCCTGCCCGATTCCGCCGATCACGAGCACCCGGGCCCCCGGCGCGTGACGGCGCAGCAGCACCAGGGCGGATTCGGGGTCGGCACGCAGGCAGTCGAAGTCGGCGACGATCAGTTGGGGCGACCGGCCGGCCGCCCGCCCGGCCACGTCGTGGGCGGCCGCCTCGATGACGAGCACCTCGACGCGATGGTCGAGTTCCCGGACGAGGTGCTCGAGGGCCTCGCCGTACAGCCCCCTCTTGACGATCAACAGCGTCAGCACGGCATCGCCCCCCCCGGCTCGTCGAACTCCCGGCCCGCTCCCGCCTGGAGCGGGCTGCCCGCTCGCGTCCGTCGACTCCCTTTGACGCCACCGGCGTCTGTGGACGCTTCGTGGACGGCATCATGCGAGGAATCGCCGGACCGTGCCATACGCCGTTCGGCTCGACGAGGATCCGATCACGCCGCTCCATCGCGGCAGGGTCCTGCGGATGCTCCGCGTCCGACCGCTCGCGGTCGGCATCGCACTGCACCAAAGACCTCGCCCCCGAGCGGCTTGCCGGTGCCCGTCGACCACGCTCGACGCGCGTTCCGATCGTCGGACGGAGCCCTTCATGCATAACTCCTATTCCCTTGGGCATCAATTCCGCGGCCTACCCCTTGGGAATCGCCGTTTGTTGCCGATCGGTCACGAATCTTGTGCGGACACTGCCCTTATTTGTGCGACGCACCATCCGTATATTGGTCTACAGGGAGGCGCAACGACCGGCCTCCTCCGAATCCCGACACTGATGGAGTGCATCATGACCAACAAGAACATTGCAGCCTGGCTGCTTGGCGCCTGGGTCCTCATCCTCCTGTCCGGCGCGGCGCTCGCCGACGAATGGCAGACGCTTCCCGCCGACGGCGACGGCAGCGTGTACCTGGACCGCGGCAGCATCGCCCGCCACGGGAACGAGATCGACGCGAAGGTGCTGGTGAACTACTCGAGCGTGCAGACGATCGGCGACGACGCGTTCCCGCATCGCACCCGCGTGCTGCGCTACGGGCTGTCGTGCGCGACCGGCGAAGTCCGCCTGGCCGGCTGGACCTTCACCAGCGGCGAACTGGGCAGCGGCGCCGTCGTCTGGAGCGGTCCGTCGGTTGCCCACGTGGCCGAAACACCGAACGCCGGTTCGCTGGAGAGCACATTGCTGAAGACGCTCTGCGCGCCGGACCGGCTCTCCCGCCTGGATCGCTGATCCCCGCGGCACCCGTCGGAGCGGTGTCCGACGGCGCGCATCGGCAGATTGAACGGCGAGGCAGGCCGCCTCGCCGTCATCGCGGCACCCTCACTCCGGCAGCGTTCGCCCCGACCCGCCCATCTCGGACGGGATGTCGGCCATCTTCGGCAGCCCGTCACGGATCGGCAGCACCGTCTCTTCATAGAAGACGTGCAGGTGCGGCTCGAACTTGTAGTCCGGGATGACGGCGGCGTACACGTCGATCAGCCCGAATCCCGGGTGCTGCGTGAAGAGGTGGCCGCCGCAGGTCTTGCACCACTTCCGGTAGCTCTTCTCCGTCTTGTGATAGGTGCCGATGTTGTCGGCGCCCTTGGTCACCTTCACGGATTCCGGCTTCCAGAGCGAGAACGCGTTGATCGGCGCCGCCGACCACTTGCGGCACGAGTCGCAATGGCAGTACCCGGCGGCCGCGGGCTCACCGGTCACTTCGAACTGCACGGCGCCGCAGAAGCAGCTGCCAGCGTATGTTTCGTCGTCCTTCATCTTCTCCCTCCATGGCAAACGTCGCCGCGGCCGGCGGAACGCGGCCGCTCACGCGTCATCGCGCAATCTAGCCGCATCGCCGGACCCGGCGCAATGCGTCAGCGTCGCCGCACATCGGTCTTGCCCGCCGGCGACACGTCGGAATCCCGGACGCCCGGGACCACATCGTAGTTCACGACGTCCTTCGGCACCGTCTGTCCGGTGCGCACGTTGCGCAGCGAAATCGACAATGCCCCCGGACAACCGTCGGAGACCAGAGGCAGCACCTGGCTCCGGACGAAATCGTCGTAGGTGCCGTTTGCCCGGCCGCTGAGCGCGGCATCCCGCGCTTCGTGAGCGGCGTCGTAGATCACGTCCAGTTGCGCCGCGCCGGCGTCGCACCACAGCTGCGCCCCGGGTCGGATCGACCAGCCGTCGCCGGATTTCAGGGCGCCGAGGGCCTCGTCGCCGGCGTTCGGGAGGGACAGGTCGGCGAACGGATTCGGCTTCGACTCGCTGCCGGGGGCCACGGCGAGATGCCACGGCGACGTCCTGCCCCGGTCGCTGAATTCTCCGCAGGGCCGGATCAGCCCCGGGATCCCGGCGACGGTCTCGGACGCGGGGACTTCCCAGCGCACGGCCCCCCAGTACGCATGGCCCTGGCGCGGCCGGTCGCACTTCTCGCGGGACGATCCGAATTCGAACCAGTACCCGTCGATGATCCAGCGATCGACACGGTCCTTCACGACGGGGTCGAAACCCGGTGTGACCCGCCCGTCGAAACGACCGGGCAGCGCGGAGGTCGCGGCGTAGGCGCCGCGAACCGTGGCGTCGGCAGCCACCTGGAGCCAGCCGCCGCCCCGCGTCGACGTGAAGGCGAGGGTTCGTTCAGTGGGCACCGATTCCGTCACGGCGACCGGTCTCCATCCGTCGGCCGACTGCATCGCATAGCCGCCTGCGGCCCCTTCCCGTCCGGTCATCGTGACCACCGCATCGATCGATGTCGCGGCCCCGCAGCGTGCCGAGAGCTTCGGCTGCGCCGCCGGCAGCAGCGTCTCGATGATCGCGGCGGCCTTGTCGATCGGCAGCCTCGTGACGCGCACCACCAGGCCCGCGTGCTCGGCGCATGCGCCTTCCCACAGCACCCGCACCTCCCCCTTGCCGGATTTCGCCTGGGCGAGAACCGCGGCATCGGACGCCGGCCGGCGGCGGGAGGGCGCTGCCTTCGCGACCGCGGCCTCCGCGGGCTTCGCGGCGGGCTTCACCGGCGGGGTCGCCGGCTTCGCCTTGCGATGCTGCAACTCCATCGTCTTCTGCCGCAGCTTCTCCATCAGGTCGTCGGTGGCGGCGCGGGCGGGCGCGATGCACCACGCGGCGGACAGGGCCATCATCAGCGCAGCGGCGCGCGCGGTGCGGCGATTCATCGAAGGTCTCCCCGGGAACGGATCATGGCGTGCATGGTAGCGCCATGGCCCGCCTCGCAGCGCTCCGCCGTTCGCGGCACCGTCACGGTTGGGCCTGCGCGCCGATCAGCCCCTATACTTCGGCGCTGCGGCTCCGCCCCGCCGGGCCGCGACGATCCACGACGCAGCCCGCCATGGCCGAACGATCCTTCAAGAAAGAAGTGCAGAAGCTCCGCCTCGGCGAGGGCGAGGAATTCCGCGGCGAAGGCATCCTCGCCGTCACCAAGGCCCTGCTCCAGTCGGGCGTGTCCTACGTCGCCGGCTACCAGGGCGCGCCGATCTCCCATCTGATGGACGTGCTCGCCGATGCCAACGACATCCTGGCGGAGCTCGGCATCCATTTCGAGCACAGCGCCTCGGAAGCCACGGCCACCGCATCGCTCGCGGCATCGGTCCACACGCCGCTGCGGGGCGCCGTGACCTTCAAGTCGACGGTCGGCACCAATGTGGCGTCCGACGCGCTGGCGAATCTCGCGTCCGGCGGCGTGACGGGCGGCGCGCTGATCATCGTGGGCGAGGACTACGGCGAAGGCTCGTCGATCATGCAGGAGCGCTCGCACGCCTTCGCCATGAAATCGCAGGTCTGGCTGCTGGATCCGAGGCCCGACCTCCCCGCCATCGTCAATGCCGTGGAGAAGGGCTTCGAACTGTCCGAGGCCAGCCGCACGCCGGTGATGCTGGAGCTGCGCATCCGCGCCTGCCACGTGCACGGCAGCTTCATCGCCAAGGCGAACCGCCGGCCGGACTACACGCTGAAGGACGCGATCGAGCGTCCGGTGCGCGACACGAGCCGCATCGTGCTGCCGCCCGCCTCGTACCTGCACGAGAAGGAGAAGATCGAGCAGCGCTGGCCCGCCGCAGTGGCCTTCATCCGCGAGCACGGCTTGAACGAATGCTTCGCCGCGGACGCCCGCGACATCGGCATCGTCCTGCAGGGCGGCATGTACAACAACGTGATCCGCGCGCTGCAGCGCCTCGGTCTGGCGGATGCCTTCGGCGAGACGCAGATCCCGCTGTACGTGCTGAACGTCACCTATCCCCTGGTCGACGACGAGATCGTCCGCTTCTGCGCCGGCAAGCGCGCCGTGCTGATGGTGGAGGAAGGTCAGCCCGACTACCTCGAACAGAACCTGCACGCGATCCTGCGGCGCGCCGACCTGCAGACGAAGGTGCACGGCAAGGACGTGCTGCCGATGGCCGGCGAGTACACGGGCGGCGTCATCCTGCAGGGCATCGCGCGCTTCCTCGGTGAGACCGACCCCGGACGGATCGACCCTGCAACGCTTCCCGCGGCGGCCCGCCCGCCGGCGCCGGAATCGAAACACCCGATCGTGGCAGCCGCGGAGGCCCAGGTGCATCCGCGCCCGCCGTCGTTCTGCACCGGCTGCCCGGAACGCCCCATCTTCACGGCGATGAAACTGGTCGAGCGCGAACTCGGCCCGCACCACGTGAGCTGCGACATCGGCTGCCACCTGTTCTCGATCCTGCCGCCGTTCAACCTCGGCGCCACGACCATGGGGTACGGCCTCGGCTGGGCAGGCGCCTCGGCGCTCAACACCGGCGAGACCTCGAAGCGCACGATCAGCGTGATGGGGGACGGCGGCTTCTGGCACAACGGCCTGACCAGCGGCGTCGGCAATGCCGTGTTCAACAGGACCGACAACGTGCTCCTGATCGTCGACAACGGCTACTCCGCGGCCACCGGCGGGCAGGACGTGCTGTCGTCGAAGGCCGAGAACCCGATCCGCGCCACGCGGAACCCCATCGAGAACGCCGTGCGCGGCGTGGGCGTGCAGTGGGTCCGCACGATCACCCACACCTACAGCGTCGAGCGGATGAAGCAGACGCTGCAGGAGGCGCTGACGACGAAGGCGACGGGGCCGAAGGTCATCATCGCGCAGAGCGAATGCATGCTGAATCGCCAGCGGCGCGAGAAGCCGCGCTTCCGGCAGCTCGTGAAGGCGGGCAAGCGCGCGGTGCGGGAACGCTTCGGCGTCGATCCGGACACGTGCACCGGCGACCATTCGTGCATCCGGCTGTCGGGCTGCCCGTCGCTGTCGATCAAGCCGAATCCCGATCCGTTGAGGGCGGATCCGGTGGCCACGGTGCTGGACAGCTGCGTCGGTTGCGGGCTGTGCGGCGAGGTCTCGCATGCGGCGGTGCTGTGTCCGTCGTTCTATCGCGCCGAGATCGTGAACAACCCGACGGCCTGGGACCGCCTTCGCGAGGGCCTGCGCCGCACCGTCATCGGTTTCCTCCAGAGACGCATCGAGCGCCGCCTCGCAGGACTGACGGCATGACGCGCTCGATCAACATCGCCATCCTCGCGATGGGCGGCGAAGGCGGCGGGGTGCTCGCCGACTGGCTGGTCGACCTGGCCGAGCACCACGGCTTCCCGGCACAGTCCACGTCCGTGCCCGGCGTGGCCCAACGCACCGGCGCGACGATCTACTACGTCGAGATCTTCCCGGAGACCATCGCTGCGCAGCGCCGGCCCGTGCTCGCGCTGATGCCGATGCCGGGCGACGTGGACCTCGTGATCGCCTCCGAGCTGATGGAAGCGGGCCGGGCGATCCAGCGCGGGCTCGTCACGCCGGATCGGACGACGCTCGTCGCGTCGACGCATCGCGTGTATTCGATGACGGAGAAGACCGCGATGGGAGACGGCCGCGTCGACCCCGCGACCTTCATCGAGGCCGGCCGGACGAGTGCGAAGCATTTCGTGAGCGGCGACTTCGCCCGGGCCGCCGAGGCATCGAACAGCGTGATCAGCGCCGTCCTGTTCGGGGCGGTCGGCGCCAGCGGCGCACTGCCCTTCCCGCGCGCGGCGTTCGAGGACGCGATCCGCCGCGGCGGCGTCGGCGTCGAAGCGAGTCTCGCCGCCTTCGCCGAGGGAGTCCGGCTGGCGTCGGCGCCCGTCCCGGCCCCGACCGTGGAAGCCGTGTCTCCGCCGCCGGCCGTCGGCCCTCGCCTCGCCGCACTGGCCGAACGCATCCGCACGCAGTTTCCGCCGGCCGCCGGGACGGTCCTGACCCGGGGCATCCTCCGGCTCGCCGACTATCAGGACGAGGCGTATGCCGGGGAATACCTCGACCGCCTCGATGCCATCCGTGATCTCGCGCCGGCCAACGGCGACGCGCGTCTGCTCGTCGAGACGGCGCGCGGGCTCGCCCTGTGGATGTCGTACGAGGACACGATCCGCGTCGCCGATCTGAAGACGCGCCGGACGCGTTTCGAGCGCGTGGCGCAGGAAGTCCGACTGCACGACGACCAGTTGCTGTCGATCCACGAATTCCTGCATCCCCGCGTGGAGGAGATCGCCGACACGCTGCCGGCCGCCTGGGGCCGGTGGCTGCTGCGGACGGGCTGGGCGCGCCGCTGGATCGAGCGCTTCACGACCTCCGGTCGCGTGGTCCGCACGAGTTCGCTGCGCGGCTATCTGCTGCTGTACGGCGTGGCGAACCTGAGGCGGATCCGGCGCGGTTCGCTCCGCTACGGTGCCGAACAGGCGCGGATCTCGGGCTGGCTCGCCCGCATCCGTGAACTGGCCGTCTCCGATCCGGAACTCGCGCTCGCCACCGCCGAATGCCAACGCCTGGTCAAGGGCTACGGCGACACGCACGTGCGCGGCGTGCGCAATTTCGAGTCCGTGATGAGCGCGCTGCCCGGTCTCATCGGCCGACCGGATGGAGCCGCGCGCCTGCGCCGGCTGCGCGACGCCGCACTGGCCGACGAACCCGGCCAGCGGCTCGCGCAGGAACTCTTCCAGCAGGCCAGAGCCGCATGAGACGCCCATGACCGAGCCCCGCCTCCTCCACGACGCCGCCGCGCTGGCGTCCCTGGTGCGCGAAGACAGCGTGCACCGCGACGTCTACACCGACCCGGCGCTCTTCACGCTGGAGATGGACCGCCTCTGGGCGCGCACCTGGATCTACGTCGGCCACACGAGCCAGGTGCCGGATGCGGGCGACTATCTGCTGGTGGATCTGGCGACGCGCCCGGCGATCCTCGTGCGCCAGACCGACGGGTCCGTCCGCGTGCTGTTCAATCGCTGCGCGCACAAGGGCGCCAAGGTCGTCAGCGCGCCGACGGGCAACATCGGCCGGTACTTCCGCTGCCCGTATCACGGCTGGGCCTATCACCCCGACGGCAGCCTGTACGCCATCCCGAAGCGCCACGGCTACGACGACACGGCATTCGGCGAGTGCGAGGGCGCGAAGGGCATGGTGCCGGTGCGCCACGTCGAGACCTACCGGGGCTTCGTCTTTGCCCGGCTGTCCGACGCGGGACCGGGGTTCCGCGAGTTCTTCGGGGACTCGCTGTCCTCCATCGACAACATGGCCGATCGCTCGCCCGAAGGCGAACTGGAGATCGCCGGCGGGTGCCTGCGCTACGTCCACGACTGCAACTGGAAGATGTTCGTCGAGAACCTCAACGACACGATGCACCCGATGGTGGTGCATGAGTCTTCCGCCGGGACGGCGAAGAAGCTGTGGGCGGGCAAGCCAGCGGAGCTGCCCAAGCCGATGGCCATCGAGCAGTTCGTGCCGTTCGCGTCGAACTACGAGTTCTTCGACGACATGGGCGTGCGCGTGTTCGAGAACGGGCACAGCTACACTGGCGTGAACTTCTCCATCCACTCCGCGTATTCGAGCGTTCCCGGCTACGAAGACCGGCTGAAGCGCGCGTGGGGCGACGCCAGGGCCGCCGACATCCTGAAGACCGCGCGCCACAACACGGTCTACTACCCGAGCCTCACCATCAAGGGCGCGATCCAGGCCATCCGCGTCGTGCGGCCGGTCGCGGTCGACAGGACGGTCGTCGAGTCCTGGACCTTCCGGTTGAAGGGTGCCCCGGACGCCCTGCTGGCCCGCACCGTCATGTACACCCGCCTCATCAATTCGCCGATGTCGGTGGTCGGTCACGACGACCGGTACGCCTATCGGGCGATCCAGGAAGGACTCCGCGCCGAGGGCAACGACTGGGTCAGCCTGCACCGCAACTTCCGTCGCGACGAGATCGGCGCCCGGGATCTCACCGTGAACGGACTCTCCGAGATCTCCATGCGCAACCAGTTCCGCGCATGGCTCAAGTACATGGCCCCCGACCCGCCAGGAACCCCCGCATGACCGCCCCCGTGACCGAGCAGGACCTGATCCGTTTCGTCTATCGCGAAGCGCGACTGCTGGACGAGAAGCGCTTCGACGAATGGCTCGCACTGTTCACCGAGGACGGCTGCTACTGGGTGCCGCTGGCGCCGGACCAGACCGATCCGATCCTGCACACGTCGCTGGCGTACGAGGACGCCCTGCTGCTGAAGCTGCGCGTGGAACGCCTGAAGAGTCCCCGGGCGTTCTCGCAACAACCGCCGTCCCGCCCGCATCACCTGCTGCAGGCGCCCGAGGTGGACCGGTTCGATGCCGCCGCGAACGTGTACGTGACCCGCACCTCGTTCCTCTACACCGAATCGCAGGGGGATGCCGTGCAGCAGTTCGTCGGGACGGCGTGGCACACGCTGGTGAACACGGACGCCGGCCTGCGGATGCAGTTGAAGCGCGTGAACCTGCTGAACAGCGACGCGGCGCTGCCGTCGATCCAGTTGTTCCCGTGAGGAGCGAGACGTCATGGGCCCCGGCCCCGCGCCAGACCCCTCCCTCCGCCCGGCGGGGTGAGCGGCGCGCCCCATGACCTTTCCCGACCCCGCCCACGGCACCGTCCACGCCGCCTTCGCAGCAGCGGCGGCGCGCTGGCCCGACGCCCCGTTCCTCCGCCTCCTTCCCGAGACGGCGGCGGCCTACGGGATCGACGCCGGCGACCTTCGCTACGGCCAGGCGTTCGAGGACGTCGATCGGCTTCGCCTCCGCTATCGGGCGGCGGGCCTCGGCGCTGGGCACCGCGTCGGCCTGCTGCTCGAGAACCGGCCGTCGTTCTTCCTGCACTGGATTGCGCTGAACGCGCTCGGCGTCTCGGTGGTGCCGATCGGCATCGACCTGCGCACCGCAGAACTGGAATACCTCATCGGTCACAGCGAGATCCGGCTGGCCGTCTCGCTGGCATCGCGCGTCGACGACCTGCGGACCGCAGCGGCACGTGCCGGACACGCCCTCGCGGTCGTGACGCCCGATTCGAGGGATCCCCTGCCGCCGCTGGGGGACGGATCGGCGCAGCGACCGGATCTCGACACCGAGTGCGCGCTCCTCTACACGTCCGGCACGACCGGCCGCCCGAAAGGCTGCGTCCTGACGAACCGCTATTTCCTGCAGGCCGGCACCTGGTACGCGCGACTGGACGGCGAGTGCGCGATCCGCGAGCACGACGTCCTCATCACGCCGCTGCCGATGACGCACATGAACGCGATGGCGTTCTCCACGCTGGTCATGGTGCTCACCGGCGGGTGCATCGTGCCGCTCGACCGGTTCCACCCGCGATCGTGGTGGGACAGCGTGCGGACGTCGCAGGCCACCCTCGTCCACTACCTGGGCGTGATGCCGGCGATGCTGACCGGCGGACCCGAGACCCCCTCGGACCGCGACCACCGCGTGCGCTTCGGCTTCGGCGCGGGCGTGGATCCGCGCCTGCATGCGCCCTTCGAAGCGCGCTTCGGATTCCCGCTGATCGAGGCGTGGGCCATGACGGAGACCGGCGCGGGCGGCGTGATCATCGCGAACCGGGAACCGCGTCTCGTCGGCACCGCCTGCTTCGGCCGCGCGCCGGACGATCTGGACGTGATGCTGGTCGACGACGACGGTCATCCGGTGGGCGTGGACGAGAACGGCGAGTTGCTGGTGCGGGCGGCCGGCGACGACCCGCGGCGCGGATTCTTCCGCGAATACCTGAAGGATCCCGAGGCCACGGCCGACGCCTGGCGCGACGGGTGGTTCCATACCGGCGACGTCGTGCGCTGCGACGTGCAGGGCAACTTCCATTTCGTCGACCGCAGGAAGAACGTGATCCGGCGCAGCGGCGAGAACATCTCCGCCGTCGAGGTCGAATCCGTGCTGCGCCAGCATCCCACGGTCGCCCAGGTCGCCGTCGCCTCGACGCCCGACCCGATGCGCGGAGACGAGGTGCTGGCGTGCGTCGTTCCCAACGCGCTGGTCGCCGCGGAGTGCCGCGAGGCGATCGCCGCCGACATCGTGCACTTCTGTCTGTCGCAGCTCGCCTACTTCAAGGCGCCCGGCTACGTGGCCTTCGTCGACGCGCTCCCGGTGACGGCCTCCCAGAAGATCCAGCGCGGGGAACTGAAGGCGCTCGCCGCGACGCTGCCCGGACAACCGCACGTGGTCGACACGCGGGCCTTGAAGAAGCGGACGAACGCGACGTGACGGCGCGGGCGAACTACGACGGCGTCGTCCTGACCTGCCCGGTCACGGTGCCGTACGTCCGCTATTCCACGCACGGGGCCCACGCGTTCATCGGCCGGGCGCTCGCCGCGCTGGTGGCCCGCGCCGGTGTCCCGAAGGCGGACATCGACGGCCTCACGGTCTCCAGCTTCACGCTCGGCCCGGACACCGCCGTGGGGGTCACGCAACACCTCGGACTCTCGCCCCGCTGGCTCGATCATCTGCCGCTCGGCGGGGCCTCGGGCGTCGTGGCGGTCCGTCGAGCCGCACGCGCCGTGCAGGCCGGCGACGCGGAGGTCGTGGCCTGCGTCGCCGCCGACACGAATCACGTCGACTCGTTCCGGCAGATGCTCGGCAGCTTCAGTCACTTCGCCCGTGACGCCACCTACCCCTACGGATCGGGCGGACCGAACGCGATGTTCGCCTTCATCACGGCGCACTACATGCGCACGTTCGGCGCCGAACGGGCGGACTTCGGCAAGGTCTGCGTCGCGCAGCGCGCCAACGCACTGAGGAATCCGAACGCCCTGTTCCGCAAACCGCTGTCCCTCGACGAATATCTTGCCGCCCGGCCGATCGCGGCGCCGATCCACCTCTTCGATTGCGTGATGCCGTGCGCCGGCGCCGATGCCTTCCTGGTCATGCGCGAAGCCCGGGCGCGCGATCTCGGGCTTCCATTCGTGCACGTGCTCGGCGCCATCGAACGGCACAACGCGTTCTCGGACGATCCGATCATGGTTCGGGGCGGCTGGCTCGTGGATCGGGACGACCTGTACGCCCAGGCGGGCGTGACGACGCAGGACATCGACTTCCTCCAGACCTACGACGACTACCCGGTGATCGTGACGATCCAGTTCGAGGACCTCGGCTTCTGCGGCAAGGGCGAAGGCCCCGCCTTCATCCGCAGCCACACGTTCACGCACGACGGGACGTTTCCCCACAACACGTCGGGCGGCCAGTTGTCGGTGGGCCAGGCGGGGGCGGCCGGCGGATTCCTCGGCATGGTGGAGGCGATCCGGCAGCTCACCGGCGAGGCCGACGAACGCGCCGTGTCCGATGCCCGTATCGGCCTCGTGAGCGGCTACGGCATGGTCGCGTACGACCGCTGCCTCTGCACCGGCGCGGTGATCCTCGGCCGGAGCGACCGATGAAACGCTCCCCCACGCTCCCTTCGCTCGCTGCCCCCTCGGGGGGCGCTCAGCGGCTTCGGGCGGCCGGGCGCCGCTGACATGAATCGATCCCCCACGCTCCCTTCGCTCGCTGCCCCCTCGGGGGGCGCTCAGCGGCTTCGGGCGGCCGGGCGCCGCTGACATGAATCGATCCCCCACGCTCCCTTCGCTCGCTGCCCCCTCGGGGGGCGCTCAGCGGCTTCGGGCGGCCGGGCGCCGCTGACATGACCCGACCGCTGCCACCGCCCGGGCGGAAGAACCCGATCCTCCGGACACCACAGCCGACGCTGCCGCCTGCGGCGAGAGGCCGGGTTGCACTCGGGCTCACCGCGGCAGCGGCGCTCGGACGATTCGAACTCCAGGTCTGCGACGCGTGCCGGGCCGTCCAATACCCGCCGCGCGAGGCCTGCCACCGGTGCACGTCGCCGCGACTGACCTGGCGGGAGCAGACGGGCGCCGGCGCCCTGCTGGCCGAAACGCGGCTGCACCACAGCAACGACTCGTTCTTTCGCGAACGGCTGCCGTGGCGGCTGGGACTCGTGCATCTCGACGCCGGTCCCACCCTCATGGTCCATCTGCACGGCGACGTCGGCCCGGCCCCGGCGCGCGTCACGGTCGGGGCGCGGCTCGACCGCGCCGGACAGGCCGTGCTCATCGGCTTCCCGGCCACGGAGACCCCTCATATGGCGGACGATCCCCAACTGCGCGAGATGACCTGCGATCCGCGCTACCGCAAGGTGCTGGTCACCGATGGCACGAGCGCCACGGGACAGGCGCTCGTCAAGGCCTGCGTCGAGGCCGGCGCGGAGATCGTGTGGGTCGGTCGCGCCGAACCCTGGAAGACATTTCCGGGCTTCGATGCCGTGACCGCCCTGCCGCAGGTAACGGCGGTGCCGCTCGACCTGACCGACGGCCGCTCGGTGACCGAACTCGCCGGCCAGCTCGGCGGCAAGGTCGACATCGTGATCAACAACGCCGAAGTGCACCGCACCTTCGGGATCGCGGCACGCCGCGGCCTGGACGTCGCGCAGGCGGAGATGGCGGTCAACTATTTCGGCCTGCTCCGGCTCGCGCAGGCGTTCGGACCGGCGCTGCGTGCCCGGGGCGCGGATGGCCAGGCGCATGCGGTCGCGTGGGTGAACGTGCTGTCCGTGTACGCGCTGTCGAACTTCCCGCCGCACGGCACGTACTCGGCCTCCAAGGCGGCCGCGCTGTCGCTGTCGCAATGCCTGCGCGCCGAGATGCGGGCCGGCGGCATCCGCGTGATCCACGTGTTCCCGGGGCCGGTCGACGACGAATGGAACCAGACCCTGCCGCCGCCGAAGCTGGCACCGTCGGCCCTCGCGTCGTCGATCGTGAAGGCGTTGCGCGACGGCGTGGAGGATGTGTTCCCCGGCGACGTCGCGCAGGAGTGGCTCGCGCGGTGGCGGGAGAACCCGAAGGTGCTGGAGCGGGAACTGTGGGGAGAGGCGCGATGAGCACGACGACCCCGTCCCCGCGCCACGAAACGCCAAGCCACTTGCAGCCCGCACGCCCGGCACGGCGCACGCCACACAAGGCTCGACAGACATCATGACCTCGCCGCTCGCCGCCTTCGCCCTCGCCCTCGCCACGGGCCGCATCCGCGTGATCGATCTCACGCAGACGCTCGCGCCCGACTTTCCGCAGATCTCGCTGCCGCCGGAATTCGGTCAATGCTGGCCGTTCCGCATCGAGGAGGTCTCGCGCTACGACGAGCGCGGACCCGGCTGGTACTGGAACAACTTCTCCTGCGGCGAACACACCGGCACGCATTTCGATGCGCCGATCCACTGGATCACCGGCCGCGATTTGCCGAACAACGCCGTGGACACGATTCCCGTGCAGCACTTCATCGCGCCGGCGTGCGTCATCGACTGCTCGCGGGAGGCGGCCGCCGACCCCGACCACCTGCTCACGGTCGATGCCGTGAAGGCGTGGGAAGTGCAACATGGCCGCATCCCCGCCGGATCCTGGGTGCTGATGCGCACGGACTGGTCGAAGCGCACCGATCCGGTGGCCTACCAGAACTACGACGAGACCGGCCAGCACACGCCGGGCCCGGATGCCGCGGTGGCGAAGTTCCTGGTGGAAGCGCGCGACGTGCTGGGCTTCGGTTCGGAGGCCATCGGCACCGACGCGGGACAGGGCCAGCACCAGCGCCCGCCGTACCCGTGCCATGCCTACATGCACGGCGCAGGCCGCTACGGCCTGCAATGCCTCGCCAATCTCGACCAGCTGCCGCCGACCGGTGCCGTCCTGATCTGTCCGCCGCTCAAGATCCGGCAGGGCAGCGGCAGCCCGTTGCGGGTGCTGGCGCTCGTCGACACGTCGACGTCATGAAGGCGCGACGGAGCGTCGCCCTGCCGGTCGCGAACGCAACCGTTGACGCCTTCACGTCGTCACGGTTTCAAGCGAATTCGGCCCGTTCGTGACGCCCCAGCGCGTCGCCCCAGACGGACGCCCAGTCCCGGCCCACGAAATCGAGCACCTGCCCGTCCGCGGCGAAGAACCTGTTGGGGATCTGGAACATGCCCAGCAGCAGCACGCCGTCCGGACCGCCCCAGGCTTCGTGCCGGCTGCCGGCCGGCCGCCACACGAAGTCGCCCGTGCTGCACGCCCCTTCGCCGCACACGAGACTGCCCTCGAGCACATAGGTCTGCTCGATCCGGACGTGTTCGTGATCGGGCAGCTTCGCGCCGGGCGCCATCCGGATCAGCATCGTGAGCAGGCCGCTGCCCGGGTCCACGAGCAGCGTCTTCGATTCGATCCCCGGGTGCCGCTCGCTGCGATTCCAGGGCAGTGAGGCCACGGCCACGAAACGGGAGGCGAGCGGCGGCAGGGCGGCATGCTGCGGGACGTGCGGGGTGACGGCGGACATGTCGAGGATCTCCGGGAGGACGCCGGCATTGTAGGACTCGCGCCGCACCCGACGCTGCCGATTTCGTTGACGCCATAATATTTCAGGTGTGAAATATCTACCCGGACATTCCGGCGGAGGGCGGCATCGCGATGAAGATCGTCTGCATCGGCGGCGGGCCGGCCGGGCTGTACTTCGGCCTGCTGATGAAGAAGGGCAATCCGGCGCACGAAGTCACCGTGATCGAGCGCAATCGCGCCCGGGACACCTTCGGCTGGGGCGTCGTGTTCTCCGACCAGACGCTCGGCAATCTCGCGCAGGCCGACGACGTCACGGCGCGCATCATCCTCGGCAGCTTCAATCACTGGGATCGCATCGACGTCCTGTTCCGCGGCCGCACGGTCTCGTCGGGCGGTCACGGGTTCTGCGGCATCGGCCGGCAACGCCTGCTCAACATCCTGCAGGAGCGCTGCGAGGCCCTGGGCGTCCACCTCGTCTACGAAGAGGAAGTCAACGACGACCAGGCCGTCGCAGCGCGATTCGACGCCGATCTCGTCATCGCCTGCGACGGCATCCACAGCCGCATCCGCACGCGCTACGCGGAAACGTATCAACCCGACATCGACTCGCGCCGCTGTCGCTTCGTCTGGCTCGGCACCAAGAAGCTGTTCGACGCCTTCACCTTCGCGTTCGAGGAGACGAAGCACGGGTGGTTCCAGGCACACGCCTACCAGTACGACGGCGACACGTCGACGTTCATCGTCGAGACGCCGGAGGAAGTCTGGCAGCGCGCAGGACTCGATGCGATGAGCCAGGACGAAGCGGTCGCGTTCTGCGAGCGGTTGTTCGCGCGCCAGCTGGGCGGTCATGCGCTGATGAGCAACGCCAGGCATCTGCGGGGCTCGGCCAGCTGGATCAAGTTTCCGCGCATCGTGTGCCGGCACTGGACGCACTGGACGACCGTCGGGGACCGCGAGGTCCCCGTCGTGCTGATGGGGGATGCCGCGCACACGGCGCACTTCTCCATCGGATCCGGCACCAAGCTCGCCCTCGAGGACGCCATCGATCTCGCCCGGAGTCTCCAGGACCACGGCGACGGGAAACTGCGCCAGGCACTCGCCGCCTACGAACGCACGCGCGGCCTCGAGGTGCTGAAGATCCAGAGCGCCGCCCGCAACAGCATGGAGTGGTTCGAGCACGTCGACCGCTACACGGCCATGGAGGCCGAGCAGTTCGCCTACTCGCTGCTGACCCGCAGCCAGCGGCTCTCGCACGAGAACCTGCGCGTGCGCGACGCGCACTACATCGAGGCGCTCGAAGCCTGGATCGCCGAGCGCGCCGGCCTGCGTCCCGACTGGGACCGTCGGCCGCCGCCGCCGATGCTCACGCCGTTCACGCTGCGCGGCGTCACGCTGAAGAACCGCGTGGTGGTCTCGCCGATGGCGCAGTATTCGTGCGTCGACGGCGTCCCCGGTGAATTCCATCTGGTCCACCTCGGCGCGCGGGCGCTGGGCGGCGCCGGGCTCGTGTTCGCGGAGATGACCTGCCCGTCCCCCGACGCACGCATCACCCCCGGCTGTCCGGGGCTGTGGAACGACGAGCAGCGGGACGCCTGGCGGCGCATCGTCGAATTCGTGCACCGCGAGAGCGGCGCGAAGATCGCGATGCAGCTGGGCCACGCGGGACCCAAGGGGTCCACGCAGGTCGGCTGGGAGCAGATGGACGAGCCGCTGCCGCGCGGCAACTGGCCGCTCATCGCGCCCTCACCCATTGCGTATGGCCCCCGCAATGCGGTTCCCCGAGCGATGACGCGCGACGACATGGATCGCGTGAAGTCCGAGTTCGTGGAAGCCGCCCGGCGCGCGATCGTCGCCGGCTTCGACTGGCTCGAGCTGCATTGCGCGCACGGCTACCTGCTGTCGGCATTCCTGAGCCCGCTCACCAACACGCGGGAGGACGCGTACGGCGGCTCGATCGAGAACCGTTGTCGCTACCCGATCGAAGTCTTCGAGGCACTGCGACTCGTCTGGCCGACCCGGAAACCGATGTCCGTGCGGATCTCGGCTCACGATTGGGCACCCGGCGGCAACACACCGGACGACGCCGTGACCATTGCCGCCCGGTTCCAGGCGGCCGGTTGCGATCTGATCGACGTGTCGTCCGGCCAGACGACGCGCGACGCGAAGCCGGTCTACGGGCGCATGTATCAGACCCCGTTCGCCGATCGCATCCGCAACGAGGTCGGCATCGCGACGATGGCCGTCGGCGCGATCTTCGAGGCCGACCACGTGAACGGCATCATCGCGGCCGGTCGCGCCGATCTGTGCGCCATCGCGCGGCCGCATCTCGCCAACCCGGCATGGACGCTCACGGAAGTCGCGAGGCTCGGCTACGAGGCCGTCGACTGGCCGAAGCCGTATCTGCCCGGCAAGCTGCAACTCGAACGCAATCTCGCCCGCGAGCGGCAGCTGGCTGCCGCCAACGCCGGGCTCACGCCGCAGCAGATCGCGGCCCGACTTCTGGAGGCCTAGGATGAGATCCCCCACGCTCTCGTTGGTCGCTGCCCCCTCGGGGGGCGCTCAGTGGCTTCGGGCGGCCGGGCGCAGTTGCATGAACCCCCCACGCTCCCGTTGGTCGCTGCCCCCTCGGGGGGCGCAGTGGCTTCGGGCGGCCGGACGCAGTGCGCCAGCCCCCACGCTCCCTGCGGTCGCTGCCCCCTCGGGGGCGCAGTGGCTTCGGACGGCCGGACGCTCGCACGACCCACGCTCCCTGCGGTCGCTGCCCCTCGGGGGGCGCGGTGGCTTCCGGGCGGCGGACGCAATTGCATGAATCCCCCACGCTCCCGCGGTCGCTGCCCCCTCGGGGGGCGCAGTGGCTTCGGGCGGCCGGACGCCACTGACATGCTGGACCGGACAGCCCCTCGTCGGCAAACACGCGCTCGTCACCGGGGGCGGCAAGGGAATCGGCTACGCCATCGCCCATGATCTGCTGGCCCTGGGCGCGAACGTGACGATCACGGGACGCAACGCCGACACGCTGGCGCTGGCGAAGTCGACGCTGAACGCAGGCGCCCGGCTCGCCACGGTTTCCGGCGACGTGTCGGACCGGGCCGCCATCGAGGCGACGTTCGCACGTGCCCGGGAACACTTCGGGCCGATCGCGATCCTCGTCAACAATGCCGGCCAGGCGGCGAGCGGCGCGTTCTCGCGCATCGACGACGACCTGTGGCAACGCATGCTGGACGTGAACCTCACGGGCACGTTCCTCGGCACGCAGAACGCGCTGCCGGACATGCTCGAAACGAAATGGGGACGCATCGTCAACGTCGCCAGTACGGCGGGACTGCGCGGGTACGCCTACGTCGCGGCCTACTGCGCGTCGAAGCACGGCGTGATCGGCCTGACGCGCGCCCTGGCGCTCGAACTGGCGCGGACGGGCGTCACCGTGAATGCGGTGTGCCCCGGGTACACGGAGACCGACATCGTCCGGGAGACGGTCGACAAGGTGATGCGCGAGACCGGGCGCTCGGAAATCGAGGCGCGCGCGGAACTGACGAAGTTCAACCCGCAGGGGCGCCTCGTCACCGTCGAGGAAGTCGCCGCGTCCGTCGCCTGGCTGTGTCTGCCCGGCTCCGGATCGATCACCGGGCAGTCGATCGCCATCGCCGGCGGGGAGGTGATGTGAACGCAACGGCACCCGAGCATCTCGACTGGCCGTTCTTCGAAGCGCGGCATCGCGAACTCGCGGCGTCGGCCATCCGGTGGGCGGATACCCACGTCCCGCGGACGCACGGTGCCGACGTCGATGCCCACTGCCGCGCGCTGGTGCGGGCGCTGGGCGACGCCGGCTGGCTGCGCCATGCCATCGGGGGCGAAGCGTACGGCGGGGCCGGCGATGCCATCGACACGCGTGCGGTCTGCCTGATGCGCGAGTTGCTCGCCGAGCGATCCGGACTCGCCGATTTCTCCTTTGCGATGCAGGGGCTCGGCTCCGGCGCGATCTCGCTCGCCGGCAGCGACGCCCTGAAAGCGCGATACCTGCCGCGGGTCGCGAGCGGCGAGGCGATCGCCGCGTTCGCCCTGTCCGAACCGGAGGCCGGCTCCGACGTCTCGGCGATGTCGCTCGCGGCCCGGAAGGACGGCGATGACCACGTCGTGCTCGACGGCGAGAAGACCTGGATCTCGAACGGCGGCATCGCCGACTTCTACGTGGTCGTTGCGCGGTCGGGCGAAGCGCCCGGCGCGCGCGGACTCTCGGCGTTCGTGGTCGACGCGAACACGCCGGGCCTGACGATCGCCGAACGCATCGACGTGATCGCCCCCCATCCGCTCGCGCGGCTGCGGTTCACGCAATGCCGCGTGCCGGCCACGCAGCGGCTGGGTGCGCCGGGTGAAGGCTTCAAGGTCGCCATGCGGACGCTCGACCTGTTCCGGTGTTCGGTGGCCGCCGCCGCGCTCGGGTTCGCCCGGCATGCGATGCACTGTGCGCTGGAACGCGCGCGGTCGCGCCGGATGTTCGGCCAGACCCTGGGCGACTTCCAGCTGACGCAGGCGAAGCTCGCCGGGATGGCAACCGAGATCGACGCCGCCGCCCTGCTGACCTACCGGGCCGCCTGGCTGCGGGACCAGGGCGCGGCGGTGACGATGGAGGCGGCCATGGCCAAGATGGCGGCGACCGAGTCCGCCCAGCGGGTGATCGACGCCGCGGTGCAGCTGCACGGCGGGCTCGGGGTGTCGAGCGGACACCCCGTCGAACAGCTGTACCGGGAGATCCGGGCGTTGCGGATCTACGAGGGCGCCACCGAGGTGCAGCAGTTGATCATCGGCCGCGAGTTGCTGAAGCGGTCATCCCCCCGGACGCTCCCGGGCGCCTGACGGCAGTGGAGATCGCATGAGCCGGAATCAAGACTTGTCCCCCTTGCGGGTCCTGCAACCCGAGGGATGGGCGACGCCCAAGGGCTATTCGAACGGCATCGCGGCCAGCGGCCGGCAGGTGTTCGTCGCCGGCATGATCGGCTGGGATGCCCGGTGCCGGTTTCAGGTGCACGACCTCGCGGGCCAGGTGCGGCAGGCGCTCGTCAACATCGTGACCGTGCTGGCCGAGGCCGGTGCGAAGCCGTCGCACATCGTCCGGATGACGTGGTACCTGCGGGACAAGCGGGCGTACCTCGCCGCCGGGCGCGAGATCGGACAGGCCTATCGGGACGTGATCGGACGACACTACCCGGCGATGACGGCGGTGCAGGTGAGCGACCTGATCGAGGACCAGGCGCTGGTGGAGATCGAGGTCACGGCGGTGGTGCCCGAACCGGCCTGACGGCCGCGTGCCGGAATCCCCGACCGCTGCATGCAGACGACGCCGGTGCGACGTCGACTTCCTCCGAACCGCATCCCCTTGGGCGTCCCTGCCCCGGCAACGGGCGCCTTCCCGGCGTGCCTGCCGCTCGGCGCTTTCGCCGTCTGATCCTTCGAGCACGATTTCAGCGAGAATACGAGCCGGTCCGCACCGTCCCCCGGGGACGCGTCCTTCCCTCGGGCCCCCTTGAGATTCGGAGTTCACGATGGCCACCGGCAAAGCCGCATTCCAGTGGGACGACCCGCTGCTGCTCGACACCCAGCTCACCGAGGAGGAGCGGATGGTCCGCGACTCCGCCCGGGCCTACGCCCAGGACAAGCTCGCGCCGCGCGTGCTCGAGGCGTTCCGCCACGAAAAGACCGACCCGGCGATCTTCCGCGAAATGGGTGCCCTGGGCCTGCTGGGCCCGACGATCCCCGAGACCTATGGCGGCGCCGCATTGAACTACGTCTGCTACGGTCTGATCGCCCGCGAGATCGAGCGCGTCGACTCCGGTTACCGTTCGATGATGAGCGTCCAGTCGTCGCTGGTGATGGTCCCGATCCATGAATTCGGCACCGAAGCACAGAAGCGCAAGTACCTCCCCAAGCTCGCGACCGGCGAGTTCATCGGCTGCTTCGGGCTCACCGAACCGAATCACGGTTCCGATCCGGGCTCCATGGCCACCCGCGCCAGGACCGTCGCCGGCGGCTATGCGCTCACGGGCTCGAAGATGTGGATCAGCAATTCGCCCATCGCCGACGTGTTCGTGGTCTGGGCCAAAACCGACGACGGCCGCATCCGCGGCTTCATCCTCGAGAAGGGCATGCCGGGACTGTCGGCCCCCGCCATCCACGGCAAGTTCGGCCTGCGCGCCTCCATCACGGGCGAGATCGTGATGGACAACGTCTTCGTCCCCGAGGAGAACCGCTTCCCGGACGTGGAGGGACTCAAGGGGCCGTTCACCTGCCTGAATTCCGCGCGTTACGGCATTGCCTGGGGTGCGCTCGGTGCCGCCGAGTTCTGCTGGCACACGGCCCGGCAGTACGTGCTGGACCGCCGCCAGTTCGGCCGGCCGCTCGCGGCGAACCAGCTCGTCCAGAAGAAGCTGGCCGACATGCAGACCGAGATCACGCTGGCGCTGCAGGGGTGCCTGCGGCTGGGCCGCATGAAGGACGAAGGCACGGCCGCCGTGGAGATCACGTCGATCATGAAGCGCAACTCGTGCGGCAAGTCGCTGGACATCGCGCGCGTGGCGAGGGACATGCTGGGCGGCAACGGCATTTCCGACGAGTTCGGCGTGATCCGCCACATGGTGAATCTGGAGGTGGTGAACACGTACGAGGGCACGCACGACATCCATGCGCTGATCCTCGGACGCGCGCAGACGGGCATCCAGGCGTTCCAGTAGAACGCCGGCCGACACGATACGAGACACGAAGGGAGAGAGACGAGATGCTGCAGTTCAGACGCACGCTGGCCGCCTTCGGCGCCGCCCTCACGCTCGGCGCCGTGAGCACCGGCGCCCGGGCCGACATCACGCTGACGGTATCGACGTGGGTGCCCCCGTCGCATTCGTTGTCCACGACGCAGGCCAGGTGGTGCGAGGACGTCGCCAAGGCCACCTCGAACCGCGTGAAGTGCAACATCCTCCCCAAGGCCGTCGCCGCGCCGCCGGCCACATTCGACGCGATTCGCGACGGGCTGGCGGACGTCTCCTTCGGCGTGCACGGCTACACGCCCGGCCGCTTCGTGCTGGGCCAGATGGTCGAACTGCCCTTCGGCGGCGGCTCCGCGGAAGCGGGATCGGTGGCCTACCAGCGCATCTTCGACAAGTACCTCGCCAGACTGAACGAGCACAAGGGCATGAAGGTGCTGGCCGTGTGCACGCACGGCGCCGGGGCCGTGTTCAACACGAAGCGTCCGGTGCAGACCCTGGCGGACATGCAGGGCATGAAGTTCCGCGTCGGCGGCGGCGTCGTCAACGAGATCGGCAAGGCCCTCGGCGTGAACGTCATCCTGAAGCCCGCGCCCGAATCCTACGAACTGCTGTCCACCGGCGTGATGGACGGCGTGTTCTTCCCGTCGGAGTCGGTGGAGTCCTTCAAGCTCGAGAAGATCATCAAGTACCGCACCGATTTCCCCGGCGGCCTCTACAACACGAGCTTCGCCTTCGTGATGAACGAGGACACGTGGAACCGCATTCCGAAGGCCGATCAGGACATCATCGCGAAGCTCTCGGGCGAAGCGGTGGCCCGCAATTTCGGTCGCGCGTGGGATACGGCCGACCGCTCCGCGATCAAGGCGATGCAGGCGGCCGGCGTTCAGGTCACGCAGGCGTCGAAGGCGTTCGTCGACGAGATCCGCGCGAAGACCGCCAGCCTGGAACAGAAGTGGATCGCCGACGCCAAGGCGAAGGGGCTGGCCAATCCGGAACAGGTGCTGAAGGAGTACCGGGCCGAAGTCGCGAAGGCGCACTGATCCAGCCCCCCGCCCACCCATGAAGTTGCTGGAACGCCTGCTGGGCGTGGTGGCCGGCTTCGCGCTGTTCGCGATGATGGCGCTCACGTTCGTCGACGTGATCGGCCGCAAGCTTGCGGGGACGTCGTTCACGGGCAGCGTGGAACTGACCGAGCTGTTCATGCTCGCGGTCATCTTCGCCGCCATGCCGCTCACGTCCCTGCACGGCGAGCATGTGCTCTTCGATCTGCTCGACCACTTCCTCCCTGCGTCCCTCAAGGCGGTGCAGCATCGGCTGTCGAACCTGATCTGCACGGCGCTGCTGAGCGGCGGCGCCTGGCTGGTCCTGCAGCGTGCAGCCCGCGCGGCGGAGGACGGCGACCGGACGGCACAGCTCGGCATGTCGGTGTCGAACTTCCACTATGCGACCGCGGGGCTGCTCATCGTCACGGCCCTCGTCCATTTCGTGCTGGCCGTGCGGGCGACGCCGGAGTCCGACGCGTTCCACCCGCCCGTGCTGGAGGACCAGGATGCTTGAGTCCGCGCTCGGCTTCGCGGCGATGTTCGCGCTGATGATGCTGCGCGTGCCCATCGCGTTCAGCATGGCCGTCATCGGTTTCGCCGGCATCGGACTCATGCGCTCGTGGCCCGCGGCGTATTCGTCGACCGCCACCGAGATCCTGGACATCGCGAAATACACGCTGTCGGTCGTGCCGCTGTTCGTGCTGATGGGCAACTTCGTCACCCGCGCGGGCATGTCGCGCGAGCTGTATCACGCGGCCTACACCTTCGTCGGCCACCGGCGCGGCGGCCTTGCCCTCTCGACCATTCTCGCGTGCGCCGGGTTCGGCGCGATCTGCGGCTCGTCCATCGCCACCACGGCGACGATGGCGCGCGTCGCGATGCCCGAGATGCGGCGCTTCAACTACCGCGATTCGTTCGCGGCCGGCGCGATCGCGGCGGGCGGCACACTCGGCATCCTGATCCCGCCCTCGGTCATCATGGTGATCTACGCGATCATGACCGAGCAGAGCATCGGCGCACTGTTCGCCGCCGGAGTCATTCCGGGGGTGCTGGCCACACTGCTGTACATGGGGGCATCGATGGTCGCGACCTCACGCGACCCCTCCCTCGGTCCGCCGGGAGAGAAGTCGTCCTGGCCCGAACGGCTGCGGGCCCTGCGCGACATCTGGGCCGTGGTCGTGCTGTTCGCCGTCGTGCTCGGCGGCTTGTACGGCGGCTGGTTCACACCCACCGAAGCGGCGGGCATCGGCGCGAGCGGCGGCTTCCTCGTCGCGCTCGCACGTCGACAATTGTCGTGGTCGCTGTTCGAGGTCGTGCTGGTCGATTCGGCACGCACGACGGCCATGCTCTTCTCCATCGTCATCGGCGCCTCGCTGTTCGCGAACTTCGTCAACTTCACGACCTTGCCGGGCGACCTGAAGGACTTCGTCACGCAGTTCTCCATCCATCCGATGGCCGTGATCGTCGCGATCTGCGTGATCTACGTGCTGCTCGGCACGGCGATGGAGGAACTCTCGATGATCCTGCTGACGGTGCCGATCTTCTTTCCGCTGGTGCAGCACCTGGGCTTCGATCCGATCTGGTTCGGCATCCTCATCGTGTGCGTGGTGGAGATCGGCATGATCAGCCCGCCCGTGGGCATGAACGTCTTCGTGCTGCGGAGCGTGTTGCCGGATGTGCAGACGGGCACGATCTGGAAGGGCGTGACGCCCTTCCTCGTTGCCGACATCCTGCGCCTCGGCCTGCTCATCGCCTTCCCGATCCTGTCCGTCTGGCTGCCGCGGACGCTGGGGTTATAGTCCGATCCGCTGCAGCGCCCCCATGACCTGAAGAGAGGAGAACCCCCATGAGCCGTCTTGCCCGCCTGACCCCGCTCGCGCTTGCCGTCGCCGCGGTCCTCGCCGCTCCGATGGCCGCGGCCGTCGAGTCCGACCCGATCCTGGCCCGCGCGGCCAAGCGCACGCCGACCCCGCCCTGGGGCGCCGGCGACGAACTCGGCATGGGCAACACGCAAGGACCGGGGACCTGGGTGCGATGCGCATGGCACCTGAGCCTGCCCCGGGCGAAGTCCTACGAACTGTCGTACATCCGGTCGAACACGATGCCGAAGTCGCCGTTCTCCGGCCCCTACATTCAGACCTTCAAGCCGACCGGCGGCATTCCGTTCTCGGCCCATGCGTTCAACGGCGAACAGCTCGAAGCGGGCGCCGAACCCGGCTCGCAAGGCACGCAGATCGACGCACTCGGTCACTTCGCCTTCCTGCCGGAACCCTGGAAGATGACGCCCCCCTTCCCGTCGGACACGGCGCGTTACTACGGCGGGTTCACGCAAGCCGACGTCAAGCCCACGCCCGACTCCCCGCTGATGAAGCTCGGCATGGAGAAGGCCGTGCCCATCATCACGAGCGCGATCCTGCTGGATGCGAAGGCGCACGTCGGCAAGGGCCAGCCGATGCAGGCGGGTCAGACGGTAACTGCGCAGCACATCCGCGAGATGCTGGAAGCTCAGGGCTTGGCCGGTCGCGGCATCCTGCCCGGTGACGTCGTCTACATCCGCACCGGTTGGGGCGACTACTGGCAGGACCCGGACACCGACAAGTTCTACTACACGAAGGCCCCGGGACTCTCGTACGACGCCGCCCAGTATCTCGGGTCGAAGAACGTCGTGGCGGTGGGTCTCGACACGCCGTTCGTCGATCCGGTGCCCGAAGGAATGATGCAGGGCAAGGCGCCGCCCGCCGAAGGCACGCCGCCCGGCCTGCCGTTCGCCGTCCACCACTACCTGATCACGCAGATGGGCATCCACCACATCGAGCACGCGAACCTCGCCGCAATTGCGGACGACAAGGTGTGGACCTCGTGCACGATGGTGCTGGCGCTTCGCGAGAAGGGCGCGTCAGGGTCCGGCGTGCGGCCCGTGGCAATCGGGGTACCGGGACAGTGACGCGCACCGGCCCACCGGCCACTCCTTACCGGTCCTGAAGGACGGTGGGGCCGCTCCGGGCGGTGAATCGTGCGGCCGGCGAGCTCCGTGCGCCCACGCGTCAGCCATTCGTCGGGCGCGGGCAAAGCGACCGGCCGCGTCACCGGCCACTTGCAGAGCGGCAACCGGCCGTTGTCGTTCGCGCCATGGCACGCCGGCCCGCGCATCGCCCGTTGGAACCGCTCGGCGACCGCGTCATTCTTGCAAAGCACCCCCCACAGGGCGAAACCCGAACAAGCAGCGCCATCGGATCGACAACGGTCACGGCCTCGCCTCGGCCCACCTGAGCGCGGGAGGCGTCGGGAAACGCTGCCTGGCATTCCCTCCGGTCACGCCCGAGGTCACCGGAACGAGTTTCCCCGGAGGACCGATGCGACAGGGGGAACTCGCCCGCTCGATGATCGCTGAAACCCGCAGGGGCGCGCGCCCGCAGAACGTTCGCGTTTGTTGACAAAGCGCAATCGCTTCCCGGCGCTGGCGGGACAAACTCCCGTGAGCGTATTCAATGAATGCGCGAACTATCCGGCGACTCGTGACGGACCGAGCGTCGAGTTCCGGGACGGGATGACAAGGCGATGTCAGAGAGGCGGGCAGTGTCTGCGAGCGTGCTTCCGGGGGTGTGCACGGGTTCGCGGCACGCTGCCAAAGCGAGCTGGTGTTCGAGATCCGCGCGGGTACCCCGTACTGGACAGAGGTACGAGAACCTCGCGCCGTTGCATCAAGGCGAGTCCGATGTATCCCCGCGCCTGCGGTGCCCTGTCTCGCGGGCATTGCGGGTGGCTGGGCAGTCACAAGCGCCGTTCGAGCCGTCAGGGCTCGCCCGCCGTTCTCAGGATCGATCGCGCTGCCCAAAGTCCGTTCCGGCGCCTTGCCTCATGAAAGTCAATGCAGGAGGAACGCAATGAAGAAGCGTGGAAGATGGGCTCTTGGACGGTGCGGGATCCTTCCCGCGCTCGTGATGGCGATGACGTTGCCCCTGGCCGAGCGCGCCGGTGCAGCCCCGATCTTCACGGTCGATTTCGACGTCGCGATCTCACCGGCGTCACACTCGTTCATCTTGCCTGAGGGGGGGAGTGCGAACGCCGAGTACGCCATCGCCATCAAGAACGTCACCGTAAAGAAGGACGGGGCAACGCTCACCAACTGGGAATACATCGATTTCGTGCATCCGAACGGTCTCAACTTCGTTCCGATCCAGTACCACCAGGAGTGGCTGCCTTACGGCGGGCAGGAATTCATCGCCTTCTACGACGACCCGGGCTATTTCTACGCTCAACGCGTCTGGGTCACCGGCTCCATGGCCATCCAGGTTTCCAATCCCAGCGGATTCGGCACGCACTGGGAGAACGTGAACGGATTCACGGGAGGAATCCGATTGTTCGCGGGAACCGATGCGTACGATGCGAACGGAACCGACTTGCAGGACGAAGGAAGATCGAAGCGATACTACGATGCCTACATCGAGCACGATCCGATGAAGTACCGGCATAGCAGTTGGTCCGACAGCGTCTTTCTCCGGATCAATCCGGAAGTCATCGGTGTGCCCTCATCGCCTGGCGACTACGCATTTGCCACTGCGAATGTCAGGACGAGCAACAGCCTCACGATCACGGCAGAGATTGTCCCGGAGCCGGGATCCGTATCGCTGACCGTGCTGGCCATGGCGCTTCTCGGGACAGTGACGAACGTCCGTGGACTCGCGCGGCGACACCCGGACCGAGCGCGTCGAAGCCGCAACGTCTGACGGGAGGAGCGAGAGCATCACTTCCCTGCAGTGCGAAGGCAGCACTGAGCCCGCTCGCAGGGGACCCGGATTGACGCGCCGGGCAGGTCACCCTCTTGCGCGTCTCCTGAAGGATGGCGTGCGGCCCGTGGCGATCGGGATGCCCGGCGAGTAACTCCCGGCATTCCTTCGGCAACCCGGCGCAAGCAGCGTCCGCTTGCCGGTGAGGCTATCCGGATCTGCGCGGAGACGGTTGGCCGACCCGGACCCGCCCGAAAGGGTTGCGCACGGTCAGTTGCTTCTCGAACACCGGTCCGGTGTGCATATCTTCGGAGAAGAGTGTGACGCAGCCGGCATCCAGCGCCGCTGCAACGATCGAGGCATCGTGGAAGGACAGTCGATATTTCTCGGCCAGCACGACCGACGACTCGTGCATCTCTTCCGCAAGTGCAACGACAGTCAGCACCGTACGAAGGGGGCCGAGAAAGTCGCGGATATCGGACCCGTTCATCAGCAGCTTTCTCGAAGCGACGGCGGCGGCTTCGGTCAGCACTTGCACGCTGATGAAGCCTCCGGCGGCAATAAAGCCCTCCGCGAGATCTGCCTTTCGTTCGTCGGACGACAGCAGATGGAGCAGGACGTTCGTGTCGTGGAACACCGGCCCCGGGCTATCGTTCATTGGCTTCCAGGCGATCGAACCTGAAATCGGCGGGCAACCGGCCGCGGAGGCGCTGTTTCCGACTGCGGCCGTCGGAGTCGTCGATCCACGAAAAGCCTGTCCGGTGGAGTGGCACACGGACACGCGGGCGCCGGCCGTAGCGCCGGCACGATCACGGACCCCGGCTGACGACCCCGCTCCCGGCATCCCCGGTCGCTCAGAACCGGTACGCCCACCACGTCGTGAAGTACGTCACGTTCTCTGCGGGTGGCGATTCCTTCAGGAACTGCCCGGCACTGAAGCAGGAAAGCGTCGTGAGCCAGCTCGCGTGCGACGTCACCGAGACGCTGCCGCCAGACGGAGATCGCGCCCACCGTGAGCGTCCTCGTCTCGTCGAGCGTCCACATCACCGACGGCGCCAGCGCAACGCCGTCGGGTGGCTCGACGAGCCGCATACGCGACTAGCAGCATCCCGGGTGCCAGAATGATCGTGACTGTCGGTTCCGGCACAGGGATGGGAGTCAACAAGTAGGCCGCGTACGGCGTCGGCAACCAGGGATACTCGGGTTGACCGTCGGTTCCCCACACGATGATCTGCCCTGCGTCGTTGATATCCATCCCGGCGATCAAGTGGTGATCCGCGGGCAATTCAACAAGGTCGTTCAGGTCGAAGGCAACCTCATTGCGCCAGAGGATCGCGCGACGACCCGTCTGCATGCCCACGAAGTCTTCTCCGACGATGTCTCCTGCTTCGTTGATTTCCCAGGTCAGAGCGACCGGCTGATCGTATGGCGGAACGCCCAGTTTGCGAATCGAAGTCCTGTCGAACACGACAGGACTATTACGCCCGGAGCCATCACTGACCCAGCCAATGCCGGTACCCGATTCGTTGAGACCGTGGACGAAGGAGTCGTAGCCCGATACTCCGGTGGGGTGGTAGAGGGTGTCGCCATCGAGCAGGACGATCGGATAGCCTGACCCATCGAAGGCGCCTCGTGCAGCGATGAGACCACCGTTGTTGATGGCAAGCGGGTAGGACCCCGTTGGCAGCCCCGCGATGACGGCATTGGCGCCCACGCCGACACGCAAAGGATTCCCGCCGCGATCCGCACCGACGCCGACCCCAGCGTCGTTGATTCGGAAGACGTTGCCTGCTGCTGGCGCGTACGGGACGAATGTGCCATTCCGATACAACGTATAGTCACTGTCCGTCGACATGCCACCGGAGATGAGGACATCGCCGTTGGCGTTGACATCAAGGACAGATATGAACGTGGATACAGGCGAGGAGACGCGCTCTACGGCACCGCCACGATAGATCAGAAGGTTGCCATCACTCGCGATCGCCACCACTTCCCCGCCAGCACCGATGCGCAGCCCGTCGACAGGCCGATAAGCGTACTGGCCGTTGAACAGAGGCCCTGACACGAATTCAGAGCCGAGGTTCGTCACGCTGTACTGTGCGGCAGCCTGAACATGGGCTGTAGCGAAGGCAACGGCCAGCACCGATGCCACTGCAATGAATCGCATCTCCAAGGTCTCCTCGAATCGTTAGTCGATGCTCGCCGCGACGGTCCAACCGCCGACGAAGGCGGTGCGCAGGTCGTGGGCGCAGTCGAACCGTCGTCGCCCGTGGCTAGCCGGAACCGGATATCGATCGATCAACCGTTCGTCGTCCGACATCACTTCGTGAGGCTACTGCATCGAAGAACCGGGAGTCACGTGCATAGTTCACACGGCAACTCAAGTACCGTGCAACGCACATGGCAAGCGGCAGCCCTGCGAGTGGGACAGTTTCCCGTGATTCTTGAATGAAGTCCTTTCGGGTTTCAGGTGGCCGCGGAAAGCGGCCGCCCGATGACGTAGCCGTGATCGAGTGTCCGACCGTCAAGGCTGCTGTGCGGCCGGCGTCCGTTGTAGAAGCCGACGTAGCGCGCCAGGTGCACATTCGCCTCGCTCACGGTGTCGCGGGCGCACAGGTAGACCTCTTCGTACTTGATCATGCGCCACGGCCGTTCGATGAAGACGCTGTCTCGCCAGCAGCCCTTACGGTCCATGCTGATGGCGATCCCGTTGGACTCCAGTGTCTCGATGTACTCCGAGGTCGTGAACTGACTGCTCATGATTTCGGGGGGCGACCATGGCGAATGACCGCCTCCTCGAACGCATCCACGCAGATGTCGGCCGTCAGCGCGTTCAGCACTCGCCGCGACAGGATTCGCCGACTCGCGCATTCCAGCACAACCGCCAGGGGCACGAAACCGCGCTTCATCGGCACGTAGGCGATGTCCATCGCCCAGAAGTGATCGAGCCACTCGATCGGCAGATTGCGCCGCCAGTACGGGCGGATCCGCTGGAGGCCGTGCCGCTCGCGCGTGCAGCGGCTTGGATTCGGGACCGGCTTCGCGCCGCTCCGCGGCCGTGGCGAAGGTCTCGCCGACGCGCTGAATGAGCTCAGCCTTCTGCCGCGTGATCTGGTTCGGATGGACGTCAAAGCGTTCAGCCAGCGAGGCCAACGCCTGGTCGCCCTTCAGCGCGGCGATCGCCACCTTGGCCTTGAAGGGCGCCGGACGATTGCGGTGTGATCGTCACGCTCTCTGCTCCTGCGGGCTTGCGCGCCGATTGATGCAGAGACTTCACTTACCCAACTGTCCGGCTATTCGGCGTCACCTCTCGCAGACCCGGTTTCACGACCCCGCTCCCGGCATCCCCGGTCGCTCAGAACCGGTACGCCCACCACGTCGTGAAGTACGTCACGTTCTCTGCGGGTGGCGATTCCTTCAGGAACTGTCCGGCACTGAAGTAGGAAAGCGTCGTGAGCCAGCTCGCGTGCGACGTCACCTGCCAGACGAACGTCACCGTCGACTGCGTGCCGACATGACGGGCCTGGCTGCCGTTGGGCGGCCGCTGGACCTCGGAGAAGATGTTGTAGATGCCGTCGCCGAGACTCTGACGCCAGAAGTTGATCACGCCGACCGTCAGGGTCTTCGTGTCGTCGAGCGTCCACGTCACCGAGGGCGCGAGCGCGACGCCGTTGGACGGTCCGACGAGTCCGGAAAGTCCGGAGTAGGCCGTGGTCGCGAACAGCGGGCTGAACGTGCCGAGGGTGCCGTCCCCTGCGCGACGGTCGCCGCTGCCGATGTTGAATCGCACACCGAGACGCGGAGGGCTGCCGGTGCCGTCGAGTGTCCAACCGGTGTCGGTCGACAGATACCACGCGCGGATGGCGCCCGTGCCGAAATCGCCGCGCTGCATCCCGATCTCGTAGTTGTAGTCCCACTGTTCGCCCCGCCCCCACCACCGGGTCCCGGCCGTGATCCGCTCCTCGCGCAGCGAGCCCTCCTGGTAGCGGGTCGTCGGATCCGTGCGGCGGCTCACGTAGACCACGGCATTGCCGCCGGGCAGCAGCGCGTGGGAGCGCGCGAGGAAGACGCCCGACAGGGTCTCGTCCGGATGGGTCTCGTCGTCGAACGTGCCGCGCACCGTCGGCACGACCCGCGTGGCCATGCCGTGGAAACGCCATCCGCGGATCTCGCCGAAGGCCCGGATGCCGTCGAAGCTCTGCCGGTCGTTCAGTCCGTTGCGCGCCGACGTGAACTGCGAGGAGCCGAGTTCGACCTCCTGCCGCCCGAACCGGAGCGTGACGATGTCGCGATCCTGACGATGGGGTGACCACTCCACGAACCCCTGATTCACATCGAGGCGGTTCTCGTCGTTCGCCCGCGGACCACCCTTGCGACCATTCTCGAGCGAGGACTCGACCTGCGCGAACACCCGCAGGTCGCGATCGAGCCGGAGATCGCCGTGCACCAGATAGCGCTGCAGGACGTAGCCGCTGCGGTCGTCCGGATCGCGGCCGAAGCCGCCGTTCTCGAATCGCTCGTAGCGCAGGCGGGCCTCGCCGCCGAGCGACGCGTAGCGGTCGGGGCCGAGCGGTACGTACTTCACCCGGTCCCACGGATCGGTGCGGCACGGCCGGTTCGAGAGGAAGCGCCAGTCCTCCTCGTAGCGCATGTTGGGCAACGGCCGGCGGACCGGGCATTCCGGTGCGTCTTCAGCCACCACCGACGCCGGCACGAGCGACAGCAGCGACGCCACCACGGCCTGGCGACCGCGCATCCGGCGCGGCATCAGTTGTTGAGCGCCTGCAACGGCGCCGGGATGCGCCCGCCGCGGGCGATGAAGGCGGCGCTCGACACGGCATGCACCGGCATCACCGGGGCGTGACCGAGCAGGCCGCCGAATTCCACCCGGTCGCCCACCCGCTTGCCGGGCGCGGGGATGAGCCGCACCGCCGTCGTCTTGCGGTTGATCATGCCGATGGCGGCCTCGTCCGCGATGATCGCGGCGATCGTCTCGGCTGGCGTGTCGCCCGGCACGGCGATCATGTCGAGCCCGACCGAGCAGACACTGGTCATCGCTTCCAGCTTGTCGAGCGTGAGCGTGCCCGCCTCGGCCGCCTCGATCATCCCGATGTCCTCCGAGACCGGAATGAAGGCACCGGACAGTCCGCCGACATGGCTCGAGGCCATCGCGCCGCCCTTCTTGACGGCATCATTCAGGAGCGCGAGCGCCGCCGTCGTCCCGTGCGCCCCGACCTGCTCGAGCCCCATCCCTTCGAGGATGCGGGCGACGCTGTCGCCGACGGCCGGCGTCGGTGCGAGCGACAGGTCGACGATGCCGAACGGCACGCCGAGCTTTTCCGAGGCGGCGCGGCCCACGAGTTCGCCCATGCGGGTGACCTTGAACGCCGTGCGCTTGATGAGCGACGCCAGCGTGCCGAAGTCCACACCGGGCGCGGCCTCGACGGCGCGCAACACCACGCCCGGCCCGCTCACGCCGACGTTGATGACGCAGTCGGGTTCGCCGACGCCGTGGAACGCGCCGGCCATGAAGGGGTTGTCCTCCACCGCGTTGCAGAACACGACCAGCTTGGCCGCGCCGATGCCGTCGCGATCGGCCGTGCGCTGTGCCGCATCGCGGATGACGCGTCCCATCAGCGCGACGGCATCCATGTTGATGCCCGCACGCGTGGTGCCGATGTTGACCGACGAACACACGCGGCCCGTCACGGCGAGCGCTTCCGCAATCGAGTCGATCAGGGCGGCATCTCCGGGCGTGATGCCCTTCTCCACGAGACAGGAATAGCCGCCGATGAAATTGACCCCGACCTCGGTGGCGGCCCGATCCATCGCCTGGGCCAGCGCGACGTACCCGTCGGTGCCGGCGCTCTCGGCGATCAGTGCCACCGGCGTGACCGAGATGCGCTTGTTGATGACGGGGATGCCGTACTCACGCTCGATCTCGTCGCCGACGGCCACGAGCCGCGCGGCCTGCCGGCACACCTTGTCGTAGACGCGCGTCGCAAGGCGGCCGATCGACTCGGCGCCGCAATCGCGCAGGCTGATGCCCATCGTGATGGTGCGGATGTCGAGCTTCTCCATCTGCACCATGCGGATGGTCTCGACGATCTCCTGGGGCGAGAAACGCGACATCGTCATGGGAGCCGCGCCTCAGATGCGGTGCATGTACTTGAACACGTCCTCGTGCTGCGCATCGATGCGCAACCCCATCTCCTCGCCCTTCTTCGCGAGGCGCTGGCGCAGTTCCTCGAAGGGAACCGTGGTGCCCTCGAGATCGACCATCATGATCATCACGAAGAACTCCTCCATGATGCTCTGCGAGATGTCGAGGATGTTGGCCCGGGCGTCGGCCAGGATGGTGGCGACGTTGGCGATGATGCCGACGCAGTCGTGGCCGATGACGGTCACGATGATGCGATTGGAGCGGACGGGAGAGGCGGACATGGCAGGGGTCGTTGCAAGGGGCGAGTCGCACCATGGCATAAAACGCGCACGCAGCATAGGTGCGTCCGGCGTGGCAGATGGCACCTTCGGCGTCCGGATCGTTGCGCGCGATCAAGGGCGCTGCCGGCCAGGGGTCGCATCATCCGACGGCCGGGACGCGAACGTACCGGATGGGAGGAGGCGGGGATGGCGATGATGTCAGCGTTGCGTGGCGGACGGTCGGGCGTGGCGGCCGCCCTGCTCGGCGGGATCGTCGTGACCGGTGCATGGGCCGGCCCGGTCTACGAGGGACCGGATGATGTCCCCGCCGCGATGAAGTTCGACCTCCTGATGGGCGGTGCCTTCCTCGGGTTTCCCCTGCCCGTGGTCCCGGACGGCACGGGGATGGCGCTGGTGGCGAGCACGCTCACCGGCAAGGATCCGACCTACCGCGCCGAGGTGGGATACCTGCTCAGGACACCGACCGGGAACGAGAACATCGTCACCACCCCGGCGCCGCAGGCCGGCACGTTCAAGGTACCCCAGCTGAGCGGCGACGGAACCGCCCTGTCGGTCGACGGCAAGGGCGCGCTGCGGGTGGACGAGACGGTGCCGCGGACGGTGACCTACACGATGCCGGACGGCACGCGTGTGACCCGGGATGCCGTGGCGAGAAGCGCGGGTGCGGGCGGCGTCGTGGCCGAAGTCGAAAGCGCCACCGAGGGCATGCTGGTGTTCAGCGAAAGCCAGTGGTTCGCCGCCCGCGATACGGACCCGGCGATGGCGGGAAATCAGAGTGGCCTGGCCCAAGCCCAGATCCACATGATCGCGCGTTCCGAGCACGGTCCCGAACTGGACGCCGTGGCTGCCGGCGTCTCCGAGAACCGGTTCGCGGGACTGCCCCGCGGCGCGGTCGCCTTGCGACCCGAGATCACCCTGGACCTCACGACCACGCTGGGCCTGCCGGACCTTCCCAAACCGGGACGCGAGGGACGAGCCATCTTCAGTTTCGAGGGGCTTGCGAGCTTCTCGCCCGATCCGCTCTGGTCCTGGGTCGTGGAGTACCGGCCCGACGGCACGGTGCTGCAACGCTTCACGAGTTCGGCTGCGATGCGGCAGGCGGATGACCTCGATGCCCGCCTGGACGACGCCGCGGTCCAGGACACGCTGAAGGGGCTGCTGCGCATCGACGACAAGGGCGTCCTGTCCACGGCCGGCGTGATCGACATCGCCAATGCCCGTCTGTTCGACGCGCAGATCGCCAGCCCGCGCCGGTTCGACTACACGCAGCGGACGACGGTGTACCTCGCGATGACGGTGCCCGAACCGGATTCGGTCCTGCTGCTGCTCGCGGCGGTCGTCGGCGGGTTGCTCGTCCGCCGGCAGCCGGTCCGACGCCGTCGCATGCGCTGAACCGCCGTCCGGCCGCGTCCGGGCCCACAATCCCGGCAACACAAGACACGGGATGACTCCGGGCATGGACAGCGTCGCCGCGACCTCGCGGGCCTCACTCTGGAAACGACTCGCATCGGCACCGTCGTGGGACGTCGTCGTCATCGGAGGCGGCGCGACGGGCCTGGGGGTCGCCCTGGATGCGGCCGCGCGCGGCTACGCCGTGGCATTGATCGAGCGCGACGACTTCGCCAAGGGCACGTCGTCGCGCGCGACCAAGCTCGTGCACGGCGGCGTGCGCTATCTGGCGCAGGGTCACCTGGGCCTCGTGCGCGAGGCGCTCCGCGAGCGCGCCTGCCTCCTGCGCAATGCGCCGCACCTGGCGCAGCCCCTGCCGTTCCTGCTGCCACTGCGGGGCGGCGCGGGGCGCATCCTCGATCGATGGAAGTACGGCCTCGGTCTCGGACTCTACGACGCGCTCGCCGGCCGTGACCGCCTCGGCCGCACGTCAGCCTTGGGTCGTCGCCCTGCCCTGCTGCAGGTGCCGGGTCTGCGCCCGGACGGCCTCGCCGGCGCGCTGCGATTCGTCGACGGCCAGTTCGACGACGCCCGGCTGGCGCTGGCCCTCGCGCGCACGGCAATCCATCGGGGCGCAACGGTCCTGAACCACTGCGCCGCCGTCGCACTGAGCCACGACGATGCCGGGCGGGTCACCGGTGTCATCGCCGAGGACCGCGAGACCGGCGCGCGGATCCGGCTCGCGAGCCGCTGCGTGGTCAATGCCACCGGCGTCTGGGTCGATGCCGTGCGTCAGTGGGACGACGCAGCGTCCGCGCCGCTGGTGTCACCGAGCCAGGGCGTGCATCTCGTCGTCGACCATCGCTTTCTCGGCGGAGATCACGCGGTCCTCGTCCCCCGAACGGAAGACGGGCGCGTGATGTTCGCGATTCCGTGGCTCGGCCACGCGATCCTCGGAACCACCGACACGCCGCGCGGCGACCTGCCGTCGGAGCCCGTGGCGCTGCACGCCGAAGTCGATTTCATCCTGCGCGAAGCCGGGCGGCAACTGGCCATCGCGCCCACGCGCGCCGACGTGCGTTCCGTCTGGGTCGGGCTGCGGCCGCTCGTCCGCGCCGCGCAGGGGAGCGACACGAAGCGGCTGTCCCGGGAACACGCGATCGAAGTCTCGCGGTCGGGCCTCGTGACGGTGACCGGCGGCAAGTGGACGACCTACCGGGCGATGGCGGAAGCCGTGCTGGCGCGTTGCAGCGGGCACGGCTTGATCGGCGGCCGGCGGGCTGGCGTGACGGCATCGCTGCGACTGGTCGGAGCCCCGGAGCGCTGCCATCACGCCCTCAGCGCACCCGCCGGTCTGCATCTCTACGGCACCGAGGCCGACCGCGTCCGATCGCTTCCGGGGCACGATCGGGAACTGGCCCCGGGACTGACCGAGGCGATGGTGCGGTTTGCCGCGCGCGAGGAAATGGCCCGGTCCGTGGAGGACGTGCTCGCACGACGGTCCCGCTGGTTGTTTCTGGATGCGGCGCGGGCGGCGGCGCTCGCGCCGCGCGTCGCGGAACTGCTGTCGGAAGAACTGGGACCGCGGTTCGATGCGGCCGCGTCGCAGCGCGCATTCGCCGATCTCGCACGGCAGTTCGCCACGCCGCCGTAGGAATGGCGGTCCGGCGTCAGCAGCTCGGCGGTAACGGTTCGGCGCGAAGCGGGGCGCCGAGATTCGACAGCAGATCGTCCCCGGCCCGCCAGCCGTCGACGCCGACTTCGAACGCCGGTTCCGCCGGCCGGCGATACCAGCCGAGCCACCGATCCCAGAGGGTGAAGACACCGCCGAAGTTCGAGTCGTGCATCGACCGGTCGACCGCGTGATGGACGCGATGGTAGTCGGGCGTCACGAACAGCCGCTCCAGGCCCCTCGCCATCGCAGGCGGCAGCGCCAGCCGGCCATGATCGAAGACGTTCCACACGGACAGGAAGATCACGGCCACCGAAATCACGATCGGCGCGGGACCGAGACACAGCACGAGCGCGGCATCGGCCGCCGAGCGCAACAGCGTCTCGATCGGATGGAATCGCAATGACGTGGCCGTGTCGAAGCGGCGATCGGCGTGGTGGATCGCGTGGAATCGCCACAGCAGCGGCCAGCGATGCAGTTCGCGATGGATCAGGGTCTGCAGGAAGTCGATGGCGATCACGAGCACACCGAACTGCACGACCGCCGGCAGACAGGCGAAGCGATCGAAAACGAGGAAGCCGGCCGCGCGGTCCGGCATGATCGCGCCGCCCAGCGCCGTGCCCAGCGCCCAGAGGCCGATGCCCAGCACCCATCGCTGCAGCAGGTTGCGGCTGCCGTCCGACGCCTGCCCCCGGCGCGACTCGAACACGGCGACGAGAGCAAGCGACGCCGCGAGGACGCTCACCACCAAAACGAACGGGACCGATTCCGGTCCCGTTGCAAGGCATTCCGCCATGGCGATGGATTCCCGCCGGGGCGCTCCGGCTATTTCCGCCCGATCATTCGCGACACCGCGAACGCGATCGCCACGACGGCGATCAGGCTCCACATTTCCGGTTCGGGAATCGGGGCGTTCGTCTGGGCTTGAGCGACACCGACGCTCGACAGCAGGGCCAGCAGGGAAATCCACACAGACTTCATTGCCTGTCTCCTTTTCGTTTGGACTTGCGGGTGAGGAACCGCGAGACGGCGAGCGCGGCGGCGACACCACCGAGCAGCGCCCACATCCCGGGTTCGGGAACACGGCCGGGCACGTTCACGCCTGCCATTGCGACGGCAGGCATCAGCGAGAGAGACACGATCCAGAGGGTCTTCATGGGTATCACCTCGACTCGGCGTCAATCACTTGCGACGGATGAATCGGGCGACGCCGAAGGCGGCGGCGGCCATGCCGATCAGGGCCCACATGCCGGGTTCGGGAACCCGTCCGGTGATCACTTCGCCGGCATGGGTGGACGTCGACAACACGGACAATGGGGCGATCCAGACGGCATTCATGTCGTTGTTCTCCTGGAGCAGGGTTCAACGCCCGATGTCGACCGGACACGGGTGCAACCCCGGCCGGGCCGAACCAGCAATGTCCGCACCTGTCGCTGTCAGCCCGCCGTCATTTGCGGGGACGTCGACGCGACCCCGGCCGCGGGGCCCTCACGTCGCTGTAAACAAGGGCGACAGCCGAATTCTCCCGTTCAGGAAAGTTCGACGAGCAGATCCTTCGCGGCCACGGCATCGCCGTGCTTCACGTGCACGGCCTTCACCTGGGTGTCGCGCTCTGCGCGGAGGATGCTTTCCATCTTCATCGCCTCGATCGAGAGCAGCGGGTCGCCCTTCTTCACGTGCTGCCCGGCCTTCACGGAAACCATGCCGACACTGCCGGGCATCGGTGCGCCCACGTGGTTGGCATTGCCGTCCTCGGCCTTGGAGCGCTGCTTCACCGCCCCGACGACACCCGCCTTGGGCACGCGCACCACGCGTGCCTGACCGTTCAGTTCGAAGAACAGCCGCACCTGGCCTTCCTCGTCCATCTCGGTCCGGCCCTGCAGCCGCAGCACGAGCGTCTTGCCCCGATCGATCTCCACCGCGGCTTCGTCGCCGTCCTTCATGCCGTGGAAGAAGATGGGCGTCGGCAGCACGGAGACGTCGTCGTAGTGCCGCACGTGCTTCACGTAGTCCGTGAAGACTTTCGGGTACATCAGGTAGGACGCCAGGTCCGTCTCGCTCACCTTGCGGCCCACGGCGTGCTCGGCCTCCGCCCGCATCGCGTCCAGGTCGGCAGGCGGCAGATAGGCCCCGATGCGCCCCTTCACCGGCGATTCGCCCTTCAGGACCCGCCGCGTGATGTCCTCGGGGAAGCCGTCCGCGGGGAATCCCAGTTCGCCCTTCAACATGGACACGACCGACTCGGGGAAAGCGATCTCCCGGGCGGGATCGAGCACGTCCTCGGGCGCGAGGTCGTTGGCCACCATCACGAGGGCCAGATCGCCGACCACCTTCGAGGTGGGCGTGACCTTCACGATGTCGCCGAAGAGGCGGTTCACCTGGGCGTAGGCCCTCGCGACATCCGGCCAGCGCGATTCCAGACCCATCGACCGCGCCTGCTCCCGCAGGTTGGTGTACTGACCGCCGGGCATCTCGTGCAGATACACGTCGGACGTGCCGGAGCGGATGTCCGCTTCGAACGGCGCGTAGTGCTTGCGCACCCCTTCCCAGTAGTGCGACAGGGACTTGAGCGCGTCGAGGTCGACGTCCGGCGCGCGCTCCGTGCCTTCCAGGGCGGCAACGATGGAACCGAGGTTCGGCTGCGACGTGAGACCGCTCATCGCGTCGAGCGCGCCGTCGACGGCATCGACACCGGCCTCGATCGCGGCGAGCACGGTGGAGGCCGCGATGCCGCTCGTGTCGTGCGTGTGCAGGTGGATCGGCAATCCGACCTCCTGCTTCAGGGCCGTGATCAGCGCCCGGGCGGCGCGCGGCCGGCAGACGCCGGCCATGTCCTTGATGCCGAGGACGTGGGCCCCGGCGCGTTCGAGCGCCTTCGCCATGTCGACGTAGTACTTCAGGTTGTACTTGGGCCGCGAGGCATCGAACAGATCGCCGGTGTAGCAGATGGCCGCCTCGCAGACGGCGCCCGATTCGCGCACGGCGTCGATCGCGACGCGCATGTTCTCGACCCAGTTGAGCGAGTCGAAGACGCGGAAGATGTCGATGCCCTCCTTCGCCGCCTGCTGGACGAAATAGCGCACCACGTTGTCGGGATAGTTGGTGTAGCCGACCGCGTTCGACGCCCGCAGCAGCATCTGGAAGCACGTGTTCGGAATCGCCTCGCGCAGCCGGGCGAGACGCTGCCAGGGATCCTCCTTGAGAAAGCGCAGCGCCACATCGAACGTCGCGCCGCCCCAGCATTCGAGCGAGAACAGGCCGGGCGCGAGACGCGCGTAGTACGGCGCGACCGGCAGCATGTCGTGCGTGCGCATGCGTGTCGCGAACAGCGACTGATGCGCGTCTCGCATGGTCGTGTCGGTGAGCAGGATCCGCTGCTCGGACTTCATCCACTGCGCGAAGCCTTCCGGTCCCAGCGTCTTCAGGCGGTCGCGCGATCCGGGCGGCGGCGCCTTCGCGAGACTCGCCTTGGGCAGGATCGCGGCCGCGTGGGAGACGTCGGACTTGCGGCGCCGCTGCATCTCCGGATCGCCGTTGACCACGACGTCGCCGATGAACCGCAGCAGCTTGGACGCACGGTCGCGACGCTGCACGAAGCGGAACAGCTCCGGCGTCTCGTCGATGAAGCGCGTGATGCATTCGCCCGAGACGAACTGCGGATGGCCGATCACGTTCTCGAGGAATTGCAGGTTGCTCGACACGCCGCGGATGCGGAACTCGCGCAGCGCACGATCCATCCGCGCGATCGCCTCCTCCTTCGTGTGCCCCCAGGCGGTGACCTTCACGAGCAGCGAGTCGTAGTACGGCGTGATGACCGCACCGCTGTAGGCCGTGCCGGCATCGAGGCGGATGCCGAAGCCGGCCGCGCTGCGGTAGACGGAGAGGCGGCCGTAGTCCGGCGTGAACTGGTTCTCGGGATCCTCGGTCGTGACGCGGCACTGCAGGGCGTGACCGTACATGCGGATGTCGGGCTGCTGCGGCACGTAGGCGTCGACATCGCCGATGCGGGCACCTTCGCTGATGCGGATCTGCGCCTTGACGATGTCGACGCCGGTGATCTGCTCGGTCACCGTGTGCTCGACCTGGATGCGCGGGTTCACCTCGATGAAGTAGAACCGGCCCGTGTCCGCATCCATCAGGAACTCGACCGTGCCGGCGTGGGTGTAGCCGGCGCCGCGGGCAAGCGTCAGGGCCGCGTCGCACAGTTCGGCCCGCTGGGCGTCGGAAAGATACGGCGCCGGCGCCCGCTCCACGACCTTCTGGTTGCGGCGCTGCACGGAGCAGTCGCGCTCGTACAGGTGCACGAGGTTGCCGTGCGTGTCGCCCATCACCTGCACTTCCACGTGGCGCGCGCGGCGGACCAGCTTCTCCAGGTACAGCTCGTCGTTGCCGAAGGCGGCAGCCGCCTCGCGGCGCGCGACCTCCATGTGGTGGAAGAGATCGGCCTCGCTCTCGACGACCCGCATGCCCCGGCCGCCGCCGCCCCAGCTCGCCTTCAGCATCAGCGGATAGCCGACCCGGGCGGCCATCGCCTTGGCCTCGTCGATGTCGTAGGGCAGCGCGGGCGTCGCCGGCACCACGGGCACGCCGACGCGTTGGGCGAGCTCGCGCGCGGCAACCTTGTTGCCCAGGAGCCGCATCACCTCGGGCTTGGGACCGATGAAGGCGATGCCGGCCCTGGCGCAGGCCTCGGCGAAGTCGGGGTTCTCGGAGAGGAAGCCGTAACCGGGGTGGATGGCATCGACCTTGGCCTCCACGGCGATCCGCATCACGTCCTCGATGTCGAGGTAGGCCTGAATGGGCTTCCTGCCGGCACCCACGAGATAGCTTTCGTCGGCCTTGAAGCGGTGCAGGGCGAAGCGATCCTCGTTGGAGAAGATGGCGACGGTGCGGATGCCCATCTCCGCCGCGGCGCGCATGACGCGGATGGCGATTTCGGAGCGGTTGGCGACGAGCAGGCTGCGGATCGGCTTCATGAAGGCGGACGGATCGAGAGGGATGGCAGGGAGAGCGGGGGATCGCTCCGGGTGGGTCGGATCATAACGGGAATGCGGCATTGCAACATAGCTTGAACGACGTTCACCCCGACGGCCGGCGCGACGGGGGCGTGCAACGGACCCGGGCCCGGGCGCCTACTTGACGAGCCCCTCGGCCCGCATGGCCTCCTGGACGGCGGGCCGGGCCGCGATACGGGCCGAGTACTCGTTCAGGACGGACCACTCGCGCAGGTCGAGATTGACCCAGCGGGACCAGCTCAGCACGACGAAGAGGTAGGCATCGGCCACGCTGAAGGACGCGCCCGTCAGCAGGGCGCGCCCCTTGAGGGTCGCGTTGAGCCAGTCGTAGCGGCCCTTGATGGCCCGCCGGTAGCTGTCCTTGGTTTCCGCGGCGGCCCGCGGATCGAACAGCGGCCCGTGGAACTTGTGCAATTCCGTGGCGATGAAGTTGAGCCACTCCTGCAGGCGGTAGCGCGCGAAGTCCCCGGCCGTCGGCGCCAGGCCGGTGGAAGGGGCCTGGTCCGCGAGGTACTGCAGGATCGCCGCGACTTCCGTCAGCCGCTCGCCGCCGTCGAGTTCCAGCGTGGGCACGTACCCCTTGGGATTGACGGCGAGATAGTCCCCGCCGTCAGGCAGCTTCCGGGTCTTGCCATCCACCTTGACGAGATCGACCGGCAGGCCGGCTTCGCGCATCACGATATGCGGCGCCAGGGAGGACGCGCCGGGGATGTAGTAGAGCTTCACGAGGACCACCTCGGTGGGATCGGGGCGCGCGGAGTGTAGCGCGAGGTTCCGGGCGCGAACGGCCCCGGGGCGACATGCCTCGAACCTTCGACCCGGCGACCCCGCGGGACCTTGCCGAAAATCAATGCGCCCACTTGCGGCGCCGCGGAGACTTTGCCGTCGAAAGGCGTGGCGATTCCGCCCCGCCGGACCGATCCTGTCACCGGAGACCGCCATGCCTTCCCGTTCCTCTGTCCGACTTCTCGCGGCAGCCTCGTTGGGGGCGCTGGGGCTCATCGCCGCCCCCGGCGCCCGCGCGGTGTTCATGCCGCCCGCCGGCTTCCTCGAGGAGACCGGCGTCACGTCGATCGCCGATATCCACGGCACCGATCCCTTGCTCGCGGAAAGCATCGCCTTCGACAACCGGATTCCGTCGATCGCCTCCGGGCACGGGCGCGCTGCGACGTCGGGCGGAAGCATTCCGATGGCCTCGGCGCACGTCGACCTCGTCTCCGAGACGGTGTACCGGGACATCTGGGGCGGCGCGTACGCCTCGGTGGACTACTACTTCATGCTCGAGCAGACCGGCGGGACCCCCGTGACGGAGCAGATCCCGCTCGACATCGTCACCCGCGGCGGCATCGCCGGCAGTGCCACCGAGCACGCAGGGGTGGGCGACGTCTATGCCCGTGCCACCGTGTACATCGACACCCACGACGTCGATGTCCCGCAAGGGGTGCATTCGTGCATCCCGCTGCCGTGCTCGGGTGCGCCGAAATCCTTCGAGTCCGCGTTCACCGGGTACGCCGTTCCGGAACAGCCGATCCGCGTGAGCCTGGTCGCATCGGTCAGCGGGAGCGCCTCGCGACCGGGCGCGTCGTTCAGCGGCGATGCGTGGGTCGACCCGGTGATCACGATCTCGCCCGGCTACGCGCGGCGCGCCGATTTCCGTCTCGTGTTCAGCGAAGGCGTGACCGCCGTGCCGGAGCCGGGCACCTGGGCTTCGCTCGCCGCGGGCCTGGCGTCGATGCTCCTCTGGCAGTTCGGCCTGCACCGCCGGCGTCGAGCCATCGTCAAGCGCTGAGGAAGGCCGGATCAAATCACGCGGATCGCGCTGCAGTCGGAAACGGGCGATGGCAAGGCGCGCGGCGAAGACGAGATGGGGCCCAGCGAGCCGACCCACACCGCCCGCGCCCGCTTCCGGCACAACGAAGTTGCGGTGGAAGCGCATGCCGCTCCCGCGGCGTGACGCTGGAACCACAACGCAGTTGCGGTGGAAGCTCATGCCGCCTCGGCGGCGTGACGCTGGAGCCACAACGAAGTTGCGGTGGAAGCTCATGCCGCCCCGGCGGCGTGACGCTGGAGCCACAACGCAGTTGCGGTGGAAGCTCATGCCGCTCCCGCGGCGTGACGCTGGAGCCACAACGAAGTTGCGGTGGAAGCTCATGCCGCCTCGGCGGCGTGACGCTGGAACCACAAGCCGAAAGGACGGGACCCTCCGTCGCGACCGCACCATTCGATCAGACCTTCAGTAACGCCCCCGCTTGGGCCGGCGGGTCTTCCCGAACGGCGGCCCCGACGGGCCGGCGTTCGTTTCTCCGGGCAGTCCGACGCGAATCGCCATCCCGCTTGCGCCCGAGTTATACGCCCGTATAACATGGCGCCATGGAAGCTCGAAAGGCGCCCGCGCGCGAGGACACGCGGACCCACCTGATCCACACCGGCCTGCGCATCGCGAAGCGGCAGGGGCTGCGTGCTCTGACCGTTCGCGGGCTCGCGCAGGCGGCCGGCGTCAATCTCGGCACCTTCGTCTATCACTTCGGCACCCGCGACGTCTTCGTCGCCGAGGTCATCGAGAGCTGGTACGCCCCGCTTTACGACCAGCTCAAGGTCACGGTCGACGCCTCGCTGGCCCCCATTGCGCGGCTCCGCGCGCTGTGTCGGCAACTCGTCGAGTTCCTGATCACCCATCGCCGGTTCATCGTCCACGTCATCGCCGACGCCGCGGCCGGCGAGGCCGGCGCCCGGACCTTCATGCAGACGCTCGCCGGCCGCCATCCCGCGCTGCTGCTGCAGGTCATCCGCGAGGCCCAGGCCGAGGGCGCCCTCGGCGGGGACGATCCGCTCAACACGATGGTGTTCCTGCTGGCGTCGGTCGGCGGCCCCCTGCTGGGCTTCACGGCCATCGCAGAGTCCGGGCTCCTGTCCCGCGCGTTCACGGTCGCACTCGAGGCCGCCGCTGCCACGGATTCCGCCGCGCTCCAGCGCCTCGACTGGGCCCTCCGGGGTCTCACCGCTTCGCCCGCCTGAGAGGTGTCCGCCTTGCCCTGCTCCCGTCCCGCTCACGCCGTCTCGCTCCTCGCCGTGGCGGCGCTGGCCGCCTGCTCGAAGCCGGAGTCGCCCGCGCTCGCCGGCTACGTGGAAGCGGACTTCGTCCGGATCTCGGCACCGGTCGGCGGCGTCCTGCGTCATCTCGCGGTCGCGCGCGGCGTGCCGGTGTCGCAAGGGGGAGAGTTGTTCCGGCTCGAAACCGAAGTCGAAGCCGCGGCGCAGGCGGAGGCCAGCGCCCGCGTCGCCCAGACCCGCGCGCAGGCCGTCAATCTGCGCAAGGGCAAGCGCCAGGACGAACTGCGCGCCGTCGAGGCACAACTCGCCCAGGCCCGGGCCACGGCCGCGGCGTCGAAGCGTCAGCTCGTGCGCGAACGCGATCTCGCGGCGATGGGTTTCATCGCGCCCAGCGTGGTCGACGACGCCGAAGCGATGGCCGCGCGGGATGCCGCGCGCGTCCGCGAACTCGAGGCCCAGCTCGCCGTGGCCCGAGACGCCGCCCGTCCGGACGAGATCGCTGCCGCCGAAGCCCAGGCGCGCGCCGCAGCCGCCGCCCTCGATCAACAATCGTGGCGCGTCGACCAGAAGCGGCAGTCGGCGCCGGTGGCGGGACTCGTCTTCGACGTGCTGTACCGCGTCGGTGAACGCGTGCCTGCGAACAGCCCGGTGGTGACGCTGCTGCCGCCCGACGCGTTGAAGGTGCGCTTCTACGTCCCGCAATCGGAACTGGCCGCCCTGAAGGTGGGCACCGCCGTCACGCTCGGATGCGACGGCTGCAGTGCGCCCCTGCGGGCGAGCGTGACCTTCGTCTCGCCGCAGGCGGAGTACACCCCGCCGGTGATCTACAGCAACGAGAGCCGCCAGAAGCTCGTCTTTCTCGTCGAAGCCCGTCCGGATGCGGAGACGATGCGCGTCCTCAAGCCGGGGCAACCGCTCGACGTCGTCGTCGCCGGCGGACCGCGAAAGTGAACGATCCCGACGACGTCATCGACGTGCGCGGTCTGACCAAGCGATTCGGCGCGCGGACCGTCGTCGACGCCGTCGGCATCCGGGTCGCGCGGGGCCGCATCTGCGGCTTCCTCGGACCCAACGGCAGCGGCAAGACGACGACCCTGCGCATGCTCTGCGGCCTGCTCACGCCCGACGGCGGTGAGGGCACGTGTCTGGGATTCGACGTGCGCCGCGAAGCCCACCGCATCAAGCCGCGGATCGGCTACATGACCCAGCGCTTCGGTCTGTACGAGGATCTCACCATCGAGGAGAACCTCGCCTTCTTCGCCCGCATCCACGGCATTGCCGACGTCAAGCGCACCGTCGCCGACGCCCTCGACCGCCTCGGATTGACGGCGCGACGGAGCCAGCTGGCCGGCGCGTTGTCGGGCGGCTGGAAGCAGCGCCTCGCGCTCGCCGCCTGCCTGCTGCACCGGCCCGACCTGCTGCTCCTCGACGAACCCACGGCCGGCGTCGATCCGCAGGCGCGGCGGGACTTCTGGACCGAGATCCACGCGCTCGCCGCGGATGGGCTCACGGTGCTCGTCAGCACGCACTACATGGACGAGGCCGAGCGCTGCCACCAGATCGCCTACATCTTCAACGGACGGCTGCTGGCCGCGGGCAGCGTCGACCGCGTCGTGCAGGACGCCGCGCTGCGCACCTGGGAGATCACGCAGGGCGACCTGCCCCATCTCGCCGCGACGCTCGAAGCCGGCGGCTGGATGGTCGTCCCGTTCGGCACGCGGCTGCATGCGACCCGGCGCGCGGCCGACTGTCCGACGGGCGGCCTCCCGCCCACGCTGTCGGATGCCGTGACCGCCGCCGGCGCCGTCGCCACGGAGGTTCCGGCGGGACTGGAGGATGTGTTCATCGCGTTGATGCAGGACACGCGCAACGGCAACCATGCGCATTAGCTGGCGTCGCATTCTCGCGATCCTGATCAAGGAATTCGTGCAACTGCGCCGCGACCGCCTCACGTTCGCGATGATGGTGGGCGTGCCGGTGATGCAGCTGGTGCTGTTCGGTTACGCCATCAACGGCGATCCCAAGCAGTTGCCGACGGCCGTGGTCGCCCTCGACCAGAGCACCTTCGTGCGCAGCATCGTGCGGGCAGCCGAGAACACGGGGTATCTGAAGGTGGTCACGACGACCACGGAACGGGAGGCCGAGCGGCTGCTGGCCCTCGGCGACGTGCAGTTCGTCCTGCTGTTCCCGGGCGACTTCTCCGAGGCGCTGCAGCGGGGGGACAGGCCGCCGCTGGTCGTGTTTGCGGATGCGAGCGATCCCGCCGCGACCGGCGCGGCCGTTGCGGCCCTGGGCATGCTGCCGCAGGTCGCACTCGTTCACGATCTCACCGGGCCGCTCGCGTCGCTCTCGTCGGACGGATCGCCCTTCGAAGTCCGGATCCACCGGCGCTACAACCCGGAAGGGCTGACCCAGTACAACGTGGTGCCCGGCCTCATGGGCATCATCCTCACGATGACGCTCGTGATGATGACCGCGATGGCCGTCACGCGGGAACGCGAGCGCGGCACGCTGGAGAACCTGCTGGCGACACCGGCGCGCCCGCTCGAGGTGATGATCGGCAAGATCCTCCCCTACGTCGCCATCGGCTACGGGCAGGTGCTCATCGTGTTCGGTGCCGCGCGCTGGCTGTTCGACGTGCCGATGTTCGGGTCGTTCGGCCTGCTCACCGCCGCGCTGCTGCTGATCATCGTGGCCACGCTCTGCGTGGGCTTCACGTTCTCGACATTCGCGAAATCGCAGATGCAGTCGATGCAGCTGACGATGTTCTACTTCCTGCCCAACATGCTGCTGTCGGGCTTCATGTTCCCGTTCCGCGGCATGCCGCAGTGGGCCCAGGTGATCGGCGAGGCCCTGCCCCTGACGCACTTCCTGAGGATGGTGCGCGGCATCATGCTGAAGGGCTCGACGCTGGCCGACGTGCTGCCCCAGGCCTGGCCCATCGCCGTGTTCATCGTGGCGGTGGGTGCGCTGTCGCTGGTGCGGTACCGGCAGACGCTCGATTGATCGACCGACGCCTGCGGCGGTGAAGGCGCGCAGGCGTGAAGTCGCGTGAATCGGCCGCCCGGCCCGTCGCACGGACCGGCGGCGGCGACGGCCCCGGCCGATACGCGTCTCGTCACGCCTTCCGTTCTCACGCCTTCACGTCCGCACGGCCGCAAACTGCTTGACAACTAAACATTCCAGTCCCTAAATGTTGTGCAGGACGACGCGAGACGGTCGTCCGGGTGGAGCCGCGCACCCGCCGGACGCTATGATCGCGGGCCGATGCGCGTCCGGAGGCCGGTCCGCCCGATGACGCGCCGCCGGGACGACACAACACGGGAGAGAGGAATGAGAAGACGCCTGATCGCCGCCGCCCTGCTGGCCGGCACCGCACTGAACGTGTCTGCCGCCGACCAGATCAAGGTGGGATTCATGAGCACCCTCTCCGGTCCGTCCGCCGCGCTGGGCATCGACATCCGCGATGCCTTCAACCTGGTGGTGAAGCGCAACGGCGGCAAGCTCGGGGGTCTGCCGGCCGAGATGATCGTCGTCGACGACCAGATGAACCCGGACACGGGCAAGCAGCTCACCGCGCGCCTGCTCAAGAAGGATCGGGTGGATGTGGTCACCGGCATCGTGTTCTCGAACGTCATGCTCGCGGTGGCCCCGTCCATCTTCGAGAACCAGACCTTCCTCGTCAGTGCCAATGCCGGGCCCACCGCCTTCTCGGGCGAGGGCTGCAGTCCCTACTTCTACGGCGCCTCCTGGCAGAACGACGGCTACCACGAGGCCGCCGGGCAGTTCGCCACGAACAAGGGCTTCAAGACCGCCGTGCTGCTGGCGCCCAACTACCCGGCCGGCAAGGACGCGCTGACCGGGTTCAAACGGTTGTACAAGGGCCAGGTGGTCGACGAGATCTACACGAAGCTCGGGCAACTCGACTTCGCCGCGGAACTCGCCCAGGTGCGGGCCGCGAAACCGCAGGCCGTCTACATCTTCCAGCCGGGCGGCATGGGCATCAACTTCATCAAGCAGTGGGTGGCGGCGGGCCTCAACAAGCAGATGACGCTGATCGGCCCGGGCTTCTCGGCCGACGAGGACGTGATCAAGGCCGTGGGTGATCCGATGGTCGGCATGTTCAACACCGCGCACTGGGCGCACGACCTGGGCAATGCGGAGAACCGCAAGTTCGTCGCCGACTTCCAGAAGGAGTACGGCCGCATGCCCACCGTCTACGCCTCGCAAGGCTACGACGCCGCCCAGATGATCGATGCGGCCGTGCGCGACGCGAAGGGGAAGATCGAGGACAAGGCCGCCTTCGGCAAGGCGCTGGCCGCCGTCAATTTCAAGTCGGTGCGCGGCGACCTGAAGCTCAACACGAACCACATGCCGATCCAGAACTACTACCTGCGCCAGATCTGGAAGGATCCGAACGGGAAGATCACGAACAAGCTCGTCGGCACCGTTCTCACGAATCATCCGGACGCGTACGCGTCGGCGTGCAGGATGAAGGCCTGGTGAGGCGGTGACCGGTGATGCGTGATCGGTGATCCGTTCCCGCACCCCACCCTCTCCCCGTCGGGGGGAGAGGGCTGATCGTTCCGATTCACTGATCACGATTCACGGATCACGGCCGCCATGGACGCCATCCTCGTCGCCGAGCAGAGCCTGAACGGCCTCCAGTTCGGGCTCATGCTGTTCCTGCTCGCCGCGGGACTCACGCTCGTGTTCGGCATCATGGACATGATCAATCTCGCGCACGGATCGCTCTACATGATCGGTGCCTACCTCGCCGCGACGATCGCCGTGGCGTCGGGGTCGTTCCTGGTCGCGATCGTCGGCGCGATGGCCGCGACGGCACTGATCGGGATCGTCCTCGAGGTCTCGCTGCTGCGCCGCCTGTACACGCGCGACCACCTGCACCAGGTGCTCGCGACCTTCGGACTGCTGCTGATGGCGAACGAAGGGGTGCGGATGATCTGGGGGCCGGAGGCCATGAGCCTCAACATGCCCGAGTCCCTGTCCGGTCCCGTGGATCTCGGCGGCGGCCTGACCTATCCGGCCTACCGGCTGATGATCATCGCCGTGGGGCTCGCCGTGGCGGCGCTGCTGTACGTGCTCGTCGCGAAGACGCGTCTCGGCATGCTGGTGCGGGCCGGCGCCTCGAACCGCGAGATGGCGCGCGCGATGGGCGTGCGCGTCAATCTCGTCTTCACGATCGTGTTCGCCATCGGCGCCGCGCTGTGCGCACTCGCCGGCGCCCTGCTCGGCCCGCTGCTCGCCGTGCAGGTCGGCATGGGCGAGAGCATCCTGATCCTCGCCTTCGTCGTGATCGTCATCGGGGGCATCGGTTCCATCCGCGGCGCCTTCGTCGGCGCGGTCCTCGTCGGCATGGTCGACACGATCGGCCGCACCTTCCTGCCGATGATGCTCCGGCTGATGCTGCCGCCGCAGATCGCCGGCAATCTCGGCCCGGCGCTCGCGTCGATCCTGATCTACGTCCTGATGGCCGCCGTGCTGTTCTGGCGCCCGCAGGGCCTGTTCCCGGCGCGCGGCTAGGATGAAACGATCCCCCACGCTCCCGCTGGTCGCTGCCCCCTCAGGGGGCGGTCAGTGGCTTCGGGCGGCCGGGCGCCACTGACGCGATGGCCTCTCTCGCCCTGCATCACCGTGTCCGCCCGGCGCTCGTCGTGCCGGTGCTGGTGCTGCTCGCGCTGCTGCCGCCGGTGCTGCTGAAACTCGACGAACCGTTCTATCTCGTGCTGGCGAGCCGCGTCATGATCTTCGCGCTCGCCGCGACGAGCCTCAACCTGCTGGTGGGATTCGGCGGCATGGTGAGCTTCGGACACGCCGCCTTCTTCGGCGCGGGCGCCTACGTCGTCGGCATCGCGGCGACGCACGGCATCCAGTCCGCCTGGGTCGCCTGGCCGCTGGCCATGGCCGTGTCGGGTGTCGCGGCGCTGCTCATCGGCGCGATCAGCCTGCGCACGCGGGGCGTGTACTTCATCATGATCACGCTCGCCTTCGCGCAGATGATGTACTTCATCTTCGTGTCGCTGAAGACCTACGGCGGCGAGGACGGGCTCGCGCTGGAGAAGCGCTCGACGCTCGGGTTCGGACTCGATCTGAAGTCGGACGCTACCTTCTACTACGTGGTGCTCGTCGTCGTCTGCGTCGTGCTCGCCCTGCTGTGGCGCGTCGTGAATGCCCGGTTCGGGCGCGTGCTGCAAGGCATCCGGGAGAACGAGGCCCGCATGGAGGCGGTGGGCTTTCCCGTGTACGTGCACAAGCTCGGGGCGTTCGTGCTGGCCGGCGCCATCGCCGGTCTCGCCGGCGCGATGGCCGCGAACCAGAACGACATGGCGAGCCCGGCCTTCCTCAACTGGACCCAGTCGGGCTCGCTGCTGATCATGGTGATCCTGGGCGGCGTCGGCACCTTCCTCGGACCGGCCCTGGGCGCCGCCGCGCTGCTGCTGCTGGAGGAGTTCGTGGCCGAATACACGGTCCACTTCCAGTTCTTCGTCGGCGCGATCCTGCTGGCGGTGGTGCTGCTGCTGCCGAACGGCCTCGCCACCTTCACCTTCGGGAAGAAGCGTGGCTGACGCGCTGGAACTCGCCGGACTCGTCAAGCGCTTCGGCGGCCTGACCGCCACCGACCGCGTCGATCTCGCCGTGCGCGACGGCGAACTGCATGCGCTGATCGGCCCGAACGGCGCCGGCAAGACGACGCTGATCCACCAGATCTCCGGCTCCCTGCGCCCCGAGGAAGGCCACGTGCGATTCCGCGGCGAGGACGTGACGCCGCTCGCGATGCACGCGCGTGTACGCCGCGGGCTGGCGCGCTCGTTCCAGATCACCAGCCTGTTCCGGCGCTTCAGCGTCCGCGACAACCTTGCGCTCGCCGTGCAGGCGCGGGCCGGTTCGAGCTTCCGCTTCTGGCGGCCCGCGAAGACGGAGCCGGCCCTGTTCGACGACGCCGAACGGTTCGCGACTCAGGTGGGACTGGAACAGCGGCTCGACACGTCGGCGTCGCTGTTGCCCCACGGCGAGCAGCGCCGTCTGGAGATCGGCCTCGCGCTCGCCACGCAGCCCCGGGTGCTCCTGCTGGACGAACCCCTGGCCGGGCTCGGACCCGAGGAATCCGCGGAGATGGTCCGGCTGATCCAGGCCCTCAAGGGCACGATCACGCTGCTGCTCGTCGAACACGACATGGAAGCGGTCTTCAAGCTCGCCGACCGCATTTCGGTTCTCGTGTCCGGACGCGTGATCGCCACCGGTGACGCCGAGGCGATTCGCCGCAACACCGAAGTGAAGCGCGCCTACCTGGGCGACGATGCCGTCGTGGCCCGCGAGTCCCCGGAGGCCGCGTGAGTGCGATCCTCACCGTCGACGATCTCCACGCGGGTTATCGCGGCACCGAGGTGCTGTTCGGCCTGTCGTTCGAGATCCGCGAGGGCGACGTCGTCACGCTGCTGGGCCGCAACGGCATGGGCAAGACCACCACGATCCGCACGCTGCTCGGCCTCGTGGCGCCGACGGGCGGCACCCTCGTGTTCCGCGGCCGGCGCATCGACGGCCGCACCACCGAATCGATCGCCCGGGCCGGTATCGCCGTCGTCCCCGAAGGACGCCAGGTGTTCCCGAACCTGTCCGTCGAGGAGAACCTCCGGGCCTTCGCCGACAACCGCCGCGCAGCAGCCTCGCCGTGGACCCTCGAACGCGTCTACGGACTGTTCCCGCGCCTGAAGGAACGCCGCCGCAACATGGGTAATCAGCTCTCCGGCGGCGAGCAGCAGATGCTCGCCATCGGCCGCGCGCTGATGACCAACCCGCACCTGCTGATCCTCGACGAAGCCACCGAAGGTCTCGCGCCGCTCGTGCGCGAGGAGATCTGGCAGTGCCTGCACACGCTGAGCCGGCAGGGCCAGACGATCCTGGTCATCGACAAGTACGTGACCCGGCTCATCGCGCTCGCGCAGCAGCACACGATCATCGAACGCGGGCGGGTGGTGTGGCAGGGTACGTCCGCCGAACTCGACGCCGACCACGCGATCTGGCACCGGTACCTGGGCGTATGAGGGACCACTCCGCCGCCGGCGGCGACGCTGCTCGACGTCTCCTGCAGCCCTGGCTGCGGGCGGATCGGGACGACCGATGAGCCGTGAAGCAGCGATCTAGCCCCGAGCACGGCGACGGCGCGGATACGGCATCCGAACCGGCAAGCGGATCCCGCCCCTGGCTGATCCTCGTGCTGGTGCAGTTGTCCACGCTGGCCTTCGGGATCGCGGTGACGGCGACCAACGTGGTCGTCCCGCAGATTCGCGGCGCGCTCTCGCTCACGCAGGAGGAAGGCGCCTGGATCGTGACCCTGTTCCTCGTCGCGACCGCCGTCGCCACGCCCATGACCGGGTGGCTGGCCGGGCGGCTCGGCTGGCGCCGCTTCATGGTCGCGACGATGCTCGGCTTCACCCTGTCCTCGCTCGCCTGCGGCCTGGCCGAATCGTTCGAGGCCCTGCTGTTTGCGCGTGCCGTGCAGGGCCTGTTCGGAGCGCCGCTGATGCCGCTGGGACAGGGCATGCTGCTCGCCACGTTCCCGCGCGAGAAACACGCGCTGGTGCTGATGCTGTGGGGGGTCGGCTCGGTGTTCGGCCCGACGCTGGGTCCGGTGCTGGGCGGGTACATGGCAGAGTCGCTGAACTGGCACTGGGCGTTCCTGGCCATCGTGCCGATCAGCGCGCTCGCCACGCTCCTGGCGGTATTCGCGCTCGGGGATCAGGAACGGGGGACCGCCGGGCCGCTCGGCTGGGGCGGCTTCCTCTCCCTGGCGGTATGCATGAGTTGCGCACAGCTCATGCTGGACCGGGGCCAGCGCCTGGACTGGTTCGAATCCGTCGAGATCAATGTCGAGGCGGTGCTCACCGTGGTGGGCGCCGTCGTCTTCATCTGGCACACGGCCAACGCCCGAACCCCCTTCATCAATCCGCGCCTGTTCCGCGACTGGAATTTCAGCCTGGGACTCTTCGTGGCGTTCGCGATGGGCGCGATGAACTACACCCTGCTCGTGCTGTTCCCGCCCCTGCTGCAGGACGTTCGCCACTACCCCGATTCGACCATCGGCTATCTTCTGACCGGTCGCGGACTGGGCAACCTGATGAGCCTGATGATCGTCGTGTGGTGTACGCGCTGGAACGCACGGCTGACGCTCTCCGCCGGTCTGTTGCTGCAGGCGTGGGCCGCCTGGGAGATGACCCGGCTCAACGTGAACATGACCGATTTCGACGTGTTCTGGCCCAACCTGGTGCAGGGATTCGGGTTCGGTCTGGCCTACACGCCGATGACCGTCCTGGCGTTCTCCACGCTGCCGACGGCGCTCGTCGTGCAGGGCTCGGCCATCTTCAACCTGACGCGCAGCTTCGGCAGCAGCCTGTTCATCTCGCTGAGCATCCTGGTGCTGTTGCGCTCGACCGCGGAGAACTACGCGGGCCTGACGGAGGCCGTCACGTCACTGCAGGGCGCGGTCGACTACACCCGAGGAGCGAGCGAGCTGGCAGCGAACCGGCCGAAAGCGCTGGCCACGTTGAGCGCGGAGATGTACCGGCAGGCGTCGATGGGCGGCTACCTGAACTCGTTCATGATGTTCGCGCTGGTGGCCGCCGCGGCGCTGCCGCTGGCCTGGATGTTCCGCCTGCCACGGGGCCACTCGCGCTGAGCCGCGGACGTCTCCGGATACACGGTTCAGTGACGGGCGTCACGCTTCCACGACCTCGCACCGACACGTCCTCACGGCCGTCAGAGCAACGGCTCTCCCGTCAGCGACGTGCGCTGGGAGATCTCGATGTAGTTGCCGTCCGGATCGCGCAGGAACGAAAAGCGCACGGTCTCGCCGAGGATCGCGGGCGTCTGCCCTTCCGTGCCGCCGCGCGACAGCGCCCCGGCATGCTCCAGGAGACAGTCGTAGACCTGCACGGTGAGGTAGCGGTAGCCCGGTCCGCGCCAGCCGTCGCTGCGCTTCACGGTGCCGGCTTCGGCGAACAGCAGCGAATCGCCGCACCGGTACACCCCGCGGGCGGGTGACTCGAACTGCATCACGTGACGGTAGAAGCGGTCGGTGGCGTCGAGATCGTTCACGACCATGCGGACCGCGATGCCGGTCACCCCGTCCAGGCCGGGGGGCACGAGCGTGACCGGGTTGCCGTCCGGGTCGTCCATCGGCACGGCCTCCGTTTCTCCGTCGGAGGCGATGAGCAGTTCACGCCAGCCCGCGGGCGGGAGCGACGGGAGTTCGTCGCGGGCGTGGTTGACCTTGATGATGGAGCCGTGAGAGAGGAAACGGTGCTGCTGCACGCCCCCGCCCAGCTTGGCCATGTGGTCGTATTCGAGGCCGATCGTCTCCTCCCAGAAGGCGAGGGACGGTTCGAGCTGGTTGGTGAAGAGACCGATGTCGAAATGGGGTTTGGCGAGTTTCATGCCCCAATGGTCTCACGGCATCACGTCGCCAGCGCAAAGAGGTCCACGAGGTACAGCCCGCCCGCACTGCTGAACGGGATCAGCACGGCTCGGACGAGCGGCTGATCGACAAAGGGTACGAACGCGCCTTCGCGCAGATCCTGGATCGATTTCACCAGTGCCTGCAGCATCTGCGACCCCGGGTAGTCGGGATCGGCGCCGCCGTTGGCGCGAATCACCAGATCGTTCAGCCGGCTCACGGCCGACCGGCGGGCCCGCGATGCGGCGCGCTGCATCTGCACGGCGTTGAAGCAGGCGAGCACGAAGGTCAGCGACAGCACGACGACGAGACCCGGCGTGAAGTCCCAGCTGTCGAAGGCCGACCAGCGCGCGACGATGATCAGCGCGAGGAGCAGGAAGGGGAAGTACAGCAGGGCGCCGATCTTCGCGGTGAAGCGCGCCACGAACCGGGTGTCGATCCACGCATCGAGCACGGTGTCCCGGGGCGCCGCGCCGAGCTTGTCCTGCAGGCCGAGTCTGACGGCGTACGTGAGGCACAGGTCGCGCGACCAGTCGTTGCCCTCGCGCGAGGCCGTCAGTTCGTTGATGAGCCGGCCGCAGAGGCGGATGGCATCGTTCACGGCAAACAGCAGGAACAGGAACAGCGCAACGAGCGCCACGCGCAACACGTATTCCACCTGCAGCGCGGCGTCGCCCCGGCCCGGGTTGTTCGGGTACGCGGTGTTCTCGAACAGGATCGCGGCGAAGCAGCCGAAGGCCGCGACCCACGCGAAGGTCCGGACGAGACGCCACACGAGGTGCCCCGAGTTCACGTACTCGGCCCAGAGCACGGCCGCCCGACGGGGCATGCCGGGGTCCGCACTGAAGCGCCCGAGCGCGACCCGCCAGAGCGGCCGCACGTCGGCGGTCGGCGTGAGATCGAATTCCCGGGCGAGATCCCGTGCGCCGCGATCGAGTTCGGAGAACAGGTAGACGAGGAAGCACAGTCCGAGCATCAGCGCGCCCAGCCGGATCAGTTCGGAGGGCCAGAGGCTCACGCCCTCGGCCCAGTAGAACGGTTCGCCGAACGGATCGCCGATGCTGGTCAGCGCGCGTGTCACGACCCACACGGGCGGCGCGATGACGGCCAGGAGGAGGATCAGGGCGCCGACGCGCTCCGGCCCCGTGCCTCGGTGCAGCGTCTGCACCGCCAGCCCGGCGGGCCGCAGCACGATCTGCCGGGTCGAACGCGCGAGCAGCAGCAGCGCGAAGGCCAGACCGATCAGGGCGAGCCCCCAGCCGAACGCACGCTCGCCTTCCCGCAGCGCGCGATCGTCCGGATGGATGTTGCCGCATCGGGCGAGACCGGCGCAGTGGCCGCGGGTGTCGTCGAGCGTGACGGCCGACGTCCGGCCCAGCTCGAACAGCCGCGGGCGCGCCATCCACCGGTCGAGCACTTCCGCACTGATGCGCGACAGGCCGCCCGCCGCGTCGGCCGCCTGGCCGCCGATCCGCAGCGAGTGGTGGTAGCGGTCCTCCGGACACAGGTCCTCCCGCAGGACGCTCCCGGTCGGCAGCGCATTGAACAACGCCACGCGGGCGCCGAGGTACGCCGCGGTCTGGTACGTGCCGCGGAAAGGCGGCACATCCTTCTGGAGGCAGGGCGCCAGTTCGAAGCCGTAGCCGGAGGCGACGATCAGGTTGCGCGTCCATTCCAGGTGCTCGGCCTCCAGCAGCCTCGCATCGAGATCGGTCGTGAAGAAGATCACGCCCGGGAACGCGGGCTTCAGCGCCCGCAGGATCGCGATCTTGTCGTACACGTCGCTGCCGAGGACACCGATGGCGCCGATCTCGCCGCGATGCTCGCGCTTCAAGCGCGCGTCCTCGTTCCGGATCCGCACGGCCAGCCGCCGCAGGTAGTCGAACTGCGAGAGTCCCTCGGCAGGCTCGGCCGTCGGCGCCCGAAGCAACTTCTCTGTCGTTCGGGTCGACGCTTCCTTGGCGGCGACGTTGGCCGTCCGCGGCCCTTCGCCATCCAGTCCCCGCAGGTAGCTGAAGCGCATCACGCGGCACTCCTGCGCGAACGCCGGGGAGGCGCGCGTGGCCGCATCCACTTCGCTCGGATCGGTCTCGCAGGCCGATTCGAGTCCGGCGGCGCGGAGGAAGACCGCCGGGAGCCGCCGGCCGTAGTACGTGTCCCACTCCGACACGATGGCCACGTGATGGCGCGTCGATGCCCGGGCGACTGCCGTCCGGACCGGCACCGCGCGCCGCTCGAGTTCATCGACGAGCGCCTCGGCGGCCGCGTTGTCCGTGGCGATGGCCCGATAGAAGCGCAGGCCGTTCTCCCAGAACAGCACGCGCAGGCGGCAGTACGACTCATCGAGCGAATCGCGGCACGACTCCTCGCTGCCGGACGCGCGGCCGGCCGCCTTGCGCGGCTTGCCCTCGCCGAGGATCTCCTTCGCCGGCGCGGTGGCGAACGCGGAGTAGATGTCGAAGGGCTCGCCGAAGGGCGTCGGCAAGGCCGGATCGTTCGCACGCAGGTCGGACAGGCGCTGCAGTTCCCGCGTCATCGTGCGCAGCGTCTGGGAGTTCGCGGGCCCGAGCACCGAGAAGGAGAACGCGGCCGGGTCCGATGCCAGCGCCGCCGGAACGCAATGGTGCTTCACGTCGTCGCGCAGCTTCGCCAGCCGCCCGAGCGGCTGGTCGTCGAGCGATTGCACCCGGGCATCCGAGGTGTCGGCCCACGAGAAGACCTCGTCCTCCAGCCAGAGCACGAGCGCGATCAGCTTCTCCTTCCCGGCGTTCTTGCGGCGGAAGGCTTCGAACGGAACGTCGGAACCGGACGGCCCCGTGAAGAAGCCGAGATGGTCGGCGTTCTCGGGGACGAAGTGGGCCACGCTCAGAGCGGATTCAACGGCGTAGCGGGTGCGTCGCCGGCGCTCCTCGCCGTCGGAGTACGGCGCATTCGAGACCATCGTGGCGAGCACGTGCAGACGCAGCCCGCCCTTCGCGGTGCCGGCGACCAGCTTCTCGCACACGGTCTGCAGGGAGCGAAGGGCATCCGCGTCCTTGCCGCCGTTCCCGGCCGGCACGGCCGGTTTCGCCGCGGCGGACTCGCGCTTGTAGCGGGCGACGGCGGAGAACGGATCTTCCCAGAGGCGCGCGTTGACGTCCTGCAGCGCGCGGACCTGCACGCCCGACACCTCGCCCGTGGTGTTCCGCTTCGGGTCGAGCGGCGCCTGCTTCCAGACGATCACGCCGACCACCGCGAGCACCAGCGCCAGCCAGCCGGTGACGGGCAAGCCGCCGAATCCCCGATCGTTCACGCCGCCATTCCTCCCGAGTGGGCCGATCCCGTGAATGCATGGTATGACGAATCGGTAGCCGGCGAACTCCGAGCAACCTCGTACGGCGGGACACCGGGGCGGACCTGGAACGGCCGACGGCGTGGCATCGGAGGCGAACGGGGGCATCGTGCTCACGAGCCAGTCCCGGCATCCCATCGACCGGATCGGGACCGTCCTCCTGCGAGTTCGAGCCCCATGGCTGACGCCGCCTCGGACTCACAGGCCATCCCCGATCGTGCCGATTCGCCATTGGCGGAGTGCGAGTGAATGCCGCGCTCCTTCCCGGCACGGCGGCCTTTCCTTGGGAATCGGCGGCTCGTAGACTGCGCGATCTTCCGCGAATACCCGGAGAACAGAGGATGGCACTGTCCGGCACCGACGCAGCGCCGTTCGCCCAGGCGCGCGCCTCCCTGTCCGACATCGCCGAACAGGCGAAGCCTCGCACCGGAAGGATCATCAGGACGAACGGGAACGGCAGGCGCCCTGTGGCGCATCGGGTGAAATGACCAACGAGGCCTTCGCTCGCGTGAAGATCGACGCTCTGCTCGCGGCGCAGGGCTGGGACGTGCTCGACAACAACGCCGTCCGATTCGAAGTCCAGCTGCCGGACGGCACCCGCGCCGACTACGTGCTGTGTGATCGCCATGGCCGCTCGCTGGCCGTGATCGAAGCCAAGCGCTATTCGGTCAATCCGGGCGACGCGGCGGCTCAAGCGAAAGCCTACGCACGGCAACTCGGCGTGCCCTATGCCTTCCTCTGCAACGGCGATGAGGTGCTGTTCTGGGAATGGCAGCACGAGGCCTATCCGCGGCCGGTGAAGACGATCTTCAAGCAGGACGATCTGGAGCGCCGGGCCGCCACACGGGCCGTGCGCCGCGATCCGGCCGGCGTGGCGATCGATCGGCGCATCGTCGAGCGCGACTACCAGATCGAGTGCATCGACACGCTATGCCGCGAGATGACCCTGGGTCGGCGCAAGCTGCTGGTCGAGATGGCGACGGGCACCGGCAAGACGCGCACGGCCGCCGCGTTCATCAAGCGCCTGTTCGAGGCCAACGCCGTCACCCGCGTGCTGTTCCTGGTCGATCGCATCCCGCTGGCCAAGCAGACCGAAGACGCCTTCGCCGAGCACCTGCCCGACTACCCCGCCTACGTGCTGCGTGCCGGCCGGCGCTTCCAGGACGAGAAGCGCATCACCATCACCACGCTGCAGAGCATGGTGAACCTCTACGCCGAGTATTCGAGCGGCTACTTCGATCTCGTCATCAGCGACGAGTGCCATCGCAGCATCTATGGCCAGTGGAGCGGCGTGCTTCGGCATTTCGACGGCGTGCAGGTCGGGCTGACCGCCACGCCCTGCGTCGCGGATGCCGAGGCCGTGGCGGACGACGAAGACAAGGCGTTCGTCCGCGACACCCTTCGATTCTTCGAGGTCGATGCGCCCACGTTCTCGTACAAGCTCAAGACCGCCATCCGCGACGGCTACCTCGTCCCGTACCAGATCTACAAGGCCCGGACGGTCAAGACGGCGGCCGAGGGCGGCTTCGAGGTCAAGAAGGCCGAACTGGATTGGACGACCATGGACGCCGACACCCGAACCGAACTGGAGCAGCTGTTCGGCGAGGCCGAGACCATCACCGTCGACCCGTCGGCGCTGGAACGCCGCTTCACGATCCCCGAGCGCAACCGGGCCATCGTGCGTGAATTCCGCCAGGTGCTCGATCAGGGCTACCTCGACGCCAAGGGCGTGTTGCGCCAGCCGCTGCTGGGAAAGGCGATCGTCTTCGCGGTCACGAAGAAGCATGCCGAAACCCTGGCACGGCTGTTCGATGCCGAGTTCGCGCACCTCAAGCCGTCGCCCGACGTACGGTTCGCCGACTACGTCGTCAGCGGACAGGGGGCGGACGACACGGTGGATGGAATGAGCAAGATCCGGCGCTTCAAGAAGGAGCCGTTCCCGCAGATCCTCGTGTCGGTGAACATGCTCGACACCGGCTTCGACTGCCCCGAGGTGGTCAACCTGGTCTTCGCACGCTTCACCCGTTCGTCCATCCTGTACCAGCAGATGCGCGGCCGTGGCACCCGCAAGGCGCGCAACAAGTCGTCATTCACGATGTTCGACTTTGTCGGTGTCTCGGACTATCACGGCGACGCCGACGACCCCGCCGAGGGCGGCGTCGTCCTCGCCCGGCAGGCGCGCAGGAAGTACGAACCACGGCGCCTGCTGGCGCTGGACATCGACGACCACATCGACCCGACGACGCGCGAGTGGATCACCGTCGACGAGAACGGCAACATGGTGTTCCCCGAAGCGTCGGAACAGCGGGCGGCCGCGTTGGGTGCGCGTTTCGAAGCCTGGCTGTTGCAGCGTACCGACCTCGGCGTGGGCGAAGAATCGTGGCTGCGCATGATCGGTCACCAGTTCCGTGCGAACGCCGACCACTACGTCGGGCCCGACGCCGGGTTCTCGCTCGACCAGTTCGCCTTTCATCCGTTCTCGCAACTGGGCGGCATCGCACAAGCGGTGCGCGTATTCGGCCATCCGGAGCGCCTCGCCGCGGTCATCGGCAGCCTGAACGAACACATGTTCGGCACGCCGAGCGATGACGGTGCGGCAGGCGATGACGGCGTCGACGCCGCCCCGCCGCCCGCGCCGCACTGAACTTGCGCCTTTTGAGCTAGCTAGCTACATTTCAAGCCTGCCCGCTGCTGAAAGGTCCTGCCATGCCCACCGTTGCCTTGTTCGAAGCCAAGAACCGCTTGTCCGAGCTGGTGGATCGGGTGCTGGCGGGCGAGATCATCGAAATCACGCGCCACGGCAAGGTGGTGGCCCGGCTGGCCCCGCCCGAGGACGACTCGGCGCGGCAACGCAGCGCGCAGGAAGCCGTGGATCGTTTGCAGCAGGCCAGCCGCGGCGTGAGCCTGGGCACGCTCAAGAGCCGCAACCTGGTCCGCGAAGGGCGGCGCTGATGGCGCCCGGTGGGCCGGCAGGCCGGCCCACGCGCAAACCCTCCGCTCGTCGCCTGGTGGCCCGCGAAGGACTGCCGGCCCCGACGGCACCCTCCACCGCATTCGTCGTCGATGCATCGGTCAGCGCCGCCTGGTTTCTGCCAGACGAAGCCACGCCCTACACCCGGCCGCGCTGCATGCCACGGCCACGAGCGCCGTCTGGGTGCCGGCATTGTGGCTGGCCGAGATGGCCAACCTGCTGCACGGCGCGCAACGCCGACGGCGCATCACGCCAGCCCAGCGCATCGAGTTGGCCGCCGCAGCCTCGGCCCTTCGCCTGCAGGTTGCCGCGAACCCGTGAGCCTGCAGACACTGGACGCCCTGGCCGCCGAGTACGCCTTGAGCGCCTACGACGCCTGCTACCCTGGAGCTGGCTCTGCGCCGGCAGCTGCCACTCGCCACGCTGGATGCCGCCTTGCTGAAAGCCATGAACCAGGCGGCCTGCCGCGGGCGGACTTGTGAACGCCCCCCACGCTCCCTTCGCTCGCTGCCCCCCAAGGGGGCTCAGTGGCTTCGGGCGGCCGGGCACAGTCGCATGCCCCCCCACGCTCCCTTCGCTCGCTGCCCCCCAAGGGGGCTCAGTGGCTTCGGGCGGCCGGGCGCCGTCGCATGCTCCCCCCACGCTCCCTTCGGTCGCTGCCCCTCGGGGGCTCAGTGGCTTCGGGCGGCCGGGCGCCACTGACATGAAACGATCCTCCGACCCCGCGCGCCAGCCGCTCGCCGACCCCATCCCTCCCCACCTCCCCTTGAAGGGGAGAACGAACGAGGCTTCGCTCCAGCGCTCTCGTCCTGTCCCACTGGCGTGTCCGCGAGCGACCGACACCTTCCCCTTCAAGGGGAAGGCCGGGATGGGGATGGGGGACAAACCTCGGTGCGATGGCGCGCAGCGCAATGGACCACCAGGATGAAACGATCCTCCGACCCCGCGTGCCCGCCGCCCGCCGTCCCCATCCCCTCCCCACCTCCCCTTGAAGGGGAGGAGGAACGAGGCTTCGCTCCAGCCGTCTCGTCCTGTCCCACTGGCGTGTCCGCGAGCTACCGACACCTTCCCCTTCAAGGGGAAGGCCGGGATGGGGATGGGGGACAAACCTCGGTGCGATGGCGCGCAGCGCAATGGACCACCAGGATGAAACGATCCTCCGACCCCGCGCGCCAGCCGCCCGCCGTCCCCATCCCCTCCCTACCTCCCCTTGAAGGGGAGGAGGAACGAGGCTTCGCTCCAGCGCTCTCGTCCTGTCCCTCTGGCGTGTCCGCGAGCGACCGACACCTTCCCCTTCAAGGGGAAGGCCGGGATGGGGATGGGGGAGAGACCTCGGTACGATGGCGCGCAGCGCAATGGACCACTGACTTACGGGTTCGAGGCATCAAGCGTGCACCGACCTCTTTGCCGGAGGACGCGCCCCCACTTGACGCCCGTTTCATGCGTCGCGGGTCGCGCCAAGCGCGGTGGAGCCACTGACATGCCCCTGACGCCCGACATGCGTCGGTCGATCGACCAGATCCGCGACTACCTCTTCGGCGGCGGCTACCCCGACCCCGTCAGCAATGCCGAGCAGCTTTCCTTCCTGTTCTTCTTCTATCTCGTCGAAGGCATCGACGCCGAGAACCGCGCCCGCGCCCGGTTCCTGAAGAAGTCCTACACCAGCCTGTTCGAAGGCACCTGGGCACTCAAGAACCCGCTCAACGCCACGGCCGGCTTCGCAGTGCAGGAGTCACGCGGCGCCCGTGCCACGGCCCTGAGCACCGCCGCCACCGTCCCGCGCGAGCGCTTCCGCTGGTCGATCTGGGCCAAGGGCCTGTCGGGCGAGTCGCTGGTGCGCTTCGTCCGCGACGAGGTGTTCGCCTTCTTCGCCGAACTGGGCGAGGGCGCGGCACACAACTTCATGGCCGGCGCCCGCCTGACGATCGACGAGCCCACGGTGCTGACCCAGGTGGTCAACCTCGTCGACGGCCTGCGCCTCGACCAGGCGGACGCCGACACCAAGGGCGACCTGTTCGAACACGTGCTGCGGCAGATCAAGCAGGCCGGCGAGCTGGGGCAGTTCCGTACGCCACGGCACGTGATCCGCGCCATCGTCGAGATGGTCGACCCCAAGGTCGGCGAAACCCTCTACGACCCCGCGGCCGGCACCGCCGGCTTCCTGGTGGCCGCGTACAACCACATCCGGCTCACGAATTCGTCACCGGCTGCCATCACCACCGCGGAGGTCGACGGCAAGCTCCAGCGGCGCGGCCTGGGCGACAAGCTCTCCGCCGCGCAGGTGAGCGCGCTGAACAACGCCACCTTCTTCGGCAACGACGTCGACCCGAAGATGGTGCGGCTGGCCACGATGAACCTCACCCTGCGCGGCCTGCCCGACGTGCGCATCCAACTGCGCAACGTGCTGACCACCACGCAGGACGCCGAGCGCAAGGCCGAACTGGGCCTGCCGGCCGACGGCTTCCACGTGATCCTGGCCAATCCGCCCTTCTCCGGCCGGGTAGACCGCGACCGCATCGTCGAAGACGTGAAGGTCGGCACCACCACCGCAACCGAACTGCTGTTCCTGAAGTACATGCTGGACAGCCTGAGGCCGGGCGGGCGCTGTGGGGTGATCGTGCCGGAGGGCGTGCTGTTCGGCTCCACCGGCGCCCACAAGGAACTGCGCCGGCAGTTGATCGAGAACCACCGCGTCGAGGCCGTGCTCAGCCTCCCTGGTGGCGTGTTCCAGCCCTACAGCGGCGTGAAGACTTCGGTACTGTTCTTCCGCAAGGGCGGCAGCACGGAACGCGTGCTGTTCCTCCACGCCGACGACGACGGCTACAAGCTCGACGCCAACCACGACACACCGATCGAGGCCGACGACCTGCCGGGGTTGGCCCAGGTCTACGTGCAGCGCGAGTCCGCGTGGGACCGATGGACGGCGCGCGATGCTGCTTCCGAGTGGAGCGAGAAGTGGTGGTTTGCCGATGCGGCGGCGCTGCGCGCGAACGACTTCAACTTGTCGGCGGGGCGGTATCGACCGATGAGTCAGGCGCAGGTGGAGCATCGCGATCCGCGGGAGTTGCTGGATGAACTGGCGGCCATTGAGGCGGAGATTGCTGAGGAGATCGAAGCATTGCGCGCAGCGCTGGCCGTACGGACAGCGTGATGGTGCGGATGCAAAGACTCGGAGACGTCTGCGCGATCAATCCGCGGCTGCCGCGTGACCATGGTCTCGCGAACGACACCTCGGTCAGCTTCGTTCCGATGGCTGCTATAGGCGAGATCTCGGGAACTATCGAAGCGGCGACGACTCGGCGCTACGGCGATGTGAAGAAGGGCTACACGGCCTTCTCAGACGGTGACGTGCTATTCGCGAAGATCACGCCATGCATGGAGAACGGCAAAGCTGCACTCGCCACTGGCTTGGCGGGTGGCCACGGATTTGGTTCAACAGAGTTCCATGTGCTCCGTGCTCGGGAGTCTGTGCTGGCCGAGTGGATCTACTACTTCGTGCGGCGAGAGTCCTTTCGACGAGAAGCCAAGCGCAACTTCACTGGCACCGCTGGCCAACAGCGCGTGCCAGCTTCGTTTCTACACGACACACTGATTCCTGTACCGCCACTTGCGGAGCAGCGCCGCATCGTCGATCTGCTCGCCCGCGCCGAAGGCATCGTCCGCCTGCGCCGCGAAGCCCAGCAGAAGGCCGCCGAACTGATTCCGGCGATCTTCATCGACATGTTCGGCGACCCGTCGACGAATCCGATGCAGTGGCCAGCCGCCAAACTCGGCCAGTTGCTCGCCGAGCCCCCCGTACTTGGGACGATGCTAAAGCCAACGGCCACTCCTGGTAGCTGGCTCGACCTTAGAGTTGCGAACATTCAGGGAGGCGAGCTGACACTCACGGACAAGAAGTGGGTCGAACTCAAGGCCGGCGAGATAGACCGATTTGCGCTACGTGACGGTGATCTCCTGTTGGCGCGAGCAATCGGTTCACTCGATCACCTGGGAAAAGCGGTCGTCATCGAGCAGCCCGGCGCATGGACGTTCGACTCGCATCTCATGCGAGTCCGCTGTAACCGTTCAGCATTGCTCCCGCAGTATCTGAAGTCGTTCTTGAAGTCGCCCGGCGGTCGAACTGAGTTTCTGAAGCACACCCGCCGATCCGCGGTGCAGTTCAACATTAACGGGAAGGAATTGCGTCAACTCTCCATTCCGCTGCCACCAATCGCGGAGCAGATCTTGTTCGCGAGCCGCATCCGAGACGTGGAATCGATCGGTCGGCGGCAGGTTGCAGCCTCTGCAAGAGCGCTAACAACATTCGACGCGATCTTGTCCAAGGCGTTCTCGGTCGAAGGTCAACAAATTGCCGGACGGTAGCTTCAACTGCCGCTTCTTCCTTCACGGCCTGCGCCATGTCTCCGACGCCGGGCGGCAGCGCGCCGAGCTCCTCGAAGCAGGCGAACCGCTTCAAGTGGCCGTCGAGGTCAACAACCCTGCCACCGGCCTGGCCGTGCAGCTGCAGAGTGACGATTGCCACATCCTCGGATGGGCGCCGTGCTATCTGGTCCAAGACCTGTGCGCCGCGATTTCGGAGCATTCGCGAATCGAAGCAACGGTCACGCGCATCAACCGCATCGAAGCCCCGTTGGCGCGGCGCGAGCTGGTGGAACTCCGCGGCGGCTTTCAGAGTCATGTCGAGCCCATGGCCGCGGACGAGTACGAAGTGCTGACCGCGTAGGTCGACAGCGCCGTGCAACGGTGAGGCGAGCGGGCCTCCCCCGATCTGACTCGACACCGCTCCGGCAGTCGAATTCGCCCCTCGCCCACTCCGCTTCGCCGCCGGTCGTGTTTGATGGGCACCGGCAGGCTGTGCCTGTTCGATCGGCAGCCGGACCCGGGTCGGTTCCCGCAGCGCCGCCCGCCGGGTCCGCGGCACCGAGTGCTAAAGTCGCCCACTCCCCGCCACCGTCCGGCGGTATGCGAACAACCGAAGAGATCGCCATGCCCAACATCGTCGAATACCAGGTCCAAGGCCACGTCGGGGTCATCACCCTCAACAACCCGCCCGTGAATGCGCTGTCCGTGAGCAAGGGGCTGCTGCAGGGCATCCTCGACGCCTTCAAGGAGGGCGACCACGACCCGGCCGTCCGGGTCTTCCTGATGATCGGCGGCGGCCGGAACTTCTCGGGCGGCGCGGACATCACCGAATTCGGCAAGCCTGCCCCGCCCGGACTCGCGAACCTGCGCGACGTCCTGCTGTACATCGACACGGTCACCAAGCCCATCGTCGCCGCCATCGCCGGGCCGACGATGGGAGGCGGGCTGGAACTGGCGCTCGGCGCGCACTACCGCTGCGCGATCACCGGGGCACAGATCGGCCTGCCGGAAGTGAAGCTGGGCATCCTGCCCGGCGCCGCCGGCACGCAGCGCCTGCCCCGCCTCATCGGCGCGAAGACGGCGCTCGACATGATCGTCACGGGCGATCCGGTCTCGACGGAGCGCGCGCACGAGCTGGGCATCGTCGACGAGATCGTCACCGGTGATCTGCGCACCGCGGCCGTCGCCTATGCGAACAAGGTCGCGAAGGAAGGCCGCCCGATCCGCCGGGCCAGCGCACTGACGGCCGCGGTCGACGGCGATGTCGACACCTTCTTCGCGGAAGCCCGTGCACGGGTCGCCAAGGAGTACCGCGGCTACCCCGCACCGCTTGAGTGCCTCGCGTGCGTCGAGGCCGCGGTGAAGCGGCCCTTCGCCGAGGGCGTCAAGTTCGAGCGCCAGCGCTTCGAGTTCCTGGTCGGCACGACCGAATCGAAGTCCCTGCGGCATGCGTTCTTCGCCGAACGCGCCGCCAACAAGATCGACGACGTCCCGGAAGACACGGCGGTGCGCGAGATCCGTTCCGCCGCCGTGATCGGCGCCGGCACCATGGGCGGCGGCATCGCGATGAACTTCGTCAACGCCGGCATCCCGGTCAAGGTGCTGGAGGCCGCGCAGGACCGCCTCGACAAGGGTTTCGACATCATCCGCCGGAACTACGCGGCCACCGTGTCGAAGGGCCGGCTGTCGCAGGAGGTCATGGACAGGCGCATGGGCCTGCTGACGGGCGTGCTGTCGTACGACGACCTGAAGGACGCGGACATCATCATCGAGGCCGTGTTCGAGGAGATGGACGTCAAGCAGGACGTCTTCCGCAAGCTCGACGCCGTCGCGAAGAAGGGCGCGATCCTCGCCACCAACACGTCGACGCTCGACATCGACAGGATCGCGGCCGTCACCTCGCGCCCCGAGGACGTGATCGGCCTGCACTTCTTCAGCCCCGCGAACGTGATGCGCCTGCTGGAGATCGTGCGCGGCGCGAAGACCGCGAAGGACGTCATCGCCACCAGCATGAAGCTCGCGAAGACCATCAAGAAGGTCGGCGTGCTCGTGGGCGTGTGCGACGGCTTCGTCGGCAACCGCATGGTGCACGCGTACTTCCGCGAGGCGGGCTTCCTGATCGAGGAAGGCGCGCTGCCGCAGCAGGTGGATCGCGTGATGGAGGACTTCGGCTTCGCGATGGGGCCGTTCCGCGTGAGCGATCTCGCGGGCCTCGACATCGGCTGGGCGATCCGCAAGCGCCAGGCCGCGACGCGCGATCCGTCCGACCGCTATTCGAGGATCGGCGACCTCATCTGCGAGAAGGGCCGCTTCGGGCAGAAGACCGGCGCGGGCTACTACCGCTACGAGCCGGGCAACCGCAAGCCGATCCCCGATCCGGAGATCGAGGCGCTGATCGTGCAGGCGTCGAAGGACTCCGGCATCGAACGGCGCGAGATCTCCGATCAGGAGATCCTCGAACGCTGCATCTATCAGCTGGTGAACGTCGGCGCGCAGATCCTGGACGAGCGCATCGCCCAGCGCGCGAGCGACATCGACATCGTCTACCTCTACGGCTACGGCTTCCCGCGCTATCGCGGCGGCCCGATGTTCTACGCCGACTCCGTCGGCCTCGACAAGGTGCTGGCCGCCGTGCAGGGCTATCACGCGAAGCACGGCAAGACGTGGAAGCCGGCTGCGCTGCTGGAGAAGCTCGCGGCGGAAGGCGCGCGCTTCAATCGCTGACGACGCAATGAGGGGCGCACGGCGCCTGGGCGCCGCCCTCGCCTGCCTGGTCACCCTGTGCGCGGCGCCGGCATCCGCCGGCAAGCTCGATGACTTCGAGCGGGCGACCACGGGCGACGGGGGCGGCGCGTCCCGTCCATCGACGCCGCCGTCGCGGACGGGCGTCACGAGGTTCGCCTGGCGGGGCGGTGCGAACGCCGACCTCGGCAATGATCTCGGCGGCGCACTCGTGCAGTTGCTGCTGACCGGCATGGTCGAAGGCTCGCGGCTGAGCCTCGCCCGCCTGCAGGGGCCGGAGGCGTCCTCGCTCGCCGGCGTGACGTCGCGCCTCGCCGGCGACGCCGACCTCGCCGACGGTGCGCCTGATCTCGCCCGCCAATGGGTCGATCAAGGCATCACCGCGGGCGATGCGCGGCTCGAAGCCGGTTACGGCCCGTTCGCCCTGCAAGGGCGCTATACGCGCTTTCGCGAGGACAATCCGCCGGACACGCTGTCGATGACCTACGTGCACGGGATGATCCGCGTGGCTCCCGTGCCGGCATTCGAGTTCAGGACCGGGCGCAAGCACGCTCGGGCAACGTCGCAGAGCGGGTTCTCCACCGCGCTGGCCGCGACGATCCGGCCCATCGGTGCGTTCGACGTGCGGTTTGCCCCGACGTGGACGTCGCTCGGGCAGCGTACGGTCGAGGACTACGACCTGTCGATCGGCTTCATGCCGAAGCACGTGGGCGCGCGCCTCGGGTATCGCTGGTTCAAGGCCGGCCCCGAGATCCTGCGGGGGCCTTACGTCGGCGTGTCGCTGTACTACTGACCCGTCAGGTCGTCCGGCTCGGCGGGCGACGGTCCGACCCGGATGAAGCGGGAGATCCGCACCTCGGCGTCCCCGGTCTGGAGCTGCTGCACGCACGTCTGGATCTCCTCGTCGCTCACGGTGCGGCGGGCGCGCAGGCGCGTGTACTCCGCCCACGACTCCACGACGAAGCGCTCGATGAAATGTTCGTCGTCCTCCAGATCCCGGAACACGAGCCAGTTGCTGGCGCCATTGCGGCGGCGGATCGGTTCCAGGGCGTGGATCGCGTTGAGGAAGGCATCGCGGTTGGACGGCGCGATGCGGTACTCCACCTGGATCAGCACCGGTCCGTCGTCGGGCATCGGCTCGCCCGCCACGGTGAGATCCGGCAGGCTCGACCCGGCCGTGACCTCGGATTCGTGCCCCAGGGTCACGCGCACACGGCGGTTCAGCACCATCAGCAGCAACGCGACGCCGGCCGATGTCGCGAGCGCGACGCGCGTCCCCGAGACCGACGCGAGCGCGCCCCACACGACGCTGCCGAGCGCCAGGCTGGTCTGCAGGGCGACCCAGCTCATGGACACGGCGCGCGCCCGCACCCAGGCCGGCGCGGAGGTCTGCGTGCCGGCGGACAGGCTCGCGTGCACGCTGACCCACGCGAAGCCGGCGGCGAAGGTGCCCGCGACGGCCACTGCGAGGATCGGCACGGTCGCGATCAGCAGGGTGCCCACGACCCAGATGAGCACGCCCGTGTTCACGAGCGTGTTGAGCGAGATCCGGCGCAGCAGCCGCGGCAGGTTGATGGACCCGACGATCGCGCCCGCACCGAAGCAGGCGAACAGCAGGCCGAAGCCGCCCGCCCCGAGGCCGAGCTGCTCCCGGGCGATGACGGGGAACAGCGCCCACAACGCGCTGGCGCAACTGCTGAAGGAGAGATTGCGGATCACCAGCGCCCGCAGCGTCGGCGAATGGCGGGTGTAGCGCAGGCCGCTGCGCACACCGGACACGATGGTCTCGGGAATGCCGGTCGCGACATAGCGGGCCGCGGGCCAGTCGCGCAGCGAGAACAGCATCGCCGAGAAGCTCGCGGCCGCCATGAGCAGTGCGTAGCCCAGCCCCAGCAGTCCGGCCAGGGCGCCGGCCAGCGCAGGACCGGCGGCGCGGGCCGCATTGAAGGAGACGGAGATCAGCGCCACGGCCGACGGCAACTCGGTGCGCGGCACGAGATCGTTCAGCAACGACTGCTGCGCCGGGATGTAGAACGTGAAGCCGGCCCCGATGAGGAAGCTCAGGACGAGCACCGCCGGCGGATTGATCACGCCGACGAGCGTCGCGATCGCGAGGATCAGCGTCGAGAGGAACAGGACGGCCTGGGCCACGAACACCACGCGCCGGCGGTCGACGATGTCGGCCAGGGCACCGGCCATGAAGCCGAACAGCAGCGACGGGACGGTGTTCGCCGTCTGCACCAGCGCGACCATGAACACCGACGGCGTCAGCGTGGTCATCAGCCACGCGGCGACCGTCGCCTGCATCGTGACCCCGAGCGCCGTGCCGGTGGACCCGAGATAGAAGCGGCGGAAACGCACGCGCCGCAGCAGCGTCGAACCGAACAGGCGCGCGAACAGGCGGCGGCGCGCGGTCTCGAGGGACGACTTCGGATTGAGCCGGGGACGGGGCACGGGACTCCCTGGATGGTGGGCGAAGGATCGCCGCTTACGCCGTGCCGTGCAACCGTGGCCCCGGCGCGGACATCGCTCGCCCCGCGACCGCCCCCTGGCTTATCATTCGCGCCGCCCGACCATGCGCCGCGGACCTAGGGAAGGTCTGATCTATTCGCGCGGTCGCGAGAATAGATCAGACCTTCCCCAGCCGTCCCCGGTCCCACAACAGGATTCCGAGTCTTGCCCATGATCCACGCCCCCGCCGGCGGCCTGTCGCCGGCCCTGCGCCGCGCATTCCGTCCCCGTACCCGAGGAGCCGCGTGATGGCCGAACTCTCGACCTACGCGTTCTGGGTCGCGCTCGCCCAGATCATCGGCGTCAACATCGTGCTCTCCGGCGACAACGCGGTCGTCATCGCGCTGGCGGCCCGGTCGCTGCCGCCCGCCCAGCAGAAGCAGGCGGTGATGTGGGGCAGCGGCGCCGCGGTCGTGATGCGGATCGTGCTCACCATCGTCGCGGTGGAGCTGCTGCGGATCTCGGGCCTCAAGCTGATCGGCGCCGCGCTGCTGCTGTGGATCGCCGTGCAGCTGCTGATTCCCGAGAGCGAGGAGGACGGCCACGGCAAGGCGGCCTCGAACATGGCGGCCGCGATCCGGACCATCCTGCTGGCGGACCTCGCGATGAGTCTCGACAACGTGCTCGCGGTGGCGGCCGTCGCGAAGGGCAGCCTCACGCTGCTGATCGTCGGCCTGGCCATCAGCATTCCGCTGGTCGTGTTCGCCAGCACGTTCCTGCTGAAGGTCATGGACCGCTACCCGGTCATCGTGACCGCCGGCGCCGGCCTGCTCGGTTACGTCGCCGGCGAAATGGCGGTCTCCGACGGACTGGTCCAACCCTGGGTCGACGCCAATGCCCACTGGCTGCACTATGCCGTCCCGGCCGCGGGCATCGTGATCGTCATCGCCGTGGGCAAGGCGCTGGCCGCCCGCGCCCGCGAGGAGGAGGCGGTCAAGCCCCTGGAGGACATCGCCACCGCCAACGGCGGCCCGAACACCGATCGCCCGTCCTGAACCGCCTGGAGCCCCTGCCGTGAAAGTACTCGTCCCCATCGATGGTTCGGACACCGCCCTGCGGGCGATCGACGCCGTGTTGAAGAAACTGAAGTCGTGGGTTGCACCGGTGGAGGTGCATCTCGTCAACGTGCAGAACGCGCTGCGCAAGGACGTGGGTCAGTTCGTGAGCCCCGACGAGATCCGCAGCTTCCACCAGGAAGAGGGCATGAAGGCGCTCGCACCGGCGCGTGCGCGGCTCGATGCCGCCGGGGTCGCCTACCTCCACCACGTCTTCGTGGGGGACGATGCCGCGAAGGTGCTGGTGCAGTTCGTCCGCGAGAAGGGCGTCGACGAGGTGATCATGGGATCGCACGGCCGCTCGGGCCTGACGCAGATCCTGCTCGGTTCGGTCGCGCGCGAAGTGCTGCGCGATGCCGGCGTGCCGGTGACGCTCGTCAACTGACCCGGTTCGGCGCAGCCAGCAGCTGCGTCAGGGCCGCCCGCAGCCGGTTCGCACGCACCGGCTTGTGCAGTACCGGGAATCCGGCCGCCCGCAACCGTTCGAGTTCCTCGACGGAAGTGTCACCGGTGATGATCAGCACCGGTACCTCGCGACCGTGACGCCGATGCAGGGACGCGACGACCTCGAGTCCGTCGCCCGCCCGCTCGCCCAACCGGAGATCGACCACCAGCAGTTCCGGTCCCTCGACGTCGAACGTGTCGAGCGCTTCCGCGCCGCTGCCCGCGACCCTCGCGTCGCACCCCCATTGCGTCAACAGCGTGGCGGCGCCTTCGCGAACGGCCGGGTCGTCGTCCACCACCAGCACGCGCCGACCCGTGAGCCAGGGGGCGCTGTCGCGCCCGCCGGTGCGCAACGCCGGGACCTGCGCCGGATCGCCCGCCGGCAGCGTCAGCGTGAACACGGAACCGCGGCCGGGCACGGAGTCGAGCGCGATCGTGTGATCGAGCCGGCGGGCAAGCCTCCGCACGATCGCGAGCCCGAGTCCGAGCCCCTGCCCGTCCCGCCCCCGTCCGGGCAACTGGAAGAATTCGTCGAACACGCGATCGTGGGCGTCCGCCGGAATGCCGGGTCCGGTGTCCACCACGCGCACATCGATCTGCCCGGCGCCCGGCTGCACGTCGATCCGCACGCTGCCCTGCACGGTGTAGCGCACGGCATTCGCCACCAGGTTGCCCAGCATCCGCTCGAACAGCACCGGATCCGTGACGACGGCGAGCCCGCTCGCGGGCACGGCGAACGCGAGGCCCTTGCGTTCGGCGACCGGTCGATGCTGCAGATCGAGCCGGCGCAGGATGGGATCGAGCAGCGCATGCACCGGCACGGGTTGCACGTGACCGGCATCGAGTCGCGACAGATCCAGCAGGGCGCCGCACATGGATTCCAGCGCGTCGACGCTCGTGAAGATCCGGTCCACCAGGACCTGCTGCTCCGGTTCCAGGCGACGGTCGCGCAGCGCCGCGGAGAACAACCCGAGCGCGTGCAGCGGCTGCCGCAGGTCGTGCGTGGCCGCGGCGAGGAAGCGCGACTTGGCGCGATTGGCCTGCTCGGCCTCGTCGCGCAGCCGGTCGGCTTCACGCTTGCCGGACTCCAGCGCCGCGATGAGATCGAGATTGCGGTGCCGCAGGCGGATCGACTCGGCGATCTTGCGGTTCTGGGTCCGGGCGTTGGCCACCAGGAAAAGATGGAAGACGAGCACGGTGGCGGCGAGCGGCAGGTAGCGCCAGTCGCGCGTGGCCAGCAGCCAGGCGACCGTGGGCAGCAGGGTCAGCGATACGAAGACCACCACCGGCGGCAGGTGGAACGACTGCGAGGCAATGCTTCCGGCCGCGACGAGGGCGACCACCGCGACGAACGACGCGACCGCCAGCGGTTCGGTCGGATCGAGGAAGAGGAAGGGGGCCGCCGCCCAGCAGAGTCCGCCTGCTGCGACCATGACCGTGTACCGCCTGGCCCACCGTCCGGCTCGCGAATCCCGCGCCTCGTCTCTGCCGTAGGCGCCGACGAGCGGGACGCGCGCCGCCACGATGGCCAGACACACGAGGAGCCAGCCTGCGAGACGGAGCCCGCCCACGAACGGGAACATCACCCCGACGAGGCACACGGCCGCCAGCGCGGCCCCGCGTCCGTTCGCGTGCGCCTGGCGGAACAGCCCCTGCACGCGCTCGACGAACTCGCGGGCCGCGTCGTCCTGCGGATCGGAGCCGGTCAGCACGCGACGATCAATGCACCAGCCCGAGTTCCCGCGCCCGCACGAGCGCCATGACCCGGTTGTCGACGGACAACGCGTCGAAGATGCCGGCCATGTGCGCCTTGGCCGTGCGTTCGGCGATGCCGAGCGCCGAGGCGATCTGCGCGTTGCTGTGTCCGTGCGCCAGCAGGGCGAGGACTTCGCGTTGACGATCGGTAAGACCGCTGCCACTCGAGCCCGCAGGCAGGGTCGGCGCAGGAGGCCAGTACTCGCCGCCTTCGAGCACGCCCTCGATGGCGGCGATCAGCGCGTCTCTCGGCAACGACTTGGGCAGGAAGCCCTGGATGGCCGCCGATCGGCAGGCCTCGATCGCGGCGGGAGACGCATCACCGGACACGATCATCCGGCTGACGGCGGGGTGACGGGATCCGATGACGTCGATGACGTGGAGCCCGTCTGCGGCCTCGAGCCACCGGTCCACCAGAACCAGGTCGATCTGCGGATGCACCGCGAGCACGTCGAGGGCCTCGTTCACCGAGCCGGCGCCGAACACTTCGGCATTCAGCGGCGGGGACTGCAGCGCGACGATGACGCCCTCGCGGTACAGCGGATGGTCGTCCACGATGAGCAGTTGCGGCATGGCGGGCTCCCCGGGTGGCGGGTGCCGGTGCGGCCGGGAGTCCGGCGGCGCTTCACCCGTTCGATGTGCGTTCCGACCGAATCGTGTCGACCCCGAAGGTACCGACAAACCTGCCCGGGCGCCGATACGAGGAGCCTCGTACCGGTCCCGCGGGCGCGCCGCTCACGTCGCCGGTCTTGCCAGGAAGTCGCGGTTGTAGAGGCAGTAGTGCGCCGCCCCGAAATCGATGATCCTGCGCTTGGCGTCGTCGAGCGGTCCGAGGCGGCGGGCGGGCTTGCCGGCCCACATCGCATCGGCGGTGAGGCGCTGACCCGGCAGCGTGACCGAACCGGCGGCGAGCAGGACGTCGTCCTCGACGACGGTGCCGGCGGCGAGCACGCTGCCGATGCCGATCAGGGCGCGGTCACCGATGGTGCAGCTCCGGATCGTGACGTTGTGCCCGACCGTCACGTCGGTGCCGATCTTCACCGGACCGGCATCGGCGCGGATCACGGTGTTGTCCTGCACGTTGGTGCGCGCGCCCACCGAGATCTCGTGGCCCGCCGCGTCGAGCAGGCAGCTGAGCCACACGCTCGCCTGATCGGCCAGGACGACGCGCCCCTGGAGCCGGGCCGTCGGCGCCACGTAGTTCGTCGCGCCGCCTCGACGCGCCCGCCCGCGGGCACGGCAATGGGCGCCGTCAGCGTGAGGCCCCGAACACGCTCGTGAGCGGCGGCGAGCTGCTCCGGCGTGAGCGGACGAATGGGCTTCGCCGGGCTGCCCTCGCACCAATGACCCGCCGGCAACTCGGCGCGCGGAAACACGACGGATCCGGAGGCGACCACGCAGCCGTCGCCGACCCTGGCACCGTCGAGAATGACGACGTTGTCCTCGATGACGCACTGGTCGCCCACCGTGCACGCATGCACCGTCGTGTTGATCCCGACGGTGACGTGATGGCCGACCTGCGCCGGCAGGACCTCGTGCGCGATGTGGATCGTGGAGCGCGGCCCCAGCCAGAAATCGTCGCCGACCGTGACGTGGTGGCCATCGGCGCGGATCGCGGCCAGCGCACCGAAGTGACTGCCTCGCCCGAGCGTGGCACGGCCGGCAGCGCGCCGTCCCCGAAGGCGACGGGGGGTTCGGCGAAGGACGGGGTGTACTGGAGATAGGGAAAGGCAAGAACGGACGGCGTCATGGCGATCTCGGGGGTGGCAACGAAGGGGATTTTCGGGGGAACGGACGCGCCGCCCACATCCGGTGCGGCCGGCGCGACGTCAGTCAACCGGATTCTCGCGGCAAGTGCCCCGGGCTGTCTTCAGCTTTTTCGCCGATGGCCCTCGGGACGTCCGAGCCGTCACCCGGTCGAAGTCCGTGAGGCGAGCGCTCCGGGCCGGGCATTCGACAGGGCGGAATCGTCGGCGGACTCGCGCCCGGAGCGGCCTCAATGCATGAAGACGGTGAGCACGTCCACTGCGGCGGTGTACGGATCGATCTCCCGATTCGCCACCCGGTCCGCGAAACCGGTGACGGCGGCGATGCCCTGCTCCCGGAAGCGTTCGAGGAGCACGTCCTCGGCGGTCCTGGACAGCCGGAACTCCGCCATCGTCCGTCGACGCGCGAGGCCGGCGGGGCCCTGCGAATGCGCACGATGTCGCGCAAGCGCGGACGCCAGATCGGCGAGACCGTCACCCGACATGGAACTCGTTCCGATCACGGGAATCCGCCAGCCGTCCGTCGCATCCGGGCGCAGACCGGGCGGCAGCATCTGCTCGAGATCGAGGATCGTGCGCTGCGCGTCCGGCCGATCGCACTTGGACACGACGTGGATGTCGGCAATCTCGAGCGTGCCGGACTGCATCGCCTGGATGTCGTCGCCGAGCCCGGGCGCCGAGACGACGACGGTCGTGTGCGACGCCCGGGCGATGTCGACGTCGTCCTGACCCGCGTCGACCGTCTCGATGAGGATGGTGTCGTAGCCGGCGACGTCGAGGAGATCGACCGCCTCCAGCGCGCCGTGAGCGAGGCCGCCGGTGGTGCCGCGCGTGGCCAGGCTGCGGATGAACACGCCCGGATCGGCGACGAGATCGCGCATCCGGTGGCGGTCGCCCAGGATCGCGCCGCCGCTGCGGTGCGACGACGGATCGATCGCCAGCACACCCACGCGAGCGCCGCTCTCCCGCAACACGGCGACGAGCCTGGCCAGAAGCGTCGACTTGCCGCTGCCCGGAACGCCGGTGATGCCGATGAGGTGCGCGCGCCCGGCGAGCCGATAGGCGCTGGCCAGCGCGGGCCGGACTTCCGACGTGCCGGCTTCGGCTCGCGAGATGAGGCGCGCCACCGCGGTCACGTCGCCGGCACACGCGCGTTCGAGCAGCGCCTCGGACGGAACGTACCCGGCCATCAACCGCCCTCAGCGCGGGCCGCGTTCATCGACCCACCGGCGCAGCGCGTCGATCGTGGCCTGCGACGGCGCGTCCTGCCCGAGGAACTCGCGCACGCCCAGCTGCTTCAGCCGCGCGATGTCCTGGTCGGGAATCACGCCGCCGGCCACGACCACCGTGTCCTCGCGCTGGCGTTCCGCGAGCCGCTGGAGCACTTCCGCAAACACGGTCGACGGTGCGCCCGCCAGCAGGGTGACGCCGAGGATGTCGACGTCCTCGTGAACGGCAGCCGTCACGACCTCGCCGGCAGTGCGATGCACGCCGGCGTAGATGACGTCCATGCCGGCGCCGCGCAACGCGCGGGCGAGCGTGGTCCCGCTGCGGTCATGACTGCCCGGGCCGACCTCGGCCAGCAGCACGCGAAGGGGATGAAAAGGCATGGCGAACGACTCCGTGGCCGGAACCCGCGGCGGGCGACAACCCGCCGGACGCGGCCGTCCTGAATTCCGTCGTCGATGTTAGGGTCGACCCGGCGGGATGAGCAAGCCGATCCGAGCGCCGGAAGGCCGACGAGAAGACGACGTGAGGTCGTGAAGGCGTGAAGACGTGAAGATGTGGGAACTCCGAGCCGTCTCCACGCCGCGCGGAGAGACGGCTCGTCCACGAGGCCGCGGCAGCAGACTTCACGACTTCACGCCTTCACCTCTTCACGCCTTCACGTCCCACGTCCTCACATCCGGACGTCTTCCCATCTTCCCCCCAGCGACCTACTCTCCCGTTCCCGGATTCTCAAGGACACCGCTGCCATGCCCGGCGCCCTCTCGCACCTGCGCGTGCTCGATCTCTCCCGCATCCTCGCCGGCCCCTGGGCCACGCAGATCCTCGCCGACCTCGGCGCCGAGGTCATCAAGGTCGAGCGTCCCCGCGTCGGCGACGACACGCGGGGCTGGGGTCCGCCCTACCTGAAGGACACCGCGGGCCATCCGACGACGGATTCCGCGTACTACCTGTGCACCAACCGGAACAAGAAGTCGATCACGCTCGACTTCACGCAGCCCGAGGGACAGACGCTCGTGCGCGAACTCGCGAAGCAGGCCGACATCGTCGTGGAGAACTTCAAGGTCGGCGGCCTGAAGCAGTACGGACTCGACTACGAATCGCTGCGCGAGATCCAGCCGCGCCTCATCTACTGCTCCGTCACGGGCTTCGGCCAGACCGGTCCGTACGCGGAACGCGCCGGCTACGACTTCCTGATCCAGGGCATGGGCGGGCTGATGAGCGTCACCGGACGTCCCGACGGCGAACCGGGCGCCGGGCCGATGAAGGTCGGCGTCGCGCTGACCGACATCATGACGGGGCTGTACTCGTCGACCGCCATCCTCGCCGCGCTCGCGTATCGCGATCGCACCGGCGTCGGCCAGCACATCGACATGGCGCTGCTCGACGTTCAGGTCGCGTGCCTCGCCAACCAGTCGATGAACTACCTGTACGGCGGCAAGGCGCCGGGACGCCTCGGCAACGCGCACCCGAACGTCGTGCCCTACCAGGACTTCCCGACGGCCGACGGCTACATGATCCTCGCGCTGGGCAACGACGGACAGTTCGTCAAACTGTGCGACGTGATGGGGCACCCCGAGTGGGCGCAGGACGAGCGTTTCAAGGGCAATGCGGGCCGCGTGCAGCATCGCGACGTGCTGGTTCCGATGCTGCGGGACGTCACGGTGACACGCACGACGGCGCAGTGGATCGCAACGCTCGAATCCGCGAGCGTGCCGTGCGGCCCGATCAACGACGTCGCCGGCGTGTTCGCCGATCCGCAGGTCGTCGCCCGCGGTGCGAAGATCACGATGCCGCATCCCGTGGCCGGCGACATCCCGCTGGTCGCGAATCCGATCCACCTGTCGGAGACGCCGCCCGAGTATCGCAGCGCGCCGCCGCTGCTCGGACAGCACACGCGGGAGGTGTGCCGGTCGTGGCTGGGGCTCGACGATGCGGCGATCGACGCGCTCGCGGCGAAAGGCGTCGTGTAGGGCACGTCCGTCGCGGGAATCGCAATACCGCCCGCGCGACGTCTCGTTGTTCCGGCTCGATCCGTTCCACGTCAGGGCTCCCGCTTCCTGCCTCGCATCCAATCCGATCGTTGCCGCTGCCGCGGCGCGGCCATCCGGAAGCGCAACGGTTCCCGCAGAGATCCGAGGCCGATCCCGGCAGGCGAGGCTGCTGCCGCGGTTCGAAGGTTCGAATCGCCCCGGATGTCCCGCCATGTTCGGAGCTCGAGTCGAGCCGCCTGGCCGAGTCCGGTTGCCGCCGACGGTTCGACGGCTCCGGCGCCGCGGTCGGGATGTCGCCGATGGACCGCAAGCACCGCCGGTGGTCGAACCTTCGAGTGGGCCAAGCCGCGGGCCGCGAATCCGACGGTGCGCGTGCCGGCGGGCACGGCAGCCTGCCGAGGGACGCGGCAAGGTCCGGTCGCCCGCCCGGAACCGTCTGGCCGGATCGCGCCGCAGCCTCCTATTCCACGAAGACACCGACTACACTCCGAACCACCCGCTCCCGGTTCGATGACGCGCCCGGCCGTCTGCGACATCCCGGGCCGCTTCCCGGACCCCACGATCACCGAACCGATGCTGGACGCCTTCCCCCCCGAATCCATTCCCGCCGAGGACGAGGCGCTGCGTGCGCCCGTCCGCGAATTCCTGGCGAGCCGCCTGCCCGCCCTTCCGCCGGCAGATCGCGCCCGGTCCTGGGCGCGCTTCGACGCGGACTTCAGCCGCGCGCTCGGCGAGCGCGGCTGGCTCGGTCTCACGTTCCCGAAAGAGTACGGCGGCGCCGCCCGCAGCCCGTTCGCCCGATTCGTGGTCGTGGAGGAACTGCTCGCGGTCGGCGCGCCGGTCGCGGCCCACTGGATCGCGGATCGGCAGAGCGGTCCGCTGATTCTCAAGTACGGAACCGATGCGCAGCGCGCGTTCCACCTGCCGAAGATCTGCCGCGGGGAATCGTTCTTCTGCATCGGCATGAGCGAACCCGGCTCCGGCTCCGACCTCGCCAGCGTCCGCACGCGCGCCACGAAGACGGCGACGGGCTGGCGACTTTCCGGCCAGAAGATCTGGACCACCCATGGACATCGCTCGCACTACATGATCGCGCTGGTCCGAACGTCCGGCACGCCGGATGATCGCCACGCGGGGCTGTCGCAGTTCATCGTGGACTTGTCCCTGCCCGGCATCACGCGGCGCCCCATCCGCGATCTGGCCGGCGACGAGCACTTCAGCGAGATCTTCTTCGACGACGTCGAACTGCCCGACGACGCCCTGATCGGCGAAGCGGGCGCCGGCTGGGCGCAGGTGACGGCCGAGCTCGCGTACGAGCGCAGCGGACCGGAACGGCTGTACTCCAGCCTGCCCTTGTTCGACCGATGGGTCGCCCACCTTCAGACGCTGGCGGGTCCGCCCGCGGAATCGCAGGCGCTGGCCGGGCGAGTCACCGCCCGGCTCGCCGTGCTGCGCGAGATGTCGGTGTCGGTCACCGGCAAGCTCGTGCGGCATGAAAGCCCGGTGGTCGAAGCGGCGCTGGTGAAGGATCTCGGCACCGAGCTGGAACAGGAGATCCCGATTGCGATCGCCGATGCGGTGGGGCGCGATCCGGAGGCGATTCCGCCGGCCGAACTCGCCGCGATGCTCGCGTACGTGACGCACGTGGCGCCGTCCTTCTCGTTGCGCGGCGGCACGCGCGAAATCCTGCGGGGCATGATCGCCCGCGGGCTCGGTCTGCGCTGAGGGGGCGGCGATGAACGACGAACTCTCCGCACCGTTCGAACAACTCCTCGAGGATCGCTGCACGCCCGCCCTCGTCCGCACCATCGAAGGCGGCGGCTCGTCTGCCGCCCTGTGGAGCGACATCGAAGCCTCCGGCTTCCTGGACGCCCTCGTGCCGGAAGCACACGGCGGTGCGGGACTGTCGCTGACCGACATTCACCCGCTGGTGGAGGCCTGCGGTCGGACCGCCCTGCCGTTGCCCGTCGCGGAGACGATGATGGCCCGTGCGTTGATGGCCGGCTCCCCGATGCCCGCCGGACCGGTCGCGCTCGCCACGGGAGCGCGGGATGCCGCCGGCGCGATCGCCTGCCCGACCACGGCATTCGCGACGACGGCCGCGTTCGTGCTCGTGTCGGTCGATGGGGAACTCCGCGTGTTGCCGGCGAACACTGCCGAGCAGAGCGCGTCGGCCTCGGGGGCACTCGCCGCGACGTTGCAGTGGAGCGCTGCGGCGGCGCGCGGGTCGCAGGGCGTCGGCGCATCGTCCATCGACCTGCGCGCAGTGCAGGCGTGCCTGCTGGCCGCGCGCATGGCGGGGACGATGACGCGCCTGTTCCGGATGACGCTCGGCCACGCGAACGACCGCGTCCAGTTCGGCAAACCCATCGGCAGGTTCCAGGCGATCCAGCATCAGATCAGCGTGATGGCGGAGCACAGCGCGCTCGCCCGCTCGGCCGGACGCCTGGGCTGCGCCTCGTCCACGCCTCTGCCGTCCCCGCGCGCCGCCGCGATCGCCAAGGCCGTGACGAGCGAATCGGCACCGCCGGTCGCCGCCATTGCGCATGCCGTGCACGGCGCCATCGGCATCACGGCCGAATTCGACCTGCAGCTCTTCACACGCCAGCTGCACGAAGCCCGGCTGTGCGCCGGCACCGAGTCGTACTGGTATGCCCGGGTCGGGACGGAACGGCTCGCTGCCGATGCGGCCACGACCCTCGATTTCATCCGCGGCGCGGACGCCCCCGCATCGCGCTGAACGCTCCGGAGACACGATGAGTCCCTTCCTGCTGTACGAACAGAACGGCCCGATCGTCACCCTGACGATGAACGCGCCCGAGACGCGCAACGTCCTCACCTACAACACGGCCGTCGACGAATTCGTGGCGGCATGCGCTCGCATCCGCGCCGACGTGTCCGTGCGCGTCGTGATCGTCACCGGCGCGGGCCCCGCGTTCTCGTCGGGCGGCAACGTCAAGGCGATGCGCCGCTACTTCGACGAGGACATCGATCCGCTCGCGATCCGCGAGGAGTACCGCAAGGGCATCCAGCGCCTGCCCCTGGCGCTGTACGAGCTCGACGTACCGACGATCGCCGCGGTCAACGGCCCGGCCATCGGCGCCGGCTGCGACCTCGCGTGCATGTGCGACATCCGGATCGCGTCGGAGAACGCCTCGTTCGCGGAGAGCTTCGTCAAGGTCGGGATCATCCCGGGCGACGGCGGCGCCTGGCTGCTGCCGCGCGTCGTGGGCATGTCCAAGGCCGCCGAGATGGCCTTCACCGGCGACACGCTGACCGCCGCCGAGGCGCTGGCCTGCGGGCTCGTGTCGAAGGTCGTGCCGGCAGACCGGCTGATGCCCGAGGCGGTCCGCATGGCGGAGCGGATCGCCGTGAATCCCGGCCCGACGCTGCGCATGACCAAGCGCCTGCTGCGCGAAGGCCAGCACCTGCGGCTCGATTCGCTGCTGGAATTGTCGGCGGGCTACCAGGCGCTCGCGCACAAGACGCCCCAGCACAAGGAAGCGGTGATGGCGTTCGTGGAGAAGCGCAAGCCCAACTTCCGTGACGAGTGATCGGTGAATGGTGAACCGGGGAAGACCCATCCTGCGGCGGCGTTTCGGCGCCGGGATCGCGCCGACGGTCGTGTCCTCCCGGTTCACGGATCCCCGATCACGGTTCACCGCCGTTCTGTCGTAACCTACGCTCTTTCGGACCCACGCCCCTGCGCCACACGGAGTTCCCATGATCCCGGACAAGATCGAAGTCAACATCGCCGGCGGACTCGACGTTCCCCTGCCGCCCATGACGCCCGTGCGCCAGAAGTTCGACCCGACCCGGCTCGAGGACATCGCCGGCGCGCTCCGGGCCGAGTTCGCCAAACCGGAGATCCGGGGACGCGTGAAGCCGGGGCAGAGCATCGCCGTGGGCTGCGGCAGCCGCGGGGTGGCCAACATCGCGCTGATCGCCCGGACCGTGATCGCCGAGTTGAAGGCCCTGGGTGCCAACCCCTTCATCTTTCCCTGCATGGGGAGCCACGGCGCGGCCACGGCGGAGGGACAGCGCAAGGTCCTGGAGACGTACGGGATCACCGAGGAATCCACCGGCGTTCCGATCCGCGCAACGATGGACACGGTGATCGTCGGTCACCTGGATGACGGCACGCCGGTACACATGGACCGGCACGCCGCCGACGCCGACGCCGTCGTCGTGATCAACCGCATCAAGCCGCACACGGGGTTCCGCGGCGCCACGGAGAGCGGTCTGACCAAGATGCTGGCCATCGGCATCGGCAAGATCGTCGGGGCCGCGACGTACCACATGCACGGGATGGACATGTTCCCCGAGCTGCTGCCGAAGGTGCGGGACGTGAACATCACGAAGCGCAACGTGCTCTTCGGCGTGGGGGTCGTCGAGAATGCCTACGACGAGACCCGGCATGTCGAGATCGTGCCGGCCGAACAGCTCGCGACGCGCGAACCGGTGTTGCAGGCGATGGCGAAGGACAACATGCCGCAGCTGTTCTTCGACGACATCGACGTGCTGGTCATCGACGAGATGGGCAAGAACATCTCCGGCGCCGGCTTCGATCCGAACATCGTCGGCCGCAACCGCCGCGCCATCAAATGGTCGAACAAGCCGAACGTGAAGAAGATCGTCGTGCTGGGGCTCACGCGCGTGACGCACGGCAACGCCACCGGCCTCGGTGCCGCGGATGTGATCACGATGCGGCTGTACAAGGAGGTGGACATCCCCTCGACCTACGCGAACATCATCACGTCGATGAATCTCGATGGCGCGGTGATCCCGCTCATCATGAATACCGATCACGACGCGATCGCGCTGGCCGTGAAATCCGTCGTCCGCGTCAAGCCCGAGAACGTCCGCATCGTGCGCATTCGCAACACGCTGCAACTGGGTCAGATCGAGGTGTCGCAAGCGATGCTCGAGGAAGTGAAGCGCCAGCCGGAGCGATTCGAGATCGCGGGTCCGACCCACGCGTGGAAGTTCGACGCGCAGGGCACGGTGGATCCGCTGGTGGATCCGATCCACGCGGCGGCATGACGAAGCCTGACTCGAAAGGTCTGCGGCGCGAGGCAACGCAAGAGGGCGGGAACCCGTAGGGAGCGCGTCGCGCACCCTGCGGGGCGGCGCCTTCGCGTTACGTCTTCGGACTCGTGCCGCTGCCGAGCACCGCCAGGACTTTCACGACCCCCGCCCGCTCATGCCGGGCCGAGATGCGCACGGCGGATCCACGCGGTCCGCGCACGACCCACTCCACCTTCACCCGATCCGACGTCGCATCCCCACCCCAGCTCGCCCACGCTGACGGCGCCGACGACTTGTAGGCCCGCCCCTCGAGCTGTCCGGCGTCGAGACGGCGCTGCCCGGTGACGAGTTCGCAGCCGTCGGGCAGGTCGATCTCCACCATGACCCCGCGGCACCGCTTGTTCTTCTGGGCGAGCTTCGTCACGTACGTCGGCAGCCACCCCGTGTTGTGGACGACGAGGCGGATGCGCGTCGTGTCGTCACCGAGGGAAGCCGTCTCGAGCGAATGCAGTTCGAGCAGCGGCGAGATCAGCGCGTGCCACACGAGCCATTCGGGAAACTTCCGGACCTCGCGCTCCAGCAGGGCATGCGGCGGATTGCTCCACGTGTAGAGCGCGTTCCACCCGCCGATCTCCACCGGCCCCAACTGCGGATGCTCGAAGGGCGTCCACGGGACGAAGCCCTGCCCGCCCAGCACTTCGTCGTTCCACCGCATCAGCTTGAGTTCGTCGTCGACCGGGTGCTCGCGGTACCAGTCGATGTACTTGTAGTCGGTGATGCCGGCCTCGCGTTGCGGGCTCCAGATCTCGACCGTCCACGAGAACAATCCCGCGTGGTCGTAGAGCCAGTCATCGAAGGAACCGGTGATGACCTCGTTCGGGTGATAGCGGAAGTCGTGATAGACGGACAGATTCGGGTAACCGGTCAGTTCGGTCCCCTTGGCGCCGATCTTCTGGAAGGTCCAGAGATCCTCCGCCGGCATCTTGTCGTCGGGCAGGTGCGAATACGGCCGCAGCAGCACGCCGCTGTAGGTGTGGAAAGCGATGCCGCCGGTGATGTTCGGGTGCGAGGTGATGAACGCCACGGCCGCGCGCACCTCGGGCTCCGATGTCGGGAACGGTCCGGCGCCGTGCTGCTCGTGCTCCTGGCGCCAGCCGGCCGGATAGTTGCGATTGAGATCGAGCCGCTCCTTGCGGTGCTGCATCTCGAAGGTCACGCCGTCGAACGCGTCGATGCGCCCCTCGGGAACGAGCCGGTAGTAGGTGCCGCCGGTCTCGGTCGGATCGCGCCGCACGAGCACGCGCGGATCCGCCTCGCAGGCCTTCCACGCACCGTTCGGATCGCGGATGCGCATGGTGAGGACCCGCCCGTCGCCGTTCACGTCCTCCCGCTGCAGGCCGCCGATCGGCGTCTCGTCGTACGGATAGGGGCGTGTCGACGACCGGATGAGCACGGGGCAGTCGGCAAGCGCCCATTCGGCACCATCCGGATTGAGCCGCGGGCAGACGTAGAACGCCCGGGTGTCCAGCGCCCGGGTCACCTCGGCATCGGTGCCGTAACGCTCGACGAGCGTCTGCAGGAAGTACAGCGACACCATCGAACCGGCGACTTCGGTGGCGTGGATGTTGGCGTCGATCCACAGCGCCGGCTTGTCGGCCGCGGGCCCTGTCCGTGCATTCGTCGCGGTGACGAGCCAGAGGGCGCGGCCTTCGAAACTGTCTCCGAGGCTGTCGATCGCGAGCAGGTCGGGATGCGCGACGACGAGCGCCCGCAGCGCCGCGGTGAGCTCGTCGTAGCGGAGGTAGCGATCGAAGGCCATCACGTCAGCCGCTGGAGGGGGGACGCTGCGCCCCCCGTTCGGACCGGGAACGGTCAGCGGCTCTTGGCCTTGCCGCCCGCCTTCGACACGGGGGCCGCCTTCTTCGCGCGGTGGGGACGGCTCTTGCCGTAGCTGCCGTTGTTGATCTTGCCGCGCCGGGTGCGAACGTCGCCGGACCCCAGGGTTCTGCTCGTCATGGTCGTGCTCCTGTCGGTGGTGTGAAGCCCGCGATTCTAGGGCCTGTTCACGCCGGCAGCGAGTGCGGCGTCATGCCGCGGCCGATCGCGCCGCGCCCGACGCGCCGGGCTACACTCGCACATCCCTTCTCCCGTGCGCCGCCCCATGAACTGGCTCAACGTCGTTCTCGGTTTCGTGCTGATCTTCGGCGCCGTGGCCGCGTGGTACCGGATCATGCGCAACCTGACGGGATCGGGCGGCGCGATGAAACTGGATCTCCCCAAGCGCGGCAAGCGCAGCGACATCCAGCCCAACGAGCTGGAGCGGATCATCGCGGCGCATCGAAGCGCATCCCAGCCCGCGGCCGCGCCTGCGGCACAGGCCATGCCGCGGGCACCGCATCTCGCCGCAGTCCCCCACGAGGTCACCGCGCCCGCCCGTGCGCCCACGACGGCAGCCCCGCAGGCCGGCGCCCCGGCGCCGCCGCCCGTCACGCCATCCGCCGGACGTCCTCTGCTGAGCGGCGCCCACCGATTGGTCTACGGGTTGTTCAAGTCGGTGCTGCCGGAGTATTCGGTCTTCCCCGGCGTTCCGCTGGCCCTGGTCGTGCCGGGAACGACGGCCACGGGCCATGTGCTCGCCCTCGTCGTCTGCCGGCCGGATCTGTCGGTCGTCGCGGCCGTGGATCTCGTCGCGGCCGGCGCCATCCATCCCCCCGCGGTGGCCCGGACATTGACCGCCGCGGGCATCCGCCACCTCGCCATCGATCCGCGCGCGCTGCCGCGCCGGGAAGCGGTGCGGGAATTCGTGCACGGAGCCTGAGGTCGGGCTATTCTCGCGGCCCGTCCTGTCCCCCTCCCTGGAGTCGAACGCGTGCGTACCTTCCTTCTGTCCCTGGTGCTGGCCGCCACCCTGACGGCCGCGGGAGCCGCGAGCGCGCAGAGCCGGCACGTCGAGTTCGCCGACAGCGTGCCGGAACGCATCGGCACGAAGACCGTCGCGATCGATCGGGTGGTCGGGCGCGGCGTCGAGTCGCAGCCGGGCCAGTTCGTGGTCATCGAGTACGACGCGTGGGTGTTCGATGCGAACGCCCCGGAGTTCAAGGGCCACCTGTTCGACAGCACGCGGACACAGGGCCATTCGCTGTCCGTTCTCCTCGGCGTGGGCCGGATGATTGCCGGCGTCGACAAGGGGCTGCTCGGCATGCGCGTGGGCGGCCGCCGCACCCTGGTGATCCCGCCCACGATGGGTTACGGCGCCCGCGGCGCCTATGACGTGCCGCCGAACGCCACGCTGATCTTCGACGTCGAGTTGAAGGACGTCATCGCGGAACGCAACGTGAACTGAGGCTCACCGCCGCTGTCGGCGGAATCGGACTCTCGGCGCTCCCTGTCCCTTGCGACGAGCCGGGTGCCCCCACGAGGAGACGCGGCATGAGCGTGCTGCAGATCGAGACGAACGGCGACCTCCGCCTGCTCACCTTGAACCGGCCGGAATCGCTGAACGCCATCAACGGGGCGCTGCGCACGGCGTTCATCGCCGCCCTCGGCGAGGCGAACGCGGATGCCGGCGTGCGGGCCGTCGTCATCACGGGTGCGGGCGATCGGAGCTTCTGCGCCGGTCAGGATCTCACCGAGACGGCGGCCTACGGCATCGATGACGTGCCGTCCTGGCTGCGGGCCAATCACGCGATGTACCAGGCGGTGCGGGATCTCGACAAACCCGCCGTCTGCGCCTTCAACGGGGTCGCGGCCGGCGCCGGCTTCCAGATCGGCCTGTGCAGCGACCTGCGCGTGGGCTTCCCCGAATTGAGGATCGGACAACCCGAGATCAAGGCCGGGCTGGCGTCCATCGTCGGGACCCAGCTGATGACCCAGTACGTGGGCATCGGGCACAACGCCGAACTGTCCCTGCTGGGCGATCTCGTCTCCGGTCAGCGCGCCTACGAAATCGGACTGCTCTCGCGCCTGGTCCCGAAGGGGCAAGTCCTCGAGACCGCCGTCGCCCTCGCGCGCGCCCTCGCGCAGCAGCCCGCCACGGCGATGCGGCTGACCAAGCAGCGATTGCGCGCGCTCACGCAACCGGGCTTCGACGATGCGCTGCGGTTCGCCATCTCGGCCCAGAAGACCGCCTATGCGAGCGGCGAACCCCAGGCCGCGATGCACCGCTTCCTCGAGGCGCGGGCGCGCAGGCAATAGCGCGTCGACGGGTTGACCGATTCGACATCGCCTGCCGGAGTCGATCCGCTAGAATCGTCGCGGGTACCCGGAATTCTCCGGTCACCGCATCCGCGACCCTATGAACAACGATAATCGCGCGCAGCGCTGGATCTGGCAGCTTCCTCAGCAGTACATCGACGAGATGGCGCGCCTCGGAACCCTTCGCAGCGTACCGGCGCGGACCGTGCTCATCACCGAGGGCGAGGCGGGTGACTCGCTGTTCATCGTGCTCTCCGGGCGCGTTCGGGCGTTTCTCGCGGACGAGCTCGGACGCGAGTTCTTTCTCAACGAGCACGGGCCCGGCGAACACTTCGGCGAGATGATGCTGGACGACGGGCTGCGTTCGGCGTCGGTGGTCACGATCGAGTCGTCGCGGTTCTCCGTGCTGACGCGCGCCCAGGTCCAGGACTATCTGCTCACGCACCCCGAAGCCGCCATGGCGATGATCCGCATGCTGATCGGGCGGGTCCGCGTGCTGACGCGAACGGTGGGCAATCTCACGCTGCTGGACGTTTACGGCCGCGTGGCCCGGCTGATGCTCGACTGGGCGAAGGAAGAGCCCGATGGCCGCATCGCGCTTCCGGGCCGCCCCACGCAGCAGGACATTGCCCGGCGCGTCGGCGCCTCCCGCGAAATGGTCAGCCGCATCCTCCGTGACCTGCGTGAGGGCGGCTACATCGACATCGAGGATCACCGCATCTTCGTGCTTCGCCCGCCGCCGGAAGTCTGGTAGCGCAGGCGGGCGGGAGTGTGAATATTTCACATTCCCGATGTGAACTAGTTACGTGTCCCGCGGAAACCCATCCCGTACTCTCCAGCCGATTGGGGGTCGCGTCCGGCGCCGTCGATCATCGACAGGCTGCCCTCCCCCGCTTCCTTGGGGAGCAGCGTGCTCGGGGCCATCGCAGGCGACATCATCGGCTCGACCCACGAATGGGCCAGGACGAAGACGAAGGACTTTCCGCTGTTCGCGGTCGGCAGCACCTTCACCGACGACACGGTGATGACGGTCGCCGTGGCGCAGTGCCTCCTCGACGGTCTCGACTATGTCGACGCGTTCCATCGCTACTTCGACACCTTTCCCAATGCGGGTTACGGCGGCATGTTTCTTCGCTGGGCGGCACGCAAGCGCCGCGAGCCCTACAACAGCTTCGGCAACGGCTCGGCCATGCGGGTCAGTCCGATCGCCTGGGCCCTGCCGTCGCTGGAGGAGGCCCTGACCGAGGCCGGACGGTGTGCGGCCGTCACGCACGATCACCCCGAAGGCATCAAGGGCGCGGAAGCCGTGGTCGCCGCCGTCTTCCTGGCGCGACAGGGCGAAACGAAGGCGACCATCGGCCGCTTCGTGTCGGACCGGTTCGGCTACGACCTCTCTGCCCAGCTGGACGACATCCGGCCCGCCTACGACTTCGACGGTTCCTGCCAGGGCTCCGTCCCGCAGGCGATCATCGCCTTCCTGGAGTCGACGGGATACGAGGACGCCGTCCGCAATGCCGTCTCTCTCGGGGGTGACGCGGACACCCTGGCCTGCATCGCCGGCGCCATCGCGGAAGCGCACTACGGAAGTGTTCCGGCTCCGATCGAGACACGGTCCCTGGCGGTGCTCGATTCCTCTCTCACCGTGACCGTCAAGCGATTCCGCGAGCGCTACTGCACCGGCGCCATCGAACTGCCCCGCATCGCCTGAAGGCCCCCAGGGAAGGTCTGGCGCCGCGCGGCCGGCACGCCGCTCGGCACGACGACGGGATGCACGACCGTGCCGGTGCAGAGGCCCAGCATTCGGCCGGCCCGGCGTCGACGCAACGGTCGATCTGCGGCTGCGCGCAGCGCAGCGGGCGGGCAGCCCGCGTCACTTGCCCTCGCCCTGCTGCGGTCCGTAGCGGTCGTCCTCGATGCGGTATTCGAAGACCTGGTCGACCTCCCATTCCGTTTCCTGCGGCGGGAAGGTGAACTGCTTGGCGGCCGTGGTCCCGGAGTAGTCGAACACGCCCGGCGGCGTCGATTCGATGACCTCCACGTGCGTGACCTTGCCCGCGGGGCTCACGGTCATGCGCACGCGCACCTTGCCTTCGAGCCCCTGTGACAGCGCGTCCTTCGGGTAATGCGCGAGCACGGTCTTGATGGGTGCCTTCTGGTCCGGCAGCTTCTGCTGGACCGGCGGTTCCTCCTTGGGCGGCGGGGGCGGCGGCTCCGGCGGCGGCGGGGGTGGCGGCGGCTCGGGCTTGGGTTCCGGCAGCGCGGGCCTGTCTTCCGGCTTCGGCGGTTCCGGCGGTTTCGGGGGCGGCGGCTTCTTCGGCTGCGGCTTGGGCGGCGGGGGCGGCGGTGCCGGAGGCGGCGGCTCCGTGCGCACGATCTCCACCTTCATCGGCTCCGGTGGCGGCGGCGGGAACAGCGACGTCCAGTTCACGAGGATGCCCGCACCGACCGCGGCCTCGAAGCCCAGTGCGATCAGGAACGCGCGCGGCAGCGACAGGAAGCGACGCTCGGCATCCGTGAGGCCCCGGGACGCCGGGGCGGCGCGATCGTTCATTTGGCAGGCGTTGCGCCGGGCGCCGGAGCAGCGGACTTGTCGGCGGCGATACCCACCGAGGTGATGCCCTCGCCGCGGACGATGTCCATCACGTCCAGCAACTTCTGCAGCGGCACTTCCTTGTCGCCGGCGATGACGACATCGACCTTGCCCTTCTCCTTGTCGGCCTTCAGGCGGGCCGTGAGCTGCTCGGCCGTGATCGGCGCGCCCTTGACCGACATCGCCCCGTCCTTCTGCACGCCGATGGTGATCTGCGTGTTCTGCAGCGTCACGGGCGTCTTCGATTCCGGCAGTTCGAGCGCGATGCCGCTGCCGGCGATGGTGTCGATCGTGATCATGATGAAGAACACCAGCAGGAACATCATGATGTCGATCATGGGGATCACTTCGATGCGCGGCTTGTCCGCCTCGAAGTAGCGCATGGTGCGGGATTTCATGTCCGCCCCACGCTCAGCTGCGGCTGCCGTGCATCCGGTTCACGACGGTGAGCTTGATCAGCTCCATCTGATGAACGCCCAGGCGCACGCGCTTGTTGAAGTAGTTCAGGAAGATGAGGCCGACGATCGCGATGAACAGGCCGATGCCGGTGGCCACCAGCGCTTCGCCGATGCCGCCCGTGACCGCCTGTGCCCCGCCGCCGGCGCCGTGGTCGCCGAGCACGTCGAAGACCTTGATCATCCCGAAGATCGTGCCGAGCAGTCCCATCAGCGGACCGAGCGTCACCGCCGTGTCCAGCACCCACAGATGCTTGTCCATGGCCGGCACCAGTTCGAGGATCGTCTCGTCGATGTGGCGCTCCATCGCGTCGGCATTCTCGCTCTTCGATTCGAGGCCGGCGGTCACGAGCGACACCTGCAGCGCGCTGCCGTAGCGGCCCGCCACGGCCTGGAGTTCGTCGGTGCCGCGGTACGGTGCGCGCTTCAGTTCGCGTTCCATGGCCGCGCCTTGCGACAGCACCCGGTGGAAGAAGTACAGGCGCTCGATGATCACGGCGAGCGCGAGGGTGAACAGCAGGGCCATGAGCGGGATGATGCCCACGGTCATGGTGCTGAGGGTGGCAATGCTCTCCCACATGGTCGGGTCATTCCTTCTGGTTGCGACGCCTCGCGGCGTCATGGGGTCCGTCAATGGCACTATCGCCGCCGCGACACGGGTGTCGCCGGTGTCGGCAGGCCACGGTCACTTCATCTTCGGGGCGTCGGGGAACGGGGGAAAGAACGGCACGCCGTACTTCTCGACGATCTGCCGGATCTCGCCGCTCGCCAGCATCTGATCGAACGCATCGTCGAACATCTGCTTGAACTCGGTCTCCTTGGCCTTCACTGCCCAGGAACTGTTGAAGCGCTGGCCGGGCATCGGCTCGAAGCCGGGCATCATCGCCAGCTCCACGTTCTTCTCGCGGTTCGCCACGGTGATGGACGGCCCCCACACCATGATCGCGTCGACCTCCTTGCGCAGCAGTCCGTCGATCACCCGATTGTTCTGGAAGTACGTCGTGTACGGAATGCCGAGGGCCTGCGCGCTGTCCTGCATCGGCGAATAGGCCGGCACGCCGACGCGGATGTTCTTGCCCTTCAGCTCGGCCAGGGTCTTGACGCGCGGCACCTTGCCCGTGCCCACCAGCACGAAACCCACGCCGAGATACGGCTTCGTGAAGGCCATGTCGTTGCGGGTCATGTGGTCGTCCTCCCCCGTGGCGATGAGCCCGAGGAAGACGTCGCAGAAGCCGCGGTTGATGGTCTGCTTGAAGGCGAGGTTGACGCCGCCGCGATAGACGCCGGTGTTCGCCCACATGACCGAGAACTCCCAGCCGTTGCGCTGCGCGATGCGGCTCAGGATCTCGATGTCGATGCCGGGCGGTTCGGCCTTCGGCGCCGTGTGCGAGAACGGGTAGTACCAGGCATCCGCGCACGCGAGGATCCGCTTCAGCGCCTTCGTGCGGCCGATGGCCGAGAAGTAGCGCACTTCCTGCGGGATCTCGACGGGCGGACCGCCGTAGCGGAAGCCGCCCTGGTACAGCCGGTCCGTGATGGGATTGAAGACCTCGGGCTCGGTGTAGCCGAGTTCGGCCACCTTCGGCCGCGGCCGGCCGATCACCACCTGCACTTCGAGTTCCGGCACCGCTTCCGCCGCCGCAGACGCGAGCAGTCCGAACGCGAGCAGCGTCCGCCGCGCGACGCGCGCGAAACGACCGATCGATACTGCGCTCCTGCCGACCCTGCTCACGACGAACAAACTCCCCCCATGGACCCGGCAAGGGGTCCTTGTCACGACTCCGGATTCGATCTCTCGTTGCGACGTGCGGGGCAGGTCATCGACCGGTCATGCCCCGACGAACTGAGGATGCTGCGGATGTCTTTCGGACGCCGGAGTGTAATGCATCACCCTCCGGGAAAATTGCCCGCCCCCGTTCGGGCAGGTGATCCGCTCCGCCGGACGTCGGAGCGACGCCGGTCCGCCCCGGGGCGACCGGGCCGGCGTGGCGGCCATCACGATGCCGCCCCCAACGAAGGCCCGGACATCGCGTCGATCGGGTCGTGCTGCCATGGCCTCATCCCGGTGTTCCGGCATGGCGCGTCGAATTCGCCCCGTCCCCCGGGCCCGACCGGCTCGACGCGAATGCCCCTGACACGGGAATCGCCACGCTCAGGCGAGCACTGCCGTCACCCGGAGCCGGCGATAGTCGGCCATCCACCCGTCGTCGCGCCGGCGGTCCGCAAGCGCCGCTTCGACCGCAAGGAACACCCGCTCCCGCACGTCCGAAGGCAGCGACGCCACGTCGTCGGGTCGGAACATCGTGTACCAATGCCGCAAGCCGTCCCGTCCCGCCAGCAAGGTGGGCCGATCGACGAGCCACGCGGCGCGCACGAGGAAGCCGGCGTCCTCCAGCAGCGACGTGTATTCCCCGATCGTCGGGAAGAACCACGGGCTGCGGGGATCGACCCCGGCGACGTCCGCCAGGGCCCGCCGGAAGGCCGATTCGAGTCGAGCGACGTTGCCGTGTCCGCCGAACTCCGCGACGAACCGCCCGCCGGGCTTCAGGGCTTTCGCCATGGACCGTGCAGCGGATCGAGCCTCGCGAACCCAGTGCAGCGCCGCGTTCGAGAACACCGCATCGAACCGCGCATCGAAGGGCAGTGCGGCCGCGTCGGCCACCTGGAACTCGAGCGCCGGATGCCTGGCGCGCGCGGCCTCGATCATCGTGGGCGAGGCATCGATGCCGATCACGGTGGCGCCGGTGTCGGCGATCTCCTGCGTCAGCTCCCCCGTGCCGCAGCCCACGTCGAGAATCGTTTCACCGGCCGCCGGCGCCAGCAGCGCGACGACCGACTGGCCGTAGTTCGCGACGAAGCCATGTTTCGATCGATAGAGGTCCGCGTTCCATTCCATGGCGGCAAGCTCAGCGGCTGACGGCGCGGAAATCGAACACGGCTTCGAGCCGGTCGTTCTCGGCGGTGAGGCGGGAGACGTCGAGCCGCTCGACCTCCACCGCGATCGGGGCACGGCCGGCGGCGAGCATGCGCTTGACGGCATCGCGCAGGTCGATGTCGACGACGCGCCCGATCGTCGCGAACAGCAGCGGCTCCAGCAGCGGGCGGTAGAACTCGTTCGAGAGCTGGTCGAGCCGCACGTCGTCCAGGCCGATGCGGCCGTTGCGGACGAACGGCCGACCGGAAGCGACGACATCGAGGGCGTCGTTCATCGCTTCGACGCAGCCGTCTCCCGCGAGCACGCCCGCGCGGCCATGGAGCCGACCCGTGAGGATCACGCGCCCTTTCGCGACCGCGACCTGGGGTCCGTCGAGGTAGGCGTGACTGCAGGCGGTCGGGGCCATGAAATGCAGCCGACCGTCCTTGCCGAACGCCTGATCGACGACCACCCGTTCGAGCGCAGCGCTGGTCATCACCAGCTCCGCGGCAGCCGCGTGCCCCGCCAGCAGGGCGAGGCCGGCCACGAACACACATTCCATCGGGAATCGGATCCGCACGCTGTCCCCCACTTGAGAATGCCGGCCGTTCTGTCGTAGCGTGCCGCGATTCGCCCATCGTTCCGAGGATCGCGACCCGTGCCGGAAACCCTCACCCTGTACCACAATTCCCGCTGCGGCAAGAGCCGCTCCGCCCTGGCCCTGCTGCAGGAACGCGGCGCCGACGTCACCGTCGTCGAATACCTGAAGACGCCGCTGACGCGCGCCGAACTCGCCGCCCTGGTCAAGAAGCTCGGCATCGCCCCCGAAGCACTCGTGCGCAAGGGCGAGGACGTCTGCAAGGAACACTACGCGGGCCGGCCGATGACCGACGACGAGTGGCTCGACGCGCTGGCCACGCATCCGATTCTCCTGGAGCGTCCGGTCGCCGTGAGGGGAGGTCGTGCCGTGATCGGGCGGCCGCCGGAGAACGTCCTCGGCCTCCTGTGAACGCAACGCCCAGGGGCGCCTCCTGGCAGGCGTCCTCCGTCGACGGCGACGTGGGCTTCCTGTCGCTGTCGGGCGCCGTCGTCGACGAGAAGGGCACGCTGCGCGTCCGCGAACCGCGGAACACGGATCTGTTCGACCTCGCGATGCGGCTGCTGAACGGCAGCTACGCGAAGCCGTTCGTGATCGACTGCGACGGCATGCGGCGGCTCCATTTCGGACTGCTCTACATCCAGAGCGAGATGGAGATCGCGGATCCGGTGCGACTGTGCGCCGCATACACCCGGACCATGATGGCGTGCCTGCTGCTGGCGCCCGATCCGGGCCACGTGCTGATCATCGGACACGGCGGCGGCTCCCTCACGAAGTTCTGCCACCGGTTCCTCCCGCACACGCGCATCACGGCCGTCGATTCGAGCGCGGACGTCATCGCGTTCGGCGAATTGTTCGGAGTGCCACCGGACGACGACCGCCTGACGGTCGTCCACGAGGATGCGCTTCACTTCCTCGGCACCGCAGGCGAAGCGTTCGACGTGATCCTGCTCGATCTCTACGACCGGAAGGGCCCGGCGGCACTTCTCGGCAACGAGGCGTTCCACGAGCGGCTGGCCGCCCGGCTCCGGCCCGGCGGCGTCCTGCTGTCCAATCTGATGGGAACCCATCCGGTCGGTGCGCTCCACGTGGCCGCGCTCGCTGCCGTCTTCGGCGGCCCGCCGGCCTTGCTGGACGCGGAAGGCGAGAACAACCGGGTGGCCCTGGCGATTCGCGACGGCCGCATCCCGCGGGACGGGTCGGCCATCGACCGGCGCGCCGCCGCCCTCGCGGCCCGCATACCCCTCGAGTTCGCTGTCATCGCCCGCGCACTGCAGGCGGCGGTCGGCCGATCCGCGTAGGGCGGGCGCGGCAGGAACAGGGGTTCGTCAGTCGCGTCCCGTCCGACGACGCGCCGCGCATCGGGACGGTTCCGTCACGCGGCGCCGTTGGCCGCGTCGACACCGATCAGTACGGGCCGGTTGACCGCGGGCGCCGCGATGTGGCGCTTCGACCGGAGGTGGCGCTCGACCACCTCCCACACGGGCCGGCCGCTCGCGCCCTCGGCAACGGGCGCCCAGCCGGCGACCTTGTACGTCTTCGCGGCATCGAGCGGCTTGCCACCGAGGCTCAGGTCGCGGATGCGGTCGCCCAGGGCGGCCCCGGGCGCGCACGCGTAGGTGAGTCCGCCGACGCGGACCATGTCGCCCCCCTGCTGGTAGTACGGGTCGGGGTGGAACAGGTTGTCGGCGACGTCCTCCAGCACGGCCTTGATGCGCCCGCCGGTCATGCGGGTGACCGTCACGTGCGGATACGTGATGGCCGTCTGCGCCATCAGGTGCTCGCGCGTGATCACGTCGCCCGGCAGGAGCGACGTGCCCCAGCGGAATCCCGGCGAGAACGCGATGGGCGCGTCCTCCGCCTCCATCAGCGCGTCCAGCACGACCTGATCGAACGGACCGTTGAAATTGCCGCGCCGGTAGAGCAAGGCGTCGGTCGTCGCAAGCGGCTCGGCGAGCCTGTCGGCGAACGGGGCGCGCACCCGGTCGATGAGCGCCTGCATGGCCGTGTCAGCCGGCAGCAGATCCGAGAAGACCGGGACGAGCCGGTAGCGGAAATCACGCACGACGCCCTGCTGCACGTCGAGATCCAGCACCCCGACGAACTTGCCGTTCGATCCCGCATTGGTCACGAGCGTCCTGCCGCCGGCATGGTCGACGGGCAGGGCCACCGGGATGCCGTCATGCGTGTGTCCGCCGAGAATGGCCGTGAGGCCGCGCACGCGCGAAGCGAGCTTGAGGTCGACGTCCGTCCCGTTGTGCGACAGCAGGACCACGACCTTCGCCCCGGCGGTCACGGCCGCGTCGATGGTCGACTGGAGCCGCTCCTCCTGGATGCCGAACGTCCAGTCGGGAACCAGATGACGCGGATGGGCCACCGGCGTGTAGGGGAAGGCCTGTCCGATCACGGCCACCGGCACGCCGTTCACCTCGCGCATCACGAACGCGGGGAACACCTCGTCGCTGAAGTCCGCCGTGCGCACGTTCTGCGCGACGAAGTCGATGCGGCCGCGGAACGGCCCGTCCACCACGGCCTTGACGCGCTCGGCCCCGTACGTGAACTCCCAGTGGCCGGTCATCACGTCCACGCCGAGTGCCAGGCACGCCTCGACCATGTCCCGCCCCTGCGTCCACAACGACGTCGCCGAACCCTGCCACGTGTCGCCGCCGTCCAGGAGCAACGCGCCGGGACGCTCGGCCCGCAGTCGGTTCACGAGCGTCGCGAGATGCGCGAAGCCGCCGGTGCGGCCGAAGCGGCGCGACGCGGCGACGAAGTCCAGACAGGTGAAGGCGTGAGCCTGGCGCGTGCCCGGCGGGATGCCGAAGTGCCGCAGCAGCGCTTCACCGACGAGGTGCGGCGGACGGCCCGCGGCCGGACCGACGCCGAGGTTGATGTCGGGCTCCCGGTAACGCACGGGATTCAGCTGCGCATGCGTATCGGTGATGTGCAGCAGTCCCACGTTGCCGAACGGCGGGACGCGGTAGAAATTCTCCTCGACGTCGCCGGCGAGCACCCGTCTCGACGCGAGAACGAGGCCCGATGCCGCGGCCGCCGCGAGGGTCGGGAGGACTTCGCGGCGGGTCATCGCGGTGCATTCGACACGGTGGCTGCCGCGCGGGACCGCTTCATCGCTCCGCATTCACCGGTGACGCCGGATCCAGCAGGAAGGCGACGACGTCCGCGATCTCCTTCAGCGTCAGCCAGCCGTTGTGGCCGAAGCGCGGCATCTGGGAGCACGGGAAGAACGCCTGGGCGTTGTAGACCTTGGCGAACGTCGCCTTCACGACCTCGGGCGCGTTGCCCCGCAACCGTCCGTAGCCCGTGAGACCGGGGCCGAGATTGCCGGCCGCGACTTCCTTCGGCGCGAGCGCATGACACGCGTAGCAGTTGCCGCCCTTGCGCCGGTCCGGCGGGTCCGGCTGGATGCGGCCGATGTGTCCCCCGGTCCCGATGCTCGCGAGCTTCTCGCCCTCGCGCCAGTCGCCGAGCAGCCGGCCGTCGTCGGGAAAGCGCACGGTGCGCATCTGGGATTCGAGAATGCGTGCCGCCACGTCGTCCGGCGGGCGGTTCCGGTAACGGCTGCAGAGCGCCTGCACCTCGTCCTGCTCGAGGCGCGTGGCGATCTCCTCGGCCGTCGCGCCCGCGAAGGCGCGCCGCACCATCGCTTCCATGTCGGCCGTCACGTCGTCCCCCGCGTCGACGCGAGCTGACGCGAGCAGGAACGCGGCGAGGCCGCACCGGACGAGACGCCGGGGCCGCCCGTTCATCGCTTGATGCCCGGGCCCTTCATGACCCCGCCGGCCGCCTGATGCTGAAGATACGACTGCAGCGCGATGATCGCGTCCGAGCCGAACCCGGGTTCCGGATTGCGCATCTGCCGGATGCAGTCGATCAGCCGGCGTTCCATCGTCCACACGGCGCTCTGCGAGACGCGATAGGCCGGCCACGTGATCATGGATGCCCGCGCGTTGTCGGCGTTGCGGAAGTTCGGCAGTTCCTGCAGGCGGATGCGGCGCCCGTCGTTCGAGTGACAGGTGGCGCAGGCGAAGTCGAGCGGCCCCGATCGCCGGTAGAAGAACGCCTCGCCGAGCCGGATCATCCGCTGCTCCTCGGGGCGCGCTTCGGGCAGCGCGATGGGATGACCGCGCGATTGCGTGGCCACGTACGTGACGAGCGCCTCCAGATCGGATCCGGGGCGTGTCCAGTCGCGGATGGCCTCCTCCGGCGCCATGCCCTGGAGCGTCGCCATGCAGGTGACGAGCCGTGATTCGGCATCCTCGACACGGCCGCTGTCGGCGAAGTACCGCGGCAACTGCGCGTAGGCCCCTTCCACCTTGCCCGGACCGAGGCCGAGGTCGCACGCTGCGAGGGCGGTGTTGTTCGGCCCGCGCGGCATCGTCCACAGCTCCTCGCCGCGCATCTCCATCAATTCGGCGGGATTGCCCTCTTCCAGCATCTGACGGTACTTGGCGAGTTCGTCGGCGAGATGCGAATCCTCGCCCGAGGCGCTCACTGCCAGGGCGAGTCCCGCGGCCGCGAGCACCGGACGGATCATGTGATCGATGCCTCGTCGGAGCGGGAGTCGCCCTTCGTGTCCGTCCAGGTCACGCGGACGGACTCGCCCTTCGCGCCACCCTTGAACCGGAACTCGAGGAACGGATTGGCCGACACCGCCGTTCCCCATTGCGCCGACAGGACGACCTTGCCGTTGTGCACGGCCGTCACGGTCTGGATGAAATGCGCCGGAATCGTCTCGCCCTTGTCGTTCTTGCGCTGCCCCGTTTCCATCGGGTGGCTCATCAGCACCTTCACGATCGTGACGCCGGCGTCGCTGCGCGCGCGGACCTTCATCGGGTTGCCCATGTCAGTGGCGCCCGGCCGCCCGAAGCCACTGCGCCCCCCGAGGGGGCAGCGACCTAAGGGAGCGTGGGGGGTTCACGCAATTGCGCCCGGCCGCCCGAAGCCACTGCGCCCCCCGAGGGGGCAGCGACCGAAGGGAGCGTGGGGGCTTCATGCAATTGCGCCCGGCCGCCCGAAGCCACTGCGCCCCCCGAGGGGGCAGCGACCAACGGGAGCGTGGGGTATCCATGCGACTGCGCCCGGCCGCGGGAAACCGCTGACCGCCCCCCGTGGGGGCAGCGAAAGACAGGAAAGACTGGAACGCAGGGGATCGTGTCATCCTAGCCTCCGCACCCGCCGAGCGTCACCTTGATCTCCTTGGTCGCGTACGCGAACCTGCCGCCCGCCCGGGCGAGCACGTACACGTTGCTGGTCTGCGCCATCTTCACGCGCGTCTGCAGCTCGGGCAGCGTGCCGGCCGGCAGGGTGAACACGGCCGCCAGCATGTTCGGGTTCTTCTCGACCAGCACCGCCAGGGTATCGGTACCCGGCAGGCGGCTCGTCATGCCGATCGGCACGACCGCGCCGTTCTCCGCGATCTCGATGGCGGTGATCTGGATCTCGTCGCTCGCCTTGGCGTCGACCCCGCCCAGCGCCTTCAGGACGTCCTCGAGCTTCTTGCCCTCGAAGGCGGCCTTGTTCCAGTCGTTCGCCTCCGCCCCTGTGGGCCACCATCCTGCCGCCACCAGCGCCGCCATCAGGCCGCCGCCGCCCGCCTGCTGCAGAAATTCCCGTCGCTTCATCCGATCTCCCATGCCGTGTCGCGAGTCCCCGCGGACCGGAGCCCTCCGGATCGATGATACCTCCGCATCGTCGGCCGACTTGCCTAACCGGCCCCCCCCGCTTAGGCTTGCCGCGCGCCGCAGCAGCGGGACCGCAAGGGGAGCACGCATGAACCTGCAGGATCTCGTCGAGCCCGGCCGGGTCCACCGCCGTGTCTACACCGACCCGGCGATCTTCGACCGCGAGATGACGCACATCTTCGAGACGGTGTGGGTCTACTGCGGGCATGAATCTCAGGTCCCCCAGCCCGGCGACTACTACACCGTCCGGATCGGGCGCCAGCCCATGATCCTGGTGCGCGACCTGGACGGCGGCATCCGTGTCCTCCACAACCGCTGCCCGCATCGCGGCGTGCAGCTGTGCGGCAACACCCACGGCCATACGGGCCGCTCCTTCGTGTGTTCGTACCATGCGTGGAGCTTCCACCTCGACGGATCGCTGAAAACCATCCCCCTCCAGGGCAACGCCTACGACAGAACGGGGATGACGGCGGACCACCCCGATTGCCGCATGAAGCCCGCGGCACGGGTCGACAGCTACCGCGGCTTCGTGTTCGCGAGCCTCGCGCCGGACGGTCCGTCGCTGCTGGAATTCCTCGGCGAGGCCAAGGTCGCCTTCGACGACATGTGCGACCGCTCGCCCGAGGGCGAGGTGGAGGTGGTGCCGGTCTGCCATCGCGTGATCCAGCACTCGAACTGGAAGTTCTTCATGGAGAACCAGCTCGATGCCCTGCACCCGTCGGTGACGCACCAGTCGACCGGGGTGGCGGCCACCCGGGTGGAAAAGCGCATCCAGGCGGAGCAGGGCGCGGCCCCGCTGTACTACCACATGCTCTCGGCGTTCGCGTCGCCGTTCGAGCTGTGGGACAAGGTGCAGACGCTCAACTTCCCCCGGGGACACGGCATCCTGAAGGCCTACATGGGGCTGCGCCCCCAGGACCCGGACACGAAGGACTACGAGGCCCTGCTCGTGCAAGCCTACGGACGCGAGAAGATGGAGGAGTACCTCTCGCGCAGCATCCATCACGTGCTCGTGTACCCGTACCTGTCCGTGCAGTCGCCCCTGCAGCAACTGCGCTGCATGCGCCCGATCGCACCCGACAGGACGCTCTCGGAGATCTGGCACTTCCGGCTGAAAGGCGCTCCCGACGCCATCTACCGGCGGGCGCTCTGGTACTACAACCTGGTCAACTCGCCATCGACCATGATCAATGCGGACGACCTCGAGAACTGGACCAAGGGACAGTGGGGCCTGGAATCCGACGGCGGCGACTGGGTGAGCTTCCACCGCCACCTGGGCACGGACACGGAAGAGAACGGCGTCCTCTACTCCACCGCGGGCACGTCCGAAGTCGTGATGCGGAACCAGTTCCGCGCCTGGTCCGAGTACATGAACCGCCGGGACTGACACCATGGCCACGCCGAAGAAATCCGCCGTCCGCTCGACACCTCCTGTCGCCGCGAAGACTCCGGCCCGCCGCCAGGCTCCTGCCGCGCGGGTGAAGCAGGCCCTCGCCGGAGGCGTCGTCATCGAGGGCACCGTCAAGAAGGGCCGGACCGGTGCCCAGGCGATCGCGCCCGATCATTCGCCGCGCGACATGCCGCGCGCCGTGCACGCCCCCGACACCGGACCGGCCGTCGCCCCGGCCGACCTGCATCGGGAAGTGGAGCAGTTCCTCTTCCGGCAATCGGAACTGCTCGACGGCAAGTACTGGCAGGACTGGATCGACCTGTTCGCCGACGACGGTCACTACTGGATGCCGGTCAGCGCCGACCAGACCGATTGGGACAACTGGCCGTCGATCTTCATCGAGGACAAGGCGATGATGGAGATCCGCATGGGCCGGGTCACCCATCCGAACGCGTGGTCGCAGGCGCCGCTGTGGGCCACCAATCATGTCGTGGGCAACGTCGTCATGGAGTCGGTGTCGCGAAAGGAGATCGTGGTCCGCTCGCGCTTCCACATGATGGAGCTGCGCCGCGATGCGATCCGTCACTTCGGCGGCACCTATCGTCATACACTGGTGCGGACCCGTCAGGGATTGCGCATCCGGCTGCAGCGCGTGGACCTCTTCAACGGGCAGGCGCCCTTCGACTACGTGCTGCAGGTCTGGGTCTGATTCGTGAACCCCCGCGCGCCGCGGCGGTCTCTCGTCCAGCGGGTCCGCCCGGGCGCCGCCATCGCACTCTCACAGGATGCTTCCGCATGAAATCCTTGCTCCGACACGTCGTTCTGGCGATGGCGGCGGCCGTGCCCCTCACCGCCGCGGCCGCGATTCCCGACCCGGTCCAGCTCACCACGATCGTCGAGGCCGCGCGGCGCGGCGCACCCGCGGCTTCGGCGATCGCCACCTTGACCCGCAAGCGCACGACCTACGCGCTGCGGGGCTCGGACTTCGGCAAGCTCAGGAACGCGGGGATCTCCAACGAGGTCCTCGACCATCTGCAGCAATCGTTCGTCAACGACGTCGACCTGCTCGTGAAGTACTGGGTCGGCGGCGAGTCCCTGGGCAAGTGTGCCAACTGTTATCCGCAGCAGATCCGGATCGACGAGTCGGGCACCATCAGCCAGGGGCCGCCTCCGCTGCGCGCCCTGCCGGGACGGCCCCTGGGCATGCCGGACTGGTTCCGTCCGATCTGGACCGCCTACAAGCCTGCAGGGCTGACCGTCGAGGAACTGCGGCAGATGGTCGTCGACCACAAGAGCGAGGCGGACATGCTGGCGGCTCTCGAACACCGCCCGCTCGTCGACCTGATCGGCGTGAGCGGCGGCGTGCACCTGGGACGCTACCTCAAGGCCACGGTCTCCGGCTCGCAACTGGCAGACCTGCGTGCCGCCGGGATGCCCGATGCGGTGCTCGACAAGCTGCAGACGGCGGTGCTGGCAACCTACGTCGAGCACCTGCGTCTGCGCTACATGGGACTGGGGAAGGGGAGCAAGAACTGACGACCGCAGAGGATTGCGGTCGATCGCGCGAGGTTGGCAGCGCGCGTGACGAGCCCCGGCGGCGCCGCCGGGATCGACCGTCACGCACGGCCGGTCACGGAATGATCCGATCCCGTCGGAACTGCTCGAACAGGCCGAGCAGCATGTCCTCCGAATCCACCGATTCGCAGAAGCCCGCCCGGCGGGCCTTGCCGGTGTCGGACACGATGTCCCACGTCGAGGCAAACACGAAGTCCGCGAACCCCCAGCCCGCAATGCGTTCGTATGCCAGCGCTCGAAGGCCGTGCTTCGCCACGAGCGCATCCCACGCGGACCCCTGACCCCCGAACGCCTCGCGCAGACTGAAGTGGCGCTGCGGCCCGACGGGGACACCGAAGAATTCGGCCATGCGGGGCCAGACGTTCTCCCAGCGGATCAGGTCGCCGTTGGTGATGTTGAACGCCTGATTGGCGCAACGCGGTTCCGTCGCCATCCAGGCCATCGACTTCGCGAGCAGCGACGAATCGCAGAGCTGGTACAGGGCGTGGTAGTTCGCCGCCGGTCCCGGGTGCGAGAACGGCAGATCCAGGTGCCGGCACAGCGATCCGTAGACCGCCAGCGCGAGCGCCAGATTCATCGGGCTGCCCACCGAGAACCCGCAGACCGCGTGCGGTCGCACGGCCGACCAGGTCCACGACCGGCCCCGCTGCCGCGACTCGAGCCAGTCCTGCTGCTCGAAGTAGAAGTTCGTCCCCCCGTGCCGCGGATGCCACTCCTTCGCGGGCGTCCGGAACGGACCCAGATGACTGCCGTACCACTTCGTGCCCTCGACCAGATGCACGTGTTCGAGCGCCGCTCCGCCGGCTTCCAGCGTCTCGACGAGATGGGCGAGCATCGCCGTGTTCCGCGCGACGTGGTTGGCGGGATCCGGATCCTGCAGGAAGGCGCTGTAGAACACATGAGTCACGTCACGCAGCGTGCCGAACTTCTCGCGGCAGTCCGCGGGGTCGAGCAAGTCGACGGCGAGGTGGCGATATCGGCCGGGCACGTCCGGCGCACGGCGGGACACGGCCACCACGTCCCAATCGGGCAGCGCCGACAGATGGGCGAGCAGGTAGCGACCGACGACGCCGGTCGCCCCGGTGATCAGGGCACGGCGGTCAGCCACGCGCCGCCTCGGCTTCCGCCTCCGCCTCCCGCTTGACGTAGTCGACGGGCGGTTCGTGCAGCGTCTGGTGCCGGCTCTTCTCCAGCCCCTTCACGATGGCGACGACCGCCTCGTTGTACGGAACGGCGATGCCCAGCGCGCGCGCCTCTCGCACCAGTGCCCCGTTGATCGCATCGATTTCCGTGCGCCGTCCCTGCTCGATGTGCTGCATCATCGACGGCTTGTTGAAGCGCTTCAGGCAATGACCGCGGATGGTGCCGCGGGGATCGGGATCGGCCAGCTTGAGACCCTTGCGGTTCACCACCATCAGGATCTCGTCGATGACGTGCTGCTGCAGGTCGTTCATCTCCGGCACGCGAAACATGTCGCCGCTGCGCAGTTGCGTCACGGCCGTCAGCGCATTGACGCCGCAGTTGAGCACCCATTTGCTCCACACGTACATCATCGGGTCCGCCACGATCTCCGTCGGAATCTCCACGGCGTTGAGCATGGCCGCGATCGACCGGACCCGCTCCGACTCGCGTCCGTCGAGTTCACCGATCGAGGTCATGCCGGCATTCGTGTAGAGCACGCGGCCCGGTTCCGGATTGGCCGCGCTGTTCATGCTGACGCCGGCAATCACCCGGGGCGCACCCAGGGCCTCCACCAGCGCTTCCACGTTGCCGATGCCGTTCTGCAGCGTCATCGCGCAGCCGTCCGGCTTCAGGACCCGGGTCGCGATGCGGGCGGCCTCCCGCGTTGCGTTCGCGTCGGTGAACACGATGGCGAGATCGGCCGGGGCAAGTCCGGACGGCTCGGTGGCCACCGTCACCTTCACGACATGGTTGCCGCGCACGCCCTCCACCTTCAGGCCGTCGCGGTGGATCGCCGCGGCGTGATCCGCCCGCGTGTCGAGCAGCGTGACGTCCGCTCCGCCTCGCTTGAGCAGTCCGCCGTACACGCCGCCCATGGCGCCGGCGCCGATCATCGTGATCTTCATGCGTTCCTCCTCGGGAAGTGCGGCGACGGTCTCCGGTGCCGTCGCGATGGAGGTCCGAGTCTACACGCCGGTCCGCACCGTCCCGGGGGCTCCGCTACACTGGTCCGATCGAGACGGGGAGGTTCCGATGACGCACCGCACATTCAAGTTCTGGGGCTGGGGCACCACCGACGAGGGCGCGTCCGCCGAGGAGCGTGACGCACTGAAGGGCCTGTTCGCGAAGCGCTTCGGACTGACGTCGTTCGACGAGATCGCACCGCCGCGCGCGGACGAGATCCCGCTGCGCCCCGCTCGCCTCAAGGCACCGGCGACGCTGTCCTCCCTCTTCTCCGACAGCGTGGAGGACCGCCTGGTCCACAGCTACGGCAAGTCGTACCCCGACAGCGTCCGGGCCTTTGCGCGACAGTTCCCGAATCCGCCCGACCTGATTGCGCGCCCCGCGACCGAGGCCGACGTGGTGGCGGTGCTCGACTACGCCGACAGCGTGAACGCCGCGGTGATCCCCTTCGGCGGCGGCTCGTCCGTCGTGGGCGGCGTGGAGCCGGACATCCGCGGCAACCATGCCGGCGTGATCACGCTCAACCTGCAGCGACTCGACCGCGTCCTCGAAGTGGATCCGGTCTCGCGCGCCGCCCGCATCCAGGCCGGCGTGATGGGCCCCGCGCTCGAAGCCCAGCTGAAGCCGCACGGACTCACCTTGCGGCACTTCCCGCAGTCGTTCGAGTACTCGACGCTCGGCGGCTGGATCGCCACGCGCTCGGGCGGTCACTTCGCCACGATCTACACGCACATCGACGATCTCGTCGAATCCATGCGAATCGTCACGCCGCGCGGCATCTCGGCGTCGAGACGGCTGCCGGGGTCGGGCGCGGGCCCGAGCCCCGATCGGCTCTTCATCGGTTCGGAAGGCACGCTGGGGGTCATCACCGAGGCGTGGATGCGGCTCCAGGCCAAGCCCGTCTTCCGCGCAGGGACCGCCGTGCGGTTCCGCGACTGGAACCGGGGCACCGAGGCGCTGCGCGTGCTGTCGCAGTCGGGACTGTATCCGTCGAACTGCCGGATCATCGACGCCGAGGAAGCCGCCTTCACGCGCGCCGGCGACGGCACGGCCCACCTGCTCGTCCTCGCCTTCGAGAACGCCGATCACCCCGTGGACGCGTGGATGGCCCGGGCCCTCGAGATCATGGCGGCTCACGGCGGCGAGTGGGATCGGGAGACGCCGGGGACGCCGGACGGGCATCGCGGCGGGGAATCGGGGGCATGGCGTCACGCGTTCCTGCGTGCGCCCTACTACCGCGAGGTGCTCACCGGTTTCGGCGCCATGTACGACACGTTCGAGACGGCCATCACCTGGGAGCGGTTTCCGGACTTCCACGAGAACGTGATGAGCGCCACGCGCCGGATCATCCGCGAAGTGACCGGACGCGACGGATCGGTGAGCTGCCGCTTCACGCACGTGTATCCGGACGGCCCGGCGCCGTACTTCAGCTTCCATTGCCTGCCGCAGCGGGGGGCAGAACTGGAGCAGTGGCGCACGATCAAGCAGGCGGCATCGGATGCCCTGATCGCAGCGGGCGGCACGATCACGCACCATCACGCGGTGGGGCGCGATCATCGGCCATGGTACGACCGCCAGCGGCCGGACGTGTTTGCCGAGGCCTTGCGCGCGGCGAAACGCGCGCTGGATCCGAAGGGGTTGCTGAATCCGGGGGTGTTGATCGATCCGCAGCCGTGACGCCGCGGCAATGAAGGGTTACTTCTTGCCCATCATCTTGTCGAGCACGGGGTGCTTCACGCCGCCCTTCGGATTCGCGTCGGGGTCGCCCTCGAGGAAGAGTTCACGCTTGGGCAGCGGCTTGCCTCGCAGGGCGCCGATCAGCCCGCCGGGGCCGCCGCCCTCGGCCTTCTCGACTTCGGGCGGCGGAGCCTTGGGCATCTTGACCGTGTTGGGCCGCAGTTCGTCCTTCTTGAACGACTTCGCGGTCTTCGCGCCCTGATCCTCGCACGGAGCATTGGAATAGATCGTCTTGCCGCCGGGGTCGGTGCAGCGGTACACCCCGGCCACGGCGTCGGCGCCGGTCGTGCCGGCAAGCAGCGCGACCACCATCGATACGAAACGAACCGGCGTCATGGTCGCAGCCTCCGGCGCTCAGGTCTGGGGGCTGCCGCTGCTCTTGCGAGGGTCGCCACCGCCACCGCCGGCGGGCGCGTTGCCCTTGAAGCTCGAACCGCTGCCCATGTCACCCGGCGCAGCCTCCGGATTCGCCGGACGCGGCCGCATCCGCATCTGGTTGCTCTGCAACTCCGCCTTGCCGAGGGATTTCTCCTTCTTGGCACCGACGCTCTCGCAGGGTTCGTTCGAGTAGATGACCTTGCCGGCAGCGCCCTTGCACTTGAAGACGCCGGCCTGGGCCAGCGGCGCGGCGAGGGACAGGGCTGCAACGGCAACGGCGACACGGGGGAAGCGCATGGTGAACCTCCGGTGTTCGTGGAAACGGGAAGATCTCAGGCCGTCGGAAGTCGGTGGCTCCTGAAGTCGTCGCGCAACTTCGTCTTGAGCAGTTTTCCGGTGGCGGTGTGCGGCAGCGTCTCGACGAAGACGACGTCGTCGGGAATCCACCATTTAGCGACCCTGCCTTCAAAGAACTTGAGCATCTCCTCCCGCGCGAGTTCGACGCCCGGACGCTTCACGACCAGCAGCAGCGGGCGCTCGTCCCACTTGGGGTGCGCGACCCCGATGACAGCCGCTTCCGCCACGCCCGGGTGCGCCATGGCGGCATTCTCGAGGTCGATGGAACTGATCCACTCGCCGCCCGACTTGATGACATCCTTGGAGCGGTCGGTGATCTGCATGAAGCCATCCTGGTCGAGCGTGGCCACATCACCGGTGGGAAACCATCCTTCGTGCAGCGGATTGCCGCCTTCGCCCTTGAAGTACTCGCGACAGATCCAGGGTCCCCGCACCATCAGATCGCCGAACGCCTTGCCGTCGCGCGGGAGTTCCTTGCCGTCGTCGTCGACGATCTTGAGATCCACGCCGAAGATGACGCGCCCCTGCTTGTTCTGCAGCGCCTCGCGCTCCGCCCGGGACCAGCCCGTGTGCCGGTTCTTGAACGTGTTGACGGTGCCGAGCGGACTCATCTCCGTCATGCCCCACGCGTGCAGCACCTGCACGCCGTAGTCGTCCTCGAAGCTCCGGATCATCGCGGGCGGACAGGCCGAGCCGCCGATCACCGTGCGCTTGAGCGAAGTGAACTTCAATCCGTGGCTCTTCACGTGGTTCAGCAATCCGAGCCAGATGGTCGGGACACCGGCGGAGCACGTGACCTGCTCGGTCTCGAACAGCTCCAGGAGACTCGCGCCATCGAGCTGCGCCCCGGGAAAGACGAGCTTCGCGCCTGCGAGCGGCGCACTGTACGGCAGGCCCCAGGCGTTGACGTGGAACATCGGCACCACCGGCAGGATCACATCCCGTGCGGACAGGTTCAGCGCATCGGGGAGGCAGGCGCCGTAGGCATGCAGCAGCGTGGAGCGGTGGCTGTAGAGCACGCCCTTCGGATTGCCGGTGGTCCCGGAGGTGTAGCACAGCGAGGACGCCGTGGATTCCTCGATCAGCGGCCAGTCGAGTTCGTCGGAGTGCGCATTGACCAGGTCCTCGTAGCACAGCAGGTCGATCGCGCTTGCGGGCAGGTGTTCGCGATCGGTCATCGCGATCCACCCGCGCACGGCGGGACAATGCGGCGCCAGCTTCTCGACCAGGGGGAGGAACGTCAGGTCGAAGCACACGTAGGCGTCGGCCGCGTGGTTGACGATGTAGGCGATCTGCTCCGGGAACAGCCGCGGATTGATCGTGTGGCACACGGCCCCGATGCCGGAGACGCCGTAGTAGATCTCGAGGTGCCGATAGCCGTTCCACGCCAGCGTGCCGATGCGGTCACCGGCCTGGACGCCCTTCGCCAGGAGCGCGTTGGCCAGTTGGCGCGAACGACGATGGGCGTCCGCATAGGTATAGCGGTGAATGTCGCCCTCGACACGCCGCGACACGATCTCGGTATCGCCGTGATAGCGATCGGCATGCCGGATCAGCGCGCTGATGTTGAGGGGCATGTCCATCATCAATCCGTGCATCTCGGTGTTCTCCTGAAACGGGTCTCGCAATGCCGGATGGCAGGGCCGCGTCCGGCAGTCGGCAGGTTCCGTCCGGACCCGCGCGACGACGCTGCACTGCACAGGAATCCGGGCGTCGCACTCTCGCGGCAACGGCTCGCCGCAATCTCTGCAATCCGGGTGGAATACCCCGGAATTCTAGCGGCGAAGCCGGGGTTCACGGACACGATGTTTGCTGCACCGCACAAGGCCCGACGTCTCGTTTACTTCGGTGATTCGATCCGGCAGAATCCTTCGACCGTAGGCGGAGGATCGATCGATCGGGCTTCGCATGCGGGGATGACTTTGTGCACCAGCGCAGACCCTTCCGGGTCCCCGGGGCGAGCCGGCTTGACGATGTCCTGCATCGGGACGGCCCGTTCGGGGGAGGTCGACGAGAGGGGGGCATCGCGGCGACGGAGGCCGACCGGCGGAGCGACAAGCGCTCGTCGTGTCAGCGACAGGCCAGAGCGAATCGTTGAGTGCGTGCCCCGGATGGTCCGGGGTCGGAAGTCTCGCGTCCCGACCTGGAGGAGAAATCGATGATGTTCAAGAATTTCGTGCGGGCGACCGCGATCGGTGTGGCCGTAATGTCGCTGGGCACGGGGAGTGCCTCGGCCGACACCGTCAAGATCGCTTTCCTCGATCCCCTGTCCGGGGCCTTCGCCAATGTCGGCGAAGTCGGGCTCCGCCACCTGCAGTTCGCGGCCGACAAGATCAACGCCAAGGGCGGCGTGATGGGCCAGAAGATCGAGGTCGTGCCCTTCGACACGAAGACCAGCCCGCAGGAAGCGCAACTGGTCTTCAAGCAGATCGTCGACCAGGGCATCCGCTACATGTTCCAGGGCAACGGTTCGTCGGTCGCCATCGCGCTGACCGAAGCGCTGTCCAAGCACAACGCCCGCGAACCCGGCAAGACGGTCATGTTCCTGAACTACGGCGCGGTCGACCCCGTCCTGACCAACGACAAGTGCAACTACTTCCACTTCCGCTTCGACGCGGATGCGGACATGAAGATGCAGGCGCTGACGAACTACATGGCCCTGCAGAAGGACATCAAGAAGGTCTACCTCATCAACCAGGACTACGCCTTCGGGCAGTCGGTCAGCAAGGCCGCCCGCGCGATGCTCAACAAGAAGCGGCCGGACGTGGAGATCGTCGGCGACGACCTGCACCCGCTGGGCAAGGTCAAGGACTTCGCCCCCTACGTCTCCAAGATCAAGGCCTCCGGCGCGGATGCCGTGGTCACGGGCAACTGGGGCAACGACATCGCCCTGCTGATCAAGGCCTCGAAGGATGCCGGACTGGCCGCGAAGTACTACACGTACTACGCCGGCGGCCTGGGCACGCCGCCCGCGATCGGTGAGGCCGGCGTCGGCAACCTGAAGCAGGTCACGGTGTTCCACTCCAACATCGGCGGCAGCCGCACCAACGCGGAGGTCGAGGCCTACCGCAAGCGCTTCCCCGACTCGAAGGACGACTTCTACTGGACGTCCATCATGACCGCGGTGGACATGCTCACCCGCGCCATGGAACAGGCGAAGTCCACCGACCCGCTCAAGATCGCGCCGGTCATGGAGACCATGAAGGCCGACCAGATCACCGGCGAGGTCTACATGCGGCCCGAGAATCACCAGCTGATCCAGCCGATCTTCATCTCGACCTTCAGCAAGGCCAACGGCAAGGACGTGAAGTTCGACGTCGAGCGCACGGGCTTCGGTTTCAAGACCGACGCGCGCATCGAAGCGAAGGACACGGTCCTGCCGACCACCTGCAAGTTCCAGAAGCCGAAGGTCTGATACCGGCCACGTGACACGCAAGAGGGGCGCCCCGCAAGGACGCCCCTCTTGACTTGATGAAGGCCCGTCATCGGGGGAGTTCGCCTTGGAGTTCTTCGTATCCACCCTGCTGAACAGCCTGTCCTACGGACTGCTGCTGTTCATGTTGTCCTCGGGCCTCACGCTCATCTTCAGCATGATGGGCGTCCTCAATTTCGCGCACGCGAGCTTCTACATGCTCGGTGCCTACTTCGCGTACCAGACCAGCGTCTACATCGGCTTCTGGCCGGCATTGGTGGTGGCCCCGGCCGCCGTCGCCTTCCTGGGTGCGCTGACGGAACGCTACGGGCTGCGGACCGTGCACCGCTACGGCCACGTGGCCGAACTGCTGTTCACCTTCGGCCTCGCGTACATCATCGAGGAGTTCGTCCACCTGATCTGGGGCCGCGCGCCGGTGGAATACAAGATCCCGGAGGTGCTCAACTTCTCGGCGTTCTCCATCTACTCGACCCAGTATCCCGCGTATCGCGTGTTCATGATGCTGGTCTCGGTGGCGATGCTGGCGGGCCTCTACCTGACGCTGACGCGCACCCGCATCGGCCTCATCATCCAGGCATCGCTCACCCACCCCGACATGGTGGAGGCGCTCGGTCACAACGTCCCCACGGTGTTCATGTCGGTCTTCGCCGGCGGTGCGGCACTGGCCGCACTGGCGGGGGTGATCGGCGGCAACGCGTTCGTCACCGAACCCGGCATGGCAGCGAGCGTGGGCACGATCGTCTTCGTGGTCGTCGTGTTCGGCGGCATGGGCTCCCTGGCCGGGGCCTTCGTTTCGTCGCTGATCATCGGCGCCGTGCAGACGTTCTCGGTGGGCTTCGACTATTCGCTGCTCACCGTCTTCGGAAGGATGGGCGTCCAGGTGTCGGCCGACTCGGCCTGGTACGACCTGTGGAAGGTGACCATCGCACAGGCTGCGCCGGTACTGCCGTACATCCTCATGGTCTTCATGCTGATCGTCCGGCCGAAGGGCCTGATGGGCACGCGGGAGGGCTGAGGGCGTGACCGTGCGGACGACTCCGGTGACCTCACCGGCAATGCAAGAGGGCGGGGGTCTGCGCCGGCGCTGCGCGACCTCATCGATCATCGCGACGGCGCACGACGCGCCGCAACCACAGAAGAATCATGGCTGGCATCCTTCACGGTAAACGGCTCGCGGTCTGGAGCGGTGCGGCGATCTTCCTGATCGCGCTGCCGCTGCTGTTCTCGCAGAGCTTTGCAATCTCCATGCTCTCGCAGATGGGCATCGCGATCATCTTCGCGCTCTCCTACAACATGCTGCTCGGTCAGACCGGCATGCTGAGTTTCGGCCATGCGGTGTACTTCGGCCTGGGCGCCTTCTTCGCCGCACACGCCCTGAACGCCGTCGGCGCCGGGACGCTGCACTGGCCCGTGACGATGCTGCCGCTGATCGGCGGCGTGGCCGCGCTCGCCTTCGGCGTGATCTTCGGCTACGTCACGACCAAGCACTCCGGGACGCCGTTCGCAATGATCTCGCTCGGCATCGCCGAAATGGTCGCGGCCTGCTCGCTCATGTTCCCGAGCTTCTTCGGCGGCGAGGGCGGCATCGCCACGAACCGGGTCGTGGGCGAGCCGTTCCTGGGCATCGACTACGGTGCGCCCCGGCAGGTCTACTACCTCATCGCCGGGTGGTGCTTCATCTCGATGATCGCCATGTTCGCGCTCACGCAGACGCCGCTCGGCCGCATGGCGAATGCCGTCCGGGACAACGCCGAACGTGCCAAGTTCGTCGGCTACAACCCGACCCGCATCCGCTATTTCATGCTGATGCTGTCCTCGTTCTTCGCGGGCATCGCCGGCGGCCTCGCCGTGATCAACTACGAACTCGTCACCGCGGAAGGGGTGGGGGTCGTGGCCTCGGGCAACGTGCTCCTGATGGCCTTCATCGGCGGCGTCGGCCATTTCTTCGGTCCCATCATCGGCGCGGTACTGGTCACGTTCCTGCAGTCGGCCCTGTCGAACTACACGCTCGCGTGGCTGCTCTACTTCGGCCTGTTCTTCCTCATCATGATCCTGTTCGCTCCCGGCGGCATCGCGAGCCTCGTGACCCTGCACAAGCCGGCCTGGAAGGTCGGCCAGATGTCGCGCCTGGTCCCCTCGTATCTCTTCGCCGCCGCGGCCGGACTCGTGATCCTGATCGGCTTGATCGGCCTCATCGAGATGACCTACCAGATCGAGACGAAGAAGGAGCAGTCGGGCACCGCGATGAACCTGTTCGGACTCAGCTTCGATGCCTCGACGGCCACGCCCTGGATGGCGTCGATCGCCATCCTGGTGGTGGGCGCCGTGCTGATGCGCTTCGCGGCCAAGGCGGTGGCCGCGGCCTGGACCCACGTCGCCGCAGCGATCAACGCGCAACGGAGTGCCTGACATGCCCGCCGCCCTCGAACTGCGCAGCGTCCACAAGAGCTTCGGCAAGACCGCCATCATCAACGGCGTCGACCTCGCGATCGAGAAGGGCGAGCGTCACGCGGTCATCGGCCCCAACGGCGCCGGCAAGTCGACGCTGTTCAACCTGATCAGCGGCCGCTTCCCGGTCACGTCGGGCAACGTCCTCCTGAACGAACAGGACATCACCGGCCTCGCGCCCCAGGACATCAACCGCCGCGGGCTCGCGCGCAGTTTCCAGATCACCAACATCTTCCCGAAGATGTCCGTGTTCGAGAACGTCCGCTGCGCGGTGCTCTGGTCGCTCGGCTACAAGTATTCGTTCTGGCAGCGGGTGGGGGGACTCCGGGATGTCCGCGAGCGCACCGACCAGATCGTCGACATGATCGGCCTGCGCAAGCGCCACGACACACTGGCGAGCGTGCTGTCGTATGCGGAGCAGCGCGCACTGGAGATCGGCATCACGATCGCCGGGGGCGCCGACGTCATTCTCCTCGACGAGCCCACCGCCGGCATGAGCAACACCGAGACGGCCGACGCCGTCGCGCTGATCCGCAACGTCACGCAGGGCAAGACCCTGGTCATGGTGGAACACGACATGAGCGTGGTGTTCGGCCTCGCGGATCGCATCTCGGTGCTGGTCTACGGACAGGTCATCGCCACCGGCACCCCGCAGGAGATCCGCGCCAACGCGGCCGTGCAGGAAGCCTACCTCGGGACGGAGCAACACTGATGCTGGAAGTCAGCGATCTTCACGGCTACTACGGCAAGAGCCACATCCTGCACGGCGTGCACTTCAACGTGAAGCAGGGCGAGATCGTGAGCCTGCTGGGGCGCAACGGCGTCGGCCGGTCCACCACCATCAAGGCCATCATGGGCCAGGTGCAGGGCACCGGCTCCGTCCGCTTCAAGGGCGAGGAACTGATGGGCCTCAAGGCCTTCCACATCGCCCGCAAGGGGCTCGGCTACGTCCCGGAGAACCGCGACATCTTCCCGTCGCTGACCGTCCGCCAGAACCTGTTGCTCGGCATGAAGAGCACGCGGCAGACGGGCCGCTGGTCGATGGAAGACATGTTCAACATCTTTCCGCGGCTGCGCGAGCGTGCCGATGCCCCGGCAGGTGTGATGTCCGGGGGCGAGCAGCAGATGCTCACCCTGTGCCGCACGCTGATGGGCGATCCCGATCTCGTGATGATCGACGAGCCCACCGAGGGCCTCGCACCGAAGATCGTCGAACAGGTGGGCAACCTGTTCGACGAGATCAAGAACCGCGGCATCTCGATCCTGCTCGTGGAACAGAAGCTCACGATCGCTCTGAAGATCTCGCAGCGCGTCTATGTGATGGGGCACGGTCAGATCGTGTTCGAAGGCACGCCCGACCAGTTGCGCGCGAACGAGAGCGTCCGCAAGGAGTGGCTGGAGGTCTGACCTCCGTCACCACTGCACCCCATCTTTCCGGGCGGCCAGCGCGGACCGTCCGGAAAGTGCGCGCTGTCCGCCCGTACGATGACACGGTGTCCGTCGGCGATACCCCGGCGGGCGACTAGCGGGGGCAGTACACCGCCTCGACGTTGTTTCCGTCCGGATCCACCAGAAAAGCCGCGTAGTACGTCGGGCCGTAGTCAGGTCTCGGCCCGGGCGCGCCGTTGTCGTGTCCTCCCGCCGCAAGTCCCGCGGCGTGGAACCGGTCGACGGCGTCGCGGCTCGGTGCGCTGAAGGCCAGATGTGCCCCGCTGCCGCGCCCGCCTGCGGCGAGATGCAGCCACAACGCCGGTCTTCCCGACGGCCCGATGCCCGCGCCCGACGCATCCCGGGAATCCACCACGAATCCCAGCGGTTCCAGTGCCTGCGCATAGAATCGCACGGACCGCTCCACCTCCGTCACCCGCAACCCCACGTGATCGAACATGATGACCTCCTTCACAAGGAAAGGTCATCGTGCGCGGATCGGCCGCCCCGGTCTTGGAGATTCCTGCGGCGGCCGCGCGCCTCCCGACGGAAGACGCCCGGGGACACGCCGGCCGCGCGATGAAACGTGCGAACGAAATGCGAGAGATCGTCGAACCCGGATGCCAGCGCGACGTCCGTGATCGCACGTGCACTGTCCGCGAGCCAGCGGGCCGCACGACGCAGGCGGGTACGCACGACGTACTGATGCGGCGTGACGCCCAGCGCATTCGAGAACAGACGGAGGAAGTGGAAGGGACTCAGTCCGGCAAGCGCCGCGAGACGGTCGAGATCGAGCGTCGGGTCATGTGCGTGCTCGTCGATCCACAGCGCGACGTCGACGACACGGCGCCGGTCGACGGCGCGCCCGTGCGATGCGCGGACCGGCGTGTCGGACATCCGCGACAGACACCGGGCAGCCAGCAGGACGCCCGCTTCATCGAGTCCGACGTCGCACCGTCCCTGCGCCGCCGCCAGGGCGAGTTCCCCGAGCACCACCACGTCCGCGAGCGGCGGCAGCGCACCGGCGCGCCAACCCTCGGCAGCGCCGCCGATCGCGGGCAGTGCATCGGCCGAGAACTGGAACGACAGACAGTCGTCGCCGTGGTGATGATGTTCGTGCGTGCAGACGTATTCGCTGCCCGGCCGACCCAACATCACGGCGCCGGCCACCAGTTCGTGCGCGACGCCCTCGCATCGGTACCCGAAGCTTCCTCGCCGCACGAATGACAGCGAGAACGCGTCGTGCTGCTCCGGATAGGGCGCGTCATGCGGTCCGGTCCGGCAGCGGTAGTCGACGACCCGGAGGGTTCCCGTTCTCAACACCGTCGCCTCGATCATGCCGTCCTCCGTGCAATGCGGGTCAGCGTAGCACCCGCGACGGCGCCGTACTTGTCGGATCTTGCGCCGGCATCCGCCTCGCGCGGGGCCGCCGAATCGCTTGACATCTAAACATTTCGGGTTGTAAATGTTGAGCATGACTGCACCGCCCTGCCCGGAGGACGCGCGTGCATCGCCCCGACCCTCGGAGACCTCTTGAAACTCCAGCGCGAACCGTCGGCCGTTCCGGTGCCGGTGGATCTCGAGACCCGCGTCACCGACGACGATCATCAGGCCCTGAAGCTCTGGCTGCGGCTGCTCGCCTGCACGACGCGTGTCGAGAGCGAGATCCGCAGCCGCCTGCGCCGGGACTTCGGCATCTCGCTCGCGCGCTTCGACCTGATGGCGCAGCTCGACCGGGATCCGGAAGGTCTCAAGATGGGCGAACTGTCGCGCCGCATGATGGTGAGCGGCGGCAACGTCACCGGCCTCACCGACGAATTGGAGAAGGAGGGCCTCGTGGCCCGCCTCGACGACCCCGCTGACCGGCGGGCCTACACCGTGAAACTCACCGCCGAGGGTCGGTCGCGCTTCCGCCGCATGGCCGAAGTCCACGAACGATGGGTCATCGAATTGTTCGACGGCCTGACCGGTGCCGAGAAGGCCCAGACCTACCGATTGCTCGCCAAGCTGCGCGAGCACCTGGCTGCGGCCGATCCGCCCGCGGCCGCGCCCAGGAGACGTCCCCATGGCTGACCTCATGGATCCCGCGCTGCGATCCGCCAACCTCACGCCGCGGGTGGACTACCCCGCGCAGCACTTCCAGTGGTCCGTCGCCGGCGGCGTGGCGACGCTCACGCTGAACCGTCCGGAGCGCAAGAATCCGCTGACGTTCGAGGCCTACGGCGAACTGCGCGATCTGTTCCGATCGCTGCAGCATGCGGACGACGTGAAGGCCGTCGTGATCACCGGCGCGGGCGGCAACTTCTGCTCCGGCGGCGACGTGCACGAGATCATCGGTCCTCTCACGAAACTCGACATGCCCGGACTGCTGACGTTCACACGGATGACGGGCGACGTCGTGAAAGCCATGCGCGCCTGCCCCCAGCCCATCGTGGCCGCCGTCGACGGCGTGTGCGCGGGCGCGGGCGCCATCCTGGCGCTGTCGTCCGACCTGCGCTTCGGGACGGCGCGCAGCAAGACGGCCTTCCTGTTCGTCCGCGTCGGACTCGCCGGCGCCGACATGGGCGCCTGCACGATGCTGCCGCGCGTGATCGGCCAGGGCCGCGCTTCGGAGCTGCTGTACACGGGCCGCGCCATGGCCGGGGACGAGGCTCTCGCGTGGGGATTCTTCAACCGCCTCTGCGATCCGGCCACGCTCCTCGACGAGGCGCAGGGCTTCGCCGCCGATCTCGCCGCGGGTCCGACGTTCGCACACGCGATGACGAAGCGGTGTCTGCATCAGGAATGGAATCTGGGCGTCGACGAAGCCATCGAAGCGGAGGCGCAGGCGCAGGCGATCTGCATGCAGACCGAGGATTTCAAGCGGGCCTATCGCGCCTTCGTCGCGAAGGAGAAACCGAAGTTCGAAGGCAACTGACCCCTCCCACTCAAGGACTCACGAGGACCCACGACATGCAGGAACTCACGCTGGACCACGCCCAATCGCTGCTGGCCCGCGCCCTGGAGAAGGCGACGCAGGACTACCAGCGCCCCGTCTGCGTCGCGATCGTCGACGCCCAGGGCTTCCTCACCGCATTCGCGCGCATGACCGGCGCACCGGTGCGCAGCATCCAGATCTCCCAGGGCAAGGCCTACACGGCCTCGCGCATGGGCGTGACGACCACCGCGTTTCTCGCGCGCCTGCACAAGGAGCAGATCCAGGCGAGCGATTTCTGCGATCCGGGCTTCACGTCGCTGCCCGGCGGATCGCCGCTGAAGAATGCGGACGGCAAGATGATCGGCGCGATCGGCATCAGCGGACTGGCGGCGGCGGAGGATCAGGCGATCACGGATTTCGTGGCGGGAATCGTGGCTGCCGCGTGATCGGGCGACTTGCCGCAGAAGGATCGACCAGGAGGGCGAAGATCCGGCGAGGCGTCAACATCACGATGTGCGAGACGATCCGGACGTCCATGATGCCTCGTTCCGGTCTTCGCGCACTTCGCGTTGGACATGGGACCGGACCGAGCAGCCCCTACCGGGTCAGCACCCCCGGCAGCCACGTCGCCACGCCCGGCACCCATCCGATGACCAGCAGCATCGCCAGTCCGAACAGCACGTAAGGCATCACGGCCGCGAAGATCTGCTGCGTGGGCACGTGCTTCGGCGCCACGCCGCGCATCGTGAACAGCAGCATGCCGAAGGGCGGCGTCAGCAAGCCGAGCTGCATGCAGATCAGGTACATCACGCCGAACCAGAGCGGATCGAACCCGAAGTGCTGCACCAGCGGCATGTAGAACGGCAGCGTGATCAGCATCATGCTCACCTGGTCCACGAAGCAGCCCAGCACGAGCAGGATCAGCATCATCCCGACGAGGACGGACGCGGCCGACAGGTCGGTTCCCTGGATCAGGCTCACGAAACCGTTGGTCGCCCCGGAGAACGACAGGATCTGCGAGAAGGTCGTGGCCCCGATGATGATGAACAGGATCGTTCCCGAGATCGCGGCGGTGCCCTGCAACGCCTTCAGCAGGTTCGAGACGGTCAGCGATCGGTACACCACCGTCACGAGGATGGTGGCCGCGGCACCGAGCGCAGCGGACTCCGTCGGCGTCGCCCAGCCCGCCGACATCGCGACGATCACGACGGCGAAGATGGCGACGAGCGGTGTGACGTAGATCACGAGCGGTCGCCAGCGGTCCCACCCCTGCACCGGCTCGTGCGCGAAGGCCGGGGCGAGCGATGGATTGCGCCAGGTGCGAATCACGATGTAGGCGACGAACGTGAGGGCCAGCAGAATGCCGGGCAGCACGCCCGCGATCAGCAGCCCCGTGATCGAGATGCCCGACAGGCTGCCGAGCAGCACCGTGAGTGCCGACGGCGGGATCAGCATGTCCACGCCGCCGATCGCCATGATCGGCCCCATCGCCATCTTTGGATCGTATCCGCGCGCGAGCATCTGCGGCAGCAGCAGGCTGCCCAGCAGAGCCGTCGTCGCGATCGTCGACCCGGAGATTGCGGAGAACACGGTGCCCGCCACGACCGCGATGACCGCCAGCCGCCCGGGCACACGCCAGATCACGTTGTCGAACGCATCGATGGCCTTCATCGCCACGCCCGTGTGGAACAGCACCTCGCCCATCAACACGAAGAACGGAATCGGCGTGAGCGAGAAGTTGGTGATGGAAGCGACCCCGTTGCGCACCACCTGCATCAATCCCGGCTCACCGCCGAGGTAGACGATCGCACCGACGAGATTGATCGCCAGGAAGGCGAATCCGGCCGGCAGACCGACCAGCAGCAGCAGGGTGAGCATGCCGAACAGCAGGCACAGCGTCTGCCACCAAGCCACGTCAATCCTCCTCGCCGGGCACGAGCGCGTGGGCACCCTGCCCCGGCTGAGCCGACAGCAGCCGCCGCCCGCACTCGACGGCCATCAACCCGAAACTCACCGGCACCGGCACGAACAACCACCACTCGGGGAAGACGAGCGTCTTCATCACCAACGCGCCGATCTGCATCGCATCCCGGATGACGGCCACGCCGTACCAGCACACGGCGAGACACACGAACAGGCCGACAAGGACGGCGAGACGATCCACGTGGCGCTGCACCCCCGGCGACAGGATCTGCTGCAGCACGTCCAGACGGATGTGCTCGAACCGGAACAGCAGCCAGGGCGCCGCCAGCAGGGTCGCAAGCGGCAGTGAGTATTCGGTGAGTTCGACGATCCACGGCAACGTCGTCAGGCCGAGATTGCGGCCGAGCACGTCATAGCAGACGAGCACGAGCGCGGCACCGACGATGAGGGCCGCGAGCACGCCGCATGCGTGCATCACCCCCGACCAGAACCGCATGGGAAGGAGACCGGAACGAGCGTTACTTCGGCGCCATCATCTCGCGCAGCTTCGGGCCGTGGATCGGGCTGGACGCGACGATGGCATTCCATGCCGCGTCGTTGGCCGTCTTGACGAGCACCTTCGCCTGCGCGTCGTCGAGCCTGATCACCTGGATCTTCGCGTCCTGCTGCCGCTTGATCTCGGCCTGGGCGTCCTTCGCGGCCATCTCGACATTGAGGCCCTCGAGCCATGCGCCCTGCTTCTCCAGGAACTGCCGCTGCTGCGCCGTGAGCTTGCGCCAGGTGTTGAAGTTGAAGACGACGCCCAGTTCGATGGTGTAGAAGCCCGGTTCCACGCGGTACTTCACCTTGTCCTGCCAGCCCAGATCGAAGATGCCGATCAGCGGCCAGCCGAAGCCGTCGACCACGCCGCGCTCGAGCGCCGTGTACACCTCACCGGGCGCGATCTGCACCGGGGTCGCGCCGAGCTTCTGGAAGAATTCACGATAGATCGGCGCGCTGCGCAGCTTCACGCCGGTGAGGTCGGCCTTGTCGATCTTCCTGTTCGTGTAGATGTAGTACTGGATGCCCTCGCCGGTACGCGCGAAATAGAACAGCCCCTTGTCCTGGAACAGCTTGTTCAGGTAATCGAAGGTGCCGTTCCGGCGCATCTCGGCCATGGTCATGTGCGTGTAGTTCATGGCCATGCCTTCCGGCACGATGCTCGTGGTGAACGACGTCGTCGTGTTGGCGAGATCCACCACGCCGCCGCGCAGCGCGTTCGCGAGTTCGAACGTGGGGATCGCCTTCGGACCGCCCACGTAGTTGATCTGCACGATGCCCTTGCCTTCGTCGTTCACCTTCTTGACGAAGCGTTCGAAGTTGCGCGCGTAGTACGTCCCTTCCTGGAAGGCGTTGGCGGCGCGCAGCGTGATTTCCTGGGCACCCGCCGGCAGGGCGGCAAGCGCGCCCATCACCAGGCTCATGGCGAGAACGAACCGCCGGGCGGGCATCGAAGTGCGGGTCATGCGGATTTCCTTGTGAGTGATTGACGGAGTCGGGGTCAGCGCGGCGGCTGCTGGAGGCCGAAGTGCCGGAGCATGCCGAGCGTGCGGGTGAGCACGTCGCGCCGGTACTCGGCGGTGTCGCGGCTGCGGTAGTCGAAGAAACCCTGGCCGTCCTTGAGGCCGTTGCGCCCTTCGGCCATGAGACGGTTGACGATGTCCGGCGCGGCATAGCGCTCAGGGCTCAAGCGGCCGGACAGGTATCGGCTGGCGTGGTAGAGGATGTCGTTGCCGCCGAAGTCGATGAATTCCAGCACGCCGATCGATGCGAAGCGCAGCCCGAGGCCGTAGCGCGTGGCCTTGTCGATTTCGTCGGCGCTGGCCACGCCCTCCTCCACCATGCGAGCGGCCTCGTTCATGATCAGGGCCTGCAGCCGCGGCACGATGTATCCGGGTGCCGTCGCACACACGACCGGCACCTTGCCGATGTCCTCCAGGATCGCCTTCAGCCAGGACACGACATGGGCGGACGTGCTCGGGTGCGCGCTCAACTCCACGAGCGGCACGATGTGCGCGGGGTTCAGCCAGTGGGCGTTCAGGAAGCGCTCCGGCTTCGCAACGAACTCGGCAAGTTCCGATGCGAGAATCGTCGAGGTCGTGGAGGCGATGATCGCCCCGGACGGGGCCGACGCGCAGATGCGGGTCAGGCCGTCGCGCTTGGCCTCCAGCGTCTCGGGCACGGCTTCGAAGATGAGTTCGGCCCG
>JAXMFE010000020.1:0-3764 GCA_046347985.1 Burkholderiales bacterium
CTGGTCGTGGACATCGTCGAGAAGCAGCGTGGCAGCGGCCTGCACCACATCCCGTACTTCAACTTCATCTGCGACCCGGTCTGCCCGACGGTGTCGTGCGTGCAGCCGGACGGTCACCATCGCTTCGAATTCATGCTGATGCCCGGGCAGACGCGCGAATACATGGAGTCGCCCGCGACGGTACGCGAGTACCTCGCGCGACACGTCGACGTCGACAAGTTCGACGTGCTGCGTCACCTCGTCTACACCTTCAACGCGCTGATCGCCGAGCGCTGGCGCGTGGGGCGCATCTTCCTGGCGGGGGATGCGGCGCACATGACGCCGCAGTTCATCGGCCAGGGCATGAATGCCGGGGTCCGCGACGCGTGGAATCTCTCGTGGAAGCTCGACGCCGTGCTCGACGGCCGTGGCGGAGAGGCACTGCTCGAGTCTTACCAGGCGGAGCGCCTCCCGCACGTGCGCGACATGATCCAGACGGCGGTGCGCATGAAGGACTTCGTGTCCATGGCAAATCCCGTCAGGGCGCTGCTGCGCAACATGATCACCCGCGTCGCGACGCGCCTGCCGGTGGTCGGGCCGTTCCTCCGCGACGGTCGCTTCGTCCCGCTGCCGTACTACAACGAGGATTGTTACTTCGGCCTGCCGCGTGCGAAAAGACGCGCCGCGCCCGGTCGACTGGCACCGCAACCGACGGTGCGCGACGTGGACGGACAGCGGCATCTCCTCGACGAACTGCTCGGCCATGGTTACGCCGTGATCGGACTCGGAGTGGATCCGCGTGGCGGCCTGGCGTCGGACGACATCGAGACCTGGCACAGGCTGGGCGCGCGCTTCGTCGCGCTGTATCCGCTGGGCGGCCGCCCGCAGGGCCGAGTGGACCGGACCAGTCCGGACGGCGTCGTCGAGGTCGAGGATGTCCACGGCACGCTCATCGACTGGTTCCGCTCGCGCGGCCACGGGCCTGGGAGCGTCGCCGTGCTGCGGCCCGACCGGTTCGTGTATGGCGTGGTGCCGGCGGCGGAGGTGTCGACGCTGACGCGGGCGCTGGTCCGCGCACTCAGTGATGCCGGCGGAGGACCGGCCTGCGTCGACACGGCCGGTCTGCCGGCCGGCGCCGCGTCACGGCAGGCCGCCTGAGGATCACGACGTCCATGAATAGCCCACCTTCGATGGGTGTCGATCGCATTGCCGCTGCAGCCCGCGCGCTGCGCGAATCACGCGCCTCACGCCGGCCGATTCCGCCCATCTCGACGACCTTCGGCATCGCATCGCTCACGGAGGCCTACGCCGTCGCCGAGGTCAACACGCGGGAGCGCATCGCCTGTGGCGGGCGGGTCATCGGCAAGAAGATCGGCCTCACGTCCGCAGCCGTGCAAAGGCAGCTCGGCGTCGACCAGCCGGACTTCGGCGTGCTGTTCGACGACATGGAGTTCCTGCAAGGCAGTGCCATTCCGGTCGGGCGCCTGATGCAGCCCCGGATCGAGGCCGAAGTGGCGTTCGTCGTCGGACGCGACCTGCCGGAGGGCCTGCCGTCCTATGGACAGTTTCTCGCGTGCATGTCCACGTGCGTCGCGGCGCTCGAGATCGTGGACAGCGCCATCGCCGACTGGAAGATCACGCTGGCCGACACGGTGGCCGACAACGCATCTTGCGGCCTGTACGTGCTGGGCGACCAGTCCGTGGATGTGGGCCGGCTCTCACTGGCGGAGCTTCCGATGGAGTTGCAGAAGAACGGGTCGACCGTCTCGAGCGGCAACGGGGCAGCCTGCATGGGGCATCCTCTGCGCGCCGCCCATTGGCTCGCGTGCGCGATGGCCGAACGCGGCCAGGCGCTGAAGGCCGGCGAGGTCATCCTGTCCGGCGCCCTGGGACCGATGGTGCCCGTGACCGCGGGCGACGAGATTCGTGCCAATCTTGGCGCCCTCGGGTCTGTCGCCTGCAGGATGGTGTGAAGCCGTGACCGCAACCCCAGTCAATCCGTTCAAGGCGGCACTGCGACGCGACGAGGTGCAGGTCGGCCTGTGGCTCGCCCTTGCCGATCCGAACTCCGCCGAGGTGTGCGCCACGGCCGGTTTCGACTGGCTGCTGATCGACGGGGAGCACGGACCGTATGATCTGCCGTCGATACTGTCGGTCCTGCGGGCGATCGCGCCGTACGGGGCGCATCCCGTCGTGCGCGTTCCGAGCCACGATGCGAGCCTCATCAAGCAGGTTCTCGATGTCGGCGCCACGACACTGATGGTCCCGATGGTCGAGACGGCGGCGCAGGCGCGCGAGTTGGTCCGTGCGACCCGTTATCCGCCCGAGGGAATCCGGGGTGTCGGCAGCATCCTCGCCCGTGCGTCGCGCTGGGGCGGCTGGCAGGACTACCTCGCTGCGGCTAACGAGACGCAGTGCCTGCTCGTGCAGGTCGAATCGGCCACGGCTGCTGGGAATGCCGAAGCGATCGCTCGCGTCGACGGGGTCGACGGCGTGTTCATCGGGCCCGTCGACCTTGCCGCATCGATGGGGCACCTCGGGCAACCCACGCACCCCGATGTCATCGCTGCCATCGAGTCGGCGATTGACGCCATCCGTCGCGCAGGCAAGGCTGCGGGCATCTTCTGCCCGGATGAGGAACTCGCGAGACGCCATGCCGACCGCGGCGCCAGGTTCATTGCGGTTGGCGCAGACGCAATCCTGCTTGCGCGCAGCGCGCGGGCCCTCGCGGTGCGCGCCCGGGCTCGTTGACTGGGTGCCCGCCGCGGCCTTGGAAGTGCGGCCTCTCAGTTCCTCGCCGACGCCGCGTCGCTCGCCGACGTCACGACGCAATCCAGCGAGGAGTGCCAGGCCGGACCGCCGGCCGTTCGATGAGCGGACGGGCCGTATGACAAAGGCCGTTGGTTTCAGTGACCAGGCAGTTCAATGGTCCTGCTGGATGCCTGCCAGGCGTCGAACAGGACGCTCAGTCATCGCCGCAAGCGAATCAGCCTCCAGCCCAGCCCTTGCTCAGCCTGCCACGGACTTGACGAGATAGCCCCCCGACTTCTCGTCCTTCTCGATGTCGATCAGCTTGCGCGCCCGCGCCTCCTCGAGGAGCTGGCTGAAGCTGCGGAAGCCGTGGTACGTCTCGTTGAAGCCGGGACGCTTGCGCTTCAGCGCCTGCTTGATCATCGAGCCCCAGATCGGCTCGTCTTCCTCGCGTTCCTCCGCAAGGTCCTCGATCGTCGCGAGCACGAGGTCGAAGGCCTCCTGCCTCTTCTCCTCGTCGGAACTGTTGTGCGACGTGCCCGCAGCCGCCGACCCCGCGGCGCTCGCCTGAGCCGCGGCGGCCTGCTTCTGCGGCGTCTGCCTCGCCGGCGCCTTCTTCCGCCCGCGCCGCTGCTCTTCCTTGCGCACCAGGTCGTCGTAGTAGATGAACTCGTCGCAGTTGGCGATCAGCAGGTCGGACGTGGAACTCTTGACCCCTACGCCAATGACGATCTTGTTGTTCTCGCGCAGCTTGCTCACCAGCGGCGAGAAGTCGGAGTCGCCGCTCACGATCACGAACGTGTCGACGTGCGACTTGGTATAGCAGAGGTCGAGCGCGTCGACGACCATGCGGATGTCGGCGGAATTCTTGCCCGACATGCGCACGTGCGGGATCTCGATCAGCTCGAAGGAGGCCTCGTGCATGGGCCCCTTGAATTCCTTGTAGCGCTCCCAGTCGCAGTACGCCTTCTTGACCACGATGCTGCCCTTGAGCAGCAGCTTCTCGAGCACCTTCCCGATGTCGAATCTCGCGT
>JAXMFE010000021.1:0-3215 GCA_046347985.1 Burkholderiales bacterium
CGCCTGACGGCGAACCGCACCATCGCCCTGATCGAATGGGATTCGCTCAAGCTGACGGCAGAGGAAGCGGCCGCCCTGCTGTCCGCGGCGCATCTCCAGGCCGATGCGGCCACCGTCGAAGCGCTGCACGATCGGTCCGGCGGCTGGGCGGCGGGTCTCGTGCTGCTCGCCGAGCAGTGGCGGCGCGGCGGTCGCATCGCCCGAACCCCGGATACGGATTCCCTGCAACAGGTCTTCGCGTACTTCGCCGGGCAGATCTTCGATCGCGCCGCCCCGGAAGATCGCCTGCTGTTGCTCCAGTTGTCGTATCTGCCGGACATGAGCGAGCGGCTGGCGACGGCACTGACCGGATCCGACGCCGCCGGGCGATTGCTCGAACAGCTGTATCGCCGTCACCTCTTCACCGATCGTCGCCGCGGGGAGGAGACCAGCTATCAGTTCCACGCCCTGTTCCGGGTCTTTCTCCAGCATCGGGCCGAATCCGATCTGACCGCGGACCAACGGGGCGTCATCGCCCGCCGGGCCGCCGGGTTGCTCGAAGCGGCAGGCCGTCCGGAACTGGCGCTGCCGCTTTGGGTGGCGTCCGGCGATTTCGGTGCAGCGGAGGCGCTGGTGCTGAAGCACGCAGGGCCGCTGATCGGGCAGGGCCGCTGGAAGGTCGTGACGGACTGGATGGACGCACTGCCACGGGAGCGCGTGGAAGGCCGTGCGTGGCTGCTGCATTGGTTCGGCACGGCGCAGATCGGCGTCAATCCGCCGGGCGCCCGGACGGTGCTCGAGCGAGCGTACGCGCAGGCGGTTCGCGAGGGCGATCGGTTGTGCCAGGTGCAAGTCGCGGCCGGCATGGTCGAGGCGCTATTCCTGGAGTACAACCGCTTCACGCCGATCGACCCGTGGATCCCGGTTCTGGGCATGATCCTCGAACCGGACTTCTCGTTCGGCTCCCTCGAACAGGAACTCCGGGCGCAATCGGCGCTGCTGATCTCGGCCACCTATCGCATGCCCGATCATCCGGGCTTCGAACGGTGTGCGCAGCGTGTGCGAGACCTGCTGCGCGCAGGGCTCGACGTCAATCTGCGCGTGATTGCCGCGACGCATCTTTGCCTCTACGGCGCCTTCACGGGCCACTTGACGGAAAGCGCGCAAGCGGCGGACATGCTCACCCCGCTCCTCGATGATCCGGTCGTGACGGTCTACTCGCGGATCTTCGCCTGGGCGGTGATCGGGTGGTATGCCGCCGTGAGCGGGGAGAGGGAACTCGGAAGACGGGCTATCGACGCCGATCAGGCGATCGCCCGCGAGGAAGGCGTGCACACGGCGGAGCGCTTCGCCTGCATCATCGGCTACTTCGTGGATCTGGACCGCGGCGACTTCCACTCGGGGGAAGCGCGCATCGAACGCTTCGCCCGCATCCACTTGCCGGATCAGCCGTACGAGGCCGCGTCGATCGTGAACATGCGCGGCTACCATGGACTGGTCATGGCGGATCCGGGCGCTGCGCGCGACAGCGCCCTCGAGGCCTACCGCCTGTACGACTACGCCGGATCGATTCCCCACATCCTCGTCGGACTGAACTGCCTGGTCTGGGCCTGCGTAGAGTCCCGCGATGAGCCTGTCGCGCGGCGCTGGATGGCCGAGCACGAACGGTGGTCGTCCCGCCGCAACATGGGATGGGCGCGCTGGGTGCTGGACGCCGGCGAAGCCGTGCTGGCCTTGCGTCGCCGCGACGAGGCGGCCGTGCAGCGATGGCTCGGCGAGGTGTTCGCCGTCGAGCGGCATCGCTTCGACCTCTACGCCCACCTGTTGTCGTGGAGTCGCCTCTGGTCGTCGCGTCTGGCCGCGGCCGCGCTCGAACGCGACATCGAGACCGTGCACGTGCGCCACTTCATCCGTGAATTCCACCTGGAAGCGCCGCGGTCGTGGCTGGAGGCCTGGCCGCTCCCGATCCGGATCCGTGCGCTCGGGTCATTCGAAGTGAGCATCGACGGCGCACCGCTCGCATTCTCGGGCCGGGCGCCGCGCAAGCCGCTGGCCTTCCTGCAGCGGCTGATCTGTGGCGACCCGGCCGGGGTGCGTGACCAGACGCTGATCGATGCCCTGTGGCCCGATGAGGACGGCGACGCCGCGCGGGATGCCTTCCGCGTGGCGCTGCATCGCCTGCGCAAGTTGCTGGGTCACCCGGAGGCCGTGCGCAGCGAGAACGGACTGGTGTCGCTCGATCCCGCGGTCGTCTGGGTGGACAAGTTCGCCCTGCAAGCCGCGATGGCCGCTGCGCGCGAAGACGCGAATGCCTTCTTGCAGGCCTGTGACTGGTATCGGGGGCGGCTGCTGGCGGACGAACCGGATGCCGTCTGGAGCCTGACGCCCCGCCGGCAACTGGAGGCGGAAGTGGTCCGGTGGGCACTGGAACTGGCGGAGCGGCTCGAGGCCCGTGGCGATGGCGCAGGGGCATTGCACATTGCGCAGCAGGCTTTCCTGACGGTGCCGGAAGCGCCGCGACTCGCGGAGTTGCTCTTGAGGCATCTGCTCGAATCGGGCCGGGCCCACGATGCGGTCGATGCCCATCGGCAGCATCTCGACGCGAGGGCACCCGGGGAGACATCGACGCCCGCCTTGCGGCAACTCTACGAGACGGCGCTCGCGTCGCCGGGGAAGACGACATCGGTTCGGGATCGGTAATGGCTGCTGTCGCAGGCTGAGGACGCATCACCGTTTCGGTGGTGCCCCCTTCAACCTGTCACGGAGTCCTGCGATGTCGAACTTCCCTCTGCCGTTGGCCCGCGTGGGCCTGGTGTTCCTGCTGTTCGTCGCCTCGGCGCTTGCCCAGGCTCAGAACTTCACCCGACGAGACGTCACGATCCACAGCGAAGGCCTGAACATGGCCGCGTGGTACTACGTGCCGAAGAACCTGAAGCCGGACGAGAAGCGTCCCGCCATCGTGATGGCCCACGGATTCAGTGCGCCGAAGGAGGCGCTGCTCGCGAACTTCGCCGAACGCTTCGTCGCGGCAGGATTCGTGGTGACGGTGTTCGACTACCGCTTCCTCGGCGCGAGCGAAGGCGAACCGCGTGGGCAGATCTTCCCCTCGCAGCAGATCGACGACTACCGCAACGCGATCACGTGGACGCAGTTGCAGAAGGAGGTGAATCCTGATCGCATCGGCGTCTGGGGCACCTCGTACAGCGGCGCGCACGTGCTGCACCTCGGGGCGTTCG
>JAXMFE010000022.1:0-1747 GCA_046347985.1 Burkholderiales bacterium
GCGACCGTTTCCATCATCACCACCAGCGACGTGGCGTCATTCATCGCCGCCTGCGTCTCGGTCATGGGGAAGTTGCGATAGCCGTACTGGCTCAGCGCGCCGCCGGCGGAGCGATGGCCGAGCGGGGGAAATTTCACCAGGTCCACCATGGCGCGGGCCTCGGCGGCGGAGCGGACGTGCGGCGTGATGACGCCCATCGCGCCGCCATCCAGCACGCGGCAGATGTATTCGGGCGTGTTGGCCGGTACCCGCACGAGCGGCGTGATGCCGATCTGCTGCGCGCTGATACAGATCTGGCAGCAGGTGTCGATCGAGAGCGTGTTGTGCTCGAGGTCGACGTAAAGCGTGTCGAAGCCGGCGGATGCGGCGATGGCGGCAATCTCAATCGAGCGCGACAGGCGGACGGTCATTGAGGCGACGACCTGCCCGGCGGCAAGCTTTTCCTTCATGTGGTTGCGCAGGATGCTGCGGATTTCTGACATGGTGCGGGTTCCTCCGGCCGGCACTGTGCGGCGAAGCGGGCGGGGGCTCAAGGTGATGGCAGCGAGGTCGCTAAGCGCGGCCGTCGTGGTTCGGGCCGCCAGGCCCGGCCGGTGATCGCGGTCGGCTCAGGTGATCCATCCCCACGGGACAGAAGTGCGCCAAAGGGGCCGGGGGATTGAACCGTCCTGTTCCTGGCCATTCCGCAAATCCGAACGCCTTCGCCCATCCGCCTGTCGCGTTGGAAGTTCGCCCGTCCCCCGCACCGACGGCGGGATCAAACGCACGACCTTGCCCGAGCGTTCGCCGCAAAGGGGGCCGGCACACGCGAGAGGCCGGCTCCGCTACGAAGCGGACAGCGTGACGGCGACAGCGCCATTTCGATTCCGGCTCGGAATATCAGCGGAGCGAGGTGCTTCCGACGACCGCGGAGGCGATGGCTGCAATTGCCGATGCACGGGTCTTGGTCGCCGCGCTCCCCGTCGTTTTGACGTCTGACAAATCGTAAGCGCGTTTCGCATTCCCCAACCAAAGCTGTATGACAGCGGGCAATACGCCCCTGCGAACGTCCGGGAAGAAGATGCTCGACATGACCCAATCGCCGCCGCTGCTCGACGTGCGCGGCGTCACCCTTCGCTACAAGACGCGGGACCACCTGGTCACCGCTACGTACCGCGTCGACTTTACCGTCCTGCGCTCCGACCGCTTCGTCCTGCTCGGCCCCTCGGGCTGCGGCAAGTCGACGCTGCTGAAGGCAGTGGGCGGCTACATGGCGCCGGTGGAGGGGGAAATCCGCCTGAAGGGCCAGAGGATCACCCGGCCCGGCCCCGACCGGATGATGGTGTTCCAGGAATTCGACCAGCTTCTGCCCTGGAAGACGGTCCGCCAGAACGTTGCCTTCGCGCTGCAGACCTCCGGCAAACTGCGCGGCAAGGCGGCGGATGAGAAGGCAATGCAGTACATCGAGAAGGTGCACCTGACGCGCTTCGCCGACGCCTATCCGCACACGCTGTCGGGCGGCATGAAGCAGCGCGTCGCCATCGCTCGCGGCATGGCGATGGAGCCGGATATCCTGCTGATGGACGAGCCTTTTGCCGCGCTCGACGCCCTGACTCGCCGGCGCATGCAGGACGAATTGCTACAACTGTGGGACGAGACGCGGTTCACCGTGCTGTTCGTCACCCACTCCATCCCCGAGGCAGTGAAAATCGGCAACCGTATCCTCCTGCTGACTCCGCATCCCGGCCAGGTCAAAGCGGAGATGAAC
>JAXMFE010000023.1:0-5714 GCA_046347985.1 Burkholderiales bacterium
GCCAACGCCGCGACGGCGTTGACGCGATCCGCCGGCTCGTTCACGAACACTCCGACCGGCGTCACGAACGGCGGAAGCGACTGGACAATGCTCCGGGCCACCTCCGGCGCCACATAGCGCCGGCTCCCCGGCCAGAAGATGAAGCCGATGGCCGAGGCGCCGCATTCGACGGCCACCTGCGCGTCCGCTTCCCTCGTGATGCCGCACACCTTCACGAACATCAGGCACCGTTCAGCAGGGTGGTCAGCGCCGCGCCGGGATCGGGGTCGGTCATGAACCGCTCACCGATGAGGAACGCCCCGTACCCGAGCGCGGACAGCCGCGACAGATCGGCCGACGACTTCAGCCCGCTTTCACTCACCGCCACGACACCCTTCGGCATCTGCGCCACCAGGCTCTCGGACGCGTGCACGTCCACCGCGAGCGTCCGCAGGTTCCGGTTGTTGACGCCGATGATCGACGCGCCGGCATCGATGGCAATCGCCAGTTCCTCCGCACTGTGGACCTCGACGAGCACGTCGAGCCCGAGCGAGGCGGCGGTCTTCGAGAGTTGCACCAGTTCCGCGGGCGACAGCGCCGCCACGATCAGCAGCGCCGCATCCGCCCCCAGCGCCCGCGCTTCGAGCAGCTGATACTCCGACACGATGAAGTCTTTCCTGATCAGCGGCGTCGTGACGGCAGCCCGCACCGCCTCGAGATGCGCCGGCGCACCGTCGAAGAAGGTCGGCTCGGTCAGCACGGAGATCGCCGCGGCCCCGGCGCGCGCATACGAGGTGGCAATCGCCACCGGATCGTACTCGGCGCGCAGCACGCCCTTCGACGGCGAGCGCCGCTTGCACTCCGCGATGATGTTCCAGCGGTCGGTGCGCGACAGCGCGCTCGTGAACGCGCCCGGCCGCGGCGTGCGCTGCTCGGCCCGCCTCGCCAGTGCCGCGAGCGGCTCCCGCTCCTGCCGCACCTCCGTGATCCGCTTGGTGGCGGCGACGATCGTGCCGAGCAGGTCGGCGGTGGCGGACGACGGCTCGATGCTCATCGTCCGGCTCCGGCCACGGCCGCGTCGGCCTGCGACAGGGTGACGAGCCGGGCCAGCGTGGCTTTCGCCGCACCGCTGTCGATCGCCCTGGCCGCTTCGTGCATCCCCGCACGAATGGACTCAGCACGGCCGGCGACGAACAGCGCCGCGCCCGTGTTCAGCAGCACGACGTCACGCGTCGGGCCGGTAACGCCGTTCAGGACGCCCTCGATGATCGCCGCGTTGTCGGCGGCGGACCCGCCCCTGAGCGCGCCCGGCGCCGCCTTGTGGAGGCCGAAGTCCGCCGGGTGCAGATAGAACGTCTTGACCGCGCCGTTGCAGCACTCCGAGACCTTCGTGTAGCCGGTGGTCGAGAGCTCGTCGATGCCGTCGGCGCCGTGCACGACCCACGCGCGTTCCGATCCGAGCAGCATCAGGCTGCGCGCCATGAGTTCGGTGAACTCCGGCCTGGGCACGCCGACGATCTGCCGCGACGCGCCCGCGGGGTTCGTCAGGGGCCCGAGCAGGTTGAAGGCCGTGCGCACGCCGAGCGCACGCCGGGCCGGGCCTGCGTGCCGCATCGACGGATGGAAGGTCGGCGCGAAGAAGAAGCCGATGCCCGCCTCGGCGAGGCACCGCTCGACAACCGGCGGTGCAGCGGAGACGTTCACGCCGAGCACCTCGAACACGTCGGCACTGCCGGAGAGGCTCGAGACCGAGCGGTTGCCGTGCTTCGCCACGCGCACGCCAGCCGCGGCGAGCACGATCGCGGAGCAGGTGGAGATGTTGAACGTCCCGGACCGGTCGCCTCCCGTCCCGCAGGTGTCGAACACCGGATCGAACCGGCGCGACAGCGACACGGCATGGGCGCGCATCGTCCGCGCGAGGCCGACGATTTCCTGCGGCCGTTCGCCCTTCATGGCGAGCCCGACGAGGAAGCCGGCGATCTGGGCCTCGCCCGCCCGGCCTTCCATGACTTCCGCCATCGCCGCGGAGGCTTCCTCAGCGGTGAGGTCGTCGTGACGTATGAGCTTGTCGATGAGTGTCTGGAACATCAGTCCAACCGCCCGTCGAGAAAGTTCCGGAGAATGCGATGGCCCTCGTTGGTCAGGATCGACTCCGGGTGGAACTGGACGCCGTGAATCGGCAGCGTGCGGTGCCGCAGCCCCATGATCACGCCGTCGTCGTGCGTGCGCGCCGTGACCTCGAGGTCACTGGGGAACCGGTCCGGTGAGACCACCAGCGAGTGATACCGCGACGCCTGGAACGCGCCGTCGATGCCGGTGAACACGCCGCGTCCGTTGTGTTCGATGGTGGACGTCTTGCCGTGCATCGGCGCCGGCGCCCGGACCACCGCTCCGCCGAACACGGCGCCTATCGCCTGATGGCCGAGACAGACCCCGAACATCGGCGTCGCCTCGCCCAGGTCGCGAATGACATCCATCATCACACCCGCCTCCTCCGGACGGCCCGGTCCGGGCGAGAGCACGATGCGCTCAGGCGCCAGTGCCCGGATGTCGTCCACCGTCACCTCGTCGTTCCGCCTGACCACGACGCTGGCGCCGAGTTCGCCGAGATACTGCACCAGGTTGTAGGTAAACGAGTCGTAGTTGTCGAGCACGAACACCATCACACACCCACCACGGATTGCAGATTGCTGATTGCAGATTGCTGATTGGAGCGGCAGCGTCCGCACCGCCAGTCCCAGTGCGCTCCCGCGCGCGACACGCGTCGCCTCGCTGCCTGCCTCCCACTAATCTGCAATCTGAATTCTGAAATCTGCACTTCCATGTCTCAGAGCCCTGCCTGCGCGAGTTCGAGGGCACGCATCGCTGCCTTCGCCTTGTCGCGCGTCTCTTCGAACTCCGCAGTCGGGTTCGAGTCCATGACGATGCCCGCGCCCGCCTGCACGAAGGCCTTGCCGTTCGACATGATCACCGTGCGGATGGCGATGCAGAAGTCGAGGTTGCCCGCGAAGTCCAGGTACCCGACGGCGCCGGCGTAGAGGCCGCGGCCGCCCGGTTCGAGATCGCGGATGATCTGCATCGCGCGCACCTTCGGCGCCCCGGAGACCGTGCCGGCCGGGAAGCATGAGGCGAGCGCGTCGAGCCGATCGCATTCGCCCGACAGCGTGCCCTCGACGACCGAGGTCAGGTGCATCACATGCGAGAAGCGCTCGAGCGCCATGAACTGCGGCACCCGTACCGAGCCGTAGTCGCAGACACGGCCGACGTCGTTGCGGCCGAGGTCGACGAGCATGACGTGCTCGGCCCGCTCCTTCTCGTTCCGCTTCAGCTCTTCGCCCAGCCGCTGGTCTTCGTCCTCGGTCCGCCCGCGGCGTCGTGTGCCAGCGATGGGGTGCGTCTCCACGCGTGCGCCTTCGACACGCACCAGCATCTCCGGCGACGAGCCCACCACCGACACGCCGGCCATGCGGATGAAGTACATGTAAGGCGACGGGTTCACATGGCGCAGCGCCCGGTAGACGGTGAAGGGGTCTGCGCCGACCTCGGCCTCGAACCGCTGCGAGAGCACGACCTGGTAGATGTCGCCGGCGGCGATGTGGTCCTTCGCCACGCGCACCTGTTCCTCGAAGCGCTCGCGGGTGAAGTTCGACGTGAAGGTCAGCGTCTCGGCGTGCGCCCGCCGGGTGACCGACAGGTTGCGTTCCAGTTCCCGCTCGAGGAAGCCGATCTTCGCCACCGCGAACTGATAGAGCGACTCGAGGTCGTCGTCAGGCGTGATGCGGGCGTTGGCGATGATGAGGATGCGGTGCTGCACGTGGTCGAACGCGAGCACCGTATCGAACAGCATGAACCCCGCATCGTCGGCGCCGTCGGGTGCCGCGCCGAGGTCGCCGAGCACCGGCTCGAACCACGACGAGGCGCCGTAGCCGAAGTAGCCGACGGCACCGCCCGTGAAGCGCGGCAGGTCGGGCACGAACGGCGACCGGTAGTCGGTCATCAGGCGGCGGAGCGTGGCCAGGAACGGTTCGGCCGTTTCGGTCACTTCGCCGGCGCGCTCGATGGTCGTGCGCCCGTTCGAGGACCTGAGCGTGAGGAACGGATCCTTGCCGAGGAAGGAGTAGCGTCCGACGTGTTCACCGCCCTCCACGCTTTCGAGCAGGAACGCGTAGTCGGCGTCCTCGGCAATCTTCAGGAAGGCGGAGACCGGCGTGAGCAGGTCGGCCACCAGTTCCTTGCAGACCGGCACGAAGGTGCCGCGCTGGGCCAGTTCCTTGAATTCTTCGAGAGACGTGATTTTCATGAGGCGTTGAACTCCGCAAGCTGCGCGTCCGCAGCCGCTCGCATGACACCGGACGGAGGCTGGACTCCGGTCCACCATTCGAACTGGTGCTGCGCCTGGCCGACGAGCATGTCCAGCCCGCCGATGGTGTCACAGCCGGCCGCGGCAGCCTCGCGCATCAACTGCGTCGTGGCGGGGTTGTAGATCAGGTCGTAGACGAGGCCGTGGCCGAGCGCGCCAGCCGGGACCGGACTGGCCTCGACCTTTGGGTGCATCCCGACAGGCGTGCAGTTCACCAGCAGGTCCCACGAGCCGGCCGCGGGAGGCAGTGTCCCGACGTGCGCACCGGCCACCTGCGCCACTGCGGCCGCCTTCGCCGCGTCGCGCGCGTGGATCGTCACGATGGCCCCTTCGGCGGCGAGACCCACGGCCACGGCGCGTGCGGAGCCGCCGGCACCGAGCACCGACACCCGCATGCCACGCAGGACGAGCGTCCGTTCGCGGAGCGGCTGGAGGAATCCGGCGACATCGGTGTTCCGCGCCGCCCAGCCCGCGCCGGCCGCCTTCAGCGTGTTGAGGGCACCAACCGTCCGCGACAGTTGGTCGGTCTCGTCGACCTTGCCGAAGAGCGCCACCTTATGTGGAATCGTGACACTCGCGCCCTGCACGCCGAACGCCCTGGCGAAGGCCAGGAAGTCGTCGACGTCAGCCGCGGGCAGCGGCAGGTACACCGCATCCAGGCCGGCGGCGCGGAATGCCGCGTTGTGCATGGCCGGTGACACGGAGTGCCCGATCGGGAACCCGGTCAGTCCATACACGGCGGTCGAGGGACCGATGGACCGGAAGCGGAACTGCTCGAGCAGACGATGGGCCGAGATCTGGCCGACGTCGCGGACCGCTCCGGCGTAGGTCCACGCCGAGCCGAAGCGCTGCGCGAGGATGCGAGTCGGGAGCCCGGCGTCGCCCATCGCGATGAGGACGAACGCCTGATCGGGCGCGAAGCTGCGGCTCAGGTCGAGCAGCATCACGCAATCCGAGAGCCTGGCGGGGGTCACGGCGATCTTGACGACGCCCGCACCGCTGGCTGCCATCGCGCGAGCCTGCCCCGGAAGGTCGGCGCCCATCCCGGAGAAGTCGTGCGACGAGAGGACCACGCGCGGCCCGAACTCGCGGACCAGGTCGTCGAAGCCCGCGCGCCACTCGATGTCGACGTACTCGGCGCCGAGTTCGAGGGCCTGCCGGAGCAGTGATTTCCGCTCGGGCTCGCTGCCCTGGAAGCGCCCACCCTCCCACGACGCGCGGCACGTCAGGATGACGGGCCGGGTTCGCCCGGCGAGTGCCGCCGCCACGTCCGGGTCGCTGACGTGGTCGAGCCGCAGTTCGATCAGGTCGGCCTCGGGCACGAGGTCGCGCTGCCGCCGGAGCTCAGCGGTCGTGGGAGCGGTGATGGTCACGC
>JAXMFE010000024.1:0-3507 GCA_046347985.1 Burkholderiales bacterium
GATCGGCACGACCCGGCCGGCATTCAGCCCGATCCGCCGGCTGTAGAACAGCGTCGGGGCCGCGTTGTTGGGGCTGGAGTTGCCGAGCGCCGCTGATCCGCCCGAGCCCGCTCCCGAGCGTCCGAAGTCGAAGATCCCCCGTCCCTCGAGGAAGAAGTCGCGCTTCTCCGGGAACTGCAGGCTGAAGCGCGTCAGGTTCACCTGCTGCTCGTCGACCTCCACCTGGGCGAAGTCGGTGTTCACCGTAAGGTCCGCCGTCAGGTTCGCGGTCACGCCGTACTTGGCGTCGAGTCCGGCCGTGCCCTCCGGATCGTTCGATACCGCCGGGGTCCGGACGTGGTCGGTCGTCAGCCTGGAGATGCCATATGGTTTCAATTCCACGTTCCGGCTGACCGCCGGCAGGTCCAGTCCCACCAGGGATGCGGCGCGCGACACGCGGAAGACGCTGGACGAGCCGGCATTGGCCGCTGGCAGCGCGGTGAGGTGGGTCCACTCGTTCTTGCGCCGGATCGCCCGCCGCAGCTGGAGCCCCCACGTCTGGTTGGTGCCGGCGTTGTAGCGGATCGACTTGAAGGGGATGGCCATTTCGACGGTCCAGCCTCCGTCGAACCGGCCGGTCCGCACTTCCCACACCGGGTTCCAGTCCGGGTTCGGGTTGCCCTCGTCCGTCACCGCCTGGTCGGTGAACCCGCCGAGCGGGTTCGCGTAGAAGTTGTAGCCGTTCCGCCGATCGTGGAACGTGTCGATCAGCACGCCGAACATGTCGTTCTGTCGAAGCTGGTTGGTGTCGCGCCGCAGCTCGTTGGCGGTCCACTTGTCCGGCGGCGCCGAGTCGTAGCACTTGCCGGTGATGTAGATGAACCGGTCGTCGAACATCACCCAGGCCTCGGTGCGCTCGCTGGCCGGCTGGCCGTTCGCCGGGGTCGCCTGGATGAAGCCGCCGGCGGGCTCGTTCTCGGCGTACACACTGTCATCGAGGCGGCCGTCCACGCGCAGCGGCTGTGTCAGCCGGATCGCGCGCACCACCACGCGGCCGTTGTCCCCGCGCGAAATGGACTGGGGAGCGACCGGCACTGGAGGGTCGGCATCGGTCCCGGCGGGGCCGGCCGGCCTCGCCGTCTGCGCGCCCGCGGAAGGCGGTGCCGCCGTCAGCACGGCCAGACACAGCAGGGGAGTCAGCCATCGGGCGCGAGTCGGGATCACGGCGCCGATTCTCACCCAGCTCGCTGGTTCGCGATATCACTGGATTTAGGGAGAGCGATGGCTTGCCTTACGCGATATGCGCGCCCGTAACGTTCACGTAGACCGCGTAGAGCGACTGGCTGGCCGTCATGAACAGGCGATTGCGCTTCGTCCCGCCAAAGCACACGTTCGCGCAGTTCTCGGGCAGGCGAATCACGCCGATGCGCTCCCCTGAGGGCGCCACCACCTGGACGCCCGGGCGGGCGCCCGCCCAGATGTTGCCGTCGGCATCGCACCGGATGCCGTCGCCGGCGGCCGGGCCGAACGCCTGGGAATCGAGCCTGGCAAACGTCCGTCCTCGCCGCAGGGCGCGACCCTCGACGTCGAACACCTTGATCTCGCGCGGGCCTCCCGTGTCCGCGATGTAGAGCAGCTTGTAGTCCGGCGAGAAGCACAGGCCATTGGGCCCGCCGAACTCGTCGGTCACCTTCACCACCTGGGCGTTCTGCGGGTCGACGCGGTACACGGCCACCGGCAGTTCGGACTCGGCCTTGAACCCCTCGTAGTTGCCGTTGATGCCGTACATCGGATCGGTGAACCAGACGGACCCATCGGGGTGCACGACGACATCGTTCGGCGAGTTGAGCCGCTTGCCCTCGAACCGGTCGGCAATCACGGTCGTGGTGCCGTTGGGCTCGTAGCGCACGACACGGCGGCCACCGTGCTCACTCGAGAGCTGGCGGCCCTGGAAGTCGAACGTGTTGCCGTTGCTGTAACCCGAGGGAGAGCGGACGACGCTCACATGGCCGTCTTCCTCGAGATAGCGCATCTGCACGTTGTTCGGGATGTCGCTCCACACGAGATACCGGCCCACGCCGTTCCACGCCGGCCCCTCCGCCCACAGGGTGCCCGTGTGCAGCCGCCGGATCGGCGTGTTGCGGATGATGTAGCGGTTGAAGCGGGGATCGAGCGCAACGATGTCCGGGTCCGGATACTGGACCGGGTTCTGGCCGGACCAATCGCGCGGTGTGGCCTGCGGCGACGGTTGCTGCGCCGCCTGCGCCTGTGCCCTGAGCGTCGCCGCTCCAGCAATTGTGCCGAGCGTTGCGGTGAGGAACGAACGCCGGTGCATCGACCGTACTGGCATCTGTCTGCTCGCTTTCGATTCAACGGGTTCCGGGAGGCCCGTCTGACTTGGGGGCGTCCGCACACCTACGGCGTGTACGTGAACTCGAGGATGGCCCCGGGGTTCGTGAGCGTGCTCGTCCGCGTCGCCTCGGCCGTCTGCGTCGTGCCGTGATCGTCGGTACTGACGAAGATGCGCCTCCCGTCCGGGCTGATGGCCAGGTCACGATAGCGGTTGTTGGACTTGAAGTACTCAACCGGGTCGCCGGTGACGCTCCGGCCATCGGCCGCCAGTTTCACTCGGTAGACCGCGCCGGCCCGCATGGCCGCGATGAGCAGGGATCGGTCCCAGCCCGGGATCGCGGGGGACGTGTACAGATCGATCCCGCCCGGGCCAATCGTGGCCGTGCTGTTCTTCGCGAAGTCGTAGCCGGGCGGCACGGTGAAGAACGTGGCCAGCGGCGGCATGAACCGCGGCTCGTTCCAGGCCGACTCCTTCTGCTGTGGCACCGACGCGGGCGGGTTCAGGTTGTTGAACCGCAGCTCCGCGCAGGGCGTCGGAGAGGATGCCGACCAGTTGGCATAGACGTAGCCGCGATCATCCCTGAACCCCGCCACCTCCGGCCAGCCGTAGTTCCGCCCGCTCTCGATCAGGTTCACCTCGTCGTCCGAACTCGGGCCGTGCTCCGCTTCGTACAGCCGCCCGTCGCGCGAGAAGACGAGCCCCTGCGGATTGCGATGGCCGACGGTGAAGATGTGGCTGCGCACCCCGTTCAGGACCGGATTGTCCGGCGGAATGGACCCGTCCGGGTTCAGGCGCAGGATCTTGCCCTGGTACGTGGCCCAGTTCCGGGCAGCCACGTCGCTCGCCGAGGGCAGATCCTGGGCGCGGTTCGGGTTGCAGAAGTTCGCGAGGAAGTTGCTTCCCTGGTCGCCGCGCGACAGATAGAGCATGCCGTCGGGACCGAAGACGAGGCGTCCGCCGCCGTGGTCGTTGTGCGCGGGCAGGTTCTCGAGCACGGTCTGCGCGGCGCCGAGCGTCTTCCGCGTCGCGTCCCACGTCCAGCGCCGGATGCGGAGGTGCCGCTCGACCGCCGGCCCCGGGTTCCCGTCGTAGACGTACGCGACATACACCCAGTCGTGGCCGCGGCCCTGAAGCAGATCGGGGTGGAGCGCCAGGCCGAGCACGCCATCCTGGTC
>JAXMFE010000025.1:0-2086 GCA_046347985.1 Burkholderiales bacterium
TGTCGTGCTGGCGAGGCCGCGCGGACCGGTCCGCAGGGCTTCGCAGGCGGCGCGGCTCGGCCTGCTGTTCCTGGGGCTGGTACTGCCGGCACTCGCGCTCTATCCGTCGCTCGATGCGTTCACCGTCGACGCCAAGGAGCATCTCGTCGAATCGCAGTTTGCGCCGATGGTGGCCAGCCTGCGCGAGGATCTCCAGGCCAGGCGGCTGCCCCAGGCCATGGAGGCGATCGACGGGCTCGCGGAACTCTCCGCATTCGTCACCACCGCGTCAGAGGATGCGGCGCCGACCACCGACCGGGCGTTCATCGTGTGGTCGCAGACCGAGCTCGCGCGGTCCCGCACCACGTCCGCGGTCGAGCTGTACGGGCAGAACGGACGTCTCGTCAGCCGCTTCGCCCTCGACCTGCCCGAGTATGCCGCCCCGGAATACCGCGGCGGGTCCTGCACGGACTGGGAAGTCTACGAAGAGGTCTCCCCTTTCGGATCGTCGCTCCGGAACGTGCTGCGCGCGAGCCGCGCGATCTGCGCCGGTGCCGCGCGCGTCGGAGGCATCGTCGTACGCGCGCAGCTGGATTACCGGGCACTGCCCTTCGCCTCGTCGCCGAACCCGTACCTCGAGTCGCTGATGCCGCAGGGCGATGAACGCGAGACCGTCTTCGGCAGCGACGTCGAGCTGGCGTTCTACGGCTGGAGCCGTGCGCCGCTCTACGCGACCGGCACGCGCGTCTGGCCACTGGACGACGACGTGTTCCAGGCGATGGCGGGCGCGCGCACCGCGTTCTGGCGACCGGTCGTACGGGATGGGCAGCCGTTCCGCGTGTACTTCTTCAACGACCGTGGCGGCATCTACGCACTGGGCTACCCGGTGCTCACCTGGTTCAACCACCTGGTGAACCTCGGCGAACTCGTCTTCTTCTGTGGCGTGCTCTACATCGTGATGGTGGCCGGCGGCACGGCCTTCAACACGCTGACTTCCCAGACGCCGGCGAGCGGGCGCGCCCTCCTGCGTGAGATCCGCTCGAGCTTCTACCGAAAGCTGTTCATCGCGTTCGTGGCGTCGGCGGTCGTGCCGGTGGTGGTCCTCGCGCTTGCGGCGAGCACGTACTTCGCAAACCAGTTCCGGACCGGCATCGAAGAGTCCGCCGTGAAGACGGCGACCGTCGCCCAGCGCCTCATCGAGGACTATGTGGCGCTGCAGCAGCGCGGCGCCGGCTCACTGGACCGCATCGACGACGAGTTCATGCTGCTCGTGCGGCGGGCGATCGACCAGGACGTCAACCTCTTCGACGGCCCGCGCCTGCGAGCGACCAGTGAGCGGCCGCTGTTTGCGTCGAGGCTGTTGCCGACTCGCACGCCGTCGGCGGTCTACCGCGCGATTGCGCTCGACCGCCTGCCCACGACCGTGATGGTGGAACAACTCGGGGGCGCCTCGGGCTATCTGGTGGCCGCGGCGCCCGTGCGTGCCGGCGCCCGCGAAGGCATCGTGACCGTGCCGCAGACGCTGCGCCAGCGGGAGATCGAGCAGCAGATCGACGAACTCGACCGGCGCGTGCTCTCGGCCGCGGTGCTGTTCGTCCTGCTTGGAGCCGCCATCGGTTACTGGATGGCGGAACGCATTGCCGACCCGGTGAACCGCCTCACGAGGGCGACCCGCCGCATTGCGAGGGGCGACCTCGACGCGCGCATTGCCGCCACGTCGTCCGATGAACTGCGGCGCCTCGTGGAAGACTTCAACCGGATGGCCGACGACCTGAAGATGCAGCGGGCCAACCTGGAGCGCACGCAGCGCCTCGAGGCCTGGGCGGAGATGGCCCGGCAGGTAGCGCACGACATCAAGAACCCGCTGACGCCGATCCAGTTGTCCGCGGAACACGCGCAGCGCGTGAATACTGACAGGGGCAGGCCGCTCTCGCCGGTGCTCGATGAGTGCGTGGCGTCCATCCTGTCCCAGGTCAAGCTGCTGCGGCAGATCTCGAGCGAGTTCTCGAACTTCGCGTCGTCGCCCACGGCGCGGCCGGAGCCCGCGGATCTGGGTGCGCTGCTCGAAGAGGTGGTGGACCCGTACCGCACCGGCGCCCGGGTTGCG
>JAXMFE010000026.1:0-1676 GCA_046347985.1 Burkholderiales bacterium
ACTTCGGCCCGGACGGGGCGACCGGCACCTTCGGCGAGCCCCCGGTCGCGCGGGCTGGTAGCGGGCCGGCCGAACCGGGCACTGTCATCGCCGGCCGGTACACCCTCGTCGAGGTGATCGGCGAAGGGGGAATGGGGTCGGTCTACTTGGCCACCCAGACCACGCCGGTGAAGCGGCAGGTGGCGGTGAAGCTCATCAAGACGGGCATGGACTCGAAGGCGGTGCTGGCCCGGTTTGACGCCGAACGGCAGGCGCTCGCGTTGATGGACCACCCGAACATCGCCCGCATCTACGACGGCGGCGTGACCCCGACCGGCCAGCCGTTCTTCGTGATGGAGTTGGTGAAAGGGGTGCCGCTCACCGAGTACTGCGACGCGCAGCGGCTGTCGATCGATGCGAGGTTGCAACTGTTCCTATCCGTGTGCCAGGCGGTGCAGCACGCGCACCAGAAGGGGATCATCCACCGCGACCTGAAGCCCGGCAACGTGCTCGTCACCGAGGTGGACGGGCGGCCGACGCCGAAGGTGATCGACTTCGGCGTGGCCAAGGCGACCGAGCTGAAGCTGACGGATCTCAGCTTCGCGGACACCGGGGCGATTGTCGGCACGCCGGCGTACATGTCGCCCGAGCAGGCCGACCCGACCTCGATGGACATCGACACCCGCACCGACGTGTACGCGCTCGGGGTCATGCTCTATGAACTGCTGACCGGGTCGCCGCCTATCGACGGCAAGCAGTTCAAGCGCGGGGCCATACTCGAAATGCTCCGCATGGTGCGTGAGGTCGAGCCGCTACGGCCGAGCACCAAGCTGAGCACGGCCGACGCCCTGCCGAACATCGCCGCCAACCGGAGCACGGAGCCGGCGAAGCTAGCGAAGGCGCTGCGCGGGGAATTGGACTGGGTGGTGATGAAAGCGCTGGAGAAGGACCGCACCCTCCGGTACGAGACGGCCAACGGACTCGCCGCGGACATCCAGCGGTACCTGGCGGATGAAGTGGTGGAGGCGCGGCCCCCGAGCGCCGGCTACCGACTCAAGAAGTTCGTCCGCCGGCACAAGGGCGAGGTCGTCGCCGCGAGCCTGATGCTGTTCGTGCTGGTCGGCGGCATCGTCGGTACGAGTATCGGGCTGGTGCAAGCGGATCGCGCGCGTGATGGGGAGAAGGCCGAGCGCGAAAAGGCTGAGGGACTTGCGGAAAAGAACGCGAAACTCGCCGATGACGAACGCGACGCCAAGAGCAAGGCCACGGAACTCGCGAGTTCAAACGCCAAACTGGCCGACGACGAAAGCAAGGCCAGGAACGAGTCCGAGCACCAACTCGGCGTGAGCAACTTTCTTTTGGCCGGCGCCGCTTACGACAACGGCGACGTGAAGCTGGCGGCCGAGCGACTGGACAAGGTGCCCCGGGGACAGCGCGGCTGGGAATGGCGCCATCTGAAACAGCAGGTGCGCGGCGGCATCTTCACGCTCGAAGGACACAAGAACGTCGTCACGAGCGTGGCCTTCAGCCCGGACGGCACGCGCATCGTCACGGGAGGCGCTCTCAGTCAAGAGTTCGAGGCGAAGGTGTGGGACGCGCGGACGGGAGCCTTCCTGTTCGATCTGAAGGGACTTCCTCAGGGCCAGTACGTCAGCGTCATGAAAGTGGCGTTCAGTCCCGACGGCATGCGGATCGTC
>JAXMFE010000003.1:0-517267 GCA_046347985.1 Burkholderiales bacterium
CCGCCCGCGCGGCCGCAGAACGCCACGCGCCGCTCGTCAGGGCGAGATCGTCCTCCGCACGGGAACGCGGATCGTGCCGGACGCGCCGTTCTTGGCCCGTCGATCGCGCAGGCGGGCCGAATGCTCGCCGGCCGGCGACCCGTCGCCGGACGTCCCGGTGTCGAAGCGGCTCGACGTGCCGACCAACGGGAAGCTCTGGAACCAGCTCGCCACGTTCGGCTGCCCGTTGGCCGCCGGCGGATTGTCGTGGTATTCGATCGCCTCGCAGGTGAGCGTGGCGCCGGGCCGCGCGAGAACATCGAACGCCTGCTCCTCGAACGGGTTGTCCCCTTGCACGCGCGTCGCGACGATCTCCTTCGGCACGAACACGACATCGACCGACGCCTTGTCGTCCACCGTGTCGTTGACGGTCGGGGTTTCCTCGTACGCCGGGGGAGGCGAGTTGGACCCGCCGGCCCCCGTGGCGCGGACGCGGAGAGTCTCCGAGTCGCTTCCCCGCAGGGCGGGACGGACGGTGAGCGGGAAACGCCCCGAGCGGTCACCGGCAGCCGATCCGAGGAGCCGCACATCGGGCATCCGGCTGCGCTCGGAGACCCTGGCACCGGTGCCTCGTGTCGGCGAGTCGAGGCGGACACGGGTGCCGGTGATGCCTTGGGTCGTCGGCCCGCCGCTCTGCGCGGGTGTGGTGCCACCGCCGCCCCGCCGCCGCTCCCGCATCGGGCCAGCCACAAGAGGGTCAGCAGTGCGGATCCCAGGCGGGTCCACGCCAGGTTTCTCGCTCCGGTCTCCTCGACCTGCGACCTTGTCATCGGCGCGCTCGGTCCGTCGTCACGTGGCTGGCGGCGCGCATTCTTCAATCGGCGATGCCGGCGGATGCCGGATCGTCATGGAAAGCGCCTCGCCCGCCGTGACCTGGCCGACCCCGCGCGCACGATGGGCCTCAATGCCCCGAATGCCCGCCTCCCCCGCCGCCGCGGGTCACCGTCAACGTGTTCGCGTCGGCCACGGCCCCGGGCATGCGGACCTCGGACACCGGTTCGCCCCTCCACTCGCGGGCCACCGAGCCCGTCGGATGCTCGTACCAGTCCTTCACGTGCCACTGGTCCTTCGCGAGTCCGTCGCGCACCTTCACGACGGTGAACATGCCTCCCATCTCGATGGGCCCGAAGGGGCCGTCGCCCGTCATCATCGGCAGCGTGTTCTCGGGCAGATCCATCTGCATCTCGCCCATTTCCGCCATTCCGGTATCGCCCATCACCATGTAGCCCGGCACGAGCTTGCGGATCTTCTGCCAGAGGCCCTTCTGGTCCACGCCGATCATCGTGGGCACCTGGTGCCCCATGGGACCCATCGTGTGGTGCGACTTGTGGCAATGGAACGACCAGTCGCCCGGATCGGTGTAGACGCACTCGACGCTGCGCATCGCCCCGACCGGAATGTCGACCGTCACCTCCGGCCACTGCGCGGACTCTCGCACCCAGCCGCCGTCCGTGCCGGTCACGAACATCTCGGTGCCGTGGATGTGCATCGGATGATTCGTCATCGTCAGATTGCCCATGCGGATGCGCAGCCGCTCGCCGACGCCGCACACCAGGTGGTCGATGCCCGGGAACACGCGGCTGTTCCACGACCAGAGGTTGAAGTCGAGCATCGTGTTGACCCGGGGCGTGTAGCTGCCGGGCTCGATGTCGTAGGCGTTGATGAGGAACACGTAGTCGCGATCCACGAGATGGGCCGCGGGATCCTTCGGATGCACGACGATCGCGCCCATCATCCCCATGGCCATCTGCACCATCTCGTCGGCGTGCGGGTGGTACATGAAGGTGCCGGACTTGCGCATCTCGAACTCGTACACGTAGGTCTGGCCCGGCTGGATCTGCGGCTGCGTCAGTCCGCCGACGCCGTCCATCCCGTTGGGCAGCAGGATGCCGTGCCAGTGGACGGCCGTGTGCTCGGGCAGGCGATTGGTCACGAAGACGCGCACCTTGTCGCCCTCGACACACTCGATCGTCGGTCCGGGCGACTGCCCGTTGTAACCCCACAGGTTGGCCGTCATGCCGGGCGCGAACTCGCGCACCACCGGTTCGGCGACGAGGTGGAATTCCTTCCAGCCGTCGCGCATGCGCCAGGGCAGCGTCCAGCCGTTCAACGTGACCACCGGCCGGTACGGTCGCCCGCTCTCGGGCAGGCGCGGCGGCTGTGTGGACGGCGTGGACTGGGTGGCGAGTTCCGGCAACCCGGCCAGCGCGGCGCGCGATACGGCGGCGGCGCCGAGGGCCGAAGCGGCCGACGTGCGGATGAAGTGTCTGCGATCCATGGGGGTCACCCTTTGCTGGAAGGACGGACCGGCGCAGGCGCGTCGGACGGTAGCGGGACGATGGGGGCGGCGGGCAGTCGTCCGCCGAGGGCCTGGCGCAGATCGGCCTCGGCCACCCAGTAGTCGCGCACTGCCCGCAGGTAGCCGTTGGCTGCCGCCACCTGCTCGCGCGCGTCGGCCAGCAGCTCGAACACGCCGATCAGCATGCCGTTGTAGCGCAGCAGATGTTCATCGGCGATCCGCCTGCGCAACGGGACGATCTCGTCGCGGTAACGCTTCGCGATCGTCCAGGCATCGCGGTAGAGCGCGTAGCGCTCGCGCACGTCGGACCGCGCCTGGACCGCCACGTCGGCGACACGATCCACCGCCTGCCGATAGATCGACTCGGCCCGGGCCACCCGGCTCCCGCCCCAATCGAACAGCGGCAGTTCGACGCTGATCTCATAGCCCTTGCGGCTCTGCTCGCCGTGTTCCAGCAGCGTGGCCGGCCCGACTTCCAGGGCGTTGATGAAGCGCGTCGTCCGGGTCAGCCCGAGGGACGCCGCCGTGCTCTCGGCGTCACGCTTCGCGGCCGCGACATCGAGCCGGCGCGCCAGCGCGAACGTTTCGAGGTCCTTCAGTTCGGCGGCCTCGGTCGGCAGATCGGGGAGCCGCTCCGGCAACTGGAAGGATGCCCCATCGACGCCCAGGCCCATCAGGCGGGTGAGCCGCTCGCGTGCAGCCGTCGCTGCGGACTCGGCTTTCACCCGCTGCATCCCGGTATCGGCGCTGAACGCCTGTTCGCGCAGGCGCTCCAGTTGCGGGACGTTGCCCTTCGCCGCCATGCGCTGCGCGAGTTCGGCGCCGGCATCGGCCGCGTCCTGGACCTGTGCGAGGTAGCGCACCGACGCGTCGGCGGCGACGGCATCCACGTAGGCTCGCCGGGTCTCGGCGGCCAGCTGCAGGATCCGATCGGTCACCTGCAGCTTCACCGTCTCGAAGCGCCGGCGCTCCATCTTCAGCGCCTGCGGCATCGTCAGCAGGCCGAGGATCGGAAACGTCAGCGAGGTCTCGTACTTGAAGCTCTCGGACGACCGCGTGCGCGTCGTGCTGAAGCGCGGATTCGCGATCCGGCCGGCCTGGACCACGTCCGTTTCGGCGATGCCGAGTTCGCCGTACAGGGCCTGCAGGCCGCGGTTGTTGAGCAGTGCGATCTGCACGGCATCGTCGGCCGACAGCGGCTGGGCCAGCAGTTCGGCGACCGCCCGGCGGATCCCGGCCTGTTCTCCATCGCTGCGCGCCCAGGTGACGCGCTTGTCCAGTCGAGCGGCAACGTCAGCCGCGACACCCGCGTGGCCGGCATCCTTCGACAATCCCACGCAGCCGCCGAGCGACAGCGCGACGCCGAGCGCCACCCCGCCCCAGACAGGCTGGGTCCGTTCCAATGCATTCATGTGATCTCCACGTGAGCCGGCCGCCGACGGGGCGGGAGGCGCTCGATCCAGGGGAGGCGCGGCCGATGGCCGCGCGCGGACTCAACCGGCCTGCCGGCGCGGCGGTCTCAGGAACGGATCCGGGAGGAATTGCGTGACGTTGGACTGCGGGGCCGGACGCAGCACCGACTGCAGGCGGTCCGCCAGGACCGGGGCGGAGACGGGCAGCGCCCCCGCGCACGCCAGATGGCACAGGCCGCACTGATCGCATCCGGCAACGTGCGGCGCTGCCGCCGTTTGCCCGCCAGGAGCGGGCGTCGACGCCTCCGCCGACATCGAGTCCGCATGCATCGCATGGTCACCGTGCATGCCGTGAGCACTCGTCGCAGCGTCGCTCGACCCGGCGCAGAACGGCATGAGCACCCCGGCCACGCTTTGGAGCGGCAGCATCAGGGACATCCACAGGACGAGCACGAGACGGGCAGCGGACCTCATGCAGGGATTCTAGCGCTCCGGACCCGGTGCGGACATGCGGACCGTGCCGGACGGCGCACCTCGGATCACGCGACATCGTCGGGATGGGCACCCCGCACCCGCCCTGCAAGGGGGCCCGTGACATCGCCGAATCCGTCAGGGCTTCGTCGCTGCCTCGGCCCCGAACCCCGACGCCGTGACGGCGCCGGGCAGCCACCACGAATTGCCGCAGCCCGCTTTCGCGCGATACATCGCGGCATCGGCCGTCCGCAGCAGCGAGTGCTCGTCGCTGCCGTCGCCCGGGAACAGGGCGATCCCGATACTGACCGTGCTGGCCAGATCGACGCCGTCGAAGCGGACCGGCTCGCCGAGGGCACGCAGGATCTTGTCGGCCACGCCCGCGACTTCCGCGGGCTGGGTCGCGTGAACGAGGATGACGGCGAACTCGTCGCCGCCCAGGCGCGCGACCGTGTCGACCTGGCGCACGCACTGCGTCAGGCGATGCGCCATCGCCATCAGCAGGGCATCGCCCGCCGCATGCCCGTGGTGGTCGTTGATGGACTTGAACCGATCGACGTCGAGGCACAGCAGCGCGAACCCGACGCCGCTGCGGCGCGCGCCGGCCATCTCGTGCCGGAGCCGCTCGAGGAACAGGCGCCGGTTGACGAGCCCGGTGTGGCTGTCGTGGTGGGCGAGGTATTCCAGCGCTTCGGAGGAGCGCACGGTCGCGCTGACGTCGCGCACGGTCGCGACGTAGTGCGTGACCTGCCCGTGCTCGTCGACGAACGGCCGGATCGTCTCGTCCGCATGGAAGATCTCGCCGGTCTTCTTCCGGTTGATGAATCGCCCGCGGAACTCCCGTCCGGCCCGGATCTGCGCCCACAGATCCTCGTAGAACGCCTGCGGGTGCTCGCCGCCGCTCAGGATGCGGGGCGACTGGCCGAGCGCGTCATCGCGCCCGAACCCCGTGAGCGACTCGAACGCCGGATTCACGTCGGTGATGACCCCCTGGACGTCGGCGATCAGCACGGCGTCCGCGCTCTGCTGGATGCGGTCGACGAGGCGGGACAGGTCCCGGGAAGGCGGGTCGATCGTCCCGGCCGCCTGCCGCAGGGAGAGCACGAAGGCCCGCCGGTCCTGCAGCCGGCACGACTCGATGGCGACTTCGATCCGCCGGGTGCCGCGCGCGCCGTCGGCGCACCGGAACGGCACCCATCGCCCGTCCGCGAACCAGAACCGCACGAAGGCCGCGTTGTACCCGGGCGTCCCGTCCCGCAGGGGCAGGTCCGGGATGAGGGCAGCGATGGGAAGGTCGATCAACTCGGTCAAGGGCTGCCCGAACAGTTCGGCGGCCACGGCGTTCGCGAACGAAATGCGCCCGCCGCCGTCGAGGAGCACCGTCCCGCACGGGGCCGGGACCGGCGCGCGCAAGCGTGTCCGCGCGGCGCGTCGTGCAGCATCGCTCCCCGCCCGGTCGGGCGACAGGTCGGGCATCGATTGCACTCGGGTGGCGGTACGGCGCATGGGCGGCAGGCGCGGGAAGATCGGGACGGATGCCATTGGACCGGAACCCCGTCCCGCCGGGAATACGATGACGCACGTACGTGGTGACACGAGGTCGGCCGACGGGCGCCGGCCGCCGGTCCGTCACGATGGCCGTTCGGCGTCGTCGTCCCGCTCCTCGACGTCGTCCCCGAGGGGACCGGTCCGCCCCAGCCGGTGGGCCAGCTCGATCAGCGACTCCGTTCCGGTCTTCTGCAGGATGCGGGAGCGGTAGCCCTCGACCGTGCGGAAGCTGATGCCCAGCCTGCGTGCGATCGCCTTGTTGGGCAGGCCGCCGACGGCCAGTTCGAGGATCTCGCGTTCCCGCGCCGTCAGCGCCTCCAGCCGCGCCCGCGTCTCCCGCAGCGGTGCTTCCCCGGCCCACGCCTTGACGCTGTCCCGGAGCGCCGTCTGGACGCACTCCAGCAGCACCGCGCCGCTCACGGGCTTCGTGAGGAAATCCGCGGCACCGGCCTTGAGCGCGCGGACCGTGGTCGGAATGTCGCCGTGCGCGGTCAGGAAGATGATCGGCGGGGAGACCCCGCGGCGCGCCAGTTCCGCCTGCAACCCGAGCCCGTCCATTCCCGGCATGCGCATGTCGAGCACGAGGCAGCACGGCCGGTCGGACCGGAACGCCTCGAGAAACGCCTCGGCGCTGTCGAAGGCCCGCGCATCGAGGTCCGCGGATTCCATCAAGAGCAGCAAGCCGTCGCGCACGACGGCGTCGTCATCGACCACGTAGACGGTCGGCGTCGGCGCGGGCGCAGTAACTCGGCGAACGGCAGCGTGAAGAGGAAGGCCACCCCCCGGTCGCCGCTGCGATCGACCCACAGCTGTCCGCCCTGGGATTCGATCAGCGACCGGCAGATGGCGAGCCCCATGCCGACGCCCCCCGCCTTGGTGGTGTAGAACGGATCGAAGATCCGCACCGCCATCTCCTCGGTGAGGCCGGGACCCGTGTCTCGGACCGACACGCGCGCCATGCGCTCGTCCTCCGCCGACAGGTCGATGACGATCTCGCGGTGCGACGTACCCGCGGCCTCCATGGCCTCGGCGGCGTTCCGCAGCAGGTTCACGAGGACCTTCTCGATGCGCACCCGATTGCCCCGCACGTTGCGCAGCCGGTGCATCGTGTCGACGCGCACGGCGATACCCGGGGCCGCGTTGCCTTCGGACACCGCGATCGCCCGCCGCACGGCCGACGGCAGATCCACCTCTTCCATCGGCATCTCGCCCTTGTGGAGGAAGTCGATGAGTTCCCGCATGACGCGGCCGGCGCGCTGCGCCTGCTCGGCACTGCTGCCGAGGGCATGGAGCAGCCGCTCCGGCTTGGGATTGCCCGCGCGCAGCAGCCGGAGTGCGGCTTCACTGTACGAGGCGACGGCATTGAGCGGCTGGTTGAGTTCGTGCGCGATGGCCGCAGCGGTCTGACTGGCCACCTGCAGCGCGTGCATCTGTTCCATCTCCCGCCGCAGTTCGTGCAGCACGGCATCCGCCTGCTTGCGCTCGGAGATGTCCCGCAGGATCACCGTGTACAGCCCGCCCTCGGTCACCGTCGTCTTGGAGATCGAGGCCTCCAGCGGAAACTCCTCGCCGCTCGCGCGCAGACCGCTCACTTCCCCCAGGGCGCCCATCCGCCGCGCCGTGCTGCCGGTCGCTGCGAAATCGCGCACGTGATCGCCGTGCCGGGCGCGGAACTGCGCGGGAATGAAACGCGTCAGCGAGGTGCCGATGACCGCTGCCGGATCGACGCCGAAGATCCGGCCCGCCGCGGGATTGAAGAAGCGGATCCGTTGCTCCGCATCGATGGAGATGATGGCGTCCATCGCCGAGCTCACGATGCCTTCAAGGCGCTCGCCGCTCTCGCGCGCCGCCGCCTCCGCCTGCTTCCGGTCGGTGATGTTCTCCGTGGAGATGATGATGCCGCCGATCTCGCCGTGCTCGTCGATCCACGGCAGGACCGCCCACCGCAGCCAGATCCGGCTGCCGTCGGCCAGGTCCCACACGTCGTCGTCGTTCTTCAGCGAGGCCCCGGCGATGCCCTGCCGGTGCACTTCCCGCCAGAACTCGGGCAGGTCCGGGAGCACGTCGTAGTGGTTGAGTCCGACCAGGTCGGCGTAGCCGCGGCCGAATTCCTCCAGCCACCGGCCGCTGGTCGCCAGGTAGTTCATGTGCCGGTCGAACAGGGCAATGCTGATGGGGGCATAGCGAATGAACGCCTGCAGCCGCGCTCGCGACGCCCGCAGCCCCTCTTCCGCGGCCCGCATCGCCGTCACGTCATGGAGCGCGAACAGGATGCCTTCGGGCAGGGGAATGGTGGACGCGATCACCTGGCGGATCGATCCGTCCTTGGCGATCACGCGCCGCTCGATGCTCTCGACACCCGCCCCTTCCCTCGCCGTGCGCGCCATCACGGCCATCCACGTGGCGGCCACCGAATAGCGATACGACCGGTCGGGATACGCCTTCTCGCGCCAGACGTCCAGGGTCGGAATGTCGTCCTGCGTGTAGCCGAGCGTCTCGATGAAGCGGGCATTCAGCGCCACGATCCGGTCATCGTGACTGACCAGTCCCATGGCGATGGGCGCCAGCTCGAACAGCCGGCGGAATCTCGCCTCGCTTTCGAGCAGTGCCGCCCGCGACCGGCGCGATTCCGTGACGTCGGTGACCAGGGCGATGACGTGCGAGGGCGTGCCGTCCTCGCCCGGCAACGTGGACACGATCTTTCGCACCCAGACCGCGTGGCCGTCGCGATGCACGAAGCGGTTCTCCACCTGGAAGGCCGACTGCTCGCCGCTCAACAACCGCCGGACGCCGGCCGTGTTCTCCGCCAGATCCTCCGGATGGATCAGCATCGTCCGGTTCATGCTCCGGAGCACTTGCTCCGGGTAACCGACGAGGGCACTGAACGCCGGATTGCACTGTTCGTAGCGCCCGACCGGATCGGTGATCACGATCCCGGTCGCGACGTTCTCGAAGATCTGCCGGAAGCGCGTCTCGCTCTCGCGCAGCGCAGCCTCCGCCCGCTTGCGGGCGTGGATGTCCTCGACGACCGAGATGAAGTAGTCGGGCTCGCCGCCGGCCCGGCGCGACAGGGCCACAGTAAGGTTGATCCAGACGATGTCGCCGTCGCACCGGATGTAGCGCTTCTCGAGCGAGTAGGTGCCGATCCTCCCCGCCAGCATCTGGCCGACGAGATCGAGATCGCGGGACAAGTCGTCGGGGTGCGTGATGTCCTGGAAGGAGAGCGACAGCAGGGCTTCGCGGTCGTAGCCGACGATCTCGCACAGTTTCCGGTTCACGCGCAGCCAGCTGCCGTCGGGCGCCACGAGGGCCAGCCCGACCGCCGCCAGTTCGAAGGTGGCCTCGAACCGCCGCTCGCTCTCCTGCAACCGCCGGCCGGCGCGCCTGCGCTCGGTCAACAGGCGGTCGACGCGTGCCTCCAGTTCCGCCGCGTCGAAGGGTTTGGCGAGATAGTCCTGCACGCCTGCCCGCAGCAGCGCGATCCGGAGCACGTCGTCGACCTTCGCCGTGAGCACGACGATGGGGATCTCGCTGAACCCCGCCTGCGCGCGCAGCGCCATCGCCATGTCGGCCCCGTTCATGTCCGGCATCATCAGATCCGTGACGATGAGGTCCGGCTGCAGCGCGCAGGCCCGCTCGAGCCCCTGCCTCCCGTCGGCTGCAAACGCGACGCGGCGACGGCCGCCGCCGCCGAGCACTTCGCCGAGGTAGGCGCTCATGTCCGCGTTGTCTTCGACGATCAGCACGAGGGGGGCATCCGGCGCCGCTGCCATCTCCGGCCTTGCCGTCGCACCGGGGCGCACCATCTCCTGCGCCTGGCGCGACAGCACCGGATCCATGCCGCGGACGGTGGCCGCCGCACCGCCCGGTGCATCCGGCACGCCGGCCGGCAGCCGCACCTCGAACAGCGCTCCCCCGCCGGGGGCTTCGCGCGCCGAAACGACGCCCCCGTGGAGATCGACGAACTGCCTGACGATGGCGAGCCCGAGTCCCGTGCCGGTGAAACGCCGGTCCGTGCCGCTGTCGGCCTGCTGAAAGGGCTCGAAGATGCGCTCCTGCTCGCCGACCGGCACGCCCGGCCCGGTATCCCGGACCCGGATCACGACCCCCGCATCGGCGCCCTGCAGCGCGACCTGCACCACGCCGCCGTCGGGCGTGAACTTGAGCGCGTTGGAGATCAGGTTCAGGAAGACGCGTTGCAGCATCTCGACGTCCACGTTCGCCGGCAGCGACTCGGGGCCGATCACCTCGAGGGCGATGCGACGCTCCCGCGCCGCGATCTCGAAGTGCGAGGCAACGGTCCGGGCCATCGCCGCCAGATCCGCCGGCACGCGTTGCGGCACCATGCGTCCGGCTTCGAATCGCGCAACGTCGAGCAGATCGGTGACGTGCCGGTAGAGCAGTCGTGCGTTGCGCTCGACCACCTCGAGATCCCGGGCCAGCTTCGGATCCAGACCGGGCGTCGCGCGGTGCACCGACACCGGATTGAGGATCAGCGTGAGCGGCGTGCGCAGTTCATGGCTGACGTTGGCGAAGAAGCGCGTCTTCAGTTCGTCCAGTTCCCGCGTCTTCTCGTACAGCCGCGACAGCTCCTCGTTGGCCTGGCGTGTCCCGTCCAGGGCTTCCTCGGTCCGCCGCAGGGCTCGCTCGAGCCGCCCCTGGGCTTCGCTGACGAGGTAGCCGACTGCCAGGAACAGCGCCACCGACCAGAGATGCCCCGTCACGGCGAGCTTCCACGACAACTGGGGCGGCAGGAACACGTACCAGACGATGAGTGTCGACACCAGCGTGCTGGCGACCCCGCCGCGGAAGCCCCCGACCCGGGCGCTGAAGAACACCGTCGGAAAGAACAGGAACCAGACGAAAGGCTGGATCCACGGCCACAGGTACCACTGCACCACGCCGGTGACGAAGGGCATCAGCGACGCGAACACGAGCCGCGGCATCATCAGGCGCCTGCGCGCCGGCGACGGCCGGTCGATCGGGGGGGTCATCGCGCGCGGGACGAGGGGAACATGCAGACCTCCGGCGCCAGGGCGTGCCGCCGGCTCCGGGATCGTGGGCGAACCGGTCGCGGCATTGCTGCGGCACACGCGTCGAGACAAGAGGCGATTCAGGGAGTCGTCGCGACGCCCGGCGGTCCATCGGCACCGGGGTGACTCCCGGTGGCGAGCGGCGCGAATCGACCGACGTCGTCATGCTAGGCGCCGAGCGCGCCGCGCGAGTTGCGAATTGTCAACGGAGTGACAGTGCCGCGAGGGCGAGCGCCCGCGTTGGACCCGATGCCCTGCCCGGTCTCCGCCGCCTTGTCCCGGACAGGCAAGCCGCGACGGCGTCGCCTCGGGCGCCGCCGCGACCGGTCCGGATCAGTGCGTCGCGGCCGCCAGTTGCTCCCGCAGTTCGCGCTTGAGGATCTTGCCGCTCGCGTTCTTCGGCAGCGCGTCCACGAAGACGACCCGCTTCGGCGCCTTGAAATGGGCCAGGCGTTCCCGGCAGTGGTCGATGAGCGCTTCGGCCGTCACCTGGCTGCCGGCCTTGCACACGACGGCCGCCGTCACCATCTCGATCCACTGCGGGTGCGGCGAACCGAACACGGCAGCCTCGGCCACGGCCGGATGCTGATAGATGACCTCCTCCACCTCGCGGCTCGCGACGTTCTCGCCGCCGGTCTTGATCATGTCCTTCTTGCGATCGACCACGCGCAGGTAGCCGTCCTCGTCCATCACCCCGAGGTCGCCGCTGTGGAACCAGCCGTTGCGGAACGCCTCCGCCGTCTTCGCCGGGTCGTTCCAGTAGCCGAGCATCACGTGCGGGCCGCGGTGCACGATCTCGCCGACCGTGTTGGCGGGCACCGGGCGATCGTCGTCGTCGACGATCCGCGTCTCGACATTGATGCAGGCCTTGCCGGCCGACCCGAGCTTGCGCAACTGGTCCTCGGGCTTCAATGCGGTCGCCAGCGGCGACATCTCGGTCTGCCCGTAGAAGTTGAACAGCCGCATCTGCGGCAGCCGCTCGGCGAGTTCCTTCACCACTTCCATCGGCATGATCGACGCGCCGTAGTAGCCCTTGCGCAGCGACGACAGATCGCGGCGGTCGAAGTCCGGATGCCGCAACAGGCCGATCCAGACGGTGGGCGGACAGAAGAGCTTGGTCGCACGTGCCGACTCGATCGTCGCCAGCATCGTCGCCGGATCGGCGCCGGGCAGCAGGAGGTTCGTCGCGCCGAGATACATCCCCGGCATCAGGAAACAGTGCAACTGGGCGCAGTGGAACAGCGGCAGCGCATGGACTTCGACGTCGTCGCCGGTCATCTCGCCGTCGACGATGCAGCTCACGTACTGCGAGATGTAGTTGCGCGCAGACAGCGTGGCGCCCTTCGGCCGCGATTCGGTGCCGCTGGTGTAGAGCAGCTGCAGCGGTTCGTCATCGCTCATGTCCACCTCGGGCATCGACGCGTCGGGATGCTTCTCCCAGTCGGCCGCGTCTTCCCAGCCGGTCGGCGCCGCACCGCCGTGCGCCCGGATCACGCCCTTCAAGCGCACGGTCGGCGGCACGAGCGAGAGCGCCTCTTCCGCGACGGGCAACAGCCTGTCCTCCACGATCATCGCGACCGCCGCACTGTGCTCGAGGATGTACGCGACCTCGGTGCCCTTCAGCATGAAGTTGATCGGCACGAGGATGGCCCCCAACCGTGCGGCTGCGAAGTGCGCGAGGATGAAGGCATCGTTGTTGTGGGAGAGCAAGGCGACGCGCTCGCCCTTGACGATGCCGCGGGCCGCGAGGGCATTCGCCATCCGATTGACGGCGACATCGAGCGCGGCGTAGGTCCAGCGCCGATCGCCGTAGGCCAGCGCCAGCTTGTCCGGCACCCGTTTCGCGCTGCGCCAGAGGAGATCGCCCAGGCCATTGCGGCGGGCACGGGTAACGATGGGGGGGAGTGCGGGTGCAGTCATGGCGGCACGGAGCATGAGACGTTGAAGACGATGCGAGGGTAGCGCATCGGCGGGGAGGCCGGTTCGCGAGAGGCGGGAGGCGACGCTCGATGCAGACGGCGATCCGCGGTCTCGCGACTACCGTTGCACCGTCCGCGCCACGGCCGACACGTCGAAGCCGAGCCGGGCGACGCGCTCGAGAATGCCGCGGTAGCGTTCCTCGTCCATCGACGGGGTCCGCGACAGGATCCAGAGGTATTTGCGGTTGGGCGTCCCGACCACGGAATACGCGTAGTCCGCGCCGAGCTCGAGGATCCAGTAGTCGCCCCACGTGAACGGGATCCACCGCAGGCCCTTCGGCAGGAACGACACCTCCAGTTGGGTGTTCGGGCCGTCCTGCCGGCGTTGACGGGCGATGCCCTCGACGGCGTCCGTCGTTCCGGCCTTCGACGTGCACTGATTGCGCACGGTGATGCGGCCGTCGTCCCTCAAGGTGTAGTCCGCGATGACGTCGGACACGCACTTGCGCTGGAAGACATTGGGCAGGCGCGCGATCTCGTACCAGCGGCCTTGGTAGCGGGCGGGCTCGATGCTCGCGACGACGGGAAGATCGTCGCTCGCGGCCCCCGGCTGGGACACACAGAAGAAAGCGGCGACGAACAGCAGGAAGCGCGCGCGAGCAGGCAGGCGTGCCATGGAAACTCCGGTCGGACGGCAATGAACCGCAGTCTACGGTGGGACGCGCGTTCCAGTCACGGACGCGACCGGCTGCCGGGACGGGTGCCGGAACGACGCGGTGGCCGCTTTCGGAGACGCACCGGGGGCGCGTCTTCGGCAACCGCCGCCTCGTTCCGGGGCGCGGGCAGCCCGGCCAGCACTTCGCGATAAAGGCACTCCGACGCGGCGGACGGCGCCACGCCGAGCACCACCGACAGCGTCTGACGCAGGCGGCGGAACGCGCCGATGGCCTCGGTCGGCCGTCCCAGCGCCCGATAGCACCGCATCAACCCCTGGTGGAACGCCTCCACGATCGCGTCGGCGTCGAGGCCACGGAGGTAGCACGCCGCAGCCGCCTCGCTGTCTCCCGCGGCTTCGAGCCGCCCGGCATGGGCGGCCAGGACGTGAATGAACTTGCCTCGCAGCCGCTCGCGCATGGCGACGCTCCAGGGCTCGTCCTCGTCGTCCGGCAGAAAGGTCCCGCCATAGAGGTCGAGCAACATCGCCGGCACGCGCGACGCCTCGTCCCCGAACGCTTGCTCGAAGCGCCAGACATCGACCCACACGCGCTGCCGGTCGAGCCATACGCGGCCGCCCTGCTGTGCCACGGCCTCGGCGCAGCCGAGCAGCTTGCGCAGCCGGATGACCGTGATGCCGAGCGCCTGTCTCGCGGCATCCGCTTCCTCGTCGCGCCAGAGCATGTCGCAGAGCCACTCTTCGGGCACCTCGCGCGCCCCGTGGGCGACGAGGGCCTTCAACAGCGCCAATGTCTTCTTCGGGACCTTCCGCGAATACTCGAGCGGCTCGTCGTTGACGACGACGTCGAAGCGCCCGAGGGTGCGGATGCGCACGGCCCGCGGCCAGGCGTCGGGCGCATTCACCGGGGGCGGCAATCGGAACTTCCGGATCAGCTCGCACACCAGCTCGGTGTCGATGTCCGCCTCCAGCGCGAGTGAGAACAGCGGCGGCATGCAGCATTCCTGGAAGCGGAGGAAATATCGCCGCATGCCGACCCGGGCCGCTTGAAGCGCTTCGCGCAACAATGGCATTGCGGCGTCGCGGCCCTCGGCTCGAAGCACGAGATAGGTCTCGGTCATCAACAACACGGCTCGCCAGCAATCGAGCGCCTGCGCCGGCCAGACGATCTCGCGCGCACGACGCACGAGCGCGGCCGCGCGTTCGAGTCGGCCGTCCTGGATGAGCACGTCGGCACTGAACAACCCGAAGCACATCACGTGGTAATCGGTGCCGATGGCATCGATGGCCCGCATCGATGCCTCGGCGAGGTCGGCCGCCTGCCCCGGTTCGCCTTGCCACGTGGCCCGACGGGCCTGGTAGATCCGAAGCAGCGCGATGCGCATCGGTCGCCGCTGCACGGGCACGGTCTCGGCTTCCCGCAACGACCGGCACGCGAGTTCCCACCCCATCGCGCGGAACTCCACCATGAAGCGATACAGCGCGATTTCGTAGAGCACTTCGCGCAGGCCCGCCGACCCGGCCAGCCGTTCGGCGCGCACGAGCAGTGCGTGCGCCTCTTCGTAACGTGTCTGCAGAAAGCGGAGATACCCCACGGTGTAGAGGAACCACGCGGCTTCGCTCGGACTGGCGTTCGGCGCATCGACGAACGGCATCATCGCGGCCGCGATGCGCTCGCTCACCTCGAACTGCCCGGTGCAGGTGGCGCCCGACATCGCGCTCGACGCGCCGCCGAGCAGGCCATGAGAGGCCATGCCCCGTTCGAGCGCGGTTGCCATTAATGACGGCATGGCCAGCGTGAGTCGATGCCGCGGATGCGTGAAGCACACGTTCGCGATGGCCAGCCACACCACGGGGTCCGCCGCGGCCAGGTGTTCCTCGGACAGCGCATCGCACAGCGCGAGGAACTGCCCCGCCCACTCGCGCGCGCGGTCCAGGCCAAGGTGGGCCAGGTTGCCGACGCCCAGCAGGGCCGCGAGACACAGCAGCACGCCGTCGGCGTCGCCCTGCGTGCGCAGCAACTGCACGGCCGCCTGGAACGTATTGACGGCATCGAGCGGACGGACCTGGGTCTCGGCGCGGCCGATCCAGAACCAGACCCGCGGATGGAGGTCGCGCACCCAGTCGGGCAACGCGCTCGCCCGCCATTCGAGCGTCGCGCGGCGCCCGCTTTCCAGCAATGCCGGCGCCGTGGACAGGAACAGGCGGACACCGGCTTCCCAGGCATCGGCCGCCGCGTAGAGGGCGGAGAGCCAGGTACCAGGTCTTGCCTCTTGCCCCCTACCGTCGAGCGATCGATTCGTCCTTCCCTGGGTCTTGCAGACCCGACGGCAGTATCGATAGGGGACGTTTGAGGGCATCCTCGGATGAGTGTCCTTCCGCCGGGCCGCCCGTTCCTTGGGAAGTCATCGACTCGCCCGGTGCACGGACTCGGTTGCCGTAAACTTCAGTCTCCTGATGCACTGACCAAGGGGTCGGAGATGACCGATCAAGTGGCTGAGCTTGCCGAACGCGGCAAGTCCTTGTCCCCCGAAGACCGGGCCAGACTGGTTGACCTGCTTCTCGTCTCGCTCCAAGAGCCGGCCACCGCTGAGGCAGAGGCTGCGTGGGAAACGGAGATCGAGCGTCGCCTGGATGCCCACGATCGTGGTGAAGTCCAGTCGATTCCTGCGGAGGATGTCTTTGCCAAGGCTCGCAGAATTGCCTCGTGAGCAGAGCGCGCTTCCTCCCGAGCGCGGAGACGGAGTTCCTCGCCGAAATCGCCTTCTACGCCAGCGCAGGGCAGGGGATTGGGGTGAGGTTTCAGGCCGCTGTGGAACTGACGTTGACGACAGCACTCGAGCATCCATATTCGGGAGTTCCCGGGCGACGCTCCACGCGACACTTGCCAATCAAGGGCTTCCCGTTCTTCCTTGTCTATCGGCTTGATGGTGACGAGCTTCTAGTCGTGGCGCTGGCGCATCAGTCACGCCGCCCAGACTATTGGCGTACACGTCTGAAGTGACGTCGACCTCAGGATCGAGCGGACTTCCGTCCACGGTCACGGTACCCATTCCTGCCTCTTGCTCGTTCTCGCAGACGAATCCTGACGCGGAAGATTCGGTCAGATCTTGCTCTGTGCCTCCCACGCCGGAACACTCCTCCCATGTCCCGCCCCCTCTCCAGATAGCTCGCGACCAGCGATGCAACGGCTGGCGCCGGGCGGCCCCTCCACCCAGATGAGAGGCCGTCCGCGATTGGCATCGAGGCAGCGCGAACAGACGTCTGCGCGGCACCACGCCGAACAGCCAGGGCGCGGTGATCTTCGCCAGGTAGTGCCTGCTGCTGCCGCATGTCGCACGCTCCTCGTTCTGCGCACGCGGGACGGCATGGGAGTCGGCCGCCCCGCGTCCGGCGCCCCTTGCGGCGCCGCGGGGTCTACTTCAGTCGGTACGTTCCCCTTGCCATGGTGGCACCCGGCGTAACCGTCCGCAGCCGGCCCGGGCCAGAAGTCGAGCTTGTACTCGCCCTTCAGCGTCAGCGCCCTCGTACTTCTTTGCCGCTGCCGGACACCGCAGTGTAGGTGCCGCCGGAATTGTCCTCCTTCCCAACGTACTCCATCGGGTCATTTGTCGCCGTCCATGTCGGCGATGTCGCAGTAGCCGAGATGCCGCCCCTTGCCGCCGACGATGCCGAGCGTGCCCCAGCACCGGGCCGTCTGCCGGTCGAACGCCGCGCCCGGCGATGTCGCGACCAGTGTCGCGGAGCCGGCATAGTGGGTCGCGTACACCTGGTCGTTCGCGAGGATCGTGGTGCCGCTGCCGATGGTGCAGAACTTCAGCTCGAAGCCGCCCTCCTTTGGCATCGAGACCTTGGCGGCCCATGCGGATCCGGACAGTGCGCCGGCGCAGAGACACAGGGACAGCAGGACGGTGCGCTTCATGGGGATTCCTCCGTTCGGGGGTTGGGGTGGACCCGCCCGGCGGAGGACGTGGCACCGAGCGCGACGAGCAGTGTCTCCGCGGAGCGGAACGGCACTGCCGCACCGGTCTCCACCGACTCGACGACCCCGACGATGGCGTCGGCGTCGCGACGGTAGATCCTGACCACGAACGTTCGAGGTGACTGCATCCGATTCCCCCGCTGGCGTGACGTCAGGCTAGCGGGCGAACCCATACCGATGACCTACATATTCGTCCGGACCCGGCGATCGGGAACGACGCCGATCGCCGATCGGCGGTCCGGAACGACCGCGCCCGGGAGACGGGCGCGGGTGCTCACGACACTACTGCGCGCACCACCCGCCATCCATCAGGACGTCGTTGCCGGTCATGAAGGCGGCCTTGTCGGTGCAGAGGTAGAGCGCCAGCGAGGCGATCTCGTCGGCTTCGCCCCAGCGCTTCATCGGCGTCTGGTCCATCAGCGCCTGGTTCTTCGCCGGGTCGGCCCGCAGCGGCGCGGTCAGGTCGGTGGCGATGAATCCCGGGCTGATCGCGACGCAGGTGATCTTGTCGTCCACGAGTTCGAGCGCCAGCGCCTTGGTGAGACCGGCCACCGCATGCTTGGTCGCCGAATACACGCCCCGCCCCGTGCTGGTGACGTGCGCCATGATCGAGGTCAGGTTGATGATGCGTCCGTAGCCGCGGCCCTTCATGTGCGGCACGAAGTACTTGCTGCAGAGCCAGACGCCGGTGATGTTGGTGTCGGTGAGATTGCGCCACTCGTCCATCGTGAAATCGATCACGTTCTTGCGGATCGCAGTGCCGGCGTTGTTCATGAGGATGTGCACGGCGCCGAATCGGGCCATCACATCGGCCGCGAGCTTCTTGACCTGCGCCTCGTCCTTCACGTCGCAGGTGAAGGCTTCGGCATCCGCGCCCATCTGGCGAAGCATGCCGAGAGTCTCGGCGAGCTTCTCCTGATTGCGTCCGGCGATGGCGACCTTCGCACCCGCCCCCGCCAGGGCCAGCGCCGTCGCGCGGCCGATGCCGCGATTGCCGCCGGTGATCACGGCCACGCGGCCGGTCAGGAATTTGTCGTTCATTGGTTGCATCCTCGTTGTTGTGTTTCACCCGAGCCCGGCGGCCAGTGCCTCATCGGGCTGCCGTCGGCAGCTACCGCCCGCTGAGCACTTCGCCGGTCGGAACCCAGCGCTTGCCGTCGAATCGCGCCAGCTGCATCTCGCCGATCGGGTTGAAGTCCGTCGGACTCGTGCTGATCTTCACGCCGGGGAGCATCAGCGGCAGTTCCAGCCCCTTGAGGTTCGCCGCCTGCTTCATCACGTTCTCGCGCGTCAGGTCATCGCCGCAGGCCTTCAGCACGTGCACCAGCACCTGCCCGACGATGTAGCCGTAGACGTTGAAGGCATCGTTGACGTCCCCGCTCTTGTGATATTTCTGCATCCACTCGAGCCAGGCCTTGGCGGCGGGGTCGTTCTTGTACTGCGGATCGGACAGGTCCTTGAAGTAGACCGCGCTCACGATGCCGGCCGCACGCTCGACGCCGGCCGGCGCCAGGACGGCGGACACCGAGGCCGACACGTTCGTCATGTAGTGCATCGGCTTCCAGCCCAGCTCAGCCACCTTGCGGATCACCTGCGCTGCGAACTTGGGCGTGGCGAACGTGAGCAGCGTGTCCGCACCGCTGCTCTTCAGCGCCACGATCTGCGAATCGATCGTCGGATCGGTGACCTCGTAGCTCTGCTCGCCGACGATCATCTTCGCGCCCCTGTCGCCGAGCATGCCCTTGAAACCGTGCAGGTAGTCCTTACCGAAATCGTCGTTCTGGTAGAGGATGGCGAGCTTCGCGTCGGGCTTCGTCTTGAGGATGTGCTGCGCGTAGATGCGGGCCTCGGCCTGGTAGGTCGGGTTGAAGCCCATGGTCCACGGAAAGTTCTTCGGATCGGCCCACTTGCTCGCGCCGGTGGCGAGGAACAGGTGCGGCACCTTTTTCGCGTTCAGGTACTTCTGGATCGCCGTGTTGGTCGGGGTGCCCAGCGACTGCCAGATCATCAGCACCTCTTCCTGCTCCACCAGCTTGCGCGTCTGCTCCACGGTCTTGGGCGGGCTGTAGCTGTCGTCCAGCGAGATCAGGTTGATCCTTCGACCGTTCACGCCGCCCTGGTCGTTGATCATCGCGATATACGCGGACTCGGCCTTGCCGATGGTGGCGTAGGCGGAGGCGGGTCCGCTGTAGGGCATGGTCTGCCCGATCTTGATCTCGGTGTCGGTGACGCCGGGTCCGACCTTCTTCTGCGCCATCGCAGGCGCGATGACCAGCCCGAACGCGAGCGCGGCCGCGACGATTGCCCTGAACTGCATACGAACTCCCCCCTGGTTGAATGGGGTGGGCGGGCTTGCCCCCGCCGCACCCGGATGACGACGAACTACTCGTGCCCGATGACCTCGCCGAACAGCACCCAGCGCTTGCCGTCGAAGCGCGCGAGCTGGAGCTGCTCCACGAGGAAGTAATCGTTCGGCCCGGTGTTGTACCGGATGCCCGGCAGCGTGACGTCCAGCGTCGCGTCCTTGATGCTCGTGGCCTGCTTCATCAGGTTCTCGCGCGTCAGGTCGTCGCCACAGGACTTGAGCACCGCGGTCATGAGCTGTCCGGCACCGTATCCGTAGACGTGATTGAAGTCGGACACATCGGCGCCGGGCATGTACTTGGCCATGAAATCGCGCCAGCGCTGCATGCCCGGGTCCTTGGACCACTGCGGGTCGGTCGGATCCTTCAAGTAGAGCGCGGTGATCAGCCCGACGGACTTGTCGAGGCCGGCGGGTGTGAGCACGGCGCCGACCGAGGACGACACGTTGTTGACGAAGTGCAGCGGCTTCCAGCCGAGGTCGGCCACCTTGCGGATCGCCTGCGCGGCGAACTTCGGGGTGGCGATGGTGAACATCACGTCCGCACCGGAGGACTTCAGCGTCACCATCTGCGAGTCCACGGTCGGATCGGTCACCTCGTAGGACTGCTCGGCCACGATCATCGAGACCTTGGCACCGAGACCCTCCTTGAAGCCCTTCAGGTAGTCCTTGCCGTAGTCGTCGTTCTGGTAGAGCACGGCGATCTTCGCGGCCGGCTTGTTGCCGACGATGTACTTGGCGTAGATCTTCGCTTCGATCTGGTAGCTGGGCTGGAAGCCGAGGGTCCACGGAAAGTTCTTCGGATCGCCCCACTTGCTGGCCCCGGTGGCCAGGAACAGGTGGGGCATCCTCTTCGCGTTGACGTACTTGTGGATGGCCGTGTTCGACGGCGTGCCCAGGGTCTGGAACAGGGCCAGCACCTGTTCCTCCTCGACCAGGCGGCGCACCTGCTCCACCGCCTTGGGCGGCGAATAGGCATCGTCCAGGCTGATCAGATTGACCTTGCGGCCGTTGATGCCCCCCTGGTCGTTGACCATCTTGAAGTAGGCGACCTCGGCCTTGCCGATGGCGCCGTAGGCGGACGCCGGTCCGCTGTAGGGCATGGTCTGTCCGAGCTTGATCTCGGTGTCGCTGGCGCCGGGCCCGTATTTCTTCTGGGCCTGCACCGGCACCGCCAGGAACACGGCGGCCAGTCCCAATGCGAACGCCAACCGCTTGACGGCGCCGGACCGGCCGACCGCGCCGACCGGATTCCACAGAGGCTTCGTGAGCATGTCCCAACCCTCCCGAGTGTGCCGGCCCCGCGGGCCGAAGGCTCATGCGTCCGGATTATGCAGTACCCGGTCGCCCGGCGGACGCGCTGCCGCCGGGCTGTTCAGGCGCCCTGCGTCCCCCCGATAATCGCGTCATGAACCTGACCCGCCGCTCAACGCGCCGCCTCGTCGTCGGTGCACTCGCCTGGCTGGCCGCCGGCCCGGTGATGGCCGACGTCTGCCGCTGGACCGACGCCGACGGCCGGGTCCACTACAGTGAAACGCCGCCGCCCGGCGTCAAATGCGGACGCACCGTCCGGACCCCGCCCCCGACCGCCGGGGCAGCGGGCTCGCCTCCCCCGCCCCAGCAGCAGGAAGCCGAGTTCCAGCGGCGACGGCTCGAGCGGCTGGAGGCGGAACGGAACGAGGCCGCCGATCGGCAGAAGGCGGAACAGATGCAGGAGGCCTGCGGCCAGGCCCGGGGCCGGCTCACGTGGCTGCAGAACGGCGGGCGCGTGGCGCGCATCGATGCCAAGGGCGAACGCCACTTCCTCAACGACGAGGAGATGGTCCGGGAGATGGCCGTGCAGCAGCAGAAGATCGCGCAGCTGTGCCGGTAGGGTCGCTCGCTTCCTCACTTGCGGAACAGCCACAGCAGGCCGGACAGGACGATCGACAGGATCAGGCCGGTCGTGATCGGAAAGTAGAAACCGAAGCCCGCCTTCTCGAAGCGGATGTCGCCCGGAAGGCGTCCCAGCCCGAGCTTCGAGATCCACGGCCACAGCATGCCGGCCAGCAGGATCACCACGCCCGCCACCACCGGAAATCGCCGCATCGCTCCTCCTCCGACCATCCGCCGGCACGTCCGTCGGGCCGGCCCGCAGACTGCACCGGTATCGTACCGGCGTGCTATGGTCGACGGCGGTCGGGGTACGACTCGACCCGGCGATCGGATCGATCCGCGGACGCGCCCGTGCGATTGTCAGGTCGGCGCAAGCAAGCTCGAACAGTGTGTCGCCCTGAATGCGCCGCGCGGGAACTTCCCCGGCCCGAACCGACCCCAACTCCGGCATCCCGACCAAGCCGAGCCCCTGAACCCCTGCCGCGCGAGCGCCGCGCCCTGAGATCCGGTTTCCCCTTGCCCCGCCCGACCTTCCTGCCCGTGCTCGTCTCGCTCGGTGTCCTGCTTCTCGCGGGTCCGACGCATGCCGACCCGGGCGATCCGTTCGCGACATCGGGACTGGCGCCGGCACATCCGGCGCAGGCTTGGGAACACTCCGCGCGGCCGCCCTGCGCCGACGACGCACCGGTACCGGCGCTACTCACGCTGCACGACGTGATCGATCTCGCCCTGTGCCGCAACCCGCGGACCCGGGAGACCTGGTCGGCCGCCCGCGTCGCGGCTGCGCAGTCCGGCATCGCGCGCGCACCGTTCCTGCCGAACGCCACGATCGGCGCTCAGGTGCAGGGTTTCGATCAGCGCAACACGACCACCTCGGGCCAGCGGATGCAAGGCTCGGGGACGCTCAGCTTCAACTACCTGCTGTTCGATTTCGGCGGCCGCAGCGCGGCGCTGGAGCAGGCCCGGCAGTCGTTGTTCGCGGCGAACTGGGCGCACAACGCGACGCTGCAGCTCGTGATGCTCGACGCGGCCCAGGCGTACTTCCAGTTGTACGCCTCCGAAGAGGCAGTGGTCTCGGCGCGGACCGCCGAGCAATCGGCCCTCACGAGTCTCGAAGCCGCCCGCGCCCGGCAACGCGCCGGCACCGCGACGCGGGCGGACGTACTCCAGTCGCAGACCGCGTGGTCGCAGGCGCAGTTGTCCCGGACGCAGAGCGAGGGCGACGCTGCCGTCGCGCGCGGCGTGCTCGCCAATCGCGTGGGTCTGACGGCAAGCCGCGCCGTGCGCATCGTGCCGCCGGCGGATACGGTCTCGCGGGACACCGGCGAGACTGCCGTGGACCAGCTGATGGAAGCCGCGGCGACCCGGCGTCCGGATCTGCGCGCGGCCCAGGCGCGCGTGAAGGCCGCGGAAGCCAACGTGACGATCCAGGAATCCGCCGGACTGCCGACGGTCTCGCTGTTCGGCAACGCCGGCCGGACGGAGACGCTGCCTGGCCTGGACACGCGGTCGGCGGCAGTCGGTCTCTCGGTGAACTTCCCGCTCTTCACCGGCTACCGCGATACCTACAACATCCGGACGGCGCGCGAGCAGATCGCCCTGCAGCAGGCAGGCGCGGACCGCCTGCGCAACGACGTGTCGCTCGAAGTGTGGCAGTCGTACCAGGACGTGAGGACGCAGCGCCAGGCCGTGGGTGCCGCGGCGGACCTCGTCGCCGCAGCCCAGGAATCCTACGACGTCGCGCTGGGCCGTTACCGCGCCGGCGTGGGCACGGTGACCGATCTGATGGCGGCGCAGAGTCTGCTCGCCAACGCGACGCTGCAGCGCATCCAGGCCCGTTTCCGCTGGAACGTGGCCAAGCTCACCCTGGCCCGCGCGGTGGGACTGCTCGACGGCGACCTGTTCGCCGATGCCCCCGACGCCCCGAAGAAGTGACCGACACCGCATGAATGCAAAGACCCTCCGGAACGTGATCGTGCGCCTCGTGATCCTGGCCGCCGTGCTGGGCGCCGGCGGGTGGGCATGGACCGCCTGGAACCAGCGCAGCGTGAAGACCCTCGACGAGCGCTACCAGATCGAGGAAGTCGCGAAGGGCGACATCATCCAGACCGTCACGGCGAACGGCACGCTCAATCCGGTGGTGCTCGTGAACGTCGGCACGCAGGTCTCCGGCACGGTGCGCAAGCTGTACGCGGACTTCAACGACAAGGTGAAGGACGGGCAGATCCTGCTCGAACTGGATCCGACGCTGTTCCGGGCGGCCGTCGAGCAGAGCCGCGGCAATGTCGCCAATTCGGAGGCGGCGCTGCGGCTCGCGCAGGCCAACGAGAAGCGCATGCGCGAACTGTTCGGCCAGGAATACGTGTCGCGCCAGGATCTCGATCAGGCGGTGCAGGCGCGCGAGGCGGCGCAGGCGCAATTGCGCGTCTCGCAGGGCCAGCTCGCGCGCGACACGGCCAACGTGAACTACAGCGTGATCCGCTCGCCGGTCTCCGGAGTGGTCGTGTCGCGGCAGGTCGACATCGGACAGACGGTCGCGGCGAGCTTCCAGACGCCCACGCTGTTCCAGATCGCGCAGGACCTCACGCGCATGCAGATCAACACCAACGTCGCGGAAGCGGACATCGGCAAGATCCGCACCGATCAGGAAGTCGGCTTCACGGTCGATGCATTCCCGGGCCGCCAGTTCAAGGGCAGCATCAGCCAGATCCGCCTGAATCCCATCATCCAGCAGAACGTGGTCACCTACAACGTCGTGGTCGGCGTGTCGAACACGGACCTGACGCTGCTGCCCGGCATGACGGCCTACATCAGCGTGCAGGTCGATCAGCGCACCGACGTCCTGCGCGTGCCGACGGCCGCGCTGCGCTTCCGTCCGCGCGACGGCAACGGCGGCGGCGCGACGGCCGGCGCCGGTGGCGCCTCCGCGACGGGCGCCGGCGGAAGCGGCGGTTCCGGCGGCGGCGCGGCCAAGGACGGCCGCGGCAACGGGCGCGACGGCAAGGGCCGCGGCGGCCCTCGCGTCCACGTCGTCCGCGGACAGGAACTCGTGCCCGTGCCGGTGCAACTGGGCATCACCGACGGCAAGTTCGTCGAAGTCACCGGCGGCGAACTGAAGGCGGGCGATCGGATCGCGCTGCAGAACCGGGTCGGCGACGGGAGCAAGGGCGGCGGCCCGGCGGCCGGCGGTGCGCCGCGCGTCCGGGCCTTCTGATGAGCGACGCGCCGCACGCGACCGGCCCGGTCGTCGCGATCGAACACCTGTACAAGCAGTACGAGACGGCGGCCGGTCCGCAGCCGGTGCTGAAGGATGTCAGCCTGACGATCGCACCGGGCGAATTCGTGGCGCTGATGGGCCCGTCGGGGTCCGGAAAATCCACCTTCATGAACGTCCTCGGCTGCCTCGACACGCCCACCGAGGGCCGCTACGTGCTCGACGGCCAGGACACGGCGGCGCTCGACGTCGACGATCTCGCGAAACTGCGCAACCGCTTCATCGGGTTCGTGTTCCAGGGCTTCAATCTGCTGCCCCGCGCCAGCCTGCTCGACAACGTGGCGCTGCCGCTGGTGTACGCGGGCATGCGCCGGGCCGCGCGCGAGGAGCGGGCCAGCGAACTGCTGGCCCGCGTGGGCCTCGCGCAGCAGGCCGATCGGCGGCCGAGCCAGATCTCGGGCGGGCAGCAGCAGCGCGTCGCCATCGCGCGTGCGCTCGCCAACCGGCCCCGCCTGCTCCTGGCGGACGAACCCACGGGCAATCTCGACACGAGCACCAGTCACGACGTCATGCACCTGTTCTCCGCGCTCAACACGGAGGACGGCATCACCATCGCGCTGGTCACGCACGAGATGGATGTCGCTCGCTTCGCCCGGCGTCTGGTGACCTTCCTCGACGGCCGGGTCGTACACGACGGCCCCGTCCCGCGCGACGATCCCATGGCGACCGTGCAATGATCGGCGCGATCCTCGCCGAGGCGTGGCGCGCGATGGGAGCGAACCGCCTGCGCACGTTCCTGACCATGCTGGGGATGATCATCGGCGTGGGCGCCGTGGTGCTGATGCTCGCCATCGGCCAGGGCGCGCAGGTCATCATGAAGCAGACCATCGCGACGCTCGGCAGCAATCTGTTCGTGGTGCTGTCGAGCTTCACGATGACCTCGGGCGTGCGCTCGGGCACCGGCTCCGTGCCGACGCTGACGCTCGCCGATGCGCGCGCCCTCGCGGAACTGCCGACGGTCGCGGAGGTGGCGCCGCTGCAGCCGGGTTCCGCGCAGATCGTGTACGGCTCGGTCAACTGGAACACGCAGGTGTACGGCGCGACGCCGAGCTACCTCGTCACGCGCGGCTGGGAACTGCGGCAGGGCGATCCGATCACCGATGCCGACGTCCGCACGGCCAACCGCGTGGCGCTGCTCGGCCAGACCGTGGTGAACCGGCTGTTCGGCGACGACGATCCGCTCGGCAAGACGATCCGCATCCAGAACGCCCCCTTCACCGTCGCCGGAACGCTCGCGCCGAAGGGGCAGAGCTTCGACGGCCGGGATCAGGACGACACGGTGGTCGTGCCGCTCACCACGGCGCAACGCAAGGTGTTCGGCAATCCGTTCCCGAACAGCGTCCGCATGTTCATGGTGCAGGGCGTCTCCGAAGAACTGATGCCGGACACCGAGCAGGACATCACGGCGCTGCTGCGTGAACGGCATCGCATCCAGGAAGGCATGGAACCGGACTTCACGGTCCGCAACATGAGCGCCATCGCCGACGTCCAGGCGCAGACCACGAAGGTGATGTCGCTGCTGCTCGGCGCCGTCGCCTGCATCTCCCTGGTGGTGGGCGGGATCGGCATCATGAACATCATGCTGGTGTCGGTCACCGAACGCACCCGCGAGATCGGCATCCGCATGGCGATCGGCGCGCGCCGGCGCGACATCCTCGCGCAGTTCCTGCTGGAGGCCGTGATGGTCTCCGTGCTCGGCTGCATCGTCGGCGTGCTGCTCGGCGTCGGCTGCGCGGCGCTCGCGACCAACACCTTCGGCATCAACACCGAGGTGACGGTCTGGTCCGTGCTGCTGTCGTTCGCGGTGGCCGCGATCGTCGGCATCTTCTTCGGCTACTACCCGGCCCGCAAGGCGGCGTATCTCAAGCCGATCGAGGCGCTGCGCTACCAGTGACGGTCCGCGCCGGCGTGGGCGGCGTCAGGGAGTCTTGCCGGTGCCGCCGGACACGGCCCAGGCGCCCGACCCGCCGCCGAGGTAGCGACCGCCCGGACCGATGCGCGCACCGAACACGAACCGCTTCGGCCGCCGCAGCTTCCATTGCGAGATCGCGCGTCCGGCCGCCTTCGGATACTGCGTCGCCGCGGCCATCTTCGGGTCGTGGGGAATGAGCGGCACGACCTTGACGATGCGGTGATCGGGACTGCGATCATTCAGCAGTGCCGCCTGAGCGAGCTTCCAGCCGTCGAAGGACGCGTCGGCACGCGCCGCGTCGAACCCCGACGCCCGGTAGGCGCGCCAGCGTTCGAGGTCCTCGACGCGCGCGTATTGCTCGGACGGATCGTCGTGGGCATTCCGGGAGAATCGGGCCCAGTTGCCGGGGAAGCGGGTCGTGCGTCCCCACTCGAAATCGTCCGGCCCGACCGTGTCGTCGAGAAACCAGATCTCGTAGCCCCGTGCGAGCCGCCCGCTGTGGAAGCCGATGATCCGTTCCAGCGTCTGCGCCGACCGGCCGAGGATGGCGATCACCTGCAGGACATCGCCCGTCATGTTCCGGAATGCTGCGCTCATGCCTGTCGCTCCTGTCGCGGACGCCCCCATCCTCGGGATCAGGACGACCTCGGTCTCGATGAGCGCGCCGGATCGGACGGAACAGGGCCTGCCGGGACCCGGAGCGCATGCGGCACACAGTACCATCGGGACCCGGATTCGCGACGCTGCGGACGCGGCGACATGCCCGCACGGACGAGGAGACTATCCATGACCCGAAACGGAGAGAACATCGTTGCGGCTGCCGCACGGGTCGCGTGCCTCGTGTTCCTGTGCGGAAGCGCTGCGGCCGAGGGTGACCCGGCGGCGGGCAAGCGCAAGACGGTCACGTGCAACGGCTGCCACGGACAGGCATCGATGAAGGCCGTGCCGAATCTCGGTGGGCAGACGCCGGGCTATTTCGTGGCGGCGATGCGGGCGTATCAGGACGGCGGACGCGCGCACGCGACGATGCGGGACGTGGCCAGGATCCTGTCGGTGCGGGAGTTCCGCGATCTCGCCGCTCACTACGCGCAGCCGGCGGCCGAAGCCGGTGCGCCGTCGAGCGCCGAAGCACCGGCACCGGCCGCCGCCACGGCCTGTTCAACGTGCCACGGCCCCGGGGGCACCGAGCCCGTGACGGCCGAGACGCCGAGGCTGGCCGGTCAGAAGTCGAGGTACGTCGGCCAGGTGCTGCGGGAATACCGCGACGGCACCCGCGTCCACGCCCTCATGAACGCGCAGGCCCGCGCGCTCACGGACCCGGAGATCGACGATCTGGCCCGGTATTTCGAAAGCCGGGCCGGACTCTTCGTGCGCTGAACGACGACGGCCCCGGTCCGGCCGGGAAATCAGCCGAGCGCGCGGCTGCGACCCAGTGCGGCGTCCTCGAGGGTCCGCATGCGGGCCTCGACGTCCAACACGTTCTGGGCGCGCGACAGGAAGGCCTCGCGATCGCGGAGTTCGCGTTCCCACGCCGATTCCCGGAAGGGGCGCAGCAGGCGGGCGAACCAGGACGCGAGCGTTTCCTTGTTGGCGGGCATGCCGGTGGAGGCCTCGGGGGCGAGCTGGTGATACGCGGCGGCGCTGCCCGGGCTGCCGCAAGCGAAGAGCATGGCCAGGCGGTCGTCGTGATTCGTCGGGGTACGCATTTTCAATTCTCCGGATCGAAAGCAGAAGCGGGGCGGCCGCCCGGCCCGTGGCGGAAGGTCCATACCCGGGACTTCGCGGGAGCGCCGCGGGGGCGGGTGAACCGGTCCGGCCAGGAACCCGGCGACCGTTGCTGCAACGCAGCATCCGATCCGGGTATCGGCGGCACGGCCTCGGACTTGAGCGCTGCTCCGCGCCGGGCGGGCCGGCCCGCCCCCGGCCCTCTGTCTCCTGGTCTCCTGGGCGCGTTCTGCGACGGCGGCGATCACCCGGCGTCAAGGCCGTGGCCCGCCGCCCCGGAGATCGGACCGGCCTCGGCGACCACCGCTGCCAACCGGTCCCGCGTGACCGGCTTCGCCACGTAGCCGTCCATGCCGGCGGCGAGGCAGGCTTCCCTCGTCCCTTCGAACGCGTGCGCCGTGAGGGCGACGATCCGCAGGCGTGCCCCCGGCAGGGCACCGGCACGCTCCAGGTCGCGGATCAGCCGGGTCGCCGAGTAGCCGTCCATGTCCGGCATTTCGCAATCCATCAGCACCAGGTCGTAGCGCCGGCGCCGCACGGCGTCGATGGCCTCCCGGCCGTCGCAGGCGACGTCGCTCCCGCAGCCGAGCGACTTCAGCATCGCCACGGCCACCATCCGGTTGACGGCGTTGTCGTCGACCACGAGCACCGTCGCGGCGGATGGCGGACGGTCGACCGTCTCGGGAGCAGCCCTCGGCGGCGACCGGTCCGACGGGGTCTGCGTCCCGTCGCCTGCCCGCTCGAACGGAATCTCGATCCAGAAGGTCGATCCCCGGCCGGGCACGCTGTCGAGCCCCACCTCCCCGCCCATCAGGACCACGATCTGGCGGCTGATGGCCAGCCCCAGGCCGGTGCCGCCGTGGCGCCGGTCGACGCCGCCGTGCACCTGCGTGAACGCGTCGAACACGTGGCGCTGTGCCGCCGGCTCGATGCCGACGCCGGTGTCGGCGACCTCGAAACGCAGGCGCACCTCCCGGGGCGAACCGGACACTGCGCGCATTCCCGTCGTCACCGAGCCGGCCTCGGTGAACTTCAATGCATTGCCGACGAGATTGGCCAGCACCTGCCGCAGACGGTCCGCGTCGCCGATGACCCGCAAGCCGGCGGACGCCGCCTCGTCATGCAGGACCAGGTCGAGCGACCTGGCGCGCGCCGTCTCGCCGAACAGGTCGACGACGCCCTGGAGCACCGCGCGCGGATCGAACGCGTGACGGGCCAGGTCGAAGCGGCCGGCCTCGATCTTCGAGAAATCGAGCACGTCGTTGATGACGTGCAGCAGCGATCGTCCCGACGTGTGCGCGACCTCCGCGAGGCGGCGCTGCTCGGCGTCGAGGGGCGTGCCGAGCAGGAGTTCCGTCATGCCGAGCATGCCGTTGAGCGGGGTCCGGATCTCGTGACTCATGGTGGCGAGGAACTGCGATTTCGCCCGGTTGCCCGCCTCCGCAGCGTCCCTGGCGGCCTCCAGTTCGGCCGTCCGCGCCCGCACCTGGGCCTCGAGGCGCGAGCGTCCCCGGAGGAGCAGTCCGGCCACGGCCGCGAGCAGCGTGCTGGACAGCAGCACCATCGCCGCTTCACCGAGAATCGGTGGCCAGGCGTGCCAGCCGGACACGGGCGACACGCTCAGGTGCCAGCGTCCGTTCGGCACGGCGACGTCCTGCACGACCGGGTCGCGCACGGCCCCGGACCGGGAACGGGCGAAGACATGACGCTCCGTGCTGTCCGGCGCGACGCGCCACAGTTCGTGCGCGTAGCCGGCCGCCGTCAAGGCATCGAGCTGCACTGCCCTCAGCAGCGCATCCACCTGCAGCACGGCCGTCGTGAACCCCCAGAACACCTCGTGGCCATTGTTGTCGTTCAGGAACACGGGCAGTCGACCCACGACGCCGAGCCCGCCCTGACGCAGGGCGAAGGGGCCGGCCAGCGTGAGGCGCTTCTGCTCGACCGCCAGGAAGGCCTCGCGGTTGCGCGTGGGGTCGCGGAGCAGGTCCATGCCGATGACCTTCTCGTTGCCGCTCAGCGGGACGCACTGCTCCACGATACCTTTCGGGGCCAGTTGCAGCGCGCTGACGCCGGGATAGATCGCGAGCGCCTGCGTGGCCACGCCCTCGAAATTCTCGAAACGGCCCTGACCCTGCTTCAGCACGGCCGCGAGCGCGAAGGTCGCGGAGGCGGCCTGGTCGATGTGCTGGCTGATCGCATGTCCGTAGTTCGAGGCGATGACCCGCGCCACGTTGCGCCGTTCTTCGACCCGACGGTCCTCGAGGCGCATGGCGAGCAGCGCCCCGGCAAGCGCCGTCGTCACGAACACGAATGCGACCGCCCAGCGTCCACGGCCTCCCCGTCCATCGCGCGGGGACGGCCGGATCATCGGCGTCGCGTCAATCGGCGACGGCGGATCGCGATCCGGGAACTCCGGCGTGCGCGCGTCGCGTGTCATGGGGAGGTCTCGTGGGCGGGGACATCGGTGCGGGCCGGTTCACCCGCCACGGGCGTTTTCGGCCTATCCGCGACCGGCTTGAGCGAAGCCCGGCCGGCATCGCTTGACAACCGTCAAGGCCGATCCCGACGCGGCCGCGGACACTCTGCCGGTCGTCACGAGAACACACACATTCCCGGAGAGACTGTCATGCCTCGCCCGTTTCCCCTGCTCGTCGCCGCTGCACTCGTCACGACACCCGCCCTGGCCGGCCCGCTCGGGACGGACGGCGGCAGCTTCACGATCACGGCGACGGCGCAACTCAGCCAGCTCGCGCACGACGGCGAGACGCAATCCTTCTCCAGCAGCGAAGGCGGCTTCGCCTCGCTGCCGACGGCGAGCGTGCGGCACTCCGCCTTCAATGCCGACGTCCAGGCGACCGCGAGTCCGTTCGAGGTCTCGACGTTCGCCGTCAAGGCGAACAGCGGCGTCAACGTTTCCACGTCGCAGGCAAGCTTCGCCGGGTCCGCGATCCTGATCGAGCCGAACGCCGCGTTCTCCGCGCTGATCCCGGCCGGCGAGACCGTCCTCGACGTGCTCGTGCACTTCACCGCGAAAGTCGGCCCCGGCGGCGCGGGCGGCTACACGATCACGCCGACCGTGCCGGGCGTGAGCCGCCAGAGCACGGCGCAGATCTCCGCGATGGTGTCCACCGATTCGCTGCTGGGACGCCAGACCCTCTACGGCCGGTTCGACGCCGTGAACGGCTCCACCTTCCACAGTTTCAGCGCCACCGGCATCTTCGGCGGGCTCGAGGAAGGCTCACTGCTCGACCTCACCGAAGCCGGAGGCAGCGTCGACGTGTCCGTCCCGGCGCGCGTCTCATCGACCCACGGGGTCATCGGTCTGGGCGCCTCGATCGGATTCCTGTCGGCGCTCGCCTCGGGCAGCGGATCCTTCGTGAACGCGGCCGCCGGCGTGAAGCTCGCGGACATCACGGTCACGCTCGTGGACGGCCGCCCGCTGCAGGACTTCGGCGTGCATCCGACGCTGTTGCCCGCCCCGATTCCCGAACCGGGAACGTGGGCCACGCTCGCGGCCGGGCTCGCCATCCTGGGTCTGTGCCTTCGCCGCGCTCGTCTCGCCACGACGTCGCGTCACCGCTGAAGCGCCGTTCCCGCGGCAATCGCGCCGAGGCATCCGCACAGGGCGGCCCCGCAAGCGTTCTTGCGACTCGCGGGACAACCCCGTAGCCTCGATGCCGGTGCGCGCGGCGGTGCGCGGCAGTCCGCCCTTCTCGCGGGAGTCCTTCCATGGCTGAAATCCGGTTCTGCGGCTTTCCCGATGCCGTCGTTCTCGACGCCCCCGGCGGCAAGCCCGTCAAGCATCTGCTCTGGGGCGACTGGCTCGAACTCACCGGCCGGACGCAGGACGACTGGGTGTCCGTCCACGCACGCGGCGAATCCGGCTGGCTGCGCCGCACGGCGATCCAGACCGAACGGTTGCTCGAAGTCGTGTTCGTCGACATCGGTCAGGGTGACGGCTGCCTCCTGTCCACGCCGACCGACCGGCACCTCGTGATCGATGCCGGCGAAGGCGACAACATGTTCCGCTTCCTCCGGTGGCGCTTCGGTCAGTTCCACCGCCGCTTCGAGTTCGACGCCTTCGTCATCACGCATCCCGACGCCGACCACTACGGCGGCTTCGCCCCGCTCGTCGACGAGAAGAACGTCGCCGTGCGCACGCTGTATCACGGCGGACTCGTCGAGCGGTCATCGGCCGTCCGCGGACCGCTCGGGTCGACCGCGAAGGCCGGCAACACGCCGGTGTACACCGAAGTGATGCGCAACCGCACCGATCTCGACCAGCTGCTGACACCGGCGGCGTGCAAGGGGCGCAACTATGCGCAGCTGCTCCGACGCGCACTCGACGGCGGTCGCGTGGCCGACATTCGCGCCATCGATGCGACGGACGGCCAACTCCCCGGCTACGAGGCCGGCAACGAACTGTCGATCCGCGTCCTCTCGCCGGTGCCCACCGAGGTGTCGGCGGGGGTGCGCGGCCTGCGCAGCTTCGGCGACACGGGCAAGACGAAGAACGGGCACTCGATCGTCCTGCGCGTGCAGTATCGCGACGTCAGCCTGCTGCTCGGCGGCGACCTCAACGTCCCCGCCGAGGAGCATCTGCTGCGCCACTACACCAAACGCACCGTGCCCCCGAAGACCGCCGAGGACGAGGAGGCGGTCGTTCGCGCCGCGCGCACCGTGTTCGAGTGCGATTTCGCGAAGGCGTGCCATCACGGATCGGCAGACTTCTCCGAGGTCTTCCTGAAGTCCGTGAATGCGCGCGCGACCGTCATCTCGTCGGGTGACGACGAGCCCTACTCGCATCCCCGCGCCGAGACGCTGGGTGCCATCGGCAAGCACTCGCGGGGGCGCCGCCCCCTGATCTTCTCCACGGAACTGGCGCGTTCCGCGCGCGAGACGATCAAGCAGCCGTACGTGCTGCGCCAGCAGTTCCGGGACGCGGTCGCCGCGCTGGAAGCCGCCATCGCTTCGGGGGACGCGAAGCGGATCGACCGCGCTCGCGCCGCGCACGACAAGCTCACCGACGCGCTGGACCGCAGCATCGCGGTGTATGGCGCCGTCAATCTGCGCACCGACGGGCACCGTGTCGTGATTGCCCAGAAGATCGAGGCCCCGACCCAGCGCTATGAGAAGGGTTGGGATATCGCGACCTTCGTTCCGGACCCGACGAGCGGTGACCTGACCTTCAGTTCGCGGTACTAGGGCAGGCCTGATCGAATCATGCGGATCGCATTGCAGCCGGAAGACGGGCGACGGCGGTGCGGGTCGGCTCGCCGGGTTCCGTTTCGACTTCGCCTCCCGCCTTGCCATCGCCCGCGTCCGGCACAACGCAGTTGCGGTGGAAGCTCATGCCGCTTCGGCGGCGTGACGCTGGCGCCACGACCCGGAGGGACGGGGCTTCCGCGTGGCTGGCTTTGTCGGCCGGCGCGTGGTTTCCGTCGAGCACACGGCGGCCCGGACCTTCGCGTCATCCGCCCCCAGGACCTCCGTCGCGACCGCACGATGTGATCAGACCACTCCCCGTCCGCCGCGCCGCGCGCCCCGCGCCGACCCCGACGTCGCTCTGGCACCTCGTCGCCCGGCAGCCCTTGCCGCGCCTGCACGTCATCTCCGACGTGCATCGAGAATTCGGTGCCTACGAACTGCCGCCGGACCTCGACTTCGACATCCTCGTCGCCGCGGGGGACATCGGCGAGGCCGAGGCGTCGGTGAAATGGCTGGCGCAATGCGGCAAACCCGTCGTGTACGTGATGGGCAACCACGAGTTCTACGGTCGGGAGTTCGACGACGTGGTGAAGGCCGCGCGGGCAGCGGCCCGGGGCACCCGGGTCAAGGTGCTGGAGCGCACGGCCGTCACCCTTCAGGGCGTGCGATTCCTCGGCACGACGCTGTGGACGTCCTTCGGCGACTGGCACCCCGGTCTCGTGCAGCAGGCGTACTTCCAGATGAACGACTACCGGCACATCCGGGCGACGCGCTGGCACGGCTCGCCGGCAAACCTCGCGTGGCTGCGCCGCCACTGCCGGACAGCCCGGTTGCCCGTCCCCGAGGCGCCGGTCGCGCCCGACGCCTCGCGGCCGTTCCATCCGGCCATCGCCTATCGCGAACACCTCCGCTCCATGGCGTGGCTGCGGCGACAGCTCGACACGCCCTTCGACGGGCCGACGGTGGTCGTCACGCACCATGCGCCCACGTTGCGTTCGCTGGAGGCGTTCGGCATCGACGGGTCCTGGCTCCGGCCCGCCGCCTGGAGTCCGGACACCCTGAAAGAGGAACTCCGTCGCGTGGCCGCCTACGCGAGCCCGCTCGACACCTTGCTCGCCGCAAACCGCGACCGCATCGACCTCTGGGTCCACGGTCATCTGCACGCCGGGCTGGACGTGATCGCGGAAGGCGTTCGCGTGCTCGGCAATCCACGAGGCTATCCGCAGCGGAAACGGCCGTCGATCGCCGGCCTCCTGCGGCGGCCGATCGGCCTCGGGACGGACGACCCGCCCGCCGACGACAACCCGCATCCCGGCCGGTCGCCCGACTTCGACTGGCGGTTGATCGTCGATCTGGAAGACGGTCTCGCACGACCGCTGGATCGGGTCGCGGCCCGGAGTCTCGCGACGATGCGGGCGCAGGTCGAGGAAGCCGTCAGTCACGTCCCCTATCTGCGCGAGGACGATTCCATCCCCGCCCGCAGCGTGCGGGAAGCCTTCGCGCGGCGCGTCGACGCGTTCGACGACGCCTTGACGACACTGCTCGCCGAAGTGGCCGGCGGCCTCGATGCCGGGACGGACTCGCTGCCGCTGGACGTGCTGAATCCGCCCCCGGCACGACCGACGGCAACCCGTCCCGAGGTCGGCGCGCTGCCCTGGGCGGCGCACGCGCCGGCGCAGATCGCGCTCATGCGTGCCTGGATCGTGTGGACGACGTCGATCCCCGGCGCTGCCGCCACGGCGTTGCGCGAATGGGAGGCAGCGACCCTCGGCATGCTGCGGCTCGCACGGGAACTCGGCGTGGAAGCGCACTGCGTCCGCCTGCCGACGGTGGCACTGCGCAGCCTGCTCCACTCGCGCCACCACTCGCTGTATGCGAGCGGCACGCCGGCGGTGCTGAGCGCGTGCGGCGCACGCTTGGCGCAGGCCTGCCGGCAGGGGCCGCGGAAACGGACCCTCAAGCTCGAGCACCTCGATCGGGCGATCGGCAAGCGGCTCCCGCTGCTGTCGCTGGAAGATCTCGACAGGCGGCCGACCTGACACGCACCGGACTCACTCGAAGCTGAACCCCGGCGTGCGCGTGTAGTAGTGCAGCGCCTCGTCCTGGAAGATCAGGGAACGCGCCCGCCGCGCGCCGCGGTTGTGATGCGAATGCATCGCCGTCGGCGGCGTGATCTGCGCGGCGCCCGTCGACCAGTCGCAGCGCCGGCCGTCGATCATCGAATGGACGCCTTCACCCTGCAGCGCCAGCGTCACCGCGACGCCGTTGTGACGATGCGGTATCTGATCGCCGCCCGGCGCCGCGGTGTTGATGGCGACACTCACGAACGGCAGCGTGTTGTTGCTGGGCGCCAGCGCGACACTGGAGAACTGGACGAAGCGGCCGGTGCTCCGGTCGGTCAGCGGCCGCTGCCATTCCGCGTCGATGCGACGATCGATCTCCTCGGCGAGCCAGTGCGTTGTCTGCACGCGCGCGGCCCCGGGCGCGGGGGAACGCAGGCCGTCGTAGGCCAGCAGCGGTTCGTCGGTGCCGAGGAACAGGAGGCAGTCGTCGCGCCCGGCACGATGCACGGTGTCGCCGCCGCCGGGAAACAGGAACAGATCGCCGGCCTTCCAGGCGACGGTGTCGCCGCCGTTGCGGCTCTCGCCGGTCCCCGCCAGGACGTAACAGATCTCGCCCGAGGCGGCCAGCGCGGTCCGCAGTTCCTCGCCTGCCCGGATCCGCAGGTAGCGCAACAGCAGCACCGGCGTCGTGGCCGGCGTGGCCGTGCCGAGCACGTCGGCAAGGTCGAGGGGAACCATCCCCGTCGGCGTCGTCGTGTCGAAGGCGCGGTCGCGCTCGGCCAGGAACTGGCGCTGGGGGACCGCCGGCCATCGGAACTCGAAGCCGTTGTCGGCGGAGAAGTAACGCGCGCGGCGCGTGTGATCGGTGTCGGCCGGCCAGGGCTGGCCCAGCGTCGGATCCAAGGCGTTCATCAGGAGCAACTCCTGCAGGTTCGTGACGGGAGGGTGTCGGGCGGCGGGAACGTCACGCGCCGGCGAACGGCTTCATGACCACGCCGACCACGTCGCCCTTGCGCACGCGACCCGGCCCGGGGGCCATCCAGAGCAGACCGTCGGTGCGGTACTCGACGGGCATCGGGTCGCGCGCCCATTCCTCGATGAAGTGCAGGTAGCCGGCAAGCTGCCCGGCCTTCACCTCCGCACCGGCGAGATGCTTCGGTTCGAACAGGCCCTCGCTCGGCGCGAACAGATAGCTGTCCTGGTCGCGCACCTCCATGTGCCGCGTCCCCGGGCTGCCGTCGCGCTGGGACGTGTCGGGCTTGCCGTCGACCATCCCGAGCGACTTCAGCACGTTGAGGAGTCCGCGCTCGGCGATGCGCACGCCCTCCACGCTCACGCGGCCGTAGCCCCCGATCTCCGAGGCGATCGACAGCACCTTGCGGTGCTCGGCCGCCGACGCCAGCGTCCCGCCCTCGTCGACGCCCCAGAACACGACATTGAAGGGTGCGGCGAAGCTCTCCGCGAGGGCGAAGGTCTTCTTCAGCGTCTCGGCGTCGTCGGTGTGGTGCATGTTGGAGCTGAGCGCGGCCTCCATCGCATGGCCGGCGGCGTGCACGTCCACCGACACGTCGACGCGCGACAGGATCTCGGTGTCGACGAAGTGCGCCAGCATCTGGCAGAAGCTGCCCCGGGGATCGCCCGGCAGACAGCGGTTGAAGTCGCGCCCGTCGATGGGGCACATGCGTCGGCCGGCCAGGGCCGCCGGGAGGTCCACGGCCGGCATCAGGATCACGCGGCCGCGCAGGCCCTGCGGATCGAGCCGGCGCGCGAGACGGGACACGGCGATCTGCCCTTCGTACTCGTCACCGTGCACGCCGCCCGTGAACAGCACCCGCGGCCCGGGACTGCCGTTGACGATGGCGATGGGGATCTCGATCGTCGACCACGCACCGCCATCGCGGGACTGCGGCACGCGCAGATAGCCGATCTGCTTGCCCGGACGATCGAAATCGAGCTGATGGAAGATCCGGCTCTTCGCTGCCGGCGGCGTGGCATCGGCCATGCGTCCCTCCCGTTCGTGATCTCGTGTGCGAAAAGCGTAACACCGGGAACCCGCCGCCGCGCAGCCGCCCGGCGCTGCACCCGAGGGCGCGCGCAACCCGGACGGCATAATGGCTCCATGTCTCCTCCGCTTCCCCTGGCGGCCCGCGAGCGCGCCGCCGTGTCGGCCCTGTTCTGTCTCAACGGTTTCGGCTTCGCCAACTGGGCCGCGCGCATCCCGCAGCTGCAGCAGGATCTCGGCATCGGCGATGCGGCGTTGGGCATCGCGCTGCTCGCCCTCGCGGCGGGGTCGCTGGTGGCCATGCCGCTCGTCGGGGGATGGGTCGCGCGCCACGGCAGTGCGCGCGTGTCGCGGCGGCTCGCGATCGCGTTCGGCGTCACGCTCGTGCTGCCCGCCGCGGCGCCGTCCTACGGACTGCTGATCGCGGCTGCCGCCCTGTTCGGCGCCTGCAACGGCGGACTCGACGTCGCGATGAATGCGCAGGCGTCCGCGAACGAGAAGCGCATCGGGCGTCCGATCATGACGTCGTTCCACGGGCTGTACAGCCTGGGCGGTCTGATCGGCGCCGCCGCCGGCGGGGGCGCCGCGTCGCTGGGTCTGTCCCCGGCCGTCCACATCGGCGCGATGGCGGCGGCGATCACGCTGATCCTCGCCGTCGCCTCAGCGCACCTGCCGACATCGCACGACGAGCGCGGACACGATGGCCCGCTGGTCGTGCTGCCGACGCGGGAGCTGCTGGGGTTCGCGGTCATCGCGTTCTGCGTGCTGGTCGGCGAAGGCGCGATGGCGGACTGGACCGCGGTCTATCTCGCGCGGATCCTCGCGTCGCCCGCCGGTCAGGCGGCCGCGGGATTCGCGGCCTTCTCCCTGGCGATGGCCATCGGCCGCTTCGTCGGCGACCGCATCATCGCGCGCGCCGGCCGGGTCGCGGTGGTGCGTTGGGGAGGCGTGCTCGCCACGACGGGTGCCGTGCTCGCGGTCAGCGTCTCGAACGCGCCGGTCGCCATCGTCGGATTCACGCTCGTCGGCGCGGGCCTGTCGTGCATCTTTCCGTGCCTGATGACCGCCGCATCGCACTCGAGGACGATGCCACCGGGCCCGGCCATCGCGGCGGTCGCGACCACCGGCTACACCGGCTTCCTGCTGGGGCCTCCGCTGATCGGACTGATCTCCGAAGCGACCACGCTGCGGGTGGGACTCGGGACCGTGGCCGTGACGAGTCTGGTGGTGGTGGCGCTGGCCGGCCAGGTCCGTCGCTGATTCGATGCCCGTCGTGGCGGGACCGCGACGTCACGGCGGCAGCACACCATGCCGTCGGAGCGCCCAGTCCACGTGCTCGCGAACCAGCGCCGACGGGTCGTCCCGCCGCGCTTCGAGCGCCGCCACCACGTCGGGCGTCGTCGGCGCATTGCCGAGTCCGACGGCGAGATTCCGCAGCCACCGCTCGTGGCCGATGCGCCGGATCGCGTTGCCGGCGAGCTTCGTGTCGAAATCGCTGCGCGACCACGCGAACAGTTCCACGAGCGTCGCCGTGTCCAGCCGGTGGCGCGTCGCGAAATCATCGAGCGTCGCCGGCCGGGCGTACCGGTTCCACGGACACACGAGCTGGCAGTCGTCGCAGCCGTAGATGCGGTTGCCGAGCAGCGGCCGCAACGACTCCGGAATCGCCCCCGCGTGCTCGATCGTCAGATACGAGATGCACCGGCGCGCATCCAGCCGGTACGGACCGACGATCGCCTGTGTGGGGCAGACCTCGATGCAGCGCGTGCAGCTGCCGCAGTGTCCGGATACCGGCGCGTCGGGCGGCAGCGGCAGATCGGTGAACAGCTCGCCGAGGAAGAATCCCGACCCCGCGGACCGGTCGAGCAGCAGCGTGTGCTTGCCGCGCCACCCGAGACCCGCCTTCCGGGCGAGTTCCACTTCCATCACGGGCGCGCTGTCCGTGAAGACCCGGTAACCGAACGGACCGATCGCGCCCTCGATCCGGTCGGCCAGTGCTTGCAGCCGCGCGCGCAGGACCTTGTGGTAGTCCCTGCCGAGCGCGTAGCGCGACACGTAGGCCAGCGACGGGTCGGCGAGGACGGCGCCGGGGTCCCGGGCGTTCGCATCGCCGTAGTTCATCCGGGCGGAGATGACGCACACGGTGCCGGGCACCAGCTCGGCCGGCCTCGCCCGGACCGGACCGTGCCGCGCCATGTAGTCCATGTCGCCGTGGAACCCGGCCGCCAGCCAGGCCTGCAGGCCCGGTTCGACGGCGGACAGATCGACGTCGGCAACGCCGACCGCGTCGAAGCCGAGGTCTCGGCTCCAGGCGCGGATGGCATCGATCAGGGCGGTCCGATCGAGGGCGGGCGACATGGCGCACGGAGGCCGGGCAGACCGTCCGCCGTCCGCGGGTTCCACCCCCTACGCGGGGGTCAGCACCTGCAGGGTCGTGCGGACGACGAATTCCTTCACGCGGCCCCGATACGACTGCATGTGCGGCGCGACGGCGTGCGCGCGCAGGTGATCGAGCGTTTCCCATTTCTCGATGATGGTGACCACGTCCGGCCGCAGGGCGATCTGCGGTCCGAGGCCGCTCGCCGCATCCACGGCGGCGCCGTACTCGATGCAGCCGGCTTCAGCCCTCACGGCGGGCACGAGCCCGGCGACTTCGGCCAGAAAACGGTCCCGGACGCCGGGCTGGAGCTCGATGGTGGCAATGACGTGGATCACGGAGCGTCTCCTCGAAAGCGGGTGGATGGGCGCGCCGGCGGGCGCAGGTCCCGGCGAGTGTAACCGTCGGGCCGCGGGCGCGGACGGTTCCGCCCGGCGCCGACCACCCTTGAGTTTGGAATCGACCACCCGATATGACAGAATCAACCGCGACGGTTTCGTCCCGTCGCACCGCCTACGGACCCGCGTTCTCCATGTCCCTCCGTCGTTCCCTGCCGGCCTGGCTGTTCGTGCTGGTGTTCACACTGATCCAGGGTGTGGCGCCGCTGCTGCACGCGCACGTGCAGGCGACCGCCGGACCGGGCACCGGCGTCCACATGCCGGACGGGGTGGCAGTCATCGACCACGAACACCCGGCCGGATCCGCGGCGACGCTGCTCCATGCGCCGTGCGGTCTCGACGAAGGCGCGCTCGTCACCGCCGCGACCGAACACCGTCGCGACGACGCCGGTCTGCCGCCTCTCGAGACGCCCGCCCTGGTGCGGACGGTGCTCGTGCCGCATCCGGCCGCCATGCCGATGTCGGCCGCACCGGCCTCCCGGCCCGCGCGCTACACGGACCGGGACACGGCACGCCCCTTCTCGACCGGCCCCCCCGCGATCGCCTGATCTCCCCCGAGTGACGCCGCCGGCCGCTCCGCTGCCGGACGGCGTGTCTTGCGAATTCACGTCCGGCCGCCGGTTCGCGACCGGCCGACCCAAGGAGTCGACCGCATGAATGCCATGCGATTCGCCCTCGCATCCGCGCTGTGGCTCATCACCGGCGCGCCGGTGCAGGCCCAGGACATCCCGCTGACCGCGGCGCAGATCCGGTCGCTGGGCATCACGACTGCCGCTCCCGAGGCACAACCGGCCAGCGAGGCCGTCGGTCTGGCGGCCGAGGTGATCGTGCCCAACAACCAGCTCCACGTCGTGAGCACCCCGCTCCCGGGTCTGGTCGAGTCGATCCTCGTGGCGGTGAACGAGCCGGTCAGGCGCGGTCAGGTGCTCGCCCGCATGCAGAGTTCGGCGCTGGCCGAGGCCCAGCGTGCCTACCTTCAGGCCTTCACGCAGGAGCAACTGGCCCAGGCCAACCTGGACCGCGACAGCAAGCTCGCCCAGGAAGGGTTGATCGCCGAGAGCCGCTTGCTGTCGACGAAGGCAGGCCACGTCGAAGCGGCAGCCCTGCTCGCGGAACGGCGCCACGCGCTGAAGCTCGCGGGCGTGGACGAAGCGGCCATCGCGAAGCTGCAGCGAGGGTCCGCCATCTCCAGCAGCGTCACCCTGCACTCGCCGGCGTCCGCCGTGGTGGTGGAGCAGATGGCGCAGGCCGGCCAGCGTCTGGAGGCCTACACCCCGATCTACAAGCTCGCGCAGCTCGACCCTCTCTGGCTGGAGATCCAGGTCCCCCTCGCACGGGCCGCGGGCGTCCGCGAAGGAGCGCCGGTGCGCGTTCCCGCCACCGAGTCGTCGGGCCGCATCATCTCGGTGGGCAAGCGGGTCACGCCCGAGAGCCAGACGATCATGCTGCGCGCGCTGATCTCGCAGAACGCGAGCCGGCTGCGGCCCGGCCAGTACGTCGAGGCCTCGGTGGGCGTGGCCGGCGGGACGGCGATGCAATGGCGCGTTCCCGCCGGTGCGCTGGTGCGCGCCAAGGACAAGCTCTACGTCTTCGAGCGGTCGACGGCAGGCTTCCGCGCCGTGGCCATCGCGCTGGTGAACGAAGGCGGCACCTCGGCCGTCGTGACCGGGAACCTGCGGACGGGCTCCGCCGTGGCCGTCGGCGGCGTGGCGGCGCTGAAGGCCCGGCTCATGGGACTGGGGCAATAGCGGCCATGCTGAACCGGCTGATCGGCTTTTCGCTCCAGCAGCGCCTGCTCGTCCTGGCCGCGACGCTGCTCCTGATCCTGTTCGGGCTGCAGGCCGTCACGACGCTCCCGATCGACGCCTTCCCGGACGTGTCCTCGACGCAGGTCAAGATCATCATGAAGGCGCCCGGGATGACGCCCGAGGAGGTGGAATCGCGCATCGTCGCACCCATCGAGATCGAGATGCTCGGCATCCCGAAGCAGCGCCTGCTGCGCTCGATGTCCAAGTACGCCATCGCCGACGTCACGATCGACTTCCAGGAGGGCACGGACATCTACTGGGCGCGCCAGCAGGTGAACGAGCGCCTGTCGGGCGTGCTGGCCGAACTGCCGGCCGGCGTGACCGGCGGGCTGGCACCCATCACCACGCCGCTCGGCGAGATGTTCATGTTCACGATCGAGGGCGGCAATCTCTCCCTGGCGGAGCGGCGCACGCTGCTCGACTGGGTGATCCGCCCGCGCCTGCGCACCGTGCCCGGCGTCGCCGACGTCAATTCGCTGGGCGGCTTCGTGCGCGCCTTCGAGGTGATTCCGGATCCGGCCGCACTCGCGTCGCGGGGCATCCCGATGGCGGAACTGCAGCACGCGCTCGAGGCGAACAACCGCAACGACGGCGCCGGCCGACTCACCGAATCGGAGGAGGCGCTCCTGGTCCGCGCGGAAGGCAGCATCCGGACGCTCGACGACGTGCGCGCGATCGTCGTCGGCGAGCGCAACGCGATTCCGGTGCGCGTCGGCGAGGTCGCCGAGGTGCGCATCGGCAGTCTCACCCGCTATGGCGCCGTCACGCGCAACGGCGACGCCGAGGCGGTGCAGGGTCTCGTGCTGGGCCTCCGGGGCGCGAACGCGCGGCAGGTCGTCGACGGCGTGCGCGAACGGCTCGCGGAGCTGGCGCCCCGGCTGCCGCCGGGCGTGAAGACCGAGGTGCTCTACGACCGCGGCCATCTCGTCGAACGGGCGGTGAACACGGTGTCGCGGGCGCTCCTGGAAGCCATCGTGCTCGTGGTGGCGCTGCTGTTCCTGTTCCTCGGCAACGTGCGGGCCGCCATCGTGGTCGCCATCACGCTGCCGCTGTCCGCGCTCGTCACGTTCATCCTGATGGCGCAGACGGACATGAGCGCGAACCTCATGAGCCTGGGGGGCCTCGCCATCGCCATCGGCATGCTGGTGGATGCCTCCGTGGTCGTGGTGGAGAACGTCGTGAGCCACCTCGCCCACGCGCCGGCGGAACGATCCCGCCTGCAGGTGGTGTTCGATTCCGTGCGCGAAGTGGCCGTGCCCGTGGCCTCGGGCATCGTGATCATCGTGATCGTGTTCCTGCCACTGCTCTCGCTCGAGGGTCTCGAAGGCAAGCTGTTCAAGCCCGTCGCCCTGTCCATCGTGTACGCGCTGTCGGGGTCGCTGCTGATCGCGCTGACCGTGATTCCGGTGGCGGCCTCGGTGCTGATCGGTCGCGGCGCCCATCGCGACCCCTGGCTGGTCCGCACGGCGCAGCGCGTCTACGCCCCGCTGCTCGAGCAGGCGCTGTCGCATCCGCGGGTCGTCGGCATCGTGGCCGCCGTCATGCTGGCGGTCGCGGCGGCCGCCTATGTGGCCACGGGCAAGACCTTCATGCCGACCATGGACGAGGGCGACATCATCATGCAGCTCGAGAAGCTGCCGTCGATCTCGCTCGACGCGAGCAACGAACTCGACCTGCGCGTGCAGCGGGCGATCCTGGCGCAGGTGCCCGAGGTCACGAACGTCGTGGCCCGGACGGGCGCGGACGAGATCGGCCTCGACCCCATGGGCCTGAACCAAACCGACACCTTCCTGGTGCTGAAGCCGCGCGAGCAGTGGCGCCGCCCGGACAAGGAGACCATCGTCGAGTCCCTGCGGCACGTCATGGGGTCGTTCCCGGGCGTGAGCTACACGTTCACCCAGCCGATCGAGATGCGCGTCTCGGAGATGCTGACCGGCGTGCGGGGCGATCTCGCCGTGAAGATCTTCGGCGCCGATCTCGCCACGCTCAACCGGCTCGCCCAGCAGATCGAGGCGCTGCTGAAGACCATTCCCGGCAACCGCGACGTGTTCACGCTCACGAACGAGGGCGTGCAATACCTCAAGGCGGACATCAACCGCTTCGCGACCGGCCACCAGAAGCTCACGGTCGACGAGATCGAGAGCGATCTCCGCGTCCAGCTCGAAGGCCGGCGCGTGGGCACGGTGATCGAGGGCACGCGCCGGACCCCCTTGCTGCTGCGCGGCCGGTCGGAGCTGCGCACGTCCGGCGCGCTCTACCAGAACCAGAACATCGTGATGCCCGACGGCAAGGCCGTGCCGCTGGCGGCCGTGGCGAAGCTCACCCGCATCGACGGCCCCGTGAAGATCGACCGCGAGAACTCGTTCCGCTACGCGGTCGTGCAGTCGAGCGTGCTCGGGCGCGATCTGGTCGGCTTCGTGGACGATGCGAAACGGGCCGTCGGCGAACGGGTGACGCTCCCCGAGGGCTATCACATCACCTGGGGCGGACAGTTCGAGAACCAGCAGCGGGCCGCCGCCCGGCTCGCGATCGTCGTGCCGATCGCGCTGGCGCTGATCTTCATGCTGCTGTTCGCGACGTTCGGCTCGATCACCCAGGCGCTGCTCGTGTTCGCGAACATCCCGTTCGCACTGGTAGGCGGGATCGTCGCGCTGTGGCTCTCGGGGCAATACCTGTCGGTGCCGGCGGCCGTCGGGTTCATCGCGCTCCTCGGCATCGCGGTGCTCAACGGCGTCGTGCTGATGTCCACCTTCAACCAGCTGCGGGACCAGGGACTGCCGCCCGACCGCGTGGTGCGCGAAGGCGCGATGCGCCGCCTGCGACCTGTGCTGATGACCGCGAGCATCGCCGCCTTCGGGCTCGTGCCGCTGCTGTTCGCGACCGGTCCCGGGAGCGAGATCCAGCGCCCCCTCGCGATCGTCGTGATCGGCGGGCTCGTGACGTCGACCGCATTGACGCTGCTGATCCTGCCGCTGCTGGTCGAGCGCTTCGGCGGCAAGGCACCGTCGCCGGCACTCGGTCTCACCGGAACCCCATGATGACGCGCCTCCTCGCCTTCCCCCTCGTTCTGCTGCTGTGGCAGCCCGCCGTCGCACAGGAATCCGTGGGCGGCCCCGACCTTCCGCCCCTGGCCATGGTCGAGAAGGCGCTCGACCGGCACCCGCAGGTGCAGGCCGCGCGCGCGGGCGTTCGCGCAGAAATCGCCGGCCGCCGCCGCCTCGATGCCGGACCGTACGAGTTCGCCCTCCGCGGCGGGTATCAGAATCACAGCCTGTCGAGTGGTCGTTTCCCCGAGTACGAGCTCGGCGTCGAGCGTCCGCTGCGACTGCCCGGCAAGGCGCGCGCCGATGCGGACATCGGCCGGCAGAACGTGGAGCTTGCCCGGCGGATCGCCTACAGCGCGTGGTGCGAGGGCGCCCGCCAGCTGCTGCGCCTGTGGTTCGGCTGGGCGCGCGAGAACGTGCAGCGCGAACTCTGGCAGCAGCAGTCCGAGGCGCTGCGGGAACAGGTCGGCGTCGTGACCAAGCGCGTCCGGGCGGGCGACGCGCCCCGGGTCGAGGTGAATCTGGCCGATGCCTCGGCGGCGCAGGCGGAAGCCGTGCTCGAATCCGCGCGCGGCCGGGAACAGGGCGCGAGGGATGCCCTCGCCCGAACGTTCCCCGACATCGCGATCCCGACCCGCGCGGCCGCCGACGTACCGCGCCCGCTGGAGCACGATCTCGACTGGTTCGTCGACCGCGTCCGGCTGCACAACGACGAGATCCGCGTGGCCCGCGCCGCCACCAGGCGCGGCATGCTGCTGGCCCGTCGCGCCGGGGCCGAGCGCCTGCCGGACCCGGCCATCGGCGTGCGGCTGGCGACCGACCGCAGCGCCAACGACCACATCACGGGCCTGTACATCGTGGTGCCCCTGCCGGGGGAAGCCCGCCGGGCCTACGCGGACGGCGTCAGCGCTCAGGCGGCGGTGGCCGCGAGTCACGAAGCGGCCATGGTGCAGCGGGTGACGGCCGACGTGGCCATGATGGTGGGGCAGGCGCGCGGGGCCTACGCCGCGTGGGAGAAGGCGCGCGCCGCAGCGGAGGGGATGCGGCGCAATGCGGACTCGACGCGCCGCTCGTGGGAACTCCGGGAAGCCTCGCTCAACGACGTGCTGATCGCGCGCCGGCTGGCGCTCGAGTCCGGGTTGTCGGCCGCACTGGCGCGGATCGAGGCGGCCGAAGCCCGTTACCGGCTGCTGGTGGAAGCGCACCTGCTCTGGAACGATCCGGAGGAGGAACGGCAGGAACACGCGGACTGAACGCCCCGTCGCCGCCATGCCGGCGGGCAACGCGGTCGGTCGCCGAAATGAAGAAGGGACGCCTCACGGGCGTCCCTTCGATGCTTGCGTGCCTCACGACCCGGCGGGGAGACCCGCCGCGATCAATTCGGCCGCTTCAGGATCTTCTCCTTCACCTTCTCGAACTCGGACTTGTTGATGGCGCCCGCATCGAGCGCCTTCTGCAGATCCTTCAGTTCCCAGCCTTTCGAGATCTGCGTGGATTGCTCCACCTTGACGACCGTGTCGCCGCCGCAGGCGGCCAGACTGGCCAGGATCAGCGCCGCGGCAACGGCCAGCGCGATTCGCATTGCGTTCATTGCGTGTTCCCCCGTCCGGCTCATTTGACGCCTTCGATCAGCCGCTTGCGCTGACGATCGTATTCCTTGTCCGTGAGCGCACCGGAATCGTGCGCCTCCTTCAGTTCGATCAGCTGCTGGCCGATCGTCACGTCCACCCGCGGGCCGGTGGGCTTCGACGAGCATGCGGCGAGCGCGCCCGCCATGACCATGGCGGCAAGCGCCAGTTTTGCATTCACGTGCTTCTCTCCTATTCGACTGCAGGACCTGCCCCCCGCCACGCAAGCGCGGCCCGTGCCTGGGGCGCTGCCTCCGCAAAGCCGTCGCTGATCGGAGACGAGCGTTCCTATAATGCCGGAGGCGTCCGGGGCGGCACAAGCCGACCCGGACGTGCGTCATCGGCTATCACCCTGGGAGTACACCGTGCTGCGTCAAGCCCTTCTGCCCATCGTCGCCATGCTCTGCTGGGCCGCGGCGGCCGTTGCCGCCGAGCCGCCGGTCCCGGCGGGCCGCGTGAAGTTCATCGAGGGCGACGTCCGCTTCGTCGACGCGGCCCAGACGGTCCGCCGGCCCGGCGTCGGCGATCGCGTGAATGCGACGGACACGATCATCGCGGGCCGGGATGGCGAGGTGCACCTGGAGATGAACGACAGCGGCTATCTGGCGGTCCGGCCCAATTCGCGGGTGACGATCGTCGACTTCCGGGCCCGCGGCGACAAGAACGACCGCAGCATCCTCCGGCTGCTCGAAGGCACCTTCCGCTCCATCACGGGCTGGATCCCTCGCGTGGCCCCGAAGAGCTACCGCGTCGAGACGATCACGGCCACGATCGGCGTCCGGGGCACGGATCACGAACCGATGTTCGTTCCCGAGGGCAGTCCGCTGGGCGAGGCCGGCACCTACGACAAGGTGAACGAAGGCGCGACCTTCATCGAGGATCGTTCCGGCACGCTCGACATCCTCAAGAATGCGGTCGGCTTCTCACCGTTCAGCCGGCGCGCCAAGTCGCGGCTGCTCGAGAAGATTCCCGAACTCTTCCGTCCCACCCCGAACGAGGATCTGATGGCCGGCCGCCATCAGGCCATCCAGCAGAAGCTGCAGGAGAAGCTCGAGGAACAGCAGCGCCTCGAGCGGGATCCGTCGAAGCGTGAGCCGGACGCGAAGGACGCCGCCCCGAAGAAACTGGAACCGCCCACGGGAGGCCTGCCCGAGGCGCCGGTCTCGGGGGGAACCGGTGCCGCGTTGAAGGCGTTGCCCGGCGGCGTACCGGGTGTTCCGGGGGTCGGCGTGACGGCCGTGCCGATCCCGCCGGTTCCGATTCCGACGCCGGACCTGCCGCTTCCGTCCCTGCCCGGCGGTGGAGAAGCCCCGGGGCCGAAGGCGGTACCGGCCGCGCCGCCACCCTCATCGGAATCGCAGGGTTCGTCTGCCGCCAAGGTCACGCCCGCGGACGCGGCGCCGGCCGCCTCCACGCTGAAGCCCGAGGCCGGCGCTGCCCGGCCGCAGACGGACGATCGGGGCAAGGCGCTGAACGAACGCCGGCGACGTCAGCTCGAGGATCCGAAGGCCCAGTACGAGCGCGACCGGCAGATCCAGTCCGATCGGGACCTGAGCCAAGGACGCGACGCGGATCGCGACGCCCAGCGGCGGCGGCGCGAACAGCGGTGACGCCCCGGTGTCGGGCGGACGCGGCCTGAGTCGCTAGCGGTCGGCGTGCCGCGCGTCGAGCGTGGCCGTGAAGCCCGCCGCCTGCAGCGCATCGACCACCTGCTGGGCGTGGTCGAAGCCGCGCGTCTCCAGGACGAACTCCACTTCCGCGTCCTGCAGCGGCAGGTCGGTGAAGGCCCGCTGGTGGTGGACCTCCTCGATGTTCGCATTCGCCTCGCCGATGGCCGCCGTCACCCGCGCCAGCGATCCCGGCAGATCGCGGATCCGGACCTTGAGCCGCGTGAGCCGGCCGGTGCGCACCATGCCGCGCTGGATCACGTCGGCCAGCGTCAGCGGATCGATGTTGCCGCCGCAGATCACGAGGCCGACGCGCCGGCCGGCGAAGCGCTTCCGGTGCCGGAGCAGCGTTGCCAGCCCCACCGCGCCGGCACCTTCGGCCACCGTCTTCTCCACCTCCAGCAGGAGCAGCACGGACTGTTCGATGTCGCCTTCGTCCACGAGCAGCACGTCGCTCACGAGGCGGCGGACGATCTCGAGCGTCAGACGTCCGGGCTGCTTGACCGCGATCCCGTCGGCCAGGGTGCTGACACCGAACACCGGCGTCCGCCCCTGCAGGGCGCACTGCATCGAGGGGAAACGGGCGGTCTGGGCGCCGATCACTTCGATGTCCGGCCGCAGCGCGCGGGCCGCCGTGGCCATGCCGGCGATCATGCCGCCGCCGCCGATGGGCACGATGAGCACGTCGAGATCCGGGGCTGAGGCAATCATTTCGAGCGCGAGCGTGCCCTGGCCGGCGATCACCCGTTCGTCATCGTACGGATGCACCAGCGTCAGGTGGCGCTCGGCCATCACCCGGGTGGCATGCTCCCGCGCCTCGTCGAAGTTCTCGCCCTCGAGAATCACTTCGGCCCCGTGCGAACGCGTGTGCTCGACCTTCACGTGCGGCGTGAAGCGCGGCATGACGATCACGGTCGGGATCCCCAGGCGCCGGCCGTGATACGCGACGCCCTGCGCATGATTGCCGGCCGATACCGCGATCACGCCCCGCGCGCGCTGCTCGGCCGTGAGCGACGCAAGCTTGTTGAGTGCGCCGCGCTCCTTGAACGACGCCGTGAACTGGTGGTTCTCGAACTTGAGCCAGACCTCGGCCCCGGTGATCTGCGAGAGCGTGCGGGAATGCAGGCACGGCGTCTCGACGATGTGGCCGGCGAGCACGGCTGCCGCCGTGCGCACGTCTTCCAGTGTGACTGTCATGGGCGGTCCTCGTCGCGTTGCACAAGCTTTCGTCTCACGAACGACGAGGAGCTATGTTGCGACTAAAGTGAACAATGTTCATGGCGCAATGCAGCAGCCACGGACAACAAAAAACCCGCCGGAGGCGGGTTTCGATAAGCACGCGGGTCAGTGCAGCGAGTCAGAGCGCTTGGATGTTCGAGGCCTGCTTGCCTTTGGGGCCGACGGTCACTTCGAAGCTGACACGCTGACCTTCCTTCAACGTCTTAAAGCCGTTCATCTTGATCGCGGAGAAGTGCGCAAACACGTCCTCGCTCTTGTCATCGGGGGTGATGAAGCCGAACCCCTTGGAGTCATTGAACCACTTCACGGTACCGGTTGCCATGTATCTTCTCCTGTCTTGGCTCGCGAGCTGCCACGCGTGCGGATGATTTTGGGTGGCTAACCGTGTTTGGCACTCCTCGTACCCCCAGTGACCTGACCCCAAAACACGCGCGAATGATACCTGCCCCGAATGCCGACGCAAGCACTAAATTGCGCGCATTGAAGCCCGGCATTTGCGCGCTTTGGGGCGTCGAGTAAGGTCCGCGTCATGACGACATCACGGCCCGTGCAATGGCGTCCCCGCCCCGGCGAGTGGTGGCCGGTTCTCGGATCGGCCGCCCTGTTCTTCTGCATCCTCGCGGCCTACTACGTGCTGCGCCCGGTCCGCGACGAGATGGCGGTGCGTGCCGGCACGGCGTCGCTCAAATGGCTCTTCACCGCGACCTTTGTCTCGATGCTCATAGCGACGCCGGCATTCGGGTGGGTGGCGGCGCGGGTGCGGCGCGGCATGCTCGTCCCCGGCAGCATCGCCTTCTTCGCCTCCCATCTGGTCCTGTTCCGGTCGCTGCTCGATCAGGGCGCCGCGGCGGCCTTCGTCTTCTTCGTCTGGGTCAGCGTGTTCAACCTGTTCGTGGTCTCGCTGTTCTGGAGCCTGATGGCCGATCGCTTCTCGCTGGAACAGGCGCAACGCCTGTACGGACCGATCGCCATCGGCGGTTCCCTTGGCGCCATCGCCGGACCGGCCGCCACGGCGACGCTGGCGGATGCGGTGGGCGTCCCGAACCTGTTGCTGCTGTCGATGGCGCTGCTCACCGTCGCGGCAGTGCTCGCCGTTGCGCTGACCCGCGCGCCGGCGGCATCGCCGACGGAGAACGCTGCATCCGCGGACGAGTCCGAGCGCGGGCCGGGCGGCAGCGCCTGGGCGGGCCTGCGCCTCACGCTGCGCTCCCGGACGTTGCGCCGGTACTGCGGCTACCTGTGGCTGCATTCACTCGTGGGCACCGTGCTGTACTTCGAGCAGACGCGCATCGCCAGGGAGGCGTTTGCGGCACCGGAAGCGCGCACCGCCTTCTTCGCTCAGGTCGATCTCGCCGTGAATCTGCTGACCGTCGTGACCCAGCTGCTGGGGCTCGCGCCGCTCGTGCAACGCTTCGGTCTGCCGGTGGCGCTCGCGCTCCTGCCGGCAATCTCGCTGGTGGGGCTCGGCGCATTCGGCATCGCGCCCACCCTCGCCGTGCTCGTCGCGTTCGGCATCGTCCGTCGCGCCGGCGAATACGCCATTGCACGTCCGGCCCGCGAGATGATCTTCACGGTGCTGCCTCGCAGCATGAAGTACCAGGCGAAGAATTTCCTCGACACCGCCGTCTTCCGGGGCGCCGATGCGCTCGGCAGCTGGTGTGTCGATGCGGCCCGTGCGGTGGGCATGGCGGGCAGCAGCCTCGCGCTCGCCGCCCTGCCGGTGGCCGCGGCCGGCGTCTGGATCGGCTGGCGCCTGGGCAAGCTCCCGAACGATTCGCGCGACACAGGAGAACCCGATGCCGATCCGCCCCCTTCCCCGCCGCCGCTGGATGATCCGCACGGCAGGATTCACGCTCGCAACGCTCGCAGGTGATGCCATGACGCAGACGTCCGCCCCCCGACTCCTCACGCGCCCCATCCCGTCCTCCGGCGAAGCCCTGCCCGTCATCGGGCTCGGCACCTATCAGGCGCTGGACGTCGGCGATTCGGCGGCAGAGCAGGCCCCGCTGGAGGCCGTGTTGCAGGCCCTCGTGCATCACGGCGGGTCGCTCGTCGACAGTTCACCGATGTACGGACGCGCCGAGTCCGTGGCCGGCGCCCTGACCGAACGTCTCGGCCTGCGACCGAAGCTGTTCCTGGCGACGAAGGTCTGGACCTCGGGCCGGGACGCCGGCGTGCGGCAGATGGAGGAATCGATGCGACGGATGCGGGCGGACCGCATGGATCTGATGCAGGTGCACAACCTCGTCGACTGGGCGACCCACCTCAAGACGCTGCAGGCCTGGAAGGCGGCAGGCCGGGTGCGCTACCTCGGCATCACGCACTATCACGCCGGCGCGTACAGCGAACTGGAGCGCGTGCTGAAGCAGTTCGAGTGGGACTTCGTGCAGCTGAACTACTCGCTCGCCGAACGCGAGGCCGAGGACCGCCTGCTGCCCCTCGCCGCGGAGCGCGGCGTCGCCGTCATCGCCAACCGGCCCTTCGCCCAGGGGGCGCTGTTCTCGAAGGTGCGCGGCAAGGCCCTGCCGCCGTGGGCGGCGGACATCGGCTGCACGGACTGGGCGCAGTTCTTCCTGAAGTGGATCGTGGGACACCCGGCCATCGCCTGCGCGATTCCGGCAACGGCCAAGGTGTCGCACATGACCTCGAATCTCGGCGCCGGATCGGGGCGGATGCCGGACGCGGCGATGCGGGCGCGCATGGCGGCATTCATGGACGGGCTGTAGGGACGCCGCGTCTCGCCGCGCGCCGGCCCGGCCAACGACGGCACGCCGTTACACCAGCCCCCGCTCCGCCAGATTGCGCAGCAGCGCCGACACGCCGAACGTCCACGGCGCGACCCGGTGACAGTGGTTCACGCGATTCACGAGGCCGCCGAGCCGGGATGAGCGCACGGTGACGATGTCACCGACGTGATGCGTGAAGCCGCGACCGGGCGCATCGCGATCCTGCGTGGGCGCGAACGCCGTGCCGAGGAACAGCACGAGCCCGTCGGGGTACTGGTGATTCGCGCCGATCGCCTGACCCGCGAGATCCAGCGGATCGCGGCTGATCTGGCGCAGCGAATAGCGGCCCGACGCCGTGAAACCGTCGGTGCCCGTCACCTCGACCTGGACCTCGGCGTCGCGCAGGTCCTCGACCGTGAAGCCGCGATCGAACAGGCGGATGAACGGACCGATCGCGCAGCTCGCGTTGTTGTCCTTCGCCCGGCCGAGCAGCAGCGCGCTGCGGCCTTCCCAGTCGCGCAGGTTCACGTCGTTGCCGAGCGTCGCGCCGATGACCTGTCCCTTCGCGTTCACGGCCAGGACGACCTCGGGCTCGGGGTTGTTCCACGACGACGCTTCGAGAATCCCGACCTCGGCGCCGACGCCCACCGCCGACATCGGTTGCGACTTGTTGAAGACTTCGGCATCCGGTCCGATGCCGACTTCCAGATACTGCGACCAGAGGCCCCGCGCCTGCAGGAGCGTCTTCACGCGCATCGCTTCCGCGGACCCGGGCTTCACGCTGGAGAGGGATGCGCCGATCTCCCGGCCGAGCGTCCCGCGGATCTCTTCCGCTGCGCCCGGATCGCCCTTCGCGTGTTCCTCGATGACGCGCTCGAGCATGCTGGCGACGAAGGTCACGCCGCACGCACGGATCGCCTGCAGATCGCAAGGCACGAGGAAGTACGGATGATCCGGTCGCCGGGCATCGGCGGAGGAGTTCGCCAGGATCGGCGCGATGTCGCCCAGCGACGGAGCACGTCCGCTCGCGATGGCCTGCTGCACGCGTGCCACCGGATCGTCCGCATTGAGCAGGTCGGCGCTCGTGGCCACGTCGAGACTCAGGTCGTAGACCTGCCCGTCGGCGATCGCGACCGGGCTCGGTCCGGCGAGCGGTCCCGGCACCCAGGCACGGCCGACGAGCGTGGCCTGGCGTGCGTCGTCCGGCAGGACGGTCTGCAATGCGAGATCGAGGCTCATCGCTGCACCCGTTCGATGATGAACGCGTACTCCGGCCGGCACCCCGGCACGCAGGGGATCGCCCACACCTTGTCGTCGGATTCGACCGGATAGTAGATGTCCATTTCGTGTCCCTCGTTGTTGCGCGCCGCGAGCCGGTACATCACGGCGGGCGGCGCGTCGAAGTTGAACTGGTAGGTGAAGGAGTCCTTGCGCAGCCGGTCGTGCATGGCGGGCAGATCGCCCTCGGCGATGCGGGTGAAGGTGAGCTCGACGAAATGCTTCGGCCCCGGAGCGACCTGCGAGGCTTCGGGCGCCCAGGCGGGCAGCGTGGGACGGTCCGTCCAGCTCGCGGGGAAGCGCCACGCCCACCCGGCGCCGGGAATCAGCCGCTGCCCGAGCGGCGTGCAATCGAGTGCGGACCAGCCGCTCACGCCTTCCGGCAGGCGGGTCACGGCATTTGCGGCGGGGTGATCGCAGTCGTACATGTCGGCGACGTGGGCCGTCGCTTCGTCCTGTTCGTGGGCGAGGACCGGCGCCGCGCCGGCCACGAGGGCGAGAGCGAGGGCCGCGCTGCGCAGGGAAAGGCAAGGCAACTTCAAGGAAGGTCTCCTTCGTCCGGCAAGCAAGGGGGGGTCGGCGCGGGTCAGCGCACCGAGGCCAGGAAACGGCCGACGAGATGATTGAACGTCTCGGGCTGTTCGAGATTCGACAGGTGCGATGCCGACGGGATCACGCCGAGTTGGGCGCCCGGGATCGCGAGGTGGATCGCCCGCGAGGCTTCCACGGGTGTGCCCACGTCCTGGTCTCCCACCACCACGAGCGTCGGCACCGTCACGGCGCCGAGCTGATCCGTGAGGTCGATCGCACGGATCGCGTGACAGCAGCCGACGTAGCCGGCCGCGGGCGTGCGGCGGATCATGTCGCCCACCCGGGCGATGGCGTCGCCGCCCCGGGCCAGGAACGGGGCCGTGAACCAGCGCTGCAGCGTGGACGCGACGAGGGGCTCCATGCCCTGGGCCTGCGCCGTGTCGATGCGCTGCTGCCACACGCCGCGGGCTTCGGCCGGAATGCGGCTGGTCGTGTCGCACAGCACGAGGCTCTGCAGCCGCCCCGGATGGCGCAGCGCGTGGGTCATGCCGATCATGCCGCCCATGGACAGGCCCATGAAGTGGGGACGCTCGATCCGGAGCGCGTCCAGCAGGCCCTGGAGGTCGTCCGAGAGCTGGTCGAGCGTGTAGGCACCCGCAGGGGCATCCGATTGCCCATGGCCTCGCGTGTCGAAGGAGAGCACACGGAAACTGCCCTTCAGGGCGTCCACCTGCGCGCGCCACATCGCGCTGCTGCAGGCGAGCGAATGACTCGTGACGAGCCAGGGCCCGTCGCCCTCGACCTCGTAGTGGATGCGGATGCCGTTGGCCTCGACGTGCATGGATGCTTTCTCCTCGTTGCTGCGATGGCAGGGGCGCCGTTGCGGTCCGGACGCCGTCGGCCGAGTATAAGTGCCGTTGGTTCCCGGGGAAGCCCCGCGCAAAGGAGACTGCATGATCGAGCCCGCCCTGCATGTCGTGTTCGGCGCCGGCCCGCTCGGCCAGACCGTCGCCCGGCAGGTCCTGGGCGATGGCGGCCGGGTGCGCCTCGTCAGCCGCTCGGGTCGCGTCGCGCTGCCGCCCGCACCGGGGCTTGCGGCGATGGCGGCCGATGCGGCCGACCCGGCGGCGACGAGAGCGGCCTGCGCCGGTGCGGCCGTCGTTCATCACTGCATCGGGCTGCCGTACGACCAGTGGGCGGCGGCCTGCGCACCGAACATGCGCGGATTGATCGAGGGGGCGGCGAGCGCCGGTGCGACCCTCGTCTACGGCGACAACGTGTACGCCTATGGCGCCGTGACCGGGCCGATCCACGAGGCGTTGCCCGAGACGGCGCATACCGTGAAAGGCCGAGTCCGCGCCGAGGTCGCGGCCATGCTGCGCGACGCGCATCGGGCCGGCCGGCTCAGCGCGGTGATCGTGCGGGGTTCGGACTTCTTCGGCCCGGGGGTGACCGATGCCTCGATGCTCGGGTCGCGGGTGTTCGGCCGTCTGCTCGCCGGCAAGCCTGCCCAGGTCGTCGGCAATCCGGACCTGCCGCACAGCTACACCTACCTGCCCGACTTCGCCCGGGCGATGGTGCTGGCGGCCTCGCGCGACGACGCGGCGGGCCGGACCTGGCACGTGCCCAACGCACCGCCGCTCACGACCCGCCAGATCGTCCGCCAGATCGCGGCCATCCTCGGGGTCGCGGCCCGCGTGTCGCCCTTGCCGGGGGCGATGGTGTCGCTGCTCGGCCTGTTCAACGCCCAGCTCCGCGAACTCAAGGAGATGCTGTACGAGTTCGACGCGCCGTTCGTCGTGGACTCCACCGCGTTCGAGCGGGCGTTCGGCGTGACGGCGACGCCGTTCGAGACGTCCCTCGCCGCCACGGTCGCCTGGTACCGGGAACGGCGGGCCGGCTGATCTCGGGGCCGCGGGAGTCTTCGGGCACAATGCGGCCCAGAAGGGACGCGGGGCGTCGCCCGGACACGTTGCCCGGACGGCCGCCCCGGACGGCAACCCACCCGCGGAGGAACGCAGCATGAGACTCGTGCAGTACGTCGGCGCCGGCGGCGCCCGTCAGGTCGCGCGCGTGAGCGACACGGGCGACCGGCTGGAGATCATCGAAGGCACCGATCGCGTCTATCACCTGGCCATGGAGGCGATTGCCACCGGGCGATCCCTCGCCGACGTCGCGGCCGTCCGGGCTTCCGGACGGTTCGACGACTACGACGCCGTGGTCGCCGGCGGGCGGCTCCTCCCGCCCCTGGATCACCCGGACCCGTACCGCTGGCTCGTGACCGGCACCGGCCTCTCCCACCTGGGCAGCGCGGCCGCCCGCGATTCGATGCACGCCAAGCTCCAGCAGGCCGAGGCCGCGCTGACCGATTCGATGAAGATGTTCAAGTGGGGCGTCGAAGGCGGCAAGCCTGCGGCCGGCGCCATCGGCACGCCGCCGGAATGGTTCTACAAGGGGGACGGCCGCTGGATCGTCCCGCCGGAAGGCACGCTCGAATGGCCGGCCTTCGCGAAGGACGGCGGCGAGGAGGTCGAGGTCTGCGGGCTCTACGTCGTCGCCCCCGACGGTTCGCCGGTCCGCGTGGGCTTCGCCCTCGGCAACGAGTATTCCGATCACGTCACCGAGCGCGAGAACTACCTGTATCTGGCCCACTCGAAGCTGCGGCAGTCGAGCTACGGGCCCGAACTCCTGGTGGGCGACCTGCCCCGCTCCGTCAAGGGAACCGCGCGGCTGCTGCGCGACGGCCATGCCGTCTGGTCCGGCGACTGGCTCTCGGGCGAGGACAACATGTGCCACGCCATCGCGAACCTCGAGCACCACCACTTCAAGTACCACCAGTTCCGCGGCCCCGGGGACGTGCACGTCCACTACTTCGGGGCCGCCACCGGCAGCTTCACGCAGAAGGTCGAGACCCGTCTCGGCGACGTCTTCGAGATCGCTGCCGAAGGCTTCGGCCGTCCGTTGCGCAACACGCTCGGCCCGGCCGCCGAACCGCTGCGGCACGTCGCCGTCCGCACCCTCTGACCCCTGGGAGAAGTCATCGCCATGATCCACGAACTGCGCATCTACCACTGCATGCCCGGACGCCTGCCGGACCTCAACAAGCGCTTCGAGACCATCACGCTGAAGATCTGGGAGCGCCACGGCATCCGCCAGGCCGGCTTCTGGACCGTGCTCGTCGGCGACTCGAACGTCGACCTGTACTACCTGCTCGAATGGAAGGACATGGCCGAACGCGAACGCGTCTGGAACGGGTTCATGGCCGACCCCGAGTGGATCGAGAAGCGCGCGGAGACCGAGCGCAACGGCCCGATCGTCGCGCGCATCACCAACTACTTCCTCGCGCCGACCTCGTACTCGAAGGTCCGCTGACGTCCCCGAGGAGCCCCGCCGTGACGTACTCGTTCCTCCCGGCCGCGCAATTGGCCGAACTCGTCCGCACCCGGAAGGTCGGGGCCCTCGAACTGCTGGACCACTACCTCGGCCGGATCGAGCAGCACAACGCCCGGCTCGGCGCCGTGTGCGTGCTCGATGCGGAGCGGGCACGCAAGGCGGCGCGCGCCGCGGACCGGATGATCTCCAGGAACGAACGCGTCGGACCGTTGCACGGCGTGCCCATGACCGTGAAGGAATCGTTCGACATCGCGGGCCTGCCGACGACCTGGGGCAGGCCTGAGCTGAAGGACAACGTCGCCACCGAGGACGCCCTCGCCGTCCAGCGCCTGCGCCAGGCCGGGGCGATCGTCTTCGGCAAGACCAATGTGCCGGTGATGCTGGCCGACTGGCAGACCTTCAATCCGCTCTACGGCACCACCAACAATCCGTGGGACGTGACGCGCGTGCCCGGCGGTTCGTCCGGCGGCGCCGCCACGGCCCTCGCAGCCGGCCTGACCGGGCTGGAGATCGGCAGCGACATCGGCGCCTCGATCCGCAATCCCGCCCACTACTGCGGCGTGTACGGCCACAAGCCCACTTACGAGATCTGCTCGGGCAAGGGCCATCGCCTGCCGCCGTTCATCACCGGCAGCGACATTTCCGTGATCGGGCCGCTCGCCCGCAGCGCAGCCGATCTCGAGATCGCGCTGAACACGATCGCCGGCCCGGACGACATCGATGGCGCCGGCTGGTCGCTGCAGTTGCCCCGGCCCCGACGACGCGGCTGGCGCGACTGGCGCATCGCGGTGCTGCGAAACGCCGAGACCGCGGAGGTCGATCAGGCCGTGCAGGACCGGGTGCAGGCAGTCGCCGATTTCGCGGCGAAGAAGGGCGCGCAGGTGAGCGATGCAGCCCGCCCCGCGATCGATCTGCACGAGGCGCATCGGGTCTTCATCCAGCTCCTGCGCGCCGCCACCTCGCGTTCACAGAGTGACGAACAGTTCGCCCGCAACCTCGTGCGCGCACGCAAGCGCAAGCTGGCCTCCGACGACTACGAGTCGTGGATGCTCCAGGCCAACACCATGTATCACCGCGACTGGCTCTCCTACGACGAAGCCCGCCACCGCATGCGGCGGCAGTGGGCCGAATTCTTCAAGGAGTGGGACGTGCTGCTCTGCCCCGCGGCCGCGAGTACCGCCTTCCCCCACAATCCGAAGGGCGAGCGGTGGGAGCGCATGGTGAAGGTCAACGGCAAGCCGCAGCCCTCGACGACCCAGATGTTCTGGGCCGGCTACTCGGGCATGGCGTACCTGCCATCGACCGTGGCGCCGGCGGGACTGGCGCCGGACGGCCTGCCGGTCGGCGTGCAGATCGTCGGACCGCAGTACGGCGATCTCACCTGTATCGCATTGGCGAAGCAGCTGGAGCGGGATTTCGGCGCCTTCGTCGCGCCGCCGGGCTGCGCATAGCCGCGAGGGAACCGGTCATCCGCCCGCGCCCAGCGCAGCGAACAGGCGTTCGCTTTCCGCGGACGGCGCCACCCCCAGCGTGACGGACAGCAGTTGCCGCAATCGGCGGTAGACGCCCATCGCCTCCGCCCGTCGATCCAGCCGCATCAGGCATCGCATCGCGCCCTGGTACATCTCTTCCGCCAGATCGTCCACTTCCTGTCCCCGCTGCCAGCACACCAGCGCCTCGGCAAGGTCGCCGTTGTCCTCGCGGCGGCGGGCCGTGGCGGCCAGTGCCGCCAGCACACGTTTGCGCAGTCGCTCCCGTGCCTGCAGCGCCCAGGGCTCGTCGTCACCCGCCAGGAACGGACCGGCATAGAGCGCGAGAACACGCTGCGTCGACTCGTCGCTCATCTCGCCCCCGCTGCCGTCAGCGCACCGATCGTCCAGGCGTCCGTCCAGCACTGCGTGCGATCCAGCCGGACGCGACCGTCTTCCACATGCACCCGTTCGACCCCGCCGAGCAATCGACGCAACCGGTGCAGCGCGACCCGAAGGTACTCGGTCGCCTCCTCGGCCGGCGCACTCGCCCAGAGCTGGTCGATCAGCCGGTGTCCGGGCATCCCCCCGTCACCGGCCGCGACCAGCAGCTTCAGCAGCTCGAGCGTTCGCCGCGGAGACTTGTGGGAATAGCTGAGCGGTCGTCCGTCCACTTCCACCGCAAAGCGGCCGAGCGTGAACACCCGTACCCGCCAAGGCCAGGACTCCTGGGTGAAATCGGTCGGCACCAATCCGAAGCGCCGGACCAGATGCTGCACGTGCGCCGTCTCGATCCCGGCCACGAGCGCTTCGCGCAGCATGGGCTCGAGAATGGCCACCCCCCAGCGGAAGAAGACTTCGGCGTCATTGCCGCGACCCGCCACGATCGCCTCCCGCAGCAGCGCATGGCAGGCGTCGCGCCGGCCACGGCGCAGTTCAATGTAGGCGCGGGTGAGCAGCAGCAGCGGCCGGTAGCGTTCGAGCAACGTGCCGGCCGCCTCGTCCATGGCTTGCAGACACCACGAGTCCGCCTCGTCGGGATGCCCGAAGGCGGCCAGCGCGGGAGCGCCGCAGCACAGCCAGACGACGCGGAAGAACGGTGATCGGCAGCGGGTGGCGGCATCGAGTCCCTCGCGGGCATGGCGGATCGCGTCCCCGGCCTCCCCGGCGGCGGCACTGTAGAGCGTCAGCGCGAGACGGTACTGGGCGAGATCCATCGCGCGCGTCTGGTTCAGGAATCGCGGAATCTCCGCCAGCGTGGCGCGAGCCGCCGCGAAGTCCCGGCACAGGTCATGGTGGTAGGTCCGGAAGACGCGCGAGACCAGCGCGGTCTGCCGCAGGCCGTTCGCTTCGGCGATGTGATCCGCCCGCGCGAATGCCGCCTCGCATTCGGCGCGCATCGCGTCGATGTAGTAGTGGTAGCCGACGAACGTCCACCAGTAGGCCTGGGTCAGGGGCGACAGCGTGGAGCTTTCGAACAGGGGACGGACGCGCTCGATCAGGTGCTTGGCGCGGGCGCGGTCCCAGGCCACGTTGCAATAGGTGATGAGGCAGACGGCCGCATCCCCCTGCAGCGCCGGATCGAGGCTCGACTCCATGAGCTGAGTCACGCGCTCGAGGCAGGCCGGGATCCACGCGTGCCCGGGCTGCCGGTAGGAGCACGCGAGCAGCATGGCCGAGTACACGAACAGTTCCGTGGACGCATCGGGAAACGCCGGCGCCTCCGAGAGGAGGCGATCGAGCACGTCGATCCAGGGGTCCAGCGGTTCGAAATCGTTGAACTCGAAGTAGTAGCCGTTCGCCATCGTGGCGGCGCACATCATCCGGCCGACCCGATCCCCGGTCTCGGAGAAGCGTGCAAAGGCCGCAGCCAGCGGCCCGCGGGACCTGGCGAGGTCCGTCTGCATCCGCGCACAGCCCAACCAGTAGGACAGCCACCCCGAGGACTCGACGGTGTCCGGCGGCAGGAGATGGAGAAGTTCGATCAGGGTCTGCCAGCGACCGGTGGCGATCAGCGCGGGCGCAAGCGGAACGAGCCGGGCGGCAGCCTCGTCGGCCCGTCGCGCCTGCAACAGCAGCCGGATCGTTCCCTCCAGGTCGCCGTCACTCTCGAGCGCCGCAGCGGCACGGGTGAGGACCTCGGTCAAGGCGGCCGGGGTACGTTCCTGCCCGGCCCGCGCCTGCAGGAACTCGCGGAACAGGTCGTGGTAGCGGTAGGAGAGTCTCGGGTCGGTCCGACGATCCACGAAGTACTGCTTCCGGTAGAGCCCCTCGAGAATCGCAGGCGCATCGGCGATGCCGCTCACGCGGACCGCGACTTCGGGCGACACCTCCGTCAGGAACGCCGTCGACAGGAGCACGGCCTGGGTCGCCGTCGGCGCCAGGTCGAAGATCTCCCCGGCGAAGAAGGCGAACAGCGCCTCCTGGGACGGCAGGCTGGTCACGGAGCGCTCGGCCCCGCCCCGCGCGAGGTGGGCAAGCAGGAGCACAAGGCCCGCCGCCCAACCGTCGGATCGTTGATAGAGATCGCGGAGCGTGGGCGGCGCCTGGATTCCGGCGCGGGTCACGAGATCGCGCGCCTCGGGCTCCGTGAGCCGCAGCGCCGGCCAGTCGAGAACGAGCAGATCTCCCGTCGCCACGAGGCGGGTCAATGCACGGGGAGGCGCCTGACGACTGATGACCATCAGGCCGATGCCGGCCGGCACCTCGGCAAGCGCGTCACGCAGGATCTGTTCGAAGGGCTCACCCGTGACGGCCTGCCCGTTGTCGAAGACGAGGACGGTCCCCTCGTCGAGGCGGTCGAAGAACTCGCGGAAGAAGCGCCTCGCGAAGCCGCTCAGGTCGAGCAGATACTCGGGCGTGAGATACGGCAGTGCCCGAGACCGCGGGGCGGCTCGTCGCGCGAGTTCGACGAGGTACGAGAAGAACGTCGCCGGGTCCGCATCGCCGTCATCGAGCTGGTACCAGAGTCCGGGGATGCGGCGCTCGTCGAGATAGCTGCCGACGAGCGTCGTCTTGCCTGCGCCGGGCGGACCGGAGATCCACAGGCCGGCCCGGGAGCGGAACGGGTCCAGACGCGCGAACAGCCGCTGGCGTGGTACCGGGTCGAACAATCGCGGACGCGACAGCTTGGCGATGCGGGACGGCGCCTTCGACATGACGGATTCCCCCGGGGTCCGTGGGTCAGGACTACGACATGGCCGCGGCAGACTCTACGCGATGGCCTGGTTCCGGGGGAAGTTTCCGATTCGTTACGGATCCGGCCGCACGGCAGACCACCGACGCGTGACGAGCCGCCGCGCGTGCCGGCGACGGCCCGTCCGCATCGGCGGAAGCATCACTTCAGTTTCCATTGCCCCCACTGACGGTTGCACTGCACCAGTTCGCCGGCCGGCTGGGGAATCTGCGTCATGGGCAACCAATGCCCCGCGGACACGATGCCTTGAAACTTCCCGGTGCCCCCGATCGCCCGCCAGGTCCCGTTGTCCTGGTTGCGGCGCGAGATGACCCCGAAGAACTTGTCGCCCGCGCCATCGACGAACTCGCAGGTGCCGTTCTCCGAATACTCACCGTTCGAGAGCGTCCAGTGCCCGACGCAGGTCCCGGCCGTGTTGTGAAACACGTCGGCGGCGTCCGTGACCACCGCTCCGCGCACGAAGTAGGCGCCGCTCATCTGATCCTTGGTGTGCACGAGGACGTGATGCTGTCCGATGTAGCACGCCTGATGGCGGTACTGCCCGTCCCTGGTGCCATCGGCCAGTGCCGACGTTGCCGCGCAAGCGCCAGCGACGATCGCGAGAAGCCGGCTGCTCCGGCGGAAACTGCCTGGTGACTGCTTCATGGGGTTGCCTCCCGGTGAGTAGGTGGATCGCCACCGCCGAGGGCGGCGACGAGCGCCCGGGAACCGCGGCGACAGCGCCGCGGGCTCCTAGTGCACACCCCTCACCGTGAAGAGATCACCCCATCGGAAACGTTACGGAATCCCGACGCGCCCGCCACCGGGAGGCTCGGACGCGCGCCGGCGTCGACGGCCCGGCTACTTCGCCACGTTGAGGAACGGGATCGGTGCGCCCGCGTAGATGGCGCTGGGCAGCGCGCCGTTCCACTTCTCCGCCTTCACCTTCTCCACTTCGATGCGGCGCAGTTCCAGCACGTCGCGGTTCTGGGCCAGTGCCGCGTTCTGCACGCGCAGCGCCTCGGCCTGCGCCTTGGCGATCGTCAGGTTCGCGTAGGCCTCGCCATCCGCCTGCGCCTTGCGGGCGTTGGCCTCCGCCTCGGCGATCGCGACCTTCTGCTTCTGCTCCGCCTCGACGGTCTTCAGCTTGTTCTCGGCCGCGAGGCGCAGCTGCTCCTGCGTGACCTTGTCGTTGATGGCATGCATGTAGGAATCGGAGAACGCGAAGTTGCGCATGTCGATGTTGATCACCTGCGCGCCGTACAGCGACAGCTTGTCGCGAAGCGCCGCGTTGATGTCGGAGGACACCTTGGCGCGCTGGGCGATGAGATCCGGTGCCGTGTACTTCGCGGTGACCGCCTTGAAGATCTCCTGCGTGGCGGTCTGCACGTACGACGACAGGTTGCCGTCGTGCGAGTACTTCTCGAACACCTCCGTCACGCGATCCGTGGCGATGCTGTAGCGCACGGTCATGCTCACCTTCACCGGCTGGGTGTCGCTGGTGCTGCCTTCCGCGTTCTCGATGTCGGCCTTCTCCGCGCGGATGCTGAAGATGTGCAGCTTCTGCCAGGGCGGCAGCAGCGCCAGGCCCTCGCCTTCGATGCCGACGATCTTCCCGAACTGGGTGACGACGCCGCGGCTGCCGGTGGGCACGGAGTAGAACGGCCAGAGGATCGACAGCACCACCAGGATCGCGATGCCGATGCCGATGCGTCTGACGGAGAACTGGGGCCACTTCACGGCGGGGAGTTGCATGGAGAATTCCTTCTGGAGAGTGACGGAGGACGTCGCACCGACGATAACGGCGCGCGGACCGGTAAACCGAGGCGTGGCCACCGACAACTTCGAGGGTCCCGCCCGGCCGAGTGCGGCCAGGCGGGGTCGTCAGCCGGCATGTCGCACACGGTATCGAAGGACGCCCCCTTTCACCATCTTCCGAGATGCGGATGTCGCACCGGACGGCAGACTCGTCCGTCACGGCGCCCGCATTGCCGCGACCGGAGCCGGCCGGATCGATCCCCGGCCCGGGATCGCCGGTCCGCACACGAAGTGCAGGACCCGCCGCCGGTCGGGACTCACGGCCTTCGATGACGCGTGCAGGACCCGGGGCCGCATGCGCAGGACAGCGCCGGCCGCGACGGCGCGAACACGCTCGCCGCGCGGTTCCCGAAGCCGGCTCGCTTCCCCCGTCCGAATTCACTATGCTCTGCCGCTTTTCCGACCACCCTGCCCCGCATCGTGAAACAGACCATCGTGACCCTGGACATGGAGGGGGTGCTGACTCCCGAGATCTGGATTGCCGTCGCCGAGAAGACCGGCATCCCGGAGTTGCGCCGAACCACGCGGGACGAACCCGACTACGACGTGCTGATGCGCGGCCGCCTGGACCTCCTCGACCGGCACGGGCTGAAGCTGTCGGACATCCAGGCCGTCATCGGCACGCTCGAGCCGCTGACCGGCGCTCGCGCATTCCTCGACGCGCTGCGCGAGGAAACGCAACTGCTGATCCTGTCCGACACGTTCGAGCAGTTCGCGCTGCCGCTGATGCGGCAACTGGGCATGCCCACCCTGCTGTGCCATCGCCTCGTCGTGGAGAACGACCGGGTCGTCGACTACAGGCTGCGCATGCCCGACCAGAAGCGGGCGGCCGTCAAGGCGCTGAAGCAGCTCAACTACAAGGTGATCGCCGCGGGCGATTCGTTCAACGACACGTCGATGCTGATCGAGGCCGATGCCGGATTCCTGTTCCACGCGCCCGAGAACGTGCGCCAGCAGTTTCCGCAGTTCGAGGCGGTGGACGAGTACGACGAACTCATGGCGCTGCTTCGCGGGGCGCTGGACGGGTGAAGTCCTGGTGACGTGAAGGTGTGAAGTCGTGAAGGCGTGGGACGCTGCCCTCGCCCCGTTGCACGGGGAGAGGGCAGGGTGAGGGGCAACCAGGCAAAGAGGCCGCTCAAGCGGCCTCATGCATTTCACGCCTTCACACCTTCACGGCGTCACAACTTCACACCTTCACGTCTTCACCGCCTTCAGAGCACTTCCTTGATCAGCCGCCCGTTCGACGCCTGCAGCGGACGCGCGTTCATGTCGTAGAGCCGCCCGAAGGTCGCGACCTGCGCCCGCGACACCTGCACGGGGGTGCGCATCACGATCCATCGCACGCCCTCCGTGCACGGCGGCGTCGTCAGCGATCCCATGTACGTGTAGTACCCGCGGATCTTCGGCAGCAGCTGGGTGACGTCGATCTTCACCGAGCCGATGTTCTCCTCGAGCCCGACGTCCAGCGGCAGGTAGTTCCACAGCGTCCGGATGAACGGATTCTCGTCGCCGATCATCAGCAGCACGGCCACGACGGCGAGCTGCCCGTCCTTCGACTTGTGCACGAGGTGCGCCACCATGTCGAACACACGGCCGTTCACCCGCTCCTCGGCCGGACGATGGAAGTGGAACTGCACCAGTTCGTACGGGGTGTCGCCCACGATCACGGAGCTGCCCGCCTCGTAGGCCACCTGGATCGTGTGACCGTTGTTGATGACCTTGAGCGCGCTCGGCTTGTAGTCGAACTTCAGGGCATCGAGCTGGACCCGCACACCCTCCTTGATGTCGATGGGCGACTGGCGCTTGCCCTCGGCGCACGCCGCGTAGTCGCGCGAGAGCTTGTGCCAGTTCTGGGCGCCGGTCTGTCCGTTGTAGGCCCAGTGGACCGTGTGCGCCTTCTCCTTCTGCGCGTCCCCCCTGGCAGGATCGGACGCACCGTGGCCCGGCGCATCGGCCTTCGCTGCCTGGGTCGCACCGTGCCCCTCTTCCTTGCCTGGACCCGCCTTCGCGTGCGGGTCCGCCCTGGCATTCGGGTCCCCGGCTTTTGCGGGAGCACCCGGCTTGGCGTGAGCGTCGGCGGCGGCCGGCTTCGCGTGGGCGGCGTCTCCCGCCGGTGCCTTGCCGCCCTCCGCCTTGGCGGCAGCCGGGGCCGAGGCAACCTTGGCATCGGATGGCTTGGCCGGGGGCGCCTTCGCATCTCCGGGGGTGGCGTTGGCGACCTTGGGGTCGCCGGATTTCGTGGTTGCCGGCTTCGCCTCGGCCGCCTTGCCGTCCGGAGCCTTGGCCGTCGCGTCCTTGCCTTTCCCGGCGGCGGCAGCGCCTTCCTCCTTGGGTTTCGCCGACTGGTCGGACGAAGGCCCGCCCGCCTTGGCCGGCTTCGCGGCGTCCCGGGCACCGCCGGGCGCCGCGGCCGCCACGAGGGCCTTCGCCGGCCGGCCCTTGCAGACGATCCGGAACATCCGCTCGCGCGGCGTGTCGGGCACGATGGTCTGCGGCAGTTCGGCACCCTCGACGTTCTGGCTGAGGATCTCGGTCCCGTCCTCGTGCGAGAACGAACGCAGTACCGGGACCACGGTCCGGCGCAGGCAGTCGTAGCGCATCAGCGTGCGGGCGCTGCGGAAGGCGATGTCGCCGGACTCGACGCCCTGGCGATCGGCGCTGTAGGACATCCGGTCCCAGGCGAGCACGGCATTGCCTTCGGGAACGAAGGAGGAGGTGTCGAGTTCCAGGTGCATGCCCGAGTAGCGGGAGATGCTGGTCCAGTCGGCCGCCGGCGCAACCACGGGCAGGGACAGGACGACGAGGAGAATGCGGGCGCGGAGCATGGGCGGTCGGTCAACGGAGTCGTGCATCCCACGCTTATCGGCCCCGACCGCGCCCCGGTTGAGAGCCCGATCGCCCACCCCGCCGGCAGGCGCGGCCGCCGGCCCGGGCATCCATGGCTAAGTGACTCAAGAAAAGCGTGTTTCGGAGTCGACCCCTCACGTAGAATCGCAGACCCGGGTCGTCACGGAGGCGGCCCGCAGTCCCGAGGGGTCCGAATCATGGAAGAACAGCTGGTCTTCAACGTCAACGTCGCGTCGTCGGATGTGCTCGCGACGCCCGAGGAAATCAAGGCGCGGGTGCCGCTCACCGAGCGCGCGGAACGTACCGTGCTCGAAGGGCGCCGCACCGTCGAACGCATCCTCGACCGCGAAGATCCCCGTCTGCTGGTGGTCGTCGGCCCCTGCTCCATCCACGACCCGCTCGCCGCGCTCGACTACGCGCGCCGGCTGAAGGCCCTGAGCGACGAGGTCTCGGACGCCCTGTACGTGGTGATGCGCGTGTACTTCGAGAAGCCGCGCACGACCACGGGCTGGAAGGGGCTCATCAACGACCCGCACATGAACGACTCGTTCGACATCGAGCACGGGCTGCAACTCGCCCGCCAGGTGCTGCTCGACATCAACGAACTGGGTCTGCCCGCCGGCACCGAGGCCCTCGACCCCATCAGCCCGCAGTACCTGGGTGACCTGATCACGTGGAGCGCCATCGGCGCGCGGACGACCGAATCCCAGACCCACCGCGAGATGGCGAGCGGCCTGTCGACCGCCGTCGGATTCAAGAACGGTACCGACGGCGGACTCCAGGTGGCGGTCAACGCCCTGCACTCGGCGTCGCGTCCGCACAGTTTTCTCGGCATCAACTCGACGGGCGAAGTCGCCATCATCCGGACCAAGGGCAACCGCTACGGCCACATCGTGCTGCGTGGCGGCTCGAAGGGACCGAACTACGATTCGGTCACCATCGCCCTGGTGGAGAAGGAGCTGGAAAAGAACAAGCTGCCCGCGAACATCATGGTCGACTGCAGCCACGCCAACTCGAACAAGGATCCGGCGCTTCAGCCGCTGGTCATGCACGACATCGCCGGCCAGATCGTGGAGGGCAACCGCTCGATCCTCGGCACGATGATCGAGAGCCACCTGCACTTCGGCAACCAGTCGATCCCCTCGGACCTGTCCCAGTTGAAGTACGGCGTCTCGGTCACCGACGGCTGCCTCGACTGGGAGCGCACGGAGAAGGTCCTGCGCGAAGTGCGCGTCAAGCTGAGGGATGCGCTGCCCGCCCGCGCCCGGCGGCCGGCGGATGTGGTGAATCTGCGGTGATCCCGACCGGCCCGGTCGCGCGGTGCGGCCGGGTCGACACTGCCGGTCAGTCGCACCCCATCAGGGTGCAGTATTCGCCCTCTTCGATCCGGGCCGACCAGCGGTCCGCCGCCGCGAACGAGATCTTCGTGGCCTTCAGCACCACCTCGCAGCCGAGTTCGGTGTCCTCACCCAGCGCGTCGCGCCCGGCCTTCTGACGGTCGGCGACTTCCTGCGGCTCCAGTTCCAGCCACTTCTCGGCGGCCGTGAAATTGTCCTGCCACTGGGACTGATGGCGCTCCAGCACCTCGGGCGGTGCCTCGCACCGTTCCAGCGCCTCCTGGAACTGCGAGGTGCGATAGGCGAGCTTCAGCACCTCACGTCGGGTGGCGCGCTCGGCAAATTGATCGCAGCCGGCCAGGGCAAGGGCCAGCAACAGGAAGACGGGCAGGAGACGCATCGCGATACGGGGTCACGGGACAGACCCCGTTATCGGCAAGGAGCGAGGCGGGTTGAAGGCGGTCAGGCGGTGATCGGGAAAGGCGGTGATCGGTGATCCGGTGGAATTCGAGCCCGCTACAGCGGGCTCAGATCCCTCACGATCCACGAATCACCCATCACGACTCACTGCCTTACCGCACCACCGCCTTGCGCATGGCCCCCACCGGCAGGTCGTCCGCGCGCAGGATCTCGCCGGTGTGCAGGACCGGCGAGCCGGACAGGTAGTCGAGCACCATGTCGGTGGCGTCCTCGCCCCAGAAGATCTCCCCGTCCGCCGTGACGAACGAGGGCACGCCGAACACCTGGCGCCGCACGGCTTCCTCCACGTTGGCACGCAGCGCTTCCTTGACCTCGGGCTTCGCGACGAGGGCGTCGCCGTCCGCAACGCCGAGGGTGGTGCACAGCTGGCACCAGGCGTCGGCCTCGTCCGGCACGTGCCCGTCCGCCCAGACGAAGTCGAAGATGGCGCGCACCGCATCCGGCGAGGCATCGAGGGCCACCGCCAGCCGAAGCAGCTTCAGCGGATTGAATGGATGCGCCGCGGGCAACTGGAGCCTCACGCCCATCCGGGCGGCGCGCCACACGGCATAGCGGAAGGTGAAGCGCCGCTTCGGAACGATTTCCGCCGGACCCTTCTGCCCCCAGTGCTCGAGCAGCCCGGCGAACAGGACCGGAACCCGTCTCACCTGGGCGCGGGCCTCGACCTCGCGCAGCCGCTGGAACTGCAGGTACGCAAACGGGGAAATGACGTCGAAGTACCAGTCCAGCGTCGGGGTCCGGAGCATGGCGCCTCCCAGGGGTGAGCATGGCGGACAACGATACGCCAGTCGGGGCCCGGTTTCGTCATCCCGGTGATCGGTAACCGATTCGTCAGGCGCCGTCGGCTAGCGTGCTCTGCGGACGGTGCGTGTCGACGCGCACCGATGTCGCCACGCGAAGTCCGGATTGCCCGGACAAATGAAGGAAAGTGTGACGTATTACCGCGACAAGCGGAGGGGCGAGCGTTACGCTGGTGGGAACCCTCACAAGAATGATCCGTCACCGGACACCGTCACCCCATGGACATCCTGATCGCCCTGATGGCGCTGGCCAGCGCCTGGTTCGTGTGGCGGAGCTTCCGGTCGACCCCTCGCGAAACGGCGAGCGCCTCGGCCAGCACTGCGACCTCGTCCGCCCAGCGCGAGGACACGGTGCAGACCGCTCACGATTCCATCCAATCGCTCGCCGCCGACCTCGCCGACTTCTACGACGACTCGGGCAGCCCGCAGGATCTCGAGACCCAGGCCGCGTTCATGAAGGGCGTCTCGCTCCTGACGGACGCCTCGACACCGCTCGACCAGGTGGTGCGCCACTGCATCGGCGGCAACGGGGTGCTGGCCGCGATGGGCGCGCTCGCGCTGGCGCAGCGTGACGACAGCGGCCCGGCGGCCGATCGCGTTCTCGCCCAGATCGGCAACGTTCGCATGTGGACCGTCCACTTCGTGCTGCGCTTTCTCCAGACCGTGAAGGACCGGCCCGTCGTCGGCGACGTGCTGATCCATGCACCGCACTGGTGGCACGACAACGTGTTCATGCCGCAGACCTTCTCCGACTTCGTCGATGCCCGCGTCGACGGCGGCGAATTGCTCGACCTCGGCCGTGCGCTCGCCGACGAGCCGCCCGAGGACACCGATGCCCTGCGCAGCTTCCTCGGCAAGATCACGACCCCTCACGCCTCCATGCTGCGCGAACAGTTCGAGGCCTGGGAGCGCTCCCGTCTCGATCCGGAATTCCTCGATGGCGTGGGCCGCCTCTGGACGCCCGGCGCCGCACGCGAACCGGTCGTGGTCCACGACACGTGGGCCGCGGGGCTCGATCCGATCGTCCGGGCCTTCGAGGACACCGGTCCGTGCGGTGTCCTGATCGTCGGCGAATCCGGGGTGGGCAAGACGGCCCTGTTCCGCGCCATGGCCAGCCAGCTCGAAGGGCGCGGATGGCGCATCTTCGAGGCCTCGGCGATGGATGTGGTGGCGGGCCAGGCCTACATGGGCGAACTGGAACAGCGCCTGCGCGAGCTCCTCCGGCACCTCGACGCCGAACGCCGGGTCCTCTGGTACATCCCGAACATGCATGAACTGGTGTTCGCCGGCCAGCACCGCTACAGCCCCATGGGCGTGCTCGACATGATCCTGCCGGCCGTGGAATCCGGCCGCCTGCGCGTGGTCGGCGAACTGCAGCCTGCGGCGCTGGAACGCATGCTGCAGCAGCGTCCGCGCATGCGGACGAGCTTCCGCAGCATCCGGGTCGAGGCTTTGCCTGTCGCCGCGGCGCGCGAATTGGCGCTCAACGTCATCGGCCCCGAGTACACCGCCGACGGCATCGCCCTGGACCCCGCGGCACTGGGCGAGGCACTCGATCTCGCGCGTCACTATCTGGGGTCACGCGCGCTGCCGGGCAGCCTCTTCGACCTGCTGCGCCAGACCCGCACCCGGCTGAAGAATCTGGGCGCCACGCGGCTGTCGCGCGACGACCTGTTCCAGACCCTGACGATGATCACCGGCCTGCCGCGCAGCGTGCTGGACGATCGCGAGGGCCTCGACGGCGTCGGCATCCGGGCCTTCTTCGACGCGCGCGTGATGGGTCAGCCCGAAGCCGTCCAGACCCTCATCGACCGCGTCGCCATGCTCAAGGCCGGGCTCACCGACCCGCTGCGGCCGATCGGCGTGTTCCTCTTCGCCGGCCCGACCGGCACGGGCAAGACCGAAGTCGCCAAGACGCTGGCGGAATACCTGTTCGGCAGCCAGGAACGGATGATCCGTCTCGACATGAGCGAGTTCCAGGAGCCGGCCTCGCTCGCCCGCATCCTGGGCAACAACGACGGCGGGACCGAGACGGATGCCCTCGTGAACCGCATCCGGAAACACCCGTTCTCGGTCGTGCTGCTGGACGAGTTCGAGAAGGCGCATCCGCGCGTCTGGGATCTGTTCCTCCAGGTCTTCGACGACGGCCGGCTCACCGACGCCCAGGGCTCGCTGGCGGACTTCCGTCACAGCATCATCATCCTCACCACCAACCTCGGCGCCACGACGCACCAGGGCTCCACGCTCGGATTCACCGAGGCCGACAGCCCCTTCAGCGAGGCCCAGGTCACGCGGGCCATCTCGCAGGCATTCCGCCCCGAGTTCGTGAACCGCCTCGACCGGGTGGTCGTGTTCCGGCCGCTCTCGCGCGCCGTGATGCGCGACATCCTGAAGAAGGAACTGCGCAACGTGCTCAAGCGGCGCGGCTTCCGCAATCGCGACTGGGCCGTGGAATGGGAGGAGTCGGCGATCGACTTCCTGCTCGCGAAGGGCTTCACCAAGGACCTGGGGGCACGCCCGCTGCGCCGCGCGATCGACCAGCACATCCTCGCGCCCATCGCGATGACCATCGTCGAGAACCGCTTCCCCGAGGGCGACCAGTTCCTGTTCGTGCGCAGCGACGGGCGCGAGATGCAGGTCGCCTTCGTGGACCCCGATGCACCGACGGAATTCGATGCCGAGATGCAGCTCGAAGCCGGGCCGCCGAGGGAAGGCGGGCCGACGCTGTCATCGCTCGTGTGCTCCGCACGGGGCGTCGAGGCGGAGCGCCGGTTCGTGGCCGCCGAACTGGAACGCCTCGTGTCCCGGATCGAAGGCAATGCGTGGAACGAAGCCAAGGCCGCCCTGCTCACGCGCCTGAACGCCCCGGGGTTCTGGCAGTCGGACGACCGCTTCACCATCATCGATGCGATGGAGCGGATGGATCGCATCCAGGCAGGCGCCGGAACGGCGCACTCGCTGATGCGGCGGCTGGAGCAGCGCGTGCAGAAGGACGGCACGGCCCCGGCGCCGCTCGTCCAGAACGTGGCGGAGCAGTTGCTCCTGCTGCACGCCGCCCTGTCCGATCTCGATGCCGAACAGGCGTCCGACGTCTACCTGATGATCGAAGGCGTCGCGGGCTCGCCGGATGACCTCGATGCCGAACGGGCATGGACCCGGAACATCGCCGACATGTATCTGCGCTGGGCAAAGCGTCGACGGATGCACACGACCGTGCTCCAGGAGGCGCCCGGTCAGCCCGTCGTGATCGCCGTGGGCGGCTTCGGCGCCCATCACATCCTGACGCCGGAAGCCGGCCTGCACGTCCTCGAAGTGCCGGACGGCAACGGCTCGTACGACCGCCACACCGTCCGCGTCCGGGTGGCCCCGCAACCGACCACGCCCCGCCCGGTCCATCGGTCCGAGCTGGAACAGGCCCGTGCGTGCCTGACGGCGATCTCGAGCACGGTCGTGCGCCGCTATCGCGAGAAGCCGTCGCCGCTCGTGCGCGACTCGGTCCGCGGCTGGCGTACCGGTCGGTTGAGCGCCGTGCTGGAGGGCGGGTTCGACTGCGTGGGGTGACGCCGGCTCGCCTCGGCCTTCCCGGCTGACGGTCCTCGCTTCCGGCGCGTCCCCGCCCTCGGCGCCGGCGGATTCCGGCCAGAGAGTGCACCGACGTTGCCACCCGTGTATCGGATCGTCATGATCCCGCCATGCGTCCTCCGCCCCGCATCCTCTGTGTCGGCCATTGCGCGCTCGATCGCGTCTTCCGTGTCGAGACCTGGCCGATCGGCAGCGCGAAGATCGTCGCGAGCCGCTTCGACGAATCCGGCGGCGGCATGGCGGCCAATGCCGCCGTGGCCGCGGCCCGCCTCGGCGCCGACGTCCACTTCTGGGGCCCCTCGGGCAGCGACGCCACCGCCGACATCATCACCCGCCAATTGCGTGATGAAGGCGTCGATGTCACTGCGCTTCGACTTTTCGAGGGGTTGACCACCTCCACGTCGGCGGTCCTCGTCGACGCCCAGGGGGAGCGACTCGTCGTCGGCTATCGCGGCACGGCGCTGCAGGCCGATGCGGCTTGGCTGCCGCTGGATCGGATCAAGGGTGCGGGCGCCTTGCTCGCGGATGTCCGCTGGCCCGCAGGCGCCGAAGCCGCGCTCTCGGCCGCACGGAACGCGGGCGTCCCGGCGATTCTCGATGGCGAAGTCGCGCCTGCGGCGCTGCTGGACCGCTTGTCGGTCCCTGCGGATCACCTGCTCTATTCCGAGCGGGGGCTGGCGGGGCTGGTGGGTGCGGATCTCGACACGGGGCTGCGTCGCGCAATCTCGCGAGGAGCGCGCGTTGCCGCGGTGACGCTGGGTGAACGCGGCGTGCGTTGGATCGACGCCCGATCACCGACCGAGGTGGTCCAACTCCCCGCCTTCCCGGTGGCTGTCGTGGATACGCTCGCGGCCGGCGACACATTCCACGGCGCCTATGCGGTAGCCATCGCCGAGGGACGGCCGGTCCCCGACGCGATGCGCTTCGCGTGCGCCGCGGCCGCGCTCAAGTGCACGCGCCCGGGCGGTCGGAACGGATGTCCCGGGCGTCAGGAAGTGCAGGCCATGCTGACGACAGCGGCGCCGTGAACCGCATGCCGGATGTCAGCGCATCCGCGACGGAGATTCTGCTCACCCCTCGCGCAAGCCGGACAAGATCGTGGCCACGGCGGTCTGTCGATGTCGTCGCCGAAGAAAGGTCGCGGCGATCACGGCCGCGCGACGAACCCTCGCTCCACATCACCGCGAAACCCCACGGATTCGACCAGTGCGTGAGCCTCGGGACGTTGGACCCCTGAGAGCAACACCACCTTGCTGCACCGGCGTTCCCACGCCCGCTCGAGCGCGAACTTCAGCACCGCGCGGCCGACACCTCGACGGCGATGCCGACGCGCCGTGACGACGTGCTCGATCACCCCGAACGGACAGCCGCCGCAAGCGAGTTGAGGCACGACGGCGAGCATGCAAGTGGCGGCGAGTTCTCCATCCACGTCCGCCACGACCAGCACGATGGCCGGATCCGTCAGCAGGGCGTCGAGCAAGGGCTCGGCCTGAACGGGGGTGAGCGCCGGATCAGCGGGACGCAGTTCCCGACACCGATCGAGCAATCCGTCCCGGTCGTCCCGGCCGGCCAGTCGCACCACCAGGCCGTTGCCCGCGCACCGGCCTCACTCGCTCGCCAGGAATGCCTCGATGCGCGGCCGCACCGCATCGGGGATCGGGATCGACTTCATCCGCTCCAGGTCCGAGAAGGCGATCGTCTGGAAAATCTGCAGATGCTCCTCGCCGTCCTTGCTCCCGAGGTAGCGCAGATCCACGGAACTGCGGCCCATACGGGTGACAGTGAGCGAGAAGCGCAGCGTGTCGCCGATGCGCAGCGCCTTCCGGAATTCCGTCCGGATCGCGACGGTGGGCGTGCCGACGCGGTGCTCGGCGATCATCACGGGCATCGAGTAACCCACGCCGCGCGCGAACCAATCCTCCATCGTGTTGTGCGCGAGGTCGAAGAAGCGCGGGAAGAAGACGATGCCCGCGGGATCGCAGTGCGCGAAGCGGATCAGCTGGTCATGCTCGAACGTCTGGCTCATCGAACCGCCGGCCTACACGGTGGCGACCGGCGTCACCGGTGACCCGACGGCGCCCGGCAATCGCAGCGGCGGCGCCGTGAGCAGGAACGCGGTCCGGCGATTGGCACGCAGCCACTCGCCCAGGTCCTTGAGCCACCAGATCTCGCCCAGCGGCACGCCCAGCTTGAAGAGGCAGTGCTGATGCAGCGGCAGGTGCGGCCCCTTCTCCGGAATGTCCCGCGGCGGATAGAACTCCACGGCGTAGTTGTCGGCGCAGATCGCGGCGATGCCGCTGTCGGTGATCCACTGGAGCACCTTGTCGTCCCGACCGTCGAGCCCCATCACCGCCGCGTCCAGGCGCGCCATGTCCGGCTGCTTGTTCATCTGCAGGATGAGATCGGAAAAACCGGTGCGCATCACCAGCAGGTCACCGGGGCGCACGTCGACGCGGTCGGCCTCGATCACGCGCTGCACGTCGTCGCAGGAGAGGGCGCGGCGCGAATAGCCGAAGTGCGCATGGAAATCGAGCATCACCGCGCGTCCCTGGATCGGCTTCGCGGCGAAGTTCGCGATCGAGAGCTTCAGTGCACCCATGTGTTCGCCGCACGGCTCCTCGCGGTCGTGATGATGGATCACCGGTCCGACGATGTGTTCGTTCGCCCGGTAGCCGTTGTAGAAGACCATCTCGGCCACGCCGTCGCCGTCGGCATCGAACTGGGCGCCGACGTGCGCCAGCGAATCCCACTGGGTCGAGTACTGGAGCGTGAGCAGCACCTGGTCATCGCAGACCACGTCGGTGCTGTGACCGTTGTCGAGCTTGCCGAGCGGGAAGTTCATGTTCGGCAGGCCTTCGCGCAAGGTCGGTTGCAGTTGCGGCGGCCCGCGGCGCGGGTTCAGCTTGCGCTCCCCGGATAGTCGAGCGGCAGCGACAAGCCGAAGCTGAGGCCTTCCTTCACTTCCGCCACGCCCTGGCGGACCTTCTCGGGCGTCAGCAGATTGATGCGGCCGAGTTCGTCGTCGGGACCGAAATCTCCCCAGGTCGACCCGGCCGGGCGATGCTTCCAGCGTGGATTCATGTCGTCTCCTCTCCTCCGAAGGGTGCGCGGATTCTACCCGCCGGCCCTGCGAGCGTTGCATCGCCGCGACGAGGGCATCGCCTCGATGCGGCGCGCGGAGACCTCGCGCACTGGCCACGCCCGGATCGCTTCGCTACAGTAGCGGCCCCGCCACGTTCACGAGTCCCCGGGGCGGAACCGCACTTTCCCGGCCGCCGCGCCACCCGGGCTCCGGATCCCGAATGACGAATCGCCCCCCCCTGTCCACCCGTATCGCGCTCGGCCTCGGCGCCCTGTGGCTCGCCTTCGCCTACGCCATCCTGCTCGACGCGAGCGCGCGATACGCCTGGCACTTCCTGCTGTACGGGCTCTCCGCCCTGCTGCTGTGGAAGCCCGCATTGATCCGTCCGCGCGGCAAGGCCCGTCGATCCACGGCGCTGCATTTCACCGTGGTCGCGATCCTGTGGAGCGCCTTGATCGCGATGCCGATCGCCACGTTGCTGCGCGGCGACCTCCACTCGAATCTCGTCGTGAACAGCCTGCTGTGGCTCGGCGGATGCGGCGCGCTGGCGGGAACGTGGGCCTGGCTGCTGCGGCGGTATCGCTGGTCCCTGGCGCGCTTGTGGATCGTGACGGGATTGCTCGCGTTGACGGAACCGGGGCACGTGCTGATCCGTGCAGCGACCCACGGCGAGTGGGGCGGCGTGTTCGTGCTGTTCCCGGTCCTGCACACGGCTCACGCGTGCCTCGTGCTGCCGATCGCGAATGCCTATCGGGACAGCCTGCCCACGGCGTCGGCGCAGGCACCCCGGCTCGCGGGATCCGTGCTCGCGTGGGTCGCGGCCGGGGCCGCGTTCCTGGTGGGCACGGGTCTCTGGCTGGCCGTCGGCAAGCGTCTGCTGGGCGCGTAGCGGGACGCAGTCACAGGCAACGATCGTCTGCCGCGAGGTCGACGCTCCGTCATCACGTTCAAATCGCCGTACGGGTTCGTCCACGCAGGGTGCGCACGGCGCACCGTTCCGCCGATCACCGCTTCAGGAACGCCCGCAACGCCGTGCGCACCACGCCCCCGCCGGTCTCCGCTGGCGCCACGCTCCTCACCTCCAGCCCCTGCAACCGCTGCGTCAGGTCCTTCGCCCACGAGGCACTCTTCCACGCCGAGCCGCTCCCACTCGCTGGCGTGCTCGGCCCCAGGACGTCCGGCAACACGACCGGTGCCGTCATCACGCTCGGCACGGCGCCCTGCCCTGCCGCCGCGGTCATGACCTCCGTGCTCTGTTCGACGGGACTCGCGCTGGCCGGCGCCGCCATCCTGGCCAGCATCGGCCCGAGCGGGGCGAGCACGGGCAGCGCCGGGATCTCGGGTCGGGCGGTCCCCAGGGCGTGCTGCAGCAACCGGTTGGCGTCCAGGGTGCTCAACTGGCCGTTGCCGTTGAGGTCGCCGACGATGACGGGGTCGGTGTTGGCCCAGGCGCTCAATCCGGTGTCGGTGCGCACGATGACCCGCAGCAGCCGCTCGTAGTCGGCCCGGCTGTAGCTCTGATCGCCGGTGGTGTCGCCGAAGTAGCCGATGGTGTGGATGGCGTCGTCGGCGAGCACGGGCAGGAGGTTGCCGGTGGCGCCCCGCAGGCTGACGTTGCTCAGATCGAGCACTTGCTGGGCGCCGTAGGGCGCACCGGCCGGCACGCGGCTGACGATCTCGATGAGCTCGATGGCACCGGCGCCCAGCGCGGCGTCGAGCACGACGTCGATCCGCAGGCCTCCGGCGATGGCGCTGGTGGTGACGCTGCCGGCGAGGCCGGCCTTGAGCCGGACCTGGTCGATCTGCAGCAGGCTCGCGTCGAACTTCAGTTCGGCGCTCAGTTGCTTGACGCCGTTGCCCTCGGACAGCCGCAGCGGCAGGGCGCCCGTGGCCGCCGTGTTGGGCACGACGACGTCCTGACCCGGACCGCGCATGAAGTCGGACAGCGAGGCGACGATGCCGGTGGTCGGGCCGACGCTGAACACGCTGATTGCGTCGTCTCCGCCCACGCCGTCGTTGTTGCCGTCGAGGGCCCGGCCCAGCAGATCGGTGAAGCCGCCCGCGCCGGCTCTCAGGCGAAGGGTGTACCGGTCCGCGGCGAGCGGTCCACCGGTCTTGACGAAGCTCAGTCCCTGCCCATCGGCATCGAGCACGAGGGAGCCGGCCACGGCGCCGGTGGCGTCACCGACGAGGGTGACGTCGGCCGCACTGAGGGTGCTGTCGGCGCTGCGATACAGATTGACGAGCGAACCATCGACGGGCCGGTTGAAGCGCACGTTCACGCCCGAGGCACCCGGCGTCACGGTCGCCACCTGCAGCAGTCCGGCGCGCACGTCGAGACTCACGGTGGTCGCATCGCTCTGCGCACTGCCGTCGCTCGCGCGGTACGTGAAGCTGTCGACGCCGGCGTAGCTGCCTGTCGGCGTGTAGCGGAAGCTGCCGTCGGCATTGAGCACCAGGCTGCCGTGCTGCGGCCCGTTCACGAGCAGACTGGTGAGTGCGTCGCCGTCCACATCGCTGTCGTTGAACAGCACCCCCTCCGCGACGGGCACGTCGAGGGTCACGCCCGCCGTGGCGACGTACGGGCCATCCGTCGTCGCGAGCGGCGCATCGTTCACCGGTTGCACCGTCAGACTCACCGTCGCCGAGGTCGCGTAGTCCTGACCGTCGAACGCGCGGAACGTGAAGCTGTCGCCACCGGCGTAGTTGGCCGCCGGCGTGTACGTGACCCGCCGCGTGACCGGGTCGATGGTCGAGAGCGTGCCGTGGGCCGGCGCACCGACGATCTCGAACGTAATCGCATCGCCGTCCGGGTCGAATCCGCCCAGCGTGATCACCGCCGTGTTGTCTTCCGGCGTCGAGACGCTCTGGGCGAAGGCCGACGGCGCGCGGTTCGGACGGATCACCTTGAGCGCCAGTCCGTCGGAGGTCGTGCTCCCGTCCTCGTCCACGGCCGTCACGGTGATCACGAGATTGCCCCCGACGCCGTAGACGGTCGTTGCCGACGTCGCCGTACCCGCAAGCGTGTTCGTGCGGCCGTCGCCCCAGTTCACGATCCACTGCGAGATCGTGTCGGTGCCGGGATCGGTCGCACCGAACGTGAGGGTGTACGGCATGTTGGTGCCGACCGTCGCGTCGCCGCTCAGGTGAAGCGTCGGCGCCACGTTGCGGACGTTCACGTTGAAGCTCGCGTCCGTGGTCCGACGGCCGTCCGTCGCCCGCACCGTGAAGCTCTGGCTGGCCGCGCCGTCCGCCGGCCGCCACGAGAACTGCCCGGTGGCCGCATCCACGGTGGCGCCGGGGGCGCCATCGACGAGGCTGAAGGTGATCGCATCACCGTCGGGATCGGTCGCCGGCAGCGAGAAGCTGAGCAGGCTGCCTTCGTCGACGGTCGGATCGACGATCACCTCGAAGCGGGGCGCGTCGTTGCGCGAGGCGACCGTGATCGAGACCGTCCCCGGGGCGGACGTGAGCGCATTGCCCACCGCACCGTCAGGATCTCCCCGGTCGCGGACGCGATACGTGAAGGCGTCGGACCCCGTGAAATCGGCGGCGGGCGTGTACAGCCAGGTCCCGCCCGGCCCTTCGGTCACCGTTCCGTGCGCCGGCGCATCGACCAGTTCGAAGATCAGGCGATCGCGCGGCGTCTCGAGATCGGTGCCCGGCAACACGACGTTGACGGGGGTGTCCTCGGAAGTGGTGACGGGCACGTCCCCCGACACCGGTGCATCGTTGACCGGCGAGACGATCAGCGAGATCGCGCCCTCGTCCGTGCCGAGCCGGCCGTCATCGGCGCGGAAGCGGAACGTGTCGGTCCCGTTGAAGTTCGCATTCGGCGTATACGTCACCCGCCCGGTCACCGGATCGAATGCCGACAACGTCCCGTTCGCAGGCGCCGTCACCAGCGTGTAGGTCAGCGTGTCGCCGTTCTCGTCCGTGGCGGCGAGCGTGAAGGTCACGCTGCCTTCCTCGGCGACCGTCTGCGTCGCATCGGTCGCCACCGGGGCGATGTTGCCCCGGCGATCGATGCGGAAGTCGTGCACGTAATCGTCGCCGCCGGTGCCGTCGCCATTGCCGTCGAGCGCATTGCCCGCGGTGTCGAAGATGCCGCGCGGCGCCGTGCCGGACAGCGTGAGGCGGTAGAGTCCTTCGGGCAGGACACCGTCGACGAGCTGCAGCGTGAGATCGGTTTCGGGGAACGAGTAGAGCGGTCGCAATGCCATCCGCACGTCGTCCGGCGTGAAGAACGCCTCGTCGGCGCCCGCCGACAGCAACGTGTAGTTGGCCGGGCTGCGGGCCGACACGCCGTCGAGCGACTCGCTGAACGAAACGCGGATCGTCGTGAACGCCTGCGCCGTCGTGCCGCCCTTGGCCGGCAGATTGACCACGGTGGTCACGGTGGGTGGCGTCAGGTCCCCGGAGTTGCCCTGGAACTCATAGGCGCCGATGTCGTAGTACGTCACGTCGGGTTGCGGCACCCACGCGAGTGCCTGTGCGCCCCCGAGGCTCGCTTCGCCGTCGTATCCCGGGGCCAGAACGAAGGCGAGTCCGTTGCCGCCCGAGACGCCGACCGTCGGGGTGAGGCCGGTATTGCCGGCACCGTAATCGAAGCGGAAGCGGCCATCCGAGAACAGCGTGGCCGCGAAGCTCACGGACGCAGCCGGTGTGACCCCCTGCGTCTGTCCGACCCAGCGGAAACGGATCTGGTTCGCGATGCTGCGGTCGACGAAGACGTCACCGCCGGTCACGGCCGTGTTGAGGTTGTCCCAGAGCGGCGCGATGCGCACGTTCCGCAGGAACACGGCCGTATCGTTGGCGTCCGTGTTCGCGCCGTCCGGACCGGCGAAATGCAGGTAGCCGTTCGTGTTCACCGACACCTGCGTGTAGGTCTGGCCGTACAGCGTGAATCCGAAGCCGAGGGTCTGCACGGCGCTCGAGTTGCTGCTGCGGAGGTTGAGCGCCGTCTCGGTCGCCCGCGCCCCCACGTCGCTCGCGCCGGCAGCCGTCGGCACGTACAGCGGCCAGCCGTCCCCCGTGTCGACGGTGCCCGGGTCGCGCTTGCGCAACCGGCCCTCGATGTCGGTGGACGGTGCGACATACGCGTTGGCGGCGTCGATCGCGAGCGAGCCGCGGCGCAACCCGAAGTTGTCGTCGAATCCCGTCCCCTGGACGGGGCCCGGCAATTCGCCGAGCACGTTGTCGGCGCCGTCGATGTCCAGGAAGTCCGGCGTCCCGGCCTTCGACCGCGCGTCGAGCGCGGTGGCAGTCTGCCAGTCGCCCAGGGTGCGGCGCTGCGTGCTGCCCCAGATGCCCACGACGGCATCCGCCGTCATCCGGTCGAACAGGTTGAAGTTCGACTGGAAGCCGATCACGGTCGCGGTCGTCGTGTTGATCGCCACCCCCGCGCCGACGGAGAAGATGTTGTTCGCGATCACGGTGTGGTCGGCATTGCCGCCCGTGAACCGGATGGCGTCCCCCACGGGCTGATAGAAGGTGTTGTTCACGATCCGGCCCGGGTCGTCGTAGGGGTAGTTCTCGACGATGCCGAAGTTCGTGTTGGCGTAGATGACGTTGTTCTCGATCAGCGAGCTGTACGCCCCGTCGATCCCGATCGGGTTCGCGTAGATGCGGTTGCCGCGGACGATCGCGTTGTCCAGTTCCACGCCGGCCTGGGTGTTCGCGTAGATGTCGTTGCCCTGGATGACCGCATCGGTCCCGGCGTACACGCCCCGGCGGTTCTCGTAGGCCTGATTGCCGGTCACCGCGGCCCCGCTGTGGGCCTCGATCCCGAAGGCGCCGCTGCTGCGATGGTTGTAGGCACGGTTGTTCCGGACCAGCGCGTTGCCCGTCGCGTTGATGCCGTCACCGGAGTTGTCGTGGACGAGGTTCCCTTCCACGACGATGTTCACCGCCGCTCCGGCCGTGGACTCCGACACGTGGATGCCGTTGCCCTGGTTGTCGAACACCTCGTTGTCGGCGATGCGGGCCGGGCCTTCATACAACTCGATGCCGTGCGACTTGTTGGCGTGGATGCGGTTGCCCAGGAGAGACCACTGCTCGTTGCTGGCCTGGACGAGGACGCCCGAACCGTCGTTGGACACGATCTCGTTGCCGCGCACCGTGATCCGGTCGGAATCCCAGTTCGTCGAGGCCAGGATCGCGTGCTCGCCGCCGCGCAGCGTCATGCCTTCGATCGTGACGTCGTCCGCCCCCATCAGGTCGATGACCCGCGCACTCGCGGCCACGTTGCCGCGATCGAGGATGGTCTTGCCCATGCCCGCGCCGACGATCGTCACACCCGAATCCTGCAGCGTCAGCACGATGTTGGTGGGCAGGTCGTACAGCCCCGTGTCGACGCGGATGACGTCGCCGGCATCGAGGTCGTACGCATTCAGCAGGGCGACGAGGCTCGCCATCGGCGCATCCGCGCTCTTGCCGGAATTGGCGTTGCTGCCCGCGGCCGTCGTGAACACGTCGCCGGATCGCGAGCCGTCGTTGACGTAATAGGCCGTCCCGCCGTTGGCGATCTGGAAGACTTCGTCCGAGACATCGCTCACGACGAGGATGCTGCCGACCGCCGACGGATTCGCCGTCGCGACCGCGCGGACGCGCGCCGTGTTGCCGGCCGTCGTGGCCGCATCCACGCGCCAGTCGTAGCGACCGTTCCCGTCCGCGTCGAGCGTCAGACCGCTCGCGATGCTGCGCCAGGTGGCGCCGTCGTCCGTGCTCACCTGCAGCTCGACGGTCGGCGTCTCGACGCCGTCCGGATTCACGCGGAACACCTCGATGCCCGACAGCAGCGCCGCGCTGGCCGTCAGGTTCGTGAGCACGATGTCCAGCGCCCCCTCGCCGCTCACGCCGACGTCGTACTCCGCCACGTACGCCCTGTAGGCCGCCCCGGCGCGGGCCCGGATGTCCACATTGGCGTCGACCGTGGCGCCGTTGATGGCCACGTCGAACCGGCGCGCGCCGACGGCCAGATTGCCGGTCTCGGCGAAGTGCAGGCGCACGTGGTACTGGGCATCCGTTGCTGCGATCGAATAGCGGAGCTGTGCGCCGATGCCTGCGTTGGCCGTCGCGTAGCTCTGGTACATGGCCGCGGGTCCGGCATTCGTCACACCGGCCGTGACGATCGCCGTCGAGGTGCTGCTGTAGGACCCGGTCACGCGCAGATCGTCCGACCGCCATCCGGGCGCCCCCGCCCCCGGCCCCCCGGTGTCGACGCGCAGCACCGTGTCCGTCGGCAGCAGGCCGCTCGTGCGCCACGTGATCGGCGCGAGGCTGCCGACCTCCAGCTTCTCGAGCCCGTTGGGACCGAGCACCTGGATCAGCGGATCGGGACTGCGGTTCGCGAAGCGCGTATTGCCGAACGCCCCCAGATCCACCCGGTTGCCGTTCGCAACGGCTTCCCCGAAGACCCAGGTCGCCGGGTCGCCGCGATCGATGGCCGGCGAGTCCGCCTGCAGATGCCAGTCGTCGTCCGCGCCGAAGTCTCCGGCCACCGCATCGAGCCGCAACGCGTCCGCCACCAGCGGATAGGTATTGCCCGAGGTGCCGCTGGTGAGTTCCACGCGTAGCGTCCCGCCGGACAGCCGCATCAGTCCGAGCGACTCCCAGGCCCGGCCGCCGGCCGTGAAATCGTTCGGGGGGTTGAAGTACTGGGACACGACCTGCGAACCGATCTCCCGATCGCCGTCCCAGAAGGTGTAGCGGGCATCGCCGAACAGGCCGACGGGCCAGGAGGCACCGAGCCGGTAGATGCCGGACTTCACGTTCGTGAAGGTCCAGCTTGCCTTGACGCCGGCCCCGGCATTGCCCGTCGCCGTGACGTAGTCGCCGCCCTGGCTGGCCGTCGCGGCGGCGCCGGTCGTGACGGGCGTCCATTCCACGCCGGCGGCGAAGCCGGCGTCCCCGTCGTCGATCACCAGACCGGCCGCCGAGGTGAGATCCCCGACGTAGCCGCGCACGCCGTCCGCACCGTCGACGTCGATGAACTTCGGATCGCCGCTCAGGCTGTGCACGTCGTAGCCGACCTCGTAGACCCAGTCGGTCCGGGTCAGGAACGCGCGGTCCTCCCACCAGGCCACCTTCCCGGTCCCGGTCAGGTGGAACAGGTTGTAGTCGGACACGAAGCCGGTCTGCGCCTCGGAATTCACGCGGATCGCGTGGCCCGCCTCGATCCACAGGATGTTGTTGCGCAGCGTCGCACCGTTGACGGTCACACGCAGGCCGTCCCCCGTGATCGCGTGGACCGTGTTGTTCTCGAACACGCCGTAACCATACGTGTCGACGTACAGCTGCGCGCCGCCGCGGTTGCCGCTGACGACGTTGCCCCGCGCGGTCGCACTGCTCCACAACTCGATGCCGTTGCCGGCGTTGTCGTAGATGGTGTTGCGCTCGACCACGTTGTTGGCCGTGCGCACGCCGTAACCCCGATTGCCATAGATGCGGTTGTCGCGGATGTTCGCGTCGTTGCCGTCGATGCCCCGGCCGTTGTCCCAGACGTCGTTGAACTCGACCGTCCCGGAACCGGCCGAGATGCCCGAGCCGGCATTGCCCCAGAGCAGGTTGTTGCGCGCGACCACGTTCCCGGACGTCGTCAGACCGGTGGCGTTGTCGAAGGCGCGGTTGTTCTCCGCGACGCTCAGGTAGTCGGCGCCGGCCGTCGGGCTGTACAGATAGAAGCCGGACTGGCCGTTGCCGACCGCCTCGTTGACGGCGATCCGCGTGTGGGTGCCGCTCGTGTAGAGGCCGTGCCCCCCGTTGTTGGCGAAGCGGTCGTTCTCGACGACGGCATCGTTGCCGCGGATCTCCAGGCCGTAGCCCTTGTTGGCCTCGAAGATCGATCCGGTCACGGTCCAGCCGTCATTGCCGGTCTCCACCGTCGCGCCGTTGCTCTCATTGTTCCTGACCCGCAGCGTGTCCAGCGTCACCACGTCGGCATGGCCGCCGCTCACGGCATGGATCGCCTGGTAGCTGCCCTGAAGTGTCATGTCCTCCAGCGTCACGCCGCTCGCGCCCTGGAACGAGAAGATGCGGGCGCTGCTCACCGTGTTGCCGCGATCGAGGATCGTCCTGTCGATGCCGGCGCCGACGATGCGCACCCCGGCGTCCTGCGCCTTGAGCACGATGTTCGCCGGCAGGTTGTACAGCCCCGTGTCGATGTGGATCACGTCGCCGGCGTCGAGATCGTAGGCGCCGATCAGCGCGAGCAGGCTCGCCATCGGGGCGTCCGCGCTCTTGCCGGAGTTGGCGTTGCTGCCGATGGCCGTCGTGAACACGTCGCCGGTGAGCGAACCGTCGTTCACGTAGTAGTCGGTCCCGGCGTTGGCGATCTGGAAACCTTCGTCGGAGACGTCACTCACCGCGACGGGCGTCCCCGTGGCACCGTTCGTGCCCGAGGCCACCACGCGCAGCCGCGCGTTGTTCGCACTCGTCGTCGCGCCATCCACGGTCCAGTCGAGGCGACCGCGCCCCTGGGCGTCGAGCACGAGGCCGCTGGCCAGCGTGCGCCAGGTCGCGCCGTCGTCGGTGCTGAGTTGCACGGCGACGGTGGGCGCCTGGGGCGCCTGCGGATTGGCGCGCAGGATCTCGATCCCCGCGAGCAGGGCCCCGCTGTTGGTGAGGCTCGTCAACAGCAGATCGATGCCCGACCCGCCGGTTGCGGTCACCGCGTAGTCGGCGACGTAGGCCCGGTTCAACGCGCCGGACCGCGCACGGATGTCCACGTTCGTGTCGACGACCGCGCCGTTCAGGGCGATGTCGAACCGTCGGGCACCGACGGCCGCGCTGCCCGTCTCGGCAAAGTGCAGGCGCACAGTGTACTGCCCGTCGACCGCCTTCAAGGCGTAGCGCATCGCACCGCCGACGCCACCGGCGCCCGTGGACCACGACTGGTAGATCGATGCGGGCGCCGCATTGGCGACGCCGGTCGTGTCGATGACGGTCGTGGTGCTGCTGTAGGACCCGACCGTGCGGAAATCGTCGCCGTACCAGCCGCCGCCTCCGGTGGACGGTCCGCCCGCATCGATGCGCACGAGGGTGTCCATCGGGGTCAGGCCGCTGCTGCGCCACTCGATGGGCATCACGCTGCCCACCTCGAACTTCTCCAGTCCGTTCGGACCGAGCACCTGGATCATCGGTGCGGGGCTCGGATTGGCCTGCGCCGTATTGCCGTAGGCACCGAGATCGAGCCGGTTGCCGTTGGGCGTGACTTCGCCGTAGACCCAGCGTGCCGGGTCGCCACGGTCGATCGCCGGCGAATCGGCCTGCAGACGCCAGTCGTCGTCCTGGCCGAAATCGCCGGCAATCCGGTCCACCCGCATGGCATCGGCGAGCATCACCTGACCGGCGTTGGAGCCGTCGACCACCATCTGCACCCGCACGCCGTCACCGGCCACGCGGACGTAGCCCAGCGTCTCCCACGCGTTGCCGTCGGCGTTGAAATCGTTCGACGGATTGAAGTACTGGCTGCTGTGCGCGACGCCGACGAGCAGGCTGCCGTCCCAGAAGTCGTAGCGCGTGTTCGAGTCGTAGGCACCGGATGGCCACGTAGCGGCGATCCGGTAGATGCCGGGCGCCAGCCCCGTGAAATTCCACGTGGCCGTGAGGCCGCTCACACCGCTGGCCGGCGCGGACAGGAGATCCCCGCCCCGGCTCGCGGATGCCGCCGCCCCCGTCGTGATGGCCGTCCAGGCCCCGGTGGTGGAGAAGTACCTGCATCGCCGTCGTCGATGGTCGCTCCCCGGCGCCCCAGCACGAGGTCCGCGGCCGTACCCGCGAATGCCGTCGGCACCATCGATGTCGGCGAACTTCGGTCTGGTGAGGCTGTGGACATCGAAGCCCACCTCGTAGACCCAGTCGGTGCGCGTGAGGAACGACCGGTCTTCCCACCAGGCCACCTTGCCCGTGCCGGTGAGGTGGAACAGGTTGTAGTCGGAGTCGATGCCCGTCTGCGCGCCCGAGTCGACACGGATCGCGTGACCGGTCCCGACCCAGAGGAGGTTGTTGCGCAGGGTCACGCCGTTCACCGTCACGTGCACGCCGTCGCCCGTCGGCGCGTAGACCGTGTTGTTCTCGAACTTGCCGTAGCCGTACGTGTCGATGCGCAGTTGCGCCCCGCCCCGGTTGCCCGACACCAGGTTGCCGCGGGCCACGCCGTCGCTCCACAGCTCGATGCCGTTGCCGGCGTTGTCGTAGACGCGGTTGCCCTCGATCACGTGGTTCGCCGCGCGGATGCCATAGCCGCGATTGCCGTACACGGCGTTGCCGACGACGAGGGCGCTGCTGCTGTCGATGCCGCGCGCGTTGTCCCAGACGTCGTTGCCGCGCACCGTCCCGGAGGAGGCGTTGATGCCCGTGCCGGCGTTGTTCCAGACGCGGTTGTCGCTGACGAGCACGTTGCCGGAGAGGTCGACCCCCCGGCCGTTGTCGAGGAACCGGTTGTCGGAGATCACCGACAGGTTGGCATCGCCGGTCGTGCTGTTGGACACGTTGACGCCGGCTTGCGAGTTGGCCGTCGCGAGGTTGCCCGTCACCCGTGCTCGCGCGCCGCTCACGGCCAGTCCGTGGGACGCGTTGCCGGTGAACACGTTGCCTTCGACCACGACGTCCGCGCCGCGCAGCTCGAGACCGGTCTGCGCGTTCGCCTCGAAGCGCGAACCGACCACCGTCCACGCATCGTTGCTCGTGTCGACGAAGGCGCCGTAGCCGGTGTTGCCGCTGACGAGGAGATGGGACAGCACGACGCGATCCGAATCCGCCGCCGCCACCGCCCCGATGGCCACGGTGCTGCCGGTCAGTTGCATCGCCTCGAGCGTCACGTCATCCGCCCCGGTGAACTCGAAGATCCGGGACGCGCCACCGGGATTGCCGCGGTTCAGCACGGTCCGGTCGGTGCCGGCGCCGCGGATCGTGACGCCCGAATCCTGCAGCGGGATCACGATGTTGGACGAGATGCTGTACGTGCCCGAATCCACCAGGATGACGTCGCCCGCGCCGAGGTCGTAGCGCGCGAGCACGTCGGCGATGCTGGCCATCGGCCGGTCCGCCGACAGGCCGTCGTTCGTCACCGATCCGGCCGCCGTGGTGAACACGTCTCCCGTCGTGACGGTGTCGTTCACGTAGTAGAACGCGATGGGCGCGATCACCTCGATGGGCGCGTCGGTCGTGTCGGCCACGGACGGGACCTGCGCCGAGATGATCCGCAAGGTGTACTGCCCCACCGGGAAGGCGGCGGCGTTGACATTCCAGAGGAACGCGCCGTCGTTGGCTTCGCCCGCCGCGAGTGTCACGAACGCGCCGTTCGTCCCGGGGCCCGAGTAGGCGATGTCCACCGGACCGGAGAAGCCCGAGGCACGCCAGCGGATCTCGACGTCGCGGTTCTGCACCACGCGCTCGCCGGCCACCGGTGCCAGGAGAGTCACGTATTGCGCGGGGCTGAGGGACGCCTGCGACGTGTTGCCGTAGGCGCCGAGATTGATGAAGCCGCCGTTGGGCTGGGGCTCGAGCGCGAAGCTGTCGGACGCACGGCCGCGGTCGAGGGCCGGCGACGTCGAATCGAACGTCACCGCCGTCGGGGCGGCCACGACGACGGGTAGACCGGTCGCCGCGTCGAACACGGGCACGAGCGAGCCGCCTGCGAAGGTGCCGAAAGCGCTGCGCAGGTGGAAATCGTCGTCACGGCCGTCGCCGGCAGGTCCCACCCCGAGCACGTTGTCCGCGCCGTCCGTATCCACGAACAACGGATCCGCCGAGAGACTGTTGCTGTCCGTGCCGGTTGCGCTGCGCCATGCTGCAAGCGTCGGCCGCGCCACGCCCTGCCACAGCCCCACGGCACCGCCCGCGTTGGCGTACAGCAGATTGAAGTCGGACAGGAAACCGGTAAAGCTGTCGGCCGACACCGAGAGCGCCGTCCCGGTGCCCGCCACGAGCACGTTGTTGTAGAGGCTGGCCCCGGTGGCACCTGTCAGGAGCACGGCTTCGCCGGTCGGCTGGTAGACGGTGTTGTTGCGCAGCTCGACCCCATACGTGTTGACCAGGATGCCGCGCAGCGCATTGCCGTAGATGAGGTTGTTGCGCAAGGTCCCGCTGCCCGAGCCGATCACGCGTACGCCGGTGGCCGACCCGTAGATCACGTTGCCGAGCAGCGTGTAGCCGGTGCCGTCCACGCCGTACTGGCTGTTGGCGTAGATGCGATTGCCCTCGATCAGGGCGTTGCTCCCGTAGACCCCTGACCCGTTGCCGAAGATCGTGTTGGCGCGCACGGTGCCGGCGGACGAGACGCCGTAGCCGGCATTGCCGTGCACCGCGTTGCCGACGACGACGGTCCCGCTGCCGGCATCGATGCCGATGCCGCGATTGTCGTAGACCCGGTTGCCGCTGCCGGCCGCGAGATCGGCATCGCCGAACGTCAACGTGCCGCCGCTGACGGACAGCCCCACGCCGCGGTCGTTGGCCCAGGAGGTGTTGCGGCGGACCTGTGTGTTGCCGGTCAGGCTCAGTGACAACCCCGTGCCCACGTTGCCCGCCGCTTCGTTGCCCTCGATCCGCTCGACCGCCCCCTGGACACGAATGCCGTTCGTGTTGAGCGTGGAGACCGAGTCGGTGAGCGAGCGGACCGGTCCATCGATCCAGATGCCCCACCCGCCGTTGCCCGTGGCCTTGAGCCGCGCGAAGTCCGAGAACGCGGCACTCGTGTCGATGGAGATGCCGTCCAGCGTGTGACCGGACGCGACGATGTCGCTCGCCGCGAAGCTCTCCGATCCGTCGTGCACGTAGAGGCCGCGGCCGCTGTCCAGGAGCGACAGGTGTTCGACCGTCACGAAGTCGGCGTCGTCCAGATCGACGAGGCCGACGTAACGCGTATGGGGAATCGCGGGGAACAGCGTTGCGATCCGCGAGGCGTCGAGCGGTCCCGTGATGCGGAAGCCTTCGTCGAGCCCGAGGCCCCGATCCACCGAACCCGACAGCGTGATCGCGTCGATCAGCGGATAGTCGCCCGTGTCGATCCGCAGCAACGACCCCGCGTCGAGCGTGTACGCTCGCAGCAGGTTGACGGGATTGGGTTTGGGCGCCGCCGCCGTCTTGCCGGTGTTGCGGTTGGAGCCCGTGGCGCCGAGGGTGAATTCATCGCCGTCGTTCGAACGGTCGTCCACCCAGTAGTTCTTGCCGTCCTCGGGCACCGAGAAGGTCTCCTGCGCGCGATCCATGACCTCGGGCGCGTTCACCAGCGAGACCTGGATGCGCAGCTTGTGCGTGCCGAAATCGATGCCGGAACTTTCGGGGATCCAGATGAATTCACCGTCGTCCGGCGTCGCCTCCGCGAGCGTCCGCAGCAGCTTGGGACCGTCGGGCGTGTCCTGCAGCAGGTCGATGCGCACGGCCGAGAAGCCGGTGTTGTTGATCGTCTCCCACCGGATCGCCAGCGGTTCGGTCTTCTCCCAGTCGGTGTAGAGATCCGGATAGCGCAGCGCGATGCGGCGGGCAGTTTCCGGCGTGGACTCGTGCGTGCCGAAGCCGTACGCGCCGAGATCCGGCGCCCAGGCCTCCGACACCACCCGCAGGAACGCGGCATCGAGCCACGCGTCGTTGTCTCCTCCGCCGATACGATCGGCGACGAAGCGGAACACGGCCGTCCGCGCCCCGATCGGGATGGCGGCCCGCCCTCCCACCAGTTCCCAGCGATCGGCACGATTCAACGCATCGACGGTCTGCTCACTGAGCACGTTGCCGCTGCCGTCGAGGAAGCGCAGCACGATCGCCCCTTCGTCCTTCGTTCCGTCGTCGGCGCGGCGGACGCGTCCGCCGAACACCACGTCCAGCGCGCCTGCGTCCAGCTGTGCGGCGCTGTAGCCGGCAGCCACGAGGTCGACGGATTGTTGTGCAAAGCCCCCTTCCACCGCACCCGCGAAGAAGCGGCTGCCGCCTTCCCAGGCCGCGGGCACACCGCCTTTCACGCCGGCTCCGACGTTGACGGTCCAGCCGGCCGTCCCCGATTCGAAGCCCGGGTTCGTGAGCAGGTTCGTGTAGCCGGGCGGCAGCGCCTGATCCAGGCGCACGTCGGCCATGTCCACCGTCGGGCTGGTGAAGCGCAGGCCCACCACCGGAGCGCGCAGCCGGTAGTCGGCCGTGTGCACGTCCACGAACGCGGGTTTGGCCCAGACCGGATTCACGACGGTGGAACCGATGGAATGCAGGTCGAAGCGGGCGATGTCCGCCTGCCAGTCGAGCACGTCCGTGAAGTCCTTCGTCCAGTAGCCGACCTTGCCCGTGCCGCTGGCGTGGAGATCGTTGTAGTCGCTGTAGAACCCGGCCTGCGAATCGTTGGCGACGTACAGGTCGTAGCCCGCCTCCGCCCAGAAGATGTTGCCGATCACCTCGACGTTCTGCGCGCCGGTCTGCACCCGGAGGTTGTCGCCGGTCGTCGCATGGAAGGTGTTCTGGTAGACCCCGATGCCCGACTTGCCGGACACGAGCAGACCGGCCGTGGTGTTGCCGTAGATCAGGCTGTGGTGGATCTGCTGTCCGGTCGTGGCTTCGATGCCGATACCGTTGCCGGCGATGCGGCTGTACTGGATCGTCCCGCTGAAGTCCTTCGCGCCGACGACGTTGCCCTCGATCAGGTTGGCGGTGTTCAGCGTATCGCCGCCGAGCGTACCCGAGCCCTTCACGCCGACGGCCGCCCCGGTCACGTGCTGGAACTGCGCACGGGCCGCGACCAATTCGAGCCCCACCTGCCCGCCTCCGACGTGATTCACGCCGCTGCCACTGACGAAGCCGAGCGCGGAGGCGCCCGCCACCGTCGTGCGAATGCCGGTCTGGCTCGCGCGGATCGTGTTGCCGACGAGTGCTGCCGCCGCGTCGTACTTCACGCCGACATTGCCTTCGATCACGTTGTCGGCAATGAGGCCGGCGAAGGCGGCCTGGATGTCCAGGCCGACCACGGCCCCCTTCATCGTGTTGCCGCGGATCTCGCCGCCCGCGCTCGCCGCGAGCCGCATCGTGGCGCCGGCCGAGAAGAACGCGTTGAAGCGCACGATGAGACCGCTCGCACCGATGCCGCCGGGCGCCGTGACCTCCAGCGCGCCGACAGCGTTGCGCTCGACGAGCAAGCCGGTCACCGCATCGATCACCCGCACCGTACCGCCTACGGTCGAGTGCACGATCTGCCCGCCATCGCCCCCCTCCAGACGCACGTCTCCCGTCGTGACGGACTCGGTGAGCGTGAAGCGTGCGGCTCCTTGCACCGTGACGGCACCGTTCAGGCGCAGGCGCTGCACGGTCACGTCGATCGCACCCGTGGCGATCGTGAGGTCGCCATTGAGGGACGCACCCTCTGCTCCGATCAGCGTCACGCCGGCGTCGTTCGCGCCGATCGTGATCGGACCGCCATGCGCACCCCGGACGATGATCACGTCACCCGTGCCGAGGTCGTTGTTTGCAAGCACGTCCTGCAACGTCGTTCCCGTCGCGGCGTCGGCGATGAAGGTGCGCGCGACCGCCAGGGAACTGCCCCGAGCGAAGATCTCGGGCGTCCCGGTTGCGGCATCCTGCCAGACGACGAGGGGTCGCCCGGACGCATCGGTCGCCGCGGCGAGCGCCTGCGCCTTGCCGCCCGTGGGGCTCACGCCGATGCCGGACAGGTCGCCGGGAACTTCCTCGACGAAGGCCGAGCCGTTCCAGAGCGCCGCGTAGAGTTGCGTCTGACCGGACTCGTAGGCCATCCGGTTCCAGAGCAGGCGCAGCGCCCCGCCGCCGCTCGTGAGCACGGGGTCGGTGCGGAGTTCGGGCGTGCTGAACGTCCCGCGCACCACTGGGGCCGCCGTTCCCGCGAATTCCACGACCGTCAGCGCGGCGCCTCCGTCCGAGAAGGTCTGCCACGCCGCAAACAGCGATCCGCCGTGATACGCCAGCGTGGGTGCCGCGTTGTGGGACAGCACGCCCTCGTAGGCGGTGTCCGTCGAGCCGCTGACCCCCGCCCCGCTGCCGGAACCCGCGCGCTCCGTCCACGTCGCTCCGGCGAGTTCCCGCAGATACACCTGACGGGCACCCGTGGTCGCATCGGCCTGGGTCCAGGCCACGGCCACCCGCGTCCCGTCCGTGGCGACGGCGAGATCGTCCACATGCACGCCGGCGGCACCGCCCGCAATGCCGGCGCCGCTGGCACCGTTCGTCCCGAGGGCCTGCCAGGATCCGCCGGTGAAGACCCGCGCGAAGATGCGCTTGGCCTCGGCTGCACCCTCCAGCCATACGACAGCCGGGCCGTTGGCCGTGATCACGACGCGCGCATCGTCGACCAGCCCGGTGCCGGAGATCCCGCCGGTGGTCAACGAATTCCCGAGCCCTTGCCACGCGCCGGCACCACCGTTCGCGCTCGGATCGAAGCGGGCGACACGAATCTCGCGCCCGCCCGCAGTCTCCTGGGTCCACGCGACCACGGGACGCCCCGAGGCATCGATGGCCACGCTCGGCGCGTACGCCGGCGAGGCCGCGTTGCTCACGCCTCGGGCGGACGCGCTCGTGGGCCCGGCCTGCGTCCAACCCGAGGCCGTGTGGCGCGCGAGATAGACCTGCGGTACACCCGCGCGCGTATCGGTCCAGACGACCCAGGCCGTTCCGTCGGCGCCGATCGCCACCTGAGGCTCTCGCGACAGTCCCGCGTCGCCCGAGAGTCCGGTCCCGGAAGCCGAACCGCCGAGATCGGCCCAGCGGCCACGATGATCCGCGCCTGCGGGCAACGTCGGCACCTCGCGAGCATTCGTGAGGTCCACGGCACGTTGCGGGGGCGCCGCCGTGACGAGGGGCGTGGAGAAGGAAGCCGTATCCAGCGGATCGCCGAAATCGATCACGTTGCCGCTGCCGCCACTGGCCTCAACGGCCGCGTAACCGGCGACACCCTCGATCAGATCGTCGCCCCCTTCCCCGAACATCAGGTCGTTGCCGCCCTGGCCGTAGAGACGATCGCGGCCCGAGCCGGCTTCGTCGAGCCCGGTCCCGAAATCTCCGTAGAGATAGTCGACGGCGTTGTCGTCCCCGGCCGGATTCAGTCCGTGACCATAGAGAGCGTCGTGATCGGCCCCGCCCACGAGGACATCACTGCCCCCGCCACCCGACAGGAGGTCGTCCCCGGCACCGCCCTCGAGAATGTCGTCGTCGGCGCCGCCGTCCAGCGTGTCGTTGCCGGCCAGGCCCCACAGGCGGTCGCGCCCGGCCCCTCCGAGCATCGTATCGATGCCGTCGTCGGAACCCGTCAGCTGGTCATCGCCGTCTCCGCCTTCCAGCCGATTGAAGAAGCCGAAGCCGGCATCGATGACGTCATCCCCGCGGCCGCCGAACAACTGGTCGCTGCCGAAGCCGCCGTAGAGGCGATCGTTGCCGGCCTGACCGAAGATCGTGTCGTCGCCCCACTCACCGTAGAGCAGATCCGCTGCGCCGTCGTCTCCGATCCCGTCGAGCGTGTGGCCGTACAGGACATCGTCACCATGATTGCCATAGAGGACGTCGATCGCCGCGCCACCTTGCAGGCGATCCCCGCCCAGGCCGCCGTCGATCCAGTCCTCACCGCTGCCGCCGTCGATGTCGTCCGCACCACCGAGACCCCAGATCGTGTCGTCGCCTTCGCCGCCGTCGATCACGTCCCCGAAGCGGATCGCGTCGGTGAAGTCGGGATCGCTGTCCGCGCCATCCTCTGAACCGAAGATCCGGTCGTTGCCGACGCCGCCCCGCAGGATGTCGCCGATGCCCGCGTCCGCGACGAGCAGGTCGTCGCCGTCGTCGCCCTCGATCTCGTCTGCACCGTCACCGCCGTAGAGCTCGTCGTCCTTGCGGCTGCCGCGCAGCACGTCGTTGCCGCGGCGCCCCCACCCCGTGACAGCCATCGTCACGCCCGTGGCCACGAGCACGTCGTCGTCGTCGTCGCCTTCCATGAACAGCCGCGAACCGGTGACGGCGGCGGTCAGCGCGAGATGCCCCCCCACGCCAGCATCGGCACTGCGGAAGTCCACCGAGAATCGCAGCGGATCCCGGGCCGTGACGCTGCCCAGGAGCGTGAGGTCGTCACCGGACTGGAGCGTGATCGACCCCGCGAGCGCCGCGATCTCGCTGCCGGCGCCCACGGTGATGCTTTCATCCGCGCCCGAGGTGTCGCGCGTGGTCAGCCGGACTTCGCCCAGCGCGGAGGTCACGCGTTCCACGTCGATGGCGCCGAGCGTCTCGGTGAGGAACACATCGCCCTGCGCGAGGGCGACGAGCGTCCCGGGTCCCGAGAAGGCCGAGTCGATCTCCACGTCGTTCAGATGCGTCCCGATGGCTCCGCCGTTGGCGCGAAGCGCGATGCGGCGGCCCACCACGTCGGCCTCGCGATCGCCGAGTGCGTCGACGATGGCCGCCGGCGAAGTCAGCGAGACGTTGCCCAACGTGGAGACGATACGGCCCACCCGCATGTCGCCTTCCAGCTCGGTGAAGGTGACGTCGCCGTTCGTGAAGATGTCGATCGACCCGCTGCCCGTGAGATCGGTGGTCCCGCTCAGCGTCATGCGCGTGCTGCCGAAGGCGGCATTGATGCGGATGTCGCCGCCGGCACGCACCAGGCCGAACGTCGTGAGACTGTCGACGGCCGTGCTGCCGGTCCCGAAGATCCCGAGGGACGGCACGAACACGGGGCCGCCCACGTTGGACTGGTAGTGCCCCTGGTAGCTGCCGACCGAGGTGGGCGTGGTGACATTCGCCAGCTCGTTGAGGGTCGGCTGATACCACGCGATGGTCACGCTGTAGGCGGCCGGCGCAGCGCTCAGTTGCAGTTGTTCCAGCGCGGGCAGCAGCAGCACGTCGACATCGTTGCCGGCATCGAGCGTCCCGAGCGCGAGCGTGAGGGGGTCTGGCGCGGCGTCCCGGTCGAGCAGTCTCAGCCGCAGGTTCAGGTCGTGTCCCGCGTCGGCGTCGAGGGTCGCCAACCGGCTCTGGCTCTGCACCAGTTCGACATCCACGTGCCCCGCGAAGGACCCGATGTCGCCCTCGGCTTCCAGGTGCGCGATGTTCGTACGGACCAGGCCCGGTCCGGTGGTGAGGATGTCACCGCGCCGGTTGATGACGTTCGTGAGTCCGATGGGGTTGTTGATCACCCCCTGGAGGATGATGTCGGGCGTCCCGGTGGTCCCCACGTTCTCGATGTCGATCCGTGTCGGACCGTACTCGTGCGAGATGTCGAAGTGGAAGTCGTTCTCGTCGGCGTCGATGCGAACGTCGGCCACCCCGGTGCGGTCCACGGGATCGATGTCGTTGATGACGAGATGCTTCGCCGAGCGGTTGACGATGTCCACCGTCTCCCACGTGTGGCGCACGACCAGCGTGCCCTGGTCGCCGTCGATCCGCCCGTTGACGGCGCCCTGCAACGTGATGGCGCCGCCGAGCGGGAGGGGGATGACCAGACGGTGGACGCCCGAGTTCACCCGGAAGCGCGCCGATCCGGCGTTGCCGTCATTGCCGATGTCGTTGACCACGATGCGGTCGCCGAGATCCACGGCATCGAGTCCGCGCTCGACGACGATGCCGCCCGCCTCGTTGACGAGCAGTTCCGGCGTCGGGGCCGCCAGGATGACCGTATCCGCATTCCAGGTGATGTAGCGGTCCCAGCCGAGCGGGTCCGCGTGATTTCGCGCGTGGGTGGACACGGCACTGATCGTCGGTTTGTCCGCGACGGCGCCCGCAATGGGGAAGGTCGGCACGACCGATGCATAGACATCGACGTTCTTCGAGGCCGCGACGGCATCCGCGTCGCCGATGATCCGCGACGTCAACCGGTGCAAGGACCAGGCATCCGCGTCCGCGCTGCCCAGAGCACCGCCACCCCACGCGTGCGGGCGCGCTTCGGTGAAGACGCCGTCGTGCGTGGCCAGGATGGCGGCGTTCTCGATGCCCGTCACCTTCGCCCCCGACTCCATCCTCGTGACGGCAAGCGTGTTGACGATGGAGACCGCCGTGGCATTGGGGTCGACCCCGAGTCCACCGGCGGCCGCATACGACTGCGTCTGGAGGTTGGTCCCGTCGACCCGCGACTCGAGTGTGAGGTTGCGCTTCGCCTTCACGTCGGCGTTCGCACCGACGTCGACCGTGATCTCGCGCGGCGGGACACTGCCCGTGGACGCCAGCCCGATGGTGTAGCGGGCATCCGCGGTTCCGCCACCGATGAAGGCACCCCCCGATGCGTTCGCATCGGCCCGGCCGTTCGCCCCGGTCTGCGCGCGCAGGGAGACATCGTTGTCGGCCCGGATCTGCGCGCCGGACCCGATATCCACGGTGGTCGTCGGGAGGGCCTGGATGGTCGTGAAAGCGCCTGTGGACGAATACCCGGCCGAGATGGCACCGGCCGCGGAACTCCCGTCGGCCGTGTGGCGGCTTTCGGCCAGCACGGCCACGTCATGGCCGGCCACGATGCTGGACCCATCCCCGGCGATGGCGTTGGCCGTATTGGCGAACGTGATGTTGGTACGGGACTCGCCCAGCCCGGCAAGACCTGCGCCGGCCTTGACGCCGGCAGAACCGGTGCCGTTGGCGAACGAGCGCGAGCGCACGTTCACGTCCGTACCCGCCAGCAGATTCGCCGCATTGCCGGCCGACGCCGTGACCGTCGGCGACACGGTGACGTTGGCGTCAGCGCCGCCGCCGGCGATGAACAGCGCATACGAGGGACCTTCGCTGTTGGCCGAAGCGATGCCATCGCCGCCCACGTCGTCCAGGGAGGCCGAGATGCCGCCCGCACCGAGCAACCGCTGCTCGCCGCTGCCCTTGGACGTGAGGTCGAACTTGAGCCATTGCTGCTCCGAGAGGCCGGCACCGTCCAGCTCGATGCCCTCCTTCCCGATGCGATGGGTGCCGCCTGCGCCGGTGGCGTCGATGTCGATGGCCGTCCCGCCGGGCGTCGCGGCGAGGCGGAAGCTGTTGGCGTCGTTCACCAGCACGTAGTAGGTCTGCCCGTCCACCAGTCCGGCAATCGACCGCTCGGACACCCGTTGCAGGCTGTGCTTCGTCACACTCGCGGCGGCCGACGTCGACACGTCCACGAAGACGCCGTTGGCGAGGTTCGCCGCGCTCGTGGCGAGCTTCACCGTCTTCCCGTCGACGACCTTCACGAAGTACGTGGCACTGGCAGACAAGCCGCCGAGGGATGCCGGGGGCTGGTTGGTCGGCCGCTCGATCACGACGTCCTCGATGCGGTAGACCACCTGTTCGCCGTCGACGAGACCGTGCCCCTGGGTGTCGCTGCCCAGGGTGATCGTGTCGGCCGCCGTGTCGACGGCACCCGCATAGAAGTCGAGACGGCGTGGCCCGCGATACGTGACGGACTGATTGCCGGCGAAGCCGTGCCCGGTCAGCGTGATGAGGTTCTGCGCGCTGTCGACGGCTGTCGCGGCCGTGAAGGTGCGGGTCGGTGCGGTGACCTCGGCCGCCGTGCGGCCGAGCTTGACCGTGCGATCGTCGATGACCCGGACGTAGACCGACTGCCCGGCCGAGAGACCGCCCACCGCGGCTCCGCCGGCATTGCCATACACGAGCCGCTCGCCGTCTCGCAGCCCGTGCGGGGCATCGAAGCGGATCGTGTCCTGCAGGTTGTCCACGTTCGTGCCGAGGAAGGGCGCACCCAGCATGACCCGAGTGCCGTCCACCCGGATGACGCCGTAGTCGCGCTGATCCTCCAGCCCGCCGATGGTGGTTCCGCCCTGCGTGAAATAGGTGATGCGATCACCCGTATTCAGTCCATGTGCGCCGTTCGTGGCCAGGGTATCGGCATCCGGATCGACGCCGCCGTTCGCATCGAAGAAGCCGTCGCTGACGGCGGCCTGGCGACCCTGGGTGGCTTCGATCGTGATCGAACCGGAACGCGCCGTGACGGTGGTGGGACGCGTCGCGCTCGAGAGCACTTGCGCGGACACCCGAGGCGTGACCGTGGTCGTGCCGTCCAGGCCGCCGAACGCACCGCCGAGGCCGACCGACATGCCTTCCGTGACCGCATCGCTGTCGCTGTCGGAGACGGCACGCACGACCACGTTCGTCCCGGCATCCACCTGCGCTCCTTCTCCCACGGACGAGGCCACGGTCGGATCCGCCGTTGCCGTCACGACGGAGAAGCGGGCGACGCCGAGCCCCCCGAGATCGGTGGTCTGCCCCTTGGCGTCGGCACGATCGATGCCCTTGGCGTCGATCGTCACGCTGCCGGCGCGCACGGCGGCGTTGGCCCCCACAGTCGCACTGGAATCTCCCGATGCCTTGGCCATCGTGTCCAGCAGCCCGACGCCGACGAGAGACAGGCTGAATCCGTTTCCGCGCGAGTGGGCGAAACTCAGGGCGCCAGCGCGGACGTTCACAGCGCCGGTGACATCGAGCGAAGCCCCTCCCGCGATCGATGCGTTGGCATCGCTGTCGCTGATTGCTTCCGCGAGGGACACCGATCCGGCGAGGATGCCTCCCGTGGGGGCGATCGCGTTCGCCCGCGCTGATCGGACCTCGCCGCCGGCAATGTCATCGATCGGGCGCATCGTCGCCGAGTCCATGTTGTGCCCGGCAGCGACGTCCACGGAGGCCGCGGAGACCGTGCCGCCGAGCGACGCGCTGACCGAGGCGTCACTGTTGGCCCGTGCACGCGACAGCCCGAAGGCCGTGCCGATGCCGACGGTGACGCTCTCGACCTTGGCCTCGACATCGTGGTCGGTATGCGCGCGGACGACGACATCGCCGCTCACGCGGACGTTCGACCCGTCCCCGATGCGCGCGCGCACCTCGGGCGTCACGTCGGCGTAGGCGAAATTGGTGTTCGTCGAGATTCCGCCGATGGTCGGCGCCAGCGTCCTCACGTTGGCCCCCACGCGCGAGACTGCGATGACCTCGACACGTCCGACACTGCCGGCACCCACGCCGATGTTGACGTTCGATCCGACTGCAGCGACGGTGTCCTCGGCCGCATTGTTGTCGACCGCTACACGGGAGAACGAGGCGCCCGACGTCCCGGCACCCGAGGTGAGCTGCCCCGTGAACACGGCGAGGGACTGATCGGCGTCGGCGCGCACGACGACCTCGGTCGCGGACGTCACAGTCGCACCGGTGGCCAGGAACGCCGATCGCGTGCTTGCATCCGTCACGACGGACACGGAGGCCCCGATGCCTCCGGCTCCGCCCGCCGTCGAGAGGGCCTTGTGGTCGATGATCTGGCCGTGATCGGACAGCACCCAGACATGGCCGCCCGCGGTCAGCGTTCCGCCGGCGGATGCGCGTACGTTCTGGCCCAGCGACAACGTTCCCACCGAGACGCCCACGCCCACGAAACCACCGGCGATACCGCCGATCCGCAAGGCGATGGCGTCGGTCTCGTTGGCCCGGACCTCGATGTGGCGGCCGGCGCGGACCGTGGCGCCGGCCTGGATCACGGCCTCGGTGCCCTGGATCGCGGCGGTGCTGTTGATCGCGTTGGTGATGGCCGTCGCGGAAGGCGACGCCGCGTTCATCCTGGTGGCCGCATTGCGGGCCCCCGCCGCCATCCGCTCACTCGCGCTCGTGCGGTTGTCGGCGGTGTTGCCGGCGTTGTACCCGGTGAGCATGTCGCTGACCTGCGAGCGGCCGGCCGCGGCCTGCGAGCCGGCCTGACCATCGGCCGTCATGCCGTTGTCGCCCCGCAGCGCGTTGCCGGTACGGCCATCGGCATCGGTGTAGTTCTTCGCGATCGGGCTTCCGACCGACCACACCGAGACCGCGCCCTGGACGCCGACGAACCCGCCGGCCGCGCTGACGGTGTAGCCCTCGAGCTTCTTGATGGCGACGGCGTCGACGGAGACATCCAGACGCGCCGCGACATTGGCGCCCGACTGGATCGTCGCACCCACGTCGTTGTTGATGTTGCCGACGCTCACCGCGCCGCCCACACCGACGAATCCGCCGCCGACGCCGCCGCCGATGACGAAGGCGTTCACGTCGTTCGCCGCGTTCACGAAGACGGTCTGTTGCGCGTCCGCTCCGGCATTGCCGGCCGTCTGGTTGATCGCGGCGTTCTGGCCGATGAACGCATGGGTGTCGGAGTCGACCAGCGTCACCCCTACCGCCCCGCCGACGCCGACGAAGCCCCCGGCTCCGGCGATCGTGAGCTGGAGGATGTCCTCCTTCGATTCGGCCAGGACAGTCAGGCCATGGGCCGTCGTCCGGCCGAACACGGCTTTCGCGTGGGCGTCGGTTCCGATAGCGCCATTGAGCGCCGTCGCGAATCCTGCGTCGTGCCCGTCCGCATCGACGGTGGCGCCGTTGCCGATGAACGCCGTCGTGTCCTTGGTGATCATCATCACGCCGACTGCCGCCCCGGCACCAACGAAGCCGCCGGCGATCGATGCCGTGATCAGGTTCATCGACGTGTCGTCGGTCGCGAGCACGACCACGTCGCCGCCCGCATCCACGCGGGAACCCGCGCCGAGCCAGGCGGTCGTGTCGTTGTCGAGACTGGGCACATTGACCGACCCGGCAATGCCCACGGCGCCGCCGCCCGCACCGCCGCCCAGCACCAGCAGGTCCTCGGTCGCCAGCGCCTGGACGCTGACGTCGTTCGACGCCGTCACGGACGCGGCGTCACCGACGTAGGCTTCGACGAGTCCCTTCAGCACCGACACACCGACGCCCGCGGCCACGCCGACGTAGCCGCCTGCGAGACACGCCTCGATGGACAGGTAGGAGAAGTCGCTGCTCGCCCCCACGAGCACGGACTGTTCCCCATGGGCGCCCGTGCGATCGGCATTGATGCTCGCGCCGGCACCGATGGTGGCGCGCGTGTCCGTGTCGACGACGTTGACCGAGGCCGGCACGGCGACACCGACCTGGCCGCCGGCGATCGAGAACGTGAAGGTCTCGATGTCGTCGCGGCTCGTCGCCGTGACGGCAAGCCCCCGGAAGCTCGTGAGTTCGTTCGCCTTCGCCCGGCGCTGACCGTTGAAGGATCCGTGGGTGCGGTAGTCGCTGCCGTCCTGCCGCGGATCGAGCTTGGGCATCTGCGGGAGACCGACCTCCGCACTCTCGGCCGTGACGGCGTGCCCTCCGCCGACGTCGAGGTTGGACGCCCCCGCGTTCAGTGCGACGAAGTCGACTTCGAAGCCGCCGCTGCGGGCCGTCACGGCCGACTGTCCATCGGCGGTGACCTTCGCGCCGGCCCCGATGAAGGACTCGGTGGTCTTGTTGATCACGGCCACGCCGACCGCGCCGCCGACGGCCGCCGTCCCGGCCCCTGCGGCCGATCCGACGATCAAGTCGATCTCGTTGCGATCGTCCGCCGCGACGACGATGCTGCCGACGGCATGGACGTCGCCCGCGCCGGCGGACGCGACGGCATCCGTCGGATCGTCGCCGATGAACGCCCGCGTGACGACGTTGAGGACAGGCACGCCGGCGCCGAACATCACGGCCACGGTTCCGGCACCCCCGGCAGCGGCGGTGACGTTCGTGAGGTCTTCCGAGGCATCGGAGACGACGTGGACATCGCCGTCGGTGAAGGCCGTGACACCGGAACCGATCGCCGCGTCGGTGCGCTTGGTGATCGTGTTGACGGCCGCCCCGGCGCCCACCCCGGCCGTGCCGCCCGCGGCGATGGACCCGGCCACCACCACGAGCGTCGTGTCGTCCTGCACATCGATGTCGATGGCGCCGACGCCGGCGCCGCTCACCTGCGACGTCACGTTCGCGCCGTTGCCGATGAAGCCGCGCGTGGTCTCGTTCAGCACGTTGACCACGACCGACGCGCCGATGCCCGCCGTGCTCGCGCCGCCGCCGGCGGCGGCAATGGTGACCAGATCCTCCGTCGACTGCGCCGTGACATCGATGCCCGTCGTGCCGGCCGCGGTGACGGTCGCGCCATCGCCGATCCAGGCGAGCACGCTGTCCGTGTGCACGAGCGTCGTGTTGGCGACGCCGACGCCGGCGTTCGGACCGTAGGCGATCGCACCGGCGACGAACTTCACGTCCAGATCGCCGAAAGCCGTCACCGCGACACCGTCGCCGGCGTCCACGACGGCTGCGCCATTGATGGACGCCTTCGCGTTGCTCTCGATCACCTGCACGACGATGGAACCGCCGACGCCGGCCGACCCTCCGGCCAGGCCGAGCGACGCCGCCACGGAGATGAGGTTCTCCGATCCGTCGGCCAGCACCTCCACGTCGCCGCCGGCCTTCACCCGCGCACGGGACCCGATCGCCGCGACGGTGTCCTTGAGCAGGACGGTGACGTCGAGTCCGATGCCGACCCCCACGCCGTTCAGCGATCCGGCGAGCCCGCCCGCGATGTTCGTGATCCGTGTGTCGTCCGTGGCACGGACCGACACGTCCTGGTTGACGCCGCCGGTCGTGGTGCCATTGACGATGGCGTCGTCGCCGATCGTCGCCTCGGTCCGCAGATCGACCACGTTGATGACGACCGAGCCGCCGACCGCGGCGTCGCCCTTGCTGATGCCGCCCGACAGGGCCGCTGCCGTGAAACCCGGATCGGCATCGTCCGGCAGCAGCGGTACGTCGGCCTTGAGCGGAACGAACGCCGCCGTCGCCGTGACATGGGTGGCACCGGTGGCGTCGGTGCGCGTGCCCGTGCCGAGGGTCGCCAGCGTGTCGTGATGGAGGATGAGGTTCAGCGCCACCGCGGCGCCGACGCCGGCTTCGTCCTGCCCGAAGCCACCGCCGCCCGCGAGGAGTTGCGCGCCGAGCGTGTGCCGCGCGGTGACCTCGATATTGCCGTTCGTGGCCTTGAGCGTCGCTCCGGCGCCGGTCGCCGCCTCGTTCGTCATGTCCACGACGTTGATCGCCACCGAGCCCGCGACGCCGTAGTCCGAACCGCCGGAAGCCGCGAGGCCCCAGGCGATGAAGTCGTCCTGCGCCTCCGCGGCGCCGCCCGAGGCTTCGAGGACGATGTTGCGTCCCGTGACGCTGGCCCCTGCGCCCACCGTCGCCCGGTTGTGCGTGACGGCCACGTTGAGCGACACGGCCGCGCCGACGGACGTGTCGGCGTCCAGGTTGATCGCGGAACCGATGGCCTTCGTGGTCGCGTCGGTGTTGTCGATGGCGCGCAGCTTCACGTCGCCGCCGGCGTTCACGGTGACGCCATCCCCGATCCGTGCCGTGTTGTCCGCGACGACGACGTTCACGCCCACCGCCGCACCGACACTCACCTTGCTGCCCTGCGTGCTGGATTCCTTGTCGGCCGACTGGTTTCCCTGGTCGACCTTCTCCTGGGCCTTCGGCAGATCCTTCTGGCCGCCGTTGTTCGGGTTCGCGTTGACCTGGGTGTCCGCCTCGTCGTCCGCCGACTTCGCGTCCTTGGAATTGCCGCTCGCGCTGCCCTTCACGTCGATGGTGGTCGACGTGGCGGACGTGGACTCCACCGTCACGTCCCCGCCCGCGGACAGGTTCCGGGAAAGCACGGCCTGGGCGCCCCCCGTGATCACGTTCACGCCCACGCTGGCCCCGACGCCGGTGTCCGAGCCGGCGGCTTCCGCGTCGGCCTTGTTGGTCACCGTGTCCCGGTGGTCCGCCCGGATCGACGCCGACCCCGTGAGCGTGAGCCCGGTGCCCAGCCCCACCCGCGCTTCCGTCTGGTTGTTGGCGAGCGCCACGCCGACGGACACGCCGACCCCGGTCTTGCCCTTGGCGCCGTTCTCCGCATCGACGGTCTTGTCGTGCTGACCCGAGGCCGACACCGTGAGGTTCGTCCCGGTGCCGGTCACCGACACCGCGTCGGAGAGCGTGGCGCGGGTCTGCGCATCGCTGCGGTCGAAGGCGACGGACGCACCGACGCCGACGTCGGTCCCCGAGCCGGCGGCGCCGTCCTCGTTCTCGGGCTTCGCCTCGGTCCTCGTCTCGGTGAGCGACACGGCGCGCAGCGTGATGTCGCCGCCGTTGAGGGTCACCGCCGTGTTCGCCCCCACGTCCGCCGTCGTGTCGGCATCGAACAGGTTGATCGACACGGAGCCCGCCACACCGACGTCCTTGCCACCGGCTCCGGACTGGGTCGTCGCGGTGGACCGGTGCTTCGCCGTGTCGGTGGCCATCACGGCTTCCAAGGTCAGCGAATCGGCCGTGACGGTACTGCCCGAGCCGATGATGGCGCTGTTGTTCTCGTCGCCGTAGTTCACGACGACAGCCGCGCCGACGCCGTCTCCCGTCTTGCTCACCGCCGCGCCGTCAGCCACGCCTTCCACGACGAACTGCCCCTTCGACGTGAGCGACAGCGCATCGCCGACGTTCAGCGTCAGGCCGTTCGCGGTGGCCGCTCGCGCCGTGCCGAGGCTCACGTTCACGGACACCGCGCCCGCGACACTGACCGTCTCCGACTGCTTGGACCCCTGGGTGTCGGTGCTCGCGACTTCCGCCTTGGGCGTGCTCGAGGACGAGGCGGTGTTGCGTGCGCCCTGGTCGCCCGCGACGGTGTCCGCGAGCCCGCGGATCGCGGCTGCCTGCTTGTCGACGCCGTCGTCGTCCTTCGTGCCCTTCTGGCCGTCGTCCTTCTTGCCGCCCTTGGCGCTCGCCTTGGTGTTGGCCCGCGTCTCTTCCCGCGCATCGGCCCGGAACGCCGCCAGCCCCGTGACTGCGAGCGAACGTTCCAGCAGCGACTCCGCGCGCTCGTTCACCACGTTCACCACGACGGCCGCACCGACGGCCGCATCCTCGTTCCCCGACGCGTCGCCTTCGGCCTTGCCGTTCGTGGAGCCGTGCCGCAGCGAGGTCACCTCCAGGCTCGCGGCCGTCAGCGTGGCGCCTGTCCCCACACGGGCGAGGACATCGTCGTTGACGACGTTGACCACGACGACCGGCGCGATCGCGGTGCCGCCCTTGGCGCCGGCCTTGGCTTGCCCGTCCACGGTCGTCGCCGCCTGGGCATCCACCACGACAGCGCCGGCGCCGTTCACCGCGGCGGTGTCCTCGATCTCCGCGCGCGTGATGGCATCCAGGATGTTGACCACGATCGCCGCGCCGACCCCGTAGTCGGACCCCGATGCCGGGGCATGCGGCAGCGACTTGCCGATCTGCGTCGCCGATCCCACCGCGCGGAGCGTGAATCCTCCTCCGCCGAGGACCGTGACGACGGAACCGCTCTCGACCGTCGCTTCGCTGCGCAGGATGGACACGTTGACGGCCAGCGACCCGGCGACGCCGGTATCCGTGCCACTCGCGCCTGACGTAGCCTGGGCCCCCCAGCGATCGCCGGTGGACATGCCGGATTCGATGCGGATCGCCTGCGACTGCAGGCGCACGTTGCCCTGGACGAAGGCCCGGGCGGCCGCGTCGGCGATGTTGATGGCCACCGCGATGCCGACGCCGGTCTCGGCGTCCTTCACGGTGCCGCTGCCGTCCGCGACGGTCGTGACCCGGGCAGCCGTAACGGGATTGCGGTGCCGGTTCGACGCCACGATGTCGAGGGATGACGCGCCGGAGATCAGACCGGTGCTCGTGATCTTCGCCGTCGCGGCCCCGTTGACGTCGGTGATGGCCACCGCGCCCGCGACCGACAGGTCCGTGGACTGTCCCTCGCCCGTCGTCGCGTTCTCCTGGGTACCCTTGGCCTTGTACTCGTCGAGCTTCTTCTCGGTCTCGGTGTTCTTGGGCGTGCCGTCGTCGGCTGCGCCCTTCTGGGTGGACTTGGCGAAGGTCTCGACCGTCCGGTCGCTGTCGGCCGTGATGCTCACCGCCGCACCGCTGATCGTCGCCTGGCCGGCGATCCAGGCCTGCGTGTCGCCGTACAGGAGCGTGAACGCGAGCGTGCCGCCGCTCGCCCCCTGCGCCTTGTCGCCCTGGGACCCGTCGGCGGACACCTTTACCAGGTCCTTCTGCGCGGCACGCACGTCGACGTTGCCGCCGGCGGCGAGGCGTGCCGTGTCGGTCACGATCACGTGCGCATCGCTGCCGAGGATGGCCGTGGCCACCGCGGCATCGCGGTTCTTGTCCGAGCTGGTCTGATCCGGCGCGGTCACGACGCGCACGTTGACCGTGGACGTCGCGCTCAACTGGATGTCGGCGCTGGCGGTGATCGACGTCGTCCCGTCGATCTCCACGTTCGCGTGCGACTCGCCCTGCACGGCGGCGATCTTCACCGGGCTGCCGAAGAAGTCGATGCTCTCGCTGTCGATGTTGATCGAGCTTTCCGCCTGGATCGTCACGGCCGAGCCGCTGATGCGGCTGTCGGTGAGCACCACGCGGGCTTCCGCGTTCGCCAGGATGTCGGTGATGAGCAGCCCGCCCTGCGCCTCGCGCTTCGAGCGGATCTGGACGACGCCACCTTCGATGTTGGTGAGATCGCTGCCGAGGATGACGCCGCCCGCCTCGATCATTACCGCACCCGTCGCGCGGATCGCGCTGTTCAGCGTGACGCGGTCGGAGCTGTCGAGATAGAAGCCGCCGAATCGCACGATGTCGGCACCGGTGCTGCCGAAGAGCACGCGGTCGTCGGCCGTCAGTCCCGTGTCGAGCCCGCCGTCGAAAGCGACGAACACGGACACCGGCGACTGGTAGAAGCGGTCGCTGTCGTCGTACCCCAGATCGATGCGCAGCGTGTCCACGCCCGCACCTCCGGTGACCTTGACTTTCACGCTGTCGGTCAGCGCGTGCTGCGCGAGCACGGTGCCGGTGACGGTGTTCCTGAGCCGCAGGATCGGGGCGAAGCCGCCGTTGTCCACGACTTCCAGCGTCACGTCCTGATCGACGGTGGTGATGCCGGCATCGAACACGATCTCGGCCGGGAATTCGGGCAGGGAGGCGAACGAGGAGACGTGCGTCGGCAGCGGACAGGCGTCCGCGGCCGACGTGGGATCGGGCGACGTCGGATCGCCCAGATCGGGGAAGTCCTGCCCCGCGTCCTGCCAGTCGTCGAACAGGGCGCGGAAGACGCCGCGCAGGCGCGAACTCTCCCACAGGGGATGATTGCCGCCCCCCGTGCGGTACTTGAGATCCCCCCAGGCCGTCCCGGTCTCCGAGTACGGTCCGGCCAGCACGGCGCCGGTCGAGGTGTCGCGGTTGATCTTCAGCACCTGGGTCGTTCCGCCGACCAGTGGAACGACGCGCACGGGGCCGGCAATGACGTTGCCGTCCACCCCGGCGTTGCCCAGTTCGATGCGAAGGTTGCCGGTCGTGATCAGGAAACTGCCCAGCGTCGCATAGGCGATGGGGCCGTCCTGATCGTCGGCGGGGAACAGCCGCTGGTTGCGCACGACGGTGCCGATCTTCGTGTTGCCGTCGTAGATGGCGTACGTCGCATTGGTCGCCGGCAGGATGGGCCGGTCGGGCTGGATCGAGTCGCCGAGATTGTCGACGAGCTGGGTCACGTTGGCGACCCAGGACGCCTGCAGCAGATAGGTGCGGCCGGGGGTCACGGAAGCCGTCCACACGGCGGTCGATGCACCGTCGTCGGCCGTGTTGACCCGGTACTGGCCCGACGTCGTCGTCAGGCTGTCGACGCGCCACATGTGGTCGCCGTCGATCGACGAGAGCCAGGGCTGGCCGTCGGCCACGCCGGGCAGCGTCATCGTCAGGATGTTGCCGCCGTGGGATCCGTTCAGGTTGAGCAGGGCGGCGTCGTAGTTCTGCTGCACGCCGCCCGCGAGCGCCGTGAGCTGATCCGAGAACAGCTTCGAGAGCTGCCCGGTGCTGGTCGGCTCGCCGTCGACGGGGCGCTCCATCAGCAGCAGCATCTTCGACAGCGTCACGCTGTTGCGATAGGCGGCGAAGTTCTCCTTGCTGAAGCTGACGTTGTCGTTCAGCGCGCCGGTCACGTCCGGATAGAAGGTGTAGATGTTCTGGTCGCCCAGGTCGGCGGGCGCGGCCTTGTGGTCGGTGGGCAGCACGCCCATCAGCGCATCGAGCCGCTCGCGGTCTCCGGGCTGGAAGATCGGGATGACGGTGTCGAGGATCTTCACCGACTTCAGGTCCATCTTCGATCCGGTGTCGCCGAGAAACTCGAAGATGTCGAGATCGATGTTGAAGCCGCGGCGGATCTCGTCCTTCATGAAATCCTTGACCTTGTCCGTCAGCTCCGCCTGCAGGTTCCGGATCGGATTGAGGATGGGGTCGAGGGGTTTCAGCGCGTCGTCGATACGCGTGGCGAGGCCCTGCATGAAGGTGCGCACCTGGGCGAGCTGCTTGGGCACGCCGACCATCGGCAGCAGATGGTTGTTGATGAACGAGTCGTCCGTGAAGCCGTCGTCGTTCGGATCGTCCAGTTCGTCGAACACGGCGTCGATGGCGCCGACGCGGCCTTCCGCGTCGACGCGAGCCGGGTCGGTCTCCGCGCCGAACCGCTCGCCTTCCTTGTTCTGCAGGTCCCGCTTGGACTGCGGATCGAACAGGCCCTTCGTGATGGCGAGCCCCACCGTCGGCCAGTTGCGCAGCCCCTCGTCGAGGCTGTCGAGCCATTGCTGCAGGTAGGCGGTGAAGACGTCCTCCAGGAACAGGCTGGAGAACGGCTGGCCGGTGGCCGCCTGCACGATCATGTCCTCGACCAGCGTGCCCCAGTCCTTCGCGGGGACGCGGCCCTGCAGCTGGTCGGCGACGAACTCGCGCAGCTTGTAGAGCTTGTTCAGCAGCGGGCCGCGCTCGCCCAGCACCAGCAGCTGTTCGTCTCCGGTGCCGTGCGAATCGCCGGAGACGAGGGTCTCGCGGACCTTCAACGTGTGATCGCCGACTTCCACCACCGTGAAATCGCCGTTGTTGACGACGAACCCCGAGGCGCTGAAACGCATGCCTTTCGAGAACCCTTCCTCGAGGAAACTGCCGGCCGTGCGCACGAAGGTGTTGTCCGCCAGGTTCACCGACAGCGTGATGCGCTCGGTCTGCGGGACGTTCTCGACGATCCGCTCGTTGCCGGTCGCCGCCTCATCCACCAGCGCTGTGGTGTCCACGACGATGCGCGTGGCCGTGGCGGAGATGACCCGGAAGCGGCCGTTGTTGGCGGCGTTCTGGAAGCCGGAGACGTCGATCCAGAGGTTGCGTCCGGCCGTCATCTCGAAGCCGTCCTTGAAGAAGTCCCCGCCTTCGTCCTGACGCACGAAGGCGTTGCCGCCTTCGGTGTGGATCGACACGTACGGCGACGGCGCGAACAGGGACAGGTAGGCCGGCTGCTGCACGCCGGTGCTGTGCAGCACCGTCGGATCGTTCGTGATGGGGCGGATGAACGATTCGTAGATGAACCGCACGGGTGCGGCGTACTCGATGCCGGGCGTGCTGTCATTGCTGACGTCGCCGTCGGGCAGGGTCGTGCGGTCCGGATTGTTGTCGTAACCCGGCGTCGCGTCGCCGAGATAGCCCTCGACGAGATAGTGGCGCAGGAAGTTCGCCAGCTCGCGCTGCTCGGACGTGACGCTGCTGACGATGTCGCCGACCGCGGGGAAGATGCCTTCCGCGAATTCGTTCACCAGCGTATGCGCCCAGTGGTCGCTGGCCGCGTGGGTCGCGAAACCATAGGCCCAGGCGAGGATCTGGCTCTTCTCCGTGTCGGAATAGCTCCAGTCGGACTGCGCCTTCCACGCCATGTCGAGGATGCGCGTCACCCAGGTGCCGGTCATTTCCGGATGGATGACCGCCTGCCCCATCAGCAGGTCGGGGAAGCCGTCGGGACCCACGGTGCCGCCGTAGTAGTACGCCGCCTGGTCACGCACCGCGGCGACGATCTTCGGATGGACCGTGTACTCCTTGCCGTCGATGGTGAGGTCGCCCGCCTGCCCGTTCGGGCCGTCGGCATTCAGCAGGTCGTTGCGGACGTCCTTCGCGATCTCGACGTGCGTGAAGGGCTTCCATGCCACGTCGGCCAGCGGGTCGGTGTCGTCGTTCAGGTCATGGGCGTGTTCGAACCCGAGCAGGTGACCCGCCTCGTGCGCCACGCGCTCGGCGAGCAGCGCGCCGAACTGCGCCGCGTCCAGACCGCTCGCGTCGAGCGTGTCGCTGAAGACGAAGGCGATATCGGAGCGGTCCGTGTTGCCGACGTCGACCTTCTCCGCCAGTCCTTCGTAGCGGCCGTAAGCAGCGAACTCGCGCCCGTCACCGCCGACGTGGATGGTGGAGAAGAGCTCGCCCGAATCCGGCGCGAACAGGCTGAACCGGACGCCGACCGACTCGAACGGCGCGAGCGCCTCGAGCATGGCCTGCGCGATCTCGGCCTCTCGCCCCTGCAGCGCCGCCGGCGCGACGAAGGCCGGCACGTCGACGTCGCTGACACGCACCGGACCGTCGTAGTCGACATCGTCGGCACCGCCGAGCGAGACGCGGATCCATTGGCGCGCCGCAGCATCGGCGTTCGTGTCGGTGGCCGGCGCGACATCGGCGCGCGCGAGCGTCAGCTCGATGCCCGGTTGCGCGTCCTGGACGGACCGCAACAGTTCGGGCGCGGCCGCGCCGACGGGAGAGGCCGACAGCAGCAACCGCGGTTCCAGGGCCTCGAACAGCGCCTTGCGCTTGAATCGCCCGGCATCGATGGACGCGGCGGAATTCGTGACGCGGCGGAAACGGGACAGGAATGCGCGAGTGGACATGGGACGGCCTCTTGGTGTGAACCCGGGAGCTTTCCTGTGCAACGCCGTCGGCGGACGCGACCTCGCGTCCGCCGTCGTCGCGGCAGCGCCTTCGGAACGGCGCCTGCCGCGCTGCGCTCGCTAGTGCGGGCCGCCGGATCGAACGGCCGATCCGGACGGAATCCTCCCGCGGTCGAAGGTGCGTCGAGGACGGACGCACACCGCGGAAATCAGGACATCGCGACGGCTGTGGGTGTTCTGGTGGCGCGATGCGGGTGCCAACGAGCGTGGCTGGGGCAGAGAGTCTCCTTGCGGGTTCGAAAATACCTCGCGCCCCTCTCGATGTCCATGCAGAAACCTCGAAATCTTGCAAGTTTCGTGCGTCGAGAAATACAACACTCGCCGTGTCGTCACACCGTCCTTCGCAGGCGGCCAGACGGTGTGTCGATTCCCTTGACATGCCCTCGTCTCCGTCGGGTGCCGGCAAGCTGAAATGCAGGAACGGATCGCCACGGATACGGGCATGCGGCGACCTCGTGCGATGCGCCGCCGACCGTGCCGATCCGACACGCTTGAACCGTGCGCGCGATGCGCGATCGGCCGACTCGCGGTCTGCGAATGCATCCGTGTCGAGCACGCACCGCACACCGGTCCCCCCGACCACCAAGACTTGCCTGACGCCTCCCCTCACCGCTTCAGGAACGCCCGCAGCGCCGTGCGCACCACGCCCCCGCCCGTCTCCGCTTGCGCCGCACTCCTCACCTCCATCCCCTGCAACCGCTGCGTCAGGTCCTTCGCCCACGAGGCGCTCTTCCACTCCGACGTGCTCCCGCCCGGTGGGGTGCTCGGCCCCAGGACCTCCGGCAACACGACCGGCGCCGACATCGCGCTCGGCACGGCGCTCTGCCCCGCCGCCGTGGTCATGACCTCGGTGCTCTGTTCGACGGGACTCGCGCTTGCCGGCGCCGCCATCCTGGCCAGCATCGGCGCGAGCGGGGCGAGCACGGGCAGCGCCGGAATCTCGGGTCTCGCCGTCCCCAGCACGTGCTGCAGCAGCCGGTTGGCGTCCAGGGTGCTCAACTGACCGTTGCCGTTGAGGTCCCCCACGAGCACCGGATCGGTGTTGGCCCATGCCGCCAGGCCGCTGTCGGTGCGCACGATGACCCGCAGCAGCCGCTCGTAGTCGGCCCGGCTGTAGCTCTGATCGCCGGTGGTGTCGCCGAAGTAGCCGACGGTGTGGACGGCGTCGTCGGCAACCACGGGCAGGAGGTTGCCCGTGGCGCCCCGCAGGCTGACGTTGGTCAGATCGAGCACTTGCTGGGCGCCGTAGGGTGCCCCGGCCGGCACGCGGCTGACGATCTCGATGAGGTCGATGGCACCGGCGCCCAGTGCGGCGTCGAGCACGACGTCGATCCGGAGGCCTCCGGCGATGGCGCTGGTGGTGACGCGGCCGGCGAGACCGGCCTTGAGCCGGACCTGGTCGATCTGCAGCAGGCTCGCGTCGAACTTCAGTTCGGCGCTCAGTTGCTTGACGCCGTTGCCCTCGGACAGCCGCAGCGGCAGGGCGCCGGTGCCCGAGGGGTTGGGCACCACGACGTCCTGACCCGGACCCCGCATGAAGTCGGACAGCGAGAGCACGCGTGCGCCGCCGGCCTGCACGGTGAACGCGCGCACGTGGTCGTCCCCCGCGGTGCCGTTCGCGTCCCCGTCCAGCAGGCCGCCGAACACGCTGTGCACCCCTTCCGCATCCGCGCGCACCGTCAGGGTGTAGTTGTCGGACTCGAGCGGCCTGCCGGTCTTCACGAAAGTGAATCCGCTCCCGTCCGCGTCGATCACGAGGGAGCCGCTCACGGCCCCGGTCGTCGCACCGACGAGCGTGACGTCGGCGGCGCCGGCCGCGGAGTCCATCGTCCCGTAGAGATTGAGACGGGCGAGGTCGAGGGCCTGGTCGAAGCCCACATGGAAGCCGTTGGCGGTCGGCGCGAAGCTCGCCACGCGCAGCGGCCGCGCGATCACGTCGAGGGTGACGGTGCCCAGCGTGACGGCGCCGTTCCGGTCCGTGATGCCGTAGCGGAAACTCGTGGTGCCCGTGAAGCCATCCGCGGGACGGAACCGGAAGCTGCCGTCGGGCGCGATGAACTCCAGCGTCCCCTGCAGCCCGGTGGTGTCGAGCGCATCGAGATCGACGATCAGCGCATCGCCGTTGGCGTCGGTATCGTTGCCGAGCACGCCCGGCCCGCTCACCTCCAGCACGACACCCGGCTCGGCCCGGTAGCGGTCGCCCACGGCCACGGGCGGCGCGTTCTCCACTTCGACGGTGAAGCCCGCCTCGTCATCCTCGCCCGCCCCGTTGCCGGGCGTGCTGTCGGGGTCGGGCGAGCGGGACTGCACGATCTCCGCGCTCATCGGGAATGTGCCGCGACGCAGCGCCCCCAGTTCGATGTCCAGCGTGACCTCGTCGCCTTCCGCGAGCGTGCCCACGTGCCAGAGATAGCCGCTGGCATCGCGCACGAGGTCCGCGTCCTCCGGCAGGGTGCCGAGCACCTCGAAGTCGTCGTCCGACAGCGGCAGGCGCACGGTCACGCCATCGGCATCGCCGGGGCCGTCGTTGCGCGCCACGAGGCGCAGCGTGAACGCCTCGCCGGGGTCGAAGCCGAACGCCGTCCCCGTCTGCGCTACGCCGCCCACGACCATCTGCATGGCGAGCGACAGGTCGGCCGGTGCGATCACGTCGCGCACGCGGATCGCCACCTCTACCGGATCGGACGACTGTCCCGAGGCGTCGCGCAGCGTGTAGACGAAGGTGGCGCGCTGGTCGCCCGCCACGTGTCGCGGCGGCGCGTAAGTGAAGCTGCCGTCGGCCTGGTACACGAGCGTGCCGATCGTCGGCGTCGTGACGCTGTCCACCACCGTGAAGCGCGACTGACCGTCGTTCGCGAGCAGGCCGCCCGTCGCGGGCACCACGAGCGCCACCCCTTCGTCGGTGAAGTAGTCGTCCGGGAGACCCGAGGGGCGCGGCGGCAGGGGGACCGACCACGATTCGCGGTCGGCGTTGTTGGCGCTGACGACGTCCTGGTTGTTGAATCCGAGCACGGTCGCAATCCCGAGACTCGCACTCACCTCCGCTGGCCCGGCCTGGGCACTGCTGCCGGCGATCCGCAGCGTAGCCTGCCCACCCGGCGCCAGCGTCCCGACGGTCCACCGTCCGGTGGCCGCGTCGTAGCTGCCCGTCGACGGCGTGAACGTGCTGGCGAGATAGTTGGCGCGGGACAGTTGCACGACCACGTTGTCCGTCGTCAGGCCGCTGCCACCGGCATTCGAAACGACGACCTCCACGTCGACGTTCCGGCCCACGAGGGGCGCATCCGCCGACAGGCGGTGAACGTCGACGCCGAGATCCGCCCGCGCCGGATCCGTCCGCCACGTGACGCTGTCCCGATTGTTGCCGCTGTTCGGGTCCTGGTTCGCGAAGCCCGACACCGTCGCGGGTTGCACAGTCGCGCTGACGTTCCCGCCGGGAGACCCACTGCTGCCCGAGAGTTGCAGCGTGGCGCGCCCTCCCCCGCCAGCGTCCCGACCGTCCACCGTCCGGTGTCCGCATCGAAGCTGCCGATCGACGGGGTGAAACTGAACGCGCTCCCCCCGTAGCCGCCACGGAACAGCTGCACGACCACGTCGTCCACCGTCAGCGCGCTGGCGTTCGAGAGTTCCACCGTCACCCCGACGGTCCGGCCCGCAATGACACTCGACACCGGTCCGCGCACGTCGACGCCGAGATCCGCCCGCGCCGGATCCGTCCGCCACGTGACGCTGTCCCGATTGTTGCCGCTGTTCGGGTCCTGGTTCGCGAAGCCCGACACCGTCGCGGGTTGCACAGTCGCGCTGACGTTCCCGCCGGGAGACCCACTGCTGCCCGAGAGTTGCAGCGTGGCGCGCCCTCCCCCCGCCAGCGTCCCGACCGTCCACCGTCCGGTGTCCGCATCGAAGCTGCCGATCGACGGGGTGAAACTGAATGCGCTCCCCCCGTAGCCGCCTCGGAACAGCTGCACGACCACGTTGTCCACCGTCAGCGCGCTGGCGTTCGAGAGTTCCACCGTCACCCCGACGGTCCGGCCCGCAATGACACTCGACACCGGTCCGCGCACGTCGACGCCGAGATCCGCCCGCGCCGGATCCGTCCGCCACGTGACGCTGTCCCGATTGTTGCCGCTGTTCGGGTCCTGGTTCGCGAAGCCCGACACCGTCGCGGGTTGCACAGTCGCGCTGACGTTCCCGCCGAGACCCACTGCTGCCCGAGAGTTGCAGCGTGGCGCCCCTCCCCCGCCAGCGTCCCGACCGTCCACCGTCCGGTGTCCGCATCGAAGCGCGCCGATCGACGGGGTGAAACTGAATGCGCTCCCCCGTAGCCGCCTCGGAACAGCTGCACGACCACGTTGTCCACCGTCAGCGCGCTGGCGTTCGAGAGTTCCACCGTCACCCCGACGGTCCGGCCCACGCGCAATGACACTCGACACCGGTCCGCGCACGTCGACGCCGAGATCCGCCCGCGCCGGATCCGTCCGCCACGTGACGCTGTCCCGATTGTTGCCGCTGTTCGGGTCCTGGTTCGCGAAGCCCGACACCGTCGCGGGTTGCACAGTCGCGCTGACGTTCCCGCCGTACCGACCCACTGCTGCCCGAGAACTCGATGCGCGCAGCGTGCGCGCGCCCTCCCCGCCAGCGTCCCGACCGTCCACCGTCCGGTGTCCGCATCGAAGCTGCCGATCGACGGGGTGGAACTGAACGCGCTCCCCCCGTAGCCGCCTCGGAACAGCTGCACGACCACGTTGTCCACCGTCAGCGCGCTGGCGTTCGAGAGTTCCACCGTCACCCCGACGGTCCGGCCCGCAATGACACTCGACACCGGTCCGCGCACGTCGATGCCGAGATCCGCCCGCGGCAGGCTCACGTGCCACGTGCCGGTCGCCTCGTCGTCCTCGCCCCGGCCGGTGCCGTTGCCGGCCGTGCTGTCGGGGTCGAGCACGATCTCTCCGGCACGGCGCACCTGCGTGATCTCCGCCGTGAGGCGCGGCGTGACGTCACCCGCCGCGGTACCGGTGGTGATCACGAGATCCGCGGTCTCGCCGACGGCGAGCGGTCCCGCCGTCCACGAACCGGTGCCGGTGTCGAACGAGAACGTCTCGAACGGCGCGGTGACGTTCACGACCGTGAAGTCCTGGTGGACGAACGCTACCCGCACCTCGTCGACCGCGCTCGGTCCGTCGTTGCGCGCACGCACCGTGACCGTCTGCTGCGTCGTGCCGAAATCGAATACCGACTGCGACGGGAGGACCTCCACCGACACGTCGGCGAACAACTGGCGGTTCGCGACGAGGATCGTCACGGGGATCGGCAGCGACTGCTGTCCCTGCGCATCGATCAGCACGTAGTGGAAGGTCGCGGCGGTGTCTTCGGTCACCGCGGCCGGCGCGACATAGGTGAACGCGCCGTCGAAGCCCAGCGTCAGCATCCCGATCGCCGGCGACTCGTCGCTCGACAGCAGCGTGCCCGGTGCCGGCGAATCGTTCACGAGCAAGCCGTGCAACGCATCGATGGTCAGCGTCTCGCCCTCGAACACGACGTACGCATCGGACTGCCCGACCGGGCTCGGCCGGTCCTCGACGACGAAGGTGAACTGCGCCGGTGCGCTGGTCCGGCCGAAGGCATCGGTCACCGTGTAGCTGTACGAGTAGCTGGAATTGCCGGTGATGCCCCGAGGCGCGACGAACGCGAAGCCGCCGTCCGGTTGCATCGTCAGCGTGACGCCGGGGATGCTGCCCGACACCGTGACCGTGCTGCCGCGCAGCGCCGAGTCGTTGGCGAGCAGGCCGAGATGCGCGGGCACCGTGAGCGTGGCGCCTTCGACGACCGCGAAGCTGTCGGGTCTTGCCACCGGCGGATCGCCCGGCGTGGCGTACAGCACCACCGCGAGCGAGTCGTCCTCGTGCGCGCCCACGCTGTTGCCGGGCGTGCTGTCGAAATCGGGCGTGGTGCTCGACCACACTTCCGCGACCAGTTGCACTTCCGCTGGCAGCAGCGAAGCCAGCTGGAGGTCGAGGATCGCGGCGGCCCCGGGGGCCAGTGGCCCCACCTGCCATCGGATCAGGTCGTGTCCTTCACTGAATTCCGGATCGAAGACGATGTCCGCGTCCTCGGGCAGCAGGCCGCGCCAGTCGATGGCCGTGTCCGGGAAAACGATCCGCACTTCGGCGTCGGCCGGAAGATCGGCCGCGGCCGCATTCTCGGCCACGAGCCGCAGCGTATACGTCGTGCCGGCCCGCGAACCGAACTCGTCGACACCGACGACCTCGCCGCCGACCAGGATCAGTGACGACAGCGAGAGGTCCGAGGTCGCGGCATCGTCGTCCGTGATCGTGACGATGCGCGTGGCGTCGGCGGCAATCGTCCCGCCGGTCGCCCCGAGCATCCGCAGCACGAACGTCTCGTCGGTTTCGTGGATCCGGTCGGCCGACGCGAAGAACTGCACCAGCACATCGTCGGTGCCCGCAGCGAACGTCACGGACCGCGTGCCGAATCCGTCCACGAGATCCTCGCCGCTCGCGCTCGACGCCCCCGGCCGGACATCCGCTTCCAGCGCGTAGGTGAGCGTCGTCGCACTGCCGAGATCACCCGATCGCCGGAACAGCACGAACATGTCGCCACCCGCACCGGGCGGCGTCCCCTCGACGAATTGCGTCGACACTGCCTGGATGCTCACCGTCGAGCCGCTCCCGGACACGAAGCGCACGAACGTCGAGGCACGGGCACTGCCAGCCTCCGCCCCCTGGTCGATCACACCGATGAAGAAGGCATCCTGGCCCGGCACCGTGTTCGCGCCGGGCGTGTAGACGAAGTTCGTGTAGCCGCCGGTGACCGGGTCCAGCGTCGCCTGCAGAACGCCGCTGTCGGCATCGACGAGGCTCGCGTAGCCGCTCACCTTCAGGGCGCCGGTGGACGTGGCGTTCGCCAGCAGCGCCGCGGCCGTGAACGGAACACTCGCGGCGCCGGGTGGCACGACGATGGCCGTTTGCGGGACGACCGGCTGCGGCACCGACACATCGAACGTGAGCGTGGTCGCGCTGCGCCGCCCGAACTCGTCGACGATGGCGTAGGTGACCGTGTCGGTTCCGCTGAATCCCGCCTGCGGCACGTAGCTCAGCATCAGGTTCAGCGGATCCGTCGTGGGCACGACGCTGGTCGGGTTGCCCGGCTCCACGGACAGGATGCCGTGCGCCGGCTGCACGAAACTCGCCGCGTCGGCGAAGACTTTCATCCCTGGCGGGAGCGTGTCGTTAGCGAGCAGGCGCGACAGGCTGAAGGTGCCGATCGCCTGCCCCGGACCGGCGCTGATGCCCCAGCGCAGCGTGTCGGCCACGGCCACGGGCGCGGCCGGCGTGGCCGTGAGGAAGCGGAAGCGACCGGGGTCCTGCGCGCCGGTGACGTCTGCCAGGACGAAGTCCAGAACGTAGTCGCCGGCGTAGTCCGCGGCAAAGGAGAACTCGATGCGGTCCTCGAAGCCCGTCAGCGTGACGGTAGGTGGCACCGTCGTCGCGTAGAAGGCCATCGACAAGGCATCGGCGTCCGCGTCGAAGTTCCCGGGGAAGGCGGCGAGATCGGCGAACCGGAGCGTATACACGCTTCCGGGGATGACCACCGCGGCGCCGTCGGCGACGTTCGGCGCGCGATTGAACACCTCGACACTCACGGCGGCCGAGGCCACGTGGCCGAACGCGTCCTGCGCCTCGTAGGTGAACGACAGCGTGGCCGGCGACGTGTCGACGCTCGTCACGCGCAGGCCGCTGCCCTCGTCGTCCACGCGCACGCCGCCCGATGCGACGACGCTGTCCGGGACGATGCGCAGGAACGTGAGACCGCTGCTGTCATTGGCCAACAGCCGGTCGTACGAGAAGAAGGTGTCCTGGCCGATCGTGGCCCTCAGCGTGTCGTCCGCGGCGACGGGCGACACGCCGGGGCGGATCGTCACCGTCGCGGCGTTGCCGATGCGCGTGCCGATTGCGGCATCCGCGAGGCGATAGTCGAACGTGACGGGCGCCGTGAGCGGCGCGTCGAGCAGCACCCGCACGAAACCATCGGGGAAGTCCGCGGCCGACTCCGCCGGCACGGCGGGCAGCGGGCTCGACGGATCGTTGTCGAAGCCCTCGACCGTCACGCCCGGCGCGCCGTGCAGTTCGACGATCACGAAGGCGTCGCCGTCGAGATCGAGGTCGTTGCCGACCAACTGCGGCAGCGCGATCCGGATCTCGGTGGACCCGCGCGCACCGGTGAACGTGTCGGCCAGGGCGATGGGCGCACGGTCGGCAGTGAGCCCCGGCACCAGTTGCGCGACGTCGACAAGGGCCCGCGGCCGGATCGTGCCGTCCACGTAGTCCAGCACCGGCACGCCGAAGGCGACGTGCTCGATGCCCAAGACCGCGACCCGGCCTTCGGGCGCATCGGGGGTGAGCGCGTCCACCACGAAGCCGCCGGCCGAACGTCCGGAATAGTCATAACTCGCGGGACTTCCGAGAAGAAACAGCGTGTCGTCGCCCTGGCCGCCATCGACCGTCTGTTCGGCCGGCGCGGGCTGCACCATGGCGCCGGGTTCGATGCGGTCGTCGCCATCCTCACCGAAAAGCAGATCGCGGCCCGCGCCGCCCACGATCGTGTCGTCGCCGCCGCCGCCCCCGTCACCGGCCCCGCCGTCACCGTAGACGGTGTCGTCGCCCGCGAGCGCGTCGATGATGTCGTGGCCCATCGTCCCGAGCACCGCGGGCTGGCCGGACAGGTCGTTGTCGTCGAGCATCGTCCCGAACAGGGTCGGCGTGGCCGACAACAGTACGCGCGCCTCCAGCGACTCGAAGACGGCGCGGCGACGGAACGGCGGAGAAGAATCGCTGCGTGCCAGCGCACGTGCGCCGGTGAACAAGCGCTGCAACAGCGTGCGAGGCGCCATGTCATGCGCCTCGTCGAGTGGCGTGACAGGACAGGAAGGCGTGAACGAGACGTCGCGTCACGACGGGCATGGCAGGTCTCCGGCAGCGTTGTTCTTGTTGAGGACGTCGGTATCGCGACGACAACCGCCCGAGCCGTACCGAATCTCACACTTTGAAAGATACGTGACCTCTTCCATCCGACTCAAGGTCGCCGAGGTCTGGGACTACAGACGAAGGTCTGCCGACCTCGCGCTCTGCCCGACGCGCGACTTGCACGGGTGACGGGCATCGCGGACCATCGGACCGCCCCGACCCCTACGTCCCCGATGACTCCTTCCGCCGTCTCTGCCGTCGCCCAACACGAGGACGCACTCACGGACCTGCCGGCCCGCGTCGATCACGAGATCACGCGGCTGCTGCGCGAACAGGACCTCCCGGGCATCGTCACGAACTACGGCGCCGCACTGCTCGTGGGCTGGCTCTACTGGGCCAGCGCGGACCACGCCCTGGTCAGCGGGTGGGTCGGACTCTGGTTCGTCGCCAACACGGCCTATGCCGCGTTCCACGTCGTTCAGCGTCGCCGGGGCGGAGAATCGCCGGCGTGGCGCCGGCTCCATCTCGTGTTCGCCAACGTGATCTCGGTCGCGCCCGCCGGCGTCATGCCGTGGCTGTTCTCGGCCGGTCATGAGGCGCTCTATCTGAACACCACGCTCGTGGTGATCTACTGCGCCGGCATCTACGCCTCCAACGCGATGCTGTCACCGGCCTCCTACGTGCTCGCCGCGGGCACCGTGCTCGCGCCGCTCGTGGTCCAGCATGCGGTCGACGGCAGCCGCGTGTCCCTCGGCATCGCGGCCGCCCTGGTGCTGTGCTATGCGTTCCTGATCCCGTTTGCCCGGGTGCAGGCACGCGCGCTGCGCAAGGCCATCCGCGTCGGGTACGAGAACGAGGAACTGGCCGGGCGCCTGGCCAGGCAGACCGATCACGCGGAGGCGGCCCGCCGGCAGGCCGAGGAAGCCAATCGGGCGAAGGCACGTTTCCTGGCGGCGGCCACGCACGATCTGCGTCAGCCGCTGCACGCCCTGTCCCTCACGCTCGAGACCCTGGGGCCGAACGCCGACGGCGCCACGGCGGGAACGCCGCTCGAACGCGCCCGCGAATGCTCGCGCCAGCTTTCCAGCATGTTCGACGCGTTGCTCGATCAGGCCCAGCTGGACGCGGGGACCCGCACGATCGCCAACGAACCCGTGCCCCTGGCGTCACTGTTCGCGCAGATCGAGGCGCAGTTCCAGTCGGTCGCGCAGGCGCGTGGCCTGTGGTTGCGGTGTCGCCCCGCGTCCGCCGTGGTGCGGGCCGATCGGCTCGCCCTGTGGCGCATCGCGTCTAACCTCGTGACCAACGCGCTCGAAGCCACCGAACGCGGCGGCGTGCTCGTCGCCTGGCGCGCGCACGCACGGACGCTCGAGGTGCGCGACAGCGGCTGCGGCATCGCCGCGGCGGACCACGAATCCGTCTTCCGGGAGTTCCACCGGCTCGCGCGGACAGGGCGGCCGCGCGATCGCGGGCTCGGACTCGGGCTCGCAACCGTCCGGCGACTGGCCGCGCTGATGGAAGCGCGCGTCGGGCTGCGCTCGGCGCCCGGGCGGGGCAGCGTGTTCACCGTGACCTTTCCGCCGGCGGCCGTCCTGCCATTGACGGACATCGCACCGGCGGCAACGATCCCGGTCAGTTCACCGAACGACGCATTGCGGGGAGTGCGTGTGCTGGCCGTCGACGACGACCGCTTCATCCTCGATGCCCTTCGGGACCTGCTCGACCGATGGGCGTGCGATCACCGCCTGGCCGCCAGTGCCGCGGAAGCGCAGGAACGACTGGCGGGGGGATGGCGGCCCGACGTGCTGCTGATGGATCGTCGCCTGCCGGACGGCGACGGACTGGTCCTCGCGAAGGCATGGCTGCAATGCTGGCAGCCCGCCCCCGCCTGCCTGATCATCACCGGCGACACTGCGCCCGACGACCTGCGCGACATGGCCGACGCGGGGATCGCCGTGTTGCACAAGCCGGTGGATCCGTCACGGCTCCACGACGCCCTCGCGTCCCTGCACCGCTGAGTTCAGCGGAGTTTCGCCATCAGCTCCGCGCGCGACTGCACCCCGTGCGACTTGAACAAGGCCGTGACGTGCATCTTGACCGTGGCCTCGGCGATGGCGAGTCTCGCGGCGATCACCTTGTTGGGCAGCCCCTGCAACAGCAACGCCAGGATCTCGCGCTGGCGGGGCGTGATGTCGGCCCCGTCGGCCTCCGGGCCTTCGACCTCGCGGCGACCCGGCAGCGTCGGTACCCCCGCCCCCAGGGCCTCCGGCGGAACGTAGCGCCCCCCGGCCAGCACCAGTTCGATCGCCTTCACCATGAGGCGGCCGTCGAGTGATTTCGGCAGGAAGCCCGCGACACCCGCGTCGAGCAGACGTGTCATCTTCCCCGGGTCACCGGTGCCCGAGACGACGAGAACGGGCACACGGGGATGTCGCAGGAGAAGCTCCCGGACGTCGCCTTCCCCGCCGAAGTCCGGCATCGCCAGATCGATCAACATCAGGTCCCAGCGACGCTCCCCGACGAGCAGGTCGGCGAGTTGACGGCCGTCCGCGGCTTCGGCAAGCACCACGTCCGGATTCCATTGCCGCAGGAGCTGGCACAGGCCGATGCGGACGAGATCGTGGTCATCCGCGACGAGGATGGCCGGCGCCACGGGGCTTGCGGCGACGTTCATCGGGAGCGCCTACCGCCAGACGAGAGACATGCCGACCGGCAGTCGGTTGCTCCGTGGCGCCGGGCAACGGCGCCATCGCAGGTCGCACAACGACGCGGGGGGCTGGGCATTCGCGTGGGCATCGGCGCAGTCCGCCGGACCGAAGCGCGCGATGAGATATCGCGCCGGCATCGGCCCGGAACGACCGCGAGGGTACCGCACGCGCGACCGAACGACACGGGAAACGGCACCGTTCGGCGATGAACGGTACGCGTGGGCGGCGCACACCATACCGGCGGCCTCGCGCGCGGCCCACGGTCGTCTGCCGTGGGGTCAGCGCCGATTCGTCTCGCTCGAGGACGCCTGCGAGCACCTCCGCGTCGGGTGCGCACGCACACCGTTCCTCCGATCACCGCTTCAGGAACGCCCGCAACGCCGAACGCACCACGCCCCCGCCGGTCTCCGCTGGCGCCGCGCTCCTCACCTCCAACCCCTGCAACCGCTGCGTCAGGTCCTTCGCCCACGAGGCCGTCTTCCACTCCGAGGTGCTCTCGCTCGACGTCGTACTCGACCCCATGACAGCCGGCAGCATCACGCTCGCCGCCATCACGCTCGGCACGGCGCTCTGCCCCGCCGCCGCGGCCACGATGGCGGTACCCGATTCCACCGGACCTGCACTCGTCGGCGCGGCCAACCGCGCCAGCAGCAGCGGCGCCGGTGCCTGCGGAACCACCACCGGCAACGCCGGGATCTCGGGTCTCGCCGTCCCCAGCACGTGCTGCAGCAACCGGTTCGCATCCAGTGCGGTGATCTGGCCGTTGCCGTTGAGGTCGCCGACGATCACGGGGTCGATGGTGCGGTAAGCCGCGAAGCCGGTATCCCGGCGCAGCGCGACGTTCTGCAGCAGCGCGACATCGGCGTTGCCGTAGGACCGGTCGGCATCGGCATCGAGCAGATAGGCCGCCACCTGGATCGCGTCATCGGCCCCGGCAACGACCGCCTGGCCCGGATCGCGTTCGACGACGACGTCGGACAGGTCGAGTACCTGAGCCGAGCCGTACACCGCGTTCCCCGGCACGCGGGCGACGATGTCGATCGGAGCCGTCGCGCCCGCCGCCAGCGGCGCATCGAACTGCGCCTGGACGCGGATGCCGCCGGCCACCGCGGTCCGGCTCACGGTACCCGCGACGCCGGCAGCCACGCGGACGTCCTGCACTTCCAGCATCGCCGCGTCGAACCGCAGCGTGAAGGCGATGCTGCGCACGCCCTCGCCCTCGGACACCTTCACCGGCAGATGCAGACCGCCCGCGCCGTTGTTCGGCACCACGACATCCTGTCCGGGACCGCGCATGACGTCCGGGAGGGAAAGCATCAGGACCGGCGCGGCCGGCACCCGGAACACGGCGACGTAGTCGTCACCCGGCGTGCCGTCCGCGTTGCCATCCAGCCCGTTGCCCGAGGCGTCCCGCAGACCGCCTGCGCCGGCGCGCACCGTCAGCGTGTAGCTGTCCCCGGCCAGCGGGCCGCCGGTGCGGACGAACGACAGTCCCTTGCCGTCGCCGTCGAGGACGAGCGAGCCGCTCACGGCCCCGGCGGCGGCGCCGGTCAGCGTGACATCCGCCGCGCCGAGCCCCGCCCCCGTGGCGTCGTAGAGATTGAGCGCGGCAGCTTCCAGGGCGCGGTCGAAGCGGACGTGCACACCGCTCCCGGTCGCATCGATCTCCGTCACACGCAGGGTGGCTGCGGACACACTGCTTGCCGCGGCCACCTGGTTGGCGGCGGCACCCGGCAGCGGCGGAATCTCCGCCTGGTCGAGCGAGGCATTGCCCGAAAGCACGAACTGGGATTCGCGGACCAGGATCGTGCTGTCTGCCGCCGCCAGTGCCCCGGAGCGATCGACATCGCTGATCACGAGGGGATCCACGAGCGGATAGAAACCGAAGCCCGAGTCGAGTCCGCCCACGACGCGCGCCACGCGCTGGCCGTCGAGGCTGGTATAGCGCTGATCGCCGGTGCTGTCGCCGAAGTACGCGGCCACGTGCAGGCCATCGTCCCCGGCACCCGCGGCCCCGTCGACCGTGACATTCGCGACGTCCAGCACCTGTGCGGCGCCATACGCGACCCCCAGGGGCACGACGGCACGGACCCGCAGCAACTCCCGCGTTCCTGCCGCCATGGGCGATGGCGCCGTGACCGTGATGCGGTACCGGCCGGCCGATCCGTCCACGCGGACGTTGCTGCCGGCGGGCAGACCGCTCCCCGTCTCGAACACGCTCACGTCCAGCCTGGCCGGGTCGTAGACGAGATCGAACGCAACGGACTGCGCCGGCACGCTTGCGACGAAAGTGATCGGCACCCCGCGTCCCGTTGCCGGGATGTCGGCCGATTGGCCCGCGGCCCGCGTCACGTCGGCGATCGCCACCGTGGCGGAACGTCCCGTGACCGTGAACGCGCCGAAGAAGTCGTCGCCGGTGACGTTGTTCCAGTCGCCGTCGAGCGTGCGGCCGAGTTCGTCGCGGAAGGCGTTGTCGCGGCTCGCGAGCTGCACGGCGTAGCTGCCGGCGGCGAGTGCGCCGCCGGTCGCGACGAAGTCCAGCCCCCGGCGATCCGCATGCAGCACCACCGAGCCCCGGATGGTGTTGCCGGCGCCGTCGCGCAGCAGGACGTCGGCTGCCCCCCGGGGACCGAGCGCCGTGTCGAACACGTTCAGCGTCGACGGATCGAAGGCGCGGCTGAATCGGACGTAAAAGCCGCTGTCGTTGCCCGACAGGTCCGTGACGTAGAGATGGTCGTTGACCACGCTCACCGTGAGCGGATCGGCGTCCCACCGCCCGTCCTCGTCCTGGCCGCTCACGGCGATCGTGTGACTCGCGTCCGGCCTCGCGTAGACGTGGGTCGCCCCCGTGGCCGACCCCGCGAAGGTCTGGACCGGCGTGCCATCCCCCCAGTCGAGAGTCCACTCCGCAATGGTGTCGAGCCCCGGATCGGTGGCACCGAACGTGATTGCGTACGGCTGACCGGACAGGGCCGTCGCGGCGCCTTGAACGTCCAGCACGGGCGCGACGTTGCCGACGTCGATGGTCAGCTTCGTATCGACGTCGATCGCCCCGTCGCTCACGCGAACCGTGAACTGGTATTGCGCATCGCCATCGGTGGCCGTCCAGTGGAACTCGCCCGTCGAGGCATCGATGGACGCCCCGTGCGTGGCACCCACCAGCGAGAACGCGAGCGTGTCGCCGTCCGGGTCGAAAGCCTCGACCGTCACGGTGATCGCTTCGCCTTCCAGCACGTTGCGCGCGGCAGGTTCGGCGACGACCGGAGACGCATTGCCGCCGATCACGGTGATGGACACCGCAGCCTCTCCGGAGGAGAGCGAACCGTCGCTCACGCGATAGGTGAAAGCGTCGCTGCCGTCGAAACCGGCCGCCGGCCGGTATTCGAACGAACCGTCGCCGCGGTCCACCAGGCCGCCGTGCTGCGGCGGCGTCACGATGATCACCTGCAGCGGGTCGCCGTCCGGATCGCTGTCGTTGGCGAGCAGATCGATCACCACGAGACCGTTCTCGTCGACGCCGGCCGAGTCGTCCGCCGCGACGGGCGGACGGTTGCCGGAAGCATCCAGCACGAAGCGGACGTCGTCGATGACGATCCGGCTGCCGGCGTCGCCGAAGCCGATGAGGTCGAAGAACAGACTGGCGACCGACTCGGGCGCCAGGCCGGTGAGATCGATCTCGATGTCCACCGGGCCGCTCGTGTCGAGCAACCCGCCGTTGCGATCGGCAAGACCGGACACCGTCACGCGATCGGCCGCGAACGCACGGCCATCGCTCTGCAGATTGAACAGCGCATCGGTGTTCGTGAGGTTCGCGGTCCCGACCAGAGGATCGTCGCCGGCATCGAGCAGCGCCACCTCGAAGGCGTCCACCGGACCGGCGCCGTTGTCCTGCAGCGCCGCTTCGACCAGCGTGAAGCGCAGCGCCGTGGCCCGGTCGGGGACGATGAAGCTCTGTGCCAGGCCGGAGAGGAAGCGGTCGTCCTCGGTGAGCACCCCACGCCCGCCGCTGACAGCGGCATCGCCCGTGGGTGTCCAGCCAAACTGCGAGGAAGCCGGGTCGGACACCGAGAAGGCGCCGTTGGCGACACCGACGGACAACGGACCGGATCCGACGAGCAGCGCACCGACCGCGGGCGTCGTCACCGTCTGCACGGGCGCGCTCGTCTGCACGATGACCGGCGCCTGCGGCGCGACCACGGCCGGGGCAACGGTCTCCTCCGCCGGCATGTCCGTCGACGACGGCAGGCGCCGCACGCCGGCGCCGAGCGATCCGGTCATCAGCGACACCGGTGTGACGCTCACCGGGACATCGTCCAGGCCCAGCGCGTGACCCATCTCGTGCGTGAGCACCGTGAGCAGGTCGTAACGGCCGAAGGCCGCCGAGGAGGTGGCAGCGCGGACCTGGCCCGCCGTGGTGACTGCCGTGAACTCGGCCGAATCCTCCGGCGTCGCGTCGACGAACCACCCCGAACCGGCGGCATCGCGATCCACCCGGATGACGCCGCCGTCGTACACGGCCAGTGCACTGCCCGTCAGATCGGTGACCTCCACCGTCACCGACGGCAGCGTCGCCAGGGCGTCCGCCGTGCCGGCGGCCTGCAGCCAGAGCGTACGCGCCTCGTCCATGAGCGACTCGACCTGCGCGAGTGTCACGCCTTCGACCGACGCGGCCGTCGCGACGGCTTCGCCGAGCAACGGCGTTCCCGTCGCCGTATCGGTGAATTGCAGGTCGTCGAGCAGCATGATCTGGCTCACGCCGCCCACCACGCCGGCGAACGCGCCGCCGGCGTACTGGACCACACCGCCCACGAAGTCGGGCGCCCAGTCCTCGATGAGGTCGATGTCCAGGAGATCCTGCAGCGACTGCCGGAAATCCTCCGTCACGCCCATGCCCTTGTGCTGGATCTTGAGGGTGGACACGGTGCCGGCGAATCCCGTCGGGATCGCGACGGCGTAGTCCTTGCCCGAGAAGAGCCCGGCGTCGATCGCCTGCGTCACCGTGACCGAGCCGGTAGCGTTCGTGAAGGTGATCTCCAGCTGCGAATCCGGCAGGAACGCGAGCGGCGTGTAGACGTTGAAGCGCAGGAACTGCTTGCCCGCCGGGATGAACATCCGGTTGTGCGTGATCGTGTCGAGGCTCGTGTTGTTGTCGAGGTATCCGAGCAGGGCGTCGCGCAGGGTCGACAGACCGTCCGGAATGACGTTCTGAATGATCTTCTCGAGCGCGTCGCCCGCCCCCATCACGAGCGCGTAGTCGCTGGGCATGTTGGGCAGGAAGCTCACGGCCTGGTCGATGCCGAAATTCAGATAGGCCTTGATGTTGTCGACGCCGATGGGCAGACCGTTGGGACCGGGCGCACCGGTGAGCGCATCGTTGATGTTGGGGCCCGGCGTCCCGGTCTCGCTGAAGATCTGGTTGACGATCTTGTCCAGAAGCTGGATCGCGGCGTCACCGGCCTTCCAGACGGCGTTGGCCGCCTTGAGGTACTTCGCGATCGCGACGTCCGAGGCCGACCCGAACTTGCTGATGAGCGTGCTCTGGATCACGCCGACGCTGGGCGGCTGCGGAAAGTGCAGCAGCTTCTGCCGCGCGGTGGCGAAGAGCTGGTCGATGTAGCCCTCGATGGCACGCTTGGCGAAGGTCTTGAACAGCTCCGTGGGCGAGGTCTCGACCACGAACAAGCCGGCGATGTCGACCTCGCCGAACACCGGCACATTGACCGTGAATCCCTTGCCGCCGTGCATGGACCAGCCCGGCAGTTCGTACGAGATCGGGAAGCGTCCGTATTCGGCCGGCAGATCGTCCGCCCCGCTCATCTTCCAGGCGAGGTAGTTGAGCAGCGACTGGCGCGTCCCGTTCTCGAAGCTGCCGTTGAAGACCGTGTTCACGTCCGGGAACCCGGGTGCGTCGGTGACCTCGGTGTTGTCGGTGTTGAACGGCACGCTGCCGCCGCTGCCCGGCCGATAGGCCATGCCGCCGCCCGTCGGGCTGAAGTACCAGCCCGTGCCGATGCCTTCGGTGAGATCGCCGCCGTTCCAGACGCCGCTCACGATGGATTGCGGATCCACCTCGTACCAGGGGATGTCGGTGAACCGGTAGTCCTTCATCGGCAGGCCCAGCGCCTCGGTCGCGAGCCCCTCGTCGCCGATGGAGCGCCAGATCGGATTGCCGTCGAACTCGAGGATGCCCGTGTTGACGGTGCCGGCATACCACTGCCAGACACGACTGTGCGCGCCCCCCGCCCCCATGTCCAAACCGAAGCCGACGAAGTCCTCCTTGCCGAAGCCGGCGAGCGCGTTCAGGTTGAGGTCGATGTCCGCCCCCGGGAGGGAGCGGCCGTTCGGCGTGGCCGTGAAATGATTGACGAGCAGACCCGGCGTGGCATTGGGATTCGCCGCCGTCTGGTAGTAGTTGTCGGCGAAGGCAATGTTGGACCAGAGCGTGACGTCCGGATCCTTGAAGTCGGCATAGGCCACGGGCTTCAGCTGCACGCCCAGGTTCTTCGCCGCGCCCGTGGTCGCGTTCGCGAGCCACTGCGACAGCTTCCAGGCCCAGATGGCGATCTGGATGCCAAGAGGCACGTTCCCGCCGGCGGCCGAGGCCACCGAGGCCACCGCCGACACGGCCGTCAGCGCGATCTGCGAATACTCGACGAGCTGGGTGAGCGGGATGTCGAGGCTCTTCTGCTCGAAGTCGTGCGGATCCAGCGTCGTCATGTGGATGCCGTCGGTCACGATGCCGTACGCGCCCAGCCGCTGGATGATCTCGCTGTTGACCGACGTGCCGCGGCTGTGGCCGATGAAGTGCAGGGGCGACTCGAGCAGGCTGCCGCCCGTCTGCTGGTCGAGATCCAGGAGCGCGGCGAACAGGGCGTCGGCCGCGGCCTCGGAGAAGCCGGAATCGCTGATGTCGGATTCACGCTTCCAGTCGGACACGAGCACGACCGGCTTGCCGCCGATCAGCGCGGATGCGCCGACGGGACCCCAGGTCCCGTTGTCCTTCATCTGGCGCCACTGGCCGGTGTTCTTGTCATACAGCATCACGACCCCGCCGCCGCCCGCGGTGGAGATCAGGCGGGCCAGGTCGATGAAGGCCTCCGGCTGCTGGAACGACGAATTGGCCAGATCGGTCTGCGGGTCGAGCTGGAAACCGTGGGTGAGGATGGTCACGTTGCTGAACGCGGACGTGTTCTCCACGTACTTGGCCGTGAAGGCCTCGGCGCGGTTGATGCCGCGGTCCTCGATCTCCACGCCCCAGTAGTAGAACTGTCCCGCGGTGAGGATCTTGCGGAACGCCGCATCCAGTTCCACGACGGTGCGCTTGGCGTCCGGCGCATCGCCGAGCTCGGTGACACTCCCCGTCGCGTCGATGCCGTAGCGCTTGCCGATCTTGAGGCCGTCGCCGATCGTGAGGATCCGGCCGGGGTTGTAGTCGGCGGCATCGGGATCGCTCGGATCGCTGCTGAAGAGGTGTTCGACCAGGTCGAGGAACGTGGCCTGCCCCAGGGCGAACTGGGACGCGGCGTCCTCCTTGCGCGAACGGAACGGGTCGTCGGGCCACAGGCCCTCGCCCGGCGCGAGCGCACTGAAGTACAGGAGCGACTTGTAGTCGTCCACGCCGAGCAGACCGGTGTCGATCTCCCACTCGAACACCAGCGGATCGTTGCCGCTGCCGTCCAGATCGACCACGCCGGTGGGCGAGATGAGGCGCAGCACCTGGTTGTCCTGCAGCGACAGCCCGCGGCTCAAGTACTGCACGTCGATGGCCGGCAGATTGATGGTGTTGGCCGGGTCGGCCGCGTCCGCCCAGGCATGATCGAGGGGCAGGTCGCCGAAGTCCTTCGCACCGGACTGCGCGCGGGCCTTCATCTTCTCGATGTCGTAGACCGCGATGTTGCCGGCGTTGCGGAAGTTCACGTAGAGCTTCTTGCCGGACGCATCCACCTGCACCTCCTCCACGAAGGTGAGCGGAATCGGCGAGGTCGCCCCGAGGATCTGCGGATTCGGACCGAACGGGTCCTTGACGATCGCGACCTTGGAACCCACGTGGTGCAGGTCCTCGATCTCGTACGCGCTCATGGAATCCATGTAGAAGTAGCGCGGGATGTACCAGTCGCCCACGAACGCCCACTTGCGGTCGGGCGTCACCGCCACGCCCGTGGCGTTGCGGATGTCGAGGTCGAACACCTGGCCCGTCAGACGCGTCGTGAATCCCGGGTAGTAGCCATACGGGTCCGCACTGCTGCCGAACGTGCGGATGCCCACCATCTGGTTGTTGAGCTTGAGATCGATGGTGCCGATGCTGACGTTGAAGCCGCTCGGGTTGTCGTTGGTGATGCGCAGCGGGTGCAGGCCCTTCTTGAGATCGAGACGCGACGTGAAGATCATCAGATCGCGGTCCGTCGTGGCCTCGATCTCGAACGGCTCCAGCCCGGCGTCGAAGGTCCCGATGACCTCGCGCCACTTGCGCGCGCCGCCCGGGCTGCCGCTGTCGGTGCGGTCCGACTCGTCGACGTTCAGCACGACGATCTTGCCCTTCTGGCGCGTACCGCCGTTCCAGCTCATCGGCCCGAACAGCTCCGTGTGCGGCACGGCGAGGAACAGGCGCGTGCCGTCGGCATTGACCTGGATGTCGTTGATCTTGCCATTGGCGGGCGCGTCCACGCCGAGCACCGTGGTGACCTGGTGGAAGGTGTCGGACCCCGGGTCGATGTCGACGATGTAGACCAGCCCGGTGCCCGCCGCGTACAGGTAGCGGCCGGACGGATCGATGGCGAGGTCGTTCACCTTGCCGCCGAACGGAATGTCGATGCGGTCGATGACGTCCGTGGTCGGATCGATGTCGAACTGCTGCAGCGTGAAGGCATCGATCACCGCGATGCCGTTGTTGGTGGCGACGTACACCCGCGACAGGTCGCTCGTGGCGAGCGTGTCCCACACGGTGCCCGCGCCCAGGATCTCGAGCTCCTTGATGACGCGCTCGGTCGCGGTGGTCTCGTCGATGCGCGCGGTGTCGATCACCTGCACCACGGCGTTGCCGTTGCTGCCCCAGCGGCCGGTGAAACCGTAGCCGCCCTTGTTGTCGATGCGCACGGACATGCTTTCGGTCCAGACGATGTCGACGTCGACCCCGCCGGAACTGCCGGCCACCGCGTAGTGCGGCCGGTCGACGCGGATGTCGGCCATCCCCAGCAGGACGTCCTGCGGCACCTTGACGACGATGGTGCTGCGGAAGACGGACCCGTCGAGCACGCTGAACGCGTTGACGAAATCGTCGCCTTCCACGATCACCTCGCGATCGTGCATCTGGAAGACGACGCGCGCATCGCGGATGTCCTCGCCGATGACATCGCCGGCGAACATGGGACTGTCGAGATCGAAGAACTGGTAGCCCTCGATCGTGACCTCCACCTCGCCCGCGGCGCTCACCGTGGCGTCGATGTCGTCGATGCGCGGCAGCGCCGGATCGACGCCGGCTGCCGGCGGGGAGGGAATGTCGGGGATGATCTGCGTGATCGGCGCATCCGGCGGCACGTTCACCGTGAGGTCGTAGCCGTCCTTGTTGGCCGCCCAGTCACGCCAGATCTTGAGCTGCTGCGCCTGGTAGGCGAGCGGCAGCACCAGCATGCCCGCGTAGCCGGCGATGAGACCGCCGGCCACCGCCGCGCCCGCGAGGCCGCCGGTGGCCGCAATGCCGATGGCCATCGAGAAGGCCATGCTGAGGCCCAGGACGTACCCCATGTCGATGCGCAGGATGCCGAGCGGTTGCGCCGCCTTGGCGACCAGCACATTGGCCCGGCCGGACAGACCCGGGAAGGGCGGCGAGGCCGTGCGCGCCATGCCGTCGTCGCCCACCTTGCCGGAATCCACGACGGTCCAGACATCGATGAACTCGCCGTTCGCGCCGACCGGCAGGTTGCGCTTCTCGAAGAAGAACACCGTGTCGCCGGCCTGTGCGCTGCCGGGCGCCACAGGCACCGCGACCTGGAACGGCCCGTTCAACTCGCCGCCCTGGATGTCGATGTCGAACGCGCCCAGGTAACCGAAGGTCGTCTCGCCGGTCGGGCTCGACGGCAGCGCCAGGGACAGGTCGTCCTCGGCCACCGTCGCGATCGTGACGACCGCATTGCCGGTGAACTGGCCCGGGCCGAACGCGGCCATGATGCCGTCGGCGTTGGCGACGACGCCGCCATTCTGGCCGACGGTCGCGGTGCCGTTCGTCGACAGGGGCGGCTGCACCTTGACGCGGATGACCTCCTCGCCGTGGCCGTAGATCACCGTGACCGTCGTCTCGCCCTCGCCCACGGCGCGGATGAGACCGTCCTCGGTGACCGTCGCCACCGCGCTGTTGCCCACGACGTAGCGGGTGCCGTTGGCCCCTTCGGTGACGAAGGTCTGCTGGCCCAGGCCCAGGCTCGTGACGATCTGCCGGGTGCCGCCCGCGGGCACGACCGTGACCGTGTCGGGGTAGGCGTCGATGCCCAGCACGCGGGAGATCATCAGTTCGCCGTTCGACGGCATGCCCACGCCGATGACCGTGGCAGCCGACGCGGCGCCGCGCGAGGCCGTGAGCACGGTGTGGCCGTCCTTCAGCGCCGTGAGCAGGCCCTGTGGCGTGAGCGTGGCGATGGACGGATCGAGCACGCGCGCATGGACGTACTCGAACGGCAGGACGACGTCCGGCTGGTCGGCAAAGTCGCCGATCACGCGGATCACCCGCATGTCGCCCGTGCCGATCAGCAGGCGCCGCAGCGAGAAATCGATGTTCACGAGCGGCGCGCTGCTCACCGTGACCGGGACGTCCACCTCGGGCGAACCGTTGAAGCCGTCGTCGGCCGTGATGCGGAAGCTCGCCTGGCCGGCGTAGCCCGCGTCAGGCGTGAAGACCACGAAGCGGCCGTCCGCCGACAGCGCCGCCGTGCCGTGCTCGGCGTCCAGCACGCGGTAGTAGACCGTGTCGCCGTCCGGATCGGCGGCGACCTGGCTCAGATCCACGAAGACCTGCAGCGCCTCGTGCGTGAACACCACCGGCAGGGTCGCGGCGATCTGCGGCCCGACGTTCTGCGCGAAGCCGAAATTCGCGTACATCACCTGGCGGTCGGTCCGGTCGGACACGCCGTCGCCATCGACATCCGTGCCCGCCCCGGCCATGCCCATGAGCGTGCCGTCCGTCCCGTCGACGAGACCGTCGAGATTCACGTCACCGCCGATGGACAGCGTCAGCCGGTAGTCTCCCGCCGCGCCGGACAGGCCGGTGGCGGACAACGTGTAGAGCCCTTCCTCGGTCACCCCGTACAACGCGACGACGGCATTGCCCGAACGCCGGACCGACAGCGCGCTGAGACCCGCGATGGCGGGTGCCGCCGCCTGGAATCCGGCGACGCCCTCGATCGCGGCGCGCAGGATGAGCTGCCCGCCGGTCGTCCCGGTGATCTCGCTCGCGCGCACGCTGAAGGAGTAGCGGTCGGTCTCGTTGGTCCCGACGGAGCCGGTCACCGTCCTGCCGGTGAACTCCGCAGCGCCGCCCAGGTCGGCGGCCACCGGCCGTGCCGTCACCGAGCCGTCGGCCGCGTAGGCGATGGACAGTCCGGGCTGGCCGACGGCGATCACGCTCACCAGGTCGCCATTCTCGTAGGCGTAACGCATGCCCTGGCCGCTGGCCAGGTTGCGCGAGCCGACCAGCCGGCCGGCGTCGTCGTAGCGATAGGTGATCGTCGTGCCGTCGGGCGCCACCGCACGCACGATGCGGCCGTCGGGATCCCGCAGGAAGGCGAGCGTCGCGCCGTTCTCGGCGGTGACGCCGTTGTCGCTCAGGAACAGACGCTTGCCCGCCGCCGTGACGATCTCCTGCACGCCCTGTTCGGCATCGATGAGGAACTGGGTGCCGTCGCCCGCCACGAGCGTGAAATCAGTGCCGTCCGACGACGGTGCCAGCGGGTTGTACGGCTGGCCCGTGGAGGACAGGTAGTACTTGCCGCCCGCCTTGGTGAGCAGCGTATCGGCCGATTGCAGCGTGTAGCCGCTGCCGGCCTCCGCTGCCCAGGCGGCGCGCCAGAACGTGACCCCGCCCACGACCGTCCGCGGCGGCACGAACGAGAAACCGGCCCGCTGGCCGTCCGGCAGGGTGAGGTACACGCGCGTGCCGTCGGCGTAGGCGTTGTAGACGCCGAGATCCTCGCGGCCGGTCGACGCCACGTTGGATTCGAAGTGCAGGTCGCGTCCCGGCAGCGTCCAGCCGGGGCCGAAGGCGCCCGGATCACCGAGCGAATCGTAGAAGCGCGCCAGTGTGTAGGTCGCACCGCCCAGGTCGACGGTCAGGTCGGTATCGCCGCGCCGGTACTGGCCGAGCTTGACCGCCGCGTCGATCTCGACATCGGCCAGGGCGACCGACGTACGGCCGCCGATGTCCTTGGCCGTGAGCCGGAGCTGATAGAAGCCGTCCGCGTAACGGCGACCATCGAGGTTCGCGAGGGTCCCGTCGACGGGGCCGTCGCCCCCGGCCAGCGTGTCCCAGTGCTCGCCGTCGCTGGTCAGTTCGAGCGTCCAGAAGTCGAGGTTCGCGTCCGCCACCGACGCCGCGATGCCCAGCGGCGTGCCGGTGACGCGAGCGCGCGAGACGATGGAGTCGAACGCCACCACCGGCGCACTCCTGTCATCCGGATCGCGGACCTTGAAGGAGAAACTGCGCTCGGCGACACCGCCGTCCACGTCGGTGGCCACGGCACGGACTTCGACCTTGCCGGGGGTGGCGGCGCGGATGAACGCGCGGCCGTTGGCGTCGAGGGCGATCTCCTGCCCGGCCACGTACACGCGCAGGGAAGCGATGTCGGAAAAGCCGTCCGCGATGGCGTGCAGCAGCACGCTCTGACCCGGCAGCGCCGGGAAGCTGGGGGTGAGCTCCACCAGCAGCGTCGGCGGCACGGGTTCCAGCGACGCGCGCAGCACGATGGTCTGGCGGTCGACCGCCTGGCCGTCGTCGGCGATCAGCGTGACGACATAGTCGCCGGACTGGCCCGGGCCGGGCGTCCACGACAGCAGGCCCGTGTCGGCATCGAGGCTGACGCCTTCGGGCAGGCCGAGCGCGCGGTACGTGAGATCGGTGCCCGCATCGGGATCGGTGGCACGGATCAGGAACTCCCGCTTCTCCCCGATGAGGAAGCCATGGTCGGACTCGTCCAGCACCGGCGCGCGGTTGACGTTCGCCACGCGGACCGTCACGTCATAGTTCACCGGCGTGCCGCTGGGGTCTGCCGCGGTGATCCGGATGACGTGCTCACCCGCCTGATCGAAGCCCGGCGTCCACTGGAATTCACCACGGTCCGGCACGAACAGCACCCCCTCGGGCAGACCCTGCGAGGCGGCCAGCACGATGGGATCGCCGTCGGCGTCGCCGGCCGCGACCGTGAAGACGATCTCGGTGCCTTCCCGCGCCAGCTGCGGGATCATCGGCACGAACACGGGAAGCTGGTTGGTGTTCGCGACGCGGATCTCCACCGTCTCGCTGCTGGTTCCGCTGCCGTCGGACGCGGTGAACGTCACCGGGTAGGTGCCCGCCCGGTTGAGCGCCGGCGTCCACGTGAACTGACCGGTAAGCGGGTCGAGCTTCGCGCCGGACGGCAGTTCGGTGGCGTAGTAGGTGACGGTATCGCCGTCGCCGTCCACGGCCTTCAACCGGAACGCGAGCGGCTGGCCTTCCGTCGCCTGCTTGTCCCCCACCGGAATCAGCACCGGCGCGCTGTTCGTCGCGCGCACCGTGAGACGGAACGCCGCCGTGTCCGACGCGGCCGCGGCTGCGCCGGCATTGCCCGAATCGGTCGCGGTGACCGTGACGTCGCGTGCACCGATGTCGGCCGTCTGCGGCGTCCAGGTGATCACGGCGTGCCCGTACCGGGCCGTCGGCGTGATGGTCGCGCCCGCCGGCAGTCCGGCGATCGCATAGGACAGCGCATCCTGGTCCAGGTCGCTCACGCGCACCGGGATCTGGATCGTCTGCCCCGCAACGGCAACGACGTTGCCGATGAAGTCGATCTGCGGCGGTTCGTTCGCGCTCTCCACGTCCACGACGAAGACGTAGGACGCCGACTGCGGCGCGCCGCCCTCGCCGTCGTCGGTGGCGATGATGCGCACGGCGTGCTCGCCGCGGTCGCCCACCTGCGGCGCGATGCGCAGCGTGGCGGTGCCGTCGCCGTGATCGGTCAGCTGCATGAACGACGGCAGCGGGAAGCCCGGCTGTTCGCTCGCGGCGGTCAGCGTGACGTGTCCGCCTTCGGGATCGGTGGCGCGCACCGTGATCTCGCGCACCGCGCCCCGATCGAGCTGCACGTTCTCGATGGGTTCCATCACCGGCGTCCGGTTCAGGTTCAGCACGCGGATCGGGACGACGATCGTGTCGGTGAGCGGTACGCCCGTGCGGTCGCCGTCGTCCACGGCGGTGAACGTGACTTCGTAGTTGCCCGCCTGGGTCGCGCCCGGACGCCAGGTGAAATCGAGCGTGTCGGGATCGAAGCTTGCCCCCGGCGGCAAGGTGCCCGCCGTGACCGTGACGGTGCGCGGCGTCTGCGCGGTGTCGACCAGCACGCCGTCCGAACCGCGGAACGCCGGTTCGTAGAACGGATTGTCGGGGTCGTACGCGAACATCTTGATGGTGAGGGGCTGTCCTTCGAAGACCTCCCAGCCTTCCTGCGGATCGAACACCGGTGCGCCGTTGGCATTCGTGACCGTGATGCGGGTGCTGACCGTGAAGCGGTAGGTCCCGTCGCTCACGCTGAAGGGAATGTCGTAGACGCCTTCCTGCGTATGCAGGGGGGTCCACTCGAACAGGCCGCTCGCGGTGTTGAGCTTCGCGCCCCACGGCAGCACGGGGCTGGAATAGACCAGTTCGCGCGTCTCGTCGCCGGTGCCCTGAAGGAAGAAGCGCACGGCGTCGCCTTCGCGAACGGTGCGGTCGGCGGGCTTGATCAGTTCGGGCGTGCGATAGCCTTCCGCGATGAGGACGTCCACCGCGACGTTCGTGACCGTCACGCCATCGGAAGCGAAGAAGCGCACGTCCTCGAACGTTCCGGCGGACTCGTAGCCCGGCATCCAGCGGAAGGCGCGCGTGGCCGCGTCGAAGGTCGCCCCGGCCGGCAGGTTGTCCGCCCAGACCGTCAGCGTGTCCTGATCGGCATCGCTCACGACGACGTTGAACTCGACGGCCACGCCCTCGCGGCCCTCGACCTGCGTCGGCACGGACAGGAATTCGGGCGCGGCATTGCCGCCTGCCACGTCGATCACGAAGCGCTGCAGCGCGGTGGCGCCGCGGCTGTCGAAGCTCTGCAGCGTGACGGCTTCGGTCGTCCTCACCGGTCCCGCGACCTGCCACGTGACCCGACCCGTCACCGTGTCGATGCTCATGCCATCCGGTCCGGACAGCAGGTGGTACACGACCGGCTGCCCGTCCGGATCGGTGGCCACCGCCTGATAGGTGTAGGTGCCGCCCAGGACGGCATCGAGCGGCGGCTCGGACGTGAACGCCGGCGCCCGGTTGAGTTGCGTCGCCGCGGCCACCCCCGTCGAGAACTCCACGCGGCGGCGATCGGGTGTCGCGACCGACACCGTGTGCCCGGTGGTGGAGGCGCCCGGGGCGAGGCGGCCGTTCGCCGGCAGGTTCGCTGCGAGATCGATGAGCCAGCGGCCGTCGTCCGTGCGGCCCGTCGCATCGGCGGGCACGCCGGCATAGCCGTCGTTCGGGTCGAGCGTGAGCAGCGCCGGCAGCAGGATGTCCGTGTCGCCGCGGTTGGTGACGGCGACGTCGTACGACACCGTGCCGAGCGAGCGGTCGTAGCGGGTGAGGCCGAACGCGATGTCGAGGTAGGCCGACAGGTCGCTGACGCCCTGGAACGGAGTGACGTGGTCGCCGGCCAGCGTCTGGCCGTAGACGCTCGCGACATCGTCGCGGACCGTGAGCGTGTAGGTGTCGGGCAGCAGATTGCCGAAGGCGAGCAGCACCGTGCGATTCGCCGCGTCGTACTGCACCGACTGCACGGTGGTCGTGCCGGTGCCGGCGCCCGTGAGCACGTAGTTGGCCGGGTTCAGCACGCTGCCCGAGAGGGTGGCATCGCCCGCGAACATGTCCTGATTGAACTGGACCGACACGAAAGGCAGCGGCAGCGGCATGACTGCGCCGGCCGTCGGGTAGGTCGCCACGATGCTCGGGGCGAACACCGGATTGACGACGTCGACCTGGTGCGACTGGCTCACCAGCAGCCGGCCGTCGGACGTCGCGAAGACGACGTCGCCGCGCGACCCGTCCTGCGCCACGGCCACGCGCCGCAGCGTGGCGACGTCCACCATGGTGAGTTCGGAGCCCCTGGCTGCGGCGCCCGTGCTCGAGACGGGTCCCGCGTTGTGCGAGACGAACAGCAACCCTTCCAGCGCCGTGCCCTGCTCGCCGAAGGCGAGCGAGTCGATGTCGGAATCGAACTCCAGCATGATCTCCGCCCGGCGCTGCTCGGTGAAGCGCACCACCTGACGGCGGTCGGGCCAGGTGACGGCCCACAGCTCGCCGGCGTCGTCGAACGCGAGGCTGCCGACGCGCAGGTTGCGGTCGCGGCTGACCTGCGTGAACGTGCCGGTGTCGGGGTCGAAGATCTCCACGCCGGCATTGGTCGACACGGCCAGGCGGTCGGTCCCGGGCTCCACGGCGAGGGCGATGGTGACGCCGTCGCCGTAGCGGCCCACCACTTCTCCGGTGTCGGCGTCGAGTTGCAGCAGCGCGCCCCCGCCGGTGGTGGCCCACAGGCGGCCCTGGCCGTCGAACGCGAGATTGAAGACCGGATCGTCCAGGCTCGCCCACGGCAGACCGGCGACCCCCCCTTCGCGGGAAACGCGGTAGATGTCGCCGCGATTCGCACCGCCGGAGACGAGGAAGCTGCCGTCGGCCGTCTCGGCGATGGCCATGGGGCCGATGTCGCCGTGGCTGGGCACGACGCCGGTCAGGAACGACTGGGCCGTGAAGGGCCGCAGGACCGTGTCGAACTCGGACACGCGCGTGAGCGGATCGGCGTTCGGGATGCCGGCCTCCGCCGCGGTGAACAGCGGATTGGTGGAGGGCTCGGGCGCAGGCGTGGGGGCGACGCCGAAGTTCGGCGGCGTGGTGCCTTGCACCGTGGGCAGTGCGCCGAGATTGACGCCGGAGCCGTCCGGCACGGCATTGACGCCGGCGACGGGCGCTTCGCGGTTGCCTGCGACATCCGTGGACAGTGCCAGGAACTCGTAGGTGTGGCCGTCCTCGCCGGTGAAGATGAGGCTGCCTTCGGCAGCGGAGACGTCGCGCTGCCAGATGTTGAAGTCGCCGCCGTCGGTGGCGACGTACAGCGTGAGATGGCCGAAGCCCGAGCCGCCGCTGTCATCCTCGGCGGACCAGGACAGCGCGTAGTTGCGGGTCGTGCCGATGCGATCCGCTTGCAGCGTGGTCACCGGCGCCCGGCCGTCCACCATCTGCTCGAGGACGGCCGTGTCCTCCGGCGCCATGGTGTCGAACAGCACGCGCGCCTGGGCCGTGATGGTGGAACCGGTCCGCGCCGTGTCGGCCGCTTCCACGGTGTAGGTGACGAACCCGGCACCGCCGCCCATGGCGTCGTTCGGCTTGAGCAGTCCGCGGGTGGTGTCCTGCAGCAGTTCGCCCGTCAGCGGATCGATGGCCTGGATGAGCCACGTGGCCGCCGGCGCTTCCTGGTACAGGTCGATGCCCGCGCTCACCCGCAGCAGGAAACCGCGTGTCGCGGCGAAGTCGTACTCGCCCTGGAACAGCGAACGGCCTTCGGGCACGTCGATGGTGATGTCGCCGATCGTGATGTCGCCCAGCGCGAAGCTGCGCGCGTCGAGGTCGGGATCGAGCGCGGTGACGATCCGCACCTCGTTCACGTAACTGGAGGCCGCCGAGCTGTTCGCGAAGTTCACCGTGTAGGGCAGCGCCTGACCGAGCGGCAGCCAGCCTTCCGTATCGTAGGTCTGCGGTCCGGTGATCGATGCGAGCCGGCCCGTGCCGCCGGCGTTGCCGGACAGGTAGCGCGAGAAGTCGAGCGCCGCGAACTCGTTGCCGTCCACCGGCTCGGGACCGTTGATCTGGAACTCGAGCGGCAGGCCGTCGCCGCGGTCCTCGAACGGCATCCACGGCACGTAGATGCGGAACGATTCGAAGTGCGTCTCCTGCGACAGGCCCAGGTCGAAGTCCGTGCGCTCGGGGATCGCCGGCACCGGCACCTCGCCTTCATAGCAGTCGCTCTTGCGCGGATCCCAGTATTCGATCTCGGCCATCCGGTCCTGCTCGTGGCCGTAGAGCTCGCGCACCTTCTCGAAGAAGCCGAGCAGGTCGCCGTCGCTGCGGATCTCGGTGCCCGCCGGCCCGAACAGGATGCCCGAGGCGATGATGCTCATCAGGCTCACGATGTGCTGCTGCGTGCGGATCGGCGGCACGTCGCCTTCGGGCCGCAGCAGCTGCGCGTCTTCCAGTGCCGCCAGGTACAGATCGACCCAGGTGTCCTCGTCGGCCGCCAGCGCGAGCAGCGATGCCGGTGCCTCCTCGGCCTCGAACAACGCCGTGCGCAGGTCACGCGCCTTCTGCGACTGGAACGCGACGTACTCGTCGCGCGTCATGCTCGTGGAGGTCGCGTAGATGTGGAATCGGAACGGGATGAACGGGATGATGCATTCGTTCGGCACCGCCTCGTTCTCGTTGTACATCTTCACGAAATCGATCTGGTTCATGGCCGCGCCCAGGCCCGGCGCCATCTCGTCGGCCTTGGCCTTCAGCGCCTCCCACCAGTCGGCGATCCCGCCCGGTCCGTTGGCGAGCTTGTCGTCCAGGTCGGGAAACTGCGCCGCCATCCGCGTGCGGAACTGGTCGAAGGCCTGGTCATGCAACTCCTCCAGGCCGGGATAGGTCTCCACGTTGAACGAGAACCCGCCGAACCCGTCGGCTGCGAGGTCGTAGATGAAGCCGGAAGTGGCGAGCTGGCCGATCGTGTTGGTGATCGACTCCATCTGGACCCACGGCACCGACGCGTTCGCGGTGCCTGCGGCGCCTTCGGGCGTGCCGCGGACGTTCGTGTAGAAGTTGAGGTAGGGCAGGCCGTAGACGATGGGATTGATGTTGAGCTGCGGAACGCCCACCTCGAAGTAGGTGTAGGGCGTGTCGACGTTGGAGACGCTCTGCAGCGCGACCGAATAGGTCGCCTGGTCGCCGGCCAGGATCACGCGCGGACCGCCCAGACCGATGGTGACGTCCGGCTCCAGGGCGCGTTCGACCAGGAACCGGTACGGCACGACGGCGGTGTCGCCGTTCGGATTGATGACCTTGAGGTCATACAGGCCGTGCGGCGCGCCGGTGAAGTCGAACGTGGCGATGATCGTGGTGCTGTCCACGACGTCCCAGACGAGCGGCTCGTACTCGGCGATGCCGGGGCGCACGAGCTTGACGATCGCGTTGTCCTGGAACTGTGCACCGCGGAGGGTCGTGGTGACGTGCTTGCTGTCCCCGCCGGTGTCCGTGTGGACCTCCGTGATGACCAGCGGCAGCAGTTCGGCCAGCAAGGTGACCGGCACGCCGTCGGCATCGGCCCTGAAGTTGCGGACCAGCACGTAGTAGGTGCCCGGATCGGTGGACGGAATGATGGCCGTGAGGTCGCTGGACAGCGGACCGGCGTAGGTCGCATCGAACTTCGCCGAGGTCGGCACGGCATCGTGCCGCACGAAGATCTCGTTGGCACTCTGGTCGTCGGATGCCTTCAGCGTGATGCGCAGCGTCTGATCGCGCGGCACCTTGATCTGCAGGAGCTTCTCCTGGCCGTTGGCCAGCGTGAGCGCCAGCGGCGTGCCGATCAGCATCTCGTCGACGGCCACTTCCAGGTCCTCCGGCGAGGCGGTCCGGTTGTTCGCTTCGTCGACGCCCTCGTGCACCTGGTTGAAGATGTCCGTGCGAACGATCACGCGGTAGTGGCCCGGCGCCGTGCCCGGCAGGAGCGTGTCGAGCGACAGCGTGTACGACTCGCCCGCATTCAGCGTGCCCGAGTAGGTGCCCCGGCCCAGCGGGCGATCGTTGATGTCCCACACCGAGTCCTCGGACAGGAACAGCGAATCGGTCCAGGTGCCGCTGGCCGCCACGGCGCTCTGGTTGGTGACGGTCCAGGCGAACGCCACCGGCTCGCCCGATCGCGCCCGATCCGGCACGTCCACGTCCGTCACCACCAGATCGGTGGGCGGCGGCAGCTCGATCACCATCGGCACGGCGGAGCCGCGCTGGTTGTTGCGCTCGTTCTCGTCCTCGAACACCGCGCCGCGCGCGTCGTAGCGGTTGGGGTCCGTCACGACGAAGACGTAGTAGGCCTCGGTCGCGAGATCCGTGGGGACCGTGAACGTGCGCCGGATGTCGTAGGACGCGCCGCCGGCGAGACCGCCCTCGCGGCGGATCGACGCGATGAACCGGTCGGCGCGCGTGTCGAGGAAGGCGTCGCGCGACAGGTAGACGAGGTCCTCCCACGTCGACTGCTGATAGGGGGTGGCCCCGCCCAGGTTGGTGACCGTGTACGACAGGTCGAAGCCCTGGCCGCGCACCGCGCGCAGCGGCACGCCCAACGCGCTCACCTGCAGGTCCGGTGCGACGAACGGCGTGATCGTGACCGGCTTCGCCGTGACGTTGTTGCCTTCGCCCTGGAACTCGTCGACCTGGTCGTCGACCACCCGCAGCCCCTGGAACCGCGAAGAGATGCCGGAGGCGTTGTAGGGCGACCCGGCCACGTTCGCGTCGGTCATCGCGATCACGTGGAAGTCGCCGTCGATGTCGAACGGAATGGTGATGCGCACCGTGGCCGTGTAGGACGCGTTCACGTCCAGCACGCCATTGCGGTGGAACTCCGCGATCACCGGCCGGGCGGGATTGGTCTCGTCCTTGAGCAGGGCATCGTAGACGTCCAGCGACGGATCGAACGACAGCACGACGCGGTCGGTCCACTCCCGCTGCCGGGTGGCCCGGTTGCCGACGTTGGTCACCGTGAAGGTGACGTCCACGGTGCTGCCCGCCGCGATGGTGCCGGGCACCTGCAGATCGGTCACGCGCAGGTCCGGTTCGCGGTAGATGACCGGCAGGGCGGCCTGGCCCATGTTGTTGAGCGGGTTCTCGTACGCCCGGCTGTAGTAGAACTCGTACGGATTGCCCACCTGGAAGGCGCCGTCGCCGCTCTCGACCGTCCAGGGCAGCGTGCCCGGGAGCCCGTCCGGATTGACGTTGGCGAAGACGTACACGTAGTACCGGCCCTCGATCCCCGCGGGCAGCGTGACCTCGATGTCGCGGGTATAGCTCGCACGGGCCGCCAGCGAGCCGGTGTTGGGCTGCTGGACCGCGGCGAGCAGCGTCACGCGGTTCGTGTCGGCGATGAATGTCGGATCCTTGGACAGGTAGATCTTGTCGGTCCAGTACTGGGTCTGGCGCCAGATGGCCTGGTCGGAATCGTTCGCGACGGTGTAGCGGATGACCGTCTTCTCGCCGGAGTAGGCGGACGCCTCGGGAACGACCGTCGTGACCTTCAGGTCCGGAATGCGGTCGGTGACCCGCGTGGACGTGTGGTTCAGGTTGTTCGCCGGGTTCAGTTCGGACGGCGACATCGTGGCGAGGGGCACGATCTTCACGTGCAGGTACTGCCCCTTCGCCGAGGGCTCCAGCCAGACGGTCTGGGTGTTGGTATAGGCCTCGTTCGGATTGAGCGCCTTCACCGGCGAGAAGTCGCCCAGCACGAACTGCTTGGCGCCCGGCGCGTCGAGCACGGGATTGTCCGAGAGGGTCACGCGCTCGATCCAGCCGCCGTTGGCGGCGCCCGGCCCCACGTTGGCGATGGTCCACGACATGGTGTACTGCTCGCCGGCGAACTCCACCGGCTCGGCGACCACGGACTGCACCTCGAGATCGGGATGCAGGATGATGGGCGGGATGCCGATGAGGTCGATCGCGCGGGCCTTGTAGTTGTTGTTGTTGACCTCGTGCGGATCGTCCGGATTGACGTTGATCGCCAGCGTGTCTTCCAGGATCTGGGCGTACGGGTCCACCCACGGCGTGATGTAGTACGTGCCCGAGACCACGCTGTCCGGCAGGTTCACCGACACGACCCGGTCGTAGCCCGCATTGCGGGCGAGCGGACCGCCGCCATAGGTGAAGCTGGTCAGCAGGACGTCGCCCTGGCCCGGGTGCGGACGGTTCCTGTCCTGGGTGAGCCAGACCTGTTCGGTCCACTGGCCGATGTCGCTCGGGCCGCTCCCCAGGTTCGTGACGGTGTAGCGCACCTCGATCTGGTTGCCCTCGAACGCCTGCGCCGGCGCGACCACGTCGCTCACGACGATGTCGGCGAACGGCCACGGGTTCACGTAGATGGGCAACCGGGCGACGTTGTTCGAATCGTTGGGCCACTCGTCCACCGATCCGCCCTGGTCCGCCGCGACGATGGCGTACACCGTGCCCCGGAAGCGCTTCGGCACCTGGAAGGTGCCGGTGACGCCGAGATACTGCTCACCCGGTTCGAGGGCGGCGCCGTTGCTGAGGCTGCTCACCAGGATGTCGTCGCTGGTGATCTTGTCGTCGAGCGAGAGGTAGACGCGGTCGGTCCAGTTCGGCACCGTGGTGGCGACGGGTCCCTGGTTGATGACCACGAATTCGATGGACGCCGTGCCGCCGGCGTCCACCACGGCCGGCCCCGTCACGGAGAACACCTGCAGATCGGGGCGCGGCAGGACCGTGACCGAGATCTGCGTGTCGTCGACGGACTGGTTGTTGTCCTCGCGCGTGTGCTCGTAGAGCGTGCCCGTGGCATCCGTGCGCACGAGGATCTCGTAGCGTTCGCTCGTGTGCAGCGGAATGGTGACCTGTTCGCGGCGGGTGTAGGACTTGCCCGCCTCCAGCGGCCCCTGGAAGGTATACGTGCCGATGGCCGTGCCGGCCCCGGTGTCTCCGAACTTGCGCAGATACACCGTGTCGACCCACCCGCCCTCGGCGTCGCCGAGGCCCTGGTTCAGGACCGTCCACGTCACGTCGATGGCCGAGCCCTCGGCCGCCACCTCGGGCGTCACGATGGACGTCACCACCAGATCGGGCGGCGGCGTCAGGGAAACGTGGAACACACTCGACACGCGGGTGTTGTTGCCGGTGTGGACGAACTCGAACGGCCCCGTGGTCTCCACCACGATCGTGTAGTCGCCCTCGATGCCGTCGGGCAGCGTGACCGTGCCGGTGCGCGTGTAGGTGCCGTCGGGCGCCAGGAAGCCGATGTGGCTGAAGCTGCCGAGGAAGATCCGCCCGCTGCCGTCCGCGTGGGGACTCAGGTAGACACGGTCGGCCCACTCGCTGCGGTCCGTGAGGCCGATGCCGGCGTTGCGCACCGTCCACTGCACGTCGAGGCGCTGGCCGCTGTAGGCGGCAGCCACGGGGCCCGCCGCGTCGATCACGAGATCGGCGTACGGGATGACCATGACGTCGAACGGTGCGGGATCGGCGGCGGCGTTGTCGGCCTCCCGGCCGTTCTCGAACACCTCGCCGTTCACGTCGGTGCGGACGAACAGCGTGTAGCGCCCCTGGAAACGCGCGGGCAGCAGGAAGGTCTCGGTGCGGCCGTAGCTCTCGCCCGCGGCGAGCGCACCGTCGTGCGTGAAGCGCGCCAGGATCACGTCGTCGCCGTTGCCGGCGATGCCGTCCGCAGACGCGACGACGGCGTCCGTCCACTGCGACGTGCGTCCCGCGCCATTGCCCTGGTTCGTCACCTTCCAGGACACCGTCACCGGCACCGGATCGCCGATGTTCAGGTTCGGCGCCTCGACGTCGGACACCACCAGGTCGGCGTACGGGGCGAGGTCCACGGAGAACGCGCGGTCACCGGTGTTGTTGCCCTCGGCGTTCAGCTCCGTGACGGCGCTCGTCGCGTCGGCGACGACGATGAAGAAGTAGCTGCCCGTCGCGGAGATCGGCACTTCGAACGACGTGGAGGCCGTGTAGGACTCGCCGACACCCAGCGCGCGGGCCGCGGACACGGAGCCGAGCAGCGTGTCGTCGCTGCCGACGACGCGGTCGCGGGACAGGTAGATGCGATCGGCCCAGGTGGCCGACAGCGCGCTCGAGCCCACGTTGCGGACATCCCATTCCGCCTGGATCGTCGTGCCCGACTGCGCGGAACCGACGGCCCGCACGGCCTGCACCGCGAGATCCGGGTGCACGATGGCCAGCGTGCCGTCGGTGGCGCGCTGGTTGTTGCCCTCGTGGGGCGTCTCGTAGATGCGCTGCGTGGCGTCGGTCACCACGAGGACGCGGTAGTTGCCGTCGCCCAGGTTGGGCAGCACGACCTGGGCGGAAGCGGAATAGCCTTCACCGGCCGCAAGCGTGCGCGCGATGTCGACGCTTGCCACCTGCACGGCATCGGCCAGGCTGCCCGTGGCGGTGAGATAGACGCGGTCGACCCACGTGCCCGCGGCCTGTGCCTCGCCCAGATTGCGCACGGACCAGGCGACCGTCCGCGTCTCGCCGGGCACGCCGCCCGCGGGCAGGGACACTTCGGCCACCTGGAGATCGGCGACCGGCGCCGGAGCGAGTCCCATGGGCTGCAGGCTGCGGCCGATGTTGTTGCCTTCCAGTTCGCCCTCGAACACGGCGCCCTCGGCGTCCGCGCGCACCAGCACGTAGTACCGGCCGGTCAGGTTGTTCGGCGCGAAGACCGTCGTGGTGAGCGTGTACGCCCCTCCCGCGGCCACCGCGCCGGTGCGTTGCGCCTGGCCCAGTTGCAGATCGCCGGCATCGAGCACGTCGTCCGCGGACAGGTAGACGGTGTCGCGCCACTGCACGACGTCCGTCGCCGCATCGCCTGCATTGCGCACGCGCCAGGCCAGCGTGATCGCGTCGCCGCCCCGCGCGCTCGCCGGGGCATCGACCACTTCCACCTGGAGATCGGCACGGGGAGCGGTGAGATCGACGGCGTGCGGCGCGGACGTGTTGTCGGCGCGCGTGTCCGGTTCCGCGATGCCCTGGAGCGCATCGGTCGTCACGGCAAGATAGAACAGGCCGTCCAGACGCAGCGGCAGCGTCACCGACGTCGACGCCTCGTAGGAGCCGCCGGCGGCCAGCGCGGACGCGCGCGCGACCGTGGCGAGCACGATGTCGTCGGCGTCGCCGATGACGGCATCGTCGCTCAGCACGACGCGATCGACGAAACCCGTGCCCGTGCCGGCGCCGCCCGCGTTGGCGACGGTCCATCCGATGAGCGCCGTCTGTCCGCCGCGCGCGGTGTCGGGCGCGGAGAACGAGGTCACGACGAGATCGGCATACAACCGTTCGGCCGCGGTGAAGACGAACGCCGCCGAGTTGTTGTTCTCGGCCGAGGCACCCGCCGCGGTCAGTTCGACGAGCGCGCCGGAACCGGACGGGTTCTGGTCGGCCGTGACGGTGATCTCGATGCGGCCGGTGCCGCGCAATCCGTCGGGCAGGCGCACGGAGAAGCTGCGCTCGACCGACGCCCCGGGAGTGACGGGACCGTTGCCCGGCAATGTGGGGTCGAAGAACGAGGCGCCGTTGAAGAGCGTCTCGCCGGTGTCGAGATTGCGGATCTGGATGCGGTCGTTCCATCCCGCAGGTGTGGCGGCGACGCCGTTGTTGACGTCCTCCCAGCGCACCGTGAGGGGGTCGCCCGCCTGCACGGCGGCCTGCTCGATGCGCACGTTGCGCACCGTCAGATCCGGCGTCGACGACAGCGTCAGGCGCTGGGCGTTGTTCGCTTCCGCGTCGTCCTGGGCATTGCTTTCGAAGACTTCACCCGACACGTCGGTGGTGACGACGAACTCCAGCTGACCGATGCCGGCGGTGCCCTGCGGCCACGTGAAGGTGAGGCTGCGGTCGCGCGTGCCGCCCGCCGCCAGTGCGCCTTCGACGGCAGCGCTGTGCAGCTGCGTCGTGCTGAGGATCGTCTGGCCCGTGCTCAGATTGCGCACGACGAGTCCGTCGCTCCATGGCGCGGCCGCCCGTTCGTTGCCGGTGTTGTTGACGACCCAGGAGATCGTCACGCTCTGGCCGCCGGCCCAGCCGCCGGGCGGAGAGACCGCGAGACCGGTCACGCGCAGATCGGGATAGGGCGAGGCCACGGAAGCGAGGTTCAGGGCCGCGGTGTTGTTGAGTTCCGCCAGCGCGCCGCCGATCTCCGAGACGACGTTCGAGACGTCCGTCGTGACTTCGAAGCGCAGGTTGCCGACGCCCTGGTTGCCCGCGGGCAGCGTGAACGTGGCCTGGCGCGCACGGCGTTCGCCGGGCAGCAGCGGGTCGTCGGCCGCCTCGCCGAGGTCGGTGTAGTCCACCAGCACGTTGCGGATGAGCTCGCCGCGGTCGACGTTGCGTACCAGCACGCGGTCGAGCCACGGTGCGGACGCCGGTTCCGAACCCGCGTTGACGACTTCCCACGTGACGGTCACGGATCCGCCGGAATGCAGCTCCGTGCCGGCGGGCGTCACCACGACGTTCTCCACCTTGAGATCCGGCCCGGGCTGCGTCCCGATGCCGGAAATCATGATGCGCGCCTGCTCGGGCACGGGCTGCACGTTGAACCCGTAGGTGGCCGTCGCCGTCGTGGCGAGGTAGTAGCGGCCTTCCACCAGCAGCGTGTAGGTGCCGTCGTACGGCAACGTCGTCACGTCGACATCGTTGCTCGGCATGTAGGTGGGGCCCCACAGGGTGCGGCCCCACGGATCGAGCAGGCGCCAGTAGGTGTCGCCACCGCTGTTGCTCCGACGGTCGAAGAAGAAGCGGTCGCCGGCGCCGGCGTCGAAGCGGTACATCGACGTCGCGGAGGCCGGATTGAGCGTGCCCGACACCAGCGTGCCCGGATCGATGGCCACCGCGGCGGACAGGTCGAGCAGGCGAATGGCGTAGTCGGCCACGGTGTCCGACAGGCCGTCGACGGTCAGCGTGTACTCCCCGGGAGGCAGGTCGCGGATCGTCAACCCCTCGTACGAGTCGAACTGGTACGAATAGAGATCCCCGAATTCCGCGCCGCGCGGCCCCGTGAGCGAGAAGCGGACGCCGGTGTTGGGCGTCTGCATGTCCACGTAGATGCGCTTGGCTTCGGTCAGCGTGAAGGTGTAGCGGTCGGACTCACCTGCCGCCGCGATGGCGCCGGCGGCCGTCTCTCCCAGCGTCATGGGCGTGACGGCCTCGGTCACGGGCAGGACGCGGAAGGCGTAGGACGAGGTGCCGCCGACGTAGTAGCGGCCTTCGACGACGATCGTCCATGTTCCCTCGTAGGGGAGCGTCTGGACGTCGACGTCGTTGCTCATGTAGGTCGGGCCCCAGTACGTCCGGCCGTAGGGATCCAGCAGGCGCCAGTACGTGTCGCCGCCGCTCAGGGACGTGCGGTCGAAGTAGAAGCGTTCCCCGGCCGCGGCATCGAACCGGTAGAACTGCGACGCATTGGCCGGGTCGAGCGTGCCCGTGACGGTCGCACCGGGCGCGATCTCCGTCGCGGTCGCGAGATCGACGACGCGGAACGAATACGCGGACGTCCCCTCGGCGGTGTCGTCCACCAGGATGCGGTAGGTCCCGGCCTCGAGGTCGAGGATGCTCGTGCCGTCGGTGGAATCCGTCCCGTAGAAATACCGTTGCGACACGATCGTGCCGTAGGGCCCCACCAGGCTCCAGCGCGTGCTGGTGCTCTGCGTGCGGCTGTCGACGTAGACGCGCGTGGCCGCGTCGAGCGTGAAGCTGTGGATGTCGGTCTGGCCGGCGTGATCGATGGCACCGCTCACGACGTCGCCGACGGCGAAGTTCGTCTCCTGGTCCTGGACCCGGGTCAGACGGAACCCGTAGTTCGCGGTACCGCCCACGTAGTAGCGGCCTTCCACCAACATCGTGTAGGTGCCTTCGACGGCGAGGCGGGTGACGTCCACGTCGTTGCCGGCGCGTTCCCACACGATCCGGCCGAGCGGATCGACCAGCCGCCAGTACGTGTCGCCGCCGCTGCGCGTGGTGATGTCGAAGTAGACGAGATCGCCCGCCTGCGCCTGGAAGCGGTAGAGGTCGGTCTCGTTCGCGGGTTGCAGGGACCCTTCCACCAGCGCCCCGGATTCGATGCCGGTGGCGGTGCCGAGGTCCAGCACGCGGAAGCTGTAGGCCGCCGCGGCGCCCGTGATCTGCAGCACGTAGGTGCCCGCAGGGGCGCTGACGACGGGGTTGGCTTCGTACGAGTCCGCATTGCTGAACGTGCGTCCCGACACCAGCGTTCCCTGCGGGCCGGTGAGGCTCCAGGTGACGTTGCTCTGGTTGACGAGCGAGTCGAAGGCGAGCAGCGCCGGGGCGGCGAGCGTGAAGGTGTAGCGGTCGATCTCGTTCGCTGCGCCGAGGTTGGCGGACACCGTCTGGCCGAGGACGAGCGCGGGGATCGCTTCCGCGGTGCCCGGGGCGGTTGCGACCACGAAGTTGTCGAAATCGTGATGGGCGGTCTCGCCGCCGGAGTACGCCGACAGGCCGAGGCGCGCATCGTCCAGTTCGAGCCCGCTGACGAAGTAGCCGGCGATCGGCGTCACGGCCTCGCCGCCCGATGGCGTCAGCACCACGGTGACCGTGGCCCCTCCGCTCGCCCGCGTCAGGATCACGCGGGCATGGTTGAACTGGCTGTTGGCGAGATCGAAGCCCGGGTTGGCGAAATCGGCGAGCTTCACGCCGTTGTAGTGGACGGAGAGGTGGTTGTTGTTCACCTCGCCGTTGTTGTAGATGTCGAAGGAGAGGCCGAACGCACCGGCCATGTTCGCTTCCGGGCCCAGGCCCGGCACGGCACCGCCCTCGCCCCAGAGGTCGGCATCGGCCCAGACGACGCTGAACCCGTCGGCGCGACCGCGAACGGGCTGCATGCGGAAGTCGAAGTCGATCTGCACGGTGCCGTAGGGCCCGGCCTGCGTCATCGCGAAGCCGGCCGCATTGCTGGTGCTGTTGGTGCCGGGCACCAGGCGCAGGAACCGTCCGCTGGGGCCGCCGTCGAGAATCTGCGGCGCCGCCCCCGCCTCGTTCACCAGCACGTACGGCAAGCCGATGCCGTCGAAGTCCTGCGCGGTGAGTCCGCTCGGGTTGTCCTGGCCGGCATCGACGACCGCGAAACCGTAGTCCACCGGCTCGGTCTCGCTGCGGCGGCCCTCGATCAGCAGGTAGTAGTCGCCGTCGACGGGCAGCGTGTAGATGCCGGTGTCGGCGAAATCCGAGGGGCCGAACACGACACCGCCGAAGGGATTCACCAAGCGCCAGTACGCGCTGTTGCGGCTCTCCGATTGCATGTCGAAGGCCACCCGGTCGCGAGCCAGCGCCGCAAACCGGTAACGCTGCGTCGCGCTGCCCGGATCGAGGGTGCCCGTCACGGCTTCGCCGAGATCGATCTGCGTCGCCGCGGAGAGGTCGAGCAGGGCGAAGGCGTAATCGCCCACGCCGTCGCCCGAGGCGTCGATCGTGAGGCGGTAGGCGCCTGCCGCCAGCGCCAGCACGGGGCTCGCACCGAAGTCGGCCGAATCGGACGCCGTGAAGGCCCGCGCGGACACCACCGTGCCCGTCGGCCCCTCCAGGGTCCACCGGAGGTCGGAACGGTTGGTGCGCGGATCGAACAGGAACTGGCCTGCACCGCCCAGCGTGAACGTGTAGACGTTCCGGTCGCCCGCCTCGGTCAGCGTGCCTCCGGTCTGTACGTCGTACACGAGTTCCTGTTCCGTGACCGTCGAGCGGCCGATGCGGAACGCGTAGTTGGCATCGCCCCGGGTGTAGTAGCGCCCTTCCACCAGCAGCGTATACATCCCTGCCGCGAGCGCAGCGGGCTCCACGTCACCGAAACCGGACGGCCCCCAGACGGTCCGCCCGATCGGATCCAGCAGCCGCCAGTACACGTCACCGCCGGCGCCCCGGAGGGCATCGAAGTACAGCGTGTCGCCGGCCTGCGCTTCGAACCGATAGGCATCCGTCTCGGTCGACGGCTCGAGCCGGGCGTCGACGGTCTCGCCCACCCGCACGGTCTGCGCCGACGCCAGCGGAAGCAGGCGGAAGGCGTAGTCCCCGGTGACGTCGTTGGTGCCTTCCACCGTGAGGGTGTAGTGGCCGGCCGCGAGATCGAAGATGGCGGTTCCGTCCGTCGAGTCGGACCCGTAGAAGGTGCGTCCGCTGGTCACCGTGCCTCGCGGCCCCGTGAGGCTCCAGCGAAGATTGCTCACCTCCCACAGCGAATCGAAATAGACGCGCGTGTCGGCGTCGAGCGTGAAGGTGTGGAGGGTCCGGTAGCCGGGCAGCCCGATGCGCCCCTTGACGATGCCGAAGGTCAGGTCTCGCACGATGGCGTCGCGGCCGTTGCCGGACACGTCGGCGATCACATGGCCGCCGGGCTGGTCGAACTGCCACTGTCCGATGAGTCCGACCGGCGCCGGTGCGAGCGCATTCAGGGACGCTGCAATCTGCTGCGTCGTGCGCGCGACGTTCCACACGCGCACGTCGTCGATGGCGCCACGCAGATGCGTGTACCCGGTGTTCGCCTCCGTCGTCGTTCCGACGTACAGGGACGACGTCGACGGCCACCCCGCGGCCGGCACGCTGCTGGTCTGGACGGCGCGCTCCGTCCCGTCGACGACGATGCGCATGGTCCGGGTGTCGCGGTCGACGACCGCAGCCACGTGATACCACTGGCCGACCTGGATCGTGCCGCCGGGGGTGTTCACGGCGGCCTCGTTCACTCCGTTGGCCAGGGACAGGTACAGCATGCCGTTGCTGTGCAGCCACAGCGAGAACGTGCGCTTGAGATAGTCGCCGTCCTCGCCCTGGAAGAAGATCGGCGTCCAGGTGTTGTCGATGGCATCGACGCGCAGCCAGGCTTCCCACGTGGCCGAGCCCGCGAGCGAGGTGCCGCCGTCGTGCGGAATCTCGAGGGTGTGCAGGCCGTCGAGCACCAGCGCGCTGCCGCCGTCGCGCGCTTCCCAGCTCGTGCCCATGTTCGAACTCTGACCCGGCACGATCGGCTGCTCGGTGTTCACCGTGCGCACGAATCGGAAGCCGTAGTTGCCGTTGCCGGGACTGGGACCGCCTTCCACGAGCATCGTGTAGCCGCCCGTCATGGAGAAATGCAGACGCCCGCCGTCGCTGCCGATGTAGTTCGCGCCCGAGACGACGCGGCCGAACGGATCGAGCAGACGCCAGTAGGTGTTGCCGGTGCCGCTGTTCAGGGAATCGAAATAGGCATCGTCGCCGGCGGTCGCTTCGAAGCGGTAGATATGGGTGCCCGAGGTCGGGTCCAGCAGCCCGGTCACCGTTTCGTCGAACTGGAGTTCCGTGGCCTGCCCGACATCCAGAAGGCGAATCGAGAAGGCGCCGGTCGTGTCGCCGCTGCCGTCGATGGTCAGCGTGTAGTCGCCCGCGATGAGATCGAACAGGCTGCTGCCGCCGTAGGAGTCGGTCTGGTCGAACGGACGGGAACTCACGAGCGTCCCCTGCGGCCCCGTCAGGGTCCAGCGCATCGCGTTCTGGCCGGACAGGGCATCGACGTAGATCCGTTGCGTCTCGGCGAGCGAGAAGGTGTAGCTGCGCCGCTGGCCCGCGTGGTCGAGGCTGCTCTCGAGCGTGTCGCCCACGGCGATCTCGCCGGCAGCGTCGTCCACGTGATTGATGGCGAAGCGGTAGGCGGACGGCGAATCGTGGTAGATGCGTCCTTCCAGGGCGATCAGGTACTTGCCGGTGAACTGGGCCGTGAAGACATCGATGTCGTTGAACCACTGCGGACCCGAAATCAGGTTGCCCACGGGGTCGAACAGGCGGATCGTGAAGTTGTCGCCGGAGAGGATCTGCCGATCGAGGTAGAAACGCTCACCGGCCTGTGCATCGAAGCGGTAGAGCTTCGTTTCGACGGCAGGAAAGTTGGTCAGATAGCCGTCGTTGAAATTGAACGACCCGTCCGCGATGAATCCGTCGTAGGACGGCTCGTCGAACCCCCAATGGCCGACCAGGCCGTCCCGGGGACCGACGAACTTGGCCCGGTAACCGGCTGCGATGTCCTCCGCACTGCGCGCCACGTTCCACAGCCGCACCTCGTCCAGCATGCCGCGCCAGGGATATCCGCCCGCCCCCTGCCCGAGCAGCAGCGGCTGGGCGCTGTGGTTGATCGCACCGCTGTAGGCGCGGCTCGCGACCTCCTCGCCGTTCACGTACAGGCGCATCATGGCGCCGTCGTAGGTGGCCGCGACGTGCGTCCAGGTGTCCACCGCCAGCGCCGTGGAGATCTCGGCACTGCTGTAGTGGTTGACGAAGAAGTGCAGCCGGCCATCCGGGTAGATCGCCAGACCGTAGCCGTCCGACCAGCTGCTGTTGCTGGACTTCATCGCGACGCTGTCCCAGGTGGACGCGCCCGCACCGCGATTGACCCAGGCCTCGAGCGTGAGCTGCTGCGGACGCAGCAAGGCGCTGTCGGGAATGGTGACGTAGCGGTTGTCGGTGCGGAAGTCCAATGCGCCCCCCGCGGCGCCGGGATCCTCCAGCGGCGCACCGGAAGGCACCCGCACGCGCGGGACGCCGATGCCGCCATTGCCGAGGACGCCGTCGATCACCTCGAGCACCTGCACGTCCGCGGCCGCGGCCACGTCGAGCAGCCGGAAGGCGAAGTCGCCGACGAAATCGGCGGAACCGTCGACCGTGAGCGTGTAGCTCCCGGACACCAGATCGATTAGGGCATTGCCGCTCACTTCCCACGAGTCGGATGCCGTCAGGGACCGCGAGGAGACGAGGGTGCCGCGGGGCCCCGTGAGCGACCACAGGACGCTCGATTGTTCGGTCAGTGCGTCGAACAGTGCCGTGGTGGCCTGAGCGACGTCGAAGTGGTAGATCACCCGCTGGCCGGCGTGCTCGATGCGGCCCTGAGCCACATCGTTCAGTCCGTATGCCGTCTCCACGTCCTCGATGGGCTGCACCTTGAACGTGTAGGTGGACGGGGACGTCGCGTTGTTGATCCGGCCTTCCAGGGCCAGCGTGTAGGTGCCGTCGTACGCGAGGGCGATCTCGCCGCCATCGGAATTGAAGTTGCTGGAACCGAAGACGGCGCGGCCCCACGGATCCAGCAGCCGCCAGCGGATGTCGCCGGCGCGGGTGACGTAGTCGAGATAGACCCGCTCGCCCGCCTGGGCGTCGAACCGGTACAGGGCGGTCGCGTTGGACGCATCGAGGGTGCCCGACGTGTCCGTACCGAGGATCAGTTCGTCCGCCGCCGCAAGATCCATCAGCCGGAAGCCGAAGTTGCCGGTCGCGTCGCCGGCGCCGTCGATGGTGAGGCGGTACGAACCTGCGCGCAGCTCCATGACGGACAACCCGTCCGCGCTGTCGCTGGTCGTGAACGTCCGGTTGAGCACGACGGACCCGCGCGGTCCGGCGAGACTCCAGCGCATCGCGCCGTTGTTGGTCAGGGCGTCGAAGTAGACGCGCTTGGTCGAGTCCACGTCGAACGCGTAGGTGACCTGCTGGCCGGCGAGCGCGATGCCGCCTGCCACGTCCTGGCCGAGCGCGATGTCGTTCGCGGCCGGGTCGGGTACCTGCTGAACGACGAACGAGTAGCTGGCGGTGCCGTAGTACTGCGTCGTCCACACGCGCGGCTCGGCGAGCAGCGTGTACGTTCCCGCCACGTCGAGGCGGAACACGTCCACGTCGGCGAAGGTCACGGGACCGAAGACCTGGCGGCCCCAGGGGTCGAACAGACGCCACGTGATCCAGTCGTTGGTGCTGTTGGACACGCTGCGCAGATCGATGAAGTAGTTCCCCCCGCCCTCGGCCACCTGGAAGCGATACAGGTCGCTCTCGTTCGCGGGCGTGAATTGCGTGCTCTGCAGTTCACCCGTCTGGATGCCGGTCGCGCCGGCCAGGTCGAGCAATCGGAACGCGTACGCGCCGGTGGTGCTGCCCGACGCGCTGATCCGGACCTGATAGGTGCCCGGCACGACGAGCGCCGCCACGGGGTTGGGACTGCCCAGCTCGTGGGATTCGGAGTAGTACAGCGACCGCGTCTCGACCTCCTGGCCGCGCGGGCCCAGGAGCTGCCAGCGGAAACTGGTGTTGTTGTTGGGCACCAGGCTGTCCATCACGACGAACGCCGGCGCATCGATCGTGAAGACGTAGCTGTCCACTTCGCCGGCCGCGGAGAGCGTGCCGTCCACCCGGTTGCCCAGCGACATGGCGGTGCCGGTCAAGGCCTCCACCGGCACATTTCCCAGGCTCGTGACGGCAAAGGTGTACCGGCTGACCGCTCCCGCCGCGATGGTGCCCTCCAGCAGCAGGGTGTAGGTGCCGTCGAGGAGCGTCGTGACATTGGCGACGTCCTGGAACGCGGTCGGACCGAACACGGCGCGCCCCGTGGGGTCCAGCAGGCGCCAGTAGGGCGTGCTGCCCGAGAGCGTCCTGCGGTCGAAGGTGAACTGGTCGCCGGCTAGCGCATCGAACCGGTACGCGACCGTCGCGTTGGCCGGGTCGAGCGTGCCCTCCACGTCCGCGTCCCGCGCCAGTTCCAGCGCGTCGGCGAGATCGAGCAGCCGGAAGGCGAAGGCGCCGGTCGTATCGCCGGCGCCGTCGACGGTCAGCACGTAAGCGCCCGCGTCGAGTTCCAGCACGGGGTTGCCGGCGTTCGAATCGGACTGGGTCAGGGGACGCCCGGACACCTCCGTGCCGCGCGGACCGGCGAGCGACCAGGCGAGGTTCGGGTTGTTCGTGAGCGCGTCGAACAGCAGACGCGCCGGCCCGGCCAGTTCGAACGCGAAGCCGGCACGCTGGCCCGCCGAGGCGATGTTGCCCTCGACGCGCTCGCCCACGGTGAGCCCGCCCTGGGTGTCCTCGACGGTACGCACCGCGATCTCGTAGCCGGCCGTGCCGGTATTCGTGACGCGTCCCTCGATCGCGACCAGATAGTCGCCGGTGAACGCGGCCGTGAAGACGCCCACGTCGGCGATCTCCGCCGGGCCCGAGATCGATGCGCCGAACGGATCGAACAGGCGCAAGGTGAGATTGGCCCCCGTCTTGTCGACGAGGTCGAAGTAGAGGCGTTCACCCGCCGTCGCGGCGAAGCGGTAGAGATGCGTTTCGCGCGCCGGCACGTTGGCGATGGCAGCGGTGATTCCGTTGCCCGACGCGTCGGCGAATGCGCTGCCGGCGGTCTCGTCGAAGTGCCACGCGGCAGCGAGACCGGTCAGGTCGGCAGGCAGGGACGCACGGTAGCCGGACGCGATCTGCGCCGCGGTCCGGGAGACGGTCCAGACCCTCACTTCGTCGATGTTGCCGACGAAATCCTGTTCGGTGCCCTGGCGGCTGCCGATGCGCAACTCCTCCTGGCTCCCGCTGACGTCCCCGATCGCACCCGCTCCCTCGTACGTGTGGACGAGCGCGCCGTTGGCGTAGGTGTCGACGCGGCCGCCGTCGTAGACCACGGCGATGTGCGTCCATTCGTCGAGCGCCGCGACGTAGCCCGTGTCGATCCAGGTCCAGCCGGGGTTGCCGTTGGCGAAGGCCCAGCCGATGCTTCCGTCGGCGAACCGGGCGATCTCGTATTCGCCTTCGCGGTTGACGATGATGCCGCCATACGTGCTGTCCGTCCCGGCCCCCGTCGGGCGAATCCACGCCTCGACGGTCAGATGCGTCGTGGCCTCCAGCGCGGACGCGGTGCCGGCCGTGACGTACGTGGAGGCGCCATCGACCAGGAGCGATCGGTTGGCCGCCGGATCGACGCCGTCGAGCGGTGCACCGGCGGCGGAATGCATCCGCGATACGGTCTGTGCGACGTCACCGACGATGCCGGACACGGCCACGCCGCGCTCCAGCACGCCGCCCGCAGTCAGATCCAGGAGACTGAAGGCATAGTCGCCCACGGCGTCATCGACCCCGTCGATCGTCAGCGTGTAGTCCCCGGGGCCGAGCGCAAGCGCCGTGTTGGTGTTCCAGGCATTCGCATCGGACTGATTCAGCCCCCGTGCGCCGACCACCGTGCCGCGCGGGCCGGCCAGCGACCACTGGATGTCGGACCGGTTGACCAGGGCATCGAACAGCACCGTGCGTTCCGCATCGAGCGAGAACGGGTGCAGCACCCGCGCACCGACCGTGGCGAGGGTTCCGGAAACCGTCGCCCCCACCTCGATGGGCACCGTCGTCTCGACGACCGGCACCACGTTGAAGCGGTAGTCCATCGGCGAACCGTTGCCGATGCGTCCTTCGATCAGCAGCGTGTAGGCGCCGTCGTACTCCAGCACCGTCTCGCCGACGTCGCTGCCCATGGACTGCGGACCCCAGACGTTGCGGCCGAACGGATCGAGCAGGCGCCAGTGGGCGCCGGCATCGAAGCCCTGGGTCCGGTCGAAGTAGAACCGCGCACCGGCGACGACGCTGAACTGGTAGGCATCGGTCTCGCGGCCCGGCTCCAGGCGGCCTGCCTTCTCGGTGCCGGGCTCGATTTCCTCGGCCTGACCCAGATCGAGCAGCCGGAAGCTGTAGGCACCCGTGTTGTCGCCGACACCGTCGACGGTGAGCGTGTAGTCGCCGGGCATCAGGTCGAAGGCGACGGTGCCGCGCTGTTCCCACGAATCGCTCTGGTCGAAGCGCCGGTCGGTGACGACCGCGCCCTCCGGCCCCGTGAGCGACCAGCGCTTGCTGCCGTCCTGCGTCAGGGAATCGAACACCACCCGCGTGGCGTTCTGCAGCACGAAGCCGTAGCGATCGACCTCACCCGGGACATCCAGGCTGCCGTCGATCGTGGGGACCAGGGAATCCGCCGAGAGCAGGACCCGCGGCTCCAGCGCCTCGATGAGTGGACGCCGGCGAAACGGCGGCAGGGGCCCTCGTACGACGTTCGCGATGAAGGCCGGCAGGCCCTTGCGCAGATGCCGCGCCTGGCGCAGCGAGATGTCGATCGCCTTCTTCGCACGGCGTGCGACGACGGATGCCTGCTCGTACATGGGCCACCTCTCAATGTGCCCTGCACGCCCCCCTGCTGCCGAATTGGCTCAGTCTCCGGTGGCGGCCTCGCTTTCTGGTGGCGGGCTCGCTGAGCGGCTCATGTCTCGGATCGACCTGGACGCTCGCTGTGGGTCCGGATACGGAACAGTGGGAAGCATGCAGTCTGGTTCTTCTGCGCGTTCAACCCGTTTCGCATCGATGCTGATTCTCGTCTCCCGCTCGGCGCAAGTGGTTGACGGTCGTCAACCCCCGCCACACTTCGAAGCGGGAGATCGTTCCGCAGTTCTGTACCGATCGGGGAATGGCATCGGCATTCGATACTGATCCCGCGTGCACGGTGCGGACCCGACCGGCATCGCTGTCCGCGGTTCGCTGGCGCGATATCGACGATCCGTCAGCTGGCGTGAAACCTCCCGCGTACACACCGACGCGCATCGGTCCCCCCGACCACCACGACTTGCCTGACGCCTCCCCTCACCGCTTCAGGAACGCCCGCAACGCCGTGCGCACCACGCCCCCGCCCGTCTCCGCTTGCGCCGCACTCCTCACCTCCATCCCCTGCAACCGCTGCGTCAGGTCCTTCGCCCACGAGGCGCTCTTCCACTCCGACGTGCTCCCGCCCGGTGGGGTGCTCGGCCCCAGGACCTCCGGCAACACGACCGGCGCCGACATCGCGCTCGGCACGGCGCTCTGCCCCGCCGCCGTGGTCATGACCTCGGTGCTCTGTTCGACGGGACTCGCGCTTGCCGGCGCCGCCATCCTGGCCAGCATCGGCGCGAGCGGGGCGAGCACGGGCAGCGCCGGAATCTCGGGTCTCGCCGTCCCCAGCACGTGCTGCAGCAGCCGGTTGGCGTCCAGGGTGCTCAACTGACCGTTGCCGTTGAGGTCCCCCACGAGCACCGGATCGGTGTTGGCCCATGCCGCCAGGCCGCTGTCGGTGCGCACGATGACCCGCAGCAGCCGCTCGTAGTCGGCCCGGCTGTAGCTCTGATCGCCGGTGGTGTCGCCGAAGTAGCCGACGGTGTGGACGGCGTCGTCGGCAACCACGGGCAGGAGGTTGCCCGTGGCGCCCCGCAGGCTGACGTTGGTCAGATCGAGCACTTGCTGGGCGCCGTAGGGTGCCCCGGCCGGCACGCGGCTGACGATCTCGATGAGGTCGATGGCACCGGCGCCCAGTGCGGCGTCGAGCACGACGTCGATCCGGAGGCCTCCGGCGATGGCGCTGGTGGTGACGCGGCCGGCGAGACCGGCCTTGAGCCGGACCTGGTCGATCTGCAGCAGGCTCGCGTCGAACTTCAGTTCGGCGCTCAGTTGCTTGACGCCGTTGCCCTCGGACAGCCGCAGCGGCAGGGCGCCGGTGCCCGAGGGGTTGGGCACCACGACGTCCTGACCCGGACCCCGCATGAAGTCGGACAGCGAGGCCACGATCCCCGTGGTCGGACCGACGCTGAACACGCTGATCGCGTCGTCTCCGCCCACGCCGTCGTTGTTGCCGTCGAGCGGACTGCCATCCTCGCCACGAAGGCCGCCCTCGCCTCCGCGAACGGTCAGTGTGTACGTATCCGGCGCCAGCGGCCCGCCGGTCTTCACGAAGCTCAGCCCCCGGCCGTCAGCATCGAGCACGAGCGAGCCCCGTACCGCACCGGTCGACGCGCCGACCAGCGTGAGGTCGGCGGGTCCCAGCCGCACGTCTGCGGCGTCGTACAGGTTGATCGCGGCGAGATCGACGACCTGACCGAAGTCCAGATGCAGTCCGCTCGGCGTCAGCCCCACATTGCGCAACAGGAGGTTCCGCGCGCGGACATCGACGCTCACCGTGGCCTCGTCGATGCCGCCGTGGCCGTCGCTGATCCTGTAGTTGAAGCTCGTCTGCCCCACGAAGCCCGGGTTCGGCGTGAACGCAAAGTGACCGTCCGGGAACAGCGACAGCTGACCGTCCGCCGACGGCTGCGACACCACGGTGACCTGGACCGCATCGCCGTCGACATCCGTGTCGTTGCCCAGAACGCCCGGCATCGGGATCTGCAGCGTTTCGTTGCGGAACATCACATACGAATCATCTCCGGCGACCGGCGCCGTGTTCCGCACGTCGATGGTGACGGTCGCTTCGCCGATCCCGCCATGGCCGTCGCCGATCCGGTACTTGAAGCTCGTCAGACCCACGAAGTCGTGGTCCGGCGTGAACGAGAAGTGTCCGTCCGGGAACAGGGACAGCTGACCGTCCGCCGACGGCTGCGACACCACGGTGACCTGGACCGCATCGCCGTCGACATCCGTGTCGTTCGCCAGCACGCCCGGCACCGGGATCTGCAAGGTGGTGTTGGCGCGCATCGCGTAGCCATCGTCGCCGGCCACCGGCACGTCGTTCACCGACAGCACGTTGAGCACCACCGTGACCGGCGCACTCGTGTCCGGCCCATCGGCCACGAAGCCCGAGGGTTCCAGCGGACAGCCGCAATCGAGCGACGCGTCGCCGGTATCGGTCACCATGAACGTGAAGCTGTCCGTCCCGTGATAGTTCGCCGTCGGTGTGTAGGTGAAGCTGCCGTTTGCGTTGAGCACGAGCGTGCCGTGGGCCGGGCCGTTCCCGAGGGCATAGACCAATTCCGCGGGCGGCGTCTCCACATCCCGCGCCGAGAGCTGTCCGCTCAGGGGCGTGTCCTCGTTCGCATCGAAACTCGCGGGACTCGCGACCGGAGCATCGTTGACCGGCCGCACCTTGAGGTTGATCGTGCCGACCGCGCTCGCCTCGCCGTCACTCACGCGGAAGGTGAAGCTGTCGTTGCCGCGAACATCCGCGGCGGGCGTGAAGCGCACGACGTGCGTCAGCGGATTGATCGCCGACAGCGTGCCGCGCGCCGGTGTCGACTCGATCGTGAAGGTCAGCGCATCGCCGTCGACGTCGGTGGCCGCCAGCACGATGTCGACGAAGCCGTCCTCGTCGAGGAACAGTGTCTGCGATTGCGGCACCGGTGCGGTATTGGCGGAGCGGATCAGCACCTGCAGCGTGTTGGCGGCATAGGTCCCGTCCTCGTCCGTGGCCGTTGCCGTGACGCCGTACGAACCGCCCGCAAAGTAAGTGTGCTGAACCGTCGCGGCATTCCCGGCCACGGCCTGCACGAAACCGTCGCCCCAGTTGATTTCCCACGCCGACAGCGTGTCGGCCCCCGGATCGGCGTGCCCCAGGGTCAGGGTGTAGGCGACGCCTTCATCGCCTTCGGCATTGCCGGACAGCGTCAGGGTCGGCGCCACGTTCTGCACCGTGATCCCGAATGTCACTTCATCGGTGGGATTCCCCGTGCCGCCATCCGTGACCCGGGCCGTGACCGACACGTTGTCCACCCCGTCTGCGGGTGTCCACGTGACGACGCCGGTGGCCGGATCGATGGTCATGCCCGCAGGCGCCGTCACGAGGCCCCACGTCAGCGCGTTGCCTTCGGTATCGGTCGCGCCCAGGTCGACCAGGATCACGCTGCCCTCGAGGACGACCTGGTCGGCGACGGCGTCGATCACCGGGGCGTCGTTGACGGCCGTCACCGTGATGCTGACGGTGGCCGGCGCCGACGTGATCGCGTTCGCCCCCGAACCATCGGGATCGCCGCGATCCCGGACCGTGTACGTGAAGCTGTCGGCGCCCGTGAAGTCGGCGTCCGGCGTGTACGTCCAGCCGCCCGCCGGACCCTGGGACAAGGTGCCGTGCTGGGGCGCCGTCCCGAGCTGGAAGCTGAGATCGGCTCGCGCGGTTTCCGTGTCGATCCCGCCGAGCACGACGAGACGCGGCGTGTCCTCATCGAGGGTGACCGCCTGGTCGGACGCGGCCGGCGCATCGTTGACGGGCCGGACGTTGATCGTGATCGTCGCCGTGCCCACGCCTGCGTTGCCGTCGTCCACCTGGAACTGGAAGCTGTCGCTGCCGGTGTAGCCCGCGAAGGGCGTGTACAGGACGGTCCGCGCCGCGGGATTGAATCCGCTCAGCGTGCCGTGCGACACGTCGCCGATGAGCGAGTAGACGAGCGGATCGCCGTTGCCGTCCGAGGCCGACAGGGTGAGGGTGATTGCCGTGTCTTCGTTCGTTGCGACCGTCTGGGCGTTGGCGACCGGCGCCACGTTCGTGGAACGATCGATCGTGAACAGCCGCACGTAGTCGCCGCCGCCGGGATCGGCGCCGTTGCCGTCGAGCGCGTTGCCGGACAGGTCGAAGACCCCTTCCGGTTCGCTCGTGGCGACGTTGTCACCCCGCAGCGTCAGGCGATAGTCGCCTTCCGCGAGCATGCCCGGCGTGCCGTTGGGGCCGGTCAGGAACTCGAGCGTCAGGTTGGTCTCGGGGTAGGAGTACGAGGGCCGTACCGCGATGATCACGTCATCCGGCGTGTCGAAGTTGCCGTCCACCCCCTTGCTGCGCAAGTCGAAGTTCGCAGGACTCCGGGCACTGATCGTGTTGAGTGCTTCGCTGGTCCCGATCTGGACGCTCGAGAACGCGGCGGCCGTGGCTCCCCCGTTGGCAGGAAGCTGGGAGACACTCGTCACGAACGGCGGCGTGGTGTCGCCGGAATCCCCGAGGAACTCGTAGGCGCCGATATCGAAGTACGAGAGGCCGGATTGCGGGGTGAACAGCACGGACGACGCATTGTTGAGATCCGCCTGCCCGTTGTACTGCGACAGTACGAAGGTGAAGCCGTTGCCCGCGGACAGACCGATCGTGGGCGACAGCGCCTGGTTGCCGTCGCCGTAGTCGAACCGGACGTTCCCGTTGGCGAACAGCGTCGCCGAGAAGTTCACGTCGCCGCTGCCCGTGGCCTGCCGCACGGCGGCCCAACGGAAGGTGATCTGGTCCGCCAACGTCGTATCGACGAAGACGTTGCCCACGGTCGATCCCGAGGCGGCCGTCTGGTTCAGGTCGGTCCGCAGGTTGTCCCACAACGGCGCGATGCGCACATTGCGCAGGAACGTGGTCTGGTCGTTGTCGTCGCCGCTCGCGGCTCCATCGAGCCCGCCGAAATGCAGGTAGCCGTTCACCGAGACGGACACGCTCGTGTAGGTCTTGCCGTAGAACGAGAAGGCGAACGGCAGCGCGACGGTGGCGGTGTTGTTCGAGCTGCGCAACGGAATCGCGGTCCCCGCGGTGTCCTGATACGCGCTGCCCCCCGGCAGGGACTCGACGAATCGATCCCATCCGATGCCCGTGTCCGGCGTCGTCGGATCGTCCGAACGCTGGCGGTCCTCGATGTCACGCAGCGCCGCGTCGTGGGGATAGGACGGCGTCGGGCGGGCTGCCTCATAGGCGTTGGCCGCGTCGATGGCGGCCGAATTCGCGTCGAGTCCGAAGTTGTCGTCGTAGCCGTTGCCGGTGGTCACATCCTGGTCACCGAGCACGTTGTCCGCGCCGTCGATGTCCAGGAACTTCGGATCGCCGACCCGGCCGTGCGCATCGTGATTCGCGGACAGCGCCTGCCAGGCCGCGAGCGTGCCCTGCTGCGACGCGCCCCAGCGGCCGACGAAAGCAGCCGCCGTGCGCAGGTCGATCAGGTCATAGTCGCTGGAGAATCCCGACTGGCCGCTCGCCTCGACGTTGATGGCGTAGCCGTTGCCGATCGACAGGAGGTTGTTCCTCAGCCGGATGTTGGACGTGCCGGACACCCGGATCGCGTCGCCCGTGTCCTGCCAGACGGTGTTGTTGTAGGCCGTCCGGTCGCCGGCCACGTGCGTGTAGGTGATGTCGATGCCGCGGTTCGTGTTGGCGTAGACGAGGTTGTTGAAGGTCTCGCCATACCCCTCGTCGACGATGCCCGTGGAGTTGGAATAGACCTGATTGCGCGAGACGTTGGACGAGTAGTAGGCACGGATGCCGGTCGTGTTGTCGAACGAGCGGTTGCCGACGATCCAGCCCTGATAGCCCGTCTGGATGCCGGTACCGTTGTTGTAGGCATCGTTGTCCTCGACCAACGACGACGAGTAGTAGCTGTAGATGCCGGTGACCTGGTTGTAGGCGCGGTTGCCCCGGACCGTCACCGCGCTGCCGACGTTGATGCCCGTGGTGATGTTGTCGTGGACGTCGTTTCCGATGACGAGGATGCGGTTGGCCGTCGTGCTCTGGCTCGCGCTGACACCGATGCGGTTCGCGTAGATCTCGTTGTGTTCGATGAGCGTGTTCTCGCCGCTCGCGTTGACGCCGTCCTGATTGTTGTTGTGGATCCTGCTGTCCCGGATCACCCAACCCGAGTGCCCGCTCGACAGCTGGATGCCGTAGGTCGAATTGCCGTAGACGTCCAGGTTGCGCAGCGTGATCTGGTCGTTGCCGCTCGTCCCGACGGCTTCGATGCCGTTCTGCGCGCCCGTGATGTTGAGCCACTCGAGCGTGATGTTCGATGCCCCCTGGAACGAGAAGACGCGCTGGTCGCTGTTGGTGTTGGTGCGGTCCAGCACCGCGTCGTGGGTCGGCAGCACCGGCCCGCGGATCGTCACCCCCGAGTCCTCGGCACCGAGCACGATGTTGGTCGCGAGCTGATAGACGCCCGTGTCGACGTAGATGACGTCGTTGGCGTCGAGGTCGTACGCACGCAGCAGCGCGGCCAGCGAAGCCATCGGCGTCGCGGCGGACTTGCCGTCGTTGGCGTTGTTGCCCACGGCGGTCGTGTACTCGTCGCCCGCGGTCGCGCCGTCGTTGACGTAGTAGGCCGTGCCCGCGTTCGCGATCTGGAACGGGGCATCGGAGACATCGCTGACCGAGACATCCCCGGCGTGTCCGGTCACCCGCAGCAATGCGCTCGTGGCAACGGGCCCCGCATTCCAGACGAAACTCCCGCGGCCATAGCGGTCCAGGCTCACGCCGCCGGCCACCGGCAGCCACGAGGCGCCGTCATCGGTGGACACCTCGACATCGACGGTCGGATTGGCCACGCCGGCTGCGTTGGCACGCCGGATCTCGATGCCGTTCAGCGCCGCGGCGTAGTTGTTCGTGAGATTGGTCAGGTCGAGCGCAATCCCCTGCCCGCCCGTCACCGAGACGTCGTAGGCGAGCACGACCGCCTTGTTCGTCGCGCCGGCCAGCGCCCGCCGATCGACCGAAGCGGCGACGACGGCGCCTTGCAGGCTCACGCTGAAGCGTTCGGTCCCCACTGCCTCGGTGCCCGAGGACGTGTGCAGATAGATCCGGTAGGTCCCGTCCGCCACCGGCAGCCGGTAGGACAGCTGCCCGCCGGTGCCATAGTCGGAGGATGCCCAGCTCTGATAGATGTCTGCCGGGGCGGCATCAGCCACGCCGGCCGTCGAATAGGCGGTCGTGTTGCCCGACACGCTGCCGTTCAGCCGATACCGGTCCACGGCCCAGCCGGACAACGGCGACGTCGCATTGCCGGCATTGAGGAGCAGCACCGTGTCGCTGAGGCCCAGGCCCGCCGCCCGGAAGTCGACCGTGACGGTCTGTCCCACTTCGAACTTCTCGAGGCCGTTGGGGTTGAGCACCTGCACCCGTTGCGCCGCGCTCTGCGTCGCATCGGCCGTGTTGCCGTAGGCGCCCAGGTCCACTCGCCCGCCGTTGAAATTCGGCTCCGCCAGCCAGAGGGAGTTCGGATCGCCGCGATCCACGCCGGGACTGCCGACGGCGAGCCGGAAGTCGTCGTCGAGGCCGCCGTCGACCTGCCCCGCCACGTTGAACCCGAGCAGGCCGTCCGCACCATCGACGTCGACGAAGAGGGGATTGCCGATGGAGCTCTCGAAATCGTTGCCGGTCTCGTACGACCAGTCCGCCAGCGTGAGGAAATCGCGCCCTTCCCAGCGGGCCAGCTTGCCGGCGCCCGTCATGTAGAACAGGTTGTAGTTCGACGCGAAGCCCACCTGCGTGTCGTCCCCCACGCGCAGGGCATAGCCGGCGCCGGCCACGAGGATGTTGTCGCGAATCGAGGTGTTGCTGCCGCCCCCGGTCGCGATCAGCGCGTCGCCGGTGAGCTGGTAGATCGTGTTGCCGAAGACGCCGTTGCCGGTGCCCTGGTAGCCGTTCATCGAGAGGCCGTACAGCAGGTTCCCGTAGATCAGGTTGCCGCGGGTCGTGACGCTGCCGTCGTGCTGCAGCCCCATCGTGTTGCTGTAGATCTCGTTGCCCGTCGCGCTGGCACTGCGCACGTAGATGCCGAGTCCCGTCGTGGTGCCGTTGCCGACGTTGCCGAACACGCGGTTGAACTCGACCCGGGCGCTGTTCGTGCCGCTGATGCCGGTCGTGTTCTGCCAGACCGTGTTGTTGCGGATCAGCGGACTCTGATCGCCGGCGATGCCGTAGCTAGAGTTGTGATGCACGAGATTGAACTCGACGGTCGTCCGGCCGTAAGTGCTGATGCCGGTCGTGTTGTTGCGCACCTCGTTGCCGGACACCACGTTCCCGCCTTCGTAGGTGGACGCACCCGACGACGCCGAGATGCCGGTTGGGTTGTTGCGGACCAGGTTGTTTTCCACCCGGTGCCCGATGCCGTTGACCGCGACCCCGGTCGACGAGTTGCCGTAGATCTCGCTGTCGCGCACCGTGAAGCTGTCATTGCTGCTCGAGACGCTGGCACCGTAGGTGTTGCCGCGCAGGACGGCGTGGTCGAGGACGATGCGATCGGAATCGACGTTGTTCGTGCCGTCGAGGCCATAGTAGGCGCCGGTGAGCACGACGTTGCGGATCGTCACGTCGTCGGCGCCGCCCAGTTCGATGGCCGACTGCGCCGTGTTGCCCCGGTCGAGCACGGCCTCGTGCCCCGCCAGCTGCGGCCCCTGGATCACGACGCCGGAATCCTGCGCCTGCAGCAGGACGTTGGTCGCAAGGTTGTAGACACCCGTATCGAGGAAGATCGTATCGCCGGCATCGAGATCGTAGGCGCGCAACAGGGCGGCCAGCGAGGCCATCGGCGTGGCGGCCGACTTGCCGTCGTTCGCGTTGTTGCCCGCGGCCGTCGCGTACTCGTCACCTGCGGTCGCGCCGTCGTTCACGTAGTAGGCCGTGCCGGCATTCGCGATCTGGAAGGGCGCATCGGACAGGTCCTGGACCGTGGCTGCACCGGCATGAGCCACCGCACGAAGCACCGCCTGCCCGGCTTGCGGACCGACGTTCCACGCGACCTGGGCTTGTCCCGAAGCGTCGAGCGCGATGCCCTGACCGACAGGCGTCCACGTCGCGCCGCCGTCGAGCGACACATCCACGTCGACCGTGGGCGAAGCGACACCGGCAGCATTCACACGGCGAAGTTCGATGCCGGCCACGATCGCTGCGGAGTTGTTGGTCACGTTCGTCAGGTCGATCGTGACGCCGCCCCCCGCCGTCGCCGTGGCCGCGTAGGAGAGCACGACCGCCTTGTTGGCCGCGCCCGCGAGCGCTCGCCGGTCGAGATTGTCGCCGACCAGAGCGCCATTGATCGACAGGTCGAAGAGCTCCGTGCCGACGGGCGAGGTCGTCGACAGGGTGTGCAGCACCACCTGGTACTCGCCGTCGGCCGCGGGCAGCACGTAGGTCAGGTGACTGTCGGTGCCATAGGCGTAACCGTACGTGCGGTACAGATCGGCCGGACCGGCCTCCGCCACGCCTGCCGTGCTGATGACCGTCCCGGAGTTGGTCGTGCTGCCCCCCGTGCGGAACGCATCGGCGGACCACCCCCCCACGCCCACGGCGCCGTTGCCGGCATTCATGCGCAGCACCGTGTCGTAGGGCGTCAAGCCCGCGCTGCGGATATCCACGGTCACCGCCTGACCGAGCTCGACCTTCTCCAGGCCATTCGGATTCAACACCTGGACCGTCTGTGCCGGGCTCTGCACGGATTCATCGGTGTTGCCGTACGCGCCCATGTCGATGCGGCCACCGTTGAACGCAGGTTCGGTCAGGAACAGCGAGGCAGGATTGCCGCGATCCACTCCCGGACTCGCCGGCGCCAGGTGGAAATCGTCGTCCGCGCCGAAGTCGCCGGCGATGCGCTGGACGCGGACGGCGTCGGCCATCACGCGCTGGAACGTGCTGCCACCGGCATCGGACACTTCCACGATGAGGCGGCCGTTGCGGATCTCCACCGTCTCGAGCCGCTCCCAGGCCACGCCGTCGGCACTGAAATCGTTGGGGGTGGTTCCGTGCTGGAGGTTGTTGGCGATGCCGACGACGCGCGAGACGTCGACGGCGCCGTCGTAGAGCCGGTAATTCGCACTTGCGCCGGGGACACCGCCGCCCGCAGGCCACCGCACCGCCACCTGGTAGAGGCCGTCCTCGAGACCGTCGAAGCTCCACCGTGCAACGTTGCTGCCGTTGCCGCCCGCAGGGATCTGCCGGATGTCGTTGCCCCAGGACGTGTTGTAGACCGTTCTCTCGAGCGCTGTCGCAGGATTGCCGGGGAGGTCGGCCGCCTGGCCGGGCACGTATTCCCAGGTGCCCACGGTCGAGAAGCCCGCATCCCCGTCATCGATGATGATGGAACTGCCCAAGGTGTCGCTGCTGAATCCGCGAATGCCGTCGGCGCCCGCGGCGTTCACGAACTGCGGGTCGGCCACCAGGCTCTCGCCGTCGCGCCCGATCTCGTAGTACCAGTCGGCCAGGGTGAGGAAGTCCCGGTCCTCCCAGAATCCGATCTTGCCCGTCCCCGTCAGGCGGAACAGGTTGTAGTCACTCGTGAAACCGTTCTGGGCATTGGACGGAACGTTGATGGCGTAGCCGCCGCCCACCTCGAGGATGTTGTTGCTGATGAGGACGTTCGTCCCGCCGGACGCCACCTGGATCGCATTGCCCGTCGGTTGCACGACGGTGTTGTTGAGGATGCCGTCGCCGCTGCCGCGGTATCCGGATGTCTGGATCCCCTGTGCGCGGTTGTCGTAGACGAGGTTGTTCGCCACCCGCGACTCGCTCTCGTCGATGCCGATGTTGTTGTCGTAGACGACGTTGAACTCCGCCACCGCGCCGCCGCCGCCACCGAGGCCGATGCCGGTTCCCGTGTTGTCGAACACGCGGTTCTCCCGACCGACCGCACCCACGGACAGGTACAAGCCATTCGGGCTGCGGGTGATCACGTTGCCCTGGGCCAGCGAACGGTCGCTGTACATCTGGATGCCCCAGCTGCCGCCATTGCCGTACACCCGATTGCCGGAGACGAGCACCCAGTAGCTGCCGTCGATCCCCGTGCCGACGTTGTCGTGCACGACGTTGTCGACGATCTCGACCCGCGCCTCGGAACCGTTGTAGCCGGCCGCGATGCCGGCACCGTTGCCCCAGACGTGGTTGCCCACGGCGCGGGCCGCGCCTGCCGTCAGGTTGAGACCCCAGCTCGAATTGCCGTAGATCTCGTTGTCGCTGAACAACGCCCCGGAGTTGTCGTTCGCGATCGTCGAGGTGCCGGCGAGGTACGCCCCGTAGGCAGCGTTGCCGTAGATCTCCGAGCGTTCGACCGTGAGGTGCTTCGAAGCCACGCCCGAGGCCGCGTAGATGCCGTAGAAGGCCCCGGTGATGGCCAGGTTGCGCAGCGTGACGTCGTCGGCGCCGTTCATCTGGAAGACGTAGCTCGTGCTGGACGTGTTGCCGCGATTGATCACGGCCCGCGCACCGGGCAGGGTCGGGCCTTCGATCGTGACGCCGGAATCCTGCGCGTCGAGGAGGATGTTGGCAGTCAGCAGATAGCTGCCGGTGTCGACGCGGATGATGTCGCCCGCGTCGAGATCATAGGTCTCGAGCACCGAACGGATGGTCGCCTTGGGCGTGGCGGCCGTCAGGCCGTCGTTGGCATCGTCGCCGACCGCCGTCGTGTATTGGTCGCCCGCCGTGGCGCCGTCGTTCACGAAGAAGATGCTGATCGGGGGCGTGATCGAGAAGGCCGAATCGGAGCGGTCCTGGATCGCGCCGACGTCGATCGACCGCACACGGACCAGGTAGTTGCCGCCCACCGCATAGAGCGCGGGATTCACCGACCACGCGTAGGTCCCGTCGTTGGCTTCGTCATCGGCGATGAGCGCCCACGAGATGCCCCCGAGATCGGACTGGGTGCCGAGATCGATGGCGACGTTGCCGCCGAAGCCCGTCGAGCGCCAGTGGATGTCGAACACGGACTCCTGCGGGATGGCTTCGCCGCCGTTCGGGCTGGTGACCAGCATGTACTGCGCCGGACTCTTCGACGCCTGCGCCGTGTTGCCGTAGGCGCCGAGGTTCACGTAGCCGCCGTTGTTGGCGGGTTCGTTGGCGAACGGATCGGTCGGCGCGCCGCGATCGATCGCCGGGGAACTCACGGCATCGAGCGTGGACGCCGCCGTGGGCAGGAAGACGGGCAGTCCGGTCACGGTGCTGCGCACCGGCGCCAGCGCCATGCCCTTGAAACTGCCGAACTGGCTGCGCAGGTGATAGTCGTCGTCGCGCCCGTCGCTGGCGAGACTCACGTAGCCGATGGCCCCGTCGTTCCCGTCCGGATCGACGAACAGGGGATCGGCAAAGAGGCTGTTCTTGTCGCCGAAGGTCGCGTTGCGCCAGGCGATGAGCGTCGTGCGGTCCGCCCCCTGCCACAGGCCCACGTCCGCCGCGCCGGTGGTGTAGAAGAGGTTGTAGTCCGACGCGAATCCGGACTGCGAATCGGCCGTGACGGACACGCCGTAGCCGGCTCCCGCCTGCACGATGTTGTCGCGCAGCGTGATGTTCGACGCGTTCTGCTGGATGCGGATCGCGTCGCCGGTGGTGGCAATGACGGTGTTGCCGATCAGCTGCGTACCCGAGGTGCCGGCAATGACCACGCCGTAGTTGTCGCCGTCGTAGATCAGGTTGTTGCGCAGGACCGTGTTGCTCGCCACCTGGACATTGGTGGGGTTCGAGTAGACGACGTTGGCGTTGAAGCCCTCGGACGCCCAGCCGCTGATGCCCACGCCGGCATTGCCGTAGACGCGGTTCTCGCTCACGTCGGCGCCGCTGGAGACGCTGATCCCCGTGTAGTTGCCCCAGACGACGTTGCGCGAGATCGCGGCGCCCGCGAAGGTGTCGATGCCGATCGCGTACTGGTTCGTCTGGCCGTACACCGTGTTGCCCGCGACACGCGTGTTGTAGGCCGCACTGATGCCCGTGGCACGGTTGCCGTACACGAGGTTGCCGCGGCCGAGCGACGGGTCGGCGTTCCCCACGACGGCGTCGGCGCCGCTGCCGCCGTTGTAGACCGCCAGACCGATGTTGTTGCCGTAGGCCGTGTTGGCCTCGATCCGGGCGCCCGCGCCGGGGTTCTGGACCTCGATCCCGCTCGATCCGTTGTTGTAGGCGGTGGAGTCGCTCACCACGCCGACGGCGCCGGTGAGGTAGATGCCCTGGGTGCTGTTGCCATAGGCCAGGCCGTTCGTGAACGCGGCGATCGGCCCGTCCACGAAGATGCCGCGGCCGGTGTTGTTGTAGGCCGTCAGATGATCGAAGGTCGCGAACGGCGCATCCGTGTCGATCCGCAGGCCGTCGGCCGCATGGCCGTACGCGGTCAGGTACGAGGCGCTCAGGCCGACGCTGTCGTTGCGGACCTCGATGCCTCGCAAGGCGCTGCGCAGGGTGAGGTGAGACACGTTCATATTGTCCGCGTCGTCGAGCAGCACGACCGGCTGGGTCCGGTCGCCCGGGATGGCCGGGAACAGCGCGGCGATCCGCGACACGTCCGACGGACCGCGCAGCGAGAAGCCCTCGTCGAGTCCCAGCCCGAGATCCGTGGTGCCGGAGATCGCCACCGGATCGATCATCGAGTAGTCGCCCGTGTCGACGTTCAGGACGGCATTGGCGTTGAGCGTGTAGACCCGGAGCAGGTTCGTCGCATAGGGCTTGGGGGCCGTCGCGAGCTTGCCGCTGTGGCGGTTGTCGCCGATACCGCCCGGCGTATATTCGTCGTCGACGTTGGACGCGTCGTCCACCCAGTAGATCGTGCCGTTCTCCACGACCGTGGAGACCTCCTGGCTGCGATCGATGGCGATCGGCACGTTCACGAGCGACACCTGGATCCGCAGTCCGTAAGTGCCGAAATCGAGACCGGACGAGGACGGAATCCAGTCGTATTCACCGTCGTCCGGCGTGGCCGCGGCGATGGTGGCCCGCAGCGCGGGACCGTCCGGACCGTCCTGATACAGGTCGATGCGCACGGGCGATTCGGCGGCATTGCCGAAGCTCTCCCAGCGGATCGTGATCGGCTTGTCCTTCTCGAGATCGACGTACAGGTCGGGATAGCGCAGCGAGATGCGCGGCGTGCCGGTGCGCTCGGCGTCGGCCGCCGTGTTGCCGTACGCCCCCATGTCGAGGCCCAGCGCCTCGCTGCGGACGTAGGCGAAGGTCCCGTCGATGGATACATCGTTCGTCGCGCCGGTCTTGCGGTCGGCCGCGTACCGGACCACGGCCTTGCGCGCCCCCACGGGAATCGCCAGTTGGCCTCCGACCAGCTCCCACCGGGTGGACACGTCGTGAGCGGCGATCTGGACTTCGGCGCCGATGTCGGCATTGCCGGCATCGAGGAAGCGGACACCGATGGAACCGACATCGGGGATCGTTTCGGCCGCCGAGCGGAACCGGCCGCCGACGATCAACTCGAGATCCTGGCTGTCCAGCATCGCGCCGGTGATGCCGTTCTGTGTCAGATCGACGACCTGCTCCACGTAACCTTCGTCGTCGGCCCCGGCGGAAAAGTAGTTCGTGCCCGTATGCGCCGCCGGATTCGCGCTGCGCACGGCGCCGGTCGTGTTCACCTGTGTCCAGCCGGTGAGTCCGGTCTCGAATCCGCCGTTCTGCATCAGGTTCGTGAACGCGGACGACACACCGATGTCTGCGAGCGCATCGCCGTCGTCGACGCCGGGGCTGGTGAACCGGAGCTGTGCGACCACCGGCATCAGACGATAGTCGTCCTGGCCGCGATTCATGAAGCGCGGCTCGGCCCACTGCGGGTTGGGATCGGTCCGCCCGATCGAGTGCAGGTCGAAGCGCGCGATGTCCGCCTGCCAGTCGAGTACGTCGTCGAAGTCGCGCGTCCAGTAGCCGATCTTGCCGCTGCCGCGGGTGTAGAGGTTGTTGTAGTCGCTGAAGAAGCCGGTCTGCGAATCGTTGGCCACGTACAGGTCGTAGCCGTTCTCCGTCCACATCACGTTGTTGCGGACGTCGACGTTGGACGCACCGGCCGTGACGCGGATGATGTCTCCCGCCGGCGTGTACAGGGTGTTGTGGTAGATGCGGACGTCGCTGACGCCGGAGACGAGGATGCCCGCATCAGTATTGCGGTACACGAGGTTGTGGGCGATCGTGAGCCCGGCCGCGGCGCGGATGCCGGTGACGTTGCCGGCGATGCGGTTGAACTGCACGGTGCCGGTGAAGCCGCCCACGCCGGTCGTGTTGTCCTCGATCAGGTTCGCCGTGTCGAGCGAAGCATCGCCGATCACGCCCGAGCCCGCCACGCCGGTCGCGTTCCCGTGGATGTGCTGTCCGCGGACCCGTGCGCCCGTCAGCGTAACACCCGTGGTGTTCCCGTAGATCTCGTTGGGGACGGCCGCGCCGACATGGCCGAGTGCCGCCGTACCCGTCACCGTGCTGAGGACGCCGGTGGTGTTGCCGAAGATGCGATTGCCGACCAGCTCCGCGCCGGCGTTGTAGCGCACCCCGATCGTGTTGCCCGTGATGTCGTTGTCGCGGATCGCGCCCGTGAAGGCCGCATCGATCTGGAGGCCCGTCGCGCCGCCCGACAGGACGTTGTGGGCGATGATTCCGCTTGCGGCCGCGACGATGCGCAGCGTGGCGCCCGTGGTGAAGTGATCGTGGACGATCGTGACGTTGCTGCCGGCGTTGACGGTCAGGTGGCCGCTGCGCATTTCGCTGTCGGACACGGTCACGCCGGACGTGCCGTCCAACTGGAGCCCGGCACCGAACACGAGTCGCTGGAGGGTCGCCGAGCCGCCCGCGCCGACCGTGACGGCACTGGTGAACACGGTGTCCTGCGTGGGCGCGCCGAGAATGAGCACGCCGCTGTCGTTCGCCCCGAGCGTGAAGCCGGCCTGCGGCCCGGCACCGACGACGATGATGTCGCCCGCACCGAGGTCGTTCGCATCGAGAATCGATTGGACGCTGGTGGCGCCGCCGGCGTTGTACACGTTGCCGATCGGCTGGAGATTGCTGCGCAGGTAGATCTGGGGCGATCCGGTGCCGGCGTCGTTCCAGGCGAGAGTGGGCCGTCCCTGCGCGTCCACGGCGGCGGTCAGCGACTGCACGAAGCCGCCGGTGGCGCTCACGCCGCGATTCGATGCATCCCCCGGCATCGTCTCCGCGAATCCGATCCCGATGTACTGCTTCACGAAGAACGCGACGGTGTTGTCCGGACGCGCCTGCACGCTGTCGTCACCCCAGGCCAGGTACAGCTTGCCGCCGCCGGCCACGAGTTGCGGCGAGAAGGTGCGGCCGGTCGTGACGGACACGCCGCCGCCGGACGCGGAATCGGGACCGACTTCGCCCCAGGTGCCGGCGGACAGGCGGCGCACGTAGATCTCCTCGCGGCCGGAACTCTGGTCCTGCCAGGCCGCGAACAGCGCGCCGTCGTGATAGGCCAGGGTCGGGGCGATACTGGCGCCCGCGTTGTTGCTCACGTCGGTGGCTGCACCCCAGATGCCGGTGGCGAACGGGAACTCGCGGGCGTAGATTTCCGATGCGTTCGCCGTGCCCTGCACCCAGGCCAGAGCCAACTTTCCAGCGTCGGTGGCCAGCGCGAACTGCGACACGCCGCCGACCACGGACGTGACCGCGGCACCCGCTCCCAGCGACACCCAGTTCGTCCCGTTGAAGCGCCTGGCGTGCACCTGAGGCGTCCCGCCGGAACGGTCGATCCAGGCCACGACCACGCCGCTCGAGGTGACGACGGCGCGAGCCTCGTCCGCCGCCCCGGTGTTGCTGATCCCGTCGCCATCGAGGGATTCACCCAGCGCAGCCCAGACGCTGCCGTTCCACTTCGCGACCTTGATGTTCGAGGCACCACCGGGCGCGATCTCGGTCCAGGCGACGACCGGATCGCCGGCGTCCATCGCGAGACTGGGCCGCCGCGCCTGGGCGAGGCTGTTGCTGACGCTCTCGAACGCCGTGGTCCCGTCGAGATTGCTCCAGGCGCCGGCCTGATGGCGCACCACGGTGATCACGTAGTTCCCGTTGCGGCTGTCGGCCCAGGCCACATAGCGGGCCGAATCGGTCACAGCCACGCTCGGTTCGACGGCGATGCCGTTGCCGCCGCTGATCCCGGTGCCGCTGCCGGACCCGGAGAGTTCTCCCCACCAACCGGCGTAGTCCGGCCCGGCCGGCAGCGCTCCGACCGCCCGCGGGTCGACGATGCTCGTGACGACCGTCGGATTCGGTGTCGCGACGGGCGGCGTGAATCCCGCCGGCGCACCGATCTCGCCGGTCCCGAAATTGACGATGTTCGACGTCCCGCCGCCGGCATCGATGGCGTCGTCGTCGCCCTCGCCGAACAGGATGTCGTTGCCGCCCTGCCCGAACAGCTGGTCGCGCCCGGAACCCGCCTCGCCGCCGTCGGTCCCGAAGTCGCCGTAGAGCCAATCGACCGCCGCGTCGTCGCCGGCACCGCTGACGCTGTGCCCGTAGAGACGATCGTGATTGGCACCGCCGAGCAGCACGTCGATGCCTGCGTTGCCTTCGATCAGATCGTCGCCGGTGCCGCCGTCGGCGATGTCATCGCCCGTACCGCCGCGAATCGTGTCGTTGCCGCCGTTGCCATAGAGGATGTCGCGGCCGGCATCGCCGGCGAGCAGGTCCGCACCGTCGTCGGAGCCGCGCAGGATGTCCTCGCCGTCGCCGCCGCCGAGATCATCCCCGGCACCGCCGCCGCCGATCAGTTCGTCATTGCCGGCATCGCCGCGCAGGACATCGACGCCGAACCCGCCGTCGACACGATCGTCGTCGTCGCCGCCGAACGCTCGGTCATTCCCGAAGCTGCCGTAGATCGTGTCGCGACCGCTGTTGCCGAGGATGAAGTCGCCGGCCACGCCACCGTCGAGCGTGTCGTCGCCCGCTCCACCATCGATGACGTCCGCACCGCCCAGACCCCAGACCTCGTCGTCGCCACTCCCGCCGAAGATGCGATCGCCGAACCAGATCGAATCGCCGAAGTCGCCGTCCTCACCGCCTTCATCGGACCCGACGATGCGATCGTCGTCGTCGCCGCCATAGAGCTGCTTGCCGACGCCGACGCCGGCGAGCAGCAGGTCGTCACCCTCGTCGCCGAACAGGATGTCGAGACCGGTGCCGGCATCGAGCAGGTCGTTGCCGGCATTGCCGTGCAGCGTGTCGTTGCCCGCTTCGCCGTAGATCGCGTCGTCGTTCCCGCCGCCGAACAACTCGTCGAGACCGTCGGACCCGTAGATGCGGTCCTTGCCCACGCCACCCCACGCCAAGTCGTTGCCGAGGCCGCCGACGAGGATGTCGTCACCGAGGTCCCCGGAGAGCTGATCGTCGCCTTCCTCGCCGAAAGCCTGGTCGTCGCCTTCCTGGCCGCGGATGATGTCGTTGCCCGTCCCCGCGAGGATCGTGTCGTCGTCCGCGCCGCCCAGGATCGTGTCGCCGCCTTCCTCGCCGTAGATGAGGTCGTTGCCCTGGTCGCCATTGATGTCGTCGCCGTCGAGGCCGCCGTAGATCAGGTCGGCGCCGGTGCCGCCACGAATGGTGTCGGGCCCGGCTTCGCCGAAGATCTGGTCCTCGTCGGCGCCGCCGGAGAGGAAGTCGTTGGCACCGCCACCGTAGAGCCGGTCGCGGCCGCCCTCGCCGAAGAGATCGTCATTGCCGCCCTGTCCGTAGATCACGTCGTCGCCGGACGGTCCGCCGTCGTCGGGCCGCTCCAGCGGCGTCCCGGCGGCGAAATCGCCCCACAGCAGATCGCGCGCGTTGTCGTCGCCCGCACCCGTGAGGCTGAAGCCGTAGATCGTGTCGTTGTGCGCCCCGCCCGAGATCGAGTCCGTCCCCGCGCCGCCTTCGATCACGTCGAGCCCGGCCTGGCCGTAGATCACGTCGTCACCGGCGCCGCCGAAGATCACGTCGTCGCCGTCGGAACCGTAGATCGAATCGGCACCGGCCCCGCCGTCGAGGGTGTCGTTGCCTGCCTCGCCGATCAGCTGGTCGTCGCCGCCGTTGCCGTAGAGGTGATCGTTGCCGCCGCGACCGAACAACTTGTCCGCCGCGTTGTCGTCGCCGACGCCGGACTCGCTCTGGCCCCAGAGGTAGTCGTCGCCGACGCCGCCGTAGATCTCGTCCGTGCCCTTGCCGCCCTGGACGCGCGTGGGGCCGCTGCCGGCCGCGATGATGATGTCGTTGCCGCCCGGGGCATTGCCGTCCGCGAAGTCGCCCCACAGCGCCACCGGGATGTCGACGTTCTCCTTGATCTCGATCGTGTCGCCCCCGGCGCCGCCGTAGCCGATGATCTTCGTGACGTCGGGTCCGAGTTCACCGCTCTCCAGATTGGAGAAGCGGCCGTAGAGCTGGTTGTAGCCGAAGGCGGACACCATCACGGTGCCGGACCCCACCTGCTTCACGACGAACGATTCGTCGCCGTCGGAAGTGTCGCCGTGCAGGCGCTGGGCCGCCCGCGGGCCCATGTTCAGCGTGAGTTCCCCGGTGGCCTCGTCCAGCGTGGCGAGCACCGGCGGCGGTTCGTCGCAATCGATCTCGAAGCTGATGATCGTCACCCGCGCGATCTCGAATTCGAACTCGAACTCGAAGGGCCAGATGCCGACCTCGGCGAAGACCGAGAGGAACGCGCCCATCTCGCCGCGGTAGTCGAACGCGCACAGGAAGCCGTTGCTGATGACCTCGAACAACTCCTTGCCGCGGAGCTTGCCGTCGTCGTTCGGGTCGTTGATGTTCATGTAGATGTCGGCAAAGATCCCGCCCTTGGCGCCGATCTCCGCCAGCCAGACATCGGCCTTCGCGCCGGCATAGATCTGCGAGGTCAGGACCATCTCGTCGATGTCCTTGCCGTTGGCGTCCCAGTCGGCGACGTAGAAGCCGTTCAGCAGGTCGGGCGCGAAGCCCGACTTGGCGACATCGAAGATGCCCTGGGTGTCGTAGCCGAAGGTGAACTGTCCCTCGAGTCCGGCGCCGCCACCGAAGATCACGAAGATGGGCACGCCCATCACCACCGCGACGGGACCGAATTCCAGCTCGAAGTCGAAGCCGAGCTGGAAATACGGCGTCGTGTACGTGAACAAGTCCACGTTCTGCCCGAGCAGCAGCTTGAACGCCGACAGCGGATCTTCCAGCAGCGGGATCTTGAAGCCGGACTCGGCGCCCTTGATCTTCTCCTTCTGCGTCTTGAGGTTCGGCGCGATCGCGTTGAACTGGTCGGCCAGGGACGTGGTCGGCGCCGAAGTGCGCCCGTTCAGGACGTTCCCGTTCGACAGCTGGCTCTTCGATGCCTCGTTGCGCAGATCCACGCCGTTGAGGTTGAAGCTGCCGAAGTCCATGTACGTGCCATCCGCCGCCGTCGACTCGATCATGTCGACGAAGTCGAGGATGTCGCCCACCGCTTCGACGAAGTCCGCCGTGGACTGGGGAATGAAGCCGAAGTCCGCCGCCAGATCGAGCAGCGTGTAGTCCTCGCCGGCGACGTCCGAGATGACGGGCAGCGGCTCCGTCACGGCGTCGATGACGGGCTTCAGCGGATCGAAGATCCCCGAGATGTTGTCGACGATGGGGCCGAGGAAGCTGTTGAGGAACTCGCCGAAATTCAGGCGGACGTGATCGAACGAGACGTTCTGCAGGCTGCCCGACAGGCCCGTGGCCGGCGTGAAGTGCCAGGTGAGGTTGAAGTCGGCCTGCAGCGACGGGAACTGGTCGCTGAGGAAGTTCGCGTTGTTGGGATCGGTGACGCCGAAGTCTCCCGGCACGCCGAGCGTCAGGTCGAGGTTGATGACCGCGTCGGCCGACAGTTGCGCCGACACGACCTGCGAGAAGTTCAGGTTGCCGCCCGCCAGCTCATTGAACGTGAGCCGGTTGTTGCCGCCCACGGGATCCTTCAGGTCGATGGTGAAGCCACCGCTGAAGAAGCTCGGGTCCTGGCCGTCGGCGTCGGTGGTCTCGTCCTGGATCTTGAGACGCAGGAAGCCGAGGGTGCCGCCCATCGCGAAGTCCGCGAGATGCGCGTCCAGCGTGACGCCGATCTCGTTCGCCGCCGACGTATCGATGTACACGCCGTCGTTGCGGCTGACGCCGATGCCGAGATCGAATGCGAAGCCGAGCCCCAGCTCCACCGCCGCGTTGTCCGCCACCGCCAGGCCGAGACCCGGCAGTCCGATGTCGAAACCGATGGGCGCGCCGATCGTGACCTGCTTGCCGAGCTTCAGGTTGAACTTGACGTCGTCGACGATGCCGTCGCTGTTGTTGTCGACGGTCGTGAAGCCGACGTCGTCCAAGGTGACCTGCGTACCCGCGTCGCTGCCGTCGAGCAGGATGTTGACGCCACTGGGGCCGAAGGCATCGAACAGGATCTGCTTCACCATCGTCGCGGACTGTGTCCCGCCGGAGAGCGCGTCGTTCAGCCGCTGCACGACGTTCACGCGCAGGTCCTCGATGAACTGCGCCCCGTCCTTCAGACTGTCTCCGACGAACGGCAGGTTGATGCCGAACACCTGACCGTCGAGCGCATCCTGGATCGTCGCGAGGATCAGGTCGATGCCGTCGACGAAGCTGTTCATGTTGTTGAACAGGTCGATGCTGCCGATCTCGGCCGCGAGGTTCGGCGCGGTCAGCGTCGTCGTGCCGCCGATGTTGGCGAGGTTGCCGATCGTGAGCTGGATGTTGTTGTTGCCGGCGCCGCCCACGGGATTGGTCACGGTCGGGAAGTACACCGGCAGCGTGGCGCCCGCGCGACCGGCCAGCGTTGCCTGGAGGATGCCGGTGCTCCACTGGTTCGTGTAGTAGCGATCGCCGGCGACCGGGTTCAACGTCACGCTGAAGCTGGCAGGGGTACCGGCGCCGTTGTCCAGATAGACGGAGCCATTGCGGATGAAGATGCCCAGCGGCCCGATCGCCGCGTCGAAGTTGAGGTTCGATCCGGCGACCTTCGCGGTGAGGTCGATTCTCGAGTCATCCCGGATGTAGGCCCGGGGCGTCGCCGGTGCCGTGAGGTCGAAGCCGAAGATCAGGTTGAGCGCCGCCGCCGCCTCGACCGCGAGTGCCCCGCTGCCGCCGACGTCGATGAGGTCGCCGACGCCGTTCAGGTTGTTGCCGTCGGTGCTGGTGAAGCCCGCGAGCTGGCCGAGGTCGAGATCGAGCGCGACGTCGTCGCTGAAGCTGCGCGTGAGATCGAGATCGAATTCGATCGACTGGTTGGCGAAGACGACGGACAGGGCGTTCGGGGCGATCCCGAAGGCCTGTTCGATGGCGTGCTCGAGCGCCTGGATCGTGGCGGCGCCACCGTTCTGCAGGGCCGTCTTCGCGTCGGAGAACTTGGAGATGAAGCTCACCAGGTCGGTGACGCTGCGGTCGATGAGCGGCAGGTCCTGATTCAGGAACGAGAAGCCCTCGATGTTGCCCAGGTACGTGACCAGCTGCCCGAATGCCGTGAGGACGTCGTCGAACCCGAGCTCCTTGTAGTTGAGCAGCGGCTGCAGATCGGGGAAGGTCACGGAGAGCGTGTTCGGCTGGAACACGTTGCTCATGCTGATCTGCACCTTCGGCGCTCCGGGCAGTCCGATGATGTTGCCGGTGACGGCGATCGGCAGGTTCGCGCTCAACGTTCCCGTGGACGTGATCTGCGTCCATTGCGGGATGTTGTTGAGTCCTTCGAACAGGTCGGAGAAGCGCAGGATCGCCGAGGGCTGACCGGGCTTGCGGAACTGCACGTCGATGGCCGCGGTGACGGCGGCATTGCCGTTCTGGACGCCGACCCCGAAGAAGCCGAAGTTCGCGGTCGCATCGATGTCTGCGGCGTTGGCCGACACGTTGCCGGTGGCACGCACGTCACGCAGGAAGGCCTTCTTCGACAGCGAATCCACCGCCGTGTTGGTGGCCTTGAGGCGCAGTTCGGTGGCGGCGGTGTTGGTCGCGATGTTCGGCACGAGGATGTTCAGGAACGCCCCGATGTAGCCGCCGCCGTAGGTGAGCCTCAGCCGGTTCGTGTCGAGCGATGCCGTCAGCCCGACGAGCCCGGCCGCCGTGAACGCCGCGTTGATGTCCGTGATCAGATGGGCGCGCGTGGTGTTGGTCGTATCGCGTGCGACGGTCACGTCGACGTAGGCGCCGCTGTCCAGCGACACCTTCATCGTGGCGTTCTGGGACAGGACGCCGTTGGCCGGCAGCACGTCGTCGGCCACGAGCACCGCACTGTAGGGCGACAGGTCGAATCCCAGCACGAACTGCACGGTGCCGCTCGCGTCGATCGAGAGCACGCTCGACGTGGTGACGCCGCCGAGCGGCGCGAGATTGAGGTTGAACTTGATCGGATCGGAGGACGCCGCAAAGGAATTCTGCAGCCGAAGGAAGAACGTGAGCTGATTGGTGCTCGCGTTGTAGTTGGCGTTGATCGCCTCCGCAGGGAGTCCCAGGAGCTGCGACAGCTTCTGCGCGAAAGTCTGGGCGGTGGCGAAGGTCGCGACGCCCTGCTCGTTCTTCAGATGGTCGATCAGCCCGGACGTGAAGCCCTCGGCAAAGCGCAGCACCTCGGCGAACTTGCGGCTCTCCGCAAGCGGAATCACGCCGTTGAAGGCATCGGAGGTGCGCAGTCCGTTCAACCACGATGCCACCTGATTGAGCGTCTGCAGCACGGCTTCCGGTTGCGCCCGGCCGAAATTGAGGATGTCCTCCGAGGCGGTCCCGGTGACGCCGACGGTCGGCGCCTGGTCGAAGATGTTGTTGCCGCTGATCGTGACCGCGGCGTTGCCCGCGTTGAAGCTGCCGAGCGCCTGGATCGCGACCGGAAGATTGCCGTTGATCGTGCCGCTCACCACGGTCGGCGTGACCAGGGTCTCGATGGTCGTGCCGAGCAGTTCCGACAGCGTGATGTTGCCCTTCGCATCCGCATCCGGATTGAGAAGGTCGATGTCGAGCAGCGCATTCATCGACAGCGTGCCGCTCTGCACCTGGGCGTCGAGGAACCCCACCGCCAGCCCGAAATCGAGCGCCGCATTCGCCGTGGCCGACGCCTTGAAGTCGTCGACGCGAATGAAGAACCGCTCCTCCGGAGCCAGCCCGTCACGCAGGTCGATGCCGAAGGAGAAGTCCAGGTCGAGATCGAGCGCGAGGTCGAGCTTGCCGTTGGCATCCGCCGTCAAGCCGATGCCGGCACTGGTGGCCTGCAGCGCGAACGGGAGGTTCTGGAGGGTGCGGGTGTCGTTCAGCGTGACGTCGAAACGGATCTCGTCGCCGAACTGATCTCCGGACACATTGCTGGCGCCGAGCGCGGCGGCCAGCGCGGAAACGACGCCGTCGGTCGTCTGGGTGCCGCCCTGGGCCAGATAGACCTGGACCGGCGTGAGGATGCGATCCTGCAGGATCTGTGCGATGTCGAGCCCGGGTCCGATGGCCGTGTTGACGACCGGCAGTTTCTTGGCGAGTTGCTCGACGGACGCGAGCCCCTCCGACCAGGTACCGAGCTGCTGCAGCCCGCTGGCGAGCAGCGTCTCGGTGTTGGGTGCGAGATCCGCCGACAGCAGCACGCGGTCTTCGAGGGCTTCCAGGAGCGCCTTGCGGCGGAATGGCAGGGCAGCGGGGCACTGAGGCAGCGGTCGGCGATGGCCGAACAGGCGCTGAAGGATGCGTTGTCCAAGCACGGCGGTCTCCTGGGGCGGACCACCTGCGCACGGCACCGGTGCGGATGTCCGCTCCCTCTAGTCTCTCGAATGGGGACCGGCGAATCGCTGGACGGATCGGGTGAACGACACCCCCCCGCATCAGGACGACCCACCGGACGACCCGCAAACCGCCGGCGCGCCCGCCGAGACGATGCGCGGGCGCAACGTTCACGGGATACCGGCTTCATGTTCTGGGAAAGGGTGGGACGGGCCGCCCGATGGGCGGGAAGAACGGGGTCCGGTCTCCTTTCTATTTGAGCGCCAAACTACGTCAATCCGTGAGGTTTGTCTACGCTTGGCACAGCGAATTTCGAGAGGAAAATCAACTGCTACGGCACAAGTCGTAGGACTGCGGGCGCCAGGGCCCCGTGACCCTGGCGGTGGTGTCGGCTTCGACCGAGGGATGCCGTCGCACGGCACCGGTCCACGCGCTCGGGAGAGCGGCCGGCCGTGCGGTGGAGGCCGCCGCTTCGATCGACCCGGGACTGCGTCCGACTCCCGGGCCGACGCGCACGGCGGAATGGCGCCGCGCGCATCGCGTCCAGGCTCAGACGCAGCGACCGCCGTCCACTTCGACGCAGGTCCCGGTGATCATCGATGCTTCGTCGGAAGCGAGCCACAGCGCCGTGTTGGCGATATCGAGGGGCGTCGACAAGCGCCCGAGCGGGACCGAGGCCACGAACTTGGCGCGGATCTCCGGCGTGTCCTGCCCCATGAATTCCTTGAGCAGCGGGGTCTCGCCTGCGACGGGATTGATGATGCACACCCGGATCTTGTCGGGCGCCAGTTCCACCGCCATCGACCGGCTGGTCATGATGGCTGCGCCCTTCGATCCGTTGTACCAGGTGAGACCCGGACGCGGACGCACCCCGGCCGTCGAGGCAATGTTCACGAAGACGCCGCCACCGGCCTGCCGAAACGCCGGGACGCAGTGCTTGGCACTGTGATAGAGGCTCTTCACGTTGACGGCGTAGATCCGATCGAACATCTCTTCCGACACGTCGAGCATCGGCTGATTGCGGTGCGTCGTGCCGGCATTGTTCACGCAGGTGGTGAGCCCGCCGAAAGTCTCGATCGTGGCGCGAACCAGGGTCGCCCAGTCGGCATCCTTCGTCACGTCACTGTGACGGTAGGCCGCCTTGCCGCCTTTCGACACGATGTCTGCAACCACGCGCCGACCCGGTTCGTCATTGATGTCCGCCACCATCACGGCAGCGCCTTCCTCGGCGAACCGGCGCGCGATCCCTTCGCCGAACCCCTGTGCGCCGCCCGTGACGATCGCGATCTTGTCCTTGAGTCTCACTGATCACTCCTGCTGTGTGTGGTTCAACCGCTCCAAACGCACGCGGGAGCCTCGAGGCTCCCGCGTGCGTCGAATCCTTTGACGCTGTGGCGCCACCGGCCGCGTCTACCGGCAAACGGTCAGCGTGGCGTCCTCGTCCAGCGTCTTCACGCCCACGCGGTCGAGCGGAACCTCATGCCGCACCGCGGTCATCTCCGCGATGATCGCAACGGCGATTTCCGGAGGCGTCTTGCTGCCGATACGGAGTCCGACCGGACCGTGCAGGCGCGCCAACTCTTCCTTCGACAGATCGAACTGCTCGAGTCGCTCTCGGCGCTTCTGGGTATTGAGGCGTGAACCCAGTGCTCCGACGTAGAACGCCGGTGACTTCAATGCCTCGATGAGGGCCAGGTCGTCGAGCTTGGGATCGTGCGTCACGGCGACGACGGCGCTGTGGCTGTCCAGGTTCAGTTCGACGACCACGTCGTCGGGCATCTCGCGCAGGAGCGTCGTATTGGGGACGTCCCACGTCACCGCGTACTCCTCGCGCGGGTCGCAGACGATCACGTCGTAGTCGAGCGCCTGGGCCATCATGGCCACATACTTCGACAGCTGGCCGGCCCCGATGATCAGCAACCGCCACCGCGGACCATGCACGGTCGTGAGGATCTGTCCGTTGAAGGCAAGGACGTCGCTCCGGCTGGCGGGGGTCAAAGCGGCCGCCCCCGACCGCATGTCCAGCCGGCGGGCGACGAGTTCATGGCGCTCGATGCTGTCGAGCACGCCGCGGACCGACGCGACGTCCTTGACCGGTTCGAGCACGAGTTGCAATCGGCCGCCGCACGGCAAGCCGTAGCGCTGCGCGTCCTCCTTGCTGATACCGTAAATCGTGGTTTCGGGCGTATCGGCCGCCAGGGACTTCTCCCGGACCTTGTCGATCAGATCGTCCTCGACACATCCGCCCGAGACCGAACCGGCCACCAGCCCATCCCCTCTCACGGCGAGCATGGCGCCCGGTGGACGAGGTGAGGACCCCCAGGTTTCCGTCACGGTGGCCAGCACCACCCGATGCCCTTCGCCCAACCACTGCGCAGCGCTCTTCAAGACCTGGAGATCGACACTGTCCATACCCGCCTCACCTGCCGGTGCCAGGGGCACACCGGTCTATTTTTGACGATACAACGCTGCGCCCCGACAAGTCTCGAACAGCGCCCGACGTGCGTCGAGAATGCCCGAAAACCCGAGGCAGGTGAAGACGGCTGTCCGTCCGGCGGCGACGCCCGCAGTCATGGGACCCGCGGACGACGCGCCTGCATCGCCCGTGTGGGTTCGGAAGAGCGGACGGCGCCGAAAACAAATCGGCCCCTGAACGACACCTGAAACGGTGTCACGCAGGGGCCGAACATCAGCCGGCCGAACCGGCTGACGACACCTCAGTCGATCAGACCGACTTCGGCTTCATCGTGTGACGCGGATCCGCATACGTCTTGATGTTCTCGGGCGTGAACGGCATGCGGCGGACACGGATGCCCGTCGCCGCGAAGATCGCGTTGCCGATCGCGGCCTGAACAATGGCCGTGGCGGGTTCGCCCAGACCGCCGGGCGGCTGATCCTTGGCGGCCGGGATCCAGTTGATGGTGATGGACTTGGGCGCCTCGTTCATCCGGACCATGCGGTACATGTCGAAGTTGTTCTGTTCGACGCCACCGTTCTTGACGGTGATTTCGCCGTACAGACATGCCGACATCCCGTAGATCGTGGAGCTCTCGACCTGCGCCGCGGCCTGGTCGGGGTGGATCAGCGGACCGGCATCAGCCGAGTACGTGATCTTCTCGACGGACACGTCGTAGTTCTTGCTGACGCTCACTTCCGCAACGCAGGCGATGACGGAGTTGTAGCCTTCCATCACGGCCACGCCCTGGCCCTTGCCGTCGGGGAGCTTGGCACCCCAGCCGGACTTCGCACGGACGTCTTCCAGCACGCGCTTCATGCGGGCGCCGACCGCAACACCGGCGGACAGGCCCGACCACTTGTGCTTCTCGCCCGTGTACTCGAGGTTGTCGATCCGGTACTGGATCGGATCCTTCCCCACGGCCTTGGCCACTTCGTCCATGAAACCTTCCACGACGTAGCAGTTCAGGTTGTGGGACACACCGCGCCAGTAGCCGGGGGTGATCCCGGAGTCGTGCATCTGGTAGGTGAGCTTGTGGTTGGGGATGGCGTAAGGCAGGTTGTCGATGCCTTCGACGGCGAACGGGTCGATGCCATCCTTCACGATGCTCGGGAACAGGCGCGAGGAGATCGACGGGCTCGTTCCGTGGAAGCGGTAGGCCACTGGTTTGCCGGCACCGTCGACCGCCATGGCGACCTTGTACAGGCCCCCCGGACGATACGAGTCGTGCGTCATGTCGTCTTCACGGCTCCAGACCATCTTCACCGGAGCACCGACCGCCTTGGAGATTTCCGCGGCATCGATCGTGTAGTCGACTTCCACGCGACGACCGAAGCCCCCCCCCAGGAAGGTCGTGATGACCTTGACCTGCTCGGGCTTCAGACCGGTGGCACCGGCCACCACGAACGGCACCAGCTGCTGGAACTGGGTCGGGGTGATGATCGTGGCGCCGTCTGCCCGGACGTCGGCCACCGTGTTCATCGGCTCCATCGGAGAGTGCGACAGGAACGGCAGTTCGTACGTCGCTTCGAACACCTTGGTGGCGGCCTTCAGGGCGCCATCGGCGTCACCGGCTTCCCGGAACACGGCACCGGGCTGCGCGGAAGCCTCTTTCAGGCCACCCCACACCTTGCGCATGTCGTTGTTGGCGTTGGGGCCCGCATCCCAGGTGATCTCCAGGAGGTCCTTCGCCTTCTTCGCTTGCCAGTACGAATCGGCCACCACGGCGACGCCGCGGCTGTACTGGACGACGGCCTTCACGCCGGGCATGTTCTTGGCGCGCGAGTCATCGTAGCTCTCGACCTTGCCGCCGATCATCGGAGGCATCGCGACCGCGGCGTACAGCATGTTCGGAACGCGGACATCGATACCGAACGTCGCCGTGCCGGCCACCTTGGCGGGCGTATCCAGGCGCTTCTGCTTGGCGTTGCCGACCTGCTTGAACTCGGAGACGGGCTTCAGCGGCACGTCCTTCGGCACTTCCATCTTCGACGCGGCTTCGGCCAGTTGTCCGTAGGTGGCGCGCTTGCCGCCGGGGCCGGTCACTGCACCGCCTGCGGCCTTGCACTGTCCTGCGTCCGCACCCCACTGCTGGGCAGCGGCAGCCACCAGCATCATGCGCGCGGAGGCACCCGCCTTGCGCAGCTTTTCCCAGGCGTCGCGCACGGAGGTCGATCCTCCGGTGAGCTGGCCGCCAAGCAGGGCGTTGATGTAGACCTCGGCGGGCGGGGCGAACTCGACCTTGACCTTGTTCACGTCCACTTCGAGTTCTTCGGCGATCAGCATCGCGAGGGACGTGTAGACGTCCTGGCCCATTTCCGAACGGGCGCACATGATGGTGATCGAGTTGTCGGTACCGATCCGGACCCACGCGTTGGGGGAGTGCGCGGCGGCCTGGGCTTCGGCGACCTTGGAGGCGCCGGGCAGGTAGAAGCCGAGCGCGAGACCGCCACCGACCGCGGCGGAACCCTTCAGGAAGTCACGACGAGCAGTGTTTTCCATGTCTTTTTGTCTCCGTTAGGCCGCAGCCGCCTTGATGGCCGCGCGGATACGGGGGTACGTGCCGCAGCGGCAGATGTTGCCGGACATCCAGGCGTCGATATCGGCGTCGCTGGGCTTCTTGTTGTTCGCGATCAGGGCCGCGGCCTGCATCATCTGGCCGGGCTGGCAGTAGCCGCACTGCGGCACGTCGAGGGCAACCCAGGCCTTCTTGATGGGGTGGTTGGCCGCAAGACCTTCGATCGTCGTGACTTTCTGCCCGGCGACGGAGCCGACCGGGGTCTGGCACGAACGCACGGCCATGCCATTCAGGTGCACGGTACAGGCGCCGCAAAGCGCCTTGCCGCAACCGAACTTGGTGCCGGTCATGCCCAATTCGTCGCGGAGGGTCCAGAGAAGCGGGGTGTCGGGAGCGACATCCACGCTCGTCTGTTTCCCGTTCAGGTTAAAAGAGATCGCCATTTTGAGAACTCCCCCTTTCGGTCGGAAACGTGAGGTTGGTTGACTACGCTGTCCTACGTACTGCAAGACCGGCGGGACACTACACGAACTACATGACCCTTTCAACCGATTTCCCGGCTCACGAAAGGCCTTGAAAAGCTTTATGTTTTTGGCGATATAACGCCGTGAAATCCGCTCTGAAAACGACCCCTCGGCGGCCGGTTTCGATTCCCACCACAATCATGAACTTGCAACTATGGTGCATCGCAACAACCGAACGCAGACCAAGCGGACGAAATGCGCTCCTCAGCGCGCCGCGAGCGCGCGCCGGTGTTCGATGAACGCGTCATAGCCGGCTTTGCGATCGGCATTCGTCCGGGTGATGGATTCGCGGCTCGAGAGCCGCTTCAGATACTCGCGCGCCCCCGGCAGGCACTCCGTCAGCAGGTCCGTGCCCAGAACGTCCCTCGACACGGAACCGAGCATCGGCAGATGCACCACGGCGGCACAGTCCGCCACCGAGAATGCCCCGCCGTCGATGAACCCGTCGAAGGAAGCCACCCGCGCGAGCGCGAGGCAGCCGCGCCGGAGGACCGGTTCGACCTCCGCCTTCAGGGCGTCGCTCGCCTGCCCGCCGAAGAACGCCGCGCCGTACAGGCGTCGCATCACGAGTTCGACGTTGATCTCCATGATCGCGACGATTTCGCGCGTCTTGGCCCGGGCGAAGACATCCCTCGGGTACAGAGGCTTCTCGGGAAACGCGTCCTCCAGGTATTCGACGATCACCTGGGATTCGGCCAGCGGGCCGGCGGGCGTCCGCAGGAAAGGCACCTTGCCCATCGGCGTGTCCGGGCGGTGTTCCGGTCCGACAGGCGTGTAGACGTTCACCTCCTCGAACGGGACGCCTTTCTCCAGCAGCGCGATCTTGACCTTGTTGTAGTAGTTGCTGGCAGCGAAGCCGCAGAGCTGAAGTGTCATCCGTCCCTCGCGAAGGCGTGAATGTGTGAAGACTTCTAGACGTGAAGGTGCGAGGACGTGAAGGCGTGGCGGCGCGATTCGGTCGCGCGACGCGCCGCGGAAGGCGGTACCGGCGTACCGCCTCTCCGGTCACGACTTCACGGCCTCACCGATGCTGGTACTTGCGCAGCTCCAGTTTCGCGAGCTGGTTGCGATGCACCTCGTCCGGACCGTCGGCCAGCCGCAGCGTCCGGTTCCAGGCATACATCCAGGCCAGGGGGAACACATCCGACACCCCGCCGCCGCCGTGCGCCTGGATGGCCCAGTCGATGATCTTCTGCGCCATGTTGGGCGCGACGATCTTGATCATGGCGATCTCGGCGCGGGCCGCCTTGTTGCCGACCGTGTCCATCTTGTAGGCGGCCTCCAGCGTCAGCAGGCGCGCCTGCTCGATCATGCAGCGCGACTCGGCGATGCGCTCGTGCCAGACCGACTGTTCGGACACCGGCTTGCCGAACGCCACGCGTGCCTGAAGACGCTTGCACATCAGCTCCAGGGCGCGCTCGGCCTGGCCGATGATCCGCATGCAGTGATGGATCCGCCCCGGTCCGAGGCGACCCTGCGCGATCTCGAAACCGCGTCCCTCGCCGAGCAGGATGTTCGACGCCGGCACGCGTACGTTCTCGAGCAGCACTTCCATGTGGCCGTGCGGCGCATCGTCGTAACCGAACACGCTGAGGGGACGCAGCACCTTGACGCCCGGGGCGTCCGCAGGCACCAGGATCATCGACTGCTGGCGATGCCGGTCGGCGTTGTCCGGGTCGGACTTGCCCATCACGATGTAGATCTTGCAGCGGGGATCACCGGCGCCGGAAGACCACCACTTGCGGCCGTTGATCACGTACTCGTCGCCGACGCGCCGGATGCTGCACTGGATGTTGGTCGCGTCTGAGGACGCCACCTCGGGTTCCGTCATCAGGAACGCGGAGCGGATCTCGCCGTTCAGCAGAGGCGTCAACCACGTCGCCTGGTGCTCCGGCGCACCGTAGCGCAGCAGCACTTCCATGTTGCCCGTGTCGGGTGCGGAACAGTTGAAGACCTCCGGTGCCCAGCTCACGCGCCCCATGATCTCGCACAGCGGCGCGTATTCCAGATTGGTGAGTTCGCCGCCGTGGTCCTTCGGCCGCCACAGATTCCACAGACCCGCGGCGCGGGCCTTGACCTTCAGCTCTTCGATGAAGCGCGTGGGGATCCACGCGTCGCCCTGGCGGCGGTTCTGTTCGATCTCCTCGACGAAACGACCTTCCTGCGGGTAGACATGCGCGTCCATGAACGCACTGACGCGCGTCTGGTATTCCTTGACCTTCGACGAAAATTCGAAATCCATGGGAGTCCCTCATTGATGCAGGGCCGCAGTATGCCACCGGCGACAGTGCGGCTTCCTGGATGATGGTCCGGCGGCGGCCGTCACGCGCCGGGGTCGCGGCCCTCCAGCGCGATGATCGCCGCGCGCAGGAAATCGGGCACCGGGGCCGACCTGCGGGTCGCCGGGTCGGCATTCACGTACACCAGTTCCCCGCTGATCAAGTGGTCCTCGCCCCGATGGATCTCGACGCGGAACTGCATGCTGGAACGGCCGATGCGCGCCACCCGCATGCAGACGTCGATCTCGTCGTCGTACTCCGCCGACCGGTGGTATTCGACGGTCGCCTTCACGACGTACAGATCGCTGCCGTGCTCGATGAGTCCCTGCGGATAGGGGATGCCGGCCGCGCGCCAGTATTCGGTGATGCCGACGTCGAAGTACGTGAGATAGTGGCCGTTGAAGACGATGCCTTGACGGTCCACTTCGGCCCAGCGGACGCGCAGTCGGTGATGGAATCGGAAATCGGAACGGGCCATGGGGCGGTGAGGCGCGAGCTGCGCGTGTCGTCCGGAACAGGAGCGGAGTATCGCGCATTCATCGCATCGCGGGCATTGCAGCGGCGCCGCGATTCCCAGCGCTTCCCGCGTGTGCTCCAATGGCCGCAACCGATCTCACCGGAATGATCCCGTGTCGCGACTGCCCACCCTCTTCGTCTCCCACGGCGCGCCGACCTTTGCCCTGGACCCGGGCATGGCGGGCGCGGCACTCAAGAAGGTCGGTGCGTCCCTGCCGCCGTTTCGCGCCATCCTCATGATCTCCGCCCACTGGGAGACGGACGCACCGGCAGTATCGTCCGCGGTGCAGCCGGAAACCATCCACGATTTCTACGGCTTCCCGGCACCGCTGTACCGCCTGCGGTATCCGGCACCCGGGGCGCCGGCGCTCGCCGATCGCGTGGCCGCCCTGCTGACGGGTGTCGGATTGCCCGTTCATCGCGATCCGGTCCGCGGACTCGATCACGGCGCTTGGGTTCCGCTCATGCACATGGTCCCTGCCGCCGACCTTCCCGTCGCACAGCTATCCTTCCAGCTGGCTCGCGGTCCCGCGCATCACTTCGCCGTCGGCCAGGCACTCGCACCGCTGACGGATGAGGGCGTCCTGATCATCGGGTCGGGCGGCATCACGCACAACCTGAGCGAGTTCCGCATGCTCCCGGAAAATGCCGGCGAAGCGCCCTACGTGCGGGAATTCCGTGAGTGGATGGCCGAGCGGACCCTCGCGGACGACATGGAATCCCTCGTGGCCTACCGGACGCAGGCGCCGCACGCCGCTCGCGCTCATCCCACCGAAGACCATCTGCTGCCTTTCTTCACGGCGTTCGGTGCGGCGCACGGCGCGGGGCACCACCTGCGCGCCTACACCGGTGTGACCTTCGGCGTGATCGGCATGGATTCCTACGTGTTCGCGGCCGACCGCCTCGTCACGTCCGCGTCGACCGCGGTATCGGATGCGTCGCCGGGCCGACCGGACGGTCAGCCGTAGCGCCGAGAGACCGACTCGGCAATCATCACCGGCTTGTCGCTGCCCTCGCGCTCCATCGTCACCTGCCAGATCATCTGCACGCCACCGTCGATCCGCTCGAGCCGCTGCAGCGTGAAGCGGCCGCGCAGGCGGCTGCCCACCGGGACGGGGGCCGTGAATCGCACGCGGTTCAGCCCGTAGTTCACGCCCATGCGCGAGAACGGGAAATCGAAGGAGTCCTGCGCCATCTTGGCGAGCAGCGACAGCGTCAGGTAGCCGTGCGCGACGGGCGCACCGAACGGCGATTCACGCCGCGCCCGTTCGACGTCGACGTGGATCCACTGGAAGTCGCCGGTCGCCTCCGCGAACTGGTCGATGCGCGCCTGACTGATCTCGGTCCAGTCGCTGACCGCCACCTCCTGGCCCACGCGGGACTCGAGTTCGTCGATCGACTGAAACGTCACGCGCGGCATGGCAGGCTCCGGAAGGCTGGGGAAGCCGGACTATAGCGTCGGGCCGCGCCGGCGTGCGCGGCGTTCGCGGAACCAGAGCACGGCAAACAGGACGAGCGTGCAGAACATCAGCACGAAGCCGACGGCGATCGCGCGGACGGCAAGATCCACGGACGCGATGTCGCGGCTGCTCCCCCAGCCGATCGCCAGGCTGGCGACGAACAGCAGGACGGCGCACCCGCGCCAGCCGCCGCCGATCAGCGAGAAGGCCAGCCCCATCGCGGCGAGCAGCGCCGCGACGAGGCGCCATTTCGCCACCGAGACGACTCGCAACGCCCGCACGGCCTCGGGCGACGCGCCGGGGTGATGGGCATCCGCGAGTTGGGCCGCCTCCCCGCGCAGCACGCCGTCGAGCGCGTCGTTCTCCTGCCGATCGCGATGAAAGAGCATCGCGGCCAGCACGACGATGGCCACTGACGCCGCCAGGACCGGAGCGCGGCGACGCACGGGCACGCCCGCCGCCGTCGCAGCGAGCCAGGCCGCCACGGCAACGAACGTGAGCAGGTAGAACGGCATGAACCACTCGCGATCCGTGACCGACGCCTGGAACAGCGCATCGATCGCGCTGCCCACGCAGCCACGGCGGCCGGGAACGACGGACGCGAGGGTCGTCGCGACGCCGTCCGGGGTCCCCGTGATCCCGAGACGAACCGTCGCACGCGCGATCTGGCGCTCCGACACCGCCTGCGTGCAGAAGCCGTCGTCCGGCGCGGGGGCAGGATCCGGCGAGAACGCGAGACAGGTCAGGACGACCAGCAGAACCGCGGCCCCGCCCCCCAACGACGCGATGAGCCCGCCGCACCAGCGCCGCGGACCATCGATCCAGGCGGGAACTGCAACCGTCGTGTTCATGATTGCCCTCCGGAGACGGCGCCGACATGACACTGCCACGGCGGAACCACGGGGTCGGACGACACCCCGAGCCAATGCCGCAATGCCCGGAGGTTGTCGAGCAGATAGCGATCCGCGACGGTGCACGGACTCGTCCGTGCCAGCGTTGCGGCAGCCATCAATTGGCGCGACGTGCCGTTCAACCCCCACGTCATCGCCGGCTGGGTCTGCACGAGATACCGCGGCAGCCGCAGTTCGATGAATTGCGGTCCGCAGCCGCCGACCCGGTCCCGCAGGCGCACTTCCGCGTCGCGCCCTCGTCCGCCGCGCGCCTCGAACAGGCCGAGCGGGGGACCGAACACTTCCAAGAGGTTCGGCGCGGTCCCCGCGGGGCGCCGGACGGCCGCGTCCGGTTCGGCCGGCCGATCGGGTCGGCAGAGCCAATCCGCTTCCGCCGACGGCGTGTTGTCGACGACGATGGCGACCACGGGGCGTCCCGTCGTCGTCTCGAGTCGCCGGCCGACCCGGTGCAGCTTGTCGTCGCGTTCCAGCAGTGTCAGCACGTCCACGAGGGATTCCGCCCCGGAGGCTTCGAAATACCCGCCGTCCACGACGTGCCCCCAGACCGGGCCCCGCGTGTCCGTCGCCGACGTCGCTGCAGCCTCCGACGAGGTCGCACGCATGCGCACCGTGCCCGCGGGACTCGCATAGGGGAAGCGTGCGCTGTTGTGGACGGCTCCCGACAAACGTAGTCCCGCCGTCACGAGCGGTGGCGCCAGAAGATCGAGCGCGGAGGCCGACGGAATCCGCAGATTCGATTGCAGGACGCGCGCCCCGTGCTCGATGGTCGCCGTGTTGAGGATGAGCGAGGGCAGATCGCATCGCTGCCCCGCGCCGCAGTCGCCCGGCGCCGGCACCCCCGTCGCCAGGCCCGCATCGTAGAGATCGGCAATCTCCTGTTCCCACTCGTTCGGTCTGGACGGTCTGACCGATTCGCAGGAGGTGGACGCCTTGCGCGATTGCACCCAGTCCTGCTCCCACGTACGTTCGAGACCGAGGGAACGGTCCGCCGACGCCAGCACCGGCCACGGCAGGAATCGCTGGATCAGGTCCGGAAAGAGCATCAGGGCCAGCAATGGGGACGCATGGTCCTGTCCCGTGAAGGCGGCCGTCTGTTCGAGGATGCAGGGACCGCCCGCTCGTCCCGGATTGTCGGCCAGCGCGCTGACATACGCCGCCGCACCGACGCTGCCCCCGGACACGCCGCTGATCACGTAGATCCGTTCCCCGAATCCCCGGGGAGACGGCAGTTCCGCGCTCCGCGTCACCGAATCCGTCGATGCCCGGCCGATGCGCGTCTCGTATTCCAGCCGGGCCAATGTCACCCCGCCCCAATGGGCCGCACGGCTGGCGCCTCCGGTGACGGCGACGACGAAGACCGGATCTTGATCCGGCGTCCCGGACGAGGGGCTCCCGGTGCGTTTGATCCAGGCCGCGAAATGAGTCTGCAGAAGCGGACGATCGCTCGCCGTCGCCGCGCGCTGCGACCTCGCCACGCCTCGCACCGCGACGCCGTGATTGTCGTTGCAACGCGCGAAGGCGACCACGCAGAGCGCGGGAATCCAGGTGAACGCCGGCATCCCGAGCCGGGCTTTCGGGAGATACGTGAGCAGCAGTCCACCGAACAGCGTCCAGGACGCGAGCGCCGTCAGCAGAATGGCCGCGGCGCCGACGTGCCGCGCGACGCATTCCTCGCCGGCCCAGAGCAGGGCGAGCATGCCGAAGGAAGGCACGAAGAGCCAGGCCGCCACGCCCGATCCCCGGCGCGTCAGCCCATCGAAGTGGGCGAACTGCTCGCCCGGCAAGGGCACCGGCTGGCCCGGTCGCGCCGGATCGAGCGCGAACCCGAACAATTCGTCCCTCGCGGCATCGGAACTCGTCTCGCGCCGGGTCACGAGCGCCAGCGCGAGCACGGCCGCTGCAACGAGCGCGAGGACCGCCCAGCCGGCGGCGCTCGACCCTTGCCCGTCGGCCGTGAACCAGCCGACGCCGAAACTCGTCGCGAGAACGCCGATCGCACCGCCGATCACGGGTGACCGGATCCGCGTGCGGTAGGCGACCAGCCCGAGAAACGCGCCGGTCAGCAGCAGCAGGCACACCCCGTATTCGGTCCGAACCGAGGCCAGAAAGAACAGCGCCACGGGCAACGTCGCCGCCACGGCCAGCAGGCGTGGCAGCATCCGCACCGCCGCCGCGGCGAAAGGCGCACTGTCGCACAACCCGATCGGATCGCGGGGGTACCGCCGGCCGATGAGGGCGCGCGCGGTGAACCACGTGGAGAATGCGAGGTAGACATACGCGGCAGCGAACCAGTGGAAGTTCGGAAACCACGGGTTCTCGCCGATCAGGCCGATGACCTCCCGCGCCTGGGGGACGAACAACAGCGTCGACGTGCCGATCAGCACGGAGGCGAGCGGAAAGAAGCACAGACGGCACAGCCGCAGCACGAACTGGCTTCGCGTGACGCGCAGGGCGTTCAGGATGCCATCGTGGGATTCAGGGTTCATCGGTGCTCTCCCGCGAGCCGACACGGTCCGGCAGGTCTTGCGTGCCGCGCGTCCGGTGGAGGCGGACGCGCGGCTCGGGCACGAGACTGCCCCGGCGCGGGGGCATTGTCGCGCGAACCCGGCCGCGCCATCCGTATGCCCATGGAAATAGCGCGGGCGGTGCGAAGCGACTACATTACCGATCACATCGAAGACTTCGCCGGAGATCCCGCCGTGACGCCCCGCCTGCTCCCGCACCATGCGCTGGCCGCGCTGCTCCTCTCATTGCCGGGCTTGGCATCCGCCCAGTTGTCGATCGGGTCGAGCGCCGATCGCCTGGTCTTCGGCGGCAGCGTGGGCGCCTCGTTCGGCAATGTGAGTTACGTGCAGATCTCGCCGTACGTCGGTTACCGGGTCACCGACGAATTCACCGCCGGCATGGGCCTGCAGTACCGCTACCGGAGCGACGACCGGTTCGGACGCGATCTCACCACGCAGGACATCGGCACCTCGGTGTTCGGCCGCTACCAGTTGCCCGGCCCCCTGTTCGTGCAGGCGGAACTCGAGTACCTCAGTTATCAGTACTACCGCGCGAATCTCACGAAGGCGCGCGACGGCGTCTGGAGCCTGCTGGCAGGAGGCGGTCTGTCGCAGCCGCTCGGAGCGAACGCTTCCGCCTACGCGCTCGTGATGTACAACTTCAGCTACAACGGCTATTCACAGCCGGCGCCCTACACCAGCCCCTGGGTCGTCCGCTTCGGCGTGGGCGTCCGCTTCTGACCCCGGGGTCGGGGGCGGGCTTCAGCGGAAGCGCGCGAGCGTGGCGGTGGATTCCTTCGCGAGCATGAACTGGTCCGAGGTCACGGCCACGTAGGTCGCGCCGTGCTCGATCCATTTCTTGGCGTCCGCCTCCGCGAAGGCCAGAATGCCCGCGGCCTTGCCCGTGCCGCGGATGCGCGTGATGGCCTCGGCGATCCTGGCCTGCACCTCCGGATGCCCCGGGTTGGCGAGATGACCGAACCCGGCCGCGAAGTCCTGCGGTCCGACGAAGATGCCGTCGACACCCTCGACCGCGCCGATCGCTTCGATGTTGTCGAAACCCTTCTTCGACTCGAGCTGCACGACGACACAGGTCTCGTCATGCGCCCGCTGGAAATAGTCCTTCACTCGGCCGAAGCGGTTCGAGCGCGAGTTCGTCGACACGCCACGCACGCCCAGCGGGGCGTAGCGGGTCGCGGCCACCGCGCGCTTGGCCTCCTCCACCGTCTCCACGTAGGGGATGATGAACGACTGCACGCCGACGTCGAGCAGGCGCTTGAGCACGACCGTGTCGTTCCACGGCGGCCGCACGATCGGCGACGTCGGGTAGGCCGACACGGCGTGCAGCATGTGATGCACCATGGGAAGCTCGTTGGGCGAGTGCTCCATGTCGATCATCATCCAGTCGTACCCCGCGCCCGCACAGACCTCGGCCGCCGCGTGACTCGCGAGGCTGAGCCAGCACCCGAGCTGTACCCGGCCCTCCTTCAGGCCGCGCTTGAATCGATTGACCGGCATCTCCATGACACTCCCCTTCCCTGCGTGAAAAGGATTCGATTCTAGGGAAGGTCTGATCAAATTGCGCGAATCGCGATGCGGCCCGAAGTGGGCGGCGACCCGCTGGAGGCGCCACGTCGAGTGGCGGCGCGGCTACACTCCGGGCTTCCTGTCGCCCTCGCCTTTCCGGCCGCCATGCCCACCCTCTCCGATTTCTCCGGTGTCATTCCCATCCTCGCCACGCCCTTTCATCCCGACGAATCCCCGGACACGGCGTCGCTCGACCGGATGGTCCGGTTCATGGCCGATCTCGGCGTCAATGGCGTCACCGTGCTGGGGGTGCTCGGGGAGTCCAATCGCCTCTCCGACCGCGATCGGGAGACGGCCATTCGTGCCGCGGTCGGTGCCGCAGCCGGCCGCGTCCCGGTCATCGTCGGCGCGAGCCATCCCGGCACGCAGGCCACGATCGACCTCGCCCGCATGGCGGCCGACCTCGGTGCCGCCGCGGTGATGGTGGCGCCGTCCGCCGAGCCGGTACCCAACGACGATCGGGTGTTCGAGTACTACCGGCGCGTGGGCACGGGATCCCCGATCCCGATGGTCGTTCAGGACCACCCCGCCTCCACCAATGTGCACATGAGCGTCCCGCTGATCGCGCGCATCGCCAGGGAGGTGCCGGGCGTCATCGGCGTGAAGGAAGAGGCGGTGCCGACACCGCCGAAGTTGCGAGCGCTGCGGGCCGCGCTCGCCGACCAGCCGCTGCGCATCACCACCGGACTGGGCGCACTCTACGGACTGTTCGATCTGGAAGCGGGCAGCGACGGATTCAACACTGGCTTCGCTTTCCCCGAGGTGCTCCAGGCGATGGTGGCCGCAAGCCGCGCGGGAGACTGGGCCCGCGCCCGCGCGCTGTACACGCGATTCCTGCCGCTCATCGTGTTCGAGCAGCAGCCCGGCGTGGCCGTGCGCAAGGAGATCCTGAAGCGCCGCGGACTGATCGACGGCGGGACCGTCCGCCATCCCGGCGCCGGACTCGCCCCGGGCGCGACGGAATCGCTGGACCGCCTGCTCGAAACGACGCTGCCCGGCGTCGACCTCAAGCGGCCGCTCGACGTGTCGCGCTTGTAGCGCCCGGCTCCGTCAGCGCTGCTCCAGTTCCAGGGTCCGCTCCTCGAACGCCTGCATCAGGCAGGGCACGTCCATGCAGGCGTCGCGGACGGTGACCTCCCACTCCCGCTGCGCGCGACGGATGGCGTCCCGCGACGCGTCGCTGCTGGCGCGCCGGTAGTGATTGAAATACGCGAATGCGAAACGCTCGTGGGCATCGCTCAGCCGGTCGTTCGAGCAGACGAGCCGCTCGTAGATCGTCTTCGGCCGGCCGCAGTCCTGCGCAGCGAGCGCCGCGGCAGGCATCGCCGCCAGCATCACGCCAATCCACCCGTGTCGCAACCCCATCTCCCCTCCTTCTCCGGTCGTCCGGCGCGTGCTTAGCGAGCACCGGCCGTCCACGCATTCATCCAGGCAAGGCATGCGACCTTGCGCTTCCTCGAGGCTGCGCCGCCTGCGACGTCGCCGGACCTGGTTTTGTCTCGGAAAATTCGCCGATGTTCCGCTGCGTCGTCACGGGCCGATGAAGTCGTCGATGCGCATCAGTACCTGCGCCGGACGCTCGTGCATCACCCAGTGAGACGCGTCCGCAATCCGCTCGACGACGAGCGACGACACGTGCTCGCCCAATCGATCGAGGATCACCGGCCTCAGCGCGGTATCCCGCTCGCCCCAGAGGACGAGCGTCGGCACGCGGACGAAGAACGGCTCGGGCTTCAACTCGGGCAGGGGCGCGTCGGGCTCGGGCGGATGCAGGGGCGAGGCGCGGTACCAGTTCAGCATGCCGGTCAGCGCACCGGGCTGCGTCCACGCCGCCAGATACGCATCGCGCACGGCCGGCGAATCGGGTCCGCCGTTCCCCGTCCACTGGCCGAACGTCATGTTGAACAATCGCCGGCATCCGTCCTCGGACAGGACGCGCTCGGCCTTCGCGGAACGCAGCAGCGTCATGTACGCGCTCGACGCCAACTGCTCCGGGTCGTCCCGCAGCGCCTGCAGGAACGTGATCGGATGCGGGGCGTTGAGGATGACCAGCTTCTCCACCCGGTCCGGATGCCAGGCGGCGACGTTCCACGCGATGGCGCCGCCCCAGTCATGGGCGACCAGCACGAAGCGCTGATGACCGAGCGCGTCCGCCAGCTGCAGGACGTCCTCGACGAGCGGCTTCGCGCGGTAGTCGCGGACCGCCGCGGGCTTCGACGAGCGGTTGTAGCCGCGCTGGTCGGGCGCCACGGCGAGACGCGACCGGCCGAAGTGCTCGAGCGCGGCATCCCACATGCCCGAGTACTCGGGAAATCCGTGCAGGAAGATCATCAATCGCCCCTCGCCGGAGACGGCGCAATGCAGACGCTGGCCGTTCGCGAGGTCGACAAACCGGTGGGATATCATCGAAGGCAGTCCGTGGTCGAGGAGCGGTCCCCGGAGTTGGCATGGTAGGGCAAATCCGTCTCCGACCCGCTCCTTCGTCACCCGGGCCCTTGTCGATGCCAGTCCCACGCCGTTACCGGCGCCTGCCCGCGGCGCTCGCGCTCCTTGTCGTCACGATCTCCGGGATGTTCCCGTCGGGCTACCCCGCCGCCGCGATCTACGCGTGGACGGACGAGCACGGCAAGAAGCACTATTCCGATGCGCCCCCTCGCCAGCGCAAGGCCGATGAATTGAAGTTCCAGCTCCGGTCGCTGCAGGGGCCTGCCACCGTGACACGTGCGCCGGAACCCCAGGCCGCGCCGCGGCCCCGCGTTCGGCTCTTCAGCGCCGCGTGGTGCGGGTACTGTCGACGCGCCAAGGCGCACTTCGCGCAGCGGGGCATCCCGTACGAGGATCTGGACGTGGAACGCAATGGCGCGGCGGGACGCGAATTCGCGCAACTCGGTGGCCGCGGCGTGCCGCTGATCCTCGTGGGGGACCAGCGCATGGACGGCTATGACCCCGGCGGCCTCGAAGCGATGCTCAAGCGGGGCGGTTATCCCTGAATCCGTCCGGCTCGGCCCGCGCCGTCCGTCATCGCTCCTGTCTTCCCTGCGCCCGCTCGATGGCCTGCGCGAACGGCACCGAGCCGAGCAGGTTCGATCCGCCGTCCACGACCATCATGCAGCCGGTCATGTACTGCGCGAGGGGGGAGGCGAGGAAGGCCGCCGCCGCCCCCATCTCCTCGACCGTGCCGTAACGGCCCAACGGCACCCCGAGCGCCTGCTCGTCGACGTCGTCCGTGCCGCCCAGGCGCCGCATCCCTTCGGTATCCGCGACAGGCCCGGGCACGATGCTGTTCGACCGGATGCCGTGGCGTCCCCATTCCAGCGCCAGGTTGCGCATCATCATGTCGATACCCGCCTTCGCGGCGCCGACGTGCACCTGATACGGATACGGGACATACGACATGCCGGCCGAGATGAAGATCACGCTGCCGCGCGTCTGCTTCAACTGTTCGAAGCAGGCGCGGGTCGCGTTGAACGAGCCGAGCAGATCGATGTCGATGACCGTCTTGAACCCGTTGGGGGAGAGCTTCTCCGCGGGGATCGGAAAGTTGCCGGCCGCGCCACAGACGAGCACGCCGATCGGTCCGAGCGCATCACGGGTGGCGTTCAATGCCGCTTCCACGGCCGCGAAATCGCGCACGTCGGCAGCCTGCGCCTGCACCTTCGCGCCGAGCGCGCGCAACGCGTCCGCGGCGCGATCGAGCTTCTCCTGCGTGCGACCGCAGATACCCACGTGGGCACCGAGGGCCGCGAAACTCTTCGCGACCCCGAGATTGATGCCGGATCCGCCGCCCGTGACGAACACGGTGGTGCCGCGGAAGAGATCCTTCGGAAGATAGCGGTCAGCGAGCATCGGGGGCCTCAATTCATCATGTCGAGCACGATTTCGCAGTTCACCGTGCAGCCGCCGGTGATCACCGGGTAGCGCGCGGCGTTCGTGAAGCGGACGCGGTCGCCTTCGTAGATGCGGGCGAGCAAGGTGTACGTATGCGTCGGATCGATGGCCGTCGGGTCGTAGCGCACCCGGAACGCGATCGGAACCTGACCGGCCGGTTCGATGACCTGCTCGTCGAGGATCTCGGGCACCGGCAGGTTCGGTCGCGAGATGTCCTGCAGCCAGATCTTGGCCACCGCCGCCTTCGACAATGCCACACGCTGACGGTAGGTCAGCACACCCGTCAGCGTGGCGCCGGCGTCGACCTTGGCCGCGGCCGCCATCGTGGGCGGCGGATCCACCGCCACGGTCCGGGGTGCCGGGATGCACCCCGTCAGCAACGCCCCCAGCACCACCCCGGCCAGGGCCCATCGTTCGGTCAGTCGCATCGCTGTCGCCTCATTCGAAATCCGTCCGGACAATCCGTTTCACGTACCGCAGCGTCGCCAGGCGCTCCAGCGTGTAGCGCCACCCAGCCTGATGCGTGTTGCCGACCACCAGCACCTCGCCGCGCCGGCAGCCGATGCGCCCGCGCGACCCCGCCATCACCTGCGCCGACGGATCGATGGTCCGCACCTCGTCGGCATAGCCGTCGCCGACGGGAATGCAGAACTCGTAATCGACGGCGCGCCGGCCCGTCGCCGGGCCGACCAGGCCATCCGCGCCGATCGCGTCGAGATCGAAGGCGATGACTTCCTTCGGACCGATGACGCCGAGCGCGCCGCAGCCCGCCACCAGGCCGACCACCAGGATCGACGTCCGGCCTCTGACCCGTTTCATGCGACGCGCAGGCGATCTCCGTGGAGCTTCGGCACCACGTCGACGACGGAACGCCGTGCCGCGTACTCGACCTCGTGCACGAGATTGCGGTCGAGCATCAGGCGCCCGACCCGGGAGCGCATCAGGGCATCCAGCGGGTCCATGCCCCGATAGAGATGGAGGGCGGCAAGCGCGGCATCGGACAAGTCCCTCGTGCCGGACAGCCGCTGCGCGAACACATCCACCAGGTAGCCGGCGCCGATCATGTCCTCGAGATTCACGTTCCCGGCCGATCCCGAGCACAGCAGGATGACGGTCTCGTCCGGATGCTCCCGTTCCAGCGTGTCGATCAGCGCCTCTCCGTTGAGCATGGCGCCCGCGTACACGTGTGCCGCCCCGAGCGACTTCTGCACCGCGACGGTCCCGTTCGTCGTGGAGTAGACGACCGTCTTGCCTTCCACGCCGTGCCGAACCAGCGCCAGCGGTGTGGGGGAAGCAAATCCCGGGAGCGTCTCGGCATTCAATTCGCCCGACGCGACGAACGATCCTTCGGGCAGCTCGGCCGCGCGGGCGCGCGCGCCCCACTCGTCCAGGGTCGGGATGATGTCGGTGGCACCGTTCGCAAATGCGGCCACGATGGTGGACGTCGCGAACAGGATGTCGAGCACGACGATCACCTTGCCCTCGACGCGCAGATCGTCGAGATCTTCCTTCCGGAACAGGACGTGGACTTTCGGTCCGAATCTCACCGCCATCTCACGCTCCCGGCCGGGCCGGATGGCGCACCCGGAACATGCCCATGCCTTCCATCGTCATGACCAGTTCGTCGTTCTGGTTGAATACCTCCCAGCGCGACTGGACGATGCCGATGTCGGGCTTGCTCCTGGAGGTGCGCGCGTCGAGGATGGTCCGCGTCGCGCGGATGGTGTCGCCCGGACGCACCGGCTTGAGCCACCGGACGTTGTCGACCCCGGGCGAGCCGAGACTTGCGGCATCGAGCAGGTAGCTGTCGCACATCATGCGCATGACCATCGAGCAGGTGTGCCAACCGCTGGCGATGAGTCCGCCGAAGAAGCTCGCCTTGGCGGCCTCCTCGTCCGTATGGAAGGGCTGCGGGTCGTACGCCTTGGCGAAGGCGATGACCTCGTCGCGATCGACGACCCGACGCCCCATCTCGAGCGTCTCGCCGACCGTGAAATCTTCGAAGTAGAGCATGGCTGTGATCCGTGAATCGTGATTCGTGATCGGTGGAAATCGGAGCCCGCCGGGGCAGACTCCCTCATGGTCCGCATACATCACGCCACCGAACTCGGCGTGACGGTCGAATGTCTCGATCGGCGTCCAGCCCGCCCCGGCGGGCTCCGGGTTCCCGGATCAGGTGTCGCCGATCACGGTTCACGGCCTATCGCCCGTACCGGTACCACCCCCGTCCGGCCCGCTTGCCGTTGTACCCCGCCTTCACCATCTGCTTGAGCAGCGGCCGCGGACGGAAGCGCTCGCCGTACGCATCGTGCAGGATGCCCTGCGCCTGCAGGGACAGGCTGTTGGTCGTGGCGTCGAGCAGTTCGAACGGCCCGATCGGATGGCCGAGGCCCAGCCGGCAGGCGGTGTCGATCTCCTGGGGCGTGCACACGCCTTCCTCGACGAGCCGGATCGCCTCGATGATGAACACGTGCAGCATCCGGTTCACGGCGAACCCGACGACGTCCTTGACGCGGATCGGCGTCTTGCCGATCGACTGGCCGAAGGCCATCAGCGCGGTCACGGTCGCCTCGTCCGTATCCAGGCCGGGAATGACTTCCACGAGCTTCATGCGCGACACGGGCGAGAAGTAGTGCGTGCCGGCAAAGCGGGCGCGCCGTTCGGGACTCACGTAGGACGCGAGCGTCGTGATCGAAATGGTCGACGTGTTGCTGACGATCGTGGCGTCCGCCCGGCACACCTTGTCCAGCGTCCCGAAGATGCCGGCCTTCACCTTCTCGTCCTCGAACACGGCCTCGACGATCAGGTCGCGATCGGCATGTGCCGCGAGATCCGTCGTCGTCCGGATGCGATCCAGCGCGGCGCGGTCCGTCTCCCGGTAATGGCCCCGCTGGATGCCCTTGTCGATGATCTTCGCGAGATTCGCGGTGGCCTTCGCCAGCGCCTCTTCGGTCGTGTCGGTGAGGAGCACGTCCCGTCCCGACAGCGCACATACGAGCCCGATCTCGGCGCCCATGAGTCCGGCGCCGATCACTCCCACCTTGTCCATCATCGTTCGTCCCTCGGATATCAATGTTCGGCCGGTTCCCGGGAGCCGGTCACTCGTTGCGATGCCGCGATCGTCCGGTACCGATCATCGTGCCGTGGGGCCGGGGCCGTCTGCACTTCGAGTGCGGCAATCCAGCGAATCGCGGCGGCGGTCGAATCTCCGCACATTTCCGCCGACGGCTGCAATCCGCCGCAGAACGCGGGCCGTTCGGGCCGGCCGAACAGCGCGCAGCGCAGATCGCCCGTCAGTTGCACGCAGCGCACGCCCGCCGGCTTGCCGTTCGGCATCCCGGGGATCGGCGTCGTGATCGAAGGCGCGATGCAGCACGCGCCGCAGCCGGTCCGGCACTCCACGTCGCGCCCGGCTCAGATCTGCTTCCAGCGCGAGCGCGGCTTCGCGAGAATCGGTTCGGCCGGCTGCTCGGCGGCCGTGGCGAAGCGCTCGAGCTGGTGGTCGGCGTCACCGAACATCGTGTCGATGGCGGTGAGCCGCTTGACGTAGTGCCCGACGGCCAGTTCGTCCGTCATGCCCATGCCGCCGTGAAGCTGGATGGCTTGCTGGCCGACGAAGCGCCCGGCACGGCCGATCAGTTCCTTCGCGGCCGCGACGCAGCGGCGCCGCTCCACCGGATCGGGATCGTCGACCTTCACGGCGGCGAGCATGGCCATCGACCGCGCCTGCTCGGCGTGCATCAGCATGTCGACCATCCGGTGCTGCAGCGCCTGGAACCGCCCGATGGGAACACCGAACTGCTGGCGCGTCTTCAGGTATTCCAGCGTGGCGTCATTCAGGGCCTCCATCGCGCCGACGGCTTCGGCGCACAGCGCCGCCATCGCGCGGTCGACGATCAGTTCGAGGATCGGCAACCCGTTGCCGGCCACGCCGATCAGCGAATCGGAACTGATCTGCACGTTCTCGAAGCCGATCTCCGCGGCGCGCATGCCGTCATACGTCGGGTATTCACGGCCCGTCACGCCTTCCTCACCCGGATTCACGAAGAAGAGGCTGATGCCGTCGCGATCGCCCACGGCGCCGGCCGTCCGCGCGGAGACGACGAGCAGATCCGCCACGGCGCCGTGCACGACCACCGACTTCCGGCCGTCGAGAATCCAGAAGCCGCCTTCCTCGCGCGCCGTCGTCTCGACATGCGACAGGTCGTAGCGGCTGCCGGGCTCGCCGAAGGCGCACGCCAGCCGCATCTCGCCGTTCATCACCATCGGCAGCAGGTAGTCCTTCTGTTCCTTGCTGCCGACCGATGCGATGCCGCCGGCCGCCATCACGACCGTGCCGAGATAGGGTTCGACGCTGAGTGCGCGTCCCAGCGCTTCCATGACGATCATCGTCTCGACACCGCCACCGCCGAAACCGCCGTCGTCCGCCGGGACGGGCACGCCGAGCAGCCCGAGCGAGGCCATGCCTTCCCAGACCGTCGGGCTGTAGCCCACGCGCGACGCGACGATTTCCTTGCGCTGCTCGAACGCGTAGTTCTTCTCGAGGAATTTCGTGATCGAGTCCTGCAGCATCCGCTGCTCTTCCGTGTAGTCGAAGTCCATGTCCGTTCCTGGATCGCGCGGGCTACAGGCCCAGCACCTGCTGGGAGATGATGTTCCGCTGGATTTCGTTGGAGCCGCCGTAGATCGTGACCTTGCGCATGTTGAAGTAGCGTGCGGCCAGCGGGGCGGCGTAGTCGGGTCCTACCCGCTCGCCCAGCCAGTGGTCGCTCCACTGCGCCGGCAGGTGGGGCAGCGCATACGGGCCGATCGCATCCATCATCAACTCGGCGAGCGTCTGCTGGATCTCCGAGCCCTTGATCTTCATGATCGAGGCCTCGGGTCCGGGCGGCTTGCCCTGGCGGTCCGCCGACAGCGCGCGCAGCACGGTGATCTCCAGCGCCATCAGGTCGATCTCGACGCGCGCGATGCGGTCGCGGAAGCGCGGGTTCTCGATGAGCGGCTTGCCGCCGGAACGCTCGCTCGCCGCCACCGCCTTGAGGTACGCAAGCTCGCGCTTGGAGCGCGACACGCCCGCGATCCCGGTGCGTTCGTGCGACAGGAGGAACTTGGCGTAGGTCCAGCCGCGGCCTTCCTCACCGACGAGATTCTCCACCGGCACCTTCACGTCCTGCAGCCAGACTTCGTTCACCTCGTGCTCGCCGTCCAGCGTGATGATCGGCCGCACCTCGACGCCGGGCGTCTTCATGTCGATCAGCAGGAACGAGATGCCTTCCTGCTTCTTGCCCGTGCTCGCGGTGCGCACGAGGCAGAACATCATGTCCGCGTACTGCGCGAGGGTGGTCCAGGTCTTCTGGCCGTTCACGACGTAGTGATCGCCCTCGCGTTCGGCGCGTGTCTTGAGCGACGCCAGATCCGAACCGGAACCGGGCTCCGAGTAGCCCTGGCACCACCAGTCCTCCGAGGACAGGATCCGCGGCAGGTAGTGCTGCTTCTGCCACGGCGATCCGAACGCCGCGATCACCGGCCCGACCATGTACACGCCGAACGCGATGACGGGCGGGGCACCGGCGGCCGCGCACTCTTCCTCGAACAGGTGGCGCTGCACGCCGTTCCAGCCGCAGCCGCCCACTTCCCTGGGCCAGTGCGGCGCGATCCAGCCCTTCTCGTGGAGGATCTTCTGCCAGGTGACGTAGTCCGCCTTGCCGAGCCGCTTGTGCTCGATGACCTTGGTCGCGATCTCGTGCGGCAGCCTGGCGCGGACGAAGGCCCGCACCTCGTCGCGGAACGCGATCTCCTCCGGCGTGTAGTTCAGATCCATGGCGTCTCCTCAGTCCTGCGCGAGGCTGTAGCCCACGCGCGGAAAATGCACATTGACTTCGCCCACCAGCTTGTCACCGCGGCGGATCACGATCTGCTGCGCGTTGAGGGCGACCAGGTAGCCGGACACCGGGTCCTTGCCGTAGTCGTCGGCGGCCACCACGACCTTCGTCCCGGGAACGAAGCCGTCCGGCGATTCCGGGTGATTCAGCGTGAGGGCCTCGGGCTGCGCATCCCGTGCGATCTCGAGGGCGTCCTTCGCATCGAGATCCCGCGGCATGCCGTGTCCGACCGCCGTCATCCGCCCGTACCAGTCCTGCACCCGGGGTACCGGATCGAGGAACTTCAGGTCAGGCACCCGGTTCACCAGCATCCACACCGGCCCGTACGCGCAGAAATCGGCATAGCTGGGCTTCGGTCCGAGCAGGTAGTCCCGCCCGTCCTCGAAGGCGCGTTCCATCCAGAACAGCTGACCCCGCACGTGCGCCTGCAGATCCGGGAGTTCGCGATGGTAGCGCTCGGTGTCGATGAGCCCGCCCGAGAAGCGCAACCGGTCCTCCTTCAGCGCCTGCGGCAGCGCTTCGCCATGGGTGCCGAAGACGACGCCCACCACGCTGAAGAACAGCGTCCTGTCGGCCCAGGCGCCCACCATCGTGGCCACGCCGCGGCTCCCCGGCGGGAACAGGGTGAGAGTGGGATAGCGACGCTCGAGTTCGCGTGCGATGCAGGCGGTATCGCAGTAGATGTCGGCGCCGACCTGCAGCACGGGCGTCTTGCGATAGCCCCCGGTCAGCGGCATCAGATCCGGCTTGGGCATCCAGCGCGGGATCGTCACGGAGCGCCAGGGCAGGCCCTTGAATCCCAGCATGAGCCTCGCCTTCTCCGCGAAGGGGGACCCGGGGTAATGATGCAGTACGAGTTCTGTCATGCGACTCCTCCGAGCTGACGGTGCTCCCCCGGTCGGCCGGGCGACACGGACCGCCGGACCGCGCAGGACGGGAACGACATCCGGGGCGGCAGGAGGAACCGTGCGCGTGCCGCGCCCGTTCGAGGGAGGCTGGCGAAATCGATGCGGATGCCGACAGGCCGCGAAGGCGGCCCGCGAAGGAACCGTGTCACCGGGACAGCCGTGGAACTGTAAGCGAAAGCCGGGGTGCGCTCAATGCACCGCAGCATCGGACCGGCCGCCGTGACCGCCGGAAGGCGGGGGTCTATACTCGGGCGTCTTTCCATCGGGACCCGTTGACGCGGGCGCGGCGCGCTCGTTCCTCGTCTTGACCGGTCCACGTCGCCCCGCTGCGTGCGGGGTCTCCACGGAGCACTGGTGATGAACATCCGCGACCTCATTCCGGACAACCTGCAGGACCTGAACCTCGATCCGCTGTGGATGCCCTTCACGGCCAACCGCCAGTTCAAGGAGCAGCCCCGCCTGCTCGTGTCGGCGAAGGACATGCACTACACGGCCATCGACGGCCGCAGGATCCTCGACGGCATCGCCGGCCTCTGGGCCGTCAACGGCGGTCACTGCCGGGCGCCCATCGTGGAGGCCATCAAGCGGCAGGCGGAGAACGTCGACTACGTCACCGGGTTCCAGCTCCACCATCCGGCGGCCTTCGTCGCCGCCGAGCGGCTCGTCCGCATCACCCCGCCGGGCATGGGCCACGCCTTCTTCGTCAATTCGGGGTCGGAAGCCGTGGACACCGCCCTGAAGATGGCGCTGGCCTACCACCGCGCCCGCGGCGAAGGGACCCGCACGAAATTCATCGGCCGCGAGCGCGGCTACCACGGCGTGGGCTTCGGGGGCATCTCGGTGGGCGGCATGGTCGCCAACCGCAAGGTCTTCGGGGGGAGCCTGCTGCCGAACATCGACCACCTGCCCCACACCCACAACCTGAGCGCCAACGCCTTCACGCGCGGGCAGCCCGAGTGGGGCGGTCATCTGGCCGAGCAGTTGGAATCGCTCGTCGCCCTGCACGATGCCTCGAACATCGCGGCCGTGATCGTCGAGCCCGTGGCGGGTTCCACCGGCGTGCTGCTGCCGCCCAAGGGCTACCTCGAGAAGCTGCGGGAGATCTGCACGAAGCACGGCATCCTGCTGATCTTCGACGAGGTCATCACCGGCTTCGGCCGCACCGGCAAGGCATTCGCCGCGCAGACCTTCGGCGTGACGCCCGACATGATCACGTGCGCCAAGGCGCTGACCAATGCGGCCGTGCCCATGGGCGCCGTCATCGTCAGGAACGAGATCTACGACACGTTCATGACGGGCCCGGCCAGCGCCATCGAGTTCTATCACGGGTACACCTACTCGGGCCATCCGCTGGCCGCCGCCGCCGCGATCGCGACGCTCGACCTGTTCCAGTCGGAAGGCCTGTTCGAGCGCGGCGAGTCACTGGCGAAATACTGGGAAGACGCCGCGCATTCGCTGAGAGGGCTGCCCCACGTCATCGACATCCGGAACATCGGGCTCGTGGTGGGCATCGAACTGGAACCCCTGCCGGGCAAACCGACGGCGCGCGCCTTCGAGGCGTTCCTGCGGGCGTACGAGAAGGGCGTGCTGATCCGCACGACGGGGGACACCATCGCGATGTCGCCGCCGCTCATCATCGAGAAGGCCCAGATCGACCAGTTGTTCGGAACCCTGACCGAGGTGCTGAAGACGCTGCCGTAGCCAGGATCGACCGTCGCCGGCCGTGCGCAGGCGCCGGACCCCGGATCACCATTCACGGATCACCGATCACCGCATGAAAGTCGTCATCGCCCAGCTCCAGCACGAAACCAACACCTTCTCGCCGGTGCCCACCCCCTGGGAATCCTTCGGCGGACACGGCGGCCCCACCCTGGGCCGTGACGCCTATGAGTCCATGAAGCCGACCCGCCTGCCGATGGCGGCCTTCATCCGGTTGGCCGAGCAGGCCGGCGCGGAGATCGTCACGCCGTTCGCGGCCTGGGCGAATCCGAGCGGACCGGTGGACGGCAAGGCGTACGACCGATTCTGCGACCTGCTGTGCGAAGCCGTGAGCCGCGGCTGCGATGCCGTCTTCCTGGATCTCCACGGGGCCATGGTCGTGGCCGACCGCACCGACGACGGCGAGGGCACCCTGCTGGAGCAGGTGCGGCGCGTCGCGCCGGACACGCCCATCGCCGTCTCCCTCGATCTGCACGCGAACGTCACCGACGCGATGGTGCGCAACGCAACGGTGATCGCCGGTTACAAGACCTACCCGCACGTCGACCAGTTCGAGGCCGGGCATCTCGCCGGCAGCATCCTGCTGCGGGCGATGCGAGGCGAAGTGAAGCCCGTGATGGCCTGGGGCAACCGTCCGCTGCTGGCGCAGACGCTGAAGCAGAACACGAACGAAAGCCCGAACCGCGACTTCGTGGACGCCGCCCGGGCCGAGGAACGGGCCGGGCTGCTCGCGGCCTCCGCATTCGGCGGCTTCCAGCAGGCCGACATCCACGACGCGGGCATCAGCGTCGTGACGGTGTCCGACGGCAACCTCGCGAAGGCGCAGGACGCCTGCGAGCGCATCCTCGACGTCGCGTGGGCCCGCAAGGAAGACTTCATCTACCGCGGCGAGCCGCTGGCGCAGGCCATCGCCAGGGCGAAGCGCCTCGCCGACGAGCAAGGCGGCCCCATCCTGCTGCTCGACCACGCCGACAACTGTGCGTCGGGCGCGAACCAGGACACGATGTACGTGCTGCGCGAGGCGCTGGGCCAGGGCCTCAGCGGCATCGCCGTCGGTCCGACGCGCGACCCGGAGGCCGTGGCGGCGATGATCGCGGCCGGCGTCGGGGCCACCGTCACGCTCGACATCGGCGGCAAGATCGACATGCCTTCCATCGGCCGCAGGGGTGAACCGCTGCGCCTCACCGGCGTCGTCCGCGCCATCACGGATGGCGAGTACACGATCACCGGACCGCAGTTCACGGGCATGCGCTGCTTCATGGGCCGCACGGCCGTGCTCGACACCGGTGCCGCCGAGATCGTGGTCATCGAGCGCAACCAGGAACCGTGGGATCGCGGCGTCTTCACGAGCGTCGGCATCGACCCGTCGGCGAAACGCTTCCTGCTGCTCAAGTCGCGCATGTATTTCCGGCCGGTGTTCCTGCCCATCGCCAAGGGCATGGTGTTCTGCGATGCCCCCGGCGTCGGGACATCGGACTGGAACGACTTCGAGTACCGCAAGCTGCGCCGGCCCATCTACCCGCTGGACGAATTTCCCGGGCACCGCTGAATTCCGTGACCCGCGATCGGCGATTCATGATCCGGGAACGACATCCGAACCCTATGAGCAGGCGAACATGAACCAACCTCTGGAACGCGACATCGGCATCAAGGACATCCCCCACTGGGTCAACGGACGCGAGGTCCCGGGGGGCAGCGGCCGGGCGTCGGACGTGTTCAATCCGGCAACGGGGCAGGTGACCGGCCGGGTGGGTCTCGCGAGCCGCGCCGAACTGGATGCGGCGGTCGAGGTGGCGCGGCAGGCGTTCCCTGCCTGGGCCGCAACGCCCCCGCTCAAGCGCGCCCGGGTCATGTTCAAGTTCAAGGAACTGATCGAGCAGCATCTCGACGAGTTGTCCGCGCTCCTCACGGCCGAGCACGGCAAGGTGTTCACCGACGCCAAGGGCGAGGTCCAGCGCGGCCTCGAGGTCGTCGAGTTCGCCTGCGGCATCCCGCACCTGCTCAAGGGCGAGTTCACCGAACAGATCGGCACCGGCATCGATTCGTGGTCGGTGCGCCAGCCGCTCGGCGTGTGCGCGGGCATCACGCCGTTCAACTTCCCGGCGATGGTCCCGATGTGGATGTTCCCCATCGCGCTGGCCACCGGCAATGCGTTCATCCTGAAACCGTCGGAACGCGATCCGTCCGCGAGCCTGCTGATGGCGCGCCTGCTCCGGGAAGCCGGGCTGCCCGACGGCGTGTTCAACGTCGTCCAGGGCGACAAGGAGGCAGTAGACGCCATCCTCGCGAACCCCGGCATCTCCGCCGTGAGCTTCGTCGGCTCCACGCCGATCGCGCGCTACATCTACGAGACGGGCACCAAGCACGGCAAGCGCGTGCAGGCCCTCGGGGGCGCGAAGAACCACTTGGTCGTGATGCCCGATGCGGATCTCGATCAGGCCGTCGACGCGCTCATGGGTGCTGCGTACGGTGCCGCCGGCGAACGCTGCATGGCGATCTCCGTCGGGGTGGCCGTGGGGCCGGTCGCCGATGCGCTCGTCGCCAAGCTCGCCGAGCGTGCCCGGTCGCTGAAGATCAACCAGGGCATGGACCTGCAGGCGGAGATGGGGCCACTGGTCACGCGCCAGCATCTCGACAAGGTCACCGGCTATGTCCACCAGGGCGTGGACGAGGGCGCCAAGCTCGTGGTCGACGGCCGCACGCTGAAGAAGCCGGCAGGCTGCGAGGGTGGATTCTTCCTCGGCGGCTGCCTGTTCGACGACGTGAAACCGGACATGTCGATCTACCGCGAGGAGATCTTCGGGCCGGTGCTGTCCATCGTGCGAGTGCCCGATTTCGAGACGGCGGTGAATCTGGTCAACGGCCACGAGTACGGCAACGGCGTGTCGATCTTCACCCGGGACGGGGATGCGGCACGCGAATTCGCGATGCGCGTGCAGATCGGCATGGTCGGCATCAACGTGCCGATTCCGGTGCCCATGGCGTTCCACAGCTTCGGCGGATGGAAGGCCTCGCTGTTCGGGGACCATCACATGTACGGCCCCGAGGGCGTGCGTTTCTTCACGCGCATGAAGACCATCACGAGCCGCTGGCCCACCGGCATCCGTGCCGGCGCCGAGTTCGTGATGCCCACGATGAAGTAACCCCATGCGTCACTCGAATCGACACGGACGGCGGACATGGCACTGATCGGTACGGTCGACCGGCTGGTCGCGCTCATCGGCGAGCCCAAACCGGCGGTCGCGAAGAAGTTCAACGCGCGCCTGACGCCTCAAGCGCGCGAATTCCTCGCCCGCTCGCCGCTCGCGTTCGTGGCCACGGTGGACACGCGGGGCGTGCCGATGGTGTCGCCCAAGGGCGATGTGCCGGGATTCATCCGCATCGAGGACGAGACGACCTTGCTCGTTCCGGAGCGGCACGGCAATCGCCTGGTCTACACGCTGCGCAACATCATCGAGACCGGTTCGATCGCCGTGACGGCCGTCGTGCCCGGCACCGGTGAGACCTTGCGCATCGAGGGCCGCGGCGAGCTCGACGACGACGCCGCCTTGTGCGCGCGCTTCACGGCACGGAACCGCCCGGCGCTGCTGGTCATGCGCATCCGGATTTCTCGCACCTACTTCCACTGTGCGAAGTCGCTCCTGCGCAGCAACGTCTGGGACCCCGCATCCTGGCCGGAAGCCCTGCGGGTCTCCTTCGGCCGGGAGATCGCGGCCAATCAGGGCCTCGCCGAATGCGACGTCGATGCATTCGACGCGGGCGTCGCCGAACGCTACCGGACCGACCTCTGACCGCTCACCGGGCCAGCGTCCTCTGGGCCATGCTGGCCTTCGTCGTGCCGATCATGGGCCGGTTCGTGTACACACCGATCCTGCCGCTCATGCAGGCCGACGGCAGCCTCTCCCTGGTGGCGGCCGGCTGGCTCGCCGGCACCAATCATGTGGGCTACCTGGTCGGCGCGCTCACGGCCACCCGGCTCCCGTGGTCCGAGCGAACGATCCTGCGCACCGGCCTGATCGGGGTTGCCCTGTCGGTGACGGCCATGGCGCTCCCGGGTCCGATGGCGGGGTGGTTCCTGTGGCGCTGGACTGCCGGCGTGTTCGCCGCGTGGGCGATGATCCACACGTCGGCCTGGGGCATGCGGCATGCGGTGGCCGCGTCGCATCCCGAGTGGAGCGCCTGGGTGTTCAGCGGCTCCGGTCTCGGATTGATCGTGTCCGGACTGGTCTGTGCAGCCTTGATCGTGGCCGGCGGGGGCGCCCCGCTGGCGTGGGCCGTGAACGGCGCATGCCTGATCGTGATCACGATGGCCCTCTGGTCCCGCGCCGGTGATGCCGGCCATCGGTCCGGCGCCTCGGCCGGGGCCCCGACGAGGACCGACGGAGACGTCACCCGGCTCGTGCTCGCCTACGGTCTCGGCGGCTTCGGCTACATCACGGCGGCGACCTTCCTCCCGGTGCTGGCACGCGCCGTCCTGGGAAGCGGGGTCGCGTACACCCTGTTCTGGCCCCTGTTCGGAGTGGCGGCGTGGGTGTCGTTGATGATCGCCTCGCCGATCGGCATCCGCATCGGTGACGCGCGAGCCTATCGATGGAGCCTGGCCGTGATGGCCGCCGGCAATGCCGCCATGGCCGCGATGTCGGCCCCGCTCGCGCTCCTCCTGGGGACCGTCGCCATCGGCGGCACGTTCATGGTGCTGACGCTGCTCGGACTGCGGGAGGCGCGGCGCCGGGTGCCGCCCGAGGCGGCGACCCGGGTCATCGGCAAGATGACGCTCGCCTGGGCCGTGGGTCAATGTGTGGGGCCGGTTGTCTCGGCCTATCTCGCCGGCGAGGACGGACGATTCACCGGAGCGCTGGCGGCGACGGCTGCCGCGTTGGGCGTGGCCATGCTTCTGACGCCGGTCCGGGACCACGCTCAGCAGACGCCCGCTTGATCCCGGGCGTCATCCGTGAGGTCGCTGCTCCGGCCGCGCTCGACACCCGGGACACCGCCGTCGGACGTAGCGGGCCACGACGACGGCTCGTCGAAATCCGCCACTTCCGTCGCGAAGGTCCCGAGTGGGCAGGGCATCCGCACTGCCGGAACGATTCCTCGATGCGGTTCGCGAGCGCCACTTGGAATCTCACGAAACGAAGAAGCCGCCCGGAGGCGGCTTCGAAGGGTCGGGACTGACCGGTCAGCCCAAGGGAACAGGCACGTAGAAGCGAGCGTTGTTGCGCTGGACGAGCACGGCGACCCGATCTTTCGCGCGGTCCACGAGACCCTTCAATTCCTCGGCGGAATCAATGGACTCGCTGTTCAGCGCGAGGATCACGTCGCCCGGACGGATGCCGGCACGCGCGGCAGGACCCTCTGAGCGTTCGACGACGACGCCGCCGGTCGTGCCGAGGCGATCCTTCTCGGCGCCGGACAGCGGACGCACCACCAGTCCGAGCTGTGCCGGAGCCGCGGTGGACGGTTCCGCCTGTGCAACTCGCTCCGCCGGCATTTCGCCGAGCTTCACGGCCACCTGACGGGACTTGCCGTCACGCCAGATCTCGATCCGGGTGTCGGCGCCCGGGCGGCCTTCGCCGATCATGCGAGGCAGGTCGATCGACTGCTCGACGGGATGACCATTGACGGCCAGGATCACGTCGCCGACCTTGAGGCCGGCTGAATCCGCGGGCCCGCCCTTGTCGACACCTGAGACGAGGGCCCCGCGCGGACGATCGAGACCGAAGGAGGTGGCGAGCTCCTTGTTGATCTGCTGGATCGTCACGCCGATCCGCCCCCGCTGCACCTTGCCGAACTTGAGCAGGTCGTCCTTCACCTTGATGGCCACGTCGATCGGGATCGCGAACGAGAGTCCCATGTAGCCGCCGGTCCGGCTGTAGATCTGCGAGTTGATGCCGACGACCTCTCCCGACAGGTTGAAGAGCGGCCCGCCCGAGTTCCCGGGATTCACGGCCACGTCGGTCTGGATGAACGGAACGTACGCGTCGCTCGGCAGACTGCGCGATTTGGCGGAGACGATGCCGGCCGTGACCGTGCTCTCGAGACCGAACGGCGAACCGATCGCGGCCACCCAGTTGCCGACCTTGACGCGGTCGGGGTCGCCGATGCGGACCACGGGCAGATCGGTGGCGTCGATCTTGATGACGGCCACGTCCGAACGCGAATCGACGCCGATCACCTTCGCGGTGAAATCGCGCCGGTCGGTGAGGCGCACGGTGACTTCATCGGCGTCCTTGACCACGTGCGCATTCGTCAGGATGTAGCCGTCCTTCGTGATGATGAATCCCGAGCCGACCCCTGAGGGCGCCGGTCCGTCGCCCTCCGGCGACTGCGGCATGGGCGGCTGGAATCGCCGGAGGAACTCCTCGAACGGATCGCCGGGCTGACCGAGAGACGGCGAACCCGGTGCCCCGGCGGAACGAACATTCTTCGACACGCTGATGTTGACCACGGCCGGTCCCTGGGCCTCCACGAGTGCGCTGAAGTCGGGCAGCGCGGCGGCGGTGGACACCGGTGCAACGGTGGCGGGGGAAGCTGTCTGATTGACGGCGTGGGACACCGGGACGACGGCGCGTTCCACACCGAACTGCGCGGCGAACAGGCCGGCCGCGAAGGCGGTGGCCACCGCAAAGGCAATGGCGGACTTCTTCATCGATGACCTCTGACCAACGGGTTGAAAGACCGCGGTTAGAACCGCGAGGCGGCGCGCAGGTTCCCGGTTTTCACTCGATGCGGCTCTGCTAACCTGCGCCTCATGGCGCGGAAACTTTTCACCAATGCGCGTGTCGTCACGGCGACCGAAGTGTTCCTCGGTACCGTCGAGCTGCATGCCGGCCGCATCGTCCGTGTGGATCTCGGTGCGACGAATCTGCCCGGCGCGGAGGACTGCGCGGGCGACTATCTGCTGCCGGGATTGGTGGATCTGTGCGCGGGTACGCGATCGCATCGCGCCGATCGGCGTCATCGCGCGACGGTGTCACGTCACGCACTCGTGTCACGCGATCTGCAATGGGCCGTCAACGGCGTCACCACCGTGTGCCACACGGTCCCGCTCGAGGACGCGTCGGTCTTCGACGGTGCCGTCGAAGCGATCCGATCAGGCCGGCGCGACGGGGGACTGCGCGTCGACCACTGGCTTCATCTCGATGCAACAGCGGATCCCGCGTCGCCGGCGGAGACGGCGTTCCGATCCTCGCTGATCCGGTGCCTTTCGCTCGACTGCCGTCTTCCGGTCAGGCGCGTTCTGGAGTCCCCGTGCCTGGCGCTGGCGCGCGAACAACACTGCGCCATCTTGGGCACCGGCCTCCGGGCCATGGAAGGCGTGCGCCTCGCGGCACAGGCGGGCGCCTCCGTCTGCAGGGATCCGTCGACACTGCTTCTGGCCCGGGCGATTCGCGAACACGGAATGCTCACGGCGACCGCGGCAACGGACGTCCTGGCCGGCGTTTCACCCGGACGTGCAGGGCGTTCGGCGCGGCTGGCGCAACGCGGCTGCATCGACGTCCTCACGACCGGCGAATCGCCCTTGTCTCTGCTGCAACTGCCGTTCGTGCTGCGGGACGCGTTCGGCTGGTCGCTCCCGACCGCCGTCATCGCGGCGTCCGGCCGACCTGCCGATCTGGCCGGGTTCCATGACCGCGGCCGCATCGCCCTCGGCCTGCGTGCGGACCTGGTCCGCGTCCGCGAGGCAAGCGGGACACCGATCCCCGTGGCGACGTGGCGCGGCGGCGACCGGGTCGCGTGAGGGCCTGTCGCCTCGATTGACACCAGCCCAGGCGTGCCGTCCGGCGCCTGCAATCTCTCAACGGATATCAAGGAGTTGCGCCCGTTGGCATGGGCCATGCGATGCACGCCGCCAAACACCTGGGGGTGGAGACCTCGACCTCCCGGACAGGCAAGGGCATCAACAAGAAACCCAAGACCGCTGGACGGGGCGGAGACCACGAAAGCCCTTCGATGAGGAGACGTCGAAGGAGAGCCGGACGCAGATCCGATCGCTTTCGTCCCCGACCGACCCTGAAAAACCCTGCATTGCGATTGCAGGGTTTTTTTTCGCCCCTGTCTCACGTCACGGTTGCCGGCGGCCGCCACGTTCGAGCGGGTGAGACAATCCGCACGTTTCCGTTCCGCGTTCACCGATGCCGCCCGTTTCCCGCCGATTCTGCGTTGCCCCGATGCTCGACCTCACCGATCGGCACGCGCGCTTCCTGCTCCGCCGGATTACCCGGCACGCCCTGCTCTACTCGGAGATGATCACGACCGGCGCGCTGCTGCACGGCGACGCCGAGCGCCTTCTTCGGTTCGATCCGTCCGAACATCCCCTCGCGCTGCAACTGGGCGGGTCGGATCCGACGGATCTCGCACGCGCTGCCCGCATGGCCTCGGATCACGGATACGACGAGGTGAATCTGAACGTGGGATGCCCCAGCGACCGCGTGCAGTCCGGGCGGTTCGGCGCGTGCCTCATGGCCGAGCCGGCGCTCGTGGCTGACGGGGTGGCGGCCATGACGGCTGCCTCATCGCTGCCGGTAACGGTGAAGACGCGGATCGGCATCGACCGCGACGCGTCGACCGACAGGCTGGTCAGGCTGGTGGATGCGGTGCGCCAAGCCGGCTGCAGGACATTCATCGTCCATGCGCGAAACGCGTGGCTGGACGGACTCTCGCCCAAGGAGAACCGCGAGATCCCGCCCCTGCGTTACGAGGTGGTGTACGCGCTGAAGCGGGACTGGCCGGAACTGGAGATCGTGATCAACGGCGGCATCCGGACGATCGACGAGAGCCTGGCGCACCTCGAACACGTGAACGGGGTGATGCTGGGACGGGCGGCCTACTATCGCCCCTGGTTGCTGTCGCAGGTCGATACCGCGCTGTACGGCGCACCGGCGCCCGTCGATCGCCAGGAGGAGGTGGTCGAGACCTACCTCCCGTATCTCACGCGCGAGTTGTCAGGCGGCACCCCGCTCGTCGCGATGACGCGTCACCTTCTGGGACTCTTCCACGGAGGACCGGGCGCACGCGCCTGGCGCCGCATGCTCAGCGAAGACGTGCATCGTGCAACCGACGGTGTCGCGCTGGTACGGCAGGCGCTCGACACCGTCGCCGCCGCGCGGCTTCACTTCGACTCGCCCGAACTCGCCGCCTGAACGGGCGAGTCCGGTGACGTTCGGCTCAGCGAGTGCCTTCGGTCCAGGAGACGCGCCGCATCGGTGACGCAGCCGTTGCGGCGTAGCGATCGTCCCCGCGATCGACCACGGCCGTGACGATGGAATCCGGCTGCGGCCCGAGCGCCAGCGTCGGAAGTTCACGCCCGACGCGCACCGAGACACGATCGCCCGGCGACAGGACGAAGCTGTCGTCCAGACGCGCGGCCATGGAATGCCGGCCATCCTCGGTGGGCGCGTCGAGGAGCACGTTGACCCAGACCGCGCCCGTACTTCCCTCGGGTGCGATGCGGCGGTCGACCAGCACCCCTGGGCGCATCTCGACGTACGTCCCTTCAACCTTCCCCACGACTTCCCGGCCGGCGGACCCGCCGTCCACCGAAGCGCAACCCTGCACGGCCAGCGCGCATGCCGCCGCCAGCCACCACTTGTTGATGAACTGCACCTTCACCTCCACGCGAACACCGCGAACCGAAGCGCGTTGGAACCTTCCCGACGCGGGCCCCGATCCGGACGGACAGCTACCGCTTGCACAACGCGTATCGGCCAAACCTCCCAATTCTTGAGAATTTATTGTTCAAGTCCGCGCGAGCACCCGCCTCCGAACCAGTCGTCCTGGGGCCGAGCACCAATAAACAGGGACTTGCAGCGCTGCGGGCAATGAAGAATCGGCGACGCCTGCCATAATCCGAGGGTCTCCCTCCTCGTCCCGCGCCTTCCCCCATGAAGCTCCAGCAGTTCCGGACCATCGTCGAAGTCGCCCGCCAGGGCCTGAACCTGTCCAAGGCGGCGGAGAGCCTGTACACGTCCCAGCCCGCCCTGAGCAAGCAGATCCTTCAGCTCGAGGAGGAGCTCGGGGTCACGATCTTCGTGCGGGCCGGCAAGCGCTTCGTCGGCGTGACCCCGCCGGGCCGTGAGATCCTGGACATCGCCGAGCGGATCCTGATGGAGGCACGCAGCCTCAAGGACGTGAGCGCGGAATACCACCGCGAGACCACAGGCTCGCTCACCATCGCCACGACGCACACGCAGGCCCGCTACGCCCTGCCGCCGGTGGTCCGTCAGTTCATGAACGAATATCCGCAGGTGCGACTCTCGTTGCGTCAGGGCAACCCGAGCCAGATCGCGGAACAGGTGATCCACGGCAATGCCGACATCGCCATCGCGACCGAGGCGCTCGATCTGTACAACCAGCTCGTGATGCTGCCGTGCTACGAGTGGAACCGCTGCATCGTGACGCCGCCCGACCATCCCCTGCAGAGGATCAAGCGGCTCACACTGGAGGCCATCGCCAAGTACCCCATCATCACTTACGACTTCGCCTTCACCGGACGCTCCACGATGCAGCGCGCCTTCGAGGCCCACGGTCTCAGCGCCGACGTGGTGCTCACCGCCATCGACGCGGACGTGATCAAGACCTACGTGGAACTGGGGCTCGGCGTGGGCATCATCGCCCAGATGGCGTTCGATCCCGCCCGCGACCGCAACCTTCGCGCGCGCGATGCGGGGCATCTCTTCGAACCCAACGTCACCCGCATCGGCGTGCGCCGGGGCGCCTACCTGCGGGGGTTCTCGTACCGGTTCATCGAGATGTTCGCGCCGCAACTGACGCGCGACGTCGTCGACGCGGCGATGGCGGAACCGCCGTCCGATCGCTGACCTCGCCGGCACGCTCACCCGCCATGTGGTTCCTCGGCCTCATCCTCGGTGCGATTCTCGGCGGTGCCATCGAGGGTGACGAGGGTGCGGCCGTCGGCGCCATCGCCGGGGCCATCCTCGGATGGCAATGGCGGCACCGGTCCACGGGTACCGCAGCACCCGGCCGGGTCGAAGCGCTGGAGGATCGCGTGCGCGATCTCGCGGCCACCGTGGATCTGCTGCGCTCGCGCATCCGGCTCCTCGAGGAACAAGCGCCTCGCGGCAAGGACGCAGACATCGTCACCGCCACGCCCCCTTCCCTTGCACCGACCCCGGGGCCGGATGAGGCGGTCGTGCCGTCCGCGCCCACGCCGGCCGCCGCCGGTGCAGGCCCTGCCACGATGACGACCGCGTCATCGCCCGTCCCGACCGGCGCGGAACCTCCCCCGATCGGGACTTCGCCGCCCGTGGGTGCCGAAGGCGTGCCGCCCACCGTTGCGCCGGAACCCCTCTCCACCTCCTGGGGCGGCGGCCCCGCGATGCCGGCGTGGATCGCACGCGCCCTTGCCTGGTTCTCGGGCGGCAACGCGGTCGTTCGCGTCGGCCTCGTCGTGCTGTTCTTCGGCGTCGCGTTCCTGCTCAAGTACGCCTACGACCACGCCTTCGTCCCCCCGGCGTGGCGGGTCGCCGGGGCCATGCTGGGCGGCACCGCCCTGCTCGCGCTGGGCTGGCGACTGCGACAGTCGAAACCGGCATTCGCGCTGCCCCTGCAGGGCGGCGGCGTGGGCATCATGTATCTGGCCGTCTTCGCGGCATTCCGCCTCTACGACCTCCTGCCGGCGGGGGCCGCCTTCTCGCTGCTCGCCCTGCTCGCCATCGGCACGGTCATCCTCGCCCTCGTGCAGAACGTGCAGATGCTGGCGCTGCTCGCCGTCAGCGGCGGCTTCCTCGCACCGGTGCTCGCCTCCACCGGGTCGGGCAACCATGTGGCCTTGTTCACCTACTACGGCATCCTCGACGGGGGCATCCTCGCCATCGCCGCGCGGCGGGCGTGGCGTCCGCTCAATCTCACCGGATTCGTCTTCACCTTCGCGATCGGTGCACTCTGGGGGGCCGATGCGTATCGGCCGGAACTCTTCGCGAGCACCCAGCCGTTCCTCGCCCTGTTCTTTCTCATCTATCTGGCCATCCCTGCCCTGTTTGCGCGCCAGGCCGGGAACCGGACCGACGGCTATCTCGACGGCACACTCGTCTTCGGTCTGCCCATCGTCGCGTTCGCGTTGCAGTCGCGCGTCGTCGCCCAGTTCGAGTACGGTCTTGCCCTTTCCGCACTCGCCGCCAGCGCGTGCTACGTGGCAGCGGCCCGCGTCGTGAAGAGCCGCCATCACGACACACACCCCTTGCTGATCGCTGCCTTCGCGTCCATCGCCTTCGTGCTGGCGACGCTCGCCATTCCGCTTGCACTCGATGCGCGGTGGTCGTCCGCGGCCTGGGCGCTCGAAGGCGCGGCCGTCGCCTGGGTCGGGCTCCGCCAGAAGCGTTGGCTGCCGCGCGTCGCGGGGTACGGGCTGCAGCTCGGTGCCGCGGCGCTGTTCCTGCACGGACTCGGCTTCACCGCGCCGGCACTGCCCGTCCTCAATCGGGACGCCCTCGGATTCGTCTTCCTGGCGCTGGCCGCGTGGTTCACTGCGCATTCGCTGGAACGGCATGCCGACGCCGCGCTGCCGGCCGAACGCGGGGTCCGGTTCGCAGCACTCGGCGCAGGGGGGCTTTGGTGGGTCGCCGGTGTGCTGCGTGAAACCGATCGCTTCGTCCCGGAAGCGGCGGCACCCGCCACCCTGGCGGCCGTGTTCGCGCTCACGTGCGTCGCCTTCGATCTGCTGCGCAGACGACTGTCATGGGCCGATGCCCGCCACCTGGCCTGGGCGCTGCCGCCGCTGCTGGCACTGGCCCTGATGATCGCCTTTGCCGTGGGCAGGCATCCCTTCGGGCAGGGCGGCCTGATCGCCTGGCCCACCGCCGTGGCGGCCTGGCTCTGGATCCTCCGTCGCCACGACCACGACGGCATCGCACCACCGGTGGTCCTCCCCGCCATCGCACTGTGGGTCGTCGCCGGAACCCTCGCCGCCGAGGGCCGCTGGCTCGGCACCGAGTGGTTCGCCCGGGGTTCGGCGTGGCCGGTCGCCGGCATGTTGGCCGCGATCGCGATCACCCTCGGCGCCGTGGTCCGGGCCGCACGCACGGATCGCTGGCCGGTCGTGCCTCACACGGCGGGCCTCCTCGACCTCGGGGCCGGTTTGCTCGCTTCCGCCCTGCTCGCGTTCACGCTCGCCCACAACGTCCTGTCCGATGGCGCGGCACCGCCGCTGCCTTACGTGCCCGGCCTGAATCCTCTGGATCTCGCTTCCGTCGGTGCGTTGCTCTCGATCGAATTCTGGATGCGGGCCGTCCGATCGCGACCGATCGGCACACGTCTGGACGAATCGCCGTGGACCCGCCATGCGCCGATCGGCATCGTCGCCTTCCTCGTCGCCAATGCCGCTTTGCTGAGAACGCTCCACCACCACGTTGGCGCCCCGCTGGATCCGCTGGGGGTCATGCATTCGAGGGTCGATCAGGCCGGGCTGTCGATCTTCTGGACCGCGATGGCGCTCGTCCTGATGATGCTGGCGCACCGGCGGTCGGCCCGCGGACTGTGGCTGACAGGGGCCGCATTGCTCGGCGTGACGGTGCTGAAACTGTTCGTGGTGGATCTCGCGAACGCCGGATCGGTGGAGCGCATCGTGTCGTTCGTCGTCGTCGGCCTGCTGATGCTGGTCGTCGGCTACTTCGCCCCGGCGCCGCCCAAACCCCAGGAGACCGAGACATGACGGGGGCAAGCTGCAGGCGGGTCGGTCTGACGCTCGGGCTTCTGCTGACCATCACGGCGGCCGCCGAGCCGCCGCGGCCGGCGGAATTCGCCTACACCGTCCCGCTGATCTTCACGCCGGGCAGCGCGCTCTACGCCGCGCGTCTGCCCGCGTCGATCTACGCGAGGAGCGTGCGGCCCGACCTGGCGGACGTTCGCGTGTTCAACGGCGCGGGAGAACCCGTGCCGCACGCGCTGCGCCTGCCCGCACCGGCCCCCGTGACCGAACCCGCCGGCCGGTCGCTGCCGCTGTTTCCGGTCACGACGACGTCGACCACATCGTCGGCGCCGGAAGCGCTCGAGATCCGGGTCGACCGTTCCGGCGCCCTGATGCGGCTGAAGGCGGCTCGCGGTGATGCCCGAAGTCTGCCCGCCCGCTACGTGATCGACGCCTCCCGGCTGGAGGGCGACATCGCGTTCCTCGTGGTCCGATTGGAGCGATCGGAGGCCGACGTGTTCGCGCGCGTCGACGTGGAAGGCAGCGACGACCTCAAGGAGTGGCGCACCGTGACGCGCGGCGTGCCGCTGGTGCAGATGCGCTTCAACGGCGCCGAACTGCGGGAACTCCGCATCCCGCTGACAGGGGGCCGCACCCGGTATCTGCGACTGGTCCCGGTGGGCGACGAACTGTCGACCCGGATCGCCCGCGTGGAAGCCGTTGCGCCGAGGACATCTGCCGCGCCTCCCCGCGAATCCGTGGTCGTCGCGGGCAACCGCGGCGAAAGCGAAGGCGAGTACCGGTATGAAGCCCAGGGAACCTATCCCGCAGACCGCGTGTACATCGAGCCGGCCGCCGACAACACCGTGATGCCCTTCGAACTCGATGGACGCGATTCACCGTCCGATCCGTGGAGTCCGGTGGCGCACGGCACCGCCTACCGCCTGCTGCATCAAGGCGTGAAGCTCGCGAGTGCGTCGTTTCCGGTGTCGGGACGCTGGCATCGGACCTACCGGTTGCGATTCACCTCGGCCCCCATCCCGACGACCGCGCCGGCGCTCCGGTTCGAGTGGACGCCCGCGGAGATCGTGTTTGCCGCGCAAGGCAATCCGCCGTTCGTGCTGGCCTACGGTCAGGCCGGCGCCCGCAGCGCGGCACTGCCGCTGAACACGCTCGTGCCGGGCTTGGGCACGCGAGCGGAGGTGAAGCCGGCGGTCGCCACGGTCGGCAGCGAGGTCGTCGCCGCAGGCAATGCCGCGACGGCCGCGCGGCCGGACTATCGGAAGTGGGGCGTGTGGAGCGCGATGATCCTCGGGGCGCTCGTCATCGGCGCGATGGCCTTGAAGCTCGTCCGGGACACCGGGAGGACGGACGGTCCCCCGCGGTGACGGGCGCTCCGCAGGGCGCGCGATGCGCCTCCTGCGGAAATGTCCCCGTTCATCGCGTCAGGCGCGGAAAAGAACGGTCTGCGGATTCGTCACTCCTTCGCCAGCAGATGCATCAGGGCCGACGTGTCCCACCGGCCGCCGCCGCGCGCCTGCACGGTCGCATAGAACTGATCGATCAGCGCCGTTCCGGGCAGGCGGGCCCCGTTGCGCTTGGCTTCGTCCAGGCAGATGCCCAGGTCCTTGCGCATCCAGTCCACGGCGAAACCGAAACCGTCGTACTTGACCTCGTTCATCGTCTTCCAGCGGTTCTCCATCTGCCACGACTGGGCCGCGCCCTTGGAGATGACCGAGATCACCTTCTCGATGTCGAGGCCGGCGCACTTGCCGAAGTTGATGGCTTCCGACAGTCCCTGCAGCAGGCCGGCGATGCAGATCTGGTTGACCATCTTGCACAGCTGGCCCGCTCCCGGTTCGCCGATCAGCACGCAGCTCTTCGCGTAGACATCGAGGACGGGCTTCGCCTGCGCGAACACGGCATCCTCGCCGCCGCACATGATGCCGAGCGCGCCGTTCACGGCACCGGCCTGCCCGCCGGAGACGGGCGCATCGATGAACCCGATCCCGCGCTCCTTGCACTTCGCGTGCAGCTCGCGCGCGAGGTTGGCGGAAGCCGTCGTGTGATCGACGAGGATGGCCCCCGCCTTCATGCCCGCGAGCGCCCCGTCGTCGCCGTAGACCACCGAGCGCACGTCGTCGTCGTTGCCCAGGCACATCGCCACGATCTCGGCCCCTTGCACCGCCTCGCGCGGCGTCGCTGCATGCCTGCCGCCGTACTCGCCGACCCATTGCTGCGCCTTGGCCGCCGACCGGTTGTACACGGTGACCTCGTGACCGCCCTTCTTGACCAGGTGCCCGGCCATCGGATAGCCCATCACGCCCAGGCCGAGGAAAGTCGTCTTTGCCATCTTCGTTGCTCCTTGTGGTGTTCCGGGTACCTGCTCAACGATGCGCCGGCGACTTCAGGTGCCCGTAGCGCGCGACGCGGATGTCGGCCTGCGCCTTGTGGCCCGAGAAACCCTCGATCGCGCAGAGTCGCGAGCAGTACTCGCCGATCATCGCCGACGCCTCCGGCTTCACCTTCTGGTAGGTGCAGGTCTTGATGAACTTGCCGACCCAGAGCCCGCCGGTGTAGCGCGCGGCCTTGCGCGTGGGAAGCGTGTGGTTGGTGCCGATCACCTTGTCGCCGTACGACACGTTGGTCTCGGGCCCGAGGAACAGGGCGCCGTAGTTGTGCATGTTCTTCAGGAAATAGTCGGGGTCCCGCGTCATCACCTGCACGTGCTCCGAGGCGATGCGGTCCGCTTCGACCACCATCTCCTCATACGTATCGCAGACGATGATCTGACCGTAGTCCTTCCACGCCTGTCCGGCCACCGCCGCCGTCGGCAGCGTCTTCAGCTGGACCTCGATCTGCTTCATCGTGTCGAGGGCGAGCTGCTCGGAGTTCGTGAGCAGGATGGCCGGCGAATTCGGTCCGTGCTCGGCCTGTCCCAGCAGGTCCGTCGCGCAGATTTCCCCGTCGACGGTGTCGTCGGCGATCACCAGGGTTTCGGTCGGACCGGCAAACAGATCGATGCCGACGCGTCCCGCGAGCTGCCGCTTCGCTTCCGCCACGTACGCGTTGCCGGGGCCGGCCACCATGTCGGTCGGCCGGATCGTCCCGGTACCGACCGCCATCGCGGCGATGGCCTGCACGCCACCCAGCACGTAGATCTCGTCGGCGCCCGCCAGATGCATGGCCGTCACGATCGCGGGCGCGGGCTTGCCCTGGAACGGGGGCGCACAGGCGATCACGCGGGGAACGCCCGCCACCTTCGCCGTGAGAATGGTCATGTGCGCCGACGCGACGAGCGGGTACTTGCCGCCCGGGACGTAGCAGCCGACGCTGTTCACGGGCAGGTTCTTGTGTCCGAGGATGACGCCGGGCAGCGTCTCGACCTCGACGTCGTGCATCGAGTCCTTCTGGATCTGCGCGAAATTGCGGATCTGCGCCTGGGCGAACTTGATGTCCTCCACATCACGCGGCGGCATCGCGGCGATGCACGCTTCGATCTCCGCCTGCGTCAGCCGGAAGCTCGGGGGCGACCACTTGTCGAACTTCTCGGACATCTCGCGGACTGCCGCGTCACCGCGCTTTTCCACGTCGGCAATGATGCCCTCCACCGTCGCACGGACCTTCGCCTGTTCCGCGGCGTCGTCGGCCGCACTGATGCCCTGCTTGAGAAACCTCACCATGAATCGTCTGCCTCGAGTCGGTCGGGGCGAAGCGCTGCCCCGGGAATGGTCGGAGCCCGGCCCGGCCGGGCGGCCGGTTGCCGCAGGACGCGCGGCAGACTCCGATGAAGAGTCGATTTCTATCACTTTTCCGGTGGGCTCCGCCAGCCGGACGACATGGGCGTGCGGTCGTCGCCCCCCGCCCACGCGCCCACCGATGCATCCGCCGCGACGTCGCGCTCGTATAAGCTCCCTGCGTCCGCCCCGCCAACAGGAGCCCTACATGCTGCGTCGCTCGTTCCTCGGTCTGCTCGTCACCTTCCTGCTGACCGCCTCCGCCCTCGCCGCGACGGGCAAGCCGTTCGAGATGGAGCCCTTCAATGCAGCCAGGAGAGCCGGCAAGCCGATCCTGGTGATGGTCTACGCGGAGTGGTGCCCCACGTGCCGCAAGCAGGATCCGGCCGTCGAAGCGCTGATGCGGACGCCGGAATTCGCGGGCTTCGAAGTGTTCCGCGTCGATTTCGACATGCAGGACGACGTGCTGGACGCCTTCAAGGTCCGCAAGCAGAGCACGCTGCTGGTGTTCAAGGGCGACAAGGAAGTCGCCCGCGTCACCGGCGAGACCCGCCCGGAGGCGATCGCGGAGTTGCTCCGGAAGGCCAAGTAGCACCATGGCCTTCGGGCCTGCGACCTACGGACTGGCCGCACTCGCCGGGACGCTCTCCACGCTCTCGCCTTGCGTGCTGCCCCTCGTGCCGATCGTCGTCGGCACGGCCGCCGCCGCGCACCGCCTGGGCCCCGTGGCCCTGGGCGGTGGCCTGGCGCTGTCCTTCACGGTGGTCGGCACTTTCGTGGCGGCGCTCGGCAGCGCGGTCGGCCTGACCGAAGCCGGCCTGCGCATCGCCGGGGCTGTGCTGCTGGTGGCGTTCGGCGTCGTGCTCCTCTCGGAGGGGCTGCAGTCCCGCCTGGCGGCATGGACCTCGGGACTGTCCGGGGCTGGCCAGAACGCGCTGACGAGCTTCACGTTCGGCGGACTCGCCGGGCAATTCCTTCTCGGGTCGATGCTGGGGCTGGTCTGGAGCCCCTGTGTCGGACCGACGCTCGGCGCGACGGTCACGCTGGCGAGCCAGGGCGAGGACCTGGGGCAGGTCGCCCTCGTGATGGGACTGTTCGGGCTCGGCGCGGGGATTCCCCTGGTCGGGCTCGGTCTGCTGTCGCGTCAGGTGATGACGCGGATCCGCGGCCGGCTGCTGCAGGCGGGAAAGGCGGGAAAGCGGGTACTGGGCGCGGTTCTGCTGCTGGTGGGGCTGGCCGTCCTCACCGGGCTGGACAAGCGGCTCGAGGCGAACCTCCTGGATGCGTTCCCGGCGTGGCTGGTGGATCTGACGACCTCGATCTGACAGGGCGGCCGATCAGTAGTCTTCGTCGTCGTGCGAACGCTGCAGCAACTTGTACTCGACGACGGCGTAGTCTTCCGTCGAGTCCACCAGACCCTTCGGGACGAGCAGGTAGTCCATGCCGTAGAGCATGAGCCCGTAGCTTGCGCGGGCGTCGTAGCTCCCCTGCCGGACGGCCACCCGGACGGTCAGCTTGCCGAGACTGTTGTCGGCCGAGGACGGCAGCAACAGGGCGTCCACGGACCGCTCGGGGTCGGGATGATGGGTCCCGTCCGAGAGCAGGGCGTACAGCAGCACGCGGATCACGCCTCGCGAATAGAGTTCGATCCCGACGGAACGCAGGTCGCCGGGCGTCTGGGAGATCCGCCGGACGACGCCGACGCTCCAGGACGCGCCCTCGTCCACGTACTTGAGCCCGACGAGATTGCCCAGCGTGACCCATTCGCTCTCGCCGACCGGGACCGTGGCCCCGAATCCGACGGAACTCTCGTTCGACAACGTCCAGTCCTCGTACTTGGTCACATCGAAATCCCAGCCGAATTCGTCGGCGTCGACGGCCCCCAGGATGTCCTTGAAGCCGTGCACCACTTCCACGACTTCCTCGGAGGCTCGCCGGCGCTCCTTGCGGGAGGGCGGCGTGGGTGCCCAGTACCGCGCGAGGTGCTCGAGGACTTCGATCACGGTCGGCACCGGATAGGCGCCCCCCAGGTTCACCGTGGAGGGAATCGCGCCGGACGTGCGGATGTCCTGGGCGAGCTTCTTCAGGTGCGGCGCGGCGCCGCCCGGCCCGAAGAAGCGCAGGCCCTTCGATCTCGACTCGCCGGTCGCCCTTGCCGGGGCGAGGTCGTCGTGGGTGTCGAACTGGAAGTGCACGCCGGGAGCGACGTGCTCCTGGAGCGTGAAGAACTCCGAGTACTGCGCACACAGCCGCTCGACGATCTCGATGTGCATCTTGGGCAGCGTGTCCGTGGCCGAGATCGCCAGCATCAGCGACTTCAGCATCTCGCGGCGGACCGTGGACTGGCCCCAGGCGCCGGGGTAGACGATCACAGGGGTGTCGGCGATCGCGTTCTGATCGGCGATGGCGAAGACCCGCGCGAGGCAGCCCCACAGGGCCGGATCCACGGGGGAGTAACGGAACAATCGCCACTTCAAATGCAGGGTGAATGCGCGCACACCGCGGGCGGCAATGACGCCGAGCAGCGGTTGCAGATCCCGGGCCGTGGGATCGCCGGTCTCGTGCATTTCCAGCAGCATCCGGTAACCGCGCGCCACGTGATTCCAGAAGTCCGCCACGACATGTGCGATCCGGGTGGCGTGGGCCCGCTGCTCGCCGTCGGCCTCCAGATACTCCACCGTCAGCCGGCGGATCACGGCCTTGGCGGCATGGTCGACCGACTCGATGATCTCGAAGACGCGCACGGCCGTGAGCCCTTCGGCTTCCCGGACGCTGTCCAGGTAGTCGGTCAGCGTCTCGACCGCAGCGACCGGATTGCGCTGGGGCAAGGCATCGAGCGCGGCGCGCGCGGCCTTCGGATCCGCCAAGGGGTGGTCGGACTCGATGGTCTGTTTCAGGAATGCCAGCCTCATGCCGCTCGTCGCCTTCTTCTTGGGATGGGAATGAACCCGTTTCGGCTTCACGACGCGCTCCTTGAGACTGATCGTCGGCTCATCCGGCGTCGGTTGCGGCCCTGCGGCCACGTTCCACGTTCACTCCGGCGAGAAGCACCAGACCTGCCAGGAAGAACACGCCGGTGAACAGCATGGCGGTCCGGTGCTCGCCGCCCGACGCCCAGCTGATCGCGCCATAGGTGAGCGGACCGAGGATGGACGACAGTTTCACGGCAATGCCCCAGAGACCGAAGAACTCGGCCCGGCGGGATTCGGGGCTCAGATACCCCACGAGCGCCCGGCCGGCCGACTGGCTCGCCCCCATGCACAGCCCCGCGAGATTGGCAGCGACCCAGAACAGACCGGCATCGCGGGCCTGCCAGGCGACGAGCGTCGTCACACACCATCCCACCAGCGTCAGTCCGACGCTCTTCACATGGCCGATGCGGTCCTGGACGTACCCGAATCCGAACGCGCCGGCACTGGCCGTGACGTTCACGACCAGGACCATGATCAGCGTCCGGGTCATGTCGAAGCCCATGGCTTCCTGGGCATAGATCGCGGCGATCGCCACCACGGTCTGGACACCCGCCTGGTACAGGAGGATGCAGACGAGAAAGCGGGCCAGATCGCCGAAGCGGGCCGCTTCGCGCACCGTGTGTCCGAGGCGGCTGAACACGCTCGTGAACTCGCCGGATGCGAGCCGTTGCGGCACGGCCCGCTCGCGCAGCACCAGGAAGGTCGGTGCGCTCACCAGCGCGAACAGCCCGGCCGTAATCAGCATCGTGACGGGGACGAACTGCGCGGCCGTGTGGCCCTGCCCCTCCGCGAACGTCACGTAGGCGAGACAGGCCCCCAGGCTCACCAGGCCGCCCACGTAGCCGAAGGCCCAGCCCCAGCCCGAGATCTTCCCCAGCGATTCGGATCGGGCCAGTTCGGGCAGGAAGGCGGCGATCACGTTCTCGCCGGTCCCGAAGAAGAAATTGGAGACCACCAGTGCCGCGATGGCCAGGGTCAGATCGCCCGGACCGGCCAGGGACAGCGCGGCCGTCCCCAGGACGCAGCCGATCGTCGTCAGGAGCAGGACCCGCTTCTTCGCGGCATGCGCATCCGCCCACGCGCCGATCAGCGGCGCCGTCACCACGATCGCGACGTAGGACACGGACAGGGCGGCCGTCCAGGCAAACGTCGCCCAGGGCGCGCGGCCGGCGATCCCGGCCACGAAGTAGGCGTTGAAGATCGCCGTGATGACGACGGTCGTGTAGCCCGAGTTCGCGAAGTCGTAGCACGCCCACGCCCAGACCTCGCGCGGACGCACGCCGGGATTCAGATGCAGGGACTCCCCGGCGCTCATGATCGCCGCCCGGCCGGTACGATGTCCGCGCCGCCCGCGCGCGCGGGTCTCATGCGTCGAACTCGCGCAGCACCTTGCCCTTGAGAGCGGCGCCGGCCCGCGCACCGGCGGCGTCGGCCACCCGTTCCCCGTTCACCCACACGCCGTGGACACCGATGGCCGGCGAGACGAGGCGCGACGCGCCCGCCGGCAGATCGTTGACCCGGCGCGAGCGTCCGCGCCCGACGGTAGCCGCATCGAACAGGAACAGGTCGGCGGCAAAGCCGGGCGCGATGCGGCCGCGGCCGCGCAAGCCGAACAGCGCCGCCTGCTCCCCGGTCATCCGGTGGATCGCGCGCTCGATCGTCATGAGCCGACGGTCGCGGACCCAGTAGCCGAGGACATGCAGCGCGTACCCCGCGTCGCAGAAGAATTCCAGGTGCGCCCCCGCATCGGACAGCGAGATCACCGAACGGGTGTCGTTCAGCATCCGGCTCACGGCGGCATCGTCGGTGTTCAGGAGCGCCGCGATGAAATACGTCTCGAGATCCTCGGACAACCCGAGATCGAGCAGGAAATCGAAGGGCGTCTTGCCGGCGGCCGCGGCGGCTTCGGCCACCGACTTGCCTTCGAGATGCGCATGCTTCGCGTCGCGCGTCTGCAGGATCGTCACGCGGTCCCATTCGCCGTCGAACATCCGGCGCGCAGGCGTGGCGAGTTCCCGGTTGAGGGCGGCACGGAAGGCGGGATCGGCGAGCAGCGCGCGGTAGGTCGCGTCGTCCTTCGCCTCCATGGCGGGGCGCCACGCCGTGAGCCCCTCGAACACATACGCGGCCTTCAGCGTGAACTCCATGGTGAGCGGGCACGGCGAGACGGCACCGCGGATGTCACGGTGGCGCGTTTCGGCGTCGTGCATCGCTTCGAGGTCCTCGAACACCGCTTCGGGCGTCACGCTGCTGTGGAACAGCGCGGCAATCACGAACGGCCGCTGCGCCGCGGCAGCCCAGCCCTCCACGTCCTTGACGCGCTGCTTCGGGTCCTTGGTCATCATCAGGACCCCGCGTCCGGCCGTGCGCAGTTCGCCGGCCAGCAACTCCGTTTCGCGGAAGGCGGCCAGCCGCGACGGCATCGGTCGACCGCCTTCGCCGTTGTGCTGGGACGAGGTCGTCGTGGAAAAGCCGACGGCGCCCGCAGCCAGCGCCTCGCGCACCAGGGCGCGCATGGCCTCGACCTCGGCGTCGGTAGCCGCCCGGTTCGGCGCATCGGCCCCCATCGCCCAGGTCCGGACGGAGGAATGCCCGACGAAGGTCGCGACATTCACGCCCACGCCCCGTTGCTCCAGGAAGCGCAGATAGTCGGGAAAGGTCTCGAATTCCCAGTGCATGCCGGCCTCCAGCGCAGCGAGCGACATGCCTTCGACGTGCGTGAGGTTGCGGATGATGTTGCCGCGGTCGGCGGGCCGGCACGGCGCCACCGTGAAACCGCAATTGCCCATGACGACGGACGTGACCCCGAGCGCGGGCGACGGCGACACCCACGGGTCCCACGTGATCTGCGCGTCGTAGTGCGTGTGGTTGTCGATGATGCCGGGCGTCAGCGTGAGTCCGTCGGCGTCGATGCGCTCACGGGCGGCGCCCGGCGACGTGCCGATGGCGGAGACGATGCCGTCGTCCACTGCGACGCTGCCCCGGTAGGCGGGTGCCCCCGTGCCGTCGATGATCCGGGCGTTTGCGATGACTAGGTCGTGCATGGCATTCCTCGTGGCTCGGCGGTCAGCCGTCGTTCAGCAGTTCGGTATCCTCGTGCGAATAGGCCGGAGCGCACGCGCACAGGATCACGAGCGTCTCACTCCCCGTGTTCTCGACGCAATGGGGCGTGCCGGGCGGAATGAGCACCGTGTCGCCCGCGTGGACGGAGAAGCGCTGGTCGCCGAGCCGCATCACGCCCCGGCCCTGCGCGAAGTGGTAGATCTCCTCGGTGAGCCGGTGGCGGTGCAGGTGCGTGACCCCGGCCGGCGCGACCGAGGCTTCGGCAAGACTCTGCGCGCGGTTGCCGTGCGTCCCCGGGTGCATCAATTCGCGGATGGCGGAGCCGTCGCGGGTGACATACGCCGCCACGGCATCGCGGACACTCATGGTGATCATCGCCGGTGCTCCCGTGCAGGTTGCCGGACCACTACAATGGTCGCGTGAATCGCCGACCTCCCCTCGTTCTCGTCGCCTGCCTGATGCTGCCGGCCGGCCCCGCCGTCTGTGCCGACCCTGGGTCCGAACCGCGCAAGGACGCCGCCGAATCGGTGCAGGAAGGCAACGTGCAGCAGTGGATCGAGTACTACCAGCGCTCGAGGCCGTCGGCACCGGTGAAGCCTCCCGCCCCGCCTGCTCCGGCACCGCAGACCGCAACGCCGCCCGCCGCCCCGCCGCCGAAATGACGCCGCGTCACGGTCAGTGGCGATCGGCAGACTTCGCTCCCTCGGCGCCGTGAGCCGCAGGGGCATCGCCGTGGGCCTCCGCGGCATGGGTCAGATACAGGGCCAGCCCCACCAGCGCGATGCTTCCGCCCATGTAGAGCAGATCCAGCGTCGTCTCCATCTTCGTCTTCACCGCGTGCTCGAACAGCTTCACGATGAGGATCATCAGGATCACCTTCGCGAGCCGCGTCTTCAGGTCGTCTAGGTTCTCGATCACGAGGATCTTGCTCGACGTGCGCGACCCGTGGGCCTGGTCGATGTCGCTGACGAACAGTTCGTACAGGCCGAGCGCGAAGATCAGCATGACCGTCGCGAGCAGGTAGCCGTCGACCACTTCGACGATGTGCGTGACCGTGTCGTCGTGGAGCGCCTTGCGCGCTTCCGCATCGAGCGCCGGGTCGGCATACCCGACGATGTGCACGACCGCGTACCAGACGTCGACCGTCGTGATGTAGAAGATGGCGATCGCGGCGGCCATGCTGGCGACGACGGCGATCACGACGACGAAACGGCTGTTCCAGAGGGCGCTTTCGAAGAGGCGTTCGAACATGGGGTCGTGGTCGGCAGGGGGCAGCGGCGGATTATAGGGGGCACGACCCGCGGCGGAACGGAATCGCTCGCCGCCACGCTTCGGGGCTCATGACAGCACCATGCCGCGCAGGCCGTCGACCGGACGCGCCGCCACCGCGGCGGCGGCGAAAAAAAAAGGCCTGCGGGGTTCGCAGGCCTGAAGTCACGGAGGATCTCGGTGGCCGGCTCTCGGAAGAGTCGGCACCGGTCGTCGGTTTTGCAATCGCCATACCACCCGGGCAAGCGTCTGCATTCAACGGCTTGGCCGCCATCGTCTCGCGACGGGCGGCCCCAGTCGGGTGCGCATGGCCGCCTGTTGCACCAATTCGGCGTCCTCTCGGATCAGATCTTGTACCGGGCGAGGATCTCCCGGTTCACCTTCACGCCCAGTCCCGGCCGCTGCGGGATCTCGATCCATCCGTCGACCTGGGTGATCGGCTCCTGCACCAGGAACTGCCGGAACGGATGCGAGGACCGGTCGTATTCGAAGATGGGTTCCTCCGCGAACACGTTGTGATGCGCGACCGGCGCCGCCGCGATGAGGTGGAGCGACGCCGCCTGGGCGATGGCCGACCCCCAGACATGCGGATTGACCTGCACGCCCTGCGCCTGCGCGAGCGCGATCACGTGCCTCGCGGCGGTCAGCCCGCCGACCGATCCGAGGTCGGGCTGTGCGATGTCGACGGCTCCGGCCGCAAGGAAGTCGCGGAATCCGTACAGCGTGTGTTCGTTCTCGCCGCCGGCGATGGGCATCGTCACGCGGCTGCGCACCTCGCGATAGCCCTCGATGTGTTCCGGCGCCACCGGTTCCTCGTACCAGCGCAGGTCGTAGTCGGCCAGGCCGCGCCCCAGGCGGATCGCGTCGCCGACGCCGTAGGCGTGATTCGTGTCGACCATGAAGGTCACGCCGCGCCCCTCGACCGCCCGGAACACCTGCCTCATGACCTCCAGGTCGTCCCTGAGTCCGTAGCCGAGCTTCACCTTCATCGCACGGAAGCCTGCGTCGTAGTGCGCCTGCGCCTCCTGCGCCAGCCGCGGCCCCTCTCCCTGCCCCGACGTCCGGTAGAAGCCGGTGGCGTAGGCCTGCACCTTCGAGCGGAAGGCCCCGCCGAGCAGCCGGTGCACCGGCACGCCGTACGCTTGACCGGCGATGTCCCACAGCGCGATGTCGACGGCGCTGATGCCGGCGACGACCGAGCCCTTGCGGCCGTAGTCGCGCGTCGCGTGATACATGCGATGCCACAGCATCTCGAAGTCCCGCGGATCGGCGCCCATGACCAGCGGCTTCAGGGCGGACTCGATGACGGCCGCGCCGATCTGCGGCGGCTCGAGGCCCTGCGCGAAGGCTTCCCCCCAGCCCGTGATGCCTTCATCGGTGAGCACCTCGACCAGCGTTGCCGAGCGGTTGCGCACCCATCCCTGGGAGAAGGCGAAGGGAACCTCCAGCGGTGTCCGCAGGGTGTGGATCTTGATGTCGACGATCTTCATGTCAGCTCCGGTGGCAGGGAAATGCGGCGCGCAGTCCCTGGATGATGAGGTAGCGCTGGGGACGCCACAGTTCCTTCTCGTTGGCCTCGAAATAGGCCTTGACCGCGTTGAACCGCGCATTCGCGCGATCCTCCTCCGGCGTGCAGAAGACGCTGCCGTCCCACTTGTCGGCCGCGTTGTCGATGTATTTCTGCGCCAGTTCGCGAGCCTTCGGCCGGTTGGTGCGCATCAGCTTGAGAAATTCCTCGCCGTCATCCTCGGCAACGGCGGGCAGCGCCACGGCCGTCAGGACGGCGGCGACGCACAGCAACGGTTTCATCCGGTCACTCCCTTGAGATCGGCACGATTGCGGGCCGCGGGTGGGGCGCGAGATTACGCTCGACTGCACGGGGCCACAACGGATGTCGGCCGGGGCGGGTCACGCGGCCCGCAGCGCGTCGACGATGGCCAGCCGCGACGCCCGCCACGCAGGCAGCAGCCCGCCGATGAAGCCCATCCCGACGGCGAAGCCGAGGGAGGCGGCGACGATGCCGGGGGTGAGGTCGAAGCTGAAGGCGAGTTCCGCGAAGGACTGCCAGTTCATCGTGGAGATGGTCACGAACTGCATGGCCGACGCGCCGGCGAGACCGAGGACGCCGCCGAGCGCGCCGAGCAGGACCGCTTCGGCGAGGAACGCGGCGAGGATGCTCGACCGCTGGAACCCGAGCGCGCGCAGCGTGCCGATCTCGGCCGTCCGGTTCGCCACGGCCGCCTGCATGGTGATCATGGCGCCGATGACGGCGCCGACCGAGAAGATGACCGACAGCGACAGTCCGAGGATGCGGATGAAGCGCGCGAGCACCTCGCTCTGATCGGCATAGAAGACGGCTTCGCGCTTGGCCTCCAGCGTCAGGCGCGGGTCGGTCTCCAGCCGGGTCTTGAGCGTCTCGAAGCGCTCGCTGTCGGCCAGCCGAACCAGCACCGACGAGAACATCGTGCGCCGGAAGGCCTGCATCAACTGGTCGCCATCGCCCCAGATCTCGGAGTCGAATCCGCTCCGACCCGCATCGAACACACCGACGATGCGCCATTCGCGCAGCCCGAAACCCAGCGTGTCCCCGAGCCCGGCGCCGGCGAAGCGTTCCGCGATGCTGCGGCCGACGATGATCTCCGAGGCGCCGGACCGGAACGGGCGTCCCGCCACGATGCGCAGCGCCGGCCGCAAGGTGAGGGCCGCGTCGCCGACGCCGCGGATCACGACGTTGGACGCGCCGCCGCCGCCACGCTTGTCCAGCGAGATCAGCACGACGACCTCCTTGGACACCAGCGCCCGGCCGCCCGGTCCGAGGGCCACCTCGGGCTGGCTCTCGATCACCCCGGCCTGCGTCCGGTCGATGGCGCTCTGGATCTCCGTCCCGGAGGCGCGTCGGATGATGAGCGCGTTGTCGACCGAGCCCGTCGCCACGAGCGTCGCGCGCAGGCCCTGCTCGAGCATCAGCACCGCCGCAAAGACGAACACGACCAGCGCCATGCCTCCGGCCGTCAGCGCCGTCGTGAGGCGCCGCGTCCAGAGGTTGCGGAGCGAGTAGCCGAGGGGGATCTTCATGGCGGCCCTGAGGCGTGGTCGGTCATCCGTGATCCGGTCGAGTCGGCGTCCGGCATCGCCGTGGAAATGAGGCGCGGCACGCCCGCTGTCTCATGCGTCGACGGCGCGCCGTCGCACGCCGACGGGACCGCGCGACCGACCGCGATGTCCAGGTCGCCCGTCACCGATCACCCATCGTGGATCACCGCCGTCAAGCCACGGCCCGCAGGCCCTCGGCGATTCCGACCCGGCCGGCCCGGATCGCCGGCGTCACGCCTGCGACGATGCCGATCACCAGGGCGCAGGCCACCTGCATCGCGACCGTCTCGACCGAAACTTCGAACACGGGAAACAGCGATCCCATCTCCCGACCGAAGATCCGGGCCACCGGAAACGTCGCGGCAATGCCGAGCGCACCCCCCAGCAGTGCGATCAGCACGGCCTCGCCCATCACGAGCCACGCCACCCGTGCCGGCTGGAAACCCAGTGCCTTGAGCGTCGCGTACTCGGACAGACGTTCGCGGGCGCTCATCGCCATGGTGTTCGCCATCACCGCCATGATGATGAAGATCACCAGGTAGGACACCAGCCGGATCGCCACGACGATGGCCTCGGTCATCGACACGAAGCCGAGCTGGAACGCCTTCTCCGTCTCGGTCAGCGTCTCGGCCAGCGAGTTGCGGAACTGCCGGTCGATGGTGCGGGAGATCTCCGCCGCCCGATCGGCATCGCGGATGCCGACGACGTACACGCCGACCGCGTCCGCGCGCCGCGGCATGAGCTTCTTCACGCTTTCGTTCAGGTAGGCCCAGTGGAAGAAGAACTGCGACGTGTCGGTCTTGGCATCGCGGCCGTCGTAGATCGCGCGGACCACGAACTCCCAGTTGCCGGGGAAGACCGTGCCCCGCAGCGGCACGCTGTCCCCCACTTTCCAGCCGTAGGTGTCGGCCAGCTTGCGTCCGACCACCGCGCCCTTGCGGTCGCGCAGGAACGCCTTCAGGTCGGCTTCGGCGACGCGGTACTCCGGATACAGGTCGAAGTACGTCGCGCCGTCGACGGCGAACTGCGGGAAGAAGTTCTTCTCGGAGACGTAGACCCCGCCGAACCAGTTGGCGCTCGACACGCCGGTCACGCCGTCGACCATGCGCAGGCGCTCGCGATAGCTGAGCGGCAGCGGGAACACGAGCGAGATCGAACTGCGCGTCACGAGCCGCGTGGCCGAAGCCGCGTCGGCGCCCGCGTACCACGCGTCCACCACGGTCGCCAGCAGCCCGAAGGCCAGGATGGCGACGAGCAGGCCGACGAGCGTGAGCCCGGAGCGGACCCGGTGACGCAGCGCGTTGCGGAAGATCAGGCGGCCGATCACGGTGCGCCGTCCCGGTCCGGGAACGCCGTCGACGCAGCCACGAGCGCCCCCTTCTCCAGCTGCGCGATCGAGTGCGCGGCGTCGGCGGCACGCTGGTCGTGCGTGACCATGATGATGGTCTTGCCCAGTTCCGCGTTGAGCCGCCCCATGAGCGCGAGGATGTCGCCGGCCGAGACGCGATCGAGATCGCCGGTCGGCTCGTCCGCCACGAGCAGCGTGGGATCCGTGATGATGGCGCGGGCGATGGCCACACGCTGCTGCTGCCCGCCGGAGAGTTCCGAGGGGTAGTGGTTCGAACGGTCCGCCAGGCCGACCATCTCCAGCGCGAACGCCGCGCGCGACCGGCGTTCGCGGCGACCGAGGGGCGTCAGCAGCAGCGGCAGTTCGACGTTCTCCTCGGCCGTGAGCACCGGCATCAGGTTGTAGAACTGGAAGATGAAGCCGATGTTGTGGGCCCGCCAGCGCGCGAGATCGGTTTCGCTCAGCGCCGTGATGTCGATCCCGCCGACCCGCAGACTGCCCCGGTCGGGCTTGTCGATGCCGGCGATCAGGTTCAGCAGCGTGCTCTTGCCGGACCCCGAGGGCCCCATCAGGGCGAGGAAGTCGCCGGCGCCGATGTCCAGATCGAGGTCCGCGAGCACCGGCACGCGCTGCCCGCCGCGCCGGTAGGACTTGGCGAGTCCGCGAATCGCGACGATCGGCTCGGTCGTCACTTCGCGACCGGCTTGACCTTGATCCCGTCGGCGAGCTTCTCGCCCGGTTTCACGACGACCTTGTCGCCGGTCGCGACGCCGCTGCGGATCTCCACCAGATCGCCCAGCGTCGCGCCCACGGTGACCGTCCGCTGGCGGACCGTGCCGTCGACGATGACGAACAGCACGTCGGCCCCGTTCCGCTTCGTCAGTGCCGCCGGGACGACGGCGGTCCGGGCCGTCCGCTGGGTTTCGGTCACTTCGGCCGTGAGGAAAGCGACCTTCGCGCTCATCTCGGGCAGCACGCGGTCGTCGATCTCGACGAAGCGGATCTTCGTCATCACGGTCGCCTTGGCGCGGTCCACCGTCGGCACCATTCGCGCCACACGGCCGCGGAACCGCTTGTCCGGAAGCGCATCGAGCTGGATCTCGACGGGCTGGTCGGCTCGGACCTTCGACAGACTGGACTCCGAGACATCGGCCTCGACCTCGAGCGTCGACATGTCGGCCATCGTCACGACGGCCCCCCGGGTATCCGCGGCCGCCGAGAACGGCGTGACGTTGTCCCCGACGTTGGCGCTCTTCGTGAGCACGACGCCATCGAAGGGGGCGCGGATCAGCGTCTGCTCGACATCGACCTCCGCGGCCCGGACATTGGCCTGGGCGACGGTCACGCTGGCCTCGAGCGAGCCGAGCACCGCGCGGGCCTTGTCGGTACGGGCGGCCGCCTGGTCGTAGGTCGCCTGGGAGACGAAGGTCTGGCGCAACAGCTCCGCCGCCCGGGTCTGCTCCCGCCGCGCATCCGCGAGTTCGACTTTCGCCTGTTCGAGATTCGCTCGCGCCACTTTCAGATTCGCGAGCGCCTGATCGCGCGCGGCGGAGACGTCGCCGTTCTCGATGCGGGCGATGATCTCGCCGCGCCGGACCCGGCTGCCCTCGGCCACCCCGAGCCACTCCAGCCGCCCGGTCGCCTTGGAGGCCACGGCCGCCTTGCGCTGCGCGACCACATAGCCGGTGGACGTCAGGACCGTCAGTGACTGATACGGGTACGCCGTCGTGGCGGTGGCCTGCTCCACTTCCACCGGCGCCTCGTGGATGCGCCGGGCCGCGAAGCCGCCGCCCCCGACCACCAGCAGCGCGACGACGCTCCAGCCGATGCGGCGACGCCACCGACCTCGCCGGTCTTCCTCCAGCAGCCCGTCGCTGCCGCGGGCCAGTTTCAGCTTCGAGAGATCGGATTCCGCCAAACCGTGTCCCGGTGGGTCTGGGTTTCTAGAAGGCCGACTCCCGTTCCGGAGTGGCCGAGATCTTGTGGATGCTCAGATCGGCGCCTTCGAACTCCGCTTCCGGGTCGAGGCGAAGCCCGACGACGGCCTTCAGAGTCCCGTACACGATACCGCCACCGACGAGGGCGACCGCGATGCCGATCCCGGTCCCGATCACCTGGGCCGTGAAACTGATGCCCCCGAGCCCGCCGAAGGCCTTCGTCCCGAAGAGGCCGGCGGCGATGCCTCCCCACGCGCCGCACAGTCCATGGAGCGGCCACACGCCCAGCACGTCGTCGATCTTCCAGCGGTTCTGCACGATCGGGAACAGCACCACGAACAGCGCCCCGGCGATGCTCCCGGTGGCCAGCGCCCCGACGGGATGCATCAGGTCGGAACCCGCGCAGACGGCAACCAGTCCGGCCAAGGGGCCATTGTGAACGAAGCCCGGATCGTTGCGTCCGAGAAACAGCGCGACCAGCGTCCCCCCGACCATCGCCATCAGGGAGTTCACGGCCACCAGGCCGCTGATCTTGTCGAGTGTCTGCGCCGACATCACGTTGAATCCGAACCAGCCCACCGTGAGAATCCAGGCGCCCAGCGCGAGGAACGGAATGTTCGACGGCGGATGCGACGCGACACCGCCGTCCTTGCGGTAGCGTCCACGCCGGGAACCGAGCAGCACGACCGCCACGAGACCGATCCAGCCGCCGACGGCGTGGACCACCACGGATCCGGCGAAGTCGTGGAAATTCTCGCCGTAAGCCGCCTTGAGCCAGTCCTGCAGGCCGAACCGGCCATTCCAGGCGATGCCTTCGAAGACGGGATAGACGGCCCCGACGATGACGGCCGTCGCGACGAGTTGTGGGTAGAAGCGCGCCCGTTCGGCGATCCCGCCCGACACGTTGGCCGGGATCGCCGCGGCGAAGGTCAGCAGGAAGAAGAACTTGGTGAGCTCGTACCCGCTGCCCTGGACGAGGCTCTCCGCCCCGGTGAGGAAGCTCGTTCCGTAGGCGATGCCGTAGCCGATGAAGAAATAGGCCAGGGTCGACATGGCGAAGTCCGACAGGATCTTGACCAGGGCATTCACCTGGTTCTTGCCCCGGACGGTCCCGAGCTCCAGGAACGCGAAGCCGGCATGCATGGCGAGCACCATGATGGCGCCCAGCAGGACGAACAGAACATCAGCGTGTCGCGCGTTTTGCACGGCGGATCCTCCGAGTGGATGCAGCGAGCCCGGGGAGCTGGCCGACGGCGTGCGCCGCAGGCGGCACCGCACCAGTCGCTCCCTCGCATTCCGGCCTCGGGGCGGTGCGTCCGCGCGACGCTCCGCCCGAAAACCGGGCCGTATGATGCCTCAGGGGTTTCGCCGCCAGCTTCGATGCACTTTCGTGGTGCGCATGTCTCGAAACGGTGCATGATCGGCGCGGGCTCCGATCGCTGCCCGGCGATCGCCGCGACGCCCGATTCGGGAGGGGGATGCGATAATCCCGATGTCCTGACGGGCGCGGCGACAGCTGGATCGCCCCGCGGGGCCCGACACGACCCCGACTGCCCAGTCCATGGACCTGCCCAGCCCACCTCCTGCCGACGCCGCCGACCGCAAGCTCGACCTCGCCGGGCTCCTGAAGGACATGGTCGAGGATGGCCTCGTTCCGCGCATCGTCGCGGACGAGTTCGCGGCGCGTACGGTCCCGACACGACAGAGCGCCCATCCCCTGACGGTCATCGCCGACCAGAAATGGCGCGACCCGCGCAACCCCAAGAAGACGCTGCATCTGGAAGCCCTGACCGAATGGCTGGCCGGCCGGGTCGGGCTCCCGTACCACCACATCGATCCGTTCAAGATCGACTTCGCGGGCGTGACCAAGGTGATGTCCAACGCCTACGCCACGCGCTTCAAGATCCTCCCCATCCAGGTGTCCGCCCGCGACTGCGTCATCGCCACGAGCGAACCGTTCGTGCGGGAATGGGAGAAGGAACTGTCGCGGGCCCTGCGGCTGGAGATCCGGCGGGTCATCGCCAGCCCGGTCGACATCGACGCCTATCTGGTGGAGTTCTACAACCTGGCCCGTTCGGTCCAGGGCGCGCAGCAGCAGAAGTCGGGCGACCTCAACGACATCACCAACTTCGAGCAGCTGGTCCAGCTCGGCAGCCGCGGACAGGTCGACGCCAACGACCGCCACATCGTCCACATCGTCGACTGGATCTTCCAGTACGCGTTCGAACAGCGCGCCAGCGACATCCACATGGAGCCGCGGCGGGACGTCGGCAACGTCCGCTTCCGCATCGACGGCGTATTGCATCAGGTCTACCAGATCCCGACGCCCGTGATGGTCGCCATGACGAGCCGCATCAAGATCCTGGGCCGCATGGACGTGGTGGAGAAGCGCCGCCCGCAGGACGGTCGCATCAAGACGGTGACGCCCGACGGCTCCGAGGTCGAACTGCGGCTGTCGACGATGCCCACGGCGTTCGGCGAGAAGCTGGTCATGCGGATCTTCAACCCGGACGTCATCGTCAAGGACTACCGCGAGCTCGGCTTCTCCGAGGACGACCAGTCGCGCTGGAACCGCATGACGGGCCAGCCCAACGGCATCGTGCTCGTCACCGGGCCCACGGGCTCGGGCAAGACGACGACGCTGTACTCCACGCTGAAGCAGCTCGCCACGGCGGACGTCAACGTCTGCACGGTCGAGGACCCCATCGAGATGGTGGAGCCGTCCTTCAACCAGATGCAGGTCCAGCATTCCATCGGCCTCGACTTCGCCGCCGGCGTGCGCACGCTGATGCGCCAGGATCCGGACATCATCATGGTCGGGGAGATCCGCGACCTGGAGACCGCCGAGATGGCGATCCAGGCTGCGCTCACCGGCCACCTCGTGCTGTCGACACTGCACACCAACGACGCGCCGGCGGCCATCACCCGCCTGCTCGACATCGGCGTGCCGCCCTATCTGCTGCACTCCACGATCCTGGGGGTGATGGCCCAGCGCCTCGTCCGCACGCTGTGCCCGCATTGCCGCGAAGCCGCCACCCTGGACGACGACACCTGGAAGCCGCTGATCCATCCCTGGCAGGCGGAACGCCCCAGACAGGTGTACCAGGCGCGCGGTTGCCTCGAATGCCGCATGACCGGGTATCTGGGCCGGGTCGGCATCTACGAGATCATGCTGATGACGCCCGCGCTGCGGAAACTCATCACCGCCGCGACGGATCTCGCCGACGTCCGCGAACAGGCTTACCGCGACGGCATGAAGCCGCTGCGCATCAGCGGCGCACTGAAGATCGCGCAGGGCGTGACGACCGTCGACGAGGTCTTGACGGCGGCCCCGCCCCTGCAGGCGGAAAGGCGAAAGACCGAGACCCGACCTTCGAATGGCCAGTGAAACATCGATGAGCCCTCGTCCCGCAGGCATCCGCCGGGATGTCGCGTTCGTGGCGACCGTCGCCTTCGCCTACTTTGCAGCCGCCGTGCTCGGATCGAAGTCGGCGGCAGTCGTGCACACGGTGACGACCGTGTGGCCGGGGGCCGGGATTGCGCTGGCGGCCGTCCTGCTGCGCGGTCGGACGGGATTGGTCGGCGTGGCGCTGGGCGCGCTCGCGTTCGATCTGTCCGACGGCATGGCGCTCGTGCCCGCCCTGATCGTCACGGCCGGCCGGGTTGCCGAAGCTGCGCTGGCAGGGTGGCTGTGGCGACGCCTGCGGATCCGCTCGACCCTGCCGCGGATGCGCGACGCCCTCAAGCTGGCGTTCGTCTGCTCGACGCTGGCGCCGATCCCTGCAGCGCTGATCGGCCCCGTCGTGATGATGCTGGACGGTTCCATACCGCGCGAATCCCTGGCGATGGCGATCGCGACCTGGTGGATGGGCGACGGGCTCGGCATCCCCCTGGTCACCCCCTTCGTGCTCGCCTGGCGTCGCCTCTCCCTGCCGCGGGGGCGCGACCTGCTGATCCGCATCGCGCCGGTCGCGCTGTTCACGGCCGTGTGCTGGAGCGTCTTCTCCGGCTGGCTGCTGAAGGCGACCGACGACCCGGTGCCCGCCGCCTATTTCGTGCTGCCGGTCGCCATCTGGATCGCCCTGACGAGCGGACTCCGGACGGTCACGCTGTCGCTGCTGCTCATGGTCGGGTTCGGCGTCTGGTCGCTGTGGCGGAGCATCGGCCCGTTCGCGGGAGGCGACGCGTTCGACAGCCACTTGATGCTCCATCTCTTCCTGGTGGTCACGGTGATCACCACGTTGCTCGTCAACGTGCTCGCGCGCGAACGCCAGACCAACGCCGAGCGCCTGCACCGGACGCTCGATCGGCTCGTCGCCATCAATTCACTCAGCACCGACTGGTACTGGGAGCAGGATGCCGCCGGCCGGCGACCCTCGTCGGCGGCCGGGCGGTGACGGACGCCGAGATCGACACCCGGGTGTTGCTGGGCAAGCGACGCTGGGAGGCGCCGGCCGAAGTGTCTGCCGAGGACCGCGACCGGCACGACAAGGCCATCGAGGCGCATCTGCCGTTCCGGGACGTCGTCCTGACCCGGCACCCTCGCGGCGCACCCGGTCCACGTCTCCATCAGCGGCGAACCCATGCTGGCCTCGGACGGCACGTTCCTCGGCTACCGCGGGGTGGCGCGCGACATCACGCTGCAGCGCCGCGCCGAGGGCGAGATCATCCGCTCCCAGCGCTGGCTGAATGCCGTGCTCGATGCCATCCCCAGCCCGGTCCTGGTCAAGGACGCTCAACACCGATACATCGCGGCAAACCTCGCGTTCCAGCATTTCTTCCAGCGACCGGCCGACCAGATCCTGGGCAAGAACGACCACGACTTCTTCGGTGCCAAGCAGGCGAAGTACTTCATCGAGACGGACGAACGCGCGCTCGAGGGGGACCTCGGCGTCGTGTACGAGGAACCCTACGCGATCAACGGTCACGTGAACTGGATGCTGGTGCGCAAGACCGGGCTCACGGCCCCGGACGGGCAACGGGTGGTCGTGCTGCAGATGAGCGACGTGACCGCGAGACACGAGGCGGAGGAGAAGCTCAAGGCGAGCGAACTGCGGTTCCGGAAGCTCACGGAATTGTCCGCCGACTGGTACTGGGAGCAGGACGCGCAGCTGCGCTTCACCTATCTGTCGCCGGCCGCGTTCGGCAGCCTGATCGGCAGCCCGGCCGACATTCTCGGCCGGACCCGCGAGGAGACCGGCTTCGAGTGGGAATCCGAGGTGGCCCGGCACGACTACGAAGCGCTGGTCGCGGCACGCAAGCCGTACCGCAACCTGGTCCTGCACAACCGGCAGACCGGCCACTGGGGCATGTCGAGCGGCGAACCCGTCTTCGACGCCGACGGCACCTTCACCGGCTACCGCGGCGTGGGCCGCGACATCACCAGCGAGAAGCGGGCGGAACGCAGCCTGCGGGAGAGCGAGGCGAGATTCCGCGATTTCGCCGAGGCCGCGAGCGAATTCGTCTGGGAGCACGACCTCGAAAAACGCCTGACCTACCTCTCCCCCAAGGTCTTCAACGTGCTCGGCTACACCGATGCCGAGCTGCTGGGGCGCTGCATCACGGAACTGATGCCGCCCGGCGAAGCCGACCGCGTGGCGGAATGGTTGACGGAGCACCGTCGTCCGGACGGCGGCTTCCGCGAGCTCGAGCACATGATGCTCACGAAGTCCGGCGCGACCGTGTGGGTCACGATCAACGCCATCCCCATCCGCGACGAGGCCGGCGTGACCCTGGGCACTCGCGGAACCGCGCGGGACATCACCGACCGCAAGCGCGCCGAGGAGCGCATCAGCCAGCTGGCGACGCGGGATGCCCTCACCGGCCTGCCCAATCGGGTGCTGCTGCACGATCGCCTGGAGCAGGGACTCGTCAATGCGCGCCGCAATCGCGAATCGCTGGCGTTGATGTTCATCGATCTCGATCGCTTCAAGACCATCAACGACTCGCTCGGCCACGACGTCGGCGACAAGCTGCTGCAGGAGGTGGCCGCCCGCATGCAGGCGTGCCTGCGCAAGGGCGACACGCTGTCGCGCCTGGGCGGGGACGAATTCGTCGTCACGGCCGAGGGGCTGCAGCACGCGGAGGACGCGGCGCAGGTCGCCCGCAAGATCCTCCTCGCGCTCGCCAAGCCGCTCGACATCGCCGGGCACACGCTGACGACCTCGGCCTCCATCGGAATCAGCATCTACCCGTCGGACGGCGAGGACATCCAGACACTGATGAAGAATGCCGACACGGCCATGTACTACGCGAAGGAACGCGGCCGCCGGAACTACCAGTTCTTCTCGCGCGAGATGAACATCCGGGCCGTCGAGCGGCATGAACTCGAGACCGCGCTGCGCCTCGCGATCGACCGGCGGGAACTGGTGCTCTACTACCAGCCCCAGGTCGACATGGTCACCGGGCAGATCTGCGGCGCGGAAACGCTGCTGCGCTGGCGCCATCCCAAGAAGGGGATCGTGCTGCCCTCCACGTTCATGGACGTGGCCGAGGAGACCGGACTCATCGAACCCATCGGCTCGTGGGTGCTGCGCGCCGCGTGCGCACAGGCGAAGGCGTGGCAGATGTCCGGCTACCCGCCGATCCGGGTGGCGGTGAACATCTCGGCCCGCCAGTTCACGCAGCCGAAGGAGTTCGCGCGCTCCGTGCACCGCATCCTCGCCAGCACCGGACTCGATCCGAACTGGCTCGAACTCGAGATGACCGAATCGGTGCTGTGGAAGACGGTCGACGAAAGTCTCCAGGCCCTGCGCCGCCTCGGCAAGCTCGGCACCCGCCTCGCCGTGGATGATTTCGGTACCGGGTACTCCTCGCTCGCCTATCTGAACCAGCTGCCGATCGACGCCCTGAAGATCGACCGGTCCTTCATTCGCGACACCGGCAACGACAAGGACAACGACGTCATCGTGGCCACCATCATCGGCATGGCGCACAGCCTCAACCTGCGCGTGACGGCCGAGGGCGTGGAATCCCTCGGACAGCTCAACACGCTGAAACGGCTGGGGTGCGACGCCTACCAGGGCTTCCTGTTCAGCCGTGCCATGCCGGGGGACGAGTTCGCGGCGCAGTTCCTGGCGCCGCAACATCTGAATTTCGGGGTGTGACGCGCGCCGGCGGTCCGGCGCCCCGTCACCGCGTCAATTCCCGCATCGCCCGATCGAGCCCTTCGATCGTCAGCGGAAACATCCGCTCTCCCATCAGCTCGCGCGTGAGCCGGATCGAATCGTAGTAGTCCCACCGGTCTTCCGGCTGCGGATTGAGCCAGACGGTCTTGGGATACACGTCGGTCACCCGCTTCATCCAGACGGCGCCCGCTTCCTCGTTGTGATGCTCGATCGAACCGCCGGGATACGCGATCTCGTACGGACTCATCGTCGCATCGCCCACGAAGATCACCTTGTAGTCGTGCGGATAGGTGTGGAGGATCGTCCACAGCGGATGCCGCTCGCTGTTGCGGCGGCGGTTGTCCTTCCACACGCTTTCGTAGATGAAGTTGTGGAAGTAGAAGTACTCGAGGTGCTTGAACTCGGTGCGCGTGGCCGAGAACAGCTCCTCGCAGACCTTCACGTGGTCGTCCATGGAACCGCCGACATCGAGGAACAGCAGCACCTTCACCGCATTGTGCCGCTCGGGGACCATCTTGATGTCGAGCCAGCCGGCATTGCGGGCCGTCGAGCGGATGGTGTCGTCGAGATCGAGTTCGTCGGCCGCACCTTCCCGCGCGAACTTGCGCAGACGCTTCAGTGCGACCTTGATGTTGCGGGTGCCCAGTTCGACGCTGTCGTCCAGGTTGCGGAACTCCCGCTTGTCCCAGACCTTCACGGCGCGCCGATTTCGCGAGCCGTCCTGCCCGATGCGCACGCCTTCGGGGTTGTAGCCGTAGGCGCCGAACGGCGACGTGCCGGCCGTGCCGATCCACTTCGAGCCGCCCTGGTGACGTCCCTTCTGGTCCTCGAGACGCTGCTTGAGCGTCTCCATCAGCTTCTCCCAGCCGCCGAGCGACTCGATGAGCGCCTTGTCCTCATCGGACAGCAGCAGTTCCGCCTGCTTGCGCAGCCAGTCCTCCGGGAGCGTCGCCACCAGCGAGTCGGGGAGATCGGTGATGCCCTTGAAATACGTGCCGAACAGGCGGTCGAACTTGTCGAAGTTCGCTTCGTTCTTCACGAGGCACGCCCGCGACAGGTAGTAGAACCCGTCGATCGAGTAGCCGGGCAGCCCGGCCTTCATGGCCTCCAGCAGCGTGAGGTATTCCTTGACGGAGACGGGCAGGCCGCCTTCCTGCGCGCGAGGAAGAAGTCAGCGTCAGCAAGCGCAATGTCTCCGTGATCACGTGCCGCCGGTGAACCGACGGAACTTCGGGCGCCGGCCGGCGCGAGTCCGTCGCTCCTTGACGCGGTGCACGTGGATGACTCGCTGCGAGCGCATTGGGCGCCAGAGTCGATTCCGCTGCTGGACTGCCCGTGCGCCTCATCATCCGAAAACCTTCACGGAGCCGCCGATTCACGGTTCCTGCGCGCCATGAACACCAAGGCTCGAACAGGTGCACGTCCTGCTCGTTCTTGAGCAACGCGCCGTGCGAACTTACTTCGGCGGGATGATGGACGGTCAGGTCCTGGCTGTGAAGCGCGCTCGGGCGGAATGTCTTCCGCGACGAGCAGCTTCAGCCAGTCGAGCAGTTCCGAGGTCGAGGGCTTCTTCTTCAGGCCGGGGACCTCGCGGATGTCGAAGAACACGGACAGCGCCTGCTGCAGCAGCGCCTGCTTCAGTCCGGGATAGTGAACCGCCACGATCTGCTCCATCGTGTCGCGGTCGGGGAAACGGATGTAGTGGAAGAAGCAGCGGCGCAGGAAGGCGTCCGGCAGTTCCTTCTCGTTGTTCGACGTGATGATGATGGCCGGCCGGTGCTTCGCCTTCACCAGCTGCTGCGTCTCGTAGACGTAGAACTCCATGCGGTCCAGCTCGCGCAGCAGGTCGTTGGGGAATTCGATGTCGGCCTTGTCGATCTCGTCGATCAGCAGCACGCCCGGTTCGTCGGCATCGAACGACTCCCACACCGGACCGCGCTTGATGTAGTAGGCGATGTCGTGCACCCGGCCATCGCCGAGCTGCGAATCGCGCAGGCGCGACACCGCGTCGTACTCGTAGAGCCCTTGTTGCGCTTTGCCGGTGGACTTCACGTGCCACTGGAACAACGGACGCTTCAGGGCCCGGGCCACCTCGATCGCGAGCATGGTCTTGCCCGTGCCGGGTTCGCCTTTCACGAGCAGCGGGCGTTCGAGGGTGATCGCGGCATTGACGGCCATCATCAGGTCGTCGGTGGCGACGTAGGAATCGGTGCCGGTGAAGCGCATGGACGGATCGCACGATGGAATGGGGAAGCCCGAAGGGTACACGATGTGATCCCGGCGCCAGCCGGTCCCGAATGCCGACCGGGACCCCCTCGCCCCGACCTGCCGGGAAGTCCGAATGCGCTCCGATCGTGCGGCCTCCGGTCGATGCCGAAGGCGAACGGCGCCGGGTCGAGGCCGCGCGCGGGTCCCTCGGCGTGCGTCGACCGGGCCGCCACGAGCGAAGAGCGCTTCACATGGATGGGCCGGAACGTGACCGAAACAGGCGGTCGCGACGCCCGTCGCGGCCGTCGCCGCGCCGCCCGGCTTCGCCACCGAATCGAAGCGCCTCGACACCGCGGCAACCAACGCACTGCCACGGTGTGTCTCGTCCGATCAATGCTGCAGCGCGGCCCCGATGGACACGGCATCGCCTCCCCGTCGGGTCGCGAGCGACTGGGCCACGTCCACCAGCCGCAGGAACTCGCCGCGGTAGCCGAAGCGGTCCGGTCCGACACCGCCGCGTGCGAGCTCACGGACATCGCCGTAACTCCAGGTCCCCGTGTAGCGCCCGCCGCGCAGCACCTGCCCGAACCCCGCCACGGCGAGCGCGAACCGGAATTCGCCGCTGGTCCCGTCCAGCGACTTCACCGACATCCGCGCGACCGCGAAGTCGAGCAGTCGGCTCGATTCCGCCGCCGGCGCCTTGTACCGCAGCTTCACGTGCGCGAGCTCGTCCGCGTGCGCGTTGCCGGACGGCGCCTCCCGCGGGCCGTAGCGCTTGTCGTCGAGCCACCCCTTGCCGTCGGCCGGGGTGAGTTCATACAGCGCCGTGACCGTGTGTCCCGCCCCGATGTCACCCGCGTCCACCCGGTCGTTGTTGAAGTCCTCGCGCTGCAGCGCACGGTTCTCGTAGCCGATCAACCGGTACTCGCGCACCGTCGCCGGATTGAACTCGACCTGCACCTTCACGTCGCGGGCGATGGTCGCGAGCGTGGACGTCATCTCGTTGGCCAGCACCTTGTGGCCTTCCATCAGCGTGTCGATGTACGAATAGGCCCCGTCGCCGGCGTCGGCCAGTTGCTCCATGAGCTGCTCGTTGTAGTTGCCCGTGCCGAATCCCAGCGTCGTCAGCGCGACGCCGGACTTGCGCTTCTCCTCCACCATGGCCTTCAGTTGCCGGAAGTCCGTCACACCCACGTTGAAGTCGCCGTCGGTCGCCAGCAGGATGCGGTTGATCCCGCCGGCGATGAACGCCTCCTGTGCCGCCCGGTACGCCAGTTCGATGCCGCTCGCGCCGGCCGTGCTGCCGCCAGCCCGCAGCGCATCGATGGCGGCCGTGATGCGGGCGTGCTCGCTGCCCGAGGTCGGCGGCAGGATCACGGCCGTGCCGCCCGCATAGGTGACGAGCGTGATCCGGTCCTGCGGCCGAAGCCGGTCCACCAGCAGCTTCAGCGACGACTTCAGCAGCGGCAGCTTGTCGGCCGATTCCATCGACCCCGACACATCGACCAGGAACACGAGATTGGCCGGCGGCAGCGTCTCCTTGGCGCGATCCTGGCCCTGGATGCCGATGCGCAGGATCAGGTTGCCGGGGTGCCAGGGCGACGGCGCCAGTTCGCTGTGCACGGCGAACGGCGCAGCGCCATCGGGCGAGCCATAGTCGTAGGGAAAATAGTTGACCAGTTCCTCGACCCGCACCGCGTCCGGCGGCGGCAGCTGTCCCGCCGCGAGCATCCGTCGCACGTTGCTGTAGCTGCCGGTGTCCACGTCGATGCTGAACGTCGACACGGGCGTCTCCGCCACACGGTGGACGGGGTTGTCGGTGAGCCCCTGGTAGCGCTCCCGGTCCTCGTCCCGGACCGCGCTCGCGACGGCGTCGGCCTTCGCCATCTCGCGCTTCGCGACGAACTGGGCTGCATCGGGTGACGCGAGAGAACGCAAGGCCGGTGAACTCGGCGCGGGCCGGGCCTCGATTCGCGACCGGGCATCCGCCTGCGCACTGCCGGCGGCGGCTTCCCTGGCGACGGTCGTGCCCGTCCTGGCGTTCGACCCCTCGGACACCGGCGGGGGTGCGGCCGCATCGGCGGCGGACTGCGCAAGCGCCGGTTCCGCGTGCTCCACGGCGGCGGCCGATGCCTGTTCCTCCTGCGGCACCCGGGCGCAAGCCACCACCAGCAGCGAGGCCAGGAAGGCCGTCGCCGTCATGCGCATTTCGATCATGTCCCTTCTCCCGTTCGATGAGCGGCGCCGGGGCGCCATGCCACTGAAACGGGGACGGGATCGAAACGGGGTCGACGATCGCCTGCTGGATCGACAGCTCCCCGGGACGGACCGCGGCTGCGGGCGCCCGGCCGGCAGCGGCCCGGCAGGAAACTCAGGGCCGCCGCGGGTTCGTCAGGGAAGCGGCTTCACGCCGCAGGACGCCGGTGACGTCGCCGTCCGGACCCGCCTACTTCGGCTTCCAGGAATTGTGGAACTGCACGATGAGCCATCGGCCATCGCGCTTGTGCATGACGGCGGTGTTGCGCGAGGGACCGTTGGTGGTCATCACGCCCTCCTTCGTCCGCTCGGACTGCCAGGTGGCCGTGACCAGGACGACGTCCTCCGTGATCTGCGACGCGGTGGTGCCGAACAGGTTGGCGCGCACCTCGCCGCGCGTGCTCGACAGGGCGCGCACGAAATAGTCGCGCACGCTCGCCGGGTCGGTGACGAGTCCCGGCGAGATCGTCCCGATGAACTGGACGTCCGGCGAGAACACCGTGACCAGCTGATCCTGGTTGTCGGTGCGGAAGTACTCGAAGAACTTCTCGTACGCGGCGAGCGCGTCTTCGCGCGGTCCGGCGTAGGTGCCGGTCGCCCACAGGGCCGCCAATGCGACGGCAATGATTCGATGCATCACTGACCCTCCCCTGGAAATCGTCGGCCCCGTTCGGCCTCCGCTGGAATGGTACTTCGCACCCTCCCGGCCCGCATGAAAATGCCCGCCCGCTTCGCCGGCGGCCGCAAGCTCCCTCGACCGTCACGCGCCGATCGCATGCGGATCGCGGCGGCGGCGACGCGGCGCAGGCCGGGTCGGAGGGACGACGTCGGCGCGTCCTGCTCGTCGCGAGCGTCCCCTTCGCCGTCGTTCCGACATGCACTCGTGTCCGTCTCGGTGCCCTGCTTCGCGCCTGGACATCGGCGGAGCCGGGCATTGATAATCGTCAAATGCGCGGTCGTGCACCGCTCGTAGGCTGACGGCCAACACAAGGGTTCAGGCGCTCCGTGACCTCGCGCTGCGCTGCAAGAGCCCAATGACGGGGGAACCAGACAATGGACCGGTGGCCCGGAGACCGCATCCGCGCGGTCGAGGCGTGGATCCGCTCGAAGAAGCGCACGCCCGGCGAGGTCCAGATGACGCCGGACACCGATCTGATCGAGAACCGGCTGATCGATTCCCTCGATTTTGCGGAGTTCCTCTTCTTCCTGGAGGAACTCACGGGAACGGAGATCGAGCTCGAGTCGGTCGACGTCAATGCGTTCCGCACGCTCCGCTCGATCGAATCGCGCTTCCTGAGCGGGCAACCCGACGATGGCCGCGCCTGATCCGGACGCCACCGGTCTCGCCACCCTCGACCATGACCAGATCAGGGCGATTCGTCGTTTCGACCAGATCGTCCTCGGACGTGCGGATGCCCGTGGCTGCCGCGAGACGGCGTACCCCGCCCTGACGCCGGTGGCCGATCTCGAGCGCATCGACTACTTCCGCAATTTTCCGCATCTGGGCCTCGGTGTCGCCGCCATCGACCCGGCATGCGTCGCCTCCGTTCCGCTGGAAACCGAGGGCGACGTGCGCCGGGTTCCCGCGGATGCACTGCAGTGCGCACATCACTTCCTGCCTTCTGCGGCGTGCTATCCCGTGTATTCGACGCTGCGCGATCGCCAGCTCCGGACGGCGCACCGGGTCTGCGTGCTGCAACGCTGCTTTCGCAACGAAACGCACTACGAAGGACTGGTCCGGCTGCGGGGCTTCACGATGCGTGAACTCGTCGTGGTCGGTACGCGCGACGACGTGCTCGACTTCGTCGGCACGGAGAAACGGTGGATCGGACGTCTCGCCCTCGCGCTCGGTCTCGACCTCGAGGTTCGCGCCGCCAGCGATCCGTTCTTCGACCCCGGGGGCACGCGCGCGAAGATGCAGCAGCTGTTCCCCGTGAAGGAGGAGTTCGTCTTCGAAGGGGATGTCGCCGTGTCGTCCGTGAACTCGCACCGGAACTTCTTCGGCGAGCGCTGGAACATCCGGGTCGCCGACGGTACCTGCGCGTTCTCGGGGTGCGTCGCCTTCGGCCTCGAACGCTGGCTGCACGCGCTGACACGACGCCATGCCGGCGACTACGAGGCGATTCAGGCGGCCCTGGCTTCCCCGGCCGTCGCCGCGGCGCTGACGGAACCGCTGCCGGTGCCGGGAACGGCGCACTGAGAGGATGCAAAGGCATGCCGCGTCACGCACGCACCGACCCGTTCGGCCCGTCCATCGAAAGGCTCATCGCCGCCTCTGAACGCCGAGGAACGGCCCCCTTCGCCCGCGTCCGGTTTCCGGAGGCGCTGGACCCTGCGGCTTCCGTGCTGCCGGAAGCCTTCGTGTCCCTGCGTTCCCATCCCGTGTATGCATTGCTCGACGGCGAGCAGCGCCGCCGCCTCGGTCTGCTGGAAACGGTCAACTTCTTCTCGCTCAACATCCACGGCGAGCAGGCCCTCGTGGCGGGGCTGGCCGAGCGCCTGTACCGGAACCGCTGGCCCGGTGAATCGGCACGCCTGAGCCGGTATCTCCAGCACTTCATCCACGACGAGAACTCGCACACCTACATGCTGGCCGAGTACTGCAGCCGCTACGGCGACGGCGTGATGCCGGAACACGTCTACGCGTTCGAGTCCTCGGCACTGTCCCGGCGCGGCCTGGACCTGCTGTTCTTCGGACGCGTGTACGTGCTGGAAACGTTCCTGGATCACGTCAACCGGGGCGTCATGCGGGACCCCGCCGTCGATCCGACCACACGTGCCGTGCACCGGTCCCATCACGTGGATGAATCGCTTCACATCGCGTTCGATCGCGTGATCCTGTCGTCGCTGGCCCGGATCCTCGACGACGAGGGCCTGGCCGCCGAGAAGGCGACGGTGGGTATCTTGCTGCGCGGTTACGCGGAGTACGCGTTCGCGCGTCTGCTCAATCCGCGCGTCTACCGGGCGCTCGGACTGCCCGAGCCGCTGCGTCTGGTGGACGAGGTCCGCGCGTCCGCGGCGTGGCGCGCGTTCAAGGCGGGCATCATGGATCGGCAGTTCGCGGACCTGAACAAGCTGGGCGTCGTGCCGCCGTGAGACCGACCGGTGACGCCGACCGCGCCGTTCACGGGACGCGGCCGTGAAGGTTGTCACCTACCGCGAGGAGCACGCGGAGCCGCTGGGCGCCGCCCTCGCGCGGGCCCGGGCCGCTCCGCTGCTGCGTTGCAGTCCCTACGTCCGCCATCGCTATCTCGGCCATGCGTCCGCCCGCCTCGAGTTGCTGCTCGGCGGCGACGGCCGGATTCTCGCCACCCTGGGCATCGAGACCGTACCCCTGCGCATCCTCGGTACCCGTCACGACGTGGCGGTGGCGTCGAACACCTACTCGCTGGAACGCGGCGCACTGGCCTTCCTGCTGCGCGAATGGATGAAGTCGAGTGCGATCGGCGCCATCCTGCCGACGACGACACGCTGGAGCGAGATGGTCGGCCGCCAGGCCCGATGGCAGGCGCTGCCCGGGCTGAAGACCTGGTACCTCAACTGGGGCTACCCCGTCGCCGAAACCGATCCGTGGTGGAAGCGTCTGGCAAAGCCGCCGGCACGGTTCGTCACACGGATCGACCCCGCACACCGGGTCGGTCGCGTGACCGACGGCACCGTCGGCGTCGAGGAAGTCGACGCGTTCACCGCCGACATGGTCACGCGGGAGAGCCCCTTCGAGTTGCGCCCCGACTACGACGCCGATGTCCTCAACTGGCGCTTCTCGACGACGCTCGACTACGTGCGGTATCGCGTCTTCCGGATCGTCGCCGACGGCCGACCGCGAGGCAGTACGGTCCTCGCCGAGTGGCCCCACCGGGTGGTGGTGTCCTTCCTCGACGGCAGCGATCCCGCGGTACTCGCCCACGGCGTGCTGCTCGCGATCGCGGCGGTAAACCGGGGGGACTCGCGCTATCGCCAGGCCGTCCTGACCTCGATGGATGCGACGATGAACACCGTGTTCCGCCGGTTCGGTTTCCGCAGCACGGCGGGCGAAGCGCCGTTCTATCTGGCGGCCTTCGGGCGCACCCCCTTGACCGTGCCGGTCAGCACACGCTGCCTCGTGCCGATCGAATTGGGCGACCAGGGCATCGCCCTGGGGCTCCTCGACGAACGCAGCCGCCTGCGCCCCGAGGCGGGCGCGAAAGTCCGCCCGTGAACGCGCTGACGGCATCCCTCGGTCTGAAGTTCCCGCTGCTGCAGGCGGGCATGGGAGGCGTCGCCGGATCGCGGCTGGCTGCGGCCGTCGCCAACGCGGGCGCGGGCGGCATCCTGGGGCTGTATCGAATGCCCCCTGGCCCCATTCGCGACGTCCTGCGCGACACCGAGGCACGGACCGCGTCACCGTTCGGGGTGAACCTGATCCCCGAACTGGTCGACGATGCGCACTTCGGACAACAGGTGAAGACCGTATTGGCGGCGACGGATGCGCGCGTCTTCTTCACCTGCTTCGGCCTGCCTCCCGTCTCCGCTGCGGACGCCATACGCGCCGCCGGCCGCGCGCTGATCGTCATGGTGGGGACGACCCCGGATGCGGTCCGGGCGGAAGCGATCGGTGCCAGCGCCGTCGTGCTGCAGGGCACGGAAGCGGGAGGGCACTTGCTGGGGGCATCGCCGCTGGAAACGTTGGCACGCGAGGTATCCGCAGCCGGACTGGGCATCCCGTTCCTGTGCGCCGGCGGCATCGGCCACGGCAGCGATTTCGGCGCATTCGATCGCCTCGGCGCCTCCGGCTGCCTGTGCGGGACCCTGTTCGTCGCCACGGAGGAGAGCGATGCCCACCCGCGCTACAAGGAGCGCCTCATCACGGCGTCGGCCGACGACACGGTGGTGACGCACCTGTTCGAGATCGGCTGGCCCCGCCGGCGCCACCGGGTGCTGCGCAACGGGCTCACCGACCGTACCGATCCTCCGCTTCCGCCCCGCTTCATCGCGCGGGTCACCGTCGCGGGCGTCCCCCATCCGGTCCCCCGGTACGGCGCGATGGTGCCGACCGTGCATACGCAGGGTTCGATCGACGACATGGCGCTCTATGCCGGAACGTCCGCCGCACGGATACGAGACATCCTCCCGGCGCGGGAGCGGGTGGAACGCTTCATGGCCGAATTCTCGCTGGCCGGCGCAGCCGATGTTCCGCGTTGCATCCCCACCGTGGAGTTGCCCTCATGACCGCGTCGTTCACGATGCATCTCAAGGCGCTGGCCCGCGCGGCACTGCGCGGTCGCCATGGGGCGCTGGCACCCGGCGAGTTCGTCGCACCCGACTGGGACCTCTACGCGATGGACATCCGGCGGCCGTTCGAAACGATCGAGTCGGAGCAGCGGGAAACACGCATCGTGCACGCGGCGCTCGAAGCCCTGTGCCGCCGTGGAATCCTGCCGGCGCCGGACTACGACCGGGATCGCTACGCGGCCTTCCGGAAACAGGTGCAAGCCGCCTTCGACATTCCCTGGACGGCCATCACCCCTCGCATGCAGCGCCTCATCTACGCCATCAATGCGATACATCGTCCCGACACGATGATTGCGGCCGGCGTCTTCTGCGGCAACACGTTCGTCAGCAATGCGGGTGCCGCGGTGGGGGCGGGGGCGGTGTACGCGGCCCGCGCCCTCATCGGTCTCGAGATCGACCCGGCGGAGGCAGCGCGAGCGGAGCGAAACGTTCGCACCGTCGACCCGACCGGCGTTGCGCGCATCCTGGCGGCCGATGCCATCGCGTTCTGCCGGGACTATCCGGATCCGATCGATCTCCTGTATCTGGATGCCGACGACGAGGGGGGTCGCGGGAAGACGATCTACCTGACGATCGCCGAGGCCGCCTGGTCGCGCCTGCGGCCGGGTGCGCTGCTGCTGGCCCACAACAGCGTCAACGATGCGCGTGAACTCCGGACGTATCTCGAGTTCGTCCGGGACCCGAGCCACTGCCGGGAAAGCCTGAACATGGTCATCGATGGCGAAGGGCTCGAGGTTTCGATCAAGGCGGACGAGCCCGCCGGCCCCTGATCGTGCGGCTCATCGACTCGCCTTCCCGCCACTGCCGTGCCGGTGACCGGGCATCGACTCCGCATCCCGATACCACCCGGTGCGCGCGAGATCTGCCCGCAGGTACTCGACGAACGCATGCACTTTCGACGGCACGAGCTTGGGCGACGGAAAGACCGCGTGGATGTCCTGCCCCGGCAGATGGAAGTCCTCGAGCAACGGCACCAGGCCGCCTTCGGCGAGGGTTCGTCCGGCCACGTAGAGCGGAAGCGCCGCGACGCCCATGCCCTCGCGCGCGGCGGCGAGCAGCGAGGACAGGCTGTTGCTCCGGAATCGCCCCCGCACCCGGACCGATGTCCGGCCCCGCTTCGGATGGGTGAAGTGGAGCTGGTCGTCTCCGTGCACGCTGCTGTAGACCAGGACGTCGTGACGGTCGAGATCCTGCGGGTCCTCGGGGCGACCGTGCTGCGCCACGTAGGCCGGTGACGCCACGAGCGTCCACGGGTTGAAGCCCAGCGGCCGCGCGGACAGCGTCGAGTCCGACAGCCGGCCCAGCCGCACGGAAACGTCGATGCCTTGAGCCACGAGATCGACGTAGGCGTCGTCACAGCGAAGATCGACCTCGATGTCGGGATGGTCCCGCATGAACGCGAGGATGATCGGCGTCACGACGCGACGCCCGAAGGCCACCGACGTCGCGACGCGGATGCGACCGGTCAGCGCGGTCTGGCGGTCGAGCGCGAGGTGCTCCGTCTCGTCGACGAGATCCAGCACCGCCTTGCTCCGCTCGTAGTAGAGGTGCCCGGCTTCGGTGACGCTGAGCCGCCGGGTGTTGCGGTTGATGAGCCGCACGCCCAGGTGCCGTTCGAGAGCGGCGATCTGCCGGGTCACCGTGGGCTGCGTCACACCGAGATCGAGCGCCGCCCGCGAGAAGCTGGCCGTCTCGACGAGCCGCACGTAGAGCCGGAATCCATCGATACGGTCCATGCGCACCCTCCGGGTCATTCATGCGCCGATTGTATAAGTGCTATGGCGGACAGCGCGTGCCGTCCGCCGCCGCGCCGGCACGATGCCCCCCGACGACAACCCGTTCGGGAGGAACGCGATCATGCGAATGACGGCAGCGGCTGCGGCAGTGGCGGTTCTGGAGAAGGAAGGCATCACCTGCGCCTTCGGCGTCCCCGGCGCGGCCATCAACCCCTTCTACGCAGCGATGCGAGCGCGCGGCAGCCTCACCCACATCCTGGCGCGGCACGTCGAGGCCGCGTCGCACATGGCGGAGGGTTACACGCGCGCGCAGCACGGCAACATCGGCGTGTGCATCGGCACTTCCGGCCCGGCGGGGACGGACATGATCACCGGGCTGTACTCCGCATCGGCGGATTCGATCCCGATCCTCTGCATCACCGGGCAGGCGCCGCGGGCGCGGCTGTACAAGGAGGACTTCCAGGCCGTGGACATCGAGTCCATCGCCAGACCCGTGACCAAGTGGGCCGTGACCGTGCGCGAACCAGCGCTCGTGCCGCGCGTGTTCCAGCAGGCCTTCCACCTGATGCGATCCGGCCGGCCCGGCCCCGTGCTGATCGACCTGCCGATCGACGTGCAGATGGCCGAGATCGAATTCGACCCGGACACGTACGAGCCGCTGCCCGTGTACCAGCCGAAGGCGAGCCGTGCGCAGATCGAGAAGGCGCTCGCGATGCTCGACGCCGCCGAGCGGCCGCTGATCGTGGCGGGCGGCGGCATCCTCAACGCGAACGCCTCGGCACTTCTGGTCGAGTTCGCCGAGATCACGGGGATCCCGGTCGTTCCGACGCTGATGGGCTGGGGCGCGATTCCCGACGATCACCGTCTGATGGCGGGCATGGCCGGCTTGCAGACGAGCCACCGTTACGGCAACGCGACGGTGCTCGCCGCCGACTTCGTGCTGGGTATCGGCAACCGCTGGGCGAACCGCCACACCGGGTCCACCGAGGTCTACACGAAGGGCCGGAAGTTCGTGCACGTCGACATCGAACCCACGCAGATCGGCCGGGTGTTCATGCCCGACTACGGCATCGTCAGCGATGCGAAGGCCGCTCTCGCGCTCTTCGTAGAGGTGGCCCGCGAGTGGCGGACCGCCGGGCGGTTGAAGGACCGCACGGCCTGGGCCGACGCATGCGCCGAACGCAAGCGCACCCTGCTGCGCAAGAGCCACTTCGATCAGGTGCCCATCAAGCCCCAGCGGGTGTACGAGGAGATGAATCGCGCCTTCGGTCCGGACACCTGCTACGTGACGACCATCGGTCTGTCGCAGATCGCGGCCGCGCAGTTCCTGCACGTGCAGAAGCCGCGGCACTGGATCAACGCCGGCCAGGCCGGACCGCTCGGATGGACGCTGCCCGCGGCGCTCGGCGTGGTGGTCGCGGACCCGGGTCGGGAGGTCGTCGCCATCTCGGGCGACTACGACTTCCAGTTCCTGATCGAGGAGCTCGCCGTCGGTGCGCAGTTCGGCCTGCCCTATCTGCACATCGTCGTGAACAACAGCTACCTGGGCCTCATCCGCCAGTCGCAGCGCGCCTTCGACATGGACTATCAGGTGCAGCTCGCCTTCGACAACCGGAACGCGCCGGAACTGAAGGGCGCGGGCGTCGACCACGTCACCGTGGCGAAGGGCCTCGGTTGCCAGGCGGTCCGCGTGTGGGATCCGGCGAAGTTGCAGGACGGCATTGCAGAGGCGCGCCGCCTGATGCGCGAGCATCGCGTGCCGGTCGTGCTGGAGGTGATGCTGGAACGGGTGACGAACATCTCGATGGGGGCCGAGATCGACCAGGTCAACGAGTTCGAACCCGTCGCCGCGAGCCTCGAAGAGGCGCTCGCCTGAAAGCGAAGAGGGCCGCCATCAGGGCGGCCCTCCTCACCGACGCGGAGCGTCTCAGCGAACGCGCTTGCGGCGAGCGGCCCAGCCCACGGTCAGCAGGCCCATGCCGAGCAACGCGTAGGTTTCGGGCTCCGGCACGGGGGCCGCGTTGGAGAACGTGAGGTCGTCGACGCCGCCCCCGCTCCCGTAGACGATCCCGAGAATCTCGACACGATGAACGGCGGCACCCGAGAAGCTGACCGTGCGTCCGCCGCCCACCGGACCCGACGTCGTGATGTATTCCTGGGCATCGAGGATGCTGCCGTCGAGGCCCTTGAATGTCACACGCCACTTCTCTTCTGCGAAATCCCCGTCACCCACCCGCAGCGAGACCGTGTCCCACGTCGTGGCGGTGGTGGTGTCGGGAATCACAAACTCGAAATTGAGCTGGTCGCCTGCAACCCCGTACACGAGTGCCTGGCTACCTGAACCGCCGAATGGAGTGACGCCCATGTCGCCGGCCGCGACATTGAGCACCGTCCCGGGATTGCAGCATCCCGTCGCGTTGACTGCGCTCACCAGCACCCCTTGGGATTGCAACTGGGTCGTGATCTGGACACCGCGGGTCAGGGATTCGAAATCGAGGGTGACGGCACCGGCCTGGGTGGCCGCGAGCGCGGTGGCTGCAACGGCAAACATCCGAAGATTCATGTAGCGGGGCTCCTGGCGTGTTGGCGAATGGCCGGCATTCTCGATCCGACGGGGTTTCGAACCCCCTCAGGAGAGGACGACCTCTTGGACCCGGGGTTGGGGTTGGGTCTTGCGCCGTCGAGTCGAGGCAGCAACCATGCCAAGAGCCGGGTCAAGGCTCTGGAGAGAGGGGAGCCCCATGACGACGGGCCGGGGTACCGACGCTGGCCTTCGCCTCATGTCAATTGCGTCGACAGGCATCCCGAGCGGGATCCGAGGCAACGGTCCGATCGTCCATAATCCGCCGGTTGCATTCCCACCCCGGAGATCGCCATGCCCAAGCTGAACGCCAACCTCTCGATGATGTTCAACGAAGTCCCGTTCCTGGAGCGCTTCGGCGCGGCGGCGCGCGCCGGCTTCAAGGGCGTGGAATTCCTGTTCCCCTACGACTTCCCGGCGGCGCAGATCCGCGAGCAACTCGACAGGCACAAGCTCGAGATGGTGCTGTTCAACATGCCGCCCGGAGACTTCGCCGGCGGCGATCGCGGCCTCGCCTCCGATCCGGCCCGGTTCGGGGAATTCCAGGACGGCGTCGGCAAGGCGCTGGAGTACGCGAAGGTCCTGGGCGTGAAGCAGCTCCACATCATGGCCGGGTTGCGTCCGAAGGGTCTGAACGACGCCGCGATGCGCGAGGCCTACCTGAAGAGCCTGCGCTTCGCCGGCGGCGAGACGGCAAAGCACGGCCTCACCATCCTGATCGAAGCCATCAACACCCGCGACATCCCCGGCTTCTACCTGAACACTTCCGCGCAGGCGTTCGACCTGATGCACTACGCGAACGTGCCCAACCTGCGCTTCCAGTACGACATCTATCACATGCAGATCATGGAGGGCGACCTCGCCCCCACCATCGAGAAGCACCTCGACAAGATCGGCCACATGCAGCTCGCCGACACGCCCGGGCGCCATGAACCCGGGACCGGCGAGATCAACTACGACTTCCTGCTCGAGTTCATCGACCGGGTCGGCTACACGGGCTGGATCGGCTGCGAATACCGGCCGGCCGGCAAGACGGAAGACGGGCTGGGCTGGATGCGGCCGTACCTGTGAGTCGACGGAGTTGCAACGTCGCAGCGGGTCGCGCCGGCGGCCGCTGATGGCGTCCTTGTCCGTCGGTGCGGCGCGGGGGAGTCGACGTTGACCGCCGCCACCCCGCGCGTCGCCCCCTACGCTGTGCTCGCGTTCGGCGTGATGGTCGTCAGCACCGCGTCGATCCTCATCCGCTTCGCGCATCTCGGCGGCGCGAGTTCGCTCACCATCGCGGCGTTGCGACTCGCGTTCGCGACGCTCGTGCTGACGCCATACGCCTGGCCGCGGGTCCGCCGTGAAGTGGCGTCGGCGCCGCGCGGCGTGCTGGCGTTCGCTGTTGCCTCCGGCATCGTGCTCGCGCTGCATTTCGCCACCTGGATCTCGTCGCTCGAATTCACGTCCGTGGCCAGCAGCGCCGTGCTGGTCACGACCAATCCGATCTGGGTCGGCCTGGCGGCGTGGGCGTGGCTGAAGGAGCCCTTGCGGCCGTTGGCGGTGGCCGGCATCGCGCTCGGCATGGCGGGCGGCCTCGCGGTCTTCCTGGCCGATACCGCGCCGGGCGCCGCCGTCGGGCCGGACAGCCTGCTGGGCAACGCGCTGGCCCTGGTCGGCGCGCTGGCCGCCTCGGCCTACCTGCTGATCGGTCGCCGCGTGCGGGACCGGCTGTCCCTGCTGGCCTACATCTGGATCGCCTACGGCGCCGCGGCCGTCGTGTTGCTCGCCGTGGCCGCAGCGTCCGATCGTCCGCTGCTCGGGCTGCCCGCCATGGTCTATGTGCTGATCCTGGCTCTGGCGCTGGGACCGCAGCTCATCGGCCACACCACCTTCAACTGGGCGATCCGTCGCCTGCCGGCCCCGACGGTGGCCATGGCCATCCTGGGCGAACCGGTCGGCGCCGCCCTGCTGGCGTGGTGGCTGTTCGACGAAGCGGCGTCGCCCCTCCAGCTCGCCGGCTTCGCCCTGCTGCTGGGCGGCATCTACCTCACGGCCCGGGCGGAATCGCGCTCGTCCGCCCCAGCGGGGTAGACTCGCCTCCTCCCCCTCGTCCTGCCGCCCCGACCCATGCCGCCGAAAGAACTCCTCCGTCGCATGTTCGACGCCGCCGTGGCTTCCGCCATGCCCGATGTCTGCGTGCCTGCCCACCTGCCCGCGCCACCCCGGGGTCGCACCATCGTCATCGGCGCCGGCAAGGCCTCCGCCGCCATGGCGCACGCGGTCGAGAAGCACTGGCGGCAGCCGCTCGAGGGGCTGGTCGTCACGCGCTACGGACACCACGTCGCGACGGATCGCATCGAGATCGTCGAAGCCGCGCACCCGGTGCCGGACCTCGCCGGGCGCGAGGCGGCGGAACGCATCCTCAAGATGGTGCAGGGACTCACGGAAGACGATCTCGTGCTGTGCCTGATCTCCGGGGGCGGATCGTCGCTGCTCACGCTGCCGGCGGCAGGACTCACGCTGCAGGACAAGCAGGCCATCAACCGCGCGCTCCTGAAGAGCGGCGCCAACATCACCGAGATGAACTGCGTGCGCAAGCACCTCTCGGCCATCAAGGGCGGGCGGCTCGCGGCCGCCGCCTTCCCGGCCAGGGTCATCACGCTGACGATCTCCGACGTGCCCGGCGACGACCCGGCCGTGATCGCCTCCGGGCCGACCATCCCGGACCGGACCACATACGCGGATGCCATGGCCATCCTGGCGAAGTACGGCATCACCGAACCGCGCGCGGCGATCGAACACCTGCGGGCCGCGCCCGACGAGACGCCCAAGCCCGGCGACCCGCGCCTGTCCCGGTGCGAGACGCACATGATCGCGACGCCGCAGATGGCGCTGGAGGCGGCGGCCGTGGTCGCTCGCGCCGCCGGCTACGCTCCGGTCATCCTCGGCAATGCGCTCGAAGGCGAATCGCGGGACGTGGCGCTGGTGCATGCCGGCATCGTCCGGCAGGTCATGCGTCACCGTCAGCCCCTGCCGGCGCCGTGCGTGCTGCTCTCCGGCGGCGAGACCACGGTGACGGTGCGCGGCGCGGGCCGCGGTGGCCGCAACGTGGAATTCCTGCTCGGTCTGGCCGTCGCGCTCGACGGCGCGCCCGGCGTGTATGCACTGGCCGGAGACACCGACGGCATCGACGGCGCCGAGGAGGTCGCGGGCGCCATCGTCGCGCCCGACACGCTCGCCCGGGCCGCCGCCGCCGGCGTGGACGCCAAGAAGGCCCTCGCCGATAATGACGGACACGGATTCTTCGAGGCGGTGGACGACCGCGTGATCACCGGCCCCACCCTCACCAACGTCAACGATTTCCGCGCGATCCTCATCGATGCGAACTGAATCCGCCTCGCGCCCCGTCGGTCGCTGCCCCTCGGAGGGCCCGGCGGCTCCGGGCGCCGCAGCACGACCCGCTGACGACCCACTGAGCCACTGACATGGGCAAATCCGAATCCGTCGCCGAACCTGCCCTGCCGCCGGTGGACCGCGACCTCCTCGTTTCGCGGCTGCGCTCGGCGCTCCCGTCCGCCAGCCTGCTGTATGCGCGCGAAGACACGACGCCGTATGAATGCGACGGCTTGTCGGCGTTCCGCCAGGTACCGCTCGCCGTCGCGCTGCCCGAGGACGAATCGCAGGTCGCCGCCGTGCTGCGCGTGTGCCACGACCTGAAGGTGCCTGTCGTCGCCCGCGGCGCCGGCACCGGCCTGTCCGGGGGCGCCGTGCCGCACGCGCAGGGCGTGACGCTCGGCCTGTCGAAGATGAAGGCCATCCTCGAGATCGATCCGGTGGCGCGCGTCGCGCGTGTCCAGCCCGGCGTCCGCAATCTCGCCATCTCCGAAGCGGCGGCACAGTACGACCTGTACTACGCACCCGACCCCTCCAGCCAGATCGCCTGCTCGATCGGCGGCAACGTGGCGGAAAACTCCGGCGGCGTGCACTGCCTCAAGTACGGCCTCACCGTGCACAACGTGCTGAAGCTGCGCGTGGTGACCATCGAAGGCGAGGTCCTCGAACTCGGCGGTGACGGGCTCGATGCGGCGGGCCTCGACCTGCTGGCGCTGTTCATCGGTTCGGAAGGGTTGCTGGGCGTCGTGACCGAGATCACCGTGAAGCTGCTGCCCAAGCCGCAGCTCGCCCGCGTCGTGCTGGCGGCGTTCGACTCGCTCGAGAAGGCGGGTCGGGCGGTGGCCGACATCATCGGCGCCGGCATCATCCCCGCGGGCCTGGAAATGATGGACAAGCTCGCGACGCAGGCGGTCGAGCAGTTCGTGCATGCGGGCTATCCGCTCGATGCCGAAGCGATCCTGCTCTGCGAGTCCGACGGTACGCCGGAAGAGGTCGCCGAGGAGATCGAGCGCATGGAAGCCGTGATGCGCGCGAGCGGCGCCACGCAGATCCGCCTGTCGCAGGACGAGGCCGAGCGACTGCGCTTCTGGTCCGGCCGCAAGGCCGCGTTCCCCGCGGTGGGCCGCATCATGCCGGACTACTACTGCATGGACGGCACGATCCCGAAGCGCAAGCTGGCCGAAGTGCTCCAGGGCATCGCCAGGCTCTCGGAGGAATTCGGCCTGCGCTGCCCGAACGTGTTCCACGCCGGCGACGGCAACCTGCACCCGCTCATCATGTTCGACGCGAACGTGCCGGGACAGGCCGAGCACGCGGCGCGCTTCGGTTCACGCATCCTCACGCTGTGCATCGAGGCCGGCGGCACCATCACCGGCGAACACGGCGTGGGCCTCGAGAAGATCAACGAGATGTGCGTGCAGTTCCGTCCGGAAGAGCTCGAGACCTTCCACGCCGTGAAGCGCGCGTTCGACGCGGACGGCCTGCTCAATCCGGGCAAGGCCGTGCCGACGCTGCACCGCTGCGCCGAGGGAGGATGGATGCACGTCGCGCAAGGCAAGGAGCGCTTCCCCGAGCTGCCGCGGTTCTGAGCCCCCTGTGAACCTTCCCCGGCGGTCGTGCCGATGCGCGCCGCCCCGTCCTCCCGACCCCCACCCATGATCAGCCAATTCGCCGACACCATCCGCCGGGCCAACGAGGAAGGCCGCGTCCTTCGCCTTCGCGGCGGCGGCACCAAGGATTTCTACGGCGTGTCGCTCGAGGGCGAAGTCCTCGACACGACCGGTTACGCCGGCATCGTCGACTACGATCCGTCCGAGCTCGTGCTGACCGTCAAGGCCGGTACATCCCTCGACGAGGTGGATCGCACCCTGACCGAGCGCGGGCAGATGCTCGCCTTCGACCCGCCTCACTTCGGTCCGACCTCCACCATCGGCGGCGTCGTGGCCGCCGGCCTGTCGGGGCCGCGGCGCGTGGCGGCCGGTTCCGCACGCGACTTCGTCCTGGGGGTGCGCGTCATCGACGCGGCCGGGCGCGACCTTTCCTTCGGCGGCCAGGTCATGAAGAACGTGGCGGGCTACGATCTCTCGCGCTTCGTGGCCGGCTCGTTCGGCACGCTGGCCCTGATGACGGAAGTCTCGCTGAAGGTCCTGCCGCGTCCGCCGGCGGAAACGACGCTCAGCTTCGAGATGGACGAAGCGACCGCCATCGACACCTTGAATCGCTGGGCCGCGCAGCCGCTGCCGATCTCGTCGTCGTGCCATGTCGGCGGGCGACTCTGGCTCCGCTTGTCGGGTGCGGTCGCCGCGGTCACCGCCGCCCGAGCACGACTGGGGGGCCAGGAAGAAACCGGCGCCGACGCCCTGTGGACGGCCCTGCGCGACCAGCGCCACGAGTTCTTCGCATCCGATGCGCCGCTCTGGCGTCTTTCGATCAAGAGCACCACCGCGCCGCTCGGTCTCGCGCCGTCGCTGATCGAATGGCACGGCGGCCTGCGCTGGATCGCCGCCGATCTGCCCGCGGAACGGATGCACGAAACCGCGCAGCGCGCCGGGGGTCACGCCACGCTGTATCGGGGCGGCCAACGCGCGAACGGCATCCAGCGCCTCGCGCCCGGTGTGCTGGCGTTGCACAAGCGCATCAAGGAGGCCCTCGATCCGAACGGGGTCTTCGGCCGCCGCCGCCTCCATCCCGAACTGTGAGGTCGCCGCCGGCGACAGCCCGATTCCCCTGACCCGGACCCCATGGAAACCCATCTCGCCGACTTCATCAAAGGGACGCCCGAAGGCGAAGAGGCCGAAGCGATCCTCCGCCGCTGCGTGCACTGCGGCTTCTGCACGGCGACCTGCCCCACCTACCAGCTGCTCGGCGACGAGCTCGACGGTCCGCGCGGCCGCATCTACCTCATCAAGCAGGTGATGGAAGGCACGAGAGCCACGCAGAAGACGCAGCTCCACCTCGATCGCTGTCTCACCTGCCGCTCGTGCGAAACCACCTGTCCGTCCGGCGTGCAGTACGGACGGCTCGTCGACATCGGCCGCAAGGTCGTCGACGAGCAGGTGGGCCGCCCGCCCGTGGAAGCACTGAAGCGCAAGGCCATGGCAACGGTGTTCTCCAAGCCGACGCTGTTCCGTCCCGCGCTCGATGCCGGCCGCGCGATCGGCTCGCTGCTGCCGGAGACCCTGCGCAGGAAGATCCCGAACAAGACACCGGCGACCGACTGGCCCGCGCCGAGACACGCACGACGCATGATCGTGCTGGACGGCTGCGTGCAACCGTCACTGTCCCCGAACATCAATGCGGCCACGGCGCGCGTGCTCGACAGGCTCGGCATCTCCCTCGTGAAGGCCGAGCGTGCCGGTTGCTGCGGCGCCGTGCCGTTCCACCTCAATTTCCAGGACGACGGCCGCGACCTGATGCGCCGCAACGTGGACGCGTGGACGCCGCTGCTGGACCAGGGCGCGGAAGCGATCGTGATGACCGCGAGCGGATGCGGCTCGACGGTGAAGGAATACGGTCATGCGCTCGCCCGTGACAACGTCTATGCAGTGCGCGCCGAGCGGGTGTCGGAGAAGACGCGGGATCTCTCGGAGGTGCTCGCCGATCTGTCGGATACGTTGAAGCCGCTGCTGGAGCGCGCGGCCGCCAACCGCCCGCGACGGAAGATCGCCTACCACGCCTCGTGCTCGTTGCAGCATGGCCAGCAGATCCGCGGCAAGGCCGAGGCGCTGCTGAGCGCGGCCGGGTTCGACCTCACGCCGGTGCCCGATGCGCATCTGTGCTGCGGCTCCGCCGGGACCTACGCGCTGCTGCAACCGACCCTGTCGCAGCAATTGCTCTCCAACAAGGTGAAGGCGCTGAGCAGCGGAACACCCGCGGGAATCGCGACGGCGAACATCGGCTGCCTCACGCACCTCCAGAGCGCCACGCTGCTACCGGTCCGGCATTGGATCGAGTGGGTGGACGAGGTGCTGGCAGCCGTGATCCGCGACGCGTAGCGGGGGATGGGGCCGCGCTCACCGCCCAGCGGAGCGCGGGAGGGACGGAAACGACAAGGCCCGCGTTCGCGGGCCTTGTCGTTTCCGTATCACCGATCACCGATCACCGATCACCGATCACCGATCACCGATCACCGATCACCGATCACCGATCACTGCCCCTCGGCCTCGCGTTTCTTCTTCTGCTCCAGCCGGAGGTACGCCACGACGGCGAGGATCTCCTCCCGCGTGAGCACGTCCTTGAACGCTCCCATGGGGGTGCCCTTGACGCCTTCCTCGATGTTGCGGATCAGATCGGAATTCTTCCCGCCGCGCTTGTAGCTGCTGCACACGATGCACGGCCCGCGCGCGCCCTTGCCGCCGCTGCCGTGGCAGAACCCGCTGCACTTGCCGTACTTGGTCTTGCCCAGTTCGATCGCAGCCGGATCGTCCATCGGCAGCGCGACGTCGTTCACATTCGCGTCGTCGTCCGCCCACACGCTGCCGGACATGCCCGCCGAACCGACCCACAGCACCATCACCCCTAGCACCAGGGCACGAAGCCACCCGCTCCGGATCACTTGCTTCATCACTGCACCTCCATTTCAGGGATAGAACTTCCGGGCGGGTGTTCCCGCCTCTCGGAAATGTTGCCTAGTTCAGCGTTCGCGTCTCCGGGACGGCCTCGCTCAGCATCGGAGCCTTGGGCAGTTCCAGCGTCACGTCCCACTCCGCGCGATCCACCGCCTGCTGCATCAGCTTCATCAGTCCGTGGAGCAGGTTCTCGCTCAGCGTCAGGTGAGCCCCCTGCCCCTGACTGGGCAGCAGCGCCAGCAGGGTCCGGCCGTCGGCTTCCCGCCGCGCCTGGATGCGTGTCACCAGCAGCGGTTCGGGACCCAGCGGCTGAACACGAGGGGGGGTCTCGGGCGGCTCGATGTCGTTGCGGGAAAACTTGACCTCCTGCAGGGCCTTTTCGTGTGCGATCTGCAGCAGCGCGGTGCGCGCCTCCGGATTGGCCTGGCGCTGCACGTCCGGCTGATGCTCGGCCATCTTGATCATGGCCGTCCAGAAGCGCCGCACGCAGCGCCGGGTGAGCCACAGTCGAACTTCGGAGCCGCCGCCGATCAGGACCCGCATCAGGAGGCGGTCCTGCTCGACGTCGAACTCCACGCGGATCCGTTCCAGCTTCACGACGCCAAGACCTCCGTTGGGGAATGACCTGCCTGACGCCCGAGGGGCCGGCCTGACCGTGTCGAATCGATTGTAGTCTTCGCGCGCGCCATGTCATCCATCCCCAGAGGGGCCGCCGCGCGGTCGACAATCGGGCCGCCGCGCAGGCATCGGACACTGCGGAGCCACCGACGATTCTTGCCTCGCTCATCACCGTCGGTGCCGCGATCGTTGCGCTGAACCTCCGGACGACGTATCGGAACCTGCGGGGCGACCTCGCCGACGCCGGTCAGGGCGGGAAGCCGGTGTAGGCGATGAAAGATGCGGACAGGCTCACAGTCGAGCGGCAGGAGGTTCCGTCGGGCAGTGCGCGCGGCGCCGATGCCCTTCCGGTCCATGCGCCGCGACAGGCGCGGCAGCGGATGAGCGGACCCCACCGCAGGGCGATGCAGGTCCGCGACACGACGAGGAATCCGTCCGCTATCAGGCGCGCCGGCGACGGGCGCGTGCGGCGAGGACGAGCCCCCCCAGGCCCAGCAGTGCGATCGATGCCGGCTCCGGCACCGGGGGCGCCACCGGCTTCGTCGAGAATTCCCAGCGCAGGATGTCCTGGTGATTGCGCAGGGACCCGGTGGAGGCGGTGAACCCGAAGTAGACGTCGTCGCCCAGCGCCTTGGCGTCGAGATCCACGACGTACTCGATGAAGGCGTCGTCCGGCCGCGTGGCGGCGGCGCCCTGCGCGACCCGCACCTGCAACGTGTCGGCGACGCCGTCGTAGTCGACCCAGGCGCTCCAGATCTGGCCGTTGTTGAACAGACCGGACGTGACCTTCCGGGCGATCACGGAGTTCACCGACCCGTCCAGATCGATACCCACGTGATTGCCGTCTGCATCGACATGGCTGCCGTTGTTGAAGGTATCGAATTCGATGCCGGCCCCGAACCAGAATCCCCGATAGCCGAGGCCCTCGCCGGCCAGCCCCGTGTAGTTGTTCACCGTGTTCAGGGCGAAGACGATGCCGTCCGCGCCCTTCACCGACCCTTCGCCGCTTTCGACGAACCCGTCGCCCTGGGTCATGCGGAACTGGAAGTAGCTGCTGAACGACAGGTCGTCCGCCAGCGAGACCGCCGTCTTCAGGAACGCGGAGCCCTTCTGTGAGTAGTTGTCGGTGAGGCGCAGCACCTTGCGCCCCTGGTCGTCGGTGACGCTGTTGCCGACGGTCGCGGCGCGATCGTTGAGCTGGAGGGCGGACACATCCGCGAAGTCGGTGTAGGCGACGTCGATCGCGGAGGCCAGGGGAGCGGTGCCGAGCAGGCACGCGCCCGCGATGGCGGATACGCAGGTCTCGAATTTCATGGCATGTCTGTGTTGGTTTGGGAAATGGGCCCGCCACGATGGGACGGCCGGGCGGCAAGCCGTCACTCAAAGGGCATGCCAGCGTAATCGCCGGCTGACCCATCAATCACTTCCGTGGCAATGGTCCCGAACGAAAGAACGTCGTGTAAGAACACTCGACATTGCGACGGTGCCGAACGGCGTAACGCGTGGATCGAGGACGGGTGCCGCGCTTGCGCTGGAGGCCGGCATTCAGGCCCCGATCCGGCGCAATGAACGACCCGCGTTGAGGGGCACGCCAAGCAGAGCGGAAGCGTCGAGCCAGCGCGCCGCGCGCTTCACGGGCGTGAACTCGTGGCGCGGGCCGGAATCGTGGAAGGGCGTCAGCGGTCGTCGACGAGCGGCACGAACCGCACGGGCAGCACCGACCGGGACAGTGTCGATCCGTCCGCCTGCTTCTCGGTCACCGTCAGATCCTGCAGGCCCCACGGCTTGCCGATCGGACAGATCAGCCGGCCACCGGGCTTGAGTTGCGCCAGCAGAGCTACCGGCAACGCCGCCGCGGCTGCCGTCACGAGGATCGCGTCGTACGGTCCGTGCTCGGGCCAGCCGAGGTTTCCGTCACCCGCCTTGATCGACACGTTCGCGACGCCCAGCCGCTCGAGGACGCGCCTGGCGCGGTCGGCCAGTTCGGGCACGACTTCGACGGAATACACGTGCTTGACCAACCGGGCGGCAATCGCGGCCTGGTATCCCGACCCGGTGCCCACTTCGAGCACGATGTCCGTGGCGCGCACGTCCATCAGGTCCGTCATCAGGGCCACGATGAACGGCTGGGAGATCGTCTGTCCGTGACCGATCGAAAGCGCTTCGTTGACGTAGGCGAGATCGCGATCACGATCGAGGACGAACGCCTCGCGGGGCACCGCGGTCAATGCGTCGAGGACCTCGCGCTTCAACTGCGCCCGCCCCGTATGCGGCGCGCACAAACGCATCTCGGCAGTGATCTCCGAGATCAGACGCTCCTGCGCCGGCGTGAGTGTCCCGATTTCCATCGGCCTGCTGCGTCTCTCCTCGAACGTCTGCCGCGCCACGCGCCCTCCATGGCCATCGGCCCGGTGAGAGCGTCGCCCGCGCGAACCTCGCCCGCGCGGCCTGCGGGAAGTGTTCGACGTTTTCGGGTCGGACCACAACTCGTGCGATCACGCATGGACCGGCGCGGATCGCGCACCGATCCGCCTTCGCCGGCGCCCTACCGCAAGGCCGGCTTGCGCTTCACGAGGTACTTCAACGCCGCGAGTGTCTCTTCCCGCAAGGCGGCCGGCAGCGACTCCGTCTTGAGCGTGACCCCAGCGGTCAGGCTCGGCAGCGACACCCGCCAGCTCGTGTCCTGCGCAGCCGGGCCCAGCGTCTCCCACGTCCGTTCACCGCTCAGGAAGCGCAGCTCCAGATCCTGCACCGGCAGGCTCGGCAGTCGCAGCACGTTCAGTTCGCGCGAGGCTTCCGCCAGCCAGCGATCGTCGGTGGTCGGCGCCACTGCCGCAACGGGAAGCACGGCAGGCGCGGCAGCCTCCGTCACCACGGCCACGCTGGTCGCCGTCATGACCGGTGACTGCTGCGTGGCCGGGATGGGAGCGATCTCCGGCCGGTTGAGCGACGCATTGGTGCCGCCCCCCAGGAGGAACTGCGTTTCGCTGACGAGGTAGGCGCTGTCGTCCGCGTCCAGAGCCCCGTTCCGATTGATGTCGCCGATCAGCAGCGGGTCGAAGCGGGGAAACGCGGAGAGTCCGGAATCCAGCCCGCCCCGGATACGCGCGACCCGCTGCGCATCGAGCGACGTGTAGACCCGGTCGCCGGTCGTATCTCCGAAGTAGGCCGCGATCTGGACGCCGTCGTCGTCGACGGCCACGGCGCCGTTCACGCGGACCGCCGACAGATCGAGCACGCGCCCCGCCCCGTAGGGCGCAGCCGCAGGCACGCTCGCCAGCACGCGCACGATCTGGGCCGTGCCGGCAGCGATCGGCGCGGACGCCCGCACCGTGACCCGCAGGTCGCCGGCAAGGCCGACGATCGAGAAGGTGCTGCCCGCCGGGAGATCGGCACCGGCCTCCAGGCCCGCCACCGTGAGGACGGTCGGGTCGTAGCGCAGGGTGAACGTCACCTCCGTCACCGGCGACGCACTCGTGACCGTGACGGGCATGCCGCGACCCGTCGCGGGCACATCGGCCACCTGCCGGGGACCGACCACCGTGTCGGCGATCGCGACCACGGACTGTCCGGCCTGACCGACCGCGAACGTGGCCGAGAAGTCATCGCCGCCGATCGTGTCGGTATCGCCGTCGAGGCCGATGCCGTCCAGATCCACGAACGCGTTGGTCCGCGCCGACAGCGTCAGGGTATAGCCGCCGTCCGCCAGCACACCGCCGGACGCGACGAACGTCAGCCCCTGCTTGTCGGGATCCACGACCAGACTGCCGCGAATCACCCGGCCGCTGGCGTCCGTGAGGATGAGATCCGCCGGCCCCATCGGCGCCAGCGCGCTGTCGTACTGATTCAGGACCGCATCGTTGAAGGAACGGTTGACGCGCACCTGCACGCCGGTTGGCGTGGCGTTCCACGACGTCACGTAGAGGCGCGGGTCCACCACCTGCACCGGGACCGGATCCGCACTCCACGCGCCATCTTCATCGATGGCCGAGACCTGGATCACGTGGGTCACGCCCGGCGTCGGGTACGCGTGATCCGCCTGGATGGCGTTGCCGGCGACGACTTGCAGATCGCTGCCGTCGCCCCAGTCGATCACCCAGCTGTCCACGGTGTCCTGCCCGGGATCGGTCGCCCCGAAGTGGAGCGTGTAGGGCTGCTTCGACAGTGCCGTGGGGGCTCCCGTCACCGTCAGCGTCGGGGCCACGTTGTGCACGAGCACCGCCGCCTCCGTCCTGACCGACGCCGTCCCGTCGGAGACGACGATCTCGAACGGATACGTGGCCTCGCCGTCGGTGGCGGTCCACCGGAACTCGCGCTGATCCGGTCCGAGCGGGACCAGCGTGCCGCCCGTCGGCGCGCCAGCGAGATCGAAGCTCAGGGCATCGCCGTCCACGTCGGTGGCCTGAAGAACGATGCTGACCGATTCCCCTTCCCGGACGATCTGCCGCAGCGCGCTCGAGAAGGTGACGACCGGCAGGTCGTTGACCGGGCGAACATCGATGGTGACGGTGGCCACGTTCGAATCGGCGATGCCGTCATTGACGCGATACGTGAAGCGGTCGCCGCCGTGGTAGTCGGCCTGCGGCGCGTAGCGCCACACGCCCCCGCCCTGATCCACCAGCGTGCCATGCGCAACGCCCCCCACCAGAGTGAAGGACAGGGGCTGGCCGTCAGGATCCGAATCGTTGGCCAGCAGATCCGCCACGTTCACGGTCAGACTCTGGTCCTCGTCCACGGACAGCGCATCGCCGTTCGCGATCGGCGGACGGTTCGTCGCCACCACTTCGATGCGCACGACGGCTTCGTTCGATGCGAGCGAACCGTCCCGGGCGACATAGGTGAAGCCATCCGCGCCGGCAAAACCGGCGGTCGGGACGTACCGGATCGATCCGTCGGCATTGAAGGACAGCGAGCCGTGGGCCGGGCCGGCCACGACGTCGACGGTGAGCGGATCACCCTCCGGATCCACGTCGTTCCCGCGGACATCGAAGTCGACCGGCACATCGCGCAGCGTGCCGACCCCATCGTCCAGCGCGATCGGTGCGTCGTTCTTCGGCTCCACCGTCACGCGAATGGTCGCCACGTTCGAGGTCTCGATGCCATCCGTCACCTGGTACGTGAAGCTGTCCTGACCGAAGTAGTTCAAGTCCGGGGTGTAGGTCAGCGTACCGTCGGCGTTCAGCCCGACGATGCCGTGCGTCGGCCCGGTCAGACCGACGATCGACAGTGGATCGCCCTCCACATCGACGTCGTTGCCCCGCGGATCGAACGTCAGCGCCGTGTCCTCGGCTGTGGTCACCTCGTCCGCGAGCGCGATCGGTGCGTCGTTCCTCGGCTCCACCGTCACGCGGATGGTCGCCACGTTCGACGTGTCCGTGCCGTCACTGACGATGTACGTGAAGGCGTCGGCACCGAAGAAGTTCGGGTCCGGGGTGTACGTCAGCGTGCCGTCGACGTTCAGGCCGACGACACCGTGCCCCGGACCCGTCAGACCGACGATCGACAGCGTATCCCCCTCCACGTCGGTGTCGTTGCTCCGCGGATCGAACGTGAGCGGGGCATCTTCCGCCGTCGACACGTCGTCCGGCAGCGCCACGGGCGGGTTGTTGCGTCCGCCGACGACGATCCGGACCACGGCGAAGTTCGAGTTCGCCTGCCCGTCGCTGACCTGGTAGGTGAACGTGTCGACGCCGAAGAAATGCAGGTCCGGCGTGTAGACGAGCGTGCCGTCGCCCTGGGTGCCCACGGTCCCGTGATCCGGTGCCGTCATCTGGACGATGGTCAGCGGATCGCCGTCCACGTCGGCATCGTTGAGGCGCGGATCGAACGCGACCGGCACATCCTCTGTCGCGGTCACCTGGTCAGCCAGCGCGATCGGTGCATCGTTCCTCGGCTCGACCGTCACCACGATCGTGGCCACGTTCGACGTCGCGATGCCATCGGTCACTGCATAGGTGAAGCTGTCCTGACCGAAGAAGTTCGAATCGGGGATGTAAGCGAGCGTGCCATCCGGGTTCAGCCCGACGATGCCGTGCGTCGGCCCGGTCAGACCGACGACCGACAACGGATCGCCATCCACATCGACGTCGTTGCCCCGCGGATCGAACGTGAGGGACGTGTCTTCCGCGGTCGTCACGTTGTCCGGCAACGCGATCGGCGCATCATTCCTCGGCTCGACCGTCACCTGGATCGTGGCCACGTTCGATGTCGCGACACCATCGGTCACCTGATACGTGAAGCTGTCCTGGCCGAAGAAGTTCAGATCCGGGGTGTAGGTCAGCGTGCCGTCGGCGTTCAAGCCCGCGATGCCATGCGTCGGTCCGGTGAGTCCGACGATCGACAACGGATCGCCGTCCACATCGACGTCGTTGCCCCGCGGATCGAACACGAGCGGCGTGTCCTCCGGCGTGGTCACGGCATCACCGTTCGCCACGGGCGCGTGGTTCGTCGCGACCACATCGATCGTCACCGTGGCGACGTTCGAGCCGGCCTGACCGTCGCTCGCCCGGTAGGTGAACCCATCCGTCCCCCGGAAACCCGCCGCCGGCGTGTAGCGATAGATGCCGCCGCCCAGGCTCTGCAGGAAGCCGTGGGACGGCACGGTCAACAGGAACGCATTGAGCGGATCACCGTCGGCGTCGCTGTCGTTCGTGAGCAGGCTCAGGTCCAGCGCGATCCCTTCCTGCACCGTGCCACCGTCGTCTCGCGCCACCGGCGGGCGGTTGGCCTGGTAGCCGATCGTGTCCACGAAGGTGGTCATCCGACCCGTGTCGTCATCCACGCCCGTGAGGGCGATGCGATAGCCGGGCACCGTGTCGATACGGAATTCGTGCTGGGCGCTGAACGTGCGTGTCGTCGCATCCACGAGTACGGTCTCGGACGTTCCATCACCCCACAGGATCCCGACCGTGTGCGTATCCGCCGTCCCGACGTCGATGATGCGGCCGGTCAATGTCGCCAGGGAGGTGGTTGCATCACGCACCTCGGACACCTGCACCGCGGTGAACGCGGGATCCCGGTTCACGACCGTGACCGGCGTGCTCGCGCTGCCCGAGCCCAGATCGTCGTCGTTCACGCTCGCGGTGATGGTGTAGACGTCCGACGGCGTCCCGGTGGGGTCGTCGTCGACGTAGCGGTGGGTCGCGGTGAACGTGCGCGCAGCGGCATCGACGGCAGCCACGCCGACGGTGCCATCACCCCAATCGATGTCGACCGTGTGCGTGTCGAGTACGCCCGGATCGTCGATGCGACCTGACAATGTGACGAGATCGCCTTCGAGCACGCTCGCCGCGGACGTCGCCAGACCGCTGATGGCCGGGGCCACGTTGTTCACCACGACCGATGCCGTGGCGGCGGCCGGACCACCGTCGTCGTCCACCAGCGAGATCGCGATCGGATACGGATCGGACGCCGTGCCGCTGGGACGATCGTCCTGATAGCGGTGCGTCACTTCGAAGACGGTCGCCCCCGCCCCCAGGGCGATGACCTCCGGTGCGCCCTCGCCCCAGTCCACGGTCAGCGTGAAGCTGTCGAGCCGGCCGGGATCCGCGATGACGCCGGAGAGGCGGGCGATGCCGCCTTCGTCGACCGGGCTCTGCATCGTGGCCTGCAACTGCGGCGCCACGTTGAGCACGGTGACGACCTTCGCGGCACTGTAGGCGCCGTCCTCGTCGACAGCGGTGACCGAGACCGTGCGCACGCCGTTGTCGCCGAAAGCGTGGATCAGCGACTGCACCGGCCCGTCGAAGGTCTCGGTGACGCCGTCGCTCCAGTCGACGATCCAGCGTGCGATGGCGTCGGCGCCGGGATCGGTCGCGGAGAGATCGAGGCGGTACGGCGCGCCTTCGTTCACCGTGTCGGCACCCGCGAGGATCAGTGTCGGCGCCACTTTGTTGACGACGAACGTGGCCAGGGATTCGGTCGCCCCGCCATCCTTGTCGGCGATGCGGCCACGGAACGTGTAGCTGCCGTCGTCGGCACGCAGGGCGGCCGGCACCACGAAGGCCGTCGCGGTCTGATCGCGCACATCGGTGGCGTCGTCGTAGTCGCCGTCGTTGTTGAAGTCGACGCTGTAGCGGAAGCCGGCGCCCGTGTCGGTCGAGGACGGATCGAACGGCGTGGCGAACCGCACGCTCGCGGTGCCGCCCTCGTTGATCGGCCCGCCCGCGATGAAGCTGGCCGTCGGTGCCGCGTTCAGCACGGTGAGCGTCGTGGGGAGCGAGCGGACCGTGGCGCCGGTGGCATAGACCGCCGTGGCCGTGATCGGATAGGTGCCGTTGTCCGATATCCGGTAGGACGACTGCAGGATCGACCACGGGACCGCGATCGAGGCCGCGCCCGCACTCGCCGTCGCCGTGACGTCGTCGACCCCGTCGCCGGTGAGATCCCACCGGAACTGGCTCACGGCGCCGGGCGCACTCGCGGCGAGCACGATCCCGTCGCCTTCCCGGATCACGTACGGCCCGCCCGGAGACACCAGCGCGGCATCCCCGGTCACGACGACAGTCTTCGGCGCGGAATTCACGGCGGTGGGGGCCGTGTCTTCGTCCACCCCCCCCACCACGATGTTGTAGGTGCCCGGCGTCAGGTACACGTGCTGCGCGCTGACCACATCGGCGCCGTAGGTCTGGGACGGCGTGCCGTCCCCCCAGTTGATGCGCCACTCCTGGATGCGGTCGTCGCCCGGATCCGTGGCCGTGTAATCGATGCGCAGGGCCGTACCGGCCGGCACGGTGTTGTTGCCCGTCACGGTGACGACCGGCAGCGTGTTGGTCATCGTGAAGCTGCCGAAGGCCTCGGCCGAGTAGCCGTCGCCGTTGGTGGCCCGGGCGGCGAGCTGATACACGCCGTTGTCGTCGATGCCGAGATCCACGAGCTGGGACCACGTCAGCGTGACGTCCGTGCCGTAGGCGTCGCCGAAGCTGCCGTCCCCGTTCACGTCCCACGACAACGGTTCGACGAGCGAATTGGTGGTGCCCAGCGGGTTGACGCTTGCCTGCAGCCGCAGCGACCCGCCTTCGGCGAACGTCGCCGGCGGCGTGATGGTGATCACCGGTGCCGCGATCACCTGGATGCCCTCGAACGTGTCGTAGGTGACGAGTCCGCCCGTGGCCGTGAAGGTGTTGCCGTTGACACCGCTGCGGACCCCGGACTGGATCGTCCCTGCCACGGGAATCGGGTTCCTCGGATTGAACGGGTTGCTGGCCGGATTGCTGCTGCCCGGATCGAAGACGAGCGTGTCGTAGGGCGCCACGTCGGTGGCGGTGCCATGAAGGACGGTCGTCGCCGTGAGCGGCAACCCCGCGCCGGCCACGTGCACGGTATCGCGATCGAGCCCTCCGAAGACCTCGATGCGGCTGCCGTCACCGCTGCGGTCGACATCGATCCGGTCCGCTCCCCCTTCGCCCTGTACCGTGAGTTGTGTGCCCGCGCGCGTGGATCGCAGCTGGGCCTCGTCGGCTCCGCTGCCCAGCCACACTTCCGTGACCGGGGCCAGGTCTTGCACCACCACCCGATCGTTGCCGCCCGTGGTCAGGATCCTCATCGTGCCCGCACCCGGCGCGGTCTCGAGCACCAGGGTGTCGTCACCTCCGGCCGTCTGAACGCCGAGGGCCTCGATCTCGTCGAACGTGGTCACATGGATCACGGGATCGGGCACCGGCAGTCCCAGCACGACATCGTCGAAACGCGCAACGCCGCCGGGCAGTCCCGTGCCGCCGAGCGTCGACACGTAAATCCTGGAGCCGGTCGGGTTGGCGACAATCCCGGTGGGCGCCACCAGACCGGCCGTCCCGCTCACGCCGTTGCGGACCACCTGGACGAACGACATCAGGCCCGTGGTGGCATCGCGCTCGAAGACGCCGATCGCGTTGCTGTCCCGGCCGGTGACCAGGACATGGCGACCGTCCGGCGTCACCATCACGTCCGAGGCGCCGACCGTGCCCCGCACGCCGTCTTCCCCGTTGACGAGCGTCTGCAACCACGTGAGCGAATTCCCGCTGCGCGAGAACACGGAAACGGAATTGCCCGCGCGGCCCGTCACGTACACGAAGCGGTCATCCCCACTGGTGGCGATGGCGCTCGCACCGTCCAGACCGAGCGCAGCCCCGTTCAGCGTCTGCACCGTCGAGAATGTGGTGGCATTGATGACGCGCAGGGTATCGGTGCCTTCCGTGGCGGCGAACAGGAGGCTGCCGTCGCGACTGGTGCCGAGCGCCGTCACGCCGCCGGCCAGCGAAATGCCCCCGACCCGAGCGGGCGCCCGCGTGTGAGTGGCGGAGAGCGTGTAGGTCCCGCTGTTCGCGGCGAATCCATCGGCGGCGACGTAGACGGCGCCCGCGCGCGTGAAGTTGCTGAACACGAGTTGCGCGTCGTTGCCCGGACCGGTGTCGTCGTCGGCGGCCATCAGCGTGCCCTGATCGTCGAACATTCGGAGGTAGCCATCGCCAAGCGAGCCCCCTCCGCCTCCGGTCCCGGACAGCCTGAGCGTGATCGCGTCCCCCGGCGCCGCGGTGATGCGGAACACGTCGCGGTCAGCGCCGGAGACGATCACGCCGGTCACTGACGCCGTCGCCACCACGCCGGCCCCGGCCGAGGTGAAGCTGTAACGCCAGTCCGTGGCCGATGCCCGGTCGATCGCCGACAGCGTTTCGACGTCGCCGGTCGCGGCCGGGACGGTCTCCGTCTCGAGATTCACGGAGCGCGCGCCATCGGCCCGGGTCAAGCTGACGCGCAACGCGTACGTACCCGTCGGTTGAATGAAGGGGAAGAGGGACGTTCCGTCCGCCACGAGGTAGTAGCTGCCCGAGGTGCCGAAGTTCGAGAACGTCAGCGAGGCGTCGCTGCCCGGCCCGTTGTCGTTGTCCAGGGCCATCAGGGTGCCGTTGCGGTCGAACAATCGCAGCACGCCGTCGGCGAGCGAACCGACGCCGGCCCCCTGCCCCCGGAGATCGACCGTCAGCGAATCGCCCGAGGCCGCCTCGAAACGATAGATGTCGCGGTCGGCGGCGGTGGCGATGTTGCCGGTCACCGTGGCCACGAACACGTTGCTGTCGGGGACCGCCGCGAAGCTGCCCGCGAGATCGTTGGCCCGCACGAAGTCCGCCGTCGTCGCCGTGCCGGTGTCGCCGGCGCCGTTCTGGTTGGGTTCGGTCTCCGCCGTGATCGCCGCCACGCCGATCGCTCGCGCGAAGACAGTGATGCCGTCGGGTCCGGCCGCGTACAGCCGTTGACCGGTCGGATCGAAGACGAGCCCCGAGATGCCGCCGCCACTCTGCGTGGCCTCGAGTGTCGCGACGAAAGCGAGCGAGCCCGTGACGCTATCGCGCGAGAAGACGGCAATCTGGCGGTCATCCGGGCTCGCGACGTAGACATTGCGCCCGTCCGGACTGACAGCCACGTCGCGTGCGCCGTCGAGACCGCGGACGCCGTCGAATCCTTCCTTCAGCAACTGCCGTTGATCGAGCGTCGCCGCGTCGATGACGACCAGCGCATCGTCGGCGGCGTCCACCGCATAGATCTGCGCACCGTCCGGACTCGTGGCGAGCGCCGCGAAACCATCGAGCGCCGCATTGGCCACGGCGGGCGCCACGAACTTGCCGGTCAGCACCGAGTTCTTCGCAAGCGCGGCGTTCGACAGCGACACCGTCGAGCTTCCGAGTTGCACCGAGGCGTTGATCGTGATGCCGGTCGTGTCCGGGATCAGCGTCGCCCACGCCTGCCCGGCCCCGAGAGCGCTCAATGTCTGGAACGCGCCGAGTCCGTCGATCGCGAGTCCGGTGGAGAACGTCGAGTTCCCCGAGAGGGAAACGCCGAGCGTCGGCGTGCCGAGGGACTCCGCATCCATCAGGCTCACGAACACGAGCATGTCGAAGCCCGTGTAGTCGTCCGCGACCCCGGTCGGCCCCACGTCGAGGCGCAGCACCGCAAAGGCGGCATCGCCCTGGGTCGCCGGGAGCGCATCGATACCCGCGGTCGACGGCGCGAAATCGATCTGTGAACGGCCGACGCCGGACAACAGGCCGAACAGTTCGGCGCCACCGCCCATCCCCGCGATGAACGGCGTGTCGTCCAGGGCCGCATTGGCGGCCAGATCCACCACGTAACGGTTGTCCGCGCGCGGTCCGTCCGTGAGGGTGATGGGGAGTTGCGCCCCGACCGTCGTGCCCGGCTGACCGCCCACGGTCGTGCTGCTGCGTCCGGTGTTGCCGCCGATGATCTCGCGGCCGTCCCCGCCGTCTTCCGCCACCGAGAGCAGGCGGCGCGCATCGGTGCCCGTGCTGTATTCGAGCGCGATGCCGGCGTTGCCCGTGGCCTCGAAATAGTCCACGCGGATCGTGTGCGTGCCGGCACTCAACTCGATGTTGCCCGTCCGGGTGGCGTACCCGTGCAACGGGGTGGGGTCGTTGATCAGGGGCGTCGTGCTGCCGTCGACATACATCCGCGCCCCGTCGTCGCTCGACAGGTAGAAGGTGATCTTCTGCGTGGTCTGCCCCGGTTCCGGCCGCACCTCGATGCTGCCGGTCCACTGCACCGCGAAATTGTCCGCGTTGGTCGAGCCGCCCTGGAAATTGAGCGCGCCGTTGCCCTGCTGGATCTGGCGGTCGGTACGCGTGACGCTCGGCGTACCGCTGTAGCTCGGGAAGGTCGTGAGGGCCGTCGCGGAATTGAAGATCCTTGCCGTGAGACCGCTGCCGGTGATCCGGACGTCCGGATTGCCCCCGGCCAGGCCGCCGTCGACATTCACCGAGGCACCCGAAAGCGCAACCACGGAGCCCACGATCTTGACGGTGCCGCCCGCGCCCCCCGCGCCCACGCCGCCGGGCGCACCCGCACCGCCGAAGCCCCCTTCGCCGCCGACGCCGCCGTCACCCCCGTCGCCGCCGTCACCCCCATCGATCAGACCGCCGTCCTCGCCGTTGGAGCCGCCGCTGCCGTCGGCCCGGCTGGTGTTGCGGCCGTCGTTGCGGTCGGTGGTCGGATCGGTCGTTCCCGCCGCACCGCTCGCGCCACCGTTGCCGCCCCTGGCGTCGAAGGAAGGCTGCTCGGCGCTCGTGGCGGCCGTCGTCTTGATGCGGCCATGGGCGATCACTTCGAAGGCACCGCCGCCGGCGCCCCCGGCACCGCCGGCGCCACCGCTTCCGCCGTCCCCACCATCGCCACCCCGGCCACCGGCGCCGCCGTCACCGCCATCGCCGCCCGCCATCCCCACGGGGACGAAGACCACGGAGAACACGGCATTGCCCCCGCCACCGCCGCCGCCCCCGGCGCCGCCGCCCCCGCCGCCGCCGCCCCCCGAACCGCCGCCGCCCGAACCGCCCCCCCCGCCACCGGATCCCCCGGAGAGGGTGGTTCCCGAACCGGTATTGCCTCCCGCGAAGCCGGCAGTCCCGGCGCTGCCGCCGGTTCCGTCCGTCCCGTTGCTGCCGACGACCCCGTCACTCCCGTTGCCGCCATCGGCGCCGCTGGTGAAGTCGCCGGGCCCGGCGGACGAGTTGTTCCCGCCGCTGCCTCCGCTCCCCCCGGCGCCGCGGGCGCCGCCGGAAACGCTGCTGCCTGCGGCCCCGCCGGTGCCGCCGCTGCCCGCGCCGCTGGTGTTGTTGACGCCGAGGCCGCCGGCCGTGCCCGCACCACCCGCCCCGCCCGCCGTACCGGTGGATCCCGCCGTTCCGTTGCCGCCCGCATTGCCGCCCGTGCCGTCGTGGAGCGTGAACGAATCCGCGCCGCTGCCTCCCGCCCCGCCGTTGGACAGCGTGCCGGCGGTGCTGCCACCGCTGCTGCCGGATCCGCCGCCACCGCCCGCGCTCTGACCGCCCGTCACTGCCGCGCCACCGCCCGACGTCCCGCCGCCGGGTCCGGCCGTGGTCGTCACCGCGGAGAAATCGAAATCGACGTTGGCGCCGATCTCCAGATCGTTGCCGATCACCAGGCTCACACCCCGGCCGCCGATGCCGCGCACGGTGGTGGGCGTGACGCTCGTGCCCGAGGGCAGCACCAGGTCGCCCGCGAGACGGAACTGCGTGACGGGATCGCCGGCCTGCGCGGTCCCGTCGGCACGCACGGTTCCCGCGGCACTCACCGTCGAGATCGTGAGCGGCACACCGAAGAACGACATGCCCGAGGTGTAGGCCGCCTCCGCGCCGTTCAGCGCACCGTTGCGGTCGGTGTCGACGATGATGCGCAGGTTGTTCGTGTCGAACAGCAGCGCGATCGGGCCCGTCATGGAGGACGTCCGCGGCACTGCGCTCACGCCCACCGCGCCCGCCGCGGCACCGTCGAACGGCGTCGCGACGACGTCGTCGATCAGGAGATCGCCGGCGCCGCTCACGCTCCAATCCAGACGTGCCAGCGCTCCGAACAGGGGACCGGTGAAATCGCTGCGCTGGAACACGGGCAGACCGGTGGTGGCATCGCGCCCACCCACGGTCACGGTGGACTGGACCGTCGCCCCGTTGAAGGTGGTGCCGGTGAAGACGACCGTCGTGCCCGCTGCCGAAGTCGACCCCAGACGCATCGACGACAGCGAGAACATCGCGCCCGGCACGGCGAGCCGTCCCTGTTGACCGGTCGTGAACCGCGCGGCCGCGCTGACGGCATCGTGGCGGGTCAGGCTGCCGGACGGCTGCGGCGTCAGCGTCAGTCCGTCCTCCACGTAGCTCGTGCTTCCCGTGGCCAGTCCGTCGAAACTCATCACGCGGTCGTAGTCGCGGTACTGCGCGCTGTCCGCGTAATCGAGGATCACGGGCCCCGCGGAAAGCTCGACCCGATGATCGGTCACGCGCCCGTCGATGTCCGTGGGCAACGTGCTCACCACGTTGAGCGTGTCGGACCGCGTACCGCCCAGCACGCGGATCTCGGAGGCCCCCTCGGCGAAGATCACCGGCAGGCGGCCCGCGCCGAGGTCGGCGTCCACCCGGGCGCCGTCCTCGACCGTCCAGACCACCGCCTGCAGCGTGTTGCCGCTGTTGTCGACCACGAGGCGATCGGTGTCCAGACGGAGATTCGTGAAGGCATTGGCCACGGGCAGACCGGGAATGACGACCCGGACCGTGTCGAAGGCCGCGCCCCCGTTCAGCGTGGTGATGCCGCCGCCGATCGCCGTCACGGTCACCGTGTCGTCGCCGGCCGCCCCCACGACGAGAACGTCGGTCGACGTCAGCGTGTCCGCGATGGCGACGGCGTCGTTGCCGCTGCCGAGCAGCACGCGCAGATCCTCGATGCCGTCGAAGGCGATGGCCCCGGTCGTGAAGCCGGACAGGCTTCCGGCCGCGCCCGAACCCGACACGGTTCCCGTGAGCGGCGCGGTCCGGTCGGACAGCGCCAGTTCCAGGGTGTCCCGATCCGACGTGCCCCCTTCCCCGAAAATGGAGATCGACGCACCGGCATCGCGCACCGTGACCGTGTCGGCGCCGCCGCCGAGGCGCAGCGTGGTCGCGTGCGAGACCGTGCCGATGGCGACGGTGTCGCTCCCCGCACCGGCCATGACGTCGACAGTCGTCACGGTGTCGACGATCGCGAGCGCATTGCCTGCATCGCCCAGACGCACCGACACCGAGGAGACGCCGTCGAAGTCGACGGCGCCCGTGGCGCCGGCATCGGTGATCCGGCCGAGGGTGGCGGTCGTGCGCGAGAGCGTGAGGTCCGCTCGCGCCCCGCTGGCCACCTGCAGATCGGCGCCGCCGGTGCCTCCATGCACGAGAAGCGACGCACCGATCGACGCCAGACCGCCGCCCGCCGCCAGGCTGCCCAGCACGACGACGTCGCTGCCCGCGCCCATGTCGACGGTCGTGGCCGTGCCGACGCCCGGCACCGTGAGCGTGTCGACGCCGCTGCCGAAGGTCAGGCCGATCCGCTCGACGCTCCCCCAGCGCAGGCCGCGATCCGGATCGATCGCGGTCTGAAGGGTCGACCCCATGCCGAAACCGGTGAGCCGGTCGGTCTCCAGCCGGCCCGCGTTGGCCGTGGCCGCGCCGGTCCCGGCGTCGGAAGCGGACAGCGCGTCGTCGCCGCCCTGCCCGTCCACGGTCAGCACCCCCGAGATCGCATCCAGTCCGACGACGGCATCGCCGACGTTCGCCGTGTCGGCGCCCGTCCCCATCAGCACCTGCGTCGCGGTGCCGGCGGCGGTGCCGCTCACGGACACGATGTCCGCACCGCTGCCCAATGCCAGCCGCAGGGAATCGATGCCGGCGTAGCTGATGGCGGCCGTCATGCCGAAACCGGACACCGTGGTGGTCGAGACGCTACCGGTGTTGTCGCGCGTGTCCCCGGTGTCATCGAGATCCAGCGTGTCGGCACCGCCGCCGCCTTCGACGGTGAGGGCGCCCGCCACGTTGTCGAGCACGCCCCCGACGTTCGTCGCACGCGTCGCGAGGCTGCCGATCCGGATGCGGTCGTCGTTGGCGCGGGTATCGATGCTCGTGGCCGAGTACGTCCCGACGAGGCTGACGACGTCCTGATCCGCCCCGGTCGTGATCACGACGGAACTGCCGGCCACCGAGCCACGCAGTTCCACTGCGGCGCCGAACCCCACGTCGCGGTCGATGCCGTTGCCGAGGACGCCGTCGTAGGCGTCCTCGTCGTCCGCCCGCAGCGTGGCGACGGTGCGCGCGACGATGCCGCTGCCCACCGCGGCCAGGAGGTCGTCGGCGGACAGCAGCGTGATGGCGCCTGCGAGCGCCCGCACGATGGACGACGCACCGAGGACGAGGTTCTCCCCCGCGGCGTCCGTGTCGGTTGTCGCGAGCCGGATGTTGCCGCCGGTGGATTCCACCAGGCCGATGCCCAGCGCTCCGGCGAGATCGGTGATGACGATGTCGCCGGCCGCCGAGGCGTCGAGACTGTTGCCCGCCGAGTCCACTTCCAGGGCGTCGGCCGCGGTGCCGATGCTGCCGGTGGCCGCCACCAGAACGATGTCGTGGGCCGCCACGTCGGGCGTCGCATCCGCGTTGGCGTCGAGGATCGACCCGGCCGAACGCAGACTCACGATGCCGGTGGCCCGGTCGGCCGAAGCCGCGACCACGTTCATGTCGCCGGCCGTCTGCTCCACGTACACCGCGGAACCCCCGCGTGCGGTCAGACGCGACGACGTGATCTTGATCGCGGCCGCCGACGTGCCCACGGTCCCCGCCGGTGCCAGCAGCTCCAGGATGTTCGTGTCGATGCGGGCGGTGGGGGTCACCGCGAGGATGCTGCCGCCGGTATTCGAGACGATCGTCGTCCCAGCCGGGTTGTTGATCACCCCTGTCAGCCGCACGTTCGACGCGCTGGTATTGAGGATCTCGACGAACGTCTCGCCGGTCGTCGTCTGCCGGATCGGGACGAACAACGAGATGTCGTCCGCGCTGAGGGTGATCGAGGCGCCGAACTGGTTCGTGTGATTGATGACGTCGATGGCCCCGAGGCGGAAATCCATCATCGAGGCATTGATCAGCGTGACGCGCCCGAAGCTGGTGATGAAGTCGAACAGCGGATTGCCCTGGATCTGCGACACGGTGGTCGTGTCGCTGTCGCCGTCACTGTCGAGCGTGGACGATCCGACCTGGATCACGATGGTGCCGTCCAGCGCGCCGTCGTTCAGGATGTCCGCCACCTGGATCTCGTTGCCGACGATCCGGTAGTCCACGTCGACGCGCCGGACCTCGTTGCCGTTCGCGTCGATCTCCAGTACCGGGTTGTCGGTGCCGAGCATGATCACGTGCGAGTTGAAGTCGATGCTGCGGTCGTACGCGGCGGTCTCGGTCTCGGTTTCGGTCCCGGTATCGATCGCGGCACCATCCACCGTGGCATCGGCGCTGAAGATCGGCGTGGTATCGGCCATCGCCTCGACCCGCAGGCTGCGCGTCCGGATCGTCGACCCGCTGTCGGTGATGATCGATTCCGTGGCATCGAGCGTATTGGCGGCCGTCGCGTCGCTGTCGCCGCCGAGCGCTTCCGCGGTCGCATCCGCGTCGGCATCGGTGGCGATGCGGTCGTGGTACGTGCCGATCGTCACGAGCGTGTCCGCGTTCAACTCGGCGCCGTTGCCCACCGTCACCGTGGCGCTGCTCGTGGTCGAGAGCGTCGCGGTCGCGTCGGTGTCCGCGCCGAGCGCACCCGATTCAGCGTCGGCCTCGATGGCCACGTCGACGTCGTCCACGGAGGCAGCCACGGTCACGGTGGCCCCCTGCAGAACGGCAGCGCCGATCGCCGCCGACACATCCGCGGTGATGGTGACTTCGGTGTCGGCGTCGGCGTTGGAACCCAGCCCGCCGGAATCCACCGAGGCGGACACGTCCGCGGCGATCGTCTGCATGGCCTCGACGAGCACGGCGCCGACAGCCACGACAGACGAGGTATCGCCCACCGCAACGCTGGTTGCATCCGTCAGCGTGGAATCGCCGTCGGCGGCCGCGATGTCGACAAGCGCCCCGCTGCCGCCGTCGGCCACTCCACTCGTTTCGACGACGGAGTCGGCCTGGATCGTGACATTGCCGCCGGCCGTGATCCGCACCCCATTGCCCAGGCTCGCGGCGTTCGAACTGTCGACGTCGGCTGTGATCTGGATGCCGCCGTAGGAGATGCCGCCGCCGGAGATGCTGTCGGCGTCGGCGTCGGACAGGCGCTGCGCCGTGGCTGCGACGAGCACGTCGCCGGTCGTCGAAATGATGGTGTTGTCGTCGATCAGGACGGTGGACGCGCCCTCGACGATGGCGGTCGAATCCGCGGTCGCGCCGGCGCCGATGCCGATGCCCGCCGTCGCGACATCGGTCGCCGCCTCCTCGTCCACGTCGGCAAGCAGGGAGAAGCTGCCTGCGGTGATACGGGCCCCTTCGTCCACCCGCGCTTCGGTCACGGTGTCGACCGTGGCCGTCGTCCCGAAGATGGCAATGGCAATGCCGATGGAGGCTCCGCCGCTGGCATCGCCGGTCGCGGTCGTGTCCAGCGACACCGCAAGTACGCTGACAGACTGCGTTGCGTCGATCACGGCATCCGAACCGATGTAGGCCTCGAGGGTGCCACTCGACAGGGCATCCGTGGTACCGCCCGCCCCGCTGAGCACACCGACGGACACCACCAGGATTTCGGCCTCGGTGTCGCGCTCCGCCGCGGTCGATGTCACCGACAGGCTCCCCACGGAGAGCCCGGCATTGCTGCCGATGTAGGCCCGCGTATCGACCTCGTTCGCGGCCGCCGCGTACATCACACTCACGGAAATTCCGCCACCGGCACCCCCCTCGGCGTTCGCGTAAGCAACGTCGTCGGACGTGGCGCCGACGGCCACCACGCCGCTCACGTCGATGGCTGCGCTCCCGTCCGTCGTCGCCCCGGGATCCAGGAACGCTTCCACGGCCCCCTGCACCAGCACATCGACGTCCGCGCCGGCGCCCGTCAGCACGCCGATTCCGACGACGAGCACGTCGACCGTCACGTCGGTGGTCGACGATGCGGTGACATCGAGCGAAGACGCCTCGATGCGCGCCCCTTGGCCGACATAGGCGCGCGTCGAGCCGTTGCCCAGGTCATCGCCGATGTAGCCCTCGGCCGTGAAGGCGGCGATGGCGATTCCGCCCCCGGCCCCCCCCTCCGGCGTCACATCGATCGTGTGATTGGAAGTGGCGCCCACGTCCACTGCACCCGACGTGATCGTCGTCTCACCCAGCACGGTCGTGCCGGTCTCGGCGCCGATCCAGGCTTCCGTGTTGTGCGTGATCGTGGCCGACGCATCGCCGCCCGCCCCGCCCGCGACGGCAATCAGCACGCTCAGTTCGTCCGCCGTGGCCGTGTTGTCGGAGGTGGCCAGCACGGACAGCGACGCGGAGCCCAGCGTCACCCCGTCGCCGACCCAGGCGCGCGTCTCGCCGCTGATCTCGGCAGTCACGAGCATGTCGGATACGGCGATGCCACCCCCGGTCCCACCCTCGGCGACCGAGTCGGCGATGGAAGCCGAACGGGCCTCGATCAGCGCCGCACCGGTCAAGGTGATCTCGGCATCGCCGTCGATGTACGCCTCGACGTCGCCCGTGATCGTCGAGTCGGTATCACCCCCGTTGGCCCCGACGACCGCGACGTTCCCGACCGTCACGGACGACGTCGCCGTGCGAGAGGTCTCCGTCGGATCGCCGCTGTCGAGTCCGTAGGTCACGACCGACAATCCCGCTGCCTGGACAACAGCGCCGCCGTCGACGAACGCGCGCGTGTCCTGCGACACCGTGGCCTCGGCCACGAGCGCATCGAACGAGATCGCGCCGCCACCGCCGCCCTCGCCCGTGGCGGACGCGTCGGCCGTCGACACGGAGGACAGGCGAACGGAGCCGCCCGCCGTGATGTCCGCGTTGTCACCGAGCCACGATTCGACCGACCCGCCGATCGTCGAGAGCGCTTCCGCGCCTGCCCCGGCGATGCCGATGCCGATGGAAATCGCGATCGGCGTGGTCGTGGCGTCCACCGTGTCTTCGGACGAGGACACCACGTCGACGCCCGTCCCGGCGTTCACGGTCGCATCGTCGATGTACGCATCGACGTCGGACTCGATCGTGTTCTCGCTCATGGACACGCCGATGGCCGCCGACAGCACGCCCAGGGACGCGGCAATGGCCGGCACGTCGGCGGACAGGCTCGCCGTCTCGGACGCGGACAGCCGCACGGCACCGCTGGTCGTGATCTGCGCGAAGCCGTCGATGAATGCAGCGACCGTGTTGTCGATCGTGTTGTCGGATTCGGCCCCCGCGCCGGACAGCGCCACGCTGACGCCTTCCTGCGGATTGGTAATCGCCGCGGCGACCGCAACGCCGACCGCGAGCGCATCGATCATCGGCTCGCTGCTGTCCTCGGGAGCCGTGGACACGTCGATGGTCAACGAACCCGCATCGACCGTGGTCCCGGAGACGTAGCCCCGCACGGTGTTCGCGATGTCGTTGTAGGCAAGGCCGATGCCGATCGCTGCGGCGAACGAACCGCCTTCCATCGAGACCGAGACCGCCAGACTGCCCGCCCCGGCATCGGCTGTGATTCGATCTTCGTCGGTCACGGTGATCGTCAGCGCGTCGCCCGTCCCGGTGTTCACCGTTCCGGCGCCGTCGAGATACGCCTCGGTCGTGTTGGATATGTCGTTGGTCGAACTGGCACCGGCCGCGGCCCCCGACAGCGCGACCGCGCCACTCTGGTCGCTCGCCGCGACACTCAAGGCCGCGCCAACCGACAGCGATTCGATAATCGAGGTCGACGTGGCCGTCAGGGAGACCTCTCCCGCCGAATCGACCGACGAGTCCTCCACGTACGCCCGAGTGATGTCGCCGATGTCGTTCACGCCGATGGAGGCGCCCACGGCCACCGACGCGCCGGTGGACCCGCCGAACTGGATCGACAGGCTGCCGGCCACGGCATCCGCCGTGATCGTCGCGGCGTCGGTCGCCTCGATCGTCACGTCACCGATCCGGGTTTCGACGGACGAGCCGTTGCGCACGTACGCCAGGGTCGAATTCGAGATCTCGTTCCCGGACCCCGTGCCCGCGCCGGCGAGGGCCACGCCGACCCCCGAGCTGCCGCCGGTGATGGTGCCGGCCAGGGAGCCCGCCAGCGAGAAGGCGTCGATGTTGGCCGTCGTCTCGGCCGTGGCGGAGAAGGCACCATCGGCATCGACGGTCGAGTCATTCACGCCGGCGTCGACCGTGTTGGTGATTTCGTTGACGGACGCCGACGCGCCGATCGACACATTCACCGCCGTCCCCTGCGAATAGCTGGCGGACAGCGAGATGGCCCCGGCGTCGGCGGTGATCTCGGAGTCGTCCGTGGCCCGCAGGGTCACGTCGCCACCGCTGTGCGTCGTGACGTCCGACCCGTTGGTGATCGTGGCCGACACCGTGTTGTCGATCACGTTGCCGGAACCGGCCCCCGAACCGGCGATGTCGACGGGGATGCCGCCCTGCTGGCCCGACACGGCCCCGGCCAGCGCGCCGGCGATGGTGAGGGCATCGATGACGACCTTCGAATCCGCTTCGAGCGACACGGTGCCGCCGGCGTCGATGGTCGCGTCGTCGACCGTGGCTTCGATCGTGTTCTCCACGTCGTTGACGGCCGCGGAGATGCCGAACGTCACGTTGACGTTGGCGGAGCCCTGCTGCGCGAGGGTCAGCGCAATGGCCACGCCGCCGGCGTCGGCCTTGATTTCGCTGTGATCCGTGTCGGACTCGGCGTCGGTCGCAGAGACAGTGACGCCACCGTCGGCGGTGACCGACGCACCGTTGCGCACGCTTGCCCGTCCCATGTTGCGAACGGTGTTGCCCGACCCCGCGCCCGCGCCCGAACCGCTGAAGCCGGTACCGTTCGTCTCCTGCCCTGCGAGCGTGCCCGCGATGGTCAGGGCCTCGATCACGGTCAGGGACTGCGCTTCGACGTTCACCGCCCCGCCGGCATCCACAGTGGCGCCGCTGATGTCGGCGTCGGCGGTGCTGGTGACGATGTTCACCCCGACCGAGAGTCCCACGGACACGGTCTGGCCCGAGCCCTGGTTGGCGAAAGACAGGGTCAGGGCGAAGCCGCCGGCGTCCGAATCGATCGTCGAATCGTCGGTGGCGGTGACGGATACATCGCCGCCCGCCCCGGTCGTGACGCTGCCGCCGTCGATGTACGCCGACACGGTGTTCGTCACTTCATTGCCGGCCCCGGCGCCGGCGCCATCCCAGACGAGGCCCGAGCCGGACGCTTGCCGGCCGGTCGACACGGACAGCGCACCGCCGTAGGCGTAGCCCTCGATGTCGATGGTCGACTGGGCGTCGATGCTCACGTCGCCGCCCGTGCGGATCGTCGAACCGCTGGCATGCGCGTCGACCGTGGACGTCACGCGGTTCACGCCGACCGAGAGTCCCACCGCACCGCTCGATCCGGGAGACTGCGATCCGAGCGGGAGGGTGAACGCTGCCGCCCCCGCGATGGCCAGCACGGTGGTGCTGTTGGTGGCCTGCACGCGCAGAAAGCCCCCTGCCGTGATGCTCGCGCTGTCGAGCGTGGCGCTGGTCGTGTCGGAAAGTTCGTTCCACGACACCGATCCCGCCACGTTCACGCCGGTCGAGCGGGCCGACCCCGACCCGCCGGCCGTGACCGTGAGGTAGGTCCCCGTGCGCGCCGCATCGACACTCACGTCGCCGACCTGGCTCACGGTCATGTCGGTGATCGACGCTTCGGTCGTGCCGCCGATCACGTTGACGCCCAGCGAGCCGGCAATTCCGACGGATTTCGACTGCACGGTGGAAGAACCGAGCGAGAACGTCGCCGCTCCGGCCACCGCGACGAAGTCGGTCGTGTTCGCCGCCACCACGTCGAGATCGCGGGCACTGCCCGTCTTGAGCGACCCCGGTGCGTTCACGATGGCGCGGGCCGTATCGTCGATGAGGTTCACCGACACGTCGCCCGCGATAGCGAAGCCCGTCTGGCTCTGGGTGGTCCCGCCCGCACCGCCGGCCCCTCCTGCACCTCCGGCTCCTCCTGCACCTCCGGCACCGCCCGCTCCTCCGGCTCCGCCTGCGCCACCGCCCCCTCCGGCCCCCCCCGCGCCACCGCTGCCTGAGCCGTTGGACACGTTGACGGGCTGCTGGCCGCCGCTTCCTGCCGGGCCGAGGCTCTGGTTCGCCGAGCCGGTGGGCGAGCCCTGATTCTTGTTGGCGTCGGTCGCCGTCTTCAGCGAGGCCGCCACCGAATAGCTCTGCACCTGGCCGGTGGCCTGGGCGTCGATCTGCACGTCGCCGGTCACGTCCACCGTGGTCGCCAGCGCCGTTGCCGTGGCATCGCTCTCGCCCAGGACGGCCTCAACCGTGCGGTCCACATCTTCGACGCCGATCGAGAAGCCCACGCCGACGTTCTTGCTCCACACCGCGCCGCCCGTGACGTTGAGGTGGCTCGTGTCGTCCGTGGAGAGGATGGCCAACCCGCCGCCGGTGATCGTCGCGCCGTCGTGCACCTGTGCCCGCGTGACGCTCGTCTGGTCGACCATGCCGAACGCGCCTTCGACCCCGGTCTTGTCGGCCTTGCCGCCCGCGACGCTGAGCATGAAGGTCCAGTGGTCGGACTTGGCACGCACCGTCGTGCCGTTGCGTGCGTAGACCACGGCGCCCTCGCGGATCTCCGCCGTGGTGTTGGTGCCGTAGCTCAGGTAGGTGAGCGACCCGCCGAGCGCCGCCTTGCCCGAGTTGCCGAGCGGATTGATCGAATCGATCACCGCCTGCGACGTCTTGCCGTCGGACCCGATGGCGTTGGCGGGGTTGGGGAACGCGAAGATGCCGACGACGTTGAGCGTCTCGATCTTCGAATCCGCCGTCACGCTGACGGTCTGGCCGTCGACCTGGTAGGCGGCGTCCTGATTCACCCGTGCGTTCGACCCGATGTACGCGTTGGCCCCGTTGTCGTATTCGAGCCAGTTGAAACTGCCGGCGAGACTCAGCTTGCTCTCCGGGGCCTGGGTGCCGCTCCCGCCGGAGGTGGCGGTGCCGGACTCGGTGAACACGGCCCCGGAACGGACGTAGGACGTGAACAGCGTGAACATCACCGATTCGAAATTGATGGTCGTCTTCAGCACGCTGAAGATGGCGCCCGCCCCGGTGTCGGCATCCGGCGCGAACACGGCCCAGGCGTTGTCGGGCAGCGGATTCGGCACGACGCTGCTCGCGTGCACCGTCAGGTGGCCCCGCGCATTCACATCGGCGTTGTCGGCGATGTAGGCCGTGGCGTGGTCGTCGGTTTCGGCCACGGCCACCGACACGCTGATGCCGGTCTGGGCGTTCTCGGCCGTGCTCGTCGCCGAGATGCGAAGGTCGTCGTAGACAGTGGCATCGACCGTCACGTCGCCGCCGGCGCGCACGTCGGCGTTCGAGCCGATGTAGGCCGTCGAGTCGTTGTCCGACAGCGTCACCGCGATCCCGGCGGAGATCTCGAACTTCTCCGCGCCGCTCTGGGCCGGCGCCGACTTGGAACTGATCTTGTTCTTGATGGCCCCGAAACCGGCGCCGAGGATGCCGCCGGTGGCACTGCTGGGCTCGGCCGCCGCCGTGTTCTCGTTCTCCGTCTCGGTGCTCGCGACCACCGAGATGTCGCCGGGCACCGTAAACACGGCGTCGACGTAGGCCATGGTGTCCGAATCGATCACTGCGACGGTCACCGCCATGCCGCTCGATTCGGCATCGACGAGTTCCAGCGGCACGACCTGGGCGTTCACGCTGTTCACCGTGTCGGCGAGCACGTCCACCCCGTGCACCGAGAGGACGGCCCCGAGATCCACGTGCGCATCCACGATGCTGCGCGCCGCCGCGTACCCGCCGCTGAGTGTGGGGATGCTCCGCGCCGACGTCACGTTCACCGCCATCTCGGAGATGTTCTCCGCGAGGGACTGCACGCGCAGCGTGCCGCCCGCCGTGATGTCGGCACCGCCCGCCACGTAGGCCATGGCGTCCACGGTGGAGAACGTCAGACCCAGCCCGAACAGCACGCCGCCCACGAGCAGGTCCGCCTTGGCGCCGGCCCAGGCTTCCACGTTGACATCGCCGTCCGCGACGATGGCGGTCTTCTGCCAGCCCGAGAGCGTGATCGTCGCCGTCCCGCCGGTGGCCAGCACGTTGCCGTCCGCATCCTCGTCCGGTTCGGTGAAGGTGACCGTGTCGCCGACCGCGTAACCCTGCCCCGGATTGACGATGTCGAAGCTCATCAGCCCGGTGCTGCCGACCGTGATGTCGGCGACCATGCCGGTGCCGCTGCCCGAGGTCGACGTTGCAGCTACGCGGGTGTGCGTGAGATCGGTCGTCCAGGTGCCTGTCGTCGCCTGACCGCCCCAGGACACCGCCCCCCGCACATGGGCATTCGCCGTGGACGTGGCCTTCACCAGACCGAAGACGGCGTTGAGGTCGTCGAGCCCGCCGAGCCCGAGATCGTCCACGGTCTGCGTCGTGACCTCGTCCTCGTCCGGCGCGTTGATCGTGTTGGCGACGGCGCGGATCGTGATGTTCTCGCCCTTCAGGGTCGAGCCGTCCACGGTGACGGTCGGTTCGGCCTCGATCAGATCGAAGAACTGGAACGCCGAGGCGGACGTGAACTGGTCGCGCGCCTCGACGAGGATGTTGCCGGCCCAGGCGGTGACGTCCATCTCGACCGTGTTGTCCTGCCCGAACGGATCGAAGTCTTCGAGCGGATCGTCGAACGTGACGGTGTCACCCACGGCGTAACCGGCCCCGGGGCTGTCGAGCGTCACCGTCAGGTTGCCGGTGGCGTCCACATCGACGTCGACGGTCATGCCTTCGCCGTTGCCGGACGTGTCCGACGGGCGCAGCCCCTGGTGCGAGGCGATCAGCGTGAAGGTGACCGAGCCGTTCGTCGTGAGGTCGTCGCCGCCGTTCGGATTGCGATCGGGTTCGTCGAACGTCACCGTGTCGCCGACGACGTAGTCCTCGCCGATGTCCACCAGCGTGGCGGAGACGTTGCCGGATGCGTCCACGACGAGGTCGACGACCATCCCGTCACCCGACCCGGAGGTGGATGACGCGCCGACGAGGCGGTGCATGAGCCCGCGGGTCCACGTACCGGCGGCCGTCTGGGTACCGAGCTTGTTGGCGAACCAGTCGCCCGCGACCGTCCCCAGGGCGATGGACGCCGACGCCTGGCCGGCGCGCGTGTCCTGCGAAAGCAGCTTGGCGCCGGAGGAGACCGTCACGTCCGTCCCGCGCAAGGCGATGTTGCCGGACGCACCGGTCGACGACGCCGTCGCCTGATCGGCGCCTGCCGCCGTCGTGCGCACGGAGATGCTGGCCGCGCCACCGACGTTGATGGTCTCGGCGGACAGGGAGAAGTCCCGGCCGGGCAGCACCACCGCGCCGGACACCGAGATGAAATCCGAATCGCCGTCGCCGCCGTCCACCGTGAGCGATGCGGTCACGCCCGACCCGAGCGTGCCGATCTCCAGCGTGTCGTCGCCCCCGAGCAGGTTGATCGTGATGGACGTGGAGGCGCGCGCGAACGACACGCTCTCGATGGTGCCGTTCGTGCTGCGCAGCCGCAGATTGGCGGCGTTCGTCGGATCCGCCTCCAGGACGAGTTGGTTGTCGTCGTCGGTCGCGTCGATGACCACGTCGCCGGCCGCACTGGTGAGCGTGATCGGTTCCAGCCCCGCATAGCGGAAGACGTTCCCGTCCAGCTCGACGATGCCGGCGTCGGGCCCATCCGCCAGGAAACGCGCAAGCGAGACCGGCCCCGCATCGATGACCAGCGAGTCGAACCCACCGAGTCCGCCATCGGCCACGCCGCTCAACCCGCCGCCCGCGAAGATCACGAAAGTGTCTTCGTTACTCGAAGCCCCCGCGAGATTCTCGATGCCGGTGAACGACACGCGCCCGACCCTGCCGAGATCGAGGCCATCGATCGTCCACGTGCTGTCCGTGGACGGGCCAACGAGAGTGTCATTACCTGCACCGCCATCGACACGCGTATCGACATTTGCACCCGACGCATCGATGCGATCGTCGCCACTGCCGCCCGTGACAGCGATGGCGCGCACGCCCTGACTCTCGTCGCCGAACTCCCAGAACGAGCCGCCCATGTCGACGCGCACCCGCGCGCCGCCGTCTGCGGCATCGCCCGTTCGGGTGATCGCCAGATCATGCCCGCCGCCCGCCATCGCCAGACTGAGCAGTCCGGCGGGATCGACGGATCCGACGAGATCAGCAGAGAGGAGGATCCGAGTTTCGAGCGCCTCGATGAGGGCCTTGCGGGGGAACGCGGGACGCGCGGCAACAGGCAATGCACCGCGCACGGACGGGTGACGTCGCTTCATGGGAACTCCTCGTTCTGGCTTCTTGTTCTTGTCGCTCGTCGGCCGGCCTGCCCGGCGAGCCACGCCCCGAGGAGCGCCGCCCGAACCTCATGTCGGCAGATCGGCCGTCACTCCCGTGCCGCACTGCGCAATCGCAGTGCGCCGGGTCGTGTGCTGCATTGGCGAGTTTGGGAGATATTCCCACCCGGGCGGGGGCCAAGTAAACACTCAGGTGCTTGGCGGGGATGGAAAGTCCGTGAAGCGCGGCGCTGGCAACACGGGCGGCGAGCGCTGAATGGCTCGGATGTCGCGCGGATCGTCGCGTCGCAGATGTCGAGGTACCTCGGCACGCCGAATCGGCCAACGCATCGGCCATCCGGGGTGGCCCGGTGCAGAAGCTCGGCGATTCTCAGTGAATTCAACATCCGGGAAAGAAGTACCGGCCGCCGCCGTAGCGCATTGGTCGTCTGCGAACCACGCTGAGAATCACGTCAGCCGACGGGTGTTGCTCAGCACACTCTCGCTTCGGTCGGCCGACCTCGATGTCCGTCACTGATATCGCCTCGACCGTGCACGACACCTCGGTCCGGGTTCCGTCCTTGGATCGCTGCTGACTTTCGAACGAGCCACTCGCACGGCGACGCCGCCGAAGCCTTCTCTTCCGAAACGGATTCGGAATTTGCAATAGCCGGTCTTATAGTGACGCACGATCATGGAAACGGCATGCATATGGAACTCGTCCTCTGCCGGACGACCGGCGCCTGTGCCTCCCCCCTCCTACGGTGTGTGCCTTCCGGCGATCGAGCCAAGACGAAGGAGACACACAATGGTTATCTTGACTATGGCCGTGCGGAAGTTCCTTTCGTTTCTTGGCAAAACGATCGATTCCCGCGCCGGGAAGGCGCCCTTCAAGGTGGCACGGCAGGCGGGGGCGCTGAACCGATCGGCGGCTATCGGGACTCTCGTCCTGGCTCTGCCGTTCCCCGCGATGGGGGCCTTTGTCGGAAGCTTCAGCGCAGACTTTCGCTACGACGAGAACATCTTCGACGGAGTGCAGCTCGGGTCCTCCCCGGGCAGCGTCGTGATCTCGCAAGGGGTCTCGCCCTCCGACCTTGTTGTCGAGATGCATTGGGCAACGAGGATAGTGACGGTCCCATTGCTCTCGTCCGGGAATGCTGCACTCCTCTCCCGCCGCAACCACGACCTTGGCGATGCCATTGCGATGGATGTCGCGCTCCTCTCCGACGGGAACAACATGGTTCTCGCCTACGTAGAGGCCGCCAAGACGAATCTGAGTCCGAACCCGATTTCGTTCGCCGTCGCTCAGTGGCAAAGAAACCCGGCGACCGTCGGGACGGCAGATCTGCTCGGGCAATGGCAAACCACGGTCACGGCGGACGATACCAATCTCCGGGACGTCACGAACGGACTCTCGTTGATCCCGAGCGATTTCCGGTCGCCGATCGTCTTTTCGTTGCAGGATGACCCGTTGTCGATGACGATTCCCCCCACCTTCACGCTGCCTCTGGCTGTGTCGGGAAACAGGCTCATCGTTCCCGGAACTCCGACAGCACTGAACGGCGCCGTCCGGCACGCATTCGAATTCATGTTCGGTGCTGGCAGGAACGGTTCGTTCTTCAGTGTCGCCACCGAGTTGGACGACCTTGCGGACGTTTCCCTAACCATCGGATTGGTCAGCGGTGTCCCCGAGCCTGAGGTCACGTATCTGCTCGGCGTAGGTATCGCCATCGTGGTCGCGTTCCGGCGCCGTGTCGGTCGAACATCGACGCAATCGGCTCGTCAGTGTGACCCGCCGCCTCTTCAAGGAGGAACGGCGTCCTCCGGCGACCCGCGCCCTGCTCGAGCGTCCCGGGTTTCGGATCCTTCGCCTTCGTACTCATGAGGCGTCCGAGCCGAGGATGCAGGCGTCCATCCGATCGGAAGACGTCGCGGTGATGTCGGGACCGGCATGTGAAACGCCGGTACCAGTTCTAGCCTTTTGCCCCTGCGGAAGCGGACTCCAACCGCGATGTTCGGCGTGCAGAGACTTCGGACATGGGAATCGCCGGATCAACGTTGCGGAACTTATCCCCTCGAAGTCTCCGCGATTCGCCATGCGGAAACGAAGTCTGCTGGACTGCTCGGCTGAAGGACTCATCGAGGCACCCGGTCGCAATCGCCACTGCGCTCCGGTGCCGACCTGAAGGGCGGCCGTTGACGAGCAGTCCGTCGAAGCTGCACTGCGGGTCCGCGGTGCGACTTCCCGACTTCCGGTCAGCGCCGGTGGGCCTCCTCGAATGGGCCCGTCCACGTCCCCGGCAGACAGTGCGGCCGAACCACCACGCCAGCGCCCCCAATACGCCCCGCGTCAGCGACGGCACGGCAAGAAGCAGTCGGCTGGATTTACACACGCCCAGGCCGAAGCCCCCTGCAACGAGGCACCTTTCCCTGATCCGAGGGTGGAAGACGCCCTGCGGGTCGAAACCCGGTATGGAATCTGCGGGGAGCCGGCTCTTTCCCGTGGAGAGGCACTTCATGAAATCGGCTTTCGTGGTTCCTTTGCTCATCGCCGGCGCATCCCTCGCCACTTCGGCCAGCGCCGACATTTCGTTGAACAGCGGCACGGACGCCCTCGGCACCGTCCTCTCCGCGGGTGCGCTCGACCCGTTCTGGACCATCTCGACCGACGGCACCCATTTCGCCTCCGCACGCGTCGCTTACCCCGGCGCGTACCCGGACTACAGTTCGGGCCAGATCTGCTGCGGCATGGAAAGCATCTCGGCCGATGCGGCGTGGATCACCACGCCGAGCGTGGTCGCGACCAGCCCCACAACGGGGTGGGGCGTCGGGAACGTGGTGTACGCACGCCGCGCCCTGGACTTGAGCGCGTATGACCTGGCAACGGTCTCCCTGTCCGGCAACCTTCGCGTGGCGGATTCGTCTGCCGGCCTGTTCATCAACGGCCACGAGATTGCCGGGACGAATGCCCACGGCGGCTACTCGTTCTCGAGCAACGTCCCGTTCAACGTCCCGTCCACCTCGGGCTTCTTCATCCAGGGCATGAACACGGTCGAGGTCCGCGGCACGTCGGTCAACAACGTCTGGGACGCGTTCTGGATCGCGACGACGGTGACCGGCACGCCCGCGCCGGTCCCGGAACCCGGGACCTGGGCCATGATGCTGGCCGGCGCGGGTCTCCTCGGCGCGGCCGCACGCAGACGCCGCTGATCGGCTCGCCGTTCACCCCTCCGACGACGCCCCTCAAACCGAGGGGCGTCGTCGTTCCTGGTGGCGTTCGGTGCCTCGCCGCTCTCCCCACACGGGGGATCGCAAGCAGCGACAACGGGGTCGGCTCTCGCCTCCTTCGATCGGAGACAGGAGCCGGCCCCGTCGCATCTTTCGCCGCGGGCCGGCATTCATCCGGCCCGCGGCGGCATCAGATCAGCGCGCCTCGCATCACCGCTGGGTGCGCCGTTGTGCGCTCCACCCGACCAAGCCAAGCCCGCCCAGCAGCAGCGCCCAGGTCCCGGGCTCGGGGACGGGCGGCGCGGTCAGGACCAGTGACAGGTTGTCCGCGTAACCGTCGTTGTACGAGCCTGCCAGCCGCGTCAACGTGAGCACCACCGATGCCGAGCGCGCGCCGACGGGGATGACGTCGCCGACGCCGCGCATCTGCAGTCCCGTCGTATTGCCCCGGTCGGCCGGCGTGACGCCCCCGATGCTCTGGCTGCGCAGCGTGTTTCCGAGTGAGTCGAAGAAGGTGAGACCCAGTTCGGCGTTGTCGCCTTGCGAGGAGAAGCCGCCGAAGTAGCCGTTGAATTCGAACGACACCATGCCCGTGTCGATGTCGGCCGCGAGGTTCGCGAGATCCAGCGCCTGACTCCCCGTCGACACGGGGGCGCTCGGACCGCCCGCGAAGAAATTGAGTCCGCGGACTGACGGACCGGCGTCGGTCAGCGACGGAAAACCGCCGCCGGCCGCGTAGGTGACCACGGTGAACTGACCACCGGACAGGAAGCCGGTCACCGTGCCGATCATGTCACCGTTCGACGACCCGATGTCCGCCTCGGCGTCGCCATTGACGATCAGGTTGGTGCCGTAGCTCACGGCGGCGCCGGCGGGGGATACGGTGGCCAGCGTCCCGGCGAATGCCAGGGCGCCGAGCGCCGATAGACGGTTCATGAATCCAGTCTCCTTGTCGTTGCCGCCCGCGGCGGCGGTTCATGCGGACACGCCCCCGGGCAACGGTCAGTGCGGGATCAACGGCTTTCCGGCCCCCTTGCCTCGGCCCGGACATGGCGAGAGCATAAGCGGCACGTCCTCGCAAATCGGGGGCCAGGTAGCGCGAGACACACATCCGGTTGATTGGTCGCGCCAGACGACACCGACCTCACCGCAGTGCGGCAGCCCCTGTCAATCCACCCGACAGCGGGGTCGCGATCCGGGGCCAACGCCGGACGATCGGCCTCCCCCGCCCCGGTCACTCAGGCGCCGTCCGGAATCTCCGGCTCCACCAGATGGGCGAGCATCAACAGCGATTCCTGCCAGCCGAGATGGCACATCTCCGCGGGAATGGCGGCGGGGATTCCCTCCTGGACGATGTCGATGGCGGTTCCGCACAGGACCGCACGCAAGGTCACCGTGGTCGTCATCTCGCCCGGCAGGCCGGGATCGTCGAAGACGTCCGTGTAGCGGATGCGCTCGTGGGGAACGAGTTCGAGATACTGGCCGCCGAAGGCGTGCGAACCGCCGGTGCCGAAGTTGGTGAACGACATCCGGAAGCGCCCGCCGACGCGGACGTCCATCTCGTGCACGGTGCAGGTGAAGCCGTACGGAGGCAGCCATTTCGCGGTCGCGGCGGGCTCGAGGAACGCGCGATAGATGCGTTCGGCGGGCGCCCGCAGGACGCGGTGGAGTCGGACAGTGTTCGGAGTGTCGGACATGATCGGGTTCTCCTGGTTTCAGGGTTGCGGACACGCAGGTAAGGGTGGCGCGTGCCCATCACCTGGTCGAACGACGTGTCGCGCAATCGACAGCAGGCGATCACGATGCTTCGGCCGGTGTGCCGGGCGAGCCTACTCCAACACGAACCGTCGGACCGACGACGGGGGTGCCCCGCCCCGTCGCCAGACGATCCATCGCACCGGCAAACCCGGCCGGTCGAGGCATACTCGGCGCAACCGGTTTCCTCTGCCCCTTCCCCAGTGAACGACGAACCCGCCGAAGCGCCCCCCACCCGCGACGATGTCGACGCCCTGCCCGGCCCGGTGCTGCTGGAATTCGGCACCGACGGGTGCGGCCACTGCCGCCGTGCGCAGCCCCTCATCGCCGAGGCTCTGGCGCGTCATCCCGGGGTACGACACCTCCGCGTGATCGACGGCGCCGGCAAGCCGCTCGGCCGCACGTTCGGGGTGAAACTCTGGCCGACGCTCGTATGCCTGAAGGACGGGCGGGAGGTCGCGCGTCTCGTTCGACCGCCGACGGTCGAGGACATCGAGCGGGGGCTGGCGTCGATCGCCCCGGCAGACCGCCGGTGACCGCGTCCGTCACCCGATCACCGCATCAGCGCCCCGCCTCCCACCCGCGCCCCATCCCGCCATGTGCCGAAACATCCGAACCCTCTTCAACTTCGATCCGCCCGCCACCGAAGCGGAGATCCGCGACGCGTCACTCCAGTTCGTTCGCAAGCTGAGCGGTTTCACCGCGCCGTCGCAGGCCAATCGCGAGGCCTTCGATCGCGCGGTCGAAGAAGTGGCGGCAGCCGCTCGCACGCTGATCGGGAGCCTGGTCACGACGGCGCAGCCGCGCATTCGCGAGATCGAGGCCGCCAGGGCTCGCGAGCGATCGCTCCTGCGTTTCGGTGCGCGGTCGCCGGACGATGCGGCGTAGCCCCCGAGTGTCGATCGCCCGGATGCCTTTCATGCCGACCATGCTGACGCGCGTGCGTCACGCGACGCCGAGACCGCCGCCTCGGGAGACCTGAAGTGACCCTCTTCACCCGCCGGTTGCATTGGGTGCGGAACATCGCGCCGTACCGCATCGCCCTCACGTCGTGCCCACCCGGGGACGACGCGCTCGCGGACCACCTGTCCGGTTGGAAGTCCGAGGGCGTGGACGTGGTCGTGTCGCTGCTGGAGCCGCACGAGCAACGCATGCTCGGCGTCGAAGCGGAAGCATCGCAGTGTGTGGACGCGGGACTGGCCTACCGTGCCTTTCCGATCCGGGATCACGACGTGCCCGCGTCGGCGATCGACTTCGCGGAATTCGCGCGAACCCTCCACCGCGACGTGGCCGACGGACAGGCGGTGGCGATCCACTGCCTCGCCGGCATCGGACGGACCGGCCTGCTCGCCTCGAGCCTCCTGACCTTGCTGGGGGTTCCCCGGCCGACCATCGCGGCCATCCTGCGGGAATCCCGCGGATACGCGATGCCCGAGACCGAGGCACAACGGCACTGGCTCGACGCGTTCCACCCGATGCTGACCGCGTCGCGCTGAATCGCGCCGAGTCCGCGCATCGAAGTCCCTATCCCGCTGGCGCCGCACGCAGGCAGACGGTGCCCGACCCGGCCTTGGCCGCGCTCGCTGGGTCGGCGATCATCCGCCGTCGGCGTGCGCCCCTGCCGCGTCTCCCCTGTCCAACGCTCACCCCCCCCATCGCCCATGCGCACCCGCATACCGTTCGCCCCCCTCGCCCTCCTGGCCGCTGCGATCGCCCTGGAGGGATGTGCGTCGACCACCGTGCACACCACCGGCACCCCGATGACGCAACCGCTCTGCGTTCGGAACGGTCCGCCCGTGTCCGCACTGGTCCTCTGGGAGCCGCAGTGGCGCACGGATCAGAAGGAACCCGCACGCCGGGAGGTCGCGGCCGAGCAGGGCATCCGGGATTTCGTGTCGCGGTCCGGGTGCCTGCGCGCCGTCGATCTTCGCCGCTTCGACACCGGGTCGACGGCGCCGACGGATGCCATGCTCCTCGATCTCGCGCGGCAAGCCTCACCCGCGCCTGACCGGCTGGTCCGGATCGTGGTGCGCGAACTCGGCCCGCGCCTGATCTTCGGGCTGCCCGTGATCGTCGAAGGCGGGACCGAGGTCGTGGTCGACGTCCGCGTCCTCGATGCGCGTTCGGCGCGGTCGATGGCCAGTGCACGGACGCAGTGGCGGCACGGGGGTCCTTTCGTCATCAAGGGGGTCCGCTCGCTGCCGCAGGACATGAGCGCGGCGCTCGAAGCGTCACTGCTGTCCGGCGCAACGGCCCCGTGAGTGCCGGGCCTCGATGCCACGGCCACTCGACCTCGCTGTTCTCGCGTCGATGCCCCAAGCCATGACGATCGAGATCCGCCTCATCGAGCGTCCGGACGTGGCGAGCTTCCGCGAGTGCCTCGATACGGTGGCCCGCGAGAAGCGCTACCTCGCGATGTTCCAGGCACCGCCCCACGAAGCCGTCGAGGCGTTCGTCCGCCGCGTGACCGACTCCTCTTCGGTGCAGTGGGTCGCCGTCGACGGCACCCGCGTGGTCGGTTGGGCGGACATCCTGCGACACGGCGCGGACGCCGTCACCCACTGCGGCCGGCTCGGGATGGGCGTTCTGCCGGCCTATCGGCAGCAAGGGTTGGGTCGACGCCTCTTGCGCGCCGCCATCGCGTCGGCTCACGCCCGAGGGATCACGCGCATCGAACTCGACGTCCGGTCGGACCACGCGGCGGCCATCGCGCTGTACGAGGCCGAGGGCTTCTCGCGCGAAGCACTCAAGCGCGACGCCCTGCGCTTCGACGGCGTCCGCTTCGATGCCGTCCAGATGAGCCTGCTTCAGTCGACATGAAGACGTCCGGGCGATCGGCGAGGTTCGAACCCACATGCATCGTTCGCCCGGCCTCCGCTACGCATCGCCGATGAGCGGCCATTCCGGGACGCCCCTGGCGAGGAAGCCCGGCATCCGGGACGGCTTCCGGCTCGTCGTGATCGGTGCGCCGGAGGACTACCCGGACCTTCTCGCCCCCTTGCCGCCCGCCGTGGAATTCGCGACCGCGCCGGACGCTTCGACGAACCTGGTGCATCTGTTCACCCGCAGCCGCACCGAACTGGCGCAGGCGCTCCCGCGATATCGACGCACGCTCGCGGCCAACGCAGTGGTGTGGATTTCGCGGCCGAAGAAGTCATCGAAGGTTCCGACCGAGGTCACGGAGGATGTGGTCCGCGAACTGGCCCTCCCGCTCGGCCTCGTCGACGTCAAGGTCTGCGCCGTCGATGACCTCCGGTCCGGACTGAAGCTCGTCGTCCGGAAAGCGTTGCGCTGATCGCCGGACATCCGTTTCGCGCGAGCTGCCAATTCGGCCGCCCGATCGCTGCGTGACGGCACTCGACGCATGCGTTCACGCAAGCGGGCGGGAATGCGCCGCCCCCATCGATCCGTACTTTTGGCCGGTTGTTGGCGCGCCGCCCCGTCGACACACTCGCTGCATCGGTGATCCGCACGCGTCCGTCGAGTCGCGGCGACCACCGGATCGGGGCAGCGTCGTTCCGTCGCACCGACAGCGCGCATCGTTGCGGTCCGCGGTCGCGCGTGTTGCCCCGAGTCCCTGATTCCACGACCCGGCCAGGAGACCTGCCCCATGAAGCTCAGCCACGCCCTCGTTGCCCCTGTTCTCGCGGCCTGCCTCACGATGGACATGACCCCGGCGACGGCAACCCCCGTGACGATTTCCACCCTTCCCGCCTGGGACGGAACCTCGAGCATCGGCGACTTCGGATCGGCCGGCTTCTCCGCGTGGGGCCAGTTCGTCACCGCACCGACCGGCACCGACCGCCTGCTCGACTTCACGTTCATCGTGAGCGATGCCCTCCAGGGACCGGCCCCGCAGTTCCGGGCCGTTCCGGTGGAGTTCACGGCGCACGTCGTCCAATACGACCCGACCACGCGGAAGATCGTGGGCCCCGCCCTCTACTCGAGTCCGTCGGTCACGGTCCCGCTCACGGACGCGCTCGTGTTCCACCCGTACACCTTCACGCCCGATGTGCAGGTCACGGCGAACTCGGTGTACCTGATGTTCCTGTACGCGACGAACTACACGCTGAACGTGCCCGACGACTCGCGGCTGCGCATGGCGAGCTCCAATTCCGACACGTACGGCGGCGGGTCGGACAACATCCCGTTCGACGCCGACAGCGATTTCAGCGCGCTGTTCACCTCGCAGTGGCGTTTCTCTGCGGGCAACGATCTCGCGTTCTCGGCGACGTTCGACCGGACCGCAGTGCCCGAACCGGGGGCGATGGCCCTGGTGATCGCAGCAGCCCTGGGCGCGGCCGGCGCACGGCGTTCCCGCGGAATTCGCCGGGCAGGCCCCCGCTGAGCGGTACACCGCGTTCGCACGACGGGAATCCTCGCTGGCGCCCCTGCGAATCGGGCGCCGGGCGGGGCGCCCGTCGAGTACCTCCCCTGATCCCGGTCAAGATCGGGCCACGCGGTCGTCGCTATGGTTGCCGGCGACCGAGCCTGCGAGAGCCCCATGACCTCCTCCTCCGAAAACGACGTTTGCATCGTCGGCGCCGGCCCCGCCGGGCTGGCCCTGGCCACCGCGCTTGCCCGCAACGGGCTGCGCTGCCGCGTGCTGGAACAGCAACCGCTGGCCGCCATCGAGACGCCCGCGGAAGACGGACGCGAGATTGCGCTCACGCATCGCGCGCGCCGCATCATGGAACGGCTCGGGATGTGGCAGCACCTGCCGGCCGACGACGTCTCCCCGCTGCGGGAGGCACGCGTCAGCACGGGCGCTTCCTCGTTCGTCCTCCCGTTCGAGGCCCGTTCGGAAGGACACGACGCGCTGGGCTGGCTGGTGCCCAATCACCGGATCCGGTCCGCGGCCTACGCCGCCGCCGGCGCCGAGTCCGGCATCGAGATCCAGACCGGCTGCACGGTGGTCGGCATGGAGCGGGACTCGGCCGGCGCCACGCTCGGCCTGCGGGACGGGACGCGGATACATGCCCCGCTCGTGGTGGCCGCCGACAGCCGCTTCTCGACGGTGCGCCGCATGGCTGGCATCGGCGCCCGCATGTTCGACTTCGGCCGCGTGGCCATCGTCGCGGCGCTGTCGCACGCAGACGATCACGGCGGCGTGGCGCACGAATGCTTCCGCTACGGCAACACGCTGGCCACGCTGCCGCTCACGGGGCAGCGCTCCTCGGCCGTCGTGACCTTGAAGGCGGACGAAGCCCCGGCGTGGCTGGCCCTCGACGACGACGCCTTCGCCGCCCGGATCGAATCGCAACTGGCCGGCCGGCTGGGCGCGATGAAACTCGCCGGCCGCCGCCATCACTATCCCCTCGTCGCGGTCTATGCCCATCGATTCGTCGCGCCGCACTTCGCCCTGGTGGGGGATGCCGCCGTCGGCATGCATCCCGTGACGGCACACGGGTACAACTTCGGTCTCTATGGCGTGGAGGTGCTCGCGCGCGAACTGGCTCACGGATGCAGCGAATCGGCGCTCCGGGCCTACGAATCCGAACACCGGCGCGTGACCTTTCCGGTCTACGAAGGCACGAACGCCATCGTCCGGCTGTTCACGGACGATGCGCTGCCTGCCCGCCTGGTGCGCCACGCCGTGCTCCGCTTCGCCAATGCGCTGCCGCCGCTGCGGCAGGTGATCACACGACAACTCACCGGCGGCGCCGCGCGACCCGCCTGACGCACGCAGGGTTTCAGGCCGCCGCGCCCGCACCACGATGCCGCCGCCGGGCATCGATGCGTTGGGCCGGGTGCGGGAGCATCGCGCCGTCGCATCGACAGATCGGCCCGCCGGACCCGGCTGCCGACCGCCGGAGCGAACTATCATCGGCGGACACCCTGCCCGGAGCGCCATGACGTGAACATCGACCGCATCGAGACCCGCCTCTACCGCATTCCTCTCCCGACGCCCGTCCAGGCGGCCAGCCACGGCGTGATGAGCGAGTTCGACATGTTGGCCGTGCGCATCGGGACCGTCTCCGGCGCGAGCGGAGTCGGCTACACCGTGCTCAACGCCGGGCACGGCGTGGCCGCCGCCGCGGTCGTGGAGAACGTCTTCAGCGCCCGCCTCCTGGGTGAGGACTCCCGCCGCATCGAACACCTCTGGCAGCGCCTCTGGCGCGGTCATCACTATTCGGGACGCGGCGGACTGGTGAGCTTCGCGCTCGCCGCGGTCGACACCGCGCTGTGGGATCTGCGCGGCCGGGCACTCGGCGAACCGCTCTGGCGTCTGCTGGGCGGCTTCCGTCCCGAAGTGCGCGCCTACGCCGGCAACATCGACCTCAATTTCCCGATGGAGCAGCTGCTCGCGGGCGTCCAGCGCAGTCTCGACGCGGGCTACCGCTCCGTGAAGATGCGGCTGGGCCGCCCGCTCCTGCGCGAGGACGTGGAACGTGTGGCCGCCGTGCGCAAACTGATCGGCCCGGACATCGAGCTGATGACGGACGCCAACGAAGCGTGGCGGCCCGACGAGGCCATGCGCGCGTTCCATGCCCTGCGGGACTTCGGTCTCGTGTGGATCGAGGAACCGATCCGGCCGGACGACTTCGAGGGCCATGCGCGCCTGCGTGCGCAAGGGGGCGTGCCGATCGCCGCCGGCGAGAACCTCCACACCGTCGCGGAATTCACCGCGTTGATCGCAGCCGGCGGCGTGGACTTCCCGGAACCCGATCTCACCACCTGCGGCGGCATCACGCCGTGGATGAAGATCGCGCGGCTCGCGGAGGCGCACGGTCTGCCCGTGACTTCGCACGGCGCCCACGACGTGCACGTGCACCTGCTCGCGGCCGTGCCGAACGGGGCCTACCTGGAGGTCCACGGGTTCGGCCTGGACCGATTCATCGCGCAACCGCTCCAGCGGCGCGACGGCATGGCGATCGCCCCTGATCGCCCGGGCCACGGGATCGAGTTCGACTGGGAGGGGCTGGCGGCATATCGGGTGCGGTGAAGACCGTGCGGACGGCGCCGCATCGACGTCGACCGCATCTGCAACCGGTCAGGAACGACCCGACTTGCGCCGCGGCAATGCCCCCAGTTCGCGGATCCGCGGAATGCGCTGCGAGAGCAGCCGCACCAGTTCCGTCACCTTGGCCGGCTGTCTCACGCCGGGCGCGTGCAGGGCGTAGATCTCGAGCGGCGCCGGCACGAACGCGCGCAGGATGGGTTTCACCCGGCCGGCGGCGAGATCGTCGTAGTAGAGCCACACCGCGCCGACGGCGATGCCGTGCCCGGCCAGCACCGCCGTGCGGATGGTTTCGATGTTGTTCGTGCGGAAGGTGCCGCGTACGGGCACGGTGATCGCCCCCTCGGGGCCGGCGAACGTCCAGGCCTCCTCCGGCGTCACGAACACGTTCACGAGACAGCGATGCTGTGCGAGCGCCTGCGCGTGCTTCGGCTCGCCGTGCCTCGCCAGGTAGGACGGCGAGGCGACGCACACCTGCATGCTGGTGCCGAGACGCCGTGCGATCAGCCGGGCATCCGGCAGCGGCCCGATGCGCAGGGCGACGTCGATGCCCTCTTCCACCACGTCGAACCAGCGGTCGTTCAGCACCAGTTCCACCTGCAGGTCCGGATGGTCGTTCACCAGGTCGAGCAGCAGCGGCGCAAGAAAGCGCTGACCGAACGACGTCGCGCACGACACGCGCAGGCGTCCCGCGGGTTGATCGGCACTGCGGCCGAGCGTGGACCGCAGCGAGGCGATCTCCTCGAGGAGGTCCCGCGCGCGCTGGTAGAAGCGATCGCCCGCGTCGGTGAGGCGCAGGCCCGCGGTCGTGCGCAGGAACAGCGGCGTGCCCAGTTCGCGCTCCAGCGCGGCCACCTGCTTGCTGACCGTGGGCTGGGTGGTGTCGAACTCGCGCGCGACGGCGGAGAAGCTGCGCGTTTCGGCTGCGCGCTGGAACAGGCGGGTGCGCTGGATGAAGTCCATTCCCGGAGCCTAACATGGTCTCCGGTCAGTTAGTGGATTCGTGGAATACCCCTCATGCCCTTTCTGAGCGTTCCGCAAAGGGCGGCGGACGCCTATCTTTCGAACCGTGATCCGGTTGCAGTCGCGGGACCACGGCGAAGGGCGCCGCGGACCGACCGCAGACCGCCCCGGCCGTCACGATCCCGTCGAGGAGAACTGCCATGTCCCGCCCCGCGATCCTTCCGTCCGGCACCCCCGAATCCGCCGATGGCGCCGCGCGCACCATCGACGCCGTCGTGAGCAGCATCGTCCTGCGCGCCCTGACCGCTGCGGTCCTGCTCGGCGTCGTCGCCCGCGTGGGTGCGACCGTCGCGGGCATCGGCGACCTGGCCTGACCGTCTTCCTCCGGCTTCGCCGCATCGGCCCGCGAGCCGATGCGCCCGGTGCGCATGGCCCCCCGCCCTCTCCCCGGGGTGCGTCACGCGTCCGGATGCGGAGCCTCGCGCACGGCCCCACCCTCTCCCGGGGTCGTGCGCACCCTTCTCCGGTGGGCGCGCAGTCGGCGCGTTCGCTCCTGACGCCTGCCCGGTGCGCACATCCGGGCGATGGTCGCGCGGCCTGCCGGCCGGTCGATCAGCTCACGCGCTGATGCACGCCCCGCGTCGGGGGCGTCCGACCCGACGCCGCCAACCGATGAGTCCCAGCCCGCCCGCCAACATCGCCACGACGCCGGGTTCCGGAACCGGGACCGCCACCATGGTCAGCGTTTCGAACCGCCACGCGTCGACAGTGCCGTTGCCATCGTAGTCGGAGGCATCGGTGCCGCTGCCCTGGATCTTGACGATGCCGAGACCGTCCACGAACCATTGCGTCTCGGTCCAGTCCTGCTCGGACCGAGCCGTCGGGAACAACGCGCGGCTGTCCACGGTGACGACCGATGCCGATCCGAGGCGGGCCGCATCGAAAGTGCCGAGGGGCGTCGTGACGACTTCGTGCCCCAGGTTCGTCAGCGTCAGGTTCCAGCTGCCGGACCAGGCTTCATACCCGCCGCCGGGGACCTTCCACTGACCCCGTCGCAGACCGCTGAAGCTGACCGACTGTCCGACGTCCAGGGGCGCCTTGAGCAGGAAAGGCTCGGGGTCGATGAGGTACCGGTACTCGGCGTGGTCGGCGGGATTGCCTTCGGAGACGCGAAAGTAGCCCTGGGGCGTCTCCGTCAGGTACCAGCCATTGGTGCTCTTCAAGGTCGCCTGATGATCGAGGATCGGCTCATGGATGGCCGAGAACCGGATCACCGCCCGGTACGGACCCGACCCGCCGGAACCGCCTGCGGAGTCCTGCCACGTATCCGTGGAATCGAAGGTGAGCGTGGTTCCGTCGGTGATGGGAAACCAGAACACGTCCTGCGCCCCCTGCGCGATGGGCGATTGCAGCGCAACGATCGCGGACGCAAGCGTTAGACGGCTGAGGACTGGGTACATGTCGACCCTCCCATGGCGGCAAGTGGCGCGGGCGCGCGCGAATGGCGAACATCGCATCGGCATGGTACTCCCCCCGCTTGGCTTTGCAGGGGAATGGCTCCGAAGGTCCGGAAAGGATGCGCCGGCACCGGGCACGTCAGTCGGGGACCCCACGTCGGCGCACGCATGATCGGCCGTCGCTCGCGGACTTCCCGTCCACGATGACGGCGCAAATGCCTGTCGCAACCATTCCCGATGCCGGCAGCACGGCGGCCGACGGATTGCGGGAACGCGCGAACATCGGACCCGCGGGGCGACCGTCCCCATTCCCCGGGCTGGGTGCGTTGCGCACACCCGGACTCGTCGCGTCCGGCACACGCTGACGAAGGTCGCGCGCACGCGTTCGATGCCGGGGCGCAGGCGGTGCGGCGCGCCGCGGATCCATGCCATCATCGGGGCCTCTCGCCGCGGACCGGCCGTGCGGCGCGCAATCACGAACGCTGGAGTGACCCCCTTGGCTGTTCTGGTCGAAGCGATGTCCCTGGTCGTCCGCCTGGACGCCATCCACGACAAGTACGTCGGCGGCCTCGAGGCCTTCGTGGCCGGCATCCACAGCCGGACGGTGTGCATGGACGGCGAGTTGTTGCGCATCGGTTTCCTGAGCCTGTCGGAGGCCGATGCGTGCATCCATCGGCTGGAGGCGGGCGGGCTCCAGTATCTGCAGGACGGCGTTCCGCAGGACATGCTGCTCGTCGATCAGATCCGTGGCGCGAGTGCGCCGTGCGAGTGGCTGGAGGTGGGGCTCGTCGAACTGGCCCCCGGCCAGGCGGTGATGGGGGCGAGACTGGTGGACAGTCGGGAGGAGAAGCTCGTCACCCCGGAGGGATGGCGCTACGAGCACTCGCATTCGAAGTCGGTGGGCACGTCGATGGGCAGGCGGCGGCACTGACCTGCGGCGCGCGTCGTCGCGTCGACGGGCGACTTCCTCCCGAGAGATCCGTCCACGGCCGACGCGCCGGCATCCGAGCGCACCCCGGTGGACTCCTGTCGCCGGGTTTCCCGGCGCTGCTTGCGGTCGCGGGCCGGCGGTTCGGCAAGGCGACGCTCGAACGCTCGTGTTGCCGGAGAACGGGCGCACCCGGGCGCAGCGCACCGCGCGTCGAAGACATTGGCGCCCGTCGGTTTCACGACCCGGAGAAGTTCGGACTCGCGTCCCCGGGCGACGCGCCTGACCAGCCGGACACCGGGCAATCAAGGAATCCGGCCGTCGGCTCGAGGGCGCGTCGATTCCCGGCGCTTCGGACAAGAATGCCGGCGCTTCGGCAAAGGGAACCCCGGCGGCGGCGGAAGACAATGTCACCTCGCGCTCCCCACGAGGTTCCGACATGGACATGACGATCGACGAAGATGCGCTCCGCGAACTGCCGGGCCGGGCCGGAGCCGACCGCCCCCCCGCCCGGCCGGTATCCCTCCCTGCGCGCAACGGATTCACCGAGACCTTGCCCGTGCCCGTCCGGGACTATCGCGGCCACGACATCACCGGTGCATCGCCGGCCGCGCTCGAGAACTTCGAAGCGGCCCTGGCAACCTTCCAACGATGGCGCATCGGCGCCGACCTCCTGCTCGACCGCGCGCTGCTGGAAGCCCCCGGGTTCACGATGGCCCATGTGCTGGGCGCCTATCTCACGCTGCTCAGCCGCGATCCGGCCCGCGTGCGACTGGCCCGCACCGCCCACGCCAACGCGCGCGCATCGGGCGCGAACCCCCGCGAGCAGATGCATCTCGCCGCCATCCGCACCGCACTCGACGACGACTACGAAGGCGCGAAGACACGACTGGCGGCCCTGCTGGACGCGTTTCCCCGCGACGTCCTGGCGCTGCAGGTCGCGCACGCATTCGATCACGCGACCGGCGAGACCGAACGGATGGCGGCACGCGTGGCCTCGGTGCTGCCGGCGTGGTCCCCGTCGATGCCCGGCCATGCAAGCGTGCTGGCGATGCACGCGTTCAGCCTCGCGGAATGCGATGACACCGCACGCGCGGAACGCGCGGCCCGGGAGGCGCTGGATCTCGACCCTTTCGATGCGCGTGCCCACCACGCCCTCGCGCACGTGTGCGAGATGACCGGTCGGGCCGAGGCCGGCATCCGCGGACTGCTCGATACCCGGGCCTACTGGGCGATCGGGACGACGGTTGCGACCCACTGCTGGTGGCACATCGCGCTGTTCCATCTGGCCCGCGACGATGCGGCGGGCGCGGTGTCGATCTACGACGAGCACGTGCGCGCGGCCCGCTCGACTGACGTGGCCGACCTGATCGACGCCTCGGCGCTGCTCTGGCGCATCCAACTGACCGGCGGTCCCGTGGGATCGCGCTGGACCGAACTCGCGGCCGCCTGGGCCCCGCACGTCACCGATGGCTTCTGCAGTTTCAACGACGTGCACGCCATGCTCGCATTCGTGGGCGCCGGCAACCATGCACTCGCGGAGGCGCTCGAGCACGAACTGGTGCGCCGCGCCCGCTTGTGCACCCGCCACGGCGAAACCACGCGGCAGATCGGCCTGCCGGCGTGTCGCGCGATCGTGGCCTTCGGCCAGGGCGATCACGCGCGCAGCGCCGGGTTGCTCGGCTGGATCTCGACCCACGTGCCGCGCATCGGGGGCAGCCGGGCCCAGCGCGACGTGCTCGGCCTCACCCTGCGGCAGGCCGTTGAACGATTGCGGCGCCCGCACTGGCAGGTTGCGGCATAGCCGGAGGTCTCTCTGCCGACGGAACGCGCGCTGTCGCACCGACGCGAGATCCCGCACAATCCCCGGCACCGGGCGGTGTTCGTCCGCGTTTCGGGAGACAGGCATGCGATGGATTCTGCTGGCCTCGTGCGCCGTTGCGCTCACGGGCCTGACATTCGGTGCGACGGCCGCCCCGCCCGTCTACGGGCCTGAACTGGAAGGCTTCGAGTATCCCTTCCCGGTCGAGCGCTTCGAGTTCCCGTCACAGGGGCAGACCGTGTCGATGGGGTTCATGGACGTGGCGCCGACGCAGTCGAACGGGCACATCGTCGTGCTGCTGCACGGCAAGAACTTCTGCGGCGCCACCTGGGAAGTCACGATCCGGCGGCTCACCGAGGCGGGCTACCGCGTGATCGCGCCGGACCAGATCGGGTTCTGCCGCTCGACCAAGCCGGCGCACTACCAGTACACGTTCCATCAGCTCGCCGCCAACACGCGCGCCCTGCTCGCCTCGCGCGGCGTGACGCGCGCAACGATCGTCGGTCACTCCATGGGCGGCATGCTGGCGGCGCGCTACGCGCTGCTGTTCCCGGACGCGGTGGAACGCCTGGTGATGATCAATCCGCTCGGCCTCGAGGACTGGCTCGCGGAAGGCGTGCCGTATGCGACCGTCGACCAGAATCTGCAGAACGAACGCAAGACCACGGCGGAGACGATCCGGGCCTATCAGCGGCGCTTCTACTACAACGGACAGTGGAAGCCGGCGTACGACCGCTGGGTGGAAATGTCCGCCGGGCTCTACGCCGGCAGCGGTCGCGACCGCGTCATGTGGAATCAGGCGCTCACGACCGACATGATCTTCACGCAGCCGGTGCTCTACGAGTTCGGCCGGCTGCGCGTGCCCACGGTCCTGATGATCGGCGGCCGGGACCGGACCGCGCCGGGTGCCGGACGCGCGTCGGCCGAGGTGGCGCAGCGATTGGGCGACTATCCGGTGCTGGGACGTCGCGCGGCACAGGCCATTCCCGGCGCGCGCCTGATCGAATTCCCGGCGCTGGGGCACTCACCGCAAGTGGAAGACCCGGACCGCTTTCACGACGCGCTGGTCGAGACGCTGGCCGCCGACAGGGCGCCCTGAGCCCGCGCGTCGGGCGCGTGGAACACGATGACAGACGCGGTGGCACGGGATGCGTGCGGCCGCGTCTCCCCCTCAGGCGCTGCGCCGACGCCGAGCCGCCCAGCCGAGCACGACCCGCCCGCCCGCCATCAGGGCGACGCCGGCCGGTTCGGGCACGGCCGTGACTTCCAGCGTCACGGTCCCGGCGCCGTAGATCACGTCGAAATCGACCCCGCCTCCCCAGCCCAGCATCGTCACGTCGTCGAGGAATCCGGTCGTCCCGACGCGGTTCGCGAAGGTCATCACGATGAAGCTGTCGCCGAGGGTCGGCATGAATCCGTTCGCGCGGCGCACGGCGAGCGAGCCGCCGAGCGTGGCATTGCCGGTGACGGCGAGCACGTCGTGACTGGCGGTTCCGCCGATGTCGAACTCGGTGATGCTGCCCGCCGTCTGCACGAGGTGACCGGCGATGGTGAGCGTGCCGATACCCGCGCCGGGCTTCAGCGTGCCGTCGTTCGTGAACGTGGTGGACTGGACGATGCCCTCGCCGGTGACGATGCCCGCATTGCCGAAGTTCGCGGGCAGCAGCAGCGTGCCCGCGAGCACCTCGATCGTCCCCGGGTTCGTGAAGGCGATGTTCGGTCCGACGGACGTGATGCCGTCGCCGCTCTTGCGCAGGACTCCGGTGTTCGTGAACGCGGAACCGCTGCCGCCGATGTAGGCGAAATCGGCATCCGTCTCGATGTCGATCAACCCCTCGTTGACGACCGTCGACCCGGTCAACCCGATCCGTTCCGCCGTCTGCCAGCGCAGCGTGCCCCGGTTCGTGAATGCGGCGCCGTTGAAGTTCTTGTCCGCCGCCCCGGAAGCCTCGACGGTCTGCCCGGCGTCGATCTGCCACTGCCCCGTGAACTGGCCGCCGGTCCACCGTGTCGTGCCGCGCGCGTGCGCATCGGCGCCCTGAAAATTGCCGCCGGCCAGCACGAGATCGGACGACGTGCAGTGGCCGGCGAACGTGGCATTGGCCGCCCCCCGGACCACGCCGGCGCCGATGAACCGCGAGCCGTTCTGGAAGGTGGCGTTTCCGCCGGCGAAGTCAAAGGTGCCGGCGCGCACGTCGAGGGTGGCATTGACGGCATTGATGAAGGCGAGATTGCCCGATGTCACGGTGGACGTGCCGTCGGCCCCCGACTTGCGCAGCGTGCCGCCATTGACGATCGTGGATCCGGATCCGCCGATGTAGTCGAGATTCGCGTTCTGGCGCAGATCGAGCAGCCCCGTGTTGACGACCGTCGACGCGCTGAATCCGAGGCGGTCCGCCGTATTCCAGACAAGCGTGCCGTCATTGGTGAAGGCCGTTCCGGCAAAGTACTTGTCGAGGCCCGCCGACACCGCGAGAACCTGACGGTCGCCACTCGCCACGTGCCGGAGAAGTTGCCGCCCGTCCAGGCGGTCGTTCCGCTGAGCGTGGCCCCGGTTGTCCCGCCGTGCACGAAGGTGCCGGCGGAGAATCGGAGATTCTCCGACCGCATCGTCCCGATGAACGTCGCAATCGACGCGATGTCGACGATGCCGGCCCCGGTGCACCTCGAACCATCGTCGAAAACGGCATTGTTGCCGACGAAGGCGATGCTGCCGGTTCGTGCGTCGACAATGCCCGAGCCCGCATTGGTGAACGCGACATGGACACCAATGCTCGTGGCGCCCGTGCCGCCGCTCTTGCGGAACACACCGCTGTTGACGAAATCCGACCCGCTGCCGCCCGCATACGAGAGCGCGTTGTCGCTCTTCGCATCCCACAGCCCCGAATTGAGGACGGCGGAGCCCGAGAACCCGACGTGGTCGGCGTTCCAGGTCACCGCGGAGGCGTTGCTGAAGGACACGCCGATGAAATTCTTGGTGCCGCCGGCATCGATGACGAGTGTGTCCGGCGCAGTGAGCGGGCTCGGCGCCACGCCGGGTCCGAAGTTGCCGGTGAGCCAGACATAGTCGACGGCACCGGCATGTGCGGAACACGCGGCCGCCACGGCCAGGGCGAGCGTGGAGCGTCTGAAGCGAGCGGGCATGAGCGGGTCTCCTTCTGCAGCGACGTCGAGACGCCGGTGGCCCGCCGCCATGCGGACGACGCAACGTCTTCGCGTGCATGCATGGTCTGTGTGAGCAGGTAACGCCCTTCGTGCACCCGCCGACCGATTAGACCCTCACCCCTTCCCGAGCCCTTTGACAACCATCAACCGACTCGCCGCGGGACACGCGGCGCGATCGGGCACTGCGGCAGATCGTTCGCGCGGCAGAGCACGCCGGCGACGCCGGTCGCGTCCGCCGACAACCGGCAGACGACGAGACGCCGCAGGTCCGGCGCCTTGTGCCGCCCCCGTGCCGACCGGCGGGGTCAGCGACAGGCCAGCGCGCGCAGCTTGGCGAAAGCGCTGTCGGGCTCGACCGCGTTCCAGTCCTTGGGGGACGGGTCTTCGTAGACGACCTTCCCCTCGCCCATCGCGCCCGCGTGCAGCGTGGTGTCGAGCACCCGGGATTCCGCGGCGGCGCAGTTGAACTCGATGCGGCGCTTCTGCGATTGATAGGCCAGTTCGACGAGACGTCTGGGCGCAGCGTAGTTGACGAGCACCGCAAGGCTCGCCGCGTCGCCCTTGCGTTCGATCGTCGTCGGATCGCCGTAGGTCGCGGACGCACCGTCCTCCGCGATATTCACCCAGCCGGCCCGGGCGGGGCAGGACGCCAGCAGCATCGAGACAGTCAAGAGACGTTTGATCATGTTCACGTGTGACCTCCGAGGAGTCGGAGTCTACTGGCAGTCGACGCCGGACGGCATTCCGCGTCGAGCGACGGGGATCGGTCGGCGGGAATCGGGGCGCAAGCGGCCCCGTGCCGGCGGCGTTCCGTGCAATCATCGCCACCGTCGACCGCAGCCCTGTCTCGGGGCGTGCCGCCCCGCTTTGGAGAGAGAGGATTGATGCGGACGCATTCCCGGAATCGGCGCCGGCCGCCGTGAGCCGACACGGCCGCCCATGACTTCCCTTCGCTCCCGTGCCGCGCAGGTGGTCGCCGGCCTCGCCCTGGCCGTCGGCCTGCAGCCCCTGCCCGCGATCGCCGCGAGCGGGATGCGGATTCTCGATCAGCGCAAGCAGGTGCCGGCCAAGGTCGAATGGACACGCGAACTGTTCGTGCAGACCGGCGGCCCCCTGCGCTGCGTCGTGCGATCGGGCGGCGCGCTGTCGGTCACGCTGCTGGCCGAGAGGGCGTATCTCGCCCTCCAGGCCGATCGACGGGACGACCTGCATCGCGAGGACGTCCTGGTATCCGCCGAACAGAAGGATGGGCACTTCGACCGCGACGTCGCGACCACGCTGCCCGGTTCGTACTGGTTCGTGATCGGCAATCTGTCGGACAGCGACCAGCAGATCTCGATCCAGTGCACGGCGCCGCGATCACCGACGCACCACCGGTCACGCCGGGCCGCGGCGCGGGTTCGGCGACATGGAGCGCATCCCGCCACTGGCCCGCACGCGGCTGGATGAGGCTCGCCGCGGCATGGCGCGCGCAAAGAAAATGGGCCGGACAATCCGGCCCTCGAAGGTTGACGACGACGTCCGCGAGTCGTTCGACGGCGGACGTCGTCGCGTCTCGAACGACTCGAATCAGCGGCGACGGCGCCGGGACACCAGCCCCAGAAGTGCGAGACCGGCACCGACCATGGCGTAGGTCTGCGGCTCCGGAACCGGCTGCAACTGGATCGGCAGTTGCGGATCGTTGACGTTGAAGCCGGCCATCTGCGCGCCGAGGTACTTGCCGACCATCCCGTCTCCCACGGGGTCCTTGCCGCACCCCTTGCTGCAATCGGCTTCGCCATCCGGCTTGAAGGGTCCGAGGTACTCATAGAACTCGTAACGGCGCATCACGGCCGCATCCTCGGGCGCCAGGGCCAGCAGCTTGCCCTTGCGCTGATTGGCGTTGCCCGCCTCTTCCCCGACGGGCGCCCGCTGCAACAACTCCCACTCCGTCTCGATCTCGGCGGCTTGCTGCAACGGATCGTCGCGGAACAGGTTGCCGAGGTGAATGTCGTGGTTGACCTTGGTCGTGTACGTCTTGACCCAGTAGGCCTCGCCCCACAAGCCTTCATTCTCCGGCTGCTCGTACTCGGGCGCCTCGGCCTCGATGTGCGCCTCGAGCTCGCCGGCACCGCCGCCGACAGGCGGGGTGTACGCGAAATTCACGGCGGGAATGCCGGCGCTGACCGGCGTCAGCACGCCAGGCGTGGCCTGCACGAGCCAGTTGTACTTGGTCGTGGCCGGCTGACCGATGGTGCTGACCCCGAAGTGGTCACAGGCCGTGCCGGTGGACCAGCCTGCCCCGAAGGGCCAGCAGCTGTCGCCCCCCGTGTTGAACGGCGCTGCCAGCGGATCGCTGCGGTCCAGCGTGAACGGCCCCGTCAGCGAACCGCCGTAGCGGATCAGCACGCCGATCGCGTTGTTCGAGGCGTCCTTCAGATCCGTGATGGTGGGCGAGCCGTAGCGGACCACGGACCCCGGATTGCCGGTCCCGAAGTCCCGGTCGTAGCCGAAGACGCTGGTGATCTTCGTGTGGTCGAGACCGATGTCCTCGAGCTGGATCTCGAATCCGTAGGCCGTGTGGCCCGTGTTGTTGATGGCGTCGAAATTGGCCAGATAGCCATATGTCTGCGCCTGGACCGCAGCCGAGGCGAGAGCGCCGGCGACGGCCGCGGCAAGCGCGGTGAGTCTTCGGGTGGTCATGAGCAGTGTCCTCCTCTGCCGCCGCAGCGCGGCGGGCGTTTTCCCTGATTGCCAGTTTCTCGGCCCGCCGACAGCACGGGCACGGAAGAATCGTAGCCAGATTGACGCCCTATGTGTGGGATTTTTTTCCACAATTTGATTGAACCGGATGGCGCATCGGGGGTATGCGCCGGCACGAACAGGCGGTGAGTCGTCGGCGCCGGGCCGGTCTGCTCGAGGCTGGCCGCCGGATCTCAGGCCGCATCCGATCACGATCGGCCACCGGTGCCCTGCGACGCGTGCGATCGCCCCGCACCGCGCCGGGGGAGCCGGGTTCCGTCAGTCGAGCGCGACTGACCGATCCGATGGCGCATCGCTTTACCGGCCGGGACGGTCATGTGATCCTTCTTCATCGCCCCGTCATGTCCCGGCCTGGAGGCCCCATGCAGCACATCCTCGTCTACTCCGATTCCCTGTCCTGGGGCATCGTTCCCGGTACCCGGAGGCGCCTGGCCTTCGACGAACGCTGGCCCGGCGTGCTGGAACTCGGCCTCGCGGCGGCCGGCCGGAAGACGCGCGTGATCGAGGATTGCCTGAATGGTCGCCGGACGGTCTGGGACGATCCCTTCAAGGCCGGACGCAACGGCCTGACGGGGCTGGCCCAGCGCATCGAGATCCATTCGCCGCTGGCGCTCGTGATCCTGGCGCTCGGCACGAACGACTTCCAGTCGATGCATCCCCACAATGCCTGGCATTCGTCGCAGGGCATCGCCGCGCTCGTCACGGCCATCCGCCAGGCGCCGATCGAACCCGGCATGCCGGTGCCGCCGATCCTCGTGATGTGCCCGCCGCTGATCCGGACGCCCAAGGGACCGATCGCCCCGAAGTTCGCAGGCGGCGAACACAAGTGCGTCGGTCTCGCCGAGGCCTTCGCGAAGGTGTGCGCCGAGATGAACTGCCACTTCTTCGACGCCGGCACCGTGACCGATTCGAGCCGGGTGGACGGCATCCACCTGGATGTCGATCAGCACCTCACGCTGGGCAAGGCGTTGGCGCCGGTTGTCGCGCCGCTCCTGGCGGTGTGAATCGACGCGTCCGGCGGGGCGCGTGACGGCTTCGGACGCTCGGATGCCGCAGGAAGCGGTAGCCGGCGGTCCCTGCCTGGCCGACGGATCGTGCTGGCGTCAAGGCTTGCGCGCGAATCACGCACGGCTTGAAACCGTAGGTAGGACAGCCGGTCCGCACCATCCGGGACCACCTTGTAGAACCACGGCTTCGTCCACCACGCGCCACATGCCGGCGTCGCCAGAGAAGGCCGCATCGCATTGCGTCGTGCCGGGCTGCCGAGGAACGACGGGCCTGTCGCGTCATCACAGCCCGGGAGGCTGCGCGTTCTTCAATCCGGAGCCGCTGGCATGCGACGCGCGTGTCGGCGTCCATGGCGCGCTCCGGGTCGCCATGCCTTTACTGAATCCCCGATTGCCCGCCATGAACGTCTCCAGCATGTGCGGGATCCACTGCTCGCCATCGACCACCTCGCCATAGGCCTGCGCGTACGGCACGGCGCAGGTTTCGAGGTCGGCTTTCAGGCTGACCGGGCAGGTCAGGGTCAGCGGGACGTTCTCAGACCGGGCCAGCGGCCGGCGCCGCCGCTTCCTGGTCGTGCAAATGGCGATGCTCCGCGCCAGTCGCCACAAGTTCCTCGGCAATCGGTTCCCGCTGCTGCTGGTAGCGCCGGCCTGCACGCTGATGCAGCGCCTGCGGGCAATGGCACTGCAGGCCACCGAACCGGCCAGCGCCTGGGCGGCGACCATACGGGGGTGCGGCTGCTCGAGATCGCCGTGACGGTGCCGAGAAACGCCCGGCGCATCCGCCTCATGTTCGCCTTGCATCACCCGGTAAGGGAGCTGTTTGCGCTGGCCGCGGCTCGCTCGGGTGCCGCCCGTCCGTCCCTTCGAGCTCCGGTGTCCGCCGCTGACCCGTCAATCGCAGCGACATGCAGGATCGTCCGCCATCGGAGGATCGCCAGGATCGCCGGCATGCGAGATGACGGCGAACAACCCGTCTCAGGAGCGAGACCTCGACGGCCGTGCCGGCTGGTGCGCCCGCGACTGCCGGCGATGTCGACGCGAGTTACGTCCCATCGCCGGGCGCCGCCGGTCGCACGTCATTCGTTCGAGCAATCAGCGTCGTAGCGAGGTTCGCACAGCCTTTGCTCAAAGCCTCCCGCCCCGTCGTGGCCGTCCGAAGAAGCGGAAACCGCTCCGGACCACGACGCCTGAAAAGAGAGACCCTCGGCATGAAGAAATCCCTCCTTGCGGCCGGCCTGCTGGCCTTGGCCGCCTCCAGCGCGTCCCACGCGGTCACCGTCACTTCAATCGCGGGAACCGGTTCCTACGCCAACGACCCGGCAACGCGGCTCACCGACGGCAACTTTGCGCTGGGCACCTGGTGGACCGACACGCCGAACGTCTGGTGGTCCTGGCAAGAGGGCGCCTCCGGCGTGACCTTCACCTTCACGTTCGACCAGATCTACAACCTCGCCGACATCACGCTGGGGGTCGACAACAACGACTTCTATGCCGTCCAGGTCTCCACCGACAACAGCACCTGGAAGACGCTGTTCGTGAGTCTGCCCACCTACGTGGATTCGGCCTACGCGTACGACGGTGCGTCGATGATCCAGCGCAGTTCGGTGACGGGTCACCCGGCGTACTCGAACCTCATCGACTTTCCCACGACCCAGGCCCGCTACGCCCGGATCTACGCGGTCGCCGGCGACGGCAGCTACGCCGTGAGCGAGCTGCAGTTCACGGGGACGCCCGCCGTTCCCGAACCCGGCACGTACGCACTGCTGGCGCTCGGCCTCGGGGCCGTCGGCTTCGCCGCCGCTCGAAATCGTCGGGCCGCCTGACAGACCGGAAACCTCCCTGCGCGGGCCGGGCGAAGCGATCGACGCTTCCCCGGCCCGTGCCGTTTCCGCCGTCGCTTCGACGATCGTCCGCTTCGACGGCCTCCCGTCCGGGATGACGGGCCTGCGCCCAATTCCTGTCCGACCGGCTATGCTTCGGGACTGTCCCCATTCGGTGTTGCGAAGAGAGCCGTCATGTCCCGCCGTTGCCTGCTCGTCCCGGCCCTCGTCACCCTGCTGACCCTGGCCGCCTGTTCCAGCGACAAGAAAGTCGTCCGCACCTATACGAAGGAAGGCACCACCGCCGAGGCCACGCAGCGCAGCGTCGATGCGGAGGCCTACTACGCCTCCGCCGTGCAGCGGGCGCGGGCGTCCCTCGGCAAGGCGGAACAGTCGGACGCGCTGTTCAACCTGGGCAGCTACTACCGCAAGCAGACCCGCTTCAAGGAATCCGTCTCGCCGCTGTTCGAGTCGCTGTCCCTCGCGCTGGAAGCCGGCACCGTCGGCGAACTCGATCTCGGCCGCCGCTACGCCGAACTGGCGCGCAGCTACGCGGCCCTCAATCGCTGGCAGGACGGTGCGGCCATGATGCGCAACGTCGTTCCGTTGCGCAGCCGCTATCCCGCCGACGAGGCCACCGCCCTGACGGAACTCGCGGCCGTCTACAAGACGCGCCTCACCGAACTCGGTCTCGACGCCGGCTTCCTCCCCTGACCTCACCCGGAGACCGAACCCGTGTCGATCCGTACCGCCGTGCAGTCCCTGGTCACCCCGATCGTCGTGACCGCCTTCCTCGCGGCCGGCGGCGCCGCCGTCGCCGAGGAAGCAGCCAAACCGGCCGCCGCGCCCGACCCGCAGGCCGAGGCCCAGGCCGCGTTCGCGGCAGCCGACCGCGCGGCCCAGACGGGCCCGATCGACGTGAAGCTGCGCGACCAGGCCCTGTTCCAGTTGCCGGCGGGCTTCCGCTTCATTCCCGCGGGCGAGAGCGCCCGGCTGCTGCAGGCCATGGGCAACACCACCGGACCGAGCCTGCTGGGCATGGTGGTGCCGGGACCGGATCAGGGCGATGCCGGCTGGATCGTCGTGATGGAGTACGTGGAAGCGGGTTACATCAAGGACGACGACGCCCGCGAGTGGAACGCGGACGAATTGCTGCAGAACCTGAAGGACGGGACCGAGGCCACGAACGAGGAACGGCGCAAGCGCGGCATCGGCGAGATGCAGGTGCTGGGCTGGATCGAGCCGCCGCGGTACGACGCGGCGGCCCACCGCCTGGTGTGGTCGGCCTCGACCAAGGACAAGGCCGATCCCGGCACCGCGCCGCACGGTGTCAACTACAACACCTATGCCCTCGGCCGCGAGGGCTACGTCAGCCTGAACCTCGTCACGGACTACGCGACCATCGAGAAGGAGAAGCCGGTCGCCCAGCAACTGCTCGCGGCGCTCAAGTTCAACGACGGCAAGAAGTACTCCGACTTCAATTCCTCCACCGACAAGGTGGCCGAGTACGGGCTCGCGGCGCTGATCGGCGGCATTGCGGCCAAGAAGCTCGGCCTGTTCGCGATCATTGCAGCCTTCGTCCTGAAGTTCGCCAAGGTCATCGGCGTCGCGGCGCTCGGGCTGGGGGGCCTCGGCGCCAAGTGGTTCTCCAGCCGCAGGAAGAAGAACGAGCCGGACGCCTGATCGCCGCCCATGATCAAGCTCCTCGCTGCCCTGTTCGCGGCCGGCAAGCTCGGCAAGGTCGCCGTGACGGGCGGGACGATGATCCTGTCCGTGTTCGTCTATGCATTCGTCTTCGGCATCTGGTACGCGGTCGGCTTCGTCCTCCTGCTCTTCGTGCACGAACTCGGCCACTACATCGCCGCGCGGCAGCGCGGACTCGACGTCGGCATGCCCACGTTCATCCCGTTCGTGGGCGCCTGGATCCAGATGAAGTCCCTGCCCCACAGCGTGGAGACCGAGGCCTACGTCGGCATGGCCGGTCCCTTGGTCGGGACGGTGGGCGCGCTCGTCTGCTATCTGCTGGCCCGCAGCTACGACAGCAATCTGCTGCTGGCGCTCTCGTACGCCGGTTTCTTCCTGAACCTGTTCAACCTGATTCCGCTCTCGCCCTTCGACGGCGGCCGCATCACGGCCATCGTCTCGCCGCGGGTCTGGCTGCTCGGCGTGCCGATCCTGATCGCGCTGTTTCTCTGGAAGCCGAGCCCGATGCTGATCCTGGTCGCCCTCCTCGCGGCGCCGCATGTCTGGAAGGCCGTCAAGTTCGATCGCAACGCCCCGGAGAACCGCGACTACTACGACGTGCCGGTCGCCACGCGCGTGAACTACGGCCTCGTCTACGTCGCGCTGGCGGCGTATCTCGCCGTGATGACCGGCGACGTGCACGACATGCTGATCTCGGCAGGGGTCCGCGGCGCGGGAAGCACGTCGTGAGACCCGGCCGCGTCCGCCACTGTCCGGGATAGCCGTGCCCCTGTTCGCCCGACTTCGTCGATCGACCACGCCCGCGCCGGCCGCGACCGATGCCGCACCGGGCAAGCGGCGTTGGCCCAAGGTCCTCGCGGGTCTCGCGCTGTTCGGGCTGGCGCTCATGGCGTTCGTGTTCTTCGCCGGACCGCCGATCGTGAAGTCGATCCTCGTCTCCAAGGGTGCGGAACTGCTCGGCCGACCGGTCTCCGTGGGAGAGATCCGCATCGATCCGTTGCAGCTCGCCGTGGAGGTGGAGCAGTTCGCGATCCTCGAGCCGCAGGGCGGCCAGCGGTTCGTGGCCTTCGACCGGCTGCGCGTGGACCTGGAATGGGAATCCGTCTATCGGCGCGCGCCGGTCCTGGCCGAAGTGCTGCTGGAGAAGCCCTACGTGCACGTGGTGCGCCTGGCGGGACGACGCTTCAACTTCACGGACCTCATCGAGAAATTCGCGACGCCCGACGATCCCGACAAGCCGCCGGCGAAGTTCTCGATCAACAACATCCGCGTCCGCGGCGGCGCCGTGGACGTGGACGATCGGCCCGCCGGCACCCGCCACCGGATCCGGGAACTCGACCTCGCGATCCCGTTCGTCAGCAACCTGCCCTACTTCGGACACATCTTCGTCCAGCCGGCGTTCTCGGCAAAGGTCAACGGCGCGCCGTTCGCGCTGCAAGGCAGGACGAAGCCGTTCACGCCCGGGCGCGAATCGATCCTGGCGCTGAAGTTCCAGGGCGTCGACGTGCCGTTCTACTGGCGCTACGTGCCCATCGATCCGCCCTATCGGCTGGCGTCGGCGCGCCTGGATGTCGATGCCGGCGTGACATTCTCGCAACCGCCCGACGGGACGACCCGACTCACCGTGGCCGGCAAGGTCGCCGTTCGCGACGTGCAGGTGGACGATCTCGACGGCAAGCCCCTGGTCGGATTCCAGCGGCTCGACGTCGCCACCGACGGCATCGACGCCTTCGGCCGGCAGGTCCCGTTGAAACTCGTGAAGCTGAGTGGCGCATCGGTGACCGTTCACCGCGCGGCCGACGGCACGCTCAACCTGTCGGCATTGGGAAAGACGGCGCGCGGCGAGGCACCGGCGGCCGCCCCGGCAGCACCGGCCGCGGACAAAGCGTCGCCCGCCCGCGAGATCACGGTCGCAGCACTGGAAATCGATGGGACCGTCGCGTTCACCGACGAGACCGTGCAACCCGCCTTCGCCGGCACCGTGAAACCGGTCGCGGTGCAGATCAGCGGCCTCTCCACCAGCGGCGACGCACCGCCCGCCACGGTGAAGCTGACGGCCGCCACGGACGCCGGCGAGACCGTCGCCGTCGCCGGCACGGTGGGCATCGGCCGCGTGCAGTGGGATCTCGACGCCAGCCTGGAGAAGCTGCCGCTTGCCCGGTACGCCGCCTACTATCGCGACGCAGTGCTGTTCGACATCGGATCCGGCACGCTCGGTCTCGCCGCCCACGTCGCCGGCGCTGCCGCGTCCGATGGACTCGTGCTGACGGTCGCCGCCGCGAAGGCGACGCTCGACGACCTGCGTCTGCGTCGGCCGGGTCAGCCGCGGGATTTCCTGAGCCTCGCACGCCTCGATGTCGAGGGCGGATCGCTCGATCTCGGCAAGCGCGAAGCCGCGATCGGCGAGGTGCGGCTGATGAAGCCCGTCGTCGAGGGCAGGCGCGCCCGGGACGGCACCCTCGATCTTTCCCGATTGACGCCGCCGGCGAAGGCGGCAACCGCACCCTCGACGGCGACCGCCACGCCACCGGGCGAGACCGCGGGATCCGCGTGGACGATCGCCCTGAAGCACCTGCTGCTCGATCAGGGCCAGGTGCACGTCGTGGACGAGGTTCCGACGACGGCGGTGGACGTGCGCCTCGCGCCGCTGCGGCTCGAACTGGCGGACCTCGCCATCGGTCGGCCGGCGACGTCGAAATTCGATGTCCGCACGCGCATCAACGGCAAGGGGGAATCGACGCTGTCCGGGACCTTCGCACTCGATCCGCCGGCGGTCGACGCGCGGGTGAAGGTCGCCGATCTGGATGTCCTGCCATTCCAGCCGTACTTCGCGGACCGGGTCCGCGCGACGTTGACCGGTGCGTCGTTGTCCACGGCAGGACACCTCACCGTTTCGATCCCGCGCTCGCGTCCGCCAGCGATCGGCTACGACGGCACGGCGACCCTCGCCCGATTCGCGGCCGTGGACACGCAGGGGTCGGAACCCCTGATCCAGTGGGAGTCGCTGTTCCTGGACGGGCTGCAGGTACGCACGGAACCGTTCTCGCTCGGCATCCGGAACGTCGCGCTCAGCGACTTCGCCGCGCGGGTGCAGATCAACGCCGACGGCACGCTGAATCTGCAGAACGCGGTCGCGGGAGATTCCGCCCCGCCTTCGACCGACCCGGCGGTGTCCCGCCCCGCCCCGAAGGCGGCGCCCCCCACCCCCAAGCCCGCCGCCGAATCGCCCGCGACGAGCCCCGTGCCGCGCTCGATCAAGATCGATCAGGTGACGCTGCAGGGCGGCACGATCCATTTCAGCGATCGCCTGATCAAGCCCAACGTGGCGGCCACGCTGACCGAGGTCGGGGGCCGCGTGAGCGGCTTGCTCTCGGACGCCTCGACCCGGGCGGACGTCGACCTCCGCGGCAAGCTCGCCAGCCAGTCGCCGCTGTCCATCACCGGCCAGGTGAATCCCCTCTCGGGCGATCTCTTCGCCGATCTGAAGGTGGACTTCCACGACATCGAGCTGCCGCCGTTCACGCCCTACGCCGGCAGGTACGCGGGCTACACGATCGAGAAGGGCAAGCTGTCGCTGGCGTTGAGCTACCGCATCGAGAAGCGCCAGATCCGGGCCGAGAACCGGATCCGCATCGACCAGTTCACGTTCGGCAACAAGGTCGAGAGTCCGGACGCGACCGGGCTCCCGGTCCAGCTGGCCGTCTCGCTGCTGAAGGATCGCGACGGCCGCATCAATCTGGACGTGCCGGTCTCCGGGTCGCTCGACGACCCGAAGTTCAAGCTGGGCCGCGTCATCTGGCAGGTGATCGTCAATCTGATCACGAAGGCCGTGACCGCGCCGTTCGCCTTGATCGGTTCGCTGTTCGGTGGCGGTGGCGAGGAACTCTCGTATGTCGACTTCGCGCCGGGTCAGGCGACCCCGGACGCTGCCGGACAGGCGAAGCTGGAGCAGCTCGGCAAGGCGTTGCGTGATCGCCCGGCGCTTCGGCTCGATGTCGTCGGACGCGTGAACGGGGAGAAGGACCGCGAAGCCTTGCGACGGACCGCGTACGAACGCAAGGTGAAGACGCAGAAGTTCAACGAACTCGCGAAACAGGGGACGGCGCCGGCTTCCGTGGAAATGACCGCCCTGGATCCGGCGGAATTCGAACGCTACCTGCGCAAGGCCTACCGGCAGGAGAAGTTTCCGAAGCCGCGCAACGCCATCGGCCTGGAGAAGGATCTGCCGCGCGAGGAGATGGAGAAGCTGATGCTGACGAATCTCGTGGTCACCGACGATGACCTGCGTCAGCTGGCCATGCGGCGTGCGCAGGGCGTCAAGGAATCCCTGACGGCTTCCGGCGAGATCGCATCCGAGCGCGTGTTCCTGATCGAACCGGGGACGGCCGGCGCCGACGCCAAGGACAAGCCCGCGACGAGCCGCGTGGAGTTCGTGCTGAAGTAGCCGCGAGCGACGTCCCGGCTCCCGCAGGACACGAACGCGTCCGGTCGGGCGCCCGCAACGTGCGAACGGCATCGCCCTGGAGAAAGGATAGATGAGGATCACGAACGTCGAAGCCCTGCATGTCGGGCAGTTCATGTACGCCCGCGTCGAGACGGACGAAGGCATCACCGGTTTCGGCGAGGCCGGCACGTGGGGTCACATCGAGGCGGCCGGTGCGTGCATCCGCCGGTTCGCGGAGTACCTCGTCGGCAAGGACGCCGGCACGATCGAGCATCACTGGAACGTGATGCATCGCTTCAGCTACTTCACCGGGCTGGCGGAGAACGCCGCGATCTCGGCCATCGACATCGCCCTGTGGGACATCAAGGGCAAGGCGCTGAACGTCCCCATCCACGCGCTGCTCGGCGGCGCCGTCCGGACCAGGGCGCGCATCTACGGCCACATCTACGAGAACAGCATCGAGAAGATGCTGGTGGAGTGCCGCGCGAAGATGGAGGCCGGCTTCAACGCGTTCGGGCACCTGAACCCGTTCCTCGACGAAGGGCACGATCAGGTCTACTTCAAGACGCACGTCCGCAAGATGCGGGACGCCATCGACAACACGCGCCGCATGCGCGAGGTGGTCGGCGACCGGGTGGACCTCCTCATCGAGATCCATCGCCGCCTGACGCCGGCCGAGGCCATCGTGTTCGCCCGCGGCATCGAGGACACGCATCCGATGTTCATCGAGGATCCGATCCGTCCCGAAGGCCCCGACGCGATGGCCCGCGTCGCCGACCGGATCCCCATCCCCATCGCCACCGGCGAGCGCTTCGCGAACCTGTACGAGTTCCAGACGCTCCTGGCTCGCGGCGGATTCGAGTTCGCGCGCGTGGACGTCTGCCTGTGCGGCGGCATCACGGGGGCGCGCAAGGTCGCGGCGATGGCCGAAGCGCACCACGTGCAGGTGGTGCCGCACAACCCGCTGTCGCCGATCGGCCTGGCCGCCTGCCTGCAGCTCGCCGCGACGATTCCGAACTTCGCGATCCAGGAGTACGCCACCGGCTTCGAGGCCGGCATTTTCGAATCGCGCCCGGAACACCTGGGCAGCGATATCGTCGATCGCGTGCCGCTGCCCGAGGACGGATTCGTGGCGATCCCGTCCGGTCCGGGGCTCGGCATGAACCTGCTGCCGGACGCGCAGAAGATCCGCCCGCCGTTGTCGAAGCCGATCTCGATGCGACCGCACCGGGACGGATTCGTCGTCGATCAGTAGCAGCGGCCAGGCGCCATGCGCCGACCACCGGCCGTCCGGATCGGGTCTGCAGGAAAAAAAGAGGGCCGGGTGGTCGCCGGCCCTTCAACTAGAGAGAAGTCAAGAAGTCGCTCACGTCTCCGGCGCGTCGCCGCGGCGGCAATGGTGAAGCAAGCAACCGGAGCGAATTGTGGGGGGCGCCCCCCAGTCGCGACAGGCGATCCCTACCTGATCCGGGGCGGGAACCTTTCCTGACCGCCCGCGCCGTTCACAACGTGTCGGGCGTCGCCGCATTGGCCGGGAACAGGCCGTACGACATCGCCAGCCGCACGGCCTGTGTCGTGTTCGCGACATCCAGCTTCTGACGCAGACTCGACTGGTAGTTCGCGACGGTCTTCTGGGACAACGAGAGGATCCTCGCGATGTCCGCGACGGACCGGCCCTCCACCAGCAGCCGGAACACCTCGAACTCGCGCGCCGACAACGACTGCACGGGACTGTGGCCGCCCGGCAGCGCGCGCACCGCGAGTTCCGTCGCGATGTCCTGGCTCAGGTAGAGCCGTCCGGCTGCGACCGCGCGGACGGCCTCGACCAGCACTTCCGGCGCGCTGGCCTTCGTCACGTATCCGCGGGCACCCGACTTGAGCGCGCGCGACGAGAACAGCACGTCGTCGTGCATGCTGAACACGAGGATGCGGGCCGTCTCGTCGCGCGCGAGGATGCGACGGCAGACCTCCAGTCCGCCGATGCCGGGCAGACTGAGGTCGAGCACGATGACGTCGGCCCCCCGTTCCGCGAACAGGCGATACGCGTCCTCGCCGGTCGCGGCCTCCGCGATGACGCGGATGTCCGGTGTGCGTTCGAGCAGTCGGCGATAGCCCTCACGGACGACGGCATGGTCGTCGACGAGCAGGACGGTGGTCTCGCGGGGCGAATTCTCGTGGGTGTCGGGAGCCATGAGGAACGTTCGATGAAGAATGCGTGCAGCGGGCTCGACGCCCCGCCGCACGCGCGACGGGCAGCGCGTGACGCGCCGGCTACTTCGAACGGCGGCGCGCGACCGCGCCGAGCAGACCGAGACCGCCCAGCAGCATCGCGTACGTGGACGGCTCGGGCACCGGGGCCGTCGTGGGAGCGAACGCCAGGAACTTGAAGTCCGTGACCGGCTGACCTTCCTCGCCGGCCTGATAGACCCGCGCGCCGTCAGCGAGCAGTCGGTACGCCGGCGCATCGGTCTTGATGAGGAACAGCCCCGTGCTGGGGTTGCCTTCCTGCACATTGATGTCCGACCGCAGGTCGATCACGTCGGCACTGAAGACATCGGCGCCCTGGCGCAGACCGGTGTTGCTGCGAGCGGCGGAGTACAGGCGCAGGTCGGTGTCGGTCTTGAACGTCCAGGCGGCCGCCGCGCTGAAGCCGGTGAAGCCGTTGCGGAAGATGTCGTTCACTTCGGCGCCTTCGAGATCCAGGACCAGCCGGCTGCCGAACACGAGCTTGTTGTCGGTCGTGTCGCGGAACACATAGTCGAAGAAGTCCCCCACATCCTCGCCGTCGAGCGAGACGCCGGTCGTCCGCGAATCGAGGAGCACGAGATTCGCGGGTGCGCCATAGGTGTTGAAGCCATCCAGGTCGGTGGCGATGATCGCGCCTTCGGCGATGTGGAGCTGGTCGGCCCCCAGGTTCTGCGAGCCGAACTTCCGCAGCGTGGGCGTCGTGGGCAGTTCCACGAAGCTCCCGGCGATCGCCGACGTGGCCATCATGGCCAGGGCCGCGGCAAGTGCTGTCTGTCTCAACGTCATATCAAGTCTCCTTGCACAGGTACTGAACGTGGGCCGATCGGCCCGGAACCGGTGCGCGTCATTCCGGACCGCCGCGCGCCGGTGAAAACGAGAAGGTGGCTCCGATCCAGAAGGCACGGGGGGCGCCGGGACCGATGAACTGCGACTGCGTCCAGTCGTAGCTGTTGTAGTTGAAGCCGGCGCCATCGCGCACGCCCCAGCGCGACTGGGTGAACGGATTCAGGCCGAGGTCTCCGGCCGTGGCGTATTCGCGGTCGAAGAGGTTGTCGATCCGTGCGAACAGCGACCACTGCGGGTTCGCGCGCCACGTGGCGAGCAGGTTGAACACGGCATAGCCGCCGGTGCGGCCGAGCCCCGTGTAGGCCCGCCCGGGGCTCGTGGTGATGGTCGGGTCGTTGCGCGCCGCGACGCTGCTGCCGTCGGAATCGGTGCCGCCGGGCTGGTGGTCGTTGTTCTCGTTGCCGCGCGAGTAGGCGAAGCCGTGCGCGATCATGCTGAGACCGACGGTGAACCGATCCGTGAGATCGGTGTTCCACTGCAGCCTCAGCGAGTCGCGGGGCAGTCCGGGAATGCGGTCGCCGGGCTGCACCTCGAACTCGGGAATCTGCCCCTGGGCGGTGTTCGCGGTGCTGTTCGACGCATTGACGAGCCGGGCATGGCTCTCGAAGGTGGCGTCGAGCCGCGTGTAGGAGGCGCGCAGCGTGTGGCGGCCCCAGCGGCCGTTCATCCCGAGTTCGACGCCCTGCCGGCGCGTCTCGCCGAAGGTGTCGAACACGCCGCGGTTGCGACGGCCGAGCGACACGAACAGGATGTCGTCCGACAGGACCGTCCGGAAGAACGAGGTGTTCCACGACAGCGCGCCGGATTCGTTCTCGCCCCGGAACCCGAACTCGATGCTGCGCGAGCGCACCTGGGGCAGGTACGGATCGCTCGTGAGCGCGGTCGGAATGGAGCACCCGGGCAACTGGCCGTTGTTCTGTCCCTGGAACTGCTGCTCGGCCTTGTGATCGCGTGCGCAACCCAGCTCGATCGCGGACGGGACGCGGCTGCCGCGGCTGAAGTTGCCGTAGAGATTGACCGTCTCCTTCGGGGCGTACGACGCCCCGAGCATGGGATTCAGGCTCTCGTAGATGAAGTCGCCCTCGCTGCAGTAGTAGCGGGCGCGCGTGTCTCCGTCCTCGGCCCCGCAGCGCTCGCGCAGCCGGCGCGCGAGCGTGTCGGTGAACTGGTAGAGCGGGATCGGTCGATCCGAACGCAGGCTGTTGAACACCCGCGAGCGGTTGTAGCGGGCGCCTGCCGTCAACGAGAGCGTCGGGACGGGCGTCCAGAGTCCGAGCAGGAATGCCCCGAAGTTGCGGTTGGACCCGACGAGATTGTTGCGCACCACGTCGGTCGCGAGCGGGGTGAGCCCGGTCGTCGCCGCGCTGGCCGGGTCGGCGTAGATCTCGCGGTTGTCGCCGATCCAGCCGAGGCGCTGGCGCTGGCTGAAGGTGACGTCGGCGCGGTCGAACGTGACGCCGCCGACGATCTGTCCCTGCTCCAGCAGCGCATTGAGCTGCAGCGCCACGCCGCGCGCCAGCTGGTCGGACTGCCCGTAGTTGAAGACGCCGTTCGGCGTGACGCCCGGACAGCCGGTCGCGTCGACTTCCACGGCGCCGTCGGGATACGTGGAGGTCGCGGCGCTCGGGCACGGCCCCGTCCGCCCGTTGGCCGCCTGGTCCCACTCGTCGTAGAAGTCGCCGCTGACGGAGCGCTGGCGCAGCTCGCGGCGGTAGGTGTGGAGCGCCACGTTGAAGGTGTCGTCCAGGTTGTAGGCGCCCTGCAGGTTCAGGTGCGTCAGCTTGTTCAGCGACTCGTCCGGCGAGGTGAAGATCGCCGTGGGGTTCTCGCGATACAGTTCCACCGGCACCATGCCGTTGCCGACGAGCCGGTTGTCCGCGTGTATCGCGGACAGGTTCACCTCCGCCGGGCCCTTGCGGTACGACGCCTTGCCGTACGCCTGCTTGATCGACGACGGCGAGTTCGTGCGCCACCCGGTTTCGTCCAGGCTGTTGAGGGCGACGAAGCCGGCCACCGGACCGCGACTGCCGCCCACCGACGCCTGCGCCTGACGACGGCCCCAGCTGCCCGTCAGATAGCGCCCCTCGATGCCCTTGTCGGTGAAGCCGGACTTGGTGCCGATCGACAGCGCCCCCCCGAGCGTGTTCAACCCGAACATGGGGTTCGCCCCGGGGAGCATGTCCATCCGCCGGATGGCATTGCTGGGAATGAGGTCCCAATTCACGACATCGCCGAAGGGTTCGTTGATGCGCACGCCGTCCAGGTAGACCGACAGTCCCTGGGGCGTGCCGATGAGCGGCGAGGCCGAGAAGCCGCGGAAATTGAGGTCCTGCTGGAACGGATTGCCCTGATAGTCGTTCACGTTCACCGACTGCATGTTCGTGTTCATGAAGTCGGTGAGGCTCGTCGCCCGGGACTCGGCGATGTCCTTGGCAGTGGCGCTCTGGACGTTCGTGCTCATCTGGCTCTTCTCGATCACGATCCCGGGCAAGGGCGTCACGACCCGGGGCGCGGTGATGCGGACGGTGGGGGCGACCAATTCGCCGCCCGACGCGGCGCCCGCCGTGCCGGCCGTCTGCGCCCAGGCCGGAGCGCCGATGGAATCCGCGCCCAGCAGCGTCGCCAATCCGCACCCCGTGAGGAGGTGCACGGATCGCCCCGCCCGCGCCCCTCGCGTACGCTGTGTCATGCCTGCTGCCGCCCTTCGATGACGTGGTCTTCGTCGACTGACGCAGCGAACGGGGCCTGCGCGGATGAGGCCGGCGTGCTGCCGGTCTGCCGCGTTCTCCTCGCCTGACAGCCTCCTCGATTTGTGTCCGTAGGGTAGGAGTCGGGCGGGGCCGGGCGTTAGGGAAGAATTCCCAAGGAGGGCGTGAGTCGTTCCTTGGCGGCGACGCCGTGACGCGGCGAGGCCATGAAGACGTGAAGGCGCCCCGTGAGGACGTGAAGGTGTGAAGGTGTGAAGGTGTGGAGTGCCAGCAGGGACGCGATTGCGTGCCTTCCATGCGACCGACGGCTCCGCGCCCCGCGACCGCGGGGCGCGGGTGACATCTCACGCCTTCACGTCCCTCACGCCTTCACGGCTTGATGGAGGTTGCAGGCGCCACCTCCTGGGATTGCGTGTCCTCGATCATTCCGTGCGTCATTGCCATGCGCACGACCTGGGCCGTGTTGGAGACGTCCAGCTTCTGCCGGATGTTCCACTGATGATTGGCGACGGTCTTGTAGGAAAGCGACAGGATCTTCGCGATCTCGCCGATGGCGTGACCTGCCACGAGCAGGCGGAACACCTCGAACTCGCGCGGAGACAGGCATTGCAGCGGGTTCTCGTTGCCGGGGAGCATCTGCACCGCCAGTTCCTGCGCCATGTCGTGGCTGATGTAGAGCTTGCCTGCCGCGACGAGTCTCACGGCCTCGACCAGCACCTCCGGCGCACTGGACTTGGTGACGTAGCCGCGTGCCCCCGTCTGCAGGGCGCGCGAGGAGAACACCACGTCCTCGTGCATGCTGAACATGACGATCTTGGCGTCGGCCTCGCGGGCCAGCATCCGCCGCGCGACCTCGATGCCGCCCATGCCGGGCAGCGTGATGTCCATCACGACGACATCGGGCCCCTGCTCCACGAAATACCGGTACGCGTCGTCGCCGGTCGCCGCTTCGGCGCACACGACGATGTCCGGGGTCCGTTCGAGCAACCGCCGGTAGCCCTCGCGCACCACCGCGTGATCGTCCACCAGCAGGACTCGCGTCTGTCTCTCCGCCATGCTCATGCTCCCGCGGGGCCCACGGGGACCAGCGCCTTCACGACGGTGCCCGCCCCGGCTTCCGATTCCACCCAGAACTGCCCACCCTGCATCTCGATGCGCTCGCGCATGCCGAGCAGGCCGAACCCCAATCGTGCGCCGTCGCTCTCCATGCCGCGGCCGTCGTCGCGCACGCTCGCCAGCACGGTCTCGCCCCGGGCCGGACGCTCGAGGCGGATGTCCACGGTCCGGGCAGCGGCGTGCTTGGTGATGTTGGTGAGGCACTCCTGGACGAGGCGGTAGATCGTGATGTTCGCGACCTCGCCGAGGCTTTCGGGCAAGCCCTCGCTGCTGAAGACGCACTTCACGTCGGGTTGCCGTCGACGCCACTGGTCCACGAGGTACTGGACGGCAGGGGCAAGCCCGAGCTCGTCCAGCGCGACCGGACGGAGCCGGCGCATCAGGTTGCGCACCACGTCGTACACGTGATTGGTCAGTTCGACGATGGAGTGCGCGGTGCCCGCCACCTCGGCCGGCAGGTCGGCGCGATCGCGGATGGAGACCGCGTCGATCTTGAGCGCGTTGAGCCACTGGCCCATCTCGTCGTGCAGTTCACGCGCGATGTGGCGCCGCTCCTCCTCGAGCATCTGGATGCCGCGCTGCGAGAGGAAGCGGTTCTCGGCCACGGCGCGGGCCAGGTCGCTGCGCACGCTCTCGAGGGCGGTCACGTCGGTGAAGAACGCGTGCACCTCCAGCAGACCCTGCGGCGTGCGCCGGCCCGTCAGCCGCCCGATCGCGGTGACCGTTTCGCCGTCGGCGCGACGCAGGGGGAACCCCGACAGTTCCACCCGCCCGCCCTCGGCCAGCCGGTCGCGATGCTCGCGCCACGCGCCGGGGTCGGCATAGAACTCGTCGAGTCGCCTGCCGACCACCGCCGCGGGCGCATCGAGCCCGACGATGGTGGCCAGGGCCGGGTTCGCCAGCGAGATGACGCCGTCACGGTCGGCCATCAGATTGCCCGACAGGTTCTCGGTGAACAGCACCTCGAAGTTGGCCCGCTGCTCGCTGAGGGCCTGCTGGGCGCCGAGCCGCAGCTGCATCTCGTCGGAAGCCTGACGGGATCGCCGCCACGAGTACCAGGACAGGCCCGCGATCATCACGACGATGGCGGCAGGCAGTTCGTCCACCTGATAGCGCTCCAGCGTCAGCAGCCACGCCCGCACGCCTTCGGACAGTTCGAGCAGGCTGGCGAGCAGGAAGGTGCCGACGGTCGTCAGGACGACGACGGCGAAGTCGCGGCGCGCGCCGGTGACGCGCGCCGGCGCCGTGCGAGCGGGCGGCTCGACGACGAGCGACGAGGGGGCAGCGTTCACGGGGAAACCTCGGAGGAAGACGCGGACGGTGGTCCGGCGCTTATACCCAATCCCCCGGGGAGGGACAAGGCGGCCGGGCGCCTGGCCCGCACGGCGGGAATCATTCCCGACGTCAACCCGGAACCAGGCCTGCCCGTGAGGGAAGGCATGCCGATCGGCCACGGCGGCATGCCATACTCCTCCTGCGCTTCAGCGGACGGCACGACGTGCCGGGGGTCGCGAGACCCGGAATCTGCGCACCCAGGAACATCGCGATGCCGGCCGTGGTCGAAGGCCGCGCATCCAACCCTTCGGAGAATCCCTGCCATGAGTTTCAGGACGGCCGCCGCCGCGGTCTTCGCGTTTGCACTGACCCCCGCCTTCGCCGCGCCCTTCGCGTTCGTTCCCAACGAGAAGTCCGGGACGCTGAGCATCATCGACACCGCCACGGATGAAGTCGTGCGGACGATCCCCGCGGGTGAAAAGCCCCGGGGCCTGGCCGTGAGCCTGGACGGCCGCCGGATCTACGTGAGCGACCAGCCCAAGAATGCCCTGGCGGTGGTGGATGTGGAGTCCGGCGAGATCGCGGAGATGATCGACCTCGGCGAATCGCCCGAGGGCGTGAGCATCGCCCCCGACGGCAAGTACGTGGTGGCCGCCGTGGAGATCAGCAACTCGGTGGCGTTCGTGGACACCAAGGTGGGCGCGAAGACCTTCTCGGTCAAGGTGAAGGGCAAGAACCCCGAGCACGCAGGCTTCTCGCCGGACGGCAAGTGGCTCGTGGCCAGCGCGGAGGAAGCCGATCAGGTCGACATCGTCGACGTGGGGCTGCGCAAGCAGGTCCAGCAGATCCAGGTCGGGTCGCGTCCGCGGGGCATGGCCTTCACGCCGGACGGCGCGAAGCTCTACGTCGCCTGCGAACTGGCCAACACCACCTTCGCCATCGACTGGGCCACCCGCAAGGTCGTCGCGCGGATCCCGACCGGCAACTATTCGAATGGCGTCGCGATGCATCCGGACGGATCGCGCGTGTATGTCTCGGCCGGCAAGGACGCGGCCGTGGCCGTCATCGACACCCGGACGGATGCGGTCGTCGCCACCATTCCGGTCGGCAAGCGTCCGTGGAACATGGCCATCACGCCCGACGGCGCGAAGGTCTACGTGGCCAACGGCCGCTCGAATTCGGTCTCGGTGATCGACACCCAGACGAACACGAAACTGAAGGACATTCCCGTGGGCGAGATGCCCTGGGGTGTCGTGATCCGCTGAACCGGGCGACGGGGGCTCCCATGGCAATGAGCAGCAAGGCGCGCCGCCACGGCGCGGCGCGCATCGCCGAACTCGGCGTGCAGGCGTTGGTGTTCGACGTGTTCGGCACCGTGGTGGACTGGCGCGGCAGCCTGATCCGCGAAGGCAAGGCCTTCGGCGCGGCCCATGGCCTCGACGTGAACTGGACGGCGTTCGCCGACGCGTGGCGGGCCGGGTACCGGCCCGCGATGGACCGGGTGCGTACCGGCGAGCTGCCGTGGATGAACATCGACGCGCTGCACCGGATGATCCTCGACGATCTGATCCGGCAATTCGGCATCCGCGGCCTGAAGGAGGCCGACAAGGACTTCCTGAACCGCGCCTGGCACCGGCTCAGGCCGTGGCGCGAAGCCCCGCGGGGGCTGCGGCGCCTGAAGCAGTCGTTCATCATCGGCACGCTGTCCAACGGCAACGTGGGGCTGCTGACCCGCATGGCCAAGGCCGGCAAGCTGCCCTGGGACGTCATCCTGTCGGCGGAACTGTTCCGCCACTACAAGCCCGATCCGGAGAGCTACCGGGGCGCCGCGGAGATCCTGGGCCTGAAACCGGTCCAGGTGATGATGGTCGCCGCCCACAAGGACGACCTCTTCGCCGCCCGCAAGGCCGGACTGCGCACCGCCTTCGTGCGTCGCCCGAAGGAATTCGGGCCGGACGTCGTTCGCGACCTGTCCGACGAACCCCGGTTCGACTTCAATGCGGACGACTTCGTGGACCTGGCCGACCGGGTGGGTGCGCCCTGAGCGCGGCCTGAAAGCCGAATCCTCCTCTGCCTTTCGTCGGATGGCCGGCGGGTTGTGCACCGTGTCAAAATGCCTCGGGTGTTTCTAGCCGATCCCGAGATCGACACCTTGCTGCGCTCGTCCATCGCTCTCCGTCGCCCCTTCGCCGCCGCCCGAAGGCCATCCGTGCCGTCGCGCGCCTTGGCCCTGGCGCTGACGCTACCTCTGGTGCTCGGCGGTTGCGGCGCGTTTCGCAGCTACCGCGCGGAGATGGACGAGACCCTCAACCGGGCCGCCGCCGGGGACGTGCCGGGCGCCATCAAGCAGCTCAACAAGAACAACGACGCCAGCAAGAAGGACATGCTCTATTTCATGGAGCTGTCCGAACTGCGGCGCCTGTCGGGCGACTACAAGGGCAGCTTCGCCGCCCTGCAGCAGGCGGACGCCGAGGTGCAGGCGTGGGAGGCGGCCGCCAGGCTCGATCCCGGTCGCTCGGTGGGCCAGGCCGGCAGCTTCATCGTCAACGACCGCGTGCGCACCTACGAGGGGCATGACTACGAGAAGGTGATGATCACCACGCGCATGGCGATGGATCACCTGGCGCAGGGCGACATCGACAATGCCCGGGTCGAGATCAAGCGCACCCACGAGCGCGAGGACCTGATCGCCGAGATCCGCTCGAAGGAGTACCTGCGCGTCGAGGAACAGGCCCGCAACCGCGGGACGAAGGCCTCGATGACCGAGATCGCCGGCTACCCCGTCCAGACGCTCGATTCGCCCGACGTCAACGAACTGCGCAACGGCTACCAGAACGCCCTGTCCCACTACCTGGCCGGGTTCATCTACGAATCGCTGGGCGAGACCAGTCTGGCCGCGCCGGGCTATCGCAAGGCGATCGAACTGCGCCCCGGTCAGCCGGTCCTTGAACAGTCGCTGGGAGAACTGGACACGCGAGTCTCGGCGGGAGACGACGGCCACTGCGATACGCTGATCGTGATCGAGACCGGGTCGATCCCGGGTCGGATCTCGCAGAACTTCAACCTGCCCATCCCGATCGTCAATCACGGCGCGTTCCTGAACGTCCCCATCTCGTTTCCGGTGCTGCCGAATGCCGCCATCGCCTTTCAGGCGCCCGACGTGCTCGTGGACCGCACGACGACCCTGCCCACGGCCCACGTGCTGAATCTCGACGCCATGGCGCGGCGCGCGCTGAAGGACGAGATGCCCGGGATCGTCCTGCGGGCCGTGGTGCGTGCGACGACGAAGGCGACCGCCCAGTACGAACTGCAGCGGCAGATGGCGCAGAAGTCCCGCAAGCAGGAGGACGCCCTGGGTGCCGCGCTGGCCCTGTTCGCCTTCCAGGTCGGCGGCATGGTCCTCGAACAGGCCGACGAACGCGGCTGGCGGACGCTGCCGGGCCAGGTCAGTGTCGCCCGCCAGCGCCTCGCCAAGGGCAAGCACCAGATCGACGTCCGCACGGAATCCGGGACATCCCAGTTCGAAGTGAACCTCACGGGCCGCCACGCGTTGGTGGCCGTCAGGTTGTTCCGCGGCCGCGGTTTCGTGTCCCTGCCGCCGGATGCGCAGGTCGCTCCCGCCTCGAAGGAGGCCGCGCTCCCCGCGTCCGGAGACGCCGCGCAACCGATGTATGCTGAGGTTCGCGTCGTGGACTTCCCCCCGTCTTCCCTCTCAAGGAGATCGCAGCAATGAGACCCACCACTGTCGTCATCGCCCTGCTCGGCGCCGTCCTCGCGGCCGGTTGCGGCAGCAAGAAGGGCTTCGAGAAGCCCGGCTTCGCCTTCGGGTGCCCGATCGGCGACGCGAAGATCACGTCCATGAGCGATCTGGTGAAGGCCAAGGTCGCGAAGGAAGGCAGCAAGAGCCCGGACGTCGAGATCGAGGAGATCCGCTGCACCACCACCGGCGATCTCCTGAAGGTCGACGTGGTCGTCTTCAACGACGAGAGCGACGAGGAACGGCTGCAATACAAGTTCCGCTGGATGGACGCCGAGGGCATGCGCGCCGCGGACGAGGAATCCTGGAAACCGGTCCTGTTGTACGGCAACTCCCGCCAGACCGTGACCACCGTGGCGCCGAACCCCAAGGTCCGCAATTTCAAGTTCATCGTGATGGGCCAGTAGGCCCCGGCCCCGACTTCGTCAGGAGACTCCCCCATGACCCTCTCACGTCGCATGCGGCTGCTCGCCACCGTGATCCTCGCCGTTGCGGTGGTCGCGGCCGGCGGCTGCGCCAAACCCAAGACCCGGTACGGCGATGCCGGTGCCGTCGAAACGGTGACCAACCAGTTCGGTTCCACCGATCTGCAGATGCTCGCCGAGCGCATGACCCAGTCGATGCTGCAGGCGCCGGTCATCGCCGGCGGCAACCTGCCCATCGTCACCACGCAGGAAGTGAAGAACAAGACGAGCGAGTACATCGACACGCGCGCCATCACCAACCGCATGCGCTCGACGCTGCAGAAGAGCGGCCGCGTCCGTTTCGCAGTGGACAACGCCGAGATGCAGAAGCAGATCGAGGAACTGAAGCGCCAGCAGAGCGAGTTGTACGACCAGGAAAAGGCCGTGCAGCAGGGCAAGATGGTCGGCGCCGGATTCCGCCTCACGGGCGAGATCACGTCGATCGTCAAGGAGACGAAGAACGTGAAGGACGTGTACTACCAGCTCTTCCTGAGCCTCACCAATGTCCAGACGGGCATCGAGGAGTGGAGCGACACGCAGGACATCCGCAAGACCACCGAGCGCTGAGCCGCGCTCGACGCGAAGAGGGGCACCGCTGCCCCTCTTCTTTTTTTCGGCCCAGCATCCGCGCATGGACGACAACGCCCATCCCATCGACCGCGACAGCCTGGCGGCTCTGACGGCACGCGCCGAAGCCGGCGACGCACGGGCCATGTTCGATCTCGGTTGCGTCTACGACATCCCGCTCAAGCGCGGTATCGAGGTGGACCTCGACCGTGCCCGCGGGTGGTATGAACGAGCCGCGGCACTCGGTTTCGGCTGGGCGCAATTCGCCCTGGCGGACATGCACGAGCGCTCGGAAGGCGGTGCACCGCGCAACGATCTCGCCGCGCGCCGCCTGTACGACGCGGCCGCGCGGCAGGGCATCGCGGAAGCGCAGATGAAGCTCGCCAACATGCTGCGGGCAGGCCGCGGCGGGCCCGCGGATCCGGTCGAGGCAGCCCATTGGTACGAGGCCGCAGCCCTCCAGGGCCACGAACTCGCCGCGACCAACCTGGCCCTGATGCACCTCGACCGGGAACTGGCCGACGCCAGCCTGGACAAGGCGCTGGAACTGCTCGAGTTCGCCGCGGACAAACTCGACGGGCTCGCGCATCTGATCCTGGGCGACCTGCACATGCGCGGCATCGCGGGCCAGCCGCACGGCGGTCTCGCGCTCGTGCACTACTGCGTGGCTGCCCGGCTGCTGCCGGCCGGCGAGAACGGCGACCGCGCCGCTTCGCTGAAGGAAGCGTTGCTTGCCCGGCAGCCGGCCCTGCGGGAGAACTACGAGGCTCAGGCCAGCGCTTTCGTGAACTCGCGGCGCGACACGGCTGAGTCCGGCGCTTGACCCCGGTCAATCCGCGGCGCGGCCGGGGTGGCAACGTAACCAGGAACGGGGAGCGGTCGCTCCCTGCGCTGCACCGATGAAGGGGATGTGATGAAGGGGTTCTTCCGGGCCGCACTGCTGGCCATCGCATGGGCAATCGCAACGACCGCCGGCGTGACGGCCCGGGCGGATGACAAGGCCGACGATGCGCGCAACAAGGCCGACGCCGTCTCGCGGGTGGCGAAGGCGCACGACGAGACGATGATCACCGGCGCCGCGCGCCTGATCACCAAGCAGCTCTCGCTGCGCCTCGCCCGCAACCTGCTGGCGGACTGGGGCAAGACTGCGGGGCTGGGACCGGACTGGAAGGAAGACGTCGCCGAATGGGAAGCCGCCGAGGCCCTGCTGATCCGCGAGACGGCGGATCAGCCGCTCGCCGTCCTTGCGCAGGACACCTGGGTCAAGGGCATCCGCGAAACCTACGTCTCCGCCAACTTCGCCGGGGAGGAAGCCGACACCATCGCCACCCACTTCGCGTCGGAATCCGGCAAGGCGCAGATCGCGCTGATGGACTGGTTCATGGGCGAGATGACGCTCTTCAACTACACCTACACGGGCCGCTTCAAGTACGACCTCAAGGGCGCCGAAGCCGAACTGAAGGCGCTCCAGAAGGCCGCGCAGTCGCGACTCCCCGAAAAGGACAACGAGCTCCAGTTCTCCACCAAGCACCGCGAGGCCTTCCAGTTCGTCGCGTGCAGCCCCGAGAGCCGGTACTGTCCCGGAGTGAAGTACTCGAAGATGATCGCCATCCCGCTGCAAGGCGCGATCATCCGGCACATCGACGAAGTCGGCGCCCAGATCCAGGCGGCGATGGTCGCCCGCCGCGACGACGTGCAACCCTATCTCGACGCCTTCCGGAACCGCCGATGAAAGCCTGCCTCCGCGCCACCCCCGTCCTCCTGCTCGCCGCAGGCGCACTGCTCGGCGGTTGCGCCGATTCCGCGCACAACCTCTACGAAGGCAAGCGGGCCAGCGACACCTTGATGCAGACCCCGATGGAGCGGGCCACGCAGCCCGCGAAATCGCACGAGGAATACGAACGCGAGCGGTCGAAGGCGTCCGACAAGTACTGACCCGGATCCGTCCGCCATCGCGTCGGGAATCGCGTTGGGCGCCCCGCCCCGCACGGCCCTGCCCCTGCTCGGCCTCGTCTTCTCCGGCGCCATGCTGGGGTCGGGGCACGTCTGCGCCCGGCTCGCCTTCACCCACGGCGTCAGTCTGCTGACGGCCGCGGCCGTTCGCGTTTCCTGCGCCGCGCTCATCGTCGCCGTCGTGGTCCTCGCCCGGCGGATCCGCCTGGCGGCCCCGCCGCGGGAGCGGCTCGGGGCGCTGGCACTCGGCGTGTTCGTGACGGCGCAGACGCTGCTCGTGCAGGTCGGCGTCAAGCACCTGCCGGTCACGCTGGCGCTCCTGCTGTTCTACACGTATCCCCTGTTCACCGCGACGGTGTCGGGACTCATCGGTGCCCATGCCGTCACCCGCCGTCTCATGGTCTCGCTGCTGGCGGCCTTTGCCGGATTGGCCCTGGTGCTCGGCGTGACGCCGGGTGGCGTCGACACCATCGGGGTGATGGGGGCCGTCGGGGCCGCCCTGGTGTTCACGGGGACGCTCGTGCTGACGCCGCGCCTGGCACCCGGCGTCGCGGCGCCGCTGCGGACCTTGTTCACGATGGCGGCAGGGGCAACGATCCTCTGGAGCCTCGCCGTCGGGACGGACAATGTGCAGTGGCCGGCGACGACGATCGCCTGGAGCGGCCTCGCCGGCCTGTCGCTGTTCTACGGGATGGGAATCGCCGGGCTGTTCCTGCTGCTGCCCCGGCTGGGGCCGGTGCAGACGGCCGTCGTCCTGAATCTGGAACCGGTATTCGTCGCGATCATCGCGTGGGTCGCCCTCGGCGAGGCGCTGACGCCGGTGCAGATGGCCGGCGCGGCGATCGTCGTGGCGGCCGTCATCGCTTCCCAGCTGCGTCCGGCGGACTGACGCCGGTCGCGGCGTCAGAAGAGTTCGAGATCGCTGACCGGGACGGCCTTTTCCTGCACATGCCCGGCAGCGCTCAGATCCTCGTGCGCGTGGGCCTGATTGCGACCGTTGCGCTTGGCGTAGAAGAGCGCCCGCTCGGCCCGGTCGAACGCATCGGCCGGTGTGTCTTCCGCCCCGATGCGCGTGTAACCGATGCTGACGGTGATGTGCCCGATCTGCGGGAACGAGAACGTGTCCACGGTGGCGCGGAACCGTTCGAGCGCCGTGCGCGCACTGAAGGGCTCGCACATGCCGAGCAGCGCGACGAATCCTGCGCCGCTGAACCGGAACAACGCGTCATTCGGACGGAACACGGTCCGCATCAGCCGGGCGACCAGCAGCAGCACCTCGTCGCCGAACAGATGGCCGTAGCTTTCGTTCACGCGCTTGAAATGATCGATGTCGATGGCCGCGAGCCATGCCGCTTCGGTCGGCTGGATGCCGCGCCGGCGTCCCACGAGTTCGATGTTCCGGCCCGACGCATCCGCGAACACGTGCCGCGCGATCCGGCGGATGAAGACATCCTCGAACGATTCGCGATTGAGCAGGCCGGTCAGGCTGTCGTGCTCGTGCATGTCCAGCATCGCCAGGTGATGGCGGTACAGGCGCAGGATCCCTTCGACGAGCAACGCGCGTTCGTCCGTGAGGGGACCGCGTTCCTCGATCTCGAGGATGCCGATGGGTTCGCGCGCATCCGAAATCGGGAACAGATGGCAGTGCACGCCGTCGATGTCCGTGTCGACGCGGACCGATTCTCCGGTCGAGACGCATGCGGCGAAGCCGGCATGGGCATCCAGGCGGGACAATTCATCGGGCTCGAGGCCCGGATCGGACATCACGAGCGCCCGGCCTTCGTCGAGGCCGGCGAGGAGCCGCACCCGCGCACCGTCCGGATGCGGAAGGATCCGCCAGAACGACAGACGCCGGACACGCAGCAGGCGATACAGCACGTCGACCATCTCGATCTCGAGGTGGTCGCCAAGCCGGCTGATCCCCGAGGAAGGCATCAGGGCGGGAAGAGGCGTCATCTGGGTAGAGGTCTCGCGGGAGTGCCAGGAAGCGGGCGTGTCGAGAAGCGCCACGGGTACGGATGCTCCCAGTTACGGCCGGCATGCCGCCCGACTTGAGACCGGCCGATCCCGCCGGCCCGGATTCGCGAGAGCTCAGCCGCCCGAGCGGGCCGGGCGGGTGCCGAGACGCTGGCTGACCACCCGCACCATCCACGCGACGCCGCCGGGCATCAGGTAGACGAACGCGAGCAGCACGAGACCGTAGATGGCCCAGGGCGCCGCCTTGGACATCTGGTCGGCGAAGTTCGGCACGAACTGGATGAAGAGCGCACCGTAGATCGCGCCGGAGATCGTGGCGAGTCCGCCGACCACCACCCCGACGAGCAGGCTGATCGACAGAAATGCCTGGAAGCTGTCAGGGGCAACGAACTGCACGGCGATGGCCCCGAGCGCTCCGCCGATCCCCGTGTACAGGGCGCTCACCCCGAACGCCGTGGTCTTGTACAGCGCTCCGTTGACGCCCATCGCTTCCGCCGCGATCGGGTGATCCCGCAGCGCCACCAGGGCGCGCCCCACCCGTCCGCGCAGCAGGTTCCACGCGAGGAAGAACAGCGCGAAGGCCACACCCAGCGTGAACAGATAGAGCCATTGATCCTGCGTGAGCGTCCAGCCGAACGGCGGATCCGGCTTCATGATGACGATGCCCTGCACGCCGCCCGTCCAGTCCTCGAGCTTCTTGTACTTCAGGACCTGCGGCGTCGCGACGGCCAGCGCGAACGTCGCGAGCGCGAGGTAGTGCCCTTGCAGACGAAGCGCCGGCAGACCGAAGAGGAAGCCGAAGCCGAAACACACCGCGCCGGCGGCCGGGAGCGTGGCCCAGTACGGCACGCCGAAGCGATCCATCAGGATGGCGGCGGTGTAGGCGCCGATGGCGTAGAAGGCGCCATGACCGAGCGAGATCTGGCCGTTGTAGCCGGTGAGCAGGTTGAGGCCGAGCAGCACGATCGCGTAGACGATGGCCTGGGTGAACTGGAACGTGCGGTAGTCGCTGAGGAAGAACGGCAGCGCGACCAGGGCGCCGAGGAGGACCAGCAGGCCGACCCAGCGCAGCGGCGCGAGTCCGGGCCGGACGTCCGGCGACGATGCCCGAGGCGAGGTCATCGCTGCCCTGACCCGTGGCCGGCCGCGAACCCGCGGCCGCGATCCGGCACCGACGGCGTCGGATGCTTCGTTGCCTCGCTCGGTCGCGTCGGCGCGCGGTGGGTCATTTCGGCTCTCCCCAATTCAGGCATTGCGATTCCGACGCTAGACCCGGGTCACGTAGCGGCGTCCGAACAGTCCGGACGGTCGGAACGTGAGCACCCCGATGATCAGCACCAGCGCGACGCTCAGCTTCAGCTCGGTCCCCACGACGTACGCGCCGGCGATGTTCTCCACTACTCCCACGATGAAGCCGCCGATCACCGCGCCGATGGGATTGTCGATGCCCCCCAGCAGGGCCGCGGCGAACGCGTACAGCATCACGCCGGACATCATGTTGGGGTCGAGATACACGACCGGCGCGATCATCATCCCCGCGATCGCGCCGATGGCCGCGGCGAGTCCCCATCCCAGGGCCAGCATGCGGCCCACCCGGATGCCGGCGAGACGGCTCGACACGGGGTTCTGCGCCGCCGCGCGCATCGCCAGTCCGAGGGGCGTGAACCGGAAGAAGGCGTACAGCAGCAGCAGCACGCCGAAGGTCACGGCGATGGTGCCCGTCTCATGCGGCGAGAGGTAACCGGTGCCGATCGCGCTGCCCTCGAACGGACTCGGAAACGTCTTGATGGTGTACGAGTAGACCCAGCCCGCCACGCTGTTGAGGATGACGAGCAGCGCGATGAAGACGATCACGACCGTCAGCACCGGCGCGTGTTCGACGGGACGGATCACGACCCGTTCGATGATCGCGCCGAGCACGAACGACACGATGAGCGTGATCAGGAAGGCGATCCAGTACGGCGCGCCGGCGCTGACGAAGGTCCAGGCCAGATACGTGGAGAACATCGCCATCTCGCCCTGCGCGAAATTGATCTGGTGCGTCGACTGGTAGATCATCACCAGCGCCAGCGCCATGCTCGCGTAGATGCCGCCCGTGGCGAGCCCCGACAGCACCTGATGCAGGAAGGCTTCCATCAGAGTGTCGGCCTCCGCAGTCCCCAGGGCCGCGCGCGTTCGAACTGGGCCGAGAGGCGGATCAACGTCGGCTCGTCGCCATACCGCCCCGCGATCTGCACGCCCACGGGCAGTCCGTCGGCCGTCCAGTGCAACGGCAGCGACGCAGCCGGATTGCCGCTCGCGTTGAACATCGAGGTGAACATCGTGGCGCGGGCCACCTTCGGTCCTTCCGCCTCCGGGTCGGCGGTCGTCATCCGGAAGTGGCCGAGCTTGTGCGGCGGATCGGGCAGCGTCGGCGTCATCAGGATGTCGTGGTTCTCGAAGAATGCGCCGACGCGGCGCCCGACGCGATGGATGCATTTCACCGCGGCCGCATAGTCCATCGCGGACCGCTGCTCGCCCAGCTTCGCGAGCAGCCACGACAGGGTCTCGAACTGTTCGGGCGACGCGCTCTTGTGCAGTCGTGCCGCGTGGGCGCGGATCATCGCGGCGAGGTTGCCGCCGATGATGACGCGGAACGCCTCGCCGTATTCGGCGTCGAGAAACGCGGGTGACACCGTCTCCACGTGGTGTCCGGACTTGTCGGCCAGCCGGGCGGCGGCGGTCACGGCGGCCTCGCATTCGGGGTCGATGGGCACCCCGTCCGTCGTGACGGTCATGACGCCGATGCGCAGACGGCCGGGATCGGCATTCACCTCGGACAGGTACGGGCGCAGCGGCGGCGGCGCGAAATAAGGTGCACCCACGTCGGGACCCTGCGTGAGATCGAGCAGCGCCGCGCTGTCGCGCACCGAGCGCGAGATGACGTGTTCCGTCGACATCCCCGACCAGCCCTCGCCGCGATCGGGCCCCGCGGGATTGCGCGCGCGCGTCGGCTTGAGCCCGTAGAGCCCGCAGCACGACGCCGGAATGCGGATGGAACCGCCGCCATCGGACGCATGCGCCACGGGCACGATCCCGGCGGCCACGGCCGCGGCGCTGCCGCCGCTGGAGCCGCCCGGCGAATGTTCGAGATTCCACGGGTTGTGGCAGGTGCCGCAGACGGTGGGTTCGGTCGTGACCGTCAGGCCGAATTCGGGCGTGTTGGTCTTGCCGCAGATCACGAGGCCCGCGCGCCGGTACAGCGTGACCAGTTCGGTATCGTGGTCGGCCAGGTTGTCGCGGAAGAACGCGGAGCCGTGGGTCGTCAGCGTGCCCGCGAGCGTCGCGTGCAGATCCTTCAGCAGGAAGGGCACGCCGCGCAGCGGCCCGGGCGGCAGGCCCGCGTCGATCTGCGAACGCGCGAAGTCGCGATGGTCGAGCGTGACGGCATTGAGGCGGGGGTTCACGGCTTCGAGGCGGGCCAGTGCGGCCTCGAGCAATTCCGCGGGCGTGACCTCCGATCGCCTGACCAGTTCGGCCAGGCCGATGGCATCGTAGTTCGCGTAATCGGAAAGCACCGTGTCTCCGGGACCGCTGTTTCTGGGTGGATTTGTTGCGGCGCACAGCCGCCGCCGTGCCTCCTCCGCGTCGTGACGAAGGGTAACCCGAAGCGCCGGAAACGCAAACCGTCCGCGCGCGCTCCGCTGCGGCCTGCGGTTATAGTCGGCGCTGCCGTCATCCGCGGCACCGTCGTCCCCTCGGGAGTTCCCGCATGAAACGATTCCTGGCCGCGTGTCTCGGCGCCGTCCTGTGCGCCTCGGGCAGCGCCCCCGCCGACGACAAGCCGTACGGTCCCGGCGTCACCGACACCGAGATCAAGATCGGCCAGACCATGCCCTACAGCGGCCCGGCGTCGGCCTACGCAACCGTGGGCCGCGCGCACCTGGCGTATTTCGACATGATCAACGCGAAGGGCGGCGTGAACGGCCGTCGCATCAAGCTGATCAGCCTCGACGATTCGATGATGCCGCCGCGCGCGCTCGAACAGGTGCGCAAGCTGGTCGAGCAGGAACAGGTACTGCTGACCTTCGGCATCCTCGGGCTGTCGAACATGTCCGTGCAGATGTACCTGAACCAGAAGAAGGTGCCGCACCTCTTTCCGGCGGTGTCCGGGCGACGCTTCCACGAACCGAAGAAGAATCCGTGGACGATGGGCTGGGTGCCGAGTTTCGAATTCGAGGGGCGCGTGTACGGCGAGTACCTGGTCAGGCACAAGCCCGACGCGAAGATCGCCGTGCTGTACATGAACGACGACCTCGGCAAGGAATACCTCAAGGGTCTCAAGGCCGGCCTCGGCGAGCGGGCCGCGAAAATGATCGTGGCCGAGGCGACGCACGAGATGTTCGACCCGACGGTGGACTCGCAGATCATCACGCTGAAGGCGTCGAGCGCGGACACGCTCTTCATGTTCACGCTGCCCAAGTTCGGCACGCAGACGCTGAAGCGCATCCACGACCTCGGCTGGAAGCCGCTGCACTTCACCGGGTACCCGTCGGCGTCCATCGGCGCGACGCTGGCGCCGGCAGGGCTCGACAAGGCCGTGGGCCTGATCTCCGCCTTCTTCGCGAAGGATCCCTTCGACCCCGAGTACGCCAACGACGCCGACGTGAAGGAATTCGTCGAGTGGCGCAAGACCTACGTCAAGGACGCCGACCCGACGGACGGCGCCTATGCGTACGCCTACATGCAGAGCCATCTGCTCGTCGAAGTGCTGAAGCGGTGCGGCGACAATCTCACCCGCGAGAACGTCATGCGCCAGGCCGCATCGCTCAAGGACGTGAAGCTGCCCCTGACGCTCCCCGGCATCGTCGTCGACACGAGTCCGGAGGATTTCCGTCCCATCGTGCAGCTGCGCATGCTGCGCTTCGACGGCAAGCGCTGGAACTACTTCGGCCCCCTCGTCACCGAACGCTGAACAGGACATGCGGCACACCCTCGCGGCACGCGCGTTGCCGGCGCTCGTGCCGTCGACGTTCCGGTTGCCGGCTTCCGCCGATCCGGATCGCGTGACGCATCCCGCGCTCACTGCCGTTCCCGTGGCCTTCCTGTCCGCGCCGCCGTCGGATGCGTCGGCGCGGGAGCCGGCCGGCAAACCGGCTCTTCGGCCGAGGGCCGACGCCATGCGTCCGGTGCCGGGCACGTTCACGTTCGACATCGGGCGCCGGCGCCCGGCCGCACCGGCACACCATCTCCGGTGGGCGAGTGACCTCGTCGGCGACGGGCGGCTCGATCTGCCCGTTTCGGTCGGCGCCGGTACCCGCGGCGTCGCGCTGTTCCGGTCGGCTCGGGCCGGCCCCGAACGAGCCGTCGGCGAAGCCGGACGTTTCACCGACTTTCCGATCGAGGGCGCCGGATGCTGAGACGCTGCCTGGCCGTCACGGCGCTGCTCGCCGGCGCGAGTGCCGCAGCCGGTGATCGCGCACCGGCGCCGCCCTCCCGGACGCCGGGCACGTTCTTCGTCACGGGCCCGCGGGTCGAACTCGATTCGGGGGAATCGCTGTTCGTCGTCGGCGCCCACGCCATCCGGTTTCGTGCGTCCGACGGCCGGGTGACCGACAGCGCGTTGCCGCTGGCCTTCGACGAGCAGGCCATGGAAGACACGCGGCACGGCCTGGTGCTGGCGGGCGGCGTGGAGACGCGGGCCGGCGTCACGGCACCGAGCGATCGCGTGGCGCTCCTGCGCCCCCGCGGCCGCGTTCTCGCCGCCCGACTGTCGGAGGCCCGCGCGAATCCCGTGTCGGCACGTCTGGCGGACGACGCGGTGCTCGTGGTCGGCGGCCGTCGCGCGATGGACATGCCGCTGGCACCCGCGAGCACCAGCCGGCGCTCGAGTGCCGCCGACCTCATCGAGGTCCGCGGCGATCGCCTCGTGGTCACGCGCCTGCCCGACCTGCCGGGGCCGCCGCGGCACGGCTTCCCGGTGATCGCGCTCGATGACGGCGGCGCGCTGGTCGTCGGCGGCGAACCGGGGGACTTCGACGCTTGCCATGCGTGCGTCGCCGACGCGTGGCGTCTCGACCGGTCCACGAAGTCCTGGCGCAGCGCCGGCGCCATGACGGTCGGCCGGGCGGCGCCGGTCGCGGCCCGTCTGCCCGGCGGAGAAGTCCTGGTCGCGGGCGGCTGGTCCACGGGCCGTCAGGACGCCGCCGGCAGCGCGGAACTCTACGACCCGCGCACCGGGCGCTGGTCGGTGTATCCATCGATGCCGTCGCCGCTCGCGCACGCCCGGGCCCACTGGCTCGCGGGAAGTGCAGGCAGGACGCTGATCGTCGGCGGCGGAACGAACCCGCAGATCCACGCCCTTGACGTCGCCACGCGCGAGTGGCGCACGCTGGCGGAGATGCGCGCCTATCGCATCCGCGCGCACATCGTGAGCTACCTCGACGGCCGGGGGCAGCCGTGGATCGCCGCATTCGGCGGCGTTCACGCGCCCCGCGGCCGGAGCCCCGGGTGGGACGGATCCCTCGAGCGGGCGCCGCTGCGCCTGCCGGGGATCGCGCTCGATGCCGGTGCACCGTACCGGCTGTCGCGCGCAGCCCCGGCCCTGGCCGTCCGGTCCGATGGCGCCGTGACGCTCGTGGGCGGCGCCGTCGACGGCGACCCCGGCAGCGTGGCGACCGCAGCCGTTGACGAATTGCGCGGGTCGCCGCCCGTGCTGACCGCACAACCTGCCGCCGCTTTGCCGCGTGCCGGCGCGTTTGCCGCTTGGCTCGATGACGCGACGCTTGTCGTGGCCGCGGGCCACCCCGCGGGCCACGACGAGGCCGCGGCGTCACCGCTGCCGGTCGAGGTGTTCGATACGCGCGACCGGCGCTGGCGGGACGTCACGCACGTCACGGGCAAGGTGCTCGCCTTCGATCCGGATGCCGGCCTGGCGGCAACCCCCGACGGGGCGCTCGTCGCCATCCAGGGCACGTCCGCCCTGCGTCTTCGCATTGCGGATGCGGTCGCGACGGCGCTCCCGCTCACGCCCCTGCCCCGTGCGCGACGGAGGTCGATCGTCCGCGCGTTCGAGGACGGCCGCATCGTGGTGGCGGGCGGAGAGGTGCAGACGGAACGCATCGTCACGGTCGATGCCGGACGGGCGGCCGACGGTTCGGCGGATGTCCACGAGGGGTTCGGTCCCTTCCTGCCGGCGCGCCGACATGCGCTGTACGACCCGGCGACGAAAGCGTGGCAGGAGTCGGCGCCGGCCACCTCGGGCGAGAGCGCCGCCGCAATCCTCCACGACAGCCGCGTCGTGCGGGTCGGTGTCCGCCCCCTCGGTCCCGTCACCGAAGCATCGCCCGGGGAATTCGCGTGGGTCTGCGAAATCTCGACGGCGGACGGATCGCGCTGGCGGGCACTGCCGGTCCCCGGGTTCACGCCTCGGCCCGGCGGACTGCGTCTCGCCGTCCAGCGCGGCGAACTGCTCCTCGAAGCGCCTCGCGACGACAAGCTCGCGCTGCTGCGCTTCGACTTCGCCAGGGGTCAGTGGCTGGAACTCGCTGCCTGGGCCCCGTCGAACCGGGACATGGGGCGATTGATGATCGCCGACCTGCCGGACAAGCGCATCGTCTGGGTCTGGCCCTGAGCGCCCGGGGCTGCGAGCCGGAGCGCTCCGGCCGCCCGCGTTCGTCAGTACCCGAGATACGCGCGCCGTACTGTCTCGTCGTCGCGCAACTGCGCCGCAGGCCCGCCCTGCACGACGGCGCCTGTCTCGAGCAGGTAGGCGGTGTCGGCGAGCTCCAGGGCGAGCTTCGCGTTCTGCTCGACCAGCAGGATGCTCACCTTCTCCTGCTCGTTGACGGTGCGCATGATGCGGAAGATGTCCTGCACCACCATCGGCGCCAGTCCGAAGGACGGTTCATCCAGCACCAGGAGTTTCGGCCGCAGCATCAGGGCGCGCGCGATGGCCAGCATCTGCTGTTCCCCGCCGGAGAGCGTCCCGGCCTGCTGGTCCTTGCGCTCGCGCAGCCGCGGGAAGTAGCCGTACATGCGTTCCATGTCGCCCGGGACGGCCCCGCGATCGCGCCGCGTGATCGCCCCGACCCGCAGGTTCTCCTCCGTCGACAGTTGCACGAACGTGCCGCGGCCGTCCGGCACGCTCGCAAGCCCGAGCCGGACGATGTCCTCGGTGGGCAGCTGGTCGATGGGACGTCCGCCGAAGCGCACGTGGCCGCGCCGACGGATGAGCCCGCACACTGCGCGCAGCAGCGTCGTCTTGCCGGCGCCGTTCGCGCCGAGCACGGTCGTGATGCCGCCCTCCACGACGTTGAAGCTGACGTTGCGCAGCACGTCCGTGGGACCGTACCCCGCGAACAGTTCCTTCACCTCGAGCAGGAAGGCCATCAGGCGGCCTCGCCGAGGTAGGCGCGGATCACTTCGGGGTTGCGCTGGACCTCGGCGGGCAGGCCGTCCGCAATCTTGCGGCCGAAGTCGAGGGCGACCACCTTGTCGGAGACACGCATCACGAGATTCATGTGGTGCTCCACGAGGAGCACCGTCAGGCCGAGTTCATCGCGCAATCGGCGGATCAGCGCCATCAGGCCCTCGACCTCCTCGTGATTCAGGCCCGCAGCGGGCTCGTCGAGCAGCAGCAGCTTCGGATCCGATGCCAGCGCCCTCGCCAGTTCGACGCGCTTCTGCGTCCCGAACGGAAGATCCGCCACGCGCACGGCGGCCACGGCGTCGAGTTCGATCAGATGCACGAGCTCCCGCGCGCGATCACGGACCCGGCGCTCCTCGCGTTGCGTCGCGGGCGGACGCAGCGCCGACGCGATGAATCCGCCGCGACTGACGGCGTGCGAACCGAGCATGACGTTCTCGAGCACCGTCTGCGTCCGGAACAGCGCGAGGTTCTGGAAGGTGCGCCCGATGCCCAGTTGCGCGATGCGGTGCCGCGGCAGCTGCGCCAGAGATCGGCCTTCGAACGTGATCTCCCCGGGGTCGTAGCGATACAGGCGCGAGAGGCAATTGAACAGCGTCGTCTTGCCGGCGCCGTTCGGCCCGATGAGGCCGCAGATCTGGCCGCGCCCCACCTCGAAACTCACGGCATCCAGTGCCACGATTCCGCCGAAGCGGACCGTCACGTCACGAACGCTCAACAGGGTGTCCACGGGAGCTCGGGCTCGGTGAGTTGTCGTTTTTGCACTGCGGCACGCTGGCGGGGCATGCCGGTCTGGCGGCGGCGATGGTGACACACGGCACGCGTCCGTCGCAATGCGCGACCGTTCCCCGCGGCGCCGGCGACGACGTGCGGCAATTTGCCGCACCGTGCCCGGACCGCCGGGATGGTAGAAGCCATCCTCCCTCACCCGGAAGACGGCCATGCGAGCCCGCCGACCGCCATCCGGTGTGACGACGACGAGGATTCCCCCATGCGCTTCATGCTTGCCTCGGCCATTGCGGCGATGGCTTCCGCCGGAACAGCCTTCGCCAATTGCGGTGCAGCCGTGTGCAGCGTCACCAGCAACTGGAACGTGCAAAGCGTCCAGCCGGTGGCCGGGTCCGGCCGGCTGGACCTGCGTTACGAGTTCATCGACCAGAGCCGCCCGTGGCGCGGCACGCGGCGCACCGACGTGGCCGGGGACGACGAAGCCACCGAGACGCGGACGCTCAACCGCAATCTCACGGCCGCGCTCGACTACGCGTTCACCGATCACTGGGCGGTCGGGCTGAGCCTCCCGGTGCTGAGCCGGGGTCACGATCACATCGCCGCCCCCCAGGGAACGCCGCAGACGGAAACATGGAATGCCACGCGCCTGGGCGACGCCCGCGTGACGGCGTCGTGGCGCAACGCCGATGACAAGGAGCCGACGCGCGCCGCCGGCGTGACCGCCGGGCTCAAGCTGCCGACCGGCACCCACAGGATGACCAATCGCGACAACGTACCGGCCGAACGTTCGCTCCAGCCCGGCACAGGCAGCACGGACGCGATCCTCGGGGCCTTCGCGACCGCCCCCGGCAGCAACGGTGGGCTCTGGTTCGCGAGCGTCGCCTTCCAGGCGGCGGTGACGGTGCGGGACCAGTACCGTCCGGGCAATCAGTGGACGGTGACCGGCGGCTATCGCCATCCCGTCACGCCGCACCTCGCTGCGGCACTGCAGTTGAACGCCACGGCCCGCCAGCGCGATACCGGCGTACAGGCCGAGAGCGACGTGACCGGCGGCAGCTTCGTGTTCGTCAGCCCGGGACTGAGCTGGGGTGTCTCCCCGGTCACCGAGCTGTACGCCTTCGTTCAGGCACCGGTGTACCGGAACGTCCGCGGCGCGCAGCTGACCTTCGACTGGGCGGCCGTGGCCGGCGTCTCGCATCGCTTCTGATTCCTCCGATCGGCCCGTCGCCGGCGGGCAGGCTCCCCGCCAACCCGGCGGCCCCGCTCTGCGTCGCACGGCCTGTGAGCGTCCTCGAATAACGATATTCCCGGGGGGTTCCCCTATACTCGACCGTCATTTCACGCTGTCGTTCATTCCCCTGTCACGATCGGGAGATCCCCATGTCCATGCGAACCCCACCCCTCGCACGCGCCGCACGCGCGTTCACGCTCGCCGCGGTCCTCGGCGTCACCGCCGGCTTCGGCCTCGCCGCTCACGCCGACGAGACCTGCAACTCGCCCTTCACGAGCAAGCTGATCAAGGGGCAGGAAGATTTCGTCTATGTCTGGACGCTCGGCATCGACGGGGTCGGCGACGGACAGGACAAGCTCGTCACCATCGATGCGAATCCGAAGTCGCCGAAGTACGGCAAGGTGCTGCACGCGCTCTCGGTCGGTCATCGTGGCGAGGCCCATCACATGGGCTTCACGGACGACCGCCGCTTCCTGTGGGCGGGCGGCCTGGACGACAGCCGCATCTACATCTTCGACGTGTACTCGAACCCCGCGAAACCGAAGCTCGTGCGCGCCCTGTCGGACCTGGCGGCGAAGACGGGTCTCGTCGGTCCGCACACCTTCTATGCCACGCCCGGCCGGATGCTCGTCCAGTTCCTGTCCAATTCGAAGGACCACGGCGGCGAGACCGGCATGGCCGTGTTCACGAACAAGGGCAAGCTCATCCGGACGTACGCCATGCCCAAGGACAACGGCGGCGACGGCTACGGCTACGACATCGGGATCAATCCGGCGAAGAACGCGATGCTCACGTCGAGCTTCACGGGCTGGAACAACTACATGATGGATCTCGGCAAGCTGGTGCAGGACGGCGAGGCCATGAAGCGCTTCGGCAAGACCCTGGTGATGTGGGACCTGAAGGGCATGAAGGCGGACAAGGTCTTCGAGGTGCCCGGGTCGCCGCTCGAGGTCCGCTGGTCCCTCAAGCCCGGCGACAACTGGGCCGTGACGGCGACGGCGCTGACGTCGAAGATCTGGCTCGTCAAGCAGGACGCGCAGGGCCAGTGGCAGGCGAAGGACGTCGCCACCATCGGCGATCCGTCGAAGATCCCGCTGCCCGTGGACATCAGCATCACGGCCGACGGCAAGGGCCTGTGGGTCAACACGTTCATGGACGGCAAGACCCGCTACTTCGATCTGTCGAACCCCGAAGCGCCGGTCCAGACCTACGAGAAGGAGACCGGCAAGCAGGTCAACATGGTCTCGCAGAGCTGGGACGGCAAGCGCGTCTACGTCACGTCGTCGCTGCTCGCCAACTGGGACAAGAAGGGCGACAGCGACGAGCAGTTCGTGCGCGCGTTCCAGTGGGACGGCAAGGAACTCACCAAGACCTTCGAGGTGGATTTCCTGAAGGAGAAGCTGGGCCGCGCCCATCACATGAAGTTCGGCACGAAGTCGGTGAAGGCCGCCTACGCGCCCGAATCGGGGGAACGCGTGGCCGTGGCCGATGCGCGTCAGTGAGTTCGTCGCCGCGGCGCTGCTGGCCGGCGCCGCGACCCTGGCCGGGGCGCACGAGCTGTCCGCCCCCGTCGGGGAAGTGAAAGTCCCGCCACCCGGCACCTATCAGCTCGAGCGGATCCTCCGCGCGCCGTCGGTTCAGCTGCTCGACAGCGCGGGCCGGAAGCAATCGCTCCCGCACCTCGCGAACGGTCGCGTCACGCTGCTGTCGCTCATGTACACGCAGTGCAGCGACGAGAAGGGTTGCCCGCTGGCGCTGTTCATCCTGGACCGCGTACGCAGGCAACTGGCCGCGTTGCCGGAAGCGAAGGGCAAGGTCGCGCTCGCGAGCGTGTCGTTCGATCCGGTCCGCGACACGCCGGCCGTGATGCGCGACTACGCGGGCACGCGATCGGAGCGCCCGTCGTCCATCCCGTGGCACTTCGCGGCGCCTGCCTCCGCGAGGGATCTGGCGCGGCTGCTCGAAGGCTTCGAGCAGGACGTGTCGCGCGCCGCGGACGGCCGCGCATCGAAGGACCTGTCGCACGTGCTGAAGGTCTTCCTCATCGACCGCGACGGCTGGGTGCGGGAGATCTATTCGACGTCGTATCTCGTGCCGAACGTGGTGGTGAACGACGTGCGCACGTTGCTGATGGAGCCGTGAGACCCGCGCGGCCGCCCCGCGCGCCGGCCGGTGCGCTGCTGATGTTCGCCGGTGTCGTGGCCGCGGCGACACCCGACAGCCTCGGCCTTCCCGCCTCCGCCGTCGCAGCCGATCCCCCGGCCCGCATCGCCCTCGGCCGCCGCCTCTTCATGGACCGCCGCCTCTCGCCCAACGGGACGATGTCCTGCGGCATGTGCCACGTCCCCGAGCAGACCTTCGTCGTGACCGAATTGCAGACCGCCGTCGGCATCGAGGGCCGCAGTCTGCGGCGCAATGCCCCGACGCTGCTGAACGTCGGATTGCAGCGGACACTGTTCCACGACGGTCGCTCGCCGACGCTCGAAGCGCAGGCATGGGGACCGTTGCTGGCGCCCGACGAGATGGGGAACGGAACCAAGACTGCCGCCGTGCGACGCATCGGCAGGTTGCGCGACTACCGGCCCTGGTTCCGCCGCGCCTTCGGCGACTCGCGCGTCGACGAGACCCGTATCGCCGGCGCCCTTGCCGCGTATGAACGTTCGCTGATCGCCGGCGGCTCGGCGTTCGATCGATGGGCCTATGGCGGCGACCGCGACGCGCTGAGTCCCGAAGCGCAGCGCGGACACGCCCTGTTCGTCGGCGACGCGGGATGCGCAGCGTGCCACCGCATCGATCCGGGGCATGCCGAGTTCACCGACCACGATTTCCACGATACGGGCATCGTCGCCCGCCGCGCGGCAGCGCTGGTCCGCGGGGTGGACGTGCCGCTGGCGGCCAACGTGAACACCACGCTCACGCTGGCCACGATCGAGGCCGCCTTCGGTCGGAACGCGGCCGATGGCGGCCGCGAGGAAGTCACGCACCGCCCCGAGGACAGATACCGCTACAAGACGCCGACCCTGCGCAACGTCGCGCTGACACCACCGTACATGCACGACGGATCGCTGCCGACGCTGGCGGCCGTGATCGACTTCTACGATCGCGGCGGCAGCGCGGCTCCGGGCCAGGACCCGAGGATCCGCCCGCTCGGCCTGACGGCATCCCGGAAGCGGGATCTCGAAGCCTTCCTCCGCGCGCTCGACAGTCCGGCGGTGCCGCGACTGGCGCGCGAGGCACGTACGGCGGCGACGGTACCGACATTTCGCTGACACCCGGTGGGCGCGGCGCGCCGCGCGCGGGAGTGCGCGACGCGGGTCTTGGCCTTCACCGTGCCCAAGGTCGGGCGCACGTCCCGACGCCACAATGCGGATGGCCCTGCGCCGAGAGGTTGCGTGCGGACCCCGGAATGGATTCCGTGCGACGCGTGGACGCCGGGCCGGATTTACCCCATAGAATCGGGTCCTCGTCCCGTCTCGCGTCCCGCCATGACCCACCGCCACTTCGCCCACTGGCCGAAGGCCCTGCCCCGCTCCCTCGAAGCGCCGCACACGGCGCTGCACTACAACCTCGAGGTCTCGGCGCATCGGTACCCGGATCGGCCGATGACGATCTTCTACGACACGCCGCTGACCTACGCCCGGGCGTGGGCCGAAGCCCGGGCGCTGGCCGGGTTTCTCCAGCAGCACTGCCGCGTGAAGCGCGGCGATCGCGTCCTGATGTATCTGCAGAACTGTCCGCAGTTCATCCTGGCCTTCTACGGCATCCTCCGCGCGGACGCGATGGTGGTCCCGGTGAACCCGATGAATCTCGCCGAGGAGTTGCGGCACTACGCGACCAATGCGGACGCGACGACGATCCTCTGCGGGCAGGAGCGCTTCGAACAGGTGCGACCGCTGCTCGACGACGGCACCGTGACCCATGCGATCGTCGTCGCGTACTCGGATTACGCGACCGCTGCCACCGACCTGCCGCTGCCCGAAGCGGTGAGCGCTCCCCGCTTGCCGATCGCCGGTGCGGGCATCACCTTGTGGTCGGACGCCGTGGGCGCGGGCTGCGTCCCCGCACCGGGCGAGGCAGGGCCCGAGGACCTGTGCGTGATGCCCTACACGTCCGGAACGACCGGATTGCCGAAGGGCTGCATCCACACCCACGGCACGGCGATGATGACCGCAGTGGCGGGTGCGGCGTGGATGCGCCACATCCCCGACAGCGTCTCGCTGTCGACGCTGCCGAACTTCCACGTCACGGGCATGCAGAGCAGCATGAACGGACCGATCTTCCTCGGCGGCACCATCGTGATGATGCAGCGGTGGGATCGCGACACCGCCGCCCGCCTCATCGAACGCTATTCGGTGAACACCTGGACCAACATCGCGACGATGGCGATCGACTTCCTGTCGAATCCGTCGCTCGCGGACTACCGCCTGACGAGCCTGGTGCGCATCGGCGGCGGCGGCGCTGCGATGCCCGAGGCGGTGGCGCAGCGGCTGCACGACATGCTCGGGCTCGACTACATCGAGGGCTACGGCCTGTCGGAGACCATCGCCCCCACCCACATCAATCCGCCGGACCGGCCGAAGAAGCAGTGCCTCGGCATCCCGATCTTCGACACCGAAGCGCGGGTCATCGATCCGACGACCTTCGCGGTGCTCGGGCCGAACGAGGTGGGCGAGATCGTCGTGAGCGGGCCGCAGGTCTTCAAGGGCTACTGGAAGAGCGAGGCCGCGACGGCGGCGGCGTTCCTCGAACTGGAGGGGCGCCGCTTCTTCCGCACCGGCGATCTCGGCCGCTACGACGACGACGGCTATTTCTTCATCACCGACCGGCTGAAGCGGATGATCAACGCGTCGGGCTTCAAGGTCTGGCCGGCGGAAGTGGAGGCCCTGCTGTACCGCCACCCCGACATCCAGGAAGCCTGCGTGATCTCCACCCCCGACGCCACGCGCGGGGAGACCGTCAAGGCGGTCGTCGTGCTCCGCGACGGACACGAGGCAGCGGTCACGCCCGACGACATCGTCGCGTGGTCGCGCCAGTACATGGCGGCCTACAAGATTCCGCGCGTCGTCGAGTTCGCGCGGTCGCTGCCGCGCTCCGGCACCGGCAAGGTCCAATGGCGCGCCCTTCAGGAAGCGGAGTGGCGCTGAGGTGCCGGCAGGCTGTCGTCGCACGCTTGCAGGCACGCACCGCGGTGGCCGCGGCACCGGACGCGCGGTTCTGTGGGAACATTCCTTCAGGACAGGCGCTTGCGTCAGGGCCTGACGTCCGGGGCTCCCGGTGCCCGTCCGAGCCCTTCCCCGATTCGACTCGATCGTTGCCTTCATGACCCCCCACGACTACGCCTGCTGGCCCAAGCAGTTCCCGCGCAGCCTCTCGATTCCCGAGACCAGCCTGTGGCTCAACCTCTCCATTTCCGCCCAGCGCTATCCGCACAAGACGGCCACGGTCTTCTACGACAGCCGCGTGAAATACGCCGAGCTGTATGCGCGTGCCAAGCGGCTCGCCGGCTACCTGCAGCACGTGTGCGGCGTCCGCCAGGGCGACCGGGTGCTGCTCGACATGCAGAACTGCCCGCAGGTCATCGTGGCGTACTACGCGATCCTCCGGGCCGACGCCGTGGTGGTTCCGGTTTCGCCGATGAACGTGACCGAGGAACTGGAGCACTACTTCGACGACAGCGGCGCGCGGGTCGCCCTCGTCGGCCAGGAACTGTTCGATCGGTTCGCGCCGCTGATGGGCACGCGCGCCGACCATGTCATCGTCGCCACGTATTCGGATGAACTGACGGCCGCCACCGGGATGACGGTGCCCGACTTCGTCCGTGCCCCCCGCCGGGTCCTCGACACGCCTGGCGCCGTCGCGTGGGTCGATGCGCTCGCCGGGGACCACGAGCCCGGTCCCCATCGCGCGACGGCCGATGACCTGGGCGCCATCCTCTACACGTCCGGCACCACGGGCAAGCCCAAGGGCTGCATGCACACGCACCGCACGCTGATGACCACGCTGGTGGGCGGCTCGATGTGGGAGCTGATGACCCAGGATTCGGTCAATCTCGCCACGGCGCCCATGTTCCACGTGACAGGCATGCAGCACAGCATGAACGGGCCGATCTACCAGGGCGCCTCCATCGTCTTCCTGCCCCGGTGGGATCCGGCCGCCGCCGGCTACCTGATCGAACGCTACGGCTGCACCCACTGGGCCAACGTGCCGACGATGGTGGTGGACCTGCTGGCCCACCCGTCGACGGCGCAACGCGACCTGTCATCCATCGTGGGCATCTTCGGCGGCGGTGCATCCATGCCGGAAGCGGTGGCCCGCGAGCTGTACGAGCGATGCGGCGTCGAGTACATGGAAGCGTACGGCATGACCGAGACGATCTCCCAGACGCACATCAATCCGCACGGCAACCTGCGCAAGCAGTGTCTGGGCATTCCGACCTACGACACGGAGTCGCTGGTCATCGATCCCGAGACCCGGGCCGTGCTGGGGCCGGAGGAGGTGGGCGAGATCGTGTCGCGCGGCCCGCAACTGATGCTGGGCTACTGGCAGAACGAGGCCGCGACGGCCGCGGCGTTCGTGGAAATCGACGGCCGGCGCTTCCTGCGCACCGGCGACCTCGGCCGGATCGACGAGGACGGCTTCTTCTACATCGCCGATCGCCTGAAGCGGATGATCAATGCCTCCGGCTACAAGGTCTGGCCGGCCGAGGTGGAAGCGACGCTATTCCACCATCCCGCCATCCAGGAAGCCTGCATCGTCGCCGCCCCCGACGAGCGTCGCGGCGAGACGGTCAAGGCCTACGTGGTCCTGCGGGAGGAGTTCAAGGGCAAGGTGACGGCGGACGACATCATGACGTGGTCGCGGGAACACATGGCCTCGTACAAGATCCCCCGCACCGTGGCGTTCGTCGACGCGCTGCCCCGGTCCGGGACGGGCAAGGTGCAATGGCGCGCCCTGCAGGAAGCCGAGTGGGCCAAGGCAGGGAAATAAGCCGTTTGCCCCGGGTTGTATGCAGGGCCGGGGACGGTCAGAATACGAGGCTCGGAATTCCCCCTATGGGACGGCAGGCTTGCCGTCCTGCAACTCGAAACAAGGATATTTCACCGTGAGACTCGTCGAACGCCTCGCCCTGCTGGGCGCCGCGGCCGTCCTCGTGAGTGGCTGCTCCACCATGAACGGCATGAAGGACAACCTGGGCAGCAGCGACATGTTCAAGAGCCCCGCGGCCTGTGCAGTGGCGGGCGGCCTGCTCGCCGGCGGTGTCGGATCCGTCGAGAACAAGGAAGCCATGGCCATCGGCGCGATCGCGGGCGGCCTGCTCGGCTGGTGGGCGTGCGACAGCCAGGACAAGGCCCCGCCCGACGCCGACAAGGACGGCGTGGCGGACAAGGCGGATGTCTGCCCGGATACGCCTGCCGGTGCCAAGGTGAGCGCCAGCGGCTGTCCCGAGAACATGGACACGGACGGCGACGGCGTGGCCGACACGCAGGACAAGTGCGCCGCCACACCCAAGGGTGCGGCAGTGGATGCGACCGGCTGCGTGCCCTCGACCGACGGCGACGGCGACGGCGTGCCCGACGTGAACGACCTGTGCCCGAACACGCCGGCCGGCGCCACGGTGCTCAGCAACGGCTGCGAGATGGATTCCGACAGTGACGGCATTCCCGACAGCCGGGATCGCTGCGCGGGAACCCCGGGCGGCGTGAAGGTCGGTTCCGACGGCTGCGCGGTGGACAGCGACGGTGACGGCGTCTCCGACATCCTCGACCGCTGCCCGAACACGAAGGCCGGCACCAAGGTCGATGCCGCTGGGTGCGATGCTCCGGGCGCTGCCGGTGGTGCCGCCGCCACGCCGGCTCCCGCTGCCCCGACCGCGCCGAAGGCCGCGGCCGGCGCCGCCGCACCGACGGTCGTCCCGACCACGCCCGGTCAGTCGATCGTGCTGAAGGGCGTGAACTTCGAGAGCGCGTCGGCCAAGCTGACCCGCGACTCGCTGTTCGTGCTCAACAACGTGGCCGATCAGCTGAAGGCCGGCAAGGTCAAGGTCGAAGTCTCCGGCCACACCGACACCAGCGGCGCCGTGGCCATCAACCGTGCGTTGTCGCAGCGGCGCGCCGAGGTCGTGATGTCCTATCTGGTCGCCAAGGGCGTCCCGGCCGAGAACCTGACCGCGAAGGGCTACGGCCCCGACAAGCCGGTGGGTGACAACAAGTCGGCCGCCGGCCGCGCGCAGAACCGCCGCGTGGAACTGAAAGTGATGGAGTGATCGCCGGGACGGCGGGCGCGGTCACGCCGCCCCCGCCTCCGGTGGACGACGGGCGCCTCGGCGCCCGTTTTCTTTTGGAAGGACGCGTGGAAGCGCAATCCGGCTCGCCCTGCCGGCACCGGCCGAATACACTTGCCGTCCCACCGTCCGCACGGAGATGCCAACGTGCTTCGCACCGATACCACTGCGGCGTCCGACTCCGCGCTCGAACAGGATCTCCTCGCCGCCTGCGACGACCTCCAGCCCGAACTGCAACGGATGCTCGCGAGCCTCGTGCGCTTTCCCAGCGTGCTCGGCGAGGAAGCCTCTGCGCAGGACTACATGGAAGGGCTGTTCCAGGGGCTGGGCCTGTCGGTCGACCGCTTCGAGATGCGCGACGAGGATCTCGCGACGGCGCCGGGTTTTGCCCCGCCGGTGGGGCACTGGCATCGGCATGACAACGTGGTGGGGGCTCATGTCCCGCGCGACGCGACCGGCCGGTCGCTGATCCTCAACGGGCACATCGATGTGGTACCGGTCGGCGCCACCGATCTGTGGACCACCCCACCGTTCGAACCGGTCATCCGCGCGGGACGGCTGTACGGACGCGGTGCCGGCGACATGAAGGCCGGCATCGCGGCCTACGTCACCGCCTTCCTCGCGCTGCGCCGCATCGGACGGCAGCCGGCGGCCCCGGTCTGGATGCAATCGGTCGTCGAGGAGGAATGCACCGGCAACGGTGCCCTCGCGTGCCTGCATCGCGGCTATCGTGCCGATGGTGCCGTGATCCCCGAACCGTTCGACCAGTCCCTCCTGACGGCACAGGTGGGCGTGATCTGGCTGTCGGTGGAGGTCCAGGGCCGCCCGGCCCATGTGCTCGACGTGAGCCGCGGCATCAACGCGATCGAGGCCGCCTTCGCGCTCTACCGCGGACTCGAGACCTTGCGCGACGAGTGGAATGCGCCGTCGGCCCGCCACCCCGCGTTTGCCGACCTCGAGCGCCCGATCAACTTCAATCTCGGCCGCATCCAGGGCGGCGAATGGACGTCCTCGGTGCCCACCCGATGCGTCATCGACGTGCGTTGCGGCTTCTACCCCGGCACGACCGTGGCGGAAGCGCGCGCAGCCATCGAAGCGCGCCTGCAACGAACGGCGGAATCCGATCCGAAACTGCGTGGCGTCCAGTACCGCATCCGCTATGCCGGCCTGCAATCGGAGGGCTGCGTCATCGAACGCGCGCAACCGCTGATGGAAGTGCTGGCCCAGTCGCACGAGCACGTCATGGCCGCGGAACCGCGCTATCTTGCAAGCACGGCCACCACCGACGTCCGGGTCTTCCACGTGTATGGCGGTATCCCGGCCACCTGCTACGGTCCCGAGTCCAGCCACATCCACGGCATCGACGAATCGGTCTCGCTGGAGAGTGTGCGGCAGGTCACGCGGGTGCTCGCCGTGTTCATGGCCCGCTGGTGCGGCCTCGAGCGCACCTGAATCGCAGACGGCCCGATCCGGGAGGGACGACGATGAAACGCAGAACCCGGCACGGGCGCTTCCGCCTGTCCATCGCGACCGCACTCGCGCTCGCCACGGCGGCATGCGCCCCCGTCCGCGTGACCGCACCGCCCCCGACGATCTCGACGCTGGAGGATGCCCCTGCACCGTCTGCCGAGCCGTCCGCGCCGGCCGCGGATCCGGCGCTGGCGCCCGGTCACCGGGCAGCCGCGCGCGCGATCTCCCTGGTGGGCGTGCCGTATCGTTTCGGCGGGACTTCGCCGGAACTCGGCTTCGACTGCAGCGGCCTGGTCCAGCACGCTTACGCCCATGCCGACACCCCTCTGCCGCGGGATTCGCGCGAGCAGCGGCTCGCAACGGCCCAGGTGAAGGTGGACGATCTCGATATCGGCGACCTGCTCTTCTACCGTCGGGGGCGCGGCCAGTCCCTGCATGTCGCGCTGTATGTCGGCCACGGCCTGTTCGTGCATGCGCCCTCTCGGGGTGGCGCGGTCAGGGTGGAATCCGTGACGGCGCCTCATTGGAAGCGTCGGTTCATCGAGGCCCGGCGGCCGATCACGCCGTGGAGCGCCGGCCCCGTCGCCGCGCGGTAGTGCCAGGAGGGTTCGGACGGCGGCAATCCGGTGCCGTGCCACGCCGTCTGTCTGGCTGGCAGTAACCATATCGCTTACTATGCCAACGGGGTTCGCCTTCGGACGGCGTCGAATCCCACGGCAGTTCGGAGGACCTGGCCGGTCACCCAAGAAACCGTGTCCGGCCGTCAGGGTCCGATCGCCCGGGTCCGGGCCTCACAATTCGAAACAAAAGGAACCTGCATGAGCTTCACATCCGAGTTCAAGGAGTTCGCCCTCAAGGGCAACGTGATGGATCTCGCCGTGGGCGTCATCATCGGTGGGGCGTTCGGCAAGATCGTGGATTCCGTCGTGGCCGACCTGATCATGCCGATCGTCGGGCGCATTTTCGGGGGCCTGGACTTCTCCAACTTCTTCATCGCCTTGAAGGAGATCCCACCGGGCACCGCGATGACCCTGGACGCCGTGAAGAAGGCCGGCGTGCCGGTGTTCGCCTACGGCAATTTCATCACCATCGCGATCAATTTCATCATCCTGGCCTTCATCATCTTCCTGATGGTCAAGCAGATGAACCGCCTGAAGCGCGAAGCGCCCCCCGCACCGGCCCCGGCCACGCCGGAAGACATCGTCCTGCTGCGCGAGATCCGCGACAGCCTGAAGAAGTGACGGCAGCGCGGGCCTGAAGTGCACACGGGCGCCCCGCGGGGCGCCCGTGTCGCTGCGGGATTCCCGATCGCGTCAGGCGACGCGTACCCTCGCCTCCGACTCGGAGAGCCGGTGAACGATCGTGCGATTCGCGCCTGCACGCTGAGCCTCGTTCAGCGCGTCGCCCGCCCAGGTGATCATCATCTCGAAGTCGATGGGCGGTCGCACGGCAGCCGACGCGACGCCGAAGCTCGCCGTCACCGGCACCCCTTCGGGTTCCATCTGGGCAAGCGCGTCCCGCAGGGCGTCGGCCTTGGCAAAAGCGTTCTCGCTGTCGCAGTGCATCATCAGGACCACGAACGCGCCGTCGCCGGTGCGTCCCACGACATCTTCCCGGCGCAGACAAGTGCGCAGCAAGTCGGCAGCACTGCGCATCACGGCATCGCCGGTCGAGCGGCCATAGGAATCCGCCAACGCGGCAAAGTCGTCGATCCGGGCCTTCACGACGCTGGCCTGATAGCCGTGTCGCCGCGCTTCGCTCAGCCGGGACTCGGCGATGTCGGCGAGCAACCGATCCGAGTACAACCCCGTCAACGGATCCACGTTGGCGTCACCGTGAGCGACCGGCGTTGCGCCGAACCTCTCGCTGAGTTGCATGTCGTGCCCTCCCCGTCCCGTGCATGTCGACGCGCCGGATTTCGGCACGTCCGCCAGGATCTTTAGCGAAACCAGCGCCGGGCGACCGGCGCGCGCCGCAGGAACAGGTCGAGAAGGTAGAGGATCAGCGCCGCGACGGCGAAGCCGGGCCAGAGCGCCCGGGACCGTCCGTGCGCTTCGCCTTGCGTCGCGAACACGTCGCGCGCCTCCGGGGCGTAGCGTCCTCCGGTCTGCTCGGCGAGCGCCTTGAGGAAGGCGACGTCGGGCGCACGAAGCCGATATTCCTCGGGCGTTGCGGGCGCGAGTTCCGCGACCCCGGCGCGTGCCGCCACGTCTGCAGGAACGCCCCCGGACAGCGACGCTCTCACCACCCCGGCGGGACGATCACCCAGCGGCACCCGGACTTCGTAGCGCCCGGGACCGCTCTGGCGCAGCGTGACCGGGGATGGCAGGTCCGCGACCCCCGACAGTGACACCTTCGGCGCCAGGCCATTGCGGAACTGTCCGTCCGGCGTGAGGGCATCGAGCGTCACGACTGCCTGCCCCGCTTCCTGGCGAACCCGGAACTGCACGTCCTCGCGCAGTGTCCGCCGCATCGACTCGCGCACGATCTGGCTCCAGAACTTCGCGTAGCCCGGCCACGTGAGCCAGTCGGCCGCCCAGCGGTTCTTCAGGTCCGATCCGAACACGACCGCCTTGCCCAGGCCGATCTGCCACCGCGACAGCAACGGGGCGTCCTTGCCGGCCGTGAGCGTGACCTCGGCGCGCGGTTTCGCCTTGGTGGAAGCAAAGCCCTTGAGCATCGGTGCCTGCGCCAGGTCGATGCCGCGCAACGCCTCGGCCTTGTGCTTCACAGCCGGGCGGAACGGCTCCTCGCGCACATTCTCGTTGACGAGCTTCCGGGTTTCCTCGATGAAGATCTGCGGCACGCGTTCCGCGCTCTCCGTGTAGTAGAAGCGCCCCTTGCCCCAGGTCGAGATGTTCTCGAGCAGCGTCCGGTCGGCTTCGGCGCCGATGGCGACCGTGGTCACGGTGATCTTCACGTCCGCCATGCGCTTTGCCAGCCGCTGGAAATCCGCGGGCTGCGTGTCGCCGTCGGAGAGCAGGATCACGTGCTTCGACTTGGCCGGCGCATCGACCAGCATGCGGTACGCCATCTGCAGCGCGGGGTAGATGTTCGTCTGCCCGCTCGCCGTGAAGCGGGAGATCAGATCCTCGGCCTTGCGCTTGCTGCGCACCGGCGCGAGCGGCACCGTGATCTCGGGCTGCGAATCGAAGGTCACGACACCGAAGCGATGCTCCTCCTCGAGCAGGTCGAGCGCACCGAGGGTCGCCGCCTTGGCAAGATCGAGCTTGCGGCCTTTCATGCTGTAGGAGCGGTCGAGCACGATCACGAGCGCCAGTTCGCGGCGCTTCTCCTGGGCCTCGAACGTCGCGGGCAGCACGCGCTCGAGCGCGGAGTTGCGGTAGCCGGACTCACCGAACGCGTTCGCACCGGCCGCGAAGATGAGGCCGCCGCCGTCGTCCCGGACGTACTTCTCGAGGGCCTCCATCCGCGGCACGCCGAGCGCCTCCGCCTTCACATCGGAGAGCACCACGGCATCGAAGGAGCCGAAGCCGGCACGATCCACGGGGGCCCCGTCGGGCAGGGTCGCCGTCACGTCGAAGCCCTGCGCCGTCAGGGCATCGCGGAGGTAGCGGACGGATTCGGCATTGCTCTCCACGTACAGCACCCGCGGACGCGCCTGCACGGTGGCCCGCGTCGTCCCCACGTTGTTCCGGGGCGAGTCGTCACCGTCGGCCTGCACTTCCGCGGAGAACTCGGCCGCCCCGGCCTCGGCCACCCGGACGGTGAACGGCACGCGATTCATGCCGGCGACCAGCGTCACGCGCCGCTGTGCGAGGATCTTCGCGGCGCGCCGGATCGTGACCTTGGCGGCCGAGGCGGCCTGCGACCGGATCCGCACCGAGACTTCCGCGGGCTCGTCGCGGCGCAGTTCCACCGGCATGTCGATGCCTTCGACCCATGCATCGCGGCCGGCACGCACGGTGGCCGGCACCGTGAAGACGCGGATGTGCTGGGCGCGCAGGCGATCGAGCTGTCGCCAGGCCTCGCCGCGCGTTCCGACGCCATCGGTCATCAGCACGATGCGCTTCACGTGATCGGGAGCGAACCCGCTGGCGGCCGCATCCAGGGCGGCATCGAGATCCGTGACCAGCGGATCGAGCGCCTCCGGGTTCGACGCGGGTCCGGATCGGAGCGGGACCTTGCGAATGGCCTCGGCGGACTCGACGAAACGGGCCCGGTCCGAGAAAGCGACGAAACGCGCCGCGGCCGGCTTGCCCTCGGCATTGGCCTTGTCGATCCAGCGGATCGCGGCATCGACGAAGGTCGGATCCACGCTCCTGGACACGTCGAGCGCGTACACGACCGACACCTCGCTGGTCTGCGACACGCTCACCGGCTGCATCAACGCCACGGTCACGCAGGCCAGCGCAATCAGGCGCAGTACCGTCAGGACGCCCCGATGGCGTGCGGACAGCGGCGACATCGAGCGCATCGCGAGCCACACGACGAACGGGAGGGCCGCCAGGAACAGGACGAGCGGCCAGCCTTCGGTGATCTGCACGCTCACACGGTCACCCGCCGGTGATACGCCAGCCATTCGGCCAGCAACAGCAACCCGGCGAGGCCGAGCAGCACTCGCCACAGTTGCCCGTCGCTCGACCGCACGCCGCGTGTGGGCGTCGAGGACGGCGTACGGACGGTCGACAGCGAGGAAGCATTGATGTCGGTGACGGTCGGGTCGAGCACATTGGCGAGCACGCGCATGCGCGCGCCCTTCGCATCGACGGTGACGAAATCCGGCGCAGGCAATGTGAACAGCGTGGCACCGGGAACGTGCCGGACATCGAGCCGGCCCGCCTGCATCGCCGAGACCTTGGCGTCGGGAATCGGAACGCGCACCGGTCCGACCGGCTGCATCTGCGGGGCCTTCTCCGCCGTGAGCCAGCCGATCGCGTTGCCGAGCAGCACCGGAAACGACGCCTGCGACGCGAGACTCGATTCCCCCACCGTGAACCCGAGTGCGAACCAGCGGGGCGCGGACTCCGAAGCCGCCGCCAGCACACCGCCCTCCGCGGTGCGCGCCAGCGCGACCATTGCATCGTCCGCCCCCGGCATCCGGAAAGTCCTGGCGCGTTCGATCTCGACGTCGGCGAGCGAGACGTTCTCCAGGATCGGATGACGATCCGTGGCGTTGGCAATGACCGGCGCCGAGCGGTCCCCCGTGGAGGCAGGCAACCACGGTGCGGCGCCCGGATGGAACAGCAGCGCCGGCGCCAACGGCGGCGTCGAAGGAACGAAGCGGTCGAACACGTAGAGGTCGAACGCACTGCCGGCAGCGGCGTATCGCGCCGGCAGCAGCACCGTGAGATGCACGCGCGAATCGAGTCGAAGCGCCCGCTCCAGCGGGGCATTGCCACCCGTGACGAGCGCCACCCTCAGATGACGGTTGAACGGCAGGAAGGCAAAGGCGGCGTTGTCCACGTCCAGGCTGTCGCCGCTCGATTCCACGGAAGCCCGCAGGGCGCCGCCGCCGAAATCCGTGACGGGCACGCTCACGGCAGCAAAGCCGCGCGCCGGTACCTGGACTTCCCGCGTGACGGGCGCGTGCCCGGGCCCTTCGATGCGGACGGAGACCTTCGCCGTCGCGGTGTCCGCATTGCCGATCTCGACGAACGCGTCATGGCGCGCCGGGTCGGTGGCCAGCGCGCGGACATCGAACGCCGTGATGCCGACATTGGGCGCAGGCTCGAACACGGAGACGGTTCGCACGTTCGCGGGCACATCGAGGGTGGCCACGCCGTCGGTCACGAGCACGACGTCCCGCGGCGCATCGGCCTTCGGATACGCCGCCAGATCGGGAAACCTCGCGTGTCCGCCCGCGCCGGGCCGCAGCGTATCGAGCACCGCCTCGGCCTCATGCCCGGTCAGGAAAGCGCCGGACACGGCCGTCCGCAAGGTGTCCGTGACGAGGATCCGAGCCCCGGGGCCGGCTTGCAGGATCTCGGCCCGCGCCGCTTCGACCGCATGATCGAAGCGCGTGCGCGCATCGGACCGCCAGGCACTCATCGACGACGAATTGTCGATGACGATCACGACCTCCCGAGGCGCGCCCGTCGCGGCGGCGAAGCGCGGCTGTGTCAGCGCGGCCGCCAGCGCGAGGGCGATCGCCGACGCGAGCAACAGGGAGATCCACCAGCGCCAGCGCTGCAGCACGCCACGCTGCGCGTCGAGCACCCGTTCCCAGATCAGCGTCGACGTGACGACGATGCGCTGCGGCGGCGGCCGCAACAGGTACAGCCCGAGCACGGCCAGCGCCACGCCCGCGAGCAGCGCCAGTGCCTCCAGCGGCGACCACGCGAAACTCACCGCAGGACACCCTCCACGCGCAACGCCTTGAGCATCAGGTCCTCGAACGGCATGTCGGTCTGTGCAAACAGGTACGACCAGCCGTTGCGCCGGCACTGGGATTCGACCTCGGCGCGGTGGGCGGACAGCGCGTCCCGATAGGCCTGCATCAGCTGCGGGGTGTTCTCGAGCGTGCAGGTCGCGCCGGTCTCGCGGTCCTCCACGACGACCTGATCCGGCAGGTCGGGACGGACTTCCTCGGAGGAGAGCACCTGGAAGGCGACGACCTCATGCCGGAACTGGCGCAGCCAGTGTGCCGATTGCGCGAAGGCCTTCCGGTCGAGGAAGTCGGACAGCAGGATCACGAGGCCGCGCGCCCGCGACGCACCGAAATACGAGTGCAACGCGCTTCCGAGGTCGGTCCCGGATCCGGCCTCCAGCGCATCGAGGAAACGGAACACGGGCCACACCTGCGTGCGCCCGCGCCGCACCGGAAGCTCCTTCATCACGCGATCGGCCCAGGCGATCACGCTCACGCGGTCGTAGTTGTGGAGCGCCAGATAGGACAGCGCCGCCGCGATCTGGCGCGCGAAGTCGAACTTGGACGGCTTGCCCGCCGCCATCGAGGCGCTCGCGTCGACGAACACGTACACCGGCAGGTCGGCCTCCTCCTCGAACAGACGCAGGATCAGGCGGTCCAGCCTCAGGAAGATGCCCCAGTCGAGATGCTTGGTGTCGTCGCCGGGCGTGTATTGCCGGTAGTCGGCGAACACCATGCCCGTGCCGGTGCGCCGCGAGCGGTGCGCGCCGCGCAGATGGCCGGCGACCGGCCGGCGCGTGACGAGGGTCAGGTGCTCGAGCCGGCGCAGGAACGCTTCGTTGAAGAGGGGTCCGGTCACGGAAAGGCCTCGGGGCGGCATCCTCGCGCCGGGTCACGGCGCGGGCGGACGCGTTCGAATCGGGATTGGGGAAGGTCTGATCCATGCACTCGGATCGCGTTGCAGTCGGAAACGGACGATGGCATGGCCGGAGGCGATGACGAGAGGGGGCCCGGCGAGCCGCCCCACACCGCCCGCGCCCGTTTCCGGCACAACGAAGTTGCGGTGGAAGCTCATGCCGCCTCGGCGGCGTGACGCTGGAGCCACAACGAAGTTGCGGTGGAAGCTCATGCCGCTTTGGCGGCGTGACGCTGGAGCCACAACGAAGTTGCGGTGGAAGCTCATGCCGCCCCAGCGGCGTGACGCTGGAGCCACAACGAAGTTGCGGTGGAAGCTCATGCCGCCTCGGCGGCGTGACGCTGGAGCCACAACGCAGTTGCGGTGGAAGCTCATGCTGCCCCGGCGGCGTGACGCTGGAGCCACAACGCAGTTGCGGTGGAAGCTCATGCTGCCCCCCGGCGGCGTGACGCTGGGGCCACAACGCAGTTGCGGTGGAAGCTCATGCCGCCTCGGCGGCGTGACGCTGGAACCAACAGCCGAAAGGACGGGGTTCGTCGAGCGGCTGACTTGATCGGCCGGCGCCTGGTGTGCGTCGAGCACACGGCAGCCCGAACCTTCGCGTCATCCGCTTGGAGGACCTCCGTCGCGACCGCGTACATTGATCAGACCTTCCCTAGGACGCCGGCGCGACGTCCGCCAGGATGCGCGTGAGGATGGCGTCGGTGTCGACGCGATCGGCCTCCGCCTCGAAATTGAGCAGCAGCCGATGCCGCAGTGCCGAGTGCGCGATGGCGCGGATGTCCTCGCTGGCCACGTGCAGCCGCTCGTGAATCAGCGCATGCACCTTGGCCCCGAGGATCAGCGCCTGCGTGCCGCGCGGGCTCGCGCCGAATCGCACGTACTTGCGCGCCATCTCGTGCCCCTGCTCCGACTCCGGATGCGTGGCCAGCGTGAGGCGGATCGCGTAGTCCTGCACGGGTTTCGAGACCGGAACATCGCGGGCGGTCTCGCGCATCGAGAGGATGTCGCCCTGGGCGAGCGTGCGCTCCACCCGGGGTTCACGTGCCTGCGTGGTGCGATCGAGCACCTCGTGCAACTGGTCGCTGCCGGGGAAGCCCATCTTCAGCTTGAAGAAGAAGCGGTCGAGCTGCGCCTCCGGCAGCGGATAGGTGCCTTCCATCTCGAGCGGATTCATCGTGGCGAGCACGAAGAACGGCTGCTCCAGTGCATGGGTCGCGTTGCCGGCGGAGACGCTGTTCTCCTGCATCGCTTCCAGCAGCGACGATTGCGTCTTCGGCGTGGCGCGGTTGATCTCGTCCGCCAGCACCATGTTGGCGAAGATCGGGCCGCGCTGGAACTCGAAGAACTTCCGGCCGCCCTCGTCCTCACGCACGATCGACGTGCCGATGATGTCGCCGGGCATCAGATCCGGCGTGAACTGGATGCGCGAGAACTTCAGGTGCAGCGCGTCGGCGAGCGTCTGCACGAGCTTGGTCTTGCCCACACCGGGAATGCCTTCGAGCAGCACGTGGCCGCGCGCCAGCAGGCAGGTCATGACGCCGTCGATCACGTCGTCGTTGCCGACGATCACGCGGCCGACCTCCTCGCGCACGAGACGGATGTTCTTCAGGAACTGCTCGGTTCTCTGTTCCACGCTGGCGACGCTCACTTCGCGGTCTCCGTGCTGTCAGAAAAGAATCGTCTCACCCGCGCCCGGTCCCGCAGCGCGATGCGCTCGATCCCGAGCGCCTCCTCGCCGGTCTGCCGGTAGCGCGCCTCGACGGCCTGGTACTCCACGTGCACTTCCCCTTGACGGCTGGCCGCGTAGAACGCGGAATCCGGTCCGTCGGGCCCGTCGGCCTCGCGCCCTGTCACCGATTCGCGCTTCAGCTTGGCCTGGATGCGGCTCACCTCGTCGCCCACCACGGGATCGCCCTTGGCATTGCCCGAAGCGTCGCCGGCGCGCGCGCGTTCCTGCGTGGGCGAGGTCTTCTTTTCCTGCGCGACCGCGCCGAGCCGGAACATGTGGCCGCCGCGGATGTCGGCCTCGCCGCTCTCCGGGGATTCGGACGCGTTGGCGTTGCCCTGCTGCTGCCCGAAGCGCGCGGCCCGCAGGTTGCGGTCGTTCTGGCGGTTCAGCGCCGTCGACATCTGGCTGAGCTTGCGCGAGGCCTGATTGAGCGCCGCCGACGCCTCGATGCGGCGCGCGATCTCCTCGAGGTTCTGCACCGCCTTGGCCAACCGCCCTTCGGTCGCACCGGTGGCCTCGCCAGAGGGCTTTTCCTCCGTGCCCGGCTGCAGCGACTCCTTCAGCGAATCCGCCAGCGCCTGATCGTCGGCCGGTGCGCGCGCAACCCCTTGGTCCCGGTCGCCCGCTTCGCCGCCTTCGGCCCGCTCGAGCCGGCTGCGCAGTCCCTCCGCCGCGGCCCGGGCATCGCCCTGACGCAACGCCTCCGCGACGTCTTCCATCCCCTTGCGCCTGGAGAGCGAATCGGCAAGCGTGCGCAGGCGCTCCGCACCGGCCGCGGCCTCGAGCGCACGCTGCGCGGCAAGTTGCCGTGCGGCCTCGAGCGCCTGCCGCTTCTCCGCGACGGACCGGTTCGGATCATCGAGCGCAGACAGCGCCTGTTGCAGCTTGGCCTGCGCCGCCGCATCGCCCGTGCGCTCCATCTGCGCCACCAGGGCCTCCATGTCGCGGCGATCGGCGGGTGCTTTCGCGGCGGGGGGCGCAACGTCATGACTGCGCCCGTCGACATGCGGCGTGAAGAGAGGCGAGAGCCACGTCACGACGACGAGGACGCCGGCGAGTCCGATGGCAGGCCAACCGGAGGCCGGCATGCCGAGCGGTACGACCTGCCGCGGATCGAGCGATGCCGCGGTCGTCGCGCCGCGCGCCAGATGCGCACGCACCCAGGGCGAGTCCGCGGACGAGCGCGAGAACCACAGGGAGGATTTCAGTTCGTCGTGCAGGCCGGCGGTGGCGTCGGCCTGGGCGGCGGCCTCCGCGTCCGTCACGGGCCGGACGAGACGCGAGAGCCAGACCGTCACGATGCCCGCGATCAGCAGCCCACCGATGAGTCGGGGCCAGGCGGCGAGCGCTGTCGGCGCGAGGATGGCACCCAGGGCCACCGCCACGATGGCGACGCACAGGATGCAGGCGAGGGCGAGAGCCCCGGACCCCAGCGCCCTGCGCCACCGCAGCCGCCGGGCCACGCCGGCGAGCGCGCGTTGGAGGGCAAGGGAACTCTCGGACATCGGCCGATGCTAGCACAGGGGTCCTCGACGCCGCGACGCTGGACGGGCGCCGTTTGTCCAGCCTCCGATCCGCCGGTCACACCTGCCGGAACGTGCCACCGCGAATCGCTGCGGTAACATCCGGCCACCCCTGTTCCGACGCGCCGACACCGTGCTCACCTCGCTCCGGTTGCTGATGCTCTCCCTGTGTGTCGTGGCGACAGCCGTGGCGCACGGCGCCGATCGCCCGCACATCGTCTACCTCATGCCGGACGACCTCGGCTGGCAGGATCTGGGCTATCTGGGCAAGGAGATCCGCACGCCCAACATCGACAAGCTCGCCGACGGCGCCGTCCGCCTGAACCAGTTCTATGTCCAGCCGTACTCCAGCCAGACGCGGGCCGCGCTGATGACCGGCCGCTATCCCTTCCGCTACGGCCTGCAGACCCAGGCGCTGCTGCCGCAGAGTCCGTACGGGTTGCCGGCCGAGGAACGAACGCTCGCCCAGACGCTCAAGGACGCCGGCTATCGCACCGCGCTGGTCGGCAAGTGGCAGCTCGGTCACGCCAGGCCCGAATACCGGCCCACGCATCGCGGCTTCGACCAGTTCTACGGCACGCTCGCGGGCGGCATCGATCACCTGCGCAAGTCCGGACCCGCCGGCCCCGACTGGATGCGCAACGACAGGCCTGCCCGGGACGAAGGCTATGACACGACGCTGATCGGCCGCGAAGCCGCCGCGGTCATCGCCCGCCACGACCCGTCGGCTCCCCTGTTCCTGTGGGTCTCGTTCAATGCGCCGACGGCGCCGCTGCAGGCGCCGCGGGAGTTCACCGATCGCAACGGCCACATCCGCGACGAGGCGCGCCGGACCTACGCGGGCATGGTGTCGGCGCTCGACGATGCCGTGGGAGCCGTGGTTGCGGCGCTGGAGAAGAAGGGCATGACCGGCGACACGATCTTCGTGTTCCACAGCGACAACGGCGGTGCCGTGGCGCACAAGTTCCCGACGGGCGACGGCGATGTCGAGCGCGGTGCCGCCGACAACGGCCCCTATCGCGACGGCCAGGGCACGATGTACGAAGGCGGCGTGCGCGTGCCGGCCTTCATCCGGTGGTCGAAGGGCCTCGAAGGCGGGGTCACCAACGCGCTGATCCACGTGACGGACCTGTACCCGACACTGGTCGGGCTCGCGAAGGCCCGGTTCGACCAGCGCAAGCCGCTGGACGGCATCGACCAGTGGCCGGCCATCCACGACAACACGCTGGGGCAACGCAAGGACATTCCGCTCTCGGTCGAGGACATGCGCGCCGGCCTGCGCCTGGGTGACTGGAAGCTCATCGTGCAGGCCACGCTGCCGACGCGCATCGAGCTCTTCGACATCCCGCACGACCAGGGCGAGGAGGACAACGCCGCCGAACGCAATCCGCAACTGGTGAAGGACATGCTCGCGAAGCTGCAGGAATACGCGTGGGAGATGGTGCCGTCGCAGCACCAGATCGATCTGTCCCGCGCCCGCAGGGCGGACCTGCCGATGCTGTGGGGCCCGAACCCGGTGCGCCACGGCGTCTCCGCCGACGCCGATTCACGCAAGGATCCGTCGCTCACGGTCGAACGGGCGGACCGTCCGAAGAAGCCGTGACGCCGCCGCGTCGGTCCGCTGCCCTCGGGCCTCGCCACGTCGTCTTGTTCCTCCATTCCTCCACCGCTCCGCTCTCTCCATGGCCACTCGTCTCGATCGTGCGCTGAACATCGAGGACCTGCGTCAGCTCGCCAGGCACCGCCTCCCGAAGTCCATCTTCGAATTCGTCGACGGGGGCGCGCAGGACGAAGTCACGCTGCATTCGAACCGGCACGACTTCGGCCGTCATGTCTTCCTGCCGCGCGTGCTCACCGACATCTCGAAACGCCAACTGGCCACGACCATTCTCGGCTCGCCCGCGGCGGTTCCGCTCGTGCTGGCGCCCACGGGGCTCGCCGGCCTGCTCGCGCGGGAAGGCGAACTCCTGGCCTCGCGGGCAGCGGCACGCACCGGCCTGCCGTACTGCCTGTCGACCATGGCCACCTGCTCGATCGAACAGGTCGCCGCCGCTTCCGACGTGTCGCGCTGGTTCCAGCTCTACGTCTTCAAGGATCGCGGCATCACGGGCGCGCTCATCGACCGCGCGAAGGCGGCGGGCTGCACGGCACTGGTGCTGACCGTCGACACCAAGTTCCAGGGGCCGCGGGAACACGACATGCGCAACGGCTTCACGGTGCCGCCCCGGCTCACGGCACGCACGTTCGTGGATTTCGTGCGCCACTTCGGCTGGCTGTGCGACGTCGGGCTCGGACCGAAGCTCACGTTCCGCAACTTCGTCGGCACGGCTGCGGGTGCCCGGGGGGTGGTGTCGATCTCGCAGTTCGTCGCCGGACAGTACGACCTGACCGTGAACTACCGCGACCTGGAATGGTTCAAGGCGCACTGGGGCGGACCGGTGGCCGTGAAGGGCATCCTCACCGGCGAGGATGCCGCGCGCGCGGTGGACCACGGCGCCGACGGCATCATCGTGTCGAATCACGGCGGTCGACAGCTCGACGGGGCCATCTCGGCCATCCGCGCATTGCCGCGGGTCGTCGATGCGGTCGGCGATCGGGCGGAAGTCATCCTCGACGGCGGCGTGCGACGCGGCGCCGACGTGGTCAAGGCGCTGTGTCTGGGCGCGCGCGCCTGCATGATCGGTCGCGCCTGGCTGTACGGCCTCGCCGCCGGCGGCGAAGCCGGCGTCCGGCGCGCGCTCGACATCCTGATCCACGAAATGGATATCGCTCTCGGACTGCTCGGTCGCGCATCGCTCGCGGAACTGGACCGCGCCTGCCTCGATTCAGCCTGATGCGCTCAGGGTCTTGCGTGTCTCAAGGCGCCGCCGTCGACGCCGTAATCCGGAGGCAACCCTCCTCCACGCTGCCCCGAGAGACCCGCGCCGATGTCCGACGCCCTGAACCTGACCGAACCCCCGTCCACCGCCTCGCCCGACGCCGGGCACTACATCGCCGCCGCCTTCGCCGCGCTGTGCCACCGACAGGCGTTGCCGCCCCGGCCGCACGCCGCCGATCCCGCGATGGAAGCCGTGCTCTGCGCCGTCGAACACGGCCTCGGTGCGTTCGCCAGGAGCCTGACCGGCGTGACCCGGGACATCGCCCGCATCTCCGAATGCAACTTCTCGCAACCGACGACCGGTGATGCGGACGATTGCTTCCCCGATCTGCGCGACCGGGTCGCAGTCACCCAGTCGAACGTGACGGAGGCGCTGCGCCAGATGTCGACCTACGGCGACGAGATCAAGCGCGGCGTCACCGGACTGACGGATCAGAACCTCGCGCTCGCCGAACGCACCGAGCAGCAGGCCGTCGCCGTCGAACAGACCGGACTGCGCGTCACGGAACTCACGGACGCGCTGTTGCGCAGTGCCGACAATGCCAAGCGGGCATCGTCGCTGGCCGAGGACACGGGGCAACTGGCACGCGGGGGCGGCGAATCGATGGACCGGCTCGTGGAGGCCATCGCGGCCATCGAGCAGAGTTCGCGCCGCATCGAAAGCATCGTGGGACTGATCAACGAGATCGCCTTCCAGACCAACATCCTCTCGCTCAACGCCGCCGTCGAGGCCGCCCGGGCCGGAGAACAGGGCCGCAGCTTCGCTGTCGTGGCCTCCGAAGTGCGTTCGCTCGCGACACGCTGCGCCGCCGCCGCCCAGGACATCAAGTCGATCATCGGCGAATCCATCGGTCACATCCGCCACGGCCAGCAGCTCGCCACCGAGACCGACAACAAGATCGAGCGCATCGTGACCGGCGCGCTGGAGTCGGCATCGGTGATCTCCGAGATCTCGCGCGCCACCGTGCAACAGACGCATGCGGTCCGCCTGGTGCAGTCGGAAGTGGCGAAGCTCGAGACCTTCACCCGCGAGAACAACGAACTCGCGGGCTCGCTGTCGAGCAATGCCGACACCCTGCGGAAACTCGCCGACTACATGGGCGACGCCGTCGGCCTGTTCGTGCTGCCCGACCGCCGCAAGGACTCCCATCCGATCCACGGAGAAATGCGTCAGATCGCCGCCGGCGCCGCCAAGGCGATCGGCAATGTCCTGGAAAGCGCCGTGCGCGCCCGCCAGATTTCGCTCGACGCCCTCTTCGACGAGGACTACGAGCCCGTGCCGGACACGAAGCCGCAGAAGTTCGTGACGCAGTTCGATCGTCTCACCGACCGCATCTTTCCGGCCGTGCAGGAACCGCTGCTCGACGTCCACCCGGGCATCGTGTACGCGGGCGCGGTGGACCGCAACGGCTACTTCCCGACCCACAACCGCAAGTTCTCGCACGCGATGACGGGCAACTACGAGGTCGATCTGAAGCAGAGCCGCACGAAGCGGATCTTCGACGATCGCGTCGGCATCACCTGCGGTCGTCACGAGGAGCCCGCCCGCCTGCAGACCTACCGCCGCGACACCGGCGAACTGATGTTCGACATGTCCGTCCCGATCTACGTGGCCGGACGCCACTGGGGCGGCTTCCGGCTGGGCTACCGGGTCGGCTGAGGATCAGCGCGAGTCCGGCCGGATCACGCAGTCGCGCGATCCCGTCGTCGCGTCCTCAACCGGGCCCGGTCAGCGCCCGCGTGAGCTTGTCGCGCACGAAGTCGACGTGCTGCCGCAGGGCGTAGAGCTGATCGGCATACGCGAGCGGCGGCTCCAGGTCGTTCAACGTGGCCTCGATGCGGTCGAGACGCGCCGCGAAGTCCCGCTTCTCGCCCGCCGTCAATCCGGCGCGCGTCTCGTTCTCGATGAACATCAGCTCTCCGTACCAGCGGTAGATCCGTGACCGGACGCGCCATTTGTAGACGGGCGGAATGATCCGCGTCAGCGGGAACAGCACGGCCAGGATCGGGATCGACAGGACGATGACCCGGTCCACGAGATTCGCGAGCCAGTAGGGCAGGTAGCGCTGCAGGAACGGTCGTCCGGAGGTGTAGTAGCGCTGCGCATCGGACGAGACCGGAAAGTCGTGCCACTGGTTCGCCGGAAATTCGCCCTTGCGATGAAACATGCCGCCCGGGCCGTGGATCTCCTCGGCCGCCTGGAGCAGCAACCCCTGGATGGCCGGATGCAGATCCGAGCGCGCCACGAGCTGCGCGGTCGCGGCGAGCAGCGTGACGTCGCGCGGAGGCAGACGCCGTTCGAGATCGAACATGCCGGCCGGCACGGTCGCTTCGGACAGGTACTGGAGCCGGCGCAGGTAGGCCGGCGCGCGCGTGAAATTCATCAGGCTCACGTCGGACGAGTTCGCGAGGGCCAGGATGATGCCGGCCTCCGGCGGAGCGATGACGAACAGGCAGTCCACCACGCCATGGAACAGGGCCTCGGCCCCGTCGATACCCGTCACGTGCACGCCGGCCACCGACTCCGCGTCGAGGCCGTTCGATTTCAGGATGTCCTGCGCGAGCATGTGCGTTCCGCTGCCCGGCGGACCGATGGCGATGCGGCGGCCGCGCAATTGCGGAACGTCGTCGAGGCGTTCCCGCCCCCGGCAGAACACCCACAGCGGCTCGTACGCGACGCTGCCCAGCGACACGACGTTGGCGGCTTCGTCCGGCTTGCCGATGCCGCTCTGCATCAGCGCGACATCGACGCCGGACTTCGGATCGCGGATCAGTCCGTAGTTGTCGACGGACCCCTCGGTCGCGCGCAGTTCGACCGTCACACCGTAGCGGGCGAGAACGGTCCGGTACTTCTCGCCGAATTCGCTGTATCCCCCGCCCGCCACACCCGTGGCCATGACGATGCGCTGCGGCGGCGCCGGCTTGATGAAGTGCGCGGCGAGCCATACGCCACCGGCCAGGCACAGCAGGGTGGGGATGACGATCAACAGCAGATCGCGCTGGGAGAGTTCGTGCAGTCGACGGCGGCGCATGCTCGGAAGTGAAGCCGGAGAGACGGCAAGTCTACCGGCCGCTGCGCCGCCTCACGATGTCCCCCGGCCTCGGGCGCAGGTCGGGCGATCGCGGTGTCTCGAACCGGTCGTCCTCACCGGACGCCTCGAACGCGGCGGTCGAAAACTCGCGTCGCAGAAGTCCCCGATGGCGCAGGCGGACCGGCGGCCGTCCATCGAGAACGCGCGCGACTGCCGCCGGAACACAAGAGATGCCATCATTTCCGGATCGCTCGAAGGAGATTCCGATGCCCGCCTACGTCGTCGCCATGATGTCGATCCACGATCCCGACACCTACCGGAAGTACACCGACCGCACACCGCCGACCGTGAAACGTCACGGAGGCCGGTTCCTGACACGCGGCGAGCCCGTCTCGACGATCGAGGGAGAGCCTTACGACGGACGCCTCGTGATCCTGACGTTTCCCAGCCGCGCGCACGTGGACGCCTGGATTGCGGACCGCGAATACCAGGAGGCCGTGACCTTCCGGCTGGCCGCGTCGCACATGCATCGCCTGCTGGTCCAGGAAGGCGGGAGCAATACGACCGATCCCGACCCGCACCTCTGAGCCGCCGCGACGCGCGATGCGCGCGGTGCTCCTGCGGCCGCCGCGCCGCCTCTCAGGTTCCGGCGGGCCGGTGACGATGATTCCGTCGTCTGTCGGGAGGAGACCGTCGTGATCGTCAAGCTGCGTCGGGGGTTCGGCAACTGGGTCGTGTTCGGCGGGCACGGCGTCATCCTGGTGCTGGCGCTGCAGGCCGAGGACTTCGACACCGTCCTCGCGGCACTGGCCCTGATCGGGGTGATCAGCTTCTTCGCCTGGGTCGTGACCTTCCTCCGCTACCGGAGCGTCGCCGGAACGCCGACCTCCAAGGTGGCCTCCGCGGCGCAGGGCTACGTGGAACTGTTCGGCCAGGCGGCCCCGGCCACGGACGATCGTCTGGCCGACCCCGCCTCCGGCGAACCCTGCCTCTGGTTCCGGATGTCGACCTGGCGCAAGGACCACCGGAACAACTGGACCCACGTCGGCGACGAGCAGAGCGACCAGCCGATCGGCCTGCGGGACGACACCGGCCTGTGCGCCGTGTCGGTCCGGGACGCGCAGATCCTGGTCGACGGTCCGACGAAGTATCCGGACGGCTCGATCGAGCGGCGGGTATGGCGCATCCGCGCGGGCGACCCGCTCTACGCCATCGGTCGGTTCGAGACGCAAATCGGTCCTGCCCTGGACCTCGCCCCCGAGACGGCGCCGCAGGAACTCGCGCCGGAGGAGGCCGCCGTCGACCGCGCGGCGAAGTCGCTGCTGTCCGACTGGCAGCGCTCCCGTGCAGCGCTGCTCCGGCGCTTCGACGCCGACGGCAACGGCAAGCTCGACGAGCGCGAATGGGTGCAGGCGCGCGCGGCCGCCCGGCAGGAAGCACGGCTCGCCCTCGCCCGCCGGGCGAGCGCCTCGACAGGCCGTCATGTCCTGCGCGCTCCGGAGGATCACCGGATGTTCCTCATCGCCACCCGCACGCCGGACGAGATGGCGAGCCGCCTGTCCGGCTGGGTCTGGTTCCACCTCGCGATGATCTTCGTGGGCATCGGCGCGGGATGGTGGCTGTGGGTCGGCTGAGCAGTGAAAGCGTGGAAGAACGTGAAGGTGCGAAGACGTGAAGGCGTGATGAACCGAGCAGCGCCGGCCGGCGCACGCAGTACGTCGACGGCCGCGTCGGGAGTCGGGACGCGCCTGCGTCCCCTCACGTCGTCACACCTTCACACCTTCACGGTCCTCATCGTCCGGTCACCGCCAGCCAGCCGCCGACCCGCCCTTCCCGGACTTCGCGAATCAGCACGACCGGCGCCGCGCATTCGGCGGGCAGCTTCCACTTCGTCTTGAATTCGGCGTTGCCGGACTTGCCGAGGGCGAAACGACCGGACTCGACGGCAACCGTTCCCGTCGCATCGCCGCAGACGAGGCTCACCACGATCTGCGTGACCCCGTCGGCGGTACCGTTGGACTCGCCGGTCGACGGATCGTCGAGCACGAGCCCCTTGATCTCGACTTCGAGGTCGCCGTCGAGCTCCACCTCCACCTCGCCGGACTGGAGCCGCCAACGCTTGCCGCAGGCGTTCACTTGCCCGATGACGGTTCCGTCGGACCGGCAGGCGCTCAGCTTGCCCTCGATCAGTTCATGGTCCGCGCGAGCGGCGCCGGACGTGCAAACCAGCGCGACCACGATGGCAGATGCGGCCACGAACGACGGCAATCGATTCCGTGTCGACATGCAAGGTCCTCCTCGAAATGCCTGCCGCACGCGGAATGCGCGCCACGGCCAGTTGCCGCCCCCTGCTCGTCGAGCGCGGCCGATGGATGCATCAGGTGCCGCGCAGGAACGCGAAATCGCAGCCGCCGTCCGCCTGCAGGATCTGCTCCGCGTAGAGCCGCTGATAACCGCGCTTCGGCAGCTCGCGCGGTGTCCAGCCTTCCCGCCGTCGGGCCAGTTCGGCGTCGTCCACGAGCAGGTCGAGCGAGCGCTTCGCGACACTGATGCGGATCCGGTCACCGTTGCGGACGAACGCGAGCGGCCCGCCGCTGGCGGCGTCGGGCGCCACGTGCAGCACGACCGTGCCGTAGGCAGTGCCGCTCATGCGCGCGTCCGACAGACGCAGCATGTCCTTCACGCCGGCCTGGGCGAGCTTCCTCGGGATCGGCAGGTAGCCCGCCTCGGGCATGCCGGTGTCGCTGGTCGGGCCGGCGTTCTGCAGCACGAGGATGTCGTCGGCGGTGACATCGAGGGACGGATCATCGATGCGCGCGGACAGATCCTCGAGGGACGAGAACACCACCGCCCGCGCATCGCGCTCGAACAGTCGTGAATCGGCGGCGGCGCGCTTGAGGATCGCCCCGCGCGGCGCGAGCGAGCCGAACAGCGCCACCAGACCGCCCACGGGCGAGATCGGCTCGGACCGGGGACGGATCACCGACCGGTCCACCCACTTGGGTGGCGTCTCGAGTCGCTGTCCGAGGGTCTCGCCGGTCACCGTCATGCAGTCCAGATGCAGCATGTCCTTCAGTTCCCACAGCAGCGCGTGCATGCCGCCGGCGAAATGGAAGTCCGCGAAGTAGTGCTGCCCCGTCGGCTTGAGATCGATCAGGACGGGTGTCTCGTCGGACAGCGCGTTCAGGCGATCGAGCGAGATGTCGATGCCACGGCGTCCGGCGATGGCGGTGAGGTGGACGATCGCGTTGGTGGAACCGCCGACGGCGAGCAGCACGCGCAGCGCATTCTCGACCGACTTCCCGGTGATGATCTCCGAGGGCTTCGGTCCCTTGCCGATCATCGCGACTGCTCGGGTCCCGGTGGCTTCGGCGGCGCGAATGCGGTCCGCGTGCACGGCCGGAATCGCCGCCGTCTGCGGCAGGCACATGCCCAGCGCTTCCGCGATGGCCGCCATCGTGCTGGCCGTCCCCATCACGGCGCAGGTGCCGGCGGTGGTCGCGAGGTTCGCCTCGATCTCGTCGATGCCGGCGTCGTCGACCTCGCCCGCGCGGTACTTGGCCCAGAAGCGCCGGCAGTCGGTGCACGCGCCGAGCCGCTCGCCGCGGAACGGCATGGCAAGCATCGGCCCGGTGACCAGCTGGATGGCAGGCACGTCGGCGGAGGCGGCCCCCATGAGTTGCGCGGGAACCGTCTTGTCGCAGCCACCGACCAGCACCACGGCATCCATCGGCTGCGCACGGATCATTTCCTCCGTGTCGATGGACATGAGGTTGCGGAACATCAGGCTGGTGGGATTCAGGAAGACCTCGCCGAGCGAGATCGTCGGAAATTCCAGCGGCAATCCGCCGGCGGCCAGCACGCCGCGCTTCACCGCGGCCACGAGTTCCGGTACTTGCCGGTGGCAGTTGTTGAAGTCGCTGCCGGTCTGCGCGATGCCGACGATGGGCTTGCCCATCAGGTCGCGCGACATCCCGGTCGACTGGGCGAAGGAGCGGCGCAGGTAGAGGGCGAAGTCGCGGTCGCCGTAGTTGGTCAGGTTTCGGCGGTAGCCGAGCGGTTTGTCGGACATCGGAGGCTCCGGGCAAGGGGTGGGGCGATGATAGACCGATCACCGGGCGTGAGCCCCGTCCGGCCCTGCCCGCCGGCCCGGTCCTCGCGCGGCTGCCGATGCGCGAAACCATGCGCGTCCCGCTCTGCCCGCCACCTGATTCGCGTCAAGGTCCGGCCGATGGGTCGGCGGTAGGGTTCAGCGGGAGACGATGGGCCCGGTCGGCGCAGCGGAAGTCGGGTGTCGTCCCGGGGCGGCGGGATCATCGAACGCGATTCGGAGCAGCGCAGCGATGAACCAGGACACGGCTGAGAAGGACATGGGCAAGATGATCGACCTCGTGCGGCAGCACCTCTACGCGTGGAAGCCCTTCCAGGTGTTCGGCACGATGGACGTGGTACCGGTCATCGAACGGGTCGCCGGCGGCACGCCGAACGGGAATCCGACGCCGGCGCACGGCAGCCAGACCCGGATGGGGATCCAGGTGACCCAGGGGCGCCTCAACCTCGACGACAACGCCGTGCGTTTCGGCCTGGCACATGAACTGGGCCACGGGTTTTCCGAGCAGTTGATCAACACCTGGGGCATTCAACCCTTGCCCGGCGACTGCGTCCCGGAGGTTGCGGCGGACCTCGGTTCCGCCTACCTGCTACGGCTGCCCGGCGTCACGTGGTTCGACATTCTCAGAACCGCCCACGACGGCGTGAGGACCGGCATCTTCGACCTGGAATGGTCCGGGACAGCATCCGCCGGGCAGCGAGCGGGCCGCCGACGTGGACGCGTTCTCGACGAAGAGGCAGGCGGGTGAGGACTTCATCTCGGCCGCGAAGGCGGTCTGCCTCAGCAAACTTGGCGTCAAGGCCCCGTAGCCAGGGCGACGGCGGCACGACGGGTCCCGACGGGCAAACCGGAGGAACCGGCCGGAGGCATCGACGAACGCAGGCCTCGGTTCACGACGTCGATGCGTCCGCCGACAATCGTTTCACCCCCGCGACGAACCGCTGCAGCGTCGGCGACAGCACGCCGCTCGGAAGCATGACCTCGATCAGTTGGAACCGGCCGCGCGTCCGGATCGCACGGCGCAGCGCCGCGTCGAGCGCCTGTCGCGTGCTCACCCGGATGCCGTCGCCGCCGAGCCCCGAGGCCATCTCCGCGAAGTCCCAGGTGCCGAGATCGTTGAACCGCGATTCGGGCTGGAAGGTCCGCAGCATCTCCCAGCCCGCGTTGTTGAACAGCAGCACGATCGGATCCCAGCCGTAGCGCTTGCAGTTGCCCAGTTCCCATCCGGTCATCTGGAACGCGCCGTCACCGACCAGGATCAGGGGACGCTGTCCGGTCGCCGCCTGCACGCCGAGACCGGCCGGCACCCCGAAGCCCATCGTCGCGTAGTAGCCCGGCGCCACGAGTGCGGTGTGATCGATGTCCATCGCCGTGAACAGGCAGTCCCCGACGTCGGAGGCGATCGGCATCTTGCCGTGACTCGCCATCAGGTCGTTCACCGCGGCGGCGATATCCGTGGGCGTGATCGGCGCTTCGTCCGCCACCATGCCGCTCGGATGGACGGCACGACGCACCGGCGCGGCCGCGGCGCGAGGCGGCGTCCGGGCCAGCAGTGCGTCCACGAGCGCAGCGAGCGGAATCTGCGGATACACGTGATGGCCGAGACGCACTTCGCCGTCGCACGCGACGATGGACTGGCGCATGTCGATGCGCTTCTCGGACACGGCGAAGTTGGTGTCCGACAGGATCACGCCCAGGAGGAACAGGCCGTCGGCGTTCTCCACGAGCCGGGTCACCTCGGGCAGTCCCGCAACGCCCAGGTAGGTCCCCACGAGGGACGCATCGGAGTCCGCGAGCAGGCCGCGTCCCATGAAGCAGGTGGCCACGGGCAGCGCCAATCGCGCGGCGAGTTCCGCGACCTGGCGCTCGATCCCGAATCGCCGCACCTCCACATCCACGACCATCACGGGACTCGACGCGCGGGCGAGACGCGCGAGGACTTCGTCTGCGCACGCGGCCAGTGCATCACCGTCGACCGGCGAGGCGGTGTTCTCCGTCGGCACAGGGGCACAGGGCGCGGTCACCTTGTCGCGAGGCAACTCCAGGTACACGGGGCGCGAATGGCGCGCGCAATTGTCGAGGACGCGTGCGATGTCCTGCGGCGCGCGGGCTTCGTCGTCCAGCCGTGCGCGGTCGCAGGTGATCTCCTCATAGATGCGGAACTGCGAATCGAGCGTCTTGGCCTGGTGGTGCAGCAACAGACCGGAGCGCGACTCGCGATGCCCGGGTCCGCCCGAGAGCACGACGACGGGCGACTTTTCGGCGTACGCCGCCGCGACCGCATTGACCAGGTTGAGCGCGCCGGCCCCATACGTGACCGCAGCCACGCCCAGCGAGCGGTCCATGCGCGCGGCCGCGTCCGCGGCGAAACCCACGGATGGTTCATGGGAAAGGGTGTACAGCGGCAGGATCCCCGACGCTTCGATCACGCGGAAGTACGGCAATGCGAAATCGCCGGGGATGCCGAAGATCTGACGGGCACCGCGAGCCTTGAGGGCATGGAGCAGGGATTCGGTGAGGTTCATGGCGAGGCCCCGACGGCAGCAAGTTCGAGACGAACATTCTTGCGCTGAACGGCCGACAATTCCGTTCTTATTGGTGTGATTCTCGCGTATATTTCGCACATATCGCGCATCCTTCAGTCAATCTATGAACGATATCGCCATCGACCGCTACGACCTGCTCCTCCTCGAGGCGATCCAGCAGGACGGCCACGCGACCAATGCGGTGCTGGGCGAACGGGTGAATCTGTCGGCATCGCAGGTGAGCCGTCGCCTCCAGCGGCTCGAGGAATCGAAGGTCGTGGCGGGTTATGCGGCCCTGCTCGACCCGGGTGCCCTCGGGCTCGGCGTCACGGCGTATGCCCACGTGGTGCTCGAGCGGCACGATCCCACCCATGCGACCGCATTCGAGCGCGCCGTCGTGCGATTGCCCGAGGTGCTTGAATGCTTCGCGGTGACGGGCGAAGCGGACTACCTGCTCCGCGTCGTGGCACCCGACCTGCCGACGTTTTCGGACCTGATGATGAAGCGGCTGCTGACGCTGCCCGGCGTACAGTCGGTGAAGACGAACATCGCGCTGTCCCGGGTGAAGGAGACGCACGTGCTGCCGCTCGACCACGTCGCGCGGCCGAAGCAGTTCCGGCGAAGCGTGACGTTCACGGGGTGACGGCCCGCCGCCGACGGGCACGCGATGCCAACAGACGAGGAACCCGCACGATGAAGATGACGGACATCCCCTTCGGCACGACCGACTGGTCGATGGTCGAACGCACGGAACACACGGGGGAAGCGGGCGTCGCTCACTGGCGGACCCGTGAATTCGGCGGGATCCGCGTCAGGATGGTGGAGTACTCGCCGGGCTACGTCGCCGACCACTGGTGCTCGAAGGGGCACATCCTGCTGTGCCTGTCGGGCGAGCTGCGCACGGAACTGAAGGATGGTCGGGTCTTCGTGCTCGGGCCCGGCATGAGCTACCAGGTCGCCGACGGCGCCGAACCGCATCGGTCCGTTACGAACAGGGGGGCGACGCTCTTCATCGTCGACTGAGGGCGACGGCCTTCGCCGCAAGACGCGGGATGGCGCGCGCTTCGATCGGATTCCATTCCTGTGGCCGCTGACGGTGGCCGGAACGCCGCCCTGTCTTGCTATCCTCCGGCAGCGCTCGACCGAGCCCCGACGCCATGGACAGCCACGCACCCCACCTGATTCTCGAAGTGCTTGCCTATGCCGTCGGCGCCCGCCTGTACTGGGCGAGCCGGGATCCGGCCGCTGTCCCGTCCCGCGTGTCGGACCGGCTTTTCCTCCTGGGCGGGGCGGTCTGCGGTGCGGCGCTCGGATCGAAAGCGCTGTATGTCGCCCAATACGCCTCGGTGCTGGCGACCCAGCCGGCACTGACCTGGCTCGCGGGCAAGACCGTGGTCGGGGGACTCCTCGGCGGATGGCTGGGGGTCGAGGTCGCGAAGCTGGCCATCGGCTGGCCGCACTCCACCGGCGACCGTTTCGTGCTGCCGTTCGCGATCGCGGTGATGATCGGCCGCATCGGTTGCCAGTTGTCGGGGCCCTGGGATCTCACCTACGGCACGCCGACGTCCCTGCCGTGGGGTTGGCACTATGGCGACGGCATCCCCCGGCATCCGGTCGCGGCCTACGAGGTGCTGGGCCTGGCCGTCGTGACGGCCGCCGTGTTCCTCCGACCGGTTGCCCCGCATCCGGGCACGCGCTTCCGCCGATTCGTCGCGGCGTACCTGCTCCTGCGCTTCGGTCTGGAATTCCTCAAGCCGCCCCATGGCGCGCCCATCGCGGGCGCCCTCGCGGCGGATCTCCGGGCCGGACTCACCGCCATCCAGTGGACGTGCGCCGCCGGCGTGCTGTGGTGCCTCGCATCGCTTCGTCGCAGGTCGCTTCCCGCGCCCGTCACGGCCTGAACGCGCATGTCCCGCCTCCGCCCCTACGTCTTCTACGACACCGCGGTGTCGCTCTGCGAGACGTGCCTGCGGCGGGCGGAGGCGAAGCTCGTCATCCGTGACGGACAGGTCTGGATGCTGAAGTGGTGCCCGGCGCACGGCGCGCGCAAGGTGCTGATCGCCTCCGATGCCGAGTACTGGCGCATGGCCCGCGAGGTGTACCTCAAGCCGCCCGAAATGCCGCTGCGCTTCGCGACGCCCATGCGCCACGGCTGTCCCTACGACTGCGGCCTGTGTCCCGACCACATGCAGCACTCCTGCCTCACCCTTCTCGAGATCACCGACCACTGCAACCTGCGCTGTCCGGTGTGCTACGCCGACTCCGGTCCGCATCGGACCGCCTACCGGACGCTGGAGACGATCACGGCGATGCTGGATGCGGTCGTCGCCGCCGAAGGGGAGCCGGACGTGGTGCAGATCTCCGGCGGCGAGCCGACGCTGCATCCGCAGTTCTTCGAGATCCTGGACGCGGCGAAACAGCGGCCCATCCGCCATCTGATGGTGAACACCAACGGCCTGCGCGTCGCCCACGAACCCGATTTCGCGGAACGGCTGGCGCGCTACGCACCCGGGTTCGAGATCTATCTCCAATTCGACTCGATGCGCGCGGCAGCGCTGAAGACGTTGCGCGGCGCGGATCTCTCCCGCGTGCGGGAACAGGCGCTCGCCAACCTGGAGCGCGTGGGGCTCTCGACGACGCTCGTCGTCACGGTGGCGCGCGGCGTGAACGACGACGAGCTGGGATCGATCATCGAACTCGCCGCCGGATGGTCCTGCGTCCGCGGCGTCACGATCCAGCCGGTGCAATTCGCCGGCCGGACCGAATCCGTCACCGCGGCGCGCGATCGCCTCACCCTGACCGAAGTGCGGTCGCGCATCCTCGCGCAGACCCGGCTCTTCCGCCCCGAGGACATCATTCCGGTGCCGTGCAATCCCGACGCGCTGGCCATGGCGTATGCCATCAGGCAGCCGGCCGGACTGGTCCCGCTCACGGGGATGCTCCCGCCGGAGGTGCTGCTGGCCGGCAGACGCAACACGATCGTCTTCGAGCGCGACGCCGCCCTGCGCGACCACATCGTCCGGCTCTTCTCCACCGCCCGAGGCCCGGAAGCGCAGGCGCGCTGCCTGTCCGATCTGCTCTGCTGCCTGCCCGGCGTCTCGGCACCGGCGGATCTCGGCTACCGGGACATCTTCCGCGTGCTCATCATGCAGTTCATCGATGCGCACAACTTCGACGTGCGGGCGGTGAAGCGCTCGTGCGTCCACATCGTGCAGCCCGACGGACGCATGATCCCGTTCGAGACCTTCAACCTGCTGTACCGCGACGACCGATCGGCAACGCTGGCCCGGCGTCGCGCCGAGATCGATCGCCTGTACGATCTCGCCGCGATGCCATCCGTATCGGCGGCAACCGACCTCGACGACTGGCATGCCCCCCCGGGAGCCCCCACGTGACCTCGAATCCGACGCCACCCACCGATAGCCTTGCGCGACTGGTCGTCTCCACCCTGCTCGTGATCACGGGGGTCGGCGGACTGCTGGCCAGCCTGTGCGGCGGCTTCTTCACGCTCATGTTCCTCACCGAGCGGGGCTCGGGCCCGCTGCTTCTCGCAATTTCCCTGCCGAGCCTGTTCATCGGCGGCCTCATCGCCTGGGCCTGCTTCCGCGCGATGGAGCGACGCAGCCGGGCAAGCTAGCCTGCCGTCAGCCGGTCCCGGTCGGCGCGAACGGCCCGGTTGAACCGTCGGCGGCACCCGGGGGATCTACGCGGCACAACAGGACGCGTCGAGAACCCGATCCCCGAGGAGCCCGCTGCCATGCCTTCACGCCTGAAGAAGGGTGTTGCCTTCGCCGTGGCCGCCTGCGCCTTTTCCCCGGCGACCTTTGCACAGATTGCCGACCCGCTGCCCCCGATACCGAAGGGCAGCCTCTCCATCCGTCTCGAAACCGTGGCCGTCGGGCTGGGTGCGCCCGACTACGCCATCAGCGCGCCGGGTGACGCATCGCGACTCTTTGTCGTCGACCAGGGCGGATTGCTGCGCGTGATCGAAAACGGAAGCCTGCAGCCCGGCGCCGCACTGGACATCACCGCGCGGGTCTCTCCGCCGCTCAATCCGACCAACGCCAACGACGAGCGCGGCTTGCTCGGACTGGCTTTCCACCCCGGATTCGGCGACCCGAACAGCAACGGCTACCGCACGCTCTACACCTACAACAGCGAGGCGATCCCCGCGGGGACCTTGCCGACCTACGTCGCGCCGAACGGAGCGACCCAGAACTACCGCAACGTCGTCAACGAGTGGAAGATGAGCGCCGCCAATCCGGCCGAGGTCGATCCGAACAGCCGGCGCGAGATCATTTCCTTCGGCAAGAACGCCGGCAATCACAACGGCGGCACGATCGCGTTCGGCCCCGACGGGTACCTGTATCTCGGGACCGGTGACGGCGGCAATGCAAACGACGTGGGTCCGAGTCACATCGAACCCGGCGGAAACGCCCAGAACCTGAGCACGCCGCTGGGCAAGATGCTGCGGATCGACCCGGTGAATCCTGCATTGACGACGGGGGCCGCCGATGCGGTCAGCGCGAATGGCCAGTACCGCATTCCCACCTCCAATCCGTTCCGGAGCGCCGGACAGGTCCCGGAGGTCTACGCCTACGGCTTCCGCAACCCCTACCGATTCAGCTTCGATCGCCTGTCGGGCGACCTGATCGTGGCGGACGTGGGGCAGCGCAACGTCGAGGAGATCGACCGCGTGACGCTCGGCGGCAACTACGGCTGGGCGGTCAAGGAGGGGGATTTCCTCTTCGACCGGAGCACGGGCAACGTCGTGGCGCGCAGCCCAGGCAGTCCGGACGGATTGATCGACCCGATTTCGGGCCCGCTCGGGGCGCTGGAGTACGACCATCAGGACGGCATCGCGATCACGGGCGGATTCGTCTATCGCGGCCACGCCATCCACGAACTGGAAGGCAAGTACGTCTTCGGTGATCTGGCCCTGCGCACGCAGCCGACGCGCGCCGACGGCCGACTGTTCTACGCCGATCTGGCGACGGGCGAGATTCGCGAGTTCCTGCTCCCGGACCTCGCCGGCGGGGTGCTCCCGAACGGACTCACCGTCCACGGCTTCGGCGAGGACGCGGACGGCGAACTCTACGCCCTCGTCACCAACACGCCGGCAAGCGGCACGGGCGGCATCGTCTACCGGATCGCCCCCGTGCCCGAGCCCGGCCCCTGCGTCCTGCTGGTCCTGGGATTCGCCGGACTGGCATTGCGTGCGCGGCGTCATCGCCCGAGCATGACCTGCTGAGATGCGCTGCCTCCCTCCGGCTGCGAGGTCCTCTCCCGGAGGCGATCGCAGCCTTTTTTTTTCAGCGACTGCGCCGCGGACCGCGTCGCATCGTGGTGCCGACCGAATAGGACGCCTCTGCGCGGAACGCCAAGGGCGTCTGCCCGGTCAGCCGCCGGAAGAACTTCACGAAGTTGGTCGATTCCGTGAAGCCGAGCGCGTGGGCGATCTCGGCCACCGTGGCGGTGCTGTGCGCCAGCATCCGCTGTGCCTCCAACACCACGCGGCGGTCGATGACGTGCTTGGCGGAACGTCCTTCGGCAGCGAGGCAGGCGCGGCTCAACGTGCTCTCCGCGAAACCGAGCCGCTGGGCGTAGAAGCGCAGCGCGTGTTCCGTCGCGAAGTGCTCCTCCAGCGACCGCCGGAACCAGCGGTACGTCTCCCGCTGTCCCGACGGACCGCCGACGCCGATGTCGCGATCCTCCTGATGACGCGCGAGCCGCAGCATCAGGATCAGCAATTCGTGCCGGAGCAATGACACGTCGAGATCGGTGGCTTCGAACCGCTCGAAATCCCGACGCAGCCGGAACAGATCGTCCCCGATCTCGGCCGCGCGCGAGTCGCCGAGCACGGTGCAGGTCGGCCAGTCGTCCAGGGCCAGGCGATCCAGTGCCTGCGGGATGCCCGGCGTGCGGCCTCCGGGCAAAGCCGTGGGCGCCACCAGCAACAGATCCGCCTCGACACGCTCGCCTGCGTGCCATTGCTGCACCTGCCCGGGACGGACGAACACGAACGTGCCGGGCGACAGCGGCCAGGCCACGAAATCCACGGTGTGCACCCCCCGACCCGAGGTCACCAGCATCAGCATGTAGAAGTCGATGCGCTCGGGCTGCGCGAATCGCTCGGGGGACACCTTCGCGCGCAACACCGACAGACGCATGGGCTCGATGCCCAGTGCAGCCAGGCGTGCGTTCTCGAAGCGGGTATCCCGCACGGGCGCGGCAGATCGTTCGGTCCTGATCATCGCCCTCCTCCGGGGCTTTCCTGCAATCGCTCGATTTTGACCATTCTTTCGTCCGGACCGACCTTTCGTCCCGTCGGGATCGTCCGCAGACTCTCCTCATGATTCCGAAGTCTGTCGTTTCGGACTCATCCCCCCTGATTCCTGGAAGGAAGAAAAAATGATCATTCAACATCGTCACCGCCGGCGCAAGGCCGTGCTGGCGGCCCTGTCCCTGTGCCTCGCGACGATCGCGCTGCCCGGCGCTCATGCCAAGGAGACGTCCATGACCCCGAAACAGCAGGTGACCGCCCTGCTCAAGAGCATCGAGACCGGCGATGCCGCCCCTGTCGCGTTCATCCATCCGGACCAGTACATCCAGCACAACCTCGCCGTGCCCGACGGCGTGGCGGGACTGGCGGCGGTACTGCGGCAACTGCCGAAAGGATCCGCGAAGGTCGACACCGTGCGCGCCTTCGAGGACGGCGACTTCGTGTTCACGCACACCGTCTACGACTTCTTCGGCCCCAGGACCGGCTTCGACGTCTTCCGCTTCGAGCACGGCCGCATCGTCGAGCATTGGGACAACCTCCAACCCACTGCACCCGCCCTCAATCCGAGCGGACGCTCGATGGTCGACGGGCCGACCATGGCGACGGACCTCGACCGCACCGCAGCCAACAAGGCACTGGTCCGCGCCTTCGTGGACGACATCCTCGTGAACGGGCGCCTGGACAGGCTGGCCGCGTACTTCGACGGCGATCGCTATGCCCAGCACAATCCGATGATCGCGGATGGCCTGTCCGGGCTGGGGGCGGCGCTGGAAGCGCTCGCGAAGCAGGGCATCACGATGAAGTACGACCGCATCCATCGCGTGCTCGGCGAGGGGAACTTCGTGCTGGTCATGAGCGAGGGAACGTTCGGCGGCCGGGCGACCGCCTTCTACGATCTGTTCCGGGTGGAGGGCGACAGGATCGCGGAGCACTGGGACACCCTCGAATCCATTCCGCCCCGGTCGGAGTGGAAGAACGGCAACGGAAAGTTCTGACGCTCTCTGCGACCGCAGCGGGCGCCACGGTGCGCCCGATCCGACGGGACGAACGGCGGTCCGTCGACGGAGAGGCACGGCACCCGCGCCCCGTGCGACACTGATGCATTCACTCGCGCGCGGGACGACCGCCATGATCACCGCGCCTGCCTTCGATGCCGGCGCCCGCGTGCAGGAGATGCGCCTCGCACGGGAAGAGGTGCGGCAGATCCCGCCGGTCACGTCACGTCTGCCCGACTTCGACCTCGCGGCAGCGCATGCCGTGTCGCGCCGGATTCACGAGACGCGCGGTCCGCAAGGTGCCCAACCGATCGGCCGCAAGATCGGTTTCACCAATCCGCCGAGGCGAGCGCAGTACGACGTTTCCGCGCCGGTATGAGCTCACGTGCCTGAGAGCACCGTGCGTCATTCACACGGGTCGCGTTCGATCTGCGCCCTCGGCCGGTTCACCGAACCGAAGATCGAACCGGAGAGCGTCGCGCACTTTCACGCCGCCCCGCCCGTGACGACCGATGTGCGCGACATGCTCGCTTGCATCGACTGGATCGCCCACGGATTCGAGCTCGTGCAGTCGCACTGTCCCCGATGGAAGTTCCGTGACCCGGACACCGTCGTGGACGATGCGCTTCACCGGTCGCTTGTCGTCGGGCCCCCGCAATCGATCAACCGGCTCGGACCGGCCCCGAACGGCGCCCTGGCCTCGTACACGCCGGATCTGTATCGCAATGGGAGGTGGCGGGAAAGCGGCCGCGGCTCGAACGTGCTCGGCAGTCCGCTCGCGCCGATCGCTCATCTGATCGGCGTCCTCGCCACGCAACGCGAGGCCCCGACGTTGCAGGCCGGCGAGCGGGGGACGACCGGCACCCTCACGTCCGCCTTGCCGATCCGCGCTGGCGAGGTCCGGCACACGGACATCCGCGGCATCGCATCGTCGGGTCTCGTGGTCGCACTCACGGATTGAAGGTTCGGCCGCAAACCGGCCACCGACGGTGGCGTGGCGATGGTCGCCGTGCACGGGCACGTCGGCGCCGCGTGAAGCCGTTGGGCGATACCCCGCTCGACGGCACTCGCAGGTCACGCCGCCCCAACGCGCGTCCGTCCGCTACCGCTGCGCCGGCGGCACGGATCGAATGTCTGCCGCGAATTTCGCGTGCGTCTCGGGATCGACCGGTCGGTACTTCACCACCGTGCCCGCCGGATCGTTGCCGAGATAGTGCCCATTGCGCCAGTCGCGTGCGGGCCTGATCGGACGCCGCTCGAAGCCGCCGCCGCAATTGGGGCAGACGTTCGCCAACACCGTATCGACGCAGGTCGCGCAGAACGTGCATTCGTAGCTGCAGATGCGCGCCTCGACGGAATCCGGCGGCAGTGCGCGTTGGCAGTGTTCGCACGAAGGTCTCAATTCAAGCATGGACGTTTCCCCTCCCGCACATGCGGATGTCGCCTCACGATGGCAGGCGCCGGAGGCACGCGCGCCGGACTCGCAGCCGGCGCGACGGGCCCCCCCGCGCCCGCCAGAGGCGGACGAGCGCGAACACGAAACGCTCCACCGCCGACGCCGGTCGTTCCGTGACCACCCGGGCGCGCCCCACCCCTTCAACGAGGACGCGACCCGGCGCCTGCACGGGCCAGCGCCGGCCCGCGACGAGAAACACGTCGTGGTCCGCCCCCTCGCGGGTCAGCCATACGGTCCCCTCGATCACCCGCAGCCACTGGCCGCGCCGGTGGGTGAGTGTGGTGGTCTGCCCATCCTCCAGGGACAGGCTGCGCGTGATCGGGATGGGGGCGTGCATGGCTTCGCTCTCCGTGGATGCGCACGGTGCATGGATGACCGTCGCGCAGTCATTTCGCGCCAAGGCGGCCGGATGGACAAGCGGAAAGATTGCAGGCGATGCATGCAATATCCGCATGTATAGTCCCGTCATGCCCAGCCACGCCCGACGACCGGCCACCCCCCGCCAGCGCCCGATCGCGCTGACGGCCCTGCGGGCCTTCGAATCGGCGGCGCGCCGGCTGTCGTTCACGTCGGCGGGCGAGGAACTGGCGCTGACGCAATCGTCGATCAGCCGGCAGGTCGCGGAGCTCGAGCGACAGGTGGGCAAACCGTTGTTCGTTCGCCGCACCCGCGCGCTGGCGCTGACCGTCGCCGGCGAGCAGCTCTTCCGCGTCGCCCAGCGAACGATCGCGGATCTCGACCGCCAGGTCGACGAGATCCGCGGGGTGAGCGCGGCACCGCGTGTGACGATCGCCACCTACGCGTCGTTCGCATCGCTCTGGCTGGTTCCACGGCTGGGCGACTTCCAGCGCTCCCACCGCGACGTGGAGATCCGGGTTCATGCGGCGGACCGGATGGTGGATCTCGAAGCGGAAGACGTGGATCTCGCCATCCGTCTGATCGGCCCGGGACCCGATCCGGCCGAGGGCGAGTTGCTGATGGAGGAAGCCTGCAACGCGGTGGTCAGCCCCCGCTTGCTGGCCGACCACGGCAAGCCGCTGGATGTCCCCCGCAAGCTCGGCGCGCTGCCGCTCCTGGAACTGGATGATTCGGTCCCCGGGGCGCCGGACTTCGGCTGGCGACGATGGTGCGAACACGCAGGCATCGCACCGTTTCAGGGGGCCGGACGACTGTACTTCACGTACACGGATCAACTCGTGCAGGCGACGGTGCGGGGACAGGGGGCAGCCATCGTTCGGACGCCCTTCCTCGACGATCTCGTGGCCCGCGGCGATGTCGTCGTGCCGTTTCCCGCGCTCGTGCGCACGACGGGCTATCGCTACTTCCTGCTCACGCATCGGCGACGCGCGGAGGCACCGTTCGTACTCGATTTCAGATCGTGGCTGATGGAGGCGTTCCGGCGACGCCCCGGCATGCGGCGCTGAGCCGCTCCGGCTCCGCCCCCCGGGAGTCTCGTCCTCAACGGTCGGGCCTGTCGTCCACGTGGAGACACACGACCCGTTCGCGCGGACCGAGCAGCGGTGACGTCGCGACGGCCGGCGCGTCCCGGGTCTCCGACAAGCGGGTCGGGATCGGCGCTTCCGGTGGCAGCATCGTGACCGGGATCACGAGTTCCGCGCTGACCTTGCCGGGGGACTTGAACACGACGAAGCGCGGGCCCGCGCCGGGATGCCGCAACGTCACGCCGTCCCGGCACAGCGACCCGAGGTCGGGCGGATGGGTGCGCCCGCCGTGCCGCATCACGATCCGGTCGCAGGCGACCTTCCGGGGAAGGAAGGCCAATCCCCGCTGCGGGAGCTGGACCGTGTCGGTCCGGCCGTCGGGGGAGTCCACCGTGCGCAGCCCCGTCGGCTGGATACGCACGACGAGATGGCGCTCGCGGTGATGAACAGCGGTTTCCACTTTCACGCCCAGGCTCGGGCGCGACAAGGTGCGATCGCCGTCGTCGATCGACAGCTCCCGGGCCTCGGCCTGGGTTGCCGTCGCGGTGGCCAGGACGATCAGGCAGCAGACGAGACGGTCAGCGAGCGGCATACAGACCCCGAAGGAATTCGCCGACGACCTGGCCTGCGCGCGTGAGCGGGCCGCTGAAGACGGGCCGCACCTCGACCGGATAGCGGGACGTTGCGGGAATGTCGTGCTCGAGTCCGGTGAACGAGATCGCCCGGGAGCGGGAAGTCGATCTCGAATCGTCCGTCCGGGAAATCCGCACCGCCGGTGGCGCTGGCCCCGAATCCCTCCAGTGACTCCGTGCCCCCGGTGACGAATCCGAGGACCGGCAGCACGGCGGCGAATCGCCCGGACCTGACGCAACGGCCTCAACGCGTTTCGCGAACCGGCGTCGATTTCACCGTCGCCATCCGATCTCCTTTGCGGTGAGGCTTCCGATCAACGCGTGGTCCAGGCTGCGCGGCATCTCCGCGTGCGTTGTGCTGAGGGGGATGCGCCCGGCCATCACTTCCGCGAAGTCCTGGGGCAGCCGGGGATTGCGGGCCGGTTCGGCATAGCCGTCCGGATAGTTCGGCTGGTTCGTTCCCGGGTCGTACTTGTCCGAGGCCCCGAGGGTATGCAGCAGCTCGTGCGCAATCACCACGGCATTCTCGGCAGCCTGCGTGGGCGTGGCGAACACGTGCACGACACCGATCAGTCCCTGCGGCAGTCCGACGGAATGCGGCACGCGCGTTCCGAGGGCGGGGTCATGGAACAGCACGAACAGCCGCACGTGCGGCGACGGACCGTCGACCTCACCGTGACGCCACACCCAGTAGCGCAGTTGCAGGCTCCACACGATGACGTCGAGACGCGATCCGCCGAACGGCGGCGCGGGCGGAATCGCTGCGACCCGCGGCAACCGCTTGACGTCGACGGGATCGTAGAGCGCCAGACCATACCGCTTGGCTTCGTCGACCAGGAAATTCTCGACCGGGGCGAATTCCTCCCCGGTGAGCGCATCGACATACGACGCGGTCCGGGGAGAGCCGTCGGCGGCAACCGGATGGATCGCCACCCGCAGTGTCTGATTCCAGGCCGCCGTCCTCGCGCGCAGCAACCACGCCCCGACCCCCACGTGGACGAGCAGCAGCAGGAGAACCGCGATCCGGATCTTCCGAAACACGGTCCACCGCTCCGACGGCGCCTTACCGGATCGCGACCGGCGCGACAGTCGACCCCGTGCCGCCCTTGATCTTCAGCGGCTGCACCGCGAAGGCGAACTCGTAGACCTGCTTCGCGGCGAGTTCGTCGAGCTTCATGTTCTCGAGCAGGAAGATGCCGTTCACGACGAGTGCGATCTGGTGCACGGGCAGGCTGACCGCCTTGTCGGGATTGGGCGCCACCTCCACCGGGAACGTGTCGGCGCCGAACAGCATCACGTTCTTCGCCGCGAGATACTCGGCCGCCTTCACGCCCAGCCCCGGCGCGCTCGCGTTGTACTTGGTGTTGTCCACGCCCCACAGCTTGCCGTAGCCGGTGTGCACGAGCACGGCGTCACCCGCCTGGATCGTGACGCCTTCCCGCTGCGCGGCCGCATCGATGTCGGCCGGCGTGATCTCGTAGGTCGCGTCGAGCATCTCGACGCCTTTCACCGCCGCGATGTCGAGCAGGACACCGCGCGTGAACAGCATGCCGATCTTCTCCACGCCGAGTCTCGTGAAGCCGTTGCGCGTACCGATCTCGTCGCTGTCGATGCAGTTGTAGAGCAGATTGCCGATGGTCTGGTGCGAGAACATGTCGAACTGCGTGCCCACCTGGCCGATCTCGGCCACCACGAGTTCCTCATTGCTGCGACGCTTGTTGGTGCCCAGGACGGGGCCGGTGCGCTTCGTGTGGACTTCGAACCGACGCGTCCCGAACAGCGGCATGTTGCCCTCGAGCACGCGCCCCAGTTCGATGACTTCGCCCGTCCGGATGAGTTTCGAGGCGAGGAGCACGCGCGCCGGATTCATGTGGTTCGCCGCGCCGCGCTCGTCGGCGGCGCCCCACTTCGAGGGACACCGCTGTTCCGGGGTGGGGGGTGTCCAGCTTTGGGCCTGGGCGAACGTTGCGGATACGGCCAGTGCCAGGGCGGCGACGACTCTCATGTTCACTCCTCCGTCTCGTTGGGATCGCGACGTGCGCGCGGCCCCGAAGCATAGCCGCAAGGGGCGCGGGTCGGAACCTGGGGAAGATCCGCCGGCGCCGGTCGGGTCAGAGGCGACGGATGAACAGATTCAGCACGAAGCTCAGGACGGAGATCAGCAGTGCCGCGCCCATGGCCTGCCAGAACGTGCCGACGGTCAGCCCCGGGACGAGCCAGGCCACGAAGAACAGGATGCCGGCATTGAGCACGAGGATGAAGAAGCCGAGCGACACCACCGTGATCGGCAGCGTCAGGACCACCAGCACCGGCTTGAGGAAAGTGTTGACGATGCCGAAGACGAGCCCGCCGAGCAGCAGCGAGTCGGGGCCGTCGACGGCGACCCCGGAGAGCAGCTGCGTCGCGATCCACAGCACGAGGACGTTGAGCCCCCAGAACAGGAAGAATCGCTGGATCGCGAGCCAGGTGGGGGACGGCAGACGAGGAGGGTCGGATTCGCTCATGCGCTCATTGTGGCGCGAAGTCGACGGTCTGGGCAGCAACGCTCGTCGCGGAACAGCGCCGGCCCGTCGCGGCATGTACCATCGCGCTCTTTTTCGCCGGCCGCACCCGCATGTCCCGTCACGGTTCCACCCTGCCCCGCAGCACCTGGGCACTCCTGGCGATGCTCACGCTCGGCTGGGGCATGAACTGGCCGATGATCAAGATGTCGGTGGCCGAGATTCCCGTGTGGACATTCCGAGCGCTCTGTGTGGGCGGCGGCGCCGTCGGCATCTTCGCGATCGCTCGCGCCGGCGGACAGCGCATCCGCGTTCATCGGGACGAATGGCCGGTCCTCATCGGCATGTCACTGTGCAATGTCACGCTGTGGAACGTGCTGGTCACGTACGGCGTGAGCCTGCTGCCGGCCGGGCGCTCCGCCATCGTCGCCTACACGATGCCGCTCTGGACCGTGATCCTGTCCACGTTCGTGCTGGGGGAGAAGTTCACGCGCAGGCGCATGGCCGGTGTCGCGCTCGGCATGAGCGGACTCGCATTGCTGCTGGGCGACTCGCTCGTGGCCCTCGGGGGCGCGCCGGGCGGAACGCTTCTGATCCTCGCGGCGGCACTGTCGTGGTCGATGGGGACGATGCTGATGAAGAAATACCCGCTCAAGATGCCGACCACGAGCCTCACCGGCTGGAACTTCCTGATCGGCGGGCTCCCCATCGTGATCGGCGCCCTGCTCCTCGACCACGACGCCTGGCACCCGATCGGTCCGAAAGCGGTCATCGGCGTGGCCTACAACGTGATCGTGGCCTTCGTCCTGTGTCATTGGCTCTGGTTCAGGATCGTGACACTCGCCCCGGCCGGGGTTTCCGCCCTGGGCACGTTGTCGATCCCGGTGGTGGCCGTCTTCAGCGGCATGGTGATCCTCGGCGAGCGTCCGCACTGGACGGACATCGCCGCCCTCGGCCTGATCCTCTCCTCCCTCGCGACGGTGCTGATTCCGCCGCGAGTCCGCCCGTTCTCAAGCCGTCCCGGCACGGTTCGATAACGCTGACAGCGCGGCACATCCGTGTCGCCCGGCGTCGGGACGCGGCCCTGCCGGTCCGCCGTGACTTGGCAGGAATGTTGCCAGTCCTGGGAGACCGCACCGGCACGGCGGCCCTGCCGCCGCGGAGCGCCTTGGGAAAACCGTTGGAAATCAAGTCGACAACAATGCGAAACCGCACGACGCTGCTGCTCGGGTGCCTGATCGTTTCCGGCGCATTCCTTCCGTGGAGCGCCCATGCCCAGAGCGACATCTACCGGTGCAAGAGCGCCGATGGCGCCCCGCTGTTCACGAACATCCCGAACGATCCGCGCTGCACCGTGGTGCTGAAAGGGCGGCAGGAAGCGCCGTCCCCGGTGGCGGCGCTGCTGCGTGACCAGAGTGCCCGACGCATCCGGGCCATCGACCGAACCCGGTACGACGAGCACATCCAGGCCGCCGCCCGGGAGCACGACGTGGAACCGGAACTGATCCATGCCGTGATCTCCGCCGAATCGGCTTACAACCCGTTGGCCCGCTCCGCCAAGGGGGCGCGCGGGCTCATGCAGTTGATCCCGGAAACCGGCGCCCGCTACGGGGCGAAGAATCTGCTGGACCCGAAGCAGAACATCGACGCCGGGACGCGTTATCTCAAGGAATTGCTGACCCTGTTCCAGGACACGGGACTCGCGCTGGCCGCCTACAACGCGGGCGAAGGCGCCGTGTTGAAGTACGGCAGGATCCCGCCGTATGCGGAGACCATGAGCTACGTGCCCAAGGTGCTCGCCTACTACCGGCGCTATCGCGGCGCCTCGGCCAGCGCGGTCACCCGGACGCGCGCGGCGACGGGCTGACGGGGCCCCTCAAGCGAGCGGTCCCAGCGCAGCGGCAAAGCGACGGGTGCAGTCGAGCCCGAACGGCGTCGGCGCCAGCGCAGGGGCGCGATCGAACACCTCCCCCAGCCCCAACCGGAGCGCCGCCATCCGTTTCCCGTAGCACAGCAGGGCGTCGAGGGACTGCATCCCGAAGAGGATCGCCGGGAGCACCTCCCGATAGATCGCCTCCGCACCGGTTTCGTCGCCCGCCTCCATCGCCTCGAAGACCCGCACCTGCCGGTCGAAAGTATCCGTGGCCGGGATCATGCCGGCGCAACCCGCCCGGAGATTGTCGGGCAGTTCCTGACCATTGCGCCCGTTGAACACGGCGACCGCACCCCGCGTCGCGGCAACGAACGGCTGCACCGAGACCACCGGTCCTTCCCCCTTGAGCACCGTGAAGTTCGGATGGCGCGCCGCCAGCCGCGCGACCGACCCGGGCGTCAATCCGACGCCGATGTATTCGGGTGCATTCTGGATCGCGACCGGGATGTCCACGGCAGCCATGACCTTCGAGAAGTGATCGACGAAGTCCGCTTCCGGCACACCGCGCTGGGGTGGCGGCTGGAGGATGACCCAGTCCGCACCCGCCGATCGCGCGAATCGGGCGAAGGCGACCTGTTCGTCCACTCCGCCGGGGGCGACCGTGACGGCGAGGGGCCTACGCCCTGCCAGATCCGAAGCGACCCACTCGACCAGCCGGGCCCGCTCTTCCGGCGTCAGCTTGCCGACTTCCGTGGCCAGTCCCAATACCGCCACCCCGTGGGCGCCGCCGGCGATCGCGGCTTCCACCTGCCGCCGCATGGCATGGCGATCCAGCCGGCCGGTCCGATCGAAGAAGGCGTACTGCATGGGGTAGATGCCCCGGAATCGATGCGTCATAGTGGCAATGAAAGCATGGAGAGCCGGATCGCGACGCCGGCAGAACACGTCACGCGCGAGTCGCGAGCTTATCCCGGGTACTTCGATCGGAGGCGACGAGAATCATGCGAGCAGTCCTGTTCCTGTGTCTGGGCTTGACGGCGTTGGCCGCCCGCGGGCAGTCCCCGGAAGCGCTGCTGTCCATGTATCACGAGGTCGCCGTGAAGAGCCAGACGGACTTTTCCGGTTTCTCGGTCGAGCGCGGCCGCGAGTTCTATCGGACGGTCCGCCACGGACCGAATGGCGAACACGCCTGCGCCTCCTGCCACGGCATCGATCCCACGCGGGCCGTGGAAGGACACAGTGGCGACATCCGGGCGGAGTGTCCCGCTTGCCACTTGTCACGGCCCGGTGCGACGGGCCGGCGACCGGCGATCCGCCGCGAAATCCGTCCGCTCGCCCCCGCCGCCGATCCTGTCCGCTTCACGGATCCCGATCACACGGAGTTGTGGTTCGACGTCAATTGCTTCTACGTCCTGGGGCGGGGCTGCACGGCCCTGGAGAAGGGCGACGTGCTCGCGTATCTGCTCTCCTTGAAATAGGAGTCGCAACGGCCGGGATTGTCGACGGGATGCGACGCCGCCCGGGTATCATCCTGGTTCGATCTCCGCACGGCCTCACATCCCCATGTTCGTACGCACGGTCCTCCTGCTGTTGTCCCTCGGCGCCGCGGTCGGACCGGCGCACGCCCTGACCCCCGACGACGTGATGGCCGCCCTGCGCGACCCCGTGAACAGCACGGGCAACGTGGCCGATGCCGTGGACGAAGCGACGGGCGCCCGCGGCTGGATGTCCTCGGACATGAAACCGATCCAGGAGGGAAAGATGGTCGGACGCGCCGCGACGGCGCTGATGCGGCCGGTACTGCGGACGGACGCACGCAAGTACCAGAACCATCTGCTCGAGATCCTCGACCAGGCGGACCCGGGAAGCGTGTTGATCTACGTGATGCAGGACGGGCTCGAGATTGCCGCCATGGGCAATCTGATGGCCACGACCGCCCGGGTGCGCGGACTGGCCGGGGCCGTGATCGACGGGGCGATCCGCGACGTCACCGAGATCCGCGAAATCGGCTTCCCTGTCTGGGCCCGACGCATCAGTCCGGCCACGTCCGTGGGCCGGATGATCAGCGTGGACAAGCAGATTCCGGTGCTGTGCGGCGGCGTGCTCGTGCGCCCCGGCGACTACGTCGTGGCGGATGCCGACGGCGTCGTGGTGGTCCCGCAGGAGGCCGCCGATCGGGTCGTGGCGCTGCTGAAGCAGTATGCGGACAAGGAGAGCCGGATGGTCCCCATCATCCGCGAGACGAAGTCGATGCTGAAGGCTCTCGAGATCTACAACCGCTACTGATGGACGGCGAACCCGAAGCCATCGAGGCGATGCTCCACCGCCTCGAGGTCCTGAAGATGGAGCACCGCGACCTGGATCACGCGATCTCCCGGCTCGTCGAGTCGCCGACCCACGACGAGTTGCACGTTCGGCGGCTGAAGCGCCGCAAGCTGTTGCTGAAGGACCAGATCGTGTGGCTGGAGCGTCAGTTCGACCCGGACGAGCCGGCCTGACGTCCCGCGGTCACCGCGGAATCTTGTAGTACTGATCCACCACGTAGTCGGTCACGCTCTCGATGTCCGAGGCCGACCAGCGCAACTTGGCATTGCCTTGCCAGCGCTCCACCTGCTGCCGGACCTCGAGGTAGGTATTCGCCAGACGATCCGACCGGGAATAGATGGCCGGCGCGTGGCACATGATGCAGAACGTGTCGTGCAGCGCCTTGCCACGTTCGACGTCCGCGGCCTGGGCACCGCCGCCCACCACTGCCGCCACCCCGGCCCCCCACAGACAGGCCCTTTCCCACCACCGCTTCCTCATGCTCGACGACTCCTCGACATCACCGCGATCCGATGCGAACGCCGGCCGATCACCGTCCGGGCGCACCCCGTTTCGACCTCCGGGTCGAGTGTACTCGCCTCGATCCGGATCACACAGCGCGACGTCTGCCGGAACCCATCCCGCTGACGCGCACTCCAAGCGGGGACTCCCCCTGTCGCCATGAACCCGCTTCTCGCCCTTCTCGTCGCCGGCGCGGTGCTCGGTGCGGGAACGCACGTGGGCCTCGTCGCCGCAGCGTTTCTGGTGGCGCCCTGGCAGCAGACGTCTCCGGGCGCGAGCGGACTCGGAAGCATGTTGTTCGCGCCGTTTGCGCTGCTGGCCCTGGTTCTTCCGCTTGCCGCGATTCCGCTCGCCCGGAAGCTCGGCGTCGGTGACTCGGCGCGCAACCCCGGCATGGTGGTCACGGGCTTGGTGCTCTGGATCGGGGACGAAGGGTCCTTCCTCGCGTTGAGTCTCGCCGGTGGCGGGGATCCGCAGGCCGTGCCCGGAATCGCGCATGCGATGCTCTTCGCCTATGCGATCCTGGCCGCGATGCTGTTGAAAAGGAGAATGCGTCATGGGGAATCGATTCCTGAACCGGAATAGCGTCGCCGCACTCCTGGTCGTGGCATGCGCAGTCTTCCCGGGCTGCGCCGTGCTGTCGCAACGACCGCCGCCATTGACCGTCGAGCAGGTGGTGGCGCTCTCCAAGGCCGGAACGCCGGCGGAAGCGGTGATCCGCCAGTTGCGGGAATCGCGGACCGTCCTCGCCCTGAGCGGATCCCAGTACGCGAAGCTCCGGAGCGACGGCGTGGCGGACGAGGTGCTTGACTACCTCCAGCACAGCTACGTGAGTGCCGTCGAATTCGATACCCGGATGCGGTATCAAGGCATGTACTACGGCTGGGGACCCATCTATCCCCATCGACCGTTTCCCGGGCCGTTCCCGTACGGGCGCTATTGGTAGAAGCCGCGTCGAGGGCTCAATCCGCCCGCCGGCCCGCCGTTAAGCAGAGGTACCGACAACAGGTCTGGAGGATTCCCCATGCTCGACGCCAGCGCGCGCGCCTCGCACCCCCGCCACTTCCGGCTTCGATCGCTGTGGCCGGCCCGGCCGCGCACCCGCCGGGTGAAATGGGACTGCGATCCGCTCATCAGTGCTCGACCGGGGGTGCCCCATGGCGCGTAAGACCCCCGCCGCCCGCAAGACCGCAGCGTCGCCGGCCCTCCCGGACGAGGTGCCGCGCCTCGTGATCCTGGCGGCCACCGCCATCGGCAACCGCGTGAAGCACCAGTTCCAGGCCCTCGACGACGATCTGGGTCAGGTCCGCAGCATCATCAACAGCGCCACCGAGAATCTCTCGGGCACCTTCGCGGGATTGCAGGCCGAGGCGGTGGGCCAGCAGCAGATCCTGCGCGACCTCGTGGACGAACTGGTCGAGACCGTCGAAGGCCCCGAGCACGAGCAGCAGACGGTCGGCATCCAGCGCCTGGCGCGCGAGACCGACGACATCGTCCGCCAGTTCGTGAGCCTGTTCCGCGCCATGCACGACACGAGCGGCCAGATCTCGCACAAGTTCGGCCGCATCCTGAATCAGTTCGAACAGGCGCTCGCGCAGTTGCACGACTCCAGCGAGGGTCCGCTGGAACGTCACTTCGCGGCCGTGAAGGCGGCGTTGGGCACCGCCGCGTACACCGGCGTCGCGCAGGGACCCGGCACTCTCGACTTCGAGGTGCGCGCCCTGATGAAGCGGGTGCAGGCGTTCGGCGACCGCGTCCGCGAGCAGACGACACGGATGGAGATCGCGATCGCGCAGGTGAATGAAGCCGTGGATTCGATTCCGCGTCCCGACCTCGACGCCGTGGAAGGGTCCCGTCAGGCGATGGCCGCGATCTGGAAGCAGATGCGCGACCTCAACGACCGCGTCGTCGAGAAATCGCAGAACGTCACCCAGGTCTCCGAGCGCATCCGCGAACACGTCTACACGGGCGTCGTTTCGCTGCAGTTCGAGGACATCACGGGACAGTTGATCGAACACGTCCGCCGTCGCAATGCGGCGGTCGAGGAAGCCTTCGGCCGCCTGGCGGAAGCGCTCGGACACTGCGCGGACGTCGCCGCCATGGAGGCCGTGCTGCGCACGCTCGACACCGACCTCGATCAGCGCTTCGAGGGGCTGTCGCGCAAGGCCGTCAGTCAGACGACGGTCGACACGGGGTCGATCGACCTGTTCTGATCCGTCCGCCCCCGGGCGGGCGCCGCCGCTCGGGATCATCGGCCCAGTCCTTGGGCAGGTAGCGCCGGTGTCGTCGACGATCCAGAACGCCTCGGCCGAGGCGTTCATCCGCGGCACCACCCGCTGAGCCACCCCGCGCAACATCTCCCGGTCAGACCCGTCGGCCTGGGCCACGAAGGGGTGCAAGACTTGGCGGCGCGCGCTTGCGCGCAGCGGATCCGCTCGTGCGGCCATCGGCTCCATGTCGTCCTCGAAGCGCCGGGATGCACTCATCGGTCCTGTTGCGTTGGACGAAGTCGTGCGCATGGCGCCCTGTATCCATCGACACGGTGAGACTAGGACGGGCGACGCCTGACCTGACGGATCGTCCGCCAATTGACCAGCACCAGCGACGCGACGATACCCACGAGCCCCACCCCGAGCCGCCACGTGATCGGCTCGTGCAGCACCACGGCGCCGAGAATGGCCGCCGACACCGGATTGAACGTCACCGCGAGCGCCACACGCGAAGGCGCCGTGTGCTCGAGCGCCCAGATCCAGAGGAAGAACGACGCCGCCCCGCCGAAGGTCATCAGGTAGATGATCGCGAGCCAGCCGGTCACCGAGATCCTTGCGAACTCGTGATGACTGCCCGTCCCGAACAGGACGGCGCCGATGGCCACGGCACCCACCGGAATCATCAGCGACGCCGCCACCATCGCGCGATAGCGTCGCAGCGCGTAGCTGGCCGACACGTTGTAGAGCGTGCCGCTCAGCACCGCGCCGAACATGAAGAGGTCGCCTTTCCAGGCGTCATCCGATGCCGCGGCGAGGCGATCGCCCAGCGCGAATCCGACGGCGGCCAACGCGATCATGCCGCCCACCACCTTCTCGACCGTGAATCGTTCGCGTCCCACCAGCGCCGCCAGCGCCAGCGTGAACAGTGGCTGGGTCGACAGCACCAGGGCACCGCGCGCAGCCGAGATGTGCGAGAGGCTCATCGTGAAGAACCACGGAAAGAGCGCGAACTGGACGAGACCGAGACTCGCGACCAGCGGAACGTCGCGCGGCTGGACCCGAATCGACATCCGCGGCAGCGTGATGGCCCACATCACGAGCGAAGCGCCGACGAAGCGCAGGAAGATGGTCGGCAGGACGCCCGCTTCCGGTACCACGAAGCGCGTCGCGACGATGGACGATCCGCCGAGGATGCTCGAAAGCGCCGCTGCAAGCACGGCCAGCAGCGGAAGAGGCAGGTGCTTCATGTCTCCCGGACGAGAAATGCAAAACGGCGCGGGGTCGCCCCCGCGCCGCTCTGACGGACGCCGGGATTCCCCCGGCAGGCCGTCATTCGAAGCGGTCCGTCACTGCCCCCCGGGAGGCCGTCGACACCAGCTTGATGTACTTGGCCATGAGCCCGCGCTTGTACCGGGGCTCGGGTTGCTTCCACTCGGCACGGCGGCGCGCCAGTTCCGCGTCGGAAACGTCGACGTGGATGAGCAGCTTGTGCGCGTCGATCGTGATCCTGTCGCCGTCCTTCACCAGCCCGATGGGTCCGCCGACGAAAGCCTCCGGCGCAACGTGTCCGACGACCATGCCCCAGGTGGCACCGGAGAACCGGCCATCGGTGATGAGGCCGACCGATTCGCCGAGGCCCTGGCCGATGAGCGCCGAGGTCGGCGCCAGCATCTCCTGCATGCCGGGGCCGCCCTTCGGTCCCTCGTAACGGATCACGACCACGTCGCCCGCCTGCACCTTGCGCGCCATGATCGCATCCATCGTCTCGTTCTCGGAGTTGAAGACGCGCGCCGGGCCGGTGATCACCGGGTTCTTGAGGCCCGTGATCTTCGCCACGCAGCCCTCGGGGGCGAGGTTGCCCTTGAGGATCGCGAGGTGGCCCTGCTTGTACATGGCATCGTCCCAGGGACGGATCACTTCCTGATCGGTGCGGCGCCTGGTCCGGTCACCCATCGCATCGAGCTCTTCCGCGATCGTGCGCCCGGTGATGGTCTTGCAGTCACCGTTCAGCAGTCCGTGGTCCAGGAGCATCTTCAGCACGACGGGCACGCCGCCGGCCCGATGGAAATCGGTCGCGACGAAACGGCCGGAGGGCTTCAGGTCGCACAGCACGGGCGTGGTTTGACGGACCCGCTCGAAATCGTCGATGGTCCACTCGACCTCCGCCGCCGACGCGATGGCCAGGTAGTGCAGCACGGCGTTGGTCGAACCGCCGGTCGCCATGACGAGTCGGATGGCGTTCTCGATGGACTTGCGGGTGATGATGTCGCGCGGGCGGATGCCCTGCTTGATCGCTTCGACCAGCACCTTGGCGGAATCGGCGGCCGCATCGGCCTTCTCGGGATCGGGCGACGCGATCTGCGAGGAACCGAGCAGACTCATACCCAGCGCTTCGAACGAGGAGGACATCGTGTTCGCCGTGTACATGCCGCCGCAGGCGCCGACGGTCGGACAGGCGTTGCGCTCGATCCCGTCGTAGTCTTCCTTCGTGATCTTGCCGGCCACGTAGCTGCCGACCGCCTCGAACGCGCTGGCGATCGTGAGGTCCTCGCCCTTCCACTTGCCGGGCTTGATGGTGCCGCCGTACACGTAGATGGCCGGCACGTTCATCCGTGCGATGGCCATCATGCCGCCGGGCATGTTCTTGTCGCACGCGCCCACGACGAGCACCCCGTCCATCATCTGGCCGTTCGTCGACGTCTCGATCGCATCGGCGATCACTTCGCGGGACACGAGCGAATACTTCATGCCCTCGGTCCCCATGCCGATCCCGTCCGTGACGGTGGGCACGCCGAAGGACTGCGGCATCGCGCCCGCCTCGCGCAGGGCATTCATCGCCCGGTCGACGAGCGGCTGGATGCCGGCATTGCAGGGGTTCATGTTCGAATGGCCGTTGGCCACGCCCACGATGGGCTTCTCGAAGTCACCGTCGCCGAAACCGACGGCGCGCAGCATGGCGCGGTTCGGTGCGCGGGCCACGCCGCCGGTGATGAGTCTGGAACGCCAATTGTCCGCCATGGGGATCCTCCTGCCGCATTGGTGGCGCGGTGCCCGAGCGGCAGCGCGCAGGGATTCGACGCGACCGTCGCATCGATGAGGGGCGGAAGTTTGACCCTGACAGCAGGTGCGCGTCTAATATATTGTCAGTGCCTGATTGATACCTTCGGCAGATGAATCTCGAACTGCGCCATCTGCGCTATTTCCTCGCCGTGGCGGACGAACTCCATTTCGGCCGCGCGGCCGAGCGCCTGCACATCTCGCAGCCTCCGCTCTCGATGCAGATCCGTGCCCTGGAAGACATCCTCGGCACCCCACTGTTCCACCGCACGCAGCGGCGCGTATCGCTCACCAAGGCCGGCGAGATCTTCGTCCGGGAAGCCCGCCAGATCCTCGACCGTACCGCAGGCGCGGTTCTGGCCGCCCAGCGTGCGGCCCGCGGTGAAGTGGGCGAACTGGCCATCGGCTTCGTGAGCAGCGCCAACTTCAGCGTCCTGCCGCCGATCCTGCGGGAGTTCCGCGCACGCGCACCCGGCGTCCGCCTCACCCTCAGGGAGTCGACCACCGACGTCCAGCTCGTGGATCTCGCTGAGGGCCGGATCGACGTCGGGCTGGTGCTGGCGCCCATCGACGCCCCGGAACTTGCCTATCGCCCCGTGCACCGGGAACCGCTCGTGGCCGCCCTCCCCGATCATCACCCCCTGGCGTCGGCCGGGGGCGCCATCCACCTGGCGGACCTGGCGGAAGATCCGTTCGTGATGATCCCGCGGCACCTTGCGCCCGGGCTGTATGACGACATCGTCGGCTACTGCCGGCGCACGGGATTCAGCCCGCGGGTCGAGCAGGAGGCCGTTCAGATGCAGACCATCGTGAGCCTCGTGTCCTCGGGAATCGGCGTGTCGCTGATGCCGGCGTCCATGGAGAACCTTCGCCGCACGGGCGTGACTTACAAGCCGCTGGCCGAACCGAGTCCGATTTCCGAGATCGGGGTGGTGTGGCGACGCGACGATGAACTGGCCACGCTCAGCGTGTTGCTCGATCTGACCCCCGTGCTGCCGCTCGAGGCGAGGCGTACCTCGAGGCGAAGGTCGAAGTGATTCCGCACCGCACGATACCGCTCCCCGACGATGCCGCCACGCAGGCGCTCGGCGCGCGACTCGCCTCGGGCATCCCGTCGGGTCTCATCGTCTGGCTGCAGGGGGATCTCGGGGCCGGAAAGACGACGCTCGTGCGCGGCCTGTTGCACGCCCTGGGCGTGAGCGGACGCGTGAAGAGTCCGACGTTCGCTCTCGTTGAACTTTACGAGCTTTCTAGGTTATCCTTCTACCACTTTGATTTTTATAGGTTCGATGATCCGCGGGAATTTGAGCATTCCGGCCTGTCGGAACACTTCGGCACAGACGCCGTCTGCCTAGTCGAATGGCCGGAAAGAGCAGGTCCCGCGCTTCCCACTCCGGATGTCCGCATCTCGCTCGAAATCCCGAATGACGGTGGGCGTGTGGCGCACCTCGACGCGTGCTCGCCGAGAGGCAAGGCATGGCTGAACGCTGCGCTCGGATGATCACGCTCGCCCGTCGCGCGGGTCGGGGGTACCTGGTTGCCTCCGCCCTGACGTTGTGGCTCGGAACACTGCCTTTCGCAGCGGTGGCCGCGCAGGTGGCGGCAGCCCGCCTGTCGACCTCGCGGGACGTCACCCGGGTGGTCATCGAAACCGACGCGCCGGCGCCCTTCAAGGTGTTTGCACTCGGCGATCCCCCGCGGCTGGTGCTCGACCTCGAGGACATGCACGGCGCGGCGACGCTCGAGCGCCTGGCGAGCCAGGTTTCGCCGCAGGACGATCGTGTTCGTGCCGTCCGGATCGGCCGATTCAAGCCGGGGGTCATCCGCCTCGTCTTCGAATTGAAATCCGAAGTGCAGCCACAGTCCCATTCATGGAAGGCGGCCGGGAGTCACGGGTTCCGCCTGACGCTCGATATCCAGCCCGCCGCGCCGACCGATCCCGTGATGGCTCTGCTCGCGAATCCGGCAGCGGCTAGCGAGAACCCGCCTGCGGCGAACGCCGGTCCATCGGCTCCGAAATCGTCGCCGGAGACTTCACCGCCCGCCATCGCGGTGAAGCCCGCTCCAGGCGCGGAGCCGCCTGCACCGCCGGTCCCCCCTCGAAAGCCTGCAAACGAACGCGTGGCCTCGGAAAAGCCTGCGGCCGTCCCGGCGAAGCTCGGCCTTCCGGCCATTTTCGACGGCGCCCGGGCGGGCGAAATGGAACGGCTCGTCACGGTGGCCATCGACGCCGGTCACGGCGGCGAGGATCCCGGCGCGAAGGGCCAGGCCGGCACGCAGGAAAAGGCCGTCACGCTCGCCATTGCCCGGCGTCTGAAAGCCATCCTGGACAACCAGCCGAACATGCGCGGCGTGCTGACCCGGGACGGCGACGTCTTCATTCCCCTGCATCATCGGGTCGTGAAGGCGCGCAATGTCCAGGCGGATCTGTTCGTCTCCATCCACGCCGACGCGTACATCCGTCCGAATGCGAAAGGCTCGTCGGTGTTTGCACTTTCGGATCGAGGCGCCACGTCGGCGGCCGCGCGCTGGATCGCCAAGCGCGAGAACGACGCCGACCTGATCGGCGGCGTGAATCTCGACGTGCCGGACCCGAACCTGAAGCGCGTCCTCCTCGACCTGTCGCAGACGGCAACGATCAATGACAGCCTGAAGCTCGGCCGCATCGTGCTGAACGAACTGTCGACAGTCAGCACGCTTCACAAGCCGCGCGTGGAGCAGGCCGGATTCGCGGTGCTGAAGGCGCCGGACATCCCGTCGATCCTGGTGGAAACCGCATTCATCAGCAATCCGGCGGAAGAGGAACGTCTCACGGACGAGAATTACCAGACCCAGCTTGCGGGGGCGATCGCAACGGGCATCCGGCGGTACTTTGCCAAGAACCCGCCGCTGGCGCGCGCGCGTCTGGCGCGCTCGGACTCGCCTGCCGAGACACCGCGACCGTCATCGCTGGTCGTCGACGTCGCGGAACCGGATCGCCTGGCGCTCCAGTTCGCGAACTTCGAAACGACAGTGCCGGATCTGCGCATGGCATCGGTGCTCGCAGCCAGGACCGCGTCACCGCGTGCGCCCCTCGATATCCCGGACGCCGGGCGACGCACCGGCGCCAAGGAACCGAACAGGATGTCGGGCCCGCAGCGACACGCGTCGACGAGGCGGACCACCGCGCACCGGACGGGACAGTCGCACCCCATCGCGGTTCGCGCGAGGACGCACCGTCCCCGTTGAGAGCGCCGTGAACATCGTCGGCATCTTGCTGGCCGCCGGCGCCGGGTCGCGCTTCGGCGGTGGCAAGCTGGCCCATCCCATCCCGCCCGACGGCCTGCCCTTGTCCCTCGTGGCGTACCGCAATCTCAAGTCCGTGCTGGACACCGTCATCGTGGTCGTGCGTGCGGACGATGCAACCGTCCGTTCGATCTTCGAGGACGAGGGGGCGCGACTGGCGCTCTGTCCCGACGCCCGCGAAGGCATGGGCCGGAGTCTGGCGGCCGGGATCGACGCAGCAACGGATGCCGATGGCTGGGTCATCGCACTCGGGGACATGCCGAAGGTCGCACCGCAGACGATCCGGCGCGTCGCGGCAGCCCTCGAGGCGGGCGCCTCGATTGCGGCGCCGGTCCATGAGGGGCGCCGCGGCCATCCGGTGGGATTCTCGTCGGCCCACCGGCTCGCGCTCACCGGACTGCGTGGCGATCAGGGCGCACGGAACGTGTTGACGACGTGCGCCGATCAGATCCGGCCGGTGCCGGTCGAGGATCCGGGCATCCACACGGACATCGACACTCGCGAAGACGCCGCGAGACTCTGACGACCCCGGCAGACGCCCGCTAGGTGATGGTCTGATCGAATCGCGCGGTCGCGACGGAGGTCCTCCGAGCGGATGACGCGAAGGTCCGGGCCGCCGTGGGCTCGACGCACACCAGGCGCCGGCCGGCCAAGTCAGCCGTTGTTCGGCGGGCCCTGTTCCTCCGGGTGTTGGCTCCAGCATCACGCCGCGGGAGCGGCATGAGCTTCCACCGAAACGTTGTTGTGGCTCCAGCATCACGCCGCGGGAGCGGCATGAGCTTCCACCGAAACGTTGTTGTGGCTCCAGCGTCGCGCCGCCGGGGCAGCATGAGCTTCCACCGCAACTGCGTTGTGGCTCCAGCGTCACGCCGCCGGGGCAGCATGAGCTTCCACCGCACCTGCGTTGTGGCTCCAGCATCACGCCGCGGGAGCGGCATGAGCTTCCACCGCAACTACGTTGTGCCGGAAACGGGCGCGAGCGGTGTGGGTCGGCTCGAAGAGATGCCCGATCTCGCCTTCGCCTCCACCCCTTGCATCGCCCGTTTCCGACGGCAACGCGATCCGCGTGATTCGATCAGACCGTCCCTAGGGCTTGAGCACGATGGCCTTCAGTTCTCCACCGATCCCGAAGTTCCCGCGAAACTGATTCGACGGACTCCGCAGTTCCACCGAAACGCGACCGGACACATCCTGATTCGGCGCGATGTCGAAGGACCCGGACGCCACCAGCGCACCATCCCGCAACTTCAGATCGCGGTACTGGTATCGGCCGCCGTTGAGATAGAGGTTCCCCGACATCTCCTCGAGCTTGGTCTTGCCGCCCCGAATTCCTTCGGAACGCGGCGTCTGGAGCGCACGGACGAGGTCTGCACCATCCACGTTGCCCTTGCGGAGCGTGAAGCTGGCGTGCACCTGCGGAGCATCGAAGATCGCCGCGGCACGGGGCGCATTCAGCTCGAAGCGGCCTTGTGATTCGAGCAGGCCGCTGGCCCGGCCGGACTTGGTCACGACCTCGATCGCACGATAGATGTCCACGCGTTCGGTCTTGAACTCGCCCTTCACCTGCCAGCCGGACGACCAATCGACCGTCGCGTTGCCTGCCACGACCCCACTGTAGGTCATGCCGTCGATATCGGAGAGGCGCAGGCTCGTGGCCGTGGCCAGGCCCTTCGCGTGGATCTCCTCGAACAGGAACGCCGGGCCGAGGAACGGCTTCCAGCTTCGGCCGCTGAACGCCAGATCGAGCCCTTCGTCCGCCGGCATCAGCTTGGCCTTGAGCGTTCCGTCCGCAAGCTGCAGATCGCCGCCCTTGAACGAACCGTCGACGCCGAGCAGGAGGTCGCCATCCAGGGGCGGCACCTCCATGCCGGGCGCGAGGATCTTCGCCCCCTTCAGCAGGACGCGGCGGACTTCCACGTTGCGCTGTCCGCCATCGCGCTGCACCCAGCCCACGACCCGGTTCAACGCATCCGCAGGCACGGACGCCGCCTCCAGTTCCAGCCGCTTCACGCGCAGGCGGGGTTCGAAGATGGAGGTCGCATCCGGGATGACCCGCATGGTTCCCACCCGGATCTCGAACTGCGCTCCGACCTTGACGTCATCCATTCGGATTTCCATCTTGGGCAGCAGCGAGAAATGCAGGTCGCCGACCGCGATCGGCTCGCCGATGCGTTCGGACATGACCTGCGAGACGGCCGGGATGTAGAAGGCGAACGGCACCAGATGGAGACCGCCGATCAGCACGGCCAGGACGACCAGCAGGCCGATGACGAACGGACGGATCCGGCGCCATGGCGTGGCACGGCTGGCCTCGATCAGTGCCTTCCGCGCCGCCTGCTGCCGGTCACGCTCTTCCTGTTCGGCCCGCTGCTTGGCAAGCGACTGTTCGCGCAGCAGCCGCTCGGCCTCCAGGCGCGCGGTGTCCGCACGCCGGCGTGCCTCCTCTTCGCGCTGCTTGCGCTCTTCCTTTTCGCGGCTCTTGCGCTCGGACTCGATGCGATTGCGCTTGGCGGCATCTTCGAGCGCCTTCCGAGCGGCCTCCTCCTCGGCCCGGCGCGTCGCGTCGGCATGGGCACGGGCATCGTTTTCCGCGCGCTCGCGCGCTTCGGCCTCGGCACGCTCCAGCGCCTGACGGGCCTCCTCTTCCAGACGCTGCTGGCGTTCGACCGCTTCGAACCCCCGGCGCAGGTCGTCCTCGGTCAGGTCCAGATTCGGCGGCGCTCCCATGGGATCCGCCCGTCCCATGACCTGGAGTTCGGCGAGCGGCCCGGTCTCGGCACGGTCCGACGCCATCGGCGCCGGAATGTCGATGGATTCCGATTCGAGGGTGGGCAGGGGCGGCGTCTCGGACTCGTTTTCGGCCTTGGACAAGTCCAGTTCGGCGAGCAGGAGGCGGGACAGTTCCTCCCGCTTCTCGCGTTCCCGCGCTTCCTCTTCGTTGCGACGCGCCTCTTCCTCGCTCAGTCGCGCCGCCTCCGCTTCGGCGAGCCGACGACGATCTTCCTCGTCGCGACGACGCAACTCCTCCTCGAGCCGCCGGCGTTCCTCTTCCTCCTGCCGATGCCGCGCCTCCAGCGCCAGACGCTCCTGCTCCTGCTGCTCGCGCCTCGCCTGCTCCTCGGCCTCCCGCTCGCGCCGTTCGGCTTCGGCACGTTCCTTCTCGGCCTGGATCTCCCGCTCCCGCTGGGCTTCCCGTTCCTGGCGTCTCGCCTCCTCTTCGCGGCGAATGGCCTCTTCCTCCTGGCGCCGCCGCTGCTCCTCCGCCACGCGCCGGGCCTCCGCCTCCTCGCGCCGCTTCAGTTCGTCTTCCAGGCGCTTGCGCGCCTCCTCCTCCTCGCGACGACGCGCCTCCTCCTCCTCGCGGCGACGCGCCTCTTCCTCTTCACGGCGCTTGCGCTCGTCGACTTCCCGCTGCAGGCGTTCTTCCAGTTCGCGGCGAAGCCGTTCCTCCTCCTCGCGCCGGACCCGTTCCTCTTCTTCGCGACGCAGGCGCTCCGCCTCCTCACGCTGGCGCTGCTCCTCCCGCTCGGCCTGGAGCCGCTCCTCGAGTTCGCGCCGGACCCGCTCCTCTTCCTCGCGACGCAGGCGCTCGGCCTCCTCGCGACGCTTCGCCTCTTCCGCTTCCCGTCGCTTGCGCTCCGCCAGTTCCCGCTCGAGCCGCGCTTCCAGTTCGCGCCGGAGCCGCTCCTCCTCTTCCCGGCGCCTTGCTTCCTCGGCCTCCCGCGCCCGCCGCGTTTCCTCCTCCCGAAGACGGGCGGCTTCGGTCTCCTGACGCAGCCGCTCCCGTTCTTCCGCAAAGCGGCGCTCGGCCTCCTCGCGGGCCTGGCGTTCGGCCTCTTCGCGCACGCGGAGCGCTTCTGCCTCGAGCTGACGCTGTGCTTCCTCGCGGGCCTGGCGTTCGGCTTCCTCGCGGGCGCGCCGGGCGTCCTCTTCGAGCCGGCGCAAGGCTTCTTCGCGTGCCTTGCGCTCCGCCTCCTCCCGAACGCGCCGAGCCTCCTCTGCGATCCTGCGTTCGTTCTCTTCCCGCAGGCGCCGGGCTTCCTCGTCCAGCTTGCGCTGCGCTTCCGCCTGGGCCAGCCGCTCTGCCTCTTCGCGAGTCTTGCGCGCCTCTTCCTCGAGGCGAGCGCGTTCGGCCTCGAGCTTGCGGCGCTCCTCCTCGATCTGCTTGCGCGCCTGGATCTCGAGTTGGGCGCGACGTTCGGCCTCTTCCTTCGCGCGACGTTCGGCCTCCGCCCGGGCCTGACGTTCGGCTTCCAAGCGTGCAGCGGCCTCGGACGCGAGCTTCGTGCGGAGTTCCGCCTCCTGGCGGGCGCGAGTTTCGGCGGCCTCTCGAGCCTTGCGCTCCGCGTCGGCGCGCTCGCGGGCCTGTGCTTCGATCTGTGCCCGGCGCAGCGTCTCTTCCCGGGCGACACGCTCGGCTTCCTCGCGGGCCTTGCGCTCGGCTTCTTCCCGCTGCTGGGCCGCCCGCGCCTCCGCCGCCTTGCGCTCGGCCTGGTCCCGCGCATGCTGCTCGGTGGCGGCGCTCGAATAGACCGTGGGGCGCGGTCCGACGCCGACCGTCAGGGACGTGAAATCGAGGTCGTCAGCGTATTCGACGTGCGCGGTCGGAATCTCCCGGACCGGCGCGGCGACGATCTCCTTGATGAATCCGAGATCGGACAGCTGACGCAACTGCAGGACGAGATCCCGGTCCGAGAGCGGGCTCAGCTTCTCGGCCAACTCCTGGAAGGAACTGCGGCCATCGACGAGACCGAGCAGCTTGTAGAGATCGCGGGATAGCGAGCGCGAGCGGTTCTTGACCTCCATGAGGCCCTTCCCCGTCTTCGCATAGAGTGTGTTCTTGTCCATGGACTCCCCGCCGCCCCATCAACACTGTCGGGATGTTTGGCGGCGCCGTTCCGGATGCACGGAACGCGCCTGCCCCTTCCGCCGTACGTCGCGGCGGTCCTGCCCCCGAAGCGTCTGGATTATAGGTGGCCTACCGCGGGCGCAACCAACCGGCAGCAGACGCCCGTGCGGAGTGCGCCTTCCGGGCAGCGCGGCCCGGGCCGGCGCTAGTCCAACGCCTTGACGATGTCCTCGATGACCTTCTTGGCGTCGCCGAACACCATCATCGTGCGGTCCAGATAGAACAGCGGATTGTCCAGCCCGGCGTAGCCTGCCGCCATGGAGCGCTTGTTGACGATGACCGTCCGCGCCTTGTGGGCTTCGAGGATCGGCATGCCGTAGATCGGGCTGCCTTTCTCGTGGGCGAGCGGATTGACGACGTCGTTGGCGCCCAGCACCAGGACCACGTCCGTGGTGCCGAAGTCGCTGTTGATGTCTTCCATCTCGAAGACCTGGTCGTAGGGGATCTCGGCCTCCGCCAGCAGCACGTTCATGTGTCCCGGCATCCGACCGGCCACCGGATGGATCGCGTAGCGGACCTGCACGCCCTTGGCGGTCAGCTTGGCGGCCATCTCCTTCACCGCGTGCTGGGCCCGGGCCACCGCCAGCCCGTAGCCCGGAACGATGATCACGCTGTCGGCATTGCCCATGACGAAGGCGGCGTCGTCGGCGCTGCCCGACTTGACGCTCTTCTGGGCGCCGTCCGTGGAGGCCGTCCCGGCCTCGCCGCCGAACCCGCCGAGGATCACGTTGAAGAACGACCGGTTCATCGCCTTGCACATGATGTACGACAGGATCGCGCCCGACGAACCGACGAGCGACCCCGCGATGATCAGCATCGGGTTGTTGAGCGAGAACCCGATCCCGGCTGCCGCCCATCCGGAATAGGAGTTCAGCATCGACACGACGACGGGCATGTCCGCCCCGCCGATCGGAATGATGATCAGCACGCCGAGGATGAACGCCAGCGCCAGCATCACGAAGAACGCGGTCCAGCTCTCGGTGAACATGAACGCGAGGCCGAACACGACGGTCGCGACCCCGAGCACCAGGTTCAGCATGTGCTGGCCCTGGAACACCACGGGCGCTCCCTGGAAGAGCCGGAACTTGTACTTGCCGGAGAGCTTGCCGAATGCGATGACCGACCCGCTGAAGGTGATGGCGCCGATCGCCGCGCCCAGGAACAGTTCCAGACGGTTGCCTGCGGGGATCAGGTGCCCCTTCTCGTGGATGATGCCGAAGGCGAAGGGCTCGGCCACGGCTGCGACCGCGATGAACACCGCGGCGAGGCCGATCATGCTGTGCATGAAGGCGACCAGTTCCGGCATCTTGGTCATCTCGACGCGCTTGGCCATGACGGCACCGAGCCCGCCGCCGACGACCAGTCCGCCGAGGACATAGCCCAGCCCGGCGGCCGGATCCGCAGCGAGACGGAAGATCAGGGCGCCGGTGGTGACGACCGCGATGGCCATGCCGGCCATGCCGAAGCCGTTGCCGATGCGCGACGTGGTGGGATGGGACAGCCCCTTCAGCGCCTGGATGAAGCAGATCGAGGCGACGAGGTACAGGAGCGTGACGACGTTCATGCTCATTGGGCGACTCCGTGGTCGTGGCGGGCGGCGGCGGTCACTTCTGCGCCCCGGCGGCCGGCCGGTCCTTCTTCTTGAACATTTCCAGCATGCGGCGGGTCACGAGAAACCCCCCGAACACGTTCACCGCGGCGAGCGCCACGGCCAGCACGCCCATGGTCTTGCCCAGACCGCCCTCGGTGAGGGCGGCAGCCAGCATCGCCCCCACGATCACGATCGCGGAGATGGCGTTGGTCACGGCCATCAGCGGCGTATGGAGGGCCGGGGTGACGTTCCACACCACGTGGTAGCCCACGTAGACGGCCAGCACGAAGATGATGAGATTGATGATGGTGGGATTGAGCGTTTCCACGGTCGGGCTCCGGGTCTGGCGTTACTTGCGGGCGAGTTCGCCGCCGATGCAGGCGAGCGTACCGGCGACGACCTCGTCCTCGCGATTCAGGTTGAAGGCTCCGGTCTTGGGATCCAGCATCAGTGCGAGGAAGTTGATGAGGTTCCGGGCATACAGGGCGCTCGAATCCGCCGGCACGGTGGCAGGCAGATTGGCGATGCCCACGAGCGTCACGCCATGCTTCACCACCACCTTGTCCAGTTCGGAGATCGGGCAATTGCCGCCCTGCTCCACCGCCATGTCGACGATGACCGAACCGGGCTTCATGGTCTTCACCATGTCCTCGGTCACCAGGACCGGCGCCGGCCGGCCGGGAATCAGCGCCGTCGTGATCACGATGTCCGCCTGCTTGATCCGCTCCGCGATGAGCGTCGCCTGGCGCTTCTTGTAGTCCTCGCCCATGTCGCGGGCGTAGCCGCCCTGGCCCTTGGCGAGTTCCTTCTCCGAATCGGTGAGCGGCACCTCGATGAACTTGGCGCCGAGCGACTCGACCTGTTCCTTCGTCTCGGGACGGACGTCGGTCGCCTCCACCACGGCGCCCAGCCGCTTGGCCGTCGCGATGGCCTGCAGGCCCGCGACACCGACACCCATGATCACGACGCGCGCGGCCTTCACGGTGCCGGCCGCCGTCATCAGCATCGGCATCAGACGTCCGTAGGTGTTGGCCGCCATCAGCACGGCCTTGTAGCCGGCGATGTTCGCCTGGGACGACAGCACGTCCATGCTCTGGGCCCGCGAGATCCGCGGCAGCCACTCCATGGCGAACGCGGTGACGCCGCGCGCAGCGATCGCCTGCAGGCCTTCCGTCCGGTAGGGCTGGAGCATCGCGATCAGCAATTGGTCCTTGCGCAGGAGATCCAGTTCGATCGCCTCGGGGCCCCGCACCTTCAGCACGATGTCCGCAGCGAAGGCCTCGGCCGCGGTGGCGACGATCTTCGCGCCGGCCGCGGCGTAGTCGGCGTCCTGGTAGGACGACTGCATGCCGGCGCCCGACTGCACGAGGAGAGTGTGATGTCCGCCGGCGGTGAGCTTCTTGACCGTTTCGGGCGTGGCCGCGACCCGGGTCTCGCCGGCGCGGATCTCTGCGGGAATTCCGATCTGCATCCCTGGGAAGCCTCCGTTGTGGATCGGGCGAAGACTGAACGAAACCCGCGCCTGCGTCCACCGAACCGCAGGAACAAGTCTTCGTACCGAACCGGGGGGAATCGCTGGTCGTCCGGACCCGCCGCAGCCGGACGGGGACGATCAGCCGTCAACGGCGCGAATTATAGGTGCCGCCCCGAGGGTGCGCCAACCGGCATCGCGCCGGGACCGGCCCGTATAATCCCGTCGACATCATGCATGCCATCCACCTGCTGCCGGATCTCCTCGTCAACCAGATCGCCGCGGGCGAGGTGGTCGAACGCCCTGCCGCCGCCCTGAAGGAGATCCTCGAGAACAGCCTCGATGCCGGTGCCGCCGACGTCGTGGTCACACTGAAGGACGGCGGCATCCGCCAGATCCGGGTCCAGGACGACGGCAGCGGCATCGCGCCGGACGACCTGCCGCTCGCCGTGGCCCGGCATGCCACGAGCAAGATCGCCACGCTGGACGACCTGGAACACGTCGAAACCCTCGGGTTCCGGGGAGAAGCGCTGGCAAGCATCGCGGCCGTGGCCCACGTGACGCTCACCAGCCGGACGGCGGACGCGCCGCACGGATCGCGACTCGAGGTCCACGGCGGTGTCCTGGGCGAGATCGCGCCGGCGCCGGGCGACCGCGGCACGACCATCGACGTCCTCGATCTCTACTACAACACGCCGGCGCGCCGGAAATTCCTGCGGACGGACGCGACGGAATTCGCCCACTGCGAGGACGCGTTCAAGCGGGCCGCGCTGGCGCATCCGGGCGTCGCATTCCGCCTGCATCACAACGGAAAGGCGCTCTGGCGCCTGCCGGTCCAACCCGCCCGGGAACGCGTTTCCGCCATCCTCGGGTCCGAATTCACGGAGGCGTGCCTGCCGCTGGACGAGCAGGCCGGCGCCCTCCGTCTGCACGGCTTCGTCGGGCTGCCCACCGCCGCCCGGTCGTCGAGGGATGCGCAGTACTTCTATGTGAACGGGCGTTTCGTCCGCGACCGGCTGCTGGCACACGCAGTGCGCGAGGCCTATCGGGACGTGCTGCATGGCGACCGGCATCCGGCCTATGTGCTGTTCCTCGACATGCCGCCGGAACAGGTCGACGTGAACGTCCATCCGACCAAGATCGAGGTGCGGTTCCGTGACAGCCGGGCGATCCATCCGTTCGTGCGCGCCGCGATCGAGCGTGCCGTTGCCCGGGCCCGTCCCGGTGCCGTGGCGCCGGCGATGCTCCCGTCAGGGTGTACGCCCGGCGGCGCCTCCGTCCCGGCACCCGCGCCTGCGCCATGGCAGCAACCCGCCATGCCGCTCCGCGTCTCCGAACCGCTGCAGCTCTATGACCGGCTGTTCGGTCGGCAGGAAACCGCGGGGGGCGACGCCGCCGTCGCCGAGGCGCCGCCCGCGACCCTGGCGCCACTGCCCGGGGCGCCCGCGGAAATGCCGCCGCTCGGCTTCGCCCTGGCGCAACTGGGCGGTGTCTACATCCTGGCGCAGAACAGCGCCGGCCTCGTGCTCGTCGACATGCACGCCGCGCACGAACGCATCGTGTACGAGCGACTCAAGCGGGCCCTCGACCAGTCGGCCATTCCGATGCAGCACCTGCTGATACCCGCGACCCTTCTCGCCACCACGCTCGAGGTCGCCACGGTCGAGGCGCACGCCCCCATGCTCGCGCAACTCGGTTTCGAGATGGCCGTGCAGTCGCCGACGTCCGTCGTCGTTCGGTCGATCCCGTGGCTCCTGCGCGATGCCGATCCGAGCCTGCTGGCGCGCGATGCGTTGCGCGAGATCGCGGAAGTGGGTGCCACCGACGTGCTCACCGGCAAGCGCGACGAGATGCTGGCGACGCTCGCGTGCCATGGCGCCGTGCGGGCCAACCGCGCGCTGACCGTTCACGAGATGAACGCCCTGCTCCGCGACATGGAAGCGACCGAGCGGTCCGGCCAGTGCAACCACGGCCGCCCGACCTGGTTCCAGTTCACGATGGGCGACCTGGATCGGCTGTTCCTGCGAGGACGCTGATCCGCGCGCGATGCCGCGCCGCGCTCAGGCGGGCATGCGGCCGGACCGCCGCCGCGAGCGCACGAGCCCCAGCACGCCCAGCCCCATTGCAAGCATCGCCCACGACTGCGGTTCCGGCACCGGGGTCAGCATGCCCAGTCCGCCCGCAAAGGTCGACGTGATGACGAAGGGATCGGTCTGCTTGATGGCACCGCGGGCCACCGTCGCCAGCATCGTCGGCGCGTGCGAACTCGTCACGGTCCGCTCTGCCGACCCGAGGGGACCGAGCGACCCGGTCAGTCCCGCTTCGGTCCATTCGTAGTCTGCGTCGACCCCGGTCAGGTTGGTCACGACATAGCGATACACGTAGTCGCTGCCGGACTGTTCGACGGTGCTCATGAACTCGATGAGCCCCGCGCTCGGACCGCTCGTCACGTCCTCGGGCGTCGCCGGATTCATCCCGACGACTTCGAGCGTTCCGGTCATCGCGACGAGAGGTTGCGGCGCAGCCAGGGCGGCCATCCGGGCGCCGGCACCGCCCCCTCCGGCAGGAACGCTGAACGGGCTCGGCGGCCAGGCGTAGTAGTCGGCATCGTTGCAGACGAAACCGCCGCACGGATGAAGGATGCCGATCGACCCGGTGAAGTCGGCCGTCCCCGTCTCGCGGATCGGCGTCGGCGGGACGAAGGCGCTCCCGAAGAGGCCGGTCGTCCAGCCCGTGGCTTCGAGATAGCCGTCGAAGATTTCCGGACTGAACAGATTCGACCAGTAGGCACTGCTCGCCGACACCAGGGTGGCGCCATGCTTGTCCTTCCAGGTCACGTTGACGATGGCGTCCAGGGGTCGGGACGTGATGACATGCATCAGGTCACAGCGGACCACCCCGCAATCGACGGACGAGGTGAGCCATACGTCCGGCTGGATCGATCCCATGATCTGGTAGTCGTTCACGATCGGCGGCGAGGCCTGGGCGAACGCGGCCGGCGCGGCGAACGCCGATGCGGCGCCGAGGAGTGCGGCGGCGACGGAACGCGAAAGATCCGGATTGCGGCGGCGGTACGGAATGGAGAGCGGATGGACAGCCATGGCAGGGCCTCCTGGCGAGGAATGAGGGGTTCTCGTTGTGCCGGGAAGTCTAGGGAGCCCGCCGGGGCGGCGCATCGTACGAAGGTACAGTGCCCGCGCGATCAGCGCGTCGCGCGGGCCTCGCAGCGTTCCACGAACGCGATCGTCTCCGCCCACGTTTCGCCGATGTTCTCGTGCAGGATGCCGTGACGCGTCGAGGGCACCTGGCACAAGCGCTTGTCCGCGCTGCCGAGCGCACGGAACAACCGCGTGGCGCTCGCCGGATCGACGACGGGATCGCGATCCCCCTGCACGACGAGTGCCGGGCAGGTCACGTGCCGCAGGCGCTTCTTCAGCACGTAGACGAGCTTTCCCAGCTCGTGCAACGCCGGGATCGGCATGTGGGCATAGTTGATATCCGGGTGTTCCGACGCGTTGGGGCGAAACGCGAGCACCCCGTTGTCCCGGACGGTCTCGACGAGCCGGTTGGCGCGATGGACCATGGGCACGAACATCATGTTGCGGTTGCGGAACCGGAGCGGGGTGGCGAGCGACGCGACCCCGGCGAAGGCCTCGGGTCGCTCGGCCGCCAGCAGCAGGCACAGCGATCCGCCGGTGGAGAAACCGACGAGACAGACGTTGCGTACCAGCGATGACAGCCATTCGTGGCCGTGCCGGACGCTGCCGAGCCAGTCTTCCCAGGTGCGCGAGCGCAGATCCCACGGCGAGGTGCCGTGGCCCTTGAGGCGCACCCCCAGGGTCGTGAAGCCGCGGGCGGCCAGCGCATCGCCGAACCCGCGGACCTCGGCGGGCCCCGCGAGAAACCCGTGCACCAGCAGCACGCCGAGCGGACGCGCTCGAGCCGGGCGCAGGAGGAACGGCGCCGGATCCGCCGTGGCCGTCTGGAGCGAGTTCAGTCCCCGATGCTCCGCACGGGTGAAGCGCTGCCGGTCCCAGGCGAGCGACAGCCGTTCGTCGTCGAGGCGCAGCCGCGCGGCCTCGTCGTCGCTCGCCGTCGATGGCCCGAGCGCCGCCGAGACCGCCTGCACGACGGCCTGGATGGGCGCCACCTCGTTGGCGTACACGGCCACGGGATTCTCCACGCGCACCCGGTCGAAATCGTGATCGGCCCGCAACGTCGAGCGGAAGCGGTAGTGCGTCGGCGTCACTTCCACGAGATCGAGATGGACCGCCGTCCGCAGGAACTGCTCGAGACCGTCGCATCGCCCGCGCAGCAGGCCGGCGTACGACTCGGGATTGCGCAGACCGCGATGCAGGTGCACGCCGGGTTCGCGCTGCAGCGCCTTGACCGCGAAGTAGAGCGCTCGCTGGAACACGGCCTTCTCCACGCGATCCTGGCCGGCATCGAGCAGACGGAACACCATCACGGCGGCGAGGTGACCGAGATTCACGGTGACGAGCTGGTAGATGCCGTGCATGTAGGCGTCGCGGATGCGTTCCGCATGCAGGCGGCTCGCGTTCGCCTGCAGCCGCTTGTCGGCTCTCGCCGCGTGCGTGGTGAACGCGTCGCGAAGATCGCCGAGCCGCGCCGCCCGGTCGGCAACGACGGCGCGTTCGTGTTCGCTCCAGAATCCGGCCGGCTGCAGCGAGGGACCGAGACGGATGTCCATGTCCGTGTCCTTCAGGAGGATGTTGCCCTCGACCAGCAGTTCCTCCCGCAGACGTGGCGAGATGCCGCGATTGAACAGCTCGACCCCCCGCTGCAGCACGTTGCCGCGCACCCGCATGGGATGGAAGGTGATGTTCGCGGGCACGATCGATGTCGGGCGCGCCGAGCGGGCGGTCAGCGTCGCGCGATCGGGAATGCCGAGCGCCTCGCACCAGTCGTCGAGCCGAGCCGTGTCGCCGGCGGCGTCGGCGATCCGCACGGCCTCCTTGAACACCTCGACGGCCATGGCGATCACGGCGGCGCCGCTGTGCTGCTTGCGCCGTTGTTCCGCGGAGCGCGAATACACGCTGTACTCCCCGGCTCTGTCCATCACCTGCCGGTCCTTCACCATGCCGCCTTCGGGAAACACGATGAGCTTGCGGCCGCGCAGCACTTCGGCCGCGAGCAGGGCGAGCAGCTGCGGATGGTCGTTGGGCACGGCCCCCACCGCCCGCAGGAAGTTGGCGAAGCGGTCGCCGGACTGGAACAGCGCGCGATCGGCGATCGAGCGGCACTGGGCGCCGCAATGCTCCCAGAAGAGGTACTGGGGGATGAACGTCTCGAACCGGGCGAAGTGATTGAAGACGAAGATGTCGCCGTCTTCGACCTGGCCGACATCGTGATGCAGGCGGATGTTGACCTTGAGCACCCGGCGCAGGAACCGCATGAACCGCCCGGTCCACTCATAGGCGGACGGGTTGATGGGGTAGTCGAGCGCCCCGGACGCGTCGGCCGTTTCCGGCGCCGGTGCCGTGCCGGGCGCGCGACGCTTCACGGATCGGTGCCTGCAGGCGCCGACCGGGGCAGCCGGACGATGAACGAAGCCCCGCGCCCGGCGTTGTTCCGCGCCTCGATGACGCCCTGGTGCTGCTCCACGATCTCGCGGCTGATGGCCAATCCCAGACCGGTGCCGCCCGCGCCGCTCTTCGTCTTGCTGCTCTGGACGAACTTGTCGAAGACCGCTTCGAGTTCGCCCTCCGGGATGCCCGGCCCCTGGTCCACGACGCTCAGCTTCACCCGGTTGTCGACGCCCACCGGCAGGACATCGTCGTTGCCGATCTCCACGCGGATCACGCCGCCGGCGGGACTGAAGCGCAGGGCATTCGACACGAGGTTGCGGATCACCTGGCCGATGCGCCGGGCGTCACACCACGCGTGCCCGTCGCCCGCCACGTCGACCTCGAAGCGGACTCCGGCCTTGTCCGACAGGGGACCGAGTTCGTCGAGCACCGCGCTCACCACCGCACCGAGATCGGATCGCGCCATCTCGTACGTCATGCGGCCGGACTCGAGTTTCGACAGGTCCAGCAGGTTGTTGAGCAGTTCGAGCAGCCGCTCGCCGCTCGACACGATGGCCGTGCTGTAGCGCAGCAGCTTCTCGTGGGAGACCGCCGTCCCGGCGGACAGGCGCTCGGCCCCCAGGCGGGCGAACGACAGGATCGCGTGCATCGGCGTGCGCAGCTCGTGCGACATGTTGGCGAGGAATTCGGACTTGGCGAGGTTGGCCGCCTCCGCCGCCTCCTTCGAGCGCGACAGCTCGGCCGTCCGCTCGTCGACCAGCCGCTCCAGCTCCGCGTGCTGGCGCTGCAGGGCCTCCTCGGCCCGCTTGAGCGCGTCGATGTCCACGAGGGACCCGACGAGCAGCGTGTCGTCACCGACCTTCACGGCAGTCTTGTGCCTCAGCTTCCAGCGCTTGCGCCCGCCCGAGGACGCCTCGATCTCGGTCACGACGGGCCGCCCCGTCGCGATGGCCTCGTGCTCCTCGGCCCAGGCGCTCCGCGCCATCTCCGCCCCGAGCACTTCGATGTCCAGGGCACCGATGAGATCCTCGCGCGCACGGCCGAGTTCCCGGCACGTCGCCTCGTTCACCAGGATCCACCGATGCAGGGTGTCCTTCACGTAGACGGGAAACGCCACGGCGTTCAGCACGGCATCCAGGAACTGGCGATTGCGTTCGGCCTCGGCCTCCGCCCGCCGCTGAGCCGCATCGGCCCGTTCGTTGCGAAAGCCGATGGCGAGCGTGGCCGCCACTTCCTGGAGCAGCGCCACGTCATCGTCGCTCCAGCGGCGCCCCTCGGGCGATCCCATCGTCAGGGAACCGAACGCGCGATCGCCCCGGATCATGGGCGCCATCACGAAACTGTGGGTGCCGATCTCCCGCAGCTTGGCGGCGTGCTCCGGATCCAGGCCGTGCCAGCGGTCGTCGGAGAAGACGACCGTCTTGCCCTGCATCACCAGGTCGGACAATTCACGGGCCGAGAATCGATTGTTCCTGAGCGGCGGGACCCGCGTCCCGGACACCGAGCACGCCGGCGCGTACTCGGCACCCCGCCCGAGCCAGCACGTCAGACGAACGTCGGGAATCACCTGCAGGATCGCGTCGAAGGCCTCGCGGGCCACGTCGATCGTCGGTTTGGCCTGCGCGATGAAGGTGGCGGTCGCGCCGACGATCCGCTGATGCGCTTCCCGGCGACGCAGTTCGGCGGCGGCCTGGGCGCGCTGGCGCTCCGAGCGGTCACGGGCGATGCCGATCGCCAGGGCGTCGGCCAGCGCGTGCAGCGTCTCCACTTCCTCGCCGACCCAGGTGCGAGGCTGATTTGCCGCCACGCTGATGCCGCCGAGCAGCGCCCCGCCGCTCGTGATGGGCGTGACCGCGAGGGCGCCCGTGCCGGCGCGCTGGAAGGCATCCCGGAAGGCGCCCACGCGACTGTCGTTGTCGACGTCCGTCACCAGGATCGTCTGCCCGGACTGCAGGGTGTGGAGCCAGGGAAGATTCGCGCCCATCGGGATGCGCAATCCTTCGATGGACTGCAGCGCGCCACGGCTCGCCGAGCTTTCCGCGACGAATTCGTCGGCCGCATTCAATGTCCAGAACGTCAGCCGTGCGGCGCCCGTCACCACGCCCGACAAGTCCGCCAGGGCGCGCTGGGCGATGGTCCGCGTGTCCTCGCCGGCCAGCAACGACAAGGACACCATGTGCAGCAAGCGCAACCGTGACTCGGTGCGGCTCACGGGGGGAGGCGACGGCATTGCGGCGGGGGGCGGGGTCCGGGGACTCATGGAGCGCGGGAGACGACCCGTCGGCATCTTCGGAGGGTGCGCTGACGGCCGAAAGGACGGGATTGGGAAGTCATAACGGCGCGCACGCCCGGGAGTTGAGAACCGCGGGCATGGCGCCCCGGGGGCGGGATCCGGCCCGCGCAGGTTGCTGCGGGCAGCCCGGCACGATCCCCGTGCGGACCGTTCCCCGGAAGACCGGGGCTTCCCCCTGCGTGACCGCTGCCCCGACGGGCGCGCCATCGGAGGCGCCGGACCTCGGTGACGCGTCTCCCGGAATCGGGGTCGCGATCCCCCTGCCCCGCCGACACCGGGTCGGCCGGCGCCGACGGTCGGCGGATCCGGCCGGTCAGGCGCCCACGGTGGGCGTGTATCCCTGTTCCTTCATGTAGAGCGACAGCACCGTGTCCATGGAGGCCGCGTGATTCTCGAACCATTCGGCGACCGCCTGCGCCAGCACGCGGCCGAAGCGCGTTTCGCCGTTGGCGACCCGCCCGCGGACCTCCTTGGCGATCTCGAGCACGCCCTGATGTTCGTTGGTGTGGCAGTGCAGCGGCGGAAAGGTCATGTCCGTCATCCAGCGCTCCTCCTGCGCGAAGTGCGCCACGGTGTGCTCGATGAACTCGTCGATCACGCCGAGCACCTGGTCGTCGGGGGCGTCGCCGAGCTTGTTGAGCAGATCCACGAATTCCTTGTGCGTGTCGTCCATCACGTCGTGGTCGATCGCCAGGGATTCGTTCCATTCCATCACGGTCATTCGGGTGTCTCCGGTTGCGGGATCAAGGGCAGGCCAGCACGGTCGGGGCGCATTCTGCAGGCGCGGCGCCGGGACGTCGTGAAGCTGTGTGAAGTCCGGGCGCAGGGATGGGCCGCCGTCGCTTCCCGCCGTTGCGCCGTCACCGTTTCAGGGCCTTGGCCAGCGCCGCCGCCATGGCACCGCCGGGGGCCGGCCCGGCCTGCGGTCTCACCCCGGATTTTACGGGGGCCGGACGTCCGCCGCGCGGGGCCTCGTCCCGGCGCTCGCGCGAGGGTGCGTCGTCCATGCGCATCGTCAGGGCGACCCGCTTGCGCTGCAGATCGACCTCCAGGACCTTCACCTTCACGACGTCGCCCGCCTTCACGACTTCGCGCGGGTCCTTGACGAACTTGTGCGACAGCGCCGACACATGCACCAGTCCGTCCTGGTGCACGCCGACGTCGACGAACGCGCCGAAGTTGGTCACGTTGGTGATGACCCCTTCCAGCAGCATGCCGGGCAGCAGATCCTTCAGGTCCTCGACGCCGTCCTTGAACGACGCCGTCTTGAACTCCGGCCGCGGATCGCGGCCGGGCTTCTCCAGTTCGCGCAGGAGGTCCTGCACGGTCGGCAGACCGAACCGGTCGTCGGTGTAGCGGCGGGGATCGAGCGCCTTCAACACGTCGCTGCGGCCCATGAGATCGCGCACCGACCGGCTCACGTCCGCGAGGATGCGCTCCACCAGCGGATACGCTTCCGGATGCACCGCCGAGGCGTCGAGGGGATTGTCGCCGCCCTGGATGCGCAGGAAACCCGCGGCCTGCTCGAACGTCTTCGGCCCGAGACGCGGCACGTTGCGGAGGGACTCGCGGTTCGCGAACGCCCCGTGCTCATCGCGGTAGCGGACGATGTTCTCGGCCAGCGATGCGGTCAGGCCCGAGATGCGGGCGAGCAGCGATGCCGAGGCGGTGTTCACGTCGACGCCGACCGCATTCACGCAGTCCTCGACCACGGCGTCCAGCGACTTCGCGAGCTTCGTCTGGCTCACGTCGTGCTGGTACTGGCCCACGCCGATCGACTTCGGATCGATCTTCACCAGTTCCGCCAGCGGGTCCTGCAGACGCCGGGCAATCGACACGGCGCCGCGCAGGCTCACGTCGAGTTCCGGGAATTCGCGGGCCGCCAGTTCGGAGGCCGAGTAGACCGAGGCACCGGCTTCGGACACGACGATCTTCGTGAGCTTCAGTTCGGGATGCCGCTTCATCAGGTCGGCGGCGAGCCGGTCGGTCTCGCGCGACGCCGTGCCGTTGCCGATGGAGACGAGCTCCACCGAGTGCTTCGCGCACAGTCGGGCCAGTGCGGCGATGGCGCCGTCCCAGTCGTTTCGAGGTGCATGGGGATAGACGGTGTCCGTGGCCACGACCTTGCCCGTGCGGTCCACCACGGCCACCTTCACGCCCGTGCGCAACCCCGGATCGAGACCGAGCGTCGCCCGCGGACCCGCGGGGGCGGCCAGCAGCAGGTCGTGCAGATTGCGGGCGAAGACCCGGATCGCCTCCTCCTCGGCCTGCGCGCGCAGATCGGCCAGCAGATCGCCTTCGATCTGCCAGGAGAGCTTCACGCGCCACGTCCAGCGCACCGTTTCGCACAGCCACCGGTCGGCCGGACGGCCACGCCCGGCGACGGAGAATCGCACCGCGATACGACCCTCGCAGGCGTCGAAGGCGTCCGTCCTCGGTGCCTCTTCCAGCGCCTCCGGCAACTTGAGCGACAGCCGCAGCACTTCCTCCTGGCGACCCCGGAAGAGCGCGAGCGCACGGTGCGACGGGATCGCGCGGATCGGCTCCGCGTAGTCGAAGTAGTCACGGAACTTGGCGCCGGCCTCGGCCTTCTCCTCCACGACCTTCGACGTCAGCACGCCGACGTCCTGCAGGTGCGCGCGCAACTGGCCGAGCAGCACGGCATCCTCGGCGAACCGCTCCATCAGGATCTGGCGCGCCCCCTCGAGCGCGGCCTTCGCGTCCGCGACGCCGGGGTTGTCGCCATCGGTCGCGGTGAACGGCTCGCGCAGGTACTTCGCCGCTTCATCGTCGGGGACGAGCATCGGATCGGCCAGCAGCGCGTCGGCCAGCGGCTCGAGTCCCGCTTCGCGCGCGATCTGCGCCTTCGTCCGGCGCTTGGGCTTGTACGGCAGATACAGATCCTCGAGCTGCTGCTTCGTGTCGGCATTCTCGAACGCGAACCGCAGCTCCGGCGTGAGCTTGCCCTGTTCCTCGACGCTGGCGATCACGGCGGCGCGCCGCTCCTCCAGCTCACGCAGGTACCCGAGACGCTCCTCGAGCGTGCGCAGTTGCGTGTCGTCGAGCCCCCCGGTGGCTTCCTTGCGGTAGCGGGCGATGAAGGGGACCGTGGCGCCCTCGTCGAGCAGGGCGACGGCAGCGGCAACCTGTTGCGGACGGGCGGAAAGTTCGGCGGCGATGCGATGTTCGATGGGCGGCAGCATGCAGTCTGTTGCGATGGGGGTGGATCGGAGAGGGGCGGAATATACCGGAGCGGCTCCGGGCGCGGGAGCGCGGGCGGGACACCGGAACGGTGTCGCGGCGTTCGGGCGCGGCAGCCGGCGATGGACCCACCGCCGGGCACGGTATGGCCCGGCAGAGTCATCGCGCGGAACGGAGCGGCCGTCGCTACTTGGCTTCGTCGACCTCGACGTCGGGCGGCAGCGAGAACAGCGCGGCGTCGAACGGAAGCCCCGTCCGGTAGACCTCGTAGCGCACGCTGTAGGCGATCTTCTCGGTCTTCAGCGATGCCTGCCGCGGATGGCCGGTCGCCTTGTCGACCCACAGTCGCACGTCGGCGCCGCCGGCCTTGAACGCGTACGTCTCGCAGGCCGCGCCGTCGAGCGTGGCCTCGGCGCGCTCGACGTCCGCCTGGTCCTTGACGAAAGCGACTTCCCGGCCCATCTGCAGGCCCTTCAATTCCACCGGCGCGCCGACCTGGAACACCGGAAAGATCACGTTGAAGCGGGGTCCGGGATCGACGAAGTGCCGGCCCACCTTCTTCACCCGGTCGAGCATCCAGGCGTCGGGCAGATTGGCGATCATCGTCATCTCCACGCCGTTGCCGGGATTGCGGGGTTCCTCCATGCGCAGCCGCGCGTCCTCGTGGCGCCACAGCTTGCGCGTCGCCCCGTTGAAGGAGTCCGGCTTGATCCACGGGGCGGTCATGCGGAACTCGACGTAGGTCATGGTCGCCTCGTCGGCGGACGCGGACCATGCGGGCAGCAGGAGCGCCGCGACCGGCAACAGCGGCAACCACGGGGTGGAACGAAGAACGCGAAGCAGTGCGCGGAACATGGGGTCTGACTCTCCCGGGAAGATCGAAACGCGAAAGGCACGCTGCTCCGCGCTTCGCGCGCGACGGCGTCCTTCCCTCGACTGGCAGCGTCTCGATGCGGTCGGCATCCCCGGCCGACCGACGGGACGCAGACGCAGAATGCGCGGAAATCGCACCGCGATGCCGCTGTGGTGGCGCGGCGAACGTTGCAGGCCCTCGACGCCGATCGCGCTTGCCGGACAGCGGATGACGCGGCGGACCGGGCAATGGCGCCCGGACCATCGACGGAAGACGAATCCGCCCATCGCCCGGCGCACCGGATCGACCCTTGAAATCGGGCCGGGGCGAAGGGTACCAGTTCCTCGACCCGACGGACGGCGCCGGAGAAGGGTCCCCGGTCGTCGCCGACCCTGACGCGAGCGGTCACCACCCGAACGCCGTGCACCCCGCATCGCAACGGGCACCGGCGTGCGAATGAAAACGGCGCCCGGAGGCGCCGCTCATCGGGGGGCAGGTCCGCCCTACTTCACCGACTCCAGCAATGCCGCGTAGGCATCCTCGAACAGCTTCACGCCTTCCTGCTGCAACTGTTCGCCGACCGCTTCGTGACCGACGCCCAGCCGCTCGACGGTCTCGAAGGTCGCACGGGCCTCGGGCACGTCCCGGTCGATCGTGAGCGCCGCCTTGCCGTGATCGCGAAACGCCGCCAGCGTCGCATCGGGCACCGTGTTGACCGTCTGCGGGCCGATCAGCGGTTCGACATAGAGGAGGTCGGGATAGGCGGGGTTCTTGGTGCTCGTGCTGGCCCACAGCAGATACTGGGGTCGCGTCCCCGCCGCCTTCAGTGCGGAGAAGCGATTCCCGCCGAAGACCGTGCCGTACTGCGCGTAGGCCAGCTTGCCGACGGCGACGGCCATGCGGCCGCGCTGCGCGAGCGCTTCCGGCGTGCCGACCGCCTCGAGTCGCTTGTCCACCAGCGAATCGATGCGGCTCATGAAGAAGCTCGCCACCGCCTTGATTCTCGTGACGTCGCCGCCCTTCGCCTTCAGGCGCTCGGCGCCGCTGATGTAGGCATCGAAGATGCGCTGCATCTGCCCCAGGGAGAACAGCAGCGTGACGTTGACGCTGATGCCTTCGGCAATGCAGTCCTCGAACGCGCGGGCGCCCTCGGGCGTGCCCGGGATCTTGATGAGCACGTTGTCGCGCGCGACCGCCGCGTGCAGGCGCCGGGCGGCGGACACCGTGCCGGCTGCGTCGTAAGCGAGCCGCGGCGAGACCTCGAGACTCACGTAACCGTCGTCGCCGCGCGTGGCGTCGAACACGGGCCGCATCACGTCGCACGCCGCCTGCACGTCGGCGATGGCCAGCCGCTCGTAACGGCGCTCGGGATCGGTCTCTTCGCGCTTGTAGCGGTCGAGGTCCTCGCGGTACGCCTCGCCGGCGGCGATGGCCGTCCGGAAGATCGCGGGATTGGTGGTGATGCCGGTGGCCTCGCCGGCGTCGACCATGCGCTTCAGGTCGCCGGAACGGATGAGGGTGCGGGAGAGATTGTCGAGCCAGATGCTCTGGCCCAGTCGGCGCAGTTGCGCGAAGGCGGGATTCGATGACACGGGCGGCTCCGGGGAATCAGACGGCCGCCTCGTCGGTTTCGCCGGTCCGGATCCGGACCACCTGCTCCACGGCAGTCACGAAGATCTTCCCGTCGCCGATCTTGCCCGTGCGGGCGGCCTTGACGATCGCATCCACGGCCTGGTCGACCAGGGCATCGGTGACGACGACTTCGATCTTCACCTTCGGCAGGAAGTCGACGACATACTCGGAACCGCGATAAAGCTCGGTGTGACCCTTCTGCCGGCCGAAGCCCTTCACCTCGGTGACCGTGAGGCCCGTGACACCGATCTCGGACAAGGCTTCACGGACTTCGTCGAGCTTGAAGGGCTTGATGACGGCTTCGATCTTCTTCATGGGGGTTCCTCGGCGGGGCAGGCTTGGGCAGGCCGAAGTATAGACCGACGGCCTGCCGGCCGGCCGCGCGCAACGGCCGGCCGAGACCGGGCAGGCAACCCCGAAGAGGCACTACGACAGGTCGGCGGCGAGACTCTCGATCCGCCCGCTGTCCTCGGCGACATTGTCGAGGATGAGCTCGATCTGGTTCGTCAGGTCCAGGGCCGCGGCGGCCGCTGTCACGACGGTGTCGCTCGGCACCGCACATCCCAGCCGCATCGCGGGATCGATCCCCAGGCGGTCGGGAATGCGCTCGAGCACGCGTTCGTGGAACTGGTCCGCGAGGAAGACGACGACGCTGCCGATGGATTCGTCCTGCGAGGCGCCGGCGTGATGCCGCTCCGCGACTTCGACCAGCAGCGTCGGGGCACCCCATTGCTGCAGCAACGCGGCACCGAGCCGGGAGTGCGCCTCCACGAAGGACTCCTGGAGCGGATCGTCGGCGGGCAGGCGAGCCGCGAGGAATCGCGACATGAGTTCCGGTGCGGCGCTCATCAGCGCGATCGTGCCGATGTCGTGCAGCAAGCCGGCGATGTACGCGATGCCGGGAGGCACGGCGTCGTCGGCCAGCATCCAGGCGATCTCGTGCGCGCAGAACGCGGTGATCAGGTACTCGATCCACAGCGGCCGCAGCAGACGCGGGTCGGGTGTCTTGGCCGCCTTCCGCATCCAGACGCCGGCCAGTTGGGCCAGCGCCACCCGGATCGTCGTGTTCAGCCCCAGCCGGAGCACGGCGGACTTCACGTCGTAGATCAGCTTGCCGGAGGACGTGAACGCCGCCGCGTTGGACAGACCGAGCACGCGGGCCGTCAGCGTGGGATCGCTCCCGATGATGGCGATGATCCGGGCGGTGGCGTTCGGCGCCTCCGGATCGAGCTCGATCAGTCGCATCGCAAGCGGGGACAGCGGCGGCAAGGCGTGTCCCGGGTGCGTCAGCCGCTCCCAGTTCGAGAACAGCGCCGCGAGCGGCTCGCGATCCTCGGGACCGAGCGCCGGCGGGATCACCGCGGCGACCGGCAGATCTTGCGTCAGTACATTCAAGTTGGCTGCCTTCCAAAGGGGACGGGTGGAGATCCCGGCGACAACGGGCGGTCGTCCGTCACGGGAACGGCCGGCTCTCCCGAAATTACGTCCGCGGGCGAGCGGACTTGAGCGGCGGGCGGCTACCCGGCCGCGGAGGATCGGGACCGGCGCCGGATCAGCAGTGCGCGCAGCGCCTCCGCCGGCAGCGGACGGCTGAACAGGAAGCCCTGCATCTCGTCGCAGCCGTTCGCGGACAGGAATTCGCGCTGGTCGTCGGTCTCGACGCCTTCCGCCGTCACCACGAGATTGAGCTTGGTGGCCAGCGCCAGGATGGCCTGGACGATGGCGGCGTCCTCGCCGTCGGTCGGCAGGCCGCGCACGAACGTGCGGTCGATCTTGAGCCGGTCGAGGGGCAGGCGCTTCAGGTACGCCAGGCTCGAGTAGCCGGTGCCGAAGTCGTCGACGGCCACCTGCACGCCGATGCGGTGCAGTCCGTTGAGCGTCTCGATGGATTGCTCCGGATCGTTCATGACCGCGGATTCGGTGACTTCGAGTTCCAGGGCCGCCGGGGGGAACCCGGTTTCCTGCAGTACCCGTTCGACGGTCGCGACGAGCCCGGGCAGCCGGAGCTGCACGGGCGACAGGTTGACGCTCAACCGGAGCGGACGCCCGGCCGCGTGCCACGCCGCGCCCTGGCGGCAGGCGGTGCGCAGCACCCACTCGCCGATCGGGACGATCAGGCCCGTCTCCTCCGCGACCGGAATGAACAGCGCAGGCGACACCAGTCCCTCGTCGGGATGCTGCCAGCGCAGGAGTGCCTCGACGCCGGCCACCTCGCCGGTGGCGAGATGCACCTGCGGCTGGTAGTGCAGCACGAGTTCGTTGCGCTCCAGGGCGCGGCGCAGACTGTTCTCCAGGCGGAGCCGCGCCTGCACCCGGGCATCCATGTCCACGCTGAAGAAGCGGTACGAGCGGCGACCTTCCGCCTTGGCCTGATGCAGCGCCGTGTCGGCATACTTGGTGAGCGTCTCCGGGTCCTGGCTGTCGCGCGGGAACAGGCTGATGCCGACGCTCACGCCCACGTGAAGCTCCTGTCCCTGGACCTGGAAGGGCGCCGTCAGCGCCTCGAGCAGCTTGTCGGCCATGTGCCCGGCGTCGCTGGCCGTCGGCAGGCCGGGCAGAGCGACGAGGAATTCGTCGCCGCCCACGCGCGCGATGGTGTCCTCGTTCCGCAGCGCCATGCGCAGGCGTCGCGAGACCCCCTGCAGCAGCACGTCACCGACGGTGTGGCCCAGCGTCTCGTTGATGGTCTTGAAACCGTCGAGATCGAGGAAAGCCACGGCCACCACCTGCTCGTTGCGCTGCGCGTGCACCAGCGCCTGCGCGAGCCGGTCCATGAAGAGCGTGCGATTGGGCAGGCCGGTGGTGGAGTCGTGATAGGCGAGGTAGCGGATGCGCAGTTCCTGGTCCTTCTGCGCGGTGATGTCCTGCGCGATGCCGGCCACCCGGTACACGCGGCCCCCGGTGTCGGCGATCGGGAAGGCGCGGTCGCGGATGAACAGGTTCGAGCCGTCCGGCCGGATCACCCGGTATTCCTCGTCGTAGCTGCCGGACTCCTGACGGGCGACGGCGTCGCGGACGCGGTCGCGATCCTCGGGGTGCACGTATTCGAGCCAGGCGTACGGATCCGCGTAGAGCGGTGCGCGTGACCGGCCCCAGATCTTCTCGTAGGCCGGGCTGACATACAGCATGCGGCGCTTCGGCGCGTCGGACAGCCAGAACACCTCATGGATGTTCTCGGCCATCTGGCGGAAGCGCTCCTCGCTCTCGCGCAGGGCTTCGCGCTCCTGCACCAGGCGGGCCCGGAAATAGGCGTTCTCGATCGCCACGGGCAGCCGGTACATGACCTCCCCGCCCTTCACGAGATAGTCGTCCGCCCCGAGCCGCAGGGCCCGGGCCACGGTCTCCTCGTCGGTCACCGCGGAGACGACCAGGATCGGCAGCGTGCCGCCCTGCGATTGCCGCACCTCCTTGATGAGATCGAACAGGCGCAGGTCGGCGGTCCAGTCGAGCACCACCACGTCGTAGTCGGCGAACGCGATCTGCGACAGCACCACGGCGACATCGTCGGCGTCGGGCTCGAGGACGTCGATCCGGATGTGCGGCCAGTACTTCGCCATGTGCCGGCGCGTCGGCTCGGTGTCGGTCCCGCCCTCCTCGAGGTAGAGCGCCCGCAGCCGCAATCCCGCCTGCGGCTTGCCGGCGTGGAAATGATCGCGGGCGGCGCGCAGGGTGACAGGCAGGCGCTTGAGGTAGTCGCCCCGCTTCACCACGTAGTCGTCCGCGCCGGCCTTGAGCGCTCCGATCGCGAGATCCTGGTCGCCGGCCCCGGTCACCATGACGACCGCCACCGGTAGCTCGGCTTCACGCACTTCGCCGAGCAGATCGAGCCCCGTCCCGTCCGGGAGCGACAGATCCGCCAGCAGCACGTCCCAGCTTCCATCCGCGGCGGTCGCGTCGGCGGGCGGGCCTTCACGCAGGCGGAAACGCCCTTCTGCCAACGTGGTCACGACCTCGAGTCGGATGTCGGGCGCAGCCTGCTGCAAGCGCCGCCGCGTCAGGTCGGCGTCGGCCCGATTGTCCTCGACGTACAGCACGTTCAGTCGAGCGCGCTCCGGGGCCGTGTCCTCGCCGGTCGTCACTCGGATTCACCCCTCATGGTTCTGGAACGGATCCTATCTGCGTACTTGCGGAGGCTGGTTGGTCAGGCACCAGTAGAGGTCGATCTTCTCGGCGACCTCGATGAACTTCTCGAACAGCACGGGCTTGACGATATAGGAGTTCACGCCGAGCGCGTAGGCCTCGCTGATGTCGGAGTCCTCGCTGGAAGTGGTCAGCACCACGACGGGCAGCATCCGGTAGATCGAATGCTCCTTCAATTGCCGCAGGACCTCCAGTCCGGACACCCGGGGCAGCTTGATATCCAGCAGGATCACGAGCGGCGTCGGCGCGCCGGCCTCCCACCGCGCCATGAAGGCCAGAGCTTCCTCGCCGTCGCGGGCAACCTCGATGGGATTGCCCACCCGCCGGCGGCGGAACGCCCGCAGCGTGAGATCCACGTCCATCGGGTTGTCCTCGACGAGCAGGATCGGTCGTTGGTCGTCCATCGGCATAGGACCCTCCGTTCAGCGGTCGCGACGGCGGGCCGGGCGGCCGCCGCTCATTTCGGGAACTCCAGGTGGAACGTCGCACCTTCCCCGGGCGCACTCTCCGCCCACACCCGCCCGCCCATGCGCTGCATCGCCTTGCGCACCAGCGCCAGCCCCACGCCGGTACCCGGATAGTCCTCCGCGCGCTGCAGGCGCTGGAAGATCTCGAAGATCCGGTCGTGGAAGCGCATGTCGAACCCGATGCCATTGTCTCGCACGTGCAGCCGCACGCTCTTGTCGCCGTCGGTCGCCGCCACGTGGATCGTCGGCGGCGAGGCCTTGTGCGAGAACCGGAGGGCGTTCTGCAGCACGTTGCGAAGCACGATGCGCACACCCTGGGGATCCCCGCGCACGGCCAGATCCGGCACGTCCACCGACAGGCGGACGCCGCCTTCTTCGATCTCGCGACGGAACTCGCCGACGACGGCCCGGACGACGGTCCCCAGATCGAGGCTGCGGTCCTGGAGCTTCTGCCGCTCCATGCGCGAATACGCGAGCAGATCATCGATGAGCACGCTCATCTGCAGGATACCGCTGCGGATGTTGCCGAGGAACAGCCGGCCGTCGTCATCGAGCCGGTCGCCGAAATCCTCCTCCAGCAGGCGGCTGTACCCGTCGATCCCGCGCAGCGGCGCCTTGAGGTCGTGCGACACGGAGTAGGCGAAGGTCTCCAGTTCCCGGTTGGCCGCCTGGAGCTGCAGCGTCCGCTCGCGGATGCGGTCCTCGAGCTCGACGTTCAGCCGTCGGATCTGCGCTTCCGCCCGGTGCCGCGCCGTCGCGTCCTGGACCGAGGTGATGAACCCCACGATCTCGCCGCTCGCATTGCGGTTCGGCTGGAACACCAGGTAGCCCCACTGCGTGTCCGGATCGTCGGTGTCACCGCTGTCCGGCGGCAGGATGTCGGCGCCGCCGCGGACGCGCCCGACATAGCGCTCGATGGCGATGGTCTCGCCGGCGAGGACGCGCTTCAGGATCGACAGGATGTCGTAGGCCTGCAGCCCGGCGGAGATCTCCAGGAGGTGCCGGCCGATCATCGACTCGTTCCTGAGCCCCGTGAGCTTCTCCATGTACGCGTTGCGCGACACGCAGATCAGGTTGCGGTCGTAGACGACGATGCCGACATTGACGCTGCCGAGGATCTCCTCGTTGAACTTGGCGGCCTCCGCCAGCGCCGCCTGGGTCTGCGTCAGTTCGAGGTTGCGCCGGGCGAGCAACTCGGTCTGGCGGCGCAACTCCAGGACCGTGGCCCGGAGCTGTTCCTCGCTCTTGCGCAGCGCTTCCGCCGCCCGCGTGCGTTCGGTGACGTTGCGGCTCAGACCGACGAGGCCCACGATGCGCCCCTGCTCGTCGCGCAGCGGCGCCTTGATCGTGAAGTACGTCCCGATCCCGCCCTCGGCATCGCGGCTCACCTCGGCGTCGTTCACGACCGTCTCCCCGGCGAGCGTCCGGGCGTCGTCCGAATCGTAGACATCGGCCATCGCCGCCGGAAACAGTTCGCGCACCGTCCTCCCCCGGACGGCGGCCTCGTCCGTGAACCCGAGATGGCGCAGTGTCGCGATGTTGCAGATCACGAACCGTCCCTGCAGATCCTTCGTGAACACGTTGTCCGGGATCGTGTCGATCAGCGTGCGCAGCAGCGTCCGTTCACGGGCCCGATCCTCCTCCGCGCGCTTGCGGTCCGTGATGTCGGTCTGGGTGCCGATGAGCCGCAGCGGCCGGCCCTGCTCGTCCCGCTCGATCACCTGGGCCACGGAACGGACCCAGATGGTCTCGCCGCTCCGGGTGAGCATCCGCATCTCGATGTCGTGGCGCGAACGCCGGCCGGCCCGGTATTCCTCGTACAGGCGCTCCGCCCTGTCGTCTTCCTCCGGGTGCCGGAGCGCCCGGATGGCGGCGAGGTCGGCCAGGTCGCCGGGCGACTCGAAACCGAGGATCCGGGAGTACTCGGGCGTCACGACGATGCGATCGGTGCGCATGTCCAGATCGAAGAGCCCCTGGCGCGTGGCGAACAGCGCCAGCCGGAGGCGTTCCTCGCTCTCCGCCAGCCGTTCCTGCACTTCGAGCAGTTCGTGGATGTCGGTGTTCGACCCGACCCACTTCACGATCCGGCCGTCGTCGTCGCGGATGGCCCGCGCGCGCGCGTCGAACCAGCGGTAGGCTCCGTCGGCACGCCGGATCCGCAAGGAGATCGCGAAGTCCTTGCCGGTGGCCACGGACTCGCCCCAGATCGCGGACAACCGTGGCCGGTCATCGGGATGGATGCAGTGCATCCAGTGGGACCCGATCTGTTCCTCGCGCGGGACGCCGGTGTACTCGTCCCACCGCCGATTCAGGAAGTCGCAATCGCCCTCGGGGGTGGAGGTCCACGCGAGTTGCGGCAGTCCCTCGGCGAAGTCGCGCAACCGGCGCTCGCTCTCGCGCAGGACGGCCGCAGCGGCGAGCCGGGACGTGATGTCGATGACGGTGGCGAGCACGACTCGACGCGAGCCGGATTCCACGGGCGCCAGGCCGATCTCGATCGGGAAGGTGGAGCCGTCCCGCCGCCTTCCCGCAAGCTCGCGTCCGCCTCCCAGGACCCGCGGCGCCGGATCGGCCAGGAAGGCGTTGCGCAGTCCGACGTGCCGCGCCTGCAGGGATTCGGGCAGCAGCCGCTCGATGGGCGCCCCGGTGAGTTCGGCAGGCTCGTAGCCGAACATCTGCGCGAGCCGGTCGTTGACGAGTTCGATGACGCCGCCCGGACCGACGACCAGGGCACCATGGGGAGCCGCGGTCACGAGCAGGCGCAACTGGGACTCCTCCCGCCGCAGCGATTCTTCCAGGCGCTTGCTTTCCGAGATGTCCGAGTTGGTGCCGATCACCCGCAGGGCCCGGCCGTGCGCGTCCCGCTCCACGACCCTCCCCATCGACAGGGTCCAGATCCACGCCCCGGTGGCGGAGCGCTGGCGGATCTCCTCGCGATGGGAATCGCGCCGGCCCTCCCGGTACTCGAGGAACACCTGATTCGTCCGTGCCAGGCTGTCCGGGTGCCGCCACTCCCGGATCCGGTCGAAGGTGACGTGCGCCTCGGCCGTGTCGTAGCCGAGCATGCGCATGTATTCCGGACTCAGGACGACCTCGCCCGTCCGCAGATCGACGTCGAACAGGCCCTGGTTGGTCGCGAGCAGCGCCAATCGCAACCGCTCCTCGTTCACCCGGAGGGCTTCCTCGGCACGCTTGCGGCCGGTGATGTCCTCGACGATGGCGACGAAATACTGCGGCTGCCGCGCCGCATCGCGGACGACGGATCCGGTCAGAAGCACCCAGACGACGTGGCCGTCGCGATGGAAGTAGCGCTTCTCCATCGTGTAGCTGTCGCGCTCGCCGGCCAGGATCTGCTGCACGTAGCCCAGGTCGAGGTCGAGGTCGTCGGGATGCGTGATGTCCTGGAACGTCTTGCTCGCCAGCACGTCGGCGGGATAGCCGATGATCTCGCACAGCGTCGCATTCACCTCGAGCCACTTTCCCTCGAGCGACACCTGGGCGATGCCGACCGCAGCCTGGTCGAAGATGGCGCGGAAGCGCGCATCGCCGGCGCCGGCGCCGGTCGCGGGCCGGTCGCCGGCCGCCACGGGCCGAACGGAGAGGACGACCGGGGATCCCGGCTCGGAGGCGCGACGCAGATGGACATCGGCGACGCATCCGCCAGCCGCCGTCCCGGCGAACGGGAAGCGGCCCGTCGCCTCGCCGCCCGCTTTCGCGGCCAGCGCGAAATGCGCTTCCCAGCGATCACGCTCCGAAGCGGCAATGAACCGGGCGAAAGGAGTGCCGGTGAGCGCCTCCCGGGAGATTCCGAGGAGATCCGCGAGCGCAGGATTGGCTGCGACGATGCTGCCGTCACCGGCATGCAGCACGCCGACGGCCAGGAACGGCTGGTCGAGGAGCAGGTCGGCTGCGACGTCCGTGATGTCACCCCCGTGGCGCGCAATCCGCTCGTCGCCGACCGGTCGACGGTCGTTCCGGGCTCGGGGCGAACTGCAACTGGATGCGGTCTCGAACCCGCTGACCGGGACGCTCGGCTTCGTTCGCGCGGTCTGCGAGGCGGTCCGCTCGGGTCGCGGCCGCGGGCGGCTTCAGCGCATCGTCATGCGATGACGTGAAGAATACCCGCAGTGCAGGCGACAGAGCCAGAGGATCGCGGCAGGCCCGACGGTCCGCGCCGGCAGGCAGTCAGACCCGTCCGTAACGTCCCAGGATCGTGTCGAGTCCCGCCCCCTGACGGATCTCCTCGCGGATGCGGGTCTCGCGTGACGTGATGCGTTCCGCCTCGTCGACGACGGCGTCGAGATGCTCCGCCGGGATGACGATCACCCCGTCGGCGTCGCCGAGCACGAAGTCCCCGGGACGGACATCGACGCGCTTCGCCGTCGCGCCCGGCATCAGCAGCGGCACCTCGCATCCGGTCACCTTCCAGCGACCGATGGACTGCACCGGGGAACGGTAGCGGGCGAAGGTCGGGATGCCGTGCCGCACGATCCAGGCGCTGTCGCGAACGCCGCCGTTCACGACCAGCCCCGCGCAGCCGCGTACCTGCATCGACAGGGCCAGCAGTTCGCCGAAGCAGGCCATGCCCTCCGCATCTCCGCCCCACACGGCCACGACGCCCGGCGTCATGCCGTCGATGGCCGCCATCTTGTCGGGATCCCCCGGGCCGGCATAGGCCATCATCTGGCCGCGCACGGTGTACGCGAAGCCGGCGAGTTTCGGCGGATCGGGCACGAGCGGCGCGATCGACGTGGCCAGCGCCTGGTCGAAGCGGCCGAATTTCTCCAGGACGTCGGAGACGGTGGTGGTGTCGAGCGCGAGACAGCGCTCGCGAAGGGCAGTCTGTCGGGCATCCATGTCAGTGGCGCCCGGCCGCCCGAAGCCACTGCGCCCCCCGAGGGGGCAGCGACCGCAGGGAGCGTGGGGGGTTCACGCAATGGCGCCCGGCCGCCCGAAGCCCTTGATCGCCCCCCGAGGGGGCAGCGACCCACGGAAGCGTGAGGGATCGCTTCATCCTAGCTTCTCCCCACGCTGGCGCCGATGGGCAAGCGGGTCACGACGCTGGATCCCTGTCCGGGTCGGCTGGCGACGCTGACGCAGGCGCCGATCCGTGCCGCCCGTTCGCGCATGCCGAGCATGCCGAAGCCGTCGTGGGGCCGGTCCGGGTCGAACCCCACGCCGTCGTCGCGGATGGACAGCGACAACGAGTCGTGGCCGTAGTCGAGCCACACTTCCACCCGGCCCGCGTGGGCATGCTTGAGGACGTTCGTGATGCACTCCTGCGCGATGCGGAGCAGTTCGGATTCCACCGCCACGGGCAGGGGCAGCTTGTCGCCGCTCGAATGGAATTCCCCGCGGGCGCCGCTCGCCTCGACGCGCCGCACCTGCTCGCCGAGCGCCTGCCCGAGGTCGACGCGATGGGAGGCGTCCGGCCGCAGCGAGCGGACCGACTGCCGGGCCTCGTCGAGACACGACTGCGCGAGCATGCGCGCGTGATCGATGTGATCGAGGGCGGAGTCCGCCGCGGACTTGCGCAGCGCACGGCTCGCCGCCTCGAGGTTCACCACGACACCGGTGAACCCCTGCGCCAGCGTGTCGTGGATGTCGCGCGCGATGCGGTTGCGTTCCTGCAGGATGGCGGCCTGCCGCGCCTGCTCGCCGAGTCGTGCCATGTGCACCGCGAGCGTCGCCTGGCCGGCCAGGGCCTCGGCCAGCGGGATCTTGCTTTCGATCTCCTTCGGATCGCCGTGGCTGCTGCGCACGCAGATCCAGCCGACGGTCTCCGTCCCCAGCACCATGGGCACCGTCAGGAGGATCCGCACGCCGAGCGAATTGATGTACGCGCGGTTCACTTCGGGCATGCCGGCGACCGCGTCGCGCATCAGGTACATCTCGGGATGCTCGGTCGGGAAGGTCGAGACCCCGCGGCCGCCGATCGGCAGCGGGCACAGCACCGCGGGGTGACACGATTCGTGCGCGCGCACGGTGCGCGACTCCACGTACTCGAGATGCAGCCGCACCGTCGTGGTGTCGGGGTCGGGGAACCAGAGCGTGCCGCCGACCCCCTCGAGTTGCTGGACGGTGACCTTCAGCACATGCCCCAGGAAACTGTCCATGTCCGGCTCGGCCGCGAGGAAGCCCTGGGACTCGATGAGCATCTGCGCCTGACCCCGGGCGAGTTCCTCGGCGCGGCGATGCTGCTCGACCTCGCGGGCGAGCCCCGCGTTGTCGGCCTCGAGGCGCTGCAGCTGCAGGCGGAACGCCGCCAGCCGCGCCTCGATCGGATCGCCCAGGCGCCGGCTCTGCCGGTGACGGACATTCGCTCTGCCAGGTTCCACGTGCGCATCCCTCCGGATCCGAGCGCACGGCGGGCGGGTCCTGATCGGACCGTCCCGCCGGACGTCGGTCGAGTATGCGCCCGAAGGAACGCGATCCGCCACGGCTGTCGGCCGCGCCCGTGCACGGATCACGAAGGACGACGCGTCAGGCGAGGGCCGTTTCGTGGATCGGCGCACGTCGCTCCGCCGTCACGGCGGCCGCGCCGGTCCGGAACAGCACGGCATCGGGAGAGAGCGCCGTGACGACGATCGCTTCCGGTCCGCGGACGTCGAACCGTTCACCGGCGGCCAGCACGTAGTCCCGAGGATCTCCTTCGACCGTCAGCCAGATCTCGCCCTCGAGCACGTCGAGCGACTGGCCGGTCCCGTTCTGCAGCACGAAGGCATCCTCCCGCGAGAGCGCGACGATGCGGGGGTCCGAGAATCGAATCATGGCAATCTCCTTCATTCATGCGCGGGATTCATGCATCCCGCGCTTCCAGGGACTCGATCCTCTCCTTACACTGCGGACGTCGCAAACGACATTGCTGCACCGCACTCATGAGATTTGTGCATGCGTAACCGCCCCTTCGATGTCCCGCGCCTCAGCCTGGTGGAAGGCTTCGAGGCTGCGGCGCGCAACCTGAGCTTCACGCGGGCGGCGGCCGAGCTGTTCGTCACCCAGTCGGCCGTCAGCCGCCAGGTGAAGTCCCTGGAGACCCAGCTCGGCGTGCCGCTGTTCGTGCGCGGCACGCGAACGCTGCGCCTCACGCCCGAGGGCGAGATGCTGTACCGCACTGTCAGCGAGGTGCTCAAGCGCGTGGCCGACACGACGCGCGTGATGCGGCAGCGCGGCAGTCCCCGGACCTTCACGATCACGACGACGCCGGCGTTCGCGTCGCTGTGGCTGATTCCGCGCCTGCCGGGCTACACGAAGGATCATCCGGGCGTGGACGTGCGCATCTCGGCGACGACCGATGTCGTCGATCTGGAGCGCGCCGGCGTGGCGCTCGCCATCCGCTACACCACGGCCGACCTCGCCGGCGGCGCACGCCGGCTGTTCGGCGAGGAGGTGTTTCCGGTGTGCTCGCCGACCCTGCTCCGGCGCGCGAAGCCGCCGCTCGCGGCACCGACCGACCTGCGCCATCAGGTCCTGCTGCACTACCACGACGTCGTCCACGGCGACGTGCCGTCCCTCGACTGGAACACCTGGCTCCGGTCCGTCGGCGTGCCGGAACTGGAACCCGCGGGCGCACTGTCGTTCAACCAGTACGACCAGATCATCCAGGCCGCGGTGCAGGGTCAGGGGGTGGCGCTCGGGCGCAGTCCCCTGTTGAAGCGACTGCTCAAGGAAGGCGCTCTGGTCGCGCCGTTCAGCATGCGCACCGTCGCGCCGCGGGGCTACTACCTGATGCGTTCCGACGCCTCGACCGAACAGGCGGACGTCGAAGCCTTCGTCACGTGGATCGTGGGAGAGGCGCGATCCGAATCGTCACGCCGACGGAGCGGTGACCGTCTGCCGGCCACGCGCGAACTGCCGGGCCGCCCCTGACGGGCGAGAGCGACGGGCTACTCCGGTCGCCCCGCGAACGCGAGCAGGTCGCCGAGGTAGTCGTCCATCTCGAGCACTTCCTGCCGCATCATCGCGTGGATGCTCTCGGCGCGCTTCTGGGCGAACTTGAAGAGTGCCAGCCCGGTGAGATCCTTGCGCGGACCCTTGCCGGCGATGTCGGATGCGAGCTTGGCATACCGGACGATCAGTTCGTCCTCGTAGCTCGCGTACAACTCGCAACTGCCGGGATCGCCCTGACGCGCGCAACGGCCGAAGAGCTGGCGATCGATGCGGCCGGCCTCGTGCAGTTCGGTGACGATCACGTGGAGGCCGCCGGCCTCGAGAGATTCGGGCGCGAGTTTGATGTCGGTGCCGCGCCCCGCCATGTTCGTGGCCACGGTGATGCGTCCCGGCTGCCCGGCCTGCGACACGATCTCGGCTTCCTCCTTGTCCTGCCGGGCATTGAGCAGCCGATGGTCGAGGCCCGCCTCCGTGAGCATGGCGGCCACCGTCTCGGACGCCACCACCGACCGCGTCCCGACGAGCACGGGCCGCCCTTTCCCGTGTTCGCGCTGGATGGAGGCGAGCACCGCCTTCCACTTCTCCGCCGCGGTGCCGAAGATCTGCATCGGTTCGAGCCGCCGCTGCACGGGCTTGCGCGTCGGGATGCGCATGACCTTCAGGTGGTAGACCGACCACAGCTCGCCGGAGATCTCCTTGGCGGTGCCGGTCATGCCGGCCAGCCGCAGGTAGCGCCGGAAGAAGCGCTGATACGAGATGCGCGCGAGCGTCTCGCGCTGCCCGGTGAGCGCGCAGCCCTCCTTGACCTCGATCATCTGGTGCAGTCCGCGCTCCCACGACCGGTCGGGCATCACGCGGCCGGTGAACTCGTCGACGATCTGCACCTTGCCTTCCGCGACGAGGTACTGCCTGTCGAGATGGAACAGATTCAGCGCGGTGAGCGCCTGCCGCACGAGTTCCTCGCGACGATTCGGTCCGGCCCACAGCCCGCGCAGCGATGTGGCCAGTTCGCCGAGCCGCTTCTTGCCGTCGTTGGTGATGCGGATCGACGTGCGCTGGTGCTCGATGACGAAATCCTCGCCTTCCTTCAACTGGCGGCCGAGATCCAGCGCCTCGCGATAGATGCGCTCGAGCGTGTCGTCGTCCGTCTCGGCGGAGAGGATCAGCGGCGTGCGCGCCTCGTCCACGAGCACGCTGTCGATCTCGTCGACGATCGCGTAGTGCAGCCCGCGGAGATTGAGTCCGCTGTCGCTGTCGCCGCCCATGACCTTCTGCAGTGCGTAGCGAAGCGGCCGCGGCCGGCCCTTCAGTTTCAGGCGGTCGCGCAGGTAGTCGAACGTCAGGTCCTTGTTGGTGCAGTAGACGATGTCGTTGAGGTACTGCGGACGGCGTTCGTGCGGCGAGACCTTGTGGGTCACGCATCCGACGGTCAGGCCGAGCGCGCGATAGACGACGCCCATCTCCTCGGCGTCACGTTCGGCGAGATAGTCGTTCACCGTGACCACGTGCACCGGAATGCCGGCGAGCGCCGCGGTGCCGGCCGCGAGCGTCGCGGTGAGCGTCTTGCCCTCGCCCGTCTCCATCTCGGCCACGCGGCCCGTCAGCAGCACCCACCCGCCCGCGAGCTGCACGTCGTAGTGACGCATGCCGATCGTCAGTTCCGACGTGGCCCGGACGAGCGCGAACGCCCGGGCCACCAATGCATCGGTGAAGCCGTCACGCCGCAGCAGGGGTCGCAAGGCGTTGGCGGCATCGCGCAGGCCCGCTTCGTCGAGCCCCACGTAGGCGCGCCCGGCATCGTTCACGGCCTGGATCAGCTTGTCGTAGCGTCGGCTGCCCTGACCGATGTCGCGCCCCACCCACATCGCGGGATGCCGCAGCGTGCGTTCGAGCCAGTTCTCGCGCTTCTCGCGCCGCTCCGGATAGAACCCGTAGCCGAGGATGTCCGAGGCGGCGCCGCTCACGGGAGGGACGTCGTCAGACGGTGAAGCGGCGCAGGAACAGGCGCCGGAGGCCGCGCCACGCCTGATTGCCGAGCGGCTCGGCCTCGTGGTCGAAGCGCACGTGCACCCGGCCGCCGATGTGCAACTCGGTGGAATCCGGCGGCAGCTGCAATTCGAAGTGGAACACGGGGTTCAGGGCGACGGCCTTCTCGGTGTTGCGAGGATCGAGCGCGATGGTGCCGCCGCCACGCTCCGACAGCGCGAGACTGGGCAACTCGCCCGACGCCGCCGGCACCTCGCGCAACACCTTCGCTTCCACCACTTCCGGCACGCGCTCGGCCAGCCGCACTTCGATGGCCTTGGTCCGGGTGCGGACGAGATCGACGTCGTCCTGTTCGACGACGACGCGCACGAGACGGCGATCGCGCGGGGCCACGAAGCCGAGCTGTTCACCCTTGCGGACGAAGCGCTCGGGCAGGTCGGTGGGATTCGGGACGACGAAGCGGCCCGGTGCCGGACTGGTCACGGTCAACCCGGCGAGACGCTCGCGAACCCGGATCAGTTCCTTTTGCGTGTAGGCGATCTCCTCGCTGACGATCTGGGCCTGGACCCGATCGGCAACGGTCATCTCGCGCAGCTTGTAGTCGAGCTCGTCGAGCTTGGCCAGCAGGATGCGCTCCTGCGGTTCGAGCAGCGGGTCCTCGAGACGGATCAGGGTCACGCCCTTCTCGACATTGGCGCCCGGCGCCGCTTCGACCTTGACGACGAAGCCCTCGGTGCCAGCGCGAACGACGGATTGTTCCGGAACCCACAGCACGCCTTCGGTCCGGGTCCACACCGGGAACGGCACGGCGAACAGGAGGATCAGCACCACCACCAGCGCCCCTCCGGTCACGGCCCAGGCGCGATTGCGCTGGCGCCGCAGCGCCCGTCCCCGGGCGAGATGGGCCAGCCCCTTGCCGATCGGGAACAGGATCGAGCTGATCGCGGCCCAGATCGCCAGCAGGACGCCGATGACGAAGTACTGCGTCGCGACGAAGATGATGATCGCGAAGGTGATGAACTGCCGGTAGATGAACGAGGTGATGGTGTAGAAGACGAACCAGCGTTTCTCGCCCGGCGTGGCTTCCGGCGGCTGCAGCTCGCGCACGCCGTAGCCGAAGCGCTGGACGAGGTAACCGAGGTATCGCGTGCCGCGCGGACCGAGATTGGGGATCTCGATCAGGTCCGTGAGCATGTAGTAGCCGTCGTAGCGCAGCAGCGGATTGCCGTTGAACAGCACGGTCGACACGCCGGCGATCACCATGATGTTGAAGCAGATGGCGCGCGTGAGGCCGGGCTCCACGGCCACCCACAGGAACATGGCGAGCGATGCGAGCACCAGTTCGGCCATCATGCCGGCGCCGCCGACGACGAAGCGCTGCCATCGGCTCCGGAAGGCGGACGAGGCCGACGCGTCCACGTAGGGAATGGGCAGGAACACGAGGAACATCACGCCCATCTCGTGGACCTCGCCGCCGCGCGCGCGGACCGCGCAGGCGTGACCGAACTCGTGAATGATCTTCACGATCGGGAAGATCAGCAGCATCCCCAGCAGGTTGCCCGGCGCGAGGATGCGGTCGCCGAGATTCTCGGTGAGTTCGCGCCAATGCGAGGCCGCCACCACGCCGGCCGCGCCCACGACGGCCAGCCAGACGAGCATGCCCCAGCCGGAAAAGATCCACGCATACGCGGCGAAGGTCCGCTGCAGGAAGCGGTCGGGGTCGAACAGCGGCAGCTTGACGGACATGGGGTTGCGGACGTTCCGCCACCACTTGCCCTTCTCCTGCTTCGTGTAGCGCCGCAGCAGTTCGTCGACGTCGGGTGCCACTTCGCTCTGCAGCAGGTCGGCGCCGTGGAGCTGTCCGAGGAGCCGGATCGTCTCGTCCTGCGTAGGGGCTTCGTCGCCGAGCCGGTGGCAGGCGAGATCCCACGCTTCCTGCACGGTGCGGGCGCCGTCGAGCAGGCCGATGACCTGCCAGGCGGACGGATTGAAGCGGTACATGCGGCGCGACGCCCGGTCCTGCAGGACGTACCAGAGCTGTCCGCGGTAGTGATGGCGGTGGACCTCGGCGTGCGTCTTCAGCCGCGGCCGCAGGGCCGCCACCCGGTACCACGACGGACTGTGGAGATCGCCGCTCATGCTCGGGACCGGATCGCGGGACCGCTCAAGGCATCAGCCAGAAGACGTGGATGCGCATCCAGTCGACCAGGTAGCGCGTCCAGATCCAGATCAGCTTGCGGTCGCCCACCTGGACCTTGCCCACGCCCTTCATGCCGGGCCGCAGCCGCTCGGCGCCGCGTTCCAGCTTGGCTTCGACACGGAAGTAATTGCGGCCTTCCTCGGAGGTGCTGACCGGCGTGATGCGCGCCACGCGCATCGGCAGGCGCTCGGACGGCATGGAGGTCAGGACCAGTTCGCCGGTCTGGCCCACCGTGAGATCGCGGATGTCGCGCTCGTCCGTCTGCAGCACGACCCGGTAGTCCTCCAGCGGCGCCACTTCGAACAGCACCTGCCCGCGCTGCACCGGCGCACCGAGTTGCTGCGAGAGATCGCCGCTCACGATCACGCCGTCGAACGGCGCCTTGATCTCCATGCGTGCCAGCTTCTCGTTCACGACCTGCAATTCGGCCTCGGCCTGGTCGATCTGCGAGCCGATCACGCGGATCTGGGCGCGATCGTGATTGGCGAGGGCCTCGCGGTGCTGCTTCACGAGCTGCTCGCGCCGGCTCGTGGTCTTCAGGCGTTCGAGCTGCAGGTCGCGATCGTCCAGGCGCGCAACCACGGCACCCGCCTTCACCAGATCACCGGGCCGCACCGTGGCCTCGCGGATGTAGCCGTCGAACGGCGCGGCCAGCGCGCGCTGGACCGATCCCTCGATCTTGGTGTCGGCGGCCACACGGTAGGTCCCGGTGGCGAACGAGAAGAACAGGACGACCGCCGCGGCGATGACGCCGGCGAGCTTCCAGATCGCATGGCCGGGCCCGAAGAACCGGAACCAGAGCCCCTTCATCGACGCCCAGATCCTGGCGAGGGGACCGCGCTCGGCCGCACGCTGGATCTCGACGAGAGGACCCAGCAGGGCGGCGAGCCCCTCGACCAGTTCGACGTCCTCGGGCGCGAAGGCCCGGTCGCGCTCCAGGCACAGTGCCCCCACGGAATCGCCGAGCCGGTTGAGCGGCACCGTCAGCACGCCGACCGAACCTTGCGTCTGAGCGAGCTGCTCGTGCGCCTTGCGGACGTGACCGTCGCCTTCGGCCGCAGGCCAGACGATCGTGGCGCGCTGATCGATGGCCTCCTCCATGGCCGCCTCGATGGCGCGGGTGAGCTCGGCGTTCTTCTCGAAGTTGACGGTGTGCGAGAGGGCCTTGACCTTGAGCCGCTTGCCGTCGGTCACGGCCATGGCCACGCGGTCGCAGTCGAGCAGGCTGGCGAGTTCGGTGGTGGTCGCGGTGGCGGCCGGGACGAAACCCTGATGTTCCAGCGAGGCACTGAACAGGTCGAAGACCTTGCGCAGCCGCACGGCCATCTCCGACTCGCGGGCATTCAGGCTCCGGCGCAGCAGGGCTTCCAGCCAGCCCGCCCCCCAGGAGAGGTCGCGGGCAAGGGCCTTCAGCTCGCGTTCCGCCCGCGGTTCGACGTCGACGGCGATGGCGCCCAGCACCTCGCCTTCGAGTTCGATCGGCTGGGCGACGTGCAGGCGCTCCTGGTTCTCGCCGATGGGCACCGCGATGAGCGCGCGCTTCTCCAGGCTCCGTTCGATGGTCTCGGCCAGCTTGGCGCGATCTCGCCGGCTGTCCGGCCAGGCGGCCGCGGGTACGAAGCCCTTGCCGTCCGGGCTCGCGAGCACCAGGATGCCGTCGGCCGCCCCTGTGCGGGTGCAGGTGACCGCGAGCCATCCCTGGCAGAAGGCCTCGACGCTGCCCGCCGAGGAGAATCGGGTCCAGGCATCCTCCTCGGCAGCGGCACGCAGCCGCGCGGCGTCCGCCACCTGCAGGTGGGGACGCGTTTCCGAGGGTCCCGCGGTGGACGAAGTCATGGTGGTCTCCTTGCGGCAGCGTCGCACCGCCGGGTCGTCCCTCGGGCCCGAGGTGCCACGGCGTGCGCGATCCGCTGCGGCTTGCACGTTCCGCACCAAGCGCGCCGGTGAAACGGCGCCCGTGGCGATCGTGCCGCAATGGTAGCCCGGTTGACCGCCCGCCGGCGTACGCGAAACCTCACAGACGCCAAGGCCGCCGGCGGGTCCGGCCGACGCCGCCCCGCGCGGTGACGCGTCAGCGCTCGGGATCCTTGGGGGGACCGGCCTCGCCCGACCAGGAGTAGGAAATCAGCTTGCCGGCCTCGCTGAACTTCACCTGCAGCAGCTTGAAGCTCGTCTCGGCGCCGCTCGGCAACTTGCCGGAGCCGTAGTACCAGGTCCACTGGTCGTTTCTCTGGCCGTCGGTCTCCAGCACCATGCCCTGTCCGGCCGGCGGTCCGAGCCACTCCCGCACCTGCTCCTTCGTGGTCTCGCCCTGCTTGGCGCGAGAAACGAAGTCACCGTAGTTGAAGTCCCGTCCCACCTTGATCGGCGCGCACCCCGCGAGCCACACCCCTGCGACGAGGGCTGCGAGCCATCGCCGGTTTCCACCCCTGCCTGCTGCCATCTCGATCTCCTCCTGACCGTGTGTTCGTCCGTTCGACACTTCCGGGGGAGGGACACGGCGCCGCCACCCTCGTCCGCATCGGGACGCCGGGTATGACAGGCGTCTGCGACTTTGGTGCCCGCCGCGGCGGGAATCGACAACCTCAGGCAGCCCCGCCGGCCGGGCGGGCGCGCTGCAGGAACTCGTCGAAGGCATGGACGGCATCGGCCGCGACCATGAGCGAAGGACCGCCGCCCATGTAGACGGCGACCCCGAGCGCCTCCATCACCTGCTCCCGCGAGGCCCCGAGCCGGACGAGCGCCTTGGCGTGGAACCCGATGCACCCGTCGCAGTGACCGGCCACGCCGATGGCGAGGGCGATCAGCTCCTTCTCCAGTTCGCCGAGCGCCCCGCCCTTCATGGCGCCCTTGGCCATGGCGCTGAAGCCGGCCATGGCATCCGGGACGTGACGTCGCAACTCGACGATGCCCGCATTGATACGCTCGGTGGTTTCGACGAACGACTTGGCCATGAGTCACCTCCGGTGGGGGAAGTGGGAATGTAGGCATCAGGTCGTTCCGAGCGGTTGACCCCCGTCAAGGGCGGCGCGCGGCCGGACCGTCAACTCATGATGTAGTGCTCGAGCTGCTCGATGATGTGCTTCTGCTCGGCGATGGTCTCCTTGACCACGTCACCGATCGAGATGAGGCCGATCACGTGCTTGTCCGCCAGGACCGGCAGATGACGGATGCGCTTGTCGGTCATCAGGGCCATGCATTCGTCGATCGTGGTGGAGGGCCGGACGCAGACCACCCGGTGCGTCATGATCTCGCCGACGGCGGTGTCGCGGGAGGACTTTCCCAGCAGGATGACCTTCCGGGCGTAGTCGCGTTCGGACAGGATGCCGGCCAGCCGTTCGCCGTCCAGCACGACGACGGCGCCGATGTCGCGCTCGGCCATCAGCTTGAGGGCGTCGTACACGGAACTCTGCGGTGCGACGGAGACGACCCGCGAGGACTTCTCTTCCAGAACCTGAGCGACGGTCTTCATGACTGCCTCCGCTGGTGGTTGAGATGACGCGAAGCCAGTGTAGGCGAGAAGGTCGGGACGGGCCAACCCCGCAACGCAACATTCACGGCGGGTGATGCAGCGCGGCCCGCCCGCCCCGCAGCCCCCTACGGTGCCCGGACCAGCGTGAAATTGAGCACCGCGTCCGCCGTCCCCAGGCCCACGTCGTCGTCCTGACTCGGGTAGCTCTCGGCCGACGCCTCGATCGAATGGCGCCCCGACGCTGCCGACTGCGCGGCAAACGACAGCGGCAGCGTCGTCGAGTACGCAGCGAGCAGGGGTGCCGCAATCGGCAGCGACAAGGCATAGGGCCCGGCGGGACTCGCGTTCGTCGCCCCGATCTCCACGTTCGTGAACCCCACGTGCTGGATGGCCCGCACCGTTGCGCCGACATCCGCCGGCAGGACCGTCCCCGAGACCGAACGCGAGACGGAGACCGGCGGCACGATGTCCGAGCCGACGGGACTCACGCGGGTCGTCGTGGCCGCGGTCACCGGCACGTCGGTGACGACCACGCTGGCGAATCCGGGAGCGGCGATCACCACGTCGTAAGGCGAGTCGGCGGCCGGCACGGGTGCGAGCCGGAACGCCCCGGTGGTTTCGGCAATCGTGGACCGGATCACCACACCCGCCTTCTGGGCCGACACGATGGCCCCCGCCGCCGCGGCCGCCGGCACGACACTGCCGGCGATCGCGCCGCTCGTGTTCAACGGAATCACCCGGATCACGGGCTTGAGCAGATAGGTGCCGTCGCCCCGACGCACGACCGACTTGCAGGCATCGAAATCCAGCACGATGTCCGCGGTCCGGCCTTCGACGACCGTGAAGCTGCTCACGAGCTTGATGCCCGACTGGATGGCGCTCGGCGTGTCGAGCACCTGCTCGAAGCCGCTGACCGGCACCACCGAGTTGATGGCAGTGCCTGCCGCCGAGGGTTGGAGCACCAGCCGGATCTGCGTGTACCGGCCTGCCGTGAGACCCGTCTGCGCCAGCGTTTCCAGCACGCCATTGGTCAGGCCGAGCAGATTCACCCGCTTGGCCGGCACCAGTGGCAGGTCGGTCCAGCCCGCATCCCCATCGGACGCATTCGACGACGCGTGGATCCGCACTTTCGAGACGGTCACGTTCACGGCGCTGTATCCGCACGCCGGTCCATCGGTGAGCGAAACGGTGACCACGCCGGTGCCGGCGGTGTTCGTGTTGCCGCCGCCGCCCCGCCCGCCGTTGCCGTCGCCGCTGCAGGACGACAGGACCAACCACGCCAGCGCGAGCAGAACCGCCCACCGAGTACCGGGAATCCTTCGGGCAGTCGCGGCCGGCGCAGTCATGGTGGTCGGTCCCTCCTGGAATAGCCGAACGTCGACCCGACGTCCTGCAAGGATCATGCAGCGATCGACGATTTCACTGCCGCTGCGCACGGCTTCGCTGCGAAGTCGCGCGGTACGCGCCGCACACCGAGCGAGTCGATCCGGCCGGCGTCACGGACGCCGACGTCTCTGATCGACGACCCTCCGTGCGCGGCCCCCCGGCTCGAGAGCGCGTCGTGGCGGCGATCCCACCCCTTCCTTCGAGCGAGCCACGGCAACCCGCCTGCCGTCGCACCGACAACGCGGCACGTCGTCACGCAGCTACGCGGCGTTTCCCGACGCTCGCGCCGGGTCGCGCATCAGATCTCCGACCACGCCTTTTCGATACGCTTGAACGAGACCGGATACGGTGTCTTCAACTGCTGCGCCCACAGCGAGACGCGCAGTTCCTCCAGCATCCAGCGGAACTCCTCCAGGCGGGGATTGCGCACCCCGCGGGCACGATCGGTGTCGAGCCGCAGCTTCCATTGCCTCGCCCACTGCGCGAGCGTGTCCTGCCATTGCGCATCGCGTGCGGGATTCGATGCGAACTTGTCGAGACGCACGCCGATGGCACGCAGGTAGCGCGGGATCTCCTTGAGCCGGACGTAGGGCGTCGTGACGATGAAGCCGGGCGGCAGCAGCGCCTTGAGCTGCGCCTTCAGGTCCGTCATCAGCCGCTGCCATGCCTGCGCGCCCGGCGGCTGCAACCGCGGCCGGAGCTGGTGATACTCCGTCAGGATCTCGCCGACCAGCCGACAGACCTCCCCGGCCACATCCATGAGGCGGGTGCGCGCCTTCGTCAGCCGCGCGTCGAACGCCGCCTGGTTGCGGATCGGATCGGCCTCGACGAAGAACGCGCGGTCGCAGATGGCGGCGACCAGTTCCTCCTGCAGCCGTTCCATCGCCGTGGCCTTGTCCGCCCCCTTGCCGTCGATCTCGGCCAGCAGCATGTAGCGCAGCGCCATCTCCTGCATGCCGGGCAGGTGTCGGCCGAGGTACTTCACCTGCTCGATCGCGCCGAGCTGGAAGAGCCGGCGCAGGCCCCGGCGCGTCGCGGCCTCGGCTTCCTGTTCGGTATCGAGCAGCACCAGCGAGACGTCCCTGCCCTCGTCGACGATGGCCGGATACCCGACGAGCTTCTGGCCGGCGCGCGTGAACTCGACCTGCTCGGGCAGTTCGCCGAAGTCCCATCGGGTGACACCGGTGCGCTCGAACGAGCCGCGGGCGCTCTCCGTGAACTGCCGGCGGGCCTTCACGCCGAGCTGCAGCCGCAGGGCGGGCAGATCGCGCCCGCTCGCGACCTCGGCGCCCTTCTCGTCGACGATGCGGAAGTTCATCAGCAGATGCGCGGGCAGATCGCCGACGTCCCATTCCTCCTTCGGCACCACGACCCCGACGCGACGCTCGAGCGCCATCGACAGCGCTTCCGTCAGCGGCACGGCATCCGCCTCGAGCCCGTCCATCACCGCGGTCACGACGGGCGGCACCGGCACGAAGTGCTTGCGCAGTCCCTTGGGCAATCCCTTGACGAGGTGCGTGATCTTGTCGCGCAGGAGTCCGGGCACCAGCCACTCGCAGCGCCGCTCGTCCACCTGGTTGAGCAGATGCAGCGGCACGACGAGCGTCACGCCGTCGAGCGGATGGCCCGGATCGAATCGGTACGTCAGCGGATACTTCACGCCGTTCATCTCGAGCGTGTCCGGAAAGCGCACGACGGTGATGTCCTCGGCCCCGTGGCGCATGAGCTGCTCGCGCGTCATGAACAGCACGCGCGGATTCGCCTTCTCGGCATCGCGGCGCCAGCGCTCGAACGCAGCCAGGCTGTACAGGCCCGCCGGCACGACGCCCTCGTAGAAGGCCGCGATGACTTCCGGGTCCACCAGCACGTCGTGACGCCGCGACTTGTGTTCGAGCGCCTGCACGTCCTGCACGAGCGCACGGTTCGCGCGCATGAACGGCGCATCCAGATGCACGTCGCCGTCCACCAGGGCACCGCGGATGAACAGGCGGCGCGACTCCACGGGGTCGATCGGCCCGTAGCTGACGCGGCGCTTCGCCACCACCGTGAGCCCGTACACGGTGATGCGCTCGAAGGCCACCACCTGCGCCGAAGACTTCTCCCAGTGCGGCTCGAAGTAGTGGCGGCTCGCAATGTGCAGCGCGAGATGCTCGATCCACTCCGGATCGATCGCGGCCACGCCGCGCGCGAACAGCCGCGTCGTCTCGGTCAGCTCCGCCGACATCACCCATTTCGGCGGCTTCCGGCGCAGCGCCGACCCCGGAAAGATATGGAAGCGGATGCCGCGCGCGCCGAGGTACTCGCCGCCGTCCTCGCCCTTGATGCCGATGTTGCCGAGCAGCCCCGACAGCAGCGCCTTGTGGATCTCCGGATAGCCGCCGGGCTTCTCGTTCTCGCGCCACCCCATCTCGGAGACGAGCGCATGCAGCTGGCCGTGCAGATCGCGCCATTCCCGCATCCGCAGCCACGACAGGAAGCGTTCCCGGCAATCCGCCTGCAGCTTGCGCGTGGACTTCTTGTGCTTCAGCAGTTCGTCGTAGAAGTCCCAGAGCTTCAGGTAGCCGATGAAGTCCGAGCGCTCGTCGACGAACAGCGCGTGCGCCTGATCGGCCTGCTCCTGCTTGTCCAGCGGACGCTCGCGCGGATCCTGCACCGAGAGTGCCGCGGCGATGACCAGGACTTCGCGCAGGCAGTTCAGCTTCTTCGCCTCGACGATCATGCGGGCGATGCGCGGATCGATGGGCAGCTTCGCCAGCTGCGTCCCCACGGACGTGAGATTCCGGCGTTCGTCCACCGCGCCGAGTTCGGTCAGCAGCTGGTAGCCGTCCGCGATCATCCGCGGTTGCGGCGGCTCGACGAACGGGAACGATTCGGGTTCGCCGAGCTTCAGCGACTTCATGCGCAGGATCACCGAGGCGAGCGACGAGCGCAGGATCTCGGGGTCGCCGAACTCCGGCCGCGCGGCGAATTCCTCCTCGGCATACAGCCGCACGCACACGCCGCTCATCACGCGGCCGCAGCGGCCCGCCCGCTGGTTCGCCGAGGCGCGCGCGATCGGCTCGATCTGCAGCATCTCGACCTTGTTGCGATAGCTGTAGCGGTTGATGCGAGCGACGCCGGGATCGACCACGTACCTGATGCGCGGCACCGTCAGCGACGTCTCGGCCACGTTCGTCGCCAGCACGACGCGATGTCCGACGTCCGGCTTGAAGACGCGATCCTGCTCCGCGGCCGAAAGTCGCGCGAACAGCGGCAGCACCTCGACGCCGGCGCCGCCGACCCGATGACGCCCGATCGGGTGCTTGCGCAGATGCTCGGCCGTATCGCGGATCTCGCGCTCGCCGGGCAGGAACACGAGGGCATCACCCGGACCGTCGGAGGCATACAGATGGTCGAGCGCATCGCCGATCGCCTCCGGCAGATCGGGAAACTCTCCGGACTCGTCCTCCTTCAACGGCCGGTACCGGACCTCCACGGGATACAGCCGCCCGGAGACCTCGATCACCGGTGCGCCGTGGAAATGCGCCGAGAAGCGGTCCGCGTCGATGGTCGCGGACGTGATGATCACCTTCAGGTCCGGCCGCTTCGGCAGCAGCTGATGCAGGTACCCCAGCAGGAAGTCGATGTTGAGGCTGCGTTCGTGGGCTTCGTCGACGATCAGCGTGTCGTAGGCGCGCAGGCTGCGATCCGTCACCGTCTCGGCGAGCAGGATGCCGTCGGTCATCAGTTTCACCAGCGGCTCGCCGCCGGTGACCTCGTTGAAGCGCACCTTGTAGCCGACGACGTCGCCGAGCGGGTTGCCGAGCTCCTGGGCGATGCGACCCGCGACCGTGCGGGCGGCGATGCGCCGCGGCTGGGTGTGGCCGATGGCACCGGCGACGCCGCGGCCGAGTTCGAGGCAGATCTTCGGCAACTGCGTCGTCTTGCCTGAACCGGTCTCTCCGCAGACGATCGTGACCGGATGCGCCGCGATGGCCTGCGCGATCTCGTGCCGCTTCTCGCTGACGGGCAGTTCGTCCGGATACGTCACCGCCGGCATCCGAGCGCGGCGCGACGCCAGCCGGGCGATGGAGGCGTCGATGGCGCTGTCGATCGCGGCAATCTCCGCCGTCACCGTGTCCGCCCTGGCGTCGCGCAGACGCGCGAGACGTGCGCCGAGGCGGCCCCGGTCCGCGGCCATGCACGCGTCGAGACGAGCGAACCGGGCGGACAGCGACGGTGGAGAGACGGCGGGTGACTTCGGGGAGGACGACAACGGAGACGGGACGGGCGGTTGAGCGAGGCCGGATTGTACCGGTCGCTTCAGCGCCGCCTGCGGCCGGCGGACACCCGCCGCCGACGCGGCCCCGGACCGGCCATGCGCAGCCGCTCCTCGACGAACACGGCAATGTCGGGCGGCACGGTCCCGGCGACGCGCCGGAAGCGCCCGGCCAGTTCGACGACGTCCCACGTCTCGCGCACCATGAACTGCGCCGCGCCGAGGGACGTCGGATCGGCCGGCCCCGCTTCGATCCGGTGATGCGCGAAGCCGGTGTCGGGGCGCCAGCTCAATGCGCGCTCGATGCCGCCCTTGCCATAGCAGAACTGGAACCCCCGCGGCCGGCCCGCGGCGTCCAGCCAGACCCAGAGATCGTGCCGGTCGTCGGTGAACCAGCGGCGGACCGGTTCACCCGCGAACTGCCTTGCCCCGGTGATCTCGGTCAGCATGGACGCCGGCGGTTCAGCCCGGACGCGCCGTCTTCAGCGCCTGCCGGTCGATCTTGCCGGTCCCGGTCTTGGGCAGTTCGTGCACGAACTCCACCAGGCGCGGGTACTTGTAGGGCAGCAGACGTTCCTTCACGAACGCCTGCAGGGCGCGGGTCGTCTCGTCGCCCGGCGCATGCCCGTCGCCCAGCGCGACCCAGGCCTTCAGCGTCGTGATCCGGTTCGCGTCCTCCACCGCGAGCACGGCACACTCCCGCACGGCCGGGTGATCCACCAGACAGCGCTCCACCTCCACAGGGGTCACCCACTGCCCGCTGACCTTCACGAAGTCGTCCGCCCGGCCCTCGAACGTGTAGAAGCCGTCCGCATCGACGCGGAACCGGTCGCCCGTCCACATCCACTCGCCGCGCATCGTCTCCGCGGTCTTGTCGGGACGATGCCAGTACATCGGCGCCTGCGAATCGCCCCGCACCCAGAGGATGCCCGCCTCGCCCGGCGCAACGGCATGCCCTTCGGCATCGGTGAGCTTCAGCTCGTAACCGGGCACGCGCGCACCGCTCGCGCTCGGCACCTGCCGATCGACCCGGTTCGACAGGTAGATGTGCAGCAGCTCCGTCGACCCCAGCCCTTCGACGATGGCGAGGCCGGTCCGCCGCTGCCACTCGCGGAACACCTCCGCCGCGAGCACTTCGGCCGCGGAGATGCACAGCCGCAGCGAAGAAAGGTCGCGGCCCTCGGACCCCGGATGCGCGATCAGGGCCGTGTACAGCGTCGGGAGTCCGAACAGGATCGTGGGCCGGTGCTTCTCGATGGCATCGTAGACGGCCGCCGGTTCCGGCCGCCCCGGGTGCAGCACGACCGTCGCGCCGACGGAGAACGGAAAGGTGCACGAGTTGCCGAAGCCGTAGGCGAAGAAGATCTTCGGCGGCGAGAACACGGTGTCGTGCTCGCGGATCCCCAGCACGTGCCGGCCGTAGCTCGCCTGCGTGTACGGCAGATCGTGCTGGAGGTGCACGACGCCCTTCGGCCGTCCCGTCGACCCCGACGAATACATCCACAGCGCCATCTCGTCCCGATGCGTGTCGCACGGCACGAGCTCCGGGGACGACTCCGCCACCCAGCGGTCGAACCGGTGAACCGCGGCCAGACCCGGTTCGGGCAGCGCCCCGTCCCCCACCACGATCACATGGCGAAGCCGTGTGGTCCTGACGGCATCGTGAGGCAGCAGCGCGGCGAATTCGGCTTGGACGAACACGACCTCCGCACCGCTGTCCGCGAGGTAGTAGGCCGCGAGATCGGGGGTCGACTGCGTGTTCACGAGCACGGGCACGAAGCCCGCACGGATCGCTCCGAAGATGACCGCCGGGTAGACCGGTGTGTCCGCCAGCAGGCACACGACGCGTCCGCCTCGCGCGAGGCCGTGCCGTTGCAGCTGATGGCCGACGCGGTTCGCGAGATCGCACAGTTCGCCATAGGTCACGCGCTGGTCGCCGCACACGACAGCCACCTTGTGGCGGTGTCCGGCGGCCAGGTTCCGGAACAGGATCTCCGAAGCGTTGTACCGGTCGGGCACCGTGAAGCCGATCTCGACCGCCCCCGGGGCATGCCTCGGCACCGGATCCTGCACGCGCAGGGTCGGCGCCGGCATGCCGCTCGCGCGCTGGGCATCGACCCGCGCCATGAACACCGGCGCCATCTGGCGCAGGCGGTCGTCGTCGATCCGGCCGCTCCGGGTCATGTAGCTGTGCGCGAGTTCGCACGGGTCCCGGCGCATCTCGTCGGCGAAGCGTTCGTACCAGAACGAACTGCGATTGGCGGCCGCGTGGAGCTTCTCGACGACGGGCTTGCGGTCGCGCTCGAAGTTCGCGAGGGCCCGGGGTACGTCGTCCCCGGCGTCCGCGAACGCGTGGTCGAGTGCGATCGCATCTTCGAAGGCGAGGCGGGTACCGGAACCGATCGAGAAGTGCATCGTGCGCAGCGCGTCCCCGATCAGCACGGCGTGTCCCGTGGTCCAGCGACGGTTGCTGAGGATCGGGAAGTTGCGCCAGATCGACTTGTTGGACACGAGCGGCCGGCCGCCGAGATCGGGCGCGAACACGCGCTCGCAGTACGCCCGCGATTCGGCGTCGGTCATCCGGTCGAACCCGGCGTGCCACCAGGTCGCGGCATCGCACTCGACGAGGAACGTGCTCATCGTCGGCGCATAGCGATAGTGATGCGCGACGAAATGGCCGTGCTCGTTGCCGCGGAACGTGAGCGTCAGGCACTCGAACGGATGCTCGACGCCGTACCAGGCGAACTTGTTCGTCAGCCACTCCACCCGCGGTTCGAAGATGTGCCGGAAGTGACGCCGGACGAACGAATGGAGTCCGTCCGCGCCCACGAGCAGGTCGTGCGGGCCGATGTCCGCGATCGACGCGACGGTCACGCCGAACAGCAGCTCGTTGCCGACGTCGTGGTTCAGCGTGTGCAGGAACTGGTTGAGCCGCAGACGGGAGATCGCAGAGAAGCCGTTGCCGTCGATGTCCACGCGCACGTCGCGATGGACGATGCGCTGCATCGGCCACGATTCGACGCGCGCGATCAGCGAACGGTAGAACGCGGGCGCATCCCGTTCGAGGAAGGACAGGCCGCCTTCCGAGAACACCACACCGAAACCGAAGGTCGCGTCGGGCGGGTTCTGGTCGATGATCCGCACGTGCCAGTGCGGATTCCGGCGCTTGGCGAGATAGGCGAACAGCAGGCCGGCGGGGCCGGCCCCGAGCACGACGACACGCATGGCAGAGCACTCCCGGACGCGATGCCCGGGATGCTGCCTCAGCCACCCTGTGTCGTAAAGGCGCCGTCCGACCGCTTGCGCCGTCGGACGGCCGACGGCGTCACGCCGTCTTCGCCGCCGTCGCGGAGCGCCGGCGCGCCAGCAGACCGAGCATGGCGAGGCCCGTTGCCAGCATCGCGTACTCGCTCGGCTCCGGCACGGGCACCGCGGACAACGGCACTTCCTCGTACGACGTCGCCAGCACGTTCAGTTGCCAGCGCTGGTTCGCCCCGGCGCCGCTGGTATTGGGGGTGCCCCACCACTGATCGGTCGCGATGCCCCGGTCGCCGGCGATCGCACTGTTGTTGCTCCGGACCTTGATCCAGCTGTAGGCACCCGGCAATCCGGCCGTCGTGTTCGAGACCGGATGGCCGAGCACGCGGTCGACACTGACGTCATCGCGGCCGGCGGCACTGTACACGTCGATGATCGAGAGTCCGGCCGACTCGTGCATGGCGCCCGTGTTGCCCCAGTTGAGTTCCTGGCCGAACGAGGGATCCGTGGTACCGGCGCCCCAGCCGTTGGCGTTGCCGTTCTCGGCCCACTCGATGCCGCCGGTCAGCGGGACGCCGTGGACGTCGACCCAGTGGTTGCCGAAACCGCCGTTGGCATCCGTGTCATAGCCGTTGATCGTGCCGGTCGCGGAACACGTGGCGTTGGCGCAGGCCGACGTGTCGGGGAAGTTCAGTTCGAACGCCGAGACGAAGCGCGAGCCGGTGCCATTGGAGAACTGGGACAGTCCGTTCGGCAGGATGCGGAACGCCGCCTGGACGCCGCCCGCGCCACCGTCGGGATTCGACTTGCCGAGATCGGCCAGGTCGGTCAGGAACAGTTCCGCCACCGGCACGGCGACTCCACCGGACGCCGACGCGAAGTCGCCCTTCAGGTTGGTCGCCATGTAGTCGAACGTGAGCTTGATGCTCTTCGCTTCGGTGAGGGGGGATGAGAGTGCAGCGACGGCGAGGCCGGTCGCCAGGGCGCAATGCTTCAACATGAGCGGGATCTCCTCGAGTAGCTCGGATGGCTTTCGTTCCCTCGTACTTGGACGGGACGACAAGCCCCGTCGAGGGAACGGCGAGAGTAGGATTCGCGCCGGCATCGCGATATCGAGGAATGCACTTCGCATTCAGGGAGTCGTTCCTGTCGCAGCCGTGAACCCCTCCCGGTGCCGCCGACGCCCGCCGGCCGGAAGGACGGTTCCCCGCGTTGCCGCCATCGCTTCCACTGCCCGAGGAGACCCGACATGAACCCATCGGACGGCATCCGCTGGCCGCCCCGATTCCACCCGGACGCCTGTCCGGTCCACGTGTGCAACGAACTGGCGATGCCGATTCCCGCCGACGTGGTTTGGGCCTGCCTGATCCGCGCGGCCAACTGGCCCGCGTGGTATCGCAATGCCTCGCGCGTCCGGTTCCTGTCAGGCGGCGGACCGGATCTGGCATTGGCCGCGAGTTTCCGATGGACGACGTTCGGCGTCCGGATCGAATCGACGGTTCAGGAGTTCGTCCCGGGCGAACGGATCGCGTGGGACGGCCGCGCCGTCGGCATCGACGTCTATCACGCGTGGCTCATCGAGAAGACGACCTCGGGATGCCGCGTGCTGACGGAGGAGACGCAGCACGGCTGGCTGGCGCGACTGAGTCACCGCCTCATGCCCGCCCGCATGGGGCGCATGCATCAGGTATGGCTGGAGAGCCTGCGCGATCGGGCGACGGTGGGCGCGTCGCTGGCGGGATGACAGGGAGCGCGGCGAGATCGATGCGGTCCGTCTCCCGGTTCGCCCGCGGTCATCGCCCTGTCCGTACACGCCGGGCCATGGAATCGGCGCCACCCTGGGACATCCGCGTGCATCGATCAGACCTTCCCGGCAGCGATACTCGAGGACAGTGAACGTCTTCGCCGGGTTCCTGCGACCGGGTCAGCAGCGATCCGGGCGCTGCCACGGACCACTCGCGCCCCTGCATCACCGAACGTCGCCAACGCGGGACAGCCTCGACATGCAGGGTGCGCACCACACACCGACGTCTCCCGCGCGCACCCCGTGCCTCCGATGCGCGTGCGCCCCTCAGGTCTCCTTCCGCTCCGGCCCGTCGACGACTTCACATAGGTACACGGGGCCCGCCTGTTTCCGCGCATCCGCGTAGAACGTCATCGCCTGCGACTTGTCCGTGAAAGCGAACGTGCGCGACTCGCCGTCGTCGGACACCTCCACGACGAACCACCTCACACCGGCCGAGGTGCCGAGCAGGCTCTCTCCGACCTTCACCGCCGCCTGGCCGATCGTGCCGGACGGATCGATCAGAACCTTGCCACCCGTCACGAGGGCGGTCCCGACGGCGGTCTTCACTTGCGCCTTGCTCGGCAGGGCGTCGCTCAACTGCTCCTTCGCCTCCGTGACCCGGTCGACGGCGGCGGCCGCGGATTCCTTCACCGCGGCGGTGGCGTGGCTCGCCGCTTCCTGCAATGAATTCGCGAGATCCTTGATGCTCATGGACGACTCCTCGACAAGAAGGTCCGGACGACGTCTATCGCGGGGCCGCGTCGACGACCGGCCGCTCCGCGAAGCGGAACAGGTACTTCATCGCGTCGCCGATGGTGCTCTCCCACACGGCCCACACGTGCGCTCCGTCGACGATGCGCAGTTGCGCCGGCTGCTGATGCTTGCGCAGCAGGCCATAGAGGCGTGCGGCTTCCTGCTCGATGACGAACTCGTCGTCGTCGCCCGCGTTGATGTACATCGGGACCGGCTGCCGCTTCGCCAGGTAGGCGTCCCACAGCGCCGGATAGTTCAGGGCCTTCCACACCTCGGGATCGAATGCCGGCGAACCGAAGACGCCGACCTTCCGCGCCGACGAGGCGACCGGCGGTTCCGGATCGTAGATCGCGGGGGACAGCAGCGCCGCGGCGCCGAAGCGCTCCGGATATTTCAGTGCGAACCGCAGGGCGCCGTACCCGCCCATGGAGAGTCCGCCGACCAGCCGACCCGATCGCATCGACAGGGCCTTCCACTGCCCTTCGACCTCGGTCACGAGATCGTCGATGACGGCCGTCTCCATGCGCTCGGTCCGGTCCACGAACCAGCTCGTGCCGGCATCGGGCATCACGATCAGGCAGGGCGGGATCTCGCCGCTCGCGATGAGCCGGTCCGCCGTCTGCTGGATGCGCCCGTCGTTGACCCAGCTCAGCTTGTGGCCGCCGTTGCCGTGCAGCAGGTAGAGCACCGGATAGCGGAGGGCGGCAGACGCGTATCCGTCCGGCACGTAGACCGCGTAAGCCCACGGGCGCCCGAGCGCCTTCGACACGAATTCGCGCGTCACCACCGTGCCGGCCGCGACCTGGCACGCGACGCCCCAGAGCACGAGGGCGAGGCATGCCGCCCAGCGCCGCGCCCCCCCATTCCCCATTCCCATGGCTCGTCCCCGTCGTTTCGATTCCCGCGATCATCCCGGTGCGGCACCGAACCTTCAACCGCGACGCGCGGGCCGGATCCGGCGCAGGAAGCGGCAAGACACGTGCGCCGGCGTCAGGTATGTTCACCCGATGCCTGCCGCCCCGACCACATCCTTCGATCTGCCCTATCGGCCGCCATACGACTGGGGAGGGCTGCTCGCATTCCTCTCGAAGCGGACCATCGCCGGCGTCGAGGCTGTCGCCGACGGCCGCTATGCGCGCACGCTGCGCCTTGCCACCGGCGGGCGCACCGCGACCGGGTGGGTCGCCGTGACGCAGAACGCCGCGGCCGATTCGCTGGACGTGTCCCTGTCGCCGTCCCTGGCATCGGCCATTGCGCCGGTGCGCGAACGGCTCGCCCGCCTGTTCGACGTCGACCTGGACGGCGCCGCCGTTGCGGCCCATCTCGGTGACCTCGCCGCGGGCGCCCCGGGGTTGCGTCTGCCCGGCACCGTGGACGGTTTCGAACTGGCGGTACGCGGCGTCCTCGGCCAGCAGGTCACGGTCCAGGCCGCGCACACGATTGCGGGACGATTCGCTCGCGCGTTCGGCCGGACTCTCGGCGCGGAAGCGCCCGCCGGACTGGACACCGTGTTCCCCGCGCCGGCCGACGTCGCCGCGCGGGACGTCTCCGAGATCGCCTCGCTGGGCATCGTGCGCGTTCGCGCCGGCGCCATCCTCGCGCTGGCGCAAGCGCTCGCCGACGGATCGCTGCGCCTGGAACCCGGACAGGACGTCGCCGCGCAATTGACGCGATTGCGGACGATTCCCGGCATCGGCGAGTGGACCGCCCAGTACCTGGCCATGCGTGCGCTGCGCTGGCCGGATGCGTTTCCGCACACGGACTACGGCGTGCGCAAGGCGCTGGGCACGACGGCCGATCGCGAGGTGCTGGCGCGCGCCGAACCCTGGCGCCCCTGGCGGGCCTATGCGGTCATGCATCTGTGGCGCTCCCTGTCGGCGCACACCCCGTGAACGCGTACTGCCGCATCGACACGCCGCTCGGGCCGATGTGGGCCACGGCGGAACATCGGGTACTCACGAGCCTGAACTTCGACTCGGAACGGATCCGTGTTCGGGTGATCCGCGACGGCGAGCGGCGCGACGACGACCCGGTGCTGGCCCGGACACGGGCGGAGATCGCGGAGTACTTCGCGGGCACCCGCCAGCGGTTCACGGTCCCCGTGGGTCCGCGCGGCACGCCGTTCCAGCAGCGGGTGTGGGCGCATCTCCGGACGATCCCGTTCGGTGCCACGTCGACCTACGGCGCCATCGCGCGTGCGCTGGGGGACGCGAAGGCGGTGCGTGCAGTCGGCGCTGCCAACGGGCGCAATCCCGTGGCCATCCTCATCCCCTGCCATCGCGTGATCGGCAGCGACGGATCCCTCACGGGCTACGCCGGCGGACTGCCGCGCAAGCGCGCCCTGCTCGATCTCGAAGCCCGTGGCCGGTTCATCCTGACGTCACCCGGCGCGGCCTGATCCGATGCCGTCGTGGGCGCCGTATGCGCCGCGAACCGGTCCGCTTCGGCGTCCGCCAGCACCTCGCCCTGGCCTGGCCTTGCAGGGCGCGTTCAGGTACCGCATCGGCCACGTGTTCGTCTATCACGCCGAGACGCGCATCGTGTCCGGACTCGCCGCCGTCGCTTTCTCGGCGAGTCCGTTCGTGACCATGGTGTGCGAGCGCGTGATGCACGGGACCCCGCCGAGCGTGCGCGTCGGCGCAGGCGGCATGCTGGGGCCGGGAGGCGTGGCGTTGTCGATCGCCGGCAACGTCGTGGTGATGCGACGGTCCGCGACGCCGGCAGCGGTGGACACGAGGTCGGCAGACGCGAGGGCCGCCCCATGAGACGCCGGGCGTGGGCGGCATCCAGGAGATCGTGGCGCGCGCCCTCTCTTTCGCCGCGGCCTTCGGGACCGGGTTCCTCCCGGGGGTCTTTCGAATCACCTGGCTCATGCCGCGCGTCGGACCGCGGATCGCGGAACTGCTCGAACTGCCGGTGATGGGGGTCGTCTCGCTTCTCGCCGCGCGCTGGATCACGTACCGGCTCCGCGTGTCGCCGGCAGCGTCGGTGCGACTGCGCATGGGGGCGTACGCGCTCGGATGGCTGTCGATCGCGGAGGTATCGCTCGTCGACCGGTTGCGTGGCCTGGGCTTCCGCGAATGCCTCGAGACGCGCGACCCCGTGGCCGGCACCGCCTACGGGCTCGCGCTGATCGTGTTCGCCTCGATGCCGTGGGTCCTCTCGAAGCGGCGCGGCGTGTCGCGCGGAGACGGATTCAGCGCGACGGCAAACGCGGCGCACCGCGGCACCGGTCGCGACACCGGAACTACGGCCTCGGGCGGTCCACCCGGCAAAGATCCTGGTTCAGGCGGTAACCCGCGCCGGCGCGCATGACGGCATCGCGCCCGATCAGTCTTCGCACCCGTGCGACCGCCGCACGATCGAGGTCGACTACGGCAGGCGCACCGTCGAGTACCGCCTCGGCGAGTTTCCTGACGAGATCGGCACTGTCGCCCGCCGCCACCGCTTCGTCGCGAACGTCGATCGAGAGCGCGGCACCGAGCCGGATCCGGACGAGCCAGGGCCACGCCGCGTCCTGCTCGAAGCCCGCCGGCGGACGCAGCCGGTTGCGCCAGACCAGGCGCCGCACGTAGTCGATCTCGGTGCCTCGGCGCAGGGCCTTGCCACAGAGTCCGCCGACGATGCGCCCGCTCAACCGGGCCGTCTGCTCGATGCCTGACCGGCGACCGAACGCCAGACCCGCGGCCAGCGCAGCCTCGCCTGCCTCGGGTCGGTCGCCGCGCAACGCCAGTTCGGCGGCAAGCAGATGGGAAAAGAACAGGAAGCCCGGACAGCCGATGCGCGTGGCCAGTGCCGTCAGCCGGGCAATGGGCCCCGCGGCCTCGTCGACGGCGCCGTTCAGCAGGCGCGCCTGTCCCAGGACGATGCACTGGCTCAACTCCTGAAACGGGGAACCGACCCGGAGCGCGAGCGCCATGCCCGCCTCGGCGTATTCGACGGCACGGCTCCACTGCTCGCGCATGATCGCGAGGTGCGCAGCGACGTGCATCGCATTGCAGTGGTCCCACGGCGTCAGAGGCGGATCGCCCCGCAGCATGAGGGCCAGCGCGCGGTCGGCCGTCTCGAAGTCGCCGTTCACCGTGGCGCCGTTCGCGAGCACGGCACGCAGGCGGTTGACCATCGCGGGCTGCCGATGCTCCTCCGCCAGTTTCAGACCGCGCGTCGCGAGCCGCACGGCCTGGACGGGATCGCCGCTCACGCAGCTCTCGCACAGGCCGAGCGAGAAGGTCCAGCCGATGCGCACGGCCGCCGGCGACTCCGGATGTTCGGCCAGCGCACGAAACGGCGCGAGCACGATCGCGCCCCGGATCGCGCGCCCCATCCAGGCATGGTAGACACCGAGCTGGAAAGCGAGCCCCATGCGCTGCGCCGGCGGCAGATCGCTGGTCAGCAGACGCTCGGCCTCGTCGACGATGACGGCCATGTCGTCGGCCCAGGGCGTCCGCATGAACATCACGTCGAACAGGAGCGTGGCAAGTCGCGCGCGCCGACCGGCCGGGACGCTTCCCCGCGAGGAGGCCAGCCGCTGCCGCGCCTCGCCGATCAGGTCGTCGCTCTGCGCCAGCGCATCGCGCGTGCGGACGACGACCTCGATCCGGCCGGTGATCGCATCCAGTTCGGTCGATGCCGTTTCCGCGGGCGCCACCCCCTTCGCGCTGGAGGCGATCTCCCGCTGCATCGCGCGCAGTTCGGGACTGCACGGCAGGCCGAGCGCACGCATGCGCGCTTCGTGCTGCTGCAGGCGCGACGTCGCATCGTCGCGGCGCCCGAGGTCGGCGAGCAGCCGGGCAAGCGCCACGTGCCGGGCATCGTCGGGAACGCGCTCTGCGGCGAGTTCGGCAACGTTCAGCGCGCCGACCAGATCCCCGGCCGCCTCGTGCCATCGGCGCAGGGCATCGGCACACGCCACGAGCCGGTTCGTCACGGTGGCCCGGCGCTGCGCCAGCCAGAACTCGAAATCGGCGCTGTCCGCAACGACGAGTCCGTCGGCAAAGTCTCCGCGCCACCGTCGCAGGGCCCGCGCCAGCATCCCGCGCGCGCCTTCGTCGAGCCGTTCCGGGGGCACGCCGCTGCGCAGAACCGAGCCGGCCGCGCGCAGGATGCTCCAGTCCGATTCCAGCACGTCCGCGTCGAGCGCCAGCGCGCTTCGGTTCGCAACGATCAACGGTCGCGCGACCTGCCGCTCGCCGAGGGCGCGGCGCAGGTCGAACAGCGCGCGGCGGAGATTCTCCGTCCCGCCTTCCGGCCACAGCAGGTCGGCCACGTACTCGCGGCGCTGCGGACTTTCCTCGGACAGCAGCAGGGCGAGCAGCGCGGTGAGCTTGGCATAGGCGAAGGGCGCCACCCGATAGCGCCCCCGCCAGACTTCGAGGGGGCCGAGAAGACGGACGCGATAGAGGGCTTCGACCGTCGGCGCCGCCTTCATCGAAACGCCTCAAGACACTGAAATGTCATCGGAATCCATTCGACGCTGATTGGACGGGCCGCCCGTAGTCTCGGCGGCGTGGGGACTGTCTCGCCAGCGCGCGACCTCGGCGGAAACGTGGAAATTCTGACCCCTCCCGCGGACCCGGACAACAGCGCAGTGCAGTGCACCCGACACGACCAGGAGACCTGCCATGGAAACACCCATCCTCCCGCGCATGCCCCCCGACCCGAGGACGGCGCGGGACTCGCCCCGTGCGGAACCCTCGCCGCAAACCCGCCGTGCCGTCCGACGACGAGGCCATCGCCTCGCGCTCGTCTCCGCCATCGGGGCAGCGGCATGGCTGTCCTCCGCGGCGAACGCCGCCACCGTGCAGGCGCGCTACTACGTCGACCGCCCCGGTGAGCAAGGAGGCCAGGTCTTGCTGTCCCACACCCTGGCGGAAGCGGCAGTGGATTCGGGTATGCGGTCCGTGGCGCAGGGCGACTACCGGGCGACGGCTCGCGCGGATCTGGCGGGCGGGAAGCTGGGCACCTCGGTATTCGCGGACGCGAGACCGTCCGCGCATGTCCCGTACGCGTCGATGCTGGTGACCGGCGATGCCTACCTGGACGACTTCATCACGCTCGCCCTGCCCCCGGCATCGGCGCCCGTGCCGGTCACGGTCGTCCTGGCCGTCGATGGCGCATTCGACGACGACTCGACGCCCGTGTCGACCTCGGCGTCCCTGCTCGTCAACGCGTCCCGCGCGGAGGTGACCTTCGACTGGGCCGGATCGAGCGGACCCGGCGGACCGGTTCCGACCGCGAGCGTGGCAACGACCGGCACGGTGACGGGTGTCATCGACGATCCGGCCGGTCTGCATGCCTTGCTCGTCGACACGGTGATGGTCCGTCCCGGGCAGCCCGTCGTCATCTCTGCCACCTTGTCGTCGCGAACCACGACCCGGGAAGGCACCTGGGCATTCATCGACTTCAGCCACACCGCGGCGCTGAGCATCGAGGCCCCGCCCGGCATTTCGTTCACGTCGGGATCCGGCCTGCTGCTGACGACGCCCCCCGTGCCGGAACCGGCGACGTGGCAGGCGCTGCTCGCCGGATTCGCGGCCTGGAGCGCGATGGCACTTCGCCCGGGACGCGGGCGTTCGTCGCGGTGATGCCCGCGTGGTTCGCCGGTGCACGTTCCATCCGCCCCACCCCATCGATCCTGGAGACCCTGCCATGACACGCACCTCCCGCCTCGCCGTCCGCGTCGTCGCGTTCGTCGGCTCCGCCTGCCTCGCCTCCATCGCCATCGCGGATGTGAACCTTCTCGAGCTGACCTCCGAGTCCCGGTTCTCCAGCGCCCTGTATCGCCCGCCCGCGGTCAGCGATCACCAGACCATCGGGTCGCTGAGCGCGTGGAACGCGGCCGGCCATGCGCTCTCGACAGCCGCGAGCGCCGTCGCTCCCCCGCTCGGCGGCTACTTCAGCGAAGACGAGTCCGGGGCGTGGTCGACCTTCATCCAACCGGGCGTCCTGAGCGAGTACCGCTCCTATGCGGCCGTGGGCGGTTACTACCTGGAGTCGAATGGGGTGAACTACGCCCGCAACGAGATCACGCTGCAGAGCCGGACGCTCGTGACCAACGTCCACTCCGGCCCGGGCTCCGGGGACCGGATGTACGGCGTCTCCCACTCGGCACACGGCTTCCTGACGGCCGGCAGCTATCCGTACCTTCCGGACAATTCGTTCGCCTCTGCCGAGGAACAGGTCGACTGGACGGTCCTGCGGTACGACGGTGCCGTCATCGCGCGCGGCAGCTGGTCGGGATCGGCGCAGGTCACCAACGGATCGGACTGGAATCTCAACCTCAAACTCGAGACGCGGGGCGACTGGGAGAATGCGGGGCGGCGGCTGTACGTGGAGGACACCGACCACTACCCCGGATTCGAGATCTCGTCCCTGCTGACCAGCCCGCAGTACGTGATCCAGGGCGGCGAGACACAGACCATCGACATGGTGTTCCACGGCGTCTACACCGCGGGGACGACCCAGGACTCCGGCTGGCTCACACGCTCGATTGCCGACTTCAGCGGTACCGATCTCCTCGATTACGTCGCCGTGGATCCTGCCACCGGCGAGCGCGCCACCGACGTGACCTTCACGCTGCTCGGCCCGCTCCCGGCGGTACCCGAACCTTCCACGTGGGCACTGCTGCTGGCCGGACTTGTCCTGCTCGTTGCGGCGAGCGCTCCTGCGAAGCGTCGCGCCGCACGCGAGGGGCGGCACACGGCGCACCCGCATGCGGGACCGGGCCGGGCCTGGGGCACGGCAACCCTGATCTCGCTGCTGATGGTGGGGACCGAGTCGGTGGCCGGCGTGATTCCCCGGCCGATCGCGAACTACGATGCGTACGCGGTCGTCAATGCCGACGATGGTGGGCGTGGATCGGGTTGGGTCACCCGCTCGTCGGGCGAGATCAGCGATACGGCCAGCGGCATCACGGGCCACGGTTTCGCGCTCGCGGATGCCTCACCCTCACCGCACGCGTGGGCCAGCACCAACGCCACCGCCAACGACCTTCTCGTCGGCACGACGCACTGGGTGGCGTCCGCTCAGTCGCACCTGACGTATCAGGTCGCCGTGGACACGATCGACAGCGCAGATGCCTACACCGGACTGATCCCCATCGCCATCCAGAGCCGCCACCGTCTGTCGGTCGGCGGAGGCGGGGCAGGCGGCGTCGTTCTCAGTGTCAGCGGCGGGGCGGTGAAGAGTGAGCGTGTGGGCGGATCGGAGCACTGGGGCATCAACACCGTGGGCCGATTCCTGGTGATCCACACCGAGGCATTCGAAGCGAATCAGACTTTGCATGGAGTACCGGGAACGTACCTGACCGTGAGCGAAAGCGCCTATTGCAGCGCTGCGGGCTGGACCAGCCCGCAGGTGGCGTCCGATCTGCCCGAAAGCGGCAGCTGCAATGCATTCGTCGACCCGGTGATTTCCCTGGATCAGGCGCAATTCGACCGGGAACAGGCGGCCGCGGGCGAGCCGACGTTCACGTTGTCGGATCGGTTCGAACTCGTGTTCAGTCCCGGAATCCTGAATGTCGCGACCGAGCCGGTTCCGGAACCCGCCGTCGGGATGATCTTCGGCGTCGGGATGGCGGTCCTCTTCCTCTTCCGTCCATCGCGTCGGTCCGGCTCGGAGAGGCCGACATTCCACGACTCGGGCGCCACGCCATCCAGGACGTCCGCAACACCGGCCTGGGTGGCATGGCTGCTGATCGCTCTCGGGTCGGGCGCGTCGTGGGCCGGGCAGGTCGAGGGGGACATCGTGGTGAACGGGCGCTCCCTCGACGCCGGGCAGGTGGCTGCGCTCGAACGGTCCCTTGGCGGGCGGACGAGGAGCGGCCGCTACTGGTACGACGCGAAGACGGGCTGGTGGGGCCGGGAGGGCGGGCCGACGATCGGCGTCGTGATGCCCGGTCGGAGGATCGGCAGCGAACTGTCGCCCACGGCGTCGAATGGCACTACGGGGGTCTTCATCAACGGCCGCGAACTGCACGCGTACGAAGTCGCTTACCTGAGAACCCTCGGGCCCGTGCTGCCGGGCCGCTACTGGGCCGACGCGATGGGCAACGTCGGTGTCGAAGGCCAGGGCTGGCCCTTCACGAACCTCTACCAGCTCGCGCAGCAACGCTACGGCGACCGTGGTCCTCACCGCGTCGGCAACGGCGCATTCAACAGCGACGGCCGCTGCACGTACTACCAGGGCAAGGACGCGTCGGGCAACGCGATCGGCGCATCGTCCGGTTGCTGACGCCCGACTGCGATCGGTGTCCGGCGAGGCCGCCCGCCTCGTTCCGGAGCACCGGTCACCGGTCGCCGATCACAGCCTCTTCGCTTTCTTCGCCACCACGTACTTGAGCGCCTGCAGCGTGCCCTCGGGCACGCCGCTGGCATCGATGCCGGCCGGCAGCCCGATGCCCTGCGTGAGCTTCGGCAACGTGACCTTCCAGCCGTCCTGCGCGCTCGGCGCCACCGGTGCTGCGTCGTCCCAGGTGCGCTCGCCCTTCAGGAATCGCAGCGCCAGATCCTGTGCCGGCGTCGCCGCCCGCAGCGCATTGAGCTCGCTCATCGCCTGCGACAGGCTGAACGCGCTGGCCACCACCGGCGACACCGGGGCAATCGCCGCCGCGGACTTGGCCAGCACTGCCGGCGCGGGTGCCTGGACCGCCTGCCCGCCCGCCCCCAGCGCGGGCGTGCGTTGCGCGGCTGGAATCGGCGCGATCTGCGCCTGGTCGAGACTCGCGTTGGTCTGCCCGCCGAGGATGAACTGGGTCTCCTTGACGATCATGGCGCCATCGGCGACGGTGAGCGCGCCGTCCCGGTCGACGTCGCCCGGCAGCAGCGGATCGAGCGTCGGGTAGGCATTCAAGCCGCTGTCGAGTCCCGTCCGGATGCGCTCGACGCGCTGGGCGTCGAGGCTGGTGTAGCGAGCGTCTCCGGTGGTGTCGCCGAGGTAGGCCACCACGTGCACGCCGTCTCCGCCCCGGCCGCTGCGGTTGTCGACGACGACGGCGCCGATGTCGAGCACCTCGGCGCTGCCGTAGGCCGCGCCCTGGGGCACGGCGGCGATCAGCTTGAGCAGCTGCCGGGTGCCCGCGGCGAGGGGACTGCCCGCCACGACGTGGATGCTGAGCGCCCCCGGCGTCCCCGTGATCGTGAACTGGCTGTTTGCGGGCAGGTCGGCTCCGCCTTCGATGCCGGCCACGGTGAGCTTGGCGGGGTCGTAGCGCAGCGTGAAGCGGATGTCGGTGGCGGCCTGCGTACTGGTGAGGGTGATGGGGATGCCATGCCCCGTGGCGGGGACGTCCGCGAGCTGCTTCGGTCCGATCACCGCGTTGGCGATGGCGACGCCGGGGGCACTCCGCGGAGCCAGGGTGAAGCTGACGCGGTAGTCGTCGCCGCTGACGTTGTCCTTGTTGCCGTCGAGCGTCCGGCCGAGGCTGTCCTTGAAGGCGTTGTCGCGGCTGGACAGGGTGAGGCTGTAGGTCCCGCCCGGCAGCAGGCCGCCGCTGGCGACGAAGGACAGGCCCTGGTTGTCGGCGTCGAGCACGACGGAGCCGCGCACGACCTGACCCTGGGCGTCGGTGAAGACGATGTCCGGGCCGCCGCGCGGGGCGAGTGCGCTCTCGTACAGGTTGAGCGCCTCGGGGGCGAAGGACCGGCTGAAGCGCACGGTGAAGCCGGTGTCGGTCGGCGTGAAGGTCTTGACCCACAGCCGGTCGTTGACGACCTCGACCACGCGCGGTGCCGCCGACCACGCGCCGTCCTCGTCGATGGCGCCGACCTGGATGCGGTAGCGCTTCTCGGGCTGCTGATAGGTGTGGGTCAGCTCGTGCGCGGTGCCGGCGGTGGTCTGCAGGGTGCCATCGCCCCAGTCGACGATCCATTGCTGGATCGTGTCCTGGCCGGGATCGCTGGATTGCAGCGACAAGGTGTAGGGCTGTCCGGACAGGGCCTGGGCGTCGCCCTGCACGTTGAGGGTCGGGGCGACGTTCTTGACGAGGACGGCGGCTTCGGTCCGCACCTCGGCCTGGCCGTCGCCGGCGACGATCTCGAAGGGATAGGTGGCATCGCCGTCAGTGGCGACCCAGCGGAATTCGCCGATGTCGCCGGTGCGCTCGATGACGGCGCCGGCGGGGGCCCCGGCCAGGGTGACGCTGACGGGATCGCCATCGACATCGCTGACGCTGAAGCCGATGACGACGCTCTGGCCTTCGTCGGCGATCTGCCGCAGCGGGCTGGAGAAGGTGATCACCGGGGCATCGTTGACGGCATTGACGGTGAGCGTGACGGTGGCGAGGTTGGAATTCGCCGAGCCGTCGTTGACGCGGTAAGTGAAGGTGTCAGTGCCGTTGAAGTTGGTTCCCGGGGTGTACACCAGCACGCCGTTGCCCTGATCGACGAGGCTGCCGTGCTGGACAGTGTCGACGAGGATGAAGCTCAGGGCGTCGCCATCGGGATCGCTGTCGTTCGACAGCAGCGAGGCGACGTCGAGGGTGGCGACGGAATCCTCGTCGAGCACGACGGTGTCGTTACCGGCCACGGGCGGCCGGTTGGTGCCGCTCGGGAAGGTGAAGCGCACGTTGTCGATGCTGACACGGGACCCCAGCGCACCGAAGCCCAGCAGGTCGAAGTAGAGCTTGACCCCGTCGGGGGCACTGACCTGGGACAGATCAATGCTGACGGTGACGGGAACGGTGATGTCGCCGGCGAGGTGATCGCCGCTGACGCCGTTCAATGTGACGCTGCTGCTGCGGTAGACGTGGCCATCGGCTTGCACGTTCAGCAGCGCGTCGGTGTTGCCGAGGCTCACCTTGCCGGCCACCGGCAACCCGGTCACGGCGTCGAGCAGGGCGACTTCGAAGGCATCCTGCGGACCCGCGTCCGGCGCGTCGAAGTGGGTGCCGGTGATGTCGAAGGACAGCGTCAGGGCATCGGTCGGTACGAGGAACGATTGACGGGCCCCGGCGTTGAGGCTCGTGTCTTCGCCGAGCGCAAGTTGCCCGCCCTGTACGCCGGCACCGCCAATGAGGGTCCAGGCACGTGTGCTGCCCTCAAACGTGCCGTCGAGGAGCGGGTGAACGGCCCCATTGCCAAGAACGACCGGAATGTCCTCCGCGAGCAACGTCGAACCCGTAGCGGGCTGCGTCCCGGAAACGAGCACTTCGGCGACGGCGAGGGGCAGCTGCACGGCACCGCTCCCGGTCGTCGCGTCCGTACCCGAGGCACCCTCGCTCTTGGCAGCGCCAACGCCGCCAAGCCTCACGCCCGCCCCCGCGCTTGCCGACACGGCGATCGTCTCACCCGCGGCCGCCCGCGCGGCCGCGTCGTTACCGATGGCGAAATCGATGTCGTCGGGCAAGCCGTTGCGGTTCGCATCGGTCGTCGTCGAGCCGGTGAACGTGGCGTCCGGGTTGTCCTGGAGCACGCCGTCGTCCCCGACGAGCCGGTAGTCGTCCGCCACGAGACCCGTCTCCGGATCGAAGGTGACGACGTGCACCGCCGTGCCTGCACTGGCCGTCAGCTTCCAGTGGCCGTTGGCATCGCTGCGGGTGCGCCCGATCAGCAGACCGTCGAGCGTCTCGATGCCGACGTAGTCGTTGCCCACCTGCCCGCTCGGATCGACGCCGTCCGCCAGCCCCGTCCCCAGCAGCGAGAAGCGTGAGATGGCCCCGTAGGGGCTGTCCGTGTAGACCTGAATCGTGCCGTGCCGGAGCCCGAGCGCCGCCGCGTCGAAGCCCACCCCGAACTGCAGCGATGCGCCCGCGGCGAGCACTGTCGGCTGGGTCAGCGACAAGCCGGCAGGCAATCCGCTCACGAAGAACTCACTGGCACCGTCGACGACCCGGATGTCGTAGATCGTGAGCGGTGCGCCGCCCGCGTTCGTCAGCGTTACCGCATTGCCGGCCAGGCGCGGCGAATCCTGCAACTGGAGTCCGCCGAGATTGTTCTGCGGCACGGACACGGAGAGGGCGCCGAACGGCGAGATACCTTCCCCTCGCAGATTGATGACCAGGTCCCGCTGGCTCGTCGTACGGATGATGAGCCGGTCGCTCGCACTGCCGACCGCCTTCGGATCGAAGTGCACCGGAATCGTCAGTCCCGCCCGGAGTGCGGGACTGTCCCCTTCCAGCAATCCGTCCACTTGACGGCCCGCATAGGTCGCGTCGATCGAGAAGCCGGCATTGCCGTTCTCCAGCTCGATGCTCTTGATGTTCACCACGTCGGTGCCGACATTGACGAGCTGCACGGGCAGCGTCCGCGCATCCACTCCCGAACCCGCCACCATTCGATCGCCGAAGTCCAGGCTCTGGAGGGGCACGGGCGTGGTGCCTTCCTGGCCGTAGTTGCCGTCGAAGGCCATCAGCATGGCGACGTCGCTCGTGAAGCCGTCCTGCATCGCGAGCCGCCCGTCGAACGCCCCTCCGGCACCGAGCGCCACCTGCTGCGAGTACCAGACCCATGCCGTGTTGAAGTCGGCCTTGCTGACGCCGATGCCCAGGGCCAGATTGGCGAGACCCTTCAACGTCGAGAAGGTGTAGACCTTCTGGATCTCCTGGGCCCGGGTCGTGTAGTCCATGACGTCCAGCGTGCCCATGGCGTGGATGGCGCCCAGGTCATGCCCGGACTCGTGCACGACCACGTTCGCGAGTTCGCGGACGAAGCTCGAAATCGGATTGATGACCGGGATGCCGGCGTCCGTGCTCACCTTCGAATCGGTGCTGTAGGCCGACACATCGAGTTGCACCGTGACCCCGGCCCAGCCTTGCCCGCCCTTGGCCACTTCACCGGTGTCCGTGAAACTCTGGTTGACATCGCCGGACAGGCGATAGGCCTGCTCCTGCCACGAGATGCTCGTGTTGTAGTAGGCGAGGTAGGACGCCTTGATCAGATCGATCCAGGTCGCCATGCCGAACGTCGACCCGATCTTGGCAGGGTCGTCGATCGTCCGGGTCTGGGACGTGGCGACCTTCAGCGAATTCTGGAAGAAGAAGGGCATGCCCTGCCCGGTCAGGCTCGTGTTCACCTTCACGATCCCGGGTACGCCCAGCGCGTTGTAGGCGTTCTCCACCGCGCTGGCCGTGAGTTGCAGCAGCGCGCCGGCCTCGCCGAGGAACGTGGCTTCGTCGACGCCCGTGGTGCGGGACCCGTCGCCGTCGCTATCCGTGAACGTGTCCCGGAGACGCTGATAGGAGTATCCGCTCCCCGACTTCGGCAACGTACCCCTCTTGTCGACCAGCTCGCGCAGCGCGTCGATGAAGCTGGTCTTGTCGAGGTCGATCACCTGCGGTCCCGATGCGATGCCCCGCAGGTTCACGCTGCCCACGTCCCGACCCACGGGATCGGAGATGGTCAGTCGATCGGACAGCGTCGTCGTGGTCCCCACGGCCGGCGGCGCGATCGGATCGAAGTCGACGCCGAAATCGCCGATGCCGCCGACGAGCAGCGCCGGAGGCGTCGTGTCGAAGTCGGTCCCCGTCTGCATCGACAGGGTCGGCATGGCCGACTCCACACCGTAGAAGACCAACTGCTTGTTGGTCATGTTGTTGCCATTGCCATCGGCGAAGGTCTTCTGGAACGCCACCTGCCCGTCCCCGTGATTGTCGTCTCCGATGTCGAAGAGCCGGTACAGGTAGATGTCTTCGTCGATCAGCGGTACATCAGGACTGTGGACGGGAACGGCGCGGATGTGGACCTTGGCGCCGTAGAGTCGGTTGTCCTCAGCGGCAGCCAGGTTCGCCGGCGTGAGCAGCGTCTTGGCATTGATCGTGACGGTCTGCGAAGCGCCGGGCGACAGACGGATGGAGGCAGGCAGACCGGTGAAGAACTGCGCATCGCCGGCATTGCCGTCCACGCTGAAGGAAACGCGGATCGCATCGGAGTACCCGGTAAACGATCCCGTGTCGTTGAGGAAGTAGAAGCTGGCGGTCTCCCCGTCCTTCTTGAACAGGTAATCCGTGAGGCCGCTGGTCGTGAGGATCGGATTGTTGCCGTCGGGCTGGATGTCGAGGCCTTGCGGCAATCCACCGGTGCCGATCGGCGACAACGCCGGGTCGATGGTCGTGAAGGTGAACGGCCGCTTCGGGAATCCGCGATCATCGCGGATGATCCGGTAGTCGGCCCGGTAGTCGATGGCCGGGTTGAAGTGGTCGAGGGGGATCTGACCATTGATCAGGTCGTCCACCGGGAAGCGTTCCAGCCGGTCACCGAAAGCCGCACCGGCCGTCACCTCGTTCAGCATCGCGGTGACGTCGAAGGCGAAGATCGACCGGGTGCTGCGGTAACCCGCGTAGAGGGTCTTGGCGTCGGGCGACAGGACGAGGTTGTCCATGAAGGCCTCGGGAATCGGCCGCGTCGCCCCGACGAGCTTCGGCGCACCGTGCAGTCCGAAGGGATCCTTCACGATGCCGATGTTGCTGCCCGCCGGATGGGCCGGATCGTAGTTCGGGTCGTGCGACGGATCGTCCTGGATGTACCAGTTGAATGCGGACACGAACGCGTACGACAGGTCGGGCATGATCGCGACCGCGGACGCATTGTTCACGTCGAAGTAGTCGTTGAACGACCCGAGGTTCATCCCCACGTAGTTCACGGTCCACGACGTCTGGGCGTCGTTGGCCTGGATCACCCCCAGACCCTTCGCGTCCGATTTGCGGTTGGTGAAGGTGATCTTGCGCGGATCCGCACTGGCCGTGACGCCGTAGGGTTCCGCACCGGCCGCAATCTTCCCGATCTGTTTCTGGAAGTTGCGCCCGGCGGACAGATCGACATTCACGACGATGATGTTGCCGTTCGGCACGTTGTGCGCACCGAAGCTGCCCACGGCGGGTGCGGCGGCATAGAGACGCTTGCCGTCCGCGCTGATGTCCATACCGCGGATGCCCGCCGGGGCGTCGGTGAGCGTGATCGTGCGAACGGCGGACGACTTGTTGTAGTCGCGAGAAGCCGGATCGATGTTGACCGCATAGATCACGGGCTTGTTCTCGTCGCCGACGTACAGCCACTTGCCGGCCCGATCGGCCACCGCCCAGAAGGGCTGGGCACCCGCAGGCAGATTGATGTGGGTGACACCGTTCGCACGGTTGCCGTCGACATCGACCTCCTGGAGCGCCTGGGTGTCGATCACCGACACGCCGGACGCATAGCGCAAGGTCACGTAGGCACGGGTGCCATCGGGAGTGATGGCCACCGACCGCGGAGACGGGAACGGTGTACTGGGTGACACGGTGATGCGGGCCGCGAGCTGATCGATGAAACGGTCGACGACGGCGACCTCATTGCCTCCCAGGGCGGCGAAAGCGTAGGTGCTGCCTTCGGGATCCAGCCGCACGGTCGCGCTCGTCTTGGGCAGGACGCGCCAGCCCGCACTGGTGTGCTTGTACTGAGGCCGGCTGACCTGGATCTGCGCGATCCCGAGCGTGACCGACTGCGGAATCTTGACCTTCAAGTCCGTGGCGCTGCCGGACAGGATGTCAGCCCCCGTGACCGTGACGGTGCGATTGCCCGGCATGATGAAGTTGATCTTGAGATCCCGCACCTGCGATCCCAGTCGGCTGCCCCCATGCAGCGGGGCATTGGCGAACGTGAAGCGCGTGCCCGTCAGATGCAGGACCGGGCCTTCGACCGGGTCGAACTCGAGACGTGCGGATTGAAGAACCGGCGCGCCGCCCGGTCCGCCGACGATGGGCGTGTTGTTGAACGTCGTTACGAAGGAGGCCACACGCCCAGGATTGATCTCCACCTGGTTCGACGTCACGCGGGCGAGGGATCCGTCCTCCGGAATCTGGATGACCTTGATCTGCGCCACTCCGACCATCATCGTCAGCGCGAACTGGCTGCCGAAGGCGAGCAAGCCTCCAATGGCCGCACCGCCGGGCCCCATGGCCATGACAGCCATCGCCGCCGCGGTGTCGACACCGGTGATGGGCATCGTGACATAGATGCGACCGCGCAGTTCGCCGACGGAGAACGGATCGGAGAAGCCGACCATGTGGAGGCCCGGCTGGGTGAGCCCCGTGTAGGGGGGCGAGGCGGTGCGCGCGTAGCCGTCCGCACCGACCACGCCGCTGTCCTCCTGCATCCACACGTTGACTTCGTTGCCGTTCTCGTCAGGCAAGGTGTCGGCACGGAAGAAGAAGACCTTCGTGCCGGGGGCCAGCGTATCCGGGACCTTGATCGCCAGTTGCATCGGCGTGGTCGCCTCCAGGTCCCCCATGTCCAGCTGGAATCCGGCACCGAAGTGGAAACCGCCGGGCATCTCGAACGGCATGTCGCTCTCGGCAAGCTTCGACAGCGTCACGGCCGTGGAACCCTCGAGTGCTCCGGGCGCAATGGTCACCAGGGATCCGTCCTCGGCAACCACCACGCCGCCCTCCGCACCTACGGTCCGTGTGCCTGCGGCGGGAATCGCCTCCACCTTGATCGGCACCACCCGCTCGACACCATGGTTGACCATCGTGAGATAGGTGGTACCGACAGCGTGCGCCGTCACCAGGCCGTTGGCATCGACCGTGGCTACAGAGGTGTTCGTCATGAAGTACCGCGTGCCCGCCGGAATGCTGCCCGCCTCGAAGTCGTTGTCCGCCCCCGCCAGCATCTGCCGCGTGCCCCCCGGCACCAGCGACACCGCGTGGGGGTACGCATCCAGGCCGGACACGAGCAGGAACTGCTGCTGCAGGTCTGACGGGAAGCCGACATTGAACGCAGTCACGGTGGACACGCCGTGGCTCGCCACTTCGATGAAGCCGCTGCCGTCGGCGACCGAGGTCATCACGCCAGCCGCCGACACGGTGACCGCGTCCGGATTCGACGTTGCGAAGGAGAGATACGACGCCGGCAGCGTGACGCCGACCTCGTCGGCAAAGTCTCCGACGACGCTCAGCGTCTGCCGCTGGCCGGACTGCAGTTGGAACTGACGCGTCCGGAAATCGATGTTGACGAGCGGCGCATCGCTGACGTCGAAGTTGACGAACACCGGCGCGGAAGCGCTGTAGCCGTCGTCCGCCACGAGCGTGAATCCGGCTGCGCCGTGGTATCCCGCATCCGGCCGGAACACGACCGAGCGGCCATCGCCGGACAGCGCGGCGGTCCCGTGCAGCGCGCTGACGATGCGCAGGAACATCGCATCGCCCTCGGGATCCACGACCAGACTGGACAGCGCCTTCGTGGACTCCAGATCCACGTGGGTCCTGAACGTCGTCGTCGTGATCGAGGGGGACTGGTTCGGCGCATAGCCGAGGCTCGAGAACAACAGCTGCGAGTCGGTCGCGTCGATCACGCCGTTGGTGTCGAAATCGGCACCGGACACGAAAGCCGCATCACCGGCCGACGTCCCGCGGGCCGCCGACAGCAGGGCGGCATCGGCCCCGTCCACGCGCGAGTCGCGATTGACGTCTCCGGCCACATGGAAGGACAGACGGTAACTGCCGGCCGCGGCGGGTGTCGCACCTGTCACCGACAGCGACTTCACGCCCGCGGTGTCGATGCGGTACAAGGTCGTGACGCGACTCCCTTCGACATGGCTCATCACGGGCGCGAGACCCTCGAGCTGCGGCGCGGCCGGCAAGAAGCCGCCCTCGCCTTCGACCACGACAGCCAGCAGCACGGCACCGCCCGCCGCCGCGCGGACCTCGCTGTCGCGAACGGCGAGGGTGAACCGGTCGGTCTGTCCCGCCCCCAGCGTGTGTGTCGTGGTGGCTGCGAGATAGCCGAGCGACGGGCCGAGGTCCCCTGCCAGGGCGGCGATCGTCACGGTCTCCCCGTAGGTGATCGAGGCTCCACCCGCTGCCCCGGTGGTCAGCACGAGGCGATCGGCGCCGTCGTAGCCGAATCGGCGCGAGTCGGCCGCCTGCAGATTGCGAACGCCGGCGAGGTTGCCGTGACCGTCGTACTCGTACACGAACGTGCGTCCGTCGGTCGAGGCGGCCTGGGCGATGTGGCCCGAACTGTCGAGCGCAAACACCACGCTGTCGCCATTGGACGCGACCACGCCGCTATCGCTGACATTGAGCCGCGTGCGATCTGCGTACACGATGGCCGTCGTGCCACGCGTCGCGTCGAACTCGTACGCGGTCCCGTCCGGCCCCAGCAGGGTGTACTGCGCGGATGTCGTGGCATCACCTGCCGGGTTGTAGGGCATCCCCGTCAACAGGTCGTAGAAACGATCTCCCGCACGTTGGAGCGGCGCGTCGCTTGAGCGCAACTGCCAGGCCACGCCGGGATCCGCCACCCACTTCGCCACATAGGCGGTGGTGCCGTTCACGGTCTGGCGCTCGGGTGTGAACGTGAATGCCACGCGATCGCCCGTAGGCAGCGTCAGGAAGGCTCGGGTGCCGAGCGTGAGCGGCGCGTACGCGCCGACATCCTCGCGTCCGGTTCCCGGCAGATCCGTCACGAAGTCGAAATCACGCCACGCCAGGCGCCAGCCGTGACCGAAGGACCCGTCCGTGTCCGACGCCAGCGAGTCGTAGCGACGCGTGAAGTCGAGGCTCTTGCCGGCGAGGACCGCGGTGAAGTCCGTCTCGGTGCGGGTGTAGTGGGCCGCCGGATCGCTGTCCTGAAGCAACACGGTCACTTCGGCTTCACCGACCCGTCCGGCGACATCGGTCGCGGTCAACCGGAGCACATAGGGTCCCGCAGCGAACGTCGACGCGCGGAGTGTCGCGAGCGCCGCGCCCTCGACGGCGGTGGTGCCCGTCGCAAGAGTGCGGAAGTCCTCCGTGCCGAACCGCGCGATCGCTAGCGTCCAGGCCTCCAGGTTGGTATCGCTCACGACACCGTTGATGACGGCATCGGCGCGGAATGTCCGCCCCCCGAGCGTGGGATCCAGTTGCACCACCGGTGCGAGCGTGTCCGCCGGATCCCGCACCTTCAGGACCCGCTCCGCGGTCCGCGTGAATCCATCCAGATCCGTGGCCGTGGCACGAAGCGTGACGAGTCCCGGCACGGACGCGGTGAAGACGGCCTGACCGTGATCGTCGAGCGGCACGGCGACCCCGTCGATGGTGAGCGATCGCGACGCGATGGCCGAGAACGCGTCGGCGAGCACGGAAATCGTGACCGACTGACCCGGCACCGAGGGGAATCCCGGCGTCAGTTCAATGGCGACGTCCGGCGCCTGGGGCACCTGCGTCGCCCGCAGCGCCATGGGCCGGACGGTCGTGGTCTTGCTGTCGCTCACCCGGAGCAGCACGAGATAGTCGCCCGCCTGACCGGGGCCCGGCGTCCAGGCGAAGTCGCCGGTGGTTCCGTCGAGCGTGGCCCCTTCGGGGAGCCCTTCCGCCGCGTAGGTGAAGGTCTCTCCTCGATCGGCGTCGGAGGCGGCAATGCGGAAGGCCAGCGGTTCGCCCAACGTCGCGAGATGGTTGGTCACCGACACCACGGGGGCGCGGTTGACGTCATCGATCGTCAGCAGGACATCGAGCGTGTCAGTGGCGCCGGCCGCGTCGCGGGCGGAGAAGCGCAGGGTGTAGACGCCGGACTGGTCGTAGTCCGGGATCCATTCGAACTTGCCGGTGGTCTCGTCGAAGAAGCTGCCCCGTGGCAACGGGCTCAGGGCCTTGTAGGCGAGCGCGTCGGCGTCCGGGTCGGTCCCCACGAGCGAGAAGGAGACGATGCGCTGCTCCTGTCCGCCCAGCGGAGGGATGCCCGCCAGCAGCGGCGCCTGGTTGGTCTGCACCACGCGAATGGCGAAGGTGTCGGTCGAGGACGCTGCGCCGTCGCTGGCCACGACGGTGACGCTGTAGTTGCCGGACTGGAACAGGTTCGGCGTCCACCTGAGCACACCGGTATGCGCGTCGAGGACCGCTCCTGGAGGCAGGCTTTCGGCGCTGTAGGTCAGCACGTCGTGATCGGCATCGACGGCGTGCAGCGCCACGCTGAGCGTCGCGCCCTCCCGGACGGATTGCGCCCCCGTGGGCAGCAGCAGCGGTGCGGCGTTGGTGTCGCGCACGACCAGGGCGATGGTCTGGCTGTCAGACCCCACGGCGCCGGCGCCGTTGTTGCCGTTGTCGTGCACCTTCAGGGTGAGCGCGTGGGTGCCGCGATCTGTGGTGGTCGGGGTCCACTGGAACACGGCCGTGCCATAGGCCACGCCCGGCACCAGGGTGGCGCCGCTGGGGAGCCCGTCGGCCTCGAAGATCAGCGGATCCTGGTCGAGGTCGCTTGCGGTCACCGTGACGCGCAACGTCTGACCGACCACCGCAACCTTGTCGCCGATGACCGAGAGCACCGGGGGTTCCGCGGTCGAGTCGGAGGAGATGACAAAGGTCCGCGAAGCACTCTGACGCGCCTTCACGCCGCCACCGTCGCCATCGTCGGTGACGGTCAATGTGACGACGGTGTCGCCGCGATCGTTGTCGCCAGGGGCCAGGTGCAGCGTGGCGGTGCCGTCGGGTTGGGTGACGAGCGATGCGAAGCGCGGCAGCGTGTCGAAGGCATAGGTGAGCGCGTTGCCGTCGGGGTCGGTCGACGTGAGCGCGACGTCCAGCGTCTGCCCCTTGGACACATGCACGGTGCCCAGATCGGGAATCACGGGCGGGCGATTGGCATTGAAGATCGTGAGCGGCACGTCGACAGTCGTCGTCAGCGGCGCTCCCGTGCCGTTGCCGTCGTCAGTGGCGGCGAAACGCACGACGTAGTTGCCGGCCTGCACGTAACCCGGGGTCCAGGTGAACATCGCCGTCGTCGGATCGAACACCGCGCCGTCCGGCACGCCCGACGCCACATAGGTCACCGTCGCTGGCGTCCCGTCGAGCGCGGACAGGTTGCCGTTGCCGATGCGGTCCTGCGGCACGAAGCCGGGGTTGTCCGGGTCGAACGCGAAGGCACGGAAACTGACCGGTTGTCCTTCATAAGTCGTGAAGCCGGCCAGCGAGTCGAACACCGGCGCCGCATTCACGTTGAGCACCGTGAGGTGCACCGTGCTTTCGCCGGCGTCCTGCCCGTCGCTGGCGGAGATCGCGATGTCGAACTCGCCCGCCTGCGTGAAATCGGGGGTCCACTCGAACACGCCCGAGTTCGGGTCCAGGAAGGCTCCGGCCGGGAGGTTCGCGCTCGAGAACTCGATCGTTCCGCCATCGGGATCTTCAGCGGTGAACAGGATGCGGATCGGATCGCCTTCGCGCACGGTCCGGTCGGACACGCCCTTCACCACCGGCACCGCGTTGGCAGGGGCCACCGTCAACGACACGGTCTGCTCGGTCGTGCGCCGACCGTCGCTCGCCACGAACTTGACATCGCGATAGACGCCCGCGGCGTCGTAGCCCGGCGTCCATTCGAAGACGCGTGTCGCAAGGTCGAAGCGCGCCCCCGGGGGCAGGTTGTCGACGAACACGGCCAGCGTGTTGCCGTCGGCATCGGTCACGTCCAGCGGCAGACGGAATGCCTGCCCTTCCTTCAGTGCATATTCCGACGCCAGAGCGCCGAACACGGGCGCGTGATTGCCGCCCTCGACATCGATGCGGAAGCTCTGGGTGGCGAAGCCGCCGCGCGTGTCGTACGCACGCAACACGACATCGACGGTATCGGGCGTACCGGCCGCCGGTTGCCACGAAATGATCCCCGTCGCCGGATCCACGGTCATGCCCGTGGGTGCGCGAAGGAGCGCGAACCCGATGGCCACGCCGTCGGGATCCGTGGCGTTCGCGTCGTAGACATAGGGTTGGCCGACGGTCGCCTCGAGACGCGGCACCGTATCGAACGCCGGCACGCGGTTGGGATACGGCAGGGCATAGAGCGAGTGGCCGAACTGGGCGCGCTGCTGCACCGGGTCATGGATCGTGACCGTCTGCACCACGGTGGACTGGTTCGGATGCAGTGCTCCATCACTGAGATTCGCGCCGATGTCGAGCAGCCACAGTCCGGCGTCGCTGTGCAATGCCGCACCCACTGGTGTGCCCTGGAAGTACCGCGACGGATCGAGCACGAGCATCAGCGGGGTGCGGATGTCGTAGTCGGCGATGTTGGTGACGCGCACATCGTAGGAGATCGTGTTCGTCGTGCGATCGGAACGGGTGGCCTCGAAGTCGATGCGCACCAGCGTCGAGAAGTCCTGCACCGCCGTGAAGGCCGTGTGATACGGCGCATCCAGGGTGAGCCCCGGGGCACTGCGCAACTTCGTTCCGATGTCGAGCGTGTATTGCCCGGCCTCCAGCGCATTGAAGCCCAGGAAGACCGTCTTCGTGGCCGCGTCGTAGCGCAGCCGCGCGATCGTGACTTCCACCCCGTCGCGCTTGACCAGATAGTTGTCCGGATCGAGCACCGACGCGGGATCGGTGGCATCGCCGACCTTCATGGCCTGATCGAAGGTCACCGAGATCTCCGCCAGCGGCAAGGCCACCAGCAGACCATCGGGCGGATTGGTCCGCACCACCTTCGGCGCCACCAGCGGCGCGATCACGTCGATGCGATCGGCATTGGCCACCAGCAGCCGGCCATCGGCCGTGGCCGCGAGCTGCTCTGCGCCCGGTCCTCCCGAGGCGAGAGTCACCCGCCGCAAGCTCACCGTGTCGATCATGAACAGGCTCGCCCCGTTCGGATTGCCCGCCGGGGCCTTGGTCGACACGAACAGCAGCCCCTCCAGCTGCGTGCCGGTGCGGCCGAAGGCGATCGAATCCACTTCCGCCTCGAAGCTCGCCATCGCCTGGGCGCGACCACGGTGGTCGAACTTCACCACCGTGCCGCGATGCGGCCAGCTCGTGCCCCACAACGCTCCGCCCGCGTCCACGGCGAGGTCGTCCACGCGCAGGTCGCTGAAGTGGCGGAAGGTGCGGGTCACCGTGTCGAAGATCTCCACGCCGTCGCCGGAGGAGACGTAGAAGTCGTCGGTCCCCGTCTTCAGCACCAGGGACTGCGTCAGGCTCTCGCCGAAGCGTTCCTTCACCGCCCCGGTGCTCGCATCGAGCAACAGCAGTTGCCCGCCGCCGCTCGTGGCCCAGAGCTGGCCGCTGCGATCGTAGGCCAGATCGAAGACCGGATCGCCGAGTGTCGCGAACGCATTCAGTACGCGTCCGCCATCCTGGGCGAAGCGGTACAGCGAGCCGCGATTGGCGCCACCGCTGGCGATCACGCTGCCGGCGGGCTCCACCAGCAGCGCGAGCGGTCCGATGTGTGCCTCGCTTTGCGCGACTCCCGTGCCGAACTGGGCGCCGACGAAGGGCGCGAGCACCTGCGCGAACTGCGAAGGTTGTTCGGGCGGTGTCGCCGGCACACCCGCCTCGGCTTGCGTGAACAGCGGATTGGTCGATGGCTGCGTCGTGGGTTCCGGCGGCTGACCCACGTCCTCAGTCGTGCTGCCCACCGTGGGGCTGCCGCCCACGTTCGGTCGCGACCCGTCGTCCGGCGCCGTCGCCCCGGCCGGCGGCCGCTCGCGGTTGCCGGCGTTGTCCGTGGACAGGGCCAGGAACTCGTACTTGTGACCGGCCGTCCCTTGATAGACCCCTTGCGTGTCGGTGGTCTGCTTGAGCCAGATCTTCCAGTCGCCGCCGTCCTCCGACACGTAGACGGTCGTGTGCTTCACCCCCGATCCGCCGGTCTCCTCGGACGCGCTCCAGCGCACGTCGTAGTCGGCCCCCTGGGTCCCGATGCGGGTGGCCGTGGTGGTGGTCACCGGCGCGGACGCATCGAGGGTGTGATGGGTGGTGTTGGTATCGAACGGTGCCTGGGTGTTGAGGATCACGCGCGCGCTGGCCGTGATGTCGGCTCCGGTCTGACCGTCGAAAGCGCCCTGCACGGCGTACGTCACGAAGCCGGCGCCCAGGCCCGCAGCGGTGTTCGGGGGCAGCAACCCTCGGGTGGCATCGGCCAGGACTTCGCCCGTCTCCGGATCGATCGCCTGCAGCACCCAGCTCGCGGTGCGCGTGCCGATGTCGATGCCCGCGCTCACGCGCAGCACGTAGCCCTTGGACTTGGTGAAGTCGAAGTCGCTCTGGAAGCTCGCCTTGTCCGTGGGCAGATGGAGGTTGATGTCGCCGATCTTCATGTCGCCCAGCCGGAAGCTGCGCGCATTGAGATCCTGGTCGAGCGTGGTGACGATCCGCACCTCGTTGGCCACCGCGGTGGCGTCGGTCGGGTTCTGGAACCGCACCGTGTAGGGCAGCGCGGTGTTGGCGGGCACGTAGGCCGCCACCCCCGCGCCTTCCGGCCCGGTGAGGGTCGCCGCCGAGGTGTCGGCCGCCGCGAGTGCGAACAGGTTCTGCAGGTCGAGCGACTTCAGCTCGCTGTTGGCCGTGACGGAAGCGAGGTCCGGCAGCGCGCCGCTGGGGCTGAACCCCAGCCAGGGCGAGAAGACGTTGAAGGTCTGGAAGTAGGTCTCGTGCGACAGCCCCAGATCGAAGCTCGCGGCATCGGGCAGCGCCGGCACCGGGATGTCGTAGGGGGGGCAGTCATCGGATTCGCGCGTCTCGTAGTGATCGATCTCGGCCAGCTTCTCCGGCGTGTCGCCGTACCACTGATGCACCTTCTCGAAGAAGGCGCTCAGGCTGGACGGACTCTGGATCTGCGATCCGGCCGGGCCCACCAGCACGCCGCTGGCGAGCACGCCCAGGGTGCTGATGACCTTCGGGTCGAGCCGGATGGGCGGGGCCTGGTCCTCGGGCCGCAGCAGACCGCTCTCCTCCAGCGCAGCGAGGTAGGACAGGCGCCACTGCTCCTTGTCCGCCGCGAGGTTGACGAGCGCAACGCTGGCGCCACCGTCGGCCAGCACGGCCGTGCGCAGCTTCTCGGCATCGGCACTTTGCTTGACGACGAACTCCGCCCGCGTCATGGGCGTGGCGGTCGCGTAGACGTTGAAGCGGAACGGGATGTAGAGCGGATCGCAGTCGTCCAGGATATCCTGCGTGGGATCGGTGAAGATGCGTTGCAGCAGTCCGCCGACCTTGTCGAGCGTGTCGTACTTGCCTTCCTTGTCCCAGGACGGCCGGGCGTCGTACACGGCGCGCTTGAAGCCCTCGAAGTCGCGCGCGGCGATCTCCTTCAGGCCCGGGTAGGTGAGCACGTTGAAGCTCATGCCCACATAGCCCCCGGCCGTCACGTCCAGCGCGTAGCCCGAGGCGTTCATCAGCCCGTTGATGTTGGTCTCGGAGTCCAGGCTCACCCACGGCACGTCGGTGCGCTGGGCATCGGGCTCGCCGCGCACGTTGGAATTGAAGGTGAGGAAGGGCAGTCCGAAGATCTCGCCGTTCTGGCCGATGTCCGGCGCGCCGAACTCGAAGTAGACGTAGGGCGTATCGACGTTGGTCAGGCTCTGCAGCGAGATGCCGTAGAGGCCGTTCTGCCCGGCCGGCACCACCCGCGGTCCGCCCAGCCCGATGGTGACGTCGGGTTCGAGCGCCCGCTCCACCAGGTAGCGGTACGGCACCACGGCTTCGGCGCCGTTCGGATTGATGACCTTGAGGTCGTACAGCCCGCGCGGAGTGTTGCGGAAGTCGAAGGTCGCGATGATGCGGGTGGCGTCGATCACCTCGTAGCTCGCCGGCGTCACCTCGTCGATGCCGGGGCGCACGAGCTTCAGCAACGCGTCGGGCTTGAAGCCGGCCCCGCGCACGGTCATGGTCACCCACCGGCTGTCGCCGCCCTGGTCGGGCGTGACGTCGGTAATCTGGAACGGCAGCGTCTCCGCCAGGAGGCGGACCGGCGCGTGGTCGGTGCTCCCCGAGCGGCCCACGACGAGCACGTAGTACTCGCCGGCCTTCGTGCTCGGGACGAGCGCCCGCTGATCGGCGGCGAGCGGATCCTCCGAGGACGCATCGAAGGCGAACGCGCTCGGCAGATCGTTGTAGCGCACGTACAGCTCGTTGGCGGAGTTCTCGTCGTCGGCATCCAGGCGGATGCGCAGGGTCTCGTCGGACCCCACGACCACGCGGTAGAGCTTCGACTCGCCGGGCGAGAGCGTGGTGGGCAGCACGGCCCCCAGGTGAAGTTCGGCCACCTGGACGTTGAGTGCATCGGCCGAGGCGGTGGTGTTGTTGCGCTCGTCGGCCCCTTCGTAGACATCGTTGAAGATGTCGGTGCGCACGACGACCCGGTACTGCCCGCCCTTGGCGGCCGGCAGCGTGGCCGTGAGACGGCCGACATAGGTCCCGCCCGCCTCCACCACGCCGGTGAAGACCGCGCGGCCCAGCAGTCGGTCGGACAGGTCCCACTGACCGTCGGTCGACAGGTACAGGGCATCGGCCCAGCTGCCGCTGGCTCGGGCGGCCCCGGCATTCTTGACGGTGAACTCCAGCGTGACGCTCTCGCCCGAGGTGGCCCCGGCCGGCAGGCTGACCGATTGCACCTGCAGGTCGGCCGGCGGCGGCAGTTCGATCAGGACCGGATCGATGGAGGGCGTGACGTTGTTGCGATCGCCGCTGCCTTCGAAGACGCGGCCGCGCTTGCCCGGATCGACGCCGACTCCCTGCGGCACGTCGGTCTGCACGAAGACGTAGTACGAGCCGATCAGATCGCGCGGCACGTTCAGTTCGCGCGTGACGCTGTACTGCCCGCCGGCGGCGAGCGCGCCCACGTGATCCAGCTCCAGCATGAAGCGGTCGGCCGCGGGGTCGAGGAAGGCATCGGCCGAGAGGTAGACGCGGTCGGTCCAGCGGTCCTGCGAGCCCGGGATGGCCGCGCCCTGATTGGTGACGGTGTAGGTGAGCGACAGGGTCTGACCGTAGACGATGCGCTCGGGCACCGCCACGCTGGTGACCTTCAGGTCCGGCGCCGGGCTCAGCACCACGTCCAGCGGCAGCACGGTGGTGTTGTTGCCCTCGTCGAGGAACTCGGGCACGGCATCGCCGGTCTGGCGCACGCGCGAGGCCTCGGTGGCGATGGCCGAGCCGGTGCCGATGCCGACCACGTCGGAGTCGGTGAAGGCGATCAGGTAGAAGCGGCCGTCGGTGCCGTCGGGCAGCGCGAAGCTCACGTTCTGCGTGTAGCTCTGGTTGATGCCGAGCGCACCGAAGCGATGGAACTCGCCCACCTGCAGGTCGCCCTCGTCGAGGGACGGGTCGCGCGAGAGATAGACCCGGTCGGTCCAGCCGAACTCGCGCGTGGCACGGGTGCCGATGTTGGTGACGACGAAGCTCGCCGCGACGCTCTGCCCCGAGGACAGCGGCCCGGTCGGCAGGGTGAGCGTCGTGACCTTGAGGTCGGGCTCGCGGTAGATGACGTCGATGTCGCCGCGGAACAGGTTGTTGCCGTTGCCGGCCTCCCACACGTGGGTGCCGTAGAAGCCGCGCGCGAGGCTGTTGTCGCCGGTCAGGGGTTCCTGGGTGTCGAAGCCGGCGCGCGGATAGAAGTCGGGGAAGACGTACAGGAAGTACTGTCCGCCGTAGCCGCGCGGCAACGTGACCTCGGCGCGCGTGGTGTAGCGCCCGCCCGCGGCCAGGCCGCCGGTGTTGGCATGCACGAAGGATCCGAGCGACACGGCCCGCTCCGGAATGAAGGTCGGATCGGCCGAGATCCAGACCTGGTCGCTCCACAGCCGCGTGCCGTCCCAGACCGCGCCGCCGTCGTTCTGCACCGTCCACTCGATGGTGGTCTTCTCGCCCGAGTAGTTCTCCGGCAGGGCCGTCACCGACACCACGCGCAGGTCGGCCGGCGGCGTGGCCACGTCCGTGCTCACGGTGCGGCCGTTGTTGGTCTCGTCGGTCTCGCGCTGGCTGGGATCGAAGGCGGTGTCGGCCAGCACGGTGACGTACAGGTCGGTGGCCGACGGGGTCAGGTCGAAACTCTGGTGGACGGTGTACTCCGCCAGCGAGGCCAGCGCTCCGGGACGCTCGAAGTCACCCAGCTTCCACACCGTCACGCCGGCGTCGGTGAGGTTGGGCTTGTCGTGCAGCAGGACGGTATCGATCCAGCTGTTGGTGGTGTCGCCCTCGCCGGTATTGCGCACCGTCCAGGTCACCGCATAGGGCCCATTGGCCGATCCGGTCGGATCGACGGTGACGTTGACCACCTGCAGATCCGGCAGCGGCGGCACGGGGGTGCCGATGATGTCGATCTCGCGCGCCTTGTAGTTGTTGTTGTCGAACTCGTTCGGGTCGTCGGGATTGAGATTGATCGCGAGCGTGTCCTCGAACACGGCGTCGTAGGCGTCGCTCCACGGCGTGATGTAGTAGGTGCCCGAGTCGATCTGCGCAGGGATGCGCACCCTGACGGTCTGTTCGTAGCTCTCGCCGACGGCCAGCGCACCGCTGTGGGCGAAGCTGCCCAGCAGGATGCCGCCGTTGCCGCCGGGATTGGGACGGGTCCTGTCGCGGGTGAGCCAGATCGTGTCGGTCCACTGGGTCGTGCCGGTGGTGGCCGAGCCCTTGTTGGTGACCTTGAAGCGCACCTCGATCTCGCCGCCGTAGATGCCCTGCACGGGGGCCACGACGTTGCTCGTGACCAGGTCCGACAGCGGCTGGGGCGTGACGAACACGCTCTTGCCGATGGTGTTGTTGTTCTCGTTGGGTTGCGGGTACTCGTCGATGTTGGCGCCGGCGTCGGCCAGCACGAGAAAGTGTGCCTGGCCGCGATAGCGCTCGGGGATGACGATGGAACCGGTCTCGCTGCGGTAGGACTCGCCCGGGTTCAGGGCCGAGCCGTTCTGCAGGCTCGCCACGAGGATGTCGTCACCGCCGATCTTGTCGTCGAGGGACAGGTAGACGTTGTCGGTCCAGCGCCCGCTGGTGGCGACGCTGCCGCGATTGACCACGACGAAACTCACCGCGGCGGTGGCGCCGGCCTGCACGCGATCGGGCGCGGTGATGGTCTCGATCTGCAGGTCGGGCCGGGCGTTCAGCGACAGCAGCATCACGGCATCGTCGGACTGGGTGTCATTGGCCGCCGCGGCCCCGTGCTCGTACAGCGCGTTGTTGCTGTTGGTGATGACGGTCACCTGCCACGCGCCCTCGATCTTGGCGGGCAGGCGGAAGCGCTCGGTGCGGGTGTAGGACAGGCCCGCGCCGAGTTCGTTGGCGTAGCTGAAGCTGCCCAGGGTGACGGCGCCGGCGTTGGGATCGCTGGGCTTCCTCAGGACAACGGTGTCGGTCCAGCCGCCCGGCGCCGGAGCCGCCCCCTGGTTCCTGACGGTCCAGGTCAGCTCGACGGTGGCGCCCTCGGCCGCCTGGGCCGGTGCGGTGATGGCGGTGACGACGAGGTCGGCGCTCGGGGCGAGCGTGACGGCCACGGGGCCGGAGACGCGGGCGTTGTTGTCGGTGTGGATGAACTCGAACGGCCCCCCGGTGCGCACCCGCACGTAGAAGGTTCCCGAGAGGCCGTTGGGCACCGCGATGTCGGCCGCCCGCGTGTAGGTGCCGTCCTTGGCGAGCACGCCGATGTGATCGGCCGAGACACTGGCCACCACGCCGGTGCCGTCGGGATTGCGGGCGAGTTCGACCTGGTCGCTCCACTCGCTGCCGTTGGTGGGGCCGATGCCCTGGTTGGCCACGCTCCACTGCACGCGCAGGCTGCCGCCCGATTCGGCCCCCACCGGAACGCCGACGTCGGTGACGACGAGGTCGGCGTACGGGATGGGCATGACGTCGAACACATCGGGCGAGGCGGCGGCGTTGTTGGCCTCGAGACCGTTCTCGAACACGGCCGCAGCGCTGTCGGCACGCACGAACAGGCGGAAGTGCCCGGTCAGGCCCGCGGGCAGGAAGAGGGATTCCGAGCGCGTGTACGACGCCCCGACCGCGAGAGCGCCGTCATGGGTAAAGGTGGCCACGACGCGATCGTCGCTGTCGCCGGCGACGTCGTTGCCGGACAGGATGACCGCGTCGGTCCAGCGTGAAGTGAGCCCGGCGCCGGTGCCCTGGTTGCTGACGGTCCAGCCGACGGTGACGCGCACGGGATCGTCGATGTTGAGGCTGGGCGCAGTGACGCCGGAGACGGCCAGATCGGCGTAGGGCGACAGGCCCACGCTGAGCGCATCGGCGGCGCTGTTGTTGGTTTCGGCGCCGCGTTCACGCACGGCGCCTTCGGGATGACCGGGATCGGTGGCATCGGTGGCCACGAGGACGAACCACGCCCCGGAAGCATCGACGGGAACGGTGACGCTGGCGGTGTCGTCGTAGATGGCCCCCACGTCGAGGCCGCCGGCGTGCGCGCGCGACCCGAGCAGCCGGTCGCCGGCATCGAGCGTGGTGTCGCGCGAGAGATAGAGGCGGTCGGTCCAATCGCCGGCGGCCGCCGCGGTGCCGGCATTGCGCACGCTGAAATGCACGACGAGGGTGTCCCCGGAGGCGGCATCGGCCGGGACGTCGAGGGCGCTGACGACGAGATCGGGGTGGACGACGGTGAGCGCAGCCGCGGTGGCGGTGGCGTTGTTGCCATCGCGCCCCTGCTCGAACACCTGCTCGGCGGCGTCGGTGCGCACGAGGATGCGGAACTCGCCGTCGGCACTGTCGGGCAGGACGACCTGGGCGGTGGCGTCGTAGGTCGCGCCGACGGCCAGGTTGGCTGTGCGGCTCACCTGCCCGATCTGGACGGCGCCGTTCAAGGTGCCGTCGGTGGAGAAGTAGATCCGATCGACCCACGGACCGCGGGCCTCGGCTTCACCGGCGTTGATGACGCTCCAGTTCACGGTGACGGTGGCCAGCGGCAGCGCCCGGGTGGGCGCGCTGACGACGGTGACACGAAGGTCCGGCGCAGGCGCCAGGGTGATGCCGATGGGGTCGAGACTGACGCCGACGTTGTTGTCGGTGAGGCCGCGTTCGAACAGGGCCCCGCCCGCGTCGGCACGCACGATCACGCGCAGGTTCCCGGCGAGGCCGTCGGGCAGGGTGACGGCGGCAGTTCCGGTGTAGGACTGACCGAGATCGACGCTGCCGCTGTGCTGCACTTCACCGATCAGGCGGTCGGCGGCATCGAGGGTGGCGTCGGCGGACAGGTACAGCCGGTCGACCCAGGGGCCGGCGCCGGTGGCGCTGTCGCCGGCGTTGCGCACACGCCACAGCACGTCGACGCGGCCGCCGGATTGCGCACTGGCCGGGGCGACGACGGCCTCGGTGACGAGATCGGCGTAGGGTGCGGCCAGGCTGACGAGCGCGGGCGCGGAGACGTTGTTGACCTGCGTGTCGGGTTCGGTGACCACGTGACCGCGATCGGTGCGCACGAACACGCGCAGCGTGCCGTCGAAGGCCAGCGGCAGGGTGAAGGACGCGCTCTGGTCGTAGACCCCGCCGGCAGCCAGCCCGTCGCTGCGCACCCGCGTGGCCACGACCTGGTCATCGGCATTGCCGAGTTCGGCGTCGCGCGACAGGATCACCTCGTCGGTCCACGGACCGGTGGCGCCGACGGGCCCGAGGTTGCTCACCCGCCACGCGACGGTGGCGGTCTCGCCGCCACGGGCGCTGGCGGGAGCACTGACGATGCTGGCCGACAGATCGGCATAGGTCCGTTGCTGGGACGTGAACGACAGGGTCGCGCCGTTGTTGCTCTCGGCATCGCCCCCGGCATTGGCCTCGAGGATCTCGCTCTGGCCGGAGGTGAGTCCGACATCGGCCGTGACCGCGATGCGGATCGCGCCGCTGCCCCGCAGTCCGTCGGGAAGCTTGAAGCTGAACACCCGGGCGTGCGAGGCCCCGGCGCCGAGTTCACCCTCGGCATTGTGCGAGGAATCGTGCAGCACGCCGGAGGTGAACAGCACTTCGCCGGTGGTGGTGTTGCTGACCACCACGCGATCGCTCCACGTCGTCGTCACCGGACGCACCCCGGTGTTGACGTCGCTCCAGCGCACCGTGACCGTGTCGCCGCTGAACACCGAGGCGTTGTCCAGTCTCAGGTTCTGCACCACCAGATCCGGCGCCGAGGCCACGCGCAGACTCGCGCCGTTGTTGTTCTCGCCCGACGCACCGTTGCTGATCTCGAACAGCGAATTGCCGCTGTCCACGGTGACGGCGAACTCGATGAGGCCTTCACCCACCTGGCCGACCGGCCAGGGGATCGTCGCCGTCCGGGGCGTGCCCGTTCCTGCGGGCACGAGTTGCAGCGTGTCGATGACGAGGGCGCCGCCGTCGGCGCTGCCCGTGACGGCGATGCGCAACTCGTCGAACGTGCCGCCCTGGATGCCGAAGAAGCGCCCGGACGCACTGCCGCCCGCGGCGGCCGTGCCGCGCACGACCTCCTGTCCGTTCAGGTAGGCCGTCACCACGGCCGTGCCCGGCAACGTGGCGAGTGCGAAGGCTGCCGCCTGCTGCGCCTGATTGAAGTGCAGGATCAGCGGACCGCGATTGGCCACGAAGGGCTGGAAGTTGCCGACGTTCGGCCCGGAGAAGTTGGCAATGCTGCTGCCCGGATCCCCGTTCGGGCTGTAAACGGCGTTCGTGAGCGTCAGGCCGAGCGCCGCGTACTCGTTGCCGGCGAGCACGGTGTTGGTTGCACGCGGCGTCGCGAGTTCGGAGAAGCCGATCGTGGAGACCGGCGCCGCCAGGCCGGTCGCGTTGCTGAAGAACTGCGCCGCGGCGGGCGGGGCGATGTCGCCGTCGCCTCCGACCGTTCTCGTGAAGGTCTGCGAATAGATCGTCTGACCGGTGGTGACGTTGCGGACCTGGACCGTCTCCGTCCAGTCGTGCTCGGGGGAACGCGTGCCGAGGTTCGCGTCCTGCCAGGTCAGCGTGACGCTGTCGCCGCTGCCCCAGCCACCGGGCGGACTGACCGCCAGGTTCGTCGCGACGAGATCGGGATAGTTCGCGAGCACCGCGGTGGCGCGCAGCGACGTCGCATTGTTGGCTTCCGCATCGCGCGTGGGGTTCTCTTCGGCGATGGCGTTGTCGACATCGGTCGTCACGATGAAGTCGAGCTCGCCGGCGCCGCCGGCGCCATCGGGCAGGCGGACGGTCGCACTGCGCGCCTGGTTCGCACCGGCCGCCAGCGGACCGCCTTCGGCGGCCAGCGCATAGGGGACCAGCGCGCTCGCGACGATCTCGCCGGTCGTGGCGCGCTTGACCAGCAGGCGCTCGCGGAAATCCGCCGCGACGGGCAGCGTTCCGGCGTTGGTCGTCTTCCAGCGCACGTCGACATTGCCGCCCGACGAGAGCGGACCGGCCGCGGAGATCACCTGCAGGTCGGTCACCTTGAGGTCCGGGCCCGGCCGCGCCTCCAGGTTGCCGAGATCGATCGGGGCCGAGGTCGTCGCCGGCCAGACCGCGAACTGATAGTTGTTGACGCTCGCGCCGTAGTGGCGGCGACCTTCGAGCGCGAGAACGTAGTCGCCGGTGCGGGTCAGCGTGCGCAGATCCGCATCGAGGTAGAGGTTGGTCTCGAAGACCAGCTGCCCGTCGGGATCGTAGAGCCGCCACGGCGCATCGCCGTTGTCGACGGACCGCATGTCGAAGTAGTACTGCTCGCCGGCATTGACGTGGAAGCGATAGAGATCCGCCTCATTGCCGGGGTTGAGCTGGCCGCGAACGATCGTGCCGGGCTGGAGCAGCGTGGCATTGGCGAAATCGCGCACCGCGAACGCATACGTGCCCACCTGGTCGTCCAGGGCGTCCACCGTGAACGTGTACTGGCCCGCCTTGAGATCGACCACGGTCCGGCCGTCCCAGCCGTCGGTCGAGTAGAACGACCGGCCCGAGACGAGATTGCCGAGCGGTCCGTCGAGCGACCAGCGGAAGTCGTTGGCCACCAGGCTGTCGACGTAGACGCGCGTGTTCTGGGCGACCGTGAACGTGTACCGGTCGATCTCGCCGGGCTTCTCGATGTTGCCGTCGATGCGGGTGTCGAGCGCCATGGCGCTCTGCCCGTCGACGTCCGGAACGACGTTGAACCGGTAGGCGTTGGTCCCGCCGAGGTAGCGGCGCCCCTCCAGCAGCAGCGTGTACCTGCCCTCGAGGCCGACCTGGACACGGTCGCGGTCCTGGCCGAGCCCCTGCGTCCACACCTCGCGACCCAACGGGTCGATGAGTCGCCACGTCCCGTCGCCATTGCCCATGGACTGCATGTCGAAATAGAACGCGTCGCCGGGATGCGCGGCGAAGCCGTACATGACCGTGCCGTTGGCGGGATCCGCCACGCCGTTGACCACCGTGCCGGGCGTGAGCGAGACGGCGGAGGCCAGGTCGAGCACCCGGAAGGCGTAGTCCGCCACCCGGTCCGCAGGGCCGTCGACGGTCAGCGTGTACTCGCCGGGGGTCGCCGCGAAGATCCGCAGACCGTCCCACGCGTCCGTCTGGTCGAACCGCGGCGATTCGTTGATGAGCGCGCCGCCGGGTCCCGCGAGCGACCACGTGATGTCGGAGTTCACCATCGAATCGATGTAGAGCATCGTGCCGGCCGCGACGGTGAACGTGTAGCGGTCGAGCTGGCCGGCGTGGGCAATGCGTCCGTTCACCGTCTGACCGACGTCGATCCGGGCCGCGTCGTCCGTCACGCGCTGCACCTGGAACCGGTAGGCGTTGGTGCCGGTCAGGTAGTACCGCCCTTCCAGGGCGAGCGTGTAGTCGCCGGGATAGCTCAGGGCGAGACGCTCGATGTCGTTGGACAGCGGCGTCTCGCGCAGCAGGCGACCCGACGGGTCGTACAGCCGCCAGGTGCCGTCGCCATTGGCCATGGACTGCATGTCCAGGTACACGTTGTCGCCCGCCTGGGCGTGGAAACGGTACAGGTGAGTCTCGTTCGCCGGATCGAAGACCCCGGACACCGGTTCGCCGAGCGTGAGCGCGGTGGCGTTCGCCAGGTCGCGGAAGGACAGCGCGTAGTCGCCGACCGGTCCCTGCAGCCGGATCTGGTAGACCCCGGCGGGCACGTCGAAGACGTAGCGGCCGTCCCAGCTGTCGGTGGACTGGAGGCTGACGCGGTCGATCATGACGCCGCGCGGCCCGATGAAGGACCAGTTGATCGGCGTGTTGGCCCGCGAGTCGACGTACAGGCGCTTCGATTCGGCAAGGGTCAGCACGTAGTTGTCGACCTCGCCGTTGGCGGAGATGCGTCCCGAGATCAGACTGTCCAGCGCCACGGGGTCCCCCGCCGGCGGCTCCGGTGTCGTGTGCCCGACGAGTTGCACCGCGAACTCGTAGGCGTTGGACCCGCCCGCGTAGCGGCGGCCCTCGATCATCAGCGTGTAGGTACCGGTCAGCGGCGCGGCAACGTTGGAGACGTCGGACCCCGCACCGGTGAGGAACAGCTGGGCGCCCTGCGGATCGATGAGCCGCCAGGACGTGTCCGAGTTGTCGATGCGGAGATTGTCGAAATTGAAGCGATCCCCCGCGTTCGCCTCGAACTGATAGAGATCGGTCTCGCGGGCCGGATCGAGCGTCCCGGATCGCGCCTGACCGACCGTCAGCGGCGTCGCCGACGCGAGATCGAGCAAACGGAACGTGTACGCACCGGTCTCGTCACTGCTGGCGTCGACGGTCAGCGTGTAGTCCCCGGGCATCAGGTCGAAGACCGGACTGCTGTCCCGGTCCCACGAGTCACCGTTCTGGAGGGTGCGTCCCGTCTGGACGGCGCCGTTGGGACCGTCCAGACGCCAGGAGAAGCTGCGGTCGGTCTGCGAATCGAAGACCACGCGGGTCCGGTTCGTCAGGGAGAACGTGTATCGATCCACCTGCCCGGGCAGCGCGATTTCGCCCGTGGTCCGGGCATCGAGCACCAGCGGCGTCGTGTCGTCGACGACCGGGACGATGTTGAAGCTGAAGCCGTTCCGTCCCGGATGGTAGTTGCGCCCCTCGACCGCGAGCAGATACCGACCGGAATGGGCGAGCGTCTGCACGTCGACGTTGCTGCTCAGGTTGGTGGTGAACAGGACGCGACCGAAGGGATCGATCAGCCGCCAGGACGTATCGCCTTCTCTCGTGCTGATGGCGTCGAAGAACAGGCGGTCTCCGGCCTTGCCGTCGAACGCGTAGAGGCGCGTCTCCCGCCCGGGCAGGAGTACGTCCTCCACGACGGTGCCCGGGGTCACCGACGTGGCCGTGGCGACGTCCAGGAGCCGCAAGGCATAGCGGCCGGTGGTACCGCCCGACCCGTAGACCGAGAGCGTGTAGCTGCCGGCAGGCAGCGCCAGACGCGTGAAGCCGTTGAAGCTGTCGGCATACCGCAAGTCGGTTTCACCCACGACCGTGCCCTGCGGGCCGCTGAGGGTCCAGCGCATGTCGGCATCCGCCAGACCGTCGAACAGGACGGTCCGCGCCGCATCGAGCGTGAAGGTGTAGCGGTCGACCTGGCCCGACATCGCGATGGCGCCGGCGATGGCACCCGGGGCGTCATCGGCGATGCCGACGATCTGCCCGTTGGCACCGTTCGCGGTGCGATCGGTGACGCGCTTGCCCGAGCCGTCGTCGAACGGCAGATAGAGCACCAGCGCGGGTTCGTCGCCATTGAGCGGCGCAGGGTCCGCAATGTGATCCGCCGTCAGGGCGACGTTCCACAGACGCACGTCGTCGACTGCGCCGATCAGTCCCGCGTGATCGCTGTAGTCCTCGTTCGGGCTGCCGATCCAGAGCGGCAGGTTCGTCAGCGGCGACGGATTGCGGCTGATGGTGCCGGAACGCTTTTCCACGCCATCGATGTACACGCGCATCTGACCGTTGAGCCGGTCGATGACGCCGGTGGCCCGGACCCACTGGCCGAGCGTCACCGTTCCCGCGACGGTCTCCAGGTATTCGTTGCCGCTGCCGAACGACACCCGACCGTCGCTGTTGACCCACAGCGAATAGTTGCGGTCGCTCCCGTTGCCCGCGGCGCCCTTGAGGACGATGGGGGTCCACGTGCCCGCGTATTGGTCGACCCGGAACACGACGTCGAGCGTCAGGTTGCCGCTCTGGTCCGTGACCGTCCCGTCGGGCACTTCGACACGGTCCCAGCCGGTCATTGCCAGCGCCGTGCCGCCGGAAGGACCGGGGATCCACGTGGCGCTCGGGGCGAACCCGGCGCCCAGATCGATGGCGCTCAGATCGTCGGTGACCGGCAGCAGCTGGAAGCTGTAGCTGTTCGCACCGACCTTGTAGTACCGGCCTTCCACGGCGATCGTGTACTCGCCGGAGAATCCCAGCGTCGTCACGCCGTTGTCGTCGCCGATGCCTCGTGTGAAGACGATCCGGCCGAACGGATCGATGAGCCGCCAGGCGGTGTCGTTGTCGCCGGCGCCGCGGCCATCGAAGTAGAAGCGCTGTCCCGCCGTGGCGGTGAAGCGGTAGAGATCGGTCTCGGAACCGGGCTGCAACGTGCCGGAGACAACGGCGCCGGGCGTGAAGGCCGTGGCCGCGGTCGCGTAGTCGAGGAGGCGGAACCCGTAGCTGCCCACGGCTTCTCCGTCGCCATCGACGGTGAGCGTGTAGTCCCCGGCCGGCAGGTCGAGCAGCGTGAAGCCGTTGAAACTGTCCGCCATGCGCATGTCCGCGCCGTTGACGATGATGCCGCGCGGCCCGGAGAGCGACCAGCGGAAGTAGCCCTCGGTGAGATCGTCGAAGTAGAGGCGCCTGGCACTCGTCAGCGTGAACGTGTAACGGTTCGTCTGTCCGGGCTCGGCGATCAGGCCGTACACCCCCTGCTCCGCCTGCGCGTAGGCGGGACGCACCGAACCGAACAGCCCGCTCGAACTGCGGTCATCGTAGACCGGCACGCCGGACCCGGCGACGGGCGGCGATCCTGCCGCCGGCTGCCCGTAGACGAGGATCTCGTTCAGCCCGGCGCTGTAGCCGAAGCGGGACAGTGCCTCGAAGCGCACGTACCGGGCCGTGACGTTCGACGGCGCGTAGCTCTTCGTGGCGAGACTGTTCCGCTCGTCGACCGAGAACGTGTCCGTGATCACGTCGGTGAACGTGACGCCGTCGTCGGAGACGCTGATCTTGAAGTCGGCGGTACCGCGGTCGAAGTAGCCCTGGTTGTGCGTGTCCTGCAGGACGATGCGGGAGAGGTCGTAGCGGCTCTGCAGGTCGACGACGAAGAAGCCGTTGGTGCCATCCGCGGTCAGCCAGTAGGACTGTCGCCCCGGAAGACCGCCGTTGTCGCCGAAGATGCCGTCCGTGACGTTCGCGTACGTGTAGCTGCCGCTGTACATCCCGCTGCCCGTCACGGGCCGGCCGAGGGAGATGAGATCCGAGGTCCGGTCGAAGTTCATCAGGAAGACGAGCCCCGTCTCGGAACCCGTCAGCACGCGGCGCCGATCGGCCTGGATGTCCTGTGCCGATCGCGCGACGTTCCACAGCCGCACCTCGTCCACGGTGCCGTGGAATCGCGGGGCCCAGGATTCATGCGTGGCACCGACGAGCAGGGGCAGGTTCACGGTCGGCGCGAGCTGGGCCCGCGCGGCCGCGGTCTGCAGCAGCACGCCGTCGAGGTACAGCTTCATCTCGCCGGTGGTCCGCGACACGGTCACCGCGACGTCGTACCACTGGCCGGTGCTGAGGGTCCCGGGCGCGCTGGCGAGTGCCTCGTTCACCGAACCGTCGTAGGACGAATAGTGGATGTAGCCCTGCTTGTTGATCCAGAGCGAGTACGTGCGGTTGCTGCCGCCGCCGCCCTTGAAGACGAGGGGCATCCAGTCGCCGTAGAACGCGTCCACGCGGAAGCGCGCTTCCAGCGTCAGATCGCCGCGCTGATCCACGGCTGCGTTGTGTCCCACGTCGACATAGCCGAGGCCGCCGAACTGGATCGCGCCGCCGTTCACGCCGTCCACCTGGCGGGGGACGAACCCCTGGGACTCGCCGAAGACCAACGGAACGGTGGTGTCCTGAACGCCGACGACGCGGAACGAGTAACTGTTGGACGCCGTCTTGTAGAAGCGCCCCTCCACGGCGATGAGATAGTCGCCCGTGTAGTCCAGCGTGCGTACGTCCTGGTCGTTCGTGACGTTCGTGGTAAACACGGCGCGACCGAACGGATCGATCAGACGCCACGACACGTCGCCGTCGGTAGCCGAGAAGCCGTCGAAGTAGAACTTCTGACCCGCCTCCACATGGAAACGATAGAGGTGCGTTTCCGTGCCCGCGGCGAGCGTGTTCGACACGGCCACGTCCGGCATGATCGTCGTGGCGCCGGCGACGTCGAGCAGGCGGAACGCGTAGCGTCCCGTCGTGTCGGATGACCCGTCGACGGTGATCGTGTAGGTGCCCGGCGCGAGGTCGAGCCGCGTGTAGCCGTTGAAGCTGTCGGCGTAGCGGATGTCGTTGCCCGCGACGCCGCCCGACGGGCCCGTCAGCGACCAGCTCAACGCACTGTCGGTGAGGCCGTCGAAGAGGAAGGTCTTCCGCTCGGTCAGTGTGAACGTGTAGCGGTCGACCTCGCCGGGAACGGAGATCGCGCCGGAAATGGCGCCCGGGACGGAACCGAACCACGTGCGCACGCGGGCCGACAGCGCCAGCGGACCGAGGTCGGCGAGCGACGGACTGCCGGCCTGATCGAACGGCAGGTACATCACGAGGCCCGGCTCCGCACCCGTCAACCGGGCATTGCGCCCCGAGGCGATGGCGTCATTGGTGCGTGCCGTGTTCCACAGCCGCACGTCGTCGAGCTCGCCCTGGAACGGGCTGTACGCGCTGTTGCGGACTTCGCTGTCGCCGAGGAGCAGCGGGCCGGAAGCGGCCGCCCCTGCCGTAGTCCGCATCGTCCCGGAGGCGACCTGTACGCCGTCGAGCAGGAGACGGATCTGGCCGTTCGTCCGGTCGATGACGCCGGCGGCGTGATACCACCGCCCGGCCTCGATCAGTCCGCCCGCCGACGTGATGTTCTGCACACCGCTGGCGTCCTGCGTCCCGAACCACAGTCCGCGGCCGTTGCCGTCGATCCACAGGCTGTACTGGCCGTCGGTGTAGCCGTTCGACTTGAGCACGACCGGCATCCAGGCATTGGTGAAGCGCTCGGCGCGGAACCAGAGCTCGACGGTGAGATCCTGCCGGAGATCGGTGGCGGCATCCGGAACTTCCACGCGCTCGAATCCGCGCAGCGACAGCGATTGGCCCAGCGCGGCCGACGCGCCGCCGGCAAAGGTGACGGGCGTCGGTTGCTCGGTCGCCATCGGGTCGATGGCGCGCGTGTCGTCCGTGACGCGCCACACCTGGAAGCGGTACGCGTTGGTGCCGGACGTGTAGTTGCGTCGCCCTTCCACCAGCAGCGTGTAGGTCCCCGAACGAGCAAAAGGCCCGGGTTCCGCATCGCTGCCCACACCGGTCGAGAAGATCGTCTCGCCATCGGGCCCGAGCAGACGCCAGCGGGCATCGGTGTTCTGGACCGATTGCATGTCGAAGTAGTCGCGATCGCCGGCCGTGACGTCGAGCTTGTACACGCGGGTGGCGTTCGCGGGATCGAGCACATCCGTGACCGGTGCGCCCGGCCCGATCGCCCGGCCTTGCGCGAGATCGAGCATCCGGAATCGATACGTCGACTGCGGGCCCCACACGGCCAGGGTGTAGGTGCCGGCCTGGAGCGCGTAGACGCCGGGGCCGTCGTGGGAGTCGGAACTGCGGAAATTGCGGCCGCCTTCGATCACGCCGCGCGGACCGCCGGACAGCGACCAGCCGAAATCGATGTCGACCAGTGAATCGAAGTAGACGAGCTTGTCCTGGTCGACGGTGAACGTGTAGCGATCGACGGGCTTCGCGGCCGTGAGCGTGCCGGTCGTGGTGTCGCCGAGGACGAGGGACGCGGTCACGACGGGGGTCGACGTGACCCGCACGTAGTCGACGGCCACGTCGGTGGTGGCCACCCGGTTGGGTGTCCCCATGTATTGCGAGAGCGCGACGCGGAACCCGTTGGGGAAGACGCCCATTCCCGCGCTGAAATTCCGGCTCGCGAGCTCGGTGCCGTCGTCGGCCAGGATGCGGGCCCGGATGTTGTTGTCGGCGCCGCCTTCGAGCACGTACCGGTACCAGGTGTTGTCCTGCCAGGCGAGTCCCTGGTTCACGTTGCCGCCGACACCGTCGATGGAGCTGCTGCTGCTCAGGCGCCGGTCCTGCCCGTAGTTCGAGCCGAAGAAGCTCATGCCGACCCAGCGGTTCGCATTGACCGGGTCGACGAGCAGCAGATCGAGCAGTCCGTCGATGCCGGTGGAAGGCGACTGCACCAGGGTGTTGAAGCGGACCTCCACCTTGAACTGCTGCGCAGGCGCGATCACCTGGTCGGACGTCCAGCCGACCCGCTGGTTGTTGTTGAGTTGATTGGTGAGCCGCAGCACGCTGGCGCCGTCCAGCGTTTCGAAGCGGTAGTTCGGCGCGCCGAGATAGGTCAGGTTGTTGGTGAAGAAACGCGACGCCTGCCAGGTGCTGTCGAGCGTGGTGCCGTCGAACTCGTCACCGAACCCCGCCACCTGCTCCGCCAGAAGGTTGCCGCGAGGCTCGATGTTGAACACGATCGTGTTCGTCTCGGTGCGGTAGTAGCGGCCCTCCACGGCGATGACGTAGTCGCCCTCGGCGTTGAAGACGACCTGCCCGCCATCGGTATTCACCTGCCCCACGAAGCGCTGGTCGCCCCACGGCGTCAGCAACCGCCATTGCGCATCGGAGAACGTCGCACTCTGGGCATCGAGGAACACGCGGTCGCCGGCGGCCGCGTGGAAGCGGTAGAGCTGCGTCTCGCGTCCGGTCTGGAGCGTCGACGTCACCGGAACGCCGACGGTGATCGGCGTCGCGGCGTCGAGGTCGAGAAGACGGAAAGCGTACGCCCCGGTCGTGTCGTTCGACGGATCGACGACGAAGGTGTACGTCCCCGGCAACAGATCCAGGATCGGATTGCCGGACCCGAAATCGGCGCTGTCACCGTTCTGGAAACTGCGATCGGCGATGACCGCGCCGAGCGGCCCCTGGAGACTCCAGGCAAGCCCGGAATTGACGAGCGAATCGAACAGCACCCGGGTCCGCTCGGCGACCGTGAACGTGTAGCGGTCGACCTGCCCGGGATAGGCGATGGCGCCTTCGATGCGCGCGCCCAGCACCAGGGGGGCGGCATCGTCCACGACCGGCTGGACGTTGAAGCGGACCGTGTTGGTCCCCGACTGGGACACGCGTCCTTCGAGGAAGAGCAGGTACGTGCCGGTCGCAGGCATTGTCCGGACGTCGATGTCGCTGCTGAGCGAGGTCGACCACATCTGGCGCCCGAGCGGGTCGAACAGGCGCCATGACCCGTTGCCCTGCGTCGCCGATTGGGAATCGAAATAGAAACGTTCGCCGGCGCTCGCCGTGAAGCTGAACACCGAGGTCGAGTTCGCCGGATCGAGCGTCGTGGTGGTGGCGGCACCGGGCGTAAGCGGCTGCGCGTCGGTGGGATCCAGCAGGCGCAGGGCATAGCTGCCGGTCGCGTCGGCGGCGCCATCGATGCTGAGCCGGTAGCTGCCCGCCGCGAGATTCAGCAGGTGCTGACCGTCGGAGATCTCGAAGGAATCGGTCTGGTTCAGCGGCCGATCGCTGACCACGTTGCCTCGCGGACCGTCGAGGGTCCACCGCAGGTTCCCGTTGTTGGTGAGCGAATCGACGTAGACGAACCGGTCGGCGTCGAGCGTGAAGTCGTAGCGATCCGTCTCCCCGGGCGCGTCGATCGTGCCGTTCAGCGTGGTGATGTCCGCCGACATGAGCAGGCGCGGCTCGAGCGCCTCCAGAATCGCCTTGCGCTTGAAGGGCGGCGCGGCGGTCCAGCCGAGGCGATCGAGCCAGCGGGTCGGACGCCAGCGCTCACGAGCGGCATTCCAGGCGGGAGCGACCCGGGCGAGCAACCGGGGGCGGGCGGACGAGGCAGTGGCGTGGCGCGAATCAGTCATGGGGTCGAAGTCCGGTCAAGGGCGCAGGGCGAATGGCGCAGCGAGGCACCGCTGCCCGGGCGCTGCAACAGGCGCTGCCCGCACACGCGGGCAGAGAATCGTTCGGGGAACATCTCGACCGCGGCGGTCCGGGAGGAGCGATGCGGTCCCGTCAGGGCGCCGCGAAGCCCGATGTCGTCGGGAGAGGCGCGCCGGGTCGGAGTCGGCACTCGGCGACCCGTGACGGGCCACGCGCTCGTGAAAAAGGGAATTCGAAGGTGCGGTGGGGAATCATGGCGGTGCTCCTGTCTTCCTGCGACGGTGCGTCGTCCTGGCAACGCGCACGCATTGTTTGTGAACTGGACCGGTTCGGCAGCAGCCGTCCGGACGGCCCCGACGACTGCCGCTACTGCCTTTGCGGAGGTTGCCGGCACACGCGCTGGTCGGCATTGACGATGATCATGGTCGATCATCACCATCCTCGGCGACCCTCTTCCGATGACCCTCGTTGCAAGGGCCGGCTGCGGGCGTTCGCGCCAAACGAAAACGCCCGCAGCGGCGGGCGTCTCATCGATCACGCAACTTCCGGCAGGACAGGCCATGAAGGCATGCCCCGGGGCCGACGGCCTCAGACGCTTGCGCGCCGACGGCGCACCGCGCCCAGTCCTGCCGCCGCGAGAGCGAGTCCGGCGAGCGCAAGGCTGCCGGGTTCC
>JAXMFE010000004.1:0-375848 GCA_046347985.1 Burkholderiales bacterium
CGGCCGCGCGGGCGGTCAGTCGGCGCGGCGTGCCAGCCGCTCGAAGGTGGCCTGGGCCGCGCCGGCTTCGCAGTTCTCCCGATAGACCTCGCGTGCGAAGGCGTCGAGGCCCGGCACGGGGATCCGTTCGCGGAAGAACTGTTTCGTCGACGACGTCGACATCGGGGGCAGCGCCGCGAGACGGCCCGCGAGCCGGCGAGCTTCCTCGAGCACCTGATCCGCGGGCATCGACTTCTCGGCGAGACCCAGTTCGCACGCATGGGTGCCGGAGAGGCGCTCTGCGCCCCAGACGAGCCATCGCGCCCGCGCAATGCCGACACGACGGACGAGTGCCTCGACGCCCCACGGCGGAAAGAAGCCCAGTCCCACTTCGGGCAGTCCCCACACCGTGTCGGCCGCCGTCACGACCACATCGCAACCGATGGCCAGCATGAAGCCCCCGCCCAGGGCGAAGCCGTGGACGGCGCACACCACCGGCTTGTCGATGTCGGCCAGCGCCCGCATGAGCAGGCCTTTCTGTTCCGCGACCCGGACGCGCTCGTTCGTCGAGGCGCGGGCCATCTCCTTCACGTCGCTGCCGGCGCAGAAGCCGACGCCTTCCCCGCGCAGCAGCAGTGCACCCACGGCGTCATCCGCCTTCGCTTCCGCCACCGCCTGAAGGAGATGGCGCGTCGTCGCGAGGTCGAGCGCGTTGCGGACTTCCGGGCGGGAGAGAACGATTTCGCGGACAGAGGCGTCAGGGGTCATGGCGGGCTCGCGGATCGGGGATGTCGGATTGTCGGAGTGTAGGCGTGCTGCACGGGCGGGTCGCGCAACCGGCCACCTCCCGGGACGAGCGTCCTCCAGCCCTACATCCGCTCGACCGCCAGCACCGCCTCCCGCAAGCGTTCCTCGTCCACCGGGGCCACGAGGTTCCTCACGTAAGGGGCGCGTTCCCACGTGACCCGGGCGATGAGCGGCGCGACGGCCGCGGGATCGCCGGCATACCCCATGTCGCGCAGCTTGCGCGGTAGCCCCGTGCGCCGGTGGAAGTCGGCGATCCCGGCGATGAACGCGGGGTCGCGGCCCTCCATCACGAGCTGGACCAGCAGACCGTAGGCGACCTCCTCGCCGTGCAATGCGCCGGCCAATTCGGGGACGGCGGAGAGCCCCCGGATGATGGCGTGCGCGATCGACAGCCCCGCGTTCTCGAACGCGAGACCGGAGAGCAGGATCGTCGCCTCCACCGTCCGTTCGAAGGCTTCGTCGGGGACGCCGCGGCGGAGCGCGGCCAGCGCGTCCTCGGCGTAGCGCATCAGGGAATCGAAACACGCCTCGGCGAGCTGGATCGCCAGCCACGTGGGCTTCGCGCCGTAGAAATTGTTGCCGCCCGCCCCGTGGTTCTGCGCTGCTTCGAATTTCTTGGACAGGGCATCCCCGATCCCGGAGACGAAGAACCGCTCCGGGGCGGCGACGAGGATGGACGTGTCGACGACGACTGCTTCCGGATTGGCCGCGAGCCGCCTCACTTCCCGCAACACGTGGTCGTCGTCATAGACGATCGACAGGGTGCTGGTGGGGGAGTCGTTCGACGCGATGGTGGGCACGACCACGATCTTCGCGCCGGTGGCGATGCAGGCGCCCTTGGCGGCGTCGATGGCCTTGCCGCCGCCGGCTGCAATCACCACGTCGGCCTCGCAGGCGACGACCTCGTCGGTGAGCCTGTCGATCGCTGCCGGCGTGCACTCGCCCGAGAACTCCGCCACGTAGGTCTCGAGGCCGCCGTCGTCGAGCGATTGCTCGAAGCGGTCCCGATAGCGCTGCAGCACGACGCTGTCGGCGACGAGCAGCGCGCGCAGGCCGTAGGCCGATGCGATCTCGCCGAGGTGGGCCAGGGCACCGGGACCCTGGATGTAGCGGGACGGGGAGCCGAAGATTCTGAGCATGCGCGACATCTCCGCGGATGGGGGAACGGTCAGGCGGGGCGGGACGCGAGGAAGCGGTCCAGCCGATTCGCGAACCGCTGGCGGTCGGCCGGCGAGATCGCATCCGGGCCGCCGGTCTGCACGCCCGAACTGCGGAGCGTGTCCATGAAGTTGCGCAGGTCCAGCAGTTCGCGCACGTTCTCGCGGCTGTAGAACTCGCCGCGCGGATTCAGTGCGTACGCGTCCTTCTCCACGACCAGCGCCGCGAGCGGGATGTCGGCCGTGATCACGAGGTCGCCCGCCGTCACGACGCTGACGATGTGGTTGTCGGCGACGTCGAATCCGCGCGGCACCTGCACGCTGCGGATCCACGGCGAGGGCGGGGTGCGCAGGGGTTGATTGGCGACGAGCGTGAGCAGGCAGCGCACGCGCTCGGCGGCGCGGTACAGCACTTCCTTGATGACGACAGGACAGGCGTCCGCGTCGACCCAGATCTGCATGGCGGGCGGGGTTCGTGGGCGGGAGCGCGGATGATACGGGAGGCGGTGGAGGAAGCCGAACCGGCTCACTCAATCGCCGCGCCGGACCTCCGCCCGCAGTCGTTTCGGCAGCGGGAGCGACCACAGGCGCCCCGCCACCCCGCGCGGGAACAGCACGACCACGAGCACGAACAACAGCCCGAGCGCCAGGATCCAGGTGTTGCCGAGAGCATCGGACAAGGCGCCCTCCACGCTGCGCACGAGCAGCGCGCCGGCGAAGGCCGCCAGCAGCACCTCGCGTCCGCCCAGGGCCGTCCAGATCAGCACTTCGGTCGAGAGAGGCAGGCCGATCAGCGCCGGCGAGACGAAGCCGAACTGCGTCACGAACAGGGCGCCCGCCAGTCCCGAGACGGCGGCGCTCACCATCAGGCACGCGGTCTTGTAGCGGAACACGTCGATGCCCAGGAAGCGGGAGCGCTGCTCGTTGTCGCGGATGGCGCGCAGACCGGTCCCGAAAGGCGAGCGCTCCAGGGTCAGCAGCAGCGCGAACACGGCGACGGCGGCGGACAGGAGGACGTAGTAGACGGGCAGCGTGTCCACCAGTTCGCGGCCGTCCGGCCACCGGAGGGGCGGGACGTTCATCAGGCCGTTGAAGCCCCCCAGCAGGGGCCAGTGGCTCGCGGCGCGCTCCGCGATGACGGCCGACGCCAGCGTCACGATCGAGAAGTAGGCGCCGCCCACGCCTCGTCCCTTGAAGAGCAGCAGTCCCGCGACGGCGGCGGCGACGGTGGAGAGCATCACGGCCGCCAGCAATCCGAAGAGCGTTCCGTCGGGCAGACCGGGTATCCGTCCCTGGGTCGTGAGCGTCATCGCGTACGCGCCGATGCCGAAGAAGATGGCCTGGCCGAAGCACAGCAGGCCGGCCTGCCCCCAGAGGAAGGACAGGCCCATGGCGAAGATCCCGTAGGCGAACAGCTGCGCGAGCTGCAGCGCGTGCCAGTCGTCCAGCCACACGGGGGCGCTCGCCAGCAGCACGCCGACCGCGACGGTCATCGCAAGGCCGCGGTTCGGGCTAGCGCCGGCCACCGGTCAGTCCCTGCGGGAACAGGCGGATGATCACGATGGCGAGACTGAACACGACGATCTGCGCCGTGATCTGCGTCCAGAGGCTCGACACGAGGCTCGTGCCGCCGGCGATCAGCGTCGTGCCCAGCAAGGTGCCCAGCAGCGTGCCGGTGCCGCCGACGAGGATCGACAGGAAGGCCGGCACGAGAAAGCCCACGCCCATCTGCGGGTCCACGCTCATCAGGGGCGCCATGACCGCACCGGCCAGTCCGGCCAGGGCCGCCCCCAGCGCGAAGGTGCGGCGATCCATCCGTCGCGTGTCGATGCCGAGGTTGCGGGCCATCGGCCGGTTGGCGATGACCGCCCGCGCCATCAGCCCCCAGTCGGTGCGATAGAACAGCAGGAACACGCCCGCCGACGCGGCGATGGCGGCTGCCATCACGAACAGCCGATACGCGGGATACGCGGCGCCGAGGATTTCGATCGTGCCCGGAAGGGGGTTGTCCACCTGCTGCGCCGTGGGACCGAACGCGAGCACGACGCCCTGCTTGATGGCGATGGACAGGCCCCACGTGGCGAGGATCGTGTCGATGAAGCGGTGGTAGACGTGGCGGATCACCAGTTCCTCGAGCAGCCACCCGATGGCGCCGAGCACGACGGGCGTGAGCAACAGCGCCAGCCAGTAGTGGCCGCCGGCACGCTGAACGGCGTAGACGGTGTACGCGCCCAGCAGGAACAGCTCGCCGTGCGCCATGTTGATGACGTTCATCAGTCCGAAGATGATGACGAGGCCGAGCGTCACGAGCAGCAGCGCGAGCACGAAATTGGATGCGTCGAGCGCGAGGATCGCCAGGTCGCTCATGGCTTCGCACTCACACCGAGAGATGCCGCAGCACGACGTCGCTGTCGGGCCGCAGGCAACCGGACGGCGCTTCCTCGACCATGCGTCCGTTCTCCATGAAGACGCAGCGCTGCGTGAGCGTGCGCACGAGATCGAGGCTCTGCTCCACCAGCAGCACGGCGATGCCGGACTCGACGGCGATGTCGAGGACGGTGCGCGCCATCGATTGCACGAGGGAGGGCTGGATGCCTTCGCCGGGTTCGTCGAGCAGCAGCAGGCGGGGGCGGCCGAGCAGGGCGCGCGCGACCGCCAGTTGCTGCTGTTCTCCGCCCGAGAGCGTGCCCGCGCGCTGCTGCCGGCGCTGGCCGAGGATCGGGAAGCGCTCGTACGTGGACGGCGACACCCGGGACGATCCGAAGGACTTGCCGAGCATGCCGAGGCGCAGGTTGTCCTCGACGGTCAGCTCGCCGAAGATCTCGCGCCCCTGCGGCACGTAGGCGATGCCGAGGTTGCTGATCGCGAAGGTCGGCAGCGTCGAGATGTCCCGTCCGTCGAACCGCAGGGCGCCGGCCTGGCGTTGCAGGTGACCCATGATCGTCCGCAGGAACGAGGTCTTGCCCATGCCGTTGCGGCCCATCACGGCCACCCGCTCGCCGGCGGCGACATCGAAGTCCAGCGCGTCGAGCACCGTGGCGCCGTCGCCGTAGCCTGCCGCCAATCCCCGGATGCTCAGCATCGTCACGCGTTGCCCAGGTAGGCGTCTCGTACGTCGGGGTGGGCCTGGGCTTCCTCGTAGGAACCCTCGAACACCACCCGTCCGCGCAACGCGACGACCACGGGGCAGTCCATGGCGCGCACGAAACTCATGTCGTGCTCGATGATCAGCACGGCCACGCCGCGTTCCCGTGCGAGGTCGCGCAGGAGATCGGCCGTCGCCGCGGTCTCGGCAGCCGACATGCCGGCGGTGGGCTCGTCCAGCAGCAGCAGGGCGGCGTCCATGTTGAGCAGCATGGCGATCTCGAGCCACTGCTTCCGGCCGTGGGAGAGCGTGCCGGCGGGCCGGTCGAGGACCTCGCTCAACCCGAATCGCACCATGACCCGTTGCAGGTCGGACGCGTCGGCGCCCGGGTGCCGGGTGCCGACACCCAGCCGCGCCGCCTCGAGATTCTCCGCGACGGTGAGCGAGGGATAGATGCCGGGCACCTGGAACTTCCGGGCGATGCCCTTGCGGGCGATGCGGTGCGGGGCCAGTCCGGTGATGTCCTCGCCCCGGAAGACGACGCGGCCGCCGGTGGGCCGGAACGCGCCGGTGATGATGTTGAACAGCGTGGTCTTGCCGCACCCGTTCGGCCCGATGATGACGCGGGTGTGGCCCGCCTCCAGCGCGAGGTCGATGCCGCCGAGCACCTGCAGCCCGCCGAAGTCCTTGCTGATCCGCTGCAGGTCGAGAAGCGGCGGCATGGACGGCGGCAGGGGGGCGGCAGGGTCGAGGCGTGTCGTCCCGGGGGTCAGACCTTGCACTGGCTCGGCGCGCGCACCAGGCCGATGTCCTTCAGCAGCACCATGCGCTGATTGCGGGTCTCCGCGAAGACGACGTTCAGGTCGGCGTGGCGGTCCTCCTTGCGCAGCGACACCATGCCGTTGCCGGATTGCAGCGGGAAGCCGGTCATCGCGTCGAGGAACTTCTCCTTGTCGGCGGAGTTCGCACGCTTGATGCCCTCGATGAAGAAGCGCGTGAGCATGTAGTGCGCGTCGACCGTGTTGCTGACCACGGCGCCGTCGCCGAAGCGCTTCTTCACCTTGGCGCTGAAGGCGCGGGCTTCCGGCTTGTCGAGCGTGCTGATGAAGTTGGCCGGGAAGACGATGCCTTCGGACTCCTCCTTGCTCAGGCCGCCGACGTAGTTCTCGCTGTAGCCGAACCAGGCGAGACGGCACTTGGACTTGAGCCCGGCCGCGGTGAACTGTTTCGCGAAGGTGATCGCGTCCGCGCCCACCACCGTCAGCACCAGCACCCTGGCCCCCGACGCCTGGATCTTGCGCAGCGTGCTCGTGAGGTCCTTCACGCCCCACGGCGTGTACTCCTCGCCGACCACCTTGCCGCCGCGGCCCTCGACGACCCGGCGGATCGACTCGTTCATCCTGCGCGGCCAGATGTAGTCGCTGCCCACGAGATAGAAGCTGTCGCCGTAGTGCTCCTGCACGTAGGGCATGAAGGGATCGACCCAGTGGCCGGGCAGTGCGCTGTAGCAGACCATGTAGCGGCTGCACACGCCGCCTTCGTAGTCGGTGGCGTAGAACAGCGGGGTCTTCATCCGGTCGATGGTGGGCTGGATGGCGTCGCGGTTGGCGCTGGTCACCGGACCGAAGATGCCGACCACCCTGTCGCGCTGGATCAGTTCCTTGGTGCGCTCCACGGCCGTCTTCGGGTCGGTCCTGTCGTCGGCGATGACCAGCTCGAACGGGCGGCCCAGCACGCCGCCGGCCGCATTGGCTTCCTCGATGGCGAGCTGCGTCCCCTGAACGCCCTGCTGGCCGAGATTCTCGAGCCCGCCGGAGAGCGGCTGCAGTACGCCGACCTTGATCGGGTCGGCCGAGCGCGCCAGCAGCGGGAATCCCAGGGCCAGGGTGCCGAGGCCGGCCCCCTGCAGCAGTCGACGACGCACTCCGGATACCGCAACCGCCGGGGAAACCTTGCCTTCAGTGGACATGGATCGTCTCCTAGTGGGATGGACTGCCGGGAACGAACGCGTGCGGAGCCCCGGCGACGGCGCCGTCGCGAGGATCCGACGTCGGAAGTGGGGGGGGGGGACCCGGGGCGGCGAGGCGCGACATCCGGGAGACGGTCACGGCGGACATCGCTCGGGTGCGCGGCGCGTCGGCGCCTCGCTACGCCGCGATCTCGCGGCCGACGATCGGTGCGTTGCGCAACAACGCCTCGACCACCGCGGTGCTGTCGGACACCACGCCGAAGTGCGTCGCGATGTCGTAGAGCGAGGATTCCTGTTCCCGGGGGCCCGTGGCCGCCACGCAGTCCTCGGGCACGAGGACCCGATAACCGTGGAAGAACGCATCGTGCACCGTGGAGCGCACGCAGATGTTGGTGACGATGCCGAACACCACGACGGTGTCGATGCCGCAGTCCTTCAGCGTGAGATCGAGATCGGTGTTGAAGAACCCCGAGTACCGGCGCTTGATGACACGGAGGTCGTCGGGCTGTGCCGCGAGATCGTCGATGACCTGCGCGCCCCAGGTGCCTTCGATGCAGTGCCGCGTGCGCTTCAGGAATTCGCGGTCCTGGCGGACGTTGGGCCGATGGGCATCGATGAGGAACACCACGGGGCTGCCCGCTTGTCGGGCCGCATCGAGGACGCGGCGCTGAGGCGGGATCAGGCGTTCGTACCCGGGCAGCACCATGGCACCCCCGGGTTTGCAGAAGTCGTTGAGCATGTCCACGACCAGCACCGCCGTGGACTGCGGGGCGATGCGCAGGTGCTGCTCATGCTGCTTGGCGGAAAAGACATCGACGTTCACGACGCAACGCTCCTCCAGGGAACCCGATCGATTATTGGGAGCGCCCGCGACGATTGTCAATCGACGCGGCGCCTCGGACGGCGCACGCGCCGTCCGCCCCACGTTCGCGACGACGGGCGGTTTGCCGGACAATCCGCACGCGCGGCCGCTCCGCCGCCGTGTCGCCAGACGACTGCCCTCGGACCCGCCATGCTCTCCGCGCTCGCCATCTCCCATTACCGCTCGCTGCGCGATCTCGTGATCCCGCTGGCACGGCTCAACGTGGTCACCGGCCCCAACGGGTCGGGCAAGTCGAGCCTGTATCGGGCCCTGCGCCTGCTGGCGGACACCGCCCAGGGCCGGGTCGTGCCGACGCTCGCACAGGAGGGCGGCTTGGCGTCGACGCTGTGGGCGGGGCCCGAGACGATCGCGCGGTCGGTCCGCCGGGGCGAGCATGCGGTACAGGGGACGGCGCGCAAGGGGCCGGTGAGTCTGCGGCTGGGATTCGCCGGTGATCCGTTCGGCTATCTCATCGATCTCGGCCTGCCGGAACCCAGCCGGTCGGCATTCCTGCTCGATCCGGTCATCAAGCGCGAGTGCGTCTGGAACGGCGGCACGGCGCGACCGGCATCGATCCTCGCGGACCGGCAGGGCGCGGTCGTCCGCGTGCGCGGCGAGAACGGCGCGTGGAACGTCGTCACCCGTCATCTGCGCACGTTCGACAGCATGACCACGCACTGCGCGGATCCCCGCAACGCGCCGGAGCTTGCCGCGCTGCGGGAGCAGATCCGCGCTTGGCGCTTCTACGATCACTTCCGGACCGATGCCGATGCGCCGGCGCGGCAGGCACGCATCGGCACGCACACGCCGGTGCTGAGCGACGATGGCGCCGATCTCGCCGCCGCCCTGCAGACGATCCGCGAGATCGGCGATGACGCGGTGCTCGATGCGACCGTGGACGATGCCTTCCCCGGGTCGCGCCTGGAGATCACGGCCACGGCCGGCCGCTTCGAGGCGCTCATGCATCAGCACGGCCTGCTGCGACCGCTGCGCGCCGCGGAGCTGTCGGACGGCACGTTGCGCTATCTCCTGCTGACGGCGGCGCTGCTGACGCCGCGGCCGCCGGAACTGCTGGTGCTCAACGAACCCGAGACGAGCCTGCACCCGGACCTGTTGCCGGCCCTCGGGCGGCTCATCGGGCTGGCCGCCGAGCGTTCGCAGGTCGTCGTCGTGTCGCACGCCGCGCGGCTGATCGCGACGCTGCGGGAGGTCCGCGGCGCGAACCTCATCGAACTGGCCAAGGATTTCGGGGAGACGCAGGTCGCGGGGCTCGCGGACCTGGAGCGGCCGCCGTGGCTCTGGCCCGGCAGACCCTGACGGCCGCCGAGTTCGGGCGGCGGGAACGGTGTCGAATGCGGGGACCGCCGTCCGAGGACGGCGCGCATGCGGCGCTCACGGCACGCATGGGCTGCTACGATCCCGCCGACGCCCACCGTCCCTCCGGAGCCCCCGACCGATGTCTCCCGCACTGACGCACGAATACGCCGATCTCGGCGATGTCCGGCTGCACTACGTCACCGGCGGCCAGGGCGACACGGTCGTCCTGCTCCACGGCTGGCCGCAGACCTGTTTCATGTGGCGCAAGGTGCTGCCCGGCCTGACCGAACGCTATCGCGTCGTCGCACCGGACCTGCGCGGCCTCGGCGATTCCTCGCGTCCGGCGACCGGCTACGACAAGAAGACCGTGTCGAACGACGTCTGGCGCCTGTTGACCGAAGTGATCGGCGTCGACCGTTTCTTCGTCGTGGGCCACGACTGGGGCGGGCCGGTGTCGTACTCGCTGGCGGCGCAGCACCGGGACGCGGTCCGCCGCATGGCGATCTTCGATGTCCCGGTGCCGGGCGACGGGACGACGGTGTTCTTCGACAACCGCTGGCATCACGGCCTGCATTGGGAACCCGACTTCGCCGAAGCGCTGACCGTGGGCCGCGAGGAGGTGTATCTCGGGTACTTCTACCGCACCTGGGGCGCGCGCCCGGATGTGATCTCCCCCGAAGAGCAGCAGGAATACCTGCGCACGTACCGGTTGCCCGGCGCGATGCGGGCCGGTTTCAGCTTCTATCGCGCCATGCCCCAGGACGTGATCGACAACCAGGCGTTCCTGGCCCAGGGCAAGCTGAAGATGCCGATCCTCAGCTGGGCAGGCGGCTCGGCACGGGGACGGCGCGAAACGGCGATGGAGTCGTGGCAGCGCGTGGCCGAGGACGTGCGCGGCGGCGTGCTTGCGGGCGCCGGGCACTGGATCCCGGAGGAGCAACCCGAGTGGGTGGTGGCGCAGCTGCTGGCGTTCTTCGGCGAGGAGCGATGAGGGACGACGAGGCGCGACGGGTGATCGGGGAAGGCACTGATTCGTGAACGGTGGATCGTGACCCGGCCCTTGCCGTTTTCCGATCACCGATCACCCGTCACCGCCTGAGCGCCGACTTCGGGCGGAACGCCTTGCACACGTCGTCGCGCGTCTCCACGTACGGGCCGCCGATGAGATCGATGCAATAGGGCACCGCGGCGAAGATGCCGGGGACGAGCGGGGCACCGTCCGGGCCTTTCAACCCTTCGAGGGTCTCGCGGATGGACTTCGGCTGTCCCGGCAGGTTGATGATCAGTGCGCCGCCGCGGATCACGGCGACCTGCCGCGACAGGATGGCCGTCGGCACGAATTTCAGGCTGATCTGCCGCATCTGCTCGCCGAAACCGGGCATCACCTTGTCGGCGACGGCCAGCGTCGCTTCGGGCGTCACGTCGCGTTTCGCGGGGCCGGTGCCGCCCGTCGTCAGGATCAGGTGGCAACCGGCGTCGTCGGCCAGTGCCTTCAGCGTGGCTTCGATGACCGGCTGTTCGTCGGGAATCAACCGCTCCTCGATGGCCATCGGGTTGATCACCGCGCGGCCCAGCCACTCGCGCAGCGCGGGCAGTCCTTCATCCTGGTACACGCCTTTCGAGGCCCGGTCGCTGATGGAGACCAGACCGATCATCACGGATTCTTCACTCATGCAGGGCTGTCCTGTTCGTTGTCGTCGGTGTCGGCGGAGGGCGGCGTCGCTGCGGGCTCGGGGAGGATCTGGCGCAGGACGCGGAACAACTCCCGGAAGGACCGCGGCGGTTTGCTTTCGGTGGCCTCGCGCTTCGCGTTGCGGACGAGCGTCCGCAGATGCTGCGCATCGGCTTCCGGATGCTGCGAGAGCAACTCGGCCATCGCCTGGTCGTCTTCCAGCAGCCGGTCGCGCCAGCGTTCCAGGCGATGCAGGTACGCGGTCTGTGCCCGCGAGTGTCCTTCGAGCGCGTCGAGCTGCGCCTGGATCGGCGCCGCATCGAGGTCGCGCATCAGCTTGCCGATGTACTGCTTCTGGCGGCGCAGTCCGCCGAACTTGTGAATGCGCTGGGCCTCGAGCACGGCGGACCGCAGGACATCCGGAAGTTCGAGCCGGGCGAGGCGATCGGGCGAGAGTGCGACCAGGGCTTCGCCGAGGTCCTGCAGGGCTTGCGAATCGCGTTTGCGTTGCGACTTGCTCGGGCCTTCGGGGTGGGGGTCGTCGTCGTGAGCGTTCATGCCGCCTATTCTACGGTCCCGTCCTGCCGGACCGGTGCGCGGATGGCGGCTTGCTATCATCCGGACGTCGCCGGTTCCGCCCGGCCGCTGTCGATCCGAGCCCCCCCGTGAGCACCGCAGATTCCTTCTCGTACGATCTCGATTCCCTGAAGTCCCTGGCCCGCGATGTCCTCCGGATCGCCGCCGCCCAGGGCGCCACCAGTGCGGAGGTCGATCTCTCGGAAAGCGTCGGCCAGTCCGTGTCCGTGCGCCGCGGCGAGGTCGAGACGATCGAATACAACCGCGACAAGGGCGTCGGCGTCACGGTGTACGTGGGCAAGCGGCGCGGGCACGCGTCGACGGCCGATCTGTCGCGTGTCGCGCTCGAGGACACGGTGCGCGCGGCCCTGTCCATCGCGACCCACACCGCCGAGGACGACTGCGCCGGACTGGCCGATGCCGATCTGCTCGCGCGCGACGTCCCGGACCTCGATCTGTTCCATCCGTGGGACCTGCCGGTGGAGGACGCCATCGAGATCGCACGGCGTTGCGAGGCGGCAGCCCTGGCGGTGGATCCGCGCATCGGCAATTCCGAAGGTGCGACGGTGGGGGCTCATGTCGGCCATTCCGTGTACGCCAATTCGCTCGGCTTCCTCGGCGGCTTTCCGGCGTCCCGGCACAGCATTTCGTGTTCGGTCGTGGCGGGGAAGGGCGACGACATGCAGCGCGACGACTGGTACACGCTCTCGCGCGTGCCCGGGGAACTCGAATCGCCGGAGTCCGTGGGACGTCGTGCCGGCGAACGGACCGTCGGCCGCCTCGGCAGCCGCAAGATCGCCACGACGAAGTGTCCGGTGCTGTTCGAGGCACCGATCGCGGCGTCGATCCTCGGCCATTTCGCAGGGGCGGTGAGCGGCGGCAGCCTCTACCGGAAGTCGTCGTTCCTGCTCGACGCCCTGGGCCAGCAGGTCTTTGCGCCCCACGTCCACATCCGCGACCTGGCCCATGTGCCCCGGGGTATCGCGAGCAGCGCCTACGACGACGAGGGCGTGGCCACGCACGATCGGGACATCGTCTCGGCCGGCGTGCTGCAGGGCTACTTCCTCGGCAGCTACTCGGCGCGGAAGCTCGGCATGCGTTCGACCGGCAACGCGGGCGGGACGCACAACCTGCGTATGGAAGCCACCGGCGAGGATTTCGCGACATTGCTGAAGCGGCTCGGCACCGGGCTGCTGGTCACGGAGATGCTCGGACACGGCACGAACATGGTGACGGGCGACTACTCCCGCGGCGCGGCCGGTTACTGGGTCGAGAACGGGGCGATCGCGTATCCCGTCCACGAGATCACCGTGGCGGGCAACCTCAAGTCCATGTTCCGGGGCATCGTGGCCGTGGGATCCGACGTGCTGGTCCGCGGATCCCGCCAGTGCGGGTCCATCCTCGTCGACGAGATGACCGTCGCGGGAGAGTGACCGCGGCCGCCGCTGATCCCGCCATGACGCTCCGGCTCGTGCACGCATGAAGTTCGCGCAGGAAGCGCTGCTCGGCATGGGCGGAGTGCCGCCCGACGACGTTCCCGAAGCCTACGTCTGGGAGCGGCGCCTGCACTGGGTCATGATCGGCGTGGCACTGCTGTCGATTCCCGGCTTCTACCTCGAGGAGCTGTCGACCGCCCGGCCCCTGCGCATCCTCGGGGCGCTGATCGAGGGCTTCATCCTCGTCGCCTTCGTCGCCGAGCTCGTCTGGATGCTGCGCGTGACGCGCCAGCAGGCGCGCTACCTCGCGAACAACTGGCTCGACCTGCTGATCATCGCGTTCTCCGCGGCGAGCCTCGCCGGCATCGAGACCGAATGGGTCGCGATGGTGCGCCTGCTGCGCATCGCGATCGTCGGCCTGCTGCTGATGCGGGCCTTCGGCGCCAGCCGCAAGCTGCTGCGCCGGGGCGGGCTGCCCTATATCCTGGTGTTCGGATTCATCTCCCTGCTGCTGTCCGGCTTCGGCTTCTACTGGCTCGAGCCCACGGTCAGGACGTACGGCGAGGGGTTGTGGCTCGCCTTCGTGACCGGCGCCACCATCGGGTACGGCGATTTCGTGCCCACGACGACTGCCGCGCGGTTCTTCGCGGTGTTCATCGTGATGGTCGGCGTCGCGACGATGTCGATGTTGACGGCGAGCATCGCGGCCCTGCTGGTCGGCGAGGACGAGACCCGGCTGCGGCAGGAGATGCACGCGGACATCCGCGACATGCGAAGCGAACTCGCCCGGCTCATCGACGAGGAGGAGCGCGCCGTGCTGCGGGAACTGCATGCCGACGTGCGCGAGCTGCGCGAGGAGATCGCCCGTCTGCGCGACGAAGTCCGTCAGCGGCAGACCGACCCGACCCCGTGACGCGTGCCGGCGCGGCGTCTGCGGCTTGACGCCGCTTTGCCCCGCGGCTTACGCTCTCGTCATGTCAGGTGTCCCGACGTCGATCCGGCGAAGGGATGAAACGGGAAGTCCGGTGCGCTCGTCGGCGTGATTCACGCCCTCGGCCATTCCGGCGCTGCCCCCGCAACGGTAAGCGAGCAGATTCACCCACACGGCCACTGTGCGCAGGCACGGGAAGGCGGGTCGAACGCAATTCTCGCGAGCCCGGAGACCGGCCTGACACAGGAGGGCGCGCCTGGCGCGGCCTCTCTTTGTGCACCGATGGCTGCGGAGGGCGGCGAAGCGGTGGCGATCCGCTTCGCCCGGTCTTCTCCTGTCCGTCGGCTGCCGCGCTTCCGGATCTCCCCCCTTTGTCCCGCAGTGCGCGGTGTCTCGACACAGGCGCGTCCGGTCTGCCCAGCCGGCCGCGCAAGGAGACTTCATGCGCCATCCGATCGCGCTCACCGGACTCGGGCTTCTGTTCACGGCCGCCGCACACGCCGGCCCTTTCGCGCCGGCCGCCGGCCAATCCGGTTCCACCGCCATCGCCAAGGACAGCCCCGCACTGGCCGGGTGGGCCACGGGGTATCTCGACTATCGGCCCGGGCCCAACGTCAGCGCCGAATTCTCCTCGGCGACCCAGGCTCTCGGTGCCGCCACGGGAGTGGCGACCGACGTCGTCTCGCTGGGCGACAGCGGACGCATCACGCTGACGTTCGGCGGCGCCATCGTCAACGGCCCGGGTGCCGATTTCGCGGTGTTCGAGAACAGCTTCAGCGACACCTTCCTCGAACTCGCGTGGGTCGAGGTCTCGTCCGACGGCGCGCACTTCTTCCGCTTTCCCGGGTTCTCCCTGACGGCCAACCCGGTGAATGCGTTCGGGACCATCGATCCGACGAACCTCGACGGGTTCGCGGGCAAGTACCGCGGCGGGTACGGCACGCCGTACGACCTCGATCGGCTGAAATCCGTGCCCGGTCTCGACGTGGACGACGTGCGCTATGTCCGCATCGTCGACATCACGGGGGACGGGTCGGTCTTCGACAACTCCCCCGTGATCGCGGGCGGTCCGAATCGCGTCTACGACCCCACGCCGACGGTGCTGAGCGGCGGGTTCGATCTCGACGCCGTCGGTGTGATGCACCTTGCGACGGCGGCACCGGTGCCGGAACCGGCCTCGGTGTGGTTGCTGATCGCCGGGGCCGTGCTCATGCCGCGGATCGTGCGCCGCGGCGGCATCCGCTGAGTCGCCGACCGACGCTCCCGATCCCGGACCCAAGACCACAAGACCACAAGGACACCATGAAACATTCACTCGGCCTCCTGGCCTGCGCGACCCTGCTGACTGCTGCGGCCGCCCATGCGGCGCCCGTCGTCTCCACCTTCGAGGCGTTGCCGCTCCCCGCCGACAGCGCGTTCGAACCCGGCGTGACCACATCGTTCGTCAGCGGCGCCGCCCGGTTCGATCACCGCTTCACCGACTTCGGCGGCGGCTGCTGCTGGGAAGGATGGACCTACTCGAATCGCACCGACACGACGACCGGCGGATTCGGAAACCAGTACAGCGCGTTCGCGGGCGCAGGCGCGAACGGTTCGACCCATTACGGCATCGCGTTCTTCGGCAATCCGGTGGTGACGTTCGACGAGCCGGTGCAGGTCCTGAGCGCCGATCTCACCAACACGACCTACGCCGCGCTGTCGATGCGCGATGGCGATGGCTTCGCGAAGAAGTTCGGCGGCGCGACCGGCGACGATGCGGACTTCCTCAAGCTCACGATCATCGGCCGCGATCCGGCCGGCGCGATGACGGGATCGGTCGACGTCTATCTGGCGGACTACCGCTTTGCAGACAACACCCGCGACTACATCCTGTCCGCGTGGCATCACACGGACCTGCGTTCGCTCGGCGTCGTGTCCTCGCTGGCGTTCGCGATGTCGTCGAGCGACAACGGCGTCTTCGGCATGAACACGCCGTCGTACTTCGCGCTGGATGACCTTACCGTGACGGCCGTGCCGGAACCGGCGTCGGCGGGGATGCTGGCGGCGGGACTCACGGTTCTCGCGCTGCTGGCGCTGCGCCCGCGCCGGAGCGATCGACGCCGGTAGACCGCCCCGCTGCGTGTGCGCTGATCGCGCTTCACGGCTTCGGACGGCGTTCGCGGTCGGCGTCGCGCTGGCGGCCCCGGCCGGGAACGGCCGCGCCGCCGATCGCGTCCTGGAGATGCGCGAGGTCGTGGTCAGTGCGGCCGCGTCCGACGGCACGCTCCGGACGACACCGCACAGCCTGTCCATCGTCACGTCGACCGACATCGAACGCTCGACGGCGACCACGATCGGCGAACTGCTCGCCCGCGAAGCCAACGTCAATCTGCAGAGCGTCACCGGCGGCGACAAGCGTGCGACGGTCGACATCCGCGGCATGGGTGCGGCGGCCGGCAGCAACGTGCTGGTGCTGGTCGACGGCGTTCGCCTCAACGAGTCCGATCTCTCGGGCGCCGACCTGTCGACGATCCCGATGTCTCAGATCGAGCGCATCGAGATCCTGCGGGGCGGCGGCGCCGTGCTGTTCGGCAACGGTGCCGTGGGCGGTGTCATCAACATCCTGACCCGTCGGACGGCGGGCGCGGGAACGCAGGCGGAGGTCTCGGTCCGGCGCGAGTCCTACGACACCACGGACCTTCGCGTCGGTGGGTCGACTCGGCTCGGCGCGGTGGAAGCCCGCCTCGATGCGAGCCGCTTCGACAGCGATGGATTTCGAGCCAACAGCGACGTGGCGGCCCGCAACGTCGCCGCCACGCTCCGCTATTCGCCGTCCGGTGCACTCTCGTTCCTGGATCTGTATGCGCGTGCGGCGATCCATCGGGACACCTCCGGTCTGCCGGGACCCGTCAGCGCGTCGACCTTCGCGTCCGGCACCGCGGGGCGCCGGAGCACGACGGCGCCGCTCGATGAGAGCCGCAGCGACGACCGGCGCGTCACGCTCGGGGGGTACGCCGATCTGGGCGCGCGGGGCGTCATCGAATTGCGGTTCCATCGTCGCGATCGCGACAATCCGTTCGTGATCGGCGCCAGTCCCGCCATCCCGATCGAGCACCAGCGCTCGTCGATCACCGCGTCGCGGCAGGATCTGCAGTTGCGCTACGACCGCGAGTTCCGGGCCTTCGGCCGCACGCACACGCTCACGGCCGGCTCGGAAGTCCTGTCGGCCGACTACGTGCGTGCGGAGAACGGACAGGCGATCCTCGACAGTTCGACACGCCGCTCGGGCAACGTGTCGTCGGCTGCCGCGTTCGCGGCGGCGACGCTGCTGCCCACCGATGCCGTATCGGTGCTGGGCGGCGTGCGTCTCGATCGTTTCGAGACGCACGCCGAAGACACGCGATACACCCGCGGCGACTGCCGCACGATCACCGAGACCACGCTCGTGGACGTGGACCCCGGCCCGGGTGTGGTGCTGGTTCCGGTGCCCGTGACCCGTCAGCTGGATTGCGTGGATGCCTACCGTCCGCAGGGTGCCCAGGGCGGCGCCTGGCGCAACCGCGCGCTCGAATTCGGCGTGACCTGGCAGGCGTCACCGTCGACGACCATGTTCGCGAGCATGGCGCGGCACTACCGCAACCCGAACGTCGATGAGCTCCTGCTGGCCACCCGTGACCTCTCGCCCCAGCACGGCACGACTTATGAGGTCGGCCTGAGACAGGCGGTGCACGAGCGGCTCGAAGGGTCCGCGGCGGCCTTCCTGATGCGCGTCACGGACGAGATCTTCTTCGGTTCGGACGCGCTCGGCAGCGTGAGCCTGAACCGGAATCTCGCGGCGCCCACCCGTCGTTTCGGGGGCGAACTGGAAGTGCGGTGGCGCGCGACGCGGACGGTGAACGTGCGGGCGAACGGCGGCTACGTCGTGCCGAAGTTCGCGGGGAGCGGGGCGGACCTTCCCCTGGTGCCGCGGACGACGGCCGGCATCGAAGTGGAGTGGGCGCCATCCGCACGACTGCGCTGGAGCGTGTCGGCGCGTCATGCCGGCGCGCGAGCGGATGGCAACGACTTCACCAACCGTGCGCTGCCGGGCCTGCCGTCGTACACGGTGTTCGACGCGGCGCTGCGGATCGACCAGGGTGACCTGCAGATCGCGTTCGGCGTGCGCAATCTCTTCGACCGCGCCTACGCGACGGTCGCCTACAGCGGCAGCCTGTATCCGATGCCGGAACGCAACGCCTACGTCTCGGTGCGCTGGCAATTGCGATGACATGACGGGCTGCCGCCTTCCTCGGTGCAGTGAGAGATGGCCGCGCGGCAGGGCAGTGCGATAATCCGGCCCCTTCCGCCCGTCAACCTCCGGACTCCCATGGCCACCATCAGCTACCTCACCACCGCGCAATTCGACTTCGGCGCCATCAAGACCGTCTCGGCCGAGTGCGCACGGCTCGGCATCCAGCGCCCCCTGATCGTCACCGACAAGGGCATCCGCGCTTCCGGTCTGCTCGATCGCCTGAAGGCGGTCATGGACGCCGGCCTCGGGTTCGAGGTCTTCGACGGAACCCCGCCGAACCCGACCGAGGCCGCGACGCTCGCGGCTCTGGCGCAGTACCGCGCGGCGGGGGCCGACGGGATCATCGCGATGGGCGGCGGTTCGTCGCTCGATCTCGGCAAGGCCGTCGCGCTGCTCGCCACGCATCCCGAACCGCTCGTCCAGTACGCGGCCATCGAAGGCGGCGCTGCGAAGATCACGGCAGCCGTCGCGCCGCTGATCGCCATCCCCACCACGTCGGGCACCGGCAGTGAAGTGGGGCGCGGTTCCGTCATCGTGCTGAACGACGGCCGCAAGCTCGGGCTGCTGTCGCCGCACCTGCTGCCCAAGGTTGCCATCTGCGATCCCGAACTCACCTTCGGCCTGCCGCCCATGCTCACCGCCGCGACCGGCATGGACGCGATGGCCCATTGCATCGAGACGTTCCTCTCGCCGCTCGTGAATCCCCCGGCCGAGGCCATCGCACTCGACGGCCTGCAGAAGTCGGCCGCATACATCGAACGTGCCACGCGCGACGGGCAGGATCGCGATGCCCGGTGGAACATGATGATGGCGGCCATGGAGGGCGCGCTGGCGTTCCAGAAGGGACTGGGAGCCGTGCATGCGCTGTCGCATCCGTTGGGCGCGCTCCACGACCTGAAGCTGCACCACGGCACGCTGAACGCGGTGTTGCTGCCCGTCGTGATCCGTTTCAATGCGGCCCACGTGGGAGACAAGCTGTCGCGGATCGCGGTCGCCATGGGGCTCGCACCGGACGCCGACGTCGCGAAGGCGATCGAGGACCTGAATCGACGTCTCGGTCTGCCGCCGGGACTCAAGTCGATGGGCGTGCCGATGGGGGCCCTGGCCGGCATCGCGGAAGCGGCACCGAAGGATCACTGTCACGGCACCAATCCGCGCAAGGCGACCGTGGCGGAGTATCGGCAGATGCTCGAGGACGCCTGGATCTGACCGCGCCCTCGCACGCGTCAGCGCGATACGCCGCCGCAGACACCCCTCAGTAGGGGAAGTAGACCGATCCCGACGCCTCGAGGGCGACGGTGCCCAGCGGCGACAGCCGGGCGAGAAATTGTCCGGCTGCGCCGAGGACGTGCAGGCCGACGCCCTGGAGATCCACGGTGCCGGAGGCCGTCATCCCCGCGTCGTCGACCTGGAGGAGGGCGGTGATGTCGCGACTCCCGTCGCACACGACGCGCAGCGTGCCGTCGACGAGCAAGGTGGTCCAGGCGACCTCGATGTGAGCGAACGTACCGCCCGCGGCGGCACACCGGATCACGAGGCTGGGCCGCAGCCGGGCCTTGGCGAGCTTGTCGAGGAGGGCAGCGTTGGGTTTGACGACCAGAGGATCCGAGACGGGTTTCCGGCGCAACCCGGAGGGACGGGGCCCTCCGAGCGGCTGACTTTGTCGGCCGGAGCCTCGTGTGCGTCAAGCACACGGCGGCCCGGACCTTCGCGTCATCCGCTCGGAGGACCTCCGTCGCGACCGCGTACATGGATCAGACCTTCCCTGGACAAAGGTCATCGAATTCGCGGCCGCAGCGACCGTGTGCGAGCGCGGCCCTGCGGATGTGAATCGAACATCGCGTGCGTGCGAAGCGAGCGCGAATGCAGACGGAAGGAGGGACGACCATGGATCAGCATTTCGAAGGCGGCTGCCACTGCGGCCGGGTCAGGTTCGAGGTCGCCGGAGATCTCGACAAGGCGACGATCTGCAACTGCTCGATCTGCGCCAAGAAGGGATTCGTGCACCTGATCGTGCCGCAGGCGCAGTTCAAGCTGCTGTCGGGTCAACCGGATCTCGCGAGCTACCGGTTCAACACCGGCGTGGCGAACCACCTGTTCTGCTCGCATTGCGGGATCCACGCCTTCTACGTTCCCCGCTCCGATCCGGACAAGATCGACGTCAACGTGCGATGTCTCGACGGCGTGGATCTGTCGGCGCGGGAATTCGCGACCTTCGACGGCAGGAACTGGGAGGAGGCGATGAAGGCGCACGTGCCGTGGCGTTGAGGGTAGGGCCCGCAGGCTGACGGACATTCCGGCCATCCAGAGGCCGGGCAGGTTCCCACGCCTTCGCGGCAAGGCATTTCGGCGCAAGGCAGCGCCGGTGCCGACCTCGTGAGTGCGGAGCGCCGAGGACGCGATCGCGTCCGGCGCGAATCACTCCCCTTTCGTCAGCGCCTCGATCTCCGCCTTGAACGCCGCGAACGGGGCCGCACCGCGCACACGGCGAATCACCTTCAGTCCTTCCGGCGTGTTCAAGGCGAGCAGGAAGGTGGGCGTGCTGTTGACGCCGGCCTTGAGTGCCTCCTGCACGTTGCGGCGGATCTCGTCGGTGTCCTTCGCGGCGGACAGGCAGGCGTCGAATCGCGGTTCATCGAGCGCCAGGGCCTCCGCGTGGGCAGTCCACGGTTCCAGCCGTCGCTGATTCCGGAACAGCCTCGCGTGCATCTCCCAGAATTTGCCTTGCTCGCCGGCGCAGCGTGCCGCCTGGGCGGCCTTCAGCGCGAGCGGGTGCATGCGCTCCAGCGGAAACTCGGAGGCCACGACCATCAGCTTGCCGGTGGCCACGAACTCGCGCTCGATCTCCGGCATGGTGTCGGTGAAGTGGCGGGCGCAGTACGGACACTGGTAGTCGGAGAACTCGATGAGTGCGAGCCGCGCATCGGCGGCGCCCAGTCGCGGACTGTTCTCGGGATGCAGCACGAGTCCGTCCACGATCTCCCAGCCGGTGGCGGTCCGGCGGGGCGCGCCCGCCTGCTTCAGGTCCCGCATCTCCTGCTGGAGCTGTCGGACGTCTTCGCGCAGGCGGCGCACTTCATCGCGCAGCGCCGGGTCATCGTCGGCGCCTGCGTGAGCCGCGAACAGCCAGGCGGCGATACCGATCGCCGCGAACAGGTAGCGCAGGAGGATCATGGTGTGCGTTCTCCGGATCTCGTTGTCGGGCAGGACGGCGCGCGGACCGTGCAACCGATCCGCGCGCCGGGACGGCTAGGCCGCGAGGAGGCGGCGTCGAAGCAGCGGCAACATGCCGAGGCCCGCGGCCAGCATCGCCCACGTCCCGGGCTCGGGCACGAGCTGGGCATTGCCGACGATGAGCGCGGTGTTTGCCGTGTCGGCCGACACCGCCTGCAGATAGCGGCCGCCCGTCACGAGGCTCGGGTCATCCACCAGCCGCAGCGTCACGGTCCACGTCTCGCCGGGCTTGAGCGTGGCGCGATTCCATTGCAGTCCGAAGTCCGCATCGCAGGCGCCCGCGCAATCGTTGCGGGCGTCCGTCGCGGCACTGTTCGTCTGCATGGCCGACAGCGACGGGCTGAGGCCGAAGTCGGTGATCTGCCGGCGGTCAGGATCGCCCGCGATCGGTGCCCCCCACGATTCGGACACCTTGTCGCTGAACGACGGGGAACCGTCGGGCTGAACGTCGATCAGGAGGCGAAGGTCGGTGAAGTTGCCGGCGGCACCGGTGTTGCGGAACGCGTACGTGATGTCGACGACGGCGCCGCCGTGGCTCGTCGCCACCGCGGTGGTGAAGTCGAGGGCGGTGCCGCTCACCTGCGTGCCGGGCGGCTGGGCACCGCCGCTCAGGGACGAGCCGAACGGGTCGATCGCGAACAGCAGCGGCGAGATCTGCCCGATCTCGCCGGTGAGGCCGTAGGCGATCTTCTCGAAGGTCCCGCCGCCGAGATTGTCGCCGGCCTCCACCGTGAGGGCGGCGCCGGCGTGGCCGGTCCCCAGCGAGGCGAGTGCCAGCACGATGGCGCGCGGACGATTGCTCTTGAGTGGATTGCGCATGGGTCATGACTCCTGTGTGGACGGATCGGCGGCCCGCGTGGTGGGCCGCCGCGCCGTCGGTTGCGGTCAACGCTCGAGGGTTGCTTCCTTGAAATCGACCAGCGAGTACTCCCGGACGTACGCGCCCGTGGTCGGCCCCGGCGGTTGCGCATCCCCCTGGCCGGCCGGCGACACGTGCACCTGCACGGCGGGCAGGAGGAGGCCGTAGGCGCCGCGCGATTCGGTGCTGAGACCGATCAGGATCTTCAGGGTCTCGATGTGCCCGCCGCCGTTGGCGATGAGGTCCCGGGCGATCTCCTGCACCAGCGCGTCGCGCGATTTCGCGTTCTTCGCGTCGATGTGGCTGCCGCGGCGCAGTTCCTGCCAGCGCGAGATGGTGGCGTTGACCACCGATCCGTCGGCGGCGAACGCGACCTTGGCGATGCCGGGACCGGGCACGTGCGTCATCTCGCGCTTGGTCTGCGGATCGATGAGCGGCTTCGGCAGGCGCAGGCCGCGACGCAGGTACACGACCTTCTGCACGACCACCGGACTCAGCTTGGAGTTCTTGTCGAACCCGATGCTGAGATCCTGCACCGGCAGCCGCTCGGCGTTCGGTGGCGGCGGCACCTCGTTCGCCGGCAGTCCGAACGCCTGGCTCAGGAACTTGAGGGCCTTGTCGTAGGCGTCCGGGTTGGTCATGCCGACCGGCTTGAGATCACCGGGCGAGAGATCGACGACTTTCGGCCGGGACAGGAAGCGGATGTTGCCCAGACCGAGGTTCTTGCTGAACGACAGGGACCGGAAGGCGTCCTGGCTCTTCTCGTCGCCGACGAACGCGGTGCACTCGCCCTGATCCGGATCGCCGGACGGGGTGGCCGTCCGCCCGCAATCCGGTTGCAGATTGGGGGCCGTGCGGCCGAACACGGCGGACTTCGCCTTGGCGAAATCGAAACTGCGGGAAATCGGAATGCCGACGTCGACGCCGAGCAGGTTGCCGACCAGCTCGGTGTTGTCGTTGCCGATCACCGGCGGCATCGCGCCGCCCACCATCGACAGCAGCGTGTCGAGATTGGGTTCGTCGTCGACCCGCTGGGCGTGGGCAGGCGAAGCAAGCGCGGACAGCAGCCCCGCGCCGATCAGCGCGAGCGAAAGCGTGTTGCGTCTGAACATGATGTCTATCCTCGTTGAAGCATCCGTGACGGGGCGCAGCGTCGCGCCCGATCGAGCGGATCAGGGATTCCAGGTGGATTCGCCGGACGGGTCGCAGCCGCCGTAGTACATGTAGGCGTAGGCGGTGTTGTCGGGCGGATCGCCGTAGGTCATGTTGTAGCGCTCGTTGTTCAGCCGCGTGAGCGCGTCGTTCGTGGTGTTGCTGATCGAGTACGCGATCGGGCACTGGTCCGAGCAGGTGCCGAACCATCCGAACGGGTCGTACCAGGCGCAATCGAACTCGTCCGACTTGTAGAGGTTCGTGACCCAGGAGTACGCGACACTCACCGAGTGGCCGTCGTGCGCAACGTCGGAGTAGTCGCCGTTGAAGGACGAGGAGATCCACATCAGGCCGTGGAATCCGTCCCATTGGTGCGCCCGCCGGCTGGTCGAGGTGCCGGTGTCCTCCATCGCGAACCGGATGCCGTCGAGGTTGTCGTCATCGGCGCTGTAGCACGACGACAGGTGCAGGAACATGATCCAGCTGTCGCCGACGCGCATCTCGGCCGAGCTGCCCCCGCCCTCGATGCCGCAACTGCTCGGGATCGATGCGTTGGACTGGCGCAGCGTGCCTTCCCAATGGTCACCGTTGTCGGATCCGTGCAACGCGATGATGGCGGCATCCATCCAGTCGACACCGGACGGATTGGCCGATTGATGATCCCGGCAGTCCGCGTCATAGCTCGTGTCGCAGAAGCGGCTGATGTTCATGTTGCCGTCGATGTAGCTGTACGGGTTGCCCACGGGGCCCTGGTAGTGACCATGAACCCCCATGTGATCCCACCAGGCCTTGGCCATGCCGGGCCAGGCCGAGCGGTCGCCGCCGCCGCAACCTCCGGACGCGGCAGGCACGAAGTCACCGATGGCGTACATGCCGACATACAGCGCCGACGCGTGCGGGGCGAAGGAGGCCGCGGCCAGCAGCGCCGCGGTGTTCGCCAACTTCTTGAAGCTCTTGTGGGTCTCCATCTCGCATCCTCCATTCAGGTTGCGGAGTCGCCGGCCGGCGAGACCGGCAGGGAAATGTCCGGGAGCGGAAGTCGAGGTGGGAACGGTGACGACGCACGTTGCGACGGAACTGCCGCCGTCGCGGTCCCGAGTCTGTGTCGGTGTGCCGCGGCGGCCGTGCGCGAAACCCGGGTCCTCTGTTCCGGACAGGGGTGACCGCTGCCAGGGCAGCAGTCGAAATGAGCTTACGCCCGCGATCGTCCGAATGACATAGTCAAGATCTCATAGAACGCGAGATTTCCGGAATCCGATCGGCCGGCGCGCAGCGTTCTCCCGCGCGAGGTGCAGGACATCGGCATGTCGAGGCGGAGCGACCGACGAGTGCGAAGCCGAGGCGGGCAAGGTGATGCGGCGCTCGACGCCGGTCGGCGGGCCGACACATCCGATCCCCGGTGAAGCGGTGGAAGGGACGGTGCGAACCCGCGCGGATGAGGCGGAACCTCGGGGCCGTTTCAGCAGCAGCGGCTCACGCCGCTCCACTTGCGCTCCTGTTCGGAAGCGAAGAATTCCTTGTCGGTCAGCGGGGGGATGTCGGGGTGGATGCGCCGATGGCGCTCGAGGTAGCGCTCGTACGCGTCGTCGCCCGTGACCTCGCGCATGAAGTCCCAGAGCTTCTTGAGATCGTCACGCATCGGCGGGGCGGTCCGGCGGGAATCCCCCTCCCGCGGCGACGGCGGGAGGGGGCGTGCGGATCAGTCGCGCGCCCAGGCCAACTGGGTCTGCGTGTGCGGCGCTTCCGACAGCGGCGTCACGCCCGGCCGTCCGTTGAGGTAGCGATAGCTCATCCGGAACATGTCGAGGATCACGATCCAGAGGATCGCTGCGAACAGCAGCGCCAGCGCCGCATCGATGCGCTGACCGAGGATCAGCGAGGGCGCGGAGGCCACCTTCTCCGGCGGCAGCACCCCGGCCGCCAGATCGGCGGCCAGCTTGTTGGCTCCGGACCAGAACCCGATGGCGGGATTCGGACTGAACACCTTTTCGACCGCCGCGCTCGTGCAGATGATGGCGAGCCACGTGAGCGGCAGGCCGGTGACCCAGGCGGACCGGATCTTGCCCATCTTGATGAGGATGCCCGTGGCGACCGAAAGCGCGATGCCGGCGAGCAACTGGTTGGAGATGCCGAACAGCGGCCAGAGGATGTTGACGCCCCCCAGCGGATCCTGCACGCCCTGCACGAGGAAGTACCCCCATGCCGCGACGAACACGAGCGAGGAGACGACGGTGGCGGGGTACGACGAGACGTTGCCGAGCGCGGGCGACACGTGCTTGACCAGATCCTGCAACATGAAGCGGCCGACACGTGTGCCGGCGTCAAGCGTGGTCAGGATGAACAGCACTTCGAACATGATGGCGAAGTGGTACCACATGTCCATCAGCTTCCCGCCGAACGTCGTGCTGAAGATCGTGGCCATGCCCACCGCGAGCGACGGGGCGCCGCCGGTGCGGGCGAACAGGGTCTTCTCGCCCATCTCGGCGGCCAGGGCCGACATCTGATCGACCGTGACGGGGTAGCCCCAGGCGGTGATCTTCGCGACGGCATCCGCGGCTTCCTTGCCGACGACGCCGGCCGGACTGTTGATCGCGAAATAGACGCCGGGCTCCATCACCGTGGCGGCGATCACGGCCATGATCGCGACGAAGGATTCGAGCGCCATGCTGCCGTAGCCGATCATGCGGATCTCGCGCTCGTTGGCGAGCAGCTTCGGCGTGGTGCCGGACGACACGAGCGAGTGGAAGCCCGATATCGCACCGCAGGCGATCGTGATGAACACGAAGGGGAACAAGGTGCCCTTGAAGATCGGGCCGGTGCCATCGATGAACTGGGTGACCGCCGGCATCTTGACCTCGGGCGAGAGCACCATGATCGCGGCCGCCAGCATGAAGACCACGCCGAGCTTCAGGAACGTCGACAGGTAGTCGCGCGGCGCCAGCAGCAGCCAGACCGGGAGGGCCGCCGCCGCGAAGCCGTAGATCATCACGAACCAGGCGCACTGCATGTCGTTCCAGTCGAACATGCCCTTCAGCGACTCCGACCCGTTGATCACGCTGCCGCCCCAGACGCACACCAGCAGCAGCGAAATGCCGATCAGCGACCCCTCGAGCACGCGTCCGGGCCGGATGCCGCGCATGTAGATGCCGATCAGCATGGCCACGGGGATCGTCCCGAGCACGGTGGCCGTGGCCCACGGGCTGTGCTTCATGGCCTTGACGATGACGAGGCCCAGCACGGCGATCAGGATGACGATGATCATCAGCGAGCCGATCAGTGCGGCCCAGCCGCCGACGGGGCCGAGTTCGTCCTTCGCCATCTGGCCGAGCGACCGCCCGTCGCGTCGGGTCGAGCAGAACATGATGACCATGTCCTGCACGCAGCCGCCCAGCACCGAGCCGGCAAGAATCCAGAGCGTGCCGGGGAGGTAGCCGAACTGCATCGCCAGCGTCGGTCCGATGAGCGGGCCGGGGCCGGCAATGGCGGCGAAGTGGTGACCGAAGGCGACCCACTTGTTCGTGGGGACGAAGTCGCGGCCGTTGTTGAAGCGCTCGGCCGGTGTGGCGCGGGTGTCGTCGAGCACGAGCACCTTGGCGCAGATCCAGGCGCTGTAGAACCGGAAGGCGATCAGGTAGGTGCACACCGCCGCGGCGATGAACCAGAGCGCGTTGATGGATTCGCCGCGATGCATCGCAATGCCGGCGATGGCGGACGCGCCCAGGATGGCGATCGCCACCCAGATCAACTTGGACAGGACGTGGGGCATTGCAGGGACTCCTCCCGGGTTCTGTGGTGCTTGGACCGGCCCGGACTGTCTCCTGCAAGCGAGGCGCCCGGATCTGTTCGGCCGCCGTTTCGGCGACGGGCGATCATACGCCAAGGCCGCGGGAAGTGGCGATGTGCGCTGCGGCAACTCCCTCACCGGCAAGGGATTTCCGGGAAGTCCCGCGTCGGGGCCGAAGATCGGAATGGTAAACTCGCGGCCTTCCTTGCCAGAGACCCTCCTCATGTTCAGCCCCCAGGACACCCTCGCCACCTTCGATCCCGAACTCGCCGCCGCCCTCGAGGCCGAGCGCAAGCGCCAGGAAGACCACATCGAACTGATTGCTTCCGAGAACTACACGAGCCCGCGGGTGCTGGAGGCGCAGGGGTCCGTCCTGACCAACAAGTACGCCGAGGGCTACCCCGGCAAGCGCTACTACGGCGGATGCGAGCACGTCGATGTCGCGGAGCAACTGGCGATCGACCGCTGCAAGAAGCTCTTCGGGGCCGAATACGCGAACGTCCAGCCCCACTCCGGGTCGCAGGCCAACCAGGCGGTGTACGCGGCCATCCTCAAGCCGGGCGACACGCTGCTCGGCATGTCGCTGGCGCACGGCGGGCACCTCACCCACGGGTCACCCGTGAATCTCTCGGGCAAGCTCTACCACGCGGTTGCCTACGGGCTCGATGCCGATGAGGCCATCGACTACCAGGAGGTCGAAGCGCTGGCGAAAGCGCATCGGCCCAGGGTGATCGTGGCGGGCGCCTCGGCCTATGCGCTGCGGATCGACTTCAAGCGTTTCCGCGAGATCGCGGATGCGGTGGGGGCGTACCTCATGGTGGACATGGCGCACTACGCGGGCCTGGTCGCGGCGGGGCTCTACCCGAACCCGGTGGGCATCGCCCATTTCGTGACGAGCACGACCCACAAGACGCTGCGAGGGCCGCGCGGCGGGATCATCCTGGCCCAGGCGGAGCACGAGAAGATCCTGAACTCCGCCATCTTTCCGGGAATCCAGGGCGGGCCGCTGATGCACGTCATCGCCGCCAAGGCGGTCGCCTTCCAGGAAGCCATGACGCCGGCTTTCCGCACCTATCAGCAACAGGTCCTGGTCAACGCGCAGGCGATGGCCCGGGTCCTCACCCGGCGCGGCCTGCGCGTCGTGTCCGGTCGCACCGAAAGCCACGTGTTCCTGCTCGACCTGCGCGCCAAGCGCATCACCGGCAAGGATGCCGAGGTCGCGCTCGGCAAGGCCCACATCACCGTCAACAAGAACGCCATTCCGAACGATCCGGAGAAGCCGTTCGTGACCAGCGGCATCCGGATCGGATCGCCCGCGATGACGACGCGCGGCTTCGGGGAGCCGGAGGCGGAACGCCTGTCCGACCTGATCGCGGACGTGCTCGAGGCGCCGCAGAACGATGCAGTGCTGGCGCGCGTGGCCCGGGACGTCCAGGCGATGTGCGCGAAGTTCCCGGTCTACGGGCGCACCGAGACGAAGGAAGCGGCGCTGGCCTGAGGGATGCGTCGAGAAGGAGAGGGCGTGACGTCACGTGCAGGGCCCGTGCTCCCCGTCCGCGCGGACCGGGGCGAGAAGAGAGCCGAAAGCGGACGACGCCGTTCACGTCATCACGCCCTCACGTCTTCACGCGTTCCCGTCCCCACCGCCTCAACATGAAGTGCCCCTTTTGCGGTCACGCCGACACGCAGGTCGTGGACTCGCGCGCGAGCGAGGATCTGGAAAGCATCCGTCGCCGGCGACGCTGCCTCGAATGCGACAAGCGATTCACGACCTATGAGACGGTGGAGCTGCGCATGCCGCAAGTCGTGAAGACGAGCGGCAACCGCTCGGAGTTCGATCCTGCCAAGCTGCGCACGAGCTTCACACGCGCGCTCCACAAGCGGCCGGTTCCGACGGAACTGGTCGACGCCGCGATCCAGCGCATCACCCAGCGGCTGCTCGCCCTCGGTGAACGCGAAGTGTCGTCGCAGACGATCGGTCAGATGGTCATGAAGGAACTCTACAAGCTCGACAAGGTGGCCTACATCCGGTTCGCGTCCGTCTATCGCAGCTTCCAGGACGTGGACGATTTCCGGGACGTGATCGACGAGGTGGCGAAGCCGATCCCCAAGCGCCGCCGGACGCCCGCGAGATGACCGGCTTCACAGGGGACGATCACCGCTGGATGGCGCGGGCGCTGCGCCTGGCCGCTCGGGGCCTGCAGACCACCACGCCGAATCCGCGGGTCGGCTGTGTGCTCGTTCGTGATGGCGAGAGCGTGGGGGAGGGGTGGCACGAGCGTGCGGGCGAACCCCACGCCGAGGTGCACGCGCTGCGGGCGGCGGGCGATCGTGCCCGCGGCGCCACGGCCTATGTGACGCTCGAACCGTGCAGCCACCACGGACGGACGCCGCCCTGTGTCGACGCGTTGCTCGCGGCCGGCATCTCCCGCGTGGTGGCGGCGATGCAGGACCCCAACCCGAGAGTCGCGGGCGCGGGCTTGCGGCGCTTGCGAGAGGCCGGCCTCGAGGTGGCCTGCGGCCTGCTGGAAGCCGAGGCCGGCGATCTGAACATCGGCTTCGTTTCCCGCATGGGACGCGGCCGTCCCTGGGTGCGCGTCAAGATCGCCGCAACCCTCGATGGGCGTACCGCGCTGCCCAATGGCGCAAGCCAGTGGATCACGGGACCGGATGCGCGGCGCGACGGACACCGCTGGCGGGCACGCTCGTGCGTGGTGATGACGGGCATCGGCACGCTGAAGGATGACGATCCGCGCCTCACGGTGCGCGATGTCCCGGCCTCGCGGCAACCCACGCGGGTCGTGGTGGACAGCCGTCTGCGCATGCCGGCGGATGCGAGGATTCTCGAGGGAGGCGACGTCATCGTCGCGACCGCCACGCGGAACGACGCGTTCGCCCGACGGCTCGAGGGACGCGGGGCCCGGGTGCGGGTCCTGCCGAACGCCGAGGGCAAGGTGGACTTGCCGGCCCTGATGCGCTCGCTCGCCGCGGACGGCGTGAACGAGGTGCTGGTGGAAGCCGGCATCAATCTGCACAGCGCGCTGTTCGCGGCCGGCGTGGTCGACGAGTTCATCGTGTATCTCGCCCCGCGGCTGCTGGGTCATCTCTCGCGCGGAATGCTGCAGCTGGTACCGGCCGACACCGTCGACGGGATGCCGACCTTGGACATTCGCGACGTCCGCCGTTTCGGACCGGACCTGCGCATCCTCGCGCGTCCGGTCACGCCGACGCCGTAGCGCCGTCGCCACGATTCACCGATCACTGTTCGCGGATGACCGACATCATGTTCACAGGCATTGTCCAGGCGGTGGGATGCGTCGCCGCCCTCGAAACCACCGGGCCCGGGGTCCGCATCCGCGTCGAATCGCCGGGCCTGGATCTCGCCGACGTTGCCCTCGGCGACAGCATCGCGGTGAACGGTTGCTGCCTCACGGTCGTGGCGCTGCAGCCGAACGGCTTCGAGATGGACGTGTCGCGCGAGACGCTCGACTGCACGGCGGGTTTCGCGCCCGGGGCCCGGCTCAACCTGGAGAAGGCGTTGCGGGCCAACGATCGTCTCGGCGGGCATCTCGTGACCGGGCACGTGGACGGCATCGGGTCGGTGGAACGCGTGGCGCCGGTCGGCGATAACCGCAGGCTCGTGTTCCGCATGCCGGCGTCGCTGTCGAAGTACGTGGCCCGCAAGGGATCCATCACCGTGAACGGCGTCAGCCTGACGGTGAATGTCGTCGGCGCCGATACGTTCGACGTGAACCTGATTCCGCACACCCTGGGAGCGACGAACCTCGGGGACCTGAAGGCCGGGGACAAGGTCAATCTCGAGATCGATCTGATCGCGCGGTACGTGGAGCGCATGCTGAGCGGGGATGTCGGGCAAGACCGCTGAGACGCGGATCCGCGCTCCGATGCGGTGCGTCCCGGCAGTCGCCGGCTCCCGGACGCGAGGCACGGCCGATACCGGTCAGGATCCCGCGCCCGCGGGCGCGACTGCCCGTCGCGGATCAGCGCAGCGCGAAGAACCAGGCCGCGATGGCGATGATCCCGGCGAGGGCGATCGTGCCGAGGGCCAGGCGGGCATGGGGAATCGCTGCCGTCCGCTGTGCCGTCAAGGCCTCATGCTCCTGCCGCGCCTGTGCGACCGCCGCGCAGGGACCGGTGGCGATGACGTCCTGTGCCTTGAGTTCGCTCGACGCCAGCGCCGCCTGGTCGGCAGCGGTCTTCGCCGCACAGTCCTTGGTGAGCGTGGTGACCCGGGCTTCGCTCGTCTCGATCTCGGCCGTGAGCGTCGACGTCTGTCGGGCAATGGCCATGTACCAGAGCACGGCGCCGATCACGGTCGCCATGGCAGCCAGACCGACGAGGAGGCCGATGCGGCCGAGGAGGCGCTTCTTCTGTTCGGGAGTGGTCGTCATGGGCGGGATCACAGTGGGGATGTTGTCGTTTGAACTCGGCCGCATTATCGGCGCACAGCGTGTTCGACGGGAGAGGCCATGCGCGGAAAATGCGTGCCCTCCTCGGCCGCTTGCGGCACAATCCTGCCGGGTCGTCCGCGCCGAGCGCGGCCCACGGGGACAGGCAGAAGTTCGTTCTCCCTCGGGTACCCCGCCGGTGACCCCCCCACCATTCCGTTCCGACCCGCCATGACGATCAGCAGCATTCCGGAGATCATCGACGAGATCCGCGCCGGACGCATGGTCATCCTCGTCGACGAGGAAGACCGCGAGAACGAAGGCGACCTCGTGATGGCGGCGCAGTGCGTCACGCCCGAGGCCATCAACTTCATGGCCCGGTATGGCCGCGGCCTGATCTGCCTCACGCTCACCGACGCGCGCTGCCGCCAGCTGGGACTGCGTCCGATGGTGTCCGACAACCGTTCCTCGATGGGGACCAATTTCACGGTCTCGATCGAAGCCGCCGAGGGCGTAACCACCGGGATCTCGGCCGCCGACCGCGCGCAGACGGTGCTCGCGGCAGTCCGCAAGGACGCCGCCCCCACGGACATCGTCCAGCCGGGTCACATCTTCCCGCTGACGGCCCAGAACGGCGGCGTGCTGGTGCGTGCCGGCCATACCGAAGCCGGATGCGATCTCTCGGCCCTGGCGGGCATGGAGCCGGCTGCCGTGATCTGCGAGATCCTGAAGGACGATGGCGAGATGGCGCGCCTGCCCGACCTCGAACGGTTCGCGGACCAGCACGGCCTGCGCATCGGCACCATCACCGACCTGATCCACTATCGCAGCCGCACCGAGAGCCTGGTCACCCGCGCCCATGAGCGCACGATCGCGACCATGCACGGGGAGTTCCGCCTCGTCGCCTACAGCGACAAGACGACACGCGAGACGCACCTTGCCCTGGTCCGTGGAGACGTCGCGGGCGACGAGCCCGTACTCGTTCGCGTCCACGAGCCGTTTTCCGCCGTCGATGCCCTCGATGCCGACGATCGCATCCACTCGTGGAATTTCCACGCTGCGTTGCGCGAGATCGCGACGGCCGGCAAGGGGGTCATCGTCCTGCTGCACCGGACCGAAACGGGAGAGGATCTGTTGGCGCGCCTCTCGGCCGGCCCCGATTCGATCGATCGCCGCAAGCGTGACCTGCGCACCTACGGCATCGGTGCCCAGATCCTGCGCGATCTCGGCGTGCTGCGCATGCGGCTGCTGGCCCATCCGCGGCGCATGCCCAGCATGGCGGGATTCGATCTGGAAGTGACCGGATACGTGCAACCCGAGGACCGGCGGTCTGCCGGGTGAACGGCGTCTGACAGACGTGCCGGCCGCCGCCCGGGTACAGGCGGGCACCGGCAGCATCGCAACGAACCCCTCAATTGATCGGCCCACCCGGCCGAGGAGAATCGACCATGCCCCGTATCGACGGGATCTTCGGGATCGAGCCGGATCTTGCCGGCGCCGGTCTGTCCATCGGCGTCGTGATGAGCCGGTTCAATCAACCCGTGTGCGAGGGACTGTTCCAGGCCTGCATCGAGGAGTTGCTGAATCTCGGGGTCCAGCGGGACGACATCCTCGTGGTGACCGTCGCGGGGGCGCTCGAGATCCCGCTCGCGCTCAAGAAGATCGCCGAGACGGGCGAGGTGCAGGCGCTCGTCGCGCTCGGTGCCGTGATCCGCGGCGAGACCTATCACTTCGAGGTCGTCTCCGATCAGTCGGCGGCCGGCATCCTGCGCGTCCAGCTGGACAGCGGCATCCCGGTCGCGAACGGGGTGCTGACCGTCGATACCGACGAGCAGGCCGAGGCGCGGATGAGCGTGAAGGGTGCCGAAGCGGCGCGCGTTGCCGTCGAAATGGCCAACCTGCTGCAGGCGATCGACGATGAGCGGGACTGAGCCAGACACCGCCGGCGGGAAGCCGGTCAGTCCGCGTCGGCGCTCCCGCCAGCTGGCCGCGCAGATGCTGTACGCGTGGCTGCTCAATCCGCGCGAGGCCCTGGCCATTCGCGAAGGGGCCCGTCTCGAGGAGAATTTCCGCAATCTGAATGCGGCCCTGTTCGATCGGTTGATCGACGGCGTGGTGACCAACGCGACGGCGCTGCGGGAGGCGCTGCAGCCGCTGCTGGATCGTCCCGTGGCGGAACTGTCGCCGGTGGAGCACGTCATCCTGCTCATCGGGGCCGAGGAGCTCGTCCGCCACGTCGAAACGCCCTACCGGGTCATCATCAACGAGGCGGTCGAACTCGCGAAGGTGTACGGCGGCACCGATGGCCACAAGTACGTGAACGGCGTCCTGGACCGTCTCGCGATGGTCGTCCGACCCGACGAGGTCCGCGCACGCTGATCCCCGGTACGCCACGACGCGAAGCGCTCTGCCGGGAACGGCCGGGAGACGCGTCCCCGCTACACTCGGGTGCATGAACGAATTCGATCTCATCGCGCGGTACTTCTCGCCGCCCACGTCCCACACGTTCCTCGCGGGCGGCGACGATGCCGCGCTCCTCGTTCCCTCGCCCGGCCACGTGCTTGCCGTCACGACGGACATGCTCGTGGAAGGTACTCACTTCCTGCCGACCGTGGATCCCGAATCGCTCGGGCACAAGGTGCTTGCGGTCAATCTGTCGGATATCGCGGCCATGGGCGCGAGGCCGAAGTGGGCCTTCCTGTCGCTGGCGTTGCCGGCCGTCGACGAGGCTTGGATCGCAGCCTTCGCGCGCGGCTTTCTTTCGCTTGCCCGCAGGTACGACGTCGATCTCGCCGGCGGCGACACGACCCGGGGTCCGCGCAACTTCAATGTGACCCTCGTCGGCGAGGTTCCGGCGTCGCAGGCGCTGCGGCGGGACGGTGCGAAGGAAGGGGAGGATCTGTGGGTCTCGGGCTGCACCGGGGAGGCGGCGCTCGGCCTGCGGGTGCGCCTGGGACAGGCGCTGCTCGACCCGGTGGATGCGGCGCGCTGCGCCGGTCGACTGGAATGGCCGGAGCCTCGCGTGTCGCTGGGCCGCCTGCTGGCCGACCTTGCCACGAGCGCTATCGACATCTCGGACGGACTGGCGGCCGACGTCGGTCACATCGGCGAACGTTCATCGCTGCAGGCGTGCATCGAATGGGAACGGCTGCCCCAGTCCTCGGCATTTGCAACGATCGACGAGTCAGGTCGGCGCGGCTGCATCCTGGCCGGCGGCGACGACTACGAACTGGCATTCACCGCGCCGGCATCGCGGCGGCGGGCGATCGAGCAGGTGGCCCGTCTCGCGGGCGTGCCCGTCACGCGCATCGGCGTCATGCGCGCCGGACGCGGTGTCACGATCGTGGCCGGCGATGGTCGGGCGCTCGAATTCGGGAACGGAGGCTTCGATCATTTCCGCTGACCGGCGCCACGGCCGCGAGACGCCGCACGTGCGGCCGACGCTGGCGTTCGTGGCGCGACATCCGGCTCACGTCATCGCGTTCGGCCTCGGATCGGGGCTGATCCGACCTGCGCCCGGCACGGCCGGGACACTGCTCGCGCTGCCGCTCTTCTGGCTGCTCGCGCCGCATCTGGCCGACGGCATCTTCCTGCTCCTGATCGGCGTCCTGTTCGTCGTGGGCATGTGGGCCTGCGGCCGCACCGGACGCGCTCTCGGCGTGGCGGATCACGGCGGCATCGTGTTCGACGAGATCGTCGCGTTCCTGCTCGTCCTGGTGATCATTCCGCACGAGCCGCGCTGGCAGGTGATCGGGTTCCTGCTGTTCCGGCTGTTCGACATCGTGAAGCCGCCGCCCATCCGCTATCTGGACCAACGCATCAAGAACGGATTCGGCGTCATGCTGGACGATCTGCTGGCGGCCTACTACGCTCTGCTCGTCATCGCGCTGTGGAAGCTGTTCTTCCCCTGAGACATGGATGCATCGCTGGAGAGTCTGTCGGAGCACGTCGGTCGGAGTCTGCATGCGCGCGGGTGGATGCTTGCCACCGCGGAGTCGTGCACTGGCGGCTGGATCGGTGAGGTGGTCACGCGGATTTCGGGCAGTTCCGCGTGGTACGACCGGGGGTTCATCACCTACAGCAACGCGGCGAAGGAAGCGATGCTCGGCGTGCGTGCAGAGACGCTGCGGTGGCACGGCGCGGTTTCGGAGCCGACGGTCGTCGAGATGGCCGAGGGCGCGCTGAGGCAGAGTCTCGCCGCCGTGGCCGTGGCGGTCAGCGGCGTGGCCGGACCGGGTGGCGGAACGCCGGAGAAGCCCGTCGGGACGGTGTGTATCGCCTGGGCGACAGCGTCCGGCGCGCGGATCGCGCAGTCGTTTCGCTTCGACGGGGATCGGACCGCCGTCAGACGTCAGACGGTCGTGGCAGCGCTGGAGGGTGTGATTCGCGTGGCGGAAGCGCCGCTCACGGCGTGAGGTCCGAGCAACGTCCGCACGCGGCGATGCGATCCCACTTCTGGGCAGTCCGTTGTTCGTAGAAGCGGGCGCGGGTCAGGGGCGTTTCGTCTGCCGCTCCCTGCTGTCGTCCGTCCAGGTAGCGTTCGTAGGCGTCGTCACCTGACAACGCCCAGGCAGCGCGCCAGGCGTGGTGGCCCAGCCACCAGAGCAGATCCAGCAAGACCCGCGTCATGACGCCTCCCGATCGGTTCAGACAATGGTGAAGCGCAGTTCCTCGGCACCTTCGGACGATGGCGGGTCGCCGAAGAAGATGCTGCCGCTGCCCTGGAGCACCATCTCCTCGCGATTGAGGCGGACCTCGTCGCCCTCCTCGGGGCGGACGAAGGTGCCGTTGGTGCTGCTGTCCTTGATGAAGAACTTGCCCTTGCGGGCTTCGATGCGGGCATGGTTGCGCGAGGCGCGCCGCGTGGTCAGGACGATCTGATTCAGGGCATCCCGGCCGATGGAGAGTGTTCCCGATTCGAGCCGCCAGCGATAGGTCCCGAACTGCAGTTCGAGCGCGGTGACGTTGGCCGGGCCGCGGGTCGTCAGCGTGCTGCCCACCAGCGTCAGGTCCGCCCCCAGATCCCAGACCACCTCATGCAGCCGGATCTCGGCATTGCGCCCCCGAAGCGATGTGTGGCCCAGGCCGCGGACGCCGAATTTCAGGTAGGCCGGCAGGCTCCCGCAGGCGGAATCGCCGACGAGAATCTGCCCGGCTGCCGCGAGAGAGCCGATCCGGGCGGCCACGTTGACGGTATCGCCGAAGGCATCGCCGTCGCGCCGCAGGACCGGCCCCGTATGGAATCCGATGCGCAGAGCCATCGTCTGGCCGCCCACGGCCGGCAGGTTCCGGACGGAGGACTGCATGGCGCACGAGGCGAGCAGGGCGGAACCGCTGTCGGGGAAGACACACATGATCTCGTCGCCGATCGTCTTCACCAGTTCGCCCTGGTAGGTCTCGGCCGCCTCGGTCGCCGCCTTCAGACAGGCGCCGACGCGTCGAAGCGCCTCGGTGTCCCCCAGTTGCTCGTACAGCCGCGTGCTGCCGGCGACATCCGCGAACAGGACGGTGAGTTCCTCCGCGGCGGCTTCCTGGGCGTCAGTGATCTTGGCTACGTTAACCATGTTGGGCGCGTATCGCGGCCACGGCTTGATTGCGGAGTGACTTAAGCAAGGAGAGTTCCTCCGGCCCGAGGGCGAGCTGGCCGAGCTGATCGTTGTCGCCGTAGAGCAGTGCCACGGCCTTCGGTCCGAGCATGATGGGGAACAGGGCGAACGATCGCGCCGGCAGCGTCTTCCGGTACCACCCCGGCACCAGTGTCCGGACCTTTTCGTTGTCGACGTCCTCGATGCAGATGTCGACGCCACGCGACAGGGCGGCAAAGAACACGTCCTTGGTGGGGGCCAGCGACACCGAGAACCCCTTCGCAATGGCCGACTCCGCGCCGTCGCCCAACCCGATCCGTGCCTTCAGGGCATTGTTGGCCGGGTCCCGCAGCAGCAGCATCACCCGCGTGAACCCGCCGGCCCGGAACATGGTTTCCACGATGATGCGCAGGACGTCGTTCAACTGGAACTTGCCCTTCAGCACGTTGGCGAGATCTTCGATGCCCGCCGAGAGCGCCGCCCGGCGCTCCTCCGGCGGGGGCGGGGGCGCGGCGATCGGCGTCCCGTTGGCGGTGGCGGTGCCTGCCCCGGGGACGGGGGCCGCCTTGGGGATCGGCACCTTTGCCCCGGCCAGCGTGCGGTCCAGTTCCTCGGCCTTCTCTTCGTTGTGGAAATGGCGGAACCACGCCACCGCCTTCTCGAAGAACAGGCTGCCGGCCGTCTTCAGGTCGAGGACCTTCGCGTCGCGGGCAATGTCGGAGACGGCGTGACCGACGGCCGAGATGATCTGCGTCTGCTTGACCCCCACCATCGGCTGGAAGCGCTCCTCCAGTTCCATCAAGCGCGCCTCGCGCTGCCCTTCGTCGGCGAAGCGGATCACGTCGGCGATGTTGGTTGCCAGTTCCGCGATGAAGCGCAGCTTGTCCGCGTCGCCCGTCGGCGGGTCGACCTTCGCCCAATTCACCTGCCGCATGCTCGCCAGCACGTTTTCAGGGAAGTTCCAGGACTTGGCGACCCCGACGCCCAGCTCGTCCAGCGGGGCACCCAGGATCTCGATCGCCGCCTCGCGCTCCGTCGTCCCGCGATGCATGAGCTTGTGGATCTCGAGCGATTCCTCGTGGAAGTAGAAAGCGGAGAGCAGGCGTCCGAGGCTGTGGAACATCGAGCAGATGAAGGCTTCCTCGGTGTCGCGGAGGCCCGCCGCCCCGGCCAGCGAGCGGCCGACGATGGCGCTCAGGTAGGCGGAGATGACCGTGTCGCGCAGGTGCACCGCCTGGGAGCGGTTCTGCATGTGGTCGAACAGCATCAGGCTCACGGCGATCGACCGGACCTGGTCGAACCCCAGCACCATGATGGCCCGGGAGACGGTGGAGATGCCCCGGCGCTGTCCGTAGTGGGCCGCGTTCACCATCTTCAGCAGCTTGTTGGTGAGTGCGAAGTCCTTGATCACGGCGCCCGAGAGTTTCGTCACGCCTTCCTTGTCGGACGCCATCGTCTGGCTGACGGTGGAGATCGTGTGCGACAGGGCGGGGAAGTCGCTCTTGACCCGGATGCGCCGGAGCAGGAACTCGAGGGTGCCGGATACCGACTCCTTCGCGGGCTCGGTCGCGACCTGCACGGGGCGGAGGTATTTCTCCAGCGCGTCCGTCATCTCCTGCGCCGACTGGAACCGGTTCGCGGGATCCTTGACCAGGGCGCGCATCACGATGGCGTCGAGGGCCTCGTCCACGGTCCCGGCTTTCCGGGACGGCGGCTCGAACTCGACGCTCGTGATCTTGTGGAGCAGTTCGAAGACCGTGTTCCCCGAGACGCAGGGCTCGCCCGTCAGCATCTCGTGCAGGACCACGCCCACGGAGAACACGTCCGACTTCGGCGAGTACTGGCGCTCGTTCACGTATTCGGGCGCCGTGTAGGCCGGGGTGCCGTGGAATCCCTCGTCACCGGGATCCTCACCCGATATCAGGGCCGCGATGCCGAAGTCCATGATCCGCGGAATGCCGTCCTCCGTGACCATGACGTTGCCCGGCTTGAGGTCGCGGTGCACCACGCCCTTCTGGTGGGCGAACTCCACGCCCTTGAGCATCTGGATGGCGAGGTTGCACGCCTTGTGCGGCTCCATCGCCCCGCCGGTCTTGATGACGCTCGAGAGGGTGTCGCCCGGTACGTACTCGAAGACGAGGTAGGGCTCATCGCCATCCCGACCGGCGTCGAACAGGGTGACGATGTTGGGGTGGACGAGGCGGCTCATCATGATCGCCTCGTCGAGCAGGTCTTTGACCGCGGCGGGGTCCGTGGCGCCGTCGACTTCGATGGTCTTGATCGCCACGTCGCGCTTGAGGTCGGGATCGTGGGCCAGCCACACAGTTCCCTGTGTACCGCGGCCCAACGCACGGAGGACGTCGAAGCGTCCGATGCGTCGCGCTGTCTGGGGTTGGGATGCCATGGCCGCGGTAACGGCAGCCGGACCGAGATCTTTATTGCGGCGAATGCCGCCATCCTGCGGCGGGCGGGAAGGCATGCATATGAATCGAAAGAAGAAAATGAGTCGTGACGGGCGCAGGCCTTGTGCGATAATCCAACGCTTTCATCGACCCGATCCGACGCCCGACACCTCATGGAAGACAACAAAGCCAAAGCGCTCGCCGCCGCCCTTTCACAGATCGAGAAGCAGTTCGGGAAGGGGTCGATCATGCGGCTCGGGGAGAACGACGTCTCCCAGGACATTCAGGTCGTGTCCACCGGTTCCCTGGGGCTGGATCTGGCCCTCGGCATCGGCGGTCTGCCGCGCGGCCGGATCGTCGAAGTCTACGGACCCGAATCGTCGGGCAAGACCACCTTGACGCTGCAAGTCATCGCCGAGGCCCAGAAGCTCGGAGGGACGGCCGCCTTCATCGATGCCGAACATGCCCTGGATCCGCAGTACGCCCGCAAGCTCGGCGTGGAGGTCGAGGACCTCCTGATCTCCCAACCGGACAACGGCGAGCAGGCGCTCGAGATCGCCGACATGCTGGTGCGGTCCGGGTCCGTCGACATCGTCGTGATCGACTCGGTGGCCGCCTTGACGCCGAAAGCCGAAATCGAAGGCGAAATGGGCGATCAGTTGCCAGGCCTGCAGGCGCGCCTGATGAGCCAGGCCTTGCGCAAGCTCACCGCCAACATCAAGCGCTCCAACACGCTCGTCATCTTCATCAACCAGATCCGCATGAAGATCGGGGTGATGTTCGGCAACCCCGAGACGACGACCGGCGGCAATGCACTGAAGTTCTATGCCTCGGTGCGCATCGACATCCGGCGCACCGGCTCGATCAAGAAGGGCGAGGAAGTCATCGGCAGCGAGACCCGCTGCAAGGTCGTCAAGAACAAGGTCGCGCCTCCCTTCCGCGTGGCCGATTTCGACATCCTGTACGGCGAAGGCATCTCCCGGGAAGGCGAGATCATCGAGCTCGGCGTCCTGCACAAGATCGTCGAGAAATCGGGCGCGTGGTACGCGTACCACGGCGACAAGATCGGGCAGGGCAAGGACAACGCACGCGAATTCCTGAAGCAGCATCCGGACGTTGCGCAGGACATCGAACGGCAGGTTCGGGAAGCCGCGGGCGTCGGCGGAGCCGAGGCCGAGCCCGACGAGGATTGAGCGGGAAGTCCCTCCGGGCTCTGGCGCTCGGACTGCTGGCACGCCGCGAGCACACTCGCGCTCAGCTGGCGTCGCGGCTGGCACCCCTGGCGGGTGAGGGCGAAGACCTGGAGGCGCTGCTCGACGAGTTCGTGGCCAGCGGTTTCCTGTCGGACGAGCGATTCGCCGAGCAGTTCGTGCGCCGCCGCCGCGGGCGTCAGGGACCGCTCAGGATCGGGCAGGAGCTGCGGGCCCGCGGCGTCGATGAAGCCGGAGTCGGTGCCGCATTGCGCGACGCCCGGGCGTCGGAAGCGCGAGAGGCGCTGGCGCTGCTTCGACGCAAGTACCCGGTTCCGCCTGCCTCCGCGGACGAACGGGCACGGCAAGGCCGATTCCTCCAGAACCGCGGGTTCAGTCTCGCGGCCATCCGGCGGGTGCTGGACCTCCCTGCCGACGAAGACACCGGCTGAGCGGCGCTCGGCTCCCAGAATCCGAAACACGTGGTCGCACCAACATGAAAAGCAGCGAGATCCGTCACCGATTCCTCGAGTACTTCCGTCGCCACGGCCACGCCGTGGTCAGCTCGTCGCCCCTGGTTCCCGGCAACGACCCGACGCTCCTGTTCACGAACGCGGGCATGGTCCAGTTCAAGGACGTGTTCCTCGGTCTCGACCGCCGCAACTATTCGCGTGCGACCACCTCGCAGCGCTGCGTCCGTGCCGGGGGCAAGCACAACGATCTGGAGAACGTCGGCTACACGGCCCGGCATCACACGTTCTTCGAGATGCTCGGCAACTTCAGCTTCGGCGACTACTTCAAGCGCGAGGCGATCGAGTTCGCCTGGGGCTTCCTCACCGACGAGCTCAAGATCCCCGCGAGCCGGCTCTGGGTCACCGTGCATTCGGACGACGACGGCGCCGAGAAGATCTGGCTCGAGGACATCCGGGTTCCGGCCGAGCGCGTGATCCGCATCCCGACCAACGACAACTTCTGGCAGATGGGCGACACGGGTCCCTGCGGCTACTGCACCGAGATCTTCTTCGATCACGGACCGGGCGTGGCCGGCGGGCCGCCGGGATCGCCGGACGCCGATGGTGATCGCTACATCGAGATCTGGAATCTCGTCTTCATGCAGTTCAATCGCGACGAGAAGGGTGAACTGCATCCGCTGCCGAAGCCGTCGGTCGACACGGGCATGGGCCTCGAACGCATCAGCGCCCTCATGCAGGGCGTGCACTCGAACTACGACATCGACCTGTTCCAGGATCTCATCGGGGCGGCGGCGCGTGCCACGGGGGTGACGGACCTCGAGAACAATTCGCTCAAGGTGATCGCGGATCACATCCGGGCGTGCAGCTTCCTGATCACCGACGGCGTCATTCCCGGCAACGAAGGCCGCGGCTACGTCCTGCGCCGCATCATCCGCCGGGCGATCCGCCACGGCTACAAGCTCGGACAGAAGAAGCCGTTCTTCCATTCGCTGGTGGCAGAGTTGTCGCGCGTGATGGGTGATGCCTACCCGGAACTGCCGGCAGCCCAGTCGCGCGTGGAGCAGGTCCTGAAGCAGGAGGAAGAACGCTTCGCCGAGACGCTCGAACACGGCATGGGCGTGCTGGAGCAGGCGATGCAGAAGGAGGATCGCATGCTCGACGGATCCACGGTCTTCAAGCTCTACGATACCTACGGCTTTCCGCTCGATCTGACGGCCGACATCGCGCGCGAGCGCGGCTTCACGGTGGACTTCGCCGGGTTCGAGGCGGAGATGGAGCAGCAGCGAAATCGCGCCCGCGCCGCTTCCCGATTCCAGATGCAGGCGGGCATGGAGTACGCCGGCGGCGCCACCGAATTCCTCGGCTACGACACGCTCAAGGTCGAGGCGGAGGTGGTCGCGCTCTACCGCGACGGCACGGCGGTCGAGGCCGTCGAGGCCGGCGAGGCCGCGGTGATCGTGCTGGACCGGACACCGTTCTACGCGGAATCCGGCGGGCAGGTCGGCGACGCGGGTGAGATCGTCTCGGGGCACGCCACCTTCGTCGTGGCCGACACGCAGAAGATCCAGGCGTCGGTCTTCGGCCACCACGGCCGGGTCGACGCGGGCCGGATCGCCGTGGGCGACCGGGTTTCGGCGGAAGTCGATCTGCAGCGCCGCCAGCGCACGGCGTACAACCATTCGGTGACGCACCTGATGCACGCTGCCCTGCGCAAGGTGCTCGGTCCGCACGTCTCGCAGAAGGGCTCGCTCGTGGACGCGCACCACACGCGGTTCGACTTCAGCCACACGCAGCCGGTGACGCCGGAGGAACTGTCGCGCATCGAGTCGATCGTGAACTTCGAGATCCGTCGCAACGTGTCGGTCGAGGCCCGCCTCATGAAGTACGACGAGGCGATCAAGGCCGGTGCGATGGCGCTGTTCGGCGAGAAGTACGGCGACGAGGTTCGCGTCATCGGCATGGGAGATTTCTCGACCGAACTCTGCGGCGGCACGCACGTGAAGCGCAGCGGCGATATCGGCTTCTTCAAGATCGTGTCCGAATCCGGCGTGGCTGCCGGCATTCGGCGGATCGAGGCGGTCACGGCCGACGCGGCGCTCGCGCTCGCGCAATCCCAGGAGCGGCAGCTCGGGGAGGTCGCTGCGCTGCTGAAGGCGCCCACGCCGGAGATCGGCGCGAAGCTCACGCAGATCGTCGACCACGTGAAGTCGCTCGAGAAGGAACTGGCGCGGCTGAAGGCCAGGCTGGCCGCTTCGCAAGGGGACGACCTGGCGGCCGGCGCCGTCGACGTGAAGGGAGTCAAGGTGCTGGCTGCCGTCCTCGACGGGGCCGATGCCAAGGCGTTGCGCGAGACCGTCGACAAACTCAAGGACAAGCTGAAGTCGGCCGTCGTCGTGCTCGGTGCGGCGGACGGCACCGACAAGGTGGCGATCATCGCCGGCGTCACCTCGGATCTCACCGGCAGGACCAAGGCCGGCGAACTCGTCGGTTTCGTCGCCGGGCAGGTGGGCGGCAAGGGTGGGGGGCGCCCCGACATGGCGCAGGGAGGCGGTACCGAACCGGCCAAGCTCGACGGGGCGCTGAAGTCAGTGGCCGACTGGGTGGCGCAGCGCCTGTGATCGACCGGTTCGGGGCCGGAGCGGATGACACGGCCCGTACAACGACAGGAGGAAGTGGAATGAAGCGCACGTTCGCAATCGCATCGCTGGCATTGTTGCCGGGACTGGTGTTCGCCCAGGCGAAGGAGCTCTCGACGACCCAGACGATCCGCATCGCGGCCTCGCCGGAGAAGGTGTGGACGTACGTGGGTGACTTCGGCGGACTGGCCCGCTGGTTCCCGCCGGCCGAGTCCACCCGGCTGGTGCTGAAGAAGCGCAGCGAGGAGGGTGCGATTCGCGAATTGATCCGCCGCAACGGCACCAGGGTGTTCGAGAAGCTCGTCGAATACGACCCGACCAACATGCGCCTCACCTACACGTACACGGATGGTGCGGTCATGGCCAGCGACTACTTCGCGACCGTGCAGGTGAAGGATGCCGGCGGCGGTCAATCCGAGGTCGTCTGGAGCGGCCGGTTCACGCGCCTGAACTACTGGCAGGACCCGCCTCCCGCAGGTCAGGACGACGAGTCGGTGACGCGCTTCTTCACGAATGCCTACAGGGCCGGTCTGGAGGCGCTCAAGCGCGCCACGGAAGCGGACTGAGCAAGGATCGCCCGCACACGGGTCCGGGCCGCGTCGTCAGGCAGGCCCGGCGATGCCGTTGGCCCATTCGATCGCGGTGACGTAGGCCTCGTTGACCTTCGGCGGATCGAGACCCGGCAGCTTCAGCAGCTGGGCCTCGATGGCGGGGATGTCGGTCTGTTCGACGAGTTCCGTGAGGGTGAGCAGGGCGCCGAGGTCGCCCGCCCGATCCAGCAGCGCGCCGCGGACGCTTTCCGGGACCGGAAGACCGTCGAGGATTTCCGCGAGGGGGGTGGCGAGCAACACCTCCACCAGCGACAGGATGCCGGTGAGAAACGCCTCATCCTTGCCGGCACTGCAGTCGTTGCGCAGCGCGCTGAGGGTTTCCATCAGCTTGCCGCGGGTTGCGGCGAGCACCAGCAGGGGGCTCGGAAACGTCGCCTCCGGCGACGCGGACACCGCGAACATCAGCAGCTGCAGCCAGCGCTGCAACTGGGCGCGGCCCAGGATGGCGATCGCTTCGTGCATCGACGTGATCTGGCGTCGCGCCCCGACCGAGACGGAATTCACGAGGCGCAGCAGGTTCAGCGAGAGATCCGGCGATTGCTTCAGCAGCGTCTCGATCTCCGCCACGCCCGCATCGGCCATCACGAGCCCGAGCAGCCGCATGATCGCCGTCTCGGTATGGGACAGCCGGCGGCGGGCGATGACGGAGGGGCGCGCGAAGTAGTAGCCCTGGAACAGTTCATAGCCCAGTTCCCGGCACCGCTGTACCTGCTCCTTGGTGTCCACCTTCTCCGCGAGCAGGCGCGCCGGCCAGCGGGCGAGCGCCCGGGTGACTTCCACCAGCCGGGCTTCCGACAATTCGCCGACGTCGACCTTCACGACATCCATGAGCCCGAGCACGTCCCGGTACTGGTCCTCGTCGCCCAGGTAATCGTCGAGGGCGAGCCGGAAACCCCGCGCCCGCAATTCCTGCAGACGTGCCACGAGCCGGTCGTTGATCTCCACCGTCTCGAGCAGTTCCAGCACGACGCGCTCGGGCGGCAGCAGTTCGATGACGTCGCTCAGCAGCAGTGCTGCCGACAGATTGATGTAGCCCGTGTAGTGCCCCAGCACGGCATTGGCGCCGAGTTCACTGAACGCATGGTGGATGACCGTTGCCGAAGCGATCAGGTCGTCGTCGATCCGCGCGCCGTTCGTGTGACCGGAGCGGAACAGCAGTTCGAACGCGACGAGATTCTCGCGCGCATCGAGGATCGGCTGCCGGCCGAGGAACAGCTCCGTGGTGGTCACGTCAGAAGGGCAGCTTCGCGTCCGGGGCGACGGCGACGATCTCCTTCCGGAACGCCTCCTGGATGCGGGTGAGACCTGCCTCCGACTCCGCCTCGAAACGCAGCACGATGACCGGGGTCGTGTTGGAGGGGCGCGCCAGGCCGAAGCCGTCCGCATATTCGACGCGCACGCCGTCGATGGTCACGACCGATTGCGCGCCAGGAAACGTCGCCTGTTTCTGGAGCTTCTCGATGACCGTGAAGTTCTCGCCCTCGGCGAGCTTGATCTGCAGTTCCGGCGTGTTGACCGAGTCGGGCAGGGACTCGAGCGGAACGCTGACGTCGCGTTCCCGCGACAGGATCTCGAGCAGACGCGCACCGGCGTACAGGCCGTCGTCGAATCCGTACCAGCGCTCCTTGAAGAAGATGTGCCCGCTCATCTCTCCGGCGAGCGGAGCGCCGGTCTCCCGCAATTTCGCCTTCACGAGCGAATGGCCGGTCTTCCACATGAGCGGTTGGCCGCCGTGACGCCGCACCCAGTCGAACAGGTTCCGCGTGCATTTCACGTCGAAGATGATCTCCGCGCCCGGATTGCGCGACAGCACGTCGGCGGCGAAGAGCATCAGCTGACGGTCGGGGTAGATGATCTTCCCGCGCTTGGTGACGACGCCGAGCCGGTCGCCGTCGCCGTCGAACGCGAAACCCAGTTCACCGCCATCGCGCAGCGCGTGGATCAGATCCTCCAGATTCTCGGGCTGGGACGGGTCGGGGTGGTGGTTCGGAAACTGTCCGTCCACCTCGCAGAACATCTCGGTGACCCGGCAGCCCATGCGCCGGTAAAGCTCGGGCGCGAAAGCCCCCGCCACGCCATTGCCGCAATCGACGATGAGATCGACGGGACGCGAGACCTTCACGTCGCCCACGACCCGGTCGAGATAGGCCTCGGCGATCTCGGCGGTCGCATACGACCCCTGACCGCTCGTGAACTCCTGTCGCTCGATGCGCTGCCGCAGGGCCTGGATCGCGTCCCCCGCGATGGCCTGATCGGCCATCACCATCTTGAGGCCGTTGTAGTCAGGCGGATTGTGGCTGCCGGTGACCATGATCCCGGACCGGGTGCCGAGATGATGCGCGGCGAAGTAGAGCATCGGCGTCGTGACGCGTCCCACATCGACGACGTCGCAGCCTGCGGCGCGCAGTCCGGACGACAGGGCTTCCGCGAGGCCGGGGCCCGACAGGCGACCGTCGCGGCCGATGGCCACCCGCGGGGTCCCCTTCTGCAAGGCCTCCGTCCCGAAGGCGCGGCCGATACTGGCGACGGCCTCGGTCGTCAGCGTGCGGTCGACGATGCCACGAATGTCGTAGGCCTTGAAGATTTCGGGCGCGATGGCTGCCATGGAGGTCACCGAGGGTTGCGGAAACTCCCGATTATCGGGGCGAAGTCCGGCCGATACCACCGCGGAACACGGCGCGTGGCCACCGGGCGCCTGACGACGCGGGAGACCTTCGCATCATCGGCACCGATTCGGTGCGCTGAAGGGAGGCGGGCGCGGATGCCTGGGCCCGGGGCAGGCCGGGCAATCGGGCCTCAGAGCGGCTGGGGCATCCCCATCGCGTGCCGGGCCAGGAACAGGCAGCCCGAGGCCGAGGTGACGACCGGGTGAACGGAACCGGCGCGTGCCACGTGATAGTCACCCGCCGTGCAGTGCAGCGGTCCGATGTCGACCGTGCCCTGCAGGATGAAGGATTCCTCCCGGCCCGGGTGGCGGTGGGGCGGGATCACGCCGCCGGGCTGGAGACGGTACAACGCGATCAGGACGTCGTCCTCCTTCCGGACGATCCGCATCTCCACCTTGTCCGCGATCGGAACCCAACGGCCATCGTCGGAGAACACGGTGGCGAAGTCCGGGCCATCCACCCACGGACCGGTGGGACGGGCTCCGGCGAGCACGCGGGCGCGCAGCCGTTCGCGCACGGCGCCGGGCGGATCGACGGGGGCCCCTTCCCGGAGCAGCGCTTCGGCCAGGTCCGGCTCGAAGTCGGAATCGTCGTCGGGGGCGGGAAGCGCAGTCATGAAGCAACCTCTGAAGACAAGTTGGGGTCCTGGACGAGGGCCAGCCTCAGGCGCTCGAGCGCCTTCCGGACGTGCGTCTTGACCGTACCGAGCGGCATGCCGCAATGCTCGGCGATCTCCTGGTGCGACAGGCCCCGGAAGAAGGCGAGCGCGATCATTTGCCGCTGCACGGCGGAGAGTCCGGCCAGCGCCCGATGCAGCGCCGAGTGGGCCTGGTACGTCGACAGCAGGCCCGGCGGGTCTGACGGATCGCTCGGTTCGATGGCGGCGAGTGTTTCCGGATCGGGGTGGCACTCGGCTTCGTCGCGGCGGCGCAGGCTGTCGATCGCCCGCGATCGGCAGATCGTGAGCAGCCAGGTCACCACGGCGCCCCGTTCCGGATCGAACCGGCGGGCGTCGCGCCAGGACTGATGGTAGACCTCCGCCACCACGTCCTCCGCGGCGGCCGGGGTACGCGTGATCCGCAAGGCCAGCCCGTAGACCCGGGACACCGTCGCGTCGTACAGCTCACCCAGCGCCGCCTCGTCATCGCGGGCCATGCGCGCCACCATCGGACGCAGGACCGCGTCCTGTCGCGCCCAGGCGTCGCGATCGGGCCCGGGATTCATGGGTCGGGGGCGTGGGCGGGACGCTTCGGTCGATTCCCGTCCCCAGGCGGTCATTCCCGGCAGACCGTCCGCGGCGTGCGATGTGCTGCTCATCCGGCGACCTCGATTCGAGTGGTGCTTGACATTGCACTACGCACGCGGCGCCGAATCGGATGTGGCGGCATCTGCCCGCGCGGCAAAGAAGTCCAGCAGGCGGCGAGGCAGCCAGTCGACATTGCCGGGAAACGGGCCGGAAACGAATCCGACGTGCCCGCCGTGATCGGGTTGCTCCAGAACCACTGCGGATGACACCTCGGCGGGGCGGGGCAGATGGTGCGCCGGCAGGAACGGATCGTTGCGCGGGTTGATGACGAGCGTGGGGACGGCGATGCGGGACAGCCCGGCCTTGCTGCTGGCGCGCGTCCAGTAGTCGAGCACGCCCGTGTAGCCGTGCACCGGCGCCGTGTAGGCATCGTCGAACGTGTCGAAATCGCGGGCGCCTGCAATGCGACGAGCGTCGACGAGGCCCGGAAAGCGGCGGACCTTCTCGAGCGTCTTGGGTCTCAGTGTCCGCAGGAACTCCGCCGTGTAGACCCGATTGAACCCGCGCCTCAGGGCCGCACCGGCTTCGACGAGATCGAGCGGGGCACATACCGCCGCGGCGCGTTGGACGTGGGCCCGGGCATCCGTTCCCGCCTGCCCGAGCCACTTGAGCAGCGCATTGCCGCCGAGCGACACGCCGGCCACATGGACCGGCTGCCCGCCGGATCGGGCGACGCGCTCGACGATCCAGGCGATCTCCTCCGCGTCGCCGGAGTGGTAGGCGCGCGGCAGCAGATTGGGTTCGCCGGCGCAGCCCCGGAAGTGCGGAACGACGCCACGCCAGCCGGCGGCGCGAACGTTCCGCATCAGTGCCGCAGCATAGGAACTGCGGGAGTTGCCTTCGAGACCGTGGAAGAGCACGACGAGCGGCGCATCGGCAGGTCCGTCGGTCCAATCGAGTTCGATGCGGTCGCCGTCGGGCGTGGTCCAGACCTCGCGACGATAGGGAGGAGGTTTGCCGCGCAAGGCGAGGGCGGCATAGACGGTCTGAAGATGGCGGCCCGGCAGCCACCAGGGCGCGCGGTAGCCGGCAGCCGGTCGGCGCATGCCCTTCAATGCAACGTGGGCTTGGGTTCGTCCGGCGTCTCGTGGGCAGCCTCGGCCGCCTGGCCGGTGTTCGATCCGTGATGCATCCAGAGCCGCCAGCCCCCGTCGGCGAGAACGAACACATTGGTCGCGGCGACGACGGCGCGGAAATCCGGCCGCCCGTCGACGCGGATCTCCTCGAGCACGCTGTGCACGACCACGCCCTCGTCCGACAGGGCATGGCAGTGGAGCAGCCGGAACTCCAGACGCGCGCCGTTCTGGAAGATCTGGCGCCATGCCTCCGCGATCGCCTCGCGGCCGACGATCCGCTCCCCCCCTGGATGCACGCACACGATCGTGTCGTCGTCGGCCCACACGGTCATCATGGCGTCGAGATCACGACTTTCGAAGGCCTCGTAGAAGGCCTCTTCGGCGCGGTCCGGCGTGTCGTATGCGATGGGAGTCACGATCCGGTCTCCAGTTCGTCGAGCGCCGCGAGCACGCGGGCCGGCGTCAGCGCGCGCAGGCAGTCGAAATGCCCGAGCGGACATTCTCGCGCGAAGCAGGGACTGCAGGGAACGGGGTGCCGCACGATGCGCGCGAGCGGTGACAGCGGCGGGGTGTAGTCCGGCGAGCTCGACCCGAACAATGCGATCAGGGGACGCCCGAGCGCGGCCGCCACGTGCATGAGTCCCGAGTCGTTGCTCACGACGATCCGGGCGGAGGCGATCAGGTCGACCGCCTCCACGAGCGACGTGCGACCGATCAGGTTCTGGAGCGGGCATTCGGCCAGGATCTCGATCTCGGCGCCGATCTCGCGATCCTGGGGTGATCCGAGAAGCTGCACGGTGAAGCCCCGCTCGTGCAGGGCGTCGGCCAGACCGGCCATGTGCCGTGCGGGCCAGCGCTTGGCCGGTCCGTACTCGGCACCCGGGCACAGACAGGCGATCCGGTCGGCGGCGGCCAGCCCCAGTCGCTCGACGACGGCGCGGCGCTGTTCGTCCGTGGACGTCAAGCGCGGTTCGGGGGCGCTCGCGGGCGGCCGGCCGTCGGCCAGCCGCAGGAAGCGGTCCACCAGGCGCGGAACGCCGGCGCGGTCGAGGGCCCGGATGTCGTTCAGCAGGCCGAAGCGGTACTCGCCCCGGAAGCCGGTGCGCCGCGGAATGCCGGCAAGCCAGGGGATCAGGGCGGACTTGGCCGAATTGGGGAGGACGACGGCTTGCTCGTACCGGGCGGACCGCAGATCCCTGGCGAGGCTCCAGCGTGCCCGCAGCGCAAGCTCGCCATGCCGGAACGGACTCGCGATACCGCGTGCGGTGCCGGGCATGCGGCCGACGAGCGGCAGGACCCAGGGCGGCGCGAGGACGTCGACTTCCGTCCCGGGCGTCTCCTCGGCCAGCCGAGCGATCAGGGGCTGGGCCAGGATCATGTCGCCCACCCAGCTCGGCCCGATCACGAGACGGCGTCTCACGGGCCGGGCACCCGCGGCGAAGGCGGAGGCGTATGGCTCAGTGCGATCCGGCGGCGCGGGGACCCCCGCGCAACCGGTATTGCGTGCCGCAATACGGGCACTGAGCCTCGCCGGTCTGCTCGATGGGCAGGAACACCCGGGGATGGGCGCTCCACAACGGCATCGTCGGCGTGGGACAGTGCAGCGGAAGGTCGGCCGCGTCGACGTCGATCGTGGCGTTGCCCCTTTGGGTCTGGTCGGCAGTCACGGCGCGCCCCGTCAGACGAACGTCAGCCAGGATTGCCGGCGCTCGTCCCGGGCATTCACCACGTCGAAGAAGGCGGACTGGAGCTTGGCCGTGATCGGTCCGCGCGTGCCTTGCCCGATGGTGCGGTTGTCCAGTTCGCGGATCGGCGTGACCTCGGCGGCCGTGCCGGTGAAGAAGGCTTCGTCCGCGATGTAGATGTCGTCCCGTGTCAGGCGCTTGGAGGTGACTTCCAGGCCGTGGTCGCGGGCGAGCTGGACCACGGTGTCCCGGGTGATGCCGATGAGGGCGGAGGTCAGTTCCGGTTCGTAGATGCGGCCGTCCTTGATCACGAACAGGTTCTCGCCCGCACCTTCGGCGACGTATCCGTCCACGTCCAGCAGCAGCGCCTCGTCGTAGCCATCCTGCGTGGCCTCGAGATTGGCGAGAATCGAATTGGCGTACGTGGCGGCGAATTTCGCGCGCGCCATCGTCACGTTGATGTGGTGTCGTGCATACGAGGAGGTCTTCACCCGGATTCCCTTCTCGATGCCGTCGGCTCCCAGGTACGCGCCCCAGGGCCACGCGGCGATCGCCACATGGACCGTCGCACCCTTGGGGGACACGCCCATCTTCTCGGACCCGTAGAAGGCGATCGGCCGCAGATAGCAGGAATCGAGCTTGTTGGCGCGCACCACCTCGCACGAGGCCTCGACGATCGTCTCGCGGTCGTACGGCATCTTCATCATGTAGATGTGTGCCGAATTGAACATGCGGTCGATGTGCTCGCGCAGCCGGAAGATCGCGGTCCCGCGCACGGTGTTGTAGGCCCGCATGCCTTCGAACACGGCCAGACCGTAGTGCAGGGAATGGGTCAGGACGTGGGTGTTGGCTTCCCGCCAGGGCACGAGTCTGCCGTCGTACCAGATGAAGCCGTCGCGGTCCGCCATAGACATGCCGAAGATCTCCTCGAGGAAAGATGCGATTGTAGCCGAACACCCCTCCCGATCGAAGGTACAGACGGCGACCCGACCGGGCAGCACAGGCCGGCGGCCTGCCCGGCTTGTCGCTCGTCCGCGCGATGGACTACTCTCGCGCTTTGCCGACCCGATCGGCACCCGCCGCCCGATCCCATCGACGACAGAAGGCCCGTGCAGAATCCCGCTGGCCCCTCCCACGATGTCCTCTCACCGGGAACGCCTCGTCGCACGCGGCTGGAACGGTGGGGTTTCGTCGCGTTCCACTCGCACGACACGCCGGATCAGCGGCTGCGAAAGAGCCTGCTGCTGCTGACGGCCGGGCTCACCAACGTGGCGGCCGCGGTCTGGCTCGCGGTCTACGCATCGATCGGCGTCCACCTGCCGTCCAGCCTCCTGCTCGGCTACCAGGTCGCGTCGGCCGCGCTCCTGTTCTACTTCCTGCGCACCCGCAATTTCGGCGTCTACCGGTTCGTCCAGCTCACGCTGTTCCTCGTCGTGCCGTTCGTGGTGCACTGGAACCTGGGCGGGTTCATCGAGTCCGCCGGCATCGTGCTGCTGTCGATGATCGCGCCGCTCGGAGCCCTGCTCGCCTACAGCCAGCGCGGGTCGACCCCGTGGTTCGTGGCCTACGCCGTGATGATCGGCGGCGTGACCGCCTACGAGCACGTCCACGCGGCCGAGCACCTGACGATGATTCCGGCGCACGCGGCCGCGAAGTTCGGGCTGCTGAACGGCATCGTGCTGTCGTCCGTCGCCTATCTGCTGCTGCAGTACATGGTCCGGCAGCGCGAACAGGCCCAGGCGGATCTGGCGCGGCAGCACGCGCTCCTGCAACTGGAGCGCGAAAAATCCGAGGCCCTGCTGCGGAGCATGCTGCCGCCCTACATCGCGCAGCGTCTCAAGCACGATGCTTCGCTGATTGCGGACGGACACGCGGACGTCACCGTGATGTTCGCCGACATCGTCGATTTCACGCGGCTCGCCGCCGAGCTCGAACCCCGGCACGTGGTCGGCCTGCTGAATCACGTCTTCACGCGGATGGACCAGCTCTGCGAGCGCTACGGCCTCGAGAAGATCAAGACCATCGGCGATGCCTTCATGGTGGCGGGCGGACTCGATTCGCGCGCAGCCTCGTACGTCGACGCCATCGCCGACATGGCGATCGATCTGCAGGCGGGGTTTGCGCTCGATCCGGTCCTGCACAAGTACGGCATCGCCTTCCATGTCGGGATCGCGACCGGTCCCGTCGTGGCCGGCGTGATCGGCTCCACGCGGTTCAGCTACGACGTGTGGGGCGACACCGTGAACGTGGCGGCCCGTCTCTCCGCCGAATCGCCCGCCGGGGCGATCTTCGTCGACCGCGTGACCTACTCGCGTCTCGCGGGGCGCTACGAATTCGGCGAGCCCCGGGAGATGACCTTCAAGGGGAAGGGGCGCCTGCTCGTGTTCCAGTTGCTCCGCCGGCTCGGCACGCGCGATCAGGAACCGAGAACGGACCGCCACAGTTCGAGCGCCGACGCACGCTCCCTTGCGAGCACCTCCGACGGCAATCGCGCATAGCGCTCGCCCTTGAGCCGCAGGGCGTGCTGGTGGCGGCGGAAGTTGCGGTAGGCGACGGCCGCGCGCTCGCCGAGTTCCGGCGGGAGGAGGCCGAGCGAACCTGCCAGCCGCAGCAGCGCAATGTTCCCGATGTTGCCTGTCAGCGCCTCGTGCTCGGCGGCGTGCGCCAGCACGAGATACTGGACGGCGAACTCGACATCGATGATGCCCCCGGGGTCGTGCTTGATGTCGAACAGGCCGCTCGAATTGGGATGGCTCTCGCGCATCTTCGCGCGCATCGCGACGACCTCGGCCTTCAGGCGGACTGCGTCGCGAGGCAGCCGGAGGATCGCGATCCGCAAGGCTTCGAAGCGTGCGCCGAGGGTCGCGTCGCCGGCGGCGAACCGCGCCCGCGTCAGGGCCTGATGCTCCCAGGGCCAGGCGTGGTTCCGTTGGTAGGCCTCGAACGCCTCGAACCGGCTGACCAGCAGGCCGCTCGCGCCGTCCGGCCGCAGGCGCAGGTCGGTCTCGTACAACATGCCGGCCGCCGTGAAGCTGTTCATCATCCCGTTCATGCGCTGGGCGAGCCGGGCGTAGTTCTCCGGCGCCTGCGGGGCCTCGTCGTCGTACAGGAAGATGAGGTCCAGGTCGCTCTCGTAGCCGAGTTCCTTGCCGCCGAGCTTGCCGTAGCCGATCACCGCGAAGCGCGGCACCTCCACGTGGGGGGAGGGCAGCCGCTCCCAGGTCAGGCGGACGACCTCGGCCAGCAGCACGCAGGCGAGATCGCTCAGGTGATCCGACAGCCGTTCGACGGTCAGTGCCTCGGCCAGGTCGAGCGCGAGCAGGCGGAAGGTCTGGGAATGCTTGAAGTGCCGGAGGGCATCGAGCTGCCCCTCCTGATTGTCCTGTTCCCGGTCGAGCGTGGCCCGCAGCGCGGGCGCCAGCGCCTTCCAGTCGGGCTCGGCGAGATGACGGGCATCGATCAGCTCGTCGAGCAGCATCGGATGCCGTGCGAGGTAGTCGCAGGCCCACGGTGAGAGCGAGACCAATCGCGCGACGGCGTCGAGGGCGCCGGGGTATTCGATCAGCAGGGCGAGGTACGACTCCCGGCGGCCGATGCTCTCGACGATGCGGAGCATCCGCTCGAGCGTGGTCTCGGTCGGCCGGTGACGGGCGGCGGCGCGCACGATGCGCGGAAGCAGCTGGTCCAGCCGCGAGGCTGCGGAGGCCGACATGCGCTGGAACCGCGAGCTCGAACGGACGGCCTTCACCTGGCGCAAGGCTTCGGCCGGCTGCTCGAGCCCCAGTTCCTCCAGCAGCGCCAGGGCCTCGGGATCCTCCCCCTCGCGCTGCAGGGCGTGCTCGAGCGGGTCGCCAGCGCCGCTGGCCACGCCGGCGAAGATCGATTCGAAGTGCCGCGTCACCGCGGCGCGGCGTTTTGCCAGCGCGTCGGCCATCGCGTCCCAGTTCTCGTGGCCCAGCGCTCCCGCCAGGCGTTCCCGCTCCTCCGGCGAGCGCGGCAGGAGCTGCGTCTGCTGATCGTCCACGTACTGCAGCCGGTGTTCCAGCATGCGGAGGTAACGGTAGGCGTCGATCAGTTCGCGGTGGCCCTCGGCATCGACGAGGCCCCGTTCGGCCAGCGCTCCCAGCGCGGCCATCGTCGGGCGGATACGCAATTCCGGTTCGCGGCCGCCCCGGATCAGCTGGAACACCTGCGCGGTGAATTCGATCTCGCGGATGCCGCCCGGGCCGAGCTTGATGTTGTCGGCGGCGTCGCGCCGGCGGACTTCCGACGCGATCTGCGCGTGCAGCTCGCGCATGGACTGGATGGCGCTGAAGTCGAGATGTCGGCGATAGACGAAGGGCGTGACGAGCGCCTCCAGCGCGGGGATGCGGTCGCCGGTGAGCGCCCGTCCCTTCACCCAGGCGTAGCGTTCCCAGGCCCGGCCCTGCGTCGTGAAGTAATCCTCCAGCATGTCCAGACTGACGGCGAGGGGGCCGCTCTCCCCGTAGGGCCTCAGTCGCATGTCCACGCGGAACACGAAACCGTCCTCGGTGGGGTCGTGCAGCGCCGTGACCAGCCGGCGCCCCAGCCGCCCGAAGTACTCGTGCGCCGTGATCGAACGTGGCCCGTCGGTGTCGCCCGCCTCGGGATACACGAATACCAGATCCACATCGGACGACACGTTCAACTCGCCGCCCCCGAGCTTGCCCATGCCGACGACCATCAGGCGCTGCTGCCGGCCTGCCGCATCCCGCGGCACGCCGTACTGCTCCGACAGCCAGCGATCGAGCGCCTGTTCCGCGAACCGGATCGTGGTCTCCGCGAGCGCGGACACGGTCGCCATGACTTCCTCGAGTGCCGCGGCGCCTGCGAGGTCTCGCGTGAGCGTGTGCAGCATCACCCGGGCGCGCAACCGGCGGAGCGCCCGCTTCAGGCTGGCGTCGTCGACGACGGCCTCGCCATCGAGCTCCGCCGCCATCCGTTCCCTGCGGTAGGGCTCGGACAGTGAATCGGGCGGGAGCAGGTTCGGATCCCGGTCGAGCAGCCGACGGGCGTAACGGGAGAAGGCTCCCGCGCGTTCAAGCCATGCAAGGGTCATCGGATCGTTCGATGCAGGTAAACTCGATTGCAAGAGAGGTGCGCCGCGCCAGGGTCCGCCGGGCCGTGTGCGCAGACGCCCACAGCAGCTGACCGATGGTAACGACACGCTTCGCACCCCGGCAACCGAATTCCAGGTCCACTTCCCGTGATCGCCGTGGCGCGAGGGAACGCGGCCGGCGATCCGGCGCTCGAACCCTCACGATTTCCTCACGTCTGTCCGCCCATCCCGTCCCGGGATGCCTCCAGTGACAGAGGCGCCCCGTTCCCGTCGTCTTGCGGTCATCCGTTTCCTGTGGCGCGGTGCCCGGCGCCTGTTCCGCTGGCTGCGGACGGCCGCCATCGCGATCATCTTCGTCGCGGCGACGGTCATGGCGGTGCTCCGTTTCTTCGTGTTGCCCCACGTCGATGAATTCCGCGATCGCATTGCCGTCCATGTCAGCGCTGCCCTCGGGCAGCGGGTCACGCTCGGCGCGCTCACCGGCGGATGGCACGGCGCGAATCCGCGCGTGACCGTCCGCGATGTCACGGTTCACGGGGCCGATGGCAGGCCCGCCTTTCATCTGGACAACGTCGAAGCGGTGGTCGCGTGGCGATCCCTGTTCGCCTGGGAGTTGCGCTGCCGGTCGCTGATCCTGCAACGTCCCGACGTCACGATCCGGCGGGATCCGTCCGGAACCCTCTCGGTCGGCGGCATCCCCGTTCCAACGGGCGAGTCGACGGGCCGTTTCCCGCAGTGGCTCATGGCGCAGAGCGTGGTGCAGATCCAGAACGCCACGCTGCGCTGGCACGACGACCGGCGCGGTGCCCCCCCGCTGGTGCTGACCGACGTCACGGTGCACATCGAGAATCGCGGGCGCGCGCACCGTTTCGGCCTGCAGGCCCGACCCGGCGTCGAGGTCGGGACGTTCGTCGACGTGCGGGGCGATTTCCGTGGCGCGAGGTCGGCACCGCTCGAGCGGATGCGCGGGCGGGCGTACCTCACGGCGCCGTATCTGAATCTCGGCGCGGCGCGCACCTGGGTCGATCTGCCGGTGACCTTCGCGTCGGGTGCCGGCGCCGTGGACGCCTGGGTCGACGTCGGGGGCGGTCGGGTCGAGGGGGCCACGGTGGACTTGCGTGCCGCCGGTGTGGTGGCGTCTCCGGGGGCGGGACTGGCGTCCCTGGAGGTGCCCGAGTTGCAAGGCCGGCTGACCTGGCTGGCCACCGCCGAGGGATTCGAAGCGTCCGCGAGGCGACTCGCGATCGGCGTCGGCGGGGGCGCGTTTCTTCCGCCGGCCGATGTCGTGATCCGCCATCGGAGCGCCCGCCCGGGTCGCACCGGGCGTCTGCAAGTGGAATCGGACCGCCTCGATCTGGCCCCCATTTCCTATGTCCTGAGCCGTCTGCCGGTCGACGAATCCCTGCGCGAGGCGATCGCGCGCTACCACCCTACCGGCCGGGTCGAGGCGCTGGCCTTCGTCCTCGAGCGCGGCGACGGCCAGCCGCGGTACTCCGTGCGGACCCGTTTCGAGGATGTCGCCGTCGCCGCGACGGGGCGCGTGCCGGGCATTGCCGGCCTGAGCGGCGCGGTCACGGCCAGCGACGGCGGCGGCGAACTGACCCTCACCAGCCGCGGCGTCACCTTGACGGCGCCCGCACTGTTCGTGGAACCGATCAACGCCGCCGCCTTGGATGCGAGGGCCGAGTGGCGGACCACGCCCGATGGCGTGGCGGTCCGGCTGCACGCCGCCGAAGCGCGCAACGACGACGTCGCCGTGCGGGCGAAGGGCACCTACATCGGCAGCGTGGACCGGCACAACGTGGTCGACCTGGTGGTGGACGCCACCTCGGCGAAGGCGTCCGCGGTCTGGCGCTACCTGCCCACGGTCGTCGGCGCGGAGACCCGGGCCTGGCTCAGACGTGCCCTGCGTGCCGGCGTCGCGCGGGAGGTCCGCGCGGTCCTGCAGGGCGACCTCGCGGCCTTTCCGTTCAGCGAGGGGCCGGGACGCTTCGAGGTCACCGCCGTCGCGGAAGACGTCGAACTCGCCATCGACCCGGCGTGGCCGCTGCTGGAACAGGTTTCCGGCACGGTCTCGTTCCGCGGCCGGCGCATGGACATCGAGGCATCGGGGCGGACGCTCGGCGCGCGCATTCACACCGCCAGGATAGCCATCCCCGATCTCGGCGCCGGCGATCCCTTGCTCGAGATCAACGGCGACGCGCGCGGGCCGGCCGCGGAATTCATCCGCTACGTGAATGCGAGCCCCGTGGGCGGCTGGCTCGACGGATTCACTCGGAACGCGAAGGTCGGCGGCGATGGCGCGCTCACGCTCGGCCTCGTGATTCCGCTGTCGCACATGGCGGACGCGCGCGTGCGCGGCGCCTTCACGTTCGCTGGCAACAGCGTCGATGGTCTCGAGGACGTTCCCCCGTTGTCGCACGTCGGCGGCGTCCTGGAGTTCTCCGAGAAAGGTGCCCGCATGCCGTTCGGCAGCGCGGATCTCTGGGGGATGCCGACGCGCTTCGGTCTGTCGGTCAACAGCGCCGGCGCCGTCACGCTGGAGGCACGGGGCCGGGCCAACGTGGAACGGCTTCGAAGCCGGTTTGCGCAGCCCCTGCTGGCCCGCCTGTCGGGAGAAACCGAATGGAAGGCGACGGCGTCCGTGCGGAACAACCGGTTCGATCTCACGGTGGACAGCGACCTGCGCGGGCTGGGCGTCGATCTGCCGCCCCCCTTCGCCAAGGCGCCGGCCGACACCTGGCCCGGCCGCTACCTGCAACGGGGACGGGACAAGGAGCAGTCGATCGGTGTGACGCTCGGCGACAAGGTCAGCGTCGCGACCCTGTGGTCGACGGCCGAGCCGGATTGGCGTCTGGCGCGCGCCGCCATCGCGTTCGGCAGCATCGCCCGCGTTCCCGACCGGGACGGGGTCGCGATCACCGGATCGCTTTCCAGGTTGAACGTCGAGCAGTGGCAGGGCGTCGCGGCACTCGCGTCGCCCGAGGCGCAGGGGGGCGGCGCGGCGCGCGGCACGCAGCTGCCGGTTTCCCTCGACCTCCGGATCGGCACGATCGAGGCGATGGGGCGTGAATTGCACGAGGCCGTCCTCCGCGTGCAGCGCAGACCCGACCTGTGGGGCGGGCAGATCAGCAGCCGGGAGGTGGAAGGCAGCATCGACTGGATCCCCACGGGCCGCGGGCGCCTCATCGCCCGTCTGGCACGGCGGCACATTCCCGAAGCGACGAGTGCGATCACGCCGACGGAGAGTTCGCCCACCCGGGGGCAGGATCTTCCGGCCATCGACGTGACCGCGCAGAGCTTCCGGGTCGGCGCCATGGATCTCGGCCGGCTCGAGTTGCGGGCCGTCCCCAACGGGCCGACCTGGCAGCTGCAGCGGCTCGATCTGCACAATCCCGATGCCCATCTGACGGCGGAAGGCGCCTGGCAACTGCTGCGGGGCAAGCCGCGCACGCAGCTCGCAGTGCGGCTCGAGGTCGAAGACATCGGTCATCTGCTCAAGCGGATGAACGGGCCGCCCGCCATCGCTCGCGGGTCGGCGCGCCTGGTCGGGGTGCTGGAGTGGGACGGCACGCCCGTGAAGTTCGATGCGCCGACACTGGGCGGCCGCCTGTCGCTCGAGGCGCGCAAGGGCCAATTCCTCGAAATGGAGCCGGGTCTGGGAAGGTTGCTGGGGATCCTGAGCCTGCAGGCGTTGCCCCGCCGCCTGTCGCTCGACTTCCGCGACGTGTTCGGCAAGGGGTACGAGTTCGACGAGATCACGGCCAACAGCACCATCGCCCAGGGGGTGATGCGCACGACCGATTTCCGGATGAGCGGGTCCGCCGCGAAGGTGGAGATGAAGGGAGAAGTGGACATCGCGCGGGAGACGCAGGTCCTCGACGTGCGCGTGATTCCCTCGGTGCAGGACAGCCTGGCGGTGGGTACGGCCATCGCAGCGAATCCCCTGGCCGGACTGGCCGCGCTGCTGCTCGGGCGGGTGTTCGACAACCCCATCGGGCGTGCCGCGGCGTTCGACTACCACGTGACCGGCACATGGAGCGACCCGATCTACACCAAGGCGTCGGCCTCGCGCCCTGCGCCCAGGCCCGAAACCCCCGGCCGGCGATAGAATCGATCCACCGCGCTGCCGCAGTCCTCGCTTCAGGAACGCCCTTGGTCCCCAACGTTTCCCCGGTTCCTCCCTTTCCCGCGATGCAGGTCGCTGCCGTCCAGATGGTGTCGACGCCCGTCGTCGCGGAGAATCTGGCGGCGGCGGGTGTCCTCATCGACGAGGCTGTCGCCGCCGGCGCGCGTCTCGTCGCATTGCCCGAATATTTCGCGATCCTCGGCCGCAAGGAGACCGACAAGGTGGCGGCTGCCGAGCGGCCGGGAGAAGGGCCCATCCAGGACTTCCTCTCGCGGACCGCGCGCCAGCACGCCATCTGGCTCGTCGGTGGGTCGGTGCCCGTCGTGTCAGGGGTTCCGGGCAAGGTCTTCAATGCGTGTCTCGTCTACGGCCCCGACGGGGCGCGAGTCGCGCGGTACGACAAGATCCACCTGTTCGGCCTGGACCTGGGCGCGGAGCGGTTCTCCGAAGCGCGCACCATCGTGCCGGGCCGGACGGTCGCGTCTTTCGACATGGCCGGCGCCCGCGTCGGCTTGTCGATCTGCTACGACATCCGGTTCCCGGAACTCTATCGAGCGCTCGGGGTCACGGATCTGATCCTGGCGCCGGCCGCCTTCACGGCGACCACGGGCGAAGCGCACTGGGAAACCCTGCTGCGTGCCCGGGCCATCGAGAACCAGGCCTACGTCCTGGCCCCGGCTCAAGGGGGCGAGCATCCGAACGGCCGCCGGACGCACGGCCACAGCATGATCGTCGACCCCTGGGGCCGGGTCCTCGCCGAGTGCGCGTCCGGCGCCGGTGTCGTCCGAGCGGCGTTCGACGCGGAGGAAGTGCGTCGTGTCCGTGCGGCCCTGCCGGCCCTGCAACACCGAGTCCTGACCTGATGGAGCCATCGCCCCCCGTGAATACCGCCGCCACCGCCGTGCCCACGTCGATCCTCGAGATCGCGACGGGCACATTGCTCGCCCCCTATGAACTCGACGTGCCGGCGCTGACCCCGGTCTTCGGCCAGATCCTGACCCACGCGGCGGACTACGCGGACCTGTACTTCGAATACACGCGCAGCGAGGGCTGGAGCCTGGAGGAAGGCAAGGTCAAGTCCGGCAGCTTCTCGATCGACCAGGGAGTCGGCGTGCGCGTGGTGAGCGGGGAGAAGACCGCTTTCGCCTACTCCGACGACATCAGCCTGCGGGCGCTCGAGTCCGCGGCTCGTGCCACGCGGGCCATCGCCAGGCAGGGCGGCAACGGCACGGCGGCGCTGACGCGCGCCACGAGCACACGATCCCTGTACGCGCCCGCCGATCCGATCGGCAGCCTGCCCGATACGGCGAAGATCGCGCTGCTCGAACGGCTCGAGGGCTTGGCGCGGTCGGCCGATGCCCGCGTGGCGCAGGTCATGGCGAGCCTGGCTGCGGAGTACGACGTCGTGCTCGTCGCGCGGAGCGACGGTGCCGTCGCGGCCGACATCCGACCCCTCGTGCGTCTGTCGCTCCAGGTCATCGTGGAGGAGAACGGTCGGCGCGAGCAGGGATCGGCCGGCGGCGGCGGACGATTCGATCTCGGCTATTTCACGGAGGACGTGCTGCGCAGCTATGCCGACAAGGCGGTCCGTCAGGCGTTGACCAATCTGGCGGCCGGGCCGGCGCCGGCGGGCGCGATGACGGTGGTCCTCGGACCGGGGTGGCCCGGGATCCTGCTGCACGAGGCGATCGGTCACGGGCTCGAGGGCGACTTCAACCGGAAAGGGACGTCCGCGTTCTCGGGGCGCATCGGCGAGCGCGTGGCGGCCCCGGGCGTGACGGTCGTCGACGACGGGACCCTCCCGCAGCGCCGCGGATCGCTGAACGTGGACGACGAAGGCAATCTCACCCAGCGCACGGTGCTGATCGAGGATGGCATTCTCCGCGGCTACCTGCAGGACAGCCTGAATGCACGCCTGATGAAGGTGCCGGTGACGGGCAACGGGCGGCGGGAGTCCTACGCCCACCTCCCGATGCCGCGGATGACCAACACGGTGATGCTGAACGGCGGACACGACCCGGCCGAGATCCTGCGGTCCGTCAAACGCGGCCTCTACGCCGTGAATTTCGGCGGCGGTCAGGTGGACATCGTGAGCGGCAAGTTCGTGTTCAGTGCGGCCGAGGCCTTTCTGATCGAGGACGGCAGGGTCACCACGCCCGTGAAGGGGGCGACGTTGATCGGCAACGGACCGGAAGTCCTGAAACAGGTCTCGATGATCGGCAGCGACATGGCACTCGACCCCGGGGTCGGCACCTGCGGCAAGGACGGCCAGTCCGTCCCCGTCGGTGTCGGGCAACCCACGCTGCGGATCGACGGACTGACGGTGGGCGGGACGGGTTGACGCGACGGTCGGCGGCTGTTTCTGATTCGGTCACGATGTCACATAATCACGACGCGGGTGCCGGCGACCCGAGGAGGCCGGGCGAGTCTCCCCGGATGCGCCGGCCGGGCGGTCGTCGGGGGGCGATCGCCGCGGGTGATTGCGGGTTCCCGTCGGACGCTCCCTGGGCGAGTCGCATCGGAGGCGAAGGTGGAGACGTTGGAACAGGCAGGTCCCGAGGTCACGGAGAATGCGTCCCTGAAAGCGCTCGAATGCCTCGGCGAAGGCAGTGCCGCCGCCCAGAAGATCTTCGCCATGATCGGGCATTCGCGCTTCTTCTCGGACTTCACCCGCAGCGACATCGAGATGCTCGCGAGCGCGATGACCATCTATCGGGCGGAGGCGGAACAGACGCTCATCCGCGAAGGCGACATCGACGACTACATGCTGCTCATCATCGAGGGCGCGCGTGGAGATCGTGAAGCAGGATCGCCAGGGGCGGCGCCAGGGCATGACATCGGTCGGGCCGGGCGCCACACTCGGGGAGATGTCGATGATCGACGGGGAGCCCCGATTCGCCACGTGCTCGGCGCTCGAGACGACGACCTTCGCCGCGTTGTCGCGTGACGGCATGGTGCGCATCATTCTCGAGGAGCCGAGCCTCGGCGCCAAGATCCTGATCAAGCTGGTCACCATGCTCTCCGGCCGCTTGCGTCAGACGAGCCACAGCCTGCTCCAGTTCATGGAGCGTCCCGGTCAGATCTTCACGCACTTCCCGGAGTAGAGCACCGGCCCGGTGGGCCGGCCGGTCGGCGACCCGCCGCGCGGCTCCACGCTCATCGCCATGCCGTCCGCGCGGTTCAGCAGGTCGAGGACTTCCCGCGGCAGCTCGACGAACTGGGTCTCATGCGTGTTGATGAGGCCGAGCGAGCGCGGCGGCTGATTCCGGCCCGGCAGCATCCACAGTTCCCAGGTGGTGTCCGGCGCCATCTCCTGATGTCCGATCACCCGGATGCGCAGCCGCGGTTTCGCGATGCCTTCCGGCACCCACGCAATGGTCATCTTCGGGCTCGTCGTCTCGTCTGCCATGACGACCACCATCGAGTCGGCCGGGTTCGGCACCTGATCCCCCGGCGCGGTGAAGATGTAGCCCAGCAGCGCGAACGCCAGTGCGGCCGTCGAGAAGGAGGACCAGCGCCAGAACGCAAGGCTCGACCACCAGGCGGGCGACGGTGCGGCCGTCAATCGTGTCGGTCGGGGTTGGATCCGGGCTTCGATGTTGCGCCAGACGGCGTCGCTCGGGGTGACCTCGGGCAAGTGGGCCGCGAGAGGCTCCAGGCGGCTCTGCCACTGCGAGACCTCGCGCCGCAGCGCGGGGTCGCTGCGCAGCCACAACTCGAACCGCGCCCGGGCCCGGCCGTGCAGGGTGCCCAGCACGTACTCGGCGGCGAGCAGGCTCCGGGTGTCGGGGTTGGTCAGTTTCATTGCGGGGTCTTCCGTTATCCGGCCTGACCGTCGAGGCAGCCGCGGAGTTTCTCGAGGCCACGGCGAATCCAGGTCTTGATGGTGCCGAGGGGCTGCTCGAGGTGATCGGCGAGTTCGCTGTGCGAGAGACCGTGCAGATACGCCAGGGCGATCGACTGCCGCTGCTGCCCGGACAATCGATGCATGCAGTCGGTCAGCCGGCCGGACGAGGATGCCGCCTGCAACTGATCGAGGGGGCCGGGGGCATCGTCCTCGAAGTTCTCGACGATGCTCTCGAGTCCGTCGTCCGACTGCTCCATGCGCGGGCGTCGCACCCAGTCGAGCGCCCGATTGCGCACGATGGTCGTCATCCACGTCATCGGTGCCGACCGCACCCGGTCGAAGTCGGGCGCGTGGTTCCAGATGCTCACGAAGCTCTCCTGCAGGACTTCTTCCGCCCAATCGCGGCGGCGGACGATCCGCAGCGCCACGCCGAGCAGTCGGCCCGACGTCCGCCGGTAGAGCTCCGCGAACGCGCGTTGATCCCGCAGTCCGCACCGGGCCATCAGCTCATCGAGGACGTCCGTGGTCATATGCCGGTGATACGGTCGAGGTCAGCTGTCGGATGCGGCTCGGGCCCGACCTTTCTGCCAGAGGACGTCAGGGACGCCGGCGGCGCGATTCAGGGCGCGGGACAGCACGAACAGCAGATCGGACAGCCGATTGAGGTAAAGGCGCGGCGGCGCCGGCATCGATTCATCCGCCTGACACAGGGAGACCACGCGGCGCTCGGCGCGCCGGCAGACGGTGCGGGCGACATGACAGAGCGCGGAGGCCCGGGTGCCGCCTGGAAGGATGAATTCCTTCAGCGGCGGCAGGGTGCCGTTGTAGTGGTCGAGTGCCTGCTCCAGTGCGGCCACGTGGGCGTCACCCACCGCCACGTAACCGGGAATGCTCAACTCGCCGCCGAGATCGAACAGGTCATGCTGGATCGAGGTGAGGAGTTCCTGCACCGAGGCCGAGCCGGGCTCGGCCGCAAGCACGCCGATCGCACTGTTCAATTCGTCCACCGCACCGATCGCCTCGATGCGGAGACTGTCCTTCGAGACACGGCTGCCGTCACCGAGGCCGGTCGTGCCGTCGTCGCCGGTACGGGTGTAGATCTTGGACAGGCGGTGGCCCATGGCGCACTCTCGCTTCGATCGGAGGAGGACGGAGGACCCGATTATAGGCGGCGCTCAGCGCGCCAGTTCTTCGATCTCGAGCTCGAGATAGCGCTGCTGCGTGTTCTTCCGATGGAGACTGTCGTAGCCCGGCCAGTCGGCGTAGCGCGGCAGTCCGCCCTGTTCGACGGCCTCCATCAGGCTCGCCATGGCACCGTAGAGCTCGTGGACTCTGGCGTCGAGGTCGCGGAGGTAGTCGCGTGTCCCGACGATGCCTGCCGGCCGCATCGGGGCCCCGTAGCCCGGCACGATCCACGAGAGATCGAGACGGGCGAGATCGTCGAGGGCGCCGACCCATGCGCCGAGCTTGCCATCGCGCAATTCCGGGACACGGGTGTTCGTGACGAGTCCGCCGGCGAACAGGACGCGAGATTCCACATCCAGCACCATGAGATCGCCCGGTGTGCTGCTCCAGCCGGGGTGCAGGAGTTCCAGGCGCCGGCCGCCGACCGTCAGCGAGATCGATCCGTCGACGGTCCAATCGGGTACGACGAGGCGCGTGCCCGCCATCGGTTCCTCGCCCACGATCACGCGCAGATTCTCCAGGCAATGCTCGCAGCGGGCCCGCATGAGGCCGGCGCTCTCGCGATGGGTCAGAAGCCGTGCGCCGGCGTCTTCGAACGCCGTCGAGCCGTAGAGGAATTCCTGGACGGCGTGGGTCAGGATCACCACGTCGACGGGTTTGTCGCTCACGCGGCGGATGGCGGCCAGCAGGTCCAATCCGTGTGCGTGCGAGACGCCGGTATCGACGACGGCGATGCCGGTGGGGCCGACGATGAAGCCCGAATTGCCGATGCGGCCGAGATTGCCGGGGCCGATGTCGCCCGCGGCGCCGACGAACGCATACACACCGTCGGCCACCCGCACGGGAACCGGTTCCGACCCGCCACTTCGAAGGGGCAGGAGCAAGGCGAGCAGGCCCGACAGAATAGCGACCAACATTGCATGCCCCAGACCATACCCAAGGGAGCGCCCGCGGGGAAGGGGCGCGTTGTTCGCGGCGGCGCGCCGAGCCTATGATCAAGGGTTCTCGAACGTCGAGGTGAACATGGCAAGTTTCGCAGGAACGAGGTGGGCAGGCCGTATCGCCGGATTCGTGCTGGTGTTGTGGGGGGGAGTGACTGCGGCGTGCGCGGACGAATCCGTTCTCGCCCCGTTCGACGTCACCGAGATCGCGCCGGGCAATTTCATGCATGCGGGACGCCTGGAAGACCGCACGGCCGAGAACCTGGGCGACCAGGCCAACATCGGCTTCGTGGTTGGCGATCGCTGTGTCGCCGTGATCGACCCCGGCGGCTCGCTTCCCGTGGGACGGGCGCTGAAGGCCGCCGTCCGGCGCGTCACCGACAAGCCGGTCTGCTATGTCGTGATCACGCATTTTCATCCGGACCATCTGTTCGGTGCCGCCGCTTTCCGCGATCCCGGGACTGAATTCATCACGCATCGCGAATATCCGAAGACCATGGCTGTCCGCGCCCGCCCGTACGTGAACGCGTTGAAGCGCGATCTCGGGGATGCCGCGGCGGGAAGCGACGTCGTTCCGCCCACTCGAACCGTCGAGCGGGACGCCACGCTCGACCTCGGGGGGCGGTTGCTGCACCTCCAGGCATGGCCGGTGGCGCACACGGACAACGACCTGACGGTGCTGGACGCATCGACGGGCACGCTCTGGCTGGGAGATCTCCTCTTCTGCGAGCACACCCCGATCGTCGACGGATCGATCGTCGGATTCCTCGGCGTCATCGAGTCGCTCGCGCAGATGCCCGCGAAGCACTTCGTCCCCGGGCACGGCAGCACGCGGACGGCGTGGCCCCGGGCGCTGGGGCCGCAGCGCGAATACCTCGAACTGATCGTGCGGGAGACGCGTGCCGCGCTGAAGCGACGCCTGACGATCGAGGAGGCCGTCGATTCGGTCGGGCGCTCGGAAGCATCGAAGTGGGTGAACTTCGACCTGTTCCACCGCCGCAACGTGACGACCACCTACACCGAACTGGAGTGGGAGTAGGCCGCTCGGCCTCGCCGCCTGCTCAGAGGAGGATGGCCGGTCATGGCCGCACCGGCGCCGTGGTCTTCGGGGCTGTCGTATACTCGAACGGTCCGATACGGAGGATTCGCAATGAGTGAAGTGCGCGTGACCCGGCGGGGATTCATCGCCGGGGCGATGGTGGCGGTGGCAGGGCAGGCGTTCGCCAATGAGAAGGCGGAGCCCGATCCGTCGAAGAGCACATACTGGGTCCCCATCCGCCAGATGATGTTCGGTGACCGTGAATTGCTCGATGGCCATGACGTCATGCGGGTCTACCTGAACACGCGGGCGGACGATGCCACGACCGTTCCGGTGTCGATCAAGGCGCAGATCGACCAGACGCCCGAGCGCTTCATCCAGTCCGTCTACCTCATCGTCGAACGCAATCCCTCGCCCGCGGCCGGGATCTTCCACTTCACCCGTGACAGCGGACGCGCGCAGGTCGAGACGCGGCTGCGCTTCGAGGAGTACAGCTTCGTGCGCGCCGTCGCCGAGATGAACGACGGCAAGCTGTACATGACGTCCAAGTGGGTGAAGGCGGCGGGCGGGTGCTCCGCGCCCAACGGTCGCAACCGGGTGCCGCCCCACCTGATGGGGCAGATGAAGTTCAAGTTCGTCGACGAAGCCGTCGAATTCAACAAGCCGACGCTCGTGCAACTGATGATCCGGCATCCCAACGAATCGGCACTGGCCTCCGATTTCGATCCGGACAAGGTGCCGCAGTTCGTGCGCAGCGTGAAGGTGTTCTACGACGACAAGCCGGTCATGTCGGCGGAGGTCGACTTCTCGCTCTCTGACAATCCCAGCTTCCGCTTCTACTTCGTTCCGTCGAAGGAAGGGGTGCTGCGTGCCGAAGTCGAGGACACGCACGATCGGCGCTACGCGCATCAACTGCCTATCGCCGAGGGCGTTCCGTTGCCGGGCGGCTGACGGCATCGCGTCGTCAAGGCGTCGCGTGGACCGCAAGGGTCCACGCGCTGTCGCGCCGCACCAATCGTGAAACGGCGCAGACGCAAGACACGATGGCAGCAAGGTCTTTGGGAAAGATCGAGACATTGTCACTGTAGTGGTTTTAGCCTCCCTTAGACAACACTTGAAAAGCGGTCTTGTCGTTGGCAATTCGGCCTGGTTTCCGAGGGAAACACCCCGCTGGCGAGTAAGACTTTGTCATCAGGCAAAGTCGTTGACCCATCAGGGTGACTTCCGCACAATGGCGCGGTTTTCCACCTGCCAAAGACAACGCTAATGAACGCTAAGCACATTGCGGCCGTTGCGGCCGCGGCGACTCTCGGAGTCGCTGGAATGCAGGCCTGGGCCGGGGAGGGCAGCGCCGAGGCCGGCAAGAAGAAAACGCAGATGTGCGCGGGATGTCACGGAATCGATGGTTTCCGCACCGCATTCCCGGATGTCTACATGGTCCCGAAGATCGCCGGCCAGAACCCCAGTTACATCGTGAGCGCGCTGAAGGCCTACAAATCGGGTGACCGCAATCATCCCTCGATGCGCGGCATCGCCGGCAGTCTGTCCGATCAGGACATGGCCGATCTCGCGGCGTTCTACGCCGGCAGCAACTGACCCTACGACATCACAAGAGAGGGCAACGTCATGAACCTGAAAACGACAGTCTTCCTCGCAGTCCTGTGTTTCGGTACGGGCCATGCGGTGGCCGGCGGCGACCTTGCCGCAGGCGAGAAGAAGGCGAAGGAAGTTTGCGCGGCCTGTCACGGCGACGCCGGCGCGAAACCCACCACGCCGGACTACCCGGTGCTGGCCGGCCAGCATGAGGACTACCTGAAGCATTCCCTGATGGCCTACAAGTCGGGCAAGCGCAAGAACGCGATCATGGCGGGCATGGCCACGCCGCTCAGCAAGAAGGAAATCGCGGACCTCGCCGCCTACTTTGCGGCCCAGAAATCCGCGCTGGGCGTCAAGTACTACCACTGACGCCCACCCGGATCGCCTCTCGAACGCGAACGCCCTGAGTGTCTGCACTCAGGGCGTTGTGCTTTGCGGGCGCCGTGGCGTGAGGGGGATCCTAGCGCGAGCGCGTGAAGCGACGATCCAAGGCGTCACGGTATCGGGACGCATCGAACGGCACGCCGTGGCGCTGGGTGTGCCAGATCTCCTCCGCCAGACACTCCATCACGAGATGCAACGCATCGTGATCATCGCGGGCGACGGTGCGAAGTCGCGCCATCGCCGCCCGGATGCCCGGCGGTTGATCGATCGACACCTGCTCCTCGATGGCGAGATGCAGGGAGAGATGAAGAAAGGGATTGGTCTCCCCGTGCTCCGGCAGCCAATCGCGCGTGAGGTGTGCTTGCGGATCCTCCAGCAGCGGGTGGTACTCGGGGTGCCGCAGCAGCACCTTGACGAGCGTGGTCTCGGCGCCCTCGAGCGGCAGACCGTCGCGATGCTTGCGCCACGTTTCCGCCATGAAGGCGCGCGCCTGATCACGCGAGGGGGCGAACAGCGACATCAGGGTCCTTCGCCTGCGCGTCGCGGCAGGACGGGAGGTTTCTTCGCTGCGTCCGGCGGTCGCGTCTTGGACTTGAAGTCGCACAGATCGCGGACCGGACATTCCGGACATTTCGGGGTCCGGGCCATGCAGACGTAGCGGCCGTGCAGGATCAGCCAGTGATGGGCGTGCTGCCGGAATTCGGCGGGCACGACCTTGAGCAGGCGCTGCTCCACCGCGTCCACGTCCTTGCCCGGTGCGAGCCCGGTGCGGTTCGACACGCGGAAGATGTGGGTGTCCACCGCGATCGTCGGTTCGCCGAATGCCACGTTCATCACGACATTGGCTGTCTTGCGACCGACGCCCGGCAAGGCCTCCAGGGATTCCCGGTCGCGCGGCACTTCGCCGTGGTGCTTGTCGAGGAGTGCCTGCGAGAGCGCCACCACGTTCTTCGCCTTCGTGCGGAACAGTCCGATCGTGCGGATGTAGTCCTCGACGCGGGCCGCCCCCAGCGCGGCCATCGCCGCCGGTGTGTTCGCGACGGGATACAGCCTGGCGGTTGCCAGGTTCACGCTCTTGTCCGTCGCCTGGGCCGAGAGCACCACGGCGACGAGAAGTTCGAAGGGGGACGCATAGGCGAGCTCGCTGCGCGGCTCCGGATTCGCGGCACGCAAGCGTTCGAAGAACTCCCGGCGTTTCGCGGGGTTCATGTCGAAGGCTCGCCGGTGCCGGCGCGCCGCTCGCGAGCCCGGCGCATGGCAGCCTCGATGATGGAACGCTTGCGGGCGGCGTCGGGATCATCCGCAGCCAGCGATTCGAGCTTGTGCGCCGCTTTGAGCGCCAGACGCTCCGCGCGGTCCTGTCCGGCCTGCACCAGGCGCAGCGAGCGAGCCCGCCAACGCCCACGTGCCGCTGCCGCGCGATCTCGCCAGGTTTGCGGCGGCCGCGGTGATAGATCCGCCCCCCGCGCCCGCAACGTGTCGACCGGCAGCATCTCGATGCAGTCGACGGGACACGGCGGCAGACACAGCCGACAGCCCGTGCAATCCTCGAGGAGCACCGTGTGCATGCGCTTCGATGCGCCGACGATGGCATCGACCGGGCACGCTTGAATGCAGAGGGTGCAACCGATGCACACGGATTCGTCGATCAGTGCAACTTCCGGCGGCCGCGCCGACCCGCAGTCCGGATCCAGCGGCTGGACGGCTACGCCCAGTCGCGCCGCAAGGCGGGCGACACCGTCGTCTCCGCCCGGCGGACATCGATTCACATCGGCCGACCGCGCCGCCATCGCTTCCGCGTAGGGTCGGCAGCCGTCGAAGCCGCACTGGGTGCACTGCGTCTGCGGCAGCAGCGCATCCAGTTCATCGGCCAGCGACATGGTCCGCTCGTGTCAGGCCACGCGCGAGCGCTGCCCGGCGTGCACGAGGCACCGGTCGATCCACAGCGCGGTGAGCTTCTCCAGCAGCGAGTTCTGCCGCAGCCGCGCATCGAGCCCGCTCCAGTCCACGCGATCCAGCGCCTGATCCTGGTTGAAGCACGAGAACACGACGGTCTTCTCGCCGGTGACCGGATCGATCTGCGGTTGCAGACATTGCGCGCAGATCTCCTTCATCATGCATTGCATCGGTGAATTGATCGATCCGATCGCGAAGTGGTGCGGCTTGAGGAAGGTCGCGAGGATGCCGTGTCGTGCCGCCGCCACCGCGGCCATCATCCGGTCGGAGCCGATCGCGATGATGCGGTCGGTGGCGCGAAAGTCGATGGTCTGTTCGCCGAGCGCGCCGTTCGCGTAGGCCGCGATGGCCTGCACGATGTTGCCCACGAAGGTGCGATCGCCGGGGCGGGAGACTTCGAATCCGGGTGCCTCGTCGCAGCACCAGATCACGACGTCGGCGGCGGCTTCGATGTCAGCGACCTTGTAGCGATCCACTCGCTTCTTGTAGCCCGCGAAGTAGAGCACCTTCGAGCCGGCGCGCCGGAGCGCCTGCCCGATCGAGAACAGCACGGCATTGCCGAGCCCGCCCCCGACCAGCACCACCGTTTCGTCCGCCGGGATCTCGGTCGGGGTGCCCGTGGGACCCATCAGCACGACGGGTTCGCCCGGGGCGAGCGAGGCGCAGAGGTCGGACGAGCCGCCCATCTCGAGCACGATGGTGGACACGAGCCCCTGGTCGGCATCGACCCACGCACCGGTGAGCGCGAGGCCCTCCATCGCGAGTCGCGTGCCGTCCACGACGCGGGCGCGCGTCTCGTAGTTCTGGAGCCGGTAGAACTGACCCGGTTCGAATCGGCGCGCGGCGAAGGGCGCGCGCACGATCACCTCGATGATGTTGGGTGTGAGTCGGTTGACGGCGTGGATCGTGGCACGCAAGCCATGGTTCATCTGCGCGATGAAGGCCGCGTCGTCCAGGGGCGAAGCGGGCGCCGTCCGCGCCAGCATCCGGCTGACGATCGGATAGCCGCGCTTGGCGCTGCCCATGGCCTTGACCACGTTGCCTGCAAAGGACGGGTGCAGGTCTCCGAAGAAGCTCAGGGTCCGGCCGTCCGCCTCGTGCGCCAGCAGCACGTGCGTTTCGGCGGGCTTGGCGCTGCGTTCCGGCTTCACGGCGTTGCCGGCCTCGTCCACGGCGCCGAAGTACTTGCCGTCCACCGTGAAATGGGTGGCATCTTCGCGGGCAGCCACTGTGTTGGGTTGGGTGCCCGCCGCCACGAGAATGGTCCGTGCCGGCAACACGTGTTGCGTGGGCGCTGCATCGGACCCCTCGGGCGGACGGGACGTCACGTGCAACGCACACGCATGACCGTGAGCGTCGACGTCGACCCGCACCGGCGTCAGGTTCTCGGCGAAGCAGACGCCTTCCTCCAGGGCTTTCTCGATTTCTTCGTGATTGAGCGTGTACGCGGGACTGTCGACGAGCCGACGACGATAGGCAATCGTCACGCCGCCCCAGGACTGTACGAGCTCGGCGAGACGAGGGGCGCGCTGCTCGGCAGCGGCGGCCACGCGTTCGCTCCGGATGGCCGTCGCGTGCGCCATGAATTCCTCGGCGATCTCCCGCTCCTCCGGTGACCACCGCGCGCGAACCGCGTCCGCTCCGCTTTCCGCCGTCAGGGCTTCATATCGCTTGAGGAACTTCTCGACCTGGAGCGGGTAGTACGCCGCGGACTCGGTGGCCGTGTCGATCGCGGTGAGTCCGCCGCCGACCACGACGACCGGCAGGCGCAATTGCATGTTGGCAACGGAATCGTCCTTCGCTGCCCCGGTGAGCTGCAGCGCCATCAGGAAATCCGAGGCCGTCCGCACGCCGCGTGCGAGTCCGTTCGGCATGTCGAGGATGGTCGGTCGCCCGGCGCCGGCGCACAGCGCGATGTGGTCGAAGCCCATCGCCAGCGCGTCGTCGGTGGTGATCGTGCCGCCGAAACGCACGCCGCCGAACAACGAGAACTCCGCACGCCGTTCGAGCAGCAGGCGGACGATCTTCAGGAAGTTCTTGTCCCAGCGGACGGTGATGCCGTACTCGGCCACGCCGCCGAAGCCGGCCATCACCCGGTCGCCGAGCGGTTCGCGCAGCGATGCGATGTCGCGAACGGGCAGGAACGGCACGCGGGCACCGTCCGCGCGAACACCCGACAGCGATTCCTCCAGTGGCTCGATCTTGAGGCCGTCGATGGCGACGACCGTGTGGCCGTCGTTCATGAGATGGTGCGACAACGTGAAGCCGGCCGGACCGAGTCCGACCACGAGGACACGCTTGCCCGAGCGCGGCTTCGGCAGCGGCCGGCGGATGTCGAGCGGGTTCCAGCGGGTCAGCAGGCTGTAGATCTCGAATCCCCACGGGAGTTCGAGGATGTCCTTCAGCGTGCGGGTCTCGGCCTGCGGAATGTTGACCGGGTCCTGCTTCTGGTAGATGCACGACTTCATGCAGTCGTTGCAGATGCGGTGTCCGGTCGCGGCCGTCATCGGGTTGTCCACGACGATGGTCGCGAGGGCGGCGAGCGCGAAGCCCTCGCTCTTCAGCTTCTGGAATTCCGAGATCTTCTCGTCGAGCGGGCAGCCCGCGAGCGGCACCCCGAACACGGTCTTCTTGAAGCCGGTGGCCGGCGCCTTCTCCGGCAGGCCGTGCGAACACGAGTCCTTGCCCTGTTCATGGCACCAGATGCAGTAGTTCGTCTGGTCCAGTGCGCCCGTGAGATCGGTTCCCGCGTCGGTGAGTGCGAAGCCTTCGCGCCGACGCAGGTGGGATACCCGATGAACCGTGATGCCGGCATCGCGCTTCGTGTCGAGGGGAACGAGGTGCTGCGAATCGAGCTTGCGCGGCGACTTGAAGAGGACGCCGTCAGCGTGGTGCTTCTGCCCGGCCGGCGTATGCGCGGCCCAGGCGGCATAGCGCATCGCTTCGTCGAGCGCGTCGGCGTTCGCCGCTTCGTCCTGTTGCCACCCCTGCACGGCTTCCGCAAAGGTGAGTTCCGAGAATCCCGTTCCCAGCCGCGCGGACAGCGCCCGGCGCAGCGCATCGCCATCGAGGTTCGCGGCGGCGTCCGCCTTGATCTTGTTCATGGCCTTGCGCTGCACGAACAGCCGCTTGACGGCATACAGCGGGGCCAGGACCTGGTGGCGGGCCGCGAGTGCCTCGACTTCGGTCCGGATGCCGAAGAGCCGGCCGATGAAATCTTCCAGGTAGGGGCCGAGCGCGAGCAGTAACGTCGACTCGGCCTTGGCGTCGAGATCGTCGGGGTCGACGCGTGCCTCGGCGAGCTGGTAGGCGATCGCCGGATCGCGCTGGGCCAGGTCGGCGATGAAGGCCGCATCGAGTCGGGCGAGGCCTTCGGGGTGATAGAGGTCGGGGAAAGCGAGGCCGAAGCCGAGGGACAGGGTGGGCTGCGATGACATGGAAGACCGATGGACGACGAGCGGAAAAGTGCGCCTCGCGCTTCCGGTGTCGGTGCGGCGCGCAGGCTCGGAAAGAACGGACGAAGTATATCAACGGGCCATCGGCGGACCCTTGTCCTGGCGCAACGCTACGCGAGGGCGTTGACCACTTCGGCGACGAGGCCGGATCCGCGATAGATCAGTCCGGAATAGAGCTGGACGAGCGTGGCGCCGGCCGCAAGCTTTTCGGCGGCGTCCGCGCCCGAGAGGATGCCGCCGGCGGCGATGATCGGCACGCGGCCGTCGAGGCGGGCGGCCAGTCGTCGGACGACCCGGGTCGAGGCGTCGCGGACGGGCGCACCGCTGAGCCCTCCCGTCTCCTCACCGTGGGGCAGGCCCTGCACGCCCGCCCGCGAAAGCGTCGTGTTGGTGGCGATCACCCCCTCGATCCGATGTCGCGTCAGCAGATCGGCGATGGCGTGGATCTGCTCGTCGTCGAGGTCCGGGGCGATCTTCAGCACGAGCGGGACGTGCCGTCCGTGCTTGTCCGCGAGGATGGTCTGTTCGGACTTGAGGCCGGCCAGCAGCGCGTCGAGCGCCTCGGTCTCCTGCAGGCTGCGCAGGTTCCTGGTGTTCGGCGACGAGATGTTCACCGTCACGTAGTGCGCGTGCGGATACACGATCCGGAGGCAGGTGACGTAATCGTCCGCGGCGCGCTCGATCGGGGTATCGAAGTTCTTGCCGATGTTGATGCCGAGCACCCCGCGATAGCGGGCCGCGATGACATTGCGCACCAGTGCTTCCGCTCCGCCGTTGTTGAAGCCCATCCGGTTGATGATCGCCTGCGCTTGCGGGAGCCGGAACAGGCGGGGTCGCGGATTGCCGGGCTGGGGCCGCGGCGTCACCGTGCCGATCTCGAGGAAGCCGAAGCCGAAGGTCGCGAGGCCATCCACGTGGGCGCCGTTCTTGTCGAGTCCGGCGGCCAGGCCCACGGGGTTCGGGAAGTCGATGCCCATGCAGGACACCTGGCGGCCCGGCCGGGGCGCAGGCGATCCGGCCCACCCCCAGCTGGCCGCGCGGTCGAGGCAGGACAGGGCAACGTTGTGCGAGGTTTCCGCGTCCAGGCAGAAGAGCAACGGACGCGCGAGGCGGTAGAGCGCAGACAAGGAACGATTCCGGAAGAAGCGGGGAAGGAGCGGTTGAGTCAGGCCGCCGGCGTCTCGGGAAGGCGTTGCCACTGGCCGTCGATCAGGCCCTCGATCGGACGGTAGTTGACCTTGTAGGCCATCTTGCGGCTCTCCGCGATCCAGTAGCCGAGATACAGATGCGGCAGCCCGAGCCGCCGGCACAGCTCGATCTGCCAGAGCACGTTGAACGTCCCGAAACTGCTGCCTTCCACGTCCGGGTCGAAGAACGTGTAGACGGACGACATACCGTCCTCGAGGCGGTCGATGATGCTGACCATGCGCAGCTGCCCGCGATCGCGGAACTCCACGAGATTCGAGCGGACGTTGCTCTGCAGGAGGAAGTGCCGGTACTGCTCGCGCGAGTCGTGGTCCATGCCGCCGCCGAAGTGGCGTGCCGACTGGTAGCGCAGGTAGAGGCCGTAGTGCTCGGGGCTGTACTTCAGATCGAGGATCCGTGCGTCGAGATCCGAATGGCGCGACCAGGCGCGGCGCTGCGAGCGGTTGCCGGCGAAGTCGCTGACGAGGATGCGCACGGGCACGCAGGCGCGGCAACGGTCGCAATAGGGGCGGTAGGTGAAGGCACCGCTGCGCCGGAAGCCGGCCCGGACGAGTTCGCTGTAGACGTGGGTGTCGATCGCATGACTCGGCGTGGCGACCTGCGAGCGCGCCAGCCGGTCCGCCAGGTAGCTGCACGGGTACGGCGCGGTCGCGTAGAACTGCAGAACCGAAAAGGGGAGGTCGTTCAACTGCGTCATGACAGGGCCTCGTGCCGGGCGTCGCGTTGCCAGCGCGACGGCAAGTCGCGCGAGTGTACCAATTCCGCCACCCGTGCCGAGAACTCGCGCCGGGGGATCTCGCGGGCCCCGAGCGATGCCAGATGGTCGGTGCGCATCTGGCAATCGATTATGCGGACATCGAGCTGCTCGAGGTGCCGGACGAGATGGACCAGCGCGATCTTCGATGCGTCGGTGCGGCGGGAAAACATCGATTCGCCGAAGAACATGCGTCCGATGCCCACGCCGTAGAGGCCGCCGGCCAGCTCGCCGTCCATCCGGACTTCGACCGAATGCGCCCATCCGGCTTCATGGAAGGCGCAATAGGCGTCGATCATGGCGTCGGTGATCCAGGTCCCGGCCTGCCCGGCCCGTGGCGCGGCGCAGGCACGCATGACGCCGCGAAAGTCGTGGTCGAAGCGGACTTCGTACGGGCGGTTGCGCAGCGTCTTGGCCAGCGACCGGGTGACGCGCAGTTCCGCGGGGAGCAGCACCATTCGGGGATCGGGGCTCCACCAGAGGATCGGTTCGCCCTCGCTGAACCACGGAAAGATGCCGTGCCGGTAGGCGTCCAGAAGCCGGGGAATCGAAAGATCGGCCCCTGCGGCAAGGAGACCGTTCGGGTCGCGCAGGGCCCGGTGGACGGGCGGAAACGGATCGTCGGCGTCGAGCCAGGGAATCACGCGCGGCGGATGGCGGAGTCAGGGGTTGCGGCTGATCAGGCCGCAGGCGAGGCGGGCGCCGGAATTGCCGGACGGCTGTGTGACCAGATCGTCGGCGTCGGCATGCACGACGACCGACCGGCCAATAACGCTGTTGCCGACCGGACCGACGGTGATGCCGACGACCTCGACCGTGAACTCGGCGTCGCCGTCGACGTTGGCAATGATGTTGCCGAGGTCGCCGCCATGGTGCGCTTCGCTTCGAGGGCCGGCGTGCGGGGCGTTGTACGGGTTGTAGTGCGCCCCGGCGCTGGATGCATCGGACGCCGTGCAGTTGCCTTTCTCGTGGATGTGAAGTCCGTGTGCCCCCGGCGTCAAGCCGGTCACGTGGCCGGTGACGACGACGACACCGTCCCGCTGGGTGAAGTGCACGGCCCCGCGGACTTCATGGCCCTTGGTCGGCAGCAGCGCCGCCGTGGCCCCGGGGGTCTTCGTCACGATCTTCTGCACGCGGGCGCAACCGCCCGACCCGAGCACGAGGCCCACCGTCGCTGCGACCAGGATCGCCTTCACCGGTGCGTTGCGTGTCGCGCTGCTCATCATCTGCGAAGACCGAGTCCCGTCTCTGTGTGCCGCGGGTCTTTTAGCATCGGGAGGGGGGGGTGTCAAACCGGCGGTGCTGAGGCTCGCGCGGCCGCAGCGGCTCCCGCATAATCCCCCCGTCATCCAACACGCGAGGACGGGCGTCCGAGTGACCGACGACGTGAAGGCGATCGACCCGCGCGAACTCGAGGCCGCGTTCTCGCTGTTCAACCAGGCATCCACCCAGCTGGCCAGCGCCTACGACGAACTGCAGCGGCGCGTCGATCGACTGGCGGCGGAGCTCGCGGTGGCCAATGGCGAGTTGAAGCGCCAGTACCTGGAGAAGGAAGCCCTGTCGGAACGCCTGCGGCTGCTGCTGGATGCGCTGCCCGGAGGGGTCGTGGTGCTCGACAGCGCACAGTGCGTGGTCGAAGCGAATCCGGCCGCGCGCGCATGGCTCGGTGACGGGATCGTCGGGGCTGCGTGGCCTGCCGTGGTTGCGTCGCGCATGGCGGCCACGGCCGGCGCATCGGAATGGTCGGTGCACGCGCCTGCAGGCGAACGGCGCCTGACGTTGTCCGAGAGTTCGTTCGACGCCTCAGGGGGTCGCATCCTGCTGCTGAACGACGTCACCGAATCGGTGCGGCTTCGCCAGCAGCTCGAGCATCATCAGCGCTTGTCCGCCATGGGCGAAATGGCGGCCGGCCTCGCCCATCAGTTGCGCACCCCGCTCGCCACCGCATTGCTGTACGCCGCAAACATTACTCGTCCCGGTCTGCCGGAAAGCGAACGTCAGCGCTTCGGCGAGCGGGTCCGCGACCGCCTGCGTCATCTGGAACGGATGATCCAGGACATGCTCCAGTTCGTTCGCGGGCAGCCGGTGGAGGACGAACCCATCGACATCGCCGACATCGTGCAGGAGGTCGGTGCCATCATCGAACCGCAGATGGAGCAGCGCAGCGTCAGCTTCCGCGCAACGCCTCCGGAAGGGCATCCGCTCGTGCGCGGCAGCCGCAAGTCGCTGACCGGGGCGCTCGTGAATCTCCTCGAGAATGCCTTGCAGGCGACACCCGCGGGCGGGGAGGTGCGCCTTGGCGTGGTCGCGACCGGCGACGCGGTGCGGTTGGTGGTGACGGATTCCGGCTGCGGCATGTCGCCCGAGATCCGGCAGCGCATCTTCGAGCCCTTCTACACGACGCGAAGCGAGGGGACGGGACTCGGTCTGGCGATCGTCCGCAGCGTGGCGGAAGCGCACGGCGGGAGCGTGTCGGTCATCTCGGAGCCCGGGCGAGGCAGCGAATTCATCCTGACCCTGCCCCTCGCACGGGGGACGCTCGAGCAGGACGCTGCCGCATGAGCGGCGAGCGCGCCGGTCGGCCGTTGCCGATCCTGATCGTCGAGGACGACGCCAGTCTTCGCGAAGCACTGGTGGACACGCTGAAACTGGGGGGCTACGACGTGATCGAGGCCGGCGACGGTCAGGCTGCCTTGATCCAGCTCGAGCGCCGCCGCGTGGGCATGATCGTGAGCGATGTCCAGATGAAGCCCATGGACGGCCACGCGCTGCTGCTCGAGGTGAAGCGGCGTCAACCCCACATTCCCGTACTCCTGATGACGGCGTACGGCGTCATCGACCGTGCCGTGGCGGCGATGCGAGATGGCGCCTGCAACTACCTCACGAAGCCGTTCGAGCCCGAGGTCCTGCTCGCCCAGGTCGTGCGGCACATGCTTCCCGCCGGTTACGGCGGGGAGGGAGAGGTGATTGCCGAGGACGCGGCCTCCCGCGAACTGCTCGATCTTGCCCGGCGAGTCGCGGCCACCGAGGCCACGGTCCTCATCACCGGCGAAAGCGGCACGGGCAAGGAGGTGATCGCACGGCTGCTGCATCGGTGTTCGGCCCGGGCGTCGAAGCCGTTCGTGGCCATCAACTGCGCCGCCATCCCCGACAATCTGCTCGAGTCGACGCTGTTCGGTTACGAGAAGGGGGCGTTCACCGGGGCGCTCGCCGCGACGCCGGGCAAGTTCGAGCAGGCCGACCAGGGAACGCTGCTGCTGGACGAGATCTCGGAGATGCCGTTGGCACTGCAGGCGAAGTTGCTGCGCGTGCTCCAGGAACGGGAGGTGGAGCGGGTCGGGGGGCGCAAGCCGGTCCCGATCGACATCCGTGTCGTCGCGACCTCCAATCGGGACATGGCCGCCGAGGTCAAGGCCGGGCGCTTCCGTGAGGACCTGTATTACCGGCTCAACGTCTTCCCGCTGCACAACCTGCCGTTGCGGGACCGGCCGGGCGACATTCTCCCGATCGCGAGGCGCATCCTGGCCCGCGGAATCGGCGGGGCGCGACCGGTCACGCATCAGCTCTCGCCGGCCGCGGAGCGTTCGTTGACCACCTATGGGTGGCCCGGTAACATCCGCGAGCTTGAAAATGTCATGCAGCGGGCGATGATCCTCGCGCCGGCCAGCGTGATCGAACCCGACCATCTGGCCTTGCCCAGGTCGGCCGCGCCGGAACCGCGAGCGGAGGCCGCATCGGCGGCGGCGGAAGCGCCACCGTCGGACATGAAGAGCCTCGAGCGCCGTCATATCCTGGACACCTTGGCCGCAGCCGGCGGGGTCAGGCGGCTGGCGGCGGAGCAGCTCGGCATGAGCGAGCGCACTTTGCGACACAAGCTGCAGCAGTACCGTCAGGAGGGATTCGCGGTTCCCGCGAGCGGCGGACAGGATGACAGCGGCAACTGACACGGCATGGGGTTTGCATTTGTCGTCGCCTCGTGGGCGGCCGGAACCTCGAGCCAGGAAATCCTAGCGCCCGGACACGTATGAATACACAGGGAATCGATCAGCTACTCGGCGAATTGCGCCAGGCGGCCGCCAAGGCCGCCGGGGACGCCCCGGCAACCCCTGCCGCCGGGGCGGCAAATTTTGCCGACCTCCTCCAGGCCTCGCTTGCGCAGGTGAACTCCGCGCAGCAGGAGGCGGAAAGCCTGCAGCAGTCCTTCGACGCGAACGATCCCAACGTCAATCTCCAGGATGTCATGGTGCAACTCCAGAAGGCGAGCCTGTCCTTCCAGACCATGGTCCAGGTGCGCAACCGCCTCGTCTCGGCGTATCAGGAAATCATGAGCATGCAAGTCTGAGCCTGAATCCCGGGCGCTCCTCGGATGGCACAGGCTCCCCGTGAAATCCTCCTGAAGCTGCGGGAGGCTTTCGACAAGCTCAGCAACGCCCGGAAGGTCGGGCTCATCGTCGGTGTCGCGGGACTGATCTCGCTCCTGGTGGTCCTCGCCATCAGTTCGCGCACCCCCGAATACAAGGTTCTCTTCTCCAACATCTCCGACAAGGACGGCGGCGCGATCATCGCCCAGCTGTCGCAGATGAACGTCCCCTACAAGATCACCGACGGCGGCGGCGCGATCCTCGTGCCGGACGACGTCGTGTACAAGACACGTCTGCAACTGGCCACGCAGGGCCTGCCGAAAGGGGGGGGCGTCGGATTCGAACTGCTCGAGACCCCCAAGTTCGGGGAGAGCACCGAGGACAAGACCGTCAAGTTTCAGCGGGCGCTCGAAGGCGAACTCGCCCGGACCATCCGTTCCCTGCAGGAGGTCGAGGACGCGCGGGTCCACCTGGCCGTGCCTCGTCAGACCGTGTTCATCCGCGAGAACCAGCGGCCGAGCGCGTCGGTCCTGGTCACGGTGCATCCCGGGCGGGTGCTCGACCCGGCCCAGGTGAGCGGCATCGTCCACCTGATCGCGTCCAGCGTGCCTGAACTCTCGCCCCGGGCCGTGACCGTCGTCGACCAGAGCGGCACACTGCTCTCGGGACCCAATGAGGACGCCACGGCGGCCGGCCTGGATCGGACCCAGCTCAAATTCGTCCGGCAGGTCGAGAAGAGCTACGTCGACCGGATCGAGAACATCCTGAAGCCGATCACCGGGCCCGACAATGTCCGGGCGCAGGTTGCCGCGGCACTCGACTTCTCCGAAGTCGAGCAGACCTCCGAGACCTACCGGCCGAACAGCGATCCGAAAGACCAGGCCATGCGGAGCCAACAGCTCACGGAGAACCAGAGCCAGACGCCGCAACCGCCGCAAGGGGTGCCGGGGGCGCTGTCCAACACTCCGCCGGGGGCTGCGGCCGCGCCTCTCGTGGCTCCCCAGCCCAACGCCGCGAACGCCAACGGCACGGTCCCGATGGCCACGACGTCCCAGAAGGACACGCGCATCAACTTCGAGGTCGACAAGACGATCCGCCACACCAAGGGAGAGATCGGCACCCTGAAGCGCCTGTCCGTGGCCGTGGTCGTCAACTACAAGCGGGTGATCGAGGGCGAAACGACCAAGTTCGTGCCGTTCACCGAACAGGAGATGGGCCAGATCCAGAACCTCGTCCGCGAGGCCATGGGCTACGACAAGGCGCGCGGCGATACCGTGAACGTCGTCAATGCCCAGTTCCGTGGCCCGGCCGACGAGGTCTCCGTCGCCTGGTGGAAGGATCCGGGATTCTGGCTCGAGAAGCTCGCGACCAACGCGACGACCTTGCTCGCCCTGGCCTTCGCGCTGGCATTCCTCTGGATCGTCCGGTCGGGCGTCAAGGAGTTCATCCGGGTCAGCACACCGCCCGAGCCCGCGCCGGCCGCAGCGGGCGCCGAAGGCGCCGAGGTGCCCATGGAAGGTGGAGGGAGCGCACGCGGCGAGGGAGGCGCGACGGCCGCGGGCGGCGAGGGGGGCGTCGAAGCGCCGCCGAAGGAAGAGACCGAATACGAGCGCAATATCCGCTTCGTGCGCGAACTCGCGCGCGACAACCCGAGGCTCGTGGCGCAGATCATCAAGGACTGGGTGACCAAGGATGAGTGAGGAAAGCGTCAACCGGGCCGCGGTCCTGCTGATGACGATCGGGGAGGAGGCGGCCGTCGAGGTCTTCAAGTTCCTCGGGCCGAAGGAGGTCCAGAAACTCGGGACCGAGATGGCGAAGATCAACAGCATCCCGCGCGACCGCGTGGAAGAGGTGGTCACCGCCTTCCGCGAGGAAGCCGAGCAGCAGGACGGGATCACGGCCGACTCGACCGAGTACATCCGGGCCGTCCTCACCAAGGCGCTGGGCAACGACAAGGCGGGCGCGCTCATCGACCGCATCGTGCAACCGGCGGACAACGCCGGCATCGAGAGCCTCAAGTGGATGGATGCGACGTCCGTCGCGGAACTCATCAAGAACGAACACCCGCAGATCATCGCGACGATCCTCGCGCATCTCGATGCCGATCAGGCGAGCGACATCCTCAAGGCGTTCACGGAACGCCTGCGCAACGACGTGATGCTGCGCATCGCGACGCTCGAAGGGGTGCAGCCCGCCGCGCTGCGTGACTTGAACGAGGTCCTGACCCAACTGCTGAGCGGCGGGGACCGCGTGCGCAAGGGGGCGTTGGGGGGGGTGGACGTTGCCGCGGACATCCTCAACTTCATGGGCGGCCAGATCGAGGCATCGGTGACCGAATACATCAAGGAGTCGGATGCCGAGCTCGCCCAGAAGATCCAGGACAAGATGTTCGTCTTCGAGAATCTGCTGGAGCTCGACGATCGCAGCATCCAGCTGCTGATGCGCGAAGTGCAGTCCGAGACCCTGGTGGTCGCGCTGAAGGGCACGTCGGAGGAGATGAAGGAAAAGATCTTCAAGAACATGTCGAGCCGGGCCGCCGAGATGCTTCGCGAGGATCTCGAAGCGAAAGGCCCGGTGCGGCTCTCGGAAGTGGAGAGCGAGCAGAAGGAGATCCTCAAGATCGTCCGGCGTCTCGCCGACGAGGGACAGATCGTGATCGGCAGCAAGGGGGGGGACGAAGGGCTTGTCGAATAGGCGCACCGTCATCCGCGGGGCATCCGCGCGTCGCGCGGCACCGTGGCGTCCCGGCGATCTCGCCGCCGCGCTTCAGCCCGCCGTCGTCGAGCCCGAGGAAGCCGCGGCCGTCGCTGCAATCGACCCGGTCGCAGCTGCACCGGCCCAGTCCGCGGAGCCGGAAATCCGCTCCGAATCCCCCGAAGTGGCGCTGCAGGCGGAGTTGGAAGCGCTCCGGTCGTCCGCACGGGCAGAGGGTCACGCGGCCGGCCATGCCGAAGGCCTGGCGCGGGGCGCCCAGGAAGCGCAGGAATTGCGCGCGCTTCTCGATCATCTCAAGGCGCTGGTGGAGGATCTCGAACAGGGTATCGCCACCGACGTGTTGTCGCTCTCCCTCGAACTGGCGAAGCTGATCGTGCGCCGATCCCTGCGGGTCAGGCCGGAACTGGTGCTGGAAATCATCCGCGAGGCCGCCAAGACGTTTCCGGACCTGGGCAACGGTCCGCGGTTGATCCTTCACCCGGCCGATGCGGAACTCGTGCGGCAGTCCGTCGGCGAGGAAAGTGTTCCGATGCCGTGGTCGCTGGTCGAGGACCCGAAGATGGAGCGGGGAGGTTGCAAGTTCCAGAATGCCACGACCGAGATCGACGCGACTCTCGAGAACCGCTGGCGGCGCGTCGTGGCCAGTCTCGGGCGCGACGACGCGTGGCTGGATCTGAACCTCTGAGTCCCGGCCGATGAGCCGCGAGCGTCGCTGGCAGAAGTACTTTCAGGATTGCCACACGGCGCTCGCTGCCACGGCCCCCTGGACGGTCAGCGGTCGCCTCACCCGGGTGGCCGGGCTCGTCATGGAGGCGGTCGGACTCAAGCTTCCGGTCGGCAACTCCTGCTACGTGATCGCCCCGACGGGCCAACGCGTCGACGCGGAGGTGGTCGGATTCTCTGGCGACCACCTCTATCTGATGCCTGCCACCGACGTCTACGGACTGGAGCCCGGGGCACTGGTCGTGCCGATCGAAGCCGGCGCCGTGCGGACGCCGGGGCTCGGAACCGACTTCATTCCACGGCGACGTGCGGCCGATCGCGCGCGGCAGGTCGGCGTCGGGATCGGCCTGCTCGGTCGTGTCCTCGACGGCACGGGGCGAGCGCTGGACGACCGCGGTGCGCTTGCCTTCGATCGCCACGTTCCCCTGTACAGCCGTCCCATCAATCCGCTCGAGCGACGGCCCATCCGCGAAGTGCTCGACGTCGGCGTCAAGGCGATCAACGGCCTCCTGACCGTCGGCCGAGGCCAGCGGCTCGGCCTGTTCGCGGGCAGCGGTGTCGGCAAGAGCGTGCTGCTCGGCATGATGGCCCGCTACACCGAGGCGGATGTCGTGGTCGTCGGTCTGATCGGCGAGCGCGGCCGGGAGGTGAAGGAGTTCATCGAGAACATCCTGGGGCCGACGGGACTCGCCCGATCCGTCGTGGTCGCGGCGCCGGCAGACAGTCCGCCTCTGCTGCGCCTGCACGGAGCTGCCTATGCCACGGCGCTTGCCGAGCACTTCCGCAGCGAAGGGCGGCACGTGCTGCTGATCATGGATTCCCTGACGCGTTTTGCCATGGCCCAGCGCGAGATCTCGCTTGCGATCGGCGAGCCGCCGGCGACGAAGGGATACACGCCGTCGGTGTTCGCCAAGCTCCCGCAGCTCGTGGAGCGCGCAGGCAATGGCGACGACGAGGAAGGGTCCATCACGGCCTTCTACACGGTGCTCACGGAAGGGGACGACCAGCAGGATCCGATCGCCGATGCGGCGCGCGCGATTCTGGACGGGCACATCGTGCTGTCCCGCGATATCGCCGACCAGGGGCACTACCCGGCCATCGACATCGAAGCTTCCATCAGCCGCACGATGACCGAGATCGTGGCCGACGACGATCTCGCGCGCGTGCGCCGCTTCAAGCAGCTCTACTCGGCGTTTCGCCGCAGCCGTGATCTCATCAACGTCGGCGCCTACGTGCTCGGGGCCGATCCCGAAGTCGACGAAGCCATCCGGCTGCGCGACCAGATGAGCGCATTCCTGCGCCAGGACATCGGCGAGCGCTCGGCCTACGCGGCGACGCGGGCGGCGCTCACGGCCCTCCTGGCCGAGTCGATGGTGTAGCCGCCGATGGGCGAGAGCTTCGAACGGCGATTGTGGTTGCGCTGCGCCCGGGGTGGCCGCGCGATGCATGCGTCGACCGGGCGTGCCGGCCGTGGCTAAGCGTTTTCCCCTCGAGACCGTGCGCTCGGTCGTTCATCGACGTGCGGAGGATGCAGCGGCCGTCGTTCGAGGACAGGCGGCGCGTCTTCAGGCGGCCGAAGGGAAGCTGGCGGAGCTCGAGCGTTACCGCGATGAGTACCGCATGCAACGCGGGCAGGTGCTGACCGAGGGCGCCAGCGGCGCGCGTCTGCGCGAGTTCGATGCGTTCCTCGTCCGGCTCGGTGCGGCCGTCGAAGCGCAGCGAACGGAAGTCGTGCGGGCGCGTGCGTCATGGGAACTCGCACGCACGACCTGGCAGGAGCAGCATCGGCAGGAGCAGGCGTTCGACGTGCTTGCGCAGCGTCATGACGAGCGCGAAGCCAAGCGCGAACAGAAGCAGGAGCAGAAGGGGCAGGACGAGTTCGCGCGGCGCGTCCACACGGAGGGGGGACGGGCACCGCGGAAGTAGTCCCGCGTTGCGGAGCGATCGAACGCGAATGTCATGGCACGGGCATTGCCAACAACGGGTCACGATCCCGTTTTGACGAGGTTTGCAATGCCAGAAGGAACACTCTTGCCGCCCGTCGCCGCGAAGCCGGCGAATCTTGCCGCCCCCGCCGCTGCCGGTGCCCCCTCGAGTACAGACACGGTCGAATCCGGGGGGCCCGCCTTCGGTGACGTGTTGAAGGGACAGATGGCCCGCGCGGATGGCAAGGGCGCGACATCCCCCCCGGTGGATGCCGAGCGCACCGACGACTCGACCGAGACGGCGGAGGACGGCGGCGTCGCCGGTCTCCTGACCATGCTCTCCGACAACGCTCCCTCGCCGATCTTGGCGCCGGTCGACGCGATGCACGCCGTCATCCGGCGCGTGACGACGGACGCCGGTGCCGGAGAGGGCTCGCGCCGGACGGCTCGCACCGGTTCGGACGCCATCGTGCAGACGACAAGCCATCAGGAGCGTGGCGCCGACCCCGCCGACGCCCGGTCGAGCAAGACTGAGGTCCGCGAGCAGAAGCGGACCGACGTCCCGGAATTCCAGGCGTTCCTGCGGGAACCGGAGCATGCCGGTCAGGAAGTTGTCGCGGTGGCCGGCGCTCGTGCGTCGCGCGGTGTACGGGATCTCTCCGAACCCGCCGTCGTTTCCGCGTCGGTGAGCGGATTGGCCACACACACGACGGCCGTCGAGAGCCTGAAGGCGACGGACGCCACCAGGGTGGCGGAGACGCAGACCGTCCGCCCGTCCGTTTCCGTCCCGGTGGGTGCCGACGGCTGGGCGGATGCCGTCGCGGACCGCGTTACCTGGGTGATGCAGTCGCGGGCGCCCACGGCGGAACTCCAACTCAATCCGCCCAACCTGGGCCCCGTCGAAGTGCGGGTCTCCGTGACCGGGGATCAGGCGAGCGTCTCGTTCTTCTCCCCCCACGCCACGGTGCGCGACGCGCTCCAGTCGGCGGTACCGCGTCTGTCCGACGCGTTCTCGTCGGCGGGGGTATCCCTCGGTGACGTCTTTGTCGGCGCCGATGCCCGCTCGGGTCAGCAGTCGTCCGATGGACGGCCTCGCGGCGGGCGTCGCGACGACTCGGAAGCCGCCACCGGAACGATTGCGCCGCTCGGCGAATCCCGATGGACCAGCGGCCTGACCGGGGTGCGCGCCGTCGACCTCTTCGCCTGACCGTCTCCTCCCCGCCAACCTTGCGTTGGCGCTTGCACGCCCGAGGGGTATTGCTCCCTCGGGCGTTTTTCTTTGTGCTCGCCGGCGTCAGTTGCCCGCACGACCTTGCGCCTGAAGTCGCCATTAAAGAGTTCATGAAATCAATTGCGTAGCGCGAATCCTCGGGCGCCTCGCGGGCAGCGGATGGCGTGTCTGTCGCCGTATCGGGACCCACACTCGGCACGTTCACGGCAGAAAGCTCAGTCACTACCTAAGGTTTTCGCAAGAGCCTATTGTTTTTTAAAGGGTTTGACGGTAGGCTCCTCGCCGATGCTGCAGAAAGGCAATTTCGGTGCTTGAGTCAAGCGCTGGCGCGCCGATGACATGTCCGTCCTAACTCGTACATCCGAAGAGGAAAACATGTCAGCGAAAGCAGCAGCAGCGAAACCGGGTGATCTGGCGGCCGAAGGCGAGTCCGGCGGTGGCGGGAAGAAGAAGAAACTGCTTCTCATCGTCGCGATACTCGTCGTCGTGCTGATTGCCGGGGGCGGGGGCGCCGCGTACTTCCTCTTCTTCGGCAAGAAGAAGGCGAAGGGACACGGCAAGGATGATGCGGAGCATGGCGAAGCGAAAGCCGACGCCGGGCACGATGAGGGCGAAGCCGATGGGGAAGATGCAGACGACGATCACGGCAAGGCCAAGCCGCCGGTGTTCATCACGCTCGAACCCTTCACGGTCAATCTGGCGTCCGAGGGTTCCGATCGCTATCTCCAAGTGGGGATCGATCTGAAAGTGGCAGCCCCAGAAGTCGCCGACAAGATCAAGCTGCACCTCCCCGAGGTGCGCAACGGCATTCTTCTGATCCTCACCGCCAAGCGCGTGGACGAGTTGGGCACTCTGGAGGGCAAGAACAAGTTGCGATCCGAGATCCGCGATGCGGTCAATCGACCGATCGGGATGTACAAGCCTGCGCCCGAAGGCGCCGACCCGAGCAAGTGGAAGCCCAAGAAGGGCGTCCAGGACGTGCTGCTCACCTCGTTCGTCATCCAATAGGCGAATGGCCGACGACATCCTTTCCCAGGAAGAAGTCGATGCATTGCTGCGGGGCGTATCCGGCGAGCCCGAAGAGGTCGAGTCGGAAGCCGGCAACGGCGGGGTGCGCGCCTACGACATCGGCCGGCAGGAAAGGATCGTCCGTGGGCGGATGCCCACGCTCGAACTCATCAACGAGCGCTTCGCCCGGCTGTTGCGGCTGGGTCTCTACAACTTCATGCGGCGCAGCGCCGAGATCTCGATCAACCCGGTCAAGGTGCAGAAGTACGGAGATTTCGTCCGCAACCTCGTCGTGCCCACGAATCTCAATGTCGTGCACGCCAATCCGCTGCGCGGCTCGGGCCTCGTCATCATCGAGCCGACCCTGGTATTCCAGGTGGTCGATCATCTGTTCGGCGGCAGCGGACAGATCCACACGCGCATCGAGGGCCGGGACTTCACCCCGACCGAACAGCGCGTCATCCAGCGGCTGCTCGATGTGATCTTCGCGGAATTCTCCAAGGCGTGGGCGCCGGTCTATCCGCTCAACCTGGAGTACGTGCGATCGGAGATGAACACGCAGTTCGCCAACATCTGCACGCCCACGGAGGTGGTCGTCACGGCGAGCTTCACGGTGGATCTGGGCAGCGGCGGCGGCGACGTGTTCGTGTGCCTGCCGTATTCGACACTCGAACCGATCCGCGACATCATCTACAGCACGTTCCAGGCGGATCGGGCGGAATCCGATCTGCGTTGGGTGAAGATGATGACGCGGCAGGTGCAGGGGGCCGAAGTGGAAGTGGTGGCAACCCTGGCGACCGCGACGCTGACACTGCGCGAACTGATGGATCTCGAAGTGGGTGACGTGATCCCGCTCAACATCCCCGATCATGTGAAGGCCGAGGTCGACGGGATTCCGGTGCTCGAATGCAAGTACGGGGTCGCCAATGGCCAGTACGCACTCAAGGTGGATCGTGTGCTGACGCTCGCGGCCCTGGAGGAAGAGGAACGTCATGGTTGACGAGGAGCAGGACGACATCTCCGCGGACGATTGGGCCGCGGCGATGGCCGAGCAGACGAGTGCGACGGCCGAACCTGCGGCGGACGCAGCGGCGGTCCGCCCGGCGGACGTATTCCAGGAACTGAAGCCGGACGCGCTCGCCGGCGTATCGAGCAACAAGATCGAGATGATCCTCGACATCCCCGTCACGCTGACGGTGGAGTTGGGGCGCACGAAGATCGCGATCCGCAACCTGCTGCAACTGGCACAGGGGTCCGTCGTGGAACTCGAGGCGCTCGCCGGCGAACCGATGGATGTGCTCGTGAACGGCTGTCTCATCGCGCAAGGCGAAGTGGTGGTCGTCAACGACAAGTTCGGCATCCGGCTCACCGACGTGATCACCCCCGAGGAGAGGCTGCGCGGGATCAATCGATGAACCGGGTCGCGCGGATCGGTGCGTTCGTCCAGGGACTTTTCGCCGCGGTGGCATCTGCTGCGGACACGACACCGGCTGCCACGGTCCCCGTGACCGGTTTCTCCACCCTGTTTCAGGTCGTCGTCGGATTGGGGCTCGTGCTCGCCGCCATCGCAGTGGCGGCGTGGCTGGCGCGTCGCTATCTGCCGGGCACGGGCGTTTCTGCCGGTCCGGTTCGCATCGTGGGCGGGGTCATGGTGGGGCCGCGCGAGCGGGTCGTCATCCTGGAGATCGATGACACGTGGATCGTCGCAGGCGTGACGGCGACGCATGTGCAGGCCCTGCACACGCTGCCCCGTCCTGCCGACGCGGCCACGTACCGATCGCCGCCGCCGCGTGCGGACGAACTGCTGTCCCGCTGGTTGTCCCGCGGACGGACGGAAGGCAAGACGGCATCCGGTTGACCGATCTCCGCCGGCGCATTCCGGGGGCGCGAACGTCGTTCGCGCACGCCGTTTCCGCAGCGGGCGGCCCGTATAATCGGGCGGCATGAAGATCGTATCGGCAACCCGCATTCTCGTCGCGCTGCTGCTCCCGGTTGCCGCGGATGCCGCCCTGGCCCAGGCGGGTCTTCCAGCCATCACGTCGTCGCCGGGTCCCGGGGGCACGCAGACCTTCTCGCTCTCGCTGCAGACGCTGCTGTTCCTGACGGCGCTGACGTTCCTGCCCGCGCTGCTGCTGATGATGACGAGCTTCACCCGGATCATCATCGTGCTGTCGTTGCTGCGTCAGGCGCTCGGCACGATCCAGACGCCTCCCAACCAGGTCCTGGTGGGCCTTTCGCTGTTCCTGACGTTCTTCGTGATGGCGCCGGTCTTCGACCGGATCTACGCCGAGGCCTACAAGCCGTTCTCCGACGAATCGATCAAATTCGACGAGGCGATCGACCGGGCGGCCGTCCCGCTCAAGACTTTCATGCTGAAGCAGACCCGCGAGGCGGACGTCGCCTTGTTCGTGAAGCTCTCGAACGGCCCGCAGCCGAAGAACCCCGATGCGGTCGAGATGAAGGTGCTGGTGCCGGCCTACGTGATCTCCGAACTGAAGACCGCGTTCCAGATCGGGTTCGTCGTATTCATCCCGTTCCTGATCATCGATCTCGTCGTGTCGAGCGTGTTGATGTCGATGGGCATGATGATGCTGTCGCCTGTGATCATTTCGCTCCCCTTCAAGCTGATGCTGTTCGTGCTTGTCGACGGCTGGAATCTTCTGGTCGGTTCCCTCGTGCGAAGCTTCTACGTCTAGCTGCCGATCCCCCACCGCGTTCGAGGTCCTCGTCCATGTCGCCGCAGACCGTCATTGCACTCATCCAGCAAGCGCTCGAGGTTCTCGTGTTCGTGTCTGCGCCCCTGTTGCTGACGGCGCTCGTCGTGGGTCTGCTGGTGAGCATCTTCCAGGCAGCGACCCAGATCAACGAGATGACCTTGTCGTTCATTCCGAAGCTGCTGGCGATGTTCGCCGTGTTCGTTCTCGCCGGGCCGTGGATGCTCTCCACCCTGGTGGACTTCACCCGGCAGTTGTTCTCGTCGATTCCGCAGCTCATCGGCTGATTGCCGCGACGGATCCTGGTCGTGATCGGTTTCACGGTCGCACAGTTCACGGAGATCCTGGCGGGGATCGGGTGGCCGTTCATCCGGATACTGTCGTTCATCGCGACCGAGCCGGTCCTGGGCAACCGCAGCGTGCCGCTTCGCGCCAAGATCCTGCTGGCCTTGTTCCTGGCCGGATTGATTGCGCCGACGCTGCCCGCCGTTCCGCGCGTCGAACTGATGTCCGCAGCGGGCATCCTCGTTCTCGGGCAACAACTCCTGATCGGCGTGTCGATGGGCTTCATGGCCCGGATTGCGGTGGCGGCCGCCGAGATGGCAGGACAACTCGCCGGCCTTCAGGTGGGCCTCGGCTTTGCGGTGTTCTTCGACCCCGCCGGATCCGGTCAGACGCCGGTCGTGGCCCAGTTCTATGGATTGATCGCCATTCTCACGCTGCTCGCGACCAATGGGCATCACCTGTTGCTGACCGCGCTGTCGGAGAGCTTCCGAACGTTGCCGATTGCCGCCGAACCGCTCGCCAGCGCAGGATTCCGGAGCGTGGTCTTCTGGGGCGGCGAGATCTTTCGTATCGGCTTGATGATGGCGCTCCCGGTGGTGGGTGCCCTGCTCGTGGCCAACGTGGCCATCGGGATCCTTACGCGCGCGGCGCCGCAGCTCAATCTGTTCGCGGTCGGCTTTCCGATCACCTTGTCTCTGGGCTTCCTGATGCTCTATCTGTCGTTGCCGACGTTCGTACCCATGATCGAACGCCTCGAAGTCGAGAGTGTCGCAGCGATGATGCATGTCCTCGAACAGTGGCGGAGTGCGCGATGACGGTACCTGGCGGCGACGAGCACACCGGCGGAGCGGCAGCCTCACCGTGGGTGACGCATTGGGCGGGCGAGATGCCGGCCGGTGCCGATGTGCTCGACGTCGCCTGCGGTGGCGGCCGGCATGCGCGCTGGTTGGCCGCACGCGGTCATCCCGTGACGGGAATCGACCGGGATCCTGCCGCTGCAGTCGCCTTGCAGGGCGTCGCGCGCGTGACATTTCTCCAAGCGGATCTCGAGGGGGCGCCCTGGCCGTTCGACCACCGGCAATTCGGCGGCGTGATCGTGACGAACTACCTGCATCGACCGATCCTCGCCCGCATCGTGGCAGCGGTGGCCGACGGCGGCATCCTGATCTACGAGACGTTCGCGATCGGCAACGAACGATTCGGCCGCCCGTCCAATCCGGCCTTCCTCCTGAAGCCGGGTGAATTGATCGATGCCGTCCGCGGACAATTGCGCGTGATCGCGTACGAGGATGTCGAAGTAACCACTCCGCGGCCCGCCAGGATCCAGCGCATCTGCGCCCGGCGCGAGTGACGATGCCGTGTGCGGACGCCGGAACGGTCGGGCCATCAGTTAGAATTCCGCCTTTGCACAGGGGAACGTCATGCTCACCGGCAGCCTGGTCGCCATTGCGACACCCATGGCCGACGATGGCCGTCTCGACCTCGACGGATTCCGTCGCTTCATCGATTTCCACCTTCGTGAAGGAACCCAGGGCCTCGTGGTCGTGGGCACGACCGGCGAATCGCCCACCGTCGATTTCGATGAACATTGCCTGCTGATCCGCACCGCCGTCGAGCATGTGAAGGGGCGTGTTCCCATCATCGCGGGAACCGGGGCCAACAGCACGCGCGAAGCGATCGAGCTGCAACGATATGCGCACGCCGCGGGAGCCGCTATGGCCCTGTCCGTCGTCCCGTACTACAACAAACCCTCACAGGAGGGGCTCTACCGGCACTTCCGTGCCATCGCCGAGGCCGCGCCGCTGCCCACGATCCTGTACAACGTGCCCGGACGGACGGTGGCCGATCTGCACAACGACACGGTCCTTCGTTTGTCACAGGTCCAGAACATCGTCGGCATCAAGGATGCGACGGGCAACCTCGAGCGAGGCGCCGACCTGCTGAAGCGTCTCCCGCGGGATTTCGCCGTCTACAGCGGAGACGACGGTTCGGGTCTTGCGCTCATGTTGATGGGCGGCCAAGGGGTGATTTCCGTGACTGCCAACGTTGCACCCCGACTCATGCGGGAAATGTGCGATGCCGCTCTCGCGGGGAACCTCCCGGTGGCGCGCGCCGTCAATGACAGATTGATGGGACTGCACCGCAGTCTGTTCGTGGAAGCCAACCCGATCCCGGTGAAATGGGTCCTGCAGCAGATGGGCCTCATGGGTGCGGGCATACGTCTGCCGCTGACCCCGCTCGCCGAGCAACATCACGCCACCCTGCGCGCGGCCATGGCGGATGCCGGCATCGGCCGGGTCCTGGAGCCTGCTTGACGATGTCGATGCAAACCGTAGTTCAGCAGAAGCGCCGTGGCCTGTTCGGCGTTTGCGGGTCACGCGCCTTCCTGGTGGTGTGCGTGGTGTTGGCCGGGTGCACTGGCGCTCTCGACGGCAAGAAGATCGACTACAAGTCCGCAGGGAAGCTTCCGCCTCTCGAAGTGCCGCCCGATCTGGCAGCGCCGGCGTCGGCCACCCGCTACACGGTGCCGGATTCGGCGCCCGGTGACCGCAAGACGTTCTCGGAATACCAGCAACAGGGTAAAGCAAGTGCCGTTGCCGTTCCGGCCGGCACCGTGCTCCCTGTACTTGACCGCGTGAAGATGGACCGTGCGGGCGTCCAGCGGTGGCTCGTGGTCAAAGCGCCCGCCGATCAGGTCTGGGTGCTGGTCAAGGACTTCTGGCTCGAGAACGGGTTCCTCATCAAGTCCGAGGAGCCGGACATCGGCTACATGGAAACGGACTGGGCAGAGAACCGCGCGAAGATCCCCGTCGGTGGCTTGACCGGTTTCCTGAACAAGGCGCTTGACGCGGTCAGTTCGCTCCCGGAACGCGACAAGTTCCGGACGAGGCTGGAGCGAGGGGCCGATCCCAACGTGACCGAGATCTATATCAGTCACAAGGGTATCTCGGAGGTCTACGTCCGCGAGCGGGACAACAACACCCGCTGGCAGGCGCGCCCGAGCGATCCCGAACTCGAGGCCACGATGCTGGCGCGGCTTGCAAACCGGTTGGGGCTCGAACCGCAGCAGGTCGCGGCCGTTGCAAAGGCGGCAGACGCGACCGATGCCCGTGCCGCCCTCGTCAAGTGGAAGGACGTGAGCGTCGTTTCGTTGAACGATTCCTTCGATCGCGCCTGGCGACGGGTCGGTCTGGCACTCGACCGCGTCGGATTCATGGTTGAGGACAGGAATCGCGCCGATGGCGTCTTCTTCGTTCGTTACCAGGATCCCGAAGCGGAAGCGCCGAAGAAATCCGGCGTCGCGAAACTGGCATTCTGGCGCAGCGACGATCCCAAGAACCCGGACCAGTTTCGCATCCAGGTTGCGGCGGCACCGGAGGCGAGCAACGGCGCGCAGGTCCGCGTGTTGGACCGCAACGGGGCACCCGACGGCAGCGATACGGCGAAACGAATCCTGGCGTTGCTCGTGGAGCAGTTGAAGTAGCCGGCTACCCGTACGCGGTTTCTTGACGTTCGCACGCCATTGCGATTCGCCTACCTGGGCAGCGGCAGTTCGGGCAACGCCCTGCTGGTGGAATCAGGCTCGACCCGCATCCTTCTGGATTGCGGGTTCCCCCTGAAGGAGACGCTCTTGCGACTTCAGCGCCTGGGCGTCGAAGGCCATTCCCTCACTGCCATCGTCGTCACGCATGAGCACGATGATCATGTGTCCGGGGTGGGGCGGCTGGCGCGCAAGTTCGCACTGCCGGTCTGGCTCACGCGCGGAACGTGGCGTGGGAGTCGCGGCTCGCTGGAGGAGACCACACTCCATTTCATCGAGGGCTACCAGTCGCTGCAGATCGGAGACCTGGAGGTCACGCCCTTCCCGGTGCCGCATGACGCCGGCGAACCCGCTCAATACGTGTTCTCCGACGGGGCCGTGAAGCTCGGCGTCCTCACCGATGTCGGTAAGGCGACGACGCACATCCGATCAGTGCTTTCCGGTTGTGATGCCCTTGCGCTGGAGTGCAATCACGACGTCGAGATGCTGCAGCGCGGACCGTATCCGCCCGCCCTCAAGTCACGGGTCGGTGGCGCGTTCGGACATCTCTCCAATGATCAAGCCATGGACCTGCTGCGGGGGCTCGATCGATCCCGCCTGCGCCATGTGATCGGCGTTCATCTGTCACGCCAGAACAATACGCCCGCCTTGGCGAGGCGCGCGCTGTCCGAAGCGCTCGGCTGCTCGCCTGAGTGGGTCGGCGTGGCGGACCAGGACCTGGGGCTCGACTGGCGTCAGTTGTCCTGAGGAATGCATGCGCGCGTCGGTTCGTCCGACGCGCTCCCGCGCAACTCGAAAAAAAACCGGCCCTGACTGCGGGCCGGTCTTCATTCCACGCGGGCGACGTGCCCGCAGCGGATTACTTCTTCTCTTCGGTCTTGGCGGCCGGAGCAGCGGCGTCGGCCGGCTTGGCGGCATCGGCGGCCGGAGCGGCAGCCGGAGCAGCGGCGTCGGCCGGCTTGGCGGCATCGGCGGCGGGGGCCGGCGCGGCGGGCGCGGGTTCAGCCGGCTTTTGCTCAGCGGCGGGCGCGGGCGCCGGCGCCGGGGCGGGCGCGGGTTCTTCCTTCTTGCCGCAAGCGGACAGGGCAACGGCGAGGAGGGCGGCGATCAGGAGCGAGCGGGTCATGAGAATGTCCTTGTGAGTTGACAAGTTGGGGGAGGAGTCGTCTTGTGATTCAGGCTATTGCACGCCCTATGTATCACGGACGTGCGTGATTGTAACAGAGTCTTACAAATTATTGCTAGAGGTAAATTGCGCCCGGGTGCGATTGGGCCCTAGAGGCCGATGGTCGTGGCGGGCACGGCAGGATCAGCAGCCGCCCAGATCTCCTCGAAGCGCTCGCAGAGCGGCCGCGTATCTTCCGGGGCGTTCTCGGCAAAGCGGCCACGCGCGTTGTCCGCGTGGAAGCGCAGCACATGGTGCATTCCATCCACGATCAACAAGGCGTCGTGGGCGGAGCGTGCCTCGGGCCGTGTCTCCCGGATGGATAGGACGTGGCTGAACGTCCGTTGCAGTGACGCGATGCGAGGGCAGTGACGCAGCACCGACTCCGCGTCATGGAGGACGATCCGGAATTCATTGCGCCGCCCGGCCAGACAGAACGCTCGCAGGCGATCGATGCGGTCCGACTGATTCCAGCGTCGATCGAGGACATTCTCGAATAGGTCGATGCGGCGCAGCGAGTGCGCCAGTGCGCGGTCGATGGCCGCGTCCACTTCCGCATAGCTCGCCAGGGCGAGTTCGACCCTGAGCAGGGACAGATCAGCCATCCTCGGGATCCTCCGTGTCGTTGGACAGGGCGACGAAGCCGCTGGCGTGCCACTCCCGGACCAGATCGACGTCTGTCGAGCTCGGCGCGCCGATGCGGACGTGCCGGCGGTCCGACAGCGTGCAGAGCCAAGCCGGCAGGTTGCGGGGGAATCGGTATACCTCGCCGTTCAGGAACACGGCCCGGGACGAATACAGCATCTGCGACTTTCGATGCAGTCGGATGTCCTCGTCGCGCATGCGTCTGGCCAACGATGCCCGTGGCAGCGGTGATTCGCGAGGCGAGAAGAAGACGCTGGGCTTGGGGTCCGTCAGGTAGCAGCCGAGGCACTCCTCCACATCTCGTCGATTCCATCGGATGCGCTTCAGCGCGCCCTGCGTAGCGTCGACGAGTCGCACCGGAATCCGGCCGGGTGTGCGGGTGACGCCGGGGGATGGATCCGCGTAGCGGCCGGGCAGGTCGAGGTGCTCGGACAAACGCATCAGGAATTCCTGCGCGAACTCCTGGAATGCAGGTGCACGGAATCCGATCGAGTACGTAAGGCATTCGTCGATGGCGACGCCGTCGTGCGCGTAACGCGGCGGGAGATAGAGCATGTCGCCGGCTTCGAGCGTCCATCGCGCCTCGGTGTGAAACTTTCGCAGGATCTTCAGCGGGAAGTTCGGTCGCAATTCGAGATCGTCCTGTGCGCTGATGCACCAACGCCGGCGCCCGGGTCCCTGGAGCAGGAAGACGTCGTAGGAGTCGAAGTGCGGGCCGACGCCGCCGCCGGGCACGGCGTAGCTCACCATCAGATCATCGAGCCGGGCATGCGATACGAAGTCGAATCGCCGGATCAGTTCGGCCCCCTCCGGCAGATGAAGATTGACGCCTTGTATCAGGAGTGTCCAGTTTCGTTCCGGCAGCGCAGCGAGATCCTTGCGACGGAACGGACCATGGTGCAATTCCCACCGACGGCCATCGCGCCGGACGAGCCGACTTTCGACATCGTCCCGCAGTGCCAGGCGGAACATCGCGGCGCGGTCGAGGAAGCCGGAGAACCCCGGAATCGCCTGGCGGACGAGGTGGGCGTGGCGATGCCACAGGCGGCGCAGGAACGCTGCGGCGGGCATGCCCAGCAACGCATTTGCCTCGACGGAATCCGTGGGATGCATGGCGTCTGACGTGCGGTCGGATGCGAATTGATTTCAGTTAGAATCGATCGGGAAGGTGGCGTGGAGACGTCGTTACATGCTGAAGGAAGGAGATCTCGCACCTCGCTTCACCCTGCCCGATGCCGCCATGGAAATGGTGAGCCTCGATTCGCTTCTGGGCAAGTCCGCCATCGTGCTGTACTTCTACCCCAAGGACGACGCACCCGGGTGCACGATCGAGGCGATCGACTTCAGCGATCTCGAAGACGCTTTCAAGCGACGCGGCGCCCTCGTGCTGGGCGTCAGCATGGATGACTGTATTTCTCACAGCGCATTCCAGGACAAGCATGGGCTGTCCGTCCCGCTGCTTTCGGATACCGAGGGCGATGTGTGCCAGAGCTACGGCGTCCTGCAGGAACGCGAATTCGACGGCCGGCGCAAGCGCTGCATCCAACGCTCGACGTTCATCATCGACCGGGATGGCCGCCTCGTTCGGGCCATGTACGGAGTCATTGCCAAAGGGCATGCAGCAAGCGTGCTCGAATTCATGAAGGGGATGTGATGGGTCTTGCGATCGGAAAGGACATGGTGGTGTCGATCAGTTACGAACTGTTCGACACCGAAGGCAAGCTGCTCGAGAAGACCGATCAGCCGCTGACGTACCTGCACGGCGGCTATCACGGAATCTTTCCGGTCGTGGAGAGCGCCCTCGACGGCAAGGCGGTCGGGGACGAATGTTCGCTGAGACTGGAGCCGGACGACGCGTTCGGTGACTATGACGACGCACTCATCCGCGTCGAACCTCGCAACCTGTTTCCCAAGAATGTCGCCGTGGGCATGCAGTTCCAGGGGACGGCGCAGGAATCCGGCAACGTGATGGTGTACACGGTGACCGACGTGGCGGATGAGCGGGTGGTGGTCGACGCCAATCATCCGCTGGCCGGCAAGGCCGTGCAATTCAATTGCAAGGTGATCGAGGTTCGCAAGGCGTCGAAGGAAGAGATCACGCATGGCCACGTGCACGGCCCGGGGGGACATCACCATCACTGATCCGCGACGCGCGCCCCGACGCAACGGCGGGGCACGGTGCTACTAGGCCAGCGGCGCCGATTCCGACGACTTGGGTGGCGAAAGCGCGCGTGAATTCCTGTCGTCGCGAAACACGATGGGCTTCACGTTCGCCGGCAAGGCGTGCTGCGCACGCGCCACGGCATCCGTGATGAGACCGTGGTGGGGCGAAAGGTCGCAGACCGGGTCCGCATTGGTTGCGTCTCCCGTCAGCATGAACGCCTGACACCGGCAACCGCCGAAATCCTTCGCCTTGTCGGGGCAGGTCCGGCAAGGCTCCTTCATCCAGCTGTCGCCGCGATACGCATTGAATGCCGGCGAGTCGTGCCAGATCCAGTGCAAGTCGTGCTCCCTGACATTCGGGAACGTGAGGCCGGGCAGCATTCGCGCCTCGTGGCACGGGAGTGCCACACCGTCAGCGGCCACGTTGAGGAAGATCGAACCCCACCCGTTCATGCAGGCCTTGGGGCGCGACTCGTAGTAGTCGGGATTGACGAAGTAGATCCGCATCTTGTCGCCCACACGCGCCCGGAACTCATTCGTTGCCGCCTCGGCGCGGATGAGTTGCTCCCGGCTCGGCAGCAGCTGCGCACGGTTCTCGAAGGCCCACGCGTAGAACTGCGTGTTGGCGAGTTCGACGTATTCCGCACCCAGGGCCTCGGCCATCTCGAGGATCTCGCGCGTATGGTCGACGTTGTGCCGATGCATCACGCAGTTGAAGACCATCGGGTAGTCGTATTTCTGGATGAGTTCCGCCGCGCGCTTCTTGAGCTCGAACGTCTTGGTGCTGGACAGCCAATCGTTCATCTCGCGCGTCGAGTCCTGGAACGACAGCTGGATATGGCTCAGTCCGCCTTCCTTGAAGGCCGCGATCCGCTTCTCGGTGAGGCCGATGCCCGACGTGATCAGATTGGTGTAGTAGCCGAGCTTGCCCGACTCGGCCACGAGTATCTCCAGATCGTCGCGCATGAGCGGCTCACCGCCGGACAGGCCGAGCTGCACGAGCCCGAGTTCACGGCCCTGGCGGAACACCCGGATCCAATCGTCGGTCGACAACTCCGGTCCGGTGCGCGCGTAGTCGACCGGGTTGTAGCAGAACACGCAATGGAGCGGGCACTTGTACGTAAGCTCCGCATTCATCCAATGCGGCTTACTGGGCAGCGCGCGGGCGGATCCAACCGTTTCCATGGGCGACCTCCAGAAAATCGACGACATCGGCACGCAGATCCGGCACGCCCGGGAAGGCCGCCTCCAGTTCGGTCACGATGGCATTCAGACTGCGCGTACCGTCGACGCGCTTCATGATTTCGCCGGCACTGCCCGGCAGCTGCACCATCCCTTCCGGGAACAGCAGCACATGGCAGTCCTGCGCCGGCTCCCACTGGAAACGGAAGTACTTCGCGATGTCGATCGGAAGCTCGTGATCGAAGGCGACGCGCTTGGGTTGTGCCATGGCGTCAGGCGATCTTCCGGTCGCCGATCCCGTACTGGACCATCATCGCGTCGCACATGGTCCAGAGGATGTCGAGCTTGAACTGCACGATGTCGAGCGCCCGTTCCTGCTGCGCGCGGGTCTGGAAGTAGTCGAGCGTCACTCGCAGGCCATGTTCCACGTCCCGGCGCGCTTCCGACAGGCGCTTGCGGAAGTACGCATAGCCGGACGCGTCGATCCACGGGTAGTGCTGCGGCCAGTTGGCCAGGCGTTCCTTGTGGATCTCGGGAGCGAACAGTTCCGTCAGCGAGGAGCACACGGCTTCCTGCCAGGGGCGCGTCCGCGCAAAGTTGATGTAGGCATCCACGGCAAATCGCACACCCGGCAGCACGTGCTTGAGGGACGTGACTTCGTTGCGCCTCAGGCCGACCGCCTCGGCCAGCGTGAGCCAGGCCTCGATGCCGCCTTCGTCCCCCTGGGTGCCGTCATGGTCGATGATGCGCTGGATCCAGAGGCGGCGATGGTCGCGGTCCGGCATGTTCGACAGGATCGCGCCGTCCTTGATCGGGATCGCGATCTGGTAGTAGAAGCGATTGCAGACCCAGCCCTGGATCTGCTCGCGGGTCAGGCCGCCGCTGTTCATCGCCACGTGGTACGGGTGGTAGATGTGATAGCGACTGCCCTTGGCGCGAACCTGTTGTTCGAACTCTTCGCGAGTCCAGGGGGCAAGTGTCTCGATGGCACCCATGGGCGCGCTCCTGTGTCAGAGGGTGATATCCATGCCGTCGTACGCGACCTCGATGCCCTCGGCGGCCAGACGGGCCCGCTCCGGAGAGTCGTCGTTGAGGATGGGATTCGTGTTGTTGATGTGGATGAGGATCTTGCGGGCGGCCTTCAGCGGCTTCAGCACTTCGATCATGCCGCCCGGGCCCGACTGGGGCAGATGTCCGATGTCGCGTGCCCGTTTCTTCGAGATGCCCAGGGTCACCATCTCGTCATCGGTCCAGAACGTGCCGTCCACCAGGATGCAGTCCGCTTCCGCGAGATAGGGGACGATGTGCGGCTCGATCTCGCCGAGGCCGGGCGCATAGAACAGCGTCTTGCCGCTGCGCGTGTCCCGCACACGCATGCCGATGTTGTCGCCCTCGTGCGGATTGTCGCGGTGGGGCGAGTAGGGGGGCGCCTTGCTCTTCAGCGCCACCGACGTGAACTCCAGATGGTCCCCGCCGATCACGTCGAAGCGGTTGCCGGCTTCGATCGGCACCCGATGCCAGTTCACCCCGCAGTAGTGCCCGAGGATGTTGAACAGCGGATTGCCGGTGGTCATGTCCTCGCGGACCATGTCCGAGCAATACAACTCGAGCGGCTTGCCTTCGCGCAGCATGAGCAGCCCGGTGGTGTGATCGATCTGGCCGTCCATCAGCACGATGGATCGGATGCCGGTATCCCGGAGTGCACGCGCGGGCTGAAGCGCCGGGAAGCTCCGGAGCTGGGCGAGCACATCGGGCGAGGCGTTGAAAAGCACCCAGTCGGTATCGTTGCCGCTGAGGGTGATCGACGACTGTGTGCGCGCCCGGGCTCGCAGGGTGCCCTTGCGCAGGCCATCGCAGTTCGGGCAGTTGCAGTTCCATTGGGGAAATCCGCCACCGGCGGCTGCCCCCAATACGCGGATCCTCATGATGATGCGGCTTCCCTGTGGTATCCCGCTCGAATCGTTCGCCGTGACCCGCCAAGGGGATTCCGGCGCCATATGAACGAAAGCCCCGCGGACGGGGCTTTCGCGCCACACACCGCTGAGATCAGCGGTTGGCGATGTACATCGTCACTTCGAAGCCGAAGCGCATTTCGGTGTATTCAGGCTTGTTCCACATATCAACCTCCTGATGATAGAGTTTCAAGGATTGCGGCCCGCCGGGGCCGCTCGTTGTCGATACGCTCTCCACTCGCCCGCCGCATGATCGAGTTGCCGGCGCACCCCGGCGACGCAACCGAGCTTCGAAGTATCTCCGGCACCAAGTGTCTGCCATGTCCTGGGGCGTACAAACGAAAAAATCAGCATTCTCGTCTCATGATATTCATGAGATTCGCGCATGCTGTGCGTCCGTGACGCCGATGCCGATCGGGAAGTCGCTGCCGGTCTCGTGGTGACGATGCAAGGACGGTCCGACGCCGTGCGCAGCCTGTGGCGCGATCCCGTCTTTCAGGTCGCCCTGGCCGTATCGCTGCTTGCCCATGTGGCGTTCTTCCTTTTCGGGCCCGATCTGCAACCGGCCAAGACACGGTCGCCGGCCGTGCTCGAAGTCCGGCTCATCGAGCCCGAGCCTGTCCCGCCGCCCGAGCCTCCGCCGCCCGAGCCGGAGCCGATGAAGATCGAACCGGTGAAGGAGGTGCCGCACCAGGTCTCCAGGCGGCATGGCCGACCGTCGGCGGCGGTGCACAAGGGCGTCCCGCCGATTCGGCCATCGAAGTCACGCGTCAGCGCGCCCCCTCATCGCATGGCATCGGCGCCCCGGCTCCAGACGACTCGTGTTCCCGAGCCCCCTGCGCCCGTACCTGTCCGCCCCCAGGCGTCGTCGGAAGCGCAGGTGCGGGTGCCCGAACCGCACGCGGACCTCCGGCCTCCCACACCGCAGGCGGGGAATCGACCGGCACTGCGCATCGAGCCCAGTGTGCTGCCGCGTGCGGACCTTCGCGCGACCGAGACGGCGCCGCGCGTGGAACCCCGGTTGGAAGTTCCATTGCCGACGCGTCCGCCGACTTCCGTTTCGGCGCCTGCGCTCGCGACGCTCGAGTCGCCGACGAAAGTGTCGGAGGCCCCGCCTGCCGCCCGGCCTTCGTATCGAGAGGCACCGGCCACGCCCCCGCTCCCGGCCGCACGATCCGAGTCCCGTCCGCAGGTGGCAGCGTCGCCGGAAGCGCCGAAGGGGCATGCGGTCGTTTCGTCATCACCCCCAACCATGGTGCGTCAACGGACCGCTGACGAAGCGCCCGCGGCAAATCTGCCGCGACCGACGGTGCGCCCGGAGATGCCGATCGCATCCCCTACGCCGGGACTCCACCCGCCCGCGCTTCGCGCCGATGTCCCGGCCGCGGGCGTTCCAGTGCGACCGCAGGTCTCGGCGGTCGATCCGGCGACGGCTCCTCAAGCGCAGCCGATGCCCCGTGCACCCGCCCGTCCCGCGTTGTCCGAGACGGGATCCGTGGCGCCCTCGGCGGTGCGGCGTCCGGATGTGCCGATCGTGTCCGCGGCTGCTCCGGTAGTGGCCCCCGCCGGGCGGCCAGAACCGCGACAGGAGACCGTCGCCGAGCGAGGGCGCGTCGCGCGGCCGGTGGTGCCGCAACAGGCGGCACCCGTGGAAATCGAGCGGGAAGCGTCCGCCTCGTCGAAGCCGGCGCTGCCGACGGAACGTTCTCGTCCCGAACTCGATGTTCCGACCCGGACCGCGAGCGCAACGTCACCCAGGCCGGCGCCCGCAGCGTCCCCTGCCGCGGCGGCACACGCCGAGGTGCCCCTCGGCAACGCGTCGCCGGCTCCGGTGCCTCGCGAGATCCCCGTGCGACCGCAACCGGAACCGCCCAGGGCGCAGGCCACGCGACCCGACACGCCGGTGGCGCCGGCGCCGCCGGCGGTCCCGAGGCGCACGGATGTGGCGACAACGGGACCTCAGGCACCGAAGCTGCAAGCCACGCCGCCCCTCTCGGAGCCAGTGGTGTCATTGCCATTGCTTCGCGCAGAACCTGCCCGGATCGCCGCCGTGCGACCTGCCGCCCCGAAGGGGGCTCGGGCGGTGACACCATCGGCGGGCGCCGTGCCTGGCGTGACCCGGCGCGCGGAGCGATTGAATCTCGGAGATTCCATCCCGGGCGGCGATGGTGCCGCGAAGATCGGGATCGACCTCCCCCAGGGCGGTGGCGGACCGGATCCGGCCGCATCGCTCAAATTCGTTCGAGCCGTGTCGACGGAGTGCATGAAATTGACCAGCTACCCGGCGAAGGCTCGCAATCTCGGGCAGCACGGAACGGTCGTGCTGAGGCTCATGGTGTCTCCCTCCGCAAAGTCGCGCCTGCGATCGGTGTCGGTCGAACGCTCGAGCGGCCACGAGCTTCTCGACAAGGAGGCGATGGAGGGCTGCCTGCGGGTGCCGAAGCTGCCGCGTCCGCCCCCGGGCCTGGAGGATCGGGATTTCCCGGTTCTGCTGCCCATCGAGTTCGTGCTGACGGAGGACAAGCGGTAGAGTGCGGGCCTCGGTTCCTCCTGGCGTCATTGACCTCGCATCCATGCCCGCGCTCTATCCTCCGCTCGAAGCCCGACGCACTCTCGCCCTGGCGGTTGACGGCGGACACGTCCTGCATGTCGAGGAAAGCGGTATTCCCGACGGACTTCCGGTCCTGTTCCTTCATGGCGGGCCGGGCAGTGCGACCAAGCCCGATCACCGCCGTTACTTCGACCCGTCCCGCTACCGCATCGTCCTGTTCGATCAGCGCGGCTGCGGACGCAGCACGCCTCTCGGCAGCACGAGCGCGAACACGACCTGGCATCTTGTCGCCGACATCGAGCGAATCCGGGATGCCCTGGGCGTCGACCAGTGGGTCCTGTTCGGCGGTTCCTGGGGCAGTACACTGGCTCTCGCCTACGCGCAGCGCCATTCCGAACGCGTGATGCGGATGGTCGTGCGCGGCATCTTCCTCGCCTCGGCGAGCGAACTGGAGTGGTACTTCGTCGGCCTGCGCCAGTTCATACCGGAAGCATGGGCGCGGCTCTACGAAGCGGCACCCGGCGCCGACTGGCGGCGCCTGGTGCGGTCGTACTGCGACCTCGTCCACCACACCGATCCGCGGATCGCGGCACCGGCGGCGGCGCGCTGGAACGCCTACGAGGGGGCGATCATGTCCATCGGCGAGACGCCCATGATGGCAGGCAGCTCTGCTGCCGACGAAGGGGCGGCCATCGCACGTGCACGCGTCCAGCTTCACTACCTCGCCCACGACTGTTTCCTGCGCGACCGTGAACTGCTGGACGAGATCGGACGGATCGCCCACATCGACGCGGAGATCCTCCACGGCCGGCAGGATTTCGTCTGTCCGCCGGTCACCGCCTACGAACTCGCGCAACGCTGGCCCGGTGCGCGGCTGACGTTCGTGGAGCAGGCCAAACACGCTTCGTCGCATCCTGCCTTCGAGAGCGAACTCGTGCGCGCCGCCAACGACGCGCGGGATGCTCGGCCGGCATGAGTCTGCGCGTTCGCATCAACCTCCTGATCACGGTATTGACGGTGGGATTCCTGCTGGCCGTCGTGAAGGTGGCGATCGACGACACCCGCCGCTCCATCCGGGAGGAGATGGAAGGGTCCAATCGCGTGACGCTGCAACTGCTGTCCACGATCATTCGCGACGCACGGGTCCTGGGCGCGTCGAGCGGGCGCGAGGCGGTGCTCGTGCGGTTCCTGCGTGAACTCGGTCGCGTGCGGGCGCACGACATCGTGTTGCGCGACTACGACGACCGTGAGCTGTATGCGTCGCCGCCGTCGGTCTACAAGGTCGGGCGTTCGGCGCCGGACTGGTTCGTGCGCCTCGTCCGGCCCGACATGCCGGCGATCAACATCCCCGTCGCGGAGGGGAACATCACCGTGACCGTGGATTCCTCCCGATCGGTGCTGGATGCGTGGGACGACCTGAAGAGCCTGACCGCGCTCGTGCTGGCCTTTCTCGTGGCCGTGAACCTGCTCGTGTTCTTCCTGGTGGGACGGTCTCTGCGCCCGGTCCGCACCATCCTCGACGGACTGAGCCGCATGGAGCGCGGCGAATTGCACGCGCGGCTGCCTTCGCTCGGGGCGCCGGAATTCGAGTCGATCAGCCACACGTTCAATCGGATGGCGGACACGCTGGAGCGCAGCCAGGCCGAGAACCGGCGCCTCGCCCTGGTCGCCCAGCAGTCCGGTGATGCGATCCTGATCGAGGCGCCGGACGGCACGGTGTCCTACTGGAACCCGGCTGCGGAGCGGCTGTTCGGCTACGCCGCGGCGGACATCGTCGGCATGCCGGCGGAAGTGCTGGAGCTTCCGAAGGGCCCGTCGGCCCCGGAAGTCGAGCGGCGGCCCGCGGTCGATCACGTCGAGACGCAATGCCTGCATCGCGAGGGGCGGGCGATCGACGTGGCCCTGACTCGTGCACCGATGGTGGATCCGTCGACCGGCGAAACCATCGGCGTGATCTGCTCCATGCGGGACATCACCGAGTTGAAGCGTGCGCGCGAGACCGAAGCCGAACTCGCCCAGAACCGTCGCCTGACGCACCTGATCCAGGCCAGTCTCGAGGAGGAGCGTCGAACGATCGCCCGCGAGCTGCACGACGAGCTCGGGCAATGTGCGACTGCCGTGCGAACCATCGGTACGGTCATCGCGCAAAAGACGGCCGGGACGCAGCCCGAGATCCACCAGGGCGCACAGACGATCGTGACCGTGGCGGGCCGCATCTACGACAGTCTGCATGGCATCATTCGCAAGTTGCGGCCCAGCGCACTCGATCATCTCGGCATTGCGGAGGCGCTCGAAGAGGCCGTGTCCCAGTGGCGTGCACTGCATCCCGGAATCGAGTTCGGCCTGGTCGTGCGCGGCAGCGTGGAAGGGGGCGGCGAAAGCGTGAACATCACGGTCTATCGCATCGTGCAGGAATGCCTCAACAACATCGTCAAGCATGCGCGGGCCACGCGGGCCGAGATCCGGGTCGAGCGGGGAACCGATGCCGGACGTGATTGCCTCATCGTCACGGTGAGCGACAACGGACGCGGGCTGGCGGAGCCGGAGGCGCTGCGTGCCACGCGCTTCGGCGTGATGGGAATGCGCGAGCGCGCCGAGGCGCTCGGCGGTGATCTCAAGGTGGAGAGCCGGCCCGGTGCCGGCGTGACGGTGATGGCCACCGTCCCGTTGCGGGGACGGGCGGGCGCCCAGGAAATGGCGGAGGAGATGTGAGCGACGGAACGATCCGGGTCATGTTGGCGGACGATCATGCGGTGGTGCGCATGGGGTTCCGGCTCCTGCTCGACGCCTCGCCGGACATCCGCGTGGTGGCTGAAGCGGACAGCGGAGAGTCGGCGGTCAAGTCGTTCTCCGAGATCCGCCCAGACGTGCTCGTGCTCGATCTGTCCATGCCCGGCATCGGCGGACTCGAGGCGCTCTCGCGCATCCTGGCGCGGGAACCGGCCTCGAAGGTGCTGGTGCTGACAGCACATGAAGATGCCACACACGCCAAGCGCGTCCTCAAGGCGGGGGCGCTCGGCTACCTTTCCAAGCGCAGTGCGGCGGAGGCCCTGATCCAGGCGATCCGCCTCGTCCATCAGGGACGGACTTTTCTGGAGCCCGCCATCGCCCAGCAGTTGGCCGTGCAGCAACTGCATGGCGAGCGCAGTCCGGTGGACATGCTCTCCGAGAAGGAATTCAAGGTCTTCCTGGCGCTCGCCCGGGGTCAGAGCGTGGCCGACATCGCCCAGGTGATGTCGCTCAGCCCGCGCACGGTCGGGACGCATCTCTACAACATCAAGCAGAAGCTGGGGGCGCAGAACTCCGCCGAACTGGCGATTGTTGCGATGCGGCACGGGTTGCTCGAGCCGTAAGGGCGTCCTGTGGCCGGCGATCTCATGAAAATCATGAGGTCCTTTTCAGCGATTTGCGATGGTTGCCGGGCCGGTCGATCTGGACAATCCGTCCTGACCCGAACAGGTCTGATTCACCGCCAGAATCAAGCTCTCTCACCATTGCGAGGACACTGCCATGTGGAACAAGCCCGAGTACACGGAAATGCGCTTCGGTTTCGAAGTGACGATGTACATCGCCAATCGCTGAGCGATTCGCGAACTCCCTCCCGATTGCCCTGAACGATACGAGGAACCGCCATCATGTGGACCAAGCCTGAGTACACCGAAATGCGTTTCGGTTTCGAAGTCACGATGTACATCGCCAATCGCTGAGCGAGACGGCATCGTCGGAGAGGGCCGCAGGGATGCGGCCCTTTTCGTTTGTGTGACCTTCGCCCCAGGGCGAAGGCGAGTCCAGCGGTTGATGCGCAGAGGGCCGGTCAGGTCGATACAATGCGCGCCCCGCGACGCCCGGGAAGGGCGGAACAAGAAAAGTGCATGTCCAGGAGAACGAGATGTTTGCCGCAAGTCCCCGTGAGACCCACCGCATTCCCGTCCGCACGCTCGCGATCGCGCTCGCTGCGGCGTACGCCGGCCCCGCGCTCGCCCAGCAGGACCTCCGCTCGGCGCCGATCGTCGTCAGCGCCACGCGCACCGAGCGATCGAGCTTCGATCTGCCGACGGCCATCGATGCGCTGGGAATGCGCGATTTCCGCGAGGCCAAGCTCGGCGCGAACGTCTCGGAAGTGCTGCCGAAGGTCCCCGGGGTCTACATCCAGAATCGCGAGACCTACGCCCAGGAGCAGCAGATCACGGTGCGGGGATTCGGCGCCCGGTCGCAGTTCGGCACCCGCGGCGTGAAGATCCTGATCGATGGCGTGCCGGCGAGCACGCCGGACGGGCAGGGCGGGAGCGCGAACATCGACTTCGCTTCGGCCGAGCGGATCGAGGTGCTGCGCGGGCCGTTCTCGGCCCTGTACGGAAACCATTCGGGCGGCGTCGTCCAGGTGTTCACCGAGGACGGACCGAAACAGCCCACGGTGTCGGCGAACTTCACGGCGGGCAGCTACGACACGCAGAAGTACGGCCTGAAGGCCGGTGGTCGCTACGGCAACGTGGACGCCGTCATCAGCACCAGCTATCTGACGACCAACGGCTATCGCGAGCACAGCGCTTCCGAGCGCTCCCTGACGAACGTGAAGCTGGGGGCCAAGATCACCGACCAGTCGAAGCTCACGGTCGTCGCGAACTACTTCGATCAGCCGCTCGACCAGGATCCGCAGACCCTGAGCGCTGCGCAGGTCGCACAGAATCCGAGGCAGGTCCGGGCGGCAGCGTACACCTTCAATACCCGGCGCAGCCTGGACAACCAGCAGGTGGGGCTCGTGTTCGATCATGACCTGAGCGCGCAGGACTCGATCCGCCTGATGACCTACGGCGGGCAACGGAACAACGTCGGCTACCTCTCGACGCCGTTGGCCCAGCAGAATGCGGCGACCAGTGCGGGCGGCGTGTCCGCGTTCTCGCGGGATTTCGCCGGCCTCGGCGGACGCTGGGCTCGCAACACCACCGTGTTCGGCGGGCAGCGCCTGTCGGTGACGACCGGTGCCGATTACGACGTGGCGCTCGAAGCGCGCAAGGGTTACCTCAACAACAACGGGCTGATCGGGGCGTTGAAGCGCAACGAGGACAACCGCGTCCACAGCTGGGGCGCCTACAGCCAGGCCGAGTGGCAGCCGCTGCCCAAGGTGTCCCTGTCCGCCGGGCTTCGGTACACGCAGGTCGCGTTCTCGTCGAAGGACTACTTCATCGCAACCGGCAACGGTGACGACAGCGGTTCGGCGCGCTACTCGGCCTGGACGCCCGTGATCGGTGCGCTGGTCCGGGTGACGCCGCTGACGAATGTCTACATGAACGCGGGTCGCAGCTTCGAAACGCCGACCTTCATCGAGCTCTCCTACCGCAACAGCGGTTCCGGCCTGAACTTCGCACTCCGACCCGCCACCAGCAATCACTACGAGATCGGCGTGAAGAGTTACGTCGCCGATGCGATCCGCGTGACGGGTTCGGTTTTCCAGATCTACACGAACGGCGAGATCGTGGTCGACTCCGCGGCAGGCGGACGGACCGTCTATCGCAATGCGGGGCGGACGGAGCGGACCGGACTGGAGTTGTCCGGCCAAGCGGATCTCGGCTACGGACTGTCACTGTTCACGTCGTACACCTACCTGAAGGCGGTGTTTGCGGACCCGTTCCAGAGCAGTCTCGGCGGCACGGTGGCGTCGGGATCGCAGGTACCCGGCATCCCGAGATCGATGTTCTATGCGGATGCGGTCTGGCGTCACGAGCCGAGCGGGTTCTACACCGGACTGGAAGGCCGCTACGCGGCGAAGGTGTACGCCAACGACCTGAATACCGCGGCTGCGGACAGCTACACGGTCGCCGACTTCCGCGTCGGCATCCAGCAGCAGATCTCGATGTTCGACGTCTCCGCCTTCGCGCGCCTGAACAACCTCTTCAACGAGAACTACATCGGGGCGCTGGCGGTGAACGACACCAACGGCTTCTTCTATGCGCCGGCCCCCACGCGCAACTACCTCATCGGTGTGAGCGGCTCGCTCAAGTTCTGACCGCGTCGGATCGCGAACGTGAAAACGGGGAGCCGCGGCTCCCCGTTTTCATTGGCAGAGTCGGCGGGCTCAGTCGTCCTTCGCGGCGGCGCCGCTGCGCCCCATGTCGTAACGAACGCCGATCCAGATGCCGCGTGGTGCGCCCACGCCGTAGAACGGTTCGGAGAAGGCGGACCCGGGCGTGTAGGTGCCGCCGGGAAAGAAGTTCTGGCCCAGGATCGCGAAGTTCTCGTACTTCCTGTTGAACACGTTGTTGACGCGGGCGAAGAGCTTCCAGTTCGAATCGAAGCGGTAGACCGCGTCCATGTTGAGCACGGTGTAGGCGCGCGTCTTCCCGTGGGAGTCCTGGTTGTTCTCGTCGCCGCGTGCGTACATGCTGCCGTTGTAGACGACGTTGCCGCCGACCGACAGCGCCGGCGTGGCCGCGAAATCCATCCGCAGCTTGAAGCTGTTCTCGGGGATGTTGGGGACGCGATTGCCAGGATTCACCCGGATCTCGTTCGCGTCGCCGTCGCTGTTGAGATCGGCGGCCGTCGAATTGTTCGGGCTGTTCAGGATGAACGACGACTGGTACGTGGCCACGAGGTAGGTGTAGTAGGCGGAGAACGTGAACGGCGTCATCCGGACGCGGCCGCCCAATTCGACGCCCTGGCGACGCGTGTTGCCCACGTTGCTGAAGTACCCCAGCGTCGAACTCGTGTTGGTGGCCGAGATGAACTGGATGTCGTTCTGCAGGTCCGTGCGGAACACGGCCATGTTCCAGTTGAAGTCGCCCTCGCCCCAGCGCGTGCCGAGTTCGTAGGTGCGGCTGATGACGGGTCTCAGGGGCGGGTCGGCCAGGAACGCGTTGGGCAGGGGGCAAGGCGCATTCGGATCGGCGCAGGTGAGCTCCACCGGCGTCGGAGCCCGCATGCCCTCCGAGTACGACGCATAGGTCGTGTACTTCTGCACCGGCGTGTAGGTCAGGCCCACGGCGGGGTTCAGGCGGCTGAACGTGTGGTCGCCGTTCACGGCCGGCTTGTTGCCGAGTTGATCCTCCACCTTCACGTTGGCTCGGTTGTATCGCCCCGACACCGTAAGCGCGGTCCGCTCCGACAGCGACAGCGTGTCCGTCATGTAGACGCCGAGGTAGCGGTTCTTGCCGCGGATGAAGGTCTGCGGTTGCAGGTCATCCAGCAGGATGTTGGTCCCGCGGGTGCCGTCGAAGTCCGTCTCCTGCTCGTACTGCTTGAACTTCGTCGTGCCGAGATCGGCGCTCGCACCGATCGACAACTGGTTGTCGAAGCCGAACAGGGGGGCGAGATACGAGGCCTGGACCGTCGCACCGAAGGTGTTCTGGCGGAGGGTGCTCGCATCGTTGGAGCCCTGCGCCTCCTTGCTCGGATCGCCGGGCAGCAGCAGACAGTCGGCCGGCACGTTCTCGCAATTGTCGTTGACGTTGCTGGCGAAGGAGTCCTGCCGGCGCTGACGGACATAGGCATTGCCCGAGAGCAGGAGCTTCTCGCTGACGAAATGGCTCAGCCGCGCGTTCAGCATCGTGAGCTTGTTCGCCGTCCGGTCGGGCCAGGTGTACGCCTGTGCGCGATTGCCGAGGAAGGACTGCGGAAGTGCCTGTGTGCCCTCCATCTTGTTGTTGCCCATCGTGAGCGACAGGTCGAAGTCGGTCACGCCGTCCTGGTAGCCGACCTTGCCGAAGAAGTTCGCGAGCCGGGACGTCGAGTAGTCGCGCCACCCGTCTTCCTTGATGTAGTTGCCGGTCACGAAGTAGTCGATCTTGTCGGAGAACCCGCCCCATTCCACGGAGCCCGCCTTGCGGCCGTATGAACCCGCCCACGTGCTGGCGGTGAAACCGGGATATTGAAAGCCGGACTTCGTGTTGACGGCGAGCGAACCGCCCAGCGTGTTCAGACCGAACTGCGGATTCGAGCCCGGCATCACCGTGATGCTGGAGATGGCGGATTGCGGGATCAGGTCCCAGTTGACCGTGTCACCGAACGCTTCGTTGACGCGCACGCCATCCTGGAAGACCGAGAGCCCCTGGGGCAGACCGAGCAGGTGCGATGCGGTGAAGCCCCGGAAATTCACGTCGGGCTGGAAGATGTTGCCCTGGGCCGAGTTGAGCGAAATGCTGCCCGCGTTGCCATCGAGAAAGTCGGTCACGTCGGCGCCGCGGGCGGCACCCATGTCGCTCCCGCGAATTACCTGGATATTGGCGGGAACCTTGGATTTCGGCAGGCCCAGCGCCGGCAGGGGAGTGGTACCGACGACTTCGACCTTGGGGGCTTCGAGCGCCGCGGCAGGGTTGTCGGCGGCCACGGCGTGTATGGAACCGGCGCCCAGCAAAAGCAGGATGCCGCCGCGAAATGCGGGCGTGTACATGAAACTCTCTCCCAGGTGTTGTGTGGATCGCTCGGGGGAAATCCGGGGTCGGTCTCGATATCGGGTTGCGGCGACGCCACGGGACAGGTCGAACTCACGGCGGCTGCCGGGAACAACTCCCGGATTTCCCTCGGCCCGGATTATTCAGGACGAGACGGAATGGGGTCTCGGGAAAAATTCCCGATCTCCCGGCCGAGAGGGCGAGAGAAGTCTCTCCCCGATGCCGGACGTCACCGATCGGCGCAATGGCTTGACGTGGGTGACCGGGGGTGTCGCGATCCACGGGGCGTTCGGGACTCACGGACGCTCGATAGGCGGTCCTTTCAGATCGGGCAGGCGGAGATCGCGCGATGGGCACGCACGACGGGGAGCAGCGGTGAGGCTTGTCTTAGCAAATGCGAATCATTATCATTACGTAAATTCGATTCGATCGGGAGACGCTCATGAACGCCGTGCTGATCGGAGCGGACCGCCTGGGCAGCATTCCCGAGCGGCTCGCCACTCTTGGCATTGACGTCGTCGGTCACATTTCCGGACGTTCCGCCTCGCACCAGAAGCGCCTGCCGGCCTTGCCCCGGAATGCGCACCTGCTGATCCTCTTCACCGATTTCCTGGGGCACAACGTCATGAAGAGTTTCCGTGCGCAGGCCCAGGAGGCGGGGCTCAAGGTCGTCGCCTGCCGCCGATCGGCCAGTTGTCTCGAGTCGCAGCTCTCCCGCTGTCTCGGCGAGGCGCCGGGGGACGGATGCAAGACGTGTCCCCGGCGCGCGTGATGATGATGTTCCGGTTCGTCAGAAGTCCCACTTGAGGCCCGCCTGGATCAGTCGTGGGGCGCCGGGCAGGATGCCGCGTGTTCGATCCACGATGTGGACCTTGTCCGTCAGGTTCTTGACGGTCAGGAAGAGCGTCAACTTGTAGCGCGTCAGTGAGTAGTTCACGGTGGCATTGAACACCGTGAATGCGTCGATCCGTCCGAACTGCCCGCTCTCGCGGATCTGGGACGCCGTCAGCGAGGAACCGGGCAGGCTTGTTGGCACGTTCGGATCGGTCGCCGGATCGCCCACGTTGGCGAAGTCCGAGAACTGATCGCTGACTCGCACCATTTCGAGGTTCACGTCCAGCCCGGCCGGGTGGAGGAATCCGGCGCCGATCGTGGCGGTCGTGCGCGGGGCGTACGGGAGACGATTCCCTGCGCGCGAGTTGGCGATGACCACAGGACTCTGGACGGTCGTGAACGCGGTGGTCTGTTCCGCCGTCGGCAGGTAGGTCAAGGCCAGTGTCGAGTAGAAGCCGCTCGGATGACCGAAACGTCCGCCGAGTTCGAGTCCCTGGAAGAGGGCTTCCCCCTGGGCCAGCGGCAGATTGCCCCCTGCCACGCTGCCGACCGAGATGAGCCGCTGGAAATCGTTCCGGAACAGTGTGGCCTGGACCTCGACCCCGTGGCGCGTCGAGGTGCGCACGCCGAGTTCGTAGTTCCAGCTCTTCTCCGCGCCGACGTTCGTGAACGTTGCGGCAGAGGTGGTCCCGGTCACGACGAGATCCTCGACGCGCGGCGGTGCAAATCCTCGATGTACGCCGCCGAACAGAGTTGTCGCCGGCCCGAGCTGAAAGGTGGCGCCGAGACTCGGGATGAACGCTCCGAGCGTATCCGTGCCGCTGCTGCCGCCCGTCCGGCGGTCGGTTCGCTTCACGTCCAGGTATTCGTAGCGCAGGCCCGGCGCGATCGAGAGATCGCCGTACAGAAACTTGTTCTGCAGGAAGGCTGCGACCGCCGTCGTCTCCCGCAGGTTGTCCTCGACCACGGTTCCGCTGCGGACCAGGGCCGACATCCCGTTGAACTGCTTGCGTTCCTGCACTTCGCGATGAAGGCGCAGGCCCGCTTCGATTTCGGCCGGACTGCCCAGCCAGGAGGCGTACTCGGCACGAAGGCGCGGTTCGATGCCGAACACGGAATAGTTGCGCACGCGTCCCTGGAGGGAAGCGCAGTTGTCCGGATTCACGGTCTGCCCGGCCAATCGGGCATTCATGAATGAAGTGCCGCACTGGGTATCGGTGGTCGTGCTCGCCTGCCGCCACCAGTCGCGCTCGAAGATCGCGCCGTACAGGTTGGTGAGCAGGCGGGTGCCGCCGTCGAGCGTCAGTTCGTGCGTTGCCGACAGACCCATGCGCCGCGTCTCGAACGTATCGTTCCTGAACGGGTTGTAACGGGCGCCGAAGTTCCGGAACTCCGCGTCGGTGATGCCGGAATAGGTGACCGTCGAGTTCTCGGTGTAGTAGTTGGCGCGCAGCGTGAGGCCATGACCGTCCGCGAGCGTCATCACCTTCTTGAGATTGATGTCCCGCACTTCGCTGCGCGTGTTGTCGCGCGCGCCGTCTCCCTGCTTGTGCATGACATCGATGAGGAAGCCCGCGCCGCTGAGGCGTGCCCGGGTGTTGGCGTAGTCGCGATTGCCGCCGGCCAGCGAAAGCGTGCCCCGGAATTCCTCGGTCGGCGACGGCGTGATGTAGTTGATCACGCCGCCTATCGTCTGCGGTCCGTAGAGCACCTGCCCGGCGCCTTTCAGGACCTCGATGCGTTCGAAGCGCTCGATCGGCGGATGGTAGTAGCTGGCGTTGTCGCCATAGGGGGCGTACGCGAGCGGGATGCCGTCTTCGAGCAACGTGACCTTCGTCGATCGCGTCGGGTTGAGGCCGCGGATGCCGATGTTCGGTCGCAGTCCGAAGCCTTCCTCATCCCGGGCATGGATCCCCGGAATCTTGCGCACGGCCTCGTTGGTCGTGAACACGCGCGCCGACTCCAGCGTGTCGTTGTCGATGACGTCCCCCGAACCCGGGAGGCGGGCGAGATTGGCCTTCTTGCCAATGATGTCGACGCGCGGTGCCGAAACGGCACCCTTCTTTCGCGCAGAAGGCGATGCGCGGCCGATGTCCGATTCCTCGGCGGCGGCTTCCTGGGCGAGCGGGAGTGCAAGGCTGAGCAGGATCGACCGCGCCAGTGCGCGGGCGTGATGGGGACCAGGGGTCGGCATCGGGACCTCTTCGAATCGTTCGACCTCGCGGGCGAGGCCCACAGAACGCCGGACAGGGATCTCCGCCAGGGAGGCGGGAGAGAACCGGTCGGCGCCCACCTCGATTTCCCCGGCCCGGCCTCTGACGGGACGTGGCACGCATGGTCAATGGGGATTCGATGGCCCAGAAAACTTAACACGAATCATTCTTGTTACATAGATATCGATGGCCAAGTGCCGAGCGCCGAAACCTTGGAGTTGTTTAACCTGCTAATAAATAGCAGTTATTCGCTGTTCCGAACGACGTTTGCCACCCGATTCCGGGGCTCGTGAGATCGCATCTTGAGTGTTGACAATCATTCTCATTCGTAGTCTACTGCGGCCATCGACGCGTAGGACCTGCCCCATGTACGTCTGTCTCTGCCAAGGTGTGACGGATCGCCAGATCCGGGAAGCGGTCGGCGAAGGAGCCTCCACGATGCGCAAGCTGCGCATGGAACTGGGCGTCGCGTCGTCCTGCGGCCGATGTGCCCAATATGCCAAGCAGGTACTCGACGAGGCGCGCGACGAGCAGGCGTGCGGCGCCTTGATCGCAGCCTGAAGACGTTTTCATTTCCATTCGCGTTCAGACGCATTCGAAAGTTCGACGCTCCCCGCCCGAGAGTTTTCCTATACTCCGGCGATCCCTGAGACCAAGGAGCGGTTCCCATGAAAGGCGACAAGAAGGTCATTCAGCACCTGAACAAGGCGCTGCTGAACGAGTTGACCGCCATCAACCAGTACTTCCTCCATGCCCGGATGTTCAAGAACTGGGGCCTGAAGCGGCTGGGCGACTACGAGCAGCACGAGTCCATCGACGAGATGAAGCATGCGGATCGCCTCATCGAGCGCATCCTGTTCCTCGAGGGGCTCCCGAATCTGCAGGACATCGGCAAGCTCCTGATCGGCGAATCGGTGGAGGAGTGCCTCAAGGCCGATCTGCAACTCGAACTCAAGGCGCATCCCGACCTGAAGAACGCGATTGCGCACTGCGAATCGGTCGGCGACTACGTATCGCGTGAATTGTTCGAATCCATCCTCGCATCCGAAGAGGAGCACATCGACTGGATCGAGACCCAGCTCGACCTCATCGGCAAGATCGGGATCCAGAACTACATGCAGAGCCAGATGGGCGATCCGTCCTGATCCCGCCGGCATTCCCAGCGACAGGGCCGCGGCGAGCGGCCCTTTTCATTGGTGGGTCGTCGCGGCTACCCTCACGTTCCCTTTCACGCTTGGATGCCGAATCCGTGTCGCGTCGAACCCTCGGGCCCGCAGTCCTCCTGACCCTGCTGCTGCTCTCCGCCTGTGCGGTGACGCCGAAACCGTCGAAACCGGTGTCGACGACCGGCACGCAGTCCGCCCAGGCGCCCATCGGCGACGACGGCGGTGCGCCGGTCGTCCCGGTGACGACGCCCCCGAAAGTCATGCCTCCTCTGGCAGAGCCTCCGCCCGCCGTCGAAATCGTGATCCCGCCGCCGAAAATCGCTCTCGTCCTCGGTGGCGGCGCCGCCCGCGGTTTCGCGCATGTGGGGGTCATCAAGGTCCTCGAGTCGCAGCAGTTGAAGCCATCGATTCTGGTGGGCACCAGTGCGGGCAGTGTCGTTGCCGCATTGAATGCTGCGGGCTTCGGCGGCTTCGACTTGCAGCGACGGGCTCTGGACCTCGACGAGAAGGCGGTGAGCGACTGGGCATTGCCGAACCGCGGATTCATCAAGGGCGAGTCGCTGCAGAACTACATCAACGAAGCTGTCCACGGGCGTCCGATCGAGCAGCTGGCGGTGCCGCTGGGGGTCGTGGCAACCGATCTGCGGACCGGGGAGCCGATCGTCTTCCGACGCGGCAATACCGGCATGGCGGTCCGGGCCTCGAGCAGCGTGCCGGGCGTGTTCCAGCCGGTGACGATCCAGGGGCGCGAGTTCGTCGACGGTGGCCTCACCAGTCCTGTGCCCGTCAAGGCGGCGCGCGACATGGGGGCCGACATCGTGATCGCCGTGGACATCTCGAAGAATCCCCTGCGGTCCAGGGTCGAGGGCACGATCGACGTGCTCCTGCAGACGTTCCTGATCATGGGGCGTGCCATCGCTGCGCAGGAGATGCTGGCGGCGGACGTCGTGATCAGTCCGGCAACCGACGAGTTGACCACCGCGAGTTTCGAGAGCCGCAATCTCGCGATTCTCGAAGGCGAACGCGCGGCGCTCGCCGCCGTTCCGAAGATCCGACAGAAGATCGCGGAACGGGAGGAGCGCCTGCACCGCGAAGCGCTCCTCCGGGCGGGCGCCCGGCCGCAGTAGCCGCGCTTATCGGGGCGCGAGACTCTTCTTGCGCTTGTCCAGCCACCAGCCATACTGCGTCGGCCAGCTCGCGAACTCGTTGTCCACCCCGAGCGCCGCCTCCGCGTGCAGGGGCCAGTGCGGGTTCTGCAGGGCTTCGCGCCCGATGGCGATCAGGTCCGCATCGCCGTTGCGCAGGATCTCCTCGGCCTGTTCCGGTTCCAGAATCAGGCCCACGGCCATGGCCGTCATGTCCGCCTCGCGCTTGAGCGTCGCGGCGTACGGTACCTGAAAGCCCGGGAAGCGCTTGACGCGTGCGGCGGTGGCCGAGCCCATCAGCCCGCCGGACGAGCAGTCGATGACGTCGATGCCGATGGACTTCAACCGGCGGGCCAGGGCGACCGAATCCTCCAGCGTCCAGCCGCCGTCGATGCCATCCACCGACGACACGCGGAAGAAGACCGGGCGGTCCTGCGGCCACACCTCGCGGACTTCCTTCGCGATCTCCAGGGCGAGGCGGATACGATTGTCGAAACTGCCGCCGTACGCGTCCTCGCGCTTGTTGGAAAGCGGCGACAGGAATTCGTGCAGCAGGTAGCCGTGGGCGCCGTGGACCTCGACCACCTCGAAGCCGGCTTCGATCGCGCGCTCCGCGGCGCGGCGCCAATGGGTCTTCAGGCGCTCGATCTCGTCGAGCGAGAGTGCGTGCGGCATGAGCCAGCCTTCATCCAGCGGCGTGGCGGTCGGGGCGACGATGGGCCACGGCGTGTCGTCGCGGGCGAAGTCGTTCCGATCCAGCGGACCGTTGCCGAACCAGGGGCGCTGCATGGAGGCCTTGCGTCCCGCGTGAGCCAGCTGCACTGCGGCCACGGCGCCCTGGCTGCGCAGGAAGCGCGTGATGCGCTGGAACGGTTCCACCTGCGCATCCGCCCACAGTCCGAGGTCGCCATGGGTGATGCGTCCTTCGCGTTCCACGGCCGTCGCCTCCGCGAAGATCAGCCCGGCACCGCCGCTCGCCAGCTTGCCGAGGTGCACGAGGTGCCAGTCGTTCGCGAAACCCTCCGTGCCCGAGTAGGTGCACATCGGCGAGATCACGATGCGGTTCTTCAACGTGAGCCCGCGGAGGGTGAGGGGGGTGAACAGCAACGGCTGGGTCATGTCTTCTCTCTCGGTGTATGGCCGCGCGGCAACCGGTCAGCTGCGCGGTCGCGTGTGAACGTGGCTGTATTGCACGTGGTCGCCCGTGCCATGCGGGTGGCCGTGGCTGTGTGAATGCGAATGTGCCCGCATGTCGACGTCGACCGGCACGAGGTTCAGCCGGCCGTGCCGGACCTGCGGCTCCGCCATCAGGGCATTGGCGAAGTCCTGCACGGCATCCGTCGGGCCGCGCAACGTGACCGTCTCCAGGCAGTTGTCGTGGTCCAGGTGGACGTGCATGGTCGACAGCACCAGATCGTGGTGCTGATGCTGCAGGTTCGTCAGCCGTTCGGCGAGATCGCGGGCGTGGTGGTCGTAGACGTAACTCAGCGCGGCTACGCAATACGGGGCCTCGTGACGTTCCAGGCTCTCCGCACTCAGCAGGCTGCGCAGGATGTCGCGCACCGCCTCGGACCGGTTCTGGTAGCCCTTGCGCCGGATCAGTTCGTCGAAGCTGGTGGCGAGTTCCTCGCTGAGCGAAATCGTGAAGCGTTCCATGTCTGATGTTCCTGGGCACTGGTCGTCGCCCGTGTCGTGCGGCAGAGACGGACAGGTATTGTCGATGCGGTTCGATCCGAGGCGACTGCGAACCGCGAAGATAACTGAATTCGTCGGCCGTCTCCTCTGCATCGGGAGATCTTTGCGGCTGCCGCGCGTTCGATGGCACCCGTTCCGACGCGTCGCGCGTCGCGGACCCTCGGGCCGCCCTGTGTTCGCTCATGCTCCTGCCGCAACGCGATCGCTGGCGCATCCTCCCTCGCGAACACGCCACCCGGCGGTCACCGATGAAGTCATGTGATCCGGGAGAACTGCGACGCGAGGTCTGCGGCGATCGCAGGCGTCGGCCGGTGGCGGCGGCGCGTGGGGGGACGTCGGCCAACCTGCGACGAGCATACTGCCGCGATCACCGGATGCCCGGGTGCGTCGTGCGATGCAGGCGCTGTCCGGGGCTCAGGCGTTCGGCTGGTAGACGGGAACGACGTACGGGCCTTCCGGAATCACCGCGACGTTCGGGTCGCCGCTGGCGGCGATGCTGGCCGCCACGGCGCCCTCGATGGAATCGACCAGATGCACGCCGGTCAGGGCGCGCTGTTCGCCCGAGAGCCGACCCGCATACAGATGGACACGAGCCACCTTCATCGGCTTGACCTGCATCTGTGTTTGCCATTCGTCGACGTCGGCGTAGCGCTTGGTGCTGATGTCGCTCAGGAAACCTTCCGGCCCGAGGCCGATCAGCCGCCGTTGCGCCTCGACGTACTCCTCCGAGCCCATCCCTTCCGAGCATTCGGACGCGATGATGAGATCGCCGCCGGGGGCCAGGATGTCCATCGGCGCCACCATCCCCTTCACCGTCTGGTAGTAGGTCTTGTCGAGCGGGTAGCCGGCGGCGCTGGTGACCACCGTCCGGAAGCGGCGCGGCACGTTCACCTGCGCGTAGCCGCGGATGAACTCGACCGCTTGCAGGTGACTCGCGATCACGTCGCCGAAGTTCACGTAGGACAGCTGTCGATGCTCGTCGATGACCGTGTTCACGGCCAGCACCGGACTCAGCATGCCCACGATGGCGAGTTGCTCCCGGTGGAGCGGGTTGCCTTCGAGGATGCAGTTCTCCGCCGCCGGGTCGGCCATGAAACGGTGGCTGTGGAACGTCGTGATCGTCTCCGCGTGCGCGATCCCGGGGGCGATCACCTTGCGACCGCCCGAGTAGCCGGCCATGAAGTGCGGTTCCACGAGGCCGGTCACGATCTTGACGTCGGCCTCGACGAAGCGGCGGTCGATCTTCACGGCGGTCCCGTGCGGCGTGCGTCCGAGGTCGACGTGATCCTCGTCGTTGCGCGCGTAGTGATTCTCGACGCGGACCGTGTCGAGCACCCAGCGGTCTCCGACGAGTTCCTCCAGCTCCTCCCCCAGGTTGGGCCGGTGCAGTCCGGTGGCCACGAGCACCACGATGCGTTCACGAGGAATCCCGGCCGCGATCAGCGTGCGGATCAGCGGCGGGAGCAGCAGTCCGTTCGGCACGGGGCGCGTGATGTCGCAGATCAGGATGCACGCCGACGACTTTCCGCGGGCGATGTCGGTGAGTGAGGCGGATCCGACCGGCGATGCGAGCGCGGCCTCGACGCCGGCCACGGGCTCGGCGAGCACCGGCATCGCGGGCTTGCGAATGATCGTCGGCACGGCGTTGGCGGGCAGCGGGACGGTGAGCGTGCCGCGACCGTAGTTCAGGAAGACGTCCATGAGGCACTGACAGATGAAGGGCGGGAGTGCAGGGACTATAGCACCGGCCCTCTCGGTGCCGGGTGCACCGGAATGGCGTGTTTTCCGCGGCCGGCGCACGAAAAGCGAGCGATTCGGTCGCGTGCCGGCGGCGCCGCGGGACCGGTCTCCCTGGGAGCGTCGGTGCATGTCCGCGTCATCCGCAAGGTGGTACGCCGGTTGCACACGGGCATGTATACAAGATGGCCGGTTCGCCGGCCGATCGCCGTCCCGACCGCAGTCATCGCCCGAGGAGAGATTCCATCATGAGTCACCGCCATCCCGACCTTTCGCGCCGCACGCTGCTCAAGACCTTCGCGCTCGGCAGCGCAGCCACGGCGCTCGGCCCTCTGTGGCTGCGTCCGGCAAGTGCCGCGGACAAGCTCGTCGTCGGTGTGGTCTACGTCGGTCCGAAGGATGACTACGGCTACAGCCAGGCCCAGGCCCAGGCGGCCGCTGCCATCAAGAAGCTGCCCGGCGTCAGCGTCGTCGAGCAGGAGAAAGTGGCCGAGACCACCGACGTGCAGAAGGTCATGGCGTCCATGATCGAGCAGGACGGCGCGACGCTGATCTTTCCGACGTCGTTCGGGTACTTCGATCCGCACATGCTGAAGGTGGCCGAGAAGTATCCGACCGTGCGGTTCGCCCATTGCGGCGGCCTATGGTCCGACGGCAAGCATCCCAGGAACACGGGGAGCTACTTCGGCTACATCGACGAATGCCAGTACCTGAATGGCATCGCCGCCGGTCATGCCTCGAAGAGCCGGAAGCTCGGATTCATCGCCGCCAAACCGATCCCGCAGGTGCTGCGCAACATCAATGCGTTCACGCTCGGGGCGCAGAGCGTGAATCCCGCCATCACGACGCAGGTGATCTTCACCGGCGACTGGCTGCAGCCGGTCAAGGAGGCCGAAGCCGCGAACAGCCTCATCGATCAGGGCGCGGACGTGTTGACCATGCACGTCGACAGCCCGAAGGTGATCGTCGAGACCTGCGAGCGGCGCGGCGTGTACGTGTGCGGTTACCACGCCGACCAGTCCGCGCTGGCCCCCCGGGGCTACCTGACCGGCGCCGAGTGGAACTGGCTCACGCCCTACACGGAGCACGTGAAGGCGGCGATGGCCGGCAGGCCGATGCTCAACTTCCTGCGCGGCGGACTGAAGGAAGGCTTCGTCAAGACGTCGGCCTATGGCAAGGCCGTGTCGGAAGGCGCACGCAAACAGGCCGACGGCGTGAAGGCGAAGATGGTCAGAGGCGACTACGTCATCTTCAAGGGTCCGCTGAAGGACAACGCCGGCAAGGTCGTCATCCCCGCCGGTTCGGCTCACAAGCAGACCGACGTCGAGCTCGAGCAGATGAACTACCTCGTGGCCGGCGTGGTCGGCAAGGTCTGATGCCGATGCTGCGGGACGGCGCTGCCACGTGCGACTGTCTCGCGGGAGATTCCGCGTGACTGCGCAGACACTCGCTCCGACGGTGCCCGCCGTCACCCCGGTCGACACCGACCCACCCGGCGCCGGGCGATGGCGGCGGGTCGCCGAGGCCATCGTGCTTCCGGTGGCGGCGCTCGTCGTGGCACTCGCGCTGTTCGGGGTCTTCATCGCCGCCATCGGCAGGAATCCGGCGGAGGTATTCGCGCTGATCCTGAAGGGCGGATTCCGCAGTGCCTTCGCCTGGCAGAACACCTTGCAGCGCGCGGCACCGCTGGTACTGACCGCGCTGTGCGTTGCGCTGCCGGCGCAGGCGGGTCTCATCGTGATCGGCGGCGAAGGCGCGCTCGTTCTCGGCGCACTGGCTGCCGCGGTCGTCGGTCATGCGGCGGGGGGCGCCTCGGCCTGGATCGTCCAGCTCCTGATGGCGTTCGCGGCCATGGTCGTCGGCGGCGCGTGGATCGCCGGCAGCGGCGCACTGCGACAGTTCCGCGGCGTCAACGAGACGATCAGCAGCCTGCTGATGACGTACATCGCCATGGCGCTCTTCAATCATCTCGTCGAGGGCCCGTTGCGCGACCCGGCGAGCCTCAACAAGCCGTCCACGCTGCCGATCGGCGAAGCCAACAGGGTGGGTTCGCTGCCGTGGCTCGACGTCCACTGGGGACTGGTCTACGGCGTCGTGTTCTGCGTCGTCGCCTTTGCGCTCTTCCGGCTGACGACTCACGGATTCGCATTGCGCGTGGTCGGCGGCAACGTGCGTGCGGCGCGTCTCGTCGGGCTGCCCGTGAACACCCTCGTCCTCGCGAGCTGTTTCCTCGGTGGCGCCGCCGCCGGGCTCGCGGGCATGGCCGAGGTCGCCGCCGTGCACGGGAGCGCCAATGCGTCACTGATCGCGGGTTACGGCTACGCCGGCATCCTCGTGGCGTTCATCGCGCGCCACAACCCGCTCGCGGTGATCCCGGTGGCCATCCTGCTGGGCGGCATCAATGCGAGCGGCGGGATGCTGCAGCGGCGGCTCGATCTGCCCGATGCCACGGTGCTGGTGCTGCAGGGCATCGCGTTCATGACGATCCTCGCGACCGAGACGCTCTACGGCCGCTTCCGGATCTTCCAGCCGAAGGAGGCGTCATGACCGCCCGGCGCCGCGTTTCATTGCGGACACGCTGATGGACACCGGGCTCGGATGGTGGGGGGTTCCGATCGCCGTGCTCGGCGGCGCGTTGCGGGTCAGCACGCCCTTCCTGTTCGTGAGCCTCGGCGAGTGCCTGACGGAGAAGAGCGGACGGATCAACCTGGGTCTCGAAGGCGTCCTCGTCATGGGCGCGATGAGCGGTTACGGCGTCTCGTACGGCACGGGCAGTCCGTGGCTGGGCGTGCTCGCTGCCGGCATCGCCGGTCTGCTGCTCGGCGTGCTGCATGCGCTCGTCTGCAACCTGCCGCGCGTCAACGACATCGCCGTCGGCATCGGGTTGATGCTGTTCGGCACCGGCATGGCCTTCTTCCTCGGCAAGCCCTACGTGCAGCCCAAGGCGCCGATGCTGTCGGCGATCCCGCTGGGCGCCTGGTCCGACTCGCCGCAGATCCAGGCGGCGCTGCAGATCAACGTGCTGCTGCCCGTCGGCATCGCGCTCGCCGTCCTGATGAACTGGGCGTTCCGCAACACGCGCTGGGGGCTCGTCGTCCGCATGGTCGGTGACAGCGCCGACGCGGCGCGCGCCATGGGCTACAGCGTGCCTCGCGTGCGACTCGTCGCGACGGCCGCCGGGAGCTTCCTCGCCGGCGTCGGCGGCTCGTTCCTGTCGCTCTACTACCCGGGCAGCTGGAACGAGGGGCTGTCGAGCGGGCAGGGGCTGATGGCAGTCGCGCTCGTCATCTTCGCGCGGTGGCGACCCGTGGCCTGCTTCTGGGCGGCCCTCCTGTTCGGGGGAGCCGCGGCGCTCGGGCCGGCCCTGCAGTCGGTCGGCGTCACCAGCGGCTACTACCTGTTCAATGCCGCGCCTTACGTGCTGACCCTGGCCATCATGGTCGCGACGTGCTCGACGCGACGGACGCTGGCGGGAGCGCCGGGGGAATTGAGCGTGACGCGGTGAGGCGCTTCAAGGAGAACGACGGATGAGAGACACGCGGCGCGGGAATGGCCGATTGCGCACGGAATCCCCTCAGGAGGAAGACGCATGAACGGACTCGGCGGACTCAACCGATCGCCCGAGGGCGTGGTGATGGGCCTGGTGCAACTCCAGTTGCCGGTCGTGACCTCGACCGATCAGCTGGCGGCCCAGACACGGCGCATCTGCGAGATGGTCGCGAAGGCGCGGCGCAACCTGCCCACGCTCGACCTCGTGGTGTTTCCCGAGTACTCGTTGCACGGCCTGTCGATGAACACGGATCCGGCCCTCATGTGCCGCCTCGACGGGCCCGAGGTCGCCGCATTCCGGCAGGCCTGCATCGACCACCGGGTCTGGGGCTGCTTCTCGATCATGGAATTCAATCCGCGCGGCAATCCGTTCAACAGCGGCATCATCCTCGACGACCACGGCGAGCTTCAGCTGTACTACCGGAAGCTGCATCCCTGGGTGCCGGTGGAACCGTGGGAACCCGGCGATCTCGGCATTCCGGTCTGCCGGGGGCCGAAGGGGTCGACGCTCGCACTCATCATCTGCCACGACGGCATGTTTCCCGAGATGGCGCGCGAGTCGGCCTACCGGGGCGCCGAGATCATGATCCGCACGGCCGGCTACACCGCGCCGATCCGGCAGAGCTGGAAGTTCACCAATCAGTCGAACGCGTTCTGCAACCTCATGGTCACCGCGAGCGTCTGCCTGTGCGGTTCGGACGGCACCTTCGATTCCATGGGAGAGGGGATGTTCGTGAACTTCGACGGCACCGTGGTCGCCGAGGGCGGCGGGCGGCCCGACGAGATCATCACCTGCGAGGTGCGACCCGACCTCGTGCGCGAGGCGCGCAGGCACTGGGGCGTCGAGAACAACATCTACCAACTCGGGCATCGCGGCTACACGGCCGTGAAGGGCGGGGCGCGCGACTGTCCGTACACGTACATGCACGATCTGGCGGCCGGTCGGTACCGGCTGCCGTGGGAGTCCGAGGTCCTGCATGTCGATGGCACGTCCTGCGGTTTCGACGCGCCGACCCGCGAGTACGCGCCCGAGCGGCCCGGGGGGCGCAAACATGCGTGACGACCCGCCCCGCACACGGCGGTTCGTCGCCGCCGACCCGTATCCCTGGCCCTACGACGGCGACCTGCGGCCGGACAACACCGCGCTCATCGTCATCGACATGCAGACCGACTTCTGCGGCATGGGCGGGTACGTGGACAAGATGGGCTACGACCTGTCGCTCACCCGGGCGCCGATCGAACCGATCGGCCGGGCGATGGCAGCCCTGCGCGAACTCGGCTACCCGATCCTCCACACGCGCGAGGGGCATCGTCCGGACCTTTCCGACCTGCCGGCCAACAAGCGCTGGCGGTCGCAGCGCATCGGCGCCGGCATCGGTGATCCGGGGCCCTGCGGACGGATCCTGGTCCGGGGGGAACCGGGCTGGGAGATCATCCCGGAACTCGCGCCGTGGCCGGGCGAGGTCGTCATCGACAAGCCCGGCAAGGGGTCCTTCTGCGCGACCGATCTCGAATTGATCCTGCGCACGCGCGGCCTGCGCAATCTGATCCTCGCGGGGATCACGACGGACGTCTGCGTCCACACGACGATGCGCGAGGCGAACGACCGCGGCTTCGAATGTCTCGTACTGGCGGACGGCACCGGTGCCACCGACCACGGCAACCACCTCGCCGCCCTGAAGATGATCAAGATGCAGGGCGGCGTCTTCGGCGCCGTGGCCGACGTGGGTCGGCTCCTGGACGCGGTGGCCTGATGCGCGTCCTCGAACCGCACCGCGTTCCCGATCACGCCCTCGACGTCGAGATGACGGGCATCACCAAGCGCTTCGGGGCCTTCACGGCGCTCGACGATGTCTCCGTGCATGTCGCGGCGGGGTCGTTCCATGCGCTGCTCGGCGAAAACGGGGCGGGCAAGAGCACGCTGGTGAAATGCCTGGTCGGCTATCACCCGCCGGACGAGGGCGCCATCCAGGTCGAGCGGCGCGAGCACGTCATCCGGACCCCGCACGAGGCGCACGCACTCGGGATCGGCATGGTCTATCAGCACTTCACGCTCGTGCCCAGCATGACGGTCGCCGAGAACCTGGTGATGGCGCGCGACCACGTGCCCGCCGTCATCGACTGGCGCGGCGAGCGGGACCGCCTCGAAGCGTTCCTGAAGACCGTCCCGTTCCGGCTGTCGCTCGATGCGCCGGTATCCAGCCTGGCGGCCGGCGAGAAGCAGAAGGTCGAGATCGTCAAGCTGCTGTACCTGCAGCGCCGCTTCATGATCCTCGACGAACCCACATCGGTGCTCACGCCTCAGGAGGCCGACGAGGTGCTCGGGATGCTGCACGAGATGACCCGCGACGGCCGCATCAGCGTGCTGCTGATCACGCACAAGTTCCGCGAGGTGATGGCGTTCGCGGATCGGGTGTCGGTCCTGCGCCGCGGGAAGTACGCGGGCGGGGGCGCAGCGCCGGACCTCGATCCGGAACTGCTGGCGGAGATGATGATCGGCAAGCGCGAAGACGCCGGCGCCAGGGTCCGGCGGAGGCGCAGCGCCGAGGCGGGCGAGGTGCGGTTGTCGATCCGGGGGCTGAAGGTCGCGGACGACGCCGGACTGGAGGCCGTCGACATCGCGGCCCTGGACGTTCGGGCGGGCGAGATCGTCGGCGTCGCGGGCGTCTCCGGCAACGGGCAGCGCGAGCTGATGCAGGCGCTGATGGGGCAGCGCGAGCGATTGCACGGCGATGTGGACGTCCATGGCGAACCGTTCCGGGCCCGCCGATCGCAGATGGTGCGGCACCGGGTCTTCAGCCTGCCGGAGGAGCCGTTGCGCAATGCGTGCGTGCCCGGCATGTCGGTCGCGGAGAACATCGCCCTGCGGACCTTCGATCGGCCGCCCCTGGCGCGCGGACCGTGGCTGCGGTGGGGCCGCATGGTGCGCCACGCGCGCGTCTGCATTCGCGAGTACCGGGTGAAGACCCGCGGGCCGCATGCCGCGATCCGGACGCTCTCCGGCGGCAACGTGCAGCGCGCCGTGCTCTCACGGGAGCTCGCGGCGGATGTCGCGGTGCTGCTCGTGGCCAATCCGGTCTTCGGACTCGACTTCGCGGCCGTTGCCGACATCCACGACCGCATTCTCGCGGCGCGCGATGGCGGCGCGGCCGTCCTGCTGGTCAGCGAGGATCTCGACGAACTGCTGGCGCTGTCCGATCGCATCGTCGTGATGTTCGACGGCCGCCTCGTCCACGAGTCGACGCGGGAGTCGGCCGACATCGGAGTGATCGGCCGGCACATGGCCGGTCACGCGTGAACCCTCTGCAACCGCGACGCCGCCATGACGATCACGATCGCTTCCGCCAGACCTTTCGCGTACGCCTTCGACCCGGGGTCGACGGCGCTCATCGTCATCGACATGCAGCGCGACTTCCTGGAACCGGGCGGATTCGGGGAGATGCTGGGCAACGACGTCCGGCGTCTGCATGCCATCGTGCCCGCGGTGGCACGTCTGCTGGCTGCCTGCCGGCGCGCCGGCATCACCATCATCCATACGCGCGAATCGCATCGTCCCGACCTGTCGGACTGTCCGCCGTCGAAACGCGCCCGTGGCAATCCGAAGCTGCGCATCGGTGATCCGGGGCCGATGGGACGCATCCTCGTCCAGGGGGAACCGGGCAACGCGATCCTCCCGTCCGTCGGGCCGGTGCCGGGAGAGATCGAGATCGACAAGCCGGGCAAGGGCGCATTCCATGCCACGCCGCTCGGCGAGATCCTGCGCCTGAAGGGGATCTCGCAGCTCCTGTTCGCCGGGGTGACGACCGAGGTGTGCGTGCAGACCTCCATGCGCGAGGCGAACGATCGCGGCTACGATTGCCTGCTGGTGGAAGATGCCACCGAGAGCTATTTTCCGGAGTTCAAGCGCGCCACCCTCGAGATGATCCGGGCCCAGGGCGGCATCGTGGGATGGACGGCCACCTGCGAGGAGGTGGAGGCGGCGCTCGGGCAGACAACGGGGTGATGCGCATGGATGGCTTGGCGAGACCGGATGTGACGGCGCAGGACGTGAAGGCCTATGTGGAGGCGTCGTGCGTGGTCCTCGGACTCGCGCTGGCGCCGGCCGCCGTGGAACGCGTGGCCGAAACCTTTGCGATGAATGCGCGGCTGGCGTCGCTCGTCACGTCGTTCGAGATCCCGGAGGCCGAGGATCCGCTGGCACTCACGCGGATTCCCTAGGATGCAACGATCCCCCGCGCTCATGGCGTCCGCCGCCGACCTCGCCCGGCGCATCCGTGCCGGGACCGTGACGGCCGAGGACGCCGTCGAAGGGGCCCTCGCCCGCATTGCCGCGGCGAATCCGGTCTGCAACGCTTTCACTGCGGTCCTGGCGGAGCGGGCGCGGCAACAGGCGCGCGTGATCGATGCCGATCGCCGGGCCGGCCGTGCGCTCGGACCGCTCGCCGGCGTGCCGTTCGCGGTCAAGAACCTGTTCGACGTGGCCGGTCTGCCGACGCTGGCCGGTTCGCGAACGCGCGAGAACCTGCCGGTCGCCGCGGCCGACGCCGTGCTCGTCGAGCGCCTCGTTCGTGCCGGTGCCGTCCTGACGGGCACCCTCAACATGGATGCCTATGCGTACGGTTTCACGACGGAGAACTCGCACTACGGGCCGACGCGCAATCCGTGGGATCCCTCGCGCGTCGCGGGCGGGTCGTCGGGCGGATCCGCTGCCGCCATCGCCGCCGGCATGGTGCCATTGACCCTCGGGTCCGACACGAACGGCTCGATCCGTGTGCCGGCGTCGCTGTGCGGCGTCTTCGGACTCAAGCCGACCTTCGGTCGTCTGCCGCGGACCGGTTCTTATCCTTTCGTGGCCGACCTCGATCATCTCGGACCGTTCGGTGCGTCCGCGGAGGATCTGGCGCTCGCCTACGATGCGATGCAGGGGCCGGACACGCACGATCCTGCCTGCGCGCAACGCCCCGCGGACCCCGTGTCGGCGTCGATCCGGGCGGCACTCGACGGGATCCGGGTGGCCCGGCTGACGGGCTACTTCGACCGCTGGGCGGGCGATCAGGCGCGCGTGGCGTCGATTCGCGTGGCGGCGGCCCTGGGTGGCCGCGCCGAAGTCGAATTGCCGGAGGTCGATCGCGCGCGGGCGGCGGCGTTCGTCGTGACCGCGTCACAGGGCGGGGCACTGCGGCTGCCGGAGCTGCGACGCCGCTACGAGGCCATCGAACCGCACTCGCGCGACCGGTTCGTGGCGGGCGCGATGATGCCCGCCGCCTGGTCCGTCCAGGCGCAGAAGGTGCGCGCGTGGTTTCTGAAACAGGCGCTCGCCCTGTTCCGGCATCACGACCTGCTGATCGCACCGGCCACGCCTGTTCCCGCCACGGAGATCGGGGCATCGTGGCTGGAACTGGACGGCCAGCGCTTGCCGTTGCGCCCCAGCCTCGGCCTGCTGGCGCAGCCGATCTCGTGCATCGGCCTGCCCGTCGCCATCGTGCCGGTGCACGGGCTCGGATCGCTGCCGATCGGCGTGCAGCTGATCGCGGCTCCGTGGCGGGAAGACCTCTGCCTGCGCGCGGCCTGGGCACTCGAACGTGCCGGCATCGCGCGCTTCATCACGCCGGAAGGAATCGCATGATCGAAATCAATCTGCCGCACGTACTCGACGAGGTGACGCGCGTCTTCGAGCGCTACGAGCGGGCGCTCGTCGGCAACGACATCGCCACGTTGAACGAGCTGTTCTGGAACGATCCGCGCACGCTGCGTTACGGCATCGCGGAGGACCTGTACGGCCACGACGAGATCTCCGCCTACCGGTCCGCGCGGTCCCCGACGAATCTCGCGCGGACCCGCCGACGCACGATCATCACGACCTTCGGCGAGACGATGGCGACGGCGAACACCGAGTTCGAGCGTCCGCCGCAGACGCGGCTGGGCCGCCAGAGCCAGACGTGGGTCCGCATGCCCGAGGGGTGGCGGGTCGTCGCCGCACACGTGAGCTACATGGACGCTTCCTGATGTTCTTCGGCGCCGACGACGGCGATGCCGCGGATCGGCGCCAGGCCCGCCGGCCCAATCTCGCAGAGACGGTGTACCGGCAGATCAAGGACGACATCTTCGAGTTCCGCCTGCTGCCGGGCGATCGATTCACGGAAGGGCAGGTGGCGGAGCGTCTGTCGGTAAGCCGCACGCCCGTGCGCGAGGCCCTGCAGCGCCTCGCGAAGGAGGGCTACCTCGAGGTGCACTTCCGCAGCGGCTGGGGCGTGCGTCCGCTCGACTTCCGGCAGTTCGATCATCTCTACGACCTGCGCATCATCCTCGAGTGCGCCGCCGTCCGGCACCTGTGCGAGCAGGCCGACCGGCCGGGACTCGACGAGTTGAAGACGACGTGGCTCGTCACACCCGAGGAGCGACAGGGCGACGGCGCCGTCGTGGCGAGGCTCGACGAACAGTTCCACGCCGCCCTCGTGGCCGCCGCCGGCAATCCGGAAGTCGCGCGCTGCCATCGGGAAGTGACCGAACGCATTCGCATCATCCGTCGTCTCGACTTCACGCACGCCGAGCGCATCGGCGCCACCTACCAGGAGCACGCGCAGATCCTGCGCGCCATCGTGCGGCGCCGGGCCGATCAGGCCGTGATGCTGCTGAAGGCCCACATCGAGACCAGCAAGGCCGAGGTCCGCCGGATCAGCCTGCATCAGCTCTATCTGGCGCGGCAGCGGTAGCCCCGCGACCGGGGCTGTCGCGATCGACGACTTGTCACTGTCGTCCCGCATACTCCCGCCCCGGACCTCGGGGGCTGCAGGGAGACGAGATGCGCAAGGCGGGAGGCGGAACGGCGTCGGATCCATGGAACGATGCTGCCGTGCATGCGGCGATCGACGGGTTGACCCGGTTGCGGCAGGATCTGCTGGCGCTGGAGCGGAAGCGCGAGCCGCAGTTGCGGGGCGTGCATTCCGGGCACCGGGCCAGCGCGCGCAATCTGGTGCACTACATCGCACTGCGCCGCGAGGACCGGCGCGCGCTGCAGGAAAGGCTCGCGTGGATCGGCGTTTCCTCGCTGGGACGCGCCGAATCCCACGTGCTCGCCAACGTCGACAAGGCGCTCGGTCTGCTGCACCGGCTCGCCGGGCGGACCTGGACCCCGCATTCCTCGGAGGAACCGGCCGGATTCGTGACCGGGAGGAATCTCCTGCGCGACAACGCGGCGCGCCTGCTGGGCGCGTTGCCCGCAGGCCGCTCGGTCCGGATCATGGTCACGCTCGACGCCGCGATGGTCGGTGACCCGGCGCGGATCCGACGACTGCTGGAGGCGGGGATGGACTGCGCGCGGATCAATTGCGCGCACGACGACGAGGACACGTGGCGCGCGCTCGTCGACGGGGTGCGCGAGGCGGCGCAAGCCGCCGGACGGCCTTGCCGGATCCTGATGGACCTGGGCGGCCCCAAGGTGAGGACCGGGCCGCTGCCTCTCGGACCGGCGGTCCTGAAATGGCGTCCGCGGCGGGACGTGCTCGGTCGGTTGGTGACGCCGGCCCGGGTATTCCTGCGGGCGGAAGGTTCGTCCCTCACCCCCGAGGGCGCCGACGTGTGTCTGGACCTCGACCCCGCGTGGCTGGCCCGGCTGGAGGAGGGCGATGTCATCGACTTCGAGGACGCCCGCGGCGCACCACGGCAGCTTCGCGTCGTCGCGGGCGAGACGGGCGGTTGGTGGTCGGTCGCCACCCGGACCGCCTATGTCACGCCCGAGACCGTCTTCCGGCGGCCCGGCGCGAAACACTCGGCGCAGAGGCGGGAGACGCGACCCTCGGGAATCGCGCCGGTGCCGCGCCGTCTGGTGCTGCGGCCGGGAGACACGCTGAAGATCCGGCTGACCGGCGATCTCGAATCCATGCCCCCGGTCCCGAGCGATCCGGGCCGGCCGCCGCACCACGAGATCGGCTGCACGCTGCCTGCGGCGTTCGAACACGTGAAGGTCGGAGACCGCATCTGGTTCGACGATGGCCGCATCGGCGGTCGTGTCCGCGCCATCGATGGAGCCGCCGCGGAGGTGGAAATCGTCGACGCGCGTCCCCAGGGGCAGTTCCTGGGCGCCGACAAGGGCATCAATCTGCCCGACAGCCGCATCGCGCTGCCTGCCCTGACGGAGAAGGATCTCGCCGATCTGGATTTCGTCGTGGCCCACGCCGACATCGTCGGGCTGTCCTTCGTGCAGGGACCCGCGGATGTCCGGGCGCTCCGGAAGCAGCTCGAGGTGCGGCAGGCGGCGGACCTGGGCGTCCTGCTCAAGATCGAGACCCGGACCGCATTCGAGCGTCTGCCCGACATCCTGCTGGCCGGGCTGGCGAGCCCGGCCGTCGGCGTGATGATCGCGCGCGGCGATCTGGCCGTGGAGTGCGGTTTCGAGCGGCTGGCCGAAGTGCAGGAGGAGATCCTCTGGATCGCCGAGGCGGCGCACCTGCCCGTGGTCTGGGCGACCCAGGTGCTCGAATCGCTCGCCCGCACCGGACGGCCGTCGCGGGCCGAGGTCACCGACGCGGCCATGGGCGAGCGCGCGGAGTGCGTGATGCTCAACAAGGGCGAGCACATTCTCGAGGCCGTCAAGGCGCTCGACAGCATCCTCGCCCGGATGGAGGCCCATCAGGTCAAGAAACGGTCGATGCTTCGGCAGCTGCACTGGTGGGTGCCGTGACCAGCCTGCCGGAACGTTGTGGCCGAGGCGACGGGTCCAGTATCCTCACGATCGATGCGGTCAGGGGTGGCGCTCCGGGGAGCGTGGCCTGCGACCGCACGAATCTTGCACAGGGCAGTCGCCGCGACCGGAAGACGGCGCACCCACCCAGAACCAGTGGAGACCTCATGAAGCAGAACCTCGCATTCCAGCTCGGCGTCCTGGCCGCGCTGGCAGCCGGCGGCGCTCAGGGCGCGGAGCTCGTGCCCCTCTCGTACACCTTCGATCGCGGCGCCGACTGCGGCACCTGGTGCTATCCGGATTCGACGGGCCGTGAACTGATCGACGGCGTCTACGGCCGGCAAGGCTGGGGTACGGACCTCGGTAACGGCAACGCGGCGGAGTGGGTGGGCTGGGTCAGCGACAGCCCGGTCAACATCGATTTCGATTTCGGCCGTCCGGTCGATGTCGATAGCGTGTCGGTCGGCACCACCCAGGACAATCTCGGCGACGTGGTGATCCCGTCCGTGAGCGTCTACTGGAGCAATGATCGGATCGAGTGGAACTTCATGCAGGGGCTCCTGATGCCGGAGAGTGCCTCGAACGACCGAGACTACATGAGCACCGCGGCGCCGCACGTGTTCCTCACGCTGGACGGCCTCGGGATCAGCGCCGCGCGCTATGTCCGCGTGTCGCTGATTCACTCGCTGGACGGCCCGTGGACCTTTGCGGACGAGGTCGACTTCAATGGCGCCCCGGTACCGGAACCCGGCACCTCCGCCCTGATGCTCGGCGGCCTCGGGCTGGTCGGCGCGCTGGCCCGTCGCCGCAGGGGCTGAGGTCCACGTCCGTCGACGTGATGCCGCTCCGGGAGGCACGGTCTCCCGGAGCGGTGTCGTTTCAGGTGCCGCGTGCGCCCGCACGCAATGCCGCGGCGCGCCCCGGGGAACGGATGGTTCCCGCCCTCGACCGGGTCTGCTACGGTCACCGACTTCCAGGACTCCGAGGTACGCCATGTCGACTCCCCGCCTTCTCGTGTTCGCCGGCAGCCTGCGCGCCGCATCGCTCAACAGGAAGCTGGCAGCGCTCGCCGCCGCCGGCGCCCGCCGTGCCGGTGCAGACGTCACCTGCATCGACCTGCGCGACTATCCGTTGCCGATCTACGACGGCGATCTCGAAGCCGCGTCCGGCATCCCCGCCAATGCCCGGGCCCTCAAGGACCTGTTCATCGCGCACCAGGGTTTCCTCATCGCCTGTCCCGAGTACAACGCGGGCGTGACGGCCGTGCTCAAGAACACGATCGACTGGGTGTCGCGCCAGGACGGCAAGGAGTCGGGCACCGTTCCCTACGAGGGCAAGGTCGTCGGACTGATGGGGGCGACACCCGGGCAGTTCGCCACGCTGCGATCGCAGGAGGCGGTCCGGAACAGTCTCATGAACCTCGGGTGTCTCGTGATGCCGAAGCGCCTGGCCCTCGCACGGGCGCACGAGGCCTTCGACGATGCGGGTGATCTGAAGGATGCCGTCGCGCGCGTGACGCTCGATGCGGTCATCGCCCAGGTGATCCGGGTGGCGTCGTCACTCGCCTGAGTCCGCGTGCGTCAAAGCAGTGCGCGGACACTGCCGAGCGACCCGTTGTGGTGCGTCCGAGGTCCGATCGCGGCCCGTAACCCGTTGTATCAACGACGATGAGGGTCGGGTGAGCGGGGCGTAGTCGAATGGCATGTGCGTTGCACCATGGTCGGGCAGGAGAGACCTTCGACCCATGCACCGACCCCTGCCGTACGACGCCTACTTCAACGAGATGTTTCTCGCGGACGGGACCGTTCGTCCCCACTACGCGCCGCTCTCGGACTGGATTTCCGCCACGCCGGTGGATCAGGTGAAGCGCATGCGCGACGCCGCGAACATGCTCTTCCACCGCGTGGGCATCACGTTCGCGGTCTATGGCGAGGAGGCCGGTGCCGAGCGCCTGATCCCTTTCGACATGCTGCCGCACATCATTCCCGGCGACGAGTGGCGGATGCTGCAGGACGGGCTGCGCCAGCGGGTGAGAGCGCTCAATGCGTTCCTGCACGACATCTATCACGGGCAGGAGATCCTCCGGAGCGGACGCCTGCCGGCCGAGCGGATTCTCGGCAACAAGCTGTTCCGCCCCGAGATGGCGGGCATCGATGTCCCGAACGGGATCTACGCGCATATCGCGGGCATCGACCTGGTCCGGGCCGGGGCGGGCGAGTACTACGTGCTCGAGGACAACCTGCGCACGCCGTCGGGCGTGTCGTACATGCTCGAGAACCGCAAGATGATGATGCGGCTGGTGCCCGAGCTGTTCGCCCGCCAGTCCATCGCGCCGGTGGAGCACTACCCCGATCTGCTGCTCGACACCCTGCGTTCCGTCGCGCCGCCGCAGGTCGAGAATCCGGTCACCGTGCTGCTGACGCCCGGCCAGTTCAACAGTGCGTACTTCGAACACGCCTTCCTGGCGCAGCAGATGGGGATCGAACTGGTCGAGGGCGCCGATCTGTTCGTCGAGGACGACGTCGTCTACATGCGGACCACGCACGGGGCGCAGCGCGTGGACGTCGTCTACCGTCGCATCGACGACGAATTCCTCGATCCGCAGGTGTTCCGTGCGGATTCGATCCTGGGGGTGCCAGGTCTTGTGTCGGCGTACCGGAAGGGCCGGGTGACGCTGTGCAACGCCATCGGCACGGGCATTGCCGACGACAAGTCGATCTATCCGTTCGTGCCGGACATGATCCGCTTCTACCTGGGTGAGGCGCCGGTCCTGAACAACGTGCCGACCTACCAGCTCCGCAACCGCGACGACCTCGAATACACGCTGGCCCACCTGCCCGAACTGGTCGTGAAGGAGGTGCACGGGTCCGGGGGGTACGGGATGCTCATCGGGCCGACGAGCACCGCGCAGGAACGCGAGGCCTACCGCCAGCGCATTCTCGACGGGCCGGAGAACTTCATCGCCCAGCCCACGCTCTCGCTGTCCACCTGTCCGATCTTCGTGGATCAGGGCATCGCGCCCCGCCACATCGATCTTCGCCCATTCGTGCTGTCGGGCCGGGAGATCGTGATGTGTCCCGGCGGACTCACCCGTGTCGCGCTGAAGGAGGGCTCGCTCGTCGTCAATTCGTCGCAGGGCGGCGGCACCAAGGACACCTGGATCCTCAACTGAACCGCCTCGGACGCCCGCCCCTCTGCTTCCCACTCCCCGGTCTCCCCCGTCATGCTGAGCCGCACCGCGAACAACCTGTACTGGATGGCCCGCTACGTCGAGCGCGCCGAGAATCTCGCGCGCATGCTGGACGTCACGCATCGCATGTCGCTCGTCCCGAAGGAGGCCCGGCTGGCCGACCAGGAGTGGTTCGCGCCGCTCAACATCACCGGCACGCTCTATCCCTTCGGCGGCCACTACAGCCTCGTCAATGCCGACGGCGTGCTCCGCTACATGGTGCTGGATGCGGACAACCCGTCGAGCATCGTGTCCTGCGCGCGGGCGGCCCGCGAGAATGCGCGCGCCGTGCGTGGCAGCATCACCAGCGAGATGTGGGAAGTGATCAACGGCACGTGGCTGGAGGTGCAGGGCGTCGGCGAAGACCGGCTGCGGTCCGACCGCGTCGGCGACTTCTTCGAATGGGTCAAGGAACGCTCGCACCTGTTCCGCGGCGTGACCGTGGGGACCATGCTTCGTGACGAGGCCTTCCACTTCAACCGGCTCGGCACCTTCCTGGAACGGGCGGACAACACCGCACGGATCCTCGATGTGAAATACCACGTGCTGCTCCCCAGCGTGCAGGACGTCGGCGGGGCCGTCGACTACTACCAATGGGCGGCAGTGCTGCGGTCGGTCTCGTCCTTCGAGTCCTATCGCAAGGTCTACCGCGACGTGATCACGCCCGTGCGGGTGGCCGAACTGCTCACGCTCCGGGACGACATGCCGCGCAGCCTGCATGCCTGCATGAACGAGGCGTACGACATCCTCCAGCGCCTCTCGGGCAACACGCCCAACGAGGCGGCCCGGCTCGCCGGAGAGATGCACGCCGCGCTGCACTTCGGGCGCATCGACATGATCTTCTCCAACGGTCTGCACGAGTACCTGACCGATTTCCTCGGCCGGGCCGATCGCCTGGGACAGGAAGTGAACCGGTCGTTCTTCGCGTCGGGCGCGCGGCACGCGGCCTGACGCGGACCGGCGTTCCCCGCAGATGCGCGCAGATGCGCCGTTCGAGCTTCGTCGAGGTTACGATAGCCGCGTCGTCGTCCCGGCGGCGCGCCCCATCGTGGTGCGGGCGCCGGGCGCCGTCGAGAGCCATCGTGCCCGCTGCCACCGGCGGGTGCCGCCAATGAACCACCCATGCCGGTCCGTCCGCGTGCTGCCCGCGCGGCGGGGGAACCACCGCGCGGACGCCGCCGAGTCCCTCGGTGCGATCCCGTCCTCGGTGCGGCCCACCGCCCCGCGGCGCCCGGAACGGACGGCGGGAATGTCAGGAACGGATCGTGACCTACTGTGTTTCGCTGCTGCTCGATTCGGGGATGCTGTTCGCCTCGGATTCCCGGACCAATGCGGGCGTGGACCATATCGCCACCTTCAGCAAGATGAAGATGTACGAACGCAAGGACGACCGGGTGCTCGTGCTGCTGTCCTCCGGCAACCTTGCCATCACCCAGGGCGTGACCAACATCCTCGACCGGCACCCGCATGCCGAGCCGGGCAAGGAGTCGATCTGGACGGCGCGAAGCCTCTACGACGTCGCCTGCATGGTCGGCGACGCACTGCGCGAGATGCAGCGCCGCGACGGTCCCTACCTGATGCAGGGAAACATCGACTTCAGTGCCACGCTCATCCTCGGCGGCCAGATCGCGGGCGAGCCGCCGCGGCTGTTCAACATCTATTCGCAGGGCAACTTCATCGAGGCGACGCGCGAGAACCTGTACTTCCAGGTAGGCGAAAGCAAGTACGGCAAGCCGGTGATCGATCGGGTCGTCACGCCGGCGACGACGATGGCCGAGGCCGCGAAGTGCGTGCTGATCTCCTTCGACTCGACCATCCGTTCCAACATCTCCGTCGGCCTGCCCATCGACATGCTGTGGTATCCGCGCGATTCGCTGCGCGTGGGCATCCATCGCCGCATCGCCGAGGGCGATCCGTACTTCACCATGCTGCGGCAGGGCTGGGGCGGCGGACTGCGGCGTGTGTTCGGCGAGCTGCCGAATCCGGACTGGGTGAGTTGACCGTGTCGCCATCGGCACCTCATCGGTGTCCCGATGGCGCTCCGCCGCGCCGCACTTCGTATGGCACCGAGCGCGCCCGCACGACCGGGCGCGTGACGTTCGTCACGCCGGACGACGACCGTTCCCTGTTTCACGACCCCGTCTGCCTTCGTCCATGATCATCCGCGTCGCGCTCTACCACGAGACCCTCTACCGGTACGACCGGCCGATCAACATCGGTCCGCAGGAGATCCGGCTGCGCCCCGCAGCGCACTGCCGGACGCCGATCGAAAGCTATTCGCTGCGGATCACGCCCGCGAAGCACTTCATCAACTGGCAGCAGGATCCGTTCGGCAACTTCGTGGCGCGCGTCGTCTTTCCGGAGAAGTCGCGGCAGTTCAAGGTGGTCGTCGATCTCGTGGCCGACATGACGGTCATCAACCCGTTCGACTTCTTTCTCGAGCGCTACGCCGAGACCTTCCCGTTCGAGTACCCGGCCGGCCTCAAACGCGAACTCGCGCCGTTCCTCGAGACCGATCCGCTCACGCCGAAGGTGCAGGGTTTCCTCGAGGCGTTCCGGCGCGAGTGTCTTGCCGACGAGGGCGGCACGGCCGATCTCCTCGTCGAGCTGAACCGGCGCGTCCAGCAGGCGGTGCGTTACATCGTGCGCATGGAACCCGGCGTGCAGGCCCCCGAGGAGACGCTCGATCGGGCGTCGGGCTCCTGCCGCGATTCCGGCTGGCTGCTCGTCCAGTTGTTGCGGCACCTCGGGCTGGCCGCGCGCTTCGTGTCGGGCTACCTGATCCAGTTGACGGCGGACGTGAAGGCGCTCGACGGCCCCAGCGGACCGGAACAGGACTTCACCGACCTGCACGCCTGGGCCGAGGTCTACCTGCCGGGCGCGGGCTGGGTGGGTCTGGATCCGACATCCGGACTGCTCGCGGGCGAGGGACACATTCCGCTGGCGGCCACGGCGCAGCCGTCGAGTGCGGCGCCCGTCACCGGGCTGATCGATCCGTGCGAGTCGACGTTCGACGTGCAGATGCGCGTGACGCGCGTGCACGAGGATCCGCGCGTCACGAAGCCGTTCACGGAAGCGCAGTGGCAGGACATCGATCGCGTCGGCGAACACGTCGAGCAGCAGTTGCGGGGCTGGGACGTGCGGCTGACGATGGGCGGCGAACCGACGTTCATCTCCGCCGACGACATGGACGGCGTCGAATGGAACTTCACCGCGCTCGGCGACCGCAAGCGTGAACTCGCGGGCGAACTGCTGTTGCGCTTGCGGGATCGATTCGCCGCCGGCTCGTTGCTGTATCACGGCCAGGGCAAGTGGTACCCGGGCGAACCGCTGCCGCGCTGGGCGCTCGGTTTCCTCTGGCGTGCCGACGGGCAACCCCTGTGGCGCGAATCGGAATGGCTGGCGGGCGATGCGGTGTCCGGGGCGGACGCGGCGTCGGCATCGTCGTTCGGCCGGACGCTGTGCGGCTTGCTCGGCCTGGATGCGCAGACCCTCATTCCCGCCTACGAGGACGTCTGGACGTCGTTGACCGATGAAGCGCGGCTGCCCGTCAACGTCGATCCCCTGCAGCGCGATCTGAAGTCGCCAGCCGAACGCGGCAAGCTGGCTCGACTGCTCGAGACCGGTCTGGGAGCCGTGCAGGGGTACGTGCTGCCGCTGCGTCCGGTGAGCGCCGGGGAAGGCAAGCTGCACTGGGCCACCTCCCGCTGGCCGTTGCGTCGCGAGCACCTGTATCTCGTGCCCGGCGATTCGCCGATGGGCTACCGGCTGCCACTGGCGTCGCTGCCGTGGCAGGTGCCGGAAGACGAGACGCCGGTCGTCCATCCCGACCCGTTCTCGGAGCGCAAGCCGCTGCCCGCCGCGGGCCAGCAGCAGGCCGAGGAGACCGACACGGCCGCGCCTGCCGCACGCGTGCGCGAGATCATCAAGACCGCCCTGTGCATCGAGCCCCGGGAAGGGCGACTGCACGTGTTCCTGCCGCCCGTCGCGACGCTCGAGGAGTTCGTCGCGCTGATCGGCCGTGTCGAGGAGGCGGCGAGCCGCACCCAGGTACCGGTCCGTCTCGAAGGCTATCTGCCGCCCGGCGATCCTCGGTTGAAGCGACTGTTCGTCACGCCGGACCCGGGTGTCATCGAGGTGAACGTGCACCCCGCACCGACGTGGCGGGAGCTCGTGGTGAACACGCAGACCCTGTACGAAGAGGCCCGGCTCACCCGGCTGTCCACCGAGAAGTTCATGCTCGACGGACGACATACCGGCACCGGCGGCGGCAATCACGTGACCATCGGCGGTGCGACGCCTGCCGACAGCCCGCTCCTGCGGCGACCCGATCTGCTGCGAAGTCTGATCGCGTACTGGCAGAACCATCCGGCGCTGTCGTACCTGTTCTCCGGCATGTTCATCGGCCCCACGAGCCAGGCGCCGCGCGTGGACGAGGCGCGCGACGACACCCTCTACGAACTCGAGATCGCGTTCGACGAGATGACCCGTCGCGCGGCCCCGGGCGACGAAGTACCCGAGCCGTGGCTCGTGGACCGGCTGCTGCGCAACCTGCTCGTGGACGTCACCGGCAACACGCATCGCGCCGAGTTCTCGATCGACAAGCTCTATTCCCCCGACGGGCCGACCGGCCGCCTCGGACTGCTCGAGTTCCGCGCGTTCGAGATGCCGCCGCACTGGCAGATGAGCGCCTTGCAGCTGTTGCTGCTGCGGGCGTTGATCGCGCGGTTCTGGAAGACGCCGTATGCGGGCCGGCTGATCGACTGGGGGACCAGCCTGCACGACCGCTTCCTGCTGCCGCATTTCGTCGCGCAGGACATGGAGGAGGTGGTCGAGGATCTGAATCGCGCCGGGTACCGGTTCGAGACGCAGTGGTTCGCCCCGTTCTTCGAATTCCGCTTCCCGCGCTACGGCACCGTCGTATACCAGGGCATCGAAGTGGAACTGCGTCAGGCCCTCGAGCCGTGGCACGTGCTCGGCGAGGAATCGCAGGCCGGCGCGATGACGCGTTACGTCGATTCGTCGGTCGAGCGCATGCAGGTCAAGGTGCGGCACTTGTCAGGCCATCGCTTCTCCCTGCTCTGCAACGGGCGTCCGGTGCCGCTCGCGCCGACGGGGACGCGAGGCGAATTCGTTGCGGGCGTGCGCTACAAGGCATGGCAACCGTCCGCGGCATTGCATCCGACGATTCCCGTGCACACGCCGCTCGTGTTCGATCTCTATGACACGTGGAGCGGGCGATCCGTCGGCGGCTGCACGTATCACGTGTCGCATCCGGGCGGACGCAACTACCAGCGCTTCCCGGTGAATGCGAACGAGGCCGAAGCCCGGCGCGTGGCGCGCTTCCAGGCGATGGGACACACGCCCGGACCCATGCCGTTCCGCCCGGAGATGCCGAGCGCCACGTTTCCGCTCACGCTCGATCTGCGGCGGCGACCGGACTTCGGCATCGCGCCCGCCCCGGGTCGCGGCGCGGTGGAACCGGGACGGCCGCAACAGCAATAGGCGGCGCGGGCGACCCACCCGCAGGACGCATCGAGGCGGCGTGCCGGCGCGTCACGTTTCGGCGCGCCGCCCGGATGTCCTCGTGCGGCGGCGCACCGTCAAGGCGTCAAGGCTTGTCGTTCCTGCTGAACAGATAGTGGTTGTCGGGGTAGGGCGCGTGGCACGCGAAACAGGCCTTGCCGCCATCCTTCACGACGCGCTGTGCCGGATCACCGCCCTTGAAGGCTTCGAAGCCCCAGCCGCCCGTGTCCGGATAGCGGTCCGCATTGCGAACCATGACGGCGACGACCTTCCGCTTGCCTTGCACCAAGGTCGAATTCGGCCCGTCCTCCACGACGAATCGATCGACGACGAAGGTCGCGCCGTCGGCGAACGTCCCCGACCGCAGTCCGTCCAGGGCAGCGGCATTGGCATAGACGTGCTGGACCCCGACATTGCTCTCCGGGGCGTGGCCCTTGAGGTTCACGGTGGAGCGATGATGGTGCCACTGCCGGTAGCCGTCCGGGAACGGGATGCCCGCGCCTTCCTCGGCGAGGACCGGGACGATGGCAGATGAGAGTAGGGCGGCTGCAACGATGCGACGCATGGGAGTTCCTCCTGACCGGTGAGTTCTCGTGACCCTGCGAAACAGGGTGAACCGAGGCTACCGGGCGGAAGCGGCCGACGCGTCAGGAAAACCCGTATCCGGATCGCGCGGATCTGCGCAATGGCCGATCGGGAAAATCATCGGCGCCGCGAGAAGGGGAATTACCGAAACGGACGCGATGGCGTCGTCTTCGACGTCGTCCTCAGGTTCGGGGATCGCGGCGTCGCGCGCCCGTTCGACGGCCGGCGGACGGTGGCCGTCCGCCCCGCCCGGCATGGCGTCTCAGAGGGCCACGTCGCTGTTGGCGGCCGTGACCTCGACGTTCCTGTCGCCCTTGTCGGAGGAGATCTGCAGCTTCAGCGAATCGAGGCCGGGCAGACCTTCGAACAGCTTGATCTTGATCCGGTCCAGGCTCTTCGCGCCGGCCGCGTCGCAGCTGAAGCGATACATCGCCTGCATGTTGCCGTCGTTCTTCGTGATCTTGCCCTGGCTGTCCACGGCGAAGGCGTTGGCGCTCTCGACCTGGCACTTGGCCGCCTCGGGAAAGCCGAACAGCTTGTCCGCCGCCTTCAGGCGCGCGATGACCTCGTCCTGCGTGAAGTCCTGCTTGGCCTTGGTCTCGACGGTGGCGCGGGTCATGGGCAGACGCAACTGGATGGCGATACTCGGCCCGGACACCTCGACGGTCAGCCTGCCGGACAGGTACTGGGCCGTGGCCGTGCCGTCGGCGGCGGCGGGCAGGGACAATGCGAGAGTCGAGACCAGGGCGGCGGCAGTCAGGGGCAGGCGAATCACTTTCAGGCTCCGGGGAAGGGGATGGAAGAACGGGCCGGAGTCTACCGTGTTGGCGGACCGGGGCGCAGGACACCGCCAACGAACGGGCGGATGTCCGGTTCTGTTGACGTACGACCGGAATGCAGAAGGCCCCGCCAGGGCGGGGCCTTCCGTTTCCCGGGCGATGCCTCAAGGCGCCTACTACTTCTTGATCGACGTCCTCTGCCGTGCCCGTCGCGGTGATCTCGACTCGGCGATCGAGGGCGAGGCGCGCTTCCACAGCGCGACCTTCGAACCGTTGCGCGCCCGCCTTCGTGACCGGGTCGGCCGGCCCCTTGCCGACGGCGACGATGCAGCGCCGGATCAACAGACCCACTTCATCACCAGGCCGCTGCAGACGGCCCTGGCGCGTTCCTCGGACAGCCGCTGGTTGTGGGCGAGCGCGCCGGCGACCGATCGGTGTGGCCCGTGACGGTCACCGTCCCATAGCTCTTGGCGTTCTTCAGCGTCGTCACCACCTCGTCAGTTGCGGGACGTAGTGGGTGCGCAGGGCGGCGCTGTTGGAGTTGAACAGGCTGCTCCTCTCGATCTGCAGGGTCCGCTTGAGGATCTGCGGTCCCGAATCGCCCTGCATGGGTCCTGCCTCGCGCTTCGACGGCGCGGCCGCCCCGGCGCCGGCTGCGGCGGCATCCACGGCATTCGCGGGCGCCTTGGGCGTGTCGGCCGTGTACTTCGTGATCGGAAAGTCCGGCGCGCGATTGTCGATGATCGGCTTCTGCTCCGCGACGGGCGCGGTCGCCGGTGTCACGCCCGGTGAATGGTCCTCCAGCACGACGGAGCCGGGGGCGTAGTCGGGATCCTCCTCCGCGCCCTTGGCATCGGCGGCGGCGTTGCCGGCGACTGTCGGCGCGGCGCCCCCGTCCGACGCATCGGAATCTTCCGGCATGACCGGTGTCGGTTCGTTGTCGTCGGTCAGGGATGCGGCAGCAGCGCCGGCGGCTCCCGCCTGCCGCGGCAGCATCGCCGGCTGTTGCGGTGGCGCGTCGGTTCCGCGCGCAGGGCGGCCTCGGCGGCGGCGATCCGCGGCCGTTGCCTGGCGCCGTGGCCGGGGCGAGGCTTGCGGTGCCGGGGCGGAGTTCGCGGCGGACGCTCTCGCGCTTCGGTTTCGCCTGCCTTGGGCGGTGCCGGCTCGGCCAGCCTGGCGAACGCGACTTGACGATGTCGGTGCGTCGTCCGCCGATCGGCGGCTGCGCCGGCGCGCCGCGCATCGGCCGCGGCATCACGGTCACCGTGCGAATGCGGCGCGTCTCCCCGGAAGGGAACGCAGGTCTTGCCGAAGCCGTCGCGTGCGGCTCGACCGAGGCCATCGTTGATCCAGCGGCCTTGACGGTCTCGGCCGACCCGGCGGCGCCGGGCAGCGGCGTCGACACGGCGGCTGCCAGCAGGGTAGCGCAGTGATCATTGGGTCTCCTTTCGCACTTGAGTGACAGAGGAACGATGCGGGTGAGGAGTGGCCGAATGACCGCCGGTCAAGCATACCCGCTCCCTCGGCCAACGGACGAGCGGGCGCTTCGCCTGCAGGGATTTCGCGCACGTCATGGCCGTCCGCGGGGAATCTCCTTCGCGAACAGGCGCTGGATCGGTGCCCAGAAGACAGGCCGACGAACCAGCCTGCGGTTCGAGGATATCCCCGGCCGAGACGCGCACCTTGAACTTGTCGAACGAGCCCGTCACCTCGACCGGCGTTGCCGGGTCAGGAACTGCGGCACCTTGGGTCGGGGCTGCATGCGCAGGCGCACGGTCTCCTCGTAGAGTAGCTTACCGTGCCGCGTCACCCATGCGCGAGGTGTCCATCACGATGGTCTTGTCCGTGGCAAAGATACCGTCGTTCAGCGCGAAAGCGCCGACCCTTGCAGTTGATGCGCGAGGCGTTCTTGTCGATGGCCGGCAGGAGCGCCACGAACACGGTCGGCCCACATGTCCACGAGGGCCGGATTTCGTATCTTCGGCCACTACCGCGAAGTCGATGCGGCCGTTGCCGTGCGCTTCGGAGACGTCTCGGACAGGTAGCAGGCCCGGGACTGCACATCGAGCTGCAGGCTGAACCTGCCCTTCAGGTCCGTCTCCGAGCCCGGCGGCGAGCAGGCGACTGCCGTAGTCGAAGCGGTCCACTTCCATGCGTGTGTCGGCCGGCGATGGACTCCGTCGGTTATAGCCGAGCCACAGGCGCGCGAACCGCCCGGAATTCGGACCTCGAGCTGGTCCGATGTCGGCACAACCGTTACTCGGCGCGCCTCGAGGTGTCCGCTGCCCAGCGTGTCCCGGCCCGGCAACGCCTGCCCGACGTTTCACCACGAGCGAGGCGTCCTGTCGCTTGAGCGTGGCGGGGCTCAGCAACTTCTGCGCGTCGTCGCTCGCCTTGGCGGCCTTGTCCTTGAGACTGCCGGACTGGGCGGGCGCGGGCGTATCCGCCTTCTTCTCGACCGGCGACCACTCGCCGAACTTGAAATCGTCGAGCTGGATGCTCGGTGCGTCCAGGGCGATGTCGATGCGCGGCTTCGCCCGGGCGGTGTCGAGCGACCCCTTGCCCTTCAGCGTGCTCGCGCCGACGGTGAGGACGAGATCGTCGACGGCGTACCCCTGCTTCGACATGCGGAAGCGGCCGGCGGCCGAATAGGGACCCCAGGGCGGCAGGGATGCCCGCGCGAGGCGGTTCAGTTTGTCGAAGCGCTCGCCGGACACGGACATGTCGAGTGCGACATCGCCCTGGCCCACCGGCTTGTCGATTCCGCCGGAGAGCCTCAGTCTGACGTCCGCCGCAGCGGCGCTCAGGCGGAACGGAATGCGGCCGTCGGGGCGCACGAGGTCGGTGGCCTTCGCCGTCTCCAGACTGACCTGCACCGGTGTGTCGTCGGCCGAGCCTTCGAGGTCGAGGCGAATCGGCGCCCCGGCCGACGCGGTGAGCGTGCCGGTCTGCAGCGCGAACCGCGCAGCGGCACCGGTGTTCGCATCGCGAATGGTGACGGCACCGTTGTCGAGATTGCCGACGAGGTCGGAGCGTTGGAGCATCTCGCCGAGCAGGCTCGCGCGCGCATTCAGGGCGAGCCGCATCGAGCCGACGGTGGCGTCGATGTTGGTGGCGAGCCCGAAGCGCTTCAGCAGCCGGCCGATGTCCACGTCCTGCGCGGCGAGCCACAGGGTACTGGCCGGCAGTGCGCCCCGCAGATCGAGCGAGACGGCGCCGCGAAACAGGATGTCGGCGATGGTGGCGGAGAACACCGACGGCTCCATCGCCCCGTCGCGGATGCGTCCGTCGAACGCGATGGCGCGCGGCGCGAGCGGCGTGCCGTCGACGCGTTCCACGCGGATCTCGATGTCGGCATCGCCGAGATCGATGCCCTTCGGCAGGATCGGGATCTGCAGCACCGGCCGATTCGGGGTGTTGTCGGTCCGGGGCCGTTCCGCGGGCTTCGGCAACAGCGATTGCAGTTCCTGCACGTCGACGCGTGCGGCGTGCAGTTTCAGGCCGAGTCGCGGTTGTCCCCCCGTCACCCGGCGCGCGAGCGACGCGATGATCTCGCTGCGGCCCAGCCGGAACGCCAGCTCATCGAGCCGCCAGTCGGTGTCCGTCGCCGACGCGCGCCCCTTGAGGGTGACGCGGGCGCTGGCCCCCGGTTTCAGACCGAGCCACGACGCGACGTCCGAGGTGCGGTCGGCGGCGAGGTCGAACGCGATCTGCGGCCCGGTGGTGGGGCCGGGCGCCTGGAGGATGCCTTCCAGATGGGCGCGGACGGAGCCCGATTGCACCGTGAAGTCCAGCGGCGTACGTTCGTCGAGCATCACGCGTTCGAGCGTGCCGCCCGCGAGCGACAGACGCACCGGCTGGCCGATCAGCGAGCCGCGCGCCTGCCCGGCGAGCGGCTTTCCGGCAGGCAGCACGAGCGCGAACCGGTCGAGGACGAAGTCGACCGGTCGCTCGCCGACCTGGTTGCCGTACGTGAACTTGCCGCGCTCGATGTCGAGCCGGACGTCGAGAGACTGGACGAGTTCCGAGCCCTGGTCGCCTGCGGCCTTCAGCGCCAGTTCGAATCGGCCGAGGCGGCCCTTGATGCCCCGGGCGCCCGCGAGCAATTCCGCGAGCCCGCCCAGGTCGGAATCGCGCGTCCCCAGCGACAACGCGAACTGCGGCGGGTCGGCACCGCCGTCGGCGCGGACGCGTCCGTCGAGCGCGACGTCGGCCATTACCGCGTGCAGAGGGGCGTCGAGGCGGCCGTCGTCGATGCGCACCGTCAGCGAGACGTCGTGCGGATCGCCCGGCACGTTGAGCACGCGGTCCACGGCGAGCTTGAGGTCGACGTCGGACGTCTTCAGTGCGGACAGCGAGAACGTGGCCTTCGCGAGGTCGCGATACGTGTCCCGCAGACTCTTCGGTGGCTCGGCGTCGGCGGGCTTGTCGGTGAGGAACGGTCGCGGATCGAACACGGGCAGCGTCAACTCGCCCGCGAGTTTCGGTCGCGATCCCCGACTGTCGAAGGCGACGTTGCCCTGCATCGCCGTGCGACCCATCACCCCGGTGAGCCCCGACACGTCGACGAAGCCGGGGGTGTACCGGACATGCCCGGCCAGCGCGGTGGCGCCGACCTTCGGGAATGACGACTGCAGCAGCCGTTCGAGCTCGGTCAGGTTCTCGGTGCCGATCGCGAAGTCGACGTCGCAGCGTGTTCCGGCCGTGCTGCCCATCAGGTTGAGGGTCGTGCTCAGGAAGTCCACGCGCAGTTCGAACGGCCAGGGCTTGTCGAGCGCGACGGCGTCGGACAATGCGCCTCCCTCGAAGTGCACGCCGTACGGGAAGGACTTCTCCACCTTGCCCTGCATCGTGAGGCGGACCGGGCTCCCTTGCGGTGCCGTGCCGGCGAGCGTCTCGAGCGCGAACCAGTGGCTGCGCCCCGCCGCGCTCACGTATTCGACGTCGAGTCCGGCGAGGGAGACCTTGCGGACGTCGAGCATCAGCGCGGCGTCGCGCGCCGCCGCGCCGCCGTCGGACGGAGCCGCGGTCGTCGGCTTCGGGTCGGACTTCGCCAGCGCGAACGTCCAGTTGTTGGTGCCGTCCGGACGTTGCCAGAGCCGTACCTTCACATCCCGCCCCGAGAGCTCGCGAATGTGCACGCGCTGACGCAGCAAGGCCCACAGGTCGACGGCGAGACGCACCTCGCCGAGGCTTGCGAGCGTGCCGTGATCGAATCCGGCGGGATCGGCCACGCGCAGTCCGCCGACGCGCAGCCAGGGCGATCCCGAGATCTCCAATTCGGCCGGACCTTCGAATCGCACGGCGCGGCCGAGGGCGGACGAGAACGCTTCCGCGAGCCGACCGCGCATCGGCGCGGCATCCACCGTGATGCCGACGAACGCCACGTAGCCGACGAAGGCGACGAGCAGGAGGACGAGGGATCCGATCGTCACGGCGACCCGTTTGGCGATGCGGCGAGCGGTACCGGGCCGCGGACGGGGAGGTGCCGCGGCAGGGGCGGAAGGCGAGTCCGGAGTCATGTGGGGCGCAGGAAGGCGATGCGGTATTCTGCCCGAGGTCATCGTCGGCGCGCGTTCGCGCGAGCGGCATTGCACGCGGCGCGCGTCGCGCCGGGAGCCACCTCTGAACGGAAACTGTCGCCATGAGACGACTCGCACGATTCCTGATCCTCGCGTCGATGATCCCCTGGGGGACGACGCATGCGGCGGGTGCCGGCCTCGACCAGTTCTCTCCACAGGGCGAAGTGAAGGGCGTGCGTCAGGTGACGGCACGATTCCGGACGCCGATGGTTCCCTTCGGCGACCCGCGGCTCGCGGAGCCTTTCGACATCGCGTGTCCCGCTGCCGGGACCGGTCGCTGGGCCGATGCGCGCCACTGGGTCTACGACTTCGAGCGCGATCTGCCGGCGGGCGTGCGCTGCACCTTCACGGTCAAAGCGGGCACGCGCGATCTCGACGGCAACGAGGTTGCCGGCACGACCTTCGACTTCACCACCGGCGGTCCCGCGATCCTCGAGTCCATGCCTTGGGAGGGCGACCAGGCGATCGACGAGCAGCAGGTGTTCATCCTGGGGCTCGACGCGATGGCCACGGACGCGTCGATCGCGAAGCACGTGTGGTGCGATGTGACCGGACGGGCGGAGCGCGTCCCGGTACGGGTGGTCTCCGGCAAGGAGAAGAAGACCATCCTCGATCGGCGCCGCGACTTCCTGTCGCGCTTCGCCGCCTCGCTGATCGCCGGGTCCGCGCACGAGACCTTCCTGAAGTCGCGCGAGTACGACAAGGTGCCGATCGCCCTGGTCGCGTGCCGGGGACGCCTGCCCAACGACGCGGAGGTGCGGCTCGTCTGGGGCAAGGGCGTCGAGACGCCGGACGGCGTGCCCGCCAGTCAGGATCAGGCCATCGCGTTCAAGGTGAGACCCGCGTTCAGTGCCGCATTCCGCTGCCAGCGTACCCATGCGAAAGGGCAATGCATCCCGGTGGTCGGCATGGCGCTGGAGTTCACGGCTGCCGTCACGGTGGCGAACGCCGAGAAAGTGCAACTGAAGGGGCCGGCCGGTGAGTCGTACAAGCCGCGCATCGGCGACGACGACCGCAAGTCCGGCTTCGTGGAGCGGCTCTGGTTCCCCGGCCCGTTCCCGGAAGCCTCGTCGTTCGTGCTGTCGTTGCCCGACCACCTCACGGACGACGCCGGCCGGACGCTGATCAACGCCAAGCGGTTCCCGCTGACGGTCAGGACCGATCCGGCACCGCCGCTCGCGAAATTCGCGGCGCGCTTCGGTCTCGTCGAACTCAATGCCGATCCGGCCATTCCGGTCACGTTGCGCAACGTCGAGAAGGAACTCGCGGGCAAGCAGGCCGTGCTCGCAGGCGAGGGGACGGGCAAGGGCATCGCCGCGAAGCTGCTCCGCGTGCAGTCGCCGCGGGACATCATGCAATGGCTGAAGCGGCTGGATGCCGGCGAGGCGCAGTGGACCGACAAGGGCTACGAGTCCCACAGCGTCTTCGGCGCCGCGGACGTGACGACGGCACTCACCCTGCCGAAGCCCGGCCCGGAGAAGGAGTTCGAGGTCGTGGGCATCCCGTTGGAGGGGCCCGGTTTCTACGTGGTCGAGCTGGTGAGCCCGCGGCTCGGCCAGGCGCTGCTCAAGGACGCGAAGCCGTATCACGTGTCGGCCGGTGCGCTGGTCACCAACCTGGCGGTCCACTTCAAGTGGGGGCGCGAGAGTTCGCTGGTCTGGGTCACGAAGCTCGACAGCGGTGAACCCGCCGACGGCGCGGACGTCGCGGTGATGGACTGTTCGGGCAGGGTGCACTACGAAGGGCGCACGGATGCCTCGGGGATCGCACGGGTGCGCAAGTCCCTGCCGAAGCGCGACACGCTCCCCGGCTGCAAGGACAAGTGGGACCAGCAGCTGTTCGTCACGGCGCGCAAGGGGGCGGATGCGTCCTTCGTGCTCTCGTCGTGGAACGAAGGGATCGCCACCTGGCGATTCCACCTTCGCTCGGCAAACTATGAAGGCCCCGATTCGGTCGCCACGGTGTTCGACCGCACGCTCGTGCGGGCGGGGGACACCGTCGGCATGAAGCATTTCATCCGGCGCCGCACGGGGACGGGCTTTGCGCAGACACCGGCCGCGTTGCTGCCCACGCGCGCCATCGTTCGTCACCAGGGCACCGATCAGTCGTGGGAAGCGCCGCTCAAGTGGGATGGCAGCGGCATCGCGGAGTCGACGTTCGCGGTCCCGCGGGATGCGAAGAACGGCGACTACTCGGTCGTGCTCGCCGGCCCGGCGCGCAAGGGTGGATCGACCCGCGAGTTCGATTCGGGCGCGTTCCGGGTCGAGGAGTTTCGCGTGCCCGCGCTGAAGGCGAGCGTGCAGTTGCCGGCGACGCCGCCCGTCGGCGCGACGGCGCTGGAGGCAGGCGTGCAACTGTCGTACCTGTCGGGCGGGGGCGCCTCGGGGCAGCGCGTCCGCGTCCGGGCCGTGACGCAACCGGCCAGTGCGGCGTTCCCGGATTTCGAGGGCGTCAACTTCTCGAACGGCGACGTGAAGGAAGGCCGGGTCGAGGAGGGCCGGCTCCAGCCCGCCGGCGACGAGGCCGACGAGCCGGTGATTCCCGACGAGACGGCGGCGTCGCACGTCCAGCCGCTGAAGACCCAGGCGGTGGTGCTGGACAACGGCGGGGGCGGCAAGGCGCGCATCGATGGCATTCCGGTGTCCGATGTGCCGCGCGAACTCGTCGCCGAGATGGAGTACGCGGATCCGAACGGACAGATCCTCACGCGCGCCGCCCGCACGATGCTGTGGCCTGCCCGCGTACTGCTGGGCGTGAAGCCCGACGGTTGGGCGCTGTCCAAGGACCGGGTCAAGCTCCAGGTCGTGGCGGTCGACACGAAGGGCCAGCCGGCGAAGGGCGTGGCCGTGACGGTGGATCTGTTCGCGCGCCTGCCCTATTCGCATCGCAAGCGTCTCATCGGCGGCTTCTACGCGTACGAGTACGGCGAGGAGATCAAGCGCGCCGGCGTTTTCTGCACCGGATCCACCGACGACAAGGGACGCCTGTTCTGCGATGCGCCGCTGCTCGCCGAGGGAACGAAGGATGTCTCGCTGTGCGAGGCCACGGTGCAGGGCAAGCGGGAGAAGCCGTGTCTCGTTTCGCGGTACGTGTCCGGCAACATGATCCTGCGCGCGTCGGCGCGCGATGACGACGGGCGTGCGTCGGTGGCGAACGCCGAGGTGTGGATCGCCGGCAGTGCGGACTGGTGGTTCGATGTCTCGAACGACGACCGCATGGACGTGATTCCCGAACGCAAGCGCTACGAACCGGGCGAGACGGCGGTGTTCCAGGTGCGAGCGCCGTTCCGCCAGGCCACGGCGCTGGTCACGACGGAACGCGAAGGCGTGCTCGACGGCTTCGTGACCAAGCTCTACGGCAGGGAACCGGTCGTGAAGCTGCCGGTCAAGGGGAATCACGCGCCGAACACGTTCGTGTCGGTGCTCGCGGTGCGCGGCCGCGCGGCCGACGTGCAGCCGACCGCGCTGGTCGATCTCGGCAAGCCGGCGTTCCGGATGGGCGTTGCCGAGATCCTCGTGGGCTGGCGGGATCACGACCTGGCGGTGAAGGTCACACCCGAGAAGGAACTGTGGCGCATCCGCGAGAAGGTGCGCGTCGGGATCCGGGTCACGCGCCGCGACGGCACTGCGTTGCCCAAGGGGGCCGAGGTCGCCCTTGCAGCCGTGGACGAAGCGCTCCTGGAGTTGATGCCGAACGCGTCGTGGGCGCTGCTCGACCGGATGATGGCGCTGCGCGGCATCGAGGTGGACACGTCGACGGCGCAGTTGCAGGTGGTGGGCAAGCGGCACTACGGCAAGAAGGCGCTGCCCGCGGGCGGCGGCGGCGGCCGTCAGAGTTCGCGTGAACTGTTCGATACGTTGCTCGCCTGGAAGCCGCGGGTGAAGCTGGATGAGCGCGGCCAGGCCACCCTGGACGTGACGCTCAACGATTCGCTGAGCGCGTTCCGCATCGTCGCCGTCGCGAACGCCGGCACCGGCATGTTCGGCACGGGCCAGGCGACGATCCGCACGTCGCAGGACGTGATGCTGCTCTCCGGGCTGCCGCCGCTCGTGCGTGAAGGCGATCGCTACGCCGCCACGTTCACGGTGCGCAATGCGTCCGACAGCACGCAGGATCTCGTCGTCGAAGCGGCATCGGTCGCCCTGCCGTCGCGGAAGCCGGCAGGCGCGCCACTCGCGCCGCAATCGCTTTCGCTGGCAGCCGGCGAGTCGCGCAACGTGGCGTGGGAGACCGTCGTGCCGCCGGGACTCGGTTCGCTGCAGTGGACCGTGACGGCGAAGGCGGCGGGATCGGGCGATGCCGGCGCATTCGACAGCGTCAGGCTGCCGCAGAAGGTGGTCGCCGCCGTTCCGGTGCGGACACTGCAGGCCACGCTGACGCAGGTGGAAGGCGAGGTCACGATGCCGGTCGCCGTGCCCGCGGACGCATTGCCGGGCCGGGGCGAGGTGGCCGTGCATCTGCGTCGGAAGCTCGCGGACGAGCTCGCCGGTGTCGAGGAGTACATGTCGCGCTACCCCTACACGTGCCTGGAACAGCAGGCGTCCAAGGCGGTCGCACTGCGCGACGAGGCCGCCTGGAAGGGGCTGATGTCGGTGCTGCCCGCTTACCTCGACGGCGACGGACTGGCGCGCTATTTCCCGTCGATCCGCGAAGGCAGCGACGTACTGACGTCGTATCTGCTGGCCGTGGCCCACGAGGCCGGGTGGGCGATTCCCGAAGCGCCGCTGGCACGGATGCAGAAGGGGCTCGCGGGATTCCTCGGCGGAACCGTCGTGCGTTATGGCGCCCTGCCGACGGCGGATCTCGCCCTGCGCAAGGTAGCGGCGCTCGATGCTCTCACTCGCTACGGCGTCGAACTGGATCCCGCGGTGGTGTCCACGTTCAGCGTCGAGCCGAACCTGTGGCCGACGTCCGGCGTGATCGACTGGTACGGCGTCGCGAAGCGGTGGACCGCGCTGCCCGACCGCGAGTCGCAATTGGCTCAGGCCGGGCAGATCCTCCGGTCGCGGCTCAACTTCCAGGGAACCACGATGGGCTTCTCCACGGAGCGTTCGGACAGGCTCTGGTGGCTGATGATCTCGCCCGATGTGAATGCGAATCGCGCGCTGCTCGCCTTGATGGACGATCCGCGCTGGCGCGAGGACATTCCACGGATGACGCGCGGCAGTCTCGGGCGTCAGCACCGCGGCCACTGGAACACGACGGTCGCCAACGCGTGGGGCACGCTGGCCATGGCGAAATTCTCCCGGACGTTCGAGGCGGAACCCGTCACCGGCGCGACGACCGGTGCCCTGGCGGGCGTCAGTCGCAAGCTGGACTGGGACGGAGGGGAGGCAGGCGGCTCGCTTTCATTCGACTGGCCGAAGGCGTCGTCGGAACTCAAGGTCCGGCACGAGGGCGGCGGCAAGCCCTGGGCGACGGTGCAGAGCCGTGCCGCGGTTCCGCTGTCGGCGCCGCTGTCGAGCGGCTATCGCATCCGCCGGACGGTGACGGAAGTGGACGGGCAGGGCGGCGGGCTGAAGCGCGGCGACGTGCTTCGCGTCCGGCTCGAGATCGAGGCGCAGACGGACATGACGTGGGTCGTGGTGAGCGATCCGGTGCCTGCCGGCGCGTCGGTGCTCGGGACCGGACTGGGCGGCGATTCGGATCTCCTGGCGCGGGGCGAGAAGCGTGAAGGCTGGGTGTGGCCGGCCTTCGAGGAGCGCGCGCAGGAAGCCTTCCGGGCGTACTACCGTTTCGTGCCCAAGGGCAGCTTCGCGCTCGAATACACGATGCGCGTCAATACGCCGGGGAGCTTCGAGATGCCGCCGACCCGGGTCGAAGCGATGTATTCACCCGAACTGTTCGGGGAGAGCCCCAACGCGAAGGTCGTGGTGAAGGAGTGACGGCGGGGTTCCGGACGTCGTTCGTGCGAGGTCGGCGGATCGTCGCGGCCGCCGCGGTTGCCGTCGTCTCGACGGCATCGCATGCGTTGCCGGGGTTCGACGCGGTCCGGCGGGGGTACGAAGCCAGCGACGCAGTGCTCCTGGATCGCCATGGCGAGGTGCTGCATGTGCTGCGGGTGGAGGATCGCGTCCGGCGCGCCGCGTGGGTGACGCTCGATCAGGTCTCGCCTGCCATTGCGCAGGCCGTGGTGCAGGCGGAGGACAAGCGCTTCTTCGAGCATGGCGGGGTCGATTGGCGGGCGCTCGGGGACGCGGCGATCGACACGTTGCTGCGGGGTCTGCCGCGCGGGGCGAGCACGCTCACGATGCAGGTGGCCGCCATGCTGGAGCCCACCCTGAAGGCGGCGGGCCCGCACCGGACCGTGGGACAGAAGATCGACCAGATCCGCGCCGCCCGTGCCCTCGAGACGCAATGGTCGAAACGCCAGATCCTCGAGGCCTATCTCAATCTGTCGCCGTTCCGCGGCGACCTGGTAGGCATCGGTGCCGCGGCGCGCGGCTTGTTCGGCAAGGCCGCGTCGGGCGTCGACTCGCGCGAGGCGGCGATCCTGGCCGCGTTGCTGCGCGGACCCAACGCCGCGCCGTCCGTCGTCGCGCGGCGGGCCTGTGCGGTCGTCGCGGAAAAGGATTGCCGCGAATTCGAGGCGCTTGCGCGCGAGACTCTGCGCGGTCCGCCGAAGACGGAGCCTTCGGTGGCGCTGGCGCCGCACCTCGCGCGCATGCTGCTGTCGAAGCAGGCGCGGCAAGTCCAGACCACGCTCGATGCACGGTTGCAGGCGCGGGTCGTCGAGGCGTTGTCTCGGCAGATCCGGCAACTGGACGGGCGGGACGTCCGGGATGCGGCCGCACTGGTGATCGACAACGAGACGGGCGACGTCCTGGCCTACGCAGGCAACCAGGGCATGGGGTCCAGCGCCGTGTTCGTCGATGGCGTCCGCGCTGCGCGGCAGGCCGGGTCGACGTTGAAGCCGTTCCTGTACGCGCAGACCATCGAGGAGCGACTGCTGACGGCGGCGTCGCTCCTCGATGATTCGCCGGCGAACCTCGTCACCCCCGGCGGCCTGTACGTCCCGCAGAACTACGACCGCGAGTTCCGCGGGACGGTGAGCGTCCGCACTTCGCTGTCGGCGTCGCTCAACGTGCCCGCCGTGCGCGTGCTGATGCTGCTCGGTACGGAACGATTCGTCGACCGCCTGCGCGCCCTGGGGTTCGAGGGGATCGTCGAATCCGGCGACTACTACGGATACTCGCTCGCCCTCGGCGGCGCGGACGTCACGCTGTGGCAGCTCACGAATGCCTATCGGACCTTGGCGCAGGGGGGGCGATGGTCGAGACCGCACACGACGCCTGCGAACGGCGAGAAGACGCAGCGGGTGGTCGATGCCGGTGCCGCCTGGATCGTGTCGGACATCCTTGCCGATCGCGGCGCGCGCAGCACGACCTTCGGTCTGGAGAATCCGCTGTCGGTGCGCTACTGGTCGGCAGTGAAGACCGGCACGAGCAAGGACATGCGCGACAACTGGTGCATCGGATTCTCCCGGCGCGTCACGGTCGGCGTGTGGGTCGGCAACTTCGACGGCTCGCCGATGCGGGACGTTTCCGGCGTGAGCGGCGCGGCCCCCGCCTGGCTCGAGATCATGCAGACGCTGGCACCGGCCGATGCGAAGCATGCCGGCCCGCCGCCCCGCCCGTCCGAGGTCGTGACGCAGCGCGTGAAGTTCACGCCGGAGATCGAGGCCGAGCGGGACGAAGTCTTCCTGAAGGGCACCGAGGTCGCCGAGGTGCTGGTCAAGGGGCCGGCACAGGGGGTGCCGCGCATCGACTATCCCGGGCAGGGCGCGATCCTCGCCATCGATCCCGACATTCCGGCCGAGGTGCAGCGGGTGCAACTTCGCGCCAGCGGCGGCAGTGCGGAATTGTCGTGGCGCATCAACGGCGAACCCCTTTCCCCGGGCGGGTCGACGGCTTCGTGGGTCCCGCGGGCCGGACGTTTCGACATCGAGCTGATCCAGGCGGACGGGACCGTGCTCGACCGCGTGAGGGTGGAAGTGCGGGGGGCGTCGGCCCGCCGGGAAGAACCCGCAGCCGATGTGGTAGCCAAGCCCCCGTCCCCCTCCCTACAATAGCGCCGCCCCACGGTCCGGCGCCTCGCGGAATCGGTCGGGAGAGGGCACTCAGAACGAGCGACACAGCCCCAGAGGGAGGACAGAAATTGGCTAATGCAACCGTTTCCCCGGAATTCGAGGAGGCCACCTTCAAGAAGGTCGGCGCCCGGCTGATTCCATTCCTGTTCGCCTGCTACATCGTCGCGTTCCTCGACCGGGTGAACGTCGGCTTTGCCAAGCTGCAGATGGCGCCGGACCTCAAGTTCAGCGATGCGGTCTACGGTTTCGGGGCGGGCATCTTCTTCATCGGCTACTTCATCTTCGAGGTGCCGAGCAACGTGATACTGGAGAAGGTCGGGGCGCGCATGTGGATCGCCCGGATCATGATCACCTGGGGAATCATCTCCAGCGCGTTCATGTTCGTGCAGAACGAGACCTGGTTCTACATTCTCCGTTTCTCGCTCGGCGTCGCCGAGGCCGGATTCTTCCCCGGCATCATCCTCTACATGACCTACTGGTTCCCGTCGTCGCGCCGTGCCCGCATGACGGCCCTGTTCATGACGGCCATCGCGATCTCGAACGTCGTCGGGTCTCCGATCTCCGGCGCGATCATGCAGTACATGGACGGAGCGAACGGCTGGCGCGGCTGGCAGTGGCTGTTCCTGCTGGAAGGGATTCCGTCGGTCATCATCGGCATCCTCGTGATCACCCTGCTCGACAACGGACCGAGGCACGCCAAGTGGCTGACCCAGGAGGAGCGCGATCTCGTGCAGCGCCGCGTGGACGAGGACCATGAGGCGAAGAAGGAACTCGGACAGCGCCACAGCTTCATGGACGCCTTCAAGGACGTCCGGGTCTGGGCGCTGGCGGTGGTGTACTTCTGCGGCGTGGTCGGCTTCTATGCCGTGAACTTCTGGATGCCGACGATCATCCAGGAACTGGGGATCGACAAGAAGGACTTCATGAAGGTGGGTCTGCTCAGCATGATCCCGTGGGGCGTGGCGGCCGTGTCGATGGTGCTGGTCGGTTCGCATTCCGACAGGACCGGCGAGCGGCGCTGGCATGTGGCGGGTTCGCTGCTCGTCGGCGTGGTCGGCATGGTGGCGCTGGCACTGGTCGGCAAGGCGCCCATCCCTTCCATCATCGCCCTGACGCTCGTGACGTCCGGAATCCTCTCGTGGGTGGCCACGTTCTGGTCGCTGCCGACGGCCTTCCTGTCGGGGACGGCCGCCGCCGCCGGCATCGCGTGGATCAACTCGGTCGGCAACCTCGGTGGGCACTTCGGTCCGGACATGATCGGGCGTCTGCGGGCGGCCACGGGATCCTCCGAAGCGGCATTTTGGGCATTGGCAGGTTTCGGACTGCTGGGCGCGATCATCGTGCTCACCTTGCCTCGCACGCAGCGTTCGCCCGGGTCGGTGTCCGTCGCACCGCACTGAGCCGGAGACTCGGGCGGCAACATCCCCCGACTGCCATCGCGACTCGCTACGCCGCCCGTCCAAAGGGCGGCGTAATTTTTTTCGACAATGGCTGTCGCGAAACTGACGAGCCGGTAGAATCCGGCACTACCGTTCTGCCACGATCCCTCAGCCCTCACCACAAGAATGCAGCTGCGCCGGTTCCTGGTCACGATTCTGGCCTTCCTGCTCGCCGTGCTGCTGGGGTTCCTCGTCTACATGACCCAGTCCGTAGACTTCGGGCGGCAGGTCCGGGTCAACGAGCTCCTCGCGAGTCTTCGGACGCTCGATGCGAAATGGAACGAGTCGATCCTCCGATCACGCACCGAATTGCTGGCAGACGAAGACATGCAACGGATCTCGCGCGGACAGATGGGTCGGGCCATCAACGGGCTGAGCGCCGAGGCGCGTGCCCTGGACGACGGCCTGCTGGTGGCGCTGGTCGCCCGGCTCGCCACGCTCTACGACCAGAAGCTCATCCAGATGACGGCCTATCGCGAGGCCACGCTCGTTTCCAAGAACGCGCTGCGCGAGGTGCTCGAATCCGTCGCGAATGCGCAGGCGCAGATCCGCGACCTGAAAGCGAGCGATACCGGATCGGCTCGGGAGCGACTGGAGGAGATCCGCATGCTGCTCGACCGCCTGTCGGCCACCAGCATGGAGTTCTCGAACATCTCGGGCGAGAAGCTGAATCAGGAAATCGAGGACGCGGAATACCGCATGCTCGCGGGGATCGAGGGTCTGCCGGGGCCGTCGCAGACGTCGCTGCGGCAGACGGTGGCCACGCTGCGGGCGTTGCGGGCGGCGCAGCCGCGGCGCGATGAACTGTTCACGCGGCTGTACTTCTTCCCGACGGCGCCCCGCACCGACTCGCTGGGTGCCGCATTCTCGCAATCGTTCCAGACCGCGCTCGAGCAGCGGGAGCTCTATCGGGTCTATCTGATCTTCTACTCGGCGGCGCTGCTGGTCTTCCTGGGTTACGTCGGCGTGCAGCTGTTCCGTAGCTACCGGATCATCAACCAGGTGAACCTGCAGTTGAAGCGCGCCAACGAGAACTTGGAGCAGAAGGTCGCGGTCCGGACACGCGAGTTGTCCGACGCCCTCGAGCACCTGAAGGAATCCGAGACCATGCTGGTGCAGACGGAGAAGATGTCGTCCCTCGGTCAGATGGTGGCGGGCGTGGCCCACGAGATCAACACCCCGCTCGCCTACGTGAAGGCCAGTCTCGAGTCGGTCGAGGCGCAATTGCCCCGCATCGGCGAGACCTGCGACGACACGGCGCGCTTCCTCCAGATGCTGCAATCGGGCAGCGCCTCGGAAGGGGACGTGAATGCGCAGTTCGGCAGGGTGGGCACCCTGCTGACCGAGATGCGCGAGAGCGAGACGATGCCGACCCTGCAGAAGCTGGTGGGTGACGGGCTCTACGGCATCAACCAGATCTCCGATCTGGTCATCAACCTCAAGGATTTCAGCCGGCTCGACCGGACGAAGGTCGCGCGCTTCGACCTGCACGAGGGGCTCGAGAGCACGCTGAAGATCGCCCGCAACATGGTGAAGACGAAGCGGGTCGTGAAGCGCTTCGGCGAACTGCCGCTGGTGTCGTGCTCGCCCTCGCAGATCAATCAGGTGTTCCTGAACCTCGTCACCAATGCCGCCCAGGCCACGCACGACACCAACGGCCTGATCACGATCACCACGCGCAAGCTGAATGACCGGGAGGTCTCCGTCGAGGTGGAGGACAACGGCCACGGGATCGAGCCGGACGTGCTGCCGAAGATCTTCGATCCGTTCTTCACGACGAAGGACGTCGGTCAGGGCACGGGACTGGGACTGTCGATCGTCTACAAGATCGTCCAGCAGCACGGCGGACGCATCAGCGTGGATTCCAAGGTCGGCCAGGGGACGAAGTTCACGGTCGTGCTGCCTATCGAGGCGGCGCCGGCCATGGCGGCATGACGGAGCGACGGGAGACATGATGCGTTTGCCCGACCGCATCGGGAAATACGAGGTCCGAGGCCACCTGGGGTCGGGGGCGACGGCCGTCGTCTATCAGGCCTACGATCCGATCATCGAGCGCACGCTCGCGATCAAGGTGGTGGACAAGGCGCGACTGGATCCCTACGAGTCTAAGGCGATCCTCGCGCGCTTCCGCGTGGAGGCGCGGGCCGCCGGCAGGCTGCAGCACCCCAACATCGTGGCCGTGTACGATTTCGGCGAGGAGGACGATCTCGTCTATCTCGTCATGGAGTGCGTGTTCGGGCGCCCGCTCACGGCCTACCTCCAGGGTGAGGACTTCAGCAGCGAACCGGACAAGTGTTGCGAGATCATGCTCCAGGTCCTGGCGGCGCTGCAGTATTCGCATCAGCAGGGCGTGATCCATCGCGACATCAAGCCGTCGAACATCATGGTGAGCCGCGACGGCGTCATCAAGATCGCCGACTTCGGCGTGGCGCGGCTCGAGTCGTCGAACCTCACCCAGACCGGCGATCTCATCGGCACACCGTCGTACATGGCGCCCGAACAGTTCGCGGGGGAGGTCGCCGATCCGCGCACCGACCTGTACGCCGTGGCGGTCATCCTGTACGAGTTGCTCACGCGCAAGCGCCCATTCGACGGCCCCAACAGTGCCGTGATCATGCATCGGGTGTTCACCGATACGCCGGTGCCGCCCTCGCAGCGCAACGAGTTGCTGACCACGGCCCTGGACGCGGTCGTCATCAAGGGGCTCGCCAAGGACACGGCCGACCGCCATCAGACGGCGCGCGAGTTCGAAGCGGTCATCCGCACGGCGATGCGCGAACCGCTGCTCAAGAGCCAGGTCGTGGCCAGCAGCAGTTCGGCACCGCGCATCGCCCCGAACCTGCTGAAGGCGGTCCGCGAGAATTTCGGGACGGAAGCCGACGTGTCGAACATGACGCTGCCCGGCGTCCCGGCCAACGTCCTGCTCCCGCCGCTCGTATCACCGCAGACCGAGCCCCTGCCGGGAACCAAGGCGAACGTGCTGTTCGTCGATGACGAGATGCGCATCCTGACGGCGCTCCATGCGCTGTTCCGCAACCAGTACCGGGTGTACACGGCCGATGATCCGCGGCAGGCGCTCGAACTGGTGAAGCGCGTCTCGGTGCAGGTCGTGGTCTCCGACCAGCGGATGCCGGGCATGCTCGGCGTGGACCTGCTGCGGCAGGTGCGCGAGGTCTCGCCGAAGAGCGTCCGGATCCTGCTGACGGGCTACGCCGATCTGGCATCGATCGTCGGTTCGATCAACGAGGGCGAGGTCTGGCGATTCATCAACAAGCCGTGGGACGCCAAGGAACTGCAACGAGTCATCGCCGAGGGCGTCGAGATCGCCACCACCCTGCCGGACGTGCCGGCATGGCGGATGCCGGCCGAGGCACGCTTCGACGAATCGATCCTGTGTCTCGATCCGCGGGACGAGATCACGCCGCATGCGGTTCGCGACTTCGGCGATACGCACTGGGTCGGGCAGGCGCGCAACATGGACGAGGCCCTGCGCCTCATCCAGGAACGCGAAGTCGCGATCCTCGTGGCGGATTTCGACGCCGACCCGGCGGCCGTGAAGGCACTGCTGCATGCCCTGAAGGTCGCGTACCCGCAGATCCTGACGGTTGCACTGACCTCCGCGGCCGATGCGTCGCTCCTGATCGACTTGATCAACGAAGTGCAGGTGTATCGCTTCCTGGCCCGGCCGGTGAATCCGCTGCTGCTGAAGGAGCACGTGATCGCGGCGCTGAACCGGTATCACACCTACAAGACCAGCCCCGGCCTGCTGCGCGCGCAGAAGGTGGAACCGGAGCGGGCCCCGCCGCCGGTTTCGCCCGGCTTCTTCCAGCGGCTCAGGAATCTCGCGGGGCGGCTGCCGTTCGCCAACAACCCCTAGGCGCGAGCGTCTCCGGGTGCCGGTCCGGCACCTAAAACCCATTGTTCATCAATGGGATTGATGGTGTCGTCCACGTCCTCGGGCTTGATCTGGATCAACGGCAGGTTCGGGCCGGTCCCCTAGGATCCGCCCATCCCTGAATTCCCCGGATTCGCTTCCGGGATAGCCAATGAGCCCATGCCGCCCCGATCGAGGGAAGCGCATGTCCCCACGCCCGATCGCATTGCGGAGGCATCCGAGGTGATCGCCCCGCCGGTGTGCTTCCACTGCGGGCTGCCCGTGCTTGAACCCGATCGGTTCGTGGCCGTCGTGGACGGTCGGTCCCGACAGTTCTGCTGCGCCGGCTGCCAGGCAGTGGCGGAAACCATACTCGGGTCCGGGCTCGCCGCCTTCTATCGTTCGCGCTCCGAGCGAGCGGCTCCGCGCGGCAGTGTCGAGGCCGCGTCTGCGGCGGAGTTGTCCGTCTACGACAGCCCGGACGTGCAGGCCACCTTTGTCGAGGTGGCGCCGGATGGCGCGCTCGAAGCGACATTGCTGCTCGAGGGAATCACCTGTGCAGCGTGCATCTGGCTCAACGAGCAGCATCTGGCGCAGCAACCGGGCGTGATTCGCGCCGACGTGAATTTCGCCACCCGGCGGGCGAGGGTGCGCTGGGATCCGGCGCGGACGAAGTTGTCGGCGATCCTGGAAGCGATCCAGCAGATCGGCTATCGCGCCTGGCCGCATACCAGTGCCATCGCCGAGCGCGTCGAACGCGCCGAGCGCCGCACGGCGATGTGGCGCCTGTTCGTTGCGGCGTTCGGGATGATGCAGGTCATGATGTACGCGTATCCGGCTTACATTGCCGGGGACGGCGAGATGTCGGCCGACATCGCGTCACTGCTGCGATGGGCGAGCCTGGTGCTCACGATTCCGGTCATGCTGTACTCGGCCGCGCCGTTCTTCGCAGGCGCCAGGCGGGACCTCCGGTTGGGGCGACTCGGAATGGATGTGCCGGTGGCGCTGGGCATTGCGGCGGCATTTGCCGGGAGTGCCTGGGCCACGTGGACCGGTCGTGGCGAGGTGTATTTCGATTCCCTGTGCATGTTCGTCTTCTTCCTGCTGGCGGGACGATGGCTGGAACGTGCGGCGCGCGAAAAGGCCGCTGAAGCGCTCCGCCATCTCGTGCGAGCCCTGCCTGCCAAGGCGCAGCGTTTGACGCGGTATCCGGAGGACCCCGTTCGAATCGAGACGGTGCCGGCTGCCGGATTGCGGCCCGGCGATCACGTGCTCGTGCGTCCGGGCGATGCGTTTCCTGCCGATGGGGCCGTGGTCAGCGGTGAGAGCCGGGTCGACGAATCGCTGCTCACGGGCGAGAGCTACCCGGTGGCGCGTTCGTCAGGTGATGCGGTGGCTGCCGGGACCGCCAACGTGTCCCAGCCCCTGGTGGTCCGGGTGGATCGCATCGGCGCCGAGACTCGCCTCGGATCCATCGTTCGCCTGGTCGAGCGGGCGCATGGCCAGCGGCCCAGGCTGGTCGAGATGGCCGACCGGTATGCCGGCCGATTCGTCGCGGCGGTGCTGCTGATCGGGGCGGTCAGTGCTCTGGCATGGATGTGGGTGGATCCGTCGCGCGCATTGATGGTGTCGGTCGCGGTGCTGGTCGTGACCTGCCCCTGTGCGCTGTCTCTCGCCATGCCCGCCGCGCTGACCGTGGGTACCGGTGCGTTGGCACGCGTCGGACTGATCGTGACACGCGAGCGGGCCATCGAGACGCTGACCCGCGTGACGCACGTTGTGATGGACAAGACAGGCACGCTGACGGAAGGGCGGCTGAGCGTGCTGGGCATTCGGATCGTCGGCGATGAGAGCGAAGCACGAATCCGGGCCGTGGCGGCCGCGCTGGAGCGCAGTTCCGATCATCCGGTGGCACGCGCGCTGCGCGGAGACGATTCGATGTCTGTACCGGCGGCGACCCGGCTCCATCACGTCGCCGGTGCGGGCATCGAGGCGATGGTGGACGGCAGACGCTACCGCATCGGGGCGCGTGCATTCTGTGAGGCGTTGTGCGGTAGTGCCCCGGTCGCCGATTCGCTGGCGGACGCGACCGAAGTCTGGCTGGCGCGCGAGGACGGCATGCTTGCCGTGATCGAACTGGGCGACCGGCTCCGCGCGGACGCCGCGGACGTCGTGACAACGCTTCGCGCCCAGGGTATTGCCGTGCTTCTGGCCAGCGGTGATCGCGAAGCCGCCGTCCGGTCGGTCGCCACGAGATGCGGCATCGATCGCTGGGAAGCCGGGTGCACGCCGGAACGCAAGCATTCGCTGGTGGAATCGCTCCAGCAGGCGGGGGCGGTGGTCTGCATGATCGGGGACGGCGTCAACGATGCGCCCGTGATCGCGCGGGCCGATGTCTCCATCGCGATGGGTTCCGGGGCCGTGCTCGCCCAGCAGTGCGCTGACTACGTGCTGACGCGGGATCGCCTCGACGTGATCGGGGCAGGCCTGGCCGTGACCCGTCGAACGATGCATGTCGTCAAGCAGAACCTCGCGTGGGCACTGCTGTACAACGTTGTCGCGGTGCCGTTGGCGGCGTTCGGGTGGATCACTCCCTGGGCGGCCGGTCTCGGCATGGCGGCCAGTTCCCTGTTGGTGGTCCTGAATGCGTTGCGGCTGCGTGCAGCAGGGGATGCCGCATTGTCACGGGGCCACACGGATGTCACCCGGTATCCGGTCCACGCCTGACGATGGACATCCTCTATCTGCTGGTACCGCTGTCCGTCGTGCTCGTCTTCGCGATCGGTGTGGTGTTCTGGTGGTTCCTGAAAAGCGGCCAGTTCGACGACCTGGAAGGACCCGCGCACCGGATCCTGCTGGACGACGACAGTCCGCCGACGGAGTGACGCATGAGATGTGAACGCGGTACCGGCCAGTGTCGGCAGTGACGTGGTCGCGTCGACGGCACCGACCGGTTTCGACGGCCGAGCCATTGATCCGGATCAACCGGGCAAATCGGGCAAGCGTGCTGCGCTTGATCTGGGTCAACGCGCGCGATTTCGTGCGCTGCAATAATTTTTGAGAATGCCCGTGGATGTGCCTCAGGTCCACGCGGTTTCGGATGGTCTATTCGGATAGGGAGCGGACATGCGAGAACAGACGACCTACAACTACAAGGTAGTCCGGCAGTTCGCCATCATGACCCTCGTGTGGGGGATCGTGGGAATGGCGGCGGGGGTGTTGATCGCGGCACAGTTGCTGTGGCCGGATCTCACTTACGGAATCCCCTGGTTGTCCTACGGGCGGTTGCGACCGCTCCATACCAATGCGGTGATCTTCGCGTTCGGCGGATGTGCGCTGTTCGCGACGTCGTACTATGCGGTCCAGCGCACCTGTCACACGCGGCTGTTCGCAGGAGGTCTGGCGGCATTCACCTTCTGGGGATGGCAGTTGATCATCGTGCTGGCGGCGGTGACGTTGCCCCTCGGCATCACGACCGGCAAGGAGTACGCCGAACTCGAATGGCCGATCGACATCCTGATCACGCTCGTGTGGGTGTCCTACGCCATCGTCTTCTTCGGAACGGTGGTCACCCGGAAGGTGCCCCACATCTACGTGGCGAACTGGTTTTTCGGGGGCTTCATCCTGACGGTGGCGCTGCTGCACCTCGTGAACAGTGCAGAGATCCCGGTGAGTTTCTGGAAGTCGTACTCGGCCTACGCCGGCGTGCAGGATGCGATGGTCCAGTGGTGGTACGGCCACAACGCGGTGGGCTTCTTCCTGACCGCAGGTTTCCTCGGAATGATGTACTACTTCGTTCCGAAGCAGGCCGGACGACCGGTGTATTCGTACCGGCTGTCGGTCGTGCACTTCTGGGCACTGATCTTCACGTACATGTGGGCGGGCCCCCACCACCTGCACTACACGGCGCTGCCCGACTGGGCGCAGTCGCTGGGAATGGTGTTCTCGCTGATTCTGCTTGCGCCGTCTTGGGGCGGCATGATCAACGGCATCATGACCCTGTCCGGTGCGTGGCACAAACTGCGGACCGACCCGATCCTGAAGTTCCTGATCACCTCGCTGTCCTTCTACGGCATGTCGACCTTCGAAGGTCCGATGATGTCGATCAAGACCGTGAACTCGCTGTCGCACTACACGGACTGGACGGTCGGTCACGTGCACTCCGGTGCGCTGGGCTGGGTGGCCATGATCTCGATCGGCTCGCTCTACTACCTGATTCCGCGGCTGTTCGGACGCAGCGAGATGCACAGCGTCAAGCTGATCACGGCGCACTTCTGGGTGGCGACGATCGGTGTCGTGCTCTATATCGCCGCGATGTGGATCGCCGGAGTCATGCAGGGCCTGATGTGGCGTGCGGTCAACCCGGACGGAACGCTGACCTACACCTTCGTCGAGAGCGTGAAGTCGACGTATCCGTTCTATGCGATCCGCGTGCTCGGGGGCGCGATGTTCCTGAGCGGAATGCTGATCATGGCCTACAACACGTGGAAGACGGTCGCCGGCTCGAAGCCAGTCGACGCGCCGGTGCTCGCACCCGCGGCGGCGCACTGATCCCGGACATCCGCACAAGGAACAAGCCATGAAGCTATCGCACGAATTGATCGAGAAGAACATCACGTGGATGATCCTGCTGACGGTGCTCACCGTGAGCGTGGGCGGTCTGGTGGAAATCGTGCCGCTGTTCTTCCAGAAGTCGACCACGGAGCCGGTGAAGGGGGTCGAACCCTACTCGCCGTTGCGGCTCGTCGGGCGGGACATCTACATCCGCGAAGGCTGCTACAACTGCCACTCGCAGATGATCCGTCCGTTCCGCGCGGAGACGGAGCGCTATGGTCACTATTCGGTGGCCGGGGAATTCGTCTACGACCATCCGTTCCAGTGGGGCAGCAAGCGGACGGGGCCGGACCTCCAGCGCGTGGGGGGGCGGTACAGCGACGACTGGCACCGACTGCACCTCAACAATCCGCGCGATGTCGTGCCGGAGTCGAACATGCCCGCCTACCCGTGGCTGACGCAGGCGTCGGCCGACGTGCCTGACATCCAGGACCGGATGAAGGCCCTGCGGATGGTCGGCGTGCCGTATTCGGACGAACAGATTGCCAAGGCCAAGGAAGAACTGACGGGCAAGACGGAGCAGGACGCCCTCATCGCCTACCTGCAGGGCCTCGGCACCGCTCTCAGGAACGTGAGGTAACCGAGCCATGGATATCACGATGACGGAAATCCGGTCATGGATGACGGTGGTGCAGTTCGTGGTGTTTGCCGGGATCGTCTGGTGGGCCTACGGAAGCACCCGCAAGGGTCGGTTCGAGGAGGCCGCGCGCCTCGTGCTGGACGATGACGACGCACCGGCAGCCCGCCCGAACGGCGCGGCCCGCGGTCGCTAGTCGGAGGACGAGAAGATGAGCGATTTCACGAGTGATTTCTGGAATGTCTATGTCACGGCCATCACGGTCGTGAGCATCCTCGGATGCGGGCTGCTCCTGAAGATGCTGTCGACCAAGCACGTCCCGGGGTCAGCGGTCGAGACCATGGGACATGTGTGGGACGGTGATCTGGAGGAGTACAACAACCCGCTGCCGAAGTGGTGGATGTGGTTGTTCTACATCACCCTGGTGTTCGCCGTGATCTATCTGGCGCTGTATCCGGGACTCGGCACTTTCAAGGGAGCCTACGGCTGGTCGTCGCAGGGGCAGTACAACGACGAACAGCAGAAGGCGGCGGCACGTTTCGGTCCGATCTTCGACAAGTATCAGAAGATGGAGCTGTCGCAGGTGGCGGCCGACCCCGAGGCGCGGGAAATGGGTCAACGGCTGTTCCTCAATTACTGCGCCCAGTGCCATGCTTCCGACGGTCGCGGCAGCAAGGGCTTTCCGAACCTGACCGATGGAGACTGGCTCTACGGCGGGGACCCGCAAGTGATCAAGACGTCGATCATGGAAGGTCGAGGCGGGATGATGCCCCCGCTCGGCGCCGGACTGGGGGAGGAGGGGACGAAGGATGTCGCGAACTACGTGATGTCGCTGTCCGGGCTCACGCATGACGGCGTTCGCGCGACGCGCGGCAAGGAGAAGTTCGACGCCACGTGTGCCGCCTGTCACGGACCGGACGGGAAGGGCAATCCGGCCCTCGGTGCGCCCAATCTGACCGACGGCACCTGGCTCTATGGCGGCAGCGAGTCCACCATCATCGAGACAGTCACCAAGGGACGGAACGGTCGCATGCCGGCCCACAAGGAATTCCTGGGTGAGGCGAAGGTGCATCTCCTGGCCGCGTATGTGTGGGGGATGTCGAACAGCGGCAAGCCCGCCGGTGCGGCTGCCGGTCAGTAGTCTGCAAGCGAGCGCGCAGGTCGTGGAGGTGAAACCGTTGGAGGCAGGAAACGATCAGACCCTCTACGAGATTCGAAGGAAGATCTATCCCCGTGCGGTGACCGGAAATTTCGCCACCGCACGATGGGGCTTGGTGCTGCTGACGCAGCTCATCTTCTACGGCCTCGCGTGGTTGCCATGGAACGGGAGACAGGCGGTGCTGTTCGACCTGGCCTCCCGCAAGTTCTACATCTTCGGCCTGGTCTTCTGGCCGCAGGACATCGTCTACCTGACGGTGATCCTGATCCTCTCCGCGTATTCGCTGTTCCTGTTCACGACCGTTGCCGGCCGGCTGTGGTGCGGGTACGCCTGTCCGCAGACGGTGTACACCGAGATCTTCATGTGGATCGAACGCCGCATCGAAGGGGAACGTCTGGCGCGGATGAAGCTCGACCGGTCGCCGCTGAGCGCACGCAAGGTCGGACTCAAGTCGGCCAAGCATTTCGTGTGGATTCTGCTCGCGCTATGGACGGGATTCACGTTCGTCGGCTACTTCTCCCCGATCCGGGCGCTCGGCAGCGAAGTGCTGAACTTCGCCACCGGGCCGTGGGAGACGTTCTGGATCCTGTTCTACGGCTTTGCCACCTACGGCAATGCGGGCTGGATGCGCGAGCAGGTCTGCAAGTACATGTGTCCGTACGCGCGCTTCCAGGGCGTCATGTTCGATCCGGACACCCTCGTCATCACCTATGACCGCGAGCGCGGCGAACCCCGCGGGGCACGCTCGAGAAGTGCCGATCCTGCCAAGAAGGGCCTGGGCTCCTGCGTCGACTGCGGCATTTGCGTGCAGGTCTGCCCGACCGGCATCGACATCCGGGAAGGGCTGCAGTACGAGTGCATCGGCTGTGCCGCCTGCATCGACGGATGTGATCAGGTGATGGACAAGATGGGCTACCCGCGCGGGCTGATCCGGTATTCCACCGAGAACGCGGTGAAGGAACACCTCGGTCGACAAGGCATCATCCGCCGGGTCCTGAGGGGCCGAGTCATCCTCTACACGACCATCCTCATGGTGGTCACCGTGGCCGCGATCGTCACGCTCCTGAACCGCGTGCCGGTGAAGGTCGATGTGATACGCGACCGGACGCCCATGATGGCCGACAATGCGGACGGCCGGATCGAGAACGTGTACCGGCTGCAACTGATGAACACGGACGAGACGGCGCGACGGTTTACCATCGTCGTCTCGGGAATGGACGATCTCCGTCTCGATGCCCGCGAGAATCCCGTCGAGTTGAGCGGCTCGTCGTCCAGGATGATTCCGGTGCGCGTGCGTGCCCGTCCGGGGCCCGGTGACCACGGGTCGAGATCCATCGAATTCAAGGTCACGGCTGAAGCGGCGGGCGCCTCAGCCATCACTCTCGTCGAGACGGCGCGGTTCATCATTCCCTGACACCGGCCGCCGACGACCCGGGACCCGGGGCGCGCGAGGACAAGGGGAGTGCCATGGAGGAACATCGAACAATGACGACGCAGACGCTCGATTCGCACGCGGCGCGACCCTGGTACCGCGAGCGATGGCCCTGGCTGCTGATGATCGGCCCCGCGGCGGCTGTCATCGGCGGGATCATCACGGCATACATCGCGGTGACTCATCAGGATGGTCTGGTCGCGGAGGACTATTACAAGCAAGGGCTCGCGATCAACCGCACGCTCGACAAGGAACGGACGGCGGGTCGGCTGGGGCTTTCCGCTCAGTTGGCATTCTCCGACGACGCTACGCGTTTGCGTGTCTACATCAACGGCACCGCCGGGACACCGGGCCCGTTGAAGCTCCGGCTGGCCCACGCGACCCGTGCCGGGCTCGATCAGACACTCCTGCTCGACCGCAACCCCGGCGGATGGTACGAAGGGCGAATGAACGAGGGACAGGCGGCCGGAAAATGGAAGGTCCTGCTGGAAGACGGCACCGGGCAATGGCGTCTCACCGGGGAGTGGCATGCGGGGACGGACGCCACGGTCGTGCTAGACCCTCGTACCGACTAGGGAGTGGCGCTCATGCTCAGCCAGCGACTGATTCACATCCTGTGGCCCTCGTTCATCGTGGCCGGTGCCGCGGAGGGCATCTTCTTCACCCTGTTCGATCCGTCCGACCTCACGCTCTTCGGGGAGCCGCTTTCGGTCTCTCGCACGGCGATGTATTCCGCAGGCTTCTTTGCCTTCTGGGCGGTGACGGCTTGTTCCAGCGCCCTCACGTGTTTCTTCCAGCGAACGGCGGCCGACATCAATCGCTGTCCCATTCCGGATCCGACGCAGCGCCCCCCCGGTTGTCCCAAGCGGGATGGTCCCGACGCCTGCTGCGGCTAGGCGGCACCGGACACGCATACCCATCGAGAGACGGGCGCCAATGGCGCCCGTCGTACTTTCCGGGAGCGCCGTCCACCGTCGACCCGTATGTGACCTCGGTCACCGAGCGGGAGGTCGGTCTGCCGCCATGATGCCGTCCATGCGAACCTCTCCGAAAAACCTGTCCCTGTCCCGACGCCTGCTTTGCGGCGCGTGGGGGGGCATGCTCCTGGCGTCGACGGGCGTCGTCGCCGACGCGCCGATGGCCAAGGGGTCCGTGCAGTATCGCGAGGTCGATCTCACCTATGCGGCCGACGCCGTCGTCGAGGCCACCCGGCAGTCGACCGTCGCCGCGCAAGTGACGGGACGGATCGTCGAATTGAAGTACGACGTGGGCGACTTCGTCCAGAAGGGGCAGGTGATCGTCCGCATCGATCAGACGGAGGCGCAGCAGGTGCTGGCCGGCAGCGAGGCCCAGGTCGCGCAAGCCCAGGCCGCCTTCGAGAATGCACGCGCCGAGTTCGAGCGTACCCGGGATCTGGCGAAACAGAAGTTCGTCAGCCAGGCCGCACTCGACAAGGCTGAAGCGGCTGTGCGGGTGGCGGAAGCACAGGTCAAGTCTGCGAAGGCGGGTGCCGGACAGGCGGCCACGTCGAAGGGGTACACCACGGTCATTGCTCCCTACAGCGGCGTCGTGTCGGCGCGCCATGTGGAAGTGGGGGAGATGGCCGCACCCGGGAAGCCGTTGCTCACGGGATTCGATCCGAGTGATCTGCGCGTCATCGCAACCGTGCCCCAGTACAAGGTCGGCGAAATCCGGACCAGCGCTCGCGTCAGCGTCGAGATTCCTTCCTTGCACAAATGGATCGTCGGCACGGGCATGACCGTTCTCCCGAATGCGGAGACGCGCACCCAGTCGACGCGGGTGCGGATCGACTTGCCCCGGGACCTTCGCGACGTGACTCCAGGTGTGTTCGCGCGGGCCCATTTTGCCGTGGGCCGCGAACGCAAGCTGGTCATGCCGCAATCCGCCGTCGTGCGGCGCTCCGAAGTCACCGGCGCATACGTTGTCGGTGAGCAGGGACAGTTGTCATTCCGGCAGATTCGAGTCGGAGAGCCTGCCGGCGAGACCTGGGTGGAGGTGCTCGCCGGGCTCCGACCCGGAGAGCAGGTCGCGCTCGAACCGGTGAAGGCAGGCATGGCGCTCGCCAAGCCGGCGGCCCGCTGACGGGCCACGCTATCCCGAGGGGAGGACACATGGCGCACATCGTGATCATCGGTGCAGGGCTCGGCGGCATGCCGATGGCCTACGAGATGCAGGAGTTGCTGCGGGCGGGAGACCGTGTCACGGTGGTCTCCAACGCGCCGACGTTTCACTTCGTGCCATCGAATCCGTGGGTGGCCGTGAACTGGCGGACCCGGGACGACATCGAGTTTCCGGTGGCCGAGTATCTGGGCCGGAAGGGCATCGGATTCACGGCGGCGGGCGCGAAGCGGGTGCATCCCGACCGAAACCAGGTCGAACTGGGCGACGGCACGCGCCTGGACTACGACTTCCTCGTGATTGCGACCGGTCCGCGCCTGGCCTTCGACGAGGTCGAAGGCCTCGGACCGTCGGGGTTCACGCAATCCATCTGCCATGTCGATCATGCGGTGGCCGCGGGGCAGCAGTGGGAGCGATTCGTGAAGGATCCCGGTCCGATTGTCGTCGGCGCGGTCCAGGGGGCCTCCTGCTACGGGCCGGCCTACGAATTCGCCTTCATCATGGATACGGATCTGCGGCGGCGGAAGATCCGGGATCGCGTCCCGATGACCTTCGTCACCGCGGAACCCTACATCGGTCATCTGGGCCTGGGCGGCGTAGGCGATTCGAAGACGCTCCTCGAATCCGCGATGCGCGATCGCAACGTGAAGTGGATCTGCAACGCCAAGACGACGAAGATCGAGGACGGGCGGATGTTCGTCACCGAATTCGACGACATGGGTCGGGAGAAGAAGACCCATGAGCTGCCGTTCAAGCATTCGATGATGCTGCCGGCCTTCAAGGGCGTCGACGCGGTCCACGGGATCGACGGCCTCACGAACCCGCGGGGCTTCATCCTCATCGATGAATACCAGCGCAATCCGACGTTCCGCAACATCTACGCCGTAGGTGTCTGCGTGGCGATCCCGCCCGTCGAGCAGACACCCGTGCCCACCGGGGCGCCCAAGACCGGCTACATGATCGAGTCGATGGTGAGTGCAGCCGCCCACAACATCCGCACGGCGCTCGATGGCCGCGAGCCGGACGAGAAGGCGACGTGGAATGCACTCTGCCTCGCCGATTTCGGGGACACCGGGGTGGCCTTCGTCGCCCTGCCGCAGATCCCGCCGCGGAACGTCAACTGGTTCTCCGAGGGCAAGTGGGTGCATCTGGCCAAGGTCGCCTTCGAGAAGTACTTCATCCGCAAGATGAAGAAGGGCACCTCGGAGCCGGTGTACGAGAAGCTGGTGCTGCACAGCCTCGGCATCCGCAAGCTCAAGACGTGACGCCAGGCCTGAGGGGCACTTTCGGCGCGGGGTCGCGCCATGGCTGACGCGGGTCGTCTCGGTCTGTCCGGTCGCATTGCCGGGTACTTCCTCGGCTCGCGGCTGACGCCTCTGATCGCGTTGGTTGCGATGCTGCTCGGCGTGTTCGCCGTGCTGGTCACGCCGCGGGAGGAAGAGCCGCAGATCAACGTCACCATGGCGAACGTGTTCATTCCGTTCCCGGGGGCCTCTGCGCGCGACGTGGAGAGCCTGGTGGCCACGCCTGCCGAGCAGGTACTGTCCCGCATCGCAGGTATCGACCACGTCTATTCGGTGTCTCGCCCGGGCATGGCCGTGATGACCGTTCAGTTCAAGGTAGGCGAGGATCCGACGCAGGCGCTCGTGCGCCTGTACGACACCCTGGAATCCCACAAGGATTGGCTCTCCCCCGATCTGGGCGTCGGCACGCCGGTCGTGAAGCCGAAGGGCATCGACGACGTGCCGATCGTGACGCTCACGCTGTGGACGGACGACGCGGCGCGGGGCGCGTTCGAACTCGAGCGCGTGGCCCACGCGATGGAGGTGGAACTGAAGCGCGTGCCGGGAACTCGGGACGTGAGTACCGTGGGAGGGCCCGGCGACGTCGTGCGCGTCCTGATCGACGCCGAGCGGCTGAATGCCTGGAAGGTGACGGCGCAGGACGTGAGGGCTGCTCTCCGGCTCGCGAACACGTCGCAGCCTGCCGGCGTGCTGGTGAAGGACAACCGCGAAGTGCTGGTGCAGACCGGGACGTACCTCGCGAGTGCTGCGGACGTGAGGCAGCTCGTCGTCGGTGTCCACGAAGGTCGTCCGATCTTCCTGACGGATGTGGCGCGGGTGGAGGAGGGGGCGGACCTGCCCGTCGACTACGTCTGGTTCGGCACCGGACCGGCGGCGGAGACCCGGATGGCCGTCCACCCCGGTGAGCATCCGGCGGTGACCGTCGCGATCACGAAGAAGCCCAGCGAGAACGCCGTCTCGGTGGCCGAAGCCCTGATCCACCGGGTCCAGTCGCTTCGTGGCCAGATCATCCCGGAAGGTGTGCACGTCGCCGTGACGCGCAACTACGGCGAGACGGCGAACGACAAGGCGATGAAGCTGATCCAGAAGCTGGTTTTCGCAACCTTGTCGGTGGTGGCACTGGTGTGGCTGACGCTGGGGAGGCGGGAAGCAGCGATCGTCGGCATTGCGGTCTTGCTCACACTCGCGTCGACGCTGTTCGCGTCATGGGCGTGGGGATTCACCCTGAATCGCGTCTCCCTGTTCGCGCTGATCTTTTCGATCGGCATCCTGGTCGACGATGCGATCGTGGTCGTCGAGAACATCCATCGTCGCGGCGGGTTGTCGTCCGCGCCGCTGGCCGAGATCATTCCGGCAGCCGTGGACGAAGTGGGTGGTCCGACCATTCTGGCCACGTTCACCGTGATCGCGGCGTTGTTGCCGATGGCGTTCGTTTCCGGACTGATGGGGCCCTACATGAGCCCGATCCCGATCAATGCCAGCATGGGCATGGCGATCTCGCTGGCCATCGCCTTCGTGATCACCCCGTGGCTCGCACTGAAGTTCCTTCCGCCTCGGCGAGGGGCGCACGAGGAGGGGCGGCCCGGACGGCTCGAGCGTCTGGCGGCGCGGCTGGTGCCGTTCCTCCGGGCAGAGCATGGAAGACGGGCGCGCACCAAGCTGCTCGTCGGGATCCTTGCCGCCATCGCGGTGTCGGTCGGCCTGGCGGGCGTGAAGCTGGTCGTTCTGAAAATGCTGCCGTTCGACAACAAGTCGGAGTTCCAGGTCATCGTCGACATGCCGTCGGGCACACCCGTCGAGCGGACCGCTGGTGTCCTGCGGGAACTCGGTGCGGCGATCGCCCTCGTGCCGGAAGTCACCGACTACGAGGCCTATGCGGGCACGGCGAGTCCGATCAACTTCAACGGACTGGTCCGTCAGTACTACCTGCGCCAGTCGGCCGAGTCGGGAGACCTCCAGGTCAATCTCGTGGACAAGCATCATCGCGATCGGAAGTCGCACGAGATCGCTCAGGCCGTACGGCCAGTTCTGGAAAGAATCGCAGCGCGGCACGGTGCGGATCTCAAGGTGGTGGAAGTTCCCCCGGGTCCGCCTGTGCTGTCCCCGATCGTTGCCGAGATCTACGGACCGGATTACGCAGGGCAGATGGTGGTGGCCAAGCGGGTCCGGGCGGCCTTCGCCGAGACTCCGGATATCGTGGCCATCGACGACAGCGTCGAGGACGCGGCACCCAGGCTCGTGGTGCGTGTACGGCAGAGCAAGGCGGCCCTGGCGGGCGTCGCGCCGCGTGACATTGTCGAGACGATGCGGATGGGTCTTGCAGGCGAGAACGCGACACCGGTGCACAGCGGTGCCGCCAAGTATGAGATTCCAGTGCGAATCACGTTGCCGCCGGAGCAGCAGTCGACCCTCGACGGGTTGTTGAAATTGACGGTGCGATCGGCATCCGGTGAACTCGTCCCGCTGTCGGAACTCGTGGACGTGGTGCCGAGCGAGCGGGAGAGGTCGATCCATCACAAGGATCTGCTCCCGGTGATCTATGTGCTGGGCGACATGGCAGGCAGGCTCGACAGCCCGCTCTACGGGATGTTCGATATCCGCAGTCGCGTTGCCGGCCAGCCGTTGCCGGAAGGGGGGGTGCTCGGGGAACGGTTCATCGCCCAACCGGAGGACCGGTATGCCCGGTTCAGCCTGAAGTGGGATGGCGAGTGGCAAGTCACCTTCGAGACCTTTCGCGACATGGGCATCGCCTATGCGGTGGGCCTCGTTCTCATCTACCTCCTGGTGGTGGCGCAGTTCGGATCGTATCTCGTGCCGTTGATCATCATGGCGCCGATTCCGCTGACGATCATCGGCGTGATGCCGGGACATGCGCTCCTCGGGGCGCAATTCACCGCGACGTCGATGATCGGCATGATCGCGCTGGCCGGCATCATCGTCCGCAACTCGATCCTCTTGGTGGATTTCGTGAATCTGCAGGTTGGGGAGGGGGTGCCGCTCCAGGATGCCGTCGTCCATGCGGCCGCCGCCCGCGCGAAACCCATCGTGCTGACCGGATTGGCGGCGATGCTCGGCGCCCTGTTCATCCTCGACGATCCGATCTTCAACGGACTGGCGATTTCGCTCCTGTTCGGCATCGCCGTCTCGACGTTGTTGACGCTTGTGGTCATCCCCGTCCTGTACTACGCGGCCTCGTATCGCCGCGTTCCGTGACGCCGGTCACATATCCCGTAGGCACGGGGTCCGCAAACTTGTCCATGCCGCGGCCGCCGGCCGTGTTGATTCCTTGTGGAGAGAGGCACCTCATGACCGTCAATCGCATCGTCCGGATCGTGGCCGGATTCTTCGTGCTGGTTTCACTGGCGCTCGGCGTTCAGGGCAGTCCGCTGTTCGTGAACGCGAACTGGCTCTGGTTCACGGCGTTCGTGGGAGCGAACCTGTTCCAGAGCGGCTTCACCCGCTTCTGTCCGCTCGACATCTTCCTGAAGAAGTTCGGCGTGAGGGAAGTGGAAGGGTGCCATTGACGACCCGGTGTCCGGGTCCGAGAGCGAACAAGGCCGCGCACTGCGGCCTTGTTCGTCGAGCGCGGTCCGACCTTCAGCAGGGTCGCTGGCCGACGAGATCCTTCAAGCGGGGAATGTCGATGATGCGGACGTGCTTCTGCTGGACGCTGATCAGACCTTCATCCTGGAATCGGGAGAAGACGCGGCTGACGGTCTCGAGCTTGAGACCCAGGAAGCTGCCGATTTCCTCTCGGGTCATGCGCAGGTAGAACTCGGATGGCGAGTAGCCGCGCGAGAGGAAGCGCTGGGAGAGGTTGACGAGAAAGGCCGAGAGTCGCTCCTCGGCCCGCATGCTGCCGAGCAACATCATCACGCCGTGATCCCGGACGATCTCCCGGCTCATGACCTTGTGAAAATGATTCTGCAGCGCCGGCACCTGCCGTGAGAGCTCTTCCAGCCGGGCGAAAGGAATCACGCAGACTTCGCTGTCTTCCAGTGCGACGGCATCGCAGGTGTGACGGTCCGTCCCGATGCCGTCCATGCCGAGAAGCTCTCCGCCCATGTAGAAGCCGGTGACCTGGTCTCGGCCGTCCTCCGACAGGATGGTGGTCTTGAAGAAACCGGAACGGACGGCGTACAGCGCATCGAAGCGTTCGCCCGAGCGATAGATGCTCTGTCCCTTCTTGGCATTGCGACGCACGTGGATGAGGTCGTCCAGCTTGTCGAGTTCCGGTTCCGACAGTCCCACCGGAAGGCACAGTTCCCTCAGGCCGCACGTCGAGCAGACCGTGCGCAGCCTCTCCAAGCTTAGCGGCTGAATGGCAGCGACTCCCCGCATGAGATCAGACCTCTTGTCATCGGCATGGAGGCATAGTCCCGTTTGATCCACATCAAGGGGTCAGGATTCCCGTGCACTAACATTTGATGCCACCCTGACCCGATCCCCAACAAGCGAATTCGCCGGATGATAACTCAAGGCCCTCTGGTCATCGACCCCGACGTACTGCGCCGATTCGGCTATGCGGGGCCTCGATATACGTCCTATCCCACCGCCGACCGCTTTGTCGAAGCCTTCGACGAGGAGTCATACCGGTCCTGGATCAAACGGCGCCGGATCGGTGGCGTTGCAAGACCTTTGTCGTTGTACGTTCATTTGCCGTTCTGCGATACGGTCTGCTTCTACTGCGCCTGCAACAAGGTGGTCACCCGCGACCGGTCGAAATCCGCGAAATACTTGCGCTACCTGGCCATGGAGGCCGAATTGGTCTCGCAGGTCATCGACGGTGATCGGCTGCTGTGCCAGCTGCACTGGGGAGGCGGAACGCCGACATTCCTGAATCCGGACGAGCTGCGCGAGCTCATGGGGATGATCACGAGTCATTTCCAGTTGAGTCCGGACGGCGAGTACTCCATCGAGATCGATCCCCGCAGCGTGGCCCCGGGCACGATCACCCTGCTCGCCGAGCTGGGCATGAATCGAATGAGCCTCGGTGTGCAGGACTTCGATCCCGAAGTCCAGCGTGCCGTGAACCGGATCCAGGGCGAGGACATCACGCGGGCCGCCATCTCGGAGGCTCGTGCGGCGGGATTCCGCTCCATCAATCTCGACCTGATCTACGGGCTGCCGAAGCAGAATCCGATCAGCTTCAACCGGACTCTGGAAAAGGTCATCGACATCGCACCGGATCGGATCGCCCTGTACAGCTATGCGCATCTGCCGCATCTGTTCAAGCCGCAGCGCCGCATCCTCGACAAGGACCTGCCAGCCCCCGAGACCAAGCTGCAGATGCTCACCCTGGCGATCCGTCGACTGAGTGACGCCGGCTATATCTACGTGGGGATGGATCACTTCGCGCGTCCGGACGACGAGTTGAGTGTCGCCCAGCGGCGCGGCCGGCTGCACCGCAATTTCCAGGGGTATTCCACGCATGCCGAGTGCGATCTCGTTGCCCTCGGCGTGACGGCCATCGGCAGCATCGGACCGACCTACGTGCAGAACGTGCGCACGCTCGACGAGTATTACAACCGTCTCGACCGCGGCGTGCTGCCGGTACTTCGGGGCATCGAGTTGTCGGCGGATGATCTGGTCCGGCGGACCATCATCCAGTCGCTGATGTGTCACAACGCGGTTTCGATCGAATCCCTCGAAATCGCGCATCTCATCGATTTCCGGACCTACTTCTCGGCCGAACTCCAGGATCTGCGCCCCTTCATCGCCGACGGCCTGGTCGAATTCGACGAGGAATGGCTGACGGTCACGCCGAAGGGACGTTTGCTGGTTCGTGCGATCTGCATGGTGTTCGACCGCTACTTGCGCCTCCAGCAACGGACCGCCAGCTATTCGAAGGTGATCTGATTGCTGCTCCAGCTGGCTGCAGCCGCCTTCGCAGTGGGGCTCCTTGGCGGGGTCCATTGTGCGGCGATGTGCGGCGGGCTGGCCACGGCGCTTTCGCAGGCGGACGGACGGAAGCTCTCCGATGGTTGGCGGCAGTTCCTGATGTCGTCGGGACGCGTCCTCAGTTACGGCGCCGCGGGTGCGTTCGCCGGTTCGATCGGCGGGGCCGGACTCCTGGTGCAGCACGTGCTGCCCGTCCAGGTCGCCTTCTACGTCCTCGCCAATCTCCTGTTGATCGGCCTGGGCTTGTACCTGGCCGGCCTGTCGTCGGTCATCACCTGGCTCGAGGTTCCAGGGCGTTGGCTCTGGCGGCATGTCCAACCGCTCATGCGGCGATGGATTCCGGTCGACACGCCGCTGCGCGCCCTGGCGGTCGGCATGCTCTGGGGGTGGATTCCCTGTGGCTTGGTGTACACCATGCTGGCTACGGCACTGGTGGCCGGTAGCGCCACGGGCGGTGCCCTGGTGATGCTGGCGTTCGGCGCCGGAACACTTCCGAATCTGTTGGGGGCGACGCTGATCCTGCGCTGGTTGCGTCCGCGTCTGGCGACGCAGTGGTTCCGGACGGCTGCCGGCGGGCTCGTCGCGGGATTCGGATTGTTCGGTCTCGCTCACGCCGCCCCCCTTGCCGCGAGCCTGCGGCAAGGTCTGCTCTGCCTGATGTAGCACGGGGACGGTCCGGCGTCGTTGTGTTGCCGGCTTGAGCTTTCCCCTCGGAACGTATTAATATTCAAGGCTATCCCGACCGGAAGTGCACGGTCCGGGAAATTCGCACACCCGCATCGAGTCGAAGTGTCCCTGGCGCAGGCCGGATCCACGCGGGTGGAGGCTCAACTTCACGCAGGAGTTTCACCATGTCCGTCACCATGCGGCAGATGCTCGAGGCCGGGGTTCACTTCGGCCACCAGACCCGTTACTGGAATCCGAAGATGGCTCCGTACATCTTCGGTCATCGCAACAAGATCCACATCATCAACCTCGAAAAGACGCTGGGCATGTACCAGGACGCGATGAAGTACGTCCGTCAGCTGGCGTCCAACAAGGGCACCATCCTGTTCGTGGGCACCAAGCGCCAGGCGCGCGAGATCGTGCGCGAGGAGGCGGTCCGCGCCGGTTGCCCCTACGTCGACCATCGCTGGCTCGGTGGCATGCTCTCCAACTTCAAGACGGTGAAGCAGTCGATCAAGCGTCTGCGCGACATGGAAGCCAGCCTGCAGGATGGCTCCGTGGAGAAGCTCGGCAAGAAGGAAACGCTGCTGTATCAGCGCGAACTGGCGAAGCTCGAGCGCAGTCTTGGCGGCATCAAGGAGATGGGCGGCCTTCCGGACGCGCTGTTCGTCATCGACGTCGGCTATCACAAGATTGCGATCACGGAGGCGTCCAAGCTCGGCATCCCCGTCATCGGCGTCGTCGATACGAACCACACGCCTGACGGGGTGGCCTACGTGATCCCGGGCAACGATGACTCGAGCCGCGCGATCCGTCTGTACGCGCGAGGGGCAGCGGATGCCGTGCTCGAAGGTCGCAACCAGATCGTGCGCGAAATCATCAGCGACGAGTTCGTCGAGGTCGAGACGACCGAGGAACACGCCGCGTCGTGATGTTGACCGGGCTCCGCCGTCGCGCGGGGTCACGATTCAGGGCGGGCGCGACGCGCCTGCCCGGACATGAACCAGGATATCCAGGAGTCAAAATGGCGGAAATCACCGCATCCATGGTGAAGGATCTGCGCGAGAAGACCGATGCGCCGATGATGGAATGCAAGAAGGCGTTGACCGAAGCCGGTGGTGACATGGCGAAAGCGGAGGAGATTCTCCGCGTGAAGCTCGGCAGCAAGGCGGCGAAGGCCTCCGCCCGTCTGGCGGCGGAAGGCGTCGTGGCCACATGGCTCTCGGGAGACCAGAAGCTCGCCGCGATCATCGAAGTCAATTGCGAGACGGACTTCGTCGCCAAGAATGACGATTTCCTCGCGTTTGCCCGTCAGCTGGCCCGCCTGGTCGCAGAGCGCAATCCTGCGGATGTCGCGACTCTGTCCGCGTACAGCATCGGTGACAAGACGGTGGATCAGGTTCGCTCGGAACTCGTCGGCCGGATCGGCGAGAACATGTCCGTCCGTCGTTTCGTCCGGACCGAAGCCAAGGGGCGCGTTGCCCAGTACATCCATGGCGGTTCGAAGATCGGCGTGATCGTCGACGTGACCGGCGGTGACGATGCGCTCGGCAAGGATCTCGCAATGCACATCGCGGCGGCCAAGCCTGTGGCGCTGTCGAAGGAACAGGTGCCGGCCGAGCTGATCCAGAAGGAGCGCGACATCGCCGCGGCGAAGGCCGCGGAATCGGGCAAGCCGGCCGAGATCGTGCAGAAGATGGTCGAAGGCAGCGTCCAGAAGTACCTCAAGGAAGTCACGCTCCACGGACAACCGTTCGTGAAGGATGACAAGCAGACGATCGAACAGCTGCTCAAGTCCAAGGGCGCGGGCGTCGCCTCCTTCGTCCTCTACGTCGTGGGTGAAGGGCTGGAGAAGAAGTCGACCGACTTCGCTGCCGAAGTGGCGGCACAGGCGGCGGCAGCCAAGAAAGACCAGGCGGCCTGAGTACCGCCGATGGCCGCGACACCCGCTTTCCGGCGCATCCTCCTGAAGCTGTCGGGAGAGGCGTTGATGGGCGAAGACAGCTACGGCATCAATCGCGCGACCATCGAGCGGATCGTTTCCGAGATTGCCGAAGTCGTGAACCTCGGGGTGGAAACCGCCATCGTCATCGGTGGCGGCAACATATTCCGGGGCGTGGCTCCGGGCGCTGCGGGAATGGACCGGGCGACGGCCGACTACATGGGCATGCTCGCCACGGTCATGAACGCCTTGGCGCTGCAGGATGCCATGCGCCGGATCGGCATCGCCGGACGGGTGCAGTCGGCGCTCAACATCGAGCAAGTCGCGGAACCCTACATTCGTGGCAAGGCCATCCGCTATCTCGAAGAAGGCAAGGTGGTAATCTTCGCCGCCGGTACCGGGAACCCCTTCTTCACCACCGACACGGCGGCAGCGCTGCGCGGCATGGAGATGAGTGCGGACATCGTCCTGAAGGCGACCAAGGTGGATGGCGTGTACACGGACGATCCCAAGACGCATCCCGATGCCATGCGGTATCAGCGTTTGTCGTTCGACGAGGCGATCGTGAAGAATCTCAAGGTCATGGACGCCACCGCGCTAACTCTTTGCCGGGATCAGAAGCTGCCGATTTGTGTCTTCAGCATCTTCAAGTCCGGGGCTCTGAAGCGGGTCGTCATGGGCGAAGATGAGGGCACGCGCGTCCACGTCTGAGTGGCGTGACGGGCGTCGGCGGCAGATGGCGTGCCGGCACCGGAAACTTGTCCCGGCATGGATGGCCGAAATCGCGGCAGAGGAACGGACGGGGACGGATGACATGATCGCGGATGTGAAGAAGAGCGCCGAACAGCGCATGCAGAAATCCATCGAGACCCTGAAAGCCGGGCTCGGCAAGGTGCGGACCGGACGGGCGCACACCGGACTGCTGGACCACATCAAGGTCGACTATTACGGGACGCCCACGGCCATCAATCAGGTGGCGAGCGTGACCCTTGTCGATGCCCGTACCATCGGTGTGACGCCCTGGGAAAAGAAGCTGTTGTCCGCCATCGAGAAGGCCATTCGTGACTCCGATCTGGGTCTGAATCCGTCCTCGGTGGGCGATATGGTGCGCGTGCCCATGCCTGCACTGACCGAGGAACGGCGCAAGGACTTGATCAAGGTCGTGCGTCACGAGGCGGAGGAGGGACGCGTCGCGGTCCGGAACGTGCGTCGGGACGCCAATACGCACCTCAAGGAGCTTCTCAAGGAGAAGAAGGTCTCCGAAGACGAGGAACGTCGGGCACAGGACGAGGTGCAGAAGCTGACGGACCGGTACGTCGCGGAGATCGACAAGCTCCTCGCTGCCAAAGAAGCCGAACTGATGGCGGTCTGATGCCGCGTTTTGCCAGTTCCACAGAAGACATTCCCGAAACGGGGGACGTCCCGCGTCACGTCGCCATCATCATGGACGGGAACGGGCGGTGGGCGAAGAAGCGCTTCCTGCCCCGGGTTGCCGGCCACAAGCGGGGGGTCGATACCGTTCGGGAAATCGTCCGCGCATCGGTCGAACTGGGCGTTTCCTACCTGACGCTGTTCGCCTTCTCGAGCGAGAACTGGCGGCGACCGGCGGACGAAGTCTCGTTCCTCATGCAGCTGTTCATGCGGGCGCTCGAACACGAAGTCGGGCGCCTGCACGAGAACAACATCCGACTCCGCGTCGTCGGCGATCTTTCGCCGCTTGACCGGGCACTGGTGCGTCTCATCGAGGCCGGCGAGGCGCTCACCGCGAACAACACGGCATTGACCCTCACCATCGCGGCGAACTACGGAGGGCGGTGGGACATCGTCCAGGCCGTGAACCGGATGACGAACGCACACCCCGAGCGGGTCGGCAGTTACACGGAGGAGGAGTTCGCGCCCTGGCTGGCGATGAGTCATGCGCCCGAGCCCGACTTGTTCATTCGAACTGGCGGAGAGCAACGGGTCAGCAATTTCCTGCTCTGGCAACTCGCGTATTCCGAACTGTATTTCACCGATGCGTTGTGGCCCGATTTCGACAAGCCGGCCTACCAGACGGCCATTCAGTCCTTTCAGCGGCGTGAACGCCGATTCGGTCGCACCAGCGAGCAATTGACGCAGGTGTCGTCCGCAGAGGCGGAACGGGCGCGCGCTGCGACGTCGGCTGCGCCCGGCTGAACGACGATTCCCGCCACATGCTGGGTCGGCGCCTCCTTACCGCCGCGATTCTCATTCCGCTCGCGCTCGCAGGTCTGTTCCTCTGCTCGAATCGCGTCTGGGGATGGGCTGCCGGCGGAGCCATCATCGTCGCGGCATACGAATGGGGGCGCCTGGCGCGATGGCGCGCATTCGGACGGTCACTCTTCATCGTTGTCGTTGCGCTGTCGCTTCTATTGCTGCTGTCCGCAGAGCCGGAACTCCTATTGGTGCGTCCGTGGATCTGGGCCGCTGCGGCCAGCCTCTGGATATTCGTTGTCATGCCGTGGCTGGTTCGGCAGTGGCACCCGAAATCGCCGTGGATCTGGAGTGCGGCGGGGTGGTGGGTTCTCGTGCCCGCGTGGCTCGCAGCGTACGCATTGCAGCGCCACCCCGCACAGTTGTTGGCCGTGATGGCGATCGTCTGGATTGCCGACACCGGTGCGTACTTCGCCGGACGGCGGTTCGGTCGTCGCAAGCTCGCTCCGTCGATCAGTCCCGGCAAGACGTGGGAGGGGGTCGTGGGTGCGACCGTCTGCGTCGTTCTGTACTGCACCGTCTTGCATGCGGTTCGACCGGGCTTGCTTCCGGGGCCGTCCTTCGCCGTTGTCGTCGCGCTCGGTCTCGGGCTACTCCTGCTCAGCATCGTGGGCGATCTCTTCGAATCCTGGATGAAGCGCGAGGCCGGTGTGAAGGACAGCGGCGGCATTCTGCCCGGTCACGGCGGCATCCTGGATCGAATCGACAGTCTGACCGCCAGTCTTCCGGCGGCGGCCTTGGCAATCCACCTGGCCGGGAGGTGATCCGTGTCCGCCTCGCACCGCAACCTGTGTGTCCTCGGTTCCACCGGGAGCATCGGTGGATCGACACTGGACGTCGTCGGGCGTCACCCCGACCGCTACCGGATCGTTGCGCTGGCGGCGCGGCAGCAGGTCGATGTCCTGTTCGACCAGTGTCTGCGTTTCCGGCCCCGCTATGCGGCCATGCTGGAGACGCGCTCGGCCGAAGCGTTGAGGGGGCGATTGGCCGATGCCGGCGTCCGCTGCGAAGTGTTGTCGGGGACGTCGGGACTCGCGCGTGTGGCCGACCTCGACGAAGTGGATACGGTCATGGCCGCGATCGTGGGGGCGGCCGGTCTGGCGCCGACACTGGCTGCCGTCCGCAGCGGCAAGCGCGTGCTGCTCGCCAACAAGGAAGCGCTCGTCATGGCGGGTTCGCTGTTCATCGATGCCGTGCGCGCGCATGGCGCCACGCTCCTTCCCATCGACAGCGAGCACAATGCCGTCTTCCAATGCCTGCCGCGGGATCTCGGTAACGGGCTGGCGGCCAACGGCGTCACTCGCATACTGCTTACCGCCTCGGGTGGCCCGTTGCGGAATGCGCCATTGGCTTCGCTCTCCGATGTCACGCCGGATCAGGCCTGCGCACATCCGAACTGGGTCATGGGGCGCAAGATCTCGGTCGATTCCGCCACCATGATGAACAAGGGACTCGAGGTCATCGAGGCTCATTGGCTGTTCGGCGCACCGCCCGAGCGTATCGAGGTGGTGATCCACCCCCAGAGTGTCATCCATTCGATGGTGGAGTATGCCGACGGATCGGTGCTGGCCCAATTGGGGAATCCGGACATGCGCACCCCCATCGCACACGCGTTGGCGTATCCGGAGCGGGTCGCATCCGGTGTGAGCGCCCTGGACCTCGCCAAGGTGGGGACCTTGACGTTCGAACGGCCCGATCCTCTGCGCTTCCCGTGTCTCGGGTTGGCTTACGCGGCATTGCGGCAGGGCGGGACGGCCGCCGTGGTGCTGAATGCAGCGAATGAGTGCGCAGTGGAACGCTTTCTATCGGGCGGAGTCCGATTCGACAGGATTGCATCGGTGATCGAAGAAGTGCTTGGCCGTACGCACGAGGGATCAGCCGACTCGCTCGACGGCATCGCGATGGCGGACGCGAGCGCCCGTCGGGAAGCATGGAAGGTGCTGGATGGAATGGCCGCATGAGGAACCCGCCATGAGCCTCTTGAACACAATCGTTGCATTCATTGCCGCCCTGGGCACACTCATCGTGTTCCATGAGTTCGGGCACTACCTCGTGGCGCGCTGGTGCGGCGTCAAGGTGTTGCGCTTTTCGGTCGGATTCGGACGCCCCATCTGGCAACGGCGCGCCGGCAAGGATGGTACCGAGTGGGCCGTGGGTGCGATACCGATCGGCGGGTACGTCAAGATGCTGGATGAGCGGGAAGGTCCCGTGGCACCGGAGGAGCGGGATCGGGCCTTCAACCGTCAATCGGTATGGCGACGCACTGCGATCGTCGCCGCCGGTCCTCTCGCCAATTTCCTCCTGGCGATCCTGCTGTACTGGGTGATGTTCGTTCATGGCGTGCCGGGCGTTCGACCGGCGGTGGATACGCCCGTCGCCGGGACGCCCGCCGCGCTGGCGCATTTCGAGGCCGGAGACTTGATCACCCGTGTTGGCGATCGCGCGGTGAGGTCGTGGCAGGAGTTGCGGTGGGAACTCCTGGATCACGCAGTGGAGCGTCACCTGGTGACGATCGAGATCGAGAATCTGAAGGGCGAGATCCATACCCGTCGGCTGGATCTGTCCGCGCTGGACAGCGGCGCGCTCGACGCGGACTTTCTGCGCGGGGTCGGTATCGTCGCCTATCAGCCGCCAATGCCGCCCGTCGTCGGACAGGTGCTGGCTGCGGGCGCCGCCCAGGCGGCCGGTGTTCGTATCGGCGACCGCATCACGTCCATCGATGGTGCGCCTGTCGAGACCTGGGACCAGGTGGTCCGTGAGATCCGTCAGCGCCCCGGACAGGCGACCGCCCTGCGGGTGCTTCGCGACGGCGCCCTGGTGATGCTGGAAGTGGTTCCGTCGTCGGAGAGTACCGGCGGCGTGACGGTGGGAAAGATCGGCATCGGGTCGAAGCCGGATCCCGAGATCATGAAGCGCTATCTGGTCGACGTGCGGTTCGGGCCGATGTCGGCCGTCGGCGAGGCGATCCGCAAGACCTGGGAAGCCTCCGTCTTCACGCTCGAGATGATGGGCAAGATGGTGATCGGCAAGGTGTCGCTCAAGAACCTCAGCGGTCCGCTGACGATCGCCGACTATGCCGGCCAGTCGGCGCAACTCGGATGGCTGCCTTACGTCAGTTTCGTCGCCCTGGTTTCGATCAGTCTCGGCGTCCTCAATCTGCTCCCTGTGCCGTTACTGGATGGGGGACACCTGATGTATTATGCGGCCGAAATCATCAAGGGCCGTCCGGTGTCGGAGCGCGCGCTGGAAATCGGCCAACGCGTCGGCGTAGTTCTGCTCTTCAGCCTCATGGCATTCGCCATCTATAACGATATCCAACGCCTGGTCAGCGGCTGACGCCCGGATGAAGCGCACACTCTCCGTACTTCTCGCCCTCATCGCTTTTTCTCCCGCCGCTCGAGGCTTCGAACCGTTCAAGATCCAGGACATTCGCATCGAAGGTATCCAGCGTACCGATGCCGGTACCGTCTTCGGATACCTGCCGGTGAAGGTCGGCGACATGCTTACGCCGGAAAAGGCGACGGCGTCGGTCAAGCTCCTGTACGGAACCGGGTTCTTCAAGGACGTGGAACTCGAGAATGATGGCGGCGTGCTGGTCATCTACCTGCAGGAGCGGCCGGCGATCTCGTCCATCGATGTCTCCGGTTCAAAGGAATTCGACAAGAAGCGCCTGCTCGAGATCTTCCGTTCCGTCGGCTTGCAGGAAGGGCGCATCTTCGACCAGTCCGTGCTCGAACGAGCCAAGCAGGACCTCAAGAACCAGTACATCTCCCGCGGCAAGTATGCCGTGGACGTGCAGACGTCCGTCACGCCGCTCGAGCGCAACCGTGTTGCGGTGAACTTCAAGATCTCCGAGGGGCAGATCGCCAAGATCCGGCAGATCAACATCGTCGGTAACCGCGTATTTCGTGACAAGGACCTGCTGGACCTGATGAGTCTCAGCACCCCCGGATTCATGAGCTGGTATACGAAGACCGATCAGTATTCGCGGCAGAAGCTGGCCGGCGATCTGGAGACGATCCGGTCCTTCTATCTCAATCAGGGCTATCTCGAGTTCAACATCGACTCGACGCAAGTCGCGCTCAGCCCGAGCAAGAAAGACGTGTTCATCACGATCAACGTGACGGAGGGTGAGAAGTATCGGGTGTCGAGTGTCAAGTTGGCAGGTGAGTTGATCGTTCCCGAAGCCGACCTCAAGGCGCTGCTTCAGGTCCAGGCCGGCGAGGTGTTCAATCGCGAGAAGCTCACGAAGTCCACCAAACTGATTTCCGATCGACTTGGCAACGACGGCTACGCCTTCGCGCAGGTCAATCCGGTGCCCGAAATCGACCGGGCCAAGCGCGAAGCGTCGTTCACCTTGTATGTCGACCCGGGACGGCGAGTCTACGTTCGCCGCATCAATGTGCTCGGAAACACGACGACCAAGGATGAAGTGGTTCGTCGCGAGTTTCGCCAGATGGAGGGTGCCTGGTATTCGCAGGAGAAGCTGAACCGCTCCAAGGTACGAGTCGACCGCCTGGGGTACTTCACGGAAACCAACGTGGAGACGCCGGCCGTGGTTGGAACGAACGACCAGGTCGACGTCAACATGACCCTGAAGGAACGCCCGACCGGAATGGTGTCCTTCGGAGCCGGCTTCTCGAGCGCGGAGAAGGTCATCCTGACGGCGAGCGTGTCGCAGCAGAACGTGTTCGGAACGGGCAACGCGCTCTCTCTCGGCGTGCAGACGGGGCGGATCAATCGGGTCGTGAATCTCTCGTACACGAATCCCTACTGGACGGACGACGGCATCAGTCGAGGGTTCGACCTCTATTCGCGGCGCTTCAATCCGTCGGTGCTCAACATCGCGACCTACACGACGAATACCGACGGACTCGGTGTCCGGTTCGGCGTGCCGATATCGGAACTCGACACCGTCAATTTCGGGCTGGCTGCCGAGTCGACGGACATCGAAACGTATGCGAACACGCCCCAGCGCTTCAGGAACTTCGTCAGCCAGTATGGTTCGGTCAACGTGGGCATCGTCGGAACCATCGGCATCTCCCGCGATGGGCGCGACAGCACGATCGCTCCCACGTCTGGCCTGTATCAGCGTGCGCAGGCGGAAGTGGCCCTGCCCGGTGGCGACCTGCGGTATTACCGACTTACTTACCTGGCGCAGAAGTTCTTTCCCGTGACGCGCCTCAGCACCGTGCAACTGGGAGGGACCATCGGTTTCGCCGAAGGCTACCAAGGCAATCCGCTCCCGTTCTACAAGAACTTCTATGCAGGCGGCGTGAGCAGTGTGCGGGGCTTCTACACCTACGGTATCGGACCGCGCGACGAATTCGGCCTTGCCGTAGGGGGCACCCGCCAGATCCTCGGAAACCTCGAGTATTACTTCCCGTTCCCCGGTGCCGACAAGGACAAGAGTCTGCGTCTGTCGGCTTTCGTCGATGCCGGTATCGTGGATAATAGTTACAACCTCGGGGCAATGCGGTACTCGGCGGGCTTGTCGCTCAACTGGTTCTCGCCGGTGGGGCCGCTGAAGCTCAGTTTCGGAGTACCGCTCAAGAAAGAACCCAACGACCGACTACAGCGCATCCAGTTCACGCTCGGGACCTTGTTCTAGCGCGTCGGAGCGCCACGGAATGGAAGAAGACATGAAGCGCGTGAAATCACTGGCTCTGATGAGTCTCCTCGGTGTTCTGTGCCTGTCGTCGGGCGGCGCAGCAGCGCAATCCAGCGAACCCCTGAAGATCGGCTTCGTGAGCCTCGATCGGATTCTCAGCGAAGCGGCGCCCGCAAAGAAGGCGCAACAAAAGCTCGAGAAGGAATTCCAGCCGCGTCTCGCCGAGTTGCAGAAAATCGGCAAGCAGGCGAAGGATCTGCAGACGATCCTGGAGAAGGAAGGGGTCACGCTTTCGGAGACGGACCGCAAGAACAAGGAAGCCGATCTTGCGAGGCTGAATCGCGATTTGCAGCGCATGCAGCGGGAGATGCGCGAGGACGAGAACATGCGGCGCAACGAGGAGCTCTCGCAGGTCATCGAGCGCGCCAATCGCGTCGTCAAGCAGATTGCTGAGGCCGAGAAATACGATCTCATCCTGCAAGACGCGGTGTATCGCAGTCCGCGCATCGACATCACGGACAAGGTGCTGAAGCTGCTCGTCGACAAGTAGGGGAGCCGGTGAGTCGGCTCCCGTCCGGCGAGAACCCGCAATGACCGACATTTCATGAGCGACGCAGGCGCCTCAGGGTGGTCGTTGGGTGCGCTCGTCGAGCGGTTCGGCGGGGAACTGATCGGCCCCTCCGACCTCCGTATCGTCCAGGTCGCAACGCTGGATCAAGCAGGGCCATCGGAACTCTCCTTCCTCACCAGCCCTCAATACCGCCCCCTGCTGGGAGGAACTCGCGCCGCCGCAATCATCGTCGGCCCGGCCGACCGTGACTGCACAGCCCTCCCGAGGATCATCAGCAAGAATCCCTACGCGTATCTGGCTCGCGTCTCGGCCCTGCTGAATCCTCTACCGCAAGTCATTCCCGGCATTCATCCTTCGGCCGTCGTTGCCGCCGATGCGGTGGTCGATGCGTCGGCCATGGTCGGTCCCCACGTCGTGATCGAGGCGAAGGCGCGCATCGGTTCGAATGTCGTCCTGGCACCGGGCTGCGTGGTGGGCGAACGCGCGAGCATCGGCGCTGACACGCGGTTGTACGCCAACGTCGTCGTCTACCACGACTGCGAAATCGGGGAGCGCTGCATTCTGCATTCCGGCGTGGTGATCGGCGGGGATGGATTCGGCATGGCGGAAGACGAGCGGCGCTGGATCAAGGTTCCCCAGATCGGCCGGGCCATGGTCGGCAACGACGTCGAGATCGGTGCCAACACGACGGTCGATCGCGGGGCGCTCGGCGATACGGTCATTGAAGACGGAGTCAAGCTGGACAACCAGATCCAGGTTGCTCACAACGTCGTGATCGGTGCCCACACCGCGGTGGCAGCCTGTGCCGGATTTGCGGGCAGCACGCGGGTGGGGCGGTATTGCAGGATCGGCGGTGCGGCGCTCATCCATGGGCACATCGATATCTGTGACGGTGTCGTGGTGGCGGCCGGAACCATGGTGCGCAAGAGCATCCAATCGCCCGGGATCTACGACGGCTTCTTTCCCGCGTTGCCGCATCGCGAATGGATGAAGAATCTGGCCCACTTCAATCGACTGCATGAACTTGCGGATACGATCCGGGAACTGTCGGGCCGCGTTCGTGAGCTCGAAAGTCGCGCGGTCACGCCCGAGGCCGAGAGCGGCGCACAACGGATCGAAAAGGACACACAGACGTGAGCACCATGGACATTCACCAGATTCTGCAATCGCTCCCGCACCGCTATCCCTTCCTGCTGGTGGATCGGGTGCTGGAGTGCAGTGCGGGCGAATCGATCACGGCGCTGAAGAACGTCACGATCAACGAGCCGTTCTTCGCCGGCCACTTCCCGCACTACAAGGTCATGCCGGGCGTGCTCATCATCGAGGCGTTGGCCCAGGCCGCGGCGATCCTTTCCTACAAGACGCTTGGCGAGAAGGCCGACGAGGACTCGGTGTATTTCTTCGTCGGTATCGACGCAGCCCGTTTCAAGAAGCCCGTCACGGCAGGTGACCAGTTGATCCTGAAGGCCCGGTTGGCGCGGCAGATCCGCGGCATCTGGAAGTTCGAGGCGACGGCGGAAGTCGACGGGACGGTGGTTGCCGAGGCGGAGTTGATGTGCACCATGAAAGACGTTTCGTCTCTCGGCGGCGCATGATCCATCCCACGGCCATCGTGCACGCGGGCGCGATGCTCGACACGAGCGTCGAGGTGGGCCCGTATGCCGTCATCGGCGAGCACGTCGAGATCGATGCCGGGACCAGGATCGGGGCACACGCCGTGATCACCGGACACACGCGCATCGGTCGGGACAATCGGTTCTTCCACTTCACCTCCATCGGAGAGGCGCCGCAGGACAAGAAGTACGCCGGTGAGCCGACACGGCTCGAGATCGGGGATCGCAACACGGTTCGCGAGTTCTGCACCATGAACACCGGAACGGCGCAGGACCAGGGGGTCACGCGGGTAGGCAGCGACAATTGGATCATGGCCTACGTCCATATCGCGCACGACTGCCGGATCGGCGACCACACGATCCTGGCCAACTGTGTCCAGCTGGCGGGTCACGTACACGTCGGCGACTGGGTCATCCTGGGGGGATTCACCGGCGTGCATCAGTTCTGCCACCTCGGTGCACACAGCATGGCGGCGATCGCGTCCGTGATCGTGCACGATCTCCCGCCCTACGTGATGGCGCAGGGCGACACTGCCAAGGCGCACGGCATCAATACTGAAGGGCTCAAGCGACGCGGTTTCTCGGCCGCTGCCATCAAGGGAATCCGCGCAGCCTACAAGACGCTCTATCGGAGCGGCCTCACCCTGGAAGAGGCGCGCGTCGCGCTCGAGACCCAGGCCGCGGAATGCCCGGAGGTCGGGATGCTCGCCGAGTTCCTTTCCCGCGCAACGCGGGGCATCGTCCGATAGGGGGGGGACGTGGCGCGCAACGTCACCGTGGCCATGGTCGCCGGGGAAGCGTCGGGCGACCAGATCGCCGGTCCCCTGGTCGCGGAACTTCGGGCTCGCATGCCGGGCGCCCGCTTCGTGGGGATCGGCGGCCCTCGCATGCAGGCGGCCGGATTGGAAAGCTGGTATCCGATGGAGACGCTTTCGGTTCGCGGCTATGCGGAAGCGGCCAAGAGCGTCCCGGCGATCCTGGCGATCCGCCGTGAGTTGGCAAGCCGCCTGCTGGCGGAGCCCCCGTCACTGTTCATGGGTGTGGACGCCCCCGACTTCAATCTTGCGCTCGAAGAGAAACTGAGGCGCGCGGGCATCGCCACCGCACAGTACGTGGGGCCTTCCATCTGGGCTTGGCGCGGCGAGCGGATCCACAAGATCCATCGGTCCGCTGACCATATGCTCGTGCTGTTCCCGTTCGAGGTGCCACTGTATGAACGTGCCGGCATTCCCGTGACCTTCGTCGGCCACCCGATGGCCGACGAGGTCCCGGAGCAGCCCGATGTCGAGACAGCCCGCGAACAGATCCGGTTGCCTGGGGCGGCCCCGGTCTTTGCCCTGCTGCCCGGAAGCCGGCGGGGGGAACTCGAGCAGCACGCCGGTCTCTTCATCGAGACGGCCAAGGCCATCCTGGCCCAGTTGCCGACGTCGCGGTTCCTGGTGCCGCTGGCGACCCGCCCGACGCGGTCGCAATTCGAGCAGGCGCTCTACGACCACGGGGGGCGCGACCTTCCGCTGACCGTTCTCTTCGGTCATTCGCAACTTGCGATGACCGCGGCCGATGTCGTGCTCGTGGCGTCCGGCACCGCGGCGCTGGAGGCGGCCCTGCTGCGCCGTCCGATGGTGATCACCTATCGGGTACCGAAGATCACTTATCGCATCATGTGGCCGCGTCGCTACCTGCCGTACATCGGCCTCCCCAACATCCTGGCCGGTGACTTCGTGGTGCCCGAAATCCTCCAGGAAGATGCCCGGTCCGAGGTGCTCTCGCATGCCCTGGTCAATGTGTATCGGGACAAGGTGGTCCGAGATCGGCAGTCCGCGAGATTCGAGGAGATGTATCGCCTGCTCAGATGCGGGGCCGCCTCCCGGGCGGCCGATGTCGTGCAGTCACTGCTGCGAGCGCCCTCGAGAGTGACGACCGGAATGCGAGTCACGGCCACGGAAGGGTCGGGATCGTGATCCGGGTCGCCGGCGTCGATGAGGCCGGACGAGGACCGTTGGCGGGGCCGGTGTACGCGGCGGCAGTGATCCTGGATCCCGCTTGCACCATCGGGGGACTGGCAGACTCCAAGGTGCTGTCGCCCGCCCGGCGAGCGCGGTTGTCCGTCAGCATCCGGAATAGGGCGGCCGCCTGGGCAATCGCCTCGGCAACGGTGGAGGAGATCGACCGGTTCAACATCCTCCAGGCGACGATGCTCGCGATGCGCCGGGCCGTCGAGGCGCTCCCGATCGTGCCGGACGAGGTTCTCGTGGACGGCAATCGCTGTCCGATGCTGCCGATGCCCGTCCGCGCCATCGTGAAGGGCGATGCGACCGTTGCTTCGATCAGCGCCGCGTCGATCCTGGCCAAGACGGCCAGGGACAGCGAAATGCTCGTCCTCCACGAGGCTTACCGCTCGTACGGTTTCGATCGGCACAAGGGGTATCCGACGGCCGACCATCTCGCGGCATTGGCTCAGTACGGGCCCAGCCCGCATCACCGCATGAGTTTCGCGCCCGTTCGCGCCGCACTTCGTACCGGGGAGTGACCCCATGTCCATGGAAATTGCGCGGTGGTTGCACCTTCTTGGCGTGATCGTCTGGGTCGGCGGGATGTTCTTCGCGTACGTCGTCTTGCGGCCTTCAGCCGCTCAGTTGCTCGAGCCGCCGCAGCGATTGCCGCTCTGGAGCGCGACGCTCGGTCGGTTCTTCCGATGGGTCTGGATTGCCGTCGCCCTGATCCTGGGAAGCGGGCTCCACATGACAGCGGCCCTGGGCGGCTTGGACGCGCCGCTTCACGCGCGAACCATGCTGATCCTCGGCGTGATCATGATGATGATCTTTGCGCACGTCGTGATGGCGCCCTATGCGCAATTGCGTCGTGCCGTGGCTGCCGCCGACTGGCCTGCCGGGGGCCAGGCGCTCGGACGCATCCGACGGCTGGTCGGCGTGAATCTGGTACTCGGTGTCGTCACGGTGACCATCGCCATTCTCGGCCGATCGGCTGCCGGTTGATCTGCTCGCGAACGTCCGGTGGGGCCGACCGGCCTGCAAACTAGAAGATCTGCCGCTGAAGGTTCGACTGGTGCAGGATCGTCGCCGCGAGTTCCTCGATGGAACGGTTGGTCGTGTCGAGGAATGGAATGCCTTCCTGCCGCATCAGCATCTCGGCCCGATCGATCTCGTACTGGCAGTTGTCGATGCTCGCATAGTTGCTGTTCGGCTTGCGCTCGTGGCGGATCTGCGCGAGCCGCTCCGCCTGGATCGTGAGGCCGAACAGTTTGCGGCGGTGCTTCGCGAGCCTGGCCGGCAGCTTCATGTCCCGGAAATCCTCGGGGATCAGCGGGTAGTTTGCGGCGCGTATGCTGTACTGGAGGCCCAGGTACAGGCAGGTGGGCGTCTTGCCGCAGCGCGACACCCCGACCAGGATGATGTCGGCGACGCCCAGTTCCACTTCCTTCGCCAGACCGTCGTCGTTGGCGAGGACGAAGTTCACCGCCTCGATGCGCGAGTGGTATTCGGTCGTGTTGCGCACCCGGTGGGACCGGCCGATCTCGTGCGTGTGTGAAACGCCAAGCTCCCGCTCCATCGGGGAGATGAAGACCTGGAAGCAGTCCAGGTACAACGCGTTGGCCTTGGCGATGACGCCGCTGACCTCGGGGTCGACCAGGGTGCTGAAGACGAGAGGGCGGACACCGTCCTCCTTCCAGGCCTGATCGATCTGCCGGACGGCCTCCTGGGCGCGTCCGACGGAATCGACGAAGGGCAATGTCACTTCGCGGAAGGGAACCCCCTCGAACTGTGCGAGCAGGCTGTGGCCCAGCATTTCGGCCGTGATGCCCGTGCGGTCTGAGACGAAGAAGGCGCGGCGGCCGGCGTTGGCGGTCATGGTAGGAGGGGTTGCTGCGCTGCAATACTCGATCCGCTAACATAGCATTTTTTTTGCATCCGTCCCCCGGATTCGCGTGCCTGGAGAGCCAACCGATGAGTCAGTCCGTGCCGTACGTGCTTGCCTTCGACGAATTGAGAATGACTGATGTGGAGCGGGTCGGCGGCAAGAACGCATCTCTGGGCGAAATGATCAGCCAGCTCGCCCGGGCCGGGGTTCGTGTGCCGGGCGGTTTTGCGACGACGGCTGACGCATTCCGGGACATGCTGACGGAGACGGGCCTCAAGCAGCGTATCGACGCCGAACTCGCGACCCTGGACGTCGACGACGTGACGAAGCTGGCCGTCACGGGCAAACGGATCCGCCAATGGATTGCCGAGACGCCCTTGCCGGCGCGGCTGATGAAGGAAATCGCGGATCACTACCGCGATCTTTCCGCGGGCGGCGATGCCACGGTTGCCGTGCGTTCCTCGGCGACGGCCGAGGATCTTCCCGATGCCTCGTTTGCGGGACAGCAGGAGACCTTCCTCAACATTCGCGGCATCGATCACGTGATCGATGCCGTCCGCCACGTTTGCGTCCCTGTACAACGATCGCGCGATCGCGTACCGCGTCCACAAGGGCTTCGACCACGGTGCCGTCGCGCTGTCCTGCGGCATCCAGCGGATGGTGCGAAGCGATCTCGGTGCGAGCGGCGTACTGTTCACCATCGACACGGAGTCGGGATTCGATCAGGTCGTCTTCATCACGGCCTCCTACGGCCTGGGTGAAACGGTCGTGCAGGGCGCGGTGAACCCGGACGAGTTCTACGTATGGAAGCCGGGTCTGCGCACGGGCAAGCCGGCCGTGCTGCGCCGGGCGCTCGGGGCGAAAGCCATCAAGATGGTCTTCAGCGACACCGCGAAGGCCGGGAAGTCTGTCGAGACGGTGCCTGTTCCCGACGCGGATCGTCGTCGCTACGCCATTACCGACAAGGAAGTGGAGGAACTCGCGCGGTACGCGCTGATCATCGAAGACCACTATGGTCGTCCCATGGATATCGAGTGGGGCCGTGACGGCGAGGACGGGCAGCTCTACATCCTGCAGGCGCGACCCGAAACCGTGAAGTCGAATGCCAATCCCGAGTCGCAACAGAGTTTCCGCCTCAAGACCCGCTCGGAGATCCTGGTGTCGGGTCGGGCGATCGGCAATCGCGCCGGCATCGGGGTGGTGCGATTGATCAAGAACCCCGACGAGATGCATCGCGTCCAGGCCGGCGATGTGCTCGTGACAGACATGACGGATCCCGATTGGGAGCCGGTCATGAAGCGCGCGTCGGCCATCGTGACCAATCGTGGCGGCCGCACCTGCCACGCCGCCATCATCGCCCGCGAGCTGGGTATTCCCGCTGTCGTCGGGTGCGGCGACGCGACGCAGGTGCTCCGCGACGGGATGGAAGTCACCGTCTCCTGCACCGAGGGCGACACGGGCTTTGTCTACCGCGGGCGCCTCGAGGTTGAAGTCACGGACCTGTCGCTCGGCGCCCTGCCCGAAGCGCCCGTGAAGCTGTACATGAACGTCGGCAATCCGGAACTCGCGTTCGAGTTCTCGCGCCTGCCCAATTCGGGGGTGGGACTTGCGCGGCTCGAGTTCATCATCGCCCGGATGATCGGCGTGCACCCGAAGGCGATCCTCGCGTATCCCGACGTCCCCGTGGACGTGCGCGGTGTCATCGAGTCCCATGCGGCGGCCTATGGGGATCCGGTCTCCTTCTACATCGACAAGCTGACCGAGGGCATTTCGACGCTTGCGGCGGCGTTCTATCCGAAACCGGTCATCGTCCGGTTGTCCGATTTCAAGTCGAACGAGTACTCGAGTCTGGTCGGCGGCAAGCGGTACGAGCCCGACGAAGAGAATCCGATGCTGGGCTTCCGCGGGGCTGGCCGCTATGTCTCCACGAGCTTCCGCGAGAGCTTCCAGCTCGAGTGCCGCGCCTTGCGTCGCGTCCGCGACGAGATGGGTCTCACCAACGTCGAAGTGATGGTGCCGTTCGTCCGGAATGTCGAGGAAGCGCGGCGCGTCGTCTCTCTGCTCGCCGACAACGGCTTGAAGCGCGGGGAGAACGGCCTCAAGGTCATCATGATGTGCGAGATTCCGTCGAACGCGCTGCTGGCCGAGCAGTTCCTCCAGCACTTCGACGGCTTCTCGATCGGTTCCAACGATCTCACCCAGCTCACCCTGGGTCTGGACCGCGATTCCGGCATCGTCGCCGACGCGTTCGATGAACGGGATCCGGCGGTCAAGGCACTGCTGGCCATGGCGATCCAGGCCTGCCGCAAGCACGGCAAGTACATCGGCATCTGCGGGCAGGGGCCGTCCGATCATCCGGACCTTGCGCAGTGGCTGGTGGAGCAGGGCATCGACACGATCTCACTAAATCCCGACACGGTGGTGGACACGTGGCTGTTCCTGGCGAACGGGTCCAAGCGTCCGGCGGCGGGTGCGGCATGACCGTCGCTTCCGGGAAATTGGGGTTTTCGTTTATGATGCGGGCTTACATGACGACGGCCTTCGCATGACGAAATACATCTTTGTCACAGGCGGTGTGGTTTCCTCCCTGGGCAAAGGTATCGCCGCCGCCTCCCTCGCCGCGATTCTCGAATCCCGCGGCCTGCGACTGACCCTCCTCAAGCTCGACCCCTACATCAACGTCGATCCCGGCACGATGAGTCCCTTCCAGCATGGGGAGGTATTCGTGACCGACGACGGTGCCGAGACCGATCTCGATCTCGGGCACTACGAGCGCTTCGTCCGCACGCGGATGACCAAGCGCAACAACTTCACGACGGGGCAGATCTACGAGAGCGTCATCAAGAAGGAACGGCGCGGCGACTACCTCGGCGGAACCGTCCAGGTGATTCCGCACATCACGGACGAGATCAAGAACTTCATCCGTCTCGGCGCCGGCGATGCGGACGTCGCACTCGTCGAGATCGGCGGCACGGTGGGCGACATCGAGTCCCTGCCGTTCCTGGAAGCCATCCGCCAGATGAGCCTCCAGCTCGGGCGCAGCAACACCTGCTTCATCCACCTCACGCTGGTGCCCTACATCGCGTCGGCAGGCGAGATCAAGACCAAGCCGACCCAACATTCGGTCAAGGAATTGCGGACGATCGGCATCCAGCCGGACATCGTGCTGTGCCGAGCCGATCGGCGGCTGCCCGACGACGAGCGCCGCAAGATCGCCCTGTTCACGAATGTCGAGGAGCGCGCGGTCATCTCCGCCGTGGACGTGGACTCGATCTACAAGATCCCTGCGGTGTTGCACGCGCAAGGGCTGGACGAGATCGTCTGCCGCAAGCTCGACATCATCGCGCCGCCCGCCAAGCTGGACGAATGGGAGCGTCTCGTCTATGCGCTCGAGCATCCCGCGCGGCAAGTCGACATCGCCCTCGTCGGCAAGTACGTGGACCTCACCGAGTCGTACAAATCGCTGTCCGAGGCGCTGACCCACGCCGGGATCCACACCAGCTCGAAGATCCGGATCCACTACATCGATTCCGAGAAGATCGAATCCCAGGGGACGGACGTCTTGAAAGGCATGGACGGCATCCTCGTTCCCGGCGGGTTCGGCAAGCGCGGGGTGGAGGGCAAGATCCAGGCAATCCGGTTCGCCCGTGAACAACGCATTCCCTACCTGGGGATCTGCCTGGGCATGCAGCTCGCCGTGATCGAGTTCGCCCGCAATGTCGCCGGACTGGCGGGTGCGCACAGTACCGAGTTCGATCCCGCCACCGCCAATCCGGTGGTTGCCTTGATCGAGGAATGGCAGGACCGCACCGGGCGCGTCGAAATGCGATCGGAGTCCTCCGACTTGGGCGGGACGATGCGACTCGGCAGTCAGGATGCCGACATCGAAGACGGCACGCTGGCGCTCCGGATCTACGGATCCGCTCGCATCGCCGAACGTCATCGCCACCGCTACGAGGTCAACAACCGCCATCTTCCGAACCTCCAGGACGCCGGTCTGCGGGTGAGTGCATGGTCGGCCGGTGCGGAACGTCTGACCGAGATGATCGAACTCCCTGGACATCCGTGGTTCGTCGCGTGTCAGTTCCACCCCGAGTTCACATCGACTCCCCGGGCCGGTCATCCGCTGTTCAAGGCCTACATCGAGGCTGCCGCCCGCCACAAGGCCGACGTCCCGGTCGAAGCGTCGATGTCCGCATGAGGCCGACCCGATGAAGCTGTGCGGATTCGAGGCGGGCCTGGACCATCCCTTCTTCCTGATCTCCGGACCCTGCGTCATCGAATCCCGCCAGTTGATCCTGGACACGGCAGGAACGCTCAAGGAGATCTGCGCGGCGCTGCGGATCCCGTTCATCTTCAAGGCTTCGTACGACAAGGCCAACCGGAGTTCCTCGACGTCGTTCCGCGGGCTCGGCATGGACAAGGGACTCGAGATCCTCGCCGATGTCCGCCGGACGCTGGGCGTGCCCGTGTTGACGGACGTCCATGCCGAGGAAGAGATTCCGGCCGTTGCCGCCGCCGTGGACGTGTTGCAGACGCCTGCGTTCCTGTGCCGGCAGACCGATTTCATCCGCGCGGCGGCAGCGGCCGGCAAGCCGGTGAACATCAAGAAGGGACAGTTCCTGTCCCCGTGGGAAATGGGCAATGTCGTCGCCAAGGCGCGCGAGGCGAGCGGTGCGGACAACATCCTGGTCTGCGAGCGCGGGTTCAGTTTCGGATACAACAATCTCGTTTCCGACATGCGCAGCCTCGCCGTGATGCGGCAGACCCGATGTCCTGTGGTCTTCGACGCGACGCATTCGGTGCAACTGCCCGGCGGACAGGGAACGGCAAGTGGCGGACAACGCGAGTTCGTCCCGGTCCTCGCGCGCGCAGCCGTTGCGTCGGGGATCGCGGGCGTGTTCATGGAAACCCATCCCGATCCGGCCAAAGCGTTGTCCGACGGGCCCAATGCATGGCCGCTGGGGCACATGCGAGGCTTGCTCGAGACGCTGAAAGACATCGACGAGCTCGTGAAACGTCGCGGGTTCGCGGAAGATTCGATCACTTAACCCCCGCCGGCAGCGCGTGCGCGACGGCGATCTGATGACGGAAGCGAGACAATGAGTTCGATCGTAGACGTGGTGGCCCGGGAGATCATCGATTCGCGCGGCAATCCGACGGTAGAGGCCGATGTGCTGCTCGAATCCGGGGTGAGTGGACGCGCCGCCGTGCCGTCCGGTGCGTCGACGGGTACGCGCGAGGCCATCGAACTGCGCGATGGCGACAAGTCCCGCTTCGGCGGCAAGGGCGTGCTCCGGGCCGTCGAGAACGTCAACACCGAGATCTGCGAAGCCATCATCGGGCTCGATGCGACGGAGCAGGCGTTCATCGACCGCACGATGATCGAACTGGACGGCACCGACAACAAGTCGCGCCTGGGTGCCAACGCGATCCTCGCCGTTTCACTTGCCGTGGCCAAGGCGGCCGCCGAGGAAACCGGATTGCCCCTGTACCGCTACATGGGTGGTTCCGCCCGGATGCAGCTCCCGGTTCCGATGATGAATGTCATCAACGGTGGTGCCCATGCGAACAACAGCCTCGATCTGCAGGAATTCATGATCATCCCGGCGGGCCTTCCGTCGTTCCGCGAGGCGTTGCGCTGCGGCGCCGAAGTGTTCCAGTCCCTGAAGAAGCTGATCGACGGCAAGGGGATGCCCACGACGGTCGGCGACGAGGGTGGCTTCGCTCCCAACCTCACCAGCAACGAATCCGCGCTCGAACTGATCCTGGAGGCGATCACGGCCGCCGGTTACACGCCGGGCGATCAGGTCCTGATCGGTCTCGACTGCGCGAGTTCCGAGTTCTACCGGGACGGGCGCTACCACATCGAGGCCGAGGGTCTGCAACTGACCTCGTCCGAATTCGCCGACTACCTCGGCGCGTGGTGCGACAAGTACCCCATCGTGTCCATCGAGGACGGCATGGCCGAGGACGACTGGGATGGCTGGAAGATCCTGACGGATCGCCTGGGGCGCAACGTCCAGCTCGTGGGAGACGACGTGTTCGTGACGAACACGCGCATCCTGAAGGAAGGGATCCGGCGCGGCATCGCCAACTCGATCCTGATCAAGATCAACCAGATCGGCAGCCTGACCGAGACGTTCGAGGCCATCGAGATGGCCAAGCGCGCGGGCTACACGAGCGTGGTCTCCCACCGGTCGGGCGAGACGGAAGACACCATCATCGCCGACATTGCGGTGGCGACGAATGCGCTGCAGATCAAGACGGGTTCGCTGTCGCGTTCGGATCGCCTGGCGAAGTACAACCAGTTGCTTCGCATCGAGGAAGACCTCGGCGAATCGGCCAGCTACGCCGGGCGCGACGCTTTCTATCACATCGCCTGACGTTCCCCGCGACGAGGCTGCTGCGTGCGTTTCCTCCCGATCCTGCTGATCGCCGTCATCGTCCTGCTGCAGAACCCGCTCTGGTTCGGCAAGGGCGGGTGGTTGCGCGTTCACGCCCTGGAGGAGCAGGTGGCGGCCCAGAAAGCCAGCAACGACAAGGCGCAGAGCCGCAACGTGGCGCTGGAAGCGGAGGTGCGCGATCTCAAGCAGGGGTACGACGCGATAGAGGAACGGGCGCGCACCGAACTCGGGATGATCCGGCGTGACGAGGTGTTCTTCCACGTGATCTCGTCCACGCCCAAGCTGGCGGCCGCGACCGGACCGACCGCCGAGACGATGCACCCGTCACCGGCGCACTGATTCAGTCTCCGGGGTGACGGGCGATGCCTTCCCGCCTCGCCAGATCCTCAGGCGTGTTGATGTTGTCGAACGCGTCCGGCACATCATCGAACGGCACTTCCACACAGTCTAGCGCCGCGATCCAGTCGCGGAACGCCCGCCCTCCGCGCGACAGGAATGCGGCAAGGTCATCCGCCAGGGATGTGGGACACAAGCAGAAGACCGGATGGATCCGGGTGCCGGTGCGCGCTATGGCAAGCCGGCTCCCGGTGGAGCGCAATCCCGCCCACAAGCGCACGACCAGATCCGACGGCAGGGCCGGCGAATCGCAAGGAACGGTGATGACCCAGCCGTGTTTCGCCGTGACGAGGGCACTGAGAAGTCCAGCCAGCGGGCCGGCGTACGATGCGTCCGGATCGGAGATTACCGGGTGACCGAAAGCCTCGTACCGGTCCCGGTTGCGGTTGGCGCTGACGAGGACGTCGTCGACCTGCGGTGCCAGACGCGCCAGAACATGTGACACGATCGGCCGGCCGTGGAGGGGGACGAGTCCCTTGTCGAGACCTCCCATCCGGCGCCCTCGGCCGCCCGCGAGCACCACGCCCGTGATGGGCGGCACGTCCCGACGGTCCTCATGTCGTTCGGTCTTCTTCATGGTCCCGATGGTATCGGGCCGCGGTGCCGGATGGTGCCTTGTTCCCTCAAACGCTTCCCCGGTATCATCCTCCGGCCTTCGAGGGAGGGGGCCGACGCGGTGTCTGCTCCCTCGACCCGATGCCGCGTGCCAGCCAGCCGCATGCCGCGCAGCGGCGTCGCGCGCCGGAGAGGCCCGGATCCCGGGCGGCGCCTTCAAGTACTCACGACAAACTCATAAGAGGGGAGGGTCCAGTCCATGGCCGGGATTCTGGACAAGGAACGCACCATTGCTCAGCCGGGTTTCAACCGGTGGCTCGTGCCGCCGGCCGCGCTCTGCATCCACCTGTGCATCGGCATGGCGTACGGATTCTCGGTGTTCTGGAAGCCTCTCGGCAACGCCCTGGTGGGCGTGGACGGCAAGCCGCTCGTCGCGTGCGCCGCCGGCGCCACGACCTTCGGGGACAAGCTCAGCGGAACGTTGCGCGCGCTGACCGCCACCGACTGCAACTGGACGCAGTTCGACCTCGGGTGGATGTACACGCTGTTCTTCGTCGTGCTCGGCTGTTCGGCCGCGCTGTGGGGCGGGTGGCTGGAACGTTCGGGCCCCCGCAAGGCGGGATTCATCGCGACGCTGTGCTGGTGCGGCGGCCTGCTGATCTCCGCACTGGGAGTGCATCTGCACCAGTTGTGGATGATGTGGATCGGTTCCGGCGTGATCGGCGGGGTGGGTCTCGGGCTGGGCTACATTTCTCCCGTGTCGACGCTCATCAAGTGGTTCCCGGATCGTCGCGGGATGGCGACGGGCATGGCCATCATGGGCTTCGGGGGCGGCGCGATGATCGGCTCGCCGTTCGCGACGCTGCTGATGAACATGTTCAAGACGCCCACCGATCCGGGTGTGTCGCAGACGTTCGTCGCGATGGCCATCGTCTACTTCGTGTTCATGATGATCGGCGCCTTCGGATACCGGGTGCCGCCGGCGGGATGGCGCCCCGCAGGCTGGACGCCGCCGGTGGCGGATGCGAGCAAGGCCATGGTTACCCAGCGGCACGTACACCTGCGCAACGCGCACCGGACGCCCCAGTTCTGGCTGCTCTGGAGCGTTCTCTGTCTGAACGTGTCCGCGGGCATCGGCATCATCGGCGCGGCGTCGCCGATGCTCCAGGAGACGTTCGGAGGACAACTGTTCGCCCAGCCGGAGATCGCGTTCGGGCAATTCGGCGACAAGGAAAAGACGATCGCGGCCGCCATCGGCGCCGGCTTCGTCGGACTGGTCTCCCTGCTCAACATCTTCGGCCGCTTTGCCTGGGCGTCTTCGTCCGACCGACTGGGCCGGAAGGCAACGTACTTCGTCTTCTTCGCCCTCGGCACTGCACTCTATGTCCTGACTTCCCTGGCGGCCGACTGGAAATCCCTCGCGCTGTTCGTCGGCTGCGTCTGCATCATCGCCTCGATGTACGGCGGCGGCTTCGCGACCATCCCGGCCTATCTGGCCGACATGTTCGGGACCCAGTTCGTGGGGGCCATTCATGGACGGTTGCTGACGGCCTGGTCCACTGCCGGCATTCTCGGGCCGATGATCGTGAACTATCTGCACGACACGCGGAAGGAAGCGCAAGTTCCCTTCGACCAGATCTATGGTCCGATCTTCTACGTGCTGGCGGGAATGCTGGTGCTCGGATTCGTGGCCAATCTGCTGGTCCGTCCGGTGGCCGAGAACTGGTTCATGACGGACGAGGAACTCGCGGCCGAACGGCAGCTTGCCCACGACAAGGCCGTCGCCGCGTCGGTCGGCGGCACGGCGAGCGGTGATGCGGTTCAGGCCAGGAGCTCGGGCGGCCTGGTCACCGCGTTCTGGCTGCTGGTGGGCATTCCGCTGGCCTGGGGCGTCTGGATCACCGTCTCGAAGGCGTTGATCCTGTTCCGCTAGCGGCGGTCATCCGGTGCGGTGAACGCGGTCCCGGGAACCTCGTTGCCGCCATCGCGGCGACGGGGCCTTTCCGGGCGGTCACGGGCGGCGGCGCCACACCTGCCAGCGTTCCTTGCCGGCGAAGACCGGGATCGAATCGGTCACCGGCTCATCCGACGCCTGCTCGAAATCGTGCCCCAGCAGCCGCTTCAGTCCGTCCGCCGGTAGGCCGAATGGCGGTCCCCGTTCGTTGTCGTCCTGGAACCAGTAGCCCGCGATGGCGCCGCCGGGGCGCAGCAGTTCCGCCATTCGCCGCGCGTACGCCGGCCACATCCGCCGAGGCAGTGCGCAGAGGAAGGCTCGTTCGTAGCAGAGGTCGAAGCCGGTCCCCGCGTCGAACGTGAAGAAGTCCGCAAGTTGCAGTCGAGCCGCGTAGGGTCCGACGTGCCGTCGCGCTTCCACGAGAGCCGCTTCGCTGAAGTCGATGCCGAACACGTCCAACCCCCGCTGCGCGAGGTGCGCGACCTCGTAGGCCGAACCGCAACCGGGCACGAGCACGCGGCTGCCCGGCGGAATCTCGCTCGTGAAACGTGCGAAGCGCTCCGGGATTCGGCCGGCATCCCACGGGGTGGTGCCGTCGCGGTAGCGCTTTTCCCAGAACTCCGCCTGCGTGCTGTCCTGCGCCATCGATCGGGTCAGGAAGCGGCCGCCGCCGGCGCGCGCGCCAGCACCTCGGTGTTCGACCAGTACTGGAAGGTCTCGAGCATCGTCCGGATCTCGTCGCTTCCCGGCTCGGCCGCAACGACCCGCGCACAGGCTTCGGCGACCAGGTCGGCCAGATCGAGAAGCACCGCGTTCGCGTAGCTGCCGCGGTCCACCTTGTCGGCGAGGACCGGTTCGGTCTCGTGCCCCTGGGGCCCGTGCGTGCCGTCGGTGGGGACGGCAAAGCAGCGTGCGAACAGGACCTGGCGGACGATTTCGCGTTCCTGCGGACCGGTTTCGGGATCGTCGAGCGACGTCGGATAGTGCGAGAGATTCATGTACGTGTAGCGCATCATTCCGGGAATCGCATTGACCGTCGCGATCAGGCGGAGGATTGCCTTGCGCACCGCGTTGTCATCCAGGTCGCCCAGTCCGCGCGCCGCACGGGTCGCGGGGTCGAATGCCGCGGCGCCGTCAAACCGGACCGTGGCGGGAATCCCGAGTTCGAGGCGCGTCTTCTGCAGGGCCTTGCGTGCCCGCGTCAGCTCGCGGCGATGCAAGATCACGAAGGCGCCGACGGCGGTGTCGGCGCGGCGCACATGCTGGCCGAATGCGACGAACGGTCGCGAGGCCAGCGTGACGGTCTGGGGAGTATCGGTCATCGGGACATCCGGGAAGGGTCGGGGGCCGCACGGAAGCGGCCGAACACATGCGTCAGCACCCCGAGGCAGGCCCAGGTGCCGATGGCATATTGGAGTTGCACGGCCTGAGAATACCCCGTCTTGAGACCGGCGAGCAGCGCCACGGCGCAGCCCAGGCCGATCAGGCACAGCAGCGCATGGAGGACACGAGTGGCCTCCGGCGGGAACCGCTCTGCCAGCCAGGTGCCCAGTGCGGCCGAGAGCCAGCCGCCGGCGGCGCCTGTCGCCACATCCAGCGGCCAGTGCACACCCACGACCATGCGCGAGATGCCGACGATGACCGCCATCGGCAGCACGAACGCGCGCGCAGCCCACGAGTCGATGTGCAGCCAGACGAGCCCGGCGGCCAGGAAGATCGTGGTCGTGTGGCCGGACGGAAACGTGTGGGCGCGGTAGGCGGGGCCGATCACCGTGAATTCTCCTGGCGGCAGGACGCCGGGCGGCCGCGGCAGATCGAAGAGGGGTTTGAGTCCGTGCACGAACAACGTCGCGATGATTGCGCCGACGGCCAATGCACCCGCCACGCGAGGGCGACGGATCGCGATCGGGAGGAACAGCGCCAGGGCGACGGCCGTGTCGCCGACGATCGTGACGTAGGGCCACGGGGCCGGCCCGGTCGCGCGGCTCCAGGCATTGAAGAACAGGAACAGGCTTCGATTGCCGCCCATGACGAGTACCACGGCCGCGATGGCGAGCGCCGCGGCCGGCACGGCCCAGACCGAAGGTCGCCGCCAGTCGACGACCGAATTCACTCGGGGTGCTCCTTCACGCGCACGAGCGCGATCCCGTTGCGTCGGTACAGCGTCTCGTAGCCCGGCAGTTCCGGCAGGCGCTTCACCTTGGCCAACGCGATCTCCCCGGGCTTCGGATCGCGCTTCTCGACGAACCGCCCGGTATAGACGATGAAGCTCGGCGTATCGAGTCCCCACATCACGACCCGGTAGTCGTTCTCGCGGGCGATGCGGGCGGCCTCGCGTATCGGCTCCTGCTGCACACGTCCGGCGACGGGCAGGATGAAGCCCGCCATGATGCCGGCGACGGCGCACCCGCCGGCCACCAACCGGATTCCGAGCGACCAGCGGCGCATGACGATCAGGCCGATGGCACCGGCCAGCAACAGCGCGCACACCGCATAGAACCCGGTGCTGAACTGGGCGCGAATGTCGGTCAGGGCTTCGCGGTAGTACGGGTCACGCAGCGTCGATGCCACGTGCTCGAAACCGAGCGGCAGGACGAGCAGCGCCGCGAAGATCACGGCCACCGGCAGGAGGGCGATCCACGGGCGGCGGATCGCGGGCACCTGCAGCGCCATCACGATGAACAGCCCCGTATAGCCGTAGAACACGTAGTGCGGCAGCTTCGTGCCGGACAACGAGAAGAATGCGAACACGAACAGGAACCACAGGAAGCAGAAGCGCTGCAGGTCGTCCTGCCAGACGGCGCGCAGCCGGAGGAACACGTTCACGAGCGGTCCCATGAAGGGCAGTGTCGCCACGAACAGCCATGGCACGTAGAACAGCACGCTGCCGTTGAACCCGTGCATCGGAGCGCTGAAGCGATCGACATTGTGCTTCAGCAGGAAGCCGCGGACGAAGGCATCGCCTTCCTTCCAGTACTGTGCGGCATACCACGGGGCCGCGATGGCCAGCATCAGCGCGATGCCGACCGGATCGAACAGCGCACGCCACCAGGTGCCCAGATCGCGACGGGAGGCACTGAACAGGAAGGTCGCGGCGAGCGGAACCAGAACGGCCACCGGGCCCTTCGCCAGGAGGCCGAATCCCATCGCGATGAAGGCCGCGCGCAGCCAGCGCGGGTCGCGTTCCGTGAGGTACAGATACGCCGACGTGCAGGCGGCCGTGATCAGCATGTTCAGCAACGCATCCGCGATGGCGGCACGGCCGATGACCGTGATGCCGGCTGCCGTGGCGGTGATCCCCGTCGCCAGAAGTGCCGCCTCCGTGCCTCGCAGCCGGCGCACGAACAGGAAGACGATCAGGACCCAGACGGTCGAGCAGATCGCCGAGGGCAGCCGGAACGCCAGTTCGTTCACGCCGAGCGTCAGCACCGAGACGGCCTGGAGCCAGTAGATCAGCACCGGCTTGTCGTAGCGCGGGGCGCCGTTCAGGAAGGTCGAGATGTAGTCGCCCCGCAGCAGCATCTCGCGGGTGGCTTCGGAGAAGGCGCCTTCGTCGAGGTCGAACAACGGCACGCTGCCCAGGCCGAGATAGAAGCTGAGGACGATGCCCAGCAGCACCAGCGATGCCATCGGCAGTTGCCGGCGGAGATCCTCGTGACGGGAGGCGCGCGCAGACATGGATCAGCGATGCAGGAACAGCGGCGCCGAGAGCACGCCCTGGGCGACGCCGAGCATGCCATAGAGGAATCCGGTGCCGGCCGCCAGCTCCGGATCGACGCCCGCGAGCCCCAGCACGCCCACGGCCGCGAGTTCGCGCGTGCCGAATCCGGCCACCCCGATCGGCAGCGCTGCCATCACGAAGATCGGGGCCGCGGCGGCCAGCATCATGGTCAGCGGCAAGTCGATGCCGAGGGCGCGGGCGCACAGCGCGAGCGCCGCGGCCGACAGGGCCTGGACGACGAGCGACAGTCCGATGGATCCCGCGAGACGCCGTTTCAATCCGCTGGCCGGATCGTGCAGTCGGCGCCACAGGTCCACGAGCCGCTGCACCGTCGCATGCCCGACGTGCGCGAGCCGTTCGATCGGCCAGGGGACGAACGGCAGCACCACGATGACGCCGAGAAGCACACCGTACGACGCCAGCGCGTGCCGTCCCGATGCCCCTGTCGCCAGCGAGAACCCGCCGGCATAGGCGGTCAGGGCGGCCAGGAACGACAGGACGCAGAGCGTCCAGAGGCCGCTGAAGCGGTCGAACGCGACGGACAGGGTCGATTCCATCAGCGGATTGCCGAGACGCGAGAGCTGGTAGCTGCGCAGCATGTCGCCGGACAGGGTCGCGCCGGGCAGGAGCGTGTTGCTGGTGATCCCGCGCGCATACATCGTCATCATCGGCGCCAGTGGGGCCTTGAGGTCGAGCGCGTGCGCGATGCGGGACCAGCGGGCGGCCGAGGCGGCGTTCGACGCCACCGAGACCATCAGCGCGCCGAGGAACACCATGGGGTCGGCGCGGCGCAGCGCCGACAGCAGGCGGTCCGGACCGACGAGCCACAGCGTCACTGCGAGCAGCGTCATGCCGGCGGCGATGCGCAACGGCAGCGAAAGCGATGGCCGGCGCCGGTTCGGTGCGGGATCCTCGTCAGCCACCGGCGGGCGGCCGCGCTCCCGGAGCGGGGCGGGGGGCAGGGCGGGTCTGGTACTGCCGCCGTCCCTGCGGTTCGTGGTAGATGCGGGTCAGGATCTCGCCCAGCACGCCGGTGGCGACGAGCTGCACGCCGATCAGGACGAGGAGCACCCCGAGCAGCAGCAGCGGACGGCCGCCGATCGAATGACCCAGCGCGAGCTTGTCGAAGGCCAGCCACAGCAGGATCAGACCACCCAGCGAGCCGAGCGACAGGCCCAGTCCGCCGAAAGCGTGGATCGGCCGGTGCAGGAACCGCAGCAGGAACTTGATCCACAGGAGATCGAGCATCACGCGGAAGGTGCGATCGATGCCGTACTTGGAGGTGCCGCGCAACCGCGCGTGATGCATGACGGGGACTTCGACGATCTTGGCGCCGACCTCGGCCGCGAGGGCGGGAATGAACCGATGCTGTTCCCCGTACAAGCGCAGGTCGCGGATGACGCGCGCCCGATACAGCTTCAGCGCGCAGCCGTAGTCGTGGAGCCGCACGCCCGTGACCTTGGAGATCAATCCGTTCGCGAGCATCGACGGCAGCTTGCGCGACAGTGCGGCATCCTGGCGGGCCTTGCGCCAGCCGGAGATCACGTCGATCTCGGGTTGCCGGTCCAGCAGATCCAGCAGTCGCGGAATGTCCGCCGGGTCGTTCTGCAGATCACCGTCGAGCGTGACGATGATCTCGCCGCGCGCGATGTCGAAGCCGGCCTGCAACGCCGTCGATTGTCCGTAGTTGCGCATCAGGTAGACGGGCCGCAGCCAGGGACGCGTGCTCGCCAGCGCCTCCAGGATCCGCGCCGAGCCATCTCGCGAGCCATCGTCGGCGCAGATGAGTTCGAAGTTCCGGCCGGCCGGTGCCAGCGCATCGTGAACGCGGGTCACGAGGTCGGAGAGATTCTCGGCTTCGTTGTAGATCGGAATCACGACGGACACCGCGGGCGCTGCCGCCCCGGCCGGTTCCTCCCGCGGACCCACGGTCATCGGGACCGCGCTCATTCGCCGCCCTCCGGACCGTAGAACATCACCCACACGACCAGGTCGTCGTCGAAGTCCTCGAACCGGTGCACGACGCCCGCGGGGACGAACAGGGCATCGCCCGGGCCGAATCCGTGTCGGACCTCGCCATTCACGAACGCGCCGCGTCCGCTGGCGATCACGTAGATCTCGTCCCGGGTATGCGGCTTCTGCGGATCGCTCACACGGGGATGGTAGAGACGGACCACCAGTGACCCGTGTTCGAAGACGGGAGATGACAGCGACCCGGGCGGCGGCACGAGGTCGCGAGCCGCGGCGAGCGGGAAATGATGCGGGTGCAGGGAGGCGGTGTGATTCTTTCCGGGGGGCATGTCACAACTCCAGCGCGAGCAGGCTGGCGAGGACGAGGAACCAGGCACCGAGGCCTCGATTCATCCAGGCGATGCGGCGCGGATCGCGAATCCAGTCGCGAAGCGCGGCGGCCAAGTGAGCGTAGCCCATCATCACTGCAATGTCGATCGCGAGCAGGGTGCACAGCAGGAGGCCGAGCTGCGGCAGCAGCGGCGCGCCGATATCGAGGAACTGGGGGAACAGGGCAGCCATGAACACGGTGGTCTTCGGGTTGGTGAGGTTCACCAGACCCCCTTCCGAGAAGCGCGCGAGCCAACTGCGTCGGGCGGTGGCGCGATGGACCTCGATGAGGACGCCGCGGGCCGAGAGGGCGCGCAATCCGAGCCAGGCGAGATAGGCGATGCCCGCCAGTTTCAGGGCCACGAGGATCGGACCGTGCCCCACGACCGCAGCAAGACCGGACGCCACGACCAGCGCGTAGACGACCAGGCCCAGCTGCAGTCCGAGCACGACAGGAAAGGCGCCGCGGGCACCGTAAGTGAGGCCGTTGGCCATCACGGCTGCCGCGCCGGTGCCCGGCGAGACGCTGACGGCGGAAAGCGTCACCACATAGGTGACCCAGGACTCCAGACTCAAGACGACGGGATCTCCGTGCGGCGGAAGCAGTCCATGGCGTGATCGTTGACCATGCCGACGGCCTGCATGAAGGCGTACATGATCGTCGTGCCGACGAAGCGGAAGCCGCGCTTCGCGAGATCCCGGGACAGCGTGTCGGACAGCGCCGTGCTGGCCGGAACGTCTGCGGTCGAGCGCCACGCATTGCGCACCGGGCGGCCGTCCACGAACCGCCACAGGTAGGCGTCCAGACTTCCGAACTCATCGCGCACGGCAAGGATTGCCTGCGCGTTGCCGACCGTGGATTGCACCTTCAGGCGGTTGCGGACGATGCCGGGATCCGTGAGCAAAGTCTCGATCCGCTTCGGCGTGAAGCGCGCGACGCGTGCCGCATCGAAGTCCGCGAAGGCACGCCGGTAGCCTTCGCGCTTGCGCAGGATGGTCGACCACGACAGACCGGCCTGGGCGCCTTCGAGCGTCAGAGACTCGAACAGCCGTGCGTCGTCGTGCACGGGCACGCCCCACTCCGTATCGTGGTACTCGATGTCGAGAGGGCCGCCCTTCAGGCACCATGCACAGCGGATCAGGTCACCATGCCCGATCATCTCAGACGTCCCCGAGGCGGAGGAGGTTCGAGACCTCGATGAGATTCCCGTCGGGGTCCCGGAAGTAGACGGACAGCAGCGTCCCCTGCGCGCCGGTGCGCTCCACGGGACCGTCGAGGACCGGTACGGCCTCGCTCGCCAGGTGGGCCACCACATCGGCGATGGGCGTCGACGTCAGGAAGCAGACGTCGACCGAACCCGGTGTCGGCCGGTCGGCTTTCGGCTCGAACTCGCCGCCGGCCTGATGCAGATTGATCTTCTGCCGTCCGAAGGCGAGAGCCTGGCGATCTGTACCGAAATTCACCCGCGTCATTCCCAGCACCCGCTGATAGAAGGCGGCCGTGGCCGTGAGGTCTCTCGCCGTCAAGACGATGTGGTCGATGCTGTCGATGCGGATCATCTCAGTCAGCCTTGCAGGTTGGGGGCGGGGGACGGATCGTCGCGTCGGCCGCATCGGGCAAGGTGCTCGTTCCGGAGCGCACGACGAACGTTCGTCGGGTGCGAGTATGCCTGCGCGACGGGACGGTGCGGCACCGCGCGGTCGAAGGATGGCGAAGACTGCCGCGCGACGTCGACGACCTGGGGAGGAAGACGCCCCGTTGCATGCGTCAGGCGAGGAACGCCGTCCTACCGGACTCCGCGCGGCGAAGCACCCGCGATCACGTCGTCCTGGCGTCCCGCGCGAGACGGATGCCGGTGAACTGCCAGCGCGCGTGCGGCGGCAGGTAGTTGCGATAGCTGGCGCGGATGTGCGCCTGCGGCGTCGCGCAGGAGCCCCCGCGCAACACGAACTGGTTGACCATGAAGCGGCTGTTGTACTCGCCGAGCGGGCCCGCCGCCGGCTTGTAGCCGGGGTAGGGCTGATGGACGCTCGACGTCCACTCCCACGCATCCCCGAAGAGCTGCGCAGGTCCCCAGTCCGCCCGCAGCGCCGGCAAGGGCGAGGGGTGCAGTCGCCCCGATTCCGCGAAGTTGCCCCCCTGGGTCGCGTCGATCGCCGCCACTTCCCATTCTGCTTCCGTCGGGAGGCGCGCTCCGGCCCAGCGCGCGTAGGCGTCGGCCTCGTACCAGCTCACATGACAGACGGGCTCGTCGGTATCGACCTCCCGCAGGCCCGAGAGGGTGAACTGCATCCAGCGCCGTCCCTGACGTTCCCAGTAGAGCGGCGAGCTCCAGCCGAGCCGCTTCACGTGGTTCCAGCCGTCCACCATCCAGACCTCGGGCTTCTGGTAGCCGCCGTCCTCCATGAAGTCCAGGAACTCGCCGCCGGTGACCAGGCGCGACGCGAGTTCGAACGGACCGACGAACTGCTTGTGGACGGGCCGCTCGTTGTCGAACGCGAACTCGGGCCCGGCGTGGCCGATTTCCCGCACGCCGTCGGCACACGGAAACCACGTCAGCGGCTTCAGTGCCGTCGCCGCCTGGAGGGGCAGCGGCCGATAGACGGGCCGCATCGGATTGCAGGACCACAGGTGCTTCAGGTCGGCGAGGATCTGTTCCTGGTGCTGCTGCTCGTGCTGCAGACACAGTTCGAATGCTTCCGCGAGTCGTCCCGGGAGAGGCCAGCGCCCGGACAGGAGTTCCACCACGGCTTCATTGATGCGATTGCGGTACTGAAGGATCTCGTCGAGCGCGGGACGCGACAGCAGACCGCGGCTCTCCTTCGGCAGCCGTGGTCCGAGGGATTCGAAGTGGGCATTGAAGATGCCGGTGTAGCTCTCGTGCGTCGCCTTGAATCCGGGCACGTTCGGCAGCAGCACGAACGTCTCGAAGAACCAGGTCGTGTGGCCGAGATGCCATTTCACCGGGCTCGCCTTGGGCATGGACTGCAGCGCGCAGTCCTCGGCGGAGAGGCCGGCGATCAGCGATTCCGTGGCGGCACGAATTCCGAGGAAGCGCGCAATGAGGCGGCGGGCCTGGGGATCGGGGACGGGCCCGGCGGCACGCGACGTGATGTCCGCAGCGGTTTCCTGGGCCTTCGCGACTTCAGCGGCTGGCACGGGCGCATTCATCGCGACGCCGCAGGCGTGAGCGTCTTTGTCTCGAGGCCCGCGGACCCTCGGACCGTCCTCCGTGCCGGCCTGGCTGGAACTGGCCGCGCGACGAGCGGCAACACCCACCCCAGGCCGCAGCGATCGCGCCAGGCGGATTCGCAGGTCATGTTGACGTCTTCCCCCCTCGGAAGCGGTGTTGCCGAATCGGCTGTTATTGACCCGCGACGGGCCGCACTCCGCTCCGGGACCGCCCTTCGATGCGTTCGGCATCAGCCGTCGCCATCCCCGGTGGTCCCCGGACAAAGTGGCTCGAATCTTAGGTTCTGTGATCGCGGTGCTCAACACCCGCGCGAGAAAAATTTGCGAATGGCATGTCCGATCCGCTCTGGAACCTCACACGGCGGGAGGAAGCGTGGCTGCGAACGTGCGTTGAATGACGAGTGCATCGACGGAGGCCCGATGTCGCGTGGCGGCGAGCTGTTCCTCGATGTCGCGCCGGGTCGCGTGCCAATGGACGAGTTGCGCCTCCGTCATGAGGGTCAGCAGCGGTTCGAGGCGGAAACGCTGCGGCCGTCCGGCATGTTCGAACAGCAGCGCGAGCCAGGAACTGTCCTGACCCCAGGCGTCGCTGTACACCCGGCAGCCTTCGAGTACGGCGTTCAACTGGTCGGCCACTTCAGTGACCGGCCTTCCCCGGGACACCAGGATGTCCCGGCGGATGCGGTGCACGGCCTCGGCGGCGGGGTCCCAGTGCGTCCAGTCCTCGTCGGGCCGGATCAGGTAGCAATGGGTGCGTTCGTCCGGCAGCGCGACGCCGATCTCGATGGGGTAGCTGCCCCGCCCGAACCCGGACGCTTCGATGTCGAGGATGACGGGCCGGGAACCGGTCACGGCCGTTCAGACGCGACCGGTCCGGTACGCCAGGAAACCGAGAAGGGCGGCCAGCGGGAAGGCGATCATCGCCAGCAGGGCCGCGCCGTGGTCCGCCGTCCGGAGCGCGTGCCAGCCGCCGAACGCGGCCGCGGCCGCAAAGCCGCAGGCGCCGAGCGTGAAGGCGGTCTTGCGCACGGCAATGCGCCACGCCTGCTTGCGCAACTCCGCGCGTCGAACCGCCTGCGGAGAGAACGTGCGTTCGAGCAGCGAGATGACGAAGAAGACGGCGATCGCGATCAGTGCGATGCGAAGGAGCATCGATTCCGGTCTCCGGTGGCGAAGGTCACGGACGCGGCATCGCGACCGTTCGTGTGCCGCCCGTGGGGGTCTGGATGGGCAACGAGTGTATCGCGACTGACACGGGAAACGTCGCGTCCGGGCTCGCCGCGCAGTGGACGACTCGCCTGGACGGGCGGCAAGCCGTGCCCCGTCGTGTGCCTCAGCGGCGCCGGGCCTCGAACGCTGCACGCGCCTCCTGCACGAGGCGCGGCACGTCTTCCTCCAGCATCAATCGCCGCACCACGAGCCCTCTGGCCGCCGCCTCCACGCGGGCGCTGTAGGCCTCGGCGTCCGGGTAGAGTCTCTCCAGTGCCGGCCGCGAATCTCCTGCCGCGGCCGCTTCAGCCGCTGTGGCGGGCAGCGGAATCATCGACCCGAGCAGATCGCAGAGGTCGTCGCCGCCGAATTCGGGCGTGCGGGTGTTCCACCCGAGGTACGTTGCCAGCGGCACCTCGATGAACGGATGGCGGATGCCCGCCACGTCGTGGCCCAGCGAGTCCACCTGCGGGACCAGCACCCGATGCGGATGGAGGATCTCGGGAAACGGCTTGTCGATGATGCCGGCATTGCCGGCCACCCGCGGCCCGAAGTCGCGCTCGCCCGAGCCGTTGTGCCATCCGCGATAGACGAGACCCGGGATGACCGGCAGCCGGAGGTCCTCGGGTGCGACCAGCGTGCCGTTGCCGATCCGGGGCACCTGATTCTCGGGCGGGGCGACGCCGCTGCGAACCCAGGTCTCCAGCGCGACGAACAAGGCCCTCAGCATCGGTCCCGGATGTACCGGGTTGTGGGGGAAGACGCACTGCCGATCGCCGATGCCGCGAGCGGGCGCATCGCCCTTGTGCCCGCCGTGCTGAAGGCTGGACAGCAGGTAGCGCCGCACCCGTGAGTTGTCCGATAGGTCCATGCGACCGCCCTCGGTCGTGCCCGTCAGCGACGCCCGGAACTGCCAGTACTCGTTCGAGGTGTCGGTGTGGATCAGCTTCGGGTCCGAACTGGGTCGCTTGAGGATGCCGTCCGGCAACCGGTTCACCGGACTCGCCCGGACCCCGTACTGATGCGGGAAGTTGGTATCCGGAACGTAGCGCTCCCGATGCTGCTGGGTGAACGGATTGGGCTGCGCGAAGCGATAGTTGAGGAAGAGCTTCTGCACGCCGGCCACGTGGATGTGCGCGCCGTCGCAGACGCGACGCCCCGCTTCGTCCTCGTTGAAGCCTTGATACAGGAAGTCGCGCAGGTACATCCCGCTGGACGAGATGCCGAGGCACAGGGTCGTGTCGATGCCGGTCACGGGATTCGGTGCGCCGGCGTCATCGGCCTTGCCGTGCCGGAGGAACGACACGAAGTCGCGGGACGTCACGTAGCCCAGGCCCATCACCGGCGAGCGGGTCGCGCGATAGAGCAGGTGATAGTTGCGATCGTTCCGGAATCCCGACTTGAGACAGAGATCGGTCACGCTCGGGGTGCCGGGCCATCCGTCGGGACACCTGGCGAACGCCCACGCGTCGTCCGGCACGCGTTCTCCCCGCGGAATGCCGGGACCGCTCGGACGGGGTGAGTCGCTGGCCACCACCCAGAGTTCGGCTTCGGCAGCCGCCTTGTCCGTCGCGACGGCCGGAAAGCTGTGGAACGCCGGGCTGCCCGAGAGGGGCAGGGTGGTCGGCGTCCCGCCATTGAAGTTGCGATCGCCGAACTCGGTCAGGATCCGGTGGGTCGCGGGCTTGTCGCCATCGAGCACGATCGGGAAATTCACGGTGAGCCGACGGTCGCCCGGCGCGATGTCGGCGCCCCAGCCGACCCAGGCGATGACGTGGCCCTGCCGCATCAGGAACCCGTTGCCGAAATCCGCGGCCGCCATGGGATCGTTCATGTTGGCGGACGACGGCGTGTCGTGGAACCGCATGAACGCGATCTTGCGGCCGCGATTGTTGACCTCGAACACGAGCGTGCGGCTCGCCCGACGCATGTCGACCGGCTTGAGCACCATCATGTCGGCCGAGAATTCCACGCGCCCGTCGCGGTTGACTGCGGCGTGGCCGAGATCCGTGACGCGGGCATTGCGGCCGTCGCCGGGATCCACCTCGAAGAAGGCGCGACCCCGCAGCTTCTCGTACGGGCCGGCTGCGCCGAAGGCCTGGCCGTCGGCAACGATCTCTCTCGATTCGACCTCGAGGCGGACGAGCCGGGCGTCGGCCGGTACGGCGGGGAGCAGGGCGCAGGGCATCAGGAAGCACAGCAGTCGTCGAAGCATGGCGAGTCCTCGGGGCGGGTGGCGCGCAGTGTGCGGACCGTGCCGGCGGCTGTAAACAGGGGCTAGAATCCCGCATCCAGCCTCACCCTCTGCGGAGCCGCTTCATGGAAACCGCCGCCCAGATCGCTCGCCGACTCGAGCAGAAGCTCGTCAAGGTCACCTGTCCCCACGATTGTCCCGACGCGTGCTCGATGCTGGTCACGGTCGACATGAAGACCCAGCGCGCCGTCAAGGTGGAAGGCGATCCCAGCCATCCCGTCACGCGCGGCTACCTCTGCAACAAGGTCAACCACTACCTCGACCTCGTCTACAACGGCAACCGCGTGCTCTATCCGCGGCGGCGTGTGGGTCCGAAAGGCAAGGGCGCGACCTTCGAACGCATCACCTGGGACGAGGCGCTGACGGAAATCGCGGGCCGGCTCAAGCAGACCGTCGCGGATTTCGGCCCGGAAGCCGTGCAGCCCTATTCGTATTCCGGCACGCTGGGTTTTCTCGGATTCCTGGGCATGGCCGAGCGCTTCTTCAACAAGATGGGCGCAGCCCGCCTCGAGCGGACGATCTGCACGGCCGCCGGCCGGGCTGCAAGTCTGTTCACGAGCGGCCTGGCGAACGAGGCGAACATCGAGGACATCCCGAAGATGGACCTCGTGATCCTCTGGGGGACCAACCTCGTCAGCACCGGTGTCCACGCGATGCCGTTCGTCGTCGCGGCCAAGGAACGGGGCGCCACGGTGGTCGCCGTCGATCCGCGCGTGACCCGCACCACCGCCTTCGCCGACTGGCACATCCAGCCGCGACCGGGTACCGATGCCGCGCTCGCGCTGGGCATGATGAAGATCATCGTCGACCGCGGTCTGCACGATGAGACCTTCCTCCGCGAGCACACGGTGGGCTGGGAGAAGCTGATCGCCGAGCGTCTGCCGCAATATCCCGTGGAACGCGTGGCGGAGATCACGGGACTGAAGGCGGAGGACATCGAGCGATTCGCGCTCCTGTATGCCGGGACGAAGAAGTCGTTCCTGCGCGTCAACTGGGGGCTGCAGCGTCACGACAACGGCGGTTCGATGATGCGTGCGGTCAAGCTCCTGCCGACGATCACGGGGGCGATGGTCGACGGTGCGGGCGTCTGTGTCGGGACCGGCTCGGAACTGCGCAACATCGACTACCGGAAACTGCAGCGCACCGATTTCCTGCAGGGCCGGACGCCGCGCACGATCAACATGATCCAGCTCGGCAAGGCGCTGAACGATCCGTCGATGGACCCGCCGATCAAGACGCTGTTCGTGTGGAGTTCGGACCCGGCCAATTGCGTGCCGGACACGATCAGCGCCCGCAAGGGCCTGATGCGCGACGACCTGTACGTCGTGGTGCACGACACGTTCTTCACCGACTCGTGCGACTACGCCGACATCATCCTGCCGGCCGACACGGAACTGGAACGACTCGACTTCCATTGTGCCTACGGCAGCTACTACTACGCGCTGTCGGCGCAGGCGATTCCGAAGATCGGCGAGAGTCTCGACAACAACGAACTGTTCCGGCGCCTCGCGAGGTACATGGGCTACGACGACCCGTGCTTCTCGCAGAGCGACGAAGACATGATCCGCGAGATCATCGACCCGTCCGTGAATCCGCTGTTCGAAGGCATCACCTACGAGCTGCTTCAGGAACAGGGGTGGGCCCGTGCCGCGGTCCACTCGCCCCGTCGCCCCGGCATGAACAGCGGCCGCTGGCCGACGCCGTCGGGCAAGATCGAGATCTACAGCGAGACCATGGCGAAGCAGGGGCTCGATCCGCTGCCGGCGCATCTGCCGGAACGCGAGGGCTTCGAGTCCGCGGCGCTGAAGCAGCGCTTTCCGCTGCAGGTGATCAGCTCGGCCACGCACTACTTCATCGGCGCGAGCTTCCAGCATGTGCCGAGGCTCCGGCACATGATGTCGCGCCAGACCTTCGAGGTGAGTCCGGGCGATGCCGCCTCCCGTGGCCTCGCGGACGGCGATCTGTGCCGCCTGTTCAATGACCGCGGTGAGGTTTTCGGCCATGTGTTGATCGTGCCCGGCATGCTGGACGGCGTCGTCGGCGCGCCGAAGCAGCTGCAGGGGGGCAGGCAGTTGAACGGTGTGAACGTCAACGCCCTCGTGAGCCAGGAGGAGGCGGACATGGGGCGCGGCCCGGTTTTCTACTCCACGCTCGCTCAACTGGAGAAAGTGATCGACCCGACGGCGATCCGTGTCGTTCCCGAGATCGAGACCACACGCGCGAGCGAGGCCTGCCAGGGCCGGTAGCCCGCACCGGCGGACCGGGCTACGGGTCGCGGTCGCCGCACATGTGCGGCAGTGAATCGAGCGCAAAACGGCGCCGGTCGCCTTCGCGCTGCAGGTAGGCGTTCTGGACCTGATACGCCTCCCGCTCCTTCGAGAACCAGCGGTCGCAGGCGTCCGCGATGATGTCGAACCGGCCCGTCACGTGCTGGACGTGATGCACCAGTTCGTGCAGCAGCACGGAGCGGCCGAACGCATCGTCCAGGGAGCCGATCGCATCGCTCAGGTAGATGCCCTGTCCGGGCAGATAGAAGGCCTTGATGCCGCAATCGCCCTTGCAGAGCATGCGCTGGATCTCGGCGGGGGAGACGACCCGGATCTCCGGCAGATGCTCCGGGATCGGATAGCCGGACAACAGCCGGATCGCCGTGAACAACTCGGCGACGAGGTCGAGCAGGGAGGTCTTGCCCATGAACCACCCTTCCGTGGCCGGATCAGGAAAAGGATCCGTGGCTCGCGCACCCCACGCTTGCACGGTGTCCGCGCTGGAATCTGCCTGTCCGATCGGCGTCCCGTCAACGGGGACGGCAATACGGGTACTCGACCGTTCGCACCGGCCCCGGCAATCCCGCTTCGCGGGAAATCGTTTCGCTTGACGGTCCTGGCAAACATCTCGACAATCGTCCGACACCTTCGCGGGGGACCTCGTGATCCGCGATGTCCCGGAAAGCCGCCCACGGACGCGGCAGACCCGCGCGAAGGAACGACAACCAGAGACCGTCGAGGCAGCGGGTGCCGTCCAGGCGACTTCCTCCGCCGTCCCGTCCGGCCCTCTCGATATTCCAAGTGATAGGGAGAGTTCAAGATGCGTCGCACTTCTCATCGGATTCCGTCCGTACTCGCCTCCGCTGTCTCCGCCGCGCTGCTCGCCTCCGGCGGTGCCGTGGCTGCAGACGTCGACAGCAATCGCCTTCTGAATGCAGACAAGGAACCAGGCAACTGGATGAGCTACCACGGCTCGTACAAGTCCTGGCACTACAGTGCGCTCGACCAGATCAACACCCGCAACGTGGGCAAGCTCACGGAAGCCTGGTCGCACGTCGCTTCCCGTGCCAACCGGGGCCTGCAAGGCATTCCGCTCGCGATCGACGGCGTGCTGTACTACACCAGTCCGTACAACCAGGTCTATGCGCTCGACGGCGCCACCGGCAAGATGATCTGGACGTACAAGCACAAGCTGAACGAGGATCTCGTCGCCCGCCAGACGCACTCGCCCTATAACCGCGGTATCGCTGCGGGCTACGGCAACCTGTACATGGGCACGCTGGACGGCAAGCTGGCCGCCATCGACATGAAGACCGGCAAGCTGGCCTGGGAGACGAAGCTCGTCAATTCCGAGAAGCTGACAGTCGGCTTCACGGGTGCCCCGCTGCTCGTGAAGGACAAGGTCATCATCGGCGCACAGGGCGGTGAGTGGCCCGACCGCGGCCCGATCTTCGGGGTGAACGCCAAGACCGGCGAGAAGGTCTGGGAATTCAAGACGGCGGGCGGCAACGAAGGCACGCCGTCGGATGCCCGCAACACCTGGGGCGGCGATTCCTACAAGACGGGCGGGGGCGGCGGCTGGATGGCCGGCAGCTACGATCCGGAAAGCAACACGGTGTGGTGGGGCACGGCCAACCCGGCGCCGCTGTACGACTGGGCTGGCGACAAGTACATGACGGAAGGTCCCCGCCCCGGGAACAACCTGTACACCTCCTCGGTGCTGCAGCTGAATCCCGATACCGGTGAGTTGAAGAGTTACCACCAGGTGCTCCCGCACGATGCGTGGGATTTCGACCCGGCCCAGGGCGAACTCATGATGATCGACCGCGGCGGCAAGAAGTACGTGGTGCATCCCAGCAAGAGCGGTTTCGTCTTCGTCTTCGACCGTGCCACGGGCAAGCCCGTCAACGTGTACAAGGGCGTCGACGCGATCAACTTCGTCAAGGACATCAAACCCAATGGCGAACTGGTCGGCCGCTGGGATCCGCCCGCCGGCAAGCACAAGAACCTGTGCCCCGCCATTGCCGGCGGCTACAGCTGGAACGCCGGCACCTACAATCCGAAGACCAACCTGCTGTACAAGGTCGGCTTCGAATGGTGCATGGACCTCGAAATCGTGAAGACCGAACCGATCACCGAGCCGGTCGTCCAGCTCAACATCGGCGCCAACTTCACGATGCACGGTCCCGGCGAGCAGCCGCCCCATGGCCACATCCGCGCCCGCGACCCGATCACCGGTGCCGTGAAGTTCGAGATCAAGTACCCCGGTGCGGTCCCGCACGGCGGTCTGCTCTCGACCGGCGGCAACGTGCTGTTCGTGCCGGAAGCGGACGGCATGTTCACGGCCTACGACGCAGCCAACGGCAAGAAGCTCTGGGCCCACAACCTGGGTCAAGGCAGCAACGGCGGCACCATCACGTACATGGCCAAGGGCAAGCAGTACGTGGCCGTGATGTCCGGCTGGGGCAGTCTGGTGGGCGATGGCTACGGCGACCTGTGGGGCGAGCCCTGGAAGAGCATGCCGAAGGATTCGGGCGTGCTGAAGGTGTTCGCACTGCAGTAAGGCAGGCTTGCGCGGCTCGCGCCGCGTGAACGTTGAAGGGCGGGGACATCGTCCCCGCCCTTTTTGCATGGCGGCGTCGACCGGAAGGCGCGAGGCCGCGTTGTGTGAGCCGGAGTCCCGAGAGGGCAACCGGGCTGTGCATTCGAACCCACGGAGCAACGAGTGAAGACGATCCGTCGACGTGTTTCAACCCTGGCGATGGCCTTGATCGGCGCGGCCGGACTCGGCCTGTTCGCCCCTGCGTTTGCGGAGGACGCCGCTGCGCCTCCGAAGGCCTTCGACGTGAAGAACAATTTCCGCAACATCTGCGGCTTCTGCCATTCCGACTACGGACGGAAGGCGGGCAAGGGGCCGCAGTTGATGAATTCCGAACGGTCGGACGAATTCATGGTCAACCGGATCAAGAACGGCATGCCGAGCCGGATGGCCGCCTTCGGCAGCGTGTACTCCGAAGAACAGATCCGTCAGATCGTGAAGTTCATCCGCAATCTCAAGGAAGGCGAGGAACCTCAGAACCCATGAGCACGTCCACGATCGTGAGTCGTTCCACGGCGCGCCTTGCGGCGCTTGCGGGCCTGCTGGCCGTCTGCGCCGGCGTGAGCGGACAGGCGGCTGCGCGTACGCTGGAGGAAGTCCGGGCCGTCGGCACCATTTCCCTGTGTGCCAGCCCCGAGACCCTGCCCTATGCGAGCGACAAGCCGGGTGATCCGGGCTTTCAGGTCGAACTGGGACGTGCGATCGCTGCGGGCCTCGGTCTCGGGCTTTCGATCGAGTGGATCGTCCCGCGGCGTCGCGCGAACGTCGTCAATTGCGACATGCAATTGGACAGCGTGAACGACGCGGCCATGCAGAAGGGCCGTGCGCTGCTGACGAAGCCCTACCAGCGTTCGGGCGTTGCACTGGGACTGGCTCGGGGTGTCGCGGCGGTGGCCGACTACAAGGATCTGCGCAAGGACCAGAAGATCGGCGTCATGGTCAGTTCGGTTGCGAGCGTGGTGCTGGGCAAGCAAGGGGCCACGACGTCGCCCTATGCGTTCCAGAGCGACATGATCGAAGATCTGGTGAAGGGGGATCTCCATGGGGGGGCGCTTTCGATCGCGTCGCTCAGCTACTACATCCATACGCATCCCGAGGCGGGGCTGAGCCTCGCTTATGCGTTCGACAGTGCGCCGGAACTGACCTGGGAGGTCGCCATCGGCTTGCGGAAGTCCGACGACGCGCTGGTGCAGGCCGTGAACCAGGTGCTGGACACCTTGCTCAGCGACGGAACCATCACTCGCATCTACGCCAAGTACGGCGTCGAACACCGCCGTCCGTGACTGACGTGCGCTCTCGTCTCGACGTGAGCGCAAACCGAGCATGTCGCGGCCCGGTCGCGGCGTTCGTTCGACGGGGCGGTGATCGCCCCGTCGGTACGGCGCATGGCTAGCGGAAGGAATTCCCGTAGGCCCACGCCACGAGCGAGCGACGGATGCCTCTCGTGACCGGGGCGACGCGGTGGGGCAGGTAGGAGGGAAAGAACAACGCCGTTCCGATCGTCAGGTCCGGTGGCACGCTGCCCATCCGGAAGAATTCGAGTTGTCCCCCGTCGTATTCCGACGGGGCGTTCATGAGAACGGTCAGGCTCAGTTTTCGTGACGCCGCGTCCTCCGGTCCGATGTCGAGATGCCAGTCGAAGTGTCCGCCGACGCCATACTCGGTCAGTTGCAGCGCTTCGGCGAATCCCACGAGTGAATAGTCGTACTGGCGGTTGGCGTCACGGAACAGCACTGCCAGGCGGTGATAAAGCCAGTGCGTTTCCGGCCGCGGTTCGAGCCATGAGATCACGCTGTCACGCTCGGACCGGTCGGCGTTGTAGACCGCGGCCGTTTCGCGATGCGCCGCGCCGAGGGCGACGATCTGTCCGCATTCATCCGGAGTGAAGGCGTCGGCGACGATGTACAGCGATCGGACGTAGGGATTGGTGACGAGATCGCGCGTCGCATGGAAAGGTGTGACGCCTTCGGGCCACTTGAGCGTCGCACCCGCGCCTGTCGCCGATTCGATCCGGTCCGGAAACAGGTAGACGAACGCGGTTGCCTGACTCACGTGTCGAGTACCGGGGTGTCGCCGCGCGAGCGGCGCGTCACGCTCGACCCCGACGTCGGCAACTCATTCCACGCCCAGCAGTTCGACCTCGAACACCAGCGTCGCATTCGGGGGAATCACGCCTCCTGCGCCGCGAGTGCCGTAGCCGAGCGCCGGTGGAATCGTGAGCTTGCGGACGCCGCCGACGCGCATGCCCTGCACGCCTTCGTCCCAGCCGGCGATCACCTGGCGTTGGCCCAGACCGAACTCGAAGGGTTCGTCGCGGTCCTTGCTGGAATCGAACTTCGAACCGTCCGTCAGCCAGCCGGTGTAGTGGACCGACACATACTGGCCGGCGGCGGCGACGTCGCCGTCGCCCATCCGGATGTCGTCGATGATCAGGCCGGAGGCCGTCGTGATGGCAGGCATGGTGTCTCTCGAATGAAGTGACGTGAGCGGGTGGTCAGGGCGGACTACTTGGGGACGTCCATCTTGCAGGTCGTGGGCATCGCGCCATCCTTGGCCTCGATCCTGAGGTCCGTCTTCCAGCCGAGGCCCGTGCCCTCGGCCTCGTACTTCACCGGCCCGCCGGCTTTCGTGAAGGTTGCGATGTATTGCGCCACGATGAGTTGGTGATCCTCGGGACGCATCCACGCGTCCCCGGTCTCGCCCTGGAACTTCATGCCGTGCAGCGCCTTCGCCACTTTCACCGGGTCGGCGGACTGCGCCGTGTTGATGGCCTTGGCCAGCATGTCCATCTGGAGTTTCGGGAGCAGCAGCCAGAGGTCCTCGTTGAAGCGCTTCCTGTAGTCGTTCGCGAACTTCTCCGCCTTGTTGTCGGCGACGTTCGCGTGCCACGTGAAGACCTGCCGGATATGATCGCCGCCGGCCTTGCCGATCGAAGCCGGAACCCCCGCGTTGTGCGCGTTGAGCGTGTAGTACACGACCCCCAGGCCGGCTTCCTTGCTCGCCTTGATCAGCAGCGAGAGATCCGGTCCCCAGTTGCCCGTGAGCACGGTGTTGGCACCGGACGCCTTGATCTTGGACACGTAGGGGGCGAAGTCCTTCACCTTGCCGAGCGGATGCAGGTCGTCGCCGACGATCTTGATGTCGGGCCGCTTGGCCGCGAGCATTTCCTTCGCGGCGCGGCTGATCGCCTGACCGAAGGCGTAGTCCTGGTTGATGAGGTAGACCGCCGGCGTGACGCCCTTCTGCTTCGCGATGAAGTCCGTGAGCGCATTGACCCGCATGTCCGTGTGCGCCTCCCAGCGGAAGTGCCAGAAGCTGCACTTCTCGTTGGTCAGTGGCGGATCCTGCGCGGCGATGTTGAGCAGCAGGACGGCCTGTTCGGGATTGCGGCTGTTGTGCTTGTTGAGCGAGTCGATCAGCGCGTGCGCGATGTGGGAGCCGGAGCCCAGCGAGATGAACCGGACGCCGGAATCGATGATCTGCTTCAGGATCAGCACCGCTTCCTGCGGGCTGCTCTTGCTGTCGAAGTGCAGCAACTCCAGCTTCGTGCCGCCGAGCACACCGCCCTTGGCATTGATGTCGTCGATGGCCGCCTGCAGCATTCGGCCGTCGCTCTCACCCACCAGGGCGAACGGTCCGCTCAGCGGGTCGACGTGCGCCACCTTCACCGTCTCCGCCAGTGCGGGCGCTGCCGCCAGGCCCAGGGAGGTCGCGAGAGCTGCAGCCTTGAACCAGCGGGCGCACTTGGTGGGGCTCATGGGGATTCTCCGATCAGGTTGCCGCAGGTCGGTGCCAAGCGGGCGCGTACTGTAACCGGTCGGGCGGCACCGAATCCAGTCGCCCTGCGGCTTCGTACAAGTCGGCATCATCCGTCCGGTCCGTTCACAGGAAGATCCGATCATGCGAATGCTCTCCCGAGTCATCGCCGCCGTGGCGGGTGGCGGCTTGCTGCTGTTGCTGGGCCAGGCGATTGGCCTGTCGCCCGCCGCCCGGGAAACCGTGCCGGGCGGCGACCGGACCGCCACCGCGATCTTCGCCGGCGGATGCTTCTGGTGCGTCGAGGCCGACTTCGAGAAGTTGCCGGGCGTGCTCGATGCCGAATCGGGATACACGGGCGGACAGGTGAAGGATCCGACCTATCACCAGGTCAGCGCCGGTGGAACCGGCCATGCCGAGGCCGTGCGCGTCACGTACGATCCGGGGCGGATCACCTACGAACAGTTGCTCGATCACTTCTGGCACAACATCGACCCGACGGTGAAGGATCGGCAGTTCTGCGACACGGGCACGCAGTACCGGAGTGCCATCTTCTTCCAAGGCGACGAGCAGAAGCGGGCGGCGGAAACCAGCAAGCTCGCGCTGCAACGAAGCGGGCGCCTGCCGCGGGTCGAGACGGAGATCGCGCCGGTCGGGCCGTTCTACGTGGCCGAGGACTATCACCAGGACTATTTCCGGAAGAATCCGATCCGCTACAAGTTCTACCGGACGTCCTGCGGTCGGGACGCGCGCCTGGCACAACTCTGGGGTTCGAAGCCGTGACGACCTCCCGTTGCGCGGCAACCCCGAAAAGCAGAAACCCCGCCGCAGCGGGGTTTCTGGCGAGTCGCCGAGGCGACGGTCAGGCCGTGTGCCGCCGGCGGTGCACGCCGAGACCCAGGAGGCCCAGGCCGGCAGCGAGCATGGCCCACGTCCCGGGTTCCGGGACCGGCGCCGTCAAGTTGGCGGCCGTCACGCTCACGTTGTCGAGGCCCCACGCTTCGTCGCCGAAGCCCTGCATCGACCCGTAGTTGAACATCAGCGTGTTCGGGCCGGCGACGAGGTCGATGCCGAGGGCGATGTGGCGAACGCCGCCGCCGGGCGCGATCGTCGTACCGTCGGGCTCGAAGTACACGACGTTGGTGCCGCCGCCGCCCATGTCGAACGACCCGGACAGGATCGCGGTGCCATTGATCGAAAGCGTGAAGACGTCGGTGCAGCAGTTCACGCCGTCGACCGTCCGGAATCCGAGCAGGTCGAACGCCAGCAGTGCGCTGCCGGCGCCCGGCGAATCGAGTGTCAGGGTGGCGCTGCCGTCGGCCAACTGACCGAGGATCCCGCCGTCGTGGTTGTTGTAGCTCGTCGACACGGACCACGAACCGACCTGCGGCGCGAAGTCATCGACGAAGTTGAGTGAGGCGGCTTGCGTGGCCGCCGACATGCCGAGGAGGGCCAAGGCGACCCCGAGGTGCCGGACGGTGGGTTTCATGATGGGACTCCGTGGTGAACCGTAAGGTGCGAGGCGAGACTCGCGGTTCGCCGGCAATTGCAAGGTCGGTGCCATTCGTCGAATCAACGAGTTGCGAGCCGCTTCGGCACGCCTGTCATCGGTTTCGACACGCGCGCCCTTGGCGTAAGATCGCGACCCCGCGCGCAGCGCCCCGATCGGAGCCCGTCAGGCATGTCCCTCGAACAAGCGATCGTCATCGTCGGTGGCGGCCACGCCGCCGCCCAACTGTGCGTCGGCCTGGTGGAAGCCGGGCAGGGCGACCGCGTCCACCTGGTCTGCGAGGAGTCGACGCTTCCCTATCATCGTCCGCCGCTTTCAAAGACGTTCCTCAAGAGCGATGCGGAGACGCTTCAGCCGATCCGTCCCGACGCCTGGTTCGCGGACTCGGGTGTCACGGTCCACCGGCGCGATCCCGCCGTCGGCATCGACCGGACGCATCGGACCGTCCGGCTGGCGTCCGGCACCGAACTGTCCTACGGAAACCTGGTCCTTGCGACGGGATCGCGCGCCAGGCGGGTGCCGGGTGTGCCGGAAGGCACGGGGAATCTCGCCCTGTTGCGCTCCGCGGAGGATGCCGTCCGGCTCCGGGCGCTGGTCGGCGCCGCGGAGCGGATCACCGTCCTCGGCGGGGGATTCATCGGACTGGAGATCGCCGCCACGGCCCGCGGACTCGGCAAGGCGGTCACGGTCATCGAGATGGCGCCCCGCCTCCTGACGCGAGCCGTGTCGCCGGAGTTGTCCGAATACGTGGCGGATTTCCATCGCGCGGCCGGCGTGACGCTGAAGCTGGCGGCGAAGGTGGATGGCATCGACGTGGTCGACGGTCGCGTGGTTGCGCTCACCGTCTCGGACGAGACCGAAGCCGTGGATCTGCTCGTGGCGGGCATCGGCGCGGTCCCCGAGTGTTCGCTGGCACTGGCTGCCGGCCTCGTCTGCGACAACGGCGTGGTGGTCGATTCAGCCATGCGGACGTCGGATCCGGCCATCTTCGCCGTCGGCGATTGCGCCAGTTTTCCGGCGGGCGACCCGGGCCGGCGGCTGCGGCTCGAATCCGTGCAGAACGCGAACGACCAGGCGCGTACCGCCGTTGCCGCGCTGCTCGGCCGTGATGAACCCTATCGTGCGCTGCCCTGGTTCTGGTCGGAACAGGGTGCCCTGCGTCTGCAGATGGCGGGGCTGATGCCTGCCGACGGCGTGCGGCATCGCCGACCCGGGCCCGCCGCGTCGAGCTTCTCGATCCTGCACTACGTCGGGGAGCGGCTGGCGTGCGTGGAGTCCGTCAATGCGCCGATGGATCACATGATGTCGCGCAAGCTGCTCGAGGCGGGCCGGAGTCCGCCGCCCGGGACTGCCTGCGACCCGGCCATCGCACTGAAATCGCTGCTCTGACGAGCGGGTGATCAGCGGAGGTGCCGGAACGGCGTCTTCGCCCATCCGTCCGCGTAGGGCGTCCAGAAGTGGGGCTCGAGCCGCACGTGGGCGAACTTCCATTCGCTCCCCACGCGCGAGTATCGGTCGTGGTAGGTCGCGCTTCCCCAGACCGCCTCGTCGCCGTCGAGGTAGGTGCAGGCCTGCAACAGATACCAGGTGCCCGTCGCCGAGTCGCCGTCGACCTCGATCGACGGATTCGTGACGTGGTGCCGGGCGAACTTGAGGCGGCGGTGCGATCCCCGGAAGAATGCGCGGATCGCCTCCCGGCCTTCGCTGCGGCCGATGAAACCGCCGTCCCAGACGGCCTCCTCGGTGAACATGGCCGCGAGTGCCTCCGCGTCGTACCCGTTGTCGCAGGCGGCGGCATACGCGACCTTCAGGCGCCGGATCGCCTCCAGATCCTCGAGCCGCCGGATCCGCTGTTCGAGCGTGTCGGCCGTCATGGTCGGTCGGGAAGGATCAGGACCGGACCCGGTAGCCCACGCGCGGGAAATGCACGCAGACCTTCCCGACGTCCGGATCGTCCCGCAGGATCGCGATGCGCTCGAAGTCCACGTGGCGCAACGTGCCGACGACCGGCGCTTCGCCGCTGTCGACATCGGGCGCCACGCTGATGGCCTGGCCGGGCGTGAGTCCCTGCGGGTCGCGCGGGTCGGCGTGTTCCGGGGTCATCGGCACGGCCGCCCGCGCAATCTCCATCGCGGCCTCGGCCGTCATCTCGGTGGGCCGTCCGTGGCCGATGTCCTTGACGCGCACTTCCCAGCGCTCCAGGAACGGGAACTCGGCCAGCATCGCCGCTCCGGTCGGGACGCGGGCACGGATGAACCACACGAGGTAGTAGCAGGCTGCATCGGAAAGGCTGGGCGCATCGCCGAGCAGGAACCGCCGCCCGCCGCGCAGCCGCTCCTCGATCCATGCGAACTGGCCGCGCACTTGTGCCGCGAGGTGGGGAAGATCGTTCGCCAGATCGGCGGGTTCGCGATCCGGGCCGAGGAACAGCCGGGCACGATCCCTCGCGAAGGCTTCCGGCAGCTGCGCCGCGTTGGCGCCGATGGACCACCGGACCGCCGTGTCGAACACGTGGTCGGTCCACCGATTGATGGCCCAGGGCAGGCCGTCGGCCCCGCCCGGGGTGAAGGTCGGTTCCGGATGGCGCCGCTGCAGTTCGCGGAGGATGCAGTGGCTGTCGCAATAGATGTCGGCGCCGATCTGCATCACCGGGGTGCGCCGGTATCCGCCCGTCAGGGGCATGACCAGCGGCTTGGGCGGCACGCGGGGAATCTCCACGGAACGCCATGCGAGACCCTTGATGCCGAGCGCGATGCGGACTTTCTCGGACACGGGGGAGGGCGGATAGTGGTGCAGGATGATCTCGCTCATGGATCGCTCTCATGCAACGGGGTGGACGGGGAACGCGCAGGGACGCGGCGATCGGCGAACGTCACGGCGCGTCTCGACGGTTCCGGCGACGACCGGAACGCCGCCGATTCTACGGGACGCACCGTGGTCCGCGCGTGACGGCCGCGCGTATGATTCGACGCTGGTCCGTCACGCCACGTCCAGGGAGAACCTCCATGTCCGAGTCCGCCCGTCCGCTCCGCTCCGTCGCCAACGCGTCACTGCGCGACCGCGTGAGCGCTGCCGAGTGGGAAGTCCGTTGCGACCTCGCCGCCGCCTACCAGCTCGCCTTCCAGTTCCGCTGGACGGACTTGATCTTCACCCACTTCACGGCACGGGTGCCGGGCAGCGAATACATGCTGATCAATCCGTACGGCCTCATGTTCGACGAGATCACCGCGTCGAGTCTCGTCAAGATCGACAAGGACTGCAACGTCGTCGAGGACATCACCGGGCTGGGCGTGAATCACGCGGGTTTCGTCATCCACGGCTGCGTGCACGAGGCCCGGCCCGAGGTGAACTGCGTCATCCACACGCACACCCGCGCGGGCGTGGCCGTGTCTGCACAGAAGTGCGGTCTCCTGCCCCTCAGCCAGCATGCGCTGCGCACCTACGGCATGCTCACCTACCACGCGTACGAGGGCATCGCGCTGGAACTCGACGAACGTGTCCGTCTCGCGGCGGACCTGGGGCCGACGTCGAAGGCGATGATCCTGCGCAATCACGGACTGCTCTCGCTCGGCGAGACGGTGGGCGAAGCCTTCGAATTGATGTACTACCTCGACACCGCCTGCCAGATCCAGCTCGATGCCCTGGCCGGTGGCCGCGTGGAAGTCGACCCGATTCCGGAGGCAGTGGCGAACAAGGGCTTCGAGCAGTTCAAGGGGCCGGGCGGCAACGAGGTGAACAAGGTCTGGCAGGCGATGCTGCGCATGCTCGATCGCAAGGGCATCCGCTACCGCGACTCGGAGACCGGATCCCCATGGAAGAACGCAGCGCCAGGGCCGTATCGGGCTGGCTCGGACTCCTCGGTGTGCTGGGTCTCGCGGCGGCCGCGGCGATGCATCTGCGCGGACAGTTCCTCTGGTTCGTCGCCGGCGGCGCGCCCGCCGCGGGCGACGTGGTGGCGGGCCTCCTGCTCGGGGCCGCGTTCCTGCTCAGCCTGAAGGGCTTCATCGTTCTCCAGCCGAACACGGCGGCCGTGCTCACGTTCTTCGGCAAGTACGCCGGGACGCTGCGCGAGGACGGTTTCCACTACTACAACCCGCTGTGCCGTCCGCAGAAGCTCTCGCTGCGGGTCCAGAACCTCGCCACCCCCACGCTGAAGGTGAACGACGCGCTCGGCAATCCCATCGAGATCGCCGCCGTGATCGCGTGGCAGGTACAGGACACGTTCCGCGCGATGTTCGAGGTGGAGAACTTCGCCGACTACATCCGCATCCAGTCCGAATCGGCCCTCCGTCAGGTCGCCGGGACCCATCCCTACGATGGTCCGAAGCAGAACACGACGCTGCGGGGCAACGTCCAGGCCACGACGCAGGAACTGATCGAGACCATCGGCAGCCACGTGGAACCGGCCGGTCTGCGGGTGCTCGATGCGCGTCTCGCGCACCTCGCCTACTCGCCCGAGATCGCGATGGCCATGCTGCGGCAGCAGCAGGCGGCCCAGGTCGTGGCGGCGCGTCAGACCATCGTCGAGGGTGCCGTCGGCATGGTCGAGATCGCGCTGCAGCAGCTCGAGACGCGCGGCATCGTCCGGCTCGACAGTTCGCAGCGCGCACAACTCGTCACGAACCTCATGACGGTGCTCGTCGGCGAGAACGAGGCGCAGCCCGTCGTGCAGGTGTCGTCGGGAGCCGCGGGGACGCACGGCAGCGGCGCGTGAACCGGTCTTCCGGGTGTTCCGCGGCCGGGACATCATCGGCAGCGTCCGTGCGCGGCGTCGTGGCGGCCGGTGGCCGGGCGAAAGTCCTGTCGGCGATTGCACTGCTGTTCGTGGCGGGTTGCAGTGCGCTCCCGAAGGTGACGCCCGACCTGTCGCTGCGGCCGTCTCGCCACCTGCGTCCGGACGCATCCGCGGGGCTCCTGTCGGTGGAACGCAGCCGTGCGTTCCTCGATGCGCAGGGCCGCAGCGGGCCGGAGAACGATCCCGTCGCGCGGTTCATCGCGCTCGAACAGCGGCTCGTCGGAACGTCGCTGCTCGCGGGCAACAAGGTCGTACTGCTCCAGGACGGCGCGGCCACCTACGATGCGATGCTCGCCGCGATCGAGGGCGCGACGAATCACATCCATCTCGAGACTTACATCCTCGACGACGACGCGACCGGCCGGCGCTTCGCCGATGCGCTCATCGAGCGGCAGCGGGCGGGCGTGCAGGTCAACCTCATCTACGACGGCGTGGGCTCGTTCAACACGCCCCGGGCCTTCTTCCAGCGGCTGACCGATGCCGGCGCGCACGTGCTCGAGTACAACCCGATCAATCCGTTGACGGCCCGCAAGGGCTGGGCCGTGAACCAGCGCGACCATCGCAAGCTGCTGATCGTCGACGGCCGGACGGCCTTCCTCGGCGGCCTCAACATCAGCGGCGTGTACTCGAGCCGGTCGGCCAGACGGATCCTCAAGGGGCAACCGGTGCCGCGATCGTTGCCCTGGCGCGACACGCACCTTCAGGTCCAGGGGCCGGTGGTCGCCACCTTCCAGCGCCTGTTCCTCGATACCTGGCAGCGGCAGAAGGGGCCGCCGCTGACGACGGGGGACTGGTTTCCGCCGTTGCCGGCCGCGGGGGGGGAAGTCGTGCGTGCGATCGGCAGTTCACCCGATGAACCCTACAGCCTGATCTACGTCACGCTGATCTCGGCGATCAACAGCGCCGAGACCGAGGTGCTCCTGACCAATGCCTACTTCGCCCCCGATCCGCAACTGCTCGCCGCGTTGAAGAATGCCGCCGCTCGCGGCGTCGATGTGAAGCTGCTCCTGCCCGGGGAAACCGATTCCGCGCTCGTGTTCCACGCGGGCCGCTCGTACTACCGCGAACTGCTGCGTGCGGGCGTGCGGATCTACGAACGGCAAGCGGCGCTGCTGCATGCGAAGACGGCACTGATCGACGGCGTCTGGGCCACCGTCGGATCCACCAATCTCGACTGGCGGAGCTTCCTGCACAACCAGGAACTGAACGCCGTCGTGGTCAGTGCGGAGTTCGGCGCCCGCATGCGGACGACCTTCCGCAGGGATCTGGCGGAGTCGAATGCGATCACGCTCGACGCCTGGGAGCGCCGTCCGATGATCACGCGGCTCAAGGAGCGGCTGTCGCGGCTGTGGGAGTACTGGTTGTGAGTGCCGCACTTGAAAGCCCGGGGCGCTCTGTCATGATCGGATCGTGCGAGCGGAGGGAGTGACGGATGGGCGGCAACGAGGCGACGACGGTGGCGATCCGGCCGCTGCTGATCGACGGACAGTGGCTCGGCGGGACCGGTGAACCGATCGAATCGGTCAACCCGGCCGACGGGCGGGCGAATCATCGCGTCGCGTCGGCGGGCGCGGCCGAGGTCGATGCGGCCGTGGCGGCAGCCGCCCGGGCAGCCGGCGATCGGGCGTGGCAGGCGATGCTGCCTCACCAGCGCGCGGCCATCCTCCACCGCGTCGGCGACCGCATGCTCGCACAGGCCGACGACTTCGCGCGGCTCCAGATGATCGAGAACGGCAAGGTGTGGTCGGAGTGCATCGCACAGGTGAAGAGCGCGGCGGCCACGTTCCGGTACTTCGCGTCCGTGTGCGAGACGCGCGGATCCGACGTCACGCCGTCGCGGGGGGCGTACCTGTCGATGACCGTCCACGAACCGATCGGCGTCGTGGCCGCCATCACGCCGTGGAACTCGCCGATGACGATGGAAGCGCAGAAGGTCGCGCCTGCGCTGGCTGCGGGAAACGCGGTGATCCTCAAGCCGTCCGAGATCACGCCGTCGCCGGCCCTGGCACTCGGTCGCGTCGCCCTCGAGGCGGGCCTGCCGCCGGGCTTGTTGAACGTGCTGCCCGGCGCGGCGGCGACCGGGGGGGCGCTGGTGGCCCATCCCGGGGTGGGCATGGTGTCCTTCACCGGCGGGACGGCGAGTGGCCGACGCATTGCCGCGACGGCCGCGCAGAAGCTCATGCCGGTCGCGCTCGAACTGGGCGGCAAGTCGCCGCACGTCGTGTTCGACGATGCAGACCTCGACCGGGCCGTGGCGGCAATCATCGGCGGCATCTTCGAGGGCAGCGGCCAGTCGTGCGTGGCGGGTTCCCGGCTGTTCATCCAGCGGCGCGTGTTCGAGCGCGTCGTGGACGCCGTCGTGTCCGCCGCGAACGCGCTCAGTGTGGATCTGCCCGATGCACCGGGCGCGCAGATGGGACCCATCGCCACCTTCGCGCATCGCGACCGCATCGCGGCGATGGTCGGCGAGGCGCGCGCGAGCGGCGCAACGGTCGTCTGCGGAGGCGAGGTCCCCAGCGAGGCTCGGTTGGCAAACGGCGCCTTCTACCGGCCGACCGTGCTCACCGGCATCGACAACACCTCGACCATCGCCCGGCAGGAGATCTTCGGGCCGGTGCTGTGCGCGATGCCCTTCGAGGACGAGGACGATCTCGTCGCCCAGGCGAACGATTCGGCATACGGACTGGCAGCAGGTCTCTGGACGCGCGATTTCAGCCGGGGATGGCGCGTCGCGCGTCGCCTGCAGGCCGGCACGGTGTGGATCAACACCTACAAGCAGCTCTCCATCGCCACGCCGTTCGGCGGGTTCAAGGAAAGCGGTCTCGGCCGCGAGAAGGGCGTGAGCGGCGTGCGGCTCTATCAGCAGACCAAGGGCATCTATCTGGGGTTCGACGAGTGAGCGCGAATCGCGGGATGCCCCCATTCCTACGGAGACGGCAGTGAACCAGACAGCAGGCGACATCGGCTTCATCGGCCTCGGGGTCATGGGCGAACCCATGTGCCGCCATCTCGCGCTCAAGTCCGGTCAGGCGGTGCGCGCGTTCGATCGTGACCCGGCGCCTCTCGACCGGCTCGCGGCTCACGGTGTCCGGGCGGTCGCGAGCGCCCGCGACGCGGTCGTCGGCACCGTCGTCGTCTTCCTGTCGCTGCCGTCGGGCGAGATCGTGGAATCCGTGTGCCGCGGCGCCGGCGGCCTGCTCGACACCGTGACATCGGGGCAGACGGTCGTCGATCTCGGAACCTCGCCGGTGGATGTCACCCGGAAGCTCGCGTCCGATTTCGCCGCGCGGGGCGTGACCTACGTCGACGCGCCGGTGGCGCGCACGCGGGCGGCGGCGGAGGCCGGAAAGCTCTCCGTGATGGTGGGCGCGGAACCGGACGTCTTCGACCGCTTGCAGCCGCTGATCGCGACCTTCGCTTCCGACATCACCCACTGCGGCGGCGTGGGCTGCGGTCAGGTCGTGAAGATCCTCAACAACCTGGTGCTGTTCCAGACCGTGCTGGCGCTCTCGGAGGCGAAGGTCATCGGCGAACGGGCCGGCGTCGATCCGGCCCTGCTGTTCGACACGCTGTCGAAGGGCTCGGCCGACAGCTTCGCGCTGCGCAATCACGGCATGAAGGCCATCGTTCCCGACGAGTTTCCCGAGCGCGCCTTCCCTGTGACCTATGCCCGCAAGGATCTCGGCTATGCGCGGCGGCTCGCGGTGCAGGGCGGGGTCGATGCCCGGGTCGCGCCGATCGTGGATGCCTGGTTCCAGGCGGCGATCGACGCCGGCGCGGGAGACCAGTACTTTCCAGTGATCAGCCGGCTGATCGGCGAGACGCACTGAGACGCCTGCCCGGCGGATTCCGGTAGCGGGGGGAGGCGTCGACCTTTACCGGTCCCGGGCCTTTCGGTATCGTCCTCCGCACTGCAATATCGGTGGCGATGCCGCTTCCTCGTGCGCCGCCGGTGTCTCCGATATCCGCCACCTCCAGGGTTCCCGCATGACCGCAATCCTCATGGACGGCCTCGCCGTCGCCCGGTCCGTCCGTTCCGAATGGAAGTCCCGTGTCGATGCGCTGCGCGCGCGCGGGGTGACACCCGGACTCGCCGTGATCATCGTCGGCAACAACCCGGCCTCCACGGTGTACGTCCGCAACAAGGCGAAGGCCTGCGGCGAACTCGGCATCCACTCGGAGATCCATGCGTTTCTCGACGAGGCCAGGCCCGCCGATGTGCTGGCCAAGATCCGCGACCTGAACGCCGACCCCAAGGTCCACGGGATCCTCGTGCAATTGCCCTTGCCGAAGCAGTTCCAGGTGCATGAGGTGCTGGAGACCCTCTCGCCCGACAAGGACGTCGACGGCTTCCACCTGATGAATCTCGGCGCGCTGATCTCCGGGGAGCCCGTCTTTCCTCCCTGCACGCCCTACGGCGTGATGACCATGCTCGATCACTACCAGGTCCCGCTGGCGGGCGCGAATGCGGTCGTGGTCGGACGCAGCAACATCGTCGGCAAGCCGCAGGCGCTGATGCTGCTGGCACGCGATGCGACGGTCAGCATCTGCACGTCGAAGACACGGGACCTGGCCGCCTACACGCGCATGGCCGACGTGCTCGTCGTGGCGGTCGGACGGCCGAGGATGATCACGGGCGACATGGTCAAGCCCGGGGCGACGGTCGTGGACGTCGGGATCAATCGGCTGCCCGACGGCAAGCTCGCGGGCGACGTGGATTTCGACAGCGTGAAGTCGGTGGCCGGGCATCTCACGCCGGTGCCGGGCGGCGTCGGCCCGATGACCATCACGATGCTGCTCGCCAACACGGTGCGCTCCGCGGAGCGGTTCGCCGACGGCCGCGTGGCGGCCCGCTGACGGGGCGCCGGCGATGGGGCGGAGCGACATTCGCGCGCTGGTGGATCGCCTCCGGTCCATCGTGGGTGCCGGCGCGCTGGTGGATTCTCCGGACGATGCCGCGCCGTACGTCGTGGACTGGCGCAAGCGCCTGAAGGGCGAAGCCCTGTGCGTCGCGTTTCCGCAGACGACGGCAGAGGTCGCCGCAGTCGTCGCGGCGTGCCACGAAGCCGGCGTGGCGGTCGTTCCCCAGGGCGGCAACACGGGCTTGTGCGGGGCCGCGACCCCCGACGCATCGGGCAACAGCGTCGTGCTGAACCTGAGACGCATGAATCGCATTCGTGATGTGGATCCGGCCAACCACACCATCACCGTCGAGGCCGGTTGCATCCTCCACGACGTGCAGCAGGCGGCCGAAGCGGCGGACCGGCTGTTTCCGCTGAGTCTCGGCGCGGAAGGCAGCTGCCAGATCGGCGGCAACCTCAGCACCAATGCGGGCGGCGTGCACGTTCTCCGCTACGGCAACACGCGGGATCTCGCGCTGGGCCTCGAGGTCGTCCTGCCGGACGGCCGCGTCTGGGACGGGCTGCGCGGGCTGCGCAAGGACAACACGGGCTACGACCTCAAGCACCTGTTCATCGGCGCGGAGGGCACCCTGGGCGTCATCACGGCCGCCGTGCTGAAGCTGTTTCCGTTGCCGAAGGTCCGGGTCGTGGCCTGGCTGGGCTTGCCGACGCCGGACGCGGCGGTGGCACTGCTGGCGGACGCCCTCGGCGCGTTCGGCGCCCGGCTGGTGGCCTTCGAACTGCTCGGCGATCTTCCCGTCGCGTACGTGCTGCAGCACATCCCGGGGGTCCAGCGGCCGCTCGACGGCACGCATCCGTGGCATGTGCTGCTGGAGATCACCGACAGTGACGACGAAGCCGGCCTGCGCGAGAAACTCCTCGACTTCCTCTCGGCGCAGGCGGAGGCGGGTCGGGTGGACGACGCGGTGATCTCCCAGAACGAGGAGCAGGTGAAGCGCCTGTGGCGCCTGCGCGAGTCCGTGCCGGAGGCGCAGATCGCGGAGGGCTACAGCATCAAGCACGACATCTCGCTGCCGGTGTCGCGCATTCCCGAATTCCTCATCGAGGCGGAGCGGCGGCTGGTGGCCGAACTCCCCGGCATCCGGGTCACGCCCTTCGGCCACCTGGGCGATGGCAATCTCCACTACAACACCTCGCGGCCCCTGGACTGGACGGATGCCGATTTCGCGGCGGCGACGCCGCGCGTGAGCGGCATCGTGCACGGACTCGTGAACGCGATGAACGGCAGCATCAGCGCCGAGCACGGTCTGGGACAGACCAAACGCGACGAGTCCGCCCGTTACAAGCCGCCCCTCGAACTGGAATTGATGCGCCGCGTGAAACACGCACTGGATCCCCAGGGGGTGATGAATCCGGGCAAGGTCCTGCGGTAGCGTCCCGGGCGCGGCGTGCGTTTCCTCGATCGCATGGATGCCGCCGACCGGCTTGCCGAAGCCGCCGGCGCCTATCGCGGCGCCCGCCCGCTCGTTCTGGGCATCCCGCGGGGCGGTGTCCCGATGGCACGGCGGATCGCCGACCTGCTGGAGGGGGAGGTCGACGTGGTCCTCGTGCGCAAGATCGGGGCGCCGGGCGAGCCCGAGTTCGCGATCGGCGCCGTGGACGAGTCCGGGCAGGTGCGGCTGAACCCGGCGGCGAAATCGTTGCCGATGCCGGACAGGTACGTGCGCGAAACGGCGGATCGCGAACGGGAGACGATCCGGCAGCGGCGCGCCGAGTACACGAAGCATCGCGCGCCGATCGATCCGTCCGGCCGGACGGTCCTCGTGGTGGATGACGGATTGGCGACCGGCGCCACGATGATCGCGGCGCTTCGTTCGCTGCGGGCGCGCCACCCTGCACGGCTGGTTTGCGTTGTGCCGGTGGCGCCGCCGGACACCCTCGCCGCCGTCCGGCGCGAATGCGATGACGTGGTCTGTCTGCTCGTGCCGCCCGGATTCCGGGCCGTGGGGCAGTACTACGCGAATTTCGATCAGGTGAGCGACGCGGCGGTGATCGCGGCGCTCGACGCCGCGTCTTGAGTCCACCGGGAAACGCCCATGCGCACCTTGTTCCTTGCCTCGTGCCTGCTCCTCGTTGCGCGCCCTCTCCCGGCCGCCGACTGGGTGTCCGTCGGCACCGATGGCGACATCGAGCACTTCGTCGACCGCGAGACGCTCCAGCGGACGCAGGAGATCGTGCGCGTCGCCAAGCGAGCCGTGTACCGCGACCCGCATCCGATCGGCGACACGCCGGGCCTGCCGCTGATGAAGGAGACGGTCGGTATCGTCGAGTGCGATTGCCTGCGATTCCAGCACCGCGCCGTCTCGCTGCAGCTGATCGGGCTGGATGGGGCGGTGCTGCATTCCACCGGTGAAATGAAACGGGTCTGGGAGACCATCGATCCCGGATCGCCGGGGCGGGCGACCCTCGACTTCGCCTGCGCGGCGACCGCGCACTGAGCGCCCGCCCGTCGCGTCAGCGCGCCGCCAGCCGAACCGGGATGCGCCTCGGACCGAAGGCCCCGCGAAAGCGTTCATAGCGTCCGGCAACCTCGGTTGCGCAGTGCGGGCAATGTCCGCCCGGCGTCAGTTCGTATTGCCGGATGTCGTGCCAGTCGCGGATGACCAGTGCGCTGCGGCAGTGCGGGCAGTGCGTCGTGCCGCCCTCCGCATCGTGAACGTTGCCTGTGTAGACGTACTTCAGCCCCTCGGCGAGGGCGATCCGCCGAGCGCGCTTGACCGTCGACGGCGGCGTCGCAGGCAGGTCGGTCATCCTGAAGTCGGGATGGAAGGCGGTGAAGTGCAGGGGCACGTGCGTCCCGAGTTCGCTGGCGACCCACGCCGACAGGGCCGCGATCTCGGCCTCCGAGTCGTTCTTCGAGGGGATCAGCAGGGTCGTGATCTCCACCCAGACGTCGGTCTCGTGGACCAGGTAGCGCAGCGTGTCGAGCACCGGCTGCAGGTGCGATCCGGTCAGCTTGAAGTAGAAGTCCTCGGTGAAGGCCTTCAGGTCGACGTTGGCCGCATCCATCTTCGCGTAGAACTCGCGACGCGGCGCCTCGTGGATGTAGCCCGCCGTGACGGCGACGGTCTTCACGCCGCGCTCGTGGCAGGCGTCGGCGACGTCCATGGCGTACTCGGCGAAGATCACCGGGTCGTTGTACGTGAAGGCCACGCTGCGCGAATTCGTCCGTACGGCGGCGTCGGCGATTGCCGCCGGGCCGGCCGCATCCATCAGCCGGTCCATGTCCCGCGACTTCGAGATGTCCCAGTTCTGGCAGAACTTGCAGGCGAGGTTGCAGCCCGCCGTGCCGAACGACAGCACGGACGAACCGGGATAGAAATGATTGAGCGGCTTCTTCTCGATCGGGTCGACGCAGAAGCCCGACGAGCGCCCGTAGGTGGTGAGCACCACGCGGTCGCCCTCGCGCCGGCGCACGAAGCAGGCGCCCCGCTGGCCGTCGTTCAGGCGGCAGTCGCGCGGACACAGATCGCACTGGATCCGGCCGTCGCTCGTGGCGTGCCACCAGCGGGCGGGGTATGTCGTCTCGGCGGGTCCGTCGACGGGTGGGGTCATGGGGTTCCGGGTTCGCCGGTCGCGTCACAGTCGGGTGGCCGGAACATGCCGCCGGCGCTGGCCGCTTTCAACGGGCCTCCGACCATTTCTCGACCGTGTAGCGCGCGACGGACAGCCGGTCCGACCAGTAGTGCGCCGGCAGACCCGCCTTCTGCTTCAGGTGCGAGAGGAACTCCGTCGGCGACGGCAGGCTCTCCCAGACCTGCGGCAGGAAGGTCCCGCGCCGGCCCTCCGCCTCCAGGATCAGGCCGTCCACGCCGGGATTGAGCTGGGCGAGCAGATCCTCCTGGTCCTTGAAGCGCAGGGGCCGCGCCGGCGCCAGCAGCGACACCTCGACGAGGATCGCGTCGAACTCCCGCAGCGACAGCGGACGGAACCGGGGATCGAGGAATGCGGCGGAACGGGCGTTCTTCTTGACGTCATCGACCAGGGGCTGATGCGCTTCCAGCGTCCCGATGCAACCGCGAAGGTCGCCGTCGCGCGTGAGCGTCACGAAGGTTGCGGCGTCTTCACGCAGATACGGTGCATGCTCCGGCGCGGTCATCGACAGCCCGAGCTGGCGGCCGATGGCAGCGCGGGCGATGCGAAGCAACGTCGGCCCCTTGTCGTCGCCGGCGCGGACCGGCGGTCCGCCGCCTTCGGTGAAGGCGATCGAGGCGTACCCGACCACGCGCGACTTGTCGCCGGCGGTGTCCCCCGAGTTGCGCAGATCGAGCAGGGTCGGCTTCAGCCCGCGACGCGCTGCGACGAGCAGCAGCCCGTTGACCGGCGTCGCGCCGCATGCGTGGTGATGATCGATGCGGGGCGAGAGCGCGAGCATGTCCTGCACGGTTTCCTTGTCGGTGCGGCGGGCCGCCGGATAGGGCAGGTAGTGCGAGAGATCGGAACTGACGACGATCAGCGTGTCGTCCCCGCCCCAGAGCCGCTCGAGCACGTCCGCCACCGCCTCCGGCGAGGCGTCGCCCACCGCCAGGGGCACGAGACGGAAGGATCCCAGTGTCTCCTGGAGGAAGGGCAGGTGGACTTCGAGCGAGTGTTCCAGCGCATGCGCCTGCGGGCTGTCGATGACCTGCGGCAGGCTCGAAAGCAGGGCGATCGCATCGCTGTCGATCTCGACGTTCCCGAGCGGCGTGGCGAACCAGGTGGCGCCCGGGAGAGCGAGTCCGCGTATGGCGACGCGGTGGGTCGGCCCGAGCAGGACCACCCGCCGGATGCGGCCCGCGAGCCGCCGGAGCCGCGCGTAGGCGGTGGCCGCGACCGGGCCGGAATACACGTAGCCGGCATGCGGCGCGATCAGGGCCTTCAGCGGCCGGTCGTCCCCGGTCGCATGGGCGTCGTCGAGCAGGGCGCGCACCTCGCGGCGCAGGGCCTCGGGATCACCCGGGTAGAAAGTCCCGGCCACGGCCGGGGGGCGGGTCGTCGTCTCCAGCATCGTTGTCTCTCCTGTCCCCAGATCGCACGGTAGACCCGAGGGAAGCGCCGATCAATGCACGCGGACTGCGTTGCGTTCGGCAACATTCACACGCGCCTTCCCTTGACCCTGCCGGCATCGTCCCATTACAGTACTGACCGGTCAGTCAGTTATTTGTTCCTCGCCATGGCATCCAAACCCGCGCCCCGTCCCGAGGCCCGCTGGACGCGTCGCAAAGACGCCCGACCCGCCGAGTTGCTGTCCGCCGCGCTCGACATCTTCGTGGAGCGTGGCTACGCGGCCACCCGGCTGGACGAAGTCGCCGGACGCGCCGGCGTCAGCAAGGGCACCCTGTACCTCTACTACGAGAGCAAGGCCGATCTGTTCAAGGCCGTGATCCGGGGCGGCCTCGTCCCGGCCATCGAACGGGGGGAACGGCTGGTGGACGAGCACAGCGGCACCATGGCCGAACTGCTCGAGAAGGTGATCTTCGGCTGGTGGCAGGAAGTGGGCACGTCCCAGCTGGGCGGCATTCCGAAGCTCATGTTCGCCGAGGCCAAGAATTTTCCCGACCTCGCGCAGTTCTACTACCAGGAAGTGATCAGCCGCGGCTACCGCCTCGTGCAGCGTCTGCTCGACGAAGGCACCTGTCGCGGAGAATTCGTGGCCGTGGACCCCGAGTACGGCACCCGCCTGATCCTGGCGCCGCTCGTGTTCCTGCTGCTGTGGCGGCACTCGTTCGACATCTGCGAGAGCCGGCACCTCGACCCGGAGAAGTACCTCTCCACGCATCTGCGGATGACCCTGGACGGGTTGCGCCATCGGGCGGCGCCCGCCGACGCGCGGGGGTCGGCGCGATGAACCGTCCCAGGCACGTGAAGCGTCGCATCGTCATCGCAGTCCTCGCCACCGTGGTCCTGGCCGCAACGGCGTGGGCCCTGAAACATCGCACCGCCCGTGCACCCGCGACGCAATTGCCCGCCGCGGCGGCAACGCAGGTGATGGAACTCGTCGCCTCGGACGTCGCCGTCGTGTCCCGAGGCACGATCGACCGGTCCATCCCGCTCTCCGGCACGCTGCGTCCGTACGCGCAGACCGTCATGAAGTCCAAGGTGGCCGGGGAACTGCAAGCGCTCCCCGTTCGCGAGGGTGAGTCGGTGCGCAAGGGCCAGGTGATCGCGCGCATCGACGATCTCGAACTGCGGGCACGCGTCGCGGAGAAGCGCGCCGCGCTGGAAGCTGCCCGGGCGCAACTCGATCTCGCCCGCAAGACCTGGACGATGAACGAGCAGTTGCTGCAGCAGAACTTCATTTCCCGCAATGCCGCCGACAATGTGGCGAGCAGCGCAGCCGTGGCCGAAGCGAACGTCCGCGCGGCCCAGGCGCAACTCGAACTGGTGGGCAAGTCGCTGGCCGACGCCGTCCTGGTGGCGCCGCTGTCGGGCATCGTGTCGGAGCGTTTCGCGCAGCCGGGCGAGAAGCTGCCGATCGACGCGAAGATCGTGTCGATCGTCGACCTGTCGCGGATGGAGCTGGAGGCGGACGTGCCGGCGACGGACATCGCCTTCGTGCAGGTCGGGGCCCGCGTGGCGTTCTGGGTCGACGGCCTGGGCGACCGCGCGATCGAGGGACGGGTCGATCGCATCAACCCGACCGCGGACGACCGGTCGCGGAACGTGAAGGTGTACGTCGTGCTGGCGAACCCGACCGGCGCCCTCAAGGGCGGGCTGTTCGCCAAGGGAGCGCTGTCCGGGAGCGGCGCGCGGGAAGCCACGTTGCTGCCGGTGGCGGCATTGCGCGAGGACGGTGGCCGGGACGTCGTCGACGTCATCGACGGCGACACCGTGCGGCGCCAGGAAGTGAAGGTGGGCATGCGCGACGCCGCCCGCGGCGTGGTCGAACTGCTGAACGGACCGGCGCCCGGGACGCGGGTTCTGAATGCCAACCTCGGCAACGTGAAGCCGGGCGACCGGGTCCGGGTCGCCGTCGCGGCGAAGTAGACGTCCCATGTGGTTCACCCGCGTCAGTCTCGGCAACCCGGTCTTCGCCACCATGCTCATGGCGGGATTGCTGGTGCTGGGCCTGTTCTCGTACGGCCGGTTGTCCGTCGAGCAGTTCCCGAACGTCGAGTTTCCGGTCGTCATCGTGAACACGCAGTACCCCGGTGCTTCGCCGGAGGTCATCGAGTCGGACATCACCCGCAAGATCGAGGAGGGCGTCAACACGATCAGCGGCCTGAAGACGCTGACGTCCCGATCATACGAAGGTCAGTCGCTGGTGATCGCGGAATTCGATCTGCTCACCGACGCCGTCGTCGCCGCGCAGGATGTCCGCGAAAAAGTGGCCGGCGTGAAGGCCCAGTTCCGGAAGGAAGTGGAGGAGCCGGTCGTCTCGCGCTTCAATCCGGAGGAGATGCCGATCCTGTCGCTGGCGGTCAATTCGGATCGCCTCGGCCTGCGCGAACTGACCCTCCTGGCCGACCAGGTCATCACCAAGCGGATCGAGAGCGCGCGCGGCGTCGGCCGGGTCACCCTGGTGGGGGGCGCGCGGCGCGAAGTCCAGATCTCGCTGCGGCCGCCGGACATGGAGGCGCTCGGCGTCGGCGTCGACCAGGTCATGCGGGCCATCCGCGACGAGAACCAGGATCTTCCGGCAGGCTCCCTGTCCGGGCGAGAATCCGAGCGGCTCGTGAAGGTCCAGGGGCGCATCGAGTCGGTGCGGCAGTTCCGCGACGTCATCGTCGCGCGGCGCTCGGGCAGTCCGGTGCACCTGTGGCAGGTGGCGCAGGTGGCCGACGGCCAGGCCGAGGAAGAGAGCGTCGCGATCGTGAACGGTCAGCGCGGCCTGGCGCTCGACATCGTCAAGGCGCAGAGCGCCAACACGCTGGACGTGGTGGCGGGCGTGCACGAGGTCGTCCGCGAACTCGAGAAGTCGCTCCCGGCCGGCGTCCGGATCACCGTGGTTCGCGACACCTCCACGGGCATCCGCAATTCCGTCTCGAACGTGCGCCAGACGATCGTCGAGGGCGGACTGCTGACCGTCCTGATCGTGTTCCTGTTCCTGCGCTCCTGGCGCAGCACCATCATCACCGGGCTCACACTGCCGATCTCGCTGATCGGCACGTTCACCGCCATGCTCGCCCTGGGCTACTCGCTCAACGTGATGACGCTCATGGCCATGTCGCTCTGCGTCGGACTGCTCATCGACGACGCGATCGTCGTGCGCGAGAACATCGTCCGTCACGCACTCATGGGCAAGAGCCACTACGACGCCGCCTACGAGGGCACGCGGGAGATCGGGCTGGCCGTGCTCGCGACCACCTTCACGATCTGTGCGGTGTTCGTGCCGGTGGCGTTCATGGGCGGCATCATCGGCCGGTTCTTCTACCCCTTCGGCATGACCGTGACGGCGGCGGTCCTGCTGTCGATGCTCGTGAGCTTCACGCTCGATCCGATGCTGTCGTCGGTCTGGGTGGATCCCGACGCATCCGGGCGGCGTCAGCGCGGTCCGGTGGGGTGGGTGCTCGAGACGTTCGAGCGCGGCTTCCAGGCGGTGAGCCGCTTCTATCAAGCGCTGGTGCAATGGTCGATCGGTCATCGCAAGAGCGTCGTGGTCATCGCCATCGGCAGCTTCACCGGCAGCTTCCTGCTGGTGCCCTTGATCGGTTCGGAATTCGTGCCGGAGGCGGATCTGTCCGAGATCCTCATCCAGTTGAACACCGCCTCGGGCTCGTCCCTCGAATTCACGGAGCGGAAGGTGCTGCAGGCCGAGTCCGCGCTGCGCGAGTTTCCGGAGGTGTCCTTCACGTACTCCACCGTCAACACCGGCTTCGTCCTCGGCAAGAACTACGCGACGGTGTTCGTCCGGCTCAAGCCGCGGCAGGAACGTGCGCTGTCGCAGAAGGCGCTCGCGCATCCCTTCCGGGAACGATTGCAGCGGGTGGCCGGCATCGAGGTGACCTACGTCGGGCCGTACTCGTCCATCTCCAGCGGCAAGCCGCTGCAGGTCAGCATCCAGGGCACGGACATCGCCGTGCTCGAGCGCCTGTCGCGACAGGTCATGGCGATCCTCCGCGGGATTCCGGGACCGGTCGACCTGGACAGTTCGCTGAAGGCTGCGAAGCCCATGCTGGAGGTGAAGCTCGATCGCGAAGGCGCGGCCGACCTCGGCGTCGGCGTGGCCCAGGTGGCGGCGGCCCTGCGGCCGCTGATCGCGGGGGAGGCCGTCAGCACTTGGAAGGCGCCGGATGCCGAGAATTACGACGTCCGGGTGCGACTGCCGCAGGATGAACGCCGCAGCCAGGCGGATCTCGACCGCCTGCGGGTGGCGAGCGCCGAGACCGGGGCGGACGGGGCGCCCAAGCTCGTGCCCCTGCGCCAGATCGCCGCGTTCCTGCCCACGGTCGGCCCGACGCAGATCAATCGGCGCGACCTGCATCGGGAAGTGCTCGTGACGGCGAACGTGCATGGCCGACCGGCCGGTGACGTCGGCGGCGTGATCAAGGAGAAACTGGCGGAGATCGCGCTGCCGCCGGGATACCGGTTCGTGATGGGCGGTTCGACGAAGGACATCGCCGAGACCTCGCGCTACGCCGGCCAGGCGTTGCTGCTCGCGGTGGTGTTCATCTACCTGATTCTCGCCTCGCAGTTCCGGAGCTTCCTCCAGCCGTTCGCGATCATGGTGTCGCTGCCGCTGTCGCTCATCGGCGTGCTCGGGGCACTGCTGCTCTGGGGCAGCACGCTCAACATCTTCTCCATCATCGGGTTCATCATGCTGATGGGGCTGGTCACCAAGAACGCGATCCTGCTGGTCGACTTCGTGAACCAGGCCGTGAGCCGGGGTGTGCCGCGGGAGCAGGCCATCGTCGAGGCGGCGCGCGTGCGGCTGCGTCCCATCCTGATGACGACGGCAGCCATGGTGTTCGGCATGCTGCCGCTCGCCCTGGGTCTCGGCGAAGGATCGGAGCAGCGCGCGCCCATGGCCCATGCGGTCATCGGCGGGGTCATCGCCTCGACCCTGCTCACCTTGCTCGTGGTGCCCGTGGCCTACACGTATCTCGACGACCTCGCCCGATGGGTGAAGGGGCGCCGCGCCGCGCCGGCAGTGCCGGCCGCCGGGACTGCGGTGGTGCTCGACGGCCCGCAGGCGTCCCCATGAATCCCGTTTTCCCGGCGGCGCCCCGGTGCGCCCCTCTCGGAGTCCGACGCATGAACGTGCGAATCCTCATTGCGACCGCGGTGTGTGCCGTGACCATCCTGGCGGGATGCAAGGCCGAAGCCCCGCCCCCCAACCCGCCGCGCGCGGTCAATGTCGTGCGGGTCGGCGCGCTGGAGGCCGACCCCGGCAACCGGTATGCGGGCGAGGTCCGCGCCCGTTACGAGACGCCCCTCGGTTTCCGCGTGCCGGGCAAGGTGACCGAACGGCACGTGGACGTGGGCGCAGTCGTGCGGCGAGGGCAGGTGCTGGCGCGACTGGATCCCGTGGATCTGCAACTCGCCGCGGAGGCCGCCCGGCAGCAGGTGAGTGCCACGAAGTCGAACCTCGATCAGCAACGCACCGAATATGAACGCTTCCACGCGCTGCATGCGCAGGGATTCATCAGCGCCGCGGAACTCGACCGCCGCAAGGCCGCACTCGACATGGCCGCGGCGCAGGCCGCGCAGGCCCGTGCGCAGTGGGAAGCGAACCGGAACCAGAGCGTGTACGCGACACTGACGGCCGATCACGACGGCGTGGTCACCGCCGTCTCGGCCGAAGTCGGCCAGGTGGTCGATCGCGGCATGCCGGTGATGCGCATCGCCCGGCCCGGCGAGAAGGAGGTCGCCATCAGCATTCCCGAGGGTCGCATCGTGGATGCACGCCGTGCCCGCGATGCGGAGATCCGCCTGTGGGCCGATCCGGAGCGCGTCTACAAGGGGCGGGTGCGAGAGTTGTCACCGAGCGCGGACGGCGTCACGCGGACGTATTCGATGAAGGTCACCGTGCTCGATGCCGATGACAACGTGACCCTCGGGATGACCGCCAACGTGGCACTCGCGGCGCCCGCGACGGGTCCCGGGATGCGCCTGCCGTCGAGCGCGATCTTCCAGCAGGGGGACAAGGCGGCCGTGTGGGTGGTGGACGGCGCGACCAGCCAGGTGGCGCTGCGGCCCGTGAAGGTGCTCCGCTACGCCGACGATCACGTGGTGCTCGGCGACGGACTGTCCGCGGGCGAGTCGGTCGTGCGGGCGGGGGTCCACAAGCTGTTCGCCGGCGAGAAGGTGCGCGTGCTTGCCGAGGCCGGCAAGTGATCCCGACCCGACCGAACATCTCGGAATGGGGCCTGAAGCACCAGGCCCTCGTGCTGTATTTCATGGTGGCGCTGGCGATCGCGGGCGCCTTCGGCTACCTCGGGCTCGGCCAGGCGGAGGATCCGGAATTCACCTTCAAGACGATGGTCGTCCGCACCCTGTGGCCGGGCGCCACGGCCCGCGAGGTGGAGCAGGAGGTCACCGAGCGCATCGAGAAGACGATGCAGGAGGCGCCGTGGGTCGATTTCACGAAGAGCTATTCGCGCCCCGGCGAATCGATGATCTTCGTGAACCTCGTCGAGGGGACACCGCCGAAGGAGGTGCCCAATGCGTGGTACCAGATCCGCAAGAAGGTCACCGACATCCGCTATTCGCTGCCGTCGGGCGTGCAGGGGCCGTTCTTCAATGACGAGTTCGGCGACACGTACGGGAACATCTACGCCTTCACGTCCGACGGCTTCTCGTTCGCCGAACTGCGCGATCACGTCGAACGATTCCGCCGCGCGCTGATCCGCGTGCCCGGCGTCGGCAAGATCCAGGTGCTCGGCGAGCAGCGGGAACGGGTGTGGATCGAACTGTCGCACCGCAAGCTCGCCACGCTCGGGGTCGACCCTCTCAGCATCTTCGCGGTCCTGCGGGCGCAGAACGAGATGGTGTCGGCGGGCCACTTCGAGACGCAGGATGACCGGGTGCACGTCCGGGTGAGCGGCGACTTCAAGTCGGTCGAGAGCATCCGCGAGATCGGCATCACGGCGAACGGGCGCCTGTTCCGTCTCGGCGACATCGCGAAGATCAAGCGCGGGTACGTGGATCCGCCGGAGTCGATGATGCGGTTCGGCGGCAAGCCGGCGATGGGGCTCGCGATCTCGATGCGCAAGGGCGGGGACATCCTCGTGATGGGCAAGGCGCTCGAGACGGAGATGGCGCGGCTCCAGGCGGAGCTTCCTGCGGGCATCGACGTGCACAAGGTGGCGGACCAGCCGACCGTGGTCACGCGTTCCATCCGGGAGTTCATGAAGACGCTGGCCGAAGCGGTCGTCATCGTGCTGGCCGTGAGCTTCCTGTCGCTGGGCATGCGCACCGGGATCGTGGTGGCGCTGTCCATCCCGCTCGTGCTCGCCGTGACCTTCCTCTGCATGCGGTTCTTCGGCATCGACCTGCAGCGGATCTCGCTCGGTGCCCTGATCATCGCGCTGGGGCTGCTCGTCGACGACGCCATCATCGCGGTCGAGATGATGGCCATCAAGATGGAGCAGGGGTGGGACCGGTTCCGGGCCGGCGTCCACGCCTACACGTCGACGGCGCCCTCGATGCTGACGGGCACGCTCATCACGGCGGCGGGCTTCCTGCCCGTGGGATTCGCCAAGTCCAACGCCGGCGAGTACACGTTCTCGATCTTCGCGGTCGTGACCATCGCCCTGCTGGTGTCGTGGGTCGTGGCCGTGCTGTTCATTCCGTACATGGGCTTTCACCTGCTGCCGGACTACAGCAAGCGCGGTCACCCGGTCGGGCTGCTGGAACGCGTGGTCCGGCGTGTCCTGCGCCGCCCGCTGCCGGCGGCGCAGGCGCACGATCCGTCCGATGTCTACCACCGGCCGTTCTATCGCCGCTTCCGGGCGCTGGTCACCTGGTGCGTGACGTACCGAAAGACCGTGTTTGCGATCACCTTCGTCGCCTTCGCGGCGTCGGTGTTCGGCTTCGGTTTCGTGCAGCAGCAGTTCTTCCCGTCGGCGAACCGCCCGGAACTCGTGGTGGACCTGCGCCTGCAGAACGGCGCCTCGATCAATGCGACCGATCGCGAGGCCCGCCGGTTCGAGACCCTGCTGGCGAAGAACCCCGACGTCGAGAGCTACGTGGCGTACATCGGGTCGGGCAGTCCGCGCTTCTACCTGCCGCTGGATCAGCAGCTCGACAACAGCAATCTCGCGGAATTCATCGTGACCGCCCGGAGCGAGGAGGCGCGGCTGCGGTTGCAGCAGAGCCTCGAGGAGGTGCTGGAGACGCAGTTCACGGCAGTGCGGCCGCGGCTCCAGCCGCTGCAGAACGGACCGCCCGTGGCGTTCCCGGTGGCGTTCCGGGTCAGTGGCGACGACTTCACGGAACTGCGGCGCATCGCCAACGATGTGGCGACCGTCATGCGGGCCAATCCGAACATGCGTCGCGTGCATCTCGACTGGAACGAGAAGAGCAAGATCGCCTCATTGGAGATCGACCAGAACAAGGCGCGGATGGTCGGTGCCTCGTCGCAGGACCTGTCCAACATGATGAACGCCGTGTTGACGGGGTTCCCCGTCACGCAGTTCCGCGAGCGAGACAAGCTGATCGAGGTCATGGCGCGTGCCGAGGGTGCGGAGCGAAGAAGCCTGGCCGACATCGGCGACATCAACGTTCCGGTCCAGGGGGGGCGCTGGGTGCCGCTTTCGCACGTGGCCCAGGTCCGGTACGAACTGGAGGACGGGATGATCTGGCGCCGCAACCGGGTGCCGACGATCACCGTGCAGGGCGATGTCGCCGGCACGATCCAGGCGCCGGCCGTCACGGCCCAGATCGAGGCGGCGCTCGCCGGGATCCGGGCAAGGCTGCCGGCCGGCTACCAGCTGGTCACCGGCGGCGTCTTCGAGGAGAGCGCCAAGGGGCAGGGGTCGGTCAATGCGGTGCTGCCGCTGATGCTGGTGACCGTGATCACGCTCCTGATGATCCACCTGCAGAGCATGACGAAGACGCTGATGGTGCTGTTCACGGCGCCGCTCGGCATCATCGGCGTGTGCCTGTTCCTGCTCGCCGGACGGGTGCCGTTCGGCTTCGTGGCCATGCTGGGATTCATCGCGCTGTCGGGCATGATCATGCGCAACTCGATCATCCTCGTGGACCAGATCGATCAGGACATCGCCGAGGGCCAGCATCCCTGGAACGCGATCATCGAGGCCACGGTGCGGCGGTTCCGGCCCATCATGTTGACGGCCGCCGCCGCCATCCTCGCCATGATCCCCCTGTCACGGTCGAATTTCTGGGGGCCGATGGCGTGGGCGATCATGGGCGGATTGCTGGTGGCGACGGTGCTGACGCTGCTGTTCCTGCCGGCCGTCTATGCGGGCGTGTTCAAGGTGCGCAAGCCCGCGGCGGACGACCCTCCCGGTCCCGAAGCGCCGGCGGAAGGAGATCTGTCGCATGCGTGATCGTGGTCAATCGCTCCGGAGTGTCTGGGGCGTCCTGCTCCTGCTCTGGGTCTTCGCACTGCCCGCGTGGGCCGGGCAGCGCTACGCGGTGGCGTCGGCGCATCCCCTGGCGACCCAGGCCGGGGAGGCGGTGCTTGCCGAAGGCGGCAACGCTTTCGATGCTGCTGTCGCGGTGGCGGCGGCCCTGGCCGTGGTCGAGCCCTTCGCATCCGGTCTGGGCGGTGGCGGGTTCTTCCTGCTGCACCGCGGGTCCGACGGGCAGGACGTGATGGTCGATGCGCGCGAGATGGCGCCCGGCGCCGCCTCGCGGGACATGTATCTCGACGCGAAGGGCGACGCCAACGCACGGGCTTCGCTCGATGGCGCCCTGGCCGGCGGCATTCCGGGGCTCCCGGCCGGCCTGGTCCATCTTGCGAGCCGCTACGGGACGCGGCCCCTGACGGTATTGCTCGCGCCCGCCGTCCGGCTCGCCCGGGACGGGTTCGCGGTGGATGGCCGGTTTGCGAGCGCCGCCGGCGTGCGCGAGGCCGTGCTCAGGCAGGATCCGGTGGCCAGTACCACGTTCCTGAACGACGGCAAGGTGCCGGAGAAGGGCTTCGTCGTGCGGCAGCCGGCGCTCGCCGCCACCCTCGAGGCGCTGGCGCGAGGCGGATTCGACGGCTTCTATCGCGGGCCCGTGGCTGCGGAGATGGTGCGCGTGATCCGGACGGGCGGTGGCGCATGGACGGAGGACGATCTCGCGCGGTATCGGGTGGTCGAGCGGCCGCCGGTTCGCCTCGCGTACCGGGGCGCGCGCATCACGACGGCGACGCTGCCCTCGAGCAGCGGGCTGGTGCTGGCGCAGGCGCTGCAGATCCTCGAGCGCTACGATCTCGACGCACTCCCGGAGACCGAACGCACGCACCTCGTCGTGGAAGCCATGCGGCGGGCGTTCCAGGACCGCGGTCGCTACCTCGGCGATGCGGATTTCGTCGATGTGCCCCAGGAGCGATTGCGCAGCCGCGCCTACGCCGATCGCCGGGCCGCATCCATCTCCCTCGACCGGGCGACGCCGAGCGCGTCACTGGAAGCCGCCGCAGAGCTGCAGGAGGGCGACGACACGACGCACTTCTCGGTCGTCGATGCCGCCGGCAATCGCGTGGCCGCGACCCTCAGCATCAACGGACCGTTCGGCGCGGGCCTGGTGCTCGGCGGCACGGGCGTCATGCTCAACAACGAGATGAACGATTTCGCGATCTCGATGCAGGGGGGGAACCTGTACGGGCTCACCGGATTCGCGGCCAATGCGATCGCGCCCGGCAAGCGTCCGCTGTCGAGCATGGCCCCGACGTTCGTCGAGGACGCGCGCGGCGTGCTCGTGCTGGGGACGCCGGGGGGGGCGCGCATCCTCAGCATGGTGCTGCTGGGCATCCTCGAGCACGTGCATCGGCCCGCGGTCGACCTCGCGCAGGTGGTGGGGCGCCCGCGCTTCCATCACCAGTTCCTGCCGGATCGCATCGAGGTCGAACCGGGGCAGTTCTCCCCGGAGTGGATGGCCGCGCTGAAATCGAAGGGGCACACCGTGCAGGAAGGACGGCGCCGGTGGGGCAACATGCAGGCGGTGTTCGTCGATGCGATCAGCGGGGAGGCAACGGCGGCGGGCGATCCCCGCGGGAAGTCCGGGGTCCTCTTCTGAATCCGGCGGCAGCCCGCTTGCGGTGCACGGCCAGGATCGGCCGCGCCCGCGCCGCAGGTCGTGGTCCCATCCGGAGGCGGTCCGGGTCGGGGTCAGGTATTGCATCGAACGATCGCCGATCGATCCTTCAAGGCGAATTGCGCCCGGGCGGGGGCGAGCCATCCGCCCGTCGACCCGCTTCAACGTCCCCGGGTTGACTGCGCCACCTTGTGTCAGAATTCGCCCGTGATGACCGATCCCTACGCGCGAATTCCCCATGTCTGACCGCCGACGCTTGCTGAAGGCGATGGCGGGCGTGGGGATACTCGCCCCCATTCCGGGCGCATGGTCGCAGCAGAATCCCGGACCTGCCGGGCTGCCGGCCGGCGCCCTGGAGTCTGCCGCCTGGGGCACGCTGCCCGGCAAGCTGCCGCTGATCAAGCGCTCCTGGCGTCCGCCCAACTTCGAAACGCCCACCCGCTATTTCAACGAGCTGTTCACCCCGAACGACGCCTTCTTCGTTCGCTATCACCTGTCCAACATCCCGACCGTGGAGGCCGCCGAATGGCGGCTGCGCATCGGCGGCGATGCCGTGGAGCGGGCGTCGGAACTGTCGCTGACGGACCTGCAGCGGGACTATCCGGTGGTGGAACTGGCGGCGGTCTGCCAATGCTCCGGCAACCGGCGCGGCCTGTCCGATCCCCATGTCCCCGGCGTGCAGTGGGGTTACGGTGCCATGGGCAATGCGCGCTGGAAGGGGGTACGCCTGAAGGACGTGCTGGCGAAGGCGGGCGTGACGTCCGGTGCGATGGAAGTGGCATTCGACGGTGCCGATTCCGGTGCGTCCGAAGCGACGCCGGATTTCGTGAAGAGCCTGCCGGCGTGGAAGGCACTGGACGAGGACACGCTGCTCGCGTGGGAAATGAACGGCGCCGCCCTGCCGCACTGGAACGGGTTCCCGGTCCGGCTTGTCGTGCCCGGATGGACGGCGACCTACTGGATGAAGCACCTCGTGTCCGTTCAGGTGCTGGCCCAGCCGCTGAAGGGTTTCTGGATGAATCCCGCCTATCGCGTGCCGAAGCGTCGCTTTCCGGTCATCGACCGCTTCGTGTCGCAGGAGACGGAGGCCAATACGCCCATCACCGAGATGGTGGTGAATTCCCTGATCACGAATCTCCGGGACGGCATGCTCTACAAGGCGAACTCGCCGCTGTTCGTCCGCGGGATCGCCTGGGATGGCGGCTACGGTATCGCCGGCGTCGAAGTGTCGGTGGACGGCGGCAGGACCTGGAGCCTGGCGACGCTCGGCGAGGATGCCGGGCGGTATTCCTGGCGCCCATGGAGCTTCGCGTTCAATCCGAAGCCCGGTGAACACACGGTGATGGCAAAGGCGACCAACCGCGCCGGCGCCACCCAGACATCGGACCTGATCTTCAATCCGGCGGGGTACCACAACAACGTGGTCCAACGCCTGAAGATCATCTGCGCGTGACATGCCGATGAGACGATGGATCGCCGTCACCGCGTTCGTCGCGCTCCCGGTTCTCGCCGGTGAGGACGCGATCGAACTCCGGCCGGGCCCCGGGCGCGATCGGGTCGAGGCGAACTGCATCGTGTGCCACAGTCTCGACTACATCGGCATGAATTCCCCCTTCCTCGACCGCAAGGGCTGGGAAGGCACCGTCAACAAGATGATCAAGGTCATGGGCGCGCCCATCTCCGAGGCGGATGCCCGGGCGATCGTCGATTACCTCCAGGCGAACTACGGGAAGTGAGGACTGCATGAACACGACCGCCACGCCGGCGATGAAGACGACCTTCCTCGATTTCGAGCAGCCCGTCGCGGAACTCGAGCAGAAGATCGAGCAGCTGCGCTACAAGCAGGACGATTCCGCCGTCGACATCTCGGAGGAGATTTCCAGGCTGCAGAAGAAGAGCAACACCCTGACGAAGGACATCTACGCCAAGCTCTCCGCCTGGCAGATCTCCCAGGTGGCGCGCCACCCGCAGCGCCCCTACACGCTCGACTACATCCAGAACCTGTTCACGGACTTCGACGAGCTGCACGGCGACCGCGCCTTCGCGGAGGACCCGTCCATCGTCGGCGGGCTGGCGCGTTTCGGCGGGCAGTCGTGCATGGTCATCGGGCACCAGAAGGGCCGCGACACGAAGGAGAAGATCTTCCGCAACTTCGGCATGCCGAAGCCGGAGGGGTACCGCAAGGCACTGCGGCTGATGAAGCTCGCCGAGAAGTTCGGCATCCCGGTCTTCACCTTCGTCGACACCCCGGGGGCCTATCCGGGTGTGGGCGCGGAGGAGCGCGGTCAGTCCGAAGCCATCGGGCGCAACCTCTATGTGATGGCCGAACTGCGCGTCCCCATCGTCTGCACCGTCATCGGTGAGGGCGGATCGGGCGGGGCGCTTGCGATCGCCGTCGGTGATACCGTGATGATGCTGCAGTACGCGATCTACTCGGTGATCTCGCCCGAGGGGTGCGCGTCGATCCTGTGGAAGAGCGCCGACAAGGCCCCGGAGGCGGCCGAGACCCTGGGGATCACGGCGAACCGGCTGAAGACGCTCGGCCTGATCGACCGTGTCATCAACGAACCGCTCGGCGGTGCGCATCGCGATCACGGGGCGACCATGCAGGCGGCGCGACGCGCCCTGAATGATTCGCTGAAGGAATTGCAGGCGAAGTCCGTCGACGATCTCGTCGAAGCCCGCTTCGAACGGCTGCTGGGGTACGGCAAGTTCAAGGAAGTGATGCCGACCCGCTAGGGTCCGTGCCTCTCGAACCGATGGCGGTGGATCCGGGTGCCGCGAGGGTTCCGGCGACCGACAGCGCATTGGTCGCGCACCTGCGTGCGGAGAGCGCGTTGATGCCCGCGACCGCGCGGCGCATCGCCGTCGGATTGAGCGGCGGTCTCGATTCCGTGGCCCTGCTGCACGGCCTCACGGTGGTGCGGGAAACCGCCGGCCTGGTGCTCTCGGCGCTGCACGTGCATCACGGGCTGAGTCCCCACGCCGACACCTGGACCGCGTTCTGCGATCGGCTCTGCCGCGCGTGGCGTGTCCCGCTTCGCGTCGAGCGGGTGCAGGTGGCACGCGACGACGCACGCGGGGTGGAAGCGGCCGCGCGCGCGGAGCGCTACCGCTGCTACCGCTCGCTCGATGCGGACGTCGTGGCGCTCGCGCACCACGCCGACGACCAGGCCGAAACGATGCTGCTGCAGTTGCTGCGCGGCGCCGGACTGGGCGGCCTCGCCGCGATGCCGGCCGAGCGCTCTCTCGACTCGGGTCAGCGGCTCTGGCGGCCGCTGCTGACGCTGCCGCGATCCACGCTGCGGGACCACGCGATCGGCGCAGGCCTCGACTGGATCGAGGACGAATCGAATGCCGATCCGGTTCATCCCCGCAACTTCCTCCGGGCGGAGATCCTGCCGCGCCTGGAGGCGCGATTCCCCGCCTATCGCCGAACGCTGGCGCGAGCGGCCGCGAACGCCGCGGATGGCGATGCGCTGATGCGGGCCGTCGCCGCATCCGATCTCGAGGGCTGCCGCACCGGGGACGCACTCCGGGTCGACCGCCTGCGGGCGCTCGTTCCGCTGCGTCAGGCCAATGCGGTCAGGACGTGGCTCAAGGACGCGGGCGTCCGTGCTCCCTCCCGCGAGGCGCTCTCCGGCTTTCTCCGACAGCTCGCATCCGCGTCACCCGCTCGGCAACCGGTGCTCGACATCGGCGACGTCCGTCTCGTGAGCGAGCGCGGCCGGTTGCGCCGGACGGACCGGATGGTGACCGCGCCGGGCTGGGAAGTGCATTGGCGGGGCGAGTCGCATCTGACCCTGCCGGACGGACGATCTCTCTCGTTCGTTCCGTCCCTCGGCGCAGGATTGAGAGCCGACGGATTGGCGGCACGCCGTGTCGTCGTGGCGCAGCGCCGCGGCGGCGAACGCCTGTGCGTGGCCCGGGGCCGTCCGACGCGGACGCTGAAGAACCTCTTCCAGGAGTTCGACGTCCCGCCCTCCGAGCGCCTCCGTCTGCCGCTGGTGTTCGTCGACGGCAGGCTCGTGTTCGTGCCCGGCGTCGGCGTGGATCCCGATTTCGCCGCCGGCGAAGGCGAGCCGGGCATCCTGCCGCAAGTCGAACGTGTGGCGGGGCGGCTGCGGTCGCCCGCCCGCACCCAATCCGATTAGAATCGGCCGCGCCTTTCCGGAGATCCCCATGCACTTACTCCTGCGCGCCGTCGTCGGCGCCGCCTGTCTGCTCGCGCTCCCGATTCCGGCGGCCCTGGCCCAGACCATCACGATCAAGTTCAGTCACGTGGTCGCCGTGGACACCCCGAAGGGGAAGGCCGCCGAGAAGTTCAAGCAGCTCGCCGAGACCGCCTCGAAGGGACGCGTCAAGGTCGAGGTCTACCCGAACAGTCAGCTCTACAAGGACGGGGACGAACTGGAGGCATTGCAGCGAGGCGCGGTTCACCTCCTCGCGCCGTCGGTGTCCAAGTTCGGACCGCTGGGCGTTCGCGAATTCGAGGTCTTCGATCTTCCGTACCTGTTTCCGAACACGGAGACGGTGTATCGCGTGACCGACGGCGAGATCGGTCGGAACCTGTTCGCGAAGCTGGAGCCGAAGGGCATCAAGGGACTGGCGTACTGGGACAACGGCTTCAAGGCGCTCTCGGCAAACCGGCCGCTGCGCCGGCTGTCGGACTTCCGTGCGCTCAAGGTTCGCGTGCAGTCGTCCAAGGTGTTGTCGTCGACCTTCCGGACCTTGGGGGCGATCCCCCAGGTGATGGCGTTCAGCGAGGTGTACACGGCGCTGCAGCAAGGGGTGGTCGACGGGCAGGAGAATTCGATCTCCAACCTGTACACGCAGAAGATGCATGAGGTGCAGCGGCACGTCACGCTCTCCGATCACGGCTATCTCGTCTATGCCGTGATCGCGAACAAGAAGTTCTGGGACGGTCTGCCCGCGGACATCCGGACGCTCCTCGAACAGGCGATGAAGGACGCCACCCGGTACGAGCGGGCGATCTCGGCCAAGGAGAATGCCGATGCGCTCGCCGCCGTGAAGGCCGCCGGCACGACGGAGGTCTACCTCCTGCCGGACAAGGACCGCGCCGAATGGCAGAAGGCGTTGCTGCCCGTGCACCGCGAGTTCGAATCCGCGATCGGCCGGGACCTCATCCACGGCATCTACGCCGTCTCCAACCAGGTGGCGGAAGAACGGCGCAAGCGCTGACGGCGCGCCGGTTCCCGCCTCCCCCGTCACGCGCGATCCCTGCCGTGCGACTGTTCAATCGGATGCTCGACCATCTCGAGGAGTGGCTCATCGCGACGCTGATCGCGGTGGCCACGGTGGTCATCTTCGTCGCGGTCGTCCACCGGTTCACGGCCAGGATCGACTGGATCTGGGACATCACCGGGCAGTACGACTTCACCTGGGCGCAGGAGCTCTGCATCATCCTGTTCATCTGGATGGCCAAGTTCGGCGCGGCCTACGGCGCCCGCACCGGCATCCACATCGGCGTGGACCTGCTCGTCAATCACGCGACGCCGCTCTGGAAAAAGCGGCTCGTCACGGTGGCGCTGCTGCTCGGGGCGCTGTTCACGATCACCATCGCGATCCTCGGTGCGCGGTGGGTGCTGTTCATGATGGACACCGGCCAGGTCACACCTGACCTCGAATGGCCGCGGTGGGTCGTCTACCTGTGCATTCCGTTCGGTTCCGGCCTGATGTGCTATCGCTTCCTGCAGGTGCTCGTGCGCTTCCGGCGGGACGGGACGCTGCCGTCGCACGGACCGGCGATTGCGTCGATCGACGAGGCAACGCACGGCGCATGACCGCGCTGATCATCATCCTGATCCTGCTGGTCCTGCTGTCCACCGGGACGCCGATCTCCATCGCGCTCGGCCTGACCGTGCTCGTCTACATGGTCGGCTTCTCGTCGTTCTCGATGGAGACGGTCGACATCATCTCGCAGCGCCTGTTCACCGGGCTGGAGAACTTCGCGATCATGGCGATCCCGTTCTTCGTCCTGGCCGGTGCGTTCCTCACCGAAGGCGGGGTGGCGGCGCGGATCATCCGCTTCGCGACCTCGCTGGTCGGCTGGATGCCGGGCGGGATGGCCATGGCCGCGATTCTCGCCTGCGCCTTCTTCGCCACGATCTCCGGGTCCAGTCCCGCGACCGTGGCGGCCATCGGTTCGATCATGCTGCCGGCGATGATGAAGCACGGGTACCCGAAGCGGTTCGCGGTCGGCGTCATCACCACGTCCGGCTCTCTCGGCATCCTGATCCCGCCCTCGATCGTGATGATCATCTACGCGGTCAGCACGAGCACGAGCGCGGGCAAGCTGTTCATCGCAGGCGTGGTGCCCGGCGTGCTGCTCGCAGTCGTCCTGATGGGCGTGACTTTCATCACTGCCAGACGGAAGGGGTTTCCGACGATGCCGCGGGCGAGCCTGGCCGAGATCTGGACGGCCTTCCGTGAAGCGTTCTGGGGTCTGTTGCTGGTCGCCATCGTGATGGGCGGGATCTACGGCGGCATCTTCACGCCCACCGAAGCGGCGGCAGTGAGCGCGGTCTATGCCTTCATCGCCGCGGTGTTCATCTATCGCGATCTGCGCCTGCGCGACACGTTCCGCGTGCTGCTCTCGGCGGCGAACACCAGTGCGATGCTGCTCTACATCGTCACCAACGCGGTGCTGTTCTCCTACCTGTTGACGTCGGAGCAGATTCCCCAGGCCGTTTCGGAATGGGTGACGTCGAAGGAACTGTCCCCGTGGATGTTCCTGCTGGCCGTGAACGTGGCCCTGCTCGCGGCCGGGCAGTTCATGGAGCCCAGTTCCATCGTGCTGATCCTGGCGCCGCTGTTCCTGCCGATCGCGCAGAGCCTCGGGATCGACCCCATCCATCTCGGTGTCGTGATGACCGTGAACATGGAAATCGGGATGATCCATCCGCCCGTGGGTTTGAACCTCTTCGTCGCGAGCCATCTCGCGCGGATGGGCATGACCGAGGTGTCGATCGCCTGCCTGCCCTGGGTCGGCGTGATGCTGCTCTACCTGATTCTCGTGACCTACGTACCGGCGATCTCCCTCTGGCTGCCGGCGGCGCTGGGGATGCGGTGACAGGAGCACGGATCGATCGCGTCGTCGCGTGATCGATCCGGGATGGATTCAGCGCTGCGGCACCAGCACGGGCTTCAGCCCCAATGCCCGGAACCGATCCATTTCCCTCTCGGCGTCCGTGCGCTCGTTGAAGGGCCCCACCTGCAGCCGCGTCTCCGTGTGCGATTCGATGCCGAGCTGCTTCAGTTTCTCGCGCAGGGACTCGGCGTTGGCGTAGCTCGTGAAGACCCCCAGCTGCACGACGAAACCACGCGATGGTTCCGGCTCGGGCGGGGCCGCGAGCGTCGGCTTCGGCGGCGCGGCGGGCTTCGCGGCGTCGGGCGTTCTGGCGGGAGGAGTCTCCGGTTGTGGCGGGGGAGCGGCCGGGATCCTGGCGGCAGCCCCAGGCGGTACCGACACGGGTGCCGTGGCACGAGGCGACTTCGTCGAAGGCCCGGTCGGCGGCGACGCGGGCATCGGTGTCGTCGGCTTTGCCGCTGTGGGTCCCGGGCTGTTCCGGTTCACGCCTTGTGTGGATTCCGCCGCGGACGAATCCCCGGTGGTGCGGACGGGCGGCCGGGTCGTCGCGGGTTCCTCGACAGCGGGAGGTTGCGGCGGCGGCGGCGGTTCGACCGCCGGGGCTGCAGGCGGTGCGGGTTCCGGAGAAGCGGGTTTTGCCGGTGCCGGTGCCGCGACCGGCGCCGCGGTATGCGCTGTCTCGATGCGTTTACGCTGGGCCAGCCGGTCGAGAACGGCGAGACCGACGACGGCGAGGGCGATGAGAACGAGGGCGACGACGAGGCGCCTGACGGCGCGGCGCTTGAGGTCTTCCTGCTGTGGGTCGTTCGGTTTGGCGGTGGCCATCCGGGGAAGGCGCGTCAGAGCAGCGTCAGGATGGAGCGGGATGCTAACACCCGATATGCCGACTGCCTAACGAGAGTTTCCCTTGTCGCGCTTGGCTCACCTCGGATGACGTGCTATCCTTCTGAATTGTCTGCGAAATTGATCAACATCTGGAGAAGTCAATGGCTGTCGAACGCACCCTTTCCATCATCAAGCCTGATGCCGTCGCCAAGAACGTCATCGGTCAGATCTATAGCCGTTTCGAAGGCGCCGGCCTGAAGATCGTCGCCGCGCGCATGACGCACCTGTCCACCAGCCAGGCCGAGGGCTTCTATGCGGTGCACCGCGAGCGCCCCTTCTTCAAGGATCTCGTGAGCTTCATGACGTCAGGCCCCGTGATGATCCAGGTGCTGGAAGGGGAAGGTGCCATTGCGAAGAATCGCGACCTGATGGGCGCGACCGATCCGAAGAAGGCTGCGCCCGGCACCATCCGCGCCGACTTCGCCGATTCGATCGACGCCAACGCCGTCCACGGCTCGGACGCGCCCGAGACCGCCCGCGTCGAGATCGCGTACTTCTTCCCGTCGCTGGACGTGTTCTCCCGCTGATGCCGGTGAATCTGCTCGATTTCGACATCGCCTCGCTCGGCGCATGGCTGGAGGCGCGCGGCGAGAAACCGTTCCGCGCCCGTCAGATCCTGCGCTGGGTGCACCGCCGCGGCGTGACCGATGTCGAGCAGATGACGGACATCTCGAAGAATCTCCGCGGACGCCTGGCCGCGGAGTGCGCGGTGACTGCTCCGCAGATCATGCGCGACGATCTCTCGACGGACGGAACGCGCAAGTGGCTGCTGGACGTCGGTGCCGGCAATGGGGTCGAGACCGTCTTCATCCCGGAGGTCAACCGGGGCACGCTGTGCGTGTCGAGCCAGGTGGGATGCGCCCTCGAATGCGCGTTCTGCTCCACGGGGCGGCAGGGCTTCAACCGCAACCTGACGGCCGGGGAGATCCTCGGACAGCTGTGGCATGCGAATCGCGCCCTCGGCGCGCGTCTCGATGACGGTCACCGGGTGATCACGAATGTCGTGATGATGGGCATGGGCGAGCCGCTCGCGAACTTCGATGCCGTGGTGACGGCGATGCGCGTGATGCTCGACGACCATGCCTACGGATTGTCCCGCCGGCGTGTCACGCTGTCGACGTCGGGGATGGTGCCGTGGATCGATCGCCTCCGCGAAACGCTGCCGGTTTCGCTGGCCGTCTCGCTGCACGCACCGAACGATGCGCTGCGCGATCGGTTGGTGCCGATCAACCGGAAGTGGCCACTGAAGGAACTCCTGGCGGCCTGTCGGCGCTACGTGGACGGCGCCGCGCTTCCCGCCGATCCGGACGACGATGTCGCGCCGGCGCCGGTGCCGGCCGTGACCGGGACGCGATGGCAGCGCGCAGGTTCGCCGAGGGACTTCGTCACGTTCGAGTATGTGATGCTCAAGAACGTCAACGACACGCCGGCCCATGCCCGGGAACTTGTCGACCTGATCGGTGATCTTCCCTGCAAGTTCAACCTGATTCCGTTCAACCCGTTCCCCGATTCCGGGTTCGATCGATCCGATCCGGATACCGTCACGCGCTTCCAGGGCCACCTGATTCGCGAGGGGTTCGTCGCGACGGTGCGCAAGACGCGCGGCCAGGAGATCGACGGGGCCTGCGGTCAGCTCGCCGGCCAGGTCAACGACAAGACGCGCCGGACGGAACGGCGCATTTCCGTGGTGCCCGCCCCATGACGATCCTGCGTACGCTGTGCCTGTTCGGTGCGGTTCTGGTGACTGCCTGCCAGTCGCCGCAACCCCGGCAGGAGAGTCCACCCGCCGCGCCGGTCCAGGCGGCGCAGAATCCCGCGAGCGCAGCCGAGCGGGCGCGGGCGCACACGGAACTCGGTGCAAGCTATCTGCACATCGGGCGCTTTGCCGTGGCGCTGCAGGAACTCAATGAAGCGCTCAAGGCGGACCCCCGGTACGTGCCGGCTCACAATACGCTGGGCCTGGTGTACATGGAGCTTCGCGAGGACGACAAGGCCAGAGCGAGCTTCGAGCGGGCGTTGAAGATCGATCCGAACGACTCCGACACGAACAACAACTACGGCCTGTTCCTCTGCGACCGCAAGCGCGAGAAGGATTCGATCCGGTATTTTCTTGCGGCGCTGAAGAACCCGCTGTACACGACGCCGCAGGACGCCTTCGTGAACGCCGGCATCTGTTCGCGCCGTGCCGGCGATTCCGTCGCCGCGCAGTCCTATTTCGAGCGGGCCCTGGCCGTGGCGCCGACGGACGAGCGGGCGATGATCAGCCTTGCGCAACTGCACTTCGGTCAGCGACAGTACAACCTCGCCAAGACCTATCTCACCCGTTACATGCAACGAGTCCAGAATGCAGATGCCTCCTCCCTGTGGCTCGGCGCGCGCATCGAGAACCAACTCGGTGACCGGGCCGCGCTGATGTCCTACGGATCGCAATTGAAATCCCGCCATCCGGAGTCTCCTGAGACGAAGGCGTTCCTCGAAGGGCGATTCGAATGAACGACGCGGCGCCCGAGATCATGACTCCCGGCGCTCCGGGGGAGACGCCGCCGCCTGCCGAGGCGACGGCGGGACAGCAACTGCACGAGGCGCGCGAACGCCTCGGTCTGTCGGTGGCCGATGTGGCCCGGCACCTGAAGCTCCATCCTCGTCAGGTCGAAGCGCTGGAACGCGATGCCTTCGCGGATCTCCCGGGCCCGGTCTTCGTCCGGGGTTTCATGCGCAACTATGCGCGCCTCGTCGGCCTGGACGGCGAAGCGCTCGTGGGACTTGCCGAGCGTCTGGGCGGATTGCCGGCGCCGGTGCGTGGCGTGGCACCCGCGATGACGGCGCGCGCCGGCGAGATTCCGGCCAGCCTGCGTACGCCGCTCGAGTCCCGTCGCGGGAAGAAGGGATGGTTGCCGATCACCGTCGCGCTGATCGTCGCGGCGGCGGGCATCGTGTACTACCACAGCCGGAGCGTGACGCCGCCGTCTCCCCCGTCGCCGGCGCCGGCTGGCGAGGCGGTGGCACCCGCTGCTGCGCCTGCCCAGGAGGCTGCAGCGCCTGCGGTCCCGACGCCAGCCGAGTCCCCGGCGCCGGCCCCGGGGGCCGCGAGTGCAGACGCCGGCATTCCGCCGCCGATTTCCGGTACGCCCGCATCGGCAGGGGTCACGGCGCCCAAGACGCCGATCGTGCCTCCGGCGGCAGAAGCATCGCCGGCCGCCGCGAAGCCTGCGGAATCGTCGAAGAAGACACTCCCGGCCGAACCGAAGCCGACCCCGGCCCAGACCCCGACGCCTGCCGCGTCGGAAGCGAAACCGGCATCAAGGCCGGAGGCTCGCGAGACCCGCACGACACCGGCGGTGGCGCCGCTCGACCCGACCACGCAACGGCCTGCCGGCGGACCGGAGATCCGCTTGTCGTTCTCGCGGGAATCCTGGGTGGAAGTCCGTGATGCGAGCGGGGGCGTGATCTTCTCGCAGCTCAATCCGGCCGGGACCGAACGCGTAATCCGCGGACAGCCGCCGTTCCAGGTGACGGTGGGCAACGCGGGGGGGGTCAGCGTGCGCTACAACGCCCGCGAGATCGATCTCGGTCCGTCCACCCGGACCGACGTCGCGCACATCACACTCGAGTAGGACGGTCTCCGTGGCGCAGTCCTCTCTGCCGCGGCGCGCGTCGCTCGGCGTCCGAGTCGGCCCGGTCCGCATCGGCGGCGGTTCGCCGGTCGTGGTCCAGTCGATGACCAATACGGACACGGCTGAAGTCGACGCGACCGTGGCGCAGGTGTTTGCGCTCGCGCGAGCCGGTTCTGAGATCGTCCGCGTCACGGTGAACACGGCCGAAGCCGCCGCAGCCGTTCCGAAGATCCGGGAACGGCTTGATGCCAAGGGGTGCAAGGTCCCGCTCGTCGGGGACTTCCACTTCAACGGACACCGGCTGCTCACGCAGGTGCCCGAGTGCGCCCGGGTGCTCGACAAGTACCGCATCAACCCGGGCAACGTGGGCAAGGGATCGAAGCGCGACGAGCAGTTCGCGACGATGATCGAACTGGCCTGCCGACACGACAAGCCGGTGCGGATCGGTGTGAATTGGGGCAGCCTCGATGCGGAGGTGCTGGCGCGTCTGATGGACGAGAATGCCCGCGCCGCCGAGCCGCGGGAGGCCGCCGAGGTGATGCGTGAGGCGCTCGTGGTGTCCGCTCTCGAGAGCGCGGAGCAGGCACAGCGATGGGGATTGCCGGCCGACCGGATCATCCTTTCCGCGAAAGTGAGCGGCGTGCAGGACCTGATCCTCGTGTACCGGTCGCTCGCGGCGCGCGGGAACCATGCCCTCCACCTGGGGTTGACCGAGGCCGGCATGGGATCCAAGGGAATCGTCGCCTCGACGGCAGCCCTCGCGGTCCTGCTCCAGGAGGGGATCGGCGACACCATTCGCATCTCCCTGACGCCGGAGCCGGGCGGGGACCGCACGCGCGAGGTCGTGGTGGCGCAGGAGATCCTGCAGACCATGGGCTTGCGCAGCTTCGCGCCGATGGTGATCGCGTGTCCGGGATGCGGTCGAACGACCAGCACCGTGTTCCAGGAACTGGCGGCGCGGATCCAGGGCTATCTGCGCGAGCAGATGCCCGTCTGGCGCGATCGCTACCCGGGCGTCGAGGACATGCACGTCGCCGTGATGGGCTGCGTCGTCAACGGTCCGGGCGAGAGCAAGCACGCCGACGTCGGCATCAGCCTGCCCGGGTCCGGGGAGAATCCCGTGGCACCGGTCTACGTGGATGGTCACAAGACAGTGACGCTGAAAGGCGAGCGCATCGCCGAGGAGTTCCAGACCATCGTCGAGGATTACGTCCGTGCCCGGTTCGGCACTGCCGACAAGCCGGCCGCGGCGACCTCTGCCTGACGCGGCGCCGATTCCATACGAGACTCGACAAGACAATGACCGAAACGATCCAGGCGATCCGGGGCATGAACGACGTGCTCCCCCAGGAGACGCCTGTCTGGGAATGGTTCGAAGACACGGTGCGTGCTTGGCTGCGCCGTTACGGTTACCGCCAGATCCGCATGCCGGTTCTGGAGCGCACGGAGTTGTTCGTGAGGTCCATCGGGGAAGTCACCGATATCGTCGAGAAGGAGATGTACACCTTCACCGACCGGTTGAACGGGGACAGTCTCACGCTGCGGCCCGAGGGCACGGCCTCCTGCGTCCGGGCGGTGCTCGAACACAATCTGCTGTACCCGGGGGCGCAGCGGCTCTGGTACGCCGGTCCCATGTTCCGGCACGAGCGCCCGCAGAAGGGCCGCTACCGTCAGTTCCACCAGATCGGCGTCGAGGCGCTGGGGCTGGCCGGTCCGGACATCGACGTCGAACTCGTCGTCATGGGCGCGCGCCTGTGGCGGGACCTGGGCCTCACCGACGTGGCGCTGGAACTGAACACGCTCGGCGATGCCGAATCGCGAGCACGCTACCGCCAACGCCTGGTGCAGCACTTCGAGCGCCATCAGGAAGCGCTGGACGACGACGCCCGGCGTCGCATGCACACGAATCCGCTGCGGGTCCTGGACAGCAAGAATCCGGCGATGCAGTCGATCGTGGCGCACGCGCCCCGGCTGATGGACGATCTGGACGAGGCATCGCTCAAGCATTTCGAGGATGTGCAGCGGCTGCTTCGCAATGCCGGCGTGGAGTTCCGCATCAATCCCCGATTGGTCCGCGGGTTGGACTACTACAATCGGACCGTGTTCGAGTGGGTCACCACGAAGCTGGGCGCGCAGGGCACGGTGTGCGCAGGCGGGCGCTACGACGGGTTGATCGAACAGATCGGGGGCAGGCCCGCGCCGGCGGCCGGGTTTGCGATGGGCGTGGAGCGATTGATCGCCTTGCTCGCGGATTCCGGACGGCCGATCCCGGCACAGGCGCCGGACGTGTATCTCGTCTGGAGCGGCGCGCGCGCGGAAGAGCATGCCTGGCGAGTCGTCGAATCGTTGCGCGACGACGGGATCGACACGGTGCTGCATGCGGGCGGGGGCAGCTTCAAGTCGCAGATGAAGCGGGCCGACGCAAGCGGCGCCCGGTTTGCCGTCATCGTCGGCGACGATGAGGCCGACGCGGGTGAAGCGACGCTGAAGGCGATGCGCGAAGAGAAGGCGCAGGTTCGGGTTCCGGTGCCGTCGCTGGCGGCACTCATCAAGTCATAAGGACAGGGGCGATGGCGGTCTACGATCTCGAAGAACAGGAAAACATCGAGGCACTGAAGGCATGGTGGCAGCAGTACGGCAGGCTTGTCATCGCCGTCGTGGTGGCCTTCGTGTTGGGTGTCGCGGGCATTCAGGGGTGGCGGTACCACAAGGAGCAGCAGGCGCTGAAGGCGGCCGCGCTGTTCGCGGATCTCGAGGAAGCCGTCCGACTCGGAGACGCCAAGAAGTCTCTCGATCTCGCCAAGTCCCTCGCGACCGACTATGCACGGACCGCCTACGGCGCCCGAGGCGGCATCGTCGCCGCCAAGGTGCTGTTCGAGAAGGCCGATCTGAAGGCGGCCGAGGAACTGCTGCGCGCAGCCGTGGATGCTGCGCAGGACGAGCCGATCCGGGCGCTTGCGAGTCTCCGACTCTCCGCCGTGCTGCTGGACCAGAAGAAATACGACGACGCCATCAGGGCCGTCAGTTCGCCGCCGAGCGAGGCGTTCGCGGCGCTGTTCGCCGACGCCCGCGGTGATGTGCTCGTCGCGCAGAACAAGGTCGATGAGGCCAAGGCCGCCTACCAGGTCGCGCTCGACAAGCTGCCGAAGTCGGCGGCCTACCGCAATGTGGTCGAGGTGAAGCGCGACGCCCTGGGGGCACGGTGAAGCGGGGCTGGCGGCTCGCCGCTGCAGCGCTCGTTGCGCTTGCGGTTGTCGGATGCTCGGATACGGGACCGCAGCCCGCGGAACTCGTCAAGTTCAAGCCGGAAGTGAAGGCGAAGGTCGCCTGGAAGGCCTCCGCCGGCGAGTCGGGGCCCTATCTCTTCACGCCCGCCCTGTGGGAGGGGGACTACTTCGTCGCCGGGACCGAAGGCGAGGTGCGTCGGCTCGACGGTCGCAACGGGCGGCGCAAGTGGTCGGTTTCGCTGAAGGATCCCCTCTCGGGCGGGGTCGAGGCGGGCGAGGGTCTCGTGTTCGTGGGGACCGCGCGCGGCGAAGTGCTGGCGCTGGACGCCGCCACCGGCAAGCTGAAGTGGCGCGCCAATGCGGCGAGCGAGGTACTGAGTGCGCCCGTGCTGTCGGATTCGATCGTGGTCGTTCGCAGCGGTGATGGTCGGATTGCCGGTTTCGACGTCGCCGATGGGGCCCGCAAGTGGGAGTACCTCCCGGTCAATCCACCCGCGCTCATCATCCGCAATCCGTTCCGCGTGCGCATCGTGGACGGCGTTGTCTATGCCGGGCTGGCCGGCGGGCGGATGGTGGCACTGCGGCTGGCCAACGGCAGTCTGGTCTGGGAAGCCGCCGTCTCGCAACCCAAGGGCGAGACCGAACTCGAGCGTGTGACCGACGTGCTCAGCACGCCGGTGGTGGAAGGAGGACAGGCGTGCGCCGTGTCGTTCCAGGGGCGCATCGCGTGCTTCGACGCGGCCCGCGGCGCGCTCTCCTGGGCGAGGAATGCGTCTTCGCCGGGCGGGCTGGCGGCGAGTGCGACCGCATTCTTCTTCGTCGATGAAACGGGCAGCGTGCATGCGGTGGACCGGACGTCCGGCGCGAGCCTGTGGAAGCTCGATCAGTTCTCGTATCGCTCCCTCGGCGCACCCGCCGTCGTCGGGCGTCATGTCGTCGTCGGCGATTTCGAGGGCTATCTACACTTCCTGAGCCAGGACGATGGCCACGTGGTCGGCCGACTTTCCACCGATGGCAGTGCCGTCTCGATGGCGCCGATGGTCATCGGCGACAACAACCTCGCGGCGCAGACCACCGAAGGCCACCTGTATGCCGTCACGGTCCGCTGAGCCGGCCACGGTCCTGAACGGAATGCTTCGATCCCGATGAAACCGACCGTGGTCCTCGTGGGCCGCCCGAACGTGGGCAAGTCCACCCTCTTCAATCGTCTCACCCGGTCGCGGGACGCCATCGTGCACGATCAGCCGGGGTTGACCCGGGATCGCCACTACGGTCACGGCCGCGTCGGCTCCAAGCCTTTCCTGGTCGTGGACACCGGCGGCCTCGAAGCGGTCGCGACGGAGGGGATCTACCGCGAGATGGCCCGGCAGACGCTCCAGGCGGTGGACGAAGGCGACGTCATCGTCATGATGGTCGATGCCCGTCAGGGCCTGACGCCGCAGGATCGGGTCATTGCGGAGCAGCTGCGACGGACCGGTCGGCGGCTCTGGCTCGTCGTCAACAAGGCGGAGGGTCTGCCGAGTGCCTCGGCCGCGGCGGATTTCCACGAGTTGGCGCTCGGCGAACCGCTGCCGATTTCGGCCGCTCACGGCGAAGGTGTCCGCGATCTCGTCGACCTGATGATGGAGCCGTTCCCGGACGTCGAGGAAGAGCCGCTGCCGACGCATCCCCGCATCGCGGTGGTGGGACGCCCCAATGTGGGCAAGTCGACGCTCGTCAATGCGTTGCTGGGCGAGGAGCGCGTCATCGCCTTCGATGAACCCGGGACGACGCGAGACAGCATCTACATCGACTTCGAGCGCGACGGGCGCCCCTACACGATCATCGACACGGCCGGATTGCGACGCAAGGGCAAGGTCGATGCGGCGGTGGAGAAGTTCTCGGTGCTGAAGACCCTGCAGTCGATCGAGGACGCCAACGTCGTCATCCTTGTCCTCGATGCCCGCCAGGATGTTTCCGATCAGGACGCCCACATCGCCGGCTTCATTCTCGAGGCGGGGCGCGCCCTCGTCGTCGCGATCAACAAGTGGGAGGGCCTGGGTCCCGACGTGCGCGACCGGATCAAGCGCGACTATGAGCGCAAACTGAACTTCCTCGGTTTCGCGCGCGTGCACTACATCTCGGCAAGGAACGGCACCGGCGTCGGCGCGCTTCTGGGGTCGGTCAACGCAGCCTATGCGGCGGCCATGGCCAAGCTGCCCACGCCGCGCCTGACGCGGGTCCTGATGGATGCCGTGGCCCGTCAGCAACCTCCCAGGACGGGAATGACGCGACCGAAATTGCGCTACGCGCATCAGGGCGGGTCGAATCCTCCGCGCATCGTGATCCACGGCAACTCCCTGTCCGCGGTTCCGGACAGCTATAGGCGCTATCTGGAACATCAGTTTGCCGAAGCTTTCTCGCTTCAGGGCACGCCCCTTCGTGTCGAGTTCAAGCAGGGCAGGAATCCGTTCGCGGACCGTCGCGGTTGAGTCGAACCTATGAAATTTTGAGGAATTGCGGCCCGTTGCTTAACTTGGCTGTCGAATTGAAGTACAGTTCCTCAGCTCCGACATCGCATAAGGAGTTCTTCCATGAGTGGCAAAGGGCAGTTGCTACAAGACCCGTTCCTGAACACGCTTCGCAAGGAACATGTCCCGGTCTCGATCTACCTCGTGAACGGCATCAAGCTGCAGGGTCAGATCGAGTCCTTCGATCAGTACGTCGTGCTGCTCAAGAACACCGTGACCCAGATGGTGTACAAGCACGCCATCTCCACTGTCGTCCCCGCCCGTCCCGTCAACTTTGCCGTCGAGCAAGCGCCCGATCATTGAGTCGATCGGACGCTCGTCGCTGCGCCGTTTCGGTGCGTGGTTCGCTGCGATCACGGATGACGTCTGCGGCGTACCCGAGATGCTGACCCGTGTTTGACCGCCCGACCGGCGGTGACCGGGCCGTCCTGGTCAGTCTGCTGAATGGTGAGCCGGATGCCGAGGAGGCAGCCACCGAATTGCGCGAACTGGCTCGGAGCGCCGGCGCAAGCGTCGTGGCCGAGGTTCGCGGCCGCTCGCAGCATCCGAATGCGGCGACCTTCGCCGGCAGCGGGAAGGTGACCGAGATCGGGGAGACGGCCAAAGCCAATGGCGCCGAACTCGTGCTTTTCAATCACGAACTGTCGCCGGCGCAGGAACGCAATCTCGAGCGTGCCCTCAGCTGCCGGGTGCTGGATCGCACCGGACTGATTCTTGACATCTTCGCTCAGCGAGCCAAGAGCCACGAGGGCAAGCTGCAGGTCGAGCTCGCGCAGCTCGAGCACCTTGCGACACGACTCGTCCGGGGCTGGACGCACCTGGAGCGGCAGAAAGGCGGGATCGGCCTTCGCGGGCCGGGCGAAACGCAGCTCGAGACCGACCGGCGACTGCTTGCCCAGCGCGTGAAGTTCCTGAAGGAGCGGCTGTCCCGGGTAAGACGCCAACGACAGGTGCAGCGCCGCGCGCGTACGCGCCAGTCGGTTCCGGCCGTTTCCCTGGTCGGCTACACGAATGCGGGCAAGAGCACGTTGTTCAACGCGCTCACGCACACCGGAACCTATGCGGCCGACCAGCTGTTCGCGACCCTCGATACCACTTCGCGCCGGCTGCATACCGGATGCGGCGTCGTCGTACTGTCCGACACGGTGGGATTCATCCGCGCCCTTCCGCACACGCTCGTCGATGCATTCCAGGCCACGCTCGAGGCCACGGCCGAGGCGAATCTGCTGCTTCATGTCGTCGATGCCTCGTCCCCGGATCGCGAGGGACAGATGCGCGAAGTCGACCGGGTGCTCGACGAGATCGGGGCGCATGACGTACCGCGGCTCGTCGTGTACAACAAGATCGACCGGACGGGCCTCTCGCCGGGCGTCGATCGAGACGAGTATGGTAGGATCCAGGCGATTCGGCTGAGCGCTCTCACCGGTGCCGGCCTCGAGCATCTCAGGGCTGCTCTCGATCAGCTTGCCGCACCTCCGGACGCGTCTTCGTCCGATTCGCGACCCTTCGCCGCACAGGCGACATGACGGGGCGAGCGGCGGCACCGATTCACCAAGGAACACATCAAGATGGCACTGAACGATCCCCAATGGGGTAGGCGCCGCGGGGATGGTCCGCCGGATCTCGATGAGATCTGGGGCCGCTTCAACCAGAAGCTCGCCGGGCTCTTCGGCGGCAAGGGTGGGTCGGGACAGGACGGCGGCGGTGGCGGTCCGAGACAATTCGGCAGCGGCATCGGCCTGCTGGTCGGCCTGGTGGTGCTCGTGTGGTTGGCCAGCGGCTTCTATATCGTCGATGCCGGACAGAAGGGCGTGGTGCTGCGCTTCGGGAAGCTGGCCGAGTCCACCGATCCCGGGCCCCGATGGCATCTGCCCTTCCCGATCGAATCTGCGGAGGTGGTGAACGTGGCGGGTGTGCGCACGGTGGAGGTGGGCTACCGCAACGACGTCCGCAGCAAGGTCCCGAAGGAATCGCTGATGCTGACCGACGACGAGAACATCGTCGACGTGCAGTTCGCCGTGCAGTACGTGCTGAAGGATCCCACCGAGTATCTGTTCAACACCCGCAGTCCCGAGGAATCCGTCCGTCAAGTCGCCGAGTCCGCGATCCGCGAAATCGTCGGCAAGAACAAGATGGACTTCGTGCTCTACGAAGGCCGCGAACAGATCGCCGTCGATGCCCGGAGGCTCATCCAGGAAACGCTCGATCGGTACAAGACCGGCATCAGCATCAGCCAGGTCACCATGCAGAATGCGCAGCCGCCGGAGCAGGTGCAGGCGGCCTTCGCCGATGCGGTGAAGGCCAACCAGGATCGCGAGCGGCAGAAGAACGAGGGCGAAGCGTACTCCAATGATGTCATCCCGAAGGCCCGCGGGACCGCCGCACGCCTGATGCAGGATGCGGAGGCCTATCGGCAGAAGGTGATCGCCGCGGCCGAAGGTGAGGCAGCGCGCTTCTCCTCGGTGCTGGTGGAGTACAAGAAGGCGCCGGCCGTGATGCGGGACCGGATGTACATCGACACGATGGAGCAGGTCCTGTCGGCCACGACGAAGGTGGTGGTGGATGCGAAGGCGGGCGGAAATCTTCTCTTCCTGCCCCTCGACAAGATCATGCAGTTGAGCGCCGCGGGCGCTATCCCCGACGTGGCACCCAAGGCCCCCGTGGCAGCGGAACCTGCACCCGCCCCGCCGGCCGAGCCGACCGCGCGGTCGCGCGAGGCGTTCCGCAGCCGGGATCGGGAGGCTCGCCAATGAAGCGCAATATCGGAACCGTCCTGGTCGGGCTCGTCGTTGCGTTCGTCGTGTTGAGTCTGTCGATGTACAAGGTCGACCAGCGCGAGACGGTGATCGTCTTCCGCCTCGGAGAGATCGTCGGCGTGAAGGAGGCACCGGGGCTGTACCTGAAGATGCCGCTGGTGGATCGTGTGCGAACCTTCGACCGGCGAATCCTGACCATCGACTCCGACGAGCCCGATCTCTTCCTCACGTCGGAGAAGAAGAACGTGCTGGTGGACTCGTTCGTGAAATGGCGCATCGTGGATGTGAAGCAGTACTACGTGAGCGTGCAGGGCGACGAAGAGCGGGCGCGCATCCGTCTCGTCCAGACGGTCAACGACAGCCTGCGGGCGGAATTCGGCAAGCGCACCATTCACGAGGTCGTGTCCGGCGAGCGCGAGAAGATCATGGAGGTCATGCGCGAGAAGGCCGATGCCGACGCGCGCAAGATCGGCGTTCAGGTCATGGATGTCCGGTTGAAGCGCGTCGACCTCCCGCAGGAAGTGAGCGAGTCCGTCTACGGCCGGATGCAGGCCGAACGCACGCGGGTCGCCAAGCAACTGCGCTCGCTGGGTACCGAGGAATCGGAAAAGATCCGCGCCGACGCCGACAAGCAGCGCGAGGTCATCATTGCGGAAGCGTACCGGGATGCCCAGCGCATCAAGGGCGAGGGCGATGCCAAGGCCTCGGGCCTCTATGCCCGGGCGTTCCAGGGGAACGCAGAGTTCTTCGCCTTCTACCGGAGCATGGATGCCTACCGGAAGACCTTCCGCAGCAAGAGCGATCTGATGGTGCTCGAGCCCAATGCCGAGTTCTTCAAGTACATGAAGAGCGCAGGCGGGGGCGGGAAGCGCTGACGTCGCAGATCGCTGCGGCACGGAGTCACGGGGGAAGGCGTGCAGACGACGCTGTGGATGGCGCTTGCGCTGATGCTGGTGCTCGAGGGAGTGCTGCCGTTTCTGATCCCGAGCGTGTGGCGCGACACGTTCCGCAAGCTCGTCGAATTCTCCGACGGGCAACTCCGGTTCATCGGTCTCACGTCCATGCTCATCGGACTCCTCATCCTGTACATGCTGCGCGCGGACTGACGTCCGCACGGAGAGAATCATGCGTCACTGGGTACTGCCCGAGTATGTCGAAGATGTCCTGCCGGAGGAGGCTAGCCGCGTGGAGGCGCTTCGCCGACGCCTGCTCGACGTCTTTGCCGGGCATGGGTACGAACTGGTGATGCCGCCGCTGATCGAGCATCTCGAGTCGCTCCTGACCGGCACCGGCCACGATCTCGACCTGCGCACATTCAAGCTTGTCGATCAACTGTCGGGTCGGCTGCTGGGTCTGCGGGCGGACATCACGCCTCAGGTCGCACGCATCGACGCCCATTTGCTGAACCGGCCGGGGGTCACCCGGCTCGCGTACTGCGGCACCGTGCTGCATGCGCTTCCCGCCGGGATGTCGCAGTCCCGCGAAGTGCTGCAGCTCGGGGCGGAGTTGTACGGGCACAGCGGTGTCGAGAGCGACATCGAGATCCAGCGCCTGATGCTGGAGGCGCTTGCGGATGCCGGCGTGGTCGGGATGCATCTGGATCTGGGGCACGTGGGTCTGTTCCGCGCGATTTGCCGTCACGGACAGGTCGAGCCGGATCTCGAAGGTGAACTGTTCCACGCGCTGCAGGGCAAGGACGTCCCGAGCCTGCGCCAACTGGCGCGTGCCCTCCCGGCCGTCACCCGGAATGCGATTCTCGCGCTGCCGGAACTCTTCGGCGGAACCGAGGTGCTCGAAGTGGCGCGGCGCATGCTGCCGGACTACCCGGAAGTGGCCGCGTGTCTCACGCAGATCGATGCGATCTGTCGTCAGCTGTCTGCGCATGTGGACGCACTGATGATCGATCTTGCGGAGCTGCGTGGCTATCACTACCACAGCGGCGTCGTGTTCGCGGCCTACGCGAGCGGGATGCCCAATGCGCTGGCGCAGGGCGGCCGCTACGACGAGGTGGGCAAGGCCTTCGGGCGCGCGCGCGCCGCGACCGGATTCAGTCTCGATCTCCGGGCGCTGGCCGCGGTCACGGCTGCCGGAAAGCGGCGTGAGGTCATCGCCGCCCCTTGGGGGGACGACGGAGCCCTGTGGAGCGCCATCCGTGCGCTGCGGGCACAGGGAGAGGTCGTCGTGATGCGCTTGCCCGGCGAGCGTGCGGACGAATTGCAGAGCGCGGGTCGGGAACTGGTCCATCGGGATGGCCGCTGGGTCGTCGAGCCGCACCGCTAAAGATTGCTTCAACGTCAAACGGATCGAGCATGGCCAGAAATGTCGTGGTGATTGGCTCCCAATGGGGCGATGAGGGCAAGGGCAAGGTGGTCGACCTGCTGACCGACCATGCCCAGGGCGTGGTGCGGTTCCAGGGTGGCCACAATGCCGGCCACACGCTCGTTATCGGCGGCAGGAAGACGGTGCTGCATCTCATTCCGTCGGGCATCCTGCGAAAGGACGTCGGCTGCTTCATCGGCAACGGCGTCGTGGTCTCGCCCCAGGCACTGCTCGACGAGATCGGCATGCTCGAAGGCGCGGGGGTCCCGGTGCTGGGACGGCTCACGATCAGTGAAGCCTGTCCGCTCATCCTCCCGCATCACATCGCCCTGGATCAGGCGCGCGAGCGAGCGAAAGGCGAAGGGAAGATCGGCACCACCGGGCGAGGCATCGGGCCGGCCTATGAGGACAAGGTGGCCCGCCGCGCCATCCGGCTGCAGGATCTCTTCTATCGCGAGCGCTTCGCGGCCAAGCTCGGCGAGGTGCTGGATTTCCACAACTTCGTCCTGAAGCAATACTTTCAGACGGAAACCGTCGATTTCCAGAGGACGCTCGACGAAACGCTGCTGCTCGCCGAACGCATCAAGCCCATGGTCGGGGACGTGCCCCGGATGCTCTACGAAGCCTCACGCCGCGGCGACCACCTGCTCTTCGAGGGTGCGCAAGGGACGTTGCTGGATGTGGACCACGGCACCTATCCCTTCGTGACGTCGAGCAACTGCGTTGCCGGCGCCGCGGCTGCAGGCGCCGGCGTCGGACCGCAGATGCTGGACTACGTTCTCGGCATCACGAAGGCCTACACGACGCGCGTCGGTTCGGGGCCGTTTCCCACCGAACTCGACGACGACGTCGGCAGGCGGATCGCCAGCCGCGGCAACGAATTCGGGGCGACGACGGGGCGTCCGCGCCGCTGCGGTTGGTTCGATGCCGCGGCGCTGCGGCGGTCCGTGCAGATCAACGGCGTGTCCGGCCTGTGCGTGACCAAGCTCGATGTGCTGGACGGGATGGAATCCCTGCAGGTCGGCGTGGGCTATCGCGTCGACGGCGAACGCTTCGACATCCTGCCGGTGGGCGCCGAATCATTGGCGCAATGCGAGCCGATCTACGAAGAAGTGCCCGGCTGGAATGACAGCACCGTCGGCGTGAAGCGATTCGAGGATCTGCCGGCGAGTGCGCGCAGCTACCTGAAGGTCATGGAATCCGTGTGCGGTGTTCCCATCGATCTCATCTCGACCGGACCGGATCGCGAAGAGACGATCATCCTGAATCACCCATTCGCCAAATAGCGCGCGACGTCCGGGTGCACTGCGTGCGGGCGATGACATCGCCGGCACGCAGAACGTGCGCGCAATGGCCTGTACCACGCGGCCGGGCGTGACGCATCGCTCTTGTTGCGTTCGTGGAGGCGGCGGGAGGATCGTCGTGCGTGCCTGCCCGGACATTGCGCCCGGGACATCCGCGTGGAGCCCGCCCCGACGTTGGATCGGAGCAGGCGCTGCAGATACACTTGGTGCCGAGAAGAGGACTCGAACCTCCACAGGGTTGCCCCCGCCAGGACCTGAACCTGGTGCGTCTACCAATTCCGCCATCTCGGCCAGCGGGCGCGAAATGTAGCTGCTCGCCATTGCCTTGTCAAACCAAAACCGGGGCATCGCCCCATCGGAACCGATCACCCGTGCCTCGCACTCCCAAGAACAAGATTCCCGTCCCCTCTCCAGCCCAGGCCTTGCGGCTGAAAGATCCCCATCTCGAGCGCGAGCGTCGCAAGTACGAGCACCCGCTCCCTTCGCGTGAATTCATCCTGCAGGTCATGGCAGACGACGGATCGCCGCTGCCTCCCGAACGCCTGATGGGCATGCTCGGTATCGAGGAAGACGAGGCCGACCACTTCGCGCGACGCCTGCAGGCCATGGCCCGGGCGGGTCAGATCCTCGTCAATCGTCGCGGCGCGCTGTGCATCGCGGAAAAGCTCGAACTCGTCCCCGGCATGGTGCAAGGCCATCCCGAGGGTTACGGATTCTTCATTCCGGATGCCGGCGACGGGGACATGTTCCTGAGCCACGCCGAGATGAGCAAGACCATGCATGGCGATCGGGTCATGGCGAGACGGACCGGCGTCGACCGGCGAGGTCGTCTCGAAGGCGAGATCGTCGAGGTCCTCGAACACCGCACCGAGCGCGTGGTCGGTCGGCTGGTCGTGGAGCATGGCGTGACCATGGTGGTGCCGGCGGATCGCCGCCTCGCGCACGACATCCTGATCCCGGCCGGCGAAGCCGCGAAGGCGCAGGCGGGTCAGATCGTCACCGTTCGCATCGTGCAGCACCCCGCGAAGTTCAGTCCGCCGATCGGGCAGATCGTGGAGGTCCTCGGCGACGCGACCGACCCGGGCATGGAGATCGAGATCGCGGTGCGGAAGCATCAGGTTCCGCACGAGTTCCCGGCGGATGCCGAGGCACAGGCCGCGAAAGTCCCGCAGAAGGTGCTCAAGAAGGACTTCAAGGGACGCGAAGACCTGCGCGAATTGCCGCTCGTGACCATCGACGGCGAGGCGGCGCGGGATTTCGACGATGCCGTGTACTGCGAGCGGCAGGGCAAGGGGTTCAAGTTGTACGTGGCCATTGCCGACGTGAGCCACTACGTGCGGCCGGGCGATCCGCTCGATCGGGAAGCCGCCGAGCGCGGCAACTCCGTGTACTTCCCGCGCCGCGTGATTCCGATGTTGCCGGAGGCGCTGTCCAACGGCATCTGTTCGCTGAATCCGGGCGTCGAGCGGCTGTGCATGTGCTGCGAGATGGACATCAATGCGCGCGGCGACGTCGTCCGGTATTCGTTCTACCCGGCCGTGATGCTGTCGAAGGCACGGCTCACCTACACGGACGTGTGGGAGGCGTTGTCGGCGCCCGATTCCGCGGCTGCGCAGCGCCTGGAACCGCTGTTGCCGCAGTTGCGTGCGCTCGATGCGCTGTTCCGTGTGCTCGTGAAGGCGCGTGCGCGGCGCGGCGCGATCGACTTCGAGACGATCGAGACGCGGATGGAGTTCGACGACGAAGGAAAGATCCGGGCGATCCATCGCGTCGAGCGCAACGACGCGCACCGGATCATCGAGGAATGCATGCTCGCGGCGAACGTGTGCGCCTCCGACTTCCTCCAGTCCCAGGGACATCCGGCGCTGTACCGGATCCACGAAGGGCCGACGCCGGAGAAACTGGAGCGTCTCCGCGAATTTCTCGCGGAGTTCGGTCTGCAACTCGGCGGCGGCGAATCCCCGCGGGCCAAGGACTACGCAAAGCTGCTGGCGTCGATCCAGTCCCGGCCCGATGTCCAGTTGCTTCAGACGGTGATGCTGCGTTCCCTTCAGCAGGCGGTGTACAGCCCGGAAGCCCTGGGACACTTCGGTCTTGCCTATGAGACCTACACGCACTTCACGTCGCCGATCCGCCGCTATCCGGACTTGATCGTGCATCGCGCGATCCGGGCCGTCCTGGCGGGTTCCCGCTACGACGGCGTGGATCTCGGGGAACTGGGGCGTCACTGCTCGATGACCGAGCGACGGGCCGACGACGCATCCCGCGATGTCGAGGCGTGGCTCAAGTGCTACTACATGCGCGAACGGGTCGGCGAAGTCTTCGACGGCACCGTCAGCGGAGTGGCGGCCTTCGGCGTGTTCGTGGCGCTGGACACGGTGTACGTGGAAGGCATGATCCACGTGTCTGAACTGGGCAACGACTACTTCCAGTTCGATGCGGCCCGTCACCAGATGCTGGGCGAGCGGACGGGTCAGCGCTACCGTCTCGGGGACCGGCTGCGGGTGAAACTGGTGCGTGTGGACATGGACCGCTCCCGCCTCGATTTCGTGCCGGTGCCGAAATGACCGCGGGCAGCCGGCTCGTGTACGGCTTCCACGCCGTGTCGGCCCGTCTGCGCCAGCGAGCGACCTCCGTGCGCGAGGTCTATGTCGCGGAAGGTCGTCAGGATGCGCGCACGCGAGGCCTGCTCGATCTCGTGGCCGAGCGGAATCTTCGCCTCGTCCTGCTGCCGATGGACCGTCTGGATCGCATGATCCCCGGTGTTCGCCACCAGGGGGTTGCCTGCAGCGTCGACGCGACGGCGCCGCGCTGGGATGTCGGCGAGATCCTCGACGGACTGGCGAACGAGCCGGCCCTCCTGCTGATGCTGGACGGCGTGCAGGACCCGCACAACCTGGGGGCGTGTCTGCGGTCGGCCGACGCCATGGGCGTCCACATGGTCATCGCGCCGAAGGATCGATCGGTCGGTTTGACGCCGGTCGTCGAGAAGGTCGCCAGCGGCGCCGCCGAAACCGTGCCCTACGTGATGGTCACCAACCTGGCGCGGACCATCCAGGACCTCCAGTCGCGAGGGATCTTCGTGATCGGTCTGGCCGGCGAGGCCGATATGCCGCTGGCCGGCGCCGATCTGTCCGGCCCGACGGCGCTGGCGCTGGGCGCCGAGGGCACCGGCCTGCGCCGTCTGACGCGCGAACGCTGCGATGCCCTGATCCGGATTCCCATGGCGGGGGCGGTGGAGAGCCTCAACGTGTCCGTGGCCACGGGCATCTGCCTGTACGAGGCGCGGCGGCAGCGGGATTCTCGCGCTTCGTCCGCAAAAACCGTTTGATTCCAAATCGGTTTCGCTTATACTCACGCCCCTTTCGGCGCTTGCCTCTCCGCGGGCACACCGGCGGTCGTACCCGCCCCCGCCGCGACAATTCGACGATCCCTTGCTCCACCGGTCGCCCATGCCGGGGAGCTTCAACCCACAAGGAGCATGCATGAGGCATTACGAAGTCGTATTCATCGTCCACCCCGATCAGAGCGAGCAGGTGCCCGCAATGATCGAGCGTTACCGGTCCATGGTCACCAGCAAGTCCGGCAAGGTCCATCGTCTCGAGGACTGGGGACGCCGGCAGTTGGCCTACCCGATCCAGAAGATTCACAAGGCGCACTACGTCCTGATGAACATCGAGTGCGACAAGGAAGTCCTCGAGGAACTCGAGCACGCCTTCCGATTCAACGATGCGGTGCTGCGTCATCTCACCATCTCGCGCAACGAGGCCGAAGTGGCGCCGTCGCCGATGATGAAGGAAGAGAAGTCGAAGTCCCTCACCGCGGCGGAAGGCGAGGGCGAGGCGAAGCCGCCGGTGCAGCCGGCCGCGGCCAGCTGACGGGAGTCACGCGACATCAATCGCGTCGCGATCTCGGGCAGCGTGCTGACGCTCGAGCCGATGCGGATGACGCCGGCGGGGGTTCCGTCGATCCGGTTCACGGTCGAGCACCGCTCGACGGTGGTGGAAGCGGGACACCCCAGGCAGGTCGAATGCAGGTTGCGCGTCGTTGCCCTCGGCCCCACGGCTGAAGCGGCAAGCCGGCTGGCAACGGGCGCGGCGGTCGAGATCGAAGGGTTTCTCGCGCGCGCCAGCTACCGGAGCGAATGGCCCGTACTGCATGTGACCGAACTGCGAACCCATTGAGACAGGAAAGACACCATGGCATTCGGAAGAGGAAAGGGTAAGGACCGCAAGGACAAGAAGCGCGACGACAAGTCGTCCCGTCCGTTGTTCAAGCGCCGCAAGTTCTGCCGCTTCACCGCGGAGAAGGTGAAGGAGGTGGACTACAAGGATGTGGAAGTCCTGAAGGACTTCATCAACGAGAACGGCAAGATCATCCCGGCACGCATCACCGGCACGCGCACGCACTACCAGCGCCAGTTGTCGGTCGCCGTGAAGCGTGCGCGCTTCCTGGCCCTGCTGCCGTACACCGATCTGCACACCGGGAGATAAGCACCATGCAAATCATTCTCCTCGAGAAGGTGATCAACCTCGGGCAACTGGGCGACGTCGTCAAGGTGAAGGACGGCTATGCCCGCAACTTCCTGATCCCGAAAGGCAAGGCGAAGCGCGCGACCGAATCGAATCTGGCCGAGTTCGAGAAGCGCCGTGCCGAACTCGAAAAGATCCACGCCGATGCGCTGGCCGCCGCCCAGGAGAAGGCGGTGCGCCTCGACGGGCTCATGGTGCAGATCAAGCAGAAGGCCGGCGTGGACGGCCGCTTGTTCGGTTCGGTCACGAATCACGACATCGCCGACGCGCTGAAGGTGCAGGGATTCGAACTCGACAAGGGGGCCGTGCGTCTGCCCGAAGGCCCGATCAAGCATGTCGGTGATCACCCGATCGCCGTTGCGCTGCACACGGATGTCGTCGTGCACATCACGGTGTCGGTACTGGGCGAGCAGTAGCACGCTCGGACGCCCGGAAAAAGGCCGCGCAACGCGGCCTTTTTCGTTGTTGGGGGCCGGTAGAATTCCCCTCCGATCCCGCACGAATCCGGCCGCCTCTCGCCAACGTCATGCCGCCTCTCGATACCGACCACACGCTCGACCACCTCAAGCTGCCGCCGCATTCCGTGGAGGCGGAACAGTCGGTGCTCGGCGGCATGCTGATCGAGAACTCCGCGTGGGATCGCATCGCCGATCTGATTCTCGAGGATGACTTCTACCGTGCCGATCATCGCCTGATCTGGCGCCACGTCTCCAAACTGCTCGAGGCCACGCGGCCGGCCGACGTGTTGACGGTGGCGGAGAGCCTGGAGAGAAGCGGAGACCTGGAGACCGCAGGCGGACTCGCCTATCTGGCGGTGCTCGTGCAGAACACGCCATCGGCGGCCAATATCCGGCGCTACGCCGAGATCGTGCGCGAACGCAGCGTGATGCGGCGTCTGGTGGAGGTCGGCACCGAGATCGCCGATTCCGCCTACAGCCCCGGGGGGCGCGAGGCAAACCAGCTCCTGGATGAGGCGGAGTCGAAGGTCTTCGAGATCGCCGAGGCGGGCAATCGCGGAAAGCAGGGGTTTCTCGGCATGCCGCAGTTGCTGACGCAGGTCGTCGAGCGTATCGACATGCTCTACAACCGAGACAATCCGAACGACGTCACCGGCGTACCGACCGGATACGCCGATCTCGACGAGAAGACTTCCGGCCTGCAGCCCGGCGACCTGATCATCGTGGCCGGCCGCCCCTCCATGGGGAAGACGGCGCTCTCGCTCAACATCGCCGAGAACGTGGCGCTCGACACCGGATTGCCGGTGGCCGTGTTCAGCATGGAGATGGCGGCGACCCAGCTGGTGATGCGTCTGCTCGGTTCCATCGGGCGACTGGATCAGCATCGCCTGCGCACCGGCCGGCTCCAGGACGACGACTGGCAACGACTCACCCAGGCGGTCGGGCGGCTGAACGACGTGCCCATGCACATCGACGAAACGCCGGCCCTCAACCAGCTGGAAGTCCGGGCACGGTCGCGGCGTCTGCACCGGCAGTACGGGAAACTGGGGCTGATCGTGATCGACTACCTGCAGCTCATGGCTTCGACCAGCGCGGGCGAGAACCGGGCCACCGAGATCTCGGAGATTTCCCGTTCGCTGAAGGCGCTGGCCAAGGAACTCAATGTCCCGGTGATCGCCCTGTCGCAGCTGAACCGCAGCCTGGAACAGCGCCCCAACAAGCGTCCGGTGATGTCGGACCTGCGGGAGTCGGGCGCCATCGAGCAGGACGCCGACCTCATCCTGTTCATCTACCGGGACGAGGTGTACAACCCGGATACGCCCGACAAGGGCATCGCCGAGATCATCATCGGCAAGCAGCGCAACGGTCCCATCGGCACCGTCAGGCTGACGTTCCGCGGCGAAAACACCCGTTTCGAAAACTACGCGGATCCCCAGCGCTATTGAGCGATGGGGAGCGCCCCGGACGTGAGTGGTCGGGCCATTGGCACGATCCGCGCTTCACGGCTCCGGTAGACTATGATGTTGGCGTACGGCGCGCCCGGATTCCGGGATGCGACGAGTCGGGCCGCTCCCACCGGCAGAACCGCCTTACAAGATGCCCATCAAGATCAAGCTGGCACACAGTCCGAAGGAAATCGATGACGCCCTCTGGTTGCGCCATGAGGTGTTCGTCATCGAGGACGGCAAGTTCGGAGGCAAGCCGCTGCACGGGCAGCGAATGGTCGACCGGTTCGACGCATTCCCCACCACGTTCCATGTCATCGCCTATGAAGCGGCGCATCCGGTCGCGACGATCCGTCTCGTCCGCGACAGCGACGCCGGTCTGCCGGCGGATGAACTGTACGACTTCTCACGCTATCGTCGCCGCGCCTATCTCGAGACGCCGCGCCCGGTGTTCGGCAGCGCGGGCATGCTGGCCATTCGTCTGGAGTGGCGCCGGCGCCGGGATGTGATCCGCGCGATGTTCCGGATGGCCGCCACGGTCTGCGCGAAGCAGGGGGCCACCCACATCCTGCTCACCGTGAACCACGAGACTGCGGGCATGTACGAACGCCTGGGCTTCACGCCGCAGAGCGACAAGGTGTGGGTGGAAGAGATCGGCAACCACATCGTCCCGCTTGCGGGTACCACGGATCAGTTCGTGGCGTGGGCCCTGCAAGGCATGCCCGACACCCCGCTGTCCGCGTTCCAGGACAGTTTCCAGCGCATGGTCTTTCGCGCCGGGGAGACCGTCTTCAATGAAGGGGATCCCGGAGAGCAGGTCTTCGTGGTGGATTCGGGCGAAATCCGCATTGCGCGCAAGCGCGAGACGGGCGAGGAACTGATCCTCGCGAACCTCGGTCGCGGCGACCTGTTCGGTGAACTGGCCCTGCTCGACAACCAGCCCCGATCGGCGAGCGCGATCGCTGCCACCGACAGTGAATTGATGATGCTCGACCGGGCCACGTTCCACGAACAACTGCAGGCGCATCCGGAGCGCAGCCGGAGTCTGTTTGCGATGTTCGCGGGGCGCATGCGCTCCATGGACGAGCTGGCCATGGTGCTGGCCTTTGCGGGGCCGTCGCAGCGTCTGGAGTTTGCCATCGAGGTGGCCCGCCAGCAGGCGGTGCCCGACCGGACGGACCCGTCGCGATTGCTGTTCTTCGGCGGAGCGGCGGAGCTCGGGCGGATGGCGGCCGTGCCCGAACAGGAAGCCCGCCGCTTCCTGGACGGCCTGTCCGTGGCAGGGGCCGTCGCCGTGACGCCGCGGCACATCAAATTCAAGGCGAGGAACTGATGACCCGGTTGCCCGAACTCGACGATGCAAGCAACCCGGCGCTTGCCGCACGGATCCGCGCCGAGCGTGGTGGCAAGTTGCTGTCGTTGTATCGCGTCCTGATGCACAGCCCGAGGGTCGCGCAAGGCTGGCTGGGGTACTTCACCGTCATCCGTCAGCAGTGCGCGTTGCCTGCGCGCGACCGGGAACTCGCCATCCTGCAGGTGGCGGTGCTCAATCGCGCGCCCTACGAATTCGAGCAGCACATTCCTTTCGCCCGGGATGCCGGCGTGACGGGCGCCCAGATCGAAGCCATGCGGGGCGGTCGAACGGACCCGGACACACCGCCGAGGGATCGGGCCGTGATCGACTACGCGACGGCCATGACGCGCGACATCCAGGTGCCCGATGGGGTGTTCGAGGCGCTGAGGAAGCATCTGCCGGCTGATCAGATCGTCGAACTCACGGCGACCGTGGCGGGCTACAACATGGTGTCGCGCTTCCTGGAAGCGCTCGAAATACACGAGGAGCCGTCCAGGCCGTGACGATGCGGCCATCCCGAAGGTCGCCCGTGCGACCGCCGGAACGGCCTCGGGCAAAGTGATCCTACGGGAAGCGATGCAGGAACATCGCTCTCACGGTGAAGCCGTCATAGGTCGGACCACGATCGGCTCGTGTCTTGAACCACGTGACCCCGAAATCGAGCGCCGTCTGGCCGTCGAACGCCCAGTTGATCCCCGCGTCGAGGACGCCAGCGGCGGCTTCGGTCCGGTACGCGCTGTAGAGCCGGCCGGTGCCATCGAATGCCGGATCCCGGGCCGCCGCCCCGTACCAGTCCGACCGCCCGCTGTAGCGATACGGAGCCGTCACCCCGCCGCCGCTGCCGGGCGCCCAGGTGACGACCTGATCGCCGCGAATCCAGGCGGCGCTCCCGTACAGCGTGGCCGCACGTCCGACGCGCCAATCGAGTGTCGCGTGTAGGCGCTGCTGCGACAGATCGTAGACCGTACCCTCGGACGCGAAGCGCCGGTCGAGACTCAGGCCGAGTGCGGTCCGGAGTCCGTCGGTCATGTACTTGCCCACCCCGATCCCCATCGACAGCAGTTCGCCATCCCGCAGGGGGCTGTCGCGATGGCGTCTCACTTCGGCTGACCCGTTCAGTTCGAACCACGGGCCCGTGTATGTGAGGGTGGGTTGATAGCGCCAGGTGAATCGGCCCAGGGCCGAGAGCGCGTCCAGCGCCTCGAACTGACGATGTGCCTGGCCACGCACGGCGACGCGGGCGACGAAGCCGCTGTGGGCACCGAGAGAGGCACTGCGGACAGCGTAGCCTTCGAGATCGACACTCTGGTCCGACTGGGCCAGCGACGAAACGGCTCGATTGACGTTGCCCTCGTGGCTCATGCCGGCTTCCACGCCGAAGCGGATCCCGCCGGCATCCGCTTCGGCGACGATCGTCCCGAGGACCAGCAGGCCGACTCCCCGCCATCGTCGCTCCAGCCTCGGCATCCGAACTCCCGTCGGTCTCAGGTACGATTGGCTCAGTATGCCAAAAGGAAAACGCGAATGGCCATCGGCTCCGACGCCATCGACGAGCGACGCCGGCAGTGGCTCGTGCGGATGCTCGCGGCAGGGATGTACGCCACCAGCGCAGCCGGCACGGCACAGCCGCTGGGTCGCGTCCCCGGTCCGCTGCCGCCGGGACGGTCCATCTACGACCTGCGGGGACGCGTCACCGTGGACGGGCGCGCGGCGGATGAGCAGACCGCGATCGGTGCCACCTCGGTGGTGGAGACGGGCCCGGGTTCCAGCATCACGTTCGTCGTCGGCGCCGATGCCTTCATCCTGCGCGCAAGGAGCCGGCTGGTGCTGCAGGGGGATTCGCCCGGCATCGCGTCCTTCCTGCGCGTGGCGACCGGCGCGCTGCTGTCGGTGTTCGGACGAGGCGCCAAGCGCATCGAAACGCCCACGGCGACGATCGGCATCCGCGGAACGGGGTTGTACCTGGAAGCCGAGCCCGATCGCAGCTACGTCTGTCTCTGCTATGGGGCCATCGATCTGTCGGCCAACGGTGCCCCCGACTCGCGGGAGCAGATCGCCTCGAGACATCACGATGCCCCGCGCTATGTCCTCGGTGCCGGCGCCGGCCGGCGCATCGTTCCGGCCGGGTTCATCAACCACGGAGACCTCGAACTGATGCTGCTCGAGAACCTCGTGGGGCGCTCGACGCCGTTCTCGCTGTTCGATGAGTCCTACGCGAATCCCCGCCGTTACTGACACCGATACCGAGACGGGCCGTGCGCCCGCAGACACTTCCTCCCCACTGCTCCCATGTACGAATCACTGGTACTGCTCGCTTCGAGCTTCTGGATCGGCGCGGTTCACGCAGCCACCCCGGGTCACGGCAAGACGATTGCCGCGGCGTATATCGTCGGCGCGCGCGGACGCCCGGTCGACGCGTGGATTCTCGGCATCTTCGTCACGCTGTCGCACACGAGCGGCATCGTGCTGGTGGGGGTGGTGGCCTCGCTCGGCCTGCCCGGCGTGGTCCCGCAACGGATCGAGACGTGGCTCGAATTCGCCACCGCGGTCCTCGTGATCCTGATCGGTCTGTGGACACTGTGGACGCAGCGTGAACTGTTTCCCGTCGCAGGCTGGAGCAGCCGGCGAGCGGACGGCCGCGTGGCGTATGCGGCGGTCGCGGAATCGGGTCAGGGGCTGATCGGAACGCACTCGCACGGACACGGCGGTCACCACCACCACGGCATCGGCGGCCATCATCACCATCATCACGGGCACGAGCACGATCATGCCCACGGCGAGGAAGCGGGCTATCACAGCCACGGCTGGGGGTTCAAGCACACGCACGACGTGAACATCGTGAGCGGCGATCGGCGACCGAGTCTGTGGATTCTCGTGTGGCTGGGAGTCGTGGGCGGCTTGCTGCCCGACCCCACCGCGCTTGCGTTGCTCCTGCGGGCCCTTGCCGAGGGGAAGGTCATGCTGGGTCTCGGCATGGTGCTGGTCTTCAGCGTCGGCTTTGCCGCCGTGCTCGTCGGTGTCGGCGTGGTGGCGGCGAAGGTCGGTCAGAAGATCCTGACGTGGCTCGCCGGACCGTGGGCGGCGCGCCTGCAGATCGGCACCTCGCTCATCATCGTGCTCGTCGGTGTCGTGCTCACGGCGATGGCGGTGCGGAAGATGATGACGTCGCTGTGACCTTCGATGTGCCGTCCTCGGGCGGCAGTTCCTGCACGAAGGTGCCGGCGGAAGCGATCCACTGAAACGCGAGCAAGCCGTCGCGGCCTTCAGACTCGATCAGCGTGCCGAGGAAGAGGCGCAAGTCATCCGAGGCGGCTTTCAGCGTCGCGGTCAACGGCTCGTCGTCGCACGACACCGTCAGCGACTCACCCTGTCCGCGTGCGATGCAGCGGCTGTCTCCCGACGTCGTCGCCGATGCGGTTTCGCGCAGGAGATCCGTCACGCGCTGGCGCAGCCAGGCGAGATGCTGGCCTCGGATCCCTTGTTGCCGCAACTGCTGCTGGGCGGCGTGGTAGCGGGCCATCGCGGCGTTCAGGTCGATCTTCTGGAGGGCGGGCGCCGACGCGGGCGGAGGCCGGGACGGTCCCGCCAGCGCGTCGCCCGGCGCCGCGGTCCCGGTCGCAAGCCGCGGCCGCTCAACCTCCGGCGGTGCGTCCACGAGTTGCGGATGTTGTGCCGCGAGTTCCGTCAGCGCGTGCGCCGATGCGATGAGAGCGGGTCCGCGTCGATCTTCGCTGGCGGGCACTTCGTTCGTCGCGGGTGCCGGAAGCGTCGTCCGTCCGGAATGAGTCATCGTCTCGACGACCGGAGGGCGATGCGTCGACGGCAGCATCCTCACTTGCAGCGGTTGCTGCGTGGGGGGGCTGTGCCGGACGGGCGCGGGAAGGGCGAGTCCCAGCGCGACGACGTGCAGCAGCACCGACGCGCCGATGAATCCGGAAATTGGGCTTCGCACGAGAGACGCCCGATGCGGGTCGAACCGCACCGGGGGCTTCGCAGGGGACTTACTGCACGACGCCGTGGATGACCGCGGGCGCGGACTGCAATGCGGGCTTGGTGCCGATGTAGACCGCCGTGTTCGCGGGATCGGAGGGGTCGACCACATCCGCAGACGTCGGCAGTGACAGGCTGCCGACGCTGGGCAGCGTGAGACCGCTGCAGTTGCCGTTGGCGACCTTTGCCAGCCGCAACTCGCGGTCCAGCCACTTGACCCAGTAGCTCGTGCCGCCGTCGGTCACGATGCCCACGGTCCTGTCATAGGGCACCGTGAAGTTCGGGACATAGCGGACGTCGCTGCCGGGACCGCAATCCACGGGCAGGTTCGTGACGCTCGACACGCAGGTGCCGGGGATGCCCCACAGATTGCCGAAGCCGCCGTACTGGAGCGTCACGGTCGTCCCGGCGTAGCTCCCGTATGCCGACGTGTTCGGGACGTTGAAGTTCACATTCACCGGCGGGTCGAAGTGCACGTAACCGTTGCCGTCGTACAGAGCGGTGAACTGATTCCAGTTGTTCGAGCCGGTCTCCCAGACGTAGTAGGAGGTGAGTGCATTGATCTTGTCGGCGCAGAACGGTCCGCTCGGTGCGCTCGGATCGCAGGCCAACTGGCCCGTGCCGCCGGAGAGGTCCGCCGCCGCGGCGAGAATGCCGCTGCGCACGCCCCACTGATAGGGCGTTCCGCCGAGGCTGGATGACGGCACGGTCGACACGACGGAGCCGCTGTCCGGATCCTGGAGCACGTCGCCCGCGAACGTGTAGGTCCGCAACTGGGCGGCCTGCCAGCTGAAGCCGTTGCCGCTGTAGAAGAGGTTGCCGGCCTGCAGGTTGGACAGCGTGAGCAGCGCGCCCTTCGGGCAATTGCTCACGCAGTACAGCGTGGCCGGATAGTCGTCCGGATACACGAGCGACTGCTCGCGCGTGACGACCTGCGTGCCGGCGGCGGGGGCGGACGAATTCAGGTTGACGAACACCTCACCGCCGAGCGCCTGGGCGTACCCCTGGATCCCGCGGGCGAGCGTGCCCGTGAAGACGGCGTTGTCGACCATCTCGGGGGCAGGGAAGCGGGTCGGATAGCAGCCGCCTCCGCCGCAGCTCACCAGGCCCGCCGCCATGAACTTGCCGGCGGCGTCGTCCCAGTAGAGTTCGATCTGATCCCCGGCGGCCTGCGCCTGGGAGAGCGTCTTGCCGGCAACCGTGTTGAACGTCGCGAACGGTGCCGACGGGAACGCCCACGCCCCGGTCGTGAAGGAAACCTTGTGGATGTCCGCCAGCGTGCGCGCGACCTGCGTGTAGCGCGTCAGCCGTCCGCCCAGTTTCTTCAGCGTGTAGTTCGTCTCGGTGCCGCTGCCCATCGGCTGCTTCACGATCGTGTCGCCGTTGGCCACGCCGGCTGCGTCGGGCAGGAACAGTCCGTAGTAGCCCATGAAGCCCTGGTACACCGTATTGTCGGAAGCGGTGTACTTGATCGGGAATCCGGAATCGAGATCGAAGCGTGCACCCGCCGAGGTGTACAGACCGTAGCGCCAGACGGACGCGTCCGCGTTGTCCTTTTCGCGATCGAAGCAGTAGTTGGTCGACCCGTCACCCCGATAGAAGTGCGTCGAGTCGTAGGCGAACACGGCTGCGTCCACGGTTGCGCCGTCCACCGTCCGCACGGCTCCGGATCCCGACGTGCCGGCACTTCCACTCAGCAGCAATTGCGTGGTGCGCGTTCCGTTCTCGCCCTCGTAGAAGGAGATGCCGCTGCCGCCGGACTCGAGGTGACCCGACATCAGGCACCCGGGGATGCCGCCCGTCGCGTCCTTGCCGCAGTAGTTCATGCCGAACACGCCGTACGGGGCCGAGGCCGAGGGTGCCGCCGCGATCAGCAGGTTGATGTAGATGTCCATGGACATTCCGCTGTCGGAATTCTCGAACCACACCTTGACGCGCATGGGGTCGCTGTTGGACGCACGCGAGGAGTTCACGACGGCGCGCATGTAGTTCGACGATGAGCCGCTGCTCGAACTCCCGGCGTTCGCGGCACTCGACCGGCTGTTCTGGTCGCAGATGTTCTTGTCGGCCAGTGCGACGTAGTTGCCTTCGTTGACCATGGCGTCCGGCCGGAGGGCGTTCATGAAGCACATGATCATGTTGACGGTGTTGATCCGTTCGGTCGTCTGGTCCTGGACGTATTCGTTCTGTTCGTCCGTGTCGTACTCGGAGCCGGCGGTGGGCACGGCGAGAACCGGAGCGGCGAGTCCCGCGGCGATCAGGGTCGCGATGGTTCGCGCAGGGGTGAGCAGGCGAGGCATGGCGTGTTCTCCCGGGGACCGATCGATCAGTTGGCCGTGACGACGGAGACGGTCGACGGGGTGGAGATGCCCGACACGGCGGCGCCCGTGCCGGGCGTGGAGGTACTCCCGCCGCCGCCACAGCCGGTGAGCGCGAGCACGACGAATGACGCGATCGAGAATTTGAGCCAAGACATGGACCTGCTTCCTGTAGCCGTGGGACCGGTGCGCGGGTCGCACCCCCAGGCGCTCCCGCTGCCGAGGTCGCTTGGACTCGGGAGGAGGCGCCCATTCGCCCTAACGGTAGGAAGGTGAAATTCTTGAGTGGAGGACGCCGGAGACGCAACCCGGTCGGATTGGCGTCTCCCGCGGGTGCGCGCGGCGGCAGGGTCGCCGTGGCCGTGCATCCAGCGAAGGAATTGCACCCCGGTGACGGGCCGGCGGTGCGGACCGGATCCGATCCCGGGTATCGTGATCTTGACGAATCATGAGGTTCAGGCGGATATTCCCCCGGCGCCGGTATGCAATCGACATCCGGCCATCCTGACCAAGAATAGGAGACCTTCATGCGCAGTTTCCTGGCTTCCGCGGCCCTCTGTGCGGCCGCGCTGATCACCCCGATGTCCGCCCAGGCCGGCTTCACCGTCAAGCTCTTTGCGGACCCGGTCGATACCGGCTCGGACGTCACCTTCGGCGCCTCGATCGGGTCGTTCCAGAGCGATGCGATCTCGTTCGAAAGCAACAACGTGACGAGCAGCGATGCGGCCTGGCCCCTCGCAACCGAGCGCTTCGGCGCGGAAGTCACGGGGTTGCTGCGCGTTGCATCGGACGGGGACTATTCCGTCTCCCTGGGTTCCGACGACGGGGCTTACCTGTTCCTGAACGGCGCATTGGCGATCGCGCGGCCCGGCGATCAGGGCTATGCCGTATCGACGCAAACCCTCGCGCTCCTGTCCGGGGACACCCCGTTCCGGATCGCCTACTACAACGGACCCTGCTGCGGGACCGGCCTGACGCTGACGGCAGGCGACGGCGTGACGATCGCTGCGGTCCCTGAACCCGCGACTTACGCGCTGATGGCCGGCGGGCTCGTGATCATCGGTACCGCGGTGCGCTCGCGCCGCAGACGTTGGACGTCGGCCTGACGCACCGTGTGACGCCCGTCGAACGTCGAACGGCCGCTTCAGCGGCCGTTCGTTCGAGGGAGGCCGACTGAACCGTGACTTCGGGAACCGCACCCTTGCCGACGCGGTCACGGAGTCCGCTCGCCGGCGCGGCCGCCGGCAATGCCTCAGACGCCGGTCAAGGGTCCCCAGGCATTCGTCGCGCACCATGGTTCTCGAATCAGGTTTGCAGGAGATCGACATGCCCCTCTCCTTTGGTCGGGCCGCTCGAACGGCGGCGCTGACGGTCACCGGGTCGGTCCTGCTGGCGAGCTGCGCCAGCGAGCCTTCGACGAAGACCCTGACCTGCCCCCAGCCGCGCTTCACCGGGCGCGCGCCCGACGCGTACTGGACCTTGACCAATCCCCTGGCGGCGAACGACATCGATCCGAGTATGGGGACGCGGCTCTATCGGGAGTCGACGGGCGGCGCCGCGTGCGCGTCGTGCCATGGGGATCGGGGAGAGGGCGACGGGCCGCTGGCGAACCAATTCGACACGCCACCGCGGAACTTCGCCTGTGCGGCAACCGTGAACGGGATTCCGGACGGGCAACTGTTCTGGATCATCCGGTTCGGTTCGCCCGGGACCGCGATGCCGGGCCATCCGGCATTGGCGGATGCACAGGTCTGGCAACTCGTTTCCCACTTGAGACGCCTCGCCCTGCCATCGTCCCGCTGACCGGCGCAGCGGTCGGGGCGTGGCGTCGGCGCGTCGTCCGGCATCCCCGGCGGTACGTCGAGCAGCTGCGGTCTGCCGCGATGATGGGTTGCATGTCGCCGCGGCAATGCCGGCGACGTGGCAGGCTTGGCCCCGGCGTCGGGTCAGCCCCGCCGCAGCGGGCCGAAGAAGCCGACGATGGCTGCGATGCGTCCGTCGGCCGTGAAGTCGACGATGTCGATTCCTTCGGGCAGCGTGCTGCCGTCCGGCCGGCGCAGTTGCCACCCGAATCGTGCGTGATCGTGATGACTGTCGACGGTACTCGTTCGTTCGATGATCGCTCCCGGGTATTGCTGCCTGACGCCTGCGATGTGAGTGGCGAGGCCGTCAATGCCCTGCACGTGCGCGGTGGGGTCGGTGTATGTCGCATCGGGTGCCCAGACGGACGCCAGCAACGCCCGGCGTGCGGCGTCGTCGGCGACACCCCACGCCTCGCAATAGCGATCTACGACGGCCGCGAGCGTCTTGGCATTGCGGGTTTCGGGCATGGCGCATCTCCTCGATCGGCGAGCCCTTAGCCTACCCGCGGGACGATGTCACGGCGAGACCCCCGGTGCGGAACGGTCGGGTGCGCGGCGAATCGTGCGACACTCGGCGCGCTCGCCAACGGCGGGCATCGCGCGCTGCGACGGCAACGCGGGACACGCCGCTCATCCCCGTTCCCGTCTCCCGTCCTGCCTGCGCGTCGCCAGTCCATTCCACCGGGGTTCGCATGGCTGTCTGGAAGGATCTGTCCCTGTCCGCCGTCGTCGCGGGCTTCGTCACCGTGCTCGTCGGCTTCACCAGTTCTGCGGTCATCGTGTTTCAGGCGGCCACCGCATTGCATGCGACGCCGGGTCAGATCGCGTCGTGGATGTGGGCGCTCGGCCTGGGCATGGGGCTCACCTGCATCGCGCTGTCGCTGCGCTATCGCATGCCCGTGGTCACGGCGTGGTCGACGCCGGGCGCCGCGATGCTCATCACCGGAGCGGCCGGTGTCTCGCTGCCCGAGGCGACGGGGGCCTTCCTCCTGTCTGCCGTGCTGATCTCCATCGCCGGATTCACCGGCTTCTTCGAACGTGCCCTCAACCGCATTCCGCTGTCCCTCGCGTCGGCCCTGCTGGCGGGGATTCTCGTGCGCTTCGGCATGGACGCGTTCGTGGCGATGAAGACGCAGTTCCTCCTGGCGTTCGCGATGTTCATCGCCTATCTCGGCGGGCGGCGCTTCAAGCCGCGCTATGCCGTGATGGTCGCGCTGGCGGTGGGGGTCGCCGTCGCCGCGGCGCAGGGTCTGCTGCGGTTCGACACGGTCCGGCTGGCCTTTGCCGTCCCGGAATTCGTACGTCCCGATTTCACGATCTCGTCGCTCGTCGGGGTCGGACTGCCGCTGTTCGTCGTGACGATGGCGTCGCAGAACGTGCCGGGCGTGGCGGCGATCCGTGCGTCCGGTTTCGCCGTTCCGCTCTCTCCCGTGATCGGGTGGGTCGGCGTGACCAACGTGGTGCTTGCGCCCTTCGGGGCCTTTGCCCTCAACCTGGCCGCCATCACCGCCGCGATCTGCATGGGCCGCGAAGCGCACGAGGATCCTGCGCGCCGCTACATGGCGTCGGTGGCGGGGGGCGTGTTCTACGTGCTGATCGGCCTGTTCGGGGCCACCGTCGGCGCATTGTTCGCGGCGTTCCCGCGTGAGCTCGTCATGGCCATCGCGGGGCTCGCGCTGATCGGCACCATCGGCAATGGTCTGGCCGTCGCGCTGACGAACGAACGCGAACGTGAACCGGCGCTCGTCGCCTTCCTCATCACCGCTTCGGGTGTCAGTCTGCTCGGGATCGGGTCCGCATTCTGGGGCGTGGTCGGTGGCGTCGTCGTGATGGGCGTCCTGCGACCGAGATCGTCCTGAAGGATTGCCGCATGCAGATGCTCGGTCACGTTTCCATCACCGTCCGCGATCCCGATGCGGTCCGTCCCTTCTATGAAGCCGTGATGGCTGCGCTCGGCGTGCCGAAGGTCCACGACCGGGCGGACGCCATCGGCTTCGGCACGCGCAACCGGAACGGCGACGCGGATCACAGCTATCTGAGCGTGTACCGATCGAGCGATGCCACGCCGGACCCGCGGCGGCACGGGTGCTTCCGTGCCGCGTCGACGGAGCGGGTCCGCGCCTTCTTCGAGGCCGGGTGTCGAGCGGGCGGGCGCGTGGCCGGTGACCCCGGACTTCGACCGAACTACCATTCGCACGACTACGCGGCGTTCCTCGAGGATCCGGAGGGCAACCGGATCGAGACCGTCTTCCATGGCGGGGCCGCACCCACCGACTGACGAGACGAGACAGGAATTTCATGGACAGATCGAGCAGGGAACCCGCCGTCGGTGCCGTCGGCACGGCGCAGATCGTTGTGGGATCGCGTGATCTCGCGAGCACGCTGAGCCAGGACGAAGGCGATGTGTTTCCCGATGTGCTGGCGACGGCGCGCATGGTGGCGCTGATGGAGACGGCGGCCGCCCGATTGTTGAAGCCGCTGCAGGAACCGGGCGAATTGTCGGTAGGCGTCACCGTCGAGAGTTCGCATCTCGCGGCGACCCCGCCCGGTGCCACGGTGACCGCGCATGCGCGCTACCAGGGACGGGATGGCAAGCTGTATCTGTTCGAGGTCTGGGCCGAGGATCCGGCCGGCGAGATCGGCCGCGGCGTGCATCGGCGGGCGATCGTCACGGTCGAGCGGTTGCTGGCGGGGGCGGCGAAGCGGGGCGGGCAGGCTCCGTGACGGGAGAGGTCCGGCGCCAACGATTTGTCGTCGCTGGCGCGACTCGTTGCTCCCCGAACGCCGCCTGGCGCCGAGTCCGCGAGCACTTCAACGAATCGTAGCCTCGCGTTCGCCTGCTCGACCGCGCGCAGCTGTCTTGCGACGCCGCATCCAGAGTGCCGCGAGGAGAGGCGCTGAACCGGAGGCAAGAAGTGAGATGGCATGGGGCTCGGGGACCGCGGAAGGTGGAAGCGCGCCCGCACTGAATCCGGACACCTCAACTTCGAAGCGAAAATTGCCCGCGATCGATTCCGAAGAGGCGTTGACGAAGGACAGCGCCACCCCGATGCCGGTACGTTGAACGCTGACGCCCGTGCATTCCGGCAGGCAATGGTAGGTGACGTCCGAGAAGAAGCCATCCGAGGATGATTGGCCTCCGCCGCTGGAGCTGCCACTCGGCGAGAGTCCGGACATCGACATGTTGCCCCTCACGTACGCGCGATCCGGCGTGAATGGGTAGGACTGGGTGGGCGCCAGGGTGGTGGTCGTTTCGTAGCTCGCCCAGCCGGTCACGATGACGGCGGTCATCGGAGTCAGATGAAATACCCCGCTTCCCCCGGAGGGAAGATAGGTTCGAGCGGCGTAGCCGCCTAGCGCATTGGCGTGCGCTTCAGCGTAGAGAGACAGACCGTCGACGAGGTTTCCCGTTATCCCCGTTCTCGAGCTCACCGCGGGAGTTCCGACCTCCAATTGATGGGATTCGAAGGCGCCGGGCGCTTCGTACGTGTCCAGTCCTCCGCCTGCCGCGTCGTTTGTCGACACGAGCATGTAGGTGTTTGGAATGAACGCATTGACACTGGCGAATTCCAGCACGGGCGCAATCCCGTCCTGTGGGTCTAGGTCAACCAGTTGATAGCGCAAGTCGTCGAATCGTGCGACCGCGACGCTGGCTGCGTCAGCAGCTGGTACGAGCGCAACGGCGGCCAGGATGGTTGCGAGCAGTGAGCGTGATCTCATGGGGTCTGCCGTCAGTGTGTTCGTTGATTGGTGTGGGGCGACTGCACTTGCCGTTTGATCTCTTGGAGACAGACCGCCGGTGCGCCGGGGTACTGCAATGGCGGCGGTTCTACGACGGTTGCCAACGACGTCTCTGGGCAGTCTAGGAAAGTGGGCGGTGCTCTGTAACGTGCATATTCACACTTGGATTGCTTTGGGATAGGCATCAAGCCTCGGCGTCCCGTGGTGAGCAGGAATTCAACAGCCGCCGTCTCGGTTCTTGATCGCCGTCATGCGTCGGATGCGCGTTCTCGCGGCAGTCGATGACAGACGCTTTTCGTTGGCGCGGTACCCGGGGCCGATGCAGGCGTCGCAGGGGTGCATCGTCTCGGTACTTGGCTTGGGAAGCGCGTTGGTCCATCAGGCGAAATACCCGTGCACGAACCAGCGTTCACTGGCCGCATCGACGTCTGTACGTTCGCGATAGACCCAGCATTTCGCGTGATTCACCTGCAACGCCACGAAGTAGTCGCGTTGGACGTCGTTCCCGTCCCACCAGCCGGACTCGATGCGTTCGGGGCCGGACAGCAGCCGCAGCGATTGCGGCGAGACGGGCCTGGGGAGGTGAAGCAACCACAGCGGACGCGGTGACGGCGGGATGCCCGGCGGGGACGTACCGGGCTCGGCTTCGCGAAACGCCAGTTCCGGCCGGTGTGCCGGCACCAGCGTCAGGCCGTGCACGGCGTCCCGGCCGAGACGCGATCGCAGCCGCTCCACGAGCGTGACGCGATCCTCTGCCGCGGCTTCCTCGGTCGGAAAGAACGAGAAATTGCGCGGCGCCAGTTGCATGGCTTCCTCGCAATCGAGCCGGATCGCCTCGACCGGCGCGGGGAGTCCGGTCCGCGACAGCCGCTCCCGGGCCAGCAGGACGAGATGCGCCGGATCGCGGCTGGGCATCGACAGTTCCACGGGCACGCGGGTGACGGGAACGTCCTCGTGTTCGAGCGTCAGGGCGAAGCGCGTGACGCCCGCCTGGCGGCCGGCGAGGAATCCCGCGAGTTCCAGGAGCAGGCGCTGGGCGCCGAACAGCAATCGCTCGACTTCCGGGACCGGCGCGGGCAACACGAGCCGCGTCGTGAATCGCGGCGGCGGAATGAACGGTGCACGCGGGTCGGGACGGTGACCGAGTGCACGGTCGAAGCGGTCGACCACGGCCTGGCCGAAGCGGCGCGCGAGTCCGTCACGCGGCAGGCGCAGGCAATCCCCGAGAGTGTGCAGACCCAGGCGCGAGAACGCCGTCGCGTGTTCCGGTGACAGGTCGAGCCCCTCGACCGGCAGCTGCGCCAGACGCCGTCGCAGCGGTTCGATTTGCACGACGCGGTCCTCGAGGCCGTTGCGCGCCAGCAGGTGAGCCCCTTCCGGCGTGGGCGCGCAAGCGAGGCAGGCGTCGAATCCCAGGTCGGTGAGTCCGATGCGCACGCGGTCGAGCAGCGTCTCCAAACCCGAGAACAGCCTGAGGCAGCCTCCGATCTCCAGCAGCAGCGTATCCGGTGAAGCGAGGCTCAGCGTGGGCGTGAACTGCTCGGCCCAGAGGGCGAGACCGTCGAGCGTCTCGGCTTCGAGCGCGAGCTCGCGCGTGCGGACCACGAGATCCGGTGCCAGCGCGTAGGCGGCGGACAACGACATGCCGGGCGCGATGCCGAGCCGGACGGCATCGGCATCGGGCAGCAGGATGCGCGATGTCGAACCGCCGGCCACGACGGCAAGGGGCAAGGGGGTGACATCGTTCGCGGCAAAGTGGGCTGCATCGAGCCCGCGCTGCAGGATCTCCAGCGGGAGGCGAGGCAGATGCAGTGCGAGCCACAGCGCGGACATGGAAGAAGACCGTGGAAGTGCCGGATGAGGACAGGGCGGCCGGGGTCACGCGCTGCGCTGCGCGAATGCCTGACCCGCCCGTGCGGTCGATGCGGGGCCGGACAACCCCTCCGTGCCGTGACGGACGTCGAGGGCCAGCGTGGTGCCGATGCCTGCCCCGCGCACCTTGAGCACGCGTATGCCCAGGCGATGATCCTCACGGGCGAAGAGTTGCAACCGCAGCGCGGCGAGCGAATTGCTGGTGGCCGCTCCGCTGGAGAAATAGAGGCCGATCGCGCGGCCTTTCTCGGTGGCGAGTTGCAGGCGACGCAGGGCCCGTTCGTTCACGAAGGCGGGCCAGCCGATCACGACACTGCAGGCACTTGACGCCAGCGCCTGTTCCATCGCCCACAACGTGTCGGCGCCATCCGATGTCTGCATCACGAGGAGTCGCGCCAGGTCCACTCCCGCCGCGGCAAGCGCGGGCGCGTAGGGCAGATGGGGCGGTGCAGCCAGGGCGATCCACTGGGGTTCGCGACACAGCCGGACGAGCGCCGGCACCAGCAAGGACAACTCACCGATGCCGGGTTGCGCGACGAGCAGTTCCGTCAGGGCCGCCCGAGGCCAGCCACTTCCCGGCAGCAAGGCATCGAGGGGCTCGAACCCGGTGCCGACACTCGGCACCGAGACCTCGGCGCGTGCGTCGCCCCGCCAGAGATGGGCGCCGAGACGCAGGAGGCCGGAGTCGGACGGTGCGGGATGCATGCAGGGGCGGCGGGCATGAAGCGGTGGAAGGCGGCGGTGGAAGGCATGAAGCGGTGCGATTCAGCGTCGTGCAGAACCGCGCAAGACGGGATGCGGTGCGGCGAGGTTCGATGCACGCGCGATGCACAGCCGGCCTGTCTCCGTGCCTTCGCCGATCACGCGACGCGTTGTCAGGCCGTCATCGGAGAACACAATTCCACCAGCGTGCCGTCCGGGCAGCGAACGTACGACACGGTCTGCCCCCACGGCTGCACGGCGGGAAGGTGCAGCGATTGCGCCCCCGCGGTGACGGCGCGAGCGTGGGCGGTTTCCACTGTCGACGTGACGAGCGCGATCTCCATTCCCAGCGGGATCGGGGACCGGCAGGCTGCGACGAATCCGGCCGGAAAATGCTGCTCCCCCATGGCGAGCGACGCGAAAGCGAGCGTCGTGTCGCCGGTATTCAATTCGCCATACGTACCGGACTCGTGGAGGAAGCGGCGTTCGAGTCCGAAGGCTTGCTCGAAGAAAGCCAGGGACGCGGCGACATCCGGGACATAGACGATGGTGTAGCCGAATTTCATGCGCAACTCCCGGAAGGCGTGAGGAGGTGAAGTCCCATCGCGAGGGCTCGCAGCATCATGGTCCGCGTCGCACCCCAGGATCGATCGGAGATCCGGCGATGACCGGATCCGATTGGCTCAAGCGCGCTCGAACGCAATCACGTCCCGGATCGTGTTCAGCACGGCGCGCGTCTCCACCAGCACGTCGCGATCGCGCACGCGCAGCACCTTGAAACCCTTCGAATGGAAGAAGGCCCGGCGGGCTTCCGCGTGGGTCGTCAGCGCGGGCGTCAACGTGCTCTCCAGTTCGATGACCAGCTTGGCCTCGGGGCAGAGGAAGTCGGCGAGGTAGACGTCGACCAGATGCTGACGGCGGAACTTCGCCCCGGCCAGGCGGCAGTCGCGCAGATAGCGCCACAGCAGGTGCTCGGCGGCGGAGCGCAACTGGCGCTGCATGTGGGCGCGGGCGGTGGCCGGGGCTTCGGCACGCGGTTCGGTCAGGGTGCGGAGAAACGGTTCGACGAGAATGCTCATGACGACCTCCGGGAAGGGGCGGAGAGAGATGACGCGGAATCAGGTGAGCCTGCCGCTGCGGATCAGGCCGACCGCGAGACCTTCGATCTCGAGGAAGTCCTGGCGCAGGTCCACGACGATGGGCTCGAACTCGGGGTTCTCGGGCAGCAGTTCCACCACAGGTCCCTGGCGGCGCAGCCGCTTGACGGTGACCTCGTCCTGCAGGCGGGCCACGACGATCTGGCCGGTGCGCGCCTCGGCCGTGCGATGCACGGCGAGCAGGTCGCCGTCGAGGATGCCGGCGTCGCGCATGCTCATGCCTCGCACCTTGAGCAGGTAGTCGGCGTGAGGCTTGAACAGCGACGGATCCACCTGGTAGTGCCCCTGGATGTGTTGCTCGGCCAGGATCGGCCGGCCGGCGGCGACGCGGCCCACCAGCGGCAGGCCGAGCTGCTCGACGAGGCGGATGCCGCGCGCGATGCCTTCGGAGAGTTCGATGACACCCTTGCGCGCGAGGGCACGCAGGTGATCCTCGGCTGCGTTGGGCGAGGAGAAGCCGAAGGCCTGGCAGATCTCGGCGCGCGTGGGCGGCATGCCGTTGGCGGCAACGGAATCGCGGATCAGTTGCAGGATCTGCTGCTGTCGCGGGGTCAGGGGGCGGTCGGTCATGGGGATCCAGGGGAAGGCGCCAGGGTTGCGGGCGGGTGGAAATGGCGGATGGGAATCGGTGCCCGGACAGAGGAGGCAGACGCACGGGACGGCAGCGTTCGCACGTGTGCGATGCATCCCCCGCGAGACCGGAGATTCACGAACGCTTCCGGCTCAGGCCGCGACACGGTAGTCGCGGGCCGGCTGTTCCACCCGCGGCGTCGAGGACGCGGACGACGTCGCGGCGCGAAGCGAACTGAATCGCGTGTTCTCGGGCATGGGCAGGCGTTCGAGCTTGGCCAGCCTCACCTCGACGGCGAAGCGCGAGCGCTGCAGCCGGGCGGCGAGGGTATCGAGATCATCCCCGGCGTCGAAACCCTGGGCGAGATTCGTGTCTTCTGCCGGAGACCAGGGGCGACCGGCATTCCCGGCGCGGGGGGATTGCTTTCGTTGCGGTGCGGCCGATGCGTCGGTGCCGGCGTCGGCGACGGGCGCGGCCGGGCTGAGCTCCAGTTGCTGCAAGGCATGGAACAGGGCGCGCACCACGTCGGGATGCTGGTAGGGACTGTCGGCCGGGAAATCGCGACCGGTGAACGGGTCGGTGCCGTTGGACAGGGCCGTGAGGATGCGCCGGGTCTTGTCGGAAGCCATGCGAGTCTCCTGTTCGGATATACAGCTGTATTTGTATCCAGCTTCCGGATGGAAGGCAAGTGTTTTTTTGCGAGGAGGAGAAGGCGCAGGGGGATGGGCAGGGTCGCTAGCAATCAGGAGAGGCCTGACCCGGTTGCGACGGAGAGAGGGTGCCGCGATGGCGGGCAAGGGGCGTCGGCGTGCCCGCGTCGGACGGGACGGGGAGGCGCAACGCGAGGGAAGGCGGAGATGCTCGCCTGCCCCGGTGCAGTGGAAGCGATGCCGGGGCGGCGGACGAACGGGCGAAGCGCCCGCTTCAGTGCAGATCGTCGCCCGGCGGGACCGGCAGGTTCACCACTTCGATGCCTTCCTCGCGCAGCGCCTCGGCTTCCTCGCGGGAGGCCTGGCCGCGGATGGCACGCTTGGGCGATTCGCCGTAGTGGATGCGCCGGGCCTCCTCGGGAAAGCGCTGGCCGACGTTCTCGGCGCCCTCGACGATCCGGCGCACGGCCTCGAGGATCTCCTTCGCCTCGGGAAACGCGGCGACGTGATCGGGGCCCGGGCGCCCGGCGACCGGTGCGGCGGGCGGGGCGTCGCTGCGGCTGCCGCGACCATGCTTCGCCACGTGGAGTCCGGCCGGGACGCGACGGATCTCGCCACTGCCGCACAGCGGGCAGGTCAGCATGGGGGTGCCGCACTGGCGCTCGAAATCTTCCGGGGAGGCGAACCAGGCTTCGAAGCGGTGTTCGGCGGCGCAGGCGAGTTCGAAAACGATCATGCAGTCAGGTCTCGTGACGGGATGGGGAGGGACGTCATTGCAACTCGGCGGCTGCCTCGCACTTGCCGAGGCCCTGTTCGAGCATGTCGCGCGGCAGGCGCACGCCGATGAAGACGAGCGTGCCGGACCGGGGCTCGTCCTGCGCCCAGGCGTCGCCCGGCGCGAGGCTGTACTGCCGATGGACGCCTTGCAGGATCCAGCGCCGCGGATCGTCCTCGAACGCGAGCACGCCCTTGTAGCGCAGCAGGTCGGGGCCGTACCACTCGATCAGGGTCTCGAGGAAATATTCCAGGCGATCCCGGTCGAACGGACCCCGGGCGCGATGGACCAGCGAATCGACGTGCGGGGTATGGACCGTGGGCCGGGCGTAGCGCGGGAATCCGGGGTGAAGATCGAGCACCCCCGTCGTGGAGAAGCCGCCGACCTCCAGAATCCACTCGGCCGGGACGGCGCCGAAGCGGGCCACGCGGATTTCCGCACGGGGATTCAGGTCCTTCAGTGTCGACTCCAGCGACCTCCGTGCGGTCTCGTCCGACAGGTCGGGTTTCGTGATCACCAGGCGGTCGGCGAAGCCGACCTGTTCCTGCGCTTCGGGGTGCCGATCCAGGTGGTCCGCGCCGTGCCGCGCATCCACGAGCGTGACGACGCCGTCGAGCCGGTAGTGGGCGCCGAGGTAGACGTCTCCCAGCAGGGTCTGCACCACCGGGGCGGGCTGGGCGAGTCCGGAGGTTTCGATGACGACTCGGTCGAAGCGCAGTTCGCCGGTGGAACGCCGCTTCTGCAGGTCCACGAGCGCCCGTTTCAGGTCGCCCCGGACCGTGCAGCAGAGGCAGCCGTTCCGGGTTTCGACGATCTCCTCCGCGGTGTCGCGGGCAAGGATGCGGCTGTCCACGCCGACCTCGCCGAACTCGTTCTCGATGACGGCCAGACGCTGACCGTGGAGGGCGCCGAGCAGATGGTTGAGGAGCGTCGTCTTGCCGCTGCCCAGGAAGCCCGTGAGGATCGTCACGGGGATGCCCCACGGACGGGTGCGGGCAGCGTCGGGCGCCGGGAGGTGTGTCATGCCCCGATTGTAGCTTGGCACCCTCGGGCAGCGACTTCGATCCGGGTGACCGCGCTGGCGTTCCGGGCTAGACTTCCGCGCGCTTCCGCCCGGGCGTGACGACTGCCGGTGCCCCGGAATGCGTCCCGCCTCCCGCGTGCTTCCTGCTAGGAGTTGCCACCCATGAACCGATGGTTTTCCGTATTTTTCATGCTGTTGGCGACCGCTGTGTCCAGCGTCCGGGCCGATGACGAGGTCGGTCCGCTGCTCGACCGGGCCATTGCCGGTGATCACCGCAGCGAGGCGAACCGGGCGCGCGACCCGTTTCGGCATCCGAAGGAAACCCTGATGTTCATGGGATTGCGTCCCGATGCGACGGTCGTCGAGATCGCTCCGTCCGCCGGTTGGTTCACCGACATCATCGCGCCCGTCGTGAAGGAACGCGGCAAGCTCTACGCCGCCCGTGTCGGCATCAGTTCCCCCAAGTCGCCGCAGATCATCAAGGACCGCGACAAGGCATTCCTGACCCGGATGGCGTCGCGCCCCGACGTGTTCGGGCAGGTCGTCCCGACGGAAATCCTGGCCGCCAGCGGCGAGGAAGCCGCACCCCGGGGGAGCGCGGATCTGGTGCTCACGTTCCGGAATGTCCACAACTGGGCCAAGGGTGGGAGCGCCGACGCCATGTTCCGGACGTTCTTCGACCTGCTGAAGCCCGGCGGCATGCTCGGGGTCGAGGAGCACCGTGCCCGGCCCGGGACCTCGTTCGAGGATCAGGTGAAGACCGGCTACATGACGGAGCAGTACGTGATCGAGACGGCCCAGAAGGCCGGTTTCCGGTTCCTGGGCAAGTCCGAGATCAATGCCAACCCGCGGGATACGAAGGATCACCCGAGCGGCGTCTGGACCCTGCCGCCCACGTTCGCGCTCGGCGACAAGGATCGCGAGAAATACCAGGCCATCGGCGAGAGCGACCGCATGACCTTGAAGTTCGTGAAGCCGTGACACGGGTCGCGGCCGGCATTTTCAACATCAGCAGAAGGATGGTTTCATGAAAGCGTCCAAGACCGTCGCCGCCCTGGCATTGGGGCTGTCGGCCGCGCTTCCGGCCGGCACGTGGCTGCCGGATGCCGTGGCCGACAGCAGGGAGTTCGTCGTCATCAAGCCCGGGCAGGAGGCCTGGCAGGAATACCCGGGCATTCGCGGCATCGGCGTGGTGACGGTCTACGGCGACCTGAAGAAGGCCGGCCCGTACGTCGTCCGCGTCCGGTTCTCCCCGGGCACGATGAGCATGCCGCACTACCACCAGGAGGACCGTCAGGTCGCCGTGCTGAAGGGCACGTGGTACACCGCGACGAGTCCCGACTTCGAGCCCTGGAACACCGAACCGCTGCCGCAGGGCAGCTACATGCTGCACCCGGCGCTGGAGGTCCACTACGACGGGGCCAAGGACGAAGAGGTGATCCTGCAGATCTCGGGCGTGGGTCCCACGTCGACGACCTTCCTCGACCCCGAGCATGCCCCGGTGGGCAACAGTTTCCTGAAGAAACCCTGACGCGTGTCTGACCCCGGTGCCGCTGCCGGCGGCACCCCGTCATCGTGCGGCACCCCGCGTCCATCGATCGACGGACGCCGAATCCTGGAGGACAAAGTCGTCGTGTTGTCGGACATCGAAATCGCGCAACGAGCCAAGCTGAAGCGCATCATCCCCCTCGCCCAGGAACGCCTGGGCATTCCCGATGAGCATCTGGAGCCCTACGGGCACTACAAGGCCAAGGTCTCGCTCGACTACGTCGATTCGCTGGCGGATCGCCCCGACGGCAAGCTGATCCTCGTCACGGCCATCAGCCCGACGCCGGCCGGGGAAGGCAAGACCACCACCACCGTGGGGCTCGGCGATGCCTTGAACCGCATCGGCAAGCGGGCCCTCATCTGCCTGCGCGAACCCTCCCTCGGGCCGGTGTTCGGCATCAAGGGCGGCGCGGCCGGCGGCGGCCACGCGCAGGTCGTGCCGATGGAGGACATCAACCTCCACTTCACCGGCGACTTCAATGCGATCCAGCTCGCGAACAACCTGCTGGCCGCGATGCTCGACAACCACATCCACCATGGCAACGAGCTCGGCATCGATCCGCGCCGGGTCACATGGAAGCGCGTGCTAGACATGAACGACCGCGCCCTGCGCGACATCGTCGTGAGCCTGGGCGGACCGGCCAACGGCTTCCCGCGCGAGGACGGCTTCGACATCGTCGTGGCGTCCGAGGTGATGGCGATCTTCTGTCTGGCCAATTCCCTCGGCGACCTGAAGAAGCGGCTCGGCAACATCGTCGTGGGCTACACCACCCGCGACCAGAAGCCGGTGCATGCGCGCGATCTCGAAGCCGACGGCGCCATGACCGTCCTGCTCAAGGACGCGCTCAAGCCCAATCTGGTGCAGACGCTGGAGAACAACCCGGCATTCATCCACGGCGGTCCGTTCGCGAACATCGCGCACGGCTGCAACTCGGTGATCGCGACGCGCAGCGCGCTGAAGCTGGCCGACTACGTGGTCACGGAGGCGGGATTCGGTGCGGATCTCGGCGCCGAGAAGTTCGTGGACATCAAGTGCCGCAAGTCCGGACTCGAGCCGAACGCGGCCGTGGTCGTCGCGACCGTGCGGGCGCTGAAGTACCACGGGGGCGTCGAACTCAAGCAACTCGGCCAGGAGAATCTGGAAGCCCTCGAGCACGGCCTGTCGAACCTCGAGCGGCACGTGCGCAACGTGCGCGAGCACTACGGCCTGTCGTGCGTCGTGGCGATCAACCAGTTCACGCAGGACACTCCGGCGGAACACGAACTGATCCGCCGGCGCATGGAAGCGCTCGGGGTTCCGGTCGTCCTCGCCCGCCACTGGGCCGAAGGCGGCAAGGGGGCGGAGGATCTCGCACGGACCGTCGTGGACGTCGTCGAAGGCGGCGAGTCCGCCGTCAAGTTCGTGTACGAGGACAGCGCGCCCCTGTGGGAGAAGATCGAGTCGGTGGCACGCAAGATCTACGGGGCTGCCGGCATCAGCGCGGACGCGAAGGTCCGGGCGCAGATCCAGCGCCTGCAGGACGGCGGCTACGGCAGTTATCCGGTGTGCATCGCGAAGACGCAGTACTCGTTCTCCACCGACGCGCAGGCGCGTGGTGCGCCCAGCGGGCATACCGTGCACGTGAGGGAAGTGCGCCTCTCCGCCGGTGCCGAGTTCATCGTGGCCGTGTGCGGTGACGTCATGACGATGCCGGGCTTGCCCAAGATCCCGTCGGCCACCAAGATCGATCTCGGCGACGACGGACGCATCGTCGGCCTCTTCTAGGCGGAGGGACGATGGCGATGAACCCACCCGGCGGTCCCGCGGGGGATGCGCGGAGCGCCATCGTCCAGACGGGCGTGGCGATGAAGGCGGCGACGGCGTTGTCGCCGCACGCCGCTTCGGCTCACGGGATGGTGGTCCCGGGTGCCGTCCAGGACCATCACTGGCTGGCGGTGAACATTCCCTGCCGGACGGCCTGTCCCGCCGGGACCGACATTCCCGGCTATCTCGAGGCCGTTCTCGACAGCCGCTTCGACGATGCCTACGCGATCAACCTGCGGGACAACGTCTTCCCCGGCATTCTCGGACGGGTGTGCTCACGCCCCTGCGAGGATGCCTGCCGGCACGGGCGGGACGGGTTGGGCGATCCGGTGGCGATCTGCTTTTCCAAGCGTTCCGCGGCGGATCATCTGTCGCGTCCGCCGGCGAGGCTCGATCCTCTCTTTCCCCCGAGCGGCCGACGTGTCGCGGTGATCGGGGCCGGTGTCGCCGGTCTGACGGCGGCGCGCGAACTGGCGCGCCTCGGTCACGCGGTCACGGTCTTCGAGAAGCACGCACGGCCGGGCGGCATGCTGAATCAGGGCATCCCGGCATTCCGGCTGCCTCGTGCGCTGATCGACCGCGAGATTGCGCAGGTCGTCGCGCAAGGGGTCGAGATCCGCTGCGGCGTCGAGATCGGGCGTGACATGCCGATGGGCGACCTGCGCGCCACCCACGATGCCGTCGTGATGGCGGCGGGAACCCTCCGTCCCATGGTGCCCGACCTCGAGGGCGTCACGGCGCGCGGCGTCGAGCACGGACTCGGATTCCTGCTGGCGGTGAACGAAGGTGGCCGCACGGCGTCGGGCGGTCGGACGCTCGTGATCGGCGGCGGTTATACGGCCATGGACTGCGCGCGGACGGCCCGCCGGCTCGGCAGCGACGTCACCGTCTGCTATCGGCGCGGCCGCGAAGACATGGTCGTCCTGCCCGGCGAACTGGAGGAATACCTGGACGAGGGGGGCACGCTGCAGCACCACGTCGTTCCGGTCCGTATCGTGACCGGCCCCGAGGGCGCGGTTGCGGGCGTGGTCTTCCAGCGGACGGCCGCCGACGCCATCGGCAGCGACGGCCGACGCGGATTCGTCGCCGTGCCCGGCAGCGATTTCACGGTCGATGCCGACCACGTCATCTTCGCCACGGGCCAGACGCCGGATGCGCGCTGGCTGGCGGGCGGGGCGGAAGCGCGCCTCGTCGGACGCGATGGGTGGCTCGTCTCCGGCACGGCCCACAGGACCGGGGAACCGGACGTGTTCGTCGCCGGCGACTTCGCGATCGGCGCCTCCACCCTGATCCGCGCCATCGGTCACGCCAAGCGCTGCGCCCGCGAAGTCGATGCCCATCTGTCGGGCCGCGAGCGACTGCGCGATTCGGTGGGGCTCGGCCGCCCGTTCCAGTCGAAGGGGACAGCGCCACGGACCACCGGCCGTACCGTCGCCATGAATGCCATTCCGATTCATCCGATGCCGACGCTGCCGGTGACCCGGCGGGCGCTCATGGCGGAAGTCGAGACGGGCTACCCGCGGACGCTCGCGCCCGAGGCGGCCTCGCGCTGCTATCTCTGCCACTACAAGTTCGAGATCGACGACAGTCGCTGTGTGCTCTGCGACGAATGCATCACGGTGAAGCCTGTTCCCGACTGCATCGTCGAGATCGCCGCCCTGATCCGCGACGACGAGGGCCGTGTCACCGGCTACGAACCCGTCGTGGCCGGACGCACCGACTCGCTCTACTACAACCGCCTCTGGATCGATCAGAACGCCTGCGTCCGGTGCGGGCAGTGCGAAGCCGTCTGCCCGGTCGGGGCCATCACGATCCAGCAGGTCTCGCCGGTCATCGAAGCCGCGGGCTGAACCGTTTTCTCGGCTCGGCCCAGACCGTATACTCGACGAGGTCTGCGGCGCGGGGCGCTGCGGACGCGCGGCGATCCGCCGCGACGGGTGCCGGAGGCGCGAGGCACGGTCGCGATCCCGGGTCGCCGTCGATCAGGTGCGGGCAGGGGGCGGGCCTCCTGCGGGCGACGAAACTGGACCCGGCGATGTTCGGCATCGCGACCTCGACGTCGCGGGCGTCGATCCGGTCAGAGGAGATTTCACCGTGGCGATGATCCTCGCCCTCGACATGGCCGGTCTGCCGAGCCGGTGGCTCATGGTGGAAGAAGCCATCACCTACCACGCGCGGCGCATGGTCGCGTGGTCGCTCGGGGACGTCGTCGCCACGTATCACGGCGGCGTGTCGCGGATCACCGGCGAGCGATCGGAACTCTCGACCGCCAGCATCATCGCCATCAAGGGGGCAGCGGAACTGGTCCGCGACGCCCATGCCGAACCTCATCTGACCAATGCGGCCCTGTTCGCGCGCGATCGTCACCTCTGTGCCTATTGCGGCGACCGCTACCGCGAACGCGACCTGTCGCGCGATCACGTGGTGCCCGTGTACGGGGGCGGGAAGGATCGCTGGATGAACGTGGTCACCGCGTGCCGGGTGTGCAACATCCGCAAGGGGGGGCGCACGCCCGAGGCGGCATCGATGCCGCTCCTGTACACCCCCTATGTTCCCAACAAGTACGAGCACCTCATCCTGCAGAATCGCAAGATCCTCCATGACCAGATGGAGTACCTGCTGGCCAAGGTGCCGCGTCACAGTCGGCTGTTCGCCTGACGCCTTCCCGAGGATCCTCTCCATGAAAAGAATCGGTGCCCTGCTCGTCGCCGGGGCCTTCGCCCTGCTGGCAGGTTGTCAGAGCGCGCCCGTCACGGGTCGCAAACAGCTGATGCTGGTGTCGGAAGACAGCGCCATCGCCTCTTCGGCGCAGGCCTACGTGGAAATGCTCTCGCCGCTCGAGAAGCAGGGCAAGCTCGACAACAATCCCGCGGTCACGGAACGCATCGTCGCCATCACCGAACGCCTGATACCGCAGGCCATTCGTTATCGGCCGGAAACGGCGAACTGGCAGTGGAGCGTCAAGGTGATCGACGATCCGAAGACGGTGAATGCGTGGTGCATGGCGGGCGGTCGGATGGCCTTCTACACGGGCCTGCTGGTGGCGCTCAAACCCACCGACGACGAGATCGCACAGGTGATGGGACACGAGATCGCCCACGCGCTGGCCAAGCACCAGGCCGAGAAGATGTCCACGGCAATGGCGACCCAGGTGGGGGTGGGCTTCATCGGCATCCTCGCGGGTGACAAGTACGGCGGCGCGGCAGCCCAGCTTGCCGTCGCCGCCGCCGCGGTCGGCGTGACGCTGCCGAACAGCCGCGAGGCGGAGTCCGAGGCCGATCGCATCGGCATCGAGCTCGCCGCCCGCGCGGGCTACGACCCCAATGCGGCCGTGTCCCTTTGGCAGAAGATGGCCAAGGCGAGCGGCGGTGGCGGCAAGAGCGACTTCATGAGCACCCACCCGGCGCCGGAAAAGCGACAGGCGGCCCTCGCGGCGCTGGTGCCGCAGATGCTGCCGTACTACCTGGACAAGAGCCCGCGGCAGGTCTACAAGCTGAAGCCCGCACCGCTCAGCGGCACCGTCGGCAAGCAATAGCGCCTGCGGCTGTCGCTCGCCCGACGCTTCTTGTCCTTCGGCGCGGCGCCCCAGGGGCGCCGCGTGCCGTTTCGTGATGCCCGTTGCGATCGGGACGAGACGTCACGTAGCATGCCGGCTCCAGGACATCCCACGAAGAGGAGTCGGACCATGCGAATCGAATCATCCCTGTCCCGCCGCGCACGCCGGTTTGCCGTGCGTTCCTCCACCGTCGCTGCGGCGGCAGTCCTCGGCGTCGCGGTGGGCGCCGCCCACGCGGGCCCGCTCGCCAAAGTCGGCCGAGGCGAAGGCCAGGTCGACATCGTGGCCTGGCCGGGCTACATCGAACGGGGCGACACCGACAAGAATTACGACTGGGTGACCGACTTCGAGAAAAAGACCGGTTGCAAGGTCAAGGTCAAGACGGCCGGCACTTCCGACGAGATGGTCGCCCTGATGAACGAAGGCGGGTTCGATCTCGTGACCGCCTCGGGGGACGCCAGCCTGCGCCTGATCGCCGGCAAGCGCGTGCAGGAAGTCAACATCGGTCTGGTCCCGGGCTTCAAAAACGTCGACCCGCGGCTGCAGAAGGCCAAGTGGCATTTCGTCGACGGCAAGCACTACGGCGTGCCCTATCAATGGGGCTACAACGTGCTGGCCTACAGCACCAAGGCCTTCAAGGAGCCGCCGAAGAGCTGGAAGGTCGTGTTCGAGGAGATGACGCTTGCCGACGGCAAGACGAACAAGGGCCGGGTGCAGGCTTTCGACGGACCGATCTACATCGCCGATGCGGCGCTGTACCTCAAGGCGACCAGGCCGGAACTCGGCATCAAGGATCCCTACGAACTGAACGAAGACCAGTACAAGGCCGCCCTCGAACTGCTGCGGCAGCAGCGAAAGCTCGTGTCGCGCTACTGGCACGACGCGATGGTGCAGATCGACGACTTCAAGAACGAAGGCGTGGTGGCGTCGTCGTCCTGGGGCTTCCAGGTGAACCTGCTGCAGGGCGAGAAGCAGCCCATCGCCTCCGTGGTGCCTGCCGAAGGGGCGACCGGCTGGGCGGACACGACCATGCTTCACGCCAATGCCAGGCATCCCCACTGCGCCTATCTGTGGATGGAGCATTCCGTCAGCCCGAAAGTGCAGGGTGATCTCGCCGCCTGGTTCGGGTCGGTGCCGTCGGTCCCCGCCGCGTGCAAGGGCAACAAGCTGCTCGGCGACGAAGGGTGCAGGACCAACGGTGCCGGCGAGTTCGACCGCATCTCGTTCTGGCGCACCCCCACGGCCAGGTGCAGCGACCCGAAGGGCTGCGTGCCGTACTACCGCTGGGTGTCCGACTACATCGCGATCCTCGGCGGACGCTGATGGGGCCGATCGTCTCGGGCGCTGTCGGCCGTGGAGGCTGACGGCGTCCCGGCGGTCGTCTTCGAGGACGTCAGCCGCCGGTTCGGCGAGGTGAGGGCGGTCGAGCGGGTCTCCTTCCAGGTCGCGGACGGCGAGTTCTTCTCGATGCTGGGCCCGTCGGGGTCCGGCAAGACCACGTGCCTGAGGCTCATCGCCGGCTTCGAGCAGCCGTCCTCCGGACGCATCCGCATCCACGGCACCGACGTTGCGGGCACCCCGCCCTACCAGCGCGACGTCAACACGGTCTTCCAGGACTACGCGCTGTTCCCGCACATGACCGTGGGGGAGAACGTCGGCTACGGTCTGATGATCCGCAAGGTCGCGCCTGACGAGCGCCGCCGGCGTGTGGACGAAATGCTGGCCATGGTCAAGCTCGACGGGCTGTCGGCCCGCAAGCCCGGTCAGCTTTCGGGTGGACAGCGGCAGCGTGTCGCGCTCGCCCGCGCGCTGGTCAATCGGCCGCGGGTCCTGCTGCTCGACGAGCCGTTGGGGGCACTCGACCTCAAGCTTCGCGAACAGATGCAGCAGGAACTGAAGAGCCTGCAGCGGCAGGTCGGCATCACGTTCATCTACGTGACCCACGACCAGGGGGAAGCGCTGGCGATGAGCGACCGGCTGGCCGTGTTCAACCACGGCCGTATCGAGCAGGTCGGCACGCCGTCGGCGGTCTACGACGAGCCCGCGAGTGCGTTCGTGGCGGGTTTCGTGGGGCAGACCAATCTCGTCGACGGCTACCTGGGACAGCGGCTCGGCGGATTTCCCGCGCGGTACGCGATCCGGCCCGAGCGGATAGCCATCGTGCCGCCCGATGCACCGTCCGAGCCCGGCTGCGCCTTCATCGACGGGCGGATCGCCGCGACCACCTATCTCGGCGCCACGATCCGGGTGACCGTAACGGTCGAGGGCGGGGAACTGGCGGCGGTCGAAACCAACACCGGGGGCGGTGCCGTGCGGGCCGGGCGCGACGTCGGGGCCGCAGTACGACTGCGGATCGAGCGGCGGCACGTGCGAGCGATACCGGAGGGCGAATGACCGCCGCCGCGCTGCCGTCGCCGTCGATGCTGCAGCGACTCTCGACGAAGTTGTATCTCGAGCCCCGGCTCACGCTGCTGCTGCTGCTGGCCCCGCCGCTCCTGTGGCTGGGCATCCTCTATCTCGGCTCGTTGTTCGCACTGCTCGCGCAGAGCTTCTTCTCGATCGACGAGTTCTCGGGCGTCGTCGTGCGCGAGTTCTCGCTGAACACCTACCGCGAATTCGCGGGCAGTGCGGCCAACTGGGACATCGTGCTGCGCACCGCCATCATGGCTGCCGCCGTCACCGTGGCGTGCGGGCTCATCGCATTTCCCATCGCATACACGATGGTCCGGTTCGCCGGCACGCGCCTGAAGGCGTTGCTCTACCTGGGCGTGATGCTGCCGCTGTGGTCGAGCTACCTGGTGCGGGTCTACTCCTGGAAGCTGATTCTCGCGAAGGAAGGCATCGTGAGCTGGGTGATGGCGCAGCTGCACCTGACCTGGCTGCTGGACGCGGTGCTGGCGGCCCCCGTGATCGGGGGGCCGTCGCTGTCGACTTCGTACCTCGGGACCTTCATCGTCTTCGTCTACATCTGGTTGCCGTTCATGATCCTGCCCATCGTCGCCGCGCTGGAGCGTGTGCCGGGCTCGGTGATCGAGGCCTCCGGCGATCTCGGGGCGACGCCCGGGCAGACGTTCCGGCGCGTGATCCTGCCGCTCGCCTTCCCCGGCGTGGTCGCGGGATCGATCTTCACGTTCTCCCTCACGCTCGGGGACTACATCATCCCGGGCATCATCGGTCAGTCGACGCCCTTCCTCGGGCAGGCCGTGTACGCGCACCAGGGCGTGGCCGGGAACATCCCCATGGCGGCGGCGTTCACCGTGGTGCCCATCGTCATCATGGCCGTCTACCTGACGGTGGCGAAACGCCTGGGAGCCTTCGATGCGCTCTGAACCGTCGCGGCGGGCGGGGTGGGGGCTTCGCGTCGCCACCACCGCAGGCATGCTGTTCCTGCACGTGCCGCTCGCTTTCATCGTGCTGTACGCGTTCTCGGCCGAGGAGAAGAGCTTCGTCTTTCCGATCCCCGGCTTCACGTCGAAATGGTTCGCCGTCGCGTTCGCTCGCGAAGACATCCGGGAAGCGCTGCTGCTGTCGCTGCAGGTGGCGACGGTGTCCACGCTCGTCGCGCTCGTGCTCGGGACGCTCGCGGCGGCGGCCGTCTGGCGCTCGCGTTTCTTCGGGCGGGAAGCGATCTCGCTGCTGTTCGTGCTCCCCATCGCGCTGCCCGGGATCATCACCGGCATCGCGCTGCGCTCGGCGCTCGGCCTCATGGAGATCCCGTTCTCGTTCTGGACCATCGTCATCGGCCATGCGACGTTCTGCATCGTCGTCGTGTTCAACAACGTGGCGGCGCGGTTCCGGCGGACCGGCCGGGCACTGATCGAGGCATCCATGGATCTCGGGGCGGACGCGTTCCAGACCGTGCGCCACGTGATCCTGCCGAACATCGCGACCGCGCTGCTCGCCGGCGGCATGCTGGCCTTCGCCCTGTCGTTCGACGAGGTCATCGTGACCACCTTCACGGCCGGGCAGCAGAGCACGCTGCCCATCTGGATGCTGTCCGAACTCGTGCGGCCGCGTGAACGTCCGGTCACCAACGTGGTGGCGGTGTTCGTGATCGCGGTGACCTTCCTGCCCATCGTGGCGGCCTTCCATCTCACCCGTGACACTCACGACGTCGCGGGCAGCCTGAAATGACACAGGAGACAGCGGCATGGATACCCAGTTGGTGATCGGCGGACGTTTCGTGACCGGCGACGGGGAGGCTCTCCCGGTGCTGAACCCCGCGACCGGTGCCGCGATCGTGAGCATTGCGGAAGCGACGCCTGCCCAGGTCGATGCGGCCGTGCAGGCGGCGCATCGCGCCTTCGAGCGCTGGAGCCGGACGACGCCCGCGGAGCGGTCCGTGATGCTGCTCAAGCTCGCGCAGCGGATCGAGGACGAGGGCGCCGTCCTCGCGGCACTCGAATCGAAGAATTGCGGCAAGCCGCTGGCACGCGCCATGGCGGACGAGATCCCCGCGATCGCCGATGTGTTCCGGTACTTCGCCGGTGCGGCCCGGTGTCTTTCCGGCAGTGCGACGAAGGAATACCTGCCCGGGCACACCAGCATGATCCGCCGCGATCCGATCGGCGTCGTGGGACAGATCACGCCGTGGAACTACCCGCTGATGATGGCGGCGTGGAAGATCGCGCCCGCGCTCGCGGCGGGCAACACCGTGGTGCTGAAGCCGTCCGAACTGACGCCGCTGACGACGCTGTCCCTCGGCCGGTTGTGCGCGGAGATCTTCCCCGAGGGCGTGGTCAACGTCGTGCACGGACGCGGGCATCCGACCGGACAGGCGGTCATCTCCCATGCGAAAGTCGCGATGGTATCGGTCACCGGCAGCATCGCCACGGGCCAGGCGGTCCTGCAGGCGGCCGTGCCGACGTTGCGGCGGACGCATCTTGAACTGGGCGGCAAGGCGCCGGTGATCGTGTTCGACGACGCCGACATCGAGGCGGTGGTGAATGGCCTGCGGACGTTCGGCTACTACAACGCCGGTCAGGATTGCACCGCTGCCTGTCGCGTCTATGCGGATCAGAAGATCTATGACCGGCTCGTCGCGGACCTGGGCAGTGCGGTCGGGTCGCTGAAGTCCGGTGCGCCGGAGGACGAGGCCACGGAACTCGGGCCGGTGATCTCCGCGCGACAGCGCGAGCGCGTTGCCGGATTCGTCGACCGGGCCGCGTCGGCGAAGCACATGGAAGTCGTGACCGGCGGACGGGTGGCGGCGGGGGCGGGCTTCTTCTACGAGCCGACGGTAGTGGCCGGTGCACGGCAGGACGACGAGATCGTGCGCAAGGAGGTGTTCGGACCGGTGGTGTCGGTGACGCGCTTCGGGGATGCGGACCAGGCCGTCGCCTGGGCGAACGATTCGGACTACGGCCTTGCGTCGTCGATCTGGACGAAGGACGTGACGCGCGCGATGAAGGTGGCCGCGCGGCTGCAGTACGGTGCGACGTGGATCAACACGCACTTCATGCTCGCGTCCGAAATGCCCCACGGCGGAATGAAGCAGTCCGGGTATGGCAAGGACCTGTCGATGTTCGGGCTCGAGGACTACACGGTGGCGCGTCACGTGATGGTGAATCTCGGGTGAGGTCGGCGAGTCCTGACGCAATTGCCGATTCTCTCGATTCGAATGATTCCAGGGGCCTCTGTGTCGGATCGCTTGACGTGGGTGTTGCGAGCGCAGGACGTGTCGATCGTAACTGACTGATTGGAAGAAGGAACGATCGGCGGGCACAGCCATTGCGATCGAGAGTAGCGCGCAGCGATACCTGATGAGTTCCAAGAATTCGCGAGCGTGCGATCACGATGTCGCTCTTGTGCCGGTCCTGCGCAAGGGCATCGAGTCAGCGGTGGTGACCTCGCGGGTGACGGAGCATCCCGACTGAACGCAAGTTTCCTGCTCTTCTTGGCGGTTGGGCGGAAAGTGAAAACGCCGCGCGAAAGCGCGGCGTTTTCTTTTGTGGGGCCGGTCGGTGCATCGGGATCCGGCAAGCCTTTCGGGGAGGAGCGGCAGTGAGCAGAGATCAGTCACGTGTCCCGGGTTGCTCTGCGCCGGCGAGTCATCGCGGCGGAGCGTCGAGGTAGGCCCCGTGTCCGGTTGGATCGCAAGGGCCAGACGGTGGTGGCGTCCCACGGGCGGAGGTCCGACGGCTGCGCCCGAGGATCCGGCGCTCGGTGCAAACGCTGCCACACTCGACGCTGCGCAGATCCTGGCGCTGCTCGGTGCTCTCTCCGATTGGTATCGGATCCCCTTCGATCCCCGCCTGGCGGCGTCCCGCGTTCCCGCCGCGGTCGACGTTCTGCAGTTCGACGCCGTCCTGGACGCGTTCGGATTCAGGTCGCGGCGTGTCACCGGCCCGGCCGGTGACCCCGGGGGCGCCGGCGTCCTTCCACGCGTCGTCTTTCGCTCCGGGCCGTCGGACGTGGAGGTGCCGGGGGACGATCCGCCCGAACACCGGATCGAGGCACTGCTCGTCCTTCGTGCCGATGCGACGCGTGTACTCGCGCTGCGCGCGGGGGCGCCCGCCCCCGAAGTGATCGCGGTCGACACGCTCGCCGTCGGCATGCTTCCCTGGGCCGTCCACGTCGAGCGGGCCCGACCGCCGTCCGATACCGACACCCTGGCGGGATTCGAGCCCGCGCCGACGCGGTTCGGATTGAAATGGTTCCTTCCCGCGTTGCTGAGACACCGGCCGGTCTGGCGGGATGTCCTGATCGCCTCCCTCCTGATCCAGATCGTCGGACTCGCGACGCCGCTGTTGACCCAGGTGATCGTCGACAAGGTGGTGGTCCACGAAGCGACCAGCACGCTCACGGTGGTGGGGCTGGCGCTGGCGGTGTTCATGACGTTCTCGGTTGCGCTCACGTGGTCCCGCCAGCTCCTCGTGCTTCACACCGGCAACCGGATCGATGCCGTCCTCGGCAGCGAGGTGTTCGCGCGGCTGTTGCGCTTGCCGATGCGTTGGTTCGAGTCCCGTCCCGTCGGGACGATCGTCACGCGGCTGCACGGCATCGAGACGATCCGCGAGTTCCTCACGGGCGCGCTGGTCACGCTGGTGCTGGACATCCCGTTCGTCGTGATCTTCCTCGCGCTGATGTTCTGGTATTCGTGGCAACTGTCGCTGGCAGTCGTGGCGGCGCTGGCGGTCATCGTCGTGATGAGCGTGGCGGTCACCCCTGCGCTGCGCCGACGGGCCGATCAGCAGTACCTGCTCGGCGCCCGTACGCAGGCCTTCGTGACCGAGTACGTCGGGGGTATCGCCACGGCGAAGCTGCTGCAGGCCGAGCCACGCCTCGAGCATGAATACCGGGGGCGCCTTTCCGACTATCTCGGCGGTGTCTATCGCACGCGCCGCCTCGCGATCTCGTATGGCGCCTGGTCCGGTGCGACGGAGCAGGCCATGTCGCTCTCGCTCCTGGTGCTCGGCGCCTGGCAGGTGATGCACGAGGCGGGATTCACGATCGGCATGCTCGTGGCCTTTCAGATGCTCGCGAGCCGGCTGACGCAGCCGGTGATGCGACTCACGGGTCTCTGGCTGGAAGCGCAGCAGACGGCGGTGGCCGTGGAGCGATTGCGCGATCTGATGGAATGTCCGGAGGAACCGCACACGGCCGCGCCGCGCCGCTTCGAGACGGAAGCCGCGGAGCTGCGGCTGGAACGCGTCTCCTTTCGCTACGACGAGTCGCTGCCCTGGGTTCTCGAAGACGTCACGTTGACCGTGCGACGCGGGGAGCTGGTGGTGCTGACCGGCGCTTCCGGCTGCGGCAAGAGCACCATCACGCGGTTGCTCTGCGGCTTTGCGCAGGTCCAGGGCGGCCGCATCCTCGTCGGTGGAACGGACATCCGGCATCTCGCCGCCGACGAACTTCGCAGGACCATCGGCGTCGTGCTGCAGGAGACGCGGCTGTTCTCGGGCACCGTCCTCGAGAATCTCCAACTCGCGAGCCCCGAGGCGACGACGAAGGACATCGTGCAGGCCTGTCGTGCCGCGGACATTCATCAAAGCCTCGAAGCGCTGCCCCATGGTTACCAGACGCGGATCGGCGAGGGAGGCGTCGGTCTGTCCGGCGGCCAACGCCAGCGGATCGCGATCGCCCGGGCATTGCTGAAGCGCCCGGACATCCTGGTGTTCGACGAAGCCACCAGCGGCCTCGACGCGCAGGCGGCGACCCGGATCGTTCGGACGCTCAACGCGCTCAAGCCGCAACTCGCCATCGTCTTCATCGCGCACCAGTGGCCGCGGGAACTGGCGGCGGACCGCGTTCATCGGTTCGACGCCGAACGTCATCGGGCGGCGAGCGGGTGGGCGCCATGAGCATGCGCCGGGAGTCTCACCGCGCGAGCCTTGTCGACGAACCGTTGCGTGACGGCCTCTCCGCGGGCGATGCGGCGCCGGCGCTGCCTCGGGTGGTGATCGTCACCCTCGCGGGCTTCGTCGTCTGCGTCGCCGCGCTGCTCGGGTTCGGGCGTCTCGACGTCGTCACCTCCGCGCCGGGGAAGCTGGTGCCGGCCGGTTTCGTCCAGATCGTGCAGCCGCGCGATGGCGGGGTCGTGCATGCCCTTCGCGTTCGGGAAGGCGATCGCGTGAAGGCCGGGCAGGTGATCGCCACCCTCGATGCCCGCCAGGTTTCGGCCGATGGGGATGCCTTGGAGCGGCAGCGGGCTACGGTCATGCTGCAGCTGCGGCGCATCGACGCGGAGCTGTCCGGCGCGTCGCTCGAACGGCGGCGGGAAGACCCGCCCGAACTGTTCGCGCAGGCGCGGCAACAGTTCGAGATCCGTCGATCGACGCACGCAGCCGCCCTGCGGGCGGAGCGGGCCGCGGTGGAGACGGCGACCCACGAGCACGAGGCTGCGCAAGCGCGCGTCACGAAGTTGCGTCAGTCGGTGCCGCTGCTCAAGGAGCAGTCGGACGCCTGGCAGCAACTGCTCGCCGAGGGCTTCGCGGGGCGGCTCCAGGCGCAGGAACGCATGCGCGCGTATGTGGAGGCGGCTCGGGATCTGGACGCGGAGACGGCCCGCGCAGCGGCCTCGCGTGCCGAACTCGCGCGCGCCGAGGAACGCGTGATTCATCTCGATCGCGGCCATCGTGAGCAGTTGCATGTCGAGCGGGCCGACGCACAGTCGAGCCTCACGCGGCTGGAGGCCGAAGTGGCGAAGCACCGCGTGAGCCGCGAGTCGCTGGAACTGCGCGCCCCGCGGGATGGCGTCGTGAAGGATCTGGCCACGCACACCGTGGGGGCCGTCGTTCAGGCCGGGACCGTGCTCGCCACGCTCGTGCCGCTCGGCGACGCCCTCGAGGCGGAGGTGCACGTGTCGCAGCTCGACGCCGGTCTCGTCACGCCGGGCAAACGTGTACGCGTGAAGGTGGCCACGTACCCGTTTCATCGATACGGCACCGTGAGCGGAACGGTGCGCCACCTCAGTCCCGACGCGGCGGACCGGGCGCCGCCCGCCGCGGACGGCACAGGTGGCGAGGTTCGATCGCAGCCGCCGGCCGGATACCGATCCCTCGTGGCGCTCGACGCACAAGCGCTGGCGGCGGAAGGCCGGTCATTCCCCCTGACCGCCGGCATGCAGGTTTCCGCCGAGATCCGGCTCGGTACGCGCTCGGTGCTCGACTATCTGCTGGCGCCCGTCGCCCGCACGCTGGACGAAGCCGGCCGCGAGCGCTGAGCGATGGCGATCAACGTTCGTCGCCGAGTCCGTACTTCTCGATCATCCGGTAGACGCTGCGTTCGCTGACGTCCAGGACGTCGGCCACCTTCAGCCGGTGTCCCCCGTACTTGCGCAGCATCATCCTCAGATACGCCTTCTCGATCTCCTCCAGGCTGGGTTCGTCGTCGAAGGCGAGCGACACCGCGGAGCGGGCGGTGGCATGGGGATGCGCCGGCGCGCCGAGCGCCAGATGCTTGGGACGGATCACCGGTTCGGCGCCCGAGATGATGATCGCGCGCTCCACCATGTTGCGGAGTTCACGCACGTTGCCCGGATAGTCGTAGGCGACGAGGCGCTGCATCGCGTCGGAGGAGACCGTCTTCTCGACGCGCTGGGAGAAGCGATGGGTCGAGAGGAAGTGTCCGACGAGATCGGGAATGTCCTCGCGCCGCGACCGCAGGGGCGGCACGTCGATGATGAAGGCGTTCAGCCGGTAGAAGAGATCGCTGCGGAATTTTCCCTCGCGGGTCATCTGTTCGAGGCTGCGGTTGGTTGCCGCGACGATCCGGATGTCGGCGCGCAGGTCCTTGACGCCGCCGACCCGCCGGAACGCCTGCGTCTCCAGCACGCGCAGCAGCTTTGCCTGCACGGCCGCTTCGATCTCGCCGATCTCGTCGAGGAACACCGTGCCGCCGTCGGCCCCCTCGATGAGTCCCTTCTTGAGGCGGTCTGCACCGGTGAACGCGCCGCGTTCGTAGCCGAACAGCTCGGATTCGAACAACGTCGGCTGCAGCGTGCAGCAGTCCACCGGCACGAAGTGGCTGTGAGCGCGATGGCTGCGCGAATGCACCGCGCTGGCAACCAGTTCCTTGCCGACGCCGCTCTCGCCCTGGATGAGCACGGTCGCATCGGTGGCCGCCACCGCCTCGATCATCTGACGTACACCGAGCATCGCCGCGCTGCGGCCGACCATCGAACCCTGGCCGGCATCGCGCAACTGCCCCTTGAGGAACTCGCACTGATCCGACAGCGCGGCATTGTTGAGCGCACGTTCGATCGCGAGTTCGAGTTCGTCGAGGTCGATGGGCTTGGACAGGTATTCCGCCGCGCCCGCCTTGATCGCCTTGACCGCATCGGGCACCGAGCCGAACGCCGTGAGCACCACGACCGGCTGCTCCGCCGTGAGCGCGGGGAGATGTTCGAGCATGTTCGCGTCCGGCAGCCGCACGTCCGTGAGGATCAGATCGGGCGCGTGCTTCTCGAGGTATCGCGCAGCCTGACCCCAGTCGCCGACGCCGCTGACCGCGTAGCCGATCTTCGACAACTCCCGGACGATGAGTTCGTTCAGGATGCGGTCGTCCTCGGCGACGAGGATCTCGCGCTTCTTCATGGGGTGGCCTCGCTGTCGTTCGCGGCCGTTCCGGTCCCGGCCTCCGGCAGGGTGGCGGTGAACGTGCTGCCCCGGCCGACAGCGCTTTCGACTGCGAGCGTCCCGCCGTAGCTTTCGAGCAGTCCCTTGCAGATGGCGAGGCCGAGACCGGTGCCGCGCTTGCCGTCCGCTCGTCGGCTGAAGAAAGGCTCGAAGATCCGCCGGCGGCTCTCGGGCGGAATGCCGATGCCATTGTCCGCGAACGTCATCAGGACCCGGCCGTCGTCGACCTGCGTGCCGACGGTCAACCGGCCGCCGTGCGGCATCGCGTGGAACGCGTTCTGGACGAGATTGAGTGCCACCATGCGCAGATCGCTGTCGGAAACCAGAACCCGGGGGCGCTGCGGCGCGGGCGCCTCCACGACCGTGATGTCGGAGTTCGCAGCCTCCCATGCCAGCAATTGCAGGGTCTCGTGCAGTGTCCGGTTGACGTCGACGAGCTGGCGCTTCCCCGGCGGCATGCCGAGCTTGAGCAGGCGCTCGGTCACCTCGACGCAACGATCGATCTCGCTGTCGACCATCCCGAGATAGTCGGTCATCTCGCGCCCGTCGGATCGGCCGCTCGCCACGGAGCGGGCCGCGCCCTGCAAGGCGAGGCGGATCGCGGCCAGCGGGTTGTAGATCTCGTGGGCGACGCCGGTAGCGAGGCGTCCGACTTCCGACAGCCGCTGCTCATGCGAGTAGCGGATGTCGGCATCGAGATCGCGGATCGCCTCGACCGTCCAGACCCGCGGACGGCCGTCCTCGTGGGTGACGAGGGGCGCGGCGAAGACTTCCACGTTGATCGGCCGGGCGTCCGTCCCGCGGACATGCCGGTTCACGCAGCGAAGTGCGCGCGGTGACGTCAGGATCTCCTGCACCGGACAGGTCTCCAGCGCGGCCGGACAGGGCTCCCGGCGTCGATGGCTGCCCTCGAAGCACTTGCGACCGACCGCTTCCTCGCGGGCGAGACCATGCATTTCCAGAAACGGGGTGTTGACGAGACGGACACCGAATTCGTCGTCGATCACGCGGATGCCGTCCGGAATCGCATCGATCAGCGTTTGCAGGAACGCCTCCTTCTCCTTGACGGCGGCGAGCCCGATCTCGAGATTCGACGCCATGGTGTTGAACGACGCGGCCAGGCGGCCGAGTTCGTCGTTCGAGGTCCCGCTCACACGGGCCTCGAGCTTGCCGTCGGCCAGCGCGCGGCTCGCGAGATCGATGCGGCGGATCGGTTGCAGCACCTTGCGCTGCATGAACCACCAGCCGCTCCCGAGCGTGACCACGAGCACCACGATGCCTGCTCCCGCGAAGAGCAGCGCCGTCTTCAGCGCCGTGGCGCGCAGCGGTTCGGCGTCGTAGTCGACGACGAGGACGCCGTTGATCGGACGGACCGCCCGGTCGCCGTGGCAGCGTGCGCATGCCGGCTGGTTGCGGACGGGATGGATGCCGCGCAAGACCGGACGGCCGGCGATATCGCTCAGGATCGACAGTGCCTCCATGTCGCGGATTGCCGTGGTGTCCGAGGCGGCCGGCTGGCCGAGTTCCGCGGGCGCCAGGCGCCGCCCCAGCAGCGCTGCATCGGATGCGAAACGGACCTCGCGCTCGGGATTGATGATGAAGGCGCCGCGCACCCCCGGCTGCGAACCGAGACGGCGCAGGATGTCCCGCAGTCCGTCGAGATCGGAACGCAACATCGCATGTTCGAGCGACGACTGCAGCAGGCGGTTGATCTCGGTCAACGACTGACGCCGCTCCCCTTCGATGTTCAGCTTGTAGAGGGCGACGAACAGCGCGCCGAAGGCCAGTGAACTCACGACCAGCGCGGTGGCGATCCAGACGAGGAATCCGTTTCTGAGACTCATGGGTGTCGTTTCGCGCGCCGGTGCGTGTGCGGACGCACGCGCGTGCGCCGGCGATTCCCGCGATGCGGCGAAGACGTCGCACATTCCGTGCGCGTTGTTCGGACCATGGTCGCGCATTCGCTCCCTCGGGAGCAACGTGCCATGGCGCCTCCTCGCGCATTCGCCGTCCTGCCACCGTTTGCACGACCCGTACGCGAGGGACGTCCGAGTGCTCGAACACGTGCAGGCGAGGTCCCTTCGCGGTATGCCCCTGTCTTTTCGGCAGACGACCGGATGGCGGGCGTGGCCAGCGTCAGCGTGGATTCAATGACTTAAGGCGTCGCCCCCCGGCCTGCGCAATGGCGATGGGGGCAGGTCTTGCATCCTGCCAATTCCGCAATTCGACGCACGCGAAATCAATGGGTTGGGAAGCGGCAGCCGGTCGGCTGTCATTTCGTCAGGAATCCCTGCGACGCACCTTTCCGTTCCCGTCGGCAAATCATCGGGTTAGGGACCGTCCGCGCCGGACCGCTTCTTTCACTTAGCAAGGCAGAGACCGGGGAACCGGGAGTGGAGGGCAGAGCGATGGCGCGAACAGTCGGACTGAACACGTGGCGAGCCGCATGCGCAGCACTGGCAATCGCCGTGATCCCGCCGAGCACCGTGGCGGCGGCGGTGAGCGGCGTTCAGCCGGACCGCCGGCCGGCCGATGCGCCGGTCGTCACCGGAATGGCGAAGGACGCGCGCTGGTATCGCCAGGCGCTGACCGGTGTCGAAGAACCGTATCCGGCGAGCCTCCGATTCCTGGAAGACCAGGGCGCCTGGTACACGCCGTTCACGCGGCCGGGCATGACCGGGCCGTACGACCTGCGCGGGTGGCATCGAACGCCTCCTGCAACTTCACGTTAGGGCGCTTTCCGTTTCCGGCCGGAACGGGAAACGCACGATGCCCGTCCGGTCCTGTTCAACATCGTGTGGAGGAAAGGCGATGACAAGCATGTGCAAGAAGGTCCTGGCGCTTTCGATGGGAGCGATGTTCGCCGGTGCCGCTTCCCTGGCGCTTGCCGATCAGGAAGGCATGAGCGGCATGCAAGGCATGCAGGGCATGGGCGGCATGTCCGGTATGGGTGGCATGTCCGGTATGGGTGGCATGTCCGGAATGGGTGGCATGTCCGGCATGGGTGGCATGTCCGGCATGGGCGGCATGTCCGGCATGGGCGGCATGTCCGGCATGTCCGGCATGTCCGGCATGGCGGGCCCCGGAGGCAACGGCTGGGTTTGCACGCAATACAGCTTCGTGTCCGGGCCAATGGCCGGAATGAGCGGCATGTCCGGCATGGGTGGCATGTCCGGCATGGGTGGCATGTCCGGTATGGGCGGCATGTCCGGCATGTCCGGCATGCAAGGCATGCAGGGGATGGGTGGCATGTCCGGCATGCAAGGCATGCAGGGGATGGGCGGCATGTCCGGCATGGGTGGCATGAGTGGCATGGGTGGCATGTCGGGCATGGCGGGCATGGCGGGCGGCGGCGGTAACTGGCTCTGCACGCAATGGAGCTTCATGCCCGGCTACATGTCCGGCATGTTCGGGATGTCGGGGATGGGCGGGATGGGGGGGATGTCGGGCATGCAGGGAATGCACGGCATGTCGGGCATGCAAGGAATGCAAGGAATGCAAGGGATGCAGGGCATGCAGGGCATGCAGGGCATGTCCGGGCAGAAGAAGAAGGAGTTCAAGCCGCCGAAGTGATCGCGTCTCGATCCTGAACGCCGGTTCGGACGACCGGCGCTCGGGGAGTCCCCGGCCGGCACTGTCGGGCATCGGCCGGGGACTCGATCCGCCCCCTCTGCCCGTCGAAGGAATTCCGCTCATGTCACGCCTATCCGGCAGTCTCGCGGGGCTCGTCGCCCTGGTCGCGAGCGCGCTGTTCAACGCGAGTGCGGCAGAGCCGCCCAACGTGGATGCGGCACGATGGAATCCGTTGCATTTCCAGCCGGCCATCGCCCAGGCCACGAATGACCAGTGCCTGGCCTGTCATCGCGAAGTTCTCGACGCGCGGCCGCTGGCGCGATCCCCTGCCGGGCTCGAGGCGTCGCGCTCGCTCGCGTGGTACCAGACGCTGGATACCTATGCGGGACCGCAGGAGACCATGCACCGGCGCCATCTCGTGCTGCCCTATGCAAAGCGCGTGATGGATCTGCGCTGCAACACCTGCCACCAGGGGCACGATCCACGGGAACAATCCCCCGCTCACGGGGACGGAACGAAAGCGTCGTTCACGCTGCGAAAGACCGTCGACCCGAGGACGTGCCTGCTCTGTCACGGCCAGTTCCCGAATCAGGTGATGGGGCTGCCGGACGCGTGGCCGAAGGTCGCGGGCACGTTCGCCAACAACTGCCTGACCTGCCATGTCGCCATTCGCACCACGCGGCATCAGGTGAACTACCTCAGGCCGGCCGAGATCGAGAAGGCGGGCACCGAAACCGGCGACGCATGCTACGGGTGCCACGGCGGGCGCGCGTGGTACCGCATTGCCTATCCCTATGCGCGGCACGCCTGGAACGGCATGGCCCCCGACGTGCCCGAGTGGGCCAAGGACCGGCCCACCGAATCGGCCCCGCGCTTCCGTCACCCGTGACCCCAACCCGCCGACCCAAACACAAGGACAACGACACATGAAGGTTCCCGGTGATCTGGAGGTCCTCGCCACGCGGTTGAGCACGACGCGACGCGCATTCCTGAAGACCGGTGCCGCCGGCGCACTGGCCGTCAGCGGTCTCGTGGAGATCGGCGCACCCCGTCAGGCGCGCGCGTTTCCCTACGAACCGTATCCGCGCGACGACCAGTTGCAGACTGTCGTCACGAGTTGCGCCCACAACTGCGGATCGCGCCACATGCTCGTCGCACACAAGAAGGGCGACGTGATCGTCCGGCTGTCGACCGACGATGGCCGCTACCAGGCAGGCGGCATGTTCGGCAAGGACACCGAGGCGGAGCCGCAGCTGCGGGCCTGCCTGCGCGGGCGTTCGTACCGGCAGCGGTTGTATTCCGCCGAGCGGCTGCTGTATCCCATGATGCGGGTCGGCAGCCGGGGCGAGGGCCGATTCAAGCGCGCTTCCTGGGACGAGGCGCTCGGCTTCGTCGCGCAGAAGATGACCGACCTGAAGAACGCGTACGGCCCCACGGCGCTGCTGGACCAGAGCTATGCCGGCGCCTCCTACGGCGTGCTCCACAAGTCGGACCAGATCGAAGGATTGCTCGGCCGCTTCCTCGGCGCGTTCGGCTGCCGCACCAATTCGTGGTCGGTGCCGTCGTATCAGGGCACGACCTTCAGCTCGCGGATGACGTTCGGCACCATCGAGGACGGCAACGAGGACGACACCTTCGCGCACTCGAAGCTCATCATCATGTGGGGCTGGAATCCCGCCTACACGTTCCACGGCGGCAACACGTTCTACTACATGCGGATGGCGAAGCAGCGCGGCTGCAAGTTCGTGCTCGTCGATCCCCAGTACACCGATTCCGCCGCGGCCTATGACGCATGGTGGATCCCGATCAAGCCGAACACCGATGCGGCGATGATGGCGGCGATGGCGCATGTCATCTTCACCGAGAATCTGCACGACCAGGCCTTCATCGACCGCTTCTGCCAGGGCATGGACGCCGGCACGATGCCGGGGTGGGCCCAGGGTCAGGAGAACTTCAAGGACTACATCCTCGGGAAGTACGACGGGACCCCGAAGTCGCCCGTATGGGCGGAGCCGATCTGCGGCGTGAAGGCGGACGACATCCGCAAGCTCGCCCGGATGTACGCCGGCACGAAGCCGGCGGCACTGAAGGCGTCATGGGCGCCGGGACGCAATGCCTACGGGGAGCAGTACAACCGGATGGCGGCCGCCTTGCAGGCGATGACCGGGAACATCGGCGTGCTGGGCGGCTGCGCCGAAGGGGTGGGCAAGGCCTGGCACGCGGAGGCGGTGGCCTACCCGTACGACGAGTATGCGAACGTGTGGTTCGCGTCGCTCAAGTCCGACCGCTGGGCACACTGCGTCCTCAACTACCCGAACGTCCGGCGCGAGGAGATCGGCCTGTGGCCTCGCGGGGACATCACGGACGGACAGATCCCCAACATCCGCGGCATCTTCTGGCAGGGCTCCGACTGGTTCAACCAGCTCACCAACATCAACAAGGAGATCCAGGCGATCCGCAAGCTCGATCTCGTGGTGTGCATGGACTCGACCATCACGCCCTCGGGTCTGTGGGCCGATGTGCTGCTGCCGGTGGCCACGCATTTCGAGCGCCACGACGTCGCGTTGCCCTGGTACAAGGGGCACTACTACATCCATCGGCCCAAGGTCATCGAGCCGCTCGGCGACAGCCGCACCGACTTCCAGATCTTCACCGAACTGGCCTACCGGCTGGGCTTCGGCGAACGCTACAACCCGAAGGCGACGCGGGCGTACTTCGAACACGACGACGACGTCGACGAGGCGTATCTCAGCGACTGGTGGCACCACCGCGTCATGGAGCACCAGGGCGCCACGATGTCCTGGGAGGAGTTCAAGCAGCGCGGCGTCTACAAGTTCACGCTCGACCGGCCGCACGTGGCGTTCCGGGACCAGATCGAGAAGGGCGTCCCGTTCCCCACCGGTTCCGGAAGGATCGAGATCTTCTCGTCCCAGCTCGCGCAGATCACCGACTGGACCCGGACCCAGTACGGCTACCCGATCCCGGCCATTCCGAAGTGGATCGAGCCGTGGGAGTCGCTGAACAGTCCGAAGACCGGACAGTTCCCGTTCCACCTCATCTCGCCGCATCCGCGCTGGCGGACGCACTCCATCTTCAACAACTGCTCGTGGTTGCGGGAGACCTACGAGCAGGAGGTGACGCTGAACGCCGCCGATGCGCGCAGGCTCGGCGTGAAGACCGGTGATGTCGTGGAGGTGTGGAACGATCGCGGCCGCATCGTCGTGCCGGTGTACGCCACCGAACGCTGCATGCCCGGCGTCGCGGTGGTGCACGAGGGCGCGTGGATGGATCTCGACGACCGCGGCATCGACCGGGCCGGCAATCCGGACTTCCTGACGCTCGACGAGCCCAGCCCCGCCGGCGCCTTCGCCTACAACACGGTGCTCGTGGACATCCGCAAGACCGGCCTCGCGCATCGGCCCGGCTGGGACAAGCTGGCCACCTCCCGATCGCACGTGTTCCGTCGCGATCTTTGATCCAACGCCTCCGGAGTCCAGTCATGGCGAGTCCCACCGACAAGAAGGCCGTCAAGGCGGCCATCAAGCGACGCAGGAAAGAGGTCTACACGCCGGTCAAGCCGGACCTGCAGCTCGGATTCATCCACAACAACGTCGACTGCATCGGCTGTCGCGCGTGCGAGATCGCATGCAAGGACAAGAACGGCCTGCCGCCCGGACCGCGTTTCCGGCGCGTCATGTACATCGAGGGCGGCACGTACCCGGAGGTCTACGCGTACAAGCTCAACACGTCCTGCAACCACTGCGCCGAACCCGCGTGCCTGCCCGTGTGTCCCACTGGAGCGATCTTCAAGCGCAAGCAGGACGGCATCGTCGACATCGACTCGACGCTCTGCATCGGCTGCCGCCGTTGCGAGGCGGCGTGCCCCTACGGCGCGCCGCAGTTCGATCCCGAGCAGAAGATCGTCAAGAAGTGCAACCTGTGCGTGGACGAGATCGAGGCCGGCCGCAAGCCCTACTGCGTCCAGGCGTGCATGATGCGCGTGCTCGACATCGGTCCGATCGACAAGCTCCTCGCCGGCGCGCACGAAACGAAGGCAATGGCCCCGGGTGAGCAACCGGTGCGTGCGGTGAAGCACTTTGCCGACCCGGAACTGACGAAGCCGTCGATCGTCTTCGTCCCTCACCGGAAGGGCCGCGTCGATGAGCCATGACGGGCCGGACGCGGTTGCCGATCCCCGCGGCGAGGCGGAGGCCGCCATCCTGGCGGCCATGGCCGCCGACCTCTCGATGCTGGCGGCGCTGCACGACCGGGAGGTCACCCCGGATCTGATCACCCAGCTGAAGTTGCGCGCCTTTCCCGACAGCCTCCTGTTGCCGCCGTCGGCCAGCCTGATGCGCAGCGGCGCCGTGGTGTTCCAGGACGCACTGCGGCGGCTGCGTGAGCCGTACGTTCCCGCCCAGCTCGACGAACTCGCCGCGGACTATGCGGCCATTTACCTCACGCATGCCTATCAGGCCTCGCCCTGCGAGTCCGTGTGGACCGATCCGGAAGGCTTGGCGCTGCAGGCGTCCACGTTCCGTCTGCGCGAGCGCTACCGCAGCCACGGCCTGACCGTCGAGAACTGGCGGCAGCGGTCGGAGGACCATCTCGTCGTGCAGCTCCATTTCATCTCGCTGCTGCTCGAGCGGCTGGGCGAGCGGGCACTGCGGGAGGTCACCGCGTTCATGGACGAGCACCTGTTGCGCTGGCTGCCGCAGTTCGCGGCGCGCGTGGTCGGCCGCTGCGCCACGCAGTTCTACGCCGGCGCGGCCCTGCTGACTGCCGGGTACTGCGATCAGATGCGTGACGTCCTGGCGGAGATGCTCGGCGAGCCGCGCCCGGACCCGGCGTCGGTGAGCCTTCCTCATCCGCGCGACGCGCATGCCGAGGCGACACCGCCGGCCTACGTGCCCGGCGCGGCACCCTCGTGGTGATCGAGACGCCAGGCGTGAGCCGGGAGCCGTCCCGGTGACGGGGTCCGCGAATCCGCCGCATGACGGGGTTCCCGGATTCGTGGCGGGCCGCTGCGTGCACGAGTGGATCGAGACCGCGAGCTGCCGGGCGTGCGTGCATACGTGTCCGCGTGGGGCTCTGACGCTCGACGACGAAGGACTGACGCTCGCGGGCGCCGCGTGCGACGGCTGCGGGTTGTGCGTCGGCGCCTGTCCGCAGGAGGCCATCACGATGAATCTGCCGGGCGAGCGGCGCGGATCGGCGCCCGTCGCCGGAGCAATGGTGCTGGCGTGCGAGCGAGGCGGGCAGGGGAAGGACGGCGCGACCGTGCCGTGCGTGCACGCATTGGGCTGGCCCGCGCTCGTCAGGCTGTACCACCGTGGCGTGCGGTCGCTGCGTGTTTCGTGCGGCGAGTGCAACCAGTGCGCAAGGTTGCCGGCCACCCGACTGGAACGGACGCTGATGCGAGTCAACGATCTGCTGGCGAGCCGGCGCCTGCCCGCGATGGCGCTGGAGCGCGATCCCGCGCCGTCGCGATGGCCGTGGCGGGAAGGGTCAGGGCGGCGGGTGGCGGCAGGGCGCCGAGCCTTCTTGCGCAGCGTCTTGTCGATGCCGCGCGAAGACGAGGAATCCTTCGTCGGCGCTGCCGCGCTGCTGCCGGATCCGCTGCGGTGCGGCATCCAACCGTGGACCCCGGACATCGACGACGCCAGGTGCACGGGCTGCGACGCGTGCGCGCGCCTGTGTCCGGCCGGCGCGATCACGCGCGAATCCGACGCCGCCGGCGCCCGCTATCGTCTCGCGGCGTCCCACTGCACCGGTTGCGGCATCTGCGCCGACCTCTGCGAGTCCGGCGCCGTCACCCTGACTGCGTGGGCGGTGCCGCACCGGGAACAGGTTCGTCTGCACGAGGCACGATGTCCGAAATGCGGGACGGTGCACCACTCGCCTCGGTTGCGTGACGACGGCCTCTGCGAGGTCTGCGCGCGCAGCCGCCGGGCGCCGTGGCTCTTCGTGGTCGAGCCGGGCGATCAGAGCGCCTCGCCGGCGTAGTCGGCCAGACGCGAGCGTTCGCCCCGCTGCAGCGTGACGTGCCCGCCGTGGGCCCAGCCCTTGAAGCGGTCCACCACGTACGTGAGCCCCGAACTGCCCTCGGTGAGATAGGGGGTGTCGATCTGCGAAATGTTGCCCAGGCACACGACCTTGGTCCCGGGACCGGCGCGCGTGATCAGCGTCTTCATCTGTTTGGGCGTCAGGTTCTGCGCCTCGTCGATGATCAGGAACTTGTTGATGAAGGTGCGGCCGCGCATGAAGTTGAGCGACTTCACCTTGATGCGGGAGCGGATCAGATCGCGCGTGGCGGCCCGTCCCCACTCGCCCGCTTCGTCGTCGGTGTGGTCGAGCACGTCGAGGTTGTCCTCCAGCGCGCCCATCCAGGGCGTCATCTTCTCCTCCTCCGTCCCGGGCAGGAAGCCGATGTCCTCCCCGACGGGCACGGTCACGCGGGTCATGATGATCTCCTGGTAGCGCTGTTCGTCGAGGGTCTGCGACAGTCCGGCGGCGAGCGTGAGGAGCGTCTTGCCGGTACCCGCCTGTCCGAGCAGCGTGATGAAGTCCACTTCCGGATTCATCAGCAGGTTCAGCGCGAAGTTCTGCTCGCGGTTGCGGGCCGTGATGCCCCAGACGCTGTTCTTCTGGTGGGTGAAGTCGCGCACGGTCGCGAGAATCGCGGTCTTGCCGCTGACTTCCCGCACCTGGGCGTGAAAGGGCGTCTCGCCTTCGAGGTAGACGAATTCATTCACCAGGAAGCCCGGGCACATCGGACCGCGCACCCGGTAGAAGTTGACCCCGCCCTGCTGCCACGATTCCATCTCCTTGCCGTGATCGTCCCAGAACGTCTCCGGCAGCTCGCGCAGCCCCGTGTAGAGGAGATCCGTGTCCTCGAGGACCTTGTCGTTGAAGTAGTCCTCGGCGGCCAGCCCCAGCGCCCGCGCCTTGATGCGCATGTTGATGTCCTTCGACACCAGGATCACCTGCCGCGGATGGTGTGCGTCCTGCAGGTGCTTCACCACGCCGATGATCTGGTTGTCGGCCTTGCCGGCCGGCAGGCGAGCAGGCAGTTCGGCGCTGATGGCTTCGGTCTGGAGGAACAGGCGCCCGCCGGCGTCCTTGCCGTGGGATTCGAGCGGGATGCCGTCCCCGATGTCGGCGGCGGCATGACCCAGGATCTCGTCGAGGAATCGCGAGGCCTGACGCGCGTTGCGCGACACCTCCGACATGCCCTTCTTGTTCGCGTCGAGCTCCTCCAGCGTCGCCATCGGCAGGAAGATGTCGTGCTCCTCGAACCGGAACAGGCTCGTGGGATCGTGCATGAGGACGTTCGTGTCGAGGACGAACAGCTTGGTGACGGCCTTCAGGCGGGTCACGACGCCGGCGGTCTTCTTCTGGATCATGCGGATTCCCTCAGCGGACGGTCGGAAAAAGAAAACGCCGCTGGGGGGGACGCAGCGGCGTTCATCGATACCGGAGTGGAGGACGCCGGAACGGCGGCGGATCGGGGGCGCCGTCTGCCGCGGGCCGGACGTCGTGCGATGGGGATTCGGGGTGTCACCGACAAGGCGCTGCCGACCTCCGTCAGGGTGGGGGATGCTCCCGGCGCGGCCGTTCAGATCGTCTTCACGGCGGCGAGCACTTCATCGACGTGGCCGGGGACCTTCACGCCGCGCCATTCGCGCCGCAGCACGCCGTCGGCACCGATCAGGAACGTGCTGCGTTCGATGCCCCGCACCTGTTTGCCATACATGTTTTTCATCTTGATGACGCCGAACATGTTGCAGGCGGCTTCGTCCGTGTCGGCCAGCAGTTCGAACGGGAAGGCCATCTTGGCCTTGAAGCGTTCGTGCGACGCCAGGCTGTCGCGGGAGACGCCGAACACGTCGCAGCCGGCCGCCTGGAACTCGGCGTGGAGATCGCGGAAGGCCGCCCCCTCCACGGTGCAGCCCGGCGTGTCGTCCTTCGGATAGAAGTAGACGACGACCTTGCGGCCCTTCAGGGCGGACAGTGTGAAGGTCTTGCCGCCGGTGGCGGGCAGGGAGAAATCGGGTACGGCCAGGTCTTCCAGCATGGAGTCGCGTCCTTGTCCGTGCGGGGGCCTCACGGTTGCGACGATTCTCGGCGAAAAGCCGAGACCGCCGCAAGTCACACGGCGTAGTCGGCGAGGAACTCGCCGCGCTGGACGGCGAGGGTGCCGGAGCGTCCCTCGATCTCCGCGTTGCCCACGGCGTGCCGCGGGAGGGACTTGGACGGCAACGCATCGAAGTAGTCACGCAGGCTGACGAGCTGATACCCCTGGGCGGCCCAGCCCGTCAGCAATTGCTCGAAGACGGGCATGAGCCGGCGGCCTTCCAGTTCGGCATGCAGCGTGTACACATGGCCGTGGGGCGGCACGTCCCGCGTCAGGTCCAGGAGGTGGTCCGCGACGTTGTCTTCGGTGACGCCGTTGACGCCGAGCAGTTCGTCGAGCGTCGGCAGCGTCGTCGGAATCTGCGGGCAGGCGATGATCTCGGCCTCGTACAGCGGCACGAACGGCTGGGTGCCGCGGGTGTCGGAGCAATAGTCGAAGCCCAGGCGCTGCGTGAGGCGATAGGCGTGGCGATTCATCTGCCACCCCGCGGCGCCGTGGACGCGCGGCGCTTCGCCGAAGATCTCGGTGAAACGCTCGCAGGCGCGCTCCATCTCGGCGCGGGTCCAGGCTTCATCCGCCTCGGCCACGTGGTCCTGCCAGCGGACGTGATCCCAGCAGTGCACGCCGCACTCGAACCCGGCGTCGCGGGCGCTGCGCATTTCGTCGGCGCAGCGCTTGCCGATGTCCGGACCCGGGAGCAGCGTGCCGTACATCAGCGTCGTGATGCCGTAGTGGGCGACGACGGAAGTCCGCTTCACCTTCTTCGCGAAGCCCTTGCGGAACGCGCGACGAATGGCCCGCCCCGTGTGGTCGGGGCCCAGGCTGAACAGGAAGGTCGCACCCGCCTTGCGCCGGCGCAGCAGGTCGACGAGCGCCGGCACGCCCTCGCGGGTGCCGCGATAGGTGTCGACGTCGATCTTCAGGGCGAGGTTCAATCCATCAACCCCCGGGCTTCCGCCACGTGCGTGCGATAGGCGTCGTAGATGTAGCGCAGCGCCTGCGCCATCTCGACCTTGGGCGACCAGCCGAGGTCGTCGCAGGTGTTCTGGATCTTCGGCATGCGGTGCTGCACGTCCTGGTAGCCGGCGCCGTAGTACGTGGACGACGTGGTCTCGACGAGCTTCACGCGGCTCGCCGTCTCGCGGTACTCGGGGTAGGTGAGCGCGAGGTCGACCATCATCGTGGCGAGCTGCCGGACGGAGAACTCGTTGCGGGGGTTGCCCACGTTGTAGATCTTGCCGCTGGCAATGCCGTCGCGGTTGTCGATGATGCGCATCAGGGCGTCGACGCCGTCGTCGATGTACGTGAACGCGCGTTTCTGGCTGCCGCCGTCGACGAGCTGGATCGGTTCGCCGCGCACGATGTGCCCGAAGAACTGCGTGATCACGCGCGAGCTGCCCTCCTTCGGCGTGTGGATGCTGTCCAGTCCGGAACCGATCCAGTTGAACGGTCGGAACAGGGTGAAGTCGAGCCCTTCCTGCACGCCGTAGGCCCAGATCACGCGGTCCATCAGCTGCTTGCTCACCGCGTAGATCCAGCGCTGCTTGGGGATCGGCCCGACGACCAGCTCCGATTCGTACGGGTCGAATTCGGCGTCGCGGCACATCCCGTAGACCTCGGACGTGCTGGGAAACAGGATGCGCTTCCTGTACTTCACGCACGACCGGACGATCGGCAGGTTCGCCTCGAAGTCCAGCTCGAACACCCGCAGCGGTTCCTTCACGTAGGTCGCCGGCGTGGCGATGGCCACCAGCGGCAGCACGGTGTCGCACTTGCGGATGTGGTATTCGATCCACTCGCGGTTGATGGTGATGTCGCCCTCGAAGAAGTGGAATCGGGGGTGGTCCATCAGGTCGCCGAGGCGGTCGTTGCTCATGTCCATGCCGTACACCTCCCAGGGGGTGGTGTCGACGATGCGCCTGGACAGATGGTGGCCGATGAAGCCGTTGACGCCGAGGATCAGGATCTTTTTCATGGGGAGGCGAAGGGGGCGGGGGTCGCCTGACGGCGCATGCCCGGAAGTTTACGGAAATCGGCAGCGTCGAGGCGGACGTCATCCACCTCGACATGGAGGAGGGGCACCGCCCGCCCGTCGCCGCAGGCGCCGAACAGGCGATCCCCGTCCAGATAGAGCGTGCCGGCGGGCGCCCCGGTCGCGACGCATCGCGAGCTGCTGCGCAGGACCCGCGCGACCCGGCCGTCCAGGGTCGTGAACGCTCCGGGGAAGGGGGGCGCCACGGCGCGGATCAGGTTGTGCACCTGCGCAGCGGGCCGGGTCCAGTCGATGCGGCCGTCCTCGGGCTTGCGGCCGCCGAAGTAGCTGCCGGCCGCGAGGTCCAGCGGCCGGCGCGGGGCCGTCCCGGCGAGCAGCGCAGGCACCGAGCGATCCAGCACGATCTCGGCGGCCACCGTCACCTTGCGGAAGACGTCCCCCGCCGTGTCGTCGGGCAGGATGGGCACGGCGCATTGGTCGACGAGATCGCCCGCGTCGGGCTTCGCGACCATGTAGTGCAGCGATGCCCCGGTCTCGCGTTCGCCGTGGAGCACGGCCCAGTTCACGGGGACGCGGCCCCGGAACTTCGGCAGCAGCGAGCCGTGCATGTTGAGCGCGCCCTGCGCCGCGACGGACAGCGTGTCGGCCGTCAGCATCCGGCGGAAATAGAAGGAGAACAGGAAGTCCGGCCTGGCCTCACGGATGCTTCGTGCCAGGGCGCCGTCGTCGAGATCCTCGGCATAGGCGAGGCGCAGGCCGTGGGCGGCTGCAACGGCGGCGACGCTGTCGAACCAGATCGTTTCCGAAGGCGAATCGCGATGCGTGACGACGAGTCCGATGTCGAGTCCGTGCGCCAGCAGCACCGAGAGACAGCGGACGCCGACGTCGTGATACGCGAGAACGACGGCGCGCGTCACGGGGAATCGGCCAGACGCGGCAGGGGCTCGGTCGTCGCGATCGGGTTCGTGGCGGCCGGCGATTCCAGCACGGCCTGCACGAGATAGCGCGGCCGCTGGCGGACCTGCTGGTAGATCCGGCCGATGTATTCGCCCAGGAGGCCGATGCCGAACAGCGTGACGCCGATCAGGAAGAACGCGATGCCGAACAGGGTGAACACGCCTTCGGCTTCGGGGCCGACGATCAGGCGGCGGACCGCCAGGAAGCCGACGAACAGCAGCGACAGCAGCGAGATCACGATGCCGACGAACGAGAACATCTGCAGCGGGACGACGGAGAAACCGGTGACGAGATCGAAGTTCAGCCGGATCAGCTTGTACAGCGAGTACTTGGATTCGCCCGCCGCCCGCTCCTCGTGGCCGACCACGATCTCCGTCGGGCGCTGCGCGAACGTGTAGGCGAGCGCCGGGATGAACGTGTTGACTTCGTTGCAGGCGTTGATCGCGTCGACGATCTCGCGGCTGTAGGCGCGCAGCATGCAGCCCTGGTCGGTCATCCGGATGCGCGTGATCCTCTCGCGCAGACCGTTCATCGCGCGCGACGCATGGCGGCGGAAGGCGCTGTCCTGACGCATGCGGCGGATGGTGCCGACGTAGTCGTGGCCGGCATCCATCGCCTCCACGAGCCGGCCGATCTCCTCGGGCGGGTTCTGCAAGTCGGCGTCCAGCGTGACGACGCAGCGGCCGCGGGTGCGTTCGAACCCCGCCATGATCGCGAGGTGCTGGCCGAAATTGCCGTTGAACAGGATGACCCGCGTGACGTCCGGTCGCTGCTGGTACTGCTCGCGCAGCAGCGCCGCCGAGCGGTCGACGCTGCCGTCGTTCACGAACAGGATTTCGTAGGAACGGCCCAGCGCGTCGAGGGCGGGATAGAGTCGGTCGAACAGGGCGGGCAGGCCGGCTTCCTCGTTGTAGACCGGTATGACGACGGAGAGCTCGGGCAGCGCGCTCATCGATGGCGGGGAGGCAGGGAGGCGCGGAGGATATCACGCACGGCGTCGCAGACCCGGTCGACGTCGTCGTTGCGCATGGTCGGGAACAGGGGCAGCGTGACGATGCCGCGTCCGACCCGTTCTGCGTGCGGAAAATCGCCGTCCCCGTAGCCCATGCCCCGGTACAGGGTGAAGCGGTGCAGGGCGGGATAGTGCACGCCGACGCCGATGCCCCGGGCGTGCATCTGCCTGATGAATTCGCCCCGCGAGATCGTCATCCGGTCCACGGGCAGCACGGGCTGGAACATGTGCCAGTTGGTTCCCGGATCGTCCACCGGCGGGAGATCGCATTCCAGTTCCCGGTCGAACCGGTCGAAGTAGCGGGCCGCCAGTTCACGGCGGCGGGCGGTGAACTCGTCGATGCGGGCCAGCTGACCCACACCGATCCGCGCGGCGACGTCGGTGAGATTGAGCTTGGCGCCGGGTTCTTCGACGTCCTGCTCGCCGTCGGGAAAGCGGATCACCCCCTGCAGCCGCAGGCGTTCGCAGCGGGTGGCCTCGGCGGCATCGTTCAGCACCAGCGCGCCGCCCTCGGCGGTCGTGACGTTCTTGTTCGCGTGGAACGAGAAGCAGACCAGATCGCCGAAGCTGCCGATGCGACGTCCCTTCCAGGTCGCACCGAGGCTCTGGGCGGCATCCTCGATCACGCGCAGGCCCCGTGCGCGGGCGATGTCGTAGAGGCGGTCGCGGTCCACCGGGAATCCGGCCAGGTCCACCGGCAGGATCGCGCGCGTGCGGGACGTGATCGCGGCTTCGGCCCGATCGAGATCGATCAGTCGGGTGGCCGGATCGACATCCACCAGCACCGGCCGGGCTCCCGCGCGCACGATGACGTTGGCCGTGGCGACCCAGGTCAGCGGCGTGGTGATCACCTCGTCCCCCGGTTTCACGCCGGCCAGCTCGAGCGCGAGTTCCAGCGCGCCGGTCCCCGAGACGAGGGAACGCACCGGCCGGCCGCCGCAGTATCCGGACAGCATGGCTTCGAATCGCTGCACCTGCGGACCGCTCGTGATCCAGCCCGATCGCAGGACGTCGACCACGCCCTGGATGGTTTCCTCGTCGAGGGTGGGACGGGTGAAGGGCAGGAATTCCGGGATCCGTGCGGCGGAATCCGTGGCGGGGGGCGAACCGGGTGATGGCGTCATGGGGGCGAGGGAATGAAAGAGGGGGCGCGCGATCAGCTCCGGGCGACGAGCACGACGCCGACGATGATGACGCCGATGCCGGCCACCCGCAGCGCATTGACGCTCTCGCCGAACAGATAGTAGGCCGCGATCGCGTTGACGACGTAGCCGAGCGAGAGCATCGGGTAGGCGATGCTCACCTCGACCCGCGACAGCGCGAGGATCCACACCACGACGCTCACCGCGTAGCACGTGAGACCGCCGAGGATGTGCGGCTCGAAGGCGACCTTCAGGCCGATGGGGAGCGCATTGTCCCAGGTGAAGTCGAAATGGCCGATGGCCGTCGTGCCCGCTTTCAGCAGCAGCTGGGCCGCCGCATTGAGCAGCACGCCGGTTAGCACGAGGGCGAAGGCGACCGGGGTCATCGGCGCGATCCCGTCGCGAGGGGCAGGCGGGACACCATCACCCGCCGGGTGTCCTGACCGACGACCTGGAAGGGCAATCCGGCGGTCCGGAATTCGTCGAGCGTCGCGGTCTCCATGAAGGCGAAGGCGCAGGTCGGTTCGCGCCAGCGTTGGACGAAGCGCTCGAAATCCGGAATGCCGCGCGCGGGCTCGCGCTCGAGGCCGAATGCCATTTCATCGGCGAAGGCGACCAGGGTCATCGTGCGCTCCAGGTAGACGGGCAGGGTCTGATCGTACGTGCGGACGCTGTACAGCGGGCAGTCCCCACGCAGGGCGGGGCGGACTTCGTGCGCGAAGTGCGCGGCCGAGAACGAGGGCGACAACGCGTCGTGGCCCGTCAGCACGAGCTGCCACGCGACGAGGCCGCCGACGGACAGCGAGGCCACGGCCGGCAGCAGCCGTTCGCGTCGCGACCACGCAATGGTGGCGACGGCGGCCATCACGAGGGTGACGGCGGCGGCGATGATCCAGGGTTCGTAGGCCTGGTACAGGATCGCCGGCGTGCGTTCATTCGCGTAGCGCTCGGCGCGGATCCCCAGGGCGATCGCGACGAGGCCGAGCGGCACGAGCGGCAACGCCTGCCACGTGAGCGGGCGCGCGGACTGGCCCGCGAGACGGTCCCCGACGAGCCACGCGAGCGCCGGGAAGATCGGCAGGATGTACGACGGCAGCTTGGAACTCGATGCGCTGAAGAACAGGAAGGTGAAGGCGCACCAGCACATCAGGAACAGCCGCGGACGGAACGCGTCCGCGCGGTCGCGCCGCCACGGTCGCCACAGGGCCTGCGCCGCGGCCACGGTCCAGGGCAGCGCGCCCGCGGCCAGCAGGGGCAGGAAATACCACGCCGATTCCGATCGCCGATGCACGGGCGTGAGGTAGCGCTGGAAGTGCTCGCGGACGAAGAAGAAGTCCGGGAATTCCGGGTTCGCGATCGACACCGCGACGAACCAGGGCGCACACACGGCCAGCACGATGGCGAGCCCGGTCGGCAGGTGCAGGCGCGCGAGCAGGTCCCGGTCGCGGGTGGCGAGCAGGTAGCCTGCGATCGCTCCACCCGGCAGCACGAGACCGACGAGTCCCTTGGACAGCACGGCGCCTGCGCATGCGAGCCACGCCAGGGCCATCCAGCGACGGCGCCGCTGCGGCGGGAGTCCGGCTCCTTGCGCCTGGAGGAATGCGGCGACGCCCGCCGTGAGCCAGAACGTGAGGCCCATGTCGAGCGTGTTGAGGTGCGCGTTCGCGACCATCCAGAGCGATCCGGTCGCGACCAGGCCCGCGATGTCGCCCGCCGTTGCACCGAACTGCCGTCGTCCCGACTGCCAGACGACGACCAGCGTCAACGCACCGCACAGTGCCGCCCAGAGTCGGGCAGTCCACTCGTGCAGGCCGAACACGCGGTAGGCCGCGGCCGTGGCCCAGTACTGGAGCGGCGGCTTCTCGAAGTACTTCAGCCCGTTCAGCCGCGGTGTGACCCAGTCGCCCGTGACCGCCATTTCGCGGGCGATCTCGGCGTAGCGGCCTTCGTCGGGGCGGATCAGGGACCGGGCATCGAGGTTGGCGAACCAGATCAGCGCGATCAGCAACAGGAGCGCGCCGGTCAGCGCGCGCCGGGCGGGGCCGCCGCTCACCCGAGGGCGTCCACGGGCTCGCGGACCAGCGCAGCGGCCAGGTCATCGAACGTCGCCGGCGATGCATCGCGCACCTGGACCGCGCTGGCACGGGCCTGTGCCGGAAAATGGTTCCCGATCGAGCGTGTGTAGGCGGGGTCGTAGTGACGCATGAGCAGATCGGCCACGAGCGCGTCCCATTCCCCCGCATGAATCCAGGCACGCCAGCGGCCGACGATTTCATGACCGTGGAGCGGCAGCAGCGCTTCGAGTTGATGCGCGAGGACGGATCGTGCGGCGAGGAAATGTCGGTACTCCTCCTTCAGGAGCGCCACGCGTGTCGCCAGGTCGGCGCGGACGTCGAGGCACGGACTGGCGCGCATGCATTCCACCAGCGTCTCCGGGAGACGCAGCGCGCCGATGCGGCGGCTCTCGCTCTCCACGAACACGGGCCGGGTCCGGTCGAGGCCGGCGAGCGCGCTGCGGATCGCGGTCTCGAAGGCCTTCTGCGAGGGTTGCGGGCTGGCCGGGACGTCGCCGAGGAGCGATCCCCGGTGCACCGCGAGTGCCTCGAGGTCGAGGATCTGACCACCGTGGGCGGGCAACGCCCGCAGCAGGCGCGTCTTGCCCGAGCCCGTGAGTCCGCAGAGGACGCGAAAGCGGAATGCCGACGGCCATCGGGTCAGGTCCGCGATCACGGCGCGGCGGAATGCCTTGTAGCCGCCGTCGAGCTGCTTCGCGTCCCAGCCGATCTGTCGCAGGATCGTCACCATGGCGCCGCTGCGCTGGCCGCCGCGCCAGCAATACACGAGCGGACGCCAGGTCCGGGGCTGCGCCAGGAACCGCGACTCGATGTAGCGGGCGATGTTGCGGGCGACGAGCACGGCACCGATCTTCCGCGCCGCGAACGGCGATTCCTGCTTGTAGAGCGTGCCGACCCGCGCGCGCTCGTCGTCGTCGAGGACCGGGCAGGAGATCGCGCCCGGCAGGCGGTCTTCCGCGAACTCGGCGGGTGAGCGCACGTCGATGGTGCTGTCGAATTGCGTCAGCTCGGCGACGGACACGATGTCGGAGCGCATGGCGGCGGGACAGGGGAGGCGGAGACGGAGGCGGCGGATTTTCGCACACGGCGGCGCGGATCCGACCGTGCGTTCACCCCGCCGTCATCCGGCCGGTGTGCGGCGGCCCGTTCGCGACGGGCGGGTCTTGAGCAGCGGGGCCAGGGCCGGCCAGACGGTGTCGAGGATGCGGGGTTGTGCCGCCGCCACGGGATGCAGACCGTCCTCCTGGAACCATTCCCGCCGGTCGGCGAGGCCGTCGAGCAGGAACGGGACGAGCGACGCTCCGTGCCGGTGCGCCGTCTCTCCGAAGAGCGAGAAGAAATCCTGCGTGTAGCGCGGGCCGTAGTTCGGCGGAATGCGCATGCCGATGACCAGCACGCGCGCGCCGGCTGCGACGCTGCGGGCGACGATGCGGTCGAGATTCGAGCGGGTCAGCGCGAGGTCCGTGCCCCGCAGGCCGTCGTTGGCGCCGAGTTCCACGACGACGACGGCCGGGCGGTAGGTCTCGAGCAGGATCGGCAGCCGGCTCACGCCGCCGAACGTGGTCTCGCCGCTGATGCTGGCGTTGACGACCTTGAATCCCGGCGCGTCCTGCGCCATCTTCCGGGCGAGCAGGTCGACCCAGCCCGCCCCCGTCGGCAGACCATGCCCGGCCGACAGACTGTCACCGAGCACGAGCACGATCGACTCGACCGGGGCCGCGCGCGTGAACCCGGGGGCGAGCAGCGCTGTCAGCGTCAGGACGGCGAGCCACGTCCGGAGGCGGGTGCGGGTCGCCGTCATCCACGCCGAATTCGGCCGGCGGCGACCGGCGTCCCGTCGCCATTTCAGGCGTTCATTCGTGTCCACGCGACGCGGCGCGACGCGCGTGTCGTCGATCGATTCACACAGGATTGTCATGCCGTCGATTGTCTCCGCCAGCGGATTGACCAAGCAAGTGACCACGGGTTCCACGAGCCTCACCATCCTCTCGGACGTCAGCTTCGACATCGGCGACGGCGAGACCGTCGCCGTCGTGGGCGCCTCCGGGTCGGGAAAGACGACGCTGCTCGGACTGCTCGCCGGGCTCGACCTCCCCACCGGCGGGGACGTGCAGCTCGCAGGCACCCGGCTGTCGTCGCTGGACGAGGACGGCCGCGCCGCGTTGCGGGGCTCGGCGGTCGGCTTCGTGTTCCAGTCGTTCCAGCTGCTGCCGGCCCTGACGGCACTGGAGAACGTGATGCTGCCGCTCGAACTCGCCGGTGCCGCCGATGCGCGGATCGTGTCGTCCGAACTGCTGCGGCGCGTGGGCCTCGCGGACCGGATGACGCACTACCCCCGGCAACTTTCCGGCGGGGAACAGCAGCGCGTGGCCATCGCCCGTGCCTTCAGCGGACCGCCGCGCATCCTGTTCGCGGACGAGCCGACGGGCAATCTCGATGCGGCCACGGGGCGCGACGTGGTGGACCTGATGTTCGACCTGAACCGGGAACACGGCACGACGCTGATCCTCGTGACCCACGACGAGGGGCTGTCGAGGCGGTGCGCGCGGCGGCTGCGGCTCGCGGGCGGACGACTCGTCGCCGATGAGCGGAACTGAGGCGATGACCGCCCGATTGTCCGTGTTTGGGCTCGTCCGCCTGGCGCTGCGTCTGCTGGCACGGGATGTCCGCGCGGGCGAACTCCGGGTCATGGCGGTGTCGCTCGTGATCGCCGTCGCGAGTTTCACCACCGTCGCGTTCTTCGCCGATCGCGTGAAGCAGGCCCTGTCCCAGGAGGCGAGCCAGCTGCTCGGCGCCGATCTGGTGGTGGTGTCCGATCGTCCGGTCGAGGAACGCTATCGCGCGGCGGCGCACGCCCGCCCGCTGCGCACCGCGGAGACGACGCGCTTTCCGAGCATGGTGACGGCGGGAGACCGGAGTCTGCTCTCGGAGATCAAGGCCATCGGGACCGGGTATCCGCTGAAGGGGCATCTGCGCATCGACCGGCCGGGCCGCGGGGTGGTCGAGGTGCATGAACCGCCGCCGTCAGGCGAGGTGTGGCTGGACGACCGGGCGCTGGCCCGGTTGGGCGTCGGCATCGGCGGCGAGGTGCAGCTCGGCGAGCGGCCGTTCGTCGTGGGCGGCCGGACGGTGGACGACCCGGAGGCCAATATCGGCTTCCTGAACATGATGCCGCGCGTGCTCGTGAACGCGGCCGATCTCCCTGCCACGGGATTGATCCAGGCGGGGAGCCGGGTCACGTACCGGCTGATGCTGGCCGGGTCCGCGCGAGACGTGCAGTCGTTCCGGGACGCGGTCTGGCCATGGATCCACGCGGGGCAGCGGGTGGAGGACGTGCGCGACGCGCGGCCCGAGATCCGCTCGGCGCTCGAACGCGCGGAGAAGTTCCTCGGACTGGCGTCCCTGCTGTCGATCGTCCTGGCCGCGGTGGCGGTGGCGCTGGCGGCACGGCGCTATGCACAGCGCCATCTCGACGCGTGCGCCATGCTTCGCTGTCTCGGCGCGAGCCGGGCCGCGACCGTCTGGCTGCACGCCGTGCAGATCGGCGCCGTCGGAATCCTGGCAGGACTCCTCGGCTGCGGCTTCGGGTTTCTTGCCCAGTACGCACTCTCCGGCCTGCTGGCGCCGATCGTGGAGGTGAGCCTGCCGCCGCCCGGCGTGCTGCCCGCCGTTCAGGGCGTGCTGGCCGGCTTCGTGATGTTGTGCGGGTTCGCGCTGCCGCCGTTGATCTCGCTGGGTGGCGTGCCGGCGTTGCGCGTCCTGCGGCGGGACCTCGGGCTGCCGCGGGGGCTGGCGTGGATCGGCTACCTGTCGGGGTTGCTCGCCGTTGCCGCCCTGATCTTCTGGCACACGCAGGACCCGACGCTTGCCGGCATCGTCCTGGGGGGGCTGCTGGTCGGTACCGCGATCTCCGGCATGGCCGCGGTGCTGCTGATCCGGCTGGCGGCCGCCGCCGGTCGCCGCGCCGGGTTCGCGTGGCGCTTCGGTCTCGCCAACCTGTCGCGACGGGTGATCGGAACGGTCGTTCAGGTGGTGGCCCTCGGCGCGGGGCTGCTGGCGCTGATCCTTCTCTCGATCACCCGCGGCGATCTTCTCGACAGCTGGCGCAAGACGCTGCCGCCCGATGCTCCGAACCGCTTCCTGGTGAACATCCAGCCGGACCAGGTCGGGCCGATCCGCGATTTCTTCGCGGCGGAGAAGGTGGCGCCGCCGGCCCTGTATCCGATGATTCGCGGCCGCCTCGTCGAGATCAACGGCCGCGCCGTGTCCTCCGCCAGCTATACGGAGGATCGCGCTCGGCGGCTCGTGGATCGCGAGTTCAACCTGTCCTGGGCGGCACAGCCTCAGCCCGACAACCGCATCACGGCCGGACATTGGTGGTCCGGCGCGCAACCGGCGCCGCAGTTCTCCATGGAACTCGGGATTGCCGAGACCCTGGGCATCCATGCCGGGGACCGGCTCACCTACGAGATCGCGGGGGCCCGGCTGGAGGCCCCGGTGACGAGCCTGCGCAAGGTCGAATGGGACAGCTTCCGCGTGAACTTCTTCGTGGTGTCACCGCCCGGGGTGCTGGACCCGTACCCGGCCAGCTACGTGACCAGCTTCCATCTGCTGCCGCAGGAGGCGGGCTTGCTGGACAGGCTCGTGAAACGCTTCCCGAACCTGCTGGTGATCGACGTGGCGGCCATCCTGGCACAGGTGCAAACCATGATGGGTCACGTCGTGCGTGCGGTGGAATTCCTGTTCCTGTTCTCGGTGCTCGCCGGGTTGCTGGTCCTCTCGGCCGCCATCCAGAGCACCCACGACGAGCGGATCCGGGAGGCTGCGATCCTGCGCACGCTCGGGGCGTCCGGCGGACAGATCGAACGAGCCCAGGCGGCCGAGTTCCTCGTCGTGGGCGCGCTGGCGGGGACGTTCGCCGCGCTGGGGGCGACCGGGCTCGGCTACGTCCTCGCGCGCCACGTGCTGACCGTACCCTACGAGGTCAATCCCCAGGTGTGGGTTGCAGGACTGCTGGCCGGCATGGCCGGCGTCTTGATCGCGGGCCGGGTGGGGACTCGAACCGTGGTGCGTGCGTCGCCGATGGAGAGCCTGCGTCGCGCTTGAGGGCGGCATGGTCGGGTCGGATCACAAAAGTTCCTGAAAAACCATCGACAAACGTCTCATTTGTGGGGGACAATAACGGGCTTCCTACGGGGCGTCGCGCGCGTCTACGTCCGTCCCGCCCCCTTCCGCAAGACTTCGCAAGGCCAGCCCCCGCCGTGACCCGTCCCATCCGCAACATCGCCATCATCGCGCACGTCGATCATGGCAAGACCACCCTCGTCGACCAGCTGCTCCGCCAGTCCGGCACCTTCGCTGCCCACCAGCACGTGGCCGAGCGGGTCATGGATTCCAATGACCTGGAAAAGGAACGGGGCATCACCATCCTGGCGAAGAACTGTGCCGTCCAGTACGAAGGGACGCACATCAACATCGTGGACACGCCGGGGCATGCCGATTTCGGCGGCGAAGTGGAGCGCGTGCTGTCCATGGTCGACAGCGTGCTGCTGCTCGTGGATGCCGTCGAAGGACCGATGCCGCAGACGCGATTCGTGACGCGCAAGGCGCTCGCCCTGGGCTTGAAGCCCATCGTCGTCGTCAACAAGGTCGATCGTCCGGGCGCCCGCACGGACTGGGTCGTGAACCAGACCTTCGACCTGTTCGACAAGCTGGGCGCCACGGAAGCGCAGTTGGACTTTCCCGTCGTGTACGCCTCGGCGCTGCAGGGGTGGGCTGCCCGCAAGCCGGGCGACACCGGCGCAGACATGCGTCCGCTGTTCGACGCCATCCTGGAATACGTGCCGGTCCGCGAGGCCGATCCCGACGGTCCGCTCCAGCTGCAGATCTGTTCGCTCGACTACAACAGCTTCGTCGGCCGCATCGGCATCGGTCGGGTGCAGCGGGGGCGCATCCGCTCGGGGCAGCAGATCGCCCTGATGCGCGGTCCCGACGGCACACCCACCGTGGGCAAGGTCAATCAGGTGCTCCTGTTCAAGGGCCTGGAGCGGCAGGTGGTGGATCAGGCGGAAGCCGGCGACATCGTGCTGGTGAATGGCGTGGAAGACGTCGGCATCGGCGTCACGCTGTGCGACCCGGCGACGCCCGAGGCACTGCCGCTGCTGCGCGTCGACGAACCGACGCTGACGATGAACTTCATGGTGAACACCTCGCCGATGGCCGGACGCGAGGGCAAGTACGTGACGTCGCGGCAGATCCGCGAGCGGCTGGAACGCGAGCTGATGAGCAACGTGGCCCTGCGCGTGGAGTTCACCCAGGATTCCGACACCTTCATCGTGTCCGGTCGCGGCGAACTGCACCTGACCATCCTGCTGGAGAACATGCGTCGCGAAGGCTACGAGATGGCGGTGGGGCGTCCGCGCGTCGTGACCCGCGACATCGACGGGGTCCGCAGCGAGCCGTTCGAACTGCTGACCGTCGACGTCGAGGAAACGCACCAGGGTCCCGTCATGGAGGAACTCGGCCGCCGACGCGGCGAGATCCAGGACATGCAGTCCGACGGCAAGGGGCGGGTCCGCCTCGAATACCGGATTCCTGCGCGCGGCCTGATCGGCTTCCAGGGCGAGTTCCTCACGATGACGCGCGGCACCGGCCTCGCCAGCCACATCTTCGACGACTATGGTCCGATGAAGGGCGAGATCGCCGAGCGCCGCAACGGCGTGCTGATCTCGCAGGACGACGGCGAGGCGGTGGCCTACGCACTCTGGAAGCTCCAGGATCGCGGCCGCATGTTCGTTTCGCCCGGCGACCCGCTGTACGAAGGGATGATCATCGGCATCCATGCGCGCGACAACGACCTCGTCGTGAACCCCATCAAGGGCAAGCAGCTCACCAACGTGCGGGCTTCCGGCACCGACGAAGCGGTGCGTCTGACGCCGCCCATCCAGCTCACGCTGGAATCCGCCATCGAATTCATCGGCGACGACGAGCTGGTCGAGATCACGCCGAAGTCGATCCGCATCCGCAAGCGCTTCCTGAAGGAGCACGAGCGCAAGCGCGCCGCTCGCGGCACGGAAGTCACGGCCTGATTTCAGGCCGGAGCGTCCAAGAAGTCGTCGCGATTCCGCGTCCCGCCTCCGGATGGAGTCGCGACGTCGATTGACGACACTGACGCGGCACGTCGAATCGCGAGTGTTGACGTGCCGACAGGCGTACGCGTCGGCCCGTCGTTCCGACGCGGAAATCGCATCGCTCCCGATGATCGGACCATTCGGCGCGTCCGATCGATCCGCCTTGCAGTTCCAGGGCCACTCCGGCGGTCGATCGAGCCCCGGACGTCGGCACTTATACTTGCCGCATGACGTCGGCGCTCCTCGAGGTTCTCCTCCTCATCGCGCTCGTCCTCTCCGCCGTGCTCCTCGCAGGGCAGTCCCTGCTCGCGATCCGGCTCGGTCGAAGACAGGCCGAATTCGCGCGTCTCGTCGGTGAATCCCTGGACGTCCGGCAGCTCGCGTTGCTGCGCGATCTCCATACCGGTCTGAACGGCCTCGGCGACCGGATCACGGCGGCGAGCCACGATCGTTCCGAACAACTCCGCGCGTCGGTCGATCAGCAATTGCGTCAGGCCCGCGATGCGCTCGTTGCACTCCAGATCTCCAACCATCAGGCGCTGGCGACGAACCGCGAGACGCTCATCGCCCACCTCGGCGAACAGCGCGAGTCCGTGCTGAAGGGATTGAACGACCTGCCGACCGACATGCTCGAGAAGTCCCTCGCGGCGCTTGCCGAGCAGGCGCGAGCGCAATCGGAAGGTCTGCAGGACAGCGTGCGCACCCTGTCGTCACCTGACCGGCACCATCGAAGCCCTCACGCGTACCGCGGAGACCCGGCTCGAGCAGATCCAGGGCAAGGTCGGGGAGCGTCTGGAGGAAGGCTTCCGCAAGACCAACGAGACCTTCGCGAGCGTGATGGCCCGCCTCGCGACCATCGACGAAGCGCAACGGAAGATCGACGGATTGACGACGAACGTCGTGAGTCTGCAGGCGCTGCTCGGCGACAAGCGTTCCCGCGGGGCCTTCGGCGAGGTGCAGCTCGAGAACCTCGTCCGCAATCTCCTGCCGCCCTCGGCCTACGAGTTCCAGCAGTCGCTGCCCAATGGTCATCGGGCCGACTGCGTGCTGCGATTGCCGGAACCGACCGGCAGGGTGGCGGTCGACGCGAAGTTCCCCCTGGAGAACTACCACCGCATGTTCGAGGCCGATCTTTCGGAGGCGGACCGGCGGGATGCCCGGAAGGCGTTTCGCGGAGACGTGAAGAAGCACGTCGACGACATCGCGGCGCGCTACATCCTGCCGGGCCATACGTCGGAGGGCGCCGTGATGTTCCTCCCGGCCGAGGCCGTCTTCGCCGAGATCCACGCGCATCATGCGGACGTGGTCGATCACGCCATGCAGCAGCGCGTCTGGATCGTCTCGCCCACGACCATGATGGCGGTCCTCAATACCGCGCGCGCCGTCCTCAAGGACGTGGAGACGCGCCGGCAGGTGCACGTCATCAAGGACGAACTGGCCAGGCTCGGCAAGGATTTCAGCCGTTTCGACGAGCGCATGCGCAGACTGGCGGGTCACATCCGCCAGGCCCACGAAGACGCCGACCAGGTGCAGACGTCCAGCGAGAAGATCGTGCGCCGATTCCGTCAGATCGAGTCCGTCGAGCTGGACTCTCCCGGCGAGGTGGCGCACCTCGTGGACACGGCAGCGGACGACCGGGCCGCGCTGTCGGCCGGCTCGCCGCCGGACCGCTAGGACGGCGCGGTCGCATGTTCGGATTCCGGGAATGGCGTCGACGGCGTCCATCGAGCGCGCGGCCATCGGGGATGCGGTGTGGCGCCGGACGGTCGCGCGCTTCGCGTTCGTCCGGCAGCTGGCCGACACCGACCTCGCCCGCCTGCGCGATCTCGCAGCGCTGTTCCTCGATGCCAAGACCTTCTCGGGCGCGGAAGGACTCGAACTCACGGACGAGATGATGCTGGCCATCGCCGTGCAGGCCTGCGTGCTGATCCTCAACCTGGATCCGCGCTCCTACGACGGCTGGAGCGACATCATCGTCTACCCGGTCGAGTTCCTTCCCGAGCACACGTGGGTCGACGAAAGCGGTGTCGTCCATCACGACGCCACCCCGAAGATGGGCGAGGCGTGGCTGCGGGGGCCCGTCGTCCTGTCGTGGGCCGATGTGGCGCGGGGCGGTTCCGATGACGGCGTGAACGTCGTCATCCACGAGTTCGCGCACAAGCTCGACATGCTGAACGGCGACGTCAACGGGTTTCCGCCGCTGCACAAGGGCATGAGCCGGGAGACGTGGTCGCAAGTGTTCTCGTGGGCGTACCAGGATTTCTGCCGACGCGTGCGGCGTCGCGAGAGCACGGCCATCGACCCCTATGCGGCCGAGTCGCCGGGGGAGTTCTTCGCGGTGCTGAGCGAGGTGTTCTTCGAATCGCCGGCGATCCTGGTCGCGCAGTACCCGGCCGTCCACGATCAGCTCGTCCGGTTCTACCGACAGGATCCCCATGCCCGACAATCGATCGTCCGGGAGATCGTCGCCCTTGTGTGATCCCGCACGCCGCCGATGGCTGGGCCTGTTCCCCGCGTGCGTCGCCGCAGGCGCTGCGCCGGCCTGGGCGCAGCGCACCGTCGTGGAGGTGATCGAGCCGAGGTTTCGCGACGCCGACGAACTCGTCGCCATGCTGCGTCCGCTGGTGGGGCCTCGACGGGGCCGTCAACACGGTCGGCGGCCGCATCGTCGTGCGGACCACGCCCGAGACCCTGACGGAACTGCGTCGGGTGCTGGCAGCCGTGGATACGCCCCCGCGGCTGCTGGAAATCTCGGTGGCGCAGGACGTGGACGCGGTGCTCCTGCAGGAGGGGGCGGTTCTCGACGAGCGTGCGGCGCGCATCTTCAGCAGCCGGTCGGCTGCCGGCCAGACCGGCATTCAAGTCCTCCGGGTGTACGAAGGCGCGGTTGCGTCCACCGTCACGGACGTGGTTCCCGTCGCGCCGGCGGTGACGGTCGTCCCGGGACCGAGTCGACGGAGAGCGATACCGGTGCCGACGACACCGCCATCCTCGACGAGCGGCTTCGAGGCACGGGCCCGAGTCCACGGTGATCGCGTCAGCGTCGAGGTCTCGAACGTCGGTCGCCGCCTCTCCCCGCGGGCGGGCGGGACGGTGGAGACCCAGGTCCTGGAGACCGTGATTCACGGCCGTCTCGGCGAATGGTTGCCGGTCGGGGGCACCGGGCGTGTTCGCGATGCGGACACCGATGCCATCAGGTATCGAAGCGGCGACGCCGCCCGGGATATCCGGCGGACATGGATCAAGGTGGACCTCGTTCCGGAGGACACGCGCGATGCACGCTGAGCCCCGACGCGGTCTTCACGTGACCCTGCTGGTCGCCTTCCTCGGCGTTCTGGCCTGGTCCGGCATCGCACCGAAGGATCGCTTCACGTGGTTTCTGGAAGTCCTGCCCGCGATCCTCGGGGCCGGCGTCCTGGTCGCGTGGTATCCGCGCCGCCGGCTGACGGATCTCGTGCTCGCGCTCGTCTGGATCCATGCGGCGATCCTGTGCGTCGGGGGGCACTACACCTACGCGGAGGTGCCGGCGTTCAACTGGCTGCGGGACACCTTCGGCCTGGCGCGCAACTACTACGACCGGGTCGGCCATTTCGCCCAGGGATTCGTGCCGGCGATGATCGCGCGCGAGATCCTCCTGCGGCAGGGGGTGGTGAACGGACGAGGCTGGCTGTTCCTGATGGTGACGTGCCTCTGTCTGTCCATCAGCGCGTGCTACGAGTTCGTCGAGTGGTGGGTTGCCGTGGCCAGCGGCACGGCCGCCGACGCCTTCCTCGGGACGCAAGGCGACGTCTGGGACACGCAGTGGGACATGTTCCTGGCGCTCGTGGGGGCCCTGAGCGCGCAGCTGCTGCTGGCGCGGCGACACGATCGGGCCCTCGATCGATTGAGCCGTCTACGCGGATGAAGACGCACCCCGCCGTGCCATCGCGTGACGACCGTGAGCGCCCCGTCACGCCTCGGTCGGCTTCTCCTCGAACCACCGGTACAGCGTCGGCACCACCACCAGCGTGAGGAGCGTCGAGGTGATGAGGCCGCCGATCACCACGATGGCCAGGGGGCGCTGGACCTCCGACCCGGGGCCGGTCGCGAACAGGAACGGAATGAGCCCGAGCATGGCGACGGTGGCCGTCATCAGCACGGGCCGGAATCGCATCGTGCAGCCCTGCACGATGGCCTGGGCCTGGGACATCCCTTCCTCGCGCAGCGACCGGATGTAGGAGACGAGCACGACGCCGTTCAGCACGGCGATGCCCCACAGCGCGATGAATCCCACGGACGCCGGGACCGAGAGGTACTCCCCCGTCACGAACAGCGCGACGATGCCGCCGATGGAGGCGAAGGGCAGCACCGTGATGATCAGGGTCGCGTAGCGCACCGAATTGAACAGGGTGAAGAGCAGGAAGAAGATCGCGGCGATGGTGATCGGCACGATGATCGCCAGGCGCTTCGTGGCGCGCTCCATGTTCTCGAACTGGCCGCCCCAGACGAGGTAGTAGCCCTCCGGCAGCTTCACCTCGGCCCCGATGCGCTGCTGCGCCTCCGCCACGTAGCCGCCGATGTCGCGCCCGGCCACGTTGGAGCCGACCACGATCCGGCGCTTGCCGAGTTCCCGCCCCACCTGTACCGGGCCGTCCACCACCTTCACGTCCGCGATCTCCTTGAGCGGCACGCGGGCGCCGCCCGGTCCCGTCAGCAGGATGTCGGAGATCGTCTCCACGTTGTGCCGGAACTCGACGGGAAAGCGGACGATGGCGGGGAAGCGGCGTTCGCCCTCGTAGATCTCCGTGGCGATCTTGCCGCCGACCGCCGTCTCGATGACGTCGTGCACGTCCTCGGCATTGAGGCCGTAGCGCGCCATGGTCCGGCGGTGGATGTCGATCGTCAGGTACTGCTGCCCGGTCAGGCGCTCGACGCGCAGGTCCTGCGTGCCCGGCACCTGGTTGAGCACGCGGGCGATGTCGTCCCCGACCCGCTTCAGCGTCTCGAGATCGTCTCCGAAGATCTTGATGGCCACCTGGGAGCGCACGCCCGTGACCATCTCGTCGACGCGCTGCGCGATGGGCTGATGCATGATCAGGCTGATGCCGGGCAGGTCCTTCAGCCGTTCGCGGATCGCGGATTCGAAGTCCTCCTGGCCGCGGAAGCCCGCCGGCCACCGGTCGCGCGGCAGGAGAGACACCGCGGGGTCGGAATCGGAGTGGGGCTGCGGGTCGGCGGGCGACTCGCCGCGGCCGACCTTGGCAACGACGTCGCGCACGCCCGCGATCTCGCGGATGCGGCGCGCGGCCTCGAACTCGATCTTCATCACCTCGTCGAAGGACATGTTCGGCATCCGCGAGATCGCGGGCGTGATCGTGTTCTCCTTCAGGGTGGGGATGAACGACTTGCCGAGCAGCGGGAACAGGCTGATGGCCGCGATCAGCAGGGCCACTGCCGCGCCCACCGTCACCTTCTCGTTGCGCAGGGCGCGGTCGAGCAGGGCGAGATAGTGCTTCTTCAGGAAGCGGATCGGGCGCGTGTCCTCCTCGTGACCGCCCTTGAGGAAGTAGGCGCACAGCGCCGGCGTGAGCGTCAGCGCCAGGACGAGCGACACCGTGAGGGCAATGGCGATCGTGTAGGCGAGGGGCGCGAACATCTTCCCTTCCATGCCTTCCAGCGTCATCAGGGGCAGGAACACCAGGATGATGATGCCGACGCCGTACACGACGGGCTTGGCCACCTGCTCCACGGCTTCGAGGATGATGCGCAGTTTCGACTCGCCCTTGCGGTGCGACAGCTGAGCGAAGGCGTTCTCCACCACGACGACCGCGCCGTCGACGATGAGACCGATGGCGATGGCCAAGCCGCCGAGCGACATGAGGTTCGCGGAGATGCCGTACCGGTTCATCACCATGAAGGTCACGAGCGGCGCAAGGCACAGGGACGCCACCACGATGAGGCTGGAGCGCAGATCGCCGAGGAAGACGAACAGCACGACGATCACGAGTGCGATGCCTTCGAGCAGGACCTTGGTCACCGTCCACAGCGCGGCGTCGACGAGCTCCGTGCGGTCGTAGAAGGGGACGATCTGCAGCCCGCCGGGGAGCATGCCCTTGTCGTTGATCTCCTTCACGCGGGTCTTCACCCGGGTCACGACCTCCTTCGCGTTCCCGCCGCGCAGCATCATCACGATGCCGCCCACGGCCTCGGTCTGGCCGTTCTTGATCAGGGCGCCGACCCGGACGGCCGCACCGATCTTCACTTCGGCGACGTCACGGATGAACACCGGCGTGCCGCCTTCCTCCTTGAGCACGATGTTCTGGACGTCCTCGACGTCCCGGATCAGGCCGACGCCGCGGATGAGGTACTGCTCCTCGCCGGTGGGCAGGATGCCGCCCCCGGAATTCGCGTTGTTGCGGGCCAGCGCCTCGTAGACGTCGTTGAGCGCCACGTGGTAGTGCCGCATCCGGTCGGGGTTCACGAGCACCTGGTACTGCCGTTCGAAGCCGCCCTGGGAATTGATCTCCGCAATGCCGGGGATGGAACGCAGCAGCGGACGCACGACCCAGTCCTGGACCGTGCGCCGCTCCATCAACTCCTGTTCGGTCAGCGCGCGTCCCTTGTCGTCGGTGCGTTCGAGCGTGTACTGGTACACCTCGCCCAGACCCGTGGACACCGGCCCGAGGATCGGGGAGATGTCGGCCGGCAGCCGGTTGCGGACCTCGATGATCCGTTCCATCACCAGCTGGCGCGCGAAGTACACGTCGACGTCGTCCCGGAACACGAGGGTGACGAGCGACAGGGCGTTGCGGTTCACGGACCGCATGTCGGTGAGGCCCGGCAGGCCGGTCATCGCGATCTCGATGGGCACGGTGATGAACCGCTCCACCTCCTCGGGCGAGCGGCCCGGCGCCTCGGTGGCGATCTGCACCTGGACGTTGGTGACGTCCGGAAAGGCGTCGACGGAGAGCTTCTGCACGGCGCGCACGCCGAAGGCGACGAGCGCCAGCGCGACCACCACGAGGATGATCCGCTGCTGCAGCGAAAAGCGAACAATGGCATTGAACATGATCGGTTCCTGAAGGACGGGCGCAAGGGCGCCGGCGCTGCACGCGCGGCGCCGGCGGCGGGGCAGACCGGATTACTGGAGGCTCTGCTTGCGTTCGTTGTTCAGATGGAATGCGCCGTCGACCACGATGACCTCGTTCGGTTTGACGCCGTCGAGCACGGGCCGCAGGCCGTCCGATTCGGCGCCCAGCGTCACCGGTACGAGGCGGTAGCGATGCTCGCCCTTCTGCACGAAGACGTGGTCGCGGTTGTCCTCGCGGACCACGGCTTCCATCGGGACGACCGGTCGCTGGCGGGGACGGTCCTGGATCAGCATCGTCGCCAGCATCGCCGGGCGGATGCTGCGATCGGCGTTGTCGACCTCGGTGCGGGCGGTGACCGTGCGCGTCTCCGGATTGACCGTCGCGCTCACGAACACGATCCGGCCCCGGATGTCCCGGTCGCCCAGGGCGGGAATCTGCACATGGACCGTGTCGCCGGGTTTCACGAGATCGGCCTGCTTCTCCGGGATCTCGGCCTGGACCCAGACGCGAGAGAGATCGGCCACCGTGAAGACGGCATCCGCGGGCTGCACGACCTGACCCTGCGCCACCGTGCGTTCGATGACGCTGCCCGGAATCGACGCCACCACGAACGACTGCGAATTCACCGTCCGGCTTGCCTCGAGCTTGCGGATGCCCGCCTCCGACATGCCCAGCACTCCCAGCTGATCGTGGGCGGCGCTCATCTCGGCCTGCGCCTGCGACAGTTCGGTCTCGCGCCGTTGCAGTTCGGCAGCGCCGATGACGTCGGCCTCGAACAGCTGGCGGGCGCGCTCGGCCGCCCGCTCCGCGAGCAGCTTGGCCGAAAGCGCCTTCAGGAACACGAGCTGCGCATTCGACAGCTCGGTGCTGTTCAGGGTCGCGAGCGTCTGGCCGCGCTGGACGTTCTGCCCGACGATGGCCTTGAGTTCGGTGATGCGGCCCGTCACCGACGCACCGATGCGCGCCACCCGCGTCTCGTCGACGCTGGCGGAGGCGGGGACGCGCAGCATGTCGCGGAACTCGACCACCGGCAGCGGCGCCGTCCTGACCCACTTGCGCGTCTCGCCGTCCGCCGTGACGGTCAGCGGGTCGGCCGGGGCCGGTGCAGCGGTGGCCGTGCCCGGGGCGGCCGCGTTCTTCTTCGCTTCCTCCTTGCTGCCGCACGCGGCCAGGAGGGTGAGCATGGCGGTCGCCAGGGCGATCATCGCGGGGCGATTCATTTCGATTCTCCGGGGACATCGGTGGTCGTCAGGCGCTCGAGTTCGACGAGCGCGGCCTGTTTCTCGAACCGGGCGGTCAGGAAGTCGGCCCGGATGGACCGCAGCACCCGTTGCGCGTCCAGCACCTCCAGGAAGCCGCGCTCGCCGAAGCGGTAGGCGGCCTCCGCCACCTTCAGGGCGTTCTCGGCCTGGCGGATCATTCCGCCTTCGAAGGCGGCGACCTGCTGGCGCGCCACGAGGAAGCGGTTGTAGGCCACTTCGAGTTCGCCGAGCAGTTCCAGCCGCGCCTGCTCCGCGACCATGCTCGCCTGCTGGAAGCTCCCGACGGCTTCGCCGATCGGTCCCTGCCGCTGATCCCAGAGCGGGATCGGGATCGAGACGCCGAACAGCGATCGCGTCTGCTCGGGATCGCGATCGACCCCCAGGAAGAGCGTCGGCCGCGGCGTGCGGAGGGCACGCTCCGAATCGAGGCGGGCCTGCTGGCGGTTCACTTCGGCCTGCATGCGGCGCAGCGCGGGGTACTGGGACGTGAGCCGGACGCGCAGGGTGCCCAGGTCGCCCACGCTCGGATTGACGACGAGATCCCCGGCGACATCGAGAATGTCCGGGAGCGGGGCCGCGACGAGGACCCGCAGTTGCGCCAGCGCCTGCGATACCCGCAATTGGGCGCTAGCCGTCTGGTTCTTCGCCGAGGCCAGTTCGGCGTCGACGCGCACGAGCTCGAACTTCGCGCGCTCGCCCACCGACACCGACAGCTCGATGCGCTTGCGGATCTCTTCGAGCAGCCGCAGGTTGTCCTGCGCGAGTTCGTACTCCGCCTTGCGCCGCAGGGCCAGGTAGAAGGCCTGCTTGACGTCGGCACGCAGCAGCAGCCGCATTTCCTGAAGCGCGAACTTCGAACTCTCCAGGCCGAACTCCGCCGAGCGGATGCGCGGCGCCCGCTGGGTCGGCAGATCGATGGGCTGGCCGATGGAAACGCTGACCCCCTGCCCGGAGGTGACGCCGGGAACCCGGCCCCGGACGCCGCCGGTCAGGGCTTCGATTTCCGGGTTGGCGTAGGCCTGGGCGGTGCGGATGCCGCTGCGCGCCCGCTCGACTTCCGCCTGTGCGGTCTTGAGCCTGGGGCTGTGCTGCTCGGCGAGCGCCAGGGCGCGATCGATCGAGAGCGTTTCTGCGGGGGCGATGGCGGGCGCGCAGAGGATCAGGACGGATCCCAGCAAGCGTGCGCACTTCGCACGAACAACGTGATGTGTCATCAGGTGACCTGGTGGTGGAAAGGTTCAGCGGCCGGCCATGCGGTCATGGCGCGGTCCGATGGGTCGTGCCCGGGGCAGACGACTTCGGGTGACGCGGCGCAGACCGTCACGGTCGCGCGCGTCGCGGAACGCTCAGGCGTTCGAGGGCGGTCGGAGCGGCGGGTCGCCGATCCGGGAGGGGAGGGCGACGATCACGTCGACGACGCGTACGTGGCTCACGGCCGGATGCAGGCAGGCCGGAAGCGGGTAGGGCGTGTGGTCGGTGGTGCGGTCCTCGGCGTCTGCCGGATCGTCGGTCACGACGTGCAGCGCGGCCTCGGCAACTTCCTCTGCGTAAGACCCGGGGCTGAACAGGGCCGAGCCGATCCCGAAGAGCAGCAGGGCCACCAGGAACCACGCCCGGACTCGATGCGTCATCGCCATGCGTCGCTCCTGCGCGGGGCGCGTTCGGCGGCGTCGGCCATCGGCATCGCTGTGATCGGCGGCAATTCGGATTCCATGAAAGACGGGGACGGCACGACTCGGCTCCGGCCCGGTTCCGCGATCGCGCGGGTCGGTCGGATTGTGACACCCCGCATTGGTACGTCGATGTCGCGAAGAGTTCCCGACCACGTCACGTTGTCATTGCGTCATCCCGGTTCCGCCGGGTCGTCGCCGATCCGGGCCGATGCCCAGTCGAGGACGCGGCGCACCCGGGGAACCAGCAGCGGGGCTGCATCGGCGGACGACAGCCAGCGGAATTCGTGATGCTCCGGCCGGCCCAGCGTCGGCGACGGCTCCAGTCGGACCTCGCCGGAGCGGCACTCGGCCACGTAGTAGCGGGCCACCTTGCCGCCGGCGTAGGGCTCGGTATCGATCCAGTCCTCGCCCCAGCGGAACACCAGGTCGCAGAGCGAGGTCTCCTCGCGGGTCTCGCGCAGGGCGGTCTGGAGCAGGGTCTCGCCGGCTTCGACGCCTCCCTTCGGAAAATCCCAATAGCGGAAGGCGCGCAGCAACAGGAAACGCCAGGCGCCGCCGCCCGGCCGGACCACCACTACACCCGCTGAGCGTCGAGGCTTCATCTGTGGGCCCTTCTCCGGTGGGATCCGAGGATCGACTCCGCGGAGATCGACCGTCGGCCCGGATGGTGACATACCGGGCGCGGCCATTGCCAGCCGGCCGGCGGCACGCGGGCGGGCGGCAAGGCGTTGCCGCCCCGGCAAGCCGCTGCCGCTCCGTCGGCCGCGACCGCGCCGCCCCGATTGCTCCGCGGCGAATTGCAACACCTTGTCCGGAAAGGACTAAAGGATCCGGTCGGGACAGGACGGCGGCATGGCACGGGCACTGCAACGACGAGGACGTCACCCGGGAACCCTCATGCTCGACCGACTCAGCCGAACCCTAGAACCCCATGTCCGCGCGATCTCGCTGCGGGGCGCGCGCAGCGAAGTGCTGGCAGCCAACATCGCCAACGCCGACACGCCGCACTACCAGGCCCGCGATTTCGATTTCCGTGCGGCCTATCTCGGCAAGCTGAAGGCGGCGGATCTCGCACTGGCGCGGACGTCCGAGCGGCATCTGCCCGCGACCGGCGGCCGCGGAGCCACCCCGGAACTGGCCTGGCGGGTGCCGGTCCAGCCCTCGATCGACGGCAACACCGTGGAAGTCGACGCCGAGGTCGGCCGCTATTCCGACAACGCGCTGCGCTACCAGGCAGCGATCCAGTTCACGAGCCTGAAGATCCGCAGCCTGATGGGCGCGATCCAGGGCCAGTGACGCCTGAGCCGCGATCCTCGAACCGGAAAGGGAACCCCGAACCATGAGCCTCATGAACGTCTTCGACATTGCCGCGTCCGCCCTGTCCGCCCAGTCGCAGCGGCTCAACGTCGTGGCGTCGAACCTCGCCAATGCCGACAGTGCCGTGAGTTCCGACGGCACGCCCTATCGCGGCAAGCAGGTGGTGTTTCAGGCGATCCCCCTGCGCGACGGCAAGACGATGCCGGCCGTCCGCGTGAAGGAGGTGATCGACGATCCGTCCCCGCCGCGGCTCGTGTTCGATCCGAAGCACCCGCTCGCCAATCCGCAGGGGTATGTCACCTATCCGAACGTCAGCGTCGTCGAGGAGATGACCAACATGCTCTCCGCGTCGCGTGCCTACCAGATGAACACGGACGTGATGAACACGGCCAAGAACCTCCTCCTTCGCACTCTCGCCCTGGGACAGTAATCACATGGCCATCAGCTCAGCACTCGCGTCCTCGCTCACGACGAACACCGCGGCAGCCAGCAGCAGTGCGTCGGATTCCACCGGCGCCGCGGGCCTGACCGGCGGGACCGACGCGGCCGCCGGCACCGAGGACCGGTTCCTCACGCTGCTCGTGAAGCAGCTGCAGAACCAGGACCCGCTCAATCCGATGGACAACGCGCAGATCACGAGCCAGATCGCGCAGATCAACACGGTGAAGGGCATCGACAAGCTCAACACCTCGGTCGGGACCATGAACGACAGCATGCTCGGCGCGCAGTCCCTGCAGGCGAGCGCGATGATCGGCCGCAGCGTGGTCGCGCCCGGCTCGTCCGTGGACTGGAACGGCGGCGAGGCGCAGATCGGATTCGATCTCGCCGCGCGCGCCCAGACGGTGCAGGTCGACGTCATCGATCCGTCGACGAAGGCGACCATCTACTCCACCAAGCTGCGCAACCCGGACGGCTCGCTGATCGACACCGGCCTGTCGTCCTTCGCCTGGCACGGCGAGAAGAACGACGGGACGACGGCGGCCGCCGGGACCTACGACTTCAAGGTGACCGCCCTCGGCGTGGACGGGAAGTCGGTCGGTGTCACCACCTACGGTCACGCCAAGGTCGAGAGCGTGTCGATCGACGGCGGCGTGAAAGTGAACACCACGGCACTCGGCACGATCTCGATGTCGAGCGTGAAGGAAATCCTCTGACGCGGCCCGCCGCGATCGATCAGTCCATCAGGAGCAGCACATGGGATTCCAGACCGGCCTTTCGGGCCTCAGCACCTCCAGCCGCAACCTCGACGTCATCGGCAACAACGTCGCCAATGCCTCGGTCGCCGGTTTCAAGGGCAGCGTGGCCCAGTTCTCGGATGTGTATGCGTCCGCGGTCGGCGGCTCCAAGACGCAGATCGGCATCGGCTCGAAGATGCAGTCCGTGGCGCAGATGTTCAACCAGGGCAACATCACGCCCACGTCGAACTCGCTCGACTTCGCCATCGCCGGCCGCGGCTTCTTCCGCATGTCCGACAACGGCGAGATCGTCTACTCGCGCAACGGCCAGTTCCGCATGGACCGCGAAGGCTTCCTCGTGAACTCCGACGGGCTGAAGGTCACGGGCTACGGTATCGACTCGAGCGGCAACATCGTCAACGCCTCCCCGACGCCGCTCCAGTTCGACACCGCGGACATCGCGCCCAAGGCGACGACGACGTTCGAGATCGGGGTCAACCTGAATTCCGACGTGGCCAAGGAGAAGATGCCGACGGTCACGACCTTCGACCCGGACAACGTGAACTCCTTCAACTTCACGACCTCGGGCACGGTCTACGACACCCTGGGCAATTCGCACGTGCAGACCTTCTACTTCGTGCGCACCGCCACCGCCGGGACGTGGGACGTGTACGGTCGCATGGACAACGGGGCGCTCGCCAACACGGACCTGGGCGGCGGCGCCGGATTGCCGGTCCAACTGGTCTTCGACCAGAACGGTGCGCTCGATGCCACCGCGTCGCCGATGCCGCTGAGCGTGAGCAACGTGCTCTCGACGGGCGCGGTGACGCCGCTCGCCTACACGGTCGACTTCACCGGTTCGACCCAGTACGGCTCCTCCGAGGGCGTCACGTCGCTGTCCCAGGACGGCTACAGCTCCGGGCGGCTGACGGGCTTCAACGTGTCGCCCGACGGTCTGATCGTGGGCCGCTACACCAACGGCCAGTCGCGCAATCTCGGGCAAGTGGTGCTGGCCGACTTCGTGAACTCGCAGGGCCTGGGTTCGCTGGGCAACAACCTGTGGCAGGAGACGGTGGATTCCGGCCTGCCGCTGGTCGGGGCGCCGAACTCGGGAACGGTCGGCACCCTCCAATCCGGCGCCCTGGAAGAGTCGAACGTGGAACTGACCCAGGAACTGGTGGCGATGATCGTCGCGCAGCGCGTCTACCAGGCGAACGCGCAGACCATCAAGACGCAGGACTCGGTGCTGCAGACCATCGTCAATCTGCGGTGACGGGTGACCGCCGAGCCGTGATCCGGGCACGGCGACGCCCGCGCCGACACTCTGACGGCACGGAACCCGTTTCCCGCACCACGCGTCACGCACCCCGGCACTGAACCGACAACGCCTCACGGATCACCGCATTCATGGACCGCCTCCTGTACGTAGCGATGAACGGCGCGAAGAGCATGTTCGACCGGCAGAACCAGGTCGCGCACAACCTCGCGAACGTCTCCACGCCCGGTTATCGTGCCGAGACCTCGGCGTTCCGGGCGCTGCCGGTCATCGGGCCCGGCGCGAAGACGCGGGCGTTCGTGGCCGAGACCACGACCGGCACCGACTTCTCGTATGGCGCGATGCAGGAGACCGGCCGCCTCTACGACCTCGCCATCGACGGCAAGGGCTTCATCGCGGTGCGCGGCGCCGACGGGAAGGAGGCGTACACCCGCGACGGTTCCCTCGAAGTGGGCCGGACCGGATTGCTCCAGGGGCGCGACGGATTTCCCGTGCTGTCGGATACGGGCGCCACGATCCAGATCCCGCCGGACAACACGATCACGATCGGCCGTGACGGTACGATTTCCGCGATCCCGATGGTCGGCATCCCGAACACCGCCACCATCGTCGGCCGCATCAAGCTGGTCAATCCGCCCGAGAAGGAATTGCAGCGGGGCGACGACGGCTTCTTTCGCCAGAAGAACGGCCGGAACGCGCCGGCCGATACCGGCGTCCGCGTCACCAGCGGCATGATCGAAGGCAGCAACGTGAATGCGGTCGAGGCGATCACCTCGATCATCTCCGTGGCCCGCCAGTACGAAACGCAGGTGCGCCTGATGCAGAGTGCGGATCAGAACGCCCGCAGCCTGTCGCAGCTGCTCAACCTGAGCGCCTGACGTCCCCCCTCCACCGAGAGCACCTCCTCCGATGATCCGTTCCCTCTGGACCGCCAAGACCGGCCTCGAAGCGCAGCAGTTCAACGTCGACGTCATCTCCAACAACCTGGCGAACGTCAGCACCAACGGCTTCAAGCGCCAGCGTGCCGTGTTCGAGGATCTGCTCTACCAGGTGATGCGGCAGCCCGGCGCGCAGAGCTCGCAGCTGAACCAGGTGCCCAGCGGTCTCCAGCTCGGCACCGGCGTGCGCCCCGTGGCGACGGCCCGCATCTTCACGACCGGAAATCTGCAGCAGACCGGCAACAACCTCGATCTCGCCATCAACGGCCAGGGCTTCTTCCAGATCCTGCTGCCCGACGGCTCCACGGCGTACACGCGCGACGGGTCGTTCCAGCTCGACAACCAGGGCAACGTCGTCACCTCCAGCGGCTATGCGCTGCAGCCCGGCATCACCGTGCCGCCGCAGACGCTCTCGGTCACGGTGGGTGCGGACGGCACCGTCTCCGCGGTCGTGGCCGGCAGCAACACCCCGCAACAGGTGGGGACGATCCAGCTCGCGAACTTCGTGAATCCGGCCGGCCTCCAGGCACGCGGCGAGAATCTCTTCCTCGAAACGGCGTCGTCCGGCGCACCGCAGGTCAACCAACCGCAGACCAACGGCCTCGGCGGACTCAACCAGGGCTTCGTCGAGACCTCGAACGTCAGCGTGACCGAAGAGCTGGTGAACCTCATCACCGCGCAGCGCGCCTACGAAATCAATTCGCGATCGATCCAGTCGTCCGACCAGATGCTGCAGCGGCTGACGCAGTTGTAAGCGCGGTGATCCGTGATGGGTGATCGGCGATGCGGAAGGCACTTGGAGCCCGCTCGCGCGGGCTCGCGTGTTCCACGAATCATCCATCACCCGTCACGGCCGCTGCGGCACGTCCTTGCCGCCCCGGCAATTCCCTCCGCCCCGGCCCTTGCCGCCCCGCCCCCGAGGGGCGTCGCAACTCCCTGATGTCATGACGAAGTTTTTCGGGTTCCGGCTGGCACGCGGACTGCACGGCAGAGGGACGCCATGACCCACCCGAGGAATTCCATGCTGCGCCTCCTTCCTGCCGTCGCCGTCGGTGCGCTCGCCGCCGGTTGCTCGATGACGACGCCTCCCACCTCCGTCCACCAGCCGATGTCGGTGCGTCCCTCGCCCGCGGCGGTGATCGCCCAGGACAACGGCGCGATCTACCAGGCCGGTTCGGCGCGGCTCGCGCTGTTCGAGGACCGTCGCGCGCGCGCGGTGGGCGACACGCTCATGGTGCTGGTCGAGGAAAAGACGACGGCCTCCAAACGCTCGAGCAGCGCGACGAGCCGCAAGGGCGCGACGGCCATCGGCCTCCCCACGATCACGAAGGTGCCGGGCGCGAGCCTCGAAGGCGTCGACGTGTCCGCCTCCAGCGATTCCACGTTCGATGCGAGCGGCAACAGCGCGGCCAACAACTCGTTCACCGGCAACGTCGCGGTGACCGTGATCGAGGTGTACCCGAACGGCAACCTGCTGGTGAGCGGCGAGAAGCAGGTCGCGATCAACAACGGCACCGAGTACATCCGCTTCTCCGGGGTCGTGAATCCCGTGAACATCACCGCCACGAACTCGGTGTCGTCGACCCGCGTAGCCGACGCTCGGATCGAGTACAAGGGCCGCGGCTACGTCGACGAGGCCCAGACCATGGGCTTCCTGCAGCGCCTGTTCCTGTCCATCTCGCCCTTCTGATTCCGGACTTTCCATGACCCGCACCCGCTTCCTCGTCCTTGCCGCTCTCCTGGCCGCGCTGTCGGCTGTCGCCGTCGCGCCCGCCCGCGCCGCGCAGCGCATCAAGGACATCTCCGTCCTCTCCGGCGTCCGGAACAACCAGCTCGTGGGCTACGGCGTCGTCGTCGGACTCGACGGCACCGGCGACCAGACCACGCAGACGCCGTTCACCGTGCAGGCGCTGCAGAGCATGCTCGTCCAGATGGGCATCACGCTGCCGCCGGCCGCGTTGCAGCTGCGCAATGTCGCCGCCGTGATGGTCACGGCCCAGTTGCCGCCGTTCGCGCGGCCGGGCCAGCCGCTCGATCTCACGGTGTCGTCCATCGGCAATGCGCGCAGCCTGCGCGGCGGGACGCTGCTGCTCACGCCGCTGCGCGGGGTCGACGGACAGGTCTACGCCATCGCCCAGGGCAACGTGCTCATCGCGGGTGCCGGGGCGGCGGCCGGCGGCACGAGCGTGGCGGTGAACCATCTGAATGCCGGCCGCGTGCCCGCCGGCGCGACGGTCGAACGCGCCGTGCAGGCGGCACTGGGGCAGGGCGACTACGTGACCTTCGAGACGCTCGACACCGACTTCACGACGGCCGCCCGGATCGTCGAGGCCATCAACACGGCCGTGGGGCCGGGCCTCGCGCGGGCGATCGACGCCCGGCAGATCCGCGTGCGGGCGCCCGTCGACTCGACGGAACGCATCGCCTTCATCTCCCGCGTCGAGAACCTGCTCGTGAACAACGCCGAAGCGTCGCCGAAGGTGATCGTGAACAGCCGGACGGGCTCGGTGGTCATGAACACGCGCGTGAACATCGGCAACTGCGCGGTCGCGCACGGCAACCTGCAGATCACGATCCAGAGCAACCCGTCCGTCAGCCAGCCCAACGCCCTGTCGCAGGGACAGACGGTGCAGACCGACAACCCGAGCGTGGAGATCAAGTCCGACAAGGCCGGGCTGGTCGTGCTGCCGAACACCACGTCGCTCTCGGACGTCGTCAAGGCGCTCAACGCCGTGGGCGCGACGCCGACCGACCTGCTCGCGATCCTGCAAGCGATGAAGGCGGCCGGGGCGTTGAAGGCGGAGCTCGAGGTCATCTGACCGCCGTGATCCGTGATCGGCGAACCGAGACCGGGAGATCGACGTGACCCTGCCCATTCCCGAGGTGCGCACCGCGCACCCTCCAACGGCGATCCTCCACGCGGACGCTGCGCGCCCGACGGTGCAGCGCGCGGTCCGGGAATGCCCGACAAACGTTTGCGGACCCTTCGAACCATGAACACCATCGACCCCGCCACGCTCGCCTTCGACCCGAAGCAGCTCGGCTCGCTGCGCACGCAGGCTGCTCGCAACGACCCGGAAGCCCTGCGCAAGGTCGGGCGCGAGTTCGAGGCCATGCTCGTCAATCAACTCATGAAGACCGCGCGGGCGACCAGGTTCGTGGAAGACGACCCCATGGACAGCCCGGCCATGCAGACCTACACGGGCCTGCTGGACGAGCAGTACGCGCAGAGCGTCACCCGCGGGCACGGCCTGGGATTGGCCGACGCCCTGGTCAGGCAGATCGAACTGGCGGGAAAACAGCCGTCAAGTCCGGCCGGCACCCGGTCGTAACTCGTCGGAAGGATTCGGAAAATGGGCGGCAACATCTTCTCCATCGGCGTCAGCGGCCTCGCGGCAGCCCGCGCCTCCCTCGTCACCACCGGACACAACATCGCGAACGTGTCCACGGAGGGATACACGCGCCAGAACGTCGTGCTGAACAGCGCCACCCCGCAGTTCACGGGGGGCGGTTACGTCGGCAGCGGCGTGGAGGTCCAGACCGTCCAGCGCCAGTACAGCCAGTTCCTGCACGACCAGCGGCTCGCGGCCGAGACCCAGGAGTCCTACCTCGACACGCTGCAGACGCAGGCCGGCCAGATCGACAACATGCTGGCCGACCCGTCCTCCGGCCTGTCGCCCGCGCTGCAGAACTTCTTCTCCGGCGTGCAGGACGTGGCGGCCAACCCGTCGTCGGTCCCGGCGCGGCAATCGATGATCAGCGAGGCGGAGTCCATGCTGTCGCGGTTCCAGACCCTGGACGCGCGCTTCAATCAGCTGCGCGACGGCGTCAACACGGAACTCGAGGCGGCCGTCGGGCGCATCAACAGCCTCGCCCAGCAGATCAGCGCGCTCAACGAACAGATCAGCGGGGCGGAAGGGCCCGCGTCGCAGCCGCCCAACGACCTGCTGGACCAGCGCGGCCTGCTCATCAGCGAACTGAACAAGTACGTGAAGGTCACGACCATCGAACAGGCCGACCGCACCGTGAACGTCTCCATCGGCTCGGGGCAGAGCCTCGTGGTCGGGTCGACCGTGCTGCCGCTGGCGGTCTCCAGTTCGGACGACGACCCGTCGAACCTGGAGATCTCCCTGACGGCCGGTTCGTCGCTCGTTCCGTTGCCGTCGGACATGTTCCAGGGCGGCTCCGTCGGCGGGCTCTTCGCGTTCCGGGAACAGATGCTGGACGGCGCGCAGAACCAGTTCGGCCGGGTGGCGCTGGTCCTCGCGCACGCCTTCAACGAACAGCATCGGCTCGGCCAGGACCTCGGCGGGCGCCTGGGCGGGGACTTCTTCGCGGAACCGCAGCCCACGGTCCAGGGCCGCACGACCAACCTCGGCGACGCTGCCCTCGGTGCGGTCGTGGCCGATGCCGGCGCGGTGACTGCCTCGAACTACTCGGTGATGTACAGCGGCGGGAACTACACGGTCACGCGGATTCCCGAGAACACGCAGACGACGTATGCGTCGCTGCCGCAGACGTTCGACGGCATCACGCTCTCGCTGGACTCGGGCACCCCCCAGGACGGCGACACCTTTCTCGTGCTGCCGACCCGCAACGCGGTGCGCGACCTCGACGTCGTCGTCAGCGACACGTCGTACGTGGCCGCGGCGGCGCCGGTGCGCACGGGCGGGTCGCTCGCGAACACGGGCAACGCGAGGATCAGCGCGGGCGTCGTCAGCGATGTCAGCAACCTGCCGCTGGCGACGCCGGTGACGCTGACATACGCGAGCGCGACCAACGAATGGTCCGTGTCGGGCGCGACGCCCGCCGCCGGCCCGTTCACGTATTCCGCGGGCGGCGACATCGCGATCAACGGCGTCACGGTGTCGATCACGGGGACGCCGAAGGACGGCGACACCTTCACGATCTCGAACAACTCGGCCGGCGTCGCGGACAGCCGGAACGCCTCGCTGCTGGCCGCATTGCAGACGGTCAAGGCCGTGGCCGGCGGGACCGCCAGCTTCCAGTCCGCCTACAGCCAGATCGTCAGCGACGTGGGCAACTCCACGCGCGAGATCCAGGTGCAGCTCCGCGCGCAGGAAGCGCTGCGGAGTTCGGCGGTGACGGCGGAGCAGGGGTACTCCGGGGTGAATCTCGACGAGGAGGCGGCGAATCTCGTGCGCTTCCAGCAGGCCTACCAGGCGTCGGGAAAGGTGCTGGAGATCGCGTCGAAGATGTTCGACGAGATCCTGGCGCTGGGCCGATAGGTCGGCGGACACGGGCAGGAGAACGGACATGCGGGTCAGCACCAGCACGGTATTCGAACAGGGAGTCTTCAATCTCACGCGGGCGCAGTCCCAACTGATCCACACGCAGGAGCAGATCTCCACCGGCCGGCGCATCCTGAATCCTTCCGACGATTCCGTGGCGTCGACGCGCGCGCTGGAGGTTTCGCAGGCGCAGGCCGTGAACGCCCAGTACGTGCGCAACACGGACTCGGCGACGGCCGCGATCGGCCTGCAGGAAGAGGCGCTTTCGCGCTACACGAGCCTGCTGCAGGACGTGAAGACCAGCACCGTCAACGCCGGCAACGGCGCGCTGTCGCCCCGGGAGCTGAAGAGCATCGCGTCCGAACTGCGCGGCCGGTACGACGAGCTGCTCGGCATCGCCAACACCACCGACGCCAACGGACTGTTCCTGTTCTCGGGCTACCAGGGCGACACCCAGCCCTTCACCCAGGACACGCCGGGAAATGTCGCCTACAACGGCGACGAAGGCCAGCGCCAGATCCAGATCGCGCCGACGCGGCTCGTCCCCGTGAGCTTCTCGGGGCTGCAGATCTTCCAGAAGATCCCCGAGGGCAATGCGACCTTCGTCACGGCGGCAGCCTCCACGAACACCGGGACCGGCATCGTGAGCCCGGGGACCGTCCGCAACGCGACGGCCTGGAACGACCCTGCCAATCCGGGCGATTTCGAGATCCGCTTTCACGTCGACGACACGAACGTGCCGCCGGTGACGACCTACGACATCGTCGACACGACTGCCGACGTGTCGTTGCTCACGGGTGCGGCCGCCACGACGGGACCGTATCCGCGGACGTACCAGTCCGGGGCCAACATCACGCTCGCCACGCAGTCGCCGCCGGACACGAATCCGACGCCGTTCGACTACGGCGTCGACATGACGGTGAACGGGTCGCCGGCCGACGGCGACGTCTTCACCCTGCGCAAGAGCGAGTCGAAGGACATCTTCAAGACGCTCGACGAGCTCATCACCACGCTCGAGACGACCGGCTCGGGCGCGACCCAGAACACGCGGCTGGCCAACGCCCTCAACACCGCGCAGAGCAACCTCGACAATGCGCTCGACGGCGCCCTCACGGTGCGGGCCGCGATCGGCTCGTATTCGCAGGAGATCGACCGGAGCAGGAGCGCGGGGGACGATCTCGACCTCCAGTTCTCGCAGACCCTGTCGCAGCTGACCAACCTGGACTTCGCCAAGGCCATCAGCGATCTGACGTTCCAGCAGGTGTCGCTCGAGGCCGCGCAGAAGTCCTTCACGAAGGTCCAGGGCCTGACCCTCTTCGATTACCTCTGATCGCCGCACGGGATCAGGGGCATGCCCGCGAGGTCGCCCGGGGTTGCGGGCGACCCTCCATTCCTGCTATGACATGCCGATAACGTCACCGCATGGGCGGATCGCCTCCCGCACCCCTTGTGGTGCGCGGATTCGACCCCATGCTGCGGGTCAGGCGGTCCGCATCGGGTCCGGACCGTCGTCATCAATCACAGGCTGTTGCCGGAGCGCCACGTCATCGACGCAACGACACTCAATCCCGGAGGTGCCGCGGCCATCCCGTCCACGATCCTGATCGTCGACGACGCGCCGGAGAACCTCGCCGTGCTGGGGGAACTGCTCCAGCCCCTGTACCAGGTCAGGGCCGCCACGACCGGACGCCGGGCCCTGCAGATCGCCGCGTCCGCGCCCAGGCCGGACCTGATCCTGCTCGACCTGATGATGCCGGAGATGGACGGCTTCGAGGTTCTCGAGCATCTCCGCAAGGACCCCGCCACCTCGGACATTCCCGTCATCTTCGTGACGGCGCTCACCGCCACCGAGGACGAGCAGTGGGGTCTCGGTCTCGGTGCGGTCGACTACATCACCAAGCCGATCCGTCCGGCCATCGTGCTGGCGCGCGTCAAGACGCAACTCGAGATCAAGCGCGCCCGCGACTGGCTGCGCGACCAGAATGCCTTTCTCGAGGCCGAGGTGGCGCGACGCATGGCGGAGAACCAGCTGATCCAGGAGGTCAGCATCCATGCGCTCGCGCGACTGGCCGAGATCCGCGATCCGGAAACCGGCAATCACCTGCGCCGCACCCAGGAATATGTCCGCACGCTCGCGCAGTACCTGCGCGGGAATCCGCGGTTCGAGGCCGCCCTGACGGACCGCATGATCGACACCCTGGCCCGGTCGGCGCCGCTGCACGACATCGGCAAGGTGGGCATTCCCGATCACATTCTGCTCAAGCCCGGCAAGCTCACGGCGGAGGAGTGGGAAGTGATGAAGACCCACGCGGCCCTGGGCGCCGAAGCCATCGCGCGTGCCGAGCAGGACGCCGCGCAGCCCGTCGAGTTTCTGGAGGTGGCCAAGCAGATCGCGCGGCACCATCACGAAAAGTGGGACGGCAGCGGCTACCCCGACGGTCTGGCGGGAGAGACGATCCCCATCTCGGCCCGGCTCATGGCCCTGGCGGACGTGTTCGACGCCCTGACGACCCGGCGGGTCTACAAGCCGCCGATGTCGGTGGACGAGGCGCGCGACCTGATCGCCGCACTGCGCGGGGTGCAGTTCGATCCCGGAGTGGTCGACGCCTTCCTGGCGGAGCTGTCCACGTTCCGCAGCATCGCCCAGCGCTTCGCCGACCCGTGAGGCTCGATCGCCGCACGCCCGTGAATCGCGTTCTCGTCATCGTCGCGGCCCTCGTCGCCGCCGCTGCCGTCCTGCTGGTCGCCGGTCATCTCGCGCCGACGGGCGAACCGCCCTCGCGTGTGTTCGGCCGCGACGTCATCCGCATCGGCTACGCGGTGGAACCGCCGTATGCGTTCCTGGCGGATGACGGCGGGGTGACGGGCGAGTCGCCCGAGATGGCCAGACAGATCGCGCGGCGCCTGGGCATCGCACGGACCCAGTGGGTACAGACCGCCTTCTCCGACCTGATCCGGGATCTCGTCGCCGGGCGGATCGACGTGATCGCGGCGGGCATGTTCATCACCCCGGAGCGGGCGACCCAGGTGCTGTTCTCGGACCCGACTTTTCGCGTGCGCCAGGATCTCCTCGTGCGGACCGGGAATCCGCGCAATCTGCATTCGTACGAAGACGTCGTCGCCGACCGCGACGCCCGCATCGCCGTGATCTCCGGCGCCATCGAGGAGACGGTCCTGCTCGCCGAGGGCTTGCCGCGCGCACGGCTGCTTTCGGTGCCCGACGCCTTGACCGGCTGGGTCGCCGTGGCCTCGGGTGCCGTGGACGGACTGGCGCTGTCGTCGCTGTCGATCCGCTGGATGGCCCGGGCCTCGGACCGCGCGCGGGTGGAAACGGCCGAGCCGTTCGCGCAGCCGTCGAACGCGGTCGCCGGCCGGCTCGGGTACGGCGCCTTCGCGTTCCGGCCCGGCGACGTGGCCTTGCGCGACGCGTGGAACGGCGTGCTGCACGCATTCGTCGGCAGCGAGGAGCATCTCCGGCTCGTCGCACGATTCGGTTTCACCGCGGCCGAACTGCCCGGGCACGTGACGGCGGCGGAGATCCTCGCCCGATGAGCGCACCGCTGTCGCCGCTCCGGCAGGCGTCACTGTGGTCGCACGCGGCCACCTGGATCGCCGCGGTGCTCGCGACGGTGATCCTGGCCGGCATCACCTGGCTGCACGTCGAACAGCGACGGACGCTGGCACACGGCGAGGAGACGCTCGGGCGGCTGCTCTCTGCACGCATCGATCTGGCACGCGGGTTCCTGCACCTGTCGCTGGTGGGGGACGCGCTGTCGCCCTTCGACCGGACGCAGGGGGAGGCCCTGGTCCGGCAGGCGCTCGACACCTTCGATGCGGTCGCCGCGGATCCGCAGTTCGCGTCGCTCGTGACCCCCGCCTACCGGTCGGGCATGGAGACGTTCCGGCGCAACCTGGACGCGTCGATCGGCGCGGCATCGCGGGAGCAGTGGGCGCAACGACAGATCGCGCTGCGCATCGTGGAGCACGAGGCCCAGCGGTTGTCGGAGGCGGGCGAAGCCGCCCTGCGGGCGGCAGCGGGGCGGCAGGACACCGAGTTCGCCGTGGCCCTGGCCCTGGCCGCCGTGCTGCTCACGGCCACCGGCACGGGGCTCTTCATGGCATCGCGCGCGCGCCGAGCCCAGCTCGCCGCCCTGCGGGCCGGCGAACGCCGGTGGGTCCTCGCCATCGACGGCGCCGGGCACGGCGTCTGGGATCGCGATCTCGCCACGGGGCAGGTGTACTACTCGGCCAGCCTCAAGGCGATGCTCGGCTACGCGGAGGAAGAGGCGTGGGACGACGTCGCCGCGTGGTCGGCGCGCGTCCACCCGGACGATCTGCCCGCCGCCGTCGAGGCCATGGACCGGCACGTGGCCGGCGCCGCGGCGAAGTACCGTGCCGAACACCGGATGCGCTGCAGGGACGGGACGTGGCACTGGATCCTCGCGCAGGGCATGGCCGTCGATCGCGATGCCTCGGGGCGGGCGACCCGGGTGATCGGCACGCACACCGACATCACCGAGATCCGCCGCATCACGGCCGAGCTGGAACAGCACCGCCAGCACCTCGAGGAGCGCGTGGCCGAGCGGACGGCCGCGCTGCAGGAGGCGAACCGCAACCTCGCCCGGCGCGCCGAGGAGATCGCGGACCTCTACAACAACGTGCCGTGCGGCTACCACTCGCTCGACGCGAACGGCGTGTTCGTGGCCATCAACGACACGGAATTGCGCTGGCTCGGTTACCGACGGGAGGAGGTGGTGGGCAAGCTCGGCTTTCGCGACGTCGTCTCGCCGGAGAGCGCGGCGCGCTTCGACCGCCTGTATCCGGAGTTCGTGCGCAGCGGCATGGTGAACGACATCGAGTACGAGCTGGTCCGCTTCGACGGCACCCGGTTGCCCGTCGTCCTGAGCGCGACGGCCGTGCGTGACGACGAAGGCCGCTTCCTGATGAGCCGCAGCACGATCTTCGACAACCGCGAGCGCCGGCTGCGCGATGCGCAGATCGCCGCGCTGAACACCGAGCTGGAACGGCGCGCCGCCGAAGCCGAAGCCGCGAACCGCGCGAAGAGTGCGTTCCTGGCCAACATGAGCCACGAGATCCGCACCCCGATGAACGCCATCATCGGGCTCACGCACCTGCTGAGGCGCGACACCGGCGACGTCGCGCAGCAGGAGAAGCTCGACAAGGTCGCCGGTGCGGCCGACCACCTGCTCGCCGTCATCAACGACATCCTGGATCTGTCGAAGATCGAGGCGGGGCGGCTCACGCTGGAACGGCTCGACCTCGACGTCGAGAGCGTCATGAAGAGCGTGGCGCTGCTGGTCGCGGACCGGGCCGACGCCAAGGGCATCGAGCTGGTCGTCGACATCGCGCCGCCGCTGCTGGCGGGATTCGTCGGCGATCCGACGCGGCTCAGTCAGGCGCTCATCAACTACGCCGGCAACGCCGTCAAGTTCACGGAGCGCGGTTCCATCGTGCTTCGTTGCCGGCAACTGGCGGAGACGGCCGACGACGTGCTCATCCGTTTCGAGGTCGAGGACACGGGGATCGGGATCGACGAGGAGCATCGGCAGCGCCTGTTCCGCGCATTCGAGCAGGCCGACAACTCCACCACCCGCAAGTACGGCGGCACCGGTCTCGGTCTCGCGATCAACCTGCGGCTCGCGCAGATGATGGGCGGGACCGTGGGAGTCGAGAGCAAGCCGGGCGTGGGCAGCCTGTTCTGGCTCACGGCGCGACTCGACAAGCGGGAGCCGCGCGTGCCGGCGTCGGGACTGCCCGATCTTGCCGGCTTGCGCGTGCTCGTCGTCGACAGCCAGGACCGCGTTCGCGATGCCGTGAGTGCGATGCTCGGGTCGCTGGGCGCCACCGTCGAGACCGCCGCTTCGCTCGACGAGGCACAGGCCGTGTTCGACCGGATGGCGCGGACGGAGGGGCGCGTCGATTCCCTCCTGGTCGATCGGCGTGTCCTCCCTGCCGGCTCCCCGGGCGTGACGCCATGGCGCTCTGCACTGTCGGGCGGGCCGCGGTCGCGATCGCTGTTGACGACGACCACCGGACATGCGGCCGCCCGGGACGCGGCGCGAGCGCTCGGATTCGACGACGTGCTGGGCAAGCCGGTGCTGTTGTCGCAATTGCTGACCAAGCTCGGCTGGGCACGGGGGAAGGACGCGCTTCGCGACGCGGACGCACCGCTCGCCGCCGCGGAGAGCCGCCTGCGTGCGGCTTACCGCGGCATGCGCGTGCTGCTCGCCGAGGACAATCCGATCAACCAGGACGTCGCCCTCGATCTGCTCACCTCGGTGGGACTCGATGTCGAGGTGGCCGACGACGGCGCGGCGGCCGTGCGCCGGGTGGAGCAGGGGACCTACGCGCTGGTGCTCATGGACATGCAGATGCCGGTGATGGACGGCCTCGACGCCACCCGCGCGATCCGGCGGATGCCGGGTCGCGAGTCGCTGCCGATCATCGCCATGACCGCCAACGCCTTCAGCGAGGATCGGGCGCTGTGCTTCGATGCCGGCATGAACGACCACGTCGGCAAGCCCGTGGACCCGGAGCATCTCTACGACATGCTGGTCAAGTGGCTCCCCGTTCCCGACGGGCGGAGCGTCGAGGCGCCCCCCGCGATCGTGGACCCCGTGGCGGAGGACGTCGGCGTCCTGGACGTGCCGGGCATCGATGTCGGTGCC
>JAXMFE010000005.1:0-341841 GCA_046347985.1 Burkholderiales bacterium
GAGCGAGTCCGGCGAGTGCGAGGCTGCCGGGTTCCGGAACCCGGTTGGGGTTGGTGATGCGGATGGTGATGACCGCGTCCGAGAGATTCGGCGTTGCCGTTGAATTCGGATCGGGCAGATTCAGGCCGAGTTCGGCGGCCGTGACCGACAGGACCGTGGATCCGGCGGCGATCGCCTTGAAGTCGATGACTGACAAGGTGACCGGACCGGGCGCGCCGGCTGCATAGCCCGCGGCCTGAAAAGCGGAGGCCGTGAATTCCCCGGTCGTGTTGTTCACGGAGGAAGACGAAAAGTCAGGCGCGGGATCGAAACCGCCGATCGTCTGGTTTTGCACCTGCAGGCGCAGGGGATCGAATCCGAGCGTGAAATCGAAGGACCCCATCGAGGCGGGGTCGTCGAGCTTGACACTCAGCGAGAAGGACTGGCCCACGTCGACGCTGGCGGCACTCGATTCGAGGAAGAGCGCGTAGGCGTGAACGCCGGTACTGGCAAACAGCGAGGCGAAGCCCCAGAGCAACAGGGCGAGGAATCGGGCTTTCATTGTTGTGGTCTCCATTCGCAGGCAGGACTGGTCGATTCCGGAGTACGCGCGCCATTGCGAGCCTCGGCCTGCCTGTATACGGCGAAGTCTCCGCCGATCGTTTGCGGCCTGCAACCGCGATTCGTAAGGCCGATCGACACCTGGAATCGAGACGCGGGCCGGCCGCAAATGCATACTGCATGCACCGTGCCTTCAAGGCTCCGCTCCGGCCACGCTGCCTCATGGACGACATCGATCTCTACTGCGAACGACTGGCCCCCGGACTGCTGGGCGAGCCGCTCAATACCCTCACCAACCTCTTCTTCCTCGTCGCGGCATTCGTGTTGGGAAGGCGTCTGCGGGACGATCAGCGGGCCCGCCGCGACGACTGGCTCCTGGTCGCACTGGTTGCGCTGGTCGGCGTGGGAAGTTTCATATTTCACGCCGTGGCGACCGTCCGGACGAGCGTCCTCGACAAGCTCTTCATCGCGTTCTTCATCTGGGCGTTCTTCCAACGTTACCTCGTGCGCGTGGCCGGGCTCGGCAATCTCGGGGCCACGGCCGGCGTCCTGTTGTTCATCGCCGGGTCGTGGGGACTGGGACGGGTCGTTCCCAAGGAGGCGCTGAACGGATCGGTGCTCTATCTCCCGGCGGTGCTGGGTCTGGCCGGCCTCGCCGCGTGGACCGTCGTCCTGCGCCGCCCCGGGGGCAACGTCTTCATCGCCGCCTTCGTGAGTTTCCTGGTCGCCATCGGCTTCCGCACGGTCGACCTGGCGGTCTGCGACGCCTTCCCGCTCGGCACGCATTTCGTGTGGCACAGCTTGAACGCGCTGGTGCTGTTCCTGTGCTGCACCGCACTCAGACGGGCGAGCGCCAGAGGCTAGGGAAGATCACGGGCGGCCCGCTGCCGTGCGGGCTTGCGGGCCGCAACGCCGGCTCCCGCCGTCGTCAAGGCACCGGCCGCCAGGTCTCACCATGCTTCGGCACGCGAAAGCGCTCGTGGGGAATGCCGGCCTCCCGCAGGGCCTGGGTCAACCGGCGGGGCGGTTCGTCCAGCGGCTCGTCCGTGAGCACGAAGGTGCCCCAATGCATGGCCACCGAATGACGGGCCTCGAGGTCCTGGTGGATCTTCACCGCTTCCTCGGGATTGATGTGCATGACGCCCATGAACCAGCGCGGCTCGTAGGCGCCGATGGGCAGCAGCGCCACGTCGACGGGACCGAGGCGATGCCGGATGTCCTTGAAGTCGTCCGAGTAGCCGGTGTCGCCCGCGAAGAAGTAGCTGCCCTGCGCGGTGTCGAGACGCCAGCCGCCCCACAGCGTGTGATTGCGATCCCACAACGACCGCGCGCTCCAGTGCTGCACCGGCGTCAACGTGAGACGCAGCCCCTTCAGTTCGGCCACCTGCCACCAGTCCAGTTCCACGACGTCATGGATGCCGCGGCCCGCGAACCACGCCTTGAGCCCGAGCGGCACGAAGAACCGCGGTGAACCGCCAGGTTGCCGGGAGAGGCGTTTCACCGTCTCCTCGTCCAGATGGTCGTAGTGGTTGTGCGACACGACGACGACGTCGATGTGGGGCAGCGTGTGGAAATCGAGCGCCGGCGGCATCACGCGCCGCGGACCGGCAAACGAGAACGGGGACGCCCGTTCGGCGAGATGCGGGTCGGTGAGGATGTTGAGGCCCCCCGCCTGGATCAGGAAGGTCGCGTGGCCGATCCAAGTCAGGGCGGGTTCGCTACGGTTGCCGCGCAACCACGCAACATCCGGATGCTGCGATTCGAAGTGCCACCCGGCCGCCGGAATCTTCGGCAGGCCCTTGCGCCAGCGTTCCATCTGCCACTTCCAGAAGGATCCGCGCGCCCATCCGCTCGGGTAGTTGTTGCGGTATCCCTTTTCGGTGTGGTGAGGTTTCGTCGGATCCATGATCGGCGCGGCCGTGCAAGCGGTGAGCGAGCATGCCACGGCAAGGACCGCGATGCCTGCGGCAACCGGGCTTGCACAACGGTGGGGCATCATCGAAACGGTTCTTCCCTTCCTGAGCGGAGGCGCGGCCCTGCGCGGGGCGCTACCATGCCGTCCCCGCGGCGCCACCGCAATCCCGCCTCGCGCGGGTCCGCGTGCTCCGCTCCCTGGAGCGCGCATCCGCCCCGACTTTCCGATCGACACCAGAACATGTCCGCGCCCCCCTTGCAGTTCGCTCATGCCAACAGCTTTCCGGCGGCCAGCTATCGGGTGTTCCTGACGCGGCTCGCCGAGCGGTTCGATGTGCGCTTCGTGCCCAAGTTCGGACACGACCCGCGCTACCCGGTCACCGAGAGCTGGCCCCACCTCGTGGAGCAGTTGATCGATGCCGTGGCGCGTGGTCCGGTTCCCGTGATCGGCGTCGGACATTCGCTCGGCGGCTATCTGTCCCTGCTGGCAGCCGTTCGCCGACCGGAACTGTTTCGCGCCGTCATTCTCCTCGACGCGCCGCTGATCGGAACGTTTCACGGCCACGCCCTGGCCCTCGTGAAGCAGCTGGGGCTGCTCGAGCGCTTCAGTCCCGGGGCGGGCGCACTCGGGCGGCGCAGCGAATGGCCCACGGTGGAGGCGGCGCTGACCCATTTCGGAAGCAAGCGCGTCTTTGCGCGATTCGATCCCCGCTCTCTGGAGGACTATGTCCGGCATGCGACCGAAGCGACCGAGCACGGCGTTCGCCTCGCCTTCCGGCCGGAGGTGGAGCATCGGATCTACGGCACCCTGCCCCACCGCGTGGGGCGGGCGGCGAAATCACTGCGCGTGCCGGGCGGCCTCATCGTCGGACGACAATCGGACATCGTTCGCCGGTTCGGGTTGGCGGCATCGCGACGCATCCTCCGGGTCGTCACCACGCCGGGTGGGCACCTGTTCCCGCTGGAACACCCCGAAGCCGCCGCCGAGGCCGTGATGGAAATGGCGCAGAATCTCGGTTCCCCTGAATCCACGGGTGCCGGCCTGCGGCGCAGATCCGATCAGCACAGGAGAATCACATGTCGAAGCAGAAAGTCGGCGTCATCGGCCTCGGGTCCATGGGCCTCGGCGTCGCGAAGACGCTGGTCGCGAAGGGTTCGAAGTCCATGCCGACGTACGCGCCGAGGTCGTTGCGAACTTCGCGAAGGAAGGCGGCGTCGCCGCAGCCACGCCTGCCGCACTGGGCACCGCCGTCCCGATCGCGATCGTGCTCGTGGTCAATGCCGACCAGACGGAGCAGGTGCTGTTCGGTCCGAACGGCGCCGCATCGACGCTCGCACCGGGATCGGTCGTGATCGCATCGAGCACGGTCGCCCCCGAGTACGCGATCGACCTCGGCAAGCGTCTCGCGGCCAAGGGGTTGCTGATGATCGACGCCCCGGTGTCGGGGGGGGCGGCACGCGCGGCCAAGGGCGAAATGACGATCATGGGCTCGGGCGTTCCGGCGGCCTTCGACCAGGCCAAGGCCGTGCTCGATGCGATCGCGACCAAGGTCTACCGCCTCGGCGACGAACCGGGCCCGGGGTCCAAGGTGAAGATGATCAACCAGCTGCTCGCCGGCGTGCACATCGCTTCCGCCTGCGAGGCCATGGCGCTCGGCATCAAGGCCGGCGTGGATCCGAAGGTGCTGTACGAGGTCATTTCCAACAGCGCCGGGGCCTCGTGGATGTTCCAGAACCGCGTGCCCCACATCCTCGAAGGCGACTACACCCCGCTGTCGGCGGTGAACATCTTCGTGAAGGATCTCGGCATCGTGCTCGATTCGGCGCGGAAGATGACCTTCCCTCTCCCCATCACGGCCTCGGCACATCAGCTGTACCTCGCGGCAGCGGCCCATGGCCATGGGTACGAGGACGATTCCGCCGTGGTCAAGGTGTTCCAGGCCCTGACGGGCATCGAACTGCCGCAGAAGTCCTGACGCTCGGCAAGGAGCAGGACTGGCCCGTCGAGCGGTCACGAGGAGATCCCTCGCCTCGAGTCGGTCGCCTCATGATGAATGGGCCCGTGCGGGCCCATTCATCCTCGTGACGCGACGTCGGGGCAACGAGGCCGCGGTCCCCTCCGTTCGGCGCCTCGACGGCGGCGAGACGCGTTCACGGTCCTTGGGGCGCGGAGAAGACCTCTATGGAAGCCGGTAGTCGAGCCGCTGCGTGGTGGCCAGGGCGCCATGACTGCCTCTCGGCGAACTGTTCCATGGCCCGCTCCCGGTGATGCCGGCGTACTTGCCGGTTCCGCCGACGATGACGTTCGTACCCGAGCCCCCCTCCCCGCTGAAGTCCGTGAAGATTCGGTCCCCGTCACTGTCGCCAAAGGCACAGTATCCTTTGACGGGACCGTTCCCGTCGGTCAGCAGGAACGTATACACGCACTCTGCAGGCCCCTGATGCAGAGCCCCAGAACCGGCGTTGTTGAAGCTGATCCCGATCACGCTTCCGTGACCTTGCGCCCGTCCCTTGGCGACGTCGAGCACCTCGCCCACACTTCTCCAGCCCGTGTGCCAACTGATGCTCCCCGTCTTCGGGAGTGTCTGTGCGACGGCTTCCTCCAGGAGCGAGCCGAGCGAAACGGCAACAAACAACAGGCATGCGCGAGTCGTGTTCATGGTGTCCTTTCCTGTGTCGGTGGGTGAATGACGTTGCTCCCTGACTCCTCGAATTCTCTCGGCCGCGGAGACCGGGCGGGATTCGGGCCGGGCACACCGAGAGTGGGGCAAGGGCCGCAAATGTAGGAGTTGGTAACCGTTGGTAACGGACGTGTTCCCTCGGTCCGACTCCACGGCCGTCGAGTTAGACTGGAGCACCGGTGCCGCATCGGAGGATTCGCTGGACCGTGCGCGACGGCTCGGGGTCGAAGGGCACCAGGAGGCACTCATGACGCACAAGAACGTGCGGCTCGCGGCCGATTCGCAGCCCGACGCTGTACAGCACGTCGCCGCGGTGGTGGAAGCGCAGGTCGCGCGGATACTGGAGAGCGACGGATTTCGGCGATCACGTCGTCTGTCCACCCTGTTTCAGTACCTCGTCTCGGAGACCCTCTCCGGAAGGCAGGCGCGCCTCAAGGAATACGTGATTGGCACGGAGGCCTTCGGCCGGGAGCCGACATTCGACCCGCGACTCAACGCATCGGTCCGAGTCGAAGCGAATCGCCTCCGTCACCGATTGCGTGAGTACTTCCTTGGCGCAGGACGCAACGACCCGATTCACATCGACCTGCTCACCGGGAGCTACGTCCCCCGAATGACCGACAGGTACGGGCGCGCCATACCGATCCAGGTCGCCGCGGCCGAGACGGCTCCCGATATCGAAAGCGTGCCCTCGATGACCCAACGCCCTTCGATAATCGTTCTGCCGCTCGCATATCTCGGTTCCAATCGCAGCCGTTTTCTGGCAACAGGCGTCACGGAGGAGCTCGTTACAGCCCTTGCGGCGACACGATGGTTACGCCTCACGGAGCGCCATCCCACCGCCCACGAGACTCAGCGAGACGTCGAACCTCGCGAGGTCGCACGGGAGGGCGCGGCCCGTTACCTCCTGGTCGGGAGTGTGGGTCGTGCCCAAGATCGTCTGCGCGTGTTCGTCGAACTGATTGATGTCGAGACCGGGAACCTCCTGCTGGCCCACCGGCACCTGGAGCGACTCGATGACGCGTTCCTGTCCCAGGAGCGTGCGGCCCGGACGATCGCCCCGGTGGTGATTCGCGAGATCGCTGCTGCCGAACGGGGACGGGCCGCACGACAGTTCACCGAGCACATGGGGGCATGGAGTCTCTATCAGCGTGGCTTGCATCATCTTTACCGTTTTACTCGACGAGGCAGCCAGAACGCTCGAAGCGACTTCCTCCAGGCCGCCGCTGCAGATCCGACTTTTGCATCGCCTTGTGGTGCGCTCGCCTATGTCGGATTTCTCGATTTCGTCCTGGGATTTGCCGACAAGACCGGGGACACCATCGGAGATGCCGTTCGGGCCGGTCGTGAGGCTGTCCGACGCGACGAGCGCGATCCGATGGCTCACTTCGGCCTGGCTCGCGCGCTCAGTCAGACGGGTGCACTGGCGGAGACCATGTCGGAACTTGAGACCGCGATCGAACTCGACCCGAACTTCGGTCCCGCTTATCTCGGTGTGGGCGCCGCCATGTCGCTCTCGGGTCGCCACAGTGAAGCCGTTGAGGCGTTGGATATCGCGATATCCCTCTCGCCGGACGATCCCATTCTCTGGACCATGGAGAATGTCCGCGCGGTTTCTCATCTCGAACTGGGGCAGATCGATGAAGCCGTCGAGGATGGCAAGCGCGCCTGCAGGCATGCAAACACTGTCCCGTGGGCCTACCTAACCCTCGTGTCGGCGCTTTCGAATGCGCATCGTGATGCGGAGGCCCGGGACGCGCGCGCGGCGCTCGTGGAGCGATGGCCGGGGTTCGCCCGGTTCCCCCTGGCCCGAATCAATCCCTTCGATATCGCGGTGACCCCGATATGGCATCGGGGCGTTCGGAAAGCTTGGCGCGACTGAACCTTGGACACCGGTCTTCGACGGACCGCGAGACGCGCTGAACCTCCGCCTGACAGGTGTCGCGAGCGTCGATCCGCAATGTCGAATCGCGGCGCCATTTCTGCCGAGGCAAGGAAACCGATCGGACGTCGCAACGCCAGTCGGTGCCGCCGATCCGACGACCATAGTCGATCCCGCCGGCGAGTCTTTGCACAGGGAACATTTCCTCCGACGCGAGCGACCTGAGAGCCTCGTCCTCATCACCAGGCGCGACGTCATTCGAATCCGGAGGGCGCCTCCGCCAGACCCGTCCCGCGGAAAGCCGGCGATTGAATCGCCGCATTCCCCGACCGGGCGTGCGAACGCCACATCGTCCTCCGGTCCGCAGGTGCTACGACCCTCCAGCCTCCATTTTGTGTGATCTTGTCACACAAATTCTCCAATGTGTGGTAGGTTTTCCCGCGTCCCGCGGACATTCTTTCCACAACTACAACATCGCTTCTCCGCTGCAGGCCGAGCCTGCGACGGAATCTGCTCAACTTTCAGGGAGTCAAGACATGCCGACTTACACGCTCAACGTCAATGGCAAGGACCGCCCGGTCACCGTTCGCAGCGAGAGCATGCCGCTGCTGTGGGTCCTGCGGGATCTGCTGGGCCTCACCGGCACGAAATACGGATGCGGCATCGAGGTCTGCGGCGCCTGTACGGTGCTCATCGACAACCAGCGGGAGCACTCGTGCGTCTTCGACGTGTCGTCCGCCGTCGGAAAGAAGATCGTCACGATCGAGGGCCTGTCGCCGGACCGATCGCATCCTGCGCAGAAGGCCTGGATCGAACACCAGGTCCCGCAGTGCGGGTACTGCCAGCCCGGCATGCTCATGGCCGTGGCCGGCGCGATGAAGGCCGGTCATCACGGCGCCGAGATCCAGTCCGAGGTGCAGAACCTCTGCGTCTGCGGGACCTACCAGCGCATCAAGCAGGCCGTCTCGACCCTCTGATCCCGGTCCCCCGGGAGGTGCGCCCGAACGAACGGGCGGCGCCCCCGAACTTCTGGAGCCTATCCATGGACACCGCGATGAATCTCTCTCGCAGGAATTTTCTCGCCTCGAGCGCCAGTGGTCTGGTGCTCGGATTCGTACTGCCCGGACTCACTGCACCGCACGACGCGGACGCCGCCGGAACGGCCACGCCGATCAACTCCTGGCTGACGATCGGCAGCGACGACAGCATCACGCTCACGATCGGCGCGTCGGAAATGGGCCAGGGCTCGTTCTCGGGCCTCGCGCAGATCCTGGCCGAAGACCTCATGGTCGACTACGCACGCGTTGCCACGGTGCAAGGCGGACCCACTCTCGTCAATCCGGCCCCGGTGGGGACTGCCATCAACACGGTGGGCAGCAGCGTGACCCGCCGCAACTACTGGACGTTACGGGATGCCGCGGCGGTTGCGCGCGAGATGCTCGTTCAGGCTGCCATGAACCGGAAAGGCGATCCGGTCCGCGCGAACTATGCCGTGACCAACGGGGTCGTCGCGCATGTTCCCTCGGGCACTTCGCTCACATACGGCGCCGTGGCTGCCGATGCCGCCTTGTTGCCCCGGCCGTCGAGCGCGCCGCTCGTGCCCGACAGCCAGTTCAAGTCGATCGGGAAGATCGTGCCCCGTGTGGACATTCCCGCCAAGATTGATGGCAGTGCCGAATACGGCATCGACGTGCGGATCGCCAACATGGTCTACGCGGTCATCAAGCATTGCCCGACCTTCGGCGGCAAGCTCGCCGCGCTGCCCGGGACCCCTTCGGGGATGATCGGCGTCGTGCCCGTGAACGTGACCGCGGGGACGGGCCGCGGCACCGAGACCACCGCGCTGGCGAACGCCGTTGCGGTCGTCGGACCGAACACCTGGGACACGTGGCAGGCCGCCAAGCGAATGAGCGTGAACTGGACGCTGCCGGCCAATGCCACGACGTTGAACGATGCCCAGTTCCTCGCCGACGCGACCCGACTGTCGACGAACGCGACGCCGTACGTCGCCGGTGGTGCCAATCCGCCCGGTACCTTGTACACGGTGGAAGCGAGTGCCGCGGACGCGAAAGCCGCCCTGACAACGGCCAGCAAGGTGATCCAGGCCACGTACACGTTGCCCTACGTCGCCCATGCCTGCATGGAAGTGCTCAACTGCACCGTCGACTACCAACCGGGCGTGAAGTGTGACGTGTATGCCCCGACTCAGTCGGCTCGCAGCGTCCTCGCGCTGGTCACCACGATGACCGGGATGCCGGAGAGCCAGGTGAAGATCCACACCACGTATCTCGGTGGCGGACTGGGCCGGAAGTCGGAGGTCGATTTCGTCGCGCAGGCGGTGCAGGTCGCGATGGCGATCAAGCGGCCCGTGCAGCTGTTCTGGCCCCGCGAGGAGGACTTTGCCCGCGACCAGTACCGGCCCATGGGCCTCATCCGCGCCACGGCCGGGCTCGACGCCAATGGCAATATCGTCGCCTGGACCTATCGCAACGTCTCGCCGTCGATCCTCGCGCAGCGTGGTGCCGTACTGGGACCGAAGGGAGACAGCCAGGGTTACGAAGCGTCGCAGGATCTGCCCTACGACTTCGGCGCGCGGCTCACGGAATACGTCAGCCACCCGTCGCCGATTCCGGTGGGCTTCTGGCGTTCCGTGGGGGCGTCTCTCAACACGTTCGGCGTCGAATCGATGATGGACGAACTGGCGGCGGCCGCGAAGCGCGATCCGTACGAGTATCGGCGATCGAAGCTCACGGATTCCCGCTGGATTGCCGTGCTCGATGCGGCCGCGCAACTGGGCAATTGGTACGCCCCGCTCGCGCCGGGCCGGGCCCGCGGCATCGCCATCGGCACCGCCTTCGGCAGCATCGTGGCCGAGGTCGTCGAGATCGCGTCCGCCTCCAGCACGGGCATCACCGTGGGGCGGGTGTCGGTCGCCATCGATCCGTACCTCCACGTCAACCCGGGGCAGGTCGAGGCCCAGATCGTGGGCGGGGTCGTGCACGGACTCAATGCCACCCTGTACGGCCGCCAGGCGTTCTTGAACGGCGTCCCGCAGAGCCGGAACTTCAATCGGAGCCGGATGATCCGAGCGCGGGAGATGCCGCGCGTCGACGTGAAGATCCTGCCGAATCCGGCCGCGTCCGATCGCACCGTAGCGATCGGTGGAGTCGGGGAACTGGGGGTACCGACGTTTGCCCCGGCGTTGGCGAACGCCTATTTCAAGCTCACGGGCATCCGGCAACGATCGCTGCCGTTCTTCCCGAACGCGACGATGAGCGGGCTCTGACGGCATGAATCTGCGGAGGCGATCGACCGTCGTCTCCGCGGCGGCACCGAAAAAAAAGCCCGCATCTCACGATGCGGGCTTCTTCACGACCGATGTCTTGCAGCTCCCGTCGGGGTTGCCCCCGACGGTCGTTCTCATCCGTCAGGCCGACAGCTGGTTACCCAGCGGCAGATTGCGGATGCGCTTGCCGGTGGCAGCGTACAGGGCGTTGTAGAACGCCGGGGCGAAGGGCGGAACACCCGGCTCACCCACACCGCTGGACGGCGTACCGATGCCGTGCGGCATGATGTGCGTGCGGACGTCCATGGCGCCTTCACCGATGCGGAGCACCTTGTAGTCACCGAAGTTGCTCTGCTGCACGCGACCGTTCTTGAAGGTGATGTTGGTGTACTTGGCAATGGACAGCCCCATGACCGCGGCACCTTCCACCTGAGAACGGACACGCTCCGGGTTGACCACGAAGCCGGCATCGAACGCCGTGTCGACGCGGGGGACCGAGACGTTGCCGTCCTTGTCCACCGAGATGTGCACGACCGTGGCGACGTACGACAGGAAGCTGCGCTGGCAGGCGATGCCCATACCCTGACCGGCCGGCAACTTCTTGCCCCAGCCGGCTTCCTTGGCCGCACGCTCGACCACGGCACGCAGACGACCGGTGTCGACCGGATACGTATCCCATGGATCGCCGTAGTTCCACAGTTCCTGGCTGGTCGTCCGGCGCGGATCGACGATGCGGGCAGGCCCGATCATCTCGAGCAGGAACTCCTTCGGATCCTTGCCCAGTTCCGCGGCCAGTTCGGCCACCATCGATTGCATCGCGAACGCATGCGGGATGTTGTTCACCGACCGGAACCAGCCGATCCGGGTCTTGGCGATCGCTTCACCCGTTTCCAGACGCAGGTTCGGCACGTTGAACGGCGTGTCGATCAGGCCCAGGCCCAGTTCGAGGGCGCTCTCGCGCTTCGGATCGGGCATGAAGTTGGACATGAGCGACGGAGAAACGCTGCGCTGACGCCAGGCCACGACCTTGCCGCCGGCGTCCAGACCTGCGGTGACATGCTGGTACGACACCGAGTGGTAGAAGCCGTGCTGGATGTCGTCTTCCCGCGTCCAGACCACCTTGACGGCCTGTCCGCCCATGGACTTCGACAGGATCGCCGCCTCGAGGGCGAAGTCGCACTTCGACTTGCGGCCGAAGCCACCGCCCAGCAGCGTCACGTTGACGGTGACGTCGTCTTCCTTCATGCCCAGCGTGCCCGCCACCTGGCCACGCGTCCCGCCCGGGCTCTGCACGCAGGCCCAGACTTCCGCCTTGCCGTTGGCGATGCGGCACACGGCCGCCGGCGGTTCCATCGTGGCGTGATGGCCGTGCGGGATGTAGTACTCGCGCTCGACGACCTTGGCGGCGCCCTTGATGGCGGCATCGAAGTCACCTTCGTTGCGCTCGACCTTCCCGGGCTTGCGCGCGGAATCGGCCATCGACTGCTTGAACACGTCGGAGTCGTAGTCCTTGTTGGGACCATCTTCCCACTGCACGTTCAACGCAGCGCGACCCTTCAGGGCGGCGTAGGTGCTGTCGGCGATCACCGCCACGCCGCCGAGCGGCGCGAACACTGCGGGCATCGGGGTCGGGGCGATGAAGACCACCTTCTTGACGCCCGGCACGGCCATGGCCGCGGCTTCGTCCCACTTGACGGCCTTGCCCAGCACCACCGGCGGGCGCTCGATCACGGCATAGAGCATGTTCGGCACGCGGACGTCCTGCGCGTACGTGGCACGCCCGGTCGTGATGTCGAACAGGTCGGTGATCTGGATGTTGCCCTTGCCGATGTAACGGAACTGGGACGGATCCTTCAATTCCAGATCACGCATCTTCGGCGTCGGCAGCGCGCCGGCAGCGGCGGCGAGTTCGCCGAAGCCGATCGACTTGCCGGACGGAATGTGGACGACCTTGTGGTTCTGCGCCCGCACTTCCGTGTCCGGAACGCTCCACTTGATGGCGGCGGCCGTCTCCAGCATCTTCCGGGCAGCCGCACCGCAGTTGCGCATCGGCTGGACGAAGTGACGGATGCTCCGCGACCCGTCCGTGTCCTGGTTGCCGTACTTCTTCTCGTCGCCGGGCGCCTGGACGATCTTGACCTTGGCCCAGTCGGCTTCCATTTCGTCGGCCACGACCATCGGCAGGCTGGTGCGCGAGCCCGTGCCCATTTCCTGGCGGTGCGTGACGATGGTGACGGTGCCGTCGGGGGAGATCGAAACGAAGACGTGCGGATCCCAGACGACGCCGCCGGGCATGCCGCCCGCGCCCGTCTCATACTGATTCACGTGACCGCCATCGGCCATCGCGTCGCGCGGCAGGAACTGGCCTGCCAGAATCAGGCCGCCCCCGGAAACGATCCCCTTGAGGACGTTGCGGCGGCTGACGTTCTTCAGAATGGGTTGATCTGCGTATTGTTGGAAGTTCATCTCAGGCCTCCTGCGCGGCGGACTTGACCGCGGCAAAAATGCGCTGATAGCAGCCGCAACGGCAGATGTTGCCGGCCATCATCGACTGGATCTGTTCGTCGGAGGGCTTCTTCGACTCGTTGAGGAGCGAGGCAGCCTGCATGATCTGGCCCGCCTGGCAGTAGCCGCACTGGGGCACGTTGTGTGCGCGCCAGGCCTTCTGCACCGGATGGTTGCCATCCGCGGACAAGCCTTCGATGGTCGTGACCGACTGACCGGCCACTTCGCTCATGGGGGTGACACAGGAGCGCATGGCCTTGCCGTTCACGTGCACGGTGCACGCGCCGCAGAGGCCGACGCCACAGCCGAACTTCGTACCGGTCAGTCCGAGTTCGTCACGCAGGTACCACATCAGCGGCATCTGCGCGTCGCCGTCGAATTGCCGGCTCTGCTTGTTTACCTTGACTTCCATTTCACGGTCCTCCCGAGGTGTGAGGTCAGCTGATTCGCCGTCCCATCTGCTATGACATCCGCGCAACCGCGATGCCGACGACAGATGACGACGGACGATACCTTCAGCGATGGGCACTGTCGAGAGCGTTGCGGCACAACTTGCAGATGCACCGAACGCCGCTATATTCTTGTTAATATGACGAATCAGGAAACTGCTGCATCGCAATATCCGGCATTCACAGCGCGACGGTTCGTGGACAAACCCGGCATGCGGCACGGCAGGATTGTCGCAGCGCGACACGCCGCCGAAGCGGCGCTGCGATCGTGCGGACCCCGCCGCCGGCGAGGTCGATCAAGTGGCTTTCTTCCACTTCGTTCGCGCGACCGGTTCGGCCGGCGTCCGGGACGGCTCGCCGTTCGGCCCCCTGAACGGGAACATCCCCGTCTCGAAGCTTTTTGACATGTGACGCGCGATGCGGATCGCCTTGTCCGCGTCCTCGGCTGCCAGGCTCTCCCGTGCCGCCTGCTCGAAGGCCGTGAGCCAATGGGCGAAGGCCTCGACGCCGAAATTCAACCGCAGGTGAGGTGCGTAGGAATTGCCGCGGTAGCGGCCGGTGCCGTGAATCGAGTTCGACCAGAAGTCGGCCACGACCCGGATGTGGGGTTCCCAATCCCGAATGGCGTCACGGAAGATCGGCCCCAGCACGGGATCGGCGAGGCCCAGTTCGTAGAAGCGCCGCACCATCCAGTCGATGGCGGCTTCCTGCGCTTCCGTTGCGGTCACTTCGACCCCCGCAGTTCCCGCCGCAGGATCTTGCCGACCGGGCTCTTGGGAAGCGCGTCCCGGAACTCCACGTGCTTCGGCACCTTGTAGCCGGTGAGATTCGAGCGGCAGTGCGCGATCACCGCTTCCGCGGTCAGGGCCGGATCCTTGCGCACGACGAAGGCCTTCACGGCTTCGCCCGACTGCTCGTCCGGCACGCCGACGACGGCGGCCTCCACCACGCCCGGACACGCCACGAGGACATCCTCGATCTCGTTCGGGTACACGTTGAAGCCGGACACCAGCACCATGTCCTTCAGCCGGTCCACGATCTTCAGGTAACCCTCCGGGGTGATGAGTCCGATGTCGCCGGTCGAGAAGAAACCGCGCGCGTCCATCACCTTGGCCGTCTCGTCGGGACGCTGCCAGTACCCGGCCATGACCTGCGGCCCGCGTACGCACACCTGCCCGGTCCCGCCCTGCGGGAGGACGCGTCCGTCGTCGTCGCGGATCTCCACCTCGGTCCCGGGCAGCGGGAAACCCGTCGTGCCGGTGTGTTCCGTGATCTCCAGCGGATTGATCGACACGGCACCCGATGTCTCGGTGAGCCCGTACCCCTCGATCAACGTGCGGCCGCTGATCGCCTTCCAGCGCTGCGCCACGGCGAGCTGCAGCGGCGCCCCGCCGCCCCCCGACATCTTCAGCTTCGAGAAGTCCACCGTGCCGATGTCGGGATGGTTGAGCAGCGCCGTGTAGAGCGTGTTCACCCCCACGATCATCGAGAAGCCGCTCGACTTCAGCGTCTGCACGAAGCGCGGGATGTCGCGCGGGTTGGTGATGAGGATCTGCCGGTCGCCGCGATAGGTGCCGAGCAGGCAATTCAGCGTCAGGGCGAGGATGTGATAGAAGGGCAGCGCGGCGACGGAGACCTGCTCACCCTCGCCCAGCACCCCACGGCACCACGCGCTGATCTGCATCACGTTCGAGACGACGTTCCGGTGCTTCAGCATCGCCCCCTTGGACACGCCGGTCGTGCCGCCCGTGTACTGGAGGAACGCCAGATCGTCGCCGTCGAGCGGCGGTTCGGCGAAGGGTTTTCCTTCGCCGCGCGACAGGGCATCCCGGAAGCCCACGGCACCGGGGAGGTCGTGTGCCGGCACCATCTTCTTCACGTGACGCATCACGAAGTTGATGATCCACCCCTTCGGGAACCCCAGCATGTCGCCGACGGACGAGACGATCACGTGCCGCACCGGCGTACTCCCGATGATTTCCTGGAGCGTGTGCGCGGCGCCTTCGAAGATCACGATGGCCTTGGCGCCGGAGTCGCGCAGTTGATGCTCGAGTTCCCGTGCGGTGTAGAGCGGATTCACGCTCACCAGCGTGAGGCCGGCTCGCAGGATGCCGAACAGCGCGATCGGATAGTTGAGCAGGTTCGGCATCATCACGGCCACCCGGTCGCCCTTGACCAGTCCCAGCGCGCCCTGCAGGTAGGCGGCAAACGCACGCGACCGCTCATCGAGATCGGGCAGCGAGAGCGCGACGCCGAAGTTGTCGAAGGCGGGACGATTGCCGTGACGGCGCAACGCGTCCGCCAGCATCGCCGGCACGGTCTCCACAGCCAACGGGCCCAGGTCGCGCGGCACCCCGGGCGGATAGTGGTCGAGCCAGGGCCGTGCGGTGGTGTCGCTCATGATCGATTCCTCCCGGTGCCGGCGGGACCGCATCCACGAACGGGAGCACGGCCGCCGCGATTGTCGTTCTTCGACGGCGATTGTGCGGGGAAGTCTCCGGGAGGGGAACAGGGACGGATGTCCCCGGGCCGACGACGCATCGATGCCATGATCCAGAGGGACGAGGACGGACACGTCGGCCACGAGGGACCGCGAAGATGGCCGGATGGATACGGTGGGGCTAAGTCCGATCGCGCTCCGCGATGGCGCGGGCGCGCTTCAACGCCTCGAGCACGCCTTCCAGATTGGGATTGAGTTCCAGTGCCCGGGTGAAGAATCCGACGGCATCCGCAGCACGCCCCCGGTGCAGGCTGCAGTGCCCCAGACCCTCCAGCGCTCCGAAGTGGTAGGGATTCAGGTCGACGGCCTGGCGGAAGTCGGACTCGGCCTCCGCCCAGCGATCCCCCAGCACCTTCACCTCCGCGCGTCGGTGCCACGCCTCGGCGAAGCCGGGCTTCATCCCGAGCACCTCGTCGAACTTGGCCTCGGCCTCCGCCAGCTTCATCTGCTGCGTCAGATCCAGCGCCACCTGGAACAAGGGATCCACGACGGAATCGTCGACCCGCATCCAGATGCCCCAGATGGCGAGTTCGGCCATGCCGCGGATCAGCTCCTCGTCGTCGGTCAGCGCCGACAGCAGCAACGGAACGTCCTCCGCGGTGCCGATCTCGCCGAGCCGCCCGTACCCCTGGCGCCGCTGCTCGGTCTGCGTGCTGCGGATCTTCTGCAGCGCGGCCTCCCGGGTGAGCAGGCCCGAACCCCACGGGTCCGCCGCCGCGGGCCCCGACAGCAGGAGCGCAGCCATCACCGCTGCCATTCCCCGCCATGCCGAACGACCGTCACGCATGCGCGCCTCCGATCCGCTCAATTGGTCCCGTCGGAAGACCCGCAGGCCCACGCCGGAGTTCCGCGCGCGCCGTCGGAACATTGCGCCTGCCGCCAGCGCGAAGGCACCCGCGCCTCGAGGCGTCTCGTCAGGCGGTCGAGCTTCAGGCGGATCTCGTCCCCGACGAACATCTCCGGATTGGACGGCGTGAATTCGTTCTCCCGCTCGCGTCGCGCAATCGCGTCGCGCGCGCGTTCGAATGCGCCCGTGAACGAAAACGTGCTGCGCAGCGCCTCGTCGAAGAATGCCTTGCCGAAGTACGTGAGCTCGGAATCCGTGCCGCAGCCGAACGACTGATGCTTCGCGTCGGCGGCCGTCATGATCAGCGTGCGCGCGTCCTTCAGCGGGTCGACGAAACCGCCCGCGTAGCAGGCCGACACGGCGATGACGCGCCACTTGATGCCGGCATCGTCGAGCATCCGCTTCAGCATGTCGGGCGTGAGCCCGGCCAGCTGGAGCGGCCAGAACTCCATGGCGAGGGTGTGGTCCTCGCTGCCATGGGTGGTGAGGAAGAGGAACAGCATGTCCTCGTCCACGTCCATGGTCTGGGCCACCGCCTTCAGCGCCTGGGCGAGACTGGTGGCACTGGCCACGGGCAGCGTCCGGACGGTCCGGGCGTTGTTGGACAGCACCAGCGTCCGTCCCTCGGCATCGAAGCGGGTCCGCACCAGATCCGCCGCGAGACTCACTTCGTTGAGGAAGACGTCCTCCCCGGCATAGCCGGCGGCGCCCACGAAATAGAGATCCTCGATCCCGGGCCGCTGCCGCGCCAGGCGCGCAGCCACCTGGTGCATCAGCCGCGGCTGGGCGTAGATCACGTCCTCGCGACTGCCGGCATAGGCGTCCGGCGCGTCGGCGCCGTCACCGGCCGGGCCGTTCCAGAGCGGCACATACGGCACGAACCAGAGCGGGAGCGCCACGAGCACGATCGTCCAGCCGGCATTCGCGAACCGGACGCGCCACGCGCCGCCCACGGCACGGGCCACGGCGACAGCGGCGGCCCCGGCCCACCACAGGAACAAGACCGTCCCGACATCCCAGCCACCCACCGCCCACTCGACCCCGGCGGAGGTCTCGATGCCTTCCAGCACATTGACGACGGCATCGAACACCACGAGGACCGACAGGAGGATCGTCGCCACCAGGGCCAGGGCGCCCGGCCAGCGCGAGCGCCGCGCCAGGACCCATCCCGCCGCCAGCACGAGCGACGCCGGCAGCATGGCACGAGGCAGGCCTGCCCAGTGGAACTCGCCCTCGAAGGGAGAAGCCGCAAAGGAAGCCAGGAACGTGATGGCCAGGTCGAGGAGTCCGAGCAGCAGGATCTGCTCCGAAAAGGGCCGCCAGGCGCCCGGACGCCCTCCGAGGAGGAATGCCGCGCGGCATCCGCCCGTCAGGTTGGACAGGAGGTCGCGTCCCATTCCGCGACTGGCCGGGGGGCCGTACTGGACGATCTCTGGGGTCATGAAAGGCGCTGTCTTCCGGTTGCGACGATCCGGCCGCCATGCAATCCTGTCCGGCCCGGACCGGGTCCGGGAATTCTACCCTCCGTGACTCCGATCTCCTCCGTTCAGGTTGACCCATGATCCGACCGTCGATGTGCTTCGCCGCTCTGCTGATGTCCGTTCTGCCCGGCCTGTGCCCGGCCGCCCCGTATCCCCTCGGATCGATGACCTGCGGCGACATCGGGAAGTTCGCGTCGGAGGTGATGGCCGCGAAGAAGGCCGGCCGGTCCCGCGAAGACGCCGTCGCCGCGCTCGATCAGCGGAAATGGGGCGAGGAGGCCGTCGAGCGCAAGAACCTCACGGACGTCATCGGGATCCTGTACGGCAATCTCGGGCGCAACCTCGGCGTCCAGTCCGCCGGCACCGTCATGAAGACCGACTGCGAAACCGGACGCTGAGACGACCATGGCCCTCCCTGCTCCCGCACGCCCCGGCGACGCCCTCGACCAGGTCGACACGCCGGCACTCCTGCTCGATCTCGATGCCTTCGAGTACAACCTCGACACGCTGGATCGCACGCTCGCCGGCCGCAAGGTGCGCATCCGCCCGCACGCGAAGAGTCACAAGTGCCCGCGCATCGGCGTCATCCAGATGCAGCGGGGCGCCGTCGGCGTGTGTTCGCAGAAGGTGAGCGAAGCCGAGGCACTCGTCGATGGCGGCGTCACCAACGTGCTCGTCAGCAACGAGATCGTCGGCGACCGGAAGCTCGCGCGGCTCGCCCAGCTCGCGCGGCGCGCGGAAGTGAGCGTGCTGGCCGACAACGTCGATGCGGTGGCCGCCCTCGAGCGCGCCATGGCCGCCGTCGACGCGAAGATCTCGGTGTACGTCGAAATCGATGTCGGGGCCGGACGGTGCGGCGTCCCGCCCGGCAGGCCCGCCGCCGACCTGGCACAGCTCATCTCGCGGCAGCCTCACCTCGTGTTCGCGGGCATCCACGCCTACCAGGGCGGTGCCCAGCATCTGAGGCAACCGGCCGAGCGCGAACAGGCGATCGCGCGCGCGGTGCAGTGGGTGCGGGACTCGATCACGGAAATGAAGGCGCTCGGCCTCACCGTGCCGATCGTGACGGGCGCCGGCACCGGGACCTACGTGCTGGAAGCGGCGAGCGACGTGTACAACGAGATCCAGCCGGGCTCGTACGTGTTCATGGACGCGGACTACGGCCGCAACCTCGAGGTGGATGGCAAGCCGGTGCACACGTTCAGGCACAGCCTGTTCATCCTCGCCACCGTGATGAGCCGCCCCACGCCGGGGCGGGCCGTGGTCGACGTCGGCTTGAAAGCGCACTCCGTGGACTCGGGGATGCCCGTCGTGGCAGACCGGCCCGGCGTGCAGTACCTGAAGGCGTCCGACGAGCACGGGGTGCTCAAGGTCGACGACGGCGTGACCCTCCCCCTGGGCAGCCGGCTGCGGCTGATCCCGGGTCACTGCGACCCGACCGTGAATCTGTACGACTGGCTGGTGTGCTACCGGGGCGACCGGGTGGAAGCGGTCTGGCCGATCAGTGCACGCGGAGCGTTCTACTGACAAACCGTGGTCGGTGAGTCGTGGCCCCTGACTCGTTTTCGGTGGTACCGCACACGAACGAAGGGCGCCCGCGGGCGCCCTTCGTTCTTTCCGTGCAGAGGCAGTTCAGCGGCGAAGGCGCGCTGCGAAGGCAATGAGTCCCACGCCTGCCAGCAGGAGCGCGGTGGTCCCGGGCTCGGGGACGGCCACCAGCACTGCAACGCCGCGGATCGGATCGGCACGGTACGAGAAGTCCGATTGCGGCCCCTCGGCGGCGACATACAGGACGGTATCACCGCTGCCGTCGAGATTCATGCGATGGATCTCGCCACCGCCCATGGTCGAGACGAACGCATCGGTGTAGGAACCGTTGAGTACGGACACGTAGATCGCGCTGCCGGTCACGTCGATGCCGTTGAGGAAGCCCAGGCCGGACGCCAGCGTGACGAGCCCGCTTCCGTCGAGGTTGGCGCGCGCGACCTCGCCCGTGGCCGTGGACAGGTACAGATACTGATCGGTCACCTCGAAGTCGCGCGACTCGATATTGGAGATCAGGGTGACTGCATTCGATCCGTCGAGGTTCGAACGCCGCAGGCGGTTGGTCCCGGCGACTTCGCTCCAGTACACGAAGCCCCCGGCGACGTCGATCGCGACCGGGTGGCTGAGACCCTGCATCAGCAGGGTCGACTCCCACGGCGTCGCGCTCCCGGTATCGATGGTGAAGATCCTGTTGCCGTTCTGATCGGTCCAGTACAGCGTGCTGCCGACGAGATCGACATCGTACGGATTGATGCCCGCACCGTAGACCCGCAGGTCGGAGCCATCGGGCTTCACGCTCCGGATGTCGCCAAGCTGCTGATCGGGCCACCAGACACGGCCGTCAAGAAACTCGACGCCGTTGGGACCCTTCACGTTCGAATTGCCGCTGACGAGTGTCGCGATCGCTCCGGCGGGCAGGTCCGTCCCGGACTTGATGTAGGCCGGGGACGTCTGGAACCGGGGAGCCGGTCCGTTCTCGCTCCAGAGGAGCGTTTCGGCGGAGGCGGACAGGCAGGCAGCGGCGAGTCCCGCTCCCAGGCAAGCGCGGATCGAGGTGTTCACGTGAGTCTCCCGAGTCATGTTTTCTGTGAGGAGAGGTCCGGACGGCCTGCCGACCTTGACGCGGCCCGGCCGCCTTTGCCTTCCCCCTTCGACGCAGGGTAACAAAGACACCGAGGTCATGACCATCCCTTTCTTCACCCCTACGCCCGGGACGGCTGCCGAGGCACAATCGCCGCTTCCCGTCCGAGGACCTGCCCGATGGCCGCCCCCCGATATCTCGGCTTCGATACGCTGAGCCTGCACGCCGGTCAGCAGCCCGACCCCACCACCGGGTCCCGGGCCACGCCGATCTACCAGACCACGTCCTACGTCTTCCGCGACACGGACCACGCCGCGTCGCTCTTCAACATGGAGCGCGCCGGCCACGTCTACTCGCGGATCTCGAACCCCACGAACGCCGTGCTGGAAGAGCGCATCGCCGCGCTCGAGGGCGGCATCGGCGCCATCGCGACGGCAAGCGGCCAGGCGGCGCTGCATCTCGCCGTCGCGACCATCGCCGGCGCGGGCTCGCACATCGTCGCCAGCCGTTCGCTGTACGGGGGCTCGCACAACCTGCTGCATTTCACGCTGCGCCGCTTCGGGATCGAGACGTCGTTCGTGAATCCGCGCGACCTCGATCAGTGGCGATCCTCGATCCGGCCGAACACGCGCCTGCTGTTCGCGGAGACGCTCGGCAATCCGGGGCTGGACGTGCTGGACATCCCGAACGTGGCGTCGATCGCGCACGAGGCGAAGCTGCCGCTGCTGCTCGACTCCACATTCACCACGCCCTACCTGCTGCGACCGTTCGATCACGGGGCCGATCTCGTGTACCACTCCGCCACGAAATTCCTCGGCGGGCACGGCATCGCCATCGGCGGTCTGCTCGTGGACAGCGGGGCGTTCGATTGGGAGGCGTCCGGCAAGTTCCCGGAACTGACCGAGCCGTACGACGGCTTCCACGGCATGGATTTCCAGGAGGAATCGACGGTGGCCGCGTTCCTGCTGCGTGCGCGCCGCGAGGGCCTGCGCGACTTCGGCGCGTGCATGGCACCCACCACGGCGTTCCACATCCTGCAGGGGATCGAGACGCTGTCCGTGCGCATGGATCGACACGTCGCCAACACGCGGAAGGTCGTCGCCTTCCTGGCCGGTCACCCGGCCGTGGAATCGGTGAGCCACCCGGAACTCGAGTCGCATCCGGATCACGCACTGGCAAGGCGACTGCTGCCACGCGGTGCCGGCGCCGTGTTCACGTTCGCGATCAAGGGCGGCCGTCCCGCCGGCCGGAAGCTGATCGAATCGCTGAAGGTGTTCTCCCATCTCGCGAACGTCGGCGACGCGAAGTCGCTCGTGATCCATCCGGCGACGACGACGCACTTCCGCATGGACGATGCCGCACTCGCGGCCGCGGGCATCGGCCCGGGCACGATCCGGCTCTCGATCGGGCTGGAGGATCCCCAGGACCTGATCGACGATCTCGGGGGCGCGCTGCGGGCGTCGCAGAAGTCCTGACGCACGGCACCCGTCGCCCTCACCACCGGCAGATTCCGAGATGAACCTCACCGTCCAAGCCACCACCGCCTACGCCTACACCGGCGGCAAGTCCTTCGACCCGACCCTCCCGACGGTCGTCTTCGTCCACGGCGCCGAACACGACCATTGCGTCTGGGTGCTGCAGAGCCGCTACCTGGCGAATCACGGCTTCGGCGTTCTCGCCGTCGATCTGCCGGGCCACGGCCGATCCGGCGGACCGCCGCTGACGAGCGTCGAGGCCATGGCGGACTGGATCATCGCGCTGCTCGATGCCGCCGGCGTCGGCCGGGCCGTGCTCGTCGGCCACAGCATGGGATCGCTGATCGCCATCGAAGCTGCCGCGCGCTTCCCCGATCGCGTCGCGAAGGTCGTGCTGGTCGGCACCGCGTTCCCGATGAAGGTCTCCGACGAACTGCTGAATGCCACCCGCGACGACGAGCCGCTCGCACAGGACATGGTCAACATCTGGTCGCATTCGGCGTACGCCCACTACCCGGGCAATCCGGGACCGGGCTTCTGGGTCATCGGCGAGAACCTGCGGCTCATGCAACGCCAGAAACCCGGCGTGATGCACGTCGACTTCACGGCCTGCAATGCCTACGCGAACGGAGCCGTGGCGGCGGCGAAGGCCGCCTGCCCGGCACTGCTGATCCTCGGCAAGCGCGACATCATGACGCCGCCGCGCGCGACGAAAGAGATCGCCGCGGCCTTGCAGACCGTCAAGACGGTGGAGATCGCCGGCAGCGGCCACGCACTGATGGCGGAGAAGCCCGACGAAGTGCTGGACGCAATCCGCGCCTTCCTGTGAAGCACGTCCGGCACGACGACTTCGTCGAGTACGTCTGCGAACGGCTCGCGCCGCTGGGTGAGGTACGTCCGAAACGGATGTTCGGCGGCTGGGGGATCTACGTCGACGAGACCTTCATGGCCATCGTGGCGTTCGACACGTTGTGGTTCAAGGTCGACGACGGCAATCGTGCCGACTACGAAGCGCTGGGTGCCCGTGCTTTCAAACCGTTCGCGGACCGGGACACGGTGATGTCGTACCGGGAGGTGCCGGCCGAAGTGATCGACGATCGGCTTCGGCTGGTCGATTGGGCACGCCGGGCGATCGATGCGGCGCAGCGTTCGGCGAGCCGGAAGGCGCCGCCGCGTCGCACGGTCGGCGCGTCCCGAAGGAAGACGCCCCGGTAGGCACCGGGGCGTCCCTCGTCAAGGCAGGTACTGGATCACGTTCTCGGTCTGCTTGAGCAGCGTCTGCGCATCGCTCACCTCGAACTTGCCCGGGGCTTCGACGTTCAGCGACTTCACCACTCCGTCGACGACGATGGCCGAGAAGCGCTGCATGCGCACCCCGAACCCGCGCGCGGTCAAGTCCAGTTCGAGGCCGAGCGCCTTGGCGTAGGCGGCGGAACCGTCCCCCAGCATCCGCACCTTGCCGGTGGCCCCCTGCTCGCGTCCCCAGGCGCCCATCACGAACGCGTCGTTGACCGACACGCACCAGATCTCGTCGATGCCCTTGCCGCGCAGTTGCTCGGCCAGTTGCACATACCCCGGCACGTGCTTCCCGGAACACGTAGGCGTGTAGGCCCCCGGCAGACCGAACAGCGCGATGCGTTTGCCGGCCGCGATCTTCTCCACATCGAACGCGTTGGGACCGATCGAGCATCCCGGCGTTTCCTCTTCGATGAATTCCCACAACGTGCCGGCGGGCAGCTTGTCTCCGATCTCGATGGTCATGGCGTGGACCTCTCCTCTGCGATGTTGGTCGGCCCGGCCGATTCTACGCTGCGGCCTCGCCGGCTCGCGACCTATAATCCGGCGACGTTTCGCCTTCGCATCACGATGAACAAGGCCTTCACGAAAGAGACCGATCAGGATCCGGACGACGACGCTGAAGACGCGTCACCGCTCCCGGTCGGCACCAAGAACTACATGACGCCGACCGGATACCGCCGCCTGAAGGAGGAGGCCCTGCATCTGCTCGACAAGGAGCGTCCGGAACTCACCAAGGTCATCCAGTGGGCCGCGTCCAACGGCGACCGCTCCGAGAACGCGGACTACATCTACGGCAAGCGCCGCCTGCGCGAGATCGACCGGCGCATCCGGTTTCTCACGCGACGCCTCGACAATGCGGAGGTGGTCGACCCGGCGACGCGGGAACCGACCGACCAGGTGTTCTTCGGCGCCACCGTCACGGTGGCCGACGAGGCCGGCGACGAGAAGACCTACGCGATCGTCGGGATCGACGAGGCCGATGCCTCGCGCGGCCGCATCAGCTGGATCTCGCCGCTGGCGCGTGCGCTCATCAAGGCACGCGAAGGCGACACGATCGCCCTGCGAACGCCGGGCGGCGAGGAATCGCTGGAGATCGTGTCGGTGGCGTACAAGGCCATCGACTGAGGTCGGCGAGGCGCCGCTTCTACTTCGACGGTGCAGCGGGTGTTCCGCCCTGCAGGCGCGCGCGGTCCAGCACCGTCATGGCGCTGGCCACCAGACCGGCCGGATCCGCCAGGTTCGCGGGAACGATCAGCGTGTTGCCCGACTTCGCGATGGCGCCGAACGCCGTCACGTAGTTCTCCGCGATCTTCAGGTTCGCGGCACTCATCCCGCCCTCGGCCGACAGCGCTTGCGCCACGGCCCGGACGGCTTCCGCCTGGGCTTCCGCAATCGCGCGGATCGCGGTGGCCTCGCCCTGGGCCTTGTTGATGGCCGCGGCCTTCTCGCCCTCCGATTGCAGGATCTTCGCCTGGCGCTCGCCGTCGGCGAGATTGATCTCCTCCTGGCGCTGTCCCTCGGACTTCGCGATGAGCGCGCGTTTCTCCCGCTCGGAGGTGATCTGCGCCTGCATGGCGCGGAGGATCGACTCCGGCGGCGTCAGGTTCTTGATCTCGTAGCGCAACACTTTCACGCCCCAGGTCCGGCCCGCCTCGTCCAGCACGGCGACGACCTGTCGATTGATGTCGTCGCGGCTCTCGAACGTACGGTCGAGTTCCATCTTGCCGATCTCGCTGCGCAAGGTCGTCTGCGCCAGCTGCGTGATGGCCAGCATGTAGTCGGAGGTGCCGTAGCTCGCGAGCTTCGGATCCGTGACCTGGAAGTAGATGATCCCGTCCACGGCGAGCTGCGTGTTGTCGCGCGTGATGCAGACCTGCTCCGGCACGTCGAGCGGCACCTCCTTCAGCGAGTGGCGATACTGGACGCGGTCCACGAACGGCACGATCAGGTTGAATCCCGGCTCCAGGGTCCGGTGGTATCGCCCGAGGCGCTCCACGACCCACGCGTTCTGCTGGGGCACGATGCGGAAGCCCTCGATGACGAAGACGATCACCGCACCCAGCAGGAAGATCGGAATCGCATAGCCCTGGGTCGGCGGATACGCGAAGGCGATCGCAGTCAGGATGAAGACGCCGATCAGCTTGGGAAACATCGTGTGACCTCCTCGAGTCGGTGGGGGGTGAGCGGGCGTGCTACGAACGGCGGCTGGCGACCTTCAGACGGGTGCCGACCACGGCCGTGACTTCCAGCGAGGCGCCCGGCAGGATCGTCCCGGCGCCCTCGACGTCCGCATCCCACGGTGCGCCCCGGTACCGCACCCGCGCCTGGCGCCCCGGCTCGTCGGTCCAGGCTTCGAAGGTGGCGATCTGCCCAAGGTCGGGCGAGACGGTGCCGTGGCCCTGCAGGACATGCCGGCGCTTGCGCATGACGACGACGCCGACCAGCGCGCTGGCGGCCGCCAGTGCCGCCTGGAGATGGAACGGTGCGCCGAGCCATGCACCGGCCGACGCGATGATGGCCGACAGACCGAAGATCAGCAGGTAGAACGTGCCCGTCATCAATTCCACGATGACGAGGATCAGCCCGGCGACGAGCCAGACGACTTCCTGGGACATGGACCCTCCTGAGCCGCGCCGAAGCGAGTGTGAAGACCCGCCACCACGGACGCGGCGAAAGAATACCCCGGGCCATTGCAGGGCAACATGGAGTCGGCTATAAACCTCTCAAAAAATGATGTTCCACACCCACTCCCCGTGGAATCGAATTCAGGAGCCTCCATGAATCTCTCTCCGCCCGACCCGCCTGCGGCTGTGTGCCGCCCTCCTGGCCGTGGCCGCCACTGGTGCCCGCGCTGCCATTTCGGAAGGGTTCGAAACCGGTGCCGCCGGCTGGACCTCGATCGACGTGGCCGTCACGAGCCTTCAGAGCGCCGCCTATACGAGCGCCGGCACACCCAATCCGGTGACCCACCACGCGAGCGGCGGCAATCCCGGCGGCTATCTGTCCGCCGCCGACCCGAGCGGCGAGACCTTCCTGTTCGACGCTCCGCCGGCCTTCCTCGGCAACCTTGCCGCCTATGCGGGCGGTACGCTTTCCTACGACGTCTTCTACACGCCGCACTACAACGAATGGCGCGGTGACCCCGACGTCATCCTGTCCAACGGCACGACCACGCTCTTCTATCTCGGGACGTCGAATCCGGGCATCGACTGGACACACTTCAGCGTGACGCTCGCCCCGGGTGCGGGGTGGACCGTGGGAACGTTCGGAGGCACCGCCGCTTCGGCCGCCGACTTCGCCGCCGTGCTGTCATCGACGACGCTGCTGCGCATCCGCGCCGAATATCTCGCCGACGTGGCGGAGACGACCGGCCTCGACAACGTGACGCTGACGGCCGTCCCGGAACCCGGAACATGGGCCCTGCTCGCGGCCGGACTGGGACTCGTCGGGCTGTCCGGCGCGCGCCGACGCTCACGCTGAAGCCTTCGGGGCCTGGGGAAACCGACCGCAGGCCGCAGCAAGACCGGGCGCTGCCGCGCGATCCGGCAGCGCCCGGTCGTTTCAGAAGAGGAAGTACCGTTGCGCCATCGGCAGCACCTTCGCCGGATCGCAACGCAGCAGTACGCCATCGGCCCGGACCTCGTAGGTCTGGGCATTCACTTCCACCCGGGGCATCGCGTTGTTGAACGGCAGATCGGCCTTCCGGATCGATCGCGTGCCGCGAACGCCGACGACGCGCCGCGCCAGCCCCAGCCGCTCCGGCACGCCCGCCTCGATCCCGGCGGCCGACAGGAACGTGACGCTCGTCGTGTTCAATGCCCGACCGAACGACGCGAACATCGGCCGGTAGTGCACCGGCTGCGGCGTCGGAATCGATGCGTTCGGATCGCCCATGGCCGCGGCGGCGATGGCGCCGCCCTTCAACACCATCGTCGGCTTGACGCCGAAGAACGCCGGACGCCAGAGCACGAGATCGGCGAGCTTGCCCGGTTCCACCGAACCGACCTCGTGGGCGATGCCGTGCGACAGCGCCGGATTGATCGTGTACTTCGCGATGTAGCGCTTGGCCCGCAGGTTGTCGCTGCCGCCGCGCTCGCCCGGCAGGGGGCCGCGCTGGACCCGCATCTTGTGAGCCGTCTGCCACGTGCGCAGGATGACCTCGCCCACCCGCCCCATGGCCTGCGAGTCGGAGGACATCATGCTGATCGCGCCGAGGTCGTGCAGGATGTCCTCGGCGGCGATGGTCTGCGGACGGATCCGCGATTCCGCGAAGGCGACATCCTCCGGGATCGAGGCATCGAGGTGGTGGCACACCATCAGCATGTCGAGGTGCTCCTCGAGCGTGTTGACGGTGAAGGGCCGCGTCGGATTGGTCGAGGACGGCAGCACGTTGCCTTCGCTCACGACCTTGATGATGTCCGGCGCGTGGCCGCCGCCCGCACCTTCGGTATGGAACGTATGGATCGTCCGCCCCTTGAAGGCGGCAATGGTCGTCTCGACGAATCCGGATTCGTTGAGCGTGTCGGTATGGATCGCCACCTGCACGTCCATGCGGTCGGCCACGGACAGGCAGGCGTCGATGGCCGCGGGCGTCGTGCCCCAGTCCTCGTGCAGCTTGAGTCCGATGGCGCCGGCCGCCACCTGTTCCTCGAGCGGGCCGGGCAGGCTCGCGTTGCCCTTGCCGAGAAAGCCGAGGTTCATCGGGAACGCGTCCGCCGACTCCAGCATGCGGTGCAGATGCCAGATGCCGGGCGTGCAGGTCGTCGCATTGGTTCCGGTGGCCGGCCCCGTGCCGCCGCCGATCATCGTCGTGATGCCGGACATCAGGGCCTCTTCAATCTGCTGCGGACAGATGAAGTGGATGTGCGTGTCGATGCCGCCGGCGGTGATGATGGATCCTTCCCCCGCGATGACTTCCGTCGCGGCGCCGATCGGGATCGTGACGCCGGGCTGCACATCCGGATTGCCCGCCTTGCCGATCCTCCAGATGCGCCCGTCCTTCAGTCCGATGTCGGCCTTGACGATGCCCGTGTAGTCGAGGATCAGCGCGTTCGTGACGACGGTGTCCGCCACGTCGGCGGCAAGGCGCTGACCCTGCCCCATGCCGTCGCGAATCACCTTGCCGCCGCCGAACTTCACTTCCTCGCCGGGGATGGTGTAGTCCTTCTCCACCTCGATCCAGAGGTCCGTGTCCGCGAGACGCACCTTGTCCCCGACCGTGGGGCCGTACATGCCGGCATACGACGCGCGATCGATGCGATGACTCATTTCAGCGCTCCTCCGACCTTGCCCTGGAAGCCGTGCACGACGCGATCCCCCGCGTAGGGCACGAGCGCCACGTCGCGTGTCTGCCCCGGCTCGAAGCGCACGGCGGTCCCCGCGGGAATGTCGAGTCGCCGGCCGTACGCCTTCCGGCGGTCGAAGGCGAGCGCCTCGTTGGTCTCGAAGAAGTGGTAGTGCGAGCCGACCTGCACGGGCCGGTCGCCGGCATTGGTGACGCTGAGGACGATGCTGGGACGCCCGGCATTCAACTCGATGTCGCCGGCGGCCGTCTGGATTTCACCTGGGATCATGGGGAGCCTCGTTGGGGTGACCCGTTCCCGGATCACCGACACACGTCAGGGATCACGGAATGGGGCTGTGCACGGTCACGAGCTTCGTGCCGTCGGGGAAGGTCGCCTCGACCTGGATCTCGGGGATCATCTCCGCGACCCCGTCCATCACGTCGCCGCGCGTCAGCAGCGTCGTCCCGTAGGCCATGAGATCGGCCACGGCGCGGCCGTCGCGCGCACCTTCCATGACGGCGGCCGTGATGTAGGCGACCGCCTCCGGGTAGTTGAGCTTGAGCCCGCGCGCCTTGCGGCGTTCCGCAAGGAGCCCGGCGGTGAAGATGAGCAGCTTGTCCTTGTCGCGCGGCGATAGATCCACGTCGTCCCCTGCGATGTCGTTGATGTGAAGGCAGCGTCCGGACGCTCCCCGGACACATCGCCCCGTCGGCTCAGACCGACAGATGCGCGCGCACGTTGTCGCGGTCCATGTCCCCACCCTGCCCCTGCTTGACGACGACCCCGCGATTGAGCACCACGTACTGGTCGGCGAGATCGCGCGCGAAATCATAGTACTGCTCGACGAGGAGGATCGCCATGTCACCCCGCTTCACGAGGGTGCGGATGGCGCGCTCGATGTCCTTGATGATGGAGGGTTGAATGCCCTCCGTCGGCTCGTCGAGGATGAGCACGCGCGGCCGCATTGCGAGCGCGCGGCCGATGGCGAGCTGCTGCTGCTGGCCGCCGGACAGGTCGCCGCCGCGACGACTGCGCATGTCGTTCAGCACCGGGAACATCTCCCAGATTTCGGGCGGCAGATCGCGCAAGGCGCCGGCCCGCTTCGACGCGAGCCCCATCAGCAGGTTCTCCTCGACCGTCAGCCGCGGGAAGATCTCGCGCCCCTGCGGCACGAAGCCGATGCCCCGCGCGGCCCGTTCGAAGGGCGTCATCCTCGTGATGTCCGTGCCGTCGAGCGACACGCTGCCCGAGCGCACCTTCTCGACGCCCATGATGCATTTCAGCAGCGTGGTCTTGCCCACCCCGTTGCGGCCCAGGAGCGTCGTGCAGGCCCCGGTCGGCGCATCGAAGGTCACGTCCCGCAGGGTGTGGCTGCTGCCGTAGAAGTGGTCGAGATGGCGGATGGTCAGCATGCCGCATCCTCCCCGTGCCGGTCCGTCGCGGCGTCAGCGTCAGCGTCCAAGGTATACCTCGATCACTCGTTCGTCGTTCTTCACCACGTCCATCGGTCCCTCGGCGAGCACGCTGCCTTCGTGCAGCACGGTCACCGTGCGCGCGATCGATGCGATGAAATCCATGTCGTGCTCGACGACGACCAGCGTGTGGCTGCCGGCGAGCTGATCGAAGAGTTCGGCCGTGCGCGCCGTCTCGTCGTCCGTCATGCCGGCCGCCGGCTCGTCGAGCAGCAGCAGCCTGGGCTCCTGCATCAGCAGCATCCCGATCTCGAGCCACTGCTTCTGGCCGTGAGACAGAATGCCGGCCGGCCGCGAGGCGTCCCCCGTGAGCTGGATGAGATCCAGCGTTTCGCCGATGCGCGCGACGTCGTCGGCCGAGAGCTTCGCGCGCAGACTCGCCCGCACCCGCTTGTCGGTCTTGCGCGCGAGTTCCAGATTCTCGACCACGGTGAGGTTCTCGAAGACCGTCGGCTTCTGGAACTTGCGGCCGATGCCCGCGTGCGCGATCTGCGGTTCGGTGAGACGGGTCAGATCGATGTTCTGACCGAAGTACGCCGTGCCGGAATCCGGCCGCGTCTTGCCGGTGATCACGTCCATCATCGTCGTCTTGCCGGCACCGTTCGGTCCGATGATGCAGCGCAGCTCCCCGGTCTCGACGGTCAGCGTCAGGTTGTTCAACGCCCGGAAGCCGTCGAAGCTCACCGTGATGTCCTCGAGGTACAGGGTCGGACCGTGCGAAACGTCGACGCCGTTCGTGATGAGGTGCCCGAGCCCGGACGCGGTCCCGCCCTTCAGATCGTCTTCCGTGGCGACACTCATGCCGCTTCTCCCCGCTTGCCGTTGATCCATCCCGCCACACCCTTCGGCAGGAACAGGGTGACCGCGACGAACAGGATGCCCAGGAAGAACAGCCAGTACTCGGGGAACGATTGCGTGAAGAAGCTCTTGGCGCCGTTGACGAGGCCGGCCCCGAGAATCGGTCCGAGCAGGGTGCCGCGACCGCCCACGGCCACCCAGATGGCGATCTCGATGGAGTTCGCGGCCGACATCTCGCCGGGGTTGATGATGCCGACCTGCGGCACGTACAACGCGCCGGCAACCCCGCACAGCACGGCGGACAGTGTCCAGATGGACAGCTTGTACCAGAGCGGGTTGTACCCCGAGAACATCAGTCGGCTCTCCGAATCGCGGATGGCCGTCAGGATGCGGCCGAACTTCGATCGCACCAGCGCCCGCGTGAGCAGCAGGCATCCGGCGAGATACAGGCCGGTCACTGCGAACAGGGTCGCACGGGTCTGCGGGTCCGCGATCCGCCAGCCGAGGATGCGCTTGAAGTCGGTGAAGCCGTTGTTGCCGCCGAAGCCGGTGTCGTTGCGGAAGAACAGCAGCATGAAGGCGAACGTCAGGGCCTGCGTGATGATCGAGAAGTAGACGCCCTTGATCCGCGATCGGAACGCGAAGAAGCCGAACACGAACGCGAGCAGGCCGGGCACCAGGACGACGAGGGTCGCGGCGTACCAGAAGTGGTCCGTGAACGACCAGTACCAGGGATAGGACTTCCAGTCGAGGAACACCATGAAGTCCGGCAGGTCGCTCTGATACTGCCCCTCGTGGCCGATCATGCGCATGAGGTACATCCCGAACGCGTAGCCGCCGAGCGCGAAGAACACGCCGTGGCCGAGGCTCAGGATGCCCGTGTAGCCCCAGATGAGATTCATGGCGAGCGCGACCACGCAGTAGCACATGATCTTGCCGATCAGCGTCACGAAGTAAGCCGACAGATGAAAGGGGCTCGCTTCCGGCACGGCAAGGAACAGCGCCGGCACCAGCACCGACACCGTCAGCGCGAAGGCGATGAGGGCAGTCCAGCCCCTGCCGGAGAACAACGGTTCCTGGCCGGGAATGCGGAAAGTGGATGTCGTCATGACTCAAGCCTCCACGGAGCGACCCTTCAAGGCGAACAGACCTTGAGGACGCTTCTGGATGAAGCCGATGATCACCGCGAGGATCAGGATCTTGGTCGGCACCGCGCCGATCAGCGGCTCGACGAACTTGCTCATGACGCCGAGTCCGAGCGACGCGTACACGGTGCCGATCAGCTGCCCGACGCCGCCCAGCACCACCACCATGAACGAGTCGATGATGTAGCTCTGGCCGAGATCGGGACCGACGTTGCCGACCTGCGACAGAGCGCACCCTGCGAGCCCGCCGATGCCGGATCCGAGGCCGAAGGCCATCAGGTCCACGCGTCCCGTCGGCACACCGACGCAGGCGGCCATCGTCCGGTTCTGCGTGACCCCGCGAACGAAGAGACCCAATCGCGTCCGCGTCAGCATGAGCCACACGAGCAACAGGACGACGATCGAGAACCCGATGATCACGAGCCGGTTGTAGGGCAGCACGAGGCTCGACAGTTCGATGCCGCCGCTCATCCACGATGGATTCGCGACCTCGACGTTCTGCGCACCGAACACCGTGCGCACGAGCTGGATCAGGAACAGGCTGATGCCCCACGTCGCGAGCAGCGTCTCCAGCGGACGCCCGTACAGCCATCGGATCACCGTGCGCTCGAGCGCCATGCCCACGAGCGCCGCCGCGATGAACGCCACGGGCAACGCGCAGGGGAGATACCAGTCGACCGCATCCGGGGCATGCGCCCGAAACCACTGTTGCGTGGCGTACGTGGCGTAGGCGCCGATCATCAGCATTTCGCCATGGGCCATGTTGATGACGCCCAGCAGGCCGTACGTGATCGCGAGACCGAGGGCGACGAGCAGCAGGATGCTGGCGAGACTGATGCCCGTGAACAGGCGACCGGCGTAGTCGTACACGAGGAGTCGCCGCTCGACGCCGGCGAGCGCCGTGATGGCGGCTTCGCGCACCTGCGGATTCGACTCGGCATAGTCGCCGGAAGCCAGCTTCTCCGTGAGCGGCTGGAGCAGCGTCTTCGCCTTCGCGTCCCCGCTGCCCGCGAGCACGCCGATCGCGTCGAGCCGCAGCGTCGGGTCACTGCTGCGGAGCCTGGCCGAGGCTTGCGCCTGTCTCAGGATCTCACGGATCTCCGGATCGGTTTCGGCGCCGAGCGCTTTCGACAGCAGCGGCAGCGTCCGTTCGTCGGGCTCGATGCTCTTCGCGGCCTCGAGGCGGATCTTCGGATCCTTCGACAGGATGCGCAGTCCGGCAATTGCCGATTCGGCCTGGGCGCGCAGACGGTTGTTGATGGTGACCTTCTCGAGATCATCGGGCTCGGTGTCGAGCACCTGTCCCGTGGCCGCATCCGTGAGCTTGCCGCGTTCCTTGATCACGACCCGCTTGTCGGGCGTCATCCGCAGCATCCCGTCCTGCAGCGCCGTGAGGACCCGCAGGGAGAGTTCGTCGCCTGCCGCGGCGATCGACTCGATGGCGGCCGCCTTGTCCGACGCTTCCTCGGAGGCGAGCCCCGCGACGGCAGCGGCGTCGATCGCGCTGGCGCGCAGCGGAAGGAGCAGCAGCAGGCACGCGAACGCAGCCCACAGCCGTCCCCGCCGATCCGGCCGGATCGGATTGAACATCGCGATTCCCCTTGTGACGGACCGTCCCGCCGGCACGCGTGACGGTCTCCTTGTTGGCTTTTCTTCTGATGCGGGAGGGCCCCGCCGGACGGCGCCCTCCCGGCCTTGCACTGACGATCAGAGCTTCTGCTTGGACTCGTTGCCGGCGATGAAGGGGCTCCAGGGTTGCGCGCGGATCGGACCCTTGGTCTTCCAGACCACGTCGAACTGACCATCGGCCTGCACTTCGCCGATCATCACGGGCTTGTGCAGGTGATGGTTGGTCTCGTCCATCTTCAGCGTGAAGCCCGACGGCGCCTTGAAGGTCTGACCGGACATCGCCTTGCGGACCTTGTCCACGTCGGTCGACTTCGCCTTCTCGACGGCCTGCTTCCACATGTGGATGCCGACGTAGGTGGCTTCCATCGGATCGTTGGTCACGACGGTGTCGAGGTTCGGGACGTTGTTCGCCTTGGCCCAGGTCTTGTACAGCTTCGCGAAGGCCGTGTTCTCGGCGTTCTTCACGGACATGAAGTAGTTCCATGCCGCGAGGTGTCCCACGAGCGGCTTCGTGTCCACGCCGCGGAGTTCCTCTTCACCCACCGAGAACGCAACGACCGGGACATCGGTCGCCTTCAGGCCCTGGTTGCCCAGTTCCTTGTAGAAGGGGACATTCGAATCGCCGTTGATCGTCGAGATGACGGCGGTCTTCTTGCCCTCGCCGGCGAACTTCTTGATCTTCGCGATGATGGTCTGGTAGTCGCTGTGACCGAACGGCGTGTAGTCCTCCATGATGTCGGCCTCGGCCACGCCCTTGCTCTTCAGGAACGCGCGCAGGATCTTGTTGGTCGTGCGCGGATACACGTAGTCGGTGCCCAGCAGGACGAAGCGCTTGGCGCTGCCGCCGTCCTTGCTCATCAGGTACTCGACCGCGGGGATGGCCTGCTGGTTCGGCGCAGCGCCGGTGTAGAACACGTTCTGCGACAGTTCCTCGCCCTCGTACTGCACCGGGTAGAACAGGAGCCCGTTGAGTTCCTCGAACACGGGCAGCACGGACTTCCGCGAGACCGACGTCCAGCAGCCGAACACGACGGCGACCTTGTCCTGCGTGATGAGCTGGCGCGCCTTCTCGGCGAACAGCGGCCAGTTCGACGCCGGGTCCACGACCACGGCCTCGAGCTTCCTGCCCATGACGCCACCCTTCGCGTTGATCTCTTCGATGGTCATCAGCGCGGTGTTCTTGAGCGCGGTCTCGCTGATCGCCATGGTCCCGGACAGCGAATGCAGAATGCCCACCTTGATGGTGTCCGCTGCGGATGCAAGTCCGGCGGCGGACAGCATCCAGGCGCTGGCCACGGCCGCGGTCGCGGCCTTGAGTACGTGACGACGGTTCATCTGTGAGACTCCCTTGAGTTGGATGGAGGTGGAGCGCGCTGCCGAGGCCCGTTCGCGAGGGCACTGGATTCAGGCGCTGCGGCAACGCTCGGGGAGCCTTTCCGCAATCGACATGCCACGGACCCCCAATCTCGCGGAAACCCGCATGGATGCTGAGTTTCCGGGCAGTCGACAGGAATCCGTCGTACGTGTTTCCGCGTACGTCTCAAGCGAGCGACGCACCGTCGCAGAGCGCGCGCACAGCGGGCGGGCACTCTTTTCGGGCGCGAACGATCACGCGCCAGGCGGGTGCGGCGCGGCGGGAATTTCCGGCGGGCAGGGCGGAAGGAATGAGGCCGACGCGGAACGCGCCGGCCTCGGAAGACAGGCTTGCGTGTGCACGCGGCGCGACGGCCGCATGCACGGGGCGATCAGTTCGCGGAGCGGTCTTCGGCTTGATCCAGATCGCGCTCGACCAGCGGACGAACGAGTTCGAGCGCTTCGCGGAGCACTTCCTCGGGCAGGGTGTCGAGGCACTTCGCCAGGACGTCGGCCGAATCGTAGGCACCGGCCGGCAGTTCGTCCGCGCTCAGGTTCGCGAACATCACGGAGGCTGCGCCGACCGTGCGCAGCAGGCTCTCCCGTTCGCTCATCAGCATCTCGATTTCTGCGCGCAGCATCTCGACGTCGTTTCCTTGCGCTCGGGCCATGATGGTTCTCCCAGATAAGGTGGATCGAAAGTCTGTCGGCCGGTTCTCGCCGGCCCCCCTCTCACCGCAGGGGAATGACGTTGTCGGCATAGGCCGGGCGCGGCGCGAGCCTGACCGACAGCACGGTCCGCCCCAGCAAGGTCACACTCCCGTCGAACCGGTCGTTCCCGGTTTCGCTGTATTCGAACCGGTACACCCGCAGCAGGCGCACCTGTCCTTCGTCATTGCGTTGCAGCCTCAGCCGCGACTGCGCGACCGTCCAATCCAGGAACTGTACGCCTTCCGCGTGACAGGCATCCTGTCCGGCCCGGAGGGCGGTTTCCCGGGCGTTCAGCGTGTCCAGCCAGAACCACCCGAGGGCGACGGCGAAGAGGAGGGCGGCGATTTCCATGGATGGCACCGGTGACGGACGGCCGCGCTCAGCCCTCGTCCGGAATCCCCACGGTCACGATCGTCGGCTTCAGGATGCGCACGGCATCGGCCGGATCGATGCCCACGAGGTATCCCCGGCGACCTCCGTTGATGTAGATGCGCGGCAGCGCGAGGATGGTCTGCTCGACATAGACCGGCATCTCCTTGCGCGTGCCGAAGGGCGAGGTACCGCCGACCTGATAGCCGGAATGCCGGTTGGCGGTGTCCGGGTTGCAAGGCTGGATCGTCTTCACGCCGATCGCACGCGCGAGTTCCTTGGTCGACACCTTCAGGTCGCCGTGCATCAGGACCACGAGCGGATGCTTCGCCTCGTCTTCCATGATCAGCGTCTTGACGACCGCATGTTCGTCCACGCCCAGTTCGCGGGCGGAGACGGCGGTGCCGCCCCGCTCTTCGTACGGATACGGATGATCCGTGAAGGTGACACCGTGGGCGCGGAGAACGCGCACGGCCGGCGTCACCGGAAGCTTTTCCTTGGCCATGGCTCAGCGTCCGTCCGACAGCACGTGGCGCAACCAGTAGAGCATGCCGGCCGTCGCGCCCCAGATGTTGCGCGTCTCGTACGGGACGACGAAATACCGCCGCAGGCGGCCATCCCGAACGTCCTCGCGGCGCTGATAGTTCGTGGCATCGAGCAGGAACCGCAGCGGCACCTCGAACACCTCGGCGACCTCGAAGGGATCGGGAACGAGATCGAACGGCGGCTCCACCCAGCCGACCACCGGCGTGACCCGGAAGCCGGTGGCGATGTCGTACTCGGGCAGAAAGCCGAGCGTCTGCACGCGATCGCGCGGCAGGCCGATCTCCTCGGCCGTCTCGCGCAGGGCGGTATCGACGCGATCCCGGTCGTCCGGATCGACGCGTCCGCCCGGAAAACTGATCTGTCCCGCATGCTGATTGAGATGCGCGGTGCGCTGCGTCAACAGGATAGTGGTGCCTTCCCGGCGGTTGACCAGCGGCACGAGCACGGCCGCGGGAACCGGCTGCCGGTCCTCGGGATGCCGGTAGAGCGGGACATCGTCGGGATCGTCGAAGGGGCGGGGCGCCACCCGGAGGCGGTCGGCCACCCAATCCCGCGGAAACACGGTCGGCGCCGTGGGCGCTGTCATCATGGACGCGAAGTCGTGGAGAAGACGGGAACCATCACCGTCGGGCAACATTCTATCGGCATGCACGGCCTCGACTGAACCTCGGGGCCTATACTTTTGACATCGGGCCGGTCGTCCGGTCCGATGCCAACCCCGAGGAGGACTTCATGAAGACCCGTTCCCTGATCGTCGCTGCCGTCCTGGCCGTCGCCTCCGGCGTGGCTTCCGCCAACCACTGTCCCGCGGACATGAAGGCCATCGATGCCGCCCTGGCCAAGAAGCCCGCCCTGACGACGGCACAACTCGAGGAAGTCACCAAGCTGCGCGCCGAGGGCGAGACGTTGCACAAGGCCGGCAAGCACAAGGAGTCGGTCGAGACGCTCGGCAAGGCCATGAAGATCCTCGGCCTGTGACGTCGTTCCCCCGGTACCGCGGGCGGGCCGTCCCGGTGCACGCGGGACGCGCCCTCGTCCTGGCCGCTGCCGTGTTCCTCGCCAGTCCGCTGACGCATGCGGATTGCAAGCTGGAACTGGAGCTGATCGGCCGGGACCTCAAGGGCGTTCGGTTGGCGGAAGCGACGAAGCTCCAGTTCGCACCCGTGCTCGACGATGCCATCAAGCGGTGCCGCATCGGCCGCGAGTCGGCCGCCATGGCCTACTTCGCCCGCGCCCGGAAGATTGCCGGAATCGAAATCAAGCCCGACGACCTGGACACCGCGCTGCCGGCTCGTTGAGCGCTAGCGCTGCGATGCCGCGTCGACCACCGCCAGCGCCGTCATGTTGACCAGGCGCCGCACCGTGGCGGTCGGCGTCACGATGTGCACGGTCCGAGCGGCGCCCAGCAGGATCGGCCCCACCGTGATGCCCTCGCCGCTGATCACCTTCAGCAGGTTGAACGAGATGTTCGCCGCGTCCAGCGTCGGCATGATCAGCAGGTTCGCCTCGCCCTTCAGCTTCGAGTTCGGGAACAGGCGCAGGCGGATCTCCTCGTCGAGCGCGGCATCGCCGTGCATCTCGCCTTCGACCTCGAGCGACGGATCCCGGCTCTCGAGGATCTCCCGGGCACGGCTCATCTTCTCGGACGAGGGGGACGGCATCGACCCGAAATTCGAGTGCGAGCACAGTGCGACCCGGGGCACCAGACCGAACCGCCGCACTTCCTCCGCGGCCAGCGTCGTCATGTCGGCGATCTCCTCGGCCGTGGGGTCGCGATTCACGTACGTGTCGCAGATGAACACCGTGCGGTTCGGCAGCAGCAGCATGTTCATGGCGGCGAAGCGCTTGACGCCCGCCTTGAGCCCGATGACGTTCGAGACGATGTCGAGATGCTGGTGGTGCTGGGCGTACGTGCCGCAGATCATCGCGTCGGCATCGCCGAGCCGGACCATGAGCGCACCGATCAGCGTCATGCGCCGCATGACATCCCGCTTCGCGAGATCGACGGACACGCCCTTGCGCTGCATGAGCTGGTAGTAGGTCTGCCAGTAGGTCCGGTAGCGCGGATCGGAGTTCGGATTCACCAATTCGAAATCGACGCCGGGCCGGATGCGCAGGCCGTAGCGCTCCAGCCGCGGACCGACGACCTCGGGCCGGCCGATGAGGATCGGTTTCGCCAGCCCTTCGTCGACCACCACCTGGACCGCGCGGAGAATGCGCTCTTCCTCCCCTTCGGCGTACACGACGCGCTTCGGCTGCTTCTTCGCGGCCGCGAAGACGGGCTTCATGATCAGGCCCGACTGATAGACGAAGCTGGTGAGCTGCTCCCGGTACGCGTTGAAGTCCTTGATCGGCCGCGTGGCGACGCCGCTCTCCATGGCCGCCCGGGCCACGGCCGGCGCGATCTGCACGATCAGACGCGGATCGAACGGCTTCGGGATCAGGTATTCCGGCCCGAAGCGCAGTTCCTCCTGAGCATAGGCCGACGCGACGACATCCGACTGCTCCGCCATGGCCAGTTCCGCGATGGCGTTCACCGCCGCGAGCTTCATCGCCTCGGTGATCGTCGTGGCACCGACGTCGAGCGCCCCGCGGAAGATGAACGGGAAGCACAGCACGTTGTTCACCTGGTTCGGGTAGTCGGATCGACCGGTGGCGATGATGGCGTCCGGTCGGACCTGCTTGGCCAGGTCCGGCATGATCTCGGGCGTCGGGTTCGCGAGCGCCAGGATCAGCGGCTGCGGCGCCATCTGCGCGACCATTTCGGGCTTGAGCACACCGGCGGCCGACAGCCCCAGGAAGACGTCGGCACCGGCGATGACCTCGGCCAGCGTGCGGGCGGCGGTGTCGCGCGCATACCGGGCCTTGTTGTCGTCCATCTCCTCGGTGCGGCCCCGGTACACGACCCCCTTGATGTCCGTGACCGTGATGTTCTCCATCCGCACGCCGATCTGCACGAGCAGGTCCAGGCACGCGAGCGCCGCCGCGCCGGCGCCGGACGCCACGAGCCGGATCTCGTCGATCTTCTTCCCGACGACCTTGAGGCCGTTCAGCAGGGCCGCGCCGACGATGATGGCCGTCCCGTGCTGGTCGTCGTGGAACACCGGGATCTTCATCCGGTCGCGCAGCTTGCGCTCGACGTAGAAGCACTCGGGCGCCTTGATGTCCTCGAGGTTGATGCCGCCGAACGTGGGCTCGAGCGCCGCGATGATCTCGACCAGGCGGTCGGGGTCGCGCTCGTTGATCTCGATGTCGAAGACGTCGATGCCTGCGAACTTCTTGAACAGGACGGCCTTGCCTTCCATCACCGGCTTGGCGGCCAGCGGACCGATCGGCCCCAGACCGAGCACGGCGGTGCCGTTGGTGATCACGCCGATCAGGTTGCCTCGGGCGGTGTACAGGCGCGCCGCCGACGGATCGTCGACGATTTCGTCGCACGCAGCCGCCACGCCGGGCGAGTAGGCCAGCGCCAGGTCGCGCTGCGTGATCAGCCCCTTGGTCGGGAGGATCGAGATCTTGCCGGGGGTGGGGAGGCGATGGTAGTCGAGTGCTGCCTTCCTGATGGATTCGTCCATGGGCGGGAGGGTTTCCGGGCGTCGTGGAAGGCGGCAAAGTATACGCGGCGAGTGGGATGACGGTCGAGTTTGCTAGACTCGGATCGACGTTGTTCGGGCACGCGTCGATCACGAGGCGCCGGATCATCCCGGGCGGGCACGCATCCCGCCGGCCTCGCGCCCGAACGTCATTGCCTGGAGTCCGTCCCGTCGTGCTCGCCCGCTTTCTCACCGTCGCCCTCTTCGTCGCCGTCACGCTGGTCGGCCGGGGAGCCTCGGCGGCCGAGGGCGATCGCGGTCTGCTGTGGGAGGTGCGCTCCGCCACCGGAACGGTGTTCCTCCTCGGCACCATCCACGTCGGCACCCGGAACCTCTATCCGCTGCCCACCGCCGTCGAGCGCGCATACGGCCAATCGACGGTGCTTGCCGTGGAAGCCGACATGACACGTCAGGACGCGATGCGCGCCGCCGCCGGATCGGCCGTGTTCGAACCGCCCGACAATCTCGAGCGCCACGTTCCGGCCGCCCTGTTCAAGGACACGATCGAAACCCTGCAGGGCTACGGCATTCCGGCGGAAGTCGGCCGCGGATTGAAGCCGCACATGCTGTCGATGGCGCTGACGATGTTCGAGGTCGGCCGCGTCGGCATGGATCCGGCCCTCGGCCTCGACATGCATCTGCTCCAGCGGGCGCATCGTGACGGCAAGCGTGTCATCGAACTGGAGTCGGCGGCACAGCAGCTCGGCATGCTCGACGCCATGCCCCCCGAGTCCCAGGTTGCGATGCTGGAATCGACCGTCCGGGGCATCCGCGACAAGTCCCTGGCCGCCGACATGGAAGCGATCATTGGCGCGTGGCGAGACGGCGACGCCGAGAAGATGGACGAGGCTTCGACGCGCGATCTCGATCGCATGCCGGCATCCGCGTCGGCCCCGCTGCGCCGGGCACTCTACGAGGACCGGAACCGGGCCATGGCCGAACGGATCGCCGGCCTGCTGACCGGATCCGAGACCATCCTGGTGGCGGTGGGTGCGGGCCACCTGACCGGATCCACGGGTCTCGTGGAACGGCTGCGCTCGCGCGGCTTCAAGCTGCAACGACGCTGATGGCTCCGGAATCTCGATGAACGACATCCCCACTTCCGCCTCCCGCACCGAGTTGTATCCGGACCTGCCCGCGCATCGGTCGGGCATGCTGCCGCTGGACGTGCATCACGTCATGTACTGGGAGGAGAGCGGCAATCCGCGAGGCATTCCCGTGCTGTTCCTGCACGGCGGTCCGGGTGCGGGCGCGAGTCCGGCGCACCGGCGCTTCTTCGATCCGGGCGCGTACCGGATCGTGATCTTCGATCAGCGGGGCGCCGGACGCAGCACGCCGTTGGGCGAACTGCGCGACAACACCACGCCCCACCTCATCGCCGACATCGAGCGGCTGCGAGCCTTTCTCGGCGTCGAGCAGTGGCTCGTCTTCGGCGGGTCGTGGGGGTCGACGCTGGCGCTGGCCTACGGCGAGGCGCATCCGGAACGTTGCCTCGGATTCGTGCTGCGAGGCATCTTCCTCTGCCGTCGCCCGGAGATCGACTGGTTCCTGTACGGACTGCGCAGCGTCTTCCCCGAGATCTGGGATCGGTTCGCCCGGTACATCCCCGAGGACGAGCGGAACGACCTGCTCGCCGCCTACCGCCGGCGCCTGGAAGACCCCGATCCGGCGGTCCACCTGCCTGCGGCACGGCACTGGAGCCTGTACGAGGGCGCATGCTCCACGCTCCTGCCGAGCGAGGAGGCGCTGCGGCATTTCGGCGACGACGTGGTGGCACTCGGTCTCGCCCGCATCGAGGCCCACTACTTCGCGCACGACATCTTCCTGCCGGAGAACAGCCTCCTCGATCGCATCGATCGCGTCCGGCATCTGCCGGCCGTCATCGTGCAGGGGCGCTACGACATGGTCTGTCCGGCCGTGACGGCGTTCGATCTGAAGACGAGCTGGCCGGAAGCGCACTTCCAGCTCGTCCACGACGGCGGACATTCCGCCTGGGAACCCGGCGTGCGCGCGCGGCTCGTGGCCGCGACCGAACATTTCAAGACGGTGCTCGGCAGCGGGTCACCGAACAGGGAGGAAGCAGAATGACGGAAGCCGACGTTCCGAAGGTGCTGCAGCGTTACATGGCCGGCCTGAAGGCACACGACGTCCCCACCATCCTCGGCACGGTGAGCGACGACATCCGCTTCGAATCCGTGGGACGGACCCTCGACAAGAAGTCCTTCGGCGCCATGCTGACGGCGCTGTACACCGGCTTCCCCGACTGGAACTATGACCACGAGCCGCCCGCCCGGGACGGCGATCTCTGGTACGTGCTGTGGCGACAGAGCGGGACGCATCGCGGCGTGTTCGCCATGCCGGGACTGGATCCGGTACCGCCGACGGGACGCTTCGTCCGGATCCCGGACCAGCGCTTCCACTACCGCGTGGTGGGCGACTACATCACGATGATCCGCCCCGAGCCGATCGAGGGCGGTGCACCGAAGGGAATCCTCGAGCAGATCGGCGTGGCGAAGCCGCCGCTGTAGCATCCGGGAGGCGGGAGCCGTCGTTTCGGCGATCAGGCCGGTGCGGCGACAGCGGCTGCGCGCGAGTACGGCCGTCGCGCGCAAGGTACGAACGCGAAGCGGACAGGGAACCGGACGCGATTCCACATCGCCGTCGGTCCGGGGACGACAGGAAAAAAAGAGAGGGCCGCGCCAAGGGAGACCATGCGATTTGGGAGGCGGTCATTCTGCCTCCGAGGACGGCGCGGCCCGCACATCGGGCTACTGGAACGTAAACTCGTTGCGCCGGATGAGTGTCCCGCGGCGCGCTTTCGCTAACCTTACCGGCGCATCACGGCATCGGAACAGGTATCTCCGAAGGTGACGATCGGGGGTCAAGGCACGGTCCGTCCGCCGGCAGCGACTCGGTCGCGGCCGCGTCCCGTGCACACCTCACGCCTTGACGTCGATGGAGCCCCCCGCGGGCGGCGGGTCCGTGTCCCGCCGGGCGCTGCGGCGCCGTTCCTTGCCGGAGCGGGTGTCGATGAGCACGGGGATCTGACGCTTGCGCCGATCGTCGATCCGCCGGGCGGCATCGGCGGCCTGACGCTTCTCGACGGACTCGGATTCCCCGGGGCTCGCGGGTTCGGGCAACGGCGGGGGCATCGCTTGCGCGCCTGCCCCGGCGGACTGCCCGCCTGTCTCTTCGCCGATGGGCCGTACCGCACGCAGCGTGACGACCTCCGGCACCGCCGACGATTCCGGAACGGAGAAGACCGGCGGCGGCGGCGCGTTGATCCTCATGGCCGGGTGGGGTTGCCCCCTGCGGACTCCTTGAGCGCCTGCAGCGCCGATTTCTGCATCTCCAGCGTCTGGATCGTCATCTGGAGCATGTTGAGGTTCATCTTCAGCCAATTCTCGACGGCGCGGAGTTCGGTGATCTTGCGCTCGACTTCCTCGGCGTCCATGGTCGGCTGGAAGATGCCGGGCAGCGGGAATGACATCGGATTCCACATCTTGCGGAAGAACTCCATCGGATCCGCCGCGTCGTTCGGTTCGCTCACGCTGCTCTCCTCTGCTGTTCAGACCCCATGCCGGCGCACCGGAACCGGGGAGGCGGACAAGACCCCCCTCCCCTGCCGCCGCTACATCGTCGGTCCGAGCACCCAGGGCGCGAACTCGTCCTCGCCGTAGCCCCACTGCTCGCTCTTGGACTTCTGCCCGGAGGCAGTCTTCACGATCAGGTCGAAGAACTGCTTGCCGACCTCCTCGATGCTCGCCTTGCCGTCGACGATCACGCCGCAGTTGATGTCCATGTCCTCCTCCTGCCGGGCGAACAGCGCGGAGTTGGTGGCGAGCTTGAGCGACGGCGCGGGCTTGCAGCCGTAGGCCGAACCGCGGCCGGTCGTGAAACAGATCATGTTGGCGCCGCCGGCGACCTGGCCCGTCGCCGACACGGGGTCGTAGCCCGGAGTGTCCATGAAGACGAAGCCCTTGGCCTTGACGCGCTCCGCATACTCGACGACGTCGACCATCGCGGTCGTGCCGCCCTTGGCCACCGCACCGAGGGACTTCTCGAGGATGGTCGTGAGGCCGCCGGCCTTGTTGCCGGGGGACGGGTTGTTGTTCATCTCGCCGCCGAGGCGCTCGGTGTACTGCTCCCACCACTTGATGCGCTTGACGAGCTTCTCGCCGACTTCGCGCGAAACGGCCCGGCGCGTCAGCAGGTGCTCGGCGCCGTAGACCTCGGGCGTTTCCGAGAGGATGGCGGTGCCGCCGTGGCGCACGAGCAGATCCACCGCGGCCCCCAGCGCCGGATTCGCGCTGATGCCCGAGTAGCCATCGGAGCCGCCGCACTGGAGGCCGAGCGTGATGTGACTCGCCGGCACGGTCGAGCGGCCGACCTTGTTCGCTTCGGGCAGCAGATCCTTGATCCGCGCCACACCCTCGCGAACGGTCTTGCCCGTGCCGCCGGTGTCCTGGATGGTGAAGGCGATCAGTTGCTCGGAACGCCTGAGCCCCTGGGCGGCGAGCAGATCATTGATCTGGTTCGCCTCGCAGCCGAGACCGATCATCACCGTCGAATGGAAGTTCACGTGCGTCGCGTAGCCGCCCAGCACGCGGCGCAGCAGCTCGACCGGTTCGCCCGTGGACCCCATGCCGCAGCCGGTGCCGTGGGTGATGGGGACGACACCATCGACGTTCGGGTAGGCCGCAAGCACCTCGTCGGTGAAATGCTTGGCGATCATGCGGGTCACGTGCGCCGAGCAGTTCACGCTGGACACGATGCCGATGTAGTTGCGGGTGGCCACGCGGCCGTCGCCGCGGACGTAGCCTTGGAACGTGGCAGGCTCCGCCACGAAGTCGGTCGGACGGCAATCGGCGCCGAAGGCATAGTCGCGCTCGAAGTTACCCATGCCGATGTTGTGCACATGGACATGTTCACCCGCCTTGATGGGGCGCGTGGCGAAACCGATGATCTGGTTGTAGCGGCGGACGGGGTCGCCGGTGTTCAGGTCATGAGTGGCGATCTTGTGGCCCGCCGGAACGCGGACCAGGGCGCGGATCTTCTCCTTGGCGATCTCGGTGCCCTCCGGCAGGTCGACGCGGGCGATGACCACGTCGTCGTTGGCGTTGAGGCGGATGGTGAGATCGGCGGCTTGAAGCATGGGTCCTCCGGGACTTACTCGAGTAGGGGATGAAGGCCGGGAACGGCGTGAAGACCGTCCCTGAACGGATTTGCCGATTATATGACGTGCCCTGCCCCGACCCCACGGCGACGCGGATCGACCGAACCGTGCCGAAGGATTTCGACCCGGTTCACGGTGGCCGGCGCGCGGCGGCCGCGAGGGTCGCTATGGCATACTTCGCCGCCTGTTCGGGTCCCCGCGACGGTCGCGGAGAGTCGGCATCCAACGCAGATTCACGAGGGGAAACAGTGGGAACCAGACTGGCGGGAAAGACGGCGCTCGTGACGGCCGCCGCGCAAGGAATCGGCCGCGCCACGGCAGTGGCCTTCGCCCGGGAAGGCGCCCGGGTCATCGCGACCGACATCAACGCCGACAGGATCGGCGAGCTCGTCGGCACCCCCGGCATCACGACACGCAAGCTCGACGTGCTGGACGACGCGCAGATCGCGGCGGCCGTCCAGGAGATCGGCCCGGTCGACATCCTCTTCAATTGCGCCGGCTTCGTTGCCAACGGCACGATCCTCGAGTGCACCGATCGCGACTGGGACTTCTCCTTCAACCTGAACGTCCGCAGCATGTACAAGATGATCCAGGCGTCCCTGCCCGGCATGATCGGACGCGGCCGCGGAAACATCATCAACATCGCCTCGGTGGCATCCAACGTGAAGGGCGTGCCCAACCGCTTCGCCTACTCCGCATCGAAGGCCGCCGTGATCGGGCTCACCAAGTCCATCGCCGTGGACTTCATCCGGCAGGGCATCCGCTGCAACGCGATCTGCCCCGGGACGGTGGATACGCCCAGTCTCGGCGATCGCATCAACGCCTTCGCCGACCCGGTGGAAGCGCGCAAGGCATTCATCGCGCGTCAGCCGATGGGCCGCCTGGCCACTGCCGAGGAGATGGCCGAACTCGCCGTTTACATGGCCTCCGACGAGGCCGCCTTCATGACGGGCCAGGCCATCGTGAACGATGGCGGCTACAGTCTTTGATCACGAACCACGAACCACGAGGGGAAAACTCATGAAGCTGGTGCGCTACGGGGAAGCTGGCAGCGAGAAGCCGGGCCTGATCGATGCAAGCGGGACACTCCGCGACCTGTCCGGGGTCATCAAGGACATCGACGGCGCGGCGCTGTCCGACGAGAGCCTGGCCCGCCTGCGCGCGCTCGATCCGAACGGCCTGCCGAAGGTGGACGGATCCCCGCGTTTCGGGGCGCCGGTCGCCAATGCGGGCAAGTTCATCGCCATCGGCCTGAACTACTCCGATCACGCCAAGGAATCGAACATGCCGATCCCGAAGGAGCCGGTCGTGTTCAACAAGGCCACCTCCTGCATCATGGGACCGAACGACACCGTCGTGCTGCCCAAGGGGTCGGTCAAGGGTGACTGGGAGGTGGAACTGGCCTTCGTGATCGGCAAGACCGCCCGCGCCGTTTCGGAAGCCGATGCGCTCGACTACGTGGCCGGCTACATGATCTGCAACGACGTGTCCGAGCGCGAGTGGCAACTCGAGCGCGGCCCGACATGGGACAAGGGCAAGGGCTTCGACACGTTCGGCCCGATCGGTCCGTGGCTGGTGACGCGCGACGAGATCCAGGACCCGCAGAACCTGGCCATGTGGCTCGACGTGAACGGCAAGCGCATGCAGACCGGCAACACGAACACCATGATCTTCAACGTGCGCCAGCTGGTCGCGTACGTGAGCTTCCTCTGCACCCTGAAGCCGGGCGACATCATCACCACGGGCACACCGCCCGGGGTGGGCATGGGCATCAAGCCGGCGCCGGTGTTCCTGAAGGCCGGCGACGTCATGCGCGTCGGCATCGACGGGCTGGGCGAGCAGCGCCAGGAAGTGCGCGGCGGCTGATCGACAACGGACCCAGGGTTCGACAGGAAGGCGCCCCGGTTGCCGGGGCGCCTTTCTTGATGGGCTGCGATCCGGGCCGGGCTTCCCCCGGTCAGGCTCGCCGCAGACCGTGAGCGCTCCACAAGGCAAGCGCGAACAGCACCAGCGCCCCTCCCTGGTGGGCCGCGCCGAGCGCGACGGGCACGTGCATCAGCAGCGTGGAGATACCGAGCACGATCTGCACGCCGAGCATCGCCAGCATCAGATTCAGCGGGCGTCGCACGGTGGCCGGCAGGTCGACCGTCCGCGTCGACCACCAGAACGCAGGGATCAGGAAAAACAGTACCCAGGCGAGCGTGCGGTGGTTGAACTGCACCGTGGTGAGGTCGTGGAACACGTTGTCCCACCACGGCAGCGCGGCATAGGCACCGGGTGGAACCCAGTGACCATCCATCAGGGGGAACGTGTTGTAGGCGTAGCCCGCGCGCGTCCCGGCCACGAGGGCCCCCGACAACACCATCACGAAGATCAGCACGCACAGGACACCGGCGCGATTCGCGAGCTTGCGCCGTGCCGGCGTCAACGGCGGTCCGGCGGGCGAGGCAAGCAGTCCGAGGGCGACCCAGAACATGGCCGTGAAGATCAGGAACGCCGTCCCGAGATGGATCGCGAGCCGGACGTGGTTGACGCGCGGCAGGTCCACGAGCCCGCTCTTCACCATCCACCATCCGATACCGCCCTGGAGTCCGCCGAGCAGGAAGATGCCGACGAGTTTCGGGATCATCGCGCGCTCGATGCGCCGTCGTACCGCGAACCAGACGAGCGGCACGAAGAACACGAGACCGATCAGCCGGCCCAGCAGACGATGGAAGTACTCCCAGAAGAAGATGCCCTTGAACTCCTCGAGGCTCATGCCGCGATTGACCTTGAGGTATTCCGGCGTCGCCTGGTACTTGGTGAACATCGCTTCCCATTCGGCCTGATTCAGCGGCGGCAGCGCGCCGGCGATGGGCTGCCATTCGACGATCGACAGACCGGACCGCGTGAGGCGCGTGACGCCCCCCACGACGATCATCACGAAGACGAGAAGGCAGCAGACGAGCAGCCAGACCGCGATCTGGCGGCGAGCATCGGCGCGGGCGGCATGGGGCGTCGGGACGCCGTGCGAGAGAACGTGTTCCATGACCGGATTCTAGTGGGGCGGGCGCCGATGCAGAAGGCGGACACCCCGCCTCGTGGCGGTCCCGGCGCCCCGGCGGACATGTCCGTCGCGAATTCTTGAACCTGCGTTCATCGTGCGCGCAGGCCCCGCCCGCCTGGCATCACAGGACGTAGGGCAGCAGCCGCCAGGTCCGCTCCCGGTAGGCCGGGTACCCGGGAAAACGCAGCGCGAGCAGCCGCTCCTCGACCGTGAGCTTCACGAGGAGCACCGCGGTCAGCAGCGCCAGACCGGCGATCGGCAGCGCGGCGCGCGACTCGAGGACCGGTGGCGCCACCACGAACAGGATCGAGGCATACATCGGATGCCGGATCCAGCGATACGGTCCGGTGACGACCAGGGTCGCGTGCCCGGTGGGATCGGGCGAGATGCGGAACATCCGGCGCTGCGCCGCGATCATCCAGGCGAACGACCAGAGCGCCAGCAACCCGCCTGCGATCTGGACGAGCCGAGCCGGCAGCGACGCCGAGACGACATGCCCCGACGCGAGCCAGAGCCCGAGCAGCGCGAACTGGGCCGCGACCAGCAGCGTCGGCACCATTCGGGAGGTCCCGGCGTCAGCGCGCGAGGCCCTGGAGCCAGCGGTCGTAGAGTCGCCCGGCGACCCGATGCAGATGCGACAGCCGTTCGTCGAGGGCCTCGTGCATCTGCGCCGGCTCCTGCACGGCCGGACCGGGGCTGCGGGCGATCTCGCCGGCACCGCTTTCGCACCAGCTGCCGATCATGCGGGCGGTCATCTCCACGTGACACTGCATCGCGAGATGCTTGCCCAGCGTGAATCCCTGGTTCCGGCAGTGATCGCTCTCCATCAGGTGCGCAGCGCCGGGCGGCAGCGAGAAGGTCTCGCCATGCCAGTGGAACGACAGGAACGCCCGGAGGTCGGGACCGAACCATGACCGTGCGGTCGGGTTGCCGGCAACGCGCACTTCGCCCCACCCGATTTCCTTCGTCGCGTTGACGGAGACCTCACCCCCCAGCGCCTTCGACATCAACTGTCCGCCGAGGCAGTGCCCCAGAACGGGGATGTCGGCCTCGACGGCGCGCCGGATCAGCGCCAGCACCGGCGCAATCCACGGCAGGTCGTCATTCACGCTCATCGGCCCGCCCATGAACACCAGCCCGGAGAACGCGGACGGATCCTCGGGCACGGCCTCACCCGCGTCGATGGCAATGACTTTCCACGGTACAGTGCGGCTGTCGAGGAATTCGGCGAAGTACCCCGGACCTTCGGTGGGAGAGTGGCGGAAGATGGCGACTGGCTTCATGGGACGACCTGGCGGAACCGCATGGGCGGGGCTCTATGCTATTGCACTTTCCCTGCCATGGCTCGGTGCGGCGACGACCGCGCAGGCCCTGGAACTCCAGGTGGTCGGTCTGTTCAGCGGCAAGGCCATGGTCGTGGTCGACGGGAGCCGTCCCAGGACCTACAACGTCGGCGACACCTTCGCCGCCGGCAAGGTGAAGCTGGTATCCGCGACATCGGAGGCCGCGATCTTCGAGATCGAAGGCAAGCGGCAGACGCTCACGATGGGCGCACAGGCGATCTCGAATGCCTACAAGACCGCGGGCCGTCCGACGGTGGTGCTGAATGCGGATTCCGCCGGCCACTACCTGACCGAGGGCAGCGTCAACGGCGTCCCGATCCGCTTCATCGTGGATACGGGCGCGACCATGGTGTCCCTCGGCATGTCGGACGCGCGCCGCATCGGCGTGAACTACCTGTCGGGGCAGAGGGGATACAGCACGACCGCCAATGGTCCCGCCCCCGTCTACAAGGTGAAGCTCAACGCCGTGAAGGTCGGCACGATCACCCTGTCGAACGTGGATGGTCTCGTGCACGAGTCGGCGGACATGCCGTTCGCCCTGCTCGGCATGAGCTTCCTGAATCGGCTGGAGATGAAGAACGAGGGCTCGCGCCTCACGCTCACGCAGCGGTTCTGAGCGCGCGCCCGCCCACCGTCAACGCGCCCGCCCGCCCTCGATCAGGGCGTACGCCGAGTGGTTGTGGATGGACTCGAAGTTCTCCGATTCGACCACGTAGGTCAGGATGCGCTCGTCGGCGTTCAGCACCGTCGCGATGTCGCGCACCATGTCCTCGACGAACTTCGGGTTGTCGTAGGCACGCTCGGTCACGTACTTCTCGTCGGGCCGCTTCAGCAGGCCGTAGAGCTCGCACGACGCCTGCTCCTCGGCGACGCGGACGAGATCCTCGATCCAGACGAACGCCCGCGTCGTCGCCGTGATGGTCACGTGCGAACGCTGATTGTGCGCGCCGTATTCCGAGATCTTCTTCGAGCAGGGACACAGGCTCGTGACGGGGATCAGCACCTTCATCGTGAAGCGATACTCGCCCTGCGCGGCTTCACCGATGAAGGTGACGTCGTAGTCCATCAGGCTGCGCACCCCCGAGACCGGGGCCGCCTTGTCGATGAAGTACGGGAAGCTCATCTCGATGTGGCCGGACTCGGCCTCCAGCCGCTTCACCATGCTGCGCAGGATGGTCTCGAACGATTCGACCGAGATCGCCCCGTCGTGCATGTTGAGGATCTCGACGAACCGCGACATGTGCGTGCCCTTGAAGTTGTGGGGCAGGTGCACGTACATGTTGAAGTTCGCGACCGTATGCTGGACGCCGCCGCTCTTGTCGCGCACGCGGACGGGATGGCGGATGGACTTGATGCCGACCTTGTCGATGGCGAGACGCCGCGTGTCCGCGGTGCTCTGCACATCGGGAATGCCGACCGCTTCAGGGGAATTCATCGTTGTAAGACCCTCTCGTGACATCCGGGTATGAACGATCCCCCGGAGAGCGTGGACCGGCCGATTATAGTGGGGGCCTCCCGACCGCCCTTCAATGGCGGCGGACCACTCGGTATGCCGCGACTAGCGATGCAGCCGGGCGCGGACCGAGGCGGCGATGCCGTCGGCGTCGAGTCCGCACTGCTTCAGCAACAAGCCGTGATCCCCATGCTCGACGAAACGGTCGGGCAGGCCGAGGGCAAGCACTTCGCGGGACAGGCGCGCAGCGGCGAGCGCTTCCATCACGGCCGACCCCGCCCCGCCCTGCACGGCGTTCTCCTCGACCGTGACGATCAGGTCGTGACTCGCTGCCAGTTCGGCGACGAGCGCCGCATCCAGGGGTTTGACGAAACGCATGTTCGCGACCGTGGCATCGAGTATCTCGGCCGCGGCCAGCGCCGGGGCCAGCATCGATCCGAACGCGAGAATGGCCACACGCTGGCCGCGCCGGCGGATCTCGCCCTTGCCGACCGGCAAGGCCGTCATCGTCGCCCGGGTCGGGACTCCGGGACCGGATCCCCTCGGGTAGCGCACGGCCGTGGGCACGTCGAGCGTGAAGGCGGTGTAGAGCATCTGGCGGCACTCGTCCTCGTCCGATGGCGTCATCACCACCATGTTGGGCAGACAGCGCAGATACGACAGATCGAAGGAGCCGTGATGCGTCGGGCCGTCGGCCCCCACGAGTCCGCCCCGGTCGAGCGCGAACACGACCGGCAGGTTCTGGATGCAGACATCGTGGATCAGCTGGTCGTACCCGCGCTGCAGGAACGTCGAGTAGATCGCGACCACCGGTTTCAGGCCCTCGCACGCGAGCCCTGCCGCGAACGTGACCGCGTGCTGTTCCGCGATGCCCACATCGTAGTAGCGGTCGGGATAGATCTGCGAGAAGCGCACGAGCCCCGAGCCCTCGCGCATGGCAGGCGTGATGCCCACGAGCCGCGGGTCGGCGGCGGCCATGTCGCACAGCCAGTCGCCGAAGACCTGCGTGTAGGCGGGCTTTCCCCCGCCCTTGGCGACGATGCCGACGTGCGGATCGAACTTCGACACGCCGTGGTAGAGGATCGGATCCGCTTCTGCGGCGTCCATGCCCTTCCCCTTGCGCGTGATCACGTGCAGGAACTGCGGTCCGTCGAGACGCCGGATGTTCTTGAGCGTGCTCACCAGCACGTCGAGGTCATGGCCGTCGATGGGGCCGATGTAGTTGAAGCCGAACTCCTCGAACAGCGTGCCGGGCGTCACCATCCCCTTCACGTGCTCCTCGGCGCGGCGCGCCAGTTCGAGCGCAGGCGGCATCACCTTCAGCATGCGGCCCCCGGCCTTTCGCGCCGCCGTATAGAGGCTGCCGGACAGCAGGCGCGCCAGGTAGTTGTTGAGCGCCCCGACGTTCTCGGAGATCGACATGTCGTTGTCGTTCAGCACGACCAGCAGGTTCGCGTCCATCGCGCCCGCGTTGTTGAGGGCCTCGAAGGCCATGCCGGCCGTCATGGCGCCGTCACCGATCACCGCGACGGACCGGCGGTCGTGCTTCGTCAGCTTCGCGGCGACCGCCATGCCCAGCGCCGCACTGATCGAGGTGCTCGAGTGCGCCGTGCCGAAGGTGTCGTAGGCACTCTCCTCCCGACGCGGAAAGCCGGCCAGGCCGCCGAGCTGACGCAGTTTCGCCATGCCGTCGCGCCGGCCGGTCAGGATCTTGTGCGCATAGGTCTGGTGTCCGACGTCCCAGACGATGCGGTCGTCGGGCGTCTCGAAGACGTAGTGGAGCGCGATCGCCAACTCGATCGTCCCCAGGTTCGAGGACAGGTGACCGCCGGTCTTCGACACCGATTCCACGATGAAGGACCGCAACTCGTTGGCGAGCTGCGGCAGCCGGCGCCGGTCGAGGCGTCTCAGGTCGGCCGGATCGGCGATCGTGTCCAGCAGCGGATAGGGCATCGGCTCAGAAGCTCCGGGTCACGATGTGGCGGCCGAGGGCCGCGAGCCGGTCGGCGCGACGTCCGAGGGGCGCCAGCGACTGCAGTGCGTCGGCGAGCAATTCGTCGGCGAACTCCCGTGCCCGGACGACGCCCAGCACGCTCACGTAGGTCGGCTTGTTGGCGGCGGCATCCTTCCCCGCCGTCTTGCCCAGGGTTTCCGTGCTGGCGGTCGCATCGAGGACATCGTCGACCACCTGGAACGCGAGCCCCATGCATTTGGCGAAATGATCCACGGCCGCGCGCTCGGCGTCCGGGAGCGATCCGCAGGCGCCGCCGAGGGCGACGGCCGCCCGGATCAATGCCCCGGTCTTGTGGATGTGCATGAACTCCAGCTCCGGCAGCGTCAGCGTCCGGCCTTCGCTCGCCAGGTCGACCGCCTGACCGCCGGCCATGCCGCGCGAACCCGCGGCACGGGCCAGGAGACCGAACATGCCCAGTTGCCGCACCGGATCGTCGCACAGGGGCGCCTCCAGACACTCGAAGGCGAGGCTCTGGAGGCTGTCGCCGACGAGCAGCGCCGTGGCTTCGTCGAACGCCACGTGGACGGTCGGACGCCCGCGGCGCAGGACATCGTCGTCCATGCAGCGGCAGATCGTCGTGCACCAGGGAGTAGGCGTGGATCAGTTCGACCGCCGCCGCGATCGCATCGACCCTCGCGGGATCGGCGCCGGCCGCCTCGCCGGCCGCATAGGCGAGCAACGGACGGATCCGCTTGCCGCCGCCGAGCACGGCATAGCGCATCGCTTCGTGAAGCCGTTCGGGGGCCAGGGTCGGCCGGGGCAGCACCGCCTCCAGCCGTGACTCGATCCGCTGCTGGTGGGCCTGCATCCAGGCCGCAAGCTCAGGCGCCGTCATCCCCGCCCGTCAGATCGCGGAGGGTGTCGCCCTCCAGGACCTTGATCTGCTGCTGGGCGTCTTCGAGCACGCCGCGGCAGTACTTGAGCAATTCCGCCCCGCGCTTGTAGGCCGCCAGCGAATCGGCCAGGGTCAGTTGCCCCCCTTCCATGGCGGCGACGACGGTTTCCAGCTCGACAAGGGCGGCCTCGAACGAGGGCGGAGCGGAGGAGGAGGATGCCTTGGCCATGCGGCGGATGCCGGAATCGAAGAACGCCATTGTGACGCCTCGTCCGCGCTTGGGCCATACGGCCCGATTCGGTCCCGGGCACGGGGCCTGGCGAAAGCGCGGGGAGGGTCGGGTGGAGGCGAAAGGGGTCGGAATCTACCGCATCCGTCCGAGCAGGGTCAACGCACGGGGCCGCCGCCGCGGCTTGCCGCCCCCGATTTTTGAGGGGACAATCCCCGCGGACTGCCCCGACGGGGCGGGGGGCTCGCTCCCCTGCCGGTCGCTCGGGCGCCGTCCGGCAGGGCCGTTCCGCGATCGTCTGGCGGGCGGCTTTTTTGTTTTCTCGCAGGGGCCTTCGGTCCCCTGGACGCGCAGCGCGCACAGGAGGTGGCACACGCATCATGTCGGACCTGGCCAATCTTTCGGCTCTCACCACGACACCGACGCAATTGCCGGTGGACTGGTACTTCGACCGGGGGATCCACGAGCTGGAGCTGAAACTCTTCTTCGAGCAGGGGCCGGGCTACATCGGCCACGAACTGATGGTGCCGGAAACCGGCGACTACCAGGCCCTCGAATGGATGGGTAACGGCAAGACCCTGATTCGCAACCAGGACGGCGTCGCGTTGATCAGCAACGTCTGCCGTCATCGCCAGGCCATCATGCTCAAGGGCCGGGGACGGGCGGAGCACATCATCTGTCCCCTCCATCGCTGGACCTACGACACGCGCGGTGTGTTGCTGGGGGCACCCCACTTCCCGGGCAATCCGTGTCTCGATCTGGGCAGGACGGCGCTCCAGAACTGGAACGGGCTGCTCTTCGCCGGGCCGCGGAACATTGCCGCCGACCTCGCCAGCGCGGCACTCAAGCGCGACTTCGACTTCTCGGGCTACCTCTATCACAACACCGTGGTCGAGGAATACGCGATCAACTGGAAGGCCTTCATCGAGGTCTACCTCGAGGACTACCACGTCGAGCCATTCCATCCCGGGCTCGGCCAGTTCGTCGATTGCGAGGGCCTCAAGTGGGAGTTCGGCGACTGGTACAGCGTCCAGACCGTGGGCGTGAAGCAGCGCCTGGGGCGTCCCGGGTCGGCGACCTACCGGCGCTGGCACGAGGCGGTGCTGAAGTACTACGGGGGCGAGATCCCGCCGCAGGGCGCGATCTGGCTCACGTACTACCCCAACATCATGGTGGAGTGGTACCCGCACGTGCTGGTGATCTCGACCATCCTCCCGCGCGGTCCGGAAGCCTGCACGAATGTCGTGGAGTTCTATTACCCGGAGGACATCGCCCTGTTCGAGCCGGAATTCGTCGAAGCGGAGCAGGCGGCCTACGCGGAGACCGCCGTCGAGGATCGCGAAATCTGCGATCGCATGCAGGAAGGCCGCAAGGCCCTCTGGCGGCGCGGCGACAACGAAGTGGGTCCGTACCAGTCGCCCATGGAGGACGGCATGGTGCACTTCCACGAGTTCATCCGCCGACACCTCGAACCCGCGCTTCGCGCGCCGGCCTGATCGATTCCGGCGCCACCCGAAACGCCGCCTCCGGGCGGCGTTTCCTTTCCCGGCGCCCCGTCGCGACCCGCCCCCCCCGATTCCCGCATGGGCGCTCTCTGGATGCTCCTCGCCGGCGTCATGTTCGCCACCATGGGCGTGTTCGCCAAGTTCGCGGCACCGACGTTCTCCAGTGCGGAGCTGGTGTTCTACCGCTCCCTGTTCGGGATGCTCGCCATGGGCGGGTTCGCGGTGTGGCGAGGCTGGCCGCTCGGCACGTCGCACTGGCGGCTGCACCTGACGCGCGGCACGGCCGGGGTGATCTCCCTGGGCCTGTACTTCTACTGCATCGCCCATCTGCCGCTCGCGACGGCCGTCACCCTCAACTACACCTCGCCCCTGTTCCTGGCCGTCATCACGGCCGTGATGTTCCGCGAGCGCTTCGGGCGGATGCTTCTCGCGTCCCTCGCCGTCGCCTTCGCCGGCGTCGTCCTGCTGCTGGAACCGACGCTGCGCGAGGACCAGTTCCGCTTCGGGCTCATGGGACTCGCTTCCGGACTCCTGGCCGCCTTCGCCTACGCCAACGTGAAGCGCCTCGGCGCCACCGGCGAACCGAGCTGGCGCGTGGTCTTCTACTTCACGGCGCTGTCGACGGCCGCCGGCGGACTCTGGATGATCGTGGCGGGCGCGAGCCCGGTGACGCCCGCCAACGGCTGGATGCTGCTGGGCCTGGGCGGCACGGCGACGGTCGGCCAGTTCGCGATGACCCGCGCGTACCTCACGGGCAACACCCTGGTGGTCGGGACCTTGTCGTACTCGACGGTGATCTTCTCGACCTTCTTCGGTCTGGTCCTGTGGGGGGAATCGCTGGCCGCAGCGGCCTGGGTCGGCATCGCGCTGATCGTCGCCGGCGGGATGATCAGCGTGCCGGCGTCCCGCCGTGCGGGCCGCTGACGCGGCGCTGCCGTTCCGACCCGGCATCGGGGCCGCTACACTCGGCCTCCCCCTCCCCAGCGCTCGAGCCGCCCATGAGACAGGATCCCCGGTTTCCGAACTTGTTCATCCTCGATCACCCGCTGATCCAGCACAAGCTCACGCACATGCGCGACCGGACCACCTCGACGCGCACGTTCCGCGGCCTGCTCCGCGAGATCACGCTGCTGATGGGCTACGAAGTCACGCGCAACCTGCCCCTGACCACGCTGCACATCGAAACGCCGCTCACGACCATGGACGCGCCCGTCATCGCGGGCCGCAAGCTCGCCGTCGTTCCCATCCTGCGCGCCGGCATGGTGATGTCGGACGGGCTGCTCGAACTGATCCCCTCCGCGCGGGTGGGCCACATCGGGCTGTACCGCGACGAGAGCCACCGGCCGGTCGAGTACTACGTCCGGCTGCCGGACACGCAGAACCGCATCTTCATCCTGTGCGACCCGATGATCGGCACGGGCTACTCGGCCGCGCACGCCGTGGACGTGCTGAAGCAGCGCGGCGCGGCGCCCGGCAACATTCTCTTCCTTGCGCTGGTGGCCGCACCGGAAGGCGCGAAGGTCTTCTGCGACCAGCATCCCGACGTGCCGATCTACGTGGCCTCCCTCGACGATCACCTGAACGAGCACGCCTACATCGTGCCGGGCCTCGGGGACGCCGGCGACCGGCTCTACGGCACGCTGTAGCGCTTGACGATCAGTCGGCACGACCGGCACCGGATGGCCGGCCGGCGGTCCGCGCTTCGGCTTGCAGCAGCCGCGCCGGCCCCAGGCTTTCGATGACGTAGCGGTTGCCCGGATACGTCCGGTTGCGGGTGTTGGCGATCGTCTTCGGATAGGCCTCGCACGCGAGCTGCCGGGTGCACGCGGCGCGCAGCCGCATCGCCCGGTCCAGCAGCCATCCGAGTGCGCGTGAGCCGCCTTCGTAGCCGAACGCGCGGGTCAGCACGGGCGGGATCAACGCACGGACCGCGGGTTTCACCGCGGCCTTGAGCGGCCACGGAAACCAATCCTCGAAGATCGCGACGGTGGCGTCTGCCACCGCCCGGTTGGATGGCGCGAACACCAGATGCTCCGCCTCGTAGCGCGCCACGAACGCCTGCATGTCCTTGATCGTCGATGCGACGCCTGCGAGCCCCATGCGTTCCCCGACCCGGCGAAAGAACGTGAACCACGCGTGCTTCTCATGGGCCGTCAACGGTCGCCAGCCCCACCGGCCGATCCAGTCGACGGGGTACGTGACGAACGTCGACAGCACGAACAGGAAGTCGTCGTTCGGGATGCGGAACCGGCCGTGGGTCCCGTTCATCCGCGCGATGGCTCGCCGTCCCGTCGGACTGTCGAGCCCCTCCTGCATGAAGTGCGCGATCAGCAGCCGCGTATCGTCGTAACGCTTCTGGCCGTGCAACCGGAATTCGCCCGTGACGTCGAGCAGACGCGACACCGACCGGCTGCCGTAGGTGTGGAACAGGGCGAGTTCGAGCGACCGCGTCACGTCGAAGGGAAATTCGTAGCAGGCGAGCAGATGGACGATCCGCTCGCAGTCGCGCTCGGCGTCGAGCGCCCCGATCTCGGCACGGATCGCCGGGTTGCGCAGGATGCCCAGGCGCTTTCGGTACGGAATCGTCATCGGCCGCTCCTCGTTCCCCGGACAGGGGTTCCTTTCCATACGCGACGCGACCGGGACTGGATTCGGCGCAGCGCCAGCCCGGCTGAATCCTGCTACCCTCGACGGGTCTTCATAGCTCCGTCCGGAAGGACGCCGCCCCCCCGCGCCGCCATGATCACCATCCAGCACGAAGGCCGTCTCATCACGGCCGGCCTCTACGGCGAGTTCACCGTCGCCGACTATCGGGAGTTCGAGAAGGAGATCCTCGCCACGGTCCGCCTCACCGGTCCCGTCGACCTGCTGGTGGACCTGCGGGACATGCTGCGCTACACGCTCGACGTCGCGTGGGAGGACATCCGCTTCGTTCGCGCCCACGCCCACGATTTCCGCCGCGTGGCCGTCATCGCGCGGGACGAACTGAGCGTCTGGGTCGGCTGGGTCACGCGCCTCATGACCCGCGCCGACGTCCGCGTCTTCGACGACGAGGCCAACGCCCGCGAATGGCTCGCCGATACTCCCTTCACCGATCCCGTGCCGACCGACATGAACTACACGACCCTGATCTCCGTCGCCGAACTCGCCCGTCATCTCGACGATCCCGGACTCGTCGTCTTCGATTGCCGCCACGACCTCGTCAACAAGACCATCGGCGCCGAGTCGTACGCGCGGTCGCACCTCCCGGGCGCCCGGTTCGCCTCCGTCGACAACGATCTCGCGGGTACGCTCACCGGCACCAATGGCCGTCACCCGCTGCCCGACCGTGACGCGTTCATCGCGTGGCTGGGCCGCATGGGCGTGTCCAGCGCCACCCAGGTGGTGGGCTACGACAGCGGCGGCGGCATGTACGGCGCGCGGCTGTGGTGGATGCTGCGCTACTGGCTGGGGCACGAGAAGGTGGCGGTCCTGAACGGCGGCTGGGACGCCTGGGTGAAGACCGGTCATCCGACGACGACCGTGGTTCCGACGCCGACGCCCACCCGCTACGAAGCCCGTTCGCAAGGCGGCGCCGTCGACGTGAATCACGTGCTCGCGCATCTGGGCAAGCCGGACATGCGCGTCATCGACGCCCGAGCGGCCGATCGCTTCCGCGGCCAGAACGAGACCATCGATCCCGTCGGCGGACACATCCCCGGCGCCATGAACCGCTTCTTCCGCGACAACCTCGATCCGATGGGATTCTTCAAGTCCCCCGCGGAACTGCGTGCGGCCTTCGAACCCCTCGTGGCGGACATGCCGCTCTCGCAGGTCGTCCACAGCTGCGGCTCGGGCGTGAGCGCGTGCCACAACCTCATCGCGATGGAAGTCGCCGGACTCTCCGGCACCCGGCTCTACCCCGGTTCGTGGAGCGAGTGGTGCGCGGACCGCTCGCGCCCCATCGAAACGTAGGTCCGTCGCCCTCCCCGCCGCGATGCGGGCACTGCTCGCGGACGCCGTCCTCGTCGTCCACACGCTGTTCGTGCTGTTCGTCGTCGGCGGGTTCGTCCTGATCTGGATCGGCCACTGGCGCAGCTGGCGCTGGATCCGGAACGCCCGCTTCCGCGGGCTGCATCTCGCCGCCATCACCTTCGTCGCCCTCGAGTCGCTGGTCGGGCTGTCCTGCCCGCTGACGATGTGGGAGGACGCCCTGCGCGGGCAGACATCGGAAGCATCGTTCATCGCCCGCGCATTGCACGCGGTGATCTTCTACGACTTCCCGGAATGGGTGTTCACCGTGGCCTACGTGGCCTTCGCGGTCGTGACCGGCATGACCATCCGTCTCGTCCCCACGGAGAGTCGTGAAGCGGTGAAGGCGTGACGGGCGCACGGCCCCTCTGCCACGTCTTCACGACTTCACGCCTTCGCGACGTCACTGCCTTGAAGCAATGGCCAGCGCCGTGACCCGCCGATCGATCTCCGCCATCATCTCCTGGTACTTCGGCGCACCCACGCCGCCGAAGCGCGCGACGAACTCCTGCTCCGGCATGAACTCCGGCAGGTCGGTCACCGGCGGCATGATGTCCGCCTCTCCGACGCCGGCGGCGACGCGCTTCTGCAAGGCGATCGCCGACGCCTCGTCGGCCACCGCCAGACGGCCGAACTGCGTGCCCGCCGCATCGGCCGCGATGTCGTTGAAGGAGAAGCCGCTGCCGCCGCGGGAATCGTCGAGTTCCTTGTACAGCCCCGCGGCGTTCGCCAGGGGCGTTCCGGCCGTGGCAGCCAGCATCGCCGACACGATGAAGTGCTTGGCGAAGTCGTCGCGTCCCGCCAGCGCCACCTCCCGCGTCGTCAGCGGGTTCCACCGCCGCGCATCGGGCACGAGCAGTTCGATGCCGCCGCCGGTGACGTAGGCCGTCACCGCGATCAGGACGGCGCGGTTCTCGGCGGCCGCATTGCCTTGCCGCGACCGCGTGTCCGCGATCGCCATCAGCGGCGCGAGCAGCGTCGGCAGCGACATCGTGGCGGTCTCCTGCCGCGAGGACATTTCGGCGATCGCGTCGTGATACACGCGCAGCCGGCCCGCCTCGTCGTCGGACACCACCGCGGCCCGCAGCCGCTCCGTCGTGTGGTCCTGCCACTCGACCACCACGCGCACCGAGCGCGGACCGAAGGACGCGTGGCGGACGAGCTTCGCCAGCAGCGCCGCCTGATCGGCGACCCCGAAGTGTTCGACGGCCCGCGACAGTACCAGGTCCTGCAGGAAGCCGGGCAGCGTGATGCGGCCGATCGAAAGGGTCTGCAGATGCGGGGGCCCGTCCGTCTCCATGATCTCGGCCCGCACGTTCGCGTAGCGCCCGATCGGGTTCGACGGCAACGGCACGGTGATGGCCACGTCGGCGAAGCCGGGTTGCAGCACGACGCGCGAACTGCCGTGCGCCGCCTGCTGGAGGACGTAGTTGAGCACGGTGTCGACATCCTGCTGACTCAGCACCATCGCGCGACGGTCGCCGGGCTTGAGACGGCGGGGATCGTGCTGAGCCAGGAGCCGCTTGGCCCGCCCGACCTGCTCGGCCGAGACCGTCGCGGTCCGGTCGATCAGCGCCTCGCGATCGATGGCGAACCAGACCAGCGCACCGGCCACGAGACCGGCCGTGAGCAGCAAGAAACCGACGACTCCCACGAGTATCCGCATCGTTCCCCCGAATGATTCCTTCGTCTTCTGCCCGGCCCGGGATGGCATGCACCCGGGCGGAGTGCCGATCGACGCCGCAGCGGCGCATGCGATCGGCGCGAGTGCGTCAGTTCAGTTGCACCCGCTCCCCGAACGGCACGGCCGCATTTCCCTTGACGAGCCACAGCACCGGATAGGCAGGCGCTTCCGGCGGGAATTCGCCCTGCGCATCGGTGAAGTAGATCAGCAAGTCCGGCGCCAGCCGCTCCCGTTCGACCCAGTCGAACAACGGGGTGAAGCGCGTCCCGCCGCCCCCCGACAGGGACGGCGGCAGCGTCACGGATTCCCACGGATCGAAGATCCACGGTCCTTCCGGCGCCAGCCGTTCGTCGCAGGCGTGGACCGTCACCTCGGCTCGCACCTGTGACTTCAGGGCGTCCAGTTCGCCCGCGAACTCGTCCAGCTCCGCGGCGGTGATCGACCCGCTCGTGTCGAGCGCGGCGACGACGCGGAGCGACCCGCGCGCGAGCCGCGGGAAGATCGCATCGCCGTCCCGTCGCGGCGGCCGCTGGAACGTGTAGTCCTCGCGCGCCGCCGAGACGACGTAGCGCGCCAGCAGGGCGCGCCACGGGAGCGTCGGTTCGAGGAGTCGTTCGAGAACGCGCTGCCAGGACTGGCCGAGACGCCCCGCCTCCCGGGCCGCCTGGGCGGCGGTGGCAAGGCGGCTCTTCCAGAGCTGTTCGAGTTCCGCGGCGCGAGGGACCGGCGGCACCGCGAACGCAGCCGATCCGGCCGGACGATGCCGTCGCACTTCGGACCCGGCGTCGTCCCAGGCGTCCGTCGCCGGATCGTCGACGGGAACGCCGTCGTTTCCGGGGGACGCCGATGTCGCGCCGGAACGCTCATGCTCGCCGCGCGCGATCTCGCCGAGGTAGCCCGCGAGCCCGCCCCCGGGCGATCCGCGCTCGAAGGCATGGCGATCGAACGGCCGCTGCTCGGGGGATTCGGGGATCAGCGGATAGATGTCCTCTGCGGCCATGCCCCGGAACGCAGGGTCGGCCAGGGCGCCCGCCGGGACGCGCAGGCCATCGCTCTCGAGCAGCAGATTCACGGCGTGATCGCAGGCGACATCCCACCGATCGCGGACCCGATGGGCCCGGCGCGCGAAGTGTCCGAGGGCTGCGTGCAACGCCTCATGCGCCAGCCGGAACTGAAGGTCGTCGAGCGACGCGCTCGCGACGAAGGCAGCGTTGAACCAGACGTGCCGTGCATCGGTGCCGAGCGTTGCGCACCACGATGGATCGCACGGCACGGGGACGAGGTGCAGCGTGAGCGTGCCGAGCAGGGGTCGATCGAGCACCAGCCGCGCACGGGCCGCAGCGATGCGGTCGAGCGCGCGGCGGATCGGATCGCGTCCGTCAGTGCGCGACACGGTCGGCCACGAGCAGGTCACCGAGGCTGTCCGCCCATTCGGCGAAGCCCGGCACGTCGATGAGCGGTCGCCCGACCGAACGCTGGAGATCCGCCACGAGCATGACGCCCATCTCCCGCTGCGGAAACTCACGCGCGTAGCGCAGCACGTTCGCGAGCGCGGTCTGGCCGTCCGGCTGACGGACCGACCGGAGCGCGCGCCGCACGAGCGCCGCCGCCACGCCGTACTGCAGATCCACGGACTCGGGCACGGGCTGCGGTTCACCGCGGACGATCGCATCCACGTCCGGCAGATGGACCATGTGATCGATGAAGGCCTTCAACTCCGCACCGGCTGCCCGGCCCACGCACGCCTGCAATCCTTCCGGCAGCAGTTCGGGATGCGCGCCGAACTTGTCGAGAGCCCGGTGCGCGTACTCCCAGCTGCGCGGGGAAGGAAACGCGATCGGCGTCCGGGCCGGATCGAAATCGAACAGCAGCTCGGGCCGGAATCGGAGGAATGCGATCAGCCGCGGATCGAGCGCCCGCGCGTGCGCCCACGCGACCCAGTCGTCCACATGCGGCTCGAGCTCGTAGTGCGTGAACCGGTTCGCGAGCGGCGCCGGCATCGCGTACGTGACGCCGCGATCCCCCTGCCGGTTGCCGGCGGCGAAGATGGCCCAGCCCGACGGCACCCGATAGTCGCCGAGCCGGCGATCGAGGATCAATTGATAGGCCGCCGCCGTGACCGTGGGCGCCGCCGCGTTGATCTCATCGAGGAACAGGATGCCGCGATTGCCGTGCCGCGAGGTGTCCGGCAGCATCGACGGCACCGACCACTCGACCCGATCGCCATCGCGGAACGGGATGCCGCGCAGATCCGTGGGCTCCATCTGCGACAGCCGCAGATCGATGAGGCCCGCGTTCGTGCGCTGCGCGAGCGCGCGGACGAGGTCGCTCTTCCCCACGCCCGGCGGTCCCCAGATCATCACGGGCGTGTGCTGGCCGCCCGCAGCGGCAGTGAATTCGCGCTCCAGGACGGCGGCGACGAAGGCAGGTCTCATGGCGGCACGAACGGCGTGGGACAAGGCCCGATTCTACTGTCCGCATGCGCGGCAGCGGCCTTTGAATGACCCCTCCGAATCTGTTACCTTGGCCCGAACCTCCTCCGGACACCATGAACTTCTGCAGCCAGTGCGGCGCTCGCGTGACGCAGCGCATTCCCGAGGGCGACAGCCTGCCCCGCGCCGTCTGCGACGCGTGCGACACGATCCACTACGAGAATCCCAAGATGGTCGTCGGCTGCATCGCCGAATGGGAGGACCGCATCCTCCTGTGCCGCCGCGCCATCGAACCGCGTCACGGCTTCTGGACCGTCCCGGCCGGCTTCATGGAGAACGGTGAGACCGTCGCCGACGGCGCGGCCCGCGAGACACTGGAAGAGGCCAACGCCCGCGTCGACGGTCTCGAGCTTTACGCGCTCTACAACATCCCTCACATCAATCAGGTCTACCTGCTGTTCCGGGCGCGCCTGCTCGATCTCGACTTCAGTCCGGGGTCGGAAACGCTGGAAACCCGACTCGTCGGCGAAGCGGAGATCCCGTGGGACCAGCTCGCCTTCATCACGGTGCGCAACACGCTGCGGCACTACTACGCGGATCGCCAGCGCGGGCACTACCGGTTCCACATGGGCACGATCGAGCCGATGGGATCCGGCACCTCGCGCGCAGCCGGCGCACACGGCAAGAACTGACGGGCCCGAGCCGTCGGCTCGACCTCGTCGCCGGCGCGCATCGTCGCGACCGGCACCCGCCTTCGGCATACTGCTGCACAACTCGCCGCGGCGTCGTGGCGTTCGGCAAAGGAACAGGAAGACCATGGATCTGGGCATTCGCAATCGAAAGGCGATCGTCTGCGCTTCGAGCAGGGGACTGGGCAAGGGCTGCGCCCTGGCGCTGGCCGAGGCCGGCGTCTCGCTGGTGATCAACGGCCGGGATGCCGCGGCCCTCGAAGCCACTGCCGCCGAAGTCCGCCGGAAGACCGGCGTCGACGTCACGCCGGTCACGGCCGACATCAACACGCGGGAAGGGCAGGACGCCGTCTTCGCCGCGTGCCCCGAACCCGACATCCTCATCAACAACAATGGTGGCCCGCCCTTCCGCCCCTACGGCGATCTCGACCGGGACGCGATCCTCGCCGGCGTGACCATGAACATGGTGGTGCCGATCGAACTGATCCAGCGTGCGCTGGCATCGATGACGAAGCGCGGCTTCGGGCGCGTGGTGAACATCACATCCATCAGCGTGAAGATGCCGGTGGCCGGCCTGGATCTGTCGAGCGGCGCGCGCGCTGGGCTGACGGCGTTCATCGCGGGTGTGGCCCGCAGCGTGGCCGACCGCAACGTCACCATCAACAACCTGCTGCCCGGCTACTTCGAGACGGACCGGATGCGCGCGGGCTTCGCGGCGTCGGGCCAGCGGGCGGGTATCGCGCAGGACGAAGCGTCGGCCCAGATGCTCTCCCGCATCCCGGCGAAGCGCTTCGGGTCGGCGCTGGAGTTCGGCCAAGCGGCCGCGTTCCTGTGCAGCGCGCACGCGGGGTACATCACGGGCCAGAACCTGCTGATGGACGGCGGGTTGTATCAGAGCGCGTTCTAGGCAAGGTCCATGCGACCCGCGGGGTCGAGATGCGCTGCGTCGAGGCCCCGTTGCCGTCTGCCTCATCGCGCCGTCGACTGCGGACGCGGCGCGCGCACGTCCGACGGCCGCGCTACGGCGGCAGCAACGGTTGCAGCAGCATCGCGAGATTGCAGCGCCGCCCGCGGATGTCGTCTTCGGTGAACGATTCCGCCCAGCGCAGGAAATGCCCGTGCGACGCGAACAGGTGGATGCCCGTGGTCGAGGCGAGCGTCCGCTGCAATGCGGCTTCGTCGCAGCGCAGGGCCGGATCGAACAGCCATCGCATCGCCGCCTCGGTCCAGCCGGGGAAGTAGAACGTCTCCCACGGCAGCACGCGCAGCAGCGTGGGCACCTGCAGGGCGATCTCCCGCGCCAGGACCGTGGAGTGGGCCACGTACTGCGCCGGATCGAACGCGCCCGGCATTCCGTTCAGCCAGCACTGCAGGAACACGCTGCCCGGTTGTGCGCCGATGGCGGAGACGCCGAGCACTTCGCGGTACCCCGGCACCTGCTCCTCCAGCGCCATGACGCAGACGTGGCGGCGCAGCGGGTCCGGCGATCGCAGGAGCAGCAGATCCCAATCGAAGTAGAACCCGCCGTCGCGGATCAGCGTCTGCACCCGCCAGACGTCGGATTGATGGGCTGCCAGGTGCAGCCGATGAGCCCCGATGTTCTGGGGCGGCATCCGGATGTCGAGTTCGAGATGGGGCAACAGTTGCTCCCAACGCGGACCCGCCGGCTGCACGGGCGTGTGCAGCACCACGCGATAGCCCCGGCAATGCGCCAGCACGCTGCGATAGCAGAGGAACGGGATCAGCGGCAGGTCGTGGTTGGCGCTGTCGGTCTTCACCAGGTGCACGATGCGCGGAATGGCGGCCGCCTCGACCGAGTGCGCGCGCAGGGCGAGATGCCGGATCACCTGCGCGCGTTCGAGCAGCCGCAGCCGCTCCCCCGGGCTCAGCGTGACGTCGGTCAGCCGCGCATCGGTGCCTTGCAGCGCCGAAGCCAGCGCTGCGGCGCTGCCGTCCGGAGCCAGCGAATGCACCTCGTCGAGCGTGCGCAGCCAGTGGGCGCGCAGCGGGGCCATCGCATCGCCGGCGAACTCGGCGCACTCGCGTTCGATGAAGCGGGCGGCGGCCCCCAGACGGGCCGCGAAGTCTCCCTCGCCTGCCAGGCGCGCGTGGAACGCGTCCACCGCCGCGTTGAAGGGAAGGGCGTCTCGCAGCATGCGCGGTCAGTCGGGCAGTTTGGCCGTGGTGTATTGCAGCCCGTGCCCGTAGCACGTGGCGCAGAAGGGGTGGGCGTACTTGCGCGCTTCGAGCGCCTCGTGCGGTTCGTCCAGGAACCGCACGCCCAGCTGCGACTCCGTACCGTAGGTCGCGCAGCACAGGGCCACGGTCCCGTCGTGATTGATGGTGGTCATGTTGAAGCGCAGTTCGCAATCGAAGTGTCCGGTGCGCTTCGCCTTCACCTGCTCGAGGATCGCAAGCGGGTGCGTCAGCAGTCGATCGACCGTGGCGACATCCTCGGGACGCGCCCGGCCCTCGATGAACTCGACGACCTTCTCGACGGGGTGCAGCACGGCGGGATTCTCGCGGTACTCGAAACGCAGTTCGTCGCACAGGGCGCGCACGACCGCGGCCTCCTGCAGGTTGGAGCGGTAGAGATGGAACCCGACCCACACGCGCGTCGCCACGCGGTGCCGGTCGAGCAGGTAGCGCAGCAGATGGAGGTTCGACTTCACCAGGTTGACGTCGCCGCCGGCGTGCGTCTGGCCGTACGTCCCCGTCGACGACAGGCCCGACATCGACACCTTGATCGAGTCGGGCGCCGCGCGCACGGCGGATTCCAGGCCGCGGCGGATGTTGAGATTCGTCGACAGGTGGACGCTCATGCCGCGTTCCCTGACGAGCGCGACGATCTCGGCGAGCTTCGGGTGCAGCAGCGGCTCACCCCAGTTGAACAGCCAGATTTCCGGCGAGGCACCCGGCGCCTCCGCACGGATCTTGTCGATGATCGAGCGGAACAGCTCGACGGACATCAGGCCCTTCGGGCGCGGCTCGTCGCGCATGTTCTCCACCGGACAGGTGGGACAGCGCAGATTGCACGTGCCGACGATGTCGATCGAGTAGACGTAGTTCGCGCTCTCGTACGGCGGGTACCGGCGCCACGCCGGGCCGCCCGACGGATCCGCCACCGAAGGCGCGCAGTGGGCCGGCAATACCGAACGCTCGAGTGCGGCGGCCACTTCGGCGTCGTCCGGGGCGGCCTGTGCCGCCCGTTCGAGCCACGGCCGCGCATCGATGCGGAAGCCTTGATGGAAGAGTGCGAGACCGAGCGCCCGCGCGCTGGGGTGGAGCCCGGGGTCGTCCGGCGCATTCGCGAATGCCTGGCCGATGAGACGGACCGCGTCGCCGAGATGCCCGGCCGTGAGGGCGATCATGCCGAGGTTGTTCAGCGCCGCGGGGTGCTTCGGCTCGCGCGCGAGGATCTCGCGATAGGACGCCTCGGCTTCCTGCAGTCGCCCGGCGTTGTGGGCGACGACTGCCGCTTCGATGGTGGCCTGCAAGACGTTGGCATCCGCGACGAGTGGGGAACCCGCGAAGCCTAAAGAATTCCGCCGGCATTCCGCAATAGGGGGGTCGACGCACCGCCCACAGGAACAAGAAAATGCATGGCCGACCGAAACGTGCCCGTCGTGGCGTCCTGCGACCGCACGGCATCATCCTGGCATTTCTCGGCCCGTCCGCCTGGGCCGCCAACGGCTGCAGCCCCGGGACCTACGAAGCCGTCCCCTCGGCAGGATGCGTCGCGGCGTCGATCGGCTACTACGTGCCCGCCGCCGATGCCACCGCGCAGATCGCCTCGCCCGCCGGCAGCTACGTCGTCGTCACCGGAGCCACCGCGGCCACGCTCGCCCCGGTGGGCAGCTATGTGTCGACGACGGCGCAGTCGTCCGCGACCCTGGCGACCTACGGCACCTACGTCGGGACCGCCGGCGCTACCGCGGCGACCCTGGCGCCCGCCGGCACCTACGTCAACTCCACCGGTGCGACGGCCCCCACGTCGGCGTCCGTGGGCTACTACGTCAGTGCCGCCGGCCAGACGAGTTCGATCCCTGCGTCGGCCGGAAGCTACGTGGGCACGACCGGCGCCACGGCCGCCACCACCGCTCCCGTGGGCACGTACGTGAGCAGCACCGGCGCCTCGGCACCGACCGCAGCCCCCGTGGGCACCTACGTGAACACCGCCGGTTCCACCATCCCGACGAATGCGCCCTACGGTCACTACGTCGGCACGACCGGTCAGTCGGTCGCCACGGCGGCGCCGGCGGGCACCTATGTCGCCACGACGGGACAGAGCGCGGCCACCTCGGCCCCCGCCGGCTACTTCGTTGCAACGACGGGCCAGTCCGTCGCCACCCCCGCGCCGACCGGCTCGTATGTCGCCACCCCCGGGCAGACCCAGGCGACCCTGGCGGCCGCCGGCACCTACGTCTCGACCACCGGCGCGTCGGCGGCCACCGCCGCCCCGGCCGGCACCTACGTCGCAACCTCGGGTGCCACCCAGACCACGCTGGCGCCCGTCGGGTCCTACGTGTCGACCACCGGGGCCACGGCGCCCACCGCCGCCGCGGCGGGCACCTATGTCGCCACGACCGGACAGAGCGCGGCCACGTCGGCCCCCATCGGATACTTCGTCGCCACCACGGGACAGTCGATCGCCACGATCGCGCCGGTGGGAACCTTCGTCTCGACCACGGGCCAGTCGGCCGCCACGCTCGCCGCGCCCGGGACCTTCGTATCCACTTCGGGGGCCACCGCAGCCACCAGTGCGCCTGCCGGAACCTACGTCGCGGTGTCCGGCGCCACCACCGGCACCCCTGCACCGATCGGTCACTTCGTCGCCACGACCGGTCAGTCGGTCGCCACGGTCGCGCCGGTGGGCACCTTCGTCTCGACCACGGGCCAGTCGGCAGCGACCGCAGCGCCGGCAGGCACCTACGTGGCCACGACGGGTCAGACAGCCTCGACCGCCGCGAGCCCCGGCACCTACGTGGCAGTCACGGGCGCCAGCGCGGCGACGTCCGCGCCGGCAGGCACCTACGTCTCCACATCGGGCGCCACCACCGCACTCGCCGCACCGGCCGGGTCCTACGTCGCGACGACCGGGCAGTCCGTCGCGACGCTCGCCTCGCCCGGGAGTTTCGTCGCCACCCTGGGGGCGACCGCCGCGACGTCGGCGCCCATCGGCAGTTTCGTGAGCGGCAGCGGAGCGACGAGCGCCACGCCGGCCCCCGTCGGCCATTTCGTCGCGACGACCGGAGCCACCGTCGCCGCAGCGGCGCCGGCCGGTTCCTTCGTGGCGAGCACGGGTCAGACAGCAGCCACCTCGGCGCCGGTGGGCTATTTCGTCGCCACGACCGGACAGAGCAGCGCGACGCCTGCGCCCTCGGGCTCGTTCGTCGCGTCGACCGGCCAGACGGCCGCCACGGCCGCGCCCGTGGGCTATTTCGTGGCAAGCACCGGCCAGTCCGCCGCAACCGCGGCGCCCGCCGGCGCCTATGTCGCCACGACGGGCCGGACGGTGGCGACGCTCGCGAGTGCCGGTTACTTCGTCGCGACGACGGGGGCCTCGGTCGCCACGCTGGCGCCGCCAGGCAGCTTCGTCGCCGCGTCGGGCGCCACCGCCGCCACGCTCGCCCCCGTGGGCAGCTTCGTATCGATCACGGGAGCCACGACGGCCACACTGGCCCCCGTCGGCTTCTTCGTCGCTTCCACCGGCGCAGCCGCCGCGACGCCTGCCCCGGCGGGTTCGTTCGTGGCCGCGGCGGGCGCGAGCGCGGCAACGGTGGCGCCCGTCGGTTCCTACGTGGCCACGACAGGACAGAGCGCTGCGACCTTGGCGAGCCCCGGCAGCTTCGTGGCGGTCACGGGGGCCACGGTGGCCACCGCCGCGCCGGTCGGCAGCTTCGTGTCTTCATCAGGCGCAACAGCCGCCACGCTCGCGCCAGTCGGCAGCTTCGTCGCCATCACGGGTGCCTCGTCGGCCACACCGGCACCGGCGGGGTACTTCGTCGCGACGGCAGGTCAATCCGCCGCGACGCCGGCGCCCGTCGGCCATTTCGTCTCGACGACGGGACGAAGCGCGGCCACGGCAGCGAGTCCCGGCAGCTACGTCGCCACGACCGCTGCGACCGCCGCGACGCCGGCACCGCTCGGCAGTTTCGTCGCCACTGCCGGCGCGTCGGCAGCAACGTCGGCACCCGCCGGCTCCTACGTCGGCACGACGGGCGCGTCGGCCGCCACGCCGGCGCCCCTCGGAAGTTTCGTGGCCTCGACGGGGGCATCGGCGCCCACGCTCGCGCCGCCCGGCAGTTTCGTCGCCACCACCGGTGCGACGGCCGCGACGCTCGCGAGCGCAGGCTCGTACGTCTCCATCAGCGGTGCCTCCGCCGCCACGCTGGCAGGGCCGGGCTTCTACGTGTCGACCACCGGCGCCACGGCCGCCACGGCCGCGCAGTTCGGCTACCTCGCCGGGGTCTATGGCTCCGTCGACGAGGCCATGCTGAACGACGGCGCCTCCGGATCCGCGCGTTCGACGCTGACGATGGCGGGCGACACGCTTCGCCTCCTCGCGGATCTCACGTCCTCGCGCGCCATCCTCTCGGGCGCCGGCGGCGCGACCATCGACACCGACACGCACGCCATCACGCTCAACGGTCCCATCACCGGGACCGGCGGACTCACGAAGATCGGCGCCGGCACGCTGACGCTGGGCGGCACCAGCACCTATGCCGGCGCCACCACGGTGTCCGCGGGCACGCTGATCGTCAACGGCTCCATCGCCAGCGACCCGACCATCGCGGCCGGCGCCACGCTCGGCGGCAACGGCACGGTCGGTTCGCTCGTCGTGAACGGCATCCTGTCGCCGGGCAATTCGATCGGCACGATGCACGTCAGCGGCAACTACACGGCGAACGCCGGATCGGAGCTCGTCGTCGAGGTCGACGATGCCGGCCACAGCGACCGCGTCGTCGCCACGGGATCCGCGACGCTCGCGGGCACGATCCGCTACCGCCCGCAACCGGGCACGTACGTCGCGAGCACGTCGTACACGATCGTGACGGCGCCGGGCGGCATCACCGGCCGGTACGACACCCAGGCGATCGACAACCTCGACCGTCTCGCCGGGTTCACGATCCAGACGAACTACGGCGCGACGGCCGTCACGGCCACGATCATCGAGCGCGCCTTCACGCAGTCGGCAAGCACGGACACGCAGTCGCTCGCCGCCGCGCTGGAACGGATTCGCGCCACCGCAAGCGGCGACATGTCCACGGTGATCGGCGTGCTCGGCGCGCTGCCCGCGTCGCAGTTGCCGCTGGCGCTGTCGCGACTGGACGCGGGCGTCTCGATGCTCGCCAGCCGCCGCGATCAGGATTCGATGGACAACGCACAGGGCGTGATCCGTCAGCGCATGCTCGTCGCCGCCGAGAGCGGCGATCTGCCCTCGTGGTCCATGGTGGCGGCGACTTCGGCCGCAAGCACGCCCGACGTCACCGCGCCGCTGCTCGCGGGCAACGGACAGAACGGCCACGGCACCTGGGCGCAGCTGCAGGGCATCAAGGGAAAGTTCGACACCGACGGCACGCGCGCCGGATCGAACTATCAGGCGACTGCGCTGACGGTCGGACACGACCTCCGGCTGAGAACGGACACGCTGGTCGGCGCGGCGCTCACCGTCTCGCACGGCAGCAGCGACTACGACCTCAACCGCGGTTCGGCCAGCGACAACGGACTGCGACTCGATCTGTACGGCGAGCGCCGTGCGGATCGCTGGATCCTGCAGGCCACCGGCGGCGTCGGTTACTCGAAGCTCGATCAGTCGCGCCGCGTCGTCACCGCACCGATCGATCGCACCGCCACCAGCGACTTCAACCGCGTGAACGTCGGCGGCTCGCTGCGTGCGCTTCGCCCGTACGCGACCGAAGGCGTCTGGACGGTCGCGCCGACGGTCGGCGTCAGCGCCACACGCGGCCGGCAGACGGGCTACACGGAGACCGGGGCGAGCAGCCTCAATCTCACGGTCGACGGCGTGAACAACACCTTCCTGTCGGCGGAGGTCGGCATCGAGGCCTGGGGCCGCTGGGACGTGGGCAACAGCGTCGTGCGCCCGCGGGTGGGTCTCGGCGTCCGCCAGCAGTGGACCCTCGGCGACGATCAGCTCGTCCAGCGTCTGGCCGATGCCGGATCGTTCACGACCCCCGGCTACGCGGACACGATGACGACCGGCTACCTGCGCGTCGGCTTCGATGCGTCGATCGGGAATCGCACCCACGCCTACGCGAGCCTCGCCACGCAGCAGGGCAGCGACGCGCGCGACTACCGGGCCGTGGTGGGACTCCGCATCCAGTGGTGAGGCCCGGCGCTGCCGGGCCGTCGCACCGCGGACGCCCACGGGTGCGCACGGCGCACCGAGGATCCGCGATGGATCGCGCGCGCCGTGTTCTCTCCCGGCATCGCCGCACCGCTGCGGCGTCATGACATCGGCACGACGCGCGCTTTCGCGTGAGATGATCGGCTCCCCCCGACTCTCCCGCGCGGATCGATGACCTCCCTTCCCGTCGCCGTCGACAACGCGCTCCGCGCCTTCAACGAAGGGCGCCGTGCAGACGCCGAGAGACTGTTCCACGACGTGCTGGCGCGGTCACCCGACGATCCGACGGCACTCCAGCATCTGGGGCTCCTCGCCCTGTCACGCGGCGATGCGGCGCATGCCCTGGCGCTGCTCGGCCGCGCCGTCGAGTGCCATCCCCGCCTCGCCCAGGCGCACAGCAATTTCGGCAACGCTCTCGCCCGGTCCGGACGACTGCAGGCGGCGGTCGGCCACTTCCGGCAGGCCATCGCCCTCGACCCGTCGCTCGCCGATGCGTACTGCAATCTCGGCCTCGCGCTGACCGTCCTCGGCGCCACCGACGAAGCGGTGTTCGTGCTGCACCAGGCGCTGGCGCTGCGCCCGGGCTTCGTCGAGGCCCACGTCAATCTCGGCGGCGCGCTGCTCGCGCAGAAGCGGGTGGGTGAAGCCACCGACGCCTTCACTGCGGCGCTGGGCATCGCCGCCGGCCACGCCGGCGCGCTCACGGGCGTGGCGCAATGCCTCGCGGACCAGGGCCGCATGACGCAGGCGATCGCGGCGTACCGGCGTGCACTCGCCGCAGCGCCGGACTTCTCGTCCGCCTACGTGAACCTCGGCTGTGCGCAGCTCGACGCCGCGGACGTCGCCGGTGCCATCGCGACGTTCCGAGCGGGTCTGCAGCATGATCCGGCCAGCCAGGCCTTGCGGTCGAACCTGCTGATGGCGTTGCAGTACGACCCGTCGGCCTCCGAAGCGGACAGCGTCGCGGAGAGCCGCGCGTGGGAGGCGAACTGCCTCGCACCCGATGCGGTCGTCACGACCCGAGCCGGACTCCCGGCGCGTCCGCAACGGCTCCGGATCGGATTCGTGTCAGCGGACTTCCGGTCGCACCCGGTCGGCTGGTTTCTCCGCGCCGTCCTGCCCTGCTTGCCGCGGGAGCGCTTCGAAGTGTTCGGCTATCCGAACCAGGCCGGCAGCGACGCGCTCACGCACGAGATCGCGGCCCGGTGCGTCGCGTGGCGGTCCGTCTTCGGCATTGCCGATGCGGAGGCGGCCGCGCAGATCCGCGCGGACGGCGTCGACGTGCTCGTCGATCTCTCGGGCCACACCGCGGGCAACCGCCTCGGCGTCTTCGCACTGCGGGCCGCACCACTGCAACTGAGCTGGCTCGGCTACTTCGCGACGACCGGCCTCACGGCCATGGACGGGATCCTGCTGGACGAATCGCACGCGCCCGCAGCGTCGGCCTCGCATTTCACCGAGCGCGTCGAACGGCTCGCGCCGATCCGCTTCTGCTATTCGCCGCCGGCGTATGCCGCCGCGCCGGCACCGGCGCCGGTCGAGGCCAACGGCTTCGTGACCTTCGGCGGCTTCCACAACGTGGCGAAGCTGAACGACGCGGTGCTCGACGTGTGGGCGCGCATCCTCGCGCGCGTCCCCGGCAGCCGGCTCGTGCTGCGCTGGAAATCGCTGTCGGACATCGGGCTGCGCGATCGCCTGCTCCGGCCGTTCCTTGCACGAGGCATCGCCCCGGGACGCATCGTCTTCCAGGGCGCGGAGCCGCACGACACCATGCTCGCGCTCTATCGGGAGATCGACCTCGCGCTCGATCCGTTCCCGTTCAGCGGCGCGACGACCACGTGCGAGGCCCTGTGGATGGGGGTTCCCGTGCTCACGTGGCCGGGGTCGCGGGCCGTCTCGCGGCAGAGCGCGGCGATCCTCCGGGCCATCGGACACGAAGAACTGTGCGCCGCATCGGCCGACGACTACATCGACCGGGCGGTGGCGCTCGCCGGGGATGCTCCGAGACTTGCGTCCTACCGCACCGCCCTGCGCGAGGACATGCGCGCTTCCCCCCTCAGCGACCCCGTGCATTTCGCCGGCGAGTTCACCCGCGCCGTCGAGCGCGCGTGGGATGCCTTGGCGGGTGCGCCGGCCACTTCGCCGGGAACCGGGCGTCGGTAGCGCCGGAGTTCGCTACACTGGACGGACTCCCACCCGCCGGGGCCCTGCCATGGTGAATTCCTCCACGCTGCTCACCGCCCTCCAGAACTTCCTGGGTCAGCGCAAGGTCGATCCCGAGACCCTCACGGCCGAACCGATGGTGCTGGCCATGCTCGACTGGTTCCGCTTCGTGTCCATCGAGGGCGTCGAACGCGGATCGCCGGCCGATGTGCTGATCTACCGCTACGCCGGCTGGTCGGAAGGCTGCGCGACCGGCTTCAAGCTGAGCCTGCTGCGCCGCGTGACGGAGCGCACCGCATCCGGCGAAACGACCGAGTGGTTCGCGGGCATCACCCTGCTGTTCGATCCGGCGCGGTACGCGGCCACCGAGGGCTTCAGCACGGTGTCCACCGACTGGCCGTCCCTCGAAGCCTTCCTCCACGCGATCGAGTCCTCCCCTGCCTATCGCATGTCGCGGACGTCCACCCCGATGAGTGTGGTCGTCGAAAGCGGCGGCATGCGCTGACCGGACCGCGGCCGGCGCCGGTCGCGCCCCCCGGCTTCACCTCCCCGGGAAGCTTGACAACCATCAACGACGGCGCGTTTCGCCCGGTCGATCCTGGATGCATTCGTCATTCCCGCCGCTCGACCGGCACGCAGGGAGGCTCGCATGAAGCAATCGTTTGCGGGATTTTCCGACGCCCGTCCCGTTACCGCGTCTGCACCCGGCCGTTCGGTCGTCGCGCTGGTGATGACCGGCCTGTGCACGCTGCCACTTGCCCCGACGGCATGGGCGCAGGCGCGCGCCGACCGTGCGGGCACGGAGGCCGAGATGGCTGAATCCGATGCGATCCCGCCGTCCGCGGATCGCCGTGCCGATCTCGACCGGCCGGCCGCCGTGACCGATTGCAATCGCAACGGGATCGAGGATCGTCTCGACCTGGCGGGTGTGCTGCCCCGGGGGCCGGAGCCGACCGGCCGCCGTCCCGTGTCGGTGACGGCCGCAGACCTGAACGGCGACCATCGAACCGACCTCGTCGTCGCGAACGAGGCGGACGGCACCGTCACCGTGTTGTGGCAGCGCTCGCATCGCCGTTTCGAGGTCGGGCCGTCCGTCGCCGTGGGGTCGAATCCGTCGTGCGTGGCGACGGGCGATCTCGACGCGGACGGCGACCCGGACATCGTGGTCGGCCATGCGCTCGGGACGACGCAATCCGTCACGGTCCTGTGGAACGACGGCCCCGAAGACTACCGGCGGGAGGATCTGACGTTGAGCACCGATCCCGCGCTCGCGCGGGCCCCGCGTTGCGTGACGGTGGCCGACCTCGATGGCGACGGCGACCTCGACATCGTCGCGACGTCGGGCGAGACCCTGGCGAGCCGGAAGGTCACATGGTTCGAGAACACCGGCGGAGGGCGCTTCGCCACGGCGGTGCACAAGTCCGTGCCGGCAAACACGCCCTCCGGACTCGCCGTGGCCGACCTCGACGGCGACGGCCGCGCGGATATCGCGGTGACGAGCGGCGTCGGCGACCGACGCATCGTGGTGGTCTACAACCCCGGCGCAGGGACGGGCTTCGCCGATTGGTCCCACAACAGCTACCTCGATATCGGCAACGGCCCGCTGGCCGTGCAGGCTGCGGATCTCGACGGCGACGGCGACCTCGATCTGGCGACCGCCAACTACAACAGCAGCGACGTCTCGGTGCTGCTCAACGATGCGGGGGCCGGCCGCCTGCATCGCTTCTCGACGGCGGCGAGACACGCCGTGGGCGCACAGCCGCCGTCGCTGGCCGTCGCCGATCTGGACGACGACCGCGACCTCGACATCGTCGTGCCGATCAGCACCGCCGATCGGATCGCGATCCTGTGGAATCAGGGCGCCGGCACGTTCGCCCCCGCGACGACCCTGCCCGTCGGCGACGGACCGATGGGCGTGTGGGCCGGCAACCTGGACACCGACCGCTTCGCCGAGATCGCCGTCACCCATGCCGTGGCCAATACCGTGTGGGTGCTGCATCTGGGAACGAACCCGCCGGCGAAGGACTGCAACCGGAACCGCATTCCGGATAGCTGCGACATCGCCGCCGGAACCAGCCGGGACCGCAACCACGACGACGTGCCCGACGAATGCGTGCGTCGCATGGGGACGGTGCGGCAGCCGCCGCGTTAGCGCGCCGCTCCGAATGAACTTGCGGGCGGACGGCGGGCGAGCCGCGACGATTCGCCCGACCCGTGGCTCAGGCCACGGAGACCCCGAGGAATGCCGCTGCCAGGCGGGCCTGTCCCTCGTGCATGTGCCGCCCCGTGTGCACGCGATGCCCGCCCGCCTGCGCACGCAGCAGCAGCGGCGTCATCTCCGGCTGCGTGACGACATCGGCCACGATGACCGACGCAGGCCAAGCGTCCGGGTCGAAGGGCAGCGGATCTTCGGGACGCATGCCGAGCGGCGTGACGTTCACGACGAGTTCGCAGTCACCGACGTCGCCGGTGGCCGCGATCTCGATGGTCGCCTCGGGGTACGCCTGACCCACTCGAGAGACCACGTCACGAACCCGCTCCGGCGCGATGTCGCTGATGCGCAGCGAGGCGACACCCGCTTCGGCGAGCGCCACGGCCACGGCGGTGCCCGCGGCGCCGGCGCCGACCTGCCTCACGCGCAGGCCGGCCATGTCGATGCCTTGTGCCCGCAGACCGTCGACGAAGCCGCGGCCGTCGAACATCTCGCCGCACCACCGGCCGTCGGGTTCGCGCCGCATCGCGTTGATCGCGCCCACCACCGTGGCCATCGGGCCGAGCGCATCGACGAGCGCGCATGCGGCGGCCTTGTGCGGCATGGTCACGACGATGCCGTCGAGATTGCGGATGGCCTGGAGCCCCGCCACGACTCGCGGCAAGTCCTGCGCGGCGACATGCATCGGCACGAGGACGGCATTGCGGCCGGCGCGGGCGAACCAGGCATTGAACACTTCAGGCGACCGCACGGCCGAGATCGGATCGCCGACGATGGCAAACAGGCGCGTGCCGCCGTCGATGGGCAGGGACATCACTTGATCAGGGCGCGCGGCAGCGCCGTGACGATTTCGGGGACGAACACCATCACGACGACGCCGGTCAGGAGGGCGAGGAAGTACGGCATGGTCGCCCAGAAGATGCGCTCCATCGGCAGACGGGAGACCGTGGCCACGCCATAGAGCGCGACACCGACGGGCGGCGTGATGAGGCCGATCACGCACACGATGCAGAAGAGCACCCCGAAGTGCACCGGATCGAGGCCGACGGCCTGCACCAGCGGCAGCATCACGGGCACCGCCATCAGGATGATCGGCGTGGCGTCCATGAACATGCCGAGCACCAGCACGATCGCCAGCAGGACCAGCATGACCGCCCACGGCGCGCTGACCGCGCCGCGCACCAGTTCGGTGAACTGCAGCGGCACCTGCTCGAAGGTGAAGATCCACCCGTCCACGCCGGACAGTCCCACCACGAGCAGCAGCACGCCCACCGTGGACCCGGTGGCGACGAACTCGCGGTAGACGGCTCGCCAGGACACGCCGCGATACCAGACGCCGAGCGCCAGGACGTAGAGCACGGCAACCGTGGCCGCTTCCGTCGGCGTGAACAGCCCGCCGAAGATGCCGCCGATGATCAGCACCGGCGTCATCAGAACGAGCGCCGCGCGCTTCAGCGTGCCCCACACGCGGGCGAGCGCGAAGGGCTCGCCCTTCGGGTAGCGGCGGCGGGTCGCCACCACGCTCACCGTCACGAGCAGCAGGCCGGCGAACAGCAACCCCGGCACGATGCCGCCGACGAACAGCTTGCCGATGGACACGCCCGCGGCGGCCCCGTAGATGATCATGATGATCGACGGCGGGATGATGGGCGCGAGCGTCGAGGCCGCGAGCGTGATCGCCGCGGCGAACTCCGGGTGATAGCCGCGCTCGCGCGCCGCCTTCACGGTGATGGAGCCGACGCCCACCGCATCGGCCGCGGCGGAGCCGGACATCGCGGAGAAGATCAGGCTCGCCATCACGACCACGTGTCCGAGTCCGCCTCGAATATGGCCCACGACCGCCAGCGCGAAGTCGAAGATGCGCTCGGTGACGCCGAGCAGGTTCATGAGCCGGCCCGCCAGCAGGAACATGGGCACCGCGAGCAGCACCGAGTTGTTGAGCGTGCCGTAGATGCGCTGCGTGGTCACCGAGACCGGCAGATCCTGCGAGAGCAGCCACAGCATCGCGGGGAGACCCAGCGCCACTGCCACCGGTGCGCGCAGCAGCATCAGCACGAGCAGCAGGACCAGCATGACGCTGATCATTCGCCGCCTCCGCCGACCGTCACGTGCGCGTCCAGCGGGCGGACCCAGGCGACGGCGAAGTGGAACGCCATCAGCGCGCACCCGACGGGAATGGCGGCGACGGCCCAGGCCACCGAGGCATCGAGGGCAGGCAGCACCTGCACGGCGCCGAACTTCGTGGCCCATGCCGACACGACGCACAGCCAGACGAAGAAGCCCACCACCGTCACGTCGACGAGCCGCGCCACCGCCGCCTTGCCCGGGAACCGTGCACGCTGCATGAACACGTCGACCACGAAGTGCTCCGCGCGCCGCGCCCCGACCGCCGCCCCGAGGAAGACGAGCCAGAGCTGGAGGACGCGACCGAGTTCCTCCGTCCAGTCGAGCGGGAAGCGGAACAGGAAGCGCGAGACCACCTGGAGCGTGAGCGTGACGAGCAGCGCCGCCAGGATGACGAAGACGCCCGCCTCCTCCAGCGGCACGAGTCGCGATTCGAGTCGGATCAGGGTGAACTTCACGGGTTGGTCCTCGTGCCGCGTCAGCGGGTGTTCCGGATGGCTTCGACCAGTTCCCGGCCGTAGCGGCGCGCGTACTTCTCCTGCACCGGTCGGACCGCCGCTTCGAGCGCGGCGCGATCCGGCTTCGTGACCCGGACATGGCCCTCGGTGGTGAGCCAGGCGATGTCGCTGTCGAACTTGGAACTCGAATAGGTGCGCTGGAAACGGGTGGCTTCCGCAAAGGCCGCGTCGAACGTCCGGCGCTGTTCGGCCGTCAGGCGCGCCAGCGCCATTCGGTTGGCGACGACCGGCTTGAACAGGAAGAAGTGTCCCGTCAGCGACAACTCGGGCGCCTGCTCGAAGAACTTCATGTTGCGGTAGCCCGTCGTGTCGTTCTCGGCGCCGTCCACCGTGCCGGTGGCGAGGGCCGTGTAGACCTCGCCGTACGGCATGGGCGTGGCCTTGGCGCCGAGGCCGTTGAAGGTATCCATGTATACCGGGCTGCCGATCACGCGGATCTTCAGTTCGGAGAGATCGGACGGGCGCGCGACCGGACGACTGCGCGTGAAGACGTGACGCATGCCGCCGCTCCACCATCCCAGCACCACGAGCCCGGACTCGCGCTCGATGGCGTCGGCAATGCGCTGGCCCACGACGCCATCCACCACGGCCCACGGGTGGCGGTCGTTGTCGCGCATCAGGAAGGGGATGTCCAGCACGCCGACCGACGGCGCAAAGGCGCTGAGGTTGGCTGCGGCCACGGCTCCCAGCGTGATGGCGCCCAGGCGAACCTGCTCGATGATGTCCTTCTCTTCCCCGAGCTGGCCGCGCGGGAACAGTCGCATGCGCACGCCGGCAGGCGACGCCGCGAGGAGATCGGCGAAGCGCTTCATGCCTTCGAAGGTGGCTTCACCGGGGGGATTGGCGTGCGACGCGGAGAGTTCCACCGCGCCCGCCCCTGCCCCCCACAGCAGGGTCAGCGCGACCGCGAACCCCCGGCAACCCGCCAGCAGCCTGCTCGACACGGAAGGAATCACGGCGGTCACGGCATGGCACCCGGCGTTGTCGCACAAGTAACCAGATAGTACATTAGCGCATCCACGACAACAACGAGACACTCCCATGGGCGAGCGGCGGCTGGGCATCATCCTGAATGGCGCGACGGGTCGGATCGGCGTGAACCAGCACCTGTCGCGGGCGGTCGTCCCGCTGCGGAACGACGGCATTCCCCTGGCGGACGGCACGGTCGTCCGCCTCGACCCGATCCTCGTCGGACGCAATGCGGACAAGACCCGGCGCATCGCGGAACGCTTCGGCATCGAGCGCTGGACCACCGATCTCGACACCGCGCTCTCCGACCCGAAGGACACCCTGTTCTTCGATTCGGCAATCACCAACCTGCGCGTGGCCAACGTGCGGCGCGCGCTGGACGCCGGCAAGGATGTGTTCTGCGACAAGCCCCTCGGGGAGCGCCATGCGGATGCGCTGGCGCTGGCGGATCAGGCCGAACGGGCCGGCCTCCACAACGGCGTGACCATGACGCACCTCTGGCTTCCGGGCCTGCGCAAGCTGAAGCTGCTGACGGACAGCGGCTTCTTCGGCAAGGTGCTCACGATCAAGGGCGAGCACGGGTACTGGGTGTTCGCCGGCGACGGCCGGCCGGGCCAGCGCCCCGCCTGGAACAACCGCCGCGAAGACGGCGGCGGCATCGTGCTCGACATGATGTGCCACTGGCACTACCTGCTCGAAACCCTGTTCGGCCCCGTGCGCCGCGTGACCTGCACGGCACGCACCTTCATCCCGCGCCGCTGGGACGAGACCGGCCAGCCCTACGACGCCACGGCGGACGACACCGCCTTCGTGCTGTGCGAGATGGAATCCGGCGCCCTCGTGCAGATCCACCTGGCGTGGACCACCCGCGTGCGCCGCGACGACCTGATGCTGATGCAGGTGGACGGCACGAACGGCTCCGCTGTCGTCGGCATCTTCGACTGCCTGACCCAGCACGCCGCCCAAACGCCTTCTGTCGTGTGGAACGCGGAAGATCGCGTCCCCACCGACCATCGCGCCGCATGGCTGCCGGTGGCGGATCTTCCGCCCGTGGGCAACGCCTTCAAGCACCACTGGGAGAAGTTCATCCGCCACCTGCACGGGGAGGGCGACTTCCCGTGGAATTTCCGGATGGCGGCGAAGGGGATCCGGATGGTGGAGAAGTGCTATCGGGCGTCGGAGCGGGGGACGTGGGAGGGGATGGGGGAGGGGTGCGGGGTGAGGGGTGAGGGGTCAGGGGTCAGGGTGGCGCGATACCTCTTTGAGCACCGGACGACGGACAGACGCGCGTGACATCGGGGGATTCTCTTGGGTGGTGATCTGCACGGCCCGAATCGGATCACCGCAACCTCTTTCAAGCGATCCAGCGTTCGCAGTTCCGGGGAGGCAGGTCACATCCGGACTCGACGGAGCAGCGCGACGTGCCAAGCGGATGAATGGGCTTCGCAGTGGAAGTGGGCGAAGGTTCCCCTTGGCCGTTCTACCGCCCCACCACCAGCACCACCGCAACCTCGACATTCGGCTCGATGTGCTTGCCGTAGGTCATCCCCCACAGGGTACGGTCGATCCTGAACGCGGAGCGGATCGTCAGCCCCTTGTCGGTCAACTCCAACCGGCAGGGCGCCACGACCTCGACGGTCTGGCCGAGCATCGACAGCGCGCCCGTCACCACCGCTGTGCGCGCATCCTGAATCTCGATGCCTCGGGTTTCGAAAACGATGGTGGGGTGGCGGGCGACATCGAGGAAATCGGCGGCCTTCAGATGGGCTGTCAGCCCGCCGTCATCCGACCACACGCTGCGGGCGTCGATCTCGATCCGCACCGTGCTGTCGGCGAGGGCTGCCCAGTCGACATTGCCCGTGACGGTGAACTGCTTGAAGCCCCCGTCGTGCGACTTGCCGGGCTTGGATCCGGTGAATTGAATGCGCGATCGCTCGGCGATGAGCGCGATGTCGGCCACGGCCTCCACGGCCAGCAGGGATACAGCCACCAGCAACAGCGCCACCACGGCTCGAAACGTTCGCACGATCGGTCTCCGCAAGTCAGGTCGGATCGGGTGCCCGTTCCACTTGACGCCCGAAGGTCGTTCCCCTACTTCCCCACCCACGCCATCGTCGGCCGTCGCCGATGCCACGCCGTCGCCTGCTCGTAGGCGTACGCGACCCGCAGCGCCACATCTTCCTGGAACGGCTTCGCGTAGATCTGCAATCCGATCGGCAATCCGTCGGCGGTGAATCCGCAGGGCACGGACACGGCGCAAAGGTTGAGCAGGTTACCGATGCCGGTGTTGCGGTGGACCCGCCAGTTGTACGCGAGGTAGCGGTCGGTGTCGGTATCGAACGCCGCGATGGGCCGGGCGGGGGACATCGTCGTGGGCACGATGAACGCATCCACATCGCGCAGCGTCCAGCACACCGCCCGCTGCAGATCCTTCAGGCGCGCGAGCAACGCGACATAGTCGGGCGCGGAGAGGGCACGCCCGGTGAGCATCCGCGGGCCGATGGCCGGATCGAGTTCGCTCAGGTGCCGATCGAGCAGGTCGGCATTGACCGCGCAGCCTTCGGCCGGGATCAGCAGCGGACGCTTCGGTTCGGCCCAGGCGGCCGCCACTTCGGGAATGGCCAGCGCACCGAGGGGTGAGCCGAGATCCCGGAACACGTGCGCGGCCTCGCGCACCGCGCGGTCGACATCGGGATCGACATCGTCGAAGAACGTGGTTTCGCCGAACGCGAGTCGCAACCCTTTCACGCCATCCTTCAGCCCGCGCAGCGTGTCCAGCGGCGCGATGCCCCGGGTCGAGTCGTCACGATCATCCGATCCCTGCATGGCCTGGAAAGCCAGCGCGGCATCTTCGACGGTGCGGGTGATGGGGCCGACGCTGTCGAGCGTGAGGCACAGCGGGTAGACGCCTGCGCGGCTGATCCGGCCGACGGTGGTCTTGAGACCCACGATTCCGCAGAGCGCCGCGGGAACCCGCACGGAGCCGCCGGTATCGGTGCCGAGCGCCATCGGGGACAAGCCGGCCGCCACGGCCACGGCGCTTCCGCTCGACGATCCGCCGGGCGCGTGAGGGTCGCGGTGCCAGGGGTTGTGCGGCGTGCCGAGGTCGTGATTGAGGCCGGCCGCGCCGTAGGCGAACTGCACCGTGTGCGTCTTGCCGAGCAGCACGCTGCCCGCCCGGCCGAGATTGCGAACGACGGCGGCGTCGTCCTCCGCGATGTCGTCGGCGAGGAGTCGGCAGCCCGCGCCCGTGGCGATGCCACGCACGTCGAACAGATCCTTCGCCGCGTAGGGGATGCCGTGCAGCGGCCCGAGGTCGACACCGCTGCGAAGCTGCACCTCGGCGGCGCGCGCCTGGCCAAGCGCCTGGTCACCCATGACGCGGATGAATGCATGCAGGCCGGGGTCGAGCGCGGCAATGCGTGCGAGGGCGGACTCGGCGATCTTCGTCGGGGTGAGCGTGCCGGCGCGGATGGCCGAGGCCATGCCGGCAATGGTGTCGATGGAGTCCATGAGCAGGGTCGACTCGTCGGGGAAACGCGATGCCGCAAGGTAGCACGCCGGACACACGGACCGGGATGCCGCTGACGTATCGGAGACCGCAAGGAGGGCGGGAGTCCACGGCGGGCCCGCACGGCATGGCCCTCCGCGCTCCGCCATTCGAAGGGAGCCGCTCGACGGTTCGCATCCGCCCGGCAACGCCCGATGCGGGGCGCCCTGCCGCTTCGACGGCACCGACAGTCAGCCGCTTTGACACTCGCGTCCGGTCCGTGACGTCGGCAAGACCCTTGTCACGCCGAAACAACGCGGTAGATACCGTGGACCCGGAATTGCTTCCGCGCGTTCCGACCAACCAAGGGAGGCCTCCCATGAACCTGAAGTCTTACGCGACGCTCCTCGCCGGCCTGCTCGCCGCGCTCTCCACCGCCGCCCACGCGGGATTCACCGTCACGACGTTCTCCTCCGCGCAATGGGGTGCCGACGACGGCGTGATCGGCGTGACCGGCGACACGATCGAGGACTTCGAAGACACCACCCTGATCCCCGGCCTGCAGATCGGCTGGTCCGCGGACGCCGGCACGATCACCCCGGCCGGAACGCTTCCGACCACTTTCGATCCCCGTCCCTCGGGGCTCGGCGGCAACGACTCCTTCGGCAACGCCTTCTACAGCCACCCGTGCGGGTCGTCGGCGTGTTCGTCGCTCTGGGACGGATCCAAGGTGCTGGTCAGCGGATTCGGCAACCAGTCCCACCCCTACAGCGACGCGTCGAACTGGGGGAACATCGACATGGTGTTCACGGCGCCGGCGCGGTCCGTCGGATTCAGCCTGCAGCAGAACGAACTCGGCGTGTCCTTCCGAGTGAACGGCGGCGCGGCGGTGTTGAGCGTCGGGAGTGCTGCCAGCGGCGGGCGCTTCGGTTACGTGAGGATCGACGCGACCGACTCGGACGTCATCCACAGCATCACGTTCGACAACCTGGCCGGGGACGGGTGGACACTCGATCACCTGGCGGTGGCCGCCGTTCCTGAACCGGAAACGTACGCACTGATGCTGGCCGGAATCGGGTTGGTGGGCTGGGGCGCTCGGCGGGCGCGACGCTAGACGGATTCGACGCTTCCTCACACCCGCAACGCGGCCGATGATTCGGCCGCGTTGTCGTTCGAGGGGTCGGGTGTGCGGCGTTCGTCGATGGGACGATGCCCGGTGCGCACCCTACGGGAGGTCCATCCAGGTTCCAGCCGTCGACGACGCCAGCATCGCGTCGATCAGCGCATGCACCTTCAGCGCGCTGTGTCCATCCGCCATCGGGGCGCGCCCGGTCTCCACCGCCTCGAGAAAATCTTCGATCAATCGCTTGTGCGGTTCGTGCGAGAACGCCATCGGGTCGGCGCCGCCGCCCCCGGCCGTCGCGCCGTCGATCACCAGCGGATCGCGCCCGTCGCGGTGCACGGTGAGCCGCTCCGCCTCGATCACGGCGCTGCCGCGCGTACCGGCGATGTCGATGCGCTCGGGGTAGCCGGGCGTCGCCACGGTCGTGGCATCGAGGACACCGATGGCTCCGCATTGGAACTCCACCGTGGCGCATGCGATGTCCTCGGTGTCGATGCGCCGCAGCGGGCTCGTGCGGCATCGCGCACTCACGCGCGCTGCGGGCCCGGCAAGGTCCAGCATCAGATCGAGCGTGTGGATCGCCTGGGTCAGCAGCACGCCGCCGCCGTCGCGATCCTTCATGCCTCGACCGGGCTGCGCGTAGTACGCCGGTGAACGCCACCAGCGCACGGCCGCCGACACGCTCAGCAGTTCACCGAGTTCACCTTGCCGGAGGATGTCGCGCAGCGCAATCGCTCCCGGCCGGAAGCGATGCTGGAACACGACGCCGAGACGGCGTCGATGCGAATCGACGACGTCGACGAGCCGCTTCGCCTCCGCATGGGTGACGTCGACGGGCTTCTCCAGCAGCACGTGCTTGCCGGCGCCGGCGGCCCGCGAGGCGAGGTCGAAGTGCGTCCGCGGCGGCGTGAGGATCAGGACGGCCTGGACGGCCGGATCCGCGAGCAGCGCGTCGAGCGAATCGCGGGTGGGCCAGCGCCACGCCGATTCGAATTCCTGCCGCCGCGCGGCCGAGGGGCTGTAGGCCCCGCGAACACTCACCCGGGATTCGAGTTCCCTGAGCGAGAGCGCATGGGGTTTCAGCGCGAGGCCGAGGCCGATGATGCCGAGTCCGAGCATGGCTTACCCCCGGGATCCGTGAATGGCAGGTGCCCGCTGGGGCGAACGGCGGAAACAACGCGCATGGCGCAGCGGTCGGAACTCATCCCGAACGCGCTCCGGCGGGCTCGAACTTGTCACCGGTCACGACTTCTTCGCCGCCGCGAGCTTCGCCTGGAGTTCGTCGATGCGCTTGTGGTTCTCCGCCGATCCGATGTAGGTGCGGAACAGCCACTCCTGCGTGCGCATGGCGGTGTCGAGATCCTGCGCGAGGATCTGGTTGCCGAGGCGCTTGGTCTCGACGAGGCACTGGCGGTCGTAGCCGGCCATCTCGCGGGCGATGAGGATCACGTTCTCCAGCAGCTGGCCCTCGGGGAAGACCCGGCTCACGTAGCCCATGCGCTCGGCTTCCTCCGCGCCGTAGATGCGGCCGGTCAGGGTCACTTCCTTCGCGCGGCCCAGCCCGATGATCCGCCACAGCGGATCCATGATCGGCGTGAGCGCCAGCACGATCTCGCGCTGGCCGAACTTGGCGCGCGCGGAGGCGTAGCGGATGTCGCACATCATCGTGAGGTCGAAGCCGCCCGCGATCGCAGCGCCGCCCACGGCGGCGATGACCGGCTGGTCGCAGAACAGGATCGCGCGGTAGGTGCGGTGGAACATCGCGGTGTAGGACTCGTTCGAGACCTTCTCCAGCTTGCGGATCTCGTTCAGGTCGAACCCGGCCGAGAAGTATTTCTCGCCGCCCGTGAGGATGACGACCGCGACGTCGTCGCGTCCCGCCACGGACAGGAACACGTGTTCCAGTTCCTCGAGCACCTGCGGCGCGAGCGCGTTGCCCTTGTCGGGACGGTGGATGGTGACGGTCGCGACGCGCCGGTCGATCGACAGCTGCAGGTACTGATAGTCCATGGAGCGGGGTCCTCGGTGGCACCGGCCGCGGGAGCGCCGCCGGCGAAGGCATAGGGGTCGGAAGTCGAACCGGGTTTCTACGTCAAGGCCGCCTCCCGGCGCAAGGGGACATCACGCCGACGGGGCGCGACGGGCGCTACGCATCGCGTTCGCCGAGGCGGACGCCGGACGCGCGGTAGGACGCCCACGCGGCGATGACCCGGTCGGCGAGGACCGCCGCCTGGTCGTGCATCCGGGCGCGCCACGCGCGCTCGTGGCCCCACGCGATGAGGTCGTCCGCGACCGCGGCGCCCGCACGCCCGCTCGCGCGCAACTGGTTCCACGCCAGCAATTGTCCGAGCAGACCGAGCAGTTCCTCCGCCACCGCCGCCGTCGTGCACGCCGTCCGCATGTCGAGGCGGTTCTCCGAGGGCTGCAGCATTCGGACGACATACGCGTGCCGACCGATGACCATCGCCCCGAGAAAGGCGGGGCTCGCGGCCTGCATGATCTGCTGGACCGCGACGACGCGCTCGGCTTCGTTGCGCCAGGCCGGCTGGACGAACGGCGAGCGCGATACGGCCGCCGATGGCGCCGCGAGCTTCACGTCCACGAGCATGAGCGGGTCGTCTCCGGCCTGGCGCACGAGCGCGACGTAGCGCTCGATGCCCAGGCTCCCGTTGCCGGCCACGCGGCGAGCGACGTCCAGCACCTCGGGCGCGCCGGCTGAGGCACCCGGCAGGCGCGCGGCCAGCCACTCGCCGAGGTGGGCGCCGATGCGCTCGCAGTCGGCTGCCGTCGCTTCGAGCGCCTTGCGCCGCATCAGGCGGAGCCGGGGCTGGCGTCCGAGCGTCGCGCGTTCCTCGATGAGCGATTGCGCCTTGCGCACGCCGGCCGACCGCAGCAGTTCACGGACCGGACCGAACGCCGTCGCCCGTTCGACCCACATGGCGCGTCCGGATCGGAGCGCTCCTGCGTAGCTTTCGAGGCAGACACGGGCCAGCGCGCTCTCGTCGGCGTCACTGCGCTCCGTGACCCGTGCCCAGACCCGCACGCTCGCGAGCATCCGCGCCAGATCCCAGCTCGCGGGCGCGAGACACGCTTCGTCGAAATCGGTCATGTCGAAATAGACGAGCCGGTTGAAGCCGCGGAAGCTGCCGAAGTTCTCGGTGTGGAGATCGCCGCAGCACCACGCCGCAGGGGCCCGGTCGAGGAGGCCGCCGCGCCAGTCCTGCCAGAACAGGAAGGCCGTCCCCCGGAGAAAACCGAGTGCGTCGCGACGCAGCAGCTTGTTCTTGCGCTGCAACCGTTCGGGGTCGCGGCCCGCATGCCAGGCGAGGATCCGTTCGCTGATGGTCCGCTTGCGTGGCATGTCGGTCACCTCGGATTGGCGGCGCGCCGGCGCCGGCATGCGCGTCGACGAATGGAATCGGCCCCCGTATGATCGCCGCGAACGACGGACACGATCCGTCCACCTCCAACCGAGTGCCCTCGCACTCCGTGCATCGCGGGAAACGGGAATGGACGATTATCAACGCGGGTTCGAACAATTCAAGCAGATGGTGGGCGCCGACAAGATCGACGCCCTGATGGCGCGCTTCGGCGCGGTGTGCCCCGACTTCCGGCACGAGGTCGTGTCCGTCGTCGGCGGGCGCATCTGGTCACGCGGCGGCATCGACCTCAAGACCCGCTCCCTGTGCAGCCTCTGCGTCCTCGCGGCCCAGGGGCGCACGAACGCGCTCAAGCTCAACTTCGACATGGCCATCAACAACGGCGCCACCATCGAGGAGATCTTCGAGGCACTGTTCATGGTGGCGGCCTACGCCGGATTCCCGGCGATGTGGGACGCCCTGGTCAAGCTCGAGGAAGTCCTGGCGGATCGCGGGAAGTCCTGACGCGACCCATGGCCGGCCGCCGTTCCCTGGCGCTCGCACTCGCCACCACCCGACCGCCTTTCCTGCTGCTGGCGCCCGCCTGCATCCTGCTGGGCATCGGCACGGCCATCTGGACCGGCGGGCACGTGACGGCGCAGGACGTGATCCTCGTGCTGCTCGGCGGCATCGCGGCACACGCCGCGGTCAACGCCTTCAACGAATACTTCGACTTCCGCAGCGGCCTCGATCTCCACACGGAGCGCACGCCCTTCAGCGGCGGGAGCGGCACGCTGCCGTCCCATCCGGATCTCGCGCCCGTCACGTTCCTGATCGCATGCGCCACCCTCGGGGTGGCATGCCTGGTCGGCCTGTACTTCCTCGTCGAACGCGGCCCGGCACTGCTCCCCATCGGCCTCCTGGGGGTTGCGGTCGTCCTCGCCTACACGCCGTGGGTCACGCGGCATCCGACGGCGAGCCTCATCGCGCCGGGCCTGGGCTTCGGTCCGCTGATGGTGGTCGGCACGCACGTGGCGCTCACCGGCGAGTACGCACCGGCGGCCTGGATCGCGTCGATCGTGCCGTTCTTCCTTGCGAACAACCTGCTGCTGCTGAACCAGTTTCCCGACGTGGAGGCCGATCGGCGCGTGGGCCGTCGCCACTTGCCCATGATGCTGGGGCGCCCCCGTGCGGCGTGGGTCTATGCCGGGATCCTCCAGCTGGCCTATCTCACGTTGCTCGTCGCGCTGGCGTTGCACGCGCTGCCGCTCGGCTGCGCGCTGGGACTGCTGACGGCACCCGTCGCCATCGCCGCGGCCTTCCGGGTCGTGCGGCACGCCGACGACCTGCCTGCCCTGATGCCGGCCATGGGCATGAACGTGATCGTCAATCTGGCGACGCCGGTGCTGATGGGCATCGGGTTGCTCACGCGGTGGGGCAGCGTGTGAAGCGCGGCGACCGCGAATTCGGGAAGGTCGCGACGACATGCGGCGACCGCGGTGGCCGTCGTCGGACCGCGGTGACGGCATCGCCCGGAATGCCCGCATCCGGCACGTGACGTTCCGGTCGACGGAAGAACGTCCTGTCATATCATCGGGCGCGAACGCCGACGTCCCTGCGGCACCGTCCCCCCCACCGAGGAGTCACCGTGAGAGAAAACCCTGTCCGTTCCATCTGGTCGCGCGGCGGCGCCGTCATCAACGGCTGGCTCGGCATCCCCAGCTCGATCACCGCCGAGAACATGGCGCAATGCGGCTGGGATTCCCTCGTCGTGGACCTGCAGCACGGCCACATCGACTTCCAGGTCGCCGTCGGCATGCTCCAGGCCATCAGCACGACCGCGACGACGCCGCTCGCCCGGGTGCCCTGGTGCGAGCCGGGCATCATCATGAAACTGCTCGATGCGGGTGCCTACGGGATCATCTGCCCGATGATCAACACGCGCGCCGATTGCGAAGCCTTCGTGGGTGCGTGCCGCTACGCACCGAAGGGTTACCGCAGCTTCGGCCCCGTGCGCGCCACGTGGTATGGCGGCGCCGACTACTTCAAGCACGCGAACGACACGATCGTGACGATGGCGATGATCGAGACCAAGCAGGCCATGGACAACCTCGACGACATCCTCAGCGTGCCGGGCCTGGACGGCCTCTACATCGGCCCGAACGATCTCGCCATCACGCTCGGCTGCGCGCCCTCGGGAACGCCGACGGATCCGATCGTGCTCGATGCGATCAGGACGATCCTGGCGGGGGCGAAGAAGCACGGCATTCGTGCCGGTCTGCACTGCGGCTCGGCCGCGATGGCGAAGGAGATGATCGCACTCGGCTTCCAGTTCACGACCATCATGGGCGACAACGCGCTGCTGAACACGGCCGCGAGAGCCGCGATCGCGGAGGTGCGGACCGGCGCGGCCGCGGCGGTCAAGCCAGGCGGCAGCTACTGAGGGAATGGCCACGGGTCCCGTCGACGGGACCCCGGAAACGAATGGGGCCGTGCATCGCACGGCCCCGCTGCGTTCCGGCATGCCCGAAGGGACTTACTGGCCGTCCTGCTTGATGCCCAGGGCGGCGGCCATTTCGACCAGCTTGTCCTTCACGCCCTTGCCGGTTTCGAGAGCCTTGGCGAGGTCACCCGAGGTCGCGGCCGTCTTGGCCTCCTCCAGCGCCTTCACCGCCTCGTCGAGTGCAGGCTTCATCGCGGCCAGCTTCTCCTTGTCGAGACCCTCGGGCAGCTTCTTCGCCTTGCCGAGCACGTCGAGCTGCCTGGTCACGGCATCCACCATCGTCGGAACGCTGGCGCTGATCTCCTCCCAGTGCTTCGCGAGTTCGGCCTTCGCGGCCTCGGCCGCCTTCGCGGCTTCTTCCTTCTTCGCGGCGGCGACCTTCAGGACTTCCTGGGCCTTGGCGGCGAGGGGTCCGGCGGCGGCCAGCGCTTCCTTGTAGTCGCCTTTCGCGAACTGATCCTGTGCGGCCTTGAGCGCGGCTTCCAGTTCGCCGAACTTGTCCGCGGCGAATTTCGCCCCTTCGGCACGGGCGCTTTCCACGGCCTGCTGGGCGGCATTGATGGCGAGCTGGGCGGGTTCCTTCTCGCTGCTGCAGGCGGTCAGCACGGCGACGAGGGCGACGGCGACCAGGGATTTCGTGAGTTTCATGACATTCCTCCTTCGAAACGGAAACACGGCGGGCCGGAGACCCCGGGAAGACCGGGAACGGCCCGTCGAACGGCGCGCGGATTGTAGGGAATCTCCGTCCGCCTGTGCGACCCTCGTCGCACAAGTTCGTTCGCCGGGACGCGCCCGGCGGCAGACCCGCGATACCATCCGGGCTTTCCGGCTCTCCCCCGTACCGCCCGTGACACTCGCCACCTCCCTCAACCACCCGCAGCGCCTGCTGCTCGCGAGCGAGGTGCACGCGCGCCCGTTCATGGCAGTCACCGTGCCGGCCCGCGCCTCCCATCTCGCGGTCTACGTGGGGCACGAGGCAGCGCGGGCCACGCGGCTGATCGGCGCATTCTGCGAGCGGTTCGGCGTCGCCCCGCCGGGCGACGGCGCACAGCACTTCATCCACGACTTCGGGCACCTGAGCCTCAAGTGGGAGCGCCACACCGAGTTCTGCACCTTCCTGTTCGTGGAGCCCGGCCTGCCCGATGGTGATCCGTTCGCCCGGCCGGCCATCCGGCACGCACCGACCGATTGGCTCGAGTTGCTGGCGGGATCCGTCCTGGTGGCGTGCCACGTGGCCATCGAGAGCGGCACGCCGATGGATTTCCGCAGCCCGCGCCTGAAGGGACTGTTTCCGCAACCGCCGATCGTCGGCAGCCAGGTGCTCGCCGGCGGCGAGGTCTGGACCGATTTCCAGGTGGGACCGGACGGGTACACCCGCTTCCTGCTGCGCGACGTCGGCCTGCGCGAAGCCCAGGCGGGCCGGCTCGTGCAGCGCCTGTGCGAGATCGAGACCTACCGGATGACCGCGCTGCTCGCACTGCCCGTGGCCCGCGAGAGCACGCAGGCCCTGGGCGGCATGGAAGTGGAACTCACCGAGCTGTCCGCCACCATCGTCAACCCGAAACGATCGCTGTCCGACGCCTCGCTCCTGTCGCGGCTGTCGAGTCTGGCCGCACGCGTGGAAGCCCTGTCGCTGCGGACGAACTACCGCTTCAGCGCGGCACAGGCGTACTACCGGCTGGTCAAGGCCCGCATCGGCGACCTGCGCGAAGTCCGCATCGAAGGTGTCCCGACGATCGGCGAATTCATGGAACGGCGGCTGGCCCCGGCGATGGAGACCTGCGTGTCCGCCGCGATGCGCCAGGAGACGCTCGCCGCCAAGGTCGGCCGCACCAACGACCTGCTGCGCACCGGCGTCTCGCTCGCTCAGGAGCAGGCCAACCAGCACATCCTCGAACAGATGAATCGCAACGCGCAGCTGCAGTTGCGGCTGCAGCATGCGGTCGAGGGATTGTCGGTCGTCGCGATCACGTACTACCTGCTGGGTCTCGTGGGGTACGTGCTGAAGGCGGGCAAGGGGATCGGCCTGCCGCTGAACGTCGATGCGGCGCTGGGCCTGCTGGTGCCGGTCGCCTGCGGCGTCACATGGTTCGGGATCCGCCGGCTGCGCAGCCGCATCGCCGACGACCCCGCCGGCGGACACTGAGGCCGGTCGACACCAGCATCGTGCGCATCGCGGGCATCCCTCTCGAGTTCCTGCTGTTCGCCGCGACGCTGCTCGGCATCGCGCTGTCGCATCGGCACGCCTTGCCGATCGCCCTCGGGGGCGCGTCGGCCCTGCTGCTCTACAAGCTCTTCGTCGTCGGCTTCCATGCGGGGGATGGCCTGTCCGGGCTCATCGGCCATCTCGCCGAACACTGGGTGACGCTCGCGAACCTGCTGCTGCTCATCACCGGCTTCGCGCTGCTCGCGGAACACTTCCATCAGAGCCGCGTGCCGCGCTACCTGCCGCACCTGCTGCCCGATGACTGGAAGGGCGGCTTCGTGCTGCTCGTGCTGGTGTTCGTGCTGTCGGCGTTTCTCGACAACATCGCGGCGGCACTGATCGGCGGCACCATCGCGGCGGACGTGTTCCGGCGCAAGCTCCACGTCGGCTATCTCGCGGCGATCGTGGCCGCATCGAACGCCGGCGGGTCCGGCAGCGTCGTGGGGGATACCACGACCACGATGATGTGGATCAAGGGCGTGAGCCCCGTCGACGTGCTCCACGCCTACGTCGCCGCGGGCACGGCGCTGATCGTGTTCGGCATTCCGGCCGCCTTCCAGCAGCAGCGCTTCTCGCCGATCCGCAAGGATCCGCCCGAGGGAGCGCATGTCGACTGGCCGCGCGTCGTCATCGTGCTGAAGGTGCTCGTCGTCGCGATCGCCGCGAACGTGACCGTCAACCTCGCCTACCCCGGATCCGCCGATGCGTTCCCCTGGATCGGTGCGGCGGTCTGGCTCGCGCTGCTGCTCGCGAGCCCCGTGCGCGGTCCGGCCTTCGCGGAACTGCCGTCCGCCCTGCGCAGCAGCGTCTTCCTGCTGTCGCTCGTGCTGTGCGCCTCGATGATGCCCGTGAAGGAGCTGCCCGCGCCCTCGTGGATGAGTTCGTTCGCCATCGGCGCCATCTCGGCCGTGTTCGACAACATTCCGCTCACCGCGCTCGCGCTCGAGCAGGGCGGTTACGACTGGGGCATGCTCGCCTACGCCGTGGGCTTCGGCGGATCGATGCTCTGGTTCGGCTCGTCGGCAGGCGTGGCCCTGTGCGGCATGTTCCCCGAGGGGCGGTCGGCCGCCGCCTGGTTGAAAGGGGGGTGGCATGTCGCGATGGCCTACGTCATCGGCTTCATCGCGCTGTATGCGGTCATGGGATGGCACCCCCGCCCGCTTCGGTAAAGGACCTGGAGATCACCACCGTGAAGATCACTCGCATCGAACCCATCGTCGTCAGGATTCCACGCGCGCCGGAGGAAGCCTCCTCCGGCTTCGGCGGCAAGAGCTGGACGACCATCGACACCCTGCTCGTGAAGGTCGAGACCGATGCCGGCATCACCGGCTGGGGCGAGGCGTTCGGCTACAACATCATCCCGGCCACGAAGGCCGCGATCGAGACGACCATCGCCCCGCTCGTGGTGGGCCGGGATGCGACGCAGATCGAACCGATGATGGCCGAGCTGCATCACAAGCTGCACATCTTCGGCCGCAGCGGTCCGGCCATCTTCGGCCTCGGCGGCATCGACATCGCCCTGTGGGACATCGCGGCGAAGCGCGCGAAGCTGCCGCTGCACGAATTGCTCGGCGGCACCTCGCACCCGGACCTGCCGGTCTACGCGAGCCTGATGCCCTACACCACCGCCCCCGCGATCACGGCCATCATGAAGAAGGTGCTGTCCGAGGGCTACGAGTACGTGAAGCTGCACGAGACCACGGCCTCGGCCACGCGCGCCGCCCGCGCCGCGGCACCGGACGTGAAACTGATGCTCGACACGAACTGCCCCTGGACGCAGGCCGAAGCGCTGGCGATGGCCGAGCAGTTGCAGGAGTGCAACCTGCACTGGCTGGAGGAGCCGTGCTGGCCCCCCGAGAACTACGCCGCGCTGGCGCGCGTGCGGGAGGTCTCCGGCATCCCGATCGCGGCCGGCGAGAATGCGACGACCGTGATGCAGTTCCAGCACATGTTCGAGTACGGCGCCGTCGACATCGCCCAGCCCAGCCCCACCAAGATCGGCGGCGTGACGGAGTTGCGCAAGGTCGCCACGCTCGCCGCCGCGCACAACGTGACCGTGATTCCGCACACGCCCTATTTCGGACCGGGCTTCCTCGCCGGGTTGCAGTTCTCCGCGACGCTGCCGCGCCGGACACCGATCGAATGGTTGTACGCGAGCCAGGTCACCACGCTCTACGGCGACGCGATCGTGCCGAAGCGCGGCCGCATCGCGATCCCGACGGGCATCGGCCTGGGCTTCGAGCCCGATCCGGCCGTGATCGAGAAGTATCGGGAGGCGTGAGGTCGGTCGGGGGATGGCGCCCCGCCGCCACGCACCGATGAAACGTGGAATGAGGCCGACCGACCGCCCGCGACACCCCCCCATGCCGGACCGGATCGGCGCGGCCGCAGTCGACGTGCGGCGCGAAGTCCGCCTCGCCGCGGATCGGATGCTCCCGGGAGCGTCGTTGCCGCGGCGGGCGTTCGCGGCGATTCGAACGTGACGGGCTGACCGGATCGACGTCGACGTCCGTCGACGCGAGATGCGCCCGCCGCACGCTTCCCCGATAATCGGTCCTCCCCTGTGACGTCCGGACCGGATCCGATGCGACGCGAAAACCTCACCTCCCGCCAGACGCTGGCGATCCTCGGCGGTGCCGCAATCATGCTCAGCCTGGCCATGGGCATGCGCCAGAGCTGGGGGCTGTTCCAGCCGCACATCATTCGCGACACGGGCATCACGGCCGCCGACTTCTCGCTGGCCATCGCCATCCAGAACATCGTCTGGGGGCTCACGCAGCCGTTTGCCGGCATGAGCGTGGATCGCCATGGCGCCGGACCGGTGGCGATGACGGGCGTGATCATCTACGCCGCCGGCCTCGTGCTCAGCATGAACGCGCATTCGGCGCTGGTCTTCACGCTGGGCGCCGGCCTCTGCATCGGCCTGGCCCTCTCGTGCACCGCCAGCAACATCGCCATGAACGTGACGGCGCGCACCGTCTCTCCGATGCGGCGCAGCGTGGCGATGGGATCCGTCTCCGCCGTGGGCTCGCTCGGTCTCACGCTCGCATCACCGCTGGCGCAATCGCTGATCTCCTCGTCGGGCTGGCAGGTGGCCATGGTGGGCTTTCTCGGTCTCGTGGCCGTCATGCTGCCGGCCGCCTTCCTGGCCGGCGGCGCGGACAAGCTCGTCGTCTCCGCCGGCAGCGGCATCCCGCAATCCGTCGGCGAAGCGGTCCGCGAGGCGCTCGGACACCGCGGCTATCTGGTGCTGGCCACGGCCTTCTTCGTCTGCGGACTGCAGCTGGTCTTCATCACGACCCACCTGCCCACGTACCTGGAACTCTGCGGCATGGATCCCACCGTCGGCTCCACGGCCCTCGCCCTGGTCGGGCTGTTCAACGTGATCGGGTCGTACCTGTTCGGCTGGCTCGGGGGCCGGCACTCCAAGCGGGTGTTGCTCGGCGGCATCTACGTGTTGCGTTCGCTGTGCATCGCGGCCTTCTTCTCGCTGCCCGCCACGCCCTGGTCGACGTGGTTGTTCGCGGCCGCCATGGGCATGCTGTGGCTGGGTGTCGTGCCGCTGGTGAGCGGTCTGGTCGTGCATCTGTTCGGCCTGCGGTACATGGCCACGCTCTCCGGCATTGCCTTCTTCAGCCACCAGGTCGGCTCGTTCATCGGTGCCTGGGGCGGCGGGTTGATCTACAGCTCGCTCGGTTCGTACGAGTGGGCCTGGAAAGGCGCGGTGGGCATCGGCATCGCGGCGGGCCTGTTCCAGATGACCATGAACGTGCGGCCGTCCGAACGCATCCTCGCCGAGCGCGCTGCCGCGCAAGGCGCGTGACGTCCCGCCCGACCTCCGACCCACGTGCAACGGGAGACCCTTCGATCATGCGTCCACGCCTTGCCGGTCTCGCCTGGCTGCTCGCCGTCCTGTCGGTCTCCGTGCAGGCGCAGGAGGCGTTCCTGACCGAGCGCTGGCTCGGACTCAGCCGCGCCATGTTCGGCGAGCGTCCGGTACGCGCCGATGCCGGCAACAAGGTCGTGGAGCTGTTCGTCACTCCGCACGCGGATGACGCCGCCGTCGTGCCGCTGCTGATCCGGACGCGGATCTTCCAGAAACCCGAACGCCACGTGAAGCATCTGTGGCTGGTGATCGACCAGAACCCCTCGCCGTTCGGGGTGCGCTTCAACTTCACGCCCGAGAGCGGCAAGGCCGACATCGAGACGCGCGTGCGCCTGGAGAGCGCGTCGCCCGTGCGCGTCATCGCCGAACTGAACGACGGCTCGCTGTGGATGGACGCGAAACTGGTGACCGGGGCCGGCGGCTGTTCGGCGGCCGGCGCGAAGAACGACCAGGCGCTGCGCAATCTGGGCAAGGTGCGCGTGTCCGTCGAAGAGCAATACGCCGACCCGGGCGAACCGCTGCTCGCGCAGTTGCAGGTGCGTCACCCCCAGTTCTCCGGCATCGGCGGCGACGCCCCGGAACCGCCGCGCTTCGTCCGCGAGATCCGCGTGCACTACGGCGACAAGCTCGTGATGTCGGCCGACCTGGACTTCACGATCAGCGAGAACCCGAGCTTCCGCTTCTACTTCCTGCCGCAGGCCGGCAAGGGCGAACTGCGGGCCGAATTCGTGGATACGGCCGACCTGCGTGTCGAGCAGGCGCTGGAGGTGGACCCGGCGAAGGTGCGGTTGAAATAGACGGTGCGGCGCAGCGCACCGTCTGCCGGCGTTTCACGACGCCACGTCTTCACGGACCACGCGCGTTACCGTCCGAGTTCCTTCGCCGTCTTGCCGCCGATGCCGAAGTCGGTCTTCGGGATGTCGGTGAACCAGATGCGAATCGTCTCGGGCGGCGCGTTGAAGGCTTCCTGCAGCGCGACCGTGACCTTCTGGATGGCGACGCGCTTCTGTTCGGTGGTGCGGCCTTCCATGAGGCTGATGTGGACGAGGGGCATGGCGGAATCTCCCGTGCGGGTGGTTGAGGGAACGACGACAACGAGCGTAGCGAAAATCAGTGATCCGTGAATGAGGATCGGTGATCCGGGACGCGCCGCGGAGGCGACCCGTCATCGGGTGCGCACCGCGCACGCGTCCGAACATCCATCCCCATCGGCATGGCGCCCATCCAGCGCCCTCGCACAGGGCGGCCGGTGCGTGACATCCGCATTGCGGCCTGCGTTTCCGCTTCCGCCCCGGCGCATCGGCGGTTCCGCCCCGACCCGACCGACGTCACCGCGCGTAGCACCCGCGCTCGATCTCCTCGATCATCGACCGGGCCGAAGGTCGCCAGCCGAGTTCGGTGCGCGCGCGCCTCGCCTGAACGCGGCTGTTCGATCCCATCGTGTAGCGGGCCGGCCCCTCGCCCCACTCCGCCACGGCCTCGGCCACGCTCATCGGCCGCGTGACGCCGCCGAACCCGAGCATGCGGCTCACCGCCGCGGCCGTCGCCTGCATCGAGTTCTCGCCGTTCTCCGCGTAGTAGAACGCTCCCGCCGGCGCCTTCGCCAGCGCGAGCAGGTAGAGGTCGACCAGATCGTCGATATGCACGTTCGACCAGATGTTGCGGCCCGCCCCCACGTGACGGCCGGCACCGTGCTTCCTCGCGAGATCGACGAGCCAGGGGATCTGGATGCTGTCGCGATGGACGCCGTGCCCCTCGCCGTAGATCAGGCTCGGACACACGACCAGGGTCCGGATGCCCTCGGTGGCGGCCGCGATGACGGCATCGTTCAATGCCACGCGACCGGCCCGCAGCGGCAGCGGGTGAACGGGTGTCGCCTCGTCATGGACCGGGCCTTCCTTCTCGCCGTCGGCCAGGTCCGCCACGATGCTGGAGCCGCTCGACTGGAGGAAGGTCCTGCCGGTTCCACGCAACGCCTCGAGCATCGCATCCACGACCGGACGATTGTCCGAATTCGCGGTGTTGATGACGGCATCGGCCTCCTTCGCCGCACCGGCGACGGTCGCGAGGTCCGCGAGATCACCGACGACCGGCGTGATGCCTCTCGCCGCGATCTCCCTTGCACGCGCCTCGGTTCGCACCAGCCCCGTGACGACGTGCCCTTCCGCCAGAAGACGTGCCGCGATCGACCCGCCGATGTAACCCGACGCGCCGGTGATGAAGACCTTCATGTCCGACCTCCTGTGCGACGCGATGCGTCTCGACGGCTGTGCGATTCCGCCTGCAGCCGGTGCCGGGCGGCTTGATCGCAGCGACGCCGTCCCGCCCGCTCGTGCCTGCCGCGACGACCCGTCGACCGCGCTGGCGTTCGATACCCCGCATGCAGGTCGCGTGATGACTCAGAACCACGCGTCCTGCATGTCGAGCCAATGCCGATCGGCGGTCCGGACCTTGTCGAGCCAGGGCCGCACCTTCGGCAGTTCCCATGCGAAGAAGCACGACGCCGCATGCCGCTTGCCGCGGAGGAAGTCGGCCGTCTCGCCGCCTGCCGTGGGCAGCAACCGCGCCGCCACGAGCGCCTGTTCCAGCCAGATCCATGCGATCACGAGATGACCCGTCGCGTCCAGATAGGCGGAGGCGTTCGACAGCGTCAGTTCCGCCTCGCGCCCGCCCAGACGTTGCACCGCGTCGCGCGTCACCCCGAGCCAGTCCGCCAGCGCATCGGCCAACGCCCGTCCGTGCGCCGCGAGGCCGGCATCGCCGGAAGCGAGCGCTGCCCGGATCGCGCCCTCCCGCATCTCGCGTTCCAGCAGATCCACGGCGGCGCCGCGATCCATGCCCACCTTGCGACCGAGCAGATCGAGCGCCTGGATTCCGTTGGTTCCCTCGTGGATCGGATTGAGCCGGTTGTCGCGATAGAACTGCTCGACCGGGTACTCGCGCGTATAGCCGTAACCGCCGTGCACCTGGATGGCGAGACTGTTCGCCTCCAGGCACCACTGGGACGGCCAGGACTTGGTCACCGGCGTCAGCAGATCCAGCAACTGGTGCGCACGATGACGGACCGCTTCGTTCTCACCGTGCGCCGACTCGTCCACGAGGCGGGCGCAGTAGAGGCACAGCGCCAACGCCCCTTCCGCGTACATCTTCTGGAGCAGCAGCATGCGGCGCACGTCGGCGTGTTCGACGATCCGCGCGGGCGGCCGGGTCGGATCCTTGCCCGCCGCGGTGCGTCCCTGCGTCCGCTCGCGGGCGTAGGCGAGAGAATGCAGATAGCCCGTGCAACCGAGCGACGCCGCGACCAGGCCCACCCAGATGCGGGCCTCGTTCATCATGTGGAACATGTAGCGCATGCCCTGATTCGGCTCGCCGATCAGCTCGCCGACCGCGCCGCCCCGCTCGCCGAAATTGAACACGCAGTTCGTCGTGCCGCGGAATCCCATCTTGTGGTTGAGTCCCGCGAGACTCGTGTCGTTGCGCTCGCCCGGCGAGCCGTCGTCGTTGACGAGGAACTTGGGCACGATGAACAGCGAAATGCCCTTCACGCCCGGCGGTCCGCCCGGGATCTTCGCGAGCACGAGGTGCACGATGTTCTCCGACAACTCGTGCTCCGCGGTGGAGATCCACATCTTGTTGCCGCGGACGCGGTAGGTGCCGTCCGGCTGCGGTTCCGCCGTCGTGCGGATGTCGCCCAGCGAGGATCCGGCCTGCGGCTCCGACAGGCACATCGTCCCGAAGAAGCGTCCCGAATAGAGGTTCGGCAGGTACTTCGCCTTCTGTGCGTCGCTGCCGAAGGTGCGCAGCAGGTTCGCGTTGGCCGAGGTGATGAACGCGTACGTGGCCGTCGCGACGTTCGCCGCGTTGAACAGCGCGATGCACGCCTGCATCACCGTGTACGGCAGTTGCATCCCGCCCAGTTCGTAGTCCTGGTCCGCCGCCAGCATTCCGGAGGCGATGTAGGCGTCCAGCGCCTCCTTCACCTCGGGGATCAGATGGACGCGCTGCCCGTCGAACGTGGGTTCGTGCTCGTCGCTCTTGCGGTTGTGGGTCGCGAACTTCTCGGCCGCGATCTCGTGCGCCATGTCGATGGCGGCGGTGAACGTCTCGCGGGAGTGGTCGGCGAAGCGCGGATGCGCGGTCATGCCCTCGACGCCGAGCCAGTCGAACAGCAGGAAGTCGAGGTCGCGACGACTGACCAGATGGTCGTTCATGGCACGAATCTGAGGGAGACGGACCCGAGATCCTGCACGCGGACGCAGACGTGATCCCCGGGCGCGACGGCGATGGCCTCGGTGATGCCGCCCGTCAGGATCAACGTGCCGGCGGGGATCTCCTCGCCGCGTTCCGCGAGCAGGTTCGCGAGCATTGCGACGCTGGCGGCCGGATGTCCGAGCACGGCCGCACCTGCGCCGACGGCGACGATCTCGCCGTTCTTCTCCAGCACCACGCCGACGGTCGCGAGATCCACGTCGTCGACGTTGCGCGGGCGGTCACCGATCGCGAAGCCCGCCGCGGACGTGTTGTCCGCGATCACGCTGTTCAGGTCGAACTTGAAGTCCCGGTAGCGCGAATCGAGCAGTTCGAGCCCCGGCACGACGAACGCGGTCGCCGCCAGCACGGCACCCACGTGACAGCCGGGCCCGCGCAGCGGCGCGCTCGTGACGAACGCGATCTCGGGTTCGATCTTCGGATGGATGTAGCGGCCCACCGACACCGCCGCGCCCGATGACAGCGCGAAGTCCTCGGTCATGAAGCCGAAGATCGGCGCCTCGACGCCCATCTGCCTCATCTTCGCCCGGGACGTGAGACCCATCTTGAGCCCCGCGATGCGATGTCCGCGGGCGAGCCGTCGACGGCGGATCGCGTACTGGATGGCGTAGGCGTCGGACTGGTCGAGCGCGGGATGCGCGTCGGTGATCTTGACCACATCGCGGCGTTCCAGTTGCGCGCTGTCGAGATGCGCCGCGAGTTGCTCGATGACGTCGGGGGTGAGGGCCATGGCCGTGCTCTCCTCAGGCGAAGCGGGTGGCGACGGAACCGATCCCGCCGAGGGTGCAGCGGAAACTGTCGCCCGCCTGCGCGGGGAGCATCGCGGCCAGGGACCCGGACAGGATCACCTCTCCCGCCTCCAGCGCAATGCCGAGCTGGCCGAGGCGGTTCGCGAGCCACGCGACCGCGTTCACCGGCGAACCGAGCGCGGCGGCCCCTGCCCCGGTCGCGACGATCTCGCCGTTCTTCTCCAGCACCATGCCGCAGAGGCTCAGGTCCACGTCGCGCGGATCGACCGCCTTGCCGCCCAGCACGAACAGTCCGGCCGACGCGTTGTCGGCCACGGTGTCCTGGATGCGGATCTTCCAGTCGCGGATGCGCGAATCGACGATCTCGAAGCAGGGCATCACGAAATCGGTGGCGCGCAGGACATCCGCCGTGGTGACGCCCGGCCCCTGCAGGCCGTGCTTGAGCACGAAGGCGATCTCGCCCTCGACCTTCGGCGCGATCAACGATGGGGTCGGCAGTGCGTCGCCGTCGCCGAACACCATGTCCGACAGCAGGACGCCGAAGTCGGGCTGGTCCACGCCCAGCATCTTCTGCACGACCTGGCTCGTGAGGCCGATCTTCCTGCCCACGACCTTCAGACCCGCCTCGCGGCGGCGCGCGATCATGCGCTGCTGAACCGCATACGCGTCGTCGAGGGTCATGTCGGGATGCGCTTCGGTGAGTTGCGTCACCGGCTGGCGGGTGCGCCACGCGTCGTACAGGCGGTCGCCGAGCGCCGCGAGCATTCGGGTGTCCATGTCGCTTCCTTACGAGATGCAGTAGCCGCCGTCGACGGGAATGACGGTGCCGGTCACGTAGCGGGCCTCCTCGGAGACGAGGAAGGCGACGACGTCCGCGACATCGCGCGGTTCGCCCCAGCGGCCGAGCGGGATGCGCGCAGTGATCGGACCGCTGCGGGCGGGATCGGTGCGGGCGCGTTCCGACAACCGCGTCTCGATCCAGCCCGGCGCGACGGCATTCACGCGCACCCCCTGGGCTGCGAAGGCGACGGCGTGCGAACGCGTGAGCGACGTGACGGCACCCTTGCTGGCCGAGTAGGCGGGATTGCGGCCCGAACCGAACGAACTCCAGACCGACGCGATGTTCACGATGGCACCGCGGCCGGCCGCCAGCGCATTGCGGAACAGCACCGACGCGCGCTCCGTCCCGACCAGATTGACGTCGATCACCTGCCGGAAGCCGTCGCCGGTGAACTCCTGGCCGTCGTGCAGGATCACGCCGGCGCAGTTCACCAGGGCATGCAGCACCGGGACCTGCGCGGCGATGGCGGTCAGGGCGTCGTCATCCGTCACATCCAGCGCCGTGAATGGCAGCACGGCGGGCCAGTCGGTGTCGCGATCGCGGCCGAAGCAGTGCACGGCCCAGCCCTTTTCCACCAGCACTTCCGCGCATGCGCGCCCGATGCCCGTGCCGCCGCCGATCACGACGGCCGTCTTCAGTTCTGTCATGTGTCTTCTCCTTGAGTCGATCCCCCCCGGCGCCGTGCGCCGCCGGGGACCGGTCGATGGTGAGCGCCGCTATCGCGACGCGAGGCAATCCGCAATGGCAGCGCCGACATCGAAGGCCGGGGCGTAGCCCAGTTCCCGGCGGATGCGGTCGAAGTTCATCAACGGGAAGACGATCGGCGCCGGGACGGTCGTGCACGCCACTTCGAACCCCGGCACCTGCTGCTCGATCGCGCGCACGAGTTCCGCATAGGTCGTCGTGAAGCTGTTGAGGTGGTACAGGCGCGCAAGCGGCTTGATGCAGTCGACGGCGAGCCGCAACCCGGTGGCGACATCCTTCACGTGCACGAGGTCGAAGGGTTCGGCCGGCACCTGGATCGCTTCCCGGCGGCCGGGGGCGGCTTCGGCGAGCAGGCGATTGAGCGCCGCCACGACACCGCCGTACCAGCGGCCGGGGCCGAACACGACGGACAGACGGAACGTGGCGACCTCCATGCCGTAGCGGTCGATGAAGTACTGCGCCACCTGTTCGCCCAGGGCCTTGGACAGTCCGTAGCCCGTGGTGGGATGCGGCTCGGCGGCTTCATCGATGGGCTGCGGCGGGTACATCGACGCCGGACCGAACGCCACGAGCGAACCGGTGACGAGGGCGCGCTTCACGTGCCGCCTGCGGGCGACCTCGAGCACGTTGAACAGACCCACGGCGTTGACGGCGAGCGAGCGGTGCGGTTCCGCTTCGCCGGTGGCGGCCAGCCCCGCCGCATTGGCGTTGTAGCCGGCCGACCAGATGACGACGTCCGGCGCCGCGACATCGAACGCGGCTTCGATCTCGCCGGGCACCTCGGCGGACCCCGTGACCGTTCGGATCCGGCCGGCCAGATCCGGCATCAGGTCCACGTCCATCGGCATCCCGAAACTGGTGACCCGGTGGCCGGCCGCGACCAGCGCACGGGCGATGTGCGAGCCGACGAAACCGCCGGCACCGACGACGAGGATGGACTGACCGGACATGGGGAACGATTCCTCCGTTGTAGCGGCGATGAGGCGGGCGCCGGGGCGATCAGATCGTGTCGGTCTCGGTCGCGTCGAAATCCAGCTCCACCTTCGCGCCGCTCGGGTCGTGGAAGAACAGCTGCCACACGCCGCTGCCCGGCAGGTGCCTCAGGTCGTAGGGCAGATTGCGGGCCTTCAGGCGCCGCAGGACGTCCGGCAGGTTCCTGCCCGTGAAGGCCATGTGATCGATGACGCCCGCGCGCGGTTCGGGCAGGGCGCGGCCGGCGATGATGTGGAGGATGGCCTCGCCGCCCGAGGCGGCGTACATCCACGCGCCGGGAAACGTGAAGGGCGGCCGCGCACCGGTGTGCAGGCCGAGCAGATCCGAATAGAAATCCACGGTGGCGTCGAGATCGTCCGTGAGGATCGTGAAGTGGTTCATCGCGGTGGCGGGCATGTCGGTTCCTCCGGAAAAGGGTCAGGCGTGGCGCCGCGCGCGCGGCGATCGCGGGGTGTCGTGTGCGTCGGACCGCGTCCGGTCCTCGGTCCATTCGATGACGGCGTCGGAGAGGCGGATGTCCTCCTGGATGGCCTCGCGCGCCCCGGCCGCGTCCGCCCGGCGCAGGGCCTGCAACACGGCCCAGTGCTGATGCGTCTCCACGCTGAGCCGGCGCGGCTTGAGGCCGGTGTGCAGCATGTGGATGCTCGGCCCCATCATCGCCCACATCTTCTCGATGACCGCGTACACGATGGGCATGGCGCCGGCGGCGGCGAGCGAGAAGTGGAACTCGCGGTTGTGCTGGCTCGCCTCGCGCGGATCCCGGCCCCAGGCACGGACGAAGGCGCGGTGCATCGCTTCGAGGGCATCGATGTCGTCGGGCGTCATCGAGACGGCCGCCCGCTCCGCCATCGCCCCTTCCAGCAGCAGGCGGGTCAGCTGGATCTCGCGCAACTGCTGCGCCGAGAGCACCGGGACGGAGATGGCGGTGGCGGCGCGCATCGCGAGCGCCCCTTCGCTGACCAGCCGGAAGATGGCCTCGCGGACGGGGGTGATGCTCACCCCGAACTGCTCGGCGAGGGCGGCGATGCGCAGGCGTTCGCCCGGCGGGTATTCCCCGCTCATCAGCGCCATGCGGATGCGCCGGTACGTGATCTCCGACAGATTGGCGCGGTCGATCTTCTGCGACTCCGAGACGATCGGGGCCAGCTCGGCGAGATCGCGCTTCATCGCGCGGCCCGCCGCTCGACGGTTCGCATGGCCGACGAGAGGTCGGCACTCGCCAGCGGCCGCTGGAAATTGCGGACGTGGGGCGCGGTCATCGTGCCGTCGGCGATCGACAGCAGCTCGGCTTCCGTGGGAGCGTCGAGTCCCAGATCCGCCAGACAGCGCGGCAGTTCGACGTCGCGGTAGAACTGCTCGACGTCGGTCAGGAACGCGTCGTCCCGTCCCTCCAGCACCAGTTGCACCAGCAGCGCGTATGCGACCTGGTGACCGTGCAGGGCGTCCTTCGCGCCCCGGACCCGGCTCAACCCGCGCGTCATGGCGTGGGAGAGGGACAGTCCGCCGCTCTCGAAACCGAGGCCGCTCAGGAGCACCGTGGCCTCGACCACCCGTTCGACCGCATCGGTCACCTGCCGGACTCGCACCGCCTCGAGAGCAGGACGCGCCCACTCCCGCAGCGTGTCGTGGCAGAGATCGGCCAATGCGGTGGCGGCCCGGCACGCCTGCGCACCGAACATGTTGGGCCCGCGCGCACCGACGCACTGCGCCACCTCGAATTTCTTGACGATCGCGTCGCCGATGCCGGCGACGAACAGGCGCGGCGGCGCCGTGACGATGACCCCGGTGTCGACGACCACGACGTCCGGACTGACCGGCAGATGCTCCACCCGGAGCAGGCGGTGCTCCGAGTCGTAGAGCACGTAGTTCTTGCTGGTGGGGGGGTCGTTCGACGCGGCCGTCGGCAGCGTCACCACGCGCTTGCCGAGCTGGTGCGCGACCGCCTTGCCGGCATCGATGCCCTTGCCGCCGCCGGCGCCGATCACGAAATCCACGTTCAGCGGACGGATGGCCGTCACGAGACGCGCCACCTCTTCAGGCGTGATCTCGCCGGAGAATCCGACCCGACGGCACCGGACCTCGGCCCGTCGGCAGACCTCCACCACGCGCCTGCCCACGAGATCGAGGACGGCGCTGTCCGCGACGAGCACGCCGGTCGTCCCGACCTTGGCCAGATAGGGCCCCATGTCCTCGATGGCGCCATCTCCCTGCAGATACCGACCGGGAGCACCGAAGACTCGCAGGGACGGGGACATCGGGCGGTGATCCTCCGAAACAGGGATGTGACCGTGCGAGACGGCATCGTGCCGACCGGCAGCGCCGACGCATTCCGCCCCGTCGGTGCGGGCACGAGACCCGCGAACACGGATATATCATGCATCTTATGACCGCACCCGCACCGGCGCAACCATTCCGCCACTGCGGCCTCGCCGTGGCGGTGCCCGGACGGGATGGGCGACAATCCGCCGCCCTTCCCCAACCGAGGAGACTCCCGTGAAGCGTGTATTGATCACCGGCGCCGCCGGACTCGTGGGCGGCGTCCTGCGTGAACACCTGCGGAACGACTACCGCCTGGTCCTGCTGGATCGTTCCCCGATGGCCGATTCGCGCGAGGGTGAGACGGCCGTGGTCGGGGACATCCGCGATACCGACGTCCTGCGCCGCGCGATGCACGAGGTGGATGCAGTGGTGCACCTGGCCGGCGAGCCGGTGGAGACGACCTGGGACCGCATCCGGGACGCGAACATCGAGGGCTGCTATCAGGTCGTCGAGGCCGCACGTGCCGCCCGGGTCCGCCGGTTCATCTTCGCGTCATCCAATCACGCCATCGGCTTCCACGAGCGGACCGAGCGCATCGACGAAGCGTGCGTCACCCGCCCCGACACGCGCTACGGCGTGTCGAAGGTCTTCGGCGAGGCGATCCTGTCGTACTACGCGGACAAGTTCGGCCTGACCTCGGTGTGTCTGCGCATCGGGACGCTGCGCCGACCGGATGCGCCGGCCGACCGCCGGCACCTCTCGACCTGGATCAGCCACCGCGATTTCGCGCAGCTGGTCCGCTGTTCGATCGAGGCGGACATCCACTTCGAGATCGCGTACGGCGTCTCGAACAACACGAGAAGCTGGTGGCAGGACAGCGCTGCGACCCGCCTGGGCTACCACCCCGTGGACGATGCCGAGTCCTTCGCGACGTCGCTCGACGCCGCGGCCATGGCCCCCCTGGACCCGTTCGCGGAGCGCTACCAGGGTGGCCTGTTCTGTTCCCAGGAGCGGGAAGGGACGTGATGCGTGAATCGCGAAACCCGGGGCTGGCGCCACGCCGGGCGACGACCCTCGCGCCGGCAGGCAGCGAATCGACGTGGCGCAGCCCCGGAACTTCCTACCCGCGAACCTCACTACCGTCGCGGCGCCGCCGTACCCTCACACCCGACGCGAGCGCCACGACCCCGACGGCCATCAACGCGTAGGTGGAGGGTTCAGGCACCGGCGTCAGCACGAGATCGTCCAGGAGCGGAGTCGCGAAGCCCGCGGTTCCCTGTGCATTGGCGTCGAACCGGACGGAACGGATGATGCCCCCGGAGAGGGTGAACGTCTTCGCGGCATGGTCACCCGAGAGTCGCCCTTCACTCACACTTCCGAGGACAGCACCTCCATCCCCGAAGGCAGTCGCACTCCACTCCGGATGAGTCGCACTGTGCAACCCCGCCCGCGCGAACGACACGGACGACAGACCGTCCGGGAAGTCCGGCGTATCGGAGAGAATGGCAGACGTCTCGGGCATGGCCGACGGATTCGCCGCATCGCGCCGGGCGAAGTAGACGAGGCAACTGGGAGACTCGAAACCGGCCGCGATCGTGTCTGCGAGGCGACGCCCGAGATCGTCGTCCAATGCGGCTCGGTAGATTGCGTCCACCAAGGCCAAAACGCGCGCTTCTTCGGTCACCGCCATGGCCCCCCCCAACGGGCCACGCCGTCACGCGCGCGCCCCAGGTCAATGCATGTCCGTTTCCATCTTGTAGCGTCTATTCATAGTCTATTCCATAGTCCTTCGTATCTATCTTCGACCGGAACGGCACCCGTTCCGCCCGTTACTGCGATCGACTCGTCGACCCGACCGAAGACGGCTCCGACCGCATCGCGCCACGAGCGCGACACGATTCGTCCTTGCAGGCGCCGCGGCAGGAGATTGCGCCGAGAATCCATGGGTCAAGGCGGAACGATCTTTCGATCGCCCCGCCTCGTCCGGTCAACGAACCGCGCGACGAGCGAACGCGCCGAGCACGAGCAGGCCCGACGCCAGCGAGAGCCAGATCTTCGGTTCGGGAACCGGCTGCGCCCCGAGCGACAGGAACACGCTGTAACCGGTGCTGTCGGCCGTGCCGAGTTCCGCCAGCGTGACGGTGGGCAGGCCCACCTGCACCCGGTCGTTCACCGTGTCGACCGAGAGAAAGCCCCCGAAGGACGTCGCATTGACGGGGCGCCACACCCGGGACAGGCTGTCGTAGAAGTAGAGCCCCAGCGTGTCCTCCCGCAGCCGGGTGTACTCGCGGTCGCCGAGTTCCAGCAGGGATCCTTCGCCCTCCAATCCGTCCTCGTACGGGATGACGAGCAGGAACAGGTCGCTCCCCAGGGCCGGGGGACCGCCGCCGCCCGTGACGTCGATGTGCACGCCCTTGATCATTCGCTCGGCGTTGCCGGCCACGTCCCACGGTCGCGGCATCGAATAGAGCGACGTTCGGCTGAAGGTGATCGTCGTGTTGGCAGAGACGGCCGACCCGGGCACGAACATCGAGATCTCGGGCGTGGGCCAGTGGCCCGGGGTTTCCAGGGCGTGAGCCGGGACGGAGCGCGCGTAGTCCTGTCCCGGCCCGACGGGCCCCACGGCGACCTTGATCGCAGCAAGGGACGCCTTCTTGGCTTCGTCCTTGTCGTCCTTCGACACGGTCAGGATGTCATCACCCTTGGTGACGTCTCCCTGGGGATCCTTGAGCTTCTTCGATTCGCTGCGCGTGCCGCCCTGGTGATCCAGCCGCAGCGTGTGACTGAGTTCGTGCTTGGCATTGCTGACGGCGTTCTTCTTCGCATCGTCGTTCGCCCCCCACTCGAAACCTTCCTTCGGGGTGGGGTCGAATGTGATGCTGAGCTTGGACACGGTGCGATCCTTGGCGCCCGCATCCGGGAACCCCGACGTGCGCGCGCCGCCGACCTTGGCATCGATGTCGCCGACCTTGATCTCGATGTCGTGGCTGGCCGCCGTGCCGCCGGTCACGAACTCCCACCCCGTGTCGGCCTTGGCGCCGTTCCAGTTGGCGATGGCCTCGTCCATGATGGCTTTCATGGTGAGGTTGCCCAGCTTGTCGGCATCGCCGAAGTTGTAGTAAACCTTGAGGACGCGTTTGGGCTTTCCGGTGGCGGCATCGTTGACCCAGTCGAAGCTGTCATCGATGCCGGCCATTGCCGCGCCGTGATAGGTCATTGCACCCGCAATCGCCACTGCCAGTAGGGAATAGCGCATAGGTCACCTCCATGGGGCGTCAGACGCGGGCAGGCTCGGCGGGTCCCGCCTCCACCCACGCTCACGCCCCGCCAGTATAGAAAGGCCCCTAAGCGTTACCAGCCCTTTGACGACGATAGGAAGGACTTTCTCTCCGCGCGCCGCACGCACGTGAACCGTTCACGAGCAGGTGCCGTCCATCCGCCCCGCATGCCGTGCGGATGCGCTGCTGTAGCTGCTCACTGTGGAGGATCCGCGCGCCAGAAACGGCGGCGGCGCAGGCCCTTCGGCGCACCGATACGGCAAAGCTTTCACCGTATGCCGCAGTGCGCCATGCCACTTCCTGCACGATTCCGCCCGGCCGGCAGGACGGACAACCTCCCCGATCGACGACGCTGCGAAAAGGCGAACCCGTCGCTGCGTCACCGATCACCGATCACCGATCACCGATCACCGATCACCGATCGTCAAGAGGATGCCCGCGGAACGCCGGCGCCCGCTTCTCCTTGAACGCCGCCGCGCCCTCCTCCGCATCCGGCCCCGCAAGACACACGGCGGCGGCGAATTCGTGCAGCGCGATCTGGCGCTCGATATCGACACCGGCGTCGAGCACCTGCTTCGCCACCCGGATCGACACCGACGAGCGTGACCGGACGAGCGCGACGAGTTCCTCTCCGCGCGCGGCCAGCCGATCGGCCGGGACGACCTCGTTGACGATCCCCCATGCCTCGGCGCGGCGCGCGTCGATGCGTTCCCCGGTGAGGATCATCTGGCGAGCGCGTCCCGGGCCGACGAGAGCTTGCAGCCGCGCGCACCCGAGCCACGCAGGCACCGCGCCGACGATCGATTCGGGCAGTCCGACGTGCACGGTCTCGGCGGCGATGCGGAGGTCGGCCGAGAGCGCCAGCTCGAGACCGCCGCCCAGTGCGTCGCCCTGCAGCAGGCAGATGACCACCGCGTCGAGCGATGCCAGGCGCGTCATCACGCGGTTGCCCGTTCGGATCCACCGTCGCGCCATGGCGTCCGGCGTCAAGGCACTCCATGCACGGATGTCGGCGCCGGCGGAGAAGAAGCGTTCGCCTTCTCCGGTCAGGACGACGGCGCGGACATTGCCGCAGGACTCGATCTGCGCGAGATGCCGATCCAGATCATCCAGCATCGTCATGTTCAGGGCGTTGAGCTTCGCGGGATTGCCGACGGTGAGGTGCGCGACCTCGCCGTCGAGGTCCAGGCGGATGGTGGGAGTGGACATGGCGCACCTCGCGAAGGGGGAGGTCGTCGAGCGTAGCCGCGCGGCAACGGCCGTCAACCCTTTTCCCTCGTCATGGCGCGGGGTAACCTGCGGGCTCACGACCGTGGCCCCGAATTCATGCCCCCAAAGAAGAAGGCTCCCGCCCGCCCGCGCAAGCCGACGACCTCCCCTCGCGTGCGCGATCCCGCCGCCACTCGCAAGCGCATCCTCGACGCGGCACGAACCGAGTTCTCCCGGCTCGGACTCGGCGGCGCGCGCGTCGACGCCATCGCGCTGCGGGCAAAGGCGAACAAGCGGATGATCTATCACTACTTCGGCGGCAAGCGCGAGCTGTTCCTCGCCGTGCTCGAAGACGCCTACGCCGGCATCCGCACGGCCGAACGTGCGCTGGAACTGGAACACCTCGACCCGGTGGCGGCCCTCGAGACCCTGGTGACGTTCACGTGGAACTACTACCTGAAGCACCCCGAATTCCTGACGCTGGTCAACAGCGAGAACCTGCACAAGGCGCGGCACCTGAAGAAGTCGAAGGTGATCGGCGGCATGCACGAGTCGTTCGTGGGCATGATCCGCGGGATCCTCGAGCGCGGCGCCGCGGAGGGTGTGTTCCGCACCGACGTCGATCCGGTGCAGCTCTCGATCACGATCGCCGCGATCGGGTACTACTACCTGACGAACCGCTTCACCGGGTCGATCATCTACGGGCGCGATCTCGGCGCCGCCGACGCGTTGCGCGAGCGGCTGGCGTTCAATGTGGAGACGATGCTGAGAGCAGTACGGCGGTGATCCGTGACAGGTGATCCGTGATCCGATGGGTTCGAAAGCGTGCAGGCGGGGGCGCCGTCCTCACCCGATAACGATTCCCCCGTCACCGATCACTGCCTCACATGATCTGATTCACCGTCCCGCCATCCACCCGCAGGGCCGCGCCGGTCGTCGCGGACGACAGGGGGCTGCACAGGTACACGGCGAGATTCGCCACTTCCTCGGCGGCGTGAAACTGCCGGGTGATCGACGACGGCCGGAACCGGACGAAGAATTCCGCTTCGAGTTCGGCCACGGTCATGCCGGCCGCCCGGGCGCGCTCGGCACGCATGCGCTCCGAGTTCTCGGTGCGGGTCGGGCCCGGCAGCAAGGCGTTCACCGTCACGCCGGTGCCGGCCAGTTCCATCGCGAGCCCGTGCGAGATCGTGAGCTGCGCCGTCTTGGTCATGCCGTAGTGGATCATCTCCTTCGGGATGTTCAGCCCCGACTCGCTCGACACGAAGATCACCCGTCCCCAGCCGCGCTTCGCCATGGCCGGAGCGTAGTGCCGGGCGAACCGCACGCCCGACAGCACGTTCACCTCGTAGAGCCGCAGCCAGTCGTCGTCGGGGATCTCGAAGAACGGCTTGCGCTCGTAGATGCCGAGGTTGTTCACGAGGATGTCGACCTCCCCGATCCGATCGAACACGTGCTGTGCGCCCGCGGCGCTGGCGCAATCGGCAGCGACCCCTTCCGCTTTCGCCCCGGGCACCGCAGCCGAGATCCGCGCGAGGGCGGCGTCCACCGCCCCTTGCGTCCGGCCGGTGATGACGACCCGGGCGCCTTCGGCGGCCAGACCCTGCGCAATGGCGTAGCCGATGCCCGCAGTGGAGCCGGTGATGAGTGCGCGTCGATCGGTGAGCTTCAAGTCCATCGGGATCTCCTGTCTCGGAAGGGCAATCAGGCGAGCCCGAAGGCCCGGGCGAGCAATTCGTAGGACCGGTGCCGCGGCGCCGGCTCGTAGGTCCAGGTCACCACGACCAGCTCATCGAGCGAGAGCCGGGTGGCGAGCGTCTGCAGGCGCTCCGCGACATCGTCTCCGGTCCCGACGAAGGCCCGGCGCCGCAGGGCGTCGATCGTCGCGCGCTCCGACGGCGAGTAGCCGTAGGCCTCGGCGAACGCGGGCGAGACGAGCGGATGGCGGATGCCTTGCTCGAACCCGACACGCCAGTATTCGCGCGTGGTCGCCAGGTGCCTCGCCTCGGCGTCCGTGTCCGCGGCCAGCGCCCAGACGCAGATGGTGGCGCGCGGTTCCGGGTAGCGCTCGCTGGGCCGATAGTTCCGGCGGTACAGATCGAGCGCCTCCTCGGTTCCCCGGCCGTCGCTGAAGAAGTACGCGTAGGCATAGGGCAGCCCGAAGTGCGCCGCGAGCTGGGCACCGTAGTCCGAACTGCCGAGGATCCACACCTCGGGCGAGGTCGGTCCGGTCGGATGCGCGCGGATCGACCGGTACGGATGACCGGCCGCCAGCGGCGAGTCCGTCACCCACGCCTGCAGATCGACGATCTGGTGCGGAAACTCCTCGGCGGCGTTGGCGTTGGGATTCAACGCATAGGCGGTGAGCCGGTCCGAGCCGGGCGCCCGTCCGAGTCCGAGGTCGATGCGGCCGGGCGCGATGGCTTCGAGGATGCGGAACTGCTCCGCCACCTTCAGGGACGAATAGTGCGGCAGCATGACCCCGGCGCTGCCGACGCGGATGCGGGTCGTGGTCGCGGCGATGGCCGCCATCAGCACTTCCGGCGCCGTGCCGACGATGCTGGCGCTGTTGTGATGCTCCGACACCCAGTAGCGGTGGTAGCCGAGCGCATCGCAGTGGCGCGCGAGATCCAGGGATTCGCGGATGGCGGCCGACTGCGCGCGCCCTTCCGAGGCGGTGGATTGATCGAGAACGGAGAGCTTCATGGGCAGGACATCCGGGGGGGGGGCCCCGCTCGGGCGGGGACGGCCGTCGAGTATGCGGGCGCGTGCCGCGGCACGGCAAGCCGGCGCCGCCGTCACAGCGGCGGTCCCGGCAGGCACAATGCCGGCATGCCGCCGGCAAGCGGCACCATCGACCGACTGCACGAGGTTTTCCATGAGTTCGTTTTCCTGCGCAGAGATCCTCGCGGGCCAGGCCCCGCAGGACACGCCCGTCACGCTGAAAGGCTGGGTCCGCACGCGGCGCGATTCCAAGGCCGGCATCTCCTTCGTCCACCTGTCCGACGGCTCGGGCTTCCATCCCGTCCAGGTGGTGGCGCCGAGCACGCTCGACAACTACACCGACGAGGTGCTGCATCTGACCGCCGGCTGTGCCGTCATCGCCACCGGCACCATCGTGCCTTCGCCTGCGAAGGGTCAGCCGTTCGAGATGCAGGCGTCGCGCGTCGAAGTGATCGGCTGGGTCGAGGATCCGGATTCCTATCCGATCCAGCCGAAGCCGCACAGCCTGGAGTTCCTGCGCGAGGTCGCGCACCTGCGTCCGCGCACGAACGTGATCGGCGCCGTCACCCGCGTTCGCCACACCATCGCCCAGGCGATCCACCGCTTCTTCCACGAGCGCGGCTTCGTCTGGGTCAACACGCCGATCATCACGGCTTCCGATGCCGAGGGCGCGGGCGAGTTGTTCCGCGTCTCCACACTCGACCTCGCGAACCTGCCGCGCACCGCGGACGGACGCGTCGATTTCAGCCAGGATTTCTTCGGCCGCGAAGCCTTCCTGACGGTGTCGGGGCAACTGAATGTCGAGACCTACTGCATGGCCCTGTCCAAGGTCTACACCTTCGGCCCGACGTTCCGCGCGGAGAACTCGAACACGAGCCGCCATCTGGCCGAGTTCTGGATGATCGAACCGGAAATCGCCTTCGCCGACCTGTCCGACGATGCCTCCCTCGCCGAAGCGCTGCTCAAGTACGTGTTCCGCGCCGTGCTCGAGGAGCGCGGCGACGACATGGCGTTCTTCGAGGAGCGCATCGAGAAGGGCGTCATCGCCAGGCTGCAGGGCATCGTCGACTCCGAATTCCTGCGCATGGACTACACGGAGGCCATCGGCATCCTGGAGCGCGCGAAGGAGACCTTCGACTACCCGGTGAAGTGGGGCATGGACCTGCAGTCGGAGCACGAGCGCTACGTGTCCGAGAAGCACGCCGGCCGCCCGGTGATCCTGATGAACTACCCGAAGGAGATCAAGGCGTTCTACATGCGCCTGAACGACGACGGCCGGACGGTCGCGGCCATGGACGTGCTGGCGCCCGGCATCGGCGAGATCATCGGGGGCAGCCAGCGGGAGGAACGGCTCGACGTGCTCGACGCGCGCATGGCCGCCGCCGGCCTCGACAGGGAGCACTACGGCTGGTATCGCGACCTGCGGCGCTACGGCACCGTACCGCATGCGGGTTTCGGGCTCGGCTTCGAGCGCACCGTCGCCTATGTGACGGGACTCACGAACGTGCGCGATGCGATACCGTTCCCGCGCACGCCGGGGCACGCGCGCTACTGACGCTCACGTTGACGGCCCGGCGGCGCTTCCCGGGGTCACGACGCACGCGCCGTCGAGCCAGGCCGCGAACGCTTCGGCGGGCAGCGGCCGGCACACCAGGTACCCCTGGCCCTCGTCGCAGCCGGCCTCGCGGAGCAGGTCGAGCTGCTCGTTCGACTCGATGCCCTCGGCCACGATGCGCAGGTCCAGCGTCTTTCCGAGCGCGATGATCGCCCGCACGATGGCGCGGCTGTCCTCGCGCGTCGCGAGATCCGACACGAAACTGCGGTCGATCTTGAGCCGGTCGACGGGCAGGTGCTTCAGGACGCTCAGGCTCGAATAGCCGGTGCCGAAGTCGTCGATGGCCAGGTGGACGCCGAGCTGTTTCAGGGCGGCCAGCAGCGGCCGGCTCTCGTCGATCACCTGGATCGCGCTCTCCGTCATCTCGAGTTCGAGTCCGCCGGCCGGCATCGACCATCGGTCCAGCGCCGCCCGCACCGCCGCATCGAAGCCGCCGCGTCCGAGCTGACGGGGCGAGACGTTCACGGCCAGACGGATGGGCGGCAATCCGTGGGCCTGCCACTGCGCGGCCTGGGCGCACGCCGCATCGAGCACCCACGCCCCGAGCCGTTCGATGAGCGAGGTCTGCTCGGCGATGGAGATGAATCGCGCGGGCGACACGACCTCGCCGCCGCGCCGCCATCGCACCAGCGCCTCCGCACCGACGACCCGTCCGGTCGCAAGCTCGAACACCGGCTGGTAGTGCAGTTCGAGTTCGTTGCCGTCGATGGCCCGCCGCAGGCCCTGCTCCACGACCAGGCGTTCGTTCAGTTGCGTCGCCATCTCGGCCGCGTAGAACATGAAGACGTTGCGGCCGCCGGCCTTGGCCTGGTACATCGCGCTGTCGGCCGCCTTCAGCAGCGCCGGCGCATCGTCGCCGTCCTCCGGGAAGAAGGCCACGCCGATGCTCGCGGTCACGCTCACCGTCTCGTTGCCGACGACGCAGGGCTGCGACACCACTTCCAGCAGCTTGTGCGCAAGCTGCGCCACGTTCGCCGCGTGATCCACCTCGCCCACCACCACCGTGAACTCGTCACCGCCGAGACGCGCCACGGTGTCGCTCTGACGCAGCTGTTCGCGGATGCGGATGGCCACGGCCTTGAGCAGCTGGTCGCCGGCCCCGTGGCCCAGCGTGTCGTTGATGACCTTGAAGTTGTCGATGTCGATGAACAGCAGCGCGAACCGCCGCTGCTGACGGCGCGACCGTCCGAGCAGCTGCTCGATGCGGTCGCCGAGAAGGATGCGGTTCGCGAGTCCGGTGAGCGGATCGTGATGCGCGAGGAAGTTCAGCTGCGCCTCGACCGCGCGGATGGCGCTGATGTCCGCGAGCGTCACCACGAGATTCACCGCCTCGCCCTCCGCGTCGTGGACCACCGCGATGTGCTCCCACGCACTGAAGCGGCTGCCGTCCCGTCGCCGGCAGACGACCTCCCCCTGCCAGGCTCCGTGGCGCCTGCCGAGCAGCGCGTCGTAGAACGCCTCGCCGCGGGGCTGCGTGAACACGAGCACGTCGAGGTCGGCGCCGACGGCCTCCTCCTCGGTCAGACCGGTGAGGTGCGTGAACGCCGGATTCACCGACACGATGTTCCGCGCCGCATCGGTGATGAGGATGCCTTCGTCCGTGGTGTCGAACACCACCTTCGCCTGGCGCAGCCGGCTCTCGGCCTGGCGCCGGTCGGTAATGTCCTTGACCAGACCGATCACGCGCACCGGCCGGCTGTCGGCCCCCAGGCACGACTTCGCATGGACCTGCAGCCACCCTTCGGCCCCGTCCGGCCGCACGAAGCGGAACGCGCCGTCCACGCTGCCGCCTTCGGCGAGCGTGCGCGCGATGGTCTGCCGTTCCTCCTCGACGAACACGGCCAGGAAACCGTCCAGCGTTCCCGAGACCGGCGAGCGCAGGGGACCGATGATCCGGTCGATGGCGCCGCCGGTGGAGAACTCGCCGCTCTCCGGCAGCCATTCCCAGACGCCCATGGCCGCCACGTCCAGTGCGAGCCGCAGGCGGTTCTCGCTGGACTCCACGGCCCGTTCCGCCGCACGGCGCGCGGCGACGACGTGCAGCGTGGCAACGAGTTCACTCGTTTCGCAGGGTTTCACGAGATACCCGTACGGGAGACTGTCGCGTGCGCGCCGCAGCACTTCGTCCTCCGCATACGCGGTCAGGAACACGACGGGGATCCGCAGTTCCCGGCCGATCTCCTCCGCCGCGGAGATGCCGTCGCGGGAACCGTCGAGGTGGATGTCCATCAGGATCACCTCGGGACGTCGTCGCGCCGCGAGCAGCACGGCGGCATCGGCGCTGGCGACCGTGCCCAGCACCTCGAAGGCGTGCTGTTCGAGGCGGGACTTCAGATCGAGCGCGAAGATGCGCTCGTCCTCGACGATCAGCACCGTCGGTGCCTCGCGTGTCAGGGTCATCATCGGTCGGGATCCTCCCTGCCCTCCGGGACGCGCGCCTCGCGTCCCGGGTTGACGATCGGCGGTTCGAGCCGCAGCCGGACTTCCACCCGGGTGCCCGGGCCGTCGCCGATGGCGAGCGTGCCGCGGGCCTGTTCCACGAGTTCCGGCACCAACTGGTAGCCGAGGGAGCGGACGCCCTGCATCCGGAATCCGCCGGGCAGCCCGATGCCGTCGTCCGCGACGATGAGGAGCACGGCCTCCGGCTCCACCCGCATCTGCACCGAGAGCGTGCCGCGCCGGCCGTCGGGAAACGCATGCTTGTACGCGTTGGTCACCAGCTCGGTCACGATGAGGCCGCAGGGGACGGCCCGCGTCAGGTCGAAGTGCACCGGGGCATCGAGACCGTCGAACGAAAGCGCGACGCCGGAGCGGACGCCGCCGTGCACTTCGCGCAGGAGCTGCCCGAGGCGGCGGAAGTACAAGCCCAGGTGCACGCTGCGGTAGTCCCGCGATTCGTACAGGAGCTGGTGGATCAGGGCCATCGCGCGCAGCCGCCCCTGGCTCACCTCCAGCGCCGCGCGCACGTCCGGAGCCGCGTGCTGCGCCTGCAGGTTGAGCAGGCTCGAGACCACCTGCAGGTTGTTCTTCACGCGGTGGTGGACTTCGTTCAGCAGCGCGGTCTTTTCCTCGAGCGCGCGCTCCAGCGCTTCCTGGGCCGACTTGCGTGCGGACACGTCGAGGATGGCGCTGAGCACCCACTCGCCCGCGTCCGTCACGATCGGATTCAATCCGATCTCCACCGGAAACTCGCTGCCGTCGCGGCGTCGTGCATGCAGATCGCGCCCGGCGCCCATCGCGCGCCGGGTGGCGCCGGTCTGGAATGCCTGGCGGTGCGCCGCGTGATCGGCGCGGGCGGCCATCGGCACCAGCCGCTCGACGGGATGGCCCATCAGCTCGTCCCGCGAGAAGCCGAACATCTGCTCGGCCGCGGCATTCATCAGGACGATGCGCCCATCGCGATCGACCATCAGCAAGCCGTTCGGCGCGGATTCCACCACCTGGCGGAACAGCGATTCGTGGTTGCGGCGGGTGTGCTCGGCCTCGCGCTGCGCCGTGATGTCCAGGGCCAGCACGATGACCGCATCGATGATCTCGGCCGCCTGTCGCCAGGGCGCGACGATGACGTCGACCGACGAGACGGTACCGGGACGCACCCGCAGTTGCGTCTCCCGCCGGGTGACCTCGCCCGCGGCCGCCCGGCCCACGGCGGCGCCGAGCCAATGCGCGGCATCGGCGTCGGCAGACCACCAGGGGCAATCGTCGAACCGGCGGCCCAGCACGTCGGCCGCGGCGAGACCGCTCGCGTCGAGCAGGGCGCGATTGATGTCGAGCACGATGCCGTCGCGGTCGAGCACGCCGACGAGCAGGAACAGATGCTCGAGGATGCCCGGGAGCGTGTCCGTGCGTACGTCCGCCGTGCCGGGGGTCGGCAACGGCGGGTCCGGGTCTGTCGCGCGGTCGGTCATGGCACCCTCGACGGCGGATGCATCGCCGACGCCGCTCCCAGGGACGAGGCCGGTCGATCGATGTCACTCGCTGTGAACAGGAAGACGGACCGAGGGTGGTGCGGAAGCCGGGGCACCGGGCAGACGCCGGCGCGCGACCGCGTGGGGGACCGGCGTCCGGATGCGGAACGGCCATGCGGCCGTCGCGGATCGTGTGGAAGCCTGCGGGTCTGCGGCGGTCAGTGCCGCCGTCGTGTTTCGCGGTCGGCGACCGCCTCCGCGTACCCCTTGGACCGTCTCAGGAATCTCCGCATGGATGCGGGCACTTCCTGCCGGAACGGTGCACCCGAAGACGACAAATTGCAAGACTCGCGGCGATGTCGGAAATACGCCATCACGCCAGCCGGCCCTCGCACCGCTTCAGGGTTTCCTCGAACTGCTCGGGCGGCATGGGTCGCGCGAACAGATACCCCTGCGCATAGTCGCAGCCGATGGCCATCAGTCGCTCGCGCTGCGCCGTCGTCTCCACGCCTTCGGCCACGACCTTCAGCCCGAGCTTGTGCGCCATCGCGACGATGGCCTCCGACAGGGCCAGATCGTCGGCGTCGGTGTCGATGTCCTGCACGAACGAACGATCGAGCTTCAGGTAGTCGATGTCGAACTTCTTCAGATAGGCGAGCGCCGAGTAGCCGGTACCGAAGTCGTCGATCGCGACATGCACGCCCGCGTCGCGGAACTCGAGCAGCTTGTCCTGCACGTCGGCCTCCGCATTCAGCAGCAGGCCCTCCGTGATCTCGACGACGATGCTGCGGCCGGCCACGCCATGGGTGGCCAGGTGGGTCTTCCATGCATTGCGCAGGCCCGTGCTGTCGGCGCGGAACTGCGCCGGCGACTTGTTGACGCTCACCTGGATGCCCTGGGGGCCGAGCTGCTGCCAGCGCCGGGCCCAGCGCACCGATTCGACGAACACCCAATCGCCGATCTGCACGATGAGGCCGGCGTCCTCCGCCAGCGGTATGAACTCGGACGGACTGACGCTCCCGCGGCCGGGATGATTCCAACGCAGCAGCGCCTCCACCTTGTTCACGCGGCCGGTCGCCAGCTCGACGATCGGCTGGAAGTGCACCTCGAACTGCCGCGCACCGAGCGCCTGCCGCAGATCGTTGATGAGCCGCAGCCGCTGCAGCGCGCCTTCCTGCATGCTCGGCGTGAAATAGGCGAAGCGATTGCGCCCGCGGTTCTTGGCTTCGTACATCGCCTGATCGGCGTTCTTCATCAGTGCGTCGGCCGTCTCGGCATCGTCGGGGTAGATCGTGACGCCGACGCTGGTCGACACGTAGGCCGCCTCCTGCTCGAGGCGGAAGGGCTCGGCGAAGACGTCGATGATCTTCCGCGCGACCGCTTCCACCCGCAGGTGGTCGCCGACGTTGCCGACGAGGACACCGAACTCGTCGCCGCCGAGCCGGGCCACCGTGTCGGACTGGCGCACGCAGTCCGCGAGCCGGCGGGCGGCCTGCACCAGCAGCAGGTCGCCCAGCGGGTGGCCGAGCGTGTCGTTCACTTCCTTGAAGTGGTCGAGATCGACCAGAAACAACGCGAACCGATGGTGGCCTCGCGCGGACTTCAGCAGTTCCTGTTCGAGCCGGTCCCGGAACATGCGCCGGTTCGGCAGGTCGGTGAGGCCGTCGAAATTGGCCTGCCGCCAGATCGTCTCGTCCGTGCGCTTCTTCTCGGTGATGTCGGAGAACAGCGCGACGTAGCGCTGCACGGCGCCGTGCTCGTCGCGGACCGCGTTGATGGTGAGGCGGCTCGCCTTCACCTCGCCGTTCTTGTGGCGGTCCCACAGTTCCCCCCGCCAGACGCCGCGGGTGCCCAGCGCGCGCCACATCTCCTCGTAGAAGGCGCGTTCGTGATGGCCCGACTGGAACAGGCGCGGATTCTGGCCGAGGATCTCGTCCAGTCCGTAGCCGGACATGCGCAGGAACGCGGGATTGGCGCCGATGATCCGGTTGTCCGCATCGGTGATCAGCATGCCCTCGCTGCTCGTCTGGTAGACGAGGCCGGCGAGCCGAAGTTCGGTCTCCACATGCCGGCGCTCCGAGATGTCCTCGACGATGGACCAGATGTACTGATCTCCCCGGCTGTCGGTGATCAATTCGCCGCTCAGGCGGACCGCGACGCGCTCGCCGGCGTGGCTGAGGTATTCCTTCTCGTACGGTCCGTAGCGGCCCAGCGTGCGCAACTGTTCGAGCTGCTGCTGTTCCAGCGGCTCGTACTCGCGGGGCGTGAGATCCCAGTAGGTGAGGCAGTTCAGTTCCTCGATGCCGTAGCCGACGATCTTCAGGAAGGCCGCGTTCGCCTCGATGAAGGTGCCGTCCATCGCATTGCGCGCGATGCCGATGGATGACAGCTCGAAGAGCTTGCGCAGCTTCTCCTCGTTGGCCCGGAGCACGCTGTCGGCCTCGGCGCGCTCGGTGACATCGATGGTCGCGCCGATGATGAAGAGCGGCGCGCCGTCGGCGTCGAACACCGGCTTCTTGAACGTGTGTCCGATGCGCTCGCTCCGGTGCCGGGCATTCCAGTACGTCTCGAGGAAATCGACGGGCTTGCCGCCGGCGAAGACCTCACGGTCCTTGTCCTGATCGCGCTGCAGGCGATCGGCCGGGAAGTGTCCCCGTCCGGTGGTGCCGCGCAGGACATCGAACGGCACACCCCATTGATCCTCGCAGGCGCGGTTCGTGAGCAGGAACTCCCCGGCGGCGCTCTTGACGAACACGGCGACGGGGATCGCGTCGATCAGCTCCAGCAGCGGTGGCGCGTTCTCGAAGAAATCTGGCTTCACGGCATCCTCGATGGGCCGGCCGGGACAGGGGACATGGTACGAGAAAACCCCTCATGCCCGCGATTCTTCCGTCATGCCGGACCCGGCCCGCGCCGTGCAACGGCGGACACCGCGGCGCGTCGGCGCGACGATACGCCGACGTACCCGATCCCCTCAGGTGCTTCGCTCCAGCGCCATCGGCCGCACGGTCCCGACGAGAGGCGTGAAGCGCATGCGGTCGAGGATGTCGCGGCGCACATCCACGCCCTCGGCCGCCTCCACCAGTTCGATGCCCCCGGGCACCAGGCGGAACACGGCGCGCTCCGTCACGTACAGGACTTCCTGCCCCTGTTCGCGCGCCCGCCAGCCGCTGAACGAGATGTGCCGCACCTGCTCGACGAGCTTCGGCACCTGGCCTGCCGACCGGATCCGCAGCCGGCCGTCCCGCGCCTCCACCTCGAGGCCCTTGGCCTCGAAGGTGCCGCAGAACACGACCTTCTTCGCGCCTTGCGTGATGTCGACGAACCCGCCGGGGCCGACGATCGAATCGCCCAGCCAGGAGACGTTCACGTTGCCGTCCGCATCCATCTCGCCCATGCCGAGGAAGGCGACGTCGACCCCGCCGCCGCTGTAGAAGTCGAACTGGTCGCTGGACGGCACGATGGCATGCGGATAGCGCGCCGCGCCGAACATGACGCCGTCCATCGGCTGGCCGTTGTGGATGCCCTGCTCGACCGACCCCCAGTAGGTGCCGATGCGTCCTTCCTCGTGCAGGATGCCGGGGATGCCGCCGGGAATGCCGTAGCCGAAGTTCACCGACTCGCCCTCGCGCAGTTCGCGCGCGGCGCGCCACGCGACGATCCGCCGGATGCCGGTCGGCATGTCGAACACCGCGTCGGCACCGGTCGGGCCGGCCTGGCCGCTGATGGCCGGGTCGTATTGCGAGACCGCGCACTGCCACTGGTGCGGAGCGACGACCACGTCGTCCACGAGAACACCGGGGATGCGCGCAAGGCGTGCAGGCACGATCTGGCCGGACAGCACGGACCGGACTTGCGCGATGACCCGCCCGCCCGAGTTGTGCGCACCGAGTGCCACGGCATGGGCTTCCAGGTCGGCCGGTTCATTCATCAGCGTCAGGCTGCCCCACGGATCGGCGGCGGACCCGCGCACGAGGCCGACGTCGATGCGGAACGGCTTGTAGCGCAGGTAGGGACGGCCGTCGAACGTCACGCGTTCGACGAGGTCTTCGGTCGCGCGCGCGTTCACCTTGCCGCCGCCGTGCTCCGGATCGGCGAACGTCCCGAGTCCGATGTGCGTGATGACGCCGGGGCGACCCGCGCCGATCTCGCGGAACAGCGTGACGATGACGCCCGCCGGGAACGTGTACGCCTCGATGAGATCGTCCCGGGCCATGGCCTGCAGCGCCGGCCCCCAGCTCCAGTGCCCGCCGATGACGCGCTTGAGCAGGCCCTCGTGCGCGAGCCGCAGCAGTCCGGTGGACTTGCCGTCGCCGATGCCGAGCGCGTGCACCAACGTGAGATCGCGCGGATGGCCGGTCTGGAGGAAGCGCCGCTCCAGCGCCTCGAGGATCGCGTCGGGTTCCAGGAGGCCGCCGCCCGACCCGGACACCGCCACGGTCGCACCGTCGCGGACGGACTCGACGGCGACGCGCGCCTCCACCACCTTCGCTCTCACGACACTCCCCCTCGCGGCGCGGCCGCACCATTGACACCCGTGGAAGGCGCCGATTATATTGCGTGTAACTGGATGGTTACAAATTCGCGGCGGTGGTGGGCGGCGACGACGGGCGAAGACGATCGTTCGTCCGCGGCGCGACCGACCGCGGATTCCGTCGGCCGATCCTTGCCGTCAGCTCCGACCGCGAACCCCGAACCCGGCGCCCCGCCATGCCCCTGTCCGAAACGCACGAGCAGATCCGCGACGTCACCCGGCGCTTCGCCGACGACGTCGTCCGTCCGGCGGCGGAGGCCCTGGATCGCGACGAACGCTTTCCCGGCGAGATCTACGCGCAGATGGGCGCGCTCGGCCTGTTCGGCATCACGGTGCCCGAGGCGCTGGGCGGCGCGGGTCTCGACGCCCGCGCCTACGCCATCGTGATGGAGGAACTCTCGCGCGGGTATGCATCGGTGGCCGACCAGTGCGGGCTGGTCGAACTGGCGGGCACCCTGCTGACGGCGCACGGCACCGACGCCCAGCGCGCGCGCTGGATGGCACCGCTCCTTCGCGCCGAGAAGCGCGCGGCGTACTGCATCACGGAAGCCGAAGCCGGAACGGACGTCTCCGGCATCCGCACGACGGCCGAGCGGCGCGGCGACGGCTGGCATCTGAACGGATCGAAGCTGTGGATCCACAACGCACCGGTGGCGGACTGCGGCTTCGTGCTCGCCCGCACGGACAAGGCGGCCGGCAAGCGCGGCATGAGCATTTTCCTCGTCGACCTGTCGCTGCCCGGCGTGTCGAAGGGGCCGAAGGAGCACAAGATGGGGCAGCGCGCGTCGCAGGTCGGTGCCCTGCACTTCGACCACGTGGCCCTCGCCGCCGACGCGCTGCTGGGCGAGGAGAACCGCGGCTTCCACATCATGATGAGCGTGCTCGACAAGGGACGCGTCGGGATTGCGGCGCTGGCCGTCGGCATCGCGCAGGCCGGGCTCGAGGCGGCCCTCGACTACGCGCAGACGCGTCGGCAATTCGGCCAGCCGATCGCCGACAACCAGGGCATCCAGTGGATGCTGGCCGACATGGCGAAGGACATCCAGGCGGCCCGCCTGCTCGTGCGCGACGCGGCCGACCGGCTGGACGGCGGCACCCGGGCGACCTCCGCCTGCTCCATGGCCAAGTGCTTCGCCGGCGACGTCGCGGTCCAGCACACGGCCAACGCCGTGCAGATCTTCGGCGGCAGCGGCTACATCCGCGGCATGGAAGTCGAGCGGCTGTATCGCGACGCGAAGATCACGCAGATCTACGAGGGCACCAATCAGATCCAGCGGACGATCATCGCGCGGGAACTGCTTGCGCACGGGGCGCGGACATGATCGCGTCGTCGACCCGGTGCGCAGAGCGCGGACCCGAGATGGTCGCCCAGCCATGACACCGCCCGTCCGGACGGCCCTCGTCACCGGCGCCCAGCGCGGCATCGGACGCGCCACGGCCCTCGCGCTGGCACGGCGCGGCTTCGATCTCGCACTCGTCGATCTCGAGATCACCGACGCACTGGAAAGCGTGGCCGGGGCGGTTCGTGCCTGCGGCCGCAACGCGCTCACGCTCGCCGCCGACATCGGGGACATCGCGCAGCACGGCGACTGCCTGGATGAAGCCGAACGCGGCCTCGGTCCGATCCACTGCCTCGTGAACAACGCCGGCGTCTCCGTACTGGCGCGGGGCGACCTGCTCGACGTCACGCCCGAGAGCTACGACCGCTGCCTCGACATCAATACGCGCGGCACGTTCTTCCTGATGCAGGCGTTCGCGCGCCGTCTCGTGGCGCAACCGGCCGGGGACCGGCCGCGCAGCATCATCACGATCACCTCGTCCAACGCGGTGGCCGCCTCCATCCAGCGAGGCGAGTACTGCGTATCCAAGGCCGGCCTGTCGATGGCGACGACACTGTTCGCGGTGCGGCTCGCGGCGCACGGCGTCGGCGTGTACGAGATCCAGCCCGGCCTGATCGAAACCGAGATGACCGCACCGTCCCGGTCGCGCTACGACGAGCACATCGCGCACGGCCTGCTCGCCCTGCCGCGCTGGGGCACGCCGGAGGAGGTGGGCCGGGTCGTCGCCACGCTCGCCGACGAAGGACTCCCGTACACGGTGGGGCAGCCCATCCGTGTGGAAGGCGGACTCCTCACCCCGCGCTTCTGAGACACCGGAGAACCGCCATGGTGCGACCCACGCTCGATCTGCCGGATACGGACGGCCGGCTGCGGCCCTACACGTTGCGGGAGGACCCGCTCGAGCCTCCCGCGCGCGCCGCCGCATTCAACCGAATCGCCTTCTCGGCGGCGCACGTCGTGGCCAACCCGTTGAGCGCACGCGACCCGAGCGACGGCCCCGATCTCGACTGGGACGCGACCCTGGCGTACCGGCGGCATCTGCTCGGCCTCGGTCTCGGGGTCGCGGAGGCCATGGACACGGCGCAGCGCGGCATGGGGCTCGACTGGAACGGCGCGCTGACACTGATCCGCCATACGCTGGAAGGCACGCGCGACATTCCCGGCGCGCTCGTCTTCTCGGGCTGCGGAACCGACCAGCTGGAGGCGGCCGAGGCCCGCTCGCTCGACGACGTGCGGCGCGCGTACGACGAACAGCTCGACGCCATCCAGCGTCTGGGCGGGCGGCTCATCGTGATGGCGAGCCGCGCGCTGGTGCGGGTCGCGAGGTCGCCGGACGACTACGTCGCGATGTACCGGCACGTGCTGTCGCAGGCAGAGCAGCCGGTCATCCTCCACTGGCTGGGCGAGATGTTCGATCCGGCCCTCGACGGCTATTGGGGGACGGCCGATTTCGATCGGGCCATGACCACGTGCCTCGACGTGATCCGCGAGAACACCGCCAAGGTGGACGGCATCAAGATCTCGCTGCTGGACAAGGACAAGGAGATCCGGATGCGGCGCCTGCTGCCGGCAGGCGTCCGCATGTACACGGGCGACGACTTCAACTATCCGGAACTGATCGCAGGCGACGACGTCGGCTGTTCGCACGCCCTGCTCGGCATCTTCGACGCCATCGCGCCGGCCGCGTCGGCTGCGCTCGCCGCCCTGACGGCCGGTGACCGCGATCGCTTCTTCGCGCTCCTCGCGCCGACCGTGCCGTTGTCGCGCCTGATCTTCCGCGCGCCGACGCGCTTCTACAAGACGGGCGTCGTGTTCCTCGCGTACCTGAATGGACACCAGGATCATTTCGTGATGGTCGGGGGCGCGCAGGCGATGCGGCCGCTGCCGGATTTCGTGGAACTGTTCCGGCTGGCCGATCAGGCGCGGCTGCTCCGCGATCCGGACGGCGCGGCGCGGCGGATGCGCGATTTCCTGGCCGTCTACGGCGTGAAGTCGTAGGCACCCATGCGCGCCCTCGTCGGCCGTCTCGACCTCTGCGCGATCAACACGGCGACGCTCGGCTACCAGGCGCCGATCGAGGCAACGGTCGATGCCGTGGCCCGCGCGGGGTTCGGGGCGATCGCCCCCTGGCGTCGCGAGTTCGAGGGCAAGTCGGTCCCGGCGGTCGCACGCCGCATCCGCGACGCCGGGCTCGCGGTCAGCGGCTATTGCCGCAGCACGTACCTGCCGGCAGTCCGTCGCGAACGATTCCTCGCGAACATCGACGACAACCGCCGCGCGATCGACGAGGCCGCGCAACTGGGCGCACGCTGCTTCGTGATGGTGGTCGGCGGTCTGCCGGCGGGGTCGAAGGCGCTCCCCGACGCGCGGCGGCAGGTCGAGGAAGGCACGGGGCTGCTGCTGGAACATGCGAGGCGGGCCGGCGTGCCGCTCGCGCTCGAACCGCTCCACCCGATGTACTGTGCCGATCGCGCCGTGCTCAACACGCTGGAGCAGGCACTGGATCTGTGTGCGACGCTCGATCCCGATCGTTCCGGGTGCCTGGGCGTCGCCGTGGACGTGTACCACTGCTGGTGGGATCCGAAGCTGCCGTCGCAGATCGCGCGAGGCGGTCGCGAATCGCGACTGCTCGCGTACCACGTGTGCGACTGGCTCGTCCCGACCCGGGACCTGCTGCTCGACCGTGGGATGATGGGCGACGGCGTCATCGACCTCCACGCGATCCGGTCGGACATGGAAACGGCCGGCTATGCCGGCGCCATCGAGGTCGAGATCTTCTCGCGAGACGATTGGTGGAAGCGGCCGATGGACGAGACGCTGGCGGTGTGCGCGGCACGCCTGCAATCGACCCTTGAGGAGGGATCCGGATGACGACTGCGCGCCTGCGCTGGGGCATTCTCGGCAACGCCAGGATCGCGCGGGAGCAGGTCATCCCCGCGATCCGGGTCTCCCGCAACGGGTCGGTTGAGGCGCTCGCCAGCCGCGATGCGGCCGCTGCCCGCCCCGCGATCGAACGCCACGCAATCCCCACGGTGTTCGACAGCTACGAGGCACTGCTGACCGCGCCTGACGTCGATGCGCTGTACATCCCGCTGCCCAATTCCCTGCACGTCGAGTGGATGGAGCGTGCGTTGCTGGCCGGCAAGCACGTGCTCTGCGAGAAACCGCTCGCGATGCACGCCGACGAGATCGCGCCCCTCATTGCCGCACGGGATCGCACCGGTCGGGTCGCGGGCGAGGCGTTCATGGTGGCCCACCATCCGCAGTGGGCGCTCGTGCGGCAGTGGATCGACGAAGGTCGGATCGGTGCACTGCGCGTCGTGGACGGCGCGTTCACCTACTTCAACCGGCATCCCGACAACATCCGCAACCGTGCCGATCTCGGCGGCGGTGCGCTGCGCGACATCGGGGTGTACCCGGTCGTGACCACCCGGCTCGCGACCGGTCGGGAACCGGTCGATGCACAGGCCGTGCTGGATCGCGATCCGGTGTTCCGCACGGATCGGCTCGCGGTGTGCCGCGTGGACTTCGGCGACTTCGTGCTGAGCTTCTATTGCGGGACGCAGGCGAGCCTGCGCCAGCAGATGGTGTTCCACGGCGAGACCGGATTCATCACGCTGTCGGCACCGTTCAACGCGGGCGTGTACGACGTGGCGAAGGTCACGTTGCACGCGAACGACGGCGCGTCGATCGAGGAAAGGCGCCTCACCCGACCGAATCAGTACCAGCTCATGGTGGAGAACTTCGCGGATGCGGTGGCCGGCGCGGCCCCGCTCGCCTTCCCGCTGGAGAGTTCGCTCGCGAACCAGCGGGTGATCGACCGGCTGTTCGAATCGGCCGCCGCAACGGCAGGGGCGGCGTGACCGATGACCGGGAGCAGGCGGTCGGGGGGCGCGCCGAATGGCCCATCCCGAACCGGGCATCGACCCGCGGCGAGGCCTGCTGTGCCGCCGCGAGCGCCCGTGCAGTGGCTACTTGATGCGCTGCCGGCCGGCGAAGAACGCCAGCACGAGCATGGCTGCGATGATCAGGAACCAGTAGAGGGCCGGTTCGGCCTGTGACGAAAGGCTGGGAACGGGCGCGTGCAGTTCGTCCGGTGCGCGCTGTTCCGCTTCGCGGCCGGCATCGGGTGCGGTCGCGGTTGACCGGGCGCCGACACCTTCCTGCAGGACCGCCGTGGACGACGGCTCGTGACCGTCACCGGCCAGTCGCATCAGGTCTTGCCGCAGCGTCGGCACGGCGGCCGGTTCGCGAGGATCCAGGGGGGAGTGTGAATCTGGGGCAGCGTAGGCACACGGGGCCAGCGCCAAGCTCAATACAATTGCCAGTCGACCCACCTCCGAAGAACGAGAAAGACCCTTCATCAAAGACTCCCGTTTCGGCAGGTTCAAGGATGACGTTGTACTCCCGCCCCCCGGCGATTGCAATGCGATTGTTGCCCTAACCGACACTTCGGGGGCGTTTCCTCGACACCCGGCGCGGCCGTTTCGCCGGGCCGACCCGTTACACTCCCTGTTGATCGGCGCGGCCTGGGATCGCGCCGGCATCGGGAGGAGGCATCCCCGGCGTGATCGCCAACCTGCGCAACGATCTCCGGATCGTGGACCGTCCAGCCCTCGCGCGGATGGGGGACCGGGTGCGTCCGGCCGCTCCGGCCGACGACGACCTCACGGATCCGCTCACGGCCCATTCCATGGCGGTCGTCGCCGGCGATCGCTGCGTCGGCGTCGGCGGCCTCGAAATCCAGGCAGGAACGGCCCTGCGCCGGTCTCTCGCGTTGGACTCGCCCCGGCGCGGCACCGGCGTCGGCGGACGACTCGTCGACGTCCCGGAACGGCATGCCTGTTCGCCGGGACGTTCGGGGCCGCATCCGCTCACGGACCGTTTCGAGCCCTCCATCCATCGCCTTGGACATGTGCGCGTCCCGTGCGACGGCGCACCGCCCGAGGTCCGCACTGCGCGCCCGTTCTCGGCGCCCTGCCCGTCGACGGCCGTGCTCATGCGCGAGCCGCTTCCCTCACTCACCACCGGAAGACCCTCGTGATCCACAAGAGCCCCTGTCCCGATGTCGAAATCCCCGCCGTCCCGCTTCACGAATTCGTGCTCGACGCCCTGCGCGCCCAGGGATCGCGGCCGGCCATCATCGACGGACCGACCGGCCGCACCCTGACCGCCGGGCAGATCGTCGGCGCCGTCGAGCGCTGCGCGGCCGGACTGGCGAAACGCGGATTGCGCAAGGGCGACGTGCTGGCCATCCTGTCGCCGAACCTGCCCGAATACGCGATCGTGTTCCTCGGCGTGAGCCGCGCGGGCGGCGTGCTGACGACCATGAATCCGCTCTACACCGCGGAAGAGGTGACGCGACAGCTGAAGGAGACCGGCGCCACGCTCCTCGTCACGGTCGGGCCGCTGCTGGAACGCGCGCAGGAGGCGGCCCGCGACACGGCAGTCCGGGAAATCATCGTCTTCGGGACCGCGGACGGCGCCACACCGTTTGCCGCCCTCCTGGCCGAAACCGGACCGGCGCCCGTCGTCCCGCTATCGCCGGACGATCTCGCCGTCCTGCCGTACTCCAGCGGTACGAGCGGCATTCCCAAGGGGGTGATGCTCACGCACCGCAACCTCGTCGCCCAGTTGTGCCAGGCGGAGTCGACGCTCCCGCAGTACCACGAAGCGACCGTGCTGGCACTGCTGCCGTTCTTCCACATCTACGGGATGGTGCTGATCCTGCTGCTCGGCCTGCGCGCGGGATCCGGGCTCGTGACGCTGATGCGCTTCGAACTGGAACCGTTCCTGGCGTGCATCCAGAAGTATCGGATCACCTACGCGCCGCTGGTGCCCCCGATCGTGCTCGCCCTCGCCAAGCACCCGGTCGTCGACCGGTACGACCTCTCGAGCCTGCAGAACATCGGCAGCGGCGCCGCCCCCCTGGGACTCGAAGTGGAGGAGGCATGCGCCCGGCGCCTGAACTGCAAGATCTTCCAGGGGTTCGGCATGACCGAATTCACCGGCGCGTCCATCACCAACCTGGACGCGATGGGCATCACGCGTCACGGCTCCGTCGGCGTGTGCTGGCCCAACATGGAGGCACGCATCGTCGACACCGAGACCGGGCGCGACGTCGGCCCGGGCGAGCGCGGGGAACTGTGGATGCGCGGGCCGAACGTGATGAAGGGCTACTTCAACCGCCCCGAAGCGACCGCCGAGATGCTGCTGCCCGACGGCTGGCTGCGCACCGGCGATGTCGCCTACGTCGACGCGGACGGCTTCTTCTTCATCGTCGACCGGGTCAAGGAGCTCATCAAGCACAACGCCTATCAGATCGCGCCCGCCGAGCTCGAGGCCGTGCTGCTCTCGCACGCGGCAGTGGCGGACGCGGCCGTGATTCCGAGCCCCGACGAGGAATCGGGCGAGGTGCCGAAAGCCTTCGTCGTTCTGAAGTCACCCGTGAGCACGGACGAGATCCTCGACCACGTCGCGCGGCACGTCGCGCCCTACAAGAAGATCCGGCGGATCGAGATCGTGGAGGCCATCCCGAAGTCGCCGTCGGGGAAGATCCTGCGACGCGTGTTGATCGAGCGGGAACGGGAAGCCGCGAATGGCGGGCCGGGATCGACGGGAGGGTGAGGTCGGACCGGGAGATCCCGGAATCTTCCCCCGGCGTCAGGCCGCCACGTCGGTGAAGAAGCGCTGCTTCTCGACGTCGCTGCCGAGGTGCTCCGCAAGCAGCTGATAGAACTCCGTCGGATCCGTCGCGCGCGCCGCTGCGTTGCGGGCCATGACCTTGGCGATCGGGCCGAGGTACACCGCGAGGCGACGCGTTCCCGCCTCCACGATGTCGGCCGGAACGCCCGATGACGGTCGCACCGCGCCGGGGAGCGTGGTCGAAGGCGCAGCGGCGGCCGTGGCACCGCCGACCACTTTCATCCGCGTCGCCAGGAAGGCCCGGCGCTCGCTTTCGTTCTCCAGCTCCGAACCGAGCAGCTCGTACAACTGCGACAGGTCGGTGGTGCCGGACGCCGCGCGGCGCACCAGGACCCGCGCCACCGGTCCGGCGTACGGGGTCAGGTGGGCTTCGATGCGCTTCAACAACTCGGTGTCCCATCCGTCCGGCACGAGACGGGTGGACGGGGTCGACTGCGTGCTGCTCTCCGCCGCGGCCGGGCGCGACGGCTGGCTGCCGGAATCGCGCGCCGGCAAGTGCCGCGTCGCGTCCTCGTCGCCCGGCGGTCTCGTGAGCAGCTTCGCCGCCGTGAGTGCGATCGGAGCCGCCGAGCCGTGCATGCGCACGAGCGCATCGCGGAATGCCTCGGCGCTCTGGAAGCGCTTGTCGGGTGCCTTGGTCAGTGCCTTGCGCACCGGTGCGTTGTACCGCTCGAGCCCGGCCGCCGGGCTTGCCACGGACGGCAGGGCCGGCTCCTGGAAGCAGGTCTGGTACGTGATCTGGTCCGAGGTTCCGACGAACGGCTTCTCGCCCATGAGCAACTGATAGAACACCACGCCCGCGGCGAACAGGTCCACGCGCCAGTCGATCTCGCCGCCCTGATACTGCTCGGGCGCCATGTAGCCCGGACTGCCGATCACCGCGCCCGTCACCGTCAGGCTGGCGCCGTCGACCCGCGCGATGCCGAAATCCGCGACCTTCAACTGGCCCCGGGGCGTGATCATCAGGTTCGCGGGTTTGATGTCCCGGTGCCAGACCCCCTGGCCATGCGCGTAGTGCAGCGCATCGAGCAACTGCACCGTCAGACCGACCGCCTCGTCCGGCGTGAACCGGACACCGCGCAGGAAGTAGTCGCGCAGCGACACGCCGTCGACGAATTCCATCGCGATGTAGGCGAGCTCCGCGTCCTCGCCGTAGTCGTGGATCGCAACGATGCCGGGATGCGACAGCCGTCCGGCCGCCTGCGCTTCGTTGCGGAAGCGTTCGACCGCGTCGAGGGCCTCGTCGTCGATGAGTTCCTTTCGGATGGTCTTGAGCGCGACGGTCCGCCGGATCAGCGGATCGAAGCCGCGATAGACCACGCCCATCGCCCCCTTGCCCAGTACCTCCGCGATCTCGTACTTGCCCAGGCGGTGGGTCATGGTCGTCGGGTTTCCGGGCCGATCGGGGCCGGACGCATCACTGCTCGAGCATCTTCATGGCCTGCACGAGACTGCGCCGCATGCGGTTGAATGACTCGGTCAGCGTGCCGATCTCGTCCTTCGCGCGGGACGTGAATTCGTGAGCGTCGAGGTGGCCGAGACTCACCTGATCGGCCGCGGCCGACAGGCGCGTGACGGGCCGGATCACGATGAAATAGAGCATCGCGTTGAGCACCACGGCGATGAACACGAACACGCCGCCGAGCGAGAGCATGAAGGTGTGGAAGGCGCGCGTCGCGCGCTGCACCGGCACGTCCGTCGGCACGGCGACCAGCTGTGCGCCGATCACCTCGTTGAGCGCCCAGCCGTAGCCGTTCACCGTGCCGTATTTCTCCACCATCGTCGTGGGCGCGCTTTCCGGCGCGCCGTGGCACCCGAGACAGGCCGGATCCTTGATGCGGATCGCCCGCGCGATGAAGAAGGAGCCGCCGCTCGGCGTCTCGCGTTCGCCCACGATCTCCTCGCTGTCCCCGTTCCTGCGGAGCTGCTCGATGACGCCGGCTTCCCAGTCGGTCGCCCGGTCGCGCGGGTTCGTCGGGTTCAGCATCGCGTCCTTGTAGCTGTATTCGGGAAAGCGCGTCTTCAGTCCGCCGATGACTTCCGAGGCGGAGTAGGCCGGCACCGATTGCGGCAGGAAGTTGTACATGAGCTGCGTGGCAAGCAGCGGCCGGACCTGTCCGGAGGTGTAGCTCCGGGTCGACACGGCGGTCTCCATCACCAGCTTGGCGCTCTGGACGATCTCGTCCCGGGCGTGGCGCTGCAGCAGGTTCCACGACAGCCAGCCGGCCACGCCGAGCCCGATGAGGAACACGACCAGGAACACCAGGTTGAACTTGACGATCAGTTTCACGCAGATTCTCCGGAGCGCGGGCTCTCAGGGTTTGGCGATCGGGACCGCCGGGACGCCGGCGGTGCCGCGCGCAGCGGCGAGGGTGGTCGGTCCGGCATCCGCCCGCGGCGTTCCGGCCGCGCCGCGCGGGCTCGCGGCCGGTGCGGTCGGACGAGACGCGAGGGACTTGCGCAAGGCCGGGAACGCATCCAGCCAGTGCTCCAGTTCCATCACGGCGCCCTCGGGACCGTCCTTCATGGGGACCTCGACCCCGCGATAGCGTGCGAGACGCAGCGGAAGGTCGTCGGTGAAGGGCCTGGGCACCGCGGCAAGGAACTCCGGCGAGAACCGCGGCAGCACGACGCCCTGAGTGCCGGCCCGGCGCGCGTAGTACTCGCGTGCCTTCACCCGGATCAGCAGCGTCTCGTTCAGACCGGCCAGGGGTTCGTACACGCCGGCGTCGCCCGATTCGAGAAAGATCGCGGCATCGGACGGACCGGTCAGCAGCACTGCGGCCCCGTCACGCAACACCACGTTCAACAGCGAACCGGACACCTGCAATGCACCGGTCGACCCGCTCGCATTGGCGGCGTACTTCAGTGCGCCCCGCTGAACGTACACGGCGAGGGCGGCATCGGCGGCCGGCGCTGCCGGCGGCACGGCCATCAGGCTCGTGCTCGGCCCCAGACCGAGACGGAGGCCTTCCGCCTCGACCACCAGCAGTCCCTGCGGTCCGGTTTCCACGATGTCGCCAATCTGCAGGCGCGAGCCCTCGGCAGCGAGCAGTCGGGCCGACCCGCGAATCACGAGGGGCCCGCCGCGCAGCAGCGTCACCGTCGCCCAGACATCCTGGGCACAGGCCCCGGAAACCAGACACGCCCACCCCAGCATTCCCCACAGCCATGCCTTCACGTGTTCTCCCGACTCGATCGGCCGCCGGATCGCGGACGATTGGGCATCGGCCGGATGCGCTGCGACTTGAGCACGACTTGCGCGGCTGCCGGTGACAACGCCGCCCCTCTATACTCGCGCCACGCCTGACGTGGACGGCCCCGCGCCGCCGCACACCGCATCCCGTTCAAAGCTCGACCGTCGGGAGTGCCGCTCGCCGGCATCGCCCGGATCAGGGAGGAAATCCATGAAGCTCGTCGCCGCGTTCTGGCTGTGCCTGGCCGCCTGGTTCACCCCGTGGTCCGGCGCCGGCGCGGCCGATCCCGTCCGGATCGCGTTCATAGGCGGCCTCTCGGGCCCGTTCGCCCTCCAGGGCGAAGAGACCCTGCGGAATTTCGAGGTCGCGGTGGATCTGCTCAACCGGCGCGGCGGCGCTCTCGGCGGCCGCAAGTTCGAGATCGTGCCGTTCGACAACAAGGGCAACCCGCAGGAGACGCTCGTCGTGCTCCGGCAGGCCATCGATCAGGGCCTGCGCCACGTCATCTCGGGCGTGTCGCCGATCGCACTCGCCATCAGCGATGCGGTCGCGAAGCACAACGCCCGCGATCCCGACCGTTCGGTCCTGTTCCTGGACTACGGCGCGCTCGATCCGTCCCTCACGGAATCGAAGTGCAGCTTCTGGCACTTCCGCTTCGAAGCGCACGCGACGACGCAGACCGACGTCCTGACCGACTTCATGGCGAAGCAGTCATCCCTGCGCAAGGTGTATCTCGTCAACCAGGACTACAGCTTCGGGCAGTCGGTCAGCCGGATGGCGCGGGAGCGGCTGGGCGCCAAGCGGCCGGATGTCCGGATCGTGGGCGACGATCTCGTGCCGCTCGGCAAGGTGAAGGACTTCGCGCCGTATTTCGCGAAGATCCGGGCGGCCGAGGCCGATGCCGTCCTGACCTCGAACTGGGGCAACGATCTGGCCCTGCTCATCAAGGCGGGGCACGACGCCGGGACCCGGGCGACGTTCTACACGCTGCTCGCGTCGTTCTACGGCACGGCCGGCGCGATGGGCGCAGGCGGCGGGGATCGCGTGCGGTCGCTGGCGGCGTGGCACATCAACGCTGCCGATCCGGCCCGTCAGAAGTCGCTGCTCGAGTACAAGGGCAAGATGGCCGCCGTCAGCAATCTCGCCTATCTCCCGGTGTTCCGGGTGATCGACATGCTGGGCGCGGCATTCGACCAGGCGGGCACGACCGATCCGGCCAGGGTCGCGTACGCCCTCGAGGGCGCGCACTACGCGGGGCCGAGCGGCGATTCCTGGATGCGCGCGGAGGATCACCAGATGATCGCGCCCGTGTACTTGATGAGCTTCGCCAAGGCAGGACGGCCGGGCGTGGAGGTCGAGGAGGAGAAGTCCGGCTTCGGCTGGAAGACCGAGGCACTGGTCGCCGCCCGCGACGCGGTGCCGCCGCTCAAGTGCCAGATGGAGCGGCCGCCCCGGTAGGGACGCCGGCGATCCCGCGCCGGATCGCCCGCGACGCCACGGCCGGCGGCCGGCCCGTTCAGACGGGAACGTCCCCGAGCACCGTGCAGCGCCGGATCACGCGCCGCTGCGTGGCGGGGTCGTATTCGGTCACGCGATGCATCGTGCAGCGGTTGTCCCAGATCAGCATCTCGTTGGGCCCCCAGTGGTGCGCGTAGGTCAGTTCGGGATGCACGATCATGGCGTTGACCTCCTCGATCAGCGCGCGCCCCTCGTCGTAGCTCATGCCGACGATGTACTCCGCGTGATCCCCCAGGAACACCGCCTTGCGCCCGGTCTCGGGATGGGTGCGGATCACCGGGTGATCCACCGGCGGCACGGCATTGCGCTGGGCATCGGTCATCGGGTCCTCGCCGTGTCGCCGCGTTCGCGAGAAATCGAGGTTGTGCACGGCACGCAGACCCTGGAGCCGTGCCTTCCATGCCGGACTCAGGCGGTCGTACGCGCCGTAGGTGTCGCAGAAGTGGGTCTCGCCGCCGGTCTCGGGCACGATCTCGGAATAGATGATGGTGGCCTGACCGGTGACCCGCCGCCACGATCCGTCGGTATGCCAGGCGAGCGTGCCCTTGTCGGGATAGCGCCCGTTCGGATTGCCGTTCTCGTCGAGATTGGACAGGCGGTAAAGCTCGGGATGCTCGCTGGCGTGGTACTGGTTCATCACGTGGATCTGCACCTCGCCGAAGCGCCGCGCGAACTCGACCTGGCGGCCCGGGGGCAGTTCCTGACGCCCGAACAGCAGGACCTGATGGCTGAGGAACGCGTCGTGGATCGCGGCGAACGTCGCATCGTCGACGGGCCGGGAGAAGTCGACGCCGATGATCTCTGCGCCGAGGCGGGGCGTGAGCGGCCGGACATCGAAGCGCCGGGGCATCGCTGCCGACGGGGTCCTGGGCATGCGCATGCTGATCCTCCCGTTTCAAGTTCCTGGATGCAGGGATTATGGCTCACGCCTGCCCGGCTTCCGTGCGAACTCAAGCGGAGCGGGGTTGCGCCGTAATCCCGTTGCACCACTCCCTTCGACCCCTGTCCGCCCTCTCCCGTTGCCGGCCACTGAAGAACATCGCAGAGATCTGCTCGGACGCTTCCGGCGTGCCTCCGGCACGGCCTGGCTGCCGCTGCTCGTGCTGTCGCTCTCGCTGGCAGGCACGCTGGCGCTCTGGCACCGATCCAATGCCGAGGCCAGGGCCTCGGCGCAGGATCACCTCGCCAATCGTGCCGACGCGTTCACGCTGAAGGTCTCCGAGCGCATGCGCTCGCACGAGCAGGTCCTGCGCGGGGCGGCAGGCCTGTTCGCGGCCACGGACACGGTCACGCGGAGCACCTGGCGACGCTACGCCGAGCATCTGGACCTGCAGCGGCAGTACCCCGGCATGCTCGCCGTCGGCTACGCGGTGCGCGTCAGTGCGGACCAGCGCGCGGCGCACGAGTCCGCCGTCCGCACCGAAGGGTTCAAGGACTATCGCATCCGCCCGGAGAACGCCCGCGGCGATGCGACACCGATCATCTTCATCGAGCCCTTCGCGGGCCGGAATCTCCGCGCCTTCGGCTACGACATGTACTCGGAGCCGGTGCGCCGCAACGCGCTGAACCGGGCCATCGATACCGGCAAGGTCGCCCTGTCCGGACGGGTCACGCTGCTGCAGGACGACGGTGCGACGACACCCGGATTCCTGCTCTACCTGCCCGTCTATCGCAATGGCGCCATCCCGCCCACGGTCGAAGCACGGCGCGAGCGGCTGCAGGGGTTCGTGTATTGCGCGTACTTCGCGTCCGAGTTGTTCACGCGACTGCTGGATCCGGAGGAGGACCGCGTCGACGTGCTGGTCTTCGACGGCGTCGACCGGTCCCGGTCGAACCTGCTGTTCTCCACGCTGCCGACGGCCGTCGCCGGCGGCGCTGCCACCGAGGGAAGGGGAACGATCGAGCGCACACTCGACATCGGGGGGCGCCAACTGCGGCTCGAATTCCGCGCGCGACCGGATCAAGCGGGGCTACTCGATTCCCGTCTCCTCGTGCTCGTCTTCGGCGTTTCCGTTTCCCTGCTCCTGGCCGGTCTCGTGCTCATCTCGGCGCGCACGCGCGCGCAAGCCGAGGCCCTCGCCACCGAGAAGACGGCGGAACTGGAGCGGCGCACCCGCGAACTGGACACCAACCGGCGACTGCTCGACAACGTCATCCAGTCGGTGCCGGTCGTGGTCTCGCTGAAGAACACGGAAGGGCGCATCGTGCTGATCAACGCGGAAGCCGAGCGCTTCCACGGCAAGCCCGCTGCGGACTTCCTGGGCAAGACGGACACGGACCTCTACACGGCAGAACAGGCGGCACGCGTCCGGGAGCAGGACCTCGACGTGATCCGGCACGGCCACAGCGTCTCCATCGAGGAGCCCTTCGACAACGTGGACGGCACCCATCTCTGGGTGATCAAGCGCAAGGTGCCGGTGGACCTGCCCGGCGGCGGCCAGGGCGTCCTGACTTCCCTGTACGACATCACGGCACGGAAGGCGGCCGAACTGGAAGCGATGCGGGCGAAGTCGTTCCTGTCCTCCATCCTGGATGCGGTGTCTCACGGCGTCTTCGTGAAGGACGTCGACCATCGCTGGATCCTGGTGAACCGCGCGTTCGGCGACATCGTCGGCGCGGCACCGGACGCACTGACCGGCCGCTCGGATCCCGACTTCATGAGTGCGACCGACGCGGCTACCGCCTGGCAACAGGACAACGAGATCCTCGCCGGCGCGACCGCCCTCACGGTGGAACAGCGTGTCGTCTTCCAGGACGGCTCGGAGAAGTGGATCGACAAGTCGAAGACCCTGCTCGAAATGCCGGACGGCGCCCGCTATGTGGTCGGCGTGATCCGCGACATCACGACGACGAAGCACGCGCAGTTCGCCCTGCGCGACAGTCAGCGGCGCTGGGAGGCCATCGTCTCGTCCGCCACCGAGGGCATCGTGGTGATCGATCACGCGGGCTTCATCCAGACGGCCAATGATTCCGTGCATCGGATCTTCGGCTACGGCGCGGGCGAACTCATCGGTCAGAACGTGCGCCGACTCATGCCCCAGTATCACCGCGACCGGCACGACGGCTACCTCGAGCGCTATCGCGAGACCGGCATCCGCAAGATCATCGGCGCCGCCCGCCAGGTCGAGGGCGAGACGCGCGACGGGCGGCCGATTCCGATCGAGCTGTCGGTGAGCGAGTTCACCCTCGAGGACCGCCGGATGTATGCGGGCATCCTCCGTGATCAGTCCGACATGCATCGCCAACGCGACATCGCCCGGCAGACGGAACATGTGGCGCGGGTGGGTGGATGGGAACTCGACTTCGCGACGGAGCAGGTCTACTGGACCGAGGAGACGTACCGGATCCACGAAGTCGAGCCGGAGACCTATGCGCCGAGCGTGGACACGGCTATCGCCTTCTATGTTCCGGAGCACCGCCCGGTCATCACCGCGGCCATCGAACGGGCGATGCAGACCGGCGACGCCTGGGACGTCACGTTGCAGGTCATCACGGGGCGGGGCCATCGGATCTGGGTCCGGGCCGTGGGCCAGGTCGCCGTCCACGACGGGCGGCCGATCAAGGCCTATGGCGCGGTCCAGGACGTCACGGAGCAGCGAGCCATCGAGGCCGAACTGCGCGAGCACCACGAGCGGCTGCAGGAACTCGTGGCGGAGCGGACGGAGGAATTGCGGACCGCCAAGGACGCCGCCGAGCGCGCCAACCAGGCCAAGAGCGACTTCCTCGCGAACATGTCCCACGAGCTGCGCACGCCGATGCACGCGATGCTGTCGTTCTCGCGGCTCGGTGTCACGCGCTCATCGGATGCCTCGGCCGACATCACCAAGCTGAACGGCTATTTCACCAAGATCGAGCAAAGCGGCGAGCGGCTGCTGTACCTGCTCAACGATCTGCTGGACCTGTCGAAGATGGAAGCCGGCCGGATGGACTACGACTACGTGTCGCATGACCTCGTCGCCACCGTGCACACGATCGTGACCGACTTCGAGGTGATGGCCGCCCATCGCGGCATCTCGTTCGCCTGCGACTTCCCGTCCGCCGGCGCGGAAGCCCGCTACGACCGGGTCCGCATCGAACAGGTGTGCCGGAACCTGTTGTCGAATGCCGTCAAGTTCTCTCCGGCGCACGGCAGGATATCGGTGCGCATCGAGCAGACGCAGTGGCGCCCCGTTGCGGACGGCGGCGACGCATCGGAGGTGAAGGCTTACGAGATCCGGGTATCGGACGAGGGCGTGGGGATTCCCGAGAACGAACTCGAACTCATCTTCGACAAGTTCGTCCAGAGCAGCAAGACACGCAGCGGTGCCGGCGGCACGGGACTCGGACTCGCAATCACGCGGGAGATCGTGATGGCCCACGGCGGGACGGTGACGGCGGCCAACGGCCCTGGCGGCGGCGCCGTCTTCACGCTCCTGCTGCCGGCCGTGCCGATCGACCGTCCCCACTCGGGCGCCGACGTTTCCGCGCTCGCCGCCGCGTAGACCACGGCCCCGAAAAGCAAGAAAGCCCGGTCGCCCGGGCTTTCGATCGTTGCACCTGCCGTCTAGTCGAGCGGCAGGATGTTGATGGCCTGGTCACCTTTCGGCCCGGCCGTCACGTCGTAGGACACCCGCTGATTCTCGCGAAGCGTCTTGAACCCCTTGCCCGCGATGCCGGAGAAGTGTGCGAAGACATCCTTGCCGCCCTCGTCGGGCGTGATGAATCCGAACCCCTTTGCCTCGTTGAACCACTTGACCTTGCCTGTAGCCATTGTCTGAAGACTTCCTGTAGAGCTGGATGAATCCGGCACCGCTGTGCCCCGAATGCAGGAACTTCAAGGTTGAAACGTTGCCCGTCGCGGCACGCCATCGGCGGTGAGGCACGACGGCAGGCAGGTGACAGCCCACGGCTTGAGGATCCGGCGCGTTTTTGTATACGCCCGATCGACGGCACTGTCCAGCGCTTTTTGCCCGGGAAGCGACGCTCGAATCAGGATGTCGATCGCGACGAAGACGGTGCCGTGAAATCCCTCGGCGCGGCCCGGAAATCTCACTGCGCCGCCGCACCAAACAAGGGCGTTGCATCGTCGCAGGTGAGTCTGCAGACCAGCGCCGCGAGCGAGACGAGATCCTCGCGATTGTGATCGAGGATGCGAGGCACCGGCGTCGGGTCGGCGTGGCGCACCCAGCGTTGCCAGGCGGCGGGCACCTCTGCGCCCGGCAGATCGTCGAGCCGGGCGAATCCGACGGCATGGCGCTCCGCGGTCTGCAGGCGGCAGTCGGACCAGCCATCGCGGAGCAGGCGGCGAGTGGCGTGCAGCAGGTCGCAGTGCGGCAGATCCGAGAACGGAGGCGTCTCCCGATGCATGCCGTACCGCGTGCGCAGCAGCGGCACGTCGAAACTCTTGCCGTTGTACGTGACGAGGCAGCCCGCCGTGCGCGCGGCCTCGTTCAACACGCCGAGCATCGCGGACTCGCCGGAGAAGCGCGTCGCGAGGTACTGCCGCACGACGATCTCTCCGCCGATCAGGCGCATGAGGCCCAGCAGGAAGACGAAGGTGCCGGCGCCGCCGGAGACGCCGGTGGTTTCGGTGTCGAGGAACAGGAGTTCACGTGCCCTGACCCGAGCGGCGTGCCCTTTCCGCAGCGGCACGGACACCCGGTCCTCCGCGTGGAGTTCGATATCGACATCGCCGTGACGCCAGGGCAGCGAGCGTCGCCATTCGATGCAGAGCAGACCGTCGGAAACCGGGACGGCCCCCGTGAGACGCACGAGCGCTTCGACACCGCGCGACATGGTGTCGGCGCGCGCCGCCGTCATCCGGGCAAGACGCTCCCGCAGTCCGCTCGCCGGCATGGGTGCCGGTGCCGCCGGAGAATGCGGCACGGGCGCCGCCGCCGGCGGTCGCGTACCGGCCTGGGACTGCAGGCGCTGCAGGCGCGCCGTCAGGGTCATGACACCAGCCTCGGTGACGCGGTCTCGCGCCCGCCCCGCATGAGATCCAGCACCTTGAGTGCCGCGGCCTTCGGCGAGAGTCGCTGCGCCTTGTCGGGCGGCAGCACCGGCCCGATGCAGGCCGGGCAGCCATGTGCGCATCCGCATTGCGAGACGAGTTCGTGGGCGCGCCCCGCGATCTCGTCGCGTTGGTCGAACAGCGGGGCACTCATGCCGATCCCACCCGGATAGCTGTCGTAGAGATACACGGCGGGACGGAACGGCAGGCGCGAGCGATGCAGATCGACCGGGTCGCCGGCCAGCGTGCGTGCGGAGCTCTCGCCGTGCACATCCCGCACGGCCGACCATCCGCCCTCGCCGTCGCCCACCGAGCGGCCGAGATCGCGCAGTTCCGCCAGACTCACCAGCGCGGCCATGTGATGCAGTGCGTACGCGGCGCCCAGAAACCCGTCGAGCGCCTCGTAGCGCGTGTCGAACGCGTGCTCGAGGGACTCGGGGGTCAGTTCCCACCACACGGCCGTGGTGTGCATCTCCTGGTCGGGGAGATTCACGTTGCCGTAGCCGACGTTCTCGTGCGTGTAGTAGCGGATCTTCTTGTAGCCGGCGACGCGGCGCACGACATGGACCTCGCCATGGGCGGCATGGCCGTCCGCATGCGAGCTGCGCTCGAACTCGTCCAGCACCTTGAGCTTCGTGTAGTCGATCGCATCGGTGTAGTAGTCGGCGTTGGTCCTGCGCACATAGGCCTTGCGCCCGACCCAGTCGAGCTTCTCCACTTGCCAGGGCGACGCCTGCACGAGGTAGATCGCGCCTTCGTACACCGTGACGGCCGCACTCGAATAGTCGACCTCGGCCATGACGTTGCGGGCCCCGTCGGTGATGTCGATGACGAGGAAGTTGCCCTCGGCGATGGCGCGCAGGCTCACCGCGTTCGCCGGATAGCTGTCCGCGATCCAGTGCCAGCGCGGGCCTTCACGGTGCACGACGCCCTGCTCGCCCAGGTACGCCAACGCTTCGGCAACGTCGACGCTGCCGAAGCGTTCCCCTTCCTCGAATGGAAGCTCGAAGGCGGCGCAGCGGACGTGATCCATCAGGATCAGGAGTTGATCCGGATCGATGCGCGCATGCTCCGGACTCGCGGACAGGAAGAACCCGGGATTGCGGGCGAGATACTGATCGAGCAGGTCGCTCGTGCAGACGATCACCCCGAGCGCCGTCCGCTGCCGCCGACCGGCACGCCCCAGCCGCTGCAACGCGCCCGCCACCGTGCCCGGGTAGCCGTTCAGCACGCACACGTCGAGCGCGCCGATGTCGACGCCGAGTTCCAGGGCCGACGTGGACACGACGCAATCGAGGCTGCCGGCGCGCAGCTTGCGCTCCTTGTCCCGCCGCTCGGTGGGCAGATAGCCGCCTCGGTACGCGGCCACCCGCGCCGGCAGACGCGTATCGCGGTCGAACGCATCCTTCAGGTACTTGGTGATGACCTCGACTTCGAGGCGCGAATTGGCGAAGACGATGGTCTTCAGCCCGGACTTCACGGCCGCGCGAGCGAGCGTCGACGATTGCGAACGGGCCGAGGCGCGCAGTCCGAGATCGGCGTTCACGACCGGGGGATTCCAGACGAGCCAATGCTTGCGACCCTGGGGCGCGCCGGATTCGGTGATGGCGCTGACCGGTTCGCCGAGCAGGCGCTGCGCCAGTTCCTGCGGATTCGCGATGGTGGCCGAGCACAGGATGAACTGCGGCGAACTGCCGTAGAACCTGGCGATGCGCCGCAACCGGCGCACGACGTTGGCCATGTGCGCACCGAACACGCCGCGGTACATGTGCAGCTCGTCGATGACGACGTAGCGCAGGGTCTCGAAGAACTGCGCCCACTTCGTGTGATGCGGCAGGATGCCCTGGTGCAGCATGTCGGGGTTCGACACGACGATGTCGCCGTGGGTGCGCACGGCCCGACGGGCATCACCCGGCGTGTCGCCGTCGAAGGTCATCGCGCGGATGCCGAGGTTGCCGGCCGCGTTGAGTTCGAGGATCTCGGCCACCTGGTCCTGGGACAGCGCCTTGGTCGGGAACAGGTACAGGGCCTTCGACGCACCGGACAGGGCGGCCTGGATGACGGGCAGGTTGTAGCAGAGCGTCTTGCCCGATGCGGTGGGCGTGACGACCACGACGTGCTCACCGGCGGCCACGCGATCCCAGGCGTCGCGCTGATGGCTGTAGAGCTGGCCGATGCCGCGCTCGCGCAGCGCGCCGACCAGACACGGATCGAGCCCCGCCGGAAACGGGGCGTACCGCGGTTCCCGCGCCGGCAGGATCAACTCGGCGGCGATCTGCGCCGGATGGCGCCGCTTGAGCGAGGCGACCAGGGCCTCCACGTCCCGGGCCTGCGGCCGCCCGTCGGCCCCTGCCGGGAGTTCGCTGAAGAGATCCGCACGATCCGCGACCACGCCCATCTTCCGCCTCCGTTGCCTCGATGGACCGGATGATGCGCGGCGGGGTGGCTCACCAGATGAGCCACCCCCCCGCGCGGGCGGCAACCAGCGCGTGTCGGGCGCACCCCGGGGAACGTGCGACCGGGAGGGCAGCGGACACGTCGGGGCACGGCCTCATGGGGTCCGCCGGCGCCCGGCCGGCGTTCGCAGCGTCGTTCTCTACCCCTCGCCCGGAATCGGCAGCGCCGCCATCCGGTCGAGCCCCTCGCCCGTCACGCGGAAGTTGGTCCATTCCTCCATCGGCACCGCGCCGAGCGACCGGTAGAAATCCCAGGCCGGGGTGTTCCAGTCCAGGGCGGACCACTCGAACCGGCCGCATCCCCGGGCCTTGGCGATGCGCGCACACGACAACAGCAGCGCCTTGCCGACGCTCCGGCCACGATGCTCGGGCGGCACGTAGATGTCCTCGAGCCAGAGACCGCGCCGGCCCAGGAATGTCGAGAAGTTGTGGAAGAAGAGCGCGAAACCGACCGCCTGCTCGCCGCGAAAGGCCAGCAGCACTTCGGCACCGGGATGCGCGCCGAACAGGGCTTCGCGCAGGGAATCCTCGGTGGCGACGACCAGGTGCTCCAGCCTTTCATAGCGGGCGAGACCCTGGATGAATCCGAGGATCAGGGGGACGTCGCCGGGCATCCCCGGGCGGATCGAAAGCGCGGATGACATGGAGACCTCGCGAGGAAGAAGCGGCCGGGGACGCCGACGATCCGGCGTGGCCCCGCCACAGTGTCCGTTCAACCCGCGGGCGGGACAAGCGGGCGGCCCGAGGCGACGTCGCTCCGTCGTCCGGCGCCGCGCCTTGACTATCGCAGCCCCTCCGGGTATCTCGTAGCCCTCCCGCGCCGGGACGGCGGATCGTCGGCCGCCGACGGGGACGGAACATCGACACGCTGGAGACACGCTGGCATGACAACGCGAAGGGGGGAAGGCATCCGGCTGGGGCCGTGGCACCAGGGTGCCGTCTACGGCGCCACGGGCGTGCTCGTGGCGAGCGGGCTGGCCTGGCTGGTCATGCACTACTTCCTGGCGCAACCCGGGGAATTCGGCGAGGCGCTGCATCCCGGCGAACCCTGGATGCTGCGGATTCACGGAGCGGGCGCCATGGCCGGACTGGTGATCTATGGTTCGCTGCTGCCCATCCACATCCGGCGGGCGTGGTCGCTCCGACGCAACATCGGGCTGGGCATCGCCCTCGTCACGCTGCTGCTCGGACTCACCCTGACCGGCTACCTGCTCTACTACGCGGGCGGCGAGGAATCCCGGCCGGTGATCAGCGCCCTGCACTGGGTCGTGGGCCTGGCCGTGCCGGGGCTGCTGGCCTGGCATGTCGTTTCGGGCCGGCGCCGCACGAAGCACGGCTGGCACCGCCACACGACGCCGCCGTGACGCGATCGTCACTTGACCTTGGCGATCCGCGTTCCCCGATTCGATCCGTCGAGGAACCGGTTCCTCGCTCCGTGCGCCGTTCCGGTTCGTCGATGGCGTGAGGGCGGTGCGGGTGCCGGCGCTCGCGACGGCAACGGAGCAGTTCCGGCGTCGATGCATCCACCGGGGATTCCGGCCTGTCGGACGTCACGACGGCGTCCGTTCGGGCCTCGCGGTCGGGCCTGCTCCTTCGCATCGTCGCAGCATGCGGCGCGGCCGGTTGTGCCGGGTCATGCCGACCCTGGCCGTTTGCGATAGGGTTGCAGACAGAGTCCGCGCAGCGGCGTCGGAGACATCCGCCCGGCCGCGTCGCGATCCGACCCCAGCCGCGTTCCAGGAGTGATTCCATGCGCATCGGTGTCCCCAAGGAGATCAAGAATCACGAGTACCGCGTCGCCCTCACACCGGCCGGGGCCCGAAGGTTGACGGCCGGCGGACACGATGTCCGCGTTCAGACGAAGGCCGGTGAGCGCATCGGCTTCCCGGACGACGCGTATCGGGCTGCAGGCGCGACGATCGTCGCCACGGCCGCGGAATCGTGGGACGCGGATCTCGTCGTGAAGGTGAAGGAGCCGCAGGCATCGGAACTCGGCGGGTTTCGCGAAGGCCAGGTGCTGTTCACGTACCTGCACCTCGTGACCTGTCCCGACGTGGTCGACGCGATGATCGGCGCCGGCGCCGTCGGCATCGCGTACGAGACCGTGACGGATACGCGAGGCGACCTGCCGTTGCTGATTCCGATGTCCGAGGTCGCGGGCCGGCTTTCGATCCAGGTGGGCGCCTGGCACCTGATGCTTCCGCAAGGCGGCAGCGGCGTGTGCCTTCCGGGGGTGCCCGGTGTGCCGCCATGCAAGGTTGCCGTGCTGGGGGCAGGGACCGTCGGGATCCACGCGGCCCGGACGGCGCTGGGCTTCGGCGCGGACGTCACGATCCTCGACATCGATCTGCGCCGGCTGCGTGAGATCGACGATCTCCACGGGCCAAGACTCAAGACCTGCTACTCGGAGCCGGAGGCGATCGCACGCGAAGTCACGGGCGCCGATCTTGTCGTCGGCGGTGTGCTCGTGCGGGGCAAACACGCGCCTCGCCTCGTCACGCGCGCGCACCTGCGCGCGATGCGTCCCGGATCGGTGTTCGTGGACGTGGGCATCGACCAGGGCGGATGTTCGGAGACGTCACGGCCCACGTCCCACGGCGAGCCGACCTATGTCGAGGAAGGCGTCATCCACTATTGCGTCCCGAACATGCCGGGTTCGGTGGCACGCACATCCACACTCGCGTTGACGCAGGCCACGTTGCCCTACGTGACGGCCATCGCGAATCAGGGCTGGCGCGACGCCATGCGCCGGGATGCGGGTCTGCGTACGGGTCTGCAGGTGTGGAACGGAACACTCACGTACGCCGCGCTCGCCGAGGATCTCGGCCGTCCCTTCACGTCGCCGGAAACCGCCGTCGCCTGACCGGCGCCACGCCGCCGCGGCGTCCCGCTGCGCGCCGCGGGGTAGCTCATTCCGCTACTCGCCTTGCGCGCCGCGATCCATGCGGCGGCCACGACTACCTTTGTCTCCGTCGAACGCAAACGACGACGCGAATCGCCCGGTGCGGCGCGCCTCGACCAAGCGTCGATCGACATCACTCGAACGAAACATCGATGACTGGAGACATTCTCATGAACAAGACCTTCACCTCTGCCCGCTGCTCCGCGCTGTCGCTCGTGCTCGCCTGCCTCGCGATCACCTCTCTCGCAACGAGCGCCCACGCCGCGTCCACCCTCCATGCCGCGACGCTGCTCCCCGGGCAGATCGTCATGAGCGAGATCATGGCGGACCCGTCGAAAGTGAGCGACAGCGCCGGCGAGTGGTTCGAACTCTACAACCCGTTCAACGTGTCCCTGGATCTGAACGGACTGGTCGTGAAGAGCATGAACGGCGCGAGCATCGAGAGCTTCACGATCGCGAACGCACCGCAGGTGGCGTCGCACGACTACTTCGTCTTCGGACGCAGCGCGAACACGGCAACCAATGGCGGTGTCACGGTGGACTATGTCTGGGGCAGCGGCCTGTCGCTCGGCAACACGTCCGACTACCTGCGCTTCGAACGCGCCGATGGCACCACGCTCCTGCACGCCGCGTGGACAGGCACGACGGCGGGCAAGAGCCTGGAGATCCAGACCGGACAACTGCCGAACCTCGCGCAATCCAACTATGTGCTGCCGCTGGCAGGTGCGACATTCGGGGCCGGCGACTTCGGAACGCCCGGGTCGATCAACACGCACGCGCTCGGCGTGACCGGCCTCGTCGCGCCACCGGTCCCCGAACCGGAAACCTATGCGATGCTGGGACTCGGCCTCGGTTGCATCGCCCTGGCGAGAAGCCGCAAGCGATCGCACTGAAACGGACTGCACCAGGACAAGGAGGGCACCGCGGCGTGCCCTCTTTTTCTTGTTGCCCGGCGTGTCGTGAGGCTCAGGGCGCGGTGATCTCGAGGTTGTCGATCAGTCGCGTGGTACCGAGCTTTGCGGCGCCGAGCGCGACCAGTTCCTTCTCGTGCGGCTCCGGCTGCATCAGTGTCTTGCGGCTGCGCACGACGACGTAGTCGACATGCCAGCCGTGACGCGCGAGCAGCGCATCTGCGGCAAACTCCAGCGCCTCGAAGTTGCGGTCGCCCGCTTCGACGGCTGCGCGCACTTCGCTGAGCGCCTGGTGCATGCGCGGCGCTTCGCGGCGCTCGTCGGCGCTGAGAAACCGGTTGCGGGACGACAGGGCCAGCCCGTCCTGCGCACGGTACGTTTCGGCGGCGATGATCTCCACGGGGACAGCCAGTTGCGACACCATGTGGCGGACGATGTTGAGCTGCTGATAGTCCTTCTTGCCGAACACGGCCACCTGCGGTTGGACCATGTTGAACAGCTTGCTCACGACGGTGGCGACACCGCGGAAATGCCCCGGCCGGAAGCGTCCTTCGAGCTTGTTGGCAATGGGCGGCGGATCGACCATGAAGACCTGAGACTCGGGATACATCACGGTCTCGTCGGGATGGAACACGAGATGGCAACCGGCCGCCTCGAGCTTCTCGCAATCCTCCTCGAAGGTGCGCGGATACTTGTCGAAGTCCTCGCCCTTGCCGAACTGCAGCCGGTTGACGAAGATCGTGGTCACGACGAACGGACATCGGCTGCCCGCGATCCGTACCAGGCTGAGGTGGCCATCGTGGATGTTGCCCATGGTGGGCACGCATCCGATGGTGGACTCGCGCGTCAGGCGCGCGCGCAGTTCAGGGATAGACCGAACGATTTCGAGTGCCATGACGACTCGCGGCCTGGGCCGCCGGGACACCCCGATTCGCACGTGCTGCACGAATCGACGCCCCCGCGAACGCTCCGCCGCTGTTGACCTCCGTTTCCAGGTTGTCTTGCCCTTTTCGCCGACGCCGCGGCCGTCGGACCGGGATGCCGGCGAGCGGCGGGCGTGAGGGGCACGGCATCGTGGCGGTCGCGTTCCCCGATTCAGGAACCGAGATTGAAGTACTCGCGCGCGCCGCGCATGTCCGTGATGCGGCGCAACAGTAACGCAAAGTCTTGCGGCCGATCAACAAAGTTGAGCCGTTCGCTGTTGACGACCAGCACCGGGGCGGCCGCGTAGTCGTGGAAGAAGCGGCTGTAGGCTTCGGAGAGGTTGGCGAGGTAGGCCTCGGTCACGCCGCGCTCGTAGTCGACGCCGCGGCGGCGCACCCGTTCCGTCAACGTTCGCGGCGACGCCTGGAGGTAGATGACCAGGTCCGGAACCGGGGCCTGCGGGGCCAGGTGTTCGTGGATCTTCCGGTACAAGGACAGTTCGTCGTCGGCGAGAGTGAGTTCGGCGAAGAGCGGATCCTTGTCGAAGAAGAAGTCCGATACCGTGGTCCGCTTGAACAGGTCGCCCTGCTTCAGCGCGCGAACCTGGTCGACGCGCTGGAACAGGAAGAAGAGCTGCGTGGCGAGCGCGTGTCGCTCGGGCCGGTCATAGAAGTTCCGGAGGAAGGGATTGGCCTCCGGCTCCTCGAGGAGCAGGTCGCCTTCGATCTCGGTGGACAGGCGCCGTGCCAGGCTGGTCTTGCCGACGCCGATCGGCCCTTCCACCACCACGTAACGCAGACGCTCAGGCCACGGCATCGGCCACCAGCCTGTCGACGCGCTGCTCCCTGGCGAGGCGCGCCGCGAGCGCCGCCGGCGAGGATCCGCCGTGCAAGGCCAGGTTCGGCGCGATCTCGGCGAGCGGGACCATGACGAATGCCCGCTCCTCCATCCGGGGGTGGGGCACGACCAGTCCGGCCTCCTCGATCCTGTGCTCTCCGTACGTCAGCAGGTCGAGATCGATCGTGCGCGGACCGTTGAGGACCGACCGCTCGCGCGCCTGCGATTTCTCGATGGCGAGCAGCGCATCGAGAAGGGCACGGGCCCCGAGCGTGGTCCGCAGCGACGCGACGGCATTGACGAAGTCCGGCTGATCGACCAAGCCGATCGGCGCCGTGCGGTAGCAGGAGGAGACGCGCAGGACTTGCGTGCCGGGCAGCACGGACAGTTTTCGCAGGGCCGACGCGATCTGCTCGACCGGGGTCGCCAGATTGGACCCGAGTCCGACATAGGCAACGACGGGAACGGGATCGACGCCGGACACGCTCAATCGCCTTCGGTCAGTGATTCCGTGACCTCGGGCGCATCGGCAGAATCGCTGCCCGCCCCGCTCTTGCCGCGACGGCGGCGGCGGCGCTTGCGGACGCCTGCCTCGGGCGCGAGCAGCATGTCCGCACGCCCGGCCTCGGAAGCATCCTGGAAGCGGGTCCACCACTCACCGAGTTCTGCCGGCGCCTCGCCGCTCTCGCAGCGAAGCATCAGGAAGTCGTAGCCGGCGCGGAACTTGGGGCTCTCGAGGGCACGGTACGGCCGCTTGCCGGAACGCTGGTCGAGACGCCATTGCAGGAGCCAGATCTCCTTCATGTCCGTGCCGAAGCGCCGGGGGATGGCGATCTTTTCGGCCTGCACGGACAACACCTGATCCATCGCCTCGTGCATCGCGGGCACGGGCGGGACACCCCGCGTTCGTGCCGCGTTCCAGGCCGCCAGGACTTCGTGCCACAGCAGCGCCGCGAACAGGAAGCCGGGCGACACGCCCTTGTCCTCGCGGATGCGCTGGTCGGTCCGTTCGAGCGCGAGCATCACGAAGCGCTCGCCGAGCGGCTGCTCGAGGATGACGTCGAGCATCGGCAACAGGCCATGATGGAGGCCGTCGTTGCGCAGCCGCGTGACGCACGCCACCGCGTGGCCCGACAGGAGCAGCTTCAGCATCTCTTCGAACAGCCGCGCGGCGGGAACGTTCTGCACCAGCGCCGCCATCTCGCGCATCGGCGCCTGCGTATGCCGCTCGATGTCGAGACCGAGCTTTGCCGCCAGCCGCACGGCCCGGAGCATCCTCACCGGGTCCTCGCGGTAGCGCTCGCGGGCATCTCCGATCATGCGCAGGGTACGCTTCTCGACGTCCCGGAAACCGCCGCAGTAGTCGTGGATGGTCTCGGTGCCCGGGTCGAAATACAGTGCGTTGACGGTGAAGTCGCGACGAACCGCGTCTTCCTCCTGATTGCCGAACACGTTGTCGCGCAGCAACCGGCCATGCTCGTCCTTCACTTGATCGTCGTCGTCACCGGCAGCCTGCAGGGCCCGGAACGTGGAGACCTCCACGGTCTCCTGGCCGAACATCACGTGGACGAGGCGGAATCGGCGACCGATGATCCGCGAGCGCCGGAACACGGCATGCACCTGCTCGGGCGTGGCGTCGGTGGCGACGTCGAAGTCCTTCGGGATCTGCGACAGCAGCAGGTCGCGCACGGCACCGCCGACGACGAAGGCCTTGTAACCCTGCTGCTGCAAGGTGTCGGTGACCCGTCGCGCTGCCGAACTGATCTGATCCCGCCGGACACCGTGTGCGGCAGGCGGAATGACTTCGGGACCGCGCGAGGCGGCTCGACGGCCGGAACGGGCGCGGGAAAACACTCTCTCGAAGAGTTTCTTGATCATGCGATCAGGGGTGGGAGCGGCGGCGGATACGCGCCGGCGGCGGGCGGACGAAGCGACGGATTATAAACACCGCGACCGGCCTGCCGGTTCAGCGCAGGCTGATGACCCGCCAGCCGTTGGCGCGCGCGTGCGCTTCGAGCGTGGCATCCGGATCGACGGCCACGGGATTCGTCACCCGGGACAGCAGAGGCAGGTCGTTCAGGGAATCGCTGTAGAACCAGGTCTCGGCGAAGGAGGACCACGACAGGCCGAGCGCCGCCAGCCATGCCTCCACCCGGACGACCTTGCCGTCGCGGAACGCCGGCTGCCCGCGGACGCCCCCGGTGAACTCCCCGGACGCGTCCTCTTCCGGATCCGTGGCCACGAGGTGCTCGATGCCGAATTCGAGGGCGATGGGTCGGGTCACGAAACTGTTGGTGGCCGTCACGACGGCGCGGGCATCCGCTGCGTGGCGATTCACGAGGTCGCGCGCCTTGCGGGAAACCATGGGAAGAATCTTCCGCTCGACGAAGTCCGCGCGCCACGCCTCCAGTTCCGCCCGGCGATGGCGCGAGAGCGGCTTCAACTGGAAGTTCAGGAACTCGTGAATGTCCAGCGTCCCGGCCCGGTATTGCTCGTAGAACTGGAGATTGCGAGCCTCGTAGACCTCCCGGTCGAGCACACCGCGCTCGATGAGGTACTGGGCCCATTCGAAATCGCTGTCGCCAGCGAGCAGGGTGTTGTCGAGATCGAAGAGGGCGAGCCTCATGGCGTGGATGCCTCCGCGGAAGGGGTCATGTCAGTGGCGCCCGGCCGTCCGAAGCCATTGGGCGCCCCCCGAGAGGGCAGCGACCAACGGGAGCGTGGGGGGGCATGCAATTGCGCCCGGCCGTCCGAAGCCATTGGGCGCCCCCCGAGGGGGCAGCGACCAACGGGAGCGCGGGGGATCGTTTCATCCTAGGAATCGGCGGCGTCCAGCACTTCGCGCAGCAGCGGAATCGTGAGGGGTCGATGCTGCTCGATCGAGCGCCGATCGAGCCGGTCCAGCGCGAGGATCAGGGAGCGCAGGTCACGCTGGCCGTGGCGCAGCAGGTAGTTCGCGACCTCCTCCGGCATCCGGAACCCCCGCGCCTGCGCATGCCTCGATAGGGCCAGCACCTTGTCCTCGTCGTCGAGGGGCTGGACCTGGTAGACCAGGCCCCAGGCGAGCCGGGTGCGCAAGTCCGGCCGAAGCGCCAGCTCCCCGGGGGGAACCGGCCCGGCCGCGATCAGGGCGCCGCCGTCCGAGCGTTGCGCGTTGATCAGATTGAAGAGTGCGATCTGTTCGGGTCCGTCCAGGCCATCGACGTCGTCGGCCAGGACCAGCGCACACGGGTCGTGACGCGAGTCGCCATCGAACCGGACCACGGGTCGGCCCGCCTCGGCGGCGGTGCGCGCTGCCGCGTTCAACAGATGGGATCGGCCCGAGCCGGGCACACCCCAGAGGTAGACGAGCCGTTCGCCCGGGTCGTCGAGGCAGACCGACCACAGCGCCGACAACAACTCGGCATTGCCGCCGACCACGGACGCCTCGAGTCCCATCGCCGCATCGAGCGCGAGTCCAAGCGCCAATTGCTTCATGGCCGCGATTATACAAACCGCATTCCGCGCGGGGGTCTGCGGCAATGGCATCCGGTAGAATCCGCCCTCCCCTTGATTGCGCGCCTCCCGGCGGTCCCTCCGCTCGTTGCGCTCCCATCCGACCGTCCATGACCCACACGCCGACTCCCCCTGCCGGACTCACGTATCGTGAAGCCGGTGTCGACATCGATGCAGGCGACGCCCTCGTCGACCGCATCAAACCCCTTGCCCGCGCCACGATGCGCGAGGGCGTGCTCGCCGGGATCGGCGGCTTCGGCGCGCTGTTCGAGGTGCCGAAGCGCTTCCGGGAGCCGGTGCTCGTCTCCGGAACGGACGGCGTCGGGACCAAGCTCAAACTCGCCTTCCAGCTGAACAAGCACGACACGGTCGGCATCGACCTGGTCGCGATGAGCGTCAACGACATCCTCGTGCAGGGCGCCGAGCCGCTGTTCTTTCTCGACTACTTCGCCTGCGGACGGCTGGAGGTCGACACGGCTGCAGCCGTGATCTCCGGCATTGCCGAAGGATGCCGCCGATCCGGCTGCGCACTGATCGGCGGCGAAACGGCGGAAATGCCCAGCATGTACCCCGACGGCGAATACGACCTCGCAGGATTCGCCGTGGGCGTGGTGGAGAAGAGCGCCATCATCGACGGACGCAGCATCGTGCCCGGCGATGCGGTGATCGCGCTCGCCTCGAGCGGACCGCACAGCAACGGGTACTCGCTCGTACGACGCATTGTCGAGGTCAGCCGCGCCGACTTGTCGAGTCCGTTCGAAGGCACGACCCTGGGCGCCGCCCTACTCGCGCCGACGCGCCTCTACGTCAGGCCGGTATTGGATCTGCTGAAACAGGTCCCCGTGAAAGGCATCGCTCACATCACCGGCGGCGGACTGGTGGAGAACATTCCCCGTGTGCTGCCCGAGGCGGTCACCGCGGACATCCGCCGCGACTCCTGGGGGCTGCCGCCGGTGTTCGAGTGGCTCCAGCGTGCCGGGAACGTGGCGGACGCGGAGATGCATCGCGTCTTCAACTGCGGCGTCGGCATGGTGCTGGTCACGGCGGCCGCGGATGTCGATCGCACCGTCGCCGCCCTCAATGCGGCCGGCGAGCGCGCCTGGCACGTCGGTGATGTCCGCGCCCGGCAGGCCGGCGAGGCGCAGACCCTCGTCCGATGAGCGGCGTCGTCGTCTTGATCTCCGGGCGCGGCAGCAACATGGAGGCCCTGCTGAAATCAGGGGCTCCGGTATCTGCCGTGATCAGCAATCGCGCCGAAGCCGGCGGCCTGGCGATCGCGCGGCAGCATGGGGTGGACACGGCAGTCGTGTCGCACCGCGAATTCGTGGATCGTGAATCCTTCGATCGCGTGCTCGCCGAGCGCATCGAGGCATACCGGCCCGCGCTGGTGGTGCTTGCCGGTTTCATGCGGATCCTGACCGGCGGATTCGTGCGCCGCTTCGACGGCCGGCTCGTCAACATCCATCCGTCGCTGCTGCCCGCCTTCACCGGGCTCGACACGCATCGGCGCGCCATCGACGCCGGCGTCAAGCTGCACGGCTGCACGGTGCACTACGTGACGGAGGAACTCGACCACGGCCCGGTCATCGCACAAGCGGCCGTGCCGGTGCTCGACACCGATACGGAGGACACGCTGGCCGCGCGTGTTCTCGAGCAGGAACACCGGCTGCTGCCCGCGGCGGTCCGATGGCACCTCGACGGCCGGTTGCGCGTGAACCGGATGCGCGTCTCGCTCGTTGGAGCCAGCATGGGCCCCACCGCGCTGCGCGTCCCCGATCCCGCATGAACGTGTCCCGCCGTCTTGCCGCACGCTGTGCCCTCCTGCTCGGGCTGCTCCCGCTTGCTGCCGCCAGCGAAGAGGAGGAAGCACTGGAAGCGCCGCCCGCCCGCATCACTGCCGATCGCGTCGAGCTGATCGAGAACGCGCCCATGAAGGTGGAAATGACCATTGCGGTCGAGGCGAAGGGTCTCACGGTCGGCGAAGGTCGTGACGTCTTCGAGCACGACGGGGAAACCTACCGGGTCGTCAGTGAAGCGCGGACAGCAGGCTTTGCCCGGGTGCTGAAACGCATTGACGAGCGTCGCGAGAGCCGGGGTCAAGTCACCGAAGATGGCGTTCGCCCGGAGGTCTTTCGCCAGGAGCGCACGGGCAAGGCACCGAAGAGCGCGCAGTTCGACTGGCACGCGCGCAAGCTCCGGTTGTCGGAAGGCGACGACGTCGAGACGGTGGCATTGCCCGACCGCACCCTGGATCAGACGAGCCTGCCCTATGCCTTCGTGTTCGCCGAGCCGCCCCGCGGCGGCGCGTTCAAGGTGAACGTCACCGACGGACGTCGGCTGACCGAATACGAAGTCGCGTTCGTCGGACAGGAAAAGCTCCGTTCGCGCCTCGGCGACGTGAAAGCGCTCCACTACCGCAAGATCCAGCGGGGGGATGACAAGCGCGGCTTCGAATTCTGGTTGTCGCTCGACCACTATCGCCTGCCGGTGCGCATCCGGGTCATCGAGAAGGACGGCACGGCGATCGATTCCAACGTGACCCGGCTGCAGTTCACGAAGCGCTGACGCGCGCAACCGCAAGGTCTCCCTCCCATGGATGTCACTCCGGCGCACCTGTCCGCGGCCGCCGACGCCCTCGACGCCTTGCTGCCGCTGGATCGCCCGGCGGACGTGGTGCTGAGCACCTGGTTCCGCTCGCGCCCGCGCCTCGGTGCTCGCGATCGCGCCTTCATTGCGGACGCGGTCTTCGCGGTATTGCGTCACCTGAGGCGGCTCGAAGCCGTGACGGGCACGCGTGCCGCCCGGAAGCTCCTGCTGGCGGCGCTCGTGCTGGTTCAGGGACGTGCCGTCCGGTCCCTGTCGGCGGCCACCGGGGCGGAGGAGTCCCGGTGGCTGTCCGAACTGAAGGCAGCCGACACGGCGTTGCCGGCAGCCGTACGGTTCTCGCTCCCGGACTGGCTGTACGACGCCCTGGTCGCGACTCTGCCTCCCGACGCGCTGGAACCCCTCGCCCGCAAGATGCTGGTACCGGCCCCGCTCGACCTGCGCGTCAACACGCTGCGGGCGAACCGCGAGGAAGTGATCGCCACGCTGAACGCGGAAGGCATCGAGGCCATCGCCACCGCCCTGTCTCCCATCGGCATCCGGCTCGCGGGCAAGCCTGCTCTCGAACGACACGCGCTCTTCACGGGCGGTCAGGTCGAAGTCCAGGACGAAGGCAGTCAGCTGGTCGCGTACCTGATGCAGGCGAAGCGCGGCGAAATGGTGGTGGACTTCTGCGCCGGGGCGGGCGGCAAGACGCTGGCACTCGGCGCCATGATGCGGTCCGAAGGGCGGCTCTATGCCTTCGACACGTCCGATCGGCGCCTCGCCAACCTGAAGGTCCGGCTCAAGCGATCCGGGTTGTCCAACGTCCATCCGCAACTGATCGCCTCGGAAACGGACGCGCGGATCAAGCGGCTCGCAGGCAAGATCGACGCGGTGCTCGTCGACGCCCCGTGCAGCGGGACGGGAACATTGCGCCGCAATCCGGATCTGAAGTGGCGCATGAATCCCGACGCGATCGTCGAACTGGGTACCAAGCAGGGAAACATCCTGGCCTCGGCCGCGCGCCTGCCGAAGATCGGGGGTCGCCTCGTGTATGCCACGTGCAGCCTGCTGCCGGACGAGAATGAACGTGTGGTCGAGACGTTCCTCGCCGCACACCCCGGGTGGAAGCGGATGGATGTCGGCCCGGTCCTGGCGCGGCAGGGCATTGCGGTGACGGCAGAGGCAAACGGCATGCTGCGCCTGTATCCGCATGTGCACGGAACCGACGGTTTCTTCGCCGCTCTGCTCGAGCGCCACGCTTGACCGGCAACGACCGTACGACATTTCGGACCTGACGAGACATGACGCCGCCCCTGGAACATCAGAACCTGCTGTTCGAACTGATCGCGCGGGCAGAATCTCCGTCGCTGCTGTGGCAGGGCGGGGTGATTGCCGCGGTGTTCGGCCTGTCGTGGCTCGTCGCAGGCCTCGTCCGGGCCCGCCTCGCCAAGGCGCGCTCCGCTTCGGCGCCGGCGGAATCTGCGTTGCGGCTGGGCGCGGGTGGACTGGACCGCGTCGTGTTTCCGCTCGCTGCCTGGCTCGGACTGGTGACGGCGCGTGCGATCGCGCACGAATTCGAGGAAAGGACCGGACTGCTCGACGTCGCCGTCCCGCTCCTGTCGTCACTCGTGCTCATCCGCATCGCCGTGTACGTGTTGAGACACACCTTGCCGGAAGGCAACTGGCTCCGTGGTTCTGAGCGCGCCGTGGCCTGGATCATGTGGATCGGTGTCGTGTTCCACCTCACCGGCATCCTGTCCCGACTCCGCCATTGGTTGCGAGAGATCGAACTCCCGCTGGGCGGCACCCACATCACGGCACTGGGCGTGATCGAAGGCACCTTGTCGGTCATCGTGACCATGGTGGCGGTCCTCTGGCTCGGTCGCATCGCCGAGGAACGCCTGATGCGCCTGAGTCGGATCGACATCAGCGTGCGCGTCGTGCTGTCGAAGCTCGTGAAGGCGGTGCTGATCGTTCTGGGAGTGCTCACCGCGCTCGCGCTCGTGGGCATCGATATCACGGTGTTGTCGGTCTTCGGCGGGGCACTCGGGGTCGGCCTGGGGTTCGGCCTCCAGAAGATCGCCGCGAACTACGTGAGCGGCTTCGCCATTCTGCTCGACGGGTCCGTGAAGCCGGGTGATCTGGTCACGATCGACAACCGCTATGGCGAAGTCACTCGGCTGACGGCTCGCTACGTCGTGATCCGTTCGCTCGACGGGACGGAAGCCATCGTGCCGAACGAAACGGTCATCACGTCCACCGTGGTGAATCACTCGTATTCGGATCGCCAGGTTCGCGAGCGCTGCACGGTACAGGTCTCCTACGCCACGGACGTGCGGGCTGCGCTGGACACGCTCGTTGCCCTTGCCCGGGCGCATCCTCGAGTGCTGGAGACGCCTGCGCCGATCGCGGTGGTCAGCGGACTGGCGGACAGCGGCGTCAATCTCGACCTCTATGCCTGGATCCGCGATCCCGAGGCCGGTCTGGGCAATCTGCGGTCGGAACTCAACATCGCCATCCTGGAAAGATTCAAGACCGATGGCATCGAGATCCCCTATCCGCAACGGGAGATCCGGATCCTCGCAGCGTCGCAAATTCCTGACACAGATCAAGAAGTTGATTCGCGCACCCGATAATCTGTTCACATGGGGTGTGGTGTCGCTCTTCCGATACAATTCGCCCCGTCCACACGATCCGTCCGGATCGTTTTCTGAGGGGTATGCATGAGTCTTAACGGGTTAATCGACCTTCCGTGGTGGGGCTATGTCGTCGTCACGCTGGTCCTCACACACATCACCATCGCCGGCGTCACCATCTTTCTGCATCGACATCAGGCCCATCGGGCGCTGGACCTGCATCCGATTCCCAGCCATTTCTTCCGCTTCTGGCTCTGGTTGACCACCGGCATGGTGACCAAGGAGTGGGCGGCGATCCATCGGAAACACCACGCCAAATGCGAGACGCCGGAAGACCCTCACAGTCCGCAGGTCGAGGGCATCAGCAAGGTGATGTGGGAAGGTTCCGAACTGTACCGGGCCGAATCCCGCAATCTGGAGACCCTGGAGAAGTACGGCCATGGCACCCCGGATGACTGGCTGGAGCGGAATCTGTACACGGGCCGCTCGACGCTCGGCATCACGATCATGTTCTTCGTGGACCTGATCCTGTTCGGCCCCATCGGGATCACGATGTGGGCCGTGCAGATGGCCTGGATCCCGATCTTCGCCGCCGGCGTCATCAATGGTGTCGGTCACTATTGGGGTTACCGGAACTTCGATTCCAAGGACTCGAGCACGAACATCGTGCCGTGGGGCATCCTGATCGGCGGCGAGGAGCTCCACAACAATCACCACGCCTATGCGTCGTCGGCCAAGCTGTCGAGCAAGTGGTACGAATTCGACATCGGCTGGCTGTACATCCGCTCGATGGAAATCCTCGGCCTGGCAAAGGTCAAGAAGCAGGCCCCGCAAGTGCGCCTGGCCGAAGGCAAGATGAGTTGTGACGCCGATACGCTTCAGGCGGTGATCACGCACCGGTACGAGGTGCTCGCCCGATTCGGCCGGTCCGTGCGCGCCACCTGCCTGGAAGAGATTGCCCAACTCAAGGCCAATGCCGTTGCCTCGAACGGTGGCGATGTCGTGCGACTGCTGCGTGCAGACCCCAATCTCCTGACCGAAGCCGACAAGCGCACGCTCGACGGCATCCTCCAGAAGAGCAAGGTGCTCGCCACCGTCTACGGGATGCGCCAGGACCTGTCGAACGTCTGGCAACGCTCCGCAGCAACCAAGGAACAGTTGGTGAAACAACTGGAAGACTGGTGTCACCGGGCAGAAGCCAGTGGCATTGCCGCGCTCGGCGATTTCTCCAAGCAGCTACGCTGCTACGCCTGACACGGTCACGCGTACAGCCAGGCACCAATCGCCTGGCTGTTGGCTCGCACCCAACTGCTCGCCGGCACCCGACAAAAAAGCCCGCAATTGCGGGCTTTTTTGTCGGGTGCCGGCGCTCACACTACTTGAGCTTCGTTTCCTTGTAGGACACATGCTTGCGAGCGACGGGATCGTACTTCTTGATCTCCATCTTCTCGGGCATCGTGCGCTTGTTCTTGGTCGTCGTGTAGAAGTGACCGGTACCGGCGGTCGATTCCAGCTTGATCTTCTCTCTCATCTTCTCAGCCTCTCAGACAGACTCAGACGTGCTCACCCGCCGCGCGCAGTTCTTCCAGCACGACATCGATGCCACGCTTGTCGATGGTGCGCAGCCCGGCCTGGGTCACACGCAGACTGACCCAGCGGTTCTCGCTCTCCACCCAGAAGCGGCGATAGTGCAGGTTGGGAAGAAAGCGGCGCTTGGTCTTGTTGTTGGCGTGGGACACATGGTTCCCGACCATCGGCTTCTTTCCGGTCACTTGGCAGACTCGGGCCATGAATAACTCCAACGCGAATGACGAAAGGGGCGCTTTATACCACGTGTCGCCCCGATGACTCAAGACTTGGATTCGACCGTCGCCGCCAAGGTCCGCTCGACACCTGGTCGGCCCGGTCAGATCAGCCCGCGTTCCGCGAATGACAGCGCCGAGTCTCGCCCGACGATGATGTGGTCCAGCACCGCGATGTCCACGAGCCCCAGCGCCGCTTTCAGCGTCCGGGTGAGCGATTCATCAGCCCGGCTGGGCTCGGTGACACCTGACGGGTGGTTGTGAGCGAGGATCACGGAGGCTGCGTTGTGAGCGAGCGCCCGACGCACCACCTCTCTCGGATAGACACTCGTTTCCGTCAAGGTCCCCTTGAACAAGGCTTCGCTGGCGAGCACCCGGTTCTGGGCATCCAGGAAGAGCACCAGGAAGCATTCGCGCTCCTCCTGGCGGAGGGTCAGGCGCAGGTATTCCTTCACATGCGCCGGTGCACTCAACGCACTTTCCGCTTTGATCGTCTCGGCCAGACAGCGGCGCGCCAGTTCCAGCGCCGCCTGGAACTGGACGATCTTGGCCGGTCCGAGCCCCTTGACGGCCGACAGCTTCGAGCGGTCTCCGGCGAACAACGCGTTGAGACTGCCGGCATGCGTGAGCGCGGCGCGCGCCAGTTCGACCGCACTGCTGCCCGCTGCCCCGGTGCGAAGGAGGATGGCCAGCAGCTCCGTATCCGACAGAGCCGCCGGACCGAGGGCCAGGAGCTTTTCTCGTGGCCGGTCCTGGGTCGGCCAATCCTTGATTGCCATGGTGCGATCCGCGGTTTCCGCCGAGCCTTGGGCGACATTGCCGTGCTCCGCGAAACGTGATCGGCCGGTACGGACATATCCTGAGGGGCTGGTTTACACTCGCGGCCTGCCCAACTCTCCCGGGCGATTCGTCCGATCCCGTCGTTCCGCGACGGGTCGTCGCCTGGATCGCCCGTGCTCGCATGCCTGATTCCCGCCCTCGGCGCCTCCTGCTCGGTCTCACCGGGGGTATTGCCGCCTACAAGGCAGCCGAACTCGTCCGTCTGCTGGTCCAGCAGAACATTCGGCTGACGGTCACGATGACCGAAGCTGCGACCCGCTTCATCACGCCGGCGACGCTCCAGGCGCTGTCCGGTGAGCCGGTGTACGTGGACCTGTGGGATGCAAGGGTGGGCAACGGCATGGCCCACATCGAACTGTCGCGCGATGCCGATCTCATCGTCGTGGCGCCGGCCAGCGCGGACTTCCTGGCGAAACTCGCACAGGGCCGAGCGGACGATCTCCTGTCCACGTTATGCCTGGCTCGCGACTGTCCACTCGTGGTGGCCCCCGCGATGAATCGCCAGATGTGGGAGCACCCGGCAACCCAGCGCAACGTGGCGCAGCTTCGGGAGGACGGCGTCCAGATCCTGGGACCCGACAGCGGCTCTCAAGCCTGCGGCGAGACCGGCATGGGGCGCATGACGGAGCCCGAATCCTTGTGCGATCAACTGCTCGGTTGGTTTGAACCCAAGGTGTTGGACCGAAAGAACGTCGTCATCACGGCAGGGCCGACGTTCGAGCGTATCGATGCCGTGCGCGGCATCACGAATCTCAGTTCCGGGCGGATGGGCTATGCGCTGGCACGCGCCGCGCGTGACGCCGGTGCGCGAGTCCTGATCGTGAGCGGACCGGCCTCGATCGCCCCTCCGGCAGGCGTCCGGGTCGTCCCTGTCCTGAGCGCGCAGGAGATGCTGGAGGCGGTGGAGAAGTCCTTGTCCGATTGTCACATCTTCATCGGCGTCGCAGCCGTGGCCGACTACACGCCACTGCATCCGCAGCAACAGAAGATCAAGAAGGACGCTCGCATTCTCGCGATCGAACTCGCGCCGACGCCGGACATTCTTGCCAACGTGGCGAGCCGAGCCGATCCGCCGTTCTGTGTCGGCTTCGCTGCCGAGAGCGAGAAGCTCGATGAATACGCGGAAACAAAGCGCAAGCGCAAGCATCTGCCGTTGCTGGCCGCGAACCTGGCGCAAGACGCGATCGGGGCAGACAGCAGCGAGATCGTTCTGTTCGATGACGAAGGGCGTCATCCGCTGCCCATGGCCCCCAAGGCCGTCCAGGCTCAACGGATGATTCAGCACATCGCCCGCCTGTACGACGCAAGTCGCTAAGGGCTAACGCTGCACGCTGCCATGACGACCATCGACGTACGGATTCTCGACGAACGCCTGCGTGCACACATGCCGGCCTACGCCACCCCTGGTGCCGCGGGCATCGATCTTCGCGCATGCATCGACGCCCCTCTCGAACTCGCACCCAGTCAATGCACGTTGATTCCATCGGGCCTGGCGCTCCATCTCGCAGATGACGGCCTTGCCGCCATCGTTCTCCCGCGAAGCGGGCTCGGGCACAAACACGGCATCGTCCTCGGAAATCTCGTGGGGTTGATCGACTCCGACTATCAGGGCCAGGTGTTCGTCTCGGCATGGAACCGGGGATCGGTGGCATACACGATTCAGCCCATGGACCGGATCGCGCAGCTGGTCGTCGTTCCGGTGGTTCAAGCGGATTTCCGGGTGGTCGAGAGCTTTGAACCGTCCCATCGCGGCGACGGAGGATTCGGCAGCACGGGCCAACGATAGCCTGCCCGCACAATGACGAAGGCCCAGGGAATACCTGGGCCTTCGCACGAACCCACAGCGTGGCGACGATGCGCCCTCGCCGCGCTGCTTCACATCTCCAGCACTTCCGCTACCGAGCCGCCTGAGCGGTACCGCCTCACTTGGCCGCGGGAGCAGTGGCGGCCGCCTGATCGTCCGTGATCTTCCACTCCTGCAGATAGCGGATGTAGGCGATGATGTTCATGATTTCCTCGGTCGACAGAGACGAGGCGAAAGCGCCCATCTTCGTGTAAGGCCGGCCGGCTGCAATGGTTGCATAGATCTGTGAAGAACGGCTCCCGTGCTTGTACTTCTGGCACGCAAGACATACACCGCTGCTGCCTCCGCGACCGTCCGGACGGTGGCAATACGAACAACGCGCCTGGAAGCGATCCTTTCCATTTTCGAGCGCCTTGGCATCATCCGTGGGAATGGGCATGTCGTTCTCCATCCCGTGACGATCCACTTCATCGGCAGCCGATACACTGCCCGTACCCAGACCCAGGGACAGCACTGCCGCCACCGCACAGATCCAGTTCCTGAACTTCATCATGACACCATCCCTCCCGACAGACGATTAGGCAAACTACGAAGAAAACGGCGGATAGAAGGGCACGCCGTAGCTCTCGACGATGTCCTTGATGCGGCCATTCGAGAGCAATTCGTCAATCCCTTCGTTGAGAAACTGCAGCAGCGACTTGTCTTCCTTGCGCACTGCCCAGTTCCCGTTGTAGCGGAGACCCTCGCCCGGCACGAAACCATCGGCCATGGTGAAACGGGCCTTCGGAAACTCGATGCGCGCCACACCGAGCGAGGTCGACCACACCATGCCGGCTTCGATCTCCCCTTTCTCCAAGCCTTGCATCATGCGTCGATTGTCGAGGTACAGCTCGCGCGGCACTTCATGGGTGAACAACCAGTCGTCCATAGGAGTCGACATTGCTACACCCATCTTGAAATTGGCTGCCTTCACCTCTTCCACGGTCTTGAGACCGCTCGCCTTGCCTTGGGTGATCAGTACATACCCCATGCCCACGTACGGCTTGGTGAACACCAGTTTGTGCATCAGCATGTCGTCGTCGCCGTTGTCCGACAGACCGAGAAACACGTCACAGCGCTTGGCGAAGATGGAACCGCGGAACGCGCGAGCAGTGCCACCACGCGTCGCCGTGTTGGCCCAGTACAGATCGAGACGCATTCCGCCGCGCTTGGCCACGGTCCGCATGATCTCGATGTCGAATCCCGGGGGATCGGAGTTCTGCTGCGAATAGGGGAACGCGTAGGGGTCGGCGCATGCCGTGATGATGCCCTTCGCCTTCGCCTTGGCGAGCACATCCTTCTCTTCGTCAGCGTCGTCGGCCCCCCAGGCAAGCCCCGCATTGCAGGCTGCGGCCGCAGCAACGAGTCCCCATTTGATCTTCGTGAACATCTTCTTCATCTACTCCTGCCTCGGTGCCGCAAGAAGCACCTGCTAGACGACATCCCCTTGCCTGAAGCCGGCCGAACCGAGCCCGCCGAACGCGCCGACGCGCGGTGTTGCCAGCTCGACGGTCATTGCCGTCTGCTGATCAAACGCATCAACGGATCGGTCGGTCAACATCGGAAAGTCGACCGGCAAAAAAAACCGGGGGAGGGCGGAACCTGCGCCCTCCCCCGATGCTTTGCGTTGCTCAGGAAGCGCGGAGTCTGTCCCGCGCTTCTGCAGCAATTACTCGACGCTGAACACCATCAGGCCGCCACCCTTCGACTGCTTCTTGTACCACTCGCCGAAGTAGATGGGCCAGATGCCGCCGCCACCCGCACCGTAGACGATGGCAACGTACTGCTTGCCGCCCGTGCTGTAAGTGGTGGGGTTGCCGTACACGCCGGTACCCAGGTTGAAGGACCAGAGGTGTTCGCCGGTCTCGTCGTTCAGGGCGTTGAAGTAGCCTTCCGGATCGCCGTAGAACACCAGACCACCGCCGGTGGACAGGATACCGCCGGTCGCGGGGTAGGACTGCGACTTCGACCACACGAGCTTGCCCGTGGCGGCGTCGAACGCCTTCACGTGGCCGGCACCGGCGTTGAAGTTCAGGACCTTGGCACCGAGGTACCATTCGCCGCGCTTCCACTCCATCTTCTTGGCTTGGAGGTCCATCGCGAAGTCATAGACCGGCACGTAAACCATCTTCGTGCGACGGCTGTACGACATCGGGTGCCACTCCTTGCCACCGTCCAGCGACGGCGCAATGTCGGTAGTCAGCTTGTCGTAGACGATGTCCTTCTCGGGCCAGTTGTAGATCGGCTTGCAGTTGTTGGCCGTCGTGATGGGCTTCGTCCAGTTCACGCGCTGCAGCGCGGAGACCCAGACGCACTTGTGCTCGTTGCCGTACTTGGTCTTGACCGTGTTCTCACGATCGATCCCGTACAGGTGGCCGTTACGCGAACCGTGCAGCCACATCTTCTTGCCGCCGAGGTCGACCAGGATCATTTCGTTCACGCCGTCGTAGTCATACGGGTCGTTCGGCGTGTAGTTGAAATAGCTCTTGATCTTGCCCGTGTCGGGGTCGAGGACCAGGTTGCTGTTCGTGAACAGGTTGTCGCCCAGACGGACATGACGGTCGAAGTCAGGTCCGGGGTTGCCGACCGGCCAGTACAGCGTGTTCGTTTCCTTGTCATAGGAACCGGTGATCCACGCCGAACCACCACCGTACTTCCAGGACTCGCCGGCCCACGTTTCGTTGCCAGGCTCGCCCGGGCCGGGGATCGTGTAGGTCTTCCACACGGGAGCGCCCGTGTCGGCATCGACCGCGGCGATCCAGCCGCGCACGCCATACTCGGCACCGGCGGTACCGAAGATGATCTTGTTGCGCAGAGCCATCGGCATGATCGTGAAGGTCTCGGCGTAGGTGTAGTCACCCATCTTCTTGTCCCAGACCACCTTGCCGGTCGCGCTGTCGAGCGCAACGATGTGCGCGTCGAGGGAGGCGAGGTAGACCTTGTTCTTGTAAACGGCCACGCCGCGGTTCACGACGTCACAGCACAGCTTCGGAAAGACGTCGCCGGGCAGTTCCCGCTCGTACTTCCAGTTGACCTTGCCGGTGGCACCGTCGACGGACCAGACCTTGTTGTACGACGAGGTCACGTACACCGTGCCGTTGACCACGACGGCCTGGCTGTCCTGACCGTCCAGCACGCCGAACGACAGGTTCCAGGCGGCCTTCAGGTTCTTGACGTTGCCCTGGTTGATCTGGGCCAGCGGGCTGTAACGCGTGGTTTGGTAGTCACGGCCGTAGAGGAGCCAGTTCTGCGCATCCTTGTCCGCGTTGAGCAGCATGTCGTCGGTGACATAGTTGGCGTACAGCTTGGATTCCGCCGAGTCCAAGCCTTGCGCCCATGCGCCGCTGGACGCGACCGCAAGAGCGGCGACCACCGCTGCGCGCTTATAGTGCTTCACCATTGAAGTACCTCCCGAGAATGCCCCAGCGACTGGGCGCCGGAGCCTTGGTTTTTGCAAGTTGCAAAGTTCCAAAGATCTACATGAACAGCGCCAGCTTATCGTTCAATACGCGACGCCGGGCGTGACGGTAAGTGAACGATACCCCCTTGTCAACAACTCGCTACAGAGAGAAAAGCGGTTTCCGAACAAGGAGTTTTGTGCGTTGCAGCAATCCCTGGACAAGCCCCCGCTGTCCAACGGATGTCAGGGGAGATCGATCGCGAGGATCGAGGCGTCGTCGTGGGTGGCGAGGCCGCCGAGATGGGCGTGCAGGTCCGCCATGACGGCTTCCACCCGCGCCGAATGCAGGCGGCCGGTCAGACTCCGTTTGAGACGTTCGATGCCGAACTGCGCGCCGTGGACATCCGTGGCCTCGATCAGGCCGTCGGAGTAGAAGATGAGACCCTCGCCCGCGTTCCAGGTGAGGATGGACTCCTCGGATTCGAACGCGGCATCGGGCAGGATGCCGAGTGCGACGTGGCGGGAATCGAGCTGATGCCGCACCTTGCCGGCCCGATCCACCAGGAATCCCGGCGGCATACCGCCATTCCAGTAGTGCAGACGCCGTTCCCGCTGGTCGATGGCCACGAGCACGCTCGCGAAATAGCGGCCGACCGGAAGCTGTTCCCGCAGGCGCACATTGATCTCTCGCACGATCGCCGGCAGCGGAAGCCCCTTCCGCGCCATGCCGTAGAACACCTGCAATGCCGGGATCAGGCTGACCGAAGCCGCCAGGCCGTGACCGGTCGCATCGCCCAGCAGGGCATACAGCATTCCGTCCGGCGCCCGGGCGGCCGCCACGACGTCGCCGCTGAAGCGTGCCGACGGCAGCACGTGCCAGGTCAGCGCAGGATCGCGCAGCCCTTCGCGATGCACGATGTTCTCGATCAGCGATGCCGCCAGTTCGTGCTCGTACGCCTGCTCGTCCTGAAGCCGACGAAGGTCCAGTGCTTGCGCCCGGATCTCGGCCTGCATCCGCACGATCCGCTGGAACGACCGGATCTTCGCCTGCATGACGGCGAGATTCACCGGTTTCGGCAGGTAATCGTCGGCTCCCGCCTCCAGGCCGCGGATGACATCGTCCTCGCTATCCAGGGACGACAGCATGATGATGGGCACCCAGCAATTGGCGCTGACGGAACGCATCCGCCGGGCCGCCTCGATGCCGTCCATCACCGGCATGATCACGTCCATCAGCACGATGTCGGGCCGGCTCCGCTCGAACAGGTCGAGGGCCTCGACTCCGTCCTCCGCGCACAGGGTCTCGTGGCCATGGACATGAAGGAAGCTGCTCAGCAGCCGCAGGATGGACGGCGAGTCGTCAACCAGCAGGACGCGCAGGCGATCGGGCGCGGCCAGGGAAGAACCAGGGGCGGCAACGGCCGCGGTTTCACTCACAACGGGAGGCTCGCATTCAGATCCGGCGATCAATCGTCGCCGGCAAGATCACTTGTACGGAACCGAGAACTGCAGTTCGTTGCCGCACCCCAGGTATTCGAGATCGGAGAAGCACAGCTGACGGGCCAGCGCGATGCCGCGCCCGTTCGGTTCGAAGGCGCGTGCCGGATCGAATTCCTCGAACACCTTCCAGTCGAACCCGGCGCCGGCATCGCGAATGCGGAACCGGATGGCTTCCTCGTCGGTCGAGAAGGTCACATGGGCCCACTTCGAGGCGTTTTCCGGCAGTTCCATCCGCCGTCGCACTTCCTCTTCCCAGATGCCTTGGTGCAGAAGCCGGGCCTTTTCCTTGGTCGAGATTCCGAGATTGCCGTGCTCGACCGCGTTCACCAGCAGTTCGAGAAGCCCGAGACCGACGTTCGTGGGATCCGGACAGCGGTTCGCCAGCGCCTGCGCCAGGGCGCGGGCCTCGTCGAGCGATCGGAAACGGAACTTTCCTTCCGACAGCAGCGCGAGAATGCGGCTCTCCTGCTGGGCTTCGCGGGCGATGTCCTTCCAGGCGGCCCGGTCGGTCAGCGCCGCTCGGACGATGGTCGCGAGCACCTCGCCATCGAAGGGTTTCGTGAGGTAGTAGTAGGCCCCGTTCTGGATACCTTCCATCACCTGTTCCTTCGACGCCGCGGCCGTCTGCATGATGACCGGCACCTGCCGGAACCGAGCCTCCTGCTTCACGAGCTTCAGCAGCGTGAGGCCATCCATGCGCGGCATCATCCGGTCGAGAATGAGCGCGTCGTACTCGTCCCCCTCGGCATTCTGAAGCAGCTCCCAGGCCTCCTGGCCGTCGTTGGCCGTGACCAGTTCGTAGCCTGAGCCGTCGAGATGCTCGGCGATGATTTCGAGATTGAACGGCTCGTCATCGACCACCAGCAGTTTTGCGAGCTTCGGCATCATGCGACTTCCCTCCTGTACGTTTCCTGTGCGGGGACGCTCCGGTCCAGCGGGTCCCGCCGCAACTCCACCACGAGACTGGCGCCGCCGGAGCAGTTGTTCTCGGCCCACGAGCGGCCGCCATGTTGACTCGCGATCCCGCGGCAGATCGCGAGAACCGATCCGGTCCTCCCGGTGCCGCTCCTGGTCTTGCTGCCCTGGCCAAACCTGTCGAACGCGGGTTCGAGCTCCTGACCGGCCATGCCGCCCCCCTCGTCTGCCGCGCACATGCGGACATCCGCGACCTCGAGACCGTCGCGCACGCGCTCGCCGGTGAGAAGCCGCGCCCGCCACGACGAAATGGTGACACGGCGGCCTTCGGGTGTGAACTTCACGGCATTCGACAGCCGTTTCCCGACGACCTGCCGGATGCAAACGGCATCACGCCGGACCATGGCTCCACCCGCCACGGGAACGATGGAAACCTCGACATCGTGCTCGCCCGCGGCGGACGCCGGTTCCGATGCGGCGGTCTCCGCGACCGTCGCGATGTCATGCCGATCGCATTGGTACCGGATGCCCCCTGGTTCGAAGTTCGACGGGTCCGGCACATCGTTGAGCAGGCGCATCCGGCGCTCTCCGGTCGCGCCCGCAAAGGACTCCGGCAGGTGCAACCGCTCGACGAACTGCCGCCGCGGCTCGTATGCCACCAGCCGCTCGGCGAGCCTGTGACCGATCTCCCGTCCGATCGCGCCCGGCCGCGCTCGGCGGAGCCGATCGCGTCGGCGGGTCGTGAATCCGGCCCGCAAGGCGGTCGCGCTCAGGCACGGAAGGCAAAGCAGCCACGGAATGGCGGCGGCCAGCGACTGGCTTCCGTGCGGCGGCTGCAGTGAAAGGGTAGGCATCGTCTCCAGGAAATGGGCGCGCAATCGCGAAAGGGCACCGATCCGTGCACGCCGTTAACGATGCAAACCGCGCCACCTTGAGGGGATTCGACGGATCCCCCGCTCCGGGTTCAGGCCGCGTCCCGTTCGCCGGCACGATCGCCGGCGTCGACCGCGATCAGAACGCAGAACGTGGCACCTCCGCCGGTTCCGCTTTCGGCCCAGATCCGGCCGCCGTGCTGGACGACGATCTCCCGGCAGATCGCGAGTCCGAGGCCCGTCCCGCCGGCCCCGCTCTTGGTCTTCGTGCTCTGGACAAACTTGTCGAAGACACGCTCGAGTTCCTCCGACGGAATGCCGACGCCTTCGTCCGTTACCCGCACCCGGGCGGCCGGCGCGCCTTCCAGGACGGCGGTGTCGACCTGGATCCGGACGGAGCGTCCGGACGGCGTGAACTTGATCGCATTCGACAACAGATTGCGGATGACCTGACTGAAACGGGTCGCGTCGCACCAGGCCTGCACCACCTCGCCCTCCGTCAGGAACACGCGGACGTCCTTCTCCCGGGCGTACGCCGACAACTCGCCGAGCACCCCCTCGACGATCTCGCGCACCGGATAGAGGGCGAAGTCGTAGTGCATCTTGCCGGCCTCCAGCTTGGACAGATCGAGCAGGTCATTGAGCATGGTGAGCAGGCGCTGGCCGCTCATCTGGATGCGATCGAGGTAGTGATGAATCTTGCCGGCCTCGGATCCGTCCGGCGTCAGCCGGTCCAGACCGAGCCGCGAGAACGAGAGGATCGCGTGCATCGGCGTGCGCAACTCGTGCGACATGTTGGCGAGGAATTCGGACTTGGCGTTGTTGGCCGCCTCGGCCGATTCCTTTGCCTTCATCAGTTCCGCCGTGCGCTCGGTCACGATCGCTTCGAGCTGATCGCGATGCCGGCGCAGGGCTTCCAGTGCGCGCCGACGCTCCGCATCCGCGGATGCATTCAAGTGAGCCAGGGCGAGCATGTCCGCAATCTGCGCCACCGTGTGCTTCTCGTGCGAAGACCACCAGCGCCGGACCGGTGCCGTCACGACGAGCGACCCGACCTCACTCCCGGGCAGACGCACCGGCACCTCGAGGAGGGCACCGACTCCCTGCGCGGCGAGCCCGACGCCGACCTCGAAGGTCAGCGGATCCGCAGCCGCATCGTTCACCGCCACCATGTGCCCGTCGGACAGGGAATCCGCGTAGGCCCGCGGCGCCACCCACTCCGCACGCCAGTCGACCAAGTTCGTGGGATGTCGATCCAGCATCGCGCGGCGAATCGTGACCTTCCCATTGCTGTCGCGTATGCACAACGCGGCCGGCAACCCCGGCAGCAGGCGTGACAGTCCCGCGATGGCCAGCCCTTCCACCTCCGCGACACCCACCCCGGAGGACAGCGCCGACGCCGCATCGTTGAGGAGTTCGAGCCGCGCGCGATGCTGACGGACTTCCTCCTCCGCGTTCTTCCGGTCCGTGATGTCGAGGGACGCTGAGATCAGATTGACCGTGCCGCCCTCGGTCCGGATCGCCTGCTTCGTCTTGAGCAGCCAATGATTGCCGTCGTACAAGGTGAGGTGCGCTTCGGTCGCCACGCGCTGGCCGCTCGTCAATGCAATCTCGTCCTCGGCCCAGATCGTGTCCGCCTGGGCCGGCGGGAAGAAATCACGGTCGGTGCGGCCGAGCACGGCCGTCTTGTCCCGTCCGATCAACGATGCGGCCGCGTCGTTGACCAGGACGAATCTGTGCTCCCGATCCTTGACCGTGAGCGGCATCGGCAGCGTGTTGAGGACGGCATCGAGGAAGTTCTTGCCGGACTCGAGTGCGATCTGGGCGACATGGCGCTCCGTGATGTCGACGAGGGCCACCACGAGCATCCGTTCGCCGTTGTCCAGCGGCACCGGCGTCTTCGTCTTGTGCACGCGCCGGCGCGAACCGTCGGGAAGGATCGCATCCTCCTCGAAGGCGATTTCGCCGTCGGCATCCAGTGCAGCGGAGTCGCTCGCCATCGTCCCGGCCGCTTCCTCCGCCGGCAGCAGTTCGTCATCGCGACGGCCGATGGCGCTGTCGCGCGCCCACCCCGTGAACCGCAGCCCGGCATCGTTCACCATGATCAGCCGGTGCGTCTCGGACTTTGCGAACACCGGATACGGCAGCGCGTTCAGGATGTCGGCCAGCAGGCGGCGGCTTTCCAGAGTGGCCGCTTCGGCCTGCTTCATCGCGTCGATGTCCACGCCCATTCCCACGCGGGTCACGTCGTGAATCCCGGCGCTGCGCGTCGTCCCCTCGTTGAACATCATCCAGCGCCATCCGCCGTCCGGGCGACGCAAGCGGACCACGCCGGCAAACGGGGCGCCCTGCTCCAGGGCGCGACGCGCCTCGACACCGAACGTCCGCAGATCCTCCGGATGAACCGACGCCGTCCAGCCGCTGCCCAGCGCCTCGTCCACCGGACGTCCCGTCAGCCGGGTCCACACCGGATTCATGTAGATGACGCCCTGATTCCGGTCGCTCAACGAGATCAGGAACGGCGCTTCGTCCGCCACCTCGCGGAACCGGGCCTCGCTGCGGCCGAGGGCCTCCTTCAACTGCACCTCGCGGCGGCGGCGCAGGCGATCGAGGACGACGAAGGACCCGAACAGCGCAATCGACGCGATGCCGCCCGCGATCAGGATGAGGGGCGACCAATCATGTCCGAGCGCAATGAAGAACTCGCCGGTCGGCCACAGCGTGACCTTCCAGACGCCGTCCCCCCGGACATGGCGCTGGACGACGATCAGATCGTCCCCCGGCGGAGGAGAGTCCGCCGCCACGAGTTCGATCGATTGCGCAGGGGACGAATTCGCCCGTTCGAACTCGACGCGCACGTTGAGATCATGGGATGGGCCCACGACGTGATCGAGCATGGCACGCAGTCGGATCACGTAGTTCACGAGACCGAGATTGCGGTTCCGTCCGTCCGTGGCCGGGCCGGCCCGGTTGACGGGGAAGTACGCCACGACGGCGGGTTCGGCTTCGCCGGCGAGCAGCCCCGTCCCCGGGTGCCGCAGTTTGATGTGGACCGGCGACGTGTAGGTCAGATCGCCGGTCTCCAGCGCCCGACGGATGGCTTCAGATCGCACCGGATCCGTGTAGGGGTCGTAGCCGAAGGGCGGCGCCCCCTCCCGCATCATCGGCGCACCGGCAAGGACCAGCGGGAAGTACACGGGCCGATCGCCCGGAGGTTTCACTGCGTAACCCGGATCCTCGATGCGCCGCTTGCGGACGTGCCCGGGCAGTTCCTCCCGCGTCACCCGTTCCATGAAGCCGATATCGGTCGTGCCGTTGCGCGCAGACTCCGGAATCCGCAACGACTCCACGTAGATGCGCCAGTCTTCGCGCGTCATGTCGGGCCGGCGTGCGAGCAGACCTGCTCCGCCGCGCATCACCTGTTCGAGGGTGGACAGCCGGGCGTCGAAGGCGTCGGCCACCTCCTGGGCTCGGGCCTGGACGTGCTCGCGACGCTCGTTGTGGTGTTCGCGCTGCACGAACCAGAACAACGCGACCGTGGCAACGATGCCGAAGCCGAACAGCAGCCACGGCACCAGCAGAGCGCGCCCGTTCTCACGCGACATGCCGCAAGCCCCCCTCCTGGCCGCCATCCGCCGCCCTGCCCGTCACCGGCAGCAGGAGCGTGAAGGACGCGCCGCGGTCCGCATTGTTCTCGGCCCAGATCCGGCCTCCGTGCTGACCGACGATCTCCCGGGAGATGGCCAGCCCGAGGCCGGTCCCGCCGGCCCCGCTCTTGGTCTTGCTGCTCTGGACGAACTTGTCGAAGACCGCTTCCAGTTCACTCTCGGGGATGCCGACGCCCTCGTCGCGAACGCGCACGACCGCCGCCTCCACCGCGAGGCCGTCCACGCCGTCGATCCGGTGGCCCCCTTCGACCTCCACGGTGACCGCCCGCCCCGGTTCGGTGAACTTGATGGCGTTCGACAGCAGGTTGCGCACGACCTGTCCGATGCGGACCGCATCGCAGATCGTCCTGATCGGCGTCTCCGGTGACCGGATCGCGATGCGCACCTCCCGCTCCTTGGCATAGGCGGACAGTTCCGTCACCACCGAGCCCGCCACTTCGCGCAGGTCCTGGTCGGCGAAGTCGTATCGCATCTTGCCGGCCTCGAGCTTCGACAGATCCAGCAGGTCGTTGAGCAGGCTCAGCAGCCGCTGGCCGCTCTGCTGGATGCGCTCGAGATACGTGCCGATCTTCGGCAACTGGGGCTCTCCCGCTCCCATGCGATCCAACCCCAGCTTGGAGAACGACAGGATCGCGTGCATCGGCGTGCGCAGTTCGTGGGACATGTTCGCGAGGAATTCGGACTTCGCCAGATTCGCGGCCTCGGCCAGTTCCTTGGCACGGACGGCCTCCGCCGTGCGTTCCGACACCAGATGTTCGAGTTCGTCCCGGTGACGCCGCAACGCCTCCTGGGCCCGGCGGAAATCGGTGACGTCGATGTGCCCGCCCACCATCCGCAGCGGTGCACCATCGGCCGACCGCTGGATCTGCGCCCGCGCCAGGATGTTGCGCCAGGAACCGTCCTTGTGACGCAGGCGGAACTCCGCCTGGTAGCGCTCGCTGCTCGATCCCAGCGCAGACTGGACCGCAGCGCTCGCCGGCTCGAGATCGTCCGGATGCACCCGCTCGCGCCAGGTGTCGAACGAGTCGGCGAGTTCCTCGGGTGCGAAACCGATCTGCGCCTTCCAGCGCGGAGAGAAATGGACCGAGTTCGACACCAGGTCCCACGACCAGAGTCCCAGATCCGACGCCCACACGGTGGCACGCAGCGTCGCCTCGTTGTCCCGAAGCTCCTGTTCCACCCGCGCCCGCTCGGTCTCTGCGCCCGACTGGAGATAGGCGAGCATCAGGGCATCGCTGACTTCCGTCACGGTCTGGCGCTCGTGTTCGCTCCACTCCCTGGGTCCCCTCGAGGACACCGACAGGACGCCGCGCGCGGGCGTCCCGGCGGCGCCGCGGATCGGTGCGTCGACCACGGCACCGATGAGTCGAACCACCTCGGACGCCGGCCGATCGCGGAACAGCGGATCCCGGGACGTGTCCGCAATCACGAGGATCTCGCCGGACATCAACCGGGTGACGAACTCCTGCATCGAGGAGACGTCGATGGTGTAGCCGGTCGCCAACTCGCCGCCGTCCGGTCCCACGAACACGTCCAGCGAGATCACACCGGGCCGCAGCCAGGTCCACAGGGAAACGTTCAGTCCCGGCAGGATGGCAGCCAGCCGGGTCACCGCACGCGGAACCAGTTCGGCGACCGGCGCGCCGCTGGCCATGTCGGACGAGATGCCGTTGATCACTTCCAGGCGCGCACGCGCGTCCAGCGCATCCTGTTCGGCGCGTTTGCGCTCCGTGATGTCCAGCAGGGCGGCGACCGTGTAGCGCGAACCGTCATCGAGAGTCGTGGCGACCTTCGACTTCATGATCCAGCGCGGCGCCTGGTTCTCGAACTCCATCCGGATCTCGCTGTTGAGGATGCCGCCGTGTGCCAGCACCTCTTCGTCTTCCGTCCACGTCGCGGTGGCGTACGCGTCGTCGTGCAGGTCGAAATCGGTCTTGCCGATCAACTCCGACTTCGGCCGCTGATGCATCTGCTCGGCCGCCGTATTGACGATGGTCAGCCGATGCTGCTCGTCCTTGACGAAGATGGGCATGGGCACGGCATCGACGATCGCGTGGAGGAACTGGCGGTTCCGCTGCAGGGCGATCTCGGACTCGCGCCGGTCCGTCACGTCCGTCGCGGTGCAAACGAGATACCGGCTGCCGTCCGACAGGCGCACCGCCGATTTCGACTTGAGCTGCCAGCGCCGGCCGAACTCGGCCTCGGGCGCCTCCTCCTCGTAGACGATCGGCTCGCTGCTGGCCCAGGCAACGGCATCCTGCTGATCGAATCTCGCGCCGACTTCCGGGCCGTAGATCTCCCGGTTGGTCCGCCCCAGCAGATTCACGAGCTTGTAGTCGCCGAACCGGAGGAACGGTTCGTTGACCATGATCCACCGGCCCTCCTCGTCCTTGACGAAGATGGCCTGAGGCACGGCATTGATCAGCGTCTCCACGAACTGCTTGCTGCGCTCGACGCTCGTCACCGCGCGCTTCAATTGGGTGATGTCGCTCGACGTGCACACGAGATAGCGGCTGCCGTCCGGCATCGAGACGGGCGCCTTCGACTTCAGCTGCCACTCGGCCGAAATGCGCGCATCTCGGGTCTCCTGCTCGAAGTACACGACATGGCCCGAATCCCACGCTTCCCGATCCTGGGCATCGAGCACGCGCGCGGTCTCTTCGTCGAACATCTCGTCATTGGTGCGCCCCATCACCTCCCCGGGTGTCCGGCGCGTCAACTGGTAGTAGGCGGTATTGGCCAGGATTGCCCGGCCGGACTCGTCCCGCACGTACACCGCCTGCGGGAGCGCATTGAGCAGAGCGTCGAGGAAGCGGCGGCTGCGTTCCACTTCCATCGCGGCTTCCTTCTGGGGCGTCACGTCCGAAAGGGCCGAGATGAGGTAGCGCCGCCCGTCGGGCAGCACGAGCTGTGATTTCGTCTTGACGACCCAGGGGTTGGTGGTATTCGGACTCATGACTCGCCACTCGACCGATACCGGGTCCGTCCTCGCCAGCGTCTCTTCGTCTTCGGCGTCGAGCGCGCCGCCGATGTCGGGACCGTAGATCTCGATGTTCGTGCGGCCGATCACCTCCTCGAGGGTACGGCCGGTGATCCGCACCATCGCCTCGTTGCCGATCACCCACTGGCCCGACTCGTCCTTCACGACGATGCCGGTGGGCAACGCGTTGATGATCCCGGTCAGCAACGCCTTCGATGCCCGCAACGCATCCTCGGCCCGGGCACGCTCGACCACCGAGTCGCAGAACTCCACCGCGGCCGTCAGCGCATCGGTGATGTCGGTCACCATCTGGATCTCGTCGCCCGACCAGAGGCGGTCCCGCCAGGACTCGACGACGACGACCCCGTGCAGCCGGTGGCGACGACGCATGGGCGCTGCGATCAGCGCCCGGACGCCGGCGTGCGCAAGCCGCTGGCGCTGCTCTTCGGTGGGACCGGGGTGCTGCATCGCCGACAGCGTGATCAGCCGACCCCCGCGCATGGCGGTCCAGCCGTCCGGGAAGACATCGACGCGGGATTCCGGCGCGACGGGCACGGCGAACGGAGCACCGTCGCCGACCGTGACCAGCGCGTGCTGCAGGCCGGACTCGTCGACCGAGGCGACGGTGACTCGCGTATCCTTCAGCAGCGCCGTCAGGGCGTGGGCAGCGAACGTTCGCAGGTCCTGCGGGCTGTCGCCCGCCAGGGTCCGCGCCGACAGGCGGTTCAGCATCTCCAGTCGATGCCGCGCCGTCACCGCCTGGGCCTCGAGGGCCTTGCGGTCGGTGATGTCCGTCGCCACGGCCAGGATGTGGCGCTGCCCGTCAGGCAGGTTCACGAGCGTCTTGTGCTTCAGCCAGAAGCTCTCCCGGCCGTCACTGCGACGCATGCGCGCCTCGAATGCGAGACTGCGCCCGGTCCGCAGCACTTCGGCATCCTCGGCCCGGTTGCGCTTGGCCGTCTCGGCGTCGACGATGTCTTCGTCCTGAAGGCCGACCAGGCTCGCCTGATCGCGGCCGCACCATTCGGCGAAGGCCCGGTTGCCCATCAGATAGCGGGACGTTTCACCCTTGACGGCGACGCCGTTCGGGATCGCATTGACGACGATGTCGAGGAACTGCCGGTTGCTCTCCAGCGCGATTTCGGCCCGCTTGCGTTCGTCGATATCGATGAGCGACACGATGATGTACGTCTCGCCGCCGTCCAGACGGAACGCGCGCTTGCTCTTCAGCACCCAGCGCGCCGCGCCGTTCTTCAGGAAGTACTGCTGCTCGGTCTGCAGATGCCCGAGAGACGCCAGCAGCCGGTCATCCTCGGCGACGTTCGCACTTGCCGTCTGCGCATCGTAGATGTCGGCGTCCGACTTGCCGATCATCGACTGCGGTGTGCGGTCGAGGAACTTCAGCACTTCCTCGTTGGCGACCACGTAGCGATGTTCGTGATCCTTCACCACGACCGCGACCGGCAGCGTCTGCAGCACGGCATCGAGGAACTCCCGGCTGCGCCGCATCGCGATCTCGGCCTCGCGGCGCTCGGTGATGTCGACGCTCGACGTCAGGACCAGGCGTCGCTCGCCGGGACGCCCGACGACGAGCTTGGTCTTCAGGATCCAGCGCGCCTCCGCTCCGCGGAGATGGAACGGCTCTTCGACCACGAGCGACTCGCCGCCCGCCAGCACGGCGCGGTCCTGTGCCTCGATGCGCCCGCCCTCCGCTTCGCCGAACAACTCCACGTCCGTGCGCCCGAGCGCCGCCTCGCGCGTGAGTCCGCACTGCTGGAGATACGTCGCGTTGGCCAGGACCCAGCGCGACTGCTCGTCCTTGGCAACGATCGGAATCGGCAACGCATCGAGGACCTGGGCCAGGAAGCGCTCGCTTTCCTCCGCGCGGTGACGTTCGTCCTTCAGGGGCTGGATGTCCGACACGACGCCGACGATGTAGGGCGTGCCGTCTTCCATGACCGCGCGCGCCTTGGAGGACTGCACCCAGCGCCCCACCCCTTGGGCGGTGCGGGCCTGCACCTCCTTCACCATGGCCTCGCCCGTCTTGATGACGTTGTCGTCCTCGCGGTAGGCAATCTCAGCCAGGTCTTCGCGCATGACCTCGGCGTCCTTGCGTCCCAGCAGTTGTTCCCGCGGCAAGCCGACGACGTCCGCGAATGCCCGGTTCATCCGCACCCAGCGGTGGTCCCGATCCTTCACGAACAGCGGCTGGGGCACGGCATCGAGAATGGCATCGAGGAAGCGCTCGCTCGCCTCGGCGCGTTCCCGCGCGGCGACGAGATCGTCGATGGGAATGGTGGTCCCGACCAGGTACTGCTTGCCGTCCCCGAGCGTCACGACCGTCTTGCACTGGAGGATGTTGCGGGCGCGCGCGTGGGGCAGACGCGACACGATCTCCGTCAGGTGCTCCCCGCGGTTCGCGAACGCCAGCTCGTCCTCCTTCCACGATTCCGCCGCGCGACCCTCGGCGACGATCTTGTCGTCGACGTGACCGATCAGGGCTTCACGGGCCTGGCCTGCCCATTGGACGAACTCGTCGTTGACGAGCACGAGACGATGTTCCCGATCCTTGACGAACAGCGGATTCGGCAGCGCGTTGACGAGTGAATCCAGAAAGTCCCGCCCGGCCTCGGCTTCACGCAATGCCGCGTCGCGCTGGCGACTGGTCGCCTCGGCATCCAGGGCCGCGGCCAGGGCGTCGGCCACTTCCTCCAGCAACTGGCGCTCACGCGCCGACCAGCGCCGCGGCGTGAGGGTGTCGACGAGGAACGCACCGCGCTGACGCGTGCGCCCGCGGACGGGAACGGCGAGGAACGCGCGAACGCCGTACGCCGCGGCGTCCGCCCATTCAGTGGTCGCGGCCGTGTCGTCGCACGCGACGGTCTCACCCGCGACCAGGCGGGAGACGAGACCGGCCACGCGCCCCAGTTCGGGCGCTTGTCCCGGTTCGGGTCGTGCATCCGCGTGCGCCACCCGCCACGAGACGTTCTCGAACGCATTCCCCTCGAACGCCGCAAAGGCGACCCGGGCATCCGGGACGGCCCGAGCCAATCCCGACACGGCGGTCGTCACCGTCGTGTCGACGTCGGCCCCCGCCACCGACGTCGTGGCGAGATCGTGCAGCAGCGCCAGCTGTTCCTTGGAGGCGAGCAGGTCGAGTTCCTCGCGCTTGCGGTCGGTGATGTCCAGCACCCACCCGACCAGCATTCGCTCACCCGAAGGCAAGGCGACCGGACACTTGATCTTCAGGACCCAGTGCTTCCTGCCGCTCGGATCGCTGAACCAGTCCTCGGAGCGCACCGTCCGGCCTTCGCGCAGCACGGCGTCGTCCTGCTGCTCGTTGCGGGCCACTTCGTCCGGAGGAAAGAAGTCCCGGTCGGAACGTCCGAGGAAGCGGTCCGACCGGACGCCCATGAACCGTTCGATCTCCCCATTGAGCAGGACATAGCGATGGTCGCCGTCCTTCGCGAAGATGCAGGCGGGCGCACCGTCAAGGATCCCTTTCAACAGCGCGCGCTCGCGCTCGAACGCGTCCTGGGTCGCTCGCCGCTCCGACACGTCGACCACGGTCACGATCTCCATCCGCCGGCCGTCGGGCGTCGTCACCGACTGCTTCGTCTTCAGGACCCAGGCCGGCTCGCCTCCTCCGATGCGCTGATGCAGTTCCTCGGTCTGGACGGCGGCTCCGCTGTCCAGCGCGACGCCGTCCTGTTCGCCGATCATTCCGGCGCAGGAATCCGCCCAGAGCTGATCGTTCCGGCGGCCGGTGAGCTGTTCCACGGGAACGCCGTGGAAGGCAGCCGCGGCCCGATTGGCGAACACCCAGACGCCATCGCCGTTCTTGGCGCACACCGGAACGGGGATCGCATCGAGCACCTCGGCCAGCCGCGCGTTGCCCTCGGCGCGCGCTTCCGCGACGGACGGGATGTCATGGACGTCGGCTGAGATCCCGATGAATCCCTCCAGCGTGCCGCCCGCGTCGACACGCGGGCGGACGCTGGCCATGAACCAGCGATATCCGCGATCGCGCGTCTGCATCCGTGCACGCACCGTGCACGAGGACGGCGAGTCGACCAGCGCCTGGAACGTCTTCACGAGTTCGGGCAGGTCGTCCGGATGAATGACCTCGTGCCACGCCCGGCCGAGCGCCTCCCGGATCGGCCGCCCCGTGATCCCGGTCCAGACCGCGTTCACGTACGTCAGCTGCAGGGTCTCGTCGGCCAGCCAGATCAGGAACGGTCCGTCCTCGACGAACGCACGGAACGACGTATCGGCGTCGGCGCTCGCCGGCGGCAGGTCTCCGCTCGCTCGGGTGCGAACGCGGTCCAGTCGCCGTGCGGCGTAGAACAGGATCAACGACACGCCGAGCAGCGTACCCAGCAGTCCGAGGTCCCCTTCAGAGGAGGCCACGGGGCTGACGGTGCCGACCGTCAGCGTCCAACGCCAGCCGCCGCGATCGAACTGCCCGGTGCGTCCGGTCGACTCCGGGGAGGCAGACGCTGCGTCGTCCCCGACCTGGGACCGCAGCAAGTCGACGCCATCGGCCCCGCCGGTCAAGGTTGCACGCACGGCGCCCGATGTCCCGACGATCCGGCGAAGCAGGAGCTCCGGCCGGAACTCGATGCCCGCGAAACCGCTCTCGCGTGCGGCGCCGGTGGACGCGAACACGGGTGCAATGACGACCACCGATGGCGCGGCTGCCGATGCGGCACCGGACGACGCCGGCTCGAGACCCTGCATGAAGGACACGTCCCGCTGCGCGAGGGCGCGCTGCGCGGCAGCCTGCCGTCGGGAACCCGTGAATGCGTCGAAGCCGAACGGCAGTCCCGGACGGTCGGCCGCACGGCTCGCCAGCACGATCGGATATCTCACCGCCTGCGCGGCGCCCGCCCCGATCCGATAGGCCGGATCGATCCGGCGCCAGCGCGCAAGATGCTCGTCGAGATCGCCGGTGCCGACCCGTTCGGCGAAGATCACCGAAACGATGCTGTCGCCGAAGGTCTCGTGGAGCTTCAGGCCGTCCACGTAGGATTCCCACGCGTTCCGCGTCAGCGGACGGGCGAGGCCGGCCGTTGCAGCGATGCCGCGGACCGCCTGCCCGGCGGACGTGAGGCGGGATTCGAATTCCTGGAGGACGCGTCGGGCTTCCAGATCCGCCCGTTGCGACGCCTCGAACGTTCGGTCATAGTGCCGCCACTGCCACGCGCCGATCGACACGACGAGCGCAATCACCAGCACCAGCCAGGGCAGAGCCGACGAAACGGCACCATCGCTGCGACGGGGCGAGGCCGGGGACAGGAGCGACAAGGGATTGGTCAAGGCTGCGATGGAGAACAAGGGCTCGGAAATCGGAATAACGTCGCGCCGGCAGACTTGTTTAGCATTGGGGCTATTGCTGATGGGTCTCGGGGGTGCCTCGCCGGCGGACCCGCTCATGACCTATCCGCTGTCCATCCGGGGGAAGGCTCTGCGCGTGGAGCTTGCGGATTCGCCGGAAACCCGGCGCACCGGGCTGATGAACCGGCGGCGCATGGCAGACGACCAGGGCATGCTGTTCATCTTCGATTCGCCCTCCCCTCAGGCCATGTGGATGAAGAACACCTACCTTCCCCTGTCCGTTGCCTTTGTGGACGCACAAGGCAGGATTGTCAACATCGAGGACATGGAACCCCACACGGAAGACGCCCATGCCTCGACCGGGCCGGTGCTCTATGCCATCGAGATGAATCGAGGCTGGTTCGCCAGGCGCGGCATCCGCGCCGGCGACAAGGTGGAAGGCTTGAAAGCCTTCAAGCGGTGACGGGCGACGGCGCCGCGCGGCGAGAGATCCTGACCGCGGCCTCGATGTCCGGATGACAGGTGCCTGCGCCGTGCGGGCGGAGCCACGGAGCACGACCCGGACGTTGGCCGCATCTACGCCACCCGGAGGGCCGAATCCCCCGGCGCCGCGGTACCGTTGCGATCTCCCTCGGACACGCGGTCCCGCGGAATCACGGTCACGAAGCGCGCGCCGCCGCCGGGATTGTGTTCCGCCCAGATCTGTCCGCCGTGCTGTTCCACGATCTCGCGACAGATCGAGAGTCCGAGCCCCGTTCCGCCGGCGCCGCTCTGGGTCTTGCTGCTCTGGACGAACTTGTCGAACACCGACTCCAGTTCCTCCTCCGGAATGCCGACGCCCTGATCCGAGACGACCAGCCGCACCGCCGGCACGACCAGGTTGCCGAGGGTGAGCGGGGATTCCGCCGGCCCGACCTCGATGGTCACGATCCGACCGGTGGGCGTGAACTTGATGGCATTGCCCATCAGGTTGCGGACCACCTGTCCCATGCGCATCGCGTCGCACTCGGCCATCACGGGTTCGAACCCCGCGTGCACCTCGACGGTGATCTCCTTCTCGCGCGCCAGGGCGGACAACTCGATCACCGCGTTGTCCACGATGTGGCGGAGGTCCGTCCGCGCGAACTCGTAGCGCATCTTGCCGGCTTCGAGCTTGGACAGATCCAGCAGGTCGTTGAGCAGGGCCAGCAGGCGTTCGCCGCTGGTGCCGATGCGCTCGAGGTACTGGGTCAGCTTGCGCGCCGGCCCGTCCAGCGCGGCAGCCCGCTCCCGTCCCAGCTTCGAGAACGACAGGATCGCGTGCATCGGCGTGCGCAGTTCATGCGACATGTTGGCGAGGAATTCGCTCTTGGCCCGGTTGGCGTTCTCGGCGACTTCCTTGGCTTCGCGCAGTTCCCGGGTACGTTCGGCGACGAGTTCCTCGAGATCGTCCCGATGTCGCCGCAGCGCCTCCTGCGCCTGACGGAACTCGGTCACGTCGATGTGTCCGCCCATGATGCGGATGGCCCGGCCGGCGCTGTCGCGCTCGACATGGGCGCGGGACACCATGTGGCGCCAGGAGCCGTCGCAGTGGCGCATCCGGAACTCCGCCTGGTACAGACGCACCGTCGACTCGATCGTCTCGTTGAACACGCGCACGGCCTGTTCGCGGTCATCCGGATGCAACCGGTCGATCCACGACGAGACATTGTCCGGCAAGGTCTGCCGGTTGCCGCCCAGCTGTTCGCGATAGCGGTCGGACAGGTGAACCTCTCCGGTCGCGACGTCGTAGTTCCACGTACCCAGTTCCGAAGCCCACACGACCGCACGGAGTTCCGTCTCGCTTTCGCGCAGCGCCTGCTCCGCTTGCCGCCGCTTCTGGTCGAGTTCCTGCGCGCTGAGCACGGTGGAGACGGCGTCCGCGAGTTCCAGCACCATTTCGTGTTCGCGCGACGTCCATTCCCAGGGCACGGCGCTTTCGACGCACAGGGCCGCCCAGAGTCGCTGGCCGCGACGGATCGGGGCGGCGATGAGTCCCCGGACGCCCATCCGCGCGAGCGAATCCCGGTGTTCCGCGACGGTCGGATCGTCACCGATGTCGGTGACGCTTGCGACGCGGGACTGCCGCAGGATGCGCTCGAGGGCGGGCACCGTACCGAGGATGCCCGTCCCGCCCGAGACGTCCTCGAACGGCGCGGGCGATACGGCGGCCACGACATCCACCTGCGGTTCGAGCGCGGTGACGGACACGCGGAAAGTCGGGAAGATGCGTGCCACCCCTTCGGCCAGTCGCTTGGCGATGACGGGGAAGGTCCAGTGGAGCACCTCCTCGCCCGACAGATCGTTGAGCAGCTGCAGACGGTAGGTGCTGAGCATCAGCGCGCGCTCGGCGCGCTTCTGCTCCGTGATGTCGATCGCCATCCCCACGACGTAGCGGGAGCCGTCGGGCAGTTCGAGACGGGACTTGGTCTTCATCCACCACTGCCGCTCGCCCGACGGGCTCAGCATCTCGACCTCGTCGACGAACGTCCGTCCGGTCTCGAGGACCCCTTCGTCCTCGGCGCGGTTGAGTCCGGCCGTGGCGGCCGGCAGGAACTCCTCGTCGATCTTGCCGAGCAGTTCGGCGTCCGTGCGCCCCGACCAGCGGCGGACCGCTTCGTTCGTCACGACACGGCGACGCTGCGAGTCCTTGACGGACACGTGGTGCGGAATGGTGTCCAGGATCGCGCTCAGGAACGCCCGGTTGTGCTCCACCTGTTGCTCGGCCTCGCGCCGCTCGGAGATGTCCACGTGCGCGCCGATCAGGATGCGGGAACCGTCCTGCAGTCGCACGGTCCGCTTGGTCTTGATCACCCATCGGGTCGATCCGTCGGCCAGGACATGCGGTTCTTCCTGGTGGATCGCCGCATCCGACGCGAGGATGGCCCGGTCCTCGGCCAGGTAGGGCGAGCCGCGCGCCTCGCCCAGGAGTTCCACGTCGTTCCTGCCCAGCGATGTCTGCCGGCGGTACCCGGTGAACGCTTCCCATGCGTCGTTCACGAGGATCAGGCGCGACTGCTCGTCCTTCGCGAAGATCGAGACCGGCAACGCATTGAGCACGGCGTCCAGCATCGCCCGCCCCTCCTCCCGTGCCGCGTCGGCCTGGGCGGCAAGCAGGCGCTCCTGCGTCAAGTCGACGATCGACAGGATCGTGCCGCAGGAACCGTCCGGAAACAGGAGCGGCGCCTTGATGGACAACCCTTGGCGCTGCCCGCCACCGGGCGTCACGTAGACACGTTCGTAGCGCATCGGGGTCCGGCTGGCGATGACCGCCTTGTCCGTCTCGACGATGCCGGCGGCGAACTCGGGCGCGAAGAGATCGGCATCGACCTTGCCGACCAGGCCTTCGGGCGGAAGTCCGAGCCAGTCGGTGGCCGCACGGTTCGCGACCACGAAGCGCTGCGACGCGTCCTTCGCCATGATCGGGGTCGGCACGGCCTCGATCAGACTGTCGAGGAAGGCGTGCGCCTCGTCGCGCTCCCGGCGCAGGCGAACCTGCTCGGTCACGTCGAACGTCACGCCGACATAGCCCTCGATGGCGCCGGCGGCGGTGCGGACCGGAACACCGCGCGAGATCAGCCAGCGTTCCGAACCATCGGCGACCGTCGCCCGGTACTCGAGGGTCAGCGGACCCGGCGTGACCTCGAGCCGACTCGCCGCCCCAACAATGGCTGCCCGGTCGTCCGGGTGCACCCGGTCGAGCCATGCGTCCGTCAGATCCTCGGCAGACGCGAATCCGAACAGATCCCGGGCGAACCGGTTGGCGTAGGTGAGCCGCAGGTCCGGCGCCATTTGCCACATCACCATCGGCACGAGTTCGGCGGCATTGCGGAATTGCTGACGTTTCTCCCCCTGCGCCTCGGCGATCACGGCCCCCATCAGGTTCCGCAGACGCAGGACGCCGTAGACGGCGGCTGCCAGCAACGTGGCGATCACGAGGCCGGCTGCGGTCATGCGTCGATCCGGCCCGGCGCCGCTGTTGCCGGCGAAGGCGGGTGACGCCCGGAGCTCCAGCCCCCAATCCGGCCGGCCCTGCGGGATCGGGAAGAGCAGGGAAGAACGGCTGGTCTCCGCATTCGCTGTCGACCTTGAGTCGGCAACGCCCTCCCCTGTCGACGGGAAGGGGCTGCCCTGGTACAGCGCCGCCTGCACCTCCGTGGAATCGGCCCCAAGCACGTCCTTCAGCAGCGCCGCGACGGTCAATCGCACTCCCAGCACGGAACGGGAACCCTCGGCGTCGGGCGGGAGGGCCGCGTACAGGACGAAGGCAGGACCGTCCGCGGCATCCCCCGCCTCGGCATCGACGACCAGGCCGCTGACCGCGATGCCGCGGCCCCGCAGTGCCGCATCGATCGCCTCGCGGTGGACGGGATTGGCATAGGGATCCACGCCGACCCACCCCCGATGCGACTCGGGCGCGATCTGCGTGACGGGAAAGTAGCGTTCCCGGGGGCCGGCCGGGCGGAGAACGGCCGCCCGTTCCGACTGGAATCGGGCCACCCCCGCGGGGGCGAGAGGCTTCAGGAACCAGAGGTCGGGCCGGGACTCGCCGGGCGTGGCCGCCGAAAGTCCTTCGACATAGCGCTGCCAGTGCCGGTCTCCCTGCGCACGATCCACGGCGGACAGGTGCGCGACGATGCCGCGGAGCGTCTCCTTGTGAAGGGCGATGCGTTGGTCCACCTGCTGGGCCAGGGCGGCGGCCCTGCCGGCGAAACGGGTCCGCGTCTCGGCTTCCCGGCGGTCGGAGTCGACGGTGGCGACGACGGCCGTCCACGCAACCCCCCCCGCGAACACGGCAGCGGCCGCGATCGAAGGCAACCAGGAACGAGGCCTCCGATCGCGGGTCATGGGCGGGACACACCCCGCGAGGGTGCCGGGAGGAAGATCAAGGGGTCGCTCGGGAATCGGGGTGAGCACATCGCCACACGGTCAGTCTATCGTCCTTCCCGAGTCCATCTTGAGGTCTCGCAGTGCAACCGATCGTCACGGTCGACGCACACAGACGAAAACGCCCGCACGGGGCGGGCGTTTCCTTCAAGGAGCGATTGACCGCAGCGCCTGGGCGCGGTCCACCCCGGTCAGCCGAAATTCGCGGCGGCGAACGCCCAGTTGGCCAGCTGGTTCAGGAAAGTCTCCACGAACTTCGGACGCGCATTGCGGAAATCGATGTAGTACGCGTGTTCCCAGACGTCGATCGTGAGCAGCGGCTTGTCGCCCGTGGTGAGCGGCGTCGCCGCATTGCTGGTGTTGACGATGTCCACGGAGCCGTCCGCCTTCTTGACCAGCCAGGTCCAGCCGGAACCGAAGTTGCCGACCGCGCTCTTCGTGAACGCTTCCTTGAAGGCGTCGAACGACCCCCACTTCTTCTGGATCGCGTCGGCCAGCGCGCCGGTCGGCGCACCGCCCCCCGCGGGCTTCATGCTGTTCCAGAAGAACGTGTGATTCCACACCTGGGCCGAGTTGTTGAAGATGCCCCCCGAGGACTTGCGGATGATGTCCTCGAGCGACATCGATTCGAATTCCGTCCCCTTGATGAGGTTGTTCAGGTTCGTGACGTACGCCTGATGATGCTTGCCGTAGTGGAACTCGAAGGTCTCCTTCGAGATATGGGGCGCAAGAGCGTCCATCGCATAGGGCAGAGGCGGAAGCGTGTGTTCCACGGGGGGACTCCTTCAGGGTTGGTGAGGGGTAGACCGCGTCCGGCACCGGACGGTTCGCTGACGACGGGCGCCAGGACCGGCAGTTCGGCCTGCGAGCGCTTCGGACGATGCGGCGAGCGACGGATTCTAGGGCCTGCCGTCCCAAGTGGCGAGCCGATCTCGCCCCGACGGCCCGAGGAAGACCGGATCCGTTCGCGGGTCATGCCGGTACCCGGGCGGGTCGCGGCTCCGGCGTCACGCCACCGGGAGTCCGTCCACGCGATTCGCGACGATGAATCGGATCGTCCTCAGCCCGCCCGGATCACGGCCGCCGTCGCGTCGTTGCGTCCCATGTATGTCGCCTGCCGGGCCAGCGAACCCGCCACGAGCGCATCGGCACAGGCTTGCGGGGCAGCATCGCCGGTCAGGGCTGCAACGACCGCAGCGTCACCCAGGACTTCCCAGATCCCGTCCGTCACGAGCGCGAACCGATCGCCCGGCAGGACGTCGCCGTCGGCGTAGTCGACCACGATATGACTGTCGAGGCCCATCGCCCGCTTCGGCACGTGACGCATGTCCTGCTTCGGCCAGACATGATCGGTGGTGATCTGCTTGCACGTGGTGTGGCGGATGCGATAGACGCGGCAGTCTCCGACGTGCGCCAGGTGATAGCGCCCCTGCCGGAACACGAGAACCGACAGGCTCGCCAGCATCCCGTCGGCGTCATGACGGCGGGAATTCTGGGCGTGCAGCCAGTCGTTGCAGGCGCGCAGCACGCGGTCCAGGGCCTTCGACGGCGCCCACGTTGCGGCCGTCCCGTAGTAGTCCTGCAGGACCATGTCGACGGCGACCCGCGCCCCCCGCTGCCCGCTGCCGTCGCCGCCGATCCCGTCCGCAACGGCGACGACCCGCCCGTGCGACCGCAGCGCCGCCTCGTCGGGGTCGGCGATCCCGGCGTAGTCCTCGTTGGCCTTGCCGGGCGGGGAGCGGCTGGCCAGCCCGATGTCGAGGAAGGCCGTCGCCTCGGTGAGCACCGCCGTCGGCGGGCATTCGCGTTCGTGCAAGGGAAGGGGCGGCGCGGTCGCCATCGTTCTACCCACATCGATCATGGTGTGACTCCTCCGGGGACAGTCCGGCGCCGTCCGACCGTCCCCGCCGGACCGCCGCCTCCATCCCATCGCCGGATCGAAGCCGCCGGATGTCGGGAAAGGGAACAGCGGACGGCGAGTGACCGGACGCGCGCCGGCAGTCATTGCACCGGTCGTGCCACACGATGAAGGTTTCCGGATCAGTGACTTGTCGCAACGGTGACGCATGCTTCGTCGCGATACCTTGGTGCCGCCGCCTCTACCAATGCACCAGGACGGCGCATCGCTGCCCCGTCCTCTCAGGCGAGGAGCTCCTCCACGACGTTGTTCCAGGCGCGAGCCAGGTTGCTGCGATCGTAGCCGCCTCCGCCGAAGGCCATCAGGCGACCCCGGCAGAGGCGGTCTGCGAGAGCGCGCATGCGCCGCGCCGCATGGGCGTGGACCGCGGCCGAGTACTTGAGATGCGCGAGCGGGTCGCCCTCCAGCCCGTCCGCACCGCACTGGAAGATCAGGAACTCGGGCTGCAGGCGCTCGAGGTGCGCCTCCACCTGGGGCCAGACCGACAGGAATGCGTCGTCCCCCGACCCGGCGGGCAGGGGCAGATTGAGTTTGGTGCCGACGGCCGCTTCGCGTCCCGTCTCGTCGGCATCGCCGGTGCCCGGATAGAGCGATCGTCCGGACTCGTGGATGTCCGCCATGATCAGGTCCGGGTCGGATTCGTATGCGTAGAAGATGCCGTCGCCATGATGGACGTCGATGTCGACGTAGCCGATGCGCGTCACGTCGTGCATCCGGCGCAGCGTCTCGATGACGACCCCGATGTCATTGAAGACGCAGAACCCGGCGGCGTGATCGCGACCGGCGTGATGCAGTCCGCCGATGGGCTGAAACGTCCGCGTCAGTTCCCCGGCCATCACCCGTTGAAGACCGTCCAGCGCAGCGCCCACCACGAGGGCCGACGCTTCGAACACGCCGGGGAACACGGGCGTGTCTCCCTGGTCGAGGAACTTCAGCGCATCGCGTTCCGCATGCCGGACCTTGTCGATGAACTCGGGCCGATGGAACCGGGTCAGTTCGACCTCCGTGGCCGCCCGGTCCGGATTCATGATCCGGACGCGCGCGTCGAGTCCGCGCGCCCGGGTTTCCCGAAAGAAGGCCCCCTGCCGATCCAGCCCCAGGGGATGACCCGCCGGAAAACCGTAGCGGGCGAGGCTATCGCCGACATACAGCCCCATCTTCGACTCCTGCGTGTACGGCCAGGCGAACGACCGGCCGGAAACGAGTGCGGCCGACGCCGCGCCCACGAGCCAGCGACGCCGGGCCGGATCATTGGGAAAGTTCGGCACCGCAGCTCCAGCAAAGATCGAAAGTGGCGGGATTGGCCTCCCCGCATGCGGCGCACCGGCGTTCGCGCGGCGCCGGCGCGCTCCTGAACGCGCGGACGACGTCGCGCGCGCGGCTCAGATCGCGGTCTTCGGCCACCCAGAGTTCCGGACTCGCGTGGGTGAATGGAATCTCGCCGAGTGCGCTCTGCGCGTGCTCGTTGAACACGAGCGCCTCGATGCCGGCCTGCCCCAGCAGATCGCGCAGCAGATGGGCCTCGGGAAGATTCGCAGTGGTGCACAGGCGCAGCATCGCCGCATTGTAGGGAAGGTCGGATCCATTCGCGCGATCGCGAAGTCGGTCTTCCGGGTGTTGGCGTCGGCACCACGCCGCCGGAACGGCAGGAGCCGCCGCCGCAACGCCGATACGCTGCAAACGGGCGATCCGTGCGCGGTCAGAACAGGGACAACTGGGGCGCCGGCGCCTCCGGCACGCGGAACTTGCGGGTATCGAGTTCGCCTCGTCCCTGATTCAGCCCGAGACGCCGGCACGCCTTGTCGAAGCGCTGCGCGAGCAGGTCGGCCATGACGCCCTGCCCCCGCATCCGCGCGCCGAAACGCGGGTCGTTCTCCCGCCCCTGGCGCATGGCGCGAATCCGGCTCATCACGTGCTCGGCCTTCAAGGGGTAGTGGTTCGCCAGCCACGCCTTGAACAGCTCCTTGATTTCGTACGGCAGGCGCAACAGCACGTAGCCGGCCCGACTGGCGCCGGCATCCGCTGCCGCCGCCAGCACCTGTTCGATGCCCTGATCGTTGAGGAAGGGTATGACGGGCGCCACCATGACGCCGCAAGGCACGCCGGCCGCCTTCAGCGCGGCGAGCGTCTCCAGCCGGCGTGTCGGACTGCTCGCGCGAGGCTCCATCCGGCGCGCGAGATCGTGGTCGAGCGTGGTGATGCTGAGAAAGACCTGGACGAGATTGCGGCGCGCCATGTCCGCGAGCAGGTCGAGATCCCGGAGAACGAGCGCGTTCTTGGTGACGATGCCGACCGGGTGCCCGTGCGCCGACAGCACCTCCAGCACACCGCGCGTGATGCGGAATTCGCGTTCGATCGGCTGGTACGGGTCGGTGTTCGCCCCCAGCGCCAGGGTCTCGCACCGGTAGCCCGGCTTGCCCAGGGCCTGCCGGAGCAGTTCGGCAGCGTTGACCTTGGCATGGAGACGCGTCTCGAAGTCCAGGCCGGGCGAAAGGTCGAGATAGGCATGACTCGGTCGCGCGTAGCAGTAGACGCAGCCGTGCTCGCAGCCGCGATAGGGATTGAGCGAGGTCGTGAAAGGGACGTCGGGCGACGCATTGCGCGACAGGATGCTGCGCGCGATCTCCCGGGTGACCTGGGTCTTCACCGGCGCCGGGGCAGTCTCGCTCCCGTCGGGACTCGTCCACTCCGCGGCATCCGCTTCGAACCGTCCCTCTCGGCGCCATTCGCCGAAGCGCGATTCCGGATTGAGCGATGCCCCGCGCCCTTTCAGGAGGCGCGCTGCCGATCCATCGACGAGTCTCGTGGCCATGACTGTATTTGTATACAGTTATGGCCCGCTTGGCAAGCGCCGTGTGCCGATCAGGCCCCGAAACGACGAAGCCCCGCACGGGCGGGGCTTCGGAGTCTCCGGAACGCTGGAGGAACTCAGCCGACCTTCATCATCCGCAGGGCGCTCTTGAAGAGCGCACTGTTCGGATTGGCGAAGCTCTCGAGGATGCTGAAGTGGTTGTCCTTCTCGCAGGGGACGTCTTCCCCGATGACCTTGCCCCAGCGCGCCTTGATGATCTGATGCTGTTGCGAGAACCCCTCGATCTCCCTGCCGCCCACCGCCAGATGGAGCGGTGCGTCGGTCGCCGGCGGCATGAAGGCCGGACTGCACTTGATGGCGGACTCCTCGGTGAGACGGATGTCGTTGTTGATCGAGGGCACGTCGAGGAGAGGTGTCAGGTCGAACAGACCGCTGATGGACAGCGCCGCTTCCACCACCTTCTCGGGCAGATCCGCCCCATAGCGGGGCCATTGGGCTGCCAGCATCATCGCCGAGAGATGGCCGCCCGCCGAATGCCCGGCCACGTAGAGGCTGTTGCCGAACGCGCCGTAGCGGCTGCCGGTCCGGTAGAGCCAGGCGGTGGCCTTGACCATCTGCTGGACGATCTCCTCGATCGAGACGGAGGGGCACAGGGCGTAGTTGGGAAGCGCCACCGTGACGCCGTGCTTCACCAGTTCGGTCGCGATGAAGGAGTGGTCGCGCTTGTCGAGGGACCGCCAGTAGCCGCCGTGGATGAACATGAGCAGCGCCCGGCTGCGCCCTTCCGCGCGGAAGATGTCGATCTTCTCCATCGGATGATCGCCGTAGGCGATGTCGAGATCGCTGTCCAGCTCGTCCCGGGCGATCTTGGACAGCCGCGTCCACCGGTCGAAGTGCTGGGCAAACTCGGGCACCGCCGCGCGATTGTTGTAGCGCCGCTCGAATGCCGCCGTGTAGTCATCCATGAACCGAGGTCCCCCTGGAAAGTCGCCGATCCCTCCGGAACGCCCGGGACGGATGCCGGCCTTCAAGTCCCCATGACGCATGTCCGGGCCCGACAGACCGTCGCGAAAGGTTCCATCAAGGGGCCGGGAAAGCCGGTATTGAACCCAATTGGGGCAGTGCCTGTCCACTCCGGCGTACAAACACCCGGTGTTCCGCACCGGCGGCGAGCCTGACGGACGGGCGGGCGGCGCCCTTGCCGCCGGCAGGCCGGTTGCGGACAATCGATCCGTCCTCAGGAGTGTCTCTCATGCCCACGGCCGCTTTCGATCCGCCCTTCATCGTGTCCACCGACTGGCTCGCGCGCCGTCTGGGCGACTCCCGACTGGTCGTCCTCGATGCGACCGTGCACCTGCTGCCGCGACCGGTGGATCCGGTGCCCGACGTGCCCTACGACGTCGTGACCGGACAGGCGGACTTCGAGAAAGGCCACATTCCCGGGGCGCGGTTCGCGGACATCGAGAACCACTTGTCGGACCCCGACGCCGCCACGCACTTCATGCTTCCCTCCCCGGCCCGCTTCGCGGACGGCATGGCACGGCTGGGCGTCGGCGACGACACCCTCGTGGTCTGCTACGCCACGGCATTCCACTGGTGGGCGACACGCCTGTGGTGGATGCTCCGGGTCTTCGGGCACGAGCGCGTGGTCGTGCTGGACGGCGGTTTCCAGAAGTGGAAGGCGGAGGGCCGTCCGGTGGACACCGGACCGGCCGCGGGCTGCGAGCGCAGGGTCTTCACCGCGCGGTACCGGCCCGAGATGGTGGCGACCCGCGCCGACGTCGAGGCCGCCATCGGAGCGACGGACACCTGTACGGTCAATGCGCTGCGCCCGGAACAGCACGCCGGCGGCGGCACGACCAACTACGGTCGCCCCGGTCATATCTCGGGCAGCACGAATGCCGCGGCCGCCCTGGTCGTGGGACCGGACAACGCGTTCCGGCCGCTGCCGGCGCTCCTCGAGATGCTGGCCGAGCCGCTTTCCCGCCCGAAGGTCATCACCTACTGCGGCGGCGGAATCGCCGCGTCCAGCATCACCCTGCTGCTCACCCTGTTCGGCCACCCCGACGTGCGCCTCTACGACGCCTCGTTGTCGGAATGGGCCCGCGACCCGAGGCTGCCCATGTCGGTGACGGCGTGACGTCCCCGTGGGGGGCGGCGCCGGCCGCGGCCGGCCGGTTGCCCGGCCGCATCCGGATCGATCCGGGGGCGTGGATGCGCCGCTGCCTGATCGCCCTCGGAGCGCTGCTGCTCCCGCTGTCGGCACACGCCGGGGTCGAGATCGGCGCCCCCGCACCCGCGCTCAGGGGAACCCTGGTCTCCGGCGACAAGTTCGATCTGAACGATTACCGGGGCAAGGTGGTGCTGATCAATTTCTACTCGAGCTACTGCCGGATCTGCGCGCTCGAGATCGGCTCCCTCGAATCGGCGCTCGAGACCTATCGCGACAAGGGGCTGGAGATCGTCATGCTCGGCGTCGATCGGCTGGAGGACAAGGGCCGCGTCGCGCGGATGCTCGGCACCTACAATCTGCAGGGGGCGATGGTGGACGAACTCGACGCGTGCGGGTTCGAGCGGCGCTATCCCACCCCGACCGCCTTCCTCGTCGACCGGGACGGCATCGTGCGCGAAAAGCTCTGGGGCGCGAAGTCGCAGCCACGTCTGCGCGAACTGCTCGGCCCGTACCTGGGCCGGTGACCGATGACGCTGCTGCGCGCCGAAGTCTCCGCCCTGCTGGTCATCGACGTGCAGGCCAGGCTGCTCCCGCACATTCACGCGGGCGCCGCCACGCTCGAACACTGTCACTGGCTCGTCCGGGTCGCCCGCCGCCTCGACGTGCCGGTGCTCGCCTCGGAACAGTACCCGGAGGGCCTGGGCCCCACCGTGGCGCCGCTGGTGGACGACCTGCCGCCGGAGAACATCCGCCGCAAGACGCACTTCTCCTGCGTGGCCGACGGCTGCTTCCACGACCACCCGGGCTTCAGCCGTCCCCAGGTCGTGGTCTGCGGCACGGAAGCCCACGTCTGCGTCCTGCAGACGGCCCTCGACCTGCGCCAGCGCGGCCGGGAGGTCTTCGTGGTGGCGGAGGCCGTGTCGTCCCGACGCCCCGAGAGCAAGGCCCTCGCGCTGGACCGCATGCGTCAGCACGGCGTGGAAATCGTCGACCGCGAAATGGTCGCCTTCGAATGGTTGCACCGCGCCGGGGATGACCGCTTCCGGGCCGTCAGCCGTGAGTTCATCCGCTGATGACCGTGCCGCGCAGTCCCGCTTCCTGATCTCCCCTTCCATGCTCCGCTCGACCGGTCCGGCGCGCATCGCCGCCCTCAGCCTGGTTCTCGTCGCCGGCCCGGCGGCTGCCGCCACCCCGAGCTTCGTCTGCGCGAAGGCGAAGCAATGGCTGGAGCAGACCGTGTGCGCCTCGCCGCGATTGAGCGAGCTCGACCTGGAACTCGCGGTGGTTCGAGCCCGCGTGCTGCGGGCCTCGAACACGACGGCACGCCGGGCGCTGGAAAAGGAACACCAGGGATGGTGGGCATCGCTGGGCGAGTGCCGGACCGGATCGGACGCGCAGGCCTGCCTGGCCGGGCGCTATCAGCGCCGTCTCGAGGCCCTGAAGTCACGGCCGGACTACCCCGGCGAGGGCACCGCGAAACCGGTCGATCCGGAACCCTCGGCCATCGCCCAGGCCGGCAAGGGCTGGACGAAGCAGCTGTCCGCGTATCTCCGGGCCTTGCGTGCGTGCAAGGAAGAGGCGCCCGTCTCGATCGGCAAGCTCCTCGTGGGCTGGCCGTCGGGCGACGGCGAGTCCGTGTCCCTGCGCCTCGCCGACTGGAACCTGAAGGAGTGGATCTGCATCGCCCATCGGGACGGCTACAAGGTGTTCCGCTTCGAGCCGCGCGGCGCGGACGAACGGGTGCCCGAAGCCGGTCCGGTCTATCACCTGGGCGGCGATGCGCCGCCGCCCGGATGCAGCCACGCCACCCAGGTCGTGGACCCGAACGGCAGACCGGCCGGCTGGATCAGCGAGCAGGACTGCTGAAGGCGGCGCGCAGGACCCGGGACGTCACGCGCTCGCGCGCCGGCGTTCCGGGACGGTCGGCGACACGCCGTGCACGGGGCAGGGCTGACTTGGAAGCGTGACCGTCAGGCGGGCGCCGCCCGACGGCGCCTGGGCGGCGCGCACCTCGCCGCCGTGCCCGCGCACGATCTCCCGGCTGATGGGCAAGCCCAGTCCGGTGCCGCCGGCGCCGCTGCGCGTCCTGCTGCTCTGGACGAACTTGTCGAACACCCGCTCCAGTTCGTCCGCCGGAATGCCGATTCCTTCGTCCTCGACGACGAGCTGCACCGCCGGGATCTCGCCGCTGCCGGGACAGCACGTGCGGCAAGCCGACACCGCCTCCGAGACCCGCACGGTCACGGCTCTTCCGGCCGGCGTGAACTTGATCGCATTGGAGAGGAGGTTGCGGACGACCTGCTCCAGACGGAGGGGATCGAACCAGGCGGGCAACGGTTCGGCCGGCAACTGGCAATTCAGCGTCACCCCCCGCGACCGTGCGAGCTGATCCATCTCGGCGACCACCCGCGATGCCGTCGTGGCGAGATCCTGGCGCGACATTTCATAGTGCATGCGCCCGGCTTCGAGCTTCGACAGGTCGAGCAGATCGTTGAGCAGCCGCAGCAGGCGCCGGCCGCTGTCGTCGATTCGCTGGAAGTACTGGGAGAGCTTGCCCGACTCGCCCTCGACGGCCTTCGACCGGGTCACGCCCAGCTCCGAGAAGGACAGGATGGCGTGCATCGGCGTCCGCAGTTCGTGCGACATGTTCGCGAGGAACTCCGACTTGGCCAGGTTCGCGCCCTCCGCGGCTTCCTTGGCAAGCTGCAATTCCGAGGTGCGCTCCGCCACCAGTTCCTGCAGATGGTCGCGATGCTCGCGCAGTTCCGCTTCGGCCTTCCGTGCCTGCGTCACATCCTGGAACGCCCCGTAGGCACGCACCGGTTTTCCCCCTTCGAAGGCGACCCGGCCCACCACGCGCACCCACAGCCGACCGCTCCCGCGCGGACAGATCTGCAGCACGGCATCCCACGGCGTCCCGTCGCTCGCGCCCCGCGCGACCGCGGCTTCGATGATGTCGCGATGCTCCGGTGCATAGAACGCGAGCGCCGACGCCAGCTCGGGGGTGTAGTCCTCCTTCGTCACGCCGTGGAGCCGGTAGATCTCGTCCGTCCAGAACAGTCCGCCGGTCGTGAAGTCGTATTCCCACCCCCCGGTGCGCGCGACGTGCTCCGTCTGCTGCGCGATGGCGTCGCGACGCGCCAGCTCGCTCTGATCGCTGAGGATACCGGTCAGCAGGCGCCGGTCGCCGAGGCGGAATTCGCTCACGGAAAGTTCGATGGGGATGGCCAGGCCGTCCTTTCGCTGTCCGATCACGCGGCGCCGCACGCCGACGATGGAATCGCCGCCGCTCGCGAAGTATCGGGCCAGATAGCCGTCGTGCTGCTCGCGATGCGGACTGGGCATCAGCCGCGAAACGTTTCGGCCGACGAGTTCGTCGGCGGCATACCCGAACATCCGGCAGGCGGCGCCGTTCACGGACTGCACGATGCCGCGCTCATCGAGCACGACCACGCCGTCCGTCGCTGTCTCCACCGCCGACGCCCATTTGGCTTCGCCTTCCCGGCGCGCGATCTCGGCCGCCCTCCGGTCCGTGATGTCGAGCACGCTCGTGAGCACGCCGCGCCCGCCCCCGGGCAGCCGGACGGCCACCTTGCGCTTGATCACGTGACGCAGTTCGCCGTTCACGTGGACGAGCACATCCTCCTTCTCCACCGACTCGTGCGTCCCCAGCACGATCTCGTCGTACGCGTGGATGCGCGCCGCCACGTCGGGCGGATGGATCTCCTCGTCGGTCCGGCCGATGAAGTCGGCGGCGGGCCGGCCGAGCAGCCGCCGGACCTCGTCGTTCACGAGCACGTAGCGGCGGCGGTCGTCCTTCAGGTAGATGACGACCGGCAGCGCCTGGAAGGCATCCAGCAGCAGTTGCCGGTTGGCCTCGAGTTCGGCGTGCTCGCGCTCCCACGCATCCGTGCGCTGCTGCGCAATCGACTCCGCCCGGCTGCGCCGGCGCTGCGCTGCGAACACGATGCCGGTGAGCAGCAGGCTGGCCGCAGTGCCTCCGACGGGAACGCCCCACGTCTCGGAGATCCGCCCGCCGGCGATGGACGCCTCGCCGGTCTCCATGACTTGAAAGCGATGACCGCCGATCGCGATCGATTCGGCATCGGCGACGCGGGGCTCGCCGACGGCAGGCACGAGGACGACGGCGCCGGAATGGGCATCGGCCGCGTCGGCTTGCAGGTCGCGCGGATCGAAGGTCAGGGTGACGAATCCGATCAGCGACGCCCGGCGCGACGCCTCGTCCGGCGGGGTCCGTCCCGGGCGATAGACCGGTGCGATCAGCTCGAGCCGATCTCGAGCGAGCGCCGCTTCGAGCGGCTCCTGCGGCGGCAGCGCCAGTACCGCCAGCCCCCGGTCCCGGGCGCGTGTCATCGCGATGCGCTGCATGTCATCGAGCACTCGCTCTCCCGTCGTCGCGGCAGAGGTGCCCGAAGCGTCGGCGAGCGATCGGACTTCAAGCGAGCGCAGGCGCTCGACGGACGACTGCGTCCCGGAGACACCGCCGGGTGCGGACACGTAACCGACGGCGAGGATGCGCGGATCAATTGCCGGCAGATGTGCCCGCGCGACCGCGTCGGCCCAGGCGGATGCATCGATTCGTCCCGCCCGCTGCGGCACGGCCGGCAGGTTCCGCAGGATCTGCTCGTAGGCCTGGATGCGCTCGGACACCTTGAGGGCCCGGGCATCGGCCTGGCGGAAGACGTGCGCCGTGACTTCCGCCCGATGTGCTTCGCGGAAGCGGTCCCATCCCCAGAGGACGGAAGCGAGTGAGATCAGCAGAACGACGGTCGGGAGGGCAAGATCCCGCAGGAGCGGAGGGGAGGACGGGGGCAGTGTCTGCCGGGCAACAGGCGGCATGGGCGGCGGGTGCGAACGAAGGAGATGCATCCCGCCGGCGTATGACGGGCTTCCTCGTGTGTTACGACGACGCTGGAGCCGGCTTGAGCGGCTTTCCGGACGATCTTCCGCCGTCTCCGGCACATGCGGACTCCGGCACGCGGCGCGCCGGCTGTCCGCCGGGTCAGAGCAGGGTCATCGCGATGTCCGACCACTCGTCATCGAGCGTGCCCGTGGCCGGCCCCCGCTCGGCGCGCTGGTACCAGTAGCGCGCATTCGACAGATCCCCCTCCACGCGATGCAGGTACGCGTGAACCCAGGCGGCGGCGGCCGATTCGTCCGACTGCACCGTGTGATGGGCACGGTGCCAGTCTCCCTTCGCGGCGAACCACAGCGCCTGCAGGGGCGCGGCCAGTCCGGCCGGGGGATCGGCGTGCGCCAGGCTGAGGCGGAGGGTCTCGAGGTCCATGGTCAGCCGGCGACGGGGCGTCGTTCGATCGAAGCAACGTCGACGAGGCGGGTCCAGCCGTACGGGTCGGGCACGCGGCCGTACTGGATGTCCGTGAGTGCCTGATACAGGTGCGCCGCGACGGGCCCGGCCCGGCCGTCCGCCACGCGGACGTCGCGGCCGTGACGTCCCAGCCGGCCGATGGGCACCACCACGGCGGCCGTTCCCAGGCTGAACACCTCGGAGATGCGGCCGGCGTCGATGTCCGCGATCACCGCATCGACGTCCAGCCGATCTTCCCGGATGCGGTAGCCGAGGTCCGGTGCCAGCCGCAGCACGGAATCGCGCGTGATGCCGGGCAGGATGCTGCCCGACAGCGCCGGCGTGACGATGTCGCGGCTGCCGTAGACGAAGGCGACATTCATCGCGCCCGCTTCCTCGATGAAGCGGCGCTCGACGGCATCGAGCCAGAGGACCTGCTGATAGCCGTCGGCGCGTGCCGCTTCCGTGGCGGCGAGGCTGGCGGCGTAGTTGCCGATGGTCTTGGCGGCTCCGGTTCCGCCGGGGGCAGCACGCACGTGATGTTCCTCGACGCGGACCGCGACGGGTTGGAAGCCGGACGCGAAGTACGGTCCCGCCGGGCTCAGGATGATCGTGTGGAGGAACTCGCGGCCCGCCCGCACTTCCAGGGTCGGTTCGGTGGCCATCATGACCGGGCGGATGTAGAGCGAAGCGCCTGCCGCACGCGGGGCCCAGTCGCGATCGAGCGCGACCAGCTGCTCGATCGGCGCAACGAACTCGTCGACGGGCAGCGTCGGCATGGCGAGACGCTCCGCGGAACGATTGAAGCGCTCGGCATTGGCCTCGGGCCGGAACAGTTGCAATCGCCCGTCGGGACGCAGGTAGGCCTTCGTTCCCTCGAAGATCGCCTGACCGCTGTGCAGCGCCTGGGCCGCGGGTTCGAGCGTGATCGGGCGCAGGGGCCCGATGCACGCATCCCCCCAGCCGCGGTCGGTCCGGTACGGGCGGCGGTACATGTGGCGGGTGAACACGCGACCGAAACCGAGGGGATCGGGAAGTTCCACCGGTCCCGCGTCGGCGACCGGTTCGATGCGGATCTGCATGGGTGTCCTTGGATGGCGGAGACGGGACTCGTGTGCCCCGGAGGGGCTCCCCCCGCGGAGCAAGGAGAGGCGCGCGACACCCGGCGATTGTAGACGCGCCGCCCGCGGCACCACCGGCTCAGAAATCGACGACGAGCTCGACCCCGGCATACGGCGAATTGGCCGCGCGCTGCACGTGGTAACCCACGCGAAAGCCGAGCGTCGCCCCGGGTACCGGGTTGAGCGCTCCGACGACGAGACCCGCTTTCAGTGCGGAGTAGTCCCGGTCCCCGACCACCACCAGTTCGCCCCCGACGTCGACGCCCGACGCCGTCGCACGCAGCCAGCGCGTCCGCACCCAGTAGCTCTGCAATCCGAAGGTCCAGGCGGCGATGTGCTGGGCGCGCCAGTGACTGCCGACGGGCGTGGCGATATCGAGCTGCAGCTTCGGCCAGAGATTCGCGCCCCGCACCCGCGATCCCGGATCGTCGGGCGTGAATTTCACGTCCGCGTAGCGCAGCCCGGCATAGCCGGCCACCGTCAGGGGACCGCGCGTGACGTGGTAGCCGATCGCCGCTTCCGCCCCGCTCGACCGCGCGCGGATCCGCTGGGGATCCACCGGATACCGCGCGGGATCCGACACATCGTAGCCATAGCGATTCGCGTCCAGCCAGTAGCGCTGGACCCAGCCCTGCCCCAGGCGGTTGTCCCCGGGCAAGGGCAGCAGCGCGCCGACGTACGCGTAGTGCTCGCCGCGCTGGCGTATTTCGCTGCCGGCGAGGAACAGGCGTCCGTCCGCCAGCGACGGCGTGGCCGCGGCCATCGACAGGAGTGCCGCGACGACCCGGCGGCGGATCATGCGGCCTCCGCCGGCGCGAATCGGTAGAAGTACAAGGGCGTGCCGCTCGCGATCACGGCATCGAACAACTGCGCCGTTCCGCGGAGCACCTGTGCACCCGCGCGGGTGGTCAGCACCACGTCCAGGTCCTCGCGCACGCCCACGCGGCGAAAGGCGATCAGCGTCCTCGGCGCATCGGCTTCCGAGCGAACGGCCAGCATGCCCATGTGCGTCTCCTTGAAGGTGGCCGGACTGCGGACCAGTGCCGCGGCCCAGCGCTCGCGTGCATCCTGCGGATCTCCCGAGCCCCGTCGCAGCCACCGCGCGAACCGCTCGAACGGGGTACGCGAACGTTCGGCGAAGCGGTTGAGCTTCCACTGCAGATCCGACCCGTAGAGAAAGGCGAGCAGTTCGTGGGCGTCCTGCTGCCGATCCCACTCGAACTCGCAGCCGAGCGCGCGCGCATCGCCGTCCTTGTCGCTGCCGAAGATGGCGCGGATCCGCGCCCGGAACGCGACCCGCCCGCTCGGCAGCACGATCTCGCCGGTGATGAGATCGCCGGCCCGCACGTAGGGAGGAAACAGTCCGTAGTAGCGGAACCCGTCGCCCGACACGTCGTCGAGCACACCCGCGCGGGGTCGCGCATCGGTCGCATCCAGCATCGCCGGCAGCGGGATCGGGAAGCGGTACTCGCGCCGGCGGAATCCGGCGACCTGCCGCGTGAACCCCATCACCGCGCGGGCCAGACTCGCATTCACGAGCGCCCAGACCACGTTCGCCACGAGTGCACCGGTCGGCAGCGCGGTCCGGTGGAGCAGGAACAGCGCGACGCCGGCAGGGATCGCCACGAAGTTGAGGATGAACACGAACGTCTGCGGCGCCATGAAGCGCTGCGACGCCCCCGGATCGCGCGTGTCACGGCGCTTCGAGGTCACGAGGAAGCTGAGCCGGTCGCGCACGAGTCCGGTCGCGGCCCACATGAACGCCGCGTAGCGCGCCATGTTGTAGCGCTCGGTGTCGAGTGCCCGGCCATAGCCGCGGCTGACCTCCTCGAACACCCAGAAGGTGAGCACGTAGTAGGGCACGAAGCGCGCGAGGAACGGCCAGGAGATCTCGGCCACGGGCATCTGCCCCGTGAGCAGCACGACGACAGGCGCGAGGTAGAAGACGAGCTTCTGCCAGCCGTCCAGATACATCAGGATGCTGGCGAGGTAGTGGAGGCGCTGGCGAAAGGTGAGCCCGCCCGCGAACAGGATGCCGCGGTGGCGCCGGAACACCTGCATCGCCCCCTGTCCCCACCGCATGCGCTGCCGGACGAACGGCACGATGTCCGCCGGGGCGATGCCGAAGGCCAGCGACTCCGCGTGATACACGGACTTCCAGCCGCGCCGATGCATCTTCACCGAGGTGTCGAGGTCCTCCGTCAGCGTTCCCGTGGCGAATCCGCCGACGTCGTCGAGCGCCCGCCGGCGCAGGACACCGCAGGTGCCGCAGAAGAACGCGGCGTTGTCCGCATCCTTGCCTCGCTGGATCACGCGGAAGAACAGGGACTGTTCGTTCCACACCACACGCCCGCCGGACCGCGGGCGGTGCTGGAACGAGTCGAGGTTGTAGAAGTCCTGCGGCGTCGACACGAACGCCACGGCCGGATCGCGGAAGTAGCCCAGGGTCCGGCGCAGGAATTCACGGGCAGGCGCATGGTCCGCGTCGAACACCGCGACGAACTCGCCGCGCGCATGCTTCAACGCGTTGTTGAGGTTGCCGGCCTTCGCATCGATGCGTTCGCTCCGAGCGAGATACTGCACGTGCAGTTCCACGGCCAGCGCCCGCATCTCCGGCCGGTTGCCGTCGTCGAGCAGCCAGGTCGCGTGCGGTTGATGCATGCGGGTGGCCGCCACCAGCGTCCGGCGAACGACGTCCACGGGTTCGTCGACCGTCGTCACGAAGACATCGACGAGGGCGTCATCGAGCGTGGGCGGCGGCTCGCGGACCGTGAGCCGCCACACCATCTGGATGTGCAGCAGCGCCGTCAGGAAGCCGAACACTTCGGCCGCATAGAGCACCCACGAGAACGCGGTGGCATCCGGATTGAAGGTCGTGGGCCGCCAGGCGAGATAGCTGGCGGCCACGGCCACATACACCGCGACGATGACGGCCTGTACGCGGCTGAGCGATTCGACGGGAGGGTCCGGCGCCCGAGGCTCGGTCGCCGTCATGGTCCCGTCACGTGCCGTGCGGGCCAAGGATCTGCGGGCAGGCAACGCCGAGGGCGGGCGGCATCGCGGTCGACACGATGCCGCGGCAGATCACCACTCCTTCCGGAGCGGACGTCGGGTGCGCGCCAGGAGGATCAGCCCCCCCAGGCCCACGAGCAGCGCGCTCGCGGGTTCGGGCACGACGGCCGAGATCCGCACGTTGTCCAGCCCCCACGCCTCGTCGAGGTAACGGAAGGACAGATCCTCCCGGACCTGCAGCCCCTGACTGAAGAACCCGAACGTGGCCGACGCCCCCGAGTGCGGCACGGTCCAGGTGAAGTGATAGACCGCATCCATGGGCGCGTTCTGCGTCGACCCGAGGTCTTCCTCGGCGGGAAGCACCTCGAAACGGTAGCCGAGCGAGTAGCGCTCGACCGCACCGGTGGTCGGCAGGCAGGGAACCGGGCTGCCGTCGCAATAGCTCTGGAGTCCGAAGCCGGGACTGCCGAGGCTGAAGGTCCACGACTGCTCCGTGGCGGCAGTCCCCCCGGCGCCGTAGCGGAATCCGAAGACGTCGGGACCGCGCGGCACGCCGTTCACCAGGCGGGTGTCGTTGCCGTCCCACGACCACATCATGTACGCGTCGAATTCCAGTCGCAGTGCGGTCGCTTCGGCGGGAATGTCATCGACCGTCAGCGTCGCAACGTCGTTGTCGCCGAAGTACCCGAGAAATCGGCGTGCACCGGTATCGGGCGCCGGGGTGGCTTGCTGCCCCCAGGGCTGGGTGGAACTGCTGCTCCAGGCGGGTCCGACGGTGTCCTGGAAATCGTTGTCGTAGACGACCATGTCCGCATGGACCCGGCCGGCAGCGAGGGCGATGAGCAGCGAGGCGGACAGCGCGACGGCAGTGCGAGGGAACGCCATGACTTCTCCTGAGATGGAACCGGCCTGCGCTCGCCCCCCGGGGGATATTGCCTTCCGCTCCGACGCACCGGATTGAACCGAACAACCCGCGAACGGCACGATCGCTTCGATGCATGACGGCCCCATGACCGGCCGTCGACGCAGGACACGACCCTTGCCGCTCCAATGACAAGACAACCGAGCGTACGGGAGCCGAGACCATCGCGCAACCGGGGATGTCAACGCCCGCCGTCATCCGGCGGCGCGCCCGCGGACCGTTGACCCGCGCATCCGATTCCGGACCTGTCTCCGTATATGACCACGTGCGCCCCGACGACCCATCGACCGGCGGGGCCGCGATCCTCACCCAACCTGGAGATCCCGCCATGACACGACGTCTCTCGATCCTGCTGCTGGTATCCGCGTTCGCCCTGGGCGCGCCGTTCGCACACGCCGCCGAAGGCGATGCGGTGAAGTCGGGCAAGGCCAAGGAGTTCGGCCGCGAAGCCGAACTCGACAAGGGCAAGCAGAAGTACGGCCGTGAGGCCGAGCTGGACAAGGGCAAGCAGAAGTACGGCCGCGAAGCCACGCTCGACAAGGGCAAGCAGAAGTACGGTCGCGATGCCACGCTCGACAAGGGCAAGCAGAAGTACGGTCGCGACGCCACGCTCGACAAGGGCAAGCAGAAGTACGGTCGCGACGCCACGCTCGACAAGGGGACGCAGAAGTACGGCCGCGAGGCCGATGCGCCCGACGCTTCCCGCGACGGCAACTCCGAAGTCACCGCGAAGAAGTGATCCCGGACCACCGGACGCCACGGGATGCGCGAGCGTCTCGTGGCACCCGGAACGCGCCGCGCCCGCCCGCCATGAGATCCCTGCTGTTCGGTTTGCTCGTCGCCGCCCTGCCCTTGTCGCCGGCGTGGGCCATGAATGCGGCCGACGTCGCCTCGTGCGGCGCCAACATGACGAAGAAGGTGGAGTCGCTCCACGGGCTCATGGACATCCACGTGGTGTGCGATCGCGTGTTCATGGAGATCCCCGTGGATCTGCTCGGCAAGGACCTCCTGGTGACGACGGAATTCGCCGCCGTGTCCGTGAACACCGAAGACGCCGCGCCCGGGGAAGTGGTGTTCAACGGGCTCATGCGCTTCGTCCAGCGCGGCAACCGGGTGTTCCTCGAACGCGTGAGCTACGACCTGTGGGCACCGCAGATGCCCAACCTGCAGCGCGCCGTCGAAGCCGCACAGCTCGGTACCGTCGTGAAGACCTTCGATGCGGTCACCCTGGGCAAGGACGGCGCGCCGGTGATCGACGTGACCGGACTGTTCGCGACGGAGGTCCCGGAGGGCTTCGGCCAGCAGTACAAGGCGCGCTTCCGCGTCTCCGGGGTGGACGCGCGCCGCTCCTACATCGCGCGCGTGAAGTCGTTCCCCAACAACGTGAACGTGCGCTTCTACCAGACCTGGGTCCCGGACGCGCAGGAGCGATTGAAGCATCCGGAGGATGCGCACGACCTCGGCTTCCTGTTCAACACGAGCATCCTGAAGCTCCCCGAAACGCCGATGCGGCCGCGCTACTGGGACGAACGCGTCGGCTACTTCCCCGTGCTGTTCCAGGACTACGGCACACCCGAGCACGGCGGCGTGCAGCGCGGATTCATCCAGCGCTACCGCCTCGAGAAGAAGGATCCGATGGCTGCGGTCTCGGAACCGGTGCAGCCCATCGTCTTCTACCTGAGCCGCGAGATTCCGGAGAAGTGGCGGCCCGCCCTGAAGCGCGCCGTCGAGAGCTGGAACACGGTCTTCGAGGGTGCCGGCTTCCGCAACGCGCTCGTCGCCCGCGACGCGCCCACGGAAACGGAGGATCCCGCCTGGGATCCGGAAGACCTGCGCTTCAACGTCATCCGGTGGACGCCGAGCGGACGGCAGAACGCCACCGGTCCGGCCGTGGTGGATCCGCGCAGCGGCGAGGTCATCGCTTCCCACGCGATCTTCTGGCACGACATCCTCAAGCTGCTCGAGACCTGGTACGTCACGCAGGCCGGTGCCGTGGATCCGAGAGCGCGCGCGCTGCCGCTGCCCGACGACCTGATGACCGAACTCCTCCAGTACGTCGCCACGCACGAGATCGGACATGCCCTCGGCCTGCGGCACAACTTCAAGGCGCACGGGGCCTATACCGTGAAGCAGTTGCGCGATCCGGCGTGGACATCGAAGTGGGGCACGTCCGCCTCGATCATGTCGTACGCGCGCTTCAACTACGTCGCACAACCCGGCGACGACGCTTCGCTGATGCCGAAGTTCGGGCCGTACGACCACTTCGTCATCCAGTGGGGCTACGCCCCGGTCGCGCCGGACATGTGCACGGACGACGAATGGGCCGTCCTCGACGAATGGGCGTCGCGGCAGATCGAGGATCCGTCGCTGCGCTTCGGCGGCGAGGATGCGGCGGCCGATCTCGATCCGGCCGTGAACACGCAGGTGCTGGGCGACGATCCGATCGAGGCGACGACGCTGGGCCTCGCAAACATCGACCGGGTGGCCGCACTGCTCGTCCCGGCCGCCACGCGCCGGGGCGGCGACTATTCGCGTCTCGCAGAACTCTACGAAGCCCTGATCAAGAAGCGGGACAACGAACTCGGCGCCGTCGCGAAACTCGTGGGCGGCGTCGAAGAGATGCGCTACCAGGGCGGCCGCGGGCAGGCGCCGTACCGCCCGGTACCGCCGGACCGGCAGCGGCAGGCGCTCCGGTTCGTGGCCGCGACGGCGTTCGCGAAGCCGGCGGCGCTGACCGCGCCGGACCTGCTGCAGCGCATCGCCCCGACCCGGGGTACCGATCCGCTGCAGGGATCGAACATCCACCTGCTGTCGCAGTTGCTGCGCAGCGGGGTCTTCCAGCGCATGGCGGAAGCGGCGGACGCCTGGCCGGAGCGGCCGCCCTACCTCGGCATCGACCTGCTGAAGGATCTGAACGACCGGCTGTTCAGCGAACTCGACCGGAAGTCGCCGGTCGTCGATCTGTATCGACGGACCGTCCAGCGTCACTACGTGCTTCGACTGAAGGTGGTGTCCGGCGACGCACCGGACCCCGAAGAGGAAGACAGCTCGCGCGGCATCGACGGCGAGGAGCGCGATCGCGGCACCACGCGGGTGCGCTCGCGCGGCCGTGCCGCCGACGGACGATCGATCGCGCAGTTCTCGTCGGGACTCGCCGAGTCGGCACAGGCCTACCAGCGTGCACCGGGCGGCACGAACGAGTACCGGGCCGCGCTGCGCGCCGGCGCCCGCCACCTCGCCAACAAGATCGCACGGAAGCTGAAGTCGCACACCATCAGGGACACGGCCACCCGCGTGCATCTGGAAGACCTGCTGGCCCAGCTCGAACGTCTGACCTGATCGCCGTCCGGAACATGCACTTTACTGCATGTTCCGAGCGACAGCCGAGCGCTGCTTTGGCGACACGTTGCCGGATATCGCCCTCCGGCCATGCATCAAACTGCTTGTTCGATGCAGCAACCTGCGCTATGGTGCGTCCCTCACGCCGGGACCCGCCATGCCCAGGATCGCCGATACCCCCCTTCCGCCCGCCGAAGTTGCCCCGCCGTCCGAAGCCGCCTTCCTCCGGACCCTGGGGCAGCGCGTGCGCGAGCATCGGACGCAGCGGGGACTGACGCGCCGGGTGCTGGCGCAGGCGTCGGGCGTCTCGGAGCGCTATCTCGCCCAGCTCGAAGCCGGTGAGGGCAACTCGTCCATCGCACTGCTGCGCCGGGTCGCCGCGGCGCTCGGCAGCTCCCTCGAAGATCTGATCTCCGACGCGGACGCGTCCTCGGAGCGACGCCTCGTCCGGCGCCTGCTCGACCAGCTGCCGCCGGGTCGCCTCGAAGACGTCGTGCTCCGACTCACGAAGGAATTCGGCCGGACCGATGCGTCACGGCGGGACCGCGTGGCACTGGTGGGTCTGCGCGGCGCCGGCAAGTCCACGCTCGGCGCGGCGCTCGCGACATCGCTCGAACGGCCGTTCGTCGAACTCGATCGCGAAGTGGAGCGCGAAGCCGGCATGACCCTGCCGGAGATCTTCAGCCTCTACGGTCAGACGGGCTATCGGCGCATCGAGCGGCGCGCCCTCGAACGCGTGCTGGACACGACATCGCACGCCGTGATCGCAGTCGGCGGCGGCATCGTGTCGGAAGCCGATACCTATCAGCGCCTGCTGCAGCGCTGCTTCACGGTGTGGCTGAAGGCTTCCCCCGAAGAACACATGGCCCGCGTGGTCGCGCAGGGTGACCTGCGACCGATGGCCGGCAACGCCGAGGCGATGGCGGATCTGCGCCGGATCCTCGACGCGCGCGAGTCCCTCTACGGCCAGGCCGATGTCATCGTCGACACCACGCGCCAGACACCGGCCCGCTGCCTGGCAGTCCTGCGGGACCGCATCGCATCCCGTCCTTCCCCCTGAAACGAACGCGGAGTTCCGCCCATGTCGCTCGCCCCCGTCACCGCCATGTCCCCGCCCGACGCCCCGGCGCCGGTGGACTACCGGACCGATCCGTCCCGCTATCGCCACCTCGAGCTGTCGTTCGACGGGCCAGTCGCCACCCTCACCCTCGACGTCGACGAGGACGCCGGCCTGCGGCCGGGTTACAAGCTCAAGCTCAACTCCTACGACCTCGGCGTGGACATCGAACTGCACGACGCCGTGCAGCGCATCCGCTTCGAGCATCCCGAGGTCCGCAGCGTCGTCATCACGAGCGGCAAGCCGCGCATCTTCTGCTCGGGCGCCAACATCTTCATGCTCGGCCTGTCGAGCCACGCGTGGAAGGTGAACTTCTGCAAGTTCACGAACGAGACGCGCAACGGCATCGAGGACGCCAGCCGTCATTCCGGCCTGAGGTTCCTCGCGGCCTGCAACGGCACCACCGCAGGCGGCGGCTACGAGCTGGCCCTCGCCTGCGATGAAATCCTCCTCGTGGACGACCGCTCGTCGGCGGTGAGCCTGCCCGAGGTCCCGCTGCTCGGGGTCCTGCCCGGCACCGGCGGCCTCACGCGCCTCACCGACAAGCGCCGGGTGCGCCACGATCATGCGGACATCTTCTGCACGCTCGTGGAGGGAGTGCGCGGGGAGCGTGCACGGACGTGGCGTCTCGTCGACGACCTGGTGAAGCCGCAGCAATTCGCCGAGCGCGTCAAGCAGCGCGCCCGGGAACTCGCCGACACGAGCGATCGGCCGTCCGACGCAACGGGCGTCGCGCTCACACCGATCGCGCGGGAAGACCACGCCGGCGGCTACCGCTACTCCACCGTCGAGGTGTCGCTCGATCCGTCCGCCCGCAGCGCGACACTGACGGTGAAAGCCCCGGCCTCCGCCGTTCCCGCGGGCATCGCGGGCATCCTGGCGGAAGGCGCACAGTGGTGGCCCTTGCGCATGGCGCGCGAACTCGACGACGCGATCCTCACGCTGCGCACCAATCACCTCGATCTCGGCACCTGGCTGCTTCGCACGACGGGAGACGCCGATGCGGTGCTGGCGGCGGATGCCGCGCTCGCCGCGAATCACGAACACTGGTTCGTGCGCGAGACCCTCGGCATGCTGCGGCGGACGCTGGCGCGGCTCGACGTCACGTCGCGCACACTCTATGCGCTCATCGAACCGGGGTCCTGTTTCGCCGGCACGCTGTTCGAGCTGGCACTCGCCGCGGACCGCACCTACATGCAGGACCTGCCGGATGCCCCGGACGAGTCACCGCGCATCGAACTCTCCCCGCTCAACTTCGGCCCCTACCCGCGGGTGGACGGTCGGTTCCGCATCGACGCGCGCTTCTACGGGGAGACGGAACCGCTCACCGCAGCGCGCAGCCGCATCGGACAGGGCATCGACGCGAAGCAGGCCCTCGACCTGGGTCTCGTCACCGCCGCGCCGGACGACATCGATTGGCGCGACGAGATCCGCCTGGCCCTCGAGGAGCGCGCGAGCCTCTCGCCGGACGCCCTCACCGGCATGGAGGCGAACCTGCGCTTCGGCGCCGGCGAGACGATGGAGACGCGCGTCTTCGGACGCCTCTCGGCCTGGCAGAACTGGATCTTCGTCCGTCCCAATGCCGTCGGCGAGACCGGCGCGCTGAAGGTCTACGGCAGCGGCAGCAAGGCCCGTTTCAACTGGGAGCGGGTGTGACCCGCCGCCCCGACAGGAGTCCGACGACATGAGCATCGACTACAGCCAGAAGATCCCGAACAACGTGAACCTCGCGGGCGACAAGACGCTCCAGCGCGCACTGGAGCACTGGCAGCCCGGGTACCTGAAGTGGTGGAGCGAGGTGGGGCCCGACGGCTCGTCGAACTTCGACGTGTACCTGCGCACCGCGACGAGCGTCGATCCGCAGGGGTGGGCACACTTCGACTACGTGAAGATGCCCGACTATCGCTGGGGCATCTTCCTCAACCCCCGGAATGCGGAACGCAAGATCCACTTCGGCGAGCATCTGGGCGAACCCGCATGGCAGGAGGTGCCGGGCGAGCACCGCGCCAACCTCCGCCGCATCATCGTGACGCAGGGCGACACCGAACCCGCCTCGGTGGAACAGCAGCGGCACCTCGGCCTGACGGCGCCGTCGCTGTACGACCTGCGCAACCTGTTCCAGGTGAACGTCGAGGAGGGGCGGCACCTCTGGGCGATGGTCTATCTGCTGCATCGCTATTTCGGACGCGACGGCCGCGAAGAGGCCGAGGCCCTGCTCGAGCGCCGCTCCGGCGATGCCGACAATCCGCGCATCCTCGGCGCGTTCAACGAGCAGACGCCCGACTGGCTGTCGTTCTTCATGTTCACGTACTTCACCGACCGCGACGGCAAGTTCCAGCTCTGCGCCCTCGCCGAGTCCGGCTTCGATCCGCTCGCCCGGACGACGCAGTTCATGCTCACGGAGGAGGCGCACCACATGTTCGTCGGCGAGTCCGGCGTCTCGCGCGTCATCCAGCGCACCTGCGAAGTGATGCGCGATCACAGGATCGAGGACCCCGCGCAGGTTCGCGCGCAGGGCGCGATCGACCTCGAGACGATCCAGCGCTACCTCAACTTCCATTTCAGCGTGACCATCGACCTGTTCGGCGCCGACCAGTCGTCGAACGCGGCGACGTTCTACAGCAGCGGCCTGAAGGGACGCTACGAGGAAGGCAAGCTGGGCGACGACCATCGCCTGAAGGGCGACGTCTACCGCATCCTCGAACTGCGCGACGGCCAGCTCGCGGAGAAGGAAGTCTCCGCGCTGTCGTCGCTGAACGAGCGCCTGCGCGACGACTACATCAAGGATTCCATCGGCGGCATTAACCGCTGGAACAAGGTGATCGAGAAGTTCGGCATCCCGTTCCGGCTGAAGGCCCCGCACAAGGCGTTCAACCGGAAGATCGGTTCGTTCGCCGGCATCCGCGTCTCGCCGGAGGGACAGGTCCTGACCGAAGCCGACTGGCTGGCGAACGAGCGCCGCTGGCTGCCTTCGGCCGAGGACAGCACCTACGTGAAATCGCTGATGGGACGGGTGACCGACGTCGGCCGCTACGCCAACTGGATCGCGCCGCCCATCGTGGGGATCAATCGCCAGCCCATCGATTTCGAGTACGTGCGGTTCAACTGACCGGACCCCGAGGCGCGGTGCACGCACGCCGCGCCCGCCCTTCCCCTGAACGAGGACGCCTCCATGCCCGGAGCCCACAGCGCCGAGTACGCGCGCCAGCATGTGATCGACCCGGAGATATGCATCCGGTGCAACACGTGCGAGGCGACCTGTCCCATCGGAGCGGTGACCCACGACGATCGCAACTACGTCGTGAAGTTCGATGTGTGTGACAGCTGCGGCGCCTGCATTCCGCCCTGTCCGACCGGCGCCATCGACCACTGGCGCCAGGTGCAGAAGACGATGCCGTACACGCTCGAGGAACAGCTCGCGTGGGACGTGCTGCCGCCGCCGCAGGAACTGGAGATCGCGACCGCCGCGGACATCCCGGCCGAGGTGCGGGCACAGACCGAAGCGGCCAACGCCGGTCAGGGCGGACTCGTCTCGGCGCCTGCCTCGGCCGAACAGCCCTACATCAATCTCTACACGCCCGCGAAGCCGGCCATCGCGACCGTCGCCGGCAACCTGCGACTCACGGCCGACGATGCCTCGGCCGACATCCGCCACATCGTGCTCGACTTCGGCGGCACCGCGTTTCCGGTGCTGGAGGGTCAATCGATCGGCATCCTCCCGCCCGGCGTCGATGCGAACGGCAAACCGCATCACGTGCGGTTGTATTCGATCGCGAGCCCGCGCGACGGCGAGCGGCCCGGCTACAACAACCTCTCCCTGACCATCAAGCGCGTCACCCAGGACCACACGGGGGCGCCGGTGACCGGGGTGGGATCGAACTACCTGTGCGACCTGAAGAAGGGCGACAAGGTGACCGTCGTCGGTCCGTACGGCGCCAGCTTCCTGATGCCGAACCAGCCCGGATCATCGCTGCTGATGATCTGCACGGGCACGGGCTCGGCGCCGATGCGCGCAATGACCGAACGGCGACGCCGGCGGCTGTCCCTCAACGAGGGGGGCGAACTGATGCTGTTCTTCGGCGCGCGCGCGCCGGAGGAGTTGCCCTACTTCGGCCCGCTGATGAAACTGCCGAAGACCTTCATCGACATCAACCTCGCGTTCTCGCGCGTGCCCGGGCAACCGAAACAGTACGTGCAGGATCTGATCCGTGCCCGCGCCGACAAGGTGATCACGCTGCTGCGGGACGACGCGTGCTACGTCTACCTGTGCGGACTCAAGGACATGGAATCCGGTGTGATCGAGGCGTTCCGCGACATCTGCCGCGCGCACGGCGAGGATTGGGACGCCCTGCTGCCACGGCTGCGGGCGAAGGCGCGTTTCCATGTGGAAACGTACTGACGGGCCGTGAACGGTGACAGGGGATCGGTGATCGGGTGTGTCGGCCGGTATCCGCTGCCGGCAGCCACCCGGGAGTCAGTCGTGTCACGCGCCCGGCGAGAGATCGTCGCCGCGCAGGGTGCGCAATGCGCACGCGTCGACCGCGATGAACACTCGACGCCACCCGCCTTGACGGACACCGACAGGGGACGGATTGCCGACCCCCCGTGCCGGATCACCGCCTACACCTTCTCGAAATCGATCCGCTCGTCCACCGGGAGCCCCTGCAGAAACCGGCGCAGGCAGTCGAGCCCGAGCTCGATCGCGCCGAGGCGGATCCAGTCGCGTCCGCCCAGCAGTCGCGCACGACGCGTCGCAACGCGGTCGGCCGTGGCAATGGCCAGGCAGATCGTGCCGCCGAACTCGATGCGATCGGCGCCCTCGTCCAGCTCGATCAACAGAGCCAGTGCGTGCGTCGCACCGGACGATCGCCGTGCCGCACCCGCCACGGCCTCCGCTGTCGCAACATTCAGTTCACCGCTCGGCGCGGACGCCAATCCGACGGCGGCATGCACTTGCGCGAGATCGCGCGAGACGATGGCTCGACGCAGGACCGACTCCGCCCCCACCAGCGGCGCAAGCCGGGCCGCGACGGCACCGCCGGTGAACGTCTCGGCGATGGCGAGCGTCGCCCCCGCCGCCGTCAGCGCATCGAGCACCACCCCTTCGAGTTTCTGATCGTCTTCCGCCACGATGAAGTTGCCGAGGCGCTTGCGGACCTCCGCCTCCGCGGGCGCGAGCTTCCGAAGGACATCGTCCCTGTCCGTGCCGCGTACGTTCAGCTTGGTCTCGAGCTGCGGGTAGTGCGCGCGGAAGCCGAGTTTGAGGCTGCCGTCGGAAACCATCGATTCGAGGTCGGACAGCATCGTGTCGGCGCGCGACTCGCCGATCCCGAACGAATGGAACCGCTTGAGGACACTGGCCGCGGGCTGGCCGCTTCGAGCGAGCAACCGGGGAAGGATCTGCTCCGCGAGCATGCGGTGCAGTTCGCGCGGCACACCGGGCGTGAAGAAGAAGCGCGCCTTGCCGATGTCGAGCGCGAATCCGCAAGCGGTGCCGATCGGGTTGTCGAGCACTTCGGCACCGGCGGGCAGCATGGCCTGCTTCCGATTGCTGGCGGGCATGGTGCGCGAGCGCCGCGTGAAGTACGCCTCCATGCGCTTGAACCAGTCCTCGTTGAAGACCAGATCCACGCCCGCGGCCCGGGCCGCGATCTCCTGGGAGAGATCATCGACCGTCGGGCCGAGGCCCCCGTTCACGATCACGGCATCGGCGCGCTTGCCTGCGGCGCGAAACGCCTCCAGCAGCGTCTCGCGATCGTCACCGACGGTCGTTCCCCATCGCACCTCGAGTCCGGCATCGCCGAGTGTCTGGCTGATGTGGCTGAAGTTGGTGTTGACGGTGGCGCCGGTCAGGACTTCATCGCCGGTGCAGAGGATTTCGAGGAAGAATGGCATGCGGTCGGCCTTCGTGCTGCAAATCGGGACAGCGATACTCTCGCACAATCGACTGCCTCGCAGGGGGCCACACCGCGGCATCACGCCGCTCGACGGCCTCCGGTGGGAGCGGCCGCCTCCCGGCGGCTGACCCGTGAAGGACGCCTCGCTCCCTGCAGTCCCGATGACATCGGGCTGACTTCCATCGAACCCGGGTCGCCTCCTCCAGCCGTCGAGTCCCGCCTCGCATCCCGGGCCGGATGGCGCACGCCGCTCCGTACCGTCGAGCGGCCTCCGGCGTCGTGATGGAACGGCCCCATGCCCCGTCCAACCGGCCCGACATGGACGGATTGCGCGCGATCGCGATTCTGCCGGTCGTCGTCTACCACGCGCTTCCGTCCGCGCTGCCCGGCGGCTACGTGGGCGTGGACGTGTTCCTCGTCATCTCGGGGTTCCTGATCACCGGTCAGCGGCTCGAGACGCTGGACGGTGGCGCGCTCGGCCCGGCCGCGTTCTACGCCCGACGGGCAAGACGCCTGTTTCCGGCATGGCTCGCCGTGCTCGCCGCGTGTCCCGTCACCGGCTGGTTCACGACCATGCCCGACGACGACGAGTCGATCGGCGGACACGTGGCCGCCAGCGCCGCCTTCGTCGAGAGCTCCCTGTTGCGCAGCGAGGCCGGTGACTTCGACGCCGCGTCCGCGACGAAGCCGCTGCTGCATCTCTGGTCACCGTCGATCGAGGCGCAGTTCTATCTCGCCCGTCCGCTCCTGCTCCGGGGTCTCGGGCGGTAGCGAGCGAAGGCGCCGGCGGCGCTCATGCGCCCGGGTACCCTCTCCTACGCAGCCAGTCTGGCGCTCACTGCCAACGATCCGGCGGACGGGTTCTACCTGCCCCTGTCGCGTGGGTGGGAACGGCTGACGGGCGCCCTCCTGGCGCAATGGGCGCGCCGACGCCCGGGGCACACGGCGGCCGGAATCGGCCGGCCGTGGTGCCGCGGATCGGGGCAGGATTCGCCGATCCCGAGCCGCCGGCCCGCGGCCGTCGAAGGGGGCGCGCTGCTGGGGCTGGCCTTGGTCCTCGGCGCATCGATCGTCTGGGCCGCGGCGGATCTCTATCCGGGCCGGCGGGCCGTGCTGCCGGTCACCGGAACGGCCTCGTTTCTCGCGGCGCCGGGCATCGGGTTCCATCGCGCCGTCCTGTCCCGCAGGCCCATGGCGGCACTCGGCCTCATCAGCGACCCGCTCTCCCTGTGGCATTGGCCGCTGCTGTCGTTCCACCGGCTGATCGAGGGCCGCGATGCCGCTGTCGGGGAACGCATCGCGCTCCTCACGGCAAGCGTGCTCGCCGCGGCCCTGACCTACCGTTGGATCGAACGGCCCGTCCGATCATCGCCACGCACCGCCGTCACCGCGGCAATGCCGGGCGCGGCGATGGTCGTCGTGGCCGCGGCGGGGTTTCCCGTCCTTCTGGCTCCAGGCGCCGCGCGCCGACCCGCCGCGCCCGGGATCGGGACGCAGCGAGCCGGAGGCGAGGACAACCGGACGGGGGAAGATCTGATCAAATCGCGCGGTTGTGCCGGAAACGCGATCCGCGTGATTCGATCAGGCCCACCCTAGAGCGGCGCGACGTAGGCCGTCTTCACCGTGGTGAAGAATTCCTGCGCGTAGCGGCCCTGCTCGCGCGGACCGTAGCTGGAGCCCTTCCGACCGCCGAACGGCACGTGATAGTCCACGCCGGCCGTCGGCAGGTTGACCATCACCATGCCGGCAGCGCTGTTCTTGCGGAAGTGGGAAGCGTGCTTCAGCGACCCCGTGCAGATGCCCGACGACAGCCCGAACTGCGTGTCGTTGGCCACGGCGAGCGCCTCGTCGTAGTCCTTCACGCACACCACGCTCGCGACGGGACCGAACACCTCCTCGCGATTGATGCGCATGGAATTGACGGTCCCGGTGAACAGCGCCGGCTCCAGGTAGAAGCCGTCGGTCTCGCGCTTCAGCAGGTTGCCGCCGAAGGCGAGCTTGCCGCCCTCCTTCCTGGCTTCCTCGATGTAGAACAGGTCCTGGTTGAGCTGGCTCTTGTCGACGACGGGCCCCATGTGCACGCCGGGCTTCAGGGCGTTGTCGACCACCAGCGCCTTCAGGCGCTCGATCAGGGCGGCGACGAACCGGTCGTGGATGCCCTGCGTCACGATGAAGCGTGAGGACGCCGTGCAGCGCTGACCGGTGGAGTAGAACGCCCCGTTGACGGCGCACTCGACGGCCGTCTTGAGGTCGGCGTCGTCGAGCACCACGAGCGGATTCTTGCCGCCCATCTCGAGCTGGATCTTCTTCATGGCGGCGATCGCCTTCTGGGCCACCTTGCGACCGGTCTCGACCGACCCGGTGAACGTGATCCCGTCGATGCGCGGATCGCTCAGCATCGCTTCGCCGACGACGGAGCCCCGGCCCATGCACAGGTTGAACGCCCCGGCGGGAATGCCGGCCCGCTGGAGGATGTCCGCGATGGCCCACGAGGAGCCCGGCACGAGATCCGCGGGCTTGAACACGACGCAGTTGCCGTGCGCCAGCGCGGGGGCGATCTTCCAGGCGGGAATGGCGGAGGGGAAGTTCCATGGCGCGATGATCCCCACGACCCCCAGCGGCTCGCGGGTGATCTCGACGTCGATGCCGGGGCGGACCGAGGGGATCAGTTCGCCCGCCTTGCGCAGCACCTCGCCGGCGAAGAACTTGAAGACGTTGCCCGCGCGGGTCACCTCGCCGATGCCTTCCGGCAGGGTCTTGCCTTCCTCGCGGGAGAGCAGCTTGCCGAGTTCGTCCTTGCGGGCGATGAGTTCGTTGCCGACCTTCTCCAGCAGATCCGCGCGCGCCTGGGTGTTGAAGGCCGCCCAGCCCGGCGCCGCGGCACGGGCCGCCTCGATGGCGCGCCCGGTCTGGGCCGCGTCGGCCTGCGCGTACTCGCCGACGACGTCGGACGTGTCGGAGGGGTTGATGTCGATGGTGCTGGTGCTGCCGGCGACCCATTCGCCGGCGATGAGATTCGAGAACTGCGGGGTGCTCATGGCGGATGTCCTCCCTGGGGAAGCGTGGATGCTACCCCCTCGGGCGGGGATCCGTGAACCGCTGAAGCGGTGATCGGGGATGCGGTGATCCGTGATCCGGAAAGACATGAGCCCCCGGTGCGGGCTGACCGCGAACGCAGATGCGGCAGCGGGAAGGTTGTGGCTGCCGGAACTGCGGCCGGACGGCCTCGGTACGCATCGAGCCCGCCCCGGCGGGCTCCGATTTCCGACGGACCACGATTCACCCACCCCGATCACCGCCCCCGGGGCCCATGCGACAATCCCGCGCCCGACTCCCCTCCCCGCGCCGACCGCCGATGACCTTTCCGCTGACCGCTCGCCCCGCCGTCCTCGCCCTGCGCGCGTCCAAGATCCGCGAAGTCGCCAATGCCGGCATGGGTCGGGACGACGTCCTCCCCTTCTGGTTCGGCGAGCCCGACGAGGTCACCCCGGAATTCATCCGGCGGGCCGCGATCGGCGCGCTGGAGGCCGGCGAGACGTTCTACACGCAGAATCTCGGCATTCCGTCGTTGCGCAGCACGATCGCCGCCTACGCGAGCCGCCTGCATCGCCCGACGGCGGTGGACGAGATCGCCGTGACCAACTCGGGCATGTCGGCGCTGATGCTCGTGACGCAGGCGCTCGTGGGCCCGGGCGACCGGACGGTGATCGTCACGCCCATGTGGCCGAACCTCGTCGAGATCCCGAAGATCCTCGGCGCGGAAGCGGTCACCTTCCCGCTGAACTTCGGCCCGCGCGGCTGGACGCTCGATCTCGACGGCCTGCTCGCCGCGCTCACGCCGGATACGCGGATGCTCTACCTCAACTCGCCCAACAATCCGACGGGCTGGACGATCGACCGCGACGCGCTGGCGGCCGTCCTGGCCCACTGCCGCAGGCACGGGATCTGGATCCTGTCGGACGACGCCTACGAACGCCTCTACTACGGCCCCGGCGAGATCGGGGCGGCGGCGCCGTCGTTCCTCGACCTGGCGCATCCCGACGACCGGGTGGTCAGCACCAACACGTTCTCGAAGTCCTGGCTGATGACCGGGTTCCGTCTGGGCTGGATCGTGGCGCCGCCGCCGCTGGTCGAACAGATCGCCAAGCTCATCGAATACAACACGTCGTGTGCGCCCGGCTTCGTGCAACGGGCAGGTGACGTGGCGATCCGCGAGGGGGAGCCGATCATCGCCCATACGCAGGCCCGCTTCCGCGCCGCCCGGGATCACCTCGTGGCGAAACTCAACACCCTGCCGGGCATCGAGGCGGCCCTGCCGTCCGGCGCCATGTACGTGTTCTTCCGGGTCGGCGGCATGACCGACAGCCTCGCCTTCTGCAAACGGCTGGTCGAGACGGTCGGACTCGGCCTCGCGCCCGGCATCGCGTTCGGCCCCGAGGGCGAGGGGTTCGTGCGCTGGTGCTTCGCGGCCGACATCGGCCGGCTCGATGCGGGGCTCGCCCGGCTCGAGCAGGGCCTCGCCCTGCGGGCCGCCGCGTGAACGCCCGCCTCCCCGGCCTGCCCGCCGCGACGCGACACGACGTCGCATCCTGGCTGCTCGCCGGAACAGCCCTGGCCCTGATCCTCTGGCTGCACGTCCTGGCCGCGCTCCTGGCGGGACTGCTGGTGGCGGAACTCGTGCATGTGATCGTGCCGAAGCTGCGGCTGCTGCGGATCAGCGGACGACGCAGCAAGCTGGTGGCGGTGGGCTTCCTGGCCATCGTGATCTCGACCGGCCTCACGGTGGGCGTGCTGGCGCTCGTCGCGTTCTTCCGCAGCGACGCGGGGAGCCTGTCGACCCTGCTCGGCCACATGGCCGACATCATCGACCAGGCCCGCGGCAAACTGCCCGGCTGGATCGGCGACCGGCTGCCTCGTGATGCCGAAGCCCTCGGCGTCGCCTCCGCGGATTGGCTCCGCTCCCATGCCGACGAGGTCCAGGCGGCGGGGGCCAAGGTCGGCGTCACCCTCACCCACATCCTGGTGGGTCTGATCATCGGGGGTCTCGTGTCGCTGCGCGAGGTCCGGGCGGATCGGGCGCCGGGTCCGCTCGCAGTGGCGCTCGGCGAACGCGTGAAGCGTCTCGGCGAGGCATTCCGCCGCATCGTGTTCGCGCAGATCCGGATCTCGGCCCTCAACACGACACTGACCGCGATCTACCTGCTGGTGGTGCTGCCTGCGCTCGGCATCAAGCTGCCGTTCCTGAAGACGATGATCGCCGTCACGTTCTTCGCCGGCCTCATGCCGATCATCGGCAATCTCGTCTCCAACACGGTCATCGTCACGGTCAGCCTGTCGCACTCGCTCGGCGTCGCCGCCGGCTCGCTGGCGTTCCTCGTGCTCATCCACAAGCTCGAGTATTTCGTGAACGCGCGCATCGTCGGCACGCAGATCAAGGCCCGCGCGTGGGAACTGCTGACCACCTTCATCGTGATGGAAGCCGCCTTCGGCATCCCGGGCCTGATCGCGGCGCCGGTCTACTACGCCTATCTCAAGCTCGAACTGTCCAGCCGGGGACAGATCTAGCGCACCCACCAACCGCAGGAACGCCCCCGCCTTCATGAAAGTCGCCGTCGTCCCCGTCACCGATTTCCAGCAGAACTGTTCGATCCTCGTCTGCGAACGCACCGGCAAGGCCGCCATCGTCGATCCCGGCGGGGATCTCGACCGCATCGAGGACGCCCTCAGGCAGATGGGCGGGACCGCCGAGAAGATCCTCCTGACCCACGGACACATCGACCATTGCGGCGGCACGGCGGAACTGTCTGCCCGGCTGGGCATTCCCGTGGAAGGACCGCAGCGCGAGGATGCCTTCTGGATCGACCAGTTGCCGGCGCAGGGCCTGCGCTTCGGCTTTCCCCGGCTCGAGGCGTTCACGCCCGACCGCTGGCTGGAAGGGGGCGACACGGTGCGCTTCGGCGACGAGGAGATGGAGGTGCGGTTCTGCCCCGGACACACGCCGGGTCACGTCGTGTTCTTCCATCCCGCGCTGCGGCTCGCCTTCGTGGGCGACGTCCTGTTCCAGGGTTCCATCGGCCGCACCGACTTCCCGCGGGGCGACTTCGACACCCTGGTCGAATCCATCACGACGCAGCTCTGGCCGCTGGGCGACGACGTGACCTTCGTCCCGGGTCATGGCCCGACCTCGACGTTCGGCGACGAACGCCGGGACAATCCGTTCGTCGGCGACCGCGCCCTGTCCCGCGGCCGCTGAACCGCCTTCCCGATTCCCGAGACCCACGCCGGACCGTCATGCGACTTCCCACCCTCGACCAGCTGCAGCGTGCCGCCGACGTGGTCTACCGCAGCATGCAGCCGACCCCGCAGTATTCCTGGCCCGTGCTCAATGCCCGGATCGGCACCGAACTCTGGCTGAAGCACGAGAACGTCACACCCGTCGGCGCCTTCAAGGTCCGCGGCGGCCTCGTCTACTTCCGCGAACTTGCCGCGTCGGGCGCCAAGCCGGCCGGCGTCATCAGCGCGACGCGAGGCAACCACGGACAGTCCGTCGCCTTCGCGGCTCGGCAGGCCGAACTGCCCGTCACGATCGTGGTGCCGCAAGGCAACAGCCGCGAGAAGAACGACGCGATGCGCGCCCTCGGGGCGCGGCTCGTCGAGCACGGCGAGGATTTCCAGGCCGCACGCGAGCACGCCTCCGCCCTGGCCGATGCCGAAGGGCTGCACATGGTGCCCTCCTTCCATCCCTTCCTGGTGCACGGCGTCGCGAGCTACGCGCTGGAGCTGCTGCTGGCCGTGCCGGATCTCGACGTGCTGTATGTCCCGATCGGACTCGGCTCGGGAATCTGCGGCGCGATCGCCGCCCGGGAGGCCCTCGGCCGGACGATCGAGATCGTCGGCGTCTGTTCCAGCGACGCCCCGGCCTACGCGCGGTCCTTCGAGTACAAGGAACTGGTGGAACGTCCGGTCCGGACGCAACTGGCCGACGGCCTCGCCTGCCGGGTGCCCGAGAAGTCGGCCCTGGAAACCATCTGGCAGCATGCCGCCCGGATCGTCGAGGTGACCGACGAGGAGATCGCCGACGCCATGCGGCTGATCTTCGCGGCGACGCACCACGTTGCGGAAGGCGCCGGCGCCGCAGCCGTGGCCGCAGCGCTGAAGGAGCGATCCGAGACGGCCGGCCGCAAGGTCGGCGCGATCCTGTCCGGCGCCAACGTCGACACCGACATCTTCGTCCGGGTCCTGCGGGGGGAGCCTTTCGCTCGTCCGGATTGAATTGCCCGCCCGTCGTCGGGAGATTTGCCCGGGTTCCGCGTCTGCCGCCCGGGCTACACTTCGGCGCCCGATGACGGCCCCGGCGAACCGTGGCGCCGGCCCCCGGGAATCATTCGGCCGCCCCTCGGTCGAAGCGCGACCCCCCTGGATTGTCCGGAGAGAACCTCATGATTCGAATGACCGCCGCCGCACTGCGTGGCCCGCTCGCCTGTGTCCTGATCGGCGCCGCGGCGCTGGGACTCGCCCGTCCTGCCGCCGCCCAGACCTCCACCGCCGATCCGTTCAAGGACAAGCGCTACATGAGCGGGCACCGCGACGTGCTGCCGCCGGAGATTCCCGACGAGTTGAAGGACGCCGACGCGATGACCCGCATCCGTGGCGTCAAGCGCATCACGGCCTGCGCCGATCCGTTCGCGTTCCCGTCCTCGGAAATGACCGACAAGCCCACCGGCTACGACATCGATCTGCTGCAGGCGATCGCGCAGGACGAAGGCTGGGAGACGTTCTATATCTGGGTGAACACGGCAGGCCGCGGCGGCATGAACCGCGCGTTCCGCACCTCGATCCGCAAGGGCATCTGCGACGTGTTCCTCGGGCTCGGCACCGGGGGCATGGAGGACATTCTCGGCAAGTCGAAGCTCTCCCTGCTCGCCCCCGCCTTCGGCGTCAGCTACGTGCTCGCGACCTACGATCCCGCCTTGAAGGGGAGCACGCTGGATGACCTCGCGAAAGCGAAGACGCCGACCGGCGCCACGTACTTTTCGCCGACGGACACATTCCTCACCGAACGCGGCGTCGCCCATGAAACCTATCCGCAGTCGCGCCGCGCGATCGAAGCCATGGCCCAAGGCAAGGTGCAGGCGGTGCTCGTGCCCTCGACGATGCTGGCCGACGCGAAACGCGACTATCCCGACCGCGAGATCCACGTCCTCGAATCGTTCCCGCCCAAGGAGATGGATCTCGAATGGAACAGCACCTGGGCCACGAAGAAGTCGGAAACCGCGCTGCGCGAATTCCTCGAGAAGCGTATCGCCCGCTACGCCGCCGATGGTCGGCTGAAGTCGATCCTGGGCAGTTACGGCATTCCGTACGTGCCGCCGTCGGCCCGCTGATCCGGAAGACGCTGCCGGAACGCAGCAGGGGCGGCCGAGGCCGCCCCTTTGCACGACGGCAGGCGCCGATCAGCGAGACGTGCGCCGCCGATTGCGCAACAGCGCCATCAGGCCGAGCCCGAGACCCATCATCGCGTACGTCTCCGGTTCCGGCACGGCGGTGATCTGGATCGTCCGATCCACGCCGCTGCCGGGGTGCTGGATGTTGACGTAGGCCTTGTTCGGATCGTTCTTGTCGAAGTACAAGCCCGTGAATTCCGAACCGGCCGTCCCGTTGGACGCCCACCGGCCGATACCTTCGCCGGCGTCGAGCAGATCCCCGTCCTTGTTGATGTCCTTCGCGAACCAGATGTCGTCGTCGATCCCGCCGTCCCGGTCTTCGACGATGTAGACGTTGCCGTCGGCGTCGATGGCGACGTTGTCCGCGTTGCGCAAGGCGCCCCCGACGGCCAGGCCCGTCGCCAGGTCGATCGTGGACGCATCGGCGAAGACCTTCAGTTCGCCGGTCGCGAGATCCAGGTTGTAGACGCGGCTGCGGCCGTCGGCGGTGTTGGCGTTCGTGTCCGAATCGGTGGTCGCGAAGTACAGGCGCTCCTTGCCGCCGATCGTCTGCAGTTCCATGTCCTCCGGACGGTTGAAGCCGGTGGCGCCGACCGCATCCGCGGCCGTCCGGCCGTCGACGGCGAAGTTGCCGCCGCCGAGGTTGATCATCGAAGCGAACGTCGTCGCCGTCACGGTGCCGGACGTCGTCGTGATGGCTTCCCACGTGGCCATGCCGGTGATCGCGGGACCGTTGTTGCCTTCGAACTGACCGCCGGCACCGACCTTCAGGGCGAACGTCTGGCCCTTGTTGAAGTACTGGTCACCGGTGGTCGCATTCGGGTTGGCCGACACGTACTTGTAGACCGATCCGCCGTTCAGCTCGTCGACGAAGTAGAGCGACCGGGCGGAGTCGAAGGCCAGGCCCTCGTGCGACACGCGCGGGATGACGTTGCGCTGGACGAAGTTGCCTCCGTTGGCTGCCGCCGTCGTCGGATTGGTCACCTCGAAGAGGCGGCCGTTCGTGCTGTTCGACCCCCAGGACTCCTCGCCGGTCAGGTAGCCGCCCCAGGGCGTGGTGCGCGACGCGTCACCCGCGACGAAGCCCTGCGTGCCGGGTGCCACGATCGTGACGGCGCGGGTGGCGTAGTTCGGATCGTGCAGGTCGATGCGCATGACGCCGGCCGTGCCCGTCTCGAACGGCATGAACAGGTAGCGGCCGGACGCGTCCGCATCGATCATGTCCCAATTGCCCGAGTTGGAGCCGGGCACCCGCGTGTTCTGCGTCGCGCGGTCGGCGATCGTGAGCTGACTGAAGTTCGAGCTGGACAGGGTGATGGGCGCTGCCTCGTTGGCGGTCACGCCGGCAGACGCGGCGAGCGGGGTGAAGTTGCTGAAATGGGTGGCGGCGTTCGCGCCATTCGCGAGCATCGCCAACGCGCCGGAAACGAGCAACGCGAGGGTCTTCCGTTGAAACATGGTTGTCTCCTGGGGGTACGGGGGCCGGGGCCGGATCGACGCGATCACCGGTCGACCCTGCCCGTCGGGAGGTCGCCGCGCGCGCGACGCGAACCGGCCGGGCGGATGCCTCGTCCCCTCGCGTCCCGGTCCGGCAGACCTTCGACGCGGCTACTGTAGAAAGTGCCGATTGCAGACTGATGAAGGGAAATCGCGGCGGCATGGTCAGGCCGACCTGTATGGCGGGTGACCCGCCCCCGCTGCGCCTGCGGACCCCGGAATGAACAAGGGCGCCCCGAGGGGCGCCCTTGTCGCGACTGCGCGGGTCCGGCGGCCGGATTCAGCAGCGCCGGCGATGCCGCTGCAGCGACAGCCCGCCCATCACCAGCAGACCGGCCGCCATCATGGCGTAGGTCTCCGGCTCGGGCACGGGGGCCAGGTTGACGCCCGCCATCTGCGCCCCGAGGTAGGCTCCGCGGTAAGGCGCCACATCCTCGTCGGTGAGCCCGTTCGGATTGAGGTCCTCGCAGTTGGGTCCGTCGCTGCAGAAGGCCTCGTGGCTCTCGGGATCATAGGAACCCAGCCCGCCGAACTCGTAGTACTCGTAGCGGATCGCGACGTTCTTCTTCGCCGGATTCATGTTCATCACATGCTCGCCGGAGTCGGCCACGCCGTTGCGGCTCTGGATCAGGTACCACTCGTATTCGGTCTCGGTCTCGACGTTGAACAAGGCCTGGTTCGGATCGTTGCCGTTCACGAGCTGCTCCAGCCTGATCTCGTTGTCCGTCTCGAACTGGGTCTTGATGCGCTTCATCCACAGGGCGTCGCTGAAGCGGCCCTCGCCGCCGCCCACTTCATTCTCGGGAATCGGTGCCGGAATCACCGCCTGCACGATGGGCGGCTGCGCCGGTACCGGGTTGGGTGTCACGTTGAAGACGGGCGCTGGAATGCGCACGTTGTTGCCGGCAATCAGGTTGCCTGCCGTCGCAGGATCGGCCACCAGCCATCGGTAGGTCGTATTGCCCTGCGCGACACCGAGGCTGACACCGAAGTGCTCGCAACCGCTGGAGAGATAGTTGCCGATGGGACCGCCGTTGTAGCAGTCGTGCCCGCCCGGACTGATGTTGGCCGGTGCGACGGGCGTCGCGGTGGTGAATTTCAGATTCGCGGCGTCCCACGAGGCGGACCACCGCACGATGACGCCCGTGGCGGTGTCCACCTTGACGGGATTTCCGTACCGACTGTAGGGGCCGCCGAATTCGTAGAGCACGTCCGAACTCTTCAACCCTTCGAGTTCGATCTCGAACCCCTCGGTCTCGCCTCCCGTGTCGTTCACCGCATCGAAGTTGCTCAGCGAACCGATCGTCGTGACCGCCGATGCGGAAGTGCCGATGGCGAGCAGTGCCGCAGCGAGGACGGCGCGGCGAAAAACGTGTGGCTTCATGTCTTGGACTCCCTGAAAGAATCGTGAGGTCGCGCCTGCAGGCGCGATGCCGTCCCCGGTCTCGTCAGGAATCGCGTGTGCCGTGAATGCCGGGGTATGTGGCAAATTTTCCCGCGTTCCACGGGAAGGAGTCAATGGAGATGCGGGATTTTTTCTCGCAAACGAGACTCACTCGCGAAAAGCATCCGGCAGCACGACCTCAAGCTCGCTCCCCGGCGGCGCGGCGCGGGCCGCCGTCTCGATGGCTGCCCTCAATTGCCGCAATGGCGCGGTGACGCCGAAGTCGGTCAGCCGGTCGCGCAGCGCCACGAGGTCCCGATGCTCGACCTTGATGCCGAGCAACTGGCCCGCATCGGAGATGCGCTTGCATCCCAGCTCGCTCTCCACGACGTGGTCGTCCACATAGAGCACGACCACGCAGCGCCCCGTCTCGATGTCGAAATGGCGGTGCCGCGATTCGAGCACGCGGTACCCCCACACGCCGAGTTCGGTGCCGAGCACGAATGCCACCTCCTGCTCGAGCGATTCGTCGACATCGATGAGCATCACGTGGCCGGGACGCCCCTTCTTGCCGAGGCTCGCGAGGATCTGCAGATTGCGTGTCCCCAGCACGTGCAACTGCTCGGAGACGTCCTGCAGGACCTCGCCCGTCGCGTCGTCGACCTGCACCATCAGCAGGATCTGGCGGCTCATGGCCGGCCCTCGCGCCGGCCCTGCACGATCCGATGCGCGATCCCGGCAGCGCTCTCCGCGCGCGCCTTGGCTCCCGGGATCCCCGCGGTCACGTAGGCACCGCTCACGGCGGCCTCGGCCGCCGCCTCGGCCGCGTGCAGCCCCAGCGCGGCGGCCATGGCCGCCGGGACCGTGACGTTCACGATCACGTTCCCCGCCACCAGGATCTCGCCGACGGCAGGGGCCGCGAGCGACACCAGCGGTGCCAGTTCGCGGCGCTGCCCCGACACGACTTCCGGCACGACGCGATGCACGAAGCCCTCCAGCCGCGTCGTCGCGCCGTCCACCGTGACCTCGACATCGATGTCGGGATCGAACGCCAGCCAGCGGCGCGCCATCTTGCTCTCGCGCCGTGCGCCGGCCTTCACGCGGGTGATCCGTATCGCGACCGGCCGTCCCTGGGCGCTCGTGTGCCGCGCGCTCAGCCGGGACTGGATCGTCGCGAGCCGCTCGTCGTCGAGCTCGCGCACCACCGCCTCGACGGTGCCACCCGCCTGGAACCGCTCGTACGCATACACGGCACGACGCAGCAGCGCTTCCGTCCGCGCCGGTTCGGCGGCCTGCAGCAGCGTGTCGCTCACGGGTCCGCGCCGCACCTGCCGCGCCTTCTGCGCCACGATGTGCATGGCCAGCAGCGTCGTGTCCGGATCGATGGACGAGGCGCGACGGTCCTCGGCCAGTCGCGAAGCCACGTCCGTCCGCTCGGCCTCGGGAGCGAGCAGCGCATGGAACGCGACCACCGCATCGGCGCACAGGTGACCGAGGGGGGGATCGGTGTAGCGCGCGAACTCCTCGAACACCTGCAGGATCTCGTCGAAGGCCATCATGCCGATGACCGTCGGGCCGCCCACGTCCTTGAGGATGAGGCCGAGGTCGCCGACCACCTTGCCCGTCGGCACCGCTGCGCCCGTCAGCCGGAAGTGCAGCATCTCCGGCAGGCCGGCCGTGCGCGCCGCCTCGCGACCGGCGACGAACGCGCTCGTGACCTTGCCGTAGGGGCCGTACTGATCGGCGACATCGGCATCGGGATGGATGATTTCGAGAATCGCGGCGGCGCCGAAAAGGGCGGCCGTCAATCCCGCGGCGGGCATGCCGGCGCCCGCGAGCGCGTCGAGCATCGCCTGCGTGCCGAGTCGGGCCCCGTTCTCCGCCATGCCCGGAAAGAGGATGTCTTCGCCCAGCGTGCTGTGACCGAGGATGGGCCCGCCCCCGACGCCGACCGGAACGTCGCGGCCCGAGATCGGGCTCAGTTCGCCTCGCTGCATGGCCGCGTAGATCGCCTGCACCGCGGGAAATCCGGAGATCTTGTTGTTCTTCTTGCCCGTGGGAATCGAGGCGACACCGCAGCGATCGACGCCGGCGATCATCCGCGCGCTCGCCCCCAGCTTGCGGTTGCCGGCGGGGATGCCGACCTGCGCCTGCGCGCCGGCGAGGTACAGCATCGTCGCCGACAGCAACGCGGCGTTCGCGCCGTCGGCCCCGGCCAGTCGCGCGGCCTCGATGGCCTTGGCAAGCAGATCGTCGATGGGCTGCCGCACCGCGTTCGCAAACGTCACGTTCACGTCGGCGCCCCGCAGCAGTTCGACGGCGAGGGCGTCGGCGATGGCGATGACGGGCAGGTTCAACATGCCGTGCCCGCCGGTGAGCGCCTCGATGCGATCGCTGGTCAGCCAATCGACATTCGCGGTGACGCCGGCCAGGGTCGCGGCAATGGCACGGTCCCGTGTCGACGGGTTGCCGAGCGTGACTTCACTCATGGGGGTCTCCTCCTGTGCAGCGACTATTGCACACGGCGCCGGGGCCAACAACGACAGGCATGACATCCCATCCGTCCATCGCTGCACCGGCGCCTGCTCAAGCCCTGCACCGGACATCCGTTATGTGGAATGCATCCCCGGCGGGCACCGAGCCCGCCCCTCACGGAGTCCCCCATGCCCCTCGATCCGACCTTCAAGCGCCCCGCGCCCCGCGACGGCCCCCTGCACCCGAGAGCCCGTCTGCTCGTCGCCGTGATGCTGTTCGCCACGGCACCTGTGTCGTCACCGGACGCGGTCGATCCGGAACCGACCGACCCGGCCTTCCGCCCATCGCCGTTCGCGACCGCTTCCGAACGTTCGAGCCGGTCCTTCCTGGAGTGATACCGGAAAGGCAGCCACGCTGCATCGCCGAAGGAACGACTGTCTGACCGTTCAGACGGACGAACCGACGTCGCCTCCCACGTAGTACCAGCGTCCGCCCTCGCGCACGAAACGGCTCACCTCGTGCAGGCGATGAGCGCGACCGCCAAGCTTGCTGCGGGCCACGAACTCGACCTCGGCCTCGTCCGCGCCGGTCACGACATGGCGCTTGACCGTGAGGCCGAGCCATCGCAATCCCGCCTCGAATTCGATCTCCCCGACCGGGCGCGTCGTCGGGTGCCAGGTCTCGCGAAGGTAGCCGGACAGCCCCCGCACGAAGGCGCTGTAGCGGCTGCGCATGAGCGCTTCCGCCGTGGGCGCCTGCAGATGCTGGGGACCCGCGTGCCAGCGACCGCAACACGCCCCGTAGTCGGCGCCGCTGCCGCAGGGGCAGGACGAGTCGACGGTTTCGGCCCTCGGTGTGTTCACGGTTCAAGGCTCCACGGTGTCGGAACCGGGCGAGCGTGCCGCGACACGTCGCACTCGGGCAAGCCCGCGCTACGGGACCAGCAGCAATGCCCCGCGGCTCGCCCGCGATTCCAGCAGCCGATGCGCCTCCGCCGCGGAGGCCAGCGCATACGACCCGCCCACCTCGGGTCTGACGACTCCCGCCCGGATCACCTCCCACAGCCGCTCGGCCATCTGCCGGAGACGGACGGGATCCGCGGTGTAGTGGAACACCACCGGTTGCGAGAACGTGGCGCTCTTGTGGATCAGCGCATCGGGCGCCAGCGGCGGCAAGGGTCCGCTCGCATGTCCCACGTTCACCCAGTGACCGAACATGGCCAGCGATGCCAGGTTCTCGCGGACGCCCCTGTCGCCGAGACCGTCGACGATGAGGTCGGCGCCGTGCCCGCCGGTCGCTCGCATCACGGCTTCGGCGAAGTTGTACTCGCGCGTGACGATGACGTGCCGGCACCCGTGCGCCCGCGCGAGCCGCGCCTTCTCCTCCGACGAGACGGTCCCGACCACGTTGGCGCCGAGATGCGCGGCCCAGGCGCAGACGATCGTCCCCAGGCCGCCCGCTGCCGCGTGCACGAGCACGTGTTCGCCGCGCTCCACCCGATGCAATCGATGCAGCAGGTACTCGGCGGTGAGCCCTTTCAGCAGCGCCGCCGCCGCGATTTCGTTGCTGACCTCGTCCGGTACGCGCACGGCCTGGACCGCCGGGATCGTTCTCACGCCGCAATAGCTGCCGCACGGGAGGATCGCGTAGACCACGCGGTCACCCGGCATCAGATCGCCCACGTCCGGCCCCACATCCGTCACGACGCCGCTCGCCTCCACGCCCAGCACGTCGCCGGGCGACGCGAGCGGCACCTCGCCGTTGCGGATGTAGATGTCCAGATAGTTGATGCCGATGGCGGCGTGGCGGACACGCACTTCCCCGGGACCCGGCGGCGGTGCCGACACGCGCGCGAGCCGCAGGACATCGGGCCCGCCGGCACGATCGAAGGTGACGGCGTCGCTGTCCACGGCGCGCCCGGCCGCTTCGCCCACGTCGCCGCGGGCACGCCCCTGCGCCAGGTAGCGGCGCAGCCCCGAGAAGCCGCCCTCGTAGACGCCGTTCCCGACCAGATCGGTCAACTCGCGTTCGCGGCCCCGCGGCGTATCGAAGGTGGACTGCCAGTGCCAGAACGTGCGACGGCCGTCCGTGACCGGCTTCAGCTGGACGGTCGCGACGTAGCGCTGCAGCGGCACGTCCGCATCGAGGATGCAGTAGGTGAACCGGTAGTCGCTGTCGGAAAGCGAGAGCAACTGCTCGCGCACGCGGGCGCCGTCGCGCAACGTGAAGTTGCGCACGCATCCGACGCGATCGGACGGCTCCTCGCCCTCGATGCGCGATTCCGCGACGACCGGATGCCAGGCCGTGTGACTGTTGAAATCGCGCAGGATCTCCCAGACGCGATCGATGGGCGCGTCGATGACGGCGGAGCGGGTCACGCGTTGCACGAGATCGACTCCGGCGGGACGCAGCGGGACATCGTCATCGCCTCCTCCGCTTCGCGGCACGATCGGGTGGGGTGGGGTCTGCCGCCGGCCGGCCACCGCATGGCCGTCACCGCCGCCCGAACCGCAACTTCAGCGCGTCGAATCCGGCCTGGAACACGCCCTGTCCGATGCTCTGGGCCAGTTCGCGTTCACGGGACGCGTCGCAGTCGAACTCCGCGCTCCACTCGGCGAAGGCCCGGTTCCCGTCGGTGACCGGCGTCAGCTTCAGCGTCGCGATGTAGTTCGTCAGCGGCATCGGCGATTCCAGGATCGCGTACGTGCACTGGTAGTCGTAGTCGGACAGACAGAGCAGCTGCTCGCGGATGAAGCCGCCGTCGCGCAGCCGGAACGCACGGACGCAACCGACCTTGTCCGGCGGCTGCGCGTTCTCGATCTTCGAGTCCGTGATGAGCGGGTGCCACGCGGGCAGTGCATTGAAGTCGCGGATCGTGTTCCAGACGGCGTCGGCCGTGGCATCGATCACGCTGGAGGTGTAGACGCGGATCACGTCGGCGCCTCACTCGACTGCGCTGGATGGCAGCGACTTCGCGACCGACTGCGCGATCTTGCCGATGTCCCCGCCGTCGACGCCGATCTCCCGCAACAGTTGATCCACGAGCGGCGCCTGCGCGCGGAAGCGCAGCGCAGAATTCACGACACCGTCCGCGAAGCCCACGCCGCCCGCCTCCAGGGGCGCTGCGCCGCCCCCGCCCCCCAGTCCGTCGACGTGCATGATCTTGATGCCGTCGATGCGCTCCAGCGGCTTGACCGATTCGCGGATGATCGAATCGACCTTCTCGACCAGCTTCAGGCGCAGCGCCGACAGCCGCGCTTCCGGCGACAGCGTGTTCTGCGCCTCGTTCATCAGGCGGACCCCTTCGGCCTCGATCTCCTGGCGGATGCGCAGCGCCAGCGCCCGGATCCGGTCGGCATCCGCATCGGCTTCCGCCTGCGAGCGGATCGCCGCCCCGCGGTCCCCCGCCGCCATGCGCTCCGACTCCGCGGCCAGGCGCAGGCGCAGGCCCTCGCGCTCGGCCTCCTTGCGGGCGTCGATCAATTCGATCTGCTTGCGGCGCTCGGCGACCTCGGTCTCGCGCGCCGTGAACACGCGCTCCTCCTCGGACACGGCCCGCGCCCGCGCCTGGTCGGCCGCGGCCTGGGCCTCGGACTGGGCTCGCGACTTCTCCGCAATCTCGATGGCACGCTGCTGCTCCGCGAGTTCCACGACCTTGCGCCGCTCGATCTCCGCGGACTGGACTTCGCGTTCGCGCTGGATGCGTTCCTCCTCCACCGAGCGTTCGGCCGCGATGCGGGCCCGCTCGATCGCTTCGCGCGACGCGATCTGGGCGCGCTCGCCTTCCTGTTCCTTGTCGGCCCGCTCGCGCGCGAGATCCGCCCGCTGATGCGCCCGGCGGATCTCGAGTTCGCGCTCCTGCTGCAACCGCGCGTATTCGAGCTCGCGGTCGATGTCGAGCGCCATCCGCTCCGTCTCGAGGTTCTTGTTGCGGATCTGGATCATCGTGTCCTGCTCGACGTCGTTGCGCTGCTTCTTGCGCTTCTCGATCTGCTCGGTCAGCCGCGTCATGCCCTCGGCGTCGAAGGCATTGCTCGGGTTGAAGAACTCCAGCGCGGTCTGGTCGAGCTGGGTGAGCGACGCCGATTCCAGTTCGAGACCGTTCTTGAGCAGATCCTCGGACACCACGGTGCGGACGCGCTTCACGTACTCGCCCCGCTTCTCGTGCAGTTCCTCCATCGTCATCTCGGCCGCGACGGTCCGCAGCGCGTCGACGAACTTGCCCTCGATGAGCTGCTCGAGCTGGTCCGGCTGCATGGTCCGCTGGCCGAGTGTCTGGGCCGCGGCGGCCACCGCCTCGGTGGACGCCTGCACCCGCACGTAGAACTCGGCGATGACGTCGACCCGCATGCGGTCGCGCGTGATGAGCGCCTTGTCCCGTCCGCGGCTGACCTCGAGCTTGAGCGTGTTCATGTTCACGGGGATCACGTCGTGCACGATGGGCAGCACGAACGCTCCGCCGTCCACCACGACCCGCTGGCCGCCGAGACCGGTGCGCACGAAGGCGCGCTCCTTCGACGAACGCAGATAGAGCCAGTGAAGCAGCCAGACGACGATCGCGACGACGATCGCGACCGTGATCAGGCCGAGGATGAAGTAGCCGAAATCTGCACCCGTCATGCTGTCCTCCTGGTTTCCATTCTTCTGGTCGTACGAAACGGTGTCGCCGCGGCGATCCGGCCTTCCGGCGGAAGGGACGGATCCGGACTGCGGGCCATCGGCACGGTGATCTTCGACTTCATGTCAGTGGCGCCCGGCCGCCCGAAGCCGCTGAGCCCCCCGAGGGGGCAGCGACCAACGGGAGCGTGGGGGATTCATGCAATTGCGCCCGGCCGCCCGAAGCCGCTGAGCCCCCCGAGGGGGCAGCGACCAACGGGAGCGTGGAGGATGGTTTCATCCTAGTTCCGCCCCCGCGTAATCCGCTTGAACAGGCGTGTCTGTTCCGTCAACGCCACCTCGGTGGGCAGGCGCTCCATGCTGGACGCGCCGTAGAAGCCGTGGCATTCGGCACAGCGCTCGAGGATGAAGGTGGCATCGTCCGGCATCGCGATCGGGCCGCCGTGGCAGAGCACGATCACGTCCGGATTCACTGCCTTCGCGGCACCTGCCCAGGCATTGATCCGGGGCACGCAGTCATCCAGCGTCAGGGCGGTCTCGGCGCCGATCGCGCCGCCGGTCGTCAGGCCCATGTGACACACGACGATGTCCGCACCGGCCGCCGCCATGGCACGGGCGTCTTCCTCGCAGAACACGTACGGCGTGGTCAGCAGATCGAGCGCGGCCGCCTGCCGGATCATCTCCACCTCGAGTCCGTAGCCCATGCCGGTCTCCTCGAGGTTCTTCCGGAACACCCCGTCGATCAGACCCACCGTCGGGAAGTTCTGGACGCCCGAGAAACCGAGCGCGCCGAGCTGCCGCAGGAAGTGATCGCCGATCATGAACGGATCGGTCCCGTTGACCCCCGCGAGCACCGGCGTGCGCTTCACGACCGGCAGGACCTCGGCGGCCATCTCGACCACGATCTGGTTCGCGTTCCCGTAGGCCATCAGACCCGCGAGCGATCCCCGGCCCGCCATGCGGTAGCGCCCGGAGTTGTAGATCACGATGAGGTCGATGCCGCCGGCCTCCTCGCACTTGGCGGACAGGCCGGTGCCGGCGCCGCCGCCGACGATGGGCTCGCCGCGGGCGATCATGCCGCGGAACTTGTCGAGGATGTCCTTGCGCGCGATGCGGGGCATGCGATCTCCGTCAGGCGATGAAGTTCGGCCGCGTGGCCGGGTTCCGGCCGGGCTCGATGTCGCGGAACTGCGCGACGAGCCCGTCCACGAAGCCTGCGTCGTTGATGTGGTAAGGCAGCTTGACCAGGCGGCGGGTGGCGGTCGGACGGAACAGCCGCTCGATCGTGCCGAACAGCGCCTTGTCGGCCGCGGGATCCCAGAACGGCTTGCCGGGCGCATCGAGCATGGACACGCCGCCCTCGGGGATCAGGAAGCGCACCGGTCCTTCCATGCGGTTCAGCCGGGCCACGATCCACTCGCCGATCCTGGTGCACTCCTCCGGTGTCGTCCGCATGAGCGTGACGTTGGAGTTGTGGCGATAGAGATTGCGCTGGCGGAACGGCGCCGGCACGGTCTCCATCGCGTGGAAGTTCACCATGTCGAGCGCGCCGCACGATCCGACGTAGGGAATGCGCGATCGGATGATCGACTCGAACCGCTCCGGGCCGGCCGAGAAGACGCCGCCGACGATCTCGTCCGCGACCTCCGTCGTCGTGATGTCGATCACGGCCGACAGCAGTCCGGAATCCGCGAGCTTCTCCATCGACTGTCCGCCCGTGCCGGTGGCGTGGAACGTCAGGCAGTCGTAGCGTTCCTCCAGATGCTTCATCACGGCCTGCACGCAGGGCGTCGTGACGCCGAACATCGTCAGCCCCACCGCCGGCTTCGTTTCGCCGCGTCCCGTCTCCCGCTGCCCGTTCTGGATCATGCCCGCCAGGGCGTGCGCCGCATTGGACAGGACGCGTTCGGAGATCCGGTTGATGCCCGACACGTCGGTGACCGAGTACATCATGCAGATGTCGGACGGTCCGACGTAGGGCTTCACGTCCCCGGACGCGACCGTCGACACCATCACCTTCGGAACGCCGATCGCGAGCCGCCGCATCGCGGGCGTGGCGAGCGCCGTCCCCCCGGATCCGCCTGCCGAGATGATCCCGCCGAGATCGCGCCGGGTCGCGATGAAGCGCTCGAAGGCGGCGGCCATCGCTTCGACCGAGGCGCCGCGATCCCCCGTGAACACCGCATGCGCGCCCCGCGGATGGTGCCGTGCCACTTCATTCGGACCCACGGTGGCGGGGGACGGCTTGCCGGTGGTCGAGAGATCCACCGTGACGGTCTTGACGCCGAGCCGGTCGAGGCAGCCGCGCAGGAACATCAGTTCCCGCCCCTTGGTATCGAACGTCCCCGCGACGTAGGCAACGTTCGAACCGAACGGCGCCAGCACGGCGGGCATCGCGCTGCCGGATTCCGCGGCGTCGGCGACCGGCATCTCCTCGGGCCGCACGGCGCGCTCTTCCGGCTCGACGCCGGGGTCGTTCGCGTTCCAGCGCGTGAACGCGCGGACGGTGCGCGGTGCGGCGTCCTCGTCCCGAAGACCGGCGCCGTCGTCGCCGGCACGACGGACCGTGAACACCCGCGGGCCCTCGGCTGCGGCGGGCAGCGGCTCCGCCGGTGCTTCCGCTTCCTCGTCCCCGCCGGTCTTCACGCCGAGCAGCCGTTGCTGCAGTTCGGTGTCGGCGGCCAGTTCCCCGGCGGGCAGCGTGCGGGCGATGCGGCCGTTCACCATCACGGCAACGGTGTCGGCCACGCTCACCGCCACGCCGAGGTTCTGCTCGATCAGCAGGACGGACACTTCGCCCTCGCGGGCCAGCGTTGACAGCATGGCTGCCACCTGGTCGACGATCACCGGGGCCAGTCCCTCGGTCGGCTCGTCCATCACGAGCAGCTTCGGATTCAGCAGCAACGCGCGGGCGATGGCGAGCATCTGCTGCTCGCCGCCCGACAGTTGCGAGCCGCCGTTGGACTTGCGTTCCGCCAGACGCGGGAAGGTCTGATAGATGCGCTCGACCGTCCACGCGCCCTGCCGACCGTTGCGGCTCGTCAGGCGCAGATGCTCGTCCACCGTCAGCGACGGCCAGACGCGCCGGCCCTGCGGAACGTAGCCGACCCCGCGATCGGTGACGCGGTTGGGCGGCAGGCCGCGGATCTCCTCACCGGCCAGCTTCACGCTTCCGCCGGCGGGCACGAGACCGACGATCGCGTTGCAGAGCGTCGTCTTGCCCATGCCGTTGCGGCCGACCACGGCCAGCACCCCGCGCGGCAGGGTCAGGGAGACGCCCTGCAGGGCATGGGCGCGTCCGTAGTAGACGTCGAGGTCCCGGACCTCGAGGAGGGGCGATGCGCCGCCGGCGCTCCAGGATTCGGCCATCAGTGCTTGCCCAGATAGATGGCCTGCACCTCGGGATCGCTCTCGATCTCCGCGGGGCTGCCGTGCTTCAGCACGCGGCCGTTGTGCATGATCGTGACCTGTTCGACGACGCGCAGCGCGATGTCGAGATCGTGCTCGATGAGCACGTAGCCGATGTGCCGCGGCAGGCCCTCGAGGAGCGCGACGAGTTCGCGCCGCTCGGCGGGCGAGAGCCCCGCGGCCGGCTCGTCGAACAGGATGAGCCGGGGAGCGCCGGCGAGCGCCATGCCGATCTCGAGCTGCCGCTGCTGGCCGTGCGACAGGGCGTTCACGAGCGTGTCGCCGACGTGGTCGAGGCGGACGTGCGCCAGGAGCCGTTCCGCCGCCGCACGCGACGGATCGCTGCGACCGCCGCGCCGGAAGGAGAAGCGACCGCGGCTGACGCCCCGCACCGCGAGGAACAGGTTGTCCCGCACGGACAGATCGCGAAACAGCAATGAAGCCTGATAGGTGCGGCGCAGGCCGCGCCGGATGTGCTCGTAGGGCGGGAGATTCGTGACGTCCTCGCCGAAGAAATACACGCGGCCGCTCGTCGGCGGGAAGTCGCCCGTGACGGCGTTGAACAGGGTGGTCTTGCCCGCGCCGTTGGCGCCGAGGATCGCGCGGCGCTCACCCGCCGACACCCGGAGGCTGACGTCGTCGATGGCCTTCAGCGCGCCGAACTGCCGCGTGACGTGTTCGAGCACCAGGGCGTCGCCGGAGGCGACGGAAGGTCCGAGATCGTGAAGCGAGGCCATGCCTTTTCGTTGTTCGAGAGGAACGTCAACCGCATTCAAAGAAGGGCGCTTCAACCACAAGCGACGCGAAGGTCGCGATGAACTCCCAGGACACGAGGCGATTCCGGCTGCCGACGCCGGCAGTCGCGCCCGTCGATTCAGCGCTGCCGGCGAACGCGGGGTTCCCCCCCGAATCCCCGCTTCGCCTGCCCTCGCGTCCCCGGCCTTCCTCGCGACGCTTGCGTCGATGGGTGGTTCCACCTTCGACCCGGGCGAGAAGCGCGGCAGCGCGCCCCTCGCCCGCCCCGCATCACGGGCAGTTCGGCACGTCCCGCGACCCCAGCCCCATCTTCTGGAACTCGGCCTTCGACAGGCCCAGCGTCTGGGACACGTTCGGGATCGTCTTGATCACCTTGCTCGCCAGGCTGCCGTCGGCGTTCTTCACCACTTCCGTGATGAACGTGGTGCCGATGCCGTTGCGGTTCTCGTCGATCTTCACCTCGCCGGCCGGGCCCTTGAACACGAGCTTCTGCAGGGCATCGCGGTACTTCTTCTGGCCGCCGGACAGATCGCCCTTGACGGCATCCAGCCCTTCGAGCGCAGCGCGGGTGCTGATGTAGTACAGGTACGCGAACAGCGAGGGACTCGGGAAGCCGTCCTTGAAGTTGGCCTTGTAATCGGCCACGAACTTCTTCCACTCCGGCGTATCGAGCGAATCGGCCATGGGTCCGGCGGACGGCGTGCCCACCAGCGACTCGCGGCGCTTGCCCTTGTAGTTCAGCACCGTCTGGTCGACCGTGATCGTGCCGCCGACCATCGGCTTGTCGCCGCCCGCCTGCTCGTACTGCGTGAGGAAGTTCACGGCATCCGCCCCGCCCAGCACCACCAGGACGGCATCGATGTCGTGCGGGATCTTCGACACGACGGACGAGTAGTCCTTGGTGCCCAGCGGCACCCACGACTTGCCGACGATGTGCCCGCCCTTCGCGCAGTAGCTGGCCATGAACCCCTGCACCTGCGAATAGGGGAAGCCGTAGTCCTCGGCGATCAGGTACATCTTCTTGTAGCCCTTGGAAAGCGCATGCTCGCCGAGGCCGACCATCCACTGCGCGCCTTCCGTGTGGAAGCGGTAGAAGTTGGCGGACGGATCGACCAGCGTCGTGGCCTGCGCGCCGGAGGAGCCGTTGACGAACGTGACGCCGGGCTGCGTCTTGGAGTAGTTCTTGACGGCGATGCCCTCGTCGCCGGACAGCGGCCCGATCATGATCTGGACCTTGTCCTGCTCGACCAGCTTGCGCGTGGCGTTCACGGCCTTGTCCGGCGTGGCGTCCGACGAGCCCTTCACGAACTCGATCTTCTTGCCGCCGGCGACGCCGCCCTTCTGCTTCAGGGCCAGCTCCGCGCCGCGGATGCCGTCCTGCCCGCCGGCCGCGAACGGTCCTTCGAGCGTGGCGAGCAGGCCCACCTTGATCACGTCCTCCGCATACGCCGCGCCTGCGAACGCCAAGGCGAGCGCCGCTCCCAACACCGTCCTGCCCAACTGCCGTCGCTTCAGCTCCATGACTACCTCCCTTGTTGTTGCGGCGAATGCCGCGGGGTACTCCACTCGGTCCGGCGACCGCTCAGCCACCGGGCGCGGAACGCAGCCCACCAACCCAGCAGGCCGTCGGGCGAAAACAGGACGATCAGCAGGAAGACGACGCCGATCACGGAATTGAAGCGGTCCCGCGCCCAGTCGCCGAGGACCTGGGATGCCACGTCCATGCCGAAGGTCTGCATCAGCACGAACACCACGGCCCCGATGAACGGACCGATCGGATGACGGATGCCGCCGAGAATGGCGACCACGAGGATGACGATCATCTTGCCGACGTTGATCGACGTGGGCGTCGTCAGCGTGTTGTACCAGGTCAGGAGGATGCCGCCGACGCCGGCGATCAGCCCTGCCAGGGCGTACGCCGCGATGCGGTGGGCATTGACGTCGAAGCCCAGCGCATTCATCCGCCGGGCGTTGTCGCGCACGCCCTGCAGTGCCAGCCCGAACGGCGCGCGCAGCACGTGCTTCACGAGGAAGTAGCCCGCCAGCGCCCAGAACAGGGCGAGATGGTAGAAGGGCACGGGTTCGCGCCAGTCCAGGCCGAACAGGTTCGGCGGCAGCACCTTCTGGAAGCCCTGGAACCCGTTGAAGAGATCCACGTTCTGCAGGCAGAAGTAGTAGAACGCCACGCCGATCGAGAGCGTGATCATGATCGTGTAGATGCCTTCGGTGCGCACCGAGAGCCAGCCCGTGAAGGCGCCGGCAGCCACGGCGAAGCCGAGCGCCAGGATCACGCCCGCCCACCAGGGCCAGCCCAGCGAGATGTGGTCTGCCGCGCTCGTGCCGAAGATGGCGACGACGTAGCCGGCGATGCCCGCCACCGTCATCTGCGCGAGCGACACCATGCCGCCGTAGCCGGCCAGCAGCGTGAGCGACAGGGCGATGAGACCGAGCACCAGCGCCTGGCCCGCGATCTGGAACGTGAAGAAGGGCGATGCGACCCAGGGGTAGACCAGCAGCGCGAGCATCACGAGCACGTGGCGGAGCCGGATCGCACGCCACCAGGCCGTTGCGCGCAGGTGCGTGGCCGGCACGGCCGACGGCGTCTCCGGCAGCGCGCCGCCGGCACCCGCGGAGCTCGCCCCGCCATTCATCGCCCGGCGCCAGTAGGCGGCGCTCATGCCGGCCTCGTCCCGGCCGCCCGGGGCCGCCGGCACGCCCGCACGGGGCATCGCGATTCGACGAAGTCCGGAAGGTGCATCACGTCAGCCCCGCCCCAGGATCCCCTGCGGGCGGAACGCCAGCACGAGCACCATCATGATGAAGGTGAAGACGATGCCGTAGGTCGGCGCGTAGGCCAGGCCGAACTGCTCGGCCAGCCCGACCAGCAGCGCACCGATGGCCGCGCCGAGAATGCTCCCCATGCCGCCCACGATGACCACCACGAGGGACGCCAGCAGGTAGCGCGTGTCCTCGCCCGGCGCAATCGACAGCGCGGTGCCGCCGACCACGCCGCCGAAGCCGGCCAGTCCGGCGCCGATGGCGAAGGTGACGGCGAACACCATCTGCACGTTCGTCCCCGACGCCGCGAGCATGGCGCGGTCGTCGACGCCGGCCCGGATCATCATCCCCACGCGGGTGCGGTTCAGGAACCACCACAGGGCGACGCCGATGACGATCGCGGCCACCAGCAGCACGAGCCGGTAGGTGGGATAGGTGTTGATGAACGGGAACGGCGTCTTGCCGAACAGGATGGCCGGCGGGTCGAACTGGTAGATCTCCCCGCCCCACTGCGCGAGCATCAGGTCCGCCAGCAGGATCGACAGGCCGATGGTGAACATGGTCTGGCGCAGGTCCTGTCCCTGCATGAAGCGGAACACGCCCACCTGCAGCACGAGCCCGACGAGCGCGGCGCCGATGAAGCCCGTCGCGACGGCGAGGAACCACGAATCCGTCGCGGCCCCCACTTCGTAACCCAGGTACGCGCCGAGCAGGTACAGCGATCCGTGCGCGAGGTTCACGTTGCGCATCAGCCCGAAGACGAGCGTGAAGCCGCTGGCGACGACGAAGTACAGCGCCCCCAGGGTCACGCCGTTCAGCGTCGTGCGGATCAGCAGGCGGGGATTGTCGAACAGGGCCCAGATCACGAACGCCGACACGACGACGACGAGAGCCGCGAAGACACCGTAGCGCCAGTCGCGCTTCATGCGGCCGACAGCGACCAGCGCGTGGTGGCGCGACCGGCGCCGGTCCGGACGTCCGGTTCCTTGTGGAACACGCCGTCCTTCATGATGGCCAGCAGCTTCGACTTGTCGAGCAGCACGCCCAGGTTCGACAGCGGATCGCCATCCACCAGCAACAGGTCGGCGAGATGTCCTTCCTTGACCATGCCGAGGTCGTCCGGATGCATCATGATCTGGCCGCCGTACCGGGTGGCGGACACGAGCGCATCCATGGGCGTCATGCCGAGGTACTTCACGAAGTACTGGAGGTCCATCGCGTTCGTGCCGTGGGGCGCCCAGGAGAAGCCGTAGTCGCCGCCGGGCAGGACGCGCACCCCGCGCTTGATCATGGCCCGCAGGCTCTTGACCGCGGCTTCCAGTTCCACCTCGTACCCCATGTCGCGCGCCTGCTGGCGCGAGACGCCGATCACCTCGCCGTTCTCCAGGAGCTGGATCAGGACGGAGATGCCTGGCGCCACGAAGATGCGATCCCGCTGCGCCTCCAGCAGGTCGAGCGCCTCGGAATCGGTGAAGCTCGCGTGGTAGATGATCTCGCAGCCATGGCGCAGCGCCTGCTTCACCGATTCGCAGGAACGCGCATGCACCGAGACCCGCTTGCCGCGCACCTTGGCTTCCTTCACGGCCATGGCGACTTCCTCGTCGCTCATCCACGTGGTCTCCGCCGGGGCGAAGGGCACGAAGTTGTCTCCGGACAGGTTGAGCTTGATCGAGTCGACGCCGTACTTCAGGAACATGCGCACGCAGCGCCGCATGTCTTCGGGACCGCTGACGATCTGACCGAAGCTGTATTCGGGATAGGGGATGTGCGGCAGCGTCTCGTCGCCGAGGCCGCCGGCCACGGTGATCTCCTGGCTCGCCGCGAGATAGCGCGGTCCCTTGATGAGTCCCGAATCGATGGCATTGCGCGTGACCACGTCCAATCGCGGCTTGGCCGTCGCGGCGCCGACGCACGAGGTCCAGCCGTGATCCAGGTACACCTTGGCCACGTGCGCGCTCCAGAGCGTGTGCTCTTCGGTGGGCATGCGCTGGATGTCGTCGAAACTCGACGCGTTGTTCCACGCGAAGTGGGTGTGGGCCTCGCACATGCCCGGCATCAGCGTGGCGCCGGCACCGTCGATCACGGTGAGTCCGGCTGCGGACACCGCCGGCCCGCCGCGCGACACCCGGGCGATGCGATTGCCTTGGACCAGCACGTCGCCGCCGAAGGGCTGGGCGCCGCTGCCGTCGAGAATGCGTACGTTGGTGAACAGCACGTTGGCCATGATTCCCTCCTCACGCGGCACTGAGACCGAGCCGGCTGCGGCCGGCACGCACATCGGGCGCCTTGACGAACTCGCCGTCCTTCATGACGGCGAGGATGCGGCACGGATCCTGGAGCACGGCGATGTTCGCGACCGGATCGCCGTCCACGAGCAGCAGGTCGGCGAGATAGCCTTCCTTCACGAGACCCAGTTCGTCCGGACGCATCATGATCTGCCCGCCCAGCTTGGTCGCGGACACCAGCGCCTCCATGGGACTGAAGCCCAGGTACTTCACGAAGTACTCGAGGTCCTTCGCGTTGGTGCCGTGCTGGATCCAGGCGAAGCCGTAGTCGCCGCCGGGCAGGATGCGGATGCCGCGCTTGCGCATCTTCTGCAGCGATTCGATCGCGCACTCCAGTTCGCGGTGATAGCCCATGCCCTTGGCGATGTCGGGCGTGATGCCGTACTCGGCCGCGTGGTAGGAGGTGTTGATGAGCCAGGCGATCCCCGGGGCGACGAAGTGATGGTCCTTCCTCGCCTCGAGCAGGTCGAGCGTCTCCTCGTCGGTGTAGCTCGCGTGGTAGATGATCTCGATGCCGTGGCGGATGCACTGGCGGATGGACTCGTTCGAGCGGGCGTGGGCGGACAGCCGCTTGCCGCGCAGCCGCACTTCGTGCACGGCGGTGGCGATCTCCTCCTCGGTGAACGGCGTGAACTCCGCCGGCAGGCCGGCGATGTACTCGCCGGACAGGTTGAGCTTGACGGTGTCGACGCCGTACTTCAGGAACATGCGCACGCACTTGCGCATCTCCTCCGCGCCGCTCACCACGGCGCCGAAATTGAGTTCCTCGAACGGCAGGTGCGGCAGCGTCTCGTCGGCGAGTCCGCCGGCGACGGTGATCTCCTGCGTGGCGGCCAGATAGCGGGGGCCCGGGATGAGGCCCGAGTTGATCGCATTGCGGATCACCACGTCGAGCCGCGGCTTGGCCGTGGCGGCGCCGACGCACGACGTGAACCCGCGCATCAGGTAGCGCTCCGCCACGTGGGCGCACCAGAGGATGTGCTCCTCCGGCGGCATCTTCTGGATCGCACCGAGCGAGGGCTGGTCGTTCCACGCGAAGTGCGTGTGCGCCTCGCACATGCCCGGCATCAGCGTCGCACCGGCGCCGTCGATCACGGTGAGCCCGTGGGTCGGGACCGTCCGGTTGCCGCGCGCGACCCGCACGACCCGGTTGCCGCGGACCTGAATCTCGCCGGTGTAGGGCATCTCGCCGGTGCCGTCGAGGATGCGCACGTTCGTGAAGACGATGTCGGCCATGTCGGGAATCTCCTCAGCGATGCCGCGCCAGGAATTCGCGCGCGAGCGACTGGCATTCGGCGGCGCGTTCCACGGGCGTCCAGTGTCCGCACCGCGGCAGGACTTCCACCCGGGTGTCCTGCAGTTTCGCCGCCACCGAACGCGCGGACTGCGGGGGTGCAATGGCGTCCTCGTCGCCGGTGACGAGCAGCGCGGGCACCTCGACGCCCGTGAGGTCGGCCGCCTGCGCATCGGCGAGGGCTTCGCAGGTGCGCGCGTAGCCTTCGGGATCCTGCGCCATCAGCGACTCGCGCACGAAGGCGACGGTGACCGGTTGCGACGCCCGCGACGAAGGCGACAGGGCGCCCTGGACGATCGCGTCGGCGATGTCGCCCATGCCGTCGGCACGCGCCTTGGCCGCCCGCTGCCTCAGGCCGGCCCGACCGGCATCGGGCGGCGCGAGCAGCGGCCCGAACAGCATCAGGCCGCGCACGAGTCTCGGCTCCCGCACGGCCAGGTGCTGGCACACGATGGTGCCGAGCGAGTGGCCGCCGAACCACGCGCGTTCCACGCCGACGGCACCGCACACGCGCAGCACGGCCGTGACGAGCGCGTCGATCGACAGCGCCCCGGCGCCGAGCAGGTGGGCGCGCGACGAACGCCCCGAACCGGGCAGATCGAGCCGGATGCACTTCAGGCGCGAGAGCGCCGGCAGCATCGGCGTCCAGGTGTTGACCGAGCCCCCGAGACCGTGCACCAGCACGAGGGCATCGCCGTCGCCGTCGACCTCCACCGCGATCCGGTCGACGCTGCGATGGGTCACGCGGCCTCCACGGGATTCTCGATCCGGCCGATGCCGTCGATCTCGACACGCACCGTGTCTCCCGGCCGCAGGTAGCGCGGGGGCGTGAACCCGATGCCCACGCCGACCGGCGTACCCGTCGCGATGATGTCCCCGGGGTGGAGCGTGATGCCTGCCGAAATCGTCTCGATCAGGCAGGGGATGTCGAAGATGAGATCGCGCGTCGAGGCATCCTGCCGCAGTTCGCCGTTGACCCAGCAGCGTACGCGCGTGTTCCGGCCGTCCAGTTCCTCCGCATCCACGAGCCACGGCCCCATGGGACAGAAGGTGTCGAACGACTTGCCCATGTGCCACTGCTTGTGGCGCCCCTGCCAGTCGCGGGCCGTGACGTCGTTCACGACGGTGTAGCCCCAGACGTGTTCCATCGCCCGGCTGGCGCGGATGCCCTTGCCGCCGCGCCCGATCACCACGGCCAGTTCGGCTTCATAGTCGATGGCTTCGGACACGCTGCGCGGAATGCGGATGGCATCGCCGGTGGCGATGACGCATTCGGGCACCTTGGAGAAGACGATGGGGTGATCGGGAATGTCGCCCCCCGGCGTCCGGGAAGAGTCGAAGCCGCTGGCCGCGAATTCCTTGGCGTGCTCGTGGTAGTTCTTGCCGACGCAGAAGATGTTGCGACGCGGAAGCGGTATCGGCGCCTCGAGCGTGACGGCAGTGAGCGCCACCCGCGGCCCCGCGGCCCGGGGCATGGCGCCGCCGCGCTGCAGGTGCTCGATGAGTCCGAGCGCGCCGCGCTCGCGTGCGGCGTCGTCCAGCGCGAGCGGCGCGACCTCCTGGCCGTCAGCGGAGACGAGACCGACGTGACGTCGCCCGCCCCAGCGGTAACACGCAATCCTCACTCCCCCTCCTCGGACCTTTCTCGGCCTCTGTGTGGCGGGACACGTGCTGCGGCGCAATGCCCAACACGCAGACGTTTCAGGTGCTCGACAGCGAAAAATGAGACGGGCGTCTCATTTCGAAACTACCATAGCAGCCGTCACAAACGAGCGTCAAGCGATGCCGTCCACCCGCCGCCCCGCCGCCCGCGCGCCCGTGCCGGAACGCCCCCCCGTCGAGGGCGGTCGCCGCGCACGCACCTATCGCCATCTCGTGGACGAGGCCATGAAGCTCGCACGGAACGGCAGCGTCGCCTCGGTCTCCGAGGTCGCGGCCGCGGCCGGCGTGTCGCGGGCCACGGCCTACCGCTACTTCCCCAGCCACAGCCGCCTGGTCGAAGCCATCGTAGACGAAAGCCTCGGCCCGGTGCGCCGGTTCGAGTCGCGGGAAGTGGCCGGGGAGGCCCGCATCCGCGACCTCTTCGAGCAGACCTTTCCCCGCTTCAAGGAATTCGAACCGCAACTGCGCGCCGCGCTGCAGACGGCGCTGGACCACTGGGCGCGCGAACGTTCGGGGACGCTCGACGAGGAACCGTTCCGCCGCGGCAACCGTCGCCGCATCCTCGCCCACGCCGCGGCACCGCTGCGCGAACGCCTCGGCGCACGCGAGTACGAGCGTCTGCTGAAGGCCCTGTCCCTCGTCTACGGCATCGAGCCCTACGTGGTGCTGAAGGACATGTGGCACGCCAGCAATCCGGAAGTCGACCGCATCGCCCGCTGGGTGGCGGAGGCCGTGATCGAGAAGTCCCTTGCGGAAGCGGCCGGCGCCGGCCGCACGACCGCGGCGGGGAGGCGGCGCACCCGGGCCACGCCCGGCAAGCCTTGACGCCCTCGCGTCCCGTCGCCCGTCGGACCTCAAGCGCGGGCCGGAGACGTCGAAAATCCCGTAGGCGGTATGCTGTCCGGGTACGTCCGGGCCGACCGGCACGGTGCCTGCTAACGGGATCCCCCGACCGGCGGCCCCGGCCCGCCGGCCGGCGCCCGCCTCCCCCCTTTCGCGGACTCACCACGACACGGACTCCATGGCTTCCCCCCAACGCAAAGGCATCATCCTCGCCGGCGGTTCCGGCACACGGCTGTACCCGGTGACGCAGGTGGTCTCCAAGCAGCTGCTGCCCATCTACGACAAGCCGATGATCTACTACCCGCTGTCGACGCTGATGCTGGCCGGCATCCGGGACATCCTGATCATCTCGACGCCCCAGGACACCCCGCGCTTCGCCGAACTGCTCGGGGACGGGGCGCGCTGGGGCCTGTCGCTGTCCTATGCGGTGCAGCCCTCGCCCGACGGCCTGGCGCAGGCGTTCATCATCGGGGAATCGTTCCTGGACGGGGCGCCCAGCGCGCTGGTCCTGGGCGACAACATCTTCTACGGGCACGACCTGGTGGCCGGTCTGCGCAAGGCGGCCGATACGGCCGAGGGAGCGACCGTCTTCGCCTACCGCGTCAACGACCCGGAGCGCTACGGAGTCGTGGAGTTCGATGCGGCCGGGCGGGCGGTGAGCATCGAGGAGAAGCCGGCCCAGCCGAAGTCGAGCTATGCCGTCACCGGCCTGTACTTCTACGACACGCAGGTCGTGGACATCGCCAGGCACCTGAAGCCCTCGGCCCGCGGCGAACTCGAGATCACCGACGTCAATCGGCAGTATCTGGCCCGCAACGCGCTGTCCGTGGTGACGATGGGCCGCGGCTACGCCTGGCTCGACACCGGCACGCACGAGTCCCTCGTGGAGGCCTCGCTGTTCGTGCAGACCGTGGAGAAGCGCCAGGGCCTCAAGATCGCGTGCCCGGAAGAGATCGCCTACCGGATGGGCTTCATCGATGCGGCCCGCCTCGAACAGCTGGCCGGCCCGCTCGCCAAGTCCGGCTACGGCCGATACCTGCAGCAGGTGCTGCGGGAGCGGGTGTTCTGATGCAGGTGCTCGAACGTGCGTTGAACGGCGTGGCACTGCTCGAACCGAAGGTCTTCGGGGATGACCGCGGCTTCTTCATGGAGAGCTGGAACCGGCGCGGGTTCCGCGAACTGACCGGAGTGGACGCCGAGTTCGTGCAGGACAACCATTCGCGCTCCGCGCGCAACGTGCTGCGCGGCCTGCACTACCAGATCCGTCAGCCGCAGGGAAAGCTCGTCCGCGTCGTCGTCGGTCGGGTGTTCGACGTCGCCCTGGACGTGCGCCGCGCCTCGCCGAGCTTCGGCCAGTGGTACGGCACCGAACTGTCGGCCGAGAACCGGCGCCAGCTGTGGATCCCGCCGGGCTTCGCGCACGGCTTCCTCGTGCTCAGCGACAGCGCCGAGTTCCTGTACAAGACCACCGACTACTGGGCGCCGGCGCACGAGCGCTCGATCCTCTGGAACGACCCGGCCCTGGGCATCACCTGGCCGCTCGAGGGCGAGCCGACGCTCTCCGGCAAGGACCGGGACGGCGTACCGCTCGCCCGCGCGGAGGTCTATCCATGAAGCTGCTGGTGATCGGCGCGAACGGCCAGGTCGGCTTCGAACTGCAGCGCAGTCTCGCGCCGCTCGGGGAGGTCACCGCGATCGACTATCCCGACCTCGACATCACCGATGCGGACGCCCTGCGGGCGTGCCTGCGCCGGGTCGGGCCCGATGTCCTGGTGAATGCCGCGGCGTACACCGCCGTCGACAAGGCCGAGGCCGACGAATCGACCGCGCTCGCCGTCAATGCCACCGCCCCCGGCGTGATGGCGCAGGAGATGGCGCGCACGGGCGGGCTGATGGTCCACTACTCGACGGACTACGTCTTCGACGGCAACCACACACGGCCGTGGACCGAGGACGAGGCACCCAATCCGCTGAGCGCGTACGGCCGCACGAAGCTCGCCGGGGAGCGCGCGGTGCAGGCCGCGGGGGGCGCGCACTTCATCTTCCGCACCGCGTGGGTCTACGGCCGCCGCGGCGGCAACTTCATGCTGACGATGATCCGGCTCATGAAGGAGCGCGACACGCTGCGCGTCGTGGCGGACCAGCAGGGCACGCCGACGTGGTGCCGCACGCTGGCCGACGTGCCCGCCGAGATCATCGGACGCGTCTGGGCTTCGCCCGATTCGCGCGCGGAGGCGCATGCGAAGCGCGGGGTGTATCACCTCACGCAGCGCGGTGCGACCACGTGGCACGCGTTCGCGCAGGCGATTCTCGCGAGCGCGCCGGAGCTGGCGACGCGCCGGCACGTGAGCATCGAGGCCATCACCACGGCCGACTATCCGCTCCCCGCCCGGCGTCCGGCCTACTCCGTGCTCGACAACGGCAAGCTCGAACGCGCGTTCGGCATCCGCACGGCCGATTGGCGGCACGCACTCGACGAGTGCATCCGCACCCCTGGAGCGGCGTGACCGACCGGCGCACGGCAACCGGTCATCGCGCGCCGATCCGTCCTCGCCTCACGTCCGTTCCGCGGTCCGACGGCGAGGCTCGATCGCGGGAGGTGCCATCAGGAATGCCGTCGCCAGTGAGAGCAGCAGCAGCAAGGCCCCCGACGGTTCGGGCACGCGGTTCACGCTGAACGTCAGGGACGACCGGCCTGCCGCGCTCTCCAGAGGGCCGAGCGCATCCGCGGTGGCGACCGCGTCGATGGTCAGGAAACCCGCGAGACCGACGGGCAGGACGAACCCCCGGGACAGCGACATCACTCCGGTGAGAACCTCGTCGATCAAGGTCTGCGTGCCCGCCACGAGCGTGACGTGAGCGAATGCATCCCCGGTCGCTTCTCCGCCCGACGTCTCGGGTCCCCCTTCGTATGCCACGGCAAACCAGAGCAGTCCACCGGGTGACAGGAACTGTCCGCTGAAGGTGGCCGATGCGACGGCCGATGCCCCCACCTCCGTCGGACCCGGGACCCGCGCGAACGTCGTTCCGGGGTCAGGTGTTGCGGTGCTGCCGCTGTCCGCGCCCTGCACTTCGGCCAGTGCGGCGAGCGTGTAGATGCCGGAGGGAACGTCGTAGTCCGCGATGGCCGTCGCATTCGCCGACGCGCCCGATCCGGCGGCGCCGGACGTCGTCAGGAGCGGCGGCAGCGATACGAGGCTGCTGTCGTCGTGCGCGTCCGTCGTGGCGCCCGCGATCGCGAGTGTCGCGGTCGACAGCGCCGCATCCGGGAACAGCAGGGGGGCGGCGGTCGCCGCGGTCGTCAGGCACGCGAATCCGAGCCCGGCAAGCAGTATCTTCATGATGTCTCCTCGATTCGACGGGAACGGGTGGGGCGATCCGTCGTCCCGCCCGCCCGATGGCATCAGTTGCAGGCCGCGCCGGCAGGCAGCGACGGCGAGGTCGTGCCGCCTTCGTTGCAGTCGATGTGACGGCGATTGCGACCGTCGTGAGGCGTCGGGAGATACGGGAACACGCGGTAGATGCCGTTGGACGTGAGGTTGCTGCCTCTCGCGCCGATGTTGTAGTTGACGCCGTCTCCCAGCGGCAGCGCACCCGCGTTCGAGCCGATCAGCGCGCCGGCGACCACGCGCAAGGCGATGTCCGTCACGTCGTCGTTGGGCCGGCGGCCGTTCGGCCAGCCCGCGTTGTCACCCGCGAGAACCGTGAGCCGCTTCTGGCTCTCGGGCGCCGTGGGCGTGACGCCGACATTCAGGCGAAGGAGCTCGGAGCACGGACTCGTCGCGTCGCAGCCCCCGGTCTGCGGCTGGGTGGGGTACTTGAGCAGCACGTTCACCAGGTCCTTGCGTTGGGTCGTCGGGATTTCCAGTGCCGTCCCTCCCAGGCCGTACACGAGGTTGAGCACGATGCCGAGACGCGAGTTGAGATAGAAGTCGAGGAACTGCGATTCCTGGTCCGGGTCGAGCGCGTTCCACAGATCCTTCTTCTCGGTGCCGATGATCACCTCGTTCACGAGCGGATTGGCCATCCGCGAGACCTGCACCCACGGACCGCTGTCGAGCGGGCGCGTGCCCTGGTTGAACACCTTGAACTTCTGGCGGCTGGTCGAGGCGTACATGCCGATCACCGCATTCGGATTGCTGGTGAGCTGACTGATCGGCACTTCGATCACGATCGTGTTCACGTTGAATCCGGAGAAGTGATCGATGCCGAAGGACTGCGCGTGGTCGTTGGCGTCCTCGCTGCCCGAGAGCACCGGCGGCGTGCGCCGCAGGTTGACGGTGTCGAACGTGCCGCCGAGGTCGATGTAGAAGGTCTCGTCCCGCTGACCGGCGAAGACGCGACCGTTGTTGACCAGGGCATAGTGACCCTTCGCCGCGAGCGCTTCGTAGTCGGGAATCGTGCGCGGCCCGACGTTGGACGGGACGGCGAACATCGGCGCCGTCCCGAGGTCGCGCCGCACGGCGCCCTTCACTTCCGTCACGGTGTAGCTCTGCCGCGAGATCAGACCGTCGGATCCGGGGCCGTCCAGGGCCGTGACGGGCGGTACCGCGGCATAGGCCACCGGCAGCTTGAGACCCGTGAGCCCGCCACGAAGCTGCGTCTTGAACCGCACTTCGTACACGACGTCCTCGGCCGCACCGTCGCCGTTGGTGTCGAGGTGGAACGCATACAGGACGTCATCGCCGAAGTTGAAATAGTTGGGACCGGAACCGGGCTCCTGTCCGGGAATGACGTTCATGATCATCACGACGTTGTTGGCGTTCTGCCAGCTGCGAAAGAAGTACACGTCCGTGAGGTCCGCCGTCGGGTCGTTCGCCATCAGCGGAGCCTCCCGATGGCTGGCCGCAAGCGCGGGCAGCGCGGTGAGGATTCCGGTCGCCAGTGCAGCGGCGGCCAGCAGGGTTCGTGCAAGTTTCATGGGTGCGTCTCCTGGAGCGTGAGTGGACTCGCCCTGTCTCGCGGCGGGCCGGATCGGCGCACGCGCTCGCGACGGCGTGACTCGATCCGACCGGACGTGAAGGACAGGAACCGGCACTCCTGACATCCGGCGACATGACATCCGGATGCTCGGGAATTCCTGTTCACATACGCCGGAGACGGAGAAGCGGATGTCGCGCGAGGCAGGATCAGCGAAGCACGGATGCGTCGCGCCGCGTGCGCAACGCGTCGATGCGAACGTCTTCGAGATGCGTCTCGACCTGCCAGCGCTCGACCAGGCGCCGCGCCTCGTCATCGCGAGCCGCGATGGCGGCGCGCAGGAGGACGAGCGCGTCGGCGGGTTCCTTCTGGACGGCCCAGTTCTCGCGCGCAAGCCGGACGGCGACCGACGGATCGCGATCGAGGTCGAGCGCGAAGCGCGCTTCCTCGCGCAGGTGCACGCGGTCGCCGCGCCGGTGACTCGCCGCGAAGCGGTTGCGCAGTTGATCGGTCACGCGTGCCGCATCGTCCCGGCGCAGCATCGACATGGCGACGGCGTAGCGAAGCAGCAATCCGTCGGCGCGCAACCGGTCCTTGAGCAGTGCGATGACGTCGATGAAGCGCCCACGATCGATCAGATGGTCGCCGTAGGCCGCCAACAGGTACGGGTCGTCGGGTGCCGCGGACAAGGCCGTGCGATACCAGCGCTCGGCTGTGCGAACGTCGCCGCCGCGTTCCGCCAGTTCCGCGAGCAGCCCTGCCACCCAGGCGCGCGCGTCGCCGTCTGCCGCCAGGCCCTGATCGACGAGCGCCTCGAGTCGGCTGCGGGCACCGGCCGCATCGCCGTGGAGGCCCGCGACCGAAGCGGTGCAGGTTTCCGCGTACAGCGCGCCCGTCAGACCGCGGAGGGCATCGCATTCGCGTCCGGCGGCGTCCAGCCGCCCCTGAACCTGCAGGATGGTGGCCCGCGTCAGTCGCGCCTGGGCATCACGGGGATTGCGCTCGATCAATGCGTCCAGATCCGCGAGCGCGGCGTCGAATCGATGCACCCGCTGGCGCAGGATGGCGCGGAGCAGGCGGACCGCCGGCGGCGGATCCGGCGACGACCACCACGGCGACAGCGCAGCTTCGGCGTAGCCGGCATAGCGCGGATCGCCGGTCGTGCGTCCGATGTCCACATAGGTACGAGCCACCCGCACGGCGACGGTGAGATTGGTCGGATCCCGCGACAGCGCGGCACGCCACGGCCGGAGCGCGACGGCCTGCGCATCCCCCGGCGTCGACGGCAGGTGTTCGAGGACTTCACGGTCATCGACCGGCATCCGGGGCGCCGCGACGACGACCGACGCGATCGTCACGAGGACTGTGGCTGTCAGGAGGCGCCGGCAGGGGCTGGTGGACATGGCGGTCATCCGAGCAGCTTCACGTCGAGGGCTCTTTCGACGAGCCAGGCCATGGCGACGGCCGCGACGCCCAAGGATCCCGCAATGAAGACGACCCGCCGGTAGATCCACGCGTCGCGAAGCCGCCACGCCAGGGGCAGGAACACCGCGACGATCGCCAGCTGTCCCGCTTCGACGCCGACGTTGAACGCGAGCAGCGGCCAGGCGAGCGCCTCGCGCGACAGGCCGAGGTCGGACAAGGCGCCCGCGAAGCCGAAGCCGTGGACGAGACCGAACCCGAACGCCATCGCCCAGCGCCGCGTCGTCAGGAAGGGGAGCACGTTGTTGACGGCCGCGGCGATCACCGAAATCGCGATGGCGGACTCGACCAGGCGCGATGGCAGCACGACCCACCCGAACGCGGCAAGCGCGAGGGTGAGCGAATGCGCGACGGTGAAGGCCGTGACCACCCGGGCGACGTCCCAGGCTGCCGTGCGGAAGCTCGGCGCCGCCTCCCATGCTCCGCCGCGCCGGATGAAGACCGCCGGCAACAGCAGCGACAGCAGGAACAGCAGATGATCGGTGCCGAGCCAGATGTGCCAGACGCCCTCGCGGACGGTGTCGCGGAACTGGCTCGACGCCGAATTCGCCGCCAGGGTCACGGTCGCGTCGCGCCGGTCTGCGTCGAGGATGAGCGTGTGGACTGCGTTGCCCTGGGTCAGGCGGACGAGGCCCTTGTGTTGACGATCCTGATCGAAGAACAGGCGGTAGTCGATCGCGAGCCGCGATGGCTTGGCGGGACAGGCCGCGTCGAAGCGCATGACGGCGTAGGCACCGTCGGTGTGCTCGTCGACGAGATGTTCCCGCGCACTCAGCGCGCAGGGCGCGCCGTCGGCCGCGATGGCGAGACGCGCCAGTGCATGCGCCGCGATGTCCGCGTGACGGGCCCGCAGTTCGCCCCAGGTGATGGCGCCGTCCTGATTCGCATCGAGCCCCAGCGCGCCGTCCAGATCGCGCAAGGCCATGTCCCACTGCCCGTGCAACACACGGTCACCCGCGTCGAGAGACAGGTAGGCATCGCTCGGCTTGTGCGCGAAGGCCGGCAGGCACGCGAACAGGCAGAACCCCCAGACAACGATGCGTCCCACGGCCGAGATCTCCCGTCACGGCGGGCGGACGACCGGTCGGTGTCCGCCGCGTGCCCCTAGTACGCACCTGTGCGGGCGCCGGATGTCCACCCCTCGACCGGGACCATGCCCTCGACTTCGCCCGCGCCCCTGCTTGACCCGCTCGACCGATGAGAATTATTCTCATTCTCATGCAAACCCGAATCGCAGGACATCCCGCTCCGGGCCCGGCGGCCGCATCCGCACGTCGTCGGCTGGAGGCACTCACCGGCGGTCACGTCACCCCGGCCCGGCGGACGGGACCGACCGCCCGCTCCACCCGCTCCTGTAGACCCTGGAACCTGGAGCGGACCCATGAACAAGAACACGACTGGAGCGGGACACGCCTCCCTCTCCGCGACGACCATGCTGGCCCTGTGCATGACGGGCCCCACCCTGGCGCAGTCCACCACCGGCAAGTCGGCCTCCGATCCGGCCGTGACGGCGCCGACCGTGCAAGTGCGCGGCAAGGCCCAGCCACCTGATCAGACCTATCAGGCCGGCGTCACCACCGTCGGCAAGATCGCGCAACCGGTGCGCGACGTACCGCAGTCGCTGACGACCGTCACGTCGCAGCTCATGAAGGACCGGAGCGCGGACACGATGCGCGAGGCGCTGCGCAACGTCGCGGGGCTCACGTTCAATGCGGGCGAGGGCGGCCGCATCGGCGACAACATCACGCTGCGGGGCTACTCCGCCGTCGGCGACCTGTACCTCGACGGCATCCGGGACATCGCGCAATACAACCGCGAGACCTTCAATCTGGATCGCATCGAGGTGCTGCGCGGGTCGGCATCGATGCTGTTCGGCCGTGGGTCCACGGGCGGCATCATCAATCAGGCGAGCAAGCAGCCTTTTCTCGGCGATCGCAGCACGGTCGGCGTGACGTGGGGCTCGCACGCCTATCGCCGCGTGACGGCCGATCTCAATCAGCAGGTCGGCGAGACGACGGCCGTCCGCTTCAACGCCATGAAGACCGACACCAACAGTTTCCGCGACAACGTGGAACAGGAACGCTGGGGCCTCGCGCCGTCGGTCACGTGGGGACTCGGCACGCCTGACCAGCTCACCGTCTCCTACTACCGGCTGCGGGAGAACAACATCCCCGACTTCGGCGTCCCGTTCTTCCAGGGCCGACCGATCCCGGTACCCGTCGACCGCTTCTTCGGTCTCGCCAACGCCGATCACGACCGGAACGACACGGGCATCACGACGGTTGCCTACGACCACCGCTTCAGCGACGACTCGAATCTCCGGACCGTGCTGCGCTACGCCGACTACGAACGCGATCTCTGGGCGGTCGCGCCGCGCCTCGCGGGCGGCACGACGTCCATTGCGGACGCCACGGTGATCAACCGCCAGCGCCAGGCGCGCGGCGGCACGGAACGCACGCTGACGAGCCAGACGGACTACACGACGAAGTTCGAGGCCGCCGGGATGAAGCATCTCCTGCTGGCCGGCATGGAACTGGTCCGCGAGGATGCGCATCGCTGGAACTACGCGAGCAACGCCACGAACCCGGCGACGACGGTCGGCAACCCCGACGCCTACCCGGCGCTCGCGGCGGACTACTTCACCTCCATCCGCCGCACCGGCGACGTCCTCTACACCGCCAGGACGATGGGGCTGTACGCGCAGGACGTCGTCGACTTCATGCCCAGATGGAAGGCCGTGCTCGGGGGACGCTACGACGACTTCTCCGCCGACTACCAGCGCGCCGCACCGGCCGGGCCGCTGTCCCGCACCGACCGGGTATTCAGCTGGCGCGCCGGGCTGCTCTACCAGCCGACGGACGAGGTCTCGTACTACGCGTCGTACGGCACGTCGTTCAACCCGTCCGGCGAGCTGTATGCGCTGGACGACCGCACGGCCAACACGCCACCCGAGAAGAATCGCAATCTCGAAGCGGGCATCAAGTGGGAACTGTTCCAGGGCGACCTGTCGCTGCGCACGGCCGTGTTCCGGTCGCAGAAGACCAACGAGCGCAACACCGACCTCACGGTGACCGTCGAGCAGAATCTGCTGTCGGGCAAGCGTCACACCGATGGCATCGAGATCGAGGCCGCGGGCCGGATCACACCCGCGTGGGAGATCTTCTCCGCCGTGGCCATCATGAGCGCCACCATCGATGCCGCCACCGGACAGCAGGCGAACACGCTCGGCAAGTATCCGATCAACACGCCCAACTACACCTTCAACCTGTGGTCGATGTATCGGCTCGGCGACTGGCGCCTGGGCGGCGGCGTGGACGGCGCGGGCTTCCGCTACGCCAACACGACGAACACGGCCGGACTCCCCTGGTACGCCCGCTGGGATGCCCTGGCGGCGTACGAGCAGCCGGCCTACACCGTCCGGATCAACGTGTTCAACCTGTTCAACCAGGACTACTACGAAGGCGTATACCAGGGTCACACCATCCCCGGGCTGAAGCGCACCGCCCGCATCACCGTGGAACTGAAGTTCTGATCGCCCCCGGAGGAATCGCCCGATGCTTCTGCATGTGCCCCAAGTCCTGACTGCGCCCGAGATCACCCGGATCCGCAGTCTGATCGACAACGCCGACTGGGCCGACGGGCGCATCACCGCCGGCACGCAGTCGTCGCAGGTGAAGAACAATCGTCAGCTCCTGCAGGAATGCGAAGCGGCCCGGGCCGCACGCGCCATCGTGGTCGCGGCGCTGGACCGCAACGCGTTGTTCTTCACCGGCGCGCTGCCGAAACGCATCTACCCGCCGCTGTTCAACCGCTACGAGGGCAGCACGAACGCGTTCGGCAACCACGTCGACAATTCGGTGCGCACCAACGCCGTCACCGGAGAACACACGCGCACCGACGTGTCGGTCACCCTGTTCCTGTCCGAGCCGGGCAGCTACGACGGCGGCGAACTGGTCGTCGAGGACACCTTCGGCTCGCAGCGCGTGAAGCTCCCGGCCGGGGATCTGATCCTGTATCCGTCCTCGAGCGTGCACCGCGTCGAGCCCGTCACCCGCGGGGCGCGGATCGCGTCGTTCTTCTGGGTGCAGAGCCTGATCCGCGAAGCGGAACGCCGCCGCCTGCTGTTCGACATGGATCTCTCCGTGATCCAGCTGCGGCAGAGCGTGGGCGAGACGGACGCGGTGGTGCGGTTGACGTCGTGCTATCACAACCTGATGCGGATGTGGGCAGAGCTCTGAGGCCGTGACAGGTGATCCGAGCACCGTTCACCGATCACCGTTCGCCGACGTAGCGCCTCCACCCGCCCAGGGCCGTGATGTCCTCGGCACCTTCGATGCCGGCAGCCTCGCAGACGAAGCCCTGCACGGTGCTGCCGTCCTCCAACAGGACCGTTCCGATGCCCAGCGGTGCCGGAATGCCTGCGACGAAACTGCCGAAGGCGGTGGCGGGCAGTTCCCACACCTCCATGTCGATGGCGCCGCCGCCCTCTGCCACGCGAACCATCCCGGGACGCTTCGGCGGGCTGCCGGGCAAGGCGTAGAAGCGGTAGCACGGCGCGCTCTTCACGCGCGCGACCAGCTGGGCATTGCGCGACGTGAGCTGAGGATTGAGCGGCAGGCCGGACAGATGCGCGCCGCAGACCGCGACGCGCACGAGGCCGCTGCCGGCCGTCCAAGGCAAGGTCGACGGCGCGGCGGGCAGCGGAAGCCCGGTGGCGCCCATCGTGTCGACGCTGGCCCGCTGGAGACGATCGGCCAGGCCGAGCAGTGCGACGTCCCGGTGCGCGGGCGCGAACAACGTCACACCGAACGGCCGGAACAGCGTCGACAGGCCCGCCGGCACCGCTGTCGCCGCGTAGTCGAACAGGTTCATGAAGTTCGTGTAGCGGCCCAGGTTCGCGTTCGACGCGACCGGATCCGCTTCCACCTGGTCGATCCGGTAGTGCGTGCCGGCCGTCGGCGTGACGATGCATTCGACGTCCGACCAGCAACGATCCGCGATGCGGCGGAGCGCCTTCAGCCGGTAGAGGGCGTCATAGCTGTCCGCAGCGGACCACGCACGACTGCGTTCGAGGATGTCCCGCGTCACCGGATGCAGATCGGCGGCGTGGGCATCGAAGAAGGCGCGGATGGCGGCGTAGCGTTCGGCAACCCACGGGCCGTCGTACAGCAGGCGCGCGGCATCGAGAAACGGCGTGAGGTCGACGTCGACACGCGATCCCCCGAGTCGTTCGAGCCGCCGGACCGTCGCGCCGAACAAGGCCTCGTAGTCCTCGTCGCCGAAGAACTCAAGGCTGTCCGACGTCGGGACACCGAACCGGAACTTCGCGCCGAATCCGCTTCCGCCGGGTTCGGGCACTCGCGAGAACGGATCGTCCGGGTCGAATGCCGCGGCCACGTCGAGCACGCGCTGCGCATCGCCGGCCGTGAGCGCGAAGATCGAGATCGTGTCGAGCGACCGGCAGGCCGGCACGGTTCCCGTGGCGGAGAGAAGTCCCCGCGTCGGCTTGTGACCGATGAGATTGTTGAACGCGGCCGGGATGCGCCCGGACCCCGCCGTATCGGTGCCGAGACTGAACGATGCCTGACCGAGCGCCACGGCCACGGCCGACCCGGAACTCGATCCGCCCGATATGAAGTCGGGATCGAAGCTGTTGCGGCATGCCCCGTACGGCGACCGGGTCCCCACGAGGCCGGTGGCGAACTGATCCAGGTTCGTCTTGCCGAGCGGGATCGCGCCGGCATCGACGAGCCGCGTCACGACGACCGCACTGCGGGCCGGCGTATGGGCGAAGGCCGGGCAACCCGCCGTGGTCGGGACCCCGGCCAGATCGATGTTGTCCTTGATGGCGAACGGGACACCGTAGAGCGGCAGCGATGCGGGATCGCGATCCTCGAGCGCCTTCGCGGTCGCCAGGATCTGCGCCAGCGGCAGGCGGTGGATCCACACGCGATGCACGTCGTCGTCATACAACGTGGTTGCGAGTTCCTCGATCAGGCCGGTCGGCGTCAGCTGCCCGGCGGCATAGGCCACGCGCAGCGATTCGATGCTGAGATCCCGTATCGTCATGGTTCGGACCGTCTCCTCGTGTCGTGTCTCGCGTGTCTTGTGTGTCCTGTCCCATCGGCGGCGATCGCACAGGCGTCGTCGTGAACGTTCGACGGATGCCGACCGTCCCCGCCACCGTCGACCCCGGACCACGGCGGCATCGGTCCGACGCGATGGACACCGCACCGATCAGGCCGCGACTGGATCGAGACAGGGGCATGACGGACGCCCCGCCATCGGCAGGGCGAGGGGGGAGCGAGCACCCCGCGGTCTCGCGGGCTTCCATCCCTCCGTGCAGCCCTGCATCGTGCGGCGGGCATCGGCGCCCGGACCGGACATCGCCGATCTCGCGGGCATCGGAGCCCCAGGCATGGCCATCCATGCGCGCGGTCGCGGCGAAGGTCCTCCGAGCGGATGAAGCGAAGGTCGGGGCCGCCGCGCTCCGCTCTCCTCGATGCCCTGTTTCGCAATCGATGTGCCACGGCGAAATGACGGTGGAACCCCCGGCGAGGCCGCATTGCCGCCCGATTTCAGGACATCGCCGCACCGGTTCGAAGCGGCGTGCCGACGACTCCGCACCGTGGCAGTGCGCCCGAGCCGGATCGACACGCGGGTAACATCGGGACACCGCCGATCCCGGGAGGAGACCCGTCATGAACCGCCGCAGGTTGCCGCACCGATACCCTCGACCGCTGTCGACACTCGTCCGCCGGAGCGTGTCGGCCGTGATCGCCGCCGTGCTGTTCGCCGGCCCGATGGCCGCAACGGCCCAGACCCCGGTCCGTGATGCGGCCGGACGCTTCTCGCTGACGGCGCCCAAGGGCTGGACCGTGGCGAGCCAGGACGCCCGGTCGGTGGTGCTGACGGTGCGCGACGCATCCGTCACCCTCACCGTGGCCGAAGGTGCCGACCCCGAGACGATCAGCCGGGCGATCCTCGAACAGGTGCGGGGACAGTGGGAGGGCTTCCAGGAGATCAAGCGGGGCCCCGTCACCGTGGGGGGTCAGCGCGGGACCGTCGTGTTCTCGTCCGGCCGCAACCCGAAGGGCGTGCCGTCCTTCTTCCGCTTGGCGGCGGTGCCGGCAACGGGCGGTTCGTTCGTCACGATGACCTCCGTGCCGCAGGAGCGGTTCGGCGAATTGAAGACGAGTCTGGAGGCGCTGGAATCGGGCGTGGTGCTGGGGGCCACGACCGCCGGTGACGGGAGCGTGCGTCCGAAATCCGCCGGCGCGTCGCTTTCTCCGGCGCAGGAACGACGGCTGGCGGCGCTGGACAAGGCCCTCGAAGGAGGCGTGCTGACGCAGGAGGAATACGACGCCAAGAAGCGCGCGCTCCTCGGTCCGGTCGGCGGCGCCGCCCCGGCACCGTCAGGCAACGATGTCCCCGCACCCGCGGCCGGTTCGCGGCCGTTCGCAGGCATCGCGACGCGCAATCTCGAACCGCAGGAGCAGGCCGCGTTGCGCACGCAGCAGGGCGCGCTCGTGGGACAGATCGCCCCCGGGAGCCCGGCGGAGGCCGCCGGCGTTCAGCCCTGGGACGTCGTGGTGGCGGTGGATGGCACCCCGGTCGCGGATTCGGCGGCGCTGGTGCAGGCGATCGGCCGGCATCGTCCGGGTGATACCGTCACGCTGCGGATCGTGCGCCAGGGACAGACCGGCGAGATTCCCCTGCGCCTCGGATCCGCGCCCCGGGCGTCGCAATAGCTCGGCAGGCGCGACGCGGGTCAGGCCACGCGCTGAGCCAGGGGCGAGGGTGCCTCGGCCGCCCGTCCGGCCTGATCGCGCGGAATGACGAAGGTGAAACAGGCACCGCCGTCCGGATTGTTGGCAGCCCAGATCAGGCCGCCGTGCTGCAGGACGATTTCGCGGGAGATCGCGAGACCCAGCCCGGTCCCGCCGGCACCGCTCTTGGTCTTGCTGCTCTGGATGAACTTGTCGAACACCGCTTCGAGTTCGTCCTCGGGAACGCCGACCCCCTCGTCCGAGACGCGCACCGCCAGCGCCGCGACCGTGCCCGGCCCGTCGGCCGCACGCAGCACGTCGTCCGCGAGCGTCAGGCGCACCTTGCGTCCCGCGGGCGTGAACTTGATCGCATTGGAGAGCAGGTTGTTCGCCACCTGACCGATGCGGGTCCCGTCGATCCGGGCGCGGGGGTCGCTCGCCTCGATCTCGACGATCAGATCGACGCCGCGTTCGCGCGCCACGGCTTCCAGTTCCGATACGGCGGTGTCCAGCACACCGGCCAGATCCGTGTCGACCATGTCGCAGTTCATGCGGCCCGCCTCGAGCTTCGCAAGGTCGAGCAGGTCGTTCAGCAGTCCGAGCAGGCGCGAGCCGCTCTGGTGAATGCGCCCGAGGTACTGCTCGATGCGTTCGAGCGCCACGTCGGGGTTGCCGATCCGGTCCAGACCGAGCCGCGCGAACGACAGGATCGCGTGCATCGGCGTGCGCAGTTCGTGCGACATGTTGGCGAGGAACTCCGACTTCGCGCGATTGGCCGCCTCGGCCGCATTCTTCGCCATGAGAAGCTCCGCCGTGCGCTCCTGCACGGTGGCTTCCAGCTGGTCGCGATGACGCACCAGCTGTTCCTCGGCGCGATGCCGGTCGTCGATGTCGAGATCGCTGCCCAGGATGTACGAGGAACCATCCGGCAGCGTGACGAGGCGTTTGGACTTGAGCGTCCAGCGTCCCCGCGGATCCTGCATTTCCCAGGTGAGCTGCCCGCCCCGCTCGAAGACCTGCTCGTCCTCGCGCGATCGCGCTTCGGCGTACGCGGCGCCGAACACGTCGGCATCGGTGCGACCCAGAAGCTCGTCGCGGGGTCGGCCCACGACGTGGCAGAAGGTGTCGTTGACCATGACCCAGCGACGTGACCGGTCCTTGACGTACATGAGGTTCGGAATCGCGTTCATGACCGCATCGAGGAACGCGTGGCTCGATTCCGCACGCTGCTGCGCCGCCTTCAGTTCCGTGACGTCCATGCCGACGCCCACGACGTAGCGCTCGCCGTCGACGATGGCCCGAGCCTTGTGCGTGAGTCGCCAGGCACCGCGCCCGGCGGGTGTCCGGGTCTGCTGCTCTCGGATGAGCAGCGCGCCGGTGCCGACCACCTCGTCGTCCTCGGCATACGCTTCTGCCGCCAGATCCGCGGACAGGTAGTCCTCGTCACGGAGCCCGATGAACTGCTCCGGCTCGCCGCCGATGGCGTCCAGGTGGGCGCGATTGAGGATGAGCATCCGATGGTCTGCGGACTTCACGAACAAGGGGATCGGAATGGCATCGAGAATCGCCGCGAGGAAGCCCCGCTCCCGTTCCACGGCGCGACGGGCCGCCGCGACCTCGGCTTCGGGGCGCTTCACGTCGGTGATGTCCGTGACCATGCCGGCCACACCGATCTGGCCGTCGGGCAGCACGATCGGCGCCTTGGTCTTCAGCATCCAGCGCAGGTCGTCGCCTTCGCGCAGATTGGTCTGCTCGGTCCGGAGCACGGTCCGGCCGGCGATCACGTGGCAGTCCTCGCGTTCCCGTTCGGCAGCCAGTTCCGGGCCGAGCACGGTGCGATCGTCCATCCCGATGAGGTCGGCCTTGGGACGACCCATGAGGCGGGCGAATGCCTCGTTCACGCCGACCCAGCGATGTCGGGCGTCCTTCACGAATATCGGGTCCGGCATGGCGTCGAGCACGGCCTCGAGGAACTTGCGATTCTGTTCTCGCGCGAGCTCCGCCTGTCGCCGGGCCGTCACGTCGACGTAGGTCACGACGACGATCCGGCGTCCATCCGTCAGTGTCGCGGGCCCCTTGGTCCTGATGACGTGTCTGGGCGGGGCGCCGGGGATCACGTCGGCCTGTTCATAGCTTCGGGTCTCGCCCGTCGCCAGCACCTCCTCGTCCTCGATGCGGTACCTCGCCGCCGCGTCGGGCGGGTGGATCTCGTCATCGGAGCGGCCCAGCAGCGCCTCCCGCGACTTGCCCGCGGATCGGATGGCGGCCGCGTTTGCGAGAATGAATCGGTGCTGCTCGTCCTTGGCGACGACCGCGACGGGCATCGCGTCCAGCACCCCCTGAAGCAATTGCCGGCTCGCCTCCTCCTCCGCCCGTGCGCTCCTGGCGCTGGCGGTCGCCTTCGCGGTGACGGATCGCGCGATCCACGCGACACCGGCGAGAAGCAGGGCCAGGAGACCGCCGCCCACCCAGACGTTCCGGGGCATGTCGGCATTGTCGACGTCCATGAGGGCGGGACGCGCCTGGAATTCCGCCTTCCAGGACTGCCCGCCGAACTCGAGCGCGCGATGGACGGCCGGGAGGCGGGCGGCACCCCATGCCTCGTCATTGTCGGGCGGATCCACGTAGAGGGGATCGGCATTCGCCTGCGTCAGCCGCAGCGACACGAGACTGTGATCGCTGCCCACGGCCATGGCCGCCAGATTGGGAACGACGACGGCGCCATACACGTAGGCGGTCGGCGGCATCGACGGATCGGCCGACCGGCCGCGGTCGCGGATGGGCACGAACAGGATCAGCCCGGCACGGCCGTCCTGCACGAGGCGGATGCGCTCGGTGACCGCGATGCGTCCGGTCCGTTCCGCGTGGCGGATCGCCGCACGCCGTATCGGCTCGGTCGACTGATCGAACCCGAGCACGCGCCACGCCGTGTCGGTGGCCGGGGCGACACGGGTCACGGGCAGGTATTCGGTGCGGGGCGTCGACGGCCACACGTGATAGGCATCGCCGTGCAGACGGCGCAGCGCGATCTGGTGTCGCGCGAGATCGGCGGCCGGAATCCGCTCCATCAGGCCGACGGAGCGCAAGCCCGACAGCGGTCGATCGCGCTGGACTTCCTGGATGAACAACAGCCACTCTTCCTGCGATACCGTTCCGCTCGCCAGGTAGTGGCTGCGCGCGGCCTGGAGGACGCCTTCGTAGCGGCGCATGTGTTCCAGGAGGCGATTGACGACCGCATCGGCCGCCCGATCGAAGCGGCGCTGTCGCTCGTCGCGAACTTCAATGCTGGCGAGCAGGGCCATCACCAGCGTCACGGCGAGGCAGAGGACCGGCAGCAGCCAGAGTGTCGTGATCACCCGCTGGCCGGATTCCGCGTCTTGGGATGGGCTGTGCATCGCCTCGAAACCGTCTATCTTGTTGAATCGGCCCGTCGGGCCGCTCTTGGGGGCTCTCGCGTCAACGACGCGATCGCAGACGACTTGAGTCCCGGACGACGCAGCGGCGAGGGACTTGCGGCAGCGGGCTCGCCACCGCGGCCACGAACAGGGAGAGACCGAACCATGATCCATTTCCGCAGACACCTGCCGGCGCTGATCCTCGGCTGCGCCGCCATCGCACCGGCCGCCGGCGCGGCCGAGACGCACGCCGAACAGCTGAGGGCCCTCGACATCGCCTACCGGAACGGCATCCTGACGCAGCAGGAGTACGAGGCGAAGAAGCGAGCGCTGACGGCGCCTCCCGCACGACAGGCGCCCGCGGGCGCCCCGGCGCCGACCGCCGCCGAGGGACCGAGGCCCGGCGGGACGACGTCGTACCAGCGAATGAAGCTGGTGCGCGTCATGGACAACGAGGGCTGGGGTCAACCGGTGGAGGCGCTGCGGATGCTCGTGCCCGCGGACTGGCGCGCCGACGGCGGCGTGCGCTGGACCCAGGGCCAGTTCGGCTGCCCGCCCAACATCGTGCAGATCCAGTGGCGCGCCGTCTCGCCGGACGGCAGCACCGGCATCGAACTGTTGCCCCAGCTCACGTGGCAGTGGACGGACGACCCGCAGATGCAGCAGATCATCCGCCAGCAGGCCGCGAACCAGACCGGCTGTCCGTTGATCCCGACCCTGGGCGCCGCGGATTTCGTCCGGCAACTGGTGGTGCCGCAGGTTCGCCAGGGCGCGCAGGTGCTGGGGACCGAGCCGCTGCCCGGTGCGACCCGGACCGAGACCCGGAATGCCGAGGCAGGCAACCAGGCGCTGCTGCAGGCGGGCTATCTGCGGGGCATACGTGCCGACGTGAGCCGGGTGCGCCTCGCGTGGCAGGACAACGGCCGGCCCGTGGAGGAATGGATCCAGGCGACCGTGCTGACGAAGGCGACGCCGGCCGCCGACACGGCGGCGCTGATGCAGGGCCAGATGAACTACAACTCGAACACCTATTCCGTCACCGCGTACAACGTGTTCGGCATCCGCGCCGCTCGCGGCCAGCTCGACGCCCGGGCGCCGCTGTTCGCAACCGTCCTGGCATCGGTGCGGGTCAACCCGCAGTTCCAGGCCGCGCTGGGGCAGTTCCTGCTCAGCATGGCGAAGATCAACTCGCGCGGCGCGATGGACCGGCATCGCATCTGGCAGGAGGCACAACGCGCCACCGCCGAGACGTGGCAGCAGACCGTGCAGCAGCGCGAAGAGTCCCAGGCACGCATTCACGAGCAGTTCGGGCAGACGATTCGCGGGGTCGAGACCTTCGTCGATCCGCGCTCGAACGAACGCGTGGAACTGTCCTCGAGCTATCGCAACGCGTGGAGCAACGGCAAGGGCGAGTACCTCCTGAGCGACTCGCCCAATTTCGATCCGCGTGTCACGCTGCAGGAGGACTGGACCCTGATGCGGCGCGAAACGGAGCGGTGAAGACCGCGGTGTCGACCCGCGTTTGCGATCGATCCGTCTCGCGGTGGATGGGACTTCGACGGGGTGCGGGCGATGGTCCCCGGCCTCGCAACGACCGGTCCGTCCGCAGCTCCGCCCGCGGGAACGCGGATTGCTGCGAAGATCCGATTCCCTTCTCCCGCACCCTTCACCCGGCAGCAACTTCATGAAAATTCATCCGGTCATCCTCTGCGGCGGCTCGGGCACGCGCCTCTGGCCCCTGTCGCGCAGCGCCTATCCCAAACAATTCCTGCGGCTGGCCTCCGAACATTCTCTTCTGCAGGACACCTGGCTCCGCCTCGCCAGCCTGGCCGATGTGGCAGCCCCGACGGTGGTCTGCAACGAGGAGCACCGCTTTCTCGTCGCCGAGCAGATGCGCGCCCTGGGCACGACGCCCGCGCGGCTCATCCTCGAACCCGTCGGGCGCAACACCGCCCCGGCCGTGGCCGCGGCCGCGCTGTCGCTGCTGAGGGACGACCCCGATGCACTCATGCTCGTGCTGCCGTCCGATCACGTGATCAAGGACACGGCCTCGTTCCACCGCGCCATCCGGCTTGCGGCCGCCGCCGCGACGAACGATCTGCTCACCACGTTCGGCATCATTCCCGATGCGCCGGAGACGGGGTACGGCTACATCAATCGGGGTGCCACCGTGCCGCGTCTCGAGAGCACCTTCGCGATCGGCCGCTTCGTCGAGAAGCCCGATGCGGTGACGGCGCAGAAGCTCGTGGCCTCGGGCGAGTACTACTGGAACAGCGGCATGTTCCTGCTGAAGGCTTCCGCCTTCATCGAGGAACTGAGGACGCACGCGCCGGCCGTGCTGGGCGCCGTGACGACGGCGCTGGCGGGCGCGAAGACCGACATGGACTTCTGCCGCCTCGAACCCGAGGCCTTCTCGGCATCGCCTTCGATTTCCATCGACTACGCCGTGATGGAGAAGACCCGGCGCGGCGCGGTGATCCCCGTCGACATGGGATGGAGCGACGTCGGTTCCTGGGACGCGCTGTGGGAGATCCAGGACAAGACGCCGGACGGCAACGTGCTGGACGGGGACGTGATCGCCAGCGACACCTCCGACACCTTCGTGAAAGCCGAGCATCGGATGGTGGCCGCCCTGGGCGTGCAGGATCTCGTGATCGTGGAAACCGCGGACGCCGTGCTCGTCGCAGGTCGCCACGCGGCGCAGGACGTCAAGATCCTGGTGGACCGGCTGAAGGCCGACAACCGCACCGAGCATGCCTTCCATCGCAAGGTGTACCGCCCGTGGGGTGCGTACGAAGGCATCGACGCCGGCGAGCGCTATCAGGTCAAGCGGCTCACCGTGAATCCGGGACAGAAGCTGTCACTGCAACTGCACCATCACCGCGCAGAGCACTGGATCGTCGTGAGCGGCACCGCGAAGGTCACGCGCGGCACCGAGGAGATCCTGCTGACCGAGAACCAGTCGACCTACATCCCCCTCGGTGAGAAGCACCGGCTGGAGAATCCCGGCATCGTTCCGCTGCAGCTGATCGAGGTCCAGTCCGGCAGCTATCTCGGCGAGGACGACATCGTGCGCTTCGCGGACGACTACAACCGGTGAAGCGGTGCAGACGTGAAGGTGTGAAGGCGTGAGGGTTTGGCTCCTCCGCGCTGCGGACGAGCGGCAACGTCGACGCTCCGGTGTCCGAAAACGAGAAGAGGCCGCAAACGCGGCCTCTTCGCTTTCACGCCTTCACATCGTCACGCCGTCACCGTCCCGATCTATTTCAATCCGCCCTGCACCTTCGCCAGCTCCGCATCGCTGATGCTGACGGGTGTCTTGTTGGTCATGAACGTGAGATAGGCCTGCTCGGTTTCCTGGGCGCGACGCATCCGCAGCGCCGCGGCGATCTGGTCCCGCACTTCGGTGAGCGGACGCACGCCCTTCTCGCGAATGTCTTCCAGCCGGAGGACATGCCAGCCCTGGGTCGTCTTGATCGGCGCACTGATGTCGCCCTTCTTCATGGCCGACACGGGTTCGCGCAGTTCCGGAATCAGGTTCGCCTCGGCGACCCAACCCATGTCGCCGCCCTTGGCCGCGCTCTCGGCATGCTCCGATCCGGTCTTTGCCAGTGCCGCGAAATCCGCCCCCTTCTTGCGAGCCTTGTCGGACAGGTCGTTGAGCTTGGCCTGCGCCTTGGCGGTTGCCCCCTTGTCCGATTCCGGCGGGGCGAGGACGAAGATCTGCGCGAGGCGGTACTGCTTCGGCACCGTGAACGCGTTCTGGCTCTGGTCGTAGGCGGCTCGGATGTCGGACTCGGCGGGATAACTCTCCGGCGGCTTCGCGACGCTGTTCATGTAGCTGGCGACCAGCGCCTGTTCGCGTGCCCGGTCGAGCTGCGTGACGACCTCCGGCCGCTTGTCCCAGCCCTTGGCGCGCGCCTCTGCACCGAGGGACTTGCGCAGGAGTTCGGCCCGGACGATACGGTTCAATTCCGCGGGCGCCTGGGCCAGTTGCGCCTTGGCTTCGGGTCCGAGGGCATCGAGGATCGCTTTCAGTTCATCGACCCGGAGTTCCGTGTCGCCCATCCTGGCCACGACACCTGCCGGCAGTTTGTCCTGCGCCATGGCAGGCAGCGCCACCGCGACGAGACTGAGCGCACAGATCCATCCCCGCATCGGAAATCCTCCGGTCATATTGCATTCCCTCGGAACGTAGCAGCGAATTGTTGCAGAAATCGGTCGCGACCCGTCGGGGCGCACCGGCAACGCTGACGTAAGATCGGTCGTGGGCAAGCAAGAGTTCTTCCCGCAACCGACAGGGGGCTGCCGTGATCACCTTCATCAATCCGCCGGGGCTCGCGAATCTCGGCACGTTCTCCCAGGTCGCCGTGGTCTCGGGCGAGCGGACGATTCACATCAGCGGACAGATCGCCTGGGACGAGGACGCCCGGCTGGTGGGCGTGGGCGACCTCCGCGCGCAGACCACGCGGGTCTTCGAGAACCTCGCCAAGGCGCTTGCCGCGGCAGGCGCCACTTTCGATCACGTGGTGAAGTTCACGGTGTACGTGGTCGACTTGGAACCCGATGACCGCGCGGCGATCTCGGAAGTGCGCAACCGGTTCATCGATCCGACCCGCCCGCCGGCGAGCACGATGATCGGCGTATCGGCGCTGGTCGTGCCCGAGGCGCGGATCGAGATCGAAGCGGTGGCCGTGGTGCCCTGACCCCAGCGCGCTCCAGAAAGCGGAAAGCCCCTTTCAAGGGGCCTTCCGACGAGGGCGAAGGCGGCGGCCGTCGTTCAGGCCGACCCGGCCGCGGAACGTCGACGGCGACGGTGCGCCGCGACGCCGAGCGCGACGAGACCGACGGACAGCATCGCGTAGGTCTCCGGCTCGGGCACGGCCTGGACGCCGCCGGGAAGCGGGTTGCCGAATTCGTCTGCGGGCCGACCCGAGAAATCGAACGGATCGGTGTTGCCGACCACGGCCTGGCCACCGTAGCCGTACATGTCGATCTCCGCGTCCGTCGTGTAGTAGCCCGAGGCGGCGATGCGATAGCTCAGCACCTTGGATTCATGGGCGCCCAGAAGGCCGAGCCCGAGAGTGCCTGCGTACGGGTCGTAGTAGATGTTCGATCCGGACGCGGACGCACTGAATGCCGAGGCGGACGCGGAACGCTCGATCGTCGGCGTGTAGGACTCGATGCCGCCGAACTCGCCGGGCGCGCCGGACCCCGTCATGCCCAGGTACACGCGCCACAGCGGGGTGTCGCCCCACGTGATCGTGGCGTCGAGAGCCGCCGATGCGCTGAACGAATCGCCGTACGTCTGGTGATCGATCCCGACCCGGCCACGGCCGATGAAGAAACGGAAATCGAGGTCGATGGCGCCGTCCGTCGTGTTGGTCACGACGGCTTCGTAGACGAGTTCGGACAGCACATCGCGGTTCTTGCCGGCGAGGACGCGAACGACGGTGGTTCCCGTGGACACGTCGCCGTAGAACTGCGACTGACCGAAGTACAGGCCGCCGGTGTAGGCACTGCCGGAGACCGGATTGCCGTCGACGGGGCTCGATGCGGAGGCGGCGACGTTGCCGGTATCGACGATCGATCCGGCGATCTGCGCGGCGACGGACTGCGCGCGGGCCGGGATGGCGACACAGGCGGCCGACAGTGCGACAGCAAGTGCGGTTCGAGGAAATGTCATGGGGTCTCCTTGCGATTAAACGTATTAGTTCGGTAAGTTTAGTCAGTCGATCGACGCCGAGACAAGGGAATTCCTCTCAATCACCATGGCCACTTTCATGCTCGCCTGGGAACTCGGCGGTGGCCTCGGCCACGCCGTGCCGCTGTCCCAGATCTCCCGCCCGCTGCTGGACGACGGACACCGGGTCCACGCCGTCCTGCGGGACCTGTCGACGGCGACCGCCGCTTTCGGCGATCTCGCACGGCATCCCGGCTTGTCCCTGTGGCAGGCACCGGTCTGGCTGTCTGCGCTGAGGGGGCTTCCCGAGTCCGCGACGTATGCGGAGTTGCTGTTCCGCGCGGGGTTCCTCGACGCGCGACGGCTGCTCGGCTTGACTCTCGGGTGGCGGTCGGTTCTGGCGGCCCTGACGCCGGACCTGGTCATTGCAGACCATGCACCGACACTGCTCCTCGCGCTGCGGGGACTCCCGATCCTCCGCACGACGATCGGCACGGGGTTCTTCCAACCGCCCGCCGTCTCGCCCATCCCGCCCTTCCGCGTCTGGGATGCCATCGATCCGTCCAGGGTCGTGCAGTCCGAGGCACGCGCCCTCGCAACGGCGAACGCCGTCCTGCAGTCGCTGGGGGCCGCGCCCCTCGCGAAGCTGCACGAACTGCTCGCCGTCGACGAGAACTTCCTGCTGACCTGGCGAGAGGTGGACCACTATGCGCAGCGGGCGGCCGACCTTGGTCAGCACTACTGGGGACCCTTGCCCACGGCGATGCACGGCGTCGATCCGGTGTGGCCCGAGGGCGACCTGCCGCGCGTCTTCGCGTATCTGAAGGGCGAATACGGCGCCGTCGACAGCCTCGTCGCCGCCCTGGCCAAGGCCCCGTTTCGCACGTGCGCGTTCATCCCCGGTCTGGCGCCCGAACTGGCGCTCAAGCACACCACACCTCGACTGTCGTTCGTGACGGCGCCGGTCAACATGGCGCAGGTATGCCGGACGGCGGACGCCGTCCTGTGCAACGCCGGCTCGGGCACCGTCTGCACGGTGCTCCGGGCCGGCATCCCCGTCGTCATGTTGCCGATGCACGCCGAACAGTTGCTGTTTGCCCGTCGGGTCGCGGAGGCCGGAGCGGGCCTGTACCTCACGGAAGCCGATGCCCGGCAGCGCGGCGTCCCGGCCCTCCAGCGGCTCCTGGGTGAACGGGTGTATCGAGAGGGAGCGCGGGCGCTCGCCGAACGCTATTCCATCGACGGGGCCCGGGACGTTGCGAAGGCGGTCGCGGCGCGATGCATCTCGCTGGTGACGACGGGCGCCGCATCGACACGGGAGCCCGGTCACCCGCTTCCCCCGTGATCTGTCAAACGATAATATCTCGAGCATTTGACAACTTTCACGCTCAGCGCCATGACCCCTCTCGACAGCGCCCCCGTCCCGACTCCGCGAGGCGCCATGCCCGCGACGTCCCCCGCACGTTGGTCCGTGGACGCCATCGAAGCGCTGCTCACCTTGCCCTTTCCCGAATTGCTCCACCGTGCCCAGACGGTGCATCGCGAGCACTTCGATCCGGGTCGGGTCCAACTGTCCACACTGCTTTCGATCAAGACGGGGGGCTGTCCCGAGGATTGCGCCTACTGTCCGCAATCGCGCCGATTCGAGACCGGAGTGGACGACGAACCGCTGCTGGCCATCGACGAGGTCGTCGCTGCGGCCAGGGCGGCGAAGGCCGCCGGCGCCGGGCGCTTCTGCATGGGGGCGGCCTGGCGGGGGCCGAAGCAGCGCGATCTCGAAGCCGTACTCGGCATCGTGCGGGCGGTGAAGGGGCTCGGTCTCGAGACGTGCGCCACGCTGGGCCTCCTGAAAGAAGGCCAGGCCGAACAGCTCAGGGACGCCGGGCTCGACTACTACAACCACAACCTCGACACTTCCCCCGATTTCTACGGCGAGATCATCTCGACGCGGACCTATCAGGACCGCCTCGACACGCTGGGCCGGGTGCGGGCGGCCGGCATCAACGTCTGCTGCGGCGGCATCGTGGGGATGGGCGAGGCGATCCGCGACCGGGCCGCCCTCATCGCGCAGCTTGCGAACCTCGATCCGTACCCGGAGTCCGTGCCCATCAACGCCCTCGTGAAGGTGGGCGGCACACCGCTCGCACAGGAAGCGCCCGTCGACGTCCTCGACTTCGTGCGCGTGATAGCCGCCGCCCGCATCACCATGCCCAAGACCTTCGTGCGATTGTCGGCCGGACGATCGCAGATGACCGACGAAGGCCAGGCGCTGTGCTTCCTCGCCGGCGCGAACTCGATCTTCTACGGCGATCGGCTGCTGACCACGGGCAATCCCGAGGCCGCCCGCGACCGGCAGCTGCTCGACCGGCTCGGCATGCAGCCGCTCTGACGCCGACCGATGCGCGATTTCGCGCGGGAGCTCGCAGCGCTCGACGACGCCGGACTGCGGCGACACCGGCGCGTGGTGACCGGTGCGCTGCGACCGATCCTGGACGTCGATGGCCGCCGCGTCGTCGACTTCGCCTCCAACGACTATCTCGGTCTCGCCGATCATCCGCGCATCACCGCGGCGGCCGTGGCGGCGGCTCGGCAACACGGCGTCGGCGCGGCAGCCTCCCACCTCATCTCCGGACATCACCAGGAGCACGCAGCCCTCGAAACGGAACTGGCGGCGTTCGTGGGCCTGCCCCGGGCGCTGTACTTCTCCTCCGGTTATCAGGCCAACAGCGGCATCGTTCCGGCACTGGTCGGACGGGGCGACGCCGTGTTCTCCGATGCCCTCAATCACGCCTGCCTGATCGACGGCGCCCGTCTGTCGCGGGCCGACGTACACGTGTTTCCGCACGCGGACGCCGCAGCGCTCGCCTCGCAGCTGGCCCGCTCGACCGCGCGGCACAAGCTGGTGCTGTCGGACGCCGTGTTCAGCATGGATGGCGACATCGCCCCCGTGGCGGCACTGGTCGAACTGTGCGACCGCCACGACGCCATGCTCCTGCTCGACGACGCGCACGGCTTCGGCGTGCTCGGACGCCGCGGTCGCGGCGCGCTGGAACACTTCGACATCCGGTCTCCGCGCGTCCTGTACCTCGGCACGCTCGGCAAGGCGGCCGGCGTCTCGGGCGCCTTCGTCGCCGGGCCGGCGGACGCGATCGAATGGCTCGTGCAGCGCGCGCGCACCTACATCTTCACGACGGCGACACCGCCGATGCTCGCGGCAGCCGTGCGCGAAGGTCTCGCCGTGATGCGGGACGAACCCTGGCGCCTCGAGCGCGTGAGACGACATGTGCGCCGCCTCCGGGACGCGCTCCGCAGTACCCCGTGGTCGATGCCTCCGTCCGACACCGCGATCCAGCCGCTGATCGTCGGCGGCAACGGCGAGGCGCTGGCACTGATGCAGTCGCTGTGGGAACGCGGCCTGTGGGTTCCTGCCATCCGTCCGCCCACCGTGCCCGCCGGTACCGCCCGACTGCGCATCTCCCTCTCCGCCGCGCACGACGACGCCCACATCGATGCCCTGACCGACGCGCTCCGGCAATCCGCGCGCACCGAGCGCGCGGAGACCTCCGCACGTTCGCCGACGCTCGTCGTCGACGCCTGATCGGCGCGCCACCGGCTTCGATGACATCACGCAACATCGCGCTCGCCGAGCGCAGCCGCAAAGCCGTCTGGCATCCGGCCACGCAGATGAAGACTCACGAGGGCGTGCCGCTGCTGCCGATCGTCGGTGGCGACGGCCCCTGGCTGTTCGACGCGGACGGTCGGCGCTACCTGGACGGCATCAGCTCCTGGTGGGTCAACCTCTTCGGCCACGGCGAACGCCGCATCGCGTCCGCCATCCGCGAGCAGCTCGAACGGCTCGAGCACGTGATCCTCGCGGGGTTCACCCATGAGCCGGTGATCGAACTGTCGGAACGGCTCGCCGATCTGACGGGACAGGCGCTGGGTCATGCCTTCTATGCGTCTGACGGCGCCTCGGCCACCGAGATCGCGCTCAAGATGAGCGCGCACCATTGGCGCAATGCCGGCCGGCCGGGAAAGAATGGATTCCTTTGCCTGGAGGGCGGCTACCACGGCGAGACCCTCGGCGCGCTCGGCGTCACCGACGTGCCGCTGTTTCGTCAGGCCTACGAGCCGCTCGTGCGACCGGCGCTCGCCTTGCCCTCGCCGGACGGGCGCAAGGCGGCGTCCGGGGAAGACGGCGGCGATGTCGCGGCGCGCGCCCTGGCCGATGCCGGACGCGTGCTGGCGGAGCATTCCGGCCGGATCGCGGCCTGCATCGTCGAACCGCTCATCCAGTGCGCGGGCGGGATGGCCATGCACGACACGTCGTACCTCGCCGGACTGCGCGCGCTCTGCGACCGCTTCGAGGTCCATCTCATCGCCGACGAGATCGCGGTCGGGTTCGGCCGCAGCGGATCGATGTTCGCGCATGAGCAGGCGAGCATCCGGCCGGACTTCCTCTGCCTGTCCAAGGGCATCACCGGCGGGTTCCTGCCCTTGTCCGTGGTGCTGACGACGGATCGCATCTTCGAAGCGTTCTACGACGACAGCGCCGCCCGGGGCTTCCTGCATTCACATTCGTACACGGGCAATCCGCTCGCCTGCCGCGCGGCGCTGGCAGTGCTCGACATCTTCGCTGCCGATCGGGTGCTGGACCGCAACCGGGAACGCGCCTGCCGGTTCGACCGCCTCGCGGCACCGCTGGCATGCGACGAGCGCATCGCGCACTGGCGGCGCACGGGGATGATCTGGGCCTTCGACGTGCCGTCGGCACCCCGCGGCTTCGCCCGCCGCTTCTCGCAGGCCGCCCTCGATCACGGCGCTCTGCTCGTCCCGCTCGGACGAACGGTCTACTTCATGCCCCCGTACGTCGTCGACGACGAGCAGTTCGCCACTCTCGTTGCGGCCGCCCGAGCCGCCCTCGACGCGGCGATGCCGCACCGGTGAACGGCCTCTTCGTCACCGGAACCGATACCGGCGTCGGCAAGACGCTCGTCGCGTCGGCGCTGCTGCACGCGTTCGGCCGGCGCGGTCTCCGGACGGTCGGCATGAAACCCGTTGCGGCGGGGGCGATGGAGACCGGAAACGAATGGCGCAATGACGATGTCGACGCGCTCGTCGCCGCGGGGAACGTGACGGCACCGAGAGACGAGATCAACCCCTATGCCTTCGCGCCCGCCATCGCGCCTCATCTTGCCGCGATCGACGCGGGCGTGACGATCGATATCGACACGATTGCCGAGCGGTTCCGCTCGCTCGCCGGACGGGCGGACATGGTCGTCGTGGAAGGCGCCGGCGGCTTTCTCGTGCCGCTGAATGCGCGGCACTCGTTCGCGGATGTGGCGGTGCGGCTCGGGCTGCCGGTGGTGCTCGTGGTGGGCATGCGCCTGGGGTGTCTCAATCACGCACTGCTGAGTGCAGCGGCGATCCGCGCGCGCGGTCTCGTGCTGGCCGGGTGGGTCGCCAACCGGATCGACGCAGCGATGCTGCGGTACGAAGACAACCGCGACACGCTGGTGCGTCTGCTGGAAGCACCGCTCATCGCCGACATTCCGTGGCTCGCTCAGGCCGATCCGGCCCGGGTGGTCGTCGACACGAGAGGCCTGATCGACCGGCCGGCGGCGCAACGCAGCGGCGGACCGGACTGAACACGCCTGATCGTGCCGTGCCGCTGCCGCACCGGCGGCGTCGATCGCACCGTGGTGCGGGAGTTCGTGAGTGCCGCCTCAGTGCGAAGCGATCCGCGCGGACGCCGTCCGTCACCTGAGTCGAACGCGGGACGCCCGGGATGGCCCGAGCCCGTCACCGGATCGAATGCGGTGCCTCGTTCGCGGTGTCCAGCGTCAGGCCGGCGAGCGATTTATTCGCGGCCTCCGGATCGAGCAATACGGCGCGCAGCTGGCCAAGGCCTCGATGCAACCTTGCCGCGCCGACACGCTGCTCCGAGAGGTTGGTGATCAGCGCTTCCTGGCCGGCGTACTGATCCTCGCGAACGAGGATCAGATCGATGAGACTGCGCTTGCCGGCGTCGTACTGGAGGCGGTAGGCGTCGAACACGCGGACCGATGCCGCCACCCGTTCCTCGATCTGCCGGGCGATGGCGCGCTGTTCGAGCAAGATCTCCCGCGTTTCCCCCAGTTCTGCGCGAATCTTCAACTTCACGGTCTCGATGGTCGCTTCCGCGGCGGCCCGTCGCGCCGCCAGTTCGGTCCAGCGGAAGTACGTGCTGCCGCCGAGCGGAATGATGTAGGTCACGGTGAACAGGCTCTCGCGTTCCAGGCCGCTCTGCAGCTGGTTGGGCCCTTCGAGCGTGAGGTTCTTGCGCGCCTCGAACTGGAGTTTCGGCAGGAATTCGGCACGGGCCGAGCGCATGTCCGCGGAGGCCGCCCGGACACGGGATTCGGCAGAACGGACCTGCGGATTCACCGCGGTGGCGAGCGACACGAGTTCATCCAGACGACGCACGGCCAGCTCGGAACTGAGGATCGGGTCGACCACCCAGGTCACGCGCTCACCAACCAGCGCGCTGAGGCGGTTGCGGGAGCCGGCGTAGCGCCCCTGCGCGAGCGCCAGGCTGTTCTTCGCCTGCAGAAGCTTCGACGTCGCCTGGAGCAATTCATTGTCCGCGCTCGCGCCGCTGTCGACGCGCGCGCGCACGGTCTCCGCGAGGGCCGCCAGATCCTTGACCAGCATCTGGGCATTGAGGACCTGACGGTCTGCCGTCACGACGTTCATGTACGCCTCGGTGAGGCTGAGCGCGAGTTCTTCGCGCAGGTCCTCCAGGTCGGACTCCGCGGCAGCCTTGCCGCTCTCCGTGGCATTCAGCCGCGCGACGTCGCCGCCGCCGTTGAAGAGGTTCCACTGCACGAAGGCCGCCGTCTGACGCGTCTCCTGGGCGGTGTTGATGCCCAGCAGGCGATTGGTCGCTCGCGCCTGGTCGTACTGGACGCCGATCCGCGGCAGGAACGGGGAATAGGCCTGCTTGACCTGTTCCCGTGCCGCATCGATCGCCAGTTGGGCCCGGACGAGATCGGGGTGCTTGTCGACCAGGATGCGCAGCAATTCCGGCAGGGTTTGCCCCGGCGCGGGACAAGCCGTGGCGAACAGCGATGCGGCCAGCGCCAGGCGGAGAGTTCGGGGGACGAGTGACATGGGGCGGGGATCGGGTGAGAGGGGCAGCAGGACCGCCGTCAGGTCGGACCCGGTCTGTCAACGGCACGGAACCGGGGGACCTTGAGGGCGATGGCTTTCTCGGAGCGATCCTTGCTTTTTCCCGCTCTTCGCCGTGCCGGTTCCCCTCGCCCCGGCGACGACGAATGCGATCCGGGCCGCTGCGGCACCGCCGGATCCTCCAACACGAGGCTGAAGGAACGCGTGGAACTGAACATCCCCCCCCAACCCGCCGACGGTCCTCGCGAGGTCGGACGTCTCCCCGACGACACTGCGGCACACGCCGCCGCCCCGTCCGGCCATGAGACGCCGCCCGCGATCGAAGCCCTCGCCTTCATTGCCCGGCACTTCGGACGCAATCTGGATCGCCGGCAGCTGATGACCGGCCTGCCGCTCGACGCGCGGCGTCCCGCGTTGTCGCTGCTCGAGGAATCCGCGGCTCGCGGCGGATTGGTGCTGACGCCCTTCGACACGGACGTCTCCCGCATCAAGTCGTCGATGCTCCCCGCTCTCGTGCTGAAGGAGGACGGCGACGCCGTCGTCGTCCTGCACCGCGACGGCCATCGCTTCGAGTGCGCGGATCCCCACACCGGCGCAGTGTCCTGGATGCCGATCGATGCGGTCGGCGCCGACACGGGGTTCGACTGGTATTCCGTGCGGCCGGTGTTCTTCTTCGACACGCGCAGCCTGCTCTACTACGTCCGCGAGCCTGCACGCTGGTTCTGGGACACCCTGAAGGTCAACCGGCCGATCTACGGCTGGGCCATCCTCGCGTCGATCGTCATCAACCTGATCGGCGCGGCCATCCCGTTCTACACCATGGCCGTGTACGACCGCGTCGTCCCGAACAACGCGCTCGACAGCCTGTGGGTCCTGACCACGGCCGCGGTGGCCATGGCCCTGTTCGACCTCGTGACGAAGATCCTCCGGAGCTATCTCCTCGATGCCGCGGGACGCCGCGCGGACCTGGCGTTGTCGTCCCAGGTCTTCGCGCACAGCCTGCGCATGCGGACGGCCTCGCGGCCCGCTTCCGGCGGCGTGCTCGCCAATGCCGTGCGGGATTTCGAATCGGTCCGCGAATTCTTCACGGCATCGACGCTCGCCGTGATCGGTGACCTGCCCTTCGTCATCTTCTATCTGGCGTTGATCGGGATCATCGGCGGGATGCTCGTGCTGGTGCCGCTGGCGCTGATCCCGATCGCCCTCGGCGTCGCGTTCTACCTGCAACGTCCGCTCGGCCGGATCATGAAGGGCGTGAGCCGGGACAGTGCGCAGCGCACTGCCCACCTCTTCGAGGTCATGAACGGCATCGACACCGTCAAGGCCCTCGGTGGGGATTCCTGGGCCCGGCAGCGCTGGGAGATGCTGTGCGCCAAGATCGCCGAGCGCAACATGCACACGCGCGAGCTCACGAGCTTCAGCAACTATCTCTCGGGCACGCTCTTCAGTCTCGAGACGATCCTGTTGGTGATGTTCGGCGCCATCCTGATCGCACAGGGACACCTGACCCTCGGACAGCTCATCGCGTCTTCGATGCTGGCCTCGCGCGCCGTCGCGCCGATCGGTCAGCTGGCGGGGCTCATCATCCGCTGGGAACAGACCAAGCTGTCGCTCGATGCCCTCGAACAGATCATGCGCACGCCGACGGACGACAAGCGCGACGGACTGTTCGTCTCGACGCTGTCGGGCCGCGTCGAACTGCGCGAGGCGGAGTTCAAGTACTCGGAGAAGAGCCTGGCGTTGCGGCGCGTCTCGCTGTCCATCCAGCCCGGCGAGCGGGTCGGCTTCATCGGCCGCGTCGGCTCCGGCAAGAGCACCCTGCTGAAGATGCTGCTCAACATCTACGAGCCCGACGCGGGAAGCGTGCTGGTGGACGACATCCCGGTGCGCGAGTTCGATCCGCGCGCCCTGCGGCGGCTGATCGGCTACGTGCCGCAGGACGTGGTCCTGTTCCACGGAACCATCAAGGAGAACCTCGTCGTCGGCGCCGTCGATTCCACCGACGAGGACCTGCTCTTCGCGCTGCGGGTGTCCGGCCTCGACCGGCTGCTGAACCAGCTGCCGGACGGTCTCGCGACGCAGGTCGGCGAGCGCGGCGAAAAGCTCTCCGGCGGTCAGCGTCAGATCGTCGGACTCGCCCGCGCACTCGTCAGGCGACCGAAGCTGCTGCTGCTCGACGAGCCCACCAGCATGATGGATCCCGCCACCGAGCAGGCACTCATCGGCAGCCTGCGCGAGAACCTGGCGGGCACCACGCTGCTGCTGGTCACGCACCGGATGGCGATGCTGCCGCTCGTGGACCGGCTGGTGGTGCTGGAACAGGGACAGGTCTTAGTGGATGGTCCGACGACCGAGGCGCTGCAGAAGCTGGGCGGAATCAAGCCGGCCCCGGCACGGGAAGCGAAGGTGGCGCAGGCATGAGAGCCGATCACGAACAGCACGTCACCAGCTATCTCGACCTCGACCAGGGGCCGAAGCGTGCCGCCATCGCGCTGGTCGGCGTGATCGGCGCATTGTTGCTCTTCGCGTTCGTCTGGATGGCGTTCTCCAAGCTGGAGATCACCGTGGAGGCCTCGGGCAAGGTGATCCCGTCGCGACGCGTCCAGCAGATCCAGAGCCTCGAGGGCGGCATCGTCCGCGAAATCCACGTGCGTGAAGGGGTGCAGATTCACAAGGGCGACCTCCTGGTCACGCTGGAGAACAAGCAGTTCAACGCGAGTCTCGGCGAGAGCCAGGAATCGTACTGGGGCCAGCAGGCGGCCCTGGCACGCCTCAACGCCGAGATCAGCGGAACCCACCCGGTGTTCCCGAAGGATGTCGTCGCCCACGTGCCCGACCAGGTCCGGCGCGAGATGCAGCTCTGGTCGTCCCGGCAGTCCGAACAGAGCGCCCTGCTGGCCGTGGCGCAGCGCCAGATCGACCAGCGCAGACAGGAGCTCGGCGAGACGCACGGGCGCATCCGCTCCCTCAAGCAGAACATGGGCATCGCAGAGCAGCAGCTCGAGATCGAGGAGCGATTGCTGGCCAAGGGGGCAGGAACACGAGGACAGCAGCTGGCGGCGCAACAGGAAGTCTCGCGCATCCAGGGAGATCTCCGCGCCGCGGAGCTGGCCATTCCTCGGCTGGAAGCGGCCATCCGCGAAGCCGAGGCGAAGGGCGCGGAAACGAAGGCAAAGATCGTCACCGAGGCGAGTACCCAGCGCAACGAGCTGCAGGTCAAGCTGGCGGCACTGTCGCAGAAGATGACCGGCGACGAGGACAAGGTCTCGCGGCATGCGATCCGGGCGCCGATGGAAGGCATCGTCAACCGCATGATGCTGACCACGGAAGGCGGTGTCGCGAAGCCGGGGGAGACGCTCATGGAGATCATTCCCGTCGAGGACGAGCTGCTCATCGCCGCCCAGGTCAAGCCGAAGGACATCGCCTTCCTGCGTGCCGAGCAGAAGGCGAAGGTCCGGGTGAGCGCCTACGATTTTTCCGTCTACGGATCGCTCGACGCGAAGGTGTCGCGGGTCGGCGCAGACGCTGTCCTCGATCCCAAGCAGGAGAACCTGTATTTCGAGGTCCATCTCGTGACGGACCGCAACTATCTGGGCACACCCGAACAGCATCTTCGAATCCTGCCGGGCATGACTGTCGACGCGCGCATCACGACAGGTGAGCGCAGCGTGCTCGAATACCTGTTCAAGCCCGTCACCAAGGTGCTCTCGGGCGCCCTGCAGGAGCGATAGTTCGGACAAGAGGGTGCCCGGTCGCCCCATCCGGGCCCGGCAAGGGCGTGCCTCGCTGCCGCCGACGCGCGCTGACCTCGTCAGGGACCTTGAGACGCGGCAATCGGGGTGGCGCCAAGGCAAGCCGAGCGGACCTGCACGCACGCGTGCGACTTCCGGCCGTCACCGTCCTGCCATTTCACCGGTCGACGTCGAGGCGACATCCTGCTCGAAGGTCATGCGCCGACGGCGTCGCATGCTCCGGAGGGCGAGGGTTCCCGCCCTCGCCTGCCCTCCCCGCCATTTCCCGACCGACGACCGAGGACATCCGGGCGGTACGTCGCCCGGAAGCGTGGGAACGCAGCGCGTCCCGACGAGATCCATGCACCACGGGAGCGTCCGAGGCACGACGCCCCCACCGGCCGAATGCCCGCAGCAGTACCCCCGACAGGACCCAGCATGAAAAAGCCCCACCGCATTGCACGGTGGGGCTGGTGGAACGGCACAACCGCACGATCGGGCCGAAGCGGCTGCCTCGCCGCTTCGGCCCTGACCGTCAGGCTGCCAGCGCGTGCTCGTGCTGGTCGAGTTGCGTCAAGACCGTACGCACTGCATCGAGCGTGCTGTCGGTTCCGAGATCCGCAGCAGGTGCGGCCGCGCTGGCTGCCGCCGCGTCGCCGCTCGCGCCCAGGATCACGTCCATCGACGTATCGTCACCGAGCATTTCGGCCAGCGTCGGGAGGTTGAGCCCCGCTGCCGCCGCGTCGGCTGCCGACACGTTGAAGTAGACGTCGGTCATGTCCACGACCTGCCCGTCCAGCATCGTGGCGCTGCTGCGCTCGAGGTGGAGGTTGTCGTTCGCATCGAGGAAGGGCAGTTCGACGTAGCCCGTCTTCAGCGCGGCCAGGCCGGCCTGGGCGAGGGACATGAGTTCCCCGGCGTCGGTCGAGTGGTTGCCGTTGGCGTCGCGCCAGATCTGCAGGTCGTTGAACCGAGCATCGTCCGCATCGACGGTGCCGTCGCCGTTGCTGTCGAAGCTGGCAAGCTGGGCGAATCCGACGCCCTTCGTCACACCGCCGAACAACTCGTCGATACCGTCGATCTGCCCGTTGCCGTTCTTGTCGACCGCGAGGAAGCCGTCTTCGCTGGAAAGCCAGCCCGACTGGATCTTGGCACCGGTTCCGAAGATGTCGAAGGAGCCGCCGGCATTCGCTCGCGACACCGTGTGGATGCCATCGCCGTTGAGGTCGATCACGATCGGGGTGATGGCGGCATCCCAGGTCAGATCGTTTTCGCCGGACTCCAGCGTCGTGTAGGCGGTGTAGGCGACGTGCGTCGTGCTGTAGGCGTCACCGTCGATGGCATCGTTGGTCCCGATATCCTTCTGTCCCCAGAACCAGTTGGTCATGGAGATGCCCTTGTAGACCGTGTTGGTCTTGTCGAAGACCAGGCGGTAGACGCCGGGATCCAGGTTGCTGAAGCCGTAGTAGCCGGACGTGTTGGTGTACGTCGTCGCGATTGTGACCCCGGAACCATTCTGCAGGCTGACCTTCACGTTGGCGATGCCGGGTTCGGAGGCATCCTGGATCCAGTCGTGATCCTGGTCTTCCCAGACGCGGTCACCGATGCAGGCCTTGCGATACAGGCCGGCGTCCCAGGACAAGTCGTTCTCGCCCGATGAAAGGGTCGTCAGGACCGTCGTGCCGGTGGCGTCCACGTCGGAATCGGTGGCGTCGTTCCCGCCGAGATCCTTGCCGGAGTAGTAGTAGCCCGTGGGCTTGACGACCTGGACCTTGTAGTCGCCCGCGTTCAGGTTGCTGAACAGATAGTTCCCGGAAGCGTTGGTCGTGGTCGTCGCGATCACGGTACCCGCGGCGTTCAGGAGCTTGACCGTCACGCCGGCAATACCGTTCTCGCCGCTCTCCTGCACGCCGTCCGCGTCCTTGTCCTCCCAGACGCGGTCGCCGATGCTGGCTTTGGGCACGACGCACGGCGACGTGCACACGTCGAGTTGCTCGATCTTGAAATAGTCCTCCGGCGACGTATCGGTCGTGTCGGCGGCGATGATGATCACGTTGCCCTTGTACATGCCGGCATTGAGATCGGCGTACCGGGCCGACGTGAGCGTCGTGGTGTTCACCTCACTGAACCCCATGCCCGCCAGTACCGCATCGCTCAAGGTCATGTGGTTGTTGAAGGCGCCCGCCACGTTGCCGATCCACACCTGGACGTCGCTGTCACCGGCGACATACCCCAGATATGCACCGTCGAGTTCCATCGCCTGATTGAATTCGAACAACACATAGTTGTTGCGGCCGCCGGTGTTGTCGACCGTGTGCGTATTGCCGCTTCCCGATTCGCTGCTGTCCGTCACGCCCAGGCCGCCGCCGTACGCACCGAGGTAGGCAGTGGACCAGGACCCCGTCGACCTGTCTCGCGCGAAGGCGCTCACGTTCACCGCCACACCCGAATCGGTATACGTGCGGATGTTGCCGTTCGTGCCGCAGACCGCCGTGTTGCCGCTGAAGTCGAAGGTCAGGCATTGCTCGCCCGCGGTCAGACCGGCATCCCACGACAGATCGTTCTCGCCGGAGACGAGCGTCGTCTGGATCGTGCTGCCCGTGACGGTGTCCGCATCCGAGTCGTTCGCATCCGTGCTGCCGGCCGCGTCCTTCGTCGTGAACGAGTAACCCGTCGGCTTCACGAACGTCACCGAGTACGTGCCCGGAATCAGGTTCGAGAACAGGTAGTTGCCATTGGCATCGGTGGCGGTGGTGGACACCACCGTCCCGGCCGCATTCTTGAGTTGCACGGTGACGCCGGCGACGCCGGGCTCGTTCGCGTCCTGGAGGCCGTCCATGTCGCAATCGAGCCAGACCTTGTCGCCCAGGCTGGCGCGCTTGAAGATGCCCGCATCCCACGTCATGTCGTTCTCGCCGCCGGACAGCGTGGTGTTGGCCATCACGCCCCAGTTGCGCGGGATGCTCACCGTCTCGTAGACATCGGAATCCACGTTGTCGTCCGCGCTGGCGTTCGGCGCCGTGAATTCGTAGCCCGCCGGCAACGTCGATTCCTGGATGTCGATGTGATAGTCGCCCGGCGTCAGATGCTCGAAGCGGTAGAAGCCGTTCGCATCCGTCGTCGTCGCGGCCAGGACGGTGCCCCCGGCCCCCCCGGACTGGTTGGTGCGAAGCTCGACCACGACGCCCGCCACGCCTTCCTCGCCCGCGTCCTGGATTCCGTTGGCGTTGGTGTCATACCAGACGCGATCACCGATGCTGGCTTCGAGATCGCATTCGCACGTCGGTGTCGTGCAGACGTCGAGCTGCTGGATCTTGAAGAAGTCCTCCGGCGACGTGTCGGTCGTATCGGCAGCGATGATGATCACGTTGCCCATGTAGTTGCCGGCATTGAGTTCGGCGAGTCGGGCCGTGGTGAGCGTCGTGGCGTTCACCTCCGTGAACCCCATGCCGGACAGCACGGAATCGCTGAGCGTGATGTGATTGTTGAAGGCGCCATTGACGTTGCCGATCCAGACCTGCAGGTCACTGTCGCCGACGACGTAGCCGAGGTACGCAGCGTCGAGTTCCATGGCCTGGCTGAACTCGAACAGGACATAGTTGTCCTTGCCGCCCGTGTTGTCGACCGTATGGGTGTTGTTGCCGCCCGTGCCCTCGCTGTTGTCCGTCACGCCGAGACCACCGCCGTAGGCACCGAGGTAGGCCGTGGACCAGCCGCCGGTCGTCTTGTCGCGGGCAAATGCGCTGGCGTGAACGGAAATGCCGGAATTCGTGAAGGTCAGCATGTTGCCGACCGTACCGCACGTGGCGCTGCTGCCGCTGAAGTCGAACGTCACGCACACTTCCGGCGTCGTGAGACCCGCGTCCCAGGACAGATCGTTCTCTCCGGAAATCAGCACGGTCTGGATCGTGTTGCCGGTGACGATGTCGGCGTCCGAATCGCTGACATCGGTGCTTCCAGAAGCGTCCTTCGTGGTGAACGAGTAGTTCGCCGGCTTCACGAACGTCACCGAATACGTTCCGGGCGTCAGGTTCGAGAAGAGGTAGTTGCCGCTGGCGTCCGTCGTCGTCGTGGACACCACGGTTCCGGCGGCGCTCTTCAGCTGAACCGTCACACCGGCCACGCCCGGCTCGTTGGCGTCCTGGATGCCATCCGCGTCGCAATCGAGCCAGACCTTGTCGCCGAGGCTGGCCTTCTGGTAGAGGCCTGCATCGAGGGTGAGGTTCTGCTGACCCGCAGCCACCGTGACAATCGCCGTGGTGAAGGTCGTCGAATCGATGTCGTTGTCCTTGGCGTCGTCGCCTCCCTGATCCTTCGGGCTGACGACATAGCCGGTCGGCGGCGTGAATACGACGGAGTAGCTGCCCGGCGCCACGTCGAAGAAATACTTGCCGGTGCTGTCCGTGGTCGTCGTGGCAATGACGGTCCCCGCCGAGTTCTTCAGGCCGACCGTGACACCCGCGATGCCGGTTTCGTCGGCGTCCTGCACGCCGTCGGCGTCCTTGTCGAGCCAGACGAAGTCACCGATGCGGGCCTTGTTCACGACGAGGCCCGCATCCCACGTCAGGTCGCTCTCGCCCGACTCCAGCACCGTCTGGATCGTGTTGCCGGTGACGAGGTCGGCATCGGAGTCGTTGGCGTCCGTGCTGCTCGCGGCATCCTTCTGGGTGAACACGTACCCCGCAGGCGCCACGAATTGAACCGAGTAGGTCCCGGGCGTGAGATTGCTGAACAGGTAGTTCCCGTTCGCATCGGTCGTGGTCGTCCCCACCACCGTGCCGCCGGCATTCTTCAGGTACACCGTGACGCCGGCCATATTGGCCTCTCCCGCGTCCTGGTTGCCGTCTCCGTCGTTGTCCAGCCATACCCGGTTGCCGATCTCCGCCGTCCGGTACACCCCGGCGTCCAGCGTCAGGTTCTGTTCGCCCGAACCCACCGTCACCGTCCCCGTCTTGTTGGTCACGGCGTCGATGTCGCTGTCGGTGGCGTCGTTGCCCCCCTGGTCCTTCGGACTCACCACGTAGCCCGCCGGCGGTGTGATCTTCACGCCGTACGTTCCCGGCAGCACGTCGAAGCTGTACAGCCCGCTGGCGTTGGTCGTGGTCGTGATCCCGGTCGGGTTGCCCGACGCGTCGGTCAACTCCACCGTGACCCCCGCGATGCCGGTCTCGCCCGCGTCCTGCACGCCATCGGCGTCCTTGTCCTCCCACACGTAGTCGCCGATGCGCGCCTTCTGCACCAGCCCCGCATCCCACGTCAGGTCGCTCTCGCCCGACTCCAGCACCGTCTGGATCGTGTTGCCGGTGACGAGGTCGGCATCGGAGTCATTGGCGTCCGTGCTGCTCGCGGCATCCTTGGTGGTGATCAGGTAGCCCGCTGGCGCCACGAACTGCACCGAGTAGGTCCCGGGCGTGAGGTTGCTGAACAGGTAGTTGCCATCGCCGCTGGTCTGCTGCGTGGCCACCACGACGCCGGCGCCGTTGAGCAGGTTCACGGTCACGCCGTTGACCCCAGCCTCTCCCGCGTCCTGGTTGCCGTCTCCGTCGTTGTCCAGCCATACCCGGTTGCCGATCTCCGCCGTCCGGTACACCCCGGCGTCCAGCGTCAGGTTCTGTTCGCCCGAACCCACCGTCACCGTCCCCGTCTTGTTGGTCACGGCGTCGATGTCGCTGTCGGTGGCGTCGTTGCCCCCCTGGTCCTTCGGACTCACCACGTAGCCCGCCGGCGGTGTGATCTTCACGCCGTACGTTCCCGGCAGCACGTCGAAGCTGTACAGCCCGCTGGCGTTGGTCGTGGTCGTGATCCCGGTCGGGTTGCCCGACGCGTCGGTCAACTCCACCGTGACCCCCGCGATGCCGGTCTCGCCCGCGTCCTGCACGCCATCGGCGTCCTTGTCCTCCCACACGTAGTCGCCGATGCGCGCCTTCTGCACCAGCCCCGCATCCCACGTCGGGTCGCTCTCGCCCGACTCCAGCACCGTCTGGATCGTGTTGCCGGTGACGAGGTCGGCATCGGAGTCATTGGCGTCCGTGCTGCTCGCGGCATCCTTGGTGGTGATCAGGTAGCCCGCTGGCGCCACGAACTGCACCGAGTAGGTCCCGGGCGTGAGATTGCTGAACAGGTAGTTCCCGTTCGCATCGGTCGTGGTCGTCCCCACCACCGTGCCGCCGGCATTCTTCAGGTACACCGTGACGCCGGCCATATTGGCCTCTCCCGCGTCCTGGTTGCCGTCTCCGTCGTTGTCCAGCCATACCCGGTTGCCGATCTCCGCCGTCCGGTACACCCCGGCGTCCAGCGTCAGGTTCTGTTCGCCCGAACCCACCGTCACCGTCCCCGTCTTGTTGGTCACGGCGTCGATGTCGCTGTCGGTGGCGTCGTTGCCCTGGTCCTTCGGACTCACCACGTAGCCCGCCGGCGGTGCTGATCTTCCGCCGTACGTTCCCGGCAGCACGTCGAAGCTGTAGCCCGCAGCCCGCTGGCGTTGGTCGTGGTCGTGATCCCGGTCGGGTTGCCCGACGCGTCGGTCAACTCCACCGTGACCCCGCGATGCCGGTCTCGCCCGCGTCCTGCACGCCATCGGCGTCCTTGTCCTCCCACACGTAGTCGCCGATGCGCGCCTTCTGCACCAGCCCCGCATCCCACGTCAGGTCGCTCTCGCCCGACTCCAGCACCGTCTGGATCGTGTTGCCGGTGACGAGGTCGGCATCGGAGTCATTGGCGTCCGTGCTGCTCGCGGCATCCTTGGTGGTGATCAGGTAGCCGCTGGGCCCGAACTGCACCGAGTAGGTCCGGCGTGAGGTTGCTGAACAGGTAGTTGCCATCGCCGCTGGTCTGCTGCGTGGCCACGACGCCGGCGCGTTGAGCAGGTTCACGGTCACGCCGTTGACCCCAGCCTCTCCCGTCCTGTGCGTCCCGTCGTTGTCCAGCCATACCGTTGCCGATCTCCGCCGTCCGGTACACCCCGGCGTCCAGCGTCAGGTTCTGTTCGCTCGAACCCACCGTCACCGTCCCCGTCTTGTTGGTCACGGCGTCGATGTCGCTGTCGGTGGCGTCGTTGCCCTGGTCCTTCGGACTCACCACGTAGCCCGCCGGCGGTGATCTTCACGCCGTACGTTCCCGGCAGCACGTCGAAGCTGTACAGCCCGCTGGCGTTGGTCGTGGTCGTGATCCCGGTCGGGTTGCCCGACGGTCGGTCAACTCCACGTGACCCCGCGATGCCGGTCTCGCCCGCGTCCTGCACGCCATCGGCGTCCTTGTCCTCCCACACGTAGTCGCCGATGCGCGCCTTCTGCACCAGCCCCGCATCCCACGTCAGGTCGCTCTCGCCCGACTCCAGCACCGTCTGGATCGTGTTGCCGGTGACGAGGTCGGCATCGGAGTCATTGGCGTCCGTGCTGCTCGCGGCATCCTTGGTGGTGATCAGGTAGCCCGCTGGCGCCACGAACTGCACCGAGTAGGTCCCGGGCGTGAGGTTGCTGAACAGGTAGTTGCCATCGCCGCTGGTCTGCTGCGTGGCCACCACGACGCCGGCGCCGTTGAGCAGGTTCACGGTCACGCCGTTGACCCCGGCCTCTCCCGCGTCCTGGTTGCCGTCACCGTCGCTGTCCAGCCATACCCGGTTGCCGATCTCCGCCTTCTTGACGAGGCCGGCATCGAGCGTTCCATTGATTTCGTCGATGCCGAGCGTGACGACCTGAGACAGGCCGAACGTGTCGGCGTCGCTGTCGATCGCGTCCACCGAATTGGCATTGGCGTTCGCTTGCGTGAACGCGAAGAAATCCGCCGGCTTGATGAACTGCACCTGATAGTTGCCGGCCTGCAGACCCGTGAACTGGTAGAAGCCGTGCTCGACGCCCACGGTGCTGAAGTCGTCACCCGTGACCGTCTCCGCGATGAGGTTGCCGCCACCGTCGAGGAGACGGACGACCACGCCATTGACGCCCGCTTCGTTGGCGTCCTGCGTTCCATCTCCGTCCAGGTCTTCCCAGACGTAGTCGCCCAGCTTCCCTTCGTGCAACTGCATGATGATCGGCTGCACGTTGCCGGACGGGTCGATGATCGCGGAGAAGAACGTGTCCGCCGGCAACAAGGCCTGGCCGCTGGCGATGGCCGTCACGGCCAGGCTCTTCAGCGTCGCGATGTCGTTGGGGTCGACGACCTGGGTGCCGTTGTTCGACAAGTAGGCGGGAACGCCGGGAATCGAGTTGTAGTTCGTGTATCCGACGATCTCCCAGATTGCTGCCTGGACTTCGCCGAAGTTGTATGCGCCACCGAACTTCGGATCCGCCGTGAAGTTCTGGGCGATGAGCCAGTTCAGCTGGTCGATCTGCGCGCTGGTCAGCGCGCCGAGATTGATCGGGGAATAGGCCGCGGGATCCAGGGATCCGTACGTGTCCGCCGAGTACGTGTCACCGATGAAGATCGGCGCGAGCGGATCGAGACACCATGCGTCGTACTGCCCGTTCGGGATGTTGGGATCCGTACTGCCCGACACGGTGACGTCGATGGCACTGGGCGCCCCGTAGTCCGAACCGTTGCCATTGAAGAACGGGCTGGTGATCTTGAACGTAATCGTGGGCATGTCGGATCTTCCCCTGGAACAGTCTGGTCAAGGCCCGGTTGGGCGACCTTCGGTGTGTGTGGCTGCCACGTCGACCCCAATGCGATCGATCGCGGCCATTGGTGCCGGGCGACTGCATGGATCCGGCAGTCGAGCGGATGAATCCTCATGCGGCGGCGTCGAGTCGTTCGGTGGATCTTGCGGCGCGAAGTGGACACGCGCACGCAACCATCCGAGCGGATCGTCGTGTTGCCGCATCGAAAGACGCCTTGCCGACTCAGTGGCGCAAGAACGTCGGGGCACTACGATCGGGAGAGAGGGCTTCTTCCCCGTTCGCGAAAACAACGGGCGATTCGAAACGGCTTCGAATCGCCCGCGCCAAGGCGATTACTTCTTCTTGCGGGCAACCAGGAAGGCCGCCACGGCGGCGACGCCCAGGAGCACGAGGGTTTCCGGCTCGGGCACGCGCGCCGTGGGAAGCGCAAACGCAGGGGAAGCAACAGCGAGAAGTGAGACGATCGAAAGAAGCGTACGCATTTGGTGCCCTCTTCTTGAGCTAAGTAGAGTTATTCGGAGCCTTGCACAACCAGCAGATCTTGAAGTCGAAGCGCCGCGAAACCGAAGCACTCCGCGGGGGCGCGATACAAGATTCGCGCCTGCCAAAGTATTCTTTATCGATCAGTCGGTTGACACACTTCCCTCAAGCACCGATACATCGATGTAAGGATCTGCGACGGTGGCGCAAAACCCGCAATTCGACGGGTGCGATCCACCGCCGAAAAGTCTCGCAAAACGATACGAAAACGGATCAGGGATCTGCGAACAACACCGAGGGTCCTCTCATTTCGAACGACGCCGGAGCGCCATGACACCTGCACGGGATCCGCGGTGACGGCTACGGCGCCGAGCGTGAGTCCCGAACGACAACGCCCGCCACATCGTTGCATGTTCTCCGCCTGCGCTTCCTGATGCCCTTTTCCTGCCAGCCGCTCGCTTGCGATGACTGCGACGACAAACCGACCTCGCTCTCGACCGTGAGAGCCCCATCCTCACAATGAGATCGAATTCGCGCCGGCAGGACGGTGGAGCGGACGCAGCCGCGACCCCGATCCGAACAAGTCGATAGGTTCCAACGAATCGCACGCCGTCCGAAATGCCCGACGCGAATCGCGGCGCGCATGCACCGCCACGGCGTCGCGGCGAAGCGTCGGAGAATCGTGCTGATTTGACGACGGCGTTGCAGCGCTTGCCGCGCAGGAAAACGCGCTATGGATGTCCACGCGGACGGGCGCCCTCGAGCGTCGATGCCACTGCCAAACGGCACGTGCGCGCGACCGAGAATGCCGAACAACACTTGCGTGACACTGTCACAAAAGGCGACACCTCGACTGCTCGGACTGACTGCCGGAGTTGCCGAAAGCGGACCGGTGCTGTCACCCGATGAGGTCGATCGCCACGGCGCATGGCCCGTGACCGCTGCACTCAGTCGAGCGTCTGCGCGAGAAATCGGACCAGTCGCTCGCGCGCCTCGGCAGCGTTCAACGCCCCGATGTGCCCGGCAGTCTCGAATGTCCACAGCGTCTTCGGGGCGCCTGCCTGGCGGAACAGGCGTTCGCCGTGGTGAGGGGGCACGATCTCGTCGCGCCCACCGACGATGAAGAGGATCGGGGTCGGTGCAATCTCCCCGACGACCCGTATCGGACTGAAGCGATCGTCGATGGTCAGACCGGCGGGCCACTTCAGCCAGCGAGTGAGCCAATGGACATCGAGCTTCTCGCGCGCGATGTCGCGATAGCTCGAGAACGCACTGTCGATGATGACGGCACGGAACGCATTTCGATTCGGTCCGCGCGCTGCGTACCACGTCGCGAGGGCGCCTCCCAGGCTCTGCCCGAACAGGACGAGACGCCGGACATCCACGTCCGGGCGCGCGAGCAGGTGGCGAACTGCCGCATCGATATCCCGCTGCACCCCTGGCAGCGTCGGAACGCCGGCCGAGCGCCCGTACCCCCGATAGTCGAGCAGCAGCACGTTGAAACCGGCGGCCGGCATCCAGTGCACCGCACCGATGTGGGTACTGATGTTCTCGGCGTTGCCATGAAGAAAGAGCACGGTTCCTTTCGCTGCACCCACGGACGGAAGGAACCAGGCAGCGAGCGCCACGCCATCCGAGGCGCGGAGCGCGACCGGCTGGAACTCGAGTCCGATGTCCTTGGGCGTTCGCACCAGGACCGGCGACGGTTGAAAGAAGAATCCGGTACAACCGGGAAGCGCGAGGCACAACATCGCGAGAGCAGCGATGGCAAGCGCGTGCACGCGGACGACGCGACCGCGCATCGTGCTCAGAAATACCACTGCAGATAGCCCGCCAGCGTGCTCCAGCGCACGCCGAATTCGCGACGAACGTCCGCCTCCACCCGGAGCGACACGGTCGGCGCGAGTTCAAAGTTCTGGTCGATGCCGACGCGTTGGCGCTCTCGCGGCCTGTCCGCCACGAACTGACTCGCGGCGAGCTGCAACTGGATTCGCCAGCGGGGATGCGGCTGCGCGATCACGCCCAGCCGCAGACCGATCCCGGGCGCCAGGAACGGCTGCAACCGGGAACTAGCCAGAAGGCCCAACTCGACCATCCCGAACATCAGCGCACGCTCGCCCAGGGCATATGCGACCCCGCTGCCGCCGGTGGCCTGAAACAGCAAGGGTTCGCTGCCGTCACGCAGTCGCGTCCGCTCGACACCGACATCCGCCCGCCACGACGGCGACTTGAGCAGCCCATCCCGTTTCGAGATCGACGTCACGTTGATGAACGTCGCGCGTTCCAGTCGCAGGCCGTCTCCGTTCGCATGTCGCGCGGCCACGTTGAGAAACTCGATCTGTGCGCCGGGGCGATAGCCGGGCTCGGGGTCGAGCAGGTCGTGGTAGGCGGGTCGCAGGCGCACTTCCTGGAAGCCGTTGCCCCCGGCCACGCCGCCCCCCACGGTCAATCGCGTCGCCAGATGTCCCTGGTCAGGTCTCACGGCAGGAACGGGGACCGCGTCCGGCGGCGGATCGTCAAGACCGCTGCGTGCAAGCAGCAATCCCCTGAGGCGCTGCTTGGAATCCGGCGCACGCTCCTTCCCGCCCAGCCGGCGGAAGTCGAGGTAGTCGTACGCCAGATCGAAGACCTTGCCGCGGCGCAGGTCCATCCGCTGCAAGCCGTCCTCCGGTGCGACCTTCCCCGCGGCAAGATCCAGCGCCAGCGCGAGTTCCTCGCCATTGAGGGACTGCGCCTGATGACGGACTTCGGTGCTGCGCGCGGGCCGGTACACGGTGCGACGGACGAGCCCCGGCGTCTTCACGGCCTCGCGCACGGTCTCGGCCGGGATGGTCCACAGCGGGAATCGCTCGGTGAGCCGCAAGCTCGGTCGCGCGACGTCCAGCAGCCCGAGGAGCTGATAGGCGCAGTTCTCGTCGAGAAAGTAGTAGTCGAAGTTGGTGGGACCGAGCTCCCACGTGTGCTCGAGCAACCGCTCGATCTCGGGCGCCGTGAGATCGAGTTCGTACTCCCACAGGTCACGGCTTTCGATGTCGTTGTATTCGGCCACCTTCAGGTAGTACGGCATCATGCTGAAGCGTCCCGGATACCCGCCGAACAGGCCGCGGTACGCGAAGGCGAAGCCGTTGGTTTCGTTCGTCTGTGCGGCGTAGCTGATGGTGTACGCCAGCAGACGCGTCCGGTCGTCCTGGTCGGCACCGTCGACGCGCAACAGCGTATGGCCGTACATCGAGGCCGGACTGTTCAGGTACGCGGTGGGAAACACCAGCGTGATGCTCTTCGGATCCAGCTGTCCGCGCCATTGCACATAGCGCGCGCAGGGGCGTTCGGGCAGGCGTGCCGGGTCGAAGGCAAGCCGCTCCTTCAGCCAGCGGTAGCGGGCGATGAATCGACATTGGGGGTTCTGCTGCGTGTCGGTCTCTTCCTGATCGGAAAGGAACGCGCGGAGGGTCGCCTCGAGCTCGGCCTCGGGATTCGTCTTGCCGTCACGGGCATTGAAGAATTCACGATCATCGGCTTCGCTCGTCACACCGGCTCTCAGCCGGTTCGGCTGGTAGTGGAGCAGGAGACGCCATTGGGCTTCGTCGGCAAGCCGCTGCTCGCGCGCACGGGCCGTCAGTTCCGCCAGGTAGTCGCCGGCGTGCGCGGTCGCAGCCCAGCCGAACGCCAGAACCGCCAGCAGGAATGTCGGGAATCGTCGATACACAAAAAAACACCCAGTGCTTTCGCACTGGGTGTCTCTCAGGGGACTGCGGTGAATCAGATGCGGGCGGTGTAGACGGCCAGCTGCTGATCGCCGGCCATCACGGCACGCAGACCGGCACGGATGTCTTCCGTCGACGCATCGGCGGCGGGGAAGATGCGGCCGACGTTGCTGCGGGTCAGCGCCACGAAACGTGCCTTGTCCTGATCGTTGACACCCAGCAGCCGGGCCAGGGAGTCGAGACTCTCGCCGGCGCCACGCGACATGTCGCGAGCGAGCTTGTCCTTGTTGCCGTCGATGAACATCGTCGTCTTCCAGGTGGAGGCCACGGCGCCATCCTGCGTGCAACCCGACGTGCCGGTGGAGATGCCGAAGGTCTGGTTGCCGGACGTCCCGTTGGTCGTCACGGCCAGCACCTGAGGCGCGATGCCGCTCTGGCCGTCGAACAGCTTCGAACCCCATCCGCACGTACCGATGTTGTTCTGGGCAGCTGCCATCGCACCGAGGGGCGCGGCGACGAGCAGGGAAACCACCAGGGCGCGAATGCCGGTCTTGATCATCTGTCAATCTCCTGTGTAGAGGGGAGGAAAAGCCACAACGGAAGGTTTATAGGGCCAAATGCAGGAGGCGTCAATTGCGCGTATGCATCGAGCATGTCGCCTCCACGCACGCCCTCTTCCGCAAGCGGCGTTAACGGTCAGAACTTGCCGAACTTGATGTAGGCCTCCTGCGGGTCCATCCCGGACAGGATCGCCGTCCGGACGCGATTCTCCTGCTGGAGCACCTCCTCGGTGCGTGCGACGACTTCGGCCACCGACGCGCCGGGAATCACGACGACCCCGTCGCGGTCCCCGATGAGCCAGTCACCCGTCGACACGGTGACTTCCCCGATCGTCACGGGATCGCCGAACCGGTCGGGCACCCATCGGCCGACGATGTCCTTCGGCGTATTGAAGCTGCAGAAGACGGGGAACCCGAGGTTCAGGATGAAATCGGTGTCGCGACACCCGCCGTCCACGACATACCCCCGTACGCCGCGGAAATGCAGTGTCTCGGCGGAGAGTTCGCCCATCAGGGCGATGGCGTGGGTGTTGGGCTGGCACACCAGGACCTTTCCCGAGGGAGCCTTGGACAGCAACCCGGTCCACTCGAGCAGCGTCTCATGGGGATCCCGCGTGTTGTCCACGTGGCCGCTCACCGTGAACACTTCGCCCGCCAGCCGGCGCGCCGGATCGAGCGGACGGATCTCCGGCGGCAGCACGCAATTCGCATGGCCCATGGCACGCAGGACATCGTGCACCGCGGCCGCGTAGCAGGCCTCGAGACGCTCGGCGAGATTCGACGGATCGGGAATCATCTGTTCCTCCAGGTCACGAGGAGGTCGCGACGGACGGCGGTCCATGGCGCATCCACCCCAGGATTGTATTGGCCGCCAGGGCGACGATCACGATCGTTCCCCCGATCAGCGCGAGACGGCTCGGCGTCTCGCCCACGACCAGCCACGTCGACCCCACGCCGAAGACGGTCTCCAGCTCCGCGATCAACCCGATCTCGGCGGCGGACAGATGCCGCGCCGCTACGACCATCAGCAGGCATCCGAGTCCGAGCTGCACCACGCCCAGCACGGTCAGATTGAGGAAATCGAGCCCTTGCGCCTCGATGGGAAGTGCCAGCGGGAACGCCACGGCACACGACAGGATGCCCGACAGGAAGACGGTCGGCACCATGTCGACGCTCGCGTGCATGCGCCGATTGAGCACGACGTTGAAGCCGAACGCAACCGGGATCACGAGCGCGATGAGATTGCCCATGGCCCCGCCGGAACCGAGGCTCTCGACGAACATCAGGACGATTCCCGACACCGCGAACAGCATCGCGAGCCAGGTGCGGCCGGGCACCGATTCCCGCAGGAAGAACCAGCCGAACAGCGCGGACATGAACGGCGAGATGCTGCAGACGACCAGCGTGTTGGCGACCGTGGTGCGCGACAGCGCGACGATGAAGCAGACATACATCACCGCCCACAGTGCCGCCGACACCAGCCCCGGAATGCCGGTCGCACGCAGACGTGTGAAGACGGCGCCCCGGTACTGGAAGATCAGGACGCCGAACACGAACAGCGTCATGAAGAACGAGCGCCAGAACGTGATCTCCCAGGGGTCGGTCACGCGCTGCGTGCGGACCAGGATGCCGGCGCTGCCCCAGCACAGCGTGGCGCCGATCATCAGGAGCACGCCGAGCCGATGCGACACGTGCAATGGGCGCCTCACCCGAGGACTTCGCGAACGGACAGGTGCGGACGACAGTGTCGACTCGATCCGCGCATCAGGCCGGTGCAAGCGGGGGAATGTCGAACTTCCTGGCCCAGGGGAGCAGCTGCTCGAGGATGCCCGGATGCAGGCGGACCCCCGCCAGATTCTGCTCCCGACGCCGGGTCAATCCGCCCTCGCCTGGCAATCGGACGCGTTCGACGCCGGATCGGGGCGGCGAATTGCGGCAGGCGCTGGCCACCCACTCGGTCTGCCGGACGAAAGCGCCGAGTCCGCTGAACGCATTGGGGTCGAGGATCTGGATGAAGACCTCACCGGTCCATCCTTCCACCGGATCGGCACGGCCGTGCCCGGCCAGGCCCTGCGTCATCGCCTCCACGAGCAGGCCGAGCGCATAGCCCTTGTGGCCATACTCGACCCCGCCGATGGGGAGCAACGCCCCCTTGGGTTCCGTCGAGATCACGGTCGGATCGTCCGTGGGTTCGCCGTCCGCGTCGATCAGCCACTTGCCGGGGAGACGCGACCCTTCCTTCGTGAGCCGCCCGACCATGCCGTTGGTGGTGATGGAGGTCGACACGTCGATGAGCACCGGATCGCCTTCCGTCGGCCATCCGGCGGCGATCGGATTCGGGGTGATGACCCCGCGCCGGCCGCCATGGGGTGCCACGGAACTGTTCTCGGGCGCCGACGTCAGCAGAAGCATCATCAGGCCATGGTCGGTGGCGCGCTTGAGATAGGCCGCCAGGCAGGCGATGTGATGACTGCGGCGGATCGAGACGGAGCAGGTCCCCTGCGAACGCGCCCGTTCCATCGCGAGATCCATCGCCTTCACCACCAGCCAGGGTCCCGGAAGCCGACGACCGTCCCACGTGATCGCGGCCGGCCTGTCCGACACGACACCGGGTTGGCCCGCCAGCGTCATCGCGCCCTTCTCGATGTCGGCGAGGTACGGCGCCAGCAGATGGAGGCCGTGCGTCGTATGTCCCATCAGGTCCGCCTCGAGCAGGATGTCCGCGACGACGGATGCCTTGTCCGCCTCCATTCCGGAAGCCTCCAGGAGGGCGATCGCGTACTGGAGCAGTGCATTGGCCGAGTGTCTGGACGTTGTCATGGGCGGGCAGCGAGGAAGGGGTTGGAAGAGAGCGGCAGCCCCGCACTCCTCGCGGGACATCGCTCCGATGGGTGCCGCGCAACGGAGGAACGCTGGACGGTGCGGGGAACGGCCGCGCGTCGGACGCGCCGTCCCCGTGCCACCACGACTACAACATGATGATCTGACGAACCGTGTGTCCGGAGGCCAGCCGGTCGAACCCCTCGTTGATCTGGTCGAGCGTGATGTGGTCGCTCATCAGCTTGTTCACCGGCAGCCTGCCCTTCCGGTACAGGTCGATGTAGCGCGGCATGTCGCGCGGCGGAACGCACGATCCGACATAGCTGCCCTTGACCGTCCGTTCCTCGGCGGTGAGGTTCACGTGCTGCAGCGGCCAGCGCGCCTCGGGGTGAGGCAATCCGGCCGTGACCGTCGTGCCGCCGCGACGCGTGACGCGGTAGGCCAGCTCCATCGCCTGGACGGAACCGGCCATCTCCAGGCCGAAATCGACGCCGCCGCTCGTGAGTTCCTTCACCTTCTGCACCGCCTCGGGGTCCTTGGCGTTGATGACGTCCGTGGCGCCGAGCGACTTCGCCAAGTCGAGCTTGTCGTCATGGATGTCGATCGCCACGACCTGGCTCGCGCCGGCAACCTGCGCGCCGAGCAGCGCATTGAGGCCCACCCCGCCGAGACCGACGACCGCGACCCGCGCACCCGGGAAGACCTGGGCCGTGTTGAGTGCCGCGCCGACGCCCGTGAGCACGGCACAACCGAACATCGCGGCCTCGTCGAAGGGCAGGTGCTTGTCGATCTTCACCAGCGAGCCGCGATTCACGACGCAGTAGTCCGCGAAGGCGGAAACACCGACGTGGTGGTACACGGGCTGACCGTTCTGCGACAACCGGATGCCGCCGCCGAGCAGCGTGCCCGCGCCGTTGGACTTCTGCCCCGGCTCGCAACGCCCGGGATGCCCTTCCTTGCACGACACGCACTCGCCGCAGCTCGGCGCGAACACGAGTACGACATGATCGCCGGGCTCGAGATCGTTCACACCCGGGCCGCATTCGACGACGACGCCCGACGCTTCGTGACCGAGCACCATCGGCATCTGGCGCGGGCGGTCGGCATTCACGGTGGAGAGGTCGGAGTGGCACAGGCTGGCTGCCTTGATCTGCACCAGCACTTCCCGATGCTGGGGCGGCGCGAGATCCACTTCCTCGATGGACATCGGGCGGGATTGCGCGTAGGGCTGCGGCAAGCCCATCTGCCGGATGACGGCGGCTTTGATCTTCATGCGGATTCCTCGGATTCGGAGGGAGGACGGCGCGCGTGCCTCGTCCTCCGGCAATACGTCGTCAGTAGGTCGCCCGCCCGCCGGACAGATCGAACACGCCGCCGGTCGTGAACGAGCAGTCTTCCGTGCACATCCACGCCACCATCGCCGCGATCTCGGAAGTGAGTCCGAAACGACCCATCGGAATCTTGGAGAGCATGAAGTCGATGTGGTATTGCTCGACCTGGTCGAAGATCGGCGTCTTGACCGCGGCCGGCGTCACGCAGTTGACGGTGACGTTGTTCTTCGCGAGTTCCTTGCCCAGCGACTTGGTCAGGCCGATCACGCCGGCCTTCGACGCGCTGTACGCCGACGCCGTGGGGTTGCCTTCCTTGCCGGCGATGGAAGCGATGTTGACGATGCGACCGTAATTGTTGGCCGCCATGTGCTTGCCCGCGACCTTGCAGCAGTAGAAGACGCCGTTCATGTTGATGTCGAACACGCGCAGCCATTCGTCGACCGGATAGTCGACGACCGTCGCGTTCTTGCCGGCCACGCCGGCACTGTTGACCATCGCGTCGACCTTGCCGAAGGCCTGGACCGTGGCGGCGAAGGCCGATTCGACCTGCTCGAACCGCGTGACGTCGACCTTGGCCGTATGGACCTTGACGCCGGACACGGACTTCGCGGCCTCGGCCATCGCGGCGTCGTTCATGTCCCAGATCGAGACGTTTGCGCCGGAGGCCGCCAGACGCTGCACGATGGCCAATCCGATGCCTGACGCGCCGCCGGTCACGATGGCGGAACGGCCCGCCATGTCGAGTTTGTTCATGCTGATCCCCCAGGAAGTGATGTCCGGCCTCGCAGGCCGCGACATGAATGAAGGCCGGATTCTACGGGATGCCTCGCACGCGGGGCATCCCTGTCAGGAGGCGTCCGGCTCCTTGGACTTGCCGAACCACGCCCAGCGCTTCTTCTCCGGCACGGGGTCGGGATCGCCGCCTTCGGTGACCGGGGTCACGACCGCCGTGAACTTGGTGAAGAACCCGTCCGCCATCTTCCGCGCGACGCCATCGATCAGCCGGGAACCCACCTGCGCCAGCTTGCCGCCCACGGTGGCATTCGCCTTGTAGGCGAGGCGGGTGACCGAGTCGGATTCCATGGTGAGCTGCACCTCCGCCCCGCCCTTGCCGAATCCGGCGACGCCGCCGCTGCCCTCGAACAGGATCTCGTACGAATCCGGCGGCGCGGGGTTGACGATGGCGAGCTTGCCGGTGAACTTCGCCTTCACCGGACCGACCGCGGCGACCATCGTCATGCGGTACTCGGACTCGGAGAGCTTCTCGACGCTCTCGCACCCGGGAATGCATTGCTTCAGCACGTCGGGATCGTTCAGGGCCTCCCACACCGCCTGCTGCGGCAGCGGGATCAGTTGCTCGCCCAAGAGTTCCATCGGAGCGGATTCCTTTGATCAATCAAGAGGGATGATGCGCATCGGCCGCCATCAAGCGCGCCAGGTCGGCGAGGCTCGACAGATTATGCGCTGGGAGAAATCGATCGACGTGCGGCAGGATCGCCCGCACGCCCGCGGCCTTCGGCTCGAAGGCCGAGAAGCGCAGCAGCGGATTGAGCCACAGCAGGCGATGGCACGACTGCCTGAGCCGGAGCGATTCGAGTCCGAGATCGCTCGTGTCCCCGCGCTCGAGGCCGTCGGTGATCAGCAGGCCCACCGCGTTCTGCCCCAGGACCCGGCGCGACCAGTGCCGATTGAAATCGGCGAGGCTCGCCGCGATGCGCGTGCCGCCCGACCAGTCCGCAACCGCTCCCGACACGGCGCGAAGCGCGACGTCGACGTCACGATTGCGCAGTTGCCGCGTCACGTTCGTCAGTCGCGTGCCGAACAGGAACACGTGGACCCGGTCGCGGTCGTTCGTCACCGCGTGCAGGAAGTGCAGGAACATCCGCGTGTACCGCTGCATCGATCCGGAGATGTCGCACAGCACGACCAGCGGCGGATGCCGCCACCGGCGCACCGCCCGGCGCAAGGGCATCAGCGCCGGCGCGCCGCGCAGCCCCAGCCGGAGGGTCGCGCGCAGGTCGACACGAGGCCCTTGCAGCGCGGGCCGGTAGCGTCGCGTGGCAACGAGGGGAACGGGGAGCCGCAGTTGCCGCATCGCCGTCTCCACCTCGAGCATCTCGGCGGCCGACATCGCGGCGAAATCCAGTGTCCGCAGCCGCTCGCTGTCGTTGGCTCGCGCGGAGAGGGAGCGCTGCGGACGAGGCGCCTCCGGCAACGCGAGCCCGTCGGGGATCTCGCTGGCGAGCGCCTCGGCCACGCGACGGGAAAGCAGTTCCTCGGGTGCATCCGGCGTCGACGCCAGCGCCGGCAGGGGGACGCCGGTGGATGACACCTCCCGCACGCGCCAGAACCCCTCGAATGCCTGCCCGAACACGTCGAACTGGTCTCGACGGGATACGAAGATCGCTGCGAGCGTCCAGTAGCTGTCGTCACGTCTCGCCACGCCCACGGTCGCCAGGGCCCGGCAAGCCTCCAGGACCCGGTCGGTCCCCACGGGCAGTCCGGCTGCCCGCAGCACCCTGGCAAAGCTCACGATGTGTTCCGTCAGTGCCACGCCGCTCCTCTCGTCCAACCCTTCCGCAACGCACCATCGATCGCTATTGTCTTCCGGAAAGGGGCGGGCGTAGCATCCTTTTCAAAGAGCAGAACCGAAACGAGTTCCGACGTTCGAGTCTCCATCGGCAGGAGGTCGCCATGTGCTTCGAATTCGAGTGGTTGTATTGGGCACAACTCGCCCAGGAACAAGAACAGCAACGTCGTCAGACGTCGCGACAGACCCCCGGCAACGAACGCGCACCCACCCCGCAGGAAGCGCGGCAACCGCAACCCCTGCCGCAGGAACCGGCACACGTCTGAAGGCGTACCGGTACCGAAGCTTCCCGACGACGTCCCACCAGGAAGCCCCGCCCGGCGGGGCTTCTGCTTTTCTGCCCGGCCGCATCGCGTCGTCACGACGGGGTCCTCGAGGACCCGACTGTCCCCGATCAGCAACGAGTGCTGCGTCGGCGACCGGTAACCCGCGCGACGCGGCCTGATCAAACGACTGATCCCACTGGCATTTTGCGACCGGGCACGTTCATTGAAGTGGCAACGCGCGCCGGCAGGGAAAGGCGCGGTCACGACCGGCGCGCGCGAACGGAGGACATCGATGCGGAAACTGTTTCGGGACACCGCGCCACGGCGCTGGATATCACCTCGGGCCATCGCGGTCATGGCCTGCTCCCTGATGATCGGACCGGCCATGGGCGCAGACCCTGACTCGGGCGTCGGAACGTGCGCGGCGAGTACCGCGGGGCCCCATGGCACGCCGATCGGCCTTCACTCCTTCGAGTCACCGACCCCGCGGACGACACCCCCCGTCGCCGGGATCACACGCGTCCGGATTGTCGCAACGCGATGATCGAGCGGCGGAATCGCAACGACAGGACGAGCAACGCCAGACCGGAAGCGACGAACGGCACGGCATAGCCCCAGCGGTGGATCGCCTGGCCGAACGCCATGACGCCGGCGGCCTGCCCGAGAAACATGCACATCGCGAACAGGGACACGCCCGCCCCGCGGGACGCCGGCGAGATCTCCGTCGCTCGAGTCTGCAGGGTGTTGTGCAGCATGTAGAAGGCGAAGCCCTGCAAGGCGACGAACGGAGCAACGGCCCACGCGGCCGGCAGGGTGGCGATGAGCACGAAGAACAGGGCCAGGAGGTAACCGCCTCCGCGGACCAGCCCGGTCTCTCCCAGGCGCTTCACGAGGCGGGGCACGAGGTAGCTGTACATGAGGCCCCCGAGGCCGAACCCCGCGACGATGAGGCCCGTCACGGTGTCGCTCAGGTGGAATGCCTGCTTGAGGTAGGCGCCGACGAACCCGAAGGCCCCGAAGAAGAGAAAGCCCTCGATGCCGACCGTGAACAGGACGGGGCGTGCTTTCGCCGAGCGGACGATCTCGGCGTAGCGGTGCCAGGGCATGGCGTAAGTCCCCGATCCCCGATCGCCGTTGCGGCCGGCTTCGCGCGCGATCAGCACGGCCACGAGGAGGAAGCTCGCGCCGATGACCCCGAACGTGCTGCGCCAACCGAACGCATCGCTCATCACTCCGCCGATCAGCGGTCCGCAGCTCTGGCCCAGCAAGGTTCCCGAGATGAAGCGTCCGAGGATGGCCTGCCTGCCTTCGTAGGGAAACCGGTCGCCGATGAACGCGAGCGACAGTGGGATCACGGCGCCGGACGACATGCCCGTCAGGAAGCGGAAGGTGGTGAGAGACCCGAGCGATCCCGAGAACGCGCATGCGGTCGCGGAGGCCGCGGCAACGAGCATGGCGATCGAGATGACCCGCAGCTTGCCGAGGCCGTCACCCACCGGTCCGTGGACGGCCTGGAATGCGCCGTAGGCAAACATGAAGGCCGTCAGGACCAGGGCCGCCTGCGCGATGCTGACCCCGAACTCCCCGGCCAGCGTCGGCAGCAAGGGATCGGCCACGCGCATCGAGGCCCCCGAGACGAAACCGGCGATGGCCAGCAGGACGACGGTACCGAACGGCGGCTTCTTGGGGTGCTGCACGGAAGGGATGGGGCCTCGGGACGCGGCGGCCGGCCTGAAAGGGGCGCGAGCGTAGCCGGTTTCGCGGCAATAGGGGAAGAGGATGGCCCGTCGCCGTCATCCGGGTACCGGTGTGCCGACCGCCACACCCTGCACTGCCTTCGTCGTGCGAGGAAGCGCCACACTCGTTCGGTACGGGCTCCGATCCTGGGACGGGCTACGGCCGGCACAACGTCGATGCCACCGCCTGCAGGGTCTCACCCGTCGCGGCGTTCTCCGCGACGATCGCGACGCCGGCGGCGGCTTCGCGAAGTTCCGCGGGCCATGCCCACTCGGCGCCAAGGTCGATGCGGCCGGTCGCGTCCGCCGAGAACGGCCCGGTCCACTCCCGGACGACGAAGTCGTGTCGCAACCAGCGGCCCGCGTTCTCACCGGCATTCACCCGGGTACGAAGGTCCTGCTGAAACAGCGCCACCCACACCTGCGCCGATCGAACCGAAGGCTCCAACCGGACGGAGCCGGTCACGCCGATGCGCACGTCCGGCGACACGGTCAGCGCGCCTTCGATGCGCGCCAGCGGACGCGTCCTCGTCGCCGGGACCGCCCGGTCGAGAATGTCCCGCGCGAATCCGTGCGGATGCACGTCGCGACCATCGAACACGAACTGCGGGGTGTACACGGCGTTCGCGCGTGCTCGTGTCGCCACCTTCTGTTGACGAGCCGTGAAGGCCGGCTTCGAGAACCGGTCAGGCCAGCCCAGCGAGTTCCAGTAGTCCACGTGAAACGCGAGGGGAAGCACTCGCTCGGCAAGGTCCCCGCCCGTCACGAACGTGCGCGACAGCCATTGGTCCGCGGGAGGACAACTGCTGCAGCCCTCGGAGGTGTAGAGCTCGAGGACAGGCAGGCGCTCGGCACCGCTCGCAAACGAACAGCCTCGGGCCGGCTCGCCAGCCACGGCGGACAGGGAGATCGCGCAGAACCCCAACGCTGTCGCACACTCTCGCCACATGGCCGGCCTCCCGTCGGTCGGGCATCGAAAGCCCCGGACCCGACTGATACGGGAGCGTCAGCGCGGTGGATTCAAGGGGTCGGGCGGCATCGGACCGCCGGCTCCGCAGTCACGCACGGTCCGACTTCGCCCTACAGCGCGCTCATCACGTCGTAGCCGGTGAGCAGGAACGTCTTGTCCGCCGGAAAGTCGCGGACGAGCACCGCCGGATTCTCCGCGGTGATCATCGGCGCCAGCAGTTCGACCGGGGTCTCGATGTCCACGTAGGGGAATGCGCGCTGCGCGATTTCGCGCACGGCGGCATGGCGCACCTTCGGATCCTCGACCATCCGTGCGTAGACGTGGCGCTCGCTGAGCGACCCCACGATCCGGTGGTCGCGCGTGACGGGAATCTGCGAGAAGTCGTGCGTGCTCATCAGCGCGATCGCATCACCGACCGTCCGGTCGTCTTCCAGCCCCACCACGTCCGCGACCCGCTTGTTCCGCACCAGGTCGCGCGCGGTCTTCGCGCCTTCGACGTTCTCGTAGCCCACGCGCCGCATCCACTCGGGGTTGAAGATCTTGCCGACGTAGCGCGTGCCGTGGTCGTGGAAGATCACGACCACCGTCTCGCCGGCGCGGAAGCGGTCCTGCATCTGGAGCAGTCCGGCGATCGCCGAGCCCGCCGAATAGCCCACCCAGATGCCTTCCTGGCGCACGATCTCCCGCGTGTAGATGGCCGCATCGCGATCGGTCACCTTCTCGAAGTGGTCCACGACGTCGAAGTCCACGTTCCGCGGCAGGAAGTCCTCGCCGATGCCTTCAGTCACGTAGGGATAGATCTCGTTCTTGTCGAAGACGCCGGATTCCTTGTATTTCTTGAACACGGAACCGTAGGTATCGATGCCGAGCACCTGCACGGCAGGCTTGCGTGACTTGAGATAGCGCCCGGTCCCGCACAGCGTGCCGCCGGTGCCGACGCCCGCCACCAGATGATCGACGCGGCCTTCGGTCTGCGCCCAGATCTCCGGCCCCGTGCTTTCGTAGTGGGCTTGCGCATTGCTGAGGTTGTCGTACTGGTTCGCCTTCCAGCCGTTCGGCGTCTCCTTCACGAGGCGCGACGACACGGAGTAGTACGACCGCGGGTCCTCGGGTTCGACGTCGGTGGGGCACACGATCACTTCCGCCCCGAACGCGCGCAGCGCGTCGACCTTCTCCTTCGATTGCTTGTCGGTGGTCGTGAAGATGCAGCGATAGCCCTTCACGATGGCCGCGATGGCGAGCCCCATGCCGGTATTGCCGCTCGTGCCTTCGATGATGGTGCCGCCCGGCTTGAGCTCGCCGGCGCGCTCGGCGTCCTCGATCATCCGCAGCGCCATCCGGTCCTTGATGCTGTGACCCGGATTGAAGGTCTCGACCTTCGCGTAGACGGTCGCAGGGATGTCGCGGACGATGCGGTTCAGGCGGACGAGCGGCGTGTTGCCGATCGTGCCGAGAATATCCTTGTGCACGTTCTGGGGCATGACCGAACCTCCCGCGGGACGAGGGCGAAGTCTGCCATCGATTCCGCGGGTATCGCAAAGCGTCTGAACCGACTCAGCGGATCGGGTCGCGCCGCCTGCCGGTCCGGAAGTGGTCGGTATCGTCGTAGAAGGTGGGCGATTCGTTCGCCGGCCACCAGCCCGGCAAGCCGAGCACGGGAAGCGGCGCCAGTGCGCCCGGCGCCTCCAGATGCACCGCCGCATCCGACGCACCGATATCCAGCAGCGCGAGTTTCAGCCGCCAGGGCGCACCGAAGTAGATCCGGGGCACGGCAACGAACACGGCCTTTCCCGTGATCCCCAGGAACGGATCCAGCAGCTTCTCCAGCAGGGCGTGGCCGAGCACGACGGCTTCGAAGGACTCGCACACCCGCGACCGGTGCGTCACGAACAACTCGCGCCAGCGGAATTCCCGCACGCACGTTTCCAGGATCGGATCGGCGCACGCGATCACGAGACCCTCCTCGTCCAGCGCAGTGAAGGCGTCCCGGCGACGCGAACGCACCGGAGATTCCTGGCGGTCGAGTTCGGCGACGTGCCCGGCGTTCAACACCGCCTTGGTCCGCGGGAACATCCGCCAGGCGGCCACGTTGAACCGGTCGTGCCAGGCCTCCGGTCGGACGGGCAATTCGCCCCGTTCGTACACGCTCCGTTCGTAGGCCTCCGCCCGGGTGCCGGGCGCACCGGCAACGGGGCGCACGGGGAGCCCGCCCGCGTTGGTCACCGGAGGAGACGAGCTCGCCAGCATCGAGGCCAGGGAGTCGATGCCGCGATCCGCACACAGCCAGGCGGCCAGACCCAGGGCGTGCAGCGGCGCGAAGGCAGGGTGAGGGGGCAGCGCGGTCACGGTTCGGCGGGGCCATCGTTCGTGCGGATGGTACGCGACGTTCACCGCACATTCGTGTCCGTCGCCGTGCCGGCGCCGACGCCGTGAGCGACAATCGCCCCCGTCTCCGAAACTCCCCCTCCCCCTGATCCGCAATGTCCGAACGAATCGACTGCGCCGTCATCGGCGCCGGTGTCGTGGGCCTCGCCGTGGCGCGCGAACTCGCGCTGGCCGGCCGCGAGGTCCTCATCCTCGAAGCCGAAGCCGGCATCGGCGAGCACACCAGCTCCCGAAATTCCGAAGTGATCCACGGCGGCATCTACTACAAGGCCGGCTCGCTCAAGGCGAACCTCTGCGTGGAAGGCAAGCAGCTGCTCTACGCGTACTGCCGGGAGCGCGGTGTCCCGCACGGCAAGTGCGGCAAGATCATCGTGGCCTCCCGCTCCGAAGAGATCCCGGCCGTGATGTCCTACATCCCCACGGCGGCTGCGAGCGGCGTCACGGATCTGCGTCAACTGGACCTCGCCGAAGTGCGGGAGATGGAGCCCGAAGTCGACGCCGTCGCCGCGGTGCTGTCCCCGTCGACCGGCATCGTGGACAGCCATGCGCTGATGCTCGCGTATCAGGGGGACGCCGAGAACGCCGGTGCGATCCCCGTGTTCCGCAGTCCGGTGCTGGGCGGAGCGATCACGCCGGCAGGCATCCGACTCGACATCGGCGGCGACGAGCCGATGCAGATCGTCTGCAACACCGTCGTGAACTCCGCCGGACTGTACGCGCCGCAGGTCGCACGCTCGCTGGAAGGCATGCCCGCGGCCCACGTGCCGGGGCAGTACTACGCCAAGGCGCACTACTATGTCCTCTCGGGCAAGTCGCCGTTCCGTCGGCTCGTCTATCCGGTCGGCCACGGATCGTGGCTGGGCGTGCACGTCACCATCGACCTCGGCGGTCAGGCGCGCTTCGGACCGGACATCGACTGGGTCGACGGCGTCGACTACGCGTTCGATCATTCGCGCGAACCGCTGTTCTACGAGGCCATCCGTCGCTACTACCCGGGTTTGAAGGACGGTGCCCTGCAACCGGGCTACACGGGCATCCGGCCGAAGATCTCGGGCAAGGGGGAGACCCCCGCGGACTTCCGGATCGACGGCCCGCGTGACCACGGCGTGCAGGGGCTGGTGAATCTGTTCGGCATCGAATCGCCCGGGCTCACGGCGAGCCTCGCGATCGCGAAACGCGTGAGGGAATGCCTGGCGTGAACCTCGGCGGGGCGTGAACGCGCGCCACCGGCTCGGCCGGAGGCCGCGTCAGTTCTTCCAGTGGGGCGGATAGGTCGTCGCGAAATACGGCAACGCCTCGACCCGCCCCCGCCAGGCGTCCAGCTTCGGGCCGACGGCGCGCTCGATGCCGAGTTCCGGCATGCGCCGCTCGATGCGCAGCGCCAGCGCAATCAGCGGGTACACGGTGTAGTCGACCGCCCCCACCTCGCCCGCGAACCACGTCCCCGACAGCAGGTCCTCGAAGCGATCCAGTTCCGCGATGAAGGCGTCGCGTCCGTGCTCGATGCGCGCCGGGTCGCGCTGGTCTTCCGCCGTGAAGAGAATCTGATCCACCAGTTCCTCCAATGCGAACGAGAGGTACTGATCGGCCTCGCGGATGAGTCGCCTGGCGATGGCGCGGGCATGCACGTCCCGCGGCAAGACGGGGTGCTGGGGATAGGCTTCTTCCAGGTAGTCGACGATGGCGGCGGACTCGAACAGCGAGAAGCCGTTGTCGACGATGACCGGAACCTTGTGCCGCGGGTTGAGCTTGAGGAAGTCCGGCCGGGTGAGATCCCCCGCCGAGAACGAGACGGTCTTCAAGTCGTACGGCAGCTGCTTGTGCTCCAGCGTGAGCCAGACCCGCCAAGCGTAGGGCGAACCGGAACCATAGTAGAAGGCGATGGTCATCGAGAGCCTCGTCGCGTTCAGCGTGCGACGGATTGTCGGCGCGGGAGACTGAAAGGGCAATGGTGCCGGCGCAACCGGCGGAGCGGCCCGCCGGCGGGATGGCGATTCCGCGAGCGTGGGGCGCAAACGACGCAGCCGAGACGCGTCATCGCTGCCGACTTCCGCGCCGCACCCGCCGGACTTACGCCGCCTTCGCGCCCCGCATCGCCTGCCACACCCGCTCGGACGTCACGGGCATTTCCAGATTCCGCACGCCCAGCGGACGCAGCGCATCGAGGATGGCGTTGACGACGGTGGGCGTCCCGCCGACGGTGCCCAGTTCGCCCACGCCCTTGGCCCCCAGCGGGTTGATCTTGCACGGAGTCGACTCGTCGCAGAACTGCGCGAAGTCGGGAAGATTGTCTGCTCGGGGAAGGCAGTAGTCCTGCAGCGACCCGGTCAGCAGCTGGCCGCTCTCGGGGTCGTAGCGCGTGTCCTCGAGCATCGCCTGCCCCACCGCCTGGGCGATGCCGCCGTGCACCTGTCCCGCCACGATCAACGGATTGATGACACGGCCCACGTCGTCCAGAGTCGTGTACTTCGCAAGGGCGACCACGCCCGTGTCCGGATCGATCTCGACCTCGCAGACGTGCACGCTGTTCGGCCACGACGGGCCGTCCACCTTCTGCAGCGTGGTGATCGCGATGCGCCGCTCGGGCTGGCGACCGGCCAGCTCGAACAGGTCGATGCTCACGTCCGTGCCGGCCACCTTGAACTTGCCGTCCTCGTACTCGATGTCGCCGCTCGCGGCCTCGAGCGCGTCGCCGGCTAGCTCGCGGCCCTTCTCGATGGTCTGCTGCGAGGCCGTCATCATGGCCGACCCGCCGATGTACAGCGACCGGCTGCCCATGCTCCCGATGCCCTGGGCGACATCGCTGTCCCCCTGCACGATCACCACGCGGTCCGGATCGACACCCAGCGTCTCGCAGACGATCTGCACGTAGCTCGTCTCGATGCCCTGCCCCATCGCCTGCATGGCCGTGTAGACCAGGATGCGGCCGTCGGCCTCGACGTGCATGCGCACGGTCTCCTCGTGCACCACGCCGGTCCACTCCAGGAAAGTGGAAATCGCCCGGCCCCGCAGCTTGCCGCGCGCCGCCGAGGCGGCCTTGCGGGCGCCATAGCCGTTCCAGTCGCCGAGCTCGAGCATCCGGTCGAGCATGTGCGGGAAGTTGCCGCTGTCGAACTTCTCGCCCATGGGTGTCTTGTACGGCATCGCCGCGGGCAGGATCAGGTTGCGGCGGCGCAGTTCCGCGGGATCCATCTTCAGTTCGGCGGCCGCCTGGTCCATCAACCGTTCGAGCAGGTAGATCGCCTCGGGACGCCCGGCCCCGCGGTACGCGCCGACGAGGTTGGTGTTCGTCAGGTAGGCCGTGCCGCGCAGATGGAGCGCAGGAACGTGGTAGACGCCCGTGATGACCTTGGGGCCGACGGCCACGACGATGACGGCGCCCGGGCCGCTCGCGTACGCGCCGACGTTGCCCTCGATGTTCACCCGCATCCCGACGATCCTGCCGTCGGCATCGAAGGCCATCTCGGCCTCGTTGTACTGGTCGCGCCCATGGTTGCCCGCGAGGAACTCCTCGGAACGACTGGCCCGCCAGTGCACCGGCCGACCGATCTTCCTGGCCGCGTAGGCGCACACGGCGTCCTCCGCGTAGAGCTGCGTCTTCATGCCGAAGCCGCCGCCCACGTCCGTCACCGTGACCCGCACCATTTCTGCGGGAACCTGCAGCACGGCCTCGGCCAGCGTCTTCTGCAGACCGGCCGGGTTCTGACAGCTCGTGCGCAGCAGATAGCGGCCGGTCGCGGGATCGAACTCGCCGATGGACCCGCGGGGCTCCATGCTCACCGGGACGAGCCGCTGGTTCATGAACGCGATCTTCGTCACATGGGCCGCCTTGGCGAAGGCAGCGTCGGTCAGATCCTTCTTGCCGAACTCCGTGCGGGCAGCGATGTTCCCGGGCGCGTCGGCCCACAGCCTGGGCGCACCGGACGCCTTGGCTCCCTCGATGGTCGTGATCGCCGGCAGTTCCTCGTAGTCGACCATGACCTGCTCGGCAGCGTCCTCCGCCTGCGCCCGCGTTTCCGCGACGACGGCCGCGACGGCCTGTCCCACGAAGCGGACTTCGTCAGTCGCGAGCGGCATGTAGGGCGGCGCCGCCATCGGCTTGCCCTCGGCGTTGGAGAGCCCTGCATTGATGGGCAGGGCGCCGATGCCGTCGGCCAGGAGATCGGCACCGGTGAGGACGGCCACGACGCCCGCCGACTGCCTGGCGGCCGTGGTATCGACGGAGACGATCCGGGCGCGGGCGTGCGGCGAGCGCACGAACGCGACGAAGGCCTCGCCCGGCACCGAGATGTCGTCCACATACTGACCGGCGCCCGTGAGCAGCCGCTGGTCTTCGCGCCGGGTGATTGCCTGACCGATGCCGTACTTCGCCATGGTGGATCTCCGTTCCGTCGTCGCTGGTGAGGCCCGATTCTAGCGCCCGTCCGCGGTGAAACGAACGTCCGCAACTGCCGTTTCCAGGGCAATGGCGGTATCCTTCGGGCATTCGTTGCGGCCATTCGAGGAGCCCTCATGCCCGTCCCGCTTTCCCTCAAGGTCAACGGCCGGCCGGTCACCGCCCAGGTCGAACCGCGCACCCTGCTCGTCAACTTCCTGCGCGACCAGCTCCGGCTCACCGGCGCCCATATCGGCTGCGACACGGCCCAGTGCGGCGCCTGTACGGTGCATCTCAATGGGCAGGCAGTGAAGTCCTGCAACGTGCTCGCGGTGCAGGCGGAGGGAGCCGAGGTCACCACCATCGAAGGCGTCGCCCCCGCGACCGGCGAACTGCATCCGATGCAGGCCGCGTTCCGCGACCATCACGGGCTCCAGTGCGGTTACTGCACCCCCGGCATGATCATGAGCGCGCTCGACCTGGTGAAGCGTCACCCCTCGCCCTCGCGCGACCGGATCCGGGCCGAGCTGGAAGGCAATCTGTGCCGCTGCACCGGCTACCACAACATCGTGAACGCCATCGAGGCGGGCGCGAAAGCGATGGGTGCGTGACCATGTACGAGTTCCAGTACCAGCGGGCCGCGAACCTCGCCGACGCACTTTCCCGATTGGCTGCCGCCGACGACGGCCGGGTGCTCGCGGGCGGTCAGACACTGCTCGCCGCGATGAAACTGCGTCTGTCCTCCCCCTCCGACCTCGTCGACCTCTCCGGCGTGGCCGAACTGAAGGGCATCAAGCTCGAGGGCGACCGCCTCGTGGTCGGCGCCATGTCCCGCCACGCGGAAGTCGCTTCCTCGCCGGCCGTTGCCGGCGCCATCCCGGCTCTGGCACAGCTCGCAGCCGGCATCGGCGACCCGATGGTCCGCAACATGGGCACGCTCGGCGGTTCGGTGGCCAACAACGATCCGGCGGCCGACTATCCGGCGGCGGTCCTCGGCCTCGGCGCGACGATCCTCACCAATGCGCGCGAGATCCCGGCCGACAATTTCTTCACGGCCATGTACGAGACGGCCCTCGAGCCCGGCGAACTCATCCGGGCCATCGCGTTTCCGGTGCCGAAACGTGCCGCCTACGCGAAATTTCCGAACCCGGCATCGCGCTACGCGCTCGTCGGCGTGTTCGTCGGCGAGGGCCGCGACGGCATCCGCGTGGCCGTCACGGGCGCGGGACCCGTGGTGTTCCGTGTCCCGGCGCTGGAAGCCGCGCTGGCGAAATCGTTCACGCCCGCGGCCGCCGCCAGCGTGAAGATTGCGTCGACCGACCTCAACACCGACATGCATGCGGGCGCCGAGTACCGCGCGCACCTGATCAGCGTGATGGCGAAGCGTGCCGTCGCAGCGGCGATCGGGGCGTAGGTCCCGCGGGATTCCGCATCTCCGATCGGACGCGGCGCCGTCACCTGCCGCCGCGTCCCCGGATCCTGGCAGGTCGACTGGTGACCCTGCCGGTTCACGATGAACGACACCGCCTTGCCTGCTTCCGCACCCGCTTCCGCACCCACTTCCATCGACGACACCGCGGCGCTGCTGGCCTCCGCGGACTACGTCGCCGACCGCAGCCTGGCCACCGCCGCCTTCCTTGCCTTGCATCTGCAGCGTCCGCTGTTCCTCGAGGGTGAAGCCGGCGTGGGCAAGACGGAAATCGCCAAGGTGCTCGCCAGGACCCTGGGACGCGAACTGATCCGGCTGCAATGCTACGAAGGTCTCGACATCGCCTCGGCAGCCTACGAGTGGAACTACGCCCGGCAGATGATCGAGATCCGCCTCGCGGAGGCGCAAGGCATCTCGGACCGCGACGCACTGTCGCGCGACATCTTCGCCGAACGGTTTCTCGTGCGACGTCCGCTGCTTCGTGCGCTGGAAGGGAACGCCGGCGCGATGCCGGTGCTGCTCATCGACGAACTCGACCGCGCGGACGAACCGTTCGAGGCGTACCTCCTCGAGGTGTTGTCCGACTTCCAGATCACCATCCCGGAGATCGGCACCGTCCGGGCGCCCGAGCCGCCGATCGTGATTCTCACGTCCAACCGGACCCGAGAGATCCACGACGCCGTGAAGCGGCGCTGCCTGTATCACTGGCTGGACTATCCCTCGCGCGAACGCGAACTGGCGATCCTCACGCGCAAGGTGCCGGGCATCGATGCCCGGCTCGCCGCCGGCGTCGTGGCGTTCGTGCAATCGCTGCGATCGATCGACCTGTTCAAGCCGCCCGGCGTGGCGGAAACGCTGGATTGGGCCCGCGCCATCCTCGCGCTGGGCCGCGATTCACTGGATGCAGATCTGGTCCGCGAAACGCTCGGGGTGCTGCTGAAGTACCGGGATGACCTGGAGGTGGTCGACGGCAAGGCGGCGGAGATTCTGGCGGGGTAGGGCGGGGTCGGCCATTTCCAGACCCCATCCCCCTCCCAACCTCCCCCTTGAAGGGGAGAAAGCGGTCCACTCGCTTCGTCGAGGGAGACGATGCGCCGCACGAGATGGAGACAGAGGCGATCGGCCCGAAGAGCGCCACGACACTCTACCCCTTCCCCTTCAAGCGGGATCGAACCGGACAGCAACAGTGCCTGCGCACTGTCGCAGCCTGAGAGATCCGAGCCCCTCAGGGGCGAGGTGGAAGGATGGGATGGGGATGGGTTCCGCCCGCGAGCTGCGCCCCTCAGCTCTTGCGTCCGATCGCGTGGTACTCGAGGCCGTGCGCTTTCGCGATCGCGGGTTCGTACATGTTCCGACCGTCGAAGATCACCGGGTGCTTGAGCTTCGCGCGGATGCCGTCGAAATCCGGGCTGCGGAATTCCTTCCACTCGGTGACGATCACGAGGACGTCCGCGCCTTCCAGTGCGGCCCCCGGCGAGGCGGCATAACTCAACCCGGCCACCTCCCCGAAGCTGTGCTTCGCTTCGTCCGTCGCGACCGGATCGTAGGCCACGACCGTCGCGCCTCGCTGCAGGAGTCCCGAGATGATCACGCGGCTCGGGGCCTCGCGCATGTCGTCGGTGTTGGGCTTGAACGCCAGACCCCAGATGGCAATGCGCATGCCCTTCACTGCCGCGCCGAAACGGGCGTCGATCTTCTCCAGCAGCCGTGACTTCTGCGCCTCGTTCGCGTCTTCCACCGCCCGCAGGATCCGCAGATCGAGCCCGGCTTCCAGGCCGGTGCGCTGCAGCGCCTTCACGTCCTTCGGGAAGCAGGATCCGCCGTAGCCGGTCCCGGCATAGAGGAAGTGATAGCCGATGCGGGGATCCGAGCCAATCCCCTTGCGCACCAGTTCGATGTCGGCGCCGAGTCGCTCGGCGAGATTGGCCAGTTCATTCATGAACGAGATCCGCGTCGCCAGCATCGCGTTGGCCGCGTACTTGGTGAGTTCCGCCGAGCGCACGTCCATCACGATCATCCGCTCGTGATTGCGCTGGAACGGCAGATAGAGTTCACGCATCACCGCGGTGGCACGATCGTCATCCGACCCGACGACAATGCGGTCGGGCTTCTGGAAATCCTCGATCGCTGCGCCTTCCTTCAGGAACTCGGGATTGGACACCACGCTGAAGTCCTGCTTGACGCCGCGCTTGGCGAGTTCGTCGGCAATGGCCGCACGGACCTTGTCCGCCGTCCCGACCGGCACGGTCGACTTGTCGACGACCACGCAGTACTGGTTCAGATGCCGGCCGATGTTGCGGGCCGCCGAAAGCACGTGCGACAGATCGGCCGACCCGTCCTCTCCCGGCGGGGTACCCACGGCAATGAACTGCACCTGTCCGTGCTGCACGCTCTCGGCGATGTCGGTCGTGAACCGAAGGCGACCCGCCTCGACGTTGCGGCGGATCACGCCGTCCAGCCCCGGTTCGAAGATCGGGACCTTGCCCTCGCGGAGCATCGCGATCTTGCGCGTGTCCAGGTCCAGGCACAGCACGTCGTTGCCGGAATCCGCGAGGCACGCGCCCGACACCAGCCCGACGTAGCCGGAACCGATCACCGTTATCTTCACTGTGAATCTCCTTGCAGTTGAATGCGTCGCGAGCGGCTCAGCGCGTCGCGTAGTTCGTGTCGAGCCACTGGCGATAGGTCCCGGACTTCACGCCCGCGATCCACTCGGTGTTCTCGAGGTACCACTTCACCGTGCGCCGGATGCCGTCCTCGAAGCTCACGGCCGGCTTCCAGCCCAGCTCGCGTTCGATCTTGCCGGCGTCGATCGCATAGCGGCGGTCGTGGCCGGGCCGATCGGTGACGTAGGTGATGAGCTTGTCGTGGGGACGATGGGACGACGTCGGCACGAGTTCGTCCAGGATCGCGCAGAGCGTGCGAACGACGTCGATGTTCTGCTTCTCGCTGTTGCCGCCGACGTTGTAGACCTCGCCCACGCTACCCTTGGCGAGGACGGCGCGGATCGCGGAACAATGATCGCCCACGTACAACCAGTCGCGCACGTTGCGCCCGTCACCGTAGACGGGGAGCGGCTTGCCCTCTAGCGCGTTGAGGATCATCAGCGGGATGAGCTTCTCGGGAAACTGGTACGGACCGTAGTTGTTCGAGCAATTGGTCGTGAGCGTCGGCATGCCGTAGGTGTGATGCCACGCCCGCACCAGATGATCGGAAGCCGCCTTGGACGCGGAGTACGGACTGTTCGGCGCGTACGCCGTCGTCTCGCTGAAGGCCGCATCCTCCGCGCTCAGGGAGCCGTACACCTCGTCCGTGGAAACATGCAGGAAGCGGAACGACGTGTCCCGCCCGAGGCCGTCGCGCCAGTAGCCCAGCACCGCCTGGAGCAGATGGAACGTGCCGACCACGTTCGTCTGCACGAAGTCACCCGCCCCGTGGATGGACCGGTCGACGTGGCTTTCCGCCGCGAAGTTCACGACGGCTCGCGGCTGGTGCTCCGCGAGCAGCTTCTCGACGAACGCCTGATCGCCGATGTCGCCCTTGAAGAACGCGTGCCTCGAATCCCCTGCCAGCGATGCCAGATTCGCGACGTTGCCCGCGTACGTGAGCTTGTCCAGGTTGATGACCGGCTCGCCGACCTCACGCATCCAGTCCAGCACGAAGTTGGCACCGATGAATCCGGCGCCGCCGGTCACGAGAATTGTCACGGAAGGGTCCTTGTTCGAATGGTTGGCGAATCCTGCGTCCGGGCAAGCGGCAGGAGACACGCGGCGACGGGGCATCCTCGAATCGGTGTCGCTGCCGTGCATGCGCATCCGCGGTTCAACGACCGGACATCGACGGAGACCGGTCCGTCGCGCTGCGCGCAGAGTCCCCAAATGACACGAATTGTCACCGCGGCGGCTCGCGACGCGCCGTAGCCCCGCCCACGGGCCGCTGCAGCGGTCCCGGAACTGGCCCGCCACATGCATGAAGCGGGCCGCGCGCCGGGCGTCCCTCGCCCCGAGCATCGCCCAGCCCCCGAAGGAGCATCCATGAAAGTTCTCGTCACCGGCGGCGCCGGTTACATCGGCTCGCACACGTGCGTGGAACTGTTGTCTGCGGGACACGACGTGGTGGTGGTCGACGATCTGTCCAACAGCCACGAGACAGTGCTGGAACGCATCGCCCGGATCGCCGGTCGGCCGGTGGCCTTCCACAAGGGCCGCGTCCAGGACCGTGCATTCCTCGATGGCGTGTTCCGCGAACACCGTGTCGACGCCGCGATCCACTTCGCCGCCTTCAAGGCCGTGGGCGAGTCCGTGGCGAAACCGATCGACTACTACGAGAACAACCTCGGCAGCCTGACGACGCTCGTGCGCGCACTCGACGCCGCGGGAGCCCGGCACCTCGTCTTCAGTTCTTCCGCCACGGTCTACGGCGATCCCGAGACCGTCCCCATCGACGAGAACGCCCCGATCCGTCCCACCAACCCCTACGGCCAGACCAAGGCCATCGGCGAGCAGATCCTGCGGGATCTTTCCGTTGCCGACGCTTCGTGGAAGATCACGTTGCTGCGTTACTTCAACCCCGTGGGTGCGCACGTGAGCGGCCTGATGGGCGAGGATCCGCAGGGCATCCCGAACAACCTCATGCCGTTCGTCGCTCAGGTGGCCGTGGGTCGCCGCGCGGAGTTGAACGTGTTCGGCGACGACTACCCCACACCGGACGGCACCGGTGTGCGGGACTACATCCATGTGGTGGATCTCGCGGTCGGACACGTGAAAGCCCTTGACCGTGCCGGCGATCGCGGCTTGCTCACCGTCAACCTCGGGACCGGGCGGGGCTACAGCGTGCTCGACATGATCCGCGCGTTCGAGAAGGCCTCCGGGCGGAAGATCCCGTATCGAATCGCACCCCGGCGCCCGGGTGATGTCGCAACCGTCTACGCCAACGCGCAGTTGGCGCGAGAGACTCTGGGCTGGACCGCGACGCGCGACATCGACGACATGTGCCGCGACGGGTGGAACTGGCAGAGCCACAATCCGACGGGCTATGCGCCGGCGCACGAGTAGGCCAGACGTCGCTCTCCCGTAGGGTGCGCGCTGCGCACGCGACCGTCACGGCGGTAACGAGCCCGCTGCTCGACGAGCACCCCGCAAGTCGTTCGGCACGGTCAAAGCACCGTGCCACTCACACCGCGGGTTACCCCACCATCTTCAAGAGCACTTCCACGATCCGTTCCGCGGCGCGCCCGTCCCACAGATCCGGCACTCGGCCCTTGCGCCCGCCCGTGCTCAGCACGTTGCGCGCTTCCCGCAGGATCGCCACGGGATCGGTGCCGGCCAGCACGTTGGTTCCCTCGTCGCACGTGACCGGACGCTCGGTGTTCTCCCGCATCGTGATGCAGGGCACCCCCAGCGCCGTCGTTTCTTCCTGCAGGCCGCCGCTGTCCGTCATGACCAGCACCGCATCGCGCCACACGTTCAGGAACGCCATGTAGGACAGCGGTTTGGTCAGGTGAACGTTCGGCCCGAGGTCGATGCCGAATTTTTCGAGATTGCCTCGCGTGCGCGGATGCACCGGGAAGACCAGCGGCAGGTCCCGCGAGATCTCCTTGAGCGCACCGGCGATCCCCCGGAACACGTCTGCATCGTCCACGTTGGACGGACGATGCATCGTCACGGCGCCATAGCGACCCAGCTTCGCCTTCAGGTCCGCGCCTTCCAGCCCGGCCTTGTCGGCGTTGTCCAACTGCGCCACCTGGTACAGCAGGTTGTCCACCATGACATGACCCACATTGTGGACGGCCGACTTGTCCTTGCCTTCCCTCAGCAGGTGGTGGACACCGCTCGGCTCGGTGGCGAAGTAGACGTCCGAGATCGAGTCCGTGACGAGCCGGTTGATCTCTTCGGGCATGGCCATGTCGCCGCTGCGCAGTCCGGCCTCCACGTGAGCCACGGGAATGCAGGCCTTCTTCGCGACGATGGCACACGCGAGCGTGGAATTCACATCCCCCACGACCAGCGTCAGCGAGGGAACGTTCTCGCCGACGTACTTCTCGTAGGCCACCATGATCCGCGCCGTCTGTTCCGCGTGCGATCCGCCGCCGGCGCCCATGAACACGTCGGGCTGCGGGATGCCGAGTTCCTCGAAGAACACCTCGTTCATGTCGCGGTCGTAGTGCTGACCCGTGTGAACGATGCGATACGGCACGCCGCGTCCCCGGAGCGCACGCACGATCGGCGCGATCTTCATGAAGTTGGGGCGGGCACCGGCAATCAGATGGATGGGGTTCATGTAGAGAAATCGGGAGTGGAGAGATACGGACCGAACGTGCACGGGATAGGCCTCGGCCCGGCGCGGCCCATGGAGGCATCATCGGCAGGACGACCGCACGCTTGATCCGTGCCTGCGCCCGATGCGGCCAGCGAGTCGCAGTCCGGCCGTCTGCGAAGGCGCCCGGAGTGAAGTCGAGTCACGCGAGGCGCCTCCGCCGTGCCTACGACGGATCGAACCGGACGGTGACAGTACCTGTGCGCGGTTGCAGCCCGAGAGGTACGAGTCTCTCCAGGGCGAGATGGGGGCCAAGTTGAGCATAGGGCGACCGCACCTCCCCTCCCTCGATTGCTCCTCCCCCTTCAAGGGGGAGGTTGGGTGGGGGATGGGGCATCCATCCAACCTCACTCGTGATAGTTGTAGGCCTCGTAGCCGTGGCGCTTCACCAGCTCATCACGCTCGGAGGACTTCAGGTCTTCCCGCACCATCTCCGCCACGAGCCCCTTGAAATCGACCCGCGGTGACCAGCCCAGCTTCGCGCGGGCCTTGGCGGGGTCCCCAAGCAGCGTCTCGACCTCGGCCGGGCGGAAGTATCTCGGGTCCACGGCCACGATCACCCTGCCGTTCGCGTCGAGCCCCTTCTCGTCGACGCCCTGCCCCTGCCAGGTGACCTTCATGCCGAGTTCCTCAGCTGCCGCCGTTACGAACTCCCGGACGCTGTACTGGGCGCCCGTCGCGATCACGAAGTCCTCGGGCTTGTCCTGCTGGAGCATGGCCCACATGGCCTCGACGTAGTCCCGGGCGTGCCCCCAGTCCCGCTTCGAATCCATGTTCCCCAGATAGAGACATTCCTGCAGACCGAGCTTGATGCGGGCGAGCGCTCGCGTGATCTTGCGGGTCACGAACGTCTCCCCCCGCAGCGGAGATTCGTGGTTGAACAGGATGCCGTTGCAGGCGTACATGCCATACGACTCGCGGTAGTTCACCGTGATCCAGTAGCCGTACAGCTTGGCCACCGCATACGGGCTGCGCGGATAGAAGGGAGTCGTCTCCTTCTGCGGGATCTCCTGCACCAGCCCGTACAACTCGGAGGTGGACGCCTGGTAGAACCGTGTCTTCTTCTCCAGCCCCAGGATGCGGATCGCCTCCAGCACCCGCAGCACGCCGATGGCATCGGAGTTGGCCGTGTACTCCGGCTCCTCGAAGCTCACCGCCACGTGGCTCTGCGCCGCCAGGTTGTAGATCTCGTCCGGCTGCACCAGTTGAATGATCCGGACCAGGCTCGACGAATCCGTCATATCACCGTAGTGCAGGACGAATCGACGGCCCTGCTCCTGCGGCCCCTGATAGAGATGGTCGATCCGGTCGGTATTGAAGAGCGACGTCCGTCGCTTGATGCCGTGGACTTCATATCCCTTCTTCAGAAGGAATTCGGCAAGGTAGGCGCCGTCCTGGCCGGTGATGCCGGTGATGAGTGCTTTCTTGGTCATTTGATGTTCAGTTCTGGAAAGTATAAGTCGATCACGTCTTAGCACCACTGTGGCGGCCTGCTACACACGCCCCCATTCGTCCGTCGCGCGGCACATCTTCGCCTGCTTCGGGGCTCACACTGTTCACCTCTTGCGGCGAATCGTGGAACGTCGTCAAGTTCGCGAACTGTTCCACTGGATCGCTGGACGGCATCGCAGAGCGACTAGCGGGTCCCGTGCATCAGCCACAACAACAGAATTCGCCAAGAATACGGTGCCCAGTAACTGAGCTACACCCCAAGTGCTCACATCCTGGAGTCACGAACGCTAAACGACAAAGGGACGCTACCCCACCATCTTCACGAGCACGTCCACGATCCGTTCCGCGGCGCGCCCGTCCCACAGATCCGGCACACGCCCCTTGCGCCCGCCCGTGCTCAGCACGTTGCGCGCTTCCCGCAGGATCGCCACGGGATCGGTGCCGGCCAGCACGTTGGTTCCCTCGTCGCACGTGACCGGACGCTCGGTGTTCTCCCGCATCGTGATGCAGGGCACCCCCAGCGCGGTGGTCTCTTCCTGCAGGCCGCCGCTGTCCGTCATGACCAACACCGCATCGCGCCACACGTTCAGGAACGCCATGTAGGACAGCGGTTTGGTCAGATGAACGTTCGGCCCGAGGTCGATACCGAATTTTTCGAGATTGCCTCGCGTGCGCGGATGCACCGGGAAGACCAGCGGCAGGTCTCGCGAGATCTCCTTGAGCGCACCGGCGATCCCCCGGAACACCTCTGCATCATCCACGTTGGACGGTCGATGCATTGTCACGGCGCCATAGCGACCCAGCTTCGCCTTCAGGTCCGCGCCTTCCAGCCTGCCCTTGTCGGCGTTGTCCAACTGCGCCACCTGGTACAGCAGGTTGTCCACCATGACGTGGCCCACATTGTGGACGGCCGACTTGTCCTTGCCTTCCCTCAGCAGGTGATGGACGCCACTCGGTTCGGTGGCGAAGTAGACGTCCGAGATCGAGTCCGTGACGAGCCGGTTGATCTCTTCGGGCATGGCCATGTCGCCGCTGCGCAGTCCGGCCTCGACGTGAGCCACGGGAATGCAGGCCTTCTTCGCAACGATGGCGCACGCCAGCGTGGAATTCACATCCCCCACGACCAGCGTGAGCGATGGAACGTGCTCGGCGACGTATTTCTCATAAGCCACCATGATCCGCGCCGTCTGTTCCGCGTGCGATCCGCCGCCGGCGCCCATGAACACGTCGGGCTGCGGGATGCCGAGCTCCTCGAAGAACACCTCGTTCATGTCGCGGTCGTAGTGCTGACCCGTGTGAACGATGCGATACGGCACGCCGCGTCCCCGGAGCGCACGCACGATCGGCGCGATCTTCATGAAGTTGGGGCGGGCACCGGCAATCAGATGGATGGGGTTCATGTCCAGCGGACCTTGGTGCTCACCGAACTGCACAGGGCGTACGGGCATACATATCCTCGAAGCGCGTACTCTTCCCGCCAATCCAAATGAAGTCAGCGTACACACGCCTTTCGGAGGCGCCGAGGACCGAGGGAGCATAGATACCCACCCTCGGGTTGTTGCCTAGCCATGACTTATAGGCATTCGGCTCGTTGTAGTTCTCGAAAACGACTTCGTCATTCATCCAAACCTTCATCGAACCTTCATTGGGACGAAATGACCAGGTTGCATTGATTACCCAGCAGTTCCACTGACTCTTGGCAACTGGACCAAGCCTGACTATGCGCTCACTAGAATTCTGTTTGTCGGCGGAGTCATCCCCCTCGACGTCTCTGACGTTGCTGTGAACCTCCAGATAGAGACTCCTCCCCTTCACGATGAATGCGAGCGGTGGCTGAAGAACCGCAGATTTCTGGCTGGTTTGTATCTGTGCGATCACAATCTTCGCAGGCGTATCCAGCCACGTCTCTGGAATGTACACGCTCATGGCATACCACCGTTGCCCTTCCTTGACATACTCCTTCTTGGCGGAGAGTTCAGCCCGAAGCCCCTTGAAGATGCGATCGTCGGTGTCCTTCACGGTGAGCTCGAATACCGTTCGAGACGACCCCGCGGGATCAGGCACCAAGGCTACGTTCGACTCCGACGCGGAGACAATCGCGTAGCGTTCTTTGAGTGTGCTGCCATCCACGGCTCCGCCTACCCCACGGTCGACTTGTGCTGCCGCCGTCGTCATGGTGCAAGACAGAATTCCCAACATCCCCGCGATTCCCCTCGCGGACGCCACGGCACACCTCGAAGTGAATCCGATGAACATCGTCAACGCGTACATGCGCCCTCCCAATTCTATGTTTCCCGGTATGCGCGCAGCCTACCCGCGACAGTCGCCCGCCCGCATTGACACGGCGGACGAGCTCCCCGGAGACACTGCAAGTCGGTCGCTGACGCCGCCTGATCGGCCGACCGAGCTCAGGCACCGAAGACCGTGGCAATGGGAGCGTCTCAAATCTTGATCCGTGGGGCAACTCGATCCGAACCAAAAGGGGTTGCATGTTACCCGCCAAGCCCCGAGCGGCAGAGGCTTGTGACTTATCGCGCCGACAAACGGCATCTCCACGCTCAGCCCAAGCGCATACATTGGCATGTTGAAACAATATCTTACGAACACCCGTTGGCGGCAATCGGAGGCTGCGTCACGTTGGCCCATATGTTGCTGGCAAGATTTCCCGGGCGAATCAGACGCAGCGATGACGCCCGACTATATGGGGTGGACTGATGCCATCAGCAGCAATTGTCTCCACACATTGCGGCGCGAGATTTCCCCGCTAGGGTCCACTCAAGTCTGCGAGTCTGATGTCGACATTTGTGAGCCGCATGAGCGGCAAGTGGCTACGCTCGTCCGCGGTCCTTCCCCTTCAATCTCGTGCGATTTGGACCGTGCAAGAGAGAACGGAGAGCGTCTCCCCAGAAGTCCCGCTGGTCGAGCCACCACTCTGTTCCACCTTCGCAACAGTTTCATTGAGACGCCGGGAGTAGTTGATGTTCGCATCGAAGGTTCACATGCACCGTAGATCAGGCTGGCGCGCTCGAATTGAACTCCCTTTACTTGGCTTCGTGGCTGTGTTCGCCTCAGCGGGGATTGGTGCCAACGCGTGGGCACAGATCGATACGACAGTCGGCGGCAGCGTCGATACAAGCACGCTGCTCGATCGCTATGCGATCGTTTCCGCGTCCGCCACGAACGTTGGAATCGTGCCCGACCCAGCAGGTTCTCCGAGGTCAGTCATCCGCTCAACCGTCAGGCAGACAGACAATCGTGTGTTCGGCGGGCAGCGCGCAGAACTTTCGGTGCGCCGCGAATACATCAAGAGCGGACCGCGGTGGTATGCCATGAGCGTCTACATTCCTGCGACATGGCAACTCTCCCCATACCGAATCATCGTTTCTCAGATACAGACAAGCCAGAAGACTGCGATTCTCCAGCCCCCACTTGCATTCGCGATCGAGGGCTCTCAATTCCTTCTGGAACTGCATTCCAACACCAGGGACACGGACAGCCCGGATGGCGCCACGAAATCCAATTCCACCGGTCGCGTCACCACGATCGCTCCTCTGACACTCAACAGGTGGAACTGCTGGGTCGTCTATGCAAACTGGTCACACACGGAGAACGTGGGAACCCTGAAGGTCTGGATGAACGGAGCCGAAGTCTTTACCAGCAACAATGAACCCAATTCCTATGAGAGTTGGCTTGGCAACAACCCGCGTGTCGGCATCTACTCGCCTGGCACTTTGGGTGCTGCCGAGCGGCAGATCTTCACCGATTTCGTTTGGGTCGGCGCTGACGCAACCACGTTGCAAGAAATCAGCGCCCTGACGCCCTGCGGAATTTTCAAGTAGTGAGCCTTTCCGACTCCGCCAGCGCACATCTCGAACCGCAGCACCCTTTCCCGATGTCGAGCAAGAACAGTGCGGCTCCGGCCAGATTGTCCTCTCCGCGAGTCCTCGGGATTGAGAAGTTCACTGCGTTCGCCAGCCCCCAACCCCGGACACTTATCTAGATCAGCATGCGTCTTCACCGATCAGTCGCCTCCCTTGCGTCCCTAGCGCTTTCGGGACTGGCCTCCACATGCGCCAATGCCCAATTGGATCTTACGGTTGGAGGCATCGCCTCTCCGCTTGACTTCTCCGATCGCTACGCTCTCGTATCGCCCTCACCGCAGAACGTTACGTTCGCTCCCGATCCCACCGGGACTGGCCGTACCGTGCTTCTGATGTCCGTGAATGAGACGGACGAGAGAGTGTTCGGCGGGCTCCGAGCGCAAGTCTCGGTGCGAAACGAGTACATCAAGGAAGGGGTACGGTGGTACGGCTTCAGCTTCTACATTCTTCCGAACTGGGTCGCCTCGCCCACCTCGACGATCTTGGTCCAAATCAGTACAAGCCAGAAGACTGCCGTCCTTCAACCGCCACTGACCGTTGTTGCCAGAGGAACAGACCTATTCCTCGAGAGTCACAGCAATACCCGCGCTGTTGACGCTCTCGACGGTGCGACAAAGTCTAACTCGGCTGAACGTATTACCAAACTTGGCCCGATTAGGAAGGGACAATGGACGTGCTTGGTTGTGAATGCCGACTGGTCTCATCAGCCATTAGCTGGATCCATAAAGGTCTGGATGAACGGTGCTGTTGTGTTCGAAGAAGCGAATGAACCCAACTCCTACGAAACATGGCTCGGCAACAATCCTCGCGTTGGCCTGTATGCTCCGGGCAGTCTGGGTACGGCTACACGCGCGCTCTACGCGGACTTCATTTGGTTAGGTGGCACTACGACACGATTTGAGGACATTCACGATCGCACGCCCTGCAAACGATAGTGCCCCAGGTTCGCATACCCCCGAAGTCGCGCAGTTCACTCAAAGGATGCGTCGCCCACGCGGTAACGGAAGACTGCAGTTCGCGACGCACAAGTAGAAATGCCACGCTCAGGATGGACTGCCTTCCGTCTCCGCGCGTACAACGAATCCGCCGCATCGGGGCGCGCTGTGACGATGCCCGACGACAACCACTGATCGCTAGGGCACTGCGCGATCCAGTTCTTCTATGAGCTGCCTCGTCTGCCGAATGTTCCCGCGACTGGATGCTCCAAACACGATGGATTCGATTCGCGGCTGTCGGCAAACGTAGTCAAGAGCTTCGCGGGCAGGCAGTGCGCCCGATGCGAACACCGACATCGCAATCGGCCTGAACTTCCTGGTTGCAATCGTACGTTCATATAGATCGACACCCCCGCACATCCTGAACCCGATCTTGTTGATGTTTGCGCAGACGATTGGATTCTCAATCCCAACGCCTTCCAGCACATCGAGGAGCTTCGGCAAGTTCATCGTGATGAATCCAGGCTCCGCTCCGTACCTCGTCTTGACGTGATCGGCAAAGAAGCGAAATGCATCGCTGAATCCCAACCCCAGCAACAAGTCCGTCACTACGTTCTGAATGAATATCACCGGCGTGTTCAAGCCATGGAACATCTTCATCTCTGCATCCACGAGCAGCTGCGCCAAGCCTTCCACATCCTTCTTCGCCAGTGACATGCCGCCCTTCAGCATGGCGCCCAGCCTTCCCTCCTCCGGAAGGAATCGCTTCAAGGCCTCGATCATTCCGTACTCGGTTACCGCATTGGCGTACTTGTGTGCATAGGGCATGCACGGATAGAACTGGAAATCCCGATAGCGATCGGGATCTCTTCGCACGTGGTCGCATATCTCAGCAATGCGCTCATGCGTCGTGCACATGAAGACTTTGATTCCCTCGTCGTACGCAATGTCGAGCACATCAATGATGGCCTCTGTATTCCGGAATCGGACCGACTGCGCGCGCGCCTTTTCCTCAGACATGTGGTTCACGCCGAAGAACTGATTGTCACCGAATAGAACTCGTTCCATCTTCATCATCTTGTCCCGCAGTCTCCCGGTCCGTGACCAGGTTCGTTGATTCCATCCGATCCCGTCGGATTCCCATAGATCCTTGTTACGCCCATTGGGATGCCGATTCGGGCGTGCGCCCGACGCTCATGCCCCCGTGACACGGCGCCACCACGACGATCCGCCCGCCGCGTTTCGATCACCGACTTGATCAGAGGTACCGCTCTCGCCCTTCGCATCTCTCACGATCATTCCTGCAACAACGTCAGCCTGCACTGCGTCGCGGAAGGAGCATCTCGTCTTGGGATCCCGTAACTGCACATGTCTTACGAAGTGATCGATCTGGGCGGAGTACTCTTCTCCCCGCAGATAGAACCACACTTCATCTGTCAGCTCCGTCGTGTACCTGATGTTCCATCCCTGGTCCAATCGCAATTCCGGCCGCGCCTGTCCGCGCAGAAAGATCTGCACCTCCTGCCGATCGGCATAGATGCGCCCCTCGGTACCCCACAACGTGATCTTCGTCGACATCTTACGGTAGGACTCATCGGACCAATTCACCGCGAGCTGTCCCGTCATTCCGCTCCCGTAATACATGGAGGCATAGACCTCATCTTCCACATCGGCTGAGAAGATCTTGTTCAATACGGAACCCCGCACACTCGTGGGTGGCCCGACAAGGTAGTTCATCAGGTCCAGTGCGTGGCAGGCGTAGTCATAGAGACATCCTCCTCCCTCACTCTTCGACGTTCTCCACGTCGATGGCTTGGGCCGCAAAACCACCGGACCATAGGCTTCACCGAGAACGTGATGAATCCTCCCAATGGCGTTCGCCGCCACGAGGCGCTTGACCTCCTGGAACGCACCCACGAACCGATAGTGATAGCCCACCTGTGTCACCAGTCCCCTGCGCTCCGCGAGTTCGGCCAACGCGAGTCCGTCTTCCGGATCGAGCGAGAACGGCTTCTCGCAGAAGACATGCAGGTTGCGCTCAAGAGCCGCCCTCACCATCGAACCATGCGTCTTCGACGGCGTGGAGATCAAGACGGCGTCAAGCTGTTCCTGCTCAAGCATCTTGGCGTAATCCGTATATGTGCGCACACCGGTGTACTTGTTGAGGGTGTCCAGGACGTAACCGACGGTGTCGCACACAGCCACCAAGTCCACATCTGGATGCGGACGCACCATGGCAAGGTGGGACAACCCCATCTTGCCTAGACCCACCAATGCGATTCGAATCATGAGAGTTTCCAGACTATTGGCATTTCGTTATCTTGATCTCGGGACGTATTCGCCGACGATCACTGACTTGATGAGTTCATAGGCGGCTCTTCCTTTCTCCAGCAGTTCTCGCGCCGGAGGACGGCGAGACATGCTGTCCAGAAACGCAAGCGCCTCGCGATAGTCCAGATCCGGCTTGTGAATGAAGGTCCCGGCCTGCAATAAATAGCGATCGACGTCAAGCAATTCGTCCTGGTACACCGATATCGTCGGCACGCCCAGCACGGCCATCTCGCGCGTCATCGTTCCACCTGCACCGACGAAGAGATCGCAGTCGGGCGCGATATCGGCAATGTCCAACGCCGTAGCGACCACCTTCACGCCCGAGAACGCCTCCGTCTGATAGTGGACCGCCTGCTCCTTGCCCCGGGGCAGCAGAGTGACATCTACATGGTCCTTCAGACCGAGCAGGAGTGCATCGAGAAAGTTCCGACTCCCTTTGTAGTATTGCGCCGTCCACGGTTCCGGCCGAACGTAGACGGACTTCCGCAGCCTTCCCTGTTTGCCATGCTGCGAGGCTGTGCCCAGCCGCCTATCCAACTCCCACAGATAGATTCCTTCCTTGACGCCCGGATATCGCACAATTTTCGTCGGATTGGCCCACTGCTTCTCCAATGCCGCCTGCGACAGAAATTCCGGGACCATGATGGTCGTGGCCGCCAAGAATGCCGGAACATTTCCGAGCGCATGCTCGTTGTCGTTCATGTAGACCGAACGCACACCGAGCAGCTTCGCGACCACAGGAGAATGGAACGAACTTTGGGACACGGCCACATCGATGTGCCTGGGCTTCAGGAATGTCCTCAGCTGATTCACGCGAACCGGAAAACCCAGCACCTTCGCAGAGAATTTCCCGCCGTAATGGACACCTACCACCGTGTGCTCGAGCTTGTGCAGATTGAGTAGATCCACCGTATTGGCAAGCGGTCGGCATGTGATGATGACCTCGTGCGCCTCCTGCAACTCGCGGATCATGTGCGCAAACATGTTGATATGTGGCGAGTTCGATAGGTCGAACCATATCTTCATTCCGGCACTCCGTCGGATGGTCCGTTCTTTCTGACAATGATCACAGGACACCTCGGCGCCGGAGCGACGGTACAGGAGCAAGTTGCATCACCGTCCGTCCAGAGATTCATACAAGTCGACATATCTCTTTGCAACAACGTCAGCCGCGAACTGCGATTCCGCCTGAGCGCGCGCCCGTCGCCCAATCTCGGCGCTGTCCGCAGGCGAACAAAATACTTGCGTCAAAACCGTCGCCAGCCGCGCTGCATCACCTACCGGCACCAACCTGCCCGTGGCTCCGTCTTCGACGACATCCGGGATGGCCCCCACATCCGTAGCCACAACGACACACCCATACGCCATGCCTTCGAGCACGCTCATCGGAAGCGCCTCAGAGTGCGATGGAAGTACCACCACCATGGACTCCTGCAGCAGCAGATCTTTGGCCTTTCCTGACACCCATCCCGCCAATTGCACTGTTCCCTGGAGTCCGCGCTCCCGGATGACTCGCTGAACCTCTGCATCTTCGCCTCGTCCGCACAACACAAGGCGCGCATTCGGAACCACGTTCACTACGTTCTCCCATGCGTTCAGAAGGTCGTAGACACCCTTCGCCGGGGTCAGCGTAGCGAAGTAGACGGCCTGCACTGCTCGCACAGGGACCGTGGCCACCTCTGGGGGCAAGACAATAGGATTGGGGAATCGCTCCACTCTCGGATGTCCGAATTCGGTCCGCAAGAACGTCACCTGCTCGCTCGTGAGCACGATTGCACAGGCCGCGCGTCGATACACGAATCGGACAAATGCTTGCCAGAGGCGTGGACTCGCCCGGTATCGTTGAACGAACGCCCCGTTGTGCATCTGCAAGATCACGGGGCGCCCGAACATCGCCGCCAGGAGACAATAGAGTGATTTTCTCGCGAAGCTCGCACCGAATGCACTGTGAACATGGACAGCGCGGACGCGCCTCCCCAGCAGAGCGATCAGAAGCACGAAGAAGGCACGTATTGCCACTAACAACTTTCTTGCCCGGCTCTCACTGACAAATGATCGAACAAAGAAGATCTGTTGGTTCTCAAACAGACCTGCGCGGCGCAGGTTTGCGAGTACGCTGGCTATTCCACCTCGCGAATCCGGATCTGGACCAATAACGTAACTCTTCATTTTCGGAGTTCGTAAACTCGCCGGGGCCGGGCTAATCGACGGTCAAACTCTCCGGTCAACACCGTTCCGTACGACCACAGGTGATCTCCCCGCCGCTCAGTCAAGTGGCCAGTTGCATGGACGACCAACGACATCATATCCGCGCACGCGACACGGTTGCCGCGTTGACTATCCCCCGCCCAACACCTCCTCTCTTAGACGTTCCCTCTTGCTCTGCGGCAGGATACGTAAGACCGTAAGCCATACCAAACATCATGAGAATGACGGCGACAAAATTGGGATCCGAATACAGTGGCGACGTCAACGACACCACGAGCGCTATAGCATTTCCAGCAAATGCCATGGCCCATAGGCGCTTCGCGAATGGATCGGATTCTCTCCAAGATCGCGAGAACGCATACAAGACGATAAGCACGGGAATGAGAAAGAAAGCCAACGCTCCGAACCACCCAGCTTCTGCGATGAAGTTCGGCCAATATGTATCCACCAAGAATAGTTGCAACTTGTACCACCAGAAACGTCCGTATCCTAGAGAGTCGTAGTAAGAGTGATCGAACAACCGCGCACCCTCACCCGCAAAGGTACCTAACCCAGTCCCGAACGGGAACGCTTTATCGGCGAGTTTGATGGAATCCCAGAAGAAGACTGTTCTGGGAGCAGTTAGTGGGCTCATTGCTGAGCCAAATCCCCATTCATCTTTTAGCCTCTCTACTTGGTCATGCCCTAGAAGCGCAATTACGACGATCAGTCCGAGGACGCTGGCCATCGTCACTCCGATCGCAGCAGATGTGACACTACGGATACGGTAGACAATGAACATTGCACCAATGATCATCAGCAACGCCGCAAGCTCTTGGCGCTGCCCGGACAGAAGAGTCAATGCGAGATAGCCGAGGAATGCAACGGTAGTCATGAAACCGGCGGAACGCAGACCCTGGGAAATCATCCTAATCGCGCAGATGCTCGCGAAAAAGACGGCAAACAGAGCCAGATGACCCGAATGAGGAAACGGTCCTGTCGCTCTGGCCCTGAGTCCCGGAATGAACGGGTTGCCGTACTTCGCCTCAAGCTTGTCCGTAACTCCCACCGCGATCGCGGAGAACGACGACGGTGACAGCAGCTGCCATGCGACGACGATGATGAGCGGTAGCCAGAGCCAATTTGTAAGGCGCCAAAATCCCCGCTCGGTACTCTCCCGCCAGCCGACCCGAAATCCAAGTAGCAGCATGAAGGGAAACTTCAGGTCGTAGAGAAACTGATAGACGGCCGCTATGGGCTTGGATCCTCCGTACACAGAGCTGATACCCGCGAACGTCAGAAAGATCAAGAACAATGCAGTGGACCACTTCAGTACGGAGCAACGCGGTGCCCATTCCACATATGAGGCAACGGCAAGGCCCGCGAGAGCCAACAACCACAACTCCATGAGCCCATTTATTGGGCGGGGCGAAAATGTGGAGATGAATGCCGTACCGAAGGTAAGCACGATGGCGCTCCAGAATATCCCCACGGACCCTTGCGCCATCCAAGTGTTGCGGCCGATCCAGGCCGCTGCAGCAATGAAACCTCCGACGACGAGCGCTACCTCATACAGCGCAAGGCCCACCCCTGCGGCTGCGCCCACGAGGAGCGCCACCACAATGAAACCGATGATCAAGACAATCGGGAGAACCGTTGATCGTCTGCGCTCACCAGTACGGAGCGCATACATCGGCATGTTCTTGGAAGCTGACACGAAGATAACTCGCCTAAGTATTCAGATTGCGTCGTCGAATTGGGGACACAAGATCAATAACGGATCGCCACTCTCCGTTTCGAAAGGTACGTAGGGCGAATGGAAGCACTACACCAATCAATCCACTGATCGCAAGTCCGACGAGTAGGCCTCTCGGCCCCAACGCCAAAGGAACTTCTCGCAGGGCAACGGCGATCAAAGGCACCGTGAGGACGAGCCGGATGATTGGCATCCAAGAACTCCAGGCCGATCTCATGTCGGCGTGCAATGCATAAAGCATCAGTGCCCCATACACATACTCTGAAACGATGAGAATCAGTCCTACGCCATAGACATCCAAGCCATTTTCAAACTGCAGCCCTGCGACAACGGGGGTCAGACACAGAAGAAGATTGCACTTCATCGACAGTCCGGACCTCCCGATAACCGCAGCCTCCGTGTCGATGACGCGCCGCAGACCGTTTGCGATCAGCCAGAGGGAAACAACGGACAGAACACTTGCGACGCTTTGAAGGCTATCGGAGGCGATGTATGGAAGAATCTGATGCCCATAGGCACCAAGAAACAGCACGATTGGAGTGGCTATCAATAGGTTGACTTTCAAGAATAACGTGAGGTCATCCACCAATCTCCTGGCATCGCGATGCTCGCGGTATCGGTCCGCAAACATCGGGCGAGCCATCCCCATGAACAATAGCGCTGGCATGTACTTTCCAAGTTGCTCGACGAACGTCCTGGCAAATCCAAACTCCGCAGCACTTCGCGGCCCGAGAAAGCTCGCCACCAACAGCGTCAGCACTTGCGACCCATATGCGACTGTGCAAAGTGAGGACAAGTAACCATTTCGTGCCATGTTTGTGGCTTCCCCCCATGCAGGCAACGGTTTGGCATCGTTGTCACTATTACTCATTGGCATCTGAGAGGTGATGTGCCTCCGAAGAGCGATCGCGCCGCCTAACAAGCTCACCCCCGACCCTACCGCCTCCAAGAGGGCAATATCTGTCGCGGCCCAACTGGATCCATGAGCCTGCGCGTAAATCAGAAAGGCAAACACTGCCGTATTGCGAAGAAACTGCGTACCCTGTGCCGCGCGCTGGGCCAGCAGCGCGTTCAAGAACTGGTCGCGCACCATCCTGCTACAACCTTCTAGCAGAACGATTGCTCCGAACACTTGCAGCGTGGGCGCAAATCCGACTATGCCCATAACACCCGCAATATAGTCTGCGCCAAGAAGAAGTATCGCTGCCGCAATGCTATGCCCGATCGCCTGTCGCATCGCAAGCTTTCCAATGAACCCCTCAAGTGCTTTCCTGTTGCCGTGACGTCTATAGCTAGGTACGAGTAGCGCACTCGGCCATTCGACGCCAAAAGAGGAGACGTAAAGCCCGAGTTCGAGGCTCGCGACGGCCGTCACGTAATAGCCGTACTCGGTCGTCGGGAGCACCCTTGCAACGAGCAAGAAGCACAGAAAATTGAGCAGGCCGTTGCCGGCCTTTCCGAAGATGAAATACGGAAGATTCCGGCGAAACGTTTGGACCGAGTATGGGTTGCCGGTCGACAAGCGAATCTCACCTATACAAGACGATGCGCAAGCCCCGAGGGGCACTGGTCGCGCTTTAGAAACGTCATTGGCGAACCAGTCCGCAGTCAAGCTGGGTGCGGCAAGAATCGGCGCGGAAACGTCGGTGTGGCTTGCTGCCGGGCGCTACGGCGAGTCTCCTCGTCACAAGACCCGACCCACGAGATGCACACGACTCTCAGGAGTCACGTTACTCAACAACTCCGCCACGAATGCATCCTGCGCCGTGTAGGCGCTTCGCGGGTCGGGATTGATGGATGACACGCGAAAGATCACACCATCGGGGACTTTTCCTGTGAGACCGTAGGTGAGTTGAGCCAATCGCTGCTCCAGGTTGCCAGTGACCGCCTTGTCTCCTACTCGGATCCAATACGTGATCGGTTCCTTTCTGCTGCCGATCTGCGCCATGAGACGGGTTACCGGAACCCTACTCTCGACGGATTGCAGCACTTCTTTGCCAATCAGACGAACATCGAACCCTTGTGCGGTGTAGCAGGCTTCAGGACGGTGAACACGCAATCTTCCCGTCTGATCTCCACCGTACGCAATCGACAACATGATTCTGTCGCCATGTCGATTCACGTACGTACGAGACAAGGTCGCATCGTAGATCTGCTGTATCTTGGCCTTCACGTCCGGACTCACCTGTACCGGAATGATGGTCGGGTCGACTTTCCATTCCCCAAATGACGTGGGAATCATTGCTTCGAGATCCAAGCGCGGCCCGCTGGGAGCCGACTGTTCGCCCGGCTTCAGAATCAGGGCCATCACCGCCGCTAGACACATTGCGATCGCCACTACCCAGGCTCTGGGCGGAGTAGCCCTGAGTAGACTCATCGGCGTGGGAAGCGTATTCATTTCCACTGGTCCGCTTGGTTATCTGACTGATGCCAGCTGCGACCCCATGTCCTTGAACGCCGGTACCGTTCCAAGCACCGAGTCGACCAAGAACAGGAACATGAGGGCTGCGACAAACAGCACCATGCCTGCAAATCCGTGAAGAAACCCCTGTCCTGCTTCGTCGCCCAACGTGTACGTCACGAGAACGAGCACGATGACCCGGACGACGTTGGCGGAGACAGCGATCGGGATCAGGAGGGCAGCCAGGATCAAGTTTCTGGTGAGGCTCCTGTGTTGCATCAGATACAGGTACAAAGTCCCCAGCGCACTGAGCGAAATAATGGAATGCAGTCCGGAGCAAGCGTCGGCGACCAGGAGTTGGTACGGGCCAATTGAAAGCACAACCCCGGTTCTTGCGATGGGGAAGCCCGCGAAGTACAGGACGCGCTCAGCGACCTCGCTGATCCCCTGCTTTAGCGGCGCTGTCGCGAAGTCGACAATCATCCCCGGCCACGGAATCATGAACACGAGAAAGAAGATCGGGAATGTCGCTGCACGCAGACCCGCCCATCCACGCATGATCAGGACTGAACCCAGCACGACGGGAATCTGCGCACCAATCTCGAATGCATAGATCTGTTGGGTTCGTCCAAGCACATACATCAGCAGCCCAACGAGCAGCACCGCCCCGCCGCTGATAGTCGCTTGCCGTCGTGTCACGGCCGCCAGCTGTGCTCGGCATCGCCAGAACAGCCAGACTGTCACCATCAGGATGAGGGGACCATGGCCTTGTTCTTCTGTGTTCCAGAGGCCCTGTGCCAATTCCACATAGACGGGCACGAACAGCGCCAGAAATCCGGCGACGATGGGGATCCATGACAAGAGTTGCTGGTTACCCTCTGTGCCTGACGGAGACTGTTCTATAGCGTGGGCCACGGTTCTGATTCCATGCCAAGGGCCAGAGTGCCCTCAGCGCTCGTTGACGACTCCGCCGACGACTGCGGCGCCCGCAGCCCTGATCTCTTCGGCGAGAACCTTGCACGCATCAAGAGGCGTTCGATTCAGCCTGGCGACGGCAAGTGCTCCCTTTGCTTGTTGGGCAACCAATTGGTAGTCACTGCCGAAAGCGGCCGCCGGCGTATCGATGATGACCACATCAAACTGAGTCACAGACTGCTGAATCAGATCACCAAAGGTGCCTCGCCCGAGGAGTTCCAGCGGATTGGGAGGTGTAGGCCCGGCCGGCAAGATGGAAAGGTCGACAAACCCCGGAACACGCTGAATCGCTTCACTTCGCGCGCGCTCAGCAAGGACCGTTGAAAGTCCCACGGAGTTCTTGACGCCAAAGAGTTCATGCTGTCGCGCGCCGCGAAGGTCGGCGTCAACAAGGAGCGTTCTCTCGCCCATTTGCGAGAAGACTACCGCCAAATTGGCCGCGAGATGGGTCCTGCCGTCGCCTCTGTCCGGACTCACGACTGCAAGGCTTCGTTGCGCCGGAGCGCCTGTGAACCAACGAAGCAGGAGCTGACTGCGCAACGCACGCAGGGCTTCCACTTGTTGATTGAAGGGCGTCCATGCTGCGACAACTTCAGGCGATACGTCACTTTGACCCGGCAGTAGATACGGGTAGTCGAACTGACGCGCCAGGACTTGTTGGATGTCAGTCTCAGTGGCCAACCTTAGCGACATCGCCGCATCGCCGAACCTTAATGACTTCTCCTTTGCGTGCCGAAGAATTCGCTCCGCATCCTCCGCGCTTATCTTTCCCGCATCAATGAGCATGGCGCCTATCGAGCGATCCGGGGTCACCGGTGCCACTCCAGGACCGGGAATCACGTTCCCTGGCTGCATCGTCTGGTTATTCTTCATTGGATTCACCTCGCCGTCGGGACACCGGATGCGGAACTTGTTGTGTTCGCTGGCTTGTTGGAGCGGCGCCAACGTCTTGCAGATCTTCGAGTCGACTTGTCGTCCAACATAGCGCCAAGCACCGGCGCATTGATCGCATCAGCGAAATCACTCGATGTACGCACTCGCCGATTCATCATCTCGGCCACTAAGACAACGGCGACGCCGAGGACGAGACCGAGCAGCACGGACAAGACCATATTGAGCAACAACTTGGGGAACGACGGATCGATGGGCGGAAAGGCCTTGGTCAGGATGGAGACGTTGGTCACGCTTGCCTGACTTTCGAGATTGGTCTGCTGGAAGCGCTGAGCAGCCGTGTCGTATGCGCGCTGCGCCGCTTCGACCTCCTTCATCAAGAGCTGCAACTGATCTCGCCCTTGGTTCAGACGCAAGAACTTCGACTTCTGCTCGGCCAGAGCGCCCTTCAATTCACCTTCGCGCTTCTGTGCAATCTTGGCGGCATTGTTGAGGCTCGCGGCTGCCTGGCTAATTTCCGACTTCAATTTCGCCCGTTGTGCGGCGATGTCCGCCTCTAGACGCTTCACCTCCGGATGATTGCTCCCCAGTTGGGAGGCTGTTTGCTGCAACCGACCCTCGGTAAGCGACAACGTCGACTTCAGATTCTGCACGAGCGGGTTGGCGAGCACATCGGGTATGGTTTCGGGGCTGGCGCCGCGAGTCAGATACTCGTTCAACTGCCGCGAACGCGAGAGAGCATCAGCTGCTTGTGCTTGAGCTGAGGTGTACTGCATTGACAGTTCAGTCAGGCGGCTCGATTCGAGGTCGAAGCGATCGTCTTGAGCCGTGAACCCCTTCTCTCGCTGGTACTCGTTCAGCTTGATCTGCGCTTCCTCGAGCTTCTTGCTGAGCTGCTGTAGCCGTTCGTCGAACCATGCCGAGGATTGGCGAGCCGGTTCAACACGGAGCTCCAGATTCGTTCGCTGATAGGCACTCGCGAACGCGTTCGCGACTGCAGCCGCAAACTGCGGATCCGAGCCAGTGAAGTTGATTTCGATAACACTGCTCTCCCGCGACGGCTTGACGTCGAGCTTCTTCAAGAGAACGTCTGCGAACCAATCTTCGATGCTGCCCTTCCCATCCGTTTCACCCTGCCACTGCTCGCGCGCCACCGGACTGTCAGCGAACCGCAGGGCGCGGACAACTTCCACCGCCACCTTGTGACTTTGGACGATATCGACCTGCGTGGCCAGGTACCCTGGCATCAACTGAGCCGGCAGCATCACACCGAACACGGGATCCATGCCCTTCGTGTCGATGACGAGTGTCGTCGTGGCCGTGTATTGCTTCGGAATGATCAACGACACGATCGCTGTCGCTACCACCGTGACCAGGAATACGGTGACGAATACCCCGAGTCGGGCACGCAGTACGCTGAGAAACTGACTGAATGTCATAGAGGCACGCCCCAGAGTTAGAACACGCTTTCGCGCACGTAGATCACGTCATCGGGCTGCAGTTTGTCTTGCAATCCGGCATTGAGCGTTTCCACTTTCCCGCCCGACTCGCGTCGACGGACGGTCAGTCCCTTCTCGGTGCCACGAAGCGTCACGCCACCGCCAACCGCCAGCCCTTGCATGACCGTCATGTTCCGCTCAAACCGATATTGTCCCGGTCGATTGACTTGCCCGTAGATGTAGATGTACGACTGCTTCGGGACATACACAGTGTCGCCGGGGAAGATCTCGAAGTTCTTGTCCAAGTCGGAGTGAGCAACGGCCGCTTCCAGGTCGACCACAAAGCGCTGCTCCTTGCCGTCCACCATTCGAATCACGAAGAGTTGATCCGCGGCTGCCATGGCGGTTCCCCCGGCCATGGACAACACATCCGCCAGTCGCAGCGTCTGGTCTTCCATTGGGTACCGGCCGGGGCGGCCGACGTAACCCAGCACCGATACTTGCCTGAACCGAAACTGCTGCACAACCACGTTCACCTGCGGTTGCTTGACGAAACCCCCGCTCTTCAGCGCCGCAGCGATCTTCTGCTCCGCCTGGGTCGTGGTACCGCCACCGACATTGATCGACCCGATCAGAGGGAAGGTCACCATCCCCTGATCAGATACCCTTGTATCCGTGGTCATGTCGACGTTCTGGAATACCGTGATGCGGATCACATCGCCGGGTCCCAACAGGTAGGCGCGCTGTTGCTGGGCCTGCGCCGTCCCGACAGCAAGCAGCCACAGCAGCGCGAGCAGCTTGGCAATGGAAAGTACTTGGCTACGCACGTTGTAGAGATCCTTGTTGTGGGTTGAGTGGGACTTCAATGGCTCGTCGGTATTTCAAGGGTGTGGATACCTGGCAATCATGATTGCGTTCCCTTTCACGGGGCTTTGGGTGGAAGGCAGTGGATTCCACTCCATCCCCACCCCGCCTCCCCTTGAAGGGGAGGAGACGGCTTGCAGACGATGCGGAAGCGCGGGGGCTCAGTACGCATTCTTCTGCTTGAACAGCACAAACACGGTCTTCACGATGATCCACAGGTCCATCGACAGCGACCAGTTCCGCAGGTAGTACAGGTCGTGTTCGATGCGGGCTCGCATCTTCTCGAGCGTCTCGGTCTCGCCGCGCAACCCGTTCACTTGCGCCCACCCCGTGATGCCGGGCTGCACCTTGTGCCGGAGCATGTAGCCCTTGATGAGTCCGCGGTACTGCTCGTTGTGCGCAACGGCATGGGGGCGCGGTCCGACCAGGCTCATCGAGCCGCCCAGCACATTGAAGAGCTGCGGGAGTTCGTCGATGGAAGTCTTGCGCATGAACCGGCCGAAGGGCGTGATGCGGTCATCGTCCTTGGTGGCCTGCTTCACGACCGGGCCGTCCTCGGTGACGCGCATCGACCGGAACTTGTAGACGAGGATTTCACGTCCGTCCAGGCCGTACCGGCGCTGCTTGAAGATGATCGGGCCGGGGGAGGAGATCTTCACCCCGATGGCAGCGGCAATCATGATGGGCGAGATCGCGATCAACCCGACCAGCGTCACCACGATGTCGAACCAGCGCTTGAGCAGCGCATTGACGCCGGCGTAGGGGGTTTCGCACACGGCCACGACCGGCATTCCGTCGATCTCGTCGAAGCGGGCCTGGATGAGATCGAAGGCGAAGACGTCCGGCACGAAGTAGATCGAGGCGGTGGAATCCCTCAGCGAATCGAGCAGGCGCACGACGCGCGGCTGCGCCACCATGGGCAATGCCACGAAGACGAGGTTGATGTTGTGCTCGCGCACGAACGGGGCAACGTCGTCGATATTGCCCCGCAGCGGGTACTTGGTGGATTGCGGCAGGCGGCGAGGGTTGCGGTCGTCGAAGAAGCCCAGCACGTGCACGCCGAGGAGCGGGTCGCCCGTGATGGTGCCGGCCAGACGAATGCTGAGATCGCTCATCCCCACGACCACCACGCGCTTCTGGGCCGCCTCGGCGCGAGACAGGATCCGCAGCACGCCGTGGGCAAACAGGTGGCCGAGAATCAGCGGCACCGGCGTCACGATGAACCAGGCGATCAAGGCCTGGGTGTCGTAGATCTGGTCGTAGTGGGTCGCCCAGATCAGGAACGCCACGATGCCGACCGTGAGCGGCCAGGCGAAGAAGATGTCCCGCATGGCCCGCACGATGAGTTCGGTGGGACGGAGCTGGAACAGATCCACGCGCTCGAACAGTTGCGAAGACACGAAGAACGTGAGTACGGCCAGCATCAGGTAGTGGCCGTCGAGCTTGACCCCGTAGAGGGCCAGGCACACGGCGAGCGTGGCCAGGATGATCGTCGGATTGAGCAGGCTGCGCAGGAAGGCGACCAGCGGCAGGTCGCCGCTGAACATGCTGCGGTCACCGAGGCTGCGAGAAAACGGTGCCTTGGTCATGCCGCCCGCGCTCGGCGCAGGTGCACCGAACGGCGGCGACGCAGAAGGATTCGCGGGGGCGAACGACTCGCTTTTTGGCAGCGGTTGAACCATGTTCCCGTGGGCGTGGGGGCTCGCTCGGTATGTGACGTGGGCGGCCGATCCGCCTAGGGTACGAATCGACTGGAGAGGGTTAGCAAAGTATGTACCGAACTTTACATCGGGGGAGGTTTCACCGGCATACGAAGATTGTCGGACTTCCATGACGTCGAGATGACGCCCGGTCGCCACCGGATTGCGTTCGGCTGACGTCGGAGGGCCGTTACCCCCATTCGCTGGCGACTCGCCCTCCGGAGCACCGGCGCCGCGACGACGTGGCGCCCCCTGCTCGCTCGGACGGTTACCGATCGGCGGGTCGGAAGGAAGCATGTGACTCTCGCCCGTGCGTCCTCACGCCCCGTCCGGACCCGCTTACTTCTTCAGACCGTTGAGGCCCTTCTCCAGGAAATCCTGGCCCTGTGGCTGACCCTGAGCGGGTTGAGCTGCATCGACCCCGGGAGCCGCCGGCGCCTGCGTGGCCTGCTGCTCGAGCGACGGCGCAGCGGCGGGCGCAGCATCGGCCCCTTCGACCGGCTTCTGGAAGTCGCCCACATACTCGATCTTGGCGGCCGAACGGAGGGTCTTCAATTCCGCCTGGGCGACCTCCATCCGCGACTTGTTCTGCAGGTACTGCTCGATGAAGGGCTTGGCCTTTTCCTCGTCGAAGGGCTGCGCCTGGGACGCCAGGATCTGCACGACGGCCACCCCGCCCGGCCCCGGAACGGCGATGAGTTCACCGTCCTTCATCTTGCTGATGCGCGCAGCGAACTCCATCGGCAGCTGCTCCGCAGCGCGAACCGAGGTGTTGGCGGCCGCCCGAATGGTGTTGGCCTTGGCGTAGTCCGCGACCTCCTGCAGGGTCTTCATCGGGCCGAGGGCCTTCTTCAGATCCTCGAGCTGCTGGCCCTTGGCCTGCAGCGCCACTTCCTGGAGGCGGTACACGCGGCGCTCGGCGAACAGTTCGGGGTGCTGACCATAGAACTCCTTGACCTTGGCAGGGTCGGCCTTGGCCGCCCCGGTCATCACCCGTTCGACGTACGCGCGGGCCAGGATCTCGCGACGGGCATTCTCGATGGCCGTCATGACCTGGGGATCGCGGTCGAGCTTGTTCTCGACGGCTTTCTGGATGAAGAGCTGCTGATCGATAAGCCGGTCGAGCACCTGCTTGGTCGCGACCTTGACCTGCGCCTCGGTCGGATTGTTCATCCGGGGCAGTGCCGCGTTGATCTGGTGCACCGTCACTTCGTCGCCATTGACCTTGGCGGCGACCTGAGTGGCCTTCTTCTCCTCGCCTCCGCCCCCGCTGCCGCCACCGCAGGCAGTCAGCACGGCAACCGCGAGCGCGGCAACGGTCAGGGTAAAGGGAGAGACGGAACGCATGGAGGGATCCTCGATCATTGGGTTTGAAATGGTTGGTGGCCGTGCAGGAGTCACGGCGGTCGAGCCACCGTCGCGGGCAGGTATCGAAACCCGGCGTCAGAACGGCGTGGACGGCGCAGTCGCAGCCCTCGATCGGTGTCGCCACAAGGCGACGACAACATTGACCGCACCGATGGCAAGCAAGAACCATGTTCGCGGTTCGGGGACGTGCGGCTGGTTCTGTGGCGGCGGGTGAGCGCCGGACTCGGGGGGCGCGATGATACCCCTCAGCCACTGCGCGTTCTCGCCGGCAATCAGGACGCCGCCGCCCACGGTGCCGTAGACGCTCATCCGCCCTTTCGCGCTTTCGCGTCCCGCGAAGGTATTGACGGCGGCGATGCGCCAGCCGTCCTGCACGTACACGAACGCCGGGCTGCCGGAGTCTCCTCCCGCGAGGCCGGCTTCACCGGTCAGCAGGCGACCACGCCCGTTGCCCCGATGGGCGAGCGGGCTGTCGAAGCG
>JAXMFE010000006.1:0-330618 GCA_046347985.1 Burkholderiales bacterium
CGAGTCCCTCGGCGCCTAGGGAAGCTCTGCAGAGCCCCCGATATTCCAGGTAATCGATGAACCGGAGATCGAGATTGCCTTCGTCGTCATTTCGATCGAGCGAATCGGCCTCGATATCGGTTCTCTTTTGGCGCCCGCGGCGCCTTTGTGTCCCCTCATCGGGAGCCTTGCGTCCATCACGGACGCACCTGTCCCGCGGCCAGCAACAGCCTTCTGGCCTGGTACAGATTCGCCAAGGCAAACAGCGTGATGATCTGCGCCGTGTTCTTCGACAGCCCCCGGTAGCGCGTCTTCACGTACCCGAACTGGCGCTTCACGATCCGGAACGGGTGTTCCACCTTCGCCCGTATGCTCGCCTTCGCGTGCTCGGCCTTCTCCAGCATCCGACCCCACTTCGTGTCCGGCAACGCCTTGCGCTTGCCCGGTCGCATGGCCACGTGCCACTTCACCTTCCTGTCCCTGTTCTCCTCGCGTTTCCCGACGCCCTGGTAGCCCGCATCGCAGAACACGTCCTTCTCCTCGCCGTGCAACAGCGCGTGGGCGCGGGTCACATCGTTGACGTTGGCCGCCGTGGTGTCGACGCTGTGGGTCAGTCCGGATTCGGCGTCTACGCCGATATGGGCCTTCATGCCGAAGTGCCACTGATTGCCCTTCTTGGTCTGGTGCATCTCCGGGTCTCGGGTGCCGTTGGCATTCTTGGTGGAACTGGGTGCCGAAATCAGGGTGGCGTCCACGATCGTGCCCTGGCGCAGCATCAAGCCCTTCTCCTGAAGTACGGCATTGACCTCCGCCAGCAGCGCCAGCGCCAGTTCGTGTTTCTCCAGCCGATGGCGAAACCGCAGGATCGAGCTCTCGTCGGGCAGAGCATCTTCGCCTGCATCCAGATGTGCGAAGGCACGCATGGCGGGAATGTCGTGGAGCGCCTCTTCCATTCCGGGATCGGACAGTGCGAACCACTGCTGCATGAAGTGAATCCGCAACATGGTCTCGACCGCAAACGGCACCCTCCCGCCCTTCGGGCCGGGTGCCGGCTGGGCCGGCGCCACCAACGACACCAGCCTCGCCCACGGAATCACCGCATCCATCTCGGCGAGAAAGCGTTGCCGGCGGGTGGGCTTGGTGGTCCGTTCGAATCCCGTCTGCCCGAGGCTGCGTTGTTTCATGATTGGCTCATTCCGTCACGTCGCGGATGCGCCGAATTGTGAGCGACGACGAGACGGTTGTGCAGAGTTTCCCTAGGGCGCTTGCGCACAGCGCGAGCAGCCACCCTCCCAAAACGAAGGCTCCGATCGCATTTTTCCGCAAGGTCGACGCTCCCGTGGCTGGTGATCGGAGGACAACGTAGTGGAGACTATCGTACAAGCGGCTCGCGTTGCCACGACACGCGGCCCCAGGACGCCCGGCCTGCAGCCGAGACTTCTCGCGCAGAATGTCGATTGGCCGCGGGCTCGCGCATCAATGCGTCAGGAGCGGTACTTCGCCGCCTCCGCCAAGCCGAGGAGATCCCCATGCAAGTCATGCTCGCCTTCCGTCAGACCCTCGACGATGTCGCGCGCCGCGACGACCCGAAAGCCGCACCGGAATACTGGGGTGCCTGGATGGCGTACGTCGGCGCTGCCCGCGCGTCGGGCAAGTTCGTGAACGGTCACGGTCTCGAACCGCCACGCTCCGCCGCCATCGTGAGAGTCGTCGACGGCAAGCGTCAGGTTCAGGACGGCCCGTTTCCCGACACACGCGAACATCTGGGCGGTTACTTCACCTCGACGTCGACGCGATGGACGAGGCGCTGGAATGGGCTGCGCGCGCACCATGCGCGGCCAGCGGCAGCATCGAAGTGCGGCCGTGTCTGCCGCCTCCGCCGAGGGAACGGTCCGGCGTCGCTTGATGGAGATCCCCCGTCCCGGATGGGGCGAAGCCGAAAGCGCCGCCCGCGAATCCTACGGACGGCTCGTGGCTTGGCTCACGTATCGATGGGGCGATCTTGCCGCCGCGGAGGACGCCATGGGCGACGCACTCGTGGCGGCGCTCGAGCATTGGCCCCGCGATGGCGTCCCTCGCTCGCCGGATGCCTGGCTGCTCACGGCAGCGAAGCGCAATCTGCTGCAACGGCATCGACACGTCCGGGTCACCCAGGACCCGGCCGTTCTGGCCCTGTTCGAGCAGGACGCGGAAGCCAGCCCGGCTTCGATGGAGATTCCGGACGAGCGCCTGATGTTGATGCTCGTCTGCGCGCACCCGGATCTGCCGGCCGGGTTGCACGCCCCGCTGATGCTGCAGGCGGTGCTGGGCCTCGACGCCAGGACGATTGCCGATGCGTTTCTCGTGTCCCCGAGCGCGATGGCACAGCGATTGGTGCGCGCGAAGGCAACGATTCGCGAGAAGGCGCTTCGTTACGAGGAACCCGATGCGGCGCAATTGCCGTCGCGGCTCGCGGCGGTGCTGGACGGCATCTACGGTGCCTATGCCATCGGCTCGAACCTCGCCTCGCAGGGCCCGGACGCGAATCCGCCGGCCCTCGTGTCCGAGCTGCCCGGCGAAGCCCTGTATCTCGCACGACTCGTCGCGGCCCTGCAGCCGGAGTGCGCCGAAGCGCTGGGGCTGCTCGCGCTCGTCCTGTACTGCGAGGCCCGCAGGCCCGCGCAGTTCGATGGCCGCGGGGACTTCGTGCCGCTGACCGAACAGGACGTCGAACGCTGGGATCATGCACTCATCGACGAGGCGGAAGCGTGCCTTTGGCACGCGTCGAAGTGGCAGTCGCCCGGCCCGTTCCAGTGGGAAGCCGCGATCCAGTCCGCCCATTGTCAGCGGCTGTTCACCGGCCGGACGCCGTGGGACGGCATCGCGACGTTGTACGCACGGCTCGTGGGGCAGCATCCAAGCGTGGGGGCACGCATCGGACAAGCCATCGCCCTGGCGGAAACCGAAGGCGTCGCATCCGGCCTGGCGGCCCTGGATCGCCTGCCTGCCAAGGACGTCCTGAGCTATCAGCCGTACTGGGCGGCCCGCGCACATCTGTTGCGCAGGCATGGCGACCGGAATGCTGCCGCGCAGGCCCTCGACCGTGCCATCGGACTCACGGCCGACCCGCGCATTCGTGCCTATCTCCAGCGCCAGGCGTCTCGGATCATCCCGGCGTCGTGACGGCCTCTGCCACGGGAGAGTCCGGCCTTCCGGCTGGGACCCACTTGCCGGTTGTGAACGGCTGCCCGCATGGCCTTTGGCACGGCTCGACGCCGAGCATGTCCCGGCGACGAGCGGACCGAAAGCGCTCGAGGACCTGCTCGAAGGACGCATCCACTTCCTGTTCGACGCCGTGGTCGCCACGCAGGCCCGCATCGCCAGCGGACGGTGGGACGCGCTGGCCGTGTCGGGCCGGGAGCGCGTTCGCGAACGGCCCGACGTGCCCACGCTCATGGAGACCGGCGCGAGCGGCGACTGGACGCTGTGGGGACGCTTCATCGCGCCGGCCGGGACGCCTGCGGCCCGCATCGCCGAACTGAACGCGGCCATTCGCGCAGAGAACGAGCGCGGTGGCTACGTCGACGACGTCCCGGGAACGGAGCGGCCGGGGAACACGCCGGAAGCCGTCGGAAAGTTGCCGGCCGGCGAGCGCATCCGATACCCGATGGCAGCGGTGGGTGGAGGTGTCGGGCGCCCGGCCCGACTGACCGGATCTGCCCGCAGCGCACGCGTCCTCGATGCAGGCTCGCGCCCGTGGCGTGATGGCGGCCGCTACTGCTGCGCCTTGATCCCCGTCTCCTTCGCGATGCGCATCCACCGCGCCTGATCGCTGCGAATGAAGGCGCGGAAGTCGTCGGCGGTGGTCGTCGTGAGTTCGGAGCCTTCCTCGCGCAGGCGCGCCCGCATGTCCGGCGCGTCGATCGCCTTGCGCAACTCCGCGTGGAGTCTGTCGAGAATCGGCTTCGGCGCACCGGGCGGCAGCAGGAAACCGCCCCACGCGACGATGTCGAGATCCGGATAGCCGGCCTCCATGGCGTTCGGCACGCCCGGCAGCAACGGCACCGCATCGCGCCCCGAGACCAACAGCGCCTTCAGCTTGCCGGCCTTCACGTGCGGCGTGCATGTCGCCGGGAAGTCGAAAGCGAGCGGCACCTCGCCGGACAGCACGGCGAGCAACGCGGGGGTCGCGCCCTTGTAGGGCACGTGTTCGAGCCGCATGCCGGTGGTCCGCTGCAGGACCTCGCCCACGAAGTGCGACGTCGTGGTCTGCCCGCCTGTCGCGTAATGCAGCGGTTCGGCGCGCGTCTTCGCGAGGGCGATCAGTTCCTTCAACGTCGAAACGCCGAGCGAGGGGTGTGCGAGCAGCACCATCGGCGTCTTCATGTACTGGATCACGGGCACGTAGTCCCGGGCCGGATCGTAGGTACCGGCCACACCGAGCGCAGGCGCAACGGAGATGTTGCTGGTGCTGCCCACCACCAGGGTGTAGCCGTCGGGCAGCGCCTTGACGCCGGCTGCGAGGCCGATGGTGCCGCTTGCACCGACCCGGTTGTCGACGACGACGGACTGTCCGATGCCCTGCGACATCCGATCGAGCACGCGGCGCGCGATCACATCGGTCACGCTGCCCGCCGAATACGGGATGATCACCCGGATGGGACGTGACGGGTAGGCATCGGCGGCGTGCGCGAACGGCACCAGCGCCGCGAAGACGGCGAGTGCAAGACAACGCGCGGCTGTGCGCATGGAAGGTCTCCGGGTCAGTGCAGTTTCACGTGCGGCTCCGTGCGCCGCGTGATGAGCCGGGCGAGCGTGTCGAGGGCGACTTTCGCGAACCCGTGCAGGGCGTACTCGTGCATCTTGTAGAGCGACACGTACATGAGGCCGGCGAAATAGCCCTCGATCATGAGGCTGCCCTTCGTGATGCCACCCATCAGACTGCCGATCGTGCTGTAGTCGCCGAGCGAGACGAGCGATCCGAAGTCCTTGTAGCGCCAGGGCGGCACCGCAACGCCGTCGATGTGTCTCGGCAGGTGCTTCACCAGGTGCATGGCCTGCTGGTGTGCTGACTGCGCGCGCGGCGGCACGAACCCCTTCTTCTCCGGCCACGGGCAGGCGGCGCAATCGCCGATCGCGAAGATCGACGGATCGCGCGAGGTCCTTAGCGACTGATCGACGACGAGCTGATTGATGCGGTTGGTCTCGAGTCCGCCGATCTCGCGCAGGAACTCGGGAGCCTTGATGCCCGCTGCCCAGACCGTGATTTCCGCCGGGACCTCCCGGCCGCTCTGGGTCGCCACGCTGTTGGCCTTGACCTCGGTGACCCGCTCGCCGGTGAGCACTTCGACGTTCAGCTTCTCCAGCAGTTTCCGCGTGGCATCGGACAAGCGCTCGGGGAGCGCGGGCAGCACCCGGGGCGCCGCCTCGATGATCGAGATGCGCAGATCGCGCTCCGGATCGATGTTGTCGAGACCGAAGGAGACGAGCTCGCGCGTCGCGTTGTGCAGTTCCGCCGCGAGTTCGACGCCGGTCGCACCGGCACCGATGATGGCCACGTGCAACTGCCACGGTTCCCGTGGCCCGCCCTGGGCGTTTGCGCGCAGGCAGGCATTGAGCAATCGCGAGCGGAAGCGCTCGGCCTGTTCGGGCACGTCCAGCGCGATGGCGTGCACCTGCGCGCCCGGCGTGCCGAAATCATTGGTCTGACTACCCACCGCGAGAACGAGCGTGTCGTACGACAGCGACCGCGCCGGGAGGACTTCCTCACCGGTCTCGTCGTCCATGAGCGGTGCCAGCAGCACGCGCTTCGTCGGCCGATCGAGGCCGGTCATGTGACCGAGCTGGAAGTGGAAACGGTGCCAGCGCGCCTGGGCGAGATAGTCGAGCGCGTGGTCGTTCAGGTCCATGGAGCCGGCGGCCACCTGATGCAGCAGCGGCTTCCAGGTGTGCGTGCGCGCCCGGTCCACGAGGGTGACATGCGCGCGACCGCGTCGTCCGAGCGTGTCACCCAGGCGGGTCGCGAGTTCCAGTCCGCCGGCACCGCCCCCCACGATGACGATGCGATGCGCGCCTTCGAGGCGTCGGTCGGCCATGTTCTTCGTCCAGGGAAAGCCGAAGAATAGAGGAAAGCCCGAGACTCCCGGAAGTCGCCTGCGGCCCGGATAGGGGACAATCGCCGGGTCGCGGCGGCAGTCCAATGGCGCGGAACGTGCCTCTCCCCGCGCGACCCCTTGCAGGCGGCACTCCATGGAAGAACGGATCGGCAAGTACCAGTTGCGGCACGAACTCGGACGGGGCGCCGCCAGCGTCGTCTATCTGGCGTACGACGACTTCCTCAATGCCGATCTCGCGCTGAAGGTCTACCAGCCGTACTCGGCAGATCTGGAGGTGTCGGCTTCCGTGCAGTTCGTCAGCGAAGCTTCGCTCGCGGGCAAGCTGATCCATCCGCACATCGTCACGATCATCGACGCGGTCGCCGAGCCCGGCTGCCGCTACGTGGCCATGGAATACGTGCCGGGCGGCAGCCTCCGGCGTCACACGTCACCGGACCGGCTGCTGCCGGTCGACGAGGTGATCCAGGTCGCGTTCAAGTGTTGCAGCGCGCTGGAGTTCGCTTCCCGGCTGGGGGTCGTGCATCGCGACATGAAGCCGTCCAACGTGCTGCTGGACACCGACGGCGAGGTCAAGGTCGCCGACTTCGGGGCGGCATTCATCCGCGGAGTACGCACGACGGAGGAGTTCCGGCTGTCCTCGCCCTCGTACACGCCGCCGGAACAGATCCAGGGTCAGCCGCCCTCGGCGCAGGGGGACATGTTCTCCCTCGGGGTGATGCTCTACGAATTGCTGACGGGCGCGAAGCCCTTTCGCGGCGCGAACGTGGAAGACACGCTGCACCGGATCCGGACATTCACGCCGGCGGCGCCGTCCACTTTGCGATCCGGCCTGCCCACGGCCGTCGACGACATCGTGGCGCGCCTGCTGCAGAAGTGGCCGGCAGACCGCTACGCCAACTGGGCGGAGGCCGCGCTCGATCTGGCCACCGTCGGACGGATGAGCGTCTATGACCAGTCGGTTCCCGACAGCGAGAAGTTCACGGCCCTGAAATCGGCGTCACTGACACGCGAATTCGACGACGCGGAGATCTGGGAAATCGTCCACCACGGGCGCTGGCAACGCGTGCCTCCACAGCACGTGCTGGTGCAGGAGGGCGAACCGGGCGACACGCTGATGCTGATCGTGACGGGGGAAGCCAAGGTGATGTCGCAGGGTCGTCTGCTCAATCTGCTGCACGGCGGGGACTGCTTCGGCGAGATGGCCTACGTGCACGGCCCGGGATCGGTCCGCGGCGCCACGGTACAGACCACGACCGACACGGTCACCGTCGAGTTCGACCGGGCGACGCTGAACGAGGTGTCGATGTCCTCGCGCCTGAAACTGGCGGATGCCCTGCTGAAGGTGCTCGCCGAACGGCTGACGCTCGCCAACGCGCGGGTGGCACGGAGTTGATGTCGTCGAATCCGGGGGGTGGTGAAGCGGACGTCGTCCGGCGGGCATGCGATTCAAGTGCGGCGCGGTCCGGATTCACGGCGCAATAGCGCTTCCGCCGGCCCGTCGAGGCACTCGCGGGCACAGTCGCCACCGCCCGCCGGGTGCGCCGACCGCGCGTGTCTGATCGACGTCACGCGGTGCGACCCGGCGGACGGCGTCCGCGTCAGACCTGCGGATGCGCCCGTTCCAGCTTGGAGTGCAGCTTGTTCAGCGCGTTGATGTAGGCCTTCGCGGAAGCCACGACGATGTCGGTGTCCGCACCGGCGCCGTTCACGATCCGGCCTTCCTTCTTCAGCCTCACCGTGACTTCGCCCTGCGCGTCGGTGCCGCTCGTGATGCTGTTCACGGAGAACAACTGAAGCTCCGCGCCGCTGGCGGCGATGGACTCGATCGCGCGGAAGGTCGCGTCCACGGGCCCGCTGCCTGCCGACTCCGCCTTCTTCTCGGCCGGTCCCTCGACCATCACCACCTTCGCGGTCGGCGTCTCGCCGGTCTCGGAGTGGATCATCATCGACACGAGCTTGAAATGCTCGCGTTCCTGGGTGATGGCCTCATCCGACACGAGCATCTGCAGGTCTTCATCGAAGATCTCCGACTTCTTGTCGGCGAGATCCTTGAAGCGCGCAAACGCGGCGTTGACCGCTTCCTCGCTGTCGAGCTCGATGCCCAGTTCCTTCAGCCGCTGCTTGAACGCGTTGCGGCCGGAGAGCTTGCCGAGCACCAGCTTGTTGGTGCTCCAGCCCACGTCCTCGGCCCGCATGATCTCGTACGTCTCGCGGTTCTTGATGACGCCGTCCTGGTGGATGCCGGACTCGTGCGCGAACGCATTGGCCCCGACGATCGCCTTGTTCGGCTGCACCGGGAAGCCGGTGATACCGGACACGAGCTTGGACGCGGGCACGATCTGGGTGGTGTCGATGCGCGTATCGCAGGGGAAGTAGTCCCGCCGGGTACGGACCGCCATCACGATCTCCTCGAGCGCGGCGTTGCCGGCGCGCTCCCCGAGACCGTTGACGGTGCACTCGACCTGCCGGGCGCCGTTCATCACGGCCGAGAGGGAATTCGCGACGGCAAGACCCAGGTCGTTGTGGCAGTGGACGGACCAGACGGCCTTGTCCGAGTTCGGGATGCGCTCGCGCAGCGTGCGGATGAGTCCGCCGAACTGCTCCGGCGTCGTGTATCCCACGGTGTCGGGCACGTTGATCGTGTTGGCGCCGGCGCGGATCACCGCTTCGAGGATGCGGCACAGGAAATCGGGCTCCGACCGACCGGCGTCCTCCGGAGAGAACTCGACATCGTCGCGATACGTCCGTGCCAGCGTCACGGCCCGGACCGCGGTCTCGATGACCTGGTCGGGCGCCATGCGCAGCTTCTTCTCCATGTGGATCGGCGACGTGGCGATAAAGGTGTGGATGCGGCCGGCGTTGGCATCCTTCAGGGCATCTCCGGCACGGCGCACGTCGTTGTCGTTGGCCCGGGCGAGGCCGCAGACGATCGAATCCTTGACGATGCCGGCCACCGACTTCACCGCCTCGAAGTCACCATTGGAGGCTGCCGGAAAGCCGGCTTCGATCACATCCACCCGCAGCTTCTCGAGCTGGCGCGCGATGCGGATCTTCTCCTCGCGGGTCATGGAGGCGCCGGGGCTCTGCTCGCCGTCGCGGAGCGTGGTATCGAAGATGATGAGTCGATCGGTGGTCATGGTGTTCTCCTGGGCGTTCGCGCGTCGTCCGGGGCCAGAGGGCCGTCACGGTCAGCGCGGGAAACTACAAAGGATCCCGGGACTGGGCAAGTCCGAGGTCGGGGTACTACAGGGGGAGGGGGAGAATTTAGTGTGCGCTTGCGCGCAGCAGCAGCCCGGCCAGCAGGAGGCTGGTGCCAAGGGGCAGGAGGAGGTGGGCTGCTTGCGTCATGGTGTCCCGACTATATAGCGCGGAATCGGCCCGCTGCAAGCAGTTCTTGAGACCCTCAGGCCTCCGGCGTTGCCGCCGGCGGCTCCGGTGGCCGGGGACGAAACAGCCCCACCACCCAGAGGGCATAACCGGAGATCCCGTAGATCGCGGCGACCGTGAAGAGCATTTCCGGCAGATTGTCCGAGAGGAAGAAGATCACGGCCACGCCCAGCGCGATCAGCAGCATCTGCCAGAAGGAAACGGTCTTGCGGACGTTGATGTCCTTGCCGCTGTAGAACTTGACGTTGCTCACCATCGTGAAGGCCGCGAACACGGTGATGATCACGGCGATCCAGGCGACCTCCGCGCCGGCAATCTTGAACGTGTCCATGGCCCAGACGAAGCCGGCCACGAGAGCGGCCGCTGCCGGACTGGGAAGCCCCTGGAAGAAGCGCTTGTCGACGACGTCGATGTTGGTGTTGAAGCGGGCGAGTCTCAGCGCTGCACAGGCGCAATACGCAAAGGCCGCCGCCCAGCCGTACTTGCCCATGCCGCGCAGGGACCATTCATAGATGACCAGCGCAGGCGCCGCACCGAACGCAACCATGTCCGACAGGCTGTCGTACTCGGCGCCGAATGCGCTTTGCGTGCGGGTCAGGCGCGCGACGCGCCCGTCGAGACCGTCGAACACCATGGCCACGAAGATGGCGGCCGCGGCGGCACCGAAGCGGTTGTTCATGGCCTGCACGATCGCGTAGAAGCCGCCGAACAGACCGACCGTCGTGATCGCGTTCGGCAACCAGAAGATGCCGGGACGGAACTTCCGCGCCGCAAGCCATCGCCCCCGGCGTCGCTCCTCCATGCCTCGCTCCTCGCGTGCCACGTTAGCCCCTGCGTATCGATGGTTGAGAGGGCCGGCGACAGGCGTCGCCGGACGGACGGCTCACCGCGCGGGTCGCCCGCGCTGCAGTGACCCGGGGGACACAAGCCCCGGTCGCGTCAGGTTCTACGGCAACTCTGCCACGACCGTGGAGGTCGCGTAAACCTTGTCGCCCACCTGGACGAGCGGCCTGGCGGCCGGCGGCAGGTAGAGATCCACCCGCGAGCCGAAACGGATGAAGCCATAGCGCTGCCCGCGCACCAGCCGATCGCCGGGCTTCACGTAGCAGAGGATGCGTCGCGCGATCAGACCGGCAACCTGCACGCAGGTCAGCGACTGACCCTCCGCGGTGGAAATCAACAGCGCGTTGCGTTCGTTCTCGACGGATGCCTTGTCGAGCGCCGCATTGAGGAAACTGCCGGCGTGGTACCACGCGTTCCTGACCTCGCCGTCGACCGGACTGCGGTTCGAATGCACGTTGAACACGTTCATGAACACGCTGATCTTCAACGACTCGCGGTTCGTGTACGGGTCCACGGCCTTGCCGACGACCACGATGCGACCGTCCGCCGGCGACAGGACCGCCTTCGCGCCCGCGGGCACGGGCCGGGGCGGATCGCGGAAGAACTGGAGGATGAAGACGGTGATCAGCCAGAACGGAACCGACCACCACCCGCCCCCGACGAACAGGACGACGACGGAGACGGCGGTCGACAGACCGAGGAACGGCCAGCCTTCACGGGCAATCAGGGGATGCGGATAGTTCATGCGGGGACGGGCGAGCGTGGCGCCGCGCAATCACACGGCGCCCCAGTGGACACGGCAGCTCGCCCGGGCTCCAGGAGAATCGTCAGTTCTTCGAGGTGTCGACCAGACGGTTCTTCTTGATCCACGGCATCATGTCGCGCAGCTTCGCACCGACCGTTTCGATCGGGTGCTCGCGGCCGATGCGGCGCATCGCGTTCAGCTTGGTGGCGCCGGTCTGGTTCTCGAGCAGGAACTCCTGCGCGTAGGCGCCCGTCTGGATTTCCTTCAGGATGCGGCGCATCTCCGCCTTCGACTCTTCCGTGATGATGCGCGGGCCGCGGGTGAAATCCCCGTACTCGGCATTGTTGGAGATCGAGTAGCGCATGTTCGCGATGCCGCCCTCGTAGATGAGGTCGACGATCAGCTTCAGTTCGTGCAGACATTCGAAATAGGCCATTTCGGGCGCGTAGCCCGCTTCGACCAGGATCTCGAAACCGGCCTGGATCAGGGCCGTCGTCCCGCCGCAGAGCACCACCTGTTCGCCGAAGAGGTCGGTCTCGGTCTCTTCACGGAAGTTGGTCTCGATCACGCCGGCCTTGCCGCCGCCGATGGCGGCCGCGTAAGACAGGGCCAGGTCGCGCGCCTTCTTGGTGGAATCCTGCGCCACCGCGATCAGGCAGGGCGTGCCCCCCCCCTGGGTGTACGTCGAGCGCACGGTGTGGCCGGGCGCCTTCGGCGCAATCATCACGACGTCGAGATCGGCTCGCGGCACGACCTGACCATAGTGGATGTTGAAGCCGTGGGCAAAGGCCAGGGTGGCGCCCTTCTTGATGTTGGGCTCGACGTCCTCGCGATAGACCTTGGCGATGTGCTCGTCGGGCAGCAGCATCATCACGAAATCGGCGCCCTTCACGGCATCGCCGACCTCCTTCACGCCGAGGCCGGCCTTCTTCGCCTTGTCCCACGAGCTGCCGCCCTTGCGCAGACCCACCGTGACCTTGACGCCGGACTCGTGCAGGTTGAGGGAGTGGGCGTGGCCCTGCGAGCCGTAGCCGAGAATGGTGACCTTCTTGCCCTTGATGAGCGAGAGGTCGGCGTCCTTGTCGTAGTAGACCTTCATGCGATGTTCCCCTTTGGTTCGGATCGTCCGGGGCCCGATGGCGACAGAGTGAAGGGTGAACGCGTGATCCCCCTTTAACCGCGACCCTCCTCCCCGGTTCACGGGGGCGAGGGGTTCACCCGTCGGCCGCTGCCGGCACCCGTCTGCAGTACTAGACCTTCAGAATGCGCTCGCCTCGACCGATGCCGGAAGCGCCCGTGCGGACGGTTTCCAGGACCGCACCTTCCTCGAGCGCATCGAGAAAGGCGTCGAGCTTCTGGCACGTGCCGGTCAGCTCGATCGTGTAGCTCTTGTCCGTGACGTCGATGATGCGGCCGCGGAAGATGTCCGACATGCGTTTCATCTCCTCGCGGTCCTTGCCCGAGGCGCGCACCTTCACGAGCATCAGCTCGCGCTCGATGTGCTCGCCCTCCGACAGGTCGACGACCTTCACGACGTCGACCAGCTTGTTCAGCTGTTTCGTGATCTGCTCGATCACGTCGTCGGAGCCGGAGGTGACGATGGTCATGCGCGACAGCGTCGGATCCTCGGTGGGCGCGACCGTCAGCGACTCGATGTTGTAGCCGCGCGCCGAGAACAGCCCGGAGACCCGCGACAGGGCGCCGGATTCGTTTTCCAGCAGCAGTGAAATGATGTGTTTCATTGAGTTGGTCCGTTGAGGGCGCCCCCGCGGCGCGGCCCTGGCGGCCGCGCCCGTCGACCGTTCAGACGAGGATCATCTCGGACAGGCCCTTGCCGCCGGGCACCATCGGGAAGACGTTCTCGGTCTGATCGGTGACGAAGTCCATGAACACGAGATCGTCCTTGCGGGAGAAAGCCTCCTTCAGTGCGCCCTCGATGTCGGCCGGTTTCTCGATGCGCATGCCGACGTGTCCGTAGCTCTCGGCGAGCTTCACGAAGTCGGGCAGCGCGTCCATGTACGACTCGGCGTAGCGATTGCCGTGGAAGAACTCCTGCCACTGGCGAACCATGCCCATGTACCGGTTGTTCAGGTTCACGATCTTGATCGGCGCGCGGTACTGCTTGCAGGTGGAGAGTTCCTGGATGCACATCTGGATGGACGCTTCACCCGTCACGCAGACGACCGTGTCCGTCGGATGCGCGAGCCAGGCGCCCATTGCCGCAGGCAGGCCGAAACCCATCGTCCCGAGTCCCCCGGAATTGAGCCAGCGCCGCGGTTTGTCGAACTTGTAGAACTGAGCGGCCCACATCTGGTGCTGGCCGACGTCGGAGGCCACGTACGCGTTGCCGCCGGTGATCTCGTAGAGCTTCTCGACGACCATCTGCGGCTTGATGATGGCGCTTTCGCGGTCGTACTTGAGGCAATTGCGACCACGCCACAGCTCGATCTGCGTCCACCACGACTTCAGGGCGGCCGCGTCGGGCTTCTGGCCGAACGTCGCGATCTGGCGATTCATCTCCGACAGCACGTCCTTCACGTGCCCCACGATCGGCACGTCGACCTTCACGCGCTTGGAGATGGACGACGGATCCACGTCGACGTGGATGATCTTCCGCTCCTCCTGGAAGAAGTGCGCCGGGTTGCCGATCACGCGGTCGTCGAAGCGCGCGCCCACCGCCAGCAGCACGTCGCAGTGCTGCATGGCCATGTTCGCCTCGTACGTGCCGTGCATGCCGAGCATGCCCATGAACTGCTTGTCGGTCGCGGGGAAGCCCCCGAGGCCCATCAGCGTGTTCGTGCAGGGGAAGCCGAGGGAATGGACCAGCTGCGCGAGCTCGGCCGATGCGCCGCCCTGGATGATGCCGCCGCCGGTGTAGATCATCGGGCGCTTGGCTTCCATCAGCAGCGACAGCGCCTTGCGGATCTGGCCGGTGTGCCCCTTGATGACGGGATTGTACGAACGCAGCGTGACCGATTCGGGGTAGACGTATTCGCAGCGCGCCATGGTCACATCCTTCGGGATGTCCACGAGCACCGGACCGGGTCGACCGGTCGTGGCGATGTAGAACGCCTTCTTGATCGTGGCGGCGAGGTCCTTGACGTCCTTCACGAGGAAGTTGTGCTTGACGCAGGGCCGCGTCACGCCGATGGCGTCCACTTCCTGGAAGGCGTCCTGCCCGATCGCGTGCGTCGGCACCTGACCCGACACGATCACCATCGGGATCGAATCCATGTACGCGGTCGCGATGCCGGTGACGGCGTTCGTGACACCGGGGCCCGAGGTCACCAGTACGACACCCGGCCTCTCGCAGGACCGGGCATAGCCGTCGGCCGCGTGTACTGCCGCCTGCTCGTGCCGTACCAGGATGTGCTTGACCCGGTCCTGCTTGAACAGTTCGTCGTAGAGGTGGAGCACTGCCCCGCCGGGATAGCCGAAGATGTACTCGACACCTTCGTCGGCAAGGCAGCGCACGGTGATTTCGGCGCCGGTGATTTCCATGATCTTCTCGCGGGGCGTGGGACCCCGAGGTTGCGGTGTCTAGGGTGAGTCCCGACAGGGCATGTCGGCCTTGGCGCGCAAGTCCCGCCACCGTGGGGAATCGAGGTCATGCCCTGGTTCCGTGTGTGGGAGACATCAAGGGGTTTTGCCCCTCTGTGATGCGACCGACCTGCCGGCTGTCGAAGCCATCGCCCCGTCAGTAGCGGCAGTGCCGGGAACTTAGGGGAACCCTGGAAGATACCGGCAAGGGTGACGCCGGTCAAATCGGCACACCGGCGAATGACCAGTGCCGATCGAGCGATGGCCCGCCGTCCCGCGCTAGCGGCGGTGGCGTCGAACCCAGTCCCGCCAGCTCGCGTACAGCGCAGGGTCGCGGGCGGCGAGGACCGACCGGCGCCACGGTGCGTCGGCCCAGAAGTCGTCGCAATCGAGCGTCCCGAGGGCCCCGCCGGCCTCCGCCAGGATGAGGCTGCCGGCGGCGTAGTCCCATAGCTGCTGCCCGCCGTGCAGATAGATGTCCAGGCGCCCCGCAGCCAGATAGCACCACTCGAGCGTCGCGGATCCGAGGTTTCGCTGGGACAGGTACGGAGGCGCCGCCGCGAGCAACGTGCCGAGATCTCTCGGCAGGCGCTTGAAGTCGACGTTGGCGAGCGCGCCGGACAGGTCAGGCGCGCCGCCCGACGAGGCCAGCGGCTGACCATTCACGGCGGCGCCTCGGCCCGCTGCGGCGGAGAAGGTCTCCCCGAGTACAGGGGCGTGAATCACCCCGAGGATCGGACGTCGGGCGCGCATCAGCGCCACCGAAACGGCGAACTGCGGAACACCATGGACGAAATTCGAGGTGCCGTCGATCGGGTCCACGCACCAGAGGCCGGCGTCGCCCTTGTCCCAGGCATTGCGCTGCTGGTCGGGCGTCATCTCCTCGCCCACGACGGGGTAGGGCTCGATGGCCGTGAGTCGCGAGACCAGGGCCGCTTGCGAGGCGATGTCGGCTTCGGTGAGGAGCGTTCCGTCGGCCTTGCGTTCGTGGCCGACCTTGCGATAGCGGGGCATCACCTCGGTGTCGGCCACCGCACGAACGGCGGCGAGGACTTCGGCCATGAACGATGCGTCGATGGTGTTCGTCCGAGCGTCACTCATCGGCCGAACCTCCTCGCACACGCAGAAATATGGCGTGCTGGACGGTGCATCGGACCCCACGCTGAAAGGCCGGTCGATGGTAGCATGCCCTGCCCCATGGACTCCGTCTTCTCCATCAAGAACGGCGCCCGTTTCCACGTGCCGCATCGCCTCGGCCCCGGCGCTGAAACGGACCTGCCCGACGTCGCCGCGCACCATGCGATGCGTGTGCTGCGTCTCGCCGAATCCGACCCCGTCATCGTGTTCGACGGCACCGGCGGCGAGTACGAAGCCGTGATCGTTCGCATGACCCGCTCGCATGTCCGCGTGAAGACCTTGCGCTTCCGCGATGGAGGGCCGGAGTCTCCGGTTCAGGTCACGCTGCTCCAGGGCGTTTCGGGCAGCGACCGTATGGACTTCACGCTGCGAAAGGCCGTCGAACTGGGCGTCCACCGCGTCGTGCCCCTCTTCACCGAGCGCAGCGTCGTCAAGCTCGACGTCGACAAGGTCGACAAGCGGCGCGCACATTGGCAGGGAATCGTCATCTCGGCATGCGAGCAGTGCGGCCGCAACCATGTCCCGGAAGTGGCGGAACCGGTCGGGTTCCGCCCCTGGCTCGCCGAAGTCGCGATTCAACCGCCCATCGGCGAAACCCGGTTGCTGATGGCCATCGGCAGCGAGATGCGCTTCGCAGACCTGCCGCGCCCGACCGGTCAGATCCTGCTGCTCGCCGGCCCCGAGGGCGGATTCAGCCCCGTCGAGTCGGAACTCGCGCGGAGCCGCGGCTTCACGCCGATCCGCCTCGGGCCGCGCGTGCTGCGCACCGAGACGGCCGCGATCGCCGCCCTGTCGGCCATCCAGACACTCTGGGGCGACTTCTAGGGAAGGTCTGACGAGGCACGCGGTCGCGACGGAGATCCTCCGAGCGGATGACGCGAAGTTCCGGGCCGCCGTGTGCATTGATCGGACCTTCCCTGCGGAATGCCGAGGGCGCGTCGGCTATGCCCGGCGTGCCACGCCCCTTACACTTGCGGGATTCCCGATTCGTCATCGTGTTGAAAGGACCGCACCCATGGACATCCGCAACAGCGTCTTTCTCGTCACCGGCGGCAGCTCCGGCCTCGGCGAAGCCACTGTCCAACTGATCGTCGCCGGCGGCGGCAAGGCCGTGATCGCCGACGTGAACAAGAGCATGGGCGAAGCCCTCGCCGCCAGACTCGGGGCCAGCGCCCGCTTCGTCGAGTGCGACGTCACCTCGGAAGAGCACGCCAGGCGCGCTGTCGACACCGCAGTCAGCGCCTTCGGCGGCCTGCACGGCCTGGTGAATTGTGCGGGCGTCGGCGTCCCGGGCAAGGTGCTCGGCAAGGAAGGGCCGCTCCCGCTCGACAAGTTCAACAAGATCGTCCAGATCAACCTGATCGGCACGTTCAACATGATCCGGCTCGCGGCCGAAGCCATGGCCAAGGGCCCGGCCAACGCCGCCGGAGAGCGGGGCGTGATCATCAATACCGCCTCGGTGGCCGCCTACGACGGACAGATCGGGCAGCCGGCGTACGCCGCGTCCAAGGCCGGGGTCGTCGGCATGACCCTGCCGATCGCCCGTGAGTTGGCGCGCTTCGGCATCCGCGTCGTCACCATCGCCCCCGGCCTGTTCGAGACGCCGATGATGGCCGGCCTGCCGGACGAGGCGCAGAAGTCGCTGGCCCAGCAGGTGCCCTTCCCTTCCCGGCTCGGCCGTCCCGCGGAATACGCAGCGCTGGCAGAGCACGTCATCCGCAACGAGATGCTGAACGGCGAGACCATCCGCCTCGACGGCGCCATCCGGATGGCGCCCAAGTAACGCGGCCATGGACGCCAAGTCGCTCGCCCAGTTCGTCCCGCTGTTCCGGGCTGCGGCGCCCTACATCCACGCCTTCCGCGGCCGCACCTTCGTCGTCGCCTTCGGCGGCGAGGTGGTCGCGGACGGCCACTTCGTGGGCCTCACCCACGACATCAACCTGCTCGCCGCGCTGGACGTGAACATCGTCCTCGTGCACGGCGCCCGGCCGCAGATCGACGAGCGGCTGCGAAAGCGCAAGGCCGACATCCGCTACGTGCACGACATGCGCGTCACGGACGAAGAGACGATGCAGGACGTGAAGGAGGCCAACGGTCGGCTGCGCACCGAGATCGAGGCGCAGCTGTCGGTGGGCCTGCCGAACACGCCCATGGCCAACGCCACCATCCGCGTCACGAGCGGCAACTTCGTCGTGGCGCGGCCGGTCGGCGTCGTCGAGGGCGTCGACATGCAGTACACGGGCGAAGTGCGGAAGGTCCATGCGGATGCGATCCGCGATCGCTTCGACGCCGGCGAAGTCGTCCTGGTGTCCTCGCTCGGCTACTCGCCGACCGGCGAAGTCTTCAACCTCACGCTCGAAGACGTCGCGATGCAGGTCGCGACCGCATTGAAGGCCGACAAGCTGCTGTTCCTGATGGATGAGGCGGGAGTGCCCGCCCCTCGGAGCGGCGTGCGGAGCGAACTCACGGTCTCGGAGGCCGAGCAACTCGTCAAGGGTGCGAAACCGCTGCGCGGCGACAGTGCGATCTACCTGCCGTTCGCGATCCGTGCGTGCCGCGGGGGCGTGAAGCGGGTCCATCTGCTGTCGCAGCACGTCGACGGCGCCCTGCTGCTCGAGCTGTTCACCCACGCGGGCGTCGGCACGATGATCACGCAGGATCCGCTCGAGGAAGTGCGGCGCGCCACCATCGACGACGTCGGCGGCATCCTGCAACTCATCGAGCCGCTGGAAGCCGACGGCACGCTCGTCAAGCGTTCACGCGAACTGCTGGAAATCGAGATCGATCGATTCACCGTCGTGCTGCACGACAGCGTGATCGTGGGCTGCGCGGCGCTGTACCCGTTCCCCAAGGAATCCGCGGGCGAACTCGCGTGCCTTGCAGTGCACCCGGACTATCGCGGTACCGGTGCGGGCGAGCGCCTGCTCAATCACATCGAAACTTCAGCTCGGAAGGCGCGGATGAAGCGCCTGTTCGTGCTCACGACGCGCACCGCACACTGGTTCGTCGAGCAGGGGTTCGCCGAAGTGCCGGTGGCCGAACTGCCGGCCACCCGTCAGCAGATGTACAACTTCCAGCGCCGCTCGAAGGTGCTGGTGAAGCTGCTCAAGTAGCGGCGGCGGGTACGGGCGGCGATCAGCCGCCCGCGGGGAGCGGGGCCAGGCCTTTCCGTGATTCCTCGAGCATGCCCACGAGCGCCGTCGTCCGCTCCTTGATGCGCGCCGTGGGTTCCGTCCCGGAGCGCTCCTGGTGAGCCTCCAGCACCCGATGGATCTGCGCCCCGAGAAGATCCACGTGGCCGCGGACCTTGGCGAGCACCTGCACCACCATGTCCTCGAAGTCCGACGAGAGCGCACCATCGTCGACGAGCGACTTGAGCGACTGCGCGATCCGTGCGACGTTCCGGGACTGGGACGACGCCCGATGGCTCACCTCGCGCAATTCCTCCCACAGCTTGTCCGCGCTGATGAGGGACACTTCATCGCCGCCGGCGTCCGTGTTCGCCGCCTCGTCCACCGATCGCCCCAGGTCGCCGATCGAGCCATTGATCTCCTCGAGCATCTCCCGGATCTGCCGGCTGAACGTCTCCGTGCGGCGCGCCAGCTTGCGAACCTCGTCCGCGACGACGGCGAATCCCCGTCCGGCCTCGCCGGCGCGGGCGGCCTCGATCGCTGCGTTGAGCGCCAGCAGTTCGGTCTGGCTGTTGATCTCGCCGACATCGCGCACCAGCGCGGTCACATCGACGATCTTCGTCCGCATCGAGGTGAAGCGGTGGGCGATGTCCGTGCTGCGGTGCTTGAGCGTATCGACGGTACCGACGAATCGATTCAGGGCTTCGCGCGTGTGCTGTTCGAAGCGTGCCATGCCCTCGGCGTGCTCCTCGACCATGTCGTCCTTGACCAGGATGGCGAGTTCGCGCACCAGGCCCGCCATCCGCTCCCGCGCCGGGACGCCGGCAACGTCGCCCCCGTGAGCTTCGCCACTCACGCGGGAGGTCGCGTTGGTCACGAGCACCTGGGTCTCTTCCAGCGAACTTTGCAGTCGTGCGAGCTGCTCGTTGCTGGCAGCGTCGAGCGTCGAGCAGACGGTGTTGTATTCGTTGAGAGCTTCGCGGATGCGCGTCATGCGCTCCGCATTCGATCGATGCGAGCGCGCGCGGGCACGTCGCCCCATGCCCAGGGAGACCAGGCTGAAGAGCGCGCCCAGACCCACCGTCACGTAGACGACTGCCGCGTGCGCTCCCGTGCCGAACGAGACTGCAGCAGCGACGTCCATGGCAACCGCCCCGACGAGGACCCAATCGTCCGGGCGATGAGAGTTCACGGTCATTGTCCCCCCCGGGGCAGTTGACGGAATTGTCCGTGTCATAACGACCGCATCCCGGGAGCCTTGAGCGCCTTGCAGGGTCTCCCTTTGCGCTGAATGACCCTGATTTCTATGGAGGGTTGCGGAATCCGCATGGGTCTGAGCTACAATCCGCCCGCTGCCGAAACGGCCCCCTCCCCAGGCGGGCCGGATCAATGCCGGAGAGGTGGCAGAGTGGTCGAATGCGCCGGATTCGAAATCCGGTGTACGGTTCTACCGTACCGTGGGTTCGAATCCCACCCTCTCCGCCAGAACAGGATCCGAACAGATCCACGCAACACCGTAAGCCCGCGTAAATGCGGGTTTTTTTACGTCCGCAGTGTCTGCTGAGGCGTGGTAACGGCCGGCAGCATCCACCGCTTGACCGTGGTAACAACCGTGGTAAGAATTTGACCGTGCTGGCGAGTTACCACGGTCGCCGATTTGACCGTGTATCCGAGTTACCACGGTCGAGGATCACGGTCATGCTGAGCGATGCGAAGTGCCGCAATGCCACCAGCGAAGGCAAGCGAGTCCGGAAGATTCCGGATGCCGCCGGCCTGTATCTCTGGGTCTACGGCGACGGCCGCAAGTACTGGCGATTACGTTACTGGATCGACGGCAAGGAGCGTTCGCTATCGCTCGGCGTCTACCCCGATGTCAGCCTCAAGGACGCTCGCCGCAAACGCGATGAAGAACGCACGCACCTGAGCGAAAGTCGCGATCCGTCAGCGGAACGTCGAGCCGAGAAGTTGCGCCGAGCCGTGGCCGCGGAGAACGCGTTCGAAGCGGTCGCCCGTGAGTGGTACGCAAAGATGTCGAAGACGTGGACGGCTCATCACGCGGACGACGTCCGGCGCCGTCTGGAGCGCAACATCTTTCCGTCAATCGGCATGCGTCCCATCGGCGAGATCGAGGCGCCAGAACTGCTGGCGGCCGTCCGGCCCATCGAAGCGCGAGGCGCGCACGACTTGGCGCACCGAGTGCTGCAAGTCTGCGGACAAGTCTTTCGCTACGGCATCGCCACCGGTCGCTGCAACCGGGACCTTGCCCCCGACCTTCGTGGCGCCCTCACTCCCAACGTCAAGCGCCACCAGGCGGCCGTGCGGCCCGAGGAATTGCCCGATCTGATGCGGGCGATCGCCAAGTACGAGGAGATTGGCGACCGTCAGACACGACTCGCGCTCCAGTTGCTCGCTCTCACGTTCGTGCGAACCACGGAGCTGATCGGCGCCGAGTGGACCGAATTCGACCTCGACAGCCGATATTGGATCGTGCCGGCAGCGCGCATGAAGATGCGCACCGAGCACGTGGTCCCCCTGGCGACGCAGAGCCTGGTCATCCTCCGGGAACTGCAATCGCTCGGTGGCGGCAGCCGCTTCGTCTTCCCCGGGCGCAATCGCGACAAGCCCATCAGCAACAACACCATGCTCTTCGCCCTGTACCGGCTCGGCTACAAGGGGAAGATGACCGGCCACGGTTTCCGGGCCGTGGCCAGCACGGCGCTGAACGAGATGGGATTCCGTCCGGACGTCATCGAACGTCAGCTGGCCCACTGCGAGCGCAACGCGGTCCGGGGCGCCTACAACCGGGCCGAGTACCTCGAGGATCGAAAGGTGATGATGCAGCAGTGGGCCGACCACCTCGATGCCATCGCCTCGGGGGCGAAGGTGCTGCCGTTCCAGCGTGCCGCGGGTAAGCGCTGAATTGCTTCTGAAGTAGACCGCTCGGCTTCGTCTGGAGGCCAGCCAGGTGGCACAAGAGGCGGCTGGCAAGCGCTCGTCCGAGTAAGCCTATACTCGAACGACGTTGGTCCAAGAATGGAGGATCCCAATGCGATCCCGTTTCTGCATTGCGGCGCTACTCGCGTTTCTCGTGTCCAATGCACAATCGGCCGACTCGGTACGCATCGCCTATATCAATGGCATCAGCGGTACCTTCGCGATCCAGGGTGAGGAGCAGCTTAAGGCCTTTCGCGCTGCAGCCGAATGGGTGAACGGGCGAGGCGGGCTACTCGGGGGCAAGACGATCGAGATCGTCCCCTTCGACAACAAGAACAATCCGCAAGAGTCCTTGATCATGCTGAACCAGGCACTCGATCAAGACATCCACTATGTCGTTTCGACGGTCTCGAGCGTCGTCCACGCCCTGAACGACGCAATCGGCAAGAACAACGCACGCAATCCCGGCCGGCGAGCGCTGCTCCTCAATTTCAACGCGCTCGATCCCGCACTCACGGAAGGCAAGTGCAGCTTCTGGCATTTCCGATTCGAGCCCCACTCGGACATGCAACTGAGCGCCTTGACCGATGCCATCGCGAAGGACAGATCGCGCCATCGCGTCTACCTCATCAATCAAGACTATGCGTACGGGCAATCGGTGAGCCGTGCCGCCCGGGAAATGTTGTCGACGAAACGGCCGGACATCCAGATCGTGGGGGACGATCTCCACCCGCTCGGCAAGGTGAAGGATTTCGCACCCTACGTCTCGAAGATCAGGGCTGCTGGCGCAGACAGCGTCATCACAGGCAATTGGGGGAACGACCTCTCTCTGCTCATCAAGGCGAGCAAGGAAGCCGGACTGGAGTCCACCTACTACACACTATTCGGGGCGTTCTTCGGAACACCTGCAGCGATCGGCGCGTCTGGGGCCGATCGAGTCAAGACGTCGTACGCGTGGCACATCAATGCCGCCGATGGCGCCTGGGAGCCTCGCCTTGTGCAGTTCCGGTCTCGCTACAAGGCAACTTCCGACATGGCCTACCTTCCGGCATTTCGAGTCGTGGAGATGCTTGCAGCGGCGATGACCAAGTCGGGGTCTTCGGACCCGGTGAAGGTCGCTTACGCGCTCGAAGGACTTGACTACCCCGGGCCCACCGGACGTTCCTGGATGCGGCCGGCGGACCATCAACTGATGGCCCCGATCCACTTGATGAGCTTCGCGAAGGCCGGAAGCCCGGGAGTGAAGCATGACGCCGAAGGCACGGGCTTTGGATGGAAGACCGATGCGCTCATCGACGCGAAAGACACCGCACCCCCAATTCGATGCCAGATGGAGCGACCACCGAGACCGTAGAGGTTCCTCTTCGGGACCGTCGATGTCGTTCGCGCTAGTGCGTGTCGGGGTTTTTCGGCATTCCTCGCCAGATCATCTGCCGCAGTAAATCGCCACCACCTGCTCGCGCTCGTGTCCCAGCTCCCGGCTGATCCGGATGCGGGCCTCGTGATCGATCGCCTTCTGCTCCGTCGATAGTTCCTTCGACGTCGGCCCGCCCGCCGCCGGCGCCGCCCAGCCTGTCAGTTCTCGATACCGCGTCTGCGCGTACTGATGCCGGTGTCCGTGCACGCGGTGGATGCCTGCCTTCGCGCAGTGATGCTCGAAGCGGCGCAGCTGCTGGACGTAGGAGAGCTCCGCCGGAATCAGGCTGCCGGATCCCACCAGCGCCTTCGCCTCGGCCAGCAAGCCGATCTGCTCGTCTGTGCGGATCGGGATCTCCCGCGGCCGTCCTCCCTTGGTCCAGGAAGCCTGCAGCACCAGGACCGAGCCCTGATCCGCGATGTTGGGCCGGATCTTCAAGGACTCCTCCCGTCGCAGGCCGAAGGCCGCCTGGAACCGCAGGGACAGCGCGATGTGCGGATCGGTGATCTTCGCCAGGTCGCCAGCCTGGAGGATGCGCGCCTTGCTCTCGTTGCTCACGAAGCGCCGTTCCGGAATGCCGTAGTGGTCGTTGGTTCTCGCCAGCACGTTCTGCTTGCCGATCTTCTCCGCCCACCAGCGAAGCTCCGCCATCCGGTTCTTGATCGTCCCGGCCGAGAGGCCCTCGGTGGTCCAGCGCTGAACGAGCGCTTCCACGTGTTTGGGCTTCAGACCCTGAACCGCGAGATGGCGGAAGCCGAGGTCGTGGAGCTGGTTGGCCACCCGCGTCAGGATGCGCTCCCGGGTGGCCCGCGTGGCGAAGCTGCCCTCCTGGTTTCGGTGGCAGAGCTGCTTCAACTGGAAGTTGAGATCGCGCATGCGGGGAAGTCTCTGGGTTCGGTCGATTGCGTTCGTCGGTGTGTCGTGCGGTTTGGCTGAGTGTTTCTGTCCGGTGCGACCGCCTGGGCGGCTCGCACGCTGCGAGGGACACGAGGACACCACTCCTGTTGTGTGCAGGGCTGGGTACCGATTGCCGCGGCTGCACCCGCGCTTGGCATCGATCCGGTGTTCCCTGCGGGGAACGACCAGATCGCATCGAGCCGAACGGCTCGTGGGATGCCCCGGAGAGGCGACAGGTGGTCGTGGAGAACGACCGGAGGGGAGACGGACGAAGCGATGAGCCCGTCACTCGGGCTCGTCACTTCGACAACCGTGGGTTAACTGCCTGAGACCACGGGAGGACTGCGCGTCGTCACTACCGGCAGGAACCGGGTAGTGACGACGCGAACGGCGACGAGCGTCGCGATGGCACGCACAGCTGCCACGTCGACGAGGACGACTTCGGATTCACGGATGGCGCACGGAGACGGAGTCTGTGGGCCGAGGGCGGTCGAGGAATCGACCGACGGGTTTCTCCAGCCGCAGGGGCCACCGGATTGCAGGAGAAGGTCCGGTTTGATGGGTTCGGTGGAAGGCGGCGTCCGGGACGAGAACGTCCGTTCGTGCGCTTGCTTCAATGGGACGACAGACCGTCAGCAGGCCGGGTTGGTTCCTGCGTCGATGCCGGCGTCGTCGCGGGCCTTCCGTTCGCGCTCTCGATTCTCAGCCGATCGCCGGCGCATTCGATGATTCGATGTCGGCGCCTGGATGCGCTTGGGGGAGGGGGGTGTTCATCCCCCCGAACAACACTGCAACAGTGCAACACCTCCACCGTCGGCAGTACCGACGTCGCCTCCGGCAGTGCATCACCGAGGCACAGTCTGGCGGGACGCCCCTTGCGATCCTCCCGGTTGTGCAGGTAGCCCTGCCGCACGGCAGTGGCGATGCGGCGCGAAGCAGCGCTCCTGTCGAGCTTCAGTGCTCGCGCGATCTCGGGCAGTCCGACTTCCGGATGGTCTGGGCTGATGAGGCGGCTCACCGCCTGCACCGTCTCCCGGACGCTCTCGGACACACTGGCGTCCACGCCTTCCTCGATCGCGTCGACGACGAGGTCGCGCACGACGGCGTAGTCCTCGAGGGTGGCGATGATCCGTCCGTCGTCGTCCCTGTCTCGGGTAGCCTGGTGCAGGAGCGCATGGGTCCGGATGAGGGCGAGCAGCTGGCCGAAGTCCCGGCGCAGTCGCACGGCGATCGGCGGGACCTGGTCCGCCAGCGGTTCGGCATAGGGGATCACGACCCGGTGCTCGGCGAGGGCGAGCCACTGCTGCAGGGCGATCCAGGCCGAGAGATCGAGGGGCCGGCTGGTGTCCTTCGCGATGGCCCGCAGAACGGCGCGAGTCTGTTCCCGGGTGTCGGTGACCTGCAGCGACAGCAGCCGGGTCTCGTTCTCCGCATGCAATCTCACGGCGGTGGTGGTCACCAGCAGGCCGGTGGGGCCGGCCTTCTCGATACGCTTCGGTCGCAAGCCCTGGGCGGTCTTCTCCACCACTTCGTAGACCAGACGACCTTCCGAGAGCAGGGAGCGGATCAGGTAGCTGGCAAAGTCGCCCTGGATCCCGGCGGCTTCGAAGACCACGAGGAAGCGGTGGCGCAGATCGGCTTCCATGTAGGGCAAGGCCCGTTCACTGATGGCGCTGACGCAGTGCACGGCCTCGGGCGGGAAGAAGCGCAGCACGGTCTCGACGGTGAAACTCTTGCCGCCGGAGCTGGGGCCCTTGAGGGCGACGGACACGGGGCGCGGCAGGAAGCGCGAGGTGAGCGCCAGATAGAGGGTCCTGGCGAGGCGTGATTCGCCGACGGCGCCGGCGTCCTGATAGGCCCGGGCGAAGTCCGAGAGCAGGTTCGGACGTTCGGCCAGTTCGCGGCATCGGGCCCAGGCGTGCGCCGAGGCCTCGGTTCGTTCCTTGGCCTGGAGCGTCGTGAAGGGCACGGCCTTCGCGAGCGCGTCGGCGAACCGGACGGGAAAGGAATCGGGATCGTCGCAGTGCAACTCGCTCGGGTCCTTGAAGGGGGCGAGATCGACGAGACAGGCACGATCGGCGATGCGGGATCGGGCGAGCCAGCGCTTGACGGCGTCGCCACCTGCATCGGGCTCGACGAGCACGCAGATGCGCGCGAAGCCGTCGAAGTGCCCGGCGTCGCGTTCCTCCTTCCAACTGTTCGCGCCGGGCAGGCCCAGGGCGGGGAAGCCGTGATGCCAGAGGGTGTGGCAGTCGGATTCGCCTTCGACCAGGACGACGGTGTCCCGCGTCGGCAGGGCGGCGAGCCGGTCGAGTCCGTAGAGCTGCGGGCTATCGCCGCGGCGCCACTGGAAACGGGCCTCCCTTCCCGGGTCTTCGTTGTCGCGGTCGGTCTTGAAGAGGGTCCGGCGCAGGCGCACGGCGATGACGTTACCCTCGCGATCGCGATACGGAATGCGCAGGGCGGGACGCCCCTGCACGCGGATGTCGATGAGTCCGAGGTCGCGCAGGAAGGTCTCGGGCAGTCTCTTCCCGGCGGCGTAGGCGGCGAGTGTTGCACTGTTGCAGTGTTGTTCGGGGGGATGACACCCCCTCCCCCCACCCGTCGAATCGAGGGGATCGACGAAGCCGTGGCGGCGTGCTTCGAAGAACAGCGTCCCGAGGGTGACGCCGCCGTCCGGGGAGATCGATCGCCAGACACTGCGGGCATCGTTCTCGCGGTAACTCTGACTGCGGCGGCTCCATTGATCCCAGAGGGGGAAGCCGTCGTCACCGAGGCCGGACTTGAGCGCCATGCCGATGCGCAGCCAGAGATCGCGCGCCTCGGCGGGGATGCATTCCAGGGCGGCGCGGATGCGGGCCGGGTCGGCACCCCGCGCCGCCTCACGGAGGGCGGCCACCGCTCAGCGCGCGCGGCTGATGTCGACCTGGCGGGCGATCCACGCCTCGATGTCGGATTCGAGCCAGCCCACGGCTCGGGCGCCGAGGGAGATCTGCGCCGGGAAGGCGCCGTCCTTGATGCGTTCGTAGAGGGTGCTTCGGGCGAGGCCCGTGCGGGCCATGACCTGGGTCAGGCGCAGGATGACGGAGGCGGGGCGATGTTCGGTAGCGGTCATGGATACGTCCTATCGGGTGCTCGTGGATGACGAGACCGATGCTTCCATGAATTGTGCGAATTCCTCGGAACATCGAGACTTTTGTGAAGCATCAATTGCGGGACGAACGGCAGTCAAAACGGTCACCGCCAGGTTCGGAAGCGAACTGCGTCGGATGCGTGAATGTGTCGTCCGTGAACGTCCGATTTCCCTCTGGGAGATTGTCCGGAACGAGGTGAACAAGAAGCACCGACACAGTCTTCGACGGTCAGAGAATGGGATCGGGAGACGCCTGTCGAAGCGGCTTGCAAGTGGCGAATTGATGCGTCAAAAAAGTCTCAATTCGGGTCGGATCTTGGGGGCCGATGCTGTCTGCGACGCTGTTCTGGATTACCTGTTCGCCCAGGCGACCAATGGGCTTGCCTGCAAGACCCGCAAGCAGTGCGATCGTCAGAACCCCGAGAAGGTGCAGCACGCCTCGGATTCCGAATCGAAGCGAGTGACTGACGGCATAATATTGTCATATGCGATTCGAAATCGATGACCAAGCGGAAGGCCTCATTGCCCGCCACAAGCAGTACTTGCCCGACGGTTCGGACTTGACACTGCTTGTGTTGAAGGGACACCTCTTGCTTGAAGAATGCCTCGAGCAGTTAATCCGCTCTTCGTGCCCTGCGCCCAAGTACATTCTCCACGAACGACTTACTTTTGCATTGAAGGCACAGATTGCGAGGGCACTGACGGATCACCTACTCTATCCCGGATATTGGGAGATGATCGATAAGCTGAACAAGATCCGCAACGACCTTTCGCACAGACTCGAAAATCCAAGTCTTGAAGTGAAGTTGAAGGAGTTCATGCGCTTGCGCCAAAAGCATATGGCAGTCATGGGCGACGTCCCAATAGAAGATGACCGAGAGATTGATAGAGAGTGTCTGCGCTCGGATATCTCACTGCTGATTGGTCAGCTGTATGGTTGGGCGGCAGGAGTTCGAACCATCGTCCGCGCGATCGAACCGTGGCGGCAAATGGTTGAGCGTTCGAAGGGGGCAGACTAGTCACATGCTATCGTTCGTCTCCCCGCGATCAGAGCGGCAGGTCTGGACTCATCGTGACAGCGTTTGCCGCCGAAGGTAAGGGACGCCATCGTCACCCCTGGGCGGTGCACGCGTGACAATCTGGCGCGCGAACATGCACAACATCTGCTGGAAGTGCCTAGCCACTGCGGCCGCTAGCCGCTTCGATCGGATGGGCATCAAGAGGCCCCAACTCAGCCGTGCAATACTTTGCGAGCGGCTGCCCGCAATGGGCCCAGTGCTGAGGCGTCGGCCGGTAACGTCGACTAACCCTGCCCCGCGCCGGAGAAAGACTTCCTCCAATCAAGGCCGATAGACTTCACTCCTACACCGCAGCGCAGCGCATTCCCAGCTTCGATTTCCATCACTGGCGGCCACATCGCCGAAACCGCCGCTTACGATCCACCGTGATGACCGGCCAAACCCGCCGACGTTTCGTGCATTCGCTGAACGTGAGGCGGCAAGGTTCCATGCGCTTCATTTCGGTCGAAATCCAGCGCACCTCCAGAAGCAGGGCTAAGTCGAAGATGTCGGGGTTGAGACATTGCCGGGCAGGGGAGAGACAGCAAAGTCACTTGGAGGAAGCATGCGACCTAGCCGCGTTCGAGTTGCGCTGCTGGATAGTCGAGGGAGAGTCATGATCAAGTTCGCGCAGTGGAGCGTAGAGACCGAGGAACCCGTCCCGAAACACAAGCTTCGCCGGCTGGTGGTCGATTCCGCGAAGCAGGCGCAGGCGATCGGCGCGATCGCCAAAGCCGTTCCGAGCTACTACACGGACCCGCATCGCGTCGCAGATCTCTTGAAGAAGCTGGGAAAGCCGGCAGCCGCGGCCCATGTCGAGCAGAAGCTTCCGACTCGAGCATCTATCCGCTCCGGCGATCTCGGCGAGATTTTGTGCAGCGCCTACGTGCACGAGGCCACGCCTTTCAAGCTCGGCATCAGGCGGCTGCGCTGGAAGGACCACCGCAACATGTCGATGCGCGGCGAGGATGTGCTCGCCTTCAGCTTGGGCTCGAATGGAGGTGGACTGAAGATCCTGAAAGCCGAGGTGAAGAGCCGCGCCGCAATGCGGACAGCCGTCATTGTTGAGGCCAGAACCGCGCTCTCGGCCAATAACGGATTACCGTCGCCTCACGCGATCGCGTTTGTCGCCGACCGATCGAACGAGGTCGGCGACAGGGCGCTCGGCAATGCCCTGGACGAAGCGCAACTCAAGGACGGTATCCGCACGTCGCAAGTGTCGCATATGCTCTTCACGTTCTCAGGCAACGACCCGCTTATGCTCCTGAAGACGAACCTGCAGACGTATTCGGGCCCGTTGCCGCAGCACTACATCGGACTCTGCGTCGATGGGCACCAGGGTTTCATTGAGGCCATCTTCGAGGCAGTGAGCACGTAATGGCTGCGACGCTCGAGGAGCTGAAAGCCAACATCGATGCAGCCGTCATGCCAGGCTTCCGCGCCCGACTGCTCGCGCGAGGGCAGGCGCGCGGAATGATCTGGCGCGAAGGTTTTCTGCCGCAGGATGCCCCGAACTTCGGTGCAGAGTTGTCGGACGACCTCTTGTCCTACGGCTACTCGCTGCTGCTTCACGGTCTGCGCTACACCGATCTGGGCGGTGATGCCGCGACGGCGCGCAAGGCCTTCGAGGTGGCCGCGGAGGCGCTCGAAGCCGTGGTAGCGCGTGGGCCAGCCGCTGCGCACCGCGACTTCCACCGGCTCGTCGCCGCGGCTGCGTACCACCTGGGCCGTTACTCTGCGCGAGCCTACTCCCTGCTGTACAAGGGATTCGCCGAGGCGAATCTTTCGACGATGGAAAAGGGGCTGGCGAAGCTCATGCTGCGCGACCTCGACGGCCTGGCCGCAGACATCGCCGCTTGGTTCGCTGCCGGCCGAGGCAGCGACGATGCGCTCATCGCTGCGCTGAGCCAGCCCGACACAGAGGACGACGGCGGCGTCGCGGACCATGATGGGCAGTCGGATGCGCGAGTCGACGCGGTTCTCGTCGCGGTCGAAGACAACTTCATGGCCGCGCTCGCGGTCGCGATGCTCGCACTGGAGCGCGGCGACGAAGACTTGCTTCTTTCAGCGCGCGACCGCGTGCATAGCGGCTTAGAGGTCGCCGCAGACCTCGAACTTGTGCTCGCCTGGTGGTGCCACCGCCTGGCGATCCAACTACTGGGCGGGCTCTGGGAGACCAGCTTCCACAAGGTGCTGCCAATCGCGGGGCCGCCCGGTGTCGAAGTCGGCGACTGGCCGCGGCTGCGCAAGGTCTTCATCGCCTCGCTCTACTGCAGAAGCCGGGCTGAGGTCGAGCTCTGGCCATCGCAGCTCGAGGACACGCCGCGACGAACCTGGTGCTGTCGCTGCCGACCAGCGCGGGCAAGACGCGCATCGCGGAACTGTGCATCCTGGCCAGTCTGGCGCGAAGCACGCGCATTGTCTACGTCACCCCACTCCGTGCACTGTCGGCGCAGACCGAAGTCGGGCTGCGGCGCACCTTCGCCCCGTTGGGCAAGTCCGTCTCGAGCCTGTACGGAAGCATCGGCGCCAGCGGTACCGACATCGAAGCGCTGCGCTCGACGGACATCGTGGTTGCCACACCTGAGAAACTGGATTTCGCGCTTCGAAGCGATCCAACGCTTCTGGACGACGTTGGCCTCGTCGTGCTCGACGAGGGGCACATGATCGGGCTGAGTGAGCGCGAGGTGCGCTACGAGGCCCAGATCCAGCGCCTGTTGCACCGGCCTGACGCTGCCGGGAGGCGCATCGTTTGTCTGTCGGCGATTCTTCCCGACGGGGGCCAGTTGGAGGACTTCGCTGCCTGGCTGACGCACGATCATCTCGACGGGTTGATCAAGGACGACTGGCGCCCAACTCGACTGCGCTTCGGCGAGGTGGACTGGAAGGGCCAGCACGCGCAGCTCAATGTGAACGTCGGCGACGAAAAGCCATTCATCCCGAGGTTCGTGGTCGCAAGGAAGCCGACAATAGGCCGCGCCAGGAAGAAGTTTCCGGCCGATCAGGCGGAGCTGTGCATCGCGACGGCCTGGCGTTTGGTGGAAGAGGGCCAGACGGTTCTCGTTTTCTGCCCGATGCGTCGCTCGGTATTGCCACTGGCAGCGACGATCATCGAGATGCACAAGCGCGGCCACATCGACTCGGTGCTGGAGCAACCGACCTCCGCTCTGGAGAGAGCATTCACCGTCGGCACCGAATGGTTCGGACCCGACCACGACATCCTCGCCTGCCTGAAACTCGGTGTAGCCGTGCACCACGGCGCCCTGCCGACGCCGTACCGCAAGGAGATCGAGCACTTGCTGCGCGAGGGGGTGCTACGGGTCACGGTGTCCTCGCCTACGCTGGCGCAGGGGCTCAACCTGGCCGCGACCTCGCTGGTCTTCCGAGGCGTACGGCGCGGCCGCGACCTGATTGACGTGGCGGAGTTCCGCAATGTCGTCGGCCGAGCCGGGCGCGCCTACAGGGACGTCGAAGGCCTCGTGCTGTATCCGATGTTCGACAAGCACCCGCAGCGGCGTACCGAATGGCAGCAACTGGTCTCGGACCGGAGCGGCCGGGAGATGGAGAGCGGCCTGTTGCGCCTCTTGGTTGCACTGCTCACTCGGATGGCCAAGAAACTGGGAACTCGCGATGTCGGGCCCCTGCTCGAGTACGTCGCCGGCCAAGCCGCCTGGGAGTTTCCGGTGCTCGCGTCCGAAACGGCCGAGACCTCCGATGAAGCGCGGCAGCGGTGGGATCAGCATCTGGCAATCCTGGACACGGCCATCTTTAGCCTGCTCGGCGAAACGATCGTGCTCGACACTGAGGTCGAGACCAAGCTCGACGAGATCCTGGTGGCCTCGCTGTTCCAGCGGCGCCTCGCGCGCCACAGCGAACACATTCGAGAGCTGCTGTCGGCGGGGCTTCACGCTCGCGCGAGATACGTCTGGCACAACAGCACACCCACCCAACGGCGAGGATACTTCTTGGCCGGCGTGGGGCTTGCCACGGGGCAGGCGCTTGACGAGCGCGCGCCGGATCTGGAACGTCTGCTACTGAAGGCGACCGTGAGCATTGGCCTGGGCGAGCAAGATGACGCGGTCGAGGCGATTACGGCGTTTGCCGAGATCGCATTCGGCATCGCGCCGTTCAAGCCGGAGAAGTTGATCGCCGGTTGGAAGCCTCTACTCAGACGCTGGCTCCTCGGTCAACCCGTGACCGACGCATTGACTGAGGACAACGACGAGGCCATCCAGTTCATAGAGCAGGTCTTCGTCTACAACCTGCCGTGGGCAATGGAGGCGGTCCGGGTTCGTGCCGAGGCACATGAGGATCCATTCTCGAGCGAGGTGAAACTGTCGGACTACGCTCGCGCGCACGCGGTCGCTGCCCTGGAGACCGGCACCCTGTCGATTCCCGCCGCCACACTGATTCAGGCGGGTTTCGGCTCGCGTCTTGCGGCGATTCGCGCTGTCGCGTCCACCGGTGCGAGTTTCGATTCGATCAGTGGTCTGATGGCTTGGCTCGGATCTGATGAGGTGTTGGCTCTATCTTCTAGAGCGAACTGGCCGACGCCAGAATCGCACGCGTTGTGGGTCGAGTTCATCGGTCTCGGCGGAGCGCAGGCGACCCAGGTCTGGACGGCAACCGAATACACGAGCGGAGTTACATGGCACGGCATCCAATGCCGCCCGGGACGCCTTTGCGCCTGGGTGGCGGGCCGGGACGTGAACGCAGCGTTCTCACGGCCGATTTCCGAGAGGTCGGTAGACTCGGCTGGACGCCCAGTGCTCATGGCCTGATCGTCGCCGACGCGATCAGTGACTCCGGAATGGTCGCCTTGGAGTACATCGGCCCTGGCAAAATGAACCGCGACTGATCTTCTCTACCGCGCCGCCCTCTTCAGGCTACATGAACAGGCGGCACGGATAGCGGCGTACCGACAGGCTCGGCACGTTTGGGATCGTTCGCGACAGCCGCTGCAAGTACCTGATTGTCGGCTCAGGCAGCGGATCGTAGAGGGTGTCGTTGTGCCAGTCCATCTTCGCCAGCGCCCTCGGTTCAGTCGCGAGCAGGTCAATCGTCCAGCGTGCAAGGTGCCCGCCGCAGGGCGATAGCCTTCGGAAGGCTCTTGCCGCCCTGGAAGTGGCCCCGCCGCCGACGGCAGACGGGGCGTTTCCGGCGACCCATGGCAACGCCGGAGCGCCGGACGTCATCACCAGCGTGCTGCGTGGCGCCGGGAAGCACGCGGTCTGAACGGTGAGCGTCTTGTCCGGTGCTTCGACTATCCAAACGCCGTGCAAGATCGAATCGGAACGGATCCCTACGCACTCGACCCTGCGCCCCGGTTCATCCACGAGTCAATGGAACCGGTTTCTCTGTCTGAACGAACCGAACACCTATCCACCGCGTGCAGCACCGTGGTAACTAGCGTGGTAACCAATGGGCTGTCCACGCCTTACATCCAGTAGCGACGCGGTTCTCCGAGCGAAATGTGAATGACACCCTCTCCGCCAAGCCCCCCGCTGGTCGCAATGGCAGTTGCGTCGCATGTCCAGCATCTACCCCCACGCTCTCGACGTTCGGCAGCTTGCGTGAGGACGCTCAGCCTGAGCGTCGTCACCGGCAGATGGTGCTCTCAGATTGATGTCCTTCGCGGCGCCAGCGAATCGATTCCGCGAGCCCCTCACCCTTCCACACGCGCCGCAATGTGCGCCAGCGCCTCCTCCACCTGATCCACCAGAATCAGGCACACCTCGTCGGGCCCGATGCGCTCGAGGGCTCGATCGATGGCGAGAAACTCTCCGCGGATCTCCTCCACCACCTCGGTGCGCGGTGCTCCTTGCAGGCCCGCACGCAGCAGCCCCAGGACTTCGCCGTCGGTGCGGCCGCGCTGGGCGGCGTCCTGATACAGGATCACGGTCTCGAAGCAGCGTCCCGCGATGCGCGCCTGCTCGCGGATCTCGTCGTCCCGACGGTCGCCGGCAGCGCTGATCACCAGGGTGCGGCGCTTGGCGGGCATGGCGTCGACGGCCTGCACCAGGGCGGCGATGGCGTCGGAGTTGTGGCCGTAGTCGGCGAACACCGTGGCGCCGCGATGCCGGAATTCATTGAAGCGGCCGGGCACCGTCGCGGCGTCGCCGGAGAATCCGGCGAGCCCGCGCTCGATGGCCTCCCAGCTGACGCCCACCGCCCACGCGGCCGCCACGGAAGCGAGCACGTTCTCCACCTGAAACGCCACCACACCGCCGCGGGTGAGGGGAACACGTTCGAGCGCGATGCGGCGCTCTTCGCGATCACCCTGCGCCGCGACCAGCTCGGTGCCGTCCACGAACACCATGCGGTGGCCGCGGGCCCGGTGACCGGCCATCGCAGGCAGGGCGCCATCGCGAGCGAAGAAGATCACCTCCCCGGCACAGTGGGCGGCCATGGGCGCCACTCGCGGGTCGGCCGCATTCAGCACCGCGACGCCATCGGGCGCCACGTTCTGCACGATCACCGACTTGAGGACCGAGAGCTCCTCGACGGTGTGGATGTAGTTGAGTCCGAGGTGATCGCCCTTGCCGACGTTGGTGACCACCGCCACCTTGCAGCGATCGAATCCCAGGCCCTCGCGCAATATCCCGCCGCGCGCCGTCTCGAACACGGCAGCGTCCACGTCGGGATGCATGAGCACGCTGCGGGCGCTGCGCGGGCCGCTGCAATCGCCGTGGTCGATCTGCTCGCCGTCCACATACACGCCGTCAGTCACGGTCATCCCGACCCGCAGGCCCGAAGCCGACAACAACGCCGCCGTCAGTCGCACGGTGGTGGTCTTGCCGTTGGTGCCGGTGACCGCTACCACCGGAATTCGCGCGTCGTCGTGGCTGCCGAACATGGTGCGCACAATGGCCTCGCCCACGTCGCGACCGCGGCCGTAGGAAGGCGAGAGGTGCATGCGCAGCCCGGGCGCAGCGTTGACCTCGATCACCGCGCCGCCCTGCTCCTCCAGCGGCAGCGTGACGGTTTCGCACACGACGTCCACGCCGCAGATGTCCAGTCCCACGGCGCGCGCCGCGTCCACCACGCGTCGGGCGAGTTCAGGATGCACTTCGTCGGTCACGTCCGTCGCGGTGCCGCCGGTGCTGAGGTTGGCGTTGTTGCGCAGGATCACGCGCGCGCCGGGCTCCGGGACGTCGTCGGGCACATAGCCCTGCACGCCCAGCCGAGCCACGGCAATCTCGTCGATGTGGATGCGCGACAGCGTCGTCGCGTGGCCGTCACGCCGGCGCGGATCGGCGTTCACCCGGTCCACGAGTTCCCGAATCGTGTGGACGCCGTCGCCGATCACATGCGGCGGCTCGCGGCGCGCGGCAGCCACCACGGCGTCACCCACCACGAGAAGGCGGTGATCGTGGCCGGGCACGAAGCGCTCGACCAGCGCCTCGTCGGAATGCTCCATGGCCGCCCGGAACCCGACTTCGAGATGCCGGGGAGCGGTGATGTTGACGGTGACGCCGCGGCCGTGATTGCCGTCACGCGGCTTGATCACCACCGGTGCGCCCAGCGAATCCATGGCGGCGAGCGCCTTCTCGAAACTCTCCACCGGGATGCCTTCGGGCACGGGCACGCCGGCAGCGCCGAGGAGCCTCTTGGTGAGTTCCTTGTCCTGGGCAATGGATTCGGCGATGGCGCTGGAGAGGTCGGTCTCGGCCGCCTGGATGCGCCGTTGGCGACTGCCCCAGCCGAACTGGACCAGGCTGCCATCCGTCAGTCGACGGTACGGAATGCCGTGCGCCACGGCGGCGTTGACGATCGATCCGGTGCTGGGACCCAGCCGAATGTCCTCGTCCAGCTCGCGCAGCTTCGACAGCGCGCCCGCGAGGTCGAAAGGCGTATCCGCGAGGGCCGCCTGATGCAGTTGCAGGGCGTACTCCAGCGCGAGTCGCCCGACCGCCTCCTGGGTGTACTCCACCACCACGCGATAGATGCCTTCCTCCAGCGCGGGGGCCGTGTGGCTGAACGTCACCGCGCAGCCCGCCTCGGACTGCAGGCGCAACAGCGCGAATTCCAGCGCGCAGGCAAGCGGCAGGTCGCCCCGGTGACTCACCGGCCGGATCGGACCCAACGCCGGGAAGCGCGCCCGCAGCCGCGCTTCGTAGCGGCTCATGGTGTCGATGGACCGCTCCTCGGGCGGCAACTCAACCACCAGTTCCAGCGCCGTGTGACGCGTCCACAGATTCGGACCGCGCAGCGCACGCACGCGAGTGACGTCCATGCGCGCTCCCTCAGCAGACCGCGTCGGCGCCGTTGGCGGCGACGGCGGCAAAGGTTTCCAGTCCCGTGCGGATCAGTTCCGGTGAAAGGCCGAGCGCCAGGCCCGCGGCCGCAGCAGCCAGCACGGGAATCGCGCCGTAGGCACGAACGGCCGGCAGCGCATCCATGGGCGCGAGTGCCACCTCATTCGCACCCTGGGCCACGGTGAGTCGGCCGTGGCGCACGTACACCGCCTGGCCGCCCTTCTCGCAATGCACAGCCACCTGCTCGCTGAATGGCCCGGCAGAGAACGGGATCACCGCGCCCTTGCTGAGCGAGGCCATCTCCCCCACCACCGGATCGTCCGCATTGACCACCGCCGTGCCCGTGGGCAGCACCACATCCACCTGGGTGCGCAGCACCTTGTAGAGGTCGTCGGCGTCGACCACGCGGTGCTCGGGCATGACATCGCGCGGATCGAGCCCCGTCACCACGCCCACCTGACACCAGTCGTAGGCGAGGCCCTCGATGGCCAGCGTGCGCAGACTGCTCTCGATCACGGCGGCTTCCAGCGAACGGTTCGTCAGCAGCTTGCGCGCCGCATCGAAATGCGCGGCGTCGCGACCCTCCACGCGACGACCTTCGAGCCACAGCCCCATGGCACCGACGAGCCCGGTGCGCAGGCCCCGCAGCGACAGGAGGTGCGCGACGAGCCGCGCGGCGGGCGTGGTGTCGGCACTGCCTGCAATGCCCACCACGGGGATGCGTCCGTCGTCACCCTGCGGAAAGAGGTGCGCGACGATGGCCTCGCCCACCGGACGGCCGGGCCCGTTGGACGGCCGCAAATGAAAGATCAGACCGGGTCCGGCGTTCACTTCCACGATGGCGCCACGCTGTTCGGCCAGCGGGCGGGTGATGTCCTCGGCCACCAGATCGATGCCGGCGATATCCAGCCCCACGATGCGGGCGGCCAGTGCAGCCTTGGCCGCCACCTCGGGATGCACGTCGTCGGTGATGTCCACGGACATGTTGCCGTTGCGCTGGATGAGCACCTGCACGCCTTCCGCGGGCACGGACTCGGGGGTGCAGCCCTGGTGCTGGAGATCGAGCCGCACGATGGAGTCGAGTCGCACGGGGTTGAGCGGATGGTCCTGCGTCTCGCCGCGGCGCGGATCGGAGTTGAGCTGGGTGTCGATCAGCGTTGCGATGGTGGAGTGGCCGTCGCCCGTGACGTAGGCCGCCTCGCCGCGCGACGCCGCCACCATCTTCCCGCCCACCACCAGCAGCCGGTGCTCGCGGCCCGGCACGGCCCGCTCCACCAGCACGCCGCTGCCTTCTCCGATCGCGATCGCCCAGGCGGCTTCCACTTCCGTCTGCGTGGTGAGGCCGATGAACACGCCACGTCCGTGGTTGCCGTCGATGGGTTTCACCACCACCGGCGCATCGATCTCGCGGGCGGCCTCCCAGGCGTCGGCGGCGGACGCTACGACGCGTCCCTCGGGCACGGGCACGCCGCAGGCGCTGAGCAACGAGTTGGTGAGGTGCTTGTCGCGCGAGATCCCCTCGGCGATGGCGCTGGTGCGGTCGGTCTCGGCTGTCCAGATGCGCCGCGCGCGACTGCCGTAGCCGAGCTGCACGAGATTGCCCTCGTTCAGCCGGATCGCGGGAATGGTGCGGGTCTCGGCCGCGAGCACGATGGCGGCCGTGCTGGGGCCGAGCCAGTGACGGTCCGCCACCTTGCGCACCCGGGCAATGGCCGCGGCCACGTCGAACGGACGATCGTCCATCGCAGCGAGTACCAGTTCGCGCGCGGCTTCCACGGCGGCGCGGGTGACACGGCCGTCGCGCGAGGTGACTGCAACCTTGTACACCCCGCGCGGACCGGCCTCACGCGCACGCCCGAAGCCGCCGGGTACGCCGGCGAGCGATTGAATCTCCAGCGTGACATGCTCGAGCACGTGAGCGGGCCAGGTGCCCTCCTGCAGACGGCGGAGGAACCCGCCGCGCTCGCCGTAGCTGCAGCGGTGCTCCTCCAGCGTGGGCAGCCAGGCCTGGAGCCGCTCGGGATAGCCGGGGATTCGGTCCGACGGCCAATCCTCCAGGTCGCCGATGTCCACGATCATTTCCATCACGGGGTCATAGGACCAGAGGTTGGGACCGCGCAGGTCGGTGATGTGGAGGAACTCGATGTTCTTTGGCATGGACGGGACGGTGCGCGGATGGGCAGGGTTCGGCGTTGACCAGGGCAGACGCCGAAACGTGCCGCCGACGCGATGGTTTACGCATTCTGTTCCAGAACACCGGGCGCGGTGTAACCTCGCGCCGCCAATCGGGAATTGGCCGTCTCGACGACCGCGCCCGCCACACCCAGCCGACTCGCCCCGCCACGACCCATGACTCCGGAATCCGTCGCACTGCCCGCCGCGTGGCAATCCGCCATCGCGCAGCGCCTCGGCGCGGGGGAACGCGTGCTCGCCGTGCTGGAAACGGACCTGGATGCGCGTCTGCATTTCCGTCCCGGCGTGGTCGCGGTCACCGACCGACAGATCCTCGCGCTGTCGCCGGACCACGACAACCTGAACGCCTGGGCGCGCACGCCGGCCCTTGCGCTGGCACTGCGCGATCACGCCGGCGCCGGCGAGCTGGTCCTGTCGGAAGACGGACGCCGGCTCGCTGCGTGGCGATTCACCCTCGGCCGGAGCGTCGCCGCACAACGGCTGGTCGATGCACTTCTCAGTGGCACCGCATCGACCGAAGCGCAGCGCTCGGACGCCGAGGGCGAGCAGACGGCGGACGACCACGCACCCGCTTCACTCCGCAATCTCTTCCGGTTGTGGCGCTTTGCCCACCTCTATCGGGGTCAGTTGTTGCTGGGCCTGGTCATCACGCTCGGCGCCACCGCTGCCACCCTGGTCCCGCCGTACCTCACCATGCCGCTCATGGACCGGGTGCTGGTCCCCTGGAGTCGCGGCACCCCCATCGACTGGGGGCTGGTGAGTCGGCTGCTCGCCGCGCTGCTGGGCTCGGCGCTGTGCGCGTGGGGCCTGGGCTGGGCGCGCACCTACGTGCTGGCCCGGGTGAGCGAACGCATCGGCGCGGACCTGCGCACGAGCACCTACGAACATCTGCTGAGCCTGTCGCTCGACTACTTCGGCGGGCGGCGCACCGGTGACCTGATGTCGCGCATCGGCGCGGAGACCGACCGAATCTGCCTGTTCCTGTCGCTGCACCTGCTCGACTTCATCACCGACGTGCTGATGATCGCGATGACCGCCGCGATCCTGGTGAGCATCGACCCCGGACTGGCGCTGTTCACGCTGCTGCCGCTGCCCTTCATCGCCTGGCTCATCCACCAGGTGCGCGACCGCCTGCGCCGCGGCTTCGAAAAAGTGGATCGCGTCTGGGGTGAAGTGAACAACGTGCTGGCCGACACCATCCCCGGCATCCGCGTGGTGAAGGCGTTCGGACAGGAGAGCCGCGAGGCGGCGCGCTTCCGCGATGCCAACCGCCAGAACCTGGCGGTGAACGACCGCGTGAATTACACCTGGGCGCTGTTCTCGCCCACCGTCGTGCTGCTCACCGAGGTGGGGCTGCTGGTGGTGTGGGCCGACGGCATCTGGCGCGTCTCGCACGACACCATCTCGGTGGGCGTGCTGACGGCGTTCCTCGCGTACATCGGGCGCTTCTACACGCGGCTCGATTCCATGAGCCGCATCGTGTCCTTCACGCAGAAGGCCGCAGCCGGCGCCAAGCGCATCTTCGAAGTGCTCGACCACGTCTCGAACGTGCCCGAGGCAGACCGGCCCGTGCCCGTGACTGCGGCGCGTGGTCGCATCGAACTCCGCGGCGTGGGCTTCCGCTATGGCAATCGCCGCGTGCTGCACGGCGTCGACCTCGTCGTGCAACCCGGCGAGATGATCGGTCTCGTCGGGCACAGCGGGTCGGGCAAGAGCACGCTGGTGAACCTGATCTGCCGGTTCCACGATACGTCCGAGGGCGCGGTCCTGCTCGACGGGCACGACGTGCGATCCCTGGCGCTGTCCGACTATCGCCGCCAGTTCGGCGTGGTGCTGCAGGAGCCCTTCCTGTTCTTCGGCACCATCGCCGAGAACATCGCTTACGGCCGGCCGGACGCGACGCGAGCGCAGATCGTCGCCGCAGCGCGCGCAGCCAATGCCCACGAAGCGATCCTGCGGCTGCCGCACGGCTACGACTCGTTGGTGGGTGAACGCGGCCAGGCCCTGTCGGGCGGCGAGCGTCAGCGCGTGTCCATCGCCCGCGCCCTGCTGACCGATCCGCGGATCCTCGTGCTGGACGAGGCCACCTCGTCGGTGGACACCGAGACGGAAAAGGAAATCCAGAAGGCGCTCGACAACCTGGTGCGCGGCCGCACCACCATCGCCATTGCCCACCGCCTGAGCACGCTGCGCCGCGCCGACCGGCTCGTGGTGCTGGATCGCGGCGAGATCGTCGAGACGGGCACCCACGACGCACTGATGGCACGCGAGGGCATCTACTTCCGCCTCTACCAGGCGCAGGCGCGCAACGCGGGCGATTCCCCGACCGAAGCCGCGCCGAGCGCCGGCGAGCTGTCCGTGCTGTCGCATCACGAGCACACGCGGTCATGAGCATGACGCGCGGCGCCTTCACGTTGTCCCTGAACGATGCCGGCCAGCTGGTGCTCGCGACCGCCGCGGGAGAACGCCACTTCGGGGTGCAAGTGGTGCGTGCCTTTCCCATCTCGGGTCCCGACGAAGGCTTCGCCCTGGTGGATTCGGAGGGCCGCGAGCTTGCCTGGGTGGAACGTCTGGAGCATCTCGATCCGGCGGCGCGCGCGCTCGTCGAAGCGGCTCTCGCCGGACGCGAGTTCCTGCCGACGATCCTCCGGCTGCGCGCCGTCACCGGTCACGCCACGCCGAGCACCTGGACCGTGGACACGGATCGCGGCGAGACCCGATTCGTGCTCGCCGCGGAAGAGGACATCCGTCGCCTCGGCCACGGCCGGTTGCTGATCTCGGACGCCGCGGGGGTGCAGTACCTGGTGCGCGACCTGGAGAAGCTCGACCGGGGGAGCCGCCGGCTGCTCGACCGGTTCCTGTAACGCGGGCCGGCTCCGCCGGTCGCGAGGCGCTCGCGAGCCGGGGATGGCCAGGGTCCGAGCGCCGACAAAGCCAGAGAGAACGCAGTCACGTTCGGCGCGTAAGACATGTTCACGGCGCGCCCGGCGGAGTCGATTCCGCAAGGCATGCATCGTCGCTTTGGGCACAGACCGTCGGTGCGGGCGGTGATAGGCTCCCGTGACCCGATGCGGAGGAGGCCTCGCATCGCGTTGGCGTCACCTTGCCCGGCTCGGCCGGTAACGCGTGCGCGTTTCCTGACAGTGCCTCGCTCCACCGCACCGACCACGATGAACCGTCCGATTTCTGCGCTGCTTTCCCGACCCCTCACTGCAATGATCGCCGGGATGGCGATCATTGCCCTCACGGCCCAGGCGCAGACAACACCGCCGGCTGACACGGCCAAGGCCGCCACCTACGAAGGCCCGGCACGCTTCGGACCGCGGGGACGCCAGGCCGACGACGCCAGTGACGACGACGCGCCGCTCAGCGCTCAACGCGAGAACAATGTGCGCATGCTGTTCAGCGCCGCCCCCCGGGAACTGCGACGCGAGGTGGATGCCCTCGCTGCCGCCGGCTATCGCAGCGTCTCGTGCAGCTACGGTCCCACGCCGACGTCGCGCGCCTTCTTCACCGGACATTTCTGGGTCGGGCGGCGCCCCCCGCTTTCGCCCGCGCTGGTCGCTGTCGCCCAGCGCTCATCGGCAGTGGACATAGCGCTGCCATCCTGCCCGGCCACCTGGGGCGAAGCCCGTGCGCTCGCCACCGGCCGCGCAGCCGTGCCGACGCTCGCAGCGACGGCGCAGCGGGCGGAGGAGGTTCGCCGCCGCGTTCCTCTGCGGCATGTGCCGCACGTCGTCGTGACCGCGCGCTTCGACAGCGCTGCAACGCTCGTCGAGTCCGCGGCGGAACCCGCGGCGGAACTGCTCGCCGGCGCCCTCGATCAGCCGGATCTCGCCCCGGCTGTCCGCGAACTGCGCGAGCAAGGCACATCGGTTCTGCGGTGCGCCTACGTCGACCCCGCCAGCTTCGTCGCGAAGGAAGGGGGCGGCTTCGCCGCGTTCTCTCCGGCGACGCAATCGAACTACACGAAGTCGAGCCGCATGACTCTGCGATTCTGGAAAGGCACGCGACTGCCCGCAGGCGTGCCGGCGCAGTTGCTGCGCTGGACCGAGCGCACCGACGCCTCGCGTTCCCGCGACGGCCTGATGAATCTCATCGATCTGCCGCTGCCGGAATGCCCGGCCAGCATGGGAGTGGCTCTCGCGCTGGCCGATGGCTCACCGGAAGCGATGACGAGCGCCCGCCAGGCGTGGGCCGCCAATGAACTGGTGGGGCCGTTCCCCGCGCGTTCCGCCGCCGAGGACGCGGCCGCCCTGCGCGACATCGTCCGCATCCTCGATGGCCTGGAGTCGATGCGGGCCGCACCGTCCAGCCGTGACGAGGATGTGCTCGCGGCGGCGAAGGCCGCGAAGGACGTGGTGAGCCGGGAATTGAAGCCGCTGATCAACGACGTGGCGCGCTCGGCACTGGGACAAGCCGAGCGTCTTCCGGGCGGCGCCGCCGGGCGGAACGCCTTCGACGAATGGGAACGGCGACTCGGCGGCCCGTTGATGAATGCCCTCCGCCGTCTCTACGTGTTCGCGGCGCGGCGAACGTTCCGCCTGGAGATCGAGGGCGTGCAGTTGGCCGACCTGATCATCAACGACGACGCACGAGCGCGCCACAAGCGCGCGTGGGCGCAAGTGGGCGCCGAGATCGGATTCACGCGACCGATGTATCGCGCACTGATGCGACAGTACGACCGCGCGTTGGCCGGGCAACCCTTGCTGGACCCGGCGTTCCTCGCTCGTGCGCGCGGCGATGCGGCAGCGGCGGCGTCTGCGCGCGACAGCTCGCCGGTGGCAGCGCAGACGAACCAGGCGCCGCAACCAACCGTTCAGACGACCGTCATCGTGTTCGGAACGCCGGGGCAGATCGCTGCGACGCAGATGGCCATGGAGGTGGGGCGCAAGGCGGGGGACGCCACCGATGCCCTGGGTCGCCTGCGCTCGACTTACAAGTCGGCAGACACCGGCATCCGTGCGGCGCGACAAGCGTTCTGGGCGTGTTACGCGCAACGCTGCGCGCAGCCCGGGCCCGTGTACTGGCACTTTGCGGAGGCACTGCGCGAAAAGGACCAGCAATTGTTCTTCATGCCCCCGCTGGCCGGGGGACTGGGAAAGAACTCGGGACTGGACATCGGCTTCATCCACCGCGCCATGGGCAGCGGGGCCGTGGACGATCAGGTGGTCATGGGATGCGAAGCCGCCGGCGAGCGACTCTCCGAGCACGTATCGGCAACGATGACGGGCGAACGGGAGGCGGGGCTGGACCCGGCGCGCATGGCGGCGCGCCTGGAAGCGGCCGCGAATTCGGACGCGTATCGCGCGTACCAGGCCTGCCGCGACAGGATGGAGTTCATCCTGCGGTTCCGATAGGCAGGGCGCCGCGACGGCGTCCTGCCGTCGCGCCAGCAGGCCCGCGCATGCCGGATGAATCGAATTCACCGCATCGCGAAAATTCATCGTTTGTCGAGCCACCTCGGGCCGTCGCATCCTCTCCGTCGAATTCGCCTTGCGCCGCGCATCGGCCGACGCGAGGCCGACCGGACGCCCCCACAGGCAGTCCCACGGACGCCCGCCGGTCGTGTCCCGGTCACGTCGCAGCACCCGCCCATGACAGAGAGGAGCTTCGAGTCCCATGAGTCTTCCAACACGCCGCGCATCCGAAATCCGCGTTGCCACCTTCGCCGGCCCCGGGGCCAGGCCTGTCATCGAGACCGTCCCCTGGCCGGTCGTGCCGAAGAACGCGGCGCTGATCCAGATCGGCGCCTGCGGGGTCTGCGGCACCGATCAGCACATCCTCAAGGGACATTGGCCCAAACCGCTGCCGTGGCCGTTCACGCTCGGACACGAAGTCGGCGGCGTCATCGTCGAGAAGGGGCCGGAGCTGAAGGCCGATTTCATGGACAAGCCATTGGAAGTCGGCTCGCGCGTGATGATCCCGCCCCTCATGCCCTGCGGGCGCTGCTACTACTGCGTTCACTACCCCGAGACGGCCAACAAGTGCCTGACGCCGGTCTACTACGGACGCTATCTCGGCTTCTCGAAACCGCCGCATCTGTGGGGGGGCTGGGCGGAGTACGTGTACGTGGATCTCGACATGCTCCCGGGGACCAAGATCTACAAGCTGCCGGACGACATGAATCTCCGGCTCGGCTCGCTCTCGGAGCCGCTGACCTCGGCGATGCGCGGCTTCAATCGGGCGATTCGCGCGGGCGGCTTCAAGTGGGGCGACACGGTCGTCATCCAGGGCTCCGGACCGATCGGGATTCTCGCGGTGGCGGCGGCACAGGAGATGGGCGCGGGGCGCGTGATCTGCGTCGGCGCACCGGAGAAGCCGCGCCTGGAACTCGCACGGAAGTTCGGCGCGGAGGCAACGGTGGACATCCAGGCGTACACAACGCCCGAAGCGCGCATCGCCAAGGTCCGGGAGATCGTGGGCGGATTCGGCGCGGACGTCGTGATGGACTGCTCCGGCCATCCCTCGGCGGGACCGGAGGGCATCGAGTTCCTGCGCGACGGCGGCACCTACATCGAGATGGGGCAGTTCACCGACGCGGGCAAGATCGAGACGAACTGGCATCGCTTCTGCACGAAGGACATCAACCTGCTCGGCTCCTGGGGCTTCACCGGCAACGACCTGGCCCTGGGGGTCGACATGCTCTACCGCACGCGCAGCAAGTACCCGTGGCTGGAGACGCAGACGGTCTATCCGTTCACGCAGGCCGGGGTGACGCAGGCGGTGGAAGATGCCATGGCCATGAAGACGGTGAAGTCGACGATCGTGCCGTTTCCGGAGTTGGTGGACGCGTAGCGTCGCCGCGACGGCCGGAGCGGCGCGCGTCGCTCCGGCACTGCACCGTGCTGGGCAGACTCAGCGCTTCCCGGCCGACAGGAAATCCACCGTGACGGCGGCAAGGGACCGCGCCGCCGTCAGCAACGCGGGCTCGTCGATGTAGAAGCGCGGCGAATGATTCGGTGCCGCCTTCGACGCGTCCTGGTCCTTCGGCGTCACGCCGACGAAGAAGAAGACGCCGGGGACCTTCTCCTGGAAGTAGGAGAAGTCCTCCGCGACCATCACGCGCTGGCTCACCTTCACGCTGTCGTTCCCGACGATCCGCTTGAGCGAGGGCAGCGTCCTTTCGGTGAGTGCCGGGTCGTTGTTGGTGACGGTGGTGCTGGTCTCGATCGTCACTTCGGCCTGGGCATCGTTCGCGGAGGCAATGGCCTCGGCAATGTGCTTGATGCGCGCGTGGATGTCGCGCCGCATGGCTTCGTCGAACGTGCGGATGGTGCCCGCCATTTCGACGCCGTCGGGAATGATGTTCCTGCGCACGCCGCCGTGTACCGTGGCCACGGTCACCACCGCGGGTTCCTTGGACACGTCGATCTGACGCGACACGATGTTCTGCAGGCCGGTCAGGATCTGGGCGGACGTGACGACGGGGTCGACGCCGTTCCAGGGCCAGGCCCCGTGCGTCTGACGGCCCTTCACCTTGATGGTGAGCCAGTCGTTGCTGGCCATGAACGGGCCGGAGCGATAGGTGATCGTGCCGGTCGGTGTGCCGGAAACCACGTGCAGTCCGAAGATCGCATCCGGCTTCGGATTCTCGAAGACCCCCTGCTCCAGCATCAGCAGCGCGCCGCCCTTCTCCCCGGCCGGCGCGCCCTCTTCCGCCGGCTGGAAGATGAACTTCACCGTGCCGGGCAGTTCGTCCTTCACCGCCACCAGCGCCTGCGCAACCGCCATGAGGACGGCGGTGTGCCCGTCGTGGCCGCACGCGTGCATCACGCCGACCTTCTGTCCCGCGTACTCCGCGGTGACGGTCGAGCGGAACGGCACGTCGACATCCTCGGTCACCGGCAAGGCGTCCATGTCCGCGCGCAACGCCACCACGGGACCCGGCTTCCCGCCCTTGAGCAACGCCACAACACCCGTGTGCGCCACGCCCGTCTGGACGTCCAGGCCCAGGCTCCTGAGATGCGCCGCCACGAGAGTGCCGGTGCGGGTCTCGCGGTTCGAGAGTTCGGGATGCGAGTGGATGTCCCGACGCCAGGAGACGATGCGCGACTCGAGCGCCTTGACCTCGCGATCGAGCCGATCGGGCAGCGTCTCCGCTGCAAGCGCTGGCGCTGCGACGGCCAGGGAGACGACGAACGGGAGCAGCGATCGCGGGAAGGGCATGTCGGTTCTCCGGGTGGGCCAAGGCATTGCCGCCGAGTCTACTTCGCCCGGTGGCGACCGCAGGATCTCGATTGACGGGTGATCGGCACGCCGTCGCGCCGCACCGACCGACGTCAGCACTGCGTGCGCCACGAGCACTGGGGCACGTAGCCGATCAGACGCTCCGCCTTGCGGCTCGACTGCAAGGATGCGAATCCGGCGACGTCGCCGACAAGGGGCACCTGCGGAAAGCACTCCGCCATCAGATCACGGCTCGGCCGCGACATCACGGTGTCGGCGGCGGCAATGAGACAGTGGTCGGCCCCGATGCCGGCCGCCTCGACGGCCAGGCGACACGCCCGGGCCACGTCGCGGCTGTCGATGTAGCTCCACAGATTCCACTTCCGCACGTTCGGATCGGACTGCCACGCCGCGAACATGCCGTATTCGGCCGGGTCGATGATGTTCGAGATGCGCAGGCCGAGAAACGAGGTGCCGGGATTCCACCGGTGCATCTGCCGCGCCATCTCCTCGGCGAGCCCCTTCGCAAGGGCGTAGCCGTTCTCGGGCAGGGTCGGATGCGCCTCCGTGATCGGCGCGAACGCGGGCTGCTCGCGCGTGAACGGCAGCCCGAACAACGTTTCGCTCGAAGCCCACACGACGCGACGCAAACCCAGGAGCGTGGCCGCGCTGAAGACGTTGTAGGTCGTCATCAGGTTGTTCTGGAAGGTCGTGGCGTCGGGCGCCAGCCCCGGCGCGGGAATGCCGGCCAGATGGATGACGGCGTCGGCCAGTTCGAACGGACGCCGACGTCCGACGGTGCCGACGGCCCGCCTCAACGCGTCCACCGCCTGCCCCAGGTCGTTCAGGTCCGCCTTGAGGAAGTGGCAGAGCGCCTGGGGCGGCGGCACGAGATCGACGTTCAGGACGCGGTAGCCTCGCTCGACCAGCTCGCACACGACGGCGTGACCCGCCTTGCCGCTGCCGCCGGTGACGACGATGTTCTTCATTGGAAGGACTCCTCGATTCGATGTTGCCGTCCTCATGCTGCGGGACGGCGGGCGGAAGGTCAGTGCGCCTCACGACGCGTGCACTCCGACGCGTCCCGCTCGCGCCTCGCAAGGTATCCTCGCACAGGTCGCCGGACCTTCGGCTCGCCCTCTCGATCAGCGCATCATGAATCCGCTCCTGTTCACACCGGAACAACACGACGAGGCTTCGGCGCGACTCGCCGACTTCACCCGGCGCTATCTCGCCACCGTGGACCAGCGGCCGGTCCATCCCCCCGTCGATCGCGTCGCCCTTCGCGGCTTGAAGCAGGCGCCGATGCCCCGGGAAGGGCAATCGCTGGACACCCTGTTCGAGGAGCTGGAGCAGGTGATCGTGCCCAACTCCACCCACACGGCACACCCGCGCTTCCTGCCCTACGTGCAGCCCTCGCCGAACGCACTGTCGCCCTACGCCGATCACGTCGCCGCCGTCATCAACCAGAACTGCAACCTGTGGCATCTGTCGCCGGCCGCCAACGCCGTGGAGCAGGCCGTGCTGGGGTGGTTCTCCGGGCTCTTCGGCTTTCCCGAGGGCGCGAGCGGCATCCTGACGAGCGGCGGCTCGATGGCGAACATGATCGCGCTGACCGCGGCACGCGATCACGCGCTGGGCGACGCCGCGCGCACGGAGGGTCTTCAGGCGCGCACCTCGCCGCTCGTGCTGTACACGTCCGAGGAAGCGCACTCGAGCATCGACAAGGCCGTGTCCATGCTGGGTCTGGGAACGAGACACCTGCGACGCATCCCGACCGACGAACACTTCCGCCTCCGGGTGGACGTGCTCGAGACGGCGATCGCGGCCGATCGCGCCGCGGGTCTCACCCCGTTCTGCGTCGTCGCCAATGCGGGCAGCGTGACCACCGGCGCCATCGATCCGATCGGATCCCTGTCGACGCTGTGCCGGGAACACGGCCTGTGGCTGCATGTCGACGGCGCCTATGGCGCACTGGCCGCCCTCAGCGACCGCTTTCACGAACCGCTGTCCGCCATCGGCCTCGCCGATTCGGTCTCCCTCGATCCGCACAAGTTCCTGTTCTGCGCCTTCGAAGCCGGCTGCGTTCTCGTCCGGGATCGACAGCGCCTGCGCCACGCCTTCAGTGCGTCGCCGAGCTACCTGACGATGTCGGAGGACCCCGACTTCATCGATTTCGCGAATCAGGGGCCGCAGCTGTCGCGTGCGTTCAAGGCGCTGAAGGTCTGGTGGTCGCTCAAGCACTTCGGCGCCGATGCCTACGGTCGCGTGATCGAGCGCATGCACGATCTGGCCGGATACCTGGGCCGCCGGATCGAGGCGCAGCCCGCCTTCGAACTCCTGGCACCGGTCACTTTCAACTGCGTGTGCTTCCGCCTCCGCGCCCTGGACGAGGCCGGCAATCGCCGCACGCTTCAGGCGCTGCTGGACAGCGGTGCCGCGTTCCTGGGGCCGGCCTCGGTCAAGGGCCGCACCGGACTGCGGGCCTGCTTCATGAACTTGCGAACGACCGAGGCCGACGTGGACCTGATCCTCGATCGACTGGTGGCGTTGTCCGGCGCAGGCTGAACCGGGCTCGCCATTCCGCGACGAGCAACGCCGCGAGCGACTCCTTCACGACGTCCTGCGCGGCCTGGATCGCCTTGGCGCTGCGCCCGACGGTGGCGCCGCGCTTCGCACACCCGACGAAGGGATCGTCGGTCTCCAACGGGCCGAGCATCCACTTGAAACGCGGCGTGCCGTCGCCGATATCCGCGCGATCGCCCCGGCGACGTGGAAGGCGATCTTCCCGGAATCCGATGCAGGAAGCCGGGCCTGGACGTCGTCGGCGATGAGGCGCACGAGGGAGGACTGGATGATCTGTCGCGGAGGTCCGAGCACCCGGACCGGCGAGAGCGGCGCCGGCAGCGTCACCGCGACCCGGTACCGTCCGATGCGATCGATGACGGACATGCGGTGCCTCGCCCTCCGGCATGGTCGTGACTGTCGTACCCGCGCACGGGAAACGGACCGGACCGGGCGGGACAACGCGGGGCGTCTGCGGGATGGCATCGCGGCATGCCGCGGCTCCGCGGCGCCTTGGCTCCGCGGCACTGACCGATGGGCGCACCATTCGCGTCGACGGGCGGGCACGGCCGGTTCCGGCTCGGAATTCGAACGCGGTCAAACAACGTCCCGGGAATGAAATCACGCTCGTCCGCATCTAACCCGGTCGACACATCCTTTCAGGGAGTTCCGCATGCACGGCGAAGCGCTGCCACTCTCCCCGGCCTCCTCGACGGCCCGCGAGCCAGCCGACTCCGAATTGGCCGAGCGTGTGGCCGCCGGCGACGAAGCCGCCTTCGAGCACATCATGCGGCGCCACAACCGGCTGCTGTTCCGCACGGCGCGCAGCCTCCTGAAGTCCGACGCCGACGCCGAAGACGCGCTGCAGGAGGCCTACCTTCTGGCCTGGCGCGCGATCGGCAGCTTCCGATCCGATGCCCGGCTCTCGACCTGGCTCGTGCGCATCGTCATCAACGAGTCCCTCGGTCGGCTGCGTCGGTACAAGGCCCGGGGTCCGTCGCTCGCGGCTGAGATCGACTCGCAAGGACCGACGCTGGAGGACATCGTGGAAGGCAATCCCGACGATCGGCCGGATCGCGCCGCGATGCGATCCGAGATGCGGCGCTTGATGGAAGCGCAGATCGATGCCCTGCCCGACGCCTTTCGCACGGTGTTCATGCTGCGGGCGGTCGAGGAACTGAGTGTCGAGGAGATCTCGGCAGCGCTCGATCTGCCGGATTCGACGGTCCGCACCCGGTTCTTCCGCGCGCGCGGCATCCTGCGCAGCGCCCTGGAACGTGATATCGACCGTGCCATGGGCGATGCCTTTTCGTTCGACGGCGCGCGCTGCGATCGCATCGTGGCTGGCGTGCTGGCAAGACGAGGGAAGGTCTGATCGAATCGTGCGGTCGCGACGGAGGTCCTCCGAGCGGATGGCGCGAAGGTCCGGGCCGCCGTGTGCTTGACGCACTCCAGGCTCCGGCCGACAAACTCAGCCGCTCGGCGGGCCCCGTCCCTCCGGGCTGCGCCGGAAACGGGCGCTGGCGGTGTTGATCGGCTCGACGAGATGCCCAATCTCGTCTTCGCCTCCCGCCTTGCCATCGCCCGTTTCCGACTGCAACGCGATCCGCGAGATTGGATCAGACCTTCCCTGGGCGAGGGTCGGGAACGCGATTGACCCGTCGGTCATCGAATGGGCTCGATCAACCCTCAGGAGCCCGTGATGTCCTTCTTCTTGATGTCTTCCCCGCTCGCGGCACGCCGCCACTTTCTGAGCCGCGCCGGCTTGACCCTGTCGGGTGCCGCCGTGGCGCTGCTGGCCGGCAATGAATCACTCGCCGCCAAGGCCGGCGGCACCAGTGCCGGCGACGTGCAGATCCTCAACACGGCGCTGAGCGCCGAACTCGAGGCGATCGCCGCGTACCGGTTGGGGGCCGAGAGCAAGTTGCTGAAAGGCGCCGTCCTGGATCTCGCACTCACCTTCCAGGGGCACCACAAGGAGCATGCGGAGGTGCTCGCCAGGACCGTCGAGAAACTCGGCGGCAAGCCCGCCGAGGCCAAGACCCAGTACGGCTTTCCGGTCGAGCAGCTCAAGTCGCAGGCCGATGTACTCCGATTCGCGGCCAGCCTCGAACAGGGAGCCGTCAGCGCGTACCTCGGCGCGGTGCCGCTGTTCGGCAACCGCGACCTGGCCAAGGCGGCCGCGAGCATATTGGGCGACGAAGCGATGCACTGGGCCATCCTGCGGCAATCGCTCGGCGAGGCGCCCGTGCCTGCGGCCTTCATGTCATGACACGCCCCGCGGTGACGCTCGCCTGCACCGCGCTCCTGGGTGTGCTCGCGACGGAGCCATCGGCGCAGGCGGCGCCCGACGCATCACGAGGTGAAGCGATCTACGCGCGCTGCCAGGCGTGCCACGCGCTCGCCTTCGACCGCGTCGGCCCCCGGCATTGCGGCCTGTTCGGCCGCCGTGCCGGCAGCGTCCCGGGGTTCCACTACTCCGTGGCCATGAAGCAGTCCACGATCGTCTGGACCGCGAAGTCGCTCGACCGATTCCTGACTGCACCGATGAAGGCGATGCCGGGCACCGCGATGACCTACGACGGCGTCCCGGATCGGCGGGAACGTGCCGATCTGATCGCCTACCTGAAGCACGCGGACGAGTCGCTGGCTTGCCATGCGGACGACACATCACCGAGAGCGCGTGAGAATCCGAAGCCGCCTCCCTGATCGCATCGTCCCGCGCACTTGCGATACTGCACTCGCCGGTCGGGACGACGACATCCGCGCGCGTGTCAGTGGGTGGCTTCCTGGGCGCGGCGGGCCGGCCGCAGACTCATCCCCACCGCGACGAGCATCAGGATTGCACCGACGAGTTCGAACACGCTGTAGCGCTCGCCGGCCCAGGCCATGCCGACTGCCACCGCGATGATGGGGGAGACGAAGGCGTACGTTCCCGCCTGGTAGGGGCCCCAATCGCGCAGCAGTTTCAGATACACCGTGAAGGCCACCAGCGACGCGCAGAACACGAGGAACGCGAGGCTCGCGAGCACGGGTGCGGTGGCCATGGCCCGGAGGGTCGATGCATCGATGGTCTCGAAGGCGAACGACAGTACGGCGAGCCCGAGGCCACCGATGACGTTGTGGACCGCAGCGAGCGACAACGACGGCACTCGTTCGAGCAGGGGCCGCGACAGCACGGACCCGAGCGCATACGAGAACGTCGCGGCGATCACCGCAATGGAACCGGGGACGGCCATCGGAGACAGCTCGACCGCGAGCCGCTCACGCATCAACACGAGCAGGCCGGCGATGCCGAGGGTGAGCGCCGCGGCGCGGGTGCGCGTGAACCGTTCCTGACCGAAGAAGATGCCGAGCGCGAACAGCGTGATGGGGATGAGCGACAGATTGATCACCCCCGCGAACCCGGAGGGCACGTACTGCATGCCCCAGAACAACGTCGCGTAACACCCCGTATTGATCAGGAGCGCCGCCACGGCGATGCGGCCCCATGGCGCGTCATCCGGCAGGCGTGAACCGCGCCATCGCGCCAGAGCGAACAGCACGCCGCCCGCAATGAGGACTCGGCACGCCGCGAAGAACAGCGGCGGCACCACGTCCACCGCCGTCTTGATCGCGATCCACGACAGCCCCCAGATGAGGCACATGGCGGTGTACTGCAGGGCGATCGAGGCGGACATGAGGGTACGCGGCGGGGTGCGGCGACAAGCGAGGTGCGCGAGGATACCAGCGCGACTTCATGCGACTCCGACTCGCTCGACGGGTTCCGGAGTCCCGTGCGTGCAGGCGACGCCCCAAGCGACAAGGCCCGCCGGGAGCCTGTCCGCGGCGGGCCTTCGATGCCGGCGGTGCCGCGGCGACGGGCGCGTGGGTGTTGGCCTCGACGGCACTCCGTTCGCGGACTCAAGTCCGCGTCACGCACAACTCCGGACGAACTTCGCCTGATCCGCCGCCGCCGAGAGCAGCAGCGACAGGTCGTTTCCGGCGAGGACGAATCGCATGCCCCGCGCCAGATACGGTTCGAGTTGCGTCCTGTTGTACACGCCGCCCAGCCCCGCCCACTTGCCGTGCTTCCGGCACGCGGAGACCACGGCATCGATCGCGGCGACCACCTTCGGATCGCCGATCTGTCCCGGGATGCCCATCTCCAGGCACAGGTCGTTCGTGCCCATCAGGAGGACATCGACCCCCGGGACTGCCGCGATGGCCTCTGCGTTGGCGACGGCCTTCGGGGTCTCGATCATCACGACGACGAGCGTGGCGTCGTTGAGGGCCGTGACGGCCTCCGCTGCGGGGACCGCGGCAAAGCCGAACTGCGGAAAGCCGCCGCCGATGGAACGGTGACCCATCGGCGCAAAGCGAAGGGCGTCGACGACGGCTCGCGCCTCCTCCGGCGTATCCACGTGCGGGACGACGATGCCCAGCGCACCCCCGTCGAGGCAGCGGGTCGCGAGCTTCAGGTCCATGCTCGGAACGCGCACGATCGGGGCAATGCCCGCGTCGAGTGCCGCCACCGAGATCGTGTACGCGGTCTCGACGGACAGGGCGCCGTGCTCGAGGTCGATGAACAGGTAGTCGTAGCCGGCCGTCTTCATCACGCGCGCGATCTCCACCCCCCGCACGCCGCGCACGCCCATGCCGACGGCCAGACCGCCGGACAGCAGTGCCTGCTTGGCCGGATTCACGATGGTGCTCATCAAGGGTTCCTCCCGAAAGTTGATCTGTTCCCGTCCGAAGCGCGACACGTCCCGCCTCGGCGCCCCGTTCCGCGATCCGGATCACGGCCGCGCGGACGATGCCGCAGCATACAACCGACGCATGAGACGGATCGGGACGATGCAGCCGGGGGCCGACGAACCGGCGGCAGAAGCGCGGCTCGATGCAGCCGGATGCGACGTCGTGCCGTCAACGGCCTCCGGGAATATTCATTGTTCAAAATGTTCTTTGCGAGCGTCCCGGGCGGCGGGCAGACTCCGGAGCCCGGCGACGCATCGTCCCGGTCCGTCCGCTCCTTTCACTCGACAGGACCCGCCCCATGATCCGTTCCTGCAATCGCCCATCGACGCTGTGGCCCGGTCGGCTCGCCGCACTGGCCGGTCTCCTGGCCGTCGCCGTCCCGATTCCGCACGCCGTCGCCGCCGACACCGCCGGCCGTGATCTCGCCGCCAGTTGCGCGGCCTGCCATGGCACGAACGGCCGGGCGTCGGGCGAGATCCCGTCGCTGGCCGGCGTGGATCGCGAAACGATCCTGGACCGACTAGGCGCGTTCAGGACCGGCGCACGCAGCGCCACCGTGATGCACCAGCACGCCAAGGGTTACACGGAGGCCGAACTGGGACTCATCGCCGACCATTTCGCCGCTCAACCCCGCAAGGCAAGGTGAGGTGACATGACCATGAATCGCAGATCCTTCGCGCTGGCCGCCGCTTCCCTCGCAGGCACCGCCTGGTTCGGCCATGCGCCGGCCGTCCTCGGTGCGGCCCGTCCCCAGGTGGTCGTCGTCGGCGGCGGCTTCGGCGGCGCCACCGTCGCCCGCTATCTCCGGTTGTGGGATCCCGGCATCGACGTGACGCTGATCGAGCGCCAGGCGCGCTTCGTGTCGTGCCCGATGAGCAACCTGGTCCTGAGCGGCGACCGCTCGCTCGAGCAGAACACGTTCGGCTACCAGGGCCTGGAGAAGGCGGGCGTCACCCGCATCGAGGCCGAGGTGGAAGCCATCGAACACGACCGCCGCGAAGTCGTCCTGACGGACGGCCGGCGGGTGCCCTACGACCGGCTGGTGTTGTCGCCCGGCATCGACTTCCTGTGGAACAGCATCGCCGGCCTCGACGAGACGACGTCCCACGAGCAGATCCCCCACGCGTGGAAGGCCGGACCGCAAACGCTGCTGCTGCGGCGCCAACTCGAAGCGCTGCAGGACGGCGGCGCTTACCTGCTGTCCATTCCCCGCACGCCCTATCGCTGCCCGCCCGGTCCGTACGAGCGGGTCAGTCTCATCGCCTCGTACTTCAAGCACGAGAAGCCCCGGTCCAAGGTGATCGTGCTGGACGCGAACCCCGAGATCGTCTCCAAGAAGGGGCTGTTCCTGAAGGCGTGGTCGGAGTTGTATCCGGGCATCGTCGACTACCACGCGAACAGCACCGTGACCGAGGTCGATGCCGCGGGCCGCACGGTGAACACGGAATTCGACACCGTGAAGGCCGACGTGCTCAACGTCATCGTGCCGCATGCCGCCGGACGCATCGCGCACCAGGCCGGCGTCGTCACCCTCGACAAGCGCTGGGTCGGCGTCGATTTCCAGACCTACGAGTCGACCGCCGTCCCGGGTATCCACGTGGTCGGCGACGCCACCTCGGCCTCGCCGGCACCGAAGTCCGCGCACACGGCGAACAATCAGGCCAAGATCGCCGCCAGCGCCATCATCGCGGCCCTGCGCGGCCAGGCACCGACGGCGGTGCCGGTCTCGGCGAACACCTGCTACAGCTTCGTCTCCCCGACCGAGGCCGTGCATGTGGCCGCGGTCTACCGCTATGATTCGGCCAGGAAGGCGCTCGTGACGGCCGAAGGCACGTCCGGTGTCTCCGACAAGCGCAACGAGGCGGAAGCGCGCATCGCGCTGGCCTGGGCCGACAACATCTGGAAAGACAGCTTCAACCTGGACCCCGCATGACCGAGAAGTTCACCCCCGTCGAAGACGCCATCGCCACCCTGCGCCGTGGCGGCTTCGTGGTGGTGCTGGACGATGCCCGGCGCGAGAACGAGGGCGACCTCATCATCGCCGCCGAGAACATGACGCCCGCGGCAATGACCTTCATGCGGCGCCACACCAGCGGCCTCGTTCGGGTGTCCCTCCCGCCCGAGCGCCTCGATGAACTCCGGCTGCCGCTCATGGTGATGCGCAATTCCGAGCCCCACGGCAGTGCGTTCACCGTGAGCGTCGACTACCGGCACGACACGACATCCGGCGTCTCGAATGCCGACCGCGCGGCGACCATCCGCGCCCTGGCCAATCGGCGGACCCGGGCGGAAGACTTCACGCGGCCCGGGCATGTCTTCCCGCTGCGAACCTCCGACGGCGGCGTGCTGAAGCGCGCCGGCCACACCGAAGCGGCCGCCGACCTCGCCCGACTGGCCGGGCTCTATCCGGCCGGCGCCCTGGCGGAAATCGTCAACGAGGACGGCTCCATCGCCCAGGGCGAAGCGTTGCACGCCTTCGCCGAACTGCACGGGCTGCCCGTGATCACCATCGCGGCGCTGGCGGACTACCGTCAGCGCGTCGAACGCCTCTACGAGAAGGTGGCGGACGCGAGACTCCCGACGAAGCACGGGGAGTTCGTCATCCGCACGTATCGCTCGCTCGTGGACGGTAGCGAACAGATCGCCCTGATCCGCGGCGAGCCCTTCGACGATGCGCCGGTGCTCGTGCGCGTGCACTCCGAATGTCTGACGGGCGATGTGTTCGGGTCGACGCGCTGCGATTGCGGCGAGCAGCTCGATGCCGCCATGGCCCGCGTCGCGGAAGCGGGTCGCGGCGTCATCGTCTACCTGCGCGGGCACGAAGGCCGAGGCATCGGCCTTTCCCACAAGTTGCGCGCCTACCGATTGCAGGACTCGGGACGCGACACGGTCGAGGCGAATCTCGATCTCGGATTTCCGGCAGACCTGCGTTCGTATGCGGCCGGGGCGCAGATCCTCAAGTCGCTGCGCATCGCGCACGTGACGCTGCTCACGAACAATCCGGCCAAGGTCGAGGCGCTGAAGAACCTCGGCATCGACGTCGTGGGCCGCGAGCCCGTGACCACCTCGCTGACCCGCGACAACCTCCGCTACCTGCAGGTCAAGCAGAGCAAGATGGGCCACCTGCTGACGCTGCCGGACTCGCTGCCGATCTCCGACGAGTAGCGCGGCCCCGCGGCCATGACGCGCAACCGCATCCGGCCGCTGCTGACCGCCACCTACCGCTACGACAAGTCGATCTCCACGCGCCGACGCGGCGCGGGCACGACGATCGAGGCCCCCGTCCTCGCGTACCTGATCGAGACACCCAACGGCCGCATCCTCTACGACGTCGGCTGCGACTACGCGAAGGTCGCCGACCCCGTGCTGCGGGCGCGCTACTTCGATCCGGCCGTCTTCCCCCTCGGGGCACCGGACATGGTCGAGGCGCAACGATTGTCGGCCCATCTGGCGAGCCTCGGCCTCGCGCCGCCGGACATCGACGTGGTCTTCATCGGCCATCTGCACTTCGATCACGCCGGCGGACTGTGCGATGTGCCGGGCTGCGAGATCCACGTGCAGACAGACGAGATGGCCGCTGCGACGAGCGGTCACGATCCCGCGTACTTCGTCGACGACTTCTCGGGCGCCCACGACATCCGGCTCATGAATGGCGAGTACGACGTCGCCCCGGGGATTCGGGCCGTCGCCACGCCGGGGCACACCGCGGGCCACATGTCGCTGTGGATCGAGACGGTCTCGGGTTCCCCCGTGATTCTCTGCGGCGACGCGGCCGATCTCACCGAAAACCTCGACGACGAAGTCGCGCCGGGGCTGTGCTGGGAGGAGCGCGAGGATCTCGCGCTGGCGAGCATCCGGAAGCTCAAGACCCTCGCCGTGCGCGAACACGCCTCGCTGTGGCCGAACCACGACATCGCGTTCTTCCGCCGGACGATGGCCGCGAAGGAATGGCATGGATGAGGCGAGCGCGTGAAGACATGATGGCGTGACGTCGGGACCGGCGGCGACTTTGCGCCGGAGAGGCTGACCCATCCGCACGGTTGCACCGGCGGTTGTCTGCGCGCTCCCCGTCGAAAGTCGTGTTCGGGCGCTATGCTCCGGCCATGCCGGATACCCGCCTCGCTCCGCGTCTGGACGGCCGCCTGTGGCGGCGCTTCCTCCGTATCGCGGGCGCCTACTGGCACTCGGACGAACGCTGGCGCGGACGCGGCCTGCTGGTGCTGCTGGCTCTGCTGCTGCTCGGGCAGACGCTGGCGAGCGTGCTGCTCAACCAGGAAACCGGCGAATTCACCTCCGCACTCGCCGCCGGCAATCGCGAGCGCTTCTGGTCGGCCATCACGCGCTTCGTCGGCGTGCTGGTCTTCGCCGTGCCGCTGTACGCCTTCTACTACTACCTGCGCGACAACCTGGGCCTCCTGTGGCGACGCTGGCTCACGCACCACCTGCTCGACCGCTGGCTCGCGCATCGGGCCTTCTACCACCTGGGGGCGGACCCGGCGCTGGACAACCCCGACCAGCGCATCTCGGAAGACATCAACAGCTTCACGTCGCAGTCGCTGTACTTCCTGATGATCGGGCTCGGTTCGCTGATCGAGCTGATCGCCTTCACCGGCGTGCTGTGGTCGATCTCGCACACGCTCGTGTGGTTCCTGATCGGCTATGCGGTGGTGACGACGATCTTCACGGTCCGGGTCTTCGGCCCGCGTCTGGTCGACCTCAACTTCCGCCAGTTGCGGCGCGAGGCCGACTTCCGCTTCGGCCTCGTGCGCGTGCGCGAGAACGCCGAAGCGATCGCCCTGCACAACGGCGAGCCCCAGGAGCAGGTGACGCTGAAGCGCAGCTTCGAAGCGGTCTTCCGCAACTACCGTCAGGTGCTGCGCAGCCAGCTGCACCTGAACCTGTTCCAGTACGGCCACAGCTTCCTCACGCTGGCGCTGCCGAGCGTCATCATCGCCGACCAGGTGCTGTCCGGGCAGATGGAGGTCGGCCGGGCAGTGCAGGCCGCCGGCGCCTTCTCGGCAATGCTCGCCGCACTGACGCTCATCGTCGACCGGTTCGAGAGCCTGAGCCGGTTCGCCGCGGGCATCGAACGTCTGCACGCCTTCTCACGATCGCTCGATGCGACGGCTGCCGGCACGCTCCCGCAAGAGGCGGTGATCCGGAGCACGCCCGGCACCACACTCGCGCTGCATGGCGTGACGGTGCAGACGCCGCAACGCGAGCGCACGCTGGTGCGCGACCTGTCGCTGGCAGTTGCACCGGGCGAGGGGCTGATGATCGTGGGGCCCAGCGGTGCGGGAAAGAGTTCGCTGCTGCGCGCCATCGCCGGGCTATGGCACAGCGGCGGCGGTGAGATCGTGCGTCCGGCGGCCGACGACCTGATGTTCCTGCCGCAGCAACCCTACCTGGCGGTGGGCGACCTGCGCTGTCAGCTGCTGTATCCGACGGCCGCGCGCGACGCGTCCGACGTCGAACTGCTCGAGTTGCTGGCGCGCGTGAATCTGCCGCAGCTCGCGGGACGCGTCGGCGGGCTGCACGTCGCGCTGGACTGGGGCAAGCAGCTCTCGGTGGGAGAACAGCAGCGGCTCGCGTTCGCCCGCGTGCTGCTGGCGCGGCCGCGCTACGTGATGCTCGACGAGGCGACCAGCGCACTCGACGCCGACAACGAGGCCCTGATGTATCGCGAGCTGGCGCGCATCGCGACCACGCCGGTCAGCGTCAGCCACCATCCCGCGCTGCTGACGTGGCATCGACAGGTGCTGGCGCTCGACGGCACGGGCGGATGGCGTCTGGTGCCGGCGGGCGGATTCCGCTTCGACGCGCGCGACGGCTGAGTTGCGTCGGCAACGAATGCCCGCCGGTCGCCCGTCGTACGCCTTCCGGCCTATAGCGGAGTTCGGTGAACCGGGCGCACGTTTGCAGCGGGAGTCATGCGCGGCCGCACGTCGGAATGGCTCGTCACCGCACCGGGGAGAAAATCATGCAGAGGCTCGTGTACCAGTCGTTGATGTCAGGATTGGCCCTAGCGATCTGCGGCGCCGCCGCCAGGTCGGGCGAAGTGAATGTGATTTCATGTGGTGGCGCGGAGTTGCAGACGGTCGAAACGTCCTCGAGCCTTTCCTTCAGCATGGGTAGCGGCTGGGGCACGATCCGCACCGAGCCCCCCGGCAACCTGTTCGACCGGATGACGAACCACTGCCTGGGTGCCGCGAGGGTCGTCGAAGGCAAGCCGAGCCTGTGGGGCCACTGCGAATGGACCGACAAGGACGGCGACAAGGTCCTCTTGAACTACGCTCGATCGGACAGCGTCGGCGGCAAGTACACCGCGCTCGCCGGTACCGGGAAGTTCTCCGGCATCACCGCGACACGCGACTACAAGGTGATACCGTTCCCCGCCGTTCCCGGAGGTCGAGGCTTCTGTGACGAGGGGGTGCTGCGGTATTCGATTCGGGACTGACCGACACGGAGCCCCTGCATCGCTGCGCGCGATGACGTGGCACGCAGCGATTGGCATCAGCGCTTCTTCGCGTACATCCCCACGAGTTGCGACTCGGCCAGGACGTGTCCCTTCATGGCCCTCTCCACCTCGGCCTTGCGAGCCTTGCCGAGATCCGGCAGCGCGATGTCGAGCGCGTAGAGCTTGTGGAAGTAGCGATGCCTGCCGACAGGCGGGCACGGGCCGCCGTAGGCCGGGGTCGAGAAGTCGCTCGTCCCCTGACGCGCTCCCTGAGGCAAGTCGGCCGGCCGCACGCCTTCCTCGAGTCCGGTCGCGCTGGCAGGCAGGTTGTAGAGCACCCAGTGCACCCACGTCATGCGAGGTGCGGCGGGATCCGGCGCGTCCGGATCGTCGACGATCAGCACGAAGCTCTTCGTCCCGGGCGGGGCGCCCTGCCACATCAGCGGCGGCGACACGTTCGCGCCGTCGCAGGTGAACTTCGCCGGGATCTCGCTGCCGTTCCCGAAGGCCGGTGACGACAGGCGCATGCCGCCGCGCTCGTCCGCGGCAACGACAGGGGTGGTGAACAGCGTCGCCGCCGCGAAGATCCAGGACGTCCATCGAAGGAGCAGCATCGCGGCCGTCACTGCCCCGAGGGCCGCTGCACCCGGCACGTCACGGGCGTCACCACGTCCTTCGCTTCGAGCTTGCCCTCGGTCCGCCAACCGAAGCCCGTGCTCTCGGCATCGAAGGTGACGCCGGGCCCGCCCGCCTTGGCGAATACGGTCGCGTACACCGGAATCATCGCCTGATGGTCCTCCGGTCGAACCCAGATCTCGCCGGTGGGGCCGCTGTATCGCAGACCTTCCATGGCGAGGGCGACCTTGAGCGGGTCCGTGGACTGGGCCTTCGTCATCGCGTCGGCCAGCACGTTCGGCACGAGATGATTCGGGTACCAGCAGCAGTCCTCCTTGAACTTCGTGCGCGAGACGATCGCCCGCTGCTGGTAGGGGCTGTCACCGACGTTCATGTGCCAGAAGTGCACGGCACGCACACGCTCCTCACCCGAATCGCCGATCGCCGCGGGGGATCCGGTGAGACCGGCGAGCAACGCGTAGAACTGCACGTGGGCGCCCGCATCCTTCGCCGCCCGCACGAGCAGCGACAGATCGTTGCCCCAGTTGCCGGTGATCACCGTGTCCGCCTTCGCCGCCACGATCTTCGAGACGTACGGTGCGAAGTCCTTGATCTTGCCCATCGGGTGCAGTTCCTCCCCCGCGATCTCGATGTCGGGACGGCGGGCCTTCAACAGTTCCTTCGCCGTCCTGCCGACGCTCTGGCCCCACGCGTAGTCCTGGTTGATCAGATAGACCCGCTTCGCCCGCTTGTCGCGCGACAGCAGGTCGGCGACGGCGGCCAGCATCATCTGTCCGTGCGGCACGATCCGGAACATCCAGAAGTTGCACTTCTCCTGCGTGAGCGCGGGATCGAGCGAACCCATGTTCAAGTACAGCACCGACCGGTCCGGATTGCGGGCGTTGTGTTTCGCGATCGCATCGTTGAGCGCGTGCGCGACGTTGGATCCGGCGGATTGGGTCACATAGCGGATGCCCTGGTCGATGGCCGCCTGCAACTGGATCGTCGCTTCCTGCGCGCTGCTCTTGTTGTCGAAGGGAACGACTTCGAACTGCCGCCCGAGCACCCCGCCGCGCGCGTTGATCACGTCGACCTCGGCCTGGAACTGCTTCAGCCCCACGGTCGCGACGTTCGCGAAGGGACCGGACAAGGGTTCGAGGATGGCGATCCGGATCGTGTCGGCGGCCTCGCTGACACAGGCGAACCACAGGAGCGACAGCATCGATGCGGCAAGGCTCAGGCGCTTCATGACGGCAGACCTCCTCGTGACAGTGGAACGAACGCGGTGCTGGGCGGCACAGGCCCGGACACCGCACGGATTCATCGCAGGCGATACGTGCCCGTGTTGCGATTGCAGCGGGCCGTGCCCGCGGTGGGAAGCGGCACGTTGCCGAGGGGCTTGTAGCCACCCCTCGCAACCATCCCTTCGTACTTGCCGGTGCCGAACGGCACCGTCCAGGTCCCGCCGCCATCCGGGCCGCTCACGAACTTCATGGTCCAGCGATCGCCGTCGGCATCGACGATCTCGCAGTAGCCCTGATCCGAGTACTCGCCTTCGACGTTGCCGTAGTAGCCAAAGCAGCGCGCCCCCTGCAGATCGAAGGGGCCGCCGGCCCGCTGACTGTGCAGGGCCGCACGGTTCACGAAGCCTCCGGCGAACACCTTGTCGGTGAGTGCCGCGTGAGTCGCGTCCGAGACGAAGCAGAAGTTGAAATCGAAGCTGCCTTCCTTTGGCCAGGCCGCTGCAGCGGTGGCATGACCCGCCGCGCACACGAGGCCCACAGCGAGCAGACGAGGGATGGTTTTCATGGGGAACTCCGCGAAATGACGGTCAAGAGGTTTCGATGTCGGTCGCCGATGCCGGAACGGCACCGGGGATCGAACCGCGCTTGCGTCTGGGGCCGGGCTGGCCGAGCAGGGACCACAGTTCCTCCATCGACTGGAACGGAGCGGTCGACCCACGCGAAGTGTCCTCGACCAGACCGGCGATCGAGCGAGCGTCGCGTCGATAGATCCTGACGACATAGCTGCGCGGACATCGCATCGGTTTGCCTCCCACTCCGTCCTCATCGGGCGTTCGGGCACGCTGCCCGGCTGCCGCCCCCGTGACGCCCGATCACGCTACGGGCTGTTCACCTACGGATTGCATGCGAATCGCCGTACCTGCCTGCGACGCCGTCACCCATGTCGTTCCTCGGGATACACGGTTTCCCGGAAGATCCGGTCGCTCACCGGAGACGGCGTCACCCCAAGGATCACGGAAAAGGTCTCCCGCATTCGTCGATAGACACGTGCGACCTCGGTGGTTCGGGCCTGCCGCGCATGGCAGCGCATCAATCCCTGGTAGAACGGCTCGATCAGCGGATCGGTGTCGAGTCCGCGCTGGAAGAGCGCACCGGCTTCCTCCCATGCCCCGCTCGATTCGCGGCACGCGGCGGCCTTCGCCACGATGCGAACGAATTTGTCTCGGAGGCGCTCGCGGGCCTGCAGCGCCCATCCGGCCGACTCTCCGGGCAGGAACGCCCCGCGATAGAGCGAGAGGGCGCATCGCTCTGCACGCGGACAGTCCGATGCCCGGCGATCCCACCACTCGAATGCGTTGGCGTCGATCCAGCACTTCGACGAGTCGATCGTGAGCGACCCGGCCTTCTGCACGATCGCGTCTGAATCACCCAGCAGGCGGCGCAGTCGGTGCAGCGCTGCCTCGAAGGCGCGGTGCGCGTCGTCGCCCTCGAGGTCCGGCCACAGCGCTTCGTGCAGTGTCGACTCGGAAACGTCCCGGGCACCATGGGCGATGAGAACCTGCAGCAGGGCGAGGGTCCGCCGGGGTGACTTGGCGCTTTCATCGCAGAGGCTCTCCGGCAATGCGCACCTCGAACCGGCCAAGCGTCGTCATCGCGATCGGCCACGGCCAGTGTTCGACCGGATCGGCGGCGGCGCGACCCCGTAGTCGTCGACCAGTCGTCGCACGATAGCCGGCTCGATGCCGCGTTCGATGGCCAGGGGGAGCAGTTTGGGCATCGCGGTATCGAGCCAGCGCAGGAACAGCAGTCCGCCCCTATCCTTCGCCAGATGCAGGGCGTGCGCCACCAGCCTTTCCGCTTCGTCGACAGCCCCTCTTTCCCAGGCAAGATGGGCTTCGGCCATTCGCAGGCTCGGCTCGTACCGGTGGGCGTGCATTCGGGCAATCCAGTGGCGAAGTTCGTCGACGGTCCGCCCGGCGAGTTCGAGTTCACCCGCCGCCACGGCCCAGTCGGAGAGAAGAATGCGGAATACGATGTGATGCATCAGTGAACCGGACGCCTCGGCACCGGCAACACATTCGAGGCCCATGAACGGCATGCACCGCGTCGTCTTCGAGGAGGGCCAGCAGGCTCGCCAGGCCCTTCACGAAATCTCGCCGCTATCTTCGGCCCTGCGTCGGCGCGAGATCCAGCTCGTCCAGCGGCGATATCCCTGGGCGACCGATCAGGTGCCGCGCGGCGGCAGTAATGATGCAGGCCGCCCGCGAAACCCTTGAAAGTAAAGGTTGTGCCTGGGCCAGGTCCAGCGCCCGATCCGCATAACGGACTGCAAGCTCGTATCGTCCTGCAACGTAGTACCAGTAACTGATCGAGCCGAGTCCCTGGACGGCCTGGTGGTGCAATCGACGGATGGCCGAGCAGCGCCTGTAGAGCCCGGCGGGCGGCTCGCTCTCCCAGGACATCGTCGCCGAACATGATCGCGCAGTTGATCACGGCGGACGCCAGTTGCGCGCCACGTCAGGATCAGCTCGGCGTCCACCAGTTCGATGACGGCGGATGCTGTCGCGGGTCCCTGCAGAGTCCGGCATGCGGCAGGGAGGCGACCATGACGAGGGCGCCGGCACGGATCTCCCACGTGGATCCTCGAACGCGCCGCCATCGGCCAGCAGACGGTCCAGTTCATGTCGACCCAGACGCTTCCACTGGGCGGGTCGACAGGCGCCGTGGACGACGGTCAGATGGCACTCGCCGCACACATCGCGCTCCAGCAGGCGTTTCGTCGGCAATGAACAGGATCGAATGCACGGAGAAGGCTTCACGCGCGCTGCTCGGGCATGGGGGCCATGCGCGACTGCCCGAGCCAGTACTGGACTGCGCGTCGACGAAGCCACCCGGCTGGTGGAGTTGCGGTGACCAGTTCCTCGAACGTGCGCCATCGACCCTGGGCTATGAGCGCCGACGCGGCACTCGCCAGCAGGGTGGCCGCCGTCTCCCAGCGCCCGGTCCTCACCAGCAGCGGCAGCACGTCGCTGATCTCCCCCGACTCGGCCAGAACGTCTGCCGCTCGCTCGAGGCATCGGTCCAGTTCGGCCGGCACCATCTCCGTCTCCGCCTGGTGGCGGAGGAACTCGCGAAAGAGCGAGTGGAACCTGTAGGCGATGACTTCCCCGGGGCGCCGGTCGACGAAGAGGTGACGTCGATATAGAAACTCCAGTACCTGGCCGGCATTGGCATTTCCGCTCACCCGCTCCGCCGCGACGGCAGTCACCTGAGGCAGCCACGCAACCGCCATGAGCAGTTGGCGCGTCTCCGGCGGCGATCCATGGAAGATCTGGCTGGCGAAGTAGTCGAAGGTCGCCTCGGAGGTCGCCCCCCGGCTGTCGCGATAGAGGACCCCGTCGCGCCGCACCCGCTCCAGCAGCAGCATGACGCCCGCGGTCCAGCCGTTCGACTGCTCGAAGATGAGTTGAATCGTCGGCTCGTCCACGCGGGCCCGCCGGGCGGCGATGGCCCGCGTCTCGTCGAAATCGAGTTGCAGGTCCATCGCGCCGATCTCGGCGATCCGCTCACCGACCCGGGCACGAGCCAGCGCCGCTGGCGGAGCGGCGCGGCTCATCACGATGAAGGTCACGTCGGGCGGCGTTTCCTCGATCGCGATCGCGAACAGCGCATGCAAGGCACCGGCCTCATCGGCGTCCTGGTAGTTGTCGAGCGCGACCACGACGCCGGGCGGCAGACCCAGAAAGAGTTCGCGGAAGAAACGTCTCGCGAATCCGGGAACGTCCCCCAGGTACTCCGGCGTCAGCAGCGGGAGCGGCTTGCGCCGCGCCCGAAACGGCAGCGCCGCCTCGCGAAGGTAGTAGAAGAAGGTGGCCGGGTCGTCGTCACCGCCGTCCACCTGGTACCACAGCGTGGGAGCGCCGGCCGCGTCGAGGTAGGTCGACACCACGGTCGTCTTGCCGGCACCGGGAGGGCCGACGATCCACGTCACCGGACATCGGCGCGCGTCGTCGATGACGCGGAACAGGCGCTCGCGCGCAATCGCGCTATGCAGGCGCGGCCGCGTGAGCTTGGCGAGCTGCGGACGACGGGACGGCATGGCCTCCCCCTGAGGCGCCTCGATCGTTCAGGCCACGCGGCATCGTGCGGCGCAACACGGATCGCCGCGCGGTGCTGCGAGTCCGATCGGCGCAGTCTACGCGCGGCGGCATACGGATCACATACGGGAGTCGCCGAGACAGCAGGCGGAGAAGCACCGTGGCGGGCGGCCTGCACGGGCCGGGCCCGCGAGAGGGCCCGTCAGGACGAGGGGTGGAGTGAAGCCGACATGCAGGGTACGCGCGACGCCGCGCGCGTACCCCGCAGGGGCCTCATGCGGCGCGGAGGGGCACCACCTTGGATGCGGATTGCCCGGCCAGTTCGGCGTCGAGCGCCGCCCAACGCACCTTCGCCTTCTCGACGCTGGCCAGCTTCACGTGACCGAAACCGCGGATCTGTTCCGGCAGGGATGCCAGTTCGACCGCCTTCGGGACGTTGTCGGCCGTGAGGCGCGACAGTGCGGCCTCGACGCTCCTGCGGTAGTCCTCGATGAGCTGGCGCTCCATGCGGCGCTCCTCGGTCTTGCCGAAGACGTCCAGCCAGGTGCCGCGCAGACCCTTGAACTTCGCGAGCACACCGAAGGCCTTCCACATCCACGAGCCGTAACGGGCCTTGACCAGATGCCCCTTGCCGTCGCGCTTGGCGAGCAGCGGCGGTGCGAGATGGAAGTTCACGTGCACGTCGCCCTCGAACGCATCCTTCAGCTTCTTCTCGAACTCGCCGTTCGTGTAGAGGCGTGCGACCTCGTACTCGTCCTTGTAGGCCATCAGCTTGAACAGGGACTTCGCGACGGCACGCGCCAGGGCGTCGCCCTTGCCGAGTTTCGCTTCCGCGGCCTTCACCTGCTCGACGAAGGACTCGTAGCGCTTGGCGTAGGCGGCGTCCTGGTAGGCGGTCAGGTACTCGCTGCGACGACGCACCAGACCGTCGAGCCCCTCGGGCATTTGCAGCACGACCGGCGTCGCGGGCGTGGCAATGCGCTCGACCTTGGCCAGATCCACCGCAGCGCGACGGCCCCACAGGAACGCCTGCTTGTTCGCGTCGATGGCGACACCGTTCAGTTCGATGGCGCGTTCCAACGCTTCCGCCGACAGCGGCACCCAGCCCTTCTGGAAGGCGAAGCCGAGCATGAACAGGTTCGTCGCGATGGCGTCGCCGAGCAGCGCGGTCGCGAGCCGGGTCGCGTCGACGAAGTGCGCCTGGCCCTGGACCGCTTCCGCGATCAGCGCCTGGATCTCCTTCGTCGGGAACTGCCAGTCGGGATTGCGCGCGAACTGCCCGGGCGGCTGTTCGTGGGCATTGATCACCGCCACCGTCACGCCGGGGCGCGTCTTGGAAATCGCGTCCTGCGCGCCGGCGGTGAGCATGTCGCAGCCGAGGATCAGATGCGCTTCGCCCGTCGCGATGCGCTGGGCGCGGATGCCCTCCGGATGGGCGGACAGGCGCACGTGCGACGTGACGGCACCGTTCTTCTGGGACATGCCGGTCATGTCCAGCACGGAGCAGCCCTTGCCTTCGAGGTGGGCGGCCATGCCGAGCAGGGCACCGATGGTGATGACCCCGGTGCCGCCGATGCCGGTGATCAGGATGTTGTAGTTCTCGCCGTTGAGCACGGGCCCAGTCGGCGCCGGCAACGCGGCGAAGTCCGCCGACGCCGGTGTGGCCGCCGCCTTGGAACGCTTCGGCTTGCCGCCTTCGATCGACACGAAGCTCGGGCAGAAGCCTTCGACGCAGGTGGTGTCCTGGTTGCAGGCGGACTGGTCGATCATCCGCTTGCGGCCCAGCGGCGTGTCGAGCGGCAGGATCGCGGTGCAGTTGGACTGGACGCCGCAATCGCCGCAGCCTTCGCAGACGGCGTCGTTGATGAACACGCGGGCCGGTGCCTGCGGGAACTCGCCCTTCTTGCGCCGGCGCCGCTTCTCGGCGGCACAGGTCTGGTCGTAGATGATGACCGAGACGCCCTTCACCTCGCGCAGTTCGCGCTGGATGGCTTCGAGTTCACCGCGGTCGTGCAAGGTCACGAGGCCCGGCAGCGACGAGCGGTCCGCGTAGCGCGACAGGTCCTCGGTCACGAGCGCGATGCGGGCGATGCCCTCGGCCGCCATCTGCGAGGCGATCATCGGCACGGTGATCGTGCCGTCCACCGGCTGACCGCCGGTCATGGCGACCGCGTCGTTGTAGAGGATCTTGTAGGTGATGTTGACCTTCGCGGCAACGGCGGCGCGGATGGCCAGGTAGCCCGAATGGAAGTAGGTGCCGTCGCCGAGGTTCGAGAAGACGTGTTCGCGCTTGGAGAACGGGGCGATGCCGATCCACGGCGTGCCCTCGCCGCCCATCTGCGTCGTGGTCTTGTTGTGCTCGGGATAGATGGCGGTGGCCATCACGTGGCAACCGATGCCCGCGAGCGCGAGGCTGCCTTCCGGCACCTTCGTCGAGCGGTTGTGGGGGCAGCCGGAGCAGTAGTAGGCCGGGCGCGGCGGCGTGTCGTTGGCCTTCTTCAGCACGGCTTCCTTCGCTTCGAGGAACGCGAGTCGCGCCTTGATGCGGTCGCTCGTGTGGAAGCGCGCGATGCGGCCGGCGATGACGCGCGCGATCTGCGCGATGGAGAAGTCGCTCTTGGCGGGCAGCAGCCATTCGCCCTTCGGCGGCGCCCATTCCCCGCGTTCGTCGAACTTGCCGATGACCCGCGGACGCACGTCGTGGTGCCAGTTGTAGAGGTGCTCCTTCAGCTGGTACTCGACCATCTGGCGCTTCTCCTCGATGACGAGGATCTCCTCCAGGCCGCGCGAGAACTCGCGCACGCCCTGCGGTTCGAGCGGCCAGGGCATGGAGACCTTGAACAGCCGGATGCCGATCTCGGCGGCGCCCTGTTCATCGATGCCGAGTTCGTCGAGCGCCTCCAGCACGTCCATGTACGACTTGCCGGACGCGATGATGCCGAGCCGGGCGTTGGGAGCATCGATGGTGGTGCGGTTGAGCCGGTTGGCGCGCGCGTACGCGATGGCCGCGTAGATCTTGTAGTCCTGCATCAGCGCCTCCTGCTTGCGCGCCTGGACCCCCAGCGTGTCGTTCGACAGCCGGGCGTGCACGCCGCCTTCGGGCATGGGGAAGTCCTCGGGCAGGACGATGCGGGGCGAGTGGATGTCGGCGGCGATGGAGGCCGACGATTCCACCGTGTCGGCGAGCGCCTTGAACGCCACCGCGCAGCCGGAGAAGCGCGACATCGCCCAGCCGTGCAGTCCCAGCTCGATGTACTCCTGCACGTTGCAGGGGTAGAGCACGGGGATCATCGAGGCCGAGAACAGGTGGTCGCTCTGATGCGGCAGCGTGGACGAATACGCCCCGTGGTCGTCGCCGGCGACGAGCAGCACGCCGCCATGCCTGGCGGTGCCCGCGAAGTTCATGTGCTTGAAGACATCGCCGCAACGATCGACGCCCGGTCCCTTGCCATACCACAGGGCGAACACGCCGTCGTAGTCGGATTCGCCGACGAGGTGCAGCTGCTGCGTTCCCCACACGGACGTCGCGGCCAGTTCCTCGTTCACGCCCGGCTGGAATTTCACGTGGTGCGCGTCGAGGTGCTTGCGCGCCTTCCAGAGCGCTTCGTCCAGGCCGCCGAGCGGCGAGCCGCGATAGCCGGAGATGAAGCCGCCGGTCTTGAGCCCGGCTTCGGCATCGCGCATCTGCTGAACCATCGCCAGGCGCACGAGCGCCTGGATGCCGCTCAGGTAGATGTGGCCGCTGGTGGCCGTGTACTTGTCGTCTAGGGTGACCGAACGCATGGGCGACTCCTGTGGGATTCGTCATTCCTGCCTCGCACGCCGGGTCGGGTGCGGGCCGGTAGGGGCAGCGGACGGCGGGTAGGCTGCCGCGGCGAGCAAGGTGTTGCGACTACGGGACTGCGGGCGGACTCGGCATTCCCGAGTCGTACACCGTGTTCTGGTCGAGCATGACCTGGTGATGGCCGGCGCCCGTCGGGATCATGGGGAAGCAGTTCTCCTGCTCGGCGACCGCCACGTCCAGGAAGTACGGACCGTCGTGGGCCAGGCATTCGGCGATGGCGGCGTCGAGCCCGGCCGGATCGGTCACGCGCGCGGCGCCCCATCCGAAGCCCTTCGCGACGGCAACGAAATCGGGCAGGGCCGCGGTGTAGCTGTGGCTGTAGCGGCCCCCGTGATTCAGCTCCTGCCACTGCCGGACCATGCCCATGTAGCCGTTGTTGCTCAGCACCACCTTCACGGGCGTTCGATGCTGGATGGCGGTGGACAGTTCCTGGAGATTCATCAGCACGGAAGCGTCGCCGGAGACGCAGACCACGAGCTTGTCGGGGTGGGCGATCTGCGCGCCGATCGCTGCCGGCACACCGTAGCCCATGGTGCCCGCACCGCCGGACGTGAGCCAGCGGCGCGGCGCATCGAAGGCGAGATGCTGGGCCGCCCACATCTGATGCTGGCCGACATCGGTCGAAACGATGGCGTCGCGGCCGGCCAGGGCGTCGCGCAATGCCACCATCAGCTGTTGCGGGACGATCGCATCGGGCCGGGTCTCGAATCCGAGCGAATCCTCCGCGCGCCAGCGGGCGACGGTCTGCCACCAGTCGGCCAGCCGGCCGGGGTCGTGCGCGAGCGCACCGAACTCCTCCTCGAAAGCTGCAAGCAGCGGACCGCAATCGCCCACGACCGGGACATCCACGCGCACCAGCTTGTTGATCGACGACGGGTCGATGTCCAGATGCACCTTCCTGGCGCCGGGACAGAAGTCCTGAAGACGGCCGGTGACGCGGTCGTCGAAGCGGGCACCCACGCAAACGACGAGATCGGCATGATGCATCGCGAGATTCGCCTCCAGCGTGCCGTGCATGCCGAGCATGCCGAGGAACTGGGGGTCCGACCCGGGGAAGGCACCGAGGCCCATGAGCGTGAGCGTGCAGGGCGCGCCGGACGCCCGCACGAGCCTCGTGAACGATTCGCAGGCGGCCGGACCGGCGTTGATCAGCCCGCCCCCGCCGTAGAAGACCGGCCGCTTCGCGTCGCGCAGCAGGCCGGCCGCCTTGCGGAGGCTGGCACGGGGCACCGGCAGCGGTCGAGGACGCTGCGGCTCGTCGGCCGCGGCCGGATCCGCCGACGTCACCTCGGCCATCTGCACGTCCTTCGGGATGTCGACGAGGACGGGACCGGGACGGCCCTGCGTGGCCACCGTGAAGGCGCGGCGCACCGTCTCGGCGACCTGGTTCGCCTCGCGGACCTGGGTGTTCCATTTCGTGACCGGCCGGGAGATGCCCAGCGCATCGCATTCCTGGAAGGCATCGGTGCCGATCAGGCTGGAGGCCACCTGCCCGCTGATGCAGACCACGGGCACCGAATCGCACATGGCATCCAGCAGACCGGTGATCGTGTTGCTGACGCCGGGACCGGACGTGACGATCACCACGCCGGGGCGCCCGGTCGTCCGCGCGTAGCCCTCGGCCGCATGCACGGCGGCCTGTTCGTGACGGACCAGCACGTGCCGCAGCCGGGGTTCGCCATGGAGGGCGTCGTAGATGGGCAGGACCGCTCCGCCCGGATAGCCGAAGACCACCTCCACCCCGGCGTCGACCAGGGTCTGCATCAGCACCTGGGCGCCGTTGCGCGGGGTGTCCGGGAGGACGGGAAGCCCGGTCGTTGCGAGCGGGCTTGGAGCGAGATCGTTCATGGCGCCATCGTAGAACCGATTCACGGGAAATGGCTTCCGAATTTTCGATGGTCCCGGACGACAATTGGAAAAATTTACCGCCATCGAACGCACGCAGGAGTTTTTTGCCAAACATGGGGCGCAAACCCGTCGAATGACAACGATCAACAGTCGCCACGGGCGCGCGGTTTACGGTGTCGAAGTCAATCCGGATAATCGTCCGGACCTGGTCCCGCGCTGCGGAGACTCCCGACCCAGTCCGAAGGAACCCCCCATGGCTCGAACGGTGAACTGCATCAAACTGAAACGCGAGGCGGAAGGCCTGGACTTCCCGCCCTACCCCGGTCCGCTCGGCAAGCGGCTGTTCGAATCCGTCTCGAAGGAAGCCTGGAAGGCGTGGCTCGAGCACCAGAAGATGCTCGTGAACGAGAACCGGCTGAACCTCGCGGACATCAAGGCCCGGAAGTACCTCGAAGCGCAGATGGAGAACCATTTCTTCGGCGAAGGCGCCGACCACGCCGCGGGCTACGTGCCGCCGTCGCCCCACTGAACCGCGCCCCGATGCTCGTCACTCCGGAGGACCGGCCCCTCCCGGCAGGCAAGGAGGTCCCCGTCACCGCGCCGCCGGGGACAACCGGTGCACTGCCTGATCGCCAGGGCAACGCGTCCCGGTATTTCATCAATCGCGAGCTGGGACAACTGGCGTTCAACCGCCGCGTGCTCGAACAGGCTCGCGACCCGGACACCCCGATCCTCGAGCGCCTGCGGTTCCTGTGCATCGTCAGCAGCAACCTCGACGAGTTCTTCGAGATCCGTGTCGCGGGTCTCAAGGCGCACGTCCAGCTCGGCGCCGATGGCGTGGGCCCGGACGGCGCCGCGCCGCGCGACGTGCTGAAGGAGGTGTCGCGCCAGGCACGCGAACTGGTGGATCGCCAGTACCAGATCTTCAATCACGAGGTGTTGCCGGCCCTGGCCGAGCAGGGGGTGCGCTTCCTCCGGCGCAGCGACTGGACCCCCGCGCAGCGCGAGTGGGTGCGCCAGCATTTCCTGAACGAAGTGATGCCGGTTCTCACGCCGCTCGGCCTGGATCCCGCGCATCCCTTCCCGCGGCTGCTCAACAAGAGCCTGAACTTCGCCGTGGAACTGTCCGGCAAGGATGCCTTCGGCCGCAACTCCGGGACGGCCATCGTGCAGGCGCCGCGTGCGCTGCCGCGCTTCATCCTGCTGCCTGCGGAGATCTCGGGGAGCGAATACGGTTTCGTGTTCCTGTCGTCGATCCTGCACGAGCACGTGGACGAGCTGTTCGCGGGCATGGAGGTGAAGGGCTGCTACCAGTTTCGCGTCACGCGCAACAGCGATCTGTTCGTCGACGAGGAGGAGATCAAGAACCTCCGCACGGCGCTGCAGGGCGAGCTGCCGCAGCGTCACTTCGGGGACGCCGTGCGGCTGGAGGTCGCGGACCTCTGCCCCGCGCACATGTCGGAGTTCCTGCTCCAGCAGTTCAACCTGACCCGCGACGACCTGTATCAGGTCAACGGGCCGGTGAATCTCGTGCGGCTGATGCAGGTGCCGGATCACGTGCGACGGCCGGACCTCAAGTTCAAGCCCTTCGTCGCCGGGGTGCCCTCGCAGATCACGAAGCGCCAGAGCCTGTTCGCCGCGATCCGCAAGGGCGACGCCCTGCTGCACCACCCGTTCCAGTCGTTCAAGCCGGTGATCCAGTTCATCGAGCAGGCCGCCAAGGATCCGAACGTCGTCGCCATCAAGCAGACGGTGTATCGCACCGGGGCCGACTCGGAACTGATGACCCATCTCATCACCGCGGCGCGCAACGGCAAGGCGGTGACGGTGGTCGTGGAACTGCTGGCGCGCTTCGACGAGGAAGCCAACATCAACTGGGCGTCGCGCCTGGAGGAGGTCGGCGCGCACGTCGTCTACGGCGTCGTCGGCCACAAGACCCACGCGAAGATGGCCATGGTGGTCCGCCGCGAAGAGGGCCGGCTCGTGCGTTACGTGCACCTCGGCACCGGCAACTACCATTCGCGCACGGCAACGCTGTACACGGACTTCGGTCTGATCACCTGCAACGAGGCGATCACGGCCGACGTGAACGACGTCTTCATGCAACTGACCGGACTCGGCAAGGCCGGACACCACCGCCACCTGTTCCAGTCGCCCTTCACGCTGCACCCGATGCTGCTGGCCGCGATCGCGCACGAGGCCGCCGAGGCGCGCGCGGGCCGGCCCGCCGGCATCACGGCCAAGATGAACGCGCTGCTGGAGCCGGAGATCATCTACGAGCTGTACGAGGCGTCGCGCGCCGGCGTGAAGATCGATCTCGTCATCCGCGGGGTCTGCGCGCTGCGCCCGGGCATCCCGGACCTGTCCGAGAACATCCGGGTCCGTTCGGTGATCGGCCGGTTCCTCGAACACGAACGCATCTTCCACTTCCACGCGGCCGACACGGTGTTCCTGTCGAGCGCGGACTGGATGGACCGCAACTTCTTCCGGCGCATCGAGGTGTGCTTTCCGGTGCTGGATCCGAAGCTGAAGCGCCGCGTGATCGCCGAGGGACTGAAGACCTATCTCGAAGACAATACGCAGGCGTGGGAGATGGATGCCGACGGCCAGTACCATCGCTGCCAGCCCGCGGCACGGCGCCGCTGCGCGCAGCTGGAGCTGATCGCCGAACTCACCGCGAAGAGCGCCGCCGCCCGCTGAACCGGCGCGCGGCCGCTCCGCGTCCCCCCTGGCCGGACCCCACGTCCCAATGGAAATCGAACTCAAGCTCACCCTGTCGCCGGCGGATGCGAAGAAGCTCGGGCGCCATCCGGTCGTGGCCGCCGCCACCCGGTCCCGGCCCGCATCGCGATCGCTCCACAGCGTCTATTTCGATACCCCGGACCGGGATCTCGCCCGTCGCGGGATGGCGCTGCGCGTCCGCCAGAGCCGAGGTCGATGGGTGCAGACGTTCAAGTGCGGCGGCGGCACGAACGTGGGGCTGCACGAGCGCGAGGAGTTCGAGGCGCCCACCACGGCCGGCCACCTGAACCTGCCGGCGCTGTTGCAGACGCCGCTCGCGCCGCTGCTCGCCGACGCGACATTCCTGTCGCGCCTCGCGCCCGCCTTCACGACGGAGTTCCGCCGCCAGAGCCGCATCGTGGAGATCGCGCCCGGCGAAACGGCGGAATTCGCCATCGATGTCGGCGAGATTCGCGCCGGCGACCGGAGCGCGCCCATCTGCGAAGTCGAGATCGAATTGCTGACCGGTGTCCCGCGCAATGTCTTCGCGTACGCGCGCCTGCTCGCGGAAGTCTTCGACGTGCGTCTCGAGAACGCGAGCAAGGCGGAGCGCGGCTATGCGCTGATGCAGGATCTGCCGGCAATGCCCGTCAAGGCCGTCGCCCCGACGCTGGCGAAGGACGGCACGGTGACCGATGCCTTCCGGCATCTGGTGGGCAGCTGCATCTTCCAGTTGCAGGCCAACGAACGCGGCGTGCTGGAGAGCCCGGATCCGGAGTTCGTGCATCAAGCCCGCGTCGCGATCCGGCGGCTCCGGTCTGCCTTCGCGTTGTTCCGGACGGTGGTGCCGCGCGAGGCGGTGGCCGGCCCGATCGGCCGGTTCCGAGATCTGGCCACCGCCCTGGGCGACGCACGGGACTGGGACGTCTTCGCCACCGAAACGCTGCCGCCGATCCAGCACGTGTTCGCCTCCGAACCCTCGTTGGTCCGACTCGCCGACGTCGCGTCCGGCCAGCGGGCAGCGGCACAGCAGATTGCGCGCAACGCCCTCGCCGCGCGCGCCTACACGACACTCCTGCTCGATCTGGCCATCCTGCTCGCGGATGCGCCGTGGCGCGCCGCGCTCGACGAGGAGGCACGAGCCATCGAGGCGCTGCCCGTCGGCGAGTTCGCGGCGCGCGTCCTCCGACGCCAGGCGAAGCGCGCACGCCGCCTCGGACGCACGGTCGACCGCGACAACACGGCCGGTCTGCACGCGCTGCGCATCGAGATCAAGAAGCTTCGCTACGCCGTCGAATTCTTCTCGACGCTGACGTCCCGGAAGACCGTGCGCCGCCGTCTGGCGGGTGCGGCAGCGCTGCAGGAGATCCTGGGGCACCTCAACGACGCAACGGTGACGGGCCATCTGCTCGAAGGACTGACCGCCGGCGACCCGGCGCTGTCGTTTCCCGCCGGGATCGTTCGCGGGTGGACCGGCGGCCGGGCGGAAGCAGGACTCGATCATTTCGCCGAAGCGTGGAAGCGCTTCGCCCGCATCGACTACGACGACTGAACCATGGACCTCATCCTGTGGCGGCACGCCGATGCCGTCGACGGTTCGCCGGACATGACCCGCAAGCTCACGCCCAAGGGGCACCGGCAGGCGGCCGAGGTGGCCAAGTGGCTGAAGAAGCACTTGCCGCCCGACACCCGGGTGGTGGTGAGTCCCGCCACACGTGCGCAGGAAACCGTGCGCGCGCTGACTGATCGCTTTGAGACCGACCCGTCCCTCGCGCCGGGTGCGATGCCCGAGGCGGTGCTGAAGGCTGCCGCCTGGCCCGAGGCGGCGAACACCGTGCTCGTGGTCGGACATCAACCCACGCTGGGTGAAGTCGCGGCGCACCTCATGGCCGAAGAGCCGAGGGCATGGAGCCTCCGGAAAGGGGCGTTCGTGTGGCTCGAGCATCGCGTACGCGATGCGGGGCCCGAGGTCGTGCTGCGGGCCGCACTTTCGCCGGACTTGCTCTGAGCCCCGACGAGACCGGCATCGCCGGCACTTGGGCAGAGACACGCGCGCCAGAGATGCCACCCGGGGTCTGACCGTCCGGCCGGTCACGCGCGATCCCTTGCACCCTGGCGCACGGCGCGACCGGCGCAGATGTCTGGTCACCTGACGATCGAGCCTGCTTCTCGAACTGCCCGACAGCTTCGGTATTGATGCCGCGGTCGGCCATCATCTGCATGTGCCGGTGCCTGCCGCCCCGCACGTTGGTGAACCGGCCGACGCCGATGGATTCGACGAAGAACCGTACGCCGCTGCACCGGATCAGGTCCGCCTGGACAGCATCGCCCCGAGCGGGTGGGCGCCGTCATCGCCACTGGGAGACTTCTCCTGGTCCGCGACAGCGAATCGGGCCAAGAGCGTTGCGGAACGGGTATCGCCGTCGTTACGGATTCATGGAGAGACCGACGGCAAGGATGCGGCTGCGCCATTCCCGTCGCGCCGCCAGGACCCAGGGGTCATCGTCGTCAGGCAGCAGTTCCCCGCGGTAGAGCCGCGCCACGCCCGGCTCGAGGGACGCGAGACGTTCGTCGCGCTCCCGCAGGACACGGCCGAGGGCATGGGTGTCGACCCAGACGCGCCCGGGGTTGAACCCGACCCGCCCGTCGCGGATGAAGATGGCCGCCTCGTCGCCCAGCAGCTTGCGCGCGCGGAAGATGGTCGTGCGCAGATTGCCGGCCGCAATGTCGCCGTCGGCATCGGGCCAGAGGGCTTCGCTCACGCTCGCCACCGACTCGCCGTCGAGGCCAGCAATGGCCAGGAACTTGATGAACGCCAGGAGCCGTCGATGCGACTTCCGGCCGCGGGGCGGCGGCTGACCGCCGACGGCGATCTCGAAGCCGCCGAAGGTACGGATCGTGGCCGCCCAAGGCCAGTCCGCCGCTGCGGGTTCCGGCGGAGGAATGTGCCATTCGGCAACGAGAGCCGCCACGACGCCACGCTCGATATCGTTGCGGCAAGCGAGCGAGAACAACGTCGGCAGCATCGGACGCGCCCACGAGAGCGCGGCGGCGCGCTTGCGGTTGCGTGCAAGGGCCAGGCCGGAGCGCAGGTGCGATATCGCCAGCGGCTCGTCGCCCGCGGCGAGCGCTGACTCGGACCGCAGCAGGGCGAGCACCGGATCCATGTAGTTGCACACGGTGCCGGCCAGCCGTTGCTCCGCGTCGCGTCTCAGCGCTTCAGCATGGGTCCGATCCCCCTGGGTCGTCAGGTAGATCGCCTGGATGACCTCCCAGGCGAGCTCGGCGATGACAAAGCCGTTGTCGCGCCAGAGGCCGATCGCGCGATCTCCGCTGTCGATGGCCGCGGGGACGTCTCCCGCAATGAAGTGCGCCAGCCCCGTCACGGCGTTCAGATAGGCCGCGGGATAACCGCGATCCGCGACGATCTCGGCTCGAAGCTTTGCGGCCTCGCCCAGGGCTTCCCTCGCCCGGCCCAGGTTGGCGAGCGACTGGATGCGGTAACACCCCATGAGATGGGCCGAGGTCGCGACACCATGCCGAGCGGCATCGTCCCGTGCGAGCGTCGTGTTCTCGAGCGCCTCGACATAGCGCGCGTTGAAGAAGTGATAGACGCCGATCCAGACCCGCGCCCAGATGCGCGAAAAGACGGCCAGGTGCTCCTGCGACAGCAACGACTGCAGCGCGGGCATCACCCGGGCGGCCAAGCCCTCATCCGAGGTGAAATGAGCATAGGCAAGGAGGCCGGTACCGGCCTGGACCGCCTGCGCCGGATTGATGCGCCCAGAGGAGAACTCACGCTCGAGATGACCCACGGCAGTCGGAATCAACCGATGCGCCGGGCGCCGATAGAGGCAGGCGTAGAGAAAGGTGTACCAGGCCCGTACGGCCGTGCCCGGATCGCTGGGTGGACGCAATTCAAGCAAGGGCTCCAGGACATCGATCCACCGATCCCAGGGCTTGAATGTCTCGCTGATCACCAGCATGACTTCCATCAGGCCGAACGCGGCACTGAACTGGCCCGCGTCGTCGCCGCTGCGGGTAAATTCCTCGTAGGCCCGCTCGAACAGAGCACGTGCGTGGGCCGGCGCGGCGAGCGTCGTCACGACAGCGCGAAAGTAGAGCAGCCAGGGATCTTGCTCGACTTGCGCACCCGGCAGCGCGTCGAGCCACGTGGCAAGCGTCTGCCACTGGCCCTGGTCGACGAGTCGGTGCGCATGTGCACGCACGAGCCGGGCGACGCCGTCCGCATCGCCGGCCTTTCGGTAGAGATCCACCGCGTGTGCGGCGAAGCCCCCCGACTCGAGGCGGGCACCGGCATGGGCCTGGAGATCCCGCAGCGCCTCGGAAGACAGTTCACGCGTCAGTCGCTCCAACAGAAAGGCGCGAAACAGGTCGTGATAGGCGTAGGTCAACGCGCCGTCGTTCTCGTGTCTCGTCGTGAAGTAATGGCGACGATAGAGCCGTTCGAGCAGCGCCGCAGCGCCGGCGTTTCCGGTGAGCGCGCGCGCCAAGTCTTCGGTGATCACCGGCAGGATCGAGGTCTTCAGCAGCAGGTCGCGCGTATTCGCATCCGCCGCGTCGAGGATCTCGCCCGCGAAATAGTCGAACACCGCCTCCCGTGACCCGAGATCGAGTCGGTCCGGGGCCGCGACGGGAAGTTCACGCCGATGGAGCAGGAGCACCACGCCGGCGACCCAGCCGCCGCTCAACCGATGCAGCGCTTCGGTGCGCACCGCGTCGGGAGTGCCCGCCGCGCGGACGATCGCCTCGGTCTCGCGCAGATCGAGGACGAGGTCGCGCGCGACGATGCTGGAAAGCACGCCTTTCGCCGCGAGTCCGACGAGGGCCGCGGGGAGGCGGTGACGACTGGCAGCGATGACCTGCATCCCCGGCGGCACCTCCTCGCATGCCACACGCAGAACAGTCAGGAAGTCCGGCGTGTCGACCCGGTGGCAGTCGTCGAAGACCAGCACCGATCCCGCCGGCAGCCGGCGGAAGAAACTGCGGAAGAAGTGCCGGCTGAACGCTTCGACGCCCGCGAGGTGTTCGGACGTCAAGTAGGGCAGAAACGGTTCGCGCGCGCCTGCCCGTTCGGCAAGTTCGATGAGATAGGAAACGAGGGACGACGGATCGGCATCGCCTTCGTCGACGTGGTACCAGAACTGCGGCGCGCCGCGGGCATTGAGTGCATCGGCAATCAGCGTGGATTTGCCGCTGCCGGCCGGCCCCTCGACCCACAGTACGGGGATGTCCTGCCACTTCTCGATGCGGTCGAGCAACCGCGGCCGGGGAACCGCTTGGGACAAACGGGGCGCCGACAGCTTGGCGAGGGCGAACCGTGCAACGGGTGTTGCCATGGAATGCCGCCTCCTTCTCCGAGGACTGCGTTCGTGCCGGGCAGGCCCGCACGGTCGACACGGCCATGGCTTGCGTCGATGTCGATTCGGGCTTCATGGAAAGTGTACGCGCCCCGCCGCAGTTCCTGGCCTTCACGAAGTGAACGGTCCACCGTGGAGACGGCGGTGGGAGCGCATCGAGGGTCAGGGACTTCCCGGCTTGTGCAGCTTCACCGCCCGGGCTTTCGACCGCAGCCGGATGTTGAGCAACTCCACGCACATGGAGAACGCCATCGCGAAGTAGATGTAGCCCTTGGGGATGTGGAATCCGAGCCCGTCCGCCATCAGGGCCACGCCGACCACGATCAGGAACGACAGCGCCAGCATCTTGATGGTGGGGTGACGATCGACGAACTCGCCGATCGGTCGCGCGGCGAACATCATCACGCCCACGGCGGAGATGATGGCCGCCACCATCACGGCCAGGTGATCGACCATGCCGACCGCGGTGATGACCGAGTCGAGCGAGAAGATGATGTCGATCGCGGCGATCTGGACGAGCACCCCGGCAAACGTGGCCGTTGCGGGAACCGCCTGGTCGGCCTGCTCGGCGCCCTCCAGCGAATTGTGGATCTCGTGCACGCTCTTCCAGAGCAGGAAGACCCCGCCGCCGATCAGGATGAGGTCGCGGCCGGAGATGGCCTGCCCCATCACCGTCACGAGCGGCGCGGTGAGCCGCATGATCCAGGCGAGCGCGAACAGCAGGATGAGCCGCGACACCATGGCCACCGTGAGTCCGAGGCGGCGCGCCAGATTGCGCTGGTGTTCGGGCAGCCGCCCGACCAGGATCGAGATGAAGATGATGTTGTCGATGCCGAGCACGATCTCGAGCGCCGCCAACGTCGCAAGCGCGACCCACGCCTGGGGATCCTGGATCCAGCTGAACCATTCCATGTGTCTTCCCTGTGGAAGTGAAGCCGCGGCATCCGCGAAGCCGCGATTGTCTCCGACCTTGCGGCGCGGTTTGCGTTCCCGCGAGGTCGATGCGGACGGGCGGGTCGTCTACCATGCTCGCTGCCGCCACCGTCCCGTCGCCAGGAGACTGCCATGATCGCCCTGCACGTCAACGGCAATACCGTCACGCTCGATGCCGATCCCGACACGCCGCTGCTCTGGGCATTGCGGGACCACCTCCATCTGACCGGGACCAAGTTCGGCTGCGGCGTTGGCGCCTGCGGTGCCTGCACCGTGCACGTCGACGAAGCGCCCGTGCGCTCGTGCGTGATGCCCGTGTCCGGCTGCGCGGGCAAGCGGGTGACGACGATCGAGGGGCTCGCGGGAAAAGGGCCGCGCCATCCGGTGCAGCAAGCGTGGCTCGACCACCAAGTGCCGCAGTGCGGCTACTGTCATTCGGGAATGATCATGGCGGCCGCAGCCTTGCTGCGGTCCAATCCGCACCCGACCGAGGCGGACATCGCCGGGGCGATGACCAATCTGTGCCGCTGCGGCACTTACCCGCGGGTCCGCCGCGCGCTGCTGGCGCTCGCGGGCACGCAAGGGTAGGAGCACCGCGATGACCGATACCGGCGACTTTTCGAGCCCGCGTCCGCGCAGCCCCTGGCGACGGCGCTTCCTGATCGCTGCCGGCGTGACGGGCGGCGCCCTGGCCATCGGCCTGTGGCGCTTCGCGCGTGACCGCGATCACCTGACGGCACCCCCGATGCTGACGTCCGATCCGGGGTCGCTCGTCCTGAACGCGTGGATCCGGCTCGGCCATGACGGCAGCGTCGTCGTGCAGGTGCCGAGGCAGGAGATGGGTCAGGGCATCACCACCGCGCTGCCGATGCTGGTGGCCGAGGAGATGGACGCCGACTTCGCCAACGTGCGCTTCGAGCAGGCGCCCGTTCACGAGATCTACGCCAACGCGACGATGATCGGAGACGGCGTGCCGTTTCGTCCGGACGACGACGGCTGGCTCGCGCGGACGATGCGGGGCACCCAGTTCAGGATCGGTGAAATCCTGGGCGTGCAGGCGACGGGCGGTTCGACGAGCGTCAGAGACGCCTGGGCGCCGATGCGGCGGGCGGGCGCGACAGCCCGGGCCATGCTGGTCAGCGCCGCCGCCGCGCGGTTCGGCGTGCCGGCCTCCGAGTGCACCGTCGCGGCGGGCGTCGTCTCGCACGCCGCCTCGGGCAAACAGGCGACTTTCGGCGCGCTGGCGGCCGACGCGGCAAAGCAACGCCTGCCTGCCGACGTGAAGCTCAAGTCTCCCGCGCAGTTCGCCCTGCTCGGCCAATCGCCGCGTCGGCTCGACCTGCCCGCCAAGGTGGACGGGACTGCCCAGTTCGGTCTGGACGTCCGCCTCCCGGGACTCAAGTACGCCGCCATCGTGCAGGCCCCGGTGTTCGGCGGTCGCGTGAAGTCGCTCGACACCGGCAAGGCGTCGGCCCGCAAGGGCGTCGTGGCTGCATTCGCGATCGATGCCACGGGCGCATCGGAAGCCGCCGTGGTCGTGGTGGCGGATCACTATTGGCAGGCGCGGTCCGCGCTCGCGGATCTCGTCGTCGTGTGGGACGACGGCCCGAACGCAGGCTTCGATTCGGCCGAACAGCGCAGGCGCCACGACGCCTTGCTGTCGTCGGGCGAGGCCCGCGTGTACGACGAACGCGGCAACGTGGAGAACGGTTTCGCCGCGCCGCCGCGTCCGATCGATGCGAGCTACCACGCCCCGTACCTCGCGCACGCCGCCATGGAGCCGATCAACTGCACAGCCGTCGCCCGGTCGGACCGAACGTGCGAGGTCTGGGTCGGGAACCAGGCACCGACTCTCGTGAAGTGGTATGCCGCGAAGGCGGCGGACGTGCCGAGCGAGAACGTGACGGTGCACACGCCTTACCTGGGCGGCGGGTTCGGGCGGCGGGCCGAGGTGGATGTCGTCATGCAGGCGGTTGCGGTGGCGAAGCACCTCACCGGCACGCCGGTGCAACTGATCTGGTCACGGGAGGAGGACATGCGGCACGACCGCTATCGGCCCGCGGCCGCGGCGCGCCTGCGAGCGGCGATCGACACGGCCGGCAATGTCACGGCGTGGTCGGCGCGGATCGTCAGTCAGTCCTGCACTGCGAACTTCACCGCGCGATTGGTGCCGGCGGCCGCTTCCGACGCGATGAAGGACCGGACGACCACCGAAGGCGTCTTCGACCTCCCGTATGCCTTCGAACACCGACGGATCGAACATGTGCTGACCCATGAGCCGGTGCCCGTGGGCTTCTGGCGCAGCGTCGGTCACAGCCACAATGCCTTCTTTGCCGAGAGCTTCATGGACGAGTGTGCCTTCGCCGCGAAGGCAGACCCGCTCGCGTTCCGGCTGGCCCTGCTGCGCGACGCGCCGCGACATCGGAAGGTGCTGGAGACCGTGGCGGTGAAAGCCGGCTGGCATTCGCCCCTGCCCGCCGGGATCGGGCGAGGCATCGCGCTGGCGGAGAGCTTCCACTCGATCGTGGCGCAGGTCGCAGAGGTGGAAGTGAAGGACGGTCGACCGATCGTCCGCCGAATCGTCTGCGCGATCGACTGCGGCATTGCCGTGCACCCGGACACCGTCGTCGCCCAGATGGAGAGCGGCATCGTGTTCGGTCTTGGGGCCGCCTTGTTCGGCGAGATCACGCTGAAGGCCGGACGGGTGGAACAGGGCAACTACACGGACTATCCGCTGCCGACGCTGGCGGACACTCCGCGGATCGAAGTGCACATCGTCGATTCGGGTGTGGAACACCTGGGCGGCGTCGGCGAACCCGGAACACCGCCGGTCGCACCGGCCGTGTGCAATGCGATCTTCGCGGCGACGGGGAAACGGGTCAGGGACCTGCCGATCAGGCTCTAGGGAAGGTCTGATCGAATCGCGCGGATCGCGTTGCAGTCGGAAACGGGCGATGGCAAGGCGGGAGGCGAAGACGAGATTGGACATCTCGTCGAGCCGACCAACACCGCCAGCGCCCGTTTCCGGCGCAACCCGGAGGGACGGGACCCGCCGAGCGGCTGACTTTGTCGGCCGGAGCCTGGTGTGCGTCGAGCACACGGCGGCCCGGACCTTCGCGTCATCCGCTCGGAGGACCTCCGTCGCGACCGCGCGATTCGATCAGACCTTCCCTGGGGAAGACCTTCACTCGACGTGCGGATCGTTCTCGATGTCCATGTCGTCGAGCGCGGGGATCCGCAGTTCGAAGCCGACGTTCTTCCACTCGCGGATCTCGCTCTTCAGCGCCGCCGCGGTCAGCGGATAGCGCTTGAGCCACGCGCCCGTGATGCGCAGTTCGAAGCGCCGGTCGCGTCGGGTGGCTTCGAGCATCGGCACGTCGAGCGGGCTCCGGCTGCGGTAGAACAGCGCCGACAGGCGCAGCGCCATGATCTGCGTCCAGTCGTGGGCGTCGGTCACGAGGCCCCGCACCTTCTCCAGCGCCCCCCGATGGGCCAGCACCAGCAACGCCAGACGCGACTGCTCCATGCGCGAGAAGCCGGGCATGTCGGCGTTGCCGAGGATGTAGGCGGAATGCTTGTGGTAACCGGTGTGGGCCACCATCAGGCCGATCTCGTGAAGTTGAGCTGCCCAGGACAGCAGGTGGCACGCCGCCTCGTCGCCGGCCTGCTCCGGGTCGAGCGCCACGAGGAGATCCTGCGCCAGCGTGGCCACCCGGCGCGCCTGCTGGCTGTCGACGTGGTAGCGCTTCGCGAACTGGCGCACCGTTGCATCCCGCATGTCGCGGTGATGGAAGCGCCCGAGCATGTCGTAGAGAATGCCCTGCCGCATGGCGCCGTTGGCCAGGCCCATGCGGGTGACCCCCAGCTCGGCGAACAGGCCGGCCATGATGGCGAAGCCGCCGGGCAGGACCTGCGCGCGATCGGCCTTCAATCCGGCCGCCGCGATTCTCTCCACGTCGCCGGCCTTGAGCAGCCACGCGCGCAGCCGCTCGAGCCCGTCCTCGGTGATCGTCCCGTCACTCCAGCCGTTGGCGATCAGCAGATCGGCCAGCGCCCGCGCGGTGCCGGACGACCCGACCGCCTGCTCCCAGTGACCGCGCGAGAATTCGCTCTCGATGGTCTGCACTTCCATCTTCGCGGCCATCTCGGCCTGACGCAGTGCGCCCTTCGTGATGCGACCATCGGGAAAGAAGCGCAGCGTGTAGCTCACGCAGCCCATGTAGAGGCTCTCGAGCCGCTGCGGACGGTAGCCCGAGCCGATGATGAACTCGGTGGAGCCGCCACCGATGTCCACGACCATGCGCTTCTCGGAGGTGGGCGGCAGGCTGTGCGAGACGCCGAGGTAGATGAGGCGCGCCTCTTCCTTGCCGGCCACGACCTCGATCGGGAAGCCGAGCGCGTGTTCCGCCCGCACGAGAAAATCGCGGGCGTTCTTGGCGACGCGGAGGGTATTGGTGCCGACGGCCCGCACGGCCCCCTGGGGGAAACCGCGCAGCCGCTCACCGAAGCGCTTCAGCGCCCCGAGCGCGCGCTGCTGGGCCGCCTCGTCCAGGCGCTTGTCGGCAGACAGCCCGGCGGCGAGCCGGACCACCTCACGGAGGGAATCGAGCGGATAGATCTGGTCGTCGGCGACGCGGCCCACCTGGAGGCGGAAGCTGTTCGATCCGAGGTCCACCGCCGCAAGCACGTCGTAGCGGGCGCTCTCCGGGACCTGGGCATGTGCCCTCAGCGCGGCTGCCGACCCTTCTGCCATGGGCGCGCGGATCCCGGCGTCAATTCATGATCTCGCGTTCGATCTCCTCGACGCTCACATGGCGCACGTCCTTGCCCTTCACCATGTAGATGACGTACTCGGAAATGTTCTTGGCGTGGTCGCCCATGCGCTCGATGGCCTTGGCGATGAAGAGGATCTCGATGGACGCAGAGATCGTCCGCGGATCTTCCATCATGAACGTGATGAGCTGCCGGATGATGCCGCGGAACTCGTCATCCACGAGCTGATCCTTGCGCACCACCTCGGCCGAGGCGGTGAGATCGAGCCGCGCGAAGGAGTCGAGTGCCTTGCGCAGCATGTCCAGCGCGATGCCGCCCATGCGGCGGATCTCGTTGAAGCGCGGCTGCATCAACCGGTCGGCGGAGTTGATGAGCTTCGCCATCCGGGCGATCTTCGCTGCCTCGTCGCCGATGCGCTCGAGGTCGGTGATGGTCTTGATGACGGTCATGATCATGCGCAGATCGCCGGCGGCGGGCTGACGACGAGCGATGATGGTGCTGCAGTCCTCGTCGAGGGCGACTTCCATCCCGTTCACACGGTGGTCATTGCTCTCGACCAGCGAACACAGCTCGAAATCACCGCTTGCGAGCGCGTCGAGCGCGAGCTTGATCTGCTCCTCGACGAGCCCGCCCATCTGGAGCACGCGCGCCCGCAGCGCCTCGAGCTCGGCATCGAACTGTTTGGAGGTGTGTTCCGCATTCGTCATGACTGGCATTTCTCCGCAAACCCCGGACGGCCCTGCCGGGGGCCAGTCACGGTACCGCACTGCGATGACGGTTTGTTGGCAGCGGCCGACATGTCACCGCTGGTGTGTGACCACGCCCGAAGCCGTCCCCAGCAGGAGGACATCGGCCGGTCGCCGGGCGAACAGACCCACGGTGACGACCCCCGCGATCTGATTGATTTCGGATTCCAGCTCGGCCGGCTTTAGGATCGCCAGGCCCCGGACGTCGAGAATCAGGTTGCCGTTGTCCGTGGTGAAGCCCTCCCGCAGGACGGGCTGCCCGCCCAGCTTGGCGAGTTCGCGCGCGACGTGGCTGCGCGCCATGGGAATGACCTCGACCGGCAACGGGAAGTTTCCGAGAACGTCGACCAGCTTGGATTCATCGGCGATGCAGATGAAGCGCCGTGCCACGGCGCCGACGATCTTCTCGCGCGTGAGCGCGCCGCCGCCGCCCTTGATCATGGCCAGATGCCGGGTGATCTCGTCCGCGCCGTCGACATAGACCGGCATCTCGTCGACCGTGTTGAGGTCCAGCACGGGAATGCCCTGCGCCTTGAGGCGACTGGCCGTGACTTCCGAACTCGCGACGGCCGCTTCGATGCGCGAGCGGATGCCGGCCAAGGCATCGATGAAGTGGTTGGCGGTGGAGCCGGTCCCGACCCCGACGATGGCGCCCGGGGGGATGTGAGCGATGGCAGCCTCCGCGGCCGCCTTTTTCTGTTCGTTCTGGTTCATGGCGTGGGCAGGGGAGGAAGCGATCCCCGTGCCATTCGTCCGAGGATACCCCCTCCGAGGGGCCGGGCTCAATGGCGCTGTTCCGGAATAGCGGTCGCTGATACCCTCTCGGCAGGGTGACATCGCTGCCCGGACGCGCAAGGCGATGGCATGCCCCACCCGACCTGTCTTCGCCACACGATGAATCCGGACTATCTCACCCGCATCCTGAACGCCCGGGTCTACGACGTCGCCGTCGAAACACCGCTCGATGCAGCGCCCCTGCTGTCACGCCGTCTCGAAAACACGCTCCTGCTGAAGCGCGAAGACCTGCAGCCGGTCTTCTCCTTCAAGATCCGCGGCGCCTACAACAAGATGGCACGCCTGCCCAGAGCGGCATTGGCTCGCGGCGTGATCGCCGCCTCGGCGGGAAACCACGCCCAGGGTGTCGCGATGTCCGCCCAGCGACTGGGCTGCCGGGCGGTGATCGTGATGCCGGTCACGACGCCCCGCATCAAGATCGACGCCGTGTCGGCGCGGGGCGCCGAGGTGGTTCTCGCGGGCGATTCCTACAGCGATGCCTACGCCCATGCCCGTGAACTCGGTGCCGCCCAGCACCTGACCTTCGTGCACCCCTACGACGACCCGGACGTCATCGCCGGTCAGGGCACGATCGGCATGGAAATCCTCCAGCGCCACAGCGGGCCGCTCGACGCCATCTTCGTCGCCGTGGGCGGCGGCGGCTTGATCGCGGGCATCGGCAGCTACGTGAAGCACCTTCGCCCGGACGTGAAGGTCATCGGTGTCGAGCCCGTGGATTCCGACGCCATGACCCGTTCCCTGGCGGCCGGGCGCCGCGTGAAGCTCGCCAATGTCGGCCTGTTCGCCGACGGCGTGGCCGTGAAGCAGGTCGGCCAGGAAACGTTCCGGATCGCACGCCGGGTCGTCGACGAGATGGTCCTGGTGGACAGCGACGCGATCTGCGCGGCCATCAAGGACGTCTTCGAGGAGACACGGACCATCCTCGAACCCGCGGGCGCGCTGGCCGTGGCCGGCGCCAAGGCCTGGGTCGCCCGGCACCGTGCACGCCATCGAACGCTGGTCGCCATCGCTTGCGGCGCGAACATGAATTTCGACCGGCTGCGATTCGTCGCCGAACAGGCCGAACTGGGCGAACGACGCGAAGCGGTGCTGGCGGTCACGATTCCGGAGCAGCCGGGCAGCTTCAAGCGCTTCTGCGAGTTGCTGGGCAACCGCAGCGTCACCGAGTTCAACTACCGCTACGCCGAGGGCGGAGATGCCCATGTCTTCGTCGGGGTGCAGGTCCAGGGGCGTGACGAAATCCGGCAACTTGTGCGGACGCTGAATGCCGCCGGCTTGCACGCCCGGGACTTCAGCGACAACGAGATGGCCAAGTCCCATGTGCGGCACATGGTCGGCGGCCGCGCACCTGCCGTGGAACACGAGATGCTCTATCGCTTCGAATTCCCCGAGCGCCCGGGCGCGCTGATGCGCTTCCTCGATGCGATGAGCCCCGACTGGAACATCAGCCTCTTCCACTACCGCAACCACGGGGCGGCCTACGGCCGCGTGCTGTGCGGAATCCAGGTGCCGCCTCATACCGGCCGGGCATTCCGCCGTTTCCTGCGCGACCTGAACTATCCGCATTGGGACGAGAGCGCGAATCCCGCCTATCGTCTGTTCCTGTGATGCGCCGTCTGCTCGCCGCTCTGCTCGGTCTGCTGGTCACCGCCTCGTGGGCGGCGCCGGGCGACGAGGCCTTCATGGAGGCGCGCGACGCCGCGCAACGGAACCGGATGGATCTGGTGGCGCGGCAGGTTCCCGAACTGCGCGCCCACCCCCTGCTGCCGTATGTCGAGCAGTGGCTCCTGCGGGCCCGCCTGTCCGAATTGCCGCAGGACGAGGTCGAAGACTTCCTCGGCCGCTATCAGGGTCAACTCGTCGCGAACCGCCTGCGCGCGGAGTGGCTGCGCACGCTGGGGCGCCGGAAGTTCTGGACCGCTTTCGACAAGGACTGGCCCGCGCTCGTCGACCCGGACACCGAACTGCAATGCCTGCGCACGCAATCGCGCTGGTCCAAGGGCGAAGCGCAGGCGCTGCAGGAAGCGCGTCCCCTGTGGTTCACGGGGAAGGAACAGCCCGATGCCTGCACGGCCGTGTTCGACACCCTGTTCTCCGGCGGCCTGCTCCGCGAGGAAGACCTCTGGGCCCGCGCGCGGCTGGCTTTCCAGGCCGGCAATGCGACCCTCGGCCGAGCCCTGGCGAGCCGGTTCCCGTCCTGGGCCCGTGCCGACGACAAGCGGCTTGATGCCGCCGTGAAGAATCCCGAGCGCTACCTCGAGGCCCGGGGGCTCTCCACCAAGGGCCGTCCGTCGCGGGAGATCGCGCTCTTCGCACTCGGCCGGATCGCGGCCTCGTTGCCCGAGGCGGGCGCATCGACGTGGCGGCGCATCGAAGGGCAGTTTCCGCGCGAGGATCGCGAATACGGCTGGGGCCAGATCGCGGTGGCGGGCGCCCGGAAGCACCACCCCGAGGCGCTCGACTGGTTCGCGAAGGCAGGCGACACGGCGTTCGACGACACCCAGCTCGAATGGAAGGCCCGCGCCGGTCTGCGGGTTCAGCAGTGGAAGACCGTGCTGGCAAGCATCGACAACATGAGCGCGGAAATGCGCGAGCGCGCCGTGTGGCGTTACTGGCGCGCCCGTGCATTGCGTGAAACCGGCAGGACCTCCGAGGCGATGCCGATCCTGGCAGCACTCGCGTCCGATCCCGGGTTCCACGGACAACTGGCCGCCGAGGACCTGGGCCCGACCGTCGGCGCCGCCCCGACCAAGTACGTGCCGACCGAGGACGATGTGCGGACTGCCGCGCAGACACCGGGCTTCCGCCGGGCGCTGGCTTTCTACCGGCTGGGCCTGCGCTACGAAGGCAACCTGGAATGGATCTGGACGGTGCGCGACCTGGATGACGTGCAACTGCTCGGAGCTGCCGAACTGGCGCGCCGCGAAGGGTGGTACGAACGATCGATCGCGACCGCCGACAAGACGAAGCGGCTCATCAATCTGGAGTTGCGCTATCCGACGCCGTACCAGGACCTCCTGCGCGCCTCCGCGAAGGAATTCGACCTCGACGATGCGCTGGTGTACGGCCTCGTCCGGCAGGAAAGCCGCTTCAACGCCTCCGCCCGTTCCAATGTGGGAGCGGCGGGACTCATGCAGATCATGCCCGCGACGGCACGCTGGGTGGCGCAGAAGCTCGGGCTCAAGGAATGGCGGCATGCCATCGACAGCGCACCCGATGCGAACGTGAATTTCGGCGCGTACTATCTGAAGCAGATGCTGACCCGGCTCGAGGGAAGTGCCGTCCTCGCGTCGGCTGCGTACAACGCGGGGCCCGGACGTGCCCAGGGCTGGCGGGGCAGTGCCCCGCTGGAAGGCGCGATCTACGTCGACACGATTCCCTTCACGGAGACGCGCGACTACGTGCGCAAGGTCCTGACCAACGCCACGCACTACGCCCGGATCTTCGGGCGCACACTCGAGACCCTGAAGGGGCGTCTCGGGACCATCCCGCCCCGCGGCGGCAACGCGGGCGCGCCCACCGACCCTTGACCGATTTCCGTCCCCATTCCCAGGATCATGGCACTCAAGAACGTCTGCATCATCGGTGGCTCCGGCTTCGTCGGCCGTCACGTGGCGGAGCGGCTCTCCGCCGCCGGCGTCGACGTACGCATCCCGACCCGCAACCGGGAACTCGCGAAGGATTCGCTGATCCTCCTGCCCACGGCGGAAGTCGTCGTGGCCGACATCCACGACCCGGCGGACCTGCGGCGCGTGATCGGCGGCTGCGACGCGGTGATCAACCTGGTGGGCGTGCTGCACGATCGACGCGGCAACGGCTTCCAGCGCAATCACGCCGAATTGCCGGCGCTGGTGGTGGCCGCCTGCCGCGAAGCGGGAATCCCGCGGCTGCTCCACATGAGCGCGCTGGGTGCCAGCGAGAGCGGGCCGAGCGACTACCTCCGCAGCAAGGCGGCCGGCGAGGTGCGCATCCGCGAGACCCGGCGGCACGGCATCGCGACCACGATCTTCCGGCCGTCGGTGATCTTCGGACCGGGCGACCGCTTCCTGAATCTGTTCGCGACCCTGGCCAGGTGGTTCCCGCTGCTGCCGGTCGGAGGGGCGGCCGCCCGCTTCCAGCCGATCTTCGTCGAGGATGTCGCCCGCGCGATGGTGGACAGCCTCGAAAACCGCGCCACGTTCGATCACGACTACGATCTGTGCGGACCGACGGTCTACACGCTGAAGGAACTGATCGAGTTCGCCTGCGGGCAGCTTGGGCTGTCGCGGACGATCGTGCCGCTGCCGGGCGGTCTCGCGTCGTTGCAGGCCGGCGTCCTCGAGAAATTGCCGGGTCGGCTGCTCACCCGCGACAACCTCAAGTCGATGTCCGTGGACAATGTGTGCGGATGCGCTTTCCCGTCCGAGTTCGGTTTCCTGCCGCAGGCGCTGGAGGCCGTGGCGCCGCGATACCTGGGCGCCCGATCGATCCGGATGCGCTATGACACGTTCCGCGGTCTCGCCCGCCGGTAGCAGCGCGCCCCACGTTCACGCGTGAAGGTCTATCGCGTCGGCGGCGCGATCCGCGACGAACTGCTCGGGCGACGGGTCCAGGATCACGACTACGTCGTCGTCGGCGCAACGCCGGAGCAGATGACGGCCCAGGGCTTCCGCCCGGTCGGCAAGGACTTCCCGGTGTTCCTGCATCCGGAGACGCACGAGGAGTACGCGCTGGCCCGCACCGAACGCAAGAGCGGCCGCGGCTACAAGGGGTTCACCGTGCACACCTCGCCCGAGGTGACGCTCGAGGAAGATCTGGCGCGACGCGACCTGACGATCAATGCGATGGCGCGCGACGAGGCGGGCACGTTGATCGACCCGTTCTCCGGCGCAACCGACCTGGCGGACGGCATCCTGCGCCACGTCAGTCCCGCCTTCGCGGAAGACCCGGTGCGTATCCTTCGCGTCGCCCGATTCGCGGCGCGCTTCGGCTTTCGAGTGGCCGACGACACGATGGCGTTGATGCGATTCATGGTGGATTCGGGCGAGGCCGATCACCTCGTGCCGGAACGCGTGTGGCAGGAGTTCTCTCGCGGGTTGATGGAAGCGCGTCCGTCCGCGATGTTCGCCGTGCTCGCGGAGTGCGGTGCGCTCGCACGCGTGGCGCGCGAATGGGAGGCGTGGATCGACCCGCGACACACGCCCGCGCGTCGGACGCTGGCGACGCTGGACCGGTCAGCGGAAGCGGGCGCTCCGCTCACGGTGCGATTCGCCGTGGCCGCCCATCGCGTCGGCGAGCACCTGCCTGCGCTCTGCGAGCGCCTGCGCGCGCCGACGGACTGCCGCGAACTGTCCGTGCTGGCGAGCCGAACGCTGGGCGCCATCTGGACGGCTGATCTGCTCGATGCCGCCGCCAGCGTGGACTTGTTGCAGCGTGCGGACGCGTACCGACGCGGGCATCGCTTCGAGGAACTGCTCCACGTCGCGGCGCTCGAGGACGGTCGCGACCCTCGCGACTATCCGCCCGCCCGTCATCTGAGACGTTCGCTGGCAGCGGCACGGTCGGTGGACAGCGCGAGGATCGCCGCGGATCGGGACAGCGACGTGCCCGTGAATGAGCGAATTCGGCAGGGACGGATCGCGGCCGTCGCCGCAATGAATTCGAATGACTGAGAGGAACGCAATCCGCGCATCGCGGGCCGGCTCGACGGACAGTGCAGACGATCCGCAGCCCATGGAGGAAGCCGGGTAGCCGTGCGTGTCAGGTGACGCCGCCCGCCGGTGAATTCGGGCGGTTGCGAGCGGAAGGAAGACGACCGTCCATTCGGCATGGACGGGCTCTGGAAAACCGGTGCGGGTACCCGGCCGGCGCCGTGCCACGACGGACCACGGCGACCGACCGGACCTCAGATCAATGCGCGACGGCGCCTTCTGCCTGGATGCCCGTGTTCTGCCGCACGTAGAGCTCTTCCCACATCTCGTCGCTGCGCTTGTCGCGGTACAGCAGCGATCCGATGATGACGCAGAGGAAGCCGAGCGGAATCGAGAACAGACCCGGGTTGCGCAGTTCCATGAGCGGCTTCTCGAGCCCCACGAGCGACGTGGTCTGGCCCTCGAACTTCTTGATGGTCGCCTGCGCCTTCTCGACGTCGCCGTTGAGCTTCTTGATGCTCCCCTGGATCTTCTCCTGTGCAACCGGATCGGTGGCTGCACTCAGGTCGGCATTCAGCTTCTCGAGCTTCGGCACGGAACCGGTGACCACTTTCTGGGCCTTCTCCCGTTCGATGTTGGGGTAGGTCATGTTCGGCGACACCATCACGAGCGCAATGGCCGAGAACGCGCCGACGAGCATGCCCAGCACGATGCCGCCCGTGTTGCACTTCCGCCAGTAGAGCGTCAGCAGCACGCAGGGGAGATTGCTCGATGCGGCCACGGCGAACGCCAGCGCCACCAGGTGCGCCACGTTCTGCCCCTTCGACAGGATGCCGATGACGATGGCGATGGCGCCCACGATGATCGACGACACGCGCGCGGCGCGGACTTCCTCTTCCTGCGTCGCGTGTTCACCCTTGATCACGCCTACCCAGATGTCGTGCGACATGGCGGAGGCCGAGGCCAGCACCAGTCCCGCCACCACCGCCACGATCGTGGCAAACGCCACGGCCGCGACGAAGGCGAGGAAGAGGTTGCCGAGCATCGAGTCCGGTCCGCCGCCGATGAACTGCGCCAGCAGGGGGCCCGCCATGTTGCCGCCCTTGTCGATCGCCGTGATCTGCGCGGCACCGACGTTCAGGGCGGAACCATTGCCGATGAACAGCGTGAGCACGTAGAAGCCGCCGATGATGGCCATGGCCCAGAGTACGGAGACGCGCGCCTGCTGTGCGCTCGGCACCGTGAAGAACCGCATCAGGATGTGCGGCATCCCGGCCGTCCCCAGCACCAGCGCCATGCCGAGCGAGATCTGGTCGATCGGGTTCTTGAGGTAGAGCCCCGGTTCGAGGAAGCGCTGACCGAGTTCCTGCGGCGTCATGTTGGCCGCGGCATCCCCGAGCAGCTTGGCGACCTGCGCCTGCACTTTGGGATCGCCGACCACCGCGTCGAGGAACGCCGGCAGGCTGAATCCGTACGGCGCCCACGTGAACATCACGAGCAGGATCGACGCTGCCACCAGCAGGATCGCCTTGATGATCTGCACCCAGGTCGTCGCGACCATGCCGCCGAAGACCACGTACGCGAGCATCAGGATGCCGACCGCGATCACCGACACTTCGTAGTCGATGCCCACGAGCGTCTTCACCAGCACGCCGCCGCCGACCATCTGCGCCGTCAGATAGAACGTCGACACCGTGATGGTCGACACCGCCGCCATGGTCTTGGCCGTCTTCGGGTCGTTACGGAAAGCGAGGATGTCGCCCAACGTGAACTTGCCGATGTTCCGGCAAGGTTCGGCGATGACCAGCAACACCGTGATGTACGCCACGAGCCAGCCCACCGAGTACATGAAGCCGTCGTAGCCGTAGAGCGAGATCAGCCCGGCGATGCCGAGAAACGAAGCCGCGGAAAGGTAGTCGCCCGCGATCGCCCAGCCATTCTGGATGCCGCTGACGGAGCGCCCGGCCGCGTAGAACTCCTGCGTGCTCTTGACCCGCTTGGCGGCGAGGTATGTCACGTACATCGTGAGCGCGATGATGGCCGCGAAGACGACGATCGCGAGCCAGCCGAATCGCTCCGGCACGGCCCCGCCCTTGAACATGGCATATGCGCCATTGCTGAATGTCGCGACGGCACCGACACCGAAGGCAAGCCAGAGCCTGTTCATTTTTCACCTCCGATGGAGCCTGCGCTGCGAAGGATATCGTCCGACATCGGATCGAACCGGCGGCTGGCCACGCGTGCGTAGTAGAAGGCAATGAACCAGGCGACGAGGAATTCGGACAACGCGAACAGGATGCCGACGTTCACCGGACCCCAGATCTTCTTCTTGAACAACTCGGGGAAGTACCCCGCACCGATCGGAAGCAGGAAGTAGTAGACGACGGAGATGACCATCAGTGTCCAGAGGAACGTGGTCTTCTTGGTGTGCAGTTCCTGGAACCGCGGGTCCTTGTCGATTGCGACCCAGTCCATGGGCTTGGCGGCCATTGGCTTCCTCCTCGATTGAACGGCTTTTATTGCGCCAGCGGTAGGCAGCCATGGACGCCCCTCAACGTCCCTTGGCGATCCGCCCTCGCGCTCCTGATGTGTTGTGTTCTCTCCCGCGAAAGCGGGGTCGAGAATATTCGGCACCTGTGCAAATGTCAAAGCACCTCATCCGGCGCGCGCTGCGACCCGCGCGCCGCCTACAGTCCTGCGGATTCCCCGGACCGGGACGCGAGCGATCTCAGCGTCCGGTCGTGGAAATTGCGCAGGGCCCGCACCGTCATGACCCCGCGGTGCTCGGCGTGATGCAGTGCAATCAGGAGCAGCTGCGCGGTCGCGAGGGCGTCGGCCACCGCACTGTGCCGCGCCGCGATGACGATGCGAAACCGCGACAGCCAGCCGTCGAGATCGAGCGCCCGATCCGCCTCCGACGGGAAGAGACCGCAGAGCAGGATGCGGACATCGATCCACGCCGTCGACAGGCGCGCGCCGAGCGCGCTGCGCACGTGGCGAGCGAGGATCGCCGCGTCGAATCCTGCGTGGAAGCCCACGCACACGGGCTTGCCGGCGTAGCTCAACCAGGCCGCCAGGCTCTCGGTCAACGGCTCCGCGGACCGCTGTGCCGCATGGCCGATCTGATGGATCAGCACGTTGTCGGCCCGACTCACGGCCGGCGGGCGGACGTAGGACTCGAACACCCTCCCCAGGTGCAGCACACTTTCGGAGACTTCGCACGCCCCGATGCTCAAGAGCCCCGCACGTTCGGGATCGAGACCCGTCGTTTCCGTGTCGACCACGACGAATCTTGCCGCGGCGAGCGACTCGGCGTCACGCGGTGCCGGCAGTCGACGCCACGCGTGAACGGCAGCCGCAAGTTCGGGGGACAGGTCCGGCCGAGTCCTCTCGAATAGCCACTCGAACATGCGGACTATCTCCGTGGGATCCGTCCGGTGTCAGAGGCGATAGTCGAGTCGTAACCTTTCCTGGAGCTTGCGCGCCTGGCGCAAGGCCTCCCGGAGGATCCGACGATCGAGGGCGTTCAGCGCGTCGGGCGCAACATAGTTGTCGGGCGCGCGGCCCTGATCCAGACACGCAAGTTGGTGATCGAGCCGCACCTGCTGGATGAAGTGGAAGGCGTCCAGCCATGCGTCGACCTCGCCCGCATCGAGGCGGCGTGACTCGCCGACGGCGCGCAGGCGTTGCGCGGTGCCGGCGTGGCCGACCACGCCCAGCGCCAGCGCCAGCACCCGCGCGGCGTCCACGAAGACCGCGGATCCGCCTCCCTTCAAGTCGAGCGTATCCTCGAAGCCGCCGTGCGCCGCGACGCTGAAATCGCGGATCAACCCCAGCGGCACTTCCCGTGAAAGCGCGTTGGTGGCGAGCAGCCTCAGGAACACGCCATGGCCCGGAACCGTCTCCGCCAGCCAGTTCGCCAACGCCGCCCCGAGATCGATATCACCTGCCAGCGGCCGCAGATCGAAGAAGATGCTGCTGTTGAGCAACGCATGCCCGTCCGGCATCCGCAGCCAGCTTGCGAAGCACCCCTGCCATTCCTGCAAGGTGAGGCACCAGCGCCGATTGCCCGCCATCACCTCGCCCTCGCATCGAGCGAAACCGCACGCCGCGAGGTCTTCGTTGACCTGGCGCGCGAACCCGAGCATGCGCTCGCGCTGGGCCTCGATGTCGGACGTTCCGGGAGGCATCGTGAACAGCAGACCATTGTCCTGATCCGTGGCGAACGTCTGCTCATGCCGGCCCTCCGACCCGAAGGAGAGCCAGCAGAACTCGTCCAGTCCGACGCCGGCGCGCGACGCCGCCAGCCATACGATCCGTTGCGTGAGCAGGTCGTTCAGCGTCGCGATCATTCGTGTCAGGGGCTCCGCCGCCATGCCTTGCGTGCCGAGTTGCCGGGCAAGCGTGCGCACGCGCATGGCCTCACGACTGAGCGCCGGGACATCCACGGCCTGCCGGATCGCGGCGGACACCGCGGTCACGCCGAGCTGGGGCGACGCGAACAGTTCGGCCTCGGTCACGATGCCGAGTGCGCGCTCCCGGTCGGCAACGACGATGTGCCGGAACCCCCCCTCCGCCATCTTCAATGCCGCCTCGAAAGCGCGAGCGTCGGAAGCCATCGTGACCGGATTGCGGGTCATGGCCAGGGCGATGGGACTGGTCACCGGGGTGTCGGCAAGCACGACGCGATCGCGCAGATCGCGGAGCGTGAAGATGCCGATGGCTTCACCGGTGTCGCCGAGCACGAGAACGGAGTCGGTTCCTGCTTCGTGCATCGCCGTCAGCGCGGCGCGGATCGTCTGCGAAGGGCCGCAGGTCACCGGCGCTTCGGAGACGACTTCCGCGAGCCGCCGCTCCAACGGTTGCTCGCGCGCACCGATCGACTCCCGCTGCTGGGAACGCCTCGATTCCACCAGGAGGGTCGCAAGCCGTTGCGTCGTGAAATCGCGGAAGACCTCGCTGCCGGACAGCAATGCGTCGAAGTCCGATCGGGGGAGTCGGTAGCAGAACACGTCGCCGGCGGCGCGGTAGACGGAGGTCACGGCACGGCTCGCGATCAATGCCCCGATGGGGAAGCACTCGCCGACTTCGAGACGCCAGCGCGGTCGGTCCGACGCCTCCTCGCCCTCGCCGAAGCCGAGCACGGCGCCTTGCTTGACGATGAACAGGTGCGCCGCCTCACCGGACGCGGGCGACAGGACCGTCGTGTCCGGTGCGAAGTACACGAGCTCCAGCCGAGCCACGAGGCCTTCGAGAGGGTCGCGCTCCATCCGGTCGAAGGGAGGATGCCGCCGAAGCTCGTCGAGCGTGGCACCCTGCAGGGTCGGCGAAAGACGTCGGCTGGGAATGTCCATGGTGGACTCAGGTTATCGCGAGTCGGCACCCGGGGGAAATGCGAAGCGCGGCGGACATGAAAAAGGCCCGGTCGCCCGGGCCTTCTTCAAGGAACGCAATCGCGGCGCGATTACATGTCCATGCCGCCCATCCCCCCCATGCCGCCCATGCCGCCGCCACCGCCCATGGGTGCGTCGTCCTTGGGAAGCTCGGCAACCATCGCGTCGGTCGTCAGGATCAGACCGGCGACGGAAGCGGCGTTCTGCAGCGCGCAGCGCGTCACCTTCGTCGGATCCAGCACACCCTGCTCCACCATGTCGCCATACGTGTCGTTGGAGGCGTTGTAACCGAAGTTGCCCTTGCCCTCGAGCACCTTGTTGATGACGACAGACGGTTCGGCGCCGGCGTTCGCGGCGATGGCGCGCAGCGGTTCTTCCAGGGCGCGCATGACGATCTTGATGCCCGCGTCCTGGTCGTGATGGTCGCCCTTCACGGCCACAACGGCACGCGCGCGCAGCAGCGCCACGCCACCACCGGCCACGATGCCTTCTTCCACGGCAGCGCGGGTGGCATGCAGCGCATCTTCCACACGGGCCTTCTTCTCCTTCATCTCGACTTCGGTCGCGGCGCCGACCTTGATGACGGCCACGCCACCGGCCAGCTTCGCCACGCGTTCCTGCAGCTTCTCGCGATCGTAGTCGCTCGTGGCTTCGTCGATCTGGGTGCGAAGCGTCTTCACGCGGCCTTCGATCGTCGAGGCCTGACCGGCGCCGTCGATGATCGTCGTCTCTTCCTTGCCGATTTCGATGCGCTTGGCTTGACCCAGGTCGTTCAGGGAAGCCTTCTCGAGGCTGAGGCCCACTTCCTCGGCGATGACCGTGCCGCCCGTCAGGATGGCGATGTCTTCCAGCATGGCCTTGCGGCGGTCGCCGAAGCCGGGTGCCTTCACGGCGCAGGTCTTCAGGATGCCGCGGATGTTGTTGACGACCAGCGTGGCCAGGGCCTCGCCTTCGACTTCCTCGGCGATGATCAGCAGCGGACGGCCGGCCTTCGCGACCTGCTCGAGCACGGGCAGCAGATCACGGATGTTCGAGATCTTCTTGTCGTGCAGCAGGACGAAGGGGTTGTCCAGCACGGCAATCTGGCGATCCGCCGTGTTGATGAAGTACGGTGACAGGTAGCCGCGGTCGAACTGCATCCCTTCGACGACCTCGAGCTCGTTGTTCAGGCCCGAACCGTCCTCGACGGTGATGACGCCTTCCTTGCCGACTTTCTCCATCGCGTTGGCGATGATCTGGCCGATGTCGGAATCCGAGTTGGCGGAAATGGAACCGACCTGGGCGATCTCCTTGCTCGACGTGCAGGGCTTGGAGAGCTTCTTGAGTTCCTCGACGACGGCGGCGACGGCCTTGTCGATGCCGCGCTTCAGGTCCATCGGGTTCATCCCGGCGGCGACGTACTTCATGCCTTCCTGGACGATGGCCTGTGCCAGCACCGTGGCGGTCGTCGTGCCGTCACCGGCCACGTCGGAGGTCTTGGAGGCGACTTCCTTGACCATCTGTGCGCCCATGTTCTCGAACTTGTCCTTCAGTTCGATTTCCTTGGCCACGGAAACGCCGTCCTTGGTGATCGTGGGAGCGCCGAACGAGCGCTCGAGCACGACATTGCGACCCTTCGGGCCGAGCGTGACCTTGACGGCGTCGGCAAGGACGTTGACGCCCGCGACGATACGATGCCGAGCGGAATCGTGGAACCGGACTTCTTTGGCTGCCATGCTGGAATTCTCCTGATGCTGTGTGGGATGGGGGCGAAGTACGGGATCAGGCTTCGATCACGCCCATGATGTCTTCTTCGCGCATGACGAGCAGTTCCTCGCCATCCACCTTGACCGTCTGGCCGGAATACTTGCCGAACAGCACGCGGTCACCCTTCTTCAGTTCGAGCGGACGGACCTTGCCGTCATCGAGGATCTTGCCCGTGCCGACGGCGACGATCTCGCCCTGGTCGGGCTTCTCGGCGGCGGTGTCGGGAATCACGATGCCGGAAGCGGTCTTGCGCTCCTCTTCCAGACGCTTGACGATCACCCGGTCGTGCAGGGGACGAATCTTCATTCCTTGACTCCTTGCTGGGGATTGGGCCTGGCGAACTGCCGGCTGGGCCGGCCGATCGCGGCGGAAATTGCGGTCGGGCGAGCATTGCTAGCACTCATTGACCGAGGCTGCCAATTATGGCGATGGAGTTGCGGCATCGCAAGGCGAATTCCGGACAATTGATCGGCGACGCCCCGCCCCGCGGGCGGAAACGCCGCGGATCCGATGCTGCATTGCGGTGACGCGTGGCCCTTCATGCGGCATGATTGCCGCCGATATACCGGGCTGGGTCTGTAGGGACTTCGCGAGACGCGGGGCTATACTCGCCGCCGCTTATTGCACCCCGCAGCCTAGGCGTCCCGCGTGGGCACCGTCCTGCGGATGGGATCGACGGGCGATTCCGCCCGTTCCACGCACCCACATCACATCGCGTTGAGGGTTTCATGAAAGTCCACGAATACCAGGCCAAGGAGTTGCTGCGGAAGTTCGGGGTCGCCACGCCCCGGGGCGTTCCCTGCTTCTCCGTGGATGAAGCGGTCAAGGCCGCCGAGACCCTCGGGGGGAAAGTCTGGGTCGTCAAGGCCCAGATCCACGCCGGTGGTCGCGGCAAGGGGGGCGGCGTCAAGGTCGCCAAGTCGATCGACGAAGTTCGCGACTGGTCGAGCCGCATCCTGGGAATGCAGCTGGTGACGCACCAGACCGGCCCGGCCGGTCAGAAGGTGCGGCGCCTCCTGATCGAAGAAGGCGCCGACATCCGCAAGGAGTTGTACGTCGGCATGGTCGTGGATCGGGTGACGCAGCGGGTATGTCTGATGGCGTCGAGCGAAGGCGGCATGGATATCGAGGAAGTGGCGGCGCACACGCCCGAGAAGATCCACAAGGTCTTCATTGATCCCGTCGCCGGACTCATGGATGGCGAGGCCGATGAGGTGGCCCGCAAGATCGGGATCCCGGAGGCGTCGGTATCGCAGGCACGGGCGATCCTCCAGTCCCTGTACCGGGCCTTCTGGGAGACGGACGCTTCGCTGGCCGAGATCAATCCGCTGATCCTGACCGGCGACGGCCGCGTGGTCGCCCTGGATGCCAAGATCAACTTCGATTCGAACGCGCTGTACCGCCATCCCGACATCGTCGAGATGCGCGACCTGGACGAGGAAGATCCCGCCGAGGTGGAAGCCTCGAAGTTCGATCTGTCGTACATCTCGCTCGACGGCGACATCGGGTGCCTCGTGAACGGCGCGGGCCTGGCGATGGCCACGATGGACACCATCAAGCTCTACGGGGCGAGCCCGGCCAACTTCCTGGACGTGGGCGGCGGCGCGACGACCGAGAAGGTGACGGAAGCCTTCAAGATCATGCTGCGGAACCCCAATCTGAAGGCCATCCTCGTCAACATCTTCGGCGGCATCATGAAGTGCGACACCATCGCCGAGGGCGTGGTGGCCGCCGCCCGCGAAGTGAAGCTTGCCGTGCCCCTGGTCGTGCGGATGAAGGGGACGAACGAGGACCTCGGAAAGAAGATCCTGGCGGATTCGGGTCTGCCCATCATCACGGCGGCCAACATGGCCGATGCGGCCGAAAAGGTGGTCGCGGCCTCGCGGCGCCACTGACCCGGGCCCTACGCAACGAACTCCCCGCGCACGTTTCGGCCCCGGCGGCCGAGGCGGCGCCCAATCGAAGGCGACGACATGTCCATTCTCATCGACAAGAACTCCCGGGTGCTCACGCAAGGGATGACCGGCAAGACCGGTCAGTTCCATACGCGCATGTGCCGCGACTACGCGAACGGCAAGCAATGCTTCGTCGCGGGGGTGCACCCGACGAAGGCCGGCACGGACTTCGAGGGCATTCCGATCTACGCGTCGGTCCGCGACGCGAAGGCCCAGACCGGCGCAAACGTCTCCGTGATCTACGTCCCGCCGGCGGGTGCAGCCGCGGCAATCTGGGAAGCCGTCGAGGCGGATCTGGATCTCGTCATCTGCATCACGGAAGGCATTCCGGTCCGGGACATGATCGAGGTGCGGGACCGCATGCGGAAGCAGGACCGCAAGACCGTCCTCGTCGGCCCGAACTGCCCCGGCGTGATCACGCCGGAGGAGATCAAGATCGGCATCATGCCCGGCCACATCCATCGCAAGGGTCGCATCGGCGTGGTGTCGCGCTCGGGAACGCTCACCTACGAAGCGGTCGGCCAGCTCACGGAACTCGGCCTCGGCCAGTCGTCGGCCGTCGGGATCGGTGGCGATCCCGTGAACGGCCTGAAGCACATCGACGTGCTGAAGCTGTTCAATGATGACCCGGACACCGAAGCGGTCGTGATGATCGGCGAAATCGGCGGGTCGGACGAGGAGGCGGCTGCACTGTGGGCCCGCGACAACATGCGCAAACCTGTGATCGGCTTCATTGCCGGCGTCACGGCGCCGCCCGGCAAGCGCATGGGTCACGCAGGCGCCATCATTTCCGGCGGCAAAGGAACGGCGAAGGAAAAGCTCGAGGTGATGGAATCCTGCAACATCAAGGTGACGCGCAACCCGGCAGAGATGGGTCGGCTGCTGAAGAGCGCCCTGTAAAGGCAATCACGGGGCACGTTCGTGCCCCCGTGCTCATGCGGCGGACAGGAGCTTGTCGGGCGTGCTCTCGTCCGCGATCTGCTGTTCCCGCTTGGCGAGCCGCTCCACGAGAATGCGCATGAACGCCCGATTGAATTGCATCTGCAGCGCGTCGGTCGCATTGCGCAGGCCGAGCGCCTTCAATTCCAGCGCGACGCACGGCGTCCGCGTCATCACGGTGGTCCGTCGCAGCGATTCAGTGTCGGCGAAGTAGAGAATCTCGCCGAAGCAGTGTCCGGGCGTCAGGGTTTCAAGCATCCTGCCTGAACGTGAGGCGACGGCTTCGCCCGCCACGAGCACATAGAAGCCATCCCCGGTGTCACCCTCGCGGACCAGCGCCGTGCCGCCTTCCACGCGGTGCCAATGCGCGAGGCGCAGTGCCTCCCAGATCTCGACGTCACGGAAATCCGCGAAGAACGGCAAGGCACGAACCGTCGTGAACTTCTCCGTGTCGGACACCGTCTCGTCGGGCAGTTTCAGATGCCCGAATGCCTGCGCCAGGTCGCGGCTGAATTCCAGCCAGGTGGCATAGCGCGCGGCCCTGGACTTCGCGAGTGCGCGCGTCACGATGCGTTCGAGTTCCGGTGGAATCCCGCGGCGGATCGCCGACGGCGGGACCGGCTCGATGTTCACGACCTGGTAGAGAAGGCTGCCGCGGCTCGCCCCCTGGAAGGGCAAGCGGCCCGTCAGGAGCTGGTACATGACCACGCCGAGCGAGTAGATGTCGGTCTGGTGGTTGACCTGCTTTTCCTGAACCTGCTCGGGCGACATGTAGGCGGGCGATCCGACACCGGTCAGGAAGGTGTGCTCCGCCGAGCCGCAGTAGGCTGCGCCGAAGTCCGAAATCTTGATGTCCGTTTCGCCGTTGATCAGGATGTTGGCCGGCTTGATGTCACAGTGGATGACGCCCTGCCGATGGGCGTAGTCCAGCGCCACGGAGGCCTTGAAGATGATCTCGACCAGCCGGTCGAGGGGCAGCAACGCATCGGCAGTGCAATACTGGTCGAGCGTTCCGCCGTGCACCCGCTCCATCACGAGATAGGAGAGGTCGTCTTCATTCGCCGCATCGTAGATCGCGACGATGTGGGGGTGGTTGAGCTTGCCGGCGAGGGCGGCCTCGTTGAGGAAGACCCGCTTGTATCGGCGACGAAGATCCGTGTCGCCGGACCGGCCGATGTGCACGACCTTGATGGCCACCTCCCGCCCGCGGAAGGCATCCTCCGCAAGGTAGACGCAACTCGTCGCGCCGCGCCCCAGTTCTCGGAGGACGCGGTATTTCCCGATCTTGTCTGGCGGCTTGTCGTACATCGAATCGCAGGTCGTCCTGACCCGGAACACGCTCCGGGCCCTAGCAAGCGTGTTACGACCAATCCTGCGAAAACTTGAGGTTTTGAAAGCCCCGACCGACCCGACGCCCGCGGGACGCCGCGGTCTGTTCGGGGGAGGTCAGTTGAGAAACGGCACAGCCATACCGCGCTTGACGGCCGGGCGGGCTCCGATCGTCTCGAACCACTTCGACACGGCGGGGAAATCGGCCAGATCCACTTTGTGCCAGGTGTGCCGGGCAACCCAGGGATACGTCGCGATGTCGGCGATCGAATACTCGTCCGCGAGAAACCCGTGGGTCGCGAGGTGCTTGTCCAGCACGCCGTACAGGCGGCGCGTCTCCTTGGAGTAGCGTTCGATCGCGTAGGGAACGGGATCAGGCGCCGAACGAACGAAATGGTGCACCTGACCGAACATCGGCCCGACGCCGCCCATCTGGAACATCAGCCATTGCAGCGCCTCGTATCGGCGCCGCAGATCTGACGGGAGAAGACGGCCCGTCTTGCCCGCCAGATATACCAGGATGGCACCCGACTCGAAGAGCGCAAACGGCTTGCCGTCCGGACCGTCCGGATCGACGATCGCCGGAATCTTCCCGTTCGGATTGATGGCGAGGAATGCGTCGCTGAACTGCTCCGACTTGCCGATATCGACCGCATGCGTGTCGTAGGGCAGACCGCACTCCTCGAGCATGATGGAGACCTTGCGGCCGTTCGGCGTACCCCAGGTGTAGAGATCGATCATGGCGTCCTTGGCAACGTGATTCGTGACGGCTTGGAGACGGTGGGAGGCACGACGATTCTTCGCTCACATCGCGCCAGCGGACATCCCCCGGCAATCCGGGGCTACTGCAACTTCTTCAAGTACTCCTTCGTGAACACCTTGTCGGGCAGATCGACGAGCTTCATCTCCGCGTACTCCATGACGGAGCGAGTGTCCGCCTTGACGGCGTCCGTCATGACGAGCCGCGTCGGTCGAACCCGGCCGCCCAGCGTCTTGTAGTTCTCATAGGTACAGGTCTTCAGGAGGCGGTCGGACAGCGAGTAGAACTCGGCCTTGTAGGGCGCGTTGCCGTTCTGACGCACCCAGTAACGCACGCGCTGGTACGTAACGCCGCGGTCGACGGCCGTCAAATCGAGCACCAGGTACGTCTCATCCCCGATCTTGTCCGTTCCCGCAAGCTTCGGGACGTAGTCGCCACTGAAATTGGCCCGCGCGATGTCACCGTTCGACACCACACCCGTCAGTCGCTGCGCGAGCGACAGGCGCACGGGCTGAGACACGTCGGGCACGAAGAGCCAGAGATCTCGCCCCTTCATCAGCAGGATCTGTCCGCGCTCCGCAGCGGGGGCGGTGGTCTGTACGATCGTGTTGTCATTGCCCTTGGAGTAGACGCGAAAGTCGCGAGTCTCCGGAGCGCTTCCCCCTTCGATGGACTTGATGCGGATCGCGACTTCGAAACCTTGCGCGGGAAATCGGATCTCGTCCGCCTTCTGCAGGATCGAGCGTGCCTGATGTTCCGACCCTGACGCAGCGTCCTGCCGGGGCACCTCCTGTCTGGGATCTTCCTGGGCGCTGGCGACCCATGCGTTCAGTGCCAGGACCGCCGCAAGCAACCAGCCGGGAAAGCAGGCCGCCGATCTTCGGGAACAGGTGGAGGAATATTGCATAAGACCTCGTATTCAGTCGGTTATCCCCTTATCATTGCGGCCGGACCGCGGGCAGCTAAGGGGGAAGTTGAGCGTGTCGATTGTAGTGCTCGAGCATGTCAGCAAGGAATATCGCCTCGGCGAGCACATGGTGCGCGCGCTGGACGATGTCTCCGTCACGATCGAGGCGGGCGTGTTCCTCGCGATCGCAGGCCCCTCCGGCAGCGGCAAGTCCACCCTCCTCAACGTCATCGGCTGCATCGATACACCGACGCAAGGGCGGGTGCACGTGGCGGGCCATGACATCACGGGACAATCTCCCGACCAGCTCGCGAGCCTCCGAGCCCGAAGTATCGGCTTCATCTTCCAAACGTTTAACCTGTTCCCCGTGCTGACGGCGGCAGAGAACGTGGAGTACCCGCTGCTCCAGATGCAGGAGCTGGACAAGGAAGACCGGCGCGAGCGGGTCCAAGCCTTGCTCGAGCTCGTTCAACTGGGCAAGTTCGCCAAGCACCGACCCAATCAACTGAGCGGAGGCCAACGTCAGCGCGTGGCGATTGCACGTGCGCTCGTGACCCAGCCGGACATCGTGCTCGCCGATGAACCGACGGCGAACCTGGACCACAAGACCGGTGAAGGGATTCTGGCCCTCATGCGCGACATCAACCAGAAGTACAAGACGACCTTCATCTTCTCCACCCACGACAAGAAGGTGATCGATGCAGCCGATCGCCTGATCGGCATCGAGGACGGCACTGTCCGGATGCTGGGTGTGCGGAAGGACAACCAGTGGAACATCTCGAAGGTCGCCCAGCGTGCGGCTGCACCGACGCCGGTGCCGGCCCCGTAGCACTCGCATCACCGACCGATAGGCCCGCCCCGTATGACGATCTCTCGCACTCTCCCTCTCGCAACGTGGCTCGCCTTGTCGATAGTGGTGCCCGCCGGCGCAACTGCGAAAGAGGACCTGTCCGCACCTCTGCCGGCTGCAGATGGCGATGTTCCTCCGCCGTCGCCGAAGGCCGCAGGGACTGCGGGCGAGACGGAGTCGGAAGCCCTGCCGTCGTTGTCCGACGGTGATCCGCTGCCGAAACTCGAGGACGCTGCCGGGCTGCCCTCGATAGGCGCCGACGACAATGCGGGCCCCGGTTCGCTCAAAGCGCCGCCGTCATCCTCCCGCCTGCGCGGCTTCGTGCAGCAGGACATCGCCTATACGTACGCGGATCCCGCGCATTTCTCGACCGCGAACCTGCGGGTACAGGTGGGATCCAGCGGTCAGTGGAGCCCGAACCTGAAGTGGAAGGCGACGCTACGGGGAGAAGTCGATCCCGTCTACGCGTGGCTCGACTACTACCCGGACACGGTCCGCAACGATCAACGCTTCTACGGATTGATTGGAGAAACGTACGTCGACACCGCGGTGCGCGGATGGGATCTGAGGCTGGGTCGACAGAACATCGTGTGGGGCGAGATGGTCGGCCTGTTCTTCGCGGACGTGGTCACCGCAAAGGATCTGCGGTCCTTCGTACTGCCCTCCTTCGACCTGATCCGCATCCCCCAATGGGCCATCCGGGGCGAACACTTCATGGGGGATTCGCATCTGGAACTCCTGTGGATCCCCTACACCTCGTTCGATCGCATCAGCAAACCGGGTGCCGAGTTCTATCCCCTCCAGGGACACGGGCCGGCAGGCTTCACCCAGGTATTCCGGGACGACACCGCGCCGGCGCGCAGCATCTCGAATTCCAACGTCGGCGCGCGCTACTCCACGCTGATGAACGGGTGGGACTGGTCGGCGTTCTACTACCGCAGCATGGATAGCGCTGCCACCTTTGCCCGCGACATCGTGCCGACCGGACCGTCCTCCGGCACGATCATCTACACCCCTCGGCACGATCGCATCTGGCAAGCGGGCGGGACCGTATCGAAGGATTTCGGCGACGCCGGCATCTTCAAGTCCGAGGTGGTCTACACCTCCGGTCGGAGCTTCAACGTCTCGCGCCTGTCGCAGTCCCAGGGTCTGGTGGAGAAGGACACCATCGATGCCGCCGTGGGCATCGACTACACGCTCCCGGCGGATACGCGCCTCAATGTGCAACTGTTCGAGCGCATGTACATGAGTCACGACTCGGACATGTTCCAGGAACGGTTCGAGACGGGGGCGAGCGTCCTGATCAACCGGAAGTTCCAGCAGAAGCTGGAGGGCGAGTTTCTCTGGATCCAGAGCCTCAATCGTTGGGAGAACCTGATCCGACCCCGCTTGATCTGGCGACCGGAACAGAACCTCCGCGTCTACTTCGGCATTGATATCTTCAACGGTCCGGATACGGGCGTGTTCGGACGATTCCGTGATCGCGACCGCCTGTATGCCGAGCTTCGCTACGACTTCTGATGCAGCACGGCCCGGCCAAGTCGGGGTGTGGTCCAGGTCCCTGCTCCGGACGGTGACCGATGGTGCGTGATCTGCTCGACAGGTTCCTGTCCGACGCGAACCGGGAAAAGCTGGAACGCTGGGCCGAGATTCTCTGGCTCGATCTCCGGCTGGGCTTGCGCAATGTCACCCGGCAAACCAGGCGCAGTGCCCTCGGGCTCATCGCCGTCGTGATCGGTGTGGTGGCGCTCATTCTCGCGGCCGGATTCTTCGAATGGAACTACAACGCGATGCGGGAAGGCATGATCCAGGCTCGCTTGGGGCATGCGCAGGTGGTCAAGAAGGGCTACTTCGAATCGGGCAGTTCCGATCCGTTCGCATTTCTGCTGCCCGAGTCCACCGATGACCGCACCCTCATCGAAGCCGCACCTCATGTCGCTGCCGTTGCGCCCCGATTGAGTTTCAATGGCCTCATCAGCCGCGGCGATGCGACGATCGCGTTCATGGGTCAGGGCGTGGATCCGGAACGTGAAGGCAAGCTGAGCGGCGCCATCAAGATCATCGACGGCGAGGGACTCTCGAAGATCGACGCGAAGGAGGTCATCCTCGGCAAGGGCCTCGCGGAGAACCTGGGCGCGAAGGTCGGGCAGACCGTCGTACTGCTGGCATCGACGGTCACTCGAGGCGTCAGCGCGGTCGAGGTCAAGGTCGCCGGCATCTTCGTGACGAGCGCCAAAGCCTACGACGACTACGCATTGCGGCTGCCGCTGAAGACTTCCCAGGAACTGCTTCGAGTCAAGGGCGTTCATGCCTGGATCGTGCTTCTCGACCGGACCGACAAGACCGACGACTTCGTCGAGCGGGTCGGTCCGAAACTGAAGGCGACCGATATCGATTTCCTGCCCTGGCATGCCCTGCCCGAAGCAGACTTCTACAACAAGACCGTCGCGTTGTTCGGCAAGCAGATGGGATTCTTGCGGTTCCTGGTGAGCGTCATCATCGTGCTGAGCATCTCGAACACGCTCATGAACAACGTGCGAGAGAGGATCGGCGAGATCGGAACCTGCATGGCCCTCGGCGATACGAGCGCCATCGTGCGCCGACGGTTCATGGTCGAGGGGGCCATGATGGGCTTCGTCGGGGGACTCGTCGGCGTGATTGCCGGCACCATTGCGGGCATTGTGGTCGACCGCATCGGAATACCCATGCCGCCACCGCCCGGGATGAGCATCGGCTATACCGCCGGCATCCGGCTCACCTTCGGCATCGGTCTCGGTTCACTCGCGCTCGCTTCGCTGACAGCGTTCATTGCGGGCATCTACCCTGCCTGGAGCGCATCCCGCCTCCCTATCGTCGATGCTCTCAGACACGCCCGCTAAGAAACGCCGTCTTCGCAAGACGACGCTGCCGTTCAGCGTCATCTTCCGGCTGGCACGCCGCAATGTCCTTCGGCATCGCAGCCGCGCCGCGACCGCGCTGGGTGCGATCGCGTTCGGCGTGGCGGGACTCATCCTGAGCCAGGGCTTCGTCGAGGACATCTTCGTCAAGCTTGCCGAGGCGATCGTGCACTCCCAATCCGGCCACATCCAGGTCGGGCGCGAAGGGTTCTTCCAGCATGGGTCCCACCAGCCCGAGAAGTATGTCGTGGACGATCCGGAAGGCGACAAGCGGAAGATCATGACCATCCCGGAAGTCAAGGACGCGATGGCCAGGCTCAGCTTTTCGGGACTGCTCAACAACGGCAAGGCAGACGTATCGGTCATCGGCGAAGGCATCGAGGCCGACAAGGAAGAGCAGCTCGGAACCTCCATCAAGATCACGCACGGACGTCAGCTCAAGAAATCGGACGAGTTCGGTGCCCTTGTGGGGCATGGCGTTGCGCAAACGCTGAGACTCAAGCCCGGAGACCGCGCCACCATCGTCATGAGCACATCGGACGGCGCCATGAACAGCATGGACTTCGAGGTCGTGGGCGTCTTCCAGAGTTTTTCCAAGGACTACGACAACCACGCGATCAAGATCCCCTTGGCGGCAGCACAGCAACTGCTCAATACCAAGGGCGCCAACACCATCGTGGTGTCGCTGCATTCCACGGCGGACACCGTGCGTGTCGCGCGGCTGCTGAGGGAACGAACCATCTGGCGCGACCAGAGCGTGATGACATGGGAGGAACTCAACGACTTCTATCCGAAGACCGTGGAAATGTACCGGATGCAGTTCGGGGCGCTGCAAGGCATCATCCTGCTTCTCGTCATCCTGAGCGTGGTCAATGCCGTGAATTCGACGGTGTTCGAACGCACCTCCGAGTTCGGCACGGCACGTGCGCTCGGCAACCGCGGCCGCAATGTCCTCACGCTGGTGCTGACCGAGAATGCCCTGCTGGGATTGATCGGCGGGCTGCTGGGGATCGTGGTAGGTGTCGTTCTCGCCGAGCTGCTGTCTCGCGTCGGGATTTCGATGCCGCCTCCGCCCAACTCCGATCTGGGCTACGACGCTCAGATCACGCTCACGGCGCCGACGATCCTGCGCGCCTTCGCGGTCGGAACGGTGGCAACGATGCTCGGCGCCTTGATCCCGGCCATACGCGTGTCGAGCATCCAGATCGCCATGGCCCTGCGGCAGAACAGCTAGACCTGCGATGAATTCAACCGCCGCGGGCTTCGACTACGATCTCGCGTTCTCGCGCAACATCGGGTGGGTGACGCAGGAGGAGCAGCGCGCCCTCGGGACGAAGCGCGTGGCGATTGCCGGATTGGGTGGGGTCGGCGGGATCCACCTGCTGACCCTCGCACGGCTCGGCGTCCAGCGTTTCGCGATCGCGGACTTCGACACCTTCGGGATCGAGAACTTCAACCGACAAGTCGGGGCGACCATGTCGACGGTGGGCGAATCGAAACTCGAGACGCTCGCTCGCATGGTGCGGGACATCAACCCCACCGTCGAACTTTCCCTGTTTCGTGACGGCGTCGACGGTGGCAACGTGGATGCGTTCCTGTCGCAAGCGGATCTCTACGTGGACTCGCTCGACTTCTTCGCCCTGTCCGCCCGGCGGCTCGTCTTCGCTGCGTGTGCGGAGCGCCGGATTCCGGCGGTGACCGCCGCGCCACTGGGCATGAGCGCGGCGGTGCTGGCGTTCGTTCCCGGCGGCATGACTTTCGAACAGTACTTCCGGCTGGACGGCTGCAGCGAATCGGAGATGCAGCTCCGCTTTCTGCTGGGTCTGGCGCCACGGATGCTTCATCGCGGCTACCTCGTCGATCCGAGCCGGGTGAACCTGGAAGACAGGCGCGGGCCGTCGACGATGATCGCGTGTCAGCTGTGTGCGGGAACGGCAGCCGCCGAGAGCTTGAAGATCCTCCTGCAGCGGGGGAACGTGATCAGTGCCCCGTGGGGCTATCAGTTCGACGGTTACCGGTGCAAGCTCGTCAAGACTTGGCGACCCGGGGGCAATGGCAATCCGCTGCAACGCCTCACCATGATGGTCGCCCGGCACCAGCTCGCGCAAATGCGGAAATCAAGCCACAGCATGCCCTTGTCCAACGATGAAGCGCTCGCCGACTCGGTGGGCAAGGACGCGATGCCGATCGAGCGGGTTCTCGATCTGGCGAGATGGGCGCCGAGCGGTGACAACACGCAATGCTGGCGCTTCGAACTGATCGGCCCCTCGGAAGCGATGGTTCACGGTCACGACACGCGCGATCACTGTGTGTACGACCTGGATGGTCATGCGAGTCACCTGTCGATCGGGGCGCTACTCCGAACGATTCGGATCGCGGCCACATCCGTCGGAGCACGAGCGGATATCGATGCCATCGTGCCTGTCGATGATCGGAAGCCGCGATTCCGGGTTCGATTGAGTCCCGATAGCACTGCACCTCACGCGCTGCTGCCTTCCATCAAGGCCCGAACGGTGTGTCGCCGACGGATGAGCACGCGCCGGTTGACCTCGAGCGAGAAGACGGCCGTCGAAAGCGGTATCCCGGCGGGATATCGCGCCGTGTGGTTCGAGGCGCTCGGCGAGCGTCTGCAGTGGGCAAATCTGTTGTCCCTCAACGGCAAGTTGCGCCTGTTGATGCCGGAGGGCTATGCCGTGCATCGAGACATCATCGAATGGGATGTCACGTACAGCGCCCGCCGCATTCCGGAAGGCGCTCTCGGGATGAGTCCCGCTTCGCTTTCGCTGACTCGATGGGCCATGGCCGACTGGTCGAGGATCAACTTCGTCAACCGCCTGCCCGGAGGCACGTGGATGCCGCGTGTCGAACTCGATTGGCTGCCCACGGTGTCCTGTGGCGCCGTGGTCGCCGTCATCGCCGACCGGGAACCGGTGTCGGTGCTCGACCACGTGAACGCCGGGGAGGCCGTGCAGTGCATGTGGCTGACATTGACGTCGCTCGGGCTGGTGCACCAGCCGGCCGTCACCCCGATCGTATTCTCTCGATTCCTGCGCGATGCCCGTCGCTTTTCGAAGCATCCCGACGCCGAGGCGCTCGCCGGAACCATCAGCAAACGCCTCGCGACATTGCTCGGTCGCGATCAGGTCTCGAAATTGGTCTGGCTGGGACGCGCTGGCGAACGTCTTCGCGGAGATCGAGCGGATGCGCGATCCGTTCGCATGCCAATGAGTGACCTCGTCATTCGACCCGCCGGGGCGCAAGCCCATGCGATCGAGACGTCCTAGACCCACATCCGCGGCAAGCGCTTGCGCGAGCACTGGATATCAGCGTGACTGAGACGGCGCGACGAATCCTCGTCGTGGGCGAAGCGGTGACCCTTGCCCATGTGGCGCGCCCGATCGTCGTTGCAAGAGCGTTGGCATCGACGGGAATCCGACCGGTGATTGCCACGAGCGAACGCCATCGCTCCCTGGTGGAAGCCGAAGGGTTCGAGTTCACTCCGATTCGATGCGTGGAAAAGGAGGAATTTGAACGTCGATTGGCCAAAGGGGAACCTGTCCTGCGAACGGACGAGCTGATTTCGGCGGTCGAAGAGGATCTCGAACTGCTTCGCGCATACATGCCTGGCGCTGTCATCGGCGATTTCCGGCTCTCGCTACGCATCAGTGCGCGACTGTCGTCGTGCCGATACCTGAACCTTTCGAACGCGTACTGGAGTCCGGACGCACATCTGCAACCGCACCTCCCTGATATTCCTCTGCATCGCTACTTGGGTGAGTCCGTCGGACAGCGCTTGTTCAGGGCGGTCTGGCCGTTCGCTTCGTGGTGGCACGCGAGAGCGTTCCGGGAAGCGTGTCGCAAATTCCGGATCCCGCTGGACGAAGGGGGCCTGCTCGGCGCCTACACCGCGAGCGACCTGACGCTGTATTGTGATCTGGCACGCCTGTACGGAATGAAGGATCGCGGCCCCCGTCATGCCTTCCTCGGACCGCTGGATTGGTCACCGTCCGTGACATCGCAACCCGCATGGCCTGACGCGCCGGAATCGAATCCGTCGGCGCCAAGGATCTATCTGTGTCTGGGAAGTTCAGGATCGGCAACTGCGTTGCAGACTGCGATCGACGCACTCGGGTCCGCGCCATTCCGTCTGCTGGTGTCATCCGCCGGAATGAGCGTGACGGTTCCGCCATCGAGTTCGTTGACGCTGCGCAAGTTCGTGGATGGCGCCTGGGCCTGCAAGGACGCCGACGTGGTGATCTGCAATGGCGGTAGTCCGTCGACGTACCAGGCGCTGCTGCACGGAGTCCCTGTCATCGGTATTGCGAGGAACATGGATCAGTTCATGAACATGCGAGTACTCGAGCGTGCCGGGGTTGGCGTTTGCGTTCGGTCGTCCACCCTCGATGGCACTCGGCTCCTTGCGGCAGTAGAAACGATACAGTCCGGAAGCTATCGCACCGCTGCCGCATCCATGCGGGAGGAGTTGCGCCGATACGACACCGCCGCGATCCTGCGTTCGGTTCTCGCGTGAGACATCGGCCCGACGTGTCGAATCGCGGTGAATGGATTGCGTCTGGGGGCGCACCGCCCGTGCGTGCTCAGTCTCCTTCGGACCGCGGTTGACCTGCCATGAAAGCTCAGGTCAACCGCTGAAGGCCGGGCGTTGCGCGCATCCCGTCCGAGGGCTTTACTCGTCGGTGGGAGCGCAGTGCTCGATAGGGCGCCCGACAAGAAGGGCGTAACGGTAGTCTGTTCGACGTGAGCACGAGGTCTGCGTGAGAGGGTTGCAACGCGTCCCGCTGGAACGGACGCCGCCGTCCGCGCTCGAATGTGCGGACAGAGCCGGTTGGCATTTCTTGAGGCGAAGGTTGCCGTTGCCGCATCTTCGGCTGATGCGCCTCGCCAGCGATGCTCGGTTCGGCGCGACGGCCGATGGGTACGGAAGGGGCGTCGTCATGCCTCGGCGAGTGCATCGCTCGCGCAAGGCGTACGGCAGTCAGTGCCTGCGAATCAACTGAAGCGGAGAAGGACGACGATATGAAGGATTACGAGACACTCCCGCGCAATCCCTACTTCGAAGTGCTTGGCAGCCTCAATCGAGAGAATCGCTCCGATTGCAAAGTCGGAATGTTGACCGAAGTCGATCTCACGCAGTGCGCACGACTTCGAGAGCGGCTCGGCAAAGAGACGGGAACCAAGCCTTCATACACGGCGTTCGTGGCAGCGGCGATCGTGCGCGCGCTCCAAGCCATGCCGGAAGCCAATCGAATCGTGGTCACGCGGTGGCCCTTTGGCAGACGCATCGTCCAGCTCAATCGCATCGACATCTCAGTCCTGGTTGAGCGAGATCGACCAGGCTCCGAACAAGCCACTTACGCTGCGACGATGGAACATGTCGACAGCCTTGACCTCGTGAGCATTACCAAGACGCTGCAGGGTTTCGCCCAATCCACCGAAGAAACCTCACCGCGCTGGAAGACGTTCAGGACGATCGTCGAGAAGGTTCCTGCATTCATTGCGCGTCGGCTTCTGACGGTTCCGAATCTTTCGCCGGAACTCTGGATAAAGCATCGTGGTGGCGCGGTCGCGATCTCGTCACCGGCCAAGTACGGCGTCGACATGATGGTGGCGACCTGGCCTTGGCCTATTGGCTTCTCCTTCGGGTTTGTAAAACCTCGTCCATGGGTCGTGGACGGAAAGCTCGAAGTCCGCACAACAATGGTCGTCACCATGAGTTTCGACCGACGGCTGCTCGCAGGTGCTCCCGGCGCACGATTCTTCAATCTTGTATGTCAGAACCTCGAGTCTGCGGAGACGACGCTGAGTGGATCTCTCGTTCCTGCAGCGCCCAGTTAGATGGGTCGCTCAGCCGGGCAGCGGGATTGCTCCGCCTTCTGGCGACCGTGTCGAGGTCTGCGCAGACCAACTTGCTGTGGCGTCGCCAATACGCCGGGCTCATCGGAACTGCGGTCACGCTGGATTCGTGTCGCTTCCTCGACGACGACATCGAGACCAGTGGAACGCGTTCCACCAGCACTTCAAGCTCATGTGGTGGTGCTGACTGCGATGCTGCCACTACGTGATGAAATCAAGTGCGAGATAAACCTAAGACTTCAATCGCGTCGCGGCGGACCACTCCGCCGCTTGGCGTCTTGGAGAGGCCAGATTGCTTCACAATCCATGCCACGGCGCGAGCCGAATCTGGACCGGTTCCTCACTTCGGAGAACTGAAGATTTAGCTAGGCCCTGCAACGTTCATCAGGAGTGGTGCTCTCGCTTGCCAAGAGCACGCGACGCTCGATGCAACCGAGTACCGTTGATTGCAGGTCGAGTTGATCGAGAACGAACGCAAACTCGAGACACGAACCCGGCCGGCGACACCAACATGAGATCCTGGATCAGAGGCAGGTCGCGCGAGATCTCATAAGCCGCACCGGCATCACCCGGGACCGCAGATGAAACGCTCACCACAAAGCAAAACGGCAACGCCGAAGGCGCTGCCGTTTTGCTTTCGAGCCCGTATTTCCAAGGAGGAACTACCGGCCCGAGTGCAACGAACCATCAAGCCTTGTTGCGACGACGCGAAGCGCCCACGCCCGCAAGACCCAGCGTCACGGCACCCAGCAGACCCAGCGTACCGGGTTCCGGCAACCGGAAGTTCTGGTTCGAATCAGCCTGGAAGGCAACCGTACAATTTCCGTTTACGGGGTTCAGCGGATCACACGTGCTCGCACCCACGATCCCGGTCGGATAAGCCCAACCAGTGGACGAGCCACCGATTTGCAGTGTGCCGACCGCCGTCGTGCCCACCAAATTCGGGTTGATGTAGGCGGCGTTCGTGTAGTTCACTTGCCCTTGAAGCGTCGTGCTACCGCTCTGCGCCAGTGCATTGAACGTTCCCGACGGGCCTGCGGAGATGGTGCCACCGATGATCCGGGTGCCGTTGTTGTACTGGCTCAGCGTCGCACCGGCTCCCACCACGGCATTCACGAGGGGATCCAGATAGATATCGAACAGTCCATTGCCGACGGTGGTAAACGTGCAGACCAGACCACCAGCGAAGCACGTGGCCTGTTCACGGAACGTCGCGACGATCGTCAACTCGAACGAATCCACACCACTCGGACCCGTACCACCGATCAGGTTCGGGACGGTGTAGCTGTTTCCAATCATGTCCAGAATGCCCGACGTGCTCCGCGCAAACGAGAAGTACGTCATGTCGAACTGGAACGCCACGCCGCTGTTCGCGGCGAATTGATTGAAGTTCGTCGTGAAAGCCGTGCCGTTGGACGCCCAATCGATTCCACCGAACGGATCGACAACTTGTCCGCCGGGCACGGTGAAGGCAGGTGCAGCAAACGCCGAGCTAGCCGTAAGCGCTGCCAGTGCACCCAAAACTTTTCTAGAAAATTTCATTTGTTACTCCTTTCCAATCTGATTCTTTGGCTTACTGTCGCAGCATCAGCGATGCTCGGGCTCTCTTAAGCAGGTCGGATGCCAGGCATTTGTATGTATGAAAAACAAATACTTACTGCCACGCCAAGGCGACCGGAGCACCGCCTGTAAAGTATGGCGACAGCCTGTACTCTGCCTCTCGACGCCCGCCCACTCGTAGCGCCGCGCTCACCCTCCGAGCGCGTGCATACCCTGCCCAGGCCACGTGGGAGGCCGCACCGACACGCGGTGTACGCGTTCTCGATAAGAAGCGTTTACCACTAGCACTAGGAGAAGATTGACGAACCGGGGTCACGAGCGGATGGACAGATTGCCGCGCGGACTGCTGCGGTGGGAGCCCGCGCGTCACATCCTCCTTCAGACCATTCCGTCTGGCGGGGACGCATTCAGCGGCGGTTTTCGGACAACTTCGAGATGGACATTTTGGTGACTAGGCGAATGCCCTGAGGTCCCGAACCCCGGTAGGGAGGAGAGTTACCCTGCTTATTCCGGCGAACTTGACCAGCCTATCCGGTGAACTTGACTGCCGTGCCAGGACGGCACTGCTCGGGATCGGAGTGTAGAGGTCCCGGTCACGTTCGAGTTTTCGGAAGGGATGTGGAAGGGTTCATTCGGCCTCGGTCGCGAGCTTCTTGCGCGGAGGGGCGGCGCATCGACTCGCCGCCTCGGTCGAGGCGCTGCACGCGTTGCATCACTCCCTAGAGGGTCGCGCGTGTCAACGGCAACCCAATTCTCCCCAGTTTGGTAATTCAAATCTCCCCACCGGGTTGAGATGCGTCGTCGTGTGAGCGGACCAGTCCGGCCTTGAGCTTCTCCTTCAGCCGGTACGAGTTGCCGCGGATGTTGAGGGTGACCGCGTGATGCAGCAGCCGGTCGAGGATGGCGGTGGCGATGACGCGATCGCCGAAGACCTCGCCCCAGGCACCGAAGCTCTGGTTGCTGGTCAGGATCATCGGTCCGCGCTCGTAGCGCCGGCTGATGAGCTGGAAGAACAGGTTCGCTCCCCGGCGGTCGATGGGCAGGTAGCCGATCTCGTCGACGATCAGCAATCGTGGCGTGGTGTAGAGCTTGAGCTTCTCCTCCAGCCGCCCCTGGGCCAGTGCCTTGGTAAGCGTGGCGTTCAGGTGGGCGGCGCTGCTGAAGAGCACGCGGTAGCCCGCCTCGATGGCCTTCAGCCCGAGGGAGACTGCCAGATGCGTCTTGCCCACCCCCGGCGAGCCCAGCACGATCACTGCCCGTGTCGGTCTGGCATGAATGGCTCAACGACCCCACGCTCGCCGACGCCATCCTCGATCGCATCGTCCACGGCGCCCACAAGATCACGCTCAAGGGCGAGTCGATGCGCAAGAAGACCCCCAAGAGCTGATCCACATCCATGCAGCACGCTGCGATCACATCCGACGCGGGCTCGACGACCCCCGTTTCAGACTGATCGCGGACGACTGCGATACCATCCACCCGCTCGCTCGCGCGACCCCGAAATCGTCCGCGATCAATTTGAAACACCGTCCGCGATCGCTGAAATGCGCAGCAGGCACGCTCGTGGGCGCCGAGCAGACTGCCCATGCGCTCATCCAGGAAGCCTTCGGCGTAGGCGCGCCGGCTGAACCCGAGGGTCATCACGAAGATGTGCACCTGAGTGCGCACCCCGTCGAGCAGCACACTCGCTTGGCCCCAGTCCACTTGGGCCTGCTCGCCCGGTGCGGTCTCGAACCGCCGCTGCGTGAGGCTGGCGACATTGGCGGCCAAGCGCAGCAGACGCACCGCGAGCTTCACGATCTCATAGCTGCCCGCGAAGCCACGATCACGACACAGTTCCTGCCAGAGAATGCGGGCCGAGAAGCGCACCGCAGACGCGCGTTCGAGCAGCCACGTGCGATGCGGCTCCAGCAGCGTCGAGACCGAGACTTTGCGCTGGTACGGGTACCAAGACTGCCCGCGCAGGCAGCGGCGCACCGTCTTGCGATCCAGACCGAGTTCCCGCGCGATGCCCGAGACGCTGTCGCCGGCACGATGACGCTCGCGGATCACCTCCCACTGCTGCTGTCCGATCACCGCGCTCTCCCTGTCCGGATTCGTTCCGGACACGGTAGCGCTGCCATCGACGACGCTGTCGAGTGTCGCCGTCGTCACGCCATCTTCCTGCCGATCTTCCACTTCCATCATTGCCTCCTGGGCGTCGATGGGCGGGGACAATTCGATTACCGCAGCTGGGGATTATTGGATTACCGCTGACACCGGTAAGCCGGAGCGTGTCGCCGCGCGCGACCCGGTCGCTCAGGGCCAGCGCGAGGAACTGGCTGCGATCGATGCCGCGACCCGGACGGGCGTCCAGATCCTCGATGGCGGCCTGGGCGTACTTGAGCTTCGCCCACTGCAGCAAACGGGTGCGTTTGCGCTCGTCGCGCAGGTAGCTCTCGCGATCGACCAGCAGGGCCAGGCGTTCCTCGAAGCTCAGGGACTGGACCTTGGGCTGCGCGGCCTGCTCTTCCAGTGCGGCTGCGAAGCCGAACAGCTTCAGGGTCCGCAACTGGGTGAGGGTGGCGTGATTCATCATGGTCGTCTCCTCGTTCACTGGTAGTAGCCTGGGTCGCGCACGTTCTCGTGCGAGGGGCTGGTCCAGTCGCCCTCATCGCTCCCAGGGCTTCGGTCGCGGTGGTTGGCAAGGATGTCGCGCACGCTGCGGCAGCGACAGCTGCCCAGTTGCAGGGCCAGGGCGCAGGCGGCCTCCAGGCGCTGCGGGCCGTACTTGCGGGCGAGGCTGAGCAGTCCCAGGCAGCGGCGGTAGCCGTGCTCGGGATGCTTGTGCTGGGCGAGCATGCGTTCGACCACCTCGGCGCAGGCCAGTCCGATACGGCGCCCCCATTCGATCAGCCGCGTGGGTGTCCATTCGAGATGGGCACGATGGGCCGCCGGCAGGTGCTCGACCACGGTGGTGTAGGCCCCCTGACGAGGACTGCGCCCATGGGCGGCCACGCGCCGACCACGGTGCAGACACTCGATGGCCGAGGCGGTGATGCGCACCTCGATCTCCTGCCCCACCAGGGCATGGGGCACGCTGTAGAAGTGGCCCTCGACCTGGACGTGGTAGTCGATGTGCACCCGGGCGAGCTTGAAGCGCGCCATCTCGTAGCGGCTCGGGGGCAGCGGCTTCGTTCCTCGGTCGGCTATCGCACGCCGGTCTCTGTGGAAAACAGCCTCATAGCTGCATAGGCTGGTGTCCGTGGAATCGAGGTGGGGTCAACTAGAAGGACTTGCGTCGAGGGCTCCGAGCCCTGGGGAAATTCGACAAGGGCTATCGACCGAGCTGCTCCGGAATCAAATCGGAATCGTGTCCACCGTGAAGCGGAACGCGGACAAGAGCGGATCCACATCCATGACACGCTGCGATCACACCCGACGAGTGCTGCCGAGACTCCTGCTTCAGCGTGATCGCGGACGACGGCGATACCATCCGCCCGATCCGAGAGCCGGGCGGCGCCATTCGTCACTTCAGAGACGACTGATCTGATGCAAGAGTCGGCCTCGCGGCACAGTGCAGGAGCAGGTGTTACAAAGACTTCAGAAGTTCATCGATCTCTTTGCGCGCCGCGGGATTCGGGTTCAACTGTGCCGCCTTCTCGAGTTGGGCTTTCGCCTCGCCACCCTTCTGCACACGGAGAAGGCCTCTTGCGAGGTTCAGTCGCAAGGTGGGCGCTTCGGGCATCAGCGAGACAGCCCGTTGCATCAATTCCACGCCTCGCTCCGGAGCCCCGAACTGGACTTCCAACGTGCCCACCGTATCGAGTATCGCCGCATCCTTCGGCGCCTTCTGCAGGGCTCGGTTTGCAACCTCCAGGGCGCTCTTGTCATTCAGCTTTCCGAGCGTCCACGCAAGGTTGTTGAGGATTTCCGGTGTATCGGGCCTCAAACGGTCTGCGCGACGTAGCCACTGGGCGGCGGGAGCGTATTCACCTCTCGACATGCGAATGCCGCCGGCAAATGCCAAGACACGGAAGTCTGAGGGATGCTTGGCAATCCAAGACTCCACTTCGCTTTCTGCGGCCGGTACCCGATTCTGCGAGACGAGAAGCCCGATAAGCCGCGTTGCCAGCCCCGCGTCGTCGGTGTTCTTGAGCCCCTCGCGAAGGACGCGCTCGGCGCCTGCAGTATCTTTGCTTGCCATCAGGACCTGCATCTCTGCCGCGTAGCCGGCCGACGCCCTCGGCCATTTCGTTTGAATGGCGCGCGCCGTGTTTCGCGCCTGAGCGATCTGCCCGGCACGAACTTCGATGTCCGCAAGAACGAGCCTCGCCTCGACACTGTCCGGGAAGCGAGAAATCGCCTGGCTTGCAGTCGCCTTCGCTGCGGCCAGATTGTGTTCAGCCACGAGCAACTCGACTTGCCCGAGCAATGGACCGATCGATGTCGGCGCCAGTCCGGTGAGATGCCCGTAACTGGCAGACGCTCGAACGTAGTCGCCTTCCGACTGGAGGACTCGTGCCAGCGCATACTGGATATTCGGGTCGTCGGGTATGACTGCCTGCGCTTCCTGTGCCGCCTCCCGCGCCGCCTTCTTGTCTCCCACGGAAAACAGATAGTCAACCTTGCTGAGACGCAGTTCGGGAGACGTCGCGTGACCCGCGATGGCGTCATCGAGGAGGGCAACGACCTCCTTAGTCGGCGCTGCCTTCGACCTCAATACGGTGACAAGCATCATGGTCGCTTCGATGTGCCTCGGCTCCTTCGCAAGCACCGCTTTCAGAATCGCAATGGCGCCGTCGATATTCTTGTCGGCGAGGTCCATCGCCGCGAGGTTCTTGACCGCAGGCATGTAGGTCGGAGCCAGTTCGAGCGATTTGGAAAAGGCACTCCGCGCTGCGGTCAGGTCGCGACGCGCCAACGCGACAAGCCCGAGTGCATTCGGACCGACCGGAGACGTGGGTGAACGCTTTGCGAGTCGCGCCGAATACTCCGCCGCTTGATCGACACCGCCGATCCGCAAGTAGTGGCCGATCAACGCTTCGTCCGCGTCGGACTTGTTCGGCTGCAAGGCGATTGCCGCCTCGAGGTCTTGCACGCCTCCTTCTGCGTCGCCCGAGATCAACTTGGATCTACCCAGGATCGTGAGCACCGAGGCATTTCTTGGATCACGGGCCAGCGCCTTGTTCAGTAGTGCCGAGCCCTCTTTGGTCGCCCCGGAGACGATGTAGACCTCACCAGCAATCGCAAGTGCATTGGCATCCAGCGAATCAACCGTGGTCCCTTCCATCAGCGGCGCGAGTGTCTTCCTGGCAGACTGCGCCTTACCCAATCTCATCTGGGTGGAAGCGAGAAGATACCGGGCCTGCGTGTCACTGGGCTGTGCCGTGACAATTTTGGCAAGGTACTGCTCTGCCGTGACGTTATTGCCCAGTTCGTACTCGAGAATCCCAGCCAGCATCAGGATTCGAGGTTCATCCGGAATGGCCTTCAGAAGCCCCTTGATCGTGTCCCGAGCCGCGCTCTTGTTGCCCTGCGCGTAAGCGACAAGTGCATTCACGTAGGAAGCGGTTGGTGTACCGGGAGCAACGCGCGCGAGCGAAGCGGCTCGCTTTGCGGCCCCTTCAACATCCCCGATCTTGAGAAGAGCGGGCACCACCGCCGTGTAGGACCGCAAATCGGCGGGGAACCGTGCGATTGACTCGTCGAAGGACGAAATCGCTCCTTTGAGATCATTTCGGTCCACGAGCAGGTTGGCCTTGATGAACCACGCGTCGTGCGCGTCCGGAGCGTCCCGGATCACTTCCTCCACAATTCGCTCCGCCCCGACCCAGTCCTTCTTGAGAACCGCCAGACGCGCCTGCCCGAGTCTGGCCACGGGATCTTTTGGCGCGAGCTTCAAGCTCTCCTCGTACGCCGCCTGAGCGGCCGCCGGGTCCCCGATGACCAGGAGCGCATCCCCTTTCAGGGCGGTGATCGTGGCACTGGTTGCCCGATCGACTGAAACCGCCCCCTTCGCCTCCTCAATTGCTTCCTTCGCTTTGCCTGCCTGAATCATGGTCTGAATCAATTCAGGCAGGATGCGATTCTTGTCATATCCGAGCGACAACGCCTTTCGGTACTCGATCTCCGCCCCGCCAAGATCAACCGTGCGGCTCAGCGTATTGGCCAAGAGGTAGCGGATCTCCGGATCATCCGGCCGCTTGCCGACAGCATTCTTGAATTGGATGGTGGCCGCAACGTAGTCCCGGGTAGCCAGGTAGCGCTTGCCCGACTCCAGAAAGTCTTCGCCACCCCCACAACCGGACAATGCAACGAGGAGGATCACGCCTCCCAGGGTCAGCCGCAGTTTGCTCGACGACGTGATGTTCACAAAGAAGTCTCTGGAGAGTGATGGGGCTTTAGGCGCACCTGCAGGCACGCGCTCGCAGGACGGGAATGACATCCCCTCATGATTGCGGGGTCAGCAATCATGGTGCCACCCGGGAATGACGGTCAAGGCGCTGCCGAAGCAAAACGTCCCACCACCTCTTCCTCCGCATAGGCGTGGGAACTACCGATATGCCATACGTCAGTCTCACGCGGCGCTCAATCCATCCCGACGACGGTCTGCCCGCACGGGAAACTTCCGCGACGACGGCTGCCACGCAACGTAGCAAACTGCGCATGTGGCGCAGGGTGGATCGTGCAAGGTCCGGCTGGGGGGGGTTGCAGTTGACTACAACCAACCGCTGCGGCTCAAGATAGCCGGCGCAAAGCGGGACCGAAATCGGATGTCAATAATCGGTCTTCGATACGGCGGTCGGGGAGGTGCGACCAACTGTCCGCCGGCCACTGGTCGGACAGCGTCTCGCAGCACCTGAGGCCAAGGGCTCCACACGCCCCGGCCGCCAGGTCATTGCATGTCTCGAGTGAACACGATCTTCCAAAGGCGGTTCGGGTCGAACTGCCTTCAGTCGCCTGTGCAGAATGGGCAACGTCTAGAAGCGGAACGAGCGCAACCTCGGTACAAACCGGCTAGCCCCTGAGCAAGCGCTCCAACTCGCCCGAAGCAAGCATCTCCCGCATGATGTCGGCGCCCCCCACGAACTCCCCCTTGACATAGAGTTGCGGGATGGTGGGCCAGTTGGAGAACTCCTTGATTCCCTGACGAATTTCCGGGTCTTCCAGGACATTGACCGTCGCAACTTCTTCGGCGCCGCAAGCCTCAAGGATCTGCACCGCCGCGGCTGAAAACCCGCACATGGGGGCATCAGGGGTACCCTTCATGTACAAGACCACCGGGTTCTCTACAACCTGACGCCGAATGCGCTCAATCACATCCATTTCCTGCACCCCCTAGTCCAATTAGTAATACCTGTGACCTGTGACGAAGTCCTGTCGCCCCTTAGAACGCAGCAAGACAGCGCTCCCTTGCCGCGACGGAACGCGCGGTCGCAGCACGGCCTTCCCCAGGTTCAGGCGTTGACGGTTGCGCGCCTGCGCTTGGGTTTTCCACCGACACCGCGACCGATGAATCCTACTGCCATTCGGGGCCGACTAGCGAGGTCATCAAGTACACGAACATCCACGAATCCCGCCGAAGCAAACAGGTCGCTCACGGCGTCCCGTTGGTCGTAGCCGTGCTCGACGATGAGCGCCCCCCCCGGCTTGAGGTACTTCGGCGCTTGCGTCACGACAATGCGCAGCGCACTGAGTCCGTCCGCCCCAGCGGCCAGCGCTGACTGCGGCTCGAAACGCAATGCCTCCAGATGGCCGTCTTGCTCCGCGATGTAGGGAGGATTCGACACAACCAAGTCAAATCTCGCTTCCCCGATGGCGTCGTACCACGATGACTCGACGAAAGAGACATTCATCGCGCCGACCCGAGACGCATTTTCGCGGGCAACGGCGAGTGCCGCTGCACTGAAATCGGTCGCAAGCACCGTCGCCCCGGGAAGAGCGAGCGCCACAGAAATACCGATGCACCCGCTTCCGGTCCCCAAGTCGAGCACTTCTGCCGTCTCCAATGGCGCGAGCACGTCCAATGCAGATCCGACCAGCATCTCTGTCTCAGGACGAGGGATGAGTACATCGGGGGTTACCTTGAACACGTGGTCGAGAAACCCGCATTCGCCGAGGATATACGCCATGGGCTCGCCCTTGAGCCGTCTATCGAAGACGATTCCATAGGGAGAGAGGTCGAACCGGCCGGGCGATTCCCGCTCCCTAACCACGAGCTGCGCCGGCGTCAGTCTCAGGGCGAATGCCGCGAGGCGGCGTATTTCCCGAATGGCGTCCTCTCTGGGAATTTTGATCGTCGCGGCCAATCTGCGCGCATCGGCCGACAGCCGCGCCCCCAAGGTAAACAAGCTCATCTTTCCTCCGCCAATGCCGAAAGCTGCTCCGCCTGATACTCGGCCGCGAGCGCTCCTGTCAGTTCTTCAAGGTCTCCGTCCATGATCTGAGCGATCTTGTGAAGAGTGAGATTGATCCTGTGGTCCGTAACACGCCCCTGCGGAAAGTTGTAAGTTCGGATGCGTTCCGAACGGTCTCCGCTACCGATCAGTGACCGGCGCTCCGCGGCAGTCTTCGCTGCTTGGGCTCGGATCTGGCTGTCCCGAATTCGAGCAGCCAGCACGGCCAAGGCTTGTGCCTTGTTCTTGTGCTGCGACCGATCGTCTTGACATTCGACCACGGTACCCGTGGGGAGGTGCGTCACGCGCACCGCAGAATCCGTCTTGTTGATGTGCTGACCACCGGCTCCGGATGCACGAAACGTGTCAATCCGAATATCGCCCGGATTGAGGATGACTTCCGAAGCCTCGTCGACCTCCGGCATCACCGCAACCGTGCACGCGGAAGTGTGGATCCGCCCTTGCGCCTCCGTTGCTGGAACCCGTTGTACCCGATGCACACCCGACTCGTACTTCAGCCTTGCGTATGCTCCGTTCCCGATCAATTTCGCGATGATCTCCTTGAACCCCCCGAGGTCGCTGGGACTGACGGAAACAACCTCAGTCTTCCACCCTTGCCGCTCTGCGAAGCGCGAATACATCCGGAACAGATGGGCCGAGAACAACGCGGACTCATCGCCGCCGGTTCCTGCTCTGATCTCCAGAAACACGTTCCGGTCGTCGTCGGGATCCCTAGGTATCAAGTGCCGCTGCAGATCATCTTCGATCGCGGCAATGCGCTGGCGACTCGTCTTGATCTCGCTTTCGGCCAATTCGCGCATCCCAGGATCACTCATGAGTTCCTGAGCGACACGCAGATCTTCGCTGGATCTCTCTCTCGCCTTGTACAGCGCCACGATCGGCTCAATGTCCGCATGCTCTCGCGTGAGCCGCCGATAGTTGTCGAGGTCCCTTGTCGCCGAACCGTCGGCCAGCAGGAGATTCAATTCCTCCCATCGCGCCTCCAACCGGGATAGCCTGGATTCGATGCTTTCCTTCACCGGGTTCGCATCCCGAAGAAAGAACGCGAGAGCAATGTCGCCAACTGCTCGCGCGCTTCTCCCTTGGCCCCTTGAAGTGCGTGCGTCGGGCCATGGAGGAACTTGTTGGTTAACGCATGGGACATCGCATCCAGCACGGCATTCGCGTCCTCGCCCCTCGCCAGTGCCTTGAGCGCCCGCTCCAGTTCCTTCCTTCGGACATCCTCGGCCTGCTCGCGGAATGCACGAATGGCGGGAACAACTTCGCGTGCAGCCAGCCAGTCCATGAATTCGGTGACACCCCTGGCGACAATGCTCTCGGCCTCCTTGAAGGCAGACTGCCGGAGATCAAGACCTTCTTTGACGATTCTCCCGAGATCGTCGACGGTGTACAGAAACACATCGTCGAGACGCCCCGCCTCCGGCTCGACGTCGCGGGGCACCGCCAGATCGACAATGAGAATGGGCCGATGACGCCTGGACTTGAGCGCACGCTCAACCATGCCCTTGCCAATGAACGGCAAGGCGCTTCCGGTACAGGAGACAACGATATCGCTGATCGGAAGCGCTTCAGGCAACTCGGCAAGCGCCAGCGCTTCTCCCGAGAAGCGCAACGCGAGTTCATGAGCACGCTCTACTGTCCGGTTCGCAAAATAGGCACGCCTCGGCGATCGCGCACAGAAGTGGGTCGCGCACAACTCGATCATCTCGCCCGCCCCGACGAACAGCACGGCCTGGTCGGACACGGACTGAAAGATCCTTTCGGCGATCCGCACCGCGGCAGCCGCCATTGACACCGAACTTGCCCCAATGTCCGTCTGAGTTCTGACTTCCTTGGCAATCGTAAATGACCGCTGGAACAGCTTGTGAAGCAGCGTGCCCATCGTACCCGCGTGCTCGGCCGCCCTGACCGCCTGCTTCATCTGGCCGAGGATCTGGGGTTCGCCAATGACCATCGACTCGAGGCCGCTGGCCACTCTGAATGCGTGGTCGACAGCCTTCGCGCCGGGAAGATGGTAGAAAAAGGGTCGAACCCCTTCGAAATCCACGTTTCGGTACCGCGCGAGCCAATGGGAAACGGCGACTGGATCCGGAGTGGAGCAGTAGATTTCGGTTCGATTGCAGGTGGAGACGATCGCCGCCTCCTGGGCCAGTTCCTCTCGGAGGAGATCGTGGAGTGCGACGTCAAGCTTGTCGGCCTCAAACGCGAACTGCTCGCGAATCGCGAGCGGCGCGGACCGATGGTTGAGCCCTAGTGCAACGAGATCCATCCATGCATCCTAGGAGACCCACCACACCTCGGCGCCCAACGCCAAGAGAGTTGCCTTGTTTTCAGACACGTACGACCCATGCACCGGAGCATCATCTGTAAACGAGGCTATCCCGCTCATCGCGCCGACGCCACGACTTTCAGTCGATGATGGTGGCCAAGGGCGGAATCGAACCACCGACACAAGGATTTTCAGTCCTCTGCTCTACCAACTGAGCTACTTGGCCAACTCCAACTTTTCGCACCGGAACCCTTACAGTTCCAGTGCTCTTACCAAGCCTAGCGACGAACGTGGTGTCTTCTCCCTTGCCACCACGAACCGATCGGCAGGCCTCGAACCGCGAAAGCGTGCAATTATACATGGGTCGCGAGGGGAAGTTGGCACCGTGGACCACCTGTCACTCGTGCGTTCCGCATGAATGGCCCACCGTGCAGTTGGGAGCATAGCCGGGGTGGCCTCTTGCGATGCGAGATCGGATAAACCGCGACGGAACGCGGCGTTAGGAATGTCCGGAAAACAACGACGACCTCACGATACCAATCCGGTCTCTGTCTGCTCTTGGAGCCTGAACGTTGCCAGCAAAAGTCCTTGTGATCGATGACGATCCGAATACCCGCCATTGGGCGCAACTTCATTTGGCCACCATGGGAATGGACGTCGAAGCGGCGGTCGATTTCGAGTCGGCAAAGTCGATGATGGGGATGAGGCGGACAGACCTTGTCGTCTTCGCATTCCATGACGACGTTAGTGCAACGACCTTAGACGCGCTCGAGCAGATGGTGCGATCCGCTCCGACAAACCCTAGGGCGCTGATTTTGTTGCCCCCTCATGCCGCTCATTCCGTCGCAACCTTGAACCATATCGAAGGTGCCACGATCATCGTGGGACCGATTTCGGGACTGACTCTTCGGGAAGCGGTATCGAAATCACTGGAATCGAACACAACGGAAGTCGCCACTTGGGCACGAGGATCTGGCGAAATGACGTCGTCACCTGCGACCTCGACGCCGGCGGCAAGGTCGCTTGGCCCGCTCGTCGAATCAAAGCACCTGAGCTTGCTGGTGATCTCGATACGCAACCTCGTGACGCTGTCTCGTTCCTTGCGGGGCAATGTCCTGGAATTGCTGTTGAAGCACTACTATGAAGAACTCAGGGGAATCGTTGCGCTTCAAGCCGGCTGGATTGCTCGAACTGAAGCCATGGGGCTGCTTTGTGTGTTCGAGGATGGACCTAACGGGGATCGACCTCACGCAAGCCGCGCGATCGAAGCAGGTTTGCGTTCCATCCTGATGGCTCGCCAGGCCAGACAATGGGCCGAGCAGCACTTGTCGAACACCCACCTGCCGCAGTTATCCGTCGGTGCCGGCGTCGTGACGGGTGACGTTCTCGTCACAAGATTCGCGCTGGACGGCGTCACGGCCCCGAATGTAGCTGGAGCGAGTGCAGACGTCTCGGCAAGAATTGATGGACTGGCCAAGGGAATTGGGTGGTCGTTGGCGGCAACAGACGCTTCCATACTTCTCGCCGGAGGTCGTTTCCAATATGGTCGCCGGGCGTCGATGGAGACGGCCGATCACAGGACCGTCGCACTTGCTGAAGTGACCGGTTTCAATCCCGGCTCGGCCAAGCCTGGCGAACTGCGATTCATGGCGGAGGTGCGCGAAGCCGTGCTCGCCAACTCCGTGCTTGCTCGGGTGCCCGGTGACGCCGACGCACGAACGAGTGAGTTGACCGTGCTGATTGGCCCGGCATCTCCCGGCAACCGACATGCGTTCCCCACCATCCCCGGCAAGAGGGTCTTGCGCAGATTGTCGGGCGGAACGCGAGTCACCGCCTACCGGGCATCAAACAGCAGTCCCGAACGCAGTGAATGCATCAAGGTCATCGACTCAGCGACTTGCACGCCGGCGTTCACGCAGCAATATCTCTCCACGTATCGAGATATTGCTCGATTGGACCAGCGCAATACCGTGAGCGTCTTCGAGGTCGGTACTGCGGGAGATCTGGCCTTCGTTGCTGCGGAGTTTCTGACTGGCGGAACGCTCGCGACGGCGCTGAGAAGTCCGATGCCCGTTGGCTTGGCGCTCAACTATCTGGCCCAGATGTGCTTGGCGCTGGATGCCATGCACGATCTCGGGCGCACACACGGCGACCTCCATCCCGAACACTTCATGCTACGAGAGGAAGGCGTTCTCGTCCTTGCGGACTTCAATGTGACAGCGCAGATCGATCGCGAATTGCACATCGATACGCAATCGGGATTGCCCGATCGGATTCCACACATGCGAGACGGCACGCGACAGGATTTTCGCGCCATCGGCGAGATCTTCCTCGCGATGATTTCGCCCGCAGACGACGGAGCGGGCACGTCCGGGGGGAGCGACTCGCACTTGCCGTTCGAGCTCACGCCACTTCAGCGGTGCCTGGATGGTTTGCTGGGCACGGGACAAGAAGCTCCATTCGCAACGGGAGAAGAAGTAATCGTCGAACTATTGGGATTGCGAGAGATCTTTCCATTCGACGTGCAGACCAGCAATCAAGGCAGCCACACTTGGAAATCGAATGAGTCGGCGCTCAGCTATCGCTGACGTGCCAAGAGACTGATCACTACGCTTACGGGTACGGCAAATGCGATACCGCTCGGTGTGCTGAGCGCAGATTCCCGAGTGCTCTTCACAAACACCGAGTTCAGGATACCCATCACTTCACCGGATTCGGGATCGTAGACGGGACTTCCACTGTTGCCTGGGTAGGCAATGGCGTCCAACTGAATGACTTGCGGCACCGGCTGGGAGAGCCGCCTGATCGATCGAGCATCCAGTTGCGCGGCATCGGGCTGAGGTATCGCCAGTGGTGTCAAGGCCGCGACGATGGTTCGATGAGTTGCAGGGATGAGCCCCAAGACCGTCCCGATCGGAAAACCCGTGAAGTACAGTTCTTGGCCCTCCCGAAGGCGCTGAAAGTCACCCAGCGGCAAGGGCGGAAACCTGCCGCCCACTATCGACAGGATCGCCGTGTCGTTGCTGAGATCCTGTGCAACCACATTGGCCGGGTACACCTGCAACTGTCCTGAATTCGTCGATACGGCGACCGCGATCGTCTCTCGTCTCTCCCCGTCAAGCGACTTCGGGAGTACGTGTGCATTCGTCGCCACAAGACCGCCATCCCCCACCGCGAAGCCGGTACCGGAGAATGCAAATGCAGGAGATCGCGTGCGTTCAAAGGTCCCGACCGCGACGATCGATGGCTTCACCCGTTGAATCGTGTCCTTCGCGTCACGGGCTTGCACCCCCTGCACCAAGGACAGAGAGATCGCCAAGAGCGCCCCCCGCCATAGGACTGCCACGAAGACTTCATGAATCGCGCGCGAAGCAACGAGACCTATTCGACGGACAAGGTCGCCAACTCGAGCCCGTCGGCCAGACCCGCGGACGTCGGTGTCAGCAACGCGTGACCGGAGACGATGAACGTTCGAATTGGGACACATACCAGGGGAGCGCCTCTTCAAGACCCGCCCGGAGGTCGTGCGTGGGGGAGTACCCGATGACCTCTCGCGCTCTCGAAATGTCCGCCAACGAGTGGCGCACGTCTCCTTGCCGGAATTCAACGAACACTGGATGCCTTGAGCGTACCACCGGATGGGTGCAGGAAAGCAACTCCACCAGGGTCCCAAAGAGAACGTTGAGCGATACCCGCTGATTGACAGCCACGTTCAGCACGCGACGATCCGCATCGAGACTGTCCGTCGTGGCAGCCTTCAGATTCGCTTGAACCACATTCTTCACGTAACAGAAGTCCCGGGTAGTTTCGCCATCACCGTGGATCCGTACTTCCTCATCGCGGAGCAATGACTTCACCCAGCGAGGAATGACTGCAGCGTACGGTCCTTCGGGATCCTGGCGCGCGCCAAATACATTGAAGTACCTCAACCCGATCACCTCCATCCCGTACACCTTGGAAAAGACACCGGCATACAGTTCGTTCACAACCTTCGTGACGGCGTAGGGAGATAGCGGCTGTCCGGTCTGATCCTCGACCTTCGGCAGTGCCGGATGATCGCCATAGACGGAACTTGACGAAGCGTAGACGACGCGCCTGATACCGGCGTCCTTCGCGGCGACGAGTAGATTGAGAAAGCCGGAGACGTTGGCGGCGTTCGACGCAATCGGATCTGCAATGGATCGCGGCACGGACCCCAATGCTGCTTGATGAAGGACGAACTGGGCACCGTTGCAGGCCCGTCGACAAGCGTCGAGATCCAGAATGTCGGCGTGAATAAAGTTGTGACGAGCCCAAGCCGACTCCCCGACTCGCCGCCGAACGTCTTCGAGATTCGACGCGTGTCCGGTAGACAGGTTGTCAAGTGTCCTGACCTGCTCACCTTGCATCAGCAACGATTCGACCAAATGGGACCCGATGAATCCCGCACCTCCAGTCACCAGCCATGTCGCCATCGGCTACCCCTCGCGAACGTAGAGGCAGCGGAGGGAGCACGACCTTGAACCGCGCACGTTCAGAGGCGCCAAACGTCGATCCCCTTGCTCGCATAGCCTTTGGCATCGACTTGGCCCTTCACGTCGACAAGCACCGCCCGCGGCTTCATTTTCGCGGTCATCGCATCCAGAGACATGCTCGTGAATTCCTTGTGAGCGACCGCGTACACCACAGCGGAAGCGGCAGGGAGCTCTTCCCACGGCGTGAGTTCAATCCCGTATTCATGTCTCGCTTCCTCTGCGCTGGCCACGGGGTCGTGTACGTAGACATTGACCCCATAGGATTTGAGCTCCTGAATGACATCGACCACCCGTGTATTGCGCGTGTCCGGGCAGTTCTCCTTGAATGTCAGCCCCAGCACGATGACATTGTCACCTCGAACGGGAAAACCGCCGTGGATCATCCGCTTCACGGTCTGCTCGGCCACGTACTTCCCCATTCCATCGTTGATGCGCCGGCCAGCCAAGATGACTTGTGGATGGTACCCGACCTTCTCGGCCTTGTAGGTAAGGTAGTAAGGATCCACGCCAATGCAGTGACCGCCGACGAGCCCCGGGCGGAAGGGCAAGAAATTCCATTTGGTACCGGCCGCCTCCAGCACTTCCAGAGTGTCGATTCCAAGCCGATGGAAGATGAGCGCCAGTTCGTTCATCAGGGCGATGTTCAGGTCCCGTTGCGTGTTCTCGATGACCTTGGCTGCCTCCGCAACTTTGATGCTCGAGGCGCGATGAACACCTGCCACGATCACCATCTCATATAGCTTCGCGACCTTCTCCAAGGTCTCCGGGGTATCCCCTGAAACGACCTTCTTGATCTTGGTGACGGTGCGTTCCTTGTCACCCGGGTTGATCCGCTCCGGCGAGTACCCCACATGAAAGTCCTGACCCCATCGCATGCCCGACACCTTCTCCATGATCGGGACGCACACTTCTTCGGTCGCACCCGGATACACCGTCGACTCGAAAACGACAATGGCACCTCGCTTCATGTGGCGTCCGACGATTTCACTCGCTCCGACGAGCGGCGAGAAGTCCGGTTGGTGCGCATCATCCACGGGGGTAGGGACCGCAACAATCAAGTAGTCAGCCTCTGCGAGTGCGGCCGGGTCGGTTGTCGCGGTGAAGTGCACTGCTGCCCTGAGATCAGTGACACTCACTTCACCTGTGGGATCCACATGCTTGGCGTATGACTCGACCTTCGATCTGGAGAGATCGAACCCGATGGTACGCACGCGCTTTCCGAACTCCACGGCCAAGGGCAGACCCACGTAGCCCAGGCCCACGACTGCAACTGAATTCATGGTGACGATGTTCCCTTGCTTGATTGTTCTTGCAAATTCCTACTCGTGCGGTCCGAAAGTGCTCGGCGCCGACAGGACGGACGGAGAGCACGGCCCAGTCTCTCCGCCGATCGCGCCATCCCGACAGCGCGGCCCTAGGCTTGTACGCCGTCCGATGACGCTTGGGCTGCGACCAGCTTTTCAGGCGATCGGAGGGCGTATTTGGCCATCAAGTCGTAGAGAGTCGGGCGACTGACGCCCAGGAGCTCCGCTGCGCGGCTGATGTTGCCGTTGACCCGCCCCAGGACGCGAACAATGGCCTCCCGCTCCGCTTCGTCGCGGACTCGACGCAGGTTGAACATTTCGGGCTCGGGAGCGACCACCTGCAGGCCGAAGTCCTCCGCTCGCAGAGACGAGTTCTCGGCCATGATCACGGCGCGCTTCGCACGATTCTCGAGCTCGCGAACGTTGCCGGGCCATTCGTACGCCTCGATCGCATCGACCGCCTCCGGCAACAGGGAGACGGTTCCCGCGCGCTGCTCCTCGGCAAACTTGCGGACGAACGCATGGGTGAGCAGGCTCGCATCGCCCTTGCGGGTACGCAGCGGAGGAATCGTAAGGACAATCTCGGCCAGGCGGTAGTACAGATCTTCGCGGAATTTGCCGGCACTGATGAGCGACTGGAGATTCTGGTGTGTCGCGCAGACTATCCGCACATCGACGGGAATCTCCTCCCGCCCTCCAATTCGCTCGATGACGCGTTCCTGCAGGAAGCGCAACAACTTGGCCTGAAGCGGGAGCGGCAAGTCTCCTGTCTCATCCAGGAAGAGAGTCCCGCCATTGGCGACTTCGATCTTTCCCGGCGTCTGCTTGGCGGCTCCGGTGAAGGCACCTTTCTCGTATCCAAAAAGTTCGCTTTCAAGCAGATTTTCGGGAATTGCCGCGCAATTGATCGCCACGAATCGATTGGACTTCCGGGGCGAGTTGACGTGGAGCGATCGTGCAAGCAGTTCCTTTCCGGTCCCCGATTCACCGAGAAGCATCACGGTCGCATTGGTGGCTGCGACTTTTTCCACGGTCCGGCAGACCTTCTGCATCTCCGGATCTCGAGTGATGATTCCTGAAGCACCCGGAGCCAATTGCGCGTTCTGCAGCCGATGGTTTTCGGCCTGCAGTTCATAGAGCCGGAAGGCCCGCTCGATGATGAGGGACAGCATCTCGGGTTGGAACGGCTTCTCGCAGAAGTCGTATGCCCCCAACGCGATGGAACGGACAGCATTCGAACGATCGTGCTGACCCGTTATCACGATGACCTTCGAGTCGGGGGCCATCGACAGAATCTCTTGCAGCAGTGCAAATCCCGTGGTCGGCTCGTCCGGATGCGGGGGCAAGCCCAGATCCATGGTGATCACAGCCGGTTCGAAGCGTCGCAACTGCGCGATCGCCGAATCCCTGTCGTCGGCCAGCAGCACCTCGTACTGGTCAAACGCCCATCTCATCTGCTTCTGCAGCGCCGGATCATCTTCAATCACCAGCAGCGGTTTTCTCTTGTCAGTCATGTCGCTTCCACTCGGTCGCCTGCTCGTTCGCCTTCCAATTGGCCTGGCCGCGCAGGGAGCAGGACTCGAAACGTCGTACCCACACCTTCCGTGCTGTCGACAATGACGCGTCCGCCGATCTCTGTCAGATACTGCCGACTTTCATAGGCGCCGATGCCCATTCCTGTTTCCTTTGTCGACCTGAAGGGCTTGAACAGCTCGTTCCGGATGAACTCGGGACTCATTCCCTTTCCGTCGTCCCGGACTTCAACCATCGGGGCACCATCCTGAACATACGTTGCCACCTTCACTATCCCCTTGCCTCCCGTGGCGTCGAACGCGTTCTGGACCAGATGTCCGATCACCCGTTCAAGGCGCTCCTCATGAGCCATGGCCCAGAGTCCCTTCGTGAGTTCCATCTCAAGCCGGCGCCCTTGTTTTGCGAAGACGCCGCTGATCCGCGCCACGACTTCAGCAACGTCGACCGGCGAAACGTTGGCAATGGGCGCGGTCCCCGAACGAAGCTGCTGCAGCAATCGGTTCATGCGGTCCACCACGTGTTCGATGGTGAGCCGCATGTCGTTCTGGAACTCCGGATTCGCGCTGTGCCGCTCGGCGTTCTTGAGCATGAGCGACAGCTGTGCCACCAAGTTCTTGAGGTCATGCACCACAAACGCCGACATCCGATTGAACGCGCCAAACTGCTGTGCCTCAACCAGCGCTTCGGTAGCCCGTACCTGTCCAATGACAGTAGCGGCTTGCCGGGCGGCCGTCTTTAGGAGATCAAGCACCTCCCAGTTGAGTTCCAGGGGAGTTCGGGGGCTCGTCAGGAGGACGAATCCGTCCAGCGAGTCGCCGACGAAGAGCGGTATCAACAGCCACGCGTCCGCTTGATCGGTCAACCAAAGGGGCAACTCCAACCCGGGGTAGCGCGCCGAGGATGTTCGGTACGTCTGGATATCGATGACCCAACCGGTCCGCGCCATGAACTGAACAAAGGCAGCATCCTGCGGTTCATCATTTCCCGGCATCGAGGCATTCCAGGCGCCGACCGGGCGATAGCGCTCTTCCTCCCCTTTCCACCACTGTACGCCCGCGGGGCTCTCGACGAGGTCAGCAAGGGCTCGGATCGACCGTTCCTCGATCCCGGACGACTCTGTCGCCCCGGAGAGCAGTCGGGTGAATCTCAGCCATTCCTCCCGATAGTCGTAGCGATAGGAGAAGAAGTTCTTGTTGATGAAGACCCGCAGTCGCGCCCGAACCGAGCCCGAGAGCAGGACCAGAGCGAGCAACAGCATGGCGACGAAGAACAGCGTGACCTGGAATGCCCGCCCCCAGTCCCCGCCGAAGAATCTCACGTAGTACCCGGCGCCGGCCACGATGAGCATGTAGAGGCCGGAGAGCACCAACGCCGTGGAGCGAAATACGATCGTTCGAGAAACAGACAGGTCGATCGTCCAACCCTTGTTGCGGGCCGTCGCGACCATGAACAACGGAATCGCCAAGGCATGGATCAAGCCCCGGACGGTCCAGATCTGGCCATCCAGCACCTTGGTCACCAGCGCATCCGAGAACATGAATAGATCGAATGCAGATGTCGCTGCCAAGCCGAGACAGAGCGGCTTGATGCCCCACCGAGCCGATTCCGGCGTCCCGCGATACAGTTGTTCGGACAGACTCAATCCGACAACCGCAGCCGCGACGGATGCACCAAACAACGCGTCGGACGGATCGGACAATCCGACGTCGCGTGCCGAAAACAGGAATGAACCGACGTAGACACCCCAAAGCGTCAAGATCAGACCTGCGCTACCGAGCCATCGTCCCATCGGCTTGAGCGCGATCTCCCATCTCAGCACACGGAACTGGGGCAGCAGCACGAGCACGAATCCGCACCAGATACCGATTCTCAAACCATCTGCCAGGAAACTGGCAAGCATCAGAGCAGGACTCGGCTGCAGTGCCAGCCAAAGCCCCGAAAACTCCCAGATGGCACTCGTAATCGCCGCCAGGAGGAGCAGGCCACCGCGCCCCGCGAGTCGCGAACCCCGGGTGATCTGAAGCGCGAACGCCAGATACGCGAGCGCTCCGATGGCGTAGCAGGTCGCCGAGAACACTTGATGGGTCAGCATGCGTCGTTCCGCAACGTCGGGTCGTCAGGTGCCCACGCCATTGTCACGCCTTGGTTCCGTCTGCGGAGATTTCTAGGCACGTGGATCGCGGACACCATTTCCAACGAGCATCGAGTTGAAAGCACCAGCCGGCGTTTTCCCACGCAAACACTCCCCGCCCAGAGGATTGCAGGTTCCGCCGGAAAGCGGGTGAGCGACTCATCGATGGAGACAACTTGGTCTCGCGACGCGATTCACCTCGCGCCTTCGCCCATCAGAACCACCTTGATAGTGCTGACGAGGATGACCAGGTCGAGAAACACGCTGTGGTTCTTCACGTAGTAGAGGTCGTACTGGAGCTTCCGTACCGCATCCTCAACCGAAGCACCGTAGCTGTACCGAACTTGCGCCCATCCCGTCAGCCCGGGCTTCACGGTATGGCGTGCGCCGTAATAGGGTACCTGCTCGGTCAATTGGGACACGAAGAACGGTCGTTCCGGACGCGGACCGACAAAACTCATCTCGCCGGTCAGAACATTGAAGATCTGAGGTAACTCGTCAATCCTCGTGCGCCGGATGAACCGTCCCACACGCGTAACACGAGGGTCGCCTGTGCTTGCCCACTTAGGCACGCCGTCCTTCTCCGCATCGGTCCGCATGCTTCTGAATTTCAGCAGCATGAAAGCTCTTCCCCCGAGACCGACACGCTCCTGGCGGAAGATGATCGGTCGACCGCTTTCGGCGTAGATGGCGAGGCCCGCCAGCAACATGATGGGGCCCGCGATTGCCAAGAGAACAACCGATGCAATCAGATCGAAGGCCCGCTTGACGAATCGCCGTGACCAGCCCTGGCGGAATCCGTCGCCATAGATCAGCCAACTGGCCTTGAGAGAACCCACGGGCACCTCGCCGGTGACCCGCTCAAAGAATCCGGAGAGATCCGTGACCCGAACGCCACGCAAACGACAATTGAGCAGTTGGCTGACTGGCAGCAGACCGCCGCGCTGTTCCTGCAGTGCAACAATAACTTCATTGACCTTGAGCTTGCGGACAGCATCCTCGAGTGAGGCGGCAGTGTTGATCACCCTTTCGGCAGGCACTGCGCCCGGAACATTGGCATTGATCGGGAAGAAGCCCGTCAGCGTCACACCGGACCTCGACATGCCTTGTAGCGCCTTCTGTACCGAAAGCGCTTCTGGACCGGTGCCTAGCACGAGAATGCGATGAGTCAACCACTCCATCTCGACGCCGAACACCAGTAGCAGGCGGACAAGCAGCAATCCAGCCGCGGACAGCAGCAATGCTTCGGGGAGCGCAGCGCGATAGCCGGCCCCATCCGGGAATACCGAAAACAGCAAGTAAACGAGTGCGCTCCCGGCCGCCAAGCTCAGGAGCGCGCGCGCAGCAAACGCCGTCGCCGAGGAACTGCGATCGAGCCGATGCAATTGGAAGGCGCCGAGGCAGAGCACCTGACTCAGCGTGAAGGTCCCGACGGCACCCCAGACCATGGCATCGTCCATCACGACGCCACGACCATGTCCCACTGCGGCACTGATGAACGAAATACAGAACACACAGACCGCAAGACCCAGCTCCAGCACTGCGACGATCGGAACTCTCTGATTAAACAACAATATCATGCATCGATCCTTGCGATTCGCAGATCCGAAAATACGACCGGTGGGAGTGCCGCGCTGCCACAAGCGAGCACAATGCCTGCGAGACCAAGATCCCGAAAGATCGAAGAAAATGTTGATCGGAGGTTGGGAGCAGCCGCTGCGAAATTCTTGCTGGGGTCATCCGTTGTCGAGGCGACCCCAGCGTACCGTCCGGCAATCGAATGAAGAAGATGGGGATTGGGCGCCCGTCACCGAGCGATGTCTTGTCGGGACCGGGTCAAGCGTCAGCGCCGGTGGATGACGGCGACTTCTGCCACGCGCGCAACGACTTCATGGCAGCGTGATAGGCCAGCAGCCCCAACGGCATGCGAAGCCACTGTGCTCGGAACTTGAGCAGCAGGGATGCGGATTCGATGCTCCGAGCAGGGCGCGCGTCGGGATGGCGGCCGAAGATGACCCTTGCGATGCACGCGTCCATGGCTCGTTCGACGATGACCGGCGGTTTGTGCCGATCCAGGCGCGCCTGGGTCTCGACGGGAATCGCGGTTCCTAACCAAGCGGTGCAATACCGCAAGGCATACCACAGGGTACGTCCAAGACCTTGCTCGTCCGCACTGTCCGCCAGTTGCTGCCAGAAGTCCGGCACACGCCGATGACAGCGAATCAAGCCGTCGATATCGACGAGTTCCCGGAATCTGCCCGTGCAGTCCGAGTCTTGGATCAAGTGCGCAGATGCGTGCAAGACTTGGTCAGCGGGGTGAAGGACGCGCCATGGTTGCCCAGGAACGGCCATCGAACGGGACAGCAGACGGACGGGATTCGGACGGACACGGCCTGTGACAGGAAGAATCGTGTGATGAACATCCAACTGCACGCCAAACTGAGGATGCTCCATTGGGGGAATTTCATGCGACCACTCGCGGTAGTAGCGCTGATCGTACGGATCCGGCATGGTTGAAATCCAACCCGCACTCTGCAGGCGCTGCTCCGCGTCATCTATACGCTCTCTCGGGACCATGATGTCGACATCGTCGAACAATCGACCGAAAGACATTTCAAGTGCCTGCGCCACGTAGGCCGTACCTTTGAGCAGAACCACGGAATAAGGCGCATCGGCAAATACGGAGTTCAGCCCCCACAACACATGGAAGGCGACTTGGCGCCGATGCAGATACAGGTTCTTGGCCGCTACGAGATGCCTCAGGACGGGCTGTGGAATATCACTCAGAACACCCGCCGCCTCGAGGCGATGGGCGACGACGCCAAGCAACTCGGACATCCGGGTTTTGCGAATGGCCAGGTCCCACTGATCGAGAGTCTTCCCCGCGACGAACTGCGGTTCCTTGAGAAGAGTCAGTAGTTGCCTGACGTCGCCGCGATCTTCTTGGCTGGTCGAAAGCATTTGCTCTGGAACTACATCCCACGCAGGTGAGTATGGGAGACGCCTGGAGACGGCCGCAGAGAATGCAATGCTATCCGGCTATTGACCCGCACCGCCCGAGCAGTGAATCGATTGCCCGCCGGCGAGATCGTCGACCATATGATCGATCGACTGCACAGCTTCCGAAAGGTCGCTGAACACAATCCGCTTGCATGTACACGTGGTGACGAGTCGCGCAACGGCGTCGAAGGACTGGATTCCGAGGAATTCATAGTTGAAGGAATTGACTGCCAGCTTGCCAAACGCGGTCGCGGCATCGACCCGATCGAGTTGTACGGACGCCCCGCGAACGAAGGTCGGGAACAGCACCAGTCTTGGCAGACCGGGTTGCGATCGCAACTCGATGCTCCGCGCATCGGGCGCCAGATGACCCACATCCCCTTTCCGCGTTCGCGGGAACACTGGACCCATGGTTGCTTGCGGATACCGCCGGCGGATTTCTGGAATAGACTCGTTCTTCAGTGCGATCGGCTTCAGCATTGGGGTAAGCATCCCGGTTGCCAGAGAGAGCGCCCCGAACTCGTCTGACAGCAGTCGGTATCCGCTGCACATCAGGGCCGCAGTCAGCGTGCTCTTGCCCGAGCCGGGAACAGCGGGGAGCACTACAGCAACCCCCCTCTTCTCGACGACGCCGGCGTGAAGTAACAGACTGTGAAGATACCGCTCGGCCAGAGCGTGATTCATGCCCCACTCCATCAACGGCAAATGAGTGTCCGCCGGAAATGGCTCAAAGGGCGTGGCCGCATCAAGGATCAACTCGATCTGGGGTCTGAAGTATCGACGAAACCCGGCAACGCGCCTGATCTCGATCGTTGCATCGAAGAAACCCGCTGACGGCTCCAGAGGATATTGACCGTATACGGCCTGCAGCGCGACCGCCAAGCCGTCGACGTCCGATCGCAGTCGCACCGTTGCCCCACCAATGGATATACCGATGCCGTCGAGAGACAGGCGTACGGCCAATTCATCAGTGCGAATGGATCGAATCAAGAGCCGCGCACTTCGCGGGCAAGGCCAAGACGAACCAATTCCTGGAGTGTCTGCGATACGGCATCATCAAGCGCAGCGTCACTCAAGTCGGACGGCGGCAGTGACTGGATGATCTCCGCCTGCGATGCATTCCCCTTGCGGAGTGCCTCAAGGACGAACATGACGAGCGGTGAAACCCTGTGTGACTCCCACGACAGCGGGTTGAACACCATCACGTCATCGCCGAGATCAGCCCAGCGCGTCCCCTCTGAATCCAACAGACCCCACCGGGCAGCGCCAAGCACATCCAAGTTCTAGACACCTCACTGACGAGCCGGGAATCGTCGTCCGGTCGAGGCCAAAGGACGCGAGGCTACTTGAAAGAGGTCCAGCAAGACTTCGTAATCTTCTGCCCGCCAGCAGTCGCCCAGAAGAAGTCCAACTCGGCACCTGTGGAATCGACGCGAATCAACGCAGACCGGACACCATTGTTGGTCACATTGATCTCTTCAATCGTCTGGCCAACGACTTGACCGGGTGGACGCGGATCATTGACCCCATTCAGCAACGTGGGCGTCACATTGTCACCGAGGAATCGGTAGTAGTACGTCCCGGCCCGATTGCGGAACACCTGAATCCAGTTTCCGGTCGATGTCTTGTAGGGAACACCGTTCACTTTCAGCTTGACCAACTGGATGTTGCGGCGCACCCACTCATCAGGACTGGGCCCACTGATGGACTGATTGGGCTGGATCGGCAGGAGCGTAGGGGTGGCGCGGGCTGCGTCGCGAATCTGGCAGGCGCTGCTGGTGGCGGCGACCGCTGACCCTGATTGAACCGTAAGAATCACGGGAACCGCCGCAGATCCACTGAGAAACCGTCTGCGCGAATGTTGATCACTGTTCATGGAACCGCCCCTGAAAACCTTAGCATGGCGCATAGGATAGCGGGTTTCCAAGCAAGTCGGATACCATCATGTGACACACCAGTAACCAAATGATTTTTATCCACTATCCCCCGAACGAGACGGCGCAAGCCTGACGAGAGTGTAAGCCTCATCGACAGACTTGCGTCCCGACTCCGACCGACCCGGCGCCGACGCGTCTCGGGTATCTCACAGCGTGAAACTGGCATCGTGCACGCGGAGCCATTGCTCCAGCATGAGAAGAATCCAGATGGCCTCGCCAAAGAAACCTGCGTGCTCAGAAAGGCGGTCCGACACGACTTCGTCAAGGAACTCGCGACGAATGAAGCGTCGGTCAACCAGGGACTGCATGCTGTCCAATGCGAATCGACGCAACGTCGGGTCGCTCACGACCCAAGTGCCAAACGGCAAGCCGAATCCATGTTTCGACTTCGTCAGAATTTCATCCGGCAGGAAGCCGCGTGAGGCCTCCTTGAAGAAGTGGCGCAACTTCAGCCCTTTAACTTTGCAGCTTTCTGGCAACCCGTTGGCGAACGCCACGAGGTCATCCGCGAGCATGGGGAATCTGACTTCGCACCCTGCCATCTCGGCCGTTTGAACCACCTTCGGAAGATCGGCCTCGGCCAGGGTGTACTTCCAGTCGAACGCAAGCAGCGAATTCACGACCGACTCGTCCGCAAACCGCGCGTAGACATCACGCTGCTGCCGCTCGGGCGAATCGCCCCGAACGCTGTGCAAAATCTCAGCCGTCAGAATGCGGGACGCTCCGAGGTAGCGGAGGAGGTTGTATGTCTCGAGACGTGCAGGCAGGCCGAGTTTGGCCTGCTCGATGTAGCGGCGAACCTTGCGTGCCGGCCCGAAACCGCGAAACGGACCGTTCAAGAAGAACGGCTCCAGCAGCCCGCTGCGCAATGCGGATGGAATCCGGTCGTAGAATCCGAAAAGCTTTTGCGTCGCGTAGCGAACGTTTCCGCCGAAGATCTCGTCGCCGCCATCGCCCGCAAGCAGGACGCTCACGCCCCGCTCGGCCGCTTTCCCCGCACAGAAGAAAGCCGGAAGCGCCGACGAATTCCCGAACGGCTGATCGTAGTGAGCCGCGATCGTGGGTACGCCCCTCACCACATCGACCGGCGTTACGTAGTATTCCAGATGATCAGCCGAGAAGTGCTTTGCGGCCAGTCGCGCATAGGCCATCTCGTCATATCCGGCCGCATCGAATCCGATGGAAAAGCACTTCGCAGGCTTGCCGGTGACCTGTCCGAGCCAGCCCACGACCGTCGAGCTGTCCGTGCCGCCGCTCAGGTAGGCACCCGTTGTGCCGCCGCCCGACTCTCGTGCCACCGCCCCCTTCATCAGTTCGGTGAACGCCTTCCGCCGGGATTCGAAGGTTCCCTCGACGACGCGATAGTCGGGACTCCAATAGGAGCGGACGTCCAGACGGCCATCGGTGAATTCGGCGCATTGCGCAGCTTCCAGACGCTTCACCGACTTGTAGACCGTCGTCGGCGCAGGAATGACGTGGAAGTACAGGTAGTCGTAGAGCGCCTGAATGTCCAGCGCATCGCCTTTGGGGAGAAGCTTCGCCACCTCGTCCGCATACCGTCCCACGATCACGGCGTTGTCGAGCAGCCGGTAGACGATCGGGTAGATCCCGAAGCGATCCACCGCAACAAGAGTGCGACGCTTCTGAGCGTCGTGCACGATGATCGCGAATCCCCCGGAAATCTCCTGCAGGACTTCCGCACCCTTGGCAAGATACCCGTGCAGGATCTCTCTCGGAGACAAGCAATCGGAAGCGCTGCTTCCCTGCCGGTGCGGCGCCCCGAGCACGAGGCAATAGCCGCGATCCCCGTCTGCTTCGCTCCGAATGTGCGATCCTTCGCTTGCCTCGATCCAACTGGTCGCGGATCGAGCGAATATGCCCTTTCGTCCGACGCCGGAATCGTTTCGCCCCGTCACCTCCGCCAGCATGTCGGCGAGTCCGGCGGAACCCGCAATCACGCCGATCAACGTCTTCCGATTCAAAGCATCGCTCCTGCGGTGATGGGGCCGTGCGACCGCACGAGATGCCGCCCGAGTTGAAGTGCGAACTTGGTCATTGCCTGGCCCCAGGGCGTGAAGCGCGGCAACTGATACACGTCGGCTCCTTCGGTCGCATACCCGGCGGCCGTGCTGACCGCGCAGCGGAATCCGGCTCGTCTGACCAGATCGACATGCTCCGAACCATAGTCCTTCACGGGCCTGCCGTTGGGATATGCGAACGTCTCAACAGGTTGCTGGATCCAGTCCTCGAGATCGGCGCGCCCCTGTCGAATCTCACGCTCCGCCGTCGCGGCGGATTCGATCGCCAGAATCGGGTGATGCACCGTGTGCCCTCCGATGGTGATCAGCGGCGAGGAAAGCTCGATGAGCTGACGGCGTGTGAGCATCAAGTCATCGGGCAGATCCGCCCTCGAGCGCCTTCCGACCTCGTCTGCAATCTCCGTCCGGCGCGCGAGGGGAACATATTTGATCTGGCGCAGAAGTCGATCGATCGCGACGCGACGACTCGCGACGTCCCCCAGTGTGAGATCCGGCAGACCCAGATCCATGAGGTCGAGCCGCTCACGAGGCGAGCGACGGATCGCTTCTATGATCGTGTCATTCCACATCCGGCCGCCCGAAATGTAGCCAGTCGCGATGAACACCGTCGCAGGAATCTCGTATCGACGCAGGAGCGGCGCCGCAATCGTCAAGTTGTCGGCGTAACCATCGTCGAAAGTGATGCAAGCGCTCGCGGCCGGGAGAGTACCCGCCTCAAGACGCTTCACTGCCTCCAGCAGCGGCAGAACGTTGAACCACTGCTTGAGGAAACGAAGCATGGCCTCGAACCGCCCGGCATCCGGCTCCGACGGCAAAATCGGATCCGGCGCGGGCAGCACGCGATGAAAGATGAAGATGTTCAGTTTGGCGTGCGAACCAGGCGGCGACAGCCAGCGGAAGGGACTCCAGGAGAAGGTCATGGGCGCAACGGTAGGAGATCTGGAAGCGATGCCCGGACGCATGACGCGCCCGGGCGCGGTCGTCAGACGAGCACCTCGACCGGTGCAGGATGACTGAGGAACAAGTGAGGGCTTGCGGTGAATCCGTAGGCGCCAGACATGAGGACGCACACCAGATCGCCTACGTCGGCGCGAGGCAATTCCATACGGTCACCCAGCAAATCCAGTGGCGTACACAGAGGCCCGACCACGGATGCCGACTCCTCGGGAGACCGATCGGCTCGCGTCCCGATCAAGACAGGATAGTTCTTGCGAATGACCTGCCCGAAGTTCCCGGAGGCTGCGAGGTGATGGTGCAAACCTCCGTCCGTCACCAGAAAGACGTGCCCCCTCGAGATCTTGCGATCGATGACCTTCGCGACGTACAGGCCGCCGTGCGCCACGAGATAACGTCCCAGCTCGACCACCAACTGCACCCCGGGCATCAGCTTCTTCGCCTGCGCCACGATCGACCGCATGTTGGAAGCGACCGCACCGATATCGAGCGGCGTATCGCCGGGGAAGTAAGGCACGCCAAACCCTCCACCGATATTGAGCGTCCTCACCGGTCCTGGCGCTGACGATGCAAGCCTCGCCGCCAGATCGACCGTCTTCTGCTGCGCGTCGAACAACGCGTCCGCTTTGAGGTTCTGTGAACCGCTGTAGACGTGGAATCCCTCGAAGGCGAAGCGTTCCGCACCGATGGCGTGAAGCACTTCGGGCACCGATTCGGCATCGATGCCGAACTGTTTCGGACCGCCGGACATCTTCATGCCGGACGACTTCAGTTCGAAATCCGGATTCACGCGTACGGCGACGCGCGGAGTCACGCCGAGCGCGCGCTGGGCTGCGGCGATACCGGAAATCTCGGCGGCAGATTCGATGTTGATCGTGACGCCGGAGGCGATGGCCTGCGTCAGTTCCTCAGCACGCTTGCCAGGCCCGGCGAAGCTCATGGTCGCAGGGTCGGCGCCCGCATCCAGTGCAACCTTGAGTTCGCCTGCCGACGCGAGATCCAGTCCGTCGACCAGACCCACCATGGTCTGCACCAGCGCCGGCATCGGGTTCGCCTTCATCGCATAGTGCAATGCGACTTCCGCAGGCAACAGCGCTCGCAGACCCTTCACATGGTCGGCGATCACCCGCCTGTCATATGCGTAGAAAGGCGTACGGCCCACACGTGCGGCCAGCTGCGTGATGGGAACCCCGCCTACCGTGAGTTGCCCATCGCGAATCGGGAAGGGGCACGTGGTCACCTTGCCCGGACTGGTGTCGGCGTGCGGCGCATTCACGATGGGACCACCTCGGAGAACAGGTTCTTGAACTCGTCCGCCAACAACTTGCGATCGATCTTGCCGTTGGGGTTCCGGGGCAATGCGCCGGTACGCAGGTCGATATGCTTGGGCACCATGTAGGCGGGAAGTGCTTGCTGGCAAGCCGCAAGCAATGCCGCCGCTTCCTTCGGTGCATCGTCAGCCATCACGGCCACCAGGACGATTGCCTGGCCATACTGATCATGATTCACGCCCAGTGCGGCCACTTCGGCCACCAGACCGGTCCGGTAGATCACTTCCTCGATCTCCGTCGGACTCACGCGGTAGCCTGAGGTCTTGATCATTTCGTCGCGGCGCCCCACGAAGTACAGGAAGCCGTCCTCGTCCGCGTACACGGTATCGCCGGAAAACACGGCCATCTCCGGAATCACAAATCCCGACTCGCGTCCCGGCACCGGCTTGTAGCGCTCCGCCGTCTTGGCCGGATCGTTCCAGTAACCCATCCCCACGAGGGCGCCTCGATGAACGAGTTCCCCGTGTTCGCGCGGCGCACATGGCGTCCCGTCTTCACGCAGCACCAGGATCTCCGCATTGGGGATCGCCTTGCCGATCGAGTCCGGTCGACGATCCACTTCCTCCGGCGGAAGGTAGGTGGACCGGAACGCTTCGGTAAGCCCGTACATCAGGTACGGCTGCGTGTTGGGCAAGCGGCCTCGCAACGCATCGAGCGTCGTGCGCGGCATGCGTCCGCCGGTATTTGCAATGTATCGGAGATGATCGGCAATCGACTCCGGCCACGGCTGCTGGATCAACTGGAACCACAGCGGCGGCACCGCCGTGAGGCCCGTGATGCGTTCCTTGGCAAGCGCCTTGACGGCGTCCCGTGCGAGAAAATAGTTGTGCAACACCACGCAGGCGCCGGTGTGGAATCCGGTCGTCAACTGACTGAAGCCGGCGTCGAACGACAAGGGCAGGGCCGCCAGGAGACGATCCTCGGCGTGGTTGCGCAAGTACGACGACACGCTGACGCCGCCGCAGACGATATTTCGATGCGACAGCATGACGCCCTTGGGTTTGCCCGTGCTTCCAGAGGTGTAGAAGATCGCACCCAGGTCGACGTCGATGTGACGATGGGGCTTCATCGGACCCGGAGCAATGCTTCCGATCTCCTCCCAGGCGCCAACCGAGTAGCCGGGACCCGCGGGCGCTGGGGCGTCCACGAGCACGACGTGGCGGAGATCCTCGCATTCGCCCAATGTGGGACGCAGGACGTCGAGACGATCCGACGACGTGACAAGCACACGCACGTTGCAGTCTCGCAGGATGTGTCCGACCTGGTCCCCCTTGAGGAGCGGGTTGACCGGCACGAACACGAGTCCGGCCATCGCCGCGCCGAACATCGCCACGACCGTTTCGGGCCGCTTCTCCAGGTACACGGCCACGCGCTCACCCTTGCCGAGCTTCATCCCGAGCAGATACGAACCGAACGCTTCACACTGGTCGTGGAGCGCCTGATAGTTGACGTCGACGCCCGCGTAGCGCAGGGCCACGCGATCTTCCCTGCCGTCAGGCCGAACAAGATCGGATATCACCGTCCTTACGATTGCTGTCATGTTGTTCGCTAGTTCGTCAATTGATGCGTCGCAACGTCAGCCCCCGACGGGACCATCGCGCTCGTCGGGCGCTTCCGCGCGAAAAACGGGCCTGCGTGCGGACGAGAAGCCGACATGCATCCAGGGAGCCCTGCTCAGGAAGGACAACTGCAGCGAACCGACGCAGAGGTAGAGGCAGGTGCCGATCCGGACCGCTTCCATGCTCGCGTGACTGCGTCGCGACTCCGGCGCGAAGGCGGATATCCGGCTCATCGACCATGGAATGCCTCGTTCGCGCAAGAACAGGTTGGTCGCATCCCAGAGGCGAACGAAGGCACGCCCCAGCCGATGATCGGGATCCACGAAGATGTCGTAGTCCCAGGCAGCCCGACCCGCGGGAGACGGATCGAACCGCGTCCGGACATCGTCCTCCTCGTAGGGCCCGAGCGAGAGCCACTGAAATCCGATCATCCGTCCCTTGGAGAATGCAGCCATGCACACGGCACCCTCGGCCAGCCGGCGCTCAATCACCGGTTGCGGCCGAGGCCAAGACAACGCACGGACCTCGGCGGGCTCCAGACGTCGCACCTCGATGCTTCCCCCTCGTCTGAGGCGCGCATCGCTCTCCGTGGGGACCGGTTGAGCGACGATGTAGTACTTGGCAAGGCGTGCGCGCCCTCCGGAGACGCGTGACAGCGCCTGGCCGGCGAGAAAGAGGATCCCGTCCCAAGGACCGAACATCCGGACAGCATCGCGAATCTTGCTCAGCACGCGCCCGGTTCCGCCGGACTGCAGACGTGCGATACGCCGCAGTGCTCCCATTTGAAGGTCGGGCGAGTCAACGGGCAGCGGATCTCGCCCGCCCGCAGCGGATCATGGTTCGAGAACCTCGCATCAATGGACTGGACGGCGCCGGGACGGGCAGTCTTCAGCGTCTCGTGTACCCCGGTTGGTAAGGTATTTGCCTTCAAGGTCGCGTTCGATCGTCCAATTTCATCTGAACATCACTCCATGAACGCCGACCCCTCCGTCCTCGACGCGCTGCGCGCGATCCTCGGTCAAGCGCTGTCACTCGGACCACGCGCGAACCAACTCACCCCCGCGTCGAAACTGTTTGGCGCCATTCCGGAACTCGATTCGATGGCCGTGATGAACGTCCTGACGGCCCTCGAGGACCGATTCGGCATCACCGTCGAAGATGACGATATCGATGCGCAGACCTTTGCCACGGTCGGCTCGCTGGCCGATTTCGTCGCGAGCAAATTGCAGGCCTAGCGGAACGAGAGGACGCGGCGACGGAGCGGCGCCATCCATGCGTGACGAGAGCCGCGCGATCCGACCACCGCAAGTGCGGCCGCATCAGGTCGAGACCTCGTTCATCGAGATCGACGGATCGCGGCGGTATTGCACTCTGTGGCGGCCGACGACCGGAAATCCGATTGAAGTGCTTGTCCTTGCGCCCCCGTTCGGGGACGAGATGAACAAGTCGCGGCGGACGCTGTCGAGCGCCGCGCGGACATTCGCCGCGCGAGGAACCGCCGTGCTCTGCATGGACCTCTTCGGTTGCGGTGACAGCGAAGGCGATTTCCGGGAGGCGACCTGGTCACGTTGGTGCGACGATCTTCGCATCGCGGCCCATCGCGCGCGTGATCTGATGAACGTGCCCGTTGCCCTCTGGGCGGTTCGGGCCGGCGCCCTGTTCGCGCCGGACCTGCAGGAGCATTTCGACCGGACGATCCTGTGGCAGCCCGTCATACAGGGCGAAAGCTACGTGACGCAGGTTCTGCGCATCAAGGTGGCCGCAGACGGATTCCTGGGGCTCTCCACGACCACCAAGTCGTTGCGACTGCAGCTCGAGCAAGGAGATTCTCTCGAGATCGGCGGATACGAATGGCGTCCCGACCTCCTTCTGGCGATGGCCCGGCGTTCCCTGAACCATTGGACACCGCCTGGTGGTGAAGTCCTCTGGCTGGAGACCGGCGCCGAGACGTCGGGAAGTTGCACCCCGGCTGCGTCGCAGATTGCGCAGCGGCTGCGGGAAGGCGGTCTGGAGGTGCGCACCGAGTGGATCAGGGGCGAGCCGTTCTGGATGACGCTGGACATTGCCGAGAACCGGGCGCTCGCGGATCGAACCGCGGCCGCGCTGCGTCAAGATTGATGCTCGCCGCGACCCGGATGCACGGCCGAGGATCGTCCGTTCGGACGCACCGATCCCTCCGGACTTGTACGGGCGACAAGGGCTCATGACCATTTCGGAACGGCCGGTTCAGTTCACCTGTGAGGGCGAACAGCTGTTCGGCATCTGCACGCCAGCTCCGGGTGCAAGCAGGTTGGGTGTCGTCATCGTGGTCGGCGGCCCCCAGTATCGCGTCGGGAGCCATCGACAATTCGTGCACCTGGCTCGATCGCTGGCCGGCAACGGCATCCCGGCATTCCGTTTCGACTACCGAGGCATGGGGGATGCCGAAGGTGCCATCCGGCCCTTCGACTGCATCGATGCCGATATCCGCGTCGCCATCGACGCCTTCCGACTTCATTGCCCGGCGGTGGAGGAGATTGTGCTCTGGGGGTTGTGCGACGGCGCCTCGGCAGCGCTCATGTACGCGGCTCAGGATGAGCGTGTGACTGGACTCGTCCTGTTGAATCCCTGGGTGCGTGACGGTCAGACGGAAGCGGTGACTCAGATCAAGCACTACTACGCCAGGCGCATCTTCAATCCCGACCTGTGGCGCAAGGTGATCCGGGGACGCTTCCAACTTCGGCGGTTCCTCGCAGACGCCCGTCGCACCGTCTCTGCCGCGATGGCGGGAGGCTCCCCTGCGGGACCTGTGCAAGGCGCCACCTTTCAGGAACGGATGCTCTCGGCCTGGCAACGTTTCCAGGGGCGTGCACTGATCATCCTGAGCGGCCGGGATCTCACGGCCAAGGAGTTTCTCGAATACTCGGCCGCACGTCCGCCCTGGCAACGCCTGCTCGACGGATCGCGGACGACCCGGCAAGACTTCCCCGACGCCGATCACACCTTCTCCACGAGACAGGATCGTGACGCGGTCGCGGCGTGCACGGCCCGATGGATTCACGAGACGTTTGTCAGCACCGGCAGCGAGCTAGCGGGCTCGCCTCTCTCCACTGCCGCAGGCCGGGCCGCATGAAGCGATTGCTCATGATCGCCTATCACTTCCCGCCGTTTGCGGGGAGCAGCGGCGTGCAGCGCACCCTTCGTTTCGTGCAGCAGTTGCCCCAGTTCGGGTGGCATCCCACGGTGCTGACGGTCCACCCTCGAGGCTACGCGCAGACGAGTCCGGATCTGGTCGCCGAGATCCCGCCCGGCGTTGACGTCCACCGCGCGTTCGTCGTCGACACGGCCCGGCACCTGTCGATCGGCGGTCGCTACGCGGCTTTCCTGGCGCGCCCCGACCGCTGGCGCACGTGGTGGCTCGGCGCAGTCCCCGTGGGGTTGGGGCTGATCCGTCGCCTGAAGCCCGACGCTCTGTGGAGCACCTACCCGATTGCCACCGCCCATGCGATCGGCGCGACGCTGAATCGACTGACCGGCGTGCCCTGGATCGCCGATTTCCGCGATCCCATGGCACAGGACGGCTATCCCGAGGATCCGACGACGTGGCAGGCGTTCGCTCGAATCGAACGCGACACCATCCCGAATGCCAGGCGCTCGGTCTTCACGACCCGGGGCGCCGCGCGACTCTATGGGGAGCGATTTCCGGACTTTGCCGATCGCCTGACGGTGATCGAGAACGGCTTCGACGAAGAGAGTTACGCGAGTGTCCGGCCCGATCCGACACCGCTCGTTCCGGGTCGCGTCACGCTGCTCCACAGCGGCATCATCTACCCCGTCGAACGGGATCCGTCGGCGCTGTTTGAAGCGCTGGCGCGCCTGTCCGCGAACGGCGTCGTTTCGCCCGAGACGTTCCGCATCCGGTTCCGGGCATCGTCGCACGACGCGCACATCCAGCGGCTGGCCGATCACTATGCCGTCGGCGGGCTCATCGAGTACGCACCGCCCATCCCCTACCGCGACGCGCTTGCCGAAATGATGCGTGCGGATGGGCTCCTGGTGATGCAGGCCAACAACTGCAACGAACAGATTCCGGCCAAGGTCTACGAGTACATCCGGGCCGGGCAGCCGATCCTCGGACTCACGGATCCCGCCGGGGACACGGCGGACCTCCTCGAACGTGCGGGAGTGAAGCACGTGGCCGCACTCGAGAACGTCGAGGCCATGACCGACACCCTTGCGAGATTCCTGCAGGATCTCGCCGCCGGGCGAATTCCGAAACAGGATGCCGTCTCGGCCGGGCAGTTCTCACGTCTCGCGCGGACACGCGCGCTCGCGGACCTCCTCGACCAGCTGTAGCCTCCAGCCCGCCGCTGCGGCGGCGCCGTCTTTCAACCCGCGCGGTCGAGCAGGGCCCGCACGGCTTCCGGTCGAGGCAACGGCGCCACGGCACCGTAGCCTTCGCACGTCAGGGCCGCGGCCGCGTTGGCGTAAGTGCACGCGGCACGAAAATCCTCGCCGGCGGCGAGTCGGGCCAGCAACGAACCGGCAAAGCAGTCGCCCGCCCCGGTGGCGTCCACGAACTGGATGACGTGACCCGCGACGCGAATGCGACCACCGGCATCCGCCGCGATGACACCCGCAGGCCCGAGCTTCAGGGCGACATGCTTCGCACCCAATCGCAGCGCCCAATCGACAATGGCGTCGGGATCGGACAAGCCGCTGAGGACTTCGGCATCCTCGAGACTCGGAAGGAAGTAGTCCGCCAGGGCTGCCGTCGCAGCGATGACCGCCCGCGCACGGGCGAGCGGCCAGAGCTTCAGGCGCAGATTCGAGTCGTAGGCAACCTTGACGCTCAATGCCTTCGCGAGTTCGATGGCCGCGAACACCGCATCGCATGCCGACGCGCTGATCGCCTGCGTGATCCCGGACGTGTGGAAGAAGCGCGCTTCTTCGAGGCACGCCGGCGTGACGTCCGTCGGACGCATGCGGCTCGCGGCCGATCCGGCGCGGCGGTAGCTGAATACGTGACCGGCCGGCCCGTGCGTGACGAAGTACACCGCCGTCGGCGCATCGGCATCCGTCGCGACGAATCGATCGTCGACGCGCTCGCGAGCCAACAGCTCCCGTACTTGGCGCCCGAACTCGTCGTCACCCAGCCGCGTGAAGTACGCGACGCGCGCCCCCTGCCGCCGCGCTGCGATCACGGCATTCATCGTGTCTCCACCGAACCCGTGCAGGTAGTGATCCGTCCGCCCCGGCAACTGGCTGAACTCCACCATCGGCTCACCGAATCCCACGACATCGAATTGCCGTTCACCCCGCCTGGAGGGACCGGACTGCCCTGCGTCACCCATGGTTCCGCTCCTCTCTTTCCATCATCCTCGAAGCATGAATGCTAACGGTGACGACCCGGTCGGTGAGCGTCTGCTAGACTTTTTGCGTTGCAACATCCCGCGAGGAATCTCTCATGCTCTCCGGCAAGTGCGCCATCATCACCGGGTCCACCAGCGGCATCGGTCTCGAAGTCGCGACGACGCTCGCGCGCCAGGGCGTCAACATCGTGCTCAACGGCTTCGGCGACAGCACGAAGATCGAAGCCGTGCGCAAGGCCCTGGAGACCGAGCATCGCGTCGGGGCGATCTACTCCGGCGCCGACATGAGTCGTCCCGACGAGATCCACAGCCTGGTGAAGACTGCCCTGACCACCTTCGGCGCCATCGATATCCTCGTGAACAATGCCGGCATCCAGCACGTGGCGCCCGTCGACGAGTTCCCGGTCGACAAGTGGGATCAGATCCTCGCGATCAACCTCACATCCGCCTTTCACACGATCCGCGAGTGCCTGCCATCGATGAAGGCGAAGCGGTGGGGGCGCATCGTCAACATCGCGTCCGCCCACGGCCTGGTCGCCTCGCCCTTCAAGTCCGCTTACATCGCCGCCAAACACGGGCTCGTGGGGCTGACGAAAACCGTGGCCCTCGAAACCGCCCGCCAGGGCATCACCTGCAACGCGGTCTGTCCGGGATACGTCCTCACCCCGCTCGTCGATAGGCAGATCGATGACCAGGCGAAGGTTCACGGCATCGACCGCGACGCGGTCATCGAACGCGTGATCCTCGAACGGCAGCCCTCGAAGCAGTTCGTTCGTACCGGAGACGTGGCCGAACTCGTCCTGTTCCTCTGCGGCGATGCGGCAGGCAGCATGACGGGAGCGTCCCTGTCGATCGACGGGGGCTGGGTCGCCCAGTAATCCGCGCCGACCGCCGCCGGGTTGCGGCGGATGTCCCCATCGGCTACCGTCCCGCACGACATCGAGACGTGCGGAGGAGCCCATGAAGCTGGCGTGGCTTGGAGGGGCGCTTGCCGCCCTGGTCGCTGCGGGCGTTTATGCGGTCAGCGCGGAGGACATCCCGGAGGCGGCACAGTCCGCCGGCATCTACACGATCGCGCAGTTCGATGCGATGGCCTATTCCGAACCCGTCCCCATCCTGAGCTACCGGGAACGGGAACGGTTCCTCCGCGGTCGTCACCACTTCCAGCAACGCTGGGTCCAGTTCCCGTCCATCGGCGGTGACTGGGGGCTCGGGCCTACCTTCATCACCAACAAGTGCATCGCCTGCCACGTCGGCGCCGGGCGCGGGACACCGCCGACTTCCGGCAACGAGCAGCTCGTCTCGGTCCTCGTACGAATCAGCGTGCCGCCGGGTGAGGGGCAGACCGGTCCCCAGCCGCATCCGAACTACGGGGACCAAATCCAGAACCAGGGGCTGATGGGCCAGGACCGCGACGACACCTTCCTCGGCGACCGGGTCTTCCCCGAGGCGGAAGTCTTCGTCGACTGGGAAACGCGCGAAGTCGCCTTCGCGGACGGCGAGAAGGTGGAACTGCGCAGACCGAAGCTGAGATTCGGAAAGCTCTGGTTCGGACCGCTCGGCGCCGATCTCCAGACATCGCTGCGAATGGCGCAGCCGATCCACGGCCTGGGGCTCCTCGAAGTGGTGCCGGAGGCTTCCCTGCTCGCGATCGCCGAGCAGCAGAAGAAACTCGGCTTCAACGGCCGGCCCAACTACGTACGGGACGACATCCTCAAGCGGACATCGCTCGGTCGATTCGGCTGGAAGGCCAATCAGCCCAGCCTCGCGCAGCAGATCGCCGCCGCCTACGCAGGCGACCTCGGCGTGACGTCATCGCTGTATCCCGACATGAACTGCCCCGCAGTCCAGACGGATTGCGCAGCGCAGCCGCCGGGCAACCAGCCAGAACTCATCGACAACGACTGGCAGGAGGTCGTCTTCTGGGAGCAGACCTTGGCAGTGCCGGCGCGACGCAACGTGACCGACCCCCGGTTCAAGCGCGGCGAGGCGCTGTTCGCCGAAGCGCAGTGCGCCGTCTGTCATGTGCCCGAACTCGTCACCGCGAAGGAGGTACCCCACTTCAAGGCGGCGGCCGATCAGAAGGTCCGCGCCTATACCGATCTGCTGCTGCACGACATGGGAGAGGACCTCGCGGATGGCCGCCCTGACTTCCGGGCAAGTGGACGCGACTGGCGGACGCAACCGCTCTGGGGGCTCGGGCTGTCGCAGATCGTCTCGGGCAGCAGCGCAATGCTTCACGACGGCCGCGCGCGAACACCGGCCGAAGCCATTCTCTGGCATGGCGGCGAGGCCGCAGGATCGCGTGAAGCGTTCCGCCGCATGCCCAAGGCGGATCGGGACGCGCTGCTGAAATTCCTCGAGTCCATCTGATCCGAACCCCGCCGGGAGCCGTCATGGCCGGTCGCCGCTTCACCCGGGTCATCGAGTGGTTCGTCGGGCTGTCGATCTCGGTGGCGTGGCACGGCGCGGCGACCGCCGCGCCGCTGCTCGGCGACATTCCGGAGCGCGCGCGTTCGGCGGGCACATTCACCGTCGCGCTCGACGATGCTCGCGCGTTCGGAGAACCCGCCCCGGTCCTCGATGACCGGCAGCGCGATCGCTTCATTCGCGGCCGCAATCACTTCCACGTGCGATGGGTCGTCTTCGCTTCTCCGAACGGCGACTGGGGATTGGGTCCGACCTACATTGCGGATCGTTGCGCCGCCTGCCACGTCAATGGCGGTCGGGGTATCGCGCCCGAGCATGCCCATGAGGCATTGACCTCGATGCTCGTGCGGATCAGCCTGCCCGACCGCACGCACCCGGACGGTACCCGCGCCCATCCGCACTACGGAGACCAGATCCAGAATCGCGCGCTGCAAGGCGCGGGGTTGGACGACAGCGTGTCGGACGGGCCGATTCCACCGGAGGCCGATGTGTTCATCGACTGGGTGGAAGACCGAACCACCCTCGGCGATGGCGAGATCGTGGCGTTGCGCAGTCCGCGGTTGCGCATCGAGAACCTTCGCTTCGGGCCGCTGGGCGATGACGTCCTGACGTCGCTGCGCGGTGCCCAGCCCGTCTTCGGACTGGGGTTGCTCGAGGCCGTGCCGGACCAGACGCTTCTGGACATCGCGGCAAGGCAGCGCGCTGCAGGATTCGACGGTCGCCCGAACCGCGTTCGTGATGACGCATCCGGCAGTCTGGTCATCGGCCGCTTCGGCTGGAAGGCCAATCAGCCGTCACTGCGCCAGCAGACAGCCGCCGCGGCACTCGGCGACATGGGTGTCACCACCTCGCTCTACCGGATGCAGAACTGCCCGCCGATCCAGACGCTGTGCAGGGCAGAGGTGCCCGGCGGCGACGTCGACATGATCGACAGCGACTGGGACGAGACGATCTTCTGGCTGCAGGCGCTGGCCGTGCCGGCGCGGCGGCACGTGGACGATCCCCGGTTCTCGGAAGGCGAACGACTTTTCGCGCAAGCCCGGTGCGACACCTGTCACCTGCCCGAACTGCGCACGGCCGACACGTTTCCGGAGTTTCCGCAGGCGGCCGGCCAGACCATCCGCCCCTACACCGATCTGCTGCTGCACGACATGGGAGACGGGCTTGCGGACGGGCGGCCGGATTTCCTGGCCGGCCCCCGCGACTGGCGGACACCCCCGCTGTGGGGCCTCGGGCTGACGGGGATCGTTTCGGGTGGTCGGATCGCCTTGCTGCACGACGGCCGCGCCCGTTCGATCACGGAAGCCATTCTGTGGCACTCGGGGGCGGCGGAGGCGTCACGGGACGCGTTCCGGCGAATGACCCGCGAGCAACGACTGACGCTGTTGTTCTTTCTGGAATCGATCTGATCGATTCACGCCGCGGCGTCAGATGAACAGGTCCACCTGCTGCAGCGCGCCGGCACGGCCATCCTCGTTGAGGTAGACGCCACTCGACCGGATTGCGCCGAGGTCGCCGCCCTCCCCTCGCAGGGTGAACGGAGATACGACCGCCTGGGTGGCGAGCGCGCCGACCCGAGCGTCCGCAAGCGATTGCGCTCGATTTCCGTCACCCGGACTCCACACCCCGAGCATCCCCCACGCGGCGTCTCCTTCGTCGATCCAGCCGTTGCCGTCGCCGTCAAGTTGCGCCAGTTCACCGAAACCGTTGCCGGTCGTGGGGCCGAACAATTCGCTGCCGTCGTTCACGACGCCATCGCCGTTCCGGTCGAAGACGAGAAACGCGCTGCCGGCCGACGGCGACGGCAATGCGTCGGCCGTGCCATCGCTGTCGATGTCGAAAGTGAATCGCTGGTCCGAGAGTTGATCTGCCGTCCCCGCAAAATCGAACATGAGCGGGTCCTTCGCTTGCGGCGCCGCCCCTGCGTGAAACGACAGGTCGACCGACTCGCGATGAGACCACGCCGCGCTCCACTGCAGATCGAAGGAGATCTCCTTTCCGTCCGCCGTGCGCACGGTGCCGGATGCGGCGAAGTCGAGCTGCTCGACCTGTACGGATTCCCCGTGGATCGAGACGTCGATCGAAGGCCCGGGCGCCGCATTCGGCGAACCTGAAGGCGTCGGGTCCGAGGGCGGCGGTGCCAGGTCGTCCGCCGACATGACGCGAACGGGTCGGCCCGTCAGGTATTCGATCAGCTGTCGGAGCAACTGCAATTTCGGGTCGTCGGAGTTCCCGTCGGATCCGCGCTTCGCTGCGGCCCGCCCCGGCGCCGACAACGTCACCTCCTCGCGGGGCGCGGCGGCGTTGCCCGACTGCACCCGCACATGCTGCTCCAGAAGCATCGACTGCCCGGCGAAGTGCCGCGCCGCCATTTCCATCGAACCCGACTCGATTCTCATCATCCGACTCCACGGGTCCCTGCTCGCCCGTCCGTCCGGATGAACGGTCGGTTCTCCGGATTCTTGAATCGGTTGCCGCGGAGACTGCCCAGGGCCCTATGGCAGAATCGACCGCCCCCCACGCCTGTTCCCGTCCTCATCAAGGAGACCCCATGGAAGGCCCGTTGACCACGTCAAGCGCGGAAGCCCTGGCGGCACGCATCGGCACCGAGATCGGCATCTCGCGCTGGATCCGCATCGATCAGAAGACCATCGACACGTTCGCGAACCTCACGGCCGACACGTACTTCATCCATACGGATCCGGAACGCGCGAAGGCGGAGACCCCTTTCGGCGGCACCATCTCGCACGGCTTCCTGACACTCTCGATGCTGGCGACCATGGCGTACGAGGTGTGTCCCTGGATCGAGCGGACCAAGACCGGCATCAACTACGGATTCAACCGGCTGCGCTTCGTGGCGCCCGTGCCCAGCGGCGCCCAGGTGCGGGGCCGTTTCGTCCTGAAGGCCTTCGACGTCACGCCGCAGCGCTGGCAGGCAACCTGGGACGTGACCGTCGAGATCGAGCACCAGACCAAACCCGCGATCGTGGCCGAATGGGTCACGGCCGGACTCTATTGACGCCCCGGAGACTCACCCATGACGCTGTTCGATCTGAAAGGAAAAGTCGCCGTCGTGACCGGTTCGTCACGCGGCATCGGCCGGGCCATCGTCGAGCGGATGGCGGAACACGGCGCGAAGGTCGTGGTCTCGTCGCGCAAGTCGGGACCGTGCGAGGAAGTGGCGGCCGGCATCAATGCCGCGCGCGGTGCCGGCACCGCAATCGCCGTCCCGGCCAACATCTCATCGAAAGACGATCTCGCCGATCTCGTGGCGCGCACCCGCGAGGCATTCGGTCGCATCGACGTCCTGGTCTGCAATGCGGCCTCCAACCCGTACTACGGACCGATGGCAGGCATCTCCGACGATCAGTTCCGCAAGATCCTCGACAACAACGTGATCGCGAACCACTGGATGATCCAGATGGTGGCCCCGGAAATGATGGCGCGGAAGGACGGCGCCATCATCATCGTCTCTTCCATCGGCGGTCTGCGCGGTTCTCCGGTGATCGGCGCCTACAACATCTCGAAGGCTGCGGACTTCCAGCTCGCCCGCAATCTGGCCGTGGAGTTCGGCCCGCACAACATCCGTGTCAACTGCATTGCGCCGGGCCTCATCAAGACGGATTTCGCCCGCGCGCTGTGGGAGAACCCGGATACGTTGAAGCACTACACGGGCACGACGCCGTTGCGCCGCATCGGGGAACCCGACGAGATCGCCGGCGTCGCCGTGCTGCTCGCGTCGCGCGCCGGTTCGTTCATCACCGGCCAGAGCATCGTGGCCGATGGCGGCGTGACGATCACCTGACGAGCTGATTGATCTCGATGATGGGCATCAGCACCGCCAGCACGATGCCCATCACGACCAGTCCCATGGCCAGGATCAGCGCAGGTTCGAGAATGGCCGCCGCCGCGCCGGCTCGCTGCTCCACCTCGCGCGCCTGATGGCGGGCTGCATGACCCAGCATGTCCGGCAGTTGGCCCGTCGACTCACCGAGTTCCACCAGTCGCACGAGGATCGGCGGGAAGACCCTGGTTTGAGACAACGCGCGTCCCAGCCCCATCCCTTCGCGCACTTGAACGACCACCGCGTCGACGGCCGCCCGCAACACGCTGTTGGACAGTGTCTCCGATGCGGCCGTGATGGCGCTCAGCATCGGCACGCCCGCTTCGGTCAGCGTCGCCAGCGTCGAAGCGAATCGCGCGGTATCCACGCCGCGCACGAGCGTTCCGACCACCGGCAGGCGCAACAGGAAGCGATCCCAGGCCGCCTTCGGGCCGCGACGACGCAAGGCGGCGCGCGCACCGATGCCTCCCGCGATCACGCCGGCAAGCAGCAGCCACCCGAATCCCTGCAAGCCGCGCGAGACTGCCATCAGGATCCGCGTCGGCAAGGGCAGCACCTGCCGCGTGTGCTCGAAGACCTGGACGACCTGGGGCACGACGTAGGTCATCAGGAACAGCACGATGCCGAGAGCGAGCGCGGTCACGATGGCCGGGTACAGCGCGGCGGCAAGCAGCTTGGCGCGCAGGGCCTGACGATCCTCCAGGTACTGCGCGAGACGTTCGAGCACCTTCCCGAAGCTGCCGGCCTGTTCGCCCGCCGAGACCGTGGCGCAATAAATCGGCGGAAACGCACGCGGATGCTGCGCGAGCGCATCGGCAAGCCGATGCCCCGCCAGGACATCCGACCGGACGGCACGGAAGATCTCGCGATGCGCACGGTCGTCCACCTGATCCGCCAGCGTCGACAACGCCACGTCGAGAGGCAGGCCGGCATTGAGCAGACTCGCCAGTTGCCGGGTGGCCAGGGCCAGCGGTGCCGATCCCATGCGCCCCCGACGTGCCGTGCCGGCGGACCCCGCGGTGGCGCCGAGCGGTTCCACCGATACGGCGACGAGGCCACGGCCTCGCAATTGGGCGCGCACCGCCCGAGGGCTCTCGGCGTCCAGTTCCCCTTTCTCGACCTGGCCGTCATCCCCGACGGCCTCGAACCGGTATGCCGGCATCGGCGGCCCTCAGTGCTCGCGCACGACCCGGGCAAGTTCGGCCGCGGAGGTGGTGCCGTTCGACACCAGCCGGGCACCATCATCGACGAGCGACCGGAAGCCGCGCTGAAGCGCGAGGGATCGCAACTCGTGCTCGCCGCGCGCCGCATGGATGCACTGGCGCATGGCATCGTCCACGAGCAAGAGTTCATAGAGACCGGTCCGACCGCTGTAGCCGCTCCGGCCGCAGGCCGGGCATCCGACCGGCTGCCACTGACCCTGTTGGTCCTGGCGGCGGCAGTGGACGCAGAGCTTGCGCACGAGCCGCTGCGCGAGCACGCCGGTCAGCGACGACGAGAGGAGGAACGGCTCGATGCCCATGTCGGCGAGGCGCGTGATGGACGCCACCGAGTCGTTGGTGTGCAGCGTCGCGAGCACGAGATGGCCCGTGAGCGACGCCTGGACGGCGATCTGCGCCGTCTCCAGATCGCGGATCTCGCCGATCATGATCACGTCCGGGTCCTGGCGCAGGATCGCACGCAGCGCGCGGGCGAACGTCATCTCGATGCGAGGGTTGACCTGCGTCTGACCGATGCCCGGCAGGTCGTACTCGATCGGATCCTCGACCGTCATGATGTTCGTCGACGCTGCGTCCATGCGCGACAGCATGGCGTACAGGGTCGTCGATTTTCCCGAGCCCGTCGGCCCGGTCACGAGCACGATGCCGTGACTCTGGTGGACCAGGCCGTCGAGCGCATCGAGCGTGTCCGGTGCCATGCCCAGCGTCTCGGGGGTGAGACGTCCGCGCTCCTTGTCGAGCAGGCGCAGCACGACGCGTTCGCCGTGTCCCGACGGCAGCGTGGAGACGCGCACGTCGATCGGTCGGCCACCGAGGCGCAGCAGGATGCGCCCGTCCTGCGGCAATCGCTTCTCGGCAATATCGAGGTTGGCCATGATCTTGATGCGCGACACGAGCGCAGCATGCAATCCGCGGCCCGGATGCACGATGTCGCGCAGCGCGCCGTCGACGCGGTAGCGGACGACCGAGTGCGTCTCGTACGGTTCGACGTGGATGTCGGAGGCGCCCTCCCGCAGCGCCTGCGAGAACAGTGCATTCAGCATCCGGATCACCGGTGCGTCGTTGCGCGCATCGAGGAGATCCTCCACTTCCGGCAGGTCCTGCATCAGCCGCTCGAGATCGGCCTCGTTCTCCACCTCCCCCACGACCGTGGCGGCCTGCCCCTCGCCGTCGGCGAACGCGGCACGCAAGCCTTCCTCGAATTGCGCCGCGGGAACGATGACCGGTTCGAGATCGCGTGTCAGCGTACGGCGGAGCTCGGCGATGGCGGCGGGCGGCGTCTCGTCGGTCACCCAGAGAAGGAGCCGGCCATCCTGCTCGCCGGCCGGCAACACGTGCTGCGTGCGGGCGAAGCCGTAGGAGACGAGGGGATTCACCGGGGAGCGTCGGGCGTGGTGGGCGCGGCTTCCGACGCCGGCGGCTTGGGCAGGGTGCTCAACGACGGGTGGTACTCGGGGATCACGGCGCCTTCCATGGCGGGCAGCCCGAAGCGCTTCTCCAGCGGTGAGGTCTGGCGCTGCTCGTTGCGCATGTAGTCGTAGCGGTCGGTCGTGAGCACGCGGGAACCGGAGTCGTCGCGAATCACGTGGGGCCGCAGGAACAGCATCAGATTCGTCTTCTGGCGCCGGCGCGTGTCGTAGCGGAACAGGTTGCCCAGGATCGGAATGTCGCCCAGGCCCGGCACCTTCTGCACGGTGCTGTCCAGCTGATCGCGGACGAGTCCGCCCAGCACGACGATGCTGCCGTCGTCGATGACCACATTGGTATCCAGCGAGCGCTTGTTGGTGATGATGCCGGCGTTGGACGACGTGTCCTGCACGCTCGAGACTTCCTGGTAGATCGTGAGCCTCACCGTGCCGCCCTCGCTGATCTGCGGCTTGACCTTGAGCGTGAGCCCGACGTCGCGGCGCTCGATGGTCTGGAACGGATTGACCGTCGTCCCGGCCGAGGCCTGATTCAGGAACTGGCCGGTGATGAACGGCACGTTCTGGCCCACGACGATCTTCGCTTCCTCGTTGTCCAGCGTGAGGATGTTCGGCGTCGACAGGATGTTGCCCTTCGAGGTGGATTCCAGGGCACGCGCCAGCGTGGCCAGGTTGGTCACCGCGCCGAGCCCCGGCACCGTGACCGTGCCGCGGACGATGCCGATGTTCAGACCCGGGCCGAGGGCGCCGATGTTCTTCGCGCCGCTGACGATGTTCTGGGTCGCGTTGCCGAAATTCGTGCCGCCGACGATCTGGCTGCCGGCACCGCCGACGCGGTCGAGCCCGCCCATCCACTGAATCCCGAACTCCGCCGCCTGGTCGCTGCTGACTTCGACGATCAGGCACTCGATGAACACCTGCGCCCGTCGGACATCGAGCCGGTCGATCACGCCGCGGATCGTGCGGTAGGCATTCTCGGAACCCATGACCACCAGCGAGTTGGACGCCGCGTCCGCCACGATGCTGATGCCGGGCATGTCCCCGGTCGAACCGGTGGGCGCCGCACTCGCCGTCGCGCCCGTGAGGCGAAGCGCCGACTGCGTGAGATCGGTGAGACGGATGCTGCTCAGGGTCTTCGCGAGGACGGCCGCCTCCGCATTGCGCAGCGGGACCACGTAGACACCGCTCGCGCGGGTGGGCGGCTGATCGAAGTTGGCCACGAGTCCGCGCAGCGCCCGCGCCCGCGCCGCACTGGCCGCTTGCAGCACGACGCTGTTGGACAACGGATCGGCGAGGACCGTCACCTTCTGCGTGGGATCGGTCACTTGCCCCGGTGTTTCGGTGAGTCTCGCCACCAGGACGGCCACATCGCTGGCAATCGCGTACTTCAGCGGAATGACTTCGGTGTTCGGCGTCGGCGGCACATCGAGCGCTGCGACGACCTGGGCGATGCGGCGGAGGTTCTCGCCGTAGTCGGTGACGACGAGCGAGTTGTTGCCCGGATACGCGCTGACCGGGTTGCCGGCCGGCACGAGCGGGCGGACCACCGCCATCATGTTGGCAGCCGATTCGTACTGCAATCGGAAGACCTGGGTCGACAACTGATCGCCCCGTGACGGGTCGGGGGCGGGAGACACGCCGACGTTGCCGCCCTGGAACTTGGCATCCGCTTCGGGCACGACGCGATAGACGCCCCCGGTCTCGACGATGGCGTAGCCCTGCATCCGCAGGGCTGCGGTCAAGGCGCCGATGGCCTGGGCGCGGGTCATCGGCTTCTCGGAACTGAGCGACAGCGTGCCCTTGACGCGCGGATCGACGACGAACGTGCGGCCGGTGTAGTGACCGACCGCCCGCACCACCGCCTCGACCTCGGCCCCATTGAACTTCAACGTCACGTTCTCGCCGCGATCACGTTCCCGCGTACGCGGCCCGGCAGCCGACACTTCCGTCGAGGCCACGGTGAACAGCAGCGCGGCGACCACGCCGCCAACGGCCGCCACGCGCCTCGCGGACAGGCGTCTCATCGTCGCAACTCCCACTCGAGCAGCACCTTGTCTCCCGATCGTTTACCCAGGACCCCGAGCAATGCCCCGAGGCTGTCGCGCCGATCCGGCTCGGCGCCGGCCACACCGGAAAACCGGATCACCTGCCCATCCATGTGGCCCCGGCCGTCCAGCCGGAGCGGTCCCTCCAGCGTGCGAAGCTCGGCCTCTCCCGTCCGGCCGCGCAGATCGACTGTCAGACGGTAACGCCCCAGGGGAACCACGGGCGAAAGCGCCGAACTGGCCGACCCCCAGTTCATCTCGGCGTGACCATCGGCCGATTCCCGCCCGAACTGTAGGGTCGTCCATGCAACCTGCATGTCACCGGCCAGCCGGAGCGTATTGAACGGTGTCCCGAAGGCCGTCAGCACGGACGCCGGCAGGCGGACCGTGGCAGGGCCGACCCGGAGACCATCGGAAACCGCGGTCACCCGCACGGGATTGTCCATGGCGGGGTGCTCCAGGGAAAGAACCAGTCGCCCGGTGAACAGCGACAGGACGTCGACGTACCAGACCATCCGGCCCGGGAACACCGTCGCGCGCTCGCCGTCGACGATCGCGACGAAGGCGGATCCCCGCCACACGGTGCCGGACGGATGAACGAGCCGCAGGATCCCGTCGTTTCCCACTGCGTCGGCCACCCACGCTGCCGGCGCGAACACGCCGGCAACGACAAGAATCATCAGGACGGAAAGCATCAACCGTCCGAGGAGGATGCGCCACACGATGTCAATGTCCGCCGGGCGCGAACACGATGTCGGCGTCGACCAGTCCCGCCGATGCGGTCCGTTCGATGCGCGCGGTCACCACGGTCGCGCGCGTCTCGCGGCAGAAGGACTCGACCCAGGACAGCAGCGCGGCGGACGCGACGCCCCTCGCCTGCACCGAGAGCCCCCCGCCGGGCTGCACGACGACCTTCGCGCCCACGGCCGTGCGGGTGAGAGACCGTTCCGCCGCTGCCACGATGGAGGGCACCGGCTCCGATCCGACACCGGACGCCCGCAGTGCGCGCGCCTGCGCGGCCATCGCCATTACCTCGAGTTGCTGGGATTGCAGGGTCGGGAGGATCTCGCGGATCCGCGACCGGTCGCGCCACGCGGGTTCCACGGCCAGCGCGAAGACGAGTCCGAGCAGGATCACGGCGGCGGCACTCGACACCATCACCCGCTCCCGCCGTGACAGGCCCCGCCAGCGTGTCTGCCAATGGCCGATCATGGCAAGGCCTTCCGCGACAACCGCAATCCGTTGGCGGAGATCTCGAGATCGAGACCGGCTTCCGCCGCCCGGCCGGCGAGCGATTGCCGTTGCGGATCGGTCATCCCGCTGTCCGGGCGCAGCAGGACTGTCAGGATGCCCTCCCGGTATTCCAGGCGCTGCACGGAATCCGGCGGAAGCACCTGCGCGAGGCCCGACATCAACGCAACGAGCCCGTCCGGACCCGACCCGGGTCCGAGTCCCGCCACGAGACGGCGCATCTGGGCCACGGGATCGAGGACGACAGGCACCTCGGGAAACGTCTCGCGGACCTGCCGCGCCATGTCATCGCGCAGCGCACGCTCGTCCGATCGCATCATGAATGCGTGGACGTTCAAGCCGATCACCGCCGTGGCGACGAGAAGCGCGGCCAGAGCCAACGTCGGTCGCCACGACTTGCCGACCGCGATCGACGGCGCAAATTCGTACTGCAGGAGGTCGACCGCGATCGGCGCGGCGGTCGTCTCGGCGCCGGCGCGACGGACCGCGACATCGAGCCTGTCGGCCCAACCGGCAGTGTCGACATCGCCCGAGACGACGACCTCGGTCGGTTTTCCCGCATGACGCAACAGCAACGCCAGTTCCGTCGCTGGTGACGGGACAAGGGCCAACGCCGCGCCCTGACACGTTCCCCAGCGCAGCGCAGCCGCGTCTCCGTGGGCTCGCAGCATCCAGGCGCCGGGGACGTGTGCCACCGCCAGCGGCTGGGGCGTGACGGCGCCCACGCGATGACCGGCGCGAGCGAACAGATCGAGCGTCCGGCGCAACAGCAGACGGTCGACGATGACGGCGGTGGCACTGCCGTCAGCCGCCCGGGGCGTCGAGACGACGTGCACCTGGTCGATGTCTCCGGAGACTCGCTCCTCGACGATGCCGGGCAGCGCGGCAGCAAGGCGCGCACCGCCGAGCTTCGGCAGCCGGACATCCAACAGCACGGCATCGAACGGATGCAGGACCAGTTCGCAGTCCTCTGTCGTCGGCAGGGCGGCGAGCACCGCATCGCCCCGCTGGAGAATGCGGCGACGACCGTCGAGCCGCTCGAACGCCAGCAGCGAGTCCGCGCGAAGGTCGCCGAAACGGGGCAGCCAGACCCGCACGGTCATCCGAGACCTCCCGCCGGCGCCGGTACCGGCAGGTCATCCCGCTGCCAGAGGACGGCGACACGATCTCCCACTCGCTGCATCAGAACGCGCACGGCGAGGCGGGCACGGCCGTGCTCGATGAGTCCGTCGAGCAGGAACATCCTCGACGACACCGTCGCATCGCCGAGGCCGGCGAGCTTGAGTCCCGGGAGTCGTGCCTGGAAATCCTGGAGATCCCGGAACACCGTGCGGTCGCGGCTCTCGACCAGACCGCGCGCATCGCTCAGCGACAACTCGGGAAACCGTGCCGCGATCACCTCCGCCGATGCGGTATTGACGTTGATGGGGGTCGCCATCGGCAGCAAGGTCACGAAGGGCTTCAGGCGCTGCAGGGCATCCACGTCGGCAGCGTCCGTCAGCACGATGTCCTCCAGCGTGCCGAGGAGGATCGGTGTGGCGCCCGACCGGGGAATCACCATGGCGGCGCGCAGGCGCTGCGCAAGGCGCTCCGCATCGACACCGGAACTCCCGGTCAGGGCGAGCAATCGCCGCAACACCGACAGGTCGTCAGGAGGCACGCCGCCCGGAGACGACAGGCTCCGAAGATTGAATCGACTTTGTGCATCCTCGACCCGCCCGGACAGCCAGGCCGGTTCGCGCGTGCCATTGTCGAGTCGTGTACGCCCGAGGGGGGTCGCCCAGGGTTCGCCGACGTGGTCGACCGCCGTGGTACGCGCGTCCTCGCGGAGAATCACCCGTACCCAATCGACGGCCCCGGCGAGAAGCCAGCGCGCCTGCGACGACTCTGCCGCATTCTCGACCTGCCGCACGACCACCGCCTGGCGGACGAACGCGCCGCTGACCAGCAACACGCCCAGTGCCGTGATGAGCAGCGCCGTGACCACGGCCGCGCCGGCTTGCGTGTTCCGGGCGCTCACAGGGCCACCACCTTGACATAGCGCTCGCCGGGTCGGCGCTCGATGCTGACTTCCAGCGCGCCGACGGGCCCGCCGCCGAGACCGAGCAGCAGGTAGTCCTTCGTCGCCATCCAACCGTCGGTCCGCAGCACGCGGATGTCGAATCGGCTCACGCCATCGAGCAAGTTGACGCGATCTGCGGGCACCGTTGCGCTGGCGGAGTCGACCGTCCGCAAGAGGACGCCGTTCTCGAGCCGGTATCCGGCCCAGATCGCGTCGGGCCTGTCCGCCTGCGTACGGAGGATGCGCATGCGCGGCCGCTCATCCGCATCGATGACGAGTTCAAGTGCGCGCGGAAGCGTCGCGAGCGGCGCCACGCTGCCATCGACGAGTGCGTCGGGCACCCGCCGCACCAGATCGAACTCGATCTGGCCGAGCACGCGGACGACCCGCTCGACGTCGGCCGTTTCGTCGTTCACGCGGGTCCGCAGTCCGATCAACTGGTCGAGTCCGCGCCAGCCCATGACGCCGAGCATCGCGAGGATCGTCAGCGCGACCAGCATCTCGACGAGCGTGAAACCCGCGTGTCGACGAGGCATCGGTCAAGGTTCCCGGGACAGCACCGTGGACAACGAGGCCAGGGCGAAAGCCGGTGCGTCCGGCGCATGCACCTGGATTTCCACACGGACGAAGACCGGGTTCGGCGTCGTCCGGATCTCCTGCCGGCAAGTGAGCGCCACGCCGGCCTGCGCGCAATCGACATCGGTGGTCCCGAGTGCCGGAAAGGCGTGCGACGCGTGCAGGAACGCGACGCGATTCTCCGCGGACAGCTGGGCGAGCCAGCGAACGCGGAGTTCCGCACCCGATTGCGCCATGGTCCCCATGGCCCGGATGCAGGCGAGCAGCGTGACGGCCACGATCGCCAGCGCAACCAGCACTTCCACGAGCGTGAATCCCTGGTGGTCGGCCACGTTGCGCGCCTGTTGCCTCATGGTCTCGACCTTTCCACCGGCCGCAGCGCGCCGAACGCATCGAGCACGAGCACGAGGCCGCGTGTCGGCGTCGTGACGCGGATCTCGGACGTTGGCAGGAGCGGCTCCCGACCGAACCGGATGGCAGGCGCATCGACTTGCCGCACCTCGAAGGGCCAGGTCCGGGGCCGCAAGGGGTCGTCCGCGCCGAGTCGTCTCACCCGGCCATCGGCGGAGACGAAGCGGTAGCCCGTCCGATCGGCCCGCCACGTCAGCGGTTGACCGGTGAGGCGCGTCTCGTCCTGGGCCAACCGGAACACGGCGGCGAGCCGATCGATCTCTTCATCGACCCGGCGCGTTTCCGCCGGGATGAGCGACAGCGACACGGCGCCCAGCGCAATGCCGAGAATCGAGATCGTCACGAGCAGTTCGAGCAGCGTCAGGCCGCGAACCCGGCGGCACGCTCGACGGCGGGAGCCCGGGCGCACGCGCTCAGGGTTCCCAGGATCCGATGTCCGCATCCGCACCCGACCCACCCGGCTGCCCGTCGGCCCCGAGCGAGAAGACGTCGATCTCGCCGCGCGCCCCGGGGTTCAGGTAGGCGTAGGGGCGACCCCACGGATCCTTGGGCATGCGTTCGAGGTAGGACTTCCAGTTGAGCGGCAGCGGTTCCGACGTGGGCCGCGTGACCAGCGCCTGCAACCCCTGCTGACCGGTGGGGTAGCGGCTGTTGTCGAGCCGATAGAGCTTGAGCGCCTGCTGGATGCTGGCGATGTCCTGCTTGGCCGCGGCGATGCGCGCGTCGTCCGCCCGACCGATGACCTTGGGAACAATCAGCGCGGCAAGCACGCCCAGGATCACGACGACCACCATGACCTCGATCAGCGTGAACCCGGCGGGCGGTACACTCCGGCCGCCTCGTGCCCGTGGGACGCCCCGGTATGAAAACGCGCCTGCACTCCGTCTTGAACCTCGCACTCCTGCTCGCCTCCGTGGGGATCGGGACCTATTGGGTCCTGCAGATCACTTCGGACCGGACGCCCGAAGTGCCGATTGTGCCGGTACCCGCCCCGTCGGCGCCACGTTCCGCGCCCGTGGACACGTCGTCGGCAGCACGGCTCTTCGGCAGCGCAACCGGCGTCGCCCCCGCCGGGCCGGCCCGCATCTCGCTGATCGGCGTGATCTCGGAAGGAGGTCGTGGCTCGGGCGTAGCCCTGCTGGACGTCAACGGCCGGAACGCGCAAACCTTTCGGGTCGGGGATGCCATTGGCACATCCCGATCCATCCTGATGGAAGTGCGCGCCGACCGCGTCCTGCTGCGCACCGGGGAGCGCGTCGAGGAGATTGCGCTCCCGGTGAAGCCGGTCGCGGAAGGGATCGAGCGGAGCCGCTGAGTCCGACAAACCGCCCTGTGTCGATCAGGGCGGCGTGCCTCCAACGATCCAGTTGAGGAAGATATTGTAGGTCGCGACACTGGCGCCCGAATCGAAGCCGGGGATGCCGTTCGCGGTCGCCGACGTCATGGAGTTGCAACCATGCGAGGGGCAGTCCAGCAGACGACTCACGGTGGGATTCGTCGCGTTGGTTCGAGCGACGACGCGCGTGTAGAGACTATCGCCATTGGTATCGGGCAAATCGTCCCACCACGGCTGTCCGGCCCCGGGGCTCATGGCCGGCACCGGGCTGGATCCCCAGAGGTGACACATGCCGCAGGCGGACGGACTCGTCAGAACGCTCTTCACATTGGCAAACGTCGCCGATGCGGGCACCCCGACGGCGATCGTCTTCGTGGCGGTCGCAGGCCCCGTCCCATTGTCGACGATCAATTGGAGCGTGTAGTTCCCGGCGCGGTGGACCGTCAACGTGGGACTTGCCGCCGATGCACTCGACAGCGATGCGGCGTAGTTCACGCTCGAATCGGGCTGCGACGTGATCGACCACGAATACGTCGTACCGCCTCCCGAGGAACTGCCGGTGCTCTGCAGCAGGAACGAACCGGTCGGGAACCCGGCCGTGGACGTGCCCGACGTGTTCGTGAACGAGACCGTCTGGCTCGTCGAATTGGCGATCACGGCCGCCGACAGCGCACTGGCCGTCGCGATCTGCAGCGTGTGAGTCGTGCTGCTCGTATTGGTCCCGTCCGCGCCCGTCACGACGAGCCGCACGCCCACGGATGTGCCGACGGCGGCGACACCGACGTTCAGGGTGGCCCCGGAGCATGACGTCGCGGAAAGCGAGCCTGATCCGCTCACCACGGACCAGACGCACGACACGGGAGTCCCCGTGATGTTCGGCGTCAAGGCCTGGCTGCCGCTGCCGGCGACGAAGGTGATGGGCACGGTCGCGCTGTTCGCGGGGCTGAAGTCGGCCACGACGGGTGTCTCGCTGACCGTGATCGTCCGTGTCGCCGTCGATGTGTTCGTTCCATCCGAGACGGCCAGTTGGACGACGTAGGTGCCGACATTCTGGACCACGAGCGATGCCGCGACCGACGTTGCCGAAAGCAACGATGAACCGGCAGGCCCGGACACGATGCTCCATTGGTACGTCGTGATGCTGCCCAGGCTGGCACTGCCGTTGAGCACCACGCTGGCCGATGCCGGTGAACCGGAGAACGTGAGCGTGTTGCTCGAATCCGCGCCGGCATTGGCAGCGACGCCGCCGGTGGGCGCGCCGTTCAGGATCCAGAAGTACAGCTTCGAGAAATTGGACAAGCCCGCCGTGGTGGCGAGATTCAGGATGTCGAGACCGTTGTGATGATTGCCGGCCGGTTTGCGCAGCAACGGACTGGCTGCGACTTCCGTGCGATTCACCCGTCCGACCAATTCCTTGTACAACCAATCCTCGTCGGTGGCATCGGCAGCGCCGCTGTTGTTGCGATCGATCGCGGCGTAGAAGAAGGGCGGCTTCGGCGTATTGCCCGACACATGGCAACTCACGCAGGTTCGGCTGTTGCTGGATCCATCGGTATGCGTGACGTTGCGCAGGATGTCCCGGATCGTCGCGAACGAGATCGTCGCCGGGTCGGGGAACGCGCTGTTGACGGTGACGGTGATGTTCTTCGAATCCGTCTGTCCGCCGCTGCCGGTGACCGTGAGACGAACGGTGTAGTCGCCCGTCACCGTGGCGTGGAAGGTCGGGGTCGCCGATGTCCCGTTGGTGATCACGGCGTCGCCGCTCGCCGCCTGTGTCACCACGGACCAGCTGTACGTCGAAGTGAAGAGACTATCGGCGCCGGACAGGGTCGCGTCAGTGGCGGCCTTCACCATGATCTTCGACGGTCCCGGATCGGCGATCGGGCGTCCCGGACGTTTCGGCGCCCCCGAGCCATCCGTGGCCGTACCCACGCTCGTGAGCCCGTCGATGAAGTTCGCCAACGACTGCACCGCCGAAGTGTCCTGCCAGAAGTCCTCGTAGACCAGCAAGGCGAGCGGCATGTTGCCGCGATCGAACACGTGGGCCTTGATGCGGTCCTGGGAACCCTGGAACTTGGCGAGGGTGTGGAAATCGATGTCACTCTGCGCGCCGTTGCCGCGCACGATGTGACAAGTGCGGCAATAGGGCGCAACGACCGCGGTGTAGAGACTCGCGTTGCCGGACCAGCCGGAAGGCACGTAGGTATCCGAGAACGTGGCGTTGGGCATGCCGGCGCCGCCGTACCAGGCCTTGATCATCTCTGCTGCCGTTCCCTGCCATTCGCTCGCCGTGGCGGTACGACGGCCCCCCGTACCGCAATCGGTCGTGTCCTCCGGAACCACCGCCGCGCCCACGAGCGGATACGTGCACAGGACCCATTTGTTGAAGGTCTTGAGCTTCGACTCCTGGTCGGCCCGCGTGTACCCGGCTGTCGTCGCATAGAAGAAGGAATCGACGCGGAACGGTTGGAGATGCGCTTCGGTGTCGCCTCGCTTGTTGGACGCGGAATTGCCTACGTAGGGGAACCGTGGATTCCCCGTCCCGTCGGAAGGCGTCAGCGGATCTCCCCGGCCGCCGTGGCAGCTGATGCAGGGACCGGGCATCGCTTTCATCCCCTTGCCGTCGAGGTCCACCGCGGTCTGCCGCTCACCGGTCGTCGGCGAGAAGTTGTAGAACTTCGCGAACTTCACACCGTCGACGCAAGTCGTCGGATCCTGCGTCGCATCGCACGCCGTCGTGCTGTATTCGATGGCGTTGATGCCGATGTGCCACCGCTGATCCCTTGCGATGGCGGCGTCGACATTCAGATTGGAGTAGGCGCCGGGAACGACGTCGACATCGTAGTTCTCGACGAAGAACGCCACGCTGCCGTCGCCGTTGATCCGGCCGGTCATGCGACGTCCGTAGCCGAGATCCCGCACGTCGCGGAAGACCGCCGTCAGTTCCTGCCCGCCCGTCCCGAACCCGTTGGCGGTCTTCCACTTGGTCAGGGTGTCCTTGGCATTGGTCGAATCGATGGCACGGTAGTAGGCCTGCGCATAAGCCGCCGTGTTGGTCTCGAACGTACTCGCACTCTGGATCGGATTCGGGAACAGGAGGAATCGGTCGATACCTGTGGGAATGGTGCTCGTGCTGGTGGCGGTGGTCGACGAATCGCCGGAGTTGCCCTGTGAACAGGCGCCGACGACGAGCGCCAGTACGGAGACGGCCACGAACGTGAGGAATCGGGAGTTCATGCGGTCCCTCGTCAGAATCGAACCAGATAGGCCAGCGAGACTTGGTTGACGTTGTAGCGGATGTCCCCGTTGTAGTACCGGGACGTTTCGCGCGGGGTCGACTGGATCCATCGCCACGACAAGTCGAGCGAGTGACGGTTCCCGAACGGCCAGTTGTAACCGAGCGTCGCGATGTAGGTGTTGGCCGAGATCCGGTAGGCGAACCGGGTGGCGTCGGTGAACACGTCGTCCTGCACGAGGGACTTCGCGATGTCGATGAGCGGGAGCTGCGGCGTGCCGACGGAGACGACGTCGCCCCGCCGGTACTCGGCGCCGAAATACAGGGTGTCGCGATTGAACACCGTGTAGTCGACGTTGAATCGACCGGACCAATCGGACCCGTCGAAGACCGTGCTGCGCCCGTCGCGGCGGTTGTACTGCCCGGTGACGGAGAACTGGATGCGATCCGTGAGCGGCTTGCGAACGGAGATTCCTGCGGCCGCGCGATACCCGTCCCGCAGCGAAGAATCGAAATAGTCTGCCGACCAGCGCGCGAACACCGAGTAGGTGGGCGCCATGTAGTCACCCGACGGTCGGAACTGGTAGCTGCTGCTCAGGGTATAGCCGGCGCGGCTGAGACCTTCGTACCGCACGAACTTCTCGCCGCCCACCGCGGCACTGAGAGAGAGACGGGTACGGGCGCTGACCGGGACGACCCAGCTCTTGGTGACGTTGACGCCGTAGCTCTGGTCGAGGCGAATGTCGGGGCCGCCCTTGCGCCCGCGCGTGACGTTGTCGTCATGCGTGAAGCCCGCTTCGATCCTCAGGCCGAGGCCCTGCGCCGGTGCCGGGGGCGCGACGGTGAACAGCATCGCGAGAACCACGGCCCCTGCGGACCGGCGTCGGATTCGGCCGCGGCGAAATGCTGCGGCCGGACCATGATCGCGGCCCGCCGCTGTGCTGCCCCCTGTACGATGCATGCGAAGCTCCCGGTCTTCGGTGGAACCCCCGGGTGCACGGGCGTCCCCCTCGTCGCGTCCGGATGGTAAGGAGAGTCGCAGCCTTATGCCAGCATCTTTTTCTGCTGCGGTGATGCCGGGGCGATTCAGTTCCCGGCTGAGGCCTTCGCCGGGTCGACGGAGGGCGTGAACGCATCCGAGTAGAACTCGTCGTCGGGCAAGCCGCAGACCGCAGTGAAGTCGCGATGCGCCGATTCGACGACCACGGGCGCGCCGCACACGTAGGCCTGGTAGCCGGACATGTCCGGAATATCCTCCATGACGGCCTGGTGGACGATGCCGCTCCGGCCCGCCCAGGCGTCCGCCGGCTCGGCATCGGAGATGACCGGCACGAATCTGAAATTTCCGTGATCGCGGGCCCACTGCTCGGCGAGAGAGGCGAGATAGAGATCCTGTGGACGGCGTCCGCCCCAATAGAGCGTCATGGATCGCGTCGTGCCGGCATGGAACGCGTGCTCGACGATGGCCTTGATCGGCGCGAAGCCCGTCCCGCTGGCCACGAACAGAATGGGCTTGTCCGATTCCTCGCGCAGGAAGAAGGTGCCGAGCGGCCCCTCGAAACGAAGGATGTCCTTCTCCTTCATCGCATTGAACACGTACTCCGTGAACGCGCCGCCCTTCATGTTGCGGACGTGCAGTTCGATGTGCTCGTCGTCATGAGGGGCATTGGCCATGGAATAGGCGCGCCGCTTGCCGTCGCGCATGATGATTTCCACGTACTGCCCGGCGAGGAACTGCAGCCGTTCGGCCGCCGGCAGCTTCAGCCGGAGCACGGCCACGTCGACGGCGGGCTTCTCGATGGATTGCACCCGGCAAGGCAGCTTCTTGACCTGGATCTCACCGACGCCGCCGACCTCGCGGACATCGATGACCAGATCGGAAAGCGGCTTGGCGCAGCAGAACAGGGCCAACCCGGCATGCTTCTCGGACTCGGTCAGGGTGAAGGGCTGGTGGGCACCGTAGTCGACCTGACCCTCGACGATCGTCCCCTTGCAGGCACCGCAGGCGCCGTTGCGGCATCCGTAGGACAGGGTGTAGCCGGCCGCCATCGCCGCGGTCAGAACGGTATCGCCGGGGGTCACGTCGAACACGTGCCCGGACTTCTTGATGGTCACTCTGGACATGCATGCAATCCGGTGGAGTTGGGGCAGCCTCGGCCGGAGGTCGCGTCGGCCCGGCTGCGCAACGGGTCGGCAATTCTGACACGGGTGCCGGGCCGCAGGTTCTACAATCCCGACCCATGAGACGGTTGTTGATCATCGGATGCGGCGATGTCGGAATGCGCCTGCTCCCCCTCCTCGGCGGGCACTTCCATGTGTTCGCACTGCTGCGGGATCCGGCAGGCGCCGCGTCGGTGCGGGAACGGGGAGCCACCCCGATCCTGGGAGACCTGGACAAGCCCAAGTCGCTTAAGCGCCTGTCGGGACTGGCCGACGACATCGTGCACATGGCGCCTCCGCCGGACAAAGGCGCGCGCGACACGCGGACCACGCATCTGATCCAGTCGCTCGCGCGCTCGCGACACCTGCCGCAACGGCTCGTCTACTTGAGCACCAGCGGGGTGTACGGCGATTGCGCGGGCGAGGCGGTCCCCGAGTCGCGACCGGTCAGCCCTCAGACCGATCGGGCGCGGCGACGCGTGCACGCAGAGCACCAATTGCGCGCCTGGGGACGCGCGCACGGCGTGCGCGTCTCGGTCCTGCGCGTTCCCGGGATCTACGCGGGCGACCGGCTCCCGCTCCAGCGCCTGGCCGTCGGCACGCCCGCGCTCCTGCCGGAGGAGGATTCCTATTCGAATCATGTTCACGCCGACGACCTCGCCCGCATGGTTCTGGCTGCACTCCGGCACGGCCGCGCCGGGCGTTCATACAACGCCAATGACGACAGCGATCTCCGGATGGGGGAGTACTTCGACCTGGTGGCGCGCCAGTTCGGGTTTCCTCCTCCGCCGCGAATAAGCCGTCGCGAAGCGCAGGAGGTCATCCCGGCGCCTCTCCTGTCCTTCATGAAGGAGTCCCGCCGGCTGGACAACAGGCGACTCAAACGGGAACTCGGCTTCGCGTTCCGCTATCCGACGGTCAAGGACGGTCTGGGTGCCATGGGGGCGCTTCCCGCCGCCGCCGGACCGCGCATTCACCGCTGAATCGACTTCCATCGCCGATATGACTCCCGTTGTGGACCCGGTCCTGCTCGTCGTCACGACACTCCCTGATCCTGCAAGCGCACGGGGATTGGCAGAGCGTCTGGTCACCGATCGTCTGGCAGCGTGCGCCAGCGTCCTCGCCGGTTGCCGGTCGATCTACCGGTGGCAGGGAACGCTCGAACAGGCCGACGAAGTGCCGGTGCTGCTCAAGACGGTGACCTCCCGCTACGCGGCGCTCGAAGCGGCCATTCGCGAACATCACCCCTACGACCTGCCGGAGATCTTGGCTTTCCCGGCGGCGGCTGGCCATGCGGCCTATCTGGCCTGGGTGACGGCAGAAACGGCGCCATTGTCATGAGGAAGGGACTCGCCATCGCGATCGTGCTCTCCGCGGCATCCGTGGCCAGCGCAGCAGCGCCGGAGTTGCTGGATGCACGCGAGGCGTTTCGTATTGCCGCTTCGTATCCGGGGAAGAGCATCGAGGTGCGCTTGCACATTGCCGAGGGGTACTACCTGTACCGCGACAAGGTTCGCATCGAGGTGACACCCGCGAGCATCGGCGCCGGGAAACCTCGTCTGCCTCGAGGGACCTTCAAGACGGACGAGTTCTTCGGCCGGACCGAAGTCTATCGGGGCGAGGTGGTCATCCGCGTCGCCGTGTCTGACCGCGACCGGACCGTACCGGCAGTCCTGAAGGTCCGCACCCAAGGATGCGCCGACGCCGGCGTCTGTTATCCACCCAGAGAGGAAGTGCTCACGATGGTGCGTGGCGACGTCGACCGCTCTCCGGAGGATGCGGCAACCCGCAGGAGAGGATCCCTGCTGGATCAACTCGAGGAACCCGCTGCTTCGCCGGCACGCTGAAGTGGCCGGACCGTCACCGGCGCCCGTATCTCATCCATCGCCAGATGCTTCCCACACCATGACCAAGATCCAGAAGGGCTTCCTGTTCGTCGCTGTCGCGCTCGCCTCACTCGCTGTCGGCGTGTTCCTCCGTTCTCCAGGAAATCCCGGGGCAACGCGAGTGGCGGCGCCCGCGCCCACGGTATTCGAGGTCAAGTTGGCGAACGCAGCGGGCGGGACCGGAAAGCTGGGAGACTGGAAAGGGCAAGTGCTGGTGGTGAACTTCTGGGCCACTTGGTGTCCGCCGTGTCTCAAGGAAATTCCCGAATTCATCCAGATGCAGTCGAATTTCGCCGGCAAGGGCCTACAGTTTGTCGGCGTCGCAGTGGACGATCCGGCAAAGGTCCAGGCCTACGCGCGACAACACGGGATGAACTACCCGACACTGGTCGGAGAACTCGATGCCATGGAACTGGGAAAGGCGCTCGGCAACGAGATGGGGGCGCTTCCCTATACGGTGGTGTTCGACCGTCGCGGGAACATCGTGAAGACGGAACTGGGAGGCACGAGCGCCGCCAAGCTGACGCCCGTAATCGAACCGCTGCTATAGCGGGATGCCACGCGCTTGCCGGTCTTCTGAAACTCGGCAATTTCAATCAATTTGGCCGCAACTCCGGTCAACAGCGCCCAATCTGCGTTTTGACGAGGATCTCTGAAGGATGCATGACGCATCCTTGATCCACCCCGGGCCGTCGACAACCCAAGACGCGCGGGACCCCCGTTCCGCCCATTGAATTGACTGGACAATACGCGTCGACCTGCTGCAAACTTCGTTGATGTTGCTCGGAAAAGCACCCCCCCGGGCGTGAGGAGGCTCAACGCATGACGCGCCGGATACTCGTCCTGCACGGCCCCAACCTCAATCTGTTGGGTCGGCGGGAGCCGGAAAAGTACGGAACCACGACGCTCGCGGACATCAATGCCACCCTGGCGGCCCGCGCGCAGGACGCAGGGGCGGCGCTGGAGTCGTTTCAGAGCAACTCGGAGGCGGAGCTGGTCACCCGAGTCCAGCGACTGTTGGACGACCCGGCCGATTTCCTGATCATCAATCCGGCAGCGTTCACACACACGAGCGTTGCACTTCGCGACGCCATCGCCGCAGTTCGCGTACCGTTCATCGAAGTTCATCTGAGCAACGTGTTTTCCCGGGAGCCGTTCCGGCATCACTCGTACTTCACCGATCTCGCCGTCGGCATGATCTGCGGGCTCGGGCATCACGGGTACGAACTGGCTCTCGAGTACGCGCTGACTCGGACATAACGCAAGAGGGAACCCCTACATGGATCTGCGCAAGGTCAAAGCCCTGATCGATCTGGTCGAGAAGTCCGGCATCTCGGAACTCGAGATCACCGAGGGCGAGGAGCGCGTCCGGATTTCACGGGCCGCGCCCATCATGGCGGCGTCGATGGCGATGGCCCCCGTTCCGTCCCCCCATCTCAGCACGATCCAGATTGCGGCGCCCGCGACCTTGGCCGGCGCAGCGGCGTCCGAGAGCGACACGCGGGGAGGCGAGCCGGGCGCGGCGGAACCCGAAGGCCATGCGGTCAAGTCGCCGATGGTCGGCACGTTCTACCGATCATCCTCACCAGGGTCGAAGCCGTTCGTCGAGGTCGGCCAGACCGTCGCCGCGGGCGACACGCTTTGCATCATCGAGGCCATGAAACTGCTCAACGAGATCGAATCGGACAAGTCAGGCATCGTGAAAGCCATCCTGGTGGAAAACGGGCAGCCGGTCGAATACGGCGAACCGCTGGTCATCATCGGGTGACGTTCCGCCCTGACGCCCCCGGGGGCCCGGACCGATCAGGCGCCCCGATCGCAATCCTCGTGGAGACGCATCCGCGACGCGGCTGACGTCGGAGCTATCCCATGTTCGACAAGATCCTCATCGCCAACCGGGGCGAAATCGCCCTCCGCATCCAGCGCGCATGCCGTGAACTGGGTGTGAAGACCGTTGCCGTCCATTCGGAAGCAGACGCGGATGCCAAATACGTTCGGCTCGCGGACGAATCCGTCTGTATCGGGCCGGCCGCCTCGGCCCAGAGCTACCTCAACGTACCGGCCATCATCAGCGCCGCGGAAGTGACGGACGCCGAAGCCATCCATCCCGGATACGGGTTCCTGTCGGAAAACGCCGACTTCGCGGAGCGGGTGGAGAAGAGCGGCTTCGTCTTCATCGGCCCCCGTCCGGACACGATCCGGCTCATGGGGGACAAGGTCAGCGCCAAGCAGGCCATGCAGAAGGCCGGTGTCCCCGTGGTACCGGGCGTCGAAGGGGCACTACCCGAGAGCCCGCAGGAGATCATCAAGATCGCGCGCACCATCGGCTACCCGGTGATCATCAAGGCGGCGGGGGGCGGCGGGGGACGCGGGATGCGTACCGTCTACACCGAAGCGGCACTCCTGAACGCGGTGAACATGACGCGCGCAGAGGCTCAGACGGCCTTCGGGAATCCGACGGTCTACATGGAGAAGTTCCTCGAGAATCCGCGGCACATCGAAGTGCAGGTCCTGACCGACGAACACCGCAATTCCGTGTCATTGGGGACCCGCGACTGTTCCATGCAGCGCCGCCACCAGAAGATCATCGAAGAGGCGCCGGCGCCCGGTCTCACCGCCCGGGAACTGGCACGGATCGGCGACCGATGCGCCGAAGCCTGCCGCAAGATCGGGTACCGGGGTGCAGGAACGTTCGAGTTCCTGTACGAGAAGGGGGAGTTCTACTTCATCGAGATGAACACCCGCGTGCAGGTCGAACACCCGGTCACGGAAATGATCACCGGCATCGACATCGTGCAGACGCAACTGCGCATCGCGGCGGGCGAGAAGCTCCCGTTCCGGCAGAAGGATATCGAGTTTCGCGGCCACGCGATCGAGTGCCGCATCAATGCCGAGCATCCCTACAAGTTCACTCCCTCGCCGGGGCGGATCACCTCGTGGCACGTGCCCGGGGGGCCGGGCATCCGCGTGGACTCGCACGCATTCGCGAACTATCTGGTGCCGCCTTACTACGACTCGCTCGTGGGCAAGCTGATCGCCTACGGCGCGACGCGGGAGCAGGCCATCGCCCGGATGCGGGTGGCGCTGTCGGAAATGGTGGTGGAGGGAATCCTGACCAACCTGCCCCTGCATCAGGAGATCATGCTGGACAGCGCTTTCGTCCGCAGCGGCACGAGCATTCACTACCTCGAGCAGAAGCTCGCCCAGGCCAGCCGGGGCGACTAGGGCCGGGCACATGGACTGGCTGCTCGCCCGATTTGTCGTCGCGGCCGCGGACGCCGAGCACATCGGCGATGCACTCCTGGCCGTCGGCGCGCTCTCGGTGGATGCCGCCGATGCCGACGCGGGAACGTCCAGCGAGATGCCGATATTTGCCGAGCCTGGGGCAGACTCGGGCCTCTGGCGATCGACCGCGGTCTCGGCCCTGTTCCCCGGCGATGCGGATGCCCTCGCCATTGCATCGCGGGCCTGTGACGAGGCAGGCGTCATGCCCGGGCCCATCCAACTGGAGCGAGTCCCCGAACAGGATTGGGTTCGTCTGACGCAGAACCAGTTCGATCCCATCCGCGTTTCGCCCCGCCTTTGGGTGGTACCGAGCTGGCACGCAATGCCGGACCCGGCGGCGATATGCCTTCGACTCGATCCGGGTCTCGCGTTCGGAACGGGCAGCCATCCCACCACCCGGCTGTGCCTGCGGTGGCTCGACGATCATCTTCACCCCGGCGAAAGCGCGCTCGACTATGGATGCGGTTCGGGAATTCTGGCTATCGCGGCCAAGCTTCTCGGCGCAGGAGACGTGTGCGGCGTGGATGTGGATCCTCAGGCGGTCTCCGCGAGCCGGGACAACGCGGTGCGGAATCAGGTGCGCGCGACGTTCACGATGCCGGATGACCTGTCGGAGAGATCGTTCGACCTGGTCGTCGCGAACATCCTCGCCAATCCGCTTCGGGTGCTCGCGCCGCTCATCTGCGCCCGGTGCCGTCCCGGCGGACGCATCGTGTTGTCCGGAATCCTCGGCAATCAGGCCCAGAGCGTGAGGGACGCGTATTCGCCCTGGGTTGATTTCGGCCCTGAACTCGCTGAAGAGAGCTGGATCTGCCTCTGGGGAAGACGCCGTGACTCCCGCTGACCAGCGAACACGGCAGCGCCATCGGGCGCCCGGCATCTGACGTCAGGCGCAACGTCATGTACACCCGGTGCACCCATTGCGATGCCCTGTTCCGCGTGACGCTGCACCAGTTGCAGTCTTCGAGCGGGCAGGTCCGTTGCGGTCTGTGCCTTCAAGTCTTCGATGCCTTTCGGTATCTGAGCGCCTCCGAACCCGTCGAACCCGCACCGCAGGACGCCCCCGCGTCCGTGGATGACGATAGCGATCGCCCCGCGCTGACTGACGGCTCACCCGAAGCCGAACCAGCGCCGGGGGTCGCGGCCGCAACGGCCTGGGCGGAGTTCCCGCCAGACGCGGAGCCATTGCCATCCTTCCCGGCGGAGGACGTTCCCGCGCCAGCTGCCGTGGCAGCCTCGGCGGACGTGCCGATTCCGGCCGAACTCGAAGAAGGATTCGTGTTTCACGGAGAAGACGGGGTCGACTCGCCCGGGCCGTCGAGCACCACCGACCTGGACTTCATGCTGGAATCGGAAACGGTCCGCGCCGACATCGACGTTGCGGTGGCGGCACCGGACGAAGCACGGGTCGAGCGGCGGGATGGCACACTCGTCGGCGACGAGACCGGGTACGTCCCCGAAGCGCTCGTCGACCGTCCCTCAATGCCTGAAGGCGAGGAACGGGCGCCGGCGCCATCGAGAAGGCACTATCTGGGGTGGGGGGCCACGGCACTTCTGGTGTGCACGCTGCCGATCCAGTCGCTCATCTTCTTCCGGGACGACATCGCGCTGCGGATCCCGTCGGTGCGACCGGCGCTCGCGTCCATGTGTCGGACCTTCGGATGCCAGTTGCCCCTGCCCAAGCTGTCTGACCGGCTGGTCATCGAGGCATCGGAACTTCAGGCGCTGGATCCGGCCCGACCGCACCGGGTCGTCCTGATCGCGACGCTGCGCAACACGGCGGCCGTGCCCCAGGCGTTTCCGATGCTGGAGCTGACGCTGACGGACACGCGGGAGCAGATATCGGGACGCAAAGTGTTCTCGCCGGAGGACTACCTTCCCGCCGGCACCCTCCCGGAGACCGGACTGGATGCCGATGCCGATATCGACATACGGATGTATCTCGACACGGGGACGGTGGATGCAAACGGCTATCGGCTGTTCATCTATCACCCTTGATGGGCCGCGACGTCCGTCAGGGTCGGCTTGTGGCAGTGTCAGCACGACGGCATACTGCATCGGCTGGCGACATCCCGGACGAGCACTGCTCGTTCCGCCTTCCGGGCATCCGCCACATCCCTGAACGACACAACCCGCAGGACATCTCGATATGGCAACCGTCACTCTGAAAGGCAATCCCGTCACCGTCAACGGCACGCTCCCCCAGAAGGGCAGCCTCGCGCCGGAGTTCTCGCTCACCGGCAAGGACCTCGCAGACGTCAGTCTCACCACCTGGGGCGGCAAACGGAAGGTTCTGAACATCGTGCCCAGCCTGGATACGCCAACCTGCCAGAAGTCGACGCGTGTGTTCAATGAAAAGGCTTCCGCGATGAACAATGCAGTCGTGCTGGTCATCGCCGCCGACCTGCCGTTCGCGATGGCTCGCTTCTGCGGCGCCGAGGGCCTGTCGAATGTCGTCACGCTCTCGACATTTCGTGGCAAGGACTTCCATCAGAAGTACGGCGTCGATATTACCGACGGTCCGCTTCGTGGGCTCACGGCCCGCGCCGTCGTCGTGCTCGACGAGAACAATCGCGTGATTCACACGGAACTGGTGGGCGAGATTGCCAGCGAGCCGAATTATGACGCCGCGTTGGCGGCACTCCAGTAGGCGGACGGACCGCCGACTTGCGCGCAGGGTGACGTGCAGTGTCACCCCGTGCCCTCCACATCCCATCGCCCCCAGGCGGTCGGCGCTTCCCGACCCGGCCGCCATACCCGCAGGATCCGACCGGCCATGTCCGCTTTCATCATCGTGAACATCGACGTCACAGACCCGGAGGGTTTTGCGAAGTATCGGGAACTGGTTGCCCCGACCATTCACGCCGCCGGCGGGCGCTACCGCATTCGTGGCGGTACCGCACAGGTGCTGGAGGGATCCTTCCAGCCGAAGCGCATGGTCATGCTCGAGTTCGACAACCGGGAGGCCGCACTGGCCTGGTACGAATCCGGCACCTACGCGCCGCTGAAGGCGCTGCGCCAGCAGTCGTCCAGTGCGGACGTGATTCTCGTCGACGGCGTGGACTGAGTCCTCGCTTCCGGATCGGCGCAGGCCGGACAAGCATTTCCAGCGTCTGGCACGAGTCGCGCTTTCGCTCGGTCGATCGCCTTCAAAATCGACCGTGTTTCCGGTGTTTTTTCAGAAAATCATAGACTTTCCGGAGAAATGTCGTAACATGTTCAAATGACGCGACTAACTGCCGAAATCACAACGAAATAGCTCCCGGCAATGCCTTCATGAAGAAGCTCGCAGTCTGGAAATCGGATTGGTTCCTGGCCGTTGTGATCGCCGTGGTGATGCTTGTCATCTCGCGGGGCGGGCTCATGCAGGGACTCGAGCGACAAGCCTACGACGTCGGGCTACGCGCGACAGGCAATGCGCCCAGCGACAAGGTGGCCGTCATTGCCATCGATGATGCGTCGATCGCCAACATCGGCCGCTGGCCATGGTCGCGCGATGTACACGCGAAGATGCTGGACATCCTTGCGCAGGCAAAGGCCAAGATCGTTGCGCATACGGTGTTCTTCTCCGAGCCTCAGGTCGACCCGGGGCTCGCCTACATTCTCAAGCTGATCGAGGCCTATCAGGCCGTCCCCGACTCGGTGAAGGATCAACTCGGCCCGCTCGAGAACGTCCTCGCTGAAGCCGAGCAGACGCTCAACACGGATCGCAAGCTCGCCAAGGCGATCTCGGGTTCCGGCAATGTCGTGCTTCCGCTCCTGTTCGAACTGGGCGAGCCAAGAGGCAATCCGGACGCCGCTCTGCCGGAATTCGTCCAGAAGAACAATCTGCCGACCATCCAGGACAACGTCGGCGCTGCCGCCTCGAGCACCTACCCCCTCCCCGCGACCCACGTGCTGGTGCCGCTCGAGGGGTTGGCGGCCGGCGCGATCGGATTGGGGCACCTGAACGGTGCGCCCGATGTGGACGGAAGCATCCGGACGGAACCGCTGGTCATCCGCTACTACGACAGTTTCTTCCCCTCGATTTCCCTGATGGTCGCGGCGAAGAGTCTCAATCTCAGTCCGAAGGACATCACCGTTCAACTCGGGGAAGGCGTGAAGGTGGGGAATCTGCAGATCCGCACCGATCCGATGCTGCAGATGTACACATACTTCTACAAGGATCGCGACGGTCGACCCGCGTTCCAGGTGGATTCGTTCTTCGACGTCCTGACCGGGAAGATCCCAGCGGACAAGTATCGCGACAAGATCGTCCTCATCGGCGCGACGGCTGCGGGTGTCGGAAGCGCGCAAGTCACTCCCGTCTCGCCCGCCATGCCGCCGGTGCTGACCCTCGCGCACTCGGTATCGAGCATCCTTCAGGAAGATTTCTTCGTCGCACCGGCCTGGGGCCAGTGGGTGTCGTTCATCGCATTCCTGCTGGTCGTGGCCTATCTCGCATTGCTGCTGCCGAAACTGAAGGCGGCTCATGCTGCAGGACTGACGGCGGGACTCGTCCTCCTTCTGATTGCCACGCATTTCGTGCTGATGACCAGCCAACTGATGTGGGTGCCCCTGATGGCCCCCGTGGTCCTGCTGGTTGTGGGCCATCTCGCGCTGACGACCAAGCGATTCCTGGTCACGGAACGAGGCAAGATCAAGTCGGATCAGGAATCCGCCGAATCGAACCGGATGCTGGGCCTCGCCTTCCAGGGCCAAGGCCAGCTGGACATGGCGTTCGACAAGTTCCGCAAGTGTCCGCTCGACGACGCCCTCATGGACAACCTGTACAACCTCGCGCTCGACTTCGAGCGCAAGCGCCAGTTCAACAAGGCGCACGCGGTGTACGAGTACATGGGAACTCACAATCCCAAGTTCCGCGATCTTGAGCAAAAGCTGGCGCGGGCGAAGCAGATGTCCGAGACCGTCATTCTCGGCGGCGCATCGGGACGGACCAATGCGTCCACGCTTCACCTCGACGGCGGCCAGGTCGAGAAACCGATGCTGGGTCGCTACCAGGTGGAGAAGGAACTCGGAAAGGGCGCCATGGGCGTCGTGTACTATGGCAAGGATCCGAAGATCGGCCGCGTCGTGGCCATCAAGACGATGGCATTGTCCCAGGAGTTCGAGGCGGACGAGCTTCAGGATGTCAAAGACCGATTCTTCCGAGAGGCCGAGACGGCCGGTCGCCTGAATCATCCCAACATCGTCACCATCTACGATGCCGGCGAAGAACACGATCTGGCCTACATCGCGATGGAGTTCCTCACCGGCCGGGATCTCACGCCCCACACAAAGCCGGGCAGCACGCTGCCGCTGCCGCGAGTGATGAGCATCTGTGCCCGGGTCGCCGATGCCCTCGACTACGCGCACAAGCAGAACGTCGTGCACCGTGACATCAAGCCTGCGAACATCATGTACGACGGGGCGACGGACTCGGTCAAGGTGACCGACTTCGGCATCGCACGCATCACGGATTCGTCGAAGACTAAGACCGGCATGGTGCTGGGAACGCCCTCCTTCATGTCGCCTGAGCAACTCTCCGGCCGCAAGATCGACGGGCAGTCCGATCTGTTCTCGCTCGGTGTCACGCTCTATCAGTTGGCCTGCGGCCACCTGCCCTTCCAGGGCGAGACGATGACCCAGCTCATGTACAAGATTGCGAACGAACCTCCGATCGACATTCTGTCCCTGAATCCGGCGCTGCCGGATTGCCTGGTGGCCATCATCGATCGATGCTTGGCCAAGTCGAAGGAAGACCGTTTCGCGACCGGCGAAGAACTCGCCACGGCACTCCGCTCCTGCGCGGCAGGATTCGCGGAACTGGACGTCACCCTATAAGCCATGAACCTGGAAAAGGCCCTGGAGATCGCAAGCGCCACCCATACGGGCATGGTGCGCTCTCACAACGAGGATGCAGTCGCCACCGATGGCGCGATCGGTCTGGCTGTGCTGGCCGATGGCATGGGCGGCTACAACGCCGGGGAGGTGGCCAGCGGCATTGCCGTGGCCCTGATCACCTCTGAAATGCGACAGGCGATCGCCAAGACGGATCTCCATTCCCTGTCTCAGGAGAATGGCGATTCCCAGGCGGAGTTGCTGCTGAAGGGCATCATCGCGAAGACGAACACATCGATCTTCGAGTCGGCCAACAGCCAGCCGCAGTACGCGGGCATGGGAACGACTCTTGTGGTCTCGCTGTTCCGCGACAATCGCCTGTCGGTCGCGCATATCGGGGATTCGCGGATGTATCGTCTGCGCGGCGAGAAGCTGGAACAGGTGACGCGCGATCATTCCCTGCTGCAGGAACAGATCGACAGCGGGATGCTCACGAAGGAAGCGGCAAGACGCTCCCAGAACAAGAACCTGGTCACGAGGGCGCTCGGCATCGAGCCGGAAGTCGAGGCAGAGATCCATACCTACGACGTTCAGCCGGGGGACATGTACCTCCTCTGTTCCGACGGCCTGAACGACATGGTGGAAGACGAGGACATCGAACTCACGCTGAATGCGATGGGATCGAATCTGCCCCTCGCGGCGAATCAGTTGGTCCAGATGGCCAACGACAATGGTGGACGCGACAACGTCTCGGTGGTCCTCGTGAAAGTCAACCGGGATTTCCCGGCCGCTGACACGTGGTTGGCCCGAGTCCTGTCGTGGTTCAAGTGAACACGAGGACAGATGCTATGGCCAAGTTGATACTGACGCTCGATGGTGTGGTGCTGAAGGAGTACGCCCTCACCAAGGAGAGGACGACGATCGGCAGGAAGGCCCACAACGACGTCCAGATCGACAACCTCGCCGTCTCCGGCGAACACGCGGCCATCGTCACCATCCTGAGCGATTCGTTTCTCGAGGACTTGGGCAGCACGAACGGGACCCTGGTGAACGGCCAACCGATCAAGAAGCACTTCCTCCAGAACGGCGACGTCGTTGAGATTGGCAAGTACAAGGTCAAGTACGTGAACGAGCAGGCCAGCACGGGTGCGGCGGCCGCCGATTTCGAGAAGACGATGGTGCTGCGATCGACCGCGGCGCGCCCCGCCGAGCCGAGATCAGGAGATACCCAGACCGCAACGGCAACGCAGACCGGCATACGAACGGATCTGCGTCGCTCGCAGACGGACACCTCGACCAACCTGAACATGCACACGTCGACGGGCTACCCGGGACCGGGCGTGACTTCTCCCGGGGGAACGGGCGGGCTGGGAAATCCGGGCTCGACGTTCCCGGGCGCCGGAGCGGCGCCGACCGTGCAAGGGGTCATCCAGATCCTCTCGGGGCCGAACGCCGGCCGGGAACTTCCGCTTGCCAAGGCGCTCACGACGCTCGGCAAACCCGGCGTGCAGGTGGCCGTGATCGCCAAGCGCCCTCAGGGGTTCTTCATCACCCACGTGGAAGGTGGGCAATTCCCGATCGTGAATGGCCGCACGCTGGATGCGCAAGCGCATCTGCTCAATGATCACGACATCATCGAACTCGCCGGCGTGAAGATGGAATTCTTCTTCAAGCCCGCTGCCTGATCGGTCGCCCGGCGGATTCCACGCCCGCGCACGTTTTCATGGTTCGCCGACCGCCGCACTTCCCGATCGGACGGCGCGTCGTCCGTGCCGCCATGCCCCGCCGATGAAGAAGCACGCTGCCAGAATCATCGCTGGCATCGTGATCGTGCTCGCATTCGCGTTGCACGGCGCGCGATTCTTCGAGATCCCCTTCGTGAATGCGCTCGAGGCCATGGCCTACGACGCGCGGCTCAAGCTGACGATGCCGCGGACGCAGGACCCCCGCGTGGTCATCGTGGACATCGACGAGAAGAGCCTCGCCGAGGAAGGGCGCTGGCCATGGCGGCGCGACCGCATTGCGGCGCTCGTCGACAAGCTGTTCGATACCTATCAGGCGGGCGTCGTCGGCTTCGACGTCGTGTTTCCGGAGCGCGACGAGAGTTCGGGGCTCGCCGTGCTGCGCAGGATCGCCGATACCGAACTCAAGGCGGTCCCGCAGGTACGCGAAGCCGTCGAAACCATTGCGCCGTCGCTGGAATACGACCGAATCCTCGCTCAGCACCTCCAAGGTCGACCCGTCGTACTCGGCTACTACTTCTCCAATCTGCAGGCCGCCACGGGCGGACTCGCCGTCGGTACCTTGCCTCCGCCCGTTCTCCCACCAGGTACCTTCACCGGCCGCAACATTGCGTTTTCGACATTCAAGGGTTACGGCGCCAACCTACCGGAACTCCAGGCCGCCGCCGCCGGGGCCGGGCATTTCACGCCGACCACCGACTCGGACGGCGTGAACCGGCGCCTGCCGGTGCTGGCTCAATACAACGGTGCGTACTACGAACCGCTCGCGCTTGCCACCATGCGCCTGCTGTTGAAGTCGCCGAAGATCGTCCCGGGCTATCCGTCCGATGCGGTGATCAATCGGGGCTACCCCGGCCTGGAATGGGTGGAGGCTGCCTCACTGAGAATCCCGGTGGACGAGGCGGCAAATGTGTTGGTGCCATATCGTGGTCCTCAAGGCAGTTTTCCGTACGTGTCGGCCACCGACGTCCTCCGTGAGCGCGCCGATGCAAGCGTATTGAGGAACCGCATCGTCCTGGTGGGTACGACGGCACCGGGGCTGCAGGATTTGCGGTCCACGCCAGTGGCACCGGTCTACCCCGGGGTCGAAATCCACGCCAATCTGATCTCCGGCATGTTGGACGGTTCGATCAAGCAGAAGCCGCCCTATGTGATTGGTGCGGAGGTCCTGCTTCTCTGCGCGGCCGGGGCGATTCTCGCCGTCGCCCTGCCATTGCTCACGCCGGCGCTGTCGAGCATCGTCACCGTTGTGGCCCTGATGGCCGTATGCGGAGTGAATGTCCTTGTCTGGACACAGGGTAATCTCGTCTTGCCATTGGCATCCGGGTTGCTTCTGATCTCGCTCCTGTACGCGTTGAACATGTCCTACGGCTACTTCGTGGAGTCGCGATCGAAGCAGAAGATCGCCGGGCTGTTCGGTCAATACGTGCCGCCCGAGCTCGTGGACGAAATGAGCCGTAATCCCGACCTGTTCTCCATGGAGAGCGAGAGTCGGGAGATGACCGTGCTGTTTTCCGACGTACGCGGATTCACCACGATTTCCGAAGGGCTCGAACCGAAAGCCTTGTCGAGACTGATGAACGACTACCTCACCCCGATGACGCGCGTCATCCACGCCAATCGAGGGACCATCGACAAGTACATGGGTGACGCGATCATGGCATTCTGGGGTGCACCGGTCGAGGATGCCGATCACGCAAAGCATGCCGTACTGGCGGGGATGGAAATGCGCCGCAAGCTCGTGGACCTGGCGCCCGAGTTCAGATCGAAGGGGTGGCCTCCGCTCGCGATCGGCATCGGCATCAATACCGGCAAGATGAGCGTGGGCAACATGGGCTCGGAGATTCGGGTGGCGTATACCGTGATGAGCGATGCCGTGAATCTTGCGTCCCGGCTCGAGGGTCTGACCAAGAAGTACGGCGTCACCATGATCGTGGGTGAAGCGACCCGGGCAGCCGTGCCCGACATCATCTACCGGGAACTGGACAAGGTGCGCGTCAAGGGCAAGGATGAGCCGGTGGCGATCTTCGAGCCGTTGGGTGAGGCGCACATGGTCGCCAAGGACGCACTCGGTCGTGTGAAACTGTTCCAACAGGCATTGAAGTTCTATCGGGGGCAGGAATGGGACAAGGCCGAACTGCAGTTGCTCAACCTTCGGCAGATGGCGCCCGATGATGGTCTGTATCCGGCGTTCCTGGAACGGATCGCCTACCTTCGTGCCCATCCGCCCGGACCGGGTTGGGATGGGGTATTCGACTTCGACACCAAGTAGGCAGACATGCTCGTCCGCGTCCTAGGCTGCAGTGGCGGCATCGGCGGCAACCTCCGCACCACGTCCATGCTGGTGGATCAGGACATCCTCGTTGACGCAGGCACAGGGGTCGGCGATCTCAGCCTGTCCGAACTCCAACTGGTGGACCACGTATTCATCACCCACTCGCATCTCGATCATGTGGCCATGCTGCCGTTCCTCGTGGACACGGTGGGGGGCCTGCGATCCCGGCCGATCAACGTCTATGCGACGGCCGAGACGCTCGGGATACTGAAGGCCCACATCTTCAACTGGAAGATCTGGCCGGACTTCTCGAAGATTCCGGACGAACAGGATCCGTTTCTCCGATTCGTCGAGGTTTCGTTGGGGCAGACCGTCGAAATCGATGGACGCCGCTTCACGCCGGTACCCGCCAACCATACGGTACCCGCGGTCGGCTACTGGATCGACAGTGGTGAAGCGAGCCTCGTGTTCACGGGCGACACGACGGAGTGCGACGCCCTGTGGGAGGCCGCGAATCGGATCGACAATCTCCGCTATGTGATCATCGAAACGGCATTCCACAACGGCGAGCGCGAACTCGCCGTGGCGTCCCGTCATCTCTGGCCGAGCAAGCTGGTAGAGGAACTCGGCAAGCTGAAGAAGCGTGCCCGGATCTACATCACGCATCTGAAGCCCGGCGAGGGCGCCATCACCATGGCTGAAATCGAGGAATGCGCGGAGGCTTTCAACCCCCGCATGCTTGCGAACGGTCACGTATTCAAGTTGTAGTTGCAAGGGCTGGGGCACTTACATCGACCCGACATCGGCGTCGGACGCACGTGCATTCCGCCGGCACTTGTCGGAAGGATGGGTGAGAAGGCATGAACACGGTTGTCGATCAGAGCCCGGGCACGGGCGAGAACCTCGACGAGATCAGCCGTAAGCTGGAATTCCAGCGCAAGCTGCAGGCGGTCACGAACAAGATCCACGCGACGGCCAACGTCGACGAGATCATGCTCGAACTGTCGCAGGACATCTGCGACCTGTTCGATGCCGATCGTCTGACCGTCTACACGATCTCGGAGGATCGCAGCGCCATCGTCTCGAAGGTCAAGACGGGTCTGTCATCCTTCAAGGACCTGAAGCTCCCGATCAACGATCAGAGCGTTGCCGGCTTCGTCGCCGCGCACAAGCGGATGGTGAACATCCGCGACGTTTACGACGAGGAGGAACTGAAGACCCTCAGTCCGAACCTGCGCTTCCTGAAGGAAGTGGACAAGCGCACGGGCTATCGGACCAAGCAGATGCTCGTCGTGCCGATCCTGGAGGCCGGCTCCAACGAGTTGATCGGCGTCGTCCAGATCATCAACGCCAAGAACGACTCGACGTTCGGCCCGCCGTCCGAGGAAGGGGCGATCAACCTGTGCGAGACGCTGGCCATCGCACTGAAGCAGCGCCAGAAGGCTGCGCAGCCGCTCCGAGGCAAGTACGACGCCCTGGTCACGAACGCAATCCTCTCGGCCGAGGAGATCGAACTGGCCACGCGATCCGCGCGCCGAAAGGGCATCGACATCGAGGATGTGCTCCTCGACGAATTTCAGGTCAAACCACAGGCCATCGGCGATGCGCTGGCGGCGTTCTTCAACGTTCCCTACGAACCCGTTCGGCTCGATCGCATCAAGCCGATCGACTTGCTGAAGAACCTCAAGCGTGAGTTCGCCGAGAGCAATGGATGGATCCCGCTCGAGGAAGGCAAGGAGGGTCTCGCCGTACTGACGACGGATCCGGAGCGCCTGCGCGCCTCCCGGATCGTGAACAACGTGTTTCCGCGTGCGAAAGTGGTGTACGTGGTCACGACCCAGCGGGAACTCCGGACGACGCTGGATCAGTTCTTCGGTGGCAGCGGCGGGGTATCGGGCGGCGAGGAATTGGTCGCCGATGTCGGCGAGTTCCTCGACAAGCTGGACGATGACAACGACGCCGAAGTCGCCGTCACGGGCGACGACGCCACACTGGCGCAGGACAACGAACTGGTTCGCCTCGTCAACAAGATCATTGTCGATGCCTATCACCAGGGCGCTTCGGACATTCACATCGAGCCGTTTCCCGGCAAGTCGAAGACCGAAGTCCGCTTCCGGAAGGACGGCACGCTGGTGCACTACATTTCCGTCCCCGCCTCCTACCGGAATGCGCTGGCGGCACGGCTGAAGATCATGTGCGACCTTGACATCTCCGAGCGCCGCAAGCCCCAGGACGGCAAGATCAAGTTCAAGAAGTTCGGACCGCTCGACATCGAACTGCGGGTTGCCACCATCCCGTCGCAGGGCGGCGTCGAGGACATCGTGATGCGTATCCTCGCGGCAGGCGAGCCGATACCCCTCGACAAGCTCGGGCTCTCGAATCGCAACGTCAAGAACGTCAAGGACACGATCGTGAAGCCCTACGGGCTGTTCTTCGTGTGCGGCCCCACGGGCTCCGGCAAGACGACGACCCTGCACTCGATCCTGGGCTACATCAACACGCCGGAGACCAAGATCTGGACCGCCGAGGATCCGGTCGAAATCACGCAGAAGGGATTGCGCCAGGTCCAGATGAATCCAAAGGCCGGCGTGACCTTCGCGACTGCGATGCGGGCATTTCTGCGCGCCGACCCCGACGTGATCATGGTCGGCGAGATGCGCGACAAGGAGACGACGGCGATCGGCATCGAGGCGTCTCTTACCGGTCACCTGGTGTTCGCCACGCTTCACACGAACAGTGCGCCCGAGTCGATCATTCGACTGCTTGACATGGGCATGGATCCGTTCAACTTCGCGGACGCGCTGCTCGGGGTCCTGGCGCAGCGGCTGGCGAAGCGTCTGTGTGCGAAGTGCAAGCAGCCGCATATCGCATCGCAGGAAGAGATCAAGGCCATGCTGGAGGAGTACTCGCTCGAGCTGAAGAACACCGAGCAGTGGAAGCGCGATCCGAAGGCCGGCTTCGAGAACCTCTACAAGGAGTGGGTTCAGTCCTTCGCCAACGACAAGGGGCAGTTCACCATCTACACCCCGGTCGGGTGCGAGGTCTGCAATGGTTCGGGCTACAAGGGCCGGGTTGGCCTGCATGAGTTGCTGATCGGTTCCGAGACCGTGAAGAAGCATGTCCAGGAGCGGGCGAGGGTTGCCGAGGTGCTGGCAACGGCGCTTCAGGAGGGTATGCGCACCCTGAAGCAGGACGGAATCGAGAAGGTTCTTCAGGGCATCACCGACATGAAGCAGGTTCGGGCGGTGTGTATCAAGTAACCCCGGATCCGCGAGAGGCATGACATGACGACGGACGGCGCCACGGGCGAGGGCATCTCGGCAGATGACCTGCTGCGCCGCCTGGAGGAACTGAACGAAGTCGGGATCGCGCTGTCCCGCGAGCGGGACATCTCCCGCCTGCTCGAGGCAATCCTGCTCGCCGCCAAGATCATCACGAATGCGGAAGGCGGAACGCTCTACCGCCGTCACGCAGACCACGCGGATGAACTGCATTTCGAGATCATCCGGAACGAGGCACTCGGGATCGCAATGGGCGGCACGACGGGCAAGGTGATCCCTTTCGAACCCATTCGCCTTCACGACACCGAGGGACGCGAGAACACATCCATGGTGGTCGCGTTCAGCGTCCTGAAGGACACGACCGTCAACATCGCCGATGCCTACACCGAGGCAGGCTTCGATTTCTCGGGCACACAGAATTTCGACAGCCGCACGGGATATCGCTCCCGGTCCTTCCTCACCGTGCCGATGAAGAACCACGAGAACGCGATCATCGGTGTGCTCCAGCTCATCAATGCGAAGGACCGTCGAACCGGCGAGATCGTCACGTTCAGTCAGGCCGACCAGCGTCTCGCGGAATCGCTTGCTTCCCAGGCCGCGGTCGCGCTCACGAACCGGCTGCTCATTTCGCAACTCGAAGAACTGTTCGAGTCGTTCATCAACCTCATCAACGAGGCGATCGACGACAAGTCTCCGTACACGGGTGGGCATTGCGAGCGGGTCCCGACGCTTACAATGATGCTCGCGGAAGCCGCTCACAAGGCCGACACCGGCCCTCTCGCGAACTGGACGATGACCGAGAAGGATCGGTACGAACTGAAGATCGCCGGGTTGCTGCACGACTGCGGCAAGGTCACGACACCGGTCCATGTGGTCGACAAGGCCACCAAGCTGCAGACGATCTTCGATCGCATCGACCTGATCGATTCGCGATTCGAGATCGTCAAGCGAGATGCGGAGATCGAAATGCTGAGCGCCCGGCTCGCCGCACGCTTCGGCGACCGGGGCGCGGACGGCGCGGGTCTCGAACATGCCTTTCAAGCCCGTCTCCGCGAAATCGAAGAAGACCGCGAATTCATACACCGTTCGAACATCGGTTCGGAAGCGATGAATCCGGATGACCAATCGCGCGTGAAGGCAATTTCAGAGAAGTATCGCTGGCGCGATTCGTCCGGTCGCGAGGTCGCATTCTTCTCGGACGACGAAATCGAGAACCTGACGATCCGCGCCGGCACGCTGACGGCCCAGGAACGAAACGTCATCAATCACCATATCGAGGTGACGATCAAGATGCTCGAAGCGCTGCCTTGGCCCAGACATCTGAAGAATGTCCCCGAATACGCCGGCGGCCATCACGAGCGGATGGACGGCAAGGGCTACCCTCGCGGCCTGACGCGCAACGAGATGTCCGTTCAGGCTCGAATCATGGGCATTGCAGACATCTTCGAAGCGCTGACTGCCAAGGACCGTCCCTACAAGAAGGGCAAGACCCTGACGGAGTCCCTCCAGATTCTCGGCAAGTTCCGACTCAACGGTCACATCGATCCGGACCTGTTCGATATCTTCGTTCGGGAACGCGTCTACCTTCGATACGCCGAACAGTTTCTGGACAAAGACCAGATCGACGATGTCGATATCCAGGCCATTCCGGGCTACGCGGGGAATTGACGCAAATCGTCACGCCGGATTGACGTGACTCGACCAGCCGGACCCTCTCCGGCAGCAAACGTCGTCTGGTGCTCCGCAACAAAGCCGGCCGAGCACCCGCAAGAAAGTGCCGCTACTCGAGATTCATCGCCGATCGCACGCCTCAACGGTGTGCATTGCACACCGAACTCGCGCTTCGACACCTGACTCCTGACAGCAGGGTTCGCGACTCCGACTCTTGGCACGTGCTTTGCGCTTAGCCTCATCGCACATACCCGACTGTGTTTTGTCCCAACCGCCTTAGGAGCTTTGCATGAAGCGAATTCAACAGGGTTTTACCCTCATCGAACTGATGATCGTCGTGGCGATCATTGGCATCTTGGCAGCCGTCGCGCTGCCGGCGTACCAGGACTACACCGTCCGCGCCAAGATCCAGGAAGCTGTGAGCCTGTCTGACCCCGCCCGTACGGCCGTGGGCCAGGCATGTTCGGAAGCGACGCTGGGCGGCACGAACCCCGGCAATGTGACCGACAACACGTCGGCAGGTCTCCCGGCACCGACCGCCATCACCGGCAAGTACGTCTCTTCGGTGACGCTGGCCGCGAGCACGAGCGCGTCGACCGTAACGATCGTCGTACAGGGCATCGTCGGCGTCACCGGCGACGTCGTGTACAGCGCCACCTGCTCCACCGCCGGCGCTGGCGTCAATTGGACCATCACCGGTTCGATCCCCTCGAAGTACTACCCGAAGACCTAATCTCTTCAGCACTTCGTGAGGCAAAGAAGGGGGGCGAAAGCCCCCCTTCTTTATTGGTATCCGCCCTACTGCGTGGTCGATGCACGCTCGCGGCACCCCGCCTACTTCGACGGAACATGGTGGTGCGTCACCCACTCCCTCCACATGCTGTCGTAGGCACGTTCCAGTTCACCCACGAACCGCTTGAGGTCCGTCAATGGCGAGGTCTTCATGCGATCTCGCAACGTCCGACGAATTTCCCTCAGGCGAGGGATGTCGGCCGCGAGAGCTGCTGCAAGATCGACGTAGGCTGCCATGTCTGCCGCCACCAGGTCACCCAGTCCGACCGAACCGAGCAAGCTCACGCCGACTCGCGATGCATGCCTGTCACCAGCCAGGGCAATGAGCGGAACCCCCATCCAGAGCAATTCGCACGTCGTCGTCGTGCCGTTGTAGGGAAACGTGTCCAGCGCGATGTCGGCACTTCCCACGGTTTCGAGATGAGCCACGGGGTCGCGCACGGGGCCCAACAGTTCCACCCGGGACATGTCGAATCCGAACCTGCCGAACCGTTCAATGACCTGTGCCTGGACGACCGGATCGCCGAACGTGAGGGTCTTGGTGACGAGGCGCGAATTCGGAACCCGATCGAGGATCCGCTTCCAGCAAGCCAGCGCCTCGTCCGAGACTTTCTGGTAGTTGTTGTAGGCCCCGAAGGTGATCCGGCCCTGGCGGTCGAACGGCAGCCCTTGCACCGCCGTGGCATAGCTCGGCGGCGAATAGGCAATGAATGTTTCCGGCAGCCGATACAGTCGCTCGACGTGGTGAGCGTCGGCCACGGGGGAAGGGTCGGCCTTCTCGTCCGTGATGCGCCAGTCCATCGCTTCGAGCCCCGTGCCGTTCGGGTAACCCAGCCATGTCACTTGGACGGGCGCCACACGTCGCGCAAGCACCGGAAGACTGTTGTGTCCGGTATGCCCGGCGAGATCCACGACGATATCGAGCTGGTCGTCCAGCATGACACGCTCGGCCTCGTCATCGGTAAGACCGCCGATATCTCGCCAGATGTCCGCCAGCTCACGAAATCGGCGGGTCACCACGTCCGACTCCGTGAAGGCGTAGTAGCAGAAGACTTCATATCGGCTTCGGTCGTGAAGCCTCAGGACCGGCTCCGAGAAGACTCCGACCACGTGATTGCGGAAGTCGGGCGACACATAACCGATCCGCAAGCGCCTGCCCGGGGTGGCATCGCGTTCGAACGATGCACGCGTCCGCAGGGGACGCGGCGTGAACTGTCGGCCGAAGGCCCGGTGTTCCTCCAGCAGCGACGCGGGCGTGGATTCACCGAGGTAGTTGAGGGCGAGCAGCAGGTTGCTCCACGGCCCTTTCCACTCGGGCTCGGCCGCGAGAATCCGCCGGATCAGGACCGCCGATTCCGCGAAGCGCCCTTGCGATTGCAGTGCATTCGCCCTGCAAAGCATGAGGGTCCGATTCTCGGGCGCAATCTCGAGACCGCCGGCCGCTTCCTTCTCGGCTTCGGACGGCTTGCCGGCTGCGTAGTAGTGGTTCGACAGGTTGATGCGGGCCGCGATGTTGTTCGGGTCGATCTCCCGGGCCTTGCGCAAGCGCTCGGCACCGAGTTCCTGGTGCCCGAGACCGATCAGCGCGACGCCGAGATTCACGTTGGCTTCGGCCGACGACGGATTCAAGGCGAGCAATGCGAACAGTGCCTCGGCGGCCTCCTTGTGACGCCCGACGCCGACCAGCACGCCGGACAATTCCAGCAGTGCACCGGGATGCCCGCCTGCCAGTTCGTTCGCTCGTCGGAAGACGAGTTCCGCCTCATCCAGCGATCGGCGCGCCCGGAGGACGATACCGAGTTGAAAGTGGATATCGCCGCTCTCGGGTTGGAGAGCGATGGCACGGTTCAGCAACGACTCCGCCGCTTCGAGCTGACCTGCCGCCGACAGGGTGATCGACGCCTCGGTCAGGACTTGCACATTCTCGGGTCCGAGCGCCACGGCGCGCTGGTGGACTTCCGCCGCGTCGGCAAACCGCCCCATGAGGCGCAACAGGATGCCGTAGTGAGCCTGGGCGATCAGGTTGTCGGGACATTCGCTTGCTGTTGCCTCGAGCATGGAGAGACTCTCGTCCACCTTGCCCGTTCGGCTGAGGACCAAGCCGAGTGTCGCTCGCATCTCGGGGTGTTCCGGCCTCCCCTGCAACGCCCGGCGGCACATGGCCTCGGACTCGCCCGCATCTTCGTGCCCGACCAGATATCCGGAAAGCGTGAATCCGCTGTCCGGCAAGGCGACCGCGCAGCGCCATGCCTCACCGAATCGGGTCACCGCCTCGTCGGTGCGACCGGCATGCCAAAGGGATTCCCCGAGGCGCCACAAGAGGACCGGATCTCCGGGGACGGCGCCGAGCGCTCGCTCGAACGCAGAAACGGCCTTCGCATGCTGACCGAGACGGATGTACGCGCCACCCAGCCGGTGCCACCACGTCGGATCGGCGGCGTTCGCACTGATCGCGCGCTCGAAACTCGCTGCGGCGGCCGCGAAATCGCCCGCTGCTGCCAGCGCCTCGCCGCGGGCAAAGTGGTGACGCGGCTGATCGGGCTCGCGAACCAGCGCCTGATCGAAATGCTTGAGGGCAGCCGCCGCCTCGCCGCGCGACAAGGTGATGAGCCCCAGGAGGTAGTGCGCCTCAGGATTGTCGGGCTCGATCTTCAATGCCTGCTCGGCCGACGCCCGCGCGCTCTCCCAATCCCCCTTGCGATGTGCCTCGACGCCATACTCGAGGAATGCGGCCGCTTCGGACCGCGCCGGGCGCTTCCTCCCAAACAGGTTGAACATGAACACCTCTGGAACGATCGATGACCGGAGCGCGCTCCGCCCCCACCCATTGCACCACGCGACTCGCTACGATACTTGCTTGCGGTAGCAGCAATCGACTCAAGATACCGCGGACCCAGCCGAAAGACCTGATTCACGCATGGGGTCTTATCGGGACGATACGGAGGAAATGAAGCATGCTATTCGGATGGCTCGATACCAGGAAGATCGACGACTTCGCCCGGACCCTTGCACAGGACCTGGGTCGGCGGTTCCCTCCGTCCAGCGAGGCACGTACCGACAAGGGGGCCGAGCACCAGTTGAACGTCATCACGGAGAGCCTGTACATGCGCGCGCTGCGATTCCACCAGGAGAATCGCCTCGGGGTGTTCCGGAAAGCCAAGCTCGGCAACACGTTCCGCTGGCAACTCAAGGAACTCGGTTACAGCAGCGGCTTCGTGTCAAAGGTCACGGACGGCTTGGTGAAGAAGCTTGCCCGGGTGAAATAGGACCGTCCGACGGACCCCCTTGGGGCGCCGCCGCCACCATATGCTCGAATGCCGTTTCGAGACGTCGGGTGAAATCGGCCGGATCGGTCAAGGCGCTCTCCCGCATCTCGTTACGGAGCGCGCGCCGGAACCGAGCGAGCGCAGCCGGATCCTCGGCCAGCGCGACGGCGATATCGACATAGCGCTCCGCCGTGGACGCAATCCACTCCGGATGTCCGACCTGCGTCAACAGACTGGCCCCCACCCGGGCAGCATGAACCCGCCCGGCCAGACTGACGACGGGCACCCCCATCCACAGCGCTTCGCACGTGGTCGTCGTTCCGCCGTAGGGGAAGGAATCGAGTGCGATGTCCACGTCCCCATAGCGGGCCAGATGTTGATCAAAGCCGGGCTGCTGTCCCTCGAGGTCCAGCCTGGCAGCGTCGCCGCCGAGGTCGCCGAATCTCTGGCGGACGTCTCTGGCGAGATCCGGTTCATCGAGTCCCTTCGATTTGACCAGGAGTCGGGCACCCGGCACTCGCGACAGGATGCGCGCCCACAGCGTTAGGGTCGTCGGACTCACCTTCGCGAAGTTGTTGAAGGAGGCAAATGTCACCCAGCCCCGGGACAACACTGGCGGCGGGCCGACGGGAGGCGCCTCGGGACGCGGCTGGTACACCAGAAACGCCCGGTCCAGGCGATACAGGGTCTCGGAATGAAATGCGTCCGTCATTCCGGGCGGGTCAGCCACCTGATCCGTCAACCGGTAGTCCATCGCCGGCACGCCCGTGGTGTTGGGATACCCGAGCCATGTCACCTGCACCGGCGCGACGCGTGCGGCGAGTACATGCAGGAGATGGCCTCCCGTATGCCCGGCAAGATCGACGACGACATCCAGTTCGTCCTTTCGCATCTCCTGTGCGACTGCACTCGCATCGAGTCCCGCCAGGTGTCGCCACCCGACCCCGCGCCGCTTGATGCGCTCGCATTGGGCATCCTCGCGCTCGCCCGAGAAGTAGCAGATCGGCTCGACGCGCGAACGGTCGTGCGCCGCCAGGACGGGTTCGATGAAGAAGCTGATCACGTGATATCCGAAATCGGGCGAGACGTAGCCCACGCGCAGCGGTCCGGACCGGCCCGAGCGACGAATCGGTGCATCCGCCACGGAACTCCGGGCCCATGACAGCACGAGACGCTCGTGCTCCTGACGGACCCAGCTGGGCTCGAGCCTGTCGGAGTAGTTCAGCGCCATCAGATAGCCGCTCCCGGTGGACGGCGTCGCAAGGTCCCGTTCCACAGCCGTCCGGAGTTCGGCGAGCGCCTCGTCAATGCGAGCCTGTCGCGCAAGCGTAAGCCCGAGATTGAAATGCAGACCGGCATCGTCCGCGTACCTGACCAACCCGTTCCGGAACAGGGATTCGGCCGCCCGGAATCGCCCGAGCGTCGCCAACAACTGTGCCGCGTTGTTGAGTGCCTCCCGGTAGGTCGGATCGATGGCAAGCGCTCGTTGAAGGCTTTCCAGTGCCCGATCCGGAACGCCACGTTCCTCCTGCATGGCGGCGAGATTCACCCAAACCGCAGGCAGGCCCGGCGAATGGCTCGACGCCCGGACGAAGGCATCGTGCGCTTCGGCCAGCCGGCCCGAGACGCGCAGACACAATCCGAGATTGTTCCAGGCCCGGCCGTAATTCGGATATCGGTCCAGCAGGGCGCGGTACGCGGCGCCCGCCTCCGGGATGCGGTTGGCGTCGAAGAGCTGGTCGGCTTCCGTCTTCCGGCATTCCGCATCCGGCGTCGGCTCCCAGTCACCGGCACCGGCGGCGCCCGCGGGTTCGTTCACGGTCACACCCGCGCCGGGGGCACCACGTCTTCGCCACGGCAGACGATCGAACCAACGCATGTCAGGTCGCCTCGCCATCGACAGGCGCCGCGTTGCCGCCTGCCAGGCGGCGATATACCTGCTCGAGTCGCCGCGTGAAGCCGACCTCGTCCATGATCACGGAGGAGGCGACGCGCTGCCGCAGTGTCTGCCGCAATACATCGAGACCCGCGATGTCACTGGCCCGGGCGACCGCCACATCGACATAGTCGATCGCATCGCGTGCGATCCAGTCATGCAAGCCAAGGTTGGCCAGGATGCTGTACCCGACTCTCGAAACATGCGTCCGTCCGGCGAGAGCCACGAATGGAACGCCCATCCAGAGCGAGTGCAGCGCCGTTGTCGTTCCGTTGTAGGGGAAACTGTCGAGCGTGATGTCCACCGCCTGATGGCAGCGCAGGAACTCGTCGTGGCCACCGCGGCCGCGTATCTCGACACGCTGGGGGTCGATGCCCTGACGCTCGAAATGCTCGAGCAGACGGGTGCGGGCGTTGCCGCGCGGTACGGCCGTGAAGAGGCAACGCGAATCGGGAATCCGCCGCAGGATGGCAACGATCGCATCGCGCATGCGCTCGCTCACCTTCGAGTAGCTGTTGAAGCACCCGAAGGTGATGTGTCCCGAGGTCGACGCCGGCAACGGCCCGGGGTCGGGAGCATCCGGTTTCGGACGAAAACTCATGAAGAACGGTCCCACCGGCACGATCGACTCGGATGCATACTGGTCCTGCAGATCCTCGGCGATGGCGGAATCGGTCAGCCATGCGTCCATCGCGGACAGGCCCGTCGTATCGGGATAGCCCAGCCACGTGACCTGGACGGGTGCAGGCTTGCGGGCAAACAGCGGCAACTGGTTGTCGTCGAAGTGGCCCTTGAGGTCGACCAGGATGTCGATGCCGTCGTCCCGGATGGTCTGCGCGAGGGTGTCCCAGTCCTGCCCCGCCACGAGGCGCCACCCGTCCGCCAGCGACTCCAGACGCCCGCTCGTGAGATCCCGCTGCATCGTGCGGTCGTAGCACCAGACCTGAACCGCATCGCGATCGTGGTGAGCAAGCACAGGCTCGAGGAAGTGATTGATCGCGTGCTCACAGAAGTCACCCGACACATACCCGATCTTGAGTTTGCGCACGGGATTCCGCTCTCCGGCGACAGTCGGCGCGCTCGGGGCACGACCGAATCGGCGGTCGTATTCCCGGTATGCCGATGCCGCGGCCGTGACGTCGCGCCAGCCGACATACGTATGGGCTGCCAGGTAGTCCGAATAGACCTGCGGATCGCGGGGCAGCAATTCGGCGGCCCGTTGGTAGTGCCCGATCGCGTCTTCGAGTTCGCCGATCGAATCGAGCGCAAAGGCGAGCTTGCGATGCGCCGCGGCCAGTTCGGGATCACCCTTGAGCGCTTCCCTGTAGCACGCGATCGCCGTGTCGAGGTGCCCTTGTGCCTGCCGGGTGCAACCGAGATGGAGCCACAGCGTTGCATCGTGCGGTTGCTCGGCGATCCTCGACCTCAGCAGGTCGGCAGCCGGCGCAATGTGACCTTGGGCATGCAGGATCGCCGCGGGATTCGCCCGCAGGTCGAAGTGCCAGTCGAGCAACCGGTGCATCTGATAGGCCTCGACTGCCGCATCGTGATCGCCGGACCACGACAGCGCGAGCACAAGCCTTCCCTGCATCGAACGGTCGCCCGGCACGAGCGCCAGCAGGCCTCGGATGGCATTGACGGCACCGCTCGCGTCGCCAAGTTCGAGCCGGAGGTCCACCAGGCTGCGCCATGTCGATTGCAGCGTGGGATCGAGGCGGGCCGCCTCGGTCAGTTGGCGCACGGCCTCCGGCAGATCACGACGCTGGCTGGCGATGATGCCGGCAAGATGGAACGCGTACGGGTGAACGATGCGGTCGGCCTGAAGCGGAGCGAGTTCGGCCTCGGCGCGGTCCACATCCCCGTCGCGCAGGGCGGCTTCCACGCGCCGGATGAGGTTCGTCCGCTCTTCTTCCGAGTACCGGCTCGCGGCCGGCGCCCGCTTCCGTCGCAACCACTGGAACACTCGGACTCCTCGTGCGAAGGGATGGAGGTGGGTAGGGAAGATCTGGTCGGCTCACGCGGATCGGGCTGCAATCGGAAAGTGTCAGGATCTCCGTCGCGACCGCGCGCATAGATCAGACCTTCATTTACGGCACCGACCTGCCGCGTCTTCAACGCCGATATACCGACGCCCGCAGCGGCAAGCCGTTGCTCAGGTAGGAGTGGTAGTACTCGAGATTGTTGAACGCCTCACTGCCCATGGGGAAGGGTTGGGCGCGGACCTGCTCCATGCAGCGCGTATAGCGAGCATGCAAGGTGTAGAGCGCATCTCCGCCGCGGAACACGGGGAAGTGCGTGGCCTGGCCGAGCGCAGGGGAGACGGTCTCCATGCGCATGACGCGCCCGGCGTTGTCGACATGGCAGGTCGAACAGGCAAAGTTCATCTGCCCGATGCGGCGCTGAAAGAGTGCCTTCCCCGCTTCGTACTTCGCGAGTGCTTCGGGGCCGTCGACCCGGATCTGCATGCGCATGCCGTCGGAGAGCGTCCGCGCATAGGCTGTCAGCACACCCATCGTGTCACGATCGTCATAGCGATACGCGGCTTCACCGTTGTCCCGCCGGCAGCGATTGATCAGCATCTCGAATGTGATCACGCGACCTTCTGCAGCATCGAACTTCGGATAGAAGCCCGCAATCATGTGGCCGCCCTGAGGGAGACATTGGGCGTAAGTGCTTCCGGTTCGGAACGGCGTCTCCCAGAGCTTCCGGCCTCGATCGATTTCGACCTCGAACGGCGGGAACTCCATGATGTCCTCATAGTGTCGGCGCGCATCGGCGCTGAGCATGAATCCGCCGAGAACGTAGTCGTCCAGGGGAACGCCGGGAAAGCGCTTCTCGAAGCCGGCAACCAGTAGCGCTCGATCGTCTTCGGGGGAAGCCACGCCCGCCGCAGGCCACGGGAGCACCAAGGCAGCGACGAAGACCAAGGCCACACGGGCGCGGGAAATCACTTGATCCTCGCTTCCTGGCGATCGGTGGCCCCGTGGCTGTCCTCCCACATCACCGCAATGACATCGCCGGACTTCGCACCCCGCACCCGGAATTCCAGGAAAGGATTCTTCGACACGGACCGGCTCCACTGCGCATCCAGCACGGGTCGGCCGTTATGGGTCGCGACGACGTGATGGATGAAATGCATCGGCACGAACGCGTCGGTGATCGGGTCCTTGCGCAGTCCCGTCTCCATCGGATGCGGCATGAGCACCTTCACGGTGGCGATCTCGCCGTCGAGGGTGATGCGCATCTTGATCGGGTCAGTCATGTCGCCTCCGCGCTCAGCCCGCGCATCCGCCGAGAGTGACCTTGGTCTCTCGACGCGTCACGTAGAACTTGCCGCCGGCCTTCACGACCACTCGAAGGAATGCGGACTCGGCCATCTTGATGCGAACGGCGACGAAGGGCTCCATCCCGGGCAGAAGGTCGAACTGCGCGACCAGGGGTTGCGGATTCTTTTCGGCAAACAGCAGGATGCTCTGGGTGTCCGGAAGGCTAGACAGGATTTCGAGATGCACGAGCGCGCTGTTCTCGGCAATGTCCGGGGCGCGCAGGGTGATCGCATCCGAATCGACGGCGTCCGCGACGCCGGCGGCCGCGATGGCATCGTCCAGGGTCTTGGCGTCGAACGCTGCCCGGTTGCGCTCGGCCGCGAAAGCGGCGAGTGGCCACGCCACCACCGCCGCACAAGCGACCGCGGCGCGCGCGCTCGTGAGCACGATCTTCAGGAACCAGCGGCGAGATCGCCGCGTGATCGGCACCGGACTCACAGACCGCTCACGTAGTCGACGACGCGATCGATCTCGTCCTCCGTGAGGATTCGGTGTCGTCCGTAGGGAGGCATGATCGTGTCAGGATTGAAACGGCGCGCGTCCCAGATCCGCGCACGCAACTCGGATCGGTCCGGATAGCGTCGTCTGATGTCCTTGAGCGCGGGTCCCATCGTCGCGTGTGTTTCGGCCCCGGGGTCTGCGGGCATGCGATGGCAGGCCAGGCAGTTGCCCTTCTCCTGACTGTGAGCAATCTCGCGCCCGGAAAGTTCGCCCTGCCCCCAGGCCGTGCTCGCGGTCCCGAGCGTCATCAGAAGCGCAGCCGCGCGAAACGCGCCCATGGCGCTCGTCCCTTCAGCGCGCTCGCGCAAGCCGTCGCACGCGAACGGAGTTCACGGAACGCTCCTGCCCGAAACGGCGGGGGCCACCCAGTGACCGGACTTCCCGCCCTGCTTCTCGAGCAGGCGGACCGATTCGATGCACATGCCGCGGTCGACCGCCTTGCACATGTCGTAGATCGTGAGCAGGCCGACGCTGGCCGCCGTCAGCGCTTCCATCTCCACGCCGGTCCGGCCGAAACATTCTGCAGTGGCGGTGCATTCCACCGCCGACGCATCGGGAAACACCTCGAACTCGACGGCGACGCGCGTCAGACCAATGGGGTGGCAGAGGGGAATGAGATCGGACGTCCGCTTTGCCCCCTGGATGGCGGCGATCCGCGCCACGCCCAGGACATCCCCCTTCTTGGACCGGCCGTCCAGAATGCGCTGGAGAGTGGCCGGCAGCATCGAGATTCGCCCACGGGCAACCGCAATGCGCCGGGTCTCCGCCTTTTCGGCGACATCCACCATGTGGGCCTGGCCGCGGGCATCGAAGTGGGTCAGATCGCTCATGACGAAGAGGAACGCAGGAAGGAGGATCGGTAGGACACGAGGGGAACGAACTGCCGCCGCGGCGGCCGAACGTCCACGACTTCGAAGTTATCATAGGAACGGCATGCGACGCTCCCGGACCCTCATATTTCTCCTCGCCCTCCTGGGGGCGGGCGCCGCCCGTGGAGAGACACTGCCGGAGTTGGGTGACAGTTCCCAAAGCGTCATTTCGCCGCTGCAGGAGCGTCAGCTCGGTGCATCGATCATGCGGCAGCTGCAGGCGTCGCCGGCGTTCATCGACGACCCGCAGATCACGGACTACCTCGAGGATCTGGGCTATCGGCTGGTATCGGTCAGTCCCGATGCGCGCCAGCGTTTTCGGTTCTTCGCATTGCAGGACAACTCGGTCAATGCGTTCGCGCTCCCCGGGGGCTACATCGGCGTCCATTCCGGGCTGCTCCTCACGGCGCAGACGGAATCGGAAGTGGCGGCGGTCCTCTCGCACGAAGTGGCGCACGTGACGCAACGCCACATCGCACGCCTGATCGCGAGCCAGCAGCGCCAGGGGCTCGCCTCGCTGGCGGCGGTCGCCGTCGCCATCCTTGCGGCGCGCTCGAATCCCCAGGCGGCCGCGGGCGCGATCGCGGCCACTCAGGCACAGGCGCTTTCGGACACTCTCGGCTTCACGCGGGACAACGAGCGCGAAGCCGACCGCGTCGGCGTCCAGATACTGGAACGCGCAGGTTTCGATGTTCATGCGATGCCGGCGTTCCTGGAACGACTGCAGCGGGCGACCCGTGTCATCGAAAGTGGCGCCCCTTCCTATCTGCGGACCCACCCCATCACCTACGAGCGGATTGCGGACGTCCAGAACCGGACCTTCGACGTCCCGTTCAAGCAGGTTCCCGACAGTCTCGAATTCCATCTGGTGCGCGGCAAGTTGCGGGCGTTGCAGAAGGACGCCCGAGAGGGTGTGGCGTATTTCGATGACCTGATCGCGGAGCGGAAGTTCTCGAACGAGGTGGGCGCCCGGTTCGGACTGGTGCATGCCTTGCTGCGTGGCAAGTCCTGGACGCGAGCCTCGTCCGAACTGGTCCGCCTGGAAGCCATCGCCCCGCCGCATCCCATGATCGCCTCATTGAGGGCGAAGGTGCTGATGGCAGCCGGTCGGCGTGCGGACGCACTGGCGACCTACGTGAAGGCGCAGAACGACTTTCCCAACGACCGGGGTCTCATCTACGAGCATGCGCAAGCCCTGATCGACGCCAGACAGGGCGACGCCGCCAACACCGTGATCGACGCCCGGCTGCAGAAGGATCCCGACGACGGCCGGCTGTACGAACTACAGGCACGTGCCTACGCTTCGCTGGGCAAACCCATGATGAAGCATCGCTCGCTCGCGGAGGCGTACGTGGCTCAGGGCGATCTCGGTCTCGCGATCGAACAACTCCAGCTGGCATTGCGGAACAGTGACGGCGACTTCTACAACGTCTCCAGCGTCGAAGCGAGACTGAAGGAACTCCGATCCATCAGCGCTCGCCGGTGACCCGTCACCGCCGAAGGGACCGTCAGGTTCTTGGATAGAATGACGTAAACACACGAGCCGGGCTCTTGCGGGAGTCCGGCGCCATGGCCAGGACCTCACAGAGCGCGCCCTCCCGACGCCAGCGAGCATCGTCGCGATCTGCGTGCGCCTCCTTCGATTGAAGTCTCCCGGAAGGTGGCGCGTGTCCTGGCGACTGCGGCCATCCGCCCAACGCGCTCGGTGATGATGCAACACATCGGAAAGTACGAAGTCGTCCGCGAACTCGGCCGGGGCGCGACCAGCGAGGTCTATCTCGCCACCGATCCGTTCACCGGCGGGCAAGTCGCCATCAAGCTGGTCAAGAAGGACGCGCTCGGCGACCACGAGTACGGAAAGCGATTCCAGAAGCTCTTCATGACCGAGGCCTCGCTGGTCGGCAAGCTGAGGCACCCCCACGTGGTGGGCATCTACGACGCGGTTGCCGCGGAGGAAGGCAGCTACATCGTCATGGAGTACGTGGACGGCACCACGCTCGAGGAGTACTGCCGGGTCGAGAACCTGATGCCGATTCCCCGGGTCATCGAGCTTGCCTTCAAGTGCAGCAAGGCGCTGGACTACGCGCACCGGCTCGGCATCATCCACCGTGACATCAAGCCTGCGAACATCCTCATGGCTGCCGATGGCGAGATCAAGATCTCCGATTTCGGCGCGGCCCTGTCGCTTGCGTCCGAGACGACACAGGTCACCGGCGTGGGATCACCCGCGTACATGTCGCCCGAGCAGGTCCGAGATCAGCAACTCAATCACCAGACCGACATCTTCTCCCTGGGTGTAGTCATGTATCAGTTGCTTGCCGGCCGTTTGCCGTTCAAGGCCACGAACAACTTCAGCATGGTCTACCAGATCATCAATGTCGACCCGCCGCCCCCGTCGATGCATCGGCCGGAAATCCCGGCGGCTGTGGATACGATCGTCAAGAAGGCACTGCAGAAGAGTCTGGACCGACGGTTCCACACGTGGGCGGAATTCTCGGCAGCGCTGGCGGGCGTCTTCGACGATCTCAAGACGGCCCACGAGACGGTCCCCGAGACCGAGAAATTCAACACGCTCCGCAGTCTCGCGTTCTTCAAGGGCTTCAGTGACGTGGAGCTCTGGCAGGTGGTGCGGATTTCGACATGGGCACGGCATGCCGCCGGCACGACGGTCATTCGCGAAGGGGAGGAAGGACGCTCGTTCTTCATCCTGGCGGCCGGAGAGGTGCAGGTCACCAAGAATGGGCGACTTCTGACCGTGCTGCGCCCCGGCGAATGCTTCGGCGAAATGAGCTTCCTGGGCACCCAGGACTTCCATCGGACTGCCACCGTGTCGGCCCTGACCGACATCACGATGATCGAGGTCGCGGAAGAGACCCTCGCGCAGTCGACCGAGGCGTGCCGCAACCGATTCAACGCCGCCTTCCTGGAACTGCTGGTCACCCGTCTCGAAGCCGCGAACATCCGCGTCTCGCAACTGCTCGTCAGCAGGACCGTCGCGGCATCATAGGTCTTCCGGACGTGCTTGAGCGGGAAGCGCGGGAGGCGGAGTATCCTTCGGGCTTTGTACCCGTCAGTCACCACGGATCAGCACTGTCATGAGCACTGAGGCAATTCTTCACGATTTCGAACTCGATGCACGAGGCCTGAACTGCCCGCTGCCGATCCTGCGCACCAAGAAGGCACTGAACGGCATGACCTCGGGCAAGATTCTGCGGGTTCTGGCGACCGACCCGGGGTCAGTTCGGGATTTTCAGGCGTTCTCCAAGCAGACCGGCAACGAGCTGCTCGAATTCAGCGAGAACGCCGGCGAGTTCCTGTTCCTGCTTCGGAAGAAATGACCCGGGATCACACCGGTCACGACCTGCTGGACCGCCTGATACTGGCGGTCGACCGCGGTTTGCGGACAATCGCGGCGCCTGCGAGGTCCGTTCGTCACCATCCCGACCGGGATGTGATGGAGCCCGCCCTGAGCGACGCCGAGCGTCGCCTGGCGGTTTCACTGATGCGCGTGAACCACACGGGCGAAGTCTGTGCGCAGGCGCTGTATCAAGGGCAAGCGCTCACCGCCCGCGACCAGGGCACGAGGGAGACACTGGAACAAGCCGCGCGGGAAGAAACAGACCATCTGGCCTGGACGGAATCCCGGATCGAGTCGCTCGGTGGTCGCAAGAGCTTGCTCAACCCGATCTTCTACGCAGGATCGTTCGCGCTCGGTGCCTTGTCGGGACTCGCCGGTGACCGGTGGAATCTCGGTTTCCTCGCTGAGACCGAGCGTCAGGTCGAGGGCCACCTGACCGACCATCTGGAACGTCTGCCAGCCGCCGACACGAGGAGCCGGGCCGTTCTCGAGGCCATGCGCACCGACGAGATCAAGCATGCCCAGGCAGCGCTGGCGGGTGGGGGCGCGCCGCTGCCCTTGCCGGTTCAGGCGGCGATGCGCCTCGCCTCCAGGATCATGACCGGGACCACGTCGCGGATCTAGCGCTCCGGCCGTCAGTGCTCGTCTGCGAGTCCTGATCGGTCAGCCGGAAGATCACGGGACGTCCACGATCTCGAAGTCGTGGGTGATGTCGGCCGTCTTGCCCAGCATGATGGAGGCTGAGCAGTACTTGGTCGCGGATAGATCGACCGCCCGCTCCACCGCTTCCCGCTTCACGTTGCGCCCCTTGACGACGAAGTGGAAATGGATGCGGGTGAAGACCTTCGGATCGGCATCCGCCCGTTGAGCGTCGATCTCCAGTTCGACATCGTGAACATCCTGACGCGACTTTCGCAGCATGGCGACGACGTCGTACGCCGTGCATCCGCCAGTACCCGCCAGCACAGTTTCCATCGGTCGAGGACCGAGATTGCGCCCGCCCCCTTCCGGTGCGCCATCCATCACGAAGGCGTGACCGCTTTCAGTCTCACCCATGAAGGCCACCCCCTCGATCCACTTCACCCGAACTTTCACGGCCAACCCCTCGACAGGAATGAGGGGGGCGATTCTAGGCAACGCGCGGCCGCTGAACCATGAATTCGTTCATCGGCCTTGCGCAATAGCAGGTGTCCGGGCTCGGCGCCACGGTCTACGTAGCCTTTTGTTTTGCAGTGCAATATGCGACACTTTGTAACAGGAGCACAAGGGGCGCAGTCCGCAATCGGCCGGTGAATCCAGCGTTTGCATTCATCGCACGGTTGGGCGACGCAACTGCCACGGCCGAGTTGCCGGACGATCACGCGAGCAGCGCCAGCCTTGAGTGCGCTGCGACCATTCGGGTCAATGCGTCGGACTCCAGCCCTCGCGATGCCGATGGAGTTCCGTGCGCGGGCCGCTTTTTCGAGTTCGGAAAATACCTATATTTCAGTTATTTAGTGGCGTTTTTCGACACCAGACTCCCCTTTGGGGATATACTTTTTGATCTTTCTTGCTCGGTGAACCCACATGGCGAATCCTCCCGCACCTGACGGAAACCGACGTCGGCTGCTGATCGCGGCCACGGCCGGGGTTGGCGCAGTCGGGGCCGCATTCGTGGCCACGCCCTTTGTCCTCAGCATGACGCCCAGCGCCCGCGCCAAGGCGGCCGGGGCTCCGGTCGAGGTCGATCTGTCGAAACTCGAATCCGGGATGATGATCACGGTGGAGTGGCGCGGTCGTCCCGTCTGGATCATCCGTCGGTCGAAGGAAATGCTCGACGCCCTGCCGAAAGCGGTCGAAAAGGTCGCCGATCCGGAGTCGGACCAGCCGCTTCAGCCGGACTACGCCAAGAACGCCACCCGGTCCGTCAAGCCCGAGATTCTCGTCGTCATCGGCATCTGTACGCATCTGGGCTGTTCGCCCACCGCAAAACTCGCCATCGGCCCTGAAAGCGGTCTCGGCGAAGACTGGCCCGGTGGTTTTCTCTGCCCCTGCCATGGCTCCAAGTTCGACCTGGCGGGGCGTGTCTTCAAGGGAATGCCTGCACCGGTCAACCTCGAAGTCCCCCAATACCAGTACCTCAGCGATACCCGTCTCCTGATCGGCGAAGACAAGAAAGGAGCCTGACCCCGATGACCAAGTCCGAGGCCCTGCTCCAGTGGATCGACGAGCGCTTCCCGCTCACCTCCACCTGGAAGCAGCATCTGTCCGAGTACTACGCGCCGAAGAACTTCAATTTCTGGTACTACTTCGGCTCCCTTGCCCTGCTGGTGCTGGTGATCCAGATCCTGTCGGGCATCTTCCTGACGATGCACTACAAGGCCGATGCCAACCAGGCATTCGCTTCGGTCGAGTACATCATGCGGGACGTTCCCTGGGGCTGGCTGATCCGCTACATCCACTCCACGGGCGCTTCGATGTTCTTCATCGTGGTGTACCTGCACATGTTCCGCGGGCTTCTGTACGGTTCCTACCGCAAGCCGCGCGAACTGATCTGGATCTTCGGGATGCTGATCTACCTCTGCCTGATGGCCGAGGCCTTCTTCGGCTACCTGCTTCCGTGGGGTCAGATGTCCTACTGGGGTGCACAGGTGATCGTGAACCTGTTCACCGCGATCCCCTTCGTCGGCCCCGACATCTCGCTGTGGCTGCGTGGCGACTATGTGGTCTCGGACGCCACCCTGAACCGTTTCTTCGCATTCCACGTGATCGCGATCCCGTTGGTGCTGGTCGGTCTGGTGGCGGCGCACGTCGTGGCCCTCCACGAAGTCGGCTCCAACAACCCGGACGGCATCGAGATCAAGAAGAAGAAGGACCCGAAGACCGGTATTCCCCTCGACGGCATTCCCTTCCATCCTTACTACACGGTGAAGGACATCGTCGGTGTCGTCGTCTTCCTGATGGTCTTCACGATCGTCGTCTTCTTCCTGCCGGAGATGGGCGGGTATTTCCTCGAGTACAACAACTTCATCCCGGCCGACCCGATGAAGACTCCGCCGCATATCGCGCCGGTGTGGTACTTCACCCCCTACTACGCGATGTTGCGCGCCGTGCCCGCCATGTTCGGATCGCAGTTCCCGGGTGTGGTGGTGATGGGAGCCGCCGTGGTGATCTTCTTCCTGCTGCCGTGGCTCGACCGCGGGAAGGTGAAGTCGATCCGCTACCGCGGACCGAAGTTCAAGCTCTGGCTCACGCTCTTCGTCGTCAGCTTCGTCATCCTGGGCTGGCTCGGCGTGAATCCCACGGACTTCCTCGGCAAGGTCGGCAGCAGCCAGCTCGAGTGGGCCACGTTGCTCGCACGGATCTTCACGGTGATCTACTTCCTGTTCTTCCTCGCGATGCCCTGGTACACCAAGAACGACAAGGAAAAGCCGGAACCCGAGCGGGTGACCAAGTGAACGCCATGAAAACCATTCGATCCCTGTTGTGCGCGGTCATTCTTCTGCCGTCCCTGACCTTCGCGAGTTCCGACCATGTCGTGCTCGACAAGGCTCCCATCAAGACCTCGGATGCGGCTTCCATCCAGCGCGGCGCCAAGCTGTTCGTGAACTACTGCCTGAACTGCCACTCCGCGAGTTCCATGCGCTACAACCGGCTCATGGACCTCGGTCTGTCGGAACAGCAGATCAAGGACAACCTGATGTTCACGAGCGAGAAGGTCGGCGACCACATGAACATCGGCATGGGCCGCAAGGACGCTGCGAACTGGTTTGGAGCGCAACCTCCTGACCTCTCGGTCATCGCCCGATCGCGCGGCGCCGACTGGCTCTACACCTACCTGCGGTCCTTCTATCGCGACGACACCCGTCCGACCGGCTGGAACAACACGGTCTTCCCCAACGTCGGCATGCCTCACGCGCTTTGGGAACTCCAGGGGCAACTCGTCAAAGAGGAACACAAGCCCGCCGAAGGCAGTGAAGAAGCCAAGCACGGTGCGACGCACGGTGCACCGAAGCTGGTGCTGCAGGAGCCCGGCACGATGTCGTCGACCGAGTACGACGCCGCCGTTGCCGACCTCGTCAACTATCTCGTCTTCCAGGGCGAGCCGGCGCAGGTTCGCCGCGTCCAGATCGGCACGCTGACGCTACTGTTCCTCGGCGTGCTGTTCGTAGTCGCGTACGCGCTGAAGAAAGAATATTGGAAGGACGTGCATTGAGTTCAAGCGCGGAGACCTGGCCCATGATGACGCTTTATTCCGGAACGACGTGTCCTTTCAGTCAACGTTGTCGAATCGTCCTGTACGAAAAGGGCATGGACTTTCAGATCCACGACGTGGACCTGTTCAACAAGCCCGAGGACCTCGCCGTGATGAATCCCTACAACCGGACTCCGGTCCTGGTGGAACGGGATCTCATCCTGTACGAGTCCAACATCATCAACGAGTACATCGACGACCGGTTTCCGCATCCGCAGCTGATGCCGGCCGACCCCGTCATGCGCGCGCGGGCACGGCTGTTCCTGTTCCGCTTCGAGAACGAGTTGTTCTGCAATATCGAGGCTCTGGAGAAAGGCAACCAGAAGCAGGCGGACAAGGCCCGACAGGTGGTGCGTGACAGCCTCGCCCAGATCGCCCCGGTATTCGTCAAGCAGAAGTACATGCTGGGCGACGACTACTCGATGCTGGATGTGGCCATCGCGCCGTTGCTTTGGCGCCTCGACTACTACGGCATCCAGATCCCGAAACAAGCTGCACCGCTCCTCAAGTATGCGGAGCGGCTGTTCAGCCGCCCGGCATTCATCGAGGCGCTGACGCCGGCCGAGAAGGTGATGCGCAAGTGACGCCGACCACGCCCTACTTGTTGCGTGCGATCTACGAGTGGTGCGTGGACAACGGCTTCACCCCCTACATCGCGGTGCGGGTCAACGAGCACACGCGCGTCCCGATGGAACACGTCCGCAACGGCGAGATCGTCCTGAACGTGAGCGCGGACGCGACGCGCAACCTCACGATGGGCAACGACCTGATCCAGTTCTCGGCCCGATTCAGCGGGGTGTCGCGCGAGCTCTCGATTCCCATCGAGGCAGTGACAGGCATCTTCGCCAAGGAAAACGGGCAAGGCATCGCGTTTCCGGAGAACCAGGCCGCAGAGGCCGGCGCGAATGCGAACGACGAGAGCACCCCAGCGGTGCCGGACTCGGAAGACAAGCCACCGCCTCCACCCACAGGCGGAAAGCCACGCCTGCAAGTCGTCAAGTAAGACACGGTTGAGGCGGCGGCAAGTCTCGCCGATATAGAATTTCGACATGCCGGATTAGCTCAGTTGGTAGAGCAACCGCCTTGTAAGCGGTAGGTCATCCGTTCGAGTCGGATATCCGGCACCAATAAAATCAGCCTTTTCATAGAGAGCGTTCGCTCACTTTTTGGCCCAAGATCTAGTCTGGGTAACCAACTGGGTAACCAATTTTTGTGGGACCCGGAGTGCCCCGGTTGTGATGGCCACCTTTCCTGGGACGCCGTGGCGACGATTACCCACTGTGGCGTCTTGGGCGTGTGCTTACCATAGGGTGAGTGTGGCATCTCGCCGCCCGCACGAAGCGGGCTGCGAGACGTAGAGTCGCAGTCGAGCCGTCAGTTGCGGCCGCCGAAAATTCTGGTTTCGATCCATGCGCTGATGTCCGCCTCTAGCCAGCCCACGCTGCGAGGGCCTAGGGCAAACTGACGCGGAAACGTACCCGCTTTCATCTGCTGGTAGATGCTGCTTCGGGACAGGCCGGTGCGCTGTTTCACGGCCTGCAAGCGCAGGATCGAGTGTGAGGGAGGTATGGTGTGATCGGTCATGGTCGATTCCTCGTTGGCTGGGTGGTTCGGGAGATTCGTTCGGCGCCGTCCTGCTTGTGGGAAATGTGGAACGAACGCGGACACCCTCCCGGAGACCGGGGATTTCTCTGGCCTCACCACCCCAATACGGGATTCGATGGAATGGTGTCGGATCTCGGACTGAGGTTTCGGGGGCAGGACCCGGTTTCCGGCGAGGGCGAATGCGTGCCGCCTCACCGCCCGCAGTAGATCGCCACCACCTGCTCGCGCTCATGCCCGAGCTCCCGGCTGATCCGGATGCGGGCCTCGTGATCGATCGCCTTCTGCTCCGCCGATAGATCCTTCGACGTCGGCCCTCCCGCCGCTGGCGCCGCCCAGCCGGTCAGTTCTCGATACCGCGTCTGCGCGTAGTGGTGCCGGTGGCCGTGGACGCGATGGATGCCTGCCTTCGCGCAGTGATGCTCGAAGCGGCGCAGCTGCTGGACGTAGGTGAGCCTCCGCCGGAATCAGGCTGCCGGATCCGACCAGCGCCTTCGCCTTGCCAGCAATCCATCTGCTCGTCCGTCCGGATCGGAATTCCGCGGCCGTCCGCCCTTCGTCCAAGAAGTCTGCATCACCAGCACCGAGCCTTGATCGGCGATGCCGGGCCGGATCTTCAGGGACTCCTCCCGTCGCAGTCCGAAGGCGGCCTGGAATCGCAGGGACAGCGCGATGTGCGGATCGGTGATCTTCGCCGTCGCCAGCCCGGAGGATGCGCGCCTTGCTCTCGTGGCTCACGAAGCGCCGTTCCGGGATGCCGTAGTGGTCGTTGGTTCTCGCCAGCACGTTCTGCTTGCCGATCTTTCCGCCCACCAGCGAAGCTCCGCCATCCGGTTCTTGATCGTCCCGGCAGACAGGCCCTCGGCCGTCCAGCGCTGGACGAGAGCTTCCACCGCGTTTCGGTTTCAGACCTGGACGGCGAGATGCCGGAAGCCGGCTCGTGGAGCTGGTTGGCCACCCGCGTCAGGATGCGCTCGCGGGTGGCCCGGGTGGCGAAGCTGCCCTCCTGGTTTCGGTGGCAGAGCTGCTTCAACTGGAAGTTGAGATCACGGCATGCGGGGAAGTCTCTGGGTTCGGTCGATGGCGTTCGTCGGTGTGTCGGGCGGTCTGGCTGAGTGTTTCTGTCCGGTGCGACCGCCTGGGCGGCTCGCACGCTGCGAGGGACACGAGGACACCACTCCTGTTGTGTGCAGGGCTGGGTACCGATTGCCGCGGCTGCACCCGCGCTTGGCCTCGATCCGGCGTTCCCTGCGGGGAACGACCAGATCGCATCGAGCCGATCGGCTCGTGGGATGCCCCGGAGGGGCGACGGGTGGTCGTGGAGAACGACCGGAGGGGAGATCGCCGAAGCGAGGAGCCCGTCACTCGGGCTCGTCACTTCGACATCCGTGGGCTAACTGCCTGAGACCACGGGAGGACTGCGCGTCGTCACTACCGGCAGGAACCGGGTAGTGACGACGCGAACGGCGACGAGCGTCGCGATGGCACGCACAGCTGCCACGTCGACGAGGACGACTTCGGATTCACGGATGGCGCACGGAGACGGAGTCTGTGGGCCGAGGGCGGTCGAGGAATCGACCGACGGGTTTCTCCAGCCGCAGGGGCCACCGGATTGCAGGAGAAGGTCCGGTTTGATGGGTTCGGTGGAAGGGAGCGTCCGGGACGAGAACGTCCGTTCGTGCGCTTGCTTCAATGGGACGACAGACCGTCGTCTTGTTGGGTTGGTTCCAGAATCGACATCGGCGGATCAGTGGCGCCCTCGCTCGTTCGGCGTCGTCACCCTGGCGTGTGGGGTCGGTGTGGGGAGGGGGGGTGTTCATCCCCCCGAACAACACTGCAACAGTGCAACACCTCCACCGTCGGCAGCACCGACGTCGCCTCCGGCAGTGCATCGCCGAGGCACAGCCTGGCCGGACGTCCCTTGCGATCTTCCCGGTTGTGCAGATAGCCCAGCCGCACGGCGGTGGCGATGCGGCGCGAAGCAGCGCTCTTGTCGAGCTTCAGTGCTCGCGCGATCTCGGGCAGACCGATTTCCGGATGGTCTGGGCTGATGAGGTTGCTCACCGCCTGCACCGTCTCCCGGACGCTCTCGGACACACTCGCATCCACACCTTCCTCGATCGCATCGACGACGAGGTCGCGCACGACGGCGTAGTCCTCGAGGGTGGCGATGATCCGTCCGTCGTCGTCCCTGTCTCGGGTGGCCTGGTGCAGGAGTGCGTGGGCTCGAATGAGGGCGAGCAGCTGGCCGAAGTCCCGGCGCAGTCGAACAGCGTTCAGGTTGCCGTCTCGATCACGGCAACCGATGCGCAAGACTGGACGCCCCTGACCGCGGATGTCGGCAAGTCCAATGTCGCACGGGAAGGTCTCTGGCAGTCGTTGCACGGCGGCGCCAGCGGCTGGTGTTGCACTGTTGCAGTGTTGTTCGGGGGGATGACATCCCTCCCCCCCTCAGCTAGTTGAGTTGTCGATAGGATCGGCGAAGCCGTGTTTACGCGTTTCGTAGAACAGCGTCGCGAGGGTGGCGCCGCCGACCCGAGAGATCGGTCGCCAGACGCTGCGGATGTCGTCCTTGCGGTAGTGCTGGCCACGGCGGCTCCATTGTTCCCAGCGCTCGATGCCCGCCTCGCAGGGCCCAGACATGAGGACCATGCCGATGCTTTGCTCGCAACTCTGGACTGCAGATGGGGAGACTGTAGGTCGTCAAGTCGGAGGCTGTGTCGCGGAGCCCGAGTTGCACAGGCACTTTGTGAATTTCTCACAGACTTCAGGCAGGGCACCGGCTAATCTCGCGCCGCTGCCGCTGCACAAACGCAGTCGAGGCGCGAGAGCCGATCTTGATCAACACCGCGTTATGCGGACAGGGTCGATGCACTGATCTCTGGATCGACCTACGATGGATGCATCCCGTGAGTTGCGGTATCGCCAGCGCCCATTTCAATACAACCACCCGGCGCGAGGCCGCCTGGGTCCCGTACCGTGAAAAGATGACTGACAACAATAAGCCGAGCTTGGTCAGGGCACAGAAGCTCCTCGCCGCTGGTGCGATCATTGAAGCCGAACACTGCGGCCGATTGGCAATGAGGCAGCACCCGGAATCGGCCGAGGTATTTCACCTGCTCGGCCTGGTTGCGCAGGCGCTGGGTCGTCCAGACGTCGCTTGCAGCTGGTTCGAGCGAGCGCTCGCGCTGGCGCCCACGTCCACCGAGGTGTCAAAGAGTCTGGCTGCCGCGCATGGCGAGCTTCCGGGCTGGCAATCCTGGCAGCAGGAAGAGGCACAGCGCGAGCGCTATGTGCTCATCAAGCCGTGGAGTGCGGGGTTCTTTTCCGAGGTCGATCACGTGATGGGGTGGTGTTTGTTCGCCTCGATCACTGGTCGCATTCCGGTCGTGCTCTGGGGTGAGGGCTTCTATTTCTGCGACGACCCCGCACGGAACGCGTTCACCGACTTCTTCCAGCCTGTCTCGGATGTACAGCCGTCGAGCCTTGCGCATCGGGGCCACTGGTTCTACCCCCTCAAGTGGAGCGACGACAATCTCCTGCGGGAAGATCGAAGCAAGACCCAAGGACCCATCGCGGAACAGTCGGTGTTGTCTTATCTCGCTCGAAGTGAGGAAGTCGTCGTAGCGGACTACTTCTGCCGGCCTGCGGAACTCGTGAACTGGATTCCTGCCACGCATCCGTGGCATGGCCTCGGCCTTGCGGATCTCAATCGCGCCGTCATTGCACGATACCTGCGACCGGTCCCGGAATTACTCGCACGCGTCGAGTCATTCGTCAGGCAGCGATTTGCCGACAGGCCCGTCCTCGCGGCGCATATTCGCGCAGGCGACAAGATTCTCGAAGACAAGGCGATGTGGGCGAAGATCGCGGCGTATCCGCAAGTCATCGATACGATGGCGGCCCGGCTCGGTGGTGGCGAGCCGATGGTATTCCTGATGACCGATTCCACCCGGGTGCTGAACGACTATCGGGCTCGCTATGGCGATCGTCTCGTGACCGCCGACTGTGTACGGACGGAATTGGACGAGGGGCTTCACTTCGCTCGACACGAGAACCGGCGCCGACTCGGCGAGGAGGTACTGTTCGACGCGATCGTTGCCGCGCATTGTGATGCTTTCGTGGGCAATGGGGAGTCGAATGTCTCGTGCTTCGTGCACGCTGCCAAGCCATGGCCGGAAGGAAGGTGTCATCTGTTCGGGCGCCAGATCTCCTTCGATACCGTGCCGACGTGGACTTACCCGATTCCGACGATGCGCAGGCCGGCAGGACTGGAGTAACGCCTTTAGATCGAGACGGGTGAGAACACCCTGCACTCATGGGGTGCTCGACTAAAGGTCGGTTCCGTCCCGCCCCGGGCGCATCAGCCGATCTCTGTCGCGCCCGTCACCTCCGCCTGCCCGATGAGCCGGCTCACCCGTGAGACCGACAGTCCCGTTGCCTTCGCGATAGCGGTCATCGTCAGGCCGCCTTCGCGGTAGGCGAGCCGCATGCCCAGTGCGCGCGTCTCGGCCTGGGCGAGCCAGTCATCGAGGGAACGGTTCGCGACGCGTTGTTTGCGAGGGACGTCACGGGCTGCGCGCCGGGGCGGGTTCACTTGCGCGAGCATCCGGGTGGCGAACTGTTCATCGCCCAGGAAGATCTGCTGCCGCAGACCCTCCTGCCACAGAGTCGAGTCTTCCTGCGCCCGCTGCTCCACCAGAGCAGCGTACTGGCGGGCGGCCGACTGGCGATCCCGTGCCGTTTCCGGCGCACGACCGAGGAGATAGCCGTGCAATCCATCGGTGTCGAGCCACACCGGGGTCGGCGCTTCCCCGACATGGGCGCGATAGCTCGACCACTCCCATGCGCCGGCGTGCGGAACCAGCCGCGCAGCCGCAGTTGCGCTCCACGTATCGGCACAGGGTGAGGACGTCGATCCCCGAGAATCGCCTTGAACCGGCCCTGGAACAGATGCCTGAACCGTGGCGGCGGTTGAAGTCGCAGGTGTAGACCCGTTCGCTGCCGCATCAGACAGGACAGGTTCGCCTGACAGGTGTGGAGCACCAGGTGGTAGTGGTTCCCCATCAGGCGGTAGGCCAGCACCTGAGCGTCGAGGCGCTCCAGGGTGTGGGCGAGGATATCAGGAACATCTCCCGGTCCCCGTCGTCGCGGAAGATCAGTTCGCGACGATCCCCGCGAGAGGTCACGTGGTAGACGGCACCGGGGAACTCGATTCGGAGGGGGCGGGACATGGCGGGGTTGTGGCCTGGAAGGGGGCAACAGGCAAGACCGGACCCCATTCTCCCACCCCAAGGCTCTGTACGACCCTGTACGGTCTCGATCAGTGGCGCGATGGGCAGGAAACACAGACGAAATGACATAAACGAACAGTATTGAGACCTGAGCCCGTTCTCACCTCCGGTCGCTGACACCCCCCCGCCAACTCAACAAACACCGTCAAATCTACCTACTCGAAATTCAACAGAGCCCAGAAATATCAATAGCAACAAGCACGGATCTTCCATTGAGGACTCGCTCCGCGCAGCGGACTTTACTTCCAGGGGGGAATTGCCATCTTTCATCCATATCGTCATAGTCATCAGTAGCGCATATAAGGTAGATGTCTCCCCCAAGTGCAATTGCAGGAGCTGGACGAAATACTCGCGTCCCTTCTTCAAGAAGAGAGACATACACAGTCGCTCTAGTAGAGAAATCCTGGCCCTCCGACATGCAGAAGATCTCCTGTCACGTTGTCAATCACAACTGATCGCCCAGTTTCTGGGTGTACGTAGCGAGATGCGCCGTTCTCCGGCGCGACATTGTTCGGAGCGTCATGTCTCTCTCCTGACCGGATCGCTTCCGTAATCTGCCTCTCTGTCCATCCGCGCTTCTCCATTTGGCGTTGCCACTTCTCGGGCGACTTATGAGGACCGTACTTCCATGGCTTCTCGTCCGAGGTTGGCTTCCTGCACGAGTCCGCCGCCCACTTGATGAATCGAGCGAACCTTGCCGCAGGAAGCACACATTCCATGCAGACATAGCTCAGCCCTGGTTCCGCTGCATTCGGATTAAAGGGGTTATACCCATAGGGGCCCATTCCCGGATTGTCGAGTCCACGCGGGTCACGAAGCATCGTCGGCCCCCCTCCCACATACCCATACAGATTGCTCCCCCCCGCCAACCCAATCGGATCCTCCGAGATGAACCTCGACAGCCTCGGATTGTAGTAGCGCGCCCGGTAATACATCAGCCCCGTCCCGTCATCCTCCCGTCCGGTGTACCGGTACTGCGTATCGTCCGTCCCCGACTGCGTCGTCGCCCCGTACGGCTCGTACGTGTAGGTCGCACTCAGACTGCCCCCCGGACTCACCAGATTGACCGTCGAGCCCAACGCATCAGGCAGGAAAACATGGGTGTTCGTTCCCTGAGTTCTGGCGTATCGCTCATCCAGTCCCGGCCCGTTCAGCAGCGTACTGGCGATCGTACTCCCGGTGGTCGTGTGCACTTCCCGGAACCCGTCGTAGAGCGTGCCGCTCTGAACGCTGTTGATCGTCTTCGTCGTTCTGCGGTTGAAGGCATCGTAGCCGTAGCTCGAAGCGATCCCCCCGCCGTTCAGTCCCGTCAGTCGGTCTCGCGTGTCCCAGGTGTAGGTCCGGATGCCGTCACTGGTCAGATTGCCGTTGTTGTCGTAGCCGTAGGCTGTACCGCCCCAGTTGGTCAGCCGGTTGTTGGCGTCGTAGGTGGCACTGGTGAGCGCCGGGGGCAGGTTCACCCTGGCCAGCGTGCCGCCCATGGTCTTGCGGCGTCCGGCGGTGTCGTAGGTGTAGCTGAGATCACCCAGCGTGACGCCGTTGCGTTTGTAGAGAAGGCTGGTCAGTTGATTGGCATTGTCGTAACCGTAGTCGATAGTCACGCCGTTGGGCAACGTCGCTTGGGTTCTTCGGCTGGCCACGTCGTAGGTGAAGCCCACGGCGTTGGCGCCCTGGGTGATGCCGGTCAGGCGATTGGCATCGTCGAATCCGTAGATCACCGCGGTTTGCCCCGTGACCTGCACCTGCGTACGCCGGCCTGCGCTGTCGTAGGTGGAAGTGGTGGTGCTGGTGCCCGCCCCCAGTGGCACGGTCTCCGTGGCCAGGGCATCGAAGCGGTTGTCGTAGGTGCGGGTGATCGTTCCCGAGACGCTGTCGGTGACCTGGGTGAGTCGATCTCCGGCATCGTAGGTGAAGGCCGTGGTGGCCCCGCCTTGCCAGGTGGTGAGATCGCGCCGGTCGAGCTCGTCGTAGTGGTGGGTGGTGACCTGAAGCTTGCGATCGGTGGCCGTCAGCAGGTTGTCGTTGCCGTCGTAGGTGAAGCTGTCGGAACGAGGCGTCGGAACGCTGGCGTCGGTTCGCGTTGAGAGCCGGTTCTTGGCGTCGTAGACGAAACTCGTGACGGTGTTGCGCGCGTCGGTGAAGCTCACGAGATTGCCCACCGCGTCGTAGCTCATGCCCACGGTGTTGCCGGCGCCGTCGGTGCTGCCGGTGACGCGATGGAGCTTGTCGTATACCGCCGTGCTCTTGTGGCCCAACGGGTTGACCGTCTGCACCACCCGGCCGAGCGGATCGGTGAAGAAGGTGGTGGTCCGCCCGAGCGGGTCGGTGATCGACGCCAGATCGGTGAGGCTGTAGTTGAACTGGGTGATCTGATTGCGCGGGTCGGTCACCTGGGTCACCAGCCCGTTGCTGTTGTAGGCGAATTTGGTGAGATTGGCGAGCGGGTCGGCCACCTGGATCAGGCGTCCGCGCATGTCGTAGCTGTAGGTGGTGATCTTGCCGCGGGGATCGGTGGCCGTCTCGAGCTGGTGGTCGCTCCACGACCGCCAGGTGAAGCTCTGGTTGATCTCGTTGGCCGTGCCGGCCAGGGCCTTGACCAGGGTGACGTTGCCGTAACTGTCGTAGGTGGTCTCGGTGCGCCGACCCAGCGGGTCGACCTCGGCGCGGATCAGTTGGGTGACCGGGTCGTACTCGTAGCTCGTGGTCCGGGCCTTGGCGGTGCCGTAGGCCTCGATGCGGCTGAGCAGGCGGCCATCGGTGTTGAAGCTCATGCGGGTGACCAGCAGGCGCGGATCGGTCACGTCGGTCTGGGTGACCTTGCCGTTGCCGTCCAGGGTGTAGGCGAACGTGGTGGTGCCGTTGGCGGCATCGACCTGGGTGACCACGCGGTCGTTGCCATCGTAGGTGTTGGTCACCATCGTGTTGCCGCGCTTGTCGGTCACGCTCAGCATCCGCCCCGTAGTGTCGTAGCGGTAGGTCTCGCTGTAGTTCAACGGGTCGGTGACCTTGCACAGGTATCCCACGGGGGCCCCGTTGCCGCCGCCGGCGGCCGGGCAATTGGGATTGGCCGGGCTCGTGTAGTACTGATAGCTGACCGTGCGGCCGGTGTGATCGACGGCCTGGGTGATGCGTCGGCTGGCGTCGTAGCTCAGATCGATGTAGCGGCCGGCGGCGGAGATGATGCGCGTCACATTGCCGGCCACGTATACGAACTGGACGCGGTTGTCGTTGCGGTCGGCCATGCCCAGCAGCGGGAAGCCGTTGATGTCGCTGGCGAACTCCAACCGCGTGCCGTCGCGGCGCTTCATCACCCAGCGATAGCCGTAGCTGTTCTGCGGATTGGTGTTGTCCTGCTGGGACAGGATCGAGCGCAGCAGCGTGATCGTGGCCTTCTTAAGGTCCGCCACCGGCCCGTTGTACTCGAACTGCGGCGGACTGGAGTTGGGCACCCGATCGAACAGATGCGGACTGCCGTCGGCCATGATCATGCGCACGCTCGGGCTGCCCACGGCATCGATGTTGCCCGCAGGGGTCGGGGCGGGCGTGAAGTTCAGGTAGATCGCGAACGGATGCCCGGTACCGAATCCGAACGCTCGGGAGACGCTGTCGCGCGGGCGGTAGGTTCGGGTGATCGCCAGCGGGGTGATGTCCGGGGCGGTGAGGTCAGTACGGGTGAGCGTGAACAGACCGGTGGAACAGTCGACCGGATCACCGCCCTGGCCGCAGGGGCCTTGGGACTTCTCGCCGGAGCCCCCTGATTTCGATTCGCTCGGTGGCGGACACGGACGATCGGGCGGATTGTTGCCCCCGCCTGCGCACTCCGGTGGCGCCCAGCGGTCCGGCCACGACGGGCCGTTGCCGGTAGTGGCTCGCATGAACCCGATGGTGTCGTACACCTCCACGCCGGGGCTGGGCACGATCTGCGTGCCGTCTGCCGAGGGGTAGCCATCGCCGTAGACGTACCAGCCCTTGTCCTTGGGGTCGTACTTCCAGAACAGCGAGCGCAGGCCGGGCGGGTCGTTGGTGGAGTTCGGGTAGATCACGCGCACGCCGCGGGTGCGCGCCGGATCGAGCCCCTGCACGGTGAGCCCGCCGGGCTGGACGCTGACGAAGGTCGGTGCGTTGTCCGGGAAGGGCATGGGCGCACGATCGACCGGCATGGGCAGCAGCGCCAGCTTCGTCACGAGTGTGCCGTCGCGCTCTCTCAGGACCGCGCCCTTGGGGATGCGGATCTCCATGCCGGGGACGTTCGGATGCGTGACCACCAGGTCGCGCCGCACCGGGTTGGGGATGTCAACCCAGTCGGTGGCCCGGATGCGCGGCACGAACACGGGGGCCACCTCGGTCATCTCGCCGGCTTCGACGTCCGCGCCGACGACGAATTTGCCGTAGCTGACTCCGTCGCGGCCCGCCTTGGCGCCGTCGACGAAAATCTCCACGCGCCCCGGTGCGAGGCCGATGAATTCGAAGCGGCCCTCGGCATCCGTGCGGGTGCGCCGCGTACCGACGGAGACTTCCACGTTGGCGAGCGGCTTGTCGTTCAGGCGCAGTACCTGACCGCTCACGCCGGTGGGGGCGGCGCCGCCATCACGCCGGTTCGTTACCCGTGTCAGCCGCAGCGCCGACCGAAAGCCGCGAAAGGCATTCTCGTAAGCCACGCCGCCCTTGAGGGCCACCGCATCGTTGATGCGCCGTTCGATATCACGCGGCATTGCCCGCTCGCTGCGCCAGCGACCCATGCGGTGACGCGCGCGCGGGACGAAGATCTCGTCGTCGTCCTCGGCTTGAGGCGCGACCTGTAGCGTATCGGGGACTTCGAGAATGCCGTCCGGTCCCGGCAGCGGCGCTCCCCCGCCCAGAATGCCGCCGCCGAGCAGACTTCTCGGGACGGCCGCTGCGTTGCCTGCACCGGCTGTCCCGGCTGAGGCGGCCACGCTCCCGAGGTCGCGAGTGATGAACGCCACCGTAGTCACGGGCATCGCCAGCGAAGCCGAGGAGCGCAGGCCGCGCGCGACGAGGGCGTAGCGCGTGCCCGGTTGCAGGGGCTGGGTCGGCACCACGAACACCAACATGCCGTCGTCGGAAGGCGTGACGATGGCGGCGATGGCTCCCCCGGGGCCGATCAGAGCGATCGTCGACGTGTTCACGGACCTCGGGTCGGCCGGTTGCGACAGGCGCGCCACCACGATGCCTTGTGGGTCGGCATCGACGGTATCTGCCGCGGGGTGGGAGCCGACGACGTAGGGCACACGATCCCGTGGCTCGGGCCACGGCAAGGCCGCGAGATCCGCAGGCGTGAGTTCGACGAAGTCCTGGGTGCGCCAGCGATAGCGGAGCGAGGAGACCTGCGCTGCGCCGCGCGCGTCGCGGCCGGCGCTGATGACGAAGTCGCCATTGGTAAGCGGCTGCACGAGCGGGTCGCTACGGTCGAGACCCGATACCCGGCCGAGGCCATCGACGCGGCCGGTCTTCAGATCGAGGATCTCGGCTTCCACGCGCGCGGAACCGTCGGGCGCCCGTCCACCGATGAGGATGAGCCTGCCATCGGGCAGCATGCGGGTCACGTGCCCTGCGCGGGCCAGCACACCGAGGTCACTGACCGTGCTGAACTGCGCAGTGGCTGGATCGAATCGCTCTGCCGACGTGATGACCGTGCCTCCGGCATCCCGTCCGCCGGTGATGAGCACCTTGCCGTCGGGCAGCAGGGTGGCGGCGTGCTCGTGTCTTGCCGTGGCGAGCCCACTGCCCAGTGGCGTCTTGGCACCGGTGACCGGATCAACGAGCGCGGCTCGCGAGGTGGCCTGGGCGCCGCCCAGTACCAGCACCCGCCCGTCCGGCAAGGAAGTCCGTGTTTCGCCCGCGACCGGCAGCGTCTGCGCACCGGCACCGAATGAAGCCGCAAGGCAAAGCGCCAGGGCCGTGCCCAGGGCGCGGAGGAAAGCGCAGGCAGCCCGTGCGACGCCGTGCGAGCCAGCCGCGAGCACGAGCGGGCGAAGACCGCGTCCGTCCGTGCAAAAAAGAAGAGTGTCTCGGGAAGACATGAAGTCGGTCCTCAATACGACGTGACGGTCACGTCGACGGAAAAAGTGAGTCCGTTGCCCTGGTCGAACCAGATCGTGTAGTCCCCGGTCAGTGGCAGGTTGCCCAGGTCGACGGACCCGCCGCCGGGCACTTGCGTCAGAACGGTGGTGGCTTGCGGCGACGGCCGGAAGACCGTGTAGGGGATCGAGGCGTTGGTGGGGGACGGACCGGTGACCGGGTTTGCGATGGTGATGCGCCGGTTCTGGCCCGCGGTCGCGTTGAAAGTGAAGCGAGCGTCGCGTCCGCGTCGGCTCACCGACACCGTGGTGGTGATGCCCAACGGCAACGTGCCGGTCAGATCGGTCGACAGCGTCAGCGTGAGAGCGGCTCCCGTCGCGCCCGGCGGCAGGTGAACCCAGATCGTGTGATCGACGGCGCCCAGCCCCGACAAATTGATGTGGCAGCCATTACCCGGATCGCTCGGATTGCAAGTCTTGGAAGCCACTTCGGTGTCATCGGGCTTGCGTACGCGCAACGTCACACCGCCGGCGCCCGCCGGGGTCACACTCAATCCCGAGACACCCAGCCCCAGAGTCGAGACCCCGCCCGAATTCGAGAACGTGATCCGGGCGGTCTGTCCCGCGTAGCCGAGTGTGATCGGCACGCTCGCGCCATCGATGGCAATGGGCCCGGTGACGGCCTGGGAGGCCAGGAGGTTCACTGTGCCCGTGGCCCCGGAGCCGGGATCGAAGAAGATCTGGTACGGACCGCTGACATTGAAGGCGGGCAGGTCGAACGTCGTCGGCGAACCGCTAGCCCAGTTGACATCCGTGGGTGGCTGGTAGAACAGCGAGTTGTCGGGTCGGTAGATCGTCACCTTGGCCCCCTGGTTGGGCGCGAACGACATCTCGGAGAATCGCAGCGAGATGCCCTGCCCGACGGTACCGTTGAGGGTCAAGCGGGCGTTCTGGCCGTAGGTGCCGATGCTGAGGGGGAAGACCGTGCCGGGTGTGACCGTTGCCGTCACCTCCGTGCTCAGGACGAGCGAGAAGTTCGTCGTGCGCACGTTGTTCGGCGGCGTGAGATCGACCCGGTAGGTGCCGGCATTCAGGCTGGGGAGATTGAGGCTGCATCGACCCCCCGGATTGCCAGGAACGCACGTGGCGCCGGCCTGGGCCACGACCGTGCTGTCCGATTCGCGAATGACCTGGAAGGTGAGCCAGCCACTAGTACCGACGGGATCGAAGATGAGTCCCGACACGGCCAACCCGAGGTTCTGTCCCGCCGTCGCCGTAAACGTGTATCGGGCCGGCTGTCCCTTGGAGAGCGACAAAGCCACGGTATTGCCGGGCGTCAAGGTGCCGGTCTTCGCTTGCCAGCGGCGCAACTGCGTGGAGATCGTCGCCCCGTTCGTGGGGTTGATGAGAAGGCTGTAGGTGTCTGAGTACGGCAGGCTGGGGTACTCGAGCGAATAGATCTGGCCCGTCGCCAACGTCAGACTGGTTCCGGCAATCGCCTGCCTCGACGAGTCGAAGACGCTTGCGACGGCGGCAGGATTCATGTTGACCGGTGTGACCGTGTCCGAGGTCGACAGTCCGTAGCGCTGCCCCGCCGTGCCGACGAAAGTCAAGCGGGCGTTCTGCCCTTGCTTCAGTGTCGGAACGTTGACGTCGGTATCGAGCGCCAGATTGCCGAGCTGCAAGTCCGTGGACAGCCAGAGCGTCGCGTTGACGGTCTGGAACGCGGAGGAATTGGTGTTGGCGATCAGGCTGTAGACGCCGTTTTCGGGCAGACGCGGCAAGTCGACGCCGCAGTTGCCGGACGGGCAGTTGAAACCACCCCCCGCGAGTTCACCCCCGGTGAGCTTGCGCCAATCCTGCATCCGGATGTCGAACCCCACCAAGGCACTGGGCGTCGTGCTCAGGGCCTGAATCCCCAGCCCCAGCCACTGCGTCTGATAACCGTTGAAGACGTAGCGCAGCGTCTGCCCGACGAAGTTGGGCGGTGGCGTTCCCGTACTCGTATTCAGGCTGAAGGTCGTCCCGGTGGCGTTGTCGGTCGGAAGATACGGGTCGGTGCGCAGTTTTGCCGTGGCGTTGAAAGTGGTGTTGGGCCAGAGATGAACGAACAGTGCATAGGTTCCCGACTGCAGCATGGGCGGGATGTGCACGGAACGTTTCATGGCGCGGAGGGATGTGGGTACCCTGTTGGCGTCTTCGTATTCCGCGCTTGTCGTCTGCAAATTGCGCGGGTCGCGCACCTCCCAGACGAAGTACGTGTCCGATGGCGTGGGCGTCAATGCGATGAAGTCCACGCTGGCGTGGGCGGTCGGTCCGCCATCGAAAAGGAAGACGACCCAGCGGTCGGTGGCGCCGGCCGAGACATTGAAGCTGCCGGTCGTGCCGTCGAGCACGATGCGCTGGACGCCCGCGTATTGATTGGCCACCCAAAGACTGGTGCTGGGGGGAATCACGACGAAATCTGCCGTGCTCGTTGCGGTTCCGGCCAGTGTGCTCACCTGGAATCGACCGCTGCCGGTGTTGCCGGGCACGACCACATCGATGGACGTGCTCGTGATCGCGTTGATCTTGACCAGGGCCTGATTCAAGTACACCTTGGTCATGCCCGGGGCGGTATCGAAGTTGGTGCCCGTGAGGGTAACGATGCTGCCTGGCAAGGCCAGCGCCGGGGTGAAGGTCGCGAGGGTTGGCGCGGGAAGCGCGCCCGATGCGGTTACAGCGAAGTTGCGACTGCTCGTTCCCGTGCCCGCGGCGGTCTGGACCGAGATCGGACCGCTGGTCGCGCCCACCGGCACGGTGGCCACCAATTGCGTGACCGATGCCGAGGTCACGGTGGCGGCAGTGCCATTGTTGAAGCGGACGGTGTTGGCCGCCGGAGTAGCGCCGAAGTTCGCACCAACGATGGTGACGGCGGTGCCCACAGGGCCGCTGGCGGGCGTGAACCCGGTGACAGCGGGAACATTGGTCGCCGTGCGCCGGATCTGGACGATGTTGCCGGCGGCGTCATAGACGTACTCCGCCGTCTCGCCGACGGTATTGGTGACACCCGTCAACCGGCCGGCCGCGTCGTAGGTGTACTGAATCGTCTGCGCCTGACTGCCAGGCGTGGCACCGACCATCAGGAGGCAGAGCGCCGCGACGGTACGCAGCGCTTCGATCCAGCGACGATCGCACGGCGATTTCATCCGATGAACGGCGACCCCGTCGCGCGCCTGCGTCGCTACCGTTACAGTGTCAGGACGAAACAGTTGCCGGAGTCGGGAGAGAGGATCCATGCCGCGGAAGTCCCATGTGAGGTTGGTGTTGGCCGCCGCGCTGCTGCTGGCAGGTCCGGAGGGAATGCGGGTGGCCAGCTCGTCCGACGACGCGATCGTCGGTCTCGGGCAGGCGTTGTTCTTCGATGCGCGCCTGAGTCGCGATGGCACCGTGAGTTGCGCGAACTGTCATGTGCCCGAGCGCTTGTTCAGCGATGGACGGTCGCGCAGTCTCGGCGCATCGGGACGGTCGGGTACGCGCAATGCCCCCAGCCTGCTCGCCGTCAACGCCTACTCGATGTTCAACTGGGAGGGTCGCAGCAATCGGCTCGAGGATCAGGTCATCCAGCCGTTCGTTACGCCGGTGGAACACGGCCTGGAATCGCACGAGTCGCTGGTGGATGTTCTGCGCCGAGACGAGCAGACGGTGGAACGGTTCACGAGCGCATTCGGCTCGATGGAACCAGCGGTGACGGTAGACAAGGTGGCGACCGCACTGGCCGGCTATGTCCGCACGCTCGGCCGATCGCGCTCGCGCCTGGAGCGATTTCTTTTCGATGGAGACCGGGAGGCATTGTCCGCAGGTGCGCAGCGCGGGCTGGCGTTGTTCAACGGTGCCGCTGGCTGCGGGCAATGCCACCGCATCGAGGCCGAAGCGGCCCCACTGACGGACAATCGCTTCCATAGCGTCGGGATCGGTCTGACCCAGACCATGAGTGGTCTGCCGCGCGCGATCCACACGCTGGAGGCGGTACCGCGCGCGGACGCTGGCCGGCACGTGCTCGCCGACGCGGACATCGCCGCCCTCGGACGATACGTGGTGACCAGGATGCCGGAGGACATCGGACGATTCCGGACCCCTTCGCTGCGCGGCGTTGCGCGCACTGCCCCCTACTTCCACGACGGCAGTGTCGCGATGCTCGGTGAGGCGATAGCAATCGAGCTCTACTACCGGGGAAGCTCGGACCGCTCGGCAGCACTCAGTCTGGATGAGCAGATCGATCTGCTCGCATTCCTGGAATCGCTGGACGATTGACTCGGCGAGACGCCGACGGGTGGCGCCCGTTCGTGGACGCGGGCGAGACGGAACAGTGCGACCGGCTGCGCACGCTGCGACGTGACGGTGACTCAGGACGCCCACATGGTCTCCCTTGACCAAGGCCCGCTCAGAGCGGCGGAGCGCCCCGGAAAGATCGCCAGCATCACACCCGCTGCAACCGATCGGACGTCGCTGGTCTTAGATGGACGTTCTCACATGCGACTGTCGTTGTCGTGGAACTATTTCACAAGTTTGGTGTGAACTATTCACATCGAAGGAAAGGCTCCGCCTTTCGTCGTTGTCGGTACCCCACTGTTGGTCGCGAACGCCGACGGACCACGTCGCCGCCGATCGTGGCGAGGCCGCGGCAGCGCGGCAACTACGAGATGGTCATCGAGAAGAGCGCCAGACGCTCGCACGGGCTTGGCAGAGCGCCGCGACCCGGCGACGGACGCCGAGTCGCGCTACGGAGAACGTGGAGGAGAGGCCCTGCAGACGACCGACAGGAGGCGCCCGGAGCGAGCCGAAAGGCTCAATGCCAACTGTTCAAGGCCACCTCGGGCACGATGGTGGCAACGGAATGGCGTGTCGTCGGTGAGATTCGACGTCCGCACGGTACTTCGATGAAAACGCAAATGCAGACCTTTGCTTTGGACCGCTTTCGCCCCGCTACGCTGATTTAAGAGACTTCATCGGAATCACCTCCGCGCCGCCACCGCGTAGCGCTGCGAGGTGAGCCCCGACCCGATCCCACGCCGCGGCCATGTCGTTGAAATAGTCGTGCCCGTCGTATACGCGACGCAAGACCTCCGGCTCCTGGTGGTTCAGGCAGAGTTCCGAGATGTGGGGTTGCACGCCGAGCCGCGACAACATCGTCCTGAATGTCTTCCGCAGGTCGTGTGCCTTCAATCGTTCCGAAATGTCGCCGCGGCGTTCCGCGATTCGACGCAGGGCACGCCCGACGGCCAGCTTCTCCATGGCCTTCCCGTGTGCGCCCGGAAAGACATAGTCAGACGCCTCATCCTTGATCGCCTGCACTGCCGCAAGAATCGCGATCGACTGCGAGGACAGATGGATGCGGAACGGCCGGTTACACTTCGTTCGCTCCGCCGGCAGGCTCCACAACCCACGATCAATATCTACTTCGCTCCATGTCGCGAGTCTCACCTCTCCGGGTCGCGCCCCCGTAAGAAGCTGGAATTCGATGGCGAGCCGGGTCGACATCCAGAGCTTGGATTCGTCCAGTGTCGCAAGAAGCGCTTTCACCTCTGCATCGCTGGCGACATTCGGCTTGGCTGGGCGATAGGGCCGTGGATTCTCGATGCCCTGCATCGGATTTCGGCCGGGAATGTAGTCGCGCCGCAGCGCGAAGTTCACGAGGCCTCGGAGTGCCTTGTAGACATGGGCGGCCGTGCCCGGGGCCTTGCGCTGGCGCGGCGCATCGATGCAAGCCTGCATGTCGCTCCTGGTGGCAGCATCCATTTTCATGTGCCCGATGCGCTCACGAATGTCGCGATTGAACGTCAACGTCAGAAGCAGGACCGTGCGCTCTCGGACTGGCAGTCCTCGCTTCCTGGAACTGCCGAGACGCTTGTCGGCAATCCACTCATCGAAGACTTGCGCAACTGTGGGGCGCCCCTTCGCTATGCGCCTGGCTTGCCGCGCAACGACGACAGGATGCTCGGCTTCACCCTTTCTCGCAGCGTCGAGTATTGCCTCTTGTCTCAGCAACTCCGTACGGGCTTGCGCGTACGAGATCGCCGGGTACTCGCCAAACGACATCACGCGTCGCACGCCGTCGACCATCGTTCTGAATTGCCATTGCTTCGTGATGCGATCGCCGGCCCGCCGCCGGATGTACAGATACAGGCGTGGCTCGACGAGGATCTTCATGGCCTGGGCGCGGTCCGGCGGGACCAACGCGCGCAGGCTCGAGTCGGTCCACCGTTTCGCGTAGGGCATGGTCAAACTCCGATCTTGGGTAACCAACTGGGTAACCAATTTTCGCGGATACCCTCGGTTTTCTCAAGATCACGTCGGCTCACTTGTCATTTATATGCAAACACTTACGGAACTCTCTGGCATCCCTCGGTCGCCCATGGGGATGGCTTGTAAGCGGTAGGTCATCCGTTCGAGTCGGATATCCGGCACCAAGTGAATCAACCGGTTCAGAGAAAGCGTTCTCTCACCTCTTGGCACAAGACTCCTTCTGAGTAACCGACTAGGCCTGCTGTTCCTCGGAATGAGCGCGATGTGACCGACCGACCCCAGCACCGTGACGGTAGCAGGGATCGTTCTGACAACCATGAGCGCCAGCAGTTGGGCGGGGTTCAACATCGTTGTTCGGAAACTGCAGGCGACGGGAGCGAAGTACAACTCGCTTTCCCCGGGGGTCCGGAGCAGTGTCGTATCCGCAGCGGTTCTCGCGACGCTGTCGATCTCCTTCGACGAGCCAGCCGCGTGGCTGTGGACAAGCGTCCCGCTGGATATCTGGCTCTGGGTCACTGACGTCGGCTGGAGCAATGGCGTGAGCTTCGGACTCCGGGCGTCGTTGCTCGGGCGATATGCCGCGAACCGCGTCGCGCCATTCAGTCTTGGTGTGCCTGTGTTCGGAATACTGGCGGGGGTGCTCATCCTCGGCGAGACGGTCACGATGCCGCAATGGATCGGCGGAGGATTCGTGATGCTAGCACTGGGTTTCGTCGCCTCGGGCGGCGCGACGCGAGCAGCGAAGACCGGAACGCAGCACCCACATCGGCTCGGCTGGACGTCGACGATCGCCCGGACCTGTCCGTCTTCCACGCGTCGCAAGACCCCGCGCACATCAGGACCGCAGCACCGTCCCCGCTCCCGATCCGACGAGCTGTCCGTCCGCGTAGGTCGTCACCCCATTCACGATGGTCGCCCTCACACCGCGCGACGGCATTACCATCCGCTTGCCGCCTCCCGGGAGGTCGAAACGTCGTTCTCCGCGATTGGGCGATCCGATCGTCGCGGGGTCGAAGATCGTGATGTCGGCGGCCAGTCCGGGCTGCAGGCGTCCACGATCGCGGATGCCGAAGAAGTCCGCCGGATCCGAAGTCAGTCGCCGCACGCCTTCCTCCAGCGTCAGCACACCACGCTCCCGCACCCACGTGCCGAGCAGATAGGTCGGGTAGCCGGCATCGCACAGCATGTCGACGTGCGCACCGCCGTCGCCGAGGCCGATCAGGATCGCGGGGTTGTTCAGCAACTCGGCCATGCGGTCCACGCGCGTATTGAACGAGGTCATCGTGAACTCGAGTTCCAGGTTGTCAGCCAGCGTCAGATCGAGGAAGGTGTCGACGCCGTCCTTGCCCTCGGCCCGTGCGATGTCCGCGACCGTCATGCCCTCGAATCGCTTGAGCGCCGGTGAACGAACTTCGTGCAACGTGATGCGCTCCCAATTTCCGAATGCGAGCGGATTCCTGAGCTCTTCGCGAAACTGGTTGCGGAAGGCCGGGTCCGCATACACGCGCTTCTGTGATTCGGGCGACTTGTCCGCGAACACGCGCTTCCAGGACGGAAAGGCGGCGAACGAGAACGGGCTGCGCATGTCGATTTCCCGCGTGAGCGGCAACGGCGAGGTCTGGGGCCGCGCACCTTTCGCGATCATGGGGGCTGCCCGCTTCAACGTGTCGCGCACGGCTTCGGAAATGTCGTCACGATCGAACAGTGCGATGAAGGTCACCGGTCGCCCGCTTTCGTCGAGCAGGTGGTCGAGGACCTCGCACTGATCCGCTTCGAGCACCCCGATCTGACGCGTGAGCGCCACTTCGATGGCACCCTTCTTCCGGTCGCGGAGCACGTTGGCGTACGCCTTGAGCTCGTCTCGGCTCGCATTGCGGCACGCGAGCGGCCGCCCGCCGAATCCCATGTGCTGATTGAGCACCGTGCTCGAGAACCCGAAGGCACCGGCGTCCATCGCGTCCCCGAGCAATGCCGCGATGCGGGCCGTCTCGTCGGCGTCCGCAGCGCGTTCCATCGACGCCTCGCCCATCACGTAGTGTCGCAGAGGCGTGAGCGGCGCCAGGAACGCGAGATTCAACGACGGCCGCCGACGCGCCGCCGCATCGAGGTATTCGGGAAACGTCTCCCAGTCCCAGGTGATGCCCTTCGCGAGCACGTCATACGGAATCGCTTCGACATTCACCAGGTCGCGCATCGCCACCTCGCGTGAGGCCGGCATGCAAGGCGCGATACCGACACCGCAATTGCCGAGCACCACGCTCGTGACGCCGTGCCAGGAAGAGGGTGTCACCGCACCATCCCAGCAGATCTGCGCGTCGTAGTGCGTATGCGGATCGATGAAGCCGGGAGACACGACGCAGTCGGAGGCATCGATCGCCTGCCTCGCAGCGCCGTCGACCTTGCCCACTTCCACGATGCGGCCACCCGTCACCGCCACGTCGGCGATGCGGCCCGGGGTTCCGGTACCGTCGACGACGAGTCCATTCCTGATCAGCAGGTCGCAAGCCATGGTGTTTCCTCGTGATGGAAGTGAAGCGGCGCATCGACGCACGACCGCCGTCCCGGCGATCCGGCCCGGGCGATCGTAACCGTTCTGCCGCAGCGGGCGTAACCACCGATCTTCTGCTCGACCGGAACGCGTCAGACGCCTGCGACGGAATCGCGCATTCCGTTCGGATGCGTGCCGATTCCGATCCTTTGACAATTGTCATCCCGAGCCGCCGATCGCAAGCCTAGATTCCACTCGCCCGTCGGGTGGTCGCAGGTTCACGGTGAGCCTCGAAAACCGTCCGATCCGTCGATGGGAGAACGAATCGTGACGACACGCCCTGCACCCGTCGGTCGCGTTGCGCAATGGACACTCGCCCTTGGGGCCTTGCTGGCAGCGGTATCGGGAACCTCCGTTCACGCCGCGGTCCGGTGCAACGAACTGTCCGCGGGCATCTGCCTGGAAGCGCGGTCGAGCGGCGTCACGTCCGCCTACGTCGCGTGGGATGACGGCACCTTCACCGATCTGTCGGCTGCAGGCAACTTCACCATCCACAGCAATGGCCCCTATGAATCCGGATCGAAGGTCGCCCTCTTCAGCGACTACGGATTGCAGAGCATCCTGAATGCCGGGCTGCATCTCGGCACCGGACCGGCGCTGCAGGTGGACTACTCGCTGGTGAAAGGCGCGGGCTTCGGCACGGCAAGCACGTCTCGCAGCTACTATGCAGGACAGGCCAGCGGCAGCTACCTGATCGGCAGCGGTTCGCTGGGTCCGGCGCTCACGTTGAACAGCCAGTCGACTGCGGATTTCGGCGTCAATCGATCATCAGCAGGCATCGCCGGGACCGTGATTGGTGATTACACCGCGAACGACGGCAACCTGATCCGCAGCGGGCAGACCGGAACCGTGCACACGCGCGTGTTGGCCTCCGCACAATCCTACTGGCTGGACCAGATGACCTTCGCCGCCGACGGGCAGTTTGGTGGCGTGGACTGGACCGCCGGCGCGCCCGTGAGTTTCAGCGTAGCCCTGACCGGATCGCTCGACACCTACGGCTCGGTCATCTACGCCCTCCACGTAGCCGATGAAGGCGGTCAACTGCAGAGCGCGATTCTGCAGACCATCGACGGCAGGACCGACGCGGGATCACTCTCGCGAACGTTGACGGGGACGATCACGGCCCTGCCGGGCCACACCTATACGCTCGGCGGTGACCTGATCGTCTATGCCGAAAGCGGCAGCGTCGGTGGCGTGATGAACGCTCAGGAAGTGTTCTCGGATACGGCGCGGGTGACGTCCATCGGATTGCCGGCAGGGCTGCAAGTGACCTTCGGTTCCGATTCACCCAATCTTGCGGGCGTCGTGCAAACCGTCCCGGAACCATCGATCTGGGCCTCGTTCGCCGTGGGTCTGGGCGTCGCCGGCGGCGCCATTCGCAGGCGGCGTCGCTGAACCTCGTCGCGCTTCGCAGGGCAGGTCCTCGCAGTACGGGGAGTGATCCGAAGTGAAGCCCCGAGGAGGGAGGCAAGGCTGAGCGCCGCGGCGCTTGGACAGCGTCGATGAGGGTGGAGTAACCTCGCGCCTGCCTTGCGCATGACGCGCGGGGTGACTCCCCGCCATGAGGCCCTTCATGTCCGACACCCGTGCGACCCTCGTCACCCGACTCGAGGGACAGGCCCGGCAGATCCGTCGCGACGTCTGGCGCGCATTGCGCGCCGGCGGCAGCGGACACGCCGGCGGTTCGTGCTCGGCGGCCGATGTCCTGGCCGCCCTCTACTTCCACCGGATGCGCATCCGCCGCGACGATCCGGACTGGGAGGATCGCGACCGGTTCGTCCTCTCCAAGGGCCATGCCAATGCGGCGCTCGGCGCCGTGCTGGCCCAGATCGGGTTCATCGACGACGCGGTGATCGACCGCTTCTACCACTTCGAATCGCCGTTCGGCATGCATCCGGACATCAAGGTGCCGGGCGTGGAGATGTGCACGGGGGCACTCGGTCACGGGCTGGCCATCGCGATGGGCATGGCCCTGGGCGCCCGCATGCAGAAGCGCGACTTCCACACATTCGTGATGATCGGCGACGGCGAACTGCATGAGGGCTCGAACTGGGAGGCCGCGATGGCGGCGTCGCATCACAAGCTCGGCAACCTCACCGCCATCATCGACTTCAACAAGATCGCGCAGAGCGGTCCGGTGACCTCGCTCATCGACGTCGATCCTCTGGCGGACAAGTGGCGCGCGTTCGGTTGGGAGGTGCGCGAGATCGACGGTCACGACATGGGCGCCGTCGTCGACGCGCTCGATGCCCTCCCCTTCAACGCTCACAAGCCTTCCGCGATCATCGCTCACACCATCAAGGGCAAGGGCGTGAGCTTCGCGGAGAACACCTACCTCTGGCACAGCAACAGCGTGAACGACGAGATCTATGCCCGCGCACTCGAAGAGCTGAGGGAACCATGAGCACCACGAATGCCGATTGGCGCGAGCGGTCGGCGAAGCAGACGCGCCTCGCCTACGGACAGGCCCTGCTGGAACTCGCCGCCCGCGAGCCCCGCACGGTCGCCATCTCCGCCGACACGCAGGATCTGCTCGGCATCCGCCCCTTCATCGAGCGCCACCCCGATCGCTTCGTCGAACTGGGCATCGCGGAGCAGAACGCCATCGGCGTCGCGTCCGGACTCGCCACGACGGGAATGCGCCCCTACGTCTGCGCCTACGCGCCGTTCATCAGCGCGCGCAGCATGGAACAGGTCCGCAACGACCTGGCCTATGCCAATCAGCGCGTCGTGATCGGCGCTGCGGCCAGCGGCGTCTCGCTGGGCGTCGCGGGCGGCACCCACCATTCGCTCGAGGATCTCGCGCTGATGCGCAGCCTGCCGAACATGACGGTGATCGTGCCGGCCGACGTCGACGAGGCCTATCACGCAACGCTCGCCACGCTCGACATCGACGGGCCGGTGTACATGCGTCTCGGCGGCCGCGTCGATGAGCCGCCCGTCAACGAACCCGGCGCGCCGTTCCGGCTCGGCAAGGCAACGACGCTGCGCCCCGGCAACGACATCGCGATCATTGCGTGCGGCGCTCTGGTCGAAATGGCGGTGCGGGCCTCGGATGCGCTGCGCGCTGCGGGCATGGGTGCGCGCGTCCTGAACATGCACACGATCAAGCCGCTCGACCGGGACGCGATCCTGACCGCCGCGGCGGAAACACGCGGCATCGTCACGGCGGAAGAGCATCACCTCACGGGTGGCCTCGGCGGCGCCGTGGCCGAACTGCTGGCAGTAGAGCACCCCACGCGCATGCGCATGGTCGGCATGCCGGACGCGTTCGCGTGCATCGGCCCGACCGCCAAGGTCCGGGCCAAGTACGGGATGAGCGCCGAAGGCATCGAGGACGCGTGCCGGATGCTGCTCGGGCACCGATGAGCACGGTGGTGCACGGTCTCGCCCAGTGCGACACCGTGAAGAAGGCGCGCGCGTGGCTGGACGCCCGTGGCGTCGACTATCGGTTCGTCGATTTCAAGAAGACGCCGCCGACCCGCGAACAGGTGGCGCGGTGGTGCGAAGCGGCGGGTGTGGAGGTCGTGCTGAACCGCCGTGGCACGACCTGGCGCGGACTCGATGCCGCCGCACAGGCTGCCGCATCGACGCCGGCGGGTGCCATCGACATCCTCGTCGCGCACCCGTCGGCCATCAAGCGCCCCGTGATCGAGACCGGCGACACCGTCCTCGTCGGTTTCGACACTGCCCGCTACGAGTCCACATTCACCGCGTGACCCGATGACGTGTCGGTGTCACGCCAGCACGTGTACCCGGTCGGCACCGTTCCCGCCCGGACTTGCCGTGCGTCCCTTGACCGCGGTCGCGTTCCTCGCCGCCTTGGCATCTTCGGCGCGCAGGCTGATGCCGCCCGATCGGGTCACGATGCGCTTGAGCCTTGCCCGATCCACGATATCGACCTGACGATGCCGAACGTCGATGCAGCCGGCCTGCGCGAGCGCCGACATCGCCCGGCTCACCGTCTCGATGGTCAATCCGAGATAGTTGCCGATGTCCTGACGCGTCATCTTCAACAGGAAGGACGCCCGCGAGTAGCCGAGCGCGCCGAACTGATCGGAGAGATCCAGCAGGAAGGCTGCGACGCGGGCTTCGGCGCAGAGCGAACCCAGCAGGAACAGCACGGATTGGTCGCGGACGATCTCCCGGCTGATCATGCGATAGAGCATGCTCGGAAACGCCGGGCAGGTGCGGGACAGTGGTCCGAGCCGCGGCACGGAAATGACGACCACTTCCCCATGGTCCAGCGCCACGGCGTCCGAGGCGTACGCGCCCGTCGCGAGCCCGTCGGCCCCGATCACGTCGCCGGTCATCGGAAACCCGGTGCCCTGGATGCCCCCGTAGGCGTCGAGGACGGAAGTCTTGAAGCACCCGCACCGGACGACGTACAGGCTGTCGCAGGGGTCACCGGCCCGGACCAGGACATCGCGCTCGCGCACGGCCCGGGTGGGGAAGGTCACCGTCTCGAGGGCGGGATCGTGCTCGCGGGGAATGCCGAGCAACTGTGCGAGTTGATGGATGCCGATCCCGCGCTCCCTCGGACGCAGGATGGCATCGGTCGCCGTCGTCGGGGGCACCAAGGCCGCACCGGGGGCGTTCAGGTCGTCGTTCATCGGGTCTCCGCGCCTCGTCTTCAGTTCGTCGGCGGCAAGTCGGCTTGGCCCGTGAAAGGGGCGCATACCGCTGTTCGTGTCCATGTCGTGAGGCCATCCACCTTGTGCCCCGTTTGCGTATTTCGGGGTCAATGCCCCCCGATGACAACTCGTGCAAATACGGGGTCGCATCCGCGGGGGACATGGATGACAATCGATCTCGAAACGCCGTCGGATCGCCTTCGACCGATCCCGGCAGGGTGGAGACGTTGCCCAATGAAGTTCTTCCGGCTCACCCGGATCGCCGCCACGACCCCGGGAGCCCCGCCCGCATGAACCCGGTCGCCGACCTTGCGACAGGCGGTGCGGCCGCGAGCGCGTCGCAATCGGATTCGATGAACGGTGCATTCCACCGGCTGTTCGAGGCGTTGGTGGATCCGATGCTGATCGCGGACGCCGAGGGCCGGGTCGTGGCAGGCAACCCGCCCTGTCTCCGTCTGTTCGGATACGGGCAGTCCGACTTCGTCGGTCTGCCGGTCGACGCCCTGCTGCCCGAACGCTTCCGGCGTCATCACGCGCAGTTGCGGACGGCCTTCGCTGCCGCGCCCGCAGCCCGGCCGATGGCCTTGAGCCGGGCGGTGTTCGGATTGCGAAAGGACGGTTCCGAGTTCGCCGCCGATGTCAGCCTGAGTCCGATCGACCAGGGCCAGGTGCTCGTGAGCGTGCACGACGTCAGCGATCGGCTTCAGGCGGCGCGGGCACTGAAGGACAGCGAGGAACGCTATCGGCTGCTCGTGGAGCAGGCGGTGGACGGCATCTTCGTCTCGGACGCGTCCGGCCTCTATCGGGACGTCAACTCGGCCGGTGCGGCCATGCTCGGCTACGCGCAGGAGGAAGTGGTCGGTCTAACGATCCCGGACCTGGTCGTGGAATCCGAGCATCCGCGGATCGACGCCGAACTCTCCAAGCTCAACGCCGGGCACGTGGCCCGCGGAGAATGGCGATTCCGCCGCAAGGACGGCTCGATCTTCGTCGGCGAAGTCGTTGCCCGCCGTCTGCCGGACGGCAACCTCCTCGGCGTCCTGCGCGACATCACCGCGCGCCGCGAGACGGAGGAGGCTCTGCGCGAGAGCGAGACGCGATTCCGGGCCGCGTTCGAGCAGGCCGCGGTGGGCATTGCCCATCTGTCGCCCGACGGGCGCTGGCTGCGGGTGAACGGCACGCTGTGCCGGATGCTCGGACAGGAGGAAGCGACGCTGCGTGGCGCGCGGGTCGCGGACGCGATCCATCCGGAACATCGTGCCGGCGAACTGGCACACCTCGCGCGGCTGGCATCGTCCCCCCGGGACCACGCCGCACGGGAGTACCGCCTGCTCACCGCGAGCGGCGCGGCGATCTGGGTCCGAGTCACCCTCTCGATCGTGCAGCACGGCGACGTCCAGTCGGACTACTTTCTCGCCGTGGTCGAGGACATCCGCGCCCGCAAGGAAGCGGAATCCGTGCTGCGCAAGTTGCGCGGAGAAATGCAGAATCTGCTGGAACGCCACATCGCGCGGCAGACCGCCGAGGCCATCGCGCACGACCTCAACCAGCCGCTGGTGGCCGTGGCTTCCTACACCGAGGCTGCGGTGCGGATGCTTCGCGGCGGCAATCCGGATCCGGAACGGCTGATGCGGGCGCTCGAAGGCAGCGCACAGCAGGCACAGCGGGCCGGACGCGTCGTTCGCGAACTGCTCGAATATCTTCACAAGGGCGAGACGACGACGCAGCCCGTGGACCTGAACGAGGTCGTGCGCCATGCGCTGGCCCTCGTGGAATCGAACGGCCTGGACGGCTTCGAGACCGTCCTCGATCTCGATCCGCAACTGCGCCCCGTTCGCGCCAATCAGGTGCAGGTCGAGAAGGTGCTTGTGAACCTCATCAACAACAGCGTGGAGGCCATGGCGTCAGCCGGCCTCGAGAAGCGGCGCATCCACATCGGCATCCGTACGCAGCAGCACACCGGCATCGCCCAGGTCACGGTGACCGACACCGGGCCGGGGCTCGATCAGCGAACCGCGGCGCGCATCTTCGAACCCTTCTTCACGACGAAGCCGCGCGGCGTGGGCATGGGGCTCTCGATCAGCCGCGCCCTGATCGAATCCCAGGGCGGGCAGTTGTGGCTGGACACCGATGCCGGACCGGGCGCCACGTTCCACTTCACCCTTCCCCTGCTAGGATGAAGCGACCTCCCACGCTCCCTGCGGTCGCTGCCCCCTCGGGGGGCTCAGTGGCTTCGGGCGGCCGGGCGCAATTGCATGAACCCCCCACGCTCCCGTTGGTCGCTGCCCCCTCGGGGGGCTCAGTGGCTTCGGACGGCCGGGCGCCACTGGGATGACGGATCGAATCGTCTTCATCGTCGATGACGACGCCGCCGTACGCGACAGCCTGTCGCTGCTGCTGGAGACGGCCGGCTACCGCGTGATCTGCTTCGACAGCGGGGAAGCGTTCCTCGCGGCGCATCCGGACACCCGCGCAGGCTGTGTCCTGCTCGATCTGCGGATGGACGGCATGAGCGGCCTGGAGGTGCAGAACAAGATGACTTCGGCGGGCCTGCATCTGCCCGTCGTGTTTCTCACGGCGCACGGCGACATCCCGACGACCGTGCGCGCCATCAAGGCGGGGGCCGTGGACTTTCTCACCAAACCGGTCGATGCGACGGTCCTGATCGAGCGGATCGATGCGGCGCTCGCGCTCCAGCAGGAAGCCGCCGCGCAAGCCGCCGTCATGGCGGCCGATCGGACCCGCCTGGGGCGGCTGACCGTTCGCGAACAGGAAGTGTTGAAACTCGCGATCCAGGGGCACCCCAACAAGGACATCGCGCGCCGGCTCGGCATCAGTCACCGCACCGTCGAGTTCCACCGATCACATATCCTGGAGAAGACGGGTTGCGGTTCACTGCTCGAACTCGCCGGCTTGGCGGCCCTCATGCCCGGCACGGATCACGCGGGACCCGGCGACGGCTGAGCGGGCTGCGCGTGTTCGCACGAGTTCATCGCGCGATATGTCCATGTTCAAATGACCCGATCGCATCCGGGTCGATGTGACGTATCCGTCTGAATCCATCGCCCCTCTACCGGAGTCTCCCGCCCATGTCGTCCTCTCACGCCGTCCCGCGCTGGCAACCCTGGCTTCCACAGCCCGTCGCCTCGCCGATGGCCTCCCGCGCACGGCTCTGGCTTGATGCGGCAGGCCTGATTTGCCACGTCGATGGCGGGACGGACGCGATGCTGGGCTACGAGCGAACGGAGTTGCTCGCGCATCACGTCTCGTCGGTGCTGCCGGCGCTGGAAGGAAACGCGATGACGGCCGCGGCCGATATCGCGCCCCGGCTCACGCTGTTCGGCGAATGCGGGGTCAGGCTGAAGGCACGTCACGCGACCGGCAAGGACGTCCCATGCCGCCTGCGCGTCGAGCGCATACCGACGGATGGGGGCCCCATGGTGTGCGTCGATCTGGAACGGGTCGAGATGCCTCAGGAAGCCGGATTCGGCACCGCGCACTCACCCTTCGCGCGCAGTGCGTGAAGCGGGACCGTTCAGGTGGTTCGAAAGAACTCGAGCAGTGCCGCGGCGGTTCTCTGCGGCTGCTCCTCCGGCAAGTAGTGGCCGCATGGGAGTGATTCACCGCGGACGTCCGACGCCCATTCCCGCCACACCGCCACCGTGTCTTCGTACCAGGCCTCCAGGCGGGCCTTCGCGCCCCACAGGACCAGCACGGGACACCTGATCTGCCTGCCCGCCTGCCTGTCGGCAGCGTCGTGCTCGCAGTCGATCGACGCCGCGGCGCGATAGTCCTCGCAGATGGCCCGGATCGTCTCGGGATTCCGGAAGCATTCGAGATAGTCGTCGAGCGCCGCCGGCGTGAACGTATCTCCGGCCTGGCCGCGCAGCGTGTGCCAGCGCCAGAACCATTCCGGATCCGCACCGATCAGCCGCTCCGGCAGCGGCGCAGGCTGCGCAAGAAAGAACCAGTGGTAGTAGCCGAGTCCGAACTCGCGCCCGCCGCGCGCGAACGCCTCACCCGTCGGCACGATATCCAGCACGGCGAGTCGCTCGACGACGGCGGGATGATCGAGCGCCATGCGATAGCCCACCCGTCCACCGCGATCGTGTCCGGCAACCCGGAAGCGCTCGAAGCCCAGCTTGCGCATCACCGCCACCTGATCCGCAGCCATCGCCCGTTTCGCGTAAGCCGCGTGATCCGGCGACGACGGCGGCTTCGTGCTGCGGCCGTAGCCGGTGAGATCGGTGGCCACGAGGGTGAAGTGCTCGCGCAGCGCGGGCACGACCTTGTGCCACATCAGGTGCGTCTGGGGGTTGCCGTGCAGCAGGAGCAGGGGCGGACCGCTGCCGCCGATGCGGGCGCGGATCTGCACGTTGCCGGTGTCGATGGTGGTGAGGTCGAAGCCTTCGAACATGGTCGTTCCGGTCCTCGCGTTCACGTTCGTGCCGACTTCGCGGCCGTGTCCGGGAAGTCCTGTTCGGCCGCTGCGTCCAATCCCCGGGACGCGAAGGACGTCTGGAACACCGGGAGACGTTGCGGCTCACCCGCCGATCCGGTGAGTCGCGATCAAGGCGGATTGACCGGCCCGGCCTTCGCGTGAATCACTGCGGGGCTGCCGGTCATCTGCGCCGGCAACCCCCAGGCCCGATCACGACGGGAGGAACACGCCCTTGCCCGACGTCTGCCGGTCGAACAGCTGGTACGCCTCCTCCGCCTGCTCCAGCTTCCACCGATGCGTGAACAGCTTGTCGACGTCCACGCCACGGTCCGCGATGTAGCGTGCGCATTCGGCCTGACCGATCGTGGAGAAGGTCCACGACCCGATGATCGTCACCTGACGGCGCAGCATGTCGTTGGAGACGTCCAGCGTCACCGTGTCACCCTCACCCACGAAGCAGGCCGTGCCCCAGGAGCGCACAGCCTTCACGGCCTGCGCGCGTGCGATCGGCGAGGACGAGGCGTCGAGCGACGCATGCACACCGCGACCGTGGGTGAGGTCGCGCAGCGCCTTCACGACGTCGTCGCACTTCGTCGGATTGATCAGCTCATCGGCACCGAAGTCCTTGGCGCGCGCCAGCCGCTCGTCCGACGTGTCGAGCGCGACCACGCGGGCACCCATGTGATGCGCGAGCTGCGTGGCCGACAGGCCGACCGGTCCCTGACCGAAGATCGCGATGGTGTGATCGCCCTGCAGACCGAGACGCTGGAGCGCGCCCCACGCCGTCCCCGTGCCGCACGCGATCGCGGCGCCGGTCTCGAACGAGAGTTCATCGGGCAGTTCCACCAGCGTGCGGGCGGGCGCCTTCATGTAGCGGGCGTGCCCGCCGTTGCCGGTGATGCCGTAGACCTCGGCCACGCCGTCCACGCACATCTGCATCCAGCCGGTCGCGCAGTGCGGGCAGACGCCGCAGCCACGGTAGTGATGCTGCATCGCGCGCATGCCGACCCAGGCCTGGTTCGCCGGCACGTTGGGGCCGACGGCCACGACCACGCCGCACGGTTCGTGACCGGCGACGACGGGGCCGCCGGCCATCTTGAAGCCCAGCGACGCCGGACCGTCCTTCGCGCGGTAGAACTTCAGGTCGCTGCCGCACATGCCGGAGGCCTTGATCTCCAGCACCACTTCTCCCGGTCCCGGCGTGGGATCGGGGAAGTCCATCAGGGCCACCTTGCGATCGCCCGGAAACGTCACGCCTTTCATCGTCATCTCCCCCCTCTATCGCATCACGAACGGGTTGCCGGTGGCGGCTCCCGTGTTGATCCAGACGCTCTTGACCTGCAGGTACTCGCGGATCGCATCCATGCCGTTCTCCTTGCCCACGCCGGAGTCCTTGAACCCGCCGAACGGGGACATGTAGCTCACCGCGCGATACGTGTTCACCCATACGGTGCCGGACTGGATGCGCTCGGACATCCGGAAGGCGCGGCCGATATCGCCGGTCCAGACGCCGGCACCGAGGCCGAAACGCACGTCGTTGGCGATGGCCGTGGCTTCCTCCTCATCCTTGAAGCGGATGATCGACAGCACCGGTCCGAAGACTTCTTCCTGCGCGATGCGCATCTTGTTGTCCACGTCGTCGAACACGGTGGGCTCGACGAACCAGCCGTCGCCGCATTCCGGGCGCTTCGCGGCACCGCCGCCCATCACGAGCTTGGCGCCCTCCTGCCTGGCGATGTCGATGTAGCCCAGCACCTTCTTGTACTGGGGCTGCGTGGCGATCGGACCGATCTGCGTGTCGGGATTCATCGGATCTCCCATGCGAGCAACCTTGGAGATCTCGACCAGCTTCGCGACGAACGCGTCGTGGATGCTGTCCTGGACCAGCAGGCGCGACCCGGCGATGCAGGTCTGGCCCGCCGCCGCGAAGATGCCCGACACGGCACCGTTCACCGCGTCTTCCAGCTTCGCGTCGGCGAACACGATGTTGGGCGACTTGCCGCCGAGCTCGAGCGTGACGCGCTTGAAGGTCTTCGCGGCCGATTCGTTGATCGCACGCCCCGTGGCCTCGGACCCGGTGAAGGACACCTTTCGGACGAGCGGATGACTGACGAGCGGCGCACCCACGTCCTGGCCGAAGCCGGTGACCACATTCACCACGCCGGGCGGGAACCCGGCTTCCTCGACGAGCCTGACGAACGCCAGCGCGGAGACCGACGTGAATTCGGACGGCTTGACGACGACGGTGCAACCGGCAGCCAGCGCCGGTGCGAGCTTGTAGGCCAGCAGCAGCAGTGGCGAGTTCCAGGCGGTGATGAGTGCCGCCACGCCCACAGGCTCGTGCCGCGTGAAGTTGAAGTAGCCCTTCTTGTCCAGCGGAATGACGGCGCCCTGCACCTTGTCGGCCAGCCCGCCGAAGTAGTAGTACCACTGCGGGATGTAGTTGAGCTGACCCTGCATCTCGGCGATCAGCTTGCCGTTGTCCTGCACCTCGATCTCCGCGAGCTTGCGGGCATCGCGCGCGACCAGATCGCCCAGCTTGTGGATGAGTGCGCCGCGCTGGCTGGCGGTGAGCTGCGGCCACGGTCCGGTGGTGAAGGCGCGGTGCGCGGCCTGCACGGCGCGGTCCACATCCTCGGCGTCGCCCTTGGCGACCTGTGCCCAGGGCTTGCCCGTGTACGGGTTGAAGGTATCGAACCATTGACCCTTCGCGGCATCGACGAACTTGCCGTCGATGTAGAGCTGGAACTTCTGCATGACCCCTTCCTCCTGTTCGTCGGCGCGCGTTACGGACGCACGCCCATTCTGCGTTCCTTGGCGCGCACGAGCGCGCTGATGGCGGTGTTGAACGGCGCGGCAACGTTCAGTGCCGCCGCCGCGACCGGGATGGCCCCGTTGATCGCCTCGATCTCGGACATGCGACGCGCCATGTGGTCGAGCAGCATGGAGGGCCGGGCATTCGGGATCTTCGAACCGAAGTCGCGCACGTAGGCGACCGGATCCGTGATGTCGAGCCGGATGCCGCGAGCCCTGGCGACGTTGTACGCCTCCACCGCGCAGCCCGACGCGACGATCCACGTATCGGGATCGTTCATCACCTCGCCGATGGTGCGCTCGGTGACGGAACACGTACCCGAGTAGCACACGTTGCAGATCAGCTTTTCCCAGACGAGCTGATCGATGTCGTCGAAGCACTTCACGCGGAAGCCGCCGGATTCCCACACCTCGGCGACCTGCTTCAGGCGCGGCGTGACCGGCCCCTTGCGTTCACCGAGCCGGACCAGCTCCCAGCCATTGTGGTGCGCATGCCCCGGCCCGCGCATCGACGCTCCGAATCCGCCGACGACGCCGACCATCAACCGATCCTCGCCGAGCACCCTGGCTGCCGTGTCGGGGCCGCCGAGTCCGTTCTGGATCGACAGGACCATCGTGTCCGGCCCCATCAGCGCCTTCGACGCTTCGGCTGCGGGTGCCACATGCATCGCCTTGGTCGCGATGATCACGAGGTCGCACACGCCGGCATCGGCCGCGTGGGTCGTGGCATTCACCTTGACGGTCCGATCGCCCGAGGGACCCTCGAGCCGCAGTCCGTTCGCCTTCATGGCGTCGACGTGCTCACGCCACGCGTCGATCGCCCACACTTCATGCCCCGCAGCCCCGAGCAGCGCTGCATACACGCTGCCCATGGCGCCGCACCCCACGACTGCCACCTTCATCGGTTTCTCCTCCGTCTCGTCATCCGTCTCAGCGCGCGACGAACTCGCAGCCGCGCGCCTGCAGTGCCTCGTCGATCCATTGGCGATCCAGCGTCCCGGCCGCAATCTTTTCGAGCGTCGTCGCTTCCTTCGCGCGGAGAGCGCGCGCAGCAGCCAGCGCGACCTCGGCGTCGGCGATCGGCACGATCACGACGCCGTCGGCATCCCCGACCACGATGTCGCCCGGATGGACGACCGTTCCGCCGATCGAGACCGGCACGTTGATCTCACCCGGACCTTCCTTCGAAGGACCCCGCGGCGTGACACCCCGCGCGTACACCGGGAAGTCCCGCGCGGCGATCTCCTCCATGTCGCGGACGGCGCCGTCGATCACGAAGCCGGCGACGCGGCGGGTGCGTGCATAGCTCGTGACGAGGTCGCCGATGATCGCGCAGTCAAGGGCCCCGCCGGCGTCCACGACGATCACGTCGCCGGGCCGGGCGAGGTCGACCGCCTTGTGGACGAGCAGGTTGTCGCCGGGCGTGGTGCGCACGGTCAGCGCGGGACCACACAGCCGGCCGCCCCGATGCAGGGCGCGGATCGCCCCCTGGATGGCCCGGGCGCGGGACTGGCTGTCGGTGAGATGGGAGGACGCCTGCTCACTCAGCGCGGCGACGAGATCGGCCGCGGGCGGCGGCGCCGAGGGCAGGATTCGGAATGCGATGGTCATGGGTTTCTCGATAAGAAACGACCCGGGCCGCGCTTGAGCGGAGGTCCAGGGTCAGGACCGCTGGTGCGGCGGGGACGTGAATGGTACAGCCCCGAACGGGGCTGTCACGGGTTCAGCCCGACGAAACCCGAACATGGATTCCAGTATTCGGAAATCGAAGCCCGTCAGTCCGGGCGGGGACGGATCTCCTGCATGCGGTCGCGCAGATACGCGAGCAGTGCGCCGCGCCGCTCCACCCCGCGCGGGGTGCCCGGCTCGTGCGGCGGGAACAGATCCGGCCGGACATCCGAAACGTGCTGAAGGACGGCTCGCCAGCGCATGGTCACGGTATGGGGCGACACGCCGAGACGCTCGGCGATCGCCGGATCGCTCAGGCGGCGCAGGGCCAGGCAGAGCAAGTCCTGCTGAGCTGCAGTGAAACGGAACTGCGTGTCGCCGACCTGAAAGAACCACCACATGAGCGCGGCCACGCGCGCATCGGCGTCGGCACGGACGCCGCCGGTGAGATAGCGGGGTCGCTCCGGGCGAAGCACGGAATCCGACGGGATGGGCAGCCGGCGCGCGGGCACGGCCGTGGTTCGGGCCAGCGCATACAGATCGCGACCGGCAATCTCGCGGTGAAACGACTGCACGCGCCAACCCGCGAGCCAATCGCGAGCGGACGCCAGCATCGGCGGCAGCCAACGCAGCGTGAACGGGTTGGCGAAGTTGTCGTTCTCCAACGCGAAATCGAGGCCGACTGCGTGGACCCCGGTGCCGCGTTGTCCGGCCGCCAGAGCGTCACGTGTCGCGATCGGGGAGCGCCCCTCCAGGGTCAGTTCGATGATCCGGCGGGAGAGTCCGGCGGCCGGTGCGGCCAACTCGCCCGCCATGAATTGCGCGTCCACGAAAACGCCGCTGGCCAGTCCCCGCAGCACCGGCCGCGCTCGGTCATCGTCGTCGATGAAGACATGCAGCGCATGGTGCAGATGTCCGATCAACGGCCGCCAGAACTGTGGCAACCGGTCGCACAGCACGTCTCCGTAGTCGAGCCGGCCCCAGGTCCGCATCAACTCGACACAGCGGGGCAGGTCGGCCAATTCGGCATGGCGGTAGTGGGTTCCCATCGAAGGCGGCAATACCGGCGCCGAGGAACGGAATGGCGGCTAACTTACCTTTATTGGGTAATTGAGGGAAAGCGCGCGTGCCGGGAGAATGACCCGACAACAACATTCATGGACGGGACTCGCTGATCGCCCGTTCCAGGAGACCTGCCATGCACACGAGAATCCGGAGAGACCGCCCGAAGGCAGCCGGCGCGTCATCCGCCACGCTCGCGACAAAGGCATCGGGCCTTGCCCTCCTGTGCCTGCTTCCCGGCAGCGCCCCGGCCGTCATCCTGATGGAAACGCCGTCGGTCTTCGCCACCACGCGCCATGAGACCGGCAGCAGCGCGAACAACACGCTCCCACCGCGCGCCGTCGACGTGACCGGCACGGATGTCGCCGACGCGACAATGACCGTTCCGGCCTTCACGCCCCCTCGGGGCGCGCCGGACGACACGACTTTCCTGCCGGCACGACTGGATGCCTACCAGGACACCCGGGGCTTCAATACCACCCGGGTTTCCGGCGCGTTCGCCAGCGGACGCGCGTACAACCGCCTGACGGCACGCACCGAGTGGGACGTGAACTTCACGGTGTTCACCAGCTTCCTCACCACCGTCGACGTGGACATCCAGTACATGCTGTTTCCCGGCGCGGTCGGACTGACGACATTCGGAGACTTCGCCGGCGAGGCCGGTCTGCGCTACCTGATCCGGGGCGTCGTCGCCGGCGAAGTCGTGCTCAGGCGCACCCCGGGTCAGCCCGCGGCCAACCTGATCACGACGGGAACCTTCGCCGGGCGGCATGGCGTGACCCGCGGCAACGAGACCCGCGACGGCCTGACGTACGACGTGGTCCGGACCGAACCGTACTTCGGCGACCAGCGCCTGGGCACCTACTACGATCTGGAGCGGGCCTCCGTCGAGTACGTGATGGAAGCTTGGGTCGAGGTCCCGGGCGACGAGATCGGCGCTTTCGCCATGCTGGGCGATCCGTTCGATGTGCGCAGTGATCCGAAGGGCGCCGCGGCGCGCTGGCTCCCCGGGCCGGATCGGCCCGGCCTGGCCGTGATCGAGGCGGCCGCCGTCCCCGAGCCCTCGACCTGGGCCATGCTGCTCACCGGCGCGCTGTACGTCGTCTGCGCCGCACGGCCGAAACGTGCAGCGTCCGCCACGCCCTGAGGCCAGGACACCCACTCCCTCACGCCCGTCGCGCCCCGGACTACGCTTCCCGGACCACGGAACTAATTGCATTCTGAATTCAGAATGCTATATTGCGCCCGGTTCCCATGACCGGTTTCCGTTCGTTCCCGATGCGCGCACTCACGCCCCAACCCACCCTCGTCGACCAGGTCTACGAGGCCATCCTGTCCGAACTGACCACCGGCAAGGTCGGCCCGGACAGCCGGCTCATCCAGGAGGAGATCGCGGAATCGCTGGGCGTCTCGCGCCAGCCGGTGCAGCAGGCCCTGCTCCTGCTGCGGAACCACGGCCTGCTCTGCGACGCCCCCGGCCGCGGCCTGCAGGTCGCGCCCCTCGATCCCGAACTCGTCCGCAATCTGTTCGAGGTCCGTGCGGTGCTAGACGGCCTGGCGAGCGCGAAGGCCAGTGAGCGCGCCGCCGCCCAGGCCCGGAAGGAAGGGTCGGCGTACATCGACCGGGGACGCGCCGCGGTGAAGTCCGGTTCCGTGGCGCGGATGATCTCCGCGGACATGGACTTCCATTTCTTTCTGTACGGCCTGTCGGGCAATCCGCTGATCGCCGAGATGAGCGGCCCGCGCTGGAGCTACCTGCGGCGATTCATGGGAGCCGTCCTCCTGACGGGAGAGACGGAGACCCCGACGGACATCTGGGACGAGCACGAAGCCATCCTGCAGGCCGTCGTCGAGGGCCGACCGGACGTGGCCGAGCGGCTCGCCCGGCAGCACATCCATCACGCCTCCGACATGCTGACCGGACGTCTCGACGCCCTGCGCCCCGAGGAATCCGAGCTGGAACCGCCGCGACGCGCTGCACGCACCCGGCGCTGAGGCCCTTCTTCCCACTACCTCCAACGACGACCACGCCATGCAAGATCCCTTGACGCTCGGCACCCTCTACGATTCCTTCCGTCGCACGATCGCCCGCTGGGGCGACCGCCCCGCTTACGGCGTGCCGCCCATGCCCGGCCGCGCGTACCACCCGGAAGGCAAGGAATACACGTGGAACGAAACTGCGGCGGGCGTCGAACGCATGCGCGCGCGGTACGCGGCCGCCGGCTACGGGCTGGGTCATCGCGTCGCGATCCTGTTCGACCAGCGCCCCGAATTCTTCTTCCACTACTACGCGTTGAACTCGCTCGGCTGCAGCGTGGTGCCGATCAATCCGGACTACCGGCGCGACGAGATCCGCTACGTGGTGGAGCACTCGGAGGCCACGCTCGCCATCGCGATCGATTCGCGGCTCGAGGACATGCAGGCGGTCTGCGAGGGGCTGCAGCCGAAGGTGTCGGTCGTGTCCTTCGAACGCTTCCCCGAGACCGTGTCCGGCCCGTCGGTGCCCGTGCGCGCCGGCAAGCCCGACGGCACGACCGAGGCCGCGCTGCTCTATACCTCCGGCACGACCGGCCGTCCGAAGGGCTGCATCCTCACCAACGAGTACTTCCACCACTTCGGGCTGTGCTACCTGAACCTGGGCGGCCGGCTCGCGATGCGCGAAGGCGAGGAGCGGATGTACAACCCGCTGCCGCTGCACCACGCCAACTGCCTGTCGATCTCGGTGCCCGCGATGCTCCTGATCGGCGGCAGTCTGTACTTCCCCGACCGCTTCCATGCGAGCACGTGGTGGAAGGACCTGGTCGCCTGCCGCATCACGAGCGTGCACTTCCAGGGGATCATTCCGAACGTCCTGCTCAAGCTGCCCGTCGTGCCGGAGGAAAGCACGCACAGCGTCCGCTTCGCGCTCTGTGCCGGCGTCGAACCGAGTCAGCACGAGGTGTTCGAGAAGCGCTACGGCTTCGCGCTGGTGGAGATGTGGGCCATGTCCGAGACGGGCCGGCTCATCAGCGACTGCCACGAGCCGCGGAACATCCACACCCGGTGCTTCGGCTGGCCCAGCGAGGGCACGGAGGCCGCCATCTTCAACGACCAGGGCCACGAGGTGCCGCACGGCACGCCCGGCGAACTGGTGGTTCGCCACAGCGCCGAGACGCCGCGCAAGGGATTCTTCTCCGGCTACCTGAAGAACGAGGAAGCCACCGAGGAGGCCTGGGCCGGCGGCTGGTTCCACACCGGCGACGTCGCGGTGCGCGATGCCGCGGGCGCGTTCTACTTCATGGACCGCAAGAAGAACATCATCCGCCGCTCGGGCGAGAACATCGCGGCCGCCGAAGTGGAAGCCTGTCTCACGTTCCACGAGAAGGTGAAGCAGGTCGCCGTCATCGCCGTCCCCGATGAGTTGCGTGAGGAGGAGGTCATGGCCTGCATCGTCACCAAGTCGCCGGCCGACGCCACGGCGGACTTTGCGCGCGAACTGCTCGCCTGGAGCCTGGAGCGCGTCGCGTACTTCAAGGCGCCGGCCTGGGTGATGTTCGTCGACTCGCTGCCGACCGGCACCTCGCAGAAGGTGCAGAAGATCCACCTGTTCCCGGCCGGGACCGACCCGCGCACGCTGCCCGGCGTCGTCGACCTGCGCAACCTCAAGAAGAAGCCCAAGGCCCAGGGCTGAGCCTGGACCGCCTTCCGGAACCCATCGAATGACCCCTCCCCCGCTCACTCCCGATTGCGCCGCCGGCGTGATCGCCCGTTTCCTCAAGGCCCGCGGCGTCGATCGCGTGTTCGCGCTCTGCGGCGGCCACATCATGCCGATCTGGATGCGCCTCGACGCCGAAGGCATCCGCATCGTCGACGTGCGCGATGAACGTGCGGCCGTGTACATGGCGCACGCGCACGCCGAGCTGACGGGCGCGCTCGGCGTGGCACTCGTCACGGCCGGCCCCGGGGTGACCAACGCGATGACCGGCATCGCCAACGCCCACGTTGCACGCGCCTCGGTGCTGGTGCTCTCGGGCCTGCCGCCGATGCCGCAGGAGAACCGCGGCGCACTGCAGGACATCGTCCACACCGATCTCGTGCGCTCGCTCACGCGCTACGCACGCACCGTGCGGGAGCCCGCACCGGTCCTGCAGGAACTCGACGAAGCCGTGTCACGCGCGATGGGCCAGGGCGGCGATCCCGGTCCGGTCTATCTCGATTTCCCGACGGACACGCTGCGCGGCGAGGTCCCGAAGGCCGTGCAACTCGCCGAACATTTCCGGCCCAAGGCCCGCCCGGTGATCGCACCGAACGCCGAGGACGTGGCCGCCGCGGTCGACCTGCTCTGGTCCGCGAAGCGCCCCCTCGTCATCAGCGGCCGCGGCGCCCGCGGCGGCGGCGACGCGCTGTGCAGGTTCCTCGACCGGCTGGGCGCCGCGTACCTCGACACCGGCGAGAGCCGCGGCCTCGTGCCGGACGATCATGCCTCCGTGGTCGCGGCGATGCGCGGCGCGGTGCTCGGCGACGCCGACGTGGTGGTCACGCTGGGACGCCGGCTCGACTTCCAGCTCGCCTATGGATCCCCCGCGGTGTTCGGCAACGCACGCTTCCTCCGCATCGGCGATACGCCGGGCGATCTGCGGGACAACCGCCGCGGCGAAGTGGAGTTGTTCGCCCAGCCGAAGGCCGCGCTGGAAGCCATCGTCACCGCCGCGGGCGACCGTGCGCCGTCCGTGGATCGCGCGTGGATCACCGGGCTTCGCAAGAAGCACGAAGAGCGTGCGCAGAAGCTGCGCGACACGATGCGCAACGCACCCGACGGAGCGGATGGCGCGATCCATCCCAATCGCGTGCTCTCGGAGCTGCAGGAGCGCCTGAAGCCCGACGCCGTGGTCATTGCCGACGGGGGAGACTTCCTCAGCTTCGCGCGTGTCGGCCTGTCCTCCTCCACCTATCTGGACCCCGGCTCGCTGGGTTGCATCGGCATCGGTACGCCGTTCGGCGTGGCGGCCGGCCTGGCCTGTCCGGGACGCCAGGTGGTGGTCGCCACCGGCGACGGCGCCTTCGGCTTCAACGCCATGGAGATCGATACGGCGGTGCGGCACCAGTCGCCGGTGCTGATCGTCGTCGCGAACAACGGCGCCTGGCAGATCGAGGTCCACGACCAGCAGGACACGCACGGCAAGGTCGTCGGCACCCGCCTGCAGTACTCGGATCACGCGGCGATGGCACGTGCGTTCGGCATGCACGGCGAGCGCGTGACCCGCGCCGAAGACCTTGGCCCCGCCATCGACCGTGCGCTCGCAAGCCTCCCGGCGCTGCTCGACGTGGTGGTCACGACGGAAGCGAAATCGTCCGACGCCAAGACCGGGCTCGCCTGGGTGCCGGACCTCCAGGCGCTGGGCGCGTGGAACGACGCCGAAGTCACGTGGCGCTCGGGCGCCGGCGAACACCGGTAGCACCGCATCGACGGTGAGGCCCCGCCCGCTCGATCGTCCGCGGCGCACAATACGGGCGCCGATGTCGACCCATCGAGTCCGATACGAGCCTTGCCCCCCCTGAACCCGACCCCTCCCTGGAGGCATCCATGAGAATCCGCACTTCGGCAGTACTCCTCAGCGGCATCGCGGCCCTGGCCGCGACGTTCGCATCCGTCGTCGTTTCCGCCGACGACGGCGATGCCGGCCTGCTCGAGCGAGCCCGTGCGATCTTCAAGCAGCTCCCGGCAGACGCTGGCACGCCCGAGCGCCCCGTCACGCCACCGATGGTGACGCTGGGCCGCGCGCTTTTCTTCGAGACCCGCGTCTCCACCGATGGCCGCCAGAGTTGCGCGGCCTGTCACAACCCCTCGCTGTACGGCAGCGACGCGATGGGGACATCCGTGGGTAACGCGGGCCGCGGCCTGCCGCGCAACGTGCCGACCGTGTTCAATACGGCGCTGCAGTTCAAGCAGCACTACGGTGGCAATCGCGAGGACGTCGAGGAGCAGGCCCTCAAGGCGCTGGTGAGCCCGCTCGCCTACGGCAACGCCGACTACGGCGCCGCGGAGGCGCGCCTGCGTGCCATCCCGGGCTATCTCGCCCTGTTCAAGGCGGCGTTCCCGAATGACGCCAGCCCCGTGACGGCAGTCAACTGGGCCACGGCCATCGGCGCGTACGAGCGCACGCTGCTGACGCCCGCGCCGTTCGACGCCTTCCTCAACGGCGACATCCGCGCCATCGGTCCGCAAGCCAAGCGCGGTCTCGACAAGTTCATGAGCGTGGGCTGTGCGGGCTGTCACAGCGGCGTGGTGGTCGGCGGCCAGATGTTCCAGAAGTTCGGCCTCACGGCGGACTACTGGACGCTCACCGGCAGCACCGAGAAGGAACTGCTCAAGGGCCGCGACAAGGGCCGTTTCCACGATACCAAGGACGACGCCGACAGCTACATGTTCAAGGTGCAGCAGTTGCGCAACGTCGCGATGACGGCCCCGTATTTCCACGACGGTTCCGTGGCGACGCTGCCCGATGCCGTGCGCGTGATGGGCAAGCTGCAACTCGGACGCGACCTGAACGATGCCGACGTGTCCGACATCGTGGCCTTCCTCGAGACGCTCACCGGCGACGTGCCGCCGCAGTACGCGGCCGTGCCGAATCTGCCGTCGGCCGTCTACGTTCCCGCGAAGAAGTAACCGACTCTGCCGCACCGCCGGGACGCACGTCCCGGTGGTGCGGAACGCGATCTGCGGCGAGAATCGCCCCTCCGCCCGCGGATGCACCGCGGGCGCGCCCCCTTCCCCCGGAGGATCGACCGTGGACTACGTGAGACTCGGCAGCACCGGCACGCGGGTATCCCGCATCTGCCTCGGCTGCATGACCTATGGGGTGCCGGATCGCGGCCGGCATCCTTGGACGCTGGACGATGCCGCAAGCCGCCCCTTCATCCGCCGCGCGCTGGACCTCGGCATCAACTTCTTCGACACGGCCAACTCGTACTCGGAAGGCACGAGCGAGGAGATCGTCGGCCGCGCCCTGCTCGAGTACGCCAGCCGCGACGACATCGTGCTCGCGACGAAGGTGTACTTCCCCGTGTTCAAGGGGGTCAACACCGGCGGCCTGTCGCGCAAGTCCATCTTCCAGAACATCGACGCCAGCCTGAAGCGCCTCGGCACCGACTACGTGGACCTGTATCAGATCCACCGCTGGGACTACAAGACCCCGATCGAGGAGACGATGGAAGCGCTCCACGACGTCGTGAAGGCCGGCAAGGCGCGCTACCTCGGCGCGTCGTCCATGTTCGCGTGGCAGTTCTCGAAAGCGCTGCACGTGGCCGAACGGCACGGCTGGACCCGGTTCGTCACCATGCAGAACCACTACAACCTGCTCAATCGCGAGGAAGAGCGGGAGATGATTCCGCTGTGCCTCGACGAGGGCATCGGCGTGATCCCCTGGAGCCCGCTGGCCCGCGGTCGCCTCACCCGGGACTGGGACGAGAGTTCCCTGCGCGAGAAGACCGACGATCTGATGGACGTGCTCTACAAGCACACGGTCGAGGCCGATCGCAACGTGGCGGAGCGGGTCGCGCAGATCGCGACGCAACGGAGCGTTCCCCGCGCACAGGTCGCGCTCGCCTGGCTGCTGTCGAAGCCGGCGATCACGGCCCCGATCGTCGGCGCGTCGAAGCCGCACCATCTGGACGATGCGGTCGCCGCGCTGTCCCTTCAACTCACGTCGGAGGAGATCGCCTCGCTCGAAGCTCCGTACGTGCCGCACCCCATCGTCGGATTCAACTGACCGACCCGGTCACCCACGGAGAGAACAGGCATGGATACGAATGACGGCGCCACGCCGGAGTACGGCTGGACGCTTCCCAGCATGCGCATGGATGGCCGCGTCGCGCTCGTGACGGGCGCGGGCGCGGGCCTGGGCGCAGGCATCGCGATCGGACTGGCGCAGATGGGGGCGGAGGTCGTGGTGATGGCGCGCACGCGCGAATCGCTGGAGAAGGTGCGCGACCGCATCGCGAGCTTCGGCGGGCGCGCGACGATCGCCGTGTGCGACGTCACGGATGCGGCGGCGTTGCGCAAGGCCATCGCGGATCTGCCGGTGCTCGACATCCTGGTCAACAACGCCGGCACGAACTTCCCGGAGCCGGTAGTGGAAGTGAGCGACGAGCACCTCAATTCCATCATCGATCTCAACGTGCGCTCGGTGTACGTCGCGGCGCAGGCCGCGGTGCGCAAGATGCTGGAGCACCCCGAGCGCACGGCGCGCGGCGGCGTGATCATCAACATGTCGTCGCAGATGGGACACGTGGGTTCGCCCAACCGGACCGTCTACTGCATGACCAAGCACGCGGTGGAGGGGCTGACCAAGGCGATGGCCGTGGAACTGGCCACCCAGGGCATCCGCGTGAACAGCATCGCGCCCACGTTCGTCGACACGCCGCTCGTGCGCCGCGTCGTGAACACGCCGGCCAAGCGCGAATTCATCATGAGCCGCATCCCGATGGGCGTGCTCGCGACGGTGGAGGACATCATGGCGGCGGCGGTGTATCTCGCATCGCCGGCGGCAGCGATGGTGACGGGAACGTCGCTCGTGGTCGATGGGGGGTGGACCGCGCAGTAGCGGCGTCGCTCCCGCCGGGCGGTTCTGCGCAGGGTGCGCACCGCACCCTGCGAGTATCGCAAGCGGAGGGCCACGGGAACCGGCACGCCGCCCGCCATCGTCATTCGAACCCTCAGACGTCGATCACGATCTTCCCGAACTGCTGCCCCTTCTCCATGCGCCGGAACGCCTCGGCGGCTTCGGCCAGGGGATGCACCGAATCCACCACGGGCCGCAGTTCGTGCTGCGCGATGGCGCGGTTCATCGCCTCGAACCGCGCGCGCGAGCCGACCGCAATGCCCTGCACCCGCACCATCGGGCCAATCATCGCGCGCAGCGGAATGGTGGCCTCGTAGCCCGCCACGAAGCCGACGATGCCGATGAAGCCGCCGAACGACACGGCGGCCAGCGACTTCTGCAAGGTCGCACCAGCCGTCTCGACGATGATGTCCACGCCGCGCCCGCCCGTGGCTTCCCGCACGGCCACGTGCCAGTCCGGCGTGGTCTTGTAGTTGATCGCGACATCGGCGCCGAGCGAACGTGCGCGGGCGAGCTTTTCGTCGCTGGATGAGAGGACGAGGGTGTGCGCCCCCGCCAGCTTCGCGAACTGCAGCGCGAACAGCGCGACGCCGCCCGTCCCCTGCACGAGCACCGTGTCGCCGGGCTTGATGCCGCCTTCCTGAAGCGTCGACCACGCCGTCAGCGCCGCGATCGGCAGCGTGGAGGCCTCGCGATCGGTCAGATGTGCGGGCACCGTCACCGCGTCCTCGGCCGGCACGACCACGTACTCCTGAAGCACGCCGGACAAGGGCGCGCCCAGCGTCCGCTTCGTGCGCAGTTCGAGCGTCGGCATGCCGTCGTGCCAACCCTGGGTGTAGATCGGCATCACGCGATCGCCGGGTCGGAACCGCGTGACCTCGTCGCCCACGGCCACCACTTCGCCGCACGCATCGGACGCCGGCACGTACGGCAAGGGCAGCTGCGGCAGGTACTTCTGCACGAGCACGGCCAGATCGCGGTAATTGAGGCTGGCGGCACGCACGTGCACCAGGATCTCGCCGCGCCGCGGGGTCGGCACCGGCCGCTCGACCACGGACAGGGCATCGATGGAGAACGCGCTCGCTTCGAGCGCGCGCATGGTGGAGGGGAGGGACATGGATCGTTCCTTGGAGAGAGCGTTGACGATGGGAGCGGCCTGGGCGCCGACGGTCGCGAGGACGGGGGCGCTGCGGGTCCTGGCGAGCGGGAACAGGTCGCAAGGATACGCGCTGCGGGCGTTGCGGGGCGACGAGACGTTCTCGTACCATCGACCGGGTCGTTCCCGAGGAGGCCCGGCCGTGATCCGTGTCATCTTGCTCGTCACCGCGGGTCTCCTGCTCGCCGCGTGCCAGAACGCGCCGTCCAGGCAGGCAATGTGGTCCCAGGCGCCGCCCCCGGAGCTCCCCGTCACCCGACCGGTCCCCGCCCGCATGCTGCTGCTCCCCATCGACCTGCGCGTGCACGAGATCTCGGCCGGCAACGTCGTCGAGAAGGTCGACGCGTGGTCGCGCCGGGCCACCGAAACGGCTGAAGCCTATGTGCGCACGCTCGACTCGCAGGAAGACGGACTGACGCTCGTCGCGATTCCGCCGCTCTCCGGCGACGAGCAGGCGGCCCTCGATCAGCATGTCGCTCTGTACGATGCGGTGGCACTCACGGCATACCTGGCTCAGCGGGCCACCGATCCCGTCTGGCGCAAGCGGGGGGAGGAAACGGATTTCACCCTGGGCCCCGGGCTCAAGGCGCTCGCCGAGAAATCCGGCGCCGATGCCGCGCTCGTGATCATCGGAACGGACTACATCTCCTCCGGCGGACGCAAGGCCGCCATGGCCGTCACGAGTGTCGTGGGCGCGCTGATCGGCATCGGAATCGTCCCGCAGGGCGGCCAGGCATTCGTGTCTGCCGGCATCTTCGATCTGCGCACGGGACAGCTCCTCTGGTTCGACACCCATCGCAGCGGCAGCCTGGACCTCAACGAGGAGAAGGGTGTGCGGGCCGTGCTGGATGCCGTGTTCCGGACGGCGCCGATCCGAAAGCCGCCGGCTGCGGGCGATGCGAAGTCGGGCTGAGCGGGTGCTGCGCGCCTGCGGGAGTGCCTTGGCGCTGATCGCGGCCTGCGCGCTGGCCGGCGACGTCGTGCCGTTCACCTCCGGCGAAGTGGCCCGCCCCGCGAGCGAGGAAGAGGAACGCGCCTGGTCGTCCGCCCGCGATCTCGACATCGCCGTCGTCAAGGGCGGGCTGATCTACGAGGACGAAACGCTGCGTCGCTTCGTTCAGGGCGTGACGGATCGGCTGTTCCCCGAGTTCCGGGGGCGGCTCCGGATCCGCCTGCTGAAGTCGCCGCAGCTCAACGCCTTCGCCACCGCCGATGGCGGCGTGTTCGTGAACATCGGCCTGCTCGCCCGTTTCCAGAACGAAGCGCAGCTCGCAGCCGTGCTCGCCCACGAAGGCACCCACTTCACGCATCGCCATGGCTACCGGGGTCAGCAGAGCGTGAAGTCCAGCGCAGCGTGGGCCTCGGTGGGCAATGCGCTGCTGATTCCCGTTGTGCCACAACTGCTGGCCACGTCGTCCATCTTCGGTTTCTCGCGGGAACTCGAAGCGGAAGCCGATCGCGGCGCCTACCTGCGGCTCGTGCAATCGGGATACGACCTGCGCGAGGCGCCGCGCGTCTTCGAGCATCTGATGCGCGACGTGCAGGCGGAGGACGGCAAGGAGCCCTATTTCTTCGCGAGCCACCCGAAGCTCAAGGATCGGCTCGAGAACATGCGGCGGCTCACCGGCACGGCCGTGGACGGCGGGGATGGCGCGTCTCGCACCGACTATTCGCGCCGCCTGGTGCAGGCCCGGGTCGACAACCTCGAGCAGGAACTCTCGATGCAGCGCGTGAGAAATGCGCTGGTGGTCCTCGAGGATCCCGAACGTCTGCGCGAACTGCCGCCGGGCGCCGAGTACTACCTCGGCGAGGCCTACCGGCTGCGCGACGGCACGGGTGACGTCGACCGCGCGAAGTCCGCCTATCGCGACGCGATCGAGAGCGCGCCGGCATTTGCTCCGCCGCACCGCGCGCTGGCCCTGCTGCAACTCAAGGGCGGCGATGCGAAGGGCGCCGTGATCGGGTTCGAACGCTATCTCCAGCTCGCGCCCGACGCGAAGGATCGCAAGCACGTGGAAAGCTATCTGAGAACGGCGCGCAAGCGCGCGGAGACCCCATGAATCGACGGCACCGGCTGGTGATCGCTTGCGCGGCACTGCTCGCGGGATGCAGTGGCCCCGCACAGAAGTCCACGCTCTCCAACCTGTTCGGCAAACCCACGCCGGTGCCGCGCGAAGGACGGCACACGGCGAAATCGTTCAGCGTGGAACTGCCTGCGGGATGGGTCCGGAAGACGCTGAACGACGACACCGTCGCCGCCAGCCTCGACGGCTTCCTCCTGCAGAGCATCGTCGTGGAGCAGCGCAACCTCGACAAGGCATTCCCGAAAACCCGGAAGATCGCGCGGACCGATGCGCTCAGCACCGAGCTGGCCGAACTCGAGATCGCCGAGCTGAAAGCGAGCGGACCGCAGATGGCGGCACTCGAAGTGATGCAGAACGAGCCGGCGACGCTCTCCGGCGAAGAGGGCTACCGCCTCACATTCCGGCATCGGACGTCGCGAGGTCTCGTGATCCAGCACGTGGTGCAGGGCTGCGTGACGAGGAACGGGTACTTCCGGCTCGAATACGCCGCGCCGGCCCTGCACTACTTCGCGCCGACGCTGCCCGAGTTCGACAAGTCGGCGGCGTCGTTCACGCTGATTGCCGCGAGCACACCCGCCAGGAAGTGACGCCGACGCGCGTGGCGCACGCGGACGTGTCGCCTCAGAACGATCTCGGCATGCCGAGGATGTGCTCCGCGACGTACGACAGGATCAGGTTGGTCGAGATCGGCGCCACCTGATAGAGCCGCGTCTCGCGGAATTTTCGCTCCACGTCGTATTCGCATGCGAAGCCGAAGCCGCCGTGGAATTGCAGGCACGCGTTGGCCGCCTCCCACGACGCCTTCGCGGCAAGATACTTCGCCATGTTCGCTTCGGCGCCGCAGGGCTGATGCGCGTCGAACAGCGAGCACGCCTTCCAGCGCATGAGGTTCGCAGCCTCGACCTCGATGTACGCCTCCGCAATCGGAAACTGCACGCCCTGGTTCTGTCCGATGGGGCGGCCGAAGACCTCGCGCTCCGTGGCGTACTTCGACACCTTGTCGACGAACCAGTAGCCGTCGCCGATGCACTCCGCCGCGATCAGCGTGCGCTCGGCATTCAGCCCGTCGAGGATGTACTTGAAGCCCCTGCCTTCCTCGCCGATCAGGTTCTCCGCGGGAATCTCCAGGTTCTCGAAGAAGAGTTCGTTGGTCTCGTGATTGACCATGTTGGGAATCGGCCGCACCGTCAGTCCGTGGCCGATGGCGTCGCGCAGGTCGACGATGAAGATCGACATGCCCTCGGACTTCTTCTTCACCTCGGCGAGCGGTGTCGTGCGGGCGAGCAGGATCATCAGATCGGAGTGCTGCACCCGCGAGATCCATACTTTCTGGCCGTTCACGACGTAGCGGTCGCCCTGCTTCACGGCGACGGTCTTGATCCTGGTGGTATCCGTCCCCGTCGTCGGTTCCGTCACGCCCATGGACTGCAGGCGGAGTTCGCCAGTGGCGATCTTCGGGAGGTAGCGCTGCTTCTGAGCATCGGACCCGTGACGCAGCAGCGTGCCCATGTTGTACATCTGGCCATGGCACGCGCCGGCGTTGCCGCCCGCGCGGTTGATCTCTTCCATGATGACCGACGCCTCGGCGAGACCGAGGCCGGAGCCGCCGTACTCCTGCGGAATGAGCGCGGCCATCCAGCCGGCCTCCGTGAGGGCGTCGACGAAGGTTTCGGGGTAGGCGCGCCTGGCATCGACCTCGCGGAAGTACTCGGCCGGGAAGGACGCGCACAGGTCACGGACGGCGTCGCGGATGTCGCGGTAATTGTCTTGGGCAGTGTCGATGATGAAGTCCCCGTGGAAATGCGCTCGGCGATGTTCGCGGGCCGAGAGCACGATTATCCACGGGCGGGCAAGGAACGCGAGCGAAGTGCGCTCCCGAGGAGAGCGCCGCCGTCGCCGGTGCGATTCGCACCCGACGGCGTCGCGCTCACTTCGCAGCGGGGACGTAGAACTGCCTGCCGCTCTTGATCACGAACACGGCGAGGACCGCGGCCGGCTGCTCGGCGTGGGTGTTCCTCAACAGGGAGTGCACGACGTTCCGGGGTTCGTGAAACATCGAACCCGCGCTGTGGCTGGACTTGCGCCCGTCGAGTTCCACTTCGATCGATCCCTGGAGCACGTAGACGAACAGGTCCGCGTCGTGCCGATGCGGCAGCGGGTCGCTGCCCCCCGGCACCAGATCGAGACGGACCGACAGGAGTTCGTACCCGGCGAGGCCCGGATCGCTCATCGCCTGCTGCAGGACCGGCGTGATCGTGTAGGGCGGCGGCGCCTTGGCGGCGTCGCTTTCGTGCGCAGCCGCGACGCCGGACAGCAGCAGCCCGCCGACGGCGAGGACGTTCAGGAACTTCATTTCCACTTCTCCTTGGGGAACAATCGCAGCCGGAGCGTAGTCACCCACCGCACCCGGGAACAGATCCACTTTCCACCGATTTCATGGAACCAGTCCGCCGATGGCCACGGTGCAGCGGTCGCGCAATCGCTTCGGGGAGCTCTTCGAAGCCCTGTCGCTTTCCGTCGAAGCGGGACGGCATCTCCACAGCCGCCTCTACGCCGAGCTGCGGCAGGCGATCGTCGAGGGTCGCGTGGAGCCGCGCAGCCGGCTTCCGTCTTCGCGAGATTTCGCGCAGCGGCTCGGAATCTCCCGCAACACCGTCAACACCGCGCTGAATCAGCTGGCCGCCGAAGGTCTCGTCACCTCCCGGGAAGGGGCAGGCACGTTCGTGGCGGATATCGCCGCCGCGCCCGACAAGGGGCCGCGACGCGTGCCGGACCGTCCCCGCGAGCGTGAGGAATCGGTCTTCCCGGCCAGACGGGCGAAATCCCTGGCCGACGTCCGCGCCACGCTCGACGGCCTGCGGCATCGATACGAGTCGAGCCCGAAACCGTTCCGCATCGGCATTCCGGCGATCGATGACTTCCCGATGGCGCCCTGGCGCAAGGCGGTGGCGCACGCGCAGCGGCGCTTGCCGGTCCACGCCCTGGGCGACGGCGACCCGGCCGGCCTGCCCCGGCTGCGCCGTGCGGTCATGAGCTATCTGCGATCGTCCCGGGGTCTGCGAGGCGAGCCGGAGCAGTTGATCATCACGGCGGGGTCGCAGCAGGCGCTGGACCTCGTGGCGCGGGTGACGGCCGACCCCGGGGATGGCGTGCTGATGGAGGACCCGGGCTATTTCGGCGCCACCGGATGTTTTCGCGGCTCGGGCCTGCGCGTACGGGGACTCCCCGTGGACGGCGATGGGTTGCTGCTCACCGCCAGCGTGCGGCGGCTCCGGCCGCGGCTCATCTACTGCACGCCGTCGAGTCAGATGCCGCTCGGCGTGCCGATGGCGCACGCGCGCCGCCAGGCCCTGCTCGCCTTTGCGTCCGAGGTCGGCGCCTGGATCATCGAGGACGACTACGACAGCGAGTACCGCTACGACGCCCGCCCCTTGCCGCCCCTGTTCGACCTCGACCCCGCCGGCCGCGTCATCTACATGGGGACCTTCAGCAAGACGATGTTTCCGGGCCTGCGGATCGGCTTCGTCCTGCTGCCGCCGGCGCTGGTCGAGGCCGTGACCGCGCTGAAGTTCCTGACGACCTGGAACCCGCCGTCGCTCGAGCAGTACGCGCTCGCCGAGTTCATCGAACGGGGAGACTTCGTGCGACACGTGCGCCGGTCGCGGTCGCTCTACAAGGAACGCGCGGAAGCGCTGTTCGAGGCCGGTGAACGCTGGTTGCCGCCCACGCACCGCGTGATCCGGCCGCGCTCCGGGCTCAGCACGATCCTGACCGCCCCGGCCGGTGAAGACCATCCGCAGCGCATCGCGCATGCCGAAGCGCGAGGCCTCGAACTGAGCCCGCAGTCGATGTTCGCCGTCGAACGCCCGGCGAGTCCGGGATATGTCCTCGGGTTTGCGGCGTTCGACGCCGACACGCTGTGGACGGCCGTACGGCGGCTCGCCGAATCGTTCTGAACGCCCAGGGACGGTCTGATCCAGTCACGCGGATCGCGTTGCAGTCGGAAACGGGCGATGGCAAGGCGGGCAGCGAAGTCGAGATGGGACCCAGCGAGCCAACCGACATCGCCAGCACCCGCTTCCGGCGCGACCCGACGGGACGGGGACCTCCGTCTCGATCGCGCGATCCGATCAGACTTTCCCTACGCCACCTCGGCCGTCGCCTCCATCGTCAGGTGGCCCTCGTGGTCCCGGGTCCACAACGCGACCTTGCCGTCGCCCTCGTCCCGTCCGCACACCGTGAACGCATGGATGTCGAACACGGGCCGCACCGCGCGGAACCGGAACGCCGTCACGCGCGCCGTGGGCAGATTCCGGCGCAGCAGATCGAGCAGCAGTGTCGCGATCAGCGGTCCGTGCACGATCAGGCCGGGGTAACCCTCCACTTCCGTCACGTAGGGCCGGTCGTAGTGGATGCGGTGCCCGTTGAACGTCAACGCCGAGAACCGGAACAGCAGGACCGGATCGGGCGTGATCGGACGGGAGAAGGACTCGTTCGCCGGCGCGGTCTGCGGCGGCGGGGACGGCTGCCCCGGCTGCGGGTTGTCGCGGTAGACGATGTCGTGTTCTTCGCGGATCGCCAGTCCGCTCGCGTGCGAATACTCGTGGCACACGGTCACGAACACGAGCGACCCGGACCGGCCGGTCTTGCCCGCCACGTCCAGGATGCGCGACTCGCGGGTCAGCGCATCGCCCACGCGGACGGGCTGCAGGAAGCTCAGCCGGCTGCCGGCCCACATGCGGCGCGGCAGCGGCACCGGCGGCAGGAAGCCGCCACGCTTCGGATGTCCGTCCGGACCGATCTCGCTGTGCCGGGCCATCGGCAGGAAGTACAGCCAGTGCCACAGCGGTGGGAGTTCGGTCCCGGCCACCGGCTCGGAGTCGTCCCGATCCAGGGTGGCGGACAAGGCCGCGACCGGCGCGGCGGTGATCGGGTCGGTGCGAGTTTCGGTCCGGCCGATCCATTCGCGCAGGTGTTCGAGTTCCACGGCAGCCTCCTGGCCATCGCAAAGACCGCGAGCTTCGCGCGTTCACCGGCAAACGGCAATGCGATTCTCGCGAACGGACGCTTGCCGAACGGACAAGCCCGTCCCGGCGCGAGCCGGTAGACTCGCAAGGCCCTCCTTCGACGCCCACATCGACCATGACGACACCTGCTCCGACCCGCTTCCTCGACATTGCCGTCCTGCCGGGAGACGGCATCGGCCGGGAGGTGGCGGCCGCCTCCCTCGACGTGCTCCGCGCGGCGGAGGCCGAGACGGCCGGGCCGCGGCTGCGCTGCACGACCCACGACGCCGGCGCGCAGTTCTACGCGAAGAGCGGCGTGGCCCTGCCGGCATCGACTCTCGACGCCTGCCGCCGGGCGGACGCGATCCTCTTCGGCGCGATGGGCTGGCCGGGCGTGCGCTATCCGGACGGCACGGAGATCATTCCGCAGCTCGACCTGCGCATGGCGCTGGACCTGTACGCCGGCGTGCGGCCGATCCGCTGGTTTCCCGGGCTGCCTCGGGTGCTGACGGATCCGCGCGCCGAGACGATCGACTTCGTGCTGGTCCGCGAACAGACCGAGGGGTTGTTCCATGCCCGGGGCCGCGCCGTCGTCGAAGGCGACGACGCGGTGAACGACACCATGCGGATCACCCGCAAGGGGACGGCACGCGTGTGCGAATTCGCCTTCGGGCTGGCGCAGCAGCGTCGCGCAGCGCGGGGGCAGGCGCGCGTCACCTGCGTGGACAAGGCGAACGTGTTCACGTCCATGGCGTTCTTCCGCAGCGTGTTCGACGGCGTCGCCGCGCGGCATCCCGACATCGCCGCCGATCGGGCCTACGTGGATGCGATGGCCCTCGCGATGGTCAAGCGGCCGTGGCATCTCGACGTGCTCGTGACCGAGAACATGTTCGGCGACATCCTGTCGGACCTCGGCGCAGGACTGATCGGCGGCATGGGCATGGCCCCCTCCGGGGACCTGGGCGACGACCACGCACTGTTCCAGCCCGCGCATGGCACGGCGCCGGACATCGCCGGGCAGGACAAGGCGAATCCGTGTGCGATGTTCCTGTCGGCCGCGATGATGCTGGACTGGCTCGCCCATCGGCAGCAGGAACCCGCGCTTGCGCAGCGGGCGCGTCGAATCGAGAACGCGATCGAGCGCGTGCTCTCCACGGGCAGGGCCGTGCCGATGGAGTACGGCGGCACGGCCGGGACGAAGGCCATGACGGAGGCGGTGATCCGGGCGCTCGAGGCGGGTGACGCGTGAACGGCAAAGCGCTCGACGCCGGGGACGCGACGGTCGCCGGGCAATCCGCGAGACGGCGTGCGCCGACGTCGCGATCCGTGCGCCGCCGTTCGGGTTTCGCCTTCCCCGCATACCTGGCGGCCTTGGCGTTGGGTGTGTCGCTCCTGTCCTGGCGCTCGCCCGTACACGCCGAAGACCGCTACCCCGCCCGCTCGGTCACCGTCATCGTCCCGCAGGCGGCGGGCGGTGCAAACGACACCATCGCCCGCTTCGTCGCCGCAAAACTCTCGGCGGCGCTGGGTCAGCAGTTCGTCGTCGAGAACCGGCCGGGCGCGGGCGGCAACATCGGCACGGCCGTGGTCTCGAAAGCGAAGCCCGACGGCTACACGCTGCTGCTCACCGCCAACAGCATGCTCGTGATCAATCCGTGGCTGTACCGGAATCCGGGCTTCGATCCGGTGAAGGATTTCGAGCCGGTGTCGCTGGTGGCGACCGCCGGATTCGTGCTGGTAGCGAATCCGGCGTTCCCGGCGCGCACGATCAAGGACTTGATCGCGGCGGCCAAGGCGGCGCCCGGCACCCTCAGCTACGGCTCCGCCGGCCCCGGCACGATCAACCACCTGCTCGGCGAGATGTTGCAGAAGGCGGCCGGCATCGACCTCGTGCACGTCCCCTACAAGGCTGCGGCGATGGCGGCGACCGACGTGGCCAGCGGACAGGTGCCGCTCGCCATGCTGAGCCTGCCGGCGTCGCTCGGGCTGGTTCAGACGGGCAAGCTCAAGGTGCTGGGGGTCGCGAACGAGAGGCGCATCGCCGCACTTCCGGAAGCGCCCACCATCGGCGAGTCGGTCAAGGGGTTCGGGGCGACGCCCTGGTACGGCATCCTCGCGCCCGCAGGCACGCCGAAACCCGTGATCGACCGGTTGAACGCGGCGGTCCAGCAAGCGCTCGACGCGAAGGACTTGCACGACAAGCTGGTCGCGCAGGGATGCGACGTGCTGAAGGGATCGCCGGCGCAGTTCGCCGCATTGATCCGCGAGGATCTGCCGCGCTGGCAGAGGATCGTGAAGGAGTCGGGGGCGTCACTCGACTGACGCTGCGCCGCGTGAACTGCGGAGATCCGGCGTCCCCGCCGTTGAACGGAAAGCCTCGACGCCCTACCGCCGCGCCGACTTGAGGATGCGTTCCGCCTTCATGATGACCGGCCGGTCGACCATCCGGCCGTCGACCGCGATGGCGGCACCGTCGGCCGCGTGAGCCGCCGAGGACACCTTCTCGGCCCACGCGATCTCCTGCACCGTCGGCGCGAAGCACACGTTGACCAGCGGCACCTGACGCGGATGGATGCACAGCTTCGCGCCGAAGCCGAGCCGCTTGGCGCGCAGCGTGTCCTCGTTGAGCTGCTCGGGTTCGTCGATTTCGGTGCACACGCCGTCGACCGGCGCTTCGAGCCCCGCGAGCCGGGAGATCAGCACGAGCTGCGAGCGGAAGAAGAGCAGTTCATCGCCTTCGCCGTCGATCCCCATGTCCACCTGGAAGTCGATCGTCCCGAACACGAGACGCTGCACCTGCTTGCGTGCCGCGATGGTGGAGGCGTTGTGGAACCCCTGCGCCGTTTCGATCAGCGGCAGCAGCGGAATCCTGCGCGCATCGCAGACGTCGAGCAGGTTCGCGCCGACGAACTCGGCCTTGGGCAGGATGATCCCGGCGACCCCTTCGGTACGGCACAGGGCGACATCCTCGATGTGCCACGGCGTATCGGCCGCGTTCACACGGATGTAGACCGGCTTCGCGGGGTTGAGCCAGGCCTTCAGCGAGGCACGCGCCCCTTCCTTCTCGGAGGGCGGCACTGCGTCTTCGAGGTCCACGATGACGGCGTCCGCCCCGGAGGACCAGGCGCGCTCGAAGCGCTCCGGACGATTGCCGGGGACGAACAGATACGAATGTACGACGGAGGGTTGCATGCGTGGCCTTTGGATCAGATCGCGTTCTCGGCACGCAGCTTCGCGATGGCGGCGCTGTCGTAGCCGATTTCGGAAAGGATAACGTCCGTGTGCTGACCCACTGAAGGGATCGGCGCGACCCGGGTCTCGAAACTCTCGGGCGCGCCCGGCGGCAGCAGCGCCTTGATCTTCCCGACTTCCGAGTCCACATCCACCCAGCGGTCGCGGGCCGCGAGCTGCGCGTGCGCCCACAGGTCGCGCATGTCGTTCATGCGCGCGTTGCCGATGCCGGCGTCGTCCAGGCGCTTCACGACCTGCTCGGCCGTCATGGTCGAGAAGACCTCCACGACGATCGCCCGCAATTCGGCGCGGGCCGCGGAGCGCTTGGGACCGGCGTTGAAGCGCGGGTCGTCCTTCAGCTCGGGACGCCGCAGCACCTTGTCGCAGAACGTGGCCCACTCGCGTTCGTTCTGCAGGCCGAGCATCACCGACTTGCCGTCGCCCGCCGGGAAGGGCCCGTACGGGTAGATCGTGGCGTGCGAAGCGCCGGCCCGCGGGGGCGGCGGCGCGCCGTCGTAGGCGTAGTAGAGCGGAAAGCTCATCCACTCGGTCATCGCCTCCAGCATCGAGATGTCGATCCGGCAGCCCTGCCCCGTCCTGCCGCGCTGGATGATGGCCGCGAGGATGTTGGTGTACGCGTACATGCCGGCCGCGATGTCGACGATGGAGCAGCCCGCCTTGGCCGGTTCCTCGGGCGTGCCTGTCACGGAGAGCAGCCCCGACTCGCTCTGGATCAGCAGGTCGTAGGCCTTCTTGTCGCGGTAGGGACCGTCGGCACCGTATCCCGAGACGTCGCACACGATGAGTCGCGGAAAGCGATCCTTCAGCTGGTCGTACGAGTACCCCATGCGGGCCGCGGCGCCGGGGGCGAGGTTCTGGATCAATACGTCGGCCCCCGTGAGCAGCTTGTCGAGGATGACCGCCGCCTCCGGATGCTTCAGATCGAGACTCAGGCTCTCCTTCGAGCGATTGGTCCAGACGAAGTGCGAGGACATGCCCTTGACGCGCGCGTCGTACCCCCGCGCCGGATCGCCGACGCCGGGACGTTCGATCTTGATGATGCGGGCGCCCAGCTCGGCGAGCTGACGGGTGCAGAAGGGTGCGGCGATGACGTGTTCGAGGGCGACGACGGTGATGCCGTCCAGCGGTCGCATGGGGGGGATTCTCCAGTTCGGCAGGGCCCGGGCGGACAGATGGCCGCGAGCGAGGCCGCAATGGTAGTCACGCCCCGCGCGCGACGGAAGCGGGAAATCGGCAATGAAGCGTTCGCAATCGGCGAACCCCGCCGTCAGCGGTCCCGGTTCGCCAGGTGATCGACCAGTCGCCGGGCAATGGCCGGCAGCGCGTCGTAGTCGCGCACGCACACGTACATGTGCCGCACGACCCACGGATCGACGACTTCGAGCACGCGGATCTGCAGCGTCCCGACAAAGGCGCGTGCGGCGCCGGCCGGCAGGATGCCGACGCCCAGTCCGGATTCCACCATGCGGCACAACGCCGCGAAGCTGCCGACCTGAATGCGCAGTCGCAGCGCCTTGCGCGCCACGGCCGCCTGATCGGACAGCAGGCGCGTGATGGCCGTCGCGTTGTCGAGGCCGACGAACTCGTAGTCGAGCAGCGTGGCGAACGACACCTTCCGGCCGCGCAGGGGATGCCGTCTGGCCACGACCGCCACGAGACGGTCGGTGCGGTAGTCGAAGCGCTGGAGATCGTCCATGGGCGTGCCTTCGAGAACGAGGCCGACGTCGGTGGTGCCTTCGCGCAGCGCCTGCACGATCTCGCCGCTGGTGCGCTCCTCGAGGGCCACGGCGACCTGCGGCGCCTTCTGGGCGAACGAGGCCAGGTCGTCGGGCAGGAACTGCGACGTGACGGACGCACTGGCCTGCACACGGACGTGCCCCCGGTGACCGGTCGCGAAGTCGGACAGTTCCGCCCGCATCTGATCGACCTGACGCAGGATCTGGCGGGCGTGATACAGCGCGGCTCGACCGGCAGGCGTGAGCTCGACGCCTCGCGCCGTCCGGTCGAGCAGGCTCACGCCGAATTGTTCCTCCAGCAGGCGGATGCGCCGGCTCGCGGCGGCCAGCGCGAGGTGATTCGCTTCCGCGGCGCGCGTGATGCTGCGCATCTCGGCCACCCGGGTGAAGAGCGCGAGCGATACGTTGTCGGGCAGCATGGCGGCCTCTGCGGCGATGGGACGGGGAAGTGTAGCGGCGCCCCCGCGGCGGCGACGGGGAACTGCGGCATCATTCGCCCGGTTCGCTTCCTCCCTTCGCGTCCGCCATGCGTCCGTCTCGCCTGTTCCGCTCCGGCCACGGCCGGAAATCCCTGTCGTCGGCAGGTCTTGCCGTCGCCATCGCCGTCAGCGCTGCACCGGCCACGGCCGCCGAACCCACGCCCGAAGAGTGGTATGCCGCAGGGGCCCGGGCCGTCGCGGCCAACCAGCGCATCCGCAACGTCGGCGGCAATGCACGCAACGTGATCCTCTTCATCGGCGACGGCATGGGTCTCAGCACCATCACGGCGGCCCGGATCCTCGACGGCCAGCGCAAGGGCATGAGCGGCGAGGAGAACTCGCTGTCGTTCGAGCGTTTCCCGAATCTCGCACTGATCAAGACTTACAGCGCGAACCAGCAGGTGGCGGACTCGGCGCCGACCATGAGCGCCATCATGACCGGCGTGAAGACCAACGACGGCGTGATCTCGGTGAATCACCTCGTGGATCGCCGCGAGAAGAACCGCTTCAAGGTGAAGGCGGCCGCGCGGCGCACGCTGCTCGAATGGGCGGAGTCGCGCGGACTGTCGACGGGTGTGGTCAGCTCGGCCCGTGTGACCCACGCGACGCCCGCGGCCTGCTACGCGCACATCACGGAGCGCGACTGGGAGGGCGACGGCGACCTGCCGGCGGATGCGACGGTGCCGGACATCGCGCACCAGCTCATCGATTTCGAGTACGGCAACGGGCTCGAAGTCGTGCTGGGCGGCGGACGCGCCAAGTTCCTGCCCCGGCAGAGCACCGACCCCGAGTACCCGAACGCGAAGGGATCGCGGCGCGACGGCAAGGATCTCACCGCGGAATGGCTGCGCAAGTTCGATCGTCCTGCCTACGTGTGGAACCGCGCGCAGTTCGACGCGATCGATCCGGAGCAGGTCGACCATCTGCTCGGCCTGTTCGAGCCCGGTCACATGAAGTACGAGGCCGACCGCGCCCGGGATCCGGCCGGCGAACCCGATCTGACCGCGATGACGGTGAAGGCGATCCAGATCCTCGCCCGAAACCCCAAGGGCTACTTCCTGATGGTCGAGGGCGGTCGCATCGATCACGGACACCACGCGTCGAATGCGTACCGGGCCCTGACCGATGCCATCGCGCTCTCCGAAGCGGTGGCGCGGGCGCGGGCCATGACGAGTCCCGCCGACACGCTGATCCTCGTCACCGCGGACCACAGTCATGTCTTCACGATGGGCGGCTATGCGAAGCGAGGCAATCCGATCCTCGGCAAGGTGATCGAACCGGGGCGCGACGACTTCGCCCACGATGCGATGGGTCTGCCCTACACCACACTGGGGTACATGAACGGACCGGGGCACCACGGCACGAGCAACGTGCAGCGCGCGGGTCCGAAATGGTTCGAGCATTCTCCGAATCACTACGACGCCGATGCCACGCGTGCGGATCTCACGCAAGTGGACACGGAAGCGCCGAACTACCTGCAGGAGAGCGCGATTCCGCTCGGCTCGGAAACCCACGGGGGCGAGGACGTCGCCGCCTTCGCGGACGGTCCGGGGGCCCATCTGGTGCGCGGCGTGATGGAGCAGAACGCCCTGTTCCACGTGATGCGGGAAGCGTTCGGGTGGCGGTGACGGCGCGTGGCAATGAACGGAGCGTTCGGCGGAGAGAGCCTGCCGCTCAGGACCGTCACCTCGTCCTGTTCCCGCGAGTGGGGCAAGGACCTGCCGGGACTTTCCCCGTGCACGGCCCTTACATGATCAGGCCGCTGCCGGGCGCCCCCTGCGAGACCCCGAAGCGGTAGACGGTGCGCCGCGGCTTGCCCGCCAGTGTCGCCGGCACCGAATCCACGGGGCACGGCGGCTCGCGGGTGCCATCGGCCCGCAGCGTCACGTCGTCCGCCACGTCGTGCCAGATGCTGCCGTGCACGGGCCGGAACAGCCACATCAGGTAGCCGCGTCGCGCGGCGACCGCAATGAGGTCGTCGGCATCGGGCGCGTCGGAGACCACCGCCTGCTGGCCGTTCACGCCCCACGGAAAGGCGCCGAATGCCTTCAGGCAATCCATGGCCTCGCGCGATGGCGCGCCGGGTCGCGCGCATGACGGCGCCTCGGCTCGCGCGACGTCCCACGCACCGAGCTCCCACGCAGCCTCCATCGCGGCACGATCGAGCGACATCAGCTCGGGCCAATGATCGTTCACCTGCATGGCGGAACTCGGCAGGGGCGTGTAATTCACGGTCTCGGCCGCCGCGTCATCGACGAGCTTCTCGCGCACGAAGCCGTGCCAGTGCAGCGTCATGATGACGGGGGTGTCGGGACAAGGGACGGCCGCGATGGTGATCGCGACGAGGGGCAGGCGGGTCGCCTGCATCTGCGCTTCGATACGCTCCAGCAACTGCATCGTGCCCTCCTGCTTCGTGACTCGGCGAGGCGACGCCGGGGAAACGCGCAAGTCGAATGCCTGTTCGGCCCGGCCCGGCGCCCCCGATGCCATTCCTCATATCGGACGTGTGCCGCGCGGATGGAGGGCGATCCCGATCGCCTCGTCGCGGTGCAGAATCGCGGGACGACGCACGGGAACGGGTGCCCGGCGGTGTCGGTTCGACGTCCGCGCACCGAGGATAGCGAGCGACAATGCGGCTGTGTCGCAGCAACCACGAACGAGTGCTAGTGACGATTCGATAGGGAGTGACTGACAGATGAACCTCCAGTTTCTCGGTGCGGCCGGCGAGGTCACCGGCTCGTGCTTTCTCGTGCGCACGTCGAGCTGCACCTTCCTCGTGGACTGCGGCATGTTCCAGGGCGGGCGGGACGCCGAGCGCAAGAACCGCCAGGCGCTGGACCTGGAGGTGCGCGACATCGACTTCGTGCTGCTCACGCACGCGCACATCGATCATTCCGGGCTGCTGCCACGGCTCACGGTGCTGGGCTTTCGCGGGCCGATCTACTGCACGACGCCGACGGCGGACCTGCTGCGCGTGATGCTCCCGGACAGCGCGCACATCCAGGAGGTGGAAGCCGAACGCGACACGCGCCACCGGCATCGCGAACGCCGGCGCGACGAGCCGGAGGTGGCGCCGCTGTACACGGTGACGCAGGCGCTCGCCTGCCTGAAGCACGTGAAGCCGGTGGACTACGACGAGCGCGTGACGCCGCACGAGAAGGTGCGCGCCGTGTTCCGCGATGCCGGACACATCCTGGGCTCGTCGTTCATCGAGGTATGGGTGGAGGAAGGCGGCGGAACGACGAAGGCCGTCTTCTCGGGAGACCTCGGCCAGCCCGGGCATCCGCTGATGCGCGACTACGAAACACTGCGGGACGCCGACGTGCTCGTGATGGAGACGACGTACGGCAACCGCCTGCACCGCCCGATGAAGGAGACGCTCGACGAACTCGCCGCAGCCGTCAGCGAGACGCTGCAGCAGCGCGGCGGCAACGTGATCATCCCGGCCTTCGCCGTGGGCCGTACCCAGGACATCGTGTACCTGCTGCTCCAGCTGTATCGGGAGAAGCGCGTGCCGGAGATGGACATCTACGTCGATTCGCCGATGGCTCTGGCTGCGACGCAGGCCACGCTGAAGCACGTCGCCGCCCTCGAACCCGAAGCGAGCGAGATGCTCGCCTGGTTCGAGCAGAACCACGGTCATCCCTCGGTGCGCTTCGTGCAGGACGTGGAGGAATCCATCGGCCTCAACAGCGTCAGGCGGGGCGCCGTGATCATCGCCGCGAGCGGCATGTGCGATGCGGGACGGATCAAGCATCACCTCCGCCACAACCTGCCACGGCCCGAGTGCTCCGTCGTGATCGTCGGCTTCCAGGCCGGCGGCTCGCTCGGCCGGCGCATCGTGGACGGCGCCGAGGTCGTGCGCATCTTCGGCGACGACGTGGCCGTGCGGGCACGCGTGTACACGATCGGCGGCCTCTCCGCACACGGCGACCAGGCCGCACTCGTGCAGTGGCTCTCGACGCTCCAGCGTCCGCCGAAGCGCACGTTCCTCGTGCATGGCGAACCGATCTCCCGCGAAGCCTTCGCCACCGTCCTGAAGGATCAGCTGAACTGGGACGACGTGACCTTGCCCGAGCCCGGGGACGCTTTCGATCTCTGACGCGCACTCGTTTCTCAACGCCTGCCGGGAATCCCCGTTGAAATTCTTCTGCCTGCTGTTCGCGCTGTGCTGGTCCTGCCTCTCCCTCTACGCGTCGGCCGCGCCGATACCGGAACCGGTCGCCAGGGCGTTGCGTCAGTCCGGCATCCCTGCCGCCGCTTTCGGCGCCATCGTGATGTCACCGGAGGGACGGGTGCTGTGGCAGCACAACGCCGCGACGCCGTTGAATCCGGCCTCGGTGATGAAGGTGGTCACGACCGCGGCCGCGCTCGACATCCTCGGTCCTGCCTACACGTGGCGGACCGACGTGCTCGTGACCGGACCGATCCGCGACGGCCGCCTCGCCGGCGATCTCGTGATCCGCGGCGGCGGCAATCCGCGGCTGACGATGGAATCACTGTGGCTGCTGTTGCGCGACGTCATGGCTCGCGGCGTCCGTCACATCGATGGCGACGTGGTGCTCGATCGCGGGGCGTTCCAGGTGGACGAGGTCGACCCGGGCCAGTTCGACGGACAGCCCACGCGGCCGTACAACGTCGGGCCGGATGCCCTGCTGATGCACTGGTGGTCCGTACGACTCGTCTTCGTCCCGGACACGGAGCACCGCAGCGTGGCGATCCTGCCCGAGCCGCCGCTGCCGGAGGTGCGCATCGTCAATCAGCTCACCCTCGGCGACGGCCCCTGCGACGCCTGGCCGGACACGCCGGAGGCCGATCCGGCGAACGCCACGCTGACGTTCCGCGGCACGTTCGCGGCGAGCTGCGGCGAGCGGGATCGCAGCTTCGTGGTCCTGCCGCCGCTGGGCTATGCGCGTTCGCTGTTCGATCACCTGTGGCGCGAACTCGGCGGCACACGGGCAGGCAACGTCCGTTACGGCAGCACGCCGTCGATGGCCCGTCCGCTGACCGGGGCCGACTCGCCCACGCTCGCCGAGGTGGTCCGCGACATCAACAAGAACAGCAACAACGTCATGGCGCGCCATCTCCTGCTCACGATGGGGGCATCGGCGGGGCAGCCGGCCACGCTGCCGGCGGGACGCGCCGCGATCATGCGCTGGCTCGCGGAACGTCAGGGAGACGATGCCGCAGCCACGGTGCTGGAGAACGGCTCGGGCCTCTCCCGGATCGAGCGGATCACCCCCGGTGTCCTCGCCGGCGTCCTGGCGACCGCGTGGAACGGACCCTACGGCCCGGAACTGGCCTCCTCCCTGCCCGTGCCGGGTGTCGACGGCACGCTGAAGCGGAAGTACAAGGACGCTCCGATCGCCGGCCGCGCGCACCTGAAGAGCGGATACCTCGAGAACGTGCGCGCGATTGCCGGATACGTGCACGGGCCGGACGGCCGGACCCTGATCGTCGTGGGCATCGTGAACCACGACCGGGCGCGCGAGGCGGCCGCCGTCCCCGAAGCGCTCGTGCAGTGGACGCTGGAACAGACCGAACGCCCGCTCTGCTGCGGTGGCATGCAACCTGCTGCCGGTCGCCGGGGTGCCCGTCCGCGCTGACGTTTCCCCGCGGGAGCGTGGCCATGCACCTCCCCAGAAACGTCATGAGCTGACACGACGCCAGGATGTCTTCACTCCAAGTCGCAGTACTCGCGGCCGGCAAGGGCACGCGAATGAAGAGCGCGCTGCCGAAGGTGCTTCATCGGCTGGCCGGCAAATCCCTCCTCGGACATGTGCTCGATGCGGCGGCCGCACTGTCGCCGTCTCGCGTCGCCGTCGTGTACGGTCATGGTGGCGAAGCGGTGCCCCAGGCCTTCGCGGGATCGGATCTCCAGTTCGTGCTGCAGGAACCCCAGCTCGGCACCGGCGACGCCGTCCGCAAGGCGATGGCGGCCCTGTCGAACGACGGCATCACGCTCGTGCTCTACGGTGATGTGCCGCTGCTCTCGGCCGAGACCGTGCGCAAGGTCGTGGAAGCCTCGGCCGATGCCCTCTGCGTGCTGACCGTGGACCTCGCCGATCCCAAGGGGTACGGCCGCATCGTCCGCGACGCCACCGGCGCCGTGAAAGCCATCGTCGAGGAGAAGGACGCGGACGCCGCCACCCAGGCCATCCGCGAAATCAACACCGGCATCCTCGCGCTGCCCACGTCGTGGCTGGCGGGCTGGCTCGCGAAGCTGACGAACGACAACGCGCAGCGCGAGTACTACCTGACGGACATCATCGCGATGGCCGCCGCCGAGGGCCGCAGGATCAACACCGTCCAACCCGCAGCCGAATGGGAAGTGATGGGCGTGAACAGCCGCGAGCAGCTCGCGGCACTGGAGCGCATCCACCAGAGCGAGATCGCCCGCAAGCTGATGGTCGAGGGCGTGACCCTCGCCGACCCCGCACGCGTCGACGTGCGCGGCACGCTCACCTGCGCACGCGATGTCTTCATCGACGTGGGCTGTGTGTTCGAGGGCAAGGTGTCCATCGGCGAAGGCGCGGAGATCGGCCCCTACTGCGTGATCCGCGACACCGACATCGCTGCGGGGTCACGCATCCAGGCGTACTCGCACTTCGAGAGCGCCAAGGTCGGCCCCAACGCCAGGATCGGTCCGTTTGCCCGGCTGCGCCCCGGCGCGGAACTGGACGAGGACGTGCACATCGGCAACTTCGTCGAGATCAAGGCGACCAAGCTGGGTGTGGGCTCGAAGGCGAATCATCTGGCCTACCTCGGCGACAGCGAGATCGGCCGCAACGTCAACGTGGGCGCGGGCACCATCACCTGCAACTACGACGGCGCCAACAAGTACAAGACCATCATCGAGGACGACGCGTTCATCGGATCGGACACGCAGCTCGTCGCGCCCGTGCGCGTGGGCCGCGGCGCGACCCTCGGCGCCGGAACGACCCTCACCAAGGACGCCCCGCCCGGCGAGCTCACCCTCTCGCGCGCCAAGCAGACGACCCTCCCCGGCTGGAAGCGGCCGGTGAAGGGCGTCAAGAAGTAGACAGATCGTCGGCACGGGGGCGCCTGTGCGTCCCCGACTCGCATCCCTCTCACCGGTAGTCGAACCATGTGCGGAATCGTCGGAGCAGTCGCCAGTCGCAATATCGTCCCCGTCCTCGTCGAGGGCCTGCGACGTCTCGAATACCGGGGCTATGACTCGTGCGGCGTGGCCGTGCATCGCAACGGCCTCGAGCGCGCTCGCAGCACCTCGCGCGTCGCCGATCTCGCCGCGCAGGTGGACACGGACAAGCTCGAAGGCACCACCGGCATCTCGCACACGCGCTGGGCCACGCACGGCGCACCGCTCACCACGAATGCGCACCCGCACTTCTCCCGCAACGAGATCGCCGTCGTCCACAACGGCATCATCGAGAACTACGAGGAACTGCGCACCGAACTCAAGGCGGCCGGCTACGTCTTCGATTCCGAGACCGACACGGAAGTCATCGCGCACCTGGTGCACCACTACTACCAGGGCGACCTGCTCGCCGCCGTGCAGAAGGCCATCGCCCGATTCAGCGGTGCGTACGCCATCGCCGTGTTCGCCAAGGCCGAGCCCCATCGCGTGGTCGGCGCCCGCTTCGGTTCCCCGCTCGTCGCGGGCCTGGGCAAGGGCGAGAACTTCCTCGCCTCCGACGCCATGGCACTGGCCGGCACGACCGACCGGATCATCTATCTGGAAGAAGGCGACGTCGCCGACGTGAAGCGCGAAGGCATCACGATCTACGACCGGACCGGCACCCGGGTCGAGCGCGAATCCCGCGTCGTGCAGGCCTACTCCGGCGCCATCGAACTGGGCCCGTACCGGCACTTCATGCAGAAGGAGATCTTCGAGCAGCCGCGCGCCATCAGCGACACCATCGAACAGGTGGGCGGCGTCGACCCGGATCTCTTCGGCGAAGCGGCCAGGGACGTGTTCCCGAAGGTGGACAGCCTGCTGGTCCTCGCGTGCGGCACGAGCTACTACGCCGGCTGCGTGGCGAAGTACTGGCTCGAATCGATTGCCGGCATCCCGGTGAACGTCGAGATCGCCAGCGAGTACCGCTACCGCGATTCCGTGCCGAATCCGAATGCGATGGTCGTCGTGATCTCGCAGTCCGGCGAGACCGCCGACACCATGGCCGCACTCAAGCACGCGAAGTCGATGGGCATGAAGCACACGCTGGCCGTGTGCAACGTCGGCACGAGCGCGATGGTGCGCGAGACGGAGATGAATTTCCTGACGCGGGCCGGCGCCGAGATCGGCGTGGCCTCCACCAAGGCGTTCACGACCCAGCTCGTCGGCCTGTATCTGCTGACCCTCGCACTGGCGAAGGCGCGAGGCCGACTGAGTGCCGAGCAGGAACACCAGGCCATACGCGCGCTGCGCCACCTGCCCGCTGCCGTGCAAAGCGTGCTCGCGCTGGAGCCGCACATCATCGCGTGGAGCGAGACCTTCGCCCGCAAGGAGAACGCCCTCTTCCTCGGGCGCGGACTCCACTACCCCATCGCGCTCGAGGGCGCGCTGAAGCTGAAGGAGATCAGCTACATCCACGCCGAGGCCTACCCGGCCGGCGAACTGAAGCACGGTCCGCTGGCCCTCGTCACCGACGCGATGCCCGTGGTGACCGTGGCACCGAACGACGCGCTCGTGGAGAAGCTGAAGAGCAACATCATGGAAGTGCGCGCCCGCGGCGGACAGCTCTACGTCTTTGCCGATGGCGACACGCATATCCAGCCCAGCGAAGGGGTGCACGTGATCCGGCTGCCCGAGCACTATGGGCCGCTGTCGCCGATCCTCCACGTCGTGCCGCTGCAGATGCTCGCGTATCACACCGCGCTCGCCAGAGGAACGGATGTGGATAAACCCCGCAATCTCGCCAAGAGCGTGACGGTGGAGTAACCGTCACGCGATTGGAAGAACAGGGGACGAGGCTTGGGGCGGAACTCATCGACCGCAGGCCCTCGGAAAGGCCCCACACTCCACCCCGTTGCAAGCTCGACCCGCTCCCGGCGAAAGTGGCGTCCCGCCATCGGAGTACGCCATGCCATCCGGATCCCGTCTGCCGCCCGGCCAATCCCTCACCGACGACTTCCCGGTCCTGACCTACGGACCCACGCCCTTCGTCGACTTGGACGAATGGCGATTCACCCTCAAGGTCGGCCCGCGGCCGGTCAAGGTGTGGACCTGGGCCGAGTTCATCGCCCTGCCCCGAACGCGCATCAACACGGACATCCACTGCGTGACGACCTGGTCCAGGTTCGACACGGAATGGGAGGGCGTCACCGTGGACGACTTACTTTCCGCCGCAGACCTCTCACCACCTACGCCGTTCATCCTTGCGCACAGCATCGACGACTACAGCACCAACGTGCCGGTCGCCGATCTCGTCGGGGGTCGCGGCATGATCGCGACGCACTACGCCGGCCAGCCCCTGGATCATGAGCACGGCGGTCCGGCGCGGCTGCTGGTCCCGCACCTCTACTTCTGGAAGTCGGCCAAGTGGGTGAATGCGCTGCAGTTCACCACGCGTGACGAACCCGGTTTCTGGGAGTCGCGTGGCTACCACATGCGCGGCGACCCGTTCCTGCAGCAGCGATACGACGACGACTGATCGAGAGGACGCTCAGTGTCACGGAGCGCATTGCGTCCAAGCCGCTTCGCGTGGAAACGGAGGGAAGGGGCGCCGGGGGGGCGACGACGCCCCTCCGTCGTTCCCGACCGCTCACAAGCGGCACCACATCCTCACGAACGCCCCCGCCGCGGCACGAGCATGCCGACCTCGGCGCGATAGCGAAGGTACCGCTCACCGAACTGCGTGATGAGGTCACGCTCCTCGAACCGGATGCCGATGAACACGTACCCCGTGGCTACCAGCGCAAACAGCAGGTGTCCCGCCGTCATCACGGGGGTCGACCAGAAGCCGAGGAGCACGCCGACGTAGATCGGGTGCCGCACGTAGCGATACAGGAGTGGCGTCTTGAACTGCATCTCCGGCATCGGTCGGTCGATGAGTCGCGCATACACCTGGTGCAGTCCGAACAGCTCGAAGTGATTGATGAGGAACGTGCTGATCAGCAGCATCACCCACCCCAAGCCGAACAGGCTCCAGAGCACGGCCACGCCGATGGCGGAGTCGACGGTCCAGACGACCGGTGTCGGGATGGGTCGCCACAGCCAATAGAGCAGGCCGAGCACGACACAGGTCGCCAGCACGAACGTGCTGCGCTCCACGGCTGGCGAAACGATGCGGGTCCACCACCGCTTGAACCCGCGGCGTGCCATCACGCTGTGCTGCGCGGCGAACAGCCCCAGCAGCACCAGATCCATGGCGACCGCTTCCGGCACGGGTGAGCCGGGCCCGACGTCGACCGACCTGGGAACGACCAGGTTGCCGCAGAAGCCGATGAGATAGATCAGGGTGACGAGACACGCGGCGTAGGCGGTCACGCCGTAGAGGAATGCAAAGAGAGCGCTCACGGTGATGTCCTTGATGACGTTGGATGGGCGGCCCTCGGCGCGAATCGCCCGAGGCCCGCGTTCGGCCGACAGGCCTTCGGAGCGATCAACCGCGCCCTGCGCGAAACGCCGCGAAGGTCTGCGAGACGATCCGCCCGTCGCGCACCACGAAGGTGTCCGTCCCCAGCGGCAGTTCGCGGCCGGCGCTCCAGGTGATGTACGCGACATCGCCTTCCGCTCGCAGCGCGTGCAGTGAGAACTCGTCGATGGCGTTCGGCGGGAGCGACGCCATGAAGTCGACGAAGAACTGACGGATGCCGGGCTTGCCGCAGTAGACGGTGGCCTCCGTCAGGAAGCGGGCGTCGTCGGCGTAATCATGCAGAATGGCGTCCAGTCCCTGCTGCTCCACGAAGGCTTGCAGGTGGCGGCGGACGACGGTTTCGGTATCGGCTGATCGTGTGTCCATGAGGGTGTCTCCGGGTCGAATGCGCCATGACGGATATGGCCGGACCATCGTGCCGGGCCCGAGCGGCTCGCGCCCCACCGGAAGTCGCCCCCATTTGATCGTGCGTCCGCAGCCAGAGCGGTGAAGGGAATACACGGGCTCCGTCAGAACCGATCGAGACTCCGCCATGAACAAGGACACCCTCTCCGATGTCTTGCGCAGCGTCCGGTTGCGAGGGGCGCTGTATTTCCACGTGAGCGGCGCCCGCGAATGGGCCGCCGAGGCGCCCGCGGCCTGCGAGATTGCCGGGGCCGTCATGCCGGGGGCGGAGCACGTGATGGAGTTCCACGTCGTGCTCTCCGGATCGTGTTGGGCCGCCGCGGTGGGCGGGGAACCCGTCCCGTTGGCAACGGGAGACATCGTCATGTTCCCGCAGGGTGACCCGCACGTAGTGTCCAGCGCGCCCGGAATGCGCGCCCCGGCCAACCCCGAGGGCTACGTCGAGCGTCAGGCTCTGCGCAAGCCGTTCGCGCTGCACCTCGAAGCGCGCGAAGTGCACGCAGGTTCCGTACACATGAACGCGTCCGACGCCGTGCTCGTGTGCGGCTTCCTCGGCTGCGACCTGCGGCCGTTCAACCCGCTGATCGCGTCCCTGCCCCGTCTGCTGCACCTGCCCGCCGCGCCCGAACAGGATTGGCTCCTGCAATGCATGCGACAGGCCGCGAGCGAATCGACGGGTCAGCGGGCGGGTGCCGATGCCATGCTGGAACGGTTGAGTGAAATGATGTTCATCGAGGTCCTGCGGCGTTACCTCGGCGCGTTGCCCGATGACAGCCGCGGCTGGATTGCCGGCGTGCGCGACCGCTTCGTGGGGCGCGCGCTGGCGCTCCTGCACGAGGCACCGGAAGAAGCGTGGACGGTGGACGAGCTGAGTCAGCGCGTCGGCCTTTCTCGATCGGCACTGCATGAGCGCTTCGCCGACATGATCGGTCAGGGCCCCATGCAGTACCTCGCGAACTGGCGCATGCAAGTCGGCGCCGGGCTGCTGCGCGACACTTCGTTTCCCGTGGCGGCTGTCGCTCAGCAGGTAGGGTACGAGTCCGAAGCGGCATTCTCGCGGGCCTTCAAGCGCCTCGTGGGCATGCCGCCGGCGCAGTGGCGGCGACGGGCGAAGGGTTGACAACCACGGTGACACGCAACATCGCCCCGAACTCACCGCCGCAGCATCGACGACTGCCTCGCCCCTGAATTGTCGTGACAGCGCAACGACGATTCGTTCACTGTTATCGAGACGTTCGCGGCGTTGTATCGCTTCTCGAAGGCGCTCTTCTACCCGCCGCTCGTGCGCCGCGGACACCGTGTCGCCGGGCCGCGCGAGCCCTGACCGCTGTTCCAGAGCCGTTGGACGAGGCTACCGCGTTCAAGGGCTTCCCGAGCCAGCGATGGATTCCAGCCGCGCCAGGACCAGGGTTACCCGCTCGCCCGCAGTCTCATCCTGGACCATCATCCCGGGCAAGTAGTTGTCGAAGTGTGGTGTCGCCAGCAGGGCCGCACACCGTTCCGCGAGATAGCCCCGTAGATCCGCAGGTGCATGGGCAATCTCCTGTGGGAGTTCCGGGCGGCCATCGATGACATTGATGATGTCCTCCAGGTCGTGACTGCCCAACACATCTGCGTTGCCGCGGTCTGCGAAGGCTTCGAACTTGGTTGCCATGAAGTACGGCGCCGGGATCAGGCGTATTCCGAGACCGCTCGGCAGGACAACATGGCCCGCTCTGGCGACAGCGGCTCGAAACCACCGATTGCCGAACCCGAGAATGCCGGCATCCGTCGGCATCAGGTCCACCTCGATGTCGCGGTAGCGCCACCGACAGATCGGTGCGTCGGGCGACTGGTCGCGTGCGAATCCTCGATCGGCGAGAGCGGTCTCGATCTTCTGATAGCGGCGCAAGGCCGCCACTTCGACAACGAGATCGACATCGAAGGTCACGCGCGCCGGCGCTGCGGCGGGATCACTGATCAGCAGGCCGGCGGCGCAACCGCCGACGAACACCAGTTCCTCGCAAAGGGGGCCCAGGGCAGAAGCGATGAGTTCCACCTTGGCCAGGTTCGGATCGTTCGGGTTCATTCGAAGTAGCCCGCCAACAGCTCCTGCGCTGCGTTGCGCTCACGCGCTTGGCCGGTGCGAATGGCGTCGAACAGACTCAGCATCGCGTAGAGCTTTTCGTCGCGGAGGGCGGCCTCGGGTACCGTGGGGTAGAGCGGTACCAGACTTACCCCGCGAACAGACCCCTTGGCACTCGGCCACACCGGCACCGGATCGGCCGACGGCGCAATGATCGTGTTCAGCGGCGGCGCGGCATAGCTCGTGGGCACGCCCCGACTCAGGCTGCCGAACAACGGCGGGAAAGCGTACTTCGCCCCTGTCAGCAGGAATTCCCGGAACTGCGGTTTCAGCAGCATCGGCCGGAGGGCCTGGAAGATCAGCAGGCGGGCCACGGCCGCGCGCTTGAGCGATGCATGCACCGCCGAAACGGCCAGCCCAGTCCGCTCGGCCAAGGCGGCGTAGGTCACGTCGCTATCGCCGAGACTGTGCAGGGCCAGCATGACCAGCAGATCTTGTGGCTTCAGTACGGGCTGACGGTTGGCGCGGGCGGGCATTCTCTTTTCTTGAAATGAGAATAGCGAGTTTTAATGATAACAAAACAGTATTGTACGGACGTTGTTCTCATTTCTTGAAAACGCGAATCGAGTCAGACACTACAGGAATCGATGGGTGCGGGGACCGATCCGCGCGATACCGACTCGGCAAGCGCCAGAGCGCGCCCGAAGTGATGGGAGTTCGCGCCCGATGGGCGAATTCCAGCGGGAGACAGGGGGCCGTTCCAAATTGGAACGCGCCAGTGCACCACGATCAACGGAACTCAGCTCGATAGGAAACCGGGTTCAGGTGGCCTCGCTCGTCGACTGCGCCTTCGAGCACGAACATCCGCGGATCCCGTCGGAACTGGAACCGCCGATAGAGCCGAAACTGGGGCGCAAACGTCCGCGAGAAGTCCAACTCGTTCCGCGTCACGAAGAACGGCGTTTCACGCGCGAAGGCTGTCGTCTTCACCTCGATGAATCGTTCGCGCCCGTTCTCCTCGAACGACAAGACATCGAATCCGAGTCCGTCGCCCCGATCAACGGCGGCGTGTTCCACACGGTCCGCCAGCTCGCGGATGTACGGGGCCGACCGGCCGCTGTCGTTCGTGCTGTAAAGCACCTCGCGCTCGACGTAGCCGCCGTGGCAAACACCGACCTCCCGGCCGGGGATGGCGCAGTCGTCCCACACCCTCTCGGTCTGGTCCCAGGCGTTGCAGGTGCTCCCCCTTTCGTTGATCCCGAAGGCACCGAGGGCCCGGGGCGTGTGGGTGCCGAGGGTGGCGCAGGACAGCGTCCAGGGTCCCGCCGCGGGCTGGCTGCGACCGTCGCCGCTGAACAGCATGGCGCCCGGGAAGGTGGCATCCCGCCAGTACGGCGTGATGGAGCACGCGCCGTCGCACCACGGAGCGCCTTCGGTCCCGCTCGCACCTTCGGCGTATGAGAAGAGCGTGGTGAAGCCGCCCGAGTGGATCGGCGAGCGGTCGACCGTCAGCGAGATCCATCGTTGGCGGGCGGATAGGCGAACGTCCAGCCCGGCGACAGGGCGGCAAACGCGAGCAACAGACGCGGCAGCGAAGTCGGCATGCCTGGGCGCATGGGCTTCTCCTTTCAGTGTCGGCGATCCGGCAGACGACACCTCCGCCGCGCGCTCAGCCAATGAAGAGGAACGCCTCCGCTGACCGCGGTCTTGCGAATTGCCAAACATCAACCCCGTGCACGGTCGCGAGGCGAGCGAGCTGCGGAGTCGACGCACCGTTCGCTCGCGCCGACGTCCGTTCCGCCGGTTCGCGCGCCCTTGCAGTCGGGTGTTCCAAGCGAACGCCGGGAGAGCGTACGCTCTGCGTATCCTTCCTCCGTTCTCCGCCATGCCCCACGTCCTCGACGAAGCCATCCGCCTGGTACCCGCCGGCGAGCACACCTACACCGGTGCCACGCACCCCGCCTACGCCAACATGGTCGGTCCCTTCGGCGGGACCACGTGTGCCGTCCTCCTCAATGCCGTACTGCTCCACCCGATGCGACTGGGTGACCCCATCGCGCAGACGGTGAACTACGCCGGGCCGATCGCCGACGGACCGTTCGAAGTCGAGGCGGTACCGACACGCACGAACCGATCGACCCAGCACTGGAACCTGAAGCTGACCCAGGATGGCATGGTGTGCGCGAGCGGTTCGGCCGTGTTCGCGAAGCGACGTGAGACGTGGTCGGTGCAGGAGGCCGTGCCGCCTCAGGACATGCCGCCTGCGTCCAGCCTGTCACGGCTCCCGACCGAGGGGCTGCCGCCCTGGGCGCGTTGCTTCGATATGCGCTTCCCGCCGGGCGAGGAGCCGTTCCGGTTCGACGGTCAGGAGCAGTCGCACGCGAACACCCGCCTGTGGGTCCGTGACGCGCCGCCGCGACCGTTGGACTTCGCCGGGCTGGCGTCCCTTTGCGACAGCTTCTTTCCGAGGATCTTCGACCGCCGCCGCAGACCTGCCCCGATCGGGACGGTGACGCTTTCCTCCTTCTTCCACGCCGACATCGATCTGCTCGCCGCACAGGGCGAGCATCATCTGCTCGGCACCGCGCACGCCTTGAACTTCCGCAACGGGTACTTCGATCAGAGCGCGGAGATCTGGAGCGACAACGGCCAGCTGCTGGCCAGCACGCATCAGATGGTCTATTTCAGGGAGTGACGGGACAGCCAGCCATTGGCCGCGATCCGAATCGCGACGGTTCGACGCCCGCCAGACCACACAGCAACCCCAACCACAACCGACAGGACTCCCCATGCCCCACCCCACCGCCATCGTCGTCGGCGTCGGCGCCGAACTCGGTCTCGGCGCCGCCCTGTGCCGACGGTTCGCCCGAGAGGGCTATCACGTCTTCGTCGCCGGCCGTTCCGCCGACAAGACCGACCGCGTGGTCGCAGCCATCCGCGAGTCGGGCGGCAATGCCGAGGCGGTCGTCGCCGACACGACGAACGAATCGGATGTCATTCGCCTGTTCGATCTGGCGATGGCGCCGGCGCCCGGAAGAGAGCTTCCGGATCTGGTCGTCTACAACGCAGGGAACAACCAGCACATCGACTTCCGTGACGTGACGGCGGCGCAGTTCGAGGACTTCTGGCGGGTCGGGTGTTTCGGCGGATTTCTGGTCGGGCGGGAGGCGGCGCGACGCCTGGTCCCGCTCGGGCGCGGCACGGTGATCTTCACCGGTGCGTCAGCCAGCCTGCGCGGGAAGCCCGGCTTCGCGCATTTCGCCGCCGCGAAGGCGGGTTTGCGCATGATCAGTCAGAGCATGGCCCGCGAGTACGGCCCTCAGGGGATTCACGTGGCCCACGTGGTCGTCGATGGCGGCATCAACGGGGAGCGGTTGCGGTCGCGTCGACCGGACGTCGTGCAGCAGCGCGGCGAGGACGGGCTGCTGGGCATCGAAGCCATCGCGGAAACGTACTGGCATCTGCACAGGCAGCCGCCCACGGCGTGGGCGCAGGAGATCGACCTGCGCCCGTTCAAGGAGCCGTTCTAGCGCCTCGAAGGGATCCCTTCCCCGGCCCGTCCTCCCCCTTCGAGGGGAGGACGCCGGGGAGAAGTCGGTTACTGGCCGTGCTTGCGACGAGCCGCGAACGCACCGACCAGCAGCAGGCCGCCCGCCACCATGCCGACGGTGCCGGGCTCGGGAACGGCCGACACGCCGCCGACATAGTCGAGCGCTTCGGCAGAGGTGGCGACCGCGACGCCGTAGATGGCGCCGACACCGGACCCGGTGATGTCGCCATTGCTCCAGAGGTTGACGACCCGCCCGTTGCCGATGCTGAACATCAAGCCGTAGATGTCGAACTTGCCGCCGTGCAAGGGGTAGTCGCTGGCGGTCTGCGGCGAGCCGTTCGGATAGAGCAGGTTGTCGTACGTCAGGAACCCGTTGTTGATGGGGTCGAGGCCGGTCGCCACCGCGAACCGGCTGAAGTCGTTGGGCGCCAGCAGATTGGCGGCTTCGGGCGTGTCGCGCGTGATCGGGATGAGCGGACCGACCGCTGCGTTGACGATGTTCAGCCCGTGATTCGAATCGGAGAAGGTGCCGCTGATCTCCGTGACTTCGAACGCCTGGGGATACTTGGCGTCCGTCGCGGCGCCGTAGGTCAGCGAGATCGAACCGCTGACCCCCGGCCCGGCGAAGCTGAAATCGAAGGTGGCGGCCTGTGCCTGCCACGGAAGCAGCGCCGAGAATGCCAGGGCTGCGGAGACCGCGAGTTTTCCAGCCAACATGGGGGTTGCTCCTTCCTTTCTTGTTTGACGTGAGTCCCGCCGACTGCCGGGACCCGATGCGGCAATCCGATCCGACGACCCGCGCGGCAGGGCACCGCACGGTCACGACGCCGCCGAAGGCTCGGAATCACCGAGCCGACATCATCCGCGGTTCATGACAAACGGCAAGCAGAAACGCCGGGTCGCAGATGTCGTTCGTAACACGCCCGACGACAAGCGGCAGCAAGCGGGGAGAAGCAGCGAAGGCGCGATGTGTTCGCGGAGACGGGCGGATCCGCATGCCGCCCGCGATCGGTGGCGGTGCGAAAGATCGGCTGCCGCCGGTTGGAAGGGAGGTTCAGGGGGCTCCCGCGGTTCCGGCCGCGAGAGCGTCACGTTCGGCGATCAGCGGTGCCGGGCACGCCGCATGAGCGCGAGGCCGACGAGGCCCGCTGCCAGCATGACGTACGTTCCCGGCTCCGGTACAGGCTCGGGCGCGGTCGAGAACGTGGCCCGGAATCCGGTCGAGTCATCCACGAAGTCGCCGTTGCTGCCGACACCGACGGCGAAGTCGATCACGTCGCCGGCCGCGAAGGTGAGCGTCGCGTTGAAGCCCTGCGCATTGCCAGCGCCATTGATCAACGCGGCGTAGAGACTCACGCCGTTCCTGAGGACGTGCACGTCCGTCGTGGTACCCACGGCATCGATACCGCGGAACTGCACGTCGAGCATCGCCGTCACGGCGGTGGGCATGACGAACCGGACATCGCCGTAGGCGCCGGTCGGTCCGGGGTGCAACAGGCCCTCGCCTGCCGCCAACGTCACGGCATTGCCCACCCCGAAACTCACGGCCGCGGCCGTCGGATTGAGCGCCACGGTGGGCCAGAACGTCCCGGCCGGACTCCAGGCGGTGATCTCGTTGGCGGGGCCGTACGTCGTGGTCTGCGTCGAGAGGACGAAGGCACCGCCGAGCGTGTCCGTGTACCCGAAGCGCCAGTCGCCGTTCGGGTTGGTCGAGGACGAGAATCCGGACGCGAAATCCGTGATGACCACGGCACCGGCCGGCGCGGCGGAACCGAGCAGGGCCAGACAGGCTACGACGGGAACGAGACAACGCATTCGAGACCTCCGAAGGAATGGCGCAGGGACGGCCTTGCCCAGCAATCGATGCGCCAGAGACGAGGACCGCCGTGGTGCCGCGCGGATCTAAGGCGCATCTCCCGTCGTACAAGCACGACCATCGCAAAGCGAGGCGACCGTCGGATGGCGCGTCATGACAGTGCCGTACCGCTCTCGATCCAGCGTGTGTAGGGTTTTCCGACACCGACGTCGCGACGCCGTGACTCGAACCGATGGCGGCCGTCCCCCGCGATAATCGGGGTCTGCCCATCCCGGAGATCGCTCCATGACCACCATCACCGACATCCGCACCACCTCGCTCCTCGCCCCGATCCCCCGGCCGCTGAAGACGGCATCGGGAATGATCGAACGCTTCCCGGTGGTCCTGATCGACGTCCTCACGGACGCCGGCGTCACCGGCCGCGCCTACGCGCAGGTGTACCTGCCCGACCTGCTCGGGTCGCTCGACCAGACGGTGCAGGCCCTCGGGCGCCTCGTGAAGGGCATGCCGCTCGCGCCGCGCGACGTGCATCACTTCCTGCTGAAGCGGCTACGGCTGTGGGGCGTGAAGGGCACGGTGGGCACGGCGATCGGCGGGCTCGACATGGCGCTCTGGGATGCGTGGGCACGCGAGAAGAGGTTGCCGCTGTACGCCGCGCTCGGTGCGGCGCCGCGAGCGCTCAAGGGCTACCTGAGCGTCGGCATGTACGACGCGAAGACCGTGCACGAAGTGGCCGACGAATGCGTGGCCCGCAACTACGACGGCCTGAAGATCAAGCTGGGCCTGCCGACGCTGGCCGAGGACATCGCCGTCGTGCGCGAGGCGAAGCGCATTCTCGGCAACCGCGCGCTGATGGCCGACTACAACCAGTCGCTGACGCCGATGGAAGCCCGCACGCGGTGCACGGCGCTGGACGGCGAAGGCCTCGCGTGGATCGAGGAGCCCGTGCTCGCGGACGACTTCGCTACCGCGGCGGAACTCGCAGCGTCGTGCGACACGCCGATCCAGATCGGCGAGAACTTCCACGGACCGGACGACATGCGGGCGGCGCTGGAAGCCCGGGCCTGCGATCTGGTGATGCCGGATCCTCAGTTCATCCGAGGCGTGACCGGATGGATGGACGCGGCCGCCCTCGCGCGAATGGCGAACGTCCCGATGTCGTCCCACGTGTTCGTCGAGGCGAGCATGCACCTCCTCTGCGCGACGCCCACGGCGGACTGGCTGGAACACATGGACGTGGCCGCCGAGCTGCGTGCGCAGCCCTTCCCGCAGGTGGACGGACGTTTCACGCCGCCCGACCGGCCCGGCCTCGGCATCGAGTGGGATGAAGACAAGGTGAAGAAGTACCGGGTGGCGTAGCCAGTCCGGCGATCGGGTTCCGGCTCGCGCGGGACGCCCGCGCGTCTGGAACCTGGGTCACCGAACGCGCGCGAGGCGGGGAGCATCCTAGCGGCATCGACAAGACCGGGAGCCCCGCCATGCTGACGATCACCCCCGAATCCCTCCATGACCGGATGTCGCAGGCGCGTGTCCAGTTGATCGACGTCCGCTCGCCGGCCGAGTACGCGCGGAGCCACGCGAAGGGGGCGCGGAACGTTCCGCTCGAACAGCTCTCCCTCGCGGCATTGGGCGGCATCGACGTGACCCTGCCGATCTACCTGATCTGCAAATCCGGCATGCGATCCCACATGGGCGTGCGCATGCTGCACTCCCAGGGGGTGAATTCGGCCATCAACGTGTCGGGGGGCACGGACGGATGGCGAATGGCCGGATTGCCGGTGGAATCGACGGGGGCATCCGTCCTGGTCGGGTAGACGCGCCGGGACGCATCCTCGGGCAACACCTTCGCGCGGGCGACGCGGCGTGACGCAAGTGCCGGCAGCGCGATCGGCATCGTCCAGGCGGGCCGGTGGCGGCCTGACGTCACTGCCTTTTCTTGCGGGCGGACGATGCCGATCGGTGGCAGACTCCGGACGGCCCGCATCCGGGCGACAGGCAGGCCCCCATGAGTTCGCTCCCCCTCGATCCGCCGCCTACCGATACCCGAACCGAATCGCGCCTGCGCGTCGTGAACGCAATCGGCACGGCGTTCCTCGAAGGCAAGGACACTGTCGAAGTGGCGCGCCAGGCGGTCGAGGACATGGCGCCGTGCATCACCGGCGTCCGGGTGAACTGCTTTCTGCGCGACGGGACGGACACCTTCCGGGTGGTGCACTCCGTCTCGAACACCACGTTCCCGACCGTCACCGGCTTCCGTGCGCGGGCGTCGCTGGATCGGATGCGCGACTACACGACGCCCATCGTCGTCGCCGATTGCTCGGCGGCGCCGCCATTCGACGCGATCACCGAAACGCTGTCCGCGCTCGGCACCCGCGCTTTCGTGTTCGCACCGCTCGTACGCGACGGCAAGGCCTACGGCTCGATCACGCTGGGTTCGCCCACCCCGCGACATTGGACGGCCGACGAGGTCGCTCTCGCCTGGGACGTGGCCCGATGGCTGTCGCTGGGGATGCAGAAGGCGCGGGCAGAACAGAAGCGGGCCAGCGCCGAGTCGGAACTGCGCATGCATCACGATCGGCTCCGGCAACTCGTCGAGGAGCGCACGCGGCATGTCCACGAGGCCCTGGAACGCGCCGACCGCGCCAAGTCCGACTTCCTCGCCAACATGTCGCACGAACTGCGTACGCCGCTGCACGCCATCCTGTCGTTCGCGCGCATCGGCCGTGACCGGCTCGACGCCGATGACATCGACCGGGAGAAGCTGCGCCAGCACCTCGATCGCATCCTGGCGAGCGCGACGACGCTGCGGCGGCTGGTCGACAACCTCATCAGCCTGTCGAAGCTCGGGTCGGACGATGCCGCCATCAAGCCGGTGTCGCTCGACGTCCGCTCGCTGCTGGACGCGGCGGAATGGGAAGTGGCGGATGGATTGCGGGCCAGGCGCCAGGTCGTGCAGCGGATCTTCGAAACATCGGATCTGCGCGCGTACTGCGACCGCGACCGGGTGGTGCTCGCGCTGTATCACCTGCTCTCGAACGCGTCGAAGTACGCGCCCGAGGGCAGTGCGGTCACGGTGTCCGTGCGTGAGGTCACGATGCCGGCCGGTGACGCTGCGAGCCCTCCGGCCACCCCGGTTCCCGCCCTCGAGATTGCCGTGGCCGATGAGGGCCCGGGGATCCCGCCAGCCGAACTGGAATCCATCTTCGAGACGTTCACGCAGGGCTCGCGCACGGAATCCGCGGCGGGCGGTCGCGGCCTGGGTCTGGCGCTGTGCCGGCAAGTGGCGCGGCAGCATGGTTGCGATGTCCAGGCCGCGAATCACCCCGGGGGCGGTGCCGTCTTCACCTTCCGCCTGCCGAAGGAAGCACGGCCATCACCCGCGGCGGATCCGATGGCGAAGCGCGCGAACGCCGGTTCGCCGCCCTGATGCGTCAGTCGCTCAGCGCCGCGAGCACGCGCCCGAAGAAGCCGTCGGCATGGTCGGCATCGATCCAGCGGACAACGACCACCCACCGCCGAACCGGTTCGATCCACGTGAACGAGCTGCCCGCGCCGATGGCGAAGTAGCTCGACGCCGGCACGCTCGGGAAGACGCGGCGCTCGTGGTTGAGCCACACGAGGTAGCCGTAGAACGGCGCGATGGCGCACGGCGTGCGCATGCGCTGCATCCACTCGCGCGAGATCACCTGCCGATCGTCGACGCGGCCGTCATCGAGCAGGAGCTGTCCGACCCGCGCCTGGTCGTGCGCGCTGATCGACAGGCCGGCCCCCCAATGCGTGCCGCCCGGCACCGACTGCACACGCTGTCCGCCGATCTCCACCCAGGCGTTGTCGTATGCCCGCCACTGCCAGTCCTCGCTCGCACCGATGGGCCGCATGATCGACTCGCGGAACACGTCGGGGAGCGGACGCCCGAACAGATGCAGCAGTGACAGCGAAAGCTGATTGATCCGGACGTCGTTGTATTCCCAGAACGTGCCGGGCGCCTGGAGCGGCCGAGGATCCCCCTTCCGGCCGGCGGCGGGGGCGCCCTGGAACTGCAACGTGCGATAGCGATCGACCTGATCGGGCAACCCGAAGCACTCGCCCTCCCACTCGCTCGTCTGCTGCAGCAGGTGCGCCCACGTCACCTGCGCGTTGCGGCCCGCATCGAAGCCGATGCCGCGGATGCGCCGACCGACACGCTCGTCCACATCGGGCAGCAGCCCCCGGTCGTGGGCCACCCCCGCCAGCAAGGCGAGATAGGTCTTGGCAATGCTGAAGGTGAGATCGGCGCGATCGGGTTCGCCCCACGAGAGAACCCGCTCGCCGTTGCGGACGATCGTGCCGGAGACCGGGCCACGCGCATGCACCGGACCGAGCAGCCGGTTCCACGGGGGCGGGTCCTGCTGATGGATGCCCCACTGGTCGGTGATCTCGCGAGTCCACGACGTCTCGTGGTCGATGGCGAACTGTACGGCGTGCTCGAGTGTGGCGGTGCTCATGTCGGACCTGCATCGATGGGTTCGGGGAAAGCGCTGCACCGGGGGGCAAGCGGGCGGATCAGGCAGCCGCGGAGTATCGCCGAGCCCGGAGGCCGGGCACAGCCCTACACCGTCGGGATGACCGCCAGCAGATCCGTCACGCCAACGTCGACGCCGGCCTGGGTCAGCAGCGTCGTCGCTTGCCCGCGATGGTGGGTCTGGTGATTGAAGAAGTGCATCAGCACCGCGAAGAAGTTGCGACGGAAGACGACACCCTTCGTGTTCGCGTATTCGAACGCGTGATCGATGTCGGCCTCCGCGAGAGCACCCACCCACGCTTCGATGACGCCATCGAGCACGCGACGCCGCTCCGCGAGATGGGCGAAATCCGCCGCCTGCCATTCATCGAGCGATGCGGGCTTCGGCAAGGCCCGGACCGGGTCCAGCAAGGGGAATCCGGCAGGGTGCGTCGCAAACCGCTTCAGCCAGAGCGTGTCGCCGGCAACGAGGTGATTGAGCGTTCCGAAGATCGATTCGAAGAAGGCACCGCGGTCCGCGACGAGTTGCTCGTGAGTCAAGGTCCCCGCGGCCTCGTACAACCGGCCGTTCATCCACTGGTTGTAGCGGGACATCAGGCGCAGATGCTCGAGACGGGTCATCGGTTCGACTCCTGAAGGCGGGCGACGCGGCGGGTGAGCGAGCGCGATCATGGCGTCGCCCGGCCGCACCGGCAAGGCACACGGGATCACCAAAAAAAAGACGGCCTGCTCAGGGGCAGGCCGTCCCGGTCTTCACGGAGATCCGGATCAGCGGCGGCGATGGCGCGCCAGTCCGAGCAGACCGAGTCCCGCCACGAGCAGCGCGTAAGTCTCCGGTTCCGGTACGGGCGCGGCTGCCCCCCAAGACGTGATGCGCTGATCCGCGTAGCTCAGGCCTGTGCCGGCCGTGAAGCCCGCGTACATCTGGGCTCCGAAGCGGGCAGCGAGATCGACACTGACCGACTCGTTGAAGGACACCAGGGTGCCGGGATCGGCATCGGACAGATCCGTGTCGAAGGTCAGGCTGCCGGTCGCCGAAAGCACTTGCGCATCCGCGTCGTAGGACACGGTCGAGGTGCCGGTGATGAGCCTCGAACTGCCGATGCCGTATCCGACGAGCGCGGCGTTGAAGGGGTTGGCATCCGTGACCAGACCCACCCGGTTGTTGTCCCAGGTCTGCACGACCAGGGCGACTGCGTCGAGGCCATCGAGGCCGATGGTGCCGCCGCCACTGCCCAACGCGCTCGTCCCTGCGCCCTGAAGCACGAAAGCGAATCCGTCGGCCATGGGATCGAAGTCGGAGGCCGCCAGGCTGAAGGTGAAGGTGGTGGAGAAGGAAGCAGCCGTGGACAGCGGCGTGGTGTCCCATGCAGCGCCGGCGAGATCGCCTGCGGCCGGGGTCAATTGGAGATCACCATTCTCAAGCACGGACGCGCTGCCAACCAGGGAGACATCGCGTCCGGCAAACGTGGCGGCTTGCGCGGAACCGGCACCGGCGACGAGGGCGGCCATGAGCGCGAGGCCGATCGGGAAACTGCGAACATCCATGGGAGCGCCTCCTTGCGAGTTCTGTCCGGCCGGGGCCACGCGCCGGAAATTGGGGGGCGTGAACCGGATCTCGCTCGACAGTCTGCAAGATCGGAACCATTCGACCTCGCCGCGCCCGAGAGCGCGTCTGCCGCAGAGGGAGGAACCCCCGGAAGGCCGGTGTGGCCCCGGCAGCTGCGGAACCGCACCGGCGTCCGGATGTCAGGGATGCCGACAATGGCAGCAGGGGGGTGGCGTCAGCATCCGTCTGGCGCGTCGAGCATCGTCACGCCGGCACGGGTACGGGGGACGCGTCCACGAAGCCGATCACGGACTGCAGTCGCCCATCGGCCGCCAGCAGACCGTAGTCCGTGCCGCCCAGGTACAGCGGCGCCTGTTCCGTGCCCCCGGCGGCCCAGCTGAAGCGCAGGTTCCCGTTGTGCGTCTCGATCTTGCTGATCAACCGGATGCGATACCTGGGGAACAGCTTCCGGGCGGTCGCGATCATCGTATCGATGGCGTCATGGCCGACGCCCTTGCGATGCGCATCCACGTAGGATCCCCCGTCGGTCCAGGTGCGCGCCACGATCTCGCGGCGTCGCTTCGGATCCGGTTCGTTCCAGGCGGCGATGTAGTTGACGACGATTTCATTGACGTTGCTCATGGGGCGATTCCTCTTGTCCGGATGGGGGGTCGGGGTGGCGGGGGACGATTCGGCCGCATGCGCCCGCGGCACGGCGGCAGCGGCAGCGGCAGCAGCGAGTGACAGCCATCGGAGCAGTTCTCTTCGGTTCACGGATCCTCCTGTCTCGTCGAAGCGTGGGGTGACGGTCGGTGACAGGCTGATGCCGCCCGACCTCGCCGCCACACCGCCATTGGGCGCTGCCGGACGCCGGGAATCGATGACCCGGGAGGTATCGAAATACTTACCTGCAAGGTAGTTGTCCGGGGAGCGTGCGGCGCTATCCTCGACCCATGACCTCGCTTGCCCGCTCTCCTGCCCCGGTCGGGACGCTGCTGCGCGAATGGCGGCAGCGACGCCGCTACAGTCAGCTCGTGCTCGCGTGCGACGCCGGCATATCGCCCAGGCACCTGAGCTTCGTGGAATCGGGCCGGGCGCGTCCCAGCCGTGAAATGCTGCTGCACTTGTCCGAGCGACTGGATGCGCCGTTGCGCGAACGCAACCTGATGTTCCTCGCCGCCGGCTTCGCGCCGATGTTCAAGGAACGCTCGCTCGACAGCCCGGAACTCGCCGCCGTGCGCGAGGCGATGGGACTGGTGCTGGCAGCACACGAGCCTTATCCCGCGCTGGCCGTCGACCGGCACTGGACGCTGGTGTCGGCAAACCGGGGCGTGGCGCCGCTTCTCGCGCTCGCCCGGCCGGCACTGTTGCGGACACCGGTGAACGTGCTGCGACTGAGCCTGCACCCCGCGGGACTCGCCCCGCACATCGACAACCTGACGCAATGGCGCGCGCACACGTTCGCGCGCCTCGGCAAGCAGATCGAACAGACGGGCGACCGCGTGTTGATGGATCTGCTGACGGAATTGCGCGCCTATCCTGCGGGGAACGGCGGGATGTCGACGATGGAGGTCGAGACGGCGTCCGTGGTGGTCCCCCTGAAGCTGCGAACGGCGGCGGGCACGCTCTCGTTCATCAGCACGACGATGCTGTTCGGCACGCCGCTCGACGTGACCTCTGCGGAGCTCGCGATCGAATCGTTCTTTCCGGCCGATGCGGCAACGGCGGCTGCGTACGGGCGGCCCGCCGAAGGCGGTGCGCCATGACCGATACCGTCATCCCGATCCTGCCGAGCAGCGACCTCGACCGCACGACGGCGTTCTACGGTCGACTGGGCTTCACGGTGGTCGGCCGGTACCCGGCGCCCCACGACTACCTCATCGTGCGCCGCGGCCTGGTGGAATTGCACTTCGTGGTGATCCCGGATCGGGTGCCGGCGGATTCCGTTGCGGCGTGTTACCTGCGCGTCGATCACGTGGACGCCATGCACGGAGCGTTCGGTCATGCGAGGCTGCCGCAGGACGGGATTCCCCGCATGAGCGCGCTCGAGGACAAGCCCTGGGGCATGCGGGAATTCCACGTGATCGATCCGGATGGAACGCTGTTGCGGATCGGTCAGGACCTGCCCGCCTGACAGAGGCGGAACGGGCGGAGGCGGCGACACCGGACTGCGATGCCGCCGCCCGGGCACTACGGATTCTTCCGGCCCTCGGTGAGCGCTTTCACGACCTCGCCGAGCTGCTTCAACGCTTCCTGATCCTCCGCGCTCACGACTGCGCTGTTCTTGCAGCGCGGATCGGTGCGTTGGAGTGCGCCGAACATCGCGCGAGTCACCGGGATGGGATCGCAGCCGTGGTCCTGTTCGCAGACGAAGTCGAATTCGGGCTTGGCCTTCACGTGGCAGGTGAAGCAGTTGCCGCCGAGGCGGTTGTTCACGTCGGCGAAGCCGCGCCGGAAGATCTTCGACCCCTCCGTCGAAGTGTCGATGTAGAAGAACTCCCAATCGCGCGTCGCCGGATTGAAACCCTTGGCCTGCTTGACCATCGCCTCGTTGGGAATCAGCTGGAGCACGGTCCCTTCCGGATAGACGCCGCCGGTCCCGGACTTGGCCACCTTCACGGTCTCCTCGAGATTGCCCAGCAGGTTGTCCACGTAGAAGTGGCGCACCGGGGTCATCTCCGTGATGCATCGGAAGGCGTTGTCGTCGACCTTCTTCCGGGACTCGGCGGAAGTGCCGAGCGTGGCATTGCCCGCGCAGATCAGGAACACGGCCGCGGCCGCTGCGAGAGAGGCGCGGGACCGGCGCGAGGGCGAGTGGGAGCGGGATGCAGCAGACGGATTCACGACGCAGACCTCCTGGGGTTCGGATGCACGGCGCACCGCACCGATGATTCGGTACGGTTGTGTTTCCTCAACGGCACCGCGTGAGGTCTCGAGTGTCGATCCCCGGGGGACGTTGCTCGGACGTTTGGTTCTGGTGCCGCCGATCAGGCGCTGACGATATCCGCGCGGGGGATCGGGGCACCGGGCCGTGTGAGCTTGCCGGTCACCGGCCGGGACCGGTGACCGACCGTACTACGCAACGGGCGCCCGAATTGGATGTGCCGGTCCGCCGGACCGGCGGACCCGGTCGATACCGAACGGAATGCGTCAGCGGGATCTGACGAGGAAGGCGACCGCCCCGGCGACGACGGCCAGGATCGCGACCGACGCGACGGCCTTCGAAACGATCTCGCCGAACACCTCGCGGGGAATGACGTCCAGGACCAGGAGGATCGCAACGCCGCCCAGAAGCATCACGGCCAGTGCGGCCAACATGCGCAGCGACCCCGCCAGACCCGACGGCCTGGCGCCGTCTTCACGTTCCTTCGTCATCGTCGTCGTCCCCGGGCTGGCGTTTCCGGGCCCCTCTGCATTCGAGATCCGTGCCAGCCTGGCGGTCAGCGGTGTCCTTTCGAATCCCGTGTCGGGACGCCGAACTCGCGATGACAGATCTCGGCGAGTTGCGCCACGCCTTCGCGGATGACCCTCTCGGTCGGGTGCGCGAAGCAGATGCGGATGCGCCGGCGCCCCTCCACCGGATCCGTCATCCATTCGGCGCCGGGATTGACGACGACTCCGGCACGATGGGCGATGTCGTAGAGCCGCGACGTGTCGACCCGCTCCGGAAACTTCACCCACAGAAAGATGCCGCCCGGAGGATCGTCGAACGCGACCTCGTCGCCGAAGTGCTGGCGCAGCGACATCATGAGCGTCTCGACCTTGCCGCGGAGTGTCTTTCGCAATGCGTCGACATGCGGCACGAACTGCGTCTCGCAGTACTCCGCCAGCACCATCTGCTCCAGCGCGCCGGATCCCGCATCCGTCTTGAGCGGGAGGATGCGGCTCATCAACGGCCAGCCCGCCACGAGGTAGCCCACACGCAGCGCCGGTGCGATGGACTTCGAGAACGAGCCGATGTGGATGACGCGATCGCTGTCACCGGCGAGCGCCCGGAGAGCCGTCGGTCGACGGCCGCTCCAGACGAGGTCGGCATAGCACTCGTCCTCGAAGATCGGTACCTCGTATTCGCGGGAGAGCGCCAGGATCGCCTGGCGCCGGCTTTCGCTCATCACCGTGGCGGTGGGGTTCTGCACCGTGGGAATCGTGTAGATGTACTTGGGCCGGACGCCGCGGCGCTTGAGATCGGCAAGCGCGTTCGAGAGCGCGTCGGCGCTGAGACCGTCGTGATCGACAGGCACACCGACGATCTTCGCCCCCGCTCGATTGAGGCGCGTGATGGCGCCCCCGTACGTCATCTCCTCGATGATCACCGTGTCGCCGGGCGCCACGAGCAGCGCATTGACGAGATCCAGTCCCTGCAGCGAGCCCGTGGTGAGCAGGACCTCGTCCGGCGTGCAGGTGATACCCGTGTCGCGTTTCAGCTTGCGGGCGATGAAGTCCCGCAGCGGGCGATAGCCCAGCGGTCCGCTGTCCAGACCGTACTTCGCAAGCGAGCGGCCCTCCCGTCGCAGGACCTGCGTCGCGGCGTCGATCAGGCCGTCGATCGGGACACTCGCTTCGTCGTTGTTGCCGCCCACGAAGTGGAAGCGCGGCAGCGGGCTCCAGGGGCCGGCGGCCGCAGGAAGATCGGTCCGGTACAAAGCGGAGTAGTCAAGCGTGTCGGTCGCCAAGATGTTCGCCCTCGATGCGATGGAGACGGGGTCGAGATCACGCGGCCACCCGGACGCTGGATGCCCCCGCGACGATCGATGGATTCTGCGGATGCCCGAGGGCTTTGACAATCATCAATCCGGTCCGCACGACCGGATGCTCTACTGGCGTCGCGACTGGGACACCCGCACTCGACGTCCAGCCCGAGGAGGCACCCGATCATGAACGCACCGATGACCCGTGTACTGATGACCATGGCGCTGACGCTGTCGACGGCCGGCAGCGCGCTTGCGTTCACCGAGAACACCTTCGGGCTCGTCAGGACGTACGCATACGGAGGATCCCTTGGCTTCCCCGGTGCATGGACGACAGACGCGGACTCGGGCACGGGCACCATCGAGGCCGAGACCGGTGTCCGCTGGTGGGACTGCGCCCCGGCATGCGAGATCGGCCCCGGTACGGGTGTGAGTTGGGCATATGCGCGGGGCAATCCGCAAGCGGGTGAGCTTCGGGCGGCAGCCGGTGCGCGAAACCTGTCCACGAGCGTCGCGGCCTGGGACGCGAGCACACCGTTCGGCACCTTCCACGTCGTCCCGCCGCACTGGGGCGAGTCGTACACGGAAACCTATCTGCGGAGCGTCTGGCGAATCGACGCGACGGGCGACAGGCTGGCGGTCGGCGATCCCGTTCAGGTCACGGCGCATCTGCAACTCGACGGCCTCATCGACAATCCACCGGACAGCGGGTTCGCCGCCGCCCTGCTGTTGAACACGCAGGGCGATGCGCAATGGATCGGTGCGACGGAGTTCGTGCCGCTGCATACGGTGCGCGACATGATCGGCATGGGTCGGACCTTCAACTACCTGCTGCGCGAGGGTTCCACCGCCGGCCCGGTGAATCTGGACGAACCGCTGTCGCTCACCTTCCACGTGGGCGACATGCTGGTGCTGGAGTCGATGCTCGACGTCGACGCCGGCGCGCCGAACGACGGCAATCCGAAGGAAGTCTGGTCTCGCTTCGATGCGACGCTGCGTTCGACCATCCAGGTGAATACGCCCGGCGCGATCCTCGTCGCCGTTCCCGAACCGGAAACCTGGGCGATGCTCGCCGCCGGATTGGGTCTGCTGACGATCGCGACGACGCGCCGCGGCAACCGCATCATCGCGTAAGGCGGATCCCTGCCGGATCGGGGGCGGCGAGCGGCTCGCCCTCGTACCCCTCCACGCGACCGAACGGACCGCGGCCTGCGTTCCAGTCGACGGCCGCCTGCCGCAGTTCCTCGGGCCGCCGGGCGACGAAGTTCCACCACAGCAGAACATCCTCCTCGAAAGGTGCGCCGCCCAGCAGCAGCAACCGCGCGGCCGATGTCATCCGCAACGGCAGGACATCGCGCCTCGCACCGAGATAGAGGAGTGTCCCCGGCACCGCGCACTGGCCGTCGACTTCCGCCTCGCCCTCCAGCACAAGCAGGCCGTGTTCGTAGCGCGGTTCGAGCGGCAAGGCCGTCTGTGCCGGTGCGGTCGCCACGATGTCGAGACCGACGAGCGGCGAATACACCTGTGTCGGCGCGGAGGCATCGGCATGGGTGCCGGCGAGCACGGTGATCTCCACGCCGTCGCGCCGAACGACCGGCAGCGTCGGGTAGTTCACGAACGCGGGAGCGATGGTCCGGAACACCTCGGGGAGCGCGATCCAGAGCTGCACCATGTGGAGGTGCCGCGTCTCGGATTGCATCTCCTCCGAGTGCGCCACACCGCGCCCCGCCGTCATGAGGTTGACCTGCCCCGGCCGGATCGTCTGCACGCACCCCAGACTGTCCCGGTGCAGGACTTCGCCTTCGATCATCCAGCTGAACGTCTGCAGGCCGATGTGGGGATGCGGCGCGACCCGCATCGCCTGCCCGTCGTTCAACGTGGACGGCCCGATGTGATCGAGAAAGCACCACGCGCCGATCATCCGGCGGGCTCGCGTGGGGAGCGCCCGCCGGATTGGCAGCCCCCCCACGTTGCCTTCGTGCGTGGGGATACGTTCCACGATCGATGCGGCACGTGTGTCCATATCAGCGGCGCCCGGCCGTCCGAAGCCGCTGAGCCCCCATGGGGGGCAGCGACCGAAGGGAGCGTGGGGGGGTCATGTCACCGCGCCCGGCCGTCCGAAGCCGCTGAGCCCCCATGGGGGGCAGCGACCGAAGGGAGCGTGGGGGGGGTCATGTCACCGCGCCCGGCCGCCCGAAGCCGCTGAGCCCCCATGGGAGAGGGCCGCGACCAACGGCTGCGTGTGGGCAGTTTCACTTCAGGCAAGGCGGCCGCCCTGGTAGTCCTCGACCGCCTGGCGCAGTTCGGCCTGGGTGTTCATGACGAACGGGCCGTACTGCGCGATGGGCTCGTCGAGCGGACGTCCGGCGATGAGCAGTGCACGTGTGGGTTCACCGGCAGCGTGCATCGCCACGCCGTCACTGTCCGCCGTGTTGGCGAGGATGGCCATGCGCTGGACCGGGACGACCGTGTCGCCGAGGGCGAGCTTGCCGCGATACACGTAGATGAACGCGTTGTGACCGGCCGGCAACGCTTGTTCGAACCGGGCACCGGGCGCGAGATGGATGTCGAGGTAGAGCGGCTGCGTCGCGTCGCGCGTCATCGCGCCCCTGACGCCATGGCTCTCGCCCGCGATCACGCGCGCGGTCACGCCATCGGCCTTCCATTCCGGAATCTGATCCGTCGGGAAATCCCGATACCAGGCGGGAATCATCTTGTCCTTCGCGGGCAGATTGAGCCAGAGCTGGAAACCTTCCATGGCGCCTTCCTCCTGCTCGGGCAGTTCACTGTGAATCACGCCGCGACCGGCCGTCATCCACTGCACGCCGCCGTTGGTCAGCAGCCCTTCATTGCCGCCGGAATCCCGATGGCGCATGCGCCCGGCGATCATGTAGGTGACGGTTTCGAACCCGCGGTGCGGATGCGACGGGAAGCCGGCGATGTAGTCATCCGGGTTGTCCGTGCCAAACGCGTCCAGCATCAGGAACGGATCCAGACGGCGCTGCAGCGCGTGGGTGAGCACTCGGGTGAGCTTGACGCCTGCGCCGTCGGTGGTGGGCTGTCCGACGACGATGCGCTCGACGGCGCGGGCGCGGGTAACGGCGGTCGTTTCGAGGGTGGCGGTACTCATGCTGTCTTCTCCTATGTCGTCGGATGACACTCAGGCCATCGCGAGGTTCGCGGCATCTTCTCCCACTTCGGCGATTTGCGCGCGGGCCGATGCGAGACCCTGCGCCTCCGCATCGGGGCCCATGCCGAGTCCCTCCGCGTAGATGAAGTGCAGGTCGGTCATGCCCAGGAACGTGAGCACGGTCTTCAGGTACGGGACCACGCCGTCGCTCGGCCGATCACGGTGGATGCCGCCGCGCGTCAGCACGACGTAGACGGTCTTGCCGGTCAACAACCCTTCCGGTCCCCGCTCGGTGTAGCGGAACGTCACTCGAGCCCGCGAGATCGCGTCGATCCAGTTCTTGAGCTGGGTGCTGACCCCGAAGTTGATCATCGGCGCAGCGATGACGACCGTGTCCGCCTGCCGGATCTCGGCGATGAGGGCGTCGTCCCGGGCGACGCGAGCGCACTGATCCGCTGTCCGGTCGGATTCCGGCGTGAAGAGCGCCTGCAGGGTCGTCTCGTCGAGCGCAGGGTGAGGCTGACGGGCGAGATCGCGGACAACGATGTGCGTGCCCGCGTTGGCGGCAGCGAGGCGCGAGACCAGTTCGCCGGCCAGACGTGCGGATTGGGAACCCTCGCCGTGGGCAAAAGGACGGGCGCTGGAATTGACCTGGAGGATGTTCATGGGGTGGCTCCCGTGGTGCGTTGCGATGGACACACTTTATTGCTCCATTCGAAGCGCCAGAAGCCGTCATTCTGGATATGATCGTTCCATCAACAGAACAATGAATGCCGATGGATGCCGACGCGACCGACCTGCTGATATTCGCCCGGGTGATGGATGCCGGCAGCTTCAGCCGAGCAGCCGATCGGGTGAAGCTCCCGAAATCCACCGTCTCGCGCCGGGTGGCCGCCCTCGAACGCCGGCTGGGCGAAAAGCTCCTGCAGCGAACCACCCGCAAGCTGGCGCTGACGGAATTCGGACAGGAAGTGCTGGCTCACGCCCGCGCCGTGGCGACGGAAGTCGACAGCGCACGGGCATTGGCGCTCCACCGGCAGGCGGTCCCGACAGGTCGGCTCCGGGTATCGATGCCGGGCGACTTCGCGATGATTGCGCTGACCGCGATGCTCGCGAAGTTCGCGTCCGATCATCCGCAGGTGTCGCTGGACATCGATCTGTCGCCGCGCCGGGTCGATCTGCTGGGGGAGAACTTCGACCTCGCGATCCGCATGGGCCAGCTCTCCGACGACGCCCAACTCTCGGCACGCCGCGTGGCCGTGTTCCGGACCGGTCTGTACGCGTCGCCGGCGTACCTTCGGCAGCACGGCGAACCCGTGACGCCCGCCGCGCTCGCGTCGATGCCGGTGTTGATGATGATGTCCCGGGCCGGCGAGCCCGTTCCCTGGCAACTGACCCGGCCAACGCCGGCCGGCATGGAACGTTGGCACGGGGAACTGCCGCAACGAACCATCGCGAACTCACCCGACCTGCTGTTGCGGCTGGCGCGCCTGGGGGCCGGCATTGCGGCGGCCAGCGAATTCTTCACCGAGACCTACGTGCGCCAAGGCGAACTGGCTCGGGTGCTCCCGGAATGGCATCTGCCCGCAGCCACGGCATGGGCCGTGTTTCCCGGTCGCAAGCTCATGCCGACGAAGACCCGGGTATTCCTCGACGCGCTCACGGAGGCGCTGGCACCATGCAACGCGGCCGAGACGCCGACGCCTTGAGACGCCCGTCGGCCTCCCCCTCCGGGTTGGGTTTCGACACGCCATGGGTCAGACTCGGGCTTCTCGCGACCAAGACGAGTCGCCCTTCGCGCAGGAGGATGCAGGATGGATACGTTCGAGTCGAGCCGGCGGCGCTGGTTGAATGGCGCCGGTGCACTGGCCGCAGCCACGATGGCCGGTCGGCTGCCCGAAGCATCGGCGCAGTCCCTGCCCGATATCGTCCGCATCATCATGCCGCTGGCGGCCGGCAGCAGTCTCGATGCGCGTGCGCGCGTGATCGCCGAAGCGATGGGCCGTCGCCTGAACCAGCGCGTGATCGTCGAGAACCGTCCGGGCGCGGGCCAGACGCTCGGCGCCCTGTTCGTCGCGAAGGCGAAACCCGATGGCGGCACGCTGCTCTTCAACAACAACGGCCACATCATCAGCCCCCACATCTACCGCGAACTCCAGTACGACGTACTGAAGGATCTTGCGCCGGTGACGCAGGTCTACGAGACGGGCATGGTGCTCGTCGCGCACCCGGGCCTGAAAGCAACGACGATCAAGGAACTGGTCGCGGCCGCGCGGGCCAGTTCGCTCACGTATGCGTCCAGCGGCACGGGCGGCCTGCCGCACTTGTGCATGGAACTCTTCACCCGAACCGCGGGCATCACGATGGGCCACGTCCCCTACAAGGGCGATTCCCAAGCCATGCTCGATGTCCTCGGAGGCCAGGTGCCGATGATGATCAGCGGCTATCCGGCAGCCATCCCGCACATCAAGGCTGGCAAGCTGCGGGCGCTCGGCGTGACGGGGTCGAAGCGGGCGGCGATCTTCCCGGACGTGCCGACCATCGCCGAATCGGGATACCCGGGCTATGCGGTCAACGTGTGGGCAGGCATCTTCGCGCCGGCGCGCACTCCCGCGGCGATCATCGACAAATTGAACCGGGACATCGCCGCGGCCATGGCGATGCCGACCGTCACGGAACACCTCACGGTCACCGGCGCACAGGCCCTGGTCAATTCGCCGAGGGACTTCGCGACCTTCGTGGCGAAGGAGTCGGAGCGCTACGGCAAGCTGGTGCGGGAACTGGGGCTGAAACCGGAATAGCGGCGCGCACGACCACGCCACCAGGTCGCGCCGGGACCGACCTCCGGTTGCGCAGGGTTCCGGCGGATCATACGATCCGATCAGATGCCAGACCGCGGGCCACGACGCCTGGACCCAGCGGCACCCGTGTCCCACGCCACTCACCCGGGAGACCTGCATGAGACTCAGAGCCTGGCTCGCTGCCGCAATCCTCGCTGCCGCACCGACCTTCGCCCCCGCCCGGATGATCGGGCCTTCCCCCTATCTCAGTCTTGCCGACAGTCCTTTCGCCCTGATCGCCGGACTGATCGTCTAGGACTTCGAGGACGGTCTGCTGAATACCGCGGGAGCCTCCGTGAACGGCACCTGGCACGTGGCCGGACCGGGCGTATTCACTGATTCCGTCGACGCGGATGACGGCGGCGTCGATGGGTCCGGTCTGACGGGCCACTCGCTGTATTCGAACGGCGTCGAGGCCGGCGCCACCTTCACCTTCGATGCGGCTGCCCTGGGAGGCCGCCTCCCCACCCATGCGGGCATCGTCTGGACCGATGTCGGCAACGTGACTTCAGGGACTACGGGCACTGGCGGAGTCACGTTCTCGGCGTTCGACGCCTCGGACACCCTGATCGGCACGATCGGCCCTGCCATGCTCGGCGATGGCGTTGCCACCGGCGGCACAGCGGAGGACCGGTTCTTCGGAGTGATCCACGCGGCCGGCATCAAGCGCATCACGATGACGATGAACAACTCGACGGACTGGGAAGTCGATCATCTCCAGTACAGCATCGCCGCCGTGCCGGAGCCGGCGTCCTTCGTGCTGGCGGCAGTGGGTGGACTGCTGCTCGCCCTGCGACGCCTCGGGGTACGTCGCTTCGGGTAGTCCCGACGCCCCCTTGACGGGGTCATGCCATCGACTCTGTCGTTCCGTCCTCGTGCCCGCGAGACCACGTGTACACAGGTTGCGGCGAACCCGGTCGTGGTGTCAGGCCAGGTCCGCGGGCCTGCGGCCGAACCACGGCCGGGCCTGCTCCAGTTGTGCTCCGAGGCGAAAGAGCGTGGCTTCGTCACCGAAACGTCCCACGCACTGGACGGCCACCGGGAGTCCGGCTCGCTGGCCCAGCGGAAGCATCATGGCTGGCTGGCCGGTCAGGTTGAACCACACGGTGAACGGCGAGAACGCGAACACGCGCCGCCAGTACTCGTCGACATCATCCATCATCATGTCGATCCACCCGAGCTTGACCGGCGGCATGGCCAGGCCCGGTGTCAGCAGAACATCCCACCGCGTATGGAAGGCTGCCATCTGACGGCCGAGGCGATGCTCCGCCTGCACGGCCCGCGCGTACGCAGGACCGGTGACTTGGCGTCCCATCTCGGCGGTGAGCCAGGTGATGCGTTCGACCTCGTCCGCACGGGCCTCGCGTCCCGCCGTCGGATGGCTCCCCAGATTGACGACCGTATTGGCCGACGCCAGCGTCAGGAATGTCGGGACGATCGCGGACCGGTCCACGTCCGGATCGCACTCCTCGACCCGGTGCCCCAGTTCTTCGCAAAGGCGGACCGTGTCGGCAAGCGCCCGTAGGCATGCTTCGTCGACGGGAACATCGTTGGGCGTCCGCGCCGTCCATGCAATCCGAAGCGCACCGGGGTCGGTGCCGACGTCGTCCAGGAACGGCCGGCCGGGGGCCGGTGCGACATGCGGATCGCCGAGTCCGGGACCGCAGGTAGCGTCGAGCAGCGCGGCGCTGTCGCGCACCGAGAGCGTGACGGCATGTTCCGTCGAGACGCCTCCCAGTCCCTCGCCGGCGAAAGGTGCGAACGTGTTCCGGTTACGGGTAGGCTTCAAACCCACGAGTCCGCAGCAGGCCGCGGGCGCCCGAATGGAACCGAATCCGTCGGAGGCGTGAGCCATGGGCACCATGCGCGCGGCAACGGCCGCCGCCGATCCTCCGCTCGAACCGGCAGGGGTTCGGGACAGGTCCCAGGGATTCCGTGTCGGACCGTACTGCCGGGGCTCGCAGGTGAGCGACAGACCCAGTTCGCACGTGTTCGTCCGGCCGAAGATGACCAGACCGGCACGCTTGAGGCGGGCGGCATGTTCGCTGTCGATCGGCGATGGAGGCGTGTCCGCGAAGAAGCGCGAGCCGCGGGTCATGGCGACGCCGGCCACGGGTGAAGTCAGGTCCTTCATCAGGAACGGGACGCCCTGGAGCGGTCCCTCGGGCAGGCCGGCGCGGATGGCTTGCCGTCCATGGTCGTAGAGCTTCATCACGACGGCGTTGACGGTCGGATTGCGTGCTTCGACTCGCTCGATGGCCGCCTCGAGCAGATCTTCGGGCGTCACCGCCTTCTGCCGTACCAGCGCAGCGAGACCCATTCCGTCGTATGCCTCGTAGTCCTCGAACGCGCTCATGGTGGCAATCCTCCTCCGGACGGATTGTGACACCGGCGTCAGCCACCAACGGCACGCGGGTTCTCGAACGGACTGAAATGAAACGGGGCCGACACTGTCGGCCCCTTTCATGGCGTTCCCGTTTGAAGATCGACGCCGCTCGGCATGCGCCGGGGCGACGGGCTGTGCATCCAACTCCGGCGGGGATGGCCCCCCTCGCTGCGAGGCAAGGCGACCACCGGGTCGCCGCAGGCACGTTGTCCGTCGTACGGACGTCAGATCTCGATTCTGATTTCGCGGAAGAGCAACTCGCGCCAGACATCTCGGCGCGGTGGCATCGCCCCATCCGATGCATCGCTTCCAGCCGAATGGGTCGCAGGCCTGCCCGCTCCGTTGATGCTTGCTTCGAGTTGATGACCGGCGCCGGCGCCGCCCAGATCCACCGTTGCGACACCCGCCAGTGCCGCCGCCCGTTCCAGATCGTTCACTTCCACCATGATGATCCCCACATGTTGTCGACTGCCGCGATTCGGTATCGCGTACTGGTGACGCCGGATTTCACAGAGCCTAAGGCGTGCCAGGTTGCCGAAGGCGGCGAATCGGCGCGTGTCTGCAGTGGATCCCGGGATCTCCGGTGCCCGGGCCGGTTCTCGTCCGCAAGGCCCTTGTCGCTGCCAGCGTCACTCAGTGCCTTTAATAGCAGCGCATGTGCCGGGGCGGGATAACCGTTTGCTCATAGGACCTCGAAACGGTCGTCGCCGGAGGCTGCGAGGAGACTGGACGAGGGCATCTCGCAAGGGGTGCGGACAAAAAAACGGGGCCGGCAATGCCGGCCCCGCGTTACAGCGACTGCCTGACGGACTTACTTGACTTCCTTCTCCATCAGCTTCTCGACGAGATTCGACGGCACTTCGGAGTAGTGATCGAATTCCATCGTGAACGTGCCGCGACCGCTGGTGGCGGAACGCAGGAAGTTGATGTAGCCGAACATCTCGGCCAGCGGCACGAAGCCCTGGACAAAGGCCTGGGTCCCCTTTTGACCCTGGTCGGAGACCTGACCGCGCCGGCGGTTCACGTCACCGATGATGTCGCCGAGGTAGTCCGCTTCGGTCACGACCTCGATGCGCATGACCGGCTCGAGCAGCTTCGGACGGCTCATCTTGTGCGCTTCGCGGAAGCAGGCGCGACCGGCGATTTCGAACGCCAGGGCAGACGAGTCGACATCGTGGAACTTGCCATCGATCAGGCGCGCCTTGAAGTCGAGGACTTCGTAGCCCGCCACCTGACCACGCATGGCCTCGGTACGGATCGCGTGCTCGACGGCCGGGATGTATTCGCGCGGCACGCGACCGCCCACGACTTCGTCCTCGAACTGGATGCCGCTGCCGGATTCGAGCGGCTCGAACACCATCTTCACCTCGGCAAACTGACCGGAACCGCCGGACTGTTTCTTGTGCGTGTAGGTGTGCTCGACCGTGTTGCCGAAGGCTTCGCGGAAGCTGACCTTCGGCTTGCCCATGTTGGCTTCGACGCCGAGTTCGGTGCGCATCCGGTCGATCGTGATTTCCAGGTGCAGTTCACCCATGCCACGCAGCACCGTTTGGCCGGTGTCCTGGTCGACGTGCAGACGCAGCGACGGGTCGGCCTTCGCCATCTTGTAGAGCGCGGTCGACAACTTGTCGATGTCGGCGCGGGACTTCGGCTCCACGGCCACGCTGATCACGGGGTCGGGGAAACGCATCCGCTCGAGCAGGACCGGATTGTCCAGATCACAGAGCGAGTCGCCCGTCTCGGTTTCCTTCATCGAGACGAATGCGCAGATGTCGCCGGCACGGGTTTCTTCGATGTCCTTGGTGACGTTGGCCTGCACTTCCACGATCCGGCCGATCCGCTCCTTCTTGCCACGGGTCACGTTCATCAGCGTGTCGCCCTTCTTGATCACGCCGGAGTAGACGCGCACGAAGGTGAGCGTGCCGAACTGGTCGTTGATCACCTTGAACGCAAGCGCACGGGCCGGCGCGTCGTCAGTGACGTTCTGTACGCCGACCGCCTTGCCGTCCGGGTCCACGAGGGAGATGCCGCCGTTCTCGCCGGGGTAGGGCATGTAGTCGACCACCGCATCGAGGAGCTGCTGCACACCCTTGTTCTTGAAGGAGGATCCGCAGAGCACCGGAACGAGCTTGCCGGTGACCGTACCCTTGCGGATGCACTTCTTCAGGGTTTCCATGTTCCATTCGCCGGTCTCGACGTAGTGCATGAAAGCGTCGTCGTCCATGGCGAGCGCTCCCTCGATCAGCTCTTCGCGGAGCTTGGGGATGCGATCGAGCCATTCGTTGTCGTAGGACGCGGCGAACTTGAAGCGGCTCTTCACTTCCTCGAGGGGCAGGCTCTCCCAGGGCGAGTCCTTGTCCTCTTCCTTCCACACGTACCCGAGGTTGGTCACCAGGTCGAACATGCCGACGAACTCGTCGTGGCTCCCGATCGGCACGTGAAGCAGGAGGGCGTTGGCGCCGAGGCGCTCGCGGATGCCCGTGACGGCCTTCTGGAAGTTGGCACCCATGCGGTCCATCTTGTTGATGTAGCACATGCGGGGCACGTTGTACTGGTTCGCGAGGCGCCAGTTGGTCTCGGTCTGGGGTTCCACGCCGGCCACGCCGTCGAACACGACCACCGCACCGTCCAGCACGCGCAGGCTGCGGTTCACCTCGATGGTGAAGTCCACGTGCCCGGGGGTGTCGATCACGTTGATCTGGTGCCCCTTCCACTCGGTGGACACGGCCGCGCTCTGGATCGTGATCCCGCGCTTGCGCTCCTGCTCGAGGTAGTCGGTCGTGGTGCTGGACTTGCCGTCCTTGGTGTCATGGACGTCAATGATCTGATGCTTGCGCCCGGTGTAGTAGAGCACCCGCTCGGTGGTGGTCGTCTTACCCGCGTCGATGTGCGCAATGATCCCGATGTTGCGGTACAGCTCGAGCGCCTTCTGCCTTGCCATGATTTCGCCTTTTCTGGGGAATGGGAATTCGCCGAATCCCGAATCCGGCGAAAACCCGCGATTTTACCCGGAGTTCGTGAAAACGCTCCAGGGGGGTCTTTTGAGCCCCCTCGCCCGCTGAAGATCGTCACGCATGCCGCTCCCGGCGGTTGCCGGCGCGCCATCCTGAATCCGGCGGGATCTTCAGGATGCGCCGACCGATTCGCTGGGTGCCAAGTCCTCGTCATCGTGACCTCGGACGGCGCGGCAGGGAGGCCGCGTCACCGCAGGATCACTTGGGACTGACCGGCCTGAAGTTCCCGGGCGGATTGAACACGGAGTCGTGCACGGGCTCGACGCGATACGCCTTCACTTCAGACGTGAAAGACAGGAACGGCTTGTCCGCCATCTCCTTCGTGACTTCCTCGGACCTCTTCTTCACGAAGAAGTCGGTCACCGACGACAGCAGGTCACCCTTGCCGGTCGGCAGCGACGGCTTCTCCTCGGCCGCCTTTCCCTCGGCCTGCTCGGCGCAGGCAGTACCCTTCATGTCCCACGTGAGCTTGGTGAGGATCGGATAGCCCTTGACCTTGTCCAGGTCCTTCCCTGCTTTCAGGAACCCCGACTTGTCGGCGGCACCCATCATCGGCGCGAGATACGCATCGATGAGCCTGCCGGCTTCGGCCGGCACGACCACGGTCTTGTCCGATGACACGGTCGTGCCAATGACCTCGGTGGCGTAGGCTTTCGCATAGGCCTGCTGCATGGCCTGAGCTTCCTTCAGCGGCGCGGTGAGCGCCGTGGTCCAGAGATCGACGGCAAGCGTGCTCGTGGTCTTGCGCGCTTTCGGATCCTGCAACGTGACGACCCACGAGACCAGGTACTGCTCGGTGTCGAACCCATTGATCGCGCGCTTCTCGCCGGTCGGCTTCACGGTGAAACTCGCCGCGGCAATCTTCATGGCGCAATCGGGCTCTTTCGGCTTCTCCGCAGGTTTCTCGGAGGGACGCGTCGCGGGTGGGGTTGCGGCGTGCCCGCCGCAAACCTTGAGCGGACATTCGGTGTAGGTCTTCTCCTTCGGGTCGAGTGTCCAGACGAGCCTGCGGTCCAGACGCTCGATACGGGCGCTCTCGTTGTTGCCGACCAGGAACCGGGTCACCGTGCCGGTGCCCTTCAGGGTCGAATCCTCCCGGTGCATGTCGGACCGGGTATAGCTGCGGGTCGTCCCTTCGAACGGGACGAAACCCTTCACGCCGTCGTTCACGAGATGCGTCTCGAGCACGGCCGTCGGGTTCTGCGGGGAGGTGTCGGGTCCTTCGGTCAAGGGCGTAGCGCAACCTGCGGCGATCAGGCCGGACAAGGTGATGCAGGGAACATATCGGGACATGCGAAGCCTCCGGTCGGGGAGGACTCGCCCCAGCAAGATCCTCTCCACTCGCAGCGCGCTCGAACTCAATGGACGTGCTGATGATGCATGTCGGGGAAATGCGGATGCGTGTGGGTCAGGGGTACATGCCGGTGCTCGTGACGATGCGGCTCGACACCGTCCCACACAAAGGCGTGCTCGTGCCGGTGATGTTCATCGTGGACGTGCTCGTGGTCGTGCGTCGTCTCCTCGTGCCGATGCTCGTGCTCGTGATGCTCGGTCAGGTGCAACCAGACGCCGAGGCCCATCAGCAGGCCGGCGACGGCGAGCGGAATCGTCAGGGACTCACCCAGAAACAACGCCAGCAGGGCACCGAAGAACGGCGCCACCGAGAAATAGGCACCGGTGCGCGCGGTGCCGAGATGCCGCAGCCCGACGACGAACAACGCGAGGCTGACGCCATAGGCGAGCCATCCGACCGTCATCGCGCCGAGTGCCGCCATCGCGGCTGGAAGGCTCGCTCCGGTTGCGAAGGCCAGGGCAAGGTTGATGACCCCGGCCACGAGCCCCTTGACGGCGGCGACCCACGTCGCGTCGGAAAGCGACACCTTGCGCGTGAGGTTGTTGTCGACGGCCCAAGCGAGACACGCGCCGACGACACAGAGCGCGGGCCGGAGTCCGGCGAACTCCGCCTCGTCGGGCCAGCCGAGCACGACCGCCCCGGCGACGATGGCGAACATGCCGATCGCGATGCGGCGATCGACGTTCTCCCCGAAGACGAACCAGGCCAACAATGCCGTGAGCACCCCTTCCGCATTGAGCAGCAGGGAGGCCCCCGAAGCAGGCATGCCTGCCAATCCGGTCATCAGCAGCACCGGCCCCACCACGCCTCCGGACAGCACCGCACCGGCAAACCAGCCGGCCTCCTGTCGCAAGAGCCGCACGCGCGGACGCCGCGCGAGCCAGCGGTACAAGGTGAGGCCCAGTCCGGATCCGAGATAGAGCAGGCCGGCCAGGAGCCAGGGGCTGACGTTTGCCAGAAGCAGCTTCGCGAGAGGCGTCCCTGCGCCGAACAACAGCGCCGCGACGAGCGCCGCAGCCACCCCGGGATGACGGAGGTTCATGCGAGGGCAGGTCGAACGAATGGGCGAGCCGACCCGCATGCGGCGGCAGGCGATGACGCCCGGGACATCACGTCGGTGCGCCCGAGACTCAGTTCTTCAGGCGGCTTTCCGCCGGCACCTTGGCCAGCAGATACGCCATCTGGTCGGCGAGGATGTCGCGATTGGAGAGAATGAAGTCCTCCCACCGCGAGGGCACATAGGGCAGATACAGCAATCGCATGTCGGCTTCCTCGGGTGTGCGATTGCCCTTGCGCGCATTGCAGCCACGGCAGGCCGTCACGACATTCGTCCACGTATCGCGCCCCCCTCGCGAAACAGGCAGCACGTGCTCCCGGGACAGGGCGTGACTGCGGAATCGTGCGCCGCAGTAGGCGCAGACGCGGCGGTCGCGGGCGAACAGCTTGAGATTGGAAAGGAGCGGCGCGTGATGGAAGGCCTCGCCGAAGGAAGCGTCGCCGCGCACGGCGATGATGTTCTCCACCGCAATCACGGAGCGTCGGCCACCCTTCTGCCAGCCGCCTCGGTAGACCAGCCCCGCATCACCGATGCCGTACGCCACCATCGACCGAGCGTAGTAGGTGACGGCCGTTTCGGTGCTGACCCACCGCCTCGGTGCCCCGGCCATGTCCAGGGCAAGGATCTGGCGTCCCATGCAACCGTCTCCTGTTCGAACGAGCGTGACCGTCGTCGGCGGGGCCCGCGAGTGTGTCGGATGCAACGAGCATACACGCCCCGCGGTTTCGCGACGGATTGCTCCCGATCCGGGCCGGCGCGTGCACGCCGGAACCGCGATCGGACGTAGCCAATTGCCCCGTCTCGTCGCCATAATCGCGGCATGGAATCCGCCCGTCCGACACTTCAGATCGACGACGACCGCGTGCGCGTGACCGAATGGCGCTTTGCGCCCGGCGCCGCCACGGGGCACCACCGGCACGAACTGGACTACGTCGTCGTGCCGCTCATGGACGGCCGATTGCGTCTGGTCGAGGCGGACGGTGTGCGTGAGGTCGCCTTGAAGGCCGGCGTGGCCTACTCGCGTGCAGCCGGAGTGGAACACGATGTGATCAATGCGAACGACCACGAATTCGCGTTCGTCGAGATCGAGCTGAAACGGTGAGCGCGACCGATCACCGGACGGCCGCATGAGCGTCGTCGCGGTCTTCAACCAGAAGGGCGGCGTCGGCAAGACGACCACGACATTCAATCTGATCGCCGCCCTGGCGCGCGCCGAGCGACGCCCCATCGCCATCGACCTCGATCCGCAGGGGCACCTTTCCCTGGCCATGGGAATCAAGAATGTCCCGGGACCGGAGAGCATCTTCGCGTTCTTCCAGGGGTCGACCACGCTTCCGGCCCTTGCTCAGGCACTCTCGTCGGGCGCCCGGCTGGTGCCGGCGGCGCTGGATCTCTCCAAGGTGGACGCCCTCTACGGCGCCGATGTCAGCATGACGCGACGTCTGAAGGCCGGCATCGAGGAAGCGGGATGGCAGCGGGGCGACCCGGTGCTGATCGACTGCTGCCCGATGCTGGGCGTCCTGACGCTGAACGCACTCATGGCCGCGGACAAGGTGCTGATCCCGGTGTCGGCCGACTACCTGTCGCTGCAGGGGGTGCACCGGATCAACGCCGCACTCGACGTGCTCGAACGCAAGACCAAGCGTGCCTTCACGCGACGTGTCGTGGTCACCCGATACGATGCCCGCCGCAAGCTGTCGTTCCGGATCTACCAGGAAGTCCGCGACACCTTCCCCGGCATCGTCTGCGAGACCCGGGTGCACGAGAACGTATCGCTCGCCGAGAGCCCGATGCATGCAAAGGACATCTTCCGCTTCGCCCCGTCGAGCCAGGGCGCCGTGGACTACCGGGAACTGCTGGCGGAACTGGACGCGATCGGGTTCCTCGAGGATGGGCCGCCGCAACCGTAGCGCCCGCCGGTCGGGATCGTCCGGTCGCGGCTCTTGTCGTCCGCGGCCAATCTCCGCAGTATCCGGAAGTCCCGCGCGGGACCGGTCATCAATCCACCCGGCATGCGGCTCGGCATCGCCCGCATGACCGTCTGCAGAGACGGAAGCGGGTCGCGATGCGCATGATGGCCTCGCGGTCACGTTCCACTCGTCAGGGGAAACTTACCGATGGACAGAAGGTTGCATATCGGCGGCGCCGTCAGGGCCGCGGGATGGGAAGTGCTCAATGCCAATGCCGGCCCGCACGTCGACCATGTCTGCAATGCCAACGATCTTTCCAGGTTTCCCGACGACACCTTCGTCGAGATCTACGCGTCGCACGTGGTGGAGCACTTCGACTACACGCGGGAACTGCAGGACACCCTGACCGAGTGGTGCCGGGTGCTGCGGCCGGGCGGCCGGGTCTCGATCAGCGTCCCGGACATGGAGATCCTGGCCGAGATGTTCGTGCTCAAGGAGAAATACACCCCGGACGACCGGTTCATGATCATGCGCATGCTGTTCGGCGGCCATGTGGACCAGTACGACTACCACGTCGTCGGACTGAACGAGGAGTTCCTGTCGATGTATCTTTCGGCGTCGGGCTTCTGCAACCTCAAGCGGGTCGATTTCTTCGGACTCTTCAACGACACCAGCTCGCTGATGTTCAAGGGCGTGCCGATCAGCCTGAACATGACCGCCGAGAAGCCGCGGGGCGCGGGCTAGCGCGGGCGCGGGAATGCCGGAACTCGCACCGGGCGAGGACGTCACAACATCGACGCGCCGAAGGCCGCTGCGCTTCATCGTGCGTGATTCGCGCGTGGCTTGTCGTCTTCCGTCGTTAGAATCCCGGCTAGCCATGCACGGCGCCTTCCTTCACGGAGAAACTGCCATGACCTCTGCCTCGGTGACGGCACGCGCCGCACTGGCCGCGTGCCTCCTCTCTCTAGCCCTGCCGCTCACTGCGAACATGGGAGATCGGACTGCTGCGCCGTCCGACGACGTCAACTTCGTCGCCGGACGGCGTGCCATCGACGCCCAGGACTGGCCGGCGGCCGTCGAGGCGCTCAAGAAGTGTCTTGCCGTCGATCCGGGCAATGCGGATGCACACAACTGGATGGGCTTTGCCTACCGGAAGCAGGGAAAATTCGACGCGGCCTTTGCCGAATACGAGGAGGCGTTGAGGATCGACCCGGGTCACAAGGGGGCTCACGAGTACATCGGCGAGGCCTATCTGATGACGGATCAGCCGGCGAAAGCCGACGCGCATCTCGCCGAGCTGACCAGGCTCTGCACGCCCATTCCCTGCGAAGAGCACAAGGAACTGAAGCGGGCCATCGATGAATACCGGAAGAAAAAGAAGAAATGAGCGCCGCATCCGTCATCCGCGCCGTCCTCTGGGACTTCGGTGGAGTCTTCACCACCAGCCCGTTCGTGGCGTTTGCCCGATTCGAACGCGCTCGCGGATTGCCCGAAGGGTTCATCCGTCACGTGAACACGGTGAACCCGCACGACAACGCCTGGGCGCGGCTCGAGCGGGCCGAGATCGGCCTGGAGGCGTTCGATGCGGCCTTCGCCGATGAATCGGCGGCCATCGGCCACCGCGTATCCGGGCGCGATGTCGTCAAGTTGCTCTTCGGCGAGGTACGCCCGGAGATGGTCGAGGCCTTGCGTCGCTGCCGGCGAGTGCTCCGGGTTGCGTGCATCACGAACAATTTCGGTGACGTGGGTCCCGGGATCGTGTCGCCCGAGCGGGAAGCCGCCTGGCGGGAAGTGTCGGCGATGTTCGAGTTCGTCATCGAATCGAGCAAGGTCGGTGTGCGCAAGCCCGAGCCGGCCATCTATCTCATGGCGTGCGAGAAGCTCGGTGTCTCGCCGACGGAGGCCGTCTTCGTGGACGATCTCGGCATCAACCTCAAGCCCGCCCGCGCGCTCGGCATGCAGACCGTGAAGCTGGAAGACCCGGCCACGGCGCTGGCGGAGCTGGGACGCCTGACCGGTCTCGATCTGACCTGACGCCTGCGGGGACCACCGAAAATCAGTGGCTACGGCGCGGGGCCTTTCGTTCCTCCGGGCAGATTCGCGGTTTTATCGGTCCGCCTCGGCTTGCGGCCGGCTCGCACGAACACGCGATCGAAGACGGCTCGGGGCAACAGTCGAAGCGCCCGAGCGACCAGACCCATCTGCCACGGAATCACGGTATATCGACGGCCGGCATCGACGGCGCGGACGATGCGTCGCGCGGCCTCATCGACCGGCAGCATGAACGGCATCGGGTAGGGATTCCTGACCGTCATGGCGGTGGCCACGTAGCCAGGGCAGATCGTCAGAACGCGGACGCCGCTCGGGCGGAGTTCGACGCGGAGACTCTCCAGGTAGGTGATCATCGCCGACTTCGAGGCGCAATAGGCACCGGCCCCCGGCAAACCGCGGACGCCGGCGACGCTGGCAATCCCCACCAGGGATCCTCGCCCTTCCCGGGTCATGCGCTCGATGAACGGTTGGAAGGTGCGAATCATGCCGGTCACGTTGACGTCGAAGATCCACTCGCACGTCTCGATGTCGTCCGCCATCCCCGTCAGGTTTCCGGCACTGACCCCTGCGTTGGCGATGACGATATCGGGAACGCCGTGACGTGCGACGAAATCCTCGGCGGCATTCCGGAGGGATGCCGAATCCCGCACGTCGGCGGCGTAGGCAATCGCGCGAGTACCCAGCGACGCGGCGAGCGACTCGACGCGATCCCGCCGACGAGCCACCAGTCCCACGGGCACCGACCGAGCCGCATACGCTCGGGCCAAGGCTGCACCGATGCCATCGGATGCGCCGGTGATGAAGACGCCGCGCGGATGCATGAGAGAGTCTCGTGATGCGCCAAACGCGACGGGTCGCGGGAGAAGCGCTGCCGTCGTGCAACGAGCACCGGCACGAGGCCGGCGCCGGGTCTACTTCGCGGGCTTCTTGCGTTCCATCGCGACCAGTTCATCCATGATCGCGTGTACCCTCACCTGGTCGACCTGCCCCGCGGGAGACACGGCGAAGGACGGGCCGGTGAGGTACTTGCCCGCGATGGCGACGGTCGGTGTGCCGGTGATCCGGTAGGCCTTGGTCATCTGCATCGCACGCTGCACCTTGCTGTTCACGCCGAAGGAATCGTAGGCCTCCTCGAACTTCTTGGCGTCGATCCCCTGCTGCTGGGCGATCCACTTCGAGAGGACGGGTCGATCCCACAGCTTGAGATGCTTCTCGTGGACGGCATCGTAGACCTTGTCGTGGAAGGCATCGACCAGCCCGAGCGACTCCAGTGCGTAGTAGATCTTCGCCTGTGGAATGCGGGATTCGTCCCACACCGTCGGCACGTACTTGAACTCGACGTCTTTCGGCTTCTTCGCACGCCATGCCTTCATCGACGGCTCGAACTCGAAACAGTGGCCGCAGCCGTACTGGAAGAACTCCAGCACCTCGACCTTGCCTGGCGCCTCCGAGGGTTGGGCCTGAGGCAGCACCTTGTAGTCCTTCTCGGGTTCGACCTTCGCGATGGCAGGCGTCGTGACCAGCGCGAGTGCCAGGGATGCCAGAACCAGTTTCAACGCATTCATTTCACCTCCGACGGGAATTTCGCTGCGATCCGGTCCCTGCGCGGTTCCGGCTCGGAGCACACTGGGTTTTCAGGAGAGCTCCGCTCAGGGCTTTTCCTGCACTTTGATGAGCGCCCCCTGCAACTGGTTCTCCTTGAGCCGCGCGCGAACGCGATCGACCTCTCCAACGTTCTCGAACGGCCCCACGCGGACACGATGCCAGGTTTTTCCGTCGGGCAGCTCCGCGGTCTTGATCTTGGCTTCGATTCCGGCCAGGGCGAGCTTGGCCTTGAGATTGTCGGCGTCGTCCGCGCGGGGGAAGGCACCGACCTGAAGATAGAAGTGCTCGACCGGCTTCTCGGCATCGTGCGCCGAGGCCTTCAAGTCCTTGTCCTTGGCGGGCTTCTCCGACCCCGCGAGGATGCCGTAGAACTCGAAACGCGGCTTTTCACCCGGTCGCGGCGTCGCCGCCGCGGCATCAGGTGCGGTCGCTTGGGACGGAGGTTGCGTTTCGGACTGCGGTGTCGTCGCTTGCGGTCGCGAACTCGGGGATTCCTTGGGCTTGGTCGGGGATGCGCCGCCCTCGGCCGTCCGGGGCGCCTCATCCCGTGCCACGAACGGCCCGGGGACCTTCGTGAAATACAGGGCCACACCGAGCGCGGCGGCAAGACCCAATACCACACCGATCACGATCCCGATCACCATCGGATGGCCGGACCGGGCGGCGGCCTGTCGCTGCGGCGTCTTGTAGTCCTTGCTCGCCATGGCGCTACATCTTCTCGGGGGCGCTGACGCCGAGGAGCGCCAGACCGTTGCGGATCACCTGGCGCACGGCCGCCACCAGGGCGAGTCGGGCGAGCCTGACATCCTCTTCGGGAACGAGGAAGTGCGTCCCGTTGTAGTAGCTGTGGAACTCCGCAGCGAGGTCGCGCAGGTAGAAGGCGACGCCGTGGGGAGCAAAGTCCCGGGCTGCCGCTTCGATCGTGTCAGCGTAGTCGAGCAGGCGCTGAGTGAGCTGCATTTCCTGCGGCGTCGACAATGCATCGAGCGGAACGGTGCGCAGCGTGTCCTCGTCGCCCCCCCATTGTTCGAGCACGCGGCAGACGCGCGCATGGGCGTACTGGATGTAGTAGACCGGGTTCTCGTTGCTCTGCGACTTCGCGAGATCGAGATCGAAATCGAGATGCTGGTCGCACTTGCGCGCCAGATAGAAGTAGCGCGTGGCATCGACACCGACGTCGTCCATCAGATCCTCGAGCGTCACGTAACTGCCGCTGCGCTTGCCCATCTTCACGGGTTCACCGCCCTGGAACAGCGCGACCAGCTGGATCAGCGGAACCACCAGCCGCTCCGGATTCACACCGAGCGCCTCGATCGCGGCCTTCACCCGCGGAATGTACCCGTGATGGTCGGCCCCCCACACGTCGATCGCGAGGTCGTGCCCGCGCTGGAACTTGTCGTGGTGGTACGCGATATCGGAGGCAAAGTACGTATACAGACCGTTCTCGCGCTGCACGACGCGATCCTTGTCGTCTCCCAGCGCGGTCGTCCGGAACCAGAGCGCGCCGTCCTGCCGATAGAGGTGACCGCCGTGGTCGAGCACTTCCAGCGCCTGGGCGACACGGCCGGAATCGTAGAGCGACTGCTCGGAATACCACAGATCGAAGTGCACCCCGAATCGTCCGAGGACATCCCGGATACCTTCCAACTGGCGCTCGAGCACGAACCGAGAGAGATGACCGAAGTCGTCGCCGAGAAGCATCTTCGCGCGGTCGATCAGCGCGTCCATCCGCGTCTCGATCGCCGGCTCGTCTCCCTCCGGCGCATCGGGCAGGCCGCTGGCCACGTCTGCGGCGGACCGGCGGAAACGGTCGCCGTCGACGGCCTTCAGCTCTTCTGCCCGGGTTCGAACATAGTCTCCCTGGTACCCGTTGGCGGGGAACGGAATCGTCTCGCCGAACAGCGCCAGGTAACGGACCCAGGCGGACACGGACAGGATGTCCATCTGCCGGCCGGCATCATTGACGTAGTACTCCCGCGCAACGGAGAAACCCGCGGCTTCCAGCACGTTGGCGAGACTCGCGCCGTATGCGGCGCCGCGCCCGTGGCCGACATGCAACGGACCTGTAGGATTGGCGGAGACGAACTCGACCTGCACGCGCCGCCCCTTGCCCGTCTCGATACGACCATAGCGGCTGCCCTGGGCAAGGACGCAGCTGACCACCGACCGCTTGGCGGCGCTCCGAAGGAAGACATTGATGAAGCCCGCCCCCGCGATCTCGACCCGCTCCACGAAGGGAGAGTCCGGCAACTGATCGATGACGAGCTGCGCGACTTCGCGCGGATTGCGCTTCAGCCGCCGAGCCAGCTGCATTGCCACGTTGCAGGCGAAATCGCCGTGCGCCGCCGACTTCGGGCGCTCCAGCACGATCGGGACGGACGTGTGCTCGGGTGCGACGACGCCGAGTGAGGTTTCGAACAATTCCGACAGATGCGTCTTCGGGTCGGCGAGTATTGCGGATGGCATGAGGGGAGCGGTGCGGAGAATCGCCGCATTATAGCCGTGACCCCTCGAGCGTCCGGGCACGCGGCGCTAGAGTTCCAGCGGATCGACGTCGATGGCGAATCGGACCCGGCGCGATTCGAGGGATGGCAGCCACGAAGACAGCAGGCCGCGCAGCTCCGGGCGGCCGGCGCTCTGCAGCAGGACGTGCCCTCGCCATTTGCCCGCGACTCGCGGAACGACGGCCGGCACGGGATCGTGCACGGTGACCGTCGTTGCCAGCGCGCGTGCCCGCGCGGCCGCATCTCCGAGGAAACCGAACACCTCCCGCGCCTCCACGGCTTCCGCGCGGAGTACGGCTTGAAAGGAGAAGGGAGGAAACTCGGTTCGTCGACGCAGGGCCAGCTGCGCCTCGGCGAAGCGAACGAAGTCCTGGGTCAGCAGGGCCTGGAACAGCGCATGCGTCGGCAGCGCAGTCTGGATCAGCACCGTGCCGGGAAGCCCGGCGCGCCCTGCCCGTCCGGCCACTTGCAGCAGCAACGCGAACAGCCGCTCTTCCGCCCGAAAGTCGGCGGAGTACAGGGCGTCGTCCGCGCCCAGCACCACCACCAGCGACAGGCCGGGAAAGTCGTGCCCCTTGGCCAGCATCTGGGTCCCCACGAGGATATCGACCTCCCGACCGGCGATGCGCTGGCGCATGTGGGCGAACGCGTCCTTGCGCCGGGTCGTGTCGCGATCGACGCGCGCAATGCGGGCGCCCGGCACTCGCCGCTCCAACAGGCGCTCGAGGCGCTCGGTCCCGGCGCCCACGGGGAGCAGATCCTGGTTGCCACAACTCGGGCACGCGGCAATGAGGCGTTCCTCGTGGCCGCAGTAGTGACAGCGCAAGCACTTTGCCCCGAGATGCACTGTCAGGCGCGCACTGCAGCGATGACAGGCGGCCGACCACCCGCAGGCATGGCAGAACAGCGACGGCGCAAACCCTCGGCGATTCAGGAACACGAGTACCTGCTCTCCCCGCGCGACGGTGGCAGCAATCGCGTCCAGCGCCGCCGCGGACACTCCCTCGTCGAGGGTCTTGCCATGGATGTCGACCAGCGACAGCGTGGGTGAGCGGCTGCTGGGTCGATCGGGCAACGTGAGCAGTTCGTAGCGCCGGGACGTCGCATTGCGCCAGCTCTCGAGGGACGGCGTGGCGGAACCCAGCACGACGGGGACGCCGCGGTCACGGGCACGCAGGACGGCCACATCGCGTGCGTGATAGCGCAATCCTTCCTGCTGCTTGTACGAGGCATCGTGCTCCTCGTCCACCAGGATCACCCCGAGATCCGGCATGGGCGTGAAGACGGAGAGTCGCGTCCCGACCACGATGCGGGCGTGCCCGCTGACGGCTCGATTCCAGCGACGGAGCCGTTCCCCTTCTCCCAATCCGCTGTGCAGCGACACGACGTTGCTGTCGCCGAACCGGGCAGCCACGCGTGCCTCCAGTTGAGGCGTAAGGTTGATCTCGGGGACCAGCAGCAGCGCCTGCCGTCCCGCCCGCAGAACCGCCTCCATCAGACGGAGATAGACCTCGGTCTTGCCGCTGCCGGTCACCCCGTTCAACAGGAAGACCGCAAAAGTCTCGAGGGAGGCCGAGATACGACGGACAGCGTCTGCCTGGGCGGCCGACATGACCGGCACCTGCGGATCGACCGGCATCTTGAGAGGCCGCGTCGGCGAAGCTCCACCCTGGGTGTCAAGAACGTGGAGCGCCTCGAGCCATCCCATTTCGACGAACTCCCGGATGACCCGCAACGCGGTCGGAGCCAGAGATGCAGCGGCGGTCACCTCGATTCGCGGTGAAGCACCAAAGGCCTGCAGAACGGCACGCCGAACGGGAGAACGCTTGAGGGCATCCGGTGACTGGGTACGTCCCAATTCGGTCAGTTGATACGCGGTCGGCGCTTGCCGATCGGGGCGACGGGGCCGCCGCAGCAGGGTCGGCAAGGACGCCACGACCGCAGGTCCGACGGGGTGGCAGTAGTAGTCGCTGCAGAAGCGCAGCAGCCCGAGGATCTCTGCCGACAATCGCGGACCGCTGCGATGAACGTACCGCACGGGCTTCAGTCTGCCGCGCTCTAGCTTAGAAGTCGCGGAGACCTCCATCACGACCCCGACCTTCACGAAGCGCCCGAACGGCACCTCCGCGAGGCAGCCGACGTCTCGACCGTCCGCCTGGTCGTCCACGTAGTCGAAGAGTTCGTCGACGGGAACATCGAGCGCCACGCGGATCACTGCCACGACGGTCTCCCCCGGGACAACGCCGGGAGGCCCGACCCGATCTCGTCCGAGCGTGCCCCGAAGCAGCCGGAATCCCTCAAGTGGTACCCATGGGAGCGGAACGGGGTGTCACGGATCAGCAGCGATACCGTCACTCGATCAACCTTTTCCGCGTGAGGAAGTTACGGACGAAACCTGCGAGACGGCCTCACCATCGTCGGCAAAACACTTGGGCGGAAAGCGCTTTCGCCATTGGACAACCTGTGGATAAATCCTCGCCCCAAAGCCGTGCGGGAATGTCAAGCACGATACGCACGATCCCTCTCCGTGTTCGCGAATCTTCGGGCTGCCTTCCAATATTCAACAGGTTAGGCGGACGACCTCGCTCCCTGGATGCAAAACGCGCCGCAAACGCGTGCCCGGCACCGGAATCTGTGAATAACTCCTTGACAGGCGGAAGAAACTGAGACCCCGCTCAGGTCAGTGATAACGCTTTGATACTTCGTGCACGGCGTCCACCAGAGCCGCCACGTTCTCCGGCGGCGTGAAGCGCGACACACCGTGACCCAGATTGAAGACGTGCCCGCTGCCGGTCCCGTAGGCGGTCAGGACCTTTTCGGCTTCCCGGCGAACCACATCGGGGGACGTCAGCAGGATGCTCGGATCGAGGTTGCCCTGGAGCGCCACGCGCGTGCCCACGCGCGCGCGCGCCTCCGAGATGTCGATGGTCCAGTCGAGCCCCACGGCATCGGCGCCGATCGCCGCGATCTTCTCGAGCCACAAGCCGCCACCCTTCGTGAAGACGATGCTGGGGATTCTGGCGCCGTCGCGAAACCGCGTCAGGCCGGAGACCACGGATTCCAGATACCGGAGGGAGAATTCCTGGTAGGCGGCGGCCGACAGAGCGCCTCCCCAGGTATCGAAGATCATCACGGCCTGAGCGCCGCATTCGATCTGGGCGTTGAGGTAGCTCGCGACGGCCTTGGCGTTGATCTCGAGGATGCGATGCAGCAGGTCGGGCCTCGAATAGAGCATCTTCTTGACGCGCTCGAAGTCCGTCCCGCCCTGACCCTCGATCATGTAACAGGCGAGCGTGAACGGGCTCCCGGAGAATCCGATCAGCGGCACTTCATTCGACAATGCCTTGCGGATCTGGGTCACCGCATCCATCACGTAACGCAGGTGATCCCACGGATCCGGCGCCGTCAGGGCGTTGATCTCCCACTCTTCACGCAACGGCCGCTCGAACCGGGGGCCTTCCCCTTCCGCGAAATACAGCCCGAGACCCATGGCGTCCGGAATCGTGAGGATGTCCGAGAACAGGATCGCAGCATCCAGGGAGAATCGGGCGAGCGGTTGTAGGGTGACCTCGGTTGCAAGGTGCGGATTGCGGCAGAGGCTGAGGAAGTCGCCGGCACGTGCCCGGGTCGCGTTGTACTCGGGCAAGTATCGTCCCGCCTGCCGCATGATCCAGATCGGGGTATGCGGCGTGGGTTCGCGCAGCAATGCGCGCAGGAAAGTATCGTTCTTGGGCTGGTGGGACATGGCGCGCCTGGGTTGTGAAGCCGTGATCTGGGGACCGGAAACCCGGCATCGCGCCGGGGGATCTCGTAGGGAACGCCCCGAGCAACACTCGAGGAAGGCGTCCGCCCGCCTCGAGTGGACCGTCGCAACTCAGCGCGGGAGGTCGCTGCGTCCCATGAGGAACTCGTCGACGGCGCGCGCGCATTGCCGCCCTTCGCGAATGGCCCAGACGACGAGGGACTGCCCTCGCCGCATGTCGCCGGCGGCAAAGACCTTGGGGACGTTGGTCTGGTAGCTCGCTCGACCTTCCGTCGTCGCCTTGGCGTTCCCGCGCGAATCCTTGTCGACGCCGAAAGCCTTCAGCACCGCGCCGACCGGTGAGACGAATCCCATCGCGAAGAGCACGAGATCCGCCGGCAATTCGAACTCGCTGCCGGCCACCTCCACCATCCTCGTCTGACCAGTGGCTTCATCCTTCTTCCACTCGACGCGCACCGCCACCAGCGCTTTGACTTGTCCGTTCTCGCCGCGGAATTCGCGCGTAGAAACGGCCCAGTCGCGCTCGCAGCCTTCCTCGTGGGACGAGGAGGTCCGCAGCTTCAGAGGCCAATAGGGCCACGTCATCGGCCGATTCTCCTGGATGGGCGGCTGGGGAAGAAGCTCGAACTGCGTGACGGACGCTGCGCCGTGGCGATTCGAGGTACCGACGCAATCGGAGCCCGTATCGCCGCCTCCGATGACGATCACGTGCTTCCCGGTAGCCAGGATCTGACCTTCCACACGGTCACCCGCGACGACCTTGTTCTGCATCGGCAGGAACTCCATCGCGTAGTGGATGCCCTTCAACTCGCGGCCGGGTACCTGCAGGTCGCGCGGCTGTTCGGCACCGCCGGACAGGACCACGGCGTCGAACTCTGCCAGGACACGGTCGGGTGCGACCGTCTCCTTGGCGCCGTTCGCGATTCCGGACCCGAGCGGTTCCGCCCCGACGAAGACACCGGACCGGAAGCGGACGCCCTCGGCCTCCATCTGGCCCATCCGACGATCGATGTGGTGCTTCTCCATCTTGAAGTCCGGGATCCCGTACCGGAGCAGGCCGCCGATCCGGTCGTTCTTCTCGAAGAGCGTGACGTCATGGCCGGCACGCGCGAGTTGCTGCGCGCAGGCCATCCCGGCAGGGCCGGAACCGATAACGGCTACCTTCCTTCCCGTCTTGTGCGCGGGCGGCTGGGGGACGATCCAACCCATCTCCCACCCCTTGTCGACGATGGCGTGCTCGATCGACTTGATGCCGACCGCGTCGCCGCTGATGTTCAGCGTGCACGCGGCTTCGCACGGCGCGGGACAGACGCGGCCCGTGAACTCCGGAAAATTGTTGGTGGAATGCAGCGTGTCCAGCGCCTCGCGCCAGTTCTGCTTGAAGACCAGATCGTTCCAGTCGGGGATGATGTTGTTGACCGGGCAGCCCTGCATGCAGAACGGGATGCCGCAGTCCATGCAGCGGGCGCCCTGGATCTTCGCGTCGTCATCCGTCAGGTGACCGACGAATTCCTTCCAGTGTTTGACGCGCGTCGTGGCCGGTTCGGTGGCTTCGGCGAGGCGCTGGTACTCCATGAATCCGGTGATCTTGCCCATGTTCTCTTGTCGCTGCGAATCGTCTGGAGGGCCCGTGTCATGCGACACGGGCCATGCTTTGGGTTGCCGGTGGTTGTCGGGAACGCCGTCCGCGTCAAGCGGCGATCTTGCCGTTGCGGGCCGCCATCTCGCCGAGCGCGCGCCGGTACTCGTTCGGGAAGACCTTGACGAACTTGGAACGGACCTCGGCCCACTTGTCGAGGATCTCGCGGGCACGCAGGCTGCCGGTGAGGGTGGCGTGCGTCTCCACGAACCGCTTGAGCACGACTTCGTCCGCTTCTCTCAGATGCCAGATGTCACGCGGAACCTTCCCTTCCTGCTCGTTCTCCGCGAGGACCGGTTCGAGGGTGACCATGGCCGGATTGCAGCGGGTCCTGAACGTGCCGTCTTCGTCGTAGACATAGGCGATGCCGCCGGACATCCCGGCGGCGAAGTTGCGGCCCGTCATGCCCAGAACCACCACCGTGCCGCCGGTCATGTACTCGCATCCATGGTCGCCCACACCTTCGACGACGGCCTGGCCGCCTGAATTTCGGACGCAGAACCGTTCGCCGGCCACGCCGCGGAAATAGGCGTCTCCCAGAATCGCGCCGTACATCGCGGTGTTGCCGATGATGATGTTCTCGATCGGGTTGCCGCGGAACTTGGGAGAAGGCTGCACGATGATGCGCCCGCCCGACAGACCCTTGCCGACGTAGTCGTTGGCCTCGCCGATCAGGTCGAGCGTGATCCCCCTGGCCAGGAAGGCACCGAAACTCTGCCCCGCGGACCCGGCGAAGCGGACGTGGATCGTGTCGTCCGGCAAGCCTGCGTGGCCATAGCGGCGCGCCACTTCCGACGACAGTATCGTGCCGACGGTGCGGTTCAGGTTGCGGATCGGCATGTCGATGGTCACGCGCTCCTTGCGCTCGAGCGCCGCTTGCGCCAGCTCGACGAGCCGATGATCGATCGCCTTCTCGAGTCCATGATCCTGCGCTTCACGATGGAACCGGGCGACCTCGGCAGGCATGGCCGGCATGTAGAAGATACGGGTGAAATCGAGGCCGCGTGCCTTCCAGTGCTCGATGCCCTTCTTCATGTCCAGCAGGTCGGCACGGCCGATGAGGTCGTCGACCCTGCGGATCCCGAGTTGCGCCATGTACTCGCGCAACTCCTCGGCGACGAAGAAGAAGAAGTTCACCACGTGCTCGGGCTGACCCTTGAACTTGCGACGCAGTTCCGGATCCTGGGTGGCCACACCGACAGGACAGGTGTTCAGGTGGCACTTGCGCATCATGATGCAACCCTCGACCACCAGCGGCGCCGTCGCGAAGCCGAACTCGTCGGCCCCGAGCAGCGCACCGATCAACACGTCTCGACCGGTCTTCATCTGGCCGTCGACCTGGACCGCAATGCGTCCGCGGAGACGATTGAGCACGAGCGTCTGCTGCGTCTCCGCCAGGCCCAGTTCCCAGGGCGTCCCGGCATGCTTGATCGACGACCATG
>JAXMFE010000007.1:0-324413 GCA_046347985.1 Burkholderiales bacterium
GGTTGCGCGGGTCGGTCACCTGGGTCACCAGCCCGTTGCTGTTGTAGGCGAATTTGGTGAGATTGGCGAGCGGATCGGCCACCTGGATCAGGCGTCCGCGCATGTCGTAGCTGTAGGTGGTGATGAGCCCGCGTGGGTCGGTGGCTTTCCACAGGTTGTGAAAGTCCCAGGTCGTGTATTGGTAGCTCCACTGGTATTGATTGGGCGTTCCCACGAGGTACTTCACGAGCGTCACGTTGCCGTGGCCGTCATAGGTCATCTCGGTACGGCGCCCCAGCGGGTCCACCGAGGCGCTCAACATGCCGTCGGCACCGTTGTATACGTAACTGGTGGTGCACAAGCCAAGTACCAGGTCTTGCCTCTTGTTCCATAGTCACTTGGGAATGGCGGCTTGATACGCCCTACAAAGTATCTAGACGCAGCAGTAGAACTCCCTGTCGACCGCGCCACGACTAGGCGTGATAACAGGCGACCCTGACGCCTTCAACCACGCGAACCTCTGGAACCTGCTTCCAGCACACGTCCGTCGCAGATGGACACCTCGGATGAAACGCACACCCGTCCGGCCGATCGATCGGGCTCGGCACTTCTCCGGCCACCGGCGTCCGCGGCGTCCCCGTCATCTCCAGATCGGGGATTGCCGCCAGCAGCATCCGCGTATACGGATGCACTGGGCTCGTTAGAACCTCCGCCGTCGGTCCCAGCTCCACGATCCGTCCCAGGTACATCACGCCGATGATGTCGGCCACGTATTCCACGACGGCCAGGTTGTGCGAGATGAACAGAAAAGTGAGCCCGAGGCGCGTCTGCAGGTCGCGCATCAGGTTCAGCACCTGCGCCTGCACGGAGACGTCGAGTGCGGACGTGGGCTCGTCGCAGACCAGGAACTCGGGCGAGGAGGACAGCGCGCGCGCAATCGAGATCCGTTGCCGCTGACCGCCCGAGAACTGATGCGGGAATTTGCGGGCATCGGCCGCGGACAACCCTACTTGCTCCAGCAGTTCACCGACCCTCCGCCGCGCGTCGTCCCGTGAGCTCACCAGACCATGGGCGCGCAGCGGTTCCGCCACGATGTCTTCCACGCGCCAGCGCGGATTGAGACTCGCGTACGGATCCTGAAAGATCATCTGCATCCGGCGGCGGATCTCCGATCCGGTGGTCCCCTTCAATTGCGCGACGTCCTGTCCGTCGAAGCGAACGTGTCCTCGCGAGGGCGCGTGCAACCCGACCGCCAGCCGACCGACGGTGGACTTGCCGCAACCGGACTCGCCGACGAGCGCGAGCGTCCGGCCCTTGGGGATCTCGAAGGTGACGTCGTCGACGGCGACGAGTGTCTTGCGCGGCAGACGACCGAGCGTGCGCTCGAGCCAGGGGCGTGACACATCGAAATCGCGGCCGACGCCCTGGAACGAGAGCAGCGAGGGAAGCGAGTTCACAGGCCCCATCCTCACCCTAGCCCTCTCCTTGAAGGAGAGGGGACTGCGGCCCAGGGCGATCCCGCCGGTGCAGCCAGCACGCGGCCTGTCCATGTTCGATGGCGACGAGTCCCGGGCGCTCGACGCTGCAGGGCGCGAGCCGCTCCGGACACCGGGGATGGAAGGCACACCCCGGCGGGATCGCATCGAGGCGCGGCATGGCGCCCTCGATCTGCGTGAGCCGTGATGACAGCGCACCGAGCTTCGGAATGGCGCCCATCAGTCCGCGCGTGTACGGATGCCCGGGCGCATGAATCACTTCGCGGACCGAGCCGATCTCCGCGAGACGCCCGGCGTACAGGACAGCGACACGATCGGAGGTTTCGGCGATCACGCCCATGTCGTGCGTGATGAGCATGACCGCCGTGCCGTGCGAGCGCGCGAGCTTCTTCAGCAGCGCGATGATCTGCGCCTGGGTCGACACATCGAGCGCCGTCGTCGGTTCGTCCGCGATCACGAGTTGCGGCTGCGCGCACAGCGCGAGTGCAATGACGATCCGCTGCCGCATGCCGCCCGAGAGCTGATGCGGATACTGGTCGATGCGCGTCTCGGGCGCGGGGATGCCGACTTCCGCAAGCAGCGCGATGGCTTGCTCGCGTGCCTGGCGGGCCGACAGGGGCAGGTGCGTGCAGATGGTCTCGACCAGCTGATCGCCCACCGTGAAGAGCGGATCCAAGGCGGTGAGCGGGTCCTGGAAGATCGCGCCGATGCGCTTGCCGCGGAGCCGGCGCAGGGCCTCCGGCGGCAGGGTGTCGATCCGTTCACCGTGGAGTCGGATCTCGCCGGCGGCAATGCAAGCGGGCGGTTCCAGCAACCCCAGGATTGCGGTTCCCGTCACCGACTTGCCTGCGCCGGATTCGCCGACGACGCCGAGAATCTCGCCGGGGGCGATCGAGAACGACAGGTCGTCGAGCGCGACGAGCGTCCCGCGCCGGGTGCGGAATTCGACGCGCAGCCCGCTCACATCGAGCAGCGGCGTCAATGCAGCCTCGGATTCAGGGCGTCGCGCAGCCAGTCGCCCAGCAGATTGACGGACAGCACGAGCAGCACGAGCGCGAGTCCGGGAAACACCGTGATCCACCACTCGCCCGAGAACAGGAACGTGTTGCCGATGCTGATGAGCGTGCCGAGCGAGGGGGTGGTCACCGGCATCCCGACGCCGAGAAAAGACAGCGTCGCCTCGGTGATGATGGCCGTGGCGAGATGGATCGTCGCGATGACCAGCACGGGTCCGGTCACATTGGGCAGGATGTGCGACACCATGATGGCGATCGGGTGACGCCCGATCACGCGGGCCGCCTGGACGTATTCCTTGCGCGCTTCGACGAGCGTCGAGCCCCGCACCGTTCGTGCGTACTGGACCCATCCCGACAAGCCGATGGAGAGAACGAGGACCGAGAGCGCAAGCCCGCCATGCGCCGAATCGGGCAGCGCGACGCGAGCGACACCGTCCACCAGCAGTGCGATCAGGATTGCGGGAAACGAGAGCTGGATGTCGGCGACCCGCATGATGAACGCGTCGGTGCGGCCGCCGATGAAGCCGGCGACCAACCCCAGCGCCACGCCCAGCACCATCGCCAGCAGCACGGACGCGACGCCGACGAGGAGCGATATCCGGGTTCCGTGGAGGATGCCGGACAGGATGTCCCGGCCCTGGTCATCGGTGCCGAGCAGATAGGTCGCGCGTCCGTCCGCCAACCAGGCAGGTGGCAGCAGCGCATCGAGCAGCTGCAGTGACGCGAGATCGAACGGGTCGTGCGGCGAAATCCAGGGCGCCAGCGCGGCGCCGAGACAGCACACGAGCGCGACCGCCGCCGCGAGCATCGCGACCGGCGAGTGCCGGAAACTCCACCCGATGTCCGAATCCAGCCAGCGGGCGACGCGGGAACCGGTCATCAGCGGATCGTCACCCAGCGCAGGTAGTTGAAGCTGTTCGCGAGCTGCACGAGGTCGACGTTCTGCTTCATCCCCCAGGTGAGCATCTGCTGGTGCAGCGGAATGTGTCCGATGTCGTCCTGGTGGATCTTGAACGCCTCGCGGATCAGCGCCTGCCGCTTGGTGTTGTCGATCTCCGAGGCGATCTGCTTCACGAGGGCATCGAACTTCGGATTGGAGTAGCCGCCGAGATTGAACTGGCCCTGTCCGCCCTCGGCCGTGGTGGCCATCAGCGCGAACAGCGCGTTGTGGCTGTCCTGGCTCGCCGGTGTCCACCCGTACAGGAAGAACGACGTGTCACGGCGCAGGACCTTGGGGAAGTAAAGGGCCTTCGGTTCAGCGACGAGATTCACCTTGATGCCCACACGCGCCAACATCGCGGCGATGGCCTGGCAGATCTCGGCATCGTTCACGTACCGGTCGTTCGGGCAATTCATGCCCAATTCGAAGCCGCTGCCGTAGCCGGCTTCCGCCAGCAGCTTCTTCGAGGCTTCCGCGTCGTAGGGCAGACGCTTGTTGAGGTCCGCGGCGAAGCCGCGGACCGCCGGAGCGACCATCAGGCCGGTGGGGGTCGCGGCGCCGCGCATGATGCGGCTGCGGATCGCCTCGATGTCGATGGCCTGGTACACGGCCTGGCGGACGCGCTTGTCCTTGAACGGATTCCTGCCCTTCACGCTGGAGAAGAGCAGCTCGTCACGCTTCTGGTCCATGCCCAGGAAGATCGTGCGCAGCTCCGGTCCCTGAACGACCTTGAGCGCCGGATTGCCCTGGATGCGCGGGACGTCCTGCAACGGTACCGGCTGCATCATGTCGATCTCGCCGGAGATGAGCGCCGCGACGCGGGTGGAGTCGTTGGCGATGGGTGTGAAGATCGCCTCGGTCACGTTGCCCTCGGGCCTGCCCCACCACTTGGGCGCCGGAACGAGCACGGTGCGCACGCCCGGTTCGCGTGACTTGAGCATGAAGGGGCCGGTGCCGTTCGCGTGCGCGCTAGCAAAGTTTTCGGTGCCCTTGCGCACGTCCACCGGGCGGGTGGCGCTGTTCTTCTCGCACCAGGACTTCGACACGATGTACCACAGCGTGATCGCTTCCGGGAGGATGGGGAAAGGTTCGGCCGTCACGATGTCGATCGTGTGCGGGTCGATCTTGCGGACTTCCTTGATGGCGGCGACGTAGGTCTTGATGTCCGAGCCTTCGCCGCGCGCGCGCTCGAACGAGAAGAGGACGTCGTCGGCGCTGAAGGGGCTGCCGTCATGGAAGGTCACGCCCTTGCGCAGGTTGAAGCGCCACACCGTCGGCGCGGTCTGCTTCCAGTCGGTGGCGAGCGCAGGCGCCAGCTCCAGCTTCTTGTCGCGGGCGGTCAATCCCTCGTAGACGTTGCCCATGAACCCGAGCAGCAGCGCCTCGTTGATCATGTACGGGTCCATCGACATCACGTCGCCCTGGTCCGCGAACCGGAAGGTCTTAGCCTGGGCGGGGCCGATCGCCAGGGCGGCGGAGAGGCAGGCAGCGAGACAGCAATGCAGGAAGGTCTTCATCACACGCGCTCCAGTGCAGTGGCGGTGCCCGTCTTCGCCGCCGCGAGCGGCAAGGCCGCTTCGGCGAGCGCGGCCAGGTAGCCGGCTCCCAGCGGAATCACCGCGTCGTTGAAGTCGTAGTGCGGGTTGTGGAGGAAACACCCGCCGTCCTCACCGCCTTGCCCGAGGAAGACGTAGGCGCCCGGCCGCTCCTGCAGCAGGAAGGCGAAGTCCTCGCTGCCCATGGTGGGGTCGACGTCGCGCACCACGTTGCCGGCGCCGAAGACCTGCTCGCCGATTCGTGCGGCGAATTCCGTCTCGCGCGGGGAATTCACGGTGGCGGGATAGCCGCGCTTGATCTCGACCTCGGCCGAGCCGCCCAGCGACATCGCCACGCCCGCCGCGATTTCCTGGATGCGTCTCTCTGCGAGATCGCGGGTCGCTGCGCGGAACGTCCGCAAGGTGCCGAGCAGATGCACGGCGTCGGGGATGACGTTGTGCGCACCCGTCTGGCTCGTGTGCATCGAACAGATGCTGAGGACGATCGCGTCGACGGGCGCCACGTTGCGGCTCGCGAGCGTCTGCAGGGCCGTGATGATGTGCGCGGCGACGACCACCGGATCCACCGACAGATGCGGCATCGCGCCGTGGCCGCCCTTGCCGTGAACGGTGATGGAGATTTCATCGGCCGCCGCCATCACGGGGCCGGGACGCAGCGCGATCTTGCCGGCCGGCAGTTGCGGCCAGTTGTGGAGGGCGTAGACCTCGTTCATCGGGAAGCGGTCGAACAGTCCTTCGCGCACCATCACGCCGCCGCCGCCGCCGTGTTCCTCGGCGGGCTGGAAGATCACGTAGGTCGTCCCGTCGAAGTTGCGCGTCTCGGCCAGGTAGCGGGCGGCGCCGAGCAGCATCGTCGTGTGACCGTCGTGTCCGCAGGCGTGCATGCGGCCGGGCGTGCGCGACGCATGCGGCTTGTCACCCGCTTCGTGCATCGGCAGGCAGTCGAGGTCGGCCCGCAGACCCACGGCGCGGCCGCTGTCCTGGCGGCGACCCGGAATGATGCCCACGACGCCGGTGCCGGCCAAGCCGCGATGCACCTCGATGCCCAGGGCTGTCAGTCCTCTGGCCACGACGTCCGCCGTGCGCTTCTCCTCGAACGCGATTTCCGGATGCATGTGGATGTCGCGCCGCACGGCAGTGAGCTCGTCGTGGAAGCGGCGGATGTGGGAGACGGGATCACTCATGGCGGGTACTCCTCAGTGGGCGGCGGCGCGATCGACGCGCAGCCGCGGATCGACGGCGTAGTAGAGCAGGTCGACGACCAGATTGATGACGACGAAGAACAGCGCGATCAGGCACAGATAGGCGGCCATCACCGGCACGTCGGCGAACTGCACCGACTGGATGAACAGCAGGCCCATGCCCGGCCACTGGAACACGGTCTCGGTGATGATGGCGAACGCGATGATGGACCCGAGCTGGAGCCCGGCGACGGTGATGACCGGAACGAGGGTATTGCGCAGCGCGTGCCGGAAGTGCACCGCCCGGTCGGCGAGGCCGCGCGCCCGGGCGAAGCGGATGTAGTCGGTGCGCAGGACCTCGAGCATCTCCGCGCGGGTGAGCCGGAGGATCAGCGTCATCTGGAACAGTCCGAGCGTGATGGCCGGCAGGATCAGGGCCTTGAGGCCGGAGACGGTGAGCAGACCCGTGGACCACGCGCCCAGCGCGACGGTTTCGCCTCGACCGAAGGACGGCAGCCAGCCCAGTTGCACCGCAAACACCAGGATCAGCAGGATGCCGATCAGGAACGTGGGCAGCGAGACGCCGATCAGCGAGACCACGAGAAACGCCTGCGACCACCAGGATCGAGGCCGGAGGGCGGTGCTCACCCCCAACGCGATGCCGACCACGAGCGCGAACAGGGCCGCGGCGAACGACAACTCGAGCGTGGCGGGCAGGCGCTCGACGAACAGCGTCGAGACGGGGCGCAGCTGTCTCAGCGAGAACCCGAAATCCCCCTGGACGGCACGCCCGAGGAAGCGCGCGTACTGGGCGACGAACGGCTGGTCGAGACCGAGATCCGCGCTCATGCGGGCGCGGTCCTCCGGGGTGGCGTCCTGCCCCAGCATGAAGACCACCGGGTCGCCGACGAAGCGGAACAGGGCGAACGCGATGAGGCCCACGGCAAGCATGACCAGCACGGCCTGGATCAACCGTCGGATGCAGAAAGCGAGCATGGGCCCGTGGGACGCGCCGTTGGTGGGGGAGATTGGGGCCGGTGGTGCTCGGGGAGAGACCGGCCGCGAATTCCCGGTCGATGGTGCCGATTCCACTCTGGGGCGTCAACGAAGCGGCGCCTGCCGGGTTCACAGGATCGAAATCCTGGGCGACGGACTCGGCTTGTCAAAATGATTTTGATAAGGCAATCTCCGATCATGAACCGTCCTGCTCGATCCACCCATGAATTGCGCTGAACGCCTCGTCAATCACTTCGGCAGCCAGGCCGAGGTCGCCCGTCGCCTGAAGCTCGACCGCGCCGTGGTCAGCAACTGGGTGAAGTCCGGCTACGTGCCGGCCCGCTGGGCCATGGAGGTCGAAGCCGTCACCGGCGGACAGATCCAGGCGATCGAGATCCTCAACGAAGCCAATCAACGCCGCCCCGTACGGGTCAAGTCCCGGGGTGAGGACGAAATTTTTCACGGAACATCCATTGCAGGGAGCGACACCATGAACCCATTCGCGCCGTCGAAACGCATCCACTCGTTCCATCCCCCGCAGCGGACGCTGATGGGGCCCGGACCGACGGAGATCCACCCGCGCGTGCTGACGACGATGAGCCAGCCGGCGATCGGCTACCTGGATCCGGTGTTCGTCGAGATGATGGAAGAGCTGAAGGGGCTGCTGCGCTACGTCTACCAGACCAAGAACGCCCTGACCTTTCCCGTCTCCGGCCCGGGCTCGGTGGGCATGGAGTACTGCTTCGTCAACATGGTGTCGCCCGGCGACAAGGTCATCGTCTGCATCAACGGCGTCTTCGGCGGACGGATGCTCGAGAACGTGATCCGCTGCGGCGGCACGCCGGTCGTCCTGGAGCACGAGTGGGGCACCCCGGTCGACCCGCAGCGCGTCGAGGAGGCCTTGAAGGCCAACCCCGACACCAAGATCGTCGCGTTCGTGCATGCCGAAACCTCCACCGGCTGCCTGTCGGACGCGAAGACCATCATCGCCGTGGCCCACAAGTACGGCGCACTCACCATCATGGACGCGGTGACGTCGCTCGGCGGCGTCCCGGTGCTGGTCGATGAATGGGACGCGGATGCCGTCTACTCCGGCAGCCAGAAGTGCCTGTCGTGCACGCCCGGCCTGTCGCCCGTGTCGTTCAACGACCGCGTCGTCGAGCACGTCAAGGCGCGCAAGGACAAGATCCACAGCTGGTTCATGGACATGAATCTGCTGCTCGGCTACTGGGGCGCCACGACCCGCACGTACCACCACACGGCGCCGACGAACTCGCTGTTCGCGCTGCACGAAGCCCTGCTGCTGATCCGCGAGGAAACGCTGGAAGACTGCTGGGCGCGCCACAAGCGGCATCACATCGCCCTGAAGACGGGTCTCGAGGCCATGGGCCTGTCGTTCCTGGTGAAGCCCGAATACCAGATCCCGCAGATGAATGCGGTGCGCATTCCCGAGGCGGTCACCAACGAGGCCGAAGTCCGCAAGCGCCTGCTGAACGAGTTCAATCTCGAGATCGGCGCCGGCCTCGGACCGCTCGCCGGCAAGATCTGGCGTTTCGGGACGATGGGCTACTCGTGCCGTCCGGAGAACGTGATGCTGTGCCTGTCAGCGCTGGGTTCGGTGCTGGCCGACGTGGGTCTGCCGGTGCATGTCGGCGACGCGGAAGGGGCGGCGCACGACGCCTACGCCCAGATGCACAAGGCCGCCGCCCAGCAGAAGAAGCGCGCTGCCTGATCTGTTCGCGACGTTGAGGACGACGACGCCCGCATCAGCGGGCGTTGTCGTCTTGCAGGGCTGATTGCGCCCTATTCCGGCTTCGTGGCCCGAAGCGCGGCGACCGCGGTGACGAACCGTTCCTTGTTGCGCGGCAGGGCTTCGAAGCGATCGAAGTTCGACCCCATCACCACTCCCAGCTTGTCGAGCCGCTGGCCGGGATTCGGGTGGGTCTTGGTGAGCAACGCGAGATACGGGTCGTCAGGCTTGATCTTGGCCAGCGTCTGCAGGGCGGACGGCAGTCCGAACGGGTCGTAGCCGGCACGCGTCGCGAGCACGATGCCGATGCGGTCGGCCTCGAATTCGTCGTCCTTGTCGAGACCGCGCGAATACAGTTCCTTCGTCGGACCGACCAGCGCCTTGATGAGGTCCTCGCTCGGCTTCCCTGCGGTGGCGGCGCTGGCACTCGCCCCCAGCAGGTTCATCCACGCCCCCTTCTTGATGGCGTTCAGCTGGTGCTTGCGGATCACGTGGCCGACCTCGTGGCCGAGCACCCCGGCGAGTTCCGCTTCGTTGTCGAGGATGCGCAACATGCCGCGCGTGACGATGATGAAGCCGCCCGGCGCCGCGAAGGCGTTGACGTGCTCGCTGTCGTTCACCGCGAAGCGCCATGGCAGCTGCGGGCGCTCCGAACGACTGGCCACCCAGGCGCCCACCTCGTTCACGTAGCGCTGCAACTTCGGATCGTTGTAGAGCGGCCGGGCGCCGAGCAGGGTCTCCGACATGCCGCGGCCCAACTCGATTTCGCGGGGTTCATCGATGGCGCCGAAGGCATCCTTGAGCGTGGTCTTAAGACCTTCCACGCCGCCCGAGTTCTTCACGAAAGCCTGGACCTGCTGTTCCGAGCATCCGGTCAGCAGCGTGGCCACCACGACCCACAGCCCGAGCCATCCGGCGATGACGGTGCGTGCACTCATTTCCTGCCTCCTTCCGGCTGGCCGTTCGCGTCGTAGTACGGCACGGCTTGCGCCGAGAGTCCTCCGGCGGCTGCGAATCCGCGCGCATCGACGCCCGTCGCGTACCCCTCCATCTTCTTCACCTCTTCCGGATTCGGCTGCGCAGCCTTCAGGTCCTCTTCGGAGAACCCGCGAACCCCGGTGGTGACCGTCGTCGTGCCGCCCGGTCGCTGGGACCGGCCGGCGCCGAACACCGACAGGATCGAGGTGTCGTTCTTGACCGGATCGGGATTGCCCAGGCGCACGCTGAGCAGACGGACCCAGCCCTCCTGGTTGCCGGCCTTCACCTGCATCCAGCCCCCCTGCCGGTCGATCACCACGACCGGCGCCTTCTCGGCGAGTTTCGCGACGCTCTGCGCGTCGAAGAACGGGCGCGCCCGCAGGTCGAGTTCACGCAACGTGTAGCCGCGCTCCTCCGCCTGGGCCGCCGTTGCGACCGCGCACAGCAGCACGGCGCACCATCGGGTGAGATTCATGACGGTTTCCTCTTGGGTTCGTACAAGCGTACATCCTGTGCGCGGCCCTTCACCTTGAACGCGCCGCGGTCGACGAACTCGAACGCATCCCCGCAGCGCTTGCGTGTCTCCTCGGAAACGAGAATGCGCGCCACGCCCTTGGTGAGTCCCTCGATGCGGCTCGCCAGGTTCACGGTGTCGCCGATCGCCGTGTACTCGCGCCGGGCATCCGAGCCGATCAAGCCGACGACCGCCGGTCCGGAATGGATGCCGATGCCCACGTCGAACTCGCCACCGAAGTCGCCGATTTCCTTTCGGAACGCAAGCAGCGTGTCGGCCATTTCCAGCGCGGCGTCGACCGCGTGCCGGGCGTGGTCGGCGTCGTCGATCGGGGCGCCCCACACGGCCATGATGCAGTCGCCGATGAACTTGTCCAGCGTGCCGCCGTGGCGGAAAACGACTGCCACCTGCTTCGTGAAGTACCGGTTGAGCAGATCGACGACCTCCTGGGGCGGCCGGCTTTCGGACAGCGTCGTGAAGCCGCGGATGTCGGAGAAGAGCAGCGTCACTTCGCGGCTTTCCCCCTGACGCGACAGGCCGCCCTTGGCCATGAGTTCCTGGACCACGTGCGGATTGACGAAACGGCTGAACTCCCGCAGCGCCGTCTCGCGCGTGCGCCGTTCGTCCAGGATGTCGCGAATCGAGACGCCCAGGAAGAACACCCAACTGAAAAGGACGGGCGCCAGCACCGACAGCCAGACGCGCAACGTCACGGCGATGTAGCTCGCGGTGAGCAGACCAGCCGTGACGAGAACGAGGCCGGTGCCCGTGACGACGGCGTTCCACTTGCGCAGCGAAGCGAGGGACAGCAGGGCGAGCAGCGCGACGGTCAGCCCGATCGGCGTCCAGGCGGGTGCGGGCCGCAGCCAGGTCCGGTTCTTCAGCGTGTCGATGGCGCTGGCGAGGATCTCGACACCCGAGTGGCGGTTGTCGATCGGGGTCACGCGGATGTCGTGCAGTCCGGTCGCGGTGGCCCCGATGATCACGATCTTGTCGCGGAATTCGTCGGCCGGACGGGTGCGCTTCTCCTTGTTGAAGTCCTCGAACAGGTCGACGTAGGAAATGCGGGTGTGGGCGTCGGCATTGCCGCGCCAGCCGATCAGCATGTCCTTGCCGTCGGGAACGGGCCAGCCGAAATCGACTGCGACCCGGACGGGCAGCGAGGGAATGCGCCAGCCGGCGGCCGGCAGGTACAGCCCGTAGCGGCGGCCGATGCCGTCGGCGTCCTGCAGGAAGTTGATCAGGCCGAGACGCCAGTTCTCGGGCGCCAGCGCCATCGGGCGGAGGATGTCGATCCTGGCGTCGCGCCGGGACTGGGGCCCGCGTACGGCACCCAGTGCCCGCTCGAGTTCCGCGATGGGGGTTCCGTAGTCGTCGCCCTGCGCATCGTTGTGCGCCGTGGGGAAGTAGACGTTCGACAGAGGGCGGACGACGTCGTTGAAGGCGCGGTCGTAATCCGGATTGAAGTAGTCCGGTTCGGCGAACATGATGTCGAACACGATCGCGAGCGGCTTCTGCTTCTCGATGCCGGCCACGATCTCGCCGTGCACCGATCGCGGCCAGGGCCAGCGGCCGGCGTGCTCGATCATCTTCGCCAGGGAGTTCTCGTCCACCGTCACGATGACGATGTCCTGATCCGCCTTCCGGCTCGCGGCGTGCCAGCGTACGAACGTGTCGGTGACGCGATTGGCCAGGGCCTCGGTGAGCTGCAGCCAGCGCCAGTCGACGAGCGCCACCGCGAGGACGCCGATGGCGAGGGCTGTCAGGAATCGGATGCGGGTCGAGAACACGGGGCCGAGTATAGGGCGTGCCTGCATCGATGAGAGGTGCCGGAAGCGGGACGAGGCATCGTCACCGGGCATCCGTCCCGGCACCCGCGGGAGGCGTTCAGGCCGGTGATGCGATGCCCAGGCGTTCGCAAAGCGCCAGCGTCGGGGCCGCCTGATTCAGCGTGTAGAAGTGCAGGCCGGGCGCGCCCTGCCGCAGCAGATCCTCGCACAGGCGCGCCACGACATCGAGGCCGAACGCACGGATCGAGGACAGATCATCGCCGAAGCCCTCCAGCTTCCTGCGCATCCAGCGGGGGATCTCGGCGCCGCACGCGTCCGAGAAGCGGGCGAGCTGGGCAAAGCGCACGATGGGCATGATCCCCGGAATCACCGGAACGCGGATGTCCGCGGATGCGCACCGTTCCATGAAGTACCAATAGGCATCCGGGTTGTAGAAATACTGGGTGATCGCCGAATCCGCACCGGCGGACACCTTGGCGCAGAAGTATCGGAAATCCTCGTCGGCGGAACGTGCCTGGGGATGGACTTCCGGATAGGCGGCGACCTCGATCCGGAAGGCGTCGCCGTAGGTCTGGCGGACGAAGGCGACGAGATCCGCGGCGTAGCGGAATTCCCCGGTCTGGTGCATGCCCGAGGGCAGATCCCCCCGCAAGGCGACCAGCCGTCGGATGCCGCGGGTGCGATAGTGGTCGAGCAGTTCGCGCACCGAGCTGCGGGTGGTCCCCACGCAGGACATGTGGGGCGCCACGTCATGACCCGCAGCCTGGATCGAATCGACCACGCCGATCGTGCGTTCGCGGGTCGACCCGCCCGCGCCGTAAGTCACGGAGAAGAACTCGGGCCGCACGCGCGCCATCTCGTTCACGGTGCCGGCAAGCTTTTCCAGTCCTTCCGCGGTCTGCGGCGGAAACAGCTCCAGGCTGAAGGAGCGCGAGACGGGCGACGACGACGAGGCATTGACGGACATGGGCGCGGCACCGGTGACGGCCGGCCGCTCACGGGCGGGTGCAGAGGAAGCCCCGAACGGCCTGGCGCAGGCATTGAGACGTGCCGGGTCGAGCCGTCGTGACGGCATCCTGCCCGGCGGGCGGAAGACACGCAGCCCTCGCGAGCCGCGCGTCCCCCCGGCATCACGGCCGCATCAGTAGCGGTAGTGATCGGCCTTGTACGGGCCTTCCTTCTTCACGCCGATGTAACGGGCCTGGGCATCGGTCAGTTCGGTGAGCTGCGCGTTCAGCTTCTTCAACTGCAGGCGAGCCACCTTCTCGTCGAGATGCTTCGGCAGCGTGTACACGCCGACCGGATACTTGTCCGTGTTCTGGAACAGCTCGATCTGCGCGATGGTCTGGTTCGCGAACGACGAGGACATCACGTAGCTCGGATGACCGGTGCCGCAGCCGAGATTCACGAGACGGCCCTTGGCGAGCATGATGATCCGCTTGCCGTCCGGGAAGATCACGTGGTCGACCTGCGGCTTGATCTCGTCCCACTCGTACTGGTTCAGCGACGCGACGTCGATCTCGTTGTCGAAGTGGCCGATGTTGCAGACGATGGCCTGGTCCTTCATCTTCTTCATGTGATCGTGCGTGATCACGTGGAAGTTGCCTGTCGCGGTGACGAAGATGTCGGCCTTGTCGGCAGCGTAGTCCATCGTCACGACGCGGTAGCCTTCCATCGCCGCCTGCAAGGCGCAGATCGGGTCCACTTCCGTGACCCACACCTGGGCCGAGAGGGCGCGCAGCGCCTGGGCCGAGCCCTTGCCCACGTCACCGTAACCGCAGACGAGGGCGATCTTGCCGGCGACCATCACGTCCGTCGCGCGCTTGATGCCGTCCACCAGCGATTCGCGGCAGCCGTACAGGTTGTCGAACTTCGACTTGGTGACCGAGTCGTTCACGTTGATGGCCGGGAACTTCAGCAGGCCGTCCTTGGCCATCTGGTAGAGACGATGCACACCCGTGGTCGTCTCCTCGGTGACGCCCTTCACGTGCTTCAGGCGGGTGGAGTACCACTTCGGGTCCTTGGCGAGCTTGGCCTTGATGGCGGCGAAGAGGTGTTCCTCTTCTTCGCTGCCGGGATGATTGAGCAGCGTGCCGTCGGTTTCGGCGCGGGTGCCCAGGTGGAGCAGGAGCGTCGCGTCGCCGCCGTCGTCCAGGATCATGTTCGAGTAGCCGCCGTCGGCCCACTCGAAGATTCGGTGCGTGTAGTCCCAGTACTCGGACAGTGTCTCGCCCTTGTAGGCAAAGACCGGCGTGCCCTTGGCGGCGATGGCGGCCGCGGCGTGGTCCTGCGTCGAGTAGATGTTGCACGAGGCCCAGCGCACCTCCGCACCGAGCGCCTGCAGGGTCTCGATCAGCACCGCGGTCTGGATGGTCATGTGCAGCGAACCGGTGATGCGGGCGCCCCGCAGCGGTTGCTGGGACGCGTACTCCTCGCGGATGGCCATCAGGCCGGGCATCTCGGTTTCGGCGATGCGGATTTCCTTGCGGCCCCAGTCGGCGAGGGCGAGGTCGGCGACGACGTAGTCGTTCGCGGGCTTCAGTTGGGTCACGGTGGACATGCGGAGACACTCCTGGTTGAGGGAACAGCTCGGCGGGACGGGCGGGGTCGTGCGGTTTCGGGCTCGCCACCTGTGAGCTGGTCACAGATCAACGAGCGCCGTTCGGAAAACCTGAGCCTGGCGGGGGAATTCCCCGTTGCAGCGCTCCTCAGGAAGGCGCGGATTGTAGCCCAAGGAGCCTGGCCCCGAGAATCTTCTTGCTGCATCGCACAAAGGTGCGTATCCTTCGCGGCCTCGCGTTTCGAGACGGTCTTCGGATCGGTTCCCGCGAGCTCTTCATCGGCTCTGACTCCCAGCCCCTCCGCGTCGCGCAGGTCGGCACCAGTTGGCGGCGATGCCGTCGCCTCGGTAGCGACTCACCCCCCGCGCGCCAGTCCCATCGGCGAGCGTGCGTACGTTTCGTTTGGAGAATGGCTTGACTCAGTCCCTCGAATCCCCGGTCGCCCCGGCCGGCGACCGCTTCGCCTCGCTCGGCCTTCACGAAAGTCTGGTCCGGGCGGTTGAAGATTCCGGTTACACCACTCCGACGCCGGTCCAGCGCGAGACCATCCCACTGGCGCTCGAAGGCCTCGACCTGATGGTGTCGTCGGCAACCGGCAGCGGGAAGACCGCCGCCTTCATGCTTCCCATCCTGCATCGCCTGGCCCACGCCCAGACGCGTGCAGCCCATGGCGCGGGTCCGCGGATGCTGATCCTCACGCCCACGCGCGAACTGTCGATGCAGGTCACCAAGGCCTGCGACGTCTACGGTCGCAGCCTGAAGTTCCTCACGACGGCGTCCGTCGTCGGGGGCGTCCCCTACGGGGCGCAACTGCGTGCGCTGCGCGGCCGTCTCGATGTGCTCGTCGCCACGCCGGGCCGTCTGCTCGACCTGCTGAACAGCGGTCGCGTCACGCTCTCGCGCGTCGAGGTGCTGGTGCTGGACGAAGCCGATCGGATGCTCGACATGGGGTTCATCGAGGACATCGAGGCGATCGCCGCCGCGACGCCCAGCGAACGCCAGACGCTGCTGTTCTCGGCCACGCTCGGCGGCCGCATCGCCCAGCTCGGGGCGAAGTTGCTGCGCGACCCCCGCCGCATCGAGATCCAGGCGCCGGCCGGTCAGGAAGCCCTGATCGAGCAGCGCCTGCACTGGGCCGACGGCTTCACGCACAAGAACAAGCTGCTCGACCGCCTGCTGGCCGATCCCTCGATCACCCAGGCGGTGGTCTTCACGTCGACGCAGCGCGATGCCGAGCGCGTGGCCGAAACGCTCCAGGCGGAAGGCCACGCGGCGTCCGCGCTGCACGGCGGAATGCCGCAGGGCGTTCGCAATCGCACGCTGCACGCCCTGCGCCAGCGTCGCCTGCGCATCCTGGTGGCCACCGACGTGGCAGCCCGGGGCATCGACGTGCCGACCATCACGCACGTCATCAACTATGGCCTGCCGATCAACGTGGAAGACTACGTCCACCGGATCGGTCGTACCGGCCGCGCCGGCCGTTCGGGGCTCGCCGTGACCCTGGCCGAGCAGGCCGACGTCCCGAAGATCCGTCGCATCGAGCGATTCACGAATTCGCGGATTCCGGTGGCGACGCTGGAAGGTCTCGAGCCCCGCTTCGTGCCGGGGCGTGCGCCCTCGGCAGATCGTGGCCGGCGCCCGTCCGGCGGCAAACCCGGCTACGCAGGCAAACCGGGATTCCGTCGCGGCGAAGGGTCGACGAATCGCACCTACGACAGCGCGGCGCCGCGCCGCCGCGTGGGCAGCGCCTGATCCGTCAGTCGCGTCCTGAAATGAAGAAGGCCCGCGAATGCGGGCTTTTTTTCGGAGCGTGCCTGGCGACGACTACTTCAGTCCGGCATCCGCCTTCAGGGCCGGCACCTTGTCCAGCGCTTCCCAGGTGAACTCCGGTTCGTCGCGACCGAAGTGGCCGTAGGCCGCCGTCTTCAGGTAGATGGGGCGGAGCAGGTTCAGCATCTGGATGATGCCCTTCGGACGCAGATCGAAGTGCTTCTGCACCAGCTCGGCGATCTTCTCGTCGGAGACCTTGCCCGTGCCGTAGGTCGTGATCATGACGCTCGTGGGTCTGGCCACGCCGATGGCGTAGGACACCTGCACGAGGCACTTGGACGCCAGCCCCGCGCCGACGACGTTCTTCGCGACGTAGCGCGCGGCGTAAGCGGCGGAACGGTCCACCTTCGACGGATCCTTGCCGGAGAACGCGCCGCCGCCGTGCGGGGCGGCGCCGCCGTAGGTGTCGACGATGATCTTGCGGCCGGTGAGGCCGCAGTCACCCTGCGGGCCGCCGATCACGAACTTGCCGGTGGGGTTGATCAGGTAGCGGACGTTGCCCTTGACGAGATCCTTCGGCAGCACCGGCTTGATGATCTGCTCGATCACCGCTTCCTCGATCTGCTTGTGCTCGATCTCGGGGGCGTGCTGCGTCGAGACCACCACCGTATCCACGGCGGCCGGCTTGCCTTCGACGTAGCGGATCGTCACCTGGGACTTCGCATCGGGGCGCAGCCACGGCAGCCGGCCGTCGCGGCGCAACTCGGCCTGGCGCTCCATCAGGCGATGGGACAGGAAGATCGGCAAGGGCATCAGCTGCGGCGTTTCGTCGCACGCGTAGCCGAACATCAGGCCCTGGTCGCCGGCGCCCTGGTCGAGATCGATCCCCTGACCTTCGTTGACGCCCTGGGCGATGTCGGGAGATTGCTTGTCATAGGCCACGAGCACGGCGCAGCCCTTGTAGTCGATGCCGTAGGCGGTGTCGTCGTAGCCGATGCGCTTGATGGTGTCGCGGGCGACCTGCTGATAGTCGACGACCGCGTTGGTCGTGATCTCGCCGGCCATCACCACGAGACCGGTGTTGACCAATGTCTCCGCGGCGACGCGGGAATACTTGTCCTGAGCTAAGATCGCGTCCAGCACGGCGTCGGAGATCTGGTCGGCAACCTTGTCCGGATGTCCTTCGGAAACGGACTCCGACGTGAAGAGAAACTCGCTCATCGCGGCGAACCTTGTGAATGTAGTGACGGGGTGGCTGCCGAGAGTAGCAGATTCCCTGCCCGCCTCGAAACCTGCCCTCCCGATGCTCATCACCCTGCTGCGATTCGCCGCCCGCCTGCCCCTGTCCTGGCTGCAGGGACTCGGCGCCGCGGCCGGTCGTGCGGTCTTCCGGCTGTCTCCGCGTTATGCCGAACGACTGAGGGCCAACCTCGCCCAGAGCCGGGTAACCGTGGCCGGCATGAAGCAATCGAGGCTCGAACGACAGGTTGCGGCCGAGATCGGCAAGGGCGCCTTCGAGCTGATCGCCATCTGGTTTCGTCCGACGGACGACATCGTCCGGCTCGTTCTGGATACCCACGGCTACGAACTCGTCGAACAGGCCAAGGCGGGCGGCCGGGGCTTGCTGTTCCTCACCCCGCATCTGGGCAGCTTCGAAGCCGCCGCGCTGTACGTGGCCATGCGCATGCCGCTCACCGTCATGTACCGACCTCCGAAGCTCGCGTGGCTCGACCCGCTCATGCGGGCCGGGCGCACGCGCGGACATTGTCAACTTGTGCCGACGAATCTCGGCGGCGTCCGGCAGATCCTCAAGGCGCTCAAGTCGGGCGAGGCTGCGGGACTGCTTCCCGACCATGTGCCCGGTGCAGGCGAAGGGGCCTGGGCGCCGTTCTTCGGCAAGCCCGCCTTCACGATGACGCTCGCCGGGCGGTTGCAGGCCTCGACCGGGTGCGTCGTCCTGATGGTGTTTGCCCGTCGGCTGCCCGGCGGCCGGGGTTTCGAGGTCACGTTCGAGCCGGTCCCGGGCGACCTGAGCGGTCCGGAGGGACTCCGGCGACTCAACGCCACGCTCGAGGACGTCATCCGCCGCTGCCCGGAGCAGTACCTCTGGAGCTACAACCGCTACAAGGTTCCCGCCGGCGTGGCGGCGCCCGAAGGGACGACACCATGAAGCCCGGCGAGATTGCCGCGCGCATCGCGCTGGGCTGGCTGTGGCTGCTGCATCTGCTGCCGCTGTGGTGCCTGGCGCCGATCGGCCGGGCGACGGGCTGGCTGCTGTTCGCGCTCTCGAAGGAACGCCGTCACGTCGCGCGCAGGAATCTCGCACTCTGCTTTCCGGAGTGGACGGAGGCCCAGCGCGAGGCCGTCGTCCGCCGCCATTTCCAGCGCTTCGGTCGGGCGCTGCTGGAATCGTCCATCGCCTGGTTCGGTTCGCCGGCGCAGCTGCGGCGCACCGTTCGCGTCGAGGACTGGCATCACGTGCCCGCCGACGGCCGCTTCATCCTGCTCGTGCCGCACTTCGTCGCGCTGGACCTCGAAGGCATCCGGCTCACGCTGGAATACAAGGGCCTCGCGGTGTACGCCCATCAGAAGAACCGGTACTTCGACGACTTTCTCGTGCGGGTGCGATCGCGCTTCGGGTCGCGCATGGTGGCGCGCCAGGAGGGCGTGAAGGCGATCCTGCGCGGCTACAAGGAGGGCTACAGCGTCCAGCTCTCCCCGGACATGGATCTCGGACCCAAGGACTCGATCTTCGTCTCCTTCTTCGGGGTCGAGACGGCCACCGTGACCGCGCTGTCGCGCATTGCGCGGCTGCTCAAGGCGCCGGTCGTGCCCGCCGTCATCCGCCAGTGCGATGGCGGCGAGGGTTACGTGATCCGTGCCTATCCCGCGTGGGACAATTACCCGGGCGAAAGCGTGGAAGCGGACACCCGGCGCATGAACGCCTTCATCGAGGCGCGCGTGCGCGAGATGCCGGACCAGTACCTCTGGCTGCACAAGCGCTTCAAGACCCGCCCCGAAGGACAGGCCCGCTACTACTGAACCCGGCGTCGCCTGCCCGCGACCCACGAAGGAGTCACGATCGATGTTCACCGCCCGGCCCGGGATGGACCGCCATGGATGACAACCTGCAGATCTCACCGCTGCGTGCCGAAGACATCGACCCCTTGATCGCGCTCACCCGCGACACCTGGATGCGGCACTACACGAGCATCATCAGCGTCGCGCAGATCGACTACATGCTCGAGCAGCGCTACCACCCGCTCGTCATCCGCGAGCAGCTGCAGCGGCCGGACGTCTGGTGGGACGTGCTGAAGCGCGACGACGAACTGGTCGCCTTCGCGCAGTACGAATGGGGCACCACGCCCGGACACATGAAGCTCGACAAGCTCTATGTGCGATACGACCTGCGGGGCGGCGGGCTCGGCAGCCTGCTGCTGCATCACGTGGAGAACGAGGCGCGAGCAAAGGGAGCGACGCGCCTCTATCTCCAGGTGAACAAGAACAACGCCTCCGCCATCGGCGCGTATCGCAAGAACGGCTTCGAGGTCGCCGAGTCCGCGGTGTTCGACATCGGCGGCGGTTTCGTCATGGACGACCACGTCATGGCCAAGCCGCTCGCGCCCTTCGCCGCGGGAGCCGCCACCCCGTGAAGCTCCGGTTCACCAAGATGCAGGGGGCGGGCAACGATTTCGTCGTGATCGACGCCACGCGGGAACCGCTGGCGCTGTCCTCCGATCAGATCCGCTTTCTCTGCGACCGCCGTTTCGGCGTCGGCTGCGACCAGATTCTCGTGGTCGAGCGGCCGCGCACGCCGCAGACCGATTTTCACTATCGCATCTTCAACGCCGACGGTTCGGAAGTGCAGCAGTGCGGCAACGGCGCGCGCTGCTTCGTGCGATTCGTGCAGGACCACGGCCTCACCGCCAAGACGGAGATCCGCGTCGAGACGGCGTCGGGCGTGATCGTCCCGCGACTGGAAGGCGATGGTCGCGTCACGGTCGACATGGGGCCTCCCGTGTTCGAACCGGCCCGCGTTCCGTTCCAGGCGCCGATGCAGGCAGTGACCTACCCGCTCGACGTCGACGGCACCGAGCGCGAGATCAGTGCCCTGTCCATGGGCAATCCGCATGCGGTGCAGATCGTCGCCGACGTCGATGCGGCCCCGGTCGAAAGCGAAGGCCCGCGCATCGAGCGGCATCCGCGCTTTCCCGAGCGTGTCAACGCGGGATTCATGCAGATCGTCGACCGGCACACGATCCGGCTGCGCGTGTTCGAACGCGGCTCGGGCGAGACGCTCGCCTGCGGCACCGGCGCCTGCGCCGCGGCCGTGGCCGGGATCACGCGCGGTCTCCTCGACAGCCCGGTGGAAGTCCGTGCCCGCGGGGGTATCCTCACCATCCGCTGGGACGGCGCGGACACTCCCGTGATGATGACCGGTCCGGCCGACACCGTCTTCGAAGCCGAGATCGTGCTCCCCGCGCAGTGGCCGCGCGGCACCGACGCCCGGCAATGACCCACAAGGAGTGACATGCGACTTTCCTCGGACGAAGTAGCCCAGTTCCTGAAGGATCACCCCGAGTTCTTCGACGAGTACGCGGAGATGCTGGCGGAGATCTACGTGCCGCATCCGCACGGCGGCCGGGCGATCCCGATCGCCGAGCGGCAGATCGTCACGTTGCGGGACAAGGCCCACGCGCTCGAACACAAGCTGCGCGAACTGATCCAGTTCGGTCGCGAGAACGACACCACCATCGAGCGGCTGCATCAGATGTCGATGACGCTGATGTCCGCACGCAGCGTGGACGATCTGCTGGCGGGCCTCTACGCCCATCTGCGCGCGGATTTCTCGGTGCCCCAGGTGGCCTTGCGGCTGTGGGCGAGCAATGGCGACGAGCGCCACGAATTCCAGCCCGTCAGCGCCGAGGTGCGGGTGTTCGCGGACAGCCTGTCCGAACCGTACTTCAGTGCTGCGCCGATGTTCGAGACGCTCCAGTGGTTCGGGGCGGCCGAGGGCGAGTTGAAGTCCTTCGGCTACGCGGTCCTGCGCGGTGATCGCACGCTCGGGCTGCTCGCGCTGGGCTCGGACGATCCGGCGCGGTTTCGCCCCGAAATGGGATCGCTCTACGTGAAGCGGCTCGCCGACCTGGCCGGCGCCGCGCTGGGACGCTTTGTCGACGCCGGCTGACGACGACCGCGATCGAGCCGTCGCGTCGTCGGAGCTCGCGGGGTTCGTCTCGCACCTGGCGCGCGAGCGCCGACTGGCGGCCCTGACGGTGCAGCACTACAGCGCCGACGTGCGCGAGTTGGTGTCGCTGGCCGGCGGGCAGCCGTGGTCGGCGCTGACGACCCACGACATCCGGCGCTTCGCCGCGCGCTTGCACGGCCGCGGTCTCGGGGGCCGGAGTCTTGCGCGCAAGCTGTCGGCCTGGCGTTCGTTCTTCGACTATCTCGCGCGCGATCACGGGCTCCGGGCGAATCCGGCCCTCGGCCTCAAGGCACCGAGAGCCCCGAAGCGGCTTCCCACGAGCCTGACGCCCGACCAGACGGCGCGACTGCTCGAAGCCGACGCGACCACGGAACGCGACCGCTGCGACCGTGCCCTGTTCGAGCTCATCTACTCGTCGGGCCTGCGACTCGCGGAAGCGATCGGTCTCGATCTCGCGGACATCGACCTGCGCGAGCGCATCGTCCGCGTCACCGGCAAGGGGTCGAAGACGCGGGTCGTCCCCGTGGGCACCCAGGCGGCCGAGGCGATCGCGCGCTGGCTGGAAGTACGCGGCACGCAGGCCGCTCCGGGTGAAACCGCCGTGTTCCTTTCGCGGACCGGCAAGCGGCTCGGGCCGCGGACGGTCCAGACACGCCTGAAGCGGCGCGCGCTCGAGCAGGGCCTGGACACGTCCGTTCATCCGCATGCGCTGCGACATTCCTTCGCGTCCCATCTGCTGCAGTCCAGCGGCGACCTGCGCGCCGTGCAGGAACTCCTCGGGCACGCCAGCCTGTCGACGACCCAGGTGTACACGCATCTCGATTTCCAGCACCTGGCCAGGACCTACGACGCCGCGCACCCGCGCGCGCGCAAGCGAGCTTCCAAATGACCATCGACAAGCGCAGCCACGGCCGCTCGAAGGCGGCGCGGGGTGGCTCCGTGCGCGACGCCCGGCGGCGCGATGAACGGCCCGCCGGTCCGCGGACCTCGCGCCCCGCACCGACCCATCATCCGAAGGCGTCCGGTGTGCCGCGACTCGTGCTTCAGCCGGGTCGAGAGAAGTCGCTCCAGCGCCGGCACCCCTGGGTCTTCTCCGGTTCCGTGGCCCATGTCGACGGGACCCCGGGCCCGGGCGACACCGTCGAGGTGCGCTCGGCCGACGGCGCCTTCCTCGGGTGGGCGGCCTACAGCGGGCAGTCGCAGATTCTCGGTCGGGTCTGGTCGTTCGAGCCGGGCACGCCGATCTCCGCCGACGCAATCGCGGGCCTCGTGCGCAAGGCGATGGCCCGTCGCGAACGATCGCTGGCGCCCGGGCCGGGAGACGCCGTGCGTCTCGTGCACGGGGAAGCGGATGGACTGCCCGGCGTCGTCATCGACCGCTTCGCCGATCTGCTCGTCCTGCAGCTCGGCAGCGCCGGCGCGTGGCATTGGCGCGACGCCATCGTCGATGCCGCCGTGGCCGCCACGGGCGCGTCGCGCGTGTACGAGCGGTCCGACATGGACGTGCTGGCGCTCGAAGGGCTGCCGATCCGGGTCGGCGCCGTTCGCGGCGAGGCACCGGCGGCGCCGGTCCGGATCGAGGAAGGCGGGCTGATCTTCGAGGTGGACGTGCGCGGGGGCCACAAGACCGGCTTCTATCTCGATCAGCGCGACAACCGTGCGTTGCTGCGCGATCTCGTCCGCGACCGCGAAGTGCTCGACTGCTTCTGCTACACGGGCGGCTTCACGGCGAATGCGCTCGCCGGTGGCGCGTCGTACGTCACCGCCGTGGACAGTTCCACCGATGCCCTCGCTGCCGCACGCCGACACGTGAACCTCAACGGTCTGCCGGAAGCCCGGGTCGATTTCGTCGAGGCGGACGTGTTCGCGCTGTTGCGGCGCTTCCGCGACCAGGCGCGGAAGTTCGACGTGATCGTTCTCGATCCGCCCAAGTTCGCTCCCACGGCGGCGTCCGCCGAGCGGGCGGCACGCGGATACAAGGACATCAACCTGTGGGCCATGCGCCTGCTGCGTCCGGGCGGATTGCTGATGACGTACTCCTGCTCGGGCGGCGTCTCCCGCGACCTGTTCCAGAAGATCGTGGCGGGCGCTGCCGTGGACGCCGGGGTCGACGCCCGCATCCTGCATCACATGAGCGCCGCGGCCGACCATCCCGTCGCGCTCTCGTTTCCGGAAGGCGAGTATCTGAAGGGGTTGCTATGCGAAGTGGGTTGAAGACGGGGCGCGCACGATGACGACCCGGTTTCTCATCGTGCGGCACGGTCAGACGGAGTGGAACGTCGCCGGGCGGATCCAGGGGCACCGCGACAGTCCGCTGACGCCCGCCGGCCGGGCACAGGCCCGGGCCGTCGCGGCGAGACTCGCCGGTGAACCGCTCGTCGCCATCTACTCCAGCGATCTCGGCCGCACACGGGACACCGCAGCGCCGACCGCCCATGCGCTCGGGGTGACGGTCCTGACGGATGAACGCCTGCGGGAGCGCGCGCTGGGGGTGTTCGAGGGTCTCACTTTCACCGAGGCGGAAGAACGCTTCCCGGTCCGGTTCGCACGCTACAAGCAGCGCGATCCCCACGAGGACATGGAAACCGGCGAGAGCCTGCTGCGGATGCGCGATCGCGTCGAAGCCGTCCTGCGCGACATCGCCGGTCGCCATGCGGGCGGCACCGTGCTCGTCGTGACCCACGGCGGCGTGCTCGATCAGGTCCATCGCATCGCCACCGGCATGACGGTCGAGGCGGCCCGGACCTTCGAGATCGAGAACGCCAGCCTCAACCACCTGCACTGGACGGCGGGTCGTCTGGTGCTGGATCACTGGGGCGACGTGTCGCATCACGCCGGGCCGGAGACGCCCGCGGAGTTCTGAGATGCCGGCGAATCCGCGGGGCGTCCGGTTCCCGATCACCCTCGTGTCCAGAGGCGGCTGGCAGCAGCAGGCCTCTGTTGCAGTCAGGCCGTCGGTCGATCTACCCATTCCCACTCGTTCCCGCCATGGCTCTCCCTGACGCTGACCGCCTGACTGAACTCGGCCGCTTCTTCGCCGCGCTGAGGGATCGACCGCTGGAGCCGGACGATCCGGCCTAGGTGCCGGACCTGCATCGGGAGAACGCCAGCGACCCCATCGAAGATCTGGCCGGCCAGATCGCGTGGGACGACGGTGGCGGAACCTACCTGTTCACTGGACAGCGCGGCACAGGCACGAGCACGGAACGGCGGCGCCTGCGCAAGCTCCTCCGCGACCAGGGTTGCGTCGTCTTCCTGCTCGACATGAGCGACTACCTGTTCGAGACCGAGCCCATCGAGATCGGCGACTTTCTCATCACGCTGATGGGTGCACTCTCGGACGCCGTGGAGAAGGCGCACGGTCAGGCGCCGGCACAGCGGTCCTACTGGCAGCGCATCGCCGATTTCCTTCAGACCGAAGTCAATCTGAAGGAAGTGGATGTGAAGGGCATGAAGTTCGTCCTCAAGGAAGATCTCACCTTCAAGAGGAAGATCCAGGCCGCGTCCCGCGGCAGTGTTGCGGCTCTCGTCCGCGATGCCCGCGTATTCGTCCGCGAGAGCCTCGCCCTCGTGTCCGAGCGCGACGGCACGGGCCGCAAGGTGGTCCTGATCGCCGATTCCGTGGAGCGCCTGCGGGGGCTCAACGCCGACGGCGCGCGGAAGGTGTTCGACAGTGCGGTCGCGCTCTTCTCGGGCAACCCCGACAGCCTGCGCTTCCCGGGCATGCACGTGGTGTACTCCGTACTGCCGTGTCTGTCCGCGCTCACCGCGAACCTGAGCGCCCTCTACAGCAGCCAGATGGTGTTCCTTGCCAGCGCCCACGTGTTCGAAGCGCCGGAAAACGGGCAGCATCGCCAGCCCTGCCGGGCGGGGCTCGATGCCATGCGCGCGATGATCGAGCGTCGTCATGCCGCGTGGCGCAAGGTGATCGCCGAAGACGACCTCGACCGCCTGGCCCGGTCCACCGGCGGCGACTTTCGCGACTTCTTCCGGCTCGTGTTCCAGTGCCTCGTGAAGGCGCGCAATCCCAGGTGCCCTTGCCGGTACCGCAGACCACGCTGGTCGAGGTCGAAAATGCCATGCGTCGCGAGATGCTGCCCATCCCGGACGAGGACAAGGACTGGCTGAAGAAGATCGCCACCTCTCACGAGGCGGCGCTCGAGACCCTGGACCGCCTCTCCACCCTCGGCCGGTTCTTCGACACGCGCCTCGTCCTCAACTATCGCAACGATCACGACTGGTACGACGTTCATCCCCTGCTGTGAGAGGTGATCGACGCACACGTGCGTACCGACCCCGCGGCCCGTGACGCCGGAGCCCCCGACCCCCCCGCCTGACCTGGAGGAGGCCTGGAGCGCCCTGCGTGCCCCGTTGGAGTGGCAGCCGGGCTTTGCCCTCCTCTTCGTCTTCGGGTCGCGACCGTTCGATGCCTTGCGTGAACGTGCGGCCGACTGGCTGCGATTGCGCACGCTGCCGCTGCACCGGATCGAAGCCATCGACGCAGCGGACTTCGATGCCGGGCTGCTCGACCGGATCCTCGAGCCCGAGCGCGCGCACGCACCCATGTGGGTGGACGCGTGGCGTGGCAGCGACCAGGATGCGACGCGTCTTGCGCGAGACAACTTCCCGGCACGGCTGAACGAATGACGGGGGCGGCTGGAAGCCGTGCTGAAGGCGCCGTTGGTCATCGCGTTGCCGACGGACTATCGCAGTCGTGCACGCGATCTCGCCCCGGACCTGTGGCACGTCCGCGCGACCTCCGTCGAACTGGAATCCGGGAGGTTTCCTGCGCCGCCATCGCCGGACGCGCGGCGGTCAGCGGCGTCCGGACGCGACGACTTCGGCGCTCGAGCCGCGTCCTCGGTCGACGCGGAAGCGGCGCGAGCGATTCCCGAAGACGTCCTCCGGTCGCTGTCGACCTGGAAGCACCTCTTCAGGCATGCGAGTCCCGTGCAGGTCGATCCGTGGATCGGGATCGAGACCGTCGATCTTCTGAGACAGCACGGGTTCCCGGAACGCGCCCGCGAGGTGGCAACGCAAGTCGTCGATATCGCGAGAGTGCAAGCCCGGTCGGATGACCCGGTTGTCTCGCATGAACGGCGGAGGGTTCTGTCAGCCGCGCTCGATCGCCTGGGCGACGTCTCGCAGGAGCCGGGGCGGCTGGAAGCGGCGGCCGGGGCGTGCGAGGAAAGCCTCGCGCTCAGGCGTCAGTTGCGCACGGCACTGGGCGACACGCCGCAAGTGCTGAGCGACCTGGCGATTTCCTTGAACAACGTCGCGCGGATCCGCGAAGACCAAGGCCAAGTCGACGTCGCCATCGAGCTGTGGCAGGAAGCGCGCCGGTTGCTCCAGCGGCTGGCCGTCGTGATGGACGAGAGTCCGCGTTTCCGGGCGGATCTGCGACAGACGGACGAAAGGCTTGCCGAGCGGGAGGCGCGGCGCGCTTCCGGCGCGACGTGAGCGCCGCGATTCGAGGAGCATTGCATCGGTTTCGTCCCATGGACGGTCGTCCCTGCGGCAGACCCGAAGGGAAAGACCCTTTCCGGACATCGCGGGTCATGCGATCCCGGCGACCGCCGGCAGCCCGACGGGGACCCGCCCACCACCACGTCTTGCCCGCCTCCCCGTCCAGCCACTAGACTCGGGCTTCCTGCAACCCTGTTTCACGACTGGACCCCCACCGCCCCGATGTCACGGCGCTTGCTCACCCGCTGGTTGCTGGCCTTCATGCTGGTGTTCGCACAGCAGGTGGGGGTGGTTCATGCCGCGTCGCATGCGCCCGGTCACGCGCCGACGCACGAGCACGGCAAGGGCGTGAAGATGTCGGTGTGCGACGAATGTGTCGCCGCGGCGCACGTCCAGCCGGCCCCGGGCTCCGCCGCGCAGGCCCCCCAGTTCGAAGCCAGCCCCGTCCTGATCCCGGCGCGGTCGCTCGACGGCATCACCGCCCGCCCCTGCGCCGCGTTCCGGTCCCGAGCACCTCCCGTCTCCGCCTGACATCCCGGGATGCACGACGGCGAGTCCGTCGTGCGGTCGTCGTCGTCAACGGAGACAGGCATGCGGGAGAGGAAACTCGCCATCGCGGTCGGGATCGCGCTGTTCGCGCCCGCCGCCACCGTCGTGGCACAGACGCCGGAGCTCGATCAGATCCGGCAGGAAATCCGGTCCCTCAAGGACAGTTACGAGTCCCGCATCCGGGCGCTCGAAGCGCGGCTGAAGGCTGCGGAAACCGCGGCCGGACAGGCGGAAGCCACCGCCGCCAAGGCCGAAACCGCGGCGCGTGCTGCCGCTGAAACGAACGCCGCGGCCCGCGATGCGGCCGCCGTCCCCGGTGGTGCCGGCCAACCGGCGCAGAACGCCTTCAATCCGGCGATCTCGCTGATCCTGCAGGGCTCGTGGGGCCGATACGGCCACGATCCCTCGTCACGGATCACGGGATTCGCAGCGTCGGGTGGCGAGGTGTCTCCCCCTCGCGGCGCGAGTCTCGGGGAATCCGAACTGGTCATCAGCGGCAACATCGATCCGTACTTCCGCGGCATGCTGCTGGCCGCGCTGACGCCCGAAAACGAAGTGGCCGTGGAAGAAGGCTACGTGGAAACGACGGCGCTGGGGCAGGGCTTCACCGCGCGAGGCGGGCGATTCTTCTCCGGTGTCGGCTACCAGAATTCGCTGCATCCGCACGCCTGGGACTTCGCCGACCCCGCGCTGGCCCAACGCGTGTTCCTCGGTGCCAACTACGGCGATGACGGGCTCCAGTTGCGGTGGGTGGCGCCTTTGCCCGTGTTCGTCGAAGTGGGCGCCGAGATCGGTCGCGGGCGCGAGTTCGCCGGTGCAGGCGACGTCTCGCGCACGCCGCAGCGCAACGGCCAGGACTCGCAGGGATTCTTCGTTCACGTCGGCGGCGACATCGGCGATTCGCACAGCTATCAACTGGGAGCGTCGCACCTGCGCCAGCGCAGTGGCGCACAGGGCGTCGCCCTGTTCGACTACGACGATCTGTCGGGCGTCGCCAACTTGTTCGCCGGGCGCCAGCGCATCGACGGCCTCGAACTGGTCTACAAGTGGGCGCCCGACGGCAACCCGCGCTACCGGAATGTCAAGTTCGTGGCCGAATGGTTCCAGCGCCGGCTGGACGGAGACTTCACCTTCAACACGGCCGGCGCGGCGACGCTGGCCCCGCTGTCCGCGCGACAGAGCGGCTGGTACGCGCAAGCCGTCTACCAGTTCCATCCGTACTGGCGCGTCGGTGCGCGACTGGACCAGCTCTCGCACGGGTCCGTGAACCTGGATGCGAATGCCGCGTCGATCACGCCGCCCGGCTTCGATCCGAAGCGGCTCTCGGCGATGATCGACTTCAATCCGAGCGAGTACAGCCGGATCCGGTTGCAGTTCAGCCGGGATCGGTCGCGTCTGGACGCCGCCACCGGCGAGGCCCTTTCGGACAATCAGGTCTTCCTGCAGTACATCCACAGCCTGGGGGCGCATGGCGCCCACCGCTTCTGAGGAGCGTGCCGACATGACATCGATACTCCGGCTCGTCACGGCCGCGTGGTTACTGCTCGCCGTCGGCCCGGCGCACGCGATCCTGGACGTGTTCGCGTGCGAGCCCGAATGGGGGGCGCTGGTCGCCGAGATCGCGGGCGCGCGGGCCAAGGTCTACGTCGCCACCACGGCCATGCAGGATGTCCATCGCATCCAGGCGCGTCCGAGCCTGATCGCCCGGGCGCGCACGGCCGACCTGCTCATCTGCACGGGGGCGGACCTGGAGATCGGCTGGCTGCCCCTGGTGCGCAACCAGTCGGGCAATGACCGGATCCAGCTCGGCCGTCCGGGCAGCTTCGAAGTGGCGCCGCTCGTGCCCCGCATCGACGTGCCCGCCACGGTCGATCGCGCGCTCGGCGACACGCATCCGATGGGCAATCCGCACGTCCAGTTCGGTCCGGCGCAGATCCAGCGCGCCGCGACGGAACTGGCGCGCCGGCTGGCGGCCATCGACGGGGCGGGCGATGCCGAATACAAGGCCCGGCTCGACGACTTCACCCGGCGATGGGGCGAGGCGACGGAACGCTGGGCCAAGCTCGGCGCGCCGCTGAAGGGCGTCGCGGTGATCCAGTACCACAAGAACTTCAACTACCTTTTCGCATTCCTCGGCATGCGGGAGGTCGGCAGCCTTGAGCCGAAGCCCGGCGTCGAACCCTCGTCCTCCCATCTGAACACGCTCGCGAGCCAGCAGAAGACCGATCCGGCCCGGCTCATCCTGAGGGCGTCCTATCACTCGCGCGCCGCGGCCGACTGGCTGGCCGAGCGCACCGGTCTGCCCTCGCTCGAACTGCCGGCCACGGTGGGTGGGTCGCCGGCCGCGAAGGACCTCTTCGGGCTCTACGACGACACGATCCAGCGCATGCTGGCCGCGCTCAAGGGGCGCGGCGGATGAGCGGCCCGTCGGCGGCGGCCGACATCGAACTGCGTGACGTCCGCGCCGGGTACGAGCAACCGGTGGTCGGCCCGATCTCGCTGCGGATCGCGCGCGGCAGCGTCGTCACGCTGTGGGGTCCGAACGGCTCCGGCAAGACGACGCTGCTCAACACGATCAGCGGCGGCGCCCGCGTGTTCGGCGGGTCCGTCACGCGGCGGCCCGGCCTGCGGGTGTCGCATCAACACCAGAACGCTCTGCCCATCTCGGGGATTCCGTTGTCGGGACGCGAGTTGATGGCGCTCACCGGCGCGGATCCGGCGGCCGTTCCGCCGGCCGTCCTGCCCCTGCTGCATCGACGGCTGTCCGATCTCTCGGGCGGGCAGCTGCAGTTGCTGCAGGTCCTCGCCTGCCTCCTTGCGCCCGTCGACCTCGTCCTTCTCGACGAGCCCACGAACAATGTCGACGGACAGGGCGTCACCTATCTCGAACGGGCCCTGGCCGGCGTGCGGACGCACCGGACCGTACTGCTGGTGAGCCACGACCGTCGATTCGTGGAAGCCGTGTCGGACGAGATCGTCGAACTGACCGAAGCGGTCGTGACGACATGAACGGCGTCGCTCTCACCGATCCGCTGTTCTTCCTGCCGTTCCTCACGGGACTGCTGTTCGCCGTGGCCCTGCCGGTGATCGGCATGTATCTGCGTCTGCGCGAAGAGTGGCTGGCTGCGCTTTCGTTCGCGCAACTCGCCGCGGCGGGATCGCTCGCTGCCGCCATCGTCGATCTGCCCGTGGTGGGCGGCGGGCTGGTCGTGTCCTGTCTGGCCGCGGCGTTCAAGTCCTGGTTGTCGCGTGGGGGCAACAACGGCTACGCGATCCTGATGATCGCCGGCTGGGGCACCGCGGTGCTGATGCTCGCCAACGTGCCGGCGGCCGATCACGTGGGGCACGCGCTCCTCGACGGGCAGCTGTACTTCACGGGCCTGTCCAACCTGTGGAGTGCCGGCGTCTTCACCGTCGCCGGCGGCATTGCGATCGTCTGGCTCAACAAGCCCCTGCTGCTGGAGCGCGTGTTCCCGGATTTCTACCGGGCGAGCGGCCAGAATGCCCGGCACTACCACCTGTTGTTCGACTTCCTCGTCGCGGCGGGCCTTGCGCTTGCCACGGCTTCCATCGGCGTCATGGCCGCCTTCGCCCTGGTGTTCGTTCCGACGATGGTGGCGTACCAGTGGGGGCGCAACTGGCGTCTGTCCCTGGGCATCGCAGTCGGTGTGAGCGTGGTCACCTATGTCGCCGCCTTCGAGACGGCGCTGGTCTGGGACCAACCCTTCGGACCGGTGCTGGTGGTGGCGATGACAGGGGTGGCCGTCCTCGCATGGGTGGGCCGCCAGGCGCTGAACCGGTCGCGGCGGGCCTGAGGCGGGCATTGCGGCGACCCGGTGTCGCGACTACTCTTCCTTTTTGCTCCTGCCTCGGCACCGCCGAGTTCCTGCATGCCCACCGATCACATCGAAGTCAGCGATCTCGCCGACCACCTGCCGCCGGGTGCCCGGGAAGCCGCGATGCGCTACGCCCAAGGGGATGCCGCCGGCGCCCGCGCCCGACTGGAGGCGGCCCTCGCGCAGGATTCCTCCGAGCGCCGGGAGTGGCTGATGCTGCTCGATCTCGAACGGCTCGACGGGCGCTGGCGCAATTACGAAGCCCTGGTGGCCCGCTATCGCATGCGCTTCGGCGAGGAAGCGCCGACCGAACGCGAACGCAAGGCACGCGAATCCCGTCTGCCCGAGGAATTGCGGCTGGGCGGCTCGGGATGCGTCTCGCTTGGCGGTCTCCTGTCCGCGGAGTCCATGCCCGCGATGGCCGCGATCCGCGAAGCAGCCGGGCGACACACGGTGATTCATCTCGACGTCACCCGGGTCGAATCGGCGGACGGCATCGGCTGCCGCTTCCTGCACAGTGCGCTGTCCGAACTGATCCTCGCCGCGAACGGCATCGTCATCACGGGGACCGAACAGCTGATGCGCGTCGTCCGCCGGCTGTTCGAATCGGAGCCGACGCAACCGGCCGCGTGGGAATTGCTGCTCACCCTCCGTCGGCTCAGTCAGGATCCGGAGGGCTTCGACCGGGATGCCGCGGCCTACTCGCTCGCCACGAACCGACCGGCACCTGCGTGGGAGCCGCTGATCATGCCGCAGCCGGTCCTGGCGGATGTCGGCGAGCGTCGTGAGCAGCCTCGCTACGTGTCGCGCGAGCTGTTCGCACTGCACGGGATCATCGAAGACGCCGAGGATTCGCAGCTCGTCGCCGCCGCCACCTTCGCCCGGTCGTCCGAATACGTGAATCTCAACCTCGCGCTGGTGGAGCGGCTGTCCTTCGTCGCCGCGACCGCGCTGGCGCAGATCGTGATGCGTGCGTCCGGCGAAGGCCGCACCCTCCGTCTCATCCGCCCGAACCAGCTCGTCGCCGCGCTGCTCGAGGTATTGAATCTCGGCCAGGTGGCCGCCATTGTGGTCTTGAAGGGCTAGCCTTCTCTTGGATCTCTTTCCGGATACGCATGACTGAACAATTCCACGGCACGACCATCGTCTCCGTGCGGCGGGGCACGCAGGTCGCGCTCGGCGGCGACGGCCAGGTGACGCTCGGCAACATCGTCATCAAGGCGACCGCGCGCAAGGTCCGGCGGCTGCACCACGATCGCATCCTCGCCGGCTTTGCCGGCGGTACCGCCGACGCGTTCACGCTGTTCGAGCGTTTCGAGGGCAAGCTTGAGAAGCATCAGGGTCACCTCGTGCGTTCGGCGGTCGAACTCGCCAAGGACTGGCGGACCGACCGCATCCTGCGGCGCCTCGAGGCGATGCTGGCCGTGGCCGATCGCGAGGCTTCGCTCATCATCACCGGCAACGGCGACGTCCTGGAACCCGAATGGGGGCTCGTGGCCATCGGCAGCGGCGGCGCGTACGCACAGTCCGCCGCGCGGGCCCTGCTCGAGAACACGACGTTGTCGCCCGCCGAGATCGTCAAGAAGTCGCTGTCGATCGCCGGCGACCTGTGCATCTACACCAACCAGTCCCACACCATCGAAACCCTGGAGTGACGCGCCCTGCGTCGCTTCGCGACGGAACACGTGCCGGCGGCGCGTGGTCCGTCGGCCCTCCTCCCGAGACGATTCGCATGTCTTCCATGACCCCCCAGGAAATCGTCCACGAACTCGACAAGTACATCGTGGGCCAGAACGCGGCGAAGAAGTCCGTCGCCATCGCACTGCGCAACCGCTGGCGCCGCCAGCAGGTCGACGAGCCCCTCCGGCACGAGATCACCCCGAAGAACATCCTGATGATCGGCCCCACCGGCGTGGGCAAGACCGAGATCGCGCGCCGGCTCGCGCGGCTGGCCGACGCGCCGTTCATCAAGGTGGAGGCCACCAAGTTCACCGAGGTGGGCTACGTCGGCCGCGACGTGGACACGATCATCCGCGACCTCGCGGAAATGGCGATCAAGCAGACCCGCGAGACCGAGATGAAGAAGGTCCGGCACCGCGCTGCCGACGCCGCCGAGGAGCGGATACTCGACGTGCTGCTTCCCCCGGCGCGCGAGATCGGCTTCGGGACGACGTCGGATACGGCCGAGCGCGATACGGCGACGCGTCAGAAATTCCGCAAGAAGCTGCGCGAGGGCGAGCTCGACGACAAGGAGATCGAGATCGACGTTTCGCAGGTGCCTGCGCAGATGGAGATCCTCGCGCCGCCCGGCATGGAGGAACTCACGTCGCAGATCCAGGGCATGTTCCAGAACCTGGGCGGGGGACGGCGCAAACAGCGCAAGATGAAGATCGCCGAGGCGATGAAGCTGCTGACGGACGAGGAAGCGGCGAAGCTCGTGAACGATGAGGAACTGAAGCTGCGCGCGGTGCAGAACGTGGAATCGAACGGCATCGTCTTCATCGACGAGATCGACAAGATCGCCAGCCGCTCCGAGATGCAGGGCGCGGACGTGTCGCGGCAGGGCGTCCAGCGCGACCTGCTGCCCCTGGTCGAAGGCACGACCGTGACGACCAAGTACGGGATGATCAAGACCGATCACATCCTGTTCATCGGCAGCGGCGCCTTCCACCTGTCGAAGCCCTCCGATCTCATTCCCGAGCTGCAGGGGCGCTTCCCGATCCGCGTTGAGCTGGAATCGCTGTCGGTGGAGGACTTCGAGCGCATCCTGACCTCGACCGACGCCTGCCTGACGCGTCAGTACGAAGCATTGCTGAAGACGGAAGGTGTGGCGCTCGACTTCACCGCGACGGGTATCCGCCGGTTGGCCGAGACGGCCTGGCAAGTGAACGAGAAGACCGAGAACATCGGTGCCCGCCGGCTGTATACCGTGATGGAAAGACTGCTCGAGGAGGTCTCGTTCGATGCCGCCAGGCATGAAGGCGGGACGGTCACCATCGATGCCGGCTATGTCGACGCGCGGTTGAAATCGCTGGCGGCGACGGAGGATCTGGCGCGATACGTTCTGTAGCGGGTTCGCCCCGACACTTCAGCGCTGGACGCGGTGCGCCTCCCGCGCACCTCACGACAGCCGCACCGCTCCCGACGCGATCTCGATCACCCGACCGCCGACGCGGATCGTCCGGTCCGCGCCGACGTCCAGGAACAGCCGGCACGCGCGCCCGAGGTGGTCACCCTGGTGCAGCGTCACCGACCAGGGCAGCGTGCGGTTCATCGCGAGCCACCAGCCGCCCAGGTTCGCGCATGCCGAACCGGTGCCCGGATCCTCCGCAATGGCACCGGTGTTCGTCGAGAAGAAGAACCGCACCGGCAGCGTCGCACCGGGCGCATCTACGAAGCAGTAGATCTTGACCATTCCGCGATCATTCGCCCAACGTGACGCGAGGGCCGGCACCGGTGCCGCGCGCCGCAAGGCGGCTTCGCTCTTCAGCGGAACCAGGAGCTGCTCGTTGCCCGTGCTCACCCATTGCACGCCGTCGCCGAGGTCCGTCGACGTCAGGCCGAGCATCGTTGCGAGTTCATCGCGAGTCGGCGCCGGCGGACGCGTCGTCGCGGCGTTGGCCGTGAGGGCATAGCGCTCGCCGTCGAAGGTCACCGGGATCACGCCCGCCTGCATTTCCAGCGGCAGGTCGGTGCCGAGCCCGCGGAGCTGTCGCACGACGTGCGCCGTGCCGAGCGTCGGATGCCCCGCGAACGGCATCTCGCCCGCCGTCGCAAAGATCCGCACGCGGGCGCTGGCCGTCCCGGACGGCAGCACGAACGTCGTCTCGGACAGATTGAACTGCAGCGTCAGCGCCTGCATCGTCGCCGTGTCGAGCCCGCGTGCGTCCTCGAACACGCACAGCGGATTGCCCGACAGCGTCGCTTCGGTGGTGAAGACGTTGACCAGGCGGAAGCGGTAGTCAGTCATGGGCCAGCTGCGCCATCAACTTGCCGTGGACGCCGCCGAACCCGCCGTTGCTCATCACGAGCACGTGGTCGCCGGCCTGCGATTCGCGCGCGATGGCGGTGACGAGTTCATCGAGATCCTCGTGCGTCGTGGCCTTCACACCGAGCGGCGCCAAGGCCTCCGCCGCATCCCATCCGAGTCCCCCCGTGTAGCAGAACACCCGATCCGCGTCGCCGAGGCTGCCCGGCAGTTCGGCTTTCATCACGCCGAGCTTCATCGTGTTCGAGCGGGGTTCCAGCACGGCCAGGATCCGCGCCCGCCCGACCTTGCGGCGCAGACCTGTCACCGTCGTGGCGATGGCCGTCGGGTGATGCGCGAAGTCGTCGTAGACCGTGATGCCCTTCACCGTTCCGCGCACTTCCATGCGCCGCTTCACGTTGCGGAAGCGCGACAGGCCGTCGAGGGAGACGTTCACCGGAACGCCCGCATGCCGGGCCGCGGCGACGGCGGCGACGGCATTCAGCCGGTTGTGGCGACCCATCAGATCCCACCGGACGCGGCCCTGCGTCACGCCCTGCCAGCGGACCTCGAACGAACCGTCGTCCGCCGCCTCGCCGGCTTCCCAGCCGCCGGCCACGCCGAAGCGTTCGACGGGTGTCCAGCAGCCCCGCGCGATCACGCGGTCCATCGTGGCTTCGGTGCCGTTCGCGATGATCCGTCCCGATGCGGGAATGGTCCGGACGAGATGATGGAACTGGGTCTCGATGGCGGCCACGTCGGGAAAGATGTCCGCATGGTCGAATTCGAGGTTGTTGAGGATCGCGGTCCGCGGCCGGTAGTGCACGAACTTCGAGCGCTTGTCGAAGAAAGCCGTGTCGTACTCGTCCGCCTCGATCACGAAGAAGGGCGAACCGGTCAGGCGGGCCGACGCCTCGAAGTTCAATGGCACGCCGCCGATCAGGAAGCCGGGATCGAGCTTCGCATCCTCGAGCAGCCAGGCGAGCATCGACGAGGTGGTCGTCTTGCCATGCGTGCCGGCGACGGCCAGCACCCATTTGTCCCGCAGGACCGTCTCCGCCAGCCACTGCGGCCCGGAGACGTAGGGCAGGCCGGCGTCGAGAATCGCCTCCATCAGGGCATTGCCGCGCGAGACGACGTTGCCGATGACGAAGAGATCCGGTTTCAGCTCGAGCTGCTTCGGGTCCCAGCCTTCGATGAGCCGGATGCCCTGGGCTTCGAGCTGCGTGCTCATGGGCGGGTAGACGTTGGCGTCGCAGCCGGTGACGGTATGACCGGCCTGGCGCGCGATCACCGCGATGCCGCCCATGAAGGTGCCGCAGATGCCGAGGATGTGGATGTGCACGTTGCGTTGGTTGCGAAATGGAAGAAAGGAATGCGGTGCCGGTCCTGCGGGTCAGTGCGCCTCTTCCCAGCTGGCGCCGACGCCCACTTCGGCGTCGAGCGGCACGGACAGCTGCGCGACCCCGGCCATCAATTGCGGCAGGCGGGTCCTGACCTGCGCGATTTCCGCGTCGGGGACTTCCAGCACCAGTTCGTCGTGGACCTGCATGACGAGCTGCGCCTTCAAGCCCTCGGTCTCGAGCCATCGATGGACGGCGACCATCGCGAGCTTGATGAGGTCGGCGGCCGTCCCCTGCATCGGCGCGTTGATCGCCGCCCGCTCGGCGCCCTGCCGGCGCCCCTGGTTCTGTGCGCGGATCTCGGGCAGATAGAGCCGGCGGCCGAAGACCGTCTCGACGTAGCCGATGTCGCGCGCGGCGGCGCGGGTCCGCTGCATGTAGTCCGCCACGCCGGGATAGCGCTGGAAGTAGCGGTCCATGTACTGCTGGGCCGCCGCGCGCTCGATGCCGAGCTGCGACGCCAGTCCGAAAGCGGACATGCCGTAGATCAGTCCGAAGTTGATCACCTTGGCGTACCGGCGCTGCTCCGACGTGACGTCGGCCGGCTGAGAGCCGAAGATCTCGGCCGCGGTCGCGCGATGCACGTCCGCGCCGGTCCGGAAGGCTTCGAGCAGCGCGGCATCGCTCGACAGGTGCGCCATGATGCGCAGTTCGATCTGCGAATAGTCCGCCGAGACGATGCGGTGTCCTGGGGGAGCGATGAACGCCTCGCGGATCCGGCGTCCTTCCGCCGTGCGCACGGGAATGTTCTGCAGGTTCGGGTCCGTGCTCGACAGCCGGCCCGTGACCGCGACCGCCTGTCCGTAGTTCGTGTGCACGCGCCCCGTCTCCGGGTTCACCATGCGCGGCAGCTTGTCCGTGTAGGTGGACTTGAGCTTGGCGAGCCCGCGGTACTCGAGGATGCGTTTCGGCAGCGGGTGATCCAGCGCGAGTTCCTCCAGCACCTCCTCGTCGGTCGAGGGCAGGCCGCTCGGCGTCTTCTTGATCACGCGCAGCTTGTGCTTCTCGAACAGGATCTCCTGCAGCTGCTTCGGCGAGTTCACGTTGAAGGGCTGACCGGCCAGTTCGTACGCTTCGCGCTCCAGCGCCATCATCTTCGTGCCGAGTTCGGCGCTCTGCACGTCCAGTTGCCGCGCGTCGATCAGCACGCCGTGACGTTCCATCGCGAGCAGCACGGGCAGCACCGGCATCTCGATGTCCCGATAGACACGGGCGAGGCGTTCGTCCGATTCGACCTGCGGCAGCAGCGCGTGATGCAGGCGCAGTGTGATGTCGGCGTCCTCGGCCGAATACGCCGTGGCGCGTTCGACGCTCACCTGGTCGAATCCGATCTGGCCGGCGCCCTTGCCGGCGACCTCCTCGAACGTGATCGTCTTCTCGCCGAGGTGGCGCATCGCCAGGCTGTCCATGTCGTGCGGCTTGTGGCTTTCCACGACATAGGATTGCAGCAACGTGTCGTGCACGACGCCCGCGACGCGGATGCCGTGGTTCAGGCACACATGCATGTCGTACTTGGCGTTCTGCGCGACCTTGGGTTTCGACGCATCCTCGAACCAGGGCTTCAGGCGCGCGAGCGTCGCGTCGAAGTCGAGCTGATCCGGCGCGCCGGGATAGCGATGCGCGAGCGGGATGTACGCGGCTTCGTGCGACGAGACCGCGAGCGACAGACCGACGATCCGCGCGCGCATCGGATCGAGGCTCGTCGTCTCCGTGTCGAAGCAGGTCAGGGGCGCCATCTCGATCTTCGCGAGCCAGCGCTCCAGGCTCTCGGCGTCGAGGACGGACTCGTAGTGTCGGGGTGCGGGCGCCGCCAGCACCGGTGGCGGCGCCGTCCCGGACGCGGCGACTTCCTCGCGACTGCCCGACCGCAGTTCCTGCAGCCAGGACTTGAACGCGAAGCGGTCGTACAGCGAAGCGAGCGCGTCCGTGTTCTCCGGTTGCGCCGCCAGCGCATCGAGGGCGAACGGCAGATCGACGTCGCATTTCACGGTGAGCAGGCGCCGGCCCTGCGGCAACCAGTCGAGCGCCTTGCGCAGGTTCTCGCCGACGACGCCCCCGATATCCGCGGCGTGGGCGACGATGTCGTCGAGCGAGCCGTACTGCTGCAGCCACTTCACCGCCGTCTTCGGTCCGACCTTCTCCACGCCGGGGACATTGTCGACGCTGTCGCCGACCAGCGCGAAGTAGTCGACGATCCGTGCCGGGGGGACGCCGAACTTGGTGACCACGCCGGCTTCGTCCAGGACCTCGTTCGACATCGTGTTCACGAGCGAGACCTGTTCGTTGACCAGCTGCGCGAGATCCTTGTCTCCCGTCGAGACGACGGCGCGCATGCCGTCGCGGCTGGCGCGTTCGGTCAACGTGCCGATGACGTCGTCGGCTTCCACGCCCTCCACCATCAGGAGCGGCCAGCCGAGCGCGCGCACCAGTTCGTGGATGGGTTCGATCTGTGCCGCGAGGTCCGCCGGCATCGGCGGGCGATGCGCCTTGTAGGCCGGATACCATTCGTCGCGGAACGTCTTTCCCTTGGCGTCGAAAACGCAGGCGATATAATCGGCCGGCACCTCGCGGCGCAGCCGCTTCAACATGCTGACCACGCCGTAGATCGCACCCGTGGGCTCGCCCGCGCGGTTGCGCAGGTCCGGCAGCGCGTGGAACGCGCGGTACAGATAGGACGAACCGTCCACCAGCAAGAGCGTTTTCATTGAAGCCGCGACAACCCCAGCAAGGCGGGCCGATGGCCGTCCAGCCGAGTGATGATTCCGTGACGATGATCCCGGGACGGCAAAGTGCGGCGACGGGCGCGGCACCGACATCGGCCGCACGGCCTCACCGGCATCTGGCATGGCGTGCCCGGGACGGGCGCTTCGGATGCATCACCCGTGTCGACGGGCAACGGTCTCCGCTGACACTTCATTAACGAAACTTCGTGAGACAACCATGACGTCCAGGAACAAGATTCCTGTGCCACTCGCCCCGGAACTGCTGGAGAAATCCTGGTCCGCGCGCGAGTCGTGGCGGGTCTTCGGGATTATGGCAGAGTTCGTCGAGGCGACCGAGCGGCTCAACGTCGTTCGACCTGCCGTCAGCATCTTCGGCAGCGCGCGCACCAAGCCCGATCATCCCTACTACCACCTGACCGAGCGCATCGCGCGTCAGCTCTCCGACGCGGGCTTCTCGGTGATCTCCGGCGGCGGCCCCGGCGTGATGGAAGCCGCGAACAAGGGCGCCTTCTTCGGTCGCTCGCTGTCGGTGGGGCTCAACATCCAGCTCCCCCACGAGCAGACTTCCAACGCCTACCAGGACATCAGCCAGACCTTCCAGCACTTCTTTGCGCGCAAGGTGATGTTCGTGAAGTTCGCCTCCGCCTACGTGGTCATGCCGGGCGGGTTCGGCACGCTCGACGAACTGATGGAGGCATTGACGCTGGTGCAGACGCGCAAGACGCGACGCATCCCCATCATTCTCGTGGAGAGCAGGTTCTGGGCGGGCATGGTCGACTGGATCCGCACCACGCTCGTCGCCGAGAAGATGATCGACCCGGGTGACGTGGATCTGATCCAGCTGATCGACGATCCGGAGAAGGTCGTCGAGGCGATCTTCCAGCACTACGAGAAGCGCGGCTTCGAGCCTTCGGCCGCCGAGCGCGAAGCGCTGCTGAACCTGTAGCCGGGCCGCCGTCGCAGAACGCCCGCCCTGTCCCCGAGCCTCCCACGTGTCGGTCTTCACCACGGTCACCGAGCAGGAACTCAGCGAATGGCTCAAGGGCTATTCGGTGGGACACCTGACCGAGCTGCAGGGCATCGCCGCGGGGATCGAGAACACCAACTACTTCGTGACGACCACGCAGGCCCGCTTCGTCCTCACGCTGTTCGAGCGACTGAAGCCTTCGGAACTGCCGTTCTACCTGAACCTGATGGCGCATCTCTCGAATCACGGGCTGCCCTGCCCGAAGCCGATCGCCAATCTGTCGAACCAGTTTCTCGGGCACTTGAACGGCAAGCCGGCGGCCTTGGCCACGCGACTGTCCGGGGCGCCGGTGATGCAGCCGACGGCCGCGCAGTGCGCGCAAGTGGGTGAAATGCTCGCCGACCTGCATCTGGCGGGCCTGAGCTACCCGGGGCACCTCGACAATCTGCGCGGAACACGCTGGTGGACCGAGACGGCGCCGGCCCTGATCGGACTGCTCGCGCCCCCGAACCGCACCATGCTCGCCAGCGAGGTGAGCTTCCAGGCGCGCCAGGACCTCTCGGCCCTTCCCCGTGGTGTCGTGCATGCGGATCTGTTCCGTGACAACGTGCTGTTCGACGGCGACCGCATCGGTGGCGTTGTCGATTTCTTCTTCGCCTGTGTCGACGTCTGGCTCTACGACGTCGCCATCACCGTGAACGACTGGTGCATGACCGACGACTTCACGCTCGACCTCGCCCGCACTCGCGCACTGCTCGACGCCTACCATGGAACGCGCTCCTTCACCGACGCCGAGCGCGTGCTGTGGCCTGTCCTGCTCCGGGCGGGGGCACTCCGGTTCTGGGTGTCCCGGCTGCACGACTTCCACTTGCCGCGGCCCGGTGATCTGACGCACGCGCACGATCCGTCGCAGTTCGAACGCATCCTGCGCAGCCACATCGAGGCGGGCGGTCGGCCGGATCTCCAGCCGCCCCTGGTGCCATGACGCCGGTCCCGCGCCGTCTCCCGGCGAGACACGGATGGCGCTGGATTGTGCAGGGCTGGGCCCTGTTCCTGCGCAAGCCGATCACGTGGGGCCTCTTCACCGCCATGACGTGGTTGATCGTGGGCCTGAGCGCGGTGCACGTGTTCGTGATGGCCGCCGTCGCAGTGCTGCTGCCCGTGCTCATTGCCGGATGGACGCTTGCCTGCCGTGCCGCCGAGGCCGGTCAGTCCATTCCCGTGACGATGCTGTTCGAGGGCTTCCGCGGCCGCGTGCGCGATCTCGCCTCGATCGGCGCCCTCAACCTGATGGGCAACATGGTGTTGCTGCTCGTGCTGCTCGCGTTCGGCGGCGACAGCTTCACCAATCTCATGACGAATCCCGGCTCGGTGAGCGCCGAGGAGATGCAGGCGCTGCAAGGGCGGCTGTCGATGGCGCTCATCGTCATGCTCGCGATCGGCGTTCCCCTTGCGATGGCGGTGTGGTTCGCGCCCGTGGCGGTGGTGCTCGACGATCAGCGCGGCCCTGCCGCCTTGATGACGTCGTTGCGAGGCATTCTTCGCAACTCGATGGCATTCCTCGTCTACAGCATGGTGCTGGGCGGCGCCGGCGTCGTGCTGTTCGCGCTGGCGTCCGCTGTCGGACTGTCGCGCCAGGCTGCAACCGAAGTCGCCTTCTGGATCCTGATGCCGCTGATCGTGACGAGCGTCTACGCGAGCTATCGCGACATATTCGCCGAACCGGCGTCGACTCCGCCGCCCGAGTGACGGGCGGGCACATCACGACGAGGGTGACGGCGCGAAGACCGGTCGGACTACGCCGCCGTCAGCTTGGCGTACTCGAGCGCCAGCCACTTGAGTCCCGCATCGCGAAAATTCACCTGCACGCGGGCATCCGCCCCCCGGCCTTCCGCATTCACGATGACGCCGGCACCGAACTTCGGGTGCACCACGTTCTGGCCGACGCGCCAGCCCCCCGCCGTGCCGCCGGACGCCATCGTGCCGGTGCCTCCGGCCGAGCGGCCGAAGGTGGCGAACGGTGACTGCGCGACAACGCGTGCCGGGGCCGTGTTCACGCGCTTCAGCAGCGGCACCGGAATCTCGTCGAGGAATCGTGACGGGATGTTGTAGCGGGTCTGACCGTGCAGCATGCGCGAGCGCGCAAAGGTCAGGTACAGGCGCCGCCTCGCACGGGTGAGCGCCACGTACATGAGGCGCCGTTCCTCCTCGAGCCCGTCCTCCTGGTCGAGACTGTTCTCGTGCGGAAAGAGTCCCTCTTCCAGCCCGCTGATGAACACCGCGTTGAATTCCAGCCCCTTCGCCGAGTGCGCCGTCATCAATTGCAGGGCGTCTTCACCCGCCCCGGCCTGGTGTTCGCCCGCTTCGAGGGCGGCGTGCGCGAGGAAGGCGTTGAGCATCGCGAGCGGATCGTTCGGATCCACGGCGCCGCCGCCCTCCGCCGCCGGATCGTAGAGTTCCTCGGCGCCGAAGGCCGCCGCTGCATTCACGAGCTCGTCGAGGTTCTCGACGCGCTCGCTGCCGTCCTTCTCGGTCTGGTAGTGCTCCTTGAGCGTGCTGCCCTCCACCACCGCGGAGACGATCTCCGGCAGCGGCAAGCCGGAAACGGCGTTGCGCAGCCCTTCGATCAGGTGCACGAATCCGGTGATGGACGCCCCGGCCTTGCCGCCGGGGGCGTGCGAACACCCGGTCTGCCACAGGCTGGTGCCGTGGACACGGGCGGACTCCTGCAGATGCTCGATGGAGCGGGTGCCGATGCCCCGCGTGGGGAAGTTGATGACGCGCAACAGGGCGCCGTCATCTTCGGGGTTCGCCACGAGCCGCAGGTAGGCCAGTGCGTGCTTCACCTCCTGCCGTTCGAAGAATCGCAGTCCGCCATAGACGCGATAGGACAGACCGGCGCTGAACAGCGCATGTTCCAGCACGCGCGACTGGGCGTTCGAGCGATAGAGCAGCGCGACGTCGGAGAGCCTCGTCCCCTCGGCCTTCAAATGCCGGATCTCCTCGACGATGTAGCCGGCCTCGTCGAGATCGCTCGGTGCCTCATACACGCGCAGCGGCTCCCCGCTGCCCTCGGCCGTCCAGAGGTTCTTGCCGAGGCGGGTGCGGTTGTTCGCGATCAGCGCGTTCGCCGCGTCGAGAATGTTGCCGTGCGACCGGTAGTTCTGCTCGAGCTTGATCACGTGCGTGGCGTGGAAGTCGCGCTCGAACTGCAGCATGTTGCCCGGTTCGGCGCCCCGGAAGCGGTAGACGGACTGGTCGTCGTCGCCCACGCCGAAGACGGCGTTGCGGGGGCCGGCCAGCAACTTGAGCCACGCGTACTGCAGCCGGTTCGTGTCCTGGAATTCGTCGACGAGGATGTGACGGAAGCGCCCGCGGTAGTGCTCCCGCAGGATCTCGTGGCGGGACAGAAGCTCGTAGCAGCGCAGCAGCAGTTCGGCGAAATCGACGACGCCCTCGCGTTGGCACTGCTGGTCGTATGCCTCGTACACGTCGCGCATGCGCCGCGAGAACTCGTCCACCGTATCGACCTGGGAGGCGCGCAGGCCGGCATCCTTCTGGCTGCTGATGAACCACGTGGCCTGACGGGGCGGGTACTTCTCGTCGTCGAGCCCCATCGACTTCATGACGCGCTTGACCAGCGCGAGCTGATCCTGCGAGTCGAGGATCTGGAAGCTCTGTGGCAGGGCCGCGTCGCGATGGTGGGTGCGCAGCAGCCGGTTGCACAGACCGTGGAAGGTGCCGATCCACATGCCGCGCGTGTTGATGGGCAGCATCGCCGACAGGCGTGTCAGCATTTCGCGGGCGGCCTTGTTCGTGAACGTCACGGCCAGGATGCCGGACGGGCTGACCCGGCCGGACTGGATCAGCCAGGCGATCCGGGTGGTGAGGACGCGGGTCTTGCCGCTGCCGGCGCCGGCCAGGATCAGGGCCGACGTGTCGGGCAACGTCACGGCTTCGAGCTGCTGTGGATTCAGCCCGTCGAGAAGCGAGGAGTTCATGCAGGAGACCGGGGAGGCGAGGCGCGATTATAGGCGGCGCGCCCGCGAATCTCCGGTGCAAACGGGCGGTTCCGCAGCGCCGATCGGTTATCCTCCGCCGACCCCAACGCGTTGGGGACGACGCCCCCATCCTCGGAGCAGCACGTGACGTTCCATTCGACCTTCCCCGCCGGCCGCCGCATCCGTCACCGCGTCCCGGCGGGCTCGCTCATCGCCGGAATTCTGTTCGCGACCCTGTCCGGTGCGGCTCAAGCCGTCGTCACCATGGAAGTCGCGTGGACCGATCCCAAGTGCGACTTCATCGTCACGAAGAACGAAGCGGGGCACGGCATCGCGCTGCGCATGACCGAGTTCAAGCTCGAGGCGGGTGACCGGCTCGAAGGCGCCCTGGAGGCCGTGGGCTACATCCGCAAGATCGCGAAGATCAGCACGGAGGAGTCCGGCATGATGCAGATCCGCAAGTACGGTATCCGGCGCAAGGTGGCGTTCGATCTGATCTACGACTGGTCGCGCCACTGCAATCCGCCCGAAGAATGATCTCGTCCCTGCGAATCCTGGAGCCGAACGACATGTCCGAATCGACGGGCGTCGCCCGTGCGGGTGCGGCCCGCAACACTGTTGCCGCAATGGTCCTCGCGAGCGGGCTGCTGGCCGGCGCACCCGGAACATCCGCCGCCCTCGTGATGGAAGTGGCGTGGACCGATCCGAAGTGCGATTTCATCGTGATGAAGAACGAGGCCGGTCACGGCATCGCCATGCGGCTCACCGAGCTGAGGCTCGAACCCGGCGACAAGCTCGAGGGCGCGCTCGACGCCGTCGGCTACGGTCGCAAGATCGCCAAGGTGGGCACCGGCGACTCGGCGATGATGCAGATTCGCAAGTACGGCATCCGGCGCCGCGATGCCTTCGATCTGATCTACGACTGGTCGCGCTACTGCAACCCGCCCGAAGAGTGAGGGCCCGCGGGTCCCGCGTTCAGGCCCGCGGCGCCGGCGTGTTCATCGGGTCGAACAGCCGCGCATCACTCCCCAGGTAGTCGAAGAACGCCTGCGCCACCACGGACAGCCGACGGTCGCCCGGGTACACGACGGACCACGCACCGGGAATCGGGAATCCCTCGACGTCCAGGACCGCGATCTGCGTCGGCATGGGTTCCCACAACAGGGCGTGCTGCGAGATCACGGTGACGCCCAATCCGCCCGCCACGGCCTGCTTGATCGCCTCGTTCGAGCCGATCTCCATGCGGGCGTGCAGCGTCATGCCGTGTTCACGGAAGAAGCGTTCCGTGGCCAATCGGGTCTCCGAGCCCCGTTCCCGCAGCAGCAGCCGCTCCGCCGCAAATTCCCCGAGAGGAATGCGCGATCGCTTGGCGAGCGGATGGTGCGTCGGGCCGATGGGCACCAGGGCGTTGTCCAGGAACGCGTGCTGCGCCACATTCAGGGCCTGCGGCGGCATGCTCATGATCGTGAGTTCGTCGTCGCTCCTGCCCAGGCGCTCGACGATCTCGTCCCGGCTCGCAACTTCAAGCCGGATGTCGATGCCCGGATAGCGATCGCTGAACGGGCCCAGCAGCCGCGGGACGAAGTACTTCGCCGTGGTCACGCATGCCAGCCGCAGCCGCCCCTTCTTGAGGCCCTTCATGTCCGCGACCGTCATCTCGAACCGGGACCAGGTTTCGAAGATCTCCCGCGCGGTGGCGTACAACTCCCGACCCATGTCCGTCAGGAAGATCTTCTTGCCCACCTGCTCGAACAGCGACTGGTCGACGGCCTCGGAGAGCTGCTTCACCTGCATCGAGACGGTCGGCTGCGACAGACAGAGCTCCTCCGCCGCGCGGGTGAAGCTGCCCAGGCGGGCCACGGTTTCGAAGACCTTGAGCTGTCTGAGCGTGACGTGCACCGAAGGATAGATATTCTTCTATGGTAACGATCGCAATTTGTCATTTTACTTATGTAACAGCGACACTAGACTGCTCGCTCGGGCTCTCCACGAGGGTCCGAGTCAAGCGTTTCTCCCTGGCAAACGCGAAGTTCGGGCGACCCTGGTCGCCCGTTTTTTTGTGGTTCTCCCGGCAGCCTTCGCGGCGGACCTCGACGCTCGCGGACGCACCAGTCTTTGCGTGCTCTGCCGGAGGGGCTATTCTCCCGGCATGAATCCGCGACGCCTCATCCTGCTCTGCACCGCCGCCGTCTCGCTGGCGGCCGTTCTCCCCGCTACGCCCGTCCATGCCGCTACCCTGGAGGAGTTGCGCGATTCCGAGGTCGCCACGGCCTTGCGGCAAGCGCTTGAAGTCGGCGCCGGCAATGCCATCAACCGGATCGGTCAGGAGAACGGATTCCTCAACAATGCCAAGATCAGGATTCCCATGCCCGAGAGCCTGCAGAAGGTCGAGAAGGGCATGCGGGCGGTCGGCATGGGCAAGCAAGCGGACGAGCTGGTCACGACGATGAACCGGGCCGCGGAGCAGGCGGTCCCCGAAGCGAGACAGCTGCTGCTCAACACGGTCCGTACCCTGACCATCCAGGATGCCAAGACCATCCTGACCGGCCCCGAGGATGCGGCGACGAGCTTCTTCCGTGATCGCACGCAGGAAGAACTGACCAGGCGATTCCTGCCCATCGTCGGCCGCGCGACCAAGCGTCTCAAGCTGGCCGAGGTCTACAACAAGTTTGCGGGGCGCGGCGTCGCCTTCGGTCTCATCCGCTCGCAGGACGCCAATCTCGACTCCTATGTCACGCAGAAGGCGCTCGACGGTCTGTTCAGCACCCTGGCCGAGGAAGAGAAGGCCATCCGGGCGAACCCGATCGATGCCGGCAAGAAGCTCGTCCAGAAGGTGTTCGGCGCGATCCTGCCTCAGTAGCATTTCCGGCGGGCGGCGGTCGTGGACGCCGGTACAGGACTCGCCGGGCTGTTTCTGTCGAGCTTTCTCTCTGCCACCCTGCTTCCCGGCAGTTCCGAAATCGCGCTCGTCGCGTTCATTCGTCAGTGGCCGGAATCCGTGCCGACGGCGATCGGGATCGCCACGATCGGCAACACTCTCGGCGGACTCACGACCTACTTGCTGTGTCGTTTCCTGCCCCGGCGCGAATTGCCTCGTCATCTTCACTGGGTGCAGCGGTGGGGACCCTTGGCATTGCTGGGGAGCTGGCTGCCTGTCGTCGGCGATGCGCTCTGCGCCGGTGCGGGCTGGCTTCGCCTGAACGCCGTGACCTCGACGCTCTGCATGCTGACCGGCAAGCTGACTCGCTACGTCGTGCTCGCCGTCGCCCTGGGATGAGCGGCGCGACCCCGCGCCATACGTCAAGCGCGATATAGCCAATGGCTTTGAGACCCTATAGGCTGTTCCCTGAGGATCGGCGATGAGCCGGGTGCGCGCCGATCCCGTGCCGTTCCGATCGATGGACACATTCCGTCAGGGAGACAGTGCCGATGTCCTCGACGACTTCCCTGCCGTTGCACGAGACCGACCTGCCGCGGACGGCCCCCACCGTCGATGCGCCGGGATCGGCATCCGATGCCACCGGCACGGGAACCGGCATGGCCGGATCCCCGGCCGACTACTTCCTCCTGACATCCGGCGACGCGCTCGCCCTGGAGTTCCGCGGATCCGCCCGCGAGTACTTTCGCATCTGGATCGTCAACCTGTGCCTGTCCTTGCTCACGCTGGGGGTGTTCTCGGCGTGGGCCAAAGTCCGCAAGAAGCGCTATCTCTACGCCCGGACCTGCCTCGACGGCACGCCGTTCCGCTATCTCGGTCGCCCGATCCCCATCCTCAAGGGGCGGCTCGTCGCGGTGGCCTTGTGGGGGACGTACTGGTACGGGACCTGATTCGCGCCGACGCTCCTGCCCGCGCTCATCGTGGTCGCCGTCGTGCTGGCGCCGTGGGTGCTCTCGAGGTCCATGACATTCACGGCCCGATACAGCGAGTACCGCGGCATGACCTTTCGCTTCGATGCGACTTGCTGGAAGACCGCCCGGGTGCTGTCCTGGGCGTTGCTGCTGCCGCTGCTGGTGGTCGGGATCGGCTTCGTCGCAGGTGAGAATCCCGCGCTTCCGGGCATGGTCGGCGTCGTCGTCTTCGCCGGACTCCTGCTGTTCCCCACGTGGCTTGCCCGCATGAAACGTTTCCTGGCCGGACACACGTCCTTCGGTGGTCAGGCAGCCCGTTGCACGGTCTCCGGGGGTGCCCTCTGGAGCATCTACTTTCGCGCGGGCCTGCTGGCCGTGCCGCTCGGCGGGTTGGCATTCCTGGCAGGGTTTGTCGCCGTCAAGTTCTTCGATGCGCCGTTCCCGGTGATCGTTGCGCTGAGCCTGACCGCCTCGGGTGCGACGAGCCTGGTGTTGGCCGCCTACCTCCGCGCTCGAACGCAGAATGCCGTGTGGAACGCGACCACGCTCGGGCCGCTGCGGTTCACGGCTTCGCTCGGCGCACGCGAGCTTGCGACGATCTACCTGACCAACACGCTGGCGATCCTCTGTTCCGCGGGTCTCGCCACGCCGTGGGCGGTCATTCGCACGCTGCGCTACCGCACGGAGCACACGTGCATCGAGAACGCAGGCGATCTCGCTGGGTTCGCGCGACAGGGCCACGACGCCGACGTGCAGGCGGCCAGTGCCGAGACGGCGGATCTGTTCGACATGGATCTCTCGCTATGACCCCGCCCCAGATCGCAGGTCGGTTCCACGACGGGCTGAGCCTCGGCTCGACGCGTGCCACGCTTCTCGTGTCTCCGTCGAGCGTGACCCTCATCGGAGAGCGGATCTCGGCCACCTACGAATACGGACGACTGCGTGTGACGCCGAGAACCGGCCGCGCCGACCGGTTCGTTCTCCTGCCCGGGGGTGCCCAGTTCCAATGCCCCGATGTCGTCGAACTGGACCGCCTGCCGCAGGAGTCGGCGGGCGAGGGCCCCGTCAGCTGGCTCGAAGCCCGATGGCCGGTGGCGCTCGTTGCCCTGGTCATCACGGCGGCATTGCTCGCGCTCGGCTACCGGTTCGGACTCCCGGCGCTCGCCCGCTGGCTGGCGCCCAAGGTGCCCTACACGATGGAGCGCAACCTCGGCGAAGGGGCCATTCGCGCCATGGATCAGTCGCGGCTGCTTCAGCCCAGCCGAGTCTCCGACGACACCCAATTCGAGATCCGCCAACGATTCGCCCGGATGGTGGCGGGTCGGGATGGCCCCGTGCAACCTCGTGTCGAGTTCCGGGCCCTCGCCAATGTGCCCAACGCCCTGGCCTTTCCCGGTGGAACCATCGTCCTGACGGACGGCATGGTGCAGATGGCCGAATCGTACGAGGAGGTGCTGGCCGTACTGGCGCACGAGGTCGGCCACGTCGAGCGTCGTCACACCTTGTTGAAGTTGATCGAAGAGTCGGCCGTGACCATGGTCGTGGCGACCGTGCTGGGCGACGCGAGCGGCGGCACCGTGGGAGCGGCGGTCGTTCCCGCCATGCTTCTCAATGCCGCGTACTCCCGCCAGGCGGAATCCGACGCGGACGACTTCGCCTTTCACCTGCTGCGGCAAAACGGCGTGTCGCCGTCCCACTTCGCGGACATCCTTCGTCGACTCGAACAGCGGATGGGCGGCAGAGTCAGCGTGGGTTTTCTCTCCTCCCATCCCGGGACGCCGGAGCGTATCGAGGCGGCGCGAAAGGCCGCCCTGCAACAGTGATCCGAGGCGCCGCCGTCCGTCGAGAAGCGACGCCGCACCGCAACAACGTCCGATAGAATCCGGCCTCCCCCCGAAGCGTTCCGGATGCCGTGAATCCCCTCGACCTCGCTCCCGAGACGGTCCCCCGTCTCCGCGAAATCCCCTACAACTACACGTCCTTCTCCGATCGCGAGATCGTGATCCGCCTGCTCGGGCCACGCGCCTGGGCGCTGCTCGAGGACCTGCGCGGAGAGCGGCGTACCGGCCGCTCGGCGCGGATGCTCTACGAAGTGCTGGGCGACATCTGGGTCATCCGGCGCAATCCCTATCTCGAGGACGACCTGCTGGAGAGTCGCGACCGGCGGGCTGCGCTCGTGGGCGCCCTGCATCACCGCATCGGCGAGATCGAGAAACGTCGCAACACCGAGGACGGCCGCGTCGTCGAACTGCTGACGTTGGCGCGCCAGGCCGTTGCGGACTTCGAACGCGAGTTCGACGAGATCGGCGCGTTGCGCAAACGCGTCCTGCGGCGCATGGCGCGGATCACGCGCAAGGACAACATCGCCTTCGACGGCCTCGCCCGTGTCGCGCACGTGACGGATGCCACCGACTGGCGCGTCGAGTATCCGCTCGTCGTGCTGTATCCGGACACCGAGGACGAAGTCGCGGAGATGGTGCGGGCGCTCATCGAACTCGATCTCACGATCATTCCCCGCGGGGGCGGCACCGGCTACACCGGCGGCGCCGTTCCGCTCACCGCGCGTTCGGCCGTCATCAATACCGAGAAGCTCGATCGTCTGGGCGATGTCATGCAATCCGAATTGCCGGACGTCTCCGGTTCCGTCGCCACCATCACCTGTGGCGCCGGTGTCGTGACGCGCCGCGTGATGGAAGCGGCCGAAGCCGCCGGTCTGGTCTTCGCCGTCGACCCGACCTCGGCCGATGCTTCGTGCATCGGCGGAAACGTTGCCATGAACGCCGGCGGCAAGAAGGCCGTGTTGTGGGGCACGGCGCTGGACAACCTCGCTTCCTGGCGCATGGTCGACCCCGACGGGCGTCTGACGGAGGTGCGGCGACTGGGGCACAACCTCGGCAAGATCCACGATGCGCCCTCGGCACGCTTCGCGATCCAGCGCTATCGCAACGATGGCAGGACGGCGGACGGCGCGCCGGAGATCCTCGACGTACCGGGCGCGCGTTTCCGCAAGGCCGGGCTCGGCAAGGACGTCACCGACAAGTTCCTCGCGGGTCTGCCCGGCATCCAGAAGGAAGGCTGCGACGGCATCATCACCAGCGCCACCTTCGTGCTGCATCGCATGCCCACGCACACGCGGACCGTGTGCCTGGAATTCTTCGGTGAGGTGCGCGATGCCGTGCCGTCCATCGTCGAGATCAAGCGCTACATGGACACGAAGCCGGGCGGCGCAATCCTCGCGGGCCTGGAGCATCTGGACGAGCGCTACGTGAAGGCGGTGGGCTACGCCACCAAGGCCAAGCGCGGCGCGCGGCCGAAGATGGTGCTGCTCGCGGACATCGCTTCCGACGACGAGAATGCCGCGGGTGCCGCCGCTTCGCAGGTCGTGCGCATCGCCAATGCGCGGAGCGCCGAAGGCTTCATCGCCGTATCGCCCGAGGCACGCAGGAAGTTCTGGCTCGACCGTGCCCGCACGGCGGCGATCGCGCGGCACACCAACGCGTTCAAGATCAACGAGGACGTCGTGATCCCGCTCGACCGCCTCGGCGAATACTCGGACGGGATCGAGCGCATCAACATCGAGCTGTCGCTCAAGAACAAGATCCGTCTGATGGCCGAGCTGGAGAACTTCTTCGCCGGTCCGCTGACGGTGCATCAGAGCGGCGAAGCGCTGTCGTCGACGGAACTGCTCGACACGCTGCCCGAGTCGGCCAGCGCCCTCTGCCGCGCGGCGCGGGAGCGATGGGAATGGCTTCTCCTCCATCTCGATGATCCGGCGAGAGCGTTCGAGAAGATCGTCGCCACGGTTGATTCGTCCTCGCCGTCATGGCCTCCGTTCCCGTCCCCCGGCGTCCGGGACGCCAGCGTCTTCCGCGCGCTGCAGGGCCACGTCTTGCGCGTCTCCTGGAAGACGGAAGTGCGGGAACCGCTCATGGCGCTGTTCGACGGTCGCGCCTTCGACGGCATCCGGGCAGAGATCGAGGCCGTGCACAAGCGCGTGCTGAAGAGCCGCGTCTTCGTCGCCCTGCACATGCACGCCGGTGACGGCAATGTGCACACGAACCTGCCCGTCAACTCCGACGACTACGGGATGCTGCAGGAGGCCAACGCCGCCGTCGCGCGGATCATGGCGCTCGCCAAGTCGCTGGGCGGCGTGATCTCCGGCGAGCACGGCATCGGCATCACGAAGCTCGATTTCCTGGAGCCCGGCGAGATCGAGGCCTTCCACGCGTACAAGCAGCGCATCGATCCGAAGGGACGCTTCAACGCCGGCAAGCTGCTGCCGGGCGGCAACCTGGACAAGGCCTACACCCCGTCGTTCAACCTGCTCGAGATGGAAAGCCTGATCCTCGAGCAGAGCGCCATCGGCGAGATCTCGGATTCGATCAAGGACTGCCTGCGCTGCGGCAAGTGCAAGCCCGTGTGCGCCACGCACGTGCCTCGCGCGAACCTGCTCTATTCGCCGCGCAACAAGATCCTCGGCACTTCGCTGCTGATCGAGGCGTTCCTGTACGAAGAGCAGACCCGCCGCGGCATCTCCCTCGTGCACTTCGACGAGTTCGGGGACGTGGCAGATCACTGCACGGTCTGCCACAAGTGCGTGAACCCGTGTCCCGTGGACATCGACTTCGGCAACGTGTCGATGGCCATGCGCAACTTCCTGCGCCAGGAAGGCCGGAAGAAGTTCAATCCCGGCACGGCGGCGTCCATGTTCTTCCTCAACGCCACCGACCCCGCGACCATCAAGTTCGTGCGCACCGCGATGATCGGCTGGGGCTACAAGGCGCAGCGCTTCGCCCATGGCTGGGCAAAGCGCCTCGGTCTCGTGCAACGGCAGACGCGACAGCCGCCGTCGACGCTCGGCAAGCCGCCGCTCAAGGCGCAGGTGATCCACTTCATCAACAAGCCGATGCCGAAGTCGGTGCCGCGCCGCACGGCGCGTGCGCTGCTCGACATCGAGGACAAGACGATGGTGCCGGTGATCCGGGATCCGGCCCGCACGGCGGAGGATGCCGAGGCCGTCTTCTACTTCCCGGGCTGCGGATCGGAGCGTCTGTTCAGCCAGGTGGGGCTTGCGACGCAGGCCATGCTGTACCACGTCGGGGCCGTCACGGTGCTGCCGCCGGGCTATCTGTGCTGCGGGTATCCGCAGACGTCCTCCGGCGATGCGGACAAGGGTCAGGCGATCTCCACCGAGAACCGCGTGCTGTTCCATCGCGTGGCCAACACGCTCAACTACCTCGACATCAAGACCGTCATCGTCTCGTGCGGTACGTGCATGGATCAGCTGATGCAGTACGAGTTCGACAGGATCTTCCCCGGCTGCCGCCTGCTCGACATCCACGAATACCTGATGGAGAAGGGCGTGAAGCTCGAGGGTGTCGCCGGCACGCGCTACATGTACCACGACCCCTGCCATACCCCGATGAAGACGCACCCACCTCTCAAGGTGGTGAATCAGTTGATGGGCACGGCGGTGAAGCAGAACGATCGGTGCTGCGGCGAGTCCGGGACGCTGGCCGTTTCGCGCCCCGACATCTCCACGCAGGTGCGCTTCCGCAAGGAGGAGGAGATGCGCAAGGGCACGGATCAGATGCGCAAGGACGGCTTCGACGGGCCGGTGAAGATCCTCACGTCCTGTCCGTCGTGCCTGCAGGGGTTGTCACGCTACAGCGACGACACCGGCGTGGATGCGGACTACATCGTGATCGAGATCGCGAAGCATGTGCTGGGCGAACACTGGCTCGACGACTATGTGAAGAGCGCGAACAGCGGGGGGATCGAGCGGGTGCTGCTTTGAGTCCGGAGTCCATCTCGCCCGCGAACTGACGGTACTGCGAGGCGTTGCGCGTCAGGACGGCGCCGTCTTGCCTTCCAGTGCCGCCCGCAGCCTCGCGATCTCCTCCTTCTGCGACTGCAACTGGTCCTCCAGGCGGCTCTTCCGTTTCGCGTCCGATTCCCAAGCGAGCACGGGCGCGATGATCGCATCGCGGACGTTCTCCAGCAGGTGCGCGAGGCTGTCGTACGTGAAGAGCGGGAGCACCCACGGATACGGTTTGAAGTGCTCGAACATCGCGTACTCTGCCTGACCCGACAGGATGATCGGCCGCACGGGGATGGAAGGCAGGTGCGGGACGATGCTGAGCAGTTCCTGCGGAATGCTCTTCGCGTCGGTCACGTCGGCCACGATGAATCGGGACAGGTTCGCAAGCAGCTGCACGGTCTCGGTCAGGTCGCGCGCGACGGACTTGTCCCAGTCGAACACCATCGGCACGAAATCGCGTTCGCGCAATGCCTCGCGGATGCCGTCGAGGACCGCCTTGCGCGCTTCGGTGAAGCGGCCGAGGATCAGCACACCCTTGCCGGTGACCGTGTCGATCACGTCGCGGAGCTTCTGGTTGTGCAGCATCAGGTAGATGAATTGCGCGACTTCCAGGTTGTCCACGGTGATCGCCGCTTCGCCGCCGGGCGTGATGACCAGATTCGACTGCTGGCCGACCCGGCTCAGATCGAGATCCCACGCCGCCACCCCGTAGACCCGGCACCCCGAAAGCGTTGCCCCGTCGAGCGCCGTCGCGACCATCGTCGACTGCACGAGCGTCGCGTTCGTGAGGTTGGCGTGGCTGAGTGTCGTCCCCGACAGGTTCGCGCGACTCAGATCGGCACCCGTCAGATCGGCGGCGGCCAGATTGGCGCCGGCGAGATCGGCTTCCCGCAAGCTGGTGCCGGTGAGACGCGTGTCCCGCATATCGGCGCCTCGCAGGTCCGCATTGTCGAGATTCGCTGACTCCAGGTGTGCACCCTGAAGCGTCACCTCGAACAGCTTGGCTGCGCCGAGCTGCGCATCGCCGAGATTGGCCTCGGTGAGATCCGCGGACATCAGATTCGCCTCGGTCAGGTCGGCGCCCATCATGAACGCGGCCCGGAAACTCGTTCCGAGCAGCGAGGCCCCGCTGAGATCGGCCAGGGCCAGCATCGCGTCGCTCAGGTCGGCACCCGACAGACGCGCGTCCCGCAGGTTGGCCCGACTGAGGTCCGCGCCGGCGAGGCGCGTGTCGTAGAGCGCGCTACCGGCCAGCTGGATGCGGCGCAGGCGGGCGCCGGAGAGGTTGGCGCTTGAAAGGTCCGCGCCGATCAGATTGGCGCCGGACAGGTCGGGGACGATGTCGACGTTCCGTTCGCGCCACCGGTTCCAGACCTCGATGCCCTGGAACAGCACGGCCAGGTGGTCGCGGTTGCCTTCGAAGAAGTACGCGCCTGCCAGATTCGCGTCGGCGAGGCGCGCGCCATCGAGGTTGGCACCGCGGAAATCGGCACCGGGACATTGAGCCCCTTCGAGACTGGCCCGATCGAGGTCGGCGCCGCCGAAGCTGGCCGACACGAGGTTGGCGAACGCCAGATTGGCTTCCGTCAGCGTAGTGCCGTCGAGCCGCGCGCCGAAGAGGTTGGCGCCCGTCAACTGCGCATGGACCAGGCGCGCGCACCGCAGGTCCGCGAAGCTCAGATCGACCCTGCGCAGGTCGGCGGCGCTCAGGTCCACCCCGGCGAGGTCGGCGCCGCGAAGGTTCGGAGGGCCGGTGTCGGCTGCTTCATCCCTGCGCCAGGCGTTCCAGGCGGTCGCACCCTGACGCAGCAGCGCGAGCGGGGCTGGGTCTCCGCGGCGGATCCAGGCCTCCACCTCGCAACCAGTGCTCGCGTCGAGTTGTGCCCGATTCAGGAACACCGATTCGGGATCGATCCCGCTCAGGTCGGCGCCGCTCAGATCGGCACCCGGCAGATAGGCCCTGGCGAGGTTGGCACCGCGAAGGCGGGCACCAGGGAGGCGGGCCTCGTCCAGTTTCGCCAGACTGAGATCGGCACCCGTCAAGTCGGCTTCGCCGAGGTCCGCGGCGCTGAGGGTGGCACCGGAGAGATTGGCGCCGCGCAGATCCCGTCGTTGCAGACTTGCGCCGCCAAGATCCGGGGCCGTGTCCTCGTTGTCGTCCCGCCAGCGATTCCACGCGTCGACGCCCCGGTCGAGGATCTCGAGATGCTTGGGCCTGGCCATGGGAACCTCGTGTGGGGTGCGCCGGAGCGCGTGGGAGCCTACCGGATGATCGCGGCCCCGGTATCAGCCGTTGCCGATCATTTCACTTCAACTCCACCCTCGGCACCCGGCTCGCGGCCAATGCCGACAGCGCTGCCACGACCGCCGCAACGAGAAAGGCCACGTGAAACGCGGGCAGCACCGTTTCGGGCGCAGCGCTCCGCGCGTGCTCCGCCAGATGCGCGAGATCGGTCTGCGGCATCAGCGCGAACACCAAGGCACCGAAGAGCGCGGTGCCGGTGGCGGCCCCGAGCGATCGGGCCAGCGACACGATCGATGTGGCGGCCCCGAGGCGCTCCCGTCCGGCGACCGTCTGCACAGTGACCTGCATCGTCGGCATCACGGTGCCGAAGCCCAGGCCCACGACGAAGCCGAGCACGGCCACGATCGCGGGATTTGCCGCGACCACGCCCAGCACCAGCAACCCGGCGCTCGACAGGCCCATCCCGAACACGGGGACTCCGCGCGGGGTGCCGGTGCGCGAGACGACGCGGCCGCTGATGGTCGATCCCGTGACCATCCCGCCGGTGATCGGCAGCAGCAGGAGGCCGGACGCCGCGGCGCCCGTGCCGTGGCCGAGCTGCAGATAGATCGGCAGGAAGAACACCATGGCAAACATGCACGCGGCGAACAGGGCCGTGGTGAGCGCACAGTAGCGGATGGCGGGCAGTCGCAGCAGTTCGAGCGGCAGGAAGGGTTTCGGATGCTTGCGCTCGTGCGACACGAGCGCGATGAACGCCATGGCGCTCACGGCGGCGAGCGTCAGGCTGTGCAAGGAGGTCCACGGGAATCGGTGGCCGGCCGACGAGAGCCAATACAGCACGCCCACGATCGCGAGAGAGAACAGCACGATGCCGCCGTAGTCGTGGGTTCCGACGTCGTCGTTGCGCCTGCCGGCGGGCAGCGCGACCAGTCGCCACACGGCGAGCGCGGCAAACGGGACGTTGATGAGGAACAGCCAGCGCCAGCTCGCATGCGTGACGACCAGGCCGCCGATCACCGGACCGCCGATGCTGGCCAGGCTGAACATCGCGGCGAAGTAGCCCTGGAATCGCGCACGCTCGCGCGGTGTGACCAGTTCGCCGATGAGGGCTTGCGCCAGCGTCATCAAGCCGCCGCCGCCGACGCCTTGCAGCACGCGCGCCGCCACGAGCATGCCCAGCGACTGAGCGGCCGCGCAGGCGACGGATCCGGCCGTGAAGATGCCCAGGGCCACGAGCAGGCTGTTGCGCCGTCCGAAGCGATCACCGAAGCGGCCGTACATCGGCGTGGTTGCGGCGGCGGCCAGGAGATAGCCCACGGCGATCCACGACGTGTCGCGCAGCCCGCCCAATTCCGCGGCGATGATCGGCGTGGCCGTGGCGAGCAGCGTCTGGTCGATCGCCGCCATGAACATGGGCAGCATCACCGACGTGAAGAGCCGCAGGAACTGGCGGGTCGAGGTCACCGCGGGCGGCGCGTCGGCGGCGGATGGGGGGGCGGGTCTGTCGCTCATGGGTGTCCTGGTTGTCGTGCAGGGCAGGGTCGCCCGATTGTGTGGCAGCCCGGGGCCGCCCGAAAGCCTTTCGCTGCCTATACTGGGGTTCCCCATCCGCCGGTGAGACCATGAACCAGACGACCGATGCTGCCTGCTTCTTCTGCCGTGACCCCGGGGGGGACGTGCTGCACGAAGACGACCGGCTGCGAATCATCGCGCCGGCGGAATCGGACTATCCCGGCTTCCTGCGCGTGGTGTGGCGCGCACATGTGCGCGAGATGACGGACCTGTCGGCGTCGGATCGCGCCCATTGCATGCGAGCGGTCTTCGCCGCCGAGCGCGCCCTTCGCGACGTGCTGCATCCGGGCAAGATCAATCTGGCGTCCTTCGGCAACGTGGTGCCGCACCTGCACTGGCACGTGATCCCCCGGCATGACGACGACCCGCATTTCCCCAATCCGGTCTGGGGAACCCGTCTGCGCGACACCCCGCGCCCGCTTCCGGCCGGCGCACTCGACGCGCTCCGTGCGCGGATCGCCGAAGCGTTGCGGTGACGGTCAGAACACCTTGCCGGGATTGAGGATGCCCTTCGGATCCAGCGCGCTGCGCAGGGTCTTCATCAGCGCGATCTCGGCGGGTGTGCGCGAGTAGTCGAGATAGGCCTTCTTGAGCAGACCGATGCCGTGCTCCGCGGAGATCGAGCCGCGCCAGTCGCGCACGCAGCCGTAGACGATGTCGTCGACCTCGTGCTCGGGGAACGGCGCGGCCGGCACGCGCACGAACATGTGCAGGTTGCCGTCCGCGAGATGGCCGAAGCAGATGGTCTCGGCACCCGGCCACCGGGCATCCAGCCGTTTCGTGCATTCGGTCACGAACGCGTCGATCTGCGCGGTCGGGATGCTCACGTCGTAGTTGCCGACGGGGCGCAGGCGCTGGACGAGTTCGCCCGACGAATCGCGGATGGCCCAGAGCTGCTGCGTTTCCTTGAGGGATTGCGCGATGACGGCGTCGGCCACCAGGCCGGTCTCGACCGCCTGCTCGATGAGGGCCGAGAAGTGCTCGGCATCGCGGGACGGGTCCGTGCCCATGGATTCGACGAGCACGTACGCCAGGTGGTCGGTGCCCAGCGGGCGGGTCTTGCCCTCGATGGCTCGTGTGTAGAACGCCTGCCACATGGTCTCGAAGGCGGCGAGCGTTCCACCCAGGTGCGTCCGCGCGCTGCGCAGGAACGCGTAGATCCGGTCGAACGAATCGAACGCGCACAGGGCCGTGCTCGTGGTGACGGGTTTGGGGAACAGCCGCAGGACGGCGCGGGTGATGACGCCCAGCGTGCCTTCGCTGCCGACGAACAGCTGCTTCACGTCGTACGCGGCGTTGTTCTTCAGCATCTTGTTGAGCGACGTGATCACGGTGCCGTCCGCCATCACCACTTCCAGGCCCAGCACCAGATCGCGGGCCATGCCGTAGCGCAGGACGCGGTTGCCGCCCGCGTTCGTCGAGAGGTTGCCGCCGATGAGACACGACCCGCGCCCGCCGATGTCGAGGGGAAACAGCATGCCTGCGGCGTCTGCCGCTTCCTGCACGGCCTGGAGCGGGACGCCGGCCTGGGCCGTGAGGGTCCCGGCCGTGGGATCCACTTCCTCCACCGTCCGCATGCGCTCGAGCGAGAGGATCACGCAACCGCGGACGGGCACCGCCCCGCCCGTGAGGCCGGTGAGTCCGCCCTGCGGGACGACGGGAATGCCTCCCGCGTGACACTGCCGGAGCACCGCGGAGACTTCCCGGGTGTCGCGCGGCAGCGTCAGGGCGAGGGGCGTGTCGTCCGGGCCCGCCTTCAGGAGCCAGTCGCCCTGATGGCGCGTTCCGATGTCGCTGCCGGTAAGAACGCTCGCGGGGCCGAGCGCGCCGCGCAGTGCTTCGATGACGTCCATGCTGCTTCCTTCCGATCCGGAGGCCGGAAGGATACCCCGCGGCCTCCGCGGTCAGCTGCCGGTGCGGGCCAGGGGAGGAATGCGGTGCATCTCGACGTACCGCGATTCCGGGAACACGGCGAGGAACGCGCTGCCTCGGCCCGGCACGCTCTGGATGTCGAGGCGCGCCTGGTGCCGGGACAGCACATGCTTGACGATGGCCAGTCCGAGGCCCGTGCCGCCGGTCTCGCGTGAACGGCTGCGATCGACGCGATAGAAGCGTTCGGTGAGGCGGTCGATGTGGTGTTCCTCGATCCCGATGCCGGTGTCGCTCACGCGGAACACCGGCACGCCCTGGCGCAGTTCCCAGTGGATCTCGACGCGCCCTCGCTCGGGGGTGTAGCGGATGGCGTTGCTGACCAGATTGCCGAACGCGCTGCGCAACTCGTCCGCATTGCCGTGCAGGCCCGCGTCGGTCTCGAGCACGAGCCGGATGTCGTGCCGCCCGCCGGACAGCGCCATCGCATCCTGGTAGAGCTGTTGCGCCAGGTCGCAGACGTTCACGTCCTCCTCGCGGATCGGCGCATTCGTGCTTTCCAGGCGGGACAGCGTGAGCAGGTCCTCGACCAGTCGGCTCATCCGCGTGGCCTGCTGCGCCATCAGGCGGATGGAGTTGTGCGTCATCTCGGGATCGGGATGCGGGAGATCCTGCAGGGTTTCCAGGAAGCCCGTCAGCACGGTCAGCGGGGTCCGCAATTCGTGCGAGACATTGGCGACGAAGTCGCGCCGCATGGTCTCCAGCTTCTCCCAGCGGGTGATGTCGCGGCCGAGGAGGAGCTTCTCGCGGTCGCCGTACGGGACGATCTGGACGGAGATGGTCGAGTCGTGGGTGCCGCCGGTCGGGACGCGGATGTTGAGCGGCTGACTGAAGTCCCCGTGGCGCAGGTACTCCACGAAGCTCGGTTGCCGCAGCAGGTTGGTGACCTGATGACCGCGGTCCCGCGTGGCGTCGAGACCGAAGTACGTCAGCGACCGGGGATTGCACCACTCGACCGCGTTGTCCTGGTCCAGGATCACCACGGCCTCGGGCATCGCCTCGCCGGCTTTCTGGAATCGTGTGAGGGCTTCCTGCAGATTGGCTTCGGTCCGGGCCTGCTGCTTCTGCATCCTCAGGATCTTGGAGAAGATCTGTTCCCAGACGCCGCTGCCCGCCGGCAGCGTCTCGATGCGCGGGGCGAGCAGCCATTCGCGGAACTGCGCGAGGTTGAATATCTGGTGCGCCAGGAGCGTCGCGACCAGTACCAGACCGAGGCCCAGGCCATACGGCGCGCCGGCCATGAGCCAGACGAGACCCGTGACCGCAGCAATGGGGGCGAGAGCCGCGATCGGCTTGCGCCAGTGACGATTCATTCGAAGGACAAGGCGCGGACTCCCGCCCGGAAACGAAAGAGACTCGGCCGATATCGTACCCCGGCACCCGATGCCGAAAGAAGCACGGCGCCCGGTGCCATTCGGACTAGGACTCCCGGCCCCGGGGGCATCCGAGGACGCTACGCCGTGGCCGACATGCGATAGCCGGTGCCGCGGACGGTCTGCACCAGATTGTCCAGCCGGGTCGGCTCCAGCGCCTTGCGCAGGCGGCGGATATGCACGTCCACGGTGCGTTCCTCGACGAACACGTGATCGCCCCAGACGTGGTCGAGCAACTGGGCGCGCGAATGCACCCGTTCCGGATGGGTCATCAGGAAGTGCAGCAAGCGGAACTCGGTGGGACCCAGTTCGACGGCCTGGCCCAGGCCGGTGACGCGATGGCTGGCCGGATCCAGTTCCAGTTCCCCGATCTTGACGACGTCGTCCGTCACCTGCGGGGCGCGCCGCCGGAGCACCGCCTTGACGCGGGCATTCAGTTCGCGGGGTGAGAAGGGCTTGGTGACGTAGTCGTCCGCCCCGGTCTCGAGGCCGGCGAGCTTGTCCTGTTCGTCCGAGCGGGCGGTGAGCATGATGATCGGGATTTCCCGGGTGCGGCGGTCGGCCCGCAGGCGCCGGGCGAATTCGATGCCGGAGACCCCGGGCAGCATCCAGTCCAGGAGGACCAGATCGGGCAGGGCGTTCTGGACCAGGGTCATGGCCTGTTCCGCGCTGTCGGCCCGGAGCAGCTGGTGCCCCGCTTGCCGGAGGTTGTAGGCGATCAGCTCCTGAATCGCGGGCTCGTCTTCCACTACCAGGATCGTGGCGGCCATGACCGTCTCCACACTGCAATGTCGATGCAGCGGATCGTATGACGACAATATTGCAGACTGGTGACACTGGGGATCCCGAAGCCCGCAGGGTATCATCCGGTCGATTCGCCCCCGGCGTCCCGTCGTTCACCCCTTTCATGGCAGCTCCCGCCGTCCGCCCCACGGACATCGTCCTTCACCAGCAGTCGCGCGTCCTCGAGATCGCCTTCGACGACGGTTCGCGGCATCGGCTGCCCTGCGAATTCCTCCGGGTCTTCAGCCCGTCGGCAGAGGTGAGAGGGCACGGTCCCGGGCAGGAGGTCCTGCAGGTGGGCAAGCGCGAAGTGAATATCGAGGCCATCGAGCCGGTCGGCACCTACGCCGTCAAGCTCGTGTTCTCCGACGGGCACGACACGGGCCTGTATGCCTGGGACTATTTGCATGAATTGGCCCTGCATCGCGACCGCCTCTGGCGCGAGTACCTCGAGCGGCTCGAGGCCGCGGGCGCCTCGCGCGACCCTGCCGGCAGCGTGAACCTCCACAAGTTCGGCGCCGCCAAGGTCCCGTCCCGATCCCGGACGCCTCCCACCGATGAGTAAGACCGACTTCGGCTTCCAGCAGGTCGACGAGCCCGAGAAGGCCCGCCGTGTCGCAGACGTGTTTCGCGCCGTCGCGCCCCGCTACGACGTCATGAACGATTTGATGTCCGCCGGCCTGCACCGCGTCTGGAAGCGGTTCGCCGCCGACGCCTGCCTCGTCCGACCCGGGCAACGGGTGCTCGACATCGCGGGCGGCACCGGCGATCTCACCCGCCTGCTCAGCCGGAAGGCCGGTCCCTCGGGTCAGGTCTGGCTCACGGACATCAATGGCGCCATGCTCGCGACGGGCCGCGATCGACTGGCGGATGAGGGCCTGCTGGTTCCCGTCGTCCAGTGCGATGCCGAGGCGCTCCCCTTCCCGGACGGGCGGTTCGATTGCGTGAGCGTCGCCTTCGGCCTGCGCAACATGACGCACAAGGACCGTGCGCTGCGCGAATTCCACCGGGTGCTGAAGCCCGGCGGCCGGCTCGTGGTGCTGGAGTTTTCTCGGGTGTGGAAGCCGCTGTCCCGTCTGTACGACACCTATTCGTTCTCCGTCCTGCCCCTGATGGGACGGCTGGTGGCGGACAACCCCGACGCCTACCGCTACCTCGCGGAATCCATCCGCATGCATCCGGACCAGGAAACGCTCAAGGGCATGATGACCGACGCCGGCTTCGAGGCCGTCGAGTATTTCAACCTCTCGGCGGGGGTCGTCGCGGTCCATCGCGGTTGGGCACCCTGAAGGACCGGGTCCAGGGATCATGTCGACCCCGGTCATCGCCTTCGCCAATCATGTCCTCGCTACGGCGCCCTGGGCGAAGGACGCCCTGCGTCCTTTCGCGGGACGGCAAGTCGCCTGGGTGACCCCGGTCGGGCGCTTCCGTCTGAGCCTGACCGCGGAAGGTGGGGTCGGCCCCGCGGGCGCCGACGTCGATCCTGACCTTGTCGTCATGGGTGATCCCGTCGTCCTTGCCCGCCTGGCGGCCGGCGACGTCACCGCGCGGGGAGACCTTCGGGTCGAGGGTGACGACGCACTCGCGCGCGCGCTCTGGCACGTCGCTTCCCGGCTCCGGTGGGACTACGAAGAGGATCTGTCCCGGCTGACCGGCGACATCGTGGCGCACCGTATCGGCGAAGCGCTGCGGACCCTCGGCGCCACCGCCCGGGATTCGATCGAGCGCGTCGGCCGCACCGCCGCCGAATACGTGACGGAGGAGGCGCGGCTGACGCCTCCCGCCGCCGAGATTTCCGCCTGGCTGGACGACGTCGACATCCTGCGGGACGACCTCGATCGTCTGGAACAGCGGATCACGCGACTGGAGCGCGCTGCCTCGTGATCTCACCGTTCGACGCGCTGCGTCCGGAACCGCGATGAAGCGCCTGCTCCGCCTCGTCCGTATCCTGGTCGTCGCCATCCGTTTCGGTCTCGACGAGTTCGTCCTCGCGCATTCGTCGTTGCGCTGGATCCGACCCATCAACCGCACGCTGTTCTTCTGGCGTTCGCTCGACCGCCCGCGCGGCGAGCGTCTGCGACTTGCCCTGGAGGATCTCGGTCCGATCTTCGTCAAGTTCGGACAGGTGCTCTCGACACGCCGCGATCTCGTGCCGCTCGACATCGCCGACGAGCTGGCGCGGTTGCAGGACCGCGTTGCACCGTTCTCGACCGACGTCGTGCTGGAGACGCTCCATCGCGTCTATGGCCGCCCGGTGGACGAGGTCTTTGCCCACTTCGAGCGGACGGCCGTCGCCAGCGCGTCGGTGGCGCAAGTGCACTTCGCGACGCTGCCGGACGGGCGCGAAGCGGCGGTGAAGATCCTGCGGCCGGGCATCGAGCGCGTGATCTCCCGCGATCTCGAATTGCTCGACACGGCGGCGAGTCTCGTGGAGGCCGTTTGGGCGGACGGTCGCCGTCTCAAGCCGCGCGAGGTGATCGGTGAATTCCGCAAGCACCTCCACGACGAACTCGACCTGCTGCGCGAAGCGGCCAACGCCAGCCAGCTGCGACGCAATTTCCGCGGTTCCGACCTGCTGGACGTCCCCGAAGTGTTCTGGGACTGGTGCGCGACCGAGGTCATGGTCATGCAGCGCATGCACGGCACGCCGATCTCCCAGGTCCCCGCCCTGCGGGAGCAGGGCATCGATATCTCCAAGCTGTCGCGCATGGGCGTCGAGATCTTCTTCACCCAGGTGTTCCGCGACGGCTTCTTCCACGCGGACATGCACCCGGGGAACATCCTGGTGAGTCCGGACGGCCGCTACATCGCCCTCGACTTCGGGATCATGGGCACGCTCACGGACGTCGACAAGAACTACCTCGCGCAGAATTTTCTCGCGTTCTTCCGTCGCGACTACCGACGGGTCGCGCAGGCCCACGTGGAAGCCGGCTGGGTACCTCCCGGCACGCGGGTCGACGAGTTCGAGTCGGCCATCCGCGCCGTCTGCGAACCGATCTTCGACAAGCCCCTCAAGGAGATCTCGTTCGGCAAGGTGCTGCTGCGCCTGTTCCAGACGGCCCGCCGCTTCAACCTCGAAGTGCAGCCGCAGCTCGTCCTGCTCCAGAAGACGCTGCTCAACATCGAAGGGGTGGGCCGCGAACTCGATCCCGATCTCGATCTCTGGAAGACCGCCAAGCCCTACCTCGAGCGCTGGATGTCCGAGCAGGTGGGATGGCGCGGGCTGATCCGGAACCTGAAGGACGAGGCGCCGCAATGGGCCTCGCTGCTGCCGCAACTGCCGCGTCTCGTGCATCGCACCCTGTCGCAGCCGGAGCCGCATGCGCTCGAAGCCACGATCCGCGCCCTCACGCGCGAGCAGCGGCGACAGACGCGCTGGCTGATGGGCATCGCGGTGCTTCTGGTCCTCGTCCTGACGGGGTTGCTGGTCCAGTCGCTCCGCTGAGCGGTTCATCCGCGGGTGTCCGGCGGGCGCGGCGGGGGTACGCGCGAAACCGCGCTTGTCACACCCCTGTCACGTCGCGTTCAGAGAATGCGTCCGTCCGGCTCACAGGCGATCCCGAAGCCCGTGCAGCCGCCCACCGACGATTTCTCCGGAACGATCGCAATGACTGTCCTTTCGCGCCCCACCCACCTCCTGGCAACGTCCCTCCTGGCGGGCGCACTGCTCGCTGCTTTCGGGACGCCGACGCATGCTGCCGTTCCCCAGACGCAGGACGAACTGCTCGACAAGCTTCGCGAGAAGGGCGTGCTGACCGAGGACGAATACCAGGCGCTGCGGGAATCGCGGGACGCCGAGATCCTGATGCAGCGGGATGCCCGGCGCCGGCAGGCGCTCAAGGATGCGCAGCGCCTCGAGAAGGAGACGCAGGACAGGGAAGCCGAAGCCAAGCGGACGCGGTTCGACACCGGTCCCGGTGTCCGATCGATGCAGCTCTACGGGGATCTGCGGCTGCGCTACGAGGCCCGCGAAGCCACCTCATCCAACCCCGCCGCGCCGGGCACGATCTCCGGCGCCGCCACCCAGCCGTCGGAACTTGCCCGGGAGCGCTGGCGCTACGCGTTCCGGATCGGCATCCGCGGAGATCTGGGCGACGACGTCTTCTACGGCGTGCGTCTCGACACGGGCAGCAACAACCGATCGGCCTGGGTGACGTTCGGGGATGGGGTCAATCTGGGCGATCGCGGAGCCGGGCCGTCCACCAAGGTGAATGGCGGCATGTACCTCGGCCAGGCGTTCCTCGGCTGGAAGGCGACCCCCTGGCTGACCCTGCAGGCCGGCAAGATGCCCAACCCGTTCTACACGTCGTCCATGGTGTGGGACCACGACATCTCCCCCGAGGGGCTGACGGAGCGCGTGAACTTCAAGGTCGGCGACAAACTGGAGGTGTTCGGCAACTTCGCGCAGATGTTCTACCAGGACCTCAATCCGGACGTGTACGGCAGCTCGTCGAGCCTCGGCTATCACAAGAAGGACGCGCTGCTGTTCGGCTGGCAGGGGGGGGCGTCCTACAGGTTCTCCCAGACCCTGAATGCGAAGGCCGCCCTGACCTACTATCACTACGAGGGACTCGGCGCGAGCCAGACCTTCAAGGGCGACGGGCCGCCCCTGACAACCGCGGCCTACTGGAACCAGCAGAACGGCATCAACGATCTCGCCGTCGTCGAGATTCCCTTCGAAGTGACCTTGCAGACGGGAGACAAGGGCTTCCGCGTCTTCGGCGACTATGCGATCAACCTCGACGGCGACAGGCGGGCCGTCGCCGCGGGCCACCCTGGTCAGACCGGCGAGAACAAGGCGTACCAGTTCGGCGCGGCCTACGGCACGCTCGGCACGGTCTACAACGTGCAGGCGAAGAAGGGCACTTGGGAAGTCCGATCCTACTGGCAGCACGTCGGACAGTTCGCGCTCGATCCCAACCTGATCGATTCGGACTTCTTCGAGCGGACCAACGTCGAAGGCGTGTACCTGGCGGCCTCCTACGTCCCGACGGACGGCATCATCGGCACGTTCCGCTACGGCTTCGCGCGCCAGATCAACGAGGCGCTCGGGACGGGCGGCAGCAACCCGGATCTGCCCATGTTCAATCCGATCCGCCACTATCGGCTGATGCAGTTCGACCTGACCTGGAAGTTCTGACGGCTCTTCGCTCCCGGCACGTCCCGTGGCTCGCCTGCGCCCGGGGCGTTCTCGCTGTGGTCCACCCCGGGCCCGTCACAGCTTTCCGAGCTGGAAGTCGAGCGTCGCGAGCGCACGCAGGTACTCGTAGCGGGCCCGGCCGTAGCCGATCTCGGCATCGATGGCGCTCAACTGCGCCTGATTCACCTCGATGACGGACGTGATGCCGAGGGTGTAGCGGGTTTCGGCGAGCTTGAGTGCGGCGGCCGAGACGTCGCGCAGATGCGCGGTGATGCCGATGTTCTCGTGCGCAGCGGTCGCATTGAGCCAGGCCACACGGACGGCGCTGGTCACGTTGTTCTCCGCTTCCGTCAGCGTCTCGGACGCCTGAAGGGCGCGTGCCCGGGCTTCATCACGCAGGGCGGAGATCTTGCCGCCGTCGAACAGCGTCAGATTCACATTCACGCCGATGGCACCGTAGTTCCGCGGGAAGCGGTCGTCACCCACAGGCACCACGCCCGCGGCGGCGAACGCACTCACCGTCGGATAGCGCATCGCCCCCTGCGCGTCGACGAACCGGCGGGTGGCCTCGCGCTCGGCACGCAGACCGGCGAGATCCGGACGCGACGCCATGGCTTGCTGCACAAGCAGCTCGGGATTCACGGGCGGATCGCCGCCGTCGGGCGGCTCCGCCAACGTGACAGGCCGCGTGCTCCTCTCCCCCAGCGCCGCCGCGAGTCGCGCGAATGCCGCCTCCACCGCGTTGCGCGCCCTCAGTTCCAGCAGGCGGGCTTCCTCGAGATTCACCTCGGCAAACCGCACGTCGAGTTCAGCCTTGAGCTTGCTCGCCATCAGGGCCGTGACCCGATCGACGAGCACCTTGCGCGCTTCGACGGTCTTGCGGGCGACGCGCAGGACCGACTGCGCCTCGAGGGCGGAGTAGTACGCAAGCGACACGTCGAGCATCACCTGGGCGCGTGTCGCCTCGACCTGCGCCTTCTGCGCCTGTTCGAGTGACGCCGCGGCCCCGACGAGATGATTCGTGCGTCCGAAATCGGTCAGCAACTGGCTCACGGTCAGCCCGGCGGCATCGCGACGCAGCACGGTCGGGTTGTTCAGGCCGCCGGCAGCGATCCGGGTATCGAGCGCGACTTCGCGGCCGTTCTGGATGTCCGTTTCGCGATGTGCCGTGACGGCCGTCACGTTGCCGGCGAGTTGCGGATAGCGCGCCGCCTCCAGCTGCAACCGCGCCTGGTGCGCGCCTTCGGCGGCGAATCGACGCGCCTTCAGCAGTGGACGGTTGGCCAGTGCGATCCGCTCCGCCTCGCGGAGTGTGAGGACGGGTGCGTCGACCGGCGCCGACGTCTGCGCGTGCAGGGGCAGGGCCACGCACGCCGCGGCGATGAACAGCGCCAGTCGTGCCGGTGCGCGACCGGGTGAACCGGACATCACGCGGTCACCCGGGAAGCGGCGGCAGGCGATCGCCCTCGATGCGCCAGCAGATACGCGGCCGGCACGATGAAGATCGTCGTCAGCACCGAGACCGACAGCCCGCCGATGATCGCCCTCGCCAGGGGCGCGTAGGCCTCGCTGCCGGTCCCGAACTTCAACGCCATCGGCAGCAGACCGATGATGGTGGCGAGCGACGTCATCAGGACCGGTCGCAGCCGGACGCGGCAGGCGAGCGCGACCGCCGATTCGAGCGGCACGCCGTCGTTCCGGAGATGCCGCGTGAACTCGACGATCAGGATGCTGTTCGAGACGACGATCCCGACCATCATGACCACGCCCATCAGCGACATGACGTTCAGCGTCGTCCCGGTGAGGATGAGCGTCGCGATGACGCCCGAGATGCCGGTCGGGATCGCGAGCAGGATGATCAGCGGGTCCAGGAACGACCCGAACTGCGCCACCAGGACCAGGTAGACGAGGACGACCGCCAGCAGCAGCCCGAGTCCGAAACTCGAGAAGGATGCGCGCATGCTCTGCACCGTGCCGCGCAATTTCACGCGTACGCCCTCGGGCAGGGCCGTCTCGCTCACGATGCGTTCGATCGATGCCGTCAGTGCGCCGATGTCCTCGTGCGCCGGCGCGATGTACAGGTCGATCACCCGGCGCAACTGGTAGTGATCGATCTCGGTGGGGGCCTGGACCGTCTCGACACGGGACACGGCATCGAGCCGCGTCTGGTTCGCCTGCGCGGCGCCGCGGATCGGGATGGCCTTGAGGTCGCCGAGCGTCTTCACGGCATCCTCCGGGTACTGGACGGTCAGGAGGTAGTCGTTGCCGCTCTTCGGATCGACCCAGTAGCTCGGGGCGATCATCAGGTTCGACGTGAGTGCGGTGATCACGTTGCTGACGATCTCCTTCTGCGTGACACCGAGCTTGGCCGCCTGCACGCGGTCGATCTCCAGGTGCAGGGAGGGCGCGTCGATGTCCTGCGGAATGAGCACGTCGTTCACGCCCGGCAGCTGGCGGATGCGCGCCGCCATCGTCGATGCCGTGGCGAATGCCGCTTCGAGGTTGGTGCCGCTCACCTGCACGTCGATCGGTGTCGGGAGTCCGAGATTCAGCACGGCGTCCACCAGTCCGCCGGACTGGAAGTAGGTCGTGAGCTGTGGCAGTTCCGCGTGAATGCGCTGGCGCACCCGGTCCATGTAGTCGTAGCTGCCGACGACGTGGTCCTCGCGCAGGCTGGCCTGCACGAAGGCGGTATGCGAGGCCGAGTTGGGCGTGTACATCGACGAGAACCCGGGTGTGGAGCCGATGTTCGAGACGATGAGATTGAGGTCCTGCGGCTTCACTTCCTCGCGCACGATCTGCTCCACCCGGGCCACGGCCTGCTCGGTGAGTTCGACGTTGGTGCCCGTCGGCGTCTTGACGTTGATCAGGAACTGGCCCGGATCCGTGCGCGGGAAGTACGCGAGGCCGACCAGGGGGATCAGGAACAGGCTCGCGACGAACACGCCCAGCAACGACACGATGGTCGCGCGAGGTCGGCGCAGTGCCCAGCCGATGGCCCGGTCGTAGCGGTCGAGCATGGCCTGGAAGCCGGCGTTGAAGCGGCCATTGAACCGCTCCATGGCCGAGCGCGGGGATTCCGCGCTGCCGTGGGCCGCCGGGGCGGGAATCCACTTCGCGCAGAACAGCGGGACGACGGTCATCGCAACGAAGTACGAGGCGAACAGGGCGATCACCACCGTGAGGGCGAGCGCGGTGAACAGGAACTTGCTCACCCCGTACAGGAAGATCACCGGAAAGAACACGATGGCGGTCGTCAGGGTGGCGGCGAGCACGGGGAGGGCGACTTCGCGACCGCCGGTCTGCGCGGCGACCTCGGGCGACTCGCCGGCCTCCATGTGGCGGAAGATGTTCTCCAGCACGACGACCGAGTTGTCGATCAGGCGGGAGAAGGCGAGCGCCAGTCCGCCCAGCACCATCGCGTTCACGGAGTTGTCGCCGATCGAGAGACAGACGAACGTCGCAAGCGCGGAAAGCGGCACGGACAGGAAGACGGCGGCCGTCGCCCGCAGGCTGCCGAGGAAGACGAGGATCATCACGCCGGTGAGCACGAGACCGATGGCGCCTTCGTGGATCAGGTTCTCGATGGCCGTCTTCACGAACACCGACTGATCGAAGATCACCGAGGTGACGAGCGACTTCGGCACGTCCAGGAGGCCGGCCACCGCGCGCTTGACGCCGTCGACGACGGCGATGGTGTTGACGTCGCCGCCCTGCTTGAGGATCGGGAGGTAGACCGAGCGCTGTCCGTCGACGCGCACGACGCTGGTCTGGATCTGCGACGCGTCCTTCGCCTGGCCCACGTCACCCACCATGACCGACGCGCCGTCGACCGTCTTCAGCGGCAGCCGGTTGATCTCCGGGATCGTGTCGAGCTGGCTGTTGGTGTAGAGCGCATAGTCGAACGGCCCGAGCACCACGTGACCGGCCGGCAGGATCAGGTTCGAGTCGTTCACCGAGCGCACGACGTCCATCACGCTCAATTGCCGCGCCTCCAGCTTGAGCGGGTCCACGTAGACCATGATCTGCCGGTATCGGCCGCCGAACGGTTGCGGCGCCGAGGCACCGGGCACGTTCGCGACCTGATTGCGGACCGTGTACTGGCCGAGGTCGCGCATCTGCGTCTCGTTGAGTCCTTCCCCTTTCAGCGTCACGAGACACACGGGCTGGCTCGATGCGTCGAACTTCAGCACCACCGGCGGGAGCGTTCCCGGCGGGAGGCGCCGCAGGTTCGCCATCGCCAGGTTCGAGATCTGGGTGACGGCGGAGTCCGGGTTCGTGCCGGGCTGGAAGTAGATCTTGATGAGGCTCACGCCCGGCAGCGAGCGCGACTCGATGTGCTCGATGCCGCTGCCGAGGGTGAAGAAACGCTCGAACCGCCCGGTGATGTCGTTCTCGATCTGCTCGGGCGGCATGCCGGAGAAGAAGGTCGCCACGACGACGACGGGAATGTTGATGCTCGGGAACAGGTCCACCGGCATGCGGACCAGGCTCGTGATGCCGACCACGGCCGTCATCAGGCACGACACGATGATGAAGTACGGAAAGCGAAGGGCAAAGCGGGACATGTTTCGGCGGGCGGCCTATTCGGGGAGGGGATGCGCCGACTGGATGCGCTGGAGCAGGCGCTCGAGCCGCTCGACCGAGAAGTCGCCGGACTGGCACAGATCGATGATGTCGCGCTCGTTCATCCGCTGGCGGAGGGCGATGCGGGGGATCTCCGGTGCGACGTCCAGCGGGATGGACACGACGCCGTGACGGTCGCCGTGCAGGAGATCGCCGGTGCGGACGGTGAGGCCGCCCACCGTGATCGGCTCGCCCGCGGCCACCAGATGCACGTACGCATGGGAGACCGAGACGTACCGCGAGAAGACGGGGAAGCCCAGCCGGTAGACGGCAGCCACGTCGCGCACGGCGCCATCCGTGATGACGCCGGCGCAACCCAGCGCCCGGTAGATGTTGGCGTGGACCTCGCCCATGAAGGCGCCGGTGCCCGGGCCGCTCTCCAGGTCCTGCACGACGAGGATGCGCGGCGCAGGCACCTTCGCCAGCTGTTCCGCCCAGGCCACGTGATCGACGTGGTGCACCTCCCGGACGATGGGGCGGGTCGTGCGGATGGCCAGCGTGAAGGCATGGCCGACGAGCGGCGTCAGGCTCGGCATCATGCACTTCACGGTCGCATCGGCGTAGCCTTCGTTGCGCAGGCGGACGCCGGTCGCCTCGATGGCATTGGCGACCGAGCAGGAGTCGAGGCGGCGCAGGGCGGCGATGGGATCGGCAGGGGCGGCGGCTTCCATCATGGGGTCCCGTGGCGGGTCATCGTGCCGGTTCGCCGGCGGCGAGTTTCGGCGTCACCACCTGTCCCGGCGCGTGCTGCCCACGCCCTCCGATCATGACCAGTTCCTGTTCCTCGAGTCCGGACACCACCTCGAGCTGCGTGGGTGTCTCGATGCCCGTGACGATGCGGCGTTCGGCAATGCGATGCGTCTTGTCGAGGACGTAGACGACCGCGCCGTCGTCCCGGCGTTTGGTGGCGGCCTCGATCGGGATCGAGACCACGTGGGGATGCCGTTCGCGAACCAGCGTCGCGACCGCATACATGCCGGGCGCCAGATGGAGGTCGCGGTTCGGGATGTCCACCTCGACGTTCATGGTGCGCGTGCTCGTCGTGACTTCGCCGCTCACCCGGGCGATCGTTCCGGCGATGGTCTCGTTCGTCGACGGGATCTTCACGTCCACACGGGTGCCGCCGTGGACACGCGGTACCGCCGACTCGGGAACGGGCAAGGCGAGGCGCAGCGGATCGAGCTGCGCGAGACGGACGACCGCCTGGCTGCTGGACGATGTGCCCGCGCCGACGAGGGAACCGGTGTCGGCGTAGCGCATCGTCACGACGCCCGCGAAGGGCGCGACGATCCGGGCATACGACGCCACGGTGGCAAACCGGGCGCGGTTCGCGACGGCTTCGCGGGCGGCCGATTGCGCCGCCACCCACACGGCCCGGGCCGCCTCGTCGCGGGCGCGCGACTGGTCGATGTCCTGTTGCGCCACGAGATTGGGCTGCTGCTTGAGCACCTCGGTCAAGCGGGCATGCGTCACATGTGCGTCGTCGTAGGCGGCCTTCGCGCGCAGGACGTCCTGGTCGGCCCGCTCGACCGCGGCGGTGGCCCGGTGCAGGTCATCCTGCAGTTCCGGGATCTCGAGCACGGCCAGCACGTCGCCCGCCTTCACGCGGCTGCCGACGTCGACGCGCATCTCGCGCACGTAGCCCGGAACCTTCGCGTACACGTTGACCTGCTGGAACGGCCGGAACTCGGCGGAGAGGGAAAGCGTGTCGGCAATGTCGCGTCGTGTCGCGGCCGCCACGGTCACCAGCGGCGCCGATGACGTGCCGCCGGTCGCAGGCGGCGCGTGCGATTCACGCTGCGCGTGCGTCCACGCGATGCCTGCGGCGATGACGACGACGGCGACGCCGCCGCCGAGCAGGCGCAACGGACGCTTCGATTTCGATGCCGGGGTGTGCGCTTCCATGGAGACCAGGTCGATGGGGTCGGCCTTCCCGATAGCATTTGCCGTGCCCCGGCTTCACAGGTGTCGTGTCGCAGGAGAACGCCGCGGTGCGGCCCGGAATCCGTCGAGGATCATGGTTCATCTGCACCGCTCGCGCGGCTCGGGGTGGTGGTCTACAACCACCCGGGACCGTGCCGCATCGGCACGCCCCGGGCAGCCGGTGCAGCCGAGTCGATGGCATGACGCATGCGTTTTCCGACGCTCCGTCCCCTTGCGTCTGCGGCGCCGGAGGCATCGATGCGTTCCCTCCCCCTGCCGGACTCGCCAGACAAGTCGCCTAGAATGTCCGCCACCTCCATTCCTCCCGACGTCCCGATGAAGGCTCTCGTCATGCGCCCGTTCCAGCTGATCGGGCTCGTGTTCGCCGTCACGCTGCTGGTCGCGCTCGGGGTGCTCGCGCTCTTCACCTGGACCGATTTCGAACGCATCCAGACCGTTCGCGCTCGCGTGGAACGGACGCGGCTGCTGCAGGACGCCGGGACCAGCCTGAAGCGCGCCGAGGAGGACATGAAGGTGCGCGGATCGGGCCGCGAAGATGACGCCTGGCTGCGTGCGGTGCGGCGCGACTTCGAACACATCCCCGTGCTGGGCGGCCCCGTCGGGCCCGTCACCCGCGAGCGTCTGGACACGCTGAATCGGCTGCTGGAGCACGCGAAGACCCGGCCCGATCCGGCGATTCGCGAAGCCCGCGCGCTCGTCGAAACGATGTTGGAGCGGGAGACGCAGATCCAGGCACAGTTGCTCGACACGGTCTTCGAGGACATCCGCCTCGAACGACGCGTCGCGCTCGCGGCCCTGGTGGGTTTTCCCTGCCTGGTCGTCCTGCTGCTGTGGGCGCTGCGGCAGCGGATCCTGCGGCCCATCGGCAATCTCGGTGCGCTGCTCTCCCGGCTGTCGGAGGGCGATCGGGCGCCGGTCTCGCTGACGGGCATCGACCCGCTGCTGGTCCCGCTGTTCGAGAACTACAACCAGATGGTCACGCGCCTCGCGCAGCTGGAGGAATCGACACGCTCCCGCACGCTGTCCCTGGAGCAGGAGGTGCGGGCCGCCACGGGCACGCTGCTGAAGCAACAGCAGAGCCTGGCCCGCGCGGAACGGCTCGCGACGGCGGGCGAGGTCTCCGCGACGCTCGCGCACGAACTGCGCAATCCGATCGCGGGGATCCACGTGACCCTGTCGAACCTGCGCTCGGAATTGAAGGACCCGGGCGTGCAGCGCCGCATCGATCTGGTCATCGCCGAACTGCAGCGCGTCACGCGACTGCTGAACGGATTGCTCCAGCAATCGAGCCACGTGCCCGAGCCCCGGCGCACCGTCCGCGTGTGCGCCCTCGTGCAGGAGCTCGCGACCCTGGTGCGTTATCAGCTGCCGTCGCAGGTACGCCTCGAGGTGGACGCCCCCGACGACTTCTCGTGCCCGGTCCCGGAGGACGGGCTGCGCCAGGCCCTGTTGAACCTCGTCCTGAATGCTGTCGAAGCGTTGCCGCCGGCCGGGGGCACCGTGTCGATCGGCATCGAGCGGCAACCCGATCGGCTGTGCTTTCGGGTCCTCGACGACGGGCCGGGCTTCCCGGACGATCTGCTGGGCGGAGGCGCGCGCGCCTTCGTGACCTCGCGCGAGACCGGAACCGGGTTGGGACTGGCGATCGTCAAGCGCTTCGCGCGCGATCTCGGCGGCGAGCTGGCGTTCTCGAATCACGAGCCCCATGGCGCCTGCGCCACGCTGACCCTGCCGCGCCATGACTGACACGCTGCTGCTCATCGAGGACGAGCCGCTGTTGAGCGCGGAACTCGAACGCCATTTCCGCCGGACCGGATGGGACGTGATGCTGGCGGGAACGATCGCCCAGGCGCAACGCCTGCTCGACGACAACCTCCAGCCGCTGGTCGTCCTCTCGGACATGAGCCTGCCCGACGGCAATGCGCTGGACCTGCTGGAGGCCATGCATTCGCGCCCCGGCATGGGCGAGTGGCTGCTGCTCACCGGGTACGGCGGCGTGGCGGACTCCGTCCGCGCGCTCCGGCTGGGGGCCTTCGACTTCCTCGAGAAGCCGTGTCCGCTGGAGCGCCTCGATCTCGTCGTCGCGGGGGCGGCACGAAGCGCCCGCGCGCAGCGCCAGTTGCGGGATCGGGCGGCCGCGGAGAATCGGCGCTACGCCCCCGAGGCGTTTGCGGGCGACAGCGAAGCTGCCCGACACGTGCGCGAACTGCTGATCAGGCTCGGGGATGCGCCCCTCAGCGCACTGCTGCTGGCCGGCGAGACGGGGACCGGCAAGGGACTCGCGGCGCGCATCCTGCACCACACCGGCCGGCGCCGCCTGGGGCCGCTGGTGGAGGTGAACTGCGCCGCCCTGCCCCACCACCTGCTCGAATCGGAACTGTTCGGACACGAGCCCGGCGCGTTCACGGACGCCCGGGGCCGCCGCCGGGGTCTGATCGAGCAGGCGAACGGCGGCACGATCTTCCTGGACGAGATCGGCGAACTGCCGATCGATCTGCAGGCGAAGCTGCTCTCCGCCATCGACGACCGACGGCTGCGTCGGCTCGGCGGCACGCAGCCGATCGAAGTCGATGTCCAGGTGCTCGTGGCGAGCAATCGCGATCTCGCGCAGCGCGTGGAAGACGGCGCCTTCCGTCGCGATCTGTATCACCGCATCAGCGTGTTCCGTCTCGAACTGCCGGCGCTGCGTCATCGCAAGCAGGACCTGCGCGATCTCGTGCCGAACTTCGTCGCCGAGTTCAATGCGAAGGCCGGGAAGACGGTGAGCGTGATTCCCGACGCCGTCTGGGCGGCGCTCACGGCGCACGACTGGCCGGGCAATGTCCGCGAACTGCGCAACGTGATCGAGCGCTGCGTCCTGCTCTCGGACACCGCCACGTTCGCCGCCCGCTGGCTCCAGCTGGAACCGTCCACCGAACCCGGCCCGCGGAGCGCGACCGTCGAACCGGCCACGCCGGGTGTCTTCGTTCCTCTCGACGGGACGATGTCCCTGGAGGAGATGGACCGGCAGATCGTCACGGCGGCGCTCGAACGCACCGACCACAACGTCGCCTCCGCGGCGCGTCTGCTCGGCACCTCCCGCGAGACGCTGCGATATCGCGTCAACAAGTACGGCCTGAAGTCGCGGGAATCCTGAGGCGCCGCGACGCCGGGTGCCCCGGCCGCCGCCCGTCTACAGGTTGATGTCGGCCAGTCTCGCCTTCCGTACGAGCCGGTGCTGCACGAGGCTGAACACCATCGGCACGAGGACCAGCGTCGCGAAGGTGGCGAGCACCAGGCCTCCGATCACCGCACGGCCCAATGGCGCGTTCTGCTCGCCGCCATGGCCGAGGCCGCTCGCCATCGGCGCCATGCCGACGATCATCGCGAAAGCCGTCATCAGCACCGGGCGCAGCCGCGTGCTCGCGGCTTCCAGCGCCGCTTCCATCGGCGGCTGTCCGTCGGCCAGCCGCTGATTCGCGAACGACACCATCAGGATGCTGTTCGCGGTGGCCACGCCCATGGCCATGATGGCGCCCATCAGCGACGGCACGTTGAAGGTCGTGCCGGTGGCGAACAGGATCCAGACGATCCCGCACAGCGCGGCCGGCAGCGCGCTGATGATGATCATCGGGTCGGTCCAGGACTGGAAGTTGATGACCATGATCAGATAGACGAGCAGGATGGCGAAGAGCAGGCCGGCGCCCATGCGCGTGAAGGCATCGCGCATGCTCTCCGCCTGTCCGGAGACTTCGATGCGCGTGTTGTTCTTCTGCGCGTCGGCCTTGGGACGGAACTCTTCCACGACCGCGTCGACGTCGGCGGCGATGGCACCGAGATCGCGGCCCTGCACGTTCGCGTAGACGTCGAATGCCAGCTCCGTGTTGACGTGGTTGATGATGGCCGGGACCGTGGCGCGCTTGACGGTCGCCACGTTGCCGAGCGGAATCGTCGGCGATTGCCCCTTTCCCGCCAGCGGAATGCCGAGCACGGCCTCGACCGAATCGAGTTCGGTGAAGTGCGGCTGCACCACCACGACCTGATACGGACGTCCCGTCTTCGGATCGTTCCAGTAGTTCGGCGTCACGACCACGCTCGAACTGGCCGAGATCAGGAAGTTCTCCGCGATCTCCCGCTGCGTGAGCCCGAGTTGGGCGGCCCGCGTGCGATCCACCTCGATGCGCAGGGTGGGCTGGTTCATGATCTGATGGACGTGCACGTCGACGGCGCCGACGATGCTGCGCATGCGGTCGGCGATGGACTGCGCCAGCTTGAAGTTCTTGTAGTCGCCCCCGAGGATCTTGACGTCGATGGGTGCCGGCAGTCCGAAGTTCAGGATCTGGTTCATCATGTCCCCGGGCTGGAAGTAGAACGATGCATCCGGGAAGGCGACCGGCAACCGCTCGCGCAGACGCTTCAGGTACTCCGCCGTCGCGGTCCTGTGGTGCTCCTTCAGCGAGACCAGGATCTCCCCGTCGCTCGACGTGATGGTGACGTTGTCGCTGTAGGCGAGGTTGGTCGACGGCGGAATCCCGATGTTGTCGATGATCACGTCGAGGTCGTCCGCGTCGACGACGCGCCGGATCTCGTCCTCGACGCGCGAGAACACGATGCCGGTCTCCTCGATGCGGGTGCCGATCGGCGCGTTCACGTGCAGACGGATCTGGCCGGCGTCCACCGTCGGAAAGAAGTCCTGCCCCACGCGGGGCACGATCACCGCGGTCACGCCGATCATGACGGCGAACACGAGGAGCATCGGCACGGGCCGTCGCAGGCTCGACCCGAGCAGGTGCAGGTACCCCCGCCGCAACCGGTCGAACCCGCGTTCGAAGGCGGCATGCCAGCCGGACTCGTGCGGCTCGTCGCGATGCTCCAGCAACAGGCGCCGCATCATCACGGGAACCACGGTCCGCCCCAGCACGTAGCTCGAAGCCACGGCGAAGACCACGGCCAGCGCCATGGGAATGAAGAGATACTTCGCGGCCCCGGTGAGCAGCAGCACCGGCAGGAACACGACGCAGATGCAGAGCATGGACACGAACGCGGGCACGACGATCTCGCCTGCCGCGTCGAGGATCGCATCGGTCATCGGCTTGCCCATCGTCAGGTGTCGGTGCGTGTTCTCAAGACTCACCGTGGCGTCGTCCACGAGAATGCCGACGGCGAGCGCCAGACCGCCCAGCGTCATGAGGTTCAGCGTGTAGCCGAACGCGCCGAGCAGCACGATCGACAGCAGCACGGCCAGCGGGATCGTCGTCACGACGATGACCGTCGAACGCCAGCTGCCGAGAAACAGCAGGATCAGCAGACCGGTGAGACCCGCGGCGAGCAGACCTTCGGTCACGACCGCCTGCATCGCGTTCAGCACGAACACCGACTGATCGAACAGGAAGGACAGCTTCAGTCCCTCGGGCAGCGTCACGCGGCCGAGCCGCTCGCGGACCTGCTTCACGATGTCGAGCGTCGATGCGCCGCCGCTCTTGAGCACCGTGAGCAGGCTGGATTTCCGGCCGTCGTGGCGGACCAGGCTGGTCTGTTCGTTGAAGCCGTCCCGGACGGCGGCCACGTCGCGGATGTAGACCACCTTGTCACCCACCGCCTTGATGGGCAGGTCGCCGATCTCGGGGATCTTCTCGGGACTGTTGTTCAGGCCGAGGACGTACTCGCGCTCGCCGATCTGGGTCGACCCCGTGGGCAGGTTGACGTTCTGCTTGTTGAGCGCGTCGTTGATGTCCTTCACCGTCACGCCGCGAGCGCGCATCTTGTCGGGCTCGGCGTCGATCATGACCAGCCGCGGCCGGCCGCCGTAGGGCAGCGGCACCGTGGCCCCCTGGATCGGCACCACCTCGTTGCGGACCAGCCACAGGCCCTGATCGTAGAGCTCCTGCTCCGTCAGCGTGTCGCTGCCGAGCGCGATCTGCAGGATCGGGACGCTCGAGGCGTTGTACTGCACGATCTGCGGCGGCGTCTGTCCGGGCGGCATGCGCCGGATGATCGTCTGCGACGTGCCGGTGATCTCCGCCATCGCCTGGTCGATCCGAACGTTCGGCTGGAAGTAGATGCGGATCACGTTCTTGCCGTAGATCGTGTGCGACTCGATGCGCCGCACGTTGCTCACGGTCGTGTTGATCTGCTGTTCCGAGAAGACGGTGACCTGCTTCTCGTACGCGTCGGCAGGGATGCCGACGTACTGCCAGATCAGCGTGACGATGGGTTCCGTGATCTCGGGGAAGATGTCCTTCGCGATGGGCCGGATGCCCGGCGCCCCGAAGATCGCGAGCATTCCGCCCAGGAGGATGGCGAACGCCGCCACCATCACCGTATACGGGCGCAGCAGTGCGAGCCGTACGATCCACATGTTCTGTCTTCCTCCCCCGCCGGGTAGCCTCAGCCGAACCCCTTTGTTACAATAAGATGAAAGTGTGATGACAACAAGTGTCGCGTTGCACGCGTCGATGATCGAGTCTCGTCGATGCCGGTCAGCCTGGAAGTGGGGGGGATTTGCATGAACGAGATCGACACGACGCAACCCGGGGCTGCTGCACCTGCACGCCGCCGCTGGATCATCGCGGGCGCATGCGGTTCCGTCATCGTCGTCGCGCTTCTCGGCACGCAAGCCGGACGCAGCGGCGCCAATGCGGCGGCGGGCGCGGCGGCGGCCGAACGTCCTCGCGTGAGTTTCATCGAAGCCAAGCGGGGCAAGGATTCCGCGCACGTCACCTTGCCGGCGACGTTGCAGGCCCTGCAGGAAGCCACTGTCTACGCGCGAACCAACGGCTACATCAGGCGCTGGACCGCGGAGATCGGCGATCGCGTCTCGAAGGGTGACGTGCTCGCCGAGATCGAGGCGCCGGAACTGGATCGCGAACTCGACCAGGCCCGCGCCCAGCTCGGACAGATCCGGGCGCATCTCGAGCTGGCGCGCACCACGGCGGTCCGCTACCGCGCGCTCGTCAAGGACGAAGCCGTATCCTCGCAGGAAGTGGACGAGAAGCTGGGCGCCGTCGCGGCGCGCGAAGCCGATCAGGCCGCCGCGCAGGCGAAACTGCGGCAGCTGGAGAGCATGAAGAGCTTCCAGCGAGTGGTGGCCCCGTTCAGCGGAACCGTCGTCGGCCGCAACGTCGAGATCGGTTCGCTCGTCACCGCGGGCAGCTCCAGCGCCACCCCGTGGCTCTACAAGCTGGTGCAGAGCGACACGATGCGCGTCTTCGTCAGTGTCCCGCAGAGCCAGCTCGCCGCGTCCACGCCGGGTGCGGAAGCGGATCTCTTCATCAACGAACTCGGGCAGAAGCCCATCACCGCGAAAGTCGCCCGCACGGCGGGTGCGTTCGATCCGGTCACGCGAACGCTGCTCACCGAACTGCGCGTGCCCAACCCGGATCGCAAGATCCTGCCGGGCATGTACGGTCAGGTGAAGCTCCACGTGAAGTACGCGGAACCGCCCATCGTGGTGCCCGTCAACGCGCTGCTCGTCACGGGGGACGGGCTGCAGATCGCGGTCGTCGACGACGCGGACGTCGTGCACGTCCGCAAGGTGAAGCTCGGACGCGATCTCGGCAAGGAGGTCGAGGTCCTCGATGGAGTCACCGACCATGAACGCGTCGTCAACAATCCCCGCGACAACATCGTCGAAGGCCTCAAGGTGACGGCGGTGGCGGCGCCCAAGCCGGCGGACAAGGGCAAGGAGCCTGCCAAGGAACCTGCGAAGGACGCGGGCAAGGACGCCGCCAAGCCCGCGGCGTCTGCCAAGTGATGAACGCGTTCCTCATGCGCACGATCGTTCCGGGCGTCGCCCTGGTGCTCGGGGCGTGCGGTTCCGTCGGCACCGATCATCGACGCCCCGACGTGGAGACGCCGGCAGCCTTCCAGAACACCGGACCCTGGAAGACGGCAGCACCCGCGGAACTGATCGCGCGCGGCGAGTGGTGGAGCGTGTTCAACGATCCGGTCCTCGACGATCTTCAGGCTCGCGCGAAGCGCCGCAATCCGACGCTTGCGGCCTATGCCGCCCGGGTCGACCAGGCGCGTGCGATCGCCGGGATCGCCGGCTCGTTCCAGTATCCCGAGGTCGCGATCGGCGGCACGGTGGGCCGCTACCGCGCGTCGGAGAACCGTCCCGACCAGCCGGAGAAGCGGCCCGGAAACCGTGCCTACGAAAGCAACGCGTACCGGGTGCCGCTGACGGTCGGCTATGAACTCGATCTCTGGGGGCGGGTCCGCCGGCTCACCGAAGCGGCGAGAGCCCGCGCCGATGCTTCCCTCGCCGAATACCAGACGGCGGCGCTCACGCTCGAATCGGAAATCGCCATCCAGTACATCCGTCTGCGCCAGACGGGCGAGGAACGCCGGCTGCTCGACAAGAACCTCGCCTTGCAGCGAAAGGCTCGCGATCTCGTCGTGGTGCGGCGCAAGGGCGGACTCGCCAACGAACTGGATGTCGCGCGCATCGAGGCCGAAGTCTCGTTGACGGAATCCGCTGCCGAGGATGCCAGGCGCCGGTACGACGATCTCGAACTGGCCCTGTCGACGCTGATCGGAGAGCTGCCTGAAGCATTCCGGGTCCCCGACGGACCGTTTGCCATGACACCGCCGGCCGTACCCGTCGGTCTGCCGGCAGACTTGATGGAGCGACGCCCGGACGTCGCCGAGGCGGAACGGACGCTGGCGGCGCGCAATGCCGAGATCGGGGTTTCCAAGGCCGCCTACTTCCCGGCCATCCGGCTCACGGGCAGTCTCGGATTCGAGAGCGACGAGCTGTCGCAGTTCCTCAATCAGGACAGCTTGATCTGGTCGCTCGGCGCTTCGTTGTTCCAACCCGTCTTCAACGCGGGCCGCATCGGGTTCGACGTGGAGCGCGCGAAGGCTGCGCATGCCGAAGCCGTCGCGAACTATCGCGGACGGCTGCTGCGTGCCTTCCGCGAAGTGGAAAGCTCGCTGGCGTCCCTGCGCACGCTCGACGATCAGGCACGCTTCCAGGCCCAGGCGAGAGATCACGCGGGCAAGGCGGTCCGGATTGCCGACGCCCGGTATCGTGTCGGACTCGTGATCGTGCTGGAGGTCATCGATGCCCAGCGCGCCAGCCTGCGCGCGGAACGCGAGGCCCTCGCAGTCCAGGGCAATCAGCTCGTGACGACGGTCTCGCTCGTCAAGGCTTTGGGCGGCGGGTGGGCCGCGAGAGCGCCGGCGGCCGTTCATTCGGCCGCTGCTCGTTGAGGCCGGAACGGCGTCGTCGACCCTCGGCCGGGCGTCAGGCGCGCGTCGCGTGATGCTGCGTATCGTGCGGTGCCTTCAGCCACTGCGGTGCGAGCGATCCGAAGACCATGCCGACGAAGGCCGCGATCAATCCGGCCAGCTGTCCGGGAAACCACTCGCTCAGCACCGTCACCTGCGGGAAGAACACGATCCAGGTGCCGATGCCCAGCGCCAGTGAAAAAATGGCGCCCTGCGTCGTGGCGCGCTTCCAGTACAACCCCAGCAGCAACGGCACGAAGGCGCCGACCAGCGTCACCTGATAGGCCGACGAAACGAGCTCGTAGATCGACGTGCCCTGCATCGCGATCGCGTACGCGAGCACGAGCGCCGCGAAGATCACGATCGACCAGCGCGTGGCGACGAGTCGCTGGTGATCGCTCATGTGCGGCCGGAGGTTGCGCAGGATGTTCTCGACGAAACTCGTCGATGGCGCCAGCAGCGTCGCCGACGAGGTGCTCTTGATGGCCGACAGCAGCGCACCGAAGAACAGGATCTGCATCAGCAGCGGCATCCGCGTGAGCACGAAGGTCGGCAGCAGCCGCTGGTAGTCGTCCTTGGCGATGTCCAGCGCCTCCTGGCCCATCACGACCACCGCACTCGCCACCACGAACATCGGCACGAACGCGAACACGATGTAGGACGCGCCCCCGATCACGGCGCCGTTGCGCGCCGTCCTGGCGTCCTTGGCCGAGGTCACCCGCTGGAAGACGTCCTGCTGGGGGATGCTGCCCAGCATCATCGTGAGCGCCGCGCCGATGAAGAATGCGACGTCGTGGAAGTTGGCGTCCGGGAGGAACTTCCAGAGGTTCGCCTGCGTGGCCATCGCGAACACCTGATCCGATCCGCCGGCGAGGTCCGAGGCGTAGATCGCGATGGCCGACAGGCCGATCACGAGCACGATCATCTGGATGAAGTCCGTCCACGCGACGGCGAGGAACCCGCCGATCACCACGTAGATCAGCACGGCGAGCGTGCCGACGATCATGCCGGCCGGCTGGGACATGGCGCCATTCGTCAGCACCGTGAAGACGAGTCCGAGCGCCGTGATCTGCGCGGCCACCCACCCGAGATAGCTGAGGATGATGGCCGAGGAGCAGAACACTTCCACTCCCTTGCCGTAGCGGTTGCGGTAGAAGTCGCCGATCGTGAGCAGGTTCTGGTTGTAGAGCTTGGTCGCGAAGAAGAGGCCGACCAGGATCAGGCAGGTGCCCGCGCCGAACGGATCTTCCACGATCTCGCTCAGCCCGCCCTGGACGAAACGCGCCGGAATACCCATCACCGTCTCGGCGCCGAACCAGGTCGCGAAGGTGGTCGTGATGACCATGACGAGCGGCAGCCGGCGTCCGGCGAGCGAGAAGTCGGTCGTGGTCTTGATGCGGGTGCCGGCCCACACACCGAGCGCGAGCGTGCCCACGAGATACAACACGACGAAGACGACGAGAGTGATGTTCATGTCAGTGGCGCCCGGCCGCCCGAAGCCACTGAGCGCCCCCCGAGGGGGCAGCGACCAACGGGAGCGTGGGGGATCGTTTCATGTCAGTGGCGCCCGGCCGCCCGAAGCCACTGAGCGCCCCCCGAGGGGGCAGCGACCAGCGGGAGCGTGGGGGATCGTTTCATCTCAGTTCGGGGACGGGCGTCGGGACAGGGGCGCTCGCGCAGGTCGGACCGGGCATGGCGGGCGGAACCCGGCGCGTATTATCCGCGGCCCGTCGATCCTGAACAGAGGGAAGAGGGTGGGCGTTGGCCTCCGCCTGCGCCCGACACCCGAGGCCCCGTCCCGGCGCACCGGGCGAAGCGATGCACCCCGGGTTTGCGCGATCGCTCATGCTCCTGCGATCTTGCGATTGACGGTGTCGCGATCGAATCCCGCCGTCTGCTTGTACTGCATCGAGATCGCTTCCAGCGTCTCTCTCGAGATGACGTCTTCGATGCGTTCGAATCCATCCGGGGCACGCTCCTCCGCGAGCTGGAGCACCCGATCCGGTCCACCGACGCGATTCGCCAGCACGATGGCCGCGGTGGCCGGGCGGCGCACGCGCTCGTAGTCGGCGAGCACGGCGTCGAGCGCACCCCCTGCCTTGAAGCGCTCCGCCAGTTCCGCCGCGTCCAGGATCGCCTGCGAGGCTCCGTTCGATCCCACCGGATACATGGGGTGGGCGGCGTCGCCCAGCAGCGTGACGCGTCCGCGCGTCCACGACGGCAGCGGATCGCGGTCCACCATCGGAAACTCGAAGATCGCGTCGGCTCCGTCGATCAGGGCCGGCACGTCGAGCCAGCCGAAGTGCCAGTGCGCGAACGGTTCGCGGAAGACGCGCTTGTCCACGCGGCGGTTCCAGTCGCTGCGAGGCGGGGTCGAGTCGAGCGGGACACGCAACTCGGCGATCCAGTTCATCAGCGTCCGGCCTTCTCGCCGCCGCGCTTCCGAGATGGGGTAGCTCACGAACTTCTGCCGGTCGTGTCCGGCCCAGACCATCGACCGGCCCGTGAGCACGGGCGTGGTCTCGGTCGTCGCCCGCCAGAGGATGCGCCCGGAGAAACGCGGCTCGCCTTCATCGGGGTAGAAGGTCCTGCGCACGGTCGAGTGGATGCCGTCCGCCGCGATCATTGCCGGACCCGTCGCCGTGAATGCGGCGTCGCCGTTCTCCCGATCGACGAAATGCGCCGTGACACCCGCGTCGTTCTCCTCGAAGCGCGCGAGCGTCGCACCCGTGCGGATCGTGCCGGCGGGCAGCCGGTCCAGCGCGGCGCGGTACAGGATCATCTGCAGTTCGCCGCGGTGAATCGAGTACTGGGGCACGGCATAGCCGGCGGCGATCCCCCGGGGCTCGCGCCAGATGTGCTGGCCGAACTTGTTCACGTACACGAGTTCCGCCGTTTCGATGGCGGTGGCAGCGAGCCCGGATTCGAGTCCCAGTTCCCGCAGCACGCGCACTGCGTGGGGTAGCAGATTGATGCCGACGCCGAGCGGCCGGACTTCGCGCGCGGACTCGAACACCCGGACCGGAACGCCGACCCGATGCAGGCACAGTGCCGTGACCAGTCCGCCGATGCCGCCACCGATGATGAGGACGGGAACGCTCACGGCGGTCAGCTCCGCTTCGGCAGCACGGCGACGGTCAGGCGGGAAACGCAGACGCGCTTGCCGCCCTCGTCGTCGATGGTGATGTCCCAGACCTGGAGCGTGCGGCCGAGGTGCGCCGGCCGCGCCACGCCGTGGACCCAGCCGCCGCGGGTGCCCCGCACGTGATTGGCGTTGACTTCGACGCCGACGCAGACCTGCGTTGCGCGGTCGATGCAGTAGCTGGCGGCGCAGCTGCCGAGTGTCTCGGCCAGCACGACGGAGGCGCCGCCGTGCAGGAGACCGTAGGGCTGAACGGTGCGGTGGTCCACCGGCATGCGGGCCCGCAGCTCCGCGTCACCGACGGCGGTGAACTCGATGCCCAGGGCGGCGACGGCGGTGTCGAGGTGGCTGCGGGTGAGCTCGTCGAGCTCCGGGCGGGCGGTCCAGATCATCCGGGGTCTCCGTCGGGGGAGGCCCGATTCTACTGGCGACGCGGCTCCGGTTCGGCGCGGCCGCTCAGAATGGCGCGGATGCGGGACAGCTCTTCCACCTGCCTCTGCACGTCCAGCCGCCGCGTCTCGAGCGTCCGCACGCGGTCCTTGAGGGTGTCGATGTCCTGGCTCACCTTGCGGATCGACTCCACGCGCTGCTCCAGCAGCGACTGATGGCCCTTCAGCTGCGTCGACAGCGGCACGAGCGAATTGCCGATCCAGCGCTCGAAGTCCGAGCGCACCAGGCCGAACAGCGTCCGTGCCTCGTTGACGAGCTGCTCGTAGAAGTTGCGGATGACCATGAACTTGGGAAAGGCCACGTTCACGGGGTCGGAGCAGAAGCCCTCGGTGGCCTGCTTGAGCTGCCCCATGCGGACCACGTGCTTCTGCAGGTTCAGCTGCGGCGGATCGAGGCGCGGGAAGCCGTGCTTCTCGTGGAAGGAGCGATAGACACCGTCGACGAAGTCGGTGGTCGTGTTGGCGAACTCGAGCATGCTGTTGGAGTAGCCGCCGAACCGGTCGAACAGCGCGCGCATGCTGCGCAGGAGGCCTGCCGTGGTCCAGCTGCCCTCGATGGTCCGATAGTTCTCCTGGAACACCCGGTCGAGCTCATCGTCGGCCAGGGTGGCGAGCAGCTGGTGTCCGCGCTGGAGCACTTCTCCGTAGGTGGATTTGAACACCGCGACGTTGGCCTGGTAGGAGGACTTCTCGACTTCGAGCCGGGCGAGCAGTGCCCGCGCCAGATCGCGGTTCTTGCCGGACAGCTTGGAGAGCTCCTCCAACTCGCTCATCGTGGCCTGCAGGGCGGCGCGCTCGCCGGCGAGGGAGGTCTCGACCAGTCCGCCGATCTCGCGCTGGACCGCGGAACGGAGGATCTCCTGCTTGGCGGGGATGATCTCCTCCGCGAGCAGCGTTTCCAGTTCGCGGATGTGGCTCCGATGGACCAGCGCGTCGTCCTCGCGCACTCGGCCCACCAGCGCCTTCTGCGCGGAGAGTGCGATCACGTGGCTGCGCGGAACATCGAGGATCCGGGACGTGTCGCGGATCTGGCGGTCGAGTTCCGTCGCGATCTCGTTCTCCGACTTGAGGTCGTCCCACAGCAGGTCGATCTTGTTCAGCACGACGATGGACCGCGAGACGCGCCCCTGCACGTAGCGCTGCCAGACGTCCAGATCGCTCTTCGTGACGCCGGTGTCGGTGGCGAGCAGGAACAGCACGGCGTGCGCATTGGGGATCATGCTGATCGTCAGCTCGGGCTCGGTGCCGAGCGCATTCAGACCCGGCGTGTCGAGGATGACGAGCCCGCTCTTCAGCAGCGGATGCGGGAAGTTGATGAGCGCGTGGCGCCATGCCGGCACGTCGATGCGCGTCAGCCGCTTGCGCGTGACCGTGGTCGTGTACAGGTCGCCGTCGGCCAGCAGGCCGAGCGCATGCGCTTCGTCCAGCGTCACGGTCTTGGTCTGCGCCAGCGTGGCGAACGCCTTCACGAGATCGTCGCGGCTGTCCAGGTTGAGACGGATCTTCACCCACTCGATCGGGCGGTGCTTCAGGGCGAGGATCGTCTCGTTGCGGCTGCGGGTCTCGATGGGCAGCAGGCGGATGTACGGCTCCTCGGACGCGTCGTGGAACAGCTCCGTCGGACACATCGTGGTCCGGCCGACGCTCGAGGGCAGCAGGCGCTGCTTGAAGTTCGAGAAGAACATCGCGTTGATGAGCTCGGACTTGCCGCGCGAGAACTCCGCGAGGAAGGCGAGCACCATGCGGTCGTTGCGCAGGCTCTCGGCGAGGTCGTACAGCCGCAGCGATCGCTGGATGTCGACCTGGCCGCGGGTGTCCAGCCAGACGTGATACGCCTCGATGCCGGCCCGCAGTTCCTCGCGCCATTCCCGGAAGCGCGAGACCAGATTCTCCAGCGGGTTGACCATGGGTCAGGCGGCCGCAAGGGCCTCGCACGCCGCCGCGCTGACGCCGGTGGCTCGCAAGGTCTTGGCCCGGCTGGTGTCGCCGCGGAGGATCCTGACATTGCGCGTCGGTACGTCGAGCGCTTCGGCGAGCCACGCGACGAGCGCGCGATTGGCCTCGCCTTCCACCGGCCGCGCCCCCACCCGGATCTTGAGCCGATCGCCATGCGTGCCGCACGGCTCGGTTCGCGATGCGCCGGGCTGGATGTGCAGGTCGACATCCAGCGTGCCGGTCACGGTGTCATACCGGCACCATCCCGGCAGGGGCGATGCGCTGGAACGCCGCGGCACGGCCATGTCGGACTTCAACCGCCGAAGATCTGCACGACGAGGCCCGTGAACCAGTTCACGGGGACCATGAGCACGAGCTGCAGCGCGATCAGCAGCACCAGCGGCGAGAGATCCACGTTCCCGATGGGCGGCAATCGTTGCTGGATCGGTCGGATGAAGGGCCGGGTGAGGCCGTTCACCACCGGTGCGATCGGGCTGAACGGCGCGACCCATGACAGGATGGCCTGGACGACGAGGGCGCCCATGAGGATGTAGAGGCTCAGTCGCACCACGCTGATCACGGCAAGCAGGGCGAACCCGAGCACGGGCAGGCCGATTCCGTCGACGAAGAGGCTGAGGACCAGCCGCGTCAGGACGAGCTGCGCAAACTCGGTGATCCAGGCGAGGACCAGGGTCGACAGGTCGAGCCCCGCCCAGCCGGGAATGACCCGGCGCGCCGGTCGCACGACGGGATCCGTGAGCGCGACCGCGAACTGCGAGATCGGATTGCGCGGCGGAATCCTCGCGAGCTGCAGGTAGAAGCGGATGAGCAGCGTGAGCGAGAACAGGCCGAGGATCGTCTCGATCAGGAAAGTGAGTGCCTGTGCTGCCATGGGGCGTCAGTCCCGACCGAACTGGTCACCCAGTTCACGGGAGCGTTCGGCGGCGCCGCGGATGGCTTCACGGACGTGCGACTTCACGTCCCGTGCGTCGAGAATGTTTACGGCGCGTTCGGTCGTCCCGCCTTTCGACGTCACGCGCGCACGCAGGACAGCGGCGCTGTCGGGGCTCGAGGCGGCCAGCCGGGCGGCGCCGAGGGTGGTCTCCAGGGCGAGCAATCGCGCGGCTTCCGGGGCGAACCCCAGGTCGGCAGCAGCGGCTTCCATGGCTTCGATGAGGTAGAAGATGTAGGCGGGACCACTGCCGGATACTGCGGTGACGCCGTCCATCTGCGATTCATCGTCGAGCCAGAGGACCTTGCCGACGGCGCCGAGCAGGTCGTCGGTGAACATGCGATCGGAAGGCGAGACCGCGGCCGTCGGGAACGCTGCGGAGATTCCGGCACGAAGCAGCGCGGGCGTATTGGGCATGACACGGACGATCCGCGCGTGCCCCTTGAGCCAGCGCGCGAGATCCCCGGTGCGGATGCCGGCCGCGATGCTGATGACGAGACGACCTGCGACATCCGGTGCCACCTGTGCGGCCACCGTCCGCATCTGCTGGGGCTTCACCGCAAACAGCACACACTCCGCCTGGCGAACGGCCTGGACGGCATCTGCCGTCGTCGATACGCCGAACTCTCGCTCGAGCCGGGCGCGGGCGGCTTCGTCGATATCGACCGCGATGATCTGCGACGCCTGCCAGCCCTTGGCCAGCAACCCGCCGATCATGGCCGACGCCATGTTGCCGCCACCGAGAAACGCGACCTTCAAGGAATACCTCGTCTGAAGAGATGGCACCGAGCGGAAACGCCGGAGCCGATTATGGGGCAGGGCGACGCGATCGCACGGTCCGCCAGTGCCATAACGGACAAAAGAACGGGAGGCTGAGCCCCCCGTCCAAGGTCATGCGGAACCGCGTCGGACCTTACCTGCCTTCGGCGACCTTCTTCGCGTTGCCGAGGCATGCCTTGTAGAGACCACCCACCAGATTCATCATGGCGGCGTCATCGGATTCCTTCGTGGGATTGTCCTTGGCACGGCGCTTGTAGCTCGATAGCCATACGATGGCGCTCTTGTCGGATCCCAGCGCCACGACCCGCACCGTGGAGTCGTACTCGACGATCGGCAGCGGGGATTCGATGATCTTGTACCGGTAGCTCGAGTCATCCGCGGACAGCAGTTCCTCGGTGAACGTGGGACCGTCCTTGAGCGTGATGGCACGCACCGAGCCGACGGCCGTGCCGCCGCTCACGATTTCCGTCTTTACGAAAGCCGGGCACCAGCTTTCCAGCGCGTCCCATTTGCTGACGACACCGAAGGCCTTGGCCGCCGGGGCGTTCACTTCGACGGTCACGTACGTGTTCAGGGTATTCCAGCTGCTCTCGGCGAACGCGCCGGTACTGACACAGCCGAGCGCGACGAGCGCCAGACGCAGGAGTTTCACGGGTATTCCTCCCAAGGGATTGTGGTTGCGTTGTACTGACCGTCCCGAGCGGGGCGGCTGCCCGGAAGTATACGGGCGCCGCCGCGACTTCCCCTTCCCGACGGACCGGGTTCAGGCGGTATCGATCGCTGCCTGCCGATTGCCGAACACGGCGCGGCCGACGCGCACGAGCGTGGCACCTTCGGCGATGGCGGTTTCGAGGTCGTCCGACATGCCCATGGACAACATGTCCACGCCCTGGGCCCGCAGGCCGAGCGCGTCGAGGAGACGCCGCAGCGCGCCGAAGCGCTCTCGCTGATGCTGCACGTCGTCCGTGGGTTCGGGGATGGCCATCAGGCCTCGGAGGCGCAGGCGAGGCAGGGTCAGGATTGCACGAGCCAGGTCGGGCACGGCCTCAGGGGGTGCGCCGCTCTTCGTGGCTTCACCGCCGAGATTGACCTGGATGCACACCTGCAGGGGCGGCAGTTCCGGCGGACGCTGCGCCGAGAGGCGCTCGGCGATCTTCCCGCGGTCGACGGAATGGACCCAGTCGAAGGACGTCGCGATCGACCGGGTCTTGTTGCTCTGGAGCGGGCCGATGAAGTGCCAGCAGATGTCGAGGTCATCCAGCTGCGCTCTCTTGTCGATCGCTTCCTGGACGTAGTTTTCGCCGAAGTCCCGCTGACCGGCAACATATGCCGCCCGCAAGACGTCGGCGGGGAAGGTCTTCGAGACGGCGATCAGTCGGACGTCGGTCGCCGGACGCCCGGCGGCGACTGCGGCTGCGGCGATGCGTCCGCGCACGGCTTGCAAGCGTTCGGACACACCCTCGATAATCGTCGGCGTCCCGCGAGCGCCCGCCGCGTTAGGTTCGGCCAGTTTTGGCATGCAACTCGCTTCCTGAGGCCCCTTGGGCTCTCGATTTCGAACGCGCGAGGATTATAGATGGACATCTCCGAGCTGCTTGCCTTTGTCGTCAAGAACAAGGCGTCCGACCTGCACCTCTCGGCAGGGCTCCCGCCGATGATCCGCGTCCACGGAGATGTGCGTCGCATCAACCTTCCGCCCATGGAGCACAAGGATGTGCACGCCATGGTGTACGACATCATGAACGACGCGCAGCGGAAGACCTACGAAGAGACGCTCGAGTGCGACTTCTCCTTCGCCATTCCCAACCTCGCGCGCTTTCGCGTGAATGCCTTCGTGCAGCAGCGCGGCGCGGGGGCGGTGATGCGGACCATTCCCTCCAAGGTGCTGTCGCTCGAGGACCTCAAGGCCCCGGCGATCTTCAAGGAGATCGCGAAGTACCCGCGCGGCGTGGTGCTCGTGACCGGCCCGACCGGTTCGGGCAAGTCCACGACGCTGGCCGCGATGGTCAACGACATCAACGAGAACGAGTACGGCCACATCCTGACGGTCGAGGATCCGATCGAATTCGTGCACGAGTCGAAGAAGTGCCTCATCAACCAGCGCGAGGTGGGGCCGCACACGCTTTCGTTCGCGAACGCCCTGCGCTCCGCCCTGCGGGAAGACCCGGATGTGATCCTGGTGGGCGAAATGCGAGATCTCGAAACCATCCGCCTGGCGCTGACGGCCGCCGAAACCGGTCACCTCGTGTTCGGCACCCTGCACACGAGTTCTGCGGCCAAGACCATCGACCGTGTGATCGACGTGTTCCCCGCGGCCGAGAAGGAAATGGTTCGCGCGATGCTGTCCGAATCCCTGCGCGCCGTCATCTCGCAGACCCTCCTCAAGACGCGGGATGGCACGGGACGCGTGGCCGCTCATGAGATCATGATCGGCACGCCGGCCATCCGGAACCTGATTCGCGAGAACAAGGTGGCGCAGATGTACTCGGCGATCCAGACCGGTCAGCAATTCGGGATGCAGACGCTGGACCAGAATCTCCAGGGGATCGTGCAGCGGGGACTGGTGGCGCCGGCAGAGGCCCGGACCAAGGCCGTGAACAAGGATCTCTTCCCCGGATAAGCCTGCCGGCGGAAGACGGAACAGGAACCCCAGGAGCCCCGAATGGATCGCGATCAGGCCATCAAATTCATCCACGACCTGCTGCGGGCCATGGTGTCGAAGAAGGCCTCCGACCTGTTTCTGACGGCAGGTTTCCCGCCGGCCTTCAAGGTCGACGGCAAGATGACCCCGGTGTCGAGCCAGTCGCTGACCGCCGTCCATACACAGGAACTCGCCCGGTCCATCATGAACGACCGTCAGGCGGCCGAGTTCGAGCGCGACAAGGAATGCAATTTCGCCATCAACCCGCCGGGAATCGGACGGTTCCGGGTCAATGCCTTCGTGCAGCAACAGCGTGTCGGACTCGTGCTGCGGACGATCAACACGACGATTCCCCGCTTCGAGGAACTGGGGCTGCCCGACATCCTGAAGGATGTGGCGATGACGAAGCGCGGGCTCGTGATCGTCGTCGGCGCCACCGGTTCGGGCAAGTCGACCTCGCTTGCCGCGATGATCGGCTACCGCAACGAGAACAGCCAGGGTCACATCATCACGATCGAGGACCCGATCGAGTACGTGCACGACCACAAGAACTGCGTCGTGACGCAGCGCGAGGTCGGCGTCGACACGGAATCGTGGGGCGCCGCGCTGAAGAACACGCTGCGGCAGGCGCCCGACGTGATCCTGATCGGCGAAATCCGCGAACGCGAAACCATGGAGCATGCGATCGCCTTCGCGGAAACCGGGCACCTGTGCATGGGCACCCTGCACGCCAACAGTTCGAATCAGGCGCTCGACCGGATCATCAACTTCTTCCCCGAAGAGCGACGCGCCCAGCTGCTGATGGATCTGTCGCTGAACCTCAAGGGCATGATCTCGCAGCGGCTGATCCCGAAGCGCGAGTCGAAGGGTCGGGTCGCCGCGATCGAGATCCTGCTCAATTCGCCGCTGATCTCCGACCTGATCTTCAAGGGCGACGTCCACGAGATCAAGTCGATCATGGCGAAGTCGCGCGAACTGGGCATGCAGACCTTCGACCAGGCGCTGTTCGATCTCTACGAATCGAACCTGATCAGCTACGAGGACGCCCTGCGCAACGCCGACTCGATGAACGAGTTGCGCCTCGCCATCAAGCTCCAAGGCCACGAGTCCAAGGAAAAGGACATCATGTCCGGGCTCGACCACCTCAACATCGTCTGACCGCGGCAGCCGCGCGACCTCGGGAGATCGCGCGGTCGTTTCCCCTAGACGGCTGACTCTCCCTCCGCACCGGGCGGGTCCTCGCCGGCCTTCACCCGGCGCATTCCGCCCTCGACCATCCGGTATTCGAACAGTCGACATTCCAGTGGACCGTTGAACAACGGTGTACGTCGCGACGGCTTCAGCCGGATGTGCTTCGGCAACTCCAGATCCCCGGTGAACAGGAACACGCGCCAGCCGGCGAAGTGGCGTTTCAAGTTGTCACCCAGCTTCGGATACAGCGCGCGCAATTCGGCCGGATCGCCGATGCGAACCCCATAGGGCGGATTCGCGATCATGACGCCCGGACCACAGGGCGGCGCCAGCGATGCGACGTCCGCGCACTGCAGCTGCACGAACCGCTCGACCCCCGCTGCAGCCAGATTCTCCCGGGAGGCATCGATCGCGGCCGGGTCGATGTCCGAGCCGAACAGTGCCGGCGCGACATCGGTTCGCGGTCCGGCCATCGCGGCAGCGCGCGTCTGCTTCCACAGCGCCGCATCGAAGATCTTCAGCGCCTCGAACCCGAAGCGCCGGCCGGCGCCCGGGGCCAGTCCCAGGGCCATCTGCGCGGCCTCGACCAGAAACGTTCCCGCGCCGCACATGGGATCCAGCAGCGGTTCGTCCGGTCGCCATCCCGTGAGCCGCAGGATCCCGGCGGCGAGATTTTCACGCAGGGGTGCTTCGCCGGCAGTCTGCCGTGAACCGCGCTTGAACAGCGCCTCTCCCGAGGTGTCGAGATACAGCGTGACGCTGTCGCGCGTCAGGAAGGCATGGATGCGCACGTCGGGTGCACCCGTATCCACGCTGGGGCGGGCATCGGTCTCCGAGCGGAACTTGTCGCAGATGGCGTCCTTGACGCGGAGCGTGACGAACTCGAGGCTGCGCACCGGGCTCGCGATGGCCGACACGTTCACCCGGATCGTCTGGTCGACCGTGAACCACGCCGGCCAGGGCAGCGCGAAGGCGGCGCGATAGATGTCGTCTTCGTCGCGGTACCGGGCATGTCCCACTTGCCACAGGACCCGGCTCGCGACGCGGCTCCAGAGGTTGGCGCGGTAGCACTCCGGCCAGCCGCCGCGGAATCCGACGCCGCCCGGCGTCTCCTCGATGTCGCGGAATCCGAACTCGTCGAACTCCGCTGCCAGCGCGGGTTCGAGTCCGCGAGGGCAGGGGCAGAAGAAGCGGTCCGTCACGGGTGCGCGGCGGTCCGGATGTCGTTTCTTGGGGATAGGCATGTCCGATTATCGCCGGTAAGCACATGACTCGGCGCATGGCCCGTCCATCGATCGAACGCCTGTAACTTGAGTGTGCTAAAAGAACGTCAATGCCTCGGGCGAACCGTGCACATGGTCGGCCGGCCCGCTCGTACCATCGACGACGACCGCCGGCGATGATCGGGTACCGCGCGTACCCGGCCGCCGCGGCGGGTCACTGAATCAGGGGAGTGAAGATGCAGAGCTGGATCAGAGGAATCGTCGGCGCGGCCGCGTGTTTCGGACTGGCGGCATGCGCCACGAAGCCCGCGACCGGGCCCGGACCCGAAGCGGAGAGCGAGATCCGGACGCATTGTGCGCGCCTGTACGCGAATCAGGCGATCGACCCGGTCCGCGACCGGATCCTCATTCCCATCCCCCTGGATCAGGGGCAGCCGGTCGAGATGTTGTCCAACCGCAAGCATCCCGCCGAGTCGGAGAAGCCGGCGATCCTTGCGCTGGCCAAGGCATTCGAGGCCTGCAACGAGTTCGCTGCCAAGCGCGTGGGGCAACTCCCGGGCTATCGGCTGTCGACCAACGACCGGATCGCGGATGCGCTGGCTGAACTGCTTGCCGGCGACGTCACGTATGGTCAATTCGCCCGGACCATCCTGTACGTCGGCGAACGGGATCAGCTGGAACGGCAGCGCCTGGACGAGGAGATCCGCAATCGCGAGCGCTGGCGCGCGCTGCACGAGTACAACGGCAACTGATCGGCACGACCGGGAGCGCGGTGCCGGCATGCGCCGGCCTCCGCTCCTTGTGCCGGGTCAGGCCCGGAAATGCCCCACGGAAGCCGTCAGTTGTCGGGTGCTCGTCTCGAGTTCCTCGGCCTGACTGTTGGCATCCCGACTGGATTGGCTGTTGGCTTCGGCCTGTCGGGCGATGCCGTCCGACCGTGCGGCCATGTCCTTGGCCACCTCCGACTGCGACTGGATGGATGCGGCGATGTCCCGCGTGAGTTCCAGCAGCCGGCGCGTGCTGTCCGCAATCTGCGACATCGCCAGTGCGGCACGGCCGACCTCGTCGGCGCCCTGCTCGGCTGTCTGCGTCCCCGTCTGCATGGCCGAGACGGCCCGCGCCGTGTCGTCCTGAATGAAATTGATCACGGCGCTGATCTCGGTGGTCGCGGTGGCGGACCGTTCCGCCAGCTTGCGAACCTCGTCGGCGACGACGGCGAAACCCCGGCCTTGCTCGCCGGCCCGCGCGGCTTCGATGGCGGCATTGAGGGCCAGCAGGTTCGTCTGGTCCGCGATGTCCTTGATGACCTTGACGATGCCCGTGATCTCCTGTGACCGGCTGCCGAGCGTCCGGATGATCGCGGCCGACTCCTGAACACTGCCGACGATCCGCTGCATGCCGTCGTTCACTTCGCGCACGGCCTTTTCTCCCGCCGCTGCCATGTCGCCGGCGATGCTCGATACCGTCTCGGCCTCCCGTGTGTGGTCGGCAATGCGCGCAATGTTCTGCGTCATCTGATCCACGGCCGTGGCGGTGCCCGCTGCGTCGGCGCTCTGCGCGGCCGAGCTGTCCTTGATCCGGGCGGTCGCGTTCAGCACGCGGCCCGAGGCGTCGGAGACGCGGCCCAGGTAGTCGAACACGCTCTTCAGTCCGGACTGGAAGCTGTCCATCAACGCGTTGAAATCCCGCATGACCGTGGAGATCTCGTCGTTGCCGGTGACCGGGATGCGCCGCGACAGGTCGCCGTCCCGGCCGATCTCCTTCATGGTGGTGCCGAAGGTCCGCAAGGCGTCGATGGGACGGGCAATGCCGCGGATGACCCAGACGATCACCGCGATCAGCAGGACGCCGACGATGGCCAACGCCGCCCCGACCCGCTGTGCCGACGCCCAGAAGATGGTGTCGATGTCATCCAGATAGATCCCGGAACCGACCACCCAGCCCCAGGGTTCGTAGAGCTTCACGTAGGAGATCTTCGGGGTGGGTTCGCTGGTACCGGGCTTGGGCCAGTCGTAGCGCACGAACCCGCTGCCGTGTTCCTTCGCCGCCTTCACGACTTCGCGGTAGATGTAGACGCCGTGCGGATCCTTCATGTCGCCCTGCAGCGTTCCGTCCATCTCGGGCTTGGTCGGATGCATCACGACCCGGTAATCGAGGTCGTTGATCCAGAAATACTCCTTCCCGCCGTAGCGCAGTGACTTGAGTGCGCGGGCGGCGGCGCTTCGCGCCTCGTCCTGGGTCATCTTGCCGGACTGCCCGAGTTCTCCGAAATGCGCCACGAGAGCATGCGCGGCTTCCACCACATGCTGGGTCTTGGTCTGCCGATCCTCCAGCAGGAGCCGCCGCTCTTCCAGCAGATAGGTGGTGAGAACGACGATCGTGCTGATGGCGCCGGCCGCCAGCAGGATCAGGAGGCGGGCGCGAATGGTGACTGAGGCGAACATGGTGGGCATCCCCGGGGGCGGCTCGAGCGGCCGCGGACTCGTATGACGAATCGGTTTTCGTCCCGGGCGAGACAAACTTGATAGGGTCCGGCCGCCGGCTGTGTGGCCCCGGTGAGTGCTCCAGGGCAGCCGGTGGCCTCCGCTCAGGGCTTGGCGGCGGGGGCGGACAGGTCCGCGAAGATGTCGATCTCGAGCTTGCGACGGTGGTTGCGGTACTTGGCGATCGTCCGGATCCGCGCGCGAAGAACCTGCCCGCGGTCGATCTGCCGGGCCACGTCTGCATTGTCGGCGCGAGGCAGATAGCCGAGCACATGCCCCTTCCAGTCGATCCGCACGGCATTCGGATCGTGCGCGTTGTCGGGTTCCCGGATCAGATCGAGGGCGTCACCCGGCCGGAGGTCGTTCCAGAGGGTCTTCGCCTCGTGATGCGCCAGTCCGGCCGTCAGCGTGGACTGCAGCAGCACTCGCGCGACGGCCGAAGCCGACGTGTCCGCGGCCGCTGCCCAGCCGGCGAGGGCTGCGAGCCACAGTCCGGCCAGCAGGTGCTTCATCCCGGTGGCTCCGGGCGTCCGCGCGCCACTGAGCGCCCCCCCGAGGGGGCAGCGACCGACGGGAGCGCAGGAGAGCGCTTCATGCTAGAAGGGTTTCAGCACGACGAGCAGAACCACGGCCAGCAGCACGAGCACGGGCAGTTCGTTGAACCACCGGTACCACGTGTGCGAGCGGCGATTCTCCCCGTTGCGGAAGCGGCGCAGCAGGCTCCCGCAGGCATGGTGGTAGCCCAGGAGCACGGCCACCAGTGCGAGCTTCGCGTGCAGCCATCCGCCCGAAATGCCGTAGCCGAGCCACAGCCACAATCCGAACGCGAGCGCGGGCACCGCCAGGATCGTCATGAACCGGTACAGCTTGCCGGCCATCAGCAGCAACCGGTCGCGCGCCGCGGGCGTTTCCTCCATCGCGAGGTTGACGAAGATCCTCGGCAGATAGAACAGCCCCGCGAACCAGGACGTGACGAAGACGATGTGCAGCGACTTGATGACGAGCATGGGCTTGAGCCGGGGAAATCGGAGCGGCGCGACGGGTCAGGCGCCGTCGAGCGGGGTGAAGGCGCGAACCACCTGCTGGATCTTCAGCAGGTCGCCATGGAAGAAATGTCCCGCGCCCGGCACGACGACGACGGGCAGCTTCTGCGGGCGGGCCCAGTCCAACACGTCGGACAGCGAGACCACGTCATCCGCTTCGCCGTGGATGACCAGGGTGTGCACCGGGACCTCGCTCACGGGGAAGCGGCCCACGGCGGGTGCCACGAGCACGAGGCGCTCCGGAGCGAGTTGCTGTGCCACATGTGCCGCGACATAGCCGCCGAACGAGAAGCCTGCGAGCGTCAGCGGCAGGTTCCCGTGCACCGAGCGGGCGTGCGCGGCCAGGGCCAGGAAGTCGTCCACCTCGCCGCGGCCGTCGTCGTAGACGCCCTCGCTGGCTCCCACCCCGCGGAAGTTCACCCGCCAGGCGGCCAGTCCGAGGCCGACGAATGTGCGAGAGAGGGTCTGCACGACCTTGTTCTCCATCGTGCCGCCGTACAGCGGATGCGGATGCGCGATGAGCGCCAGCCCTCTCGGGCTGCCGTCCGGTTCGGCGCATGCGGCTTCGAGGTTTCCGGACGGACCCTCGAAATGCACACTCTTCGGCCCGGCCGGCATCAGAGCTTCAACCGCTCGACGACGCGGCCGTGCTGCAGATGTTCCGCGATGATCTCGTCGACATCCGCGCGGTCCACATACGTGTACCAGACGGCTTCGGGATACACCACGATCACCGGGCCCTCCTCGCAGCGGTCGAGACAGCCGGCCATGTTCACGCGGACCTTGCCCTGTCCGGCCAGCCCGAGCGCCTTGACCTGCGCCTTCGCGTAGTCGCGGATCTCGGTGGCGCCGTGGTTCTCGCAGCAGGGCCGGTTGGGGTCGTCGCGCTTGTTGCAGCAGAAGAAGACGTGGCGTTCGTAGTAGCTCATGGATGTGGGGAAACCAAGGGGGTCGGCGGATTCTAGCCCGCAACGCGGTGAGCGCCCGTTGCGCCGCGGGTCACGTCGACTTCGCCTCGTGCCTCAGGCGGCTCGCGAGATACGCGATCCCGAGGAACGGCCAGATCGTTGCCACGATGCGCGTCGTGCCGGCGAGGCTGCGCAGGTGTCCCTGATGCCAGTCGGACACGAGGCGCGCCTCGAAGTACGGGTTCCACGGCGCACCGTTGAGCACCACCATCCCGGCCACCAGGGAGACGAGCGCCACGATGATGGCGTCGCGGGCCGACATCCGCTGCACCAGACCCCCGAGGATCAGTCCGGCCGCGATGCCCACCGCGTTCCCCGGTGTCGTCCACAGCAGCGGATCGCCCGCACTCATGAGATGCGACGTGGCGGCTGCGCGCACGACCAGTGCCGTGATGGTCAGCAGCAGGAACACGATCAGGGACCGCGTGTTCAGGCAACTCCGCACGATGCCCGCGATGGTCGTCAGGCCCGCGGTGGCCACGATGGCTTCGAGCGCGATGTTCAGGAATGCGGAATAGGTGACGGGCCGCGCGGGCAGCCAGCCCCGCAGGTCGCCCGTCACGAACAGCCACACGTCCGGACGAAACTGCGCGAGCAGCCAGAGCACGCCGAGTACCAGCGCGGCGTCGCCCGCCACGCCCGGCTCGAGACGCGCCCGCCGCCACCGGCCGACGGTTCCGCCCCGCAGCGTCGCCGCACCGGCCGCGAGTGCACCCCACGCACCGATCCAGCCGCCGGCGGCGTTGCAGAACACGTCCAGGCCGGAGGGCACGCGGCTGGCGATCCCGCTTTGCAGGATCTCGAGGGCCGATGACAATAGGGTGGTGGCCACGATGGCGGCGGTCGCCGAGCGCATGCGCCCGAGCGACGGCCGCAAGCCCAGCGCGACCAGGAAGCCCAGCGGAACGTAGGCGGCGATGTTGAGGCCGACGTCCCCATACGTGTAGTAGCGCGGCCATTCGCTCAGTTGTGTCCAGAGCTGGGCGCGGTCCGGCAGACGCCAGGCGCGGAACGGATAGAGGCTCGCGATCACCACGACGCAGGCGTACGCGAGCGTCGCGAGTCGCGCGAAGCCGATGTCCGACGCGGGGGTTCGCGCAGGGAAAGTCATGAGGTGGGCGGTCCGATCGATCGCGCCCTGCCCGGCGGGGTCGTGACCGGTCGGGGGCACGCCGGTGGCGATGCGCGAGGACTCGAGGAGAACGCGTGGAATTCTATGACATCTTCAACGGCGACGCGGATGGACTCTGCGCGCTCCAGCAGCTCCGTCTGGCCGTGCCGCGAGAGGCGGTGCTCGTCACCGGCGCCAAGCGCGACATCGCGCTGCTCTCGCGCGTCGATGCCCGCGCGGGCGACGACCTCACGGTCCTCGATGTCGCCGTGGCGCCGAATCGCGTCGACCTCGATCGTGTGCTCGCCGCCGGTGCGGGCGTCGAGTGGTTCGATCATCACACCCCCGGTCCGCTGCCGGATCACCCCCGATTCACCGCCCGCATCGACACCGCCTCCGACGTCTGCACGAGCGTGCTCGTCGACCGCTCGCTGGGCGGCCGCTACCGGCGATGGGCCGTCGCCGGCGCCTACGGCGACAACCTGTCTGAAACCGCGTCGCGCTTGGCGTCCCAGCTCGGCCTGGGCGACGACGAACGCCGGCTGCTTCAGCGCCTCGGCGAATGCCTGAACTACAACGCGTACGGCGACACCGTGGACGAGCTTCGCTTCCACCCGGCCGAATTGCACCGACGGCTGCGACCCCACAACGACCCGAGGCGCTTCGCCACCGACGACCCCGCCTTCGCGGCGCTGGAGGCCGTCATGGCCGAAGACTGGCGCAACGCCGAGTCCGTTTCGCCCCGGTACGAGTCTGCCGCGGCCGTGTGCTTCGAACTGCCCGATGCGCCCTGGAGCCGGCGTGTCAGCGGACTGTTCGCCAACCGCATCGCGTCGGCCGACCCGAACCGGGCCCATGCCGTCCTGACGCCCTCCCGCGGTTCCTTCACGGTGAGCATCCGGGCGCCCCTGGTCCGACCCGAAGGTGCGGACCGCGTGGCGGCGCGCTTTCCCAGTGGCGGAGGGCGTGCCCGCGCGGCAGGCGTCAATGCCTTGCCGCCCTCGGCGGTGCCGGAGTTGCTCTCCGTTCTGAGCGAAGTCTATGACGTGAGCGTGTGATTGCCACTCAAGCCTCGGGCGCCTTCGCCGTAACTCGTGGCATTGCCAGGAGTATCTCCCGCGACAGCATCCCGATCGGATGCCCTCCCTGGCGCCGTGTATCCGTCCGGAGAGTCCGACATGTCACTGCTTTCCCCCCTGCACCTGGCTCGGCGGCTGTCCGGTCGCTCGTCCTCCGTCCGCATGCAGCGCATCTTCCGGGGGGAAGCCGCCATGGCCCGCAAACGGCACGCGCTCTTCTGGGGCATGGCCGGTCTGCTGGTCATGCTGGCCGTCTGGCCTTCTCCGGGACGGTCCGATCCCGAGGAGCGGCCCGAAGCGCCCCGCTACACGCAGTCAGCCTGCTTCGACCTCGTCTCCGAAACCGGCCGGATGATCGCGTGGGCGCGATGGGAGGGACGCCTCACGTACGAGAAGGTGCGAAACGTCGCGTTCGAGGACGGCACCCCGGCATGGATCGTCGGGCGCGTGAACGCCTGGATCGCCGATGCCTATACCTGGACGGCGACGGACGAGCAGATCTCCCAGTGGGCGGCGGAACTCGGAAACACGGAGAGGCTGCCGCACGCCGCGCAACTCACGTCGCACGAAAGCATCGCGATCTGGCTGCGGCGCATTGCGCGCGGGTGCGGGCCGGAAGAGACGGTGGCGGCGGTGGGGCGGATCTGACGGCTGCACGCGGCTCCAGGTCAAACGCCGGTTGGGGGCGCCGGTTCCCGGACGTCGCCGGGCCGCCCGTGTCACTCCGCAACAGGGTCTGCAGCGCTCGGCGCGTCTGCTGAACGGCTGACCGACGACGGGGATTCGATGGATCTGGCCACCACGCCCAGATCCCGCCACGCGCCCGGATGGCACGTGAAGATCAGCACCTGATGCCGCTGAGCCGCGTCGTACAGCACCCGCTTCATCTGGCCGAGCCGCTCCTGGTCCGTGTGCACCAGGGCGTCGTCCAGGATCAGCAGCGTCGGCCGGCCGGCTTCCTGCAGCAGATCGGCGTACGCCAGGCGCGCGACGATGCCCATCTGCTCGCGCGCACCGACGCTCAGTTCCTCGAATTCGCCGCTTTCGATGCCACGCGGCCCGGCGCGGGTGATGGTCCCGGGTGACAGGTCGTCGGCCACTTCGATCCGCGCGCCGGGAAACAGAATCTGCAGGTAGCGGTCGAGGTGCTTCTGCAGCGGCGCTCTCAACTGCCGGGCGAGCGCCGATCGCTTCTCACGCAACACGTCGAGCAGATGGTCGAGTGCGGCTGCGCGGCGGGCGAGTTCGCCGGCACGGCGCGTGGCGGCTTCCAGTTCCCGATCCTTCTCGGCGCGTTGCTCTTCGAGGCCGAATCCCCCCTTCGCTTCCAGCTCGATCTCCAGACGGCGGATGTCGTCGCGCCGGCGTTCGTGGGCGTCTTCGAGTTGCCTGGCGCTCGTTGCGAAGCGATCGACATCCTGCTTCAGCAGCGAGAGATTCACGGACTTCAGTTCGGCGCCGATGTCGTCGACGCGCTGGCGCGCAGCGGCTTCCTGGATCGACGCCCCGCTCAACGCGTGCTCGACCGATGCGATACGGCCCTCCCGCTGCGGATCGTTGACCGTGGCCGCCGCCGCGTCGAGTTCCTCCCGCGCACCGGCGAGATCGCTTTGCGCCTTCGCCGCGGCCACCTTGGCTGCGTTGAGCGCGATGACCGCCGCTTCGAGTGACGCCCGGGCGCGCTCGGCGGCAGCTTCAGATACCGACCGGACGGGTAGTGCGGTATCGCTCTCCGCTGGCGGTGGCAGGGCGGCGAGCGCGTCCCGCACTTCGGCCAGACGCGCGGTCCGCGCCTTCAGGTCCGCTTCGAGCGCGTCCACGCCCTTGGGGGCCAGCGCGTCGAGGACCTTCTGACAGCCCTGGGCATCGAGGCGCCGTTGAGCGCTCTGTCGTGCGCGCTCTTCCGCTTCAGCCACGTTCGCGATCAGCAGACGGTTCAACACCGACTCCAGCGCCCCGGCCAGTCGATCGCGTTCGGCCGCGAGCGCGTCCAGGTCGAGGCCGCCGGGCGATACCGTGATGCGGCCGACGCCGGCGATCTCGATGGCCGTCCGCCTCACCACCGTGCGCCGCGCGTGGCCGGTGACCATCTCGCCGCCCGCGCTCACGTCGCGCCCGTCGACGAGGTCGAATTCGAGCGATGTGGCCACCGCTTCGAGCCGCACGCCGACATCGCGCAGCGAGTCGGACAGGTGCTTCAACTGTTTCAGGTCTGCCGGAGCGATGGCGAGCGCATTCGCCTCGGCCTCCAGTTGCGTGAGGCGGGTCCGTTCGTCGCGCGCCTTCGCCAGCGCGTCCGTGAGCGTGCGCACGGACAGGTCGAGGTCCGCCGCGGACTTCGCAAGCTCGGATCTCGCCGCCACTGCGCGAACACGCTCCAGTTGCTGCCGCGAGCGATCGTCTTCATCCGCCACTTCCCGATGCCGGCGCTCCGACGTTTCCACGTCGGCCTGCGCAGTCGCCTCGGCAGACGCTGCTTGTTGCACCGCCTGGGTGCGCGCAACCACGGCCGCCTCCTCGCGACGGAAGGCGTCTACCTGCGAGCGCAACGCGTTCACCTGAGCGCCCCACTGCTGAAGGCTCGCCTGTTCGGCCACTTGTCGCGTCGCCAGACCCTGTGCCGCGTCGAGGTGCGACTGAGCGCTCCGATGCTGCTCGCGCAACGTCGCCCAGGGGCGTTCCTGCTCGTCACGCCGGTGTTCGCGCCGCAGTGAAGCCAACCGGTCGACGCTGTCTCGGTAGGCGACGATGTCGCGAGTCAGTGCCTCGACGGCTGCAGTGAGATCGCTCCTCCGCTGCAGCGCTTCCGCGTACTCCCCTCTCGGATTGCCGGTCGACGGCGTCAGAAGTCGGTTCCGTTCCGCCTCGACGGTCCGCAGCAGCGCGTCGCCGCTCGACGCGGTCAGGTCGCCGAGCGATTCCCCCAGCACCCGGCGCAGGTGGTCGGACGCGTAGGTCACGGCGTCGGTCAGTTCGTGGGAGGTCCCCTGCCGGATCCAGAGCAGGCCGGGAATGCCCATGTGCTCGGGCGCGCTGGCGCCCTTGCCGGGAAACTTGAAGCCGAGCAGGCCGGCGAGGTGGTCTTCCGCAGTCGTGCCGTCCAGCGGCGGTTGACCGTCGATCGCGAGTTCGCAGCGCTTGCGACCGAGGAATGCCTTCGTCAGCCGGTACCGTCTGCCGGCGATATCGAAGTCCACCGCCACGGTCGGCGTCGCAGCAGTCTCGCCCCAGGGCCGAAGATGTTCGACGCTGCCGGACCGGTGGCGCTCGAAGAATGCAGCGCGGATCGCTTCGGCAATTGTCGACTTGCCTGATTCGTTGGGCGCCGCGAACAGGTTGAGTCCGTCGGCGAAACTCTCGATCGTGAAGGGTTCCCGAAAGCGCTTGAAATGCTCGATGCGCAGGCGCCGCAGCTTCATGTCTTCGCTCCCGCGCCCCCGCCGAGATCATCCAGCAGGCGGGCGAGGATCACCAGCGCGTCACGCGCCCGTTCCGCTTGCGGCCCGGTCTGCTCGGCGCGTAGGTCCTGGATCACCTCCCCGACGTAGCCGTCTGCATGCAGCGCCTCGATGTCTTCCGGGGTCGGTTCGAGACGGAGCCCGGAGGCGTCGTGGACCAGGGCCCGCACGCGCGCGCGGGCCGTCTCGACGCCGCGCTGCAGACGCTTCTGTCCGTCCAGGTCGCAGACGCCGGACACGCCGAACTGCACGACGTCGTCGTTGCCGCGTTCGCCCAGCGTGCGGAGCGCTTCGTCGACGTCCGTCGGCACGGCCAGTCGGACTTCCATCGGTTGCCAGCGGTACCGACCGGACCGCAGCGGTTCCACAGCGGGTGCGACGCCGGGACCGGCAATGGATACGAGCAGCGCCTGACCCGAGTCGTTCGCCTTGAAGCGGTCGGTCTCGGGCGTGCCGGCATACCACGTTCGATCGTCGATGCGCTTCGTGCCGTGCCAGTCGCCGAGGGCGAGATAGTCGAGCCCGGCCGTGGCGGCGCGGTCGGGCGCGATCGGGTTGACCGAATCGATGTCTTCAGGCAGGACGCCCTGCACGCACCCGTGAGCCAGCCCGATGCGAGGCAGTCCGGCCGGCGTTGCCGCGCCCGCATACCACTCGGTCAGATCGCCGTAGGTGTGCCGCTGGACCAGCGGTGCGGGCAGCACGGCGAAACGATCGCCGATCACGCGCGCTCCCGGTTCGAGGCACGTGATGACGTTGGGCGGGACAGCCCCGAGGCGATGGGCGCGAGTCCAGACCGATTCGGCGAGCGCCGCATCGTGATTGCCGGGCAGGAGCACCCACGGTCCGGGGTAACCCTGCATGGCGTTGAACAGTCGCCGGATCGTCTTGTCCGACACCGTCTGTGCGTCGAAGACGTCACCCGCGACGAGAACCGCATCGACGCCGTGCTCCAGCGCGAGCGCGGCCAATCGCTCGACCACGAGGAAGCGCGCTTCGAACAGCGCCAGGGCGTCGTCGGGTTCGAACTGCGAGTAGATCCGTCCGATCTGCCAATCGGCGGAGTGCAGCAGGCGCAACACCATCGCTCTCCCGTCCCTACTTCTCAGCCATCCGGCAACCCGAACCCGCCGATCCGTTGTGGAGGGAGCAGCCGTTCGATCATGGCTTGAACCGCTGCAATTCCGGTACGGGGTCGGTGCGGATCCAACGATCCGGCCCGCCGCTACATCAACACCACGTCGTACTGTTCCTGGGTGTAGAGGGTCTCGACCTGCAGCCGGATGGGCTTGCCGATGAACTCCTCGAGCATCGCGAGTCCCTGGGACTCCTCGTCGAGGAACATGTCGATCACCTTCTGCGCGGCGAGGATGCGGAATTCGCGGGCGTCGAACTGCCGGGCTTCGCGCAGGAGTTCCCGCTGGATCTCGTAGCACACCGTCTGCGCGGTCTTCAATTCGCCGCGACCGTGGCACATCGGGCACGGCTCGCAGAGCACATGCGCGAGACTCTCGCGGGTGCGCTTGCGCGTCATTTCCACCAGCCCGAGCGCGGTGAAGCCGTTGACCGTCATGCGGGTGCGGTCCGGCGCCAGCGCCTTGCGGAATTCCGCCAGCACCGCGTCGCGATGCGTGTCGTTGTCCATGTCGATGAAGTCGACGATGATGATGCCGCCCAGGTTGCGCAGCCGCAGCTGCCGCGCGATCACCTGCGCGGCCTCGAGGTTGGTCTTGAAGATCGTGTCGTCGAAACTGCGGCCGTTCACGAAGCCGCCGGTGTTCACGTCCACGGTCGTCAGGGCTTCGGTCTGATCCATGATCAGGTAGCCGCCCGATTTCAATGCCACGCGGCGGGCCAGTGCGCGTTCGATCTCGTCCTCGACGCCGTACAGATCGAACAGCGGGCGGTCGCCCGTGTAGTGCTCCACCCGGTCGGCGAAGGGCAGCGCGTACTCGGCCGCGAAGGCCCGCATCCGCTCGTACGTCTCGCGCGAATCGATCAGCACGACCTGGGTCTGGTCGGTCGCCAGGTCGCGCAGCACCCGGAGGCTGAGGTTCAGGTCGTGGTAGAGCGGTGCGGGCGCCTCCAGCGTCCGCGATTTCTCCTCGATGCCGGCCCACAGGCGCTTGAGATAGGCGAGGTCGGCGCGGAGTTCGTCCTCGGTCGCCGTTTCCGCCATGGTGCGGATGATGTAGCCGCCGGACTGGTCGGCCCCCAGCAATTGCTGGAGGCGTTCGCGCAGTTGCGCGCGCTCGGTCTCGTCTTCGATCCGCTGCGAGATGCCGATATGCGATTCCTGCGGCAGGAAGACGAGAAAGCGCCCCGCGATGCTGATCTGCGTGGACAGCCTTGCGCCCTTCGTGCCGATGGGGTCCTTGATGACCTGGACGAGCAGGTGGTCGCCGTCGTGCAGGATCTTCTCGATCGGCCGCGAGTCCTCACCGTTGCGGCTGCTCCACAGGTCGGCCACGTGGAGGAAGGCCGCACGGTCCAGGCCGATCTGGATGAACGCCGACTGCATGCCGGGCAGGACCCGGCTCACGACCCCGATGTAGATGTTGCCGACCAGCCCGCGCGAACCGGCGCGCTCGACGTGAAGCTCCTGGGCGGAGCCCTGCTGCATCAGCGCGACACGGGTTTCCTGCGGGGTGACGTTGACGAGGATCTCTTCCTTCACGGCAGCGTGATTCCCACGCCCTGCAGCAGCTCGGCCGTCTCGTAGGCGGGCAGTCCCATCACGCCGGAGTAGCTCCCGGTCAGGTGCTTCACGAACACTGCGGCCTTTCCCTGGATGCCGTAGGCGCCGGCCTTGTCCATGGCGTCGCCGGTGGTGACGTAGCGGCGGATCGCCTCGTCGTGCAGGTCGCCAAAGGTGACCGTGGTCGAGGACAGTCGGGCATCGAGCTTCGATTCGAACTTGACCGCGATGGCCGTGTGAACCTCATGGGTGCGCCCCGAGAGCCGGCGCAGCACGTTGAACGCTTCCCCGCGGTCGGCCGGCTTGCCGATGATCTCGCCGTCGACCGTGACCGTCGTGTCCGCGGCCAGCACCGGCGCCGGCGGCAGGCGACGCTGACTCATGCGAGACCACCCGGTTTCGGCTTTCTGCCGGGCGAGCCGGAGGACGTACTCGGCCGGCGCCTCGCCCGGCAGGGGCGACTCGTCGATGTCCAGTTCGCGACCGCTGCCGTCGCGCAGCAGGAGCATCTCGAAGCGCACCCCTATCTGCGTCAGGATCTCGCGGCGGCGGGGGCTGCGCGAGGCGAGATAGATGTGTCGGAAGGTCGTGCTCACGGGGGAGTCCGAAGTCAGGGTCACTCGCGATGATACGGATGACCTCGGATCAGTGACAGTGCTCGGAACAGTTGTTCCGCGAGCAGCACCTGCACCAGACCGTGCGGCAGCGTCAGCGCGGACAGCGCCAGGCGCTCCTGCGCGCCGGACTTCAGCGTCGCGTCCAGGCCGTCGGCGCTGCCGATGAGGAAGGCGACATCGCCGCCGATGGCCTGCCAGGATTCGATGGAGCGGGCGAGGTCGCGCGTGGTGACCGCGCGTCCGCGTTCGTCGAGGGCGATGCGATGGGCGCGCGGCGGTACGGCGGCGAGGATGCGCTCCGCCTCCCGGGCGAGCAGCCGGTCGATGGCGGTGGGACCGGCGTTCTCCGGTCGGGGTTCGGGCTTGAGGACGACGCGCTCGATCCGCGCGTCGCGGGGCATTCGCTTCGTGTAGTCGGCGAAGGCCGACTCCACCCACTCCGGTTGCCGATGGCTGACGGCGACAACCAGGAAGCGCACCGGAGGTCCGTGCGGTCAGGTGTCGCTGGCGCTGGAGAGGGCGCGCCGGCTGATCGCGGGTCCGAGGCCGGTCGTGCGGCTGGGCCCCGGGCGCTGACCGCCCCACAGCTCCTCGAGATGGTAGTAGTCGCGGATGGCGGGCTGCATGATGTGGACGACGATCTCGCCCAGATCGACCAGCACCCATTCCCCGCTGTCCTCGCCTTCGATGCCCACCACGTGACCGCCCGCTTCCTTGGCGGCGTCCTGGAGGTGACGGGCCAGTGCCTTGGTCTGCCGCGCCGAATCGGCGGTGGCGACGATCACGGTGTCGAACAGGGAGGTGAGCTTCCGGACGTCCATGACGGCGATGTCGCGGGCCTTGATCTCTTCGAGCGCCGTGACGGCCGCGCGTGCCAACCCTTCAAGCTGCATCCGGAATCCCATACAAGTGGTGTGAATCAATATAGCGGAGGACGGAATCGGGAAGCAAATAGCGGGGCGAACGCCCCGCCGCCAGATCCGCCCGGATACGGCTCGCCGAGACGTCCAGCGGGGTGATGGCCAGCGGAAAGATCCGGCCGCCTGCAGACGCCCATACGTCCGAAGAGGACTCGGTTCGCCGTGCAGCGAACGCCTCGCCCAGGGCATCGGTCCCGGGCAGGATCTCGAACCCCGGTCGGTGCGCCACGACGAGATGTGCGGCGCCGAGCAATTCGCGCCAGCGGTGCCAGGTCTCGAGCAGGCGGAAGGCGTCGGCGCCGACGATCAGGCAGATCGGGCGTTCGGCCCCGACCTCGGCGCGCAGGGATTCGATCGTGTCGATCGTGTAGCTGGGCGTCGCTCGCCGCAGTTCGCGATCGTCGGCGACGAAGGCCGGCTGGCCGGCGATGGCCAGTTCCACCATGCGCAGCCGGTGGACGGCGTCGACGGACGGACGGTTGCGGTGAGGCGGATTCGCACTCGGGACGAACCGGACGCCCGCCAGCCCGAGCGCCTCCCGCGCTTCCTCGGCGAGGCGCAGGTGCGCGATGTGGACCGGATCGAACGTACCGCCCAGCACGCCGAGGGGCGGGGACGACACCTAGAGCAGCACCCGCCGGATATCGGACAGGTTGGCGTTCAGGGCCGTGATGAAGCGGGCGCCCTGAGCCCCGTCGATGGCGCGGTGGTCGTAGGACAGCGACAGCGGCAGGATCAGGCGCGGCACGAACTGGCCGTCCTTCCACACCGGCTTCATCGAGGACCGCGACACGCCGAGGATCGCGACTTCGGGCGCGTTGATGATCGGGGTGAAGTGCGTGCCGCCGATGCCGCCCAGGCTCGAGATCGAGAAGGTGCCGCCTTGCATGTCGGTCGGGCCCAGCTTGCCGTCGCGGGCCCGGACGCTGACTTCCCCCAGTTCGCGGGCGATCTGGACCACGCCCTTCTGGTCGGCATCGCGGATGACCGGGACCACGAGGCCGCCGGGCGTGTCCACCGCGACCCCGATGTGGTAGTAGCGCTTCAGGATCAAGGCGTCGTTGGTGGGCGCCATGGAGCTGTTGAACTCGGGGTGCGACTTCAGCGCGGCGACGACGGCCTTCACGATGAACGCGAGCGGCGTGAGCTTCACGCCCAGCCTCTGCGCCTCGTCCGCCATCGACTTGCGGAAAGCCTCCAGTTCGGTGATGTCCGCCTCGTCCTGCTGCGTGATGTGCGGGATGTGCACCCAGTTGCGATGCAGCGCGGGCCCGGAGATCTTCTTGATCCGCGACATGGCCTGGATCTCGACCGGGCCGAATTTCGCGAAGTCGATGACCGGCCACGCGGGGAGGCCCAGCGCGAGGCCGGCGCCAGCGCCGGCCGCCGGCGCCGCGGGCACCCCACCGGCCAGGGCCTGCTTCACGAACGCGTGGATGTCTTCCTTCAGTACGCGGCCCTTGGGTCCCGTGCCGCTGACGCGACCCAGATCGACCCCGAGTTCGCGCGCCATGCGACGGATCCCCGGACTGGCGTGGGCGGCGGCGAAGGCGGCTTCGTCCACCGGACCGGCAGACGACACCGGCGGGGGCGCGATCTTCGCGGCGGCGGGAGCCGGAGCGAGAGCGGCCGATGCCGCAGGGGCGGGCGCAGGGGCTGCACTCGGCGCGGCGGCCGCTGCCGCAGGGGCCGACGCCGGAGCGGTAGCCGTCTCCTCGCTGGTTTCGACGGTGAGGATCAGCGCACCCTGCCCGACCTTGTCGCCGATCTTGACGTTGAGGTCGCGGACGACGCCGGCGTAGGGACTCGGCACTTCCATCGTCGCCTTGTCGGATTCGAGCGTGACGACGGAGTCCTCCGCCCGGACGGTGTCGCCGGACTTCACGAGGATCTCGATGATCGGCACGTCCTTGAAGTCACCGATGTCCGGGACCAAGACTTCCTTGATTGCGCCCATAGGCTCCAGTGTGGGTTGCGTTTCGTTGACGGTCGGCGGCGATCAGGCGTGCCACGGACACGGGGTGTCGGGATCGATGCCGTACTTGCGGATCGCCTGGGTCACGGTGGCGGCCGGGATCGTGCCCTCGTCCGCCAGGGACTTGAGCGCGGCGACGACCACGTGATGACGGTCGACCTCGAAGAACTTGCGCAGCTGCTCCCGCGTGTCGGACCGGCCGAAGCCGTCGGTGCCGAGCACCGTGTAGCGGCGGTCGATGTACGGACGGATCTGCTCGGCAAGGGCGCGCACGTAGTCCGATGCGGCGATCACCGGGCCCGGGTGCTTCTCCAGGCAACTGCTCACATACGGGACGCGCGGCTTGTCCTCCGGATGCAGCAGGTTCCAGCGGTCGATGGCCATGCCTTCCCGGCGCAGCTCGGTGAAGCTGGGGCAGCTCCACACGTCGGCCGTGACGCCGAAATCGGCGGACAGCAGCTCGGCCGCCGCGATCACCTCGCGCAGGATCGTCCCGCTGCCCATCAGCTGCACGCGCGGCGTCTTCTTGCCGCCATTGCCCGACGAGAGCAGGTACATGCCCTTGAGGATGCCGGCTTCCGCACCTTCCGGCATGGCCGGGTGGGGGTAGTTCTCGTTCATCAGGGTGACGTAGAAGAACACGTCCTCCTGGTTCTGGCACATGCGGCGCAGGCCGTCCTGGACGATCACCGCCACCTCGTACGAGAACGTCGGGTCGTACGTGACGCAGTTCGGGATCGTCGAGGCGATGATGTGGCTGTGACCGTCCTCGTGCTGCAGGCCCTCGCCGTTCAGCGTGGTGCGGCCCGCGGTGCCGCCCAGCAGGAAGCCGCGGGCGCGCTGGTCGCCGGCGGCCCAGGCCAGATCGCCGATGCGCTGGAAGCCGAACATCGAGTAGTAGATGTAGAAGGGGATCATCTGCACGCCGTGCGTCGAGTACGACGTGGCGGCCGCGATCCAGGACGACATGGCGCCGGGCTCGTTGATCCCTTCCTGCAGGATCTGGCCGTGCTTGTCCTCCTTGTAGAACATGAGCTGATCGGCGTCCTGCGGCGTGTAGAGCTGACCCACCGAGGACCAGATGCCGAGCTGGCGGAACATGCCTTCCATGCCGAACGTGCGGGACTCGTCCGGCACGATGGGGACGATGCGCTTGCCGATGGCCTTGTCCCGGACCAGCGCGCCCAGCATGCGCACGAAGGCCATGGTGGTGGAGATCTCGCGGTCCTCCGAACTGCGCAGCAACGCCTCGAAGGTGGCGAGCGGCGGCACTTCCAGCTCGTCACCCTTCACCCGGCGCTGCGGCAGGTAGCCGCCCAGCGCCTCACGGCGCTTGCGCATGTATTCGAGTTCCGGAGATCCCTCGGGGAAGGTCAGGAACGGGATGTCCTCGAGCTTTTCTTCGGGGATGGGCAGGCCGAAACGGTCGCGGAACGCCTTCAGCGAGACGGTGCCCATCTTCTTCTGCTGATGGGTGATGTTCTGCGCCTCTCCGGCTTCGCCCATGCCGTAACCCTTGATGGTCTTGGCGAGGATGACGGTCGGCTGCCCCGTGTGCTTCGAGGCCGCCGCATACGCCGCGTAGATCTTGTGCGGATCGTGGCCGCCGCGATTGAGGCGCCAGATGTCGTCGTCGGTCATGTTGGAGACCATCTCCAGCAGTTCGGGGTACTTGCCGAAGAAGTGCTTCCGCACGTAGGCCCCGTCCTTCGACTTGAACATCTGGTACTCGCCGTCGACGGCCTCTTCCATGCGCTTCTGCAGCAGGCCGCGCGTGTCGCGGGCGAGCAGCGGATCCCAGTACGAGCCCCAGATCACCTTGATGACGTTCCAGCCGGCGCCGCGGAAGTCGGCTTCGAGTTCCTGGATGATCTTGCCGTTGCCCCGCACCGGGCCGTCGAGCCGTTGCAGGTTGCAGTTGATGACGAAGATCAGGTTGTCGAGCTTCTCGCGCGCCGCCACGCCGATGGCGCCCATGGATTCCGGTTCGTCGGTCTCGCCGTCGCCGAGGAAGCACCAGACCTTGCGGCCTTCCATGTTGCCGATGCCGCGGTCCTGCAGGTACTTCATGAAGCGGGCCTGGTAGATGGCCATCAGCGGCCCGAGGCCCATCGACACCGTGGGGAACTGCCAGAAATCGGGCATGAGCCAGGGGTGCGGGTAGGACGACAGTCCCTTGCCGTCGACCTCCTGGCGGAAGTTGTCCATCTGCTCCTCGGAGAGACGACCCAGCATGAACGCCCGGGCGTAGACCCCCGGCGCGGAATGGCCCTGTACGAAGACCAGATCGCCGCCGTGCTGCTCCGACGGGGCGTGCCAGAAGTGGTTGTAGCCGACGTCGTAGAGCGTGGCCGCCGAGGCGAAGCTCGCGATATGGCCGCCGACGTTCGTGTCCTTGTTGGCGCGCAGCACCATCGCGGCGGCATTCCAGCGGACGTACGAGCGGATGCGGTGCTCGAGTTCGTGGTCGCCCGGGGACTTCTCTTCCTTGCCCGGAGGAATCGTGTTGATGTAGGCCGTGTTGGCGCTATAGGGCAGATAGGCGCCCGCGCGCCGCGCCTTGTCGATGAGCCGCTCGAGGAGATAGTGGGCGCGTTCCACGCCCTCCTGTTTCAGGACGCCATCCAGCGCCTCGAGCCATTCATCGGTTTCCTGGGGATCGTAGTCCGGCAAGGCCGCCATGGATCAACACCTTTTGGAGAGTTGTTGAGGACAGAGCCTGCCTCCCGCTCGTGGCCGGGAGACAGCGTTTCATTATATGACGCAGGCTCCGCGGAATCGCTCTCGCGCCGCACCATGAACCTGCCTCGGGAGAACGAGACTTTTTCCGGCGAGGCTGAACCGCCCGGGCCTCCGTCGGCATTCACGCGCTGGACATGCCGATGCGATGCCGCACTCCGTCGGGAGCCGCTTCATCGCGACAACCCCCGATACGGGAGAAGACCTGTGAAGAAGCGACCCCTTTCCGCCCTGGGCGTGGCCTGGTTCGGCGCCGGACTGGCGGGTCCGGCACCGGCCGCCACGGTGTACGACGAATCCGTGAACGGAGACCTCGCCAATACCGGCGGCGGTCCGCTGGCCGTGCTGTCCCTGTCGGCCGGTGGCAACGACCTGCTCGGCACCACCGGCGCCAGTGCGTCCTTCGTGATCGACCGGGACTACGTGACCATCGAGGTGCCGGTGGGACTCCAGCTGGCGGCGCTCACGGTACTGCCGAACACCCATGTCGTGGGCGGCGACGACTTCGGCCAGGCGTTCCTGGGGATCCAGTCCGGCCCGGCCGTCACGGTGTCGCCCGTGAGCGGGAGTCCCGCCGGGCTGCTCGGTTACTCCCACTACAACGGTAACGACGCAGGGTCGAACATCCTTCCGCGCATCGGCGCGGGCTTTGGTGCCAGCGGCTTTTCGGGGCCGCTCGGGGCCGGGGCCTACTCGCTCTGGATCCAGGACTTCAATGCGGGCAGTTCCACCTACGGGTTCCGGTTCACGCTGGCGCCCGTGCCGGAGCCGGCCACGTGGGCGCTCATGGTGCTCGGGGGCGGCCTGATCGCCGGCGCCGGAATCCGCCGCCGGCGCGTCTGATCGGCGATGTCCCCGGCCGGCGCGGGTCAGGTCTTCTTCGCCGGCGCGACCCTGCCCATCAGGTAGAACTCGTCGTTGGGACGCATCTCGATCAGGTGCGCCATCCGGTTCGAGAGGGCGAAGAAGGCGGTGATCCCGCCGATGTCCCAGATATCCTCTTCGCTGAAGCCGTGGCCGCGCAGCGCTTCGCGGTCGGTTGCCGTCACGGTCTCCGGGCTGCGGGCGAGTTTCACCGCGAAGTCCAGCATGGCTTTCTGCCGCGGCGTGATGTCCGCCTTGCGATGGTCGATGGCGACCTGGTCCGCCACGGTCGGGCTCTTCGCGTAGATCCGCAGGATGGCGCCGTGGGCCACCACGCAGTACATGCAGTGATTCACGCCGCTCGTGGCCACGACGATCATCTCGCGCTCCGCCTTGGTCAGACCGGAATCGCGCAGCATCAACGCGTCGTGATAGGCGAAGAAGGCGCGGAACTCGGCCGGCCGATGCGCCAGCGTGAGGAACACGTTCGGGATGAAGCCGGCTTTCTCCTGGACCTTGAGCATCGTGTCGCGGATGTCGTCCGGCAGGTCCTGCAGGGCGGGCACGGGGTAGGCGCTGATGGCGGGAGCGGTCATGGGCGGCGGTGTGTCGAAGTGGCGAAGAGGCCCGATTATCGGCGATGCGGGCGCGGCGGCGCGCTGAATCAACCGATCACGCCGAGCACCGCGTCCCCGTAGCGCTCCAGCTTGCGCGCGCCGATGCCGGTGATGTCGCCGAGAGCCGCGTGCGAATCCGGGACGATGCGGGCGATCTCCGTCAGCGTGCTGTCGTGGAAGATCACGTACGGTGGCACGCCCTGCCGTCGCGCCTCCTCCAGCCGCCAGGCCTTCAGGCGGTCCAGCAGCGAGGCGGCTTCCGAGGTGAGTGACGGATCGGAAGCACCGCGCAACCGCTTCTTCGTCGGTGCCACGGCGCGGCGCATCTCCACGCGCTGCTCGCCTTTCAGCAGGGCCCGGCTGGACTCCGAGAGGCGCAGCGCTCCGTGGCCTTCGTGATCGACCCAGACGAAGCCCAGCGCGATCAGCTGGCGAAAGACCCCGCGCCACGCGGCGTCGTCGAGGTCCTGTCCGATGCCGAACACCGACAGCGTGTCGTGTTGCCAGCGTGAGATCCGCTCGCCGCCCTTGGCGCGGAGCACGTCGATGACGTGGCCCGCGCCGAAGCGCTGACCCGTCCGGTAGATGGCCGACAGGGCCTTGCGCGCCGCCTCGGTGGCGTCCCACGTCTCGGGTGGATCGAGGCAGGTGTCGCAGTTGCCGCACGGCGCACTCGTCTCGCCGAAATAGTCGAGCAGCCGGACGCGGCGGCAACCCGCGGTCTCCGCGAGACCCAGGAGGGCGTCGAGCTTGGCGGCGCTGACGCGCTTGAACGTCTCTTCCGCGTCGGACTGGTCGATCAGCCGGCGCTGCTGCACCACATCCGCCAGGCCGTACGTCATCCAGGCGTCCGCCGGCAGTCCGTCGCGACCGGCCCGGCCCGTCTCCTGGTAGTAGGACTCGATGCTCTTCGGGAGGTCGAGATGCGCGACGAAACGCACATCCGGCTTGTCGATGCCCATCCCGAACGCGATGGTCGCGACCATGACGATGCCGTCCTCGCGCTGGAAGCGGGCCTGGTTCGCCGCGCGCTCCGCGTTCTCCATCCCGGCGTGGTAGGGCAGGGCGCGCAGCCCCTGGGAAGCGAGCCAGGCCGCCGTCTCCTCCACCTTCCGTCGCGACAGGCAGTAGACGATGCCCGCGTCCCCGGCGTGCTCCTCGCGGATGAAGCGCAGCAACTGGGCGCGCGGATCGACCTTGTCGACGATCGTGTACCGGATGTTGGGCCGATCGAAACTCGACACGAACACGCGCGCATCCTGAAGCGCGAGCCGCGTCGCGATCTCGTCGCGGGTCTGCGGATCGGCGGTGGCCGTCAAGGCGATGCGCGGGACCTGCGGCCAGCGCTCGTGCAACACCGACAGCGCGAGATACTCCGGCCGGAAATCGTGACCCCATTGCGAGACGCAGTGCGCCTCGTCGATCGCGAACAGGGCCAGCGGCACGCGGTCCAGCAGTTCCAGGCAGCGCGGGGTGACGATGCGCTCCGGCGCCACGTACAGCAGGTCGAGTTCTCCGGCGCACAGGGCCCGCTCCACCCGCCGCACGTCGTCGAAGTCGAGCGTCGAATTCAGGAACTCGGCACGCACCCCGGCCTGCTGCAGCGCTGCGACCTGGTCCTGCATCAGCGCGATGAGCGGCGAGACGACGATGCCGGTGCCCGCCCGCAGGATCGCGGGGATCTGGTAGCACAGCGACTTGCCGCCGCCGGTCGGCATCAGCACGAGGGCGTCCCCGCCTTCCGAGACCTGGCGCACGATCCCGGCCTGGGGTCCGCGGAACGATTCATAGCCGAACACCTCGCGCAGCGTGGCGAGGGCCCGCGGCGGCGGCAGCGTCGAATCGTTGGAACTCATCGGCATCGGGGTCGGGACAAATGATCACGCCCCCGCGGGACGGACCCTTCGGGGGCGTGGAGGTGGGGCGCACCGTCATGGGACGCGCGCGTCCCGGCGCGGGACTATTGCTTCTTGCAGCTGCCAACCCGGCGGGCGATCAGCGTTTCCGAGATCTTCATCGGCTTCCCGTTCATCTCGCCTTCCGACTCGACGGCCACGGAATAGGCGCTGTCGCTCTCGTACGTCAGGACGCTGCGCGAGACGCTCTTGCCCATGTTCGGGATGTCGCAGCGGGCCACGTACGTGTAGGACTTTCCTTCGATCTTCGCGGGATCGAACGTGCAGCCCGCCTTGGCCATGATCGCGTTCTGCTCCCGCATCGACGCCGCGGGGTCCAGGCATTCCTTCACGGCGAGATCCTGGGCGCCCTTCGGGGCGTTGGCCGACTTCCGGACGAATTCCCACTCGCCCTGCTTGAGGCGGGGGAAGTCATCCTTGGCGGCGATGGCGCCGGCCGGGGCGAGCGCCAGGGCGGCAAGGAGAAATCCCAGGCAGCGGGACGACCGGGCCGGGAGCGAGCGGGAGACGTTCTTCATGATCTGGGTCCGTGACGGATCTGGGGAGGGGGCGCCCGGGCAGGCCGGTCCGCCGATGGGCCGGGAGTATCGCCGAAATGACGTCCCGCTGTCCTGGCCGGGATCCGCAAAATCCTCGTCGACCAAGGGGGCGGCGCACAGGCATACTTCCACCTTTCGCGGGTCCCGGGCCCGCCCACCTGAACGGGGGTCTGACGATGGCGCAACCGAACTTCGCGTACGAGAAGCGGCAGCGGGAGCTGGCAAAGAAGCGCAAGAAGGAAGAGAAGCTGAAGCGCAAGGCGCAGTCCGGGCCCGGCGGCGAGGAAGGTCAGGTGGAAGGCGCCGAGGGCGCAACGCCGGACGCATCGACCCCGGCCGGAGACACGCCCGCGACCTGAGCCCCGCCCGGCCGCGTCGACCTGCCGCCTCAGAAGAAGTACCGCACCTCGCCGAACAGCGTCCGGTTCTTCTCGAGCAGTCCGAAGGTCGTCCGGTCGGAACCGCGATACCACTCGAACCCGCCGATCACCTTCAAGGAATCGCTCACCGCGTAGAGCACGCGCGGTCGCAGCGAATACCCGGTCCGGGTCACCAGCACCGAACCGGCGATCTCCCCCTCCAGCGTTTCGTTCAGCCACTTCCTGCCGATGCGTGCCGTCAGACCGGTCTGGTGCCGGTCGACCTGGTTCGACGCGACGGCCTGCTGGATGGCCAGTGCGCGCACATTGGCGGGCGCGTTCTCCGGATCCTGGTGCGCGCAGACCTGCCGCACATACGCCTGCACGATGAGGTCGAGCGTGTCGCCGAAGTCGTGCTCGATCCCGACCACCCCATACAGGAACGGATTCCGGACGAACAGGTTGCGGCCGTCCGGGTCCTCCGTGCGAGCGTAGGCCACCTCCACGGCGTAGCGGTTCGAACCGATGGTGGTCGCCGCATCGCCGCCGATCATGCGCAGCCGATGGTGCTGCAAGGCGATCGTCGACGACGTCCCCGTCGCCGTGGCCAGCGAGAGGTCCGCCGACAGATCGAATCCGTCGAAGTACGACACGGACCAGTCCACCGCGCCGCCAGAACGATCCAGCTTCAGGGCCCAGGTGCGCAGGCTGTCCGGCACGTCCTCGGTGTACCGGACCCCAGGCCGCATCGGCAGTCCCAGGACGTTCGGCCGGAAGTCCGGCAGCCAGACGCCGATCAGGCTCGTCGACGGGGTGAACGTGTAGACCGCCTTGGCCGCGACTGCGCCGAACCGGTCCTCGTCGATCTCCGGCGACAGTAGCGTGAAGTCCCGCGGCGTGAGCACGTCGGTCGGATTCAGCCGATCGGTGCGGCCCCACGCGATGATCTGCTTTCCGACCCGGAAGTCCCAATTGCCGTGCCGCCCTTCCACGTAGGCTTCGCGCAGACGGCTCGCGCTGCGCCGGTCGCCGAACAGATCCTCGCGGGCGAGATAGCCTTCCGCAAAGACGCCGACAGGGCCCATCCGGCGATCCAGCTTGAGCCATGCCGACGGGACGACGATGCCGTTGTCGTCATCGAGCCGCCGGTTCGAGGACCACAGGCCCGCGCGGGCGGACCCGGTGAAGCCCAGTGCGTTGAGCGGCGCGTGCCAATCCTTCGTGGCGGTAGCTTCGCCGCCTCCGCCCGGTGCCATGGGCGGCTCGTCGTCATCGTCGGCGGCCAGGGCGGCGCCGGCCAGTGCGAGGGTGGCCGCAAATGCCAGCTGTCGGGCCCGGCGCAGGAATTCGGACATCGACGCCTCCGCGGCCCTACTGCTGTTCCATGTAGCGCGTGGTGAAGTAGTCGTCCTTGACCCCCACGTTCACCTTGAACTCGTCGATGTGGATGGCGGTCGAGTGCTCGCTCTGGACGTTCTTCGCCTCCAGCAGCCCGGCCTGCCACTTCTTGCGCTGCGGATCGACCTCCAGGTACTTCGAGAACCGCGTCTCCTTGAGCAGTTCGCCCGCCTCGTCGAACATCTGCCCCTTGGTGGTGACGAAGTTGTCCTTCTGGATCCACGACACCCGCTTCGAGTAGCCGGTGTTCGCCTTGATCGTGTCGGTCTTCGGCACCGACTCGATCACGTAGCAGGGCTTGCCGTCCACGGCCTCCTCCTTCACCAGCGTGTGCGTCCACTCATTGACCTTGTGGCCGATGATGTCGCCGTACGAGAAATCGGTGCCGACGAAGCTGTCGCGCTTGTTGCTGGAGACGAGCCGGCGCACCTTCTTCACGCTGGGCAGGTAGATCCAGATGTCGTCATCCTTCTCCGAGTGCTCGATCAGCAGCGAGACGGTGCCTTTCACGTCGGCCGGTTCGAGGAAGCGCGTCATGCGCATGTTGTCGATGCCGTTGCCCTGCAGCTTCGACGTGCCGAAGGTCTTGCGCACGCGCTGCTTGCCCGCCTTGTTGGTGAGCGTCATGGTGGTGTTCGACGTGGAGTCCAGCATCTTGTTCACCACGAAGTTCTTCTCCATGACCTCGACCGGCGTGATGGCCCGGGCATCGCGGGGAGCGAGGGAAAGGGAGAGGACGAGCGCGGCACCGAGGGCGGCCAGCGCGGCGGGGGTCGAGGCGGACGAGGCTTTCATCGGGGCTCCATTGAAGATGAACTTGGGACGGAATCTCAGCACCAGGGCGGGCATCACGGTCAGGGCCGCCGTCACGCTGACGATCATGGCCGAGCCGATCAGCACCGCATTCCAGATGTGCGGGTAGTAGCCCTTGGAGAAGATCTGCACGGCGTAGCCGCCGGCCACCGCCGAGGCCACGAACAGGCAGGCCTTGCCGGCGGTGCGCAGCACGTAGGTGAAGGCCTCCTTCTCCTCGGTGCCCTTCGCGAGTTCCTCGCGCAACCGGAACAGCATGTAGATCGCGTAGTCGGCGCCGATGCCGATCGCGAGGGCGGAGATCAGCGCCGAGGGCACGTTCAACCGGATGCCGGTGAGTCCCATGATGCCCATGTTGACGAGCACCGAGAGCAGCAGCGGCGTGATCACGAGCAAGCCGGCGAACATCGAGCGGAACACGATGGAGGCCACCACGAACACCACGCCCGCGATCTGCACGACGTTGAGGATCTTGTCCTTGACGATCACCTCGGTGATCGCGGCGCTCTGCGCGACGCTGCCCCCGATGTTCACCTTGATGTTCTTCGGGAACTTCTCCGCGACGAAGGCCTGGATCTTCTGCCACATGGCCAGCATGTCGGCCGTGCTGTCGCTGTGGGTGAACACGACCATGTTCGCGAGTCTGTAGTCGTAGTCCACGTACGGGTCGAAGTCGCCGGGCTCGCCGGACATCGAGTACAGCAGCAGGTACTCGGCGATGGTCTCCTGCTTGTCGGGAATGCGGTTGAACGCCGGATCGTCGCCGTTCATCGACTGGTTCATGCGCTTGATGAATTCGGCGAGGGAGATCACCTTGCCCACGTGCGGCTGCTGCGCGACGAACCCCTGCAGTTCGTCCATCGCGCGGAGCACGGCAGGGTTCTTGATGGCGTCGGGGGCGTCGCCCTCCACCATGATGTAGATGTTGTTGGTGCCCGCCATGCGGTCGTTCAGCTTGGCGTCCGCCTGCAGCAGGGGCAGGTCCGGCGAGAAGTACTTCTTCAGGGTGCTCTCGATGCCGACCCGGCTCATGCCGAACAGCGAGATGGCCACCACGATGCCGGTGACCAGGAAGATCCGGTTGCGGTGCGGACCCGTCAGGACACGCGCGTAGAAGCCGGTGATCCGGTCCCAGAAGCGCTCTTCGCGTTCGAGCCGCGCCTCCTTCTCGCCCGGTGCGGGCAGGACGGAGCGCAGGGCGGGGATGAAGGTCATCTCGAGCACCAGGGCGCTCAGGATGCCGACGCCGGTGAAGATGCCGAAGACGCGGATGGAGATGATGTCGAACACCATCAGCGAGAAGAAGCCCACGGCCGCCACGATCCCGGCGGTGAGCATGACGGGGCCGATCTTCGTGATCGATTCGATCACCGCGAGGCGGTTGGCCTCCTTCGGCGTGCGTCCCGGGTCCGTCTTCAGCCGGTTGTACTCCTCGTAGTAGCGCTTCAGCATCTGGACGGCGTGCCCCGCGCCCACCGCGAGGATGAGGATCGGCGTGGACGTGTTGAAGATGTCGAGCGGCACGCCGGCCAGCCCCATGATGCCGAGTCCCCAGATCACGGCGAAGATCGGGGTGACGAGCGGCAGGATCAGGCCCTGCAGGGTCCGGAACGCTTCCCAGTGGACGACGCCGATCACCAGGATCGCCAGCGGGAACAGCAGCCCGAACAGGCGCTTCGAGTACTGCTCGATGAGCGACAGGAACGGCGGATAGCCGCTGACGACGATGTCGACGGTGTCGTCGCGCTCGGCATCGACCGCCTTCTGGATCTGTTCGTTGATGTACGCGAAACCGCCCTTGCCCTGCTTCAGTTCGGCCGGGGTCGCGTCACGCACCTCGGCCAGGATGGCGGTCGTCTTCCAGTCGTTGGAGACGACGGCATTCATGTAGGCCGTGTTCCGCTGGAGCGCGGCCTTCAAGGCGGCCATCTGCTCCGGCGACGTGGGCACGGCGGGCATCATCTGCTTCACCTCCATGCCTTCGGCGGTCCCGACGATGTCCTTCGCGCGACGGGCGGCGATGGACAGCAGGTTGCTCTTCACGACGCGCGGGGTTTCGCGCAGCTTGTTGGTGATGCGCTGCACCTTCTCCAGGACCTTCGGCTGGAAGATGTCGCCTTCCTTGGGTGTGATGCCGATCACCGCGACGTAGCGGGAACCGAACACCTCCTCCACCTTGAGCGTCGTCGCGACGAACGGATGCGACCGGGGGACGATGTTGTTGGGATCGATGATGATCTTCAGGTTCTTCGCCTGAGTGAAGATCCCGGCCGTGAACGCGAGCGCCAGCAGGATCACCAGCCAGCGGAACTTCACGATCATTTCGATGTAGCGACGCATCATCTGCGATTCCTCCCGGCGTTCTTCGTTGTGGGGCGAGCCCTTTCGCGGGATCCGCCCCGGAATGTGGCAACGAGGGCGCGGACGGGACGCGAGGCTCTGACGGCACTTCCTCCCTTCCGCGGGGCTCCGTAGAGTCCTCGCTCGACAAGGGGTTTCCCTCGGGCCGCGGCGAGACTAGACGCTTCTGCCGCGCCGGGTCAATCGGAGTGCCGGCCCGGCGGGATGCAAAAAAAAACCGCCGGGGATACCGGCGGTTTCTCTGCTGCGACAGCCCGATTACTTCTTTTCGGGCGCGGCGGCGGGAGCGGCAGCGGCGTCGGCCGGCTTGGCTTCGGCAGCCTTCGCCTTGGCCTTCTTCGCATGCTTCTTGTGCTTCGGCGCGTCGGCCTTGGCGGCGTCGGCAGCGGGGGCGTCAGCCTTGGGGGCTTCGTCGGCCGCGAAGGTCAGACCGGCGCTGAGGGCGAACGCAACGGCCGCGAAGGCGGCCAGGATCTTGTGCAGCTTCATTCGGACATTCTCCGGAAAAGTGTCGACACACATACCTGGAAGACTTCCCAGGCTGTTACAAATTGTATCGTCATCTGCCTTTCTGGAAACTGAATCCGGCAACTATCTTTTCACCGGGATCGGGGTCCAGAGCGCTTTCGGTGTCAGACAGTGGATCTCGGCGGCACCGCGCTCGATACGCCCGACCCTCGCGTCCATCGCGAGGCTCGCCAGGGCGTAGGCGTCCAGGCGCGCAAGGCCCCGACCTTCGACGAGGTGGTCGATCATGGCCAGGGCGGCGTGGTTCATCGCCTCCATCAGGGTCGGCTGGACGGCGTGGCTCACCAGGTAGCGCTGCGTCTCGCGGATCGGGCGGATGCCGGGCCGGCGGTGCGCCCGTTTCGGCAGCATGCAGTACAGCCCCTTCACCTGATTCACGACCTCGGACACCCGCACGTCGCCGTGGGTCAGCATGAACCGGCGGGCCGAGGCGCCGTCGATTCCCTGCCAGTCGGCCACGAATCGCACGGTCTCCTCGTCGAGCACGTCGTGCGCGCGGTCGAGGTCACGGTCGTAGCCCACCGTGATCCAGTGGGTCGGGGTTTCGATGCGGGGCCACGCGAGCCGTCGACCCTTGATCACGTCCATGGTCAGGTTCAGTTCGTTGAAGGCCGTCTCGATCGCGGTGAGGTTGATCTCGCCGTTTCCCTGCGCGCCGTGCGAATCCCCCGACCAGAGCAGGGCGCCGTCCACGAACACCGGCAGGTACAGGGTGGTGCCTTCGACGAGTTCCCGGATGTCGAGGTTGCCGCCGAAGGGACCGGGCGGCACGGTGCTGTAGCGTCCGGACTCGGCCCGCGCGACGCCGACGATGCCGGGGAACGGCCGGACGGGGATCTCGATCCCGGGAAGGAACTCGGTGACGCCGCGCCGCATGTCGAAGTAGAAGTACTTCACCTGGGGCATGTCGAAGACGTCGGGGAATTGTCCGAGCTTCAGCGCCCCGGGCAGGTTCCCGTTCGCCCCGTAGCTGCGGGGCACGATGCGGTTGATGCGGATCCGGAGCGTGTCCCCCGGCATCGCGCCTTCGACGAAGACCGAACCGGTGATCGAATGCGGCCCTCGCCCGGGATGGGCCGTGCGCAGCCGGGTGATCTCGTCGATGCCGACCCCCGGGAGCACCTGGTTCATCGATGCCATCAGGGTTTCGAGGACGATCGTGTCACCGCTGCGGATACGCGCGCGCGGGGCCTCGGCGTTGTCGAACCAGCCCCACTGCACGGTCTCGTCGTTGGCCGGCAGCAGATAGACGCCGCCCTGGTACCGGCCGACATGACCACGCTTGAGCACCTGCATCTCCGGTCGGGCAGGGGGGGCGTCGGCGAACGCCGCCGGCATCAGGGGCATCCCCGCGGCGGCGGCGCATCGCGCCAGGAACTGTCGTCGGTCGGACATGGGATCTCCCGGGAGGGCGGAGCGGTCGCCGCACCGTTCGCAATCGACGCGCCACCCCTGCCGCGCTCCCGTCGTCCCCGAGCGGGGCAAGCCGCGCGGCGGGCCTCGGCGTGCCGGCTTTGTGCAACCCCGCCGGCATCGGCACAATCCCGGGGCGCAATGACGCGCAGGGTGCTCCGGCATGTATCTCTATATCCACGGCTTCAACAGTTCGCCCGCGTCGATCAAGGCGCGGCAACTCGCCAACCGCCTGACGACCCTGGGCCGTGCCCGCGAGTTCGTGTGCCCGGCCCTGTCCCATCGTCCCCACGACGCCATGCGGCAGCTCGAGACGCTGATCGTGACGGACGGCCCGCGTGCGGTCCTGGTGGGCAGCTCGCTCGGGGGCTTCTATGCCACGTGGCTGGCCGAGAAGCACGGCTGCAAGGCCGTGCTCGTGAATCCGGCGCTCACGCCGCATCTCGGGCTCGAGGCCTACGTCGGACCGCAGCGGAATCTGTACACGAACGCGCCCTACGAGCTCACCGCGGCGCACCTCGCCGAGATGGCGACGTACCACGTGGCGGCGCCCAGCCGGATGGAACGCTACTTCGTGATGGTGACCACCGGCGACGAACTGCTTCCGTACCGGGACACGCTGGCGAAGTACCCGGGGGCGCCGCACCTCGTCGTCGAGGGGTCCGACCACGGGTTCGCGGAGTTCGAGCGGTACCTGGACGCGGTCATCGCGTTCGGTGACGGGGCCGTCGCGGGGCCACCGCTATAATCCCGTCCCCTCATCGCGGCTGCACCGTCCCGCAGCCGGGCACGCAGGTCCCACGTGAACGTCTTCTACGAAGAGGATGGCGCCTTCAAGGCCGGCACCATCCTCGCTGACAACAATACCTCCCTGCAGGTCGAAACGGCGCACGGCAAACGCAGCAAGGTCAAGGCGAATGCCGTGATGCTGCGCTTCAACGCCAACGGACTGCTCCCCTTCCTCGAGGCGGCGCAGGCCGTGGCCGAGGGCATCGACCCCGACTTTCTCTGGGAAGTGGCCCCGCCGGACGAATTCGAGTTCCAGGTCCTGGGCCGCGAGTACTTCGGCCGGGAGCCCACCGCGGAGGAATCCGCCGGGTTGCTCCTGCGCCTGCACGGTTCGCCCATGTACTTCTACAAGAAGGGCAAGGGGCGCTATCGCGCGGCACCGGCCGACGCACTCAAGGCGGCGCTCGCCAGCGTCGAGCGCAAGCGACAGCAGGCGCTGCTGCAGGCAAGTTACGTCGAGGCCCTGTCCCGCTTCGAACTGCCGGACGGACTGCGGGCTCATCTCGATGAACTCATGTACGAGCCGGACAAGAATTCCCTGGAGTACAAGGCCCTCGAGTCGGCGGCCGCAGCCACCGGACTCACGCAGGTCCACCTGCTGGAGAAGTGCGGTGCCATCCCCGAGAGCGAGGCCTACCACCTGAACCGCTTCCTCCGGGTGCACTTTCCTCGCGGGACCGGCTTCGGCGACCTCGCGGCGGACACGCCGGATCTCGCTCTGCCGGTGGCGGAGGTCGAGGCGTTCAGCATCGATGACGTGACCACCACCGAGATCGACGACGCACTGTCCGTCGCGTCGCTGCCGGACGGCGGCTGGCGCATCGGCATTCACATCGCCGCGCCCGCGCTGGGACTGCTGCCCGAGGTCGGGGTCGATCAGATCGCCGCGCGCCGTCTGTCGACCGTGTACATGCCCGGGCGCAAGATCACCATGCTGCCCGACGCGCTGATCGACCGCTTCACCCTGCTCGAAGGGGCCGCGCGTCCGGCCGTCTCTCTGTACGTGTTCCTCGACGCCGAACTCGATCCGCTGGGGTACGAGACGCGCGTCGAGCGGGTGCCGATCGTCGCGAACCTGCGGCTCAACACGCTCGACGAGCAGTTCAACGAGACCGCGCTCGCCGGCAACGCGCTCGATTTTCCGTTCGGGAAGGAACTGGGACTGCTCCATCGCTTCGCCCGCAAGCGCGAGGTGGTGCGGGGCAAGGCGGACAACCCGCCTGACCGGCAGGACTTCAACTTCTACGTGGACGACGGCCGGATCCGCATCGTCGAACGCAAGCGTGGCGCGCCGATCGACAAGCTGGTCGCGGAGATGATGATCCTCGCGAACTCGGAGTGGGGCCGTCAGCTCGCCGAATCCGACATCTGCGGCATCTATCGCGTGCAGGGCGGCGGCAAGGTCCGCATGTCGCTCGTGGCCGGCCCCCATGAAGGGCTGGGTGTGGCGCACTACGCCTGGTCGAGCTCGCCGCTGCGCCGATACGTCGACCTCGTGAACCAGCGCCAGATCCTGGCGATGGCGCGCAACGAACCGCCGCCGTACGACCACGACTCGGACGCGCTCGCGATCGTGATGCGGGATTTCGAGGAGGCCTACGAGGCGTACAACGATTTCCAGCGGGTCATGGAGCGCTACTGGTGTCTGCGGTGGCTGGTGCAGGAGCAGGTCGTCCGGGTGCCGGCCACGGTGCTGCGCGAAAGCCTGGTCAAGCTCGGCCCCATCCCGCTGCTCGCCCGGGTGCCGTCGCTGCCGGAGTCGGAGACGGGCATGCGCGTGGAGGTCGAGGTCTCGAACATCGATCTCCTCGGGCTCGACCTCGACTGCCGGTTCGTCGGCCGCCTATGACAGCGGACGCGCGGCTCGCATAGAATCCGCGCGTCCTCGACCGCCCGCCCCCGACCCGCCTTGGCTTCGCCTGCACGAGCGCTCCCGCCCGGGGCGGTGACCCCGCCGGCCCTGACCCTGCCCGACTCGGCGCGCCGTCAGGTCCTGCCGCTCGCGATTGCCCTGTCTCTGGTCGTCCATGCGTGCCTTCTGCTCGTCAAGTTCGTGCCGCCGGACGAGAAACTGCTCGAAAACCTGAACCCGCCGCTGGAAGTCGTGCTCGTCAATGCCAAGTCGCCGCGCAAGCCGCACAAGGCGGATGCCATGGCACAGGTGAACCTCGACGGGGGTGGCAACACCCCGCTCGATCGCCGCGCCAAGAGCAACCTGCCCGTCGTGGCCGAGAGCCCGGAGACGGACGAGGTCTCGCTGGCGGCGCGACGCGTGGAGCAACTCGAATCGGAAATCCAGCGACTGTTCACCCAGCTGCGGTCGGACCGTGTGGTGGCCACCTCGCCGGATGTTCCTCGTCGCCTCCAGGAGCGCAACGACCACGCGGAACCGATCGACACCGAGGATCGCAAGCTTGCGGTCGCCAAGCTCGAAGCCCAGATCTCGAAGGAGTGGGAGCGCTACCAGAAGCTGCCCAAGCGCAAGTTCATCGGCGCCCGGACCGAAGGCGTGGTCTACGCGCAGTACGTCGACGAATGGCGCCAGCGCATCGAGCGCATCGGCACGCACAACTTTCCCGAGGAGGCCAGGCGCCTCGGGCAGTACGGCAGTCTCCTGATTACGGTGTCGATCCGCGCCGACGGCACGGTCGAGCGGGTGGACGTCGATCGATCGTCGGGCTTCCCGGTCCTGGACCGCGCCGCGCGCCGCATCGTGGAACTCGCCGCGCCCTTCGCCGCCTTTCCGCCATCGATCCGCCGGGACTACGACATTCTCAGCATCACCCGCAAATGGGCGTTCACGCGCTCCGACGAACTCGTCAGCGAATGACCTTCGCCTGCTGCGGACCTCAAGATGAAACGATCCCCCACGCTCCCGTCGGTCGCTGCCCCCCAAGGGGGCTCAGCGGCTTCGGACGGCCGGGCGCCGCTGACATGACCGACCGCTACGCCGTCATCGGCAATCCCATCGCGCACAGCCAGTCACCACGGATTCACGCCGCGTTCGCGGCACAGACCGGACAGGACCTCGTCTACGAGCGCCTGCTCGGGCCCGAGGGCCGGTTCGTCGAGACCGTGGAAGTCTTTCGGGCGGATGGAGGCCGCGGACTCAATGTGACGCTGCCGTTCAAGCTCGATGCCTTCGCGTACGCGCAGGAGCACAGTGCCCGTGCCCGCGCGGCAGGGGCCGTGAACACGCTCAAGTTCGATGGCGATCGCGTCTACGGCGACAACACCGACGGCGTGGGCCTGACGCGCGATCTCGAAGCGAATCTCGGCGTGACGCTGTACGGCCGCCGCATCCTCGTGCTGGGCGCAGGCGGTGCCACGCAAGGCGTGTTGCTGCCGCTGCTCGAACGCCACCCCGCCGCGCTGGTCATCGCCAATCGGACGGTCGAGAAGGCCGAGCGTCTGGCGCGCGATTTCGGACAGCACGGACCAGCGGCAGCCTCGAGCTTCGAGGGGCTCGCGGGCGGCCGCTTCGATGTCGTGATCGACGCCACGTCCGCGGCCGTCGGCGGCGAGGGCGTGGCACTGCCGGCGGACCTGTACGCGGAAGGGGCCGTCGCCTACGAGATGATGTACGGCAAGGGCGAGACCGCGTTCGCGAGGCACGCGCGGGCGTGCGGCGTCACGCGTGTCGCCGATGGGCTCGGAATGCTCGTGGAACAGGCGGCGGAATCCTTCCTGCTGTGGCGGGGGGTACGCCCCGAGACGGCGGCCGTCCTGACGGCTCTGCGCGCCGGCCTGTGAGCGGATCGAAACCCGGGATGGTCCGCGCGGGCCTGCGCCTCGTCTGGCGCGCGCTGCTCGTCTTCCTGGCGCTGCTCGTTCTCTATCAGCTGTGGATCTTCGGCCACATCTGCTGGTGGACGCAGTTCAATCCGGGCAGCTCGAGCTTCATGGAAGACCAGCTCGAAGTGTTGCAGGACAAGAATCCCGATGCCGAACTCAAGCACCGGTGGGTCCCGTACGAGCGGATCTCCGTCCATCTGAAGCGGGCCGTGATCGCCGCGGAGGATTCGAAGTTCCTCGACCACGACGGCTTCGACTGGGACGCGTTGCAGAAGGCCTACGAGAAGAACCTGAAGAAGGGTCGCATCGTGGCCGGCGGGTCGACCATCAGCCAGCAGCTCGCGAAGAATCTGTTCCTGTCGTCCAAGCGCACGCCGTGGCGCAAGCTGCAGGAAGCGGTCATCACGGTGATGCTGGAGGCCGTGATGGACAAGCGTCGCATCCTGGAGATCTACCTCAACGTCATCGAGTGGGGCACGGGCGTGTTCGGGGCGGAAGCGGCGTCGCGCTACTACTACCGGACCAGCGCGGCCAATCTCGGTCCGGAGCAGGCGGCGCGCCTCGCGGCCATGATTCCGAATCCCCGCTTCTACGACAAGAATCGCGGGACCCCGAAGCTCAACCGCAAGACCTCGATCATCCTCGCGCGGATGTCCATGGCGGACGCGCCGTGAACGTGGGTCGAAGCCCGGCGTGGGGCCGTTTCGAGGATAATCCGCCCTCCTCGTTTCCCGTCCCGCCATGATCGTCCATCCGCAGTTCGACCCGATCGCGCTCAAGCTCGGCCCGCTCGCCGTGCGCTGGTACGGTCTCATGTACCTGATCGGTTTCGTCTCCGGCTTGCTCCTGGGCCGCTACCGCGCCCGCACCCGCGCCGACGGCGCGTGGACCCTGAAGGACGTCGACGACCTGCTGTTCTTCACCGTGATCGGTGTCGTGCTGGGCGGCCGTCTGGGCTACGTCTTCTTCTACAAGCTGGGTGACTATCTGCAGGATCCCATCCGCATCTTCTACGTGTGGGAAGGCGGCATGTCGTTCCACGGCGGCTTCCTCGGCGTGATCGTCGCGATGGCCTGGTTCGCGTGGAAGCGCCGCAAGCACTGGCTCGCCGTCACCGATTTCCTCGCGCCGCTCGTTCCGCCCGGGCTCGGCTTCGGTCGGCTCGGCAACTTCATCAACGCCGAGTTGTGGGGGCGCCCGACCGACGTGTCGTGGGCCGTGATCTTCCCGAACGTCGACGACCTGCCGCGGCATCCGTCGCAGCTGTACGAGTTCGCGCTCGAAGGCATCGTCCTGTTCGCGGTGCTGTGGATCTTCTCCATGCGTCGCCGGCCGCTCGGGGCGGTGTCGGGCCTGTTCCTGGTGGGCTACGGCACGCTTCGCTTCCTCGTCGAATTCACCCGCGAGCCCGACAACTTTCTCGGCTTCCTCGCCATGGGACTGACGATGGGCCAGTGGCTGTCGCTGCCGATGGCGATCGCCGGCGTCGCGATGCTCTGGTGGGCCTACCGCCGGCGACCGGGGTTGTTCGGGGCGCGGTAGAAGCATCCCTCGATCGAGTCGCGCGGCAGTGACCACAGGTCGCTCGCGCTACCCGTCGACAGCCTGTCTTGAAGGGATGCGCAGTGGGGTCACTGATCAATCGCGACGGCGTCGATCCCACGAGCCTGACTTGTCGCAGTCCCGTCGGGCGGCCCGATCGACACGACTATTCGCGTGAAATCACCAATTAGTGCATGTGTGTATTTACTAATTCACGGCGATAGTTAGAATTCGGCAGATGAGAGTCTCGAAAGAAGAGCTTGCATCCGTCCTCGGTCAGTTCAACCCGTGGTGGCGAGGCGAGGCCATTGCGGACTTGCCCACGTGGCAGCGAGCGGCATTTCGAGAACTGCACACTTGGATGGCGGAGCCGCCTGCACCGAGGGCCGTGCTTCTCTCCGGCGCCCGGCAGATCGGCAAGACCACCCTGTTGCTTCAGGCCGCGGATGCGCTGCTGCGCAGGGGCGTCCCTGCGGCCAACATCCTCTACGCCACCTTCGACCATCCCATCCTCAAGCTCGCCGGCATCGATGCCGTGGTCGACGCTTGGCGCGAACGTGAGCCACGCGCCGACGGGCCGGAATATCTGCTGCTGGACGAAGCCCAGTTCATTCGGGACTGGGGCACGTGGGTCAAGCATCAGGTCGATTTTCGAAAGGATCGACGCATCGCCTTCACTGGCTCGGCCATGCCGCTCGTGGAAGCCGATCAGGAATCCGGCGTCGGCCGCTGGCACACCATCCGACTGACCACGCTCTCGTTCTACGAATACGTCCAGATCAAGCGGGTGGCCTTGCCCGCGTTGCCGCGGTTGCGCAGCCTGCGCACGCTGTTCGACTGGACACCTGCGGACTTCTACCGCACGGCCGAACTCGCCAGTGCCTACGTGGGCCATTTCCACGAATACCTGGTGCGCGGGGGTTTTCCGCAGACCGCGCAGATCGACAGCATCACCCAGGCGCAGCGCCTGTTGCGCGAGGACATCATCGACAAGGTGCTCAAGCGCGACATGACCGCCCTCTTCGGCGTGCGCCGCGTCCTCGATCTGGAACACACATTCCTGTACCTGTGTATGCACGACGGCGGACTGCTCGACATGGTCGACCTGTGCGCCAACCTGGAGGTCAAGCGCCCCACTGCGCAGAACTTCATCGAGCTGCTGGAAGCCACGCATCTGATCTACCGCCTGCCGCCCTACGGCTACGGCAAGGACGTCCTGCGAGCGCGTTTCAAGATCTACCTGGCGGATGCCGCCATCGCACCGGCCGTCATGCTCAAGGGCAAGACCGTTCTGGAAGACGCGACGGCGCTGGGCGTGGCTACGGAAACCGCCGTGTTCAAGCACTTGTTCGCTCGCTACTACGACGCGCAGAACGTCCGCTTCTCGTACTGGCGCGGGAAGCGCCAGCACGAGGTGGATCTCGTGGCCGAAGTGGGCGGCGAACTCATTCCGTTCGAAGTGAAGTACCGCGCCCAGCACACCGGCGCGAGAGAGCTGAAGGGCTTGAGCGAGCTGTGCCAGGCCAAGCGGATCGAACGCGGTTATGTGGTCACCAAGTCGCTCGATGATTTCGGGCCGATGCAGGGGCTGAAGTCGCCCGCACCGAGCGTCGAAGGCGGTGCAGCGCAGATCATGCGCATTCCGGCGCCGTTGCTGTGCTACTGGATGGGGGCCACCGAGTTGCCAGACGGCGAGACGCCGGGAGCAGACTCATGTCCATGAACGAGGCGGACACCCGCTACCACCTCATCGACCCGGTCTTGCGGAACAAGGGCTACGTCAGCCGTGATCGCATCACGTTGGAAACCGTGGTGACGCCGGCCCCGGTCGAACCCAGTGGGCCCAAGGGGCGCAGACGCCCTGGACAGGGTCGCACGGACTACCTGCTGTGCGTGCAGGTGGGCGATGCGCCAAAGTCGATGCCGGTAGCGGTACTCGAAGCGAAGAAGGAGACCGCCGACCCACTGCAAGGAATGCAGCAGGCTCGCGGTTATGCCGACACCCTGCGCTTCGACGTCAAGTACGTGTTTTCGACCAACGGTCACCGGTATGGCGAGTACGACCGTTTCACGTCGCTGATCAATGGCCCGTTCCCGTTCCCGGACTTCCCGTCGCATCCCGCCCTGACCGCGCGCTACGCGAAGGACAGCGGCATCGACCTCACGCAGCCCGAAGCTGCCGCGCTGTTCCAGGCCGACAGCCCGGCGTGGTCGCAGAGCCGCTATTACCAGGATGCCGCCATTCGCGCCGCGTTCGAGAACATCATTCTCGACCGCCGAGCCGGAAGACTCCCGCGGGTCCTGCTCTCGCTGGCCACCGGTGCAGGGAAGACCATCATCGCCACCAACTTGCTGTGGCGGCTTTCGCAGGCCGGACAACTGCCCAGACCTGCGTTGTTCCTGTGCGATCGCGACGAACTGCGCGAGCAGGCCTACACCAAACTCAAGGCGGCCTTCGGCGACAACGCCCGCATCGTCAAGACCGAACGAGGGGGCAACGCAGCCGCTAACGCGCGCGTCCACATCGCCACCTACCAGACGTTGGGACTCGATGACCACGACGAAGGCTTCGCCAGCTTCCTGACCGAGCACTACGGCGAGGACGCCTTCAGCGTCATCATCATCGACGAGTGTCACCGCTCTGCCTGGGGTCGCTGGTCGGAAGTGCTGCGGCGCAACCCCAACGCCATCCACATCGGCTTGACTGCCACGCCACGCAAACTGGCCGAGTCGGACCACGCGACGCACGAAGACCAGGAGATCACCGCCAACAATCGGAAATACTTCGGCGAGCCGGTGTACGAGTACACGCTGATCCAGGCGCAGGAGGACGGCTATCTGGCGGCGTGCGAAATCGTCAAGCGCAAGGCCAGCATCGACAGCGCAACGTTCACGAAGGCCGAGATCCTTGCGGCCGGTGCGAGGGATATCAGAACCGGTGTGCTCCTCAAAGAGGAAGACCTGACGAAGGACGAGTACACCGGCAAGGACTTCGACGACGAGCTGTTCATTGACATGCGCACGCCCAGGATGTGCGCCGACCTATTCCAATTGCTGTGCGAAAACGGTGGACCGGAACAGAAGGTCATCGTCTTCTGCACCCGCGAGATCCACGCCGACCGCGTGGTACAGCACATGAATAACCTCTACGTCCGCTGGTGCACGGAACAGGGGCAGACGCCGAAGGACCTCTACGCCTTCAAGTGCATGGGCGGGGCCAACAACGGTGCCGATCTGATCGAGCCCATGCGCGGTTCCGGCGAGCGCGCCTTCATCGCCTGTACCGTGGATCTGCTGGAGGCCGGCGTCGATATCGAACGGCTGAATGCCGTGGTGTTCTTCCGCTACCTGCAATCGCCGATCAAGTTCTACCAGATGGTCGGGCGCGGCACCCGCATCCACGAAGAGACGCAGAAGTACAAGTTCTGGCTCTACGACTACACCGATGTCACGGGCCTGTTCGGGACGGACTTCATCACCCAGCCGCCGCGCCCGGGTGGCGGCGGAGGTGGAGGAGGCGGCGGCGGGGGAGATGAGGGCGAGGGTCCGCGGGTGGCCGAGATTCGAGGGCAGCACGTCGTCGTCACCGGGCAAGGCCACTTCATTGTCGTGCCGCGCGACGGCCGGGACACGCCGATCCCCGTGGAAGAGTATCGGCGCGAGGTGATCCAGCGCGTGATCGCCGAGGCCCATGACCTCGACGAGTTCCGCGCGCTGTGGATCGAAACGCAGAAGCGCCGCAGTCTCATCGACCACCTGCTGGGCGATAACTTCAGCCCGGAGGTGATCCGTGAAATCGACCAGATGACCGACTTCGATCTCTACGACTTCTTCGGCCACCACGGCTACCACGCGCGTGCCCTGCGACGCCGCGAACGCGGGGATCTGTTCATCCGCAGCCACCGGCCCTGGTTCGACAGCATGGACCCCAATGCCGCCATCGTGCTCAAGGGCCTGGGCCACCAGTTCTCGGCGGGCGGCACCGATGCGCTGGAGACCCCGGCGTTGTGGGACGTGCCGGAGATCCAGCGGGCTGGAGGACTTGACGCGCTGCGTATGCTCGGCAAGCCCACGAACGTGATGCGTGACGCGAAGGAACGGTTGTTCGGGGCATGAGAAGACCCCCGCTTTCCATTTACCTCGAATCCGCACAAGCAGGCATCGCCTGCGGCCTGCGCGACGACCGCGGAGTTGTCCAACTCCGCCTGAACAACGTCGAGACGACCGGCGCGGTCGACTTCGCCAGACACGCCAAGATTCCACGATCAGCCGTACCGCCGGAGCTTCTCCTCAGGGCGGGCGACGTGCTCTTCACCAACACAAACAGCGTGGAACTCGTTGGCAAGACGGCCTACTTTGCAGGACACGCTGAAGACACTACCTTCAGCAATCACATCACGCGACTTCGGGTCAGGAGCGACAAGCTTGACCCGCACTACTTGGCGTACTGGCTGCAGCACCTTTGGCGCGCAGGCGTGTTCGCATCAATGTGCGACCGATGGATTGGTCAAGCGGCCGTCCAGCGGACGAAGTTGGAGGCGCTTGAGATCCTTGTGCCTTCCCTTGATGATCAGCGCCGCATCGCCGTCCGCCTGAAAGCCCAACTCGCCGAGATCAACACTGCTCGAGAGGCCGCGCATGCGCAAGCTTGCGACATTTCGCTGCTTCGTCGCCGCGTGCTTGCTGAAGTGTTCGCCACCGTCGAGGATGCACCACGCAAGCGGCTGGGCGACCACGCCCACACCACCAGCGGCAGCACGCCACCGCGCGGCGTGAAGGCCTACTGGGCGCCGGCCGAGGTGCCCTGGGTCAAGACCGGCGAGGTGGCCTTTGCCCCCATTGCTCGCACCGAGGAAGCCGTCTCTCAGCGGGCGTTGGCCGAGTGCTCGCTGACGCTACTGCCGCCCGGCACGGTCCTGGTGGCCATGTACGGCCAAGGCAAGACGCGCGGGCAGTCGGCGATCCTGGAGGTGGCCGCCACCACCAACCAGGCCTGCTTCGCCATCCTGCCCAACGACACTTGGGAGCCGAGCTTCCTGTTCCACTGGCTGATGGCGAGCTACCACGACCTGCGCGAACTGTCGGAAGGCCGTGGCGGCAATCAGGCCAACCTGAATGGCGCGCTGCTCAACGCGATGGAGGTGCCGGCTCCCAGCCGCACTCAGCAGGCCGCCATCGCCCGTCGCGCCCAGGCCGCGCTGCGCGATGTCGAGGACCTGGCTGCCGCCAACCAGGCGCAGCGCGCCGAGTTGGAGCGCCTGCCCCAACGTCTGCTCGCCCAAGCCTTCGGACATCAAGGAGATTGACCATGGCGGATAGACACATCGTCGAACAGCATCACGCCACATTCGAGGGCATCCGGCAGTTCGACGCCGGTGGCAATGAATTCTGGTCAGCGCGCGATCTCGCGCCCCTGCTGGAATACCAGGACTGGCGCAATTTCCTGCAGGTGGTAGACAAGGCGCGTACCGCGTGCGAGCAGTCAGGCAGGCGTCCGGTTGACCATTTCGGTGACGCCACCAAAATGGTCCCGATCGGCTCCGGCGCGCAGCGACCGGTGCCGGACGTACACCTGTCCCGCTACGCCTGCTACTTGATCGTGCAGAACGGCGACCCGTCGAAACCGGTGATCGCCAATGGCCAGACCTACTTTGCCCTGCAAACACGCCGGCAGGAGCTGGCCGACAACGAGAAGTTCGCTCGACTCAGTGAAGACGACAAGCGTCTCGCCATTCGCAACGAACTGGCTACGCACAACAAGCATCTGGCCGCTGCGGCCAAGGACGCTGGCGTCGAAACCAGCCTCGACTACGCCATCTTTCAGGAACACGGTTACAAGGGCCTGTACGGCGGCCTGGGCAACCGGGACATCCACGCCCGCAAGGGGCTGAAGAAGAGCCAGAAGATCCTGGACCACATGGGCAGCACCGAACTGGCGGCCAACCTGTTTCGCGCCACTCAGACAGAGGAGAAGCTGCGCCGAGACAAGGTTCGGGGAAAGGCCCGAGCAAACCAGACCCACCATGAAGTCGGGCGCAAGGTTCGCCAGACCATCGCCGAGTTGGGCGGCACGATGCCGGAGGATCTGCCCACCCCTGACACGAGCATCCAGCAACTTGCGTCAGTGCAGAAGAAGCTGTCGAAGCCGAAGAAGAAGGAGACGTAAGCACGATGGTCCGACCCAGGAAGACCGACAAGGCTCCCAAGGCCATCGCCAGCACCCAATCGCTCTCGGCTTTCGTCAAGAGCATTTGCGACGTGATGCGCCGGTCGAACTGCGCGAGTGCGCTGCAGTACGTGCCGGAACTGACCTGGATCCTGTTCCTTCGCATCCTCGACGCGCAGGAGGTGCGCGATCAGGAGAAGGCCGAAGCCGTGGGGGCGAGCTTCACGCCCGCGCTTCGCGCCCCGTACCGCTGGCAGGACTGGGCAGCGCCCTGGTCCGACAAGCCCGGGCGCCCGACGACGCCCGAGGGCAAGCCCATCGGCTGGAAGCGTCAAGAAATCTACGCGGCCGGTGACGGCAAGCTGTTCGACTTCATCAACAAGGAACTGCTGCCCCATTTGCACAGCCTGGATGTGGATCCGCGCACGAATCTCCCGATGCCCGGCGCCACGCCGAAGCAGCGCATCATCGGCCGCACGATGACGGCGGTGGAGCGCGTGCGGGTGGATTCCGAGACCAACCTGCGCGACATCCTCGACAAGGTGCACGAGATCAGCGTCGACCATGTCGACGACCAGCACTTCTTCACGCTGTCGCAGGTGTACGAGGATCTGCTGCTGAAGATGGGCGAGAAGAACTCCGACGGCGGCCAGTTCTTCACGCCGCGCGAGGTGATCCGCGCGATGGTGCACACGGTGGACCCTCAGCTCGGGCAGACGGTGTACGACCCCTGCTGCGGCACTGGAGGCTTTCTCGCCATCGCCTACGAGCACATCAATCGCAAGCTGGGGGCGCAGGCCCGCAGCACCGACATCGACACGCTCAAGCACGACACCTTCTTCGGCCGCGAGAAGGAGAACCTGGTGTTCCCCATCGCGCTGGCCAACCTGGTCCTGCACGGCATCGACCAGCCCAATCTGTGGCATGGCAATTCGCTGACGCGGCGCGCCACCTATGGCGCGCTGTTCGACAAAGCACCCAAGCAGTTCGACGTGATCCTGACCAACCCGCCCTTCGGCGGCAAGGAGGGCACGGACGCGCAGAAGAATTTCGCGTTCAGGACCGGCGCCACACAGGTGTTGTTCGTGCAGGACATCCTGGCCGAACTCGCACCCGGCGGGACCTGCGCCATCGTGCTGGACGAGGGACTGCTGTTTCGCACCAACGAGAGTGCGTTCGTCGAGACCAAGCGCAAGTTGGTGGACGAGTGCGACCTGTGGGCCATCGTCAGCCTTCCCGGCGGCGTGTTCTCCACCGCCGGCGCGGGGGTCAAGACCAACCTGTTGTTCTTCACCAAGGGCCGCAAGACCGAGCGCATCTGGTACTACGACTTGACGCAGGTGAAGGTGGGCAAGAAGACGCCCCTGACGCTGGCGCACTTCGGTTTCGCCCCGGAGGGTTCGGTGCTCGACGATGCCGCGCTGCCCGCGGCGCTGGTCGAAGCCTGGAAGGCTGATGACGCCAACGCAGCCAAGCCGTTCCCGAGCTACGCCCGCCAGCTGGCGCGGCGCGGCACGCCTGAAGCCGAAAGTCGCTGGTCCTGGACCGTGGACTTCTCCGCCCGCCGCGCCAAGGCCCGCGAGGATATGCAGCCCCTGCTGGATTCGGCGGCAGGGCTCAGGGCGGAAGTCGTGGACTTCAAGGAACAGTTGACGCGCCTGAAGAAGACCAAGGCCGCCGCTGAGGTGCTGGCAGAGCACGAGACCAGGATCCGTGAGAAGGAAAAGGCGGCGCGGGATCTGGAATCGCAATCCGCGGCCATCGATGCCGCGGTCTTCGATCTGAAGGCGGTCAATCCGAATGCGGTCACCACCGTCGACGAGCGCACGCCGGCAGAGATCATTGCCAACATCGAAGCGCAGGGACGCGTCGTCTCTGATGCTCTCGGGCGGCTGCGCGATTTGCTGGAAGTCGACCGCGCCGTCTAGACCTGGCGCGAACCGGCGGTTTGGTGCGCGCGAGCAACAAGTACCGCCCTGGTGTTGCCGAGACAGTCCCGATGCTTCCGAGTCTCCGGTCGGTCCGGTCCTCGCGGCCTGGGGTGCTCCACCTCAACAACGTCGGCGTACAGCCCAGGCGGCAGGATTCGAGCGACAGCGAATGAAGACACCCGGACCGATAGAACAGGCCACCGACCCGGATTTGCGCAGTTCCTGGCCCGCCTTGCGGCGCGCCGTCCCACGCGCGCGAGAGCTGGCCTTGCGGACCGGCACTGCCCTTGTCGTCAGCCGCAATGGCGTCATCGAGTACGTTCACCCCCCGTCTGAGGTGGCCTGCTCTCAGGTGCAGGCGCGGCGGGCCTGCACCGGCGAGCAACCTTGATCCAGCCGACTCGACCGCCCCACCGACCCGAGGCCGTCAGGGAACCGCTGCCCATTTGTCATATCCAGGCCTCAACCCCACCGCCCGTTCGCCGATAAGTCCCGGGAGACCAGACCTTCCCGGGAGCGCCAGTGCCGGCCCGCCTCAAGCTCGACAACGTCACCCTCTGCTGCGTGGACTGCGTGAACATTCCGCTCGCGCTGCAGGCCATGCAACGCTCCATGGCCGCCTGCGAATTCCCCCGGGCGATCCTGTTCACTTCCGAACCGGTGGACGCGCCGGCCGGCATCGAGATCGTCACGATCCCGCCGATCCGCAGCAAGCGCGAGTACTCGCAGTTCCTCGTGAAGCGCATGCCGCAGTACATCGAGACCTCGCACCTCCTCGTCATGCAGTGGGACGGGTTCGTCGTCCGGCCGGAGGTGTGGGATCCGCGCTTCCTCGAGTGCGACTACATCGGCGCCCCGTGGCCGGCCGATCTGAGCCCGGTCGCCGTCGGCAACGGCGGCTTTTCGCTGCGTTCCCGCAAGCTGCTCGATGCGCTGCTCGACCCCTCGTTCCCCGAAGAGGCCATCGTCCACGAGGATCAGGCCATCTGTGTGCATTTCCGTGATCGGCTCGAGTCCGAGTTCGGCATCCGCTTCGCACCGGCGGACCTCGCGGCGCGCTTTGCTCACGAGACGAGTCACAACGGCCAGCCGACGTTCGGATTCCACGGCCCGCAGAATCTGTGGATGTACTGGACGGATGCCGAGGTCGAGAACTTCGTGCGCTCCGTCTCCCGTCCGGTGCTGCGGCACCCGGAGGTGACGTGGCTCGCGCGGCATCTCTACACCGCCGAACGCATGCGCGAATGCGCCCGGGTCGCGTCCGCGGCGCTCGTGGAGCAGCCTGAGAACGCTGAACTGCTGGACATCGTCGCCAACGTCCGCGACCGGACCAAGCCCCACGACTACAAGTCGCGCTCCGAGCAGCGCTTCTTCGTGGGCATGATGAAGCGTCACCTGCCCGACTACTTCCGTGGCCGCCAGGTGCTCGAACTGACTCGCCCGGGCATGCCTGCCGCGACCCAGGAATGGTTCGACCAGTGCCGGCTCATCACCCCCAGCACTCAATCCGGCGCAGACGGTCGGCCTGCGGACGGCCTGGAGGCGTACACCGCCACCAGCGAAAGCTTCGACGTGATCCTGAGTTGCGAGACCTTCGAGCACCTGCCCCAGTGGCGGGAGGTGTTCCTCAACGCCATCCGCATGCTCAAGCCGGACGGGTTGATGATCGTGACGTGCGCCGGCCCGGGTCGCCGCCAGCACGACACCCGTCGCTATCCCTCCGCGGTCGCCCGGACCGACGACTACTACCGCAATCTCGAGCCGTCGGATTTCGACGGTATCGAATTCGACCGGCATTTCGGATTCTGGTCCATGCTGGAGGACCGCACCGTCCACGACCTCTACTTCGTGGGCCTCGGCCCGCAGGCGAAGCCGGAGCAAGTGGCCGCCGCGAAGCGCCTGCTGTCGGACACGGGCTTCCTCCTGAAGCGAAAGAACGTCTTCGGGCTCTACTGATGGAGGCCCCCGTCGCCGAAACGCTGCTCGAGCGGGCGCTCGCCGCCTATCAGCGGGGCGACCCGGCGTCCTGCGCCAGCGCCCTCGATGCCGACCCGGATGCGTGGATCGGTCGCGCGGACGGGTGGCTCGTTCGCGGGGTGGCTGCACGGGCGCTCGGGCGGGTCGCCGAGGCGGAAGCGTCGTATCGCCATGCCATCGCCCTGCACGCCGAGTTTCCGGAAGCGTGGCAGAACCTCGGCAATCTGCTGGCGGCCACCGGTCGTCAGTCGGAAGCCGTCGAGGCGTACCGCCGCGCGCTGGCGCTCCGTGCCGACGCCCGAGAGCGTGCCGCGCTGCTCATCCTGATCGCCGGCAGCGCTTTCTCCGCCGGCCTCATCGACGACGCGCTCACGGCAATGAACGAGGCCGTGGCGCTCGATCCGGCTTCAGCAGGCGCTCACAATCAGCGCGGTAAGGTGCTGTGGGAACTCGGCCATACGGACGCGGCGATCGACGCCTTCCGGCGAGCGCAGTCCTGCGATCCGGCCAATCCGCTCTATGCGACCAACGGGCTGCTCGTGAGCCAGTTTGCGGAAGGACTGACCGAGGCGGACCTCGCGTCCCTGGCCCGCATCGCCGCAAGCCGGATCGCCGCCGAAGTCCCGGTCGCCCTGAAGGACGGTTTCCGGATGCCCGGGCCGACCGCCGACGGCCGCCTGCGCATCGCCTACCTGTCATCGGACTTCCGGGCGACGGCGCCCGGCTTCTTCATCCGCGCGATCCTCGCCGGCCATGACCGGCAACGTTTCGATGTCTGGGCGCTGTCCACCTCCGGCGGCATGGACGACTGGTCCGGCAAGCTCCGTTCGCACGTCGACCAGTGGCACGACGTCGCCGGCCTCGGCACGGTGGCGCTCACGGAGTGGATCCGTGCCAACGGCATCCAGGTGCTCGTCGACCTGAACGGCTACACGGGCGGGCATCGTCTGGGGGTCTTCGCGGCCCGGGCCGCCCCCGTGCAGGTGAGTTGGCTGGGCTACGAAGGGACCACCGGTCTGCCCGGCATGGATGCGATCCTCGGCGATCCGGCGGTCACGGCCGTCGAGACCGAGTCCTGCTATTCGGAAGCCGTCCACCGCCTGCCGTTCGATTTCGCCTGCTACTGGGCACCGGACTACGCCCCCGAGGTTGCGCCCCTGCCGGCAGCCACCGCCGGGCGCATCACGTTCGGGTCCTTCAACAAGCTGGCCAAGCTCGGTCGCGGCACGCTCGCCCTCTGGGCCCGGGTGCTGCACGCCGTGCCGGATTCGCGGCTGCTTCTCAAATGGCGGCACGCCACCCACGCCTTCGCGCGCGAACGGATCCTCGGCGAACTGGCGGCCCACGGCGTGGCGGCCGGGCGCGTCGAGTTCCGCGACGCCAGTCCCCACGCCGATATGCTCATGGAATACGGCGACGTGGACATTGCGCTCGACCCGTTTCCTTTCTCCGGCGGCGCCACGACCTGCGATGCGCTCTGGATGGGCGTGCCCGTCGTCACGCTGCAGGGCCAACGGTTCGCCTCGAATCACACGGTGAGCCATCTCCGTGCGGCCGGCCTGCCGGAACTCGTCGCGACGAGTCCGATCGAATATGTGGAGATCTGTCGTCGGCTGAGCGCGGATCTCCGGGGTCTGGGCCGCCTGCGGGCCACGCTGCGGGAGCAGCTCCGGCATTCCCCCCTGTGCGAGCACACGCTCTTCATGCGAACCGCCGAGCGGATCCTTGAAAGCCTTTGGGCGCAAAGACTCGGAACGCCAAAGACCTTTGCCGGATCGTGACACGCGTCGGGGACCTCATCGTCGGTCCGTGAATTTTCACTTGATGGCGACCCGGGATATTGCTAAAAAAGACCCTCGCGCCGGCAATCCGCGGTTGCCCTGTGAGTGCACGGCGCGTCGTCGGCCCGTTCCACCATCTGCCTAGTGAGGTCGCCTATGTTGCGTAGTGGAGCGATGCCCAGGATGCCCCTTCGGGATTCGTTGGCCGACCATCTCAGCCGTTCCCGGTCGATCCTCGTGTTCACCGGTCCCGGAATCCTCGCCGATGCCGACTCGGTGGGCGCTGCGGCGCTCGGTCGCGGCCGGCGGCCGGTCCGACTGCTCGAGTTCCTCAATTCCGAATCCGCCCGACTCGAGTATTGGGACGCCAAACTGGCGATCCACGAGGCCACCCAGGGCGCTGCGCCGAATGCGATCCACCGGGCGATTCGCGCGCTCCAGGATGCCGGTCGACTCCTGCTGGTGGCCACTGTCAACGTGGATGGCCTGCATGCAGCCGCGGGCATCGAGCGCGACCGTCTCGCGGAGCTGCACGGGACCCAGGCGCAGGTGGAATGTCTTTCCTGTCACACGCGGTCCGACCCGGCCCGGCACTTCGAAGCCTATCGGGCCACGCGGATCGCCCCGCGGTGCGGATGCGGTGGCTGGCTCAAGGTGGCCACGATGAGTTTCGGTCAAGGGCCCGACACGCAGGCGTTCGAACGGGCGGAGCGGGCGGCCGCCAACTGCGACCTCGTCGTTGCACTGGGATCGGCCCTCTGCATCCGGCCCGCCAGCGGCATCCCGCTCGCTGCGGCGCAACGGGGCGTCCCGTATGCCATCGTCCATCATGGGTACACCGACCACGACGAGGATCCTTCGGTGGCACTGAAACTCGAAGGGGATGTCGCCGCCCTGTTCGTCCCCGCCGTCGAAGCCGCGCTGGGCGCGGCCGGCTAGCCGCTTACATCGGCTCGCGGAAGGCCGCCCGCATCGAATCGATGACGGGCTCGAACAGGTAGTCGAGGATCGTGCGCGAGGGGGTGCGCACGTACACGATGGTCTGCATGCCCGGCTTCAGCGGTTCCAGGGTCACCTTCCCCGGTTGCTGCCTGTCCACCTTCAGGCGAACCACGTAGGCGGTCAGGTCGTCGCGCAGATGCACCGCGTCGGCCGAGATGTAGTCCACCGTCGCTTTCAGCAGCGGCATGGTCCGGCGGTTCCAGCCCGTGACCTGGATGTCCGCGCTGCCGCCCAGATGCAGGTAGCGGATGTTGCGCGGTTCCACCGGCGTCTCCACGAACAGCGAATCGTCCGACGGCACGATCTCCATCACCGTCTGCATGGGTCCGACCGTCGTTCCGACGGACAACGATCGCATGTTGATGACCGTCCCTTCCACGGGGGCGGTGATGGTGTCCCGCTGGACTTCCGACTGCTGCGCGGAGACCTGCTGTTCGAGCTGGTGCAGCCGATCGTCGCTGGCCTTGAGCTCCTGCGCCGCGGTCTCGAGATAGTGATTGCGGAGTTCGGCCACGCGCCGGTCCAGATCGGCCAGCCGCTGGTCCGCCCGCAGCCGATCCGCCTCCAGCTGACCGGCACTTGCCTGTTCCGCCACCTGCGCGCGCTTCAGCTCGAGGATGCGCTGGCGGGAGACGAAGCCCATGGAGACCAGGTCCTCGTTGGCGGAGAGTTGCTCGTTCGCGAGCAGCACGGCCTCCTTCTGCATCTGCGAACGCTCGTTCAGCTGCACCCGCTCCTGGTGGATCAGGGCCATCTCGCGCTTCATCGCGGCCTCGGCCGTGACGAGCGCATCGCGGCGGTTGCGGAACACCGTCTCTTCCTGCTGCACGATCGCCACGACTTCCGAGTCGTCCATGCGGCTGAGGACTGCCGGCGGAAACACGACGCGCGGCGAGAACATCTGCTCGGAACGCAGCCGTGCATTGCGCGCACGCTCGGAGATCTGCTGGTAACGCGACGACTGGAAGCCTGCCAGCCGCGACGGTTCGGAGATCTCGAACAGCGCCTGCTGCGGTTTCACGGTCACGCCGTCGCGGACGTGCAGCGCACTGACCACGCCGCCCTTCGAGTGCTGGACCGGGATGCGTTCGTTGCGGACCTTGACCACGCCTTCGCTGACGATGGCCCCTTCGAGCGGCGCGAACGCCATCCACGAGAGACCGCCCACGACGAACACGAAGATGAGGCCGAAGCCCAGGCGCAGGATCGGCCCCGGATCGTCGGGCAGCTTGCCCGGCGCGCCGATGCGGAAGAGCTTGTGGAAGGCGTTGTCGAACATGGGGGTTCCGGTGACGTCACGCAGCCCGGGCGATGTTGCCCGCGTACTGGCCCATGACCTCGTTGCGGGGTGCGAACCGCTCGATCAGCCCGTCCTTCAGCACGAGAATGCGATCCACGTTCTGGAGCACCGACGGACGGTGCGCGATCACGAAGGTCGTCACGCCCCGGGACTTCAGTTCGTTCAGCACGTTCTGCAGCATCGACTCGCCCTCGGCATCCAGATTGGAGTTGGGCTCGTCGAGCACGACGATGCGCGGATCGCCGAACAGTGCCCGGGCGAGGGCGATGCGCTGCTTCTGCCCGCCGGACAGGCCGCTGTGTCCGTCGGACACCTTGGTCATGTAGCCGCGCGGCAGCCGGACGACGAGATCGTGCACGCCGGCCTTCTGCGCCGCCGCCACCACTTCCTTGGCGTCGACCTTGCCCATGCGTGCAATGTTCTCGGCGATCGTGCCCGAGAACAGTTCGATGGTCTGGGGCAGATAGGCGATGTGCTTGCCCAGTTCGTCGCGCGACCAGTGATCGATCTCCGCGCCATCGAAGCGCACGGTGCCCGCCGTCGGTGGCCAGAGACCCACGAGCAGACGCGCGAGCGTGGACTTGCCGGAACCGGACGGCCCGATGACGCCGATCGATTCGCCGGGGCTCACTTCGAACGAGATCCCGCGGATCACCGGCTGCGGGCGGCCCGGTACCACGAGCGTGAGACGCTCCACCGAGACGGTCCCCTTCGGCGGTTCGAGCGTCATCTTCTCCTCGAACGGCTTCTGGATCTTCAGCAGGAAGTCATCCAGGCGGCGGTAGGCGGCGCGGGCCTCGGCGAACTGGGTCCAGGAGGAGAGGAACATCTCCACCGGCACGAGCGCCCGCGACGCGATGAAGGTGGCCGCGATCATCACGCCGGGCGAGGTGTTCTGTTCCAGGATCAGCCAGGCGCCGGCGCACAGCATCATGATCTGCACGATCTGCCGTACCAGACGGGTGAAGCTCACCGTCGAACCCACGACGTTCGCCGTGACCGTCTGGTGCGACAGCGACAGCTCGTTCAGCTCCGACCAGCGGTCGCGCACGTTGGGGAGCATGCCGAGCGTCAGCACGCTCTCGGCGTTGCGGGAGACCGTGTCGACGAAGCGCGAGGAACTCGCCATCTCCTTGTGCATCGTGTCCAGCGCATTGCGGGACATCTTCTCGTTGACCCAGCCCACGCTCACCAGGATCCCCACCCCGATCAGGGCGAAGTACCCGAGCATCGTCGAGAACAGGAAGATCAGCACCAGGTAGATCGGCAGCCAGGGCGCATCGAACAGCGCGAAGATGCCGCTGCCGGTGATGTAGTTGCGGAAGGTGTAAAGGTCGCGCATTCCCTCCGGATACGCGGGAACCTCCGGCCGGCCGCCCTGAGTGACGAGGGCGTCGAAGATCACCGGTGCGACCTTCTTGTCGATCCATACCGTGATCACGACCAGCAGCCGCGCCCGGAGGATCTCCAGGATCATGATCAGCAGCAGCGTGCCGGCCACGCCGAGCGTCAGGTAGAACAGGGTGGCCTCGCTGCGGGAGGTCATCACCCGGTCGAACACGGCCATCCAGTAGAACGACGGTCCCAGCTGGAGCAGGTTCACGATGAAGCTGAACATGCCCACCGCATAGAAGAGGCGTCGGTGGGACCACAGAAGCTCGCGCATGGGAATCAGGTCTCGGGTTGCGCTTGTACGTTTGTCGGTTGCGCGCCGGCGGGCGCGCGATACCCCCGTCGGGTCAGCGTGGCCGCGATGCGGTCCACCGCGCGGGGCGTCCGGCTCAACATATCGGCAGGGTTCCCCTGTTCCTTTAGGCCAATGCCATATTCCGACAGCTCGAGATGCAGATCCGTGAGCTCGAGAGCGCAGTCCTCCCAGCCGAGTGCGATGTGGGCATCCGCGTAGCGGCCGAAGCTGCGCTCGGAGAAGCCGCGCCGGTAGCGGGGATCGGCATCCGTCTCGACCGACAGCGCATGGGGGACGCGGACCTTCAGCGTGCCCCCGAACCGCAGCAGGCGGGCACAGTCCCGGAGGAAGGCATTCAGGTCGGCCGCGCGGGCCGGCCAGTCGCCCGCGTCGATCTCGTCCAGGCAGCCCGGCGCCAGCGTCCAGCGTCCGTAGCGGACCGTGTCGACGGTCTGACCCAGGGGCAGGGCCGCGTCGGGCGTGACCGGGAAGTCGGCGGCGACGTTGCGATCGTCGGCGCAGACCCAGCCGTCCTTCGGCAGGTCGAATGCCCCCAGCTTCAATCGGGCGGGTGCCGGCAAGGGCGTGAGCGGACGATGCGCCGCCGCCAGCCGCGCCAGATGCGGTGCCAGGACCGGCGCCATCGGGCGCGCCGCGATCCAGGCGTGTCCGGACGATTCCAGCGCGGCGCGGGCCTCGGCGTCGGCAACGAGCCGGACGCACGCATCGGCCACGGCGTCGTAGGGCACCAGCGTCACCGCGGACTCGATGCCGGGTTCCAGCGCGGTGCCGGATTCGCATTCCGAGACCACCGCCTTGCGATTGGCCAGCAGGTAGCTGACCCGCGCGACCTCGAAGATCTGCGCCGGATACAGATGCGAGTTCAGGACGACCTTCGCCCGGGCGATGTGGGCGTCGCGTTCGGTGCCGTACACGCCGAAGAGTTGCGTCACGTTCAACCCGCGGGCGCGAATCGCGTCCAGCAGCTGCTGGCGGCGCGGATTCACCGACCCGTAGAACAGCACGTCGATGTCCTGCACCGCCGCCGGGGCGATGCGCGAGAGTTCGGGAACGTAGCCGACCGGAACGTGCGTCACGGGCCGGGCGACGCCGAGCGCCGCAAACGTGCGGAGATTGCGCTCGCTGTAGTCCCAGGTCTCGCAGCGCGAGATGAGGGCGCGCAGCCCGTCGTGCCACCACTTCGAAGCGGCGTCGATCTGTTCGAGGTTGTAGATGACCGACCCGCCCGGAATGGCCCGGGCCAGGGCCGGGCTCGCGAGATTGGAGCCCAGCACCAGGTGGATCGCGTCCGCGGCGAACCGGTTGTACCCCATCGAGACCGGGTACCCCGATGCGCGGATCGCGTGGGTCAGTGTTTCGGCGATCTCGTGGAACGCCGCCGCATGGCGATAGCCCGGCGGGGACAGGATGACGACCCGGAACGCAGGCGGCATGCTGCTCCTACGAATCCGCGCGGGCGGCCGTCGGACGCGACAGGACGAACAGGAACTGCAGCGTGGAAAGTTCGCGGGCCGTCTGCGCGTCGACGTCGTTGAGGGAGAACCACTTGTCCATCAGCGTCACCGGCGCCTTGAACTCGCCTTCGATGTGCACGCGCGGATCGCGCACCGACACGATCTTCTCGACGTGGAACCCGGTCTCCGCGAACATGCGCTGGCATTCGCGCAGCGTGAAGAAGCGGATGTGCGTCACGTCCAGCAGCCCGGCCGTCTGGTAGGTGAAGTTGCCCTTGATCAGCTCCGAGATCAGCCAGTAGTTGCGCGCGTTCGGCACGCTCACGTAGACCTTCCCGCCCGGGGCGAGCACGCGGCCCACGCGCAGCAGTGCCTGCCACGGGTCGTAGAGGTGTTCCAGCACGTCGGCCAGCATCACGGCGTCGAAGGGCTCGCGGAACGCCTCGTGGGCGTCGGGATCGATCTTCAGCAGGTCTTCCTCGACCACGGTGTCCAGACGCTCGCGCGCGACGGCTGCGGTCTTCGGATTGATCTCCAGGCCCGTGTAGTGCAGGCCGGGAAACTTCTGCTTCAGGGCCGCACCCATCGCGCCCTTGTGGCAGCCCAGTTCGAAGGCACGGCGCGGGGCCGTCTCGATCAGACCGGTCAGTTCGGGGCGGGCCGAATCGGGGTAGAACGTGGTGTCGCCGTCGTAGGACAGCAGTTCCCAGACGAAACGCAGGCGGTCCATGGGGGTCTCCGGTTGAGGGGGGGCAGGCGGCGTCACGCGGCCTTCTCGAAGATGCCCACCAGACTCCAGTTGGGCACGCAGACGTCCAGTTTGCGGACCTGCAGGTCGCCCACTTCCTGCGCGAGCTTCGTCAGCGAGTCGCGCGTGAAGTGGCAGTAGTGCGTCGGGTCCAGCGCGTACGTGTCGACCTTGTCGTGGTCGGGCACCACGACGCCGATGCGACCGCCGGGACGCAGCACGCGCTTCCACTCGCGCAGCGTCTTCGCCGGGTCGTGGTAGTGCTCCAGGTTGTGGCGCGCGACCACGAAGTCGAGCGAGCTGTCCTCGAACATGTGCAGGTTGTCGCCGCTCGCAGCGACCTCCGCCACCGAGACCCGGCCCGATTCGCAGCCCACGCTGCCGGTCGCGCCGGCCGGCGTCAGGTCCACGCCGATGCAATTGGGGGACGTCTTGCTGCTGCCGCAGCCCACGTCCAGGCCGCGGCCGACGCACACGTCCTCGATCGCGCGGATCTCGGGGTGCAGGAACTGCTCGCAATAGCCGTCGCGGTCGATGTGTTTCGTGACCGCCTCGAGGAACTGCTGCGCCCGCGCCGCCGTCGTGTGATGCGCCTTCACCCGCGCGTGGCCGCGTTCGGCGATCTGCTTCACCAGGTCGGGGCGGTTCAGATAGAACATCAGCTTCTCGTCGAACTCGTCGAGCGAGCGGAAGGTCACGCAGTCGACGCCGTCGGTGAAGCCGTGCGGGATCACCATGTCCAGATCCTGCGTGAGCAGCATCGCGCCGCCGGCGAGGATCTCCCAGAAGCGCGCCGTGTCGTAGCCTGCGCCGGCCACGCTGACCGAGATGTGGCTGCGGCGGATCAGCTGCCGGTACAGCGGCGTCTCCACCGCCGTGGCCTTGGGTTGCGAGGCGCTGTACGCGCGTTCGTTCGTCGTGCCCGACACGATGGACGGGTTGCGGAAATTCTTCAGGCGCTGGTGCACCGAATTGCGCCACGGGTTCGTGTGCATGTTCGCGAGGAAGGTCACCGCGAGGTCGCGCTGCACCGCCGGGGCGGTGAAGTAGCGCTGCTCGGCCGCGAACGGCAGCGGGAAGACGAACTGGCTCTCCGCATCGAGGAAGCGCTTCGACAGTTCGCGCTTGAACACCAGCTTGTAGCGGATGTTGTTGGTCACGCCGAAGTCCTGCTGGTCGCCGCCGTCGACGAATACCTTGCGCGGGTTCGCCACGTCCTGCACCAGGTGCGAACGCACGCCCTGGTTCGATCCGACGATGACGAGATCCGCGGTCTCGGCGGCTGCGCGCAGTTCGGCATCCGGCAGCACCTTGCCCCGGCTGGCGGCTTGCGAGGTGACGACTTCGTGGCCGAGGGCGTCGAGCCCTTCGATGAGCGACGCGGTCAGGTAGTCGTATACCGGGCAGTTCACGTAGACGATCTTCATGGTCTCGATTCCGGGAAAGGGAGCGTCAGGCGGCCAGCGCGCACTGCTGCGTGGCCTGTTCGAGCAGGCCGAGGTTGGCGGACATGGGCTGCACGGTGGCGATCGCCCACAGGTCGAAGGCCGAGCCCGGGCGCGTGGCCACGGTGGCGAAGCCCGCGTCGATGAGGCGCTTGCCCAGGCTCTCGCGCGTGAATCCGGTGCGATGGGCCATGTAGGTGCGGCCGCGTTCGATCCACCAGTCGTGGCCGAACATGATGTCCAGCGCCGTGATGGGCGGGCCTTCCTCACCGTTGATGCGCGTGCGGATCAGCACCGCATCGGGCTTGCCTTCGGCGACCACCTTCGCCACGGCCTGCAGGTCCGGCAGCGTGATCAGCAGGAAGCCGTCCGGCTTCAGCACGCGCTTGAACTCGGCCAGCGCCTTCGGCACCTCGTATGCGTAGAGGTGCTCGAGGTTGTGCGACGACCACACGGCGTCGCAGCTGCCGGCGGCCACGGCGCTCATGTCCGTGAGGCTGCCCACCAGGTCGGGCTGCACGTTCGGGTCGATGTCGAGGCGCACCTCGCGCCAGCCGCGCGTGCGGAACAGCGGGGCCAGCTTGTCGGGCAGACGCGGGCCGCAGCCCACGTTGAGGACGATCTTCTCGGTCGGTGCGTTCATGACAGGGCCAGCGCCTCCGTGCGCTCGGGCTGTGAAAGGGTTTGCAGCGCCTGCTTCATCCGGGCGACGGCTTCGTCCCACGCGCCGGGACGCCGCTGCCGGAAGACCTGCATCCCGGGGTACCAGACCGTGCCCTCGTCGCGCATCCAGCGCCAGTCGGCGGCGTAGTGCAGGATGACCCACGTCGGCCGTCCGAGGGCGGCAGCGAGGTGTGCCGTCGAGGTGTCGGAGCTGATCACGAGGTCCAGCTCGTTCATGATCGCGGCGGTGTCGGCGAAGTCGGTCACCTCGGCGGCGATGTCGACGATGTGGCCTCGCGGCGCGAACGTCTCCAGATCGCGGCGGCCGTCGCCCTGCTGCAGCACGACCCACTCGATGCCGGGCAGGTCGAACAGCGGCAGCAGCGGTTGCAGGCGCGGCGAGCGGAAGCGGTCGTTGCGCACGTTCGGATTGCCGCCCCAGACGAGGCCGACGCGCAGATTGCGGTTGCGACGAGCCATCCGCGGCGCCCAGCGCTGCGCCGACTCCGGCGGCACGGTGAGATAGGCGCCCTTCGGCGGAATGTCGGCCGCACCGAGTCCGAGGCGAGCCGGCACCGAGAGCAGCGGCGCGTGCAGATCGAAGGCCGGCAATTGCTCGCCCGCATCGAACACGGCTTCCACGCCGGGGACCCGGCCCGAGATCGGCTTGATGCCGGCCTGCAGTTCGAGGAACACGCGGGCACCCCGCGCGGCCAGCAGCGGCACGAAGCGCAGGAACTGGAACGTGTCGCCGTAGCCCTGTTCCCAATACAGCAGGAGGCGCTTGCCGTCGAGCGGCTCGCCGCGCCACTGCGGTTGCGGATACGGACGCGGCCGCAGTTCCGGCTTGGCCAGGCGCCACTCGTATTCCCGGAAGCCTTCCTCGAATTCACCGAGCGACAGCAGCGCGGTCGCCAGGTTGTAGTGCGGATTGCTCTCCTGCGGCTTGGTCGCGATGATGCGCCGGTAGCACGCGATGGACTCCGGCACGCGCCGCGCCCGTTGCAGCGCGACGCCCTTGTTGTACATCGTCTCGGGCGGGCAGTCCGGCAACTGCAGTGCCCGCTCGTAGCACGCGGCCGCTTCCTCGAATCGCTCGAGGTCGTTGAGCGCGTTGCCCAGGTGTCCCCACGCTTCCGCGAAGTCGGGACGGATCGCCAGCGCCTTGCGGGCGGCGGCTTCCGCTTCCTCCAGCTGCAGCAGCTCGCGGTGCACGTCCGAGATCAGGCTGTGCGCGAGCGCGTGATCGGGCTGGAGCCGGATCGCCTGGGCGTAGGCCTCGCGCGATTCCTCGAAGCGCTTGGCGAAGCGCAGCGCGTTGCCGAGGTTGAACCACGCATCCGGATATTCCGGGTACACGGTCACCGCGCGGCGATAGGCGCGTTCCGCGTTCGGGACGTCGTTGAGCCCCCGTTCCGCCACGCCGAGCAAGCACCAGCCGTCGGCGCGCTCGGGATGTCCCAACAGGGCGGCCCGGGCCACCATGCGGGCAAGCCGATGCTGCCCGCGCTGGTAGAGGCCGAAGGCCTCGGTGAGCAGCGGCGGCGGCGCTGCGGGAGTCGACGGTGCCGGTACCGGCGTCGACTTCGCCGCGCGTTTCGGCTTTGCCAGCTTGAAGCGATCGCGGAGCGCGAGGCGCACGCGCTCCACGACCGGCGCCCACTGCGCGAAATCGTGCTGACGGAACAGGCGCACGCCGGGATACCACTGGCAGGGTTCCTCGAACCCCCAGCGCCAGTCGGAGGCGTAGTGCAGCAGCACCCAGGTGTCGCACCCGAGGGCCGCGGCGAGGTGCGCCGTCGAGGTGTCCGAGGTGATGACCAGATCCAGGTCGCTCATGATCGCGGCGGTGTCGGCGAAGTCCTTCGCCTGCGTGCCGATGTCGATGACGTGCTTGCCGGGTTTCAGGCCCTCGAGGTCCTTGCGGCCGTCGCCCTGCTGCAGCAGCACCCATTCGATGTCCGCGATCTCCAGCAGCGGCAACAGCGGGGCGAGCCGCGGCGAGCGCAGCCGGTCGTTCTTCACGTTCGGGTTGCCGGCCCAGACGAGACCGATGCGCGGCTTCCTTCCCTTCGGCAGTCTCGCACGCCAAGCCTCGCGACGATCGGCGGGCGCGGCGATGTACGGGCGCCGCACCGGCAGCGTGACCTCGTCGATACCCAGGATGTGCGGCACCGACAGCAGCGACGTCCAGATGTCGTGCGGCGGGGGCGGGGCCGGCGCCTCGACGACCTCGACGACACCGTCCATCGCCTCGACCAGCGACTTCAACCCGGGCTGCACCTCCAGCACCACGCGGCCGCCCTTCGCGACCACGAGGGGGATGAAGCGCAGGAACTGGATCACGTCGCCGTAGCCCTGCTCCCAGTGCAGGAAGATGCGCTTGCCGTCCAGCGGTTCGCCGTGCCATTGCGGACCCGGATAGTCGCGGGGCGGCGGCTGCATGCGCGGATGCCGCCACTCGTATTCCTCCAGTCCCTCGCCCACGCGGCCCAGCATCAGCAGGGCGAGCGCCTTGTCCCAGTGGATGTCGGGATTGTCCGGCTCGAGCGCCTCGGCCTGGTCGAGCACCTCGAGCTGGGCTTCGGGCATCGCATAGGCGGACAGGGCGGCGGCGAGATTCGTGAGGGCGTTCCGATTGCCCGGCGCGAGCCGTACCGCTTCGCGATACAGCGGCAGCGACGCGTCCACCTGATCCTGCTCGCGCAGCAGGTTGGCGTAGTTCCCGATCATGTCGGCGAAGTCGGGCTTCAGTCCGAGGCCACGGCGGTACGCGACGCCGGCCAGATCGAAACGCTTCAGGCGGCGCAGTGCCACGGCGTAGAGGTTCCAAGCGTCCGGGCGGTCGCAGCCGCCGTTCAGCAGGGCCTCGACGTGACGGGCGGCCGCTTCGTTCTCGTCGCGCTCCATCGTCTGGATCGCGGCCATCAGGCCGGATTCGTCCCTGGCGCGGCGCTCGCGCTCGGCGGCATTGGCCGGCGCGATTTCCAGCATCCGCGCTTCGAAGTCGCGCACGAAGCCTGCCGTGTCGAACAGCGGTGCGGAGAGGCGATTGGATTCGAGCTTCGCCCGCGCGGCGGCGAGCTGCTTCGGGTCGCGGGCGAGGTCGATCGCGAGCTGCACGTAGGCCTCGACGTCGGGCGCGATCATCTCCTCCATCCCGATCGCCTTCAGCAGGCTGGCGCCCACGCGGGTCGCGAAGGTACGGCCGGGCACGGTGATGGCGGGCAGGCCGGTCCACAGCGCGTCGCTCATGGTCGTGTGACCGTTGTAGGCGAACGTGTCCAGGAACAGGTCGGCGAGGCGATGGCGTCCCAGGTGCTGCGCCTTCTTCTCGCGCGGTGCGAAGACGAGACGCTTCGCGTCGATGCCGTGCGCCTGCGCGGCAGCGCGCAGGTTTCCGTGCGCCTGCTCGAATCCGCCCACCAGCCACAGCACGCTGCCGGGCACGGCCTCGAGGATGCGCATCCAGGCCGCGAACACCTTCGGCTCGAGCTTGTAGTGCGCGCAGAAGCTGCAGAAGACGAAGCCCTTGGCAGGCAGGCCGGCCTCCTGACGCGTGGGCGCCTCGGCGATGACCTGTTCGTCGTCGTTGACCTGGTACGTGTGCGGCATGTAGACGAGCCGCTCGCTGTAGTGCTTCGCCGCTTCCGGCGGCACCACGGTCGCGTCCACGACCGCGTGATCGATGAAGGTCGCGCCCATGCTGCCCGGGTAGCCCAGCCAGGCCACCTGCACCGGCGCCGGCCGGTAGGCGAGGATCGGGGTGCGGGCGTCGCGGGTGAAGCCCTTCAGGTCCACCAGCACGTCGATACGGTCGGCATGGATCCGTGCCGCGGCCTCACGGTCGGACAGCAGCGAGAGATCGACGAAATGCTCGGCCTCGCGCTCGATGCGGCCGCGGTAGTCGGAGCCGTCGTTCGGGCCGTACGAATAGGCGAACACCTCGAAGCGCGAGCGGTCGTGGCGCTTGAACATGCCCAGCATCAGGTGCGCCGTCGCGTGGTCGTGGAAGTCCGCCGACAGATAGCCCAGGCGGATGCGCGGGTTCCTGCCGGCCCACGGGTGTTCCGTGTACGGGGCGATGTCGCGGGCCAGATAGGCGGAGAAGCGGCGGGCGATGGTCAGCTGCTGCGCCTCGTCGATGTCGCCCGGGAAGGACGTCAGCGGGAAGGGCAGGGCGGGCGGATGGGCCGGGTCGACCGGACCGAGTGCCGGTGCCAGCAGCCGCGCCGGCAGCGAGTCGTAGTCGCGCCAGTCGCACAGCTTCTGGCGCAGGGAATACAGGTAGACGTAGGCGCTCGGGTAGTCGGCGTAGGCCGGTGCGGCACGCTCGAGGTAGGCGATGGCCTCGTCGACCTTCTCCTCGCGCATGAGCGTCATGCCGAGGTTCACCCAGAGCGGTCGCTCGTTCAGGCCCAGTGCCTCGGCCGCCCGCAGCGCCGCCAGACCGGCGGTGAAGCGCTGGGTACGCAGCAGGTTCAGGCCGAGCTGGAACTTGACCAGCGCGTTGTCGGGCATCAGTCGGTCGAGGCGTTCGTACAGCACGGCCAGCGCCCGGTGATCGCCCTGACGTTCCAGCAGCTGACCGCCTTCGAGCAGCAGGCCGCCGTGTTCCAGCCCCTTCGGCAGCGCCTTCTGGAACAGGGCCATCGCCTCGGTCCAGCGGTTGCCCTGACGCAGGGCACGCAGTTGCGATACGACGGCGTCGAGGTTGTCCGGGTCGAGCGCGGACAGCCGGGCGGCCGCGTCGGCTGCGAGGTCGGGTCGAGACTGCGACTGCGCCAGCCGGACCACCTGCCGCAGGGCACCCTGGTGATCGGATTGGCGTTCGGCTGCGGTCTGGAAGGCGGTGAGTGCCTGCTCCGCCTCGTTGCAATCGATCAGTGCGTTGCCCAGGTTGAACCAGACGTCCGCGTGTCCCGAATGGGTGACCAGCGCCCGGCGGTAGCTCTCGGCCGCGGACCGGGGGTCGCCCAGGGCCCGCTCGGCGATACCCAGCATGAACCAGCCTTCTCCGTCGGTCGGGTGATCGGCCAGAAAGGCCCGCGCCCGCTGTGCTGCGAGCAGGTGCTCACCTGCCTGGAGGGCCTGGAAAACGCTCTGTGTACCGGTCTCGTTCATGGTCTGTCGCCGTGAGTCGCGGGAGCGCGGACGAAGCGATCCCTACGCCGGCCTTTACGGCCGCCGGACTCTCGGGTTTAGCCTTTCCTATGACAGACGGGTGGGCTGGCGCCGAGCGAGCGGGCTCGGGAATCCCCCCGGACGGGACGTCACGGCGGCGGTTTGACCCGGGTCCTTACCACGTGATGTCCCCGCTGTTCAGCCCGTTGACCCCGACGCCGGTCAGGTGGATCTGCAGGTCGGTGCTGCCGTCGCCGTTGGCGTCCAGTTCCAGCAGACCGGACGTGCGGACGATGGCCTGCGGTCCCGCGCCGCCGGTGTCGTACGTGCCCGAGTTCGTCTGCAACGTGCCCGACCCGGCCGTGATGGCCGAGAAGTCGAGCTGGTCGATGCCGCTCAGGCCCTTGTCGAAGTTCGTGATCGTGTCCTCGTTCCCGACCGCGGACTCCGCCGTGGACGTGAACACGAAGATGTCCGCGCCGGCACCGCCGGTGTAGGTGTCCGCGCCGCCGCCGCCGAACGCCGTGACGCCCTGGCCGCCGCTGAAGACGAAGACGTCGTCTCCGACCGTGCCGATGACCGACTCGATGTTCGTCGTGCGCAGCGTCCCGCTCGCCAGGAGCGACACCACTTCGGTGCCGCCGCCGGTGCCGACCGCCGTCTCGATGGCGCTGACGGCCAGGGCGCCCTGGTCGAGCATCGTCACCTTGTCGGCCGTGCCGGTGCTGCCGATCACGGTTTCGATGTCGGTCACCGAGGCGGCCAGCGTGCCGATGGCCTTCAGGATGTCCGTTCCCGCGGTGCCCATCACCGTCTCGACGGCGCTGGTCTCGATCAGGCCGCCGTCGACCAGTTGGACCGCATCGGTCCCCGTGCCGCCGATGACGGTCTCGACGGCGGACACGGCCACGGACCCGCCCCCGAGGAGCCGCAGCACGTCGTCGGTACCGACCGCGTTCGATCCGACGACGGTCTCGACCGCACTGACGGTCAGCGTGCCCATGGACATCATCCCGACCACGTCGGTCCCGGCACTGCCGATGACGGTCTCGACGATCGAGACCTGCAGATCGCCGCCGCCCAGCATCCGGACGACGTCGGTGCCCGTGGTGCCGAGCACCGATTCGACGGCCGACACGCCGGTGGTTCCTGCGCCGAGCAGCAGGACCACGTCCGGCGAATCGGTGCTGCCCTGGACGGTCTCGATCGAGGACACGGCGACGGTGCCGCTGTCCAGCATCGTCACGAGGTCGGTGGACGTGCTGCCCAGGACGGACTCGATGTCCGATACCGCCACGGCGCCGCCACCGAGGAGCCGCAGCGTGTCGTCCGCCGAGGAAGGATCGGAGCCGATCACCGTCTCGATGCCGCTCGTCGCCATCGCGCCGGACGCCATCATCGACACGACGTCCGTGCCGCCGGAGCCGATCACCGTGTCCACCTGCGAGACCATGAGGTCGCCCGCGTTCATCACGCGCACGACGTCGGCGCCGCCGCTGCCCAGCACCGTGTCGATGCGGGACACGTTCATGGTGCCGGCCGACAGCATGCGCACCACTTCGGTCGCGCTCGTCCCCAGCACGGTCTCGATGCGCGACACGGCCAGCGTCGACGGATCGAGCATCGTCACCACGTCCGTCGAGGTGCTTCCGAGCAACGTCTCCACCGCGGAGACGGACAGCGTGGTGCCGCTGATGAGGGTCACGACGTCATCGATGCCCACCGTGTCGCTGCCGACAACGAGCTCGACAGCGCTGACGGCCAGATCGTCGGCGGCCATCATCAGGACGGCGTCGGTGCCGGTCGTCCCGACCACGGACTCCATCGCGGACACGTGAACGGTTCCGGCGCCCAGCAGCCGCAGCACGTCGTCGGTGATGGCCGATGCCGAGCCCTGCACGGTCTCCACCGAACTGACGGCGAGCGTGTCGGCCGCCATCATCGAGAGGGCGTCGGTGCCCGTGCCGCCGAGGACCGTCTCCACCCGCGACACGGCGAGCGCGCCGCCGCCCAGCAGACGGGCCACGTCGGTCGAGGTGCTGCCGAGCAAGGTTTCCACCTGCGACACGGCGGTCGTGCCGCTGCCGAGCAGGGTCACCACGTCCAGCGCATCCGAGTGACCGGCGACCGTCTCGATGGCGGACACGGCAATCGCCCGCGATTCGAGCATCGTGACGATGTCCGTACCCGTGCCGCCCAGCAGCGATTCGACGGCCGAGACGGCCACGGTGCCGCCGCCGAGCAGACGCAGCGTGTCGTCGACCGCACCGGAGGCGGATCCCGTCACCGTCTCGATCGCACTGACGGCCATTGCGCCGGCAGCCAGCATCGTGACCGTGTCGACGCCGCCCGCACCCTGCACCGTCTCCACCTGCGACACGGCGAGATCGCCGCTACCCAGCAGCCTCGCGACGTCGGTGCCCGTACTGCCCAGAAGCGTCTCGACGCGGCTCGCGGAGACGGTCGCGGCCGCGAGCAGGGTCACGACATCCGACGCGTCGACGTGACCGATCACGGTGTCCACGGCCGACACGGCCACGGCCTCGGAGGCGAGCAGCGTGACCGAATCCGCAGCCGTCGTGCCGACCACGGTCTCGAATCCCGACTCGCTCGCCGAGCCGCCCAGCAGCGTCAGCACATCGGTGTTGCCGGCCGTGGATCCGAACACGGTCTCCACGCTGCTGGTCGCGAGCGAACCGGCCGCGATCATTTCGACCACGTCCGTTCCGGTGCTGCCGAGGACCGATTCGACGGCCGACACCGATGTCGTCGAAGCGCCGAGCAGGCGCAGCACGTCGTCCGTCGTCGCCGAACCGGAGCCGATCACCGACTCGACGGCGCTCACCGCCAGCGTGCCCGGCGACAGGGTCGTGACCTCGTCCACGCCGGCGCCGCCGACCACGGTCTCCACCGCGGACACCGTCACGGCGCCGCCGCCCAGCAGGTGGGCGACATCCGTCCCCGCGCTGCCGAGCAGGGTCTCGACCGCCGAAAGACGCAGCGTGGCTGCGCCGATCAGGCTCGCGACGTCCGTTCCCTCGCTGCCGATCAGCGTATCGATCGCGGACATCGAGATGGCCGTCGCGCCGAGCAGCACGATGGTCTCGACGCCGGTGCTGCCAACCACGGACTCGATGGCCGAGAGCGACGTCGTCCCGGTGTTGAGCAGGCGCAAGGCATCGTCGGTCGATCCCGACGCGGCGCCGACGACCGTTTCCACGCTGCTCACGGCGAGGTTGCCGCCGTCGAGCATCGTGACCGAGTCCTCGCCCGTGCCGCCCAGTACCGTCTCGATCCCGGAGGTCGCGAGTTCGCCGCCGCCGGCGATCGTCACGATGTCCGTGCCGGTCGATCCGAGCAGCGTCTCCACGCGGCTCGCGCGCAGCGTCGTGGCACCGAGCAAGGTCACGACATCGGTGTCCGCGCCGCCGGTGAGTGTCTCGACGCCACTGACGGCGAGATCACCGCTCGCGATCATCGAGACCGTGTCCGTGCCCGTGCTGCCGAGTACGGTCTCGATCGACGTGATCGTCGTCGTGCCGCCCCCGAGCAGCGTGAGCACGTCGTCGGTCGCGAGCGATTCGGTGCCGACGACGGTCTCCATGCGGCTGACGGCGAGCGGCCCGGCCGAGAGCATCGACGCGCTGTCGACGCCGCTGCTGCCGAGCACGGTCTCGACCCGGGACACGGCGATGTCGGCGGCGCCCAGCAGCGTCGCGACATCCGTCCCGGCGCTGCCGAGGAGGGTTTCCACGCGGGACAGCGCCGTCGCACCGGCCCCGAGCAGCGTGACCGTGTCCACGTCCGTGCTGCCGGTCACGGTGTCGACCGCAGACACGACCAGCTCGCCGCCGGCGAGCATCGTCACCGCGTCGACCGCGGCCGTGCCGAGCGCCGTCTCGATCAGCTGCAGGCGCGTGGATCCGCCCCCGAGCAGCGTGAGCACGTCCGCATCCGCCGTCCCGAAGACCGTCTCGACGGCACTCGTCGCGAGGGCGCCGCCGTCGGTCATGGCCACGATGTCCGTGCCGCCGCTGCCGATCACGGATTCGATGGCGGAGATGCCGAGCGTCCCGGCCGACAGGGCATGGATCACGTCCGTGCCGCTCGTGCCGATCACGTTCTCGACCAGGCTCACGGCCAGCGTGCCCGGCGACAGCGTGATGACGGTGTCGATGCCCGAGCCGCCGGCGACGGTCTCGACGTTCGAGACCACCAGTTCGCCGCCGCCCGTGTAGGTCACCGCGTCCGTTCCGGCGCTGCCGAGCACGGTCTCGATCGAACTCACGCGCAGGGATCCGCCCCCCAGGAGGGTGAGGACGTCGAGGTCGCCGCTGCCGGTCAGCGTCTCGACCGCGCTGGCGGCGATGTTGCCGCCGCCGAGCAGCGTGACGGTGTCGGTGGCCGTGGAACCGAGCAGGGTCTCGATCGCCGAGGCCGAGACGGTGGAGCCGCCGACGAGCTGGAGCACGTCGGCCGTGGACAGCGAGTCGGTCCCCAGCACGGTCTCGACGGCACTCACCGCGAGCGCGCCGGCGTCCAGTTGCGTGACGACATCGGTGCCGGTGCTGCCGATCACGGTCTCGACTGCCGACACCGACAGCGACGCCGCGCCGAGCAGGCGCACCACGTCACTTGCGGTCGACGTGCCGATCACGGTCTCGACGGCGCTGGCGGACAGCGTGCCGCCGGAGAGCATGGTCACGGCGTCGTCGACCGCCGTGGTGCCGAGCACCGACTCGACCCGCGACACCACGAGCGCGCCGCCGCCTTCGAAGGTGACCGCGTCGGCGCCCGTGCTGCCGAGGACCGTCTCGACCTGTCCCACCCGCAGCGATCCGCCGCCGAGCATCGAAATCGCATCGACCCCGGCGCTGCCGGTGACGGTTTCGACATTGCTGACCGAGAGGCCCGTCGCCGCAAGCAGCGTGACCGCGTCGGCGCCCGTGCTGCCGAGCACGGATTCGACGGCCGACACCGACACCCCGGTTGCGCCCACGAGCCGCAGCACGTCGGCCGTTGCGCCGGAGGCCGTGCCGATCACCGATTCCACAGCGCTTACGGTGAGCGTGCCTTCGGACAGCATCGTCACCGATTCGACGCCGGTGCCGCCGAGGACCGTCTCGACCTGCGAGACGGACAGATCGCCGCCGCCCAGCAGCCGGGCGATGTCCGTGCCGCTGCTGCCGAGCAGCGACTCCACGGCCGAGATGGCCGTCGTGCCGGCGCCGGACAGGGTGATCGTGTCCGTGCTCTCGCTGCCGACGAGGGTCTCGATGCCCGTGATGGTCATCGCGCCGCCGCCGCCGATCAGGGTCAGCGTGTCGGTACCGCCGCTGCCGATCACCGAGGCCACCGCCGAGGCTGCGACGCTCGTGCCGCCGCCGATCAGACGGAGGATGTCCGTGGCCGTGGCCGAGCTCGTTCCGACGACCGATTCGACGGCACTGATGGCGAGTGTGCCGCTCGCGAGCAACGTGACGCCGTCGCTGCCGGCGCTGCCCAGGACCGTTTCCACCTGGGAGATCGCCGTGTCGCCCGAGCCGAGCAGGCGGGCGATGTCGGTGCCGGTGCTGCCCAGCATCGTCTCCACGCGCGATACGGCGGTGGTGCCGCCGCCCAGCAGCGTCAGCACGTCGGTCGCGTCCGCGTGGCCGAGCACCGTGTCGATGGCCGAGATCGCGACCGATTCGGAGGCGAGCAGGCTCACCGTGTCCGTCGCCCCGCTGCCGCTCAGGGTCTCGACGCTCGAGACCGCGAGCGTGCTGCCGCCCACGAGCCGCAACTCGTCGGTGCCGCCGGTGCCCACGACGGTCTCCAGGTCGCTCACCGTCAGGATGCCGGCGTCGAACATCTCCACGGCATCGGTGCCGTTGCTGCCGATGACCGACTCGATCTCCGAGATCGAGGTGGTCCCCGCCCCGACGAGCCGCAGCACGTCGTCCGTGGCGCCGGCCGTCCCGATCACCGTCTCCACTGCACTGGCGGCGAGCGTGCCGGTGGCCAGCATCGACACGGCGTCGCCGGTCGTGCTGCCGAGCACGGTCTCGACCTGGGACACCGCGATGTCGCCGCCCGAGAGCATCCGGGCGATGTCGGTTCCGACGCTTCCGAGCACCGACTCCACGCCGGAGAACGCCGTCGTGCCTGCGCCGAGCATCGTCACGACATCGGTGCTTGCGCCGCCGACCAGCGTCTCGACGCTGCTCGTGGCAAGGTTGCTCGATCCCTCCAGCATCACCGTGTCCGTGCCGGCGCTGCCGAGCACGGTCTCGAGGGCCGACACGACGGCGGTCGTGCCGTTGCCGATGAACCGCAACACGTCGGACGCCGACATCGAATCGGTGCCGATCACGGTCTCGATGACGCTCACGGCCAGCGTGCCGCTGCTCAGCATCGTGACGGAATCGGTACCCGCGCTCCCCATGACGGTCTCGACCCCGGAGACCAGAAGATCGCTTGCCCCGAGCAGGCGGGCGATGTCGGTGCCGGTGCTGCCCAGCAGGGTCTCCACCTGCGAGACGGCCGTCGTGCCGCTCCCCAGGTACGTGAGCGTGTCGTTCGTCGCCGTGCTGCCGACCACCGTGTCGATGGCCGACATCGCCAGCGTGCCGGCGGACAGCAGCGTCACGGTGTCCGTCGAGGTCGAGCCGAGCATCGTCGCGAACCCGTCGATCGCCGCAGTGCCGCCCCCGGCGAGCCGCAGCACGTCGGTGCCGCCGCCGGTGCCCAGCACGGTTTCCACGGCGCTGGTGAGGAGTGTGCCGGCAGCCAGCATCGTGACCGTGTCCGACCCGGTGCTGCCGGTGACCGAATCGATCGTCGAGACCGCCGTCGTGCCGCTGCCGAGGAGTTGCAGCGAATCGTCCGAGGACAGCGACCCCGAGCCGATCACCGTATCCACGGCGCTGGTCGCGAGGCTGCCGGCGCCGAGCATGGTCACCGTCTCGACGGCCGTGGTCCCGAGCACGGTCTCGACGAGCGAGACGGTCAGATCGCCGTTGCCGAGGATGCGGGCGACGTCGGTACCCGTGCTGCCCAGCATCGTCTCGATCGCCGACACGGCCATCGATCCGCCTCCCAGGAGCGTGACGACGTCCGTGCCGGTGCCGCCGACGAGCGTTTCGACGCTGCTGGCGGCCAGCGTGCTCGACCCCGTCAGCGTGACGGTGTCGGTGCCCGCGCTGCCGAGCACGGTCTCGATGGCCGAGGCCACGACCGTGGTGCCGTTGCCGATCAGGCGCAGCACGTCAGCCGTGGCGTCGGCCGTGCCGACCACCGTCTCGACCACGCTCACCGCCAGCGTGCCGCCGGCGAGCATCGTCACGGTCTCGGTGCCCGCACTGCCCAGCACGGTCTCCACCAGGGACACCGACAAATCGTCCGTGCCCAGCAGACGGAGAATGTCGAACCCGGCGCTGCCGAGCACGGTCTCGACGCGCGAGATCGCGGTCGTGCCGCCGCCGAGCAGTGTCAGCACGTCGGCACTGCCGCCATGGCCGAGGATGGTGTCCACGGCCGACACCGCCAGTGCTTCCGAGGCGAGCATCGTGAGCGTGTCGGTGGCGCTCGAACCGAGCACGGTTTCGAACGACATCTCCGCCGTGGCGCCGCCGCCCAGGAGGCTCAGCACATCGGTCGTGCCCGCCGTCCCGAGGGCCGTATCGACCTGACTCGCGGTCAGCGTGCCGCCGGTGATCATCTGCACGGTGTCCGTGCCGGTGCTGCCGATGACCGACTCGATGGACGAGATCGCCGACGTGCTTGCCCCGATCAGCCGCAGGATGTCGTCGCTCGTGGCGCCGGTCCCGATCACCGTCTCGATCGCGCTGGCCGCGAGCACGCCCTGCGCGAGCATCGTCACGACTTCGGCGCCGGTGCCGCCCAGCACGGTCTCCACCTGGGACACGGCCGCATCGCCGGCGGAGAGCAGGCGGGCGATGTCGGTGCCGCCGCTGCCGAGAATCGTTTCGACCTGCGAGAACGCCGTGGTCCCGGCCGTCAGGAGCGTCACCGTCTCGGTGGCGCCGCCCGTTCCGAGGAGGGTCTCGACGGCGGAGATCGCGAGCGCGCCGCCCGTCAGCATCTCGACGGTGTCGGTGCCGGTGCTGCCCGCCACCGTCTCGATCGCAGAGACCGCCACCGTGCCGCCCGAGAGCAGCCGCAGGATGTCCGCCGACCCGACGGCATCGGCGCCCGTGACGGTTTCCACCCGGCTGGTCACGAGCGTGCCCGTGGCCAGCATGGTCACGCTGTCGGTGCCTGCGCTGCCGAGCACCGTCTCCACGCGCGATTCGGCCAGCGCGCCGCCGCCGATCATCTGCACGACGTCCGTGCCGCTGCTGCCGAGCACGGTTTCGATCTGCGACGTGGCGAGCGTGCCGGCCCCGAGCATCGTCACCATGTCGGTATCGAGCGCGGTGCCGACGACGGTGTCGATCGCGGTCACGGCCAGCGGTCCGCCGCCGAGCAGTACCGCCGTGTCGGTTGCCGTCGTGCCGATCACCGTCTCGATGGCCGAGGCGGCTACCGTGCCCGCGTCGAGCACGCGCAGCACGTCTCCGGTCCCCGTGGTGCCGACGACCGTCTCGACGAGACTCGTGACGAGCGTGCCGGGCGAGAGCATGGTGACCGTGTCGGTCGTGCCGCTGCCCACCACGGATTCCACGTCGGATACGGCGAGCGCGCCACCGTCGAGCAGGGTCACGGTGTCCGTGCCGCTGCTGCCGAGCACGGTGTCGATCCGGCTTGCGGCGAGCGAACCCGACCCGAGCAGCTTGACCACGTCCACGGCGGCGCTGCCGATGACGCTCTCGACGCCGCTCGCCGTGAGCGTGCCGCCGCCGAGTGCGGTCACCGTGTCGGTGGAGGAACTGCCGAGCACGGTCTCGATTCCGGTGACCGTGACGGCGCCCCCGCCCAGCAGACGAAGGACGTCGTCGGCGGCGAGCGAGTTCGTGCCTACCACCGTTTCGACGGCGCTGGTCGCGAGCGAGCCCTCGGACAGCATCGTCACCGTGTCGGTGGCGCTGCCGCCGAGCACGGACTCGACGCGGGACACGGCCAGTGATCCCCCGCCGAGGACGACGGCCGTGTCCGTGCCGGTCGATCCCAGCAACGTTTCCACGCCCGACAGCGACAGCGATCCGCCGCCGAGGGTGGAGACCACATCCGCGGAGGCCGTTCCCAGCACGGTTTCCACGGCCGATACCGACAGTCCCGAGGCGGAGAGCATCTCCACGACGTCAGCGCCGGAACTGCCGAGCACCGTCTCGACGATGCTGGTCCGCAGCGTCCCGCCGCCGAGCAGCGTCATCACGTCCGCGCCGGTGCTGCCGAGCGCGGTCTCCACGCTGCTCAGCGCAACCGACCCCGCCCCGAGCGCGAGCACCGAGTCGGTGGACGAACTGCCCACGACGGTTTCGATGGCGGAGATGGCGGCGGTGCCCCCGCCCAGCACGCGCAGGATGTCGGCGGTCCCGGTCGTGCCGATCACGGAATCGATCAGGCTCGTCGACACGGTGCCGCCTGACAGCAACGTCAGGATCTCGGCGCCGCTGCCGCCGATCACGTTCTCCACGAGCGAGGTGGCGAGGTTGCTGCCGCCGGTGATCGTGACGGTGTCGACGCCGTTCCCGCCGAGCACCGTCTCGATCGCGCTGACCGTCAGCGCGCCGCTGCCGAGGATTCGCGCCACGTCGATCCCGGTCGCGCCGATCACCGATTCGACGTCGGTCAGGGCCAGCGTGCCGCTGGCGAGCGCCACGACGGTGTCGGTCGACGCGCCGCCCACGACGGTCTCGATGGCCGACACGGAGGCCGTGCCGCCGCCGAGCATCCGCAGCACGTCGGCCGTCGAAGCGTCGGCGGTGCCCTGCACGGTCTCGACCGCGCTGGCGGCCATCGTTCCGGCCGACAGCATCGTGACCCGGTCCACGGCGGTCCCGCCCAGCACGGTCTCGACGAGCGAGACTTCGAGCGTGCCGCCGCCGAGCAGCGTGGCGACGTCGGTGCCGGTGCTGCCCAGCAGGGTCTCGACGCCCGAGAGGGCGAGACTGCCCGCTCCGAGCATCGTGACCGTGTCGGTGCTGCTGCTGCCGACGACCGTGTCGACGGCCGAGACCGCGAGCGGACCGCCGGCGAGCATGGCCACGGTATCCACTGCAGCGCTGCCGAGCACGGTCTCGATGGCGGAGACATGGGTCGTCCCGCCCTGGAGCATCGACAGGATGTCGGTACCCGCCGTCCCGATCACCGTCTCGACGACGCTCACGGCCAGCGGACCGGACGACAGCATCGTCACCGTGTCCGTGCCGCTGGAGCCGATGACCGTGTCGATGTCCGACACGGAGACGGGGCCCGGGGTCGTCAACGTGAGCACGTCCCCCGGGGGCGGGGTCGTGGTGCTGGTCGTCGGCGTGGAGGTCGGCGGCGAATAGGGACGCAGCGCGATCGAGCGGCGGATCATGGAATCACCGGACGAACGCCACCGCGTGAGGCGGAATGGCTCATGGCGTACTTATCGGCGTCCGGCCGGATCGCCGCAGGGCGAAAGCATGAAATCCGTGGGCGACGTGCCGCGAAAACGGACCGGCCACGCGTCCCCGAAGGTCCGCGTGGCCGGTCCGTTGGTGGCCCCGAAGGGCGTTACCAGGTGATGTCGCCGTTGGCCACGCCGTTGACCGCCACCCCCGTCAGATGGATCTGCATGTCGGTCGTGCCGTCGCCGTTGGTGTCGACTTCCAGCAGGCCCGCCGTCCGGACGATGGCTTGAGCGTCGCCGCTGTTGCCGCCGTCGTACGTCGCCGAGTTCGTCTGCAACGTACCCGTGCCACCGGAGATCGCGTTGAAGTTGAAGTGATCGCTGCCGGTCGCGAAGTTGGTGATCGTGTCCGAGTTGACGAGGTTCGAATCCCCGGAACCCGTGTACACGAACGTGTCGCCGCCCGAACCGCCCGTGATCGTGTCGGCCCCGGCCCCGCCCGTCACCCGGGCGGCCTGGCTGCCGCTGAACACGAACACGTCGTTGCCCGAGGAGCCCACCACCGTCTCGATCGCCGAGAGGCTGACCGTGCCGGCCGCCATCACGTTGATCACGTCGGTGCCTGTCGTGCCGAGAACCGAGTCGATCGCGCTGATCGACATCGTGCCCGCCGCCAGCATCGTGAGCCGGTCGCTGCTGCCCGCGGTGCCGACCGCCGTCTCGATCGCCGAGACCGACGTGGTGCCCGATCCCAGCATCGTGAAGACGTCCGATCCGCCCGAGGTCCCGATCACCGTCTCGACATTGGTGACCGACAGGTCGTCGGACTGCATCGTGACCACGTCCGTACCGGTGGTGCCGAAGACCGATTCCACGTTCGACACCGCGACGCTGCCCGCGGACATCATGCGTACCACGTCGTCGTCGCCGCCCGAGGAGCCGAGCACCGTCTCGACGAGGCTCGTCGCCACCGTACCGCCGGAGAGCAGGCTCACCACGTCGGTGCCGCTGGTGCCGAGCACCGTTTCGGCGATGGACACCGCCACCGTGTCGGCCGCGAGCATCCGTACGATGTCCGTGCCGGCACTGCCCTCGACCGTCTCGATCTCGGAGACGTTCACCGTGCCGGCGCCCAGCAGGTTGACCACTTCGGTGCCGCCCGTGCCGATCACCGTCTCGATGCCCGTCACGCTCATGGTGCCCGCCGACAGCGTCGTCAGCACATCCGTCCCGGAGCTGCCGACCACGCTCTCGACCAGCGAGACCGCGATCGTGCTGGCACCGATCAGGCGCACCGCATCGTCGGTACCGGAGGCCGTGCCGAGGACCGTCTCGACCGCGCTCACCGCCGTCAGGACGTCGGTCGCCAGCAGGTTCACCACGTCGTTGGACGCGCTGCCGATGACCGTCTCGACTTCGGAGACCGCGAACGTCCCGCCGCCCAGTACCTTGGCGATGTCCGTGCCGCTGCTGCCGAGCAGGGATTCCACCGAGGAAACCGTCATGGTGCCGCCGCCCAGCATCGTCACCACGTCCGTACCGCCCGTGGCGACCAGGGTGTCGATCGCGGAGACCGAGACCGCCGTGGTCGACAGCAGGTTGAGCACGTCCGTGGCGCTGGAGCCGACGACCGAGTCGACGATCGACACCGAGACGGTGCCGCCGCCGATCAGCGAGACCGCATCCGCGGTTCCCACCGTGCCGAGGACCGTCTCGACCACGCTCGTCGCGAGGTCTGCCGAGGCGATCATCTTCACGATGTCCGTGCCCGAGGTGCCGATCACCGAGGCGACCTCGGAGACCGCCACTTGTTCAGCGCCCAGCATCTTGAGGACGTCGGTGCCGCCGCTGCCGAGCACCGAGTCGATGCGCGACGTGGACACCGTGCCGCCGGACAGGAGGTTCAGCACTTCGGTGCCGCCCGTGCCCAGGACCGTCTCGACCTGCGAGGCCGCCATCGTGCCGGCCGCGAGGGCTGTCACGACGTCGGTGCTTGCGCTGCCGATGACCGTCTCGATCGTGGACAGCGAGATCGCGCTGGCCCCGACCAGGCTCAGGATGTCCGTGGACGTGGTGCCGATGACCGTGTCGATCGCGCTGACCGCGAGATCGTCGTTGCCGAGCATCTTCACCGACTCGACGCCCGAGGTGCCGACCACCGTCTCGACGATGGAGACCGAGACCGACCCGGCGCCCAGCAGCTTGAGGATGTCGTCGTCGGAGCCCGAGGTCGAACCGACCACCGTCTCGATCGCGCTGGCCGCCAGCGTGCCGGCGCTGACCATGCCGATCACGTCGTTGGAGGCCGCCGTGCCGAGGACCGTCTCGACCACCGACACCAGCACCTCGCCGCCGCCCAGGACCCGGACGACGTCCGTGCCGGTGCTGCCGTACACGGTCTGGACCTCCGACACCGCCGTCGTGCCGCCGCCGAGCAGCGTCACCGTATCGGTATCGGTCGTCGCGATGATCGTGTCGACCGCGGAGATCGACACGTCGCCGGCCGACAGCATGGACACGATGTCGGTGCCGGTGCCGCCGAGGATCGACTCCACTTCGGAGATGGCCGTCGTCGCGCCGCCGAGGAGGCGCAGCACGTCGGCCGTGCCGCCATGGGTGCCGAGGACGGTTTCCACCGCACTCGCCGCCAGCGTGTCGCCGGCCGCGATCATCGAGACCACTTCCGTACCGGCGGTGCCCACTACCGTTTCCACGTTGGACAGCGCGAGGTTGCCGGCGTTGAGCATCCTGATCACGTCGGTGTCCGAGCTGCCCTTCACCGTCTCGACGATCGACACGGAGGTCGTCCCCGCGCCGAGCATCGTGATGACGTCCGAGCTGCCGGTGTGACCGAGCACCGTATCGACCGCGGAGACCGACACGCCGTAGCTCGCCAGCAGGCTGATCGCCTCGGCCGCGGTGGAGCCCACGACCGATTCGAGGGCGGAGACCGCCGTCGTGCCCGTGCCCAGCAGTTTCAAGGAATCCGTGCCCGTCGTGCCGATCACTGTCTCCACGACGCTGGCGGTCAGGTTGTCGGCGGCAATCATGTTGATCACGTCCGTGCCCGAGCTGCCGACCACGGTGGAGATTTCGGACACCGCCATCGTGCCGGCGCCGAGCATCCTCGCCACGTCCGTGCCGCCGCTGGAGAGCAGCGTCTCGATCCGGGACACCGACACCGTGCCGGCGCTCAGGAGATCGACCACGTCGGTGCCGGCGCTGCCGATCACCGTATCCACCAGGGACAGTGATGTCGTGCCGGCGGCGAGCAGGGTGACCGCATCGGCGGCCGTCGTGCCGAGCACCGACTCGATCGCCGACACCGAGGTGTTGGACGCGCCGATCAGCTGCAGGACGTCGTCACCGCCGCCGCCCGTCGTGCCGATGACGGAGTCGATCGCGCTCACCGTGAGTGTGTCTTCCGCCAGCATCGTCACCGATTCGGCCGCACCGGAGCCGATCACCGTCTCCACGAGGGACACGTTGACGGCGCCTGCGCCGAGGAGCTTCAGCACGTCATCCGTGCCGCCGCCCGCGACGCCCAGCACGGTCTCGATCGCGCTGGTGGTGACCGTGCCCGCCGAGAGCATCGTCACGACGTCCACGCTGCCGCTGCCGAGGACCGTTTCGACCTGCGAGATCGTCAGATCATCGCCGCCCAGGATGCGGGCGACGTCCGTGCCGCTGCTGCCCTTCACGGTCTCGACCGCGGAGACTGCCGTCGTGCCCGCGCCGAGCATCGTCACCACGTCCGTCGAACCGGAGGTGGCCACGATCGTGTCGACGGCCGAGACGGAGATGCCGCCGCCCGAGAGCGTCGTCACCGTGTCCGTGCCCGTGCCGCCGAGGATGGACTCGACCTGCGACACCGCGATCGCACCGGCCCCCAGGATCCGGATGGCGTCGCCCGTTCCGGACGCCGTGCCCTGAACCGTCTCGATGGCGCTGACTGCGGTGAGGTCGCCCGAGAGCATCTGGACGATGTCCGTGCTGCCCGTGCCGATCACCGTGTCGACGATCGACACCGCCAGGGTGTCGTTGCCCAGCATGCGGGCCACGTCCGTGCCCGTGCTGCCGAGCACCGTCTCGACGCGGGAGACCGCCGTCGTGCCGGCCCCCAGCATCGACACCACGTCGGTGGCGCCGCTGTGGCCGACCACGCTGTCGACCGCGGAGATCGACACGCCGTAGCTGGCCAGCAGCGTGATCGTGTCGCTCGCCGTGCCGCCGACGACGGAGTCGATCGCGGAGACCGACACCGAGCCGCCACCGGCCATCTGCATCACATCCGTGCCCGAGGTGCCCACCAGGCTTTCGACGTTGCTCACCAGCACCGTGTCCGCCGCGAGCAGCGTCACGGTGTCGGTGCTGGCACCGCCGATGATCGACTCGATCGTCGAGACCGCGATGTCGGAGGTGCCGAGAATCTTGAGGACGTCGTCGGTGCCGGCGCTGGAGCCGATCAGCGACTCGACCGAGCTCACCGTGATGGCGCCTGCGGCCAGCATCGTGATCGCATCCGCGGAGGCACTGCCCAGCACCGTTTCGACCTGCGAGACCGCGAGGTCGCCGCCGCCGAGGGCGCGAACCACGTCCGCGCCGGCGCTGCCCTTGACCGTCTCGACCGCGGAGACCGCCGCCGTGCCGGCGCCGAGCATGCTGACGACGTCGGTGCTGCCGGTCGTGGCCACCACCGTGTCGACCGCCGACACCGCCAGGGTGCCGCCGTCGATCTGCGTGATCGTGTCCGTCCCGGTACCGCCGAGGACCGTCTCGATCGCCGAGACTTCCACCGTCTCGCCGTTGAGCAGGCGCAGCACGTCGGTTGTCGCGGTGCCGATCACGGAGTTCACCGCGCTCACGGCCAGGTTGCCTGCCGCGAGCATGGAGACCGAATCGACCCCCGAGGCGCCGAGCACCGTCTCGACTTCAGACACCGTCAGGTCGGCGGCCGCGAGCATCCGCACCACATCGGCGCCCGAGCTGCCCTTCACCGTCTCGATCGCGGAGACGCCCGTCGTGCCGGCGCCCATCATGCGGAGCACGTCCGTGCTGTCGCTGCCGCCGATCACCGTTTCGATCGCGGAGGCCGCCAGCGTGCCGCTGTCGACCATCGTCACCGATTCGGTGCCCGTCGTGCCCAGGACCGTCTCGATCGCGGACACCACGGCCGAGCCGGCGCTCAGGAAGCGCAGGATGTCGGTCGAGGCCGAGCCGGTGATCGATTCGACCGAGCTGACGGCCACCGTGCCGGCGCCGATCATCTCGATGGCATCCGTGCCCGCGCTGCCGAGCACCGTCTCGATCGCGGAGACCGAGGTCGTGCCGCCGAGCGTGCGCAGGACGTCCGAACTGCCGGCGGTGCCGATGACCGTGTCGACGATGCTGGTCGCCACCGTGCCGCCGGAGAGCATCTTGACGACGTCGGTGTCGGTCGTGCCCTTCACCGTCTCGACGAGGGAGACGGTCAGCGTGCCGGCATCCAGCATGGTGATGGTGTCGCTGCCGCTGCTGCCCAGGATCGATTCGACCGCCGAGGCGGCCATCGTCGAGGCCCCGATCAGTTGCAGGACGTCCGTGCCTTCCGAGCCGGCCAGCGTCTCGACCGAGCTCACCGCGACTGTATCGGCGGCCAGCATCGTCACCGTGTCGGTGCCGCTGCTGCCGAGGAGCGATTCGATGTTCGAGATCGACATCGTGCTGGCACCGAGCAGGCGCAGGACGTCATCGGTCCCGCTCTGGGCGCCGATGACCGTGTCGATCGCACTCACCGCCAGGTTGCCGGCGGCAATCATCTTCACGTCGTCCGCGGATCCGCTGCCCAGCACCGTCTCGACCTGCGACACCGTGAGGTCGCCGCCGCCGATGAGGTTGGCGATGTCGGTGCCCGTGCTGCCCTTCACCGTTTCGATGTTGGACACCGCCGTCGTGCCGGCGCCCAGCATCGACACCACGTCCGTGTCCGTGCCGCCGACGATCGTGTCGACGGCGGAGATCGCGACGGTGTCGCTTTCCATCAGCAGGACCGTGTCGGTGGCAGCGCTGCCCAGGATCGATTCGACCGCCGACACCGACGTCGTGCCGGCGCCGAGGAGACGCAGGACGTCGTCCGAGCCGCCGGTCGTGCCGATCACCGTCTCGATGCTGCTGACGGCCATCGTGCCGGCGCCGAGCATGTCCACCGCGTCGACGGACGCCGTGCCCAGCACGGTTTCCACCTGCGACACGGCGATCTCGCCGCCGCCGGCTGCCGTGACCACGTCGGTGCCGCTGCTGCCGAGCACCGATTCCACGTTGCTGATGCGCATCGTGCCCGCGCCCAGCATCTTGGCCACATCCGTGTCCGCACCGCCGATCACGGTCTCGATGCTCGACAGGGATACCGTGCCGCCGCCCAGGGCGATCACGGCATCGGTGTTCGTGCTGCCGATCACCGACTCGATCGTCGAGACGGTCGTCGTTCCGCCGCCGAGGAGGTTGAGCACGTCATTGGTAACGAGCGAATCCGAACCGACCACCGACTCGACCGCGCTGGCGGTCAGCGTGCCGGCATTGATCATCGTGACCGTGTCGGTGCCGCCGCTGCCCAGGACCGTCTCGATCGCGGAGATCGAGGTGCTGTCGCCGCCCAGCATGCGTACCACGTCGGTGCCGCTCGTGCCCTGGACCGACTCGAGGGCGCTCACACCCATCGTGCCGGCGGAGAGCGCCGTCACCGCATCGTCGGACGCCGCGGTGCCCAGGATCGTCTCGACCTGCGAGACCGTCAGCGCGCCGCCGCCCAGCGTGCGGATCACGTCGCTCGTGCCCGTCGCGCTGCCCTGCACCGTCTCGACGGCGCTCACCGCCATCGTGCCGCCCGAGCCGAGCATCTTCACGACGTCGGTGCCGTCGGCGCCGATCAGGGTTTCGATGTTGCTCACCGACACGTTGTCGGAGGCGATCAGCGCCACCGTGTCCGTGCCGGTGCTGCCCAGCAGGGACTCGATGTCCGAGACGGAGACCGTGCCGGCGCCGAGAAGACGCAGTGCGTCGTCCGAGCCGCCGGTGGTGCCGACCACCGATTCGATGGAGCTCACCGCCATGGTGCCGGCGCCGAGCATGCTCACCGAATCCACGGTCGCACCGCCGATGACCGTTTCGACCTGCGAGACCACCAGTTCACCGCCGCCGGCGAACGTGACGGCATCGGTGCCCGCACCACCCAGCACCGATTCGATGTTGCTGATGCGGGTGCTGCCGGTGCCGAGGAGATTGAGGACGTCCGTGTCGGCGCTGCCGGTCACCGTTTCGATGGCGCTGGCGCCCAGGGTGCCGCCTGCCAGCATCGTCACGGATTCCGTGCCGGTGCTGCCGATGACCGTTTCGACTGCCGTGATCGCCGTGCTGCCGGCGCCGAGGAAGCGCACGACATCCGTGCCCACGTCCATGCCCGTGACGGTTTCGACGCTGCTCACGGCCAACGTGCCGGCCGACAGTGCGGTCACCGAGTCGGTGCCCGCGCTGCCGAGGACCGTTTCGACCCGCGAGACGGAGACGGTGCTCGCACCGAGCAGGTTGGTGACGTCCGTGCCCGACGTGCCGAGCACGGTGTCGACGCGGGAGACCGCAAGCGTGCCGGCACTCAGCGCGGAGACGACGTCGGTGTCGGCGGTGCCCACCACCGTGTCGATCAGCGACACGGCCAGATCACCCCCGGAGAGCATCGTGAGGGTGTCGCTCGCCGTGGAGCCGAGCACCGATTCGACCAGGCTGACGGCCATCGTGCCGGCGCCGATCTTGGTGACCACATCCGTGCCGTCGCTGCCGAGCACCGTCTCGACGACGCTCGTCGCGAGGTTGCCCGCGGCCAGCATCGCGACCGTGTCGGTGGCGGCACTGCCGATCACCGATTCGATGGCCGAGACGGAGGTCGAGCCCGCGCCCAGCATGCGCAGCACATCCGTGCTGCCGGTGCCGGTGACCGACTCGAGGGCGCTTGCGCCGAGGATGCCGGCGGAGAGCATCGTGACGGCATCGTCGGACGCGGCCGAACCCAGCACCGTCTCGACGATCGAGACGGTGAGGCTGCCGCCGCCCGCCTGCGTCACCACGTCCGTGGCGGTGCTGCCCAGCACCGTCTCGACGGCGCTGACGCGGGTCGTGGAGGCGCCGATCAGCTGCAGGACATCCGTCTCGCCGCTGCCGACCACCGTTTCGACGGAGGAGAGGCCCAGCGTGCTGCCGGCCAGCATCGTCACCGAGTCGGTCGCCGTGCTGCCCAGCACCGTCTCGACGGCGGTCACTGAAGTGCTGCCGCCGCCCAGCATGCGCAGGACGTCGGTGCCGGTCGTGCCGGTCACGGACTCGACCGTGCTCGCGGCGAGCGTGCCGCCGGAGAGCATCGTCACCGAATCCGTGCCGGTGCTGCCGCGCAGGGTTTCGACGTTGGAGATCGCCACGTCGCTGGCGCCGAGCAGGTTCGCGACGTCGGTGCCGGAACTGCCGAGCACCGTTTCCATGCGGGAGACGTTGACGGTGCCCGCGCCGAGCATGGAGACCACGTCCGTGTCCGCACTGCCCGTGATCGTGTCGATCGCCGACACGGCCAGCGTGGCGGCGTCGACCAGGGTCACGGTGTCGCTCGCGGTGCTGCCGAGCAGCGTTTCGACGCCGCTGACGCGCATCGAGCCACCGCCGAGGACCGTGACGACATCGGTGCCGTCGCTGCCCGTCAGGGTGTCGACCACGCTCACCGTCATGGAACCGCCGGCCAGCATCGTGACGGAGTCGGAACCGCTGCTGCCCAGGACCGTTTCGATCGTGGACACGGCGGTGGCGCCGGCGCCGAGCATGCGCAGCACTTCCGTGCCCGCGCTCGTGCCGGTCACCGATTCGATATTGCTTGCGCCGAGGGTGCCGGCCGCGATCATGGTCACGGCGTCGTCGCTCGCGGCCGTGCCGAGCACGGTTTCCACCTGCGACACGGTCAGGCCGCCGCCGCCCGCGAGGGTGACGACATCCGAACCGGCGCTGCCCTTGACCGTTTCGACATTGGACACGCGCATCGCGTTGCCGGAGAGCATCGTGATGACGTCCGTGCCTTCGCCGCCGATCACCGTCTCGACGATGCTCGTGGCGAGGCTGCCCGAGGCGAGCATGGCGACCGAGTCGGTGCCCGTGCTGCCGAGGACGGATTCGATCGCGGAGATCGAGGCCGAGCCGCTGCCGAGCATGCGGAGCACGTCCGTGCCGCTCGTCCCGGTGACGGATTCGACCTGGCTTGCCGCGACCGTGCCGCCGGACAGGGTGATCAGCGAATCGGTACCCGTCCCGCCGGTCACGGTCTCGACGTTGGAGACGGTGAGTTCACCGCCGCCGGCCATCGTGAGCGTGTCCGTGCCTGCACTGCCCAGCACCGTCTCGACCAGGCTGACGCGCGAGGCGCCGCCGCCGAGCAGCGAGATCACGTCGGTCTCGCCGCTGCCCATGATGGTTTCGATGGCGCTCATGGCGACGTCGTCGCCGGCCAGCATGGACACGGTTTCGGTGGCCGTCGTGCCGAGCACGGTCTCGATCGCCGTGATGGCCGTGCTGCCGGCACCCAGCATGCGCAGCGTGTCGCTCGCGCCGGCGTCGTTGCCGACCACGGTCTCGACGCTGCTGGCCGCGAGCGTGCCGGCGTTGATCATCGTGACCGTGTCGGTGCCGCCACTGCCGAGCACCGATTCGATCGAGGAAACCGACGTGTTGGACGCACCGACCATGCGGAGGACATCCGTCCCGGTCGTGCCTTCCACGGATTCGATGGCGCTGACGCCGGTCGTGCCGGCAGCCAGCGTCTTCACGGCGTCATCCGACGCGGTGGTGCCGAGCACCGTCTCGACCTGCGAGACGGTCAGCGATCCGCCGCCGGCGAGCGTGACGGTGTCGGAGCCGCTGCTGCCGAGCACCGTTTCCACCAGGCTCACGCGGGACGCGCCGCCCGAGAGCAGCGAGATCACGTCGGTGCCGTCGCTGCCCTGGATCGTTTCGACGATGCTCGCGGCCAGGCTGCCGGACGCCAGCATGGCGACCGAATCGGTGCCGGCGCTGCCGAGCACGGATTCGACGGCGGACACGGCGGTGCTGCCTGCGCCGAGCATCCGGACCACGTCCGTGCCGGTCGTGCCGGTGACGGATTCGATGGCGCTGATGGATGCCGTGCCGGCGGCGAGCATCGTGACCGAGTCGGTCGCGGCCGTGCCGAGGACGGATTCCACCTGCGAGACGGCGAGTTCGCCGCCACCGACGAGCGTCACCGTGTCGGTGCTGCTGCTGCCCTTGACGGTTTCGATGTTGCTGACGCGGGTCGAGCCGGCGCCGAGCAGCGAGAGGACATCGGTGTCGCCCGAGCCCACCACTGTTTCGACGGCGCTGGTGCCGAGGTTGCCGCCGGCCAGCATCGTGACGGAGTCCGTGCCGGCGCTGCCGAGGACGGATTCCACCGCCGTCACGGAGGTGTTGCCCGCACCGAGCATCTTCACGACATCGGTGGAGGCGGAGCCTGCGACCGATTCGACGTTGCTGACGGAGACCGTGCCTGCGGACAGCATCGTGATGGAGTCGGTGCCCGCTCCGCCGATGACGGAATCGACGATGGACACGGCCACTTCCCCGCCGCCCAGGAGCGTCGCGGTGTCGGTGCCGGTGCTGCCCAGAACGGTGTCGATACGCGACACGGCCATCGTGCCGGTGCCGAGCATCTTCACGGCATCGGTGTCGGCCGTACCGGTCACCGTTTCCACGGTGGACACGGCCAGGTCGCCGCTCGAGAGCATGGTGACCGAATCGGTGCCCGTGCCGCCGAGGACCGTTTCGACGGCGGTGACGCGCATGGCGCCCCCGCCGAGTTGCGTGACGACGTCGGTGCCTTCGCTGCCGGCCACGGTTTCGACGGCGCTGGTGGAGAGGTTGCCGGCCGCGATCATCGACACGGTGTCGGTGCCCGAGCTGCCGACCACCGTTTCGATGGCGGACAGGGACGTGCTGCCGGCGCCGAGCAGGCGGGCGACGTCACCGGTGCCGGAGGTGCCGACGATGGATTCGAGGGCACTCGTGGCGAGCGTGCCGCCCGAGAGCATGTTCACGGAGTCGTCCGAGGCCGTCGTGCCGAGTACCGTTTCCACCAGCGAGGTGGCAACCGCGCCGCCGCCGGCGACGGTGATCACGTCGGTGCCGGCGCTGCCCAGTACCGTTTCCACGAGACTCACACGGCTCGTGGCCGCCCCGAGCATCGTGACGACGTCGGTGCCGTCGGCGCCGACCAGGGTTTCGACGCTGCTCGCGGCCAGATTGCCGGAAGCGAGCATGGTGACGGAGTCGGTGCCGGCGCTGCCGAGCACGGATTCGATCGCGGACACCGAGGCCGTTCCGGCCCCCAGCATGCGCAGGACATCGCTGCCGCCGGTCGTGCCGACCACGGATTCGATCGTGCTTGCGGCCAGCGAACCGCCCGAGAGCATCGTCACCGAGTCGGTGGCCGTGCTGCCGAGCAGGGTTTCGACGATGGAGACTGCCACCTCGCCGCCGCCGGCAAGCGTGACGGTATCGGTGCCGGTGCTGCCGAGCACGGATTCCATGCGGCTCACGCGGGTCGCGCCCGCGCCGAGCATCTTGAGCGTGTCGCCTGCGTCCGAGCTGCCGAGCACGGTTTCGACGTTGCTGGTCGCCAGCGTGCCGGTCGACAGCATCGTGACGGAGTCGGTGCCGGTGCTGCCGAGCACGGTTTCGACGGCCGTCAGGTTCATGGCGCCGCCGCCGAGCATCTGCACGATGTCGGTCGCGGCTGCGTCGACACCGACGACGGATTCGACGCTGCTCACGTTCAGGGTGCCGGTGGCCAGCATCGTGACCGTGTCGGTGCCGGCGCTGCCGAGCACGGATTCGACCGCGGAGACCGACGCGTTGGCCGCGCCCAGCAGGCGCAGGGCATCCGATGCGCCGCTCGTGCCCACGACCGTTTCAAGCGCGCTCGCGGCCATCGTGCCGCCGGCGAGCATGTTGACGGCGTCGTCCGAGGCCGTCGTGCCGAGGACGGTTTCCACTTGCGAGACGGCGAGTCCGCCGCCGCCGGCGAGCGTCACCGTGTCGGTGCCCGAACTGCCGAGCACTGTCTCGACGAGGCTGACGCGGCTCGCGCCGGCGCCCAGCATCGTGACCACATCGGTGCTGTCGCCGCCGATGACCGTTTCGACGTTGCTCGTGCCGAGGTTGCCGGAGGTGAGCATCGTCACGGAGTCGGTGCCGGCGCTGCCGATCACCGATTCGATGGCCGACACGGACGCGGCGCCCGCGCCGAGCATCCGCAGGGCATCGTCCGAACCGGAGGTCCCGACAACGCTGTCGATCAGGCTCGTGGCGAGCGTGCCGCCGGAGAGCATCGTGATCGAGTCGGCGGCTGCCGAGCCGGTGACGGATTCGATATTGGAGACGGCCAGTTCACCGCCGCCTGCCAGCGTGACGGAATCCGTGCCGGAGCTGCCCAGCACCGTCTCGACGGCGCTCGCGCGGACCGCGCCGGCGCCGAGCAGGGAGACCACGTCCGCCTCGGCGCTGCCGACGACGGTTTCGACGGAACTCGTCGCGAGCGATCCGCCCGCGAGCATCGTCACCGAGTCGGTGCCGGTGCTGCCCAGGACCGTTTCAATGGCCGTCACGGAAGCGCCGCCTGCGCCCGCGAGGGACAGGACGTCAGTCGAGGCCGTGCCGACGACGGATTCGACGGCGCTGGTGGTCAGCGAACCGGCCGCCAGTATGGTGACCGTGTCCGTGCCGGCGCCGCCGACGACGGATTCGACCTGCGACACCGAGACGGACCCGCCGCCCAGGATCGCGATCGTGTCGGTGGCGGCACTGCCGAGCACCGTGTCCACGGCGCTCACGCGCGTGGTGCCGGCGCCCAGGAGCGAGAGGACATCGGTCTCGCCGCTGCCGACGACCGTTTCCACATTGCTGGTGCCGAGCGAACCGCCGCCGACGATCATGGCCGTGTCGGTGCCCGCGCTGCCGATGACGGATTCCACCTGCGTGAAGCGGGACGTGCCGCCGCCCAGCAGGTTCACGACGTCCGTGCCGCCCGCGCCAACCACGGAATCCACCGAGCTTGCGGCGATGGTGCCCGAGGCCAGCATCGTGACCGTGTCGGTGGCCGCGCCACCCAGGACCGTCTCGATCGCGGAAATGGCCGTGTTGCCGGCGCCGAGAAGGCGAAGGGCGTCATCGCTGCCGGAGGTGCCGATGACCGATTCCATCGCGCTCGTGGCAAGAGTTCCGCCGGAGAGCATCGTGACGTTGTCGTCGGCTGCGGTCGTGCCCATCACGGTCTCGACCAGCGAGACGGCGATGCCGCCGCCGCCGGAGAGGGTGACCGTGTCGGTGCCGCTGCTGCCGAGCACGGTCTCGACGAGGCTCGCGCGCAGATTGCCGGCCCCGAGCATCGTCACCGCATCGGTGCTGTCGCCGCCGACGACGACTTCGACGGAACTGACGGCCAGATTGCCGGACGTGAGCATCGCGACCGTGTCGGTGGCCGCGCTGCCGATGACCGTTTCGATGGCGGAGATCGACGACGCGCCGCTGCCCAGCATGCGAAGCACGTCCTCACTGCCGCTCGTGCCGATGACGGACTCCACCGTGCTGACGCCGAGCGTGCCGCCCGAGAGCATGCTGACCGTATCGGTCCCGGTTCCGCCCAGGACGGATTCGACGTTCGAGGCCGCGATGGACCCGCCGCCGAGGATGGCGACCGTGTCGGTGCCGCTGCCGCCGAGCACGGATTCCACATTGCTCACGCGGGTCGTGCCGGCGCCGAGCAGCGTCAGGGTGTCGCCGTCGGCCGAACCGACGACGGTTTCGATGGAGCTGGTGGACAGGGAGCCCGAGGCGAGCATCGTCACGGTGTCCGTGGCGGTGCTGCCGACCACGGTCTCGATGCCGGTGACCTTCGCGCCGCCCGCGCCGAGGAACGTGACCGCGTCGGTGCCGCTGCTGCCGACGATGGATTCGACGGAACTGACCGAGAGCGTGCCCGCCGCGATCATCTCGACGGTGTCCGTGCCGGCGCTGCCGATGACGGATTCGACAGCGGTCACCGACGTCGTGCCCGCGCCCAGCAACCGCAGGGCGTCGGAAGAATCGGAGGTGCCGATCACGGATTCGACGGCGCTCGCTGCGACCGTGCCGCCCGACAGCATCTGGATCACGTCATCCGTCGCGTTGGAGGCGATCACCGATTCGACCAACGAGACGGCGAGAGTGCCGCCGCCCACGTGGGTGATCGTGTCCGTTCCCGAACTGCCGAGGACCGTTTCGACCTGGCTTTCGCGCAGCACGCCGGCGCCGAGCATCGTGGCGACGTCGGTCCCCGCGCTGCCGGTGAGCGTGTCGACCGAACTGATGGCCACGGAGCCGGCTGCGAGCAGCGACACGTTGTCGGCTGCGGACCCGCCGAGGATCGTCTCGACCGTGGACAGGGCGATGGTGCTGGCGCCCATGAGCTGGATGGTGTCCGCAGAGCCGCTCGTCGCGACCAGTGTCTCGATGCCGCTGACCGAGACGGTCTGCGCGTCGCCGATCAGGAAGACGCTATCGGCAGTGCCCGTGCTGCCGATCACCGTCTCGATCGCCGAGATCGATGCATCCCCGCCCGGCGCGAGGAGCGTTACGCGATCGGTACTCCCGGAAGTGCCCTCCACGCTGTTGTTGTCGAGGGTCGTAACTCCCGTGCTAGCGGCAAACGTCGTCATTCCAACACTCCTGCTGTCGCGCCCCGGCACGGGACGCTGGTCTGTTCGATTCGGAGAGGCGGTGCGGGGAACCCGCCGGTGGCTGACCGAGGACACGCATCCCGGTCCCGGGGTGGTGAAAGCGGTGCGACACGAACCTCAACTACGCCTTCGCGGTAACGGCCGGAGGTGCTGAAAACTTGAATTTCGGGGGGATTGACAGTGGGCAGAAGATTGCTTAGTGGCGTTCTGTGTCGCATTCGAACCGTCACCGGCAAATGTCGCGAATTGCAACGGATCGATTGTTCTTGCAGGAGAGTTTGGCTACACTCTCGCGCCCGTCCACATCGGACGGCCTGTGGGGACGTAGCTCAGCTGGGAGAGCGTCGCGTTCGCAATGCGAAGGTCGAGGGTTCGATCCCCTTCGTCTCCACCACCATTCCCGCAAGGCCCCGCACCGTCGGGGCTTTTCTGTTTCCAGGGCTGGCAGCAGTCCGTCTTGCCGCAAGTGCTGCTGCAGAGGTCCGGGCGTGCGCTGTCGATCCCCTGTTGCCGTCAGGCCCTCGGCCACATCCGCGAAACCCTCGATAGTGACGAGCGCGGCTGCGCCCCGTCCCCACGCCGGCCAACCCATGAGCGGGGAGACCCTCTCGACAGCACGGGGGCACTGCTGAGCGACGACGGGACGGCGTGGAAGGAACGGGATCTGTCGATCGTCCGACGACAGGTGGACGCGTTCGCGGCGAGGCAAGGCATTGCGGCCCCCTCCGGGTCCGCGGAGTACCGGGTCCTGGCGCGGGACCTCCTGCGGACGGAGATCGAGGCACTCGCCCTTCCGGAGCCGTTCGACCGAGATGTCGTCGCGCGGGCGCGCAGGCCATGGGGCCGTCGCGGGAGGCTCGGGGGTGGGTTACGGCGGGCCGCCGGCCGCTGCGCCGGCGAGATGGATCACGGCCACCTTGAGCCAGTCCCCTTCAGGGCTCTCCTCGATGGCGAAGCCGCGGCGGCGCATGAACGCGATCATGCCGGTGTTGGTGCCGAGGATGCGCGCCCGGACCTCCGCGATGCCGCGCCCGCGCGCGCCTTCGACCAGGGCATCGACGAGGCGCCTGCCGACGCCCCGAGCCTGCCACTCGTCGCTCACGCTGATCGCGAGCTCGGCGACGGCGCTGCCGGCCATGAAGACGATGCGTGCCGATCCAACGATGGTCTCGCGGTCACCATCGGGCGCGAGGGCAACGTAGTGGATGCACTTCCCCGGATCGGGGGTGCAGACGCCGCGGACGGCTTCCTCGGTGGTGTCGTAGTCGCCCCGGCCATAGCGGAAGTAGCGGGCGCCGTAGGACAGGCCGCGAACGAACGCCAGCAGCCGGTCGGCGTCATCGGGCTGGATCGGGCGGAGCGTGAACGGGCCGACGGCGGCGGATGGCTGCCCGTCGGATCTTCCGGGCTCTGTGGGACGGTGCTTCAAGGGCGGACGGGGCGCGGGCGGGCCGACGATTCTATCGGCCGCATCCCGGCTGGCGAAGCGCTGCACGCGAAGATCGCCGGTACGCGGGGTGCGCCGGCGCGGTGATGGCCCTAAACTGCGGCCGGATGATTTCTGCAGCCGCGCGCCGGGTCGCGTCGCGCGGCTCCATTGGAGAGGGCAGCATGACGATTGATACAAGGGGAGGCGCCGCGTGTGTCGGTACCGCGATGGTGCTGGCGGTACTGGCGGGTGCACCGGGCGCACGGGCGGCCGACGGCGCGACCTACGTGGGCATCACGGTCGGCGGCTCCCAGAGTTCCGGGTGGTGCAGTGACGTGAACGGGCCCCAGTGCGACGATTCCGGGCGGGTGGGCAAGCTCTCTGTCGGGCACGAGTACGGCAGGCATCTGGCCGTCGAGGCCTTCTACGCCTATCTCGGGCGGACCACCGGCACGGACACGACGCAGGGATCCCCGATTCGTGCCGATGCCAAATACCAGGCTGTCGGCCTCTCTGCCCTGGGACTGTGGCCGGTGTGCGACGGCCTTTCGGTGTTCGGCAAGGCCGGCATCGCGGCCGTGCAGATGCGCCTCAATGCCGCGACGGCGACCGGCCCGAGCGGTACCGCCATCAACACCAGCGGGAATCTGCTCCTCGGTCTCGGTCTGCGCTGGAATGCCATCGACAACGTCGTGTTCCGGCTCGAATGGGAACGCTATTTCGATGTCGGCGGCGTGCCGGTCCATGCGGGCCCCACGCGGCTCGATACGGGCAAGTCCGATCTCGACGTGCTGGGGGTCGGCATCGAATACCGGTTCTGACGCCTGCCCGCCGGTTTCCGTGCCGGGCCTCTTGAGATTCCCGCACGACGCCATGATCTGCGGGAGGATCGGGATCCGACCCCTCGGATCCGTTCCTGCCGGGAGCGAGCATGGAGTTCAAGGACTACTACCAGACCCTGGGGGTGGCTCGCGACGCGACGGCGGAGGACATCAAGAAAGCCTTTCGCAAGCTCGCGCGCAAGTTCCACCCGGACGTATCGAAGGAGCCCGACGCCGACGTTCGCATGAAGGAAGTGAACGAGGCGTATGCCGTGCTCTCCGACGCGGAGAAGCGCGCGGCCTACGATCAGGTCGGGCGCGGGTTCCGGCCGGGACAGGACTTTCGTCCGCCGCCCGATTGGGATGCCGGGTTCGAATTTTCGGGCCCCGGGTTCTCGGCACACGATGCCGCCGGATTCTCGGAGTTCTTCTCGCAGCTGTTCGGCGCGCGAGGCGGTTTCACCGAAGCGCCGGGGGCCGGTGCCTTCCGGTCGCACGGACAGGATCACCATGCGACGGTCCTGCTCGATGTCGAGGATACGTTCGCAGGCGCCGTGCGTCAGGTGAGTCTTCGGGTGCCGAAGGTCGACGCCCAGGGCCGAGTGGTCCTCGACACGCGCACGCTCGGCGTGAAGATTCCGCCAGGCGTGCGCGAAGGGCAGTTCATCCGGCTCGCGGGCCAAGGGGCGCCCGGCTCGGGCGGGGCGCCGGCGGGAGATCTCCTGCTCGAGGTCCGCTTTCGTCCGCATCCGCGATTCCGTCCGGACGGGCGCGACGTCCACGCGACGTTGCCGCTGGCGCCCTGGGAGGCCGCGCTCGGCACCGTCGTGCCGCTGGCGCTTCCCGCGGGCGAGATCAAGGTCCGCGTTCCGGAGGGCGTCCAGAGCGGGCGGCAGCTCCGTGTGCGTGGCAAGGGCATTCCCGGCGATCCGCCGGGGGACCTGCTCCTGGATCTGCAGGTGGTGCTGCCGTCGGCGGCTTCGCCCAAGGCGCGCGAACTCTACGAAACCATGGCGCGCGAACTTGCGTTCGACCCGCGCGCGCAACCGGGGAACTGAGCGATGCGCGACGAAGACATCCTCGTCGGCTACGTCATGTCCGACGCCGGCTTCACGCTGGAAGAGGGGGCGACCCTGTGCACGGTCGACGCGGCGTGGCTGCAGCATCGTCTCGAGGAAGGGTTCATTCCGCAGGCGGAAATGGCGGGCGGGAGATGGCGGCTCTCGACCGAGGGACTCGCGCGCGCCCGCCGGATGCGCCGGATCGAGCGCGACTTCGAGGCCGGACCGGAAATCGCCGCGCTCGTGGCCGATCTGCTCGAGGAGGTGGAAAGCCTGCGTTCGCGATTGCGCCGCGCGGGCCTGGAGTGACGGTCGGTCCGCGATCCGGGAGAAGGCAATGGAACCGAAGACCCGCTTGAACGTCGGCTACTGGCTCCTGGCCATCATCGGCGTGTTGATGCTCCAGAGCTGGTGGCAGACGACGCAGACCGTGGAGCCGGTGCCCTACAGCGAATTCGAGCAGGCGCTCGCGGACGGACGAGTCGCGGAAGTGGTGGTGTCGGATCGCACCATCACCGGCAAGCTGAAGACGGCGGACGCGAAGGGCAAGACGGTGATCGTTGCGACGCGCGTCGAACCGGATCTGGCCGCCCGGCTCGCGCCGTACAAGGTGCCGTACGCGCGGGTGATCGACAGCACCTTCCTCCGTGATCTCCTGTCCTGGGTGCTGCCGGCGGTGGCGTTCTTCGCCGTCTGGTTCTTTCTCGTCCGGCGCTTCGCCGACAAGCAGGGCATGGGCGGGATGGGCGGCTTCATGACCATCGGCAAGAGCCGGGCGAAGGTCTACGTGGAGACCGACACGGGGGTGACCTTCGATGACGTGGCGGGCGTCGACGAATCGAAGGAGGAGTTGAAGGAGGTCGTCGACTTCCTCAAGAACCCGCAGGAGTACGGGCGGCTGGGGGCACACATTCCCAAGGGGGTGCTGCTGGTGGGTCCGCCCGGCACCGGCAAGACGTTGCTCGCCAAGGCGGTGGCGGGGGAGGCCGACGTGCCGTTCTTCTCGATCTCCGGCTCCGAATTCGTCGAGATGTTCGTGGGGGTGGGCGCGGCACGCGTGCGCGATCTGTTCGAGCAGGCGCGCGCGAAGGCGCCGGCCATCATCTTCCTGGATGAACTCGATGCGCTCGGGCGCGCGCGCGGTGCGGCCGGGCCGGTCGGCGGCAACGACGAACGCGAGCAGACCCTGAATCAGCTCCTGGTGGAGATGGACGGATTCGATGCGTCGATCGGTGTCGTGATTCTCGCGGCCACGAACCGGCCCGAGATCCTGGATCCCGCGCTGCTGCGGGCAGGCCGCTTCGATCGGCAGGTGCTCGTGGATCGTCCCGACAAGCCGGGGCGCGCCGCGATCCTTGGCGTGCATGTGAAGAGGATCAAGCTCGCGCCCGAGGTCGATCTCGAACAGGTGGCGGCGCTCACGACCGGATTCTCGGGTGCCGACCTCGCCAATCTGGTCAACGAGGCCGCGTTGATGGCCACGCGTCGCCGTGCGACTGAGGTGACGCTGGAAGACTTCACGCGCGCGATCGAGCGCATCGTCGCAGGTCTCGAGAAGAGGAACCGCGTGCTGAACGAACGCGAGCGCGAGACCGTGGCCTTCCACGAAATGGGGCACGCCCTGGTGGCGCTGGCACTGCCGGGGACCGATCCCGTGCACAAGGTCTCCATCATCCCCCGTGGCATCGGCGCCCTCGGCTACACGATCCAGCGCCCCACCGAGGACCGCTATCTGATGACCCGCGAGGAACTGGAGAACAAGATCGCAGTGCTGCTGGGCGGACGCGCCGCCGAGAAGCTCGTGTTCGGCAAGCTCTCCACGGGTGCCGCGGACGATCTGGCCAAGGCCACCGACATCGCCCGCGACATGATCACCCGCTACGGCATGGACGAGGATCTGGGCTGCATCGCCTACGAGGCGCAACGGCCGCGCTACCTCGATCTGCCGGACATGACCAGCGGCGGCTGCCGTGTGGCCGAATCGACGCAGACCCGTATCGACGAGGCGATCCGCACGATCATGAAGACCGTGTTCGCCCGCGCTTTCGGCATTCTCGAGCGCAATCGGGCCGTGCTGGACCGGTGCGCCCGGGACCTGCTCGCCCGGGAGACGCTCGACGAGCCGGCGATCCGCGCGTTGACCGCCGACCTCCAGCGGTGACGGATCGCTTCCCCGGATGAACGGCCTGCCGCGCCTCGAGGGTTGGCTCGCGCGTCGATTGCGACGAGCCGCCGAAGGCAATGGTTTCCTCGGCGTGTGCGCCGTGCTCGCGCTCGGCGGGACGATCAGCGGCACCTATCCCGTCACCGCAGTCGTGGTGCCTGCGGCGTTGCTGGCGGCCCGGCGGTGGCGAGGGATCGCGATGGCCGCGGCTTTCGGGAGCGCCGTCGGTGCCACGGTGCTCGTCGTCGCGTTCCACTTTCTCGGCTGGAAACTCCTGCACGGCGCGTTTCCGGAGATGGCCGCGCACGTCCGCTGGCGCGAGGTGGTCGACTGGGTCGCACAGTACGGCGCGGCGGGCCTGTTCGTCTTGGCACTGTCGCCGCTTCCGCAGACGCCGGCGCTGGTGTTCTTCGGTATCGCGCGCCATGATTACGCGGTGGTCTTCCTCGCCATGTTCGCCGGCAAGCTGCTCAAGTACGGCGGCTTCGGCTGGGCGGCGTCCCGGTTTCCCGAGTGGTTCCGGGGTGAGCATGGCACGCGCCGCGCCGGCCCGGCGGCAGCGACCACGGATTCCCGTTCCTCTGCCAGCGTCGATCCCTGACCCGGCGCCCCCATTCGGATGTCGTCTCCATGAGTTCGAAGGATCATTTTCTCGTCCGCCTCGCCTGGGTCACGCTCGCCGCGGTCTTCCTGATGCTGTTGTGGCGCGCGATGCCGGTGATCGAATCGTGGTTTGCGCCCGCGGTCGAGTCCACGCCCCGCACGGTGGCGGCGCGCGGCGATCTGGCCGCCGATGAGAAGGCCACCATCGAGCTGTTCGAGAAGTCCCGCGTCTCGGTCGTGTTCATCTCCACCAAGTCGCAGGTGCGCGACTTCTGGACACGGAACGTCTTCACGGTGCCGCGCGGGACGGGATCGGGATTCATCTGGGACGATGCCGGACACGTCATCACGAACTACCACGTCATCGAAGGCGCGAGCGAAGCCACCGTGAAGCTCGCGGACGGACGGGACTATCGCGCGGCACTCGTCGGCGCTTCGCGGGCGCACGACATCGCCGTGCTGCGCATCGGTGTCGGCTTCAAGCGCCCGCCGCCGGTCCCGGTCGGCACCAGCGCCGATCTCAAGGTGGGGCAGAAGGTCTTTGCCATCGGCAACCCGTTCGGCCTCGACTGGACCTTGACGACCGGCATCGTGTCCGCGCTCGATCGTTCGCTGGGCGGCGAGAACGGCACCACGATCGAGCACCTGATCCAGAGCGATGCGGCCATCAATCCCGGCAATTCCGGCGGCCCCCTGCTCGACTCGGCCGGGCGGCTCATCGGGATCAACACGGCCATCTACAGTCCGAGCGGCGCCAGTGCGGGCATCGGCTTCTCCGTGCCGGTGGATACCGTCAACCGCGTCGTGCCCGAGCTGATCCGGAACGGCAAGTACCTGCGTCCCGCGCTCGGCATTGCCGCGGACGGCGATCTGAACGAGCGGCTGAAGGCGGCCCTGGGCGTCGACGGCGTCATCGTGTTGCGCGTCGATCCCGGGTCGGCCGCCGCCGCGGCAGGGCTCACCGGAGCCACCGTCTCGGCGGACGGTGCCGTGGTGCCGGGGGACATCATCGTGGCCGTCGACGGCAAACCCGTCCCCACGGTGGGCAAGCTGCTGTCCCGGCTGGACGACTTCAAGGTCGGCGAGGTGGTGCACCTCACCGTCGTGCGCGACGGGCAGAAGCGCGACGTGACGGTGACGCTGCAGCCCGGCGCCTGACCGGAAGATCCCGGGCCACCGGGCGAACCGGGACGCCGGTCCTCAGTCGAAGCCGGGGACTTGCGCATTCCGCGCAAGCCGCCCTTTCAGGCTGACCCGATCGTGCCCCACGACCTCAATCTCATCACGACCATCGCGGCCGCCCTCGGTCTCGCCGCCGTCTTCGGCTTCGCCGCTGCCCGGCTCCACATGCCGCCGCTCGTGGGTTACCTGTTGGCCGGCATCGTCATCGGTCCGGCCACCCCGGGATTCGTCGCGGACGTCGCGCTGGCCGGTCAGCTCGCCGAGATCGGCGTGATGCTGCTCATGTTCGGCGTGGGGCTGCACTTCTCCGTGGAGGATCTGCTGTCGGTCCGGCGCATCGCCATTCCCGGCGCCATCGTCCAGATCCTCGTCGCGACGGCGCTCGGCATGGGGACCGCCCTGGCGTGGGGGTGGACGGCGGGCGCCGCGCTCGTCTTCGGCATCTCGCTTTCGGTGGCGAGCACCGTGGTGCTGCTGCGGGCGCTCGAAGCGCGCGGCGCGCTGAACACCCTGGACGGCCGCATCGCCGTCGGCTGGCTCGTGGTCGAGGACCTGGTGATGGTGCTCGTGCTGGTGCTGCTGCCCGTCGTCGCCGGGATGCTGGCGGGTGGGTCCTCGCCTGCCGCCGGTCATCCGCCCCTCTGGCGCGTCCTGGCCGAGACGCTCGGGAAGGTCGTGCTGTTCGTGGTCCTGATGCTCGTGGTCGGAAAGCGCGTGTTTCCCCGGATCCTCTGGGTCATCGCGCGGACCGGGTCGAGGGAGCTGTTCACGCTGTGCGTGATCGCCGCGGCCCTGGGGACCGCCTACGGCGCCGCGACCCTCTTCGGCGTTTCGTTCGCGCTCGGCGCCTTCTTTGCCGGGATGATGCTGCGCGAATCCGAACTGAGCCATCGCGCCGCCGAAGAGTCCTTGCCCCTGCGGGATGCGTTTGCGGTGCTCTTCTTCGTATCGGTCGGCATGCTGTTCGATCCCGCCGTCGTGCTGGCCGAGCCGGGTCGGACACTGGCTGTCGTGGCGATCATCCTGCTCGGCAAGACACTGGCTGCCGTGGTGCTCGTCCTGGCATTCCGCTACCCGCTCGGGACGGCGCTGACCGTCGGTGCGAGCCTCGCCCAGATCGGCGAGTTCTCGTTCATCCTGGCCGGACTCGGGGTTTCCCTCGGGCTGCTTCCCGCGTCCGGGCAGAGCCTCATCCTCGCCGGCGCGCTGATTTCCATCGGGCTCAACGCGCCGGTGTTCCGTGCCATCCAGCCCGTCCAGGCGTGGCTCCTGGCGAGAGCGCCCCGGTTCCGGCGGCGCGCGGAGGCCGGCGATCCGCTCACGGTGCTGCCGGATTCCGTCGACCCGGGTCGAGTGACGGGCCATGTCGTGCTCGTCGGACACGGACCGGTCGGCGCGGCCATCGGTTCGCATCTCCGGGATGCGGGCGTCTCCTATTCGGTCGCGGAACGGAACCGGGAAATCGTCGAACGCCTGCGCGCGGCGAACGTGCCTGCCGTCTGCGGCAATGCCGCCGATCCGGCCGCGTTGATCCAGGCGCACGTTGCGCGGGCCCGGCTCCTGGTCATCGCCATCGATGACCCCGTGCCGGTTCGCCGGATGATCGAGATGGCCCGGATGCTCAACCCGCGCATCACGGCGTTAGTCTGTACTCACAGTGATGAAGAAGCCCGACTGATCGAGAGGGAAAATCTTGGTATCGCCTTCGTCCCCGCGGCGACACTCGCGCGCGTGGTCGCCGACCGAGTGGTCGCGGTCGTCGCAGCAGACTGACGCGACGATGCGCCCTCGCGGCTGATCGGGGACGAAACTGCATCCTTCCCCCCGTGGAGGTCTTTCGCTAAATCTCCTGTAGTGGTAGTTTCCACCCAGGTGCCGCCGGTCTCCGCCGAGCGGCACGGATTCCAAACGGAGACCTACCATGCACCACTTACGCTTCACCGGCGCGCTGCTCGCGGCCGGCCTCGGCGCGTCGGCTCTCATGCCGGCCCACGCTGCCGATCTCCTGTCCGGATTCGGGGGCGCACGCGACTACGGCACCGAGTTCCTCTTCCGGAATGACGATCAGTCGACCAACGAGATCCCGCTGCCCTTCGAAGTGAACTTCTTCGGGCAGAGCTACAACAGCGTCTTCGTCAACAACAACGGCAACATCACCTTCGGTTCGGCGCTCGGCAACTACACGCCGGAACCCTTCCCGCTCAGCATCCCGATCGCCGGTGGCGGCGGCGAACTCGCTGCCGTGGCGGCCGCCGCGTCCATCCCGATCATCGCGCCCTACTGGGCCGACGTGGATACCCGCAACGATCCGGGCGACAGCAGCAACCTCGTGTGGGTGGCCTCTCCCAATGCGAACACCGTCGTGGTGACGTGGGATCAGGTCGGGTACTACGGCAATCGGATCGACAAGCGCAACGACTTTCAGCTGGTGCTGCGCAACCGCGCCGACACCGGTACCGGCAACTTCGACATCGACTTCCGGTACCGGACGCTGCAGTGGACGACCGGCGACGCGAGCGGCGGCATCAACGGCCTCGCCGGGCCGGACGGCGTGCCGGCCCAGGCGGGCTTCGACGCCGGCAATGGCGTCAACTTCCTGATGCTGCCGGGTTCGCGCACCGAAGGGATCCTGAACGTCCAGAACACCAGCAACGTTGCGGTCGACACGCCCGGACTGTGGACCTACGCGGTTCGCAATGGCGCGTTGCCCGACGGTGCGACGCCGTCCAATCCGCTGATGCCGGTCGTCACGGAAGCGGGTTGGTCGTTCACGTTCAACATCGTCCAGAACCAACGGGTCTTCATCGACCCCGAAGTGGCCATCGGCTTCGACTACTTCGTGGACAGCGGCCCCAACATGGCGTCCATCCTCCTGCCGCACATCGGTGATGATCAGTTCGAGCTGTGGCTGTGGAACGGGACCGAGTGGGTGGATTCCGGCGAGACACTGACTGCCGGCAACGTCTTCACGTTCGCGACCGGGCAGCAGCGCGTTCGCATCCTCGGGATCGAGATCGGCGCCAACGTCGATCCGAACAACCCGACCGCGTTCGTCACCGGCCTCACCTTCGACGCGGATGGCAGCGTGTCGATGCGTCAGGTCGCCCTGACCGCCGCCGTGCCGGAACCGGGAACCTGGGCCATGCTCGGACTCGGACTGCTGGTGCTGACGACGGCCACCCGCCGCGCCCGCCGCCGCTGAGCGGTCGATGTCGCCACGAGAGGCCCGCCGACAGGCGGGCTTTTCATTTGCAGGTGGTGCGCGGGCGTGTACGCCATGCCGGGCAAATGCACCGCCGATTGGGAGACGTCCGCACGGTGCGATAGAATCCCGGCCATCAACGATCAAGGGCCACCCGCGCGGTGGCCCTTGAGTTTTCGACGGGCGGCGCGACCTGTTCTCCGGCGCCGCCGTCAGCAGTACGATCTCCGCCATGGCCGACGACGAATACCTCGATCCCGAAGACGATTACGGCTGCCGGCAAACCCTGCGCTTGTCCGGTCCTGCGACAGATGTGGCGCAGTTCCGCCGCGACCTGGAAGAGAGCGAGCGGTGGGGTAACGAACTCGACTGGTTCCTCCGGTTCGGCGATTTCGATCCGGTGCCCGATCCGCTGTTCGACGATTCCGCGCGCACGATGGGTCGTCTGTGTGCATACCTGCGGGAACGGTGGGGCGACTATGCCGACTCGAGCCATCCGGTCGCCGTGCTGGCGCAGGACGACGGGGCCGTCGCCTACGAGTTCTACACCAGCCGCACCCCGCTGCTGGGACTCGTCCGCATGATGTCCTCGGAATACACGAGCCTGCGCTTCACGCTCGACTACACGTATCCCGACGGCAACGGCTACGACGGCCACTGCGTCTACGAGAAGGGCGAGATGGCCGACGGTCTCGAAGAGACCTACGAATACATGTCCCATTCCGACTTCGACGAATTCTCCGGCTTCGAAGTCGGTCCCGAGCGGCTGGCCGTGCTCTGCCAGTCCCGCGGCGGCAGCGGCACCGAGATCGCCGATCTGAAGCCAGGCCGATGGGACCTGTCCTTCGCCGTCGAGACGGCACTCAAGTGGGGACAGGCGGCGGTGAGCTTCTTCGTCTTCCACCACGAGGCGTACACCTGCGACATCGAGTCCTATCGCGGCATGGACTCGTTCGTCGTCACGGTCGGATTCGAACGCACCGAACTCGGCGAGCCTGCACGGCCCGTCGTGGTCGGGCTGGTGGAAGCATCCCGCACACAGGGGGTTCCCGACTTCGGGCAAGGCATTCCGGGCACCGAGCATCAGGCACGACGCATCCTCCTGGCGCAGGGCGGTTTCCTGATGGAACTGGCGCGCTGCGACCGGCTGGCCGATCCGCACTGGCATATCGATCAGCTCAAGCTGCGCTGCTATCGCGATGCGTCCCGCAAGGTGATCGCCGTGGTGTTCGACGTGGCCGTGGAGGCCGGGTCGCGACCCGCGCACTCGCCGCAGCCGCGGATGAAGGGCGGGAAGGTCTACATGTTCCCGGATTCCAAGACGCGCCACTGAGGCGCGTCGACAGCGGCCCGGCTCAGCGGGCGAGCCGCTTCAGGAACACGGTCATTTCCTTCGCCGCCTGCTTGTCGCCGTTCGCTTCGGCCACCGCTATCCCTTGCCGCCACGCGGCTTCCGCCGCCGCCGCCACCCCTGCGGCCTCCCACGCCTTGCCCAGCAGCTTCCACGCGGCCGAGTAGTTCGGGTCGAGTTCGACAGCCTTGCGCAGGTGCGCCGTCGCCGCGGCCGGATCCCCGCGTTTCAGGTGTTCGCTGCCGAGGCTGAAGCGCAGCAAGGCGGTGTCCTTGCCGGCCGCCAGCATCCTTTCGAGCGCGTCGAGCACGGCGCCTCCTCCTTCCGATAGAGACGGTCAGATCTCGATCTGCGTACCGAGTTCGACCACGCGGTTGGTGGGGATGCGGAAGAAGTCGGTGGCGCTGCCGGCGTTGCGCGACATCGCGGCGAAGAGCTTCTCCCGCCACAGCGCCATGCCGCGCTCGCGCGTCGGCACGATGGTCTGCCGCGACAGGAAGAACGAAGTCGTCATCATCTCGAAGACGAGCCCGAGCCGGTTCGGCGATTGCAGCGCTTCGGGAATGTCCGGTTCGTCCTTGAAGCCGTAGTGGATGACCACCCGATAGAAGTCGCCCCCGAGCGGCTCGGCCTCGAGGCGCTGATCGTCGGGCACGAACGGCACGTCCTCCGTGACGACGGTGAGCAGGACGATGCGTTCGTGCAGGACCTTGTTGTGGTTGAGGTTGTGCAGCAGGGCATGCGGCACGCCTTCACGACCGGCGGTCAGGAACACGGCGGTGCCTTCGACGCGCGTCGGAGGATGCGCGGTCACCGATTGCAGGAACGGTTCGAGCGGAATCGCGCCGGGGCGCAGGCTTTCGAAGAGCAGTTCCCGTCCGCGGCGCCAGGTGGACAGGAACAGGAACACGCCGGCAGCGATGACCACCGGGAACCAGCCCCCGTGGACCAGCTTGACCGAGTTGGCACTGAAGAATGCAAGGTCGATGGTCAGGAAGAAGGCGCAGGCCGCCAACGCCAGCAGGCGGTTCCACTTCCAGATGCGCGAGAACACGAAGAACAGCAGGATCGAATCGATCGCCATCGTGCCGGTCACGGCGATGCCGTACGCGGACGCGAGGGCACTGGAGGAACGGAAGCCCAGCACGAGCGCCAGCACGGCCACCAGCAGAGCCCAGTTGATCCACGGCATGTAGACCTGCCCGATTTCCTTCTCCGAGGTGTGCTGCACCGCGAGCCGCGGACAGTAGCCGAGCTGGATCGCCTGGCGCGTGAGCGAGTAGGCGCCGGAGATGACGGCCTGCGACGCGATCACGGTCGCCAGCGCCGCCAGTGCCACCATCGGTATCAGTGCCCAGCCCGGCACCATGCGGTAGAACGGATGCTCGACGGCGGCGGGATCGCGCAGCAGCAGCGCCCCCTGGCCGAAGTAGTTGAGCACCAGGGCAGGTATCACGAAGCCGACCCACGCGAGCCGGATCGGCTGCTTGCCGAAGTGACCCATGTCGGCATACAGCGCCTCGGCCCCCGTCACCGCGAGGATGACCGTGCCGAGGGCGAGGAAGCCGACCGAGTGGTTGTGCGTGAAGAACACCGCGGCATAGGCCGGGTTGAGTGCACTGAACACATGCGGATTGGCGACGATCTGCATCGCGCCCAGTACCGCGAGGATGGTGAACCAGACGGCCATGATCGGTCCGAACAGGGCGCCCACCGCGGCCGTTCCCTTGAACTGCACGAAGAACAGCCCGAGGATGATGACGATCGTCACCGGGATCACGTACGGTTCGAACACCGGGGTGACCACGTTCAGCCCCTCGACGGCCGACAGCACCGAGATCGCGGGGGTGATCATGCTGTCGCCGTAGAACAGTGCCGCGCCGATCATGCCGAGCATCATCAGCAGCCAGCGGCTCCGCGAGCCCCGTTCCGTCGTCCCGACGACCAGGGCCATCAGGGCCATGATCCCGCCTTCGCCCCGGTTGTCGGCCCGCATCACCAGCGCCACGTACTTCAGCGTCACGATGACGACGAGCGCCCAGAAGATCAGGGACAGCACGCCGAGCACGTTGTCGTGCGAGAGCGGCAGTGCGTGGGGGCCGCCGAAGGCCTCCTTCATCGTGTAGAGCGGGCTCGTCCCGATGTCCCCGAACACCACCCCCAGGGCGCCCAGCGCAAGCGCGTAGGCGCTGCTCTTGTGAGGGTGAGCGGCGGGGGGAGGTACGGGTGCCGGAGGAGGTATCTCCGGGGGCGGTGTGCCGTCAGGGGCGGCGGGGGGGGCGTCCGACATCTTGACTCCGTCAGATCCGCGAAGGGCGCGGATGGTAGCACGCTGCGGTGCATCAACCTGCCTCTACAACGGCCATCCGGTGCACGCGTTGAGGGAGGGGCGCATTCCGACTACCATCCCCGTCGCCACGGCCCACGCACCCAAGCACGACGGGCGTTCGCGGCTCCGCGTTGCAACACACCGGCCCTTCTCCTTCGACTCCCGGACTTCCTCCATGCGAGAGCCTCTCCAGACCGCCGGCGCCCCCAGCGCGATCGGCACCTACTCGCAGGCCATCGTGGCCGGCGACACGCTGTACCTCTCGGGCCAGATCGGACTCGACCCGGCGACCGGGCAACTGGCCGACGGCTTCGAGGCGCAGGCGCACCGCGTCTTCCGGAATCTGCAGGCCGTGGCCGCTGCCGGCGGCGCGAGCCTGGACGATGCCGTGCGCCTCACCGTGTTCCTCATGGACCTCGCGCAGTTTCCGCGGCTGAACGAGATCATGGCGCAATATTTTCAGGCGCCCTATCCGTCCCGGTCCACGGTCCAGGTCGCGGCGCTGCCGAAAGGCGCGCTGGTGGAAGTCGACGCGATCCTGGTCAAGACCCGGGGCTGAGGTCCGGACGGTCGCCATGGCGCAGGCTCGCGCCAAGCGCGCTCCGGCCGAGCTGCCCCGCATCGCCGGCGTTCCGCCGGCGCTCGCCGACAAGTTCGCCAAGCTCGGCCTGGCGCGGCCGTTCGACTTCGTGCTGCACCTGCCGCTGCGGTACGAGGACGAAACGCGCCTGTATGCGATTGCCGGCGCGCCCGCCGGACAGATGACGCAGGTGGAAGGCATGGTGCGCGAGGCCGAGGTGAAGTTTCGACCGCGCCGGCAACTGGTGGCCCATGTCCGCGATGACTCCGGCGAAGTGGTGGTGCGCCTGCTCAACTTCTACCCGGCGCAGCAGAAGCAGCTCACGGCGGGCAACCGGGTGCGGCTCGTCGGCGAGATCCGCCACGGCTTCTTCGGTGCAGAGATGGTGCATCCGCGGATTCGCGTGGTCACCGAAGGCACGCCGCTGCCGGACCGCCTCACCCCCGTCTACCCGACGACGGCAGGCCTCCCGCAGCATTCCGTGCGACACGCCGTCCATACCCACCTCGGCCGCGCGAATCTGGACGAGGTGCTGCCGCGATCGCTGCTCGACCGCCTGAACTTCCCGGCGTTTGCCGAGGCCGTCCGGTTGCTGCACGACCCGCCCCCCGCTGTCGTGCTCGACGCGCTGGAGCAGCGCACGCATCCGGCGTGGCAACGCATGAAGTTCGACGAACTGCTCGCGCAGCAACTCTCCATGCGCATGCACCGACGCCGCCGGGACACGACTCGCGCCCCGCAGCTGCGACCGTCCGGCAAGCTGGCCGAACGCATGATCGCGAGCCTGCCTTTCGAGCTGACGGGTGCGCAGGTGCGCGTCCTCGGAGAGATCCACGCCGATCTGGCCCGCGCGCATCCGATGCAGCGTCTGCTTCAAGGCGATGTAGGCAGCGGCAAGACGGTGGTGGCGGCGCTCGCGGGGCTGGCCGCGATCGAAGGCGGCTACCAGGTTGCCGTGATGGCGCCGACGGAAATCCTCGCCGAGCAGCACTACCTGAAGTTCCGGCAATGGCTCGAACCGCTCGGGCTCGACGTGGTCTGGCTCTCGGGCAGTCTCGGAGCGAAGGACCGGCGCGCCGCCCTCGATGCGGTGGAATCGGGCCGCGCCGCCGTCGCCGTGGGAACGCACGCGCTGTTCCAGCAGCAGGTGACCTTTGCCCGGCTCGCGCTCGCGATCATCGACGAGCAGCACCGGTTCGGTGTGCAGCAGCGGCTCGCGCTGCGCATGAAGGGCGCCTCCGAGGACGAACTGCCGCATCAGCTCATGATGAGCGCGACACCCATCCCGCGCACGCTGGCCATGAGCTTCTACGCCGACCTGGACGTCTCCGCGATCGACGAAGCGCCGCCGGGCCGCACGCCCATCGTCACCAAGCTGGTCGCCGACAGCCGGCGCGAGGACGTGCTGCGTCTCGTGCGGGACAACTGCGCGACCGGCGCGCAGGCGTACTGGGTCTGCCCGCTGATCGAGGAATCCGAACAGCTCGAATTGAAGACCGCCATCGACACGCACGCGGCGCTGTCGGCGGCGTTCGACACGTTGGCCGTGGGTCTCGTGCACGGCCGCATGCCGGGGCCCGAGAAGGCGGCAGTCATGCAGGCCTTCCAGGCCGGCGAGATCCAGCTGCTGGTCGCGACCACCGTGATCGAGGTGGGCGTGGACGTGCCCAACGCGACCTTGATGGTCATCGAGCACGCCGAGCGCATGGGGCTGGCGCAGCTCCACCAGCTGCGTGGACGCGTGGGCCGCGGCACCGGCGAATCCGCCTGCGTGCTGCTCTACCAGCAACCCCTGTCCGACAATGCCCGCAGCCGCCTGCGCACCATCTACGAACACACCGACGGCTTCGTCATCGCCCAGGAGGATCTGCGCCTGCGCGGGCCGGGCGAACTGCTCGGCAGCCGGCAGAGCGGCGTGCCGATGCTGCGCTTCGCCGACCTGGAAGCGGACATCGCGTTGCTCGAGGCGGCGCGCGATGCCGCCGATGCACTCCTGCGACAGCACCCCGACGCGGCGCGCGAGCATGTCGAGCGCTGGTTCGGGGGACGCGAGGACCTGCTGCGCGTATGACGCGGGCACGGGTCGCCGGGGACGCGATGCTATGATCGATCGGGTGATCTCCCCCGTGAATCCACAGTGACGTTGTCGCTCTCGCCGCTCTCCAGCGCGCTGGGCATTGCGGTGTACTGGCTCGTGCTGGGCGTGCTCGGCGTCTTCCTGACCCGGGAGCGCGACGGCGTGCGGCTGCTGTTCCCCGCCGGCGGCGCGGGTGGTCTGGTGCTCGCCGTGATCGGATTCGGCGCGCTCGGCCTGCCGCCGGCGGGACTCACGCTGCCGCTGGGGCTGCCCGATCTTCCGTTCCACGTCCGTCTCGACAGTCTGTCGGCCTTCTTCCTGTTGCTGATCGGGCTCGCCGGCGCCGGCATCTCGCTGTTCAGCACGGGCTATTTCCGGTCGGGGTCCAGTCCGAATCCCGGACTCACGTTCATGCAGTACCACCTGTTCCTCGCCTCGATGGTCATGGTGGTGCTGGCGGATGACGCCTACCTGTTCATGGTCGCGTGGGAGTCCATGGCGCTGGCGTCCTATTTCCTGGTCACGACCGATCACGAGATCCCCGACATCCGCAGCGCCGGCTTCCTCTATCTGCTGATCGCCCACGTTGGCGCCATCGCCATCCTGCTCTGCTTCGGCGTCCTGCACGCGGGCGGCGGGGCGTACACCTTCGATGCGATGCGCACGCACGACCTGTCGTCGACCTGGGCCACGATCGCCTTCGGGCTCGCCCTCGTCGGATTCGGCGCCAAGGCCGGCTTCCTGCCCCTGCACGCCTGGCTGCCCGAGGCGCATCCGGCGGCGCCTTCTCCGGTCTCCGCGCTGATGAGCGGCGTGATGCTCAAGACGGCCATCTACGGGCTGCTGCGCGTCACCTTCGACCTGCTCCACGTACAGACGCCCGGCTGGGGGGTGGCGGCACTTGCGCTGGGCCTCGTGACGGCGCTGTTCGGCGTTCTCTTCGCCGCCGTGCAGACGGACATGAAGCGGCTGCTCGCGTACTCGTCCATCGAGAACGTCGGCATCGTCCTGGCGGCCATCGGACTGGCGATCGTCTCGCGCAGCTACGGCCTGCCGCTGCTCTCGGCGCTGGCGCTGCTGGCGGCGCTCTATCACAGCCTGAACCACGCGCTCTTCAAGAGCCTGCTGTTCTGTGCCACCGGCGCCGTCATGCACGCGACCGCGCAGCGCAGCCTCGGACGGCTCGGCGGCCTGATCCACCGGATGCCGTGGGTCGCCTGGCTGGCGCTGGTCGGCACATTGGGCCTCGCCGGCCTGCCGCCGCTCAACGGTTTCGTCTCCGAGTGGCTGCTGCTGCAGGCCTTCCTGCTCTCGCCCGACCTGCCCAACTCGTACCTGCGGATGCTGATTCCCGTCGCCACGGCCCTGCTGGTGCTCGCCGCGGCGTTCGCGGGCTACGTGATGGTCAAGTTCTACGGCGTCGTGTTCCTGGGGCAGCCGCGCGAGGAGTCGCTCGCCCACGCCCACGATGCCGGGCACTGGGAAAAGGCCGGGCTCGCCTTCCTCGCCGTCTGGTGCGTCGTGCTCGGCCTGTTCCCTGCCGCCGTCGGGCGTCGTCTCGATACGGTGGCGGAACTCCTGCTCGGCCGCGGGATCGGCGGCGGGCTCACCTCGGGCGGATGGTTCCTCACGCCCGTTTCGCCCGCGCGCGCCAGCTATGGCCCGCTGCTCTTCCTCGCCGTGATTCTCGGCGTCGTCGCCGCCGCCTACCTGTACGTGCGACTGCGCTACCAGGCGCGCACCCGCCGCGGGCCGGCGTGGGATTGCGGATTTCCGGCGCAGACCTCGCGCATGCAGGACACGGCGGAAGGCTTCGGTCAGCCGATCAAGCAGATCTTCGAACCGTTCTTCCGCATCGAGCGCTCGATGCCCGGTCCCTTCGACACGGCGCCGCGCTACTGGTCGAAGACGGAAGACCGCTGGTGGTATGCGCTGTACCTCCCCGTGGCGCGCGCGGTCGCCTGGATATCGCAACAGGTCGCGCGGCTGCAACACGGCCGGATCCAGTGGTACCTGATCTACAGCTTCGCGACGCTGCTCGCGCTGCTCGTGCTGATCCGCGTGTGACGTCGTGACCCTGCACGCCTTGTCGCAGTTTCTCGAGACCCTGCTCGCGATCGTGGCGGCACCGCTCGTGGTGGGCTGGGTCGCCCAGTGCCGTGCCTGGCTGCAGAACCGCTCCGGCCCCGGCGTGCTGCAGCCCTACCGCCTGCTGGGCAAGCTGTTCCGCAAGGAGGTCGTGCTCGCGCACGGCGCATCGTCCCTGTTCCGCATCGCGCCCTACGTCGTCTTCGGTGCCATGGTGCTCGCGGCCAGCATCGTCCCCATGATCGCCACCGCGCTGCCGTTCGCGCCGGCGGCCGACGTGATCGCGCTCGTCGGATTGCTGGCACTCGCGCGGGTGTTCATGGCGCTTGCGGCCATGGACGTGGGCACCGCATTCGGGTCCCTCGGGGCGCGTCGGGAGATGCTCGTCGCCGCCCTCGCCGAACCGGCGCTGCTGATGGTGTTCTTCATGCCCACGCTCATCGCGGAGTCGACCTCGCTCACCACGATCGTCGAGGCGCTGGCGCACCGGCCCTTCGCGCTGTATCCGAGCCTCGCCTTCGCCGCCGTGGCGTTCGTGATGGTCATGCTGGCGGAGAACGCGCGCATCCCCATCGACAATCCGGCGACGCACCTCGAGCTCACCATGATCCACGAGGCGATGATCCTGGAGTATTCGGGCCGGCATCTCGCGCTCATGGAATGGGCGCACGCGCTCAAGCTGATGACGTACGCCGCGATCGGCATCGCGTTGTTCCTGCCCTGGGGCATCGCGGCCGCCGGCGACTGGGCGGCCATCCCGGTGGCGGTGGCGGCCTTTGCACTGAAGCTGATGTTCGGCGGTGCGGCGCTGGCGGTCCTCGAGACGGTCTCGGCGAAGATGCGAATCTTCCGCGCGCCCGAGTTCCTGGCCACGGCCTTCCTGTTCGCCGTGCTCGGCATGCTGATCCACGTGCTGGTGGAGGCCCACCGATGAGCGTCGCGACGCAGCTCATCAATCTCTCCGCGGCGCTGCTGCTGCTCGTGTCCTTCGCCATGCTGTCGCAGCGCCGGGTGCGGGCGCTGATCGATCTGTTCGCGGTCCAGGGCGTGCTGCTCGCCGCGGCGACGCTGCTGGCCGCCTGGAGCACCGGACAACCCCACCTCTACGCGTCGGCGGCCCTGACGATCGTGCTGAAGGTGATCGTGCTGCCGCTGATCCTGCTGCGGCTCATCCGCCGGCTCGATCTGGCGGCCGACGTGGAGATGCTCATCAACACCCCGACCACGATGCTGGTCGGCATCGTGCTCGTGGTGGTCGCGTTCAATCTTGCGCTGCCGATCGCCCAGCTCGCCGGCACGATCACGCGCGGCACGCTCGGCATTGCCATGGCATCGGTGCTGCTGTCGTTCCTGATGATGATCACGCGGCGCATGGCGGTGGCGCAGGTCATCGGATTCCTCGCGATGGAGAACGGGCTGTTCTTCGCGGCGACGAGCGTGACCTACGGCATGCCGATGGTCGTCGAGCTCGGCATCGCGCTCGACGTCCTGGTCGGCACGTTCGTGTTCGGTGTGTTCTTCTTCCGCATCCGCGAGACCTTCGACAGTCTCGACACGCAGCATCTCGAGAGGCTGAAGGACCGATGATGCACGAGCTCCTCGTCGTTCTCGGCCTGCCTCTCGTCGGGGCGATGGCGCTTGCCGTCTCGGGTGCCTCGAAGCGCGCGCCGGAATTGAACGCCCTGTTCTCGGGCCTCACCTTCCTTTCCACCGTCCTCGCAGGCATGCACGTGATGGGCAAGGGGCCGCATGCGGTGGCGGACGAACTCTTCTTCCTCGACGCCTTCAACGTGTTCCTGGTGGCGCTGACGGCTTTCGTGGGGTTCACCACGGCGCTGTTCAGCCGGCCCTACATGCGGGTCGAGCGGGATCGCGGCAAGGTCGGGGCGCGTTCGCTGCGCCTCTACCACAGCATGTACCAGCTGTTCATGTTCACGATGCTGCTCGCGCTGACCACCAACAACGTCGGCATCCTCTGGGTCGCGATGGAGGGCGCGACGCTCGCGACGGTGCTGCTCGTGAGCCTGTACCGCACGCCGGCGAGCCTCGAGGCCGCCTGGAAGTACTTCATCCTCTGCGGCGTCGGTATCGCACAGGCGCTGTTCGGCACGATCCTGCTTTACCTCGCGGCCGAGCGCGTGCTCGGTTCCGGTTCGTCGGCTTTGATGTGGACGCACCTGTCCGCCGTGAAGACGGCGCTGGAGCCGTCGGTCGTGGGCATCGCCTTCGTGTTCCTGCTCGTCGGATTCGGCACGAAGGTCGGGCTGGTGCCGTTGCACAACTGGCTGCCCGATGCGCACGCGGAGGGCCCCACCCCGATCTCGGCCGTGCTGTCGGGCCTGCTGCTCAACGTTGCGCTCTACGCGGTCGTGCGCTGCAAGGTGATTGCGGACGGCGCCCTCGGGACGTCGCTGGCGGGAACGCTGATGATGGTATTCGGCCTGCTGAGCGTGGTCATCGCGGCGTTCTTCCTGTCGCGCCAGAAGGACGTGAAACGCCTGTTCGCGTACTCGTCCATCGAACACATGGGCCTCATCACCTTCGCCTTCGGCATGGGCGGTGCCGTGGCGTCGTTCGCCGGCCTGCTCCACATGACCGTGCACTCGCTCACGAAGTCGGCGATCTTCTTCGCGGTCGGGCACGCCTCGCAGAAGGCCGGCACGCAGACCATCGAAGACATCCGCGGCCTGATCCACACGAGCCCCGCCGTGGGCTGGGCACTGATGATCGGTACCCTCGCGATCCTCGGGCTGCCGCCGTTCGGCGTGTTCTCCGCGGAATTCATGATCCTGACGACCGCCATGCGCGAGCACCCGTGGGCGACGCCGTTCCTGCTGGTCGCTCTGGGCGTCGCCTTCGCCGCCGTGTTCGGCAAGGTCCAGGGGATGGTGTTCGGCGCCTCGACCATGCAGCCGCTGCCGCATCGTCCCGCGGCCATCCCGGTGTTCGTGCATCTCGGCTTCGTGCTCATGCTCGGCCTCTACATTCCGCCCTACCTCACGATGTGGTATCGCGAGGCCGCGCGGATGATCGGGTGATGTCCATGCTGGCGCTGCGCGATCTCGCCCTCGACCCGGTCCACGCGATAGCGGGCGCCGCCGTCGTGTGGCGCGCCGACGTGTCGGCGATCCGGTGGCGCGAAGTGGCGGAACGGGTCCGCGGCGGCGGCGGAAGGCTCGTGGCCCTCTGGGCGGCGGATCGCCGTGACCTCGGCGAAGGCTTCGAGGTGTGGGTCGCGTACGAACTGGCCGACGGCGCACTGTGCTTGCGGCTGGCCATGCCGGCCGACGCGCCGCGCTATCCCGACATCGCCGAAGTCTTCCCGGCGGCCGGGCGGATGCAGCGCGCCGCATTCGATCTGGTCGGCGTGGCCGCGACCGGCGCCGCGGACACCCGGCCGTGGCTGCGTCACGCCAATTGGCCGGCCGACACGCATCCGCTTCGCCGGGACGCCGACGCGATGGCCGCCTGCGCGCGACCCGACGGGATCTATCCCTTCGTGAGCGTGATCGGCGAGGGTGTGCACGAGATTCCGGTCGGCCCCGTGCATGCCGGCACGATCGAACCCGGGCACTTCCGCTTCTCGATCCTCGGCGAACGCGTCATGCGTCTCGAGCAGCATCTGGGCTACAAGCACAAGGGCATCGAGAAGCGGTTCGAGTCGATGTCCCTCCTCGACGGCGGACGGCTCGCCGGCCGAGTCAGCGGCGATTCCACCGTGGCCTACGCCTGGGCGTATGCCATGGCGCTCGAGGGGATGGCGTCGGTGGAAGTGCCGCCCCGCGCCCGATGGCTCCGTGCCCTGCTGCTCGAGCGCGAGCGCATCGCGAATCACCTCGGCGATCTCGGTTTCATCGGCAACGATGCGGGACTCGCCTTCGCACTCGCCCAGTTCTCGCGATTGAAGGAAGACTGGCTCCGGCTCAACGCCGCCGTGTTCGGCCACCGCTCCCTGATGGATCTCGTGGTGCCCGGCGGCATGGCGCGCGATCTCGATCCGGCGCGGGAGCGCGAGATCCGCGCGCAGATCCTCGCGATGGAGCGCGAAGTCGCGGCCTTGCAGATCACCTTCGACGAACACGCCGGTCTGCAGGATCGCCTGCGCCATTGCGGACGCGTCACGCCCGAACTCGCCGAGCGCCTCGGCCTCACCGGCCTCGGCGGCCGGGGGAGCGGTCAGGCGCACGACCTGCGCGTGAATCATCCGGTGGATCCGTATCAGCGGGTCCCGGTGGCGCTCGTTTCCCGGCAGCAAGGCGACGTCGCCGCGCGTGTCGCCGTGCGCTTCGGGGAGATCCACGAGTCGCTGCGCGTCATCGAGGTGCTGCTCGACAGCCTGCCGCACGACGAGGTGCGGGTCGACGTTCCCGTGCCGGCCGCGGGCTGCATCGGTGTCGGCCGGATCGAGGGCTGGCGCGGCGAGGTCTTCGTGTTCCTGGAGGCGGGCCCTGCGGGCACGATTCGGCGCTGCCACCCGCACGATCCTTCCTGGCAGAACTGGCCGTTGCTCGAACACGCCGTCCTCGGCAACATCGTTCCGGACTTCCCGCTGATCAACAAGTCGTTCAACCTGAGCTACTCGGGACCGGACCTGTAGGCCATGTACCGCATCCTCCGCCAGATCGCCCGTGTGGGCATCGTCACCGAGGCGCCGCCCGAGGCCGACGATTCCCTGCGCGTGGTGCGCGATCGCCTTCGCGACGAAGTGCTCCGGGCGTTTGCCGGGGCGCTCACGATCCGTCACGTGGATGCCGGTTCGTGCAACGGCTGCGAACTGGAGATCCACGCCACCGGCAATCCGTACTACAACCTCGAGGGCCTCGGCATCCGCTTCGCTGCCAGCCCGCGCCATGCCGATCTGCTGCTCGTCACCGGTCCGGTATCGCGCAACATGGAAGAGGCGCTGCGCCGCACGTACGACGCCACGCCGGACCCGAAGCTCGTCGTGGCCATCGGCGACTGCGGCTGCACCGGCGGCATCTTCGGCGAGAGCTACGCCAGCCGCGGCCGCGTGTCGAACGTGATCCCGGTCGATGTCGCGGTGCCGGGGTGCCCGCCCACCCCGCTGGCTATCATGCAGGGCATCCTCGCCGCGATCGCGACGGCCCGCGAATGAGTGCTCCGCTCACGCGTCCCGGACCCCGGCGAGGCGGATGGCTCGATCGCCTCGGCCTGTACGCGCGTCTCGTCCGACTCGACAAGCCCATCGGCACCTTGCTGCTGCTCTGGCCCACGCTGTGGGGCCTGTGGATCGCGGGCGACGGGCATCCGGACGCGACCGTGGTGGCGATCTTCATCGCGGGCACGTTCCTGATGCGATCCGCCGGCTGCGCGATCAACGACGTGGCCGACCGTGACTTCGACCCGCACGTCGAACGCACCCGTGGCCGGCCGCTGGCCGCGCGTGCGATCTCCACGAAGGAGGCGGTCGCCGTTGCCGTCGTGTTGAGCCTCGTGGCGTTTGCGTTGATCCTGCCGCTCAACGGACTCACCATCGGCCTGTCGTTCCTCGGCGCCTTCCTGGCCTGCAGCTACCCGTTCACGAAGCGCTTCTTCGCGATGCCGCAGGCCTACCTCGGCATCGCGTTCGGGTTCGGCATCCCGATGGCGTTCGCCGCCCTGCGCAACGAACTGCCGGCGATCGCCGGGTGGCTGCTGCTCGCCAACATCCTCTGGACCATCGCCTACGACACCGAGTACGCCATGGTCGACCGCGAGGACGACCGCAAGATCGGCATCCGGACGTCCGCCCTGCTGTTCGGCCGCCACGACCTCGCCGCCATCGCCGTGTGCCACGCCGCCTTCCTGCTGCTCATGGCCGGGTGCGGCCTTCAGGCCGGGCTGGGCGTCCCGTACCATGCCGGTCTGGCGGTGGCCGCGGTCCTCGTGGTGCGCCAGGTCCGGAGCATCCGCAACCGCGAACCGGCGGCCTGCTTCCGCGCCTTCCTCGGCAACAACTGGGTGGGCGCCGCGGTGTTCGCGGGGCTGCTGGCCGATTCATTCGTCCGATGAGAACCGAACGACATTCGCGGAACCGTCGCGTGCGCTGCGCGACATCCCTGGCCGCATCGACAATCCGACGCCGGAGGCGCTGCATTTGGAACTGGGTCTGACAGACAAGGTGGTCGTGGTCACCGGCGCGAGCCGCGGAATCGGGTTCGCGTGCGCGGCGGCGTTTCTCGAGCACGGCGCCCGGGTCGCCCTGGTCTCGCGCGCCGAGAAGCGCCTGCAGATGGCGGCGGCGCGCCTGCACTCCGCCGGAGACTACCCGCCCTTCACCGTCGTTGCCGATCTCACGCAGCCGGCGGACGCCAAGCGGATGGCCGAGACGATCGAGCAGGCGCTCGGCGAGACCGACATACTGGTGAACTCGGCCGGGGCGGCCAAGCGCTACCTGCCCGACGAACTGGATGCGGCCGCATGGCACGCCGCGATGCGGGCGAAGTACTTCACGTACATCCACGCGATGGATGCCTTGCTGCCTGCCATGGCCGCACGCGGTCATGGCGCGGTGGTCAACATCATCGGCATGGGCGGCAAGGTCGCCACGCCGATCCACCTGCCGGGCGGCGCGGCGAACGCGGCGCTGATGCTGGCCAGCGTCGGACTCGCGCATGTGTACGGACCGAAGGGCATTCGCGTCAACGCGATCAATCCGGGGGCCACGATGGGCGAGCGGCTGCAGGACGCCCTGCGTCTCGAATCGCAGGCGCGCGGCGTCACCGAAGCCGAATTGCTCGCCCAGGGACAAGCGCGGGTTCCCCTGCGTCGATACGCCGATGCCGAGGACATCGCGCAGGTCACGCTGTTCCTCGCTTCCGAGCGTGCGGCCTACGTCACCGGGGCCGTGATCCCGATGGACGGCGGTCTCAATCCCGTGCTCTGACCCGCCGCCAACGATGAAGTACCACGACCTCCGCGATTTCATCGCGCAACTCGAACGGCTGGGCGAGCTGAAGCGCATCGGGACCGGCGTATCGCCGAATCTCGAGATGACCGAGATCTGCGACCGGGTGCTGCGCGCCGGCGGGCCGGCCATCCTGTTCGAGCAGCCGACGGGCCATACGATTCCCGTGCTCGCGAATCTGTTCGGCACACCGAAGCGCGTGGCGATGGGCATGGGCGAGGATTCCGTCGATGCCCTGCGCGAGGTCGGCAAGCTGCTCGCCTATCTCAAGGAACCGGAGCCCCCGAAAGGATTGAAGGATGCGTGGGACAAGTGGCCCGTGCTCCGTCAGGTGCTCAACATGGCGCCGAAGGTCGTGTCCGGCGCGCCGTGCCAGTCGGTGGTCTGGGAAGGCAACGACGTCGACCTCGCCCGCTTGCCGGTGCAGACGTGCTGGCCCGGCGACGCTGCACCGCTGATCACGTGGGGGCTCACCGTCACACGGGGTCCGCGCAAGACGCGGCAGAACCTGGGCATCTACCGTCAGCAGGTGATCGGACGCAATCGCGTGATCATGCGCTGGCTCGCGCATCGCGGCGGCGCGCTCGACTTCCGCGAGCACACGCACGCGAATCCCGGCACGCCGTTTCCGGTGGCGGTCGCACTCGGGGCGGATCCCGCCACGATTCTCGGCGCGGTGACCCCCGTGCCGGATTCGCTCTCGGAATACCAGTTCGCCGGTCTGCTGCGCGGAGCGAAGACCGAACTCGTGAAGTGCCTCGGCTCCGATCTGCAGGTGCCCGCGTCCGCCGAGATCGTGCTGGAGGGGCACATCGCCCCCGGCGACACGGCGCTCGAGGGACCGTTCGGCGATCACACCGGGTACTACAACGAGCAGGACACGTTTCCGGTCTTCACGATCGATCGCATCACGATGCGGCGCGATCCGATCTACCACTCCACGTACACGGGCAAGCCGCCGGATGAGCCGGCCGTGCTCGGCGTGGCGCTGAACGAGGTCTTCGTGCCGCTGCTCGTGAAGCAGTTTCCCGAGATCACGGACTTCTACCTGCCGCCCGAGGGATGCTCGTATCGCATGGCCGTGGTGTCGATGCGCAAGCAGTACCCGGGGCACGCGAAGCGCGTGATGTTCGGCATCTGGTCGTTCCTGCGGCAATTCATGTACACGAAGTTCATCGTCGTCACCGACGACGACGTGAACGTGCGCGACTGGAAGGAAGTGATCTGGGCGCTGACGACACGGGTCGATCCGTCACGGGACACGCTGCTCGTCGACAACACGCCGATCGACTATCTCGATTTCGCGAGCCCCGTCTCCGGGCTCGGATCGAAGATGGGCATCGACGCCACGAACAAGTGGCCCGGTGAAACGCAGCGTCCGTGGGGCACGCCGATCGTCATGGATGCCGCGGTGAAGCGGCGGGTGGATGAACTGTGGACCACGCTGGTGCTGTGAACGCGCGTCGGAGGCGCTGACTTCGCCTCCGACCTCGCCCTCTTCCGTCTCTGACGGCAACGCGATCCGCGCGCACGGATCGGACGTTTCTAGATCCCCAACGCCTTCACCACATCCGCCACCAGCCGGTCCTGCTGGAATCGTTTCCCGTCCGGGTCGACTCCGGTGCGAACGATGAGCAGGTCGTGCCCCGGGACCACCGTGACGTACTGGCCCTTGTTGCCGGCCGTGGTGAACGTGCCGGGCGGCACGCCGGGCATCGTGTCGAGCAGCCACACCTGTGCGCCGTAGCCCCACTCGCCGGTTACCGCGGGCTTCGTCGGCGCCGGGGTCGTGAGGAACTTCACCCACCCGTCCGGCAGCAGGCGCCGGCCATTCCAGACGCCATCGTTCTGCAGCAGCAGTCCGAAGCGGGTCAGGTCGCGTGCCGTCGTGTAGACCTGACTCGAACCGATGAACCGGCCCAGGTGGTCGGTTTCCATCCGCGTGCGGTACATGCCGAGCGGGTGGAACAGTTCCTCGTACGGGTAGCGCAGGTAGCGCGTGTCATCGGCGAGACGCTCGCGGAGCGCGCGCTGCAGCAGCAGCGTGTCGTTGTTCGCATACTTCCAGCGCGTTCCGGGGGCAACCTCCAGCGGCGTGGTCGTGCAGGCGCTCTCGGCGTCCTGGCCGCCGAAGTACATCGCGTTCGTGTTGGGCCCGCCGCTGTAGAGCCCGCTCGACATCCAGAACAGGTGCCGATACGTGATCGCCTGCCGCGGATCGCCGGCGTAGTTCCACTCGGGAATCGCGGGACGTTCGTCGAGGTTGAGCAGCCCGTCGCGCACCGCGATGCCGAACAGTGCGGCCGTGATCGTCTTCGCCGTGGACCAGGTGCGGTAACCCGAGCGGGGACCGAAACCGGGCCGATAGCGCTCGGCCACGATCTTGCCGTTGCGCACCACGATCACACTCGTGGTGACCACGCCCGCGGCGGAACCGTAGGTCCGGCCATCGAACGCACGGTCGATCACCGGCCCGAGCGCGGTGAAGCGCGCGTCCAGCCCGTTCGCCGGCAGATCCACACGATCTCCGGCGGGGAACGGCAGGTTCGACACGTCGGGCGCCGGTGGCTGCGACACGTACGGCAGCCGCCAGACGTCGGCGGCGGTCCAATGCGGCGGCAGGATCGTGCAGCCCATCGCGTCGCGCCAGGCCGCAATCCGGACGATCGTGCCGGTCGGATCGGTCGCCGTGACGAGCCGGCGTTTCTCGTCGATCACCGGGTCCGGATAGCCTGGCAGTTGCACGTCGACGAATTCGACCTGCTTGATGTCGTCCAGCGGACGGCCCATCACGAAGTGCGCAGAACACGTGAACAGCGCGCGATAGCCCGCGACGATCAGGGGTTCCTTGTCGTCGGCGATGGCGGCCGGACGCTGATAGGGGGGCGCAGCGAGTGCCGGCATCGCGGCGGAAACGAGGGCGAGGAAGAGGGCGGCGCGCAGCGGTTTCATCGGCGTGGTCCTTCGTTCGAACAGCGCCGAGCCTAGCATGCGGGCACCGCGGTCCGGCGCCTCGAGCGGAGCCATCGACACCTCGGGTATCGGTGGCGGAAACACGAAACCGTTCGCGACCCGGTCGTCGCGAACAGGCAGCCGCCATGGCGGGCGATCCGGTCGCCCGCGAGGTCGGTGAAGGTCCGGTGACCCTCTTCCACAGCGCGCAGATTCCGGCGGATGCCGTCGCGGCGTCCGTCGTTGCCGTGGCCGATTGCTGTCATAGTTCGGGGCGGGCGGAGCCTCCGGGGAGGGGAGAGCATGAAACGTTGGCTGGCGATGCTGGCGGCAGCGCTGCTGCCCGCGGGCGTGCAGGGCGAGGACCACGGTCGCTTCGAAGGGGCGGTGACGGTCGAATGGCTCGACAGTGATCCGTTCCTGTTCACGTTCCGGCTGCTGCGCGACTTCACCTACCGGGACGGCAAGGGCAAGGCGTGGACGGTCCCCGGCGGCAAGGTCATCGACGGCAAGAGCGTGCCGCCGCTGTTCATGGACCGGATCGGCCACCCGTTCGACGGCGGTTTCCGCAAGTCGGCCGTCGTGTACGACTACGCCACCCAGACGATGAGCGAGCCCTGGCCGGCGACCCAGCGCATGTTCTACGAGGCCGCGCTGGCCGAGGGCGTTCCTTCGGCCGAAGCCAAGGCCATGTACCTCATGCTGATCGGGCAGGGCTCGCGCTGGGAGGTGGCCGGCTCGCGCTGTTACGGCAGCTGTCACGGCGATTCGTCGCCGCTCTTCTGGCGCCCCGTCGTGGACGAACCGAAGATCGAGGAACTGCTCCAGTGGGTGCGCGAGAACGATCCGCCCCTCGTCGAGGTGGAGCAGCGGGTCGCCGGCGCGATCCTCGACAAGGGTCCGCATGTCTTTCCGGTCGAACGCTGCTACCTGTTCTCCGGCTCGACCAAGGTCGGATCCCGCTGCACGAAGGAGGAGGCGGAGGCCGCGCGTGCCCGGTAGGGACGGTCGGCCTGTCCGTCGCATGCGCGTCCACCCCTAACGCATCAGGCTCGATTTGACCGCTTTCGATGTGATCGTGATCGGCGCAGGCGCCGCCGGCATGATGTGCGCCGCCACTGCGGGCCAGCGCGGCAAGCGCGTGCTGCTGCTGGACCACGCCGGCAAGATCGGCGAGAAGATCCGCATCTCCGGGGGCGGGCGCTGCAACTTCACCAACCTGCACTGCCGTCCGGAGAACTTCCTGTCGCGCAATCCGTCGTTCTGCCGTTCGGCGCTCGCCCGCTACACGCCCCGGCATTTCATCGCGCTGGTCGAGAAGCACGGCATCCGCCACCACGAGAAGACGCTCGGGCAGCTGTTCTGCGACGAGAGCGCCACGCAGATCATCGATGTGCTGAAGGCCGAGTGCGACGCCGGCGGCGTCCGCTGGAACTTCCCGTGCGAGGTGGAGACGATCGAGCGGCGCGAGACGGGCTTCGTGCTGACGACCTCGTCGGGTTGCCTCGAAGTGCCCTCGCTCGTGATCGCCACGGGCGGACTCTCGATTCCCAAGATCGGCGCCAGTCCGTTCGGCTACCGCGTGGCGGAGCAGTTCGGCCTCGCGATCGTCCCGCCGCGACCGGCGCTGGTGCCGCTGATCTTCGACGCCGCGGAAGTGGCGCGTTTCGCCGATCTCGCCGGCGTCTCGGTCGATGCCGTGGTCGGCGCCGGCGGCGGACGGTTCCGCGAGGCCCTGCTGTTCACGCATCGAGGCCTGTCCGGGCCGGCCGTCCTGCAGATATCGTCGTACTGGACGCCGGGCGAGCCGCTGCACATCGACCTCTCGCCGGACCATCGCATCGAGGACCTGCTGTTCCGCGACCGGCGCAGCCGCGCGCTGCCCGCGACCGTGCTGGCCGACGTCCTGCCGAAACGACTCGCCCAGCTCTGGTGCGAACAGGCGGGACTCGCGACACCGATCGCGCAGACCGGCGACAAGGCGCTCCGCGCCCTGGCCGCTTCGCTGCACGACTGGCAGGTTCTGCCCAGCGGGACGGCCGGCTACCAGAAGGCCGAAGTCACGCTCGGCGGCGTGGACACCCGCGGGCTTTCGTCGAAAACGATGGCGGCCAACGAGGTGCCCGGGCTGCATTTCATCGGCGAGGTGGTCGACGTGACCGGCTGGCTCGGGGGATTCAATTTCCAGTGGGCCTGGGCCTCGGGGCACGCGGCGGGAGAGGCGGTGTAGCGCCCGGTGCCTTGGTGTCGATGTCGATCCGTCGACGGAAGCTTCGTTGACCAATCGCAAGTCACCCGGACCCGGTACCGGGCACGCTCTTGCCTGGATGCGCGGACACGCACCATCGGGGTGGCGGCAATCGCATCCGGCCAGCGACGCAAGCGGAGGCAGTGATGGGCAACACATGTCGTCGATCAGCCGGTATCGCCCTCCTGCTCCTGGCGACCGGTGCCGGTGCCGGCGGGGCGAGTGCGGCGAGCTTCGTTCCCGCCCACCCGCTCGATACGGATTCCGCCTACCTCATCGACAACTACGCCGTGCTGCTCGACGGCGTGCCCACGGACGCCAACGCCGATTTCGAAGCCGGCAGCCTGGCCGGCTTCCTCAATGCCGGCAGCGGTGAAACCGTGATCGACGCCCTCGGCTCCCTGCGTCCTGCAGACGGCAGTGGTCACTTTGCTTTCGCCAGCACCGGCCCCGGGAGCGCACCCGGGGGGATGTTCGAGCACCAGAACATCATCGTCCCGGTGTCCGTGAGCGCGCCGGTCACCGCGGCCCGGGTGAAGGCGGATCTGGTCGTGCTGACGAATCAGGATCCCCCGACGGCATCGGATCCCGACTGGGTCCATCTGCTGCTGTGGTACCGGCCCGACGCCGGCGATGCGATCCAGGGACCGACGCTGCTCTACCGGCGGATCCCCGACTTCGCGTTCGATGCGGCACCCGCGGACACCGGCTTCCGCTGGATGACCGGCGTGGCTCACCTCGACTTCGACATCACCGCCGCGGTCAACGGCGCCTTCGCCGCTGGCGTGCACCAACTCGAAGTGCATGCCGTCGTTGCCGAGACCTTGCCGAGTCCCGTGCCCGAGCCGGCCACTTGGCTGCTGTCGGCGGTCGGGCTCGGTGCCCTGATCCGGCATCGGCGGCGTCAGCTTCGTTCCGGTCTCGCGACGGAGCAACGCTAGGGAAGGTCTGATCCAATCGCGCGGATCGCGTCGCAGTCGGAAACGGGCGATGGCAAGGCGGGAGGCGAAGGCGAGATGCGGCATCTCGTCGAGCCGACCCACACCGCCGACGCCCGTTTCCGGCACAGCCGCGTGATCGGATCAGACCTTCCACACCTAGATATCCGGCTTCACGAGTTCGGCGGGTCCGGCACGAACCCGTTCGGGAAGGGCTGCGGCGCCGGCGGACGGGCGGGCGGGAGGATGCCGCGCTCGACGAGGTTCTCGCGACTGTCGTAATAGATCGTGATCACCTCGTTCGGGGCATCGGATTCGCGCTCGAACAAGGCATAGCGCGCGTGATTCGTTTCCGAGCGGCCGTGGCCCGTGCCGAGGCTCTTCTGCTCCATCGGCGCCGCCTCCGCGCGACGGCGGGCCGACGCGGCGGGAGCAGCGCCCGACGCGGCGTCCTGCGACGCATTCCCGCTCCGGGGTGAGCCGCGCCACGATTCCTCTTCCACGGCGATGGGCGGTGCCTCGACCTTGCGCCGGAACAACGCGACGCCGATCACGCCGACGTTGTCGGGTCGGCCGGTGCGTGTGGCGTAGGCGTTGTCGTGGCTCGTGAAGACGAACGCGGCGATGCGGGTCATGTCCTTGCGCCATCCGCTCACGGGCAGGGTCGTCCCTGCCGGGACGACATAGCCGGATTGCGGCGTGGCCGCGGTCTCGCCGGTGATGACGTTCACGCCGTCGACCGACACCACGCCGAGCAGATCGGCCCCGGAGACATTGCGCACGCGGATCTCGTAGGCGGCGCCGGGCCGGCCGGCGACGTACCAATGTCCGTCGCTGTAGTGCGGCGTGAGGGAGCGACCTGTGGAGCGGTCGAGGAGGGTGACGTCGGCGAGCGAGCCGACCGCGAAGCAAGACGTCGCGGCGACGAGCAGGGCCGCGCCGGTGGCCAGCGAAGCGAATTTCATGACGGACTCCCGTGGGGTGTGGGTACCGGGAGCTTCAACGGCGGGGCCCGCCGAACGGGGACAACCCCGTTCGGCGGGCCCCGCGTAAAATCGGCGGCTCCCCCCTTCTCCACCCTCCCAGAGACTCATCATGCAGATCCGCACGATCGGCGTCGTCGGCGCCGGCACCATGGGCAATGGCATCGCACAGACCTTCGCCGTGGCCGGCATTCCGGTCATCCTCACCGACGTCGCGCAAGCCCAGCTCGACCGTGCGCTGAAGTCCATCGACGGCAGCCTCGAGCGCCTCGTGAAGAAGGACAAGATGACGGCCGACGCCAAGGCCGCGGCACTCGCGAACATCCGCACGGCCACGACGACCGAAGCCCAGCAGGAGGCCGACGTGATCGTCGAAGCGGCCACCGAGAATCTGGACCTCAAGCTCAGGATCTTCGCGGACCTCGACCGGGTGGCGAAGCCCGGCGCGATCCTCGCCTCCAACACTTCCTCGATCTCCATCACCCGCCTCGCCGCCGCGACCAAGCGCCCGGCGCAGGTGATCGGGATGCACTTCTTCAATCCCGTGCCGGTGATGCAGCTCGTGGAACTCATCCGCGGCCTGCAGACGTCGGACGACACGTATGCGGCCGTCGAGGCCATCACGAAGCAGATCGGGAAGGCCCCGGTGAAGGTGCGCAATTCGCCCGGATTCGTGGTGAACCGGCTGCTGATTCCGATGATCAACGAAGCCATCTTCGCCTTATCGGAAGGTCTGGCCACGGCCCAGGAGATCGACGACGCGATGCGCATGGGCTGCAACCACCCGATCGGGCCGCTCGCGCTCTGCGATCTCATCGGTCTGGACGTGCAGCTGGCCGTGATGCAGGTCCTGTCCGACGGCTTCAAGGATCCGAAATACCGGCCTGCACCGCTCCTCGTGGAGATGGTGGAGGCCGGGTATCTCGGCCGGAAGTCGGGACGTGGGTTCTACACCTACGGCTGAGCCCGACGATCGCCGGGGGCGGGCAGGGCGCCCCGCTCCCGCTCTCAGGTCGGAGGCTGTCGTGCCGACAATGAACGGATGAGACCGATTCCTTGTCCGGCGGCCCGTCCGTGGCGCGAATCCGCGCCCGTCCGGTGCCTCGAATGCCGGCGCCGCTCATGACGCCCCGGTCTGCCCCGCCCGTCGCGGCCCCGGATCCCGGAACATCGCCGGAAGTCCGCGTGCAGGCGGCGCGCGTTGCGCTGCTGTACGACCGCAATCTCCCTGCGGTCCTTGCCATCATGCCGTTCGTCTGTCTGGTGTGGTGGTTTCTCTGGCCGGTCGCATCGCATCCCTACCTCCACGCCTGGGTGGCCTCCAAGTCGGCCGTCACGATCGGCCTGCTGGTGCTCGATCGCCTGTATCGCCGCCGCGCCACGGTCGAGAGCGCCGGCCTCTGGGGGGGACGTTACGCCGTTGCCCTCGCCGTGGACGGGCTGACGTGGAGCCTGATCGGGCTCGACATGGTGCCGGCCGACCGCATCGACCTCCAGGCGGTGATGGTGGCCATGGTCGTGGGGGTCGGCGCACTGGCGGTGCTCGCGCAGGCCGTCCACAGGATGGCCAGCATCGTGTTCTCGACGACCCTCATCGCGCCCGTGGCGGTGTGGTACCTGCTGCAGCCCACCCGCATCGGCGTGTTTGCCGGCGTCGGCCTGACCGTCTTCCTCGGCTTCATCATCAACAACGTGGGCCGGACGTCCCGCACCACGCGGGAGATGCTGCGGCTCCGGTACCAGTTGGACGAGGTCGCCGAGCAGCGGGCCCAGGCGCTCGCCGAGGCGCAGCGCCACAGCGCCGTGAAGAGCCAGTTCCTGGCGACGATGAGTCACGAAATGCGTACGCCGCTCCACGGCATCCTCGGAACCGTCCGCCTGATGCAGGACGAGGGCGTGCCGCCCCTGCTGCGTGACCGCCTCGACCTCGTGGATCGATCCGGCCAGCACCTGCTGGAACTCATCAACGACATCCTCGACTTCTCCAAGACCGAGGCCGGGCAGCTGCGGCTGCAGCCGGCACCGTTCGATCTGCATTCGTTGCTCGAGGAGGTGCTGGAGTTGTCGGCGAGCGCAGCGCGGGACAAGGGACTCGCGCTGCAGCTCGAGAGCCCGTTCACGGATGCGGTATGGCAGTCCGGCGACGCGCAGCGGATGCGGCAGGTCATGATCAACCTGGTCGGCAATGCCATCAAGTTCACCGACCGCGGCAGCGTGACCCTGGTCGCCGTTCGCGACGGCGATCGCATCCGGCTCGACGTGCGGGACACGGGAATCGGCATCGAAGCGGACGCGCATTCCCGGGTGTTCGAACCGTTCCAGCAGGTGGACAATTCCTATTCCCGCCGGTATGGCGGCACCGGTCTGGGCCTGACCATCTCGCGGGAACTCGCTCGCGCCATGGGTGGCGACATCACGTGCACGAGCGCACCGGGGCAGGGCTCGACCTTCACGCTCGAACTGCCCTGGCGGCCGTGTGAAGCCCCGGCACCGGTCCAGGCGGCCGGTCCGGTCGTCGAAGCGCCGTTGCAGGGGCACGTGCTGCTGGCCGAGGACAATGCCGTGAACGTGCTCGTCGCCCGGTCGATGCTCAAGGGACTGGGACTCGACGTGGCGGTCGCGGCCGATGGCGCCGAAGCGCTCGAGCGCTATCTGGCGATGCGGCCGGCGGTGGTCCTGATGGACTGCCACATGCCGCGGATGGACGGCTTCGAGGCGACCCGCCGCATCCGCGAGGAGGAATCGAACCGCGGTCTGCCGCGAGTGCCGGTCATCGCGGTCACCGCCAACGCGCTCCAGGACGATCGCGATCGCTGCCTCGACGCCGGCATGGACGACTACCTCGCCAAGCCCTTCACGGCCGCGGAGCTTCGCGCGCTGCTCGTGCGCCACCTCCCGGCGTCGCCGGACCGGCAGGCTGCCTGATGAGCGGGCAACGATCGTTCCTTCCGGAGCGGCTTCCCGGTGCGCGGACGGACGCTGCCCCGAGGACGCCCGCCGAAGCGGCTCTCGCGGAGCGCGTGCTGTCCGAACGCGTCGACATGCTGTTCGACCGCAATCGCATGCCGGCGCTGACCGTCGTCCCCTTCGCCGTCGTGATCTGCTGGTTCCTGTGGGATCTCTCGCCGCACGCCCCTCTGCTGACCTGGCTGGGCATCAAGACCGTGGTGTCGCTCCTCATGATCGCGGCCGACTTCGGGTACCGGCGCCGCGCCTCGGCGCGATCGCCGGCGCGTTGGTTGCGGACGTACCTGCTGCTTCTCGTGCTCGACGGCGCGAGCTGGAGCCTGATGGGGTCGTGGCTCATGCCGGTCGGGCGTCCCGACATCGTTGCGGTGATGTTTGCCGCGGTTGCCGGCGTCGGGGCCGTCGGCGGCGTGGCGCTTGCCTCGTTCGTCGAGGCGACGGCCGCCTTCTCCGCGTCGCTGCTCCTGCCCGTGATCAGCTGGCATCTGCTGCATCCGTCGCAGATCGGCGTGTTCGCGTCGATCGGTGCCCTCTTCTACCTCGGTCTGCTCATTTCCAACGGCAACCTGGCGGCGCGCGCCACGCTGGAACTCATCCGCCTGCGCTTCGATCTGGGCACGGTGGCCGAGCAGCGCGCGGAGGCCCTCGAGGCGGCCGAACGGCACAGCGCGGTGAAGAGCCAGTTCCTGGCGACGATGAGCCACGAGATGCGCACGCCGTTGCACGGGATCCTCGGCACGATCAGCCTGATGCGCGGCAAGACCCGCCCGCCCGAAGATCAGGAGCGCCTGGAACTGGTCGAACGTTCCGGGCAGCATCTGCTCGGATTGATCAACGACGTCCTCGATTTCTCGCGGATGGAGGCAGGTCAGGCCACGCTGGTGGACCAGACCTTCGACCTCACGGTCCTGCTGCAGGACGTCGTCCGTCTTTCCCGCGCCGTGGCCGAAGCCAAGGGGCTCGCGCTCGAGACCGACGTCGACGTCCCGCAGCCGTGGATCCGCGGCGATGCCACGCGCCTGCGTCAGGTGCTGCACAACCTCGTCGGCAACGCCGTGAAGTTCACCGACCGCGGCCAGGTGTCGCTCCGGGCACGGGTGATCGGAGATCGTCTCGCGATCGAGGTGCGCGACACCGGCATCGGCATCGCCCCGCAGGACCTGGCGCGCGTGTTCGAGCCCTTCCAGCAGGCCGACAACTCGTACGCCCGCCGCTACACCGGCACGGGGCTTGGCCTGACTATCTCGAAGGAACTCGCCCGCGCCATGGGCGGAGACGTGTCGGCGCAGAGCGAGCCCGGGCACGGGTCGATCTTCACGCTCGAACTCCCGTGGCAACCGAGCGTACCGCCGCGCCCGGACAACCGGCCCGCGAAGACCGCCGTGACGCAATCCCTGCGTGGTCGAGTCCTGCTGGCCGAGGACAATCCGGTGAACGTCCTCGTCGCGCGGGCCATGCTGGAGGGATTCGGGCTGGACGTTGCCGTGGCGGTGAACGGCGAACTGGCGGTGGAGAGCTATCGCGCCAACCGGCCCGACATCGTTCTCATGGATTGCCACATGCCGCTCGTGGACGGCTTCGAGGCCACGCGCCGGATCCGCGAGATCGAGGTCAACCGGCCCGGTGCGCGCGTGATCATCATCGCCGTCACGGCCAATGCATTGCAGGAGGACCGCGAGCGTTGTCTGGCCGCTGGCATGGACGACTATCTCGCCAAGCCCTTCAGTGCCGACGACCTGCGTTCGATACTGGAGCGGCATCTGCCGCAGGGAGCGGCGCGGGCGGCCTGAGGCCGATCGTCAAGGGCGATCGCCCCCGCGCGTCAAGCGGCCGAACGTCGCATCGCGCCCTGCGTGAGGGCATGACGTTGGCCGCCGCGACTGACGGGCTCGTCGAGCACCGCGGGCGCGGGCAGCTTGAGCAGCGCGTAGAGTTGCGCGAGGCTCGCTCGATACACCTCATCGATCGCGGCCACCGACTCCGGCGGGTTGTAGTCACCGAACCACCAGCACCAGTCCGAGCCCTCGCATACGCCGAGCTGCCGGGAGGCGGCTTCACGCTCGGCCTCGGTCAACCGGCCGCTTTCGACGACGAGGTCGTAGCGCTGCTTCGCGTCGCACAGCAGATCCCACGCGCGATTCTTGTCCGGATCGCCGATCCACGTCGCGAGATCGCCGTACACCCAGCTGCCGGACACCACGCTGTCGAGCGCCGCGAACTCGCGCGACGGGTCGGCCACGATCTGTGCGTACGTGCGCGTGCGGATGTCGGGGTGCACCTCGAGGATGGCATAGAGGTCGTCGAGGAAGTAGAAGCCGTTGTACGGGTAGTACTCCCACGCGTTCTCGCCGTCGAGGATCACCGACACGACGGGCGTCCGGTCCGGAGGAACCTCGCGGCCGATGCGCTCGATCTCCGCGACGAAATGCGCCGCGGCATCGCGTCCGTGCCAGCGCGCGTACTCGAATCCGATGCGGTCGGACAGCGCTTCATCACGGAAGAAGCAGACGACGCCGTCCGGTCCGACACGGTAGCCGCGATAGAGGGTTTCCGCCTTCGAGAGCCGCGCGCCCTGCGCCGCCAGCGAATTGGCCAGCACCCCTTCACCGCTCGCCGACCAGGCCACGCCTGCCTCGCCCAGCATGCGCAGGAACGGCGTCGAGATCGCGCCTTCCGCCGGCCACAAGCCACCCGGGACGCGGCCGAAGCGCCGCGCGTGCGATTCGATCGCCCAGCGGATCTGGGCGCCCAGCCGGAACCGACCGCCGGGATATCGCGACAGCGCCGGCAGCGGCGTCTCGGGTTGCCGTTCCCGGGCCGCGGCGAAGTCGAGCATCAACGGTCCGATCGGGTGGTAGTGCGGCGTCGACGAAATCTCGACCTGCCCCGCGTCGGACAGGGCCTTCCATCGGGGCACGATGCCGCGCACGACCTCGCCGATCACGTCGAGCAGGGCGCGCCGGTCCTCCGGCGAGAACCCCTGCGCCTTCGTCATCAGCTGCGGAACGATCGCGTGGTGCCGCCGCACCGTCTCGCCCGTCCACGCCAGGTGGTACCAGGTGAGCAGATCGGCGAGGTACTGGCCCGAGAGGTACTCGAGCGCGCAGCCTCCCTGTTCGTCGGTGTAGCGGAACAGGTCGCGCAGCGCGCGATAGGCCGGGAACGGCTCGATCATCTTCTCGTGATTGGCGCGGAAACACCGGTCGAGCACCAGCTTGCGTTCCTCCGGCGTCACTTGGTGCAGATCGGGCCGCGCGAGCAGCGACAGCAGCGGGTCGCGCAGGCGCCCGGTGGCGAACTGGTCGGCGTAGTCCTCCAGCTGATCGACGAGCACCGGGACGAAATTCACGACCGCGCGGACGCCGGGATGCCGTTCCAGGTGTGCGGCCATGTCGGAGTAGTCCTTGACCGCGTGCAGATACACCCACGGCAGCCGGAACTCGCCCGTCACGCAGTCGCGGAAATCCGGCTGATGCATGTGCCACAGCAGCACGAGGTCCACGGCGCGGCGGCTGCTCATCGCTGGTGGAAGCTCGGCTGTCCGAGCATGTCGGGCGTGATCAGGGTGATGCCGTTCTCCGTGACGTGGAAGTGCCCGGCATCGCGCACCGGGTCGAAGCCGGCCCGCAGGCCCCGCGGCAGGATGCAGTGCTTGTCGACCACGCAGCGGCGCAGGCTCACGTCGCGTTCGACCACCACGTCCGGCAGCACGATGGAGTCCTCGATGGATCCGTAGCTGTGGACCCGGACGTTGCTGAACAGCACCGACCGGGCGACCTTGGCGCCGCTCACGATGCAGCCGCCGGAGACGAGCGAATCGACGGCGTAGCCGCGGCGGCCGTCCTCGTCGAAGACGAACTTGGCCGGCGGGAGCTGTTCCTGCCAGGTCCAGATGGGCCACTCCTGGTCGTAGAGGTTCAGTTCCGGATCGACACGGGCGAGGTCGAGGTTGGCTTCCCAGTACGCGTCCACGGTCCCCACGTCACGCCAGTACGGCACGTCGTTCTTGACCGCGACGCAGCTCTCCACGTAGTTGTGCGCGCAGACGTTGGCCGTCGGGACGAGATGCGGGATCAGGTCCTTGCCGAAGTCGTGGCTCGAATCGGGCAGGCCCGTGTCGATCTCGAGCTGCTCGTACAGGAACTCGGCGTTGAAGACGTAGATGCCCATGCTTGCGAGCGCGCGGTCGGGCTTGCCGGGGACGCATTTCGGTTGCGGCGGCTTCTCGACGAACTCGCGGACGCGCCACTGATCGTCGATGCCCATGACGCCGAACGCCGTGGCATCGGCGATGGGCACTTCGATGCAGGCCACCGTGAGATCGGCGCCCTTCAGGACGTGGTCCGAGAGCAGCTTGCCGTAGTCCATCTTGTAGATGTGATCGCCGCCGAGGATCAGGACGTAGCGCGGATCCACCGAGCGCAGGATGTCGAGATTCTGGAAGACGGCGTCGGCCGTGCCCTGATACCAGCCCTCGTCGAGGCGCTGCGACGCCGGAAGGACGTCGACGTACTCCTTGAACCGGCCGTCGAGAAAGCTCCAGCCGCGCTGGAGATGGCGGATCAGGCTGTGGGCCTTGTACTGCGTGGCCACGCCGATGCGCCGGATGCCCGAGTTGACGCAGTTGGACAGCACGAAGTCGATGATGCGGAACTTGCCGCCGAACGGCACGGCGGGCTTGGCGCGCCAGTCGGTGAGGTTCTTCAGGCGACTGCCCTTGCCGCCCGCCAGCACCAGCGCATACGTGTCCTTCGTGAGTTTGCTCACGAAGCGCGGATCGTTCGGAATGTTCTGCATCACGTCTCCTGGCTGCACCGTCTCTCGGCCATCCTCAGACCCGTCCCTATAATACTGCCGGGTCGCACTCCGCGACCCCCTCACCGGATGCCTTCGTGACCGATCCCCGACTCAGCGCCCTCCTCGAAGGCCGCCTGCACGACCCCCATTCCGTGCTCGGCGTCCACCGGTCGGCCAGCACCTGGGTCGTCCGCCATGTCGATCCCCACGCCGAATCCCTATCGGTTCGCACCGCGACGGGCTTGACCCCGATGACGCGCGTGGCCCCGGGGCTCCACGAAGCGGTACTCCCGACCGAGCCCCCGCTGCCGCTGACACTCGTCGCCGCACGGGGCATGGGCAAGCAGGAGGAAGTCGTCAGCCCGTGGTCGGTGGCGCCCACCCTCGGCGAGCAGGACCTGTATCTGTTCAACGAAGGCCGCCTCATGCGCGCATGGCGCGTGCTCGGCGCGGTTCCGATGACGCACGGCGGCATCGCCGGTGTCCGGTTCGCCTGCTGGGCACCCAATGCGGAACGGGTGAGCGTCGTCGGCGAGTTCAACGCCTGGGACGGTCGCGCGCATCCGATGACGTCGCGCGGCGCGAGCGGCGTGTGGGAGCTCTTCATCCCCGGCGTGCGGACCGGCGCGCTGTACAAGTTCGAGATCCGCGCCCGCGGCACCGGCGCGGTGTTCGTGAAGTTCGATCCGTTCGGGCAGCGCTACGAGTTGCGGCCGGGCACCGCCGCGAAAGTGTGCGAACCCGCACGGCATGTCTGGAAGGACGACGGCTGGATGGCTGCGCGGGCCAAGCGAGACTGGCTGCACGCGCCGCTCAACGCCTACGAGGTGCACCTCGGCTCGTGGAAGCGCCATCCCGACGGACGCTTCTACACGTATCGCGATCTGGCCGAGCACCTGATCCCCTACGCCCTCGACCTCGGCTACACGCATCTGGAACTGCTGCCCGTGTCGGAGCACCCGCTCGACGAGTCGTGGGGCTACCAGGCCACGGGCTACTTCGCCCCGACCAGCCGCTACGGGACACCGGACGAATTCCGGGCCTTCGTCGACGCCTGCCACCAGGCCGGGCTCGGCGTGATCCTCGACTGGGTGCCCGGACATTTTCCGCGCGACGACTGGGCCCTGGCCCGCTTCGACGGCACCGCGCTGTTCGAGCACGAGGACCCGCGCCTCGGGCTGCACCAGGAGTGGGGCACGCACGTCTTCAACTACGCGCGCAACGAGGTGCGCAGCTTCCTGCTGTCGTCCGCCGCATACTGGCTGGAGGAGTTCCATCTCGACGGACTGCGCGTGGATGCCGTCGCCTCGATGCTGTATCTCGACTACTCGCGCAAACCCGGCGAGTGGATTCCGAATCCGCACGGCGGTCGCGAGAATCTCGAGGCGATCGGCTTCCTGCGCGACCTCAACACGCTCGTGCACCAGGACTACCCGGGCGCCCTCACCTTCGCCGAGGAGTCGACCGCGTGGCCGATGGTGTCCCGTCCCGTGTACGTCGGGGGCCTGGGGTTCTCCATGAAGTGGAACATGGGCTGGATGAACGACACGCTCGCGTACGTCGCGCTCGATCCCGTGTACCGGCGCTTCCATCACGACAAGCTCACCTTCGGCCAGCTCTACGCCTACAGCGAGAACTTCATGCTCCCGCTGTCGCACGACGAGGTGGTGCACGGCAAGTATTCGCTCCTCGACAAGATGCCCGGCGACGCGTGGCAGAAGTTCGCGAACCTGCGCCTGCTGCTCGCGTACCAGGCCGCGACGCCCGGCAAGAAGCTCCTTTTCATGGGCGGCGAGTTCGGTCAGGGCCGCGAGTGGAACGTGGGTCGCGAACTCGACTGGGGCCTTCTCGGCACGGGCTGGCACCACGGCGTACAGAGCTGCGTCCGCGATCTCAACCGGCTGTACCGCGACACCCCGGCGCTGCACGAACTCGATTTCGAACCGGCCGGCTTCCAGTGGGTGGATTGCCATGACGCCGACCAGTCGGTCGTGAGCTGGCTGCGGCGCGACCGCCACGGCGGATTTGCCCTGATCGCCCTCAACTTCACCCCGATGCTGCGGGGGGGCTACCGGATCGGCGTGCCGCAATCCGGGCGCTATCGCGAAGCCTTCAACAGCGATTCCCGCTACTACGGCGGCTCGGATGCCGGCAACGGAGCCGGACTGATCGCCGAGGACCTCCCCTGGATGGGATTCCCGTACTCGGTCGTGCTCACCTTGCCGCCGCTGGCCGCGGTGGTGCTGGTCGCTGAATGAAGGTCCTGTTCGCCGCCTCGGAAGCCGCGCCGCTCGTGAAGACCGGCGGGCTCGCCGATGTCAGCGGGGCGTTGCCGGGGGCGCTTGCCGGCGTTGGCATCGACGTGCGCGTGCTTCTGCCCGGCTACCCGTCCGTGCTGAAGTTCGTCGAGGGCCGCGCCCGATCCGTTGCGGAACTGCGCCTGCCGCCGCTGCCCGACTCCCGGCTGCTGCTGTCGACGCTGCCCTCGGGCGTGCCGCTGTTCGTCGTGGACTGTCCGCCACTCTATGACCGGGCCGGCGGGCCCTATCAGCAGGCCGGCGGCGATGACTGGCCCGACAACGATCTGCGTTTCGGTCTGCTGTCCCGGGTCGCGGCCGCGCTGTCGCAGGCGGCTTCGCCGATCGAGTGGCGCCCCGACGTCCTGCATTGCAACGACTGGCAGACCGGTCTCGCGCCCGTGCACCTGACCATGGGCGCCGCCGAGCGGGCCGCGACGCTCTTCACCATTCACAACCTCGCCTATCAGGGCATCTTCCAGCCCGGCACGCTCGCGCGGCTCGGCCTGCCGTGGGATCTCTACCGGGTCGAGGGCGTCGAGTACTACGGCAACATCTCCTTCCTGAAAGGGGGCATCCAGTACGCGGACCGGATCACCACCGTGAGTCCCACGTACGCCAACGAGATCCAGCACGAACCGCTGGGGTTCGGCCTCCAGGGATTGCTGTCGTGGCGATCGCGGGATCTGGTCGGCATCCTGAACGGCATCGACGAGTCCGTGTGGGATCCGGCGACGGACCCCGAGATTCCCCGGCGCTACAGCGCGAAAACCCTGCCGCGCAAGGAAGACAACAAGCGCGCCCTTCAAGCCCGGTTCGGGCTGGAGTCGACGCCCGGGGTTCCGCTGGCCGGCGTCATCAGCCGCTTCACGCACCAGAAGGGGCTCGATCTCGTCGTGGCAGCCATCGAGCGCGCGCTGGCCCTGCCGGTCCAGTTCGCCATCCTCGGGTCAGGGGAATCGCAACTCGAACACGCGTTCCGGGCGCTGGGCTCCCGCTTTCCCGGGCGGATCGGTGTGCAGGTCGGCTTCGACGAAGCGCTGTCCCACCTGATCGAAGCAGGCGCTGACTTCTTCGTGATGCCCTCCCGATTCGAGCCCTGCGGCCTGAATCAGATGTACAGCCAGCGCTATGGCACGCCCGTCGTCGCCCGTGCCACTGGCGGACTTGCCGACAGCATCACGGACGTCTCGCGCGCAACCCTGGCCGACGGCACCGGCTCCGGATTCCTGTTCACCGAGGAATCGCCCGATGCCTTGCTCGCCGCCCTGTCGCGGGCGGTTTCCGGATACCGGAATCGCCGTCACTGGCGAAAGATCCAGCGCGCCGGCATGGCGCGGGATTTTTCCTGGACCGCCGCGGCCCAACGGTATGGCGATCTGTATCGCTCGGTAGCCGAGGGCCGCTGAGGGTGGCAATATTCGGCGTCTTGCCGGGCGCTGCGCGCCCGCACATCATGTACACGGAGGGGTGAAATGATCGGAGATCGGATCGAGGTCAATATCGCCGGCGGGCTGGATATCCCGCTGCCGCGGATGGTGCAGGTGCGCCAGAAGTTCGAGTCGCCCCGTGTCGCCGACGTCAAGGCCGCCGTGGCCGAACAGTTCAAGCGGGCTGAAGTGCGCACCAAGATCAAGCCCGGCATGACCATCGCCGTGGGCTGCGGCAGCCGCGGCATCGCCAACATCGCCGATTGCGCCAAGCAGGTCATCGCCGAACTGAAGGCGCTCGGCGCCAAGCCCTTCATCTTCCCCGCCATGGGCAGCCACGGCGGCGCCACCGCCGAAGGCCAGCGGGAGGTGCTCGAGGGCTACGGCATCACCGAAGAATCCATGGGCTGCCCCGTGCAGAGCCAGATGGACGTCGTGGAAGTCGGCAAGCTCGACAGCGGCATGCCCGTCTATGTCGACAAGCTGGCCGCCGCCGCTGACGGCATCGTGGTCATCTGCCGCGTCAAGCCGCACACCAACTTCCGCGCCCCCATCGAGTCCGGCATCGTGAAGATGCTGACGATCGGCATGGGCAAGATCATCGGCGCGACCGAACTCCACACGGAAGGCATGGACGCCTTCGGTGCGCTGCTCCCCGCCGCCGCCAAGCTCATCATGGCCAGGAAGAACGTGCTGATGGGCGTGGCCATGGTCGAGAACGCCGCCGACGAGACCGCGCTCATCGAAGCCGTCCCCGCCGAGCAGATCTTCGACCGCGAGCCGGTGCTCCAGGCCCAGGCGAAGAAGCTGATGGCCCGTCTCCAGTTCGACGAGATCGACGTCCTGATCGTCGAGCGCATCGGCAAGAACATCTCCGGTTCCGGCATGGACCCCAACATCACCGGCCGCAATTGCCGCGGTGTCGAGTGGAACATGAAGCCCTACGTGAAGAAGATCGCCGTCCTGGGCCTGACGCCCGAGACGCACGGCAATGCCACCGGTATCGGCTCCGCCGATGTCGTCACGATGCGCCTGTACAAGGACGTCGACATCGGCAAGACGTACGCGAACATCATCACGTCCACGTACCTCGACGGCGCGGGCATCCCGCTCATCATGAACACCGATCAGGACGCGATCCGGCTCGCCGTGAAGACGGTGGTCCGCATCAAGCCGCAGGACACGAAGGTCGTGCGCATCCCGAACACGCTCGAGATCATCGACATCGAGGTCTCCGAGCCGATGCTGCCGTTCATCAAGGCCAATCCGTCGATGTTCGAGATCCGCAGCGAGCCGGCGCCGTTCAAGTTCGACGCCAAGGGCACGCTGTATCCGATGCTGGGCAAGCACCACGAACACGCGACCGCCTGACGGTCCACGGAGAATCACGAGCAAGACCCCGAGCCCCCGGCGCACGCCGGGGGCTCGTCGTTTGTAAGAAGAGTCACGATGCAGATCCATCTCGATGCCGTAGGCGGCGTGGCCGGCGACATGTTCATCGCCGCCGTCACCGACGCCTTCCCTCATCTCCGCGACGGGTTGCTGACCGCGGTCCGCGATGCCGGACTGCCCGACACCGTGCTGTGCCGGTTCGAGGCCGGACAGGACCACGCCCTGACCGGCAGCCGGTTCATCGTCGAACTGCCGTTCCGTCCGCTGGCGCACGACGTCGATCACGACCACAGTCACGACCATGCGCATGGCCATTCCCATCCGCACGGGCATGAGGCGCACGACCACAGCACCGCCGCCGGGGCGTATGCCGACTTCGCGGAGTTGCGCACGCACCTCCTGGAAACGACGCTCAGTCCCGAGGTCAAGCACCACGCCATCGGCATCTTCACGATCCTCGCCGCCGCCGAGGCGAAGATCCACGGCGTGACGCTCGACGAGGTCTCGTTCCACGAACTCGGTGAATGGGACTCGATCGCCGACATCGTGGGTGCGGCCTACCTGATCGCCGCGCTCGACGCGCAGCACTGGACCATCGGCACCCTGCCGCTCGGTTCCGGCTTCATCCGGACGGCCCACGGCAAACTGCCGGTGCCGGTGCCCGCCACGGCGGCCATCCTCGAGGGCTATGCATTCGTCGACGACGGTCTGAAGGGCGAGCGCATCACGCCCACCGGCGCCGCGATCGTCCGGCATCTCAACTGCCATCAAGGCCACGAGTCGAAGATGCCGCGCGTGCTGAAACGGTCCGGGTACGGCTTCGGGACCAAGCGTTTTCCGGGCATCAGCAACGTCCTGCGCGTCCTGGCCTTCGAGGCGAGCCCGCAGCTCGTGCCGCACGAGGCGAGCGAGGCATCCGTCATCGGGTTCGAGGTGGACGACCAGACACCCGAGGATCTCGCCATCGGACTCGACCGCATCCGGGCGCAACCCGGGGTGCTCGACGTGATGCAGAGCCCGGTGTTCGGCAAGAAGGGGCGCATCGCCGCGCACGTCCAGGTGCTGACCGAACCCGACGCGCGCGACCGGATCATCGAAGCCTGCTTCCTCGAAACCACCACCATCGGCCTGCGCTTCCACAACGTGCATCGTCAGCGCCTGCCGCGCGATCTCAAGGTCGTGCAGGTGGGCAACCACGCCATCCGCGTGAAGGTCGCGCACCGACCTGCCGCCGTCACGGCGAAAGCGGAGAGCGACGACACCGCACAGCTTCCGGGGTCCGACACCCGCATGCGGGTGCGGCACGCGGCGGAATCCGCCGGCCTCGACACGAACCAGGACAAGGAAACACCGGCATGAACGCCATCGCCGCTCCCATCGAACGACTCGAAGCCGTGCTCGGAACGCTCGGCGACATCGCGTGCGCCGTCAGCGGCGGCGTCGACAGCCTCACCCTGGCGACGATCGCGCATCGGCGGTTCCCGAGCAGCGTGACGATGTTCCATGCCGTATCGCCCGCCGTGCCTGCCGAAGCCACGCGGCGGACGCAGGCGGTCGCGGAACGCGAGGGGTGGACGCTGCGCATCATCGACGCCGGCGAATTCCTCAGCGCCGAGTACCGCGCCAATCCCGCGAACCGCTGCTATTTCTGCAAGACCAGTCTCTACGGCGCCATCCGTCCCGCGACGACATCGCAGATCGTCTCCGGCACGAATCTGGATGATCTCGGCGAGTACCGCCCCGGCCTCGAGGCCGCCAAGGAACACTCGGTGCGGCACCCCTTCGTCGAGGCCGCCATCGACAAGGCGACGGTGCGGGCCATTGCCCACGCGCTCGCCCTGCCGGATATCGCCGAACTGCCGTCGGCGCCTTGCCTGTCGAGCCGCATCGAAACGGGAATCGGCATCGACCCCGACATGCTCGCGTGCGTGCACGGCGCCGAAACCCTCGTGGGCGACCGTCTGCAACCCCGTACCGTGCGCTGTCGCGTGCGCGCCAGGGGCGTCGTGATCGAACTGGATGCCGCCACGCTGGAAGCGTCCGCGCATCGGCAACCGGACCTCGGGCGCGAGATCTCGGCGTTGTTCTCGGCACGTGGTTTCGACTATCCGGTGACGTTCGAACCGTATCGGCTCGGCAGCGCGTTCCTGCACGGCATCCAGGTCATCAAGGCACGATGAGCACACCGGACGGCGACATCAAGCTCGACTACGGGCGCCGGGAACGCATCGGCCTCGAGGAAGCCATCTTCTCGCAAGGCAAGTCGGCCGCGCATCTCGCCAGCATCATGGATCAGGCCGTCGCCAAGGGCGCGCGGTTCCTCTTCACGAGACTCACCCCCCAGCAGTTCGCCGAATTGCCGGCCGATCATCGCGAACGTCTCGACTACGACCCGTTGTCGCGGACCGCGTGGCTCGGTCGACCCGAGCCGCTCAAGGTGATGACCCGCGTATGCGTCGTGGCGGCAGGCACCTCCGACGTGCACGTCGTGCGCGAGATCTCCCGCACGCTCAACTGGTATGGCGAGCCCACCGTCGAGATCAGCGACGTCGGCGTCGCCGGCCTCTGGCGCCTGATGGAGCGGCTCGACGAGATTCGGCGCATGCCCGTGGTGATCGTCGTGGCGGGCATGGACGCCGCACTCGCCACCGTGATCGGTGCCCAGGTCCCGGGTGTGGTCATCGCCGTGCCCTCCGGCGTCGGCTACGGCGTGGCGCATGGCGGCCACACCGCACTGCATTCGATGCTGTCGAGCTGCGCGGCCGGTGTCGTGGTCACCAACATCGAGAACGGCTTCGGTGCCGCGTGCGCGGCGATGCGGGTGCTTCGGCTCGGCGCCAACGGCTGACCCGGCACTACGACAAAGCGCTGATTGACGGCCGCCGAGGGCCGCCATTACCTTGTCATCTCGTTCCTAGCGGGTCGGGGCGCGACTGCGCTCCGCATCAGAGAATCGGCGGGAGCTTCGTTCTCCAACGAGCGACACGCTCTCCAACGGTCGACGCTGTCGAGGGAAGCACGCAGACCGACAAGGAGACCCGTCATGCGCCTCGTCACCCCGCTCGTCGCCAGCCTGGCCGTCGCGCCCTTCGCCTGGGCCGACAATGTGGCCATCACCAACCCCGGATTCGAAGCCGACGTCATCACCGGCGGCGCCTTCGTGGTCCTGCAACCGCTGGGCTGGGATCGCTACGATCCGTCCGGCCTCATCGACCAGACCGGCAACGCGGTCGGTGTCATTCGACCGTTGCCCGGTACCGAATATTTCCCCGGGGGCACGCCCGAAGGGGACAACGCCGCCATCGTCTACCTGGGCGGCAACGTCAACGGCGCGGCCGGATTGCAGCAGACGCTGGCGCACACGTTCCAGGCGAACACCCGCTACACGTTGAGTGTGGACGTGGGCAACATCGCGTCGGGAACATCCCTGCCGGGGTCCAGCGGCGGCGCGGGCAACTTCTTCGACCTCGACGGATTCCCCGGCTATCGCATCGAACTGCTCGCGGGCAATGTCGCCATCGCAGTGGATGACAACTCGCTGGTCGGCGCCATTCCCGAAGGGGAATTCCGTACCGCCTCGTTCGGGATCACGCTCGACGCGGCTTCGCCCTGGATCGGACAAGCCGTCACGATCCGCCTGATCAATCTGGATCTGCCCGGCAGTGCCAGTGCGCCCAACATCGAAGTCGATTTCGACAACGTGCGGCTCGTCACGACGCCGGTGCCGGAGCCTTCCACCTGGGCACTCGTTCTGGCCGGCTTCGCGTTGCTGCTGCAGCGCGCCCGGCGCGTCTGGTCGCGCCGCATCGGTTGAGGGATCATCGGCGTCGGACGTTCGTCGCGGCGCGACCCGTGGCGGATGCCCTTCTGCCGAGGAGCCTGCGTCATGCCCCGCTACACCGGAAGCTGCCACTGCGGCGCCATCCGCTATGAGATCGACGCCGTCATCGATCGCGTGACCGACTGCAACTGCTCGGTGTGCTCGAAGAAGGGCATCCTGCATCACCGCGTGCGCCCCGAGCATTTCCGCTTGCTCAGCGACCCGGCGAGCGTGTCGACCTACCAATTCGGCACGCGCACCGCGAAGCACCACTTCTGCGCGGTGTGCGGCATCCACACGTTCACGCGTCCGCGCTCGGCCCCCGACATCTACACGATCAACGTCCGGACGCTGGACGACTTCGACCTCGCACGCGAGAAGCCGGAAATCGTCGCGTTCGACGGGCAGCACTGGGAGGCGTCCGTCGCTTCATTGCCGCCCCTGCGCGCCGGCGGTGCAGCGGGCCGACCCGTCCTTTCGGACGGTTGAGCGCGGTCTCGCAAGCGTGATATCACTCCCGTGCTCCGTCGAGCGCTGGAGACCCTGATGACGACAACAACCAACCGGCGGCGGCGTGTCATCGCTGCCGCGCTATCGCCACTGCTGATTGCCCCGACCGTGTTCGCCGCCGATGTTTCGTGGCTGACGCCGGGAACCGGTTTCTGGGACGACGCCGCCAACTGGCCGGGGACCGTGCTGCCAACCGGCGCGGACGACGTGACGATCGATCTGGGCGCCAGCACGGCCGTGATCCGCCAGCTGCCGGGCGACCTCGCCGGCCCGTTGACGCAGTACGCCGTCGGCAGCCTGCACGCGCTCTCGTCTATCGAGCACGCCGGCGGTTCCCTGCTCGTGAAGGGCAATGCCACGTTCGAGGAAGCGTTCACCTGGAGCGGTGGCGTCCTGCATGTGGACGCATCCGTTCCCAGCGGCACCTGGACCTTCCGCAAGGGCATCCACCTGACGGCGCCCGGGCTCGTGGGCATGAATGCCGGGCGCGTGGAGCTGCAGGGGACGTCGATCTTCGAGGGTGGCGGCGGCCTGCTCGCCGGGTCGAGGCCGGTCCACGTGACCAGCGGTGCCACGCTCGACCTTCGGGCCGGGACGTTCGCGTCCTTCGGCGAACTCGTCAACGACGGGACCATCGATCGCACGGCCGGCACCGGCACGTACCAGATGTTCGTGCAGAGCGGCGGCAACCAAGGCGTCGTCCGCAATCGCACCGGCGTGCTCGAGTTCGTACCGGCGGGTTTCGATCCTCTGTCCCATTCGGGCACGTTCTCGGTGGACGCCGGGGCGGAGCTGCACTTCGTTGGGGCCCAGACGTTCCTCGACACGATTTCCGGCAGCGGCAACGTCAGGTTTTCGACGTTCAACGACTTCAACGTGGAGGCCGCCAAGTTCGCGCTCGACGGGACGGTCATTCTCGACACCGGGGCCAAAGCACTCTGGAACGGCAACGGCACGATCAGGAACCTGACCCTCGCGGGGGCCAACTTCCTGCCTCAGGGCCGGATCGACATCATCAACCGGGTGCGTGTCGATGCCTTCAGCACCGCCGGGGGCGCCACGGACAGCCGCGCGCGCTTCCTGGGCGGGCTGGACCTCCGGGCCAACTTCGTCGTCAACTCCGGTGCGGTCGAACTCGGGGGAAGCACGGTCGTCGATGGCGATGTGGGTCTGGGCATCTCGTCCGCGGCCACGGTCACGGTATTGCCCGGCGCCTCGCTGCGTCTCGCCAATGACGCCACGCCGACGGGGGCGGGCGCGATCCTCGGCGGTGGACGGCTGGTCAACCAAGGCCTGGTCCAGCGCGACACCGGCACCGGCGAGTTCGTCGTGGGCGCCGATCTGGTCAACGAAGGGACGCTCGCCTTGAAGTCCGGCCGCATGTCCGTCGCGCTGAAGTTCGAACAGTCTGGCGTCGGAAAGCTCGCGATCGAACTCGGGTCCGTCAGCGGACCGCTCGCGGTGTCCGGATCCGCAAGCTTCGCGGGCATGCTCGAGATCGCGTTCGCCGACGGCTTTCTCCCCACGCTCGGGCAGACCTTCGACCTCGTGACCTACGCCGACCACACGGGCACGTTCACGCTCTCTCCGGCCGGCGAAGCCGGGCGCACCGGCTACACGTATGTGCTCCACTACGAGGACCACCGGCTCGGCCTCGAAGTCACCGGACTCGCAGCACCGGTGCCCGAACCCGGGACGTACGCGATGTTCGGGGCGGGGCTCGGCCTTCTGCTTCTCGTGCGAGGACGACGCACCCGCTGATGCGCGTCGTCCCGTGACGTAACATCCGGCGCAGGAAAACCAGTCCACCGGGAGGGACCATGCGCCGTGCCAGCCATCGAAACGTTCTTGTCTTCGCCGTCTTCGCCGCACTCGGGCTGACGGCACTGCCCGTCCTCGCGGACTCCGCGGGACTCGAGCAACCCGACGACTGGCCGCAATACCACCGGACTTACAACGCCTGGCGCTACAGCCCTCTCGACCGCATCCATCGCGGCAACGTCCACAAGCTGAAGGTCGCGTGGATCCATCAGCCGGGCGACATCACCCATGGCATCCAGGCGACCCCCATCGTGCTCGACGGGGTCGTGTACTACAGCTCCGCGTTCAATGTCGTGCATGCGGTGGACGGCGCGTCCGGCGCACCGATCTGGAAGTACAAGCCCAAGCTCGACCCGGCCGTGACGCAGGCAGTGTTCCCCGCATGGAATCGCGGCCTCGCCGTGGCGCACGGGCGCGTGTACATGGGCACCGTGGACGGGCGCGCCATCGCGCTCGACCAGAAGACCGGGCAGGAACTCTGGTCCACCCAGCTCACGCCCTTCAAGGGCTGCCATGGCTGCAACTTCACGTCGCCGCCCGTCGTGGCCGGCGACATCCTGACGTTCGGTCCGACCGGCGGTGACCTCGCAACGCGCGGTCAGATCTACGGCGTCAAGGCCGCCACCGGCGAACTCGCCTGGACCTTCGACACCATCAAGGACGACCCCGCGAGCTGGCCCGGCGAGACCGGCAAGTTCGGCGGCGGCGGCGCGTGGATGCCCGGCTCCTACGACCCGACGACCGACACCGTCATCTACGGCACCGGCAACGCAGCCCCCTGGGCGCCGGAGGATCGACCCGGCGACAACCTCTACACCGCCAGCGTCATCAACCTCGACCCGAAGACCGGCAAGCTCAAGTGGCATCGGCAGGAGATTCCGCACGACGCCTGGGACTACGACGCGGCGTACGAGGCCGTGCTGGTCTCGCGCGGCGGCCGCGACTATCTCGTGCACCTGAACAAGGGCGGCTTCGTGTTCGTGATGGACAAGCACGACGGCAAGCTGGAGAACGTCTGGCGCTTCGCCAAGCACATCACGTGGGTCGACAGCATCCATCCGAAGACCGGCGAACTGATCGGCCGTCATGAGCACGAACCCGGCAAGAACTTCATCCAGTGTCCCGCGACGAGCGGCGCGCGTCAGTGGAACGCCGGGGCCTACAGCCCGAGGACGCAGCTCTGGTACGTGAACGGGATGGAGTCGTGCATCTCGTGGACCACCACGAAGATCGCCGACCCGGGCAAGCTCCCGCTGGCGCAGAACTACTCGTCCATCAAGGACGTGAAGCGCGTGCCGCCGCCCGGCGAACCGGCGAGTGCGCGCTTCGACGCACGCGACCCCATCACCGGCGACGTGAAGTGGAGCATCTCGTACAAGGTGCCCGCTTACGCCGGCGTGCTCGCCACTGCCGGCGACCTCGTCTTCAACCAGGACGGCGAAGGCATCGTGCGTGCACACGACGCGGAAACCGGCAGCGTGCTGTGGGACTTCCGCACGGGCTCCGGTTCGCGCGGCGGCATCGTGAGCTACACCGCCGGCGGCAAGCAGTACATCCTCGTGCCGAGCGGGTTCGGCGGCTACGCCGCCATCTCGGGGCCGCAGTGGTTCCCCGAACTCGGCAAGGTGAACGGCGGCGCGGCGATGATCGCCTTCACGGTGGAGTGAGCGGCGTGACGATGCACATGTTGATCGCGGCTGCGCTCCTGACGGGCGCAGCTGCCGCCATCGCCGACGAGCCGGCGGATCTGCTCTCGGCCGAGCGGGTGAAGAAGGGCAAGGCGCTGTTCAGCGAGTCATGCAGCTATTGCCACGGCGAGGACGGCATCGGCGGCGAGAGCGGCGCGCCATCGTTGCAGGGGCGGAAGGATCTGAGTGCCGCCGAGTTGTTCGAGACCATCACCAAAGGGCGCATCAACGGCATGAACATCATGCCGGCGTGGGGCGATGCGCTGAGCGAGGAGCAGCGGTGGACGTTGGTGGGGTTTGTACGATCGATGATCGACAGAGCACGATGACGAGTATAAGGAGGGAATGGAGTGTCTTAGTCGCTGAGACATCTAAGTGGAGCATCTTGCGACCCTAACTGATACTCTTCAATGGTTATTGATCCGGCACGCTGCCACTTGAATCACGCGGCATAGCGAACCGGTCGATGTTCAAAGTACTTCTTCACGCGCGCCGGAGACTTCTGGAGTTTGCGCAGGTGGCTGATGACTGCTTTCTTCAATTGTCCTTTCGCACGCGCTGGCGCCTTCGATGTCACCGCCGCCTTCAGATCAGCGTTCAGGCATTCGTCCGGGTTCAACTCCGGGCTGTACGAGGGCAGATAGAACACTTCGATCTGCTCCGTGCGCCGCATCAACCACGCCTTCACCACCCGTGCGTGGTGCACCTTCAGGTTGTCCAGGATCACGAACACCTTGCGCCCGGCGTCCCGGATCAGTCGCTCGAAGAAGTCGATCAGAATGTCCGCGTTCAACGCCCCCTCGAACACCTTCCAGCGCACCTTCCCCTGATTGGTCACCGTCGAGATCACCGACAGCCCCTCGCGCTTGTTGACCACCCGGATCACCGGGGTCTGTCCCACTGGCGCATAGCTTCGGCCACGCACATCGTCCGAGCGCAGCCCAGTCTCGTCACCCCAGTGAATCTCGGCCCCCTCGGCTTTGGCGCGTGCAGCGATCTGCGGATACTCCTCCTCCAGCCACCTCTGCACCGCCTCGGGTCGCTGTTCGTAGGCGCGTTTGATCGGCTTCTGCGGCGTGAAGCCCCAGCGCCCCAAGTGGTGCCCACCGCACGCACCTGCAACTTCACCCCGAAGCGCTCTCGGATCAGCCCCCGCACCGCCGCCCGACTCCACAGTGCGAAGTCCATCTTCAGTTGATCCGGTGTCTTGTCTCGGATGAGCTTCTGCACCTGCGTCTCCTGCTCAGCCGACAGCGCCCGACCCGTGCCCAACTTGCGCCCCACCGGCTTGTCCACCAACCCAGCCGATCCGCGCTCGGCCACACGCTTGCAGATGTCGAACACCCCCGTGGCCGTGAGCCCCGTCTGCTCCGCGATCTCCTTGTAGGTCAGCCCCTGCTTGCGCAGGCGCACGACCTGTCGTCGACGTTCCTCACGCGCTGCCGGCGTGAGCTTTCTCATGTCTACGGTTTCCATGGCATCGAGACTATGAGAATGATGCAAAACAATCAAGACATAGCGTGCCTAGTCAATAAGTACTAAACGACCGCAGGAATACTTCGGCCTCATCCTTGTAAGGCAGTAAGGGATCGTACAGTCGATGGAAAGCCTGCCCCACCGCGCCTGAAAACAGTTCAAGAACGGGTCGGCGGTCCTTAGGACCAGCGCCCAGAATGTGCGACAAAGAGATGCCAGGATACGGGTCAATGTACACAATTCGCTCAATGCCAAGTTGATAGGCTTTCTTCGAACAAAGCTCGCATGGGCTGGCCGTGCTAAACAAGACTCCTCCATCAATGCCAGAGCTCCCGTACTTCGCGAGTTGAAGAAAGGCATTTTCCTCAGCGTGTAACGATCTTGTGTGGACTTGGTTACCCCGCATCTTCGGATACTCCAGTGCGTTGTATTCGGACTTGAAGCAATAGGCGGTCGACCGCCCGCCAGCTGCAATGACATCAAACTGCTTGTATCGACCGCCGAGATGTAATCTAAACCGCTCGTCTTTGAACTCGTAGTCGCTAAAGGCCTCTTCATCGTTGTTGGCCAAGAGGTCACTAGCTTTTCGGAAGAGGCACGGAACTTGACCAGAGGGCACGTCGTTCCAGCCCACTGCCTTTACTGAGTACTCTCTATCCGTAACCGCGGCTCCAACTTGCCGCGAAATGCAACCGCTATTGGCTCGAGCTGAATAGGCAATCTGCATGCATCGTTCAACCTTGCTCGGAGTCACGAGCCCAGGGTGCTGTACGAGTGACACAAACGCTACAAGTTGGCGAGAGATTTCCTTTAGGTCAACCACACTGCCTTCGTTCGCAACCCCAGGGTTGCTCAAGAAGATGTCTGCCTTCTCCAAACACGCTTGTATGTTCTGGGAGACGAACTGCGCTACGCCGTCCAGTGGCTTATTCTGTGCGGGATATTCCTTCGCATCCAGCTTCTTGATGTCACTATTGCTAAGGTTCAGTCGAACAGTTAGTCGAGACCGCCTATCAACGTCCGGAGTCGTTACCGCAACGAGCAAGAAGCTTGCGAATCTTTGCCTGTAGTACTCAATCTCGAACGGATTGCGTAGTGCATCAATGACGACTCGGGCCGTCTCATTGCGTGATAGCTGCAATTCTCGCAATGCCACAACGATCTCGCCCACCCGCATGGGGAGCGCAAAGAAGGACTTAGGGTCAAAGGTAGGATCAAGGGCATTTCCGGAGGCACGAAGATTATCTCCAAATGTCTGAAAAGCCGTTGCGTAGCTGGCTCCCAATGTGCGCTTCAGTACGCCGAGGAAGTTCTTCAGTTCGTTTGTCACAAAACTCAAATAGTTCTCAGCCTCTGCGGGAACCTTCTTTCGTTGCGGAATGACAACGTCCCGGACATTCTTCCATAGATCGGAAAGCCGGCGCACCTCAGCCATGAGTTGTTGAAGCTGAGGGTCGCGTACCCAAGCCCGAAGCGTCTCCTCGAGTTTGGGCGGCTCCGCCTCAAGGATGAAGGTTACGATGACGAGGGTAACGGACACTTCTAAGAAGGGTTGCCAGTTCTTCTCGGCGTATTCAACGATCACTCGGTGCTTGCGTTGCTCCATAGTCTGGAGTGGCGATGCCACTGGATCCAGCCGGAGATCATTGAAGCTTCTACCGAGCACCTCGGCTGCAGTGGTGCAGCCACTCCCCGTCCTGCCAGTCAGGCCGAATACTATGAACTGTCCTCGTCTCGCAAAGACCTCGTTTAATCCTGCCGCGATGAGAGGTTCGTCCACTGGGCGCTCCGGGCGATCTGAGAATGGTGACAAACTCAATTTTAGACGTTCGGAAGTTCACGAAGGGCATCGCCACAGAGGTCAGTAGCGAGAAATTCAGAAGCCCTGCTAAACCAAGGGACGGAAAAGTGCGTCAGCGCGTCTTGATCGACGTTACCCGCTATTGCCCATCGCCGAGCAGCCACGTGTTGGGCCTGGCATCCTTTCTCGGGGTCGCGCTTCCGACACTGCTGTATCTCCCCGAGGCCACCTCCTGATTCGCCAGGACGCGGAACGCTGCCCCGGCACCGAACGCACTGTTCGATAGGTTGCACTTTGCGCGGCACAAGTGGCGTGACTGCCGCGACCTGATGTTCGCGAGCGTCCTGACCGTTCCTCTGGTCATGTTCCTGTGGACGGGCGCATTGCAGAACGGGCTCCTGACGTTCGCGTCGTTGTTCATTGGCGCGATGATCTTCTGGGCGGGGGCGGCGTCCGAGTGGATCAACTGGCACGCGCACGTGGAGATCGATCCCGCCGGACAGCGGGTGGTCGTCCGAAATGAACTCTGGTTCTTGCGCGGTCGCGAGTTTGCTTACCCGTTGTCGCTGTTCTGCACCGTCCGAAATGCGGGGGGCAGGTCAGCTGCCTACGAGTCGGATGACGCAGAGTCGCTACGTGAGCTGGTGGCCTGGAAGACCAGTCTTCAGGACAACGGGTGCGTGGGCTTTCGCCGCGATTGCTATTCGATGCCGAGATCGAGAGCCATCTCAGAGCCTCCAACGTCCCAGGCGTGAGTGGGTCTCGGGCCAACGGCCGGATGAACGTTCGACGACGCATCCGTGTTCCTCTTCCATTGGAGCCGTCTGGTGGCGAGACGTTGCCGCGTCCGAGCAGCGGAACCTCGCGGTGCAGCTGATGTTCCTTGGTCGCCGGGCTCGTTGGTACCACAAGCAATAGCGAGCACGCATCCTGAGCGTCTTGGCGTCGAGGCCTACGTCGCCGTACCGCTGCCTCGGCCTCGCGGTGGCGATTCCCTTTGATGGAACTGTCACCTCGCGCTACCTTTTGACCGGCCGGCCTCGCGGCTTCTCATCCAGACGACTCGAATGCTCTCCAACCCATCCGAAAGCGACGAATCCGCCATTCGACTCGCAAGAATCACACAGACCCGAGCCATCGCGGCAGGGGACCTCGACACTGTCGCCCAGTACTGGACCGACGACATCACCATTCGACGAGGCCTGGGGCATCCGCTGGTTGGCATCGCTGCCGCGCGCGCCATGCTCGACTGGCAATCCGCGAAGGACGCCGCCGGCAAGCTGATCTACGAGCGGGAGGCTGTCACCGTCGAAATCAGTTCCTGTTGGCCGCTGGCCTATGAAGAGGGCCGATGGGTGGGATATGAACGCGACGAGACGACGACGCCGGTCGTCGCGGGTCGTTACGCCGCGCAGTGGGTCAAGCGGGACGGCCAGTGGTTCATCCGCTCGGAGGTGTTCGTGGCCCTGACCTGTTCCGGACCGGGGTGCCAGGCAAGTGCTCTGCCGTGAGGTGCGATCAGGCAGTACCGCTGCGGGCGTTCGTGAAACTCATCACGCGAACACCGCGGTGGCCCTTGGATCTCTGCATGTGAACAGGGAGCCGCGGATCCGACGGGACCCGTGCCATCGTCGTACTTGCATTCGCGCAAAGCCCCGCCTACCTTAAGCCTCACAAAGCCCGCCGGGTCGACGGTCCGTCCCGCAATGCGGGCCAGGAGGCCGACCATGCGAATCTCGTTCGTTTCTCTGCTGCGGGGCTTCCTCGCGGCGACCCTGATCTCCGTGTGGACGGGGGCGCACGCCGGCCCCGGTGTCCGCGAGCAACTCGACATCATCCAGGGCCGTGCGTTCGTTCGGGCCAGCGTGCTCGCCAACGGCCAGCTGGCCACCTTTCCCCTCGATGTGGTGTACGACGCGGCGCTCAAGACGGAACTGCGCGAGTTCGTCTCAGGGCGGTTGTCGGCCCCCTTCATCGTCGACCCGCTGGTGGTGTTCGCGGCACTCGTGAACGCCGAACCGTACATCCACGCCAACCTGGCCGTCACCAATCCTTACGACGCCCCCATGACCGTGGACTTCAGCATCAACTTGCCGACCGTCCGCCTGTTCGACGATGCATGGCAGGCGCGGACCACGCTGGAGGCCAGTGTCACGGACGGCAACGGTGATGGAGCCACGCTAGCGCCCGGGGTGAGTCTGCTCGGACCCGGTGGCGTGCACAAGGCCTTGATCGATACCGGCATCAGCCTTGGCGTGGGTACCCTCACCTATTTCGGCGGCCCGCCGGTGCCGCAGATCGGGACTGCGACGCTCGTCGCGGCGGGCGGGCAGTCGGCGTCCGTCAGTGATGCCAGCCCTGTCGCGCTCCTGCCGTCCACGGATTTCATCGGGCCCGACGTGGCGTGGAACATGATGTCGCTGCGCATCGCGTTCGTCGTTTCCCCAGGGGATTCGGCGGCAATCGGTGTTCACTACGACATCACGCCAGTGCCGGAACCGTCGGTGGCGGTGATGCTCGTCGCGGGTCTCGCCATGGTGGCGGGGGTCGCGGCCCGTGCGCGTCGCGCGTCTGCGTGACGCTCCGGAACAGGTGTCGACCCGATTCCCGTGCGTGTGGCGTCGTCACGCGCCGTCCCTTCGCATCCCCCGTTCGAGCGATTCTCGTCCACTGACGAACCCGCTACCGTCGCATCGCGATCGATGAGGATCGATCGTCGGGGGCCGTCACGCGGTATCCCGACGGCTTCGAAGTCACTTTTCGAATTTGCGGAGGGAGGCGGCAATGCGAAAGCTCGGTAGCCGGATGGTGAAGATCGGTGCGGCGATGGTCGTTGGCGGCATGGCGCTCTCTGCGCCGGTCCAGGCCGACCAGTGGAAGGCCGTGGGCTGGTTCGGGTGGTTCGGCGTCGGCAAGGCGATGGAAGTGGAGAAGGGCCACTATTACTGGACCGGCGAGTTCTCCGGGTCCTTCCAGAACGACAAGGGGCCGGGCTCGCTGTTCCACATGTCGGGCGTGCGCTGTCCGGCGTGGAACGATCTCAATTTCAACACGGGCAAGGGAAGCTCCGGCGGGTACTGCATCATCCGGGACGCCAACGGCGATCAGGCGACGCTCGTCTGGTCCATTCCGCCGGGGCCGGTCGGGAAGGCACCCGGGACGTTCACGTTCCTGAGCGGAACGGGCAAGTACCAGGGCATCAGCGGAACCTATCCGTTCCTCGGCGTCACCGAGGTGAACTGGGCTGACGGCATGGCAACCGGCTACTCGACCTGGAACCGCTGAAGTACGTTCGCCTCGGGGGGACCTCCCCGAGGCGTGTCTCCCGGTGACGGCCATCGGGACTTTCCGATTCCCTGCCGCAGGTCCGTCGCCGCTCGTGCAGATCCGCAGCCGGTCAATCGTGAAGCTCCCATTTCCCGGCCTCTCCGATACGGGCATGCCCGCCGCCTGCATCGACTTCCTCTCGAAGCGCCGCTAGGATTCCTGCGGGATCTCGGCGTTCGACCCGTGGCCCACCGGATCGCCTCCGCGTCCGGCCGTCTGCACTTGGAGAGGATTCTTGGAAAACGTCGCCATCACCGGCCGCGGTGTGATTTCGTCCATCGGGCTGGACGTGCCGGCCTTCAACGCCAGCTTGCTGGCCGGCAAGGTTGCCGCCAGCGCAGCACCGTGGAAGCAAGGCCACGAGAACATCTGGATGTCGCTGATCGGGCAGTTCGATGCGACGACGTGGATGGACGAGCGCGTCGTGCGCAACTCCGCCCGTTTTGCCCACTACGCCATCGCCGCAGCGGCGCAGGCGGTAGCGGATGCCGGCATCGACACGTTCGATCCGCTGCGCACGGCGGTCATCGTCGGCAGTGCCCTGGGCGGTGTGGATTGGCACGCCGAGAACCAGACGCTGCTCGATGCGGAAGGGCCCGACGCGGTCTCGTCGAAGTTCATGGCCAACTCGCTGCTGAACATGCCGGCGGCGCACATCGCCTTGCGGTTCGGGGTGCACGGCCCGCAACTGTCGATCGCCACCGCGTGCGCGTCCTCGCACGACGCGATGGGTCTGGCCGCGCGGATGATCGAGTCGGGCGAGATCGACCTCGCCATCGTCGGCGGCACCGACTGTGCGATCAGCCCGCTCGTGTTCTTCGGCGCCCGCAACAACAAGATGTTCACGCCGCAACCCGACCCCTACAAGACGTGCCGGCCGTTCAACGCCGAGCGCTTCGGCGTGATGCTCGGCGAGGGTGCGGCGATGTTCGTGCTCGAGCGAGCCGAGCGGGCCCGTCGGCGAGGGGCGATGGTGCATGGGCGCCTGCGCGGCTACGCGACGCTTGCCGACGGATATCACCCGTCCTCCCCCGAACCCGAGGGCCGCTGGGAGCAGCGCGTGATGGAGTTGGCCGTTGCGGACGCGAAGCTGCCGGGCGGGGTGGATGACGTCGATGCGGTGGTTGCTCACGGTACGGGCACGCCGGTGGGCGACATCGCCGAACTCCTGGCGCTGAACCGCATCTACGGCGGCCGCGCAAAGCCTCTGCGGGTGATGTCGCCCAAAGGCAATTTCGGGCATCCGCACGGCCCGGCCGGCGCGTTCGGTCTGCTCGCGGGATTGCTCGGCATGCAGGAGGGGGCGCTGCTGCCCACGGCCGGAACGCATGACGAGCGCGAACTGATGGCCGAAGTGGGACGGCTGCACGCGGTCATCCGCGAGCCGGCACCGGGCCGCATCGATACCCTGCAGGTCAATGCCTTCGGGTTCGGCGGGCAGAACGCTTCGCTGGTCGTGACACGGAACTAGCGCGCATCGCTCCATGAGCGACCGCGGCGCGCGCGTTCAGGTCGGGCCACACGACCAGGACGCGCCTCCGCCCCGCCCCGGGCCGCCGCGCCCTCGCCTCTCTACCGACGCGCGTCTGCGCGAACCAAAGTGATGAAAGGACCTCTCATGCCCGTTGTCCTGCATGACCATCGCCAATGGCCCGCGGGCGACCAGCTCGGCGCGGGCAACCATCTGACGCCGGAGAAGCGGCTGGAAGCGCTTGCGCTGGTGCGGCGAGGCGATCTTTTCGATCTCAGCCACGCGATCGAGATCGGCGCGCCGCGCTTCGAACCGGTGCAGACCCCCTATCTGCTGCTCGGTGCGCCGAACTGGCAGGGCGGTATTCGACGGCGCCGTCAGGCGGGCGCGACGAACGATGCCGGATCCAATCTCGAACGCATCGAGATGACCACGCACGTCGGGACCCACATCGACGCGCTGGGCCACTTCACCATCGGATCGGAAATGTACGGCGGCAACGACGCCAACGACGTCATGACCGATTTCGGTCTCGAGAAGCTCGGCATCGAACACGCGCCCTCGATCGTTTCGCGCGGCCTCATGGTCGATGTGTCGGGTCTCGACGGCGGCGCGTTTCTCGAGGCGGGTCGCGCCATCGGACCGGACGACGTCGAGCAGTGCCTGACTGCGCGGAACCTCCGGATCCGACCCGGCGACATCCTGCTGATCCACACGGGCTGGGGGCGCTTCTACATGAACGACAACGCCCGATACCTCTCGGGGGAACCGGGAATCAACCTCGCCGCGGCGCGTTGGCTCACCGGTCAGGGCGTCACAGCGATCGGGACCGACACCATGGCCGTGGAAGTGCTGCCCGGTGAAGACGACCCCGCGGTCAAGATGCCCGTGCATCAGCATTGCCTCGTCGAGGCCGGCGTCTATCTCATCGAGAATCTGCGGCTGACGCCGCTGGTGGACGTCGGAATCACCGAATGCTGTTTCATCCTGCTGCCGGTGAAATTCAAAGGGGCGACCGGTTCGCCGGCGCGCCCGATCGCGATGGTGTGATCGCCGACCCTGGGTCGTTCAGCGCAGGACGAATTCGCGCCTTTCTTCACACGCACGCTGCCCGGTCTGCGCGAGTGTCGCTCTCGGGGGCGCGGCACCCCGGGATCGGCAAGGCGCCGGACGCCCGGCGTCCTCGCTCCGGGCACGTCGTCGTCGGTGCGTGTCCCTAACCGACACCGCCGCCGTTCACGTAGACGATCTGCCCCGTCATGTAGCTGGCCGCGTCGGAAAGCAGGAACGCCACCACGGAGGCGATCTCCTCCGGCTCGCCCATGCGGCCCAACGTGATGGACTTCACGAAGGCGTTCGCGCGCTCCGCCCCGAGTGCGTCGAACGACTCCTGGAGCATGTCGGTGCGGATCGGTCCCGGCCCCACGCCGTTGACGCGGATGCCGTGGGGCCCCTCTTCCTTGGCGAGGACCTTCGTGAACGCCTCCAGACCCACCTTCGACACGGTGTAGACGCCGTACCCCGCAGGCATTCTCAGCGCCACGTTCGACGAAAGATTGATCACGTGTCCGGACCCCTGCTTGCGCATGACCGGCAGCACCGCGCGCGTGATCCGGAAGGGCGCCGTGAGATTGGCGCCCATGACGCGGTCCCAGTCCTCGTCCCGGAGATCCGCGAATCGCACCATGGGGACATGCGTGCCGGCGTTGTTCACCAGCACGTCGAGTCGCCCGAACGCGGCGAGAGCGTCCGCCACGAGGCGGTCGCACGCCGCCCGGTCGTTCATGTCGCAGGCGAACGCGCGAACCTCGTGCCCCGCGGCCTGCAGTGCGCGGCAGGCGTCATCGGCTTCCCGGGCCCGCTCGCGATAGCTGAAGGCGACCGAGTAACCCGCCTGGGTCAGCGCCCGGACGACGGCCGCACCGATTCCGCGTGACCCGCCGGTCACGAGCGCCACCTGGTTCGATGCCATGTTCACACCCTCCTTCCGTTGGGAGTCTCATGGTAGTCCGCATTGGCCGCCTGCGAGGGAAGACGGGCCCCCCGATGTGTCACCTGGACGCGCCGTCGATCCGGTCGCGGCGGGTGACGCGAAGTCGGAGCGGTTCCTTCGGCCGGAGCGACACTGCCAGCACCGGTTCCGGCGCATTCGTCCCCGGAGGTACCGACAGTTCGAATCGCTGCAGCAATTGCGCGGCGATCACCGTCATTTCCGTCATCGCCAGGTGTTGCCCGAGGCAGACGCGCGGCCCGGCGCCGAAGGGCATCCAGGCACCCCGCGGAATCTCCGGCGCATCCGGACCGAAGCGTTCCGGTCGGAACGTGTGCGGGTCCGGAAACCACCGCGAGTCGTGATGCATGAGCTGAACGGGCAGCAGCACCATCGTGCGTGCAGGCAGATGCCACGGGCCCAGATCGACGGGCTGCACGAGGCGACGGGTGAGCAGCACCGGCGCCGCGGGGTGGAGGCGCAGCGTCTCTTCGATCGTCTGCACCAGATAGCGCAGCGAGCCGATGCCCTCAGCCTCGGGCGCATGGCCCTGCAGCACCTGTTCGACTTCTGCCCGCGCCGCGGCCTGCGCTCCCGGGTTCGACGCCATGCACCAGGCCCACCACGTGAGCGTGGCCGCCGTCGTCTCGTGGCCGGCGACGAAGATGGTGAGGCATTCGCTGTGCACGGCTTCCAGCGGCCACCCGGCGGGGTCGGCGCGATGCAGGTGGAGCAGGCGGGTCAGCAGATCGTCGGGCCATGTCCGTGCAGGTTGCGCCAGACGCTGCGCGATGTGATGGTCGATCAGCCTCCGCAGGGCGGCGAGCGCACGGCGCTTCTCGCGCTTCCACGGCATCCAGTCGGGCCAGCTCGCCGGCCAGTAGAACTCGGCGTTGGCGGCGGCCAGGCACGCATGCACGTCGTGCTCGGCCTGACGCGCGTCATCGCCGACTTCGCTCGAGAAGAGCAGCCGCAGGATCACGTCCATCGTCAGCGACGTGATCTCGCTCTCGATCGGCCAATCGTGCGCCGGGCGTGTCTCGGCCTTGCCTGAGGCCGACGGCCACCGGGACAGCGCCTGCGTCGTCGCCGACGCGATCGTCTTCACGAAGGCCTGCACGGCCTTGGCGGAGAAGCTCGGGTGCAGGGCCTGCCGCTTGCGCTGCCAGGCATCCCCCTCCGCGACGAAGACGCTGTGTCCGAGCATGTGCCCGAAAACGCGCGTGCTGCGCTCCCAGCGGATATGGGCGTCTCGATGCTTCACGAGCAGTTCCCGCACGAGGTATGGATCGCAGACGACGACTTCGTGCTCGGGCCACAGGCGCAGGTGCACCACGTCGCCGTAGGAGCGCTGCCACTGCGCCAGGGTGCCGAGCAGATCGCGCGACATCTGGACGATGAGCCCCCAGCCCGTCAACGGGGTCGGCGGCCCGGGCGGCCAGCGGTGAGGCGAAGTGGACAGGGACCTCCCGTCGGGAGATGAGCCGCCGGCGGTGCGGGGCGAAGAATCGTCGTGTGCGGTGTTCATGGCCAGAAGGATCGCCGCGAACGTCCTCCGCGTCTTGAACGTGAACGACATGGCGACGACGGCAGGCTCCCGGAACGTCTTCCGCTCGCGATTCATCGTTGCCTATACTCCGCGCCGATGTCAGGCCCCTCTCCCTCCGTCCCCGTTGCCGTGACGTGCCCCGATCCCCTGATGCGGGCGCCGCGCGTGTCGCCTCCGGATGCCCGAGCCTGCGAGCGCCTGTTCGCGGCCCCGCCCGCATTGCAGGGCGCCATCGCGGTCATCCTCCGCCGCGATCTGCGCGGGCTCGATCTCGACGATGCGCAGCGGCTCACGCATTTTCCGGCGTCGCCCCTCATGAGCCTGTCGTGGTTTCGGGACTTCGACGTGGGCGTCGTCGAGCGGACCGCGCACGGACCGCACTGGCAGCCGTTCGGCGCCACGCTCGTCATCGCCGGCAGCCAGTCGCGTGCGACGGTGTCGTGGTCCCCGTCGCACGGGTACGGCGGCATGGTGTGCTTCACGGCGGACGTCGCGCAGGCACTGTTCGGCATCGACCCGGCCGCGGTGCACGACCGATTCGTTCCCGCGCGCGACGTTCTCGGCGCGGACTGGCTGACGCTGCTCGAGGATCTGGACAACGCCGAAGATGACGCAGCGATCCTGCAGGCGCTCGAGCGCGGGCTCGCGGCCCGATGGCAAGCGGTGCAGGGTCGTCACTCCGCTCAGCCGACCTTGCGGCAGCTCGGCCGTCATTGGGTCGAACGTCTGGCGCTGCAGGGACGTGAATGGCGGCGCGGCCTCAGCCCGCGGCAGGTCGAGCGGCGCATCAAGGCGTTCAGCGGGCGGTCGTTGCGCGAATGGCAATCGCTCGTGCGCGCCGAAGGGGTGTTCTTCGCGGCACGTGATCGCTTCGAGGCGGGGCTGCCCTACGACTGGGCCGGCATCGCGCAGGACGAGGGGTTTGCGGACCAGGCGCACCTGTCGCGCATGGCGCGACGGATCACCGGATTCGCGCCGAGCGAATTCGCGGTGCGCTTCGCGGAGGACGAATCGTTCTGGGTGTATCGGCTGTGGGTGTGAACGAGGGGACGCGGCGCGAGCCTCTCGGGTTCGTGGTCCTGCCGCTCGACGCGGCACGCCGGACACGAACTTCGCTCACCGCGGCGTGAGTCTCCGGTTGATCGGGAGGAGGGGACGACCCCGCCGCCCGACCGGCGCAATCAGCCCGCCGGTTCCGCGTGGAGCGGGCGGGTGGTCATTCCCTGCAACGTCGTCACGGTCGGATTGGCCAGGAGCGTTCTCAGCACGGCCACCGGCACGTTGTGCTCGAGGACGAGCTGCTTCACGGCATGCAGGACTTCCGCATCCTCGGCCAGTTTCAGGATTTCGCCGGCTTCGTGGGCAAAGAGATTCATCCAGCCCGCAACGTCGTCGGCGCCCAGTCTGGCCACTTCGTTGAGTCTCGCGCTGAGGTCGGCGGATAGCGCCATCGGGGTTCTCCTGCAACTGGGGGGATGAATGACCGCGAACACCTCGGGGTCGGCTCCGGAGGCTCGCATCGGTCCGGCCCGTGCGAAGCGGGTGCCGGTGTCCTGTTTACGGCAGCGCGGCGACCCGGATTAGTGTTGCCGGGCAACGACAATTGCATGCCGATGGAATCCCCGCCCGTCCGGTGGCGTACCGGGAAGGTGAGGCGGATCGACGAAACGCAAGGTCCGATGCGCGGTGATCGGCAAGGTGTCGCCATGCCCCCGGGTCCCGTCTTCGGTCTTGCGCCCATCGTGCGGCGTGCAAGTGGCTGCGCGTCCCAGGCGCGCATCACGCCTGACGCAGGACACGGGAGGGCGTCGATCTTCGGTCGATCAGGCGGTCCCGTCGAAGCGACCGTGTCGCGGATCAAGGCAGGGAGTCGGACGCTGGTCTTGGACGCATCCGACCGGATGTCGACCTGCCGGCCGTCGCAACGCGGCGTGGTGCGGTTCCTACTCGCGACGGCGGGCGTAGCTGTAGCCGTCGAGCCAGACAGATCCCTTGGGATCGCTCGGGTCCGCGATGAGCACGCGATGCTCCCCCGAGCCGTCCTCGAACGAGAGGTGCAGCATGAGGCCTTCCACGTGATAGGTGCCTGTTCGGTCCGGCGCGTCATGGCTCGTCGCAACGGAGGTGTCGCCGGACGCCGATCGTCCGCCGGCCCCGCCGCCCCGGCGAACCCGGCCGTCCGGCCAGAAGCGGTACTCGCTCCAGGCGGCGAACGAGGCAGTGCCGCCGACACCGGCGGTCCCGGTACCGCCGAGCCGCCGGAACAAGCCGTCCAGGCGAAAACCGTCGGGCAACTGCCGGTAGGTGACCTGGAACGGGAGCTTCCTCCAGTCGGACGAGCCGGCGATCTGCAGTTCCCCGTCCGAACGACGCCACCGGGTCCAGTCGTCGGCGTGTTGCCGGCGATGGTCGGCGAGGCTTCCGGCGAACGTCAGCCCCTTCGCGTCCTTCAGCAACTGCCCGTCGCGGAACAGCACGACCGGATGGATGTCGGTCGCGAGGAAGCCGCCCACGCCCATGACGAGGCGCGTGTCGAACCCGAAGCTGTCGACCTGCGCCAGCATCTCGCGGTTCGCCTGTGCCGGCACGTCGACGGGAGGCGCGGCCGCACGCGCAGGTTCGCGCGGCTCCGGATCGTCCGCGGCTTTCCTTGCCGTTTGAAGCGGTGGCGTGACGTTCGCGAACCGGGCCTGCGGTGTCGCGGTGATGGCGGCCGCGGTGGCGCATCCGCGGGCGTCGCTCGGGGTCAATACCTTGAGCACGTCGCGCAGCGACTGCTCGAGGTGAGCCTTCCGAACGGGCGACTGCTCCAGTTCCGGCAGCCGCGCGCGAAAGGACGCGACGTCGTGGGCCGATTCCCAGATTGCGATGCGCTCCGCCTGCGCGGCGGTGAAGCCGCCCTGCTGTCGACACCGATCAGCGAAGTGATCGAATGTCCTGATGACGATGGCTGCCTTGAGGAAGTCCTCGTCGGCGACGTCTGCGGCGTCGACGTTCCCGATCGGCAACACCGCCAGCACCAGCGCGGCAACGGCTCTGCGTTCGATGGGCCGTGATTTCCCTGTCATGTCGTCGGCACTCCGCACGGTGTCGATCCGCCCACCGGCGGCGTACCGACGACTTCTCAGCAACGCGCGTGCCGTCGCTCGACGCAAGGGCGAAGGTGGGTGCGGTCGAGCGTCTTCAAACGAGGAAACCCGCCGCAGCGGGTTTCCGTGTGCCGGATGGACCGGCCTCGTCCGTCGGGACGCGTTCCGTGCGCCGTGCTACTTGAGCACGCCGCCGAGCAGGTTCTTCAGATCCCCGCCGCCGAGCTTGCCGACCTGTTCGGTCACGGCGGGTGGGAACTTCGTGATCTGGTCCGGACTCATGCCGAGCTTGCCGAGCGCGCCGCTCAGTCCCTTCAGATCTCCGAGCTTGCCGGTGACCGCGCCGAGATCCGTGGCGGCCTTCAGGTACTTGTCGGCGCCCGGGATCACCTTGGCAATCTTGTCGAAATCGGCGCCGCCGAGTTTCTCCTTCGCCAGCGCAAGGACGGAACCGACGCCGCCCTTGGCTTGACTGTCGGTGACGCCGAGCTGCTTGGTCAGTGCGCCGGTGATGTCGGCATTGCCGCCGCCGAGTTTCGGCAAGGACTCGCAACCGGTGAGTGCGGCGACGGGCAGTGTGATGGCCAGCGCCTTGAGAAGGGTGCGTCGGGTATTCATGAGGAACTCCGTGTTTGAGAGGAAATGACTGCGGCCGGCAACACCGGCCTGCGCGCATCGGGCCTGGGCGCGCGGCCGGAGTCTAGCCCGCGACGCGGAGTCTTGCCGGCGCGCGCGCCCCTCGCGCGCAGCCCGTCGCTCGCCGGACGACCAGGTCGGCGGCGCACGGCTCGGTCGCGGACGGCCGGGGCAGCCCGTCCGCCCGACGGGACACTCAGCGACGGGCCGGCTCGCCGACGGCGAACATCGCTTCCATCTCGCGGCGAACCCGGACGGCCGTGTTCGTCTCGTCGACGGCGACGTCCGACCACCGCACCGGCTCGCCGGCCGCGACCGGCTGCACGACCTTCCATCCGTGGGCGAGCCCGAGCGGCAGCCCGCCGATGCGCATCGATTCCTCGGCCGGCATCAGCCGGCCGACGACGGTGTAGCCGCCCTCGCCGTCGAGAACTTCACCCGGCGCGAGCGCGCGCTTGGCGCTGGCGACGACATCGGCGCGGAATCCCGTGGCGCAACCGGTCGGTTCGTTGCGTACGCCGACCGACGCGACGGAGATGCCGACTTCGAGCCCGATCATGTGCCAGCGCTTGTAGAGGCACGCATAGCGGCCGGACGGATCGGTGCGCACGCCATACTCCGCGAAGCAGCGGCGGATGTATTCGGTGTCGCCCTCGAAGACCACCCAGACCCCGAAGCGGATGTCGTAGGGGATGGGTGTGCCGTCGGCTTCGAGCGACGACACGACTTCCACCTGACCGCGGTGATGCAGGACGCCGCCTTCCTCACGGGGCCGGATGATCTTGGGAATGTCGTCGACGCTCGCGGGTGGATACGCGAGGCCCCAGGGCGCAGGCGTCAGACCGGTGGCGTTGCAGACCGCCGTGCTCTCGATGGCCGGCTTCGAGCCGTCGAGGAACGAGTTGAACATCTTCGGATTCAGTCCGCCCACGCGCGCCTGCTCGGGTGTCAGTCCGTAGTAGCCCCACACGGTCTCGGGCGTCGACTGCGCGAAGTGGGGCAGCCATTTGTGGCCGCGGCCGGCGGCGATCACGTTGAATCCGGCGGCGCGCGCCCAGTCGACGAGGTCGCAGATCAGGGCCGGCTGATCGCCGTAGGCGAGGCTGTAGACGACGCCGGCTTCCCCGGCGCGGCGGGCGAGCAGCGGACCGCAGAACGCGTCGGCCTCCACCGTCACCATCACCACGTGCTTGCGCTGCCGGAACGCTTCGAGGGCATGCTCGACGGCGGCCAGCGGATGTCCGGTCGCCTCGACCACGATGTCGATGGCCGGATGCTTCACCAGCGCGAGCCAGTCGTCGGTCACGTGCGTCGTGCCGCTCTTCAGGGCCGCGTCGATCGAACCCGCGCCGAACCGCTCGGGATTCCAGCCCACCCGCTGCAGATTGGCCCGGGCGTTGTCGGGCGAGAGATCGGCGATGCAGGCCAGGTGCACCCCGGGTGTCTTCGGCACCTGTGCGAGGTACATCGCACCGAATTTGCCGGCACCGATCAGGCCGATGCGGAGCGGTTGGCCGGCGGCCTGGCGGGCGAGCAGCTTGGCGTGGAGGTTCATGAGTCGGAAGTCCTTGAACGGTCGTCGTGAGGTGTTCGCCGTCGGGTTCGAATCGTTGGAACGCGCAGCGCGGGAAACGGGGTGGCGGAGGCGCGATTCTAGTCCGGTGCGTCGATCGTGCGACGCGTTCGCTGCGTGCCGCGAGTCGCTGCCGGCGGGTGTCGGTCGCAGCACGTGCGCCGATGGGTCGCGCATTTCGCGTACGCGGTCGCGCACCACACGTCTCGACAACCGCGTCGATAGCATCCGCTCCGTTCTCTCGATTCACGAGGGAACGCAAACCGAAACTCACGACTCAAGGAGAAATCATCATGAAGAACTTCATCATCGCCACCTTCATCGCCCTCGTCGCTTCCGTGCCTGCGATGGCCGCCACGCAGCAGGAGAAGATGCGTACGTGCAACGCGGAAGCGAGGAGCCAGTCGCTCAAGGGCGAGGATCGCCGCGCGTTCATGAGCCAGTGCCTGTCCGTCACTCCCGAGGAGAAGCAGGAACGCCTCGCGGCGAAGGAGAAGGTGAAGTCCTGCAACGCCGAGGCGCGAGCCAAGTCGATCAAGGGTGAGGAGCGCAAGCAGTTCATCGCGCAATGCCTGGCAGCGTGATTCACCGCGTGCGGGTCTGCGACAACGGCCGGAGGCATTCGTGTCTCCGGCCGTTGTCGCTCGTGAGGGAACGGAAGCCTACTTCACGTCGCGGACGATGCGGAAGCCGAGATTGTTGCTGCGACGCGCGGGTTCGAGTCCGTAGCGATAGGCCGAGCGCACCCACGCCGGATAGATGTTCCAGCCACCGCCGCGACTCACGCGCTTGTGGCAACTGCCGTCCGTGCGGGCGGACCCGTCCGTGGGCGCCCCCACGTAGCCTGGCGTGTAGCAGTCCTCGGTCCACTCCCAGACGTTGCCGAGGACGTCATGCAGTCCGAAGGCGTTCGCGGGGAAGGAGCCGACCGGCGCGGTCTCGATGAAACCATCGCTGCAGCGGAACACGCCCCAGCCGAACCGATACTTCTCGTCGGATCCCGTGTCGTAGACGTTGGCCTGCGTGCAGGCCTCGTCGATGCCGTGCCCCCAGTAGTGCGAGGTCTTCGTGCCGGCGCGCGCGCCGTACTCCCACTCGGCTTCCATCGGCAGACGATAGGACTGGCCCGTCTTCGCGGCGAGCCAGCGCGCATAGGCATGCGCCTGATCGAATCCCACGTTGATCACCGGTCGTCGGCCGCGGCCCCAGCCGTCGTCCTCGACACGTTCGCAGGCGCCGGCGGCCGTGCAGGCATCCCATTCGGCGAAGGTCACTTCGAACTTGCCCATCGCGAACGGCGACGCCACGGTCACGATGTGCGCGGGACCCTCGTCCTCGTCCCGGCCCGATTCGTCCTCGACGGAACCCATGGTGAACGCGCCGATGGGCAGCACCACGACTTCGGGGCACTCCGGACAGTCACGGATCACCGTCCCCGCAGGGGGCGCCGCCATCGCGGCGCCCACGGCACTCCACAGCACGACCACGCCCACCGAACGACGCATCGAAATGCCAGACATGCCAATCCTCCTCTGAGGGGTTGCGGAGTGCTGCTGCACGACGGTCCGCGACAAGGGCTGCCGGCGGTGGATGATGACCGGTGCGGAACGGCGCCTATTGCCGCGCCGTGAGTCCCAACGATTCGGCGACGCGAAGCACGTCGCGCTGCTCGTCGGCGGTGAGCGTGTTCACGGGCGGCGTGGGGCGGCCGCAGTCGATGCCGAGGCGCGCGGACAGCACGACCTTGCACACGTGCGCGGGCGCTCCGTACATCCACACGAGATCCACGAACGGGCACACGCCGGCCTGCAGCGCCTGGGCACGAACGAGATCCCCGGCTTCCCACGCCGCGTGCAACTCGGCGTAGTGCCAGGGCGCGAGCGCGAGCGGCGCGTCGATGGTGCCGACCGCACCCATCGTGAGCGCCGGCAACGGATAGGCGCCATTGCCGGAGAACACGGTCAGCCCCATGTCCGCGAACACCTTGATGTCCGAGAAGTTGAACGCCGAATGCTTGAGCCCCTTCAGCGTCGGGATGGCCCGGACGAACTTCTCCATCAACGCCGGGACCGTCTCGACCTGCGTGAGCTGGGGGAGGTTGTAGACGTAGAACGGGAGACCGTCTGCGGCGTCCGCCACGGCCCGGTAGTGCTCGATGCGCGAGCGTTCGCTGCTGGGGAAGAAGAACGGCGGCACGCAGCACACCGCATCGCATCCGACCGCACGGGCCGTGCGGGCCGCCTTCACGGCGCTGGCGGTGCTGATGGCCCCGACGTGCATGATCACCCGCCCGCGGCCCTTGCAGACTTCCGCGGAGATGCGCGCGACGGTGTCGCGCTGGTCCTCGGTGAGGATCGGGCCCTCGCCGGTGCTGCCTGCCATCCAGAAGCCGTGGGCGCCGTGCCGGAGGTTGTCGTCGAGCAGCGCACGGAGCGCGCTTTCGTGCACGCGGCCGTCGTCGGTCAGGGGGGTGGGAGGCGCCGGGAAGACGCCCTTGAAGGGCAGTGTCGTCATGGAGGTGGCCTGGATGCGGTCGGTCAGGGGGAGCCGCCGATGCTACCGGCCCGGTCCTGACGGAGCAAACGGACCTCAACTTCCTTCAGGTGCCGTCGACGTCGGTCCGGGCGGCGGTTGTGCGGTGGCCGTGGCGAAAGCCGTTCGGCTTGCGGGCGGCGCGGTTGCAGCTGCGCGGGCAACTGACGCGCGCGTGGAAAATGTCGATGAGGGAGTCAGCGAGTCGGGGGAGCGGGTCTTCGTCGAGGACGCGGTCGTCGCCCGGGACGAGACAAGCGGCAGGAAGAAGCACAGGCACGACCGGCGTCATCGGCGCCGCTGCCCGGTGAACCGCGCCGCCCGCCGGTGCAGGGAGCGTATAGTCGATCGCCTCCGTCCTACGCGATTCTCGAGGAGGCAGTCATGGGACTTCTGGACCAGGTCATCGGCGCCGTCGCCGGTCAGATGGGTGGGCAGCAGGGCACAGACAACAATCCGCTCATGCAGCTCGTGCTGCAACTGGTGCGGAATCATCCGGGTGGCCTGCAAGGGCTGGTGACCCAGCTCACGCAAGGGGGGCTGGGGTCGCAGGTGCAGTCGTGGGTCGGTACCGGCGACAACCTGCCGGTTTCCGGTGACGATCTGATGAAAGCCCTCGGCGGTGCCGGCGGATCCCTCGGGCAGATGCTCTCGCAGTTCGGTCTGGACCCGCAGCAGGCGGCCGGCGGTCTCGCGCAAGCGTTGCCCGACGTCGTCAATCAGCTCACGCCGAACGGCCGCATCGAGGCGGATTCGGTCGAGGCCGGATTGAGCGGGCTGCTCGACCGGTTTCGCTGATCCCCCCAGGCGGTATCCCCGCATGGGGGGATGCCGCGCGCGGCGGGAGGCATTCGACCGGAGCGCACTGAAGACGGGCCTCTCCGACTGCGATGGTCTCGCGCCAGGGAGGCTGCGACAATCGGCCCATGCAGCCGTCCCCGCCCTCCCTTGCAAGCGTCCTGCGCGATGGCGTCGAGACGCGCGTCCTCGCGGTCCGCATCAATACGCGTGCCGAGGAAGTCATCGGCATCACACCACTTTCCCCGCTGGCCTGGGCGGCGATCTGCTGGGTCCTGTGGGATGTTGTCAGTCCCGCGCGCATGGCGGCCTGGATCGTCGGCATGATGATTCCGGACGGCATCGCGCTCACCATGGCACTGCATGTCCGCCGTCATCCGGTGCACGGCGATCAGGCGAATGCGTGGGCCCGGCGCTTCTTCATCGTTGCAGCGCTGTCCGGACTCGCCTGGGGGATGGCCGCCGGCTGGCTCTGGCCGGCGGACAGTCGCGAGCACCAGATGCTCCTGCTGCTGTTCCTCTGCGGCGTTTCCGCCGTCAGCGTGGCCGCGGACATGACGTTTCGAGCGGCCGGCATCGCCTTCATCCTCGTCCTCTGGGCACCGGTGTTGCTGCGCCTGCTCCTCTCCGGCGATGCCCGTGACGCGACCCTCGCGGGACTCGCGATGCTGTTCATCCTCGTCCTGCTCGATGCCGTCGTCCGCGTGACGCGGCTCTACTCCCGCTCGCTGGCGCTGCAGGAACAGAACGCCGCTCTGCTCGATGCGACGTCGCATGCCTACTCGCGGGCGGAAGCGGCGAGCAGCGCCAAGACCCGCTTCCTCGCGGCCGTCAGTCACGATCTGCGGCAGCCCGTGCATGCGATGGCGCTGTTCCTGGAGAGCTTGTCGCGGCGGCTCCGGCCCGCGGCCGATTCCGATACGCCGGAGCACGACGCGCTCGACGGCGCACGCGGCGCCCTGCGCGGCATGCGCGACATGCTCGACTCCCTGCTGACGGTGTCCCGCCTCGAAGCCGGTTCGCTGCCCTTCAAGGAAGAGACCGTCTCGCTGCAGGACGTGTTCGACGGCGTCGAGATGCAGTTCCTCGATCGTGCGACGGCCCGGTCGCTGCAGCTGCGGGTCAGGCCGACGAAGCTCTACGTGCGCAGCGATGTCGTGCAATTGAGGCGCATCGTGAGCAATCTCGTGGAAAACGCGATCCGGTACACCGAAACCGGCGGGGTGCTGGTGGTGGCGCGGCGCCGGGGCGCCAGCGGCGTGCAGGTGCAGATCTGGGATTCGGGCATCGGCATCGCGCCGGAGCAGCAGCACGCGATCTTCGAGGAGTTCTATCAGGTCGGCAACGCCGAGCGCGACCGGCGGCAGGGACTGGGGCTCGGGCTGGCGATCGTGCGCCAGCTGGCGACGAGCCTGGGGCATTCCGTCGAGGTGCGATCACGTCCCGGTCATGGATCGGTTTTCACCCTCAGCCTGACCGCCGCACCGCGACCCGTCCGGCGCGCGGCGGATGCCAAGATCCCGCCGGCGGCGGGACAGGGCCGACGGGTGCTGGTGATCGAGGACGACGCCGATTCGAGACGCGCGATGGCGCATTTTCTCGGCGACGCGGGCTTTGCGGTGCGGACCGCGGAGGACACCGAGGAAGCCGTCGCGCTGTTGCGCGAGGGGTTTCGTCCCGGGGCGTTGCTGGTGGACTACCGGTTGCGCCGCGGTGTAACGGGGGCTCAGGCGGCGGCGGACGTCTGCGCCGCGGCGGGCCGCAAACTGCCCACGCTCATCGTCACCGGCGACACCGAGCCGTCGCGTCTCAAGGACGTGGCGGCGACGGGATATCCGATCCTGCACAAGCCCGTGCACCCGGAGGCACTGCTGCGATCGATGCTCGCGCTATTCGATGAGACCTAGCCGGACCGCCGCAGTGGTGAGCTGCGCGGTGTTGTGCAGATCGAGCTTGCGCATGAGGTTCTCGCGATGCTTGCGCACGGTCCCGACGGACAGGCCCAGCTGCACGGCGATTTCGGGGTTGGCCAGACCCTGTCCGATCAGGCGCAGCACCTGCGTTTCCCGTGTCGAGAGAGGAGAGGCACCCGGTCCGCCCGATTCGGACGCCGCCAGCGCGGGGTCGAGGTAGCGATCCCCGTCCAGGACCACGCGCACGGCCGCGAACAGCTTGTCGGTGTCATCGTCCTTGAGCACGAATCCGTCCGCGCCGACCGCCAGGGTGCGATGGGCGTGACCCAGCCGACCGGTGCCGGTGAGGACCAGGATCCGCATCTGCGGGAAGCGGATCTTGAATGCGGGGATGGCCGCTTCGAAGTCCAGCTTCGGCATGTGCAGATCCAGGATGAGCAGATCGGCCCGCGCCGTTTCGAGCAGGGCTTCCAGCGTCGGGCCGTCATGGGCCACGCCGGCGATGTGGAGGTCCGGGTCGGTACCGAGCAGGCCGCGCAACCCCTGGACGACGATGGCGTGGTCGTCGGCGATCACGACGCGGCGGCGCATCGCGGAGGACGGCGGAGCATCAGCGGGCGGGCGAGTACCATCGATCATCATTGGACCCAGGGTTACCGGGAGAGGAGACCGCGATGCAACCGTCGACGCACGGCGCCGTTCTGACAAGGTTGATCGCCGGGGTGGAGACGCCACCCTTCGACGCTCAGCAGAATACCGTCCTGACGCCGGGACCGGAAGGCCGCCTGGTCTCTTCCGGTTTTCCCATCCCGACGGGCGTCACGGTCGCGCTGCTGCTGCGCCGTCACTGGCGGCACGACCGCTAGCGCCGCGGAGATCGCCTATCCGTGGTGCCCGCCCAGGTAGGCGGCCCGCACTTCCTCGTTGTCCAGCAAGTCCTGCGGCGAGCCTTCCACGGTGATGGCGCCCGTTTCCAGCACGTAGCCGCGGTCGGCGACCGACAGCGCCATGTTCGCGTTCTGCTCCACGAGCAGGATGGTCGTGCCCGACTTGCGGATTTCGCGGATCGTCGCGAACAGGTTCTGCACGATGAGCGGCGCGAGACCCAGGGAAGGTTCGTCGAGCAGCAGCAGTTTCGGTTTGGCCATCAGGCCGCGCGCGACGGCGAGCATCTGCTGCTGCCCGCCCGAGAGGGTCCACCCGAGGGCGTTCGCGAAAGGCTTGATCTCGGGAAAGATCTCGAACTTCTCGTCGGTCTCGGTTTCGAGTTGAACCCGCGGAACGCCCTTGCGATTGGAGGCGCCGAGCAGGATGTTCTCCCGCACCGTCAGGCCGGGAAAGATGCGGCGGCCTTCCGGGACGTGGCTGATGCCCATGCGCGCAATGGCTTCCGGACCGATGCGCGTGATGGACTGCCCTTCGAACAGCACATCGCCGGCGGTCGGCGTGATGAGGCCGGAGATCGTCTTCAGCGTGGTGCTCTTGCCTGCCCCGTTCGCGCCCAGGAGGGTGACCAGTTCGCCCGGATCGACATGCAGGCTGACGCCCTTCAGCGCCTGCACGTTGCCGTAGGCGCTCGCGACATTTCGCAGTTCGAGGAGCGCCATGTCAGTGGCGCCCGGCCGCCCGAAGCCACTGAGCCCCCATGGGGGGCAGCGACCAACGGGAGCGTGGGGGGGTCAAGCAATTGCGCCCGGCCGCCCGAAGCCACTGAGCCCCCATGGGGGGCAGCGACCAACGGGAGCGTGGGGGGGTCATGCAATGGCGCCCGGCCGCCCGAAACCACTGACACGCCCCCCTTGGGGAGGCAGCAACCAACGGGCGCGTGGGGGATCGTTTCATCCTAGTTCACCTTTCCGGCGGTGCCGAGGTAGGCGGCGATCACATCCGGATTGCGCAGCACTTCCTGCGGCGAACCCTCGGCGATCTTGCGGCCGAAGTTGAGGACCGTTATCCGGTCGGAGACCTTCTCGACGAGGCCCATGTCGTGGTCGATCAGGAAGACCGTGAGGCCGTGGCCCCGCAGCCGTTTCAGCAGTTCGACGAGTTCCATCTTCTCGGTCTGGTTCAGGCCGGCTGCCGGTTCGTCGAGCAGCAGCAGCTTCGGATGCCCGGCCAGCACGCGGGCGATCTCCACGAGCCGCTGGTGACCATAGGGCAGGTTGCGGACGATCAGATGCGCGCGATCCGCGAGACCGACGAAGTCGAGCGCCGACATCGCCCGCGCCCGCAGGGCCCGGTTGCCGCGGTCGATCGGGTTGTTGTCCCGCTGCGCGCCGACCATCACGTTCTCCAGGGCCGACAGGGTCGAGAACAGGCGGATGTTCTGGAACGTGCGGCCCACGCCCTTGGCCGCACGCTGATGCGGCCGCAGGAGCGAGACGTCCTCGTTCTCGAGCACGACGCTGCCCGAGGTCGGCTTGTAGATGCCGCTCACGACGTTGAGCGACGTCGTCTTGCCCGACCCGTTCGGGCCGATCAGCGCGTGCACCGTGCCCCGCTGGACTTCGAGTTCGATGCCGTCCACCGCCTTGAGGCCGCCGAAATGCTTCGACAACGCCCTGAGCTTCAGCAGCCCCCCGTCCGCGCTCTCCTTCACGTCGAAGTCGAGCGGCTTCACGTCGGAAGTGTCGGTCGTGGCCGGCTTCGCGAATTTCGCGCGGAAGTTCTTGATGAGGCCCCAGATGCCTTCCGGCAGGAACACCATGATCAGGATCACGCCGATGCCGTAGACGGCGAGGTACACGTCCTTGATGAACTTGAGCGAGTCGGGCAGGTGCTTCAGCCATTCCGGCATCTGCACGATCAGCACCGTGCCGATCACGCCTCCGAACGGCGACTGCGCCCCGCCCAGCAGCACTGCCGTGAGGAACTCGATCGAGCGAGCGAAGTTGAAGTTGTCGGGGCTGATGTACGCAAAGCCGCCGGCGTACAGCCCGCCACCCAGTGCGCCGAGCAGTGCCGACAGCGCGAACGCCACGACCTTCGTGCGCAGCGTGTGCACGCCCACGACTTCCGCGGCCAGTTCGTTCTCCCGCACCGACCGCATCGCCCGACCGAGATTCGTGTTCGGCAGCCACCACACCGCGAACACCAGCACGTACAGCGCCACGGCGCACAGCAGGAGGTAGGCACGGTCGTCGGCAAGTTCGATGCCGAGCAGCGTCGGTCGGGCGATGCCGGCGATGCCGTCCGGGCCGTGCGTGACCTCGATCCAGTTCACCAGCACCAGGTCGAAGATCTGCTGGAAGCTGATCGTGATCATCGCCAGGTAGTGACCGCCGAGGCGGATCGTCGTCATGCCGAGCGCCAGGCCGGCGATGGTGGCTGCGCCCGCACCGAGCGCCAGGGAGATCCAGAAGTTCAGACCGCCGGATACGGTGCCGAGCGCCACGCCGTACGCGCCGAGTCCGAAGAAGGCGGCTTGCGCCAGATTGATCTGCCCGGTGTAGCCGAGCACGACGACCATGCCGAGCACCGCGATCGCGTATGTGACCGCCTGCATGAACATCTGCACGACGTAGGCGCTGACCGTGAACAGGTAAGGGATGAGGGCGGCCGCGACGGCGAGCACGCCGAGGACGACGAGGGTGGGGAGGTGGAGGCGTTGCATGATCCGGTCAGGCCTTTTCCGACACTTTCTCGCCGAAGATTCCCGACGGGCGGAACAGCAGGAAGATGAACAGCGCCAGGAACGCATACGCGTCCTTGTACGGCACCGAGATGTGATAAGCGGCGAGGCTCTCGATCACGCCGAGCAGCAGCCCGCCCACGATGGCGCCCGTGACGTCGCCGAAGCCCCCGATGATGGTGGCAGCGAACGCCTTGAGCGCGATGATGGACCCCATGCCGATCGACACGAACAGGATCGGACCGACCAGCACTCCGGCGATGCCGCCGAGCACGGCACTGTAGATGAAGGTGATCGAGATCATCAGCGCGACGGGGATGCCGAGCAGGCGTGCCATGTCCTTGTCCTGCGACGTGGCCTGCAGCTTCTTGCCGAGCAGTGTCTTCTCGAAGAACAGGAACGTGAACAGCACGAGCAGCACCGTCACGCCGAGGATCACGAGGTATTGCGAGTCGAGGAAGATGCCGGCGACCGTGATGCCGTCGGCGTTCAGCACCTTGTCGAGTGGCTTGGGCTGCGGACCGAATACGGCGAGCACGGTGTTCTGCAGGAAGATCGACGCTCCCAGGGTGCTGATCACGACCGGCAGGAACGACCGGTGCCTCAGGGGGTAGTACACCCCGTAGTTGAACAGCACGCCGAAGATCGCCATCACCACCAGCGCCGCGATGAAGGCGAGCCAGTAGGGCCAGGACAGCCCGGTGAAGAACAGCACCATCGCATACGCGCCGAGCATCGCGAAGTCGCCTTGCGCAAAATTGACGACATTGGTGGCCCGGATGATCAGGACGAATCCCAGGGCCACGAGCGCGTAGATGCTGCCGAGCGCGAGGCCCTGGAACAGCACCTGGAGATTGTCGAACAGCACTTGCACGATGGCGATTCCGTGAGTCGCGGGGTCAGCGGGCGGCGCCCGGGTTGATCGCGTGTTGTGGGTCGGTGGCGGCGTCGGGTCCGGACCCGTGCCGTGTCATGGCCCGATGGGTCAGTCCGTGAAGTCGATGTGCCGGATGAACGTGACCTTGCCGTTCACGTTGCGCACGACGTTGTAACCGCGCAGTCCGTCACCCTTGTCGTCGAAACCGTAGGTGCCCTCGACGCCCTTCCAGCCCTTGATGGCGACGATCGCCTTTCGGATCGCTTCGGGCTCGGTGCTCTTCGCATTGCCGATGGCCATGGCGAGGATCTTCATCGCGTCGTAGGCCCAGCTCGAATACACGTCGGGATCGAGCTTGTACTTCGCGCGGTACTTCTCCGTGTAGGACCGGGATTCGGCATTCGCGTCGGGGGTGAAGTCGGCGATGCCGTACACGTTGTACAGCGCCGGGCCGGCGAGCTTCATCGCCGTGTCCGTGACGACCGAAGGCGAGCCGACCCACTCCGCGTTCACACCGAGCTGGCGCAGCTGCTTGGCGAAGATGCCGACGTCCGGCGAGTTGGTCATGTAGCTGCCGATGACGTCGGCGCCGCTCTTCTTGATGGCCAGCACCACCGGCGTGAAGTCCTGCGAGTTGTTGGTGTAGCCCTGCACCAGCACCGGCGTGATGCCTTGTGACTTCAGCGCGGCGGCGAGCGCGTTCATGCCGCCGGAACCGAAGGCGTCGGTGGAGTGGATGATGGCCCATTTGGCCTTCTTGAGGGTCTTGACGCCGAAGTCGGCAATGACGCGCGACGAGTACGAATCGTTGGGACGGCCGCGGAACAGCCAGCGGTTGTTCACCTTCGTGAGGCTCGGGTCGGTGCCGCCGATCATCGTCGGGATGCCGGCCTTCGCGATGGTCGGCGATGCCGCCTGCGTCTGCGTGCTGCGGATGGGACCGATGATGGCCGCGATGTCCTTCTCGGCAAACAGCTTGGAGAAGGCGAGGACGGTGCCGGGGTTCGTGCTCTGGTTGTCCTCTAGCTTCAGTTCGAGCTTGCGGCCCATCACGCCGCCGGCGGCGTTGATCTCGTCGAGCGCCAGGGTTGCCCCGTTGACCGTGTAGATGCCGGCCTCGGCGTTGGGACCGGTGGCTTCGTTGACGAGGCCGATCTTGATCGTGTCCGCCGCCGCCGCGCACAGCGACAGCAACGCAAGCGCACACGCGAACAGCGTGCGTGACGTAGACCGCATTTTTTCCTCCCGAGCGTTCGAACTCGCGCGCGCTGTCTCCGGGACGCGGGGCGAGAAATGGCGCCGTCACCACCTGTTGCATCGGGTCACACGCTCTCCACTCGACAGCCTGCGGACAGGTGAACCTCATTGGCGGCCTATGCTATGTTCCGCCATCAGGCACGTCAACGAATTGTTACTCATGTCATCCGCCGCACCGACGCAACGATTCAGCAACCGCGTTGCCGACTACATCCGCGCCCGTCCCGGCTATCCCGATGCGCTCCTCGGCGAGCTCTCCGCGCGTTTCGGATTGCAGCGGACTTCCGTGATCGCCGATGTCGGTTCAGGCACCGGACTGCTTGCCACGCTGTTTCTCGAACACGGCAACCCGGTATTCGGTGTCGAGCCCAATCGAGAGATGCGGGAAGCCGGCGAGAGCCTGCTCGCACGGTATTCCGATTTCACGAGTGTCGGCGCTGCCGCGGAGGCGACGTCGCTCCCCGACGCCAGTGTCGATTTCGTCACGGCCGGACAGGCGTTCCACTGGTTCGATCGTCCGCGTGCGCGGAACGAGTTCGCGCGCATCCTGAAGCCGGGCGGGCGCGTGGTGCTGGTCTGGAACGATCGTCGGCTCGACACGACGGACTTCCTCCGCGGCTACGAGGATCTGCTCGTGCGTCGTTGTCCCGAGTACCTGAAGGTGGTCCATCGCAACGTGGATGAGGCGGTGCTGACGGCATTCTTCGCGCCCTGTCCGTATGCGGCCATCACGCTGGAGAACGTGCAGGTCTTCGACTGGGAGACGCTGGTTGCCCGCCACGATTCCCAATCGTACGTCCCCGCCGCGGGGCCGGAGCGCGATTCGATCCTGGCCGATCTGCGCGCGTTGTTCGATGCCACGGCGGAGAACGGGCGAGTACGCTTCGAGTACGACACGAGGGCCTTCGTCGGTACGCTCCGCGGAGCGTGATCTCGGCATGGCAGGCCGGGCACGCGGCCGGACCGCGTTCGCGCGGGTCAACGCAGGCGCTGCGGGACCGTTACGATTCCCATCCGGGGTCATCCCGGTTCTTCCCCTCTCTTCAACCCTCCGGAGGTCCACATGACCAAGACTCTACTGGCGTCGCTGCTGGGCGCGACCGTTGCACTCTCCGTCGCCGTTCCGGCGCTTGCGGATCATCACGGCGGCGGCATGGAAGCCAAGTTCAAGGAAGCCGACAAGGACGCCGACGGCACGCTCGACAAGACCGAGGCCGCGGCGATGCCCATGGTCCTCAAGCGCTTCGATGCCCTCGATGGCGACAAGGACGGCACCGTGTCCCTGGACGAGATCAAGGCCGGCATGGGCAAGCGCATGAAAGGCATGATGGGCATGCACGACAAGGGCAAGGCGATGTTCGGGGCCGCCGACAAGGACAAGGACGGCACGCTCGACAAGGAGGAGGCCAAGGCCATGAAGCACGTGGCCGAGCACTTCGACGAGATCGATGCGGACAAGAGCGGGACGGTGTCGATGGACGAGATCCATGCATTCATGAAGTCGCACCATCACCCGAAGAAGTGACCGGCGGTCGCGGCCGGCAGGACACGTCTCCCCCGGGGCGTGTCTTTTTTTCGGTCGCGTTCCCTGCTATACCCCTGCCTCCGCCCGGCCGGGACCGGGCCGGACTGACCGATTCCATTCGAGGCAACGACGTAAATGAAGACAAGACTCCTTGATCCGTCCTCTCCGACCCGGGAACCCCGGATCCGCGTGACCGCGCGTGCGATGGCGTCCACGGCGGCCGTCGCGATGGCCGTCCTCTTCGGGACCGGCGGCACGGCCCGCGCCGACGTGGACGCCGGCGCGAAGCTCGGCGCCGCCTGTGCGCACTGTCACGGCACCGACGGCAATTCGAGTTCGGGCGCCTATCCGAACATCGCCGGGCAGAACAAGGAGTACATCGCCAAGCAGATCCGTCTGTTCAAGGAAGGCAAGCGCAAGAACTCCCAGATGTCCCCGATGGTGGGCATCCTCACCGACGAGAACATCGTCGACCTGGGAGAGTTCTATTCGTCGCAACAATTGAAGCGCGGATCCTTCCAGCCCGACCCGAAGCTCGCGGCCGCGGGCAAGAAGATCGCCGAAGAACGGCAGTGTGCCGCGTGCCATCTGCCGGCGTACCGCGGGGCCGGCGAGATCCCCCGCCTGACCCGCCAGAAGCCGACCTATCTGATCAAGCAGATGAAGGACTACCGCGATGGGGTTCGCACCAGTGACGACGGTGTGATGTCCGCCAACGTGAAGGGGCTCACGGACGAGCAGATCGAGGCGCTCGCCCACTTCATCTCGACGCTCTGACGCCGCCGGGGTGCGGGCCGGCCTCCGCCGGGCCGGTCCGTGTCAGCGCTTGAACAGTTCCGTGACGGTGGTTTCCAGCGCGATGGGGGCGCGCCCCGTCAACAGCATGAAGTCCTGCGAGACCGTGGCGAACCGGCCCCCGGCGACGGCGGTGTACAGGTTCGCCAGTGCTTTCGACATCCAGCCGGGGACGCCGTAGCGCTCCAGCATGTGTGCGTAGACCTCCTCCGACACCGGCTCGTATCGCAACGGCTTGCCGGTGACGCGGCTGATCGTCGACGCGACGGCGGCGTAGTCCTGAGCGGTGGACCCCGTGAGTTCGTAGAGGCCCTTCCCGAGGGTCGGGGCGACGACGGCCGCCGCAATCGCTTCGGCCAGCTCGTTGCGACTCAGGAATGTGGTCCGTCCCGTCCCCGCCGGCAGATGGAAGACGCCGGTTTCCAGTCCCGCTCCCACGGTCATGGGCAGGAAGTCCGCGTACAGCGTGTTGCGCAGGATCGTGTGCCTCAGACCGCTGGCCTGCAGATCCGCTTCGGTTGCCGCGTGGACCTGGGCGAACTCCGACGGCGACTCCGGGCCCGCATCGATGAAGCTGGTGTAGAAGACATGCTGCACCCCGGCTTCGCGGGCGGCATCGATGGCGTTGCGATGCTGGGCGATGCGCGTCTCCCGGGGACCGTCCGTCGAGACCAGTACCAGGTGATCGATGCCCAGGAACGTTGCGACCAGACCGGCCGGATTGTCGAAGTCACCTCTCCGCACCGTGACACTGCGCCGGGCGAGATCGTCCGCCCTGGACGGATCGCGCACGCTCACGGCGAGTTTTCCGGCGCATGCCGGCCCGAGCCGCAGCAGGAGGCGCTTCACGATGCCGCGGCCGAGATGGCCGTTGGCGCCGGTGACGAGAATCATGGCAGGTCTCCAGGACTCGGCACGGGCGGGTACCCGGACCGACCTGCGACTTTGGCGGGGTCCCGAACGACGAGATAGCGGACAATCCGGATTTCTTTGTTGCGACGGGAGCAACAATGGATCGCGTCGATGCCATGCAGATCTTCGTCCGGGTCGCCCAGGCGGGCAGTTTCAGTGCCGTTGCCGCCGAGCGGAATGTCGCGCGATCAGTGGTCACCCGTCAGGTCGCCGCGCTGGAATCGCATCTGGGCACGAAACTGATCGCCCGGAGCACGCGGCGGCTCACGCTGACGTCGGCGGGCGCCGCGTACCTCGAGAAGTGCCAGGGCATTCTCGACCTCGTGGCCGATGCCGAGGCAGAGGCCACCGACGAGCGGGCGAACCCCCGGGGGCACATCCGGCTGTCGGTGCCGCTGTCGCTCGGTGTCCGCCATCTCATGCCGCTCATCTCGGAGTTCGTTGCGCAGCATCCGGGGGTGACGGTCGACGTCGACTTCAACGACCGTCGTGTGGACATGGTCGAGGCCGGGCTCGACCTGTCGATCCGGATCGCCAACGAGCTGGATCCATCGGCCGTGGTCCGCACGATCAGCGTGTGCCATTCGGTGGTCGTGGCCGCGCCGGACTATCTCGCCCGCCGCGGCGAACCGTCGCATCCCCGGGAGTTGATCGAACACGACTGCATGACCTACGCGCCGCATTTCCGCGCGTCCTGGCCGTTCAAGGACGGCGACCGCGTCCAATCGTTCCCCGTTCGCGGTCGTCTGCATGCCAACAATGCCGACGCATTGCTGGAGGCTGCGGTCAGGGGCCACGGCATCACGTATCTGCCGACGTTCATCGCCAACCCGGCCATTGCAGCAGAGCACCTGCGTGTCATCCTCCCCGATCACCCGCCCCTGTCGCACGGCATCCACGTGATCCTGTCTGGCGGCCGCTATGTTCCGCATCGCGTCCGCGCCCTCGTCGATCATCTGGCCGCCCGGACCGGCCCCGTGCCCTTCTGGGATCGCCGGCTGTAGCGTCGGATCCGTGAGTTCGCCGGCCACGTCCGCGACCGGAGCACCGGACCTTCGCGGGCGAGGCCACCGCGTATCCCGCCAGTCCGATTCCGCCGAGCCCGACCGGGTCGGCACGGTCCTGCGCGACCCGGCACGGCTGTGCGAAGATCGCCGCGGAGCCTTGCCCAGCCAGGAGATTCGCGATTCCGTCCGCCGCCTCTTCCCGCACGCGAAAGCCGACGCGCTCGCGCCGACGCGTCGACATCGACAGTGCCGAGACCCTGACCGACCGTGCGTACGTCGAACTCGAGGAACTCATCGTGCGTCTCGAGCTCGCGCCGGGCAGCGTCGTTTCCGAGACGCTGCTGTCCGAGCGACTGGGCATCGGCCGCACGCCGATCCGGGAGGCGCTGCAGCGCTTGGCCCGGGAGCGGCTGGTCCAGATCCTCCCCCGGCGAGGCATTCTGGTCTCCCCCATCGACGTCGCGGCGCAGTTGCGATTGCTCGAGTTGCGGCGGGAGGTGGAACGACTCGTCGCGCGCACGGCCGCCCGTCGCGCCACGGAGGCCGAACGCAAGCGCTTCGGGGAATTGGCGGCGGACTTCGAGAAGGCGGCGCGGACCAACGACGACGTTCGCTTCATGCGCGTCGACCGGGCCTTCAACGAACTGTCCGTCGCGTGCGCCCGCAACGAGTTCACGTCGGCCGCGATGGTCGCCATGCAGTCCCTCGCGCGACGTTTCTGGTATCACCACTACCGGCAGGCGGCGGACATGCCCGAGGCCGCCCGGCTGCACGCGAACGTTGCCAGGGCGATCTGCACCGGCGACGAGCAGGCGGCCGCCCGGGCCATGGACGCCCTGCTGGACAACATCGAGGTGTTCACACGGGCGACCGTCGCCACAGGCGCGTGACCCTGGCGCCCCAGGGGTGGACACCGTCGGGAAGCGGCTCGTAATATATCAGTCGTACACGAGAGGCCCGCCGGGCCGGGAGGCGAGCCATGATGACCGAACGACAGCGGCAGTTCCGCCAGGACTACCAGGCGCAGATCAGTCCCTACTACCATGGCCTGGTTCACGTCGGAGTCATGTACGCCGTGGGCATTGCCGTCATCACCTGGTGCGTGAACCGGATGGTGAACGCCTCGTGGGAATGGCTGCTCGTCGTCCCGGTGTTCGCCTTCTCGAACTGGTTCGAATGGTGGATCCACAAGTACGTGATGCACCGGCTCATCGACGCTTGGGCGCTGCGGGCCATCTACGACCGGCACACGCGGCAGCATCACCAGTACTTCACCAACAACGAGATGACGGTCGATTCGACCCGCGAATTCCGCATCATCTTCTTCCCCTGGCGCGCACTCGCCACGTTCATGGCGTTCGGCACGCCCTTCGCGCTCGCGCTCGCGTGGCTGCTCGGACCGAATGCCGGCTATGTGCTGATGGTCACGATCGTCGGTCAGTACCTGATCTACGAGACCTTCCACTACTGTTGTCACGTGCACGAGAACTGGTTCGTGCGCAACGTGCCGTTCGTCAACACGATCCGCCGTCACCACACGGCGCATCACAATCAAGGGATCATGATGGATCTCAACATGAACCTGACATTCCCGATCGCGGACTGGTTCATGGGTACGAGCGACCTCGACCGCGGGCTCGTCGGCCACATCTTCAACGGCTACGATGAACGTCACATCAAACCCGAACTGCGCCCGGTGATCGAGAAGCACACGCTCGGAACGACCGGAAGCTCGCGACAACCCGCCTGATCTGCCGGCGGCGGAGCGATTGCAGCCCCATTTCGCCGCCACGGCATTTAGAATCGCGCGGTCGCCGGTCCGGCGGCGGCACGGAGCGATTCCTTGCGATTCCCTAGACTCTCCCGATATGCCCTCCGGACGTTGGTCGCCAGCGCCGGTATTGCCGTGTCCTTCGCCACTGCGGTGCGCGCGGACACGATCGTCCTGACCAACGGCGACCGCCTGACCGGTACGGTCACCCATCTGACCGGCGGCAAGATCGGGTTCGACACGCCCGACGCCGGCACGGTCTCCATCGACATGGAGGCCGTGGCTTCGATCGTGACGGTCCACCCCGTCACGATCGTATTGAAGGACTACACGCGGATCAGCGGCCGGCTCACGCAGGGCACGACCGCCTTCAACGTGTCACCGGTGGACGGCTCCGCATCGCAGCAGATCGATCCGCGGCGGATCTCGTCGTTGTCGCCCGTGGTGCAACAGGAAGACCGCTGGCGGCTCACCGGACGCCTCGGAGTCGGCGTTGCCGATGTCCAGGGGAATACGCAAGTGCGGCGCTTCAATACCGACGACGAGCTCGTGGCGCGACGCGGCCGTGACCGCTGGACCTTCGGATTGCGTGCCGCCCAGACCACCCAGAACAGCAACGAAGCCGAAGCGAACGCGAACACGCGCCTCAAGTACGACCGGTTCGTGTCGGAGCGCCTGTACGTCTTCGGCGGCTCGTCGTTGGAACACGATCGGCTCAAGTCGCTGCGCTTGCGGGCAACCATCGGTGCGGGCGCGGGCTTCCAGGGAATCGAGACGAGCACGACGACGCTGAGTGTGGAAAGCAGCTTGGATCGGATCCGCACAGACTATTTCCGCGGGCCGGACAATCTGTCCTGGGCCATGCAAGTGGCCATCCGGTTCGATCATTGGGTGCTGCCGGACCGCGTGCAGGTTTTCCATATGGATCAGAACTTCCTGGACTTGAGCGACCTCGGTCACAGCTTCGTGCGCACCCAGACAGGCGTGCGCCTGCCGCTGCGTGCCGGGCTCATGCTGACGGTGGAGCTCGATTTGGACTGGGATGGCAATCCCTCGCCGGGCCGGCGCAGCGTCGATCGCACGCTCGCGTTCAACTTCGGCTACAAGTGGTGACGGCGGTCTGGGGTCGCTGGAACGAGAATACGTCCGGGCGCGGTGTCGCCGCACGCGGACGCCGCGGTGTCCGGCGTGTCGTGGGTCTCGCGCTTCGTCGGATCCGGCGCCGGAACGGTATCGCATGCTTCGCGGCCGAGTGCATCGTCGCTGCCGCCGCCGTGGTCCATCCAGTGACGGCGACCGAGCTTCGAGTCGACGTCGGCGAGGGGGATCGCATTCGCACGGCGAGCGCCGCTCTGGTGGCGCGCGCGGTGCAACTGAGTGATTGCGCTGCGGGTTGTCGCGCATCGATCGTCGTCTCCGCACGCGTCGCGCGATGGTGGCAACCCTACGAGACGGTCGATGCACGCGATCTCTGGAACGCAAGCGTGCTGCCGGCACTCCGGATCGAGAGCCCGTTCCGCAGCCGGACCATCGTCGTCGAGGCGGGGGTCGGCGTGCACTACTTGTCCGGACGATCGCTCGATCACCGGCGGTTCGGTTCGAACTGGCAGTTCGGCGAACGGTTCGCTCTCGGTACGTCCGGCCCCGAGCGGGTCGGTTGGATATTCTGGTTGGAGCATGTCTCCAACGGCGGTTTCGCCAGTGCCAATACGGGCGTCACCTTCTTCGGCATCGGCATGCAGATCCCGCTGACGCCATGAGCCTCGTCTTCTACAGCCTCTCCGACGATCCCTCGCCCTGGCGAGCTGCCATCGCCGATGCCTTGCCGCACCTCGACTTCCGGGTCTGGCCCGACGTCGGCGACCCTGCCGCGGTCGAATACACCCTCGTGTGGAAGCCTCCCCCGGGCTGGCATCGGCAGTTTCCCGGGCTGCGGGCGATCCTGTCGCTCGGCGCGGGCGTCGACGCCTTGCTCGAGGATCCCGACCTACCGGCCGGGGTCCCGATCACCCGGATGGTCGACGCCGGCATGGGACGGCAGATGGCGGAGTACGCGCTCTACGGCGTCATGCACTTCCACCGCCACATGCACACGTATGCGCGCCAGCAGCGCGAGCGGCGGTGGGCGCCGCTCGAACCCGTTGCAGCCCGCGACTTCCGGGTGGGGGTCATGGGGCTGGGGGTGCTCGGGGCGCAGGCGGTGGACTTGATTCGTGCCGCGGGCTATCCCGTGAGCGGCTGGAGCCGAACGCTGCGCACGGTGGACGACGTCGAGACGTTCGCCGGTTCGGGATCGCTCGGTGCGTTCCTGGGCAGGATCCGCGTGCTCGTGAATTTTCTTCCGCTGACGCCGGAAACGCGCGGTATCGTCGATGCACGCCTGCTGGCGCAATTGCCGAGAGAGAGCTACGTGATCAATCTGGCGCGAGGCGGACACCTGATAGAGGCCGATCTGCTCGCTGCGCTCGATGCCGGGCACGTGGCCGGCGCGATGCTGGACGTATTCGGCCAGGAGCCGTTGCCGGCCGAGCATCCGTGGTGGGGACACCCCGGTGTCGTGGTCACGCCACACATCGCTGCCGTCACCCAGGCCGACGATGCCGCCTCGCAGGTGATCGAGAACCTGAAGCGGCTGGAGCGGGGCGAGCGGCCCGACGGTGTCGTGGATCTGGGACGCGGCTACTGAGGACAGGCCGTCAGGGACGCCCCGCACCGCTCAGGCGCGACGCCGGCGCTTGCGGATGGGAATGACGTAGCCGCCCTCGGAAGGCGGTGCGTCGTCGGACGGGGTCGGGACGCCGGACGAGTCGTCCGATTCCGGGACGCCCGTCCGTCGCTCCGCAGCGACGGACGAGGACCGCCGGTCGGCCGCGTCTTCGGTATGGAGGTCCTGGGTGGCTGCGCCATCGTAGGGGATCGGGATGGCTCGATTCTCCACGGGAACATCCCGGTACATGCTGACGTCGGGCCAGGGCGCGGTGCGGTTCTGCGCCGTGAGACGCTGCTCGAGCAGGGCGAAGGTGGCCGGCCCATCCTCGATGGCGCTCCGGGCCGGGTGGGTGGGTGCGACGGATGTCGGGACTGGCCGCGGGAGATCCGCCGATCGGTCCAGTTTCAGCGTCGACAGGAACGGGGCGGACGGGCTGTGGACCGGATCGGGCGTTGCCGCGAAGGCTTCCGCCCCGGGATCCGGCGAGTCCGTCGCTTCCGACTGGCCGTCGGCATGCGACACCTCGAAGCCGAAGTCGCCGATCTGGATGCGGTCGCCCGCATGGAGGGTCATGTCCCGCTGGAAACCGACGCCGTGGCCATTGACATAGACGGGCAGAAACGAGCCCTGGTCGCGTATCCGGAACTGACCGTTCTGGTGGCTGATGACGGCGTGGACGCGCGAGACCCGGCGGGTCTTGTCCGGGATCACGAGCGTCATGTCCGAGCGGCGGCCGATGGTGCCGCCGGCAGGGCCGAACTCTGCCCGAGGGCCGTCCACCGGACGCTGTCCGATCGACACGATCTTGATGGCAATGGTCATGGTCCGACTCGTTCCTCGGTGTCCTCGCTGGGGTGCCGTCCCTGCGCCCCTGGGTTATCCCCTTGCTCTTGCATCCTCCGTGCCTGCTGCAGCACCGGGTGCACCGAGTCCTTTTGCCGCCCATGATACGTCTGCGCCGTACCCGCGCGGTGCCGACCGCGCGTCTCGCCGGCCGGCGGGCGCGCTCAGAGCCAAAGCATCATCCCCATCTCGAGCGGATGCGTCAGCAGAGGGTGGTGCGGGTACAGCCGGACCCGGTATTCGAGCTTGCCGCACATGTCGGGGGTGACTTCCAGGACGTAGCGGTGCTCGCCCTGCTCGGTCCGCGTGCCGTCGTACTCGAAGCGATACTCCGACAGTTGCCGCTGGCTCTCGAGTTCGGTGTGGCGCGAAAGCGCGAGTTCCAGCACGACATCCTCCGGCCTCATGCCGTCGAGCTGCACCGCCACCTCGAAACGCAGACGCTGGCCGAACGGGACGCGGCGCGGCGGCGTGTCGAGCCGGCGCATCCTGACGTTGCCCCAGCCCCGGCGGATGTCCGTCTTCCAGCGTGCCAGCGTCTGGGCACCGTCGAACCCGCCTTCCGAGAACTTGCGCCATTGCCGGGTGGCCGGCAGATAGAACTTCGACACGTACTCATGGACCATCCGGCTCGAGTTGAAGCGCGGCAGCAGCGTCGCCACGGAGCGCTTGGCCATCTGCACCCATTGCGGCGAGTAGCCCATCTCGTTCCGCCTGTAGTAGGTCGGAATCACGTGATCCTGCAGCAGCTCGTAGAGCGTGTTCGATTCCTCGACAGCGCGGCGGTGGTCGTCCAGGGTATCCGACACCGGCTTGATCGCCCAGCCGTTGCGGCCGTCGTAACCCTCGTCCCACCAGCCGTCCCGGACGGACAGATTGATGACCCCGTTCATGCCGGCCTTCATGCCCGACGTGCCGCTGGCCTCCAGCGGGTACACGGGGTTGTTGAGCCAGACGTCCACGCCCGACACGAGCCGGCGCGCCAGGCGCAGGTCGTAGTTCTCGATCAGGAGCACGCGGCCTTCGAACTCCGGCGTACGCGAGATCTGCACGATGCGGCGGATGAGATCCTGTCCGGGGACGTCGGCCGGATGGGCCTTGCCCGCGAACAGGAACAGCACCGGACGATCGTCGTTGCAGACGATCTGCTTCAGCCAGTCGAGGTTCTGGAACAGCAGCGTCGCGCGCTTGTACGTGGCGAAGCGCCGCGCGAATCCGATCGTGAGCACGTTCGGATTCGAGACGTCGATCAGCTTCAGCAGCCGGTCGAGGTGGGCCTCGGAACCGTTGTTGCGGAAGTGCTGCTGCGACAGCCGGTGCCGGACGAGGAACAGCATCTGCGACTTCAGTGACTGCCGCACGCTCCAGAACAGGTGGTCCGGAATCGCATCGACACCCTGCCAGAAGCCCGGGTCCGTCGTGTGCTGAGACCAGTCGAACCCGAGATACCGGTCGAACACGTCGCCCCACTCCTGAGCCAGGAAGGTCGGCACGTGGACCCCGTTGGTCACATAGTCCATCGGATTGTCGGTGGACGCGATCTGCGGCCACATCGATCCGAGAATCTCCGAGGACACGCGTCCATGGATGCGGGACACGCCATTGTGGAAGCGCGAGCCGCGCACGGCGAGAGCCGTCATGTTGAACTCGTGCCCGCCTTCGGTCCGGCCGAGCGCGAGGAACTGGTCCCGCGTCAGCTTCAGGTCGCCGTAGAACTGCTCGAAGTACGAGACCATCATGTCTTCGGAGAAGTGGTCGTGTCCGGCCGGCACGGGCGTGTGGGTCGTGAACACCGTATTGGCCGAGACTGCTTCCATCGCCGTCGGAAAATCGCTTCCCTGGGCCACCAGCTCGCGCATGCGTTCGAGGACGAGGAAGGCCGCGTGGCCTTCGTTGATGTGCCAGGCGGTCGGCTTCAGGCCCACCGCGGCCAGCGCGCGCACCCCGCCCACCCCGAGGACGATCTCCTGCTCGATGCGGTTGCTGCGGTCGCCGCCGTACAGGCGGTGCGTGATGTCCCGATCCGATTCCGCATTGGCTTCGAGGTCCGTGTCGAGCAGGTACAGGAACACGTGACCCACCGTGACGCGCCAGACCTTGACGGCAACCGTGCGTCCGGGCAGGGCCACGTGGACGATCACGTCGCCGCCCGCCTCCGTCCGCATCGGTTCGATCGGGAGCTCCTCGAACTCGGAATCGGCGTAGTGCGCCTGCTGGTTGCCGTCGGCGTCTATCGTCTGCGAGAAGTAGCCCTGCCGATAGAGCAGGCCCACACCCACGAACGGCAGGCGCATGTCGCTCGCGGCCTTGCAGTGATCGCCCGCGAGGATGCCGAGGCCGCCCGAGTAGATGGGCAGCGATTCGTGGAAGCCGAACTCGGCGCAGAAATAGGCGATGAGGTCGTTCTGCCGCAGCCACTCCGAGCCCTGGCGCCGCAGCGGCTCCCCGTGATAGCTGTCGTAGGCCGACAGCACCCGGTGATAGTTGTTCAGGAAGACCGGATCATCGGCGGCGTAGTTGATCTTCTGCTCGTCGATGCGCCGCAGGAACGCCTTCGGACTGTGCCCGACCGCATCCCACAGGCTCGGATGCAGGCGCGAGAACAGCAGGCGCGTCGGGCGATCCCAGCTGTACCAGAGGTTGTTCGCGACCTCCTCGAGTCGCTCGAGCCGCTTCGGGATGCGTGGATTGACCTCGAGCAGGAACGCGGTGCCGCTGGACATGGTGGTGTCAGGCTCGCAGAAGAAGGGACGGGCCGATTGTAGCGCTGGCACCTGCCGGGCACGTGCCCTCATTGGGTGCAGGGCCGGGGGAACCCGGGTGCCGGACTTGCCGGGTCGCCATCGGGAGGGCCATGCGTGCCGCCCGAGCGACCTGGCCGCCCGAGGGGAGCGCACCGCAGCCCGCCACGAATCGTCCCCTTCGGACGATCGACCGCCTCTCCCGCCGGGACGGCACCTATCCGAATGACATGGGCGCCGGCGAGTGCAGCCGGGCTCCTGCTTCGGGCCCGGGGGCCGCCGATGCGCCCGCCGCGAGCGCCGGCGGCGCGCCGGCCGGCAAGACCGCGCGGCCGCGGTCTGTGGAAGCCGTGTTCTTCTTCTGACCCCGTGCGTGCCGGGGCGGAGGGCGCGTGACAGAATGTCCTCCCCCAGTGCCTCCCCGGTCCCCGTGTCCCTGTTCCATCATTTCGAGCCGATGGCGCCGCTCATGCTGCTGGCGCTGCTCGGCTACCTGCTCGCCGTGTCGGGACGCTGGCCCAAGTCCGTGAGCGACGCGCTCGCCAGCTTCACGTTCGCCATCGCCGTGCCGGCGCTGCTGTTCCGGTTGATGAGCGACCCGTCGCGTCTGCCGCCCTTCGAACCGCGCATCCTCGTCGCGTTCTTCGGCGGCTGCCTCGTCACGTTCCTCGTCGGGCGGGCGGTGAGCCGCTGGATCTACCGGCTCGACGGTGTCTCGCAGTCGGTGTTCGCGCTGGGCGGCGTGTTCTCCAATAACGTGCTGCTCGGCGTTCCGCTCGCGAAGGCGATGCTCGGCGAGGCGGCCCTGCCGACCGTGGCCCTGGTGCTCGTCTTCAACACGCTGACGTTGTGGACCCTGGTCACGGCGTCCGTGGAATGGGCGCGCCACGGGGAGCTGTCCGTGCAGGGATTCAAGACGACCACGAAGAAGGTGGTGACGACGCCCGTGGTCGCCGCCGTCCTGTCGGGGGCGGTCGTCGGCACGCTGGGCATCCCGATCCCCGGCTTCGTCGACGAACCGCTGCGGCTCGTCAGCCAGTCCGCGACGCCGCTGGCGCTCATCGTCGTGGGCATGGGGCTGTCGGAGTACGGCGTGCGCGACGGTTGGCCGATCGGCCTGGGCATCACGACCCTCAAGCTCGCCGTGCAGCCGCTGGTGGTGCTCGGCCTCGCGCACCTGCTCGGACTGCCCCGGCTGGAATCGCAGACGGTGGTCCTGCTCGCGTCGTTGTCCGTGGGCGTGAACGTCTACCTGATGTCGCGCCACTTCGGCGTGCTGCAGGCGCCGGTGGCATCGAGTCTCGTGCTGTCCACGGCGTTGTCGTCGCTCACGGCGCCGGCCGTGCTCGCGATCGTGCCCTTCGTCAGGGGATGAATCGCACCGCGTAGACGGGGGGCAGATGTGTCGACACGCATTGCCACGACTCGCCGGCATCCTCCGAGATCCACACACCGCCCGTCGTCGATCCCATGGCCAGGGTACGTCCGTCCGGCGCGAGGTCGAATCCGTGCCGGTACACGAGGTCATACGCCGGCACGGGCGGCAGTCCGCGATCCAGGACGTCGAAACTGCGGCCGCCGTCGCGAGTCCGCGTGACCACCAGCCGTCCGTCCACCGGTACGCGGCATTCGTCCTTCGCGGCCGGTACGAACCACGCCGTCTGCGGATCGTCGGGATGAGCGACCACCGCGAATCCGAACGACGACATCGGCACGCCGGCGATCTCGGTCCACGAGGCGGCGCCGTCGGTCGAGCGGAAGATGCCGCTGTGGTGCTGTACCCAGAGCACGTCCGGCCGGGCCCGGCAGGCGACGAGGCGATGGGGATCCTGCAGGTTCGGGTTGCCCGCCTCCGCCGGCGGCAGGTAGCCGGCGCGCATGCCCGTGGCGGTCAACGCCCACGAGTGGCCGTCGTCGCGGGTGGTCCAGACGCCGCCGCACGAGATGGCGATGGTCACGTGGCGGCTGTCGCGCGGGTCGACCACGATGGAATGGATCCCCGGATGGTCGTAGCCGCCGCCGAGCCACGCCTCGCGTTCCGGGCGATCCCACAGACCACGGACGAGTTTCCACGATTCACCGCCGTCGTCCGAGCGGAACAGTCCGCCGGGAATGGTGCCGGCCCAGAGGCGGCCGGGTTGATCCGTGCCGCCGGCTTCCAGACACCACAGCAGCGACAGGGTCCAGGGCGATCCCGAGCCGACGTCCGGCTGTGCGGGGTAGGCCGGCGCGGCGAGTTCCTCCCATGTCCGGCCGTCGTCGCGGGAGCGCTTCAGCTTCACGCCGAAGTGACCGAGATTGAGCGCCGCGTAGAGCGTGCCGTCCCGCGGGTCGTCGAGCACGTTCGTCACCGGGTCGGCGAGGAAGGCCGGGGCGCCGACCTTCCATCGATCCGGTTCCCGGGTGAGCGTGAAGAGGCCCTTGCGGGTGGCGACGCGAACACGAGCTGACATGGCTTGTCCTCCTGCGATGTGCTCCGGGCGTCAACCGCCGCTCAGGGCCTGCAGCACGTGGATCTCGTCGGCTGCCGTGACGGGATCGGACAGCGAATCGCGATCCCGGATGCGCGTGCCGTTCACGAACACGGCCACGTGCCTGCGAAGCATCCCCTGGTCATCGAGCACGTAACCCCGCAGCGCCGCGTGCTCCGCGAACACCGCGTCGAGCGCGGCCCGCACCGTCGCCGCCTCGACCTCGCATTCAGGCGTCGCGACATGACGCTGCAGTTGCGAGGTGAAGACGACGCGGGCCATGGTCCGGCGTGGAACCCTACTTCTTCGGACAGTCGCCCACGCGCCGCATCGAAATCACGTCCGTGGCGTTGACGGGCTTGCCGTTCGTCTCGCCTTCCGTGTGGATCGTGACCGTGTACGCGGAATCGCTCTCGCGCAGGAGCAGGCTCTTGGAGGTGGTCTTGCCGGTCTTCGGGATGTCGCAGACCATGCCGAACGTGTAGGTCTTCCCGGAATGCTTCGGCTCCTGCGTCTTGCAGCCGAGCACCGCCAGTTCCGCACTCTGCCGGGCCAGCGTCGTCGTGGGGTTCGTGCACTCGCGGGTCACGAACTTCTTGGCCCCGGGCGGCGCGTCCATCGGGCTGCGAGTCATTTCCCACAGGCCCGGACGGAACGAGGGGTATCCCGCCAGCGGATCGGCCGCCATCGCGGGGCAGGTCATCAGGACGGCGCACGCGAACAGGGGGCGCAGGGAGGAGCGGAGGTTCATCGGGCGGACCTGTCGAGGTTCATCGGGAAAGGCGGCGAGTATCGCGGAAATCGGCCGGCCGGCGATAGCCATGCCCGTGTCCGCGGGTCGGGGCTTCCCCGGGCGTCCGGATGGCGGACAATAGCCCTCCTTCCTTCGCACCCGTTCCGGACCTCGGAGCCCGCATGACCTACGAGACGCTGCACACCGCCGTCGAGGACGGCATCCTCACCCTGACGCTGCACCGGCCGGACCGGCTCAACGCCTTCACCGTGACCATGGCGAACGAACTCGTCGATGCATTCTCCCGCGCGAGCGAGGACGATGGCGTGCGCGCCGTCATCGTCACCGGCGCGGGCAAGGCGTTCTGTGCCGGCATGGACCTCGGGGTCGAGGGCAACGTGTTCGGATTGAGCGCAACCGCGCGTCCGACCCTGACGGATCTGGATCAGCGGTTCGAGGCGCCGGACATCGTCGACGGCGTGCGTGACACGGGCGGGCGGGTGTCGCTCGCGATCTTCGCGTGCAAGAAGCCGGTGATCGCCGCCATCAACGGGGCGGCCGTCGGCGTCGGCGCGACGATGACGCTGCCGATGGACATCCGGCTCGCATCCGACAAGGCGCGTTTCGGGTTCGTGTTCGGCAAACTGGCGATCGTCCCGGAGGCGTGCTCCACGTGGTTCCTGCCCCGGGTGGTCGGCGTCTCGCAGGCCCTCGAGTGGGCCTACGACGCGGAAGTGTTCGATGCGCAGGAGGCCTTGCGCGGCGGCCTCGTCAAGGCGGTGCTGCCGCCCGACGAACTGCTGCCGGAGGCGAAGCGCATCGCGCGGCGCATCACCGAGCACCGGTCGCCGGTGGCAATCGCCCTCACCCGTCAGATGCTCTACCGCAATGCCGCGGCGCCGAGCCCGGTGGAGGCGCACAAGATCGAGTCGCTCGCCGTCTACTACCAGAGCCTCGGCGATGCGGCCGAGGGCGTCCGGGCGTTCCAGGAGAAGCGCCCGCCCGAATTCAGGTCGACGTGTTCGCGCGACATGCCGCCTTTCTATCCGTGGTGGTCGTGACGTCGCGCAGGGCACGGCAGGACCGGGCCGCGCCGGTGCGGTCCGGCGGGACTTTCAGGGGGAAGTGTGGATTTCGAGTATTCCGAGTTGTCGCGCACGGTGCAGGAGTGCCTGCAGAACTTCATGCGCGTGCATGTCCTGCCCGCCTACCCGGAGTGGCATCGCATCGCGGCGAACCGCGAGTTTCCGCTGGCTCTCCTCGACCGGTTGAAGGCGCGAGCCAAGGAGGAGGCGCTGTGGAACCTCTTCCTGCCCAGCCTCCGGGAAGACCAGCCCGGCACCCGCCTGTCGAATCTCGACTACGCGCCGCTCGCCGAGATCATGGGACGCATTCCGTGGTGCCCGGAAGTGTTCAACTGCAACGCGCCCGATACCGGGAACATGGAGTTGCTGCAGCTCTTCGCCAGCGCCGATCAGGGCGAGCGCTGGCTGAAGCCGCTGATGGAGGGGGACATCCGCTCCTGTTTCGCGATGACCGAGCCGGACGTTGCGTCGTCCGATGCGACCAACCTGCGGACCAGCATCCGTCGTGACGGCGACGATCTGATCGTCAACGGGCGCAAGTGGTTCATCACCGGCGCCGCGCACCCGCGCTGCCGCTTCGCCATCGTGATGGGGCTCTCCGAGAGCCGGGCCGGTGCCGCGGCCCACGAGCGCCACTCCCTCGTGATCGTCCCGATGGACACGCCGGGCGTGGAGATCGTGCGCGACCTCGCCATCATGAATCACCACGCCCCCGACGGGCATTGCGAGATGCTGTTCCGCGACGTGCGCGTACCCGCTTCGAACCTGCTCGGCGAAGAGGGCCAGGGTTTCGCCCTGGCGCAAGCCCGCCTCGGCCCCGGCCGGGTGCATCACTGCATGCGCACCATCGGCATGTGCGAACTCGCGCTCGACCTGATGTGCGAACGCACGCTGGAGCGCAAGGCCTTCGGCCGGTACCTGAACGACTACGCCAACGTGCAGGAGTGGATCGCGCAGTCGCGCATCGAGATCGATCAGGCGCGCCTGCTCGTGCTCCACGCGGCCTGGACCATGGACAAGTACGGCAATGCAGCGGCGCGCACCGCGGTGTCTGCCATCAAGGTGGTCGCCGCGCAGTTGCAGACCCGCGTCGTCGACCGGGCGATGCAGGTGTTCGGCGGCATGGGGCTCACCCCCGACACGCCGCTGCCGTGGCTCTGGGCCTGGGGTCGGGCCATGCGTTTTCTCGACGGGCCGGACGAAGTGCATCTGCGTGCCGTGGCCAAGACCGAGATCGCGCGAGCGAAGGAGAATCTCGGATCCACTGCGGTCTACTACAACTTGCCCGTGAAGCAGTGAAGACGTGAAGGTGTGACAGTCAGCACTCGTTCCGAGCGCGTGCAACGGCACGAGATCGGACCACCTCGAGGCCGTGGCCACGGCCGAGCATGCTTCCACGACTTCACGTCTTCACCCCTTCACGTCTTCACACTTCCACGTCATCCCTTCACTGCCTCACCGATCCACAGGAGTCGAAACATGTCCCGATGGACCGACCGCCGCGAACGCTTTCGTGCGCTCCTTGCCGGCAATCAGTGCCTCTACCCCGGATCGGTCTTCGATCCCGTCTCCGCCCGCCTCGCAGAGGATCTCGGTTTCGAGGTCGGCATGTTCGCCGGATCGATCGCGTCGCTCACGGTGCTGGGCGCCCCCGACATCATCGTCCTGACGCTCACGGAATTCGCGGAGCAGGCCAACCGCATCTGCCGCGCCGGCAACCTGCCGCTGCTCTGCGATGCCGATCACGGCTACGGCAACGCATTGAACGTGATGCGCACGGTCGAGGAACTGGAGATGGCCGGCATCGCCGGCCTGTCCATCGAGGATACCGATCTGCCGCCGCCCCACGGCAGCGGGGGCAGGGCGCGACTCACGTCGGTGGAGGAGGGCGTCGGCAAGATGCGGGCGGCGGTCCAGGCGCGCCGGGATGCCGGGCTCGTGATCGCCGGTCGTACCAGCGCGCCGTCGATCACGGGCATCGCCGACACCATCGCGCGCGCCCGGGCCTATGAGGCGGCGGGTGTCGATGCGATCTTCATCGTCGGGCTCAAGACCCGGTCCGATCTCGATGCCGTGGCGGCCGAGGTGAAACTGCCGATGATTCTCGGCGGGGCCGGCAGGGAACTGTTCGATCGGGACTACCTGGCGTCACGCGGCGTGCGCGTGTGTCTGCAGGGTCACCAGCCGTTCATGGCAGGCGTGAGGGCCGTGTACGAGACGTTGAAGGCGCTGCGCGAGGGGACGCCGCCGGACCAGCTGACAGGCATTGCCGGCGACGATCTCATGAAGCGCGCGATGCGGGACGGCGACTACAAGCGGTGGATGGGGGACTATCTCTGAGCGAAGGTGAACCCGCGATGGGGTCGATCCCGGTCCCTACGCCCGTCGATCACCGTGTCGTCGACAGGGCGACTCGTCCCCTGCCCCGCTACTTCGCGAACAGCCGCGACGGATCCGCGAAGGCCTTGAACTCCAGCGCGTTGCCGCACGGATCCAGGAAGAACATGGTGGCCTGCTCGCCCACCTGACCCTTGAAGCGGAGGTGCGGTTCGATGATGAACTGCACCCCCTGAGCGCGCAGTCGCTCGGCGAGGGACTCCCACTCCGCCATCGACAGCACGACACCGAAGTGCCGGACCGGGACGTTGTCACCGTCCACGGCGTTGCTCTGGCGATGCCCGGCCTCGGACGGCGCCAGGTGCGCGACGATCTGGTGACCGTAGAGATCGAAGTCCACCCACTCGTCGGAAGAACGTCCTTCCGGACAACCGAGCAGGCCGCCGTAGAAGGCGCGCGCCTGGGCAAGCGAGGTCACGGGAAACGCGAGATGGAACGGATGCATGGCGGACATGGCGGCACCGGCGAGGAAAAGCCGCGATTGTGGCAGCAACGCGCTGGAGTGCGGGCCGCGACCCGTCGTATCCTCGGGCGCTTCCGAGGGAGGGCGCGATGCATGATCTGGTGATACGCGGCGGAACCGTCGTCGACGGCACGGGCGGCGAGCGCAAGGTGGCCGACATCGCATTGGACGGCGGTCGGATCACGGCGGTGGGTGGGGACATCGGCGCCGGGCAGCGCGAGGTCGATGCGCGCCATCACCTCGTCACGCCGGGCTTCGTCGACATCCATACCCACTACGACGGCCAGGCCACGTGGGATCCGATGCTCACGCCGTCCACGTGGCACGGCGTCACGACGGTGGTCTTCGGCAATTGCGGCGTCGGCTTCGCGCCGGTGCGTCCGGGGGCCGCCCCCTACCTCATCAACCTGATGGAAGGGGTCGAGGACATTCCCGGCACCGTGCTGGCGGAGGGCGTCAAGTTCACGTGGGAATCGTTCCCCGACTATCTCGACACGCTCGACCGTCTGCCCAAGGCCATCGACATCGGCGCGCAGGTGCCGCACGCGGCCTTGCGCTTCTACGTGATGGGCGAGCGCGGCGCCGACCACGCATCGGTTCCGACGGAAGCGGAAATCGCGCGCATGGGCGAGCTGCTGGAAGCAGCGCTGCGCGCCGGCGCGCTCGGCTTCTCCACGTCGCGAACGGTGAAGCACCGCGCCCGCGACGGCCGGCCGACGCCGAGCCTCTCGGCCCGTGAACCGGAACTGTTCGGACTCGCCGCCGCCATGAAGCGCGCCGGCCGGGGCGTGATCGAGGTGAATTCCGATTTCGGTCCCGGCGAGTTCGAGATCCTCAGTGCGGCGGCGCAGGCCGCCGGCCGGCCCCTCTCGCTCCTGCTGTTGCAGGTGAACAACGCACCGGCGCTGTGGCGGGAGACGCGCGCCCGGATCCACGCGGCGCGCGCGGCGGGTCTCGACGTCACCGGTCAGGTGGGCTGTCGTCCCATCGGCGTGATGATGGGGCTGGAGGCGACGACGCATCCGTTCACGACCCACCCCGCCTGGACGGAGATGGCGTCACTTACGCCCGCTCAGCGCTACGAACGGCTCGCGCGTGACGCCGGGCTGCGTCGACGCCTCGTGGAGGAACGGCCGGACGACGAGTTCACGCGCATGCAGGCCGCGTGGATGCCGCGGACCTACGTCGTGGACGAGTCCTACGACTACGAACCGGATCCGTCGCTGAGCCTCGCTGCGCGGGCGGCAGCCACCGGAACGTCGGTCTGGGCGCTCGCGCTCGACGCGATGCTGGCGCACGAGGGCAAGGGCTTTCTCGTGAACACGTTCGAGAACTACACCGACGGCAATCTCGACAACATTCGCGAGATGCTCGCCGACGAGGCCACCGTGGCCGGGCTGGGCGATGGCGGAGCGCATGTCTGCACCGTCTGCGATGCGAGCTCGCCGACCTATCTGCTCACGCATTGGGCGCGCGACCGCAAGCGTGGTCCCGGGCTTCCGCTCGAACGGCTGGTGAAGAAGCAGACCCGCGACACCGCTGCTTCGTACGGACTGACGGATCGCGGCGTGCTCGCGCCCGGCCTGCGCGCCGACATCAACGTGATCGATTTCGACCGGCTGTCGCTGCTGCGGCCCCGGATCGAGTACGACCTTCCGGCCGGCGGCAAGCGCTTCACGCAGCGCGCGCAGGGCTACCGACACACTTTCGTCGCCGGCATCGAGACGGTGCGCGACGACCAGGCCACCGGCGCATTGCCGGGCCGCCTCATCCGTTGACCGAGGACCCCATGATCGAGATCCAGGAAAAGCCCGCCACCGGCGCCACAATCCGCCTGCACGCCAACGACAACGTCGTCGTGGCGAGAGTCGATGTCCCGATCGGCGCACCGCTGGAGGCGGAAGGGCTCACGAGCCGCAGCCAGGTGCCCGCCGGCCACAAGATCGCCGCCCGCCCGATCCGCGCCGGCGACCCCATCCTCAAGTACAACGTGGTCATCGGCTTCGCCAACGTCGACATCGCGCCCGGCACCTACGTGCATTCGCACAACATGTCCTTCCGCGAGTTCGATCGCGACTACGCCCACGCGCAGGACTACCGCCCCGTCGAACTGCTGCCGGTATCCGAGCGGGCGTCCTTCATGGGCATCGTGCGCGCGAACGGCCAGGTCGCCACGCGCAACTACCTGGGCATCCTGTCCACGGTGAACTGCTCCGCCACCGTCGTGCAGCGCATCGCCGCGTGGTTCACGCCGGAACGTCTCGCCGACTATCCGAACGTGGACGGCGTCGTTGCGTTCTCGCACGGCACCGGCTGCGGCATGGAAGCGACGGGCGAGCCGATGGATCTCCTGCGGCGGACGCTCGCGGGCTACGCACGCCACGCCAATCTGGCGGGGTGCCTGGTGGTGGGGCTCGGCTGCGAGCGCAATCAGATCAGCACCTTCCTGCAGGCGCAGCGCCTCGAAGAGAACGCACGGCTGCGGTCCTTCGTCATGCAGGAGACGGGGGGCACGCGCAAGACGATCGAAGCGGGCATCGCCGCCGTGAAGGAGATGCTGCCCGATGCCGACCGGGTCGCACGCATGCGCGTCCCGGCGGCCCACATCAGCGTGGGTCTGCAATGCGGCGGGTCCGATGGTTTCTCGTCGATCACGGCCAATCCGGCCCTCGGCGCCGCCATGGATCTGCTCGTGCGGCATGGCGGGACGGCCATCCTGTCCGAGACGCCCGAGATCTACGGCGTCGAGCACACGCTGACGCGCCGGGCCCGCAGCCGGGAAGTGGGCGAGAAGCTGATCGAGCGCGTGCGCTGGTGGAAGGAGGAATACACGGTCGGCCGCGACACGCAGATCAACGGCAAGGTGAGCCCGGGCAACCAGACCGGCGGGCTCGCCAACATCCTCGAGAAGTCGCTCGGCTCCTCGATGAAGGGCGGCACGGGGCCGCTGATGGAGGTCTACCGCTACGCCGAGCCCGTGAGCCAGAAGGGGCTCGTGTTCATGGACACACCGGGTTTCGATCCGTGCTCGGCCACGGGTCAGATCGCGGGCGGCGCCAACGTGATCATGTTCACGACCGGGCGCGGGTCCATGTTCGGCGCCAAGCCGGTGCCGTCGATCAAGCTCGCGACCAACACGCCGATGTACCGCCGCCTCGAGGAAGACATGGACATCAACTGCGGCGAGGTGCTGGACGGCTCGGCCTCGATCGCGCAGATGGGCCGGCAGATCTTCGAGCATCTGCTGCGCACCGCGTCGGGCGAACGCACCAAGAGCGAACTGCTGGGCCTGGGCGATCACGAGTTCGTGCCCTGGAACATCGGCGTCGTGGGCTGAGGGGCGCGGCATGGGACCCATCGATCTGAACGGGCAGCGCATCCTCGTCACGCAGTCGGACGAGTTCATGGGGCCGGCGCTGTGCGAGACGCTGCGCGAATGCGGCGCGGACGTGGTGGCGGACCCGCGGCCGATGACCGATCCCGACGCGCCCGCTGCGGCGGTGGCTGCGGCCGGGCGACTCGACGCCGTGATCGCGAATCTCGCCCTGCCGGCCGCCACCAGCGCCGTTCTCGACGCGGACGAGGACGAGTGGCGCGAGGCTTTCCGCTGCATGGTCGACCCGTTGCCGCGGCTCGTCCGAGCCGTGCTGCCGCAGATGATCGAGCGGCGTGCCGGTCGCATCGTGCTCATGGGCAGTGCGTCGGCCCTGCGCGGCATGAAGCGCACGTCGACCTACAGTGCGGCCCGCGGCGCCCAGCTGGCCTACGTCCAGGCGGTCGGCATCGAGGTCGCGCCGCACAACGTGCAGGTCAATGCGATCGCGCAGAACTTCGTCGACAACCCGACGTACTTCCCGACGTCCCTGCAGGCGAACCCGAAGTTCCAGGAACGGCTGAAGCGCGAAGTGCCGCTCGGGCGTCTGGTGGCGGCCCGCGAGGACGCCCTGTTCGCCGCGATGCTGTGTTCACCGGACATCGGCTGCTTCGTGGGTCAGGTCTTTCCCGTCTGCGGCGGTTGGGTCCCCCGCTGATGCGCCGTGGGCCCGGCCCGAACCAGGAGAACAACAACATGCTCCGGAAAGTCTTCATGGCCTGTCTGACCTGTCTGCTGGTGGCCCTCATGACCGCTGTCACACCGGTGCGTGCGGCCGACGCGGTCGCCGGCCTGCCGGACGTCGAACAGGTGACCGCCAGGATCGAGGGCAGTGATCCGTTCGACACCGCCGCGAGGCGCTATGCCGCGTTCGAGCGCCTGGGCACCATCGTGCGCGACCTCGCGGGTCGGCGTGCCTTCGAGAACAAGCTCACGGCGGAAGAGAGGCGCCTGACGAGCGCCTACGGGAACGAAGCCCGGCGCATCCAGGCGGGCCTCATCGAGAGCCTGCCGCCAGCCGAGCGGTCAGGCAAGGACTCGCAGCGCGCGAAGTGGTTCCAGCGGGCCTGGGGTTACGAGCATTCGCCGGACTTCAACGCCCAGCTCGCGGCGACCTTCTTTTCGCCCGACGTCCGGGCAGCGATCACGCAGTCGCAAGCGGCGGCAGCCAGGGACGCGAAGCAGGGCCGGGCGATGCTCGAAGCGGCCAGTCGGCCGGGAACGCGCGCGGCGCCGCCGGCCGATGTGCCGGAATGGGAACGACTCGTCCCGGCGACGTGGCGCTGGGCGCTCAACCGGTGGCTGTGGGTGGTGGTGTTCGGCGGGCTGGCCGTGTTCGGCATTGCGCGCACGCTGGCGCCATCGCGACTCGATTCCAACGCTGCGACGTTCAGCGTCGGTGGCCGCAACTACGCGCTGCATCGGGCGGCGGGCACCGTCACGGATCTGCAGCGCTGGGGCGAGGCCCGCACGACGCCCACGAGCCACACCGTCACGCACCACGACGGCAGCCAGTCGACGGTCCACGGGACCACCACCCGGGTGACGAACCGTATCCAGGTCATGCTGCGCGAAGCCTCGGGCCGGACGCGGGACATCCAGCTGGCGGACCTGGAGCTCGCCCTGGCGGTCGGTCAGCGATTCGCCGCGTTCTGGGCCATTGCCAAGGGCCGGGCGGAAGGCCCGTACCTCTTCTTCCACAACTACGAGCTGGCGCGGAACCAGTACCTTCCCGCCCTGGACCAGACGCTGAAGCCGGCAGCCTGGCCGGCCTGGCCGCTCGCGGTTGCGTTGTTCTCCGCGGGCCTGAACGTGTGGGCCATCCTCGCCGTGTTCATCGCCTACTGGCCCGCCCGTGCCATCGTGCAACGACAGCGCGTCCGACATTTCAAGCAGTCGCTGGCGCCGAAGATCCTGGCGGCCCAGTCGACGCCGGATGACGTGATCGTGGGTTCGGGCGGCGGCACGCTCTCGCAAGCCTGAGCCGGCCGCGGGCGCGCCATTCGCGCCGGCGCATCGATCCGCCCTTTCCTGGACACCCGACCACGGCGCGCCCACACTCCGGCACGCGAGAAGACTTCGGGAGACGCTTGGTCATGACGGAACCAGTCAGGGTGCTCATCCGCAATGCGCGCATCTGGGACGGCAGCGGTTCGGAATCCTTTCCCGGTGATGTCCTGATCGCGGGCAATCGTATCGCCCGCATCGCGCCGGCGCCGGCGACGCTGCCGCCTGACGGGGCGAACGTTCTCGACGCCCGCGGCATGACGCTGATGCCCGGCCTCGTCGAAGGTCACGCGCACCTCACCTTCATCGAACTGCCGCGCAGCGTGGAGCTCGGCGACACCCCGCCGGAGGAGCACACGCTCGCCACCATGCACAACGCGCGCAAGCTGCTCGACCACGGCTTCACGAGCGCGTTCAGCGCCGCGAGCGCCAAGTTGCGGCTCGACGTCGTGATCCGCAACGAGATCGCCGCCGGCCGCATTCCCGGTCCGCGCCTGCGCGCCGCCAGCCCCGAGATCACCGTCACGGGCGGGCTGGGCGACGAGATGCGGCTGCACATGGCCCGGTCGAGTTTCGGCATCGTGGCCGATGGCGAGGACGAGATCGCGCGTGCCGTTCGTCTCTGCATCCGCGAGGGCGTCGACACGGTGAAGATCAACATCTCCGGCGACGACGGGTCCAAGGCCAAGGGCGACAAGACGGTGATGCGCGAGCGGGAAGTGCGCACGGCCGTCGAGGTCGCGCACGACTTCGGTCGCAAGATCGCCTCTCATTCGCGGGCCAGTCGTTCGGTGATCCGTGCGGTCGACTGCGGCGTCGACGTGATCTACCACTGCGAGGGCGCGGACGAGGCGGCGCTCGATCGGCTGGAATCCGTCAAGGACCGCATCTTCTGCGGCCCCGCGATCGCTCCCATCCACAATGCCCTCCACGAGGCCGACGCCCGCGGGCTGCCGCGCAATCCGGTGCGAGAAGCCGAGCTGGCACGCGTGATGGAGGAGTCCCGGCGCACATACGCCGAGATGCGTCGGCGCGGCATTCCGGTGGTGATCGGCGGCGACTACGGATTCGTCTCGACGCCCCAGGGGGAGAACGCGCGGGACATCGAGCTGTACGTCAAGCTGTTCGGCTACTCGCCTGCCGAGGCCCTGCAGTGCGCCACGCGCGTCGGCGGCGCGCTGATGGGGCTCGATGTCGGGCAGATCCGCGAAGGATGGCTCGCCGACCTGCTGCTGGTGGACGGTGATCCTGTTGCCGATGTCCGACTGCTGCAGAAGGCGGAGAACCTCCGGCTGATCATGCAGGACGGGCGCGTGCACAAGCAGTCGCTCGACGCGGACCGAGCCCCGGCGCGCTGAGCGCACCGACCGCCCGGCCCGGATGGCATCGCGGCCGTTCTCGACTGAACCGCGGTCCGACGCGCCGCCGTGTGCCCGGTGTCAGTGTCGCGCGGCGAATGCCGACATCGCGGCGCCCAGTTCCGCCCCGGGAACCGGCGGGCTCCCGAAGTAGCCCTGGAATCCCCAGCAGTGCTCGCGGCGCAGGAAGTCGTATTGCGCCGGATTCTCGACGCCCTCCGCGACGACGTCCACCTGCAGTCCGCGGGCGAGATTGATCACGCCGCGCACGATGGCCGCGGCGCTCTCGTCCTTGGGCGCCGCTGCCACGAACGACCGGTCGATCTTGAGCTTGTCCACCGGGAACCGGTGCAGGTGCGTGAGGCTCGAGTAGCCGGTGCCGAAGTCGTCGAGCGCGAGCCGGATGCCCTCGCGCCGGAACGCCGACAGGATCTCTCCGGCACTTTCCGGGTGATGGATGATGGCCCGCTCCGTGAGCTCCAGCTCCAGATAGCGCGGGTCGAGGCGGCCGGCCTTCAATGCCGCGACGACCTTCTCGATGATGTTGCTGTAGCGCAACTGCATGGCCGACAGGTTCACCGCGATCGGGACGCGGCACAGGCCCTGGTCCTGCCAGCGCCGGTTCTGCGAACAGGCCTCGCGCAGCACCCAGTCGCCGATCTCGAGGATGAGGTCGGACTCCTCGGCGACATGGATGAAGGTCTCCGGATGGACGAGGCCGCGCTCCGGATGGCGCCAGCGGACCAGGGCCTCGATGCCTTCGAGCTGTCCGTTGGCCAGATTGAACGTCGGCTGGTAGTGCAGTTCGAGTTCGTTCGCGCCGATGGCCCGGCGCAGGGGCCCGAGGACCGCCATGCGTTCGATCAGCGCGTCGTTCATGGGCTGTGCGAAGAACTCGAGCGCATTGCGACCGCGGCCCTTCGCGTGATACATGGCGGTGTCGGCGTGCCGCAGCAATTCGTCGATGCTGTCCCCGTCGTCGGGATACAGGCTCACGCCGATGCTGCAGGTGATCTGGATCTCCCGGCCGCGCAGTTGATGGGGCAGGGCGAGGCTCGCCAGGATCTTCTCGGCGATGTGGGCGACCTCATTGGAGTCGCGCACGCCGGGCAATGCCACGATGAACTCGTCCCCGCCCTGGCGGCAGATCGTGTCCGTGTCCCGCACGTTCGAGACCAGCCGATTCGCCACCGACACGAGCAGCGCATCGCCGACTTCGTGCCCGAGCGTGTCGTTGATGTTCTTGAAGTGATCGAGGTCGATGAACAGCATCGCCAGCCGGGTGCGGTCGCGTTTGGCGCGGTTGGTGGCGAGCTGCAGACGATCCCGCAGCAGCGACCGGTTCGGCAGTCCGGTGAGGGCGTCGTGATGCGCGATGAAGCGCACGCGTTCCTCCGCGCTCTTGCGTCCCGTGATGTCCTGGCTGAGGGCCAGCAGCCGCTGCACGACGCCGTCGTCGCCCACGAGCGCGTTGCCCTTCGTGTGCAGCCAGTGGAGGCTCCCGTCGGTCCAGACCACGCGGTACTCCAGATCGAGATTGCCGTGGCCCGCCAGACACACCTTGAGGGCGTCCTCGAAAAGGCCCTTGTCCTCCGGGAAGATCCGCCGCATGAATTCGCCGTAGGTGATCTGCTCGGCCGGCTCGGTGAGCCCCACCAGGCGCTGATGCAGGTCGGAGAGCTGGACGACGTTGGCGCGGACATTCCATTCGAGAGCGCCGATGCCCGCAAACGCCATGGCGAGATTCTCGCGCTGCACGCTCGCCTTCAACGCCTCCTGGCTGTCGACGAGCGCGGTGATGTCCCGCTGGATCCCGACCCAGTGCGTCACGGTGCCGTTCTCGTCGATGGGGGTCACCGAGAGCTCGTTCCAGAACGCGGTGCCGTCCTTGCGGTAGTTCCGGAGCAGGACCGTCGCCGAGCGCTGCTCGGCCAGGGCGGATCGCAGCGTCGCCAGCCCCGCCTGGTCCGCAGCCCCCTCGTGCAGCATCCGGCAGTTGCGTCCGAGCACCTCCTGTTCGGCATAGCCGGTGATGGCCTCGAACGCCTCGTTCACGTAGATCAGCGGCATGCCGTGCGCGCGGGCGTCCACGATGCAGATGCCGTTGACCGCCTTGTCGAGCGCCCGCGACTGGAGCCGGATCCGCGCTTCCTGCTGCTTGCGTCCGGTGATCCGTTCGTGCGCCACCACGAAGTACTGCGGGCCGTGTCCTCCGAACGGCCGCACGCGCACCTCGTACCACTCGAGCGAGGCCGGCGTCAGGCACGGATACTCGCATTCGAAGGACGTGAGCTCGCCGCGCATCACGCCGAGCAGGCCATCGAGAAATCGCGCCGCGATGGAATCCCCGGCCGCGATGGCGCGCTTGCAGACGTCGATGTAGTTCGCGCCCACGTCGCACGCCCGGGCGCTGCCCACCCCCTCCTGCAAGGCGCCCCGCCAGCTCTCGTTGGTGCTCACCAGCGTGCCGTTGGCATCGACGACGCACACCTGCGGGGCCAGGGCGTCGAGCGTCGCGGCCGCGAACCGTTCCGCTTCGCGCAGCCGGGCGGCATAGCGTTCGCGCGCGGCTTCCGCGGCCTGCACCTCCGTGTTGTCGTTGAACGTCAGCACCGCGCCCTTGCAGAGCCCGCTGCTCCCGATGTAGGGCTGGATCCGGAGCAGATAGCAGGGCGACCCGGTGATCTGCCGCTCGATGACGTGCCCGTCGGTGATCACGCGCGAGATGTCGGTGGCGATGTCGCCCAGATCGATGAGGCAGGGGAGGGAGAGCAGCCGCGTGCCCACCGATTCCTCCGAGAGCGTGAAGACGCGCTCGGCGGGGGGATTGAACAGCACCACCCGACGGTGCTCGTCGACGACGATCAGCGGGTCGACGAGGCTGTTCTTCACGTTCTGCAGGTCGTTGTTGAGCAGCGAGAGTTCCTGGGTGCGTGTCTCGAGTTCCTCGTTGACGGTGATGAGTTCCTCGTTGGTGGATTGCAGCTCCTCGTTGGAAGTCTCCAGTTCCTCGTTGGCCGATTGCAGTTCCTCGTTGGCCGACTGCATCTCCTCGTTGAGGGACTGCAGTTCCTCGTTGGAGGTCTCCAGTTCCTCGATGACCGTGTGCAGGTGCTCGCGCGTGGTCGTGAGCTGGTCCTCCAGGGTCACGATCTGGAGGTCGCGCGCCTCGTCGGATTCGAGCACCGGGGCATTCGCGATCGCCTGGTCGAGCGCATCGATGACCACGGCGAACAACGTCGGCGCGTTCGATTCCGTCAATCGCATCACGCGCAAGGCGACGACCTTCGACAGCTCCGCGACTTCCAGGCGGGTCGACACGAGTCGCGTCCTGTCCCGCTGCGATCGCAGCAGCAGCGACCGCAGCTCGAGGCGGATCGGCTTGATGGCGAGTTTGAACACGTCGAGCGTCGCCTCGCCGGCCGTCACGCGCAGGAACGGCGAGACGTCGCCGAGCACGTGCTTGACCTTGAAGTGCTCGTCGACGACGACCGTCGGCGGGAGCAGGCCCTCGTTCAGTCCCCGCAGCAGGCGCGCCGAGATGTCGAAGGTGTCGACGGTCTGCGCCGGATGGGGCACCACCGCGGACGGCGGTCGGACGTGCGCCACGCGATCCTTCGGATAGCCGCCGACGCAACGGTAGAGACGCGAGCGTTCGCGCAGGGGCGTGAAGGACTTCTCGTTGCTGTGGATGCCCTCGGCCTTGCCCAGGAACAGCAGGCCGCCCGGGACGAGCGCGTAGCCGAACGACTCGAGCAGGCGATGCTGCACGTTCGGCTGCAGGTAGATGAGGAGGTTGCGGCAGCTGACCAGATCCAGGCGCAGGAACGGCGGGTCGCGGGTGAGGTTGTGCTCCGAGAAGATCACCATGTTGCGGATCCGCTTGGACACCCGGCAGTCCGAATCGCTCGCGTCGAAGTGGCGGGCGAGATGGTGCCTGGGCAGATCGGTGAGGCTGCTCATCGAGAACACGCCCCGCCGGGCCCGGGCCAGCGCGGTGGTGTCCAGGTCGGTCGCGAAGATCCGTACGGCCGGGTCGCGCTTCAGGCGGTCGAGATGCTCGCACACGAGGATGGCGATGGAGTAGGCCTCCTCGCCCGTGGCGCACCCCGGCACCCAGATGCGGATCTCCTCCGATTCCGGTTTGGCCGCGATGACCTCCTGCAGTTCCGCGTCGAGGTCGTCGAATGCGTCCGGATCGCGGAAGAAGCTGGTCACCGAGATCAGCATCTCGCGGACCATCCGGTCCACCTCCTCGGGCGAGGACTGGAGGAGGTCGGCGTAGTGATCCAGCGTCCGGCACTCGGTCGCCACCAGCCGGCGGCGCAACCGGCGTTCGACCGAACCGGCCTTGTACAGGCTGAGGTCGAAGCCGTCGCGGCGCTTCACCGTCCGGAAGATCTTGTCGAGCACCGGGATCGCGGCATCCGACGCGGCGATGTCGAGCGGTTCCCCCGCCTTGCGGGAGAGCATCTCCACGATCCGCTCCGCGATCCGGTCCACCGGGAGGATGTGGTCCACGCACCCGGTTTCCAGGGCGGCACGGGGCATGCCGTCGTACTTCGCGGTGGTCGGATCCTGGACGATGGCGTGGCCGCCGGCCGCATGGATGGCGCGAATGCCCCGGGCACCGTCACTGCCCGTGCCCGACAGGATGACGCCGAAGGCGCTTTCGCCCAGCGAGTCCGCCAGGGATCCGAAGAACTCGTCGACGCTCGGCTTCGGCATGCCTGCCGTCGAGACGCTCGTGAGGTGGAACCGCCCGTCCTGCAACCGGATATGGCAGCTCGCCGGCGTCACGTAGACGAAGTCGGGCTCGGGCGAGAGGCCGTCCCGGACCTCGATGACGGACAGCCTGGTCTCCCGACCCAGCAATTCGACCAGCATGCTGCGGTGGGACGGGGACAGGTGCTGGGCCACCACGAAGCACAGGTTGGCACCCGGTTGCAGGGTCCGGACCAGTTCGCGCAGCGCTTCGAGTCCGCCGGCGGATGCGCCCACTCCGATGACGGTGGGCGAGGGCGGCGGGACGGCCGTCGGCGGGGCCGGTGGATCGGCCGCGGAGGCGGCGGCCGGCAGGGCATCGAGCGTACGGGCTCGCTTGCGGGACATGGGCGCTCCTGAAGAACGCGAGACGGTGGTCGTTCCCCCGATCGTGAGCGTCCACGCAGGCATCGCGCATGGACCCTCGCGGTCTGCGTGGCCGCGTGGGTCCGAACGACGTCCGTCCGGGAGATCTGTCGACAGCCGCCGCGACAACGAGTTCTTGTTCAGGTCGCGTGCGGCCGTGCCTGTTCTGGTGGCGCGGGAGTGTAGCAACCCACTTCACGGGCCCGCAAACCCGTTTCGGGGTGTCCGGGGGCGAGGGGTTGCCGCGCGGCCAGTCATGACGAGTGCATGCCCGTCGGTGGTGGGGCGGATCGCCCGCCCGTGGAGGCGGGATCCCGGCGCTTTGGCACCGGTGCCTGGTCGGGCGGTGGCTGCAGGGGAGGTGTGCATCAAGCAGACCGCGGTCGCTCGTTTCCATCAGCACCGGGATGCGATGGGCGCGAGCGACCTCACGAACGCGCCACTTCATCGGCATGTCGTCGCACGCTTCGATGACGAGGTCGAGCCGACCGCCCGCAGTCATGAACGACTGCAGGCAGTGCTCGCGCAGGCCCTCCGGATGGAGCCGGTCGTCCAGGTACGGGTTGATCTCGGCGAGCTGCCGGGCTCCGAGCACGGTCGTGTTCACGCCGAGATCGTGAAGGGCTGCGCGCAGGCGATTGAGGTCGGAGCGACTGAGCGTGTCGAAGTCGGCCTGCACGAACTGCCCACCGACGCCTTCCATGGCGCGCGTGACTGCCGTGGTCTGACCGACCGACCAGCCGACGATGCCGATGCGCAGTGCCGCCAGCCGCGCCCGTTCGCTGGCGATGATCTTGACGTGATTGCGACACAGGCGAACTCCCGTGAATTCGGGGTCCAGGAGGATGTGAACGAGCCGCTGCGGCCGCCAGGCAGCGGATCCGCACCCGCTGTCACCGGGACACCGGCGCGGCACGCCCGGCGCATTCCGGTCTGCCGCCGATGCCCGATTCGGATGCGAGATGCGTTTCAGCGTCCGGCGCGCGCATCGCCAATATCTCTCCGTCTCTCCGGATTCCGGTGTGAGGCGTCAAGACGTCGTTTCGCGAGATGGGGATTCCGGCCATGAGCGCCGCGTCCCGGATGTCCGCCCGTGCCGGCCGCACGTCGCATGCCGCAAGCGCATCGAAAGCTCCTACACTCGACGCACCTCAACCGAGGGAGGAAGAACGAGATGTACAGCTACGATGTCGTCGACTGGGGCAAGGCCCTCGAGCGGCGCGAACACGCCACACCGACCCCCACCGGAACCGAAGTGCTGCTGAAGCTCAAGTACTGCGGCGTGTGCCACAGCGACGTGCACATCCGCGACGGGTACTTCGAGCTGGGCGGCGGCAAGCGCTTCCACATGACCGATCGCGGGATGCAGCCGCCCGTGACCCTGGGACACGAACCGTTCGGAACCGTGATCGCGGCCGGTCCGCAGGCGGCGGATGCGCCGATCGGGCAGGATCGTCTCGTGTGCCCCTGGATCGGATGCGGCACGTGCGTGCGCTGTCTCGAAGGCCAGGACAATCACTGCATGGCGCCGCGCTGGGTGGGTATCCAGCGCGCCGGCGGCTACGCGGACCACCTGCTGATCCCGCACCCGCGCTATCTCGTCGACGCGAGCGGCGTCGATCCCGCGTGGGCGGCGACGCTTGCGTGCTCGGGGCTCACGACCTATTCGGCCGTCAATGCGCTGCACCCCATCCCGAAGGACGAGTGGGTGGCGGTGCTCGGCGCGGGCGGGCTCGGCCTGATGGCCATCGGCATGCTGCGCGCGCTCGGGCACGAGCGCATCGTCGCCGTCGACATCGATCCGGCGAAGTTCGCAGCGGCGCGAGAGGAGGGCGCGGCCGCCACGGTGAATGGCCGGGATGCCGATGCCGCCGCACAGCTGGCGCGGATCGCGGGCGGACCGATCTACGGGGCGGTGGATCTCGTCAACAACGAGGCCACGGCGACGCTTGCGCTCGCGTCGCTGCGCAAGGGCGGGCGTCTGATCCTGGTCGGCCTGTATGGCGGCGAGATCCCGCTGTCGCTCGTCACGGTCGTCCAGCGTGCGCTGACCATCGTCGGATCGAACGTCGGGACCGTGGCGGAACTCAAGGCCGTCGTGGAACTCGCCCGTCAGGGCAAGCTCAAGCCGATTCCGATCGAGCAACGGCCGCTGTCCGAGGTGAGCCGGACTCTCGATCAGTTGAAGGCCGGCACGCTGATCGGCCGCGTCGTCGCGAAGATCGACTGACCCTCGGGCCCGGGACGCGGGGGATTCGGGATCTCCTTCGCGTCCGCCGCGCTGAGCGTCTTGCGCACGTGCCGTGGCTGAGGGCGAGTGCCTGCATGAGATCCGGCCGATCGCGCAGCGCGGGCGCATTGCCGCTCGATCGGCGGCGAGATGCACTCGGGCTTCAGCAACCTGCGATCGGCGTTGCCGGTGAATCTCCCGGCGCGGCACCTGGGCTTCCGGGTCCGGGCCGGCGCGCAGGCGGACATCGACCGCGTCACGGTCCTGCGGCGGGAATGCCTCGACCGGTACGGCGGGCCGTTCCTCTTCGGTGATCCGACCAGGGCCGATGCGATGTACGCGCCGGTGTGCCCCCGGTTCATTGCCTACGATGCGGCGCTCGATTCCGCGTGCGCGGCGTACCGCGACACGGGGCTTGCCATGCGCCACGCGCAGGCCCGGATCGACGTGATCCGCACCGAACCGGACGAGGTCGAGGAACTCGACGCCGAGCGCTGACCCGCGGCCGCGGGAGGCCGGGGGGATCGCGTAGACTTCGCGCGTCTGCCTGGACGGGTGAGAGCATGGACGACACGACGGACGTTTCGGTTGCCGTGGTGGGTGCGGGCATCGCCGGCCTCACCGCCGCGCTTCGGCTCGTCGAGCGCGGTTACCGGGTCACGGTGTTCGAGGAGCGGATCCACCTCGGCGGCAAGCTCGGCGCGCACCGCCACCGGATCGGTCGCCTGGACGAGGCGCACCACGACCTCGCCGCCATGATGGCGGCGCTGGATGCGGGGGACGTGTCGGCCGATCTGCGGCATCACCTCGACGTCTGCCTGGCCCGCGACTGGCGGTCGGAGCAGCGGCAGGACAACGGCCTCGGCCGTCGTCGTCCGCGCCGGGCGCCGGCCTCGCGGACCCTCTCCGCTTCGATCACGGTCACGCGATCGGCGGCCGACTCCCCGGATCTCCGGCAGGGCGCACGACACGCCTGGCGCGTCGTCGATCACGACCGGGGAGACCGCATCTACGTGATCAGCTACTACGAGCGACGGCCCGGCGAGGGCCGGATCGAGATCACGGATGCGGTGTACCACGAGCACTGCTATCACATGTACCTGAACTGGTACCACAACTTCTGGCAGCTCATGGGAGAGATCGGCCGTCCGCGCGCCGACTGGTTCTCGCCGCGCGATGGGGCCGGCCACCTGTTCCCCGGCCGCCGGGCGTTCACCGATCGTCTCCGGTACATGTCCCGCATCGGATCCATGGACTCCATGGACGAGAACCTCGTCTCGGGCGTCGCCCCGATCCCGGATGTGTTCCTGTGGTTCTACTCGCTCGCCGACGTCGTGAGCGAATCGTTCGATCCGCAGCGCTATCTCGACAAGACGAGCGTCGACGGCTTCATGCGGTCCCGCTGGTACGCGACCGACGCCAGCGCCGAGCTGCACGACTACGTGCTGGCGAAGGCCTTCTCGGTGCGCAGCTTCCTCACGTCGGTGATCGCGTACCGCCAGTTCATCGAGTACGGGTTCAAGGACCCGGACCCGTTCCTCTGGGTGCTCGATCGGAACTCCCAGGACGGCATCATGGCGGCGTTCGAGGATCACCTCGGGACGTTCCTGGATTCGAACGGGGAGCCCCTGTGCCGCATCGTGCGCGGTGCGCGTGTCGAACGCATCGGCCTGGACGAGTTCGAGCAGCGCGTCGTCGGCCTGCGCGTGGCCGACGCCGACATCTACGGGTCGGCCGCGGACTACGACGACGACGGGGCCTGGACCGCCGACCAGGATGTGCGGGATTCGTGCGAGATCGCAGCGGAGGAAGGCGTTGTGCCGGCGGAGGAGGACCCGGCCGGCATCGTCGGCACGCACGCGTTCGACTACGTCATCCTCACCGTGCCGCCGAAGGCGCTGGCGTACCTGATCGAACCGTTCCGCGAGCGCGTGATGGGGCTGGCCGACGTCCGCAAGCTGCAGAGCGGTGTGACGGCGTCGCTCGATCTCTACTTCAACCGCAAGCTCGACGACCTGCCGGACTATCACGTGCTGATGCGCGACTCGCGGCTCGGCCTGACGTTCATCGACAACTCGCAGGTCTGGCGCGACGACGTCAACCTGCAGGGGCTGACGGTGCCGGATGCCACCTGCCTGAACGTCGCCGCGACGGACTTTCCCGTGATCGCGGGCATGACCAACGAGGAAGCGCGCGCCTTCATGCTGAAGGAGCTGAAGCGCTACGTCCGCTTCACCGATGATGACATCGACGTCGGGCGCACCTACCTGCAGATGAACACGCAGGAACCGCTGTTCGTGAACGAAGTGGGGAGCGAACCGTGGCGTCCCGAGGCGGCCACCGAGATTCCGAACCTGTTCCTGGCGGGGGATTTCTGCGACAACCCGATCGGCATCGTCACCGTCGAGGGGGCCGTCGTGAGTGGACTGCTCGCCGTGCGCGCGCTGCAGACGCAGATGCGCCGGGACGGACGGGCGATCACCGGGTCGGCGTTCCTGCGGCGCGTCCCGGTGGACGAACCCGAGACCTATCCGCCCGTGAATCTCAGTGCGCTGAAGGTGATGCTTTCTCCGTACCTGGCGCCGGCGAAGGCATGGTCACGACTGGAATCGCTGGCGCGCGAACCCGAACGCGCCTTCACGAAGCGCGAGATGGAAGAGGTCGGCCGGGAGATGCTGATGGCACCGGCGTCCATCGCCGCGGACTGGTGGAGCTTTGCGCTCGACTCGGCGCAATGGCTGTCGGACGTCCTCGCGAGCGAGGACGACGGCAGCGTCTAGTCATCCTCTTCGTCGAGCAGGACGGCCGGAATGCCGAACTCGCCGCTCATGCGCTCCGTCCAGACGGTGAAGCGGGGCTGGAGATCGGGCAGGCCCATGGCGACGACCTGATCGACCAGATCGATGTCGGGCGAAGACTCCAGCACGGAGACCCGCGGTGCGTGGCGTCCCGAGCGGAACGTCTCGCCCTCGCCGCTCCGGGTGAAGACGACCCGGTTCACCTGTCCCTGCTTCTGCGTGTAGCCGAACAACGGGATCGCGTGCGACGCGCCCTCTCCGCCGCGCCGCACCGCGAACCGGAGCACGTCGACCGTTCCGCCCTTGCCGTCCGGCCGCTGGAGCGCAGCGGTCGCAGTGTCGTCCGTGTAGCGGATGTCCAGCGGCCGGAGCACTTTCGGATAGCCCCAGATGACGCGCCCGGCGGTTCGTGAGAACGCGTCGTTCACGGCGAGCGAGATCACGTGCATGCCGGCAGCCAGCGGGTTGTCCCGGGGGGCCAGGAAGCAGGCGAGACCCAGCTCGAAATAGCTGCCGAGGTCCGTGTCGCGATAGTCGACGAGGAACAGGGCCACCGCCGTCTGCCGGGCCCCGAGATTCCAGAGCCGGAAATCCTGCCGGAACGCCGGCGCAATGAAGGGCTGCACCAGATCGCACGGCACCGTGTACGCGGCCATGCCCTGGGCGGCGTCATGCACGCGCGCCGGCAGCACCACGCGCCGGACGCCTCCAGCCGCCGGGATGTCGTAGCTGCGCCCGCGCTCCGCGCCGTAGACCTCGCAGAGTTGCTCGGGATCGGCCGGATCGATCGGGACGATGGGATAGACCCGGTCGTGGCCGTGGTCGCACAGCACCCAGCGCGTGCGTTCCGTGATCAGGGACAGCGATCCGGACAGGGATACGCCCGCGCTTGCAAACGCGGCGTGCATGACCTGGATCTCCGCCTCCGACAGGCGGCAGATCGATGCCGCCTTGCGGGCCACCGCCCGGGCCAGTTGCTCCAGACGATCGCCGGCGATCAGCGGCGACAGGGCCGTTCGACCGAAGACCGAGGCGAGGCTGGACCGGACGACACCATCGAGTTCCGTGTGGGTCGCCCGGGCCACCGCGGTGTCGGCGCTCCCGAGATTCCGCAACGACGAGACGATCGTCGCGCGTTGCACGCGGACCTGGCGCGTGACCTGGTCGACGAGCGTCTGGCCGTGGTCCTGGCTCCAGGCGACGGCGACGTCCGCGCCGAGTGGAGGCAGCGGGAGGATGGGCGGATCCGTCTCCGCGTTGTTTCCGCCGGGGTCGGCGCTGTAGGCCCGGAACAGCAGCTTCTCGCCGACGGGTTCCTCGCGCTGGACGCGGTGCTCCCGCAGGGCCAGCGGAATGGCCAGGGCGAGGTCCCCCAGCGTCTGCCGATAGCGGTCCACCAGGCGGTCGATGCGTTCCGAGGCGGACTCGTGTCCCGCGGACGGTCGGAAGGCCTCGAATGCGTTGCGGGCGGTATTGGCGGCCGAGACGTCCGAGGCGCGTCCCCAGAAGCTCATGCCGGCCGAGAGCCACGCGGCCCCGGTGCGTTCGAAGGCGTCGAGGACGGAGTTCGCATCGAGCCGCTTGCCGCCGTGTCGTGACATGGAGCGCTCTCCCTGGGCGTTTCGGGGTGGCCCGCTTTGCAAGCGAGGTCGGGAACCGTAGACTCCGGCGGTCGACCGCGCACCTCGCGCCGGCCGCAGGACATCCTGGGGTCGAAACTATAACTGGACTCGGCCGCGCCCGAGTGTCGCAGTGAGAGGTGCCAAGGCCGGTGCGACGTCCCGATCGTCCCAGTCCCCGTTCCGAGGAATCCGTTCATGACCACCCGCCGCCGCGGCTCCAATCCCGAGGATCTCGCCGGATCGCTCGCCGGGATCATGAACATGGCGCGCGCGCTGCCGGAAATGATGGAACTCTGGCGGGTGATGTCCGATGTCCTGATGGTGCCCGACGAGAATGCGGCCGCGGGAGCCAAGCGCAAGCGGACGACCCGCGGGGGCAGCAGCCTGCCGATGGACCCGCTGTCGCTCACGGTCCGCGTGAACGCGCTGATGCTGAGCAGCAACATCCGCTACTGGGTGAAGTGGCAGCAGATCGTCACGCAACGCCTGCCCCGCATCCGCCGGCTCGTCGACGAATACCAGGCCGACGGCAAACGCGACCCGGCCATCCGCCATGAACTGCTCGACGAGTTGCGCCGCTACCTGCGCGAGATGGCCGAATTGCCGGCCGACCAGCACCGCCGCGTCCGCGAGGAGATCACGAAGATCGAGGAACAGATCTTCGAGAACGACCAGATGGCCGAAGCCCGCCGCATGAACGAGGCCAAGCGCTGAGGTGCTCTCCATGTGCGCACGTCCCGTGACCGCCGCGATGGACATCATTCGGGCCACGCGCGCTTGCGGTACGACGTCGTCGTCCGCCCCGCGCGTCGTTCGATGCATTCCTGCCTGTCGATGCGGGGCCGTCCTGCGCGCGGGCAGACGTGCCTTGGGCACCCCGGTCTGACGGCCGCCCGTTCCGAATGCCTCGCGCCGCCACCGCCTCGCCACGCAAACCCGTTTCGCGCGACAGGACCGCCGCCGGCACGACCGCCGAAATCATCCGGCAGTTGCAGCTCGAGCCGGAGATCGAGCGGCTCCGCGACGCCATCCGGCGGTGGAATCAGGCTGCCCACGAGGAGGTCCGGCCGGAACTCACCTGGCAGTTCCAGGGTGGGGCCAAGTACTTCCGGCCGCTGACGATCTTCAGCTGCCATCGGGCCATGTCGCGCGAGCCGATCTCCGACCGCATGATCCAGACGGCGTTGGTGCTGGAGATGTTCCACAACGTGTCCCTCATCGTGGACGACATCGTCGACCGTTCGCCGGCGCGTCGCGGCAAGGCCACGCTGCACACCAAGTTCGGCGAACTGCAGGCGCTGATGGTGTCCGGCTACGTGGTGGCGGATGGCTACGATCTGCTGGCCGAAGGCATCGTCCGCGATCCCAAGGCCGTGCGCTACGACCTGTCGCTGTTCTCCGAGCTGATGAAGCGGCTCGCCGTCGCCGAATGCATGCAATGGCGCCTGCGCCGCAAGCCGCTCGGCGTGGAGGACTGGCGCCGCATCGCGCAGGAGGACACCGGCTCGATGTTCGAGGTCTGTGCGTGCCTGGGCGGGCGCTCGGAGCACCTGCGTGTGTTCGGCCGCCTGCTCGGCATGCTCTACCACGGCTGCGACGATGTCGGCGACGTGCGGGGCCTGATGGCGCTCGGCGGCGGCGGCGAGGAGGATCTCCGCGACGGCATTCTCACGCTGCCGGCCGCGCTGGCGATCCGCGATCCGAAGGTCCGGGATCTCTTCTGCCGGGACGACCTGACGCGCCGCGACCTCAAGCGCCTGGCCGTCGCATACGAATCGCAACTCGAGGCGGCCGAGGCCGTGCTCGACGACATCGCCGCTCAGGCCCGGGCCGAAGCCCGGTCCTGTGCGCGCGAGCCGGAACCTCTCTACGCCATGGTGGAGCACACCCGGCAATTGTCGAAGCGGTAGCGTGCCGTACGCGACGCTCTGCCGGTTCCAGCCGGGGCGTCGCCGCGCGGTCCGGTGTCGTCCGTGTGCTTGCGGCAGACGCTGCGGGTCATTCCGACCGCCCGGCTCTCATCGAAGGAGGTGTCTCATGAAATACCGCGTTCTCGGCCGCACCGGCCTGTACGTCTCCGAGATCTGTCTCGGCACGATGACCTGGGGCGGCAAGGGCCGGTTCCAGGTGGTGGGCAAGCTCGGACTCGCAGACGCCGAGGCGCAGTTGCGCACGGCCTTCGATGCCGGGGTGAACTTCGTCGATACGGCGGACGTGTACTCCGAGGGCGAGTCGGAGCGGATCGTGGGACAGGCGCTGCGCAACCTGGGCCTCCCGCGGGAAGACGTGGTCATCGCCACCAAGGGCCGCATCCGCATGGGCGACGGGGCGAACCGCGTCGGCCTGTCCCGCGTCTACCTGATGAATGCCATCGATGCGAGTCTGCAGCGGCTCGGTCTGGATCACGTGGATCTGTACCAGGTCCACGGATTCGATCCGGTCACCCCGATCGACGAAACCCTGCGCGCGCTCGATGACATCGTGCGATCCGGACGGGCGCGGCACATCGGTGTGTCGAACTTCGCCGCGTGGCAGATCATGAAGGCGCTCGGGGTCTCCGAGCGTCGCGGGTTCAGCCGCTTCGAAAGCGTGCAGGCCTACTACTCCATCGCCGGGCGCGACCTCGAACGGGAGGTGGTGCCCATGGCGCTGGACCAGCAGGTGGGGATCCTCGTCTGGAGCCCGCTCGCGGGCGGACTGCTGTCCGGCAAGTTCACGGAGGGCGATGCCGGACCCGAGGACGCGCGCCGCACCACGTTCGACTTCCCGCCGGTGGATCGGACGCGCGCCTTCCGCTGTGTCGACGCGATGCGGCCCATGGCGCAGTCGCGCGGGGTGTCCGTGGCGCGCATCGCGCTGGCGTGGACCCTGCAGCGGCCCGGGATCACCAGCGTGATCATCGGAGCGAAGACGCAGGCGCAACTCGCCGACAATCTCGCGGCCTCGGACGTCGCATTGACCGATGAGGAGTCGGCGGTCCTCGACGGCGCGAGTGAGCTCCCGCCGGAATACCCGGGCTGGATGATCGCGTTCCAGCAGCGGGACCGTCACCCCGGCGGCGCGATCAAGTTCGTGACGAAGACATGAGTGCCGCGACGCCCGACGCGGCCGCGATCCCCGGTGTTTCGCCCGACGACGATGGGGTCGACGGTTTCGCCGCGTCGGAACCGATGCTGCACTGGAACGAAGGCGGGACTGAGCGCGCCGCCCGCTGGCGATCGGAGCGGGGCTCCCCGCCGCCGAAGCGCGTGCTCGTCGTCGACGACACGCTGCCGGCGGATGCCGCCTATCGACTGGCCTGCGAGGGCACGGCGCTGCTCTGGCGAGGGGACTTCCACAATGCCACGCAGATCCTCCAGGCGATGGCGCGGCGGGTGGAGCGGACCCCGGCCCGCAAGCAGCGCCAGCGGACCTCGGCGCCCGCCGCGCCGGCCTCGCCCGCCGAGGCGTTCCACCAGCATCGACTCGCGCAATCGCAGCGGGCCCGGGTGCTGGCGTCGCTGCTGCTGCCGTTCGATCCGGACTACGGCATTCCGCTGCGTCGTGCGCCGGACGCACGGGTGGCGTGCACCGAAGCCTGGGGTCCGGCCGACGGGCGCGACGGTCCGTCGGTTGCGTCGTTGCGGCAGCTGCTGGGCATCATCAGTGCGCACGAATGGCGCCGGAAGGGGGTGGCGATTCCTGCCCTCGGCGACCCGCCGGACAACCGCATTCACCCGCACTACGGCGTGTTCTCGCCGGTCCGCGGCGAATACGTGAGCCTCGTGGCGTCCGCCCCGCTGCCATCGACGGGCCAGACGCCGTACGTCGCGTTCGACGTGGGAGCGGGGACCGGCGTGCTGGCGGTGCTCCTGGCCCGGCGCGGGGTCGAGCGCGTCGTCGCGACCGAACACGATCGCCGGGCGCTCGACTGCGCCCGCGACAACATCGCCCGGCTCGGCGTGGCGGACCGAGTGGCGGTCGTGCCGGCCGATCTCTTTCCGGAGGGCCAGGCCTCGCTCGTCGTGTGCAATCCGCCCTGGCTGCCCGCGAGAGCCAGTGCGCCGATCGAGCGTGCCGTCTACGACGAGGACGGACGAATGCTGTGGGGCTTCCTGCGCGGACTGGCCGGTCACCTCGTGCCCGGCGGCGAAGGTTGGCTGGTGCTGTCGGACATCGCGGAACACCTCGGACTCCGCACGCGCGACGAATTGCTGGCGGCTTTCGAACGCAGCGGGTTGAAGGTCCTGGACCGTCTCGATACGCGACCGCGCCACCCCAAGGCGTCCGACCCGAACGATCCGCTGCACGCGGCGCGGGCCGCTGAAGTCACATCGCTCTGGCGATTGGGACGGGCATAGCTCCCGCCCTGCCGTGACGGTCTGCTGCGCAAGACCGTCGTGCCGCTGGAATCGTCGCTGCGTGCTGTCGCACGGATCGACTACAGGAGCGCGAGCGCCGCCCGCATGTCGGTCGACTCGGACCCCTCGGTGAAGGATTCGACGATGGGGGTCAGGAGTTCCCGAGCCGCGTCGCACTTGTCCTGGGCGATCCAGAGCCGGGCGAGATCGGTCGCTGCGCGCAATTGCCAGCCGCGGGCGTGCTGGCGGGTGGCGACGCCGAGTGCGCGCTGGAACCAGCGCTCGGCCTGCGGTGCGGCGTCGAGGCCCTCCCTCGCGAGCATCAGGGCGCCGATGCTGCGCAGGATCTCGGCTTCGTAGTAGGCCTCGCCCGTGGCCTTCACGTGGGCGCGCGCCCCGGCGAGGATCTCGAGCGCCTGTTCGAGCTCGCCCGCCGCCTGCCGCGCCTCTGCCTTGAGCAGCAGGAACCACGACATGCCCAGGCGCGCCCCGGTGGCCTGGTAGGCGGCGAGGCTGCGGTCCATCAGCGCGCAGCCCGCCGCCGGTTCGCCGCTCCGGGCCTTCAGCCAGCCGCGCACGATGTTCCCGAGCGCGGCCCAGTAGGGATGCCCGTGTTCGAGCGAGTAGGCGATGGTGCGCTCGGTCCATTCCCGCGTGTTCTCGATGTCGCCCAGGGTCTGGTACAGCACGGCGAGCATGCCGATCGCCTGCGCGACGCTGAGCGACACCGGCGAGGTCTGCGACCGCTCCACCGCTTCGACCGCGCGTTGCAGCGCCAGGTCGGGAAAGCCGAGGAACCAGCGGGCCCGGGCGTCGTAGGCCAGACACGACACGGCGAGATCGACGCCATAGCGCAGCGCGTAGTCGCGGTGCTCCTCGGGGTCGACCAGCGACAGCGCACGGTCGATCTGGCGGATGGCCTCGCGAAACTTGCCCGCGTACAGCGCCACGAATCCCAGCCCGATGCGCGCGTCGATGGCGAGTGCCGAATTGCGCTCCACGCCCGCCAGCGCGAGCAACTGGTTCGCGTACTGCGTGGCCAGCCGGTAGCGTGCCTGCAGCAGCGCGAGCTGGTAGTTGTGGCGCAGCACCGCGAAACGCTGCGCGACGTTGCCCACTTCCTCGCAGAGCGCGTGGGCGCGCGCGTGGGCGGCTTCGACCTCCGGAGAGGCATAGCCGCGGATCGACACCAGCACCGGCGTGAGCGCCGTGTACAGATCCAGCTCGCCGCGCTTCTTCTCGATCGAGTCGGGCATGCCCGCGAGCAGTTCGATACCCCGCTCCAGATGCCCCACCGCTTCCACGTCCGCCGAGCGTTTCACCGCGAGCGCGCCGGCCTGCTGCCAGTAGCGCACCGCCGGCTCCACCAGGCTTGCCTGCGTGTAGTGATGCGCGAGCAGCTCGGGATGCGTCCGCGCCGTTTCGGGAAAGCGGTCCTCGAGCGTTCGGGCGAGCTTGCCGTGCAACTCCTGGCGGGTGCTCCGGAGCAGCGAGTCGCTGGCGACGTCCTGCAGCAGCGCGTGCTTGAAGGTGTAGACGGGGCCCACGGACGAATTGCGGGCGAGGATCAGTCCCGACTCCACCAGCCCCTGGAGGGCACCGTCGACTTCCGGCGCCGGGACCGGGGCGACCGCGGTGACGAGATCGTGGCGGAAATCGCGCCCGATGAGGGAGCCGATCTGCGCCACCAGCTTCGCCATCGGTACGCGGTCGAGCCGGGACATCAGCGAGTCGCGCAGCGTGGCCGGAACGGTGATGGCGTCGCCGCCCCCGTTGGCGCCGAACGGCAGGCTGCCGCCGGCGGCGCCCGGCGATTCGAGCACGGCCTTGGTCAGTTCCTCCACGAACAGCGGTACGCCGTCGGTGCGATCGACGATCTGTTCGAGGACGTTCGCCGGCAACGAGCGACCGGCGAGCAATCGCGAGACGATGGCGTTGCTCTGGGCCGGGCTCAGGCGCGACAGCGCAAGACGCGTCACCCGTTCCGGCGCGTCGATGCGAAGCGAGAGGTCCGGGCGGTGGCTGACCAGCACGAGCATCGGCACGCGGTCGAGCCGTCGCGCGAGATGGTCGAGGACTTCCAGCGAACTCGGGTCGGACCAGTGCGCATCCTCGAACAGCATCAGGGACGGCTGCTGCTGCACGGCGGCTTCCGCCAGATCGAGCAGGGCGCGGATCGTCTCCTCGCGCTGGCGCCGCGGATTGAGCGACACGGCGCCGTACTTCTCCTCCGCCGGCACCGAGAGGATCGAGGCGACGAGCTGAAGGTCGCGCAGCGGCCGCTGATAGCGGCCGAGCATCACGGTCTCGAGACGCTCGAGCCGCGTCTCCGGCGAATCCCCGGGGGACAGCTCGAGGATGTGGGCGAACGATTCGATGATCGGGTGAAAGGCGCTGCCGGTGTGGAAGGGCGAGCACTGGAACCGCATCGACGTGGAGATCTCCGGACGGATGCGGTCGTAGAGGTCGCGCAGCACCCGCGACTTGCCGATGCCCGCCTCGCCCGAGACCAGGACCATCTGGCCCATGCCCTCCTTGACGAGCTGCCAGCGATCGAGCAGCACCCCGATCTCCTGTTCGCGCCCGACCAGGGGCGTCGGCTTGCCGCGGGTGGCGGCGTCGAACCGGCTGGAGACGCGGCGCGGCCCTTCCACCCGCCAGACGCGGATGGCCTCCGCCACCCCCTTCAGGCTCTGCACGCCGAGATCGGCGCATTCGAACGTGCCGCCCGTGAGCTGCCGGGTGCGCTCGCTGATGACGATCGTGTCCGGTTCCGCGAGCGACTGGAGACGGGCGGCGACGTTCGGCGCGTTGCCCAGCGCGAGCCGCTCGTGCTTCTCGCCGCCCCCGACTTCGCCCACCACGACGACACCGGTATGGATGCCGACGCGCACCGAGAGCCGCACGGGCGCGCGGGCACCGAGCCGGGCGTTGAGCAGTCGCATGGCGGTCACGACCTCGAGACCCGCGCGGATCGCCCGCTGCGCGTCGTCCTCGTGCGCGCGCGGGTGGCCGAAGTAGGCGAGCACGCCGTCGCCCAGGTACTGCGCGATGTGGCCGTCGTAGCGGCGGATCGCCTCGGCGCACGCGTCGTGATAGTCGCGGATGAGGATGTGCAGCTGTTCCGGATCGATCTGCGCCGAGAGACGGGTCCAGTCGACCAGGTCCGAGAACAGCACGGTGAGCTGCCGGCGATCCGCGGCTTCGGGCAGCGCCGTGACATTGGTCAATCGCGGTGGCACGCCCGGGGTCGGCTCCGCGCCGAGATCCTGCAGGGCGGCCAGCAGCTTGCGCCGGGGGCCGAGCGGCAGGCCCAGTTCCTTGAGGTCGTCGTCCGTCAGCAGCCGCAGGGCCTCGAAGTCGATCTCGTGCCCGGCCAGGACCGACGCATACTTCGCGAGCCCCACCGACGCGAGCACGCGGGTGACGCTGTCGGTGCCGCCCGGCGTCAGGGAGTCGACCCGAGCGCTGCCCTCGGGAGGCGGTGGCGCATCAGTAGCCATGCCGCGATGGAGACATTGAGGAGGTTCCAGAGGATGCCATTGATGAATGCGGCGCGGTAGCTGCCCGTCAGATCGAAGATCGCCCCCGACATCCAGCCCCCCAGCGCCATGCCGAACAACGTGGCCGTGATCACGGCGCCCACGCGCGCGCCGGCTTCCCGCGCCGGAAAGAACTCGCGCACGATGATCGCGTAGGCGGGCACGATGCCGCCCTGGAACAGGCCGAACAGCGCGGCGATCAGGTACAGGGACACGAGGCCGTCGAACGGCAGGAACAGGAACAGCGCGGCGCCCTGCAGCGCCGAGCCCAGGATCAGCGTGCGCAGGCCGCCGATCCGGTCCGAGATCACCCCGAACGTGAGCCGGCTCACGATGCCGCAGGCGAGCATGACGGAGAGCATCTGCGCGCCGCGCGCCGGGCCGTAGCCGAGGTCGGCGCAGTAGGCGACGAGGTGCACCTGGGGCATCGACATCGCCACACAGCATGCGAATCCGGCGATCAGCAGCAGGGTCTGGAGCGCGGCAGGGGCCATGTCCAGCGGGCGCTCGGGAGCCGGCGTCGCGCGTGCGGTGGCCGTCGAGCCGGCTGCGGCGGGGGCGGGCGCGCGCCGTCGGAGGAACAGTGCGAGCGGCAGCATCGTGCAGAGACACACGATCCCGATGCCCAGATACGTCGTGCGCCAGCCCGCCTCGGCGATGAAGTGCTGCACGACCGGCGGCCACAGGGTGCCGGCGAGATAGTTGCCGCTCGCGAAGATGCCGACCGCCGTTCCGCGCCGGCGCGCAAACCATTGCGACGTGTCGGCCATCAATGGCGCGAAGGTCGCGGAGCTGCCCACGCCGATGAGCAGGCCCTGAACGACGGCGAACTGCCACAGGGAATGGGCCTGCCCGGCAACCACAAAGCCCGCGGCCATGGCGGTGGCACCGGCGATCGCGGGCGGCAGGATGCCCTTGCGATCGGACCAGCGCCCCATGGCGATCCCGCCGATGCCGAAGCAGATCATCGTCAGGGTGTAGGGCAGCGATGCCGCGCCGCGTGCCACGTCGAACTCCGCCTGGACGGCCGGCAGCGCGACGACGACCGACCACATCCCGATGCCGCCGACGGTGGACAGGAGGAGCGCGACCGTCAATCGCATCCACGCGTAAGGGGTATCGGTCTCCATCCGGCTCGCTCCGTGATCGCCCCGTCGGTCGGGGCGAAGCCCCGGAACTTACACCAGAGTCTCGCCGGGCGGCGAGCGGGGTCGTCGTGCGCGCGCTGGCGACGGCTCGCGGATCGGGCGACAATTCCGCGACCGCATGCACGCGGCCGTCTCTCCGGGGACCGCGTGCATGCGCTTCCCGCCACCCGCTTCGATCCATGACTCCTGCACGTCGGCATCCGCGAGGCATCGACCGCACCGCGCTCGAACGCGACGAGGTTCGCGAGGCGGTGCGTCGTGCCGGCCGGGGCGACGTGCTGTTGTCCGACGGCGAGGTCCGGGCGTCGCTCGAGGCCACGCTCGATGTCCGGCCGCCGGGTCAGGCCGTCTGGGTGTTCGCCTACGGCTCGCTGATCTGGAGTCCGATGATCCGTTTCGCGGAACGCCGGATCGTGCGCATTCACGGGTTCCATCGCGGTCTCTGCATCTGGTCGCACATCAATCGCGGGACGCCGGAAACGCCCGGGATCGTGCTCGGACTGGACCGCGGCGGGTCGTGCCGGGGTGTGGCGTATCGCATCGACGAGGCGGACATCGCGACCGAGCTGGCCTTGCTCTGGCGGCGCGAGATGATCGTCGGCGGCTACGTTCCCACGTGGGTGCAGGCGCTCTCGTTCCACGGCCACGTGCCGGCCATCGCGTTCGTCGCGAACCGGGCGCAGTGGACCTATGCCGGCCGGCTCGACGACGACCGGCTCGAGTCGATCGCCCGGGCTGCGCACGGGCAGTACGGCTCCTGTCGTCCGTACATCGTGGAGACCGCGACGAGCCTCGAACGCCACGGGATCCCGGACCGCGGGCTGAACCGTCTCGCGAGACGGCTCGCGGACGACGCGGCGCCGCGCCCCGGAATCGACGCGACCGCCGTGACGGTGTCGTAAGATCGCCCGCTCGACCCGACCCGCGACGACGCCCCCCGATCATGGATACCTCGAACGCCTGGGCATTTCCGGAAGCCCTCCAGCCGACGGCGAGCGAAGTGCGCTTCGACCTGCAGGCAGCGTTCGATGCCGTGGTGAAGGTGCACTCGGAGATCCCGGAGGACGCGTTCACGGCCGGCATCCTCGGGACGGAACGCGTCGGCAGCGGGGTCGTGATCCGCGAAGACGGCCTCGTACTCACGATCGGCTATCTGGTCACCGAGGCGGAGTCCGTGTGGCTCACGTTCAACGACGGGTCGACGATGGCCGCGTATCCGCTGGCCTACGACTTCTCGACCGGATTCGGACTGCTTGCCCCGCTCGGTCATCCCCGGACCGCGTGGTTGTCCCGCGGAACGTCCCGCTCGCTGACGCCCGGCGCCGATGCCTTCGTGATCGGGCACGGCGGCCGGGATCACGCGTTGCGCACGCGATTGCACGAGCGCCGCGAGTTCGCCGGGTACTGGGAGTACGTGCTGGACGAGGCGCTGTTCACGGTGCCGGCGCACCCCGAGTGGGGCGGGACCGCGCTGCTCAACGAAGACGGTGAACTCGTCGGCCTCGGTTCGCTGCTCGTGGAAGAGCGCGACGGCGAGGAGGCCGTGGCCGGCAACATGTTCGTGCCCGTGGAACTGCTGGCCCCGATTCTCGACGACCTGCTGCGGCAGGGCCGAGCGCCCGGACCCGCGCGGCCCTGGCTCGGCATGTACACGACCCAGAGCGACGGCTACCTCGTCGTCACCGGCGTGGCGCCCGGCGGCCCAGCAGACCAGGCGGGCGTCACCCGCGGCGACGTCGTGGTGGAACTGGCGGGAGAGCGCATGGGATCGCTCGCCGGCATGTTCCGCAAGGTGTGGCGTCTCGGCGCTGCGGGCGTCGACGTGCCGCTCGCGCTTGCGCGCAACGGCAGCCTCATCCGTCTGCGTGTGCAGTCCGGCGACCGCAATGATTTCTTGAAGAAGCCGCGCACGCACTGACGTCAGGCCGTGCGGCGCGAATCGTCTCAACCCACGGGTGCCCGGCACGAAGGCACCCGGGTCTCACAGGAGGATTGTCGATGGAACCCGTCCCGTCACCGGCGCAGAACCAGGCCCGATTGCTCGTCCAGGCGAGCCAGTACCTCGCGGGCGGGGGCACCGGCCTGTTCGTGCTGCCGCAGGAGCTGAATCTCGTCGTCGACCGCGGGGAGGGCAGCCGTGTCTGGGATGTGGCGGGGCGCGAGTATCTCGACTATCACCTGAGTTCCGGCCCGGTCCTGCTGGGACACGCGCATCCGGCCGTCACCGAGGCGGTGCAGTCGCGGCTGTCGAAGGGAACGACCTACTTCTTCCTGAACGAGCCGGAGATCCTGCTCGCCAAACGTCTCGTCGAAGCGATCCCCTGCGGCGAGACCGTGCTCTACACGGGTTCGGGGACGGAAGCCACCTACTACTCGCTGCGGGTCGCGCGGGCGTGGACCAAGCGCAGCAAGATCCTCAAGTTCGAGGGGGCGTGGCACGGCATGCACGACTACGGCCTCTGGAGCACGGTGCCGGCCACACTGTCGCAGTACCCCCGCGGGCAGCGCGATTCGGTCGGCGTGCCGGAGGAAACCGGTGAGACCGTCCTGATCGCACCGTTCAACGATCCCGAGCGGGCGGTGCAGATCATCGAGGAGCACGCGCACGAGCTGGCCGCCGTCATCGTCGAGCCGCTGCAACGCGTGCTCGTGCCGGACACTGCATTCCTGCAGGCGATCCGCGATGTCACGCGCAAGCACGGCATCGTGATGATCTACGACGAGATCGTGACGGGTTTTCGCCTGGCCTGGGGCGGCGCGCAGGAGCGCTACGGGGTCGTCCCCGATCTCGCCTGCTACGGCAAGGCCATCAGCGGCGGATTCCCGATGGCGGCGGTGGTCGGGCGGGCCGACGTGATGTCGGTGCTGGATGCGCGCAGCCGGCCGAAGGGCGAGGTCGTCTGGGCCACGAACACGCTGAACGGCAATCCGATCTGCGCTGCCGCCGGACTGGCCGCGCTCGAAGTGCTGTCGCAACCCGGTGTCTACGATCACCTGCACGCCATCGGATCGCGACTGCGTGCCGGCATCGTTGCCGCAGCGAAGCGGCACGGCTATGACGTGCAGGTGCCCGGGGAAGATGCGGTGTTCGGCGTGCGCTTCACCGCCCGCGCCCCGATCCGCACCTGGGTCGACCATGCGACCTCGGACAAGGACCTCGGCTGGCGCTGGGCCATGGCCCTGCTCGAGCGGGGCCTGCTCGTGAATCCGAACGAGAAGTTCTACATCTCGCTGGCGCACACCCAGGCCGACGTGGAGCGTACGCTGAAGATCATGGATGACGCCTTCGCATCCCTGCGCAGATGAACGGGAGACCGGACACGGCGATGCCCGTCGTGCCCGGAGACGAGTTTCGCGATGACCTGCGTCAGGCGGAACGGGCCCTGCCGGCCGACGTTCTCGGGCGTCTCACCGTGCTCGACGACCGGCAGTCCTGGAAGGCCATGCTCGGCACGGTGGCGGCGGCTCTCGGTGCGGTCGGCGTCGCAGCCTGGGCGTGGACCCCGTGGGTCGTGGTCCCGGCCATCGTGATCATCGCGACGCGCCAGCACGCGATGTTCGTGCTGGCGCACGAGGCCGCGCACTATCGGCTGTTGTCGGCCCGGCGCCGGAACGACGTCGTCGGCCGATGGCTGGGGCGCGTGAACGGGATCTCGATGTGCTCGTATCGGGTGGTCCATCGCCTGCACCACAATCACCTCTACGGTCCGCAGGACCCCGATCTCGCCCTGCACGGCGGCTACCCGCGCGGGCGCGTGTATCTGCTGCGCAAGCTCGCGGCGGACGTGTGCGGACTCACGGCCTGGAAGACCTTCCGGTACTTCTTCGGCGACCCGGCAGCCAATGCCGCCACCGGAGAGAAGCCGCGGCCGCTGGACGACACATCGCCGGCATTGCGGACCGCGGCGCTGAAGGATCGTTGGGGCGTCGTCGTCTGGCACCTCGCGGTGCCGGTCGGGATGGCGCTGGCGGCCGGGCCGCCGGGACTGCTCCGATATGTCGTGCTCTGGCTCGTGCCCCTCGCCACCGTGTTGCAGGCACTGCTGCGGCTGCGGGCCATTGCCGAGCACGGCGCGCCGCTGGGGACGGGGTCTTGTCTCGTCGCCGCACGGACGCACCGGACGGGTCGGCTCGCGCGGTTCTTCCTGTTTCCGCATCACGTGAATTTCCACGTCGAACACCACCTGTACCCGGCCGTGCCGCAGTACCGGTTGCCGGCGCTGCACGAGGAACTCGCGCGCCGTGGCGTGCTGCGCCATGCCGACGTGCGTTCCCTCGCGCAGACGTGGAGGCGTGTCTACGCGCCGCGTGCCACGCGCTGAATCCGGCGCGTCCGCCGGCGCGCTCGCACCGTACAATCGCGGCTTTCCGGTGACGATTCCGTCACGACCAGATCGGGAGGCAAGACGTGGGGACGACGACGAAGGTAGCGATTGTGACGGGCGCGGGCAGCGGGATCGGCAAGGCGGCGGCGAAGGCGCTGCTGAAGGCCGGCTATGCCGTCGCGCTGGCCGGGCGCCGGCTCGACATGCTGGAGAAGACCATCGCCGAGGCCGGCGCAACGTCGGCGAACGCGATCGCCGTCGCGACGGACGTGTGCGATCCGGCGCAGGTGAAGGCGCTGTTCGCGAAGGTCAAGGCCACCTGGGGTCGGCTCGACGTCCTGTTCAACAATGCGGGCATCGGCGCACCGGCCATCCCCATCGAAGACCTCACGTACGAGCAGTGGAAGAGCGTCGTCGACGTGAATCTCACGGGACCGTTCCTGTGTACCCAGGAAGCCATCCGCCTGATGAAGGACCAGACGCCGCAAGGGGGGCGCATCATCAACAACGGTTCGATCTCGGCACACGCACCGCGGCCGAATTCGGCCCCGTACACCTCGACCAAGCACGCCATCACCGGTCTGACCAAGTCGACCTCGCTCGATGGCCGGAAGTACAACATCGCGTGCGGGCAGATCGACATCGGCAATGCCGGTACCGACCTGACGGCGCGCATGGCCAAGGGCGTTCCGCAGGCCAACGGCGAACTGGCCGTCGAACCGCTGATGGATGTCGATCACGTCGGCGCCGCGATCGTCCACATGGCGGATCTGCCGCTCGAGACGAACGTCCAGTTCATGACCATCATGGCGACCAAGATGCCGTTCGTCGGCCGGGGCTGAGCGCACGCCGGCTGCCGTGTCACGGCACTCCGCGGGATCGGCGGGCGCGCCGATCTCCGTGATGCGGCCGGCCGGGCGCGTGCGGTTCACCGCCCTGCCGCCGCTGTCCCTCTACGTTCACATTCCCTGGTGCGTCCGCAAATGCCCCTACTGCGATTTCAATTCGCACGAGGCGCGCGGTGATGTCCCGGAGCAGCGCTACGTCGATGCGCTGATCGCGGATCTCGAGTGCTCGTTGCCCGCCGTCTGGGGACGGCGCGTGCATTCCGTCTTCTTCGGCGGCGGGACCCCGAGCCTCCTGTCTCCCGAGGCGCTCGACCGTTTCCTCAGCGCGGCGCGGGCGCGCCTGCCGATCGACGCCGATGCCGAGATCACGCTGGAAGCCAACCCGGGCACTTTCGAGCAAGGCAGGTTCGCCGCCTTCCGCGGCCTCGGGATCAACCGCTTGTCGGTGGGTATCCAGAGTTTCGATCCGGCGAGCCTGCGGGCCATCGGGCGGATACACGATGACGCCGAGGCGCGGCGGGCGGTGGCGATCGCCGCCGGCCTCTTCGACAACTTCAATCTCGATCTGATGTATGCGCTGCCGGGACAGCGCCTGGAGGCCGCCGTGGCCGATATCGCCCAAGCCATCGCGGCCGGTGCGCCGCACGTCTCCGCCTATCATCTGACGATCGAGCCGAACACCTACTTCCACCGTTACCCGCCCGCCGTGCCGGAAGACGATGACGCTGCCGAGATGCAGGTACGCATCGAGGAGCGGCTGGGGGAAGCGGGCTACACCCACTACGAAACGTCGGCTTTCGCGCGGCCGGGCCATGCGTCGAGACACAACCTCAACTACTGGCGCTTCGGCGACTACCTCGGCATCGGTGCGGGCGCGCACGGGAAGCTCAGCTTTCCCGATCGTGTCCGCCGCGAGATGCGCCACAAGCATCCGCGCGAGTACATGGCACAGGCGCTCGCCGGTTCCCCGCTGCAGTCGGAGCACGAGGTGGCCGCCGACGAACTGCCGTTCGAGTTCATGATGAATGCGCTGCGGCTGAACGAAGGATTCCCGGCGACCCTGTTCGAGGAGCGGACCGGCTTGCCGCTGCCGACCGTGCGGCGGGAACTGGAGGAGGCGGAGCGCCGCGACTGGCTGACACGCGACGCCATGACGATTCGCCCGACTGCGCTGGGCCGGCGCTTCCTCAACGACCTGTTGCAGCACTTCCTGCCTTGACGAGGCACCGGCGGGCCTCGGCCCGCGTCACGGGCGAGCGCGGCGCCGGAACAGCAGATCGCGGACGTCATGCCCGAGCCGCAGACCTCGCGATTCGAATTTCGTCCGGGGCCGGGACTCCGGACGATCCGCGTAGTCCGCGGCCGAATTCTCGAGTGACGGTTCGGCGCTCAGCACGGCAAGCATCTGCTCCGCGTACTCCATCCAGTCCGTCGCCATGTGCACGTAGCCCCCTGGCTTGAGGCGGGATGCGACCAGCGCCACGAACGGCGGCTGGACCAGACGGCGCTTGTGGTGCCGTTTCTTGGGCCAGGGGTCCGGGAAGAACAGGTGCAGGCCGTCCAGACTCGACGGCGGGATCATGTGCGTCAGCACTTCGACGGCGTCGTGCCGGATGACCCGGACATTGGTGAGGCCCGCCGCGTCGATCAGCTTCAGGAGATTGCCGACGCCCGGGCGGTGGACTTCGATGCCCAGATAGTCGACGTCGGGATGCGCCTGGGCGATGGTCGCGGTGGACTCGCCCATGCCGAATCCGATCTCCACCACGCGCGGGGCTCGCCTCCCGAACACCGCATCGAGGTCATGCGGCTGCGGCTGGTACTCGATGCCCCACCGCGGCAGCAACGTGTCGACCGCGCGCTGCTGTGCGACGGAGGTCCGGCTCTGCCGCAGGACGAAACTGCGGATCGGGCGGTGCTCGGCAGTGGTCATGCGGCGGCGAAAGCCGGGTCAGGCGGCGCGCGGGGCCGGGGCAATCGTGCCGGACTGGGGTGAGCTGGGCGATGCCGCGTATGTCTTCTTCGGCATCCGGCCTGCGAGATACGCCTCGCGACCGGCTTCCACGGCCTTGCGCATGGCCGACGCCATCAGGATCGGTTCACGGGCCGCGGCGATGGCGGTGTTCATCAGCACGCCGTCGCAACCGAGTTCCATGGCGATGGCCGCGTCCGAAGCCGTGCCGACCCCGGCATCGACCAGTACGGGCACCTTGGCCTGGTCGATGATGATCTCGAGATTCCACGGGTTGAGGATGCCCATGCCGGACCCGATGAGCGATGCGAGCGGCATGACCGCCACGCAGCCGATCTCCTCGAGCTGCTTGGCGATGATCGGATCGTCGGACGTGTACACCATCACCTTGAAGCCTTCCGTCACGAGCGTGCGGGCGGCAGCGAGGGTCTCGATGACATTCGGGAACAGCGTCTTCGGGTCGCCGAGGACCTCGAGCTTGACGAGGTCGTGCCCATCCAGCAGTTCGCGGGCGAGCCGCAGGGTGCGCACCGCGTCGTCGGCGGTGTAGCAGCCGGCCGTGTTGGGCAGGAGCGTGAAGCGGTCCGGCGGCACGGCATCGAGGAGGCTGGGTTCCCCGGCGTTCTGGCCGATGTTCGTCCGACGGATGGCGACGGTGACGATCTCGGCCCCGCTGGCATCGATCGCGGCGCGGGTCTCGGCGAAGTCCCGGTACTTGCCGGTGCCGACCAGCAGGCGCGATCGGTAGGGGCGGCCGGCGATGAGAAGGGGTTCGTTCATGGTCAGGACTCTGAAGGAGGAGGGGGCGCCGGATCAGCCGCCGCCGACGGCCACGACGATCTCGATGCGGTCGCCATCGGCCAGGACGTCGGTGCCGTGCAGGCTGCGGGGGACGAGTTCCCCGTTGCGCTCGACGGCGACGCGTTTGCCGCCCAGGGCGAGGTGTGCGATGAGGTCGGCCACCGTGACCGGGGTTTCGAAGGCCAGGCGGGAATCGTTGACGGTGACGTGAATCACGGGGTGGAACTCTTGTTGCTGACGACGGCGCAGAGGCGAGCGCGGAGTATACGCGGCGCGTGTCCGGATGCTGAAAGCACTTTGGAAACAGCGCTCATTGTCATGCCCGGCCGCCACCCACCGAGTCTGTCGATGTCGATGACACTTACAACCGCGTTCTCGAGAGGCGTCTGGATCCTGGGCTTGTTCACGGCCCTGGCCCTGTGTGCCGTCGTCGCCATCGCCACCGCCTATCTCCTGACCGTGGAGACGGGGATGCACGGCGGCGCCGCGGACGAGGCGTACGTGCTGATGAGCGGCTGCATGATGGGTGCAACGCTGTGCTCGGTCTTCAACCTGTGGATGCACATCCGCAGCAAGCACGCGGGCGGTTCGTCGCGATGGATGGCTCGCGGCTTCGGGATGATGCTGCTGGTGATGGCGGCCGGCGTGATGTGGGTGCGTTCGCTGCATCTCGGGATCTACGACCACGTCTCCGACGTCGGCCCGTTCTTCGGGTGGTTTGCCTTCTCGCTGATCCTCGTGGGCATGGTGTCTCTCAATGTGGCGCTCTTCTGGCGACGCACGCATCGCAGGCGCCGTCGCCGTTCGGGGTCCCGGGGCGGCTGGGTCGTGGATCAAGCCGAAATCGCTGCGCCGGCCGCGGTCCCGGCGCACCGCCCGCGCAAACGCCGTCGCGCCTGACGCGCATCGTTCCGGTTCGCTCAGTCGGTCGTGACGGCCCCTGACGAGAACAGGGCGTCGATGCGTTCCGGCGGGTAGCCCAGGCGGTCGGCCAGAATCTCGCGCGAATGTTCGCCCACGCGATAGGGCGCCGGACCGGTCGGATGTACGGGTTGCCCATCGACGTGGAACGGCGTTGCCGTCACGCGGGCCGTTCCCCGGGCCGGGTGCGGCACTTCGGGGAAGGCCGCACGGGCCTGCATCTGGGGGTGTGCCACCACTTCCTCCGGGGTCAGCATCGGCACCGTCGGAATTCGGGCGGAGGCGAGCACTCGCGCCGCTTCCTCGGCGGATTCGAATCCGTCTAGCCACGCCCGGATGATCGCCAGCAGGTCGTTCCAATGCGTGCGGCGCGACGTCGCCGTCGCGAAGCGGGGGTCGGTCGCGAGTTCCGGACGCCCCATCAGACCGACGAGCCGGCTCCACAGGTGTGCGGCACCGGCCGTCTGCAGCGCGATGTGCCGGCCGGCGATGCCGTGGATGACCATGCCGACGCGTGGCCGCCGCTCCACCTGGCCGCCATTCAGCAGGGCCGCATAGTTGATGTCGTCCGCTGCGACCAGACACTCGAGCATCGAGACGTCCAGGAATGCGCCCTGGCCATTCCTGCCGCGTCGGACGAGGGCCGCGCAGATCGCGCCGAACGCATGCGCCCCCGCGAGGACGTCGGCAGCCTGCAGGTAGGACGTGCGAGGCGTCTCGTCGCCGCCGCGCTCCAGATCCATCATCCCCGAGATCGCGTTGATGAGGTGCGCGTAGGCCTGCAGGGAACTCAGGGGGCCGGTCTGTCCGAATCCCGAGATCGAGCAATAGACCAGGTCCGGCTTGAGGGTCCGAAGCGCTTCGGCGTCCAGCCCGTACCTCGCCATCACGCCCGGCGAGAAGTTCTCCACGACCACGTCGGCCTGTCGAACCAGATCGAGGATGACGGTGCGCGCTTCCGGCCGGGACAGATCGACGGCAATCCCCCGCTTGCCCGCATTGAGCCGGACGAAGTAGCTGCTCTGGTCCGTCCGGTCCGGATCGAGCTGGAGCACGATGTGCCTGACTTCGTCGCCTTCGATCGGGCGCTCCACCTTGATGACGTCGGCCCCCTGGTCCGCCAGCAGCCGTGTGCAGTAGGGGCCTGCCAGCACGCGGGTGAAGTCGAGCACCGTGAGGCCGGACAACAGGGGTTCACGCGTTGCGGATGTCATGGAGGTGGCGTCATCGGCCGGGGCCGGCGCGTGGTCGGGAACCGGGAGCGTACCGCACGCGTGCGGTCAGGCGTGCCCCTGCCGTCGCTGCTCGGTAGAATCGCCCTGGTTTCGGAGTTTCCGGACGCCCACACCCTAGGAGGAGCAGTCACACCATGGCCAAGAAGTCAGCGGCAAGAGATCCGTCGAAGCTGAGATCGCGACAGTGGTTCGCCAATCCGGACAACCCGGACATGACGGCCCTGTACCTCGAGCGCTACATGAACTTCGGACTGTCTCGCGAGGAACTGCAGGCCGGCAAGCCGATCATCGCCATCGCGCAATCGGGCTCCGACCTCTCGCCCTGCAACCGGCACCACCTCGAGCTGGCGCATCGCACGCGCGAGGGCATCCGGGAAGCGGGCGGGATCGCGTTCGAGATCCCGCTGCACCCGATCCAGGAAACCGGCAAGCGCCCCACGGCGTCGCTCGACCGGAATCTCTGCTATCTGGGCCTCGTCGAACTGCTCTACGGCTACTTCATCGACGGCGTCGTGCTGACGACCGGCTGCGACAAGACCACGCCCGCCCAGCTGATGGCAGCCGCGACCGTCGACATCCCGGCCATCGTTCTGTCCGGCGGACCGATGCTCAACGGCAACTTCCGCGGCGAGCGCACCGGCTCGGGCACGATCGTCTGGAAGGCGCGCCAGTTGTTGGCCGCGGGCGAAATCAACCACGAACAGTTCATCGAACTGATCGCCTCCTCGGCCCCGTCGGCCGGGCACTGCAACACGATGGGCACGGCGTCCACGATGAACTCGCTGGCCGAAGCGCTCGGCATGTCGTTGCCCGGCAGCGCCGCCATTCCCGCGCCGCATCGCGACCGCTACGAGAACGCGTACCGGACCGGCAAGCGCATCGTGGAGATGGTCTGGGAGGACCTCCGTCCCTCGCAGATCATGACGCGCGAGGCGTTCGAGAACGTGATCGTCGTGAATTCCGCGATCGGCGGGTCGACCAATGCGCCGATCCATTTCAATGCGATCGCGAAGCACATCGGGGTGAAGCTCGACACGAACGACTGGGAGAAGGTCGGCTACGACATCCCGCTGCTGGTGAACCTGCAGCCGGCCGGCGAGTACCTCGGCGAGGACTACTACCGCGCGGGCGGCGTCCCGGGTGTGGTCAACGAGCTGCTGAAGGCCGGCAAGATCCGCAAGAACACGGTCACGGTCAACGGCAAGTCGCTCGCGGAGAATTGCAGGAACACGCCGGTGCAGGATCCGCTGGTCATCTGGCCGTTCCAGAAGCCCATGAAGACGCAGGCCGGCTTCCTGAACCTGAAGGGGAACCTGTTCGACAGCGCGATCATGAAGACGAGCGTGATCTCGCAGGCGTTCCGCGACCGCTATCTGTCCGACCCGAAGGACCCGAACGCGTGGGAAGGACGAGCCATCGTGTTCGACGGCCCCGAGGACTACCACCACCGCATCGACGATCCGAAGCTGAAGATCGACGACAGCTGCATGCTCTTCGTGCGCGGCACGGGACCCAAGGGCTACCCGGGCGCGGCGGAAGTCGTGAACATGCAGCCGCCGGCCAAGCTCATCAAGGCGGGCGTGACCGAACTGCCCTGCATCGGTGACGGTCGCCAGTCGGGTACGTCCGGATCGCCGTCCATCCTGAACGCGTCTCCGGAAGCCGCCAGCAACGGCGGGCTCGCGATTCTCAAGACGAACGATCGCGTCCGCATCGATCTGAACAAGCGTACGGCCAACATCCTCATCACCAAGGAGGAGTACGCCAAGCGCATGGCTGCGCTGCTGAAGAAGGGGGGCTACCAGTCGCCCGAGAGCCAGACGCCGTGGCAGGAGATCCAGCGCAACATGGTGGACGAACTCTCCAACGGCATGGTGCTCAAGCCCGCGGTGAAGTACCAGCGCATCTCGACCACCAAGGGCGTGCCGCGCGACAACCACTGAGCGGGCCGCTGTGCGCGTCGGGCCCGGGTTTCCGACGCGCGTTCTGCGGGGGCGGTCGTCGTTTGGCGATCGCCCTCGATTCCTGTCTGCCGTGGCATCGTCGCGGCATTCGGTATCGCCCCAATGCCCGGCCTCGCAGGAGATCGAACGCCGTGACACACGATGGCTTGCGACGCGAGTGGCAGATCCTTCAGGGCAACAGCGAACGCTATGAAACGGGCGCCCTGGCGATCAAGCTCGTCGCCGTGGCGCTGGTGGTGGCGTGCTTCGCGGTCAACGCGCCGATGGTTCTGACGCTCGCACTGCTCGCGGTGCTGTGGCTCCAGGAAGGCATCTTCAGGACGTCGCAGTCACGGCTCGCGGACCGCCTGCTCCGCATCGAGGCGAAGCTCGACGCCGGGGGCGACGAGCAGGACGCATTTCGACTTCATCTCGAATGGCACGCAAGCCGCCCTGGAATGGCCGGGCTCATCGCCGAGTATCTGGCCAATGCCATGCGTCCGACGGTGGCCTATCCGTATCCCTTGTTGATGATCGTTGTCGCGCTCGGCGCGGCGCTCCCGGCGGTCCGCTAGCCGTGATCACGCGGCGAGGCAAGCTCCCCGCGTTTCGATTGTCGTGTCCGGCCGCCCATCCGCGCGAGGATCGCGGCGGCGATCAGGACGATGGACGAGGGCTCGGGCACGCAGTTGCAGGTGCCGCCACCTCCTGTCGAGGCGGGTAGCCATGCGGGACCGATCGTCGTGTCTCCTATGAACAGGACGCCGGTATCCCGTTCGGTGAGCGTGATGACGGCGTTGGTGCCTCTCAGGTAGTCGAGCAGCGTCATGTTCAAGTCTCTTGCGGCGTCGGACGCCGCCTGGACGTTGAATGTCTCCAGGCGCTTGTCGCCCGGATCGTTGAACAGCGCATCGGGAAGGTCCGTGAACGCATTGTGACGAGCGACTTCGAAAGGCCCGCCTTCGCGCAGCACCCAACGCTCGTCGACGCCCGACGCTTCGGTGTCGATCTCGACGGTGGTCCCTCGAATGCCTCCGCTTCCCGTGTACGTGACGAAGCGGACCGGCGCGGGGATCAGCGGCCCCATGATCACGCGGAAGATGCCGCGAATCCTGAATATCAGGTTCTGGGTCGGTGTCTGCGGCGGCGGTGGCGTGAGGGTGTCGGCATCCATCGTGACGGACGAACTCTGCCCGACGAATATCGTCGACTCGCCGTCCGACAGCGTCATCTGGATCGAAGCATTCGGGCCGGTCACGATCTGATCGCCCAGTCCGATGGAATCTCCCGAGGTGAGGGCGTGACTGTTGCCGTCAGGCGATATCACGTTGACGTCGCCGCTGACGCAGCAGACCTGGGCATTCGTCACAGGGCCTGCATAGGCCATGGGCAGCGAAAATGCAGTGATCGCGATGGCCAGGAAGACGGCCACACGTGCTCGCCACCGCTTATGCCGGCTTGCGCCTGCTTTGAGTCTGACAGCCATCATGCATGCGCCCTCGGGAATCGGAACCCAGCCGCCAACTTTGAAGGGTGTCGGCGAGCCGGTATTGACGGCAAGCAATGTTCCTGAGGGTGGCGGGGCCGCCGGTCGTCGGTGGGCGAGCCATCCCCGCTCGCTCGTCGAGCGGCAAGCGTGTCCAAGGCGGGCTCCCGCGGACCGGGGGAAACACGTAGAATCCGGGCCAGTGCGGGTGTAGCTCAATGGTAGAGCAGAAGCTTCCCAAGCTTACGACGAGGGTTCGATTCCCTTCACCCGCT
>JAXMFE010000008.1:0-312038 GCA_046347985.1 Burkholderiales bacterium
GCGACGCGGCCCGCGAGGCTCTCGCCGGACTGGCGGAGCATGTCGAGTGAGGCGGACCCGAGCAGCAGGAAGCGACCGGCCGAGTGCCCTTGACGGCGTGACTGGTCGACGAGGCCACGCAGCGCGGGGAACAAGTTGGGAACGCGATGGACTTCGTCGAGCACGACGAGTTTGTCCGCATGCTGTCCGAGGTACAGCTCGGGATCGGCCAGCTTGCCGCGGTCTGCGGGGGATTCGAGGTCAAGGTAGAGCCCGCCACGCTCGTCGGCGATCTCGCGGGCGAGCGTGGTCTTGCCCACTTGGCGCGGCCCCAGCAGCCCGACGGCAGGAGCGCTGGCCAGGGATTCGAGGACTCTTTGCTTGAGGCGGCGAGCTATCATCCTTGCAATTATGGAGTGTCGCTCCAGAAATGCAAGGATATTACTTGCTTAATTCTTTGAATAAAGGCCTATTGGTGGTCCGACCGCCTCCTGGCGCTCTACCGCCGATTCAACCGCCCCACCACCGCACTCGACGCCGCCATTGCCGCAAGAAACACCCACACCCGCACGTCGCCGAAACCGGCACTCACAACTGCCGGACCCGGGCAGAACCCCGCGAGCCCCCAGCCGAGACCGAACAGCGCACTTCCGATCAGCAGACGCCCGTCGATGCCCTGGGCTTCGGGGACGTAGAACGTCTCGTCGAGCAGCGGCCGCGCCGCGGGACGCCGGCTGCGCCAGTACGCGAATCCGAACATGGCGAGTGCCCCGCCCATCACGAACGCAAGGCTCGGGTCCCATCGGCCCGTGATGTCGAGGAAGCCGACGACCTTGGCCGGGTTGGTCATGCCGGAGACGATCAACCCGATGGCGAAGACGACACCGCAGGAGAAGGCGTAGGCAATTCGCGTCATGACAGCGCTCCCGACGCACGTAGCAGCCAGATGACGAGTCCCCCGGTCGCCATGAACACGAGCGTCGCCACAATGGACCGCGGCGACAGGCGGCCGATGCCGCAGACGCCGTGGCCGCTCGTGCACCCGTTCGCGAGTTGCGTCCCGATGCCCACGAGTGCGCCGGCCGCGATCATGCGCACCGCGCCGCCTTCGAGTTGGAAGTCGAGTGTTTCCCCGAGGACCGCTCGCGCCGCGACACCCGTTACCAGCAGGCCAGCGAGAAATGCGGCGCGCCATCCCCAATGCCCACGCTGAAAGGCGAGGAACTGTCCGAGGATGTTGGATATCCCGGCGATGCGGCCGAGCCCGCCCCACGTCAACGCGGCGGCGAGGCCGATGAGGAGCCCGCCGCCCAGTGCCGACAGGGGCGTGAAGTTGTGAACGGTCATGGGGTCAGCCTGCTTCGACGACTTTGAAAGGGAACACGCTCGGGGCGGCGGGAAACTCGGGCGGGTCGAACACGGTATCGCCGTCCGGATCGGCTTCACCGGTGGCCACCAGGTTCGCAAAGTCGTGCAGGTGGGTGTCGGCAAGGTGGGAGGGCACGACATTGCGCAGGCTGCGGAACATCGTCTCGACGCGTCCGGGGAATCGGCGGTCCCACTCGGCGAGCATCGCCTTGATCTGCTTCCGCTGAAGATTCTCCTGCGATCCGCACAGGTCACAGGGGATGATGGGGAAGCCTTTCACCTCGGCGTAGGCCGCGAGGTCCCGCTCGGCGCAGTAGGCCAGCGGCCGGATCACGACGTGGCGGCCGTCGTCGGAGACGAGCTTGGGCGGCATGGCCTTGAGCTTGCCGCCGTGGAACATGTTGAGGAAGAACGTTTCGAGGATGTCTTCGCGGTGGTGGCCCAGCGCGATGCGGGTGGCGCCGAGTTCGGTGGCGACGCGGTAGATGATTCCCCGCCTCAGCCGCGAGCACATCGAGCACATCGTCTTGCCCTCGGGGATCACGCGCTTGACGATGGAGTAAGTGTCCTGCTGTTCGATGCGGAACGGGATGCCGAGCCCTTCGAGGTAGTTCGGCAGGATGTCCTTCGGGTAGCCGGGATGCGCCTGGTCCAGGTGCATCGCGATCACCTCGAAGTTGACGGGCGCGTGCTCCTTCAGCGAGAGCAGGACGTCGAGCAGCCCGTAACTGTCCTTGCCGCCGGAGAGGCAGACCATCACGCGGTCACCCTCGCCGATCATGTTGAAGTCGGCAATGGCTTCGCCGGCCTGACGCCTGAGGCGCTTGGCGAGCTTGTTGGATTCGTAGATGTCCTTCTGGATCGTGCTCACGTGCGAATTCCGGAATGCGATGAAACGTTACAGGTGGACGCTGCGCCCGCCGTCCACGGCGAGCACCTGTCCGGTGACATAAGGGGCATCCTCGACGAGGAAGCGGACGGTGCGGGCGATGTCGTCGGGCTCACCCACGCGCTTCAGCAACGTGGTGCTGACGATGCGATGACGGGCCAGTTCGTCGGACCAGGCGTCATCCTCGGGCCACAGGATCGCGCCGGGCGAGACGCCGTTGACCCGCACCTCGGGCCCCAACTCTCGCGCCAGCGAGCGGGTCAACGCGAGCAGGCCGCCCTTGGCAGCGTTGTAGACGAGGTAGTTCTTCATCGGGCGGTCGGCGTGGATGTCCACGATGTTGACGATGCAGCCCTCGGCCTTGCGCAGATGCGGCGCCGCTGCCTGCGACAGGAACAGCGGCGTCTTCAGGTTGGTGCCGATCAGGTCGTCCCACTGCGATTCGGTGATGTCCCCGACGGGCGTCGGGAAGAAGCTCGACGCATTGTTGATGAGGACATCGAGCCGGCCGAAGTGCTGCACGGTTTCCTGGACGAGGGTGGGGAGATGCGCAATGTTGAGCAGGTCGGCCTGCACGATGGCCACGGAGTCCGCGCGAATCTCGTTCAGTTCGGCCTGCAGCACTCGCGCCTCCTGGGCGGAGGTTCTGAAGTGCACCATCAGGTTGGCTCCCCCGGCATGGAGCCGGCGGCAGATGGCGGCCCCCACACGCCGGGCGCCACCGGTGATCAGGACCACACGGTTCGGCATGGGGCGTCCTCGAAGATAGAATCGGGATTCTACGCCACCCCTCCTCGCGGGCCGCTTTGGCTTCTGCCTCGATTCTTCGCGACATCCTCCCTTCGCCCGAGGCCGCCGCCCATGCCGGCCGCGTGGCCGCCGCCCTCCGGCAAGCCATCACCACCGCCGGCGGCTGGATCCCGTTCTCGCAGTACATGCAGATCGCGTTGTACGCGCCCGGCCTCGGCTACTACGCCGCCGGCGCGACGAAGTTCGGCGGCGCGGGAGATTTCATCACCGCACCGGAACTCTCGCCGCTGTTCGCGCAGTGCATCGCGACCCAGGTGGCGGATGTGCTCGCCGAGACTGGAGGCGACATTCTCGAACTCGGTCCGGGCACGGGCGCGCTCGCCGCAGAGGTGCTGAAGACGCTCGACGCCTCGGGACGACTCCCCGGCCGATATCAGCTGCTCGATCTCAGTCCGGACTTGCGGTCGCGTCAGCGCGATCGCATCGCGGCGGAAGTGCCGCATCTGGTCGCACGCTGTGAATGGATCGATGCACTGCCTGCCGCTTTCACGGGCGTGATCCTCGCGAACGAGGTGCTCGACGCGGTCCCGGTCCATCTGGCGGCGTGGACCGACAACGGCCTCTGCGAGCGGGGGGTCACCGCGACGGACGGGGCGTTCGCGTGGGCGGACCGTCCGCTCGACGACGACTCGGTGCGGGCCGGCCTGGCCGGGATCGATGTGCCCGCGCCCTATGTGAGCGAAGTCTCGCCGGACGCCATCGCCCTCGCGCGTACGCTGGCCACCCGGCTGATGCGAGGGGCCGCGTTCCTGGTGGACTATGGCTTCGGCCGGCGTGAGTACTACCACCCCCAACGGTCGCGCGGTACGCTCATGTGCCACTACCGTCATCGCGCGCACGACGATCCGTTCTTCCTGCCCGGGCTGCAGGACATCACCGCACACGTGGATTTCACGGCCGTCGCCGAAGCCGCCGTGGCGGCCGGCGCCGGTCACGGCGGATACACGACGCAGGCCCAGTTCCTGATCAACTGCGGCATCGCCGAGCGATTGCAGCGCCTGCACGGCGCCGTGTCCGATGCGGACTACGCGCGGCTCGCGGCGGGCGCCCAGAAACTGCTGAGCCCCGCGGAAATGGGTGAGCTGTTCAAAGTGGCGGCATTTGCGCGCAACATTTCCCTGCCGATGCGCGGGTTCGCGACCGGCGATCTCACGAGGCTGCTGTGATGTCCGACGTGCTGCGTACCCCCGACGAGCGGTTCCGGAACCTGCCGGGCTTCGACCACCCCCCGCACTATCTCGACGCGCTGCCGGGCTACGAGGGCCTGCGCATGCACTACGTCGACGCCGGACCGGCGGACGCGAACACCGTGTTCCTGTGCCTGCACGGCGAACCGACCTGGGGCTATCTCTACCGCAAGATGATTCCGGTGTTCGCGGGGTCGGGTCACCGCGTGGTGGCGCCGGACCTGTTCGGCTTCGGCCGGTCGGACAAGCCCGTGGATGACGCGTGGTATTCGTTCGACCGCCACCGTGATGCTCTGCTGGCCTTCGTCGATGCACTGGAACTTCGGAACGTTTGTCTCGTCTGTCAGGACTGGGGCGGCGTGCTGGGCCTCACGTTGCCGATGGACCGTCCCGGACAGTTCACGCGGCTGCTGGTCATGAACACCCTGCTCGGCACGGGCGACGTCCCGCTCTCGCCCGGCTTCCGCGCGTGGCGAGCCTGGGCGGCCGACCACCCGGACATGGAAGTCGGCAAGCTGCTCGGTCGGGCCTGTCCGGACCTGTCGCCGGAGGAATGCGCGGCCTACGATGCGCCTTTCCCCGATGGCCGGTACAAGGCCGGCGCGCGGCGCTTTCCGCAACTGGTTCCGGAGCGACCGGACGACCCCGGTGCCGCCACTTCGCGCCGGGCACGCGACTGGCTTTCGCAGGCCTGGGCCGGTCAGACCTTCGTGGCCATCGGCATGAAGGATCCGGTGCTCGGAGGTGACGTCATGAACTCGTGGGTCCGCTCCATCCGCAGCGCGATGTCACCGATGCCCGTGGCCGATGCCGGGCACTTCGTCCCCGAATGGGGGGCTCGCATCGCCGCCAACGCCCTGGCCGCATTCTTTCCCTACTGACGCAGCCTCCAGTTCCCGCCGGCCGGGCCGATAGCCGGTGAGGGCCCGGCTCCTCCCCCAAGAAGAATCGCTCATGTCCGCACCCGTCTCCCTGCTCTTCGGCGTCCACGCGCATCAGCCCGCGGGGAACTTCCCGTCCGTCGTCGACGAGGCGCACGAGAAGTCCTACGGCCCGTTCCTGCGCACCGTCTACCGTTATCCCGAGTTCCGCTTTGCAGCCCACTTCAGCGGCTGGCTGCTTGCCTATCTGCTGGACCACTACCCGGATGACATGGCGCTCCTGCGCGAGATGGTGGCGCGGCGCCAGGCGGAATTGTTCGGTGGCGGCGACATGGAACCGGTCCTCGCATCCATCCCCGCACGCGACCGCCTCGGACAACTCGACGCCCTCGCGAATCGCCTCGAACGGGCCTTCGGCGTCCGGCCGCATGGCGCGTGGCTGACGGAGCGCGTCTGGGAAGCGACGGTCGTCCCGTCGCTGGCGGCGGCGCAGGTCTCGTACGTGACCGTGGACGACTACCACTTCGTCTGTGCAGGCCGCGATCTGCCGGAACTCACCGGGTACTTCACGACCGAGGACGACGGTCGCCGGCTCGATCTGTTCCCGATCTCCGAACAGCTCCGCTATCGCATTCCGTTCGCGCCGGCCGACGAGGTCGTGCGCTACATCGAATCGTTCGCCGGCTCGGGGCGCGCATGCGCGGCGATCTACTTCGACGACATCGAGAAGTTCGGCATCTGGCCCGAGACCTACGACTGGGTCTACACCCGACGCTGGCTCGAGAAATTCATCGAAGGGGTACTGGCCTCGCCGCTCGTGCAGCCGCGGCTGTTCCGCGATTTCCACGACAAGGAGCGGACCCGCGGCATCGTCTACCTGCCCACGACGTCGTACATGGAAATGGGCGAGTGGTCGCTGCCCGCGCATCGTGCGGACGAGTTCGCGGCGCTGATCGAACAGGAGAAATCGCAGGGACGCTATGACCGATTCAAGCCGTTCCTGCGCGGCGGCATCTGGCGCAATTTCCTGTCACGCTATCCCGAGGCGAACTGGATGCACAAGCGCACGCTCGACCTGTCGGAGCGCTTCGAGGCACTGGCGCCGGCCGATCGAACGGAAGCGCAACGCGATCTGCTGTATCGCGCGCAGGCGAACGACGCGTATTGGCACGGCCTGTTCGGCGGCATCTACCTGCCGCATCTGCGGCGCGCCGTCTGGAACGCGGCGGTGGAACTCGAGGCATCGCTGGACGCGGTGTCGCCGCGCCCGCCCTTTCTGAGCCGCGACGCGGACGCCGACGGATGCATCGAGATCTTCCTGCACGATCACGTCGCGCAAGCGGTGGTCCGCGACGACGCGGAGGCCGCCGTGATCGAATGGTCGCACTATCGGTTGCGCCACAATTTCGGTGACACGCTCGCACGTCGACGCGAACACTACTACCGGCATCTCGACTCGGCCGAGCAGGCGCGAACGCAGGGTGACGGCATCGCTTCGGCGCACGACCGCGTGGCGTTCCGCCACGAGATTCGCGCGGAGGATGCGCGAGCCGACGATCATCCGCGCTCGTCGTTCGTCGATCGCTTCGATCCCTCGTCGGGGTCGCCGTCCCAGCATCCGCGTTACCACCATCACCTCGGCGACCGCGCCGCATTTGCCGGAACTCTGGGAGGCGGGCGTGTATCGAAGTCGTATACGGTGGCCGACGGCGCGCTCGAAGCGCGCTACGAACTCGACACCGTGGAGGGCGGGACGCTGCGCGTGGAGTTGAATCTCGCGATGCCGAGCTGTGACGGCTTTCTCGGTCGCTACGTGGCCGACGGCGAGATTCTCGGCGGATTCGGTCAGCCCCTCGATCGGGCAGACGCGCGTTCGATCACCCTGGAAGACGGCGTGCTCGGCGGCCGTGTGAGCGTGAATGCGAGCACCGCTTGCCGGCTCACGGCGGTGCCGCTGTTCACGGTATCGCAATCCGAGGCAGGCTTCGAGAAAGTCATGCAGGCCGTGACGATGGTTCTTGCTTTCCCCATCGGGTTGGGGCAGTCCGTGCTGACGGTGCGAATGGAAGCGAAATCCGCATGAGTCACCGTTACGATTTGTTGCAGATCCTGAAGGCGGATGTTGGTCAAACCGGAGCTTCCGGAGCATCATTGACCTGACTGTCCGGAACTGGAAATCACGAGCGAGCAGGAGGTGCGGACCCCGCGCCAACGGGGAACAAAGACGAGAAATCGGCAAGGCCATCACTGGAACGGACGCCCGTACGCGCCCGACCGACCGAGTACCGACTCCATGGAGGTAAACGCATGCAAACTCCGCTGCAAATCACGTTCCGCGATGTGGACCCGTCCGAAGCACTGGAGGCACACATCCGGGAGAAAGCCGCGAAGTTGGAGTCATTCTTCTCCCCGATCATGGGTTGCCATGTGACGGTGGAGATGCCGCACAAGCACAAGCATCAGGGCAAGGACTTCTATGTCCACATCGATCTGCGCGTTCCCGGCGCGGCCCTGGTCGTGAATCACCACCACAACGAGGATGCCTACATCGCGCTGCGCGACGCATTCGATGCCGCGAAGCGTCAGCTCGAAGACCACCACCGCAAGGTGCGTAACAGCGTCAAGCACCAGACCCCGGTGCGCGCGTTGCCTGAAGCCGCCTCCGTCGGCGGCGCTCCTGCAGGGCAATAATCGCCCTCCGCGGCCCGGCCGGCAGCCCGCTTCGCGGTCACCGGCCCGCCGCCCACCGGCTCCGGCAGCCGCGGCGATCCCGCGGCTGCCGCAAGATCTCCCCGGGCGTTGCCGTTCCCGAATTCCTCACCGTTCCCCCCCAAGCTGAAGCGATAATTCCCGTTCGTCATTCGGGAGGATCGCTCGTGGCACAGAACAGGAAGAAGACCCCGGAATCGCTGCGCTCGCACCGCTGGTACGGTGCCCAGGACCTGCGCAGCTTCGGCCATCGTTCGCGGACGTTGCAGATGGGCTACTCGCATCAGGACTACGCGGGCAAGCCGGTGATCGCGATCATCAACACGTGGAGCGACGTCAGTCACTGCCATTCGCACTTCCGTGACCGCGTGGAGGACGTGAAGCGCGGCATCTGGCAGGCCGGCGGCTTCCCGCTCGAGATGCCCGCCATCACCCTGGCCGAGGTGTTCCAGAAGCCGACCACGATGATGTACCGCAACTTCCTCGCGATGGAGACCGAGGAACTGCTGCGCTCCTACCCCGCGGACGGCTGTGTGCTGATGGGCGGCTGCGACAAGACCGGCCCGGGCCTGCTGATGGGCGCGCTGTCCATGAATCTGCCGGCCATCTTCATGCCGGCGGGTCCGATGCTGACGGGCCGGTGGGCCGGCAAGACGCTGGGTTCCGGCTCCGACGTGTGGAAATACTGGGACGAACTGCGCGCGGGCAACATCACGAAGCGCGACTGGCAGGACATCGAACAGGGCATCTCGCGCTCGGCAGGCACCTGCATGACGATGGGTACGGCGTCGACGATGACCAGCATCATCGAAACGCTCGGCTTCAGCCTGCCCAACGCGGCGGCCATTCCGGCCGCGGACTCGAACCACGCGCGCATGGCTTCGCTCACCGGACGGCGCATCGTCGACATGGTGTGGGAGGACATGAAACCCCGCGACATCATGACGGCCCGCTCGGTGGACAACGCCATCAAGGTGCTGATGGCCCTCGGCGGCTCGACCAATGCGCTGATCCACGTCATCGCCATCGCGCGCCGCGGCGGCATCGAGCTCGCGCTCGATCACTTCGAGGAGATCGGCAAGCGCTCGCCGTATCTCGTCAACATGCGGCCGGCGGGCCAGTATCTGATGGAGGACTTCTACTACGCCGGCGGTCTCGTCGGTCTGCTCGAAGGCATGCGCAGTCTGCTCGACGTGGATGCGATGACCTGCACCGGTCAGACGCTGGGCGAGAACATCGCAGGCTCACGCATCTACAACGACGACGTGATCAAGACGCCCGCCAATCCCATTCGCCCGGACGGTGGACTCGTGGTGCTGCGCGGCAACCTCGCGCCGGACGGCGCCGTGCTGAAGGCGAACGCCGCCGACCCGAAACTGCTGCAGCACGCCGGGCGCGCGATGGTCTTCGACGACTACAACGACATGGCCGCACGCCTCGACGATCCGGCGCTCGACGTCGATGCGGACTCCGTGCTGGTGCTGCGCAATGCCGGCCCGCTCGGTGGGCCAGGCATGCCGGAGTGGGGGATGCTGCCGATCCCGAAGAAGTTGCTGAAGGCGGGTGTGCGCGACATGGTCCGCATCTCCGATGCGCGCATGAGCGGCACCAGCTACGGCACCTGCGTCCTGCACGTGGCGCCCGAGTCCTGGATCGGCGGACCGCTCGCCCTGGTGCAGACCGGAGACATCATCGAGCTCGACGTCCCCGCCCGGACACTGACCCTCAAGGTCGACGATGCGGAACTCGCGCGCCGCCGCGCCGCCTGGAAACCGAAGCCCCCCAAGTTCACGCGCGGATACGGCGCCATTTTCAGTGAACACGTGGCGCAGGCCGACAAGGGGTGCGACTTCGACTTCCTCGAAGGCACGGATCCCACCCCGGACCCCGAGATCCACTGAGCCATCGCGGCCACGTGCCGGGAGGGTGACGAGCCGCCCTCCCGGTCGTGACATTTGAAACACAAGCTTTCGCGAAACTTACAACCCACTGAATCGCAATAGTTTTTGTCTTCCCAGGCCCCGCGGGTCACGGTAGCATCGCGAGGCGACAGGACGAGACCGCAAGCTCCATGCGGCGCACACCTGGATGCCGGCACCGCACGGACAGTCCGCTCGGTGGTTCGAGTGTCTGACTTGCGGGAGGCAAGGTAGGAATGGGAAGAATCGTGTCGGCGCGGCGCCTGTTGCGGCTCGCGGCGCTGGTCGTGCTGGGGGCCTGCAGTCAGGCCGAACAACCGACCGCAACGTCCGGTCCGCATGTCGAGAACGGGCGGATCGTGTTTCCCGCGAACAGTCCGCAACTGGCCGCGCTCACCATCGTCAACGCCGAGACGGCCGCCCCCGCCGCCGTGAAGCTTCCCGGCCGTCTGCTCTGGGACGAAGAGCGCACGGCGCGCATCTTTCCGGCCTTCGGCGGTCGCGTCCTCCGGATCGACGCACGACCCGGTGACGTTCTCAAGCCCGGACAGCCGCTGGCTCACCTGTCGTCGCCCGAGTTCGGGGACGCCCAGGCGGTGGCCAGCAAGGCGGAAGCCGATCTGGCCCTGGCCCGAAAGAATCTCGCGCGGGTGAAGCTGCTGGTCGACAACGGTGTCGCACCACAGAAGGATCTGGCCGCGGCCGAAGCCGAACTGGCCGATCGACGTGCGGAACACGCGCAAGCCACGGCGCGCATCAAATTGTATGGCGGCAGCCCCACCGTGGACGCCAGCCTGATCCTCACGGCGCCCATCGCGGGCACGGTCGTCGAACGCAACATCAATCCCGGTCAGGAAGTCCGCCCCGACATGAGCACGGGCAACGCCCCGGCGCTGTTCGTCATCACCGACCCGACGCGGCTCTGGCTGGGGCTCGATGCCACGGAGCGCGACCTGCCCCTGCTCGCCGTCGGTAACGCCATCACGTTCCGGACGACGGCGTATCCCGGCGAGTCGTTCACGGCGAAGATCATCGCCGTCAGCGACTTCGTCGACCCGCAGACGCGCACGATCAAGGTCCGCTGCGCCGTCGACAATCGTGACCGCCGTCTCAAGGGCGAGATGTTCGTCACCGGCGAGCTGCAGGGTCCGCCGCGCGCCGGTGTCACCGTCCCCGCGAAGGCGGTGTTCCTCGTCGGCACCCGTCACTACGTGTTCGTCGAGGAGGCGACCGGCAAGTTCGCCCGCGCGGAGGTGGACGGCCTGGACGAAAAAGGCGGACCGGTCCTCGTGACGACGGGCCTGCGCAAGGATCAGCGCGTCGTCGTCGAAGGCAGCCTGTTCCTGCAGCAGATCTTCCAGCAGAAGGGCGGCGAACCGGGCGCGCGGCGATGATCCGCCGCCTCATCTCGGGCGCACTCACCCAGCCGCTGTTCGTGGTGCTGGGGGTCCTGCTCTTCATCGGGGCCGGACTCGCCGCGTTCAAGAACCTGCCGATCGAGGCCTTCCCCGACGTCACGGACACCCAGGTGAACGTGATCACGCTGTATCCGGGGCGCGCCGCGGAGGAGGTCGAACGCCAGGTCACGATTCCGCTCGAGGTTGCGCTCGCCGGCATCCCGAACTCGGTGCGGATGTTCTCGCACACGCAGTTCGGCCTGTCGTTCATCATCCTCACGTTCAACGACAAGTCCGACCCGTACTTCGCCCGGCAGCAGGTGCTGGAGCGTCTGCGCGAGGCGGATCTGCCCGAGGGCATCATCCCGCAGCTCGCGCCGCTCACGACGCCCATCGGCGAGATCTACCGCTATACCCTGCAGTCGAGCACGGCCACCTCGCGTGAACTGCGCACCCTGCAGGACTGGGTGGTGGTGCGGCAGCTCAAGATGATCCCCGGCGTGGCGGACGTCGTGAGTCTGGGCGGCCTGATCCAGCAGTACGAGGTGAATCCGGACCTGGCGCGCTTGCGCGACTACGGCATCACGCTGCAGCAGCTCTTCCAGGCGCTCGGCCGCGGCAACGCCAATGCGGGCGGCGGCTATACGGAACAGGGGCAGCAGCAGTACCTGATCCGCGGCATCGGCCTGCTGCGCTCGCCCGACGAGATCGGCCGGATCGTCGTCGCCGAGCACAAGGGCGTGCCCGTGCTCGTGCGCGACGTGGCCGAGATCAACATCGGCAACGTGCCGCGCCAGGGCATCGTGGGCCTCAACGGCCAGGACGACGTGACGAGCGGCATCGTCCTCATGCGCAAGGGCGAGATCCCGTCGCAGGTGCTGGCCGGCGTGAAGACCAAGATCGAGCAGCTGAATGCATCGGTGCTCCCGCCCCACGTCCGCATCGCGCCGTTCTACGACCGCACCTGGCTCATCCAGAAGACGCTGAAGACCGTCTTCACGAACCTGGTGGAAGGCGCGCTGCTCGTGACCGTGGTGCTCGTGCTGTTCCTCGGCAACTTCCGCGCGGCCTTCATCGTGGCGGCGCTGATTCCGCTCTCGCTGCTGGCGACCTTCCTCGGCCTCACCATCGTCGGCATTCCGGCAAACCTGCTGTCGCTGGGCGCCATGGATTTCGGGATCATCGTCGACGGCGCGGTCATCGTGGTGGAGAACGTCTACCGACGATTGACCGAGGAGCAGGAGGATCGCACGCCGAGATTGCAGCGCGTGCTCGAAGCCGCCGCGGAGGTGGGACGGCCCACGCTGTTCTCGATGCTCATCATCATCGCGGCGCACATCCCGATCTTCACGCTCCAGCGCCACGAAGGGCGGATCTTCGCGCCGATGGCGTGGTCGGTGACCTCCGCGCTGGTGGGCTCGCTCGTCCTTTCGCTCACGCTGGTTCCGCTGGCGTGCCTGTGGCTGCTGCGGCAGCCGGGCGCGCACAAGGAGAATGCCCTCGTCCGTTTCTGCAAGCGCTGGTACGAGCCTGCGCTCGCGTGGGCCCTGCAGCGTCGCGCGCTCATCATCGGTCTGTCGGTCGGCGCGCTGGCCGCCAGTCTCGCGGTCGTCCCGAAACTGGGGACGGAGTTCCTGCCGGAACTGAACGAAGGATCCATCTGGATCAACGTGCCGTATCCGCCCTCGGTCTCGTTCCCGGAAGCGCAGGCGATGAACGCGCGCATCCGGAGCGCGCTCGCCACGCTGCCCGAGGTCGCGAACGTGATGTCCAAGGGCGGTCGGCCGGAGGATGGCACCGATCCCAAGCTGATCAACATGGCCGAATTCCTGGTGGATCTGAAGCCGGAGAACGAGTGGCCCAAGGGCCAGACGAAGCGCAACGTGCTCGACCAGATGGAGAAGCTGCTCGAGGCGCGATTCCCCGGCGTGGATGCGAGCTTCTCGCAGCCCATCCGCGACAACGTGCTGGAATCGATCTCGCAGATCGACGGCCAGATCGTGATCAAGGTCTTCGGCGACGACCTCGACACCCTGCGCAGGCTCGCGACGCAGACGCTCGGGGCCGTGCGGGATGTCAAGGGCGTCACCCGGGCGTTCGTCGACCGGCTGGGCGAGCTGCCGCAGGTCCAGATCGTCATCGATCGGGCGGCGGCGGCACGGTACGGCCTGAACGTGGCCGACATCGAGGAAGCCGTCGAGACGGCGCTCGGCGGCGGCGCCGCAACGCAGATCTGGGAAGGCGAACGGCGTTTTGCCGTGGTCGTGCGGTTGAAGAAGCCGGAGCGCTCGCTGGCCCTGATGCGGGACATGCTGGTGTCGACCCCGTCGGGCGCGCACATCCCGCTCTCGGAGGTGGCCGAGTTCAAGACCGTCGGCGGCAGCATGAACATCAGCCGCGAGAACGGCAGCCGCGTGCTGTCCATCGGCATCTTCATCCGCGATCGCGACATGGGCAGCGTGGTCGCGGACATGAAGGCCAACGTGTCGCGCGACATCAAGCTCCCGGCGGGTTACACGATGGCGTGGTCCGGTGAGTTCGAGAACCAGGAGCGCGCGATGGCCCGCCTGATGGTGATCGTGCCGATCTCCGTGCTCATCATCTTCCTGCTGCTGTTCAACGCGTTCCAGTCGGTGAAGAGCGCCCTGCTGATCGTGCTGAACATTCCGTTCGCGCTGATCGGCGGCATCTTCGCGCTGCTGCTCACGGGCATCCCCCTGTCGGTGTCGGCGGCGATCGGCTTCATCGCACTGTTCGGACAGGCGGTGCTGAACGGCGTGGTGATGGTTGCTTACTTCAACCAGCTGCGGCAGGCCGGGATGGCGGCGCACGAAGCGGTGATGCGCGGGTCGCTGACCCGTATGCGCACGGTGCTGATGACCGGGCTGCTCGCCATGCTCGGCTTGCTGCCGATGGCCCTGTCGCACGACATCGGCTCCGAAACGCAGAAGCCGCTCGCCGTGGTCGTGATCGGCGGCCTGATCTCGGCGACGATCCTGACGTTGATCGTGCTCCCGACGCTCTACCTGGCATTCCACGCCCGCATGCCGAAGCCGGTCAACCGGGCGCTGCCGGGACCGTGATCTGGCGCGGGCGGCGCCACCTCCGTCCCTGAAGTGAGGAGGCCCCCTGCCGCGCGGGGCCTCCCGGCCTTCACGGCATCCAGGGAACCAGCGTCGCCGGGCCCTTCGGCGCGAACGGCACCTCGATCAGCCAGAGTCCACCGCTCTCGATGGCCTGCTTCACCGTGCTGCCGAGCCGGTTCGGTTCGATGCGCGCCGTCCTGGCGCCGAATGCATCCCCGAGCTTCACGAAGTCGGGATTGGTCAGCGTGTCGCCGATGTGGCGTCCGCCGAACAACCGGTCCTGATAGATGCCGATGGAACCGTAGGCGTTGTCGTTGAACACGAGAACGACCAGGTCCAGGTTCTCGGCACGCGCGGTGGCGAGTTCCTGCAGCGTGAACAGGAAGCCTCCGTCTCCGGAAATGGAGATGACGGGAGAGCCCGGACTCGCGAACTTGGCGCCGATGGCCGCGGGCAGCGAATAGCCCAGCGTCCCGTACGTCCCCGGGTGGATCAGCGTACGAGGACGGTAGGTGTCGAAGAGAATGGGCATCCAGTAGCCGAACAACGTGAGGTCGTCCACCACGATCGTGTCGTCCGGCACGGCAGCACGCAGTGCCTCGATCATCGGCAGCACCGGCCCGGCGCGGTCGAGCATCTTCGTGCGCTTGCGCTGGCGGAAGCCCGCCACGTCGAACCACGAATCGCGCTTGCCCGCGCCCAGTCGGTCCACGAGCGCCGACAGTACGAGCGCCGAATCGCCCACGATGCCGACATCGACCGGCCGACGCTGACCGATCATGATCGGATCGATGTCGATCTGGATCATGCGGGCCGGAAACTTCGCACCCACGTTCACATCGGAGACGACATCGATGCGCGACCCCACGACCAGCGCGAGATCCGCCTGTTCGAGCAGCTCGTCGTAGAGATCGAGGCGCCCCCAGCCGTCGCCGAGCGCGAGCGGATGGCGGTCGGAGATGGCCCCGCGTCCGAAGACGCTCGTCACGACCGGCGCGCCGAGTCGCTCCGCAAGCTTCGCGAGCACCGGTTCCGCCTCGACGTTGTCCGCACCGCCGCCCGCATAGATGAAGGGACGCTTGGCGGAGAGCAGCGCCTCGGCGGCCCTCGCGATGACGGCCGGGTCGCCGGCCGGCCGGCTGAAGATCTCGGGCGGCAGCACGGTCACGTCGGCCTCGCCGTTCTGCACGTCGAGCGGCACCTCGATGTAGGCGGGACGGGGCCGCTTGGAGCGCATGGCCCGCATGGCCTCACGCACGACCTTCGGCAGATCGGCCGCGGTCGCGACCCGGGTCGTGTAGCCGCACACGGTGGCCGCCAGGGGGATCGAGTTCGCCAGTTCGTGGAAGTGGCCGCCTTCACGCTCCAGCTGGCCGTGCGCGTTCTGCCCGCCGAACACGAGCATCGGGGCGGATTCCGAGTACGCCATCCCCATCCCCGTGATCGCATTGGTCAGGCCCGGCCCCGGCACGACGAACACGGCAGCGATCCTGCCCGTGGCCCGGGCGTACCCCGCCGCCATCATGGTGGCGCCCTGCTCGTGCCTCACGGTGACGACGTGAAAGCTCGGATCGTTGTAGACCCCGTCGAACATCGGGCTGTTGTGCGTGCCCACGATGCCGAAGATGTGCGTGATGCCTTCGGCCTTCAGTGCGGCCGCAATGGCACGGCCTCCATTCATGCGTGGCATGGGGTTGTTCCCTCCTCTGGATGTCCGAACGCTCAGCCGCCTGCCGGCGGCAGCAGCACGATTTCGTCGTTGCCGAAGCGGACCCGTTGCCCGGGCCGCAGCTTGGCGCGTTTGCGGGTTTCGGCCTGGCCATCGACTGTGACCTCGCCGGCGGCCACGGCCGCGTGGGCCGCGCCCCCCGAAGGCAGCAGGCCGGTGGCCTTCAGCAGTTGGTCGAGCTGGATGTACTCACCCCGAATCGCGAAATCGATGACCATCGTTCAGGCGCAGTGGGGGGTATCGCTGCACGCCGGTGCGGCATCGAACAGGGTCGCCAGCGCCGACGGCGCCACGATGCGAAACGGCAGCGATCGCCGCGTGCCGCGTCCCAGCAGCAGGAGCGCCTCGTCCCGGCTCACGAGCATGTCCGCCTGCGCATCGCGGGCGAGTTCGAGAAACTTCTGGTCGTCGCGATCGCGGCAAGCGGGGAGCGCGGGGCCGGTCGCGGGCGACGACGTGTCCGGCCGACGCGCGATCGTCCGGGCCTGCTCGAGACAAGCGACGCGGCGCGCCTCGGGCAAGGGCGCGTGCCGTCGAAACGGATAGGAGAGCACGCGCTCCAGTTCGGCATCGCATGCCGGGGAGATCACGATCTCCGCCCGACCGGCATCGACAGCGTTCCGAAGTGCGGCAATGCGAGGGTCATCGAACACGAGCCAGTCGAGCCAGACGTTGGTGTCGAGCACGAGCCGGAGCGGCGAAAGGGACGGAGGCATCCGCGGATGCTGCGCGTTGATCGACCTCCGATCAAGTAGTCTATGGCCCCTCATCACGACGGGAGAACCGCATGGACTCGGCCAATGCCCGCACGGTCGTCGGCTACATGGCCGCCTGCAACACGGGCGATCTGCCGGCACTCGAGAACGCTTTCGCCGAAGACGTGGTGGCCTATTTCATCGACCAGGCCCCCGTCCGTGGCCGAGCGGCGCTGGCGCAGTTCTGGGCGCGGGTTCATCGCGTGACCGGTGCGCGGTGGACGTGCGATCGCGTGATCGCCCAGGACGATGACGTGGTCGTGGAATGGACCGAGATGTGGACGCCCAAGGGCGCGACGGCACCGGTGCTGTCGCGCGGCGTCGACCTGTTCGAAATGCGCGACGGGCGGATCGCCGAGATCCGCCAGTACCATCGGCCGACAGCCTTGCCGTGGCATCAGCCGTTCGAGATGCAGCACTACCCGTACACGGCGCGAGGCTATCCGGTCGCCGGGGACTTCGACGAGAAGGTCCGGTAGGACTCAATCCGCGTCGAACCAGCGTGCGGCGGCGCCGAAGCGCGCGAGCAGCGCTTCGCACGACGGTCCCGCAAGTGCCGCGACCTTGGTGAGTGCGTCGGCCATCACGCAGGTGCGCGCGGCCACCATCACGCTGCCGCGGCCCGGCCATGGTGCGCCCCGTCGCGGATCCACGATGCAGCCGATCGGCTGCGCCAGCCGGTCGTCGTAGTTCACCCTCGCGGCCGAGGTCGCCACGGCCCCGGCCCCCAGTTCCGCCACCGGCATCAGCCCCGCCGGGCTGCGCAGATGGATGACTTCGGCTGTCTCCCCGTACCGGCGCAGGTCGCCGCCGGCGTTGACCGACGCTTCCAGGCAGCCGCTCCGCCGCAGGGACAGGATGGCCTGGTCCACGGCGAATCCTTTCGCGATCCCGCCAAGGTCCATCCACAGAGGACGCCGGAAGAACACGCGATACCCCGGCCGCAGCTCGACGTCCCTCCAGCATCCGCCCACCCCGTTGCGCTCCGCGTGCCGCGGCAGTTCTCCTCGATCGACCAGGATCGGAGCGACGGTGACATCGAAGAGCCCGTCACTGGCCCGTGCCACCCGCTGCGCACGGATGAGCACGGCGTAGGTCCAGGGATCGACGACCTGCGGTGTCCGATGGCCCTCGCGGTTGAGGCGCGTGAGTTCGCTGGTCTCGTCGTGAAAGCTCATCAGCCGCTCGACGCGCGCGACCGCTTCGAGGGCGTCGTCGATGGCCCGCGCCACGACGTCGCCATCGCCGCCTCGCGCAGCCACGTGCAGCAGCGTCCCCATGCAGGGACGCGCGCGCCTAACCTCCGCGCAGGACGAGCTGGTGGAGATGGAGGAGCCGCTTGATGCCATCCGTCACGTGACGGCTGGACATCGTGCCGCCGCTGATGTTGGCGATGTCGGTGCCGACGGCGAGGGGATCGTTGATCGTCTTGCCGACGAACTGGTCGCGCCACTTCAGGTCGCGGATCTGGTACCCGTACGCCTCCCGGTAGTCGATGACCTGGAACTGCCGCACGCTGCCGTCGGCGTTGATGCCCACACCGTAGGTGATCAGTTCGTGCTTGCCTACCACCTGATCGACGATGAACCAGCCGAGGAGTTTTCCGCCGGCCTTCGCCTGCCAGATCTGCTGCTGCGGGGTCCGCGTGCGTATGCCCGACGCGGCCTCGATGCGCTGGATCTGTTCCGGGGTGAGCGTGATCGGCGAGGCGACGAACTCCTGCGCCTGTCCGAAGATCATTCCCCGCGCCTGCTCGATCGTCATGTACTGCGCCGCAATGCATTGCGGCGTCGTCGCGGAGAAGACGGCGGCGGCAGACGCCAGCCAGCGCAGGTCGAGGCTCATGACGCGAGATCGAACCGACGCAGCACTTGCCCGGGCCGACCCGCGTCCGCCCGCATGCCGGACGCGTCGGCCACCTGCACGCCGTTGATCCAGACACCGTGCACGCCCGTGGGGGGCGTGTAGAGGCGCGAACCGCCGCCGGGCAGATCATGGTGCCGCTCGGGATCGCCACGCCCGACGCGGGCCGGATCGAGCAGGAACAGATCGGCCCATGCGCCGGGCCGCAGCACCCCGCGACCGGGAATCCCGAAGAACTGCGCCTGCTCGCTGGTCAGCTTCTTCACGGCCTGCTCGAACGGCATCAGACGCTTGTCCCGCACCCAGTGGCCGAGCAGGTGCAGGCCGAATCCGGCGTCGCAGAAGAAGGTCATGTGGGCGCCGGCGTCCGACAGCGACACGAGGCTCGCGGGATGCATGAGAAGCTTCGCGACCTCGTCCTCGTCGCCGTTGAGAAGCACGGCCGTGAACACCGTGTCGAGGTCCTCGGCGAGCGCGAGATCGAGCAGCACATCCAGCGGATGCTTGCCGTCGGCGGCCGCGATCGCGCCGACGCTGCGGCCTTCGAGCGCGCGACGCGCCGGGCTTTTCACCATCGCCACGTGCACCTTGTGCCAGTCGCCCGAGAAGATGCGCCGTTTCGGGATGGCGAGCTCGTCCTTGACGGCCTGACGGAACACCTCGCTCGCGTAGACGTCGAGCGACCCCAGTCCGCGCGACACGGTGGCCGGCTTCCAGGCATTCAGTCCCTCGAAGACGTAGGGCTCGTGCATCGTGAACTCGAACTTCAGCGGGCAGCACGAGACGGCGCCCGACATCGGCAGACCGCGCGCGCGGCCTTCGGCCACGCCCACGATGTCATTCCACGCCGCTTGCGGCACACCGGGATTGAAGAGGATCGCGGCCGCGAGGAACGGACGGCGGGCGCTCGCCGCCAGCGCTTGCAACCACGCGGGCGTGGTGTCCGAGGACTTGGTCATCATGAAGACACCGCGGTCAGTTTCGCCGAGGACCGAAACCAGCGAGTGGAACTCCTCGTCGGTGGCCAGTCGCGACGGCATGGGAATGCCGCCTTCGCCGCTGTGCTGGTACGAAGTCGTGGAGGACAGGCCGACGGCACCGGCCGCCAGGCCTTCCGCCACGATGCGCCGCATCGCCTCGATCTCGGCCGGCGTCGCGGGACGTTTCGAGGCATCGGCGCCCATGACCCAGGTCCGCACCGTCGAGTGACCGATGAAGGCGGCGACGTTCGGTCCGACGCCGCTGCGCTCCAGCGCATCGAGGTATTCGGGGAAGGTCTCGAACTGCCAATCGACACCGGCACGCAGACTGTCGAGCGACATGCCCTCGACGTGGGTCAGATTGCGCAGGTTCAGGTCGCGATCGGCCGCCTTGCAGGGCGCGAGCGTGAATCCGCAATTGCCCATGACAGCGGTCGTCACGCCCATGGCCGGCGAGGGCGAGGCCATCGGGTCCCACGTGATCTGGGCGTCGTAGTGCGTGTGGCTGTCGATGATGCCCGGCATCAGCACGAGCCCGGCGGCATCGATCGATTCGCGCGCGGCGCCGATGCCCGTCCCGATGGCGGCGATCCGTCCGTCGCTCACAGCCAGGTCGCCCACGACCGGCGGAGCGCCGAGACCGTCATGGATCGTGGCATTGCGTATGACGAAATCGTGCATGGTCGGCTCCGCCCGAGGAATGTGCGCGTCCGAGTGTAACCGCAGCCGCCGGGCCCGCCGCAGCCCGGCCCGTGTTTTGGCAACACACGCAGCGCAGGTCGATAATTCCCGAGGCGAACTCGCGCCGGCCCCTCCCCCGAGCCATGGACCCCATCCGAATCTCCTGCTTCTCCGACATCCTGTGCGTCTGGGCGTACGTCGCCCAGGTGCGGCTCGATGAACTGAAAGCCAATTTCACCGACGGCGTGATGCTGGATACCCACTTCGTGTCGATCTTCGGCAATGCGAGACAGAAGCTCGAGGCCCGCTGGCAGGACAAGGGCGGACTGCGCGCGTACTCGGCGCATGTGCGCCAGGTCGCCAGCCAGTACCCGCACGTGGTGGTGCATCCGGACGTCTGGGTCGCCGGCACGCCGACATCGTCCCTGTCCTGCCATCTGTTCCTGTGCGCCGTCCGCGTGGCCGCTCGGGAAGGCGGGCTCCCGGACGCGATGCGGGCGCCCGACCCGGTGACATGGGCGATGCGGCGGGCCTTCTTCGCCGAACTGGCCGACGTCTCGGACCGGTCGGTGCAGTTCGGCATCGCCGAGACGTGCGGCGTGCCCGCGGCGCCCGTCGAAGCCGCGATCCGGAGCGGCGCAGCCTACGCGGAGCTGTCCCGGGATCTCGACCTCGCTCGCGAGCTGAACGTGACCGTCAGTCCGACGCTCATCTTCAACGAGGGCCGCCAGCGGCTCAACGGCAATGTCGGCTACCGCGTGATCGATGCGAATCTGCGGGAGCTGCTGCGAAAACCGGACGGCGAGCAGTCCTGGTGCTGAGGCACGCCCCCGTCGCGAGACGGTGGCCGGGTGCCGTTGATGCAAGTCAACATGCCGGATCCTGCTCGGCGATCTACTTCACTGGCGGGGATGCGGGGCCCGGGATGGTCCCAACCCTCCTCGCTTGGTCCACGATCAGGAGTAACCGTTGTCGCTCTCGCACCGGATAGCGGAGATGAATCAGGGCCGCAGGGCACAGGTCGGCGAGCCCGTCGCACATCGGCGATCGTCCCCGAGCCGCGTCGTCGCGGACTTGAGCGGCCGGAGCAATCTGCTAGACGCAAGCGTCAGGGGGCATGCGGGACAGGCGCTCGATCTCGACGTCGCGGGGCTGGGTATCGTCGTCTGCCGCGGAACGCGCGGCATGTTGACCGGCGCCACCGGAACGTTCGCGATACGCCCGGAGCGGATCGCCGTCGCGCGCGACTTGCGCACTGCCGACTGCGTCAATCGTTTCCCGGGCCGGGTCATCGAGATCCACGTCACGCGTGACGACGTCCTCTACGTCGTGGAGGTGGCGAGCGGCCGCCCGATCGACGTGATGCAACCCAACCCGGCGACGGGTCGTGCATCGACGTTCTTCAAACGGGGCGATGCCGTGGAGATCGGCTGGCCCGAGGACGCCGGTCAGTTCCTGCCGGTCTGACACCGCCCCCCGGTTGCGGCGCTCTCTGCGCACGTCGCCCATGCTAGCCTTCCGGGCTCTTCCGTCTGCGAGAGTCCTCATGAACGGCGCCGAAAGTCTCGTCCGCACCCTGCTTGCCAGTGGTGTCGACACCTGCTTCGCCAACCCCGGCACGTCCGAGATGCATTTCGTCGCGGCACTCGATCGGGTCGACGGCATGCACTGCATCCTCGGTCTTGCCGAGACGGTCGTCACGGGCTGCGCGGACGGCTACGCGCGGATGGCGGAGAAGCCGGCCGCCACGCTCCTTCATTGCGGACCCGGTCTCGCCAATGGCATGGCGAACGTTCACAACGCGAAACGCGCCCACACGCCGATGGTCAACATCGTGGGAGATCACGCGACCTACCACCGGACCTACGACGCACCGCTCACGTCGGACGCCGAGGGCATGGCCCGAACCGTTTCGCACTGGGTCCGCACCAGCGAGACGTCGGCGCACGTCGCCGCGGACGGCGCCGCCGCGGTGCAGGCCGCACTGTCGCCGCCGGGGCAGGTAGCGACGCTGGTCCTGCCCGCCGATACGGCGTGGGGACAAGGCAGCGGCGTGGCTGCACCGCTGCCCGTGCCGGTGCGCACGCCGGTGGCGCCCGACCTGCTGAGATCCATGGCGCAGACGCTCCGCCGACGGGAGCCGACGATGCTGGTGCTGTCCGGCCAATGCCTGTGCGAGGCCGGATTGCGTGCCGCCTATCGGATCAGCCACGTGACGGGCGCCCAGCTGCGCACACCCTCGCAGGTACCGCGCATGGCCCGCGGGCGCGGGCGACCCCCGGTGGACCGCATCCCGTATGCGGTCGACAGCGCCCTGAAGGTGCTGGCCGGACTGAAGCATGTGATCCTCGTCGGCGCCAAGCCGCCGACGGCCTTCTTCGCCTACCCCGACAAGCCCAGTCTGCTGTCGCCGCCGGACGCCGACATTCATCTGCTGGCGCGGCCCGAGCAGAACGCCGTCGCGGCGCTCGAATGGCTGGCCGACGAACTGGGCGCACCCCGCGACCTGCCGATGCCCGAGACACCCAGACCGGAACCCGGTCGCGGCGCATTCGACCCGTTGGCCTTCGCCAACACGATGGCCACGCTCCTGCCGGACAACGCGATCGTCACGGAGGACGCCGTGACGTCGGGTCGCGCGATGTTCGCGCCGACCTTCGGTGCCGCCCCCCACGACTGGCTGCAGATCACCGGCGGTGCGATCGGCTTCGGCTTCCCGTGCTCCACCGGTGCTGCGATCGCCTGCCGTGACCGCAAGGTCGTCGCCCTGCAGGCGGACGGCGCCGGCATGTACACGTTGCAGGCGTTGTGGACGCAAGCGCGCGAGAGACTCGACATCGTCACCGTGGTCTTTGCCAACCGCGTCTACAAGATCCTGCATGGCGAACTCGTCAACGTCGGCGCGAAGGCCGGACGGGCCTCGAACGAACTGTTCGATCTCTCGCGACCGGCGCTCGACTGGGTGAAGCTCGCGGAAGGCATGGGGGTGGAAGCGAAGCGGGTCGACACGCTCGAAGGATTCGCGGATGTCTTCCGGGCTGCCTGCACCCGGCGAGGCCCGATGCTGATCGAGTTCGCCATCGGGTAGGGGCGGTCTCGCGTGCCGCGGGCCGTCGCCGGGCCCGGGCGTCCGCGTCCCGCGTGCCGATGGCTTCGAAGCCACGGTGTCGTGGCACCCGTGGCGCGCTTGCCGGGCGTCGTCCCGCCGACCTTCACGCCGCGAGCCCGTCTGTCGAACGCGATGACCGGTGCGAATGCCGAACTCCGCTCGCCGGCGCCTGCCTAACGCCAGTCTGCGGTCCTTCGGGAGGACGCCATGAACGAGCCGTTCGCGGTATTGACGTTGACGCAATCCCCGCGCAATCCGGTGCTTCCCACCCCCGAGCAGCTTCCCCATCCCGACCTCTCGCTCGAATCGTCGGCGTTCCTGCTGTTCACGGATCTGCGCCACGGCCCGGTGATCTCGGTGCTCGACACCACGCGCATCGATATCGCCCTCGATCGCATGGTCTATTCCGGGGTGCGCCTGCTGTTCGCCGTGAATGGCGAGTTCGAGTTATCCGGGCTCGTCACCGCCTACGACGTCGCGGGCGAGAAACCCATGCTCGCGTTGCAGTCTCGCGACCGTCACTTCGGTTCCGGCTCCCGCGGCGAACTGGAAGTGCGCGACGTGATGCAGCCCGTGGCGCAATGGAAGACACTGGACTTCATTGAACTGCGCCACGCCAGGATCGGGCATCTGGTCTCCACCTTCCGCCAGGCGCAGCAGCGGCACCTGATCGTGCTCGAGCGTCTGGCGGGCCAGATGAATCCGATCGTGCGCGGCCTATTCTCGGCCACGCGGGTCGAGCGCGCCCTCGGGATCTCGCTCGACCCGTTCCCCACCCTGGAAACCTTCGCCGACGTGGAACGGGCGTTGGTCCACTGACGGACGCCGGGACCGGCCCCCTCTCTCCGGGATCCGGCGTCTCCCCGGGCGAGTCGGTGGTTCCCGGTCCACCCGGGGACGCAGAGGGGGACGGTCGTCACCGGGATTGACGCGGCTTCACGACGGCGCGAAGGTTCACGACTAGCATTCGGTTCGGATGGCCCGCATCGATCGTGTTCCTGACTCATCGGCGCGGTGGAGCGGCCTACCGATTCGTGAGGCGCGACAACCTCCAGTCGAATCCCGGCATGCCGATAAGCCCTTTGATGAGTGAAGTCCCCATCCCGTTGCACTTGCCGCGCGAGGCCGTCACTGCCGGGCCCGCGGTCGCGTCACGCTGCACGCCAACCCCTCCCGCACAGACCTGCGCCGGACGCAGGATGCGGCGTTTCGCACTGCCATGACCGTCGACGTCCCGACCACGATCCGGACTCGCCGCTCGAAGTCGTGGTGGATGGCGGGCATCGTCCTCGGATTGACGCTCATCGTCTGGGGCACGCTCCGCTACGAGGACGCCCGCACCGAGCGCGAACGCTTCCGCCGCGCCTGCGCCAACGTGGTACAGCTGTTCGAGGCGCAGTTCGCGATGGTCGAAGAAGCAATGCTGGCGGCGGCAGGGCTGATCGCCGTGAAGCCGGACATCACCGAAGACCAGTGGACCACGTATGTGGACGGGCTGCGGGTGTCGACCATCGGCCGTCTCGGGTCGGTCGGCATCGGATTCGTCGAGCGCGTGGCGCCCGCCGGTCTCGACGCCCACGTCGCCCGGCTGAAGCGACTCCGTCCGGCCTATCGCGTGTGGCCCGTCGGCCCGAGGGACGTCTATTTTCCCCTCGTCCTGCTGCGGCAACCCGCGACCGGCGCGGTGGCTGCGCCGTTCGGTTTCGACGCCTATACGGACAAGGCTCGCCGCGACGTGATGGATCGCGCCCTGGCCACGCGAGACATCGCTTACTCGGGCGTCGTGCACATCGAGACGCTCGACACGTCCACGGGAACCCTCCGGGAGGAAGCGGAGCCGGCGGTCGCGATGTACGCACCGGCGTTCTCGGCCGTCGCCCCGAACCGTGACCGGAACGCCGCCCGACCGCAGCATCTGGGCTTCGTGGTGACGCTGGTTCGCCTGCGCACGATGATCGCCAACGTGATGGGCATCGCCCCGCCGGTGCGGCTGTCGCTGCGCGTGCCGGGCGAGAAGGAAGCCATCGAGGCGCCAGGTGCCGTCGCGACGTCGATTCCCAGGTTCCACGAAACGGCGACGGTGAGGGTGGGCGAGGTGCCATGGCTACTGGACATGGACTCGACGGCGCTCACGCCGAGCGTCGGCGCCTTCCTGCCGGCGGATCTCGTGCTCGGGGCAGGCCTGCTGGTGGCCCTCGGTGGCGTCTTCTGGTCGCGCGCCGTCGAACGCAGCCGCGAACGCTCCGAGGCTGCATTGCGCGCGGTGCGGGACGAGACGGACCAGCAGTTCCGCGACCTGGCCGATACCGCGCCGTTCATCGCCTGGATGTCGCGTGCCGATCTGCGCGTCACGTACGTGAATGCCCGTTGGTGGCAGTACGCGGCCAGCGCCCCCCAGACGCTGCCGCCGGAAGGTGTGAGCATGGTCGGCGTGCATCGGGACGACGTGCCTCGACTGGCCGCGGCCTCGGAACGTCGGCGCGCCTTTGCCGAAGTCGTGCGCTTGCGACGTCACGACGGCGTGTTCCGCTGGTTCCTCGTGTCGGGTGAACCGAGAGTCACGCCCGAGGGCGAGTGCGTGGGCTACGTCGGCACCGCCGTGGATGTGCACGACCAGCACATGGCGCAGGAACTGTTGCGGGTCAGTCAGGAGCGCTACCAGCTGTCGGTGGCCGCCAGCGGCACCGGAATCTGGGAATGGGATCTCGTGACGGACCAGCTTTTCTGCAGCCGCGCCTTCATGGAAATGATGGAGATCGACCTCGGCACGCTGGCCACGACGCCCGATGGACTCGGCGACGGTTTCTACATGGATGCCGCGGCGTTCGAGGACTTCGATCTGCGCCTGCATCCGAGCGATCGGGTCGCCCGCGAGCGGGCGCTGCGGGCGCTCATGCGGAACCGGACGCCGCTCGATCTCGTCCTGCGCGTTCGTGCCCGCAGCGGGGAATATCGTCACTACCACACGCACGGCGATGCCGTGTGGGACGAGAACGGCCGGGCGATCCGCTGTGTGGGCACCATGACGGACGTGACGAAGCTCAAGGCGGCAGAGCTTGCGGCGCAGAAGAGCCACGCGTTCCTGGACGCCATCGTCAACGCGATTCCGAACCCGATCGTGGTGAAGGATCGGAACCTGCGCTGGTCGATGATGAACGAAGCGTTCGCACGATCGTTCGAGCTCAATTCCCGGACGGCGATCGGCAAGACCGACCAGGAGTTGTTGCCGGCCGACGTGGTCGAACGCACGAGCCGCGAAGACCGTGAGGTCCTGGAAACCGGCATTCCGCTGCACGCCGAAGTCCAGTCGCGCATCGTCTCCGGCAGCCCCCGCTGGTACCTGAAGCACAAGTCCGTGGTGGAGACAGCCGACGGGGAGCGCTACGTGATCAGCGCGTCGACGGATATCCACGATCGCAAGCTGGCCGAGATCGAGGCCGAGCGAAGCCACCAGTTCGTCGATGCGATCCTCAACGGCCTGCCGATGCCGATCTTCGTGAAGGACCGCTCGCATCGCTGGATCCTCGTGAACGACGCCGGGGCGCGCCAGTTCGGCCGCTCGCGCGAGGACCTCGTCGGCCGCACGGATGCCGAGCTGCTGCCCGATGACTATGCCCGGGACGCTCACGAGGAAGAGGAAGTCCTCTGGACCTCCGGGACGCGATCGGTGCGCGAGGCCCAATTGCCGATCCCGGGACGCAGCCCGCAGTGGATCCTCAAGACCAAGGCCGTAGTGTCGCTCGGCGACGGCTCGCGCTACCTCATCGGCGTGAACCTGGACATCACGGATCGCAAGCGCGCCGAGCTGGAATCCGAGCGCTCGCGTCAATTCCTGGACACGGTCATCAACGCCATCCCGGTGCCGCTGGTGGTGAAGGACCGGGACCTGCGATGGATCATCGTCAACGAGGCGGCGGCCCTCCAGTACGGGCGTCCGAAATCCGAGATCATCGACCGGACGGACAGGATGCTCTTCCCGGCCGACTACGCGGAAAAGACGGCCCGGGAGGATCACGTCCTGCTGTCCCAGGAAGGGGGCAAGCTGGTCGAGGAAACCGAGATCCTGTATCCCGATATCGGGCCGCGCTGGATGCTGCGGACCAAGGTGGGGACACTGCTGTCGGACGGGTCGCGCTACGTGGTGGCGGCCTTGCTCGACGTCACGGCCCGTCGGCAGACGGAGGAAGCGCTGCGGGAACATCGGGACCGCCTCGAGGAGCTGGTGGCCGCCCGCACGCGGGAGCTCGCCAACGCCAAGGAATCGGCGGAGGAGGCGAACCAGGCGAAGTCGGAGTTCCTCGCCAACATGTCGCACGAACTGCGCACGCCGATGCACGCGATCCTTTCGTTCGCGAGGCTCGGCACGGAACGCCTCGCTTCGGGGCGGATCGACGGACAGAAGCTCGGACAGTACCTCGGGCGGATCGAGGCGAGCGGCTCACGTCTGCTCACGCTGCTGAACGATCTGCTCGACCTGTCGAAACTCGAGGCGGGCCGGATGAACTACGAATTCGGTAAGCATGACCTGCGGGAGGTCGTGGCCGTCGTGGTGGACGAGCTGTCGGCGGTGGCGAGGGAGCGCGGCGTCATCCTGGACGTCGACGCGCCGCAAGTGCCGGTGCCGGCGTGGTGCTACACCGCGCGCATGGCCCAGGTGGTGCGGAACGTGGTCGGCAACGCCATCAAGTTCACCCCCGAGGGTCGTCGCGTCTTGATCGAAGCCGCCCCCCACCCGCTCGCCCCGGAGGGCGTGCAAGGCGACGTGCCGGTCCTCGGTGCGCGCTTCATGGTCACGGACGAGGGCACGGGCATTCCCCCGGGTGAACTGGAAGCCGTGTTCGACAAGTTCGTCCAGAGCAGCAAGACGAAGAGCGGCGCCGGCGGAACGGGCCTGGGACTCGCGATCTGCCGCGAGATCCTGAGTCACCACGCCGGCCGCATCTGGGCCGAGCATGCGCCGAACGGCGGCGCTCGATTCGTCGTGTTGCTGCCGAGTGCCGCCCCCGAAATGCTCGGGCGCGGTGCGCTGCGCGACGTCGCCTGACGCGAGGGCCGGTCGGACGCCGCCGGCGGACGACTACCGCGGCGGGGCGGGATGAATGTCGTCGACCCAGTGCACCGTTTCGGGTGCGTCCACGACGGGAATGTCGAGATTGACGACCACCGGATCCTGTCCCGACCGGCACAGCACGCAGGACAGCGGCTCGGTGTCGGAAGCGTTGATCTCCTGGTGCGGCACGTATGGCGGCACGTAGATGAAGTCCCCGGGCCCCGCCTCGGCGGTGAATTCGAGCCGATCACCCCAGCGCATGCGCGCCTTGCCGCTCACCACGTAGATCACGCTTTCGACCGGCCCGTGGTGATGGGCGCCCGTCTTCGCCTTGGCGTGGATCACGACGGTGCCCGCCCACAGCTTCTCGGCGCCGCAGCGGGCATTCGTGACGGCGGCCGCGCGGTTCATGCCTTGCGTCTGCGGCGTGTTGACGTCGAGATCCGTGCCCTTCACCACGCGGACCCCGTGGAACTTCCATTCCGGTCCGGCCATGTCGCTCATGTGCTGCTTCCCCCAGGGTTGGAAAGTGCCATCTCCAGCACGCGCGCCACATGGATCGCGCCGCGCCGTGCTCCGTCGGCGATCTGGTGCCGACAGCTCGTGCCGTCGGCGATGATCAGGACGTCGGTCGCCGCGGCCCGGACAGCCGGCAGCAGTGCCGCTTCGGCCATGCGCATCGAAACGTCGTGATGCTCCGCTTCGTAGCCGAAACTGCCGGCCATCCCGCAGCAGCTCGATTCGATGGACGTGACGTCGAGGCCGGGGATCCACGACAGGACCTCGTGCACGGCCGGCATCGCGTCGAAGGACTTCTGATGGCAATGTCCGTGCAGCAATGCCTGGCGCTTCAGCGGCCCGAACTGCGGCGCGATCCGCCCGGCGGCCTGCTCCCGTACCAGGAACGCCTCGAAGCTCAAGGCGGCCGCGCCGAGGGCCGCGGCTTCCGGGGGCAATCCGAGGACCGCGTATTCGTCGGCGAAGGTGAACAGGCAGGACGGCTCCAGACCGATCACGGCGAACCCCTGATCGAGGGCGGGAGCCAGGGCCTTCAGCACACGCATCGCTTCCGCGCGTGCGTCGTCGACACGCCCGGCCGACAGGAAGGTGCGGCCGCAGCAGAGCGGTCTTTCACCTGCCGGCGGTACCGCGGGCACGACCCGGTATCCGAGTGACTCGAGCACCCGGACGGCGGCCCGCAGATTGTCCGGTTCGAAGTAGCGGTTGAACGTGTCCGAGAACAGCACGACGGTCCTGGCATCTGCACGCGCGGGCGCCTCGGCGATCTCGGCATCGCGGAATGCATCGCTGCGCCAGACGGGCAGGGATCGCTTCGACGAAATGCCCGCGAGGCTCTCCACCAGGGTCGCCATGCCCGGCAGCGTGTTGCGCAGGTTTGCCAGCCACGGCACGCGCGACAAGGCGGGCGCATAGCGCGGCAGGTTCGAGACCAGACGTTCGCGCAGCGTCTGGGGATGGTCGCGGTGGTACTGGTGCAGCCATTCGATCTTCATGCGCGCCATGTCGACGCCGGTGGGGCACTCACGCCTGCAGCCCTTGCAACCGACGCACAGCGACATCGCCTGTCTCAACGTCTCGGAACGGAGAGCGTCATCACCGAGCTGGCCGGACACGGCCAGCCGCAGCGTGTTCGCCCGGCCCCGCGTCAGATGCTGTTCGTCGCGCGTGGCGCGGTACGACGGACACATCGTGCCGGCGTCGAACTTGCGGCAGTGGCCGTTGTTGTTACACATCTCCACGGCCGCGCCGAAGCCGCCCCATTCGGACCAGTCGAGCGCCGTGTCGGGCAGGGCCGACGCGTAACCGGGCTTGAACCGGAACAGCGAGCGATCGTCCATGCGGGGGGGACGAACGATCTTCCCCGGATTGAACAGGGTGTGCGGATCGAACAGTGCCTTGATCTCGCCGAGCGCGGCTGTGAGCCTTGTCCCCAGGATGGGCTCGATCCATTCGGAGCGGACGAGTCCGTCGCCGTGCTCGCCGGAGTACGCGCCCTTGTACTCGCGCACGAGCTGACAGGCTTCCTCGGCGATGGCGCGCATCTTCGCGGCCCCGTCCGTTCGCATGTCGAGCACGGGACGGACATGCAGCGTGCCGACGGAGGCGTGCGCGTACCACGTGCCGCGCGTGCCGTGCCTGGCGAAGATCTCGTCGATGCGGCGGGTGTACTCGGCGAGATGCTCGAGCGGCACGGCGCAATCCTCGATGAAGGACACGGGCTTCCCGTCGCCCTTCATGGACATCATGATGTTCAGGCCGGCCTTGCGGACTTCCCAGATGGCGCGCTGCTCGGCCGCGTCCGACACCTTCACGACCGCATCGGGCAATCCGTGATCGGCCAGGAGCTGGTCGAGCCGTTCGAGGCGGGCCAGTTGCCGAGCGCGATCCTCGCCGGCGAACTCGACGAGCAGGATCGCATCGGGATGACCCAGGAAATACCGCTCGACGACCGGTCGGAACTCCGCGTGGCCGCGCGCCAGTCCGATCATCGTGCGGTCGACGAGTTCCACGGCTTCGGGGTCCAGCGTGACGATCTCGCGCGTAAGCTCCATGGCGCGGTAGAAGGTCGGGAAGTGCACGACACCGAGCACCTTGTGGGGCGGGACGGGCGCCAGCTGGAGCTTCAGGCGACGCGTCCAGGCGAGCGTGCCTTCCGAGCCGACGAGCAGGTGCGCAAGGTTGTGCGGAACCCCGGGAATCACCATGTCGAGGTTGTAGCCCTGTACGCGCCGCAATACCCTGGGCCAGCGGGCTTCGATCTCGCCGGCCTCGCGCCGGGCGATGTCATGGATGCGCTCGACGAGTGCCCGGTAGTGCGCGGGGCCGCTCGCGACATCTTCGGTCGGCCCGAACACGCACTGCGTCCCGTCCGCGAGCCAGGCGTCCACCGCGAGGACGTTGTGCACCATGTTGCCGTAGCGGATGGATCGCGCGCCGCAGCTGTTGTTGCCCGCCATGCCACCGAGCGTCGCCTGCGCGGACGTGGAAACGTCGACGGGATACCAGAGCCTGTGGGGCCGCAGGTGTGCATTGAGATGGTCGAGCACGAGCCCGGGTTCGACCCAAGCGGTCCGCGCGGCCGGATCGAACTCGAGCACCCGGTTGAGGTACTTGGAGGTATCGATCACAAGTGCCGCGCCCACTGTCTGGCCGCACTGCGACGTACCGCCGCCCCGGGGAAGCACGGGAATCCCGGAGGCACGGGCGATGTCGAGCACGGCGGCCACGTCCTCGTCGCTCCTGGGACAGACGACGCCGAGCGGCTCGATCTGATAGATGGACGCGTCGGTGGCGTAGCGCCCGCGGCTGGCGGGATCGAACAGGACGTCACCCTGCACAGCGCGCCGCAGCCGCTGCGCGAGAAGCGCATCGCCTGGCAGGAGGGATCGACGGACGGGGTGCGAGGATCTTGTCGTCATGGGCGAGGCGATGATACTCGCCGGTTGTTCGGTCGGAGCGCTTGGATTACGCTCGATCGCCCCGCTTCAGGAGTCGTCCCATGAGCCACCGCGCCGGCCGCCACTTCCTCCAGATTCCCGGTCCGACGAATGTGCCGGACCGTGTGCTTCGCGCCATGGATCGACCGACCATCGACCACCGTGGGCCGGATTTCAATCGCCTTGCCCGGGAGGTGCTCGACGGACTCAAGCCCATCTTCGGGACCCGCGGTCCGGTAATCATCTATCCGGCGTCGGGCACGGGGGCGTGGGAGGCGGCGCTCGTCAACACGCTGTCCCCGGGCGACGTCGTGCTGATGTGCGAGACGGGCCAATTCGCGACGCTCTGGCGCAATCTCGCGACCCGCCTGGGACTCGCGGTGGAATTCATCGCTGGCGACTGGCGCCATGGCGCCGACGATGCGGCGATCGAGACTCGTCTTGCCGAGGATCGCGAGCACCGCATCAAGGCAGTGTGTGTGGTGCACAACGAGACCTCGACGGGCGTCACGACGCGGATCCCGCGCGTGCGTCGCGCGCTGGACGCTGCCAAGCATCCGGCATTGCTCATGGTGGACACGATTTCATCGTTGGCTTCCATCGACTACCGGATGGACGAGTGGGGCGTCGACGTGACGGTGGCCGGATCGCAGAAGGGACTCATGCTGCCGCCCGGGCTCTCGTTCAATGCCGTGAGCCACAGGGCGCTGGCAGCGTCGCAGACGGCCCGCCTGCCGCGTTCCTATTGGTCGTGGGAGGAGATGCTCGCGTCCAACCGGTCGGGCTGGTTCCCGTACACGCCGGCGACGAATCTGCTCTACGGGCTGCGCGAGGCGATCGCGATGCTCATGGAGGAGGGCATGGAGCACGTCTTCGCGCGCCACGACCGGCACGCGGAGGCCACGCGGCGGGCGGTGCGGGGTTGGGGCCTCGAAATCCTCTGCGAGAATCCGGAGGAATACAGCAGTGCACTCACGGCCGTCGTGCTGCCGAGCGGCTATGACGCCGACCGGGTGCGCGCGCTGATCCTCGAACACTACGACCTGTCGCTGGGGACCGGCCTGGGCCGGTTGACGGGGAAGGTCTTCCGCATCGGCCATCTGGGCGACATCAACGACCTGACCTTGCTGGGGACACTCGCCGGCGTCGAGATGGGCCTGGCGCTCTCCGGCGTGCCGGTCATCCGCGAGGGCACGCGCGCCGCCATGGACTGGCTCATGGAAGCGAAGCGGCCCACGTCCCTACCGCGGGTGCACGCGGCGTAAGGACCATCTCGTCCGGCTTCGGACGCGGCCCGAGACCCTGCTGCGCCGGAGAGTCCAGAGGCCGAGACAGGACAAGCCCGCCGCCATCAAGTCACCGGATTGCGGCTCGGGCACCGCCGTCGCGAAGAGTGAATACGAGAACTGCGACCCATCGCCTCCGAAAGCCGCCTGCTGGTCGGTATGGAAGGTAAGAACCGCGGATAACTCGCCCTGAGCGCCCCCCGCCGTGACGCGCACACCCAGGTCCGCGCGCTGGCCGTTGCCCAGCACCTGACCGGCCGCGAAGTCGCTCAGCGAGAATCGGGCGGCATCCGGGCCCGTGATCTCGTAGGAGACCAGCGTCAATGCGGTCAGGGCACCCAGGTCGGGATCGAGCGACGCGTTCGTGATCGAGAACGCCCGTGCAGAGACGCCGGATACCGAGCCGAAAGCAAGCCCGGTCGCCGGATCGAGAGACGCCGTGAACGAGGGCCCGACCCCGGTGCCGACCAGTTCGGCAGCCAGCGCGTGTGCCCGATTGGTGCCGTCGCTGCTGCCGTTGTCCAGCACCATGTCGACGCTCTGCGTTTGCTGGCCTCGCGCCGACGGCGCGAAGACGTACTGATTCGACATCGACGAGGCATCGGCAAGGCTGAAAGCGGACGTCCCTGCCGAGAAAGTGCCGGCGGCCGATTGGAAACTCCCGTTCAGGTTGCTTGCGGCGCCGCGCCCGGACGTGTTTCCGTCCCCGATGTTGTGGATGGTGAGAACCGAGACGCCGGTGGTCCCGACACGCACGTTGCCCGCATCGCGCGCAGCGATGTCGAGATCCGCCAGCGCGGGCGACGCCCTGGCCCTGGAACGTCACCGAAACAGTGGGAGGTACACCGAGGTATCCGAGCAACGGCGTGAAGGTCAGCGGGAGCGTGTCGGCCCCCCGCGCGGTCGGACGGTAGGTGTAGGCGCGCGACTCGGAGCCGAGCTGAGGCGTGAGATAGCCCGCGGCCGTTCCCGCGGCGCGGACGGTGTCGCCGACCATCGTCAGCGAGGCGGGGGCGCCGAACTCGCTCCCGGCCGGCGTGCTCGGGAAGGCGCCGGTGAATCCGCCGCCCCGGGGGATCTTGGTATTGAGATTTCGCAGAACGAAGTCGGCCGTCGAGGATTCGCCGACGAGCGTCCGGCCATTCGCCCCGAATCTGAGCGTTCCGCCGCTGCCCGGCGACGTATCCAGCACCGGGTTGCCGTGGCAGCCGGCATTGGCACAGTTCGGCCCGTTTGCCGGACGCGCCTGGACGGCGGTCGACGCGGTTCCGAGCAAGGCCGCGAACAGCACCGGCAGGACAACCACATTCTCGTGACAGGGATTTGCAGACATCTCGACACGCCTCGTGACGATGTCCTGGTCAGGTCGTCCCGATGTATTCCCGGGATCAGCAGGCACGCTACGCCCGGCGTCGGCTCGCCACAACCACGCCGTTGTGCATGACGTCCCGCCGGCGCAATGCCCGTGTCGGCAGTGACGATTCCGGTGAGGAACCTCGGAGGTACGAGGAGATTGCCTCCTCGGCACCGGCGCCGTCAGTCCGGTGCAATCACGATGACGTCATCGCGCTGATCGAGGGGACCGCGCTCGCGCGCGCGGCCGCGGCACGGTCCGTCCTCGCAGAATCCATCTTCGTACCGGAACACGGCGCCGTGCGTCGAACAGACGATCCATTCGTGGTCGTACGTGACGAATCGGTCAGGCTGATCGTTGAGCGGAATGTGATTGTGGGGGCAGCAGTTGCGATACGCCCACACGCAATCGCCGCGGCGCACGATGAGTAGCCGAAGCGGGTCAGTCTCGGCGCCGAAGCGGAACTCTCGACCCTCGCCGTCGCGAATGTCGATGAGGCGGCAGACGCGAGTACCCGGGGGCGGTGCCGCCGGATGCTCGCGCCACCCCGGCATCACCAGGGTTTGGCCCCGCAGCTTCTCGAGTTGGCGTAGATCACGCCATAGGGCGGCTGCTGTCGGACGAAGTAGCGACCGACCAGTACGCCTTCACAGACGGCGTTGATGCCTTCCGGATTGGTCGTGGACTGGAAGTCCGCATCCGGATATTCGTAACGTACCTTGTCCTGCCAGTCGTGCATCGTCGCAAACGTACCCATCGCTCCACTCACCTTCAGAACTTCTCGGGCCGCAACACACCGATGTCGGCCACGAACAGCGTCGTCGCATAGTTCATCGCGTACTGCGAGCGGACGTGCTCCGCGATGGCACCCGCGGTGGAATCGTCGCAGATCACCTCCATCCGGATGTTGCGATCGGCCTCCCACGCGGCTTCCCGCGCGCCGTGCCGCCCGCCTCCCCGGACATCGCTGATCGTGTAGCCGTGGGCGCCGAGCCGTTGCACGTCCTTGACGAGCACCGACTCGAGCGCGGCCTCGGTGATGATCACGACCAGCTTGCGCGGATGCGTCTGCATCGATCGTCACACTCCACTGCCGCGCAGCATGTCCGCCAACCGGTGATACAGCGGAATGCCGAGTACGACATTGAACGGAAACGTCACGCCGAGCGCGGCCGCCAGGGACAACGACGGATTGGCTTCCGGCACTGCGATGCGCATGGCGGCCGGCGCGGCGATGTACGAAGCGCTAGCGGCAAGCGTGCCAAGCAACATCGCTCCGCCGACCGACAGCCCGACGGCGGTTCCGACGAGAATGCCGATCACGGCGAACGCGCAAGGCACCAGCGTGCCGAACCCGAGCAGGAAGATCCCGGCGCGCTTCAGTTCGCGAATGCGGCCGGCGGCGACGAGACCCATCTCGAGCATGAACAGGGCGAGCACGGCCTTGAAGAGGTCGAAGAACAACTTGGCCTGCGGGGCGAGTTGCCCGGGGCCGGCAATCCAGCCGATGACGAGGCCGCCCGCCAGCAGCACCACGCTGCGCCCCAGGAAGACTTCGTGCGCCAGCGGGCCCCACCGGACTTCGCGTCCGGCACCCAACTTGGCCAGCAGGATCCCGATGACAATTCCCGGCACTTCGAGCAGCACGACGAACAGCGGCATGTATTGTTCGTGGGCGATGCCGCGATCGACGAGATAGGCGAGCGCCACGGCGAACGTCACCATGCTGACGGAGCCGTAGTGCGCCGCCACGGACGCAGCGTCGGGTCGGCTGAATCGACCCACGCGCCGCAGGATCGGGAAGGCCAGCAGCGGAAGCGTCAGTCCCATCAGCAGGACCGCGCCGATCTGGGGCACGAGCGGCAACAGCGGCTGCTTCGCCAGCTCGACGCCACCCTTGAGTCCGATGGCGATGAGCAGGTAGATCGAAAGACCCTCGTACATGGCCTCGGGCAGCCGCAGGTCGCTGCGCAGGAGGCGGGCGATCACGCCCAGCAGGAAGAACAGCACCACCGGATCCACGGCCGGCACATCTCACAGGGAAGTTGTCAGTGTCGGGCTGCCCTCACGAGGCGATCCCGGATGGCGGCCCACTCACCCTCCGCGGGGACATCCTCGATCAGGATGCGGGGGCATCCCGAGGCATCGAGCGTCCGCAAATGGGCATACAGGTCGCGCGCATAGATCGCCGGATCGTCCGACGAATCGATTCCTAGACCGGCCGTCACGGCGGAAAGTTTCCCGGGGCGGGCGAGCACGGCGTCGACGGCGGTCACCTCGCTCGACAAGCGTTCAGGCGGGACCAGCACGGTCGGGGTGCGAGGCGCGTAGTGGGAGGCGAGCGAGCCCGACACGCGGGGGGCGCCGGTGCTGCCCGAGTCGAGGGATCGCCTCAGCACGGCTTCGATACGGGCAGTGGAGATCATGCCCGGCCTCAGGATGCGCGGCCGGGCACCGGTCACGTCGATGATGGTGGACTCGATGCCGACCCGGCACGGCCCGCCGTCCAGGATCAGGTCGACACGCTCCCCCAGGTCCTCGCGAACATGTGCCGCGGTCGTGGGCGATATCCGGCCGAACCGGTTGGCAGACGGGCCTGCGACTCCACCGCCGAACGCGGCGAGCAGACGAAGGGCGACGGGGTGGGACGGGATGCGCAAGCCCACGGAGTCCTGCCCCCCCGTCACGAGGTCGCTCACGTGCGTGGCGCGGGGCAGGATGAGCGTCATGGGGCCAGGCCAGAAGGCTTCCGCCAGCGCGGCGGCGTCCGGCGGCACATCGCGAGCCCAGTCGGGAAGCTGCCTGACCTCGGCGACGTGGACGATGACCGGGTGATCCGCGGGGCGTCCCTTCGCTTCGAAGATGCGCCTCACCGCCGCCGGATTCGCGGCGTCGGCACCCAGACCGTAGACGGTCTCCGTGGGAAAACCCACGAGCCCGCCGTCACGAAGAAGCCGGACGGCGAGGGCGATGCCTTCGTCGTCCGCCGGAATGACCGATCCCGTCATGCGGTGAGGAGGCGCAGCGCCTCCCCGTACTTCTCGGCTGTCCTGGCGATCACGTCCGCCGGCACCCTGGGCGCGGGCGGCTGCTTGTTCCATTGCTGGGTTTCGAGCCAGTCGCGGACGAACTGCTTGTCGAACGACGGCGGACTGATGCCGACGCGGTAGCCGGAACGCGGCCAGAATCGCGAGGAATCCGGCGTCAGCGCTTCGTCGATGAGATACAGCTTGCCGGCGGGATCGGTCCCGAACTCGAATTTCGTGTCGGCGATGATGATGCCCCGTGTCGAGGCGTAGGCCGCAGCCTCCTGATACAGGCGGATCGCAGCGGCACGTACTTCGGCGGCCCGGCCCGTTCCGAGCAGCCGCTCGGCTTCGGCAAAGGGAATGTTTTCGTCGTGGGTTCCCTTGGGCGCCTTCGTCGACGGCGTGAAGATCGGTTCGGGCAGTTGCTGCGCTTCCTGCAGTCCCGCGGGCAGCGCGATGCCGCAGATGCCGCCGGTGCGCTGGTAGTCCTTCCAGCCGGAGCCGGCCACGTAGCCGCGCACGATGGCTTCGATCGGCAGCGGGGAGAGCCGGCGCACGATGAACGAACGGCCTTCGATCTGATCCCGCTCGTCCGCCGCGACCAGCGCCAGCGGATCGGTGTCGATCAGGTGATTCGGGATCACATGTCCGAGACGCGCGAACCAGAAGTTCGACATGGCGGTGAGCACGCGCCCCTTGCCCGGTACCGGGTCGGGCAGGATCACGTCGAATGCCGACAGGCGATCGGTCTGCACGATCAGCAGCCGGTCGGCATCGACTTCGTAGATGTCGCGCACCTTGCCCCGATGAAGAAAGCGCAGCGAGCGGAGGCGAGTTTCGAAGACGGCAGCGGTGGAAGTCATCGGCGTGTCACTGAAGAGGATGGTCAGGCGGTGCGTTGAGCGCCCGCGACGAGAGCTGACTGGAGGTCGAGCGCGGCACTGAGCGCGGCCTCGACATCGTCGGCCAGCACGGTGACGTGTCCCATCTTCCGGCCGGGTCGGGCTTCGGTCTTGCCGTACAGGTGCAGCTTGGCCCCGGGGTGGCGCAGGACCCGGGACCAGTCAGGCTCGCCGGCGGCCCAGAGGTCGCCGAGCAGATTCACCATGACCGACGGGCACAGGACGCGCGTGTCGCCGAGCGGCTGACGGCACATCACGCGCGCCTGCTGTTCGAACTGCGAGGTCACGCACGCGTCGATGCTGTAGTGCCCGCTGTTGTGAGGGCGCGGCGCGATCTCGTTGGCCAGCAGCCGGCCGTCGACCACGAAGTACTCCACGCACAGCACGCCGCGATAGTCCAGGGCTTCCGCAACACGGACTGTTCGCGCCCGCGCTTCGGCCGCCAGCGCGTCGGGAATGCGCGCCGGCGCGATGCTGACATCAAGAATGCCGTTGGCGTGCCGGTTCTCGGCCACCGGAAACGTGACGACCTCTCCATCGAAACCGCGTGCGACGACGACGGAGACTTCGCACTCGAGCTCGAGCCGCTTCTCCAGCACGCAGGCCACCCCGCCCATCGCGCGGTAGGCGTCCCGGACTTCGTCGGCCGAACTGACCCGCGCCTGCCCCTTGCCGTCGTAACCGAAGCGCGCGGCCTTGAGAATGCCGGGGAGCAGCGACCCGTCCAGGGCATCGAGATCCGACTCGCGTTCGATCACCGCGAACGGCGCGGTGCCGAGCCCCGCCTCGTTGAGGAAGCGCTTCTCGCGGATGCGATCCTGGGCGATGGCGACGCTGCCCGCGGCCGGGCTCACGATGCAGTGATCGGCCAGATGCCTGAGCGCGGCGGCGGGAACGTTCTCGAACTCGGTCGTCACCGCCTCGCAGCGCGAGGCGACCTCACCGAGCGCGGCGGCATCCAGATAGTCGGCGCGGATGTGGTCGTCGGCCACGGCACCGGCCGGACTCGAATCGCCCGGATCGACCACCACGACGCGATACCCGAGACTCTGCGCCGCCATGGTGAACATGCGGCCAAGCTGCCCGCCGCCGAGCAACCCCAGCCACGCGCCGGGGACGACCGCGGTCATGGCCGTATCACGGGCGGCAGGAGGACCGCCTTCACGGAATCGGTCTGCCGGGCACGGAAGGCGTCGAGTCGGCCGCCCAGGTCGGGGTCGTCCACCGCCAGCATCGCCGCGGCGAAGAGTGCCGCATTGGCGGCACCCGCCTCGCCGATGGCAAAAGTGGCCACCGGAATGCCCTTGGGCATCTGCACGATGGAGAGCAAGGAGTCGAGGCCGGAGAGCGCACGGCTCTGCACCGGAACGCCCAGCACCGGGACGCGCGTCTTGGCAGCGAGCATGCCGGGCAGGTGCGCCGCACCGCCAGCGCCGGCAATGATGGCCTTCAGGCCCCGCTGCGCGGCCTGCTCGGCGTACTCGAACATCACGTCCGGCGTGCGATGTGCCGAAACGACGCGCGCTTCGTAGGGCACGCCCAGGTCTTCCAGCATGCGGGCAGCGTTCTGCATCGTGTCCCAGTCGCTCTGGGAGCCCATCACGATGCCGATCTTCGGGGTGTTGGCCATGTCGAACCGGTGGGGCGCCTGGTCAGGCGCGCTTGTGATCGCCGACCTTGACGATCTTGAGAGTGTTGGTGCCGCCCGACTTGCCGATCGGTTCGCCGATCGTCAGCACGATGAGGTCTCCGTCGACGACGGCGCCGTGAGCCTTGAGCTTCTCCTCCGCTTCGCGCAGCAGTTCATCGCGATCGTTGCCGTGAAACTGGATCATCAGCGGAAAGACATCGCGGAAGAGGGACAGGCGGTAGCGCGTGGTGATTTCCGAAGTGAGCGCGTAGATCGGCACGCCGCAATTGAGTCGGGAGATCCAGAGCGCGGTCGACCCCGACTGCGTGAGCGCTGCAATGCACTTCACCTTGAGGTGGAACGCCGTGAACAGCGCACCCATGGCGATCGACTGATCGACGCGTGTGAACACCCGATTCAGGAACTCGCGGTCGAGTTCGAGATCGGCAGACTTCTCGGCCTCGAGGCAGACGCGGGCCATGGCCTCGACGGTTTGCACGGGATACTTGCCGCTGGCGGTCTCGGCCGAGAGCATGACCGCGTCGGTACCGTCCAGCACGGCGTTCGCCACGTCGGAAACCTCCGCGCGTGTCGGGACGGGCGCGGCGATCATCGATTCCATCATCTGGGTGGCCGTGATCGTGAGCTTGTTCTTCTCGCGGGCCAGCCGGATCATCCGCTTCTGGAGCGCCGGAACGGCGGCGTCGCCGACTTCCACCGCCAGATCACCTCGCGCGACCATGATGCCGTCCGACGCGTCGAGAATTTCCTCGAGGACCTGGATCGCTTCCGCCCGCTCGATCTTCGCGATGAGCAGCGCCTTGCCGCCGGCGGCGCGCATCAACTCGCGCGCCATGTACATGTCGGCGCCGCTCTTCGGGAACGACACCGCCAGGAAGTCCGCCTTCATCGCGGCAGCCGTGCGGATGTCTTCCATGTCCTTCGCCGTCAAGGCGGGCGCGGTCAGACCGCCGCCCTGGCGGTTGATGCCCTTGTTGTTCGACAGCTCTCCGCCATGCCGCACGGTGGTGAAGACCTGATGTCCGTCGACATGGTCGACGTCGAGCACGAGGCGGCCATCGTCGAGCAGCAGGACGTCCTTCATCCGGACGTCCTGCGGCAGTTCCTTGTAGTCCAGCCCCACCCGTTCCTGGTTGCCGAGCGCGCATTCGGCATCGAGGATGAATTTCGCGCCGTTCTCCAGCTGGATGCGATTGTTCTCGAACTTTCCGATGCGGATCTTGGGACCCTGGAGATCGCACATGATCCCCACGGTGATGCCCAGCTCCCGGGCAACCTCGCGAACGGCCTCGGCGCGCGCGAGATGATCTTCCGCCTTGCCGTGGGAGAAGTTCATCCGGACGACGTCGACACCCGCACGCAGCACGGCGGTGAGCACCTGGCGATCCGAGGTGGCGGGTCCGACGGTGGCGACGATCTTCGTGGAACGCTGCATGGCGGTGGCCTCAGCCGGCGGCGCGTGCTTCGAGGATCTCGATGGCCGGGAGCTTCCTGCCTTCGAGGAACTCGAGGAACGCCCCACCCGCGGTGGAGATGTAGCTTAATCGATCGGTGATGCCGTATTTGGAAATGGCGGCGAGGGTGTCGCCGCCGCCGGCGAGGGTGAAGGCCTTCGACGATGCGATGGCCCGCGCGATGGCCTCGGTGCCCGCGCCGAACTGGTCGTACTCGAACACGCCCACGGGACCGTTCCAGACGATGGTCCCGGCCTTCGCCATGATGTCGACGAGCGTCGCCGCGGTGCGGGGACCGATGTCGAGAATCATGTCGTCGTCAGCCACGTCGACAACGTCCTTGACGGTGGCGGCCGCCGTCGCGGAAAACTCCTTGGCAACGACCACATCCACGGGAATCGGCACCGAAGCCCCTCGCGCATTCGCGATGCCGATGATCTTCCCGGCTTCATCGACGAGATCGCGCTCGACGAGCGATTTCCCGATCTTGAGGCCGGCGGCCAGCATGAACGTATTGGCGATGCCGCCGCCCACGACGAGCTGATCCACCTTCTCGGCAAGTGCCGAGAGGATCGTGAGCTTGGTGGAGACCTTCGACCCCGCCACGATGGCCACGAGCGGACGGGCGGGATTGCCGAGCGCCTTCGTGAGCGCCTCCACCTCGGCTGCCATGAGCGGGCCGGCACAGGCCAACGGGGCAAAGCGGGCGACGCCATGCGTGGTGACCTCGGCGCGGTGCGAGGTGGCGAAGGCATCGTTCACGTAGACGTCGCACAGGGCGGCAATGCGCCTGGCCAGACCTTCGTCGTTCTTCTTTTCGCCCACGTTGACCCGACAGTTCTCGAGAAGGACGACCTGGCCGGGCGCCGGCGCCACTTCCCCTCCGTCGGCCCAGCCCTGCTTCAGGGGGACCGCCTGACCCAGCAGTTCCGCCAGCCGCCGGGCCACCGGCGCCAGCGAATCCTCGGGCCTGAGCTCACCTTCCTTCGGACGACCCAGGTGCGACGTGACCATGACGCGGGCGCCCTGCTCGAGCGCCGCCCGGATGGCCGGCACGGACGCGCGGATTCGCGTGTCCTCGGTGATGTTCCCGTGGTCGTCCTGCGGGACGTTGAGGTCCGCGCGGATGAAGACGCGCTTGTCGTGCAGGTCGAGGTCGGTCATTCGGAGGATGGGCATGGCGGACAGGTCGGACGGAAGTGGGGCGGAAAGCGAAACGGGGCCGAAACGGCCCCGCCAAGGCGAAAGTGTACGTCAATGGTCGATCGACCGGCGCCCGGTGGCACCTGCCGGTCATGCCGCACCGTCAGCGAGAACTCCACGGGCTGAGCGGAACGCGATCGACCGCCCTTCGCCGGGGCCCGACGCCACGGCGAAGGGAAAGGGTCCTACTTGGCGTTCATGAAGGCGACAGCGGTATCCAGCATGCGGTTGCTGAAGCCCCATTCGTTGTCGTACCAAGACGAGACCTTCACGAGCGTTCCCTCGGAGACCTTCGTGAGCGTCGCGTCGAAGATCGACGAGCGCGGGTCGTGGTTGTAGTCCACCGACACGAGCGGCTCCTTCGTGTAACCGAGGATGCCCTTCAGCTCTCCCTCGGACGCCGCCCTGACCACGCTGTTCACTTCCTCGACCGTCGTCGGCCGCTTGGCGATGAACGACAGGTCCACGATCGAGACGTTGATGGTCGGCACGCGCATCGCGTAGCCGTCCAGCTTGCCGTTCAGTTCCGGCAGCACCAGTCCGACCGCGGCCGCGGCGCCGGTCTTGGTCGGAATCATCGATTGCGTCGCGGAACGGGCGCGGCGCAGGTCCTCGTGATAGACGTCGGTGAGGACCTGGTCGTTGGTGTACGCATGGATCGTGGTCATCAGGCCGCACGCGAGACCGATCTTGTCGTGCAGCGGCTTGACCATGGGGGCCAGGCAGTTGGTCGTGCACGAGGCGTTGGAGATGACCGTGTGGCTTGCCTTGAGCGTGTTGTGGTTCACGCCGTAGACGACGGTCGCATCGACGTCCTTGCCGGGTGCGGAGATGATGACCTTCTTGGCGCCGCCCTGCAGATGCAGCCCCGCCTTGTCCTTGCTGGTGAAGATGCCCGTGCATTCCATCACGACGTCGACGTTGAGCGCCTTCCAGGGCAGCTTGGCCGGATCACGTTCCGCAATGACCTTGATGGGGTCGCCGTTCACGACCATGGTGTCGCCCTGCACCTCCACCTTCCCGTGGAACTTGCCGTGGGCGGTGTCGTAGCGCGTCAGGTGGGCGTTGGTCTCGGGACTGCCGAGATCGTTGATGGCCACGATCTGGATTTCGCCGTTGCGGCCGGATTCGTACAGGGCCCGCAGGATGTTGCGACCGATGCGACCGTAGCCGTTGATGGCGACGCGAATGGGCATGACGTGTTCTCCTTACCTCGAAAGGGACGATTCTAGCCCGGCCGGCGGGGGGTTCCGGCGGTCGGCGGGATGGAAACCATGGGTTGCGGAATTGCGCTTCGCGCTCCCGGAGCGATGGTCGTGCCTGCTCACGGCGCAGGCCGCCGTCGGTACCGTACCTTCAGGACGAGGACCGTCACCGCCAGGACGAGCGTGATCACGTTGGCCAGGATGATGGGCAGCGCGCCCAGCATGAATCCGTAGATGAGCCACATCAGGACGCCGAGGGTGAAGATGCCGAACATCAGCATCGAGATGTCGTCCGCGGACTTCGTGGTCCAGATCTTCACCACCTGTGGAACGAAGGCCGCGGTGGTGAGGAAGCCGGCGATCGCCCCGATCCAGTCGAGCCCCATCAGGCGCGCGCCGCTCCCTCGAAGACCCGCGCGACGCCGCGAAGCGCGGGGTTGTGGGCCGTGATGACCCAGGTCGGGACGGCTGCGACATAGCCCCGGAATCGCCCCTTCGACTCGAAACGCGGACGAAACCCCGATCGGTCGAAACGCTCCCCCAGCGCGGGCACGATGCCGCCGCCGATGTAGAGACCTCCTCGGGCCCCGAGCGTCACGCAGAGATTCGCGGCCGCCGCGCCGAGGATTTCACAGAACATCGAGACGGTCTCGCCACAGTGCGGATCATCGTCGGCCCGGGCGGCGATCTGCTCGGGCGTCAGCGATTCCGGCACCCGCCCGTCGAGCTGGCAGAGCGTCTCATGCAGCGTGAGCAGGCCCGGGCCGCTGGCAATCCGTTCGGTGGAGACGTGATCGTATCGCTCCAGCAGCCGCCGGAGCACGTCGCATTGGCGCGGCGTCGTCGGAGAGAACGCGGTGTGACCACCTTCGCCTTCCAGCGGCACCCAGCCGCCGCCGGAAGGGAGCAACCCCGAGACGCCCAATCCGGTTCCGGCGCCGATCAGTCCGATGGGAGCGCCCGCGAGGGCCGTCCCGCCGCCCACCTGACGAACTTCGGCCGGCGACAGCAATGGGAGGGACAGGGCCAGGGCGGTGAAGTCGTTCACGAGAAGGAGGCGATCGAGGAACAGCGCCCGGCGCGTTCCCTCGATCGAGAACGACCACGGATTGTTCGTGAGTTTCACATGATCGCCGGTGACGGCGGTCGCCACGGCGACCGCCGCCTCACGGACATCCGGGCGACCTTCGTCGTCGAGATAGCGGGTGATCGCGGCACCGAGATCCGGATGGTCGGCACAGTGCATGACCCGTTCGCGGACAGGCGCGCCGCCCCCGTCGTCCACCAGGGCGAACCGGGCATTGGTGCCGCCGACATCGCCGACGAGACGCATCACGGTCACGACCGCCGCGTCAGCCTCGAGAAGCCGTGACGCCGCGCACCGCTTCGACGACCTTGTCTGCGGTGAACCCGAAGAACTTGAAGAGCTCTCCCGCCGGGGCCGATTCGCCGAACCGGTCGATCCCGATGACCTCGCCCTCGAGTCCGACGTACTTGCGCCAGAAGTCGGAGACACCGGCCTCGATGGCCACGCGCGGCACGCCGCGAGGCAGCACGCGGTCGCGATAGGCCCGGTCCTGCCGATCGAACACGTTGGTGCTGGGCATCGACACGACGCGGACGGCCACGCCGGCCTCGGCAAGCTTCTGCTGCGCCGACATGGCGATCGCGACTTCGGAACCGGTGGCAATGAGAACGGCCGCGGGTACCCTCGCACCTTCCGACAGCACGTACCCGCCGCGACGAATGTCGGCGAGCGTCTGCGCATTGCGCGCCTGGTGCGGCAGGTTCTGCCTCGACAGCAGCAAGGCCGTGGGTCCGTCGGCCTTCTCGATGGCGGCCTGCCATGCGACAGCCGTCTCGACCGCATCGCAGGGACGCCAGACGTCGAGTCCCGGGATCAGCCGGAGTGTCGCGGCATGCTCCACCGGCTGGTGCGTCGGACCGTCTTCGCCGAGACCGATCGAATCGTGGGTCAGGACGTGGATGACTCGCTGCTTCATCAGTGCCGCGAGACGGATCGCATTGCGGGCGTAGTCGCTGAAGACGAGGAACGTGCCGCCGTAGGGGATGAAGCCCCCGTGCAGCGCCAGCCCGTTCATGAGCGCCGCCATGCCGAACTCACGGACACCGAAGAACAGGTAGTTGCCGCCGCCGTCCCTGCCGACCGCCTTGGATCCGGACCAGAGCGTGAGATTGGACCCGGCCAGATCCGCCGATCCGCCGACCAGTCCGGGCAGAGCGGGCGCCAGGGCTTCGATGGCGTTCTGCGACGCCTTGCGGGTGGCGATCGATTCGGCCTTGGCGTCGACCGCGGCGAGCGTTGCGGCCGCGTGGCTGCTCCACGATCCGGGCAACGCCCCGCTCATGCGGCGCCGGAACTCGGCCGCTTCGACGGGGAACGCCTTGCCGTAGGCGTCGAAGCGCTCTTTCCATTCGGCTTCCAGCGCCGCACCTCGGGGACGCTGATCCCAATCGCGCTGGATATCGGCGGGAATCTGGAAGGGCGCGTGGGGCCAGCCGATGTTGGCGCGAGTCGCGGCGATCTCTTCTGCGCCCAGTGGCGCGCCGTGCACGCCGCCCGTGTTGGCCTTCTTCGGGGAGCCCTTGCCGATGGTGGTACGACAGCAGATCAGCACGGGCTTGCCGGTCAGGCGCTTGGCTTTGGCGATGGCCGCGTCGATGGCGGCCGGATCGTGCCCGTCCACGGCCGGAATCACGTGCCAGCCATAGGCCTCGAATCGCCTGGGAGTGTCGTCGGTGAACCACTGCTCCATCGAGCCCTTCTCCGAATCGATGGAGATGCGATTGTCGTCGTACAGCGCGACGAGTTTCGACAGTCCGAGCGTCCCCGCCAGGGAACAGGCTTCGTGCGAGATGCCTTCCATCAGGCAGCCGTCGCCGAGGAACACCCAGGTCCGATGATCGACGATCGCATGGCCGGGACGGTTGAACTCGGCCGCCAGCAAGCGCTCGGCGATAGCGAGGCCCACGGCATTCGCGAGGCCCTGCCCGAGCGGCCCGGTCGTCGTTTCCACGCCGGGCGCGCAGCCCACTTCGGGGTGGCCCGGCGTCTTGGAATGCAACTGGCGGAAGCGGGCCAGTTCGCTCATCGGCAGGTCGTAGCCGCTCAGATGCAGCAGGCCGTACAGCAGCATCGATCCGTGGCCGTTGGACAGCACGAAGCGATCGCGGTCGGGCCAGGCCGGGTTCGCCGGGTTGTGGCGGTGATGCTGGCGCCAGAGCACCTCGGCGATGTCCGCCATGCCCATCGGCATGCCGGGGTGGCCGGAATTGGCCTGCTGGACTGCGTCCATGGCCAACGCGCGCAGCGCGTTCGCCAGATCTGTTCGTGTCGCCATGTCGATGTTGCGTCCGGGGGAAAGAAAAAATCCCGGGCCGTGGGTAGGCCCGGGATGGAGGAGCCTGAATTTTATCCCGCTTTTGCAGTGCGGGGTGACGCCCCTGACGGAGCCGGGGCGACTACGAATCGCCGCGCCGCGCGAGCCCGATGCCGAGCTGCTTCAGCTTGCGGTAGAGGTGAGTGCGCTCGAGACCGACCTTCTCGGCGACCCGGCTCATGTTTCCGCCTTCGCGGGCGATGTGATACTCGAAGTACGCACGCTCGAATGCGTCCCGCGCGACACGCAATTCGACATCGAGCGGCAGGCCGCCGAGCGCCGGCGCCTGCACCTGATCCGCGCGGCCCAATGCCGCCGCGACATCGGCAGGGCGGATTTCGGAACCGGAGGCGACGAGGGCGGCGGATCGGACCACGGTCTCGAGCTGCGCCAGGTTGCCGGGCCACGGATGCAATCGAAGGGCGTTCAGGGCTGCCGTGGAGAACGACCGCACGGGCACTTCGCGGGCCTCGGCCATCCGAGCAAGCATGACGCTCGCGATCTCGGGAATGTCGTCCACATGCTCGCGCAGTGGCGGCACCCGCAATGTGACGCCGCTGATGCCGGCATAGAGGCGGGTGTCGAACTGCCCCGACGCCACGCGTTCGGGAAGATCCGGCCGGGCCGTCACGACGAGCCGGGTGTTCGCCGCCAGCAATGCCGGCAGGCGCGCCAGCAGTTCCCGCTGCTGCGGCGCGGTCAGTGTCTCGACCTGCCGCAGGAACAGCGTGCCTTCGCTTCCGCCCGACGCGCTCGTCATCGGTAGATCCTTCAACGCCGACACGTCGTCGGGCGCGTTCCACGCGGTGTTGGCCCGGTGGAGGAAGCGCGCGCACAACTCCTCGCCGCTCCCCGGCTCGGCAAGGAGAAGGACGGGAGATCTCAGGTCCCGCGCCCGCTCGAGTCGTGCCTTCAGTTCGATGATCACCGGCGCGCCGCCCAGGACCGCGAGCGTGTACGCTGCCGGCGCCGCGCTGTCTTCGCTCTTGGCGGTGAGCGCATTGCCCACGGTTGAGAGCAACTTCTGCAAGGCGATCGGTTTTTCGAGGAAGCCGTAGGCGCCGATGCGGGTTGCCTCGACCGCGGTTTCGATGGTGCCGTGTCCCGACATCATGACGACCGGCATGGTGAGTTGCCCTTTCGTGGCCCACTCGCGCAACAACGTGATGCCGTCGGTGTCCGGCATCCAGATGTCCAGCAGCACGAGGTCCGGTCGTGCCCGCGTTCGCTGCAAGCGGGCCTCCTCGGCGTTCTGTGCCAGGCGCACTTGATGCCCTTCATCCGACAGGATCTCCGACAGCAGCTCGCGGATCCCGACTTCGTCGTCCACCACCAGTATTTGACTCATGTCCGTTGACCGTCCCAGATCTTCTCGGTGCGCAGCGATGGCTCGCCGCGCCCGCCTTCAGACAACGCCACGGGCAGCACGACACTGACCCGGGCCCCCCCCGCCACCAGGTTCTCGAGATGCATCGAGCCCTGGTGCTCTTCTATGATCTTGTGAACGATTGCGAGGCCCAGTCCGGTGCCCTTCGCTTTCGTCGTCACATATGGTTCGATGGATCGCTCCAGATACGTCGCCGGAAACCCGGCACCGTTGTCGGCGACACGCAGCGCGACGCCGCCTTCTGCGCGTTCCACGGACACGACGATGCGCGGCATCGTCACGGAACTGACCGCGTCCTCCGCGTTGCGGAGGAGGTTGTGGATCACCTGCCGCAGTTTCGAGGCGTCACCGAGTATCGTCGGCAAGCCGGATTCCATCCGGCTCTGGATGGCACCGCTGGTCGTCTCGTAGAGACCGAGAACCTCGCTGGTGAGCGTGGCGAGATCGAGGGGCTGCAGAGCGGTTTCCGGCGAACGCGCATATTGGCTGAACGCGTCGACCATCCCCTTCAGGGCGGTGACCTGATTCACGATCGTCTGCGTGAGCCGCGAGAGCATGTCGGCGTCCGGGCTTTCGAGCTTGCGATGCAGACGCTGCTGCAGTCGTTCCGCGGACAACTGGATCGGTGTCAGCGGGTTCTTGATCTCGTGCGCCAGGCGCCGGGCCACTTCGCCCCAGGCGGCTTGCCGCTGCGCACGGAGCAGGTGAGTGATGTCATCGAACACGATCACGAATTCCGTCTCGTCGGTCTGGGCGATCGACGACACGCGCACCAGCAGCGTCAGCTCGTTCGCGGCGCCCGGGTAGAGGATCTCGCGCTCCCAGATGCGGGGCAACGGACCCGACAGGAGGTGGGAGAGCGGCGCCGAGATCGCAATCAGACGGGGATCCACGTCCGCCCACGAGGCCACGGGTCGGGCTTGAAGCAGCGAAAGGTCGACGCCCAGGATGCGGCTCGCGCTGGGATTGAAGGACAACAGTCGATGGGCGGAGTCGACCGCGATCACACCCGCCGACAGGCTGGCCAGGATGCTCTCGACCGAGGCCTTCGCGTCCTCGAGTTCCTCCTGGTAGCGCCGGGTCGCCGCCTGCGCTTCCGAGAGGTCGCGGGTCATGGCGTTGAAGGACCGGGTCAGGATGCCCAGTTCGTCGTAGCTCTTGACCGACTCCATCTCGCGGAAGTCGCCCTGAGCCACGGCCCGCGTTCCCTCGGCAAGCACGCCCAGCGGAGCGGAGAGCCGTTCGCTGAAGTAGATCGCCAGCAGCAGCGCGGCAAGCAGCGACAGGAGCAGCGCCAGCGTGAGCGACAACGCGTACAGTTGCTTGAGTCCGGGTCGCGAGTACATCAGTTCCTGGTACTCGCGGAACGCTTCCTGCACGGCGTCGGCATTGCGGGAGACGTGATCGGGCACGCGCTGGATGAGCTGCAGCCCCTCGACCGTGCCGCCGAACAGATTGACGGGAACCACCACCCGCAGCATGAGCCCCTTCTGAGGATCCGACGTGACCCGGGAGAAGGGCTTCTGGAGACGCACGCTCTGCATCATCTCGCTGGTGGGAATGAGCGGTGCGAGCGATTCCTTCGAGTCGCTCGAGAATCCGATCAGGTTGCCGGACTGATCGAAGATCGCGGCCTCCTCGACGGCCGCTTGTTCCCGCAGGCTGGTCAGGCGGGCGAGCTGTGCGCGGGGTGAATGGTCGGCCAGCGACAGCGCCATCGAGCTGGCCTTGCCGCGCAGATCCTTGAGCATCGTCTCGAGCGTGCTGCGGCCCAGGGACAGTCCGCTCTCGAGCGCCGTCTCGACCCGGACATCGAACCAGGTATCGATGGAGCGGGTCAGGAACTGGACCGACACGGCGTAGACGAGCGCGCCCGGCAGCAGCGCGACCAGCGCGAACAGCAGCACCAGCCGTAGCGTGAGCTTCGACCCGAAGACCCGCTGCCGCAATCGCTGCCGGAGGATGAGCAGCTGATACCCGGACAGCAGCATGAGCATCAGCACGATCACGACCGCCCCGCCGATGACCCAGTGCAGTTGCCCCTCGAGGAAGGACGTGTTGCTGCTCGCGGACAGGAGCAGGTACAGCATCAGCGCACCGCAGGCGATCACGCTCATCACGAGGACCTTGCCGCCTCGGGACGAGAGAGCCGCGAACCATCTCAGCGTGGCCGGGTTCATGGCGAGATCGTCCAGCGGTACCAGTCCGAAGACAGGTTCCAGTTGCGCGAACCGATCGAGCTGACGAGGAAGGGCTTGGGAAGCTGCGTCGGGTCGAGCCTGAGCCTCACCTGGGCGGCGTACACGACGCCGGATTCCAGATCCTCGCGGGCGGCGATGGGACGGTTCCTGACGCGACCCATCAGTGCCAGCGCCTGCGCGAGCGTCTCGACGTTCTGGGTCAAAGCGCCGGCTGTGAGCCGGTACTGGCGGGTGAGGGCGTGATAGCTCAGGCGGTAGGGTTGCTGGAATGCGGAGATCGTCCGGTTCCACAGGTTGAGGAAGTACCAGCGTTCGAAGACAAGCTCGAACTCCGTGACGAAGTGAAGCGGAACACCCCGCAGCAACGCCTCTTCGAGCGTGGTGCCGAGTTCGATCTGGAACGAGGCGTCGAGGTGGTAGCCGTCGCCGTTCTGGACGATTTCGGCGGAACGGATGTGGATGCCGGGATCCGCAGCGAAACCCCGGTGCGGCAATGCCAGAGCGAGGACCAGGAACAGCAGGATGCGGAGTGCGCTTCGGATCCGCATGGCGGGCGCGTCAATGCTTCGCAAGCAGTGCGTAGAAGAACCCGTCGTGCGACCGGTCCGGCAGGAGTTGGCCGTCGCCGGCCGGGAACGAGGTCAGAGGAAGCCGCCGCGCGTCCTCCCGACGATTCACGAAAGCGTCGACCACAGCGGCGTTCTCCTCGCGAAACACCGAACACGTGACGTAGAGCAATTTACCACCCGGGGCGAGGACCTGCCAAAGCGCGTCGAGCAGACGCCGCTGCTGTCGGGCGAATGCGGCGATGTCGGTCTCGCGTCGCAGCCACTTCGCATCCGGATGACGTCGGACGATTCCCGAACCGGAGCAGGGCGCGTCGAGCAGGACCCGCTCGAACCCGGAACCATTCCACCAGGCTGAAAGTTCCGCGGCGTCGGCAACCGCCGTCTGCGCTTCGAGCCCCAGACGATCGAGTTGCGCGCGGACGGTCTGCAACCGCGACGCGTCGGCATCGAGCGCCGTGAGGTCAACGGCTGCGGACTCGAGGATGTGCACGGCCTTGCCGCCGGGCGCGGAACAGGCATCCAGAACGCGTTGGCCGTCCGCGAGGTCGAGAAGCCGCGCCGCCCACTGCGCTCCGGCGTCCTGCACCGAGACCAGCCCGGCTGCGTGACCGGGCAACTGTCGCACAGCGACGGGCGACGCCAGGGTGAGCGCTCCCGGGTCAACCGGCGATGCGGCCATGCCGGCATCGGCGAGCATGGCGCCATAGGCCTCGACGGTGATGCGTCGGCGGTTCGGACGGACCGTCATCGGGGGATGCAGGAGGCCCGCCGACAGGATGTCTTCCGCGACGTCTCCGTATTGCAGCCGGACCTTCTCTATCCACCATGCCGGGTGGGACCACCGGCCTTCGGGAGTGGCCCTCGCCTGGACGAGCAAGGTCTCCCGCTCGCGCAGGAATCGGCGCAACAGGGCATTGAGGAACGATGCCGAACGCTGGAGTCCGAGCGTCCGCGTTGCCGCCACGGCATGGTTCACGATCGCGTGGGGCGGCGCCTTCGTGTAGCCGAGCTGGTAGAGCGCGACGTACAGCAGCGCCTCAAGCATCGGATCGTCGATGCCGCGGTGGGCGAGCAGGCGCGCGAGCTGACGAAACTCGCCCAGGCGTCGCAACGTGCCGTAGGTCAGATCGCGCAGCAGGCCGGCGTTGGCGGAGGCCGCAGCGGGGTCGTCCCGAAGTGCCGATTCAACGAGACTGCGGCCGGCAAGCACTCCGGCAACCAGGCGTGCCGCACGCCGTTGGGCTTCTTCCATCGACTACGCCGTAACAGGAGCGGCAAACCGGTCATCGGTCCGGAGTGGAAAGCCTTGGAGGAATTCCCGGGCCGTGAGGCGCTTGCCGCCGGCGCGCTGAAGCTCCCGAATGCGCAGCGTCGTGCCTTCTCCGCACGTGACGAGGATGCCATCGGCGCCGGACTCGACCACGGTGCCCGGGGCCCGCTCCGATCGTGCCGGCGTCAAGTCTGCCGCCCATACCTTGACCGCTTCACCGCGGACGGACGTGGATGCGCCGGGCACCGGATTGAAGGCCCGGATCACGCGATCGATCGTTTCCGCTCGCGTCTCCCACGAGATCACCGAGTCCTGCCGGGTAATCTTCGCGGCATACGTTGCACGGGAATCATCCTGGGGCGTGGCCCGTGCATTCCCATGCCCGATATCGGCGAGCGTCCGGACGATGAGCTCCGCGCCCAGTGCCGCGAGGCGATCGTGCAATCCGCCGGCGGTTTCCTTCGGTCCGATCGGGATGGCTCGGTCCACGTATACGGGTCCGGTATCCAGGCCCGCCTCCATCTGCATGATGCTGACGCCACTGTTCTCGTCGCCCGCCAGGATCGCGCGCTGGATGGGTGCGGCGCCGCGCCAGCGCGGCAACAGCGAGGCGTGGATGTTCACGCAACCCGCCGGAAACAGGTCCAGGACGGCCTGGGGAAGGAGCAGCCCATAGGCAGCGACGATCATGAGAGTCGCGCCGACGTCTGCGAGCCGGGCTTGCGCGTCCGGACCCCGCAGGCTCGGCGGCTGTTCGATCGCGAGATCCCGTTGCAGCGCGAGGGCCTTCACCTCGCTGGGCAGGCGCTTGAGCCCGCGGCCGGCGGGGCGATCCGGCTGGGTGAGGACCAGGGGAACGTCGTGACCGGCCGTCAGCAACGCGTCGAGCGCCACTGCGGCAAAACGCGGAGTCCCCGCGAAAATGAGTCGCACGCTGAAAAGGACCTGAGAGCGGGTGGGATGTCAGGAGGCTGCGCGCTGCTGCTGCTTTTTCAGCTTGGCGGCGATGCGGGTCTGCTTGAGTCGGGACAGGTATTCCACGAAGACCCGACCCTTCAGGTGGTCCATCTCGTGCTGGATGCAAACGGAAAGCAAGGCATCGGCCTCGAGCTCGAACGGTCGGCCGGCAGCGTCCTGGGCGCGCACGCGGACCCGCTCGAACCGGGGAACGCGGTCGTAGATGCCGGGGACCGACAGGCAACCCTCCTCGAGTTCGGACTCTCCCCACCCCTCCAGGATGACCGGATTGCAGAACACGCGAAGCTCGTCATGCGTTTCCGAGATGTCGATGACGATCACCTGCCTGTGGGAATCGACCTGAGTGGCCGCCAGACCGACCCCGGGCGCGGCATACATGGTTTCAGCCATGTCGCGAACGAGCCGTTGTAGGGTTTCATCGAACTCGGTAACGGGCTGAGCCACACGATGCAATCGCGGATCGGGATAGCGCAGGATTTGCAGAATTGCCATAAATGCTTGCTAACTTAGAGAATTACGCTCAGAATCTAATGAAGAATATAGGTAAATCCCGGAACTTCAAGGCCCGTCGCGGGAATCCACTCGGGCTGTTGTTGGGGGTCTTGATGCGCAATTCAATCATATCGACGCTTGCCGGGCTAACGCTGATGACGGCCGCGTTACCGGTCAGTCTGGCCGAGGACGCCTCTCCGGTCGAACTCAAGGACAACCCGCCCGAACGCCACGTCGTGGTGAAGGGAGATACGCTCTGGGGTATCTCCAAGCGCTTCCTGAAGAACCCGTGGCGCTGGCCGGACGTCTGGGGGATGAACAAGGAACAGGTCCGCAACCCCCACCTGATCTATCCCGGGAACGTGATCGTGCTCGACCGCAGCGGCGGCTCACCGCGACTGCGTCTGGAGGGTGACGGACCGGGAGGACTGGCGGAAGCGGGCAAGGGCTCGAATGTGGGCAGCACCGTGAAGTTGCGGCCGCGCATCCGCCCCCAGCAGCTAACGACGGCGGCCATCTCCAGCATTCCGGCGTCGGTGATCGATCCGTTCGTCGGCCGGCCGTTGATCGTCTCCGAGCAGCAGATCGAGGACGCGCCGCGTGTCGTCGCCACCGCCGAGAGTCGCGTCCTAGCGGGAGCGGGTGATGTCGTCTATGCAAAAGGTCTGGCGACGGATGCCGCGCCCATCTGGCAGGCATATCGTCCGTCGAAAGCGCTGTTCGACCCGATCACCAACGAAAACCTCGGATTCGAAGTCATCTATCTCGGTGACCTGCAACTCCAGGAGGTCGGTGAGGTCAGTTCGGTGCGTATCGTCCGCAGCCAGCAGGAAATCGGCGTCGGAGACCGGTTGATCAACGCGCCTCCCTCCGAAACGCTGGCGTATGTTCCGCACTCGGTCGACAACAAGACGCTGGGGCTCGTGATCTCGGCACCGGAAACGACGATTTCCGAGATCGGTCAGCAGCAGGTCGTCGTGTTGAACCTCGGGGCCCGCAATGGAATCGAACCCGGCCACGTCATGGCCTTGTTCCGCCAGGGTCAGGTCGTGAGCCCCCGCCGGCTGCCGTCGAGCACATCGAACGACAGGGATCGACGCGAGGTTCGCTCCGTCTATTCGGAGTTCCACAAGAAGAGCATGGACGAGTCGGTCGTCACGCCCCAGGAACGGTACGGACTCGTCTTCGTCTTCCGCGTCTTCGAGAAAGTCTCCTACGGCCTGGTCATGAACACAACGCGGCCGGTCAATCTGTTCGATATCGTTCGCGCCCCCTGACGGCAAGGCCGTCCTCCTGCAATCGGCGCACGTGGCCGACGAGGATTGGCTGGCGGCTTGGCTGAAGTTGTGCCTCGTCCCCGGCATCGGCAGCGTCACCCAGCGGCGGTTGCTGGAACGTTTCGGTACTCCGGCGGCCGTTCTCGGAGCGCCGGCGGTCGAGGTGCTCCCGTTCCTCAATGCAAGCGCCCGGGCGTCCTGGCACGCCGGTGCCGACGAGCACGAGGTGCAACGAGCCATTGAATGGGTGACGCACACCGGCCACCACATTGTCACGCTCGACGATCCTCGCTATCCGAAGCCGCTGCTTCAGACGGCGGATCCGCCAGCGCTGTTGTACGTGAGAGGCGATGTCGACCTGCTCGATCGACCCATGATCGCCATCGTGGGGAGCCGCAACGCGAGTCCCGCAGGGGCGGAAACGGCCCGTACGTTTGCCAGTGCGTTGAGCGCAGCCGGATTGACCGTCGTCAGCGGCCTGGCGCTGGGCATCGATTCTGCCGCGCACCGGGGCGGATTGGAGGCCAAGGGAAGCACGGTGGCAGTCACCGGAACGGGTCCTGATCTAGTCTATCCTGCGCGAAATCGCAGTCTGGCCCATGACATCGCGGCAAGCGGTGCCATCGTGACGGAATTTCCCCTGGGAACGCCTCCGCAGTCGTCAAACTTCCCTCGCCGCAACCGTATCATCAGCGGCCTGTGCCGGGGTGTGCTCGTGGTGGAGGCCGCGCTGCGAAGCGGATCGCTGACCACTGCCCGCCTCGCAGCAGAACAAGGACGGGAAGTCATGGCAATTCCCGGATCTATCCATTCGCCCGTGTCGCGGGGATGCCACAGCCTGATCAAGCAGGGCGCCAAATTGGTCGAGAGTGCCGAGGACGTGCTGGAAGAATTGGGGTGGTCGACAGCCGACGCCGGATCGTCTCGAACACCGGCCACCGATGAACCGCCGCACGATCCTCTTCTCCACGCCTTGGGATTTGACGTCTGCGACCTCGAGACGCTTGCGGCACGACTCGGTGCGCCGGCGCAGGACGTGATGGCGCGATTGCTCACCCTGGAGCTCGAAGGACGCATCGCGGCCCTCCCTGGCGGCCGGTACCAGCGAATCTCCTGAACCCGGTTTTCCGCGCAACGCTTGACAGGGACGGCTTGCTTCGATCAATTTGGGACGCTTATTATTCGCGCCCCCCGTCAGTCTTAGGTCCCTCCCGATGCCGATTGCCAAACGCGCCACTGCCGCGAAGACTCCGTCGCGCGCTCGTGCCGGCAAGTCCTCCGCCTCCGTCGACACCGAGGCCCCGAGCGTCTCAGGCAAGCGTCTGGTCATCGCGGAGAAGCCTTCGGTGGCGGCGGACGTCGCACGCGCGATAGGCGGCTTCACGCGGACCGGGGACTATTTCGAGAACGACGAATTCGTGCTTTCCTCGGCCATCGGACACCTGCTCGAATTGGCGGCACCCGAGGAATTCGAAGTGAAGCGGGGCAAGTGGTCTTTCGCCAATCTGCCTGTCATACCGCCCCACTTCGATCTTCGGCCGATCGAGAAGAGCGAGGAACGGCTGAAGCTCCTCACGCGGCTCATCAAGCGGAAGGACGTCGTGGGGCTCGTCAACGCCTGTGATGCGGGGCGTGAAGGCGAGTTGATCTTCCGATACATCGTCCAGCACTCCGGGACCGCGAAGCCCATCGAGCGACTCTGGCTTCAGTCGATGACGCCGGCCGCCATTCGCGAAGGGTTTCAACGGCTGCGTGACGATGCCTCCATGAGACCCCTGGCCGATGCCGCAGCGTGCCGCAGCGAGTCGGACTGGCTGATCGGCATCAATGGCACGCGAGCCATGACGGCCTTCAATTCCAAGGATGGTGGTTTCTACAAGACGACCGTTGGTCGCGTGCAGACGCCCACGCTCGCGGTGCTGGTGGAGCGTGAGCAACGCATCAAGGCTTTCCGCGCGCGCGACTACTGGGAAGTTCACGCAGACTTTTCGACAGGGGCCGGCGAATACCAGGGCAAGTGGTTTGACGAGGCGTTCGAGAAGAATCGAAAAGCGGACGATGCGGATCAGCGAGCCGACCGTCTCTGGGACGCGAAACGAGCCGGCGCGATCGTCGAGAAGTGCAGAGGCAAGCCCGGGATCGTCACCGAGGAATCCAAGCCCTCGACCCAGGCGCCGCCGCTGCTGTACGACCTGACGAGCCTGCAGCGCGAAGCCAACAGCCGCTTCGGCTTCTCCGCGAAGATGACGCTGTCGCTGGCGCAGGCCTTGTACGAAAAGCACAAGGTCCTGACCTACCCGCGGACGGACGCGCGTGCCCTGCCGGAAGACTATGCCCCGACCGTACGAGCGACCATGGAAATGTTGTCGGGGGGCGCGGACAACACCAGAACTCGTACCCGGAGCGCAGACTCGTCGAGTCTGATCGGCGCCTATGCGCCTTTCGCGGCGCGCATTCTTTCGGAGAACTGGGTGCGCCCGAACAAGCGCATCTTCAATAACGAGAAGATCTCCGATCACTTCGCGATCATTCCGACGCTGGATTCCCCGAAGCATTTGTCGGAGCCGGAGCAGAAGCTGTACGACATGGTCGTACGGCGCTTTCTGGCCGTCTTCTACCCGACAGCGGAGTACCAGGTCACGACACGCATCACGCGCGTTGCCGATGAGCCGTTCAAGACTGAAGGCCGGGTCCTGGTGAATGCCGGTTGGCTCGAGGTCTACGGCAAGGGATCGCAGGCGGAGGACGATGCGCTCCTCGTTCCGGTGTCGAAAGGAAAGGTCGATACGCTCGACGTCCGATCGGTCCAGAATCAGACACGTCCGCCGGCCAGGTTCTCGGAAGCCACCCTGCTGTCTGCGATGGAAGGGGCCGGCAAGCTGGTGGAGGACGAAGAACTCCGAGCCGCGATGAGCGAGAAGGGCCTCGGGACCCCGGCGACCCGTGCTGCGATCATCGAGGGACTCATCCTCGAGGAGTACGTCGTGCGTGAAGGCCGTGAACTCCACCCCACGGCCAAAGCCTTCGATCTGCTCTATGCGCTGGACAAGTTCGGCATCGACGAACTCCGGTCGCCGGAACTGACAGGCATGTGGGAATACAAGCTGAAACAGATGGAACAGGGGCTGCTGCAACGACCGGACTTCATGAGGCACATCATGGAGACGACCCAGGATCTGGTGTCTCGGGTCAAACAGGGGACTCTGTCGGACGATCCGATTTCGACGCTCGAATCACCGTGCCCGAAATGCGGTGGTCGGGTGATCGAGAACTACCGGAAGTTCGCCTGCACGAAGTGCGATTTCTCTTTGTGGAAGGTCATTGCCAGTCGGCGATTGGAGAACGACGAAGTCGAGACGCTTTTCCGTACGGGCAGCATCGGACCGCTGCAGGGCTTCCGAAGCCGCATGGGCCGACCGTTCGCCGCGCTGTTGCGCATGAAGGACGACTTCACGCTGGAGTTCGATTTCGGCAACGGACCCGGCGAAGGCAGCGGCGACCAGGACGAAGTGGACTTCTCCGGCCAGGAAAGCCTGGGTCCGTGTCCCAAGTGTGCGAGCGGCGTGTTCGATCACGGCATGGCGTACGTCTGCGAGAAATCCGTCGGCGCAAACCGCTCCTGTGACTTCCGTTCCGGCAAGATCATCCTTCAACGGGAGATCGAGGCGGATCAGGTTCGCAAACTGCTTGCAACCGGTCGAACCGATCTCCTGCATCGGTTCATTTCCAAGAAGGGTCGCCCGTTCTCCGCGTTCCTCGTTCGCGGCGCGGACGGCAAGGTAGGGTTCGAGTTCGCTCCACGCGCAAAGGTAGCCGCGAAGGACGAGACCAAAGTCGCCACGAAGCCGCAGGGACGACGTCGAGACACCTCCAGGTCTTGACTGTTTGAATGCGGGTTCGCGTTTGACGCGAACCCGCTCGTGACCGCAACGATCAACAGCGATCACACGTCCAGGTTGCGGACACCCAGCGCGTTGCTCTCGATGAACGCACGGCGCGGTTCGACGACGTCGCCCATGAGCGTACTGAAGATTTCGTCGGCCGCGATCGTGTCTTCGATCTGCGCTTTCAGCAAACGCCGCGACCCAGGGTCCATGGTCGTTTCCCAGAGCTGCTCCGGATTCATCTCGCCCAGCCCCTTGTAGCGCTGAATCGAAACGCCCCGTTGGGCCGCGTCCAGCAACCATTCGAGCGCAGCTCGAAAACCGGTGACGGGCCTGCGCTCGTCCCCACGCATCATGGCCGCACCTGGACCGAGCAGGCCATCGATGAGAGAAGCCGTTCGACGGAGCTGCAGCCAGTCACCGCTTTCGATGAAGTCCCGGTCGAAGCGGGTGACGCGGTCGACGCCATGCAACATGCGCGTCACCGTGATGACATGTGATTCGACAATCTCGTCATAGCTCGCGACGACGTCCGCCTTCTCGGAACCAAGTGCCCGAGCCAATGCCTGGGCGCTCTCTCGGGTCGCGTCTTCGGTCGAGAGATCGAGGGTCAATCCGTCCTCGAAGCATTTCAGCACGACGGGATCCATGCGGCGAGACAAGCGGGTCACGACCGCCTCGCTCAACAACTGTTCGCGGGCGAGCTCTTCCAGCGCTTCGCGGCTCAAGGGTTCAGCGTCCGTTCTGGGAATCAGCTGCGCATCCTTGAGCGCCAGTCGGAGGAGATACTCCTTCAGCTCATGGTCGTCCTTGAGGTAGCGCTCATCGCGCCCATGCTTGGCCTTGTAGAGTGGCGGCTGTGCGATGTAGATGTGGCCGCGTTCCACCAGATCAGGCATTTGCCGGTAGAAGAAGGTGAGAAGCAGCGTGCGGATGTGGGAGCCGTCCACGTCCGCGTCGGTCATGATGATGATGCGGTGGTAGCGAAGCTTCTCGATGTTGTAGTCGTCTTTTCCGATGCCCGTCCCGAGTGCCGTGATCAAGGCCGCGATTTCCTGCGATGAGACGAGCTTGTCGAATCGGGCGCGTTCGACATTCAGGATCTTGCCCTTGAGCGGGAGGATGGCCTGGAACTTCCGGTCACGGCCCTGCTTGGCGGATCCACCGGCGGAGTCGCCCTCCACCAGATACAGCTCGCATTCGCGCGGATCCTTCTCCTGGCAATCAGCCAGTTTTCCCGGGAGTCCGAAACCATCCATGACGCCTTTGCGGCGGGTCATCTCGCGGGCTTTGCGGGCCGCCTCGCGGGCTCGGGCGGCTTCGATGATCTTCCCAACTACGATCTTCGCGTCTCCGGGTCGCTCCAGCAGCCATTCTTCCAGCGCATGCGACACGGCGTCCTCGACCACGGGACGGACTTCGGAGGAGACGAGCTTGTCCTTCGTCTGAGAGGAGAACTTGGGGTCCGGCACCTTGACGGACAGGACGCAGGTCAATCCTTCACGCAGGTCATCACCAGACACTTCCACTCTTGCTTTCTTGTCGAGTTCATTGGCAACGATGAACTTGGTGATGGTGCGCGTCATCGCGGCCCGCAGGCCTGTCAAGTGCGTACCGCCGTCCCGCTGGGGAATGTTGTTGGTGAAGGCAAGAACCGTTTCCTGATAGGAGTCGTTCCATTGCATGGCGGCTTCGACGCCAAGACCGCCGCGCTCGCCGTTCGTGTAGAAGATGTTGGGATGGAGGACCGTCTTGTGTCGGTTCAGGTACTCCACGAAACCCTTCACCCCTCCCGAGAAGGCGAAGTTTTCCGACTTCTCGGTGCGTTGATCGATCAACTCGATCTTCACGCCGTTGTTGAGGAAGGACAGCTCACGGAGACGCTTCGCAAGAATGTCGTAGTGGAACTCGATGCTGCCGAACGTGGAAGGACTCGGGTGAAAATGAACTTCGGTGCCCCGCCGTTCCGTCGGTCCCACTTCCTTCAGCGGCTCGACACGATCTCCATGATGAAATTCCATGAAATATGCCTTGCCGTCACGACGGATCGTCAGTTTGAGCCAGTCGGACAACGCATTGACCACGGACACGCCCACACCGTGGAGACCCCCCGAGATCTTGTAGGAGTTGCTGTCGAACTTGCCGCCGGCGTGCAGGACCGTCATCACGATTTCAGCCGACGAGCGGCCTTCCTCGTCGTCGGGGTGAATGTCCGTGGGGATGCCGCGGCCGTTGTCGACGACACTGATCGAATTGTCGCCATGGATGATCACCTTGATGTCGTCACAATGGCCCGCGAGCGCCTCGTCGATGGCGTTGTCGACGACCTCGAACACCATGTGGTGCAGACCGGTTCCGTCGCTGGTGTCACCGATGTACATGCCCGGGCGTTTCCGGACGGCTTCGAGGCCCTTGAGCATCTTGATGCTCTCGGCGTTGTAGTCGCTTGGGTTTTCCACTCAATACTCCGGTGAAGCCGCGGGCGCTAGATGCGCATCGGCATGACGACGTACTTGAAGTCCTCGCGGTCCTGCAGCGAGATCAGCATGCTGCTGTTGGCGTCCCCGAACGTGCAGCGAATCTTGGGAACGTCAACGCTGTTGAGTACTTCCTGCAGGTAGGTGATGTTGAAACCGATATCGAGAGCGTCGGCATCGTAGGTCGTCTCGAGTTCTTCTTCCGCTTCTTCCTGCTCGGTGTTCGTGCAGAGAATCCTCAGGCTTCCGGGAGTGAGGATCCACCGGACGCCCCGGAACTTCTCGTTGGACAGGATCGCCGCCCGTTGGAGTGCCTGCTGGAGGACAATCCTATCCATATCGAAGCCCTTCGTGTAGTTCGTGGGCACGACGCGTGTGTAGTCGGGGAATTTTCCGTCGATCACCTTCGTGATCACGCTGGCGCCCTCGATATCGAATCGAACCTGATTCGGCATGAGGCTGATGGTTGCCGGGACTTCGGTGTCGCCCAGCAACCTGGACAATTCCAGCACAGCCTTGCGCGGCACGATGATTTCGGTTCGAGCATAAGTATCGGGAAGCTCCTTGGACACCAAGGCCAAGCGATGGCCGTCGGTCGCGACGAGTGTCAGTGTCGTCGCATCGAGGACGAGGAGCATGCCGTTCAGGTAGTAACGAATGTCCTGCTGGGCCATGGCGTACTGAGTAAGGCCGAGCAGTTTCCGGAAATCCTTCTGTTGGAGGCTGAGGGTGGCACTGGTCGTCTGGGCGTCAGGGAGACGAGGGAAGTCTGCCGTGGGAAGAGTCTGCAGCGTGAAGCGGCTCTTCCCGGCCTTGACGGCAAGACGGTTCTCGCGCTGTTCAAGCGTCACGGACGCCTGCTCGGGAAGAGCCCTGAGGATGTCGAGGAGTTTCTTGGCCGAGACGGTAGTGTCGAAGGAGATGTCGCTGGAGATTCCTTCGACGCGTGCCGTGACTTGAATCTCGAGATCAGTGGCGGTCAGCGAGAGCACGGAGTCGTGTGCTTCGATGAGCACGTTGGAAAGAATCGGCAGCGTCTGTCGGCGCTCCACGATGCCGGTCACGGACTGCAGGGGCCTGAGCAGGATGTCTCGATCGAGTTGTAGAGTTTTCATGGATATCTACTTGATGAGAATGATGAGGAAGGCCGTGGATTGTGGATAGCAGTGCTTAGTGCTTGCGTGAACACGGAAAACGCGCAATCGCGAGTGCGGTGGAAACCTGTGGACAGGTAGGCGCACAATTGTGAATAACTCGTGGACGGTTGGTACGCGGAGGAGTTATCAACATGTCATGCATCACTTATCCCCGAAGTACCTGGACCAGCGCATCGTAGTCCCGAGCGATGTCCGAATGCGTGGTACGGAGTTCGGCGATCTTTCTGCAAGCGTGCAGGACCGTGGTGTGATCTCGGCCACCGAACGCGTCACCGATGTCGGGGAGACTGAGCGTCGTGAGTTCCTTCGACAAGGCCATGGCGACTTGTCGTGGACGGGCCACCGTCCGAGAGCGCTTCTTCGAGAACATGTCGGCAACGCGGACTTTGTAGTAGTCCGCAACGGTCTTCTGGATGTTGTCGACCGAGATTTGGCGGAACTGCGACGCGAGGAGGTCCTTGAGGGCTTCACGTGCGGAATTCACATCGATGCGAACGTTCGCGAATCGACAGTACGCGAGGACGCGCTTGAGCGCTCCTTCCAGTTCACGCACGTTCGATTGGATATGGGTCGCGATGAAGAAGGCAACGTCTTCAGACAGCGGAACGGCCTCGACTTCAGCCTTCTTGAGCAGGATGGCTACGCGCATCTCGAGTTCGGGAGGCTCGATGGCAACGGTCAATCCCCAACCGAAGCGTGAAATGAGGCGATCTTCGATGCCGTCCAGTTCCTTGTGATATGTGTCACAGGTGATGATGAGTTGCTTGCGTGCATCGATCAGGGCATTGAACGCGTAGAAGAATTCTTCCTGCGTGCGATTCTTGCCGCTGAAGAACTGGATATCGTCGATCAGCAGCAGATCGAGGGAATGATAGAAGTTCTTGAACGAATCAAAGGACTTGTGCTGGTAGGCGCGGATGACATCCGACACATACTGCTCGGCGTGCGTGTAGCGGATGTTGGCGGTCGGATTCTGCTGGAGCACGTGATTGCCGATGGCGTGTATCAGATGAGTCTTTCCGAGACCGACGCCTCCATAGACGAAGAGAGGGTTGTAAGCCACGCCGGGGTGTTCCCCGATCTGCAGGGCTGCGGCGCGGGCGAGCTGATTGGCCTTGCCCGTGACGAACGTGTCGAACGTGAATGCCGGGTTGAGTCTTCCGCGCTCGACGGGCGCTGGCGTCACTGCCCTCACAGGTGAGACCGCAGGTGGAACACTGTCTCCCACGGAGGTCTCGGTTGTTGCCGGGGGAGCGGGAGAAGGAGTCTTTCGTTCTGCGAGTTCGAGCTGGACAGCCGTGGGCTCGATGCCGGCGTCGGCAACAATGTCCTCGATACTCCTGAGAAACTTGTCTCGCACCCACTCGAGCACGAATCGGTTCGGCGCGAGGAGTCTCAATGTGCCGTCAGCGTGGACGCAGCGGAGCGGGCGAATCCACGTCTGGAATTGCTGGTCGCTTAGCGTCTGCCGGAGTTGCGAAAGGCAGGATTCCCAGAGGTCCGACATGATAGGTGCAGTCACCGAAGAGTGGGCCGGGGCCGGGAATGAAGACAGCGAGGGGGGCCGCAAGTCTACCAAGGGGCGAAGAAGTTATCCACAGGCTGGGAAATTTCTCCTTCGCCGTTGACAGTGCCTAGGGGTCGAAGGTCTAATCAAAAGCTTTTTCGGAGATGATCATGAAGCGCACCTATCAGCCTTCCGTTACGCGCAGGAAACGCACTCACGGATTCCGTGTCCGGATGAAGACTCGTGCTGGTCGGGCCGTCATCAATGCCCGTCGCGCGAAGGGGCGTGCTCGATTGGCAGTCTGAACGCAGGCGACGCCCCTGTCCCTGCGGGCTTCCGTCTTCCGGCTTGGCGCAGGCTCAAGGGGGCGGATGAGTTCGATCGGGTGTTCCGCGCCGGCGTGCGGCGCACGGGGCGCTTTTTCGTGTTGCACGCGGCACCATTCGAAGATGGGCCGGGTAGGCTCGGCCTCGTGGTCGCCAAGCGGGTTACCGGCAACAATGTACTAAGGAACCGAGTCAAGCGATTGATTCGGGAAGCTTTTCGTCATTCTTCACTGAGGCTTGGTCGCACCGATGTCGTCGTGCGACTCAGGATCAAGCCGGACGTGCTGCAATGGGCGCAGGCGAAAAACGAACTCCTGCGGCTTCTCGAGGAACTCGCGTGATATCGGCCTTTCTCAGGTTCTTGATTCGCGCCTACCAGGTGGGGCTGAGTCCTTATCTCGGCTCCCGATGCCGCTTTCATCCATCCTGTTCGGAATACGCGCTGGGCGCGCTCCGAAACCATGGATTGTTGAAAGGGGTGTGGCTGTCGGTCCGCCGGGTGGCCAAGTGTCATCCATGGCATGCGGGCGGCCACGACCCTGTACCGTAAGTGCTTCTTCTATTGAGCATCCATGGAATCTTCGCGTCTGGTTTTCCTGATCGTCTTCTGCGTCTCGCTCTATCTCCTGGGCGAGAAATGGATTCAGCAGCACGAACCGAAGAATGAGAAACCGGTCGCGACGAATCAATCCCGCAGTATTGCGCCACCCGCGTCACCGGCGACCGAACTCCGCGGCCAAGCAGGCACGCAAGCGCAAACGGCAGCATCTCCAACCGATTCGGGTGCGCCAGTGCCGTCAGGCGACATCGTCACTGTCGTGACTGACGTACTCAAAGTCGATATCAGTACGGTGGGCGGGGACGTTCGGCGGGTGGAATTCCTAAAGCATCGGGACAGCGTCAAGCCGGACGTGAATTTCGTTCTCCTCGACAGCACTTCCAATCACACCTACATCGGTCAGTCGGGCATCTTGGGCAGTCAAGCGCCCAATCACAAGACGATCTTCACGACGACTTCCCGATCGGTCGCGCTCGACGCGGGCCAGGATAGTGTTTCGGTGGTACTCGAGGGGAGATCCGACAGCGGCGCCGTGCTCCGCAAGACGTATCGTTTCAGGCGCGGTGACTACGTCATCGTCTTGGCGAATGAGCTATCGGGAACGCTTCCAGCGGGGACGCCAAGCGCCTACTTCCAGCTGGTGCGCGACGACCAGGCCCCGGGAGGCGAGTCGCGTTGGGTGCCGACATTCAATGGCATCGCCGTGTACACGGACAAGGACAAGTATCAGAAGGTCGCTTTTTCGGATCTCGAGAAGGGGAAGGCCAGCCACGCGAAGTCGAGCACCGACGGCTGGATCGGGATGGTTCAGCATTACTTCGTCTCGGCCTGGCTGCCGCCGAACGGTGCCAATCGGGAGTTCTTCACGAAGTCCTTGGGCGGGAACCTCTATGCCGCCGGCGTCATCGTGCCAATGGCCGCGACGCCGGACGGAAAGTGGTCCCTGGAAATGCTGCTCTATGCGGGTCCGCAGGAGCAAGACAAGCTCGCTGCGCTGTCCAAGGGTCTCGAACTGACGGTCGACTACGGTTGGCTGACGATCATCGCGACGCCGCTGTTCGCTCTCCTTTCTGCGATTCACGAATGGGGCGTGAAGAACTGGGGCGTGGCGATCATCATCGTGACTGTATTGATCAAGCTGCTCTTCTTTCCGCTGTCGGCGGCTTCGTACAAGTCGATGGCAAAGATGCGGATCCTGGCGCCCAAGCTCCAGAAACTGAAGGAGCAGTACGGGGATGATCGCCAAAAGATGCATCAAGCGATGATGGAGTTGTACAAGACCGAGAAGATCAATCCCCTCGGAGGCTGCCTACCGATCGTGATCCAGATCCCGGTCTTTATTTCGCTGTACTGGGTCCTGCTCGGAAGCGTCGAGATCCGGAATGCACCGTTCATGCTATGGATCAAGGACTTGTCGAGTCCAGACCCTTTGTACATCCTGCCGGTGCTCATGGGTATCAGCATGATCGTCCAGAGCCGGTTGAATCCGGAGCCCCCGGATCCCATTCAGGCCAAAGTGATGAAGATCATGCCGGTGGCGTTCAGCGTCTTCTTCTTCTTCTTCCCTGCCGGACTCGTGCTTTACTGGTTGGTGAACAATATCCTCTCCATTGCTCAGCAGTGGTTCATCACACGGCAGCTGGAGCAGGCCGGTCTTGGAGCTCCGAAGCGCTGACACGATCGCGGCCATCGCCACGGCGCCCGGCCGTGGTGCGATCGGAATCGTCCGGGTGTCCGGGCCGCATACGCGCCAGGTGCTGCTCGGGCTTGCGGGGACCGTCCCCTCACCCCGCCACGCTTCCCTGACACGATTTCGGGATCCGCAAGGCGCCACTATCGATCAAGGTATCAGTCTCTTCTTCCCCGGCCCCCATTCCTACACGGGCGAAGATCTCGCGGAGCTTCAAGCGCACGGCGGACCGGTTGTCCTTCAATCCTTGTTGTCGCGATGCGTTGATCTCGGTGCACGGATTGCCAAACCCGGTGAGTTCACCGAGCGAGCCTATCACGCAGGAAAGTTGGATCTCGCCCAAGCCGAGGCCGTTTCGGACTTGATCGATGCAAGTTCAAGAGGCGCCGCTCGGGCCGCCGCTCGGTCACTGTCTGGAACGTTTTCGATAGGGATTCGTGAATTGTCCGATGAACTTCGGACGCTGCGAATCCTCGTGGAGGCCGCTATCGATTTCCCGGAAGAGGATATCGACGTGGTCAAGACCTATGAAGTGGCAACGCGTATCGAGGGCCTATCACTGAAGTTGGAATCCCTGATCAAGCGGGCCAGACAGGGGCGAATGCTGCGTGAAGGGCTTCATGTCGTTCTGGCGGGCGAGCCGAATGTGGGGAAGTCCAGTCTTCTCAATCGGCTGGCCCGAGAGGAGGTTGCCATCGTTACCGACATCCCGGGCACAACACGCGACGCCATTCGTGTCTCCATTGAGTTGGAAGGTATCCCCATTCATGTCACGGACACGGCGGGCCTTCGGGAAACTGACGAAACGATTGAACGGATCGGCATTGAGAAAACCCGCAGGGTTCTGAGAGAAGCCGACGCCGCGTTGATCGTGGTCGATGCCCGGGAAGATGTGCGATCGGCTGTGGGAAGGGTGCTACGGCAAACCGCACTGCCGGACGCGATGCTCGTGATCCGAAACAAGATGGACCTGTTGGGTGGGGAAGCTTCCGAGACGGTGCAGCAGGGCATGCGCGTACTCGCGGTCTCTGCAGCTACGGGCGAGGGGATCGAAGGGCTGGGCCGGGCGCTGTTAGAACTAGGGGGGTGGGACGCCGGCTTGAGCGAAACGGTCTTCATCGCGCGGTCGCGCCATGTCGAGGCGCTGCAGCGTAGCCTGTTTCATGTATTGCAGGGAGGGGAACTGCTCCATCAGGGCGTGGACATGGCTGCCGAGGAGTTTCGATATGCCGAAGACGCACTGAACGAGATCATCGGATGGAGAAGTCCGGATCATCTGCTGGGTGACATCTTTTCGCATTTCTGTCTGGGCAAGTAGACGTGCTCGTTGGTTTCACGTGAAACGTTTCACGTGAAACCAATCTTCGTCCAGGTCGGCCACCTGCATTTCCGATATCATTCGCGCCCTTTCCTGGTGGGCCACTCCCATGCTGTTTCCCAAGCGTTTCGACGTAATCGTGGTCGGGGGTGGTCACGCCGGTACCGAGGCTGCCCTCGCGTCAGCGCGGATGGGTCGCTCGACGCTCTTGTTGACCCAAAGCATAGAAGCGCTGGGTCAGATGTCCTGCAACCCCTCCATTGGCGGCATTGGAAAGGGTCACCTCGTAAAGGAAGTTGATGCGCTGGGCGGCGCCATGGCCTTGGCGACGGACGAAGCCGGAATTCAGTTTCGAACGCTCAACAGCAGCAAAGGACCCGCCGTCCGAGCCACCCGAGCGCAGGCCGACCGAGTGCTGTATCGGCAAGCCATTCGTACGCTGCTCGAGTCCCAACCAAACCTCCACATTTTCCAGCAGGCGGTGGACGACCTGTCCATCTCCGGAGATCGTGTCACCGGTGTCGTTACCCAGGTCGGGATCGGTTTCGAAGCCGATGCGGTCGTTCTGACCGTAGGCACATTCTTGTCCGGATTGGTCCACGTGGGCTTGTCAAACTACCACGCTGGTCGTGCCGGAGACCCGCCCTCGATGAGGCTATCCCACCGATTGCGGGAAATGAAATTGCCCGTTGGGCGGCTCAAGACAGGCACGCCGCCCCGAATCGACGGGCGAAGCATCGACTTCTCGGTGATGACCGAACAACCTGGGGATGAGCCCGCACCGGTATTCTCGTTTCTGGGCTCCCGTGGAATGCATCCTGCGCAGCGTCCCTGCTGGATTGCGCACACGAATTCCGGCACTCACGAGATCATCCGGTCCGGTCTGGACCGTTCCCCCATGTTCACGGGAGTGATCGAGGGCGTCGGTCCCCGATACTGTCCCTCCATCGAAGACAAGGTCACGCGATTCGCAGACAAGAGTTCCCATCAAGTCTTTCTGGAACCCGAGGGACTGACCACCCGCGAGTACTATCCGAATGGCATTTCGACCAGCCTTCCGTTCGATGTGCAGCTTCGACTCGTCCGCTCCATCAAAGGGTTGGAGCATGCGCACCTGACGCGACCTGGATACGCGATCGAATATGACTATTTCGACCCGCGTGGCCTCCGCAGTTCGCTCGAATCGAGAGCATTCCGGAATCTGTTCTTTGCGGGGCAGATCAACGGGACCACGGGATACGAAGAGGCAGCTGCACAGGGTTTGCTCGCCGGCCTGAACGCAGCCCTCGCCGTGAGAGGCGACGCAGCGTGGATTCCGGGACGCGCTGACGCCTATCTCGGTGTGCTGGCCGATGATCTGGTTTCGCAGGGCGTCACGGAACCCTACCGGATGTTCACCAGTCGGGCGGAGCATCGCTTGAGCCTGCGGGAGGATAACGCGGACCTGCGATTGACCGAAGTGGGTCGCCAGCTGGGTTTGGTCGACGATGTTCGCTGGGAGCGGTTCGCGCGCAAGCGAGAAGCCATTGCGTCAGAGCGCGAGCGACTCAGAACGTCGTGGTGCAATCCTCGCATTTGGGATCCGACCCGCGCTTCTGCGGTGTTTCGGCAAGTTCCGGAGCGAGAGGCGACGCTGGAGGAATATCTGCGCCGACCCGAAGTCACCTATCACGCACTGATGGCCTTGGCGTGTCCGGACCGGGGGTGCGTGGTTGAAGACGAGGTGGCCGAACAGGTTGAAACCCAGATCAAGTATCAGGGCTACATCGATCGGCAGCACGACGAGGTCTCGCGCCAAGCGCAATACAGCGAGTTGCCGCTACCCCCGGAATTGGACTACCGCGACGTCCGCGGGCTTTCCAACGAAGTGCAACAGAAACTGAATCTGCATCGCCCGGAAACACTGGGTCAAGCGGCACGAGTGTCGGGTGTCACGCCTGCCGCCGTTTCGTTGCTACGAGTGCACCTTCGGCGACGGCACGCTGCTGCCGAGCGCGACTCCGCGGAAGACACCACTGCATCAGACGGAGCAATGTGAGCGCCGAAGCGAACTCGCTTGAAGCGGGCCTGGTTGCCCTCGGGTTGACGGCGCCTGCGCAGGCAATCGATCGCCTGGTCCGATATCTGGATCTGCTCGAGAAGTGGAACGCGACCTACAACCTGACTTCCGTTCGGGATCGCCGTTCCTGGGTCAGCGTTCACTTGCTCGATTCGCTTGCGGCAACGCCCTATGTTGTCGGGGATCGGATCGTCGATGTCGGCACGGGAGCGGGGTTGCCGGGCATACCGTTGGCGATCTGTCGGCCGGAATGGAAAGTCCTCATGATAGATAGTGTTCAGAAGAAGACCGCATTCATCGCACAGGTGATCGCCGAGCTGGGCCTCTCCAACGCGACGGTTCGCCACGGGAGAGTGGAGGATATTCGCCTCGACGTTCTTGCCAACACTGCCATTTCTAGAGCGTTTTCGGATCTCGGAAAGTTTGTCCGACTCGTACACCCTTTGGTGCGAGCCGACGGTGAAATACTTGCCATGAAAGGGAGTCACCCTGCAGCCGAACTACCCCGGGTTCCCGGGGATTACGAATTGGTCAGCATGCCTCGAATTCACGTTCCGGGCCTTGACGCCGATCGGCACCTGGCCTTGTTTCGCCGGCGTCCAGAGAAAGCGGGCATGACCTCATGACTCGGGTTCTGGCTGTCACCAATCAGAAAGGTGGGGTCGGCAAGACGACCACCACGGTGAATCTCGCCGCCAGCCTGGCGACCGCTGGCCAGCGGGTACTCCTGATCGATCTGGACCCTCAGGGCAATGCCACCATGGGCAGCGGAATCGACAAGCGCCGCCTGACCCGAACCGTGTATCAAGTGCTCCTCGGCTCGTCGTCGCTTGTCGAGGCCAGCGTTCAGTCGCCTCATGGCGGATTCGATGTCATCCCGGCAAACCGGGATCTTGCGGGCGCCGAAGTGGAAATGGTCGATCTCGATCACCGCGAGACCAGGCTCAAGACTGCGCTTGCGACGAGCATGCGCACCTACGATTTCGTGCTGATCGACTGCCCGCCGGCGCTCAATCTGCTGACGGTAAATGCGCTCTGTGCCGCGGATGCCGTGATGATTCCCATGCAGTGCGAGTACTACGCCCTCGAAGGACTGTCCGACCTCGTCAACACCGTCAAGAAGGTCCGAGCCCATCTCAATCCTCGTCTCGAGATCGAAGGTCTGCTCCGCACGATGTTCGACACTCGCAATACGCTGGCGATGCAGGTGTCGGAGCAGCTTCAGAGCCACTTTGGGGACAAGGTCTACAGAACCGTGATTCCTCGAAACATACGGCTGGCCGAAGCACCCAGTCACGGCATGCCCATCCTGAAGTACGACCGCCAGTCCAAAGGCGCGCTGGCCTATTTGGCGCTCGCCGGCGAAATTCTCCAGAAGCAGTCCTCGTCTTCCTCGGGAAACTGACACCATGGCAAAACCCAAGGGCCTCGGCAGAGGTCTGGATGCATTGCTTTCGGCCGACGTCGGCCCCTCGGAATCAGACCAGTTGCGCGAGTTGCCACCGAGCGCCCTGCAACCCGGGCGGTACCAGCCCCGAACCCACATGGAACCCGGCGCCATCGAAGAGCTTGCCGCGTCGATCAAGGCGCAAGGAATGATTCAGCCCATCGTTGCGAGACCGATCGGCCCCGATCGCTACGAAATCATCGCCGGGGAACGCCGCTGGCGGGCCTCGCAGATCGCGCAACTGGAGCGGATTCCCGTACTCGTTCGAGACGTGAAAGACGACGCCGCTCTGGCAATGGCGCTGATCGAGAATCTCCAGCGCGAAGATCTGAACGCGCTGGAAGAGGCACAAGGGATCCAGCGACTGATCACCGAGTTCGGCATGACTCACCAAAGTGCCGCGGATGCCCTGGGGCGCTCGCGCAGCGCCGTGAGCAATCTTCTGCGACTTCTGCAACTTCCCCACGGCGTCCAGACCCTCCTCGCCGAGGGTCGCCTGGAGATGGGGCACGTCCGAAGCCTGCTTGCCCTCGACCCGAGCCGACAGCTGGAGTTTGCGCACAAGATTGCAGCAGCAGGACTATCGGTGCGGGAGACGGAACGGGCTGTGACCCAGGCACTTGCGCCGGATCAGTTCAAACGCCGCAAGACCGCACCCGATGGCGACATCCGAGGGCTCGAACAGGAACTCTCGGATCGTCTGGGACTGCGTGTGGAAGTGCAGATGACAACTCGCAAGTCGGGTCGCCTGGTTTTCCATTTCACCTCGCTGGACAACCTCGATACCGTTCTCAAGCGTCTGCGCTGATCCGGATCGGTTACGCTGCAATGCAGCATCTCCGTTGACCGACTTACGGCGCATCGATATACTGCCGCGCTTTGTTTGAATCCCGATCGGAGGACTGGTGGTCTTCAGCCAGAACCGGCCACTCAAAGTGGTCCTTCGATGGCAGGTTCTGGTGACGACGGGTGTCGCTGCCGCCGCTGCAATTCTCGGAAGCACGAACGCAGCCCTGTCCGCGATATGCGGTGGCGCGGTCAGCATCGTGGGCGGGATCGCTTTTCAGTTCTTCGCCCGCCCGGCCAGGATTCAAACCGCAGGAACAGCGCTTCTCAGCGTGCTTCGTGCTGAAGCGGTCAAGGTGCTGGTCATCGTCGCCCTCCTCTGGCTGGCCATGACCCTGTACAAGGACATGGTGCCTACGATCTTCATTGCCACCTTCATGTTGGCCGTGCTGATCCAATCGATGGCGTTTTTTGTTCGCGACAAGAATTAGGGAGTCTCAGCGCTAACATGGCCGCGGAGTCGCAGCTCACCCCGACCGAGTACATCGGGCACCACCTCACGAATTTCACCTCACAGACCGGGCAAGGGTCCTTCTGGACCTTGCATGTCGACACGCTGATCATGGCCCTGGTGGTCGGATTCGTCGGCGTTGGGTTCTTCTGGTGGGTCGCTCGCGGCGCCACAGCAGGCGTTCCGAGCCGGAAACAGGCTTTCGTCGAGATGGTGTTCGATTTCGTCGATGAGCAAGTCAAGGGGATCTTCCACGGTAACCGGCACCAGTTCATCGCGCCAGCGGCGCTGACCGTGTTCGTCTGGGTCCTGCTGATGAACGCACTCGACTTCCTGCCGGTCGACATCACCGCGTGGTTCTACGAACACGTCCTGCATCTCCACAACTGGCGCAACGTGCCGACGGCCGACATCAACACGACGTTCGCGTTGAGCCTGTCCGTCTGGCTTCTCATGATCTACTACTCGATCGCCGTCAAGGGATTGGGCGGATGGATCCATGAGCTGTTCTGCGCGCCGTTCGGCTCGAATCCGCTTCTGTGGCCGGCCAATTTCCTGTTCAACATGGTCGAGTACATCTCGAAGCCGCTATCCCACTCGCTGCGCCTTTACGGGAACATCTACGCCGGCGAGATCATCTTCCTGCTTCTGTGGCTGTGGGCCGCCACCGGTGTGACTGGAACGATCCTCGGCGCATTGCTCGGTGCAGGATGGGCGATCTTCCACATCCTCATCGTCGGTCTGCAGGCCTTCATCTTCATGATGCTGACAGTCGTGTACCTGTCCATGGCACACGAGAGTCACTGACGACGTTCCAACCCTCCCTTCGATCAACCTCCACTTCCGCTCAAAGAAGGAAAGCAATCATGGAAAAGCTCCAGTTCCTCGCGATGATCCAGGCCTACACGGGCATCGGCATCGGTCTCATGATCGGTCTGGGTGCCGCAGGCGCGTGTATCGGCGTGGGCATCATGTGCAGCCGGTTCCTGGAAGCCGCAGCGCGTCAGCCCGAACTGACGAACTCCCTCCAGGCGAAAGTGTTCCTGCTCCTCGGCCTGATCGACGCGTCGTTCATCATCGGCGTGGGTCTCGCCATGCTGTTTGCCTTCGGCAACCCGCTCCTCGCCGTCGTCCAGTAACGCTGCCGCAAACGCGGATCGCACAGACAACGTGAGGGCGGTATGAACATCAATCTGACGCTCATCTCGCAGGCGATTGCCTTCGCGATCTTCATCTGGTTCACGGTGAAGTTCGTATGGCCGCCGCTCCTGCGTGCCATCGAAACGCGCCAGAAGCAGATTGCTGACGGCCTTGCGGCGGCGGAACAAGGGCGCTCCGCGCTGGAGCGTTCCAACAAGCAGGCGGAAGTCTCGATCAGCGAAGCGCGCGGCCGGGCAGCGGAAATCGTCGCCCAGGCTGAGAAGCGGGCCGGACAGATCGTCGAAGAAGCCAAGACCGCCGCGAAGGCAGAAGGCGACCGCGAAAAGGCTGCCGCGAAAGCCGAGATCGAGCAGGAGGCTTCCCGTGCCCGGGAGCAACTTCGCGAGCAGGTCGCGATGCTGGCCGTCGCGGGTGCGGAAAAGATCCTTCGCCGTGAGATCGACGGGCGCGCCCATGCCGATCTCCTCGACGCCGTGAAAAAGCAACTTTGATGGCCCACCATGGCTGAGATCAGCACAATTGCGCGACCCTATGCCGAGGCCGTCTTTCGACTGGCCGAAGCGGCGGGCCGACTCGGGGAATGGCTCGGAACTTTGCAAGCCCTTTCCCAGGTGGCTGTCAACGAGACCGTGACGACCGCCATCCGTGATCCGAAGATGTCGGCCACGCAAACCGCCGGCGTTTTCCTCGGTGTCCTCGACGGAAAGCTTGCCGCGGACGAGCAGAACTTCGTGCGGATTCTCGCGGAGAATCGCCGGCTCGAGTTGCTTCCCGAGATCCGCGATCAATTCGAGGTACTCAAGAACGAACGGGAAGGTGTGCAGGAAGTGGAGATCATCAGCGCCTTTCCGCTCGACGCCGCTCAGCAGGGCGATCTCGTGTCCCGCCTTGAAAAGCATACCGGCCGCAAGGTCAGCGCCCAGGTGACCGTCGACCCCGCCCTGCTTGGCGGCGTGAAGATCGTCATCGGAGACAAAGTCATCGACGCTTCCGCGCGCGCCCAATTGGCCGCGCTGGAAACCGCCCTCAGAGCTTAGGAGCAGGCATGCAACTCAACCCATCCGAAATCTCGGAACTCATCAAGAGCCGGATCCAGAATCTCGATGCCGGTGCCCAGATGCGTACGCAGGGCACGGTCGTCTCCGTGACGGACGGCATCTGCCGCATCCACGGTCTGTCCGACGTCATGCAGGGCGAGATGCTGGAGTTCCCGGGCAACACCTTCGGCCTCGCGCTCAACCTCGAACGCGACTCCGTGGGCGCGGTGATCCTGGGTGAGTATGAGCACATCTCCGAAGGCGATACCGTCAAGTGCACGGGCCAGATCCTTTCCGTGCCGGTGGGCCCCGAGCTTTTGGGACGAGTGGTCAACTCGCTCGGCCAGCCCATCGATGGCAAGGGACCGATCAACACCAAGGAAACAGACGTCATCGAGAAGGTGGCACCTGGCGTCATCTGGCGGAAGTCGGTTTCCCAACCGGTACAGACCGGCCTGAAGGCCATCGATTCGATGGTGCCGGTCGGTCGCGGACAACGGGAGCTGATCATCGGTGACCGGCAGACTGGCAAGACGGCCGTCGCCATCGACACGATCATCAACCAGAAGGGCAAGGACCTCCTCTGCGTCTACGTGGCCATCGGCCAGAAGGCGTCCACCATTGCCAACGTGGTACGCAAGCTCGAAGAGCACGGCGCCATGGCGTACACGATTGTCGTTGCGGCCTCGGCATCCGAGTCGGCAGCGATGCAGTACATCGCACCTTATTCCGGTTGCACGATGGGCGAGTACTTCCGCGACCGCGGACAGGACGCGCTGATCATCTACGACGACTTGACCAAGCAGGCCTGGGCGTACCGCCAGATTTCGCTGCTTCTGCGTCGTCCGCCCGGCCGCGAGGCATACCCGGGTGACGTCTTCTACCTCCACTCCCGCCTGCTCGAGCGCGCCGCCCGCGTCAACGAGGAATGGGTCGAGAAACTGACGAACGGCGCGGTCAAAGGCAAGACCGGTTCGCTGACGGCGCTGCCCGTCATCGAAACGCAGGCCGGTGACGTGACCGCCTTCGTGCCGACGAACGTGATTTCGATTACCGACGGCCAGATCTTTCTTGAGACCGATCTGTTCAATGCCGGTATCCGTCCCGCCATCAATGCCGGTATCTCTGTCTCGCGAGTCGGTGGCGCAGCGCAAACCAAGGTGATGAAGCGCAAGGACACCGGTGGCGGCGTGCGTCTCGCCTTGGCGCAGTACCGCGAACTCGCTGCCTTCGCCCAGTTCGCCTCCGATCTCGATGACGCGACGCGACGCCAGCTCGAGCGCGGCCGTATGGTCACCGAGTTGATGAAGCAGGCGCAGTATCAGCCGATGGAAGTCTATGAAATGGCGCTGACGCTGTTCGCGGTGAACAACGGCATCTTCGACGACATCGAGGTCAAGAAGGCACTTGCTGCCGAAAAGTCGATGCGCGACTACCTGAAGTCCAAGTACGCGGACATCATCAAGCGCCTCGACGAAAAGAAGGATCTGCCCGCCGACGACGAGAAGGCCCTCAGCGAAGCGCTGAAGGACTGGAAGAAGAACGGCAGCTATTGACCGGCAATCGCTGAACCCACAGGCCGCCCCCCATGCCCGGTACCAAAGAGATACGCGTCAAGATCAAGAGCGTCCAGAACACGCGAAAGATCACCAAAGCGATGGAAATGGTCGCCGCGTCCAAGATGCGGCGCGCCCAGGAGCGGATGCGCGCGGCGCGTCCGTACGCCGAAAAGATCCGGAACGTCGCGGCGCACATCTCACACGCCAACGCCGAGTATCGCCATCCCTTCCTCGTGGAACGCGACACGGTCAAGCGCGTCGGCGTCATTGTCGTCACCACCGACAAGGGTCTGTGCGGCGCGTTGAACACCAACCTGCTGCGCATGACGCTCAACCAATACAAGGAGTGGCAGGCGCAGGGCGAAGAGATCGATGTCTGCTGCATCGGCGGCAAGGGGCTCGGTTTCATGCAGCGCCTCGGTGCCAATATCGTCTCCCACGCCGTGCAGCTCGGTGACCGGCCTCAGATGGAGAAGCTGATCGGTGCCGTCAAGGTGATGCTCGACGGCTACATGAACGACCGCTTCGACCGCCTCGTGCTCTGCTACACGAAGTTCATCAACACGATGAAGCAGGAATCCGTCGCGGAACAGCTCCTGCCGCTGTCGGGAGAGCGACTCGGCGCCCCCGAGGGCACCTGGGACTATCTCTACGAGCCCGAAGCGAAGGACGTCCTCGATCAGGTTCTCACGCGCTACATCGAGGCGCTGATCTTCCAGGCCGTCGCGGAGAACATGGCCTCCGAGCAATCGGCTCGAATGGTTGCGATGAAGGCGGCGTCCGACAATGCCGCGACTCTCATCGACGAACTCACGCTCGTCTACAACAAGAACCGTCAAGCCGCGATCACGAAGGAACTCTCCGAGATCGTCGGTGGCGCGGCCGCGGTGTAGCGGCAAACGCATATCAGGCTTCCACAGGCCTCCGAAAACCACGGCACGCGCCGGCAACAGGCTCTTCGAGGAAAGAACATGGCACAAGCTCTAGGCACCATCGTCCAGTGTATCGGCGCGGTTACCGACATCGAGTTTCCGCGTGAGCACATGCCCCACGTCTATGACGCTCTCGTTCTCGAGAACACCGGTGAAGCCGGTCTCGCAGAGCAGGGCCTGACGTTCGAGGTGCAACAGCAACTGGGCGACGGCATCGTGCGCTGCATCGCTCTGGGTTCTTCCGACGGTCTGCGCCGCGGCATGAAGGTCCGTGGCACGGGTGCCGGCATCCAGGTGCCCGTCGGTGAAGGCACGCTCGGCCGCATCATGGATGTGCTGGGACGTCCCATCGACGAAGCCGGCCCGATCAAGGGCGAAGAGCGTCGCGCCATTCACCAGCCGGCCCCCAAGTTCGACGAACTGTCTCCGTCCGTCGAACTGCTCCCGACCGGGATCAAGGTCATCGACCTGATTTGTCCCTTCGCCAAGGGCGGCAAGATCGGCCTGTTCGGTGGTGCCGGTGTCGGCAAGACCGTGAACATGATGGAGTTGATCAACAACATCGCCAAGTCGTACGGCGGCTACTCGGTGTTCGCGGGCGTCGGCGAACGCACCCGCGAGGGCAACGACTTCTACCATGAAATGGAAGAGTCGAAGGTTCTCGACAAGGTCGCGATGGTGTTCGGTCAGATGAACGAACCGCCCGGCAACCGCCTGCGCGTGGCGCTGACGGGACTGACCATGGCGGAACGTTTCCGCGACGACGGCCGCGACATTCTCCTGTTCATCGACAACATCTATCGCTACACGCTGGCGGGAACGGAAGTGTCGGCGCTGCTGGGACGGATGCCCTCCGCCGTGGGCTACCAGCCGACGCTGGCCGAGGAAATGGGCCGCTTGCAGGAGCGCATCACGTCGACGAAGACCGGGTCCATCACCTCGATCCAGGCCGTGTACGTTCCCGCCGACGACTTGACCGATCCGTCGCCTGCCACCACCTTCCTTCACCTCGACGCCACGGTCGTGCTGTCCCGTGACATCGCGTCCCTCGGCATCTACCCCGCCGTGGACCCGCTCGACTCCACGTCGCGCCAGCTCGACCCGAACGTCATCGGAGAAGAGCACTACAACACCACCCGTGCCGTGCAGGCGACCCTGCAGCGCTACAAGGAACTCCGCGACATCATCGCGATTCTCGGCATGGACGAACTCTCGCCGGAAGACAAGTTGGCCGTGGCCCGCGCGCGTCGCATCCAGCGTTTCCTGTCGCAGCCGTTCAACGTGGCCGAAGTCTTCACCGGGTCGCCCGGCAAGATCGTCTCGCTCAAGGACACGATCAAGGGCTTCCAGATGATCGTGAACGGCGAATGTGATCACCTGCCCGAGCAGGCGTTCTACATGGTCGGCACGATCGAGGAAGCCTTCGAGAAAGCCAAGACCATCCAGTAATCGCCCGATCGCCCCTGCAACCGGAAGCATTCCATGGCCAATACTTTGCACGTCGACGTCGTCAGCGCCGAAGCATCGATCTTCTCGGGCGAGGCGGAGTTCGTCGTTCTTCCGGGTGAGGCGGGCGAACTCGGCATCTATCCCCGTCACACGCCCTTGATCACCCGCATCAAGCCCGGTTCGGTCCGCATCCAGCCGGCGGGTGGCGGTGAAGAGCAGCTCATCTTCGTGGCCGGCGGCATTCTGGAGGTGCAACCCAAGGTCGTGACCGTTCTCGCCGATACGGCGATCCGCGGCCACGATCTCGACGAAGCCAAGGCGAACGAGGCGATCAAGCGCGCCGAGGAAGCCAAGGCACGTGCGCAGGACAAGGCCGAACTGGCGTCGGTGGAAGCGGAACTCGCCACCCTGGCCGCGCAGATCGCAGCGATCCGGAAGTTGCGCAAGCGCTGAGCGTTTCCAGCGGCTGCACACCACGGAAAAGGCGGTCCCTCCGGACCGCCTTTTCCTTTTGGTCTCGGCCATCGATTCAGGCGATGTCCAACGCGGATTTCACCCATGCAGGCACTGCCCATGTCGAGCACGACACGAGCATCTGAAATGGACCGGTGCGTTTGACACTCCCCCGGCCCGGGCCATACGCTCCGCCGTCGTGCTCCCGTCCCGACGCGAATCCCCCGGAGAGAGACTCATGACCCTGCGTTACCTGACGACGCTGACCGCCGTCACCCTGATTGCCTGGTCCTCGACCGCCCATGCGAAGGACACCGTCAAGATTGCCTTCATCGGTCCCTTGACCGGGGGGGTCGCCGCGAACGGACTCGGCGGGCGCAACTCCGCGGATCTGGCCGTGAAGCTCCGCAACGCGGATCCCAAGGCCAGGTACACCTACGAACTCGTCGTCCAGGATGACGAATGCAAACCGAACGTCGGTGTACAAGTGGCCACCAAGGTCGCGTCGGACAATGCAGTCGTCGCCGGCGTGACCCACTACTGCTCGACCGTGGCGATGGGCACCGTCGACGTCTACCACCGCTTCGGCATGCCTGCGATTGTCTGGGGCGCCGTCCTGCCCGACATCACGTACGCCAACGACTACAAGGAGATCCATCGTGTGAACGGCACGATGATCAACCAGAACGACACGGCCGCGAAGTTCATGACCGGCCTGAAGTACAAGCGCTGGGCGATCATTCACGACACGACGGACTACGGCAAAGGCCACAACAAGTACTTCTCAGAAGCATTGCAGAAGAGCGGGGGCCAGATTCTCGGAACCTTCGGCGTCACCGCGGACCAACAGGATTTCTCGGCTGAACTCACCAAGATCAAGGAACTCAAGCCGGAGGTCCTCTACTTCGGCGGGATCACCCCGCTCGGGGTGCGGATCCGCAGTCAGATGGAAAAGCTCGGCGTGAAGGCCGTGTTCCAGGGGACCTCCGGCATCATCTCCGAGGCGTTCATCGACGGACTCGGCCCGCTGGCGGAAGGCGTCGTCGCGTTTCGCGAAGGTGCGCCCGCCGAGAAGCTACCCGGCGGAAAGATCTTCCTCGAGCAATACCAGAAGGCCAAGTACAGCGATCCTCCCGAAGCCTACGGTCCGTTCGCATTCGCGGCAGCGACGCTCATCCTCGACGCGATCGAGAAAGTCGGCCCCGATCGGAAGAAGGTCCGCAATGAACTCAACCGCGTCCACGACGTCGACTCGATCGTCGGCAAGATCTCCTTCGACGACCATCGCCAGAACGCCGTCCCCGTCATCACCAAGTTCGTGGTGCAGGACGGACATTGGGTGGTCTGGGAAGACAGTGCCTACGCGGCCGGGAAGCGCGCGCTGCCGAGGAAATAAGCGGACGCACGGCCGCCTTCGTCGATGGACGCTTCGCTCCTCGCCCAGCACCTGGTCAACGGCGCGATGCTGGGGGTCATCTACGCCCTGGTCGCCGTCGGTTTCACGCTCTTCTTCGGTGTCCTCGATGTCATCAAGTTCTCCCATGGCGACGTCGTGATGCTCGGCGCGTTCACGGCACTCGCCACCGCGGCAGGACTCGGATTCGACGGAAGCGCCTCTCCGTGGTTCACCCTGGCGATCCTCCTCGCGGTCTCACTCGGGTCCATGGCGATCGTCGGTGCCGTGCTGGCCAAGTACCTGGTTCTTCCGCTCCGGTCGGCGCCGACACTGAACGTGCTGTTGATCACCCTCATGGCCGGTACCGTCCTCCGCGAGTCGGTCCGGCTGTTCTATCCCCAGGGGTCGAATCCGAAACCGTTTCCCCGGTTGCTTCCGACGGATGCCCTCGAAATCGGGCAGTTCACGTTGCGGCTCGACAGCGCGGTGCTCCTCGCGCTGGGCGTGAGCGCCATCGTCGGCGTCCATCTGTTGATCACCCGGACCCGGCTCGGACTCGCCATCCGCGCCGTCGCACAGGACGCCGAGACGGCTTCCGCGATGGGCATTCCCTTCCAAGGAACCGTCCTGGCGACTTTCGCCATGGGCTCTGCATTGGCAGCGTTGGCCGGCGTGGTGAACGGGCTGTATTACAGCGAGGTGAGTTTCAACATGGGCCTGCTGCTCGGTGCCATCGGATTCTCGGCGGCCGTCATCGGCGGACTCGGGAACGTCTATGGCGCCATCCTGGGCGGATTCCTGTTCGCCGCGCTGCAGACCCTTGGTGCGGTGGCACTACCGATTGCCAGTGCGTATAAGGACGTCTTCGCCTTCGGCGCCGTCATCGCGCTGATGGCCTGGAAGCCGGGCGGCCTGCTCGCCGAGCGCTCCGCCGATCGCATCTGAAGGCATGCGTCCCGCCTCCTGCCTTCCCCTCGTCGGCGCCGTCCTTGCGAGCGCCGGTGCGACCCTTGTACTCCTGCTCGCCGACAAGCAATGGGAAGTGGCGGCGGTCGCTGTCGTCGGCGTCATCGCCTTGTTTGCCGGAGGACGCCTCGGATGGGGAGATCGTCTCGACCGAAGCGTCCAGACACATCCGCGCCTCGCCGGAACCTTGCCATGGCTCGCCGCGTTCGTCGTCGTGCTCCTCCTTCGCGAACACAACTTCGAACTGCTGATGCTCTGCACCGTGATGCTCTACACCGTGGCCGGTCTCGGACTGACCGTGCAATTCGGCTATGCGGGCGTGGTGAACTTCGCCGCGGCGGCCTTTGTCGGGATCGGCGCCTATACGGCCGCCGTCGCGCTGCCGCTCGCGTCCGTTCCGCCGCTGCTCATCATCGTGTTGGGCGGTCTCGTGTCGGCCCTGATCGGCTCCGTCCTGCTGTTGCCGCTCCTGCGCACGCGCGGCCACTATGCCGCCCTGATCACGATCGCGTTCGGCATCCTGTTCCGGACGTTCCTCGAGGTGAACGACACGCTCGGCGGACCCCAGGGCTTGAAGGTGCCCGGCATGCATCTCTTCGGGGTCGACTTCAATCGCGCCATCGAGGTCGACGACGAGACCGAGTGGTCGTTCTACCTGCAGTACGCGCTCCTCTGTCTTGTCGTACTGCATCTCGCCTATGGATTCGTCCGACGCCTGGAGCGGTCGTGGCTCGGCCTCTCGATGGACGCCGTACGTCTCGATGAGACCGCATCATCGGCGTTCGGGCTGAACGGTGCGTTGTGGAAGATCGCGGCCTTCTCCATCGGCAACTTTCTGGCAGGGGTCGCCGGCGCGCTCTACGCGATGCTCACGGCGTTCATTGCCCCGGCGAGTTTCACCTTCGGCGACTCTCTCATCCTCGTCTCCATCGTCATTCTGGGCGGCCTCGGCAATCCACTCGGCCTGATTCCGGCGGCGCTCGTCGTCGTGGTGCTGCCCGAGAAACTGCAGGTCATCCAGGAATACCGGTTCCTGCTGTTCTCCGCACTGGTCATCGCGATTCTCCTGGTCCGGCCGGGCGGCCTCATGCCGCGGCGCGCCCGCGCGTACTTTCCGGGGCGCGACGCATGACGGGCGCGCTGCTGGAAACGTCGGGGCTGTCGGTCCGTTTCGGCGGCGTGCGTGCGCTCGATGGACTCGACCTGTCGGTGCACCCGGGAGAAGTGCTCGGCTTGATCGGGCCCAACGGTTCCGGCAAGACGACCTTCTTCAATGCCGTCACCGGGTTCGTCGCGACCGCGGGGGGCCAGGTCCGTTTCGCCGGTGAAACGATCACCGGACTCGCGCCGCGGCTGGTTGCGCGACGGGGGATCGCCCGGACCTTCCAGCGTCTGCGTCTGCTCCTGGAGCTGTCCGTATTCGACAACCTGATGCTCGGGCAGCACCTGTCGCTCGATCACGGCATCTGGCGCAATCTTCTCGCGCGTTCCGGACTCCGTCGGCAGCTCGACGAACAGCGTGCGATGGCTCGCGACCTGCTGGCGAACTTCAGCCCCACGCTCCCGGATCGCCTGTTCGACGCCGCCGGCGCACTGACGATGATCGACCGTCGTCGTGTGGAAGTGTGCAGAGCCCTCATGCGCGAGCCCAAGCTCCTCCTGCTCGATGAGCCGTCCGCCGGGATGACGCCCGACGAAACCGATGAACTCATGCGTGACATCCAGGCGGTGAAGGGTCGGCGTCCCTCGCTTTCGGTGGTGTTGATCGAGCACGACATGGCCGTCATCGAACGTGTCTCCGATCGGTGCGCCGTGCTCGACTATGGACGCAAGCTCTGCGAAGGTTCGTACGCGACGGTATCGGCCGATCCGGCTGTCCGGCGCGCTTACCTCGGGATCGAGGACGAGTGAGCGCGTTGCCGCTCGAAGTACGCGATCTCACCGTCGGCTACGACCGGGCCGACGTGCTGACCCGTGTGTCGCTGGTGGCCCGGGCCGGCGAGATCACGTGCCTGCTCGGGGCCAACGGGTCCGGCAAGAGCACGCTCGTGCGCGCCGTCCTCGGCCTCACGCCGCCGCGCGGCGGCGAGATCCTGCTGGGAGACATCTCCATCGCCGGATTGCCCACGCATCAGGTGATCGCGCGGGGGATCGGCGCGATTCCGGAGGGACGACGTGTCTTTCCGAAACTCACCGTGGAGGAGAATCTCCGGACCGGGGCCTACCTCGTCAGGGATGCCGAGACCGTTGCGCAAAGACTCACGGACGTGTTCCGCACCTTTCCCCGTCTCGATGAACGCAGACGTCAGCTCGCCGGCACGCTGTCCGGCGGCGAGCAGGCGATGCTCTCCATCGGACGCGGACTCATGGGCTCTCCGGGTCTGCTGATCATCGACGAGCCCTCGCTCGGACTGTCGCCCCGCTTCGTGAAGGAGAACTTCGAGGTGATACGACGCATCAACGCCACCGGGGTCTCCATCCTCCTGGTCGAGCAGAACGTTCATCAGACGCTGGGCGTCTCCCATCGCGGCTATGTGCTGTCGGGCGGCCAGGTCGTCGCGGCAGGAACCGCTGACGAACTCAAGCACCATCCCGAACTCGTGGCCGCCTACTTCGGCGAAACGCGCTAGCACCCTGCGGCGGGTCTGGCGCCCTCCCTCTGCGTTGCCCGTGGGTGCCGCGTCAGGGCGTGAACGAGGATGTGCGCCGGTATACTGAACCCGATACTCCGATTGCCGGACGCCGCCATGTCTTCCGCCGACGCACTCTCGCTCACCCAGTCCCTGCTTCGTTTCAACACCATCAACCCGCCCGGCGCCGAAGAGCCGTGCGCACGGCACATCGGCGCGCTGCTCGAGGCGGCGGGATATCGCGTGACCTACCACGGGTTCGGCACCGGTCGTGCCAATCTCGTCGCCACGATCGGCGGCCGCGACGACAGGGATCCGATCGTGTTCACAGGGCACATCGACATCGTGCCGCTCGGGGCTGCGCCGTGGACGCGCGATCCTTTCGCGGGCGAGACGGACGCGGGACGCATCTTCGGGCGCGGTTCGAGCGACATGAAGTCCGGTGTTGCGGCCTTCGTGGTCGCCGCCATCGAACTCGCATCGCGTCTTGCCCGGACGGCGGGGGTGAGCCTCGTGATCACGGCGGGCGAAGAGACCGGATGCCAGGGCGCCTTCGATCTCGTCTCCAAGCCCGGCGCCTTGGGGCGCGCCGGCGCGGTCGTCGTCGGCGAACCGACCGGCAACTTTCCCTACATCGGACACAAGGGGGCCTTCTGGCTGCAGGCAAAGACGCGGGGCGTCACCGCGCACGGCTCCATGCCGGAGAAGGGCGTCAACGCGGTCTACAAGGCCGCCCGCGCCGTGCAATGCCTCGAGCATTTCCACTTCGACGATCCGCCGCACGCGATGATGGGGCAGGGGACGATGAATGTCGGCACGTTCCACGGCGGTCTCAACATCAATTCCGTCCCCGACCAGGCCGTCATCGGCATCGACATGCGCACGGTGCCGACGCAGCGGCACGCACGCATCCGGGAATCACTCGTTCGCGCACTCGGACCGGACGTCACGCTCGACACGCTGCTCGATGTGGAATCCGTCTACACGGAACCGCAGGATGAATGGATTCAGACCGTTTTCGAGATCATGACGCCCTACCTGGGGGCGAGGCCGGATCCCAGGACGGCCACCTACTTCACGGACGCAGCCGTGCTGAAACCCGCGTATGGCAATCCGCCCACGGTCATCCTCGGGCCCGGCGAGCCGCAACTCGCCCATCAGACCGACGAGTATTGCGTCGCCGAACGGGTGCGAGAAGCGACGGCCGCCTACTCGGAGATCATGCGTCGGTGGTGCGGCGTCTAGCGACGGTTCTTCCAATTCACGGTCTCCCCGGCAAATGGACGACGGGTTCCTGAGCGGTGACGCGCGAGCGCGGCTGAACGGACTCCTCGATGCGCCCCAGCCCGTGCCTCGCGTGCTGTACCCCGAGGACGCCAGCGCCATCGCGGTGGAAGGGGAGCTCGACCATCGGCGAGTGGTAGCCGTGACCACCGATCCCGCCCGCGCCTCCGGAGCCATCGGACGCGCAGACGCCGAAGTCTTCCTCGCCGCCATCCGGCACGCGCAGGAGCAACGGTTGCCGCTCGTGCTGCTGCTCGATTCCGCCGGCGCCATGCTGACGGAAGGCGTCCGCGTGCTCGGCGCCTTTCGGCGGCTGCATCATGCGCTGCTGGATGCCCGTGCCGCGTCGTTGCCGGTCGCCGCAGTGCTCGGCCGCAACTGCTACGGCGGAGCGAGTCTGCTGGCCTATCTCACCGACCTGCGGATCTGTCCGAGAGGATCACGGCTCGGCCTGTCCGGGCCCCGGGCCTTGTCGGTGCTGATCCCTCGCACGTATGCCGACAACGAGATCCAGGCGCTGTACAGCTGTGAGAGCCGCGCGCGTCACGACGAGGACGCCGTCCTGGTGACGGACGATGCCAAGGCCGTACGTTCCGTGCTGCTGGCGTGGCTGGCTCAGCCGCGCGCCCGTACGGATGCCGTCGCGCGTACGCGCATCGTGCTCACGAGACGGCTTCGAATGTATCGCGGCGATCCGACGACGCTCTCCACGCAGCCGCCACCCCCGGAACTGGAGGCGCGACTCGACCATCTCTTTGCGCAGGGATGGAGCGCGTGCTACAGCGATGCCGTGGTCTGGGGCGACGGCTGGATGGAAGGGCGCAACACGAGCTTCGCCGGGTTCGTCAGCGGACGGACCGTCGATGCCTTCGGCTGCTGGCGGCTGATCGAGGTGCTGCGCGAATTCTCGCGGGATCCTGCGGGCCTCCCGATCACGCTGCTGCTGGATTCACCCGGTCAGGCCGCCGACGTCGTCAACGAGCAGGTCATCCTCTCGGAGTTCGTGGCGCGTGTCTCGGAGATCCTGTACCGCCTGCGGGTCCAGGGACGCACGGTGGAGTTGTGGATGATCGGCGAAGCCGGCGGCGCGATCTACGTCGCGCTCGCCGCGGCAGCCACCACCATCACCGCGTGGCCCGGTCTGCGCCTCCAGACCATTCCGCCCGCGGCCGTGAATCAGGTCGTGGGCGAACGCACGGATCAGAAGCCCACCATTTCCGCCCTGTTCGAAGCACGGGTCATCGACCGGTGGACCCGATCCCCCGGCTTCGGCGAATGGCCGACCCAACCGCATCCGCCCGCATGAACGCGAACCTCTACACGCTCTTTGCCAGCCGGTTTCCGGCGGATCCCGCCGCCACCCTGCTCGAAACCGAAGAGGGATCCCTCTACACCTACCGGGCCATGGCGGACCTCACTGCGCGGATGGCCAACGCGCTCGAAGCCCGAGGGGTACGACCGGGTGACCGCGTCGCGGCTCAAGTGGAGAAGTCGCCCGAGGCGCTGGCGCTCTACCTCGCCTGCCTGCGCGCCGGCTACGTGTACCTGCCGCTCAATACGGCCTACCAGCCGGCCGAGATCGAATACTTCCTCGGCGATGCGACGCCGGCGGTCTTCGTGTGCCGGCCGGAAGCTCAGGCCGACTTGTCCGCCACCGCTTCCCGTGCGGGCGTGCGCGAGACGCTGACGCTCGGGCACCGCGGGGACGGTACCTTGCTTGCCGCCGCCAGCGACGCATCAGCGGATCACGCTCCTCACCGCTCCCGCGCCGACGACCTCGCCATCATCATCTACACCTCCGGCACCACCGGTCGTTCGAAGGGCGCCATGCTCACGCACGGCAATCTGGCCGCCAACGGTCAGGCGCTGAGCCGGGCCTGGGCCTTCACGGCCACCGACGTGCTGCTGCATGCATTGCCGCTGTTCCACGTGCACGGACTGTTCATTTCGACGCACTGCGTCCTGCTGACCGGTGCCCGCATGCTGTTCCTGCGGAAGTTCGACGGCCCCGCCGTGATGAAGGCGCTTCCGCGTGTCAGCGTGATGATGGGCGTCCCGACCTACTACACGCGGCTGCTTGCCGAGTCGAGCTTCGATCGCGAGGCCGCCGCCCACGTGCGGCTGTTCGTCTCCGGGTCCGCGCCGCTGCTGGCGGAGACGTTCCACGAATTCGAGGCCCGCACGGGCCAGCGCATCCTGGAGCGTTACGGCATGAGCGAGGCGGGCGTGATCACCACCAATCCGCTCGCCGGGGAACGCAAGGGCGCAACGGTGGGGCGACCCCTCGAAGGCATGGAGGTGCGGGTCGCGGATTCGTCCGATCGTCCGCTGCCGGCCGGCGAGGCCGGCGGTGTGCAGATTCGAGGGTCGAGCGTCTTTGTCGGCTATTGGCGCATGCCCGAAAAGACGCAGGCCGAGTTCACGAACGACGGATGGTTTCGCACGGGCGACGTGGGCGTCCTGGACGCCGACGGCTACCTTGCCATCGTCGGCCGCGCCAAGGATCTCATCATCACCGGTGGCTACAACGTCTATCCGAAGGAAATCGAACTGGAGCTCGATGCGATGCCGGGCATCGTGGAATCGGCCGTCATCGGGGTGCCGCATGCGGATTACGGCGAAGCCGTTACCGCGATCGTCGTGATCCGGCCGGGGCACGCGTTTGACGAATCCTCGACCATCGCCGCGTTGAAGACCCGCCTGGCGAACTACAAGATCCCCAAGCACATCCACGTCGTGAATGACCTTCCGCGCAATGCCATGGGCAAGGTGCAGAAGGTCGTGTTGCGTCAGCAGTTCGGCGGCGCGTAGGCGCCCGCAGACTTCGCGGATCAGGCAGCGAGCCGCGCGGCAGGCGTTCCCAACGCGCTCTCGATGCCCGTCGCGGCGAGAAATGCGCGCGTCTCGGTCTCGGTCAGCGTCGTCAGGGGCGGGCGGCACGGACCGCAATCGATCCCCACGGCCGGCGCGACCGACTTCAGGGCGTTGATGATGCCGTGGGGCAGGGAGGCACCCACGAGGCGGCGCAGGGGTGCCTGAGCCTGCCGGGCGGACGCGAGATCACCGCGATCGAACGCCGCGACGAGCCGACGCGCCAGCGGTCCGGTGTAGTTGTAGGTCATCCCCACCGCCTGACGCACGCCGAGGCTCATCGCGGGGAGCAGCAGATCGTCCCGGCCGTAGAATACTTCCAGGTCGTTGCCGCAGCTTTCGATCACCTGCCCCAGGTCGTTCAGATCGTCGTCCGTGAACTTCACGCCCCGGAAGTTCGGAATGCGCGACCGCGCCTCCGCCACCACTGCCGCGGCAGGCACGTTGACGCCCGTCGCCAGCGGCACGTGGTAGTAGTAGAAAGGCAATGACGGCGCCCCTGCCGCCACGACGGCCAGAGCGTCCACGACCTCGCGGGCATTCCGCGGCTTGAGGAAGTAGGGCGCCACTGTCGCGAACGCCTGCGCACCCACGGACTCGGCATGGCGCGCGAGCTTCGCGCCTTCCTGCGCGGATGCATGTCCGACGTGTGCGATCACCTTGAAGCCGGTCGTTGCACCTGCGGTCCACGCGGCTGTCACGGCCATGCGTTCTTCGGTCGTCAGTGAAGCGCCCTCGCCCGTCGTGCCGCAGATGAAGGCACCATCCACGCCGTCGGCCACGAGGCGATCGCGCTGAACGGCGATCTTGGACCGGTCGAGGGAACCGTCGGCGGCAAACGGGGTGAACGCCGCTGCGATGAGTGTGAACGGCTGGGCCATGAGCGTGACTCCCGGGAGAAGTGGATTCGATGGAGCCATCGTAGGTCCCCGATCGCACCGGCGGGTGGCAGCCGCTGCGACGGGAGGCTCGCGGTTTCGCACTCTTTCGCAGTAGACTGCGAATCCTTGCGAATCACCGGAGGGGTCGATCGTCGACCATGGGCACATCCGAACGATCCGAACGGGCGCTCGCGCTGCGGCGGTCGGTCCACGATGCCTTGAAGCGCGCGCGCGACGAGCACGAGGGTCGGCTGTCTCGCTTTCTGGTCTCGATCGAACCGCTCGCGGATCGCGAGGGCCTGACGAAGGACGACTTCTACCGGGCGGCCCGCGACGAGCAGATCGAGCAGCTCAGTCTTGCCAAGTTGAGCCGCCTGCAGGACGTGCTGGAACGAGCCGGGTACGTGGAGGCGGCCCCCGAGGAGGGGACGGAACTCCAGCGCGCCATCCTGGCGTTGTCCCGCATCACGCGCACCCCCGAGAAGTTCCGGCGCGCCTTGCCCCGCAGCCTGTTCTGCCTGCGCAACAGCTACCTGGTGCCGGGGCAGATCAACGTGTCCTACGTGGAGATCACGGCCGAAGATCTCGCGCTGCGCTACCGGGAAACACGTGCCGGGAGCCTCGGCGCCGCCAGCCAGCGCGCCGTGCTGACCGGCACGCTCCTCCACCATGAGGATCTCGACGACGTCTACTACGTGATCGGGCTGAACGAATTCCGTACCAGCTTCGCCGTCGAGGAAGCCACCAGCGTGCACGCGAATCTCGTGTCGCTCTCGATCCTGCGGCAATGCCGTCCCGACGGCTTCGACGGCTTTCACGGCATTCATCTCGGCGTGATGCCGGACAACAATCCCGACTTTCCGGCGGCGCCGTTCGCATCGAAGGTGTTGCTGGTGGAGACGGCGCAGTCCCTCGCCGACGCCTCTCGCCGTGGTCTCATCCAGAATCATCCGGCCGACGGCATCCTGACGACACCGGCCTGGCTGCCGGCGGAACGCCAGCGCATCAAGCGCCACCTCCCGGCCGGGGGGCTGTCCAACGCCGCGGATGGGAACTACGATCTGCTGGTCGCGTCCCTGCGGACGCCGCTTCGAACATCCCGTCGGAACCGCGCGCGGTCACCGGCACGCTGAGAGGGGCCCGGTAATGCGCTGGGAAGGTGGCAGGGAAAGCAGCAACGTCGAGGACCGTCGCGGCATGTCCGTCGGACGCGGGGTGATCGGTGGCGGCATCGGAACCGTCGTGATCGCGGTCATCGCCATGTTCCTCGGCGTCGATCCCCGCATCGTCCTCCAGGGGGCCGGGCAGCTTGGGTCGCCGCAGGCGGAAGCGCCGCACCAGCGGGCCCATCCTCCCGCGGATCCGGAGGAAGAGCGTCGCAGGAAGTTCGTGTCCGTGGTGCTGGCGGACACGGAGGACGCCTGGACCGACATCTTCGCCCGCGCCAATGCCCGCTACCAGGCGCCCAAGCTGGTGCTCTTCACCGGGGCCGTGCAATCGGCTTGCGGTCACGCCCAAGCGGCCATGGGTCCGTTCTACTGTCCCGGTGACCAGAAGGTCTACATCGACCTGTCCTTCTATCGCGACATGACGGAGAAGCTCGGCGCCCCCGGCGAATTCGCCCAGGCCTACGTGATCGCCCACGAAGTCGGGCACCATGTTCAGAACCTGCTCGGCATCGCCGAGAAGGTCCACGCCGCGCAGCAGCGTTCCACCGAAGCGCGGGCGAATCAGCTTTCGGTGCGCATGGAACTCCAGGCCGACTGCTTTGCCGGCGTCTGGGCGAATCACGCCGACCAGGCGCGGCAGATTCTGGAATCGGGCGACATCGAATCCGGACTGAATGCCGCGGCGGCGATCGGTGACGACCGTCTCCAGAAGCAAGCCCAGGGATACGTCGTGCCCGAGAGCTTCACGCACGGTTCCTCCGAGCAGCGGGTCAAGTGGTTCCGCCGCGGCATCGAGAGCGGTTCGGTCAAGGCCTGCGACACCTTCGGGCGAGGGGCGATCTAGGCGTGCGGGTCCTGGTTCTGGGGAGCGGTCTGCTCGGCACCGCGAGCGCCTGGTTTCTTCGACGCGCCGGTCACGCCGTCACCGTGGTCGATCGTCAGCCGGCGTCCGGCCTGGAGACGAGTTTCGCCAACGGCGGCCAGATATCCGTCAGCCACGCGGAGCCGTGGGCCAATCCGCAGGCGCCGCGACAGATCCTCAAGTGGCTCGGGCGCGAGGATGCCCCGTTGCTGTTCCGCCTGCGCGCGGATCCCGCCCAATGGCGCTGGGGCCTGCGCTTCCTCTTCGAGTGTCTGCCCGGTCGCACCCGCGAGAACACCGCGCAACTCACCCGCCTCGGGCTCTACAGTCGCGCGACGCTGCAGGCGCTGCGTGCCGAGACCGGTATCCAGTACGACCATCTCGAGCGCGGCATCCTGCACTTCTTCACGGATGCCGCACAGTTCGCGGCCGCCGCGACGTCCTCCGAGCACATGCAGACGTTCGGCTGCGAATCTCGTGTCGTGTCTGCCGACGAGTGCGTGCAGCTCGAACCGGCACTGCGGCCGGCGCGACACCGGATACTGGGCGGCACGTTCACGCCATCGGACGAGTCGGGCAACGCGTGGCGTTTCACCCACGAGCTGTCGAAGCGGTGCGCCGGCGAGGGCGTCGCATTCCTGTACGACACGACGCTCCTCCGTCTGCAGCAGTCGGGAGATCGCCTCTCGGGCGTCGTCGTGCGCACGGCATCCGGCGAAACCACGACGCTGACGGCCGATGCGTATGTCGTGGCGCTCGGCAGCTACAGCGCCACGATGTTGAGAACGATCGGGCTGCGCATCCCGGTCTATCCGGCAAAGGGCTATTCCATCACGCTGCCAGTAACGGCTCCTGCGGCGGCCCCGACGGTCAGCTTGACCGACGAGGCGCACAAGCTCGTGTTCTCGCGCCTGGGTGGTGAACTCCGTGTGGCGGGCACCGCGGAACTCACGGGCTACGACACCTCCATCAACGTGGGTCGCTGCACGGCCATCGTGGAACGTGTGCGGAGCCTGTTCCCCGAGGCGGGCGACTACGGCCGGGCGCGATTCTGGGCAGGACTGCGGCCGGCAACGCCGAGCAACGTGCCCCTGATCGGTCGCTCCGCGGTGTCGAACCTGTACCTCAACACGGGTCACGGCACTCTGGGCTGGACGCTGTCATGCGGATCGGGACGCGCGCTGGCCGATCTGATGTCAGGCCGCACCCCGGACGTCGACTTCCGCTTCCTGGGGACGGCCGTTCGCGTCACCCGCCTCGCGCAGGCGCACCGCACTGCCTGACGAGGAGGACCTCAGAAGAGCGACACCGTCATCTTGATCGCCATGATCGACAGAATGACGGCAAACACCTTCTTCAGCTTCGGCACCGGAATCGTGTGCGCCACCTTGGCACCGATGGGGACCGTCACGAACGTTCCGGCCACGATGCCGACCATGGCGGGGACGTACAGATAGCCGAGCGACAACGGCGGCAGGTGATCCTGGTTCCACCCGCCCACCAGGAATCCGAGGGTGCCGGACACCGCGATCGGGAGCCCGAAAGCGGCGGATGTCGCGACGCACTGGCGCATCGGCACGTTGCAGAACGACATCAGGGGAATGCTGAGGAAACCGCCGCCCGCGCCGACGAGGGCGGACGCCACGCCGACGATGCCGGCGCCGAACTGCAGACCCATCGGACCCGGCAGTTGCCGCGTCGGCTTGGGTTTGAGATCCAGCATCATGTTGATTGCCGAGTAGACGACGAAGGCCGTGAAGACGATCGCCAGCGCGCGTGTCCGCAGAGCATCGGCGACGACGCTGCCCGCGAGCGTGCCGACGACGAGGCCGAATGCGGCGTGCCTGACGATGTCCCAACGCACCGCGCCGTGCTTGTGATGCGAATGGACGCTCTTGATCGATGTGAAGATGATCGTGGCGAGTGACGTGCCGAGCGCCAGATGCATGACCCGGTCGGGCGGGAAATGCTGGGCATTGAATGCGAACACCATCAGGCTCACGAGGATGAGTCCGCCCCCGATGCCGAGCAGACCCGCGAAGAATCCCGCGAACAGACCCATCACGGGGTAAGCCACCCACCACCAGGAAAACAGGTCGTTCACGGCGCGCTCAGAGCAGGGATTCGATGAACGCCCACTCCTCGGTGGTCACGGGCGTGATGGACAGGCGATTGCCGCGCTGGAGGATGCGCATGCCGGCCAGTTCGGGCCGATCCCGCAGTTCCTGGATGCTCACCAGACGGGTCTTCCTCACGAGCTGAACGTCGACATTGATCCAGCGCGGGTTCTCGCGTGTCGACTTCGGATCGTAGTACTTGCTCTCGGGATCGAACTGCGTCTCGTCCGGATAGGGCGCGCTCACCACCTTCGCGATACCGGCAATACCGGGTTCGTCACAGCTGGAGTGGTAGAAGAACACGGGATCGTTCAGTCGCATCTCGTCGCGCATGAAGTTGCGCGCCTGGTAGTTGCGAACGCCGAACCACGAGACGGTCTTCTTGGGGCGCTTCGCGAGATCGTCGATACTGACCTCGGACGGCTCCGACTTCATCAGCCAGCGGTTCATCGGCGAGGATCGTCGTTTGAGAAGGAGCCGCGATTGTAGCTCGCAGGCCCGACGCGACTGCCGGACCGGCTGGCGCTTGCGCGTCGTGTCATCAACGCAGCCGGGACGCGCCGAGGTATCCTGGTGCGAATCCGCGCCCGGTCGCGGGGAACGGCAATGGGATGTGGGCGAGCCCCACCGCCGCCGGGGCGTCCGCAACGAGCCTTCTCCTTTGCGAGGCGACTTCACGATGACTCAGCTGCGCACCTATGCCGTGATGGCCAGCAACGTTTACGATGTCCCGGACGGGGGCGCGATGCTCAAGGGCCTCAGTGGCTGGACGGTCTACAACATGGGCGCAGGGAGTGACGGCAGCTGGCGAGCCGGCACCTCGGACAGTTCCGGGTTCAAGGGCTGCATCTACAAGTCGTCCTCCGAGATCGTGGTCTGCTACAAGGGCACCGGTGGCGGGGCGCTCCTACGGGACATCCTCGCCGACGCGAAGCTCGCCATGGGCATCGTGCCGCGAGAAGCATCCGCGGCCAAGAACCTGTTCGAGAATGCGCTGAAGGTGTTCGGCGGTGTGCTGCCGATCACGCTCGTCGGCCACTCGCTGGGTGGAGGGCTCTGTCAGGTGATCGGCCATTGGTTCAAGGTTCGGTTCGTGACCTTCAACGCGCCGCCGATGGGTTCGACCATCCAGAAGGCCAAGGTCAACTTCCTCAAGCCGCAGCAGATGGTGCGGGCCATCAAGGCGAGCCACGGTCCCGGCGCGGATGGTCACAACTACCGGCTCGACGGCGATCCAGTCAGTGCGCGAGTGACATCCGCGCTGGGTCACTACGGCAGCGTGACGACGTTCATGGCGCCGGGCGTCGGGGTCACGAATGCGCATTGGATGACCGTCTTCATCGACTACCTGAACCGGAGCAGCGACGGGCTGATCGATCCGTTCGAGTGATCGCCGAACAGCCGCTCCAATGAGAAGAGGCAACGCTGGCGCGTTGCCTCTTCGTTTTGGGTGCCCCCCGCAAATGCCGTCAGGCCGGGCTTCTTGAACCGAGGGCTCAAGAGGGTCGCGTTCCGAGCGCCGCAGGTGCGTCCGGCTTGGGACGCTCACAAAAGCGCTGCTTGGGTCCGCAACCTGGTGCTATGACATTGGTTCAAAGAATTGACGACCTGTCGGACACCACAGGGAGCGAAGACTTTGTCTCGCACACCACTTATCGGACGGGAATCAGAACAATTTATCCTGACTCGACATCGCCGCGTCGATCGACGCTTGCATGCCGACGATTCTACGCTTCAAGTCCCCGAGGTCAACGCCGCCGCCCACCTTGGTGCGCAGCAGTTCGTGGGCAATGTTGAGGGCGGCCATGACCGCAATGCGCTCAGTGCCGACGACTTTTCCGGACTCGCGGATGTCGCGCATCTTGCGATCGAGGTAGTCCACGGCGCGCAGGAGATCCGCCCGCTCCTCGTCCGTGCAGGACACACGGAATTCCCGCCCCATGATCGTCACTTCCAGGGCCTTCGCTTCCTGAGCCACGCGGGCTGCTCCTTCGTCGACGTTTCCGGCTGCCGGGTCAGTCGGCATCCTGCGGGATGCGGGCCAGCAACCCCTCCAGGCGTTCGCGGGCGCCGGTCACCTTCTCCCGCAATTGCCGGTTCTCGCCCTGTACGGTGGCCAGTTGCTGACGGAGATCGATGTTGTCCGCCCGCAGGCGCTCGGCCAGCGTGATGAGCTGGCGGATGCGTTCGTCGAGGGCGATGAGTTCGGCGTCCATGGGGCGATCACTATACTGAGGAAAATCGAGACGGGTCAATGCGTAATCGAATGGTCTGAATCCATTCGATGAAGCCGAGCGGTGCCCGGTCGTGCCGACCGATACGACCCGCCCGACCCGTCGTCCCGCGGCATCCCACTGTCCATCCCGCGTCGCCGGGCTTATGCTCCGCCCCGCGCTCCAGGTGCGCCGGTGAAGTCACGATCCGGCGTCAAACGGGAAACAGGTGCGCGGCCCCGGCGCCGCAAGGCCTGTACTGCCCCCGCAACGGTGAGCGAGGAAGGGCACGCCACGATGCCACTGCCGATGCGAAGTCGGCGGATCGGTCCCGATCCGCAACGGCTGCCGGTGGGAAGGCGGTGTGTCTCGTCTCGCAAGTCCGGATACCGGCCTGTCGAGCGACCATCGGTCGAGTCCGCGGGGTGGCGGCAATTCGAGCGGCTGTCCTCCGGACGACCTCTTCCTCTGCATCCCCCGACCCCGGCCGTTCCGCAACGCGCATTCGGCGGGAGTGCGCACGACCGTTCGAGGGAATCGGGATGTTCCACCGCAAGCCGGGCACTGCATGGGCCGCCGCACTCGTTCCGGGACTCGTGTCCGTGTCCCACGCCGTCGAGCCGGCGACCGCGCTCGTGGCGCCCAAGGTCATCATCTCGGCATCCCGTTTCGAGGAACGGTTCGACGATCGCCCGCTCAACGCGACCGTGATCAGCCGCGAGCAGATCGATCACAGCACGGCCGCGAGCCTGCCCGATCTGCTGTCCCAGCAGGCCGGGATCGCGAGCCGCGACCTGTATGGCAATTCGGTGTCGGGCAGCACCGTCGACATGCGGGGATTCGGATCCAACGCAACCCAGAACACGCTCATCCTGCTGGATGGGCGGCCCCTGAACGACATCGACATCTCCGGCGTGCAATGGCCCGCCATTCCGCTCGCGGAGATCGATCGCGTGGAGATCCTTCGGGGCACGGGTGCCGTCCAATACGGTGCCGGGGCGTCGGCGGGTGTGATCAACATCATTACCCGTCGACCGGACGGGCGGGCCTCGGACATCACCGTCGGGGCCTCGGCCGGATCGTTCGACTCCCGCGAGTTCCGTCTGAGCGCCGCGAAGGGGTTCGGCGACCTCGGCATCCGCGTCTTCGGATCCGACTATCGGTCCGGCGGCTATCGAGACAACAACCAGAACCGGCAGCGCAATGCGAACGCCGACCTGCGCTGGGCGCGCGAGGGTGACGAGATCCGGTTGACCGCCAGTACCGATCGGCAGGACATCCGCCTGCCCGGCGCCCGCCTGGTCGATTTCGGCACCGGTGTCGACGAACTCCGGACCCAACGGCGAGGAACGTCGACGCCGCTCGACTACGCGACCCGCAACGGTACGCGCGTGGCGCTCGAAGGAGCGCGTCGACTTGCCGACCTGGAGTTCGCGGCAGGCGTGTCCTATCGCAACAAGGATCAGTTGTCGTACTACGACTTCGCGGGGTTTCCCGACTACCGCGACATCCATCTGGACGTCCTCGGCGTCACGCCGCGCGTGAAATGGTCGCGACCGCTTGCGGGATTCGACAACACGCTGGTCACCGGCGTCGACTGGTACCGCTGGGACTACGACCTGATCCTCTCGAACGGTCCGCAGAACATCGGCCGGCCGACGCACGTCGTGAACGGCGTGCAGCACAACCGCGCGTACTACATGCAGGACTATCTGACCCTGCGGGAAGGAACCACGCTGTCGGCGGGTTTGCGGCGCGAACAGTTCCGCATCGAAACGACGGACGGCTTCGATCCTTTTGCGCCCGGGGCGTTCGGGCCCGGATCGGACCAGTCCTCTCGCGGCGCGCAGCGCAACGATCAGACGGCATGGGACGTCGGCATCCGCCAGTCCCTTGCGCGCGGCTGGTCCGCCGGCGCGCGGGCGGGCCGAAGCTTCCGGTTCGCCACCATCGACGAGATCTACGAGTTCTCGCCGGTCGGGCTGCACGAATTCCAGTTTCTCCGGCCTCAGCGCGCCACGACCTACGAGGTCTCCGCCGAGCACGGCGGGCCGGCGCTGCATGCCCGCGCCGCACTGTTCCGCATCGACGTCGACGACGAGATTCGTCTCGACCCCTACACGACCGGCCGCGGCAACACCAATCTCCCACCGCTGCGCCGACAGGGCCTGGAACTTTCCGGTGCGTGGCAGGCACTGGACCCGTTGCGATTGACGCTCGCGTACACCTATACGCGGGCCCGGTTTCGCGAGGGCGTCCTGCCGGGCGGCGGTCCCTCGTTCGTGATCGACGCGGATGTGGCGGGGAGAACCGTACCGCTCGTGCCGACGCACCGCATCGCCCTCGGTGCCGCGTGGTCCTTCAGCGAAGCGACGCGCCTCACCCTCAATCAGACCGTCGTCAGCCGGATGGTCATGGACAACGACGAGGTCAACACGTTCGTGCGCATCCCCGGTTACGGCGTCACCGATGTCAAGCTCGTGCACGAGCGCGGGTCGTGGCGGCTTTCGCTCTCGGTCAACAACCTCTTCGGTCACGACTACTACGAGTACGCGGTGCGAAGCCAGTACACGGCCCAGCGCTTCAACGCGTACCCGCTTCCCGGCCGCAACGCGATGGCCTCGGCGAACTACACGTTCCGCTGAGACGGCTGCCCGGCGGCCGCGGGCTTTCTGCTATCGTCCCCGCATGAGCACTCCCACGAGCGCACAGCTCTATCTGCGCCTCCTGCGCTACGTGCGGCCGCACTGGCGGGTCTTCGTCGCGTCCATCCTCGGTACCATCGTCGCCGCCATCACCGAGCCGGCCGTGCCGGCTCTCATGAAGCCCCTGCTCGACGGGACCTTCGTCGACAAGGATCCCTGGCTGATGACATGGATGCCGGTCGCGCTCGTCGGCCTGTTCCTGACCCGCGGCGTCGCGAACTTCATCGAGAGCTATTGCTCGAACTGGGTGGCGACCCGCGTCGTCATGGAATTGCGCGAGGCGATGTTCCGCAAGTTCATGGTCCTGCCCGTCGATTTCTACGATGAGCAGGTGAGCGGCAACCTCGTCTCGAAGGTCACGTTCGACGTGACGCAGGTCACCTCGGCCGCGACTTCCGCCGTCACGATCTCGCTCAAGGACAGCATCACCATTCTCGGGCTGCTGGGCTGGCTGTTCTGGCTCAACTGGAAGCTCACGCTCATCACGCTCGTCACCGTGCCGGGGATCACGCTCGTCGTGCGTTTGATCAGCCGGCGTCTGCGGCGCGTGGGCCGCGAGGTGCAGCAGGCCATGGGCGACACGACGCAGGTGCTGCAGGAAGGCATCGAGTGCCAGAAGGTCGTGAAGATCTTCGGCGGGGCGCCCTACGAGACGCGACGGTTCCGCGAGAGCGCCAATCGCGTCCGCAAGTTCAGCATGAAGTATTCGGCGGCCGCGGCGGCGAACACGTCCATCGTGCAGCTCATTGCGGCCATCGCCCTCGCGATCATCATCACCATCGTCGCGCGTCAGTCGGCCGCGAACGAGACGACCGTCGGCGGTTTCGTGTCGTTCATCACGGCCATGCTCATGCTCCTCCAGCCCCTGAAGCGTCTGACGGGCGTCAACGAGCAGCTTCAGCGCGGACTCGCCGCTGCCGAGAGCATCTTCAGCCTGCTCGATCATGCGCCCGAACCGGACACGGGCAAGACCGTGCTGTCCCGCGCGCGCGGCGAACTCGTGTTCGAGAACGTGGGGATGCGCTACGCCAATGCAGAGCGGCCGGCGCTGCGCGACGTGTCCCTGGCGATCCGGGCGGGCGAGACCGTGGCGCTCGTCGGTGCGTCCGGCGGGGGCAAGACCACGCTGGCGAACCTGGTGCCGCGCTTCTACCAGCCGACGTCCGGACGCCTCCTGCTCGATGGCCATGACCTCCGCGACCTCACGCTGGAAAGCTTGCGCGCCAACATCGCCCTCGTCTCGCAGGAGGTCGCGCTGTTCAACGATACGGTGGCCGCCAACATCGCCTACGGCGCGCGGGCCGGCGCCGCGGAGGCCGAGGTCATCGCCGCCGCGGAAGCCGCGCACGCCATGGGATTCATTCGCGAGATGCCGCAGGGCCTGCAGACGCTCGTCGGCGAAAACGGGGTGCGTCTTTCCGGGGGGCAAAGGCAGCGGATCGCGATCGCGCGCACGCTGCTGAAGAACGCGCCGATCCTCATCCTCGACGAGGCGACGTCCGCGCTCGATTCCGAATCCGAACGCCAGGTGCAGGCCGCCCTCGAGCGGCTGATGCAGGGCCGTACGACCCTCGTCATCGCACACCGCCTTTCCACCATCGAGAAGGCGGACCGCATCGTCGTGCTCGACCAGGGACAGGTTGCCGAAATCGGCACTCACGCGGAACTGATGGCGCGTGACGGCATCTACGCGCGACTGCATCGCATCCAGTTCGCCCGCACCGAAGGATCGCCGGAGTTCGTGGCGGAGACCGGGGATGCGAGCGCGCCCTGACGCCGTGGCCTCCTGACATTCCGCGCGCACGCCATGATCCGGGATTGCACGACGTCAGATATCGACGACATTCTCGAGATCATCAACGACGCTGCCGGCGCGTATCGGGGCGTGATCCCGGCGGATTGCTGGCACGACCCCTACATGGGCCGGGACGAGCTGCTGGCGGAAATCGGCGACGGCGTGCGCTTCCAGGGTCTCGAGGTCGACGGGTGTCTGGCCGGCGTCATGGGGCGTCAGGATCGTGGCGAGGTGTTCCTCATCCGGCATGCGTACGTGCGTACTCGACAGCGCCGTCTCGGCATCGGCGGACGCCTGCTGTCGCATCTCGAAGCGGCCTGTGACCGGCCCGTCCTGCTCGGCACGTGGCGCGCCGCGACCTGGGCCATCGACTTCTACTGCAAGCACGGCTATCGACTACTGCCGGATGCGGAAGCCCGTCTCGTGCTCCCGAGATACTGGCGGATACCGGAGCGGCAGATCGAGACCTCGGTCGTGGTCGCGAACGCCCGCTATTGCGCGGGCGCGGCGTAGTTCATCCGGGAGCAGACCTTGCGGAAGCCGCAACGCATCATGTTGGCAAGCGACGGGTTGGCCTCGTCGCCGATCGGTTCCCCCGTCTCCGTGAAGAGGCTTCGGCAGCCTGCGGCGAGCGCAGCCTCGATCCGCCGAACGATCAGGGCGCGATGTGCGTGCCGGCCCCGGTAGGCGGGCAGGACGCCGTCCGCGCCGAACCACGCCGATCCGTCCTTCAGGAAGAGCAGACCCCCGCCGACGATGCGGTCGTCCGCCCGGGCAACGAACGCCCGCCACGCCGGCCGCCGCCCCGCGGCTTCGAACCAGGGGGCAAACATCGCGGGCATGCCGTAGGCCTCGCAGATCGCGGAGGCCATCCCGCCCAGTTCGGCCGGCGCGGCTTCTCGGACGTCGAGTGACGTTTCAACGTCCGGCGCCGGGTCCGGTCCGCGGATCACCTTGGCCCATGAGCGTCTCGCCGGCCGGGTGAATCCCTGGCCGAGCAGGTCGCGCTCGAGGCTTTCCGTGCCCGCGTACGGCGAGACGTGAATCCACCATGAGCGGGCGCCTGCATCGCGATAGAGCGCGATGATCTTGCCGATGGCTGCGGCGTCGGGCGTCGAGGTCCTGCCGAGGCCGATCACGCGGTTGAAGAACGCGTCCGGAATGCGAGGTGCCAGCAGCGCGACGGCACCATCGATCTCCACGGCCCGAAAGCCGAGCTGGGCGGAAAGCGCAGCGGGGGCTGCGGCATAGAGATCCGTGTACGCGGCGGCCTCCATGACGTCCGCCGCGCGGACGTCGTCGTCGAGCCCTGCCGATGATTCCGATGGAAACGGTTCCATGTCCAGACACCTCCTTCGGGGATTCGCGGAACGCGGCGCGAACCATGCCTTCAGTTACGAGGCCGAGCCTGCCGCGGATGCGGCAACGCGATCCCGCGGGTCGCCCGGCAAGGTCAGTACGACTTCGGCAGTCCCAGCACCTTCTCGGCGATGAAGCAGAGGATCAGGTGCGGACTGACGGGCGCGAGCCGCGGGATCATGGCCTCCCGGAGATAGCGCTCGATGTGGTACTCCTTCGCATAGCCCATCCCGCCGTGCGTGAGCATCGCCTGCTCGCAGGCACGGAAGCCGGCCTCGCCGGCGAGATACTTGGCCGCATTGGCCTCCGCGCCGCAGGGCCTGCCCCGGTCATACAACGTCGCCGCCTTGTACACCATCAGGTTCGCAGCCTCAAGTTCCATCCAGCACCGGGCCAGCGGATGCTGGATCGCCTGGTTCTCGCCGATGGGCCGGTCGAAGACGATGCGCTCGCCGGCGTAGGTCACCGCGCGCGCAAGTGCGGCGCGCCCGAGGCCCACCGCTTCGGCGGCGATCAGGATGCGTTCCGGATTCAGGCCGTGCAGCAGGTATCGGAAGCCCTGTCCGTCTTCCCCGATCCGGTCGGCCGCCGGAACGTGCAGGTCTTCGATGAACAACATGTTCGAGTCGACCGCCTTGCGCCCCATCTTCTCGATCTCGCGCACTTCGACGCGGTCGCGATCGAGCCGCGCGTAGAAGAGCGACAAGCCCTCGGTCGGTCGCCGGCATGCCTCGCGCGGCGTCGTGCGGGCGAGGATCAGCATGCGGTCGGCCACCTGCGCCGTGGAAATCCAGATCTTCCGGCCGTTCAGCCGATAGGCGTCGCCCTCCCGCTGCGCGACCGTTTCGATGCGCGTCGTGTTGAGACCGGCGTCGGGTTCGGTCACCGCAAAGCACGCCTTCTCCTCGCCGCGAATGAGCGGCGGCAGCCAGCGCGCCTTCTGTTCGTCGCTGCCGAACACCACGACCGGGTTGAGGCCGAAGATGTTCATGTGGATGGCGGACGCGCCGGAGAACCCGGCGCCGGATTCGCTCACCGCCTGCATCATCACCGCGGCCTCGGTGATGCCCAATCCCGCGCCCCCATAGGCCTGGGGCATGGCGACGCCGAGCCAACCGTCGCGGGCAACGGCTTCATGGAAATCGTTCGGGAAGCCGCCTTCGCGGTCCCGTGCGAGCCAGTACGATGCGTCGAAGCGCGCACAGAGCTTGAGGATCGCGTCCCGGATCGCGGTCTGGTCGCCGCTCAGCGAGAAATCCATCGGACTACGATCCCGGGGCCAGCAGCGTCACGCGCTTGCGGGCGAGTTCGGCGATCTCCGCGTCCGAATATCCGGCTTCGCGCAGGATCCGGGCCGAATGCTCGCCATGCACCGGCGTCGGCAGGCGCGGACCCGGGGTCGACGTCGACCAGCCCGTGGGCGTGCGCGGCGCATACACCTCGCCTTCGGTCGGATGCTGCTCGCGTTCGAAGAAGCCGCTCTGACGCAGGTGCGGATCGTCCAGCAGATCCGCGACCGTCTGCATCGGCGCGACCGGGATGTCGTTCGCTTCCAGCAGCTCGACCCACTGCGCCGTCGTGCGCGTGCGGATGAGGTCCTCGAGGAAGCCGTAGATCTCGCCGATGTGCTGCGCCCGCTTGCCGTGGGTCGCGAAGCGTTCGTCCGAGAGCAGATCCGGGCGATTCACGGCCGTCAGGAAGTGGCGCCACTGCTTGTCGTTGTAGACGAGCACGCACAGCCACCCGTCCTGCGTCTGGTAGATGCGCCGCTCCTGGAGTCGGGCATAGCCGGTGCCGCCGATGGGCGGCAGATACGACATGCCCGCCAGATGATCGCCCAGCACGAACTGCGCGACGCTCTCGAACATCGGCACCTCCACGGACTGTCCCTCGCCGGTGCGCTCCCGATGGAACAGCGCCGCCGACACCGCATAGACCACATGAAGGCCGGTGATGCGATCCGCCACGTTCACGGGCGCGTATTGCGGACGCGTCCGACCATTGCGCGAGGCCAGCCACGGCAGTCCCGTTGCCCCCTGGATGAGATCGTCGTACGCGGCCTTGCCCGCATACGGCCCGCGCTGAGAATAGCCATAGGCGCCGACGTACACGATGCGGGGGTTCGCCGCGCGGATATCCTCGTACGACAGGCCGAGGCGCGCCATCGCGGATGGCCTAACGTTGTAGATGAGCACGTCCGCGCCGGCGGCGAGACGCAGGACCGCCTCGCGTCCCTCGGGCTGCTTCAGATCCAGGACGAGGTCGCGCTTGCCGCGGTTGAGGTGCAGGTACAGATGCCCCATGCCCGGCGACTTCATCGGCCCCACGTGGCGCATGTTGTCGCCGTCGTGGGATTCGATCTTGATCACGTCCGCCCCGAGCTCCGCGAGGATCTGCGTGGCGAACGGCCCCATCACCACGGTGGTGAGGTCGAGGATGCGGACACCGGCAAGTGGGCCTGCCATGAGCGGATCTCCAGGTCGTCACTCGGGCTTGATGCCCGCGTCACGGATGAGCTTGCCCCAGTAGTCCAACTGGGCGCGCAGATACTGCGTGAACGGTTCCGGCGGCAGCGCATCCACCTCGTAGCCGATGGCGGCGAGCTTCGAGACGACTTCGCGCCGACCGAGTATCTCCAGCGAGTCCCGCGACAGGCGGGCGAGGATCGGCTTGGGCGTGCCGGCCGGCGCGAAGATGCCGTTCCAGGAGGTGACGTCGAATCCCTTGATGGTGTCGGCGATCGGGGGCGCGCCGGGAACGAGGGCCGATCGGTTCGACGTCGTCACGCCGAGAATCCTCACGCGGCCCGACTGGACGTGCGGCATGGCTGTCGCGAAGTCGGCGACCATCACCTGCACCTGTCCCGACGCGACGTCGAGGATCGCCTGAGGGCTCGACTTGTAGGGCACGTGCACCATCCGGACCTTCGCCAGCGTGTTGATGCTTTCCGCCGCGATGAGCGAGGTGCTGCTCGCGCTGGCGAAGGTCACGGCATCGGGGCGCGCCCGGACGTACGCGAGCAACTCCGCGGTGGTCTTCACCGGCAGCGACGGGTTCACCACGAGCATGAAGGGCAGCGTCGCCGTGCGGACGATCGGCTCGAAGTCCTTGATCGGGTCGTAGGGCAGCGACTTGTAGAGGTGCGGATTCGCCGAATGGGTCGTGTTGCTCGTCATCAACAGCGTGTACCCGTCCGGTGCGCTCTTGGCCGCATGCACTGCCGCCAGCTGACCGAACGCGCCCGGCTTGTCCTCGACGACCACGCTCTGACCGAGACGCTGGGAAAGCTCCTGCGCGAACAGGCGGGCCATCGTGTCGGTGGCACTGCCCGGGGCAAACGGCACCACCAGCCGGACCGGCCGCGACGGGTACGCCGCGGCATCGGCGGCTGCAGCACCGGTCGGAACGGCCAGGACGAGGGAGGCAAGGGTCGCGGTGAACAGGCGCCGGGCACGCAGGAACATGGAAGAGACCTTGATCAAGAGAAATCGGCGCGCCGGACCCGGAGACGCCCGGAAGACACGGGGCACTGCGGCCCGACGGCATCCAGTCGAGCGCGACGGGCCGGCGAAATCGTCGGAGCGCCCGTCGTCAGAATCGGTACAGCAGTCCTGCGCTCAGGGCATCGATGTAGTCGCGCGTGCCCGTCCCGTCCGGCAGGCGGTAACGTTCCCACTCGCCGCGCAGCGAGAATTCCGCCGACAGCGCGTACTCGATGCCCGCGCCGAACTTCCATCCCAGCTTGACCGACTTGCTGTCCTGCGCGCCGGCCGGGACGGTCCCGCTGCGCTCGAATTCGGATTTCGCGTGAGCGTTCACGATGCCGGCGCGCCCGATCAGGCGCAGCGATTCCGTCAGCGTCCAGCCGGCCACGGCGTCCAGGTGATAGCCGTAGACATAGTTCTCGGTCCTGGCGACGCCCCCGGCCACCGCACCGCGAAGCTCGTAGCTGCGCAGGCTGAAGATGCCGGCTTCCACGCTCAGGATCGGCGTGAGCGTCTTGCCGATGAAGGCCTTGACCGCATGACCGCGCTCGTCCGTCGTCACGGCGGGATTGGTCAGGCCGAGCCCCGTGAGCCGTTGCTCTTCCCGGAACGGATCCAGGGTCGCCTTGGAGATCCCGACGGTGGCGCCGAGGTAGTAGCCGGCGGGTTCCGCCGCGAGGGCGGGCAGCGCGATCATCGCGAAGGCGGCGATCGCACCGCAGGCGGGGGATCGGCGGACGGGCATGGCGGGACTCCTCGACATTGGGTGACGTCGATTCTCACATGAAGCCCCGCCCCCGAGGAGCGCCATCGGATCACTCGCGGGCCGTGCCCAGGAAATCGATGACGGCGCGGGCGAAGACCGTGCGCCCGGCCTGGAGGTGCATCAGGTGTCCGGCCCCGGGCACGATGACGTAACGCTTCTCCGGATTCGGCAAGGCGGCGAAGAAGGGCAGCAATCCGCCGGCGTCCGCCACGTCGTCGTACTCGCCGTGGATCATGAGGGTGGGCACCGCGATCCGGGCGGGATCGACCAGGGGCAGGCGGGTCACCATGTCGAGTTGCGGTCCCGTCGACGTGCGGGTCTCGACGGCCGACGCCGCGTCCGCGAAGCGCTCCATCACGGCGGGGTCGGTGACGTCGTCAGGCGTCCCGGAGCGGAATCGGGCCTTCCAGCCCTCGCGCGGCACCACCGTCCAGGCGTGGCTGCGATAGAAGTCGAGCCGCGCGCGGCGGCGGGCGAGGTCCGCGCTGCCGACGTGCATCTGCGCGTAGCTCACGTAGCGCGAGACGGCGTCGGGGTGCGCCATCACGAAGATGCCCGCGTACTGGGTGCCCCACGACCAGGCCACGAGCCGGATCTTCCGCCCGCCGCGGCAGGCGCGGACGGCTTCCACGACGGCCGCCAGATCTGCCGCGGCGGCGTCGGTAGTCACGTGGCCCTCGGGGCGCGTGGAACGGCCGAAACCCTGGACGTCGGGCGCGAACACGTCGTAGCCGGCCCGGGCCAGGATGTCCATCACGCTGTAGTCGCCGGCCATCTGCAGGTCGAAGCTTTCGCGCCCCGCCGTTCCGGACCCGTGGGCGAGCACGACCACCGGCTTGCCCTCGGGCGAGCCGACGAACTTCTCCCAGACGTACAGGCGGAACCCGTCGCGGTCGACCCAGTGTTCCCGGGACGCGATCTCGTCCTCCGCGGCCGCCTGCGGGGCCGCCAGCAGCAGCGCGATGACGCAGACGAGCTTCAGGAACGCCCGGTCACGAGCCATAGCTGCGCAAGCCTTCGAGGTTCAGTACCCGGATGGCGCCGTATTCGACGGCGAGCAGCCCCGCGTCCTCCAGCACCCGCAACGAACGGTTGGCGCGCTGCCGGGAGACGCCGACCAGCAGCGCCAACTCGGCCTGGGAGATCTCGAGACGCGGGCCGCTGCCGGGGTACAGCAGCGGATTGAACAGGTCGGCCAGCGTCCGCGCGAGCTTCGCGTCGGGGTTCAACAGGCGTTCGTACTCCATCCGCGCGAGGAACTGGGACAGCCGCTCGTTCAACTGGATCAACACGTAGCGATTGAAGGCGATGCTCGTGTCGAGCAGCCACTCGAATGTGGCGCGCGGCAGCCGGGCGATCCGCGAGCCGCGCAAGGCGGTCACGTCGTACTTCCGCGGCTCGCGCTTGAGGAGCGAGCCCTCCCCGAACCAGCCGCCCGCGGGAACGCCCGTGAACGTCATGGCCCGGCCATCGGGCGCCGAACTCGCGATCTTCACGAGCCCCTCCAGCACCCCGATCCAGCTGTCGACCGGCTCACCCTTGCGACACACCGCCGCGCCGGCCGCGACCTGCTGCACCGCAATATCCGCCAGGACGCGATCGCGTTGCGCCGTGGTCAGATCGACGCTCCACCGGGCGAACAGCGGCAGGGTGTCCGAGAGGTTCATGGCCGGGGGATTGTCGTCCGGGTGACAACTGAGATGGGCATCACTCTGTTACGCTTCCTCGGCTTTCGCAAGTCGAACTGCGCACCGCCAGCAAGGCCATGTCGGCTCTGCACGAGCGGAAAGACGCAGCGACGGAGGAGTTGTTCCGTGTCCCCATCCCGCACCGCCGATTCCGCTCACGGTCGCACGACGTTTCCGCGGCTGCTGTTCGAGCATGCGCGGGTTCGGGGCGGTCGTACCGCGATCCGCGAAAAGGATCTCGGCATCTGGTTGTCATGGACGTGGCAGCAGGTCGCCGATGAGGTCGGCGCCATTGCCGGCGGCCTGGCGACACTGGGGCTGCGGCGCGGCGCGACGGTCGCGATCATCGGCGACAACCGTCCTCGGCTGTACTGGACCATGATGGCGGTGCAGGTCCTGGGCGGGATTCCCGTGCCGCTCTATCAGGACGCCGCGGCGCAGGAGATGCTGTTCGTTCTCGACAACGCCGAGATCGAGATCGCGGTCGTCGAGGACCAGGAGCAGGTCGACAAGATGCTCGAGGTCCTGTCGAAGGTGCCCCGGCTCCGGCATATCGTGTACGACGACGGCCGCGGCCTGCGCAACTATCCCGACCCGCAGCTGCTGTCTTTCGAGCGTCTGCAGGGCGCCGGTCGCGACCATGTTCGTGCCCATCCCGGATTTGCCGAAGCGCAGGCCGAACTCGGCGATCCGGACGACACGGCGGTAATGCTCTACACCTCCGGGACCACGGGGAATCCCAAGGGCGTCTGCCACACCCATCACGCGCTCATCCAGGCCGCGCGCGGCGACATCGCCTTCGACGGCTTCACGGAGAACGACGAGGTCCTGTCGTACCTGCCCATGGCCTGGGTCGGCGATCACCTGTTCTCGTACGTGCAGGCCCTGGTGGCGGGCTTCTGCGTCAACTGCCCCGAGTCCAGCGAGACGGTGATGACCGACCTGCGCGAGATCGGCCCCACCTACTATTTCGCGCCGCCCCGCGTGTTCGAGAACGTGCTCACCCAGGTGATGATCCGCATGGAGGACGCGGCCCCGCTCAAGCGCCGGCTGTTCGACACCTTCATGCGGGTTGCGCGCCGCTGCGGCGCGAAGCTCATGGACGGGCGGACGCGCGAGGTCCCTTTGGGCGACCGGCTGCTGTACGCGCTCGGCAATCTCTGCATCTACGGGCCGCTGCGCAACGTGCTCGGCATGTCGCGGATCCGCGTGGCCTACACCGGCGGCGCGGCGATCGGTCCGGACCTGTTCGATTTCTACCGGTCGCTCGGCATCAACCTGAAGCAGCTCTACGGACAGACGGAGACCAGCGTCTACGTCTGCAAGCAGCCCACGGGCGAGGTCAAGCTCGACACCGTCGGCAAGCCGCTACCCGGCGTGGAGATCCGCATCGCCGACAACGGCGAGGTGCAGGTGCGCACGCCCGGCATGCTGAAGGAGTACTACAAGCGACCCGACGCCACGGCCGAGTCGATTTCGCCGGATGGCTGGTTCCTCACCGGAGATGCGGGCTTCTTCGACGACGACGGCCATCTGAAGATCATCGACCGGGCGAAGGACGTGGGCCGGTTGACGGACGGCACGCTGTTCGCGCCCCAGTACATCGAGAACAAGCTGAAGTTCTTCCCGTACATCAAGGAGGCGGTGGCCTTCGGGCACGATCGCGAGCTGTGCTGCGCGTTCATCAACATCGACCTCGGTGCCGTGGGCAACTGGGCCGAACGCCGCGGCATCGCGTACTCGGGCTACACCGAGCTCGCCCAGAAGGACGAGGTCTACGCGCTGGTCCAGGCCTGCGTCGAGAAGGTCAACCAGGATCTCGCCCACGATGCCGCGCTGGGCGCCTCGCAGATCCGACGTTTCCTGATCCTCCACAAGGAACTCGATGCCGACGACGGCGAACTCACGCGCACGCGCAAGGTGCGTCGCGGCTTCATCGCCGAGCGCTACCAGATCCTGGTCGATGCACTGTATGCCGGTGTCGACCATTGCGAGATCGAAGCGCAGGTCAAGTTCGAGGACGGCCGTACCGGCAATGTCCGCGCCGATCTGAAGATCCGCGAGGCGAAGACGTTCCCGGTCGCCCATGACGGGAAGCGGGCCGCCTGACACGATGGATCACGCACACAATCCCGCCCGCCGCATCGGGGATCGCCTCCTGTCGGTCGAGAGCATCTCGCTCGCCTTCGGCGGCGTGAAGGCGCTGACCGACATCAGCTTCGACGTCCGCGAACACGAGATCCGGGCCATCATCGGTCCGAACGGCGCCGGCAAGAGCTCCATGCTCAACTGCATCAACGGCGTGTACCGCCCGCAGCACGGCACCATCCGCTTCCTGGGCGAGACCTTCCAGCGGATGGATCCGCACAAGGCGGCGCGGATGGGCATCGCCCGCACCTTCCAGAACATCGCCCTGTTCAAGGGCATGAGCGTGCTGGACAACCTGATGACCGGCCGCACCCTGAAGATGCGGACGAACCTGTTCCTGCAGGCCCTGTACGCGGGGCCGAACCGGCGCGAAGAGCTGGAACATCGGGAGAAGGTGGAGCGCATCATCGATTTCCTGCAGATCGAATCCGTCCGCAAGACCCCGGTAGGCCGCCTGCCCTACGGGGTGCAGAAGCGGGTGGAACTGGGCCGCGCCCTGGCCGCCGAGCCGCGCCTGCTGCTGCTGGACGAACCGATGGCCGGCATGAACATCGAGGAGAAACAGGACATGTGCCGGTTCATCCTCGACGTCAACGACGAGTTCGGGACCACCATCGTGCTGATCGAGCACGACATGGGCGTCGTGATGGACATCTCCGACCGCGTGGTGGTGCTCGACTACGGCAAGAAGATCGGCGACGGCCCGCCGGACGAGGTGCGCAGCAACCAGGCGGTGATCGACGCCTACCTCGGGGTCGCGCATTGAGGCCGGGAGCGGTGAATCGTGATCCGCATACACCGGCGACGACAAGGGACGAGGACGGACGAACCATGAACGCAGCCTGGACCCGCCGCCCATCGGCGCCCGTCCCCGATCTCGGAACCCGGATCACCGATCACTGACCCCATGCAATTCTTCCTCGAAGTCCTTATCGGCGGTCTGCTCGCGGGCGTGATGTACTCGCTGGTGGCGCTCGGGTTCGTGCTGATCTACAAGGCCTCGGGCGTGTTCAACTTCGCGCAGGGCGGCATGGTGTTCTTCGCCGCTCTGACGTATGTCGGACTGCAGGAGAAGTTCGGGCTGCCCGCGTGGATCGTCTTCGCGCTCACGCTCGGCGTCATGGTGCTCCTGGGCATCGCGATCGAGCGCGTCGTGCTGCGTCCCCTGGTGAATCAGCCGCAGATCACGCTGTTCATGGCGACGATCGGTCTCGCCTTCTTCATCGAGGGACTGGCGCAGATCGTGTGGGGCACCGAGGTGCGCCGCCTCGATCTGGGTCTGCAGGACGAACCGATCGAATCGCTGATGACCCATTTCAACCTGCTCATCAGCAGCTTCGATGTCACGGCCGCCGTCGTCGCCGGCGTGCTCGTCGCGGTGCTCGCCGTGTTCTTCAACAGGACGCGCATCGGCCGCGCGTTGCGTGCCGTCGCAGATGATCACCAGGCGGCGCTGGCCGTGGGCATCCCGCTGAAGCAGATCTGGGCCATCGTCTGGTCCGTGGCCGGGTTCGTCGCGCTGGTGGCCGGGCTGATGTGGGGCGCGCGCAACGGCGTGCAGTTCGCGCTGACGTTCGTGGCACTGAAGGCCCTGCCGGTGCTGATCCTCGGCGGGTTCGAATCGGTACTCGGCGCGATCGTGGGCGGGCTCATCATCGGCGCCTCCGAGAAGCTCGCCGAGGTGTACCTCGGTCCCATGATCGGCGGCGGCATCGAGGGCTGGTTCGCCTACGTCATGGCGTTGCTGTTCCTGCTGGTCCGTCCGGAAGGCCTGTTCGGGGAGAAACACATTGATCGCGTTTGAACGCGCCGGAGCGGCGAATCAATCACCGATTCCGGGTCACGGGGGCTAGATGCTTTACCGCGAAGCCGGACAGTTCAAGACCAGCTACGCCGCCGACCAGCAGCTGTTCCCGATCGTGCAGGACCGGATCGGCATGCTGGTCCTGCTGCTGGTGGCGCTCGTCGGTGTCCCGCTCGTCGCCAGCGACTACTGGCTGACCGCCATTCTCGTGCCGTTTCTCGTGTTCGCGCTGGCGGCGCTCGGCCTCAACATCCTCACGGGTTACGCGGGACAGCTCTCGCTCGGCACGGCGGCGTTCATGGCCGTCGGCGCGTTCGCGGCCTACAACTTCCAGTTGCGCGTGCCGGGCATCCCGGTACTCGTCTCCTTTGCGCTGGGCGGGCTGACGGCCGCGGGCGTGGGAGCGCTGTTCGGTCTGCCGAGCCTGCGCATCAAGGGCTTCTACCTCGCCGTCGCCACGCTGGCCGCGCAGTTCTTCATCCCGTGGCTCCTGGTGAAGGTGGGCTGGTTCTCGAACGACAGCTCGTCCGGCGTGATCACGGCGCAGCCGATCGTCATCGCCGGGCTCGCCTTCGACACGCCACTCAGGAAATACCTGCTCGTCCTGATCGTGGTGCTGGTCATGGCGCTGGCGGCGAAGAACCTGGTACGCAGCAGCATCGGCCGCGCGTGGATGGCGGTGCGGGACATGGACGTCGCGGCCGAGGTGATCGGCATCCGCATCATGCGCACCAAGCTCATCGCCTTCGCCGTGAGCTCGTTCTACTGCGGCGTCGCCGGCGCCCTCTACGCGTTCGCGTACCTGGGCAGCGTGGAACCCGACGGCTTCAACCTGGACCTGTCGTTCCGGATCCTGTTCATGGTCATCATCGGCGGGGTCGGCAGCATCATGGGGTCGTTCCTCGGCGCCGCGTTCATCACGCTGCTGCCCATCTTCCTGGACGTCGTGCTGACCGAGGGGGCCAGGATGCTCGGATTGAATCTCCCCTCCGGCCTCACATCCATGGCGCAACTGGTGGTCTTCGGCGCCCTGATCCTCTTCTTCCTGATCGTCGAACCGCTCGGCCTCGCGCGGATGTGGCAGATCGGGAAGGAGAAGCTGAGGCTCTGGCCGTTTCCGCACTGACGGTCAACGGGGGGATGGCGGACAATCGTTAACGGATGGGGGCGCACGGGCGGCCCGGGCAACATCGGAGAGGAGAACCACCATGAAGCACTGGAAACGGCAACTGCTGGGTTTCGCGCTGGGTCTGGCCGCGATGTCGGCAGCCCTTCCCGCGTTCGCGCAGAACACCCAGTTCGTCGGCGTCACGGGGTACCGCGTGGGACCGTATGGCGCGAACGGCGCGGCGTTCTTCGGCGGGTTCATCGACTATCTGCAGCTCGTCAACGAGCGCGATGGCGGCGTGAACGGCGTCAAGCTCTCGTGGGAGGAGTGCGAGACCGAATACAACAATGCCAAGGGCGTGGAGTGCTACGAGCGCCTGAAGACCAAGTCGGCGACGGGGCCCACGGCGGTGCACCCGATGTCCACCGGCATCACGTATGCCCTGATCGACAAGGTGGCCACCGACAAGGTGCCTCTGATCACCTTCGGCTACGGTCGCACGGATGCCACCGACGGCCGGGTGTTCCCGTGGGTGTTTCCGCTGATGTCCAATTACTGGGATGCCGCCACGGCCATCGTGAAGTTCATCGGCGACAAGGAAAGCGGCAATCTCAAGGGCAAGAAGATCGTCCTGCTCTATCACGATTCCGCGTACGGCAAGGAACCGCACTCCGTCCTCGATGCCGAGGCGAAGAAGCTCGGCTTCGAGCTGAAGATGATTCCCGTGCCGCATCCGGGCAATGAACAGCAATCGCAGTGGCTGCAGATCCGCCAGTACAAGCCCGACTGGGTGATCCTCTGGGGCTGGGGCGTGATGAGTGCCACGGCGCTGCAGACGGCCCAGAAGGTCGGTTTCCCGCGCGAGAAGATGGTCGGCAACTGGTGGGCCGGCTCCGAGATCGACACCGAAGCGGCCGGTCCCGCGGCCACCGGCTACTACGCAGCCAGCCTGAACCTCGCCGGCAAGGGCTACCCCGTGATCCAGGACGTCGAGAAATACGTCTACGCCAAGGGCAAGGGCGGCAACGGCAAGCTGGTCGGCACGGTCCTGTGGAACCGGGGTCTCGCGGCGGCCATGTTCACGGTCGAGGCGGTGCGCAAGGCACAGGAGAAGTTCGGCAAGAAGCCGATGAACGGCGAACAGGTCCGCTGGGGCATCGAGAACCTCGACCTCAATGCCGGTCGCCTGAAGGCGCTGGGCTTCAACACGATGCTGCCGCCGGTGAAGCTGTCCTGCCAGGATCATGGCGGGTCCGGCCAGGTCCGTTTCCAGCAATGGACGGGGACCGAATGGAAATCCTCGTCCGACTGGATGAAGGGTGACACGGCCATGGTCCGCAAGATGATCGAGGAGTCGGCCGCGAAGTACGCCGCCGAGAAAGGCATCAAGCCCGGCTGCATGGGCTGAACGATCCTCGGGCGGCGGTCTCCGGGCCGCCGCCCCCACGACCGCCTCTCCGCCTCCGCCCCCTCATGACCGCCACCGCGTCTCCTGTGCCGGCTCCGGCCGCGCTCCTCGCCGTCAATAACGTCGAGGTGATCTACGACCACGTCATCCTCGTGCTCAAGGGCGTGTCGCTGTCGGTGCCCGAGGGTCGCATCGTCGCGCTGCTCGGCGCCAACGGTGCCGGCAAGACCACGACCCTGAAAGCGATCTCCAACCTGCTGCAGTCCGAACGGGGCGAGGTGACCAAGGGATCCATCGAGTTCCGCGGCGAACGCATCGATCGCCTCAACCCGTCCGAGCTGGTCCGACGCGGTGTCGTGCAGGTGATGGAAGGGCGCCATTGCTTCCAGCACCTGACCGTCGAGGAGAACCTGTTGACCGGCGCCTTCACGCGGTCGGCATCCCGGGCGGAGATCGCCCAGGCGCTGGAGCGCGTCTACGCCTACTTCCCCCGTCTGAAGGAACGTCGCCGCAGCCAGTCCGGCTACACGTCCGGAGGCGAGCAGCAGATGACGGCCATCGGTCGCGCCCTGATGGCGCATCCGAACATGATCCTGCTCGACGAGCCCTCCATGGGCCTTGCGCCGCAGGTGGTGGAAGAGATCTTCGAGATCGTGAAGGACCTGAACGCGCGGGAAGGGGTGAGCTTTCTTCTGGCCGAACAGAACACGATGGTGGCCCTGCGCTATGCGAATTACGGCTACATCCTCGAGAACGGTCGCGTCGTCATGGACGGCGATGCGGACGCGTTGCGCAGCAACGAGGACGTGAAGGAGTTCTATCTCGGTCTGTCGACGGCGGGCCGCAAGAGCTTCCGCGACGCGAAGCACTACCGCCGGCGCAAGCGCTGGCTCGCCTGACGCGGCGGGCGCTGGCGCAGCACACGAATCATTCGACGGGAGGTTGCACGATGGATGCGGGACGGAAGGGGTTGCGAACGGTCGTCCGCGGCGGGACCCGCGGATCGGCCGGATGCGGACCCTGCAGGAAAGGTCCGATGCCGTCATCTTGCCGGCCGGCCCGGCCGCGGGTTTCGCCAGCAGTCCCCGTTTCGTCGTCGACGGCGCCCTCATCCCGATCGTCCCGTTCTAGAACCGCACCGATGCCATGACTCCCAGCCGCCATCTCGACGATCTCGAAAGCCGTCCGCCTGACGTCCGCGAACGTGCCCTGTTCAAGCAGTTGCGCGACCAGATCGACAACGCCAAGCGCAACGCGCCGTATTTCGCCCGCTTGTTCGCGGATGTCGCGCCGCACGATGTGCCCGACCGTGCCGCCCTCGCGAAACTGCCGGTCACGCGCAAGTCCGATCTGATCGCCCTGCAGAAGGCCGCACTCCCGTTCGGCGGCCTTGCTGCCGTCGGGCTCGCGCGGCTCGGCCGGGTGTTCGCCTCACCCGGTCCGATCTACGACCCCCAGGGTGATCAGAAGGACTATTGGGGCTTCGCCCGCGCGCTCTACGCGGCCGGCTTCCGGGCGGGCGATCTCGTGCACAACACGTTCTCGTATCACTTCACCCCGGCCGGTTTCATGATGGATCTCGCGGCCCAGGCGATCGGCTGTCCGGTGTTTCCGGCCGGCACCGGTCAGACCGAGCTGCAGGTCCAGACCATGGCCGATCTGCGTCCCGTGGCCTACGCCGGGACGCCGTCCTTCCTCAGGATCCTTCTCGAGAAGGCGGACGAGCTGAAGGCGGACCTCTCGTGCCTGAAGAAGGCGGCGGTCAGCGGAGAGGCTTTCCTGCCGCCCGTGCGTCGGATGCTCGCCGATCGCGGCATCGACGGGTACCAGTCCTATGGCACCGCCGATCTCGGCCTCATCGCCTACGAGACGGAGGCCCGGGACGGTCTCGTCGCGGATGAAGGGGTCATCGTGGAAGTCGTCCGGCCGGGGACGGGAGATCCGGTCGCGCCGGGTGAAGTGGGCGAAGTCGTCGTCACGACGCTCACGGCCGACTATCCGCTCATCCGGTTTGCCACCGGCGACCTCTCGGCCGTGCTGCCCGGGACCAGCCCCTGCGGCCGCACCAATCTGCGCATCAAGGGATGGATGGGGCGCGCCGACCAGACCACCAAGGTCAAGGGCATGTTCGTGCACCCGTCCCAGGTGGCGGAAGTCGTCCGCCGGCACCCGGAGGTCTCGAAGGCGCGCCTGACCGTCATGCACGATGCGGAGCGCAACGACGTGATGACGCTCCAATGCGAACTGACGGCGGCAGCGCCGGGCGGGCTGGCCGAATCGATCTCGGCTTCCCTGCGGGAGGTCTGCAAGCTGCGCGGGGAGGTGGCGTTCCGACCCTCCGGCAGCCTGCCCAATGACGGCAAGGTCATCGAGGATCTGCGCAAGTACGACTGATCGCCGGGAACAGGCGCTGCCCGAGCCGCTGACCGTGTCGGCCGGAACCCGGCGAGCTTCGAGCGCACGGCGGCCCGGCCTCTCGTGCCATCCGTCCGGCGGATCTCCGTCCTGATCGACTGCATGGAACGTACCTTTCCTAAAGCTCATCCCCCGACCGCCGTTAGGGTGTCAGCACGGAGTGTGAACGGTCCGGGGAGTGTCATTTCCGCGGGACCGGGTTCGATGCTCCGCAAGGACCTGCCGACACCAGGATCGCTTCCGCGGTCCCGATGTCAGCCGGCCCGGGGTGCCCGGTGGGCTCGACCACCGCGGCAACGACTGGCTGTCGAGAGAACCTGACCAACAACGTGTCTGCCCATTCTTCCCTCGCGGGTGCAGTGTCCGCCACCCCCTCCCCGGGACTCGCGGATTCTCGCGACGCCGCCGTGGCGCATTTCGGACCGGCAACGCCGGGCGACACGACGGGTTGTCGACTCGACGTCCTCGACGCCGCCCAGCCGCTATCGGATGCGCTGAGCCGGCTGGCGCAGCCCGGCGCCGGTGTCGTCGCACGGCATGCGGATGGCACCCAAGGATTCCTGTCGCCGAGTGGCGCGCTGCGCTGCTACGAGCGCGGCGTCCCGCTCGCGACGCCGGTCGGCGAGGTTGCCACCGAGCCGGTGCCGGCGTCGTTCTCGATGTTCTCGGAAGCCGCCGGTCATGACGAGCTGCTTCGAATGCGGACCCTCGTCCAATCGTTACCGGACCCCGTCTGGCTCAAGGACGCGCAGGGCGTCTACGTGGCCGTCAACGCCGTCTTCGCGGCCAACATCGGCCGGCCGGTGGAAGCCATCGTCGGATGCACCGACGCCGACTTCTTCGCTCCGGACGTGGCCGAGGCCTACCGCCGGAAGGACGCGGAGGCGATGGCGGCAGGCGGGCCGATCACGCAGACCGCCTGGATCCACAGCGCAGCGCGCGGACGCTCGATCCGTCTCGAGACCACCAAGACGCCGGTCGTCGATGACACCGGCCGTTTCGTCGGTGTGATCGGGATCGGACGGGACGTGACCGATGCACACGCGGTCCAGCAGGCGATGGCCGAACGGCTTGCCGCGCGGGACCAGATCGAGAAGATCGCAGCGGCGGCCCCGGGGGTCATTCTCTCGTTCCGCCTGCGCCCCGACGGCACCACGGCGATTCCCTATGCCAGTCCCGCGCTCAGTCAGATCTATGCCGGACTGACGCCGGCCGACGTGGTCGACGATGCGTCGGAAGTCTGGCGGCGCGTGCACCCCGACGACGCGGTACGGCTGCGGCAGGCCATCGCGGTTTCCCGCGATGCCATGTCGCTGTGGCACGAAGAGTTCCGCGTGCGTCATCCGTTGCGCGGCGAGATCTGGGTGCATGGCTACTCGATGCCGCAGGCCCAGGAAGACGGCAGCACGCTGTGGCACGGCATGCTGCAGGACATCACCGAGCGCAAGCATTCGGAGCAGGCGTTGCGCGAAGGGGGCGAGCGCTCCCGGGCCGTGCTCGATTCCGTGCTGGCCGCGATTGCGGTGCTCGACCACTCGGGCGACATCGTCGAGGTCAACGCGGCATGGCGACTGTTCGCCGAAGCGGAGAAGGCCGGGGCCCCGGCGGCCTCGCTGCAGGCCGGAGTCGGTACGAGCTATCTGAAGTACTGTCGCGCCGCTTCCGGTCCGGAACGGACCGACGCGCGCATCGCAGCCGACGGCATCGAGACCGTTCTGCTCGGCGCGCGCGACGATTTCACCTTCGAGTACGCCTGCACCACCACGACGGGCGTCCGGTGGTTCCTGATGCATGTGACGCCGCTCCATACGGAACGGCGCGGCGCCGTCGTCTCCCACATGGACATCACGTCGCGTCGGCTCGCCGAGCAGGCGGCGCACGACAACGAACAGCGCTGGATCATGGCGCTCGACAGCGCCGGCCACGGCGTCTGGGACTGGAATGCGAGAACGCAGCGCGTCTTCTTCTCGCGCGCGTGGAAGAAGATGCTCGGCTACGACGACGACGAGGTCGGCGATTCGTTCGCCGAATGGGAATCGCGTGTTCATCCCGACGATCTCGCCCGCTGCCGCGCCGACATCGCGGCCCATTTCGGCGGCCGCACCGAGTCCTACCGCAACGAACATCGGCTGCGCTGCAAGGATGGCACCTACAAGTGGGTGGCCGACCACGGCATGGTCGTCTCGCGTGACTCGAAAGGCCGCGCGACCCGCGCCATCGGCACGCATACGGACATCTCGTCCCGCAAGCAGCTGGAGGAAGCCCTGCGCATCCGCGAGGGCTACTACCGTGCGGTGCTCGACAACTTCCCCTTCATCGTGTGGCTGAAGGACGATCAGAGCCGCTATCTCGCCGTGAATGCCCCGTATGCGCGGCTGGCGGGCGAGCGGTCGCCCGAAGCGCTCGTCGGCAAGAGCGATCATGACTATTGGCCCGCCGTGCTCGCGGATGCGTACCTCGCCGACGATCGCGCCGTCCTCGAAAGCGTCATGCCGCGGACGGTCGAAGAGCCCGTGGATGCCGACGGTCGGCGATCGTGGGTCGAGACCTGGAAATCACCGGTGACGGTCGACGGCAAGGTCATCGGGACGGTCGGATTCGCCCGCGACGTGACCTCGCGCAAGGAGATGGAGAAGCGGCTCGCGGAAAGCGAAGCGCGCTATCGCTCGCTCGTGTCGTCGCTCGGCGAAGGGATCGTGCTGCTGGGGCCGGATGGCCGCGTGCAGACCCTCAACCCGAAGGCCGCGGAGATCCTGGAGTTCTCCGAAGGCCAGGCCGTGGGACTGCAATCGGCCGAGGTGCTGACGGGCACGGAGCTGCTCCGCGTCGACGGTTCGGTGATGCCCGTGGACGAATGGCCGATGACGCGCACGGCGCTCACCGGCGAACCTCATCGCGACGCCGTCATCGGCTGGCGGGTTCCCGGCAAGCCGCTGCGCTGGTACCTGGTCAATGCCGAGCCGGTGCCTGCCGCCGACCCGCGCGAGCCGGCCGGCCAGGTCGTCTCGTTCGGGGACATCACGGCCCGGATCGAGGCGGAACAGCAGCTGCGGAAACTCTCGCTTGCCGTCGAGCAGAGCCCGATCAGCATCATCGTCACCGATGCCGAGGCTCGGATCGAGTACGTGAATGCGGCCTTCGAACGCATCACCGGCTACACGCGCGCCGAAGTGCTCGGGCGCAGCCCGGCGCTGCTGCACTCCGAACTCACGCCCCGGTCGATCCACGATGACCTGCAGGCGGCGCTGCAGGCGGGTCGACCCTGGCGCGGCGAACTGACCAATCGGAAGCGCAATGGCGAGACCCTCGTCGAATGCGTGCAGATCTCGCCCATCCGGCGGGCCGACGGGTCGATCAGTCATTTCGTCGGCGTGCAGGAGGACGTCACCGAACGACGCGAGGTCGCCGCGGAACTGGAGCAGCACCGGCATCACCTCGAAACGCTCGTGGCCGAGCGCACCCGGCAGCTCGAGGAGGCCAACCGCGTCCTGAGCACCCAGGCGGCCGAAGTGGCCGACCTCTACAACAATGCGCCGTGCGGCTATCACTCGATCGATGCCGATGGACTCGTGGTGGCCATGAACGACACCGAGCTTGCCTGGCTCGGCTACACCCGCGAGGAAGTCGTCGGCCGCAAGCACATGTCCGAACTGCACACGCGGGAGAGCGCGCGGCGCTTCGCGCAGAACTTCAAGGGATTCCGGCAGGTGGGGCTCGTCCGCGACCGCGAATACGAGCTCCAGCGCCGGGATGGCAGCGTGCTGCCGGTGGTCATCAATGCGACGGCCGTCACGGACGCGAACGGTCTGTTCGTGTGCTCGCGCACGACGGTCTTCGACAACAGCGAAGGCAAGGCACGCGAGGCCAAGATCGCGACGCTCACTGCGGAACTCGAGCAGCGGGCCCGGGATGCCGAAGCCGCCAACCGCGCGAAGAGCGCGTTCCTGGCGAACATGAGCCACGAGATACGCACGCCGATGAACGCGATTCTCGGCTTCGCCCACCTGCTGAAGCGCGCCGGCCTCGACGCCGAGCAGCGCGACAGGATCGGCAAGATCGTGGATGCCGGCCAGCATCTGCTCGCGATCATCAACGACATTCTCGATCTGTCGAAGATCGAGGCGGAGAAGCTCACGCTCGAGCAGGCGGAGCTCGACCTGAAGAGCGTCGTCCAGAGCGTCTGCGCGCTTGCCATGCCCCGCGTGCTGGCCAAGGGGCTGGAACTGCGCACGGAGATCGATCCGTCCTTGCCGGACGTCGTGCGGGGGGATGCCACGCGCCTGTCGCAGGTCCTCATCAACTACGTGACCAATGCGGTCAAGTTCACGGAAGCGGGAACCATCCTGGTTCGAGCCAGCCTGGTCCGCGAGCAGGCGGAGGCGTGCGAGATCCGTTTCGACGTGATCGACACGGGCATCGGCATCGCACCGGATGCGGTGAAGCGGCTGTTCAGCGCGTTCGAGCAGGCCGACAGCTCGACGACGCGCAAGTACGGCGGCAGCGGCCTGGGTCTCGCCATCAATCAGCGGCTCGCGCATCTGATGGGCGGCCAGGTCGGCGTCGCGAGCGAACTGGGCAAGGGCAGCATCTTCTGGTTCACGGCGCGGCTGTCGCGCGTCGTGGATGGGGCCTTGCCGTCACCGGGCGCCGGGGTCGCGGCTCGCGAGGACTCCGTGCCCTACCTGGGCGGGGCGCGCATCCTCGTCGCCGAGGACAACGAGATCAATCAGGAAGTCGCGTGCGATCTGCTGGCCGCCACCGGCGCCATCGTCGATGTGGCGGAGAACGGTCAGATCGCGGTCGACCGTCTCCAGTGCGTCCACTACGACCTCGTGTTCATGGACATGCAGATGCCGGTCATGGACGGCCTCGAGGCGACGCGCCGAATCCGGCGCCTGGCCGGCTTCGGCGGCATCCCAATCATCGCCATGACGGCGAACGCCTTCGGCGAGGATCGGGCCGCGTGCCTCGACGCCGGCATGAACGACCACGTGGGCAAGCCCGTGGATCCGGCGACGCTCTACGCGATCCTGAAGCGCTGGTTGGTGCGCAGCGCGTCGGCAGCGGCAGGCGTCGTGCCGCTGCCGCCCCGGGAGTCCGATCCGACGGCACCGCTGGAGGGTCTGCTCTCGAGCTTGCCGGGCATCGACGCGGCGGCAGGGGTGAAGCTGGCGCGCGGCAGTGTCGAAGGTTTCGCGAGACGGCTGCGCCGTTTCATGGGCAGCCAGTCGATGAACATCGAGGTGCTCGAGCGCCACCTGGCGACGGGGGAACGGGAGGACGCGCAGCGCTGGGCGCACTCGCTGAAGGGCGCGTCCGGCTTCGTCGGTGCCACCGACCTGCAGCGCCGGGCCGCGGCACTGGAGGTTGCCATCCGGGAACGGGCGCCGGCCCACGAGGTCGAGGTGGCGGTGAGCGAACTGCGCCGGACGATCGAGGCGCTGGCGACCGCCGTCCGCGCGCTCCCGGATCCTTCGGCGGTCGAACCGCCGGCCGTTCCGTCGACGACTACTTCGATGTCTTCTCGGGTGGCTTGATCACCCGGACCTTGGTTCCGCCGACGAGCGAATCGGAAGGATTCAGGACGACCGCGTCACTTGCATCGAGGCCGGTCAGGACTTCGATCGTCGTGCCGAAATCCCGACCGAGCGTCACCGTCTTCAGGACGACCTTCTGGTCCTTGTCGACGACGGCGATCTGGGACCCTTCGCCCCGGAACATCAGCGTGTTCACCGGCACCATCAGTGCCGGCACGGCACTCTTCAGCTTGAGGTGCACCTGAGCATAGGCGCCGGGCAGCAATTCGCCGTCGGCGTTGTCCACGCTCACCTCCGCCAGCAACGTGCGTGTTGCCGTGTCGATCGCGTGCGTCGTGCGCACCAGCTGGCCCTTGAACCGGCGGCCGGGATGCTCGATCAGCGAGAGCTCCGCATCGAGTCCGGCAACGACGCTGCGCGCGCTCGCCTGGGGGACGCGCACGTAGACGCGCAGCCGGCGGGTGGCGGCGAGGTGATACAACTCCTGTCCCGCGCCCGCGCTGACGAGGGCGCCGGTATCGACGCCCCGGGCCGTCACCACGCCCTCGAATGGTGCCGTCACGTGCTTGAAGGCCTGCAGCTTCTCCAGCCGTGACACGTTCGCCCGCGCCGATTGGACGGCCGCTTCGCGCGCGTTCAACTGCGCGGCGACCTGGTCGGCATCCTGACGGGTCACGGTGCCGGTCACCAGCAGCTCCTGCCAGCGTTTTGCCGTCTTCTCGGCGATCTGCCGGTTCGCTTCCGCCGCGTTGAGATCCGCGCGCGCCTGCTGCAGCTGTGCGTCCACTTCCGGCGTGTCGAGTTCGGCGAGCAGTTCGCCGGCCTTCACGTGCGTCCCGATCTCCGCGGTCCAGCGCTTCACGTAGCCGTTGGTTCGCGCCAGGATGGGGGCGTCCGTGTAGGGCTGCAGGGTGCCCGGGAGGGTGAGCGCCATCGAGTCCGCTCCGGCCTTCGGCGCGATGACCGAAACCACCGGGACGTTCATCTGCGCCGCGTCCTTGGCGAGCGCGGCCGCGGCATCGATGCGGGGCCGGATGCCGAGCAGCACGGCCCCGGCGATGGCCAGGACCGTCACGCCGGCAATGGCGAGTCCGGCGGCGCCGCCTCGATGAGCGGCAGGAGCGGGAGCGGGGGCGTCGTCAGTGTGCATGGGAGTCCTGTCAGACGGGCTCGGCCGCCGGTGCCGATACGGGAACGGGAAGCCGGCGACCGCGCCACCCGTGGATCATCGCGAAGACGGTCGGAACGAAGAACAGGGTGGCGATCGTGGCGAACAGCAGGCCCCCGATCACGGCGCGTCCGAGCGGCGCGTTCTGTTCCGAGCCTTCGCCCAGGCCGATGGCCATCGGGACCATGCCGATGACCATGGCCAGCGCGGTCATGATGACCGGGCGGAAGCGGGAATAGCCCGCGTCGAGCGCCGCGGTGAACGCATCGGCTCCCGCGTGCAATCGTTCCCGGGCGAAGCTCACGACCAGGATGCTGTTGGCCGTGGCGATCCCCATCGCCATGATGGCGCCCGTGAGGGCAGGCACGTTGATGGTCGTGTGGGTGAGGAACAGCATGATGACGATGCCGGCGAGGGCCGCGGGCAGCGCCGTGATGATGATGAACGGGTCGAGCCAGGACTGGAAGTTGACCACCATCAGCAGATAGACGAGCACGATGGCGAAGGCGAGCCCGAGCAGCAACCCGCGGAACGACGACTCCATCGTTTCGATCTGGCCGCGGACGACCATCCGCGCGCCCTTGGGCAAGTCCTTCTCCGCGGCTTTCACGACCTTCATGACCTCGTCGCCCACGCCGCCGAGATCGCGGCCCTGGACCGAGGCGTAGAGATCCAGCGTGGGCTGGACGTTCCAGTGGGTGATCACGGCCCGCTCGGCGCCCCGCCCGACGGTCGCGACATTGCCGAGGATCTCCGTCCGGGACGCGCCCTGCCCGGAGATGGGGATGTTGGACAGCGCGTCGAGCGTGTCGAGCTTGTATGGCGGCATCTGCGTGATGATCTGGTAGTTCACGCCCGTCTTCGGATTGAGCCAGAACGTCGGGCTGGTCTGCGAGCTGCCGGAAAGCGAGATGAGCAGGCTGCCGGCGACCTCCCGCAGCGAGAAGCCGATCTGCTGGGCGCGGACGCGGTCCACCGTGATGTCGAACTTCGGCTGGTCTGCCGGCTGCTGGACGCGCACGTCCGTGATGCCCGGGATCGGGCGCAGCCTTTCCAGCAGATCGAGGACGAACTTGCGGTTCGCGGCGACGTTGCGCCCGCTCACCGCGATGTCGATCGGTGACGGCAGGCCGAAGTTCAGGATCTGGCTCACGATGTCCGCCGGCAGGAAGTAGAACATCGTGCCGGGGAAGGCTTCCGGCAGGGTCTTGCGCAGGGCGTGCACGTACTGCTCGGTGGGGGCGTGGCCGTGCTTCAGCGAGATGAGGATGTCGGCGTCCGCCGGGCCGATGGTGCCGCTGTTGTTGTAGGACAGGTTCGTCCCGGAGGAGGGCAGTCCGATGTTGTCGATGATGGTCTCGACCTCGGCGGCCGGGATCAGGCGGCGCACTTCCGCTTCGACGAGATCGCACAGCCGAGCCGTCTCCTCGATGCGCGTGCCGGTCTTCGCACGCAGATGCAGCTTGATCTGGCCCGCATCCACGGCCGGGAAGAAGTCGCGCCCGACCCAGGGCACCAGCAAGGCGGGCAGGGCGCCGACGGCCATGAACGCGACGATGAAGATGCGACGGTGGGCGACGCAGGCCGCCACGGTGCCGTGATAGCCGTCGCGGAGACGGCTGAATCCGCGCTCGAACGCCAGATGGAAGCGGGTGAACGGGTTGCGGCTCTGCATGGCCCGCGCGTGGCCCTCGCCGTCGCGCAGCAGGTACTTCGCGAGCGTGGGCACGAGCGTCCGCGAGAACACGTACGAAGCGAGCATCGCGAACACCACCGCCTCGGCCAGCGGCACGAACAGGTACCGCGCCACGCCGGTCAGCAGGAACATCGGCACGAACACGATGCAGATGGCGAGCGTCGAGACGAAGGTCGGCACGGCGATCTGCTGGGCGCCGTCGAGGATCGCCCGGTCGAGCGGTTTGCCCATCTCGATGTGCTGGCTGATGTTCTCGATGGCGACCGTCGCGTCGTCCACCAGGATGCCCACCGCCAGCGCGAGCCCGCCGAGGGTCATGATGTTGACCGTCTCGCCGAGCGCGGAGAGGGCGATGAGCGAGCTCAGGATGGCGAGCGGGATCGACACCGCGATGATCACCGTGCTGCGCCAGCTGCCCAGGAACAGCAGGATCATCAGCGCCGTCAGGCACGCCGCGATGATGGCTTCGTGGATGACGCCGTCCACGGCCGACCGGACGAACAGGGACTGGTCGAGGGCCTTCTGCACGTCCAGCTCCGGCGGCAGGCCGGCGCGGATCCGCGGCAGCTCTCCCAGCACGCGACTGACGATGTCGAGGGTCGACGCCGTGCCGTACTTCAGGATCGTCATCAATACGGCGCGATGGCCGTCGTGGCGGACGATGTTGGTCTGCGGCTGGAAACCGTCGCGGACCTGGGAGACGTCGCCCAGGGTGATCGTGCCGCCGGCCACGGTCTTCACGGGCAGCTGGTTCAGCTCCGCAATGGTGGCGGGACTGCCGTTCAGCGCCACGTCATATTCGAGCGAGCCGATCTTCGCGGTGCCAGTGGGCAGCACGAGGTTCTGCACGTTGATCGCGTTCACGACGTCGAGGGGCGCCAGTCCCTTGGACTGCAGCGCCCGGCCGTCGATGTCCACCATCACCTGGCGGAACTTCCCGCCATAGGGAAACGGCAGCACCGCACCCTGCACCGTCGCGAGCTGGGTGCGGATGAAGCTGTTCGCCAGATCGAACATCTCGTGCTCGGCCAGCACGTTGCTCGACAGGGCGAGCTGGAGGATCGGAACGGTGGACGCGTTGTAGCTGAGGATGAGCGGCGGCGTCGCGCCCGGCGGGAACTGGACCAGCATCGTCTGCGCGATGGCGACCACCTGCGCCAGCGCGGTCGAGATGTTGGCGCTCGGATGGAAGAACACCTTGACGACGCCGACGCCGTTGAGCGTCTGCGATTCCATGTGCTCGATGTCGTTGACGGTCGAGGTCGCCGCCCGCTCGAAGGGGCCGGTGATGCGGCCTTCCATCTCCTCCGTCGACAGTCCGGTGTAGCGCCAGACGACGCTGACCACCGGAATGTTGATGCTGGGGAAGATGTCGGTGGGCGTGCGCAGGATCGTCAGCGGCCCGATGATCAGGATGAGCAGCGCCAGCACGATGAACGTGTAGGGGCGCCTGAGGGCGAGCTGGACGACCCACATGGCGGCTAGCTCGAAGCATCAACCCTGGCGCGGACCGATGAACCGGCCCTGCCAGCGGGGGTTTGAAACGGCGTCACAGCGCGGCGGCCACGGCGCGACCGACGTCCTCCGTGGAGGCCTTGCCGCCCATGTCCGGCGTGCGGGGCCCGTCATGCAGCACCTTCTCGATCGCCTGTACGACCGCTCGCGCGGCGTCGGCGTGCCCGAGGAACTCGAGCATCATGGCGCCCGACCAGATCTGCGCGACCGGGTTCGCGACCTTGCGACCGAAGATGTCGGGCGCCGATCCGTGCACCGGTTCGAACAGGGACGGGAACGTCCGCTCGGGATTGAGGTTCGCCGAAGGCGCCACGCCGATGGTGCCGGCAGTGGCGGGACCGAGATCGCTGATGATGTCGCCGAACAGGTTCGAGGCGACGATCACGTCGAACCGCTGGGGATTCAGCACCAGCTGGATGGTCAGGCCGTCGATGTGGTATTGGCTGGTCGTGACGTCGGGGTACTGCTTCGACATGGTACGGAACCGCTCATCCCAGTACGGCATCGTGATCGAGATGCCGTTCGACTTGGTGGCCGACGTCAGCAGCTTGCGCGGCCGGGACTGCGCGAGCTCGAACGCGAAGCGCAGGATGCGATCCACGCCCCTGCGCGTGAACACCGACTGCTGCGTCACCATCTCGCGGTCCGTGCCCTCGAACATGCGGCCGCCCACGGAGGAGTATTCGCCTTCGGTGTTCTCCCGGACGACGTAGTAGTCGATGTCGCCCAGCTTGCGTCCGGCGAGCGGGCAGGGAATCCCCGGCAGCAGGCGCACCGGCCGCAGGTTCACGTACTGGTCGAACTCGCGGCGGAACTTGATGAGGGAGTCCCACAGCGAGATGTGGTCGGCGATGCGGGCCGGCCAGCCGGTGGCACCGAAATAGATGCACTCATGGCCGCCGATACGGTCCTTCCAGTCGGGCGGCATCCACCAGCCGTGCTTGTCGTAGTTGTCGCAGCTCCAGTCGAAATGATCGAAGGCGAGCGCGATGCCGAACTTGCGCGCGGCGGCATCGAGGACGCGGACGCCCTCGGGCATGACTTCCTTGCCGATACCGTCTCCCGGAATGACGGCGATGCGATGAGTCTTCATTGATAGGGTGATCCGCGAAGGCGGCATGAGGGCCGCGGGGTGACAGACCGGAACCGACGCGCGCGAGGTGGGGCGCCCGCCCGACGAGGTCTCGGATTATGCCAGCGCCGGCTCCGGCGGCGACCCCGGCGAGGCGATGCCGCAGGCGCTGGCGTCGATGACGCGATGCTCGGTCAGCGCACTGGACACGTCCTCATGGGTGCCGAGCGGACGGATGCCGTGGGAGGCCAGTGCCGCCTCGAGCTCGGCCAGCACGCGCTCCCGTTGCAGCACGAAGCGGGTGGCGAAGCACCGATGGAAGGTCCAGCCCGCACGCTCCAGCACGCGCTGGCGCGCGACGTCGGTGATCCAGTGGGAGGCGTCCAGCGAACGATCGCCATCGCACTCGATGGCCAGTCGCGTGTCGTTCGCCCCTTCGACGACCAGGTCGATGATGCAGGTGCCGACCGGCACGCGCGGCGTGACGCGGTATCCGCGTCCGTGCAGCCAGTCGTACAGGCTGCGCTCGAGGGGAGATTCGCAGCGCTCGCGCGGCGATGCCGGCGCCGCCGCCGGCCGTCCGAACGGCTCGTGGAAATGCGCGATCAGACCGAACCGCAGGCGGTCGGAGTCGGGCAGTTCCCGCAGCATCACCGACCGGACGAGCACCATGCGGTCGCGGGCGCGGGAGGCTGCCACGTTGAATCGCTGGGCGAAGGTGTCGCGGGACAGCGGGCCGCCGACGGCGTTCGGCGCGACCACCATCGACAGGAACATGATGTCGCGTTCGCGCCCCTGGAAAGTCTTCGCGTCACCGCACGCGATCGAAAAAGCCTGCAGCACCGCGGGTCCGAGACGGTCGGCGAGCTGCTCCTGCACGAGGGCCGCCTGCTCCTCCCCCTGCAAGGAGACCACGCCGATCGTCCGGCCGCGCATCTTCGGGTCCCCGGTCAGGCGGGCGATCTCGTCGACGATGTACGCGGCCTCCGCGGGGTTCGCATCCCCCACGCGTTCGGCGCCTTGCAGGTACACGTCGATGAGGGGCGGGTCGAGGCGGCGCGAGCGCACCGGCAGCCGCAGCGGCCGCAGTTCGTCCCCGTAGAACTCCCGTTTCGCGTACTCGATGATCGGCGCCACGCACCGGAAGTGTTCCTTCAGCATCACGCCGTTCGACGCGAACACGACCCGGGCCAGATCGTAGATGGACCGTTCCGGCGACATCTGCATGCGGTAGATGGGCACCTGGGCGGCGAGATGGCGCTGCATCAGGCTGCGGATGCGCTCCTCCTCGAGGCCGACCGGGTCGGGCGACACCTGGCGGTCATCCCCCACGATCAGCAGCTTGCAGCCGCGCAGCATCGCGGGCAGGGCCGACAGATCCGACTGCGACGCTTCGTCGATGATCACGAGATCGAACGCACCGAGGCGCGGAGGGAGCGATTCCGAGATCCGGTGATGCGGCATGATCCAGCACGGCACGGCCGCTTGGGCCTGGGCCGCGGCCTCGCGTGCATCCTGGCGGTAGCGGGCGGCGCGCTTGCCCGTGCCCTTGCCCATCCGCTGGACGGCGCTCAGGTAGGCCTGCAGCGCGGCGCGTACGCCCGGCGTCGCACTCTCGGCGAGCCGCAGCCATGCGCGCTGAACGACGAGCAGCCGGGTCGAGCGCGCGAGGTAGTGTTCGAGCTCCGAACGCTGCCCGGACAATTCGAGGATCCGCGGGCCCGATTCGACGGCGTCCAGGTGTGTGGCGAGCCGACGCAGGCGCCAGCTTTCGCGCCAGTCGGCCGGTACGAGCGTCTCCCGCGCCAGTCCCGAGGCCACGCGAAGGCTCTCCGCCAGACGTGGCGCGCCCGACGCGTCGATGGCTGCCGTGACTCGCGCAACGATGTCGAGCGCCTCGCCCTGACCGCGCAGGCGCTTCAGCTCGGTGAGGAGCGCGAACCACCGGTTGACCACGGCATCGTCTGTCGCGGACACGTTGCCGAGCGTTTCGGCTGCGAATGTCCGGATGTCGTCGAATACCCCGCCGGTGGACGAACCGAGGGCTTCGCGCAGCTTCTCTCGCACCTGCCACACGTCCGCCAGCTGCTGCGCATTGAGGTAGTGATCGATCGCGCGCTCGAGGCCGCGAATGGCCGCCGGCTCCTCGCGCAGACGCCGCGCGAGACTCCATCCGGGGAACAGCGTCTGGGCGGTGGCGGCCAGGTCCGCCTCGGCCGCGGCCAGCACCGACACCTGATCCACGAGCGCGACGCAGCGCGCCGCTTCCGGAATGCCGCTGGCTTCATCCGACGTGACCGTCGGCAGCCCATGCGATGCGGCGGCCGCATTCCATCGGGGCGCCAGCGTTCTCCAGCGGATCCTGACGGCCAGCGCGTCCGCGACGTGCTGCCAGTCGTCGGGGCCATCAGGCAGCCGACCGTCGATGAAGAAGGCCGCGAGCCGGCTCCTCGCCTCGGGTCGGAACAGCTTCGTCAGCCCGAAGGCGCGCCGGCCGGCGGCCAGATTGCGGACCGCCTGCGTCACGTCCATGTCGAACTCCGCTCCCGCGGGCACCGAGACGGGGCGTGCGACGAAAGGCTGCCACGCTTCGGCAATCTCGCGGACTTCCGCGACGAGTGTCTTGACCGGGGCAATGGCGTCCGCCGAGTCGGGATTGCCCAGCGCCGCTGCCAGTGCCCTGGACCAATCGGTCTGCTGTTCGGACACGGTGGCCCGGAGCGATCGGACGCGGTCGATGCAGGCGGATGCCCGCCGCAGGTGGGTATCCGTCGACTCGTCGATGACCGCGAGCACGGGCGTATCGGAACCGCGACTGTCGGCCGCCATCTGCGCCAGCCGGACGAGGCGCCGATGCGCGTCGAGCAGTGCGTCGGGTTGCGGCAGACCGTCCGGGTCGGGCAACGCGATGCCGGCATACCGGAGATCGTTCCCGAGCAGCGTGCGCGCCCGGAACAGTTGCGCGAGTTCGGCATCGTCGAATCTCGGTGCGAACTTCGCGTCCGGACCGAGGGCGTCCTGCAGCCACGCTGTCGAATCCGAGGCGGCCGCAACGGCGCTGGCGGCATCGAGCGGATCCACCCGCTCGCCCTCCAGTTCGATGGGGGCCAGCTGTCGCTGGGCGAGCGTTGCGATCTCCTCGTCGATGCGCGCGATCCGCGTCTGGAGCGCATCGATCTCCTCTTCGAGGCGGCCGATGCCGGCGGCGGCCGTCACCTGGTCGAGGCTCTGCACCTGCGTGGCGATATGCTGGATCGCCCGTTCGAAGGCCTGCATGCCGGCGGAGTCGCCTGCCAGCAGCGGCAGGGCCAGCGGCTGGATCTCCTCCGGCAGCTTGTCCCGCAGGACAGCGAGCGCCGGTTCCTTCATGGAGGTCACCAGCACCCGGCGTCCGTGCGCGAGCCAATGGCAGACGATGTTCGCGATCGTATGGGTCTTGCCCGTTCCGGGCGGTCCCTGCACGACGACGCCGTCGCGCGCCTCGAGCAGCTGCACGATGCGCATCTGCTCGTCATTGAACGGGAGCGGAAAGTACAGGTCCCGGACGGTATCCGGCCCGGTGCGCCCCGCGATCTCGCTGACGCCGCGGTAGCGCGGCAACTCGAGCGGCAATGCCGTGTCGGCCGGATCGCTGACCAACGCCGCCACGGCCGGCGGCAGGACCGGGTCCGCGTCCGCGTCCCGCAACGCCCGGGCGAAGCGTTCCAGGTCCTGGATCATCGGCGTCGTGTTCTTGGGCCGCGCGAACAGGACCCAGGACGGATCGATGTCCGCGTCCACGGGGAGGAGCGTCCTCGCCGCGTCCACCGCCTCCGCATGGCTCGCCGCGTCGAAAGGCGAAAAATCCAGCTCGGCCTGCGCGAACCATTCGGCTGCCCGTCGTTCGATCCGCGAAGCCTCCGACCGGGCCACGCCGTCGAAGGGCTCCAGATCGAGGCGTGCGTCGACGTCGCGAGGGCAGACGCGCACTGCGCCCGTGGCTGCATCGAACAGCAGATCCACACCCTGGGTCACGAGCGGATACCTCGCTTCGACGGAGTCGCCCCGTGTCGGTGCCAGCGCGGCACCCCAGACGAGTTCGACCTGGCCGTCGGACAACGTGCCCGCGAGTTCCTGGTGCAGCGACACGAACTGCATGTAGAGGCGAGACGCGCGCCGGCGCTTGCGTTCGGCCTCGGCCCAGGGCCGCCAGCGGCCCTCCACGTAGGCATTGAACTGACGCTCGACCTCGTCGCGGAACGCATAAGCGGCGAACGGTACCTGCGCGTCGGGTGCCACGGCCGGCGTCGCGGCGTCGCTGACTGACGCAGGCGCCGCCGCGGCATCGCGGTGCGTACCCGCAGCGATGAGCGCCGTCCCGCGGACGGTGCCCGCCAGATGCGGCGTGGCGGTGAGCGCCTGCCCCACTTCCAGCCACGGGGCGAGCCACGGACTTTCGATGCTGGGGGGCAGCTCAGGATTCGGCGGGCGCACCATCCGCAACCATGCGGCCTCTTCCGTCTCGGTCGCCGGCACATCCAACCGGACGCCGTCGATCCCGCCGAGTTGGTGGGCGAAAAGCAGGAAGCGACCGTGGTCCGCCACGTGAGCGACCGGCCGCTGGCGCTGAACCGAGGACTGACCGACGTACTCGATCAGTTCGAGCAGTCGTTGCGAGGAAAGGCTCACGGCATGCACCTTGTCGAGAACGCCACCGAACGGACGACGGCGATGCTACACAAACCGGGGGTCGATCGACGACAGGTCCCGATCTCGGGGTTCGCGCGATCGGGCCTCGTCCCGCGCGTCGAGGCTGTGTCGCACTCGCCTTGCCGCCGATCCCCTTCGGGGGCCCTCGTCGGGTGGCTCATGCGACCGCGTCTCTTCACTGTCGCGGCACGGGACGGCTCTCGCGTCGAGGCTATGTCGCACTCGCCTTGCCGCCGATCCCCTTCGGGGGCCCTCGTCGGGTGGCTCATGCGACTGCCCTCCTCCACGTGCGCCACACGCCTTCTGCCGTATAGACCGCGAGACCGGCCCAGATGGCGATGAAGCCGAGCGCCTTGCCTGCGCCGAACGGTTCGCCGTACACGTAGATCGCGAGGACCAATTGCATGGAGGGTGCGAGATACTGGATGAGTCCGAGCGTCGACAGCGGGATCCGTCGCGCGGCCGCGGCGAACAGCAGCAGCGGCGTGGCGGAGACGACGCCGCTCAGCATCACGAGCGCCGAAAGCGCGGGAGGCTGCGTGAGAAAGACTTCCTTGCCGGTCACCGCCAGCCAGCCGACGTAGGCGAGTGCGAACGGCAGCATGAGCAGGGATTCGAGGCACAGGCCTTCCACGGCCCCGAGGGGCGCGGTCTTCCGGAGGAGTCCGTACAGGGTGAAGCTGAGCGCAATGGCAAGACCGATCCATGGCACCGTGCCGGCATGCCAGGTGAGTTGCAGCACGCCCAGGGCGGCCAGGCCCACCGCCGCCCACTGCCCCGGGCGCAGTCGTTCCCCGAGCATCAACGCACCCAGCAGCACGCTCATGAGCGGATTGATGAAGTAGCCGAGACTGGCGTCCGTGATGCGATCCGCCGCGATGGCGACGACGTAGGCGCCCCAGTTCACGAAGACCAGCACGGCCGAGGCGGCGAATATGCCCAGGGTGCGCGGCGCGCCGACGGCACGGAGCAGCCCGGACACGCGGCCCGTCAGCAGCAGCACCGCGGCGACGAAGACGAACGACCAGATCGCGCGGTGCGCGAGGATCTCGTCGATCGGCACCGACAGGATCTGCTTGTAATAGATCGGGAACAGGCCCCACCACAGATAGGCGGCGATGGCCTGGGCAATACCGGCATTCATGCGATGGGGTCGGCCCGCGAGACGCGTGCGGCGAGCCGCCGCGGAAGAAGACGAGAGGATAGCGTTTCGGGTTTCAGCCGGCCAGCGGATCGTCACCGCGACGCAGCGCGCAGCGTGAGGATCGAGATCTCGGGCGGGACGAGGAAGCGGACGGGCAGAATGCTGGTGCCGGTGCCGGCGCTCACGAACAGATGCCGGCCGTCTTCCACCACGTGGCCGATCGCGTAGCGCTCGCCATAGCGCGACGGCACGACCAGACGACCGACCAGCGGCAGGTACACCTGTCCGCCGTGGGTGTGCCCCGCGATCGTGAGCGTCACCCGGGCCGGAATGCCGGGAAACACGTCAGGGTTGTGCGTGAAGGCGATCAGCGGTTGCTCGTCATCCGCGGGAACCGCCGCCAAGGCCGCACGGACGTCGTGGCGGCCTTCCCAGAAGTCGCCGATCCCGACGAGCCGGGCCGCACACGATCCGGTTCGGATGTCGACCGCCGCATCCTCGAGGACCGGAATGCCGACCGACTCGAGTGCGCGCCGGACCCGCGCGGCATTGAACCACCAATCGTGGTTTCCGAGTACCGCATACACGCCTGCAGGCGCGGAAAGGCCGGCGAGTCTGCCGGCAATGGCTTCGGGCGCCACGAACCGGCCCCCGACCACCCCATGGATCACGTAGTCGCCGGCCAGCAGGATCAGGTCCGGGCGTGCGGCTTGCACCGTTGCGACGATGTTCGTCAGGCGTTCGAGGGTGTTGAAGGGCGAGCCCACATGCAGATCCGTGAGGATTGCGACCCGGAGACCGTTGCAGCGTTCCGACCACGCCGTCAGGGTGAGCGAATACTCCTTCTGCACGAGGCGCGCGGGTTCGATGGCGAATCCCCAGAGTGCCAGGGCGAGGCAGGTCGAGAGGAACACCGCCGACACGGGGTGCTGCGAGACCAACCGGGGCACGAAGCGCACGGGATGACAGGGGAATGCCGGGACACAGACGGGCGCATCCTACCGAACGGCGTCAACCGCGTCGCGGTGGAGGATCGCGTGGTGCTTCGAATCGGTCTCAGGTCTGCCGCCGACGGGCCGAAATCCTGGTCGATGCGCAGGAGGCAGGGAACAACATGCATGCAGATGGAATGACCTTTCCGGTGACCGCGGATACCCCCAAGGCACGGCCGCCCCGAGGACTTCGCCGGGCGGTGCCGCTCCTGTTCGCCGCGATGGTCTCGATGGCCGCACCCGCTCTCCGGGCGGAGGATGCGTCGGAGCAAGCGCTCGCGCAGTCCATCGCCCGCATCCTGCACCACGTGAAGGCCCGCTACGTCGATGCGATCGATGACCGCGCCCTGTTCACGGCCGCCGTCAACGGTGTCATGGGAGAACTCGATCCGCATTCGAGTTTCCTCGATGCCGATGCCTATCGCGCGCTCCAGCAGGAGACCAGCGGGCGCTTCGGCGGTCTCGGCATGGAGGTCGGCAAGTCGGGGCACTACGTGAAAGTCCTCAACGTCCATCAGGGGACGCCGGCGTCCCGCTCCGGCATCCGTCCGGGGGATCTCATTGCACGGCTCGACGATACGGACGTGGCGACCCTGACGCTCGATCAAGCCATCCAGCGCGCGCGCGGCGCACCTGATACCGCGGTCAAGGTGACGCTGCTGCGCGAGGGCGAGACCGCCCTCCGGGAAATGTCGCTCATCCGCGCCACCCTGCACCCGCCCAGCGTGGCCGCGCAATTCATCGACCCCGCGGTCGCTTATCTGCGCATCGGCCAGTTCACGGAAAGCAGTGCGGAAGAGGTGGTGTCTGGACTGGACGACATCCTCTCCAGTCAGGACGGGGCGCCGCTGGGTCTCGTGCTGGACCTGCGGGACAACCCCGGGGGATTGCTGCGCTCGGCCGTCGACGTGGCCTCCGTCTTCCTGCCGCAGGACGCGCTCATCGTCCGCACCGAAGGGGTTTCCCGCGGCGCGAAGCGGACGTTGCATACCAACGCGTCCGAAGTCGGCCGTCCGGCCTCAGCCGTCCCCGCCCGGATCCCGCTGGCTCCCTACATCCGGTCGCTGCCCATGGTCGTCCTCGTCAACGGCGGCTCGGCCTCCGCTGCGGAAATCGTGGCCGGGGCCCTGCAGGATCATCACCGCGCCGTCGTCGTCGGTGCGCAGACGTTCGGAAAGGGATCGGTCCAGGTCGTGATCCCGCTCGGCGACGGCACTGCGCTCAAGCTCACGACGGCCCGCTACTACACGCCCGAAGGGCGCTCGATCCAGTCCAAGGGCATCACGCCCGACGTCGTGGTCCCGACGGCGCGCAATCGCGACGCCGCCGGCACCTCCGAAATGACCCCGATCGGCAACGCTTTGCATGCCGTCGACGGGGAGGACGCCGTCGACCCGCAGCTGGAGCAGGCCCTTCAGACCCTGCGTTTGCTCGCGACCCGGAGCTGATCCGCCACCGGGTCGTGAACCGCTGATTCTCTTCGGAAAACCCGGCTGCCGGCTCGCCGCTTTCCGGCTTGTCGTGAGGCGCCGCCGGGCCCGCGCACGCGCCTGCGCCGGCATGTCGTGGCCCGGATGATGCAGAACCGGGCGGCACGGGCAGTGATGACGCCGACATGATCGGTGCGCATCTCCGGCTCGATGTCGACATCCGCGGCGCGTCTCATCGGCGCAGTTCGCCGGCTGTCGTGTGCGCAACGATGAAGCAAGAGGTGAAACCATGAAGACACTACGATCGATGTTCCTGGCGGGATTCCTCGGTGCGGCGCTTTCCGGCATCGCGTTCGCAGCGGACACGGCGCAGCCGGCCGGCACGCAAGACCCGGCCCCCGCGGCGACGGATCAGGGCAAGGCGGACAACGAGGCCTATCTGGCCGCCCTGAAGAAGTGTGATTCGTTGAACGCGGATCAGCGCCAGAAGTGCGTGGACGCCGCGAAGCGCAAGTTCGGTCAGATGTAAGCCCCTCGTCTGCGGAAGAGCGGCGTGTCGGACGCGCTCTCCGCAGGCCGATCGACAGGGAAGGTCTGACCTGATCGGACCTTCCCTCGGCCTGTCAGCGCATCTTCGATCGGGACTGGACGGTCGGCCCCGCGATCATGAAGGCACCCCGGCCACGGTGGTGCAGCGTGCGCGGATCCTTGCGCGAACGGTCGATCCAGGCGCGCGACACTTCCAGCACGAAGAAGTTGTAGCGATTCACGAGTGCCGCATCGACGACACGGCACTCGAGGTTCGCGTAGCACTCGCCGATGAGCGGAGCGGCCACGTCCTTCGCCGGCAGCGGCGTCAGTCCGAACGTGGCGAACTTGTCGATGTCGCCGCCCGTCGAGTTGCCGCAACCGACGACGGCATCCGTCAGTTCGACGGTCGGGATGGCGACGACGCACTCCCTGGTCGTCCGCAGCGCCCGGAACGAATGATTCCGGTTGCTGAGCACGCACCCGATCTGCGGCGGCTCGAACTCCATCATCGTGTGCCATGAGAGCGGCATCACGTTGGCCCGTCCCCGATGGCACGTCGTCACGAGCACCACCGGACCCGGCTCCAGGAGGCCGTACACCTTCGACAGCGGAAACGCCCGTCTGGCCATCGCGATTCCCCCGCTCGGGATCGGCTGCCGGTGCGCCGCGACCGCGCCAGCCCGGCCTACATGCTGCGGCGGTACTGACCCCCGACCTCGAACAGCGCGTGAGAGATCTGTCCCAGGGAACAGACCCGGACGGCGTCCATCAGGACCTCGAACACGTTGCCGTTGTCGATCACCGCCTGCTGCAGGCGCTTCAACATCGATTCGCGCTCGCCCGCATGGCGGTCGTGGAAGCTCTTCAGACGTGCGAGCTGCGACTGCTTCTCCTCGTCGGTGGACCGGGCGAGTTCGAGCTTCTGGGGCGTCGGGTCCCCGTGCGGATTGCGGAAGGTGTTCACGCCGATCAGCGGATACGAGCCGTCGTGCTTCTTGTGCTCGTAGTAGAGGGACTCCTCCTGGATGCGGCCGCGCTGATAGCCGGTTTCCATGGCGCCCAGGACGCCGCCGCGCTCGCTGATGCGCTCGAACTCCTTCAACACGGCCTCTTCCACGAGCTCGGTGAGCTCGTCGATGACGAAGCTGCCCTGATTCGGATTCTCGTTCCTGGCGAGACCCCACTCGCGGTTGATGATGAGCTGGATCGCCATGGCGCGCCGGACCGATTCCTCGGTCGGCGTCGTGATCGCCTCGTCGTAGGCGTTCGTGTGCAGGCTGTTCGCGTTGTCGTAGGTGGCGATCAGCGCCTGTAGCGTCGTGCGGATGTCGTTGAAGTCGATCTCCTGCGCGTGCAGGCTGCGGCCCGACGTCTGACAGTGGTACTTGAGCTTCTGGCTGCGTTCGTTGGCGCCGTACTTGTTCTTCATCGCGGTCGCCCAGATCCGGCGGGCCACGCGTCCGATCACCGTGTACTCGGGATCCATGCCATTGGAGAAGAAGAACGACAGGTTCGGTGCGAAGTCGTCGATGTGCATGCCGCGCGCCAGATAGGCCTCGACGAACGTGAAACCGTTCGAGAGCGTGAACGCGAGCTGGCTGATCGGATTCGCGCCGGCCTCGGCGATGTGATAGCCGGAGATCGACACCGAGTAGAAGTTCTTCACGCCGTGGTGGACGAAGTACTCCTGGATGTCGCCCATGACCTTCAGTGAGAACTCGGTGGAGAAGATGCAGGTGTTCTGGCCCTGGTCTTCCTTGAGGATGTCGGCCTGCACCGTGCCTCGCACCGTCTGCAGGGTCCACGTCCGGATCTTGTCGGCTTCGTCCTCGGTCGGGTCACGGCCGTTGTCCTGACGGAACTTGTCCATCTGCTGGTCGACGGCCGTGTTCATGAACATCGCGAGGATCGTCGGTGCCGGACCGTTGATCGTCATCGACACCGACGTGTTCGGCGAGCACAGGTCGAAGCCAGAGTAGAGCACCTTCATGTCGTCGAGCGTCGCGATGGACACCCCCGAGTTGCCGACCTTGCCGTAGATGTCGGGACGCGGATCGGGGTCGAATCCGTACAGCGTGACCGAATCGAAGGCCGTGGACAGACGCTTGGCGGGCATCTCGCCGGCGAGCAGATGGAACCGCTTGTTGGTGCGGAACGCGTCGCCTTCGCCGGCGAACATGCGGGTCGGATCCTCGTTCTCGCGCTTGAAGGCGAAGACGCCGGCCGTGTACGGGAACGAGCCCGGCACGTTCTCCAGCATGAGCCACTTCAGCAGTTCGCCGTGGTCTTCGTAGCCCGGCAGCACGACCTTGCGGATCGTCGTGCCCGAGAGCGACTTGCTGGTGATCGGGGTGCGGATCTCCTTGTCGCGGATCTTCACCACGTACTCGTCGCCCGAATACGCCTTGCGCATCTCCGGCCACATGTCGAGCAGCTTCTTCGCGCGCGGATCGAGGCGCGCCTCCCGGGCGGTGATCAGACCTTCCAGCGATTCGGACGATTCCTGGCACTCGGCGGCCAGCATCCGCTTCGTCTCGGCCAGCTGCTGTCGTTCGCGGGCGATCCCGGCTTGTTCGCGGGCATGCCGCTTGTAGCCGCGCACGGTCTCGGCGATCTCGGCGAGGTACCGGCTGCGGGCCGGCGACACGATCGCCTTCACGGCCGACGAAGCGCGGATGTCGAGCCGCGGCAGCGTGCCCGCCTCCAGCGCGAGGCCCAGCGACTTCATGTGCTCCGCCAGGCCGCCGTAGAGCGCGGTCACGCCGTCGTCGTTGAAGCGCGATGCGATGGTCCCGAAGACGGGCATCTGGCTGGGCGGCGTGGAGAAGGCTTCGCGGTTGCGCTGCATCTGCTTGGCGACGTCGCGCAAGGCATCCTCGGCGCCACGCCGGTCGAACTTGTTGATGGCGACGAAATCGGCGAAGTCCAGCATGTCGATCTTCTCGAGCTGGCTCGCCGCCCCGAACTCCGGCGTCATCACGTAGAGCGAGGCATCCACGAGCGGGACGATGGCGGCATCCCCTTGACCGATGCCGGACGTCTCGACGATCACCAGGTCGAAGCCTGCGACCTTGCAGGCGCCTATCACTTCAGGCAGGCACTCCGCGATCTCGCTGGCCGCTTCGCGCGTCGCCAGCGAGCGGAAGTACAGGTTCGGGTGCGAGATGGCATTCATGCGGATGCGGTCGCCCAGCAGCGCGCCGCCGGACTTGCGGCGGGACGGATCGACCGCGAGCACGGCGATCTTCAGCCGGTCACCCTGGTCGAGGCGGAAGCGGCGCACCAGCTCGTCGGTGAGGGACGACTTGCCCGCGCCTCCGGTGCCGGTGATGCCGAGCACCGGCACGGGCCGCAGCGACGCGCGCCGGTTCAGTTCCGCACGCAGCGCCTCCGGGGCCGATTCGTTCTCGAGGCCCGTGATCAGTCGCGCGAGTGCCTGGCGTGAACCGCTTGCCAGACCCTCCAGGTCGGCAGGCAATTCGGCGGCGAGATTGTGGTCGGAGCGCCGCAGCATGTCCTGGATCATCCCCACCAGTCCCATCGTGGCACCGTCTTCCGGGGAGTAGATGCGCTCGACGCCGTAGGCGTGGAGATCCGCGATCTCGGCCGGGACGATCACGCCGCCGCCGCCGCCGAACACCTTGACGTGACCGCCCCCATTGGCGCGGAGCAGGTCGATCATGTACTTGAAGTACTCGATGTGCCCGCCCTGATAACTGGAGACCGCGATGCCCTGGACGTCTTCTTCGAGCGCGGCCGTCACGATGTCGGACACCGACCGGTTGTGACCGAGATGAATCACTTCAGCGCCGTTCGCCTGGAGCAGCCGGCGGATGATGTTGATCGACGCGTCGTGTCCGTCGAACAGGCTGGCGGCGGTGACGAAGCGGACCTTGTTCGCCGTGGCAAAGGCCCGCCCTTGGGGCTGGAGGGAGAGATCGTTCATGGAGAGGTGGCCTCGAGTAGGTCGGTATCGGTTAACCGACTGATCTGCCAGGGAAGGTCTGATCGAATCGCGCGGTCGCGACGGAGGGCCCCGTCCTTCCGGGCTGTGGCTCCAGCGTCACGCCGCCGGGGCGGCATGCGCTTCCACCGCAACGTCGTTGTGCCGGAAACGGGCGCGGGCGGTGTGGGTCGGCTCGCTCGGCCCCATCTCGCCTTCGCCTCCTGCCTTGCCATCGCCCGTTTTCGACTGCAACGCGATCCGCGTGATTTGATCAGACCTTCCCTAGGGGGGGTGCCGGGTAGGCGCCAAATTATTGCACCGGCTCCAATTGACGTAAACGTCAATTGAGCCGGCCCCGGCGCCGGCGGCTAGAATTCGGGCGTCAACGGAACCGGCACCGTCAGCCGGTCGCGCAGGAGGAGAGCAGCATGTCCGATCGTGTAGCCGACACCCGACTCACGGACGCCGCCGGCACGACCCATGAAGTTGCCACGGGCGTGGTGCGGATCGTCTCGCTGGTACCGAGCATCACCGAGCTCCTGTTCACGCTCGGACTCGAGGACAAGATCGTCGGCCGCACGGGGTTCTGCATCCATCCGCGCGGGCCGGTCCGCCGGGTGCCGAAGATCGGCGGGACGAAGGCGGTCGACGTGACCAAGATCCGCAAGCTCGGGCCGACGCATCTCGTCGTCAACATCGACGAGAATCCCCGGGAGCTGGTACAGGAGCTCGTGGCCTTCATCCCGAACGTGATCGTGACGCACCCGATCGACCCCGAGGACAATCTCCGGCTCTATCGGCTGATCGGCGGGATCTTCGGGCGCGAGACCCGCGCCGAGGAACTGTGCAGTGCATTTCAGGCGGGGCTGGCATCGACCCGCGAGGAGGCCGCCGGACTCCGGCGCGAACGCGTGCTCTATCTGATCTGGCGGGCGCCGTGGATGAGTGTCGCCCGGGACACCTACATCTCGCGCATGCTGAGCCTCGTCGGATGGGACACGGTTCCCGAACATCCCCACTCCCGGTACCCGTCGGTCGACCTGACGCCCCAGCTCATGCAGGACGTCCGCCACGTGCTGCTGTCGTCCGAGCCCTATGCCTTCCGGGAGCGTCACATCGCCGAGATCCGGGCAGGACTCCCGCCGCAGTGCCATCCCCATATCTCGCTCATCGACGGGGGCATGACGTCCTGGTACGGCAGCCGCGCCATCGAAGGTCTCCGTTACCTGAGGGAATTGCGGGGTGCCATTTCCGACCCCTGAGTCGGCGCGCTTGCAGCGGCGTCCCCGCTTCGCGTCCGCCGACGGACCGGCGCATGACGAGAACGGAGCGGGGACTTGTCCCAACCCGGCGGAAGTCTGCCCGGCGGCCCGCCCGGGCTATTCCGACGGATCGAACAGCGCGCAGAGCTTCTCGAGATACGCCGCCGCGCCGGGATCGGCTTCCGCCGGCGCCCACGCTGCCTTCTCTTCCGGGGAGAGCGGCCGATACGGACCCGACTTCGCCTCGAAGAACACCGACCCGGGCTCGAACGACAGCAGCGAGTGGAACGTCCCGCTCGGGATGTTGATGCCGAGCGTGTCGCCGTCGGCGCGCAGCAAGGTGGTCTGCGTCACGCGGCCGTCCGCATCGAACAGCACGACGCCGAACGCCCCGCGCAGCACGACGAACGTCTCGTCCTTGGCGGCGTCGAGGTGGCGGTGCGGCTGCACGTAGGAACCGGGCTCGACCGCATTGAGCAGCCGATGCGTCGCCGCATCGTCGGTGTCGTGGAAGTTGAAGTTCTTCCGCTTGCGCTCGCTGCCGCGAGCCTGGTGGGTCACTTCGTCGAGCAGCGTCGAATCGATGAGGGTCGGTGTGGTCATGGATACACGAATTGAACGTTTTCCGGCTTCAACCACTCGCGCAGCGAACGGACCAGCCGGTCGTCCGGCGTGATGCGCCATTCGTCGCCGAGCCAGAGTTCGCAGCGGGCGGTGCCGTTGCGGTAGTCGATCGCGACCGGGCAGGCGCCGCTTCGATAGGGGGCCAACATCTGCTTCAACTTCTGCGAGTTTGCTTCGCCGTTCATGGACAGCCGCAGGCCGCGGGAGAACCGCGCTCGCGCGCCGGCCACGTCGTAGAGCCTCTCGGCCGCGATCCGCATCGCAATGCCGCCGTCACCGTCCTCGCCGCCGCGTCGGAAGGCGCGGATCCTGGCTTCGATGAACAGCACGGCGTCCTCCTTCACGATGTCGCGGTGGGCGTCGAACACTTCGCTGTAGACCGTGACCTCCTGGCTGCCCGTGCCGTCCGACAACATCAGGACCATCATCCGGCCGCTCTGCGTGTTCTGGAAGCGGAGGGACTCCACGACGCCGCCGATGATGACGCTGCGCATCGGCTCCTCGGGCGGGGGCGGCGACAGGCGCGAGAGCGAATTGCGCACGACGTTCGAGAATTCCCGCGAATACGTCGTGAACGGGTGGCCGCTGAGGTAGAACCCCAGGGCGGTCTTCTCGTGCTGCAGCCGTTCATGGTCGGACCAAGGCAACGCCTCCACCATCGCGAGCGGCGGCGCGATGGAGGACTCGCCCTCGCCGAACAGGCTCGATTGGTTGACGCTCCGACTGGCCTGCTCCGCCGCGCCAAGCGCCACGCCGACGGTGGCCAGCATCCGTGCCCGATGGCGGTCGATGTCGTCGAACGCGCCTGACTTCACCAGTGACTCGACGACGCGCCGGTTGACGATGCGCGAATCGACGCGCCGGCAGAAGTCGAACAGATCGCGGAACGGCCCGCCTTCCGTCCGGACGGCCACGATGTTCTCGATCGCGCCTTCGCCCGTGCCTTTCACGCCGCCCAGTCCATAGCGGATGCAGGTGCGGTCCACGGGAACGAAGCGGTACACGCCGGTGTTGATGTCCGGCGGCAGGATCCTGAGGCCGTTGGCCCGCGCGTCCTCGTGGAGGATCTGCACCTTGTCCGTGTCGTCCATGACGGCGGACAAGTTGGCGGCGATGAAGGCAGCCGTGTGGTGCGCCTTCATGTAGGCGGTGTGATAGGCGACCAGGGCGTACGCGGCGGCGTGCGACTTGTTGAAGCCGTAGCCCGCGAACTTCTCCATGTAGTCGAAGATCTCGTTCGCCTTCGCGTCGCCGATCTCCTTGGTGGCGGCGCCGGTGACGAAGATCTCGCGCTGTTTCGCCATTTCCTCGGGCTTCTTCTTGCCCATGGCGCGACGCAGGAGGTCGGCCCCGCCCAGCGAGTAGCCCGCGCACACCTGCGCGGCCTGCATGACCTGCTCCTGGTACACCATGATCCCGTAGGTCGGCCGCAGGACCGGTTCCAGCAGGGGGTGCAGGTATTCGAAGGCGCGTCCGTGCTTGCGGGCGATGAACTCGGGAATCAGATCCATCGGACCCGGGCGGTACAGCGCGACCAGCGCGATGATGTCCTCGAAGCGGTCCGGCCTCGCCTGCGTGAGAAGTTCGCGCATGCCGCGCGATTCGAACTGGAACACGGCCGTCGTGTTGCCCGTCGCGAACACCTTGTAGGCCGCGGTGTCGTCGAGGGAGAGTTCCTCGAGCCGGAGATCGTTCGCGGGATCGAGCAGGCGGATGAAGCGCAGGGTCCAGTCCAGGATCGTCAGCGTCGTCAGGCCGAGAAAGTCGAACTTGACGAGCCCGATGGCTTCGACGTCATCCTTGTCGAACTGCGAGACGACGCTTTCCGACCCCTGGGCGCAATAGAGCGGGCAGAAGTCCGTGAGCTTGCCCGGCGCGATCAGCACACCGCCCGCGTGCATGCCCACGTTGCGGGTCATGCCTTCGATCTTCTCGGCGAGGGCGAGCAGTTCGCGCGTCTCCTCCTCGGTTTCCTCGCGTTCCCGCAGCCGGGGTTCCATCTCGCGCGCCATCTCGAGCGTGATGAGCTTGCCGGGCTGGAAGGGGATCAGTTTCGCCAGTTCGTCGGTCCGGTTGTAGTTCCACTCCATGACCCGGCCGACATCGCGCACGACGGCCTTGGCGGCCATCGTGCCGAACGTGGCGATCTGCGAGACGGACTCCGCGCCGTACTTGTTGCGCACGTAGTCGATGACGCGATCGCGCCCGTCCTGGCAGAAGTCGACGTCGAAGTCGGGCATCGACACCCGTTCGGGATTGAGGAAGCGCTCGAACAGCAGGTCGTAGCGCAGCGGATCGAGATCGGTGATGCCGAGGACGTACGCCACGAGCGATCCGGCGCCCGATCCCCGGCCGGGGCCCACCGGCACGCCGTTATTCTTGGCCCAGTTGATGAAGTCGGCCACGATCAGGAAGTAGCCGGGGAAGCCCATGTGGACGATCGTGCGGATCTCGAACTCCAGCCGTTCGACGTATCCCGGACGCTGCGCCTCGCGCTCCGCGTCGTCGGGATAGAGCGCAGCCAACCGCTGATCGAGGCCGGTCAGCGAGTGGTGGCGGAGGAACGACTCCAGCGACTGACCGTCCGGCGTCGGAAACGGCGGCAGCTTGCTCTTGCCGAGTTCCAGCGTCAGATTGCAGCGCCGGGCGATCTCCACCGAATTGGCCAGAGCCGCCGGCAGGTCCGCGAACAACGCCGTCATCTCGTCCTGGCTCTTGAAGTACTGCTCCCGTGTGAATCGTCGCGGGCGCCGCTGATCGGAGAGTACGTGTCCTTCCGCGATGCAGACCCGGGCCTCGTGCGCCGTGAACTGATCCGGGTCGAGAAACTGGACCGGATGCGTGGCCACGGGCGGCAGGCGCAGACGGGAGGCGAGTGCCAGCATGCCCGCCTCGGCGGCGACGCTCTCGGGCTGGCCGCAGCGCTGCAACTCCAGATAGAAGCGCCCGTCGAACAGCCCCGCCCACTGCCGGGCGAGGATGTCGGCGCGAGTGGTGTTGCCGGCGACCAGTGCCTGCGTGATCTCGCCCGCGGTTCCGCCGGACAGGGCGATGAGCCCCGCCGTGCCCTCTTCCTCGAACCAGACCTTGCGCAGTTCGGCGCGGCCGCGGTGGGCGTTCTCGCGATAGGCGCGAGACAGCCAGCGGCACAGCCGCAGGTAGCCGCCGCGGTCCTGCACCAGCAGCAGGACCCGGAAGGGCTTGTCGCGGTCGTCCTCGTTGGTGAGCCAGCAGTCCGCGCCGAGGATGGGTTTGAGTCCCTTGCCGCGCACCGCTTGATAGAACTTGATCGCGCCGAACAGATTCCCGAGATCGGTCAGCGCCAGGGCCGGCATGCCATCGGCACATGCGCGTGCGACCGCGTCGTCCAGGCGTACGGTGCCGTCGACGACCGAGTACTCGCTGTGAAGTCTCAGGTGGATGAAACGCGGTGGGGGCATGGCAATACTCGAGATTCGTCAGGATTTTAACCGCTGCCGAGGCCGTTCCGCGCATCATGAGTGGTCGGGAATGAATTCGGTCTATGCTTCCGTCAAGTTCACGCCGGGGTTGTCCGCCATGTCCGCATTGCCGCGCTGCGCTGTCCACGTGCTGATCCTCGCAGCGGGAGCATCGTCGTCTCCGGTCATGGCGCAACAGCTCAACAAATACGTATTGCCGGACGGAAGCGTCGTCTACTCGGACCAGCCGGTCCCGGGCGCCACCCGGGCAAAGGCCATCGAGTCGCCGCCGGTCCCCACGGCCGAACAACGGGCTGCCGCGCAGCGCCGGGCGGAGGAGGACAGGCGCAAGCGGGAGGAATTCCTGCAGCGCACGGAAACCCGTCGCAAGGATCTCGACGCGGCGGAACAGCGGGTGGCGCGAGCCCGCAAAGGGGTGGCCGACGCCGAGGCCGCACTCGAATCCGGGCGGACCCCGCAGGCGGGCGAGATGGTGGGCAATGCGGGCGGCAACGTCCGGCCCGGCGACGCCTACCTCAAACGCATCGCCGAACTCGAGCAGAACATCGAGAAGGCACGCAAGGAACTAGACGATTCCCTGAAGGCCTGGAATTCGGTCCGCTGACGCTGTCCGTTCGATGGAGCGTCCGTCGTCCACCCGTTCGGCGATTCTCGTGATGGCCGTGCTCGTGGTCATCTGGGGATACGCCTGGGTCGCGGCCAAGATCGCGCTGGCCTACTCGGGCCCGTTCGACTTCGCGGCCCTGCGCGTGGCCGTCGGCGTGGTCGGCCTGGGGTGCCTCACCGCCGTCTCGGGACGTTCCCTGCGGCCTGCACATCTCGGGCTGGCCGTCCTGATCGGCGTCGTCCAGACCGCCGCGTTCCTGATCCTGAACACCTGGGCGCTGGTGGACGGCGGGCCGGGCAAGACGTCGATCCTCACGTTCACGATGCCGTTCTGGGTGCTGCTGTTCGCGTGGCCCTTCCTGGGCGAGCGCATCGAGGGCGTCCAGTGGGGCGCTGTCGCACTGGCGGCTGCCGGTCTCGTTTCGATCCTGGAACCGTGGCGAAGCCAGACCACGCTGCTGTCGAAGTGCCTGGCCGTCGGAGCCGGCATGGCCTGGGCCGCGGGCGTCATCCTGGCGAAACGGCATCAGCGCCGCCATCGCGTGGACGTGCTCGGCTTCACCTTCTGGCAGATGCTGATCGGCCTCGTCCCCATGGGACTCGTGGCGTGGGCGGTCCCGCAGCGGGCGATCGAGTGGTCCTGGCCGTTCGTCGCGTCACTCGGATTCAGCGGGATCGTGGCCACCGGCGCGGGCTGGTTCCTCTGGCTCTACGTGTTGCAGCGACTGCCGGCCGGCACCACCAGCCTTGCGTCCCTGGGAATCCCGGTGATCGCCGCGGCTTCCTCCGCCCTGCAGCTCGGCGAACGGCTGCGCCCGGCAGAGCTCGCCGGCATGGCACTCATCGGCGTCGCGCTCGGGATCATCTCGTGGGACATGTCCCGCCGACAGCGGCCGCCCGATCCCGCCATGGGCCAGGAGTGAGCGCCGAACCGAGGTCTTGGTTCAGGGGGCGCGATTTGGTTAACATGTTAACTACCATCTGCCGCGCCCGGCCTGCCGGGCTTTCGCCATGTTGAGAAACCACCCTGACCTCGGTCGACGGCCGGGCGATCCCGCTGCGTTCGACCGACCCGTCGATGTCCGTACCGGATCCGGCGCCGACTTCGCCCCTCCGGCGCTCGGGACGGTCTATGGTGTCCTGGCGAACTACCGCGGATTCGTGGAAGCGCTCGGTGACGCGGTGAACACCGCACCGTACAAGGCGCCCCCCAAGGCGCCGGTGCTGTACCTGAAACCGCGCAATACCGTGATCGGTGCGGGCATGCCGATTCCGGTCCCGGACGGGGTGCCGGCGCTGGAAGTCGGCGCCTGTCTCGGCATCGTGATCGGGCAGACCGCCTGCCGGGTGCGTGAGTCCGAGGCCCATGGTGTCGTGGCCGGCTACACGATCGTCAACGATGTGAGTGTGCCCCACACGAACTACTTCCGACCGGCGGTCCGTTTCAAGTGCCGGGACGGTTTCTGTCCCGTGGGGCCCTGGATCGTCGGCGCACGGCACGTGCCGGAACCCGACCGACTGTCGATCCGGGTCACCGTCGAGGATCGTGTGGTGCAGGTCGCCTCCACCGCCGATCTCGTGCGTCCGGTCGCACGGCTGCTGGCCGACGTCACGGAGTTCATGACCCTGTCCCCCGGTGACGTGCTCCTCGTCGGCGTGCCGCCCGGGGCTCCGCATGCGGCACCGGGACAGCGGGTCGCCATCGAGATCGACGGCATCGGCCGGCTGGAGAATCCACTCATTGCGGAATCGGTGCTCGCCTCGGAGCTCGCATGAAGCGCGCGCGCGTCGCCTATGCCGGCGCGGTTCACGAAGCGTATCCGGGGGACGATCCGGGTGAACTCCGGCTTGCCGACGGGCGACGCGTCGCCGAAGACGCCGTCGTGTGGCTGCCGCCTGTGGTTCCCGGCACCGTGTTCGCCCTGGGTCTGAACTACGCCGACCATGCGCGTGAACTGTCGTTCAAGGCCCAGGACGAACCCCTCGTGTTCCTCAAGGGTCCCGGTACGCTCGTCGGGCACCGCGCGCAGACGCGTCGTCCCGCGGACGCCACCTTCATGCACTACGAGTGCGAACTCGCCGTGGTCATCGGCTGCACGGCAAAGCGGGTGAAGCGCGACGACGCGTGGCAGCACGTCGCCGGCTACACCGTGGCCAACGACTATGCCGTTCGCGACTACCTCGAGAACTGGTATCGCCCGAACCTGCGCGTGAAGAATCGCGACACGTGCACGCCGATCGGACCCTGGCTGGTCGATGCCGCCGACGTCGCCGATCCGACGAACCTCGAATTGCGCACCACGGTCAACGGCGTGCAGACCCAGCAGGGCAACACGCGGGACATGGTGTTCGACATTCCGTTCCTCATCGAATACCTGAGCGGTTTCATGACGCTCTCGCCCGGCGACATCCTTCTGACGGGCACCCCGGAGGGCGTCGTGGACGTGAAACCGGGAGACGAAGTCGTCACCGAGATCGAAGGCATCGGCCGGCTCGTCAATACCATCGTCGGGGACGACGTCTTCGGTCGCGTCTAGACCTCACGCGGGACATCCATCATGCGAGTGAAGCACCTGATCGATGGCAAGGAGATGGACAGCGCCACCGTCTTCGAGACCGTCAATCCCGCCACGCAGGAGACCCTGGCCGAAGTGGCGTCCGGCGCGGAGGCGGAGATCCACGCCGCCGTTGCCGCCGCGAAGGCCGCGTTCCCGAAATGGGCCGGCACCGCCCAAGCGCAGCGCGCCCGGATCATGCGCCGGCTCGGCGAACTCATCACGCAGCACGTGCCCGAGATCGCGGAAACCGAGACCCGGGACACCGGCCAGGTGATCGGCCAGACGAAGAAGGCGCTCGTACCCCGGGCCGCGGACAACTTCCATTTCTTCGCCGAGGTCTGCACGCGCGTGGACGGACACACTTACCCCGTCGACGATCAGATGTTGAACTACACCCTCCACCAGCCCGTGGGCGTGTGCGCGCTGATCTCGCCTTGGAATGTGCCGTTCATGACCGCCACGTGGAAGACGGCCCCGTGTCTCGCGCTCGGCAACACCGCGGTGCTGAAGATGTCGGAGCTGTCGCCGCTCACCGCTTCGCGGCTGGGCGAACTGGCGCTCGAAGCGGGCGTCCCGCCGGGCGTGCTGAACATCGTGCATGGCTACGGCCGGACCGCGGGCGAGGCGCTGTGCGCGCACCCGGACGTGCGCGCCATCTCGTTCACGGGCAGCACCGCCACGGGCAACCGCATCATCCGGACCGCGGGACTCAAGAAGTTCTCGATGGAACTCGGCGGCAAGTCCCCCTTCGTGATCTTCGACGACGCGGACATCGAGCGCGCGATGGACGCGGCCGTGTTCATGATCTTCTCCAACAACGGCGAGCGCTGCACGGCCGGGTCGCGCATCCTCGTGCAGCGGACGATCTACGACGCCTTCGCGCAGACCTTCGCGGCGCGCGCCTCGCGGCTTGCCGTCGGCGACCCGCTCGACGAGAAGACCATCATCGGTCCGATGATCTCGCCCGAGCATCTCGAGAAGGTGCGCAGCTACATCGAACTCGGTCCGAAGGAGGGCGCGCATTTGCTGACCGGCGGTGCCGACGCGCCCGAGGTCCCGGCACACGTCCGCCGCGGCAACTTCGTCAAGGCCACCGTCTTCGGTAACGTGCGGAACGACATGCGCATTGCGCAGGACGAGATCTTCGGCCCGGTCGCGTGCCTGATCCCGTTCGATGACGAGGCCGACGCGTTGCGCATCGCCAATGACGTCCGCTACGGCCTGTCGTCCTACGTCTGGACGAGTGATCTGGGCCGCGCGCACCGTCTCGCTGCTGGAATCGAAGCCGGCATGTGCTTCGTCAACAGCCAGAACGTGCGCGACCTGCGCCAGCCCTTCGGCGGCATCAAGGGGTCCGGGACGGGCCGGGAAGGCGGCACCTGGAGTCTCGAAGTCTTCACCGAACCCAAGAACGTCTGCGTCGCGATCGGCCGTCACCCGATCCCCCGCTGGGGCGTCTGAGGAGAAGCAGGCATGGGAAAGCTGGCGCTGGCGGCCAAGATCACGCATGTGCCGTCCATGTATCTGTCGGAACTCGACGGGCCCCACAAGGGCTGCCGCCAGGCCGCCATCGACGGTCACATCGAGATCGGCCGGCGGTGCCGCGAATCGGGCGTGGACACCATCGTGGTGTTCGACACCCACTGGCTCGTGAACTCCGAGTACCACGTCAATTGCGCGCCGAATTTCAAAGGCGTCTACACGAGCAACGAACTGCCGCACTTCATCCGGAACATGCCCTACGAGTACCCGGGCAACCCGGAACTCGGCCGGCTCATCGCGGAGGTGGCCAACGAGGCGGGCATCCGGTCGCGGGCGCACGATGCGACCACGCTGGATCTCGAGTACGGCACGCTCGTTCCCATGCGCTACATGAACGCGGACCGGCACTTCCGATGCGTGTCCGTCGCCGGCTGGTGCGTGTGGCACGACCTGCGCGAGAGCGCCCGGTTCGGCGCCGCCGTGCGTCGTGCCATCGAGGAGCGCTATGACGGCACCGTGGCCGTGTTCGCCAGCGGTTCGCTGTCGCACCACTTCGCCGACAACGGCACTGCGCCCCAGTTCATGCACAAGGTCTGGAGTCCGTTCCTGGAGATGGTGGATCACGCGGTCGTCGAACTGTGGAAGCGCGGCGACTGGAAGACGTTCGTCGAGATGCTGCCGATGTACAACGAGAAGTGCTGGGGCGAAGGCGGCATGCACGACACCGCCATGCTGCTGGGGCTGCTGGGAGGGGACCGGTACGACCAGGGAGCCGAGATCGTCACACCGTACTTCGGCAGTTCGGGCACGGGGCAGATCAATGCCATCCTGCCCGTGACGCCGCTGCGGGCCTGAGGGGAGATCGCCATGCCGCATCTGACGCTTGAGTACAGCGCGAATCTGCAGGCCGACGGGGAGCTGCAGGCCCTCTGCGTCTCGTTGGCGAAGACGCTCGTGGCGCAGCAGGTCGACGGCAAGGCCGTCTACCCGATCGGGGGCGTGCGCGTCCGCGCCTATCCCTGCACGGCGTATTGCATTGCCGACGGCAGCGTCCCCGATGCCGGCTTCGTCCATGGCGTGCTGAAGATCGGTGCAGGTCGCGCCGAGGCCACCCTGAAGGCCACCGGCGATGCGCTGTTCGACGTGATGAAGAGGCACTTCGCCGCCCGTTTCGAACGTCACGGACTCGCCCTCTCGCTCGAGATCGGCGAGTTCAGCGAATCGGGGACGTGGAAGCACAACAATCTGCACGCGCACTTCCGCAAGGGCTGAGCGCGCTGCCACCGAAGGAGCGACGATGCTGTCGCAGGACGTGATCGATCAACTGGCCCGCGCGCTGCACGAATCCGAGAAGACCCGGGTCCAGATCCGCCATTTCTCCGGGACCTACCCGGACATGACTCTCGAAGACGGCTACGCCATCCAGCGGGCCTGGGTGAAACTGAAGCTCGCCGAGGGCCGCGTGGCGAAGGGCCGCAAGATCGGGCTGACGTCGCGCGCCATGCAGCAGGCCTCGCAGATCGACGAACCCGACTACGGCGTGCTGCTCGACGACATGTTCTTCGCGTCCGGCGGCGACATTCCGGTCACGCGATTCATCGCACCGCGCGTGGAAGTGGAACTCGCCTTCATCCTGGGTCGGGACCTGGCCGGTCCCGGCGTCACGCTGTTCGACGTTCTCGATGCGACGGAATACGTGGTGCCCGCCGTCGAGATCATCGACGCGCGCATCGAGCAGTTCGATCGGGACACCCGGGCGCCGCGCAAGGTGCTCGACACGATCTCCGACAACGCGGCCAACGCCGGCATCGTGCTCGGCGGGCGGCCGATCCGCCCCCTGGAGACGGACCTGCGCTGGGTCGGCGCGCTGCTCTACAAGAATGGCGTGATCGAGGAATCGGGACTGGCTGCCGCCGTGCTCAATCATCCGGCCAATGGCGTCGTGTGGCTGGCGAACAAGCTGGCGTCGCACGGCGAGCGTCTTCACCAGGGTGATGTCGTTCTCGGCGGCTCGTTCACGCGTCCCGTGTCCGGTCAGGCCGGCGACACATTCCATGTCGACTACGGTCCGCTCGGACCGGTGAGCTTCCGGTTCACTTGAGTGCCCGCCTCCCCCGTCGCATGTCATCGACAGGGGCGGCCGGGATCCGGATTGCCGGGAAACCGGGCCGCGTCCTCAGGCGGTCGATCAGGCGGAACGCGGCGACCGTTTGCGCACCGGGCGGATAGGCTTGCGCGGATCGGCCACGGCGTCCGGTGGACGGCGAAGACGCATCGCGGGGGCGTCCGGCCGCGGCAACGCGGTCACGGCGTCGAGCAGCGTGTACAGCTGCGCCAGCGCATCGCGACCGAGGGCGTGCTCGATGTGCGCATAGTGCGCCTCGACTTCGGTGCTGAGGGCCTCGATCAGATTCCGGCTCGCCTGCGTCAGACGGACACTCACGCGCCGCTGATCCGTATCGGAACGGGATCGGACCACCAGCCCGTCGCGTTCCATCCGGTCCAGCACGCCCGTCAGGCTCGGCCCCAGGATCGAGCAGACCTCCGCGATGCGGCCGATCTCCAGATCGTCCCGATCGTCGAGTGCGCGCAGCACACGCCACTGCTGCTCGGTGAGGCCGTGCCGCTTCAGCTGCGGGCGGAACAGGCGCATCACGGTCTCGCGCGCCTGCAGCAGCAGCATCGGCAGGTTCCGGTGAACGAAGGGCGAAGTCACGAGAAGGGGAGAGGGGAGACGAGGACGGACGCGCCGGACAATGGTATTGCACAATTCCGTCCCCGGTCGAGGCGAATGCCTGCCGACACGGTGCCCTCCATCCGTTCCAGGAGACGTTGCATGAAGCCCTTCCGATCGCAGTTCGTCCCGATCCGCGGATTGCGCTATCACGTGCGCACGTGGGGAGATCCGGATCATCGGCGGCTGCTGCTCCTGCACGGGTGGATGGACGTGTCCGCGTCGTTCCAGTTCGTGGTCGATGCGCTCGCGCACGACTGGTACGTGATCGCGCCGGACTGGCGCGGGTTCGGCCTGAGCGACTGGGCACCGGATGGCTACTGGTTCCCCGACTACTTCGCGGATCTCGATGCGCTGCTGGATGTGTTCAGTCCGGGGGCCGCCGCGTCGATCGTCGGACACAGCATGGGCGGCAACGTCGCCGGCATCTATGCCGGCGTGAGACCCGGGCGGGTCGCTCGACTGGTGCTCGCCGAAGGCTTCGGCCTCAAGCCGACGCAACCGTCGCAGGCGCCGGATCGTTTCGACCGCTGGTTGAAGGAACAAGGCCGCGGCGAAGGATTCCGCGCCTACGCGACGCTCGCGGACGTGGCGGCACGACTGCGCAAGACCAATCCGAGGCTGACGCAGGACAAGGCCCGGTTCCTGGCGCCGCACTGGTCGATGACGCTTGCCGACGGCACGCTGGCGCCGGCCGCGGATCCGCGTCACCGCGATGTGAACCCGGTGCTCTACCGGCAGGAGGAGGCGATCGCGTGCTGGCGCCGGATCACCGCACCGACGCTCTGGCTGTGGGGCGGCGATCCGGAATGGATGCAGCAGTTCGCCGGCGATGATGCCGAGGACTGGGTCCGGCGCCGCGCGGCGTTCGCGCGATTGACCGAGTGTAGAATTCCTGGCGCGGGGCACATGATGCATCACGACGATCCGGTGAGCTTCGCACGCGAGATCGAGGCATTCCTTCTCGCCCCATGAACGACGAACCCCCCTCGAGACCCCGATGAAACGTGTGACTGCGCTTGTTCACGCGGCGTCGCTTGCCCTTGCGATCGCTGCCTCCGCCTCGTCCCCCGCCTGGGCGCAAACCGCTTCCAAGGCGGCCGTCGCCGCAGAGAAGTTCGGCCTGACGGAATCGCGCGCGGCCGTACTCGCGCTCCCCGAGGTGAAGGCGTGGGAAGAGAAGCGCAGGGAGCAGGCCGCCAAGGACACCACGGGCGCTCCCCCCGGCGGCATCCTCGCGTCGCGCCGCATGCTGAAGGGCGTCAAGCACTGGGCCATCTCCTTCATCGAAGATCCGCAGGTGAGCGCGCGCAAGTGGGCCGTGTTCGTCGTGCGGGCGGCCGACGGCAAGATCTTCGTCGAGTCTGAAGGCGGCAAGCTCATCACGCTGGAAGATTGGCGCAAGACCCGTCCCGCCGTGTGACCCGGGTCCGTCGAAGCGGGTGACGCAGTGCGTCTGCGCCGCTATGATTTCGGTCTGCCGCCGGTGCGCAGACACCCGCTGATCAGCGCGAGCGGCACAGCGGAGACTCAACCCGGGCCTGTCACATCGTCTTCGATCGGTGCAGGCCCGTCTCTTTCGGGGGATGCCGTTCCATGATGGAGCTCGTACGACTGGCGTTGCGCCGGCCGTACACCGTGGCGGTGCTGTCGCTGCTCGTGCTGCTGCTCGGCGCGCTGGCAGCCACGCGCATGATCGTCGACTTCTTCCCGAGGATCGACATCCCTGTGGTGTTCGTCGGGTGGAACTATCCCGGCCTCTCGGCCGAGGAGATGGAGCGGCGCGTCGTCATCATCTCGGAGCGCGCGTACTCCACCACCGTCGCAGGCATCGAGCGCATCGAGTCCACCTGCATCCCGGGGACCGGGCTCGTCAAGGTGTTCTTCCATCCGGGCATGGACATCGGCGCGGCCATCGCGCAGATCAATGCGATCAACGGGACCGTCCTGCGGATCCTGCCGCCCGGCATCTCGCCGCCGGTGATGATCCAGTACAACCCGGCGACGGTCCCGATCGTCCAGATGACCTTCTCGAGCAAGACGCTCCCGGAAGGCCGCATGTTCGACCACGCGTTCAACTTCGTGCGCGTGAAGCTGTTCACGATTCCCGGGCTGCAGGTGCCCGCGCCCTTCGGCGGCCGGTTCCGCCAGATCTCGGTCGACCTGAACCCGACGCTCATGACGGCCAAGGGCGTTTCGCCCAACGACGTCGTGCAGGCGATCCAGAGTTCGAACCTGCTGATTCCGACGGGCGCCGCCCGCATCGGCGATTTCGACTACAACGTCCTGATGAACTCCAGCCCGGCCACGGTGGAGGAGTTCAACAAGATGCCGCTCAAGGTGATGGGCAACGTCCCGGTCGTGATCGGCGATGTCGCCCGTGTCGAGGACGGGTTCGCGGTCCAGAACAACATCGTTCACGTCGAGGGCCGGCGCGCCACCTACCTGACGATCCTGAAGCACTCCGACGCATCGAGCCTCGCCGTGGTGGACGGCGTCGGCAACCTGCTGGAGGAAGTGCGCGCCGGCGCCCGCGCGGCGGGCCTGGACGCGATGGACATCACGCTGGACTTCGACCAGTCGAAGTTCGTGCGGGCCGCCATCAAGAACGTGACCTCGGAGGCCGTCCTCGCCTCGCTGCTGGTGTCGCTGATGATCCTGCTGTTCCTCGGCAGCTGGCGCAACACGATCGTGGTGATCACGTCGATTCCGTGCGCCATGTTCGCCGGGGTGATCTGTCTCTACCTCACCGGCAACACGATCAACCTGATGACCCTCGGCGGTCTGGCGCTCGCCACCGGCATCCTGGTCGACGATGCGACGGTTGCCGTGGAGAACATCCATCGGCATCGGTCGCTCGGGCAGCCGCTGACCGTCGCCATCATCGAAGGCTCGCGTGAAGTGGCGATGCCGCGCACGATGGCCACGCTGGCCATCTGCATCGTGTTCTTCCCCGTGTCGTTCCTGTACGGCGCCTCCAAGTATCTGTTCGTGCCGCTGGCGCTGGCCGTCGTGTTCTCGCTGCTCGCGTCGTACGTCCTCTCGTTCACGCTGGTGCCGATGCTTTCGCGGCTGCTGCTCACGCATGAGCACGTGGATCACGAGGCGCACAACACCCGCGGCCTGGTCGACCGATTCAACGCCGGCCGCGACCGCATGCTCGACGGGCTGCAGGCGTTCTACGGCAACCTTCTGACCATGGTCATGCACCATCGATTCTTCATGATGGTGGTCGTCGCCGTGTTCGGCGGGGTGAGCCTGGCGCTCGTGAAGGTCGTCGGCACCGACTTCTTCCCGACCCCCGACGTCGGGATCATGAAGCTGCACTATCGCGCCCCCATCGGGACCCGCATCGAGGAGACGGAGAAGCTGGTCCTGGCGGTGCAGGAAGACATCCGCAAGCTCATTCCTGCCGCCGAGCTGGAGCAGATCAACGACATGGTCGGCGTGCCCGTGTTCTTCAACCTGGCGCTCGTCCCCACCGACAACATCAGCGGCATGGACGCCGAGATCCGCATCCTGCTGAAGAAGCCGCACAAGCCGGTGGATCACTACATGCGCGAGATCCGCAAGCACATCCCGCCCAAGTATCCGGGGTCGGACTTCTACTTCCAGAACGCGGACATCGTCACGCAGGTGCTGAACTTCGGTCTGCCTGCGCCGATCGACGTCCAGGTGCAGGACTCGAACTTCGAGCGTGCCCAGGGGTACGCGGCGCGCGTGAAGCGGGCCATCGAGGAAACCTCCGGGGCCGCCGACGTTCGCCAGATGCAGGTGCTGAACTACCCGGCGCTGAAAGTGGACGTCGATCGCATGCGCGCCGCCCGCATGGGCCTCACGCAGCGTGACGTGGCGAACAGTGCCCTGGTGTCGCTGTCCTCCAGCGCGATCATCAGTCCGTCCTACTTCCTGAACCCGAACGGCGTGAACTACACCGTCTCGGTGCAGACGCCGCCGGAGCGGATCTCGTCCATCGAGGCGCTCAAGGCCATCCCGGTGACTTCCCTGAGCAGCCCGCTGGCCGTGCCGGGGCGCGAGCGACGACTCGGAGACGTCCCCGGTGCGCCGGTCGTCGCGCTGGGCAATCTCGCCACGGTGCGTCCCGAGAACAGCTACCAGTCGGTCTCCCACTACACCGTGCAGCGCGTGATCGACATCGCGGCCAATCTGGACGGACGCGACCTCGGCGGCACGGTCCGCGACATCCAGAAGCGCATCGCGGAGATCACGGCCGAGAAGGACTTCCCCAAGACCGCGAAGATCCTGATCCGCGGCCAGTACGAGGTGATGATGTCCTCGTTCGAGAGCCTGCTGCTGGGGCTGATCCTCGCGGTGATCCTCGTGTATGCATTGCTCGTGGTCCTGTTCCAGTCGTGGACCGACCCCTTCATCATCATGATGGCGGTCCCGGGTGCGCTCATCGGCATCCTGTGGATGCTCGTGTTCACCGGCACGACGCTCAACGTGATGTCCATGATGGGAGCGATCATGGCGGTGGGCATCGGCGTGTCCAACTCGATCCTCATCGTGAGCTTCGCGAACGACCATCGCGTCGCGCATCCGGACGTCACGGTGATCGCTGCCGCCATCGAGGCCGGCAAGACCCGGTTGCGACCCGTGCTGATGACGGCACTCGCGATGATCATCGGCATGGTGCCGATGGCGATGGGTCTCGGCGAAGCCGGTGAACAGAACGCCCCCCTCGGCACGGCCGTCATCGGCGGCCTGCTGCTCGCCACGGTGTCGACCCTCTTCGTGGTCCCGGTCGTGTACACGCTGCTGCGCCGACGCATGCCCACCCTCCACGCGCTCGACGAGCGATTCGAGCACGAGGCGCGCGGCGGAGCCATCCAGGAGTGACGTCAATGGAAAGTTCCCAGCCGCGTTCCTTCGCGGTCTTCTATGTGATCGGCACCGTGCTCCTGGTCGGCGCGGGGGGCGTTGCGTGGAAGTACTTCAAGAACAAGGAGGAGACCGAGGCCGCGCAGGCAAAGGAGAAGGCGTCCCTGCTGGCGGCCGGGCCCTCCGTCGTGGTTGCCAAGGCGCAGCGCGGCCCCACGGTCCGCAAGCTCAATCTCGTCGGCGAGGCCGTGCCGCTGCGCTCGACCATCCTGTACAGCAAGGTCGGCGGCTATCTGACGCGCATCAACGTTGACGTCGGCGACGTCGTGAAGAGCGGTCAGGTCCTCGCCGAGATCCAGGCCCCCGAGATCGACGCCCAGATCACCACGATCGCCACCGGTCTCGAGAACAAGCGGCGCCTCGCGCAGCGGGCGCGCGAACTGCACGCGCAGGGATTCTTCTCGCAGCAATCGCTCGACAACGCCGACAACGACGTGCGCGTGGCGCAGGCGCAGATCGCGGAGCTGAGGACGCAGGCCGGCTTCCGCACCGTGAAGGCACCGTTCAACGGCGTCGTCACCAACCGCTACGTCGATCCGGGGGCGCTCGTCACGAATGCCACCAACAACCAGACGTCCGCCCAGCCGCTCGTGGCCATCGCCGACACCACCCGCCTGAAGGTCACGGTCTACGCCGAACAGGCCGAAGCGCCCGTCGTGAAACCGGGTCTGGACGTCGAGGTCGTCGATGCCGCGGCGGCCGAGCGCAAGGTGACGGCGAAGATCACACGCGTTTCCGGCGAGCTCGACGCCCGGACCCGGACCCGCCGGGCGGAGGTCGAGTTCGACGGCGGCCAAGGTCAGTTCCTGCCGGGGAGTTTCGTGAACGTGGCGGTCCAGATCCCCGCCACCAGTTTCATCGAGGTGCCGGCCGGTGCCTTGGTCACGAAGGACAAGAAGACCTTCGTCGCCACGGTCGATACCGGCAACAAGGTGCACTACACGCCCATCGTCGTGGCCAGCACCGACGGCAAGGTGCTGCGTGTGGCGAGCGGCCTCGATGAAGGCACGACCGTCGCGGTGAGTCCGCCGGCGGGTATCGCGGATGGCGCGAAGATCAATCCGCAGCAACCGCCGGGCGCGCCGAAACCGCCCGAACCGCCCAAGACGGGCGGCACCCCCGCGCCGGGAGCGCCCGCCAAGCCCTGACGCGGGCCGTGCGGACGCCGGTGCGCTGAAGGCGCCGTCGTCGGCACGTGAAGGGGGTCCGTCGGCGTGCGGATGTCCTCGCCGCGCGGGATGCCGTGAGGGCGATTGCGGTACCCGGAATCGGAGGGAGTCCCCATGCCTCGATGCGTCATGACCGTGCTGGCGATCCTGCTCGCCGCGCCGATCGGGGCTGCCGCCCAGAGCGGCGATCCGCCCAATCTCGTCGTGATCTCGGAGCGACTGACCACCTCCGGTCAGCCCCCGCTCGCCTGGCTCGACAAGCTGAAGGGCAACGGATACGACGCCGTGATCTATCTCGCCCCGGCGACCGTTCCCGACGCCGTGCGCGACGAGCCGCTGACCGTCTCCCGGCAGGGGCTGATCTTCGTGAACATCCCCATCCGCTGGGAAGCCCCGACGGCAGAGGACGTCCGGACCTTCTCGGCCGTCCTGACTGCGCTGGGCCAGCGGAAGGTCCACGTGCATTGCCAGCTCAACTACCGGGCCTCGTCGATGGTGTTCCTGCATCGCACGCTCGTGGGCGGCGAGGATCCCGGCCAGGCGTACGACGCCGTCTCCCGCGTCTGGTCTCCGACCGGGGCGTGGAGGCGACTGCTCCAGGATCAGCTGAACGCCCGAGGCATCACGTTCGACGTCTTCTGAGCACGCCCCTCACGACGCCTCGCCGGGTCCGGCCGGGGCCGAGCGACGGTAGAACTCGAGGACGGCCGCATCGTCCAGATCGCTCAGCCCGAGGGCGATCGATCCCTTGAAGACCGACAGCGCTGCATCGCCCAACGGCGTCGGATATCCCGCCTCGCGCGCGGCCCCGGTGACGATGCCGAGGTCCTTGCCCAGGATCGGGATGGCCGCACGGGGAGAGTAGTCGCCGGCCAGCGCCCGCGGCATCCGGTCACCGAGCATCCAGCTGTCGCCCGAACTGGCGCGGATCACGTCCAGCAGTCGCAGCGGGTCCAGTCCCAGCTTCTCGCCGAGCGCGACGGCCTCCGCGGCGGCGGCGAGATTCACGCCCGCGAGCAGGTTGTTCAGCATCTTCGTGCGAGAACCGTCGCCCGGCCGGGTACCGATGCGGAACAGGCGCGATGCGAGGCGGCCGAGCACGGGCCGGGCGGCATCGAACGCCTCGTCGCTGCCCGCAACCATCATCGACATCGATCCGTCGCGTGCGCGTGCCGGACCGCCCGAGACGGGGGCGTCGAGGCAGCGCTTGCCGGCGGCGGCGAGTCGCCGCGCGACCGACTCCGCGCAGGACGGCGCAATGGTGCTGCTGACGACCACGACGGACGCGTCCGTGAGGCTCGTCAGCAACCCGTCCGTGCCGAAGATCACTTCTTCCACCTGCCCGGCATCCACGACGAGGATCACGATCACGTCGGCGTGTCGTGCGATCTCGGCCGGCGAGCTGCAGACGCGCGCGCCGGCCACGCGGGCTTCGGCTTCGGCGTCGGATCGGACATCGCGAACGCAGACGTCGAGGCCGGCATCGATGGCGTGCTTGGCAGCCGCCATCCCCATGGCGCCGATGCCGATGACGCCGAGTGTCGAGTTGGTGGTCATGTCGGGTCGGTGGTAGTTTTGCGCAAGGACGTCGCGCCCGTTCGAGGGTAGCACGCAGGCCCGCGACGTCGCCGCCGCGTCCTTCGCCACTGTTCACCGAGGCTTGCGCCCGATGACCCGCCCTTCCACCCGCCACGACATCTACTACTGGAAGTGCGACCGGCCGGCGGCCTTTCACGGGACCGCGCAAGGCGAGCAGCGCCGTCCGCTGCCCGAGACGGAAGCCGCGGTCCGTCGCGTCGTTGCCTTGACCTTCGGACAGTCGCCGGAGGCGTTGCGTGGCGGCGGCGGGCAGGGCAATCATCTGACCTTCATTGCGACCGTCGCGGGGCGCGACTATTTCGTCCGGCTCGAGGACGGTCCTGAACGCGACGACTACATCGAGGTGGAGTCCGCCGTGATGGATCGGGTGCGGGATCTCGGCGTGCCGGTTCCGCGCGTGCATGCCTCCGACGGCAGTCGGCGAGTGGCGTCCTTCGCCTGGCAGATTCTCGACTGCATCCCGGCGCCCGACCTCAACCGTCATTTCAAGAGCGGCACGCTCGTCGTCCCCGAAATCGCGGCACCGCTGGGACGCTGCATCGCCCTGTGGCAACAGGTGCCCGTGGAAGGGTTCGGACCGTTCGACGTGACCGCCCTCCGAGCGGACGGGCGCCTGACGGGCTTGCATTCATCGTACGCGTCCTACTTCTTCACGCGGCTCGATGCGCATCTCGCGTTTCTCGTCGCGCGCCGCTTCCTCGAGCCGGCGCACGCCGTTCGGATTCGCGAAGCCATCGAACGGGAACGCGCACTGCTCGAGCTTCCTGCGCCGTGCCTGGTGCACAAGGATCTCGCGCTCTGGAATGTGCTGGGCACCGAGCGCGAGATCCTGGCCGTGATCGACTGGGACGATTGCGTGGGGGGCGACCCGATGGACGATCTCGCCCTGCTCGGGTGCTTTCACGACGGCGCATTCCTGCGGCAGGCGTTCGGCGGATACGCGTCGGTGCGGCCGCTGCCATCGGAGCACGTCGCGCGCTTCTGGCTGCACCTGCTGCGCAACATGATCTTCAAGGCGGTCATCCGCGTGGGCGCCGGCTACTTCGATCACGACAGCCGGTTCTTCATGATCGGCAACGGCGGCGGCGCTTCCCTGAAGGCGCAGACGCTGTCGCGTCTCGATGCCGCGCTCGTCGGCCTGCACGATCGACGCGACCCTTTCCTGCTGTAACGGTGCCGCGACGGCACGTCAGTCGAGCAGGGACCGCCAGGCGTCGAGCTTCGCCTCGTAACTCAGGCGTGCGTGCGCCGGGCTGGTGGAGGGGAGCGTCCGGGTCTCGAGGTGCCGGTGCGGGTCCGACAGGCGAGGCAGGACGAGTCGCCGGTAGAGCGCCGCCGCCGTCGCTCCGTTGAAGAAGATGCGGGTGATACGGGGATGGGCCGCGAAGAAGCCCTGGAAGTCGTTGACCACGACGGTCGCCCTGTCGATGTCGGCGTCGAGACTCCCGGGCCGATGCGCGGAGGCGCACACGTCCCACAGCGCGATGCGGTGGTCCGTCAGGGAGCGGAGGCGCGCGTCATAGGGCTGGTCGAGCGGGATCGCGAACAGTGCCTCGACGATGCGCCAGAAGGCATTGCGCGGCTGGGCGTAGTACTGGTGCCGTGCGATCGACAGCGTGCCCGGCAGGGAGCCGAGCAGCAGTGTGGTGGCGGTCGCATCGGCGACCGGGCCGAATCCCCGGCTCGGCATGGTCGGTGGCAGCGTCGTGAAGGGGTGCGTCGGTCCCGACGGGCCCGACCTGACGTCGATTCTGTCATGGCCGGCGCGGCGATCCGCCGCCACGCCTGTCCTGCCGCCGACTATCCGAGCTGAAACCGGCCGACGGAGCTGCGCAGGTCGCGGGCCATCGCATTGAGCCGGCCGGATGCCTGCGCGCCTTCCTCCACCGATTCCAGCGTGCGCTGGGCGATGCTCGACAGCTGAGCGGCATGCCCCGAGATGTCGTCGATGGCACTGCGCTGGCTCGAGATGGCGCCCGCGATCTGGTCGACGCCCTCGGCCGCCTTGACGGCGGCATCGCAGGCGCGGTTCAGGACGTCGGCAACCGACAGCACCTGAGTCTGGGAGGCGTCGAGTGCGTCCACCCCGGCGCGAATGCCGGCGTCGACCGCTTCGGACTCCTGTTCCAGCCGCTGCGTCACTTCGTCGATCTCGCGAGCTGCAAGCGCGGATTTCTCGGCGAGCTTGCGCACTTCGTCGGCCACGACCGCGAAACCGCGACCTTGCTCGCCCGCACGGGCGGCCTCGATGGCGGCGTTCAGGGCCAGCAGATTGGTCTGTTCCGCGATGTCCCGGACCTGCCGGGTCATGCCGGAAATGGCGCGGGTGCTCTCGACGAAGCGCGCCACGAGCGCCCCGACGCTGCTGACGGTATCGCGCAATTCGGTGATGTGGCGGGCGAGCTGCGCCCCGTCCTCCGTCCCGCGGCGGGACTGCGCGAGATTCTCCTGCGACAGCGTCCTGACCTGTTCGGCCGTCGTCACCACCTGCATCGCGCTGCCGGTCACTTCCTCGATCGCGTGGGCCACCGACGAGATGGAGCGGTTCTGCGATTGCGACTCGGCCTGCATGGCCTGCGTCGAATGGTCCAGGGTGTGCGACTCGTTCTCGAGTGCAAGCGCGTTCTTCTGCACGTGCCCGACGAGGTCGCGCAGGCTGTTGTTCATGTCTCGCAATGCAGCCGTGAGCTGCCCCGTCTCGTCGCTGGAGCGGACCTCGATGTTGCTGCTCAGGTCACCGCCGGCCACACTCCGCGCGACGGCCACGGCGTCGCGGATGGGGCGGAGGATGCGGCGCGTCAGGACGATGGAACCGGCCAGCGTCAGCAGGGCGACGATCGCGAACGCGCCGACGGTCTTGAGAACGGTGACCCGGCTCGCGCGCTGCAGATCATCCAGGTAGATGCCGGATCCGACGACCCAGCCCCAGGGGGCGAAACCCTTCACGTAGGAGATCTTGGCTACCGGCGCGGACTGACCCGGCCTGGGCCAGTGGTACGGCACGAATCCGGCGCCCTGGGCGCGTACCACTTTGGCGAACTCGACGAACAGCGCGACGCCGTTCGGATCACGCAGCGCGCTCAGATCCTTGCCGTCGAGTTCCGGCTTGATGGGATGCATCACCGATCGCACTGCGAGGTCGGACACGAAGACGTAGTCGTTGTCGCCGAAGCGAACCGCACGCAGTGCGTCGAGCGCCCGGGCCTGAGCGTCGGCCTCGGAGAGCGTGCCGCGCGTCTGGAGTTCGTGGTAGTGCGCGATGATCGCGTGGGCCGACTCCACCTGGTGGCGGGTGGCTTCGCGGCGTTCGGACTCGATGGCCTGGACATCCACGTAGAGCGTGATCGCCGTCAGGCCGCCGAACGCGATGATGGTGATGACGACCAGCCAGCGCACCTTGGCAGCCAGGCCGGCGGAAATCGCGAGGAACGGCATACGGAACTCTCCCTTCTTGTCGGGTCGGTGGGGCGAGCGAACGCGACGGCAGTTGGGTCGCGACGGCATCCCATATCGGCAACAGGGCGGAAGGCTTGAGCAGCCGTGCGAGGGGGGTGGAGCGATCCCGGTCCGGCAGGGAATTGCCCCGGGGTGCCGAACCGGATCGGCAATGCGCGCCCCGGCATCCGGTCGGCGGCGCGATGTCAGGGCAGGAATCGACGGACTGTCGACTCCCGGGCGTCAGGAAATCGTCGGGCTCGGGCTGAACAGGATGCGGCGCCAGACGTCCTGGGCGGAGGTCTCGCCCTCGGCTTCGGTCAGGTCCGGGGATCCGGCGGTCAGATCATCGGCGGCATCGGTACGGCTCGAAGGGAAGCGCGATCGTGCGCCGGGTTCGCCGAGGTGGATGGTCGCGACGCCTGCCAGGGCAGCAGTCACGGCCAGGGGGTTCTCATTCATGACGACCTCGCTGGTGAGGGTGCCGTCCGGACCCCGCCCGACTTCTTGAGTTCAAGCAGGAATCCCGCACCTCGCGCGCCGCGGCGGGTTCCGGACGCGCCATCGCCGAATCATTGCGACCGAGTGTTTCAGTCAGAGGCATGTCGGCCCCGGATTCCGCATCACCCGGACGCGTGCTCCGCAGTGCCAGCAGCATCCGTGCCGGCAGGTGTCACCGCTTGAGGCGCTTCACCTGCTCCATGTACGCGCGGAGGAAGTCGCGTTCGAAGATGGCATCCACGTCGTCCGTCATGTCCTGTTCGAGCTTGCGGTAGTGCTCGACGTACGCCTCCCACAGGCGTGCCCGCTTGTTGGAGAGCAGGCCGCCGCCCTTGTCGGCCTCGAGGCTCTGTTCCAGCCGGTCCGGATCGAACCGTCGGATGGCGCCCACGACGGCTGCCCGCGTGGCCGCCACGAGAGCGACCTCATGGGCAAAGATGTCGTCGCAGGCGTCGCGGATGGCCTGCGTCGGCGGCAGGAACGCCGTGGAAGTCCGGTAGCCCGGGTCGAACAGGAAACGCAGCGCTTCGTCAGGGTCGTTCATCACCTTCAACGGATTGTTGTTCCTCTGCGCGAGCATGGTCCGGTTCTCGGCGCCAAGCTCCTTCTTGAGCTGACTGCGGGAAGCCAGGATCGCCAGGATGCCCTCGATGGCCGCGCGCGCGATGCTGCCGGTGAAGCGGAGGAACTCCTCCTGCTGCTCGGGAGGCACCTGGAAGTGAGGGAGCCCGAGCCCATCGAGGAGCGCCGAGATCGATCCCGGTACGCCCGCCAGGGTGGGGGCAGGCTGCCTGAGCGCAGGCTGCGGGGTCGGGACCGGCGCGGCCGGTGCGCCGGTGAGCGGGAGATTGAACGCATGCACGTGCTCGGGCGCCGCGATTGCCGCGGGCTCTTCCAGATCATCCAGCCCGGCGAGCGGGTTCGGAAGCAGTTCCGCCAGGGATTCCGCCGCGTCGCGGGTCTCTGCTTCGCGGGTCGGCGGCACCGGTGCGACGGGGGCGGGAATCGAGGGCGCGCCCTGAACGCCGAAACGCTTCTCGGGCGCCGTGCGTCGAGGACTCCGGGCGGACGCGTGGTCCAGCGCCGCGAGTGGGTCCAGATTCGCCGGCGGGACAATCGACTCGGGCATCGCCACAGGTGCCGCGGGGAGATCCAGCCCCGCCAGCAGGCCGCTGCCGCCGTTTCCGCCACCGAGGCCCGGAGGCAACTGGAACGGGTCTGACGTTTCCGGCGTCCGCGCCGCGGACGGCGGAAAGTTCTCCACGGACCGGAAGGGATCCGCGTCCGCTGCGGGAGGCGCGGCCGTCGCAGGGGGCACCATCGCCTCGGGGGCGGACTGCAGCAGCTGCAACGTCAGTTCGAAGGGGGGAATGGAAATCTGATCCCCCGGCGACAGCGGTGTGCTCTGGCCGCAGGCCAGCGTCCGGCCATTGACGATCGCGGTGTTCGCGCTCGACGTGACGGTGAAATGACACACGCCGTCCCGCTGAGTGATGCTCGCGTGGCGGCGGGAGACGAACTTGTCGGGGTCCTGCAAAACGACAGTACATGCCGCATCCCGTCCAATCGTGGCAACGGCATCGGGCAACGCAACATCCCGCGGCGGTACGCCGAGAGATGGGGATTCAACGCGAAGACTGAAACGCATCGGGTCTCACTGAAAGTGGAAGCCAGGGCGGGCGATGAGCGGCGTTCGCGCCAGTCGCCGGCCGGATCATTGACGACCAAGCCCTATCGGCACGGCGGGCGGCCTCTGCAGGGTCGGTGCCCGGGGCGACCGTCAGGCCGGTCATGATGGGTGGGGGGGGCAGGCGCGTCAACGTGCGCACCCGCGCTTCCCCGCGTCGCGGCCATGTCGATGACATGGTCGGCCGCTCGCCGTTTCGTTGCCACGATCGCGGGTGCGCCGTCCGGATCAGCGCGTCAAGGGCGCAGTGTCCCGAGTGCTACGAGCTTGCGCGGATGGACTTCCTAGAGGAGGTCTGCGAGTATTCCTTCGCCCTGGGGAAGGCGCGCAAGCTCTCATCACACCCATCGCCCTCCCGCGAAGTCGAAAGTGCCTTCCGCGGACGGGAAGACGCACCTGCCGCGGGAACCGCGCGCGAGACTTGCTTTCGCGGCCTCCGGCGTTAAGAAACCTTCCAACTACCCACGTGCCCTGATCCGATGAGTGCTCTGGACGTCGAATCGCTTCTATCCGAGGTGAGAGCCGAGGAGCCGTGCGGGCCCAATCTCGAGTACGACCCCGCCTTCATCGCGCTCGAGAAGGTGATGGAGGGCAAGCCGGAGGTCCAGTACGGCGACACCGTCGTGGCGGCCGAGCCGCCGGACTGGAAGGAGGCACGCCGACTCTCGCTCGATCTCCTCGGGCGGACCCGCGATCTGCGCGTGGGCGTGCATCTGACCCGCGCGCTGCTGCAGCTCGACGGCTGGGACGGCTTCGCAGACGGGCTCGCGCTCCTGGACGGTCTGATCGACCGTCGCTGGGCGACCGTTCATCCCCAGCTCGATCCCGACGACGGCAACGATCCGACGATGCGCGTCAACACGCTCGCGGCATTGTGCGATGCCGGAACCTTCCTGAGGGATCTCCGCGACACGCCCCTGGTCGCTTCGCGAGTGCACGGCCGGTTCTCCCTGCGCGACGTCGAGATGGCGCTGGACGAGGTGCCGCCGCCCAGGGATCGCGACAAGCCTTCGATGGCCACCATCGACGGGGCCTTCATGGATGCGGATGCGGAGGGGGTGCGCGAGACTGCAGCGGTCATCGAGCGGGCGCGCAGCGCGGCAGTCTCCATCGAGACCCGGCTGACCAGTGCCGTGGGTGCCTCCAATGCGCAGGATTTCTCGGACCTTGTCCGGCTGCTGACCCGTGCGGGCGCGTTCGTTGCGGAGCGTGCCGGCGGCGGGAGTGATGCGACGGCGACGGATGCCGCCGCCGACGCAGGAGACGCGGTCTCCGCCGTCGGGTCGGACTCCCCCGCGGCGGTCCAGCGCATCGCCGGAGAGATCACCGGCCGGGACGACGTGGTCCGGATGCTGGGCAAGATCTGCGACTTCTACGCGAAGGCGGAACCCTCCAGCCCGGTGCCCATCCTGCTCCGGCGGGCGCAGCGACTGGTGCCGATGAGCTTCATGGATATCGTGCGTGACCTCGCACCGGAAGGTCTGTCTCAGGTCGAGCGAATCCGCGGCGAGATCGAGGGCGGCGAAGGCGAGTCTTCCTAACGTGAGAACCCCCCACTTCATCAGGAGGTAGGTGATGGCCAAGGAAAGCAGTCAGAAGTTCGTCGCCCGAAACCGGGCGCCGCGAGTCCAGATCGAGTATGACGTGGAGGTCTACGGTGCCGAGAAGAAGGTCCAGCTCCCGTTCGTCATGGGGGTGATGTCCGACCTGTCCGGCAAGCCCGCGGATCCGCTCGCTCCGGTCGCCGACCGGAAATTCCTGGAGTTCGACGTCGACAACTTCGACGAGCGGCTCAAGGCGATGAAGCCGCGGACCGCCTTCGCCGTTCCGAACACCCTGACGGGCGAGGGCAACATCAGCGTCGACATCACGTTCGAGAGCATGGACGACTTCTCGCCGGCCGCGGTCGCGCGCAAGGTGGATGCGCTCAGCAAGCTCCTGGAAGCGCGCACGCAGTTGTCCAATCTTCTGACCTACATGGACGGCAAGACGGGCGCCGAGGATCTGATGGCGAAGGTGCTGCAGGATCCGGCGCTGCTGCAGGCGCTGGCGTCGGCACCGAAACCCGAAGGCGGTCCTTCCGACGGAGGGTCAAATGGCTGAGACGAATCTCGAATCGCAGGGGCAGGCCGGGACGGCGACCCTGGAGCTCGGCGAGTTCCAGTCGCTGCTCCAGAAGGAGTTCAAGCCGAAGACCGACAAGGCCACCGAGGCCGTCCAGTCCGCGGTGCGGACCCTGGCCGAGCAGGCACTGGCGCACACCAGCATCGTCTCGAACGACGTGTTGCGTTCGATCGAGTCGATGATCGCCGCGATCGACCGGAAGCTCACGGAACAGCTGAACCTGATCCTCCACCACGAGGACTTCCGGGCGCTCGAAGGCGCCTGGCGTGGTCTCAGCTATCTCGTCAACAATACCGAAACCGACGAGATGCTGAAGATCCGGGTGCTCAACATCAGCAAGACCGATCTTCACAAGACGCTCAAGAAATTCAAGGGCACCGCCTGGGACCAGAGCCCGGTCTTCAAGAAGATCTACGAAGAGGAATACGGCCAGTTCGGCGGCGAGCCGTTCGGCTGTCTCGTGGGCGACTACTACTTCGACCACAGCGCGCCCGACGTCGAGTTGCTCGGACAGATGGCGCAGATCTCGGCGGCGGCGCATGCGCCTTTCATCGCCGGAGCCAACCCGAACGTCATGCTCATGGATACGTGGCAGGAACTCGCCAATCCGCGGGATCTCACCAAGATCTTCGGGACGCCGGAGCACGCTGCCTGGCGATCCCTGCGTGAATCGGACGATGCCCGCTACATCGGACTCGCCATGCCTCGCTTCCTGTCGCGGACGCCCTACGGCGCCAAGACCAATCCGGTGGAGGCGTTCGACTTCGAGGAAGACACGGCCGGCGCCGACAGCAACAAGTACATCTGGGCCAATGCCGCCTACGCGATGGCAGTGAACATCAACCGGTCCTTCAAGAACTACGGCTGGTGCACGCAGATCCGCGGTATCGAATCGGGCGGCGCCGTCGAGGGCCTGCCGGTGCATTCGTTCCCCACGGACGACGGCGGTGTCGACATGAAGTGCCCGACCGAGATCGCGATCAGCGATCGCCGTGAAGCGGAACTCGCGAAGAACGGTTTCATGCCCCTGGTGCACAAGAAGAACACCGATTTCGCCGCCTTCATCGGCGCGCAGTCCCTGCAGAAGCCCGCGGAATACGAGGATCCCGACGCCACGGCCAACGCCAACCTGGCCGCGCGCCTGCCCTATCTGTTCTCGACCTGCCGGTTCGCGCACTACCTGAAGTGCATCGTTCGCGACAAGATCGGTTCGTTCAAGGAGCGGGCCGACATGGAGGTGTGGCTCAACAACTGGGTCGGGCAGTACGTGCTCCAGAACCCCGCGACCGCCAGCGACGCCGAGAAGGCGCGGCAACCGCTGGCAGGTGCCGAGGTGGTCATCGAGGAGATCGAAGGCAACCCCGGTTACTACTCGTCGAAGTTCTTCCTGCGGCCGCACTACCAGTTGGAAGGCCTCACGGTGTCGCTGCGATTGGTGTCCAAGCTCCCGTCCGGCAAGGGCGGCTGAGCCGACGGCTGAACAAGGAAGCGCGTACCCGGGCTGCTTCCGCGGGATTCGAACGACGCTGGCCGGCACCCGGCCAGCGTATCCGGGCGAGTGCAACAACGACCTGAATCGGAGAACAACCCATGATCCTCCTCAAGTTCAAGACCGCGATCAACGGCGAATCCACCGTGGCCAGCCACGAGAAGTGGATTACTGTCAGCAGCATGCAGTTGGGCGTCGGCCGGGCCATCGCCTCCGTGGCCGGCGGCGGCGACCGCGAGACGAGCAATCCTTCATTCTCGGAAGTCACTTTCAGCAAGCCCACCGACATCGCGTCTGCCGAGTTGTTCATGCAGGCGGTCTGCGGGAAGAGCCTGGGCAAGCTCGAGTGCCACTTCATCCAGACGGGCGGGGCGGACAAGAAGTCCCAGGTCTACCTGACCATCGAATTCGAGGAGCCGCTCGTCTCCAGCTACTCGATGTCGAGCGGCGGCGATCGGCCCACCGAATCGTTCTCGGTCAACTACACGAAGATCTCCTACAAGTACGACAAGTTCGACGGCGAGAAGATCACCGTCGGCACGGCGAAGAAGTGGGACCTCGAAAAGAACGCGGTCTACTGATCCGGCGCGCAACGGCTGTCTCCGGGGTGAACGACGCCATCCCCGCGTCGTTCACCGCTGTTTCCTGATCGACTCATGCCCGCCTTCCGTGGCGGGGAGGAATCATGTCTGCCGAAGACAAGTTGCGCGACGGCCTGCTGGACGAGGCGCTCGCCGAATTGCAGCAGCAGGTCCGTCGTGAACCCGGCAAGGCCGCGCATCGGGTATTCCTGTTCCAGCTCCTGACCGTGCTCGGTCAGTGGGATCGCGCGGCGACCCAGCTCAGCGTCGCCGGCGAACTGGATCCGGCGAATCTCGCGATGGTGCAGACCTACCGCGAAGCGCTGCGCGATGAAGCCCTCAGGCGCGAGATCTTTGCCGGCCGGCGCTCGCCGCTGATCTTCGGGGATCCGGACCGCTGGATCGCGCTGCTGGTTCAGGCCCTGCAACTCGAGGGGGCCGGCGCGAACGTGCAGGCTGCGGAATTGCGGGCCGAAGCGTTCGACGAAGCACCCGCCACCGCCGGCACCTGGAACGGGTCGCGATTCGAATGGATCGCCGATGCCGATTCCCGCCTCGGGCCGGTGCTCGAGGTCATGCTGACCAGCGGCTACTACTGGGTCCCCCTGCATCGCATCCGTCGGATCCACGTGGATGCGCCCACCGACCTGCGTGATGTCGTCTGGATGCCGGCGCAGTTCACGTGGGCCAATGGCGGGGAGGCCATCGGGCTGATCCCGACGCGTTACGTCGGGTCCGAAACCTCGCCGGACGCGCGGATCCGGCTGTCGCGAATGACGCAATGGGCCGAACCCTCGCCCGGTGTCTACATGGGGGAAGGCCAGCGCCTCCTTGCCACGGATGCGGGCGAGTACGCGCTCATGGACACGCGGGTCGTCGAACTCGAGGTCGCCGAGACCGGGACCGAGGCGACCGCGACGGCGGGAACGAGTGGCTGAACTCACGCAGAACGAGCGGCTGCAGCCGTCGTTGCTCGATCGCCTGACCGATGACGAACCCGAAGTCGACCGGGAATCCCGCGACAAGCGCGTGCTGTCCATGCGCCGGCTGCGGGAGTGCGTGCTGCGGGATCTCAGCTGGCTGCTCAACGCGACCCGCCTCGACGTGCTCGAGGATCTTGAAGACTACCCGCTCGTGGCGCGATCCGTCGTGAACTACGGCATGCCGGACGTGGCCGGCCTGACGGCCTCCGGTCTCGACGTGATCGCGCTCGAACGGGCCGTCCGCGAGGCCATCATCGATTTCGAGCCGCGCATCCTTGCCAGCACCGTGAAGGTGACGGCGCGTTCGCGGCCGGAACTGATGGCCCACAACACGCTGGCATTCGACATCGAGGGAGAACTCTGGGCCCAGCCCGTTCCCCTGCGCGTCTACCTCAAGACCGAACTGGACCTCGAGATCGGCGAAGTGAAGGTCTCGGAAATCAGTTCCCAGAACCGCTGATGGATCCCACCCTGCTCCGCTACTACAACCGCGAACTCCAGTTCATGCGGGAGATGGGAGGCGAGTTCGCGAAGGAGTTTCCCAAGGTCGCCGGGCGTCTCGGTCTGGAGGGACTCGAATGCGCCGACCCGTACGTCGAGCGTCTGCTCGAAGGGTTCAGCTTCCTGGCGGCCCGGATCCAGATGCGCATCGACGCCGAGTTTCCGCGCTTCTCGCAGCACCTGTTCGAGCTCGTCTATCCGAACTATCTGGCACCGACGCCGTCGATGGCGATCGTGCAGCTGCGGCCCGACCTGACCGAAGGCAGCCTCGCGGCGGGATTCACGTTGAAGCGGGAAACGGCGCTGCAGAGCATTCTCGGCAAGGGTGATCAGACGCCCTGCGAGTACCGCACCGCCCACGACGTGACGCTCTGGCCGATCGAGATCGCGGAAGCACGCTATTTCACGTTCACGGGTGAAATGCCCGGCGTGGACCTCTCGGGGATCACCGGCATCAAGAGCGGACTGCGCTTGCGGCTGCGGACGACGGCCGGTCTCACCTTCAACAAGACCGCTCTGGCGAGCCTGTGCCTGTATCTGCGCGGCAGCGATGACACGCCCATGCAACTGCAGGAGCGGCTGCTGGGCAATGCGGTCGGTGTGGTGGTGCGCGGCGGCAAAGCGGTGCCCGGTGACTACGAATGGTTGCCCGCACGGTCGATCCGCCCGGTCGGCTTCGAGGACGACGAAGCGCTGCTTCCCTTCGTGTCGCGTTCCTTCCAGGGCTACCGCCTGTTGCAGGAATACTTCGCCCTGCCGCAACGTTTCCTGTTCGTCGAGCTGACCGGACTCGGTCCGGCCGTGCGTCGATGCAACGAGAAGGAACTGGAGATCACCGTCCTGTTCGACCGCAGCGATGCATCGCTCGAGCGGGTCGTGGATGCCGAGAACTTTGCGCTCTTCTGCACGCCGGTCATCAATCTCGTCCACAAGCGCGCCGACCGGATCCACCTCACGAATCAGCAGGCCGAGTATCACCTCGTCCCCGACCGCACCCGGCCGATGGACCTGGAGGTGTATCAGGTCACGGGTGCCGTCGGCTACGGCACCAGTGCAGACGCCGAACAGGTCTTCCAGCCGTTCCATTCGGCCACCGACTGGAGCGAACCGGAGCGCGGGCGTGCGTACTACCAGGTCCGACGGGTGCCGAGAATCCTGTCGGAGCGGCAGCGCCGGCTGGGTCCGCGGTCGAGCTACGTCGGCTCGGAAGTCTTCATCTCGCTCGTGGACGCCGCCGAGGCGCCGCTGCGCTCCGACCTGCGCCAGCTGGGCGTCACCGCCCTCTGCACCAACCGGGACCTTCCCTTGTCGATGCCGCTCGGCGTCGGCAAGACCGATTTCACGATCGAGGAGAGTGCGCCGGTCAACAGCATCCGCTGCATTGCGGGCCCCTCCAAGCCGGCAGCGACACACACGGACGGCGATACGGCTTGGCGGCTGATCAGCCATCTGTCGCTCAACTATCTGTCGCTTGCCGACACGGATGATCGCCAGGGGGCCAGCGCACTGCGGGAACTGCTCACGCTGTACGCCGGCCTCGGGGATGCCGCAGTGCGTCGGCAGATCGAGGGAGTCCGGTCCGTGACGACCCAGCCCGTGACCCGCCGCATGCCCATGCCCGGGCCGGTGACCTACGGGCGCGGGCTTCAGATCACCCTGACCCTCGACGAGACGGCCTTCGAGGGGACGGGCGTCTTCCTCCTGGGCGCCGTGCTCGAGCGATTCTTTGCCCGCTACGTGTCGATCAACGGGTTCACCGAAACCATCGTGCGATCCTCGGGCCGCGGGGAGATCATGCGGTGGCCGCCGAGACTCGGGCAATGCCAGACGCTCTAGCCATCTACCGGCGACTCGCCGCGGACCCGGGACGATTCGATTTCTTCCAGGCGCTGCGTCTGATCGAGTGCGCCAATCCCGATCGCCCGCGCATCGGACATTCCCGGCGGGCCGCCGAGGATCCGGTCCGGTTCGGACAATCCCCTTCGCTGTCGTTCGCCCCCACGGCCCTCGACGCCTTCGACGTCGGCACGGAGGAGCGCCTCCCCCGCCTGACGGTGCACTTCTTCGGTCTGATCGGCCCCAACGGCCCGCTGCCGCTGCACCTGACCGAATACGTGCGCGACCGCGTGCGCAACAGCAACGACCCGACGTTCGCACGCTTTCTCGACCTGTTCCATCACCGGCTGCTCTCGATCTTCTACCGGGCGTGGGCCAGCGCGCAGCCGACCGTGAGTCTGGATCGCGGGGATGGTGACGATCGGTTCTCGACCTACCTCGGGTCGCTGTTCGGTCTCGGGTCGCCGGCCCTGCGCAACCGCGATGCGTTGCCCGACGCGGCCAAGCTGCACTACGCCGGATTGCTCGCGAACCAGGCGCGTTCGGCCGACGGACTGAAGGCCATCCTCGGCAGATTTCTCTCGCTGCCCGTGCGCATCGTGCAGTTCGTGGGGCATTGGCTGGAGTTGCCGGCCGAGGATCATTCGCGTCTCGGGCGGCAGGCGCAGAACACCGAACTGGGACTCTCGACCGTGCTGGGGGTGCGCGTGTGGAGTCATCAGCACAAGTTCCGCATCGTGATCGGCGCCATGGGCCTGGCGCGCTACCAGGCCCTGCTGCCGGGCGGCGCCGCACTGCGCCAGGTGGCGGCATGGGTTCGCAACTACGCGGGTGATGTCCCCGTCTGTGAAGTCCAACTCATCCTGGAGCGCGAGGACGTTCCGGTGTGCCGGCTCGGGCACGGCGCGCAGCTCGGCTGGACGAGCTGGTTGCCGGGCCGACCGGCACTCGACGCGGACGACATCGTGCTCACGATCCATCCCTGACGAAGAAATCCACTGGAGGAAGTCGCGCCATGCCAGAAATCAGCCGCACCGCGTTGTTCGGCAAGCTCAACAGCCTTGCCTACCGGGGGATCGAAAGCGCCACGGTCTTCTGCAAGCTTCGAGGCAATCCCTACGTGGAGCTGGTGCACTGGCTGCATCAGATCCTGCAGCTCCAGGACTCCGACCTCCACCGCATCGCGCGCCACTTCAATCTCGATGCCGGCCGGCTCGCGAAGGACATGACCGAGGCGCTCGATCGCTTGCCGCGAGGCGCATCCTCGATCTCCGATCTCTCGTCGCACGTGGACGAAGCCGTCGAGCGCGGCTGGGTGTTCGCGACGTTGCTGTTCCGAGAAGGGCAGGTCCGGACGGGTCACCTGATCGTCGGCATCCTGAAGACGCCGGGGCTCAAGAACGTCCTGCCAGCCATCTCCCGCGAGTTCGACAAGGTCAAGCCCGAGGCGCTCGCCGACGACTTCGCGCAGATTGTCGGCGGGTCGCCGGAAGACGCGCTCAGTGCGCAGGACGGCAGCCAGCTCGGCGCTGCAGCGCCCGGAGAGGCCAGCGGGGCCATGGCGCCCGCGGCCATGGGCAAGCAGGAAGCACTGAAGCGCTACACGCAGGATCTGACCGCGCGCGCCCGCGAGGGCAAGATGGACCCCATCACCGGCCGCGACGAGGAGATCCGGCAGATCGTCGACATCCTGATGCGACGGCGCCAGAACAATCCCATCCTCACCGGCGAAGCCGGCGTCGGCAAGACCGCGGTCGTGGAAGGCTTCGCCCAGCGAATCGCGCGCGGCGACATCCCGCCCTCGCTGAAGGATGTGAGTCTGCTGTCCCTCGACATCGGGCTGCTGCAAGCCGGTGCGAGCATGAAGGGCGAGTTCGAGCAGCGCCTGCGCCAGGTGATCGACGAAGTGCAGGCGAGCCCGAAGCCGATCATCCTGTTCATCGACGAGGTGCACACCCTGGTCGGCGCGGGCGGGGCCGCCGGCACGGGGGATGCCGCGAACCTCCTCAAGCCGGCGCTCGCGCGCGGCACGTTGCGCACCATCGGTGCGACCACCTGGGCCGAGTACAAGAAGTACATCGAGAAGGACCCGGCGCTCACGCGGCGCTTCCAGGTCGTCCAGGTTCCTGAACCCGACGAGCAGAAGGCCATCGTGATGCTGCGGGGCGTGGCCTCGACGCTCGAGAAGCACCACCGGGTGCAGTTGCTGGACGAGGCGCTGGAGGCGGCGGTCAAGTTGTCGCATCGCTACATTCCGGCACGGCAACTGCCCGACAAGGCGGTGAGCCTGCTCGACACCGCCTGCGCCCGCGTGGCGGTCAGTCAGCATGCGACACCGGCGGCCGTCGAGGATTGCCAACGTCGCATCGAAGCGCTCGACACGGAACTCGAGATCATCGGCCGGGAAGAAGCGGTCGGCATCGACGTCGGACACCGACGCGCCGATGCCGAGCAGAAGCGCGAGGAGGAACGGGGACGGCTGGCGACGCTCGACGCGCGCTGGCAGGAGGAGAAGGGCATGGTCGATCGCATCCTGGCGCTGCGCGCGCGCCTGCGCGAAGGCGGAAAGAGCATCGACGCGCCTGCCCCGGGAGGAGCATCCGCAGCGCCCGCGGCCCTGACCGATGAAGAGCGCAGCCAGGCACTGGCGGAACTGCGCGAACTCCAGGACAAGCTGGCGCAGCTGCAGGGCGAGAATCCGCTGATCATGCCGACCGTGGACGAGCCTGCAGTGGCCGGCGTCGTGGCCGACTGGACGGGAATTCCGGTGGGCCGCATGGTGAAGAACGAGGTCGAGTCGATCCTCCGTCTCGCCGACACGCTCGAGCAGCGGATCATCGGGCAGCGTCACGCCCTCGAGATGATCGCCCGCCGGATCCAGACTTCGCGCGCGAAGCTCGACAACCCCAACAAGCCCATCGGTGTCTTCATGCTGGCCGGCACCTCCGGCGTCGGCAAGACCGAGACGGCCCTTGCGCTTGCGGAAGCGCTCTACGGGGGCGAGCAGAACGTCATCACCATCAACATGAGCGAATACCAGGAGGCTCACACGGTCTCCACGCTCAAGGGCGCGCCGCCCGGATACGTGGGCTACGGGGAGGGCGGCGTCCTCACGGAGGCCGTGCGCCGCCGGCCCTACTCGGTGGTCCTGCTGGACGAGGTCGAGAAGGCGCACCCGGACGTGCACGAGATCTTCTTCCAGGTCTTCGACAAGGGGTGGATGGAGGACGGCGAAGGGCGGGTGATCGACTTCAAGAACACGCTGATCCTGCTGACGACGAATGCAGGTACCGATCTCATCATGAACCTGTGCAAGGATCCCGAACTGATGCCCGAGCCCGAGGACATCGCCAAGGCCCTGCGCGAGCCGTTGCTCAAGGTGTTTCCGCCCGCTCTGCTGGGCCGGCTCGTCGTGATTCCGTACTACCCGCTGAACGACGAGATGATCGGCGCGATCGCCAGGCTCCAGCTCAAACGCGTCGGCAAGCGCGTGGAGGAGAACCACAAGGTTCCGTTCACCTACGACGACGCGGTCATCCGGTTGATCATCGCCCGCTGCACGGAACTCGAAAGCGGCGGCCGCATGATCGACGCGATCCTCACGAACACCGTGCTGCCCCGCATGTCGGAGGAGTTCCTGCGGCGGACGCTCGAGGGGCGGCCGGTCGCGCGGGTGCACGTGTCGGTCAGCGACTCGGAGTTCACGTACGGCTTCGACTAGGGCGGGCGTTGCGGGCCTCTTCTAGGGCCTCGCGCCTACACACCAGCCGGAAGGGGAGACGTCCGAGCCGGACCGGGGGAGCGCCTGGAAAGGTCACGCGGCCTCCTGCCCATCCCGCGATGCAGGAGGCCGCGTGACCTTTCCAGGCGGTACACGGATCACGCTCGGCAATGCGGGACGCGGGAAGATCGACCGTGGTCGTTGCAGTGCCGCTCTCCGGGACGTCAACAAGGGGTTCAAGGGGTGCGAGGACTCGAACGACCTGAACGACATTCCCCCAGAATGTGTCGAACGCATCGGAGATCCGAAGCAACACCCGTCAGCCCGAGGAGCGTCGCAGCCTGATGGTCGGGGCGAGGCTCGGCATGTTCCGCAACCCGGGCAAGGATTCCATGACGGGCAAGGGCGCCGTCCGGTCGCTGCGGGATTGCAGCGTGACCCAGCCGGTCTCGGATTCGATCACTCGTCACGAGACCACGGGATCGAGCGAGCGCGTTACGGTCGTCGCGCCGGCGGACCGTCCGCTGATGCAGATGTCAGGCCACACGTTCGATGAGGGGATCAGCTTCCCGCAGGCCGCGCGTCGCGCGACACCGTGATCGGTGCGGGGCCGAGGGCAATGTACGTACGCTGTACGTCATGGGGATTGACGCCTACGATGAGGGCCGATGGCGCATCGTGCGCGACCGATTGCGGGCCCCGGATGACATCGATTCGACCAAGGTCATCCTCTTGGGCGACGGTCGAGATGGCGCGAACAGCGCCAGGGCCGATCCGGGCGACCTCAGCCAGCCGAACGGGTGACGCGCCCGAGGAAGCCTCGGTCGGGACGATCGCCGCGGACGCGTGGAACGGTTCGGTGAACTGCGGCAACGTGGCGGTCTGCGACGACCTGACGAACGATTGCCGGCTGACGGACCGGCGTCCGGCGGAGGCGATCCGCAATGCGGACAACGGCGGGGAATTCGCGGTCGACGTCTACGGCAAGATCCTCTTCAACCATCAGTGGCCGTCGGCGCAGCACGCCCCTCGGCGGCCAGACGGAGGGCAGACACGCATCGGACCAGACAACGCACTGCACTGCCAGCAAAGCCCGTCACGCGTCACGGCCCATGAATGTCGCGGGCGGTCCCGGAATCCCCCTGCTGCGAGGTAGACCCCATGCCCGCCTTCCAGAAGAATCACGCCGCCAGTACCGTCGCCGAGTACGTGCAACTCGTGCAGGCGCTGGACATCATCGACTCCAACTCGCTCAAGCCCCTCGATCCGAAGACCATCGACGACTTCGGGCGGATCTGGTGGCTGCTCGACGACGAGGTCCGCGTCAACGCGTTCCTCGACGATCTGTCGACGCGGGTCCAGAAGCAGATCCAGATCGTGAAGAATCTCCGTTCCGGCGCTCAGGGCGTACTGAAGTCCTACAGCGACGAAGGCATTCTCGGTGTGGCGCTGCATGACGTCCTGCGGGAAACCGAAATCGCGCAGGGATTCAGCAAGGACCGCGTGTACTTCCTCGAGGGCGTGCTGGAGGCGTTCGAATTCCTCGAGATGATGGATCAGCGGATTCCTTTCATGGATCCGCGCGTCAACCGGAATCATGGTGCCCAGACGCATCGCATCCAGTGGTGGATCGTCGGCGAGGACATGAAGGCCAACAAGGGATTCTGGAATGCCCCGTCCGCCGGAGACCTGTACCTGGTCACGGCCACGGCCAGGAAGCGGGACTTCCGTTCGGGCAACGACACGCTCTGGTACAAGTCCTTCGACGCCCAGCGGGGCGGACCCGGCCAACCCCAGACGGCGCGCTGCCCGGAGTTCCTGCTCACGCATATCGAGTCGACGGACCCGACCTTCCTCTATCGGGCGGAGCTGTGCGCCCAGGAATGGAATGCGAACACCCCGAAGGACCGGAGCGAGAACCTGCAGAACATCCGCATCACCAGTCTCGACCGGATGGCCGAAGTGAAGTGGAAGAAGCCGGCGCCGCCCAAGCCGAAGATTCCTCTGCCGCCGAAGCCGAGGAAGCAGGACGCGCCCGTCGTCGCGCAGAAGATGCCCGACGTCGGCAAGGAGGTGACGGCGTCCCCGCAGACGATCAATCCCGCGCCGCTGAAGAACACGACCGTCGCCGTCGTCAAGGCGCCCACCTGGGATGCGCAGATCGTCAGCGTTCCCAATCGCGTGCCCGTCACTGCCCTGAAGAACGCCGATCCACCCCCGACGGTTCGTGCGATGCCGGGTCGCCTGAACTTCGTCTGGCCTCCGCCACCGAAGACCTGAGTCACGTGACGGTCGGAGCGCGCATCGATCAGAACCTTCCCGCCACCGGTGCCGTCCGCGATGCCGGCTGGTCCGGCAGCGCGACGCGACGCTCCGATTGCGCCACGCGGCGCCCGGCGCGGGGGGCGGATCCCCCGATCAGGCCGTTCCGCCACGTCGACGATGCGGGAGCCCCGGTGAGGGAACCGCGGAACGACGGGCCTTGAGGTCTTTCGCCTTGCGAGACATGATCGTGTCCATCCGGATCCGAGCGGACTTGCCATGACGTTTGACGACGCCGACCTGCCGTCCTCGCTGCGCGGAACCGCAGACAGTCTCGCGGCGCTCCCGCCGGGGCTCCTGGCGGAGATCACCGGAAAGCCCCTGTCCGATCAGGAGCGGGCGACGGTCGAGCTCGCTGAAGCGATGCGGCGCAAAGCGGAAGAGACGTGGGCGGCCGGGGTGGCCTTGCGTCAAGACGGGGTCTTTCGGCTGCACGCCGACGCTCACCTGCAAGCGCAAGGCATCGATCCCGCGTCCGTGCCGCTGGCCGTCGTGCCGCACAATCCGGAAGCGCTCGCCCCCCAGCCCCAGGGGAGACGGGAGGCGTTCGAACGGCACTTCGATACGGTGCTGGCGGAGGCCCTGGCGGATCCGCACCGTCCGAGTGATCCGACGATCGGGCTCGAGATGGCAGCGACCGCCGAGCCTCCCTGGGCGGAACGCGAACTCTGCGGGACGTGCGGCGGGCGCTGCTGCCGACTTGGCGGAACGCACGCCTACCTGAGCGCGGACACCTTGCGCCGAGTGATGCGGGCGGACCACGCGCCCTCGGGATCGGCGCTGCGCGATCACTATCTGTCCCGCATTCCGCCCGATGCCATTGCCGGGTCGTGCGTGTTCCACGGTCCGCAGGGCTGCGCGCTCGACCGGTCGTTCCGGTCGGACACCTGCAACCAGTCGTTGTGCGACGGACTCAGACATTTCCGCCGGACCCCCGGCGCCCGCGATGCGAGACGCGTCTACGTCATCGCTGCTGCGGGCGACACGATTGCTCGCGGCGTGATCATCGAGGCCGACTGAGCGGGCGTTCGCGCCTCGACCGGCATCGGGCCGTCGGCGATCCGTCCGGGGTGAACCCCACTCGGGGTCATGTCTTGCCTCTCGCGAGGATCGGGGAACCTCCGGTTGCGCCTGATCCGATGTCCGAGTGCCCTGCCGTTGTCAGCCCGTCGATGGCGGTCTACCCTTGGCCCCCCAATGACCCACGGGGAGGCGCGCCAGGTGAACGACGCACACGATGATGCAGATCCGCATCGGATCGAGACGATCGATGTCCGGCGCCGTCTCGCATTGACGGGCTCGCTGGTCGCCGGCATCTCGTGGTTCGCCGGCGCCGGATGCACCTCCACCGGTGGTGAGACGCGGGTTTCCGCCGAGGCCCCGTCGCCGGCGCCGGCGACGGCGACGGGGCCCGCCCTGCCGGAGTCGAAGGAACGCACGCCGGTGACGGTCGGGGCGACGGGTGCGGCGGAGTACCGGCCCTCCCGCCGTGTCGCGCTGCTCATCAGCAACGGCAACTATCCCGGCGGTCAGGACCTGCCGCCCGCCCGCAAGAACCTGACGGACATGACGGCCGCACTCAAGTCGCTGGACTTCGAGGTGACCGCCCATCTGGACCTGGACGCCGCGGGCATGCGCCGGGCCGTCCGCGAGTTCGGCGATCACATCGGCAGTCGGCGATTCGACCTGTCGAAGGGCGACTCGCTCGTGGTGTTCTACTTCTGCGGCCATGGTCTCGAGATCGACGGCGTCAACCTCCTGGTGCCGGCCGGCATCGATCCCGCTCACCAGGACGTGCTCGACCGGTCCTTCAAGCTCACGGACGTCATGGCCGGGTTGCCCCAAGGGTATCCCGGCGTGGTCCTGTCCTTCGTCGATGCGTGCCGCATCAGCCTGGGCGCCCGATCCGGCGACCTGAACCAGGTCCGTCCTCCCGAAGGCACGATCATCATGTTCGGCACTCGCAAGGGACGTCCCGCGCTCGCGCCGAATGTCGATTCCCGCAACACGTTCTTCACCGGTGCCGTCGTCGAGAGCCTGCGGGAACCGGAGGCCGCGACGTCGGTGTACGACTTCTGCCGGATCGTCGAAGACCGTTGCCTCCAGACCGTCAAGCAGGAGTTCCAGAAGCTCAAGCTCAGCTTCGCGCCCCAGCATCCGCAGACGGCCGCCAACATCCGGGGCACGTTCCGCCTCACGACCGGCGCGGCTGACGCCAAGGCCGCCGAAGCCGAGGCCGAGACCCGTTGGACCGAGATCGAGCGCACGGTGAAGCCGTACGACCTCGTCCGGTTGTGCGAGGCCTTTCTCCAGGCGCATCCGAAGAGCGCGCACGCGGCGGTCGTCAAGGTGCGCCTCTCCGGCGCCAAGGACATGCTCGCGGCCGTGCGCGCCGCGGACTTTTCCCGGGACGGCCTGATCGAGGAACCCGGCGGGCAGGCCGACTACCGCGAGGATTTCGTCCGGGCCTTGCGCGGCGACAAGGACGCGGCCCTGCGAGTGGCGGAACGTTACCGGAGCGGACGATCGGGGATCGCGCGCAATGACCGCCGCTACGAGCAATGGCTCCGCATCGCGACCGAGCTCGGCAACGGGATCGCGAGCTGGGCGCTGTACGAGTACTACAACGAGGTCGGCGGACAGGATCGGGCGGCCCGCTTTCGCAAGCGCGCCACCGAGGAACTGGGCTATCGCCCGCCGAAGGAAGTCGTGTTCAAGTAGACCGCCCGATATCACCTTCGGCGGCTTGCGCGTGTCCGGCGGCGCTGGCTAAATGGGACGGCGCCTTCGTTCCGGCCCGTCGGCAAAGGTCGTCGGCGCACGGCACCGGGCAGAATTCCGACGCGGTTCGGCGTGAGTCCCGAAGCGGGTTTGACGATGGGCAGGGGGACGGTGCAAGCATGAATCGACGGACGATGGTGGCGGTCGCGCTGACGCTCCTTTCGATGGGGGTGACGGCCCGTGCCCAGACGCCCGACGCCGGCACCCTGCTCAGGACCGTCCCGTCGCCCGCCAGACCTGCCCCCGGCGACGCCACCCACGAACAGCGCCTGCTCGGTCCGCGCAAGGCGATCTCCGACGTCGAAGGCTTTCGCGCCACCATCTTCGGCTACAAGGTCCGCGGCCTGACCGTCGTGCCCGACGAGGAGGCCGAGCGCGTCCTGAAACCCTTCACCGGTCCGAAGAAGTCCTACCAGGACGTCCTCGACGCGGCGGCGGCACTCCGCAGCCGCCTCGGCGACGCTGGCCTGTTTCTCGCTGATGTGGTCGTCCCGGAGCAGAACATCACCGCCGGGCAGGTCGAGCTGCTGGTGCTGGAGGGGCGATTCGGCGACATCTCGGTCGAGTACGACCCCGGCGTCCGGATCAGCCGCCCGCTGGTCGAGAGCTATCTCAGGAAGCTGCGGACGGGGGCCCTGATCACCACCGGCGATGTCGAGCGCGCACTCTTCCTCCTGAACGACCTGCGGGGCGTGAGCGCGCTGTCGTTCTTCAAGCCGGGCAAGACGGTGGGGACGGCCGACCTGGTGGTGCGGGTACGCAAGGTCCGGATGCTCGAAGGCTACGTCGATTTCGACACCAACGGCGCGTACGCCACGCTGGAGAAGCGAATCGGTGTCAACGTGGATGTGAACAACGCCTTGCGGCGCGGAGAACTGCTCAACTTCCGCGCCTTCCAGTCGTTCAACCTCAAGCGCGAGAGCGGCCTTCTCTACGGACGCGCGGCCGCGGTGGCACCGCTCGGCAACACGGCGCTGCGCGGCGGACTCTCGTACGCGCACCTGTCGTACGACCTGCTTCGCGGGCCGGCGTCGATCGTCCACTCCGGCATCAATGGCGAGGCCACCATCGTTTCCGGCTTTCTTTCCTATCCCGTCGTCCGCTCGCGCAACCTCAACCTCATCGGGCAGTGGCAGGTGGACCGACGCGATCTCACGGACCGGATCACCGCGGCCGCGAGCGAGGACGAGAAGACCGCACTCGTCAACCAGTTCATGCTGAGCGGCGACATCCGGGACACGTTCCTCGGCGGCGGCGTGAACGTGTTCTCCGCGACCGTGGTGCGCGGCCGGCTCGACATCGTCAGCCCCGGTCGTGCTTCCATCGACGCCGCCACGCTGCGCACCGAAGGCAACTACGCCAAGTACATGGTCGCCCTGAGCCGGCTGCAGCAGCTGAATCCCGACTGGCTCCTGTACGCCTCGATGCAGAAGCAGTACGCGCCCAAGAATCTCGACGCGAGCGAGAAGATGGTGCTCGGCGGCCCGTATGGTGTCCGCGCCTACGCGCCGACCGAAGGCATCGGGGACACGGGAACGCTTGCAACGCTCGAACTCCGGCGCCGGGTGATCTGGGACAAGGTGCCCGGCAACATGGTGCTCGCCGGCTTCTGGGACTACGGTTCCGTGAACGCGAACCACGAGCCCTCGCCCTTCAGCACGACGGGCAACACGCGCACGATCCAGGGCTACGGCCTGGGCGTGAACTGGGAACCGCCCGGGTGGTACGTGCGGGGATCCATGGCATGGCGGGCGCCGTGGGACGCCCATAGCCTGGAGAACAGCTCCCCGACGCGGACACCGAGGCTGTATTTCCAGGCAGTGAAGTTCTTCTGAGCAGGACGCGGCACCCGGCATGCCGGTGCCGTCGGGGTGGGAGGCTCGAACATGACGACAGGACACAGTAGGCCGATGCGATCGAGCGGGCTCCTCCGGATGCGGCCCCTGGTGCTGGGCATTGCGATGTGGATGGCGGGCAACGGCGCGGGCGTCCTCGCACTGCCGACGGGCGAGCAGGTGGTGGGCGGCCAGGCCATGGTGTCGCGTCCCACGGCGAGCACGCTCGTGGTGAACCAGGCCACCGATCGCGCCGCCATCGAGTGGCAGCAGTTCAATCTCGGCGCGGGAGAGCGTGCGCAGATCCTGCAGCCGTCCTCGCAGAGCTTCCTGCTCAATCGCATCGTCGGCGGCAGCCCCAGCGAGATCTACGGCACGCTCCAGGCCAATGGTCGCGTGATGCTCGTCAATCCGAGCGGCGTGCATTTCATGCCGGGTGCGCAAGTCGATGTCGGCGGTCTGGTGGCGTCCAATCTGCAGATCGGCACGCAGGATTTCCTCGCGGGCCGGCTGCAGTTCACCCGCCCCGACGGCACACCCGGGACGGTCTCCAATGCGGGCGTGATCACGGCCTCACCGGGCGGATTCGTCGCACTCATCGGACAGCAGGTCGAGAATCGCGGGGCCATCACCGTTCCCGGTGGCAGCATCGGGCTTGCGGCCGGGGATCGCGTGCTGATCGACTTCGAACGCGACGGACTCATGCTGATGACCGTCGACGTCTCGGCCGCTGCCGCGAAGATCACCCAGAGCGGCGTGCTCAACGCGGAAGGCGGCCGCGTCGCGCTCGAGGCGCGAGCGAAGGACGCCCTCCAGTCCACGGTGATCAACAGCGATGGAATCATCCGCGCCCGCGGCGTCGTCGAGCGCAACGGCCAGATCCTTCTCGATGGCGGGTCGTCCGGCGTCGTCGCCGTGAGCGGCGAGCTGGATGCGTCGGGACGCGGGACCGGTCAACGCGGCGGCGAGGTTCGCGTCCTCGGCGACGACGTCCGGCTGACTGGAACGGCGCGCGTCGATGCCAGCGGAGATCGGGCCGGAGGCGCCATCTCCATCGGCGGCATCAGCCAGCTGCAAGGGGCGCCGGCGTCCGCGGCCGGCCGGACGCAGACCGGCGCCGATACGCGTCTGCTGGCCGATGCCCTGGTCTCGGGGGACGGCGGCAGCATCTTCCTGTGGGGGTCCCGGACATTGACCGTGGGCGGGAACGTCTCGGTACGAGGCGGACTGCAGGGAGGAAACGGCGGTTTCGTCGAAACCTCGGGACAGGGACTGATTCACCTGCCCGGTCGTATCGACGCATCCGCTCCGAACGGCAACGTCGGTACGTGGCGGATCGATCCGGATGACATTCGCGCGACCGTGGCTGCCTGCGTGGTGGCGGGCGGATCGTGCATCTCCGAGCAGGAGATCAACGTCGCGAACGCGAACACCGAGATCGTCAGCACCACCAGCCTGACCTGGCACATCAATCGACGCAACGTCGACATCAGCGCACCGACGACCCAGCTCGTTCTCCGAGCCCAGGCGGGCAACATCGTCTTCGACAACAGCGGGACGGCGGCAAACCCGGGACAGTTGTTCGTGAGCGGCAGCAAGTCCGTCGAGATGGTGGCTTCCGGCAACATCGATCTTCAGACAGCCAGTGTGGTCTGGGGTGCCGGCGGAGACCGAAGCGGCAGCCGGATTGCCTTGACGGCAGGCGGCAATGTCCTGTCATCCGGCGTGCTCAACGCGAGTGCGATCGTGATCGTTGCCGGCGGGCGCATCGGAAACTCGGCGGTCAACGCCAACAATGCGCCGATCGATCCCGTCACGCAGGGGGTCGTCTCGCTGACGGCACAGGCAGGCGGCGCCGTTTCCATCGATCATCAGGGTGGGCTCGTCACGCTGGTTGATTCGACGTCGGGCGCGACCACCTTCACGAACACCGCAGGCGCCAATGCCTTCGCCGTGAAGTCCAATGCGGGCTTCAGCCTCGCCGGCGATGTCGCCGGCAGCCAGGTGACTCTCGACGCGAGCAGCGGGTCCATCGTTCGAACCGCCGGGGCGATCACCGCACCGGTCATCGTCCTGCGCGCGCCTGCCGGCACGATCGGAACGCCCCCGACGACGAATGTGGGCCCACCCGCCACGACGGTTCCGCCGGTTCCGGTCCTGACCGCGACGCCCGCCGGCGGTGCGGCCACAGGGACCTCGCTCACGGCGTCGGCGACGGAGGTCCATCTCTCGCATTCGGGCGGGCCCGTCACGTTGACGGGGGCCAGTGCCGCCATACCCGCCGGCGGTACGTTCTCGCTCGAAGTCACGTCATCGGGATCGGCCATCCGGAGTTCGCGGGTTTCGCAGGCGACGGGAACCATCCAGGCCGGGGCAATCGTCCTGAAGACCAACGGCGCCGCGATCGGCACGGACGCCGCGCCCGTGGTGCTGGTGGGATCCGCGGACGTCGACTTCACCGCGAACGGTACCGGCGTCTTCATCGAACGGCGGGACGGGTCGATCGTCCTCCGCAATGCCGCATTCGATCCGGGCATCATCAACTCGGCAGGGAGCGGCACGTATCTCGTCGATTCGCTCGGCGCCGGCAAGACGATTCGGGGAACGGGCGCGGTCACGGGCGGGACGATCGTCCTGCGCACGGATGCGGGCGCGATCACCGGATCGAACGGTCCTCTCGCGATCCTGCCGGGCGGCACGGGGCCGACATCGATCAGTGCCTCGGGTGCTTCGGTGAACCTGTCGCACAGTGGTGGCGACGTGACCTTGCAGACGTTCACCGGCCAGTCCGTCGGCACCGTCGCGAACGCAGCCACGGCCGGCGGCTACACCCTGCGCGTCGGCAGTGCGAACGGCAACCTGGTGATCGATGCGCCCGTGACGGCGACATCCGGTACCGGCGATCCGAATGTGGGGCGCATCATCCTGGCTGCGCCCGGATCGATCACCCGGTCTGCGACGTCCGCGACGCCGACCTTGACGGGCGCCGACTTCGATCTGAGCGCCGGGGCGGAGATCGGTGCGCTGGACCGGCGCATCGTGCTCGACTCGGTCGGCTCCGCCGGGCTGATCGCGACCGGTGCGAGTGTCGTGATCGATCACGTCGGCACCGCCGGCACGCTGACCGTTTCGGGGCGGGGCACCGATCCGATCCAGACGGGAGCCGACGGAACGACCGGACTGTACTTCCTGAATTCGCGCGCGGAGGTGAAGACGGCCGCGCCCGTGAAAGCGGCCCGAGTACATCTCGAAGCCGGCGGCGCCCTCACGCTGGTGAACCGCGGCCACGTCAGCGCCGGCACCATCGAGTTGATCGGCACTTCCCTGACCTTCGGAGGCGCCGGAGCCGGCGAGGCGGCCGACCTCTTCACCGGCATTCCCGTCGGCGACCGCCAGGCCCTGTATCTGCAATCGGCCACTTTCGTGAGGCCCACGATCGCGGCAGACGGCGCACCTGCGGCAGACAGCGCGCCCGCGACGTTCGCGGTACGCGTGACCGACACGACGAACAAGGGCGACATCGGGATCTCGGGGACGCCGGTGTCGCTGGACGATCTGTTCACCACCCGTCTCACCGTCGATGCCCACAGCGCGTTCCTCACCACGGGTCGGACCGTCACGCTGCAGGACTACGCGGTCATCGGGCGTCCGGATCCCGTGCGGAACACCGCACTCGAGACCTACCGGATCACGTCGAGCCAGGCGGCTGCGAATCTCGCCATGGCCGGCAGCGCTTCCGCGCCGACCGTTGCACTGACGGCTTTCAACGGCGTGACCGCGACCGGCGACGCTCGGGTCATCGGCGACGACATCCGCCTGCAGACGGCGACAGCCATCGGTTCGGTGACCACGGCAGGCGGCGTCAGCACGGTGAATCCTTTCGTCACGCAATCGTTCAGCGCGCAGCCCACGGCGCTGAGTCTGCGCACCACATCGGCGGGAAGCGTCGCCGTCCGTCACGAAGCCAGGCCGGGGGATTCCGCCTCCGGTTCCGTGCTCCTCGCCAACGACAATGCAGCGGCCGGGGCGGGCTCCACGTTCTATCTCGACATCGTCGCGGGATCCGTTGCGAAAGGGCAGATCACGGCGGACAACGCCGTCCTGCGTGCGGCAGGCACCATCGGAGGCGCGACGACGGCGGATCGCGTGGCGCTCGTGGATGCGGTCGCGGGGGCGGCGCCCATGGTCGTGGTGGCGCGAGGGACGGCGGTGAATCTCAGCGTCAGCGGCACCAACGTCTTGCTCGACCAGTTCAACCTGGCGTCGGGTGGCGGCGCAACGAGCCTGACCAGTGCAGCGACCAACGGCAGCTTCACGCTGTCGGGTGCCGGCGCATCGGCGGTTTCCGTGGCGCGTGCGCTCGCGGCGACCAAGATCTCCATCGTCGATGCGGTCAGCATCGGCGGTGCGGGACCGCTGACCTCGGGCGAGATCACGCTGGCGGCGACCGGAAACGTGTCCGCCGTCACGAATGGCGTTGCGACGAGACTCGCCGCGAATTCGGTGAACGGAGCCGTCACCGTCGCGCACGCCGGTGGATCGATCGTCATCGGCGACGACGGCGCGGTCACCAACGGCGCCGGCACCGAATACCGGGTGAGCGTCACGGGCGGCGGCATTCGCCGGGCTGCCGTGACGGGCACCGACACGAGAACGCTGCATCGCGTGACGGCGGACACGATCACCCTGTCGGCGACCGATGCCATCGGCGCGAGCGCCACCGACGTCCTGCTGACATCGTCACTCTTGCCGAGTACCGGCGGGCAGGGCAACGCGGCCAATCTGACGGCGGCCGGATCGAGTGTGTTCATCGAGCATCGCGGTGCCGTCCGGCTCGTGGGCGCGCACGACGCGAACATCGCTCGGGCCACCGATGGCACGTTCTACCTCGGGACGACCCGGTTCTCGTCTTCAGGGACGGACGAGGCGAACCTGTTCGTCGACGCCGACGTCACGGGTCGCAACCTGTGGCTGGCCTCCGCCGATCAGCTGCGGCTGGGCCAGCCGGGCACGGGGTTCTTTGCCGCGGCGAGCGAGCCGGTCTCGACGATCGACCCGGCGGCCTTCGCCTCGCTGTTCCTGCGGACCGGGACCGGCAGTTTCACCGCGTTGCCGACCAATCTGAATGGACGGATCGCCGAGCGTCTGGTGCTCAGCGCACCGGCCGGGACGATCGGCGGGGGCGCCGGCACTCCGCTGGATCTCGCGCCCGTCCTGGCAGCCGGTTCGATCCTGACGCTCGAGGCCACCGACGTCGACGCCGCGTCGACCCGGACCGGCGCGGGGAGCGGCGGGAATCTGATCCTGGCCGACTTCTTCTCGACCGGCGCGGTCCCGACGGCGATCGGGTCCGCCGCCGCCAACCGGGCCACGTCGGGTGCCTATCGGTTCAGTCTCGGCAGCGGCACCTTGCGCAGTGCCACTGCGACGACGGTCGCGGGCGACCGGATCACGGCGGGGACGATCGATCTCGAAGTCCTCGGCGGTCAGATCGGGACGGGCGCGAGCGACACCGTCAAGACGGCGAGCGTGCGCGGAGCGGGCAATACGCTCGGCACGACGGCCCTGACGTTGCGCGGCACCAACGTGCACGTGACGCACGCGGATGGCTCCGTCGTCCTGTCCTCGTCGGGCAATCTCGCGAACGGTCCCTCGGGCCGCTACTTCCTCGATGTCACCGGGACGCAGACCGGTCCCACGGCCTTTGCGGACCTTACGGGCGGGCCGATCACGGCCTCGCAGGTCATCCTGCAGGCCCGCGGCAGCATCGGGACTGCCGCGACCCCGCTGAGCCTCGATGGCGGCGCCGCCGGGATGACGCTCACCGCCTCGGCGCGCGAGGTGCGCATCTCACGATCGACGGGAGACGTCGACGTCGTTGCTCAGGGAGGCGTCGAGAACCGGGCGACGAACGGGGGCTACTTCCTCCAGACGGACGGCGGATCGATCGGAGGAGGCGGTGCGGTCTCGGCGCCGGGCGGGACGGTCGAACTGCGCGCGAGCGGTGCCATCTCGATGGCGGACGTCACGGCCCTGTCCGCCCGGTTGATCGCCGGTCAGGGCATCGGTGGTCCCGCAGCCGGCGGCATCCACGTGCAGGCCGGGACCATCGTCATGAGGGGGGGCGCGGCGGTCACGGCTTCGACGGAAGGCGCGTCCACCCGCTTGTCGGCGAGCGGCACCCGCGTGACGCTGGCGCACGACGGCGGCTCCGTCACCATCGCCGACGACGCGATCGACGGCGTGACCAACACCGCAACGACCGGAACGTACCAGCTCGTCCTCGCGGGCACGGGACACGTTGCGAGCGCGTCGCAGGGCAATGATGCGGCCGACGCCATCACGGCGGGAACGATCGTTCTGCAAGCCGCTGGCGGGACGATCGGAGCGCTGAGCGGTGGCGGAAGTTCGGTTCTGAAGACGGCCGCCGCGAGTCCGGCCGGCAGCAGCGATCTGACGGCCGCCGCCGGCAACGTGTTCCTCAGGCACGTGCAGGGCAACGTGAACACGGTCGACGCTGCTGCGCGGATCAACGGCGCGGGTACGGGTGGGACGTATCGGCTCGAAGCCGTGCCGGGCTCCATCGGCGGCGCCGGCGCCATCACGGCGTCGGGCGGGACGGTCGAACTTCGTGCGGGCGGCGACGTCGGCGGCGGGAGCGTGAGCGCAGCCGCGGTCAGGATCATCGCCGGAGGCCTCATCGACCGCGGTGCCGGCACCGGAGACAGCCTGCAGGCCGGCACCATCGTGCTGTCCGCAGCGGGAACGGTGACGGCGAGCACCGCGGGTGCGGGAACGCGGCTGTCCGCGAGCGGGACGAGTGTCACGCTGTCCCATGCCGGGGGCGGCGTGGTCGTTGCCGACGATGCGGGGAGTGATGCGGTCCGGAACCGCGCGACCGCGGGCGCCTTCGAGCTGCGGTTGCTCGACGCCGGCAATGTCACGAGCGCCTCCGCGCCGGCGGCGAATCCCGCTGCGGAACGCGACGAGATCGCCGCGGGGCGTGTCGTCATCACGGCTGCGGCCCAGAGCCGGATCGGCGCGAGTGCGGACGCGCCTCTGAAGCTTGCGAACGGGACTGCGCTCCGGACCGACGTCACCGCGCGTGCGGGGAGCGTGTTTCTGCAGCAGCGGGGTGATGCCAGACTCGTGTCGGGTCCGGTCGCCAATGCCGCGGTCGACGCCGGCGGCACCTATTCGATGCGGACGCGCGCCTCGATCGCGGCGGGCCTCGACGGCGCGCTGGATCTGGGCGGCAGCGTCGGCGGGTCGACGCTGGTCTTCCGGTCTGCCACCGCGTTGACGGGGACCGGCACGTTCCTGGGTGCCGGCGGCGGCAGCGGCGGCATCGACACCCTCACCCTCGAGGCCGGCGGTGCCGGGGGCATTCCCGCGTTGCCGGCCGACATCGCAGCCAGCGCCAAGGTCAAGCAGCTGGCCATTTCCGCACCCGGAGGCAGCATCGGCCTCGACGGAGCACCGCTGGATCTCGGAAGCCTGCTCGCACCGGAACCCACCATCGCCCTGAGTGCCAGGGACAGTGTGTTCGCGCGCATCGGTGCGATCGGCGGGACCGGTGACCGCATCCTGCTCGGCGATCTGTCCGGCGTATCCAACATCGCTGGACAGATCTACCGGCTCGACATCGCGGGCGCGAACCTCGAACGCATCGAGACGGGGGGTGTCATCACCGGCCAGCGTGTCTCCTTGTCCGTCGCGGACGGCCAGCTCGGGACGCAGGCGCGGCCCGTCGACGTGCAGGGCATCGCGGGGCAGGACACCACTGTCCTGACCGCGCAGGCGACGAGCGTTCACGTGCGGGCGCTGTCAACGCGTGTCTCGACGGAGAACGACAGGGCGCTGTCCAACATCGCCAGCGCGGGTGACTACGTGCTGACCGCCCCGGCAGGATCCATCGTCGGTGCCGGACGCGTCGCGGCGACGTCGGGCAGCGTTCAATTGAACGCGGCGAACGACGTCACCGGCGGCGAGATCGCCGCGGCCTCGATCACCGTGACCGCCGGGCGCGACATCGGTCGCGGCCACCTCGATGCGGGGGCCGGCAACGTCGAGTTGCGCGCCGGCGGAAGCATCACCGGCGGGAGCGTGGCCGGCGGTGTGGTCCGGATGATTGCGGGGGGCGACGTGCAACGCGCGGCCGGCGCGGGAGAATCGATTCGCGCCGGGACGATCGTCATCCGCAGCGGCGGCGACGTCGTCGCGACCACCGAGGGGGGCTCGACGCGGCTTTCGGTGTCCGGACGTACCGTCACGCTCGTCCACCAGGGTGGATCCGCCGTGATCGTCGACGATGCCGGGTCCGATCAGGTGAAGAACACGGCGACGGCCGGCAGCTATCGCCTGTCGCTCGACGGCGCGATCCCGGGCGATATCACGAGCGCGAGCCTGCCCGGCGCGCCCGGCGCCGCGACGGATGCCGTCTCCGCCGACACGATCGTGCTCCAGGCGGCTGGCGGGACCATCGGCGCCAATGCCGCGCAGCCGCTCAAGATCGCCAGTCTGACCGGCCGGACGGCGCTGACGGCCGCGGCCCGCGCGGTATTCGTCGCGCAAATGATCGGCAGCACCGACCTCACGACCGCAGGCGTGCTCGCCAATCGTGCAGCCGCGGATCGGACGTATGCGCTGCAGGTCGTGAATGGCGCCATCGGCGGGACCGGAACGATCGAGGCCGGGCGAATCGTGCTGCAAGCGAGCGGGGCCGTGTCGGCGGCGACCCGGGGAGCGACGACGCTGAGTGCGAGCGGAACGGGCGTCACGGTGGACCACACGGGCGGGGCCGTGGTGCTGAAGGACTACGACGCGGCGGAAGGGGCGGTCACGACGGTGACCAACCGGGCGGAAGGCGGGCAGTACAAGCTCGTCGCCGCGGGCGACATCACGAGCGCGTCGGACGTGACGGGCAGCGCGGACCGGATCAGCGCGGATCGCATCGATCTGGTGAGCGCGGGCGGAAGGATCGGTGCGAGCCAGGGCCGCGCGTTGAAGACGGCGAGCGTGAGCACTCTCACGGCGCTGACCGCCTCCACGAATGCGGACACGGGCAACGTCTACATCGAGCACCAGTCGGGCAAGGTCGAGGTGGCGGGAACGGCGCGGCAGTTCGTGTTGAACGCGGTGAACGGATCGATCGGCAGCGCCGGTGCGATCGACGCCGCCCGGGTCGTGCTCAGCGCCGCGGAGTCGGTGAGCGCCAGGACGGTGCGATCGGGCGTCACCCTGAGCGTCAGCGGACAGAACGTCACGGTCGACCACGCCACGGGCGCCGCGGTCCTGAAGGATTTCGATGCTGCCGAGGGCGCGGTCAACGTCGTGTCCAATCGTGCCCCCGGCGGTGCGTACCGCCTGACGGCGCCGGGCGCGATCACGACGGCGGCGACCGACCCCGGGAACACGAATCCCGTCGCCAACGCGATCGTTGCGCCGGCGATCGTGCTGTCGGCCGGCGGCGATATCGGCGGTGCGTCGGCGCCCGTGCTCACGGCTTCGGCGGCTCCGGACGCCGGGACGGCCCTGACGGCAAGCGGGGATCATGTCTTCCTGCAGCATCGGGTCGGTTCCGTCCGCATCGCGGACGACGGCACGCTCGGCAACGCGTCCGCCAACGGCTCGGCTCCGATGTACGCCCTCGAGGTGATGGCCGGCGGGATCATCGGCGGCGGACTCGCCGGTGCGACCACGGACAAATCGAATCGCATTGCGAGCAGCATCCTGACGCTGAGCGCCACGGGCGACGTCGGCGCTGCGGATACCCCGGTTCGCCTGGGGACACCGAACGTGGCGGGCTCGTCGACGACCTTCACCGTCTCGGGTCATTCCGTCTACATCGCCGATGCCGCCGACCGGTCGGTCTTCCGCAAGTTGCCGTCGGGTGCGACCAATCAGGCCGTCGACACCTATTCGCTGCTGAGTTTCAGGGACATCCCCGACTCCGCCGCCGGCATCAGCGGCACCGGCGCCGACGCGTGGATGGTCTCGGCCCGGAACGTGATCCTGAAATCGGAAACCGGGACCATCGGCGAAGGCGGTCACGTGTTCCCGAGCGAGCGGACCCTCTCCTGGCCGTTCACCGTTCCGTTCCGGGTGCCCAATTCGGTCATCCCCACGGGAAGCGATCCGTTCTCGAGCGGATTCGTGCGGGTGCGGGCCGACAGCGTCCGCGTCGAGACGCTCGGCACCGACCGCAATGCCTTCGTCACCGGGCCGACGCTGACGTCGGGGGATGCAGCGATCCGCGGCATCGCGTCCAGTGTCACGGGCGACCTGATCGTCGACAGCCGGCAGACGATCCGTCCCGACGCTGTCGTCAAGGCCGGGACCATCGTGGTGCGTGCGCCCAAGATCCAGGGCGGAGGGAACTGCGCCACGCCGCCCTGCTACTTCGAATTGTCGAAGCCGCAGCAGAGCACCGACCACCCGCTGCTGTCCTTCCTGGCCTCCAGCAATGCCGATTCCGGCGAGGGCGGGAACTTCGGCACGGAGTCGGAGCGCGTGCTGATCAGTTTCGACAGCCCGCAGGGCCGGGCGCCGGTCGCGTTCTACGTGGATCCGAATCTCCAGACGAACTCGAAGATCGCGCTGGGCCGGGTCACCACGGGCAGCCCGCTGTTCCTCAAGTCCGTGTCGCTGGCGGCATCCGCGGAACCCGGGCAGTCGCGCATCATCACCCTGGACGGATCGCCCCTCGACGTGGAATCCATCAACGCCGGTTCCATCGAAACCGCGCAGGCCATTGCCGATTCGTCGCAGCGCGCCCGGGAGAACGCGAACCCGAAGGAGAATGCGGAATCGCAACTGCGCAAGGGCGTCTTCGCCAAGGCCGGCCGCGGCCAGCCGGCGGTCGACGACAGCACGGGCACTCAGGGCCCCGGCAGGTGCGAGGCCGTCGCGCGCGCGGACGGCTGGGTGAACTGCCAGTGACGCCGGCCGCGGCTCCGAGCGTGCACGTGCTTGAATTCCCACGCGATCGGCATAACATCGATCGCTGACCTCGGTTACCAGAGCCTTCCGGAGGAGTCCCCCATGAACGCGACACTGACACGCCTGACCGTTGCGGCAGCGGTGCTGATGTGGATCGCAGCGCCGGCCCGGGCCGAGGAGCTGCGGCATACCGTCACCCTCAACGACCCGAATCCCAGCAACGAGGCCATCGAGTCCGCGCTGTTCCCCGAGGAGATCCAGAAGCAGAAGCAGGAGTGCGCCGAACTGGTGAAGGCCGGCTACAAGTGCCAGTCGGTCATTCCCAAGGCGTCGCTCGAAACCAACATCGTGACCTTCGTCCGCGGGTCGGCGAATCTCACCGACACGAGCCGGCAATTCCTGCGGCGGGTCGGAGAGGTGCTCAAGAAGCGCCAGGATGGCTTGCAGGGCCTCGTGATCGAAGGCCACACCGACGCGACCGGCGGCGACTCCCTGAACCGGAAGCTGTCGCAGGCCCGGGCAGAGTCGGTGCGGAAGTTCCTGGCGTCCGAGTACGGCATCGCCAGGATCGAGACTCGCGGCCGGGGCAGTGCCCAGCTCAAGGACAAGTCCGATCCGGGCAACGAGATCAACCGGCGGATCGAGTTCGTCACGCAATAGGGTCGTTCCGACATGCGCTTCACGTTGACCATCCCTGTGGCCCTGCTGGTGATCGGTGTGGCGGGCGCGGCGGCTGCCGCGGAACTTCCCGTCACGAACGAGACGTCGGTCGAGGAGATCGACCAGCGCCTGTTCCCGGCCGAAGCGGTCGCCGCCAAGGAGGAGTGCGTGCAGCTGACGGCCAAGGGCATCAAGTGCGCGTCGATCATCCCGACGCGCGCTGCCGCGAAGGTGACCTTCCGGCGGGGCTCGGCGCGGCTGTCGCAACCCGGGCTCGCGCTGGTTCGCAAGTTCGGTGAGGTGCTCTCTCGGCGCAAGGGGCTCTACTCGATCATCGTCATCGAAGGGCATACCGACGCCACCGGCACGGTCTCGGTGAACCGCAAGCTGTCGCAGCAGCGGGCCGAGACGGTGCGACGCGAGCTCTTGGCGTCCTACGGGCTGGAGCCGGCCAGCGTCAAGGCGGTCGGCAAGGCCGCCGAGTCGCTGCTCGATCGCAAGGACCCCGGCGCGGAGATCAACCGGCGCATCGAGTTCGGCGTGACCTGGTAGCGCCCTTGGACGACCCTCAGCCAGACGACGACGCGACACGGGTCCGGGTCCCGAAACCGCGACCGGCTCCCGAGACCGGGCGTCGGCCGGCGGCCGGCCCGCGCGATCCCATCCTTCCGGTCGGCACCCGCATCGAGGAGTTCGAGATCTCCGGCCTGATCGGTCAGGGCGGGTTCGGCATCGTCTACATCGCCGACGATCAGGTGCTGCACCGGCGCGTGGCCCTGAAGGAGTTCATGCCGGCGGACCTGGCCGAACGGGTGGAAGGCGACGCCATCACCGTGAAATCCGAGGACGCGCGCGAAACGTACGACATCGCCCTGCGCAGTTTCGTCAACGAAGCCAAGCTGCTCGCCTCCTTCGACCACCCGTCGCTCGTGAAGGTGTACCGATACCTGCAGGCCAACGGCACGGCCTACATGGTCATGCCCTATTTCCAGGGCGAGACGCTGACCAGGAAGCTGAAGCGCGACGGGGCGCCGGACGAACACTGGCTGAAGCATTACCTGCTGCGCCCGCTGCTCGAGGCGCTCGAGGTGATCCACGCGCAGCAGATCTACCACCGCGACATCGCGCCCGACAACATCGTGCTGGAGAACGAGCGGCCGGTCCTGCTCGACTTCGGGGCCGCTCGGCAACTCGTGGGGGATCGCCGGCAGCCGCTGACGATCATGTACAAGACGGGTTACACGCCCATCGAACAGTTCGACGAATCCAACACGCTCAAGACCGGCCCGTGGACGGACATCTACGCCCTCGGTGCGGTGATCTACTACGCGATCATGCAGCGCGCGCCGATGGCCTCCGAGGTGCGCAATGTTTCCGATTCGCTGATCCCGCTCGCGCAGGCTGCGGCCGGCCGTTATTCCGACAGGTTTCTCCAAGCGATCGATGCGGCGCTGCGCATCCGGCCGCAGGAGCGCCCTCAGAGCATCGCGGCGTTTCGCGAATTGCTCGGCATCGAGGATCTCGGCGTCGGCACCACGAACATGCGGCTCGACGCCGGCGCGGATCGACGGCCGCCGGCCGAATCCGCACCTCGCACGGCGGTGGCCCCGGCAGTCGCATCGAAGCGTCCGACCGTCCGCATCGCGGGCGGGGCGGTGGCGGCGTTGGTCGTCGTGGCGGCCGGCGCCTGGTTCTTCCTGGCCGGCAACCGCGCGCCCTCCGATCCGGCGCCCGCGCCCGCCCCGACGCCCGCACCTGCTCCGACGCCCGTACCTGCTCCGACGCCCGTACCCGCCCCGGCGCCCGCACCCGCCCCGGCGCCCGCACCGACGCAGGTGGACCTGTCCCATCCGCAGGCGGTGCTCAACGCGATCTTCACCGGGCGCGATTCCCAGCGGGCCGTGACGGTGGCCGTCGAGAAGCCGAAGGTGCGCATCGGTGCGGACAAGCTGCACTTCACGCTCAGTTCCGCCCGCTCGGGCTACGTCTACGTGCTCATGGCCGGCACCCAGTCGGAGCTGTTGTTGCTGTTCCCGAACGATGTGGATCCGGACAACCACATCCAGGCCGGGAAGGAAATGGCGTTGCCGCGACCCGGATGGGAACTCGATGCCGCCGGGCCCCCCGGCATCGATCAGTTCGTCGTGGTCGTCACGGATACCCCGCGGGATGTCACCCGGGCGGGGGGCGCGAAGGTCGGACCGTATCTGGACTTCCCGCCGTCGCACGGCGCAGGGGTCAGTGACTGGGTGAAGGGGGCGCAGGGGTGTCCCGCGGGATCCGACGCGTGCGCCTACGGTGCCGCGGCCTTCTCGATCGAAGAGATTCCCCAGTAGGGGCCGCGGGCCAGCAGATCGCTCAGGACCGCCAGGGCCCCGCCATCGCGGCGGCAGGACTCGCGATCGATTGCATGCGCAGCAGTCGCACGGCGCCTCGGTGGCGTGCGCTCATCAACGGCATCACCCCCGCCGCCAGCAGCGCTTCATATCCACGTTCCCCGAGAAACGCTTCAGCACAGGCCTGCAGCCGGGATTCCCCCTCTTCGTGGTAGGTATGGACCGGCAAGTCTTCGACGTCGAGCCGGTCGCCGGGGGAGAACGCCCAACCGGCCTCGTCGAACGATTCCGCCATCAGGCTCACGACTGCCAGCGCGCCGCTGCCCCACAGGTAATGCTCGTGCTCTCGTGACTCGCCCAGTTCGTCGAAGTCGAAGGTGTCGATCGGGTCGCTGCGATGGCCATAGGGTTGCCGCAGGAGCATCCGCGGTGCGGCCAGGCCGATCCACGGCGCCAAGGCACTGCCGCGCAACGCGTCCCAGACGCGCCTTTGCGGGGCCCCGAGGGACGGCCAGTCCCGTGCGTCGGGCGCGTCGCGGAACGCTGCGAGTCCTGCGATTTCCGGTCGCGCGGCCGCCAGCAGCGGTCCTCCGGCGTGCGCCGCGATCGCGCCCAGTGCCGCCAGCAAGGAAACGTCGGCATCCGTCGGGCCGAAGGCCAGATCGCTGACGATCACCGACCAGGGGGTATCCGTGACCAGGGTCCGATACAGCCGGGCGTGCTCGAGCGATTCCCCGGCTGCCAGCAGATCCTCTTCGATGTCGGCGCGAGAGAGATCGAGGACATGGAGTTCGAGCCGGCCATCGTCGAGCGGCAGGCGATTCGCGAGCCAGTGCACGCCCCGCCAGGCGGCTTCGAGCCGCTGGAACGCCGGGTGATGCAATACGGCCCGCAGCGCGGCGGTTTCGGTGTCGTGGTTCGAGTCCGCCGCGGCAGGTGCGGCAGGCGTGATGTGCGGCGCCACGACCGTGCGAATGAAGGCATCGACGCCGCTCGCCGGAGGCTGGGTGGACGGCCGGCGTCCGAGCAGTCGCTCCATCGTGTCGGCCGTGTCGTCGGCGGGAGGCGACGTGGCCGGCGCCGGGACGGCAGGGACGGGCTCGGGAAACCCGGCCCGCAGTCCGGGCAGGAGGCGATCGGGATGGAAGTCGTCCAGCGACCCGAACGCGAACGCCACCGGCGTCGCGCCGGCGGGACGTCCGGCCGGAAGGTCGGGGCGATCCGCGAGAACACGGTATCGAAGCTGTCGATATCGATACGCATCGGACGTCGCGTCGCGTGCTCGCCGCCGGATGCCGTTCGATTGCGGTGGCCGCTCAAGTCGGCCATCATCAACAGGCGCATCGGCGCATCTTCCTCGCGCGGACGGCGACCCTCGGGACGTGGCTGATGGAAGCGGAATTCGAACTGGATCTGGGCAATCATGGTGGGGCACCCGCGGGACGCTGAGCGTGAGGGCATTGTAAGGTCACGGCCTTCCCGTCGGGACCTCCCGGGAGTCGCGACCGCCGCCCGTCCAGTCGTCTCGATCCCGTTCCGCCGAAAAGGAGTTCCGCCATGCCGCAGCAAGTGAACATGGGTGCGCAGATGACCTGCACTTTCGGTATGGCGCCCTCGGCCCTGATCGTCACGCCCGAGAAGAAGGTCCTGGTCGAAGGGCCGCCCGCCGCGAACATCATGGACTTCGCGCCGATGAAGAACATCCCTCCGTTCGGGATGTGCAATTCCGTCGCCAATCCGACCGTGGCCGCCGCCACTGCAGCCGCCCTGGGCGTGCTCACCCCGATGCCCTGTCTGCCGGTCACGACGCCGTGGAAGCCGGGAGCCGCGACCGTATTGATCGGCAACCTGCCGGCCCTCGACAATGTGTCGACCTGCAATTGCGCGTGGGGCGGGGTCATCACGTTCGTGCGCGCGGGAACGACCCGGACGATGGTGCCCTGACACCGTACGGTCTTCGCCTCCGCACCGCTTCGGCCCGACGCCGCCGCGTGACCCGATAGCCCCGTCATCCACAGGAGCCGCACCCCCATGCCTGCCTTCGTCGACACCCATCGCGATATAGGGCTCACCACCCCGGTCGACAAGGGGGAACTGCTGCTGCGGCGGATGTCCGGCACCGAGGGCCTCGGGCAGGTGAGCGAATTCCACCTCGACCTCGTCAGCGAGAACCGGGCGCTCGAAGCGACCAGGTACCTCGGAAAGCCGATGACGGTCTCGCTGCGGCTCGACGATCACGAGAAGCGTCACTTCCACGGTTTCGTCACCCGTTTTTCCGCGACGGGCGTGGAGGGCGGGCTGTTCGGCTACCGGGTCACGCTGCACGCCTGGCCCTGGCTCCTGTCGCGCAGCGTGGACTGCCGCATCTTCCAGGAGAAGACGGTCCCGCAGATCATCGAGCAGGTGTTCAAGGACTTCGGGATGTCGGACTACAAGCTCAGTCTCCAGAACACCTACTCGCCGCGGACCTACTGTGTGCAGTACCGCGAGACCCACCTGGACTTCGTCAGCCGGCTCATGGAGGAGGAAGGCATCTACTACTTCTTCCAGCATGAAGCGTCGCGGCACGTGATGGTGCTGACCGATTCCTCCAGCGCGCACGAACCGCTCACGGGCGCGAAGAAGACGCTCGAATTCCGGCCGGACGCGGAATCGGGTCTCAGCCGCAACGACACGGTGTTCAGCTGGCTGACCTCCCGGGAAGTCTCGACCGCCGGCTACGTGCTCAAGGCATTCGACTTCGAGCGTCCCAGGTCAGACCTGACGTCGAGGGTGTCCGTCACGGGGAGCGGTGGCGCGTTGCTGGGCGAGATCTTCGAGTACCCGTCGACGGATCTGGAGTCGTCTGCACGGAACGACCGGGCCCGGCTTCGCATCCAGGGCCTGCACGCGAATCACGAAGAGGTCCGCTCGTCCACCCGCTTTCGTCCGATGACCGTGGGAACCTGGTTCGCGGTCTCGGGGCACCCGAATCTGAGCCGCAATGCCGAGTACCTCGTCACGTCCGCGTCGTACGAACTCGATGCCGGCGACTACGGCTCGGGGGCCGAAGGCGCGGGGGACCCGTTCGGCTGCGTCTTCACCGTGATCCCGCGCACGCAGGACTACCGGCCGGTCCGCCGCACGCCCAAGCCCGTGATCCACGGCATGCAGTCCGCATTCGTCGCCGGCAAGGAAGGCGAGGAGATGTGGTTCGACAAGTACGGCCGGGTGAAGGTGCATTTCCCGTGGGATCGGGTCGGCAGCAACGACGAGAACAGCTCCTGCTGGGTCCGGGTGGCGCAGATGTGGGCCGGCAAGCAATGGGGCACGATCTTCCTGCCCCGCATCGGTCAGGAGGTTCTCGTCACGTTCCTGGAGGGCGATCCGGACCAGCCGCTCATCACGGGCAGCGTCTACAACGCGGACACCATGCCGCCCTATACCCTGCCGGAAGGCGGCACCCGGTCGGGCGTGAAGACCCGCAGCACCAAGGAAGGCACCAGCGAGAATTTCAACGAGATCCGGTTCGAGGACAAGAAGGACGAGGAGGAGATCTACGTCCACGCCGAGAAGGACATGAACCGGGTGGTCGAGAACAACGACACCTTGAAGGTCGGGTTCGACAAGAAGGACAAGGGCGACCAGACGATCGAGATCTTCAACAATCAGACGCTGACGGTCGGCACGAGCGAGGCCGAGAAGGGCGACCAGAAGATCACGATCTTCCACGACCGGACGCTCGAGGTCGGGCACGATCACGTCGTGACCGTGAAGAACGACGAGACCGACGACATCAAGAAGAATCACAAGCACACGGTCGGCGAGGACCAGACGCTCGACGTCAAGAAGAACCAGAAACTCACCGTCGGCCAGGATCAGACCGTCAACATCGGCGCCAAGTGCGTGATCGAAGCCAACTCCTCGATCGAGTTGAAGGTCGGCCAAAGCAGCATCATGATCGAGCCCGGCAAGATCACCTTGAAATCGCCGCAGATCGCCATCACCGCGGACAGTCAGGCGGAGATCAAGGCCAACGCCACCATGGCGATCGAGGCGGGCGCCAAGATGGACGTCAAGGCGAGCGGCATGCTGACGATCCAGGGCAGCCTGGTGAAGATCAACTGAGCGACTCGGGGATCCGCAGTTCCCAGCCGTGGTGTTCCCACAGTCCGTCCAGCAGCGCCGTGAAGCACGCGGGCGACGGGAACCCTGCACAGGCGAGGTACATCTGCCCCCACCAGTCGCTGTGGCCGCTCTCCCAGAGGCCGGCGGCCACAGGCAACTCGTCGAGGATCTTCTTCCAGGCGCGGCGCGACGTTTCCTCGGTCAGACCGGCTGGCGCCGACAACGCGACGCATCCACCGGCCGAGGGGTCCGACGTCGAGACGGCCGCGCCCACGGCGAGATCGACGGTCGGCGGACCCAGGGCGGCGAGCGCCGCATCGAAGGGATCGAAGTCCAGATCCGGCGCAAGCGCCTTCAGTGCGAGATTCTCGAGGGCGTCGAACCAGCCGCGCCAATCGGTGAACACTTCGCAGGCCGCCGGCAGCGCCGGCACTTCAGCGGCAAGCGTGAGCGGGAAGTACCGTCCCACGCGATCCACGCTCGGCACCAGCACGCCGGCATAGGCGCGCGCGTCGATGGTGCCCGGCAGCATCGCGAACCGCCACAGCGGCGCCACCAGATAACAGTCGAGCCACTCGTCATCGAGCCGTCGCCGGCTTTCCGACAGGGCGGTCTGCAGCCAGTCGTCCCACCGCTCCACGAACGGTGGCGGCAGGCGGCGCGTGAGGAAATCGCCACGGATCGGCAGTTTTCCGAATAGACCGGCCATCGATCGCCCCCGCATTCGAAGGTGGAAGGTGGAACGGCCTCCCCGCGGGAATGACCGGCCCTAGCCCGGGCACTGGAACGAGCTCAGTTCCCGGAGGAAGAACGGATTGAAGATGCTGGTGCCTCGTACCTCGACGACCACGTTCTTTCCGTCGATCTGATACGTGAGCCGGATCCGGTCGGCCGGTCCGCCGGCGTCCCGTGTCGCCCGATCGAACAACCGGAACAGTGCCCAGTTGCCGTCGGCCGTGACCTGCTGCCCGGCCGGCGAGAGGTACAGCTTGGCGACCGGCAGCGGCTTCTGGCTGGGCCAGCGCACGCGCGCCACCGGCTGGGCCGCGGAGAGCTTGATCGCTTCGCCGTCGTAGTCGAGGGAGACGGTTCCCACGTCCGTCGAGATCAGCATCACGTCGGCTGACGCCGATGGCTGAGGGCTGCCGCGGAACATCGCGCGCCGGATCGTGTCCGCGTTCTGGAACTGGCGGATGGCGGCCGGTGAGACGGGAATCGATGCCTCCATCCCCGCCTGGGGCTTCCACGCGGGCCCGGAGGTATCGACCATCGCCTGCAGGTTCTTGGTGAAGAACTGGTCCAGATCGCCGCCGGGGGCGAAGACGGCCGCGAAGTCCTCGACCGTCGCGTCCGTGCGGCTGCCGCGCGTGATCGGATAGCGGCCCGTGATCGCCTTGTCGCAGAAGGACGCCGCGCCGCCGATCGCCTTCTTCAGTGCCTGCTGATTGGCCGCCGCGGCCTGGCCCGACGACTGGACCACCAGACTCTTCACGATCCCCTGCAGCGGCACGGGGAGGCGATCGGCTTCCGCGCCCAGCTTGGACCCGCTCTGAAGCGGCGGCAGCAGCGTGCCCGCGGGACGCGGTGCCGACGCCGCCGTCGACAATTCCACGTAGAAGTCGTTGATCATCGAAATCGTCGCGTCGATCGGCATCGGCTGCCCGGGCGCCGCGGCCGCCGTGAGGTCGTGCAGCGCCGCGAAGTGGTCATCGACCATCTTCTCGGGCGCCGTCGATGCGGGAGCCGTCGCGAGCTTGGCGCTGCCGAGGATCTTGCCCAGCGCCTTCTTGGTGACGTCCGTCACGGCATCCACGGCTTTCTCGGCGAGCGCCTTGTCGCTGCCGTCCGCGGCGGGCGAGAGCGTCGTTTCCTGCGACGCGGCGACGGCCAGTTTCCGCAGCGGTGAATCGCGCGCCCCGAGCACCCGGGCGTACAGCTGCGTGTCCGCCATGCTGGCGGCGGGCTTGAGCTGCACGTCGGCGAGCAGCTTGTCCCACTCGCGGATGTAGTCCTCGAAGTAGCGGTTGCGGGCCTCGGCGACCACCTGATCCTTCGTCATGGCGCTTGCACCCGAACCGACCGCATCACCCAGCACCCAGCTTTCCTCGGCCACCATCGCCGCGGCGATGTCACCGATCTGCGCCTTGAACGCCTTCTCGTAGCCGTTCCGCGTGTACAGGGGATTGAACGGCGCGGACAGCGGGTCGCCCTTGGCACGCATGAAGACCTGGTCGCCGGCCGGACGCGTGACGACGTCGATGCGGAACGGTTCCACGGTGTTGTCCGCGCCGATGAGCTTGATGCGGGAGTAGACGCGATCGGGCAAAGACATGCTCGCGAGCGATCGTCGCGTACGGGCGACGAGATCGTCATCGCGCTGGAAGTGCAGCGACAGCGGCCGGTTGGCGAGCAGGGCCTGCATGTGGCTTGCGAGGTCCTTGCGGGGCGTGCCGGTCGCGTCGCGCGGCAACAGGGTGCCCCAGTCGGCCTGCATCCAGGACTGCAATGCCTCCGGTTCGAGGTGGCTGTCGTCGAACAGCATGAGATACGTCTTGAGCGCTTCGTACTGCACGTCCGGGCTCGGCGAGGAACGCAGTTGCTCCTCGAGCCGGATCGCGAAGCGCGTGAGGAAGGCATCGCGGAGCACGGCCAGGTAGGTGGACTCGGCGCGTGCGCCCAGATGATCGCCCTGGAACAGCCCGAACCCTTCGGAGACCTTCTCCGGGGATCGCTTCGCGGCATTCACGTAGGGCAGGTCGCGCAGTTCGTTGAGCACCGGGAGGATCGCGGCGATGTCGTCATGGCGCGGCGGCGGGAAGGCCGCCACCTTGGTCGCCAGGTCGCGGGCGCGCGCATCCATGTCGTTGACGATGCCACGGTTGCTGAAATAGCTGATCCCCCAGCCGGCCAGCAGGATCATCGCCACCAGACCGAGCGCACCGAACGCGCCGCGCACGATCCAGCGCAGGAGGCGCTCGCGCTTCTCGTTGAGGCCCGAGAGTCCGACTTCCTGGAACACCACGTCCTTCAGCATCCGCGTGAGGAAGAAGCTCTTGCCGGTGGCGGCCGCGGGCGGCAGGACCCGGCGCTCGAGCTGGAAGCTGCGCGCGAGCGACGCCAGCACACGGTCGATCGGCGACCCCTCCTGCGTTCCGCTCGTGAAGTAGACGCCGCGCAGCATGATCTGCTCGTCATAGCGCGAAGCGCTGAATGCGGTCTCGAGGAAACTCGAGATCAGGGGGCGGACCAGGCTGAACTGCTGCGGGAAGGTGTAGAGCATCGCCCGGCGCTGCGCATCCCGCTCCTGCTGCAGACGGTCCACCAGGCGCGCGCCCAGCCGGCGTTCGAGATCGGCGAACGCGCCGGTGAACAGCTTGCCGTACTCCATCGCCTCCGCGCCGCCCTTCCGGAACGGGAAGGTCGTGCCCCAGACCTGCGCCCGCTCCTCGCGGCCGAGGTCGCCGAAATATTCGAGGAAACCCGCGAGCAGGTCCGTCTTCGTCACCATCAGGTAGACGGGGAAGCGCGCCCCGAGCTTGTCGTATAACTCCTGGATGCGTTGCCGCACCGTGAGGGCGTAGCGCCGCCGGTCCGCTTCGGACTGCGAGAGCAGATCGGAGATGCTGAGCGTGACGATGGCGCCGTTCAGCGGCTGGCGCGGCCGGAACCTGCGGATCAGGCCGAGGAAGCCGAGCCACGCTCCGCTGTCGACCTTGGCGTCGCTCTCCTGCGTCGTGTAGCGCCCCGCGGTGTCCAGAAAGACGGCGTCGTCGGTGAACCACCAGTCGCAATTGCGCGTGCCTCCCACGCCGCGGATGGCCGCGGCCGACCCCTCCTGCGCGAGCGGGAAGCGCAACCCGCAATTGATGAGCGCCGTCGTCTTGCCGGAACCCGGTGCCCCGATGAACACGTACCACGGCAGTTGATACAGATACTGGGCGCCGCCGCTGCGATCCTTGAACCGCGTCTTCTTGAGGACCGCGGCGGCTTCCTCGAAGCGCTTGCGCAGGAGGGCGACCTCGCCGGCGGACTGGGCGGCCGCGGGATCGGTGTCGGCCCCCGCGATCCCGTCGAGCAGTTTCCGGTTCGCGAGGCGCGCCCGCGCGACGCGGACGATCTCCCATGTGGCCCAGACGAGCGCAATCAGTCCGATCACGACGAGCCGCGCCGTTGCCGACTCGAGGGGACGGAGACTGAAGATCGCGATGCCTTCGCCGATGAACCAGACGACCAGGGCGATGGCGAGAAAGCCGATGGCCTTGAGGAACCAGACGTTCTTGATCAGCTTGCGCATGGTGGGGAGCGGGTCAGGAAACGAATGGCACGATGATCTCGATGCGCCGGTTCAGCGCCCGGTTCTGCGGCGTGTCGTTGGGAGCCACCGGCTCCGCGTCGCCCTTGCCTTCGGCCTTGACGCGCGTCGGATCCTTCAACCGGCCGGCGATGAACTTCGCGATGTTGTCCGCGCGACCCTGGGACAGGTGCCAGTTCGAGGGGAAGCGCAGGGACCGGCTCGGCACGTCGTCCGTGTGACCCGTGATCCGGATCGATCCGTGCACGTCGTCGAGCGCGGCGGCGATCCGGAAGATCAGCGGCTCGAATTCGGGCTTCAACGTGGCACTGCCGGAATCGAACATGCCGTCGCCGCGGATCGTCACGTGGCTCTCGGTCCCCGTGTCCTCGACGACGACGCGGCCCTCCTGGATGTCCTGCGCCAGGAACTGCGCGAGGCGCGGCGGCGCCGCCGGCTTGGAAGGAGCCGCACGCGGCGGCAAGGTCGTCGGCGCCTTGATCTGGGAGAACGCGACGGCGTCGGTGCTGCCGCTCAGGGCGAACGTGAGCAGGAGATAGATCCCGGCCAGCACCGCGGCCGTGACGGCCATCGAGACCCACAGCGGCGTGAGGCTCAATCCCTTGCGCGCCACGGTCTGCTCGCCGCGCCACTGACCCGACAGGTCGCGCTCGTAGTCGCCGCGCTGCTTGCGGATCAGGATCGCGAGCCGCTCGCGCACGGTGTCGACCTTGGCCTTGCCGCCTTCGACGACGCGAAACTGGCCTTCGAAGCCGAGAGCCAGGCAGACGTAGAACAACTCGAGCAGATCGATGTTGCGCGCGGGGTCGTCGCTCATCCGGCCGAGCAGCTGGAAGAACTTCTCCCCGCCGGAGACTTCGCGGTGGAGCGTGACCAGCAGGCTGTTCTGCGCCCAGTCGGCGGTGCCTCCCCACGGGGTGCGCGACACCGCCTCATCGAGCAGGGTGCACAGCGCGTAGCGGGCGATCAGCGACGTTTCGGGGGCGGTGCCCCGTGACTGGAGCGTGCGCTCGAACGCGGCGATCTGTTGCAGCAGCGAGGCCCGCAGGGCGGAAGGATCCGCGTGCATCACGGAGTTGCGGATGCGGGGGACGGCGCCGAGAAGCGTGTTCGCCGCGGCGACCAGGGGATTCAGGCCCGCGAGCATGCCGAGATCGACCGGCTCCGGACCCTCGTTCATCACCGGTTCCGGCGCCGGCCGGAGTTCGGTGGGGCCGGGCGGACGGCCGCGGCCCGGTTGCGGGACGCGGATGCGCGTCTTTTCCTGATCGGAATCGTCGAAGGGGTCGTCGGTCATGACGCGCTCACTCTGCTGGGGCCGCGGGATGTCGGAACCGCGGCGGCCCTTGCGCCGGCCGCCGCAAGGGCGCGGATCACTCGCGGATCGCCCACATTTCCAGGGTCAGGCCGGGAAACTCGCCGGCCAGATGCATGGCGATCACGCGGGTCGTCTCGATGCTCTTCCACAACTCGTTGCCTCGATCGAGTTCGAAGTAGCACAGCCCTGCGTGATAGGGGATCTGTCGCGGCGCCACGGGAAGCGCCCGCACGACGATGCCCGGAAGGTGGGACATGACGAGGTCCCGGATCTTGTCGACCGGGCCGATCTTGACCTGCGTCGGGAAGGACGCGCGCAGGCGTTCGGCCGGTACGTCGGCACCCACGGCCAGGACGAAGGCTGCCGCACGGACCAGCGTGGCGTCCTTGATGTCACCGAAGAACACGCCCTTGCCCTTGTCCACGAGCGAGATGCCGACGGCGGTCTGGTCCAGCACTGCGGTCAGCGCACGCCGGATCTCGTCCATGACCTGGGGAAAGCACGTCTCCAGCGCGTCGTGCCGGTAGGGCGCGAAGTCGGGAACGCGCCGCTCCTTGCGTCCGAACGTCGACAGCTCCCCGGCCAGGGCGAGCAGGATGCGGTAGAGCTCCTCGGGATGCAGCAGCGATCGGGACTGGAGGTGCTCGAACAGCGGCTGGCAGCGGTTGCACAGTTGCAGCAGCAGGAAGTCGGCGATCTCCGCGACCCCCTTGGTGCTCGGCTGCGAGACCCGGTCGGCGAGGGCCTGGCCGCGGTGACGCAGCAGCCCGAACACGCTCTTGAGCCACTCGTCGAGGCGGGAATTCGCCCGGCAGTCGAGCGAAGGCGGGATGTAGTTCGTGTCCAGAACCACCTGGCCGTCGGGCCGCTTCTCGATCACCCGGACCAGGCCCAGCGAAGCGAAGGCGCCGCTGACGTTGTCGGCCAGCTGGATGCGGAAATTCGGTTCGCCCACGAGCACCGGGGACGCGTTGTCGGCACCGAACATGGCATCGCGGACCTCCACCTCGGCCGCGACGTAGCGCACCAGTTCCGCGTCGCGGGAGGCTTCGAACGCGCTGTCCGGCATGCCGGGACGGCGCAGCGGGAGCGTCAGCGTCACCACCACGTTCTTGGCGTCGGACGGAATATCCAGCGGCGCCGGCAACGCCGACTCGGCCGGCAGATTGAAGAGCGTTCCGTCCGGGGTGATGCCGCGAGCCTGGGCGATGCCGACCTTGCCGAGCTTGAGCAGCTCTTCGTCGATGCGCAGTTCCAGGAAGCCGTGGCCGTAGGGAACGAGGGCCCCGAGGCTGTGCCGCACGAGGGCGTCCACATGGCGATCCTGCTGCTGGAAATGCTGCGGCCGGAGGAACAGGCCCTCGGACCAGATGACCTTGTTGTTCTGGGACATGGCAGGGAATTCCGTATCGCTCGGCGCGACTGAGAACGCCCGAGGATAACTCACCCGACGGGTCGAATCACAGTTCGCCCCTCCCGTTGATCGACGCCGGCGCGTTTCGGTCGTCGGGGTCGGACCGCCGTCCCTTCAGCGGATGGACGTGACCGCGGGTGACCCGCCTCCACCGGAGGCTGCGGACAGGTTCAGGCGGCGCGCTTCAATGCGCCGTCGCGTGAAACGCCGGCCTGATCGAGCGCCTGCCTGATGCGGGCGATCTCGGCCTCGCCTATCTTCACCAGCGGCGGACGCACGACGGCCTTGTCGAGACGCCCCAGCAGGACCAGTGCTTCCTTCATGCGGTTGTGCATGTCGAGGAACGGCGGGGCATAGAACACCTGCGAGAGCGGCACGATGCGATCGTTCACCGCCTGCGCCACCTTCAGGTCCCCCGCCTGCACGGCGCGGAACAAGGCCACCTGCAGATCCGCGATGACGCTGCCCGCCCCCGAGAGCAAGCCGTTCGGACCCATGGTGAGCGACGCCATGAGCCACGACGAATGGGTCGTCAGCACGTTCACGGGGCGGGGCAGGTGCTGGAAGGTGCGGATGTGCCGCTCGTGCAGCATCGCGTCGTTCGACCAGTCCTTGATGGCCTGGATGGTCGGCACCCGGTCGAACAATTGCAGCAGCGTCTCGAACGGATAGCCGAGACCGCCCGCCATCGGGTACTGGAAGACGATGATCGGCAGATCGGTGGCATCGGCGATGCGTCGGAAATGCGCCATCGCCATCTCGGGCCTGAGCTGCCCGCCCATCGACAGGCTGTTCGGCGGAAACACCAGCAGAGCGGACGCGCCTTCCTTGTCGGCCATGGCGGCGAGCCGGGCGGCTTCGAGGCTCCCGTCGGCGTACACGCCGCTGATGAGCGGAACCTGATCGCCGACTTCCGCCAGCGAGGCCGCGAGAATCCGCTGCTGTTCGTCGAACGAACACGCGTGCACTTCGGATGCGTGGCCGTTCACGGTGACGGCCGACACCCCATCGACCAGGGCGCAGTCGCGCAGGTGTTTTCGGGTCTGACGCTCGTCGATGCTCAGGTCGGGGTGGAGGGCGAGCAGCGTCGCCGGGATCACTCCGGCAGGACGAAAGTTCTGGAAGCGGCGCATCGGATTCTCCCGGGGGGCGAGGGGCGCTGGACGGGCGAAATTCTACGCCCCGGTGGTGCGCGTGACCGGGTGCACGCAGGCGAGGCTCGCCCCGGCGCGAGTTCCTGCGCGGCCCGTCGGCACCGAGCGCGGCACTCGCCGATCGGAGGTCGAACGGCTACAGTCCGGCCGTGTCTCCCCCGCAGGGTCGAGGAGGTCCGGTCATGCTGCGCAATGCACTGGTGGGGTTGTGGTCGGTGGCAACGATGGCCGGCGCTCCCGCGCTTGCGGCGGAGAACGTGAAGATCGCCCACATCGATCCGCTGAGCGGGCCGTTCGCCCTCGTGGGCGAGAGCGTCAGCCGCATGCTCCAGGCCGCCATCGACGACGTCAACGCGCGCGGAGGCGTCCTGGGCGGCGCGAAGCTGACGCTGGTGGACTTCGACAGCAAGGGCAGCGCGCAGGACAGCGTGCTCCTGCTCAAGCAGATCATCGACCAGCGCATCCGCTTCGTGTCGATCTTCTCCGGATCGCACGTGGCCCATGCCCTGATCGATTCCATCAACAAGCACAACGCCCGCAATCCCGATCAGTCCGTGCTGCTGCTGAACATCGGCGCGCAGGATCCGCTGCTGACCGACGACAAGTGCAGCTTCTGGCACTTCCGCTGGGAGGCGCACACGGACATGCGGGTGAATGCGCTCACCGACGTGATCGCACGGCAGAAACAGGTGACGAAGGTCTACCTGATCAATCAGGACTACGCCTTCGGCCAGGCGGTGAGCCGTGCATCCCGCGCGTTGCTGGCGGCGAAGCGTCCGGACATCCGCATCGTCGGCGACGATCTGCACCAGCTCGGCAAGGTGAAGGATTTCGGGACCTACGTGGCCAAGATCCGTGCGTCCGGGGCCGAGGCGGTGCTGACCGGCAACTGGGGGCCGGACCTGTCGCTGCTCATCAAGGCGAGCCGCGAGGCCGGACTGGACGTGATGTTCTACACGATGAACTCGAACCAGCCCGGCATTCCCACGGCCATCGGGAAGGCCGGTGCGGACCATATCCGCCAGGTGTTCACGTGGCACCCCAACATCGCCGACAACAAGCTGGAGAAATTCTCGAACGACTACCGGAAGCGCTTCGGAGAGGACTTGTGGATGCACCTTCCGAAGCTGCAGGTCGACATGCTCGCCAAGGCCCTCGAGACAGCGAAGTCGACCGATCCCGTCAAGGTCGCCAGGGCGCTCCACGGCATGCGCTACGAGGGTGAGACGGGCGAGGCGTGGATGCGGCCGGACGATCATCAGCTGATCGTGGCGCAGTACGTCGCGACGCTCACGCGCGCCGGCGGCCCCGTGAAGGTCGATGCCGAGGGGACCGGAGTCGGTTGGAAGACCGACGTCCGCATCGAAGGCAAGGACAACGCGATGCCGACCACGTGCCGCATGAAGCTGCCGGAGTAGTCGTCGCGGGAATCGGTCTCGTCCTCTTCCGCGCGGCCGGCAAAAAGACGGATCATGTGGTCCGCAAGCGGCCGCCCGATTGATTGCGCCAGGCAACGACGCGGGACCCGGCCGCGCCATCCACGAGGAGGAGAGAGTCCATGCAAGTCCGCGCTGCCGTCGCTCACCGGGCCGGTGCCCCGCTGTCCCTCGAAACCGTCCAGCTCGACGGTCCCCGTGTCGGAGAAGTCCTCGTCGAGATCAAGGCCACGGGGATCTGCCACACCGACGAGTACACACTGTCCGGTGCCGACCCCGAGGGGCTGTTCCCCGCGATCCTCGGCCATGAGGGCGCCGGGATCGTCGTCGATGTCGGGCCGGGCGTGAAGAGCCTGAAGAAGGGGGATCACGTGATTCCGTTGTACGTGCCCGAGTGCCGCGAATGCGAGTACTGCACGTCGCACAAGACCAACCTGTGCCAGGCGATTCGCGTGACGCAGGGACAGGGGTTGATGCCCGACGGCTCCAGCCGTTTCTCGCTGGACGGCAAGCCCCTTTTCCACTACATGGGTACGTCGACGTTTGCCAACTACACGGTCGTGCCCGAGATCTCCCTCGCGAAGATCCGCGAGGACGCGCCGTTCGACAAGGTCTGCTACATCGGCTGCGGCGTCACCACCGGCATCGGTGCGGTCATCAACACGGCCAAGGTTGAACCGGGGGCGAACGTCGTCGTGTTCGGACTCGGCGGCATCGGGCTCAACGTGGTGCAGGGCGCGCGACTCGCCGGCGCCAACATGATCGTCGGCGTGGACCTGAATCCGGGCCGTCGCGCGCTGGCGGAGAAGTTCGGCATGACGCATTTCGTGAATCCGAAGGACATGGCCGAGAACGAGCTGGTGCCTCATCTCGTGAACCTCACGAAGGGCGGCGCGGACTACAGCTTCGAGTGCATCGGCAACGTGAAGGTCATGCGCCAGGCGCTGGAGTGCTGCCACAAGGGCTGGGGCGTGTCCGTGATCATCGGCGTTGCGCCGGCCGGGGCCGAAATCGCCACGCGTCCGTTCCAGCTCGTGACGGGTCGCGTCTGGAAGGGCACGGCCTTTGGCGGCGCGCGCGGCCGGACCGATGTGCCGAAGATCGTAGACTGGTACATGGAAGGCAAGATCGACATCGACAGCCTGATCACCCACGTGCTGCCGTTCGAGGACATCAACAGGGGTTTCGACCTGATGCATGCGGGCGAGTCCATCCGCAGCGTCGTCGTGTACTGAGGCCTGTCACGCGCTGAGGCGTCGCCCGGCGGTCGCCTCGAGGAGCCCGTCATGCAGAAGCTGCTCATCTATCAGTCGCTCTGGGCCATGGAGCGCCGACGGCCGGACGGGCTCGAGTGGTCGCTCGACGAGAAGCTGACGATGATTCGCGACGCCGGTTTCGACGGCTGCGGCGTGCGCTTCATCGACCATGCGTTCGCCAAGGAGGTGACCGGCTTTCTTCGCGCGAACGGCATGACGTGGCAGGCGCAGTGCTATCCGAAGACGGTCGACGACCTGAAGCCGGTGCTCGAATCCGTCGGTGAACTGGGCGCGGACCACATCAACCTTCAACCCGATGTGCGGCCGTATTCGCTGGAAGAGTGCATCCCGTATCTCGAAGGCTGGCGTCGCCTCGCGCACGATGCGCGCATTCCCGTGCACATCGAGACCCACCGGGACCGGATGACGACCGACCTGTTCTTCACGCTCCGGCTGCTCGACTGCTTCCCGGATCTGAAGCTCACCGGCGACATCTCGCACTACCTCCTGGGGCGGGAATTCTGGTACCCGGTCTCGGACGAGAACCATGCCTTGATGCATCGCATCCTGGACAACTGCTGGGGCTTCCATGGCCGCGTGGCCAGCCGCGAGCAGATCCAGGTGCAGATCAGTTTTCCGACCATGCAGCATTGGGTCGAGTTGTTCATGCAATGGTGGGAGTACGGGATCCGCAGCTGGCGCCGTCGCGCGCCCCCGGATGCGACCCTGACGTTCCTGTGCGAGCTCGGTCCGAAGGAATACGCCATCACCGGCGCCGACGGCTACGAACTCTCGGACCGGTGGCAGGAGTCGCTGATGATGAAGGACATGATCCGCAAGCTCTGGACGCGCATCGACGCGGAAGAATGACCGAATCCGGCGCCCTCGTCCGGCCGGGCTGAGGTCCGAGCGTCGGTCGTCGTCGGTTGCTGCAGGCGCGGCTACGGAAGACCTTCCCGGGGTTCGGTCGTCGCGCGACGCGCGCGCGGTACGGATTTCGCTAGCACCGCTCCCCTGTGCGCCGCGGGTCGGACCGATCCTCGTGCACGTGCCCCACGCTGCGTCACGGACCGCCCAATCTTGTACTTCTGCGTCAATGCAAGGCTTCCCCTCACGGGTGAGGATTCCCCGGCCGGGAGGGCACGTCGCGGCTTGCGTTTCCGACCGACCGCGCGGCGGCGGGATGCGCGCGCCGCCGTGATGGGTCTCTAGCTTCCTTCGGATCGACGACATGCAATACCGCAAGGAAGTCGATGGGCTCCGGGCACTCGCCGTGGTGCCGGTCATCCTGTTTCACGCCGGGTTTGCCTGGTTCGGCGGCGGCTTCGTCGGTGTCGACGTCTTCTTCGTCATCAGCGGCTACCTGATCACCTCGGCCATCCTTTCGGACCTCGAGAAGGGCCGCTTCTCGATCGCGAATTTCTACGAACGGCGGGCGCGACGCATCCTGCCCGCGCTGTTCCTCGTCATGGCCGCCTGCGTGCCGCCTGCCTGGTGGTGGCTCCTCCCCAGCGACATGAACGACTTCTCGCAGAGCGTCGTCGCGGTGTCGGTGTTCGCCTCCAACATCCTGTTCTGGCAGAAGAGCGGCTACTTCGATGTCGTGGCGGAGATGAGACCGCTGCTCCATACGTGGAGCCTGGCGGTCGAGGAGCAGTTCTACGTGCTCTTCCCGCTGTTCCTGACGGCGACGTGGCGCTTCGGCCGGAAGATCACCGTCCTGCTGGTCGGCGTCGTACTGATCGCGAGCCTGGCGCTGACGCAATGGGCCGTGTTCCGCGAACCCGTCGGCACCTTCTTTCTGCTGCCGACCCGGGGCTGGGAACTGCTGATCGGCGCGTTGACGGCGTTCGTCCTGGCCAGGCGGACATCCGACACGCCATCGACGGTCGGGCGACAGATCCTGGGCGGGCTGGGATTGACGCTGCTCGCGATCAGCGTGTTTGCGTTCGACGAGAAGACACCGTTTCCGAGCGTGTACGGGCTCGTGCCGACAGTGGGTACCGCGCTCATCATCCTGTTCGCGCAGCCCGGAACCTTCGCGGGGAATCTGCTCGGACATCGGGTGTTCGTCGGGATCGGCCTCGTGAGCTACAGCGCCTATCTCTGGCACCAGCCGCTGTTCGCGTTCGCGCGGCACCGCGAGATCGGGCATCCCGGCCCCCTGACGTTTGCCGTGCTGTCCGTCCTCTCCCTCGTGCTTGCCTACTTCAGCTGGCGCTACGTCGAGCAGCCGTTCCGTCGCAAAGGGTTCCTGACGCGAGAAAGGATCTTCGGACTGTCGGCCCTCGTGTCGGCGGTGTTCATCGCGTTCGGCCTCGCCGGCTATGCGACCCAGGGCTTCCTGAAGCTGAAACTCAACGATGCCCAGCGCCAGGTACTCACCACCGCGACCGCCAGCGAGCGGCGCGCCGAGTGTCATACCAAGGGCGCCAACTACCTGAAGCCGGCGGCCGCCTGTGAGTACTTCGTGAAGGGTGGAACCTGGGCGACGTTCGGCGACAGTCACACCGTCGAACTCGCATACGCACTGGCGCGGCAGCTCCAGCCGCTGGGCGAAGGCCTCAGACAGTTCTCGTTCAGCGGTTGCCGGCCCTCGCTCGGCCGCATCGACGCGGACCGGTTCTGTTCGCAATGGACCGAAGAAGCGGTGCGGCACGTCGTCCAGAACCCGTCGATCAAGACAGTGGTGGTCTCCTACCGGATCCACTCGGCCCTGTTCGGCGATCACGAGGCGACCTATCCGGAGTTGCCGAAGGAAGGCAGCGATTCCGAGCGTGACGCGATCTGGCAGTCCTATGTCGAGCTGCTGAGACGGTTCGTTCAGGCCGACAAGACTGTGTACCTCGTCCTCCAGTCGCCCGAACTTCCCCGTTCGGTGGAGACGCTGATCCAGCGTCATTCGGATCCGCGCGACATCGCCGGGGTGAATCCGGAATGGTGGCAGGCGCGAAGCGCCTTCGTGCGCGAGAGACTCGGTCAGCTCCCGAAAGGCGTGGTGATCATCGATCCTGCACCGCTGTTCTGCGACGCGCAGTCATGTGCTGCGGTTCGTGCCGGGACGGCGCTGTACTTCGACAGCCATCACCTGTCGGTTTCAGGCGCCGACATCGTTGCAGCCGAGGTTGCGCGGCGAACCGATGTCCGGATGACGAGCCCGGGGTCGAGCGAGTCCGATCGGCAGAAGGGCGACCAGGTTCGCTGACGGAGCCGGTCGGCTCGAATCGAACGACAACGTCCCAATGCGCCTGCCCGGGCTGATCGGGACACCGCAGACACCGGGCGCCTCACTCGGGATCGCACACGGGAAGGAATGTCGGCGAGGTCTTCCGCCGGGGTGCAGTGTGCTTGTGATGCCGTGACGGGCGTGGCGACTGCGAGGAATGGAACGGGAAGGTGAGATGGTGGCGCGCCCGAGACGATTCGAACGTCCGACCCCTGCCTTCGGAGGGCAGTACTCTATCCAACTGAGCTACGGGCGCGCGGAGGGTCGCAAGTATATCCGCTTCGCCCACTCGGCTCCACGGGGCGGGGCGGCTCTCCTATAATTGCGCGTTTTTTCCTCAATTCCCCCGAGGTCGCCATGGCTGACGAAGCCCACGTCGAGAACCACGAATCGTTCATCAAGTCCCCTCAACAGCTGGCCGTGGTGGTGTTCCTCGCCTTTGCCGTGCCCATTGCCATCATCATTTTGCTTTCGCAGTTCGTCACCGGCACGCTCAAGACGGATCCGAGCGATCCCGCCATGGCGGAAGAAGCGATTGCCAAGCGCATCAAGCCGGCGGGCGAGATCGTGTTTGCTGCGGGGGGCGCCGCCCCGGCGGCAGCGGCTCCTGCGCCGGCCGCGGGGGGATCGAGTGCCGCACCAGCCCCCGCCGCTGCGGCCGCGACCGACGGCAAGTCCGTCTACGACAAGGTCTGCGCCGTCTGCCACGGGGCCGGCATCGCCGGGGCGCCGAAGGCAGGGGACAAGGCCGCCTGGGGCGCCCGGATCGCGCAGGGCAAGAGCACGCTCTACGATCACGCCATCAAGGGGATTCGGGCGATGCCAGCGAAGGGCGGCAATGCAGCCCTGTCGGACGGCGAGGTCAAGGCCGCCGTCGACGTGCTGGTCGGCATGACCAAGTGAGTGCGGACCCCGCATGAGTTGACTCGGAAAGGCGCGGCGACGCGCCTTTTTCGTTCATAGCCATGGCGACTTACGCGATCGGTGACATTCAAGGCTGTGGCGATCCCCTGAAGCGCCTGCTCGACCGCGTCCGGTTCGATCCCGCGACGGACCGGCTCTGGTTTGTCGGCGATCTGGTCAACCGCGGTCCGGACTCCCTGGGCGTGCTGCGGCTGATTCGCGCCCTCGGGGATCGTGCCGTCGTCGTCCTCGGCAATCATGATCTGCATTTGCTCGTTGCCGCGTCCGGCCACGAACGGATTCGCCGGGGCGACACGTTTCAGGACGTGCTGGCGGCGCCGGACCGCGAAGAACTGCTCGACTGGCTGCGAAGGCGGCCGCTGTTCCACGTCGAAGGCGGCTACGCGATGGTGCACGCGGGGCTGTTGCCGCAGTGGTCCATCGATACGGCCGCCCGCCTGGCGCGCGAAGTCGAAGCGATGCTCCGGGGCAACGAACGCGATCGATTCTTCAGGAACATGTACGGCAACACGCCCGATCGCTGGGACGATCGCCTCATGGACATCGACCGCTGGCGCACGATCGTGAATGCGATGACCCGCATGCGCATCTGTTCGCCGGCCGGGGTGATGGAGTTCCAGCACAAAGGCGAACTCGACGACGTTCCGCCCGGGAACCTGCCGTGGTTCGATGTGCCCCTGCGGCAGAGCCGGACCCACACCATCGTGTTCGGCCACTGGTCGGCGCTGGGCGTCGTGCGCGGCGCGGACTATCTCGCGCTGGACAGCGGCTGCGTGTGGGGCCGCACCCTCACCGCGGTGAGACTCGAGGACGGAAGGATCTGCGACGTCCCCTGTGAGCCGTAGCCTTCCGCGGGGGCGAACCGATCAGGGGTGCGGCAACTCCAAGGCGTCGGCAACGGCCTTCGCGCAATGCTGGGCGAGATCCCGCCGATGGCGGCCGACGGCGTGCACGGCCGCGAGGAAGCGGATCTCCGCCACCGTCATCGATTCGCCCGTGATGAGCCTGGTCGAATCCCAAAGCGAACGATCGCCCGCATAGGCTGCACGATCGCTGCGCCGCCCTTCGGTGTCGAGATAGCGGATCGCCACCGGCATCGCATAACCCTGGGTCGCGACGACCGGTTGCAGCAGCGACCCGTGGAACGGTTTCACTTCGCTGCCGTCGGTGGTGGTGCCCTCGGGAAACACCACCATCCGCTCGCCACGCTTGAGGGCCGACTCGAGCGACGCGTTGACGCGCGAGGTGTCGTGGCGTCGAGCGCGCACCACGAACACGGTTCCCTGCCTGGCGACCAGCCATCCGACGAGCGGCCAGTGCCGGATCTCGGACTTGGCGACGAAGCGGCATTCCAGGCTGGCGCGGATCACGAAGATGTCCAGCCACGAGACGTGATTGGAAAGCACCAGCACCGGTTCGTGGGGAGGAATGCCGTCGGGTGAACCTCGGACGACGACGCGCACGCCGGCGATGCGCAGCAGGCGCTTCGACCACCAGCGGAAACAGGCGGCACGCCCGCGCCCGCCGATCACCGGGTACGCGAGAGCGCTCAGCGCGAGGCCGGTGAAGAGGTGGGCGAAGAGCAGGACGATGCGGAAGGTCTGGCGAACCCGGTTACTCGAATGGGACATGCTTCATGAAGTGCCGCGCATACCGGCGATCGAGCCGGGACAGGGGCAGCAGCATGAGCAGGTCGGCGGTGTTGAAGTCCGGATCCCACGCGGGGTCCCCGCAGACCATGGCGCCGCAGCGGAGATACCCCTTGATCAGCGGCGGAATCGTCACGTCGAGATCCTGCCGCAACTTGTCGAGCGGCAACGGACAACGCGCGAACACGCGGTATTCCACCGGGCTCAGGCTGTCTTCCCTGAGCCGATTGTAGAGGCTGGCGGCGCCGTGTCCACCATCGGCCATGCCGATGGACGCGCACCCGATCAGGTACTCGCAGGCATGGGTCCTCATGTAGGCGGCGATGCCCGACCAGAGGAGCGCGATCGTCGCTCCGTTGCGGTAGTCCGGGTGCACGCACGACCGGCCGATCTCCGCCATGCGCGGGCGCAGGTGCTCCAGGCGGGTGAGGTCGAACTCGTCGTCGCAGTAGAAGCCCCCCAGCTTCCGTGACTGGCTCCAGGAGAGAACGCGGTAGGTGCCGACAATCTCGCCGCTGGATTCGTCGCGGACGATCAGGTGGTCGCAGAACCGGTCGACCACGTCGCGATCGACGCCCGGTTCAGGCGAGCGGAGGCGGGCGCCGAGTTCGTCGGCGAACACCTTCCAGCGCAGCTTCTGGGCCTCTCGGATCTCGGCGTCGGTATCGGCCAGCCGGACGGTGAGCCCCGGACGCCCTTCGCGGCGCACCGGCATTTCGGTTCGTAGCATGTGCATCTCCCAATCGGGTGTCGTGATCGGGGAGCCACACTACGAACCGGCGATGTCGTGTCCGTGACGCGTTCGTGACCTTTCGATGAAGGGGGGGTGGTGCCGGCCGCCGGCTACCAGGGCGAGCTGCCGAAGATCTCGCGATACCGGCTCGCGATCTCGTCGCGCGTGAATGCGTGGTTCTGCGCGCCGCGCCGGGCGATCTTGAGCGAGCCGATCAGCGAGGCGAGTCGACCGGTCACCGACCAATCGAGCCCGTGCGTGATGCCGTACAGGATGCCGCTCCGATAGGCGTCGCCGCAACCCGTCGGATCGACCACGGCTTCGGGCGTCACGCACGGGATGTCCTGCGCCTGGCCATCGATCCACACGGTCGATCCTTCGCCGCCCCGGGTCACGATGAACGCCTTCACCCGGCGCGAGAGCGCTTCGATGGATTCGCCGGTGCGCTCCTCGACGAGACGGCCTTCGTAGTCGTTCACCGTCACGTAGGTCGCGAGATCGATGAATGAACGCAGGTCGTCGCCGCTGAACATCGGCAGGCCCTGGCCCGGATCGAAGACGAACGGGATGCCGGCGTCGCGGAACTCGCGCGCATGCCCGAGCATGCCGTCACGACCGTCGGGAGACACGATGCCGAGCGTGACGTCCTTGGCATCGCCCACATGGTTGAGGTGCGATTGCGTCATCGCCCCCGGATGGAAGGCGGTGATCTGATTGTCGTCGAGGTCGGTCGTGATGAACGCCTGCGCCGTGAACGTTCCGGGCACCTCGCGCACGTGCGTGCGATCGAGTCCGAGGGTGTCGAGTCGCTGCGCATACGGCTGGAAGTCCTGTCCCACGGTGGCCATGATCAGCGGGTCGCCTCCCAGCATCTGCAGGGAGTAGGCGATGTTGCCCGCGCAACCGCCGAACTCGCGCCGCATGTCGGGCACCAGGAACGACACGTTGAGGATGTGCAACCGGTCCGGCAGGATGTGGTTCTTGAACCGGTCCTGGAACACCATGATCGTGTCGTAGGCGATGGAACCGCAGATGAGCGTCTTCATGTGGGAGGTCCGCGAGTGAGTTCGGAGGAAGGGTTCAGCGGTTGACCGGAAAGGCACGGCCGCCGAGTCTTGCGGCAAGCCGGTCGGACTCTCGTCGCGCCGTTTCGCGATCGGGGTAGGGGCCGGCCTGGATCCTGAACAGGCCATTGCCCGTGAACAGCGCCAGCGGCTTGCCGAGATCCGGCACATCGGCGCGCAGCCGGCGGGCGAAGTCCTCGGCGAGCGTCGGGTCCGAGAAGGCACCGAACTGCAGATACATGCCGGCCGCCGGCGGGTCGATCGGAACGGGGTCCGCCGCCGCAGGCGCGTCGATGCCCGCCTTCGCTGCCGCCGCGGGTACCGCCGAAGCGTCGGGCAGGATGGCTTCGACGTCGACCGTCCCGCTGCCATTGGCGAGCAGGCCGAGCCGATGCGCCGCCACGTACGACAGGTCGATCAGGCGGTCCGCACGGAAGGGGCCGCGGTCATTCACGCGCACCACGACCGACCGCGAATTCGCCACCGACGTGACACGCACGTAACTCGGCAGGGGCAGCGTCGGATGTGCTGCCGTCATCGCATACATGTCGTAGCGTTCCCCGGTCGAGGTCGGCTTGCCGTGATAGCGGCGCCCGTACCACGAGGCCGTGCCGCGGGCCTTGTAGGGGCCGAGCTGCGTCATCGGCGTGAAGCTGCGGCCGAGCGCGGTGTACGGCTTCATTGCGGGAACGTGCAGCGGCTCCGCGCGCGGCACGGCGTCGGGAATCGCATCGAGATCCGGCGGCATGGCCTCGCCGGGCCCGTCGTCGAGGTAGTAGCCGCCCTTGCCTGACGCCGGCCCCGGTGTCGTGGTGGGCGGCAGCGGGCGCGTGGTACTCGCGATCTCGTGCGCGGCGCAGCCGCCGAGGATGAGCACGGGCAGGAGGGCGGCGATCCTCACGGCGTCAGCCCTTCACCAGCCGCTTGTGGGTATGGATGCTCATCAGGATGCCGATGCCGAAGAGCAGCGTCACGAGGGAGGTTCCCCCATAACTGATGAGCGGCAGCGGCACCCCCACCACCGGCAGGATCCCGCTCACCATGCCCATGTTCACGAACGCGTACGTGAAGAACGTCAGCGTCACCGCGCCGGCCAGCAGCCGCGAGAACAGCACCGACGCATTGGCCGCGATGTACAGGCCGCGGCCGATCACGAGCACGAACAGGATCACCAGGATCAGGTTGCCGAACAGGCCGAACTCCTCGGAGTACACGGCAAACACGAAGTCGGTCGTGCGTTCCGGGAGGAAGTCGAGGCGCGCCTGGGTGCCGTTCAGCCAGCCCTTGCCGAACAGGCCGCCGGAGCCCATCGCGATGGTGGACTGGATGGTGTGGTACCCCGACCCGAGCGGATCCTGCGACGGGTCGATCATGGTGAGGATCCGCTGGCGCTGGTAGTCGTGCATCATGCCCCAGAGGATCGGCAGGCATGCCGCGCCGGCCGCCGCGATGCCGATCAGGATCTTCCACGAGAGCCCGGCGAGGAAGATCACGAAGAAGCCGGCCGCTCCGACCAGCAGCGCCGTGCCGAGATCGGGCTGGGCCGCGATCAGCCCTACGGGAATCACGAGGATGACCGCGCCGATCGCGAAGTCCTTCAGCTTCAGGATGGCCTCGTAGCGATCGAAGTACCAGGCGAGCATCAGCGGTACGCCGATCTTCATGATCTCCGACGGCTGGATGCGCGTGACGCCGATGTGCAGCCAGCGGCGGGCGCCGTGGCTCAATTCGCCGAACAGCGCGACCCCCACGAGCAGTGCCAGGCCGACGGCGTACACGGGCAACGCGAGTCGCGCCATGTGCTGCGGCGGAATGTTCGCGGCGATCCACATGGCCGACACGGCCACCGCCATGTTCAGGAACTGGCCGCCGACGCGGGAGAAGTTCTCTCCGGATGCGCTGTACAGCACCACCATCCCGATCGACAGCAGCACGGCCACGACCGTGATCAGGAACGGGTCCATGTGCCGGATGAAGAACGTGATGAGCTTGTTAATCATGCTCGGGCTCCTCGGCCGGTGCGGTGGGGGTGCCGGCGTCCGGAGCCGGTTCCTTCGGCGGCTTCGGCAGCTTGCCGAGCAGGAAGAAGTCGAAGACCTGCCGCGCGATCGGGGCTGCGATCGAGCCGCCGTGGCCGCCGTTCTCCACCAGGATGGCGAGCGCGAGCTTCGGGTTGTCGGCCGGGGCATACGCGATGTACAGCGCGTGGTCGCGATAGCGCTCGGAGACCTTGCTCTCGTCGTACTTCTCGCCCGCCTTCATGCCCACGACCTGCGCCGTCCCGGTCTTGCCGGCCACCGGATACTCGGCACCGTTGAAGGCCTGCCCCGCCGTCCCGCCGGGCTTGTTCACGTCGACCATCGCGTTGCGCACGCGGATCAGGTTCTCGTCGCTGATCGAGAAGGTGTTGTACGGCTGCGCTTCGATCGTGCGGCGCTCGCTGGTCTGGATGTCCTCGATCTGCCGGACCAGGTGCGGGCGGTACACGATACCGTGGTTGGCGAGAATGGCCGTCGCAAAGGCGAGCTGCACCGGGGTCGCGAGGTTGTACCCCTGGCCGATGCCGACGGAGATCGTGTCACCGCCGAACCACTTCTGCTTGAAGCGGCGCATCTTCCACTCCGGGGAAGGCAGCACGCCCGTGCTTTCGCCTGCGATGTCGATGCCGGTGGCCTTGCCCAGACCGAACTGGCCGATGAAGCGGTAGATGTTCTCGATGCCGAGTTCCTGCGCCAGGCCGTAGTAGTAGGTGTCGCAGGAGATCACGATGGATTTGTGCAGGTCCACCGTGCCGTGGCCGCCCTTCTTCCAGTCGCGCCAGGGCCGGCCGACGCCCGGAAGCGTGAAATAGCCGGGGTCGGAGATGCTGTAGTCCGGCCGGCGCTTGCCGAGTTCGAGCCCCGCGAGCGCCATGAACGGCTTGAAGGTCGATCCGGGCGGATACACGCCCTGCAACGCCCGGTTGTTCAGGGGCTTGTCCAGGGAGGTGTTCAGCGCGTCCCAGTTCTGCGGGTCGATGCCTTCGACGAACAGGTTGGGATCGAAGCCCGGCTTGGAGACCAGGGCGATCACGCCGCCGGTGGCGGGCTCGATGGCGACGAGCGCGCCGCGGTGCTCCCCGAACGCCTTTTCGGCGATCTCCTGCGTGCGCAGGTCCAGGGCCAGGTGCAGGTTGTTGCCCGCGAGCGGCGCCGTCGTGCGAAGGGTCCGCACGGCACGGCCGCCGGCGTCGGTCTCGACTTCCTCGACCCCCGCCACGCCGTGCAGATCATCCTCGTACCTGCCTTCCAGTCCGGTCTTGCCGATGTAGTCGGCCCCCCGGTAGTTGGCGGCGACGCCTCGCTCCTCCAGCTTGGCCATTTCCTTTTCGCTGATGCGCCCGATGTAGCCGATCACGTGCGAGGCCAGATCGCCGCTGGGGTAGTGCCGGAACAGCCGGGCATTGATCTGGACGCCCGGGAAGCGGTAGCGGTTCACCGAGAAGCGGGCGACTTCCTCGTCCGTCAGGCGAGTCCGGATCGGCAGCGCGTCCAGCTCGCGCCGTTCCTCCAGCAGCTTGCGGAAGCGCTTGCGGTCCCGCGGGGCGATGTCGACGATCTGCGCCAGTTCGTCGAGCAACGGCTCCAGGGGACCGGCCTCCTTCGGCGAGATCTCGAGCGTGTACGCGGAATAGTTGTGGGCGAGCACGGTCCCGTTGCGGTCCAGGATGAGGCCGCGGTTGGGAATCACCGGCACGATGGAAATGCGGTTCTGCTCCGCCAGCGTCAGGTAGTAGTCGTGCTGGAGCACCTGCAGGTAGAAGAAGCGCAGCAGCAGCACGAAGAACAGGAACAGGACGCCGCCGGCGCAGACCGCCAGCCGCCAATGGAAGCGTTCGAGTTCCCGCCCGAGATCGCGCATCTCGACGCCGTGCGCCTGCGGCCGGAATCCGGAACGAGGACGTCCCGTGGCCATGCGCGTGACCCAGGCACGCAGTGGTGACTCACCGGCGCGAAGTTCGACGCCGCGATTTCGCGGCCGGAATCCGGCCCGTGTACGGCCGAAGCGCATCCGGCTGGGGAGGCGGATCATCCGAGGGTGTCCGTACGGCGGGGCCGTCTGACGGCGCCCGAGAGGGGCGCGCACGCCACGGCGATCGTGGCAGGCACGCGCGCCGCTCCGGTCGTCGCTGACACGCCCATCCCTGTTCCTAGGAGACTTCTTCGGGTTTGGCCCGAGGTCTCAGGGGAAGCATCAGCAGCGCGACCACGGCCGGCCAGAGGGCGGCGCCGGTCAGGCTCGACACGAAATACAGCATGTCCGGCGGCTCGGCTTTCGCGATCAGGCGGATCAGCAACTGGATGGCCTGCTGGCCCGTGAGGATCGCCAGGACGTGGGCGATCTGGTAGCTCATCGGGAACATCCGGATGCGCCGGTTCAGGAAGATGCCCGCGAACGCCACGGCGCAGTAGGCCATGGCGTGCTGCCCGAACAGGCTCGCGTCGGCCACGTCCATCAGCAATCCGAGGATCCAGGCGGGCCACAGGCCGACGCGATGGGCCTGGAACACGGCCCAGTACAGGATGATCAGCCCGACGAAGTCCGGCGCCGCACTCGCGAGCCAGCCGGGCAGGGGGATGAGATCGAGCAGGAGCGCGATCAGCATGGTGATCGCGATGTAGCCGCCCCGTACGGGCAGCAGGATCTCGTCGCCGTGGATGTTGTCGCCGAACGCGGAGCGGCTCATCGGGCTGCCTCCCGGGCCGGCGCTGCAAACGGACGTGGTTCGAGTCGGCAGCGGAAGCCATTCGCCTGACTCGCATCCCTGCTGCGCAGGGGCCCTGCTCGGCAGCTCATGGCTTCGCCTCTACTGCCACCGCTGGACGAGGTTTCTTCTCCTGGGCGCCTTCGGCCTCGAGCGGGTTCTCGGGTCGCGGCGGAGGATCCGACAGCACCGCCACCCGCGTGAAGCTCGCGACGCCGGCCGCCGGTGCGCATGTGATCCGGGCGAAGGAGGCCGCATTGCGCTCGATGTTCGACACCACCGCCACGGGCAGGCCGGGCGGGAAGACGCCGTCGATTCCGGACGTCACGAGGATGTCGCCATTCTGGATATCCGCATTCACGGGCATGAACCGGAGTTCGACCGCGCCGTCGTGCCCCAGCCCGAAAGTCACCGACCGGACCCCGCTGCGGACGTTCTGGACCGGCACCGACTGCGACTTGTCGGTGAGCAGGGAGACTTCGGAGACGAAGGGGAACGAGCGGGTCACCTGCCCGAGGACGCCGAGATGATCCACCACGACCTGTCCGCGCTTGACCCCATGGACTTCGCCCCGGTCGATCACGATCTTCCGGGTGAAGGGGTCGCGGCTCTCGTACAGGATCTCGGCGACGGTCCGTTCGCGACCCGGGATGGCGGGTGCATTGCTCAGGTGGCGCAGCTGCTCGTTCTCCAGCTCGAGCGCCTTGAGCCGCTGCAGTTCCGAGCCGATCATGAGCCGGTCCCGCTTCAGCTGTTCGTTCTCACGGTAGAGCGCCGCTTGCGTCACGAAGAACTGGCCGGCACGTCCGAACAGGGCGCCGGGGACGGTCGCGGCTTCCTGCAGCGGGTACAGGACGACCGACACGCCGACGCGGATATTCTCGAGGTAGCGGAAGCGCGCGTCGGCGACGAGGAGGATCAGGGACAGCAGGGCGAAGAACGCCAGCCTGACGACCAGGCTGGGACCGCGCTTGAAGATCGGCGGCGCGGTGGCTTGCATCAGCGGTGCGCCGCCGAGAGGAGGCGCCCGGGGACCTGCCGGAAGAGCACCAGGATCAGTCGTTGGTGAAGATGCTGGTCCACTTGTCCATGTGCTCGAGCGCCTTGCCGGAGCCGCGGACGACGCAGGTGAGGGGGTCGTCGGCCACGATCACGGGCAGGCCGGTTTCTTCCATCAGCAGGCGGTCGATCTCGCGCAGCAGTGCACCGCCGCCTGTCAGCACCATGCCGCGATCCGCGATGTCGGCGCCGAGTTCGGGCGGAGTCTGTTCCAGCGCGGACTTGACGGCGCTGACGATGGAGTTGAGCGGGTCGGTCAGCGCCTCCAGGATTTCATTCGACGAGATCGTGAAGCTTCGGGGGATGCCCTCGGCGAGGTTGCGGCCCTTCACTTCCTTTTCGCGAACCTCGGAGCCGGGGAACGCCGAGCCGATCTCCTTCTTGATCTCCTCGGCGGTCGTCTCGCCGATCAGCATGCCGTAGTTGCGGCGGATGTAGTTGATGATCGCTTCGTCGAACTTGTCGCCGCCGACCCGGACGGAGGCCGAGTACACGATGCCGCCCAGCGAGATCACGCCGACTTCCGTCGTGCCGCCGCCGATGTCGACGACCATGGAGCCGGTCGCTTCGTTGACCGGGAGGCCCGCGCCGATGGCGGCCGCCATGGGTTCCTCGATCAGTTCCACCTTGCGGGCACCCGCGCCGAAGGCGGATTCCTTGATCGCGCGCCGCTCGACCTGGGTGGAGCCGCACGGCACGCAGATGACGATGCGCGGCTGCGGACTGAACAGGCGGGCGTCGTGCACCTTCTTGATGAACTGTTTCAGCATCTGCTCCGTCACCGTGAAGTCGGCGATGACGCCGTCCTTCATGGGGCGGATCGCGGTGATGTTGCCCGGCGTACGACCCAACATCTGCTTGGCGGACAGGCCGACCTGCTCGATCACTTTCTTGCCGTTCGGTCCGTCCTGACGGATGGCGACCACCGACGGCTCGTTCAGGACGATGCCCTGGCCCCGCACGTAGATGAGCGTGTTGGCCGTGCCGAGATCGATCGCCAGATCGTTGGAAAAGTAACCGCTGAGAAAACCGAACATGCGCTATGGGCCCCGAGCCAGGACAGGTTGCAGGAGGTGGGCGGCAGGTGGTGCCGAAATGGGGCGGTATGGTACCTTACGACGCTTCATTGAACCAAGCCGTTTCTCACGCGGTTCCCGAGGGAAATCCCTGCCATGCCACTCGAACTCGAGGATGTCGCCCGCATGGCGCATCTCGCCCGCATCCACATTTCACCCGAAGAGGCGCAGCGCACGCTGGCACAGCTGAACGACATCTTCGGGATGATCGAACAGATGCGGGCCGTCGATACCGACGGCATTCTCCCCATGGCGCACCCCCTCGGCGGCGCCCAGCGCCTCCGCGACGATGCGGTCACCGAATCGGTCGACCGCGAGGCCAATCTCATCAACGCGCCGGAGTCGCAGGACGGCCTGTTCCTCGTCCCGAAAGTGATCGAGTGAGGGGCCGGGCGTGAACGAACTGCATCTGGCGTCCGTCGCCACTCTCGGGCGACTGCTGGCCGAGCGCCAGGTCTCGGCCGAAGAACTGGCGCGCGTGTTTCTCGACCGCATCGATCGGCATCGGGACCTCAACGCGTACCTCGACGTGCGTCCCGAGGTGACGCTTGCCCAGGCGCGCGAGGCCGACCGGCGGCGTGCCCAGGGCGAATCCTCGCCGCTCCTCGGGATTCCCGTGGCCCACAAGGACATCTTCGTGACCCGCGGCTGGGCCAGCACCGCCGCTTCGCGGATGCTCGACGGCTACATGAGTCCGTTCGATGCCACCGTCGTCGAGCGTCTCGGCCGGGCCGGCATGGTCTGCCTGGGCAAGCTGAACTGCGATGAATTCGCCATGGGGTCGTCGAACGAGAACAGCGGCTACGGTCCGGTGCTCAACCCCTGGGACAAGCAGGCGGTTCCAGGCGGCAGTTCGGGCGGATCCTCGGCGGCGGTCGCCGGACGTTTGGCCCCGATCGCCACGGCGACCGATACCGGGGGGTCGATCCGCGAGCCTGCCGCCTTCACCGGCATCACCGGCATCAAGCCCACCTACGGTCGGCCGTCGCGCTGGGGGATGATCGCTTTCGCTTCCAGTCTCGACACGGCGGGCATCATGGCGGTGTCGGCCGAGGATGCCGCGGGGGTGCTCTCGGCCATGCTGGGCTTCGACCCGAGGGACTCGACCAGTGTCGATCGCCCGCCGGAAGACTGCAGCCGGTCCCTGAACGCCAGCGTCAAAGGGCTGCGCATCGGGGTTCCGAAGGAGTTCTTCGGCGCCGGACTGAGCCCCGACATCGAAGCGGCCGTGCGCCGTGCGCTGGAGACCTACCGGCAACTCGGGGCCGAGTTGGTCGAGATCTCGCTGCCGAATGCGCATCTCGGCATCCCGGTCTACTACGTGGTGGCCTCCGCCGAATGCTCGAGCAATCTGAGTCGTTTCGACGGCGTGCGCTACGGCCACCGGGCCCGGCAGTACAAGGATCTGGCGGACATGATCAAGCGCTCGCGGGCGGAAGGTCTCGGCGCCGAGCCGAAGCGCCGCATCCTCATCGGAACGTACGTGCTGTCGCACGGCTACTACGATGCGTACTACATCAAGGCGCAGCAGGTGAGGCGCCTCATCGCCGACGAGTTCCAGCGGGCCTTCCAGTCGTGCGATCTGATCGCCGGCCCGGTCACGACCAGCGTGGCGTTCGACCTGGGGGAGAAGGCCGTGGACCCCGTGACCATGTATCTCGCCGACCTCTACACCATCCCCGGCAGTCTCGCCGGCGTCCCCGGGATGAGCGTGCCGTGCGGCTTCGGCGACAAGGGTCGGCCCGTCGGCCTGCATCTCATGGCCAACTATTTCGACGAGGCGAGGCTGCTCGGTGCGGCCCATCAGTTCCAGCTCGCGACCGACTGGCATCGCCGCGTTCCGACCGGATTCGAACCATGAGCTGGGAACTCGTCATCGGGCTGGAGACGCACGCGCAGCTTTCCACGCGCTCGAAGATCTTCTCCGGTGCGTCGACGGCTTTCGGGGCCGAACCGAACGTGCAGGCCTGCGCGGTGGACCTCGCCCTGCCCGGCGTGCTGCCGGTGTTGAACCGCGGCGCCGTCGAGCGCGCGATCCGCTTCGGTCTGGCGGTGGGCGCCACGATCAACCGGCGCTCCATCTTCGCTCGCAAGAACTATTTCTACCCCGATCTCCCGAAGGGCTATCAGATCAGCCAGTACGAGATCCCCGTCGTCTCGGGCGGCACGCTGCGCATCCAGGTCGGCGATACCGGGAAGACGATCAATCTCACGCGGGCCCACCTCGAAGAGGACGCCGGCAAGTCCCTGCACGAGGACTTCCACGGCATGAGCGGCATCGACCTCAACCGCGCCGGCACGCCGCTGCTCGAGATCGTCACCGAACCGGACATGCGCTCCGCGGCAGAGGCCGTGGCCTATGCGCGAGCACTGCACGCGCTGGTTCGCTGGATCGACATCTGCGACGGCAACATGCAGGAAGGCTCGTTCCGCTGCGACGCGAACGTCTCCGTGCGCCGGTTCGGGGACCCGAAGTTCGGCACGCGCTGCGAGATCAAGAACCTCAATTCGTTCCGCTTCCTCGAGCGCGCCATCGAGTTCGAGAGGCAGCGCCAGATCGAACTGATCGAATCCGGCGGCACGGTCGTGCAGGAAACGCGGCTCTACGATCCCGATCGCGACGAGACGCGGTCGATGCGTTCGAAGGAGGACGCGCAGGACTACCGCTATTTCCCCGATCCGGACCTGCTGCCGCTGGAAGTGTCCGACGACTGGATCGAGCGCGTTCGTGCCGGGATGCCCGAACTCCCCGAAGCGAAGCGGGCTCGCTTCGTGTCGAAGCTCGGACTGTCCGACTATGACGCCGGCGTCCTGACCGCCACGCGCGAGACATCGGACTACTTCGAGGCCCTGGTGACGGCCCATCCGGCCGACCCCAAACTGGGTGCCAACTGGCTGATGGGCGACGTCTCCGCGCGCCTCAACCGCGAACAGATCGAGATCGCGCGATGCCCGGTGAGCGCCGCGAGCCTGGGCAAGTTGCTGTCGCGCATCACCGACGGGACGCTGTCGGGCAAGCTCGCGAAGGAAGTCTTCGAGGCCCTGTGGGCCGGGGAAGGCGAGGTCGACGCCATCATCGAGAAGCGCGGGCTGAAGCAGATCTCCGACACCGGCGAGATCGAGCGGATCATCGATGACGTGCTCGCCGCCAACGCGAAGTCGGTCGAGGAGTTCCGGTCCGGCAAGGACAAGGCGTTCAACGCGCTCGTGGGCCAGGTGATGAAGGCCACGAAGGGCAAGGCGAATCCCCAGCAGGTCAACGACCTGCTCAAGCAGAAACTCGGATGACCGACGCGGCGGCGGACGCCCCGACGGACGAGCGGGTGCGCCGTCGTCGCTCGCAGCGGCCGCGACGTTCGACCCTGCCGCTCAGGCGGGCAGGCTTCGTGGCGGGCACCGCGATCGCCCTTGCCGGATTGGCGCTCGCCCTGGCCATCCAGCCCTACGATCCGTGGCTTCCCCTCGTCGTCTGCGCGGGTCTCGCGGCCGCGGCGTCGCGCTGGCCGGGCGCCGGGATCGCGATCGCGCTGACGCTCCTTCCGGTGGCCGATCTCACGGCATGGACCGGGATGTTCTTCGCCACCGAGTCCGATCTCGTGGTCCTGAGCGTCGTCGCCGGCATCGCCGCCCGCTACGCGGTCGCCACGCCCTCCGTCTCGGCCGAACTGCCTCCGTCCGGAACGTACCTGGTGCTCGCCGGCTTGCTGCTGGCGAGCTACGCGTCCTCCACGATTCCCGGCTTGATCCCCTTCCCGCCGCTCGATGTGCGCGCGCTCGCGGGGTTCGGTTCACCGTACAACGGCGTCCGGGTGGCGACGGGCGCCCTGCTCGGTGCCCTGCTGCTTGCCTGCTTTCGCGGCACCGTCGCGGCGCAGCCCGCGATCGCGTGGCGCTCGCTCCAGGTCGGCCTGGTCGGCGGGACGACGGCGGTGGCGCTCGCAGCCCTGTGGGAGCGCGTCGCGTTCGTCGGCTTGACCGAGTTCGCCGCCGACTATCGCACCACGGCGACGTTCTGGGAGATGCATGTCGGCGGCGCCCAGCTGGACGGCTGGCTCGCACTGACCTTGCCGTTCGCCCTTTGGGCGCTGTTGCGCAGTCGAAGTCCGGTCGCGGCGCTCGGACTGGCGGCCGCGAATGCGCTGATCCTGTACGCGACGCTGACGACGTTCTCGCGCGGACTGTTCGTCGCTGTCGGTGTGGAGGTTCTGCTGCTGGTCCTGCTGGCGTTTCGGCGAACACCGGGGGACGCGAGCGGGCGTGCCGACGGTCACCCGCTGCTGGCGGTCGTGCTGTTCGTCCTGCTGCTCGGCCATCCGGCGTTCGCGGTGTTCGCCGCCGGCGGGTACCGCGGACTGCTGGCGCTGCTCGCGTCCGGCGGGCTCGCCTTCGTCGCTGCGCCGCTCCTGTCGCGGTTGACGATTGCGCAAGGCGTGCTCGCGGTGGGGGTGGGCGCGCTGACGGGGTTTGCTGCGGGCCTGCTGTTCGTCGATCTCCCGAAAGCGATCTACGTGATCTTCGCGCTGGCGTTCGGCGCGGGAGGCGTCCTCGTCGGCGTCCTGGCGCGCCGATCCGCATCCCGCGGCTGGCTCATGCTTGCCGGCGTCGCGACGGCAATCCCGCCGATGATCGCGCCCCAGGTCGCCGCGTACTGGAGCGGCCAGTCGGCCTCGGGCGAGGTGTGGCTCGCCGGCGTGATCGCGCTGTCACCGCTCGTGCTGTGTCGTCTGCGTCGGCCCGTCTTCTGGGAATCCACCCTGCCCGCGAACGCGGTCGCCGCGATCGCGCTGGTCGGACTCGGCGCCGTGGCGGCCATCGGGCAGAGCTACTACGCCGGGTCGCGTTTCTCGACCGTGTCGCAGGACATGGCCGACCGCACCGTGCACTGGCGCCGTGGACTGTCGCTCGTGTCGTCTCCCAAGGACTGGCTGATCGGCATCGGGACCGGGCGCTATGCGGAGGCGTACTACTGGAATGCCCAGGACCAGTTTCTTCCCGGCACCTTCACTCTGAAGACCGGGGAGGGCGGGAACACGCTCGCGCTCGGCTCCGCCAGCGCGCCCGTGGGCTGGGGGGCCATCTTCCGGATCACCCAGCGGATCGATCCGCGTGCCGACGGGCCGCTGCGGCTCGATCTCCGGGCGCGGGTCACGGACGCCGATGGCGCGGCGCCCGTCTTCCACGCCCAGGTCTGTCGGCAATGGCTCCTCTACAACGAGGAATGCGTGTTCGGCCAGATCGCGCTGCAGCCCGGCGAACGCGACTACACGCTGGCGTTGCCGGGCTCGCTGGGCGATCCCTCGGTCTGGGGCATCGCGCGTCCTGCGCAGTTCGCGATGGGGCTGGATTCGGTGGGACGGAGCGCGGAGGTCGTTTCGGTGCAGCTCGCCGACGCCGCCGGGCGGCCCCTGCTCGAGAATGGGCAATTCGTCCGGGGCATGGCGTGGTGGTTCTTCAGCTCCGAGCGCATCCACCTGCCCTACCACGCCAAGAACCTCTGGCTGCACGCGCTGATCGAGCAGGGGATGCTGGGACTGCTGGCGGTCACGCTGTTCGGCGGCCTGGCCGTGCTGTGGGTGGCCGCGGGACCGGGGCGTTCGCATCCCCTGGCGCCCGCCTGCCTGGCCGGCCTGCTCGGCTTCGGCATCGTCGGCGCGTTCGACAGTCTCGTGGACGCCCCGCGGCTCGCGCTGATGTTCGTCCTGCTGGGCGGGCTCGCACTGTCGTTGCGCGGCAGCCCGCCTGTCGCGGCGGGCTGACCGCGCTATTTCTTGTTGGCTGCCGTCAGTTCGCGGTAGCGGGCCCGGTCGCTCTCGTACTTCAGCTTGAGGTTGTCGATCTCGTTCTGCTTGGCGGTCAGTTCCTTCCCGATCTTCTCGACGCTGCGCTGCTCGGACCACATTTCATCGACGACCGCGTCGGGGACCGGCTTGCCTGCCTTCTGCAGCTCGTTCATCTGCCGCTTGGCACTCTCGAGCTTCGTGCGGGCCGTCTTCAACCGAAGGTCGATGGCTTGCATCGTCTGGCTGGCACCGGCGATGGCGCGATCCCGGGCACCGTCGATCTCCGCTTCGTTCGTGTACGTGTTGAGCAGCGCGTTGTCCTTGCGCCGCTGCTCCTCGGCCTTCTTCTCGTCGAACTTGCGCTGTTCCTTCCCGGCTTCGAGCTGCCGGATCTGTTCCGGCGTCATGGCGGCTTCGTTCTTGCGAAGGACCCGGCCCCGCTTGTCGATCTCGGTCGAGCTCTTGTCCTTGACTTCCACCGGCATCGTCTCGGTGTAGTGGGTCACCCCCTTCTCGTCGACCCACTTGTACAGCTTCGAGGGCTTCTTGGTCTGGGCGTGCGCGCCCGTCATCGATGCCGCGAGTACCAGCGCGAGAAGCGCACACGATCGTTTCGATCCCAGGTTCATGTCGGGGAGACTCCATACTGTTGACGATAGGCTTCCACGGCGCGCAGCTGCGCCGCCATCGCGGGGCGGGCCGTCAGATACGCCACAACGTCGCGGAGGGCGCAGATGCTGACCACCGGGACGCCGAAGTTCTCCGTGACTTCCTGGACGGCCGACAGGGCACCCTGTCCGCGCTCCTGACGGTCGAGTGCGATCACGACGCCGGCCAGTCGGGCGCCGGCCGCCCGGATGATCTCGACCGACTCGCGCACGGAGGTTCCGGCCGAGATCACGTCGTCGACGACCATCACCCGGCCGCGCAACGGTGCGCCCACGACCGTTCCACCTTCGCCGTGGTCCTTCGCCTCCTTGCGATTGAAGGCGAACGGCACGTTCCGGCCCCGGGCGGCGAGGCTGACCGCCGTGGCCGCCGCCAGGGGGATTCCCTTGTAGGCCGGACCGAACAGCATGTCGAACGGCACGTCCGACGCCGTCAGGGCCGTCGCGTAGAATCGACCCAGTTCGCCGAGACTCTCGCCGTCGTTGAACAAGCCGGCATTGAAGAAGTAGGGCGACTGCCGTCCGGCCTTCGTCTTGAACTCGCCGAACAGCAACACCCCCTTGGCCAGCGCGAAGGCGACAAAGGCCTCCCTGAAATTCTCTGAGTGCGTCATCGTTTCCACATGCGTGTGATCTCGCTGAATCTTAATGGCATACGGTCCGCGGTCAACAAAGGGTTTCTCGACTGGCTCGGCCGGCAGTCGGCCGACATCGTCTGCGTCCAGGAACTGAAGGCCCAGGAATCGGACCTCGTCGACGGCATGCGCCGCATCGACGGCCTCGAGGGACACTTCCATCCTGCCGAGAAGAAGGGCTACAGCGGCGTCGGCCTGTACACGCGGCATCCGCCCGACAACGTGATCGTCGGACTCGGCATCGCAGATATCGACGTGGAAGGGCGCTACCTTCAGGCCGATTTCGGCGATCTGTCCGTGATCTCGCTCTACCTGCCGTCGGGATCGAGTTCGGAGGAACGCCTCGCGGCAAAGCTCAGCTTCATGGAGCGGTTCATCCCGCGGCTGCACCAGCTCTCGGTCAGCGGCAGGGAGGTGGTCATCTGCGGCGACTGGAACATCGCGCACAAGGAGATCGATCTCAAGAACTGGCGCTCGAACCAGAAGAACTCCGGGTTCCTGCCGGAGGAGCGCTCGTGGCTCACGGGCGTGATCGACACGCTGGGGTACGTGGATGTGTTCCGGCGCCTCGACCCGCGGGCAGAGCAGTACACGTGGTGGTCCAACCGCGGACAGGCCTGGGCCAGGAACGTGGGGTGGCGGCTCGACTACCACCTCGCGACGCCTGCGCTCGCGGCCACGGCAAGAAGCGTCGCGATCTACAAGGAGCAGCGCTTCTCCGACCACGCGCCCGTCACCATCGACTACGACTACCCGTGGCGCAGCGCCTGAGAGCGGGACGCCTCAGAGCGAGACCGACACTTCCGGGTAGTCGAATCGGGTCTTGAGCCGGACGGCGAGCGCCGAGGCTTCCGCGCTCGAGGGCAATCCGTCGATCCGCACCCGGTACACCGTGCGCGTCCCGTCCATCCGGGGCGCGATTGCCGCCGGGAAGCCGGCGTCGCGCAGCCGGTCGTAAGCGGCCAGGGCACTCGATTGGTCGGCGGTGGCGAGCACGGTGACCTTCCAGCGGCCGCCCGCGCGCATCCCGCCGCTGCCGGACTCGATCTCGGTTTCGCGGGCGTACTCGGCGAGCAGCGCCTGGGTCACCGTCGTGACGGCGGCGTCGGGCGCGCCCTTCGGTGCGTCGAAGACCGACAGCGGCGCATCCAGCGCCACTTCCTCCCCCGATCCGCGGCGCACGCCGATCTTCCCCTCGATCAGGACGACGAACTCGCGGTCGTCCGTCGCCTTGCCCCAGAGATCCGTGCCGCGGATGCCGGCCGTGACGGTCGGGAGCTGGATGTTGACCTCCCGCCGCATGGCGACCTTGGCCAGAGCGGATGTCGTGAAGCGGAACGCGCCGGCGAGCACGCGGAGCGTCGCTTCGAAGACCGGTGTGGCGCCCCGCTTGAGCTTGCCCGCAGCCACGACGAAGCGGGCCTTCTCGCCGAGCTTCACCTGGCTGCCGTCGGCCATGCGCAGCAGCGCGCGTGCCCCGGCCCCCGTGAGGATCTCGTCGCCCGGCAGCAAGTCGGCTCCCGGAGCCAGCGGCACCCGGGACACGCCGCGGACGGCCCAGGCGGGCGATACGACGCCTTCCAGGACGGCCGGAGGTGCGGCCGCGGCCGTGAGCGGGAGCCAGCAGAAGAGCAGCCAGAGCAGAGTGCGTGGAGCGCGCATGTCGGAAGGTTCTCCCGTCGGAGGGGCTGGCGGTGTCGCTTGATGTACGGGCGCTGCGACCGGACGGATGCTGGCCGGGCCCCGGGATCCTGCGGGAACCCGGATCGGGCGGCCCTGAAGGAACGTCAACGTCCTTATAATCGAACGCTTTTGGCGACGACGGACCGCGACCGCGAGGATGCGCCGGCAGTCTACGCCGAAACCTCGCCCCGACCTTCGAGCCCTCACTCCGCTTCCCGCATGGATTCCCAATACCGTCCCGCCGATATCGAACGCGCCGTGCAGGAGGCCTGGAACGCCTCCGCCGCCTTCCGCGCCGTCGAAGATCCGGCCAAGCCCAAGTACTACTGCCTGTCGATGTTCCCGTATCCCTCGGGCAAGCTGCACATGGGCCACGTCCGGAACTACACCATCGGCGACGTGCTCACGCGCTTCCACCGCATGCGGGGCTACAACGTCCTCCAGCCCATGGGCTGGGACGCCTTCGGCCTGCCCGCGGAAAATGCGGCGATGGCCAACGGTGTTCCGCCGGCGAAGTGGACGTACGACAACATCGCGTACATGAAGAAGCAGCTCAAGTCGCTGGGATTCGCCATCGACTGGGACCGCGAGCTCGCCACCTGCACGCCCGAGTACTACCGCTGGAACCAGTGGTTGTTCCTGCGCATGCTCGAGAAAGGCATCGTGTACCGTCGCACGGGCGTCGTGAACTGGGATCCGGTCGATCAGACCGTGCTCGCCAACGAGCAGGTCATCGACGGCCGGGGATGGCGTACCGGCGCGGTGGTCGAGAAGCGCGAGATCCCCATGTACTACATGCGGATCACGGCCTTCGCCGAGGAACTGCTGGGGGCCCTGGACGGCCTGCCGGGCTGGCCCGAGCGGGTCAAGCTGATGCAGGCCAACTGGATCGGCAAGAGCGAAGGCGTGCGCTTCGCCTTCCCCTACGAACTCGACGGCGCTGCCGGGCAGCTCTGGGTCTTCACCACGCGGGTCGACACCATCATGGGCGTCACCTTCTGCGCCGTGGCCGCGGAACATCCGCTCGCGACGCGCGCGGCACGCGACAATCCCGGCCTCGCCGCCTTCATCGAGGAGTGCAAGCAGGGCTCCGTGATGGAAGCGGACCTCGCCACGATGGAGAAGAAAGGGATGCCGACCGGCATCTTCGTCGTCCATCCGCTCACCGGCGAGAAGGTCGAGGTGTGGGTCGGCAACTACGTGCTCATGGGCTATGGCGAGGGCGCGGTGATGGCCGTGCCGGGACACGACGAGCGCGACTTCCACTTCGCGAAGAAGTATGGCCTGGCCATCAAGCAGGTGGTCGCCGTGCCGGGCGAATCGTTCTCGACGGAAGTCTGGCGGGAATCCTATGCCGACAAGACGTCGGGCGTCTGCGTCGATTCCGGCAAGTACGACGGACTCGCCTATCGCGACGCCGTGAACGCCATCGCGGCGGATCTCAAGGCCAAGGGCCTCGGCGACAAGCAGACCACGTGGCGGCTGCGCGACTGGGGCATCTCGCGCCAGCGCTACTGGGGCACGCCGATCCCGCTCATCCATTGCGAGTCGTGCGGCGACGTCCCGGTCCCGGACGACCAGCTGCCGGTCGTGCTTCCGGAAGACTGCGTGCCGGACGGATCCGGCAACCCGCTCAACAAGCGCGAGTCCTTCCTGCGCTGCTCGTGCCCCACGTGCGGCAAACCGGCGCGGCGCGAGACGGACACCATGGACACGTTCGTCGACTCGTCGTGGTACTACCTGCGCTACGCGTGTCCCGACAACACCCGGGCGATGGTCGACGAGCGGGTGTCCTACTGGCTGCCGGTCGACCAGTACATCGGCGGCATCGAGCACGCGATCCTGCACCTGCTGTACTCGCGTTTCTGGACCAAGGTGATGCGCGATCTCGGCCTCATCGAGATCGACGAGCCGTTTGCCAACCTGCTCACGCAGGGCATGGTGCTCAACGAGATCTACTTCCGGAAGGGCGGCGCGGGCCGGATCCAGTACTTCAACCCGGCGGATGTCGAGGTGCGCACGGACGACAAGGGCACGCCGATCGGTGCGGTGCTCAAGTCCGACGGGCAGCCCGTCGAGTCCGGCGGCATCGGCACGATGTCCAAGTCGAAGAACAACGGGGTCGACCCGCAGGCGCTGATCGAGCACTACGGGGCGGACACGGCGCGGTTCTTCATGATGTTCACGAGCCCCCCCGAACAGACGCTCGAGTGGTCCGACTCCGGCGTGGAAGGTTCCTTCCGCTTCATGAAGCGCCTGTGGACCTTCGCCTGCCGTTACCAGGACTCGGTGCGTCCGGCTCTGCCGGCGGCGCGTTCCCTGACGACGGCGCGACTGCCCGCCGAACTGGCCGAAGTGCGCCGAGACGTCCACCTGAACATCCGGCAAGCCGGCATCGACATGCAGCGCCACCAGTTCAACACGGTGGCCTCCGCGTGCATGAAGATCCTGAATGCGCTCGAACGCGCCCCGACCGACGACGTCGCGCTGCACGCGGAGGTGGTCGAAGAGGGACTGTCCGCGCTGCTCCGCATCCAGTCGCCGATCACGCCCCACGTCGGCCAGCACCTGTGGCAGGCCCTCGGTTTCGGGCAGGACATCCTCGCTGCGCCGTGGCCGGAACCGGTCGACGCGGCGCTCGTGCAGGACGAGATCGAGCTCGTGCTCCAGGTCAACGGCAAGCTGCGCGGCAGCGTCCGGGTGCCCAAGGACGCAGGCAGGGACGCCGTCGAGCGGCTCGCGCTGGAGAATGCGAACGTCCGCAAGTTCATCGGCGATCAGGCGGTGCGCAAGGTCATCATCGTGCCGGGCCGGCTGGTGAACGTGGTCGTCTGAATCGGCGAGGGCGGACGGTGACCCGGCCATCGGCAAGAGCGATTCGCGCGGCGCGCAGGCTGACGATCCTGTCGGCAGCCCTGCTGATGACCGCCTGCGGCTTCAAGTTGCGGGGTGCCGTCGATCTGCCCTTCGAGACGGTGTACGTGGAAGGCATGCAGTACTCGCAATTCACGGGACAGCTGAAGCGCGACATGGCCAGCGGGTCGCGGACGCGGATCGCGGACTCGCCCAAGGAAGCGCAGGCCGTGCTGCAGCTGATCAGCGAAGCGCAGGATCGGACGATTCTCGCGGTGTCGGGCGGCGGCCGCGTCCGGGAGCTGCAGCTTCGCTACCGCCTCAACTTTCGCGTGTACAACAACCGCGGGGAGAACTGGCTCGCCCCGACCGAAGTCCTGATCATGCGTGACATGACCTACGACGACTCGCAGGTGCTGGCCAAGGAGGGCGAGGCCCAGGCGCTGTTCAAGGAGATGCAGTCGGACGCCGTCCAGCAGGTGCTGCGCCGCGTGCAGGCGATCCGGGCCGCCTCGAAGGAGGACAACGAGTGACCGCCACGTCGCATGCGCCGGGGTCCGTGGGCGTCGTCGTGCCCCGGGACCTCCAGTTCGACGAGCCGCTCTCGCTGAAGAGCGGGGCCATGATGCCCGCGTACAGCCTTCGCTACGAGACGTACGGGACGCTCAACGCGCATCGCAGCAATGCGGTGCTCGTCTGTCACGCCCTGAATGCCTCCCATCACGTGGCCGGCACGTATGCGGACGATCCCAAGGATGTGGGCTGGTGGGACAACCTGATCGGTCCCGGCAAGCCCGTGGACACCGATCGGTTCTTCGTCATCGGCGTCAACAATCTCGGCGGCTGCCACGGGTCGACCGGCCCGGCGACCGTCAATCCCGCCACCGGTGCCCCGTGGGGCGCGCAGTTCCCTGTCGTGACCGTCGAGGACTGGGTTGCCACGCAGGCCCGCCTCGCCAGCGCGCTCGGCATCGAGCAGTTCGCCGCCGTCATCGGCGGGAGCCTCGGGGCCATGCAGGCGCTCCAGTGGGCCGTCACATTTCCGGATCGCGTGCGCAACTCGCTGGTGATCGCCGCCGCGCCGAGACTGTCGGCGCAGAACATCGCCTTCAACGAGGTCGCCCGCCAGGCCATCACGACCGACCCGGACTTCCACGGCGGGGACTACTACGCCCATGGCGTCGTGCCGCGGCGCGGACTGCGCCTCGCGCGCATGCTCGGACACATCACGTACCTGTCCGACGACGCCATGGCCGAGAAATTCGGCCGCGAGCTGCGCGAGGGCGAATTCAAGTTCGGGTTCGACGTCGAGTTCGAGATCGAGTCCTATCTCCGCTACCAGGGCGACAAGTTCTCGACGTACTTCGACGCCAACACCTACCTGCGCATCACCAAGGCGCTCGACTATTTCGACCCGGCGCTCGTCCACGGCGGCAGCCTGGTCACGGCGCTCTCCGGTGCGACGGCGCGTTTTCTCGTGATCTCGTTCACGTCCGACTGGCGGTTCTCGCCGGCGCGGTCCCGCGAGATCGTGAAGGCGCTGCTCGACAGCCGGCGGGACGTGAGCTACGCCGAGATCGATGCGCCGCACGGACACGACGCGTTCCTCATGGACGACCCGCGCTACCACGGGCTGATCCGCGCGTACATGGACAACATTCCCCTGTAGGCCGCCCGGTGACCGCCTCCTCGTCGACCCACTCACACTCGGCCGTGCTGTCCGGCCGGCCGGACTTCGATGCCATCGCCCAGTGGGTGCGGCAGGGCGCACGCGTTCTCGATCTCGGCTGCGGCGACGGCTCCCTGCTGCGCTTCCTGACCGACGCGCGCGGAGCCTCCGGTTACGGTGTCGACATCTCGGACGACAACGTGCTCGCCTGCGTCCGCAACGGCATCAACGTGCTCCAGGACGACCTCGAAGCGGGGCTCGCAGGGTTCGAGACCGGTTCGTTCGACTACGTCATCCTGTCGCAGACCCTGCAGGCCACGAAGCACACGGAGCGGCTGCTGAAGGAGATCCTGCGGGTCGGCCGCGAGGGCATCGTCAGCTTCCCGAACTTCGGGTACTGGCGGGCCCGCCTGCAGTTGATGATCGGCCGCATGCCCGTGTCGCGCGAACTGCCCTATCAGTGGTACGACACGCCGAACATCCACCTCTTCACCATCGCGGACTTCGAGGCTTTCTGTCTCGGGCACGGTGTCCGGGTGCTCGAGCGCGTTGTCCTGACCGACGGCACCACCGTCTCAAGCATGCCCAATCTTCTCGGCGCCCTGGCCGTGTACCGCCTCGACCGGGCCGGCGGCGCCGCGCCTGTCCGGCCCTGAGATCGACCGGACCGGTGACCGAACGTCCCTCCGTGTTCGCGGCGCTGTTCACGCGCCGGATGCTCATCTGCGTCTTCACCGGTTTCGCCTCGGGCCTGCCGCTCTACCTCCTGTTGAACCTCGTGCCCGCCTGGCTGCGCACGGAAGGCATCAGCCTCAAGGCCATCGGGGCGTTCGCGCTCATCCAGTTTCCGTACACGTGGAAGTTCCTGTGGGCGCCGGCGCTCGACCGCTACGTGATCCCGGCGCTCGGTCGACGCCGGGGGTGGATCCTGCTCACGCAGCTCGCGCTGTTCGTGCTTGTCGCGAAGCTCGGGTCCCTGTCGCCGCGGGACGACCTGGTCTGGATCGTCTATGCCGCCACCGCCGTCGCATTCTTCAGCGCGACGCAGGACATCGCCCTCGATGCCTATCGCCGCGAACTGCTGCGCGAGTCCGAACTGGGGCTCGGCAATGCGGTGCACGTGAACGCCTATCGCATCGCGGGGCTCGTGCCCGGGTCGCTGTCACTGATCCTGGCCGACCACCTGCCGTGGAGCAGCGTGTTCGTGGTGACGGCCGCCTTCATGGTGCCCGGCATGGTGATGGCGCTCGCCGTCGGCGAACCGCCGGCCACCGGCAGCGCGCCGCGGACACTGCGTGATGCGGTCGTGGAACCGTTCCGCGAGTTCTGGGGCCGGCAAGGATGGCGCGGCGCACTGCTCGTGCTGGGCTTCGTGTTTCTCTACAAGCTGGGCGACAGCATGTGCACCGCGCTCGCCACGCCGTTCTATCTCGACATGGGCTATTCGAAGTCGGACATCGGCCTCATCGCGAAGAACGCAGGACTGTGGCCGAGCGTGATCGGCGGCCTGCTCGGCGGGCTGTGGATGGTGAAGCTCGGCATCAATCGCGGACTGTGGATCTTCGGCGTGGTGCAGGTCGTGACGATCTTCGGATTCGCCTGGCTTGCCCACATCGGTCCGTTCCCGGCGATCGGCGCCTTCGAGCGCACCGCCCTTGCCGTGGTCATCGGCGGCGAAGCGCTCGGCGTGGGACTTGGAACCGCTGCCTTCGTGGCATTCATCGCCCGGACCACGCACCCGGCGTATACGGCGACGCAGTTCGCGTTGTTCACCGGACTCGCGGCCGCGCCGCGCACGTTCGTCAACGCGACGACCGGGTGGCTCGTGGAACAGATGGGGTGGTTCGGTTTCTTCTGGCTGTGCGTCGTACTTGCCCTGCCCGGCATGGCGCTGCTCGGGAAAGTCGCCCCGTGGGGCGGTGACGATCCCGCCGCGGCGCCGGTCTGATCACTCCCGTCGCGGGGCATGCATGTTGCTCCACGAAGCTCCGTCATTTCTGGCCCCGACCGGCGCAATCGTCCCTGATGCGCGGCGGGGTGCGTCCCTGTCATCGCGAGGAATCTCCATGAACCACAAGCTGATCGCCGTCGTCGTCTCCACCGTATTCGCCGTCACCGCCGCGGGCTGCAAGTCGGGCGGCAGTGCCGACGGGAAGCGCCCCATGACCAACACCGAAAAGGGCGCCATCATCGGTGCGGTGGGTGGTGCGGTCGTCGGTGCCGCCGTGGCGGACAAGAAGGGCAAGGGGGCGCTGATCGGCGCCGTCGGCGGCGGCCTGGCCGGGGGGGCGATCGGCAACTACATGGACCGCCAGAAGCAGGATCTCGAGAAGAACCTCAAGTCCGAGCGCGACAGCGGCGCCGTCACGGTCCAGAAGCTTCCGGGCGACATCGTGAAGATCACGATGACGAGCCAGACCGCCTTCGATGTCGGTTCCGCCGAGATCAAGCCCGGCTTCCGGACGACGATGGATCGCCTCGCCGACGTCGTGATCCGCTACGGCAAGACCGCCCTCACCATCGTGGGCCACACGGACGCCGAGGGGACGAAGGAGAACAACCTCGACCTCTCCCAGCGGCGCGCCCAGGCCGTTGCGGACTATCTGAAGACGAAGAACGTCAATGCCGCCCGGCTCACCGCCATCGGCAAGGGCGAGACGGAGCCGGTCGCCGACAACAAGACCGATGCCGGACGCCGCGCGAATCGTCGCGTGGAGATCCTCGTGGAGCCCGTCCGCGCCGATTGATCGCGGACCCCGGGGTGGCGTAAGGTTCGTCCCCCCGACCATTCCCCGCTGCGGTGTGTTGCTCATGGACGACGCGGAACTCTGCTTCACTCCCGCCACGGAACTCGCCCGGCTGATCCGTGCGAAGTCGGTCTCTCCCGTCGAGATCGTGCGGGCCGCCATCGCGCGGGCCGAAGCGCTCAACCCGCGTCTGAACGCGATCTGCACGCCGACATTCGATGCGGCGACGGAGCTCGCCCGCCGCGCCGAATCCGCGGTGATGCGGGGCGAGCGGCTGGGGTTGCTGCACGGCATTCCCACCACGATCAAGGATGTCGCCTTCACCCGCGGCGTGCGCACGATGTCCGGGTCGCGGCTGTACCAGTCGCGGATTCCCGATGTCGACCACGTGCACGTCGAGCGACTGCGCGCCGCCGGCGCGATCATGCTCGGCAAGACCACGACGTCGGAACTCGGGTGGAAGGGCAACGGCGACAGCCCGGTCACGGGCATCACGCACAACCCCTGGAAGCACGGCCGCAATGCGGGCGGATCGAGCGCCGGCGCCGCCGTCTGCACCGCCGCCGGGATCGGGCCCATTCATCAAGGATCCGACGGTGCCGGCTCGGTGCGGATGCCGGCCGCGTTCTGCGGCGTGTTCGGCATGAAGCCGTCGTACGGCCGCATCCCCTACTGGCCGATGCCGAACAACGGCGCCATCTCGCACATCGGTCCGCTGGCGCGCACGGTGGCCGACGGTGCCCTGATGCTGCAGGCGCTGGCGGGCCCGGACGATCGGGACGTCTCCAGCCTCGAAGCCGTGCCGGACGATTACATCGGCCGCCTCGACGAGGGCATCGCCGGCCTGCGAGTCGCCTACAGTTCCGATCTCGGTTACCTGCCGGTGGATGGCGAAGTGGCCGAGCCGGTGCGTCGCGCGGTCGCGGCCTTCGGGGAACTGGGCTGCGAGGTGGAGGAAGTCGATCCAGGCTGGGGCGACCCCATCGCGATGGAGCACGTGCTGTTCACGGGCACGTTCGCGGGAATGATCGGCCATCAGGTCGACGAGTGGCAGGATCGTCTCGATCCGGGTCTCGTGGCGCTGACCCGTCACGGATTGCGCTACTCCGCCGCCGACTTATGCCGGGCGATGGGCGAGCGGCTGCAGTACTACGACAAGGTCCACGCATTCTTCCAGCGCTACGATCTGCTGCTGACGCCATCGCTCTCCGTCGCCGCCTTCGATGCGACGAAACTCATTCCGGCCCACTGGGAACAGCACCCATGGGACTGGCTGCGCTGGGCCGGATTCAGCTACCCCTTCAATCTCACCTGGCTGCCGGCCGCCACCTGTCCCTGCGGTTTCACACCGGACGGCCTGCCGGTCGGCCTGCAGATCGTGGCCGGGCGATTCCATGATCTGCGCGTGCTGCAGGCTGCGCGCGCATTCGAGCTAGCCCGCCCGTGGGCAGGCACCCGACCAGCGCTATAGTCCGCGGGTGGCCGCGAGGATGCGGCCGACCCCCTTCGTGAGGAGTTGTGCCATGCGTCGCGCGCTCGTGATTCTCTGGACGTTTCTCCTGCTCTGCGGCGCCGCCCACGCCGCGGACGCGATCCGCATCGGCGTCGTGAACGAGATCACCGGTCCGCAGGCGGAAGGCGGGCGCTTCACCATCAACGGCATCCAGCTCGCCCTCGACGAGATCAACAAGGCGGGCGGGCTGCTCGGCAAGCCGGTGGAGCTGCGCATCGAGGACAACGCGAGCACGAATCCCGGCACCGTGCTGGCGTTCTCGAAGCTGCTGAGCGAGGGCGGTCTGGCCGGCATCATCGGGCCGATCCGCAGCACGCAGATCCAGGCGGTGGCGCCCACCATCGCGAAGGCGGGCATCCCCACGATGATCGGCGGCAGCGAACCCAGCCTCACGCGCGTGAACAACCGCTGGGTGTTCCGCGCCCGGCCGAACGACAGCTACTCGACGCGAGTCATGGCCGACTTCGGCGTGAACACGCTGAAGTTCCGCAAGTGGGCGATCATCCATTCCACGGATGCGTTCGGCACGGGTGGCAAGGCGGCGCTCACGGACGCCTTGAAGGCGCTGGGGGTCGAGCCGCTGATGACCCAGGGCTACACCAACAACTCGCAGGACTTCACGCCGATCGTGCTCGCGATCAAGAAGTCCGGCGCCGAAGTCATCGGCACGTACATGACCAATTCGCCCGATCAGGGCATCTTCGCGCGTCAGCTCCGCCAGCTCGGCGTGAACGTCGCCTGGATCGGATCGCCCACCACGATCTCGATCACGGCGCTCAATCTCGCCGGCGAGGCCTTGTACGGCTCCTACGCGATCACCGACTTCACGGTCGACATGAACGACACGACGCGGAACTTCGCGAAGAAGTACCGCGAGCGCTACAACCTGACGCCCGACACGTTCTCGGCCTGGGCCTATGACGCCATGCATCTGCTCGCGACCGCGATCCGGAATGCCCGCAGCACCGACCCCGAAGCCGTGCGCAAGGCGCTGCTGGCGATCAAGGGATACGACGGCGTCGAAGGCGGCTACCAGTTCGACCAGTTCGGCGACGGCCTGCACGGCTACAGCGTGGTCAGGAACGACAAGGGCAGGATCGTCTTCATCAAGCGGGTGGAGTTTCCCCCGCAATGAACCCGACGACGCTCTTCGCGGCGGGACCGGCAACGTGATCGACAAGACCGTCGCATCGCCTGAAGCCGCCGTTGCCGACATTCCGGACGGCGCCACGATCATGATCGGGGGTTTCGGCGCGGCGGGGCAGCCGGCCGAACTGATCGATGCGTTGATCGCGCAGGGCGCCACCGACCTCACGATCGTCAACAACAATGCCGGCAACGGCGAGACCGGTCTTGCCGCCCTGCTCAAGGCCCGGCGTGTGCGCAGGATCCTGTGCTCGTTTCCCCGTCAGGTGGATTCCCAGGTGTTCGACGCCCTGTACCGCACGGGCGCGATCGAACTGGAACTCGTGCCGCAGGGCAATCTGGCCGAACGCATCCGGGCGGCCGGTGCCGGCATCGGGGCATTCTTCACGCCGACCGGTTACGGGACCGAACTCGCCGAAGGCAAGGAGACGCGCATCATCGACGGCCGGCCGTACGTGCTCGAGTATCCGATCCGCGCGGACTTCGCGTTCATCAAGGCGTTGCGGGCCGACCGCTGGGGCAATCTCGTCTACCGCAAGACCGCACGCAATTTCGGACCCGTGATGGCGACGGCCGCACGCTTCACGATCGCGCAGGTGAGCGAGGTCGTCGACCTCGGCGACCTCGACCCGGAAGCCGTGGTGACGCCGGGCATCTTCGTGAAACGCGTCGTGCAGGTGGCGGGCCGTGCGGTCGACGCCCGCGTGGCGTGAACGGCAGGCGGGAGCAGACCCCATGAATCGACTGACGCGAGACCAGATGGCCGCCCGCGTGGCGCGCGACATTCCCGAAGGGGCCTACGTGAATCTCGGCATCGGCCTGCCGACGCTGGTGGCCAATCATCTGCCCGCGGAACGCGAAGTGTTCCTCCACAGCGAGAATGGCGTGCTGGGCATGGGGCCGGCCCCGGCGCCCGGCGAGGAGGATCCCGATCTCATCAACGCCGGCAAGCAGCCGGTGACGCTGGTCGTCGGCGGGTGCTTCTTCCACCATGCCGATTCGTTCGCCATGATGCGCGGCGGCCACCTCGACATCTGCGTTCTGGGCGCCTTCCAGGTCTCCGCCACAGGCGATCTCGCCAACTGGCACACCGGTGCCAAGGACGCGATTCCTGCCGTCGGCGGGGCGATGGATCTGGCCATCGGCGCGAAGAAGGTCTTCGTGATGATGGAGCACCAGGCGAAGAACGGCGAGAGCAAGATCGTCGCCCGTTGCACCTATCCGCTCACGGGGATCGGCTGCGTGAGTCGCGTCTACACGGACCTCGCCGTCATCGACGTCACGCCTGCCGGGCTCGTTGCCGTCGACATGGTCGACGGCCTGTCCTTCGACGAGTTGTGCCGGATCACCGGCGTCCCGTTGCTGCCGCCTGCCGTCGCCCCGATGGCGGCGTGAGGCGCCGATTTCCCCACCCCCCAAGGAACTGTCCATGTCCGAAGCCTTCATCTGCGCCGCGCTGCGCACGCCGATCGGCCGCTACGGCGGATCGCTGTCCTCCGTTCGCCCCGACGATCTGGGTGCGGTGCCGCTCAAGGCCCTGGTGGCGCGACATGCGTCGGTGGACTGGAACGCGGTCGACGACGTGGTCTTCGGCTGCGCCAATCAGGCTGGCGAGGACAACCGGAACGTCGCCCGCATGGCCGTCCTGCTCGCCGGTCTGCCGAAGGAGACACCGGCCAGCACCATCAACCGCTTGTGCGGCTCCGGCATGGACGCCGTGGGCGTCGTCGCCCGCGCCATCCGCGCGGGGGAGATCGAGTTCGGCATTGCCGGCGGCGTCGAGAGCATGTCGCGCGCGCCGTTCGTCATGCCCAAGGCCGACACGGCCTTCTCGCGCAGCAATGCGGTGTTCGACACCACCATCGGCTGGCGCTTCGTGAATCCGTTGATGAAGCAGATGTACGGCACCGACGCCATGCCGGAGACGGCGGAGAACGTGGCCGCCGAGTACCGCGTTTCACGCGAGGACCAGGATGCCTTCGGTCTGCGCTCCCAGGCTCGCGCCTCTGCCGCGCAGCGCTCGGGGCGTCTCGCCGTCGAGATCGTGCCGGTGACGATCCCCGCGAAGAAGGGTGATCCCGTCGTCGTGGACAAGGACGAGCACCCGCGCGAGACGACGCTCGAAGCGCTCGCCAGGCTGAAGCCGATCGTCAAGCCCGACGGCACCGTCACGGCGGGCAATGCGTCCGGCGTCAACGATGGTGCCTGCGCGCTCCTGATCGCGAGCGAGGCGGCTGCCCGGCGGCACGGCCTTGTGCCGATCGCCCGCATCGTAGGCGTTGCAACCGCCGGCTGCGCGCCGCGGGTCATGGGCATCGGTCCCGTCCCGGCGACGCGGAAACTGCTTGCCCGTCTCGGCATGACCGTCGATCAGCTCGACGTGGTGGAGCTGAACGAGGCCTTCGCGGCGCAGGGGCTGGCCGTGCTGCGTGAACTCGGCATCCCCGACGACGATCCCCGGGTCAATCCGAATGGCGGTGCGATTGCGCTCGGGCACCCGCTCGGCATGAGCGGCGCGCGACTCGTGGCGACGGCGGCCCACGAACTTGCGGCGCGGAATGGTCGTTTCGCGCTGACCACGATGTGCATCGGTGTGGGGCAGGGAATCGCGGCGCTCATCGAGCGCGTGTGACCGCACCGTCCCCGTGCGCGGCCGGACGCTGCCGCGGGGACGGCGTCGACGGCGGCACACGGACCGGCGCGGCCTCACTTCGTCAAGCGCAGCGCATCGCGATCAATTGCTCGATCCCGGTTCGTCGTCGATACCCGAGCGATTGCGATGCATGGTGTCGATCATCGTCACGGGCCGGTTTGCCGATCGGTCGGTTTGCATCGCTTCCCACCAAGCCTGGAACGACTCGTATCTGACCGGCGCGCTGTGATTGCCGGCACGATCGCGGTTGTTGTCGCTATCCGTCGAGTTCGCGCTCAGGTCACTGCGCAGCGTGGCCGACAGGGATTCGACCTTGCTCACGATCGCAGGAACCGTGACCGTCACCGGTTCGTATTCCGTTCTGCCGCGTGCCTCCACGCCCTCATTGCCGAGATTGCGAATGGCTTCCTCCGGAGTCGCGAGTGTCGACGCGCTGGTCGCATCGGTGAAGGTCGCCGGCACGTATTCGATGCCGGCGCGCGAAGTCAGGGCGGGACCCGCCACTGCGCAGGCGCCGGCGGACAACAGGGCAAGCGTTGCCGCCGGGCGCGCCAGGCGGATGAGAAAGGTCATGTGAGTTCGGATCATGTCGATCTCCAGGTTCGTGAAGCCGTCGCTCGAGCGAGACGGCGGAGAGCCCTGATCCTTCAGTGCCGCTGCGGCGGCACGAGCCACCGGAGAGGCGGAACCAGGGGACGTCTGCGCGCCGGACTGTCCTGCAGTCAGCGCATGGTCGCAGCGTAGCCACCCTTCACCGCACTGCCTGTCGGACCGAGGGTTGCCGGCCTGTCGTCCGATTCCTACAGGCGCTGACGGACCGCGGTTCACGTCGCGGCGGTCCGACCCGAGCGGAGCCCCACCTGCGGCCGGGGTAAGACAAACGTCGACAAACGTCCCGCGCCGTGTCCGACATCACGGCGGGGGATCGATCCGTATTGTGTGAACTGCTTGCAGACGCGCACACCGCGTCCAGCGAGTCGGATGCAATCGAGATGATCACAGGAGCCGACAACATGATCCGCAAATCCCCCCTCGAACTGGCCGCCGACGCGACGGCCTCCACAGGCGCCACGGAATCCGGTCGCCTCTCCCCCCTCTTTGGTGAAGAGCTCGCCGCACTGGCGCAGGACCTGAGGCAGCTGGTGTCCCGGGACCAGTGGCGCGAGTCACCGGAGCTTCAGACGCTTGCGGCCCGCCTGGACGGATTCCTCGGCAAGGCACGCGCCGTCGTGACCGACGCGGGCGACGAGGTGGTCGGTCGCGCGAGGCATGCTGCGCGCGCCACCGACGACTGGGTTCACGACGAGCCGTGGAAGGCCATCGGCATTGCTGCTGCCGTCGGACTCGGCGTCGGGCTGCTCGTCGCCCGGCGCTGACGCGATCGTCGACACTCACCACTCACCAGGGCCGGAGGGGCTCATGCTTGGCAACCAGATTCGTGAGAAGTTGCAGGCGCTTCGCGATCACTCCCGGCAGGCCCTGTTGCTGGCCGAGGATCACGTCGATCTCTTCAGTCTGGAGTGGCGGGCGGAACGCGGGCGCCTGGTGGCGATGTCGGTGAGTGTCATCATCGGTGTCGCCGCGGGATTTCTCGCGCTCGCGTTCGGTGCCGCGGCGGTGCTCGCCGTGTTCTGGGATACGCCCCACCGGATCGTCACTGCGATCGGCATCGCCGGCGCGTTCGCTGCGATCTTCCTCGTGACGTTGGCGCGGATCGTGGTGCTGATGGATGCTCGTCGACGATCCTTCGCGCGGAGCCGGCAGGAATGGGCCTTGACCTGGCAGTCCCTGAAGGAACGGCTATGACTTCGCCGCCGGAACATTCGATCGAGTCCGTCGCGACCCGTCTCGCGCAACGGCGACGGACACTGGATGCGGCGACGGCAGGCGCGAGGGACGAGGCTCTGCGCACGTCGACCTTTCCCCGGAGCCTGACGATGCGGACGCTCGTCGCGCACCCTGGCTTCGGACTGGCCGTCGGCGCCGCCGTCGTGGCGATCGGACCGCGGCGATTGCTCGGCTGGGCCGTACGCGCGTTGAGTGCGTCCGGGTGGTTCGACCGCTGAGCGGGAACCATGGGACGGACACCGACAGGAGGACTGCCGTCTGCCGACAGGTGCGGGACTCCCGTCCGGCGACGCTCGGGTTGCACCACGTCGAAACGGGACAAGGAGACGGCCAGGCAGGAGTTCGCGCTGCTCGAACTCTGACGGCGATGCCCGGCGACCTATCCGGCGCGCGTCGCGGCAGTCACCGTCGGCAGCCATGCCTCCACCGTGGTTCCTTCTCCTGGGGCCGACGTGATCGTCAGGTGCCCGTGCAAGGCTGTCATGCGTTGCCGCATGCCGCGCACGCCGTGACTCTTCAGCCGATTCAAGCCCGCCGCGTCCACGCCCGCTCCGTCGTCGCGGATTCGCAGCCGCAGCTCCTCGGACTCGTGTCGGAGGGTGAGTTCCACCGTTCCTGCGCGCGCGTGCTTCTGCACGTTCGTGAGCGCCTCCTGGGCCACGCGATACAGCGCGAGGGCCCGCGGCCGTTCGAGCGTCGGCGGCACTTCGTCGAAGCGTCGGGCGATGCGGATGCCGGTGCTCGCGGCGAACTCGTCGCACAAGGATTCCAGCGCCGGGATGAGCCCCAGGTTGTGGAGGACGCTCGGCACCATGCCTTCAATGATCCGGCGCTTCAGCGCGACGCTCTGGTCCAGGTAGCCCAGGACGCGCTGGAGCTTGGCGTCCACATCGTCCGGTGACACGGCGAGCCGCCGCCGTGCAAAGGCCACGTCCATCCGCGCCGCCGTCAGGATCGCGCCCAGTTCGTCGTGGAGTTCCCGGGCCAGGGCCGCCTTCTCCTCCTCGCGCACGGATTGCAGGTGATCGGCCAGTTCCGCCAGTTCGGCCGTGCGCTCGCCGACCAGCTGGTCGAGCCGCACCTGTTCCGCGAGCAGGAGGTCGCTGTGCTGCCGTTCGACCACGAGCATGCGCCGCATCAGGCGCACGGCGGCGATCATCAGCACGATGCTGACCGCGATGGCGCCCGCGACGAGGGTACGGAACCGGTCGTGACCTCGAAGCCAGTCCTCGGTGAGGCGATCGACGGCGCTCTGCTCCATCGCCTCGAACGCCCGCAAGCTGTCCCACACGTGGTCCATCCGCCGTTTGCCTTCGTCGGTGTTGATGACCAGCACCGCATCCTTGCGCCGGCCGCTGTCCACCAGTCTCACCGTGAGCTCCATCTCCGAGAGCCTGGCCCGGAGATCCGTCTCGAGCCCGAGCGCCAGCGTGCGTGCAGCCGGGTTGCGGATCGTCACGTCATGCAGTTCGGTCATCCGGCGGGTGATCGAATCGCGTGCGCGCTCGAAAGGTTCTACGTACGGCCCCTTCTCGGTCAGCACATAGCCGCGCTGCGCCGTCTCGGCCGCGAGGGTCGCTTCCCTGAGCAAACGAACGATGCCGCGCCGTTCGTAGGCGTCCTGCAGCGCGTTGAACGTGGAGAGCAACTGCCGATTGCCGATTTCGGAGATCGCCAGTGCCGAGATGCCCGCGATGACGACGACCGGCGTGATGAAGCGGATCCGGGCGGCACGGCCCAGGACGGCACGAGGAATCTCGAGAGCATTGTCCGCCGCGTCGTCGACGCGCCGGAGCGTTCCGCGCAGGCGCGCCACGACACCGCGAAGTCCGGGACTCATGGGTTCGATCTCCTGTAGGACGCGCGCGGACAGGCACCGGGGTGGTGACCTACAGCACGGCACGGACACGGGACATACGATGACATCGAGTGCGGGTGTCGTGCCGGATCGGACGGATGATCCCGGCCCGACGAACGCGCGATCCGATCACGCCCTGGGGAGGTCACCATGCTTCACTACGCCGCTGTCTTCTTCGTCATCGCCATCGTCGCTGCGATCTTCGGTTTCAGCGGGCTCGCCGCCGGGGCGGCCGGCATTGCGAAGGGGTTGTTCATCGTGTTCCTCATTCTGACCGTGGTGTCGTTTGTCATCGGGCGCTCGCGCCGCCCCTGACCCGATTGGAGGGTATTCCCATGAAGAAGACACTCGTGGCGGCCGCCTCGTTCCTCGTCGCACTCACGCTGTCCGCCTGCAACACGATCGAAGGCGTCGGCAAGGACGTCAAGGCCGGCGGCGAATCGCTCGAGAACGCGGCCCGGACCACCCGGGAGAAGTACTGACCATGCGTGCATCCGGGTTATCGACCGAGCGGTTCCGGTATCGTTCCGCCGACGCGCTGTTCCCCGACGACACCCACGCGCACATTCCCGACTTCATGACCAAGTATCGAATCCTGCTGGGCGATGACCACCAGATCGTCCGCGCCGGCCTGCGCCAGTTGCTCGAGACGGAGGCCGATCTCGACGTCGCCGGCGAGGCCGGATCCAGCGCCGAGATCCTCGCGGCCTTGCGCGAGGGCCAATGGGATCTGGTCATGCTCGACATCGGCCTGCCGGACCGCAACGGGGTCGAGACCCTGCACCTCATCCGCACGGCCCATCCGCACCTGCCCGTGCTCATCATCAGCGGCTATCCCGAGGACCAGTACGACATCAACCTGCTTCGCGCGGGGGCCAGCGGCTACGTGCGCAAGGACGCGGACACGGACGAAATCCTTCGAGCGGTGCGCATCGCCCTGCAGGGACGTCGGTACATGAGCGAGGCGGTTTCGGAACTGCTGGCGCGCCGGCTCGACGCCGACACGGACCAGCCGCGGCATCTCGAACTGTCGGAGCGCGAGTTCCAGGTCCTGTGCCTGCTGGCGAGCGGCATCACGGTCTCGCAGATCGCGGAGCAACTGTTCCTCTCCGTCAAGACGGTGAGCACGTATCGCAGCCGCATCCTGGAGAAGCTCGGCATGCAGAACAATGCCGAGCTCACCTACTACGCCATCAAGAACGGATTGGTGCAGTGAACGCGGCAAACGACGATGCGAAGGGTGGCGCGGCACCTGCGCCGCCGTTCCCGGGAACGGCGGACAGCTGTGGCGTGGAGGAGGGGTCGCCCGCGGAACGACCGTGGCGGCTTGGTGCCGGACAGAAGGTGCCGGTCCTGCTGGTGGAGGATTCGCCGCTCATCTCCCGTAGCCTGATCGACCTGATCGAGGAGGATGGCCGGTGCCGGGTGATCCACGTTGTCGAGACCGAGAACGATGCCGTGTCGGTCCTGGCGACCGGCAGCTGCTGCATCGCGGTGATCGACCTGCAACTCAAGCAGGGGTCGGGGCTCGGAGTGCTCGGCTTCCTGCATCACCGCGCCGATCGCCCGCTCACCATCGTGCTCACGAACTTCGCGCGACCCGAGATCCGTGCGCAATGCCAGGCACTGGGGGCACACCATTTCTTCGACAAGTCGCGCGAGTTCGATCGGGTGATGCCGGCGATCGAGACCTTTCTCGAGACACGGACGGACGACTGATCCTGCCCTTCTCTCGGGTCGACGGGAGACCGGCGGGACGAGAGTCGCGTCACCGCGGCGCGACCGCGCTGGTGGCGCCGTCGAGTTCGGATCTCATGTCATATCCCACGATCCGCTGGTAGATGGTGCTCGCGGTCCTGTAGCGCGTTTCAGCCGCCCAGGAGGTGTCGTGGTCCTGCACCGGCATCTTCACCTGTTCCTCGATCGGGGCCGCGCTCGGGACCGTCGCATCGCCCGGCCCTGCCGGGTGGTGATCATCGTCCCGATGTCATCGTTGTTCGACACGTCAGTCGGCGCTTCGGCGACGGTCATGCCGGTCCGCGTGGCCTACTCCGGCTCATGCAAGAGGAATCACAGGATGCAAGCAACCATGAAACGACTCCTTGTCACCCGCTTCGGCATTGCGCTGACGATGGCGCTCGGAACGGCCACCGGCGTCCAGGCGATGGGCGCATCGGACCACGACCTCGCGCGTGACATGGCGACCCATGTCTACGGCGTGGACTACCGCGGACCGGTCGTCGCGCCCTGCGCCGCACCCGGTCCCACGAAGCGCACGGACTGTGCACCGCCACGGGGGGCGAATCCCGGGAACGCGGCGCCGCCGTGCGACGAGGTCCGTCGAAGGTCTCGACCCGCCGAATGCCCGCCCGGGGCGGACGCCCGGTGAGCCGGACGGTCTGCCCGTGGGGGGCGGACCGACGTTCCGGCCCGCGGTTCGGCTCCAGCCGGAGGACGCGCTGCCGATAAGACGCCTTGTCCATCACTCCCGTTCGTGCCGCTGTGACCGCTACCGCTCTCGCCCATCCCCGTGAACTCAGCCATGACGACATCGAGCGGGTCTTCCGCACCGTGGAAATCCCGGCATGTCCCGGCATCGTGACCGAGGTCATGGCCGAGGCGCAGAAGGACGCCCCGGATCTCCGGCGACTCGCCGTCAACATTGCCGGCGACATCGGCATGTCGGCGATGACGATCAAGCTCGCGAATTCGCCGCTGTTCCGCGGGGCGACGCCGGTGACCAATGTCAGGAAAGCGCTTGAGCGGCTGGGAATGCGCAACGTGGTCTGTGTGGTCGTGGCGACGTCGCTGCGCACCAGCTTTTCCGGGATCGCGCCCGACTTCGTCGAGAAATTCTGGAATCGCAACGCCGCCGTGGCACTGGCGGCCGGATTGATCGCGCGGCGGCAGTACGGCGTATCGCCCGATTCGGCCTACACATACGCGCTGTTCCACGATGCGGGCATTCCGCTGATGCTGCGGCGGTTCCCCGAATACGGGCGAGTGCTCGACGGTTGCCGTGACACGGGCAAGCTCGTCACCAAGGCCGAGGAGCACTACTTCCCCTGCACGCACCCGGTGGTCGGGTCGCTGCTGGTGCGCAACTGGGGCCTGCCCCCGTCGCTGAGCAAGGCCATCCGTTTTCACCACGACCTGGATGCCTACGATCTTCCGGACGCAACGCTGCCCGGTGCGTCCCTGTCGCTGATTGCCACGACCCACATCGCCGAATACATGCTCACCGCCCTGATGGGTGAGCGGGACATCGAAGTGGGTCAGACCCTGTTCGAAAGAGCGATCGCCCATCTCGGCTTCGGGCAGGAAGACCTCGAGCAGCTGCGCGAAGACATGGACGTGGCGATGCGAGAGCTCAAGCGGTAGACCGCGTCCGATCCGGCGCGGGGGCGAGCACTGCCTGTCTCGATGGCGGCGCGACTACGGCGCCAGCGATGCGGTGTAGGCCGCGATCGAGACGATGTCCTCGTCCGTGAGCTTCACGACCACCCGCTTCATCAGCGCGGCCCACCGTCCATTGCGCGCGCCGTTGCGCAGGTCGTGCAGCTGCCGGACGATGTAGCTCGGGGAACGTCCGGCGAGGGACGGGACGGGACCCAGTCCTTTCAGATCGGCCCCGTGACACAGCGAGCACGCGACCGTCCGGTCCTGATCCCCGGTCGTCACCAGCCGCCGGCCCTTCTCGAGACTTCCCGGCGGAACGTAGGCGATGAAGCCGGACAGCGAATCCCGGAGTTCGGTGCGTTCCAGGTCTTCCGGCATCTCGACGATGCGCTGGCCGATCGGCTCGGTGCCGGCCGGCGTCGCGGCGACGAGCATCCAGCCTGCGACCGTCGGGGTCGGCACGCTCGCGGACTCGACCACCCGGATCCACGGGCGCGGCGAAAGTGCCGCGAAGTACTCGGCCGCGGACCGCACGTCCCCGTCGGCCGCCGCCTGGGCGGTAGCGATCATCAGGTTCACCGGCAGCGAGCGCGCTTCCGAACTCTTCCGCGCACCGCTCTTGAAGTCCGCCACCTGCTGCACGATGTAGTCCGCCGGAAGACCGGCCAGGCTCGCGTTCTCCGGACGTCCCAGGCCGTTGGGGAGATGGCAGAAGCCGCAGGCGAAGGCCCCGGGCTTGCGTCCCTGCGCCACGGACTCGGGCATGGCCGGGTGGTCGCCCGGATGCCAGTCGGGGACGCCGAAGAGGTCGCGCAGTTGCGTCAGCGTGTAGGTCCGAACACTGCCCGGCACGCGTCTCGGCGTGCCGTCGTCAACGGGGGCCTTGAGTCCCGGCGGGTTCACGACGAATGCCCACGCAGGTGGGGCGTCGTCGGCGGATGTTGCCGGGGCGCTCCCGAGCGTGGCAACGATCAGGCTCAGGGCAGTGCCTGCGAGGGCGAAGCGCATGACGGTCTCCTGGTCCGGCAGTCCCGCGATGATAGGCTTCCCGCGTTCGCTCCGACGATTCATGCGAACTGCGCTCGTCGCGCGTCGCGATTCGCGGATGGATGGAGCGCCCGCGTCCACATCGTCGGCTCGTTGCTTCCGGTGCGCTGACTCCGCTCCACCTCCAGGCGATGTTCCATGTCGAGATTCCGTTTCCACGCCGCGATTTCGCTCCACGGCCGCTTGTGCTTCGCGGCGGGACCGTTGGCGCACGCCGCGCAGACGCCGATTCCGGGTACCCGCGTGACGCTCGACCCGCTTCCAGGGGTTCGTGCTCGCGGATCGGTTTCTGGGCCTCCAACTCTGCGCCCGCTCGTGAGAGCGGGCGATGCGCCGGCGTGGTCGCGCTGGGTGATGGCGTTGACGAGTTTCAATCCGCGCCCGCTCGTGAGAGCGGGCGATGCAGATTGGGAAGGTCGAGGCCCTGCTCGCAGCCATGTTTCAATCCGCGCCCGCTCGTGAGAGCGGGCGATGCCGCCCAGGGCGATGGAGTACTCGAGTGCGTCCTGGTTTCAATCCGCGCCCGCTCGTGAGAGCGGGCGATGCGAAGGCCCACACGCGGGAGATCGCCACGGTGCAGGAGTTTCAATCCGCGCCCGCTCGTGAGAGCGGGCGATGCCGTTGATGATGACGATGATGTATCCATGGACAACCGGTTTCAATCCGCGCCCGCTCGTGAGAGCGGGCGATGCACGCCGAGGCCGAGCGCCTGGGCGCGCTGCTGATGTTTCAATCCGCGCCCGCTCGTGAGAGCGGGCGATGCCTCGGCCTACGTTACTCACGTCGGTACGTATGTACGGTTTCAATCCGCGCCCGCTCGTGAGAGCGGGCGATGCCAGGCCCTCCATGCGGCGCATGCCGGTATTGGCGTTTCAATCCGCGCCCGCTCGTGAGAGCGGGCGATGCCGAACCGGTGCCGTTGATGATCTCGTCGGTGATCTTGTTTCAATCCGCGCCCGCTCGTGAGAGCGGGCGATGCCATACTCCTCGCGGCGGGCGCGCCACTGGGAAACGGTTTCAATCCGCGCCCGCTCGTGAGAGCGGGCGATGCCACCCGGACCGCGTCGCCTACGCCGACGAGGCGCAGTTTGTTTCAATCCGCGCCCGCTCGTGAGAGCGGGCGATGCGCGCGGTTTGGCGACCTCAGCCTCCAGCAGAGGCAAGCGTTTCAATCCGCGCCCGCTCGTGAGAGCGGGCGATGCCAACGGCCAGGCACGCCGCCCCGGCAAACACCAGGTTTCAATCCGCGCCCGCTCGTGAGGCGGGCGTACCCCTCAAGGCCGGCAATTGCACCGTCGTCGTCGAAGTTTCAATCCGCGCCCGCTCGTGAGAGCAGACGGGCGCGTACAGCAGCAGCACATCGCGTCCTCGAAGTGCTCGTGTTTCAATCCGCGCCCGCTCGTGAGAGCGGGCGGTACCGTTGGCGACGAGCTTCTGGCTGTTCGGGAAGGTGTTTCAATCCGCGCCCGCTCGTGAGCGGGCGATGCGTGGAGAGTCCGGTCTCGCCCACCGCCTCGGCCCTGTTTCAATCCGCGCCCGCTCGTGAGGCCGGCCGTACTAAACAGATCGTCTCGACCGGCCACTGCCCAAGCAGTTTCAATCCGCGCCCGCTCGTGAGAGCGGGCGATGCCAGGCTTGAGTCCGTTGGTGAGGATGGCGGCGCGGTTTCAATCCGCGCCCGCTCGTGAAGCGGGCGATGCTCGGCGCGGACAGCCGGGGCTGGCCACCGATGCGGTTTCAATCCGCGCCCGCTCGTGAGGCGGGCGATGCACTGGAAGAAGCGGCCTGACCAGGGCAGCAGGTAGGTTTCAATCCGCGCCCGCTCGTGAGGAGCGGGCGATGCTCGAGCGCAAGTTGATCTCGCCCACGTCGGCGGAGTTTCAATCCGCGCCCGCTCGGGAGCCGGGCGATGCACGGCGCGGCCTACGTCGACAGGCAGGCAACTGGTTTCAATCCGCGCCCGCTCGCGTGAGGAAGCGGGCGCGTACTCAGACGCAAGTGCTACGACCCCGCCGACGGCGGTTTCAATCCCGCCCGCTCGTGAGCCGAACGTGCGGAGGCGGCGTCGGGCATGCGGGCATACATCTTGAGTTTCAATCCGCGCCCGCTCGTGAGAGCGGGCGTACCCCATGGGCGCGCCTTCCTCAAGCATCTCGCCGGAGTTTCAATCCGCGCCCGCTCGTGAGCGGGCGATGCCGCCACGAAGTGCTTGGAACGGATCGGGCATTTTGGTTTCAATCCGCGCCCGCTCGTGAGAGCGGGCGATACACACGGGCGAGCAGCGCTTTCGGCGGATGCTTGTTTTCAATCCGCGCCCGCTCGTGAGAGCGGAGCGATGCCGACGACGAGGCCGCGAAGTTCGCACCGAACTCGTTTCAATCCGCGCCCGCTCGTGAGAGCGGGGCGCGCGATGCAGCGACTCGGGCACCGGGCCGTGCTTGGCGCGGGCGTTTCAATCCGCGCCCGCTCGTGAGAGCGGGCGATACCTGACGATCGCCGAGCACGCCCTGACCGCTTGCCGCGTTTCAATCCGCGCCCGCTCGTGAGGCAGGCAATGCCGAGGCCGCCGGCCGTGGCTCAGCAACCACTCGTTTCAATCCGCGCCCGCTCGTGAGAGCGGGCGCTCTGCCCCGCGCCATCGCCATTCGTTGGCGGGTCCCTCCTGTTTCAATCCGCGCCCGCTCGTGAGAGCGGGCGGAATGCTTGCTGGATGCGGCTCATCGTGTGGTCCTCGTGGTTGTTTCAATCCGCGCCCGCTCGCAAGCGGGCGATGCCCGGCGTGCGCTTCGATGTAGCGCGGCACCAGGTGTTTCAATCCGCGCCCGCTCGTGAAGGCGAAGTGCCCTTCGCGCGGCGGTCTTCCCGGATGCGCAGGGAACAATCCGCGCCCGCTCGTGAGCGGGGCATGCAGATCGCCGCATTCCAGTCGATCGCGGAAAACCTGTTTCAATCCGCGCCCGCTCGTGAGAGCGGGCGATACCCCCGAGGGGTCGTCCCAGACGAAGTTGCGCAGGTTTCAATCCGCGCCCGCTCGTGAGCGGGCGATGCCGTGCACGGGCTGCGCATGAGCGTGGGGTCGACGTTTCAATCCGCGCCCGCTCGTGAGAGCGGGCGTACGGCGCGGTGGCCGACCACGAGGCCAAGGCGCTCATGTTTCAATCCGCGCCCGCTCGTGAGAGCGGGCGATACCGCCGCAAGATCTTCCTGCGATCACCGGCGCAACTGTTTCAATCCGCGCCCGCTCGGCGAAGGCCGTGGCCGCCTACGGTCGCGTGGACGGCGTCGACATTGAGCAGGTTTCAATCCGCGCCCGCTCGTGAGGAGCGGCGTACGATTCACTGAGGAGTACCGATGCGCATCATCGCGTTTCAATCCGCGCCCGCTCGTGAGAGCGGCAATGCTCGGGTGACAGTTCGTCACCTCACCGAGTAGGGTTTCAATCCGCGCCCGCTCGTGAGAGCGGGCCGTGCCGGTACAGCCGCCACGCCCCGGAGTCGGTCACCGAGTTTCAATCCGCGCCCGCTCGTGAGAGCGGGCGAATGCCTCGTGCGCGGCAGAACCGACGCCAGCGTGACGATGTTTCAATCCGCGCCCGCTCGTGAGAGCGGGCGTACCGACTCCATACCTTCGAGAGCGCCAGACAGAAGTTTCAATCCGCGCCCGCTCGTGAGAGCGGGCGTACATTCGTGCCCAATCGGTTGCTTTGGACCGGATGGGTTTCAATCCGCGCCCGCTCGTGAGGAGCGGGCGTTGCATCCGATACTGCTCCAGGAACGACATCATCCGGGTTTCAATCCGCGCCCGCTCGTGAGCGGGCGATGCTGCTGGTTCGCCTCACGAGAGGAGTAGATCGTTGAGTTTCAATCCGCGCCCGCTCGTGAGAGCGGGCGATGCGCTTCGTTCTCAAGATCCAGATTTGAGGCAGCAAAATCACTCGGAAGCGCGAACCGAGTTTGCCAGAGCATGTTCGAAGGGTCGATGGAGGCCAACGGGGCTACGAGTCGGAAGAGAATCAACGTGTTGCAGAACGCGCGAACGAGTGCGGTGCGTCGCACCTGCTGCGGGTTCGCGCAGAGAATCAGATTACCAGCGGCCCTTCGAAGTCGATCGATCGAAATCGGCCGTATTGCCTGACTTCGAACGTCTTGCCATCGGGAATCCGATAGAGCCGCAGATTGTCCTGCTCTGCATCGATTTCGGCCAGCAATTCCCGTTCGAGCGATTCGAGCTTCGCGAGGTCGAGACGGCATTCGAATACGGACTTCTGAACGCGTTGACCGGTGCGTTCGCAAACCTTTGCGACACGCCGCAGCCGTCTGCGGCCTTCCCGCGTTTCCGTATTGACGTCGTAGCAGACGAGAACCAGCATGGTCCTACCTTGTCAGGAACGGAATGTAGTCCGTCTCGGGTTCTCGAACGCTCCGCGCAAGGAGCCGGGCTTGAACCAAAGGCAGCAGTCCAAGCGCCACCGGCTGTTCCAGCAATGGGTGCATGAGTTCCTCGGCCTTGCGCTCCTGGTACGCGACAACCGCGGATCGTCGGGCCTCATCGCGGAGCAGGAACGCACCGCCTTCGCGACGCTCGAAATCGTCAATCGTCACCTGGCCTCGATTGACGAGTGTGAGCGCAAGTCTGTCAGCGAAGGGTCGAAACTCTTCCATCAGATCGAGGGCCAAGGCTGCGCGTCCCGGGCGCAGTGCGTGCAGAAATCCGACCTGAGGATCCAGTCCTGCAGTTTCGAGTGCCGAGCGGCAATCGTTCATCCACATAGCGTAGAAGAAGGACAGCAAAGCGTTGAAGGGATCGCGCGGCGGACGCCGACTGCGCCCGTCCATGGGGAACGATTCACGGAGATCCGACCGGACCAACAACCCGAGCACGCCGAAGTACTGTCGAGCGGCCTCGCCCTCGATGCCGCGAAGAGTGTCGAGATCGCCCGCACTCGGTAATGAGCGCAGTGCCGCGGCGAGATCGTCCGCGCCTCGGGAAATCCGACTCGCCTCTGCCACTTCTCGAGATTCGCGCGCCCCGCGCATCAGCACTTGTCGACTGTTACGGATCTTCCCGGCGACGAAGGTGCGTGCGATCTTCAACGTGGCGTCAGCATCGATCGACCGTTCGAACTGCGCCCGCCGCAGCAGCACGTTGCCTGAGACGGCGCCCTCGATGCGCGCCTTGAATCTGCCGTTCTGATCAAGGAGCACAAGGGAAATGCCGCCATCGGCAAGGCGGTGTACGAGCGGGGTCGAGACGCCCACGTTACCCAGGCAGACGACGCTGCCAATGTGGTGCAGCGGGACACGCAGGCGAACCTCGCGATCCACCTCCACGCGCAACGTGTCGTTGTCGAGCCGAAGGTAGCTCTCGGGCGTGGTGATGTAGAGCGTATTCAGAAGTTGCATGGCCTCACGCGCCTCACTCGTCCGGCTCGAACAGCCGCGCCACGCGCTCGGTCCGGTGAGCAGAGGCCGACGGCTGGCAGATATCGATCAGCGAGCATTCCCGGCAACGCTCGTCGTTGGCTGGTGCCGGGATGCGACCGTCGGCCAGGGCGGCGCGAACTTGTGCCACCGTCAGTTCGACGGCGTTGCGAAGGGCGGTGGTGATCGTGACCACGCGACGCCTCCTCGAGGAGGCGTAGAACAGCGCGCCTTCCTCGACGCGCTTTCCTGTCATCTCTTCCAGGCATATCGCCTGCGCCGCCAATTGAAGATCGTCGCATTCCGCTATGCGAGCCGACTTGCGGCGGGAACCATGCTTGTACTCCACCGGGTACGGTGATCCGTCCGGAAGGAATTCGACAATGTCGGCCTTCCCGGTCAGACCGAGACGGTCGTTCCAGACGGGAAGTGAGCGTTCAACACGGACCCCGGCACGCTCCTCGAATCCCGGCGTGTCGACGCGCGCGTGGACCGCCTGTCCGCGGAGGGTGTGGACGTTCTCGGCGAACGCCTGCTCCACGTGAATCAAGGCGCATTGACGTTCGCAATAGCACCAGTGCTGGATCGCAGACACGGGGACGGGAATAAGATCGTCCTCGCTCTGCACGCGGCGCTCAATCGAAGAGTGTGTGGAGCAACGCGTCCCGGGACAGCCTCATGCCTCGATCACCTCGTCGCGAACGATGTGGAGGCGGATCACCTTGGCTGCATCGCCCTCATCGAAGTGGCAGTGCACGGGATCCCTGACCGCCGCATGCAACTGCTCCATGTCGTCGGCTTCGGTGATGATCGATTGACCAAGCGCCCGGGCGAGGTATCCCCCCTCCGGCGCTTCCTCCACCAGGAACACGATTTCGCTCATTTCAGCATTTCCTCATCAAGGTCACGCCATTCGCGGCCTGGGTGACGGCCCCGGGATCCAGGTGGTGACCATCGAAGGTTACGGCATACGCGTCGAAACCGCGCGCGATCGACCCCGGCTCGACCGGTGCCACTTTGAGACGCTCGAACAAGGCGTGGGCGTGGGCGTTGCCGAGTTCGCTGTCGTGCTTGAAGACGTAGAGGCCGCGGGTCGCCATTTCGCCGCGCGCAGCAGAACGGTCGTGTTCGAACATGTGTTCCAGCGACTCCCAAAGCAGGGACAGATCGTCTTCTCCGAAGCCGGTCTGCTTGGCAAGGAAGGCCGACACGAATCCGTGTGCCACGTACAAGCCGTAGGGAACGGTGTGCTTGCGCCCCATGGTGCGGTTGTCGCCCTGCTGCGCTTCGGCTTCGGCCTCGGTGGCCACGGCCATGCGGGTAATGGAGTGTTCCAGCGCCACGATCGGTTCGACGGAACGGGCGAAGGTCAGCTGCACGGGTCCGCGGACTTGCCCGCAGTTGACGCCCGTGGACATCACGGCACCGAAGGTCCGCACGTCATAGAAGTTCTGACACATCCAGTGCCGCGCCCGTGCGACCTCGTCCATCGAGCCCTTGCGCTTTTCTTTGGCGCCCTTGCGCTTTTTCGAGTCTGTCGGCTCGTCTGGCGTGCTTGCCTCTGATTCCTGTGCCGCGTCCAGTCCCAATGCAGAGTACGCCCGCTGATGTTGCTGGTTCAGGATGGCTTTCTCTTTGACGTAGATCTCGAAGCGCTTCTGTCCTGGCGGCGGTGAAGCTTCGGTCTGGTCGTGGGTGAGACCCACGAAGTTCCGGATCTTTCGTTTCAGCGAGACGTCGGTCACCAGACCGTGCCCGGTCTCGGCATCCAGGCGCGGCAGGTTGCCGGCATCGGGGTCTCCATTCGGATTTCCGTCCTTGACGTCAAAGAGCAGGACGAAGTCGTAGCGATTGGTGAGGCTCATGGTCAGTGATCTCCGGCGTCCGAGTTGGCAGGTGCTGCGGGCATGACTTCGTGTTTCGTGAAGAAGTGCTGGCGCTGGTGGTAGTAACCGAGCGCAAAGCGACCCTGGTCCGACAGAGCCAGATGATTCGGAAAGTCGTCGAGCGCCTGCATGACTTCACCGATCTGTCTCTCGAACCATGCGGCGTGTTTGTCGGAGAGCTTTCTGAGGTGAGCGTTCTTGAGCCGCAGCAGCGTGGTGAACACGGCCACCGGCGTGCTGGACGCAGCGCCGTAGTACCGGTCCCGGATCGTGGCATTCAGGCGTCCGGGGCCACCTGCGGCTTCCTCCTGGATACGCTCCAGGATCGCGAACAACCGGCCCAGGCGGTACGCCGGGTTGGGATTCTCGGGATCGAGCATGCGTTCGAACTCCTTCTCTTGCCGACGTTGACGGATCTGGCGGTTGAGGCAGCCCTTGATGGCGGCGGCTCTCGGATAGGTGACGGTGCGTTCCGCCCGGCAGCGCGTCACCGCGAGGTTGAGCAGTGAGGCGGGATACGGGGCATTCGGACCGGACAGGATGGCGTCGACGAGCCCTCCGCCCAGGTTCGGCGGAATGTTGTCGGCCTTCCCCTGGACAGCACAGGAGGCGAGCAAGCGAAACAGCGAGAGGGACTGCGCTTCCGCCGGGCCATGCGCAATGTCGATATCGTCGAAGTGCGCCTGGATGCGAACGGCCAGATCGCGGAGCGGCAGGCAGTGAAAGAACCGGATGGCGATGCGCGCAGCGTTCGGTGAAAGGCCCAGTACGAAGAATCGATTCTCTCCGTCGGCACTGGCGAGGCGGCCCGATTCGATGGCGCGATACAAGGCCGCTACGGCCACCACGCCTTGGTCCGGATTGTCCTTGGTCGGTTCACCGAAGATGTCCGGGATGGCCAGTTCCAGTTCGTCCGGCCGGGCCGACCAGAAGACCGTGGAAGCGTCGCCGATCTGTGCGCGATTTCCGGAGTCTCGAGCCAGGAGGCTGTTCAGTGCTGTGGTGTAGGCAAAGGCCGCGTGCTCACCCACTGGCGCATTCCCGCCCTGCGATTTTCCGTATGAGCTGAACGCGTCGAGATTGAAAGACACGATATTCGCGCCCGAGGACTGCGCACCCCAGACACCCTTTATCGATGCATGCAAGCGCTCTGGAATGTCGACGTTTCCCGTCACCAGACACGTCTCGGGACTTTGAGTCACATGGTTGGTTTCGAGGACTGCTCTGATCACAGCCGGTCTCTGGCAGACGAGATCACCATCGCCATGCAGCCTGAACGTGACAAGCGGATTGGACTCCTGGATGTCCGCCCATGCCGACTCCGCCTCGATGTGCTTCCGATCCGGCCCGGTCAGGAATCGCAGGACTGCCTGCACCCCCGGATCGCGACGAGCCGCTTCGGGGAGTGAGTTGATCACTTGCATGAACGCACGGTGCTGCTCGTCAACCCTATCGGGATTGCCCCGAGTATCGATGCCGAGCACGTACTCGGCCGTATCCCACAGCAAGTTGGCCGCAACACCGGATGTCTTCTTGATGCCCATCGGCACCAGTTCGCTGCGGCCGATCAGCCGCGTTCCCACGCGCTCTCGCGTGTCCTGAAGCGTCACGAAACCGCCGGTCTCCGAGATCTCGATGATGAAGGGGATGGCCTTCGATTCCATGCCGAAGACGGGAAGGCGCCTGCGAGGATCCGGATCGAGCGATCGGCGCGTGTAGTAGTCGTTCAGAGCCGCCAGGATCATCCCCGCACCTCGCACGTCGTCAGATCGATGACGCCGCGCTTGGCACACGCGCGAAACCACTTGGGCGCTGGGTTCGATGCGTTCGAGAAGTCCAGATCGAACAGCATCCAGCCCAGGTCGCCATCGATGTCCGCCAACGGCATCGGTTCGTCGCGGCTGTCTTCGACCAGCCGGACAGTGGCGGCGAACTCGCGGCAGCCGAGGTAGGGTTGATTGACCCACTGGCCCTTCTCGGCGCGACGCTTGAACATTTCCGAGTACTTGGCCGCCGACTCTCCAGTGGCGAGCAGTTCGAGGTCCGCGTGCACGCGGTAGGCGACATCCCGCAAGAACAGGCCGGCGCGCTGCTGGCGCTCGTCTTCCACGTACAGGGCGAGGTCACCGGTACCCGCTTCCATCGCGCGGCGGACGCTTTCCGTGGAGATGATCTTTCCGACTTCGTTGCGTCGGAGGTTGATCCACCGCACCGGCTTCAGGATGTCGATGCGGCGCATGTGCCACCGGATCTGCGGCTTCCAGAGGATGGATTCGTAGACGGCACGCGCGGCCGAAGGCGTGATCACGTCGTAGGAGACGCGCTCGACTTTCATTTCAGGGCGCGTGAAGCACGCAAAGGGGCCGGAGATCTCGAGACAGAAGCGGGTCATGACTTCTCCTCAGGTGACGTAGCCGCTGGCGTTGAACACATCGTCTTTCTCCTGAAGCAGGCCGAGAGTCGGGTGATACAGGGCGTCTGCCCGCAATTCGTACAGACCGGGCATGACGGGCACGATGGCCCCCGTGCGCAGCATGGCCTCCGCCTCCCGCTTGTGTACGTTCACGACATACCGCTGGAGCGCGCGCATCAACCACCGCTCCGGGCCATGCTTGGCCAGGCTGGCCAAATGCTTTGCGACGGTGTCGTCGCCGTCGCCACGTGTATAGGGCACCACGATGCTGACTTGATCAGCGTCATCCACCAGTCGAAAGCGATCGGATGCGGTACGGAATGACACGCCCAGTTCTTGCCGGTCGACGGTCAACAACCGGCAGATGCCGCGAGCGTCGAGATCCGTCGCGCGGTAGTAGCGTCGGAAATACGGCTCGAAGAGATTGCGGTCGAGCGGATCTCCCCGCCATTCGTGCCACACGCTGCGACAGGCGTTCGTCCCCAATTCGGTCGCCTTGGGGAGGCGCGTCGCCGGTGGAACAAAGACGACGACCTGGCCCCCTGCGGGCAGGAGGCCTTCACGATTGCATCGGCCCGCCGCCTGGGCGATGGAGTCGAGCCCCGCAAGTGCGCGATAGACGACCGGAAAGTCCAGATCGACGCCCGCCTCGACCAGGCTCGTGCTGACGACGTGCAGGGGCGGGGCGTCGCTGTTGTGCTTGCGGTTCTGTAGACATTGCCTGATGCGGACCAGGGTGTCGGACTTGTGGGCACCGCACATGCGGTTCGACAGATGGGCCGTGCCCGAGGGCATCAGGCCGTGCAGTTCACGTGCTTGGCGTCGGGTGTTCACGATGCTCAGCGTGCACGGATACGAGGCAAGCTCTTCTGCGACTTGCGTCCACGGGGTCGGAGCACTCAGGTCAGCCGGTACTCGTACCGTCACGCGCGCGAGCGCCGCGAAAAGGCGGTCCGGGTCCGGGATGATCGGTCGGACCCCGTCGAGGCCGCGGAGGTTTGCCGTCGGATCGAAATAGCGTGTACTGGACAGTGCGGGCTGGGTGGCCGTGCACAGGACCACGGTCACGCCATAGTGGTCGACCAAACGCTTGAGCACATCGAGGATGGGCTGAAGGAACTCGGCCGGAAGTTGCTGCGCTTCGTCGAGGATGATGACGCTGTCCACGAGCCGGTGCAGCTTGCGACAGCGGGACGTGCGAGCGGCAAACAGGGATTCGAAGAGCTGGACGTTGGTCGTGACCACGAGGGGGGCGTCCCAGTTCTCGCAGGCAAGGCGGGAATGCAGCGTCTCCTGGGTATCGTCGGCGTCTGCCTGGCTGTGGTGCTCGACGACCACGTCGCCCAGCGGCTCGAACACGGCGCGAAAGACGTCGGCTGTCTGTTCGATGATGCTCGTGAACGGGATCGCGTAGATCACGCGGCGTTTGCTGTGCCGGACGGCATGTTCCAGCGCGAAACCGAGCGAGGACAGGGTCTTCCCACCGCCGGTGGGAACCTCGAGGGAAAAGATCCCGGGGGGCTGCGATGCCGCGGACAGACAAGCGCGCAGGACCTCTGCGCGTGCGCGATTCACCGGCGTTCCGGCGTGACCACTGGCGTGAACGTCGTCGGACTTGGCCGCCATGAATGCGTTGAATCCGAGCCGCAGGGCGTCCATGCCCGGAAACCGGGATCGGGTCTCGGTCCGCTCCGGAGCCATGAAGCGCTCCGTGTCGAGGAAGTCGGCATCGACGAGACAGGAGAACAGGAGGCGAACCCAGAGGGCGAACCCGTCCGGGCCGCCCGGGATGTTGCCCAGATCCGGCAGAGCCTCACCCGGGTCGAGAATCGAGGCCGGAGCGTTCTCCCGCGCCTCCGCATACTCCACCTTTGCGTCGTCGCCGCTGAGCCGGAACGACAGGTCGCGGCGATCGTCGTTGACCCAGTCCGACAGGCCGGCATGGTGGCCGGCGATCAGGTACGCGAGAACGCGCGACGACAGTTCGCCCCGGTTGCCACCCCTTTCCCGGAATACCGCCGCGGCGTGCAGGGCACCCGCCGCCGAATGCGTGCGGTCTCGCTTGTGGACCGTGTCCTCGACATGGGCATCTGGAGAGACGCGGATGTAACGCTGGAATCCGGGCCGGTACTTGCCGAGGTCGTGCCACCTGCCTGCCAACGCCGCCCACTGCGCGCTACCGAATGGGGCTGCTGCCTGCGCTGCCAGGGCGGCGACGGACATCAGGTGCGCGTCAAGCGGATGCCCCTCGGCCTTTGAGGGATGCGAATGCGCGAGCGCTGACACCATCGAGCGGCCTCCCCATCAGGATCGTTGCGTCAAGCGTACTGATTCAATAGGTGTGAAGCACGTGCATATTTCACACGGTCGCTGGCTCACTGGATGAGCCACCCCGAAGAATTGGAGACCTGGCAGGATGCGCTGCCGGCAGGACCGCCCAAGGCGCCAGGCAGGACGCCCCGTAACGACGTGAAACACGCCGCAACCAACCTCGGCTGATCGGCGCTTCGAGTCAGCCGTAGATCGGCTTTCCACTGACGCGCGGGGCGGGCATCAGGAAAGGCCAGGGGGATGCTTCGGTGGCAGGATCGACGACGACTTCGATCAGCGCCGGCGCATCGCGGTCGATGGCGGCGGCGACGGCGCGCTTGAGACCGTCGGGTTCGGTGACCCGGCTCGCAGCCACGCCGAAGCTGTCGGCCAGTTTCAGGAAGTCGGGGTTGCGCAGTTCCGCGCCGATCACGCGCCCCTCGTACACGCGCCGCTGATCGCGCAGGACGTTGCCGTAAGCGCCGTTGTTGAACAGCACCGTGACGACGTTGATGCCGTATTGCACGGCCGTGGCGAGATCCTGGACGCCGAACATGAAGCCGCCGTCTCCGGCCAGGGCCACGACGGGCTTGTCGGGGTGGGCGACCTTCACGCCGAGCGCCGTCGGAAAGCCGAATCCCAGCGTGCCCTGGTGGCCGCAGCTGATGAACGTCCACGGCTCGTACACCGGGAAACCGTAGTACGAGGTGAAGCCCGCCTGGCAGATCTCCTCCACGAGGATCCCGTTCCGCGGCATGGCGTCGCGGATCGCGCGGAGGTAGGACACGTGAGGCTGGATCTGCTGGATCTGCGCGGCCACCGTGTCCTTCACCTGCTGGAATTCCTCGAGCCGGGAGGCGCGCACGATGCCGGCGCGCTGCGCGCTGGCGATCAGCGCCGCGGTCGCTCGCTTGGAGTCACCGACGATCGCGATGGCCGGTTTGAAGCGGGCGGCCTGCGTCGGGTCGATGTCGATCTGGATGACTTTCAGCGCGGGTGGATGATCGGGCCAGCGGAACCACTCCAGCTCCATGCGCGTGCCGATGGCGACGAGCACGTCGGTCCCGTGCCAGCGCTCGAAGCCTTCTGCACAGGTGAAGCCCAGCGGGTGGTCGTTGCCCACGATGCCGCGGCCGCTGCGGAACGACACGACCGGCGCCTGCATGAGTTCCGCAAGCGCACGCACTTCGCCCGACGCGTGCATGGCGCCGCTGCCCACCAGGATCATCGGATTGCGCGCGTCCTGCAGCATCGTGGCGGCCCGGTCGACGAGGTCGGTGTCGATGGGCGTACCCGGATAGTCGGCGGGCGGTCCGACGAGTTCGACGGGCGCGCTCTGGTTGTAGGTGTTCCACGGCATTTCGAGCGCGACCGGGCGCGGTCGTCCGGTGTGGAGTTCACGGAAGGCCTGGGCCACCAGCCCGGGGGCGTCGGCGGGATGCTCGATGCGCGCGGCCCACTTGGTGAGCGTGCGCAGCGTGGCCAGCTGGTCGGGCAGTTCATGCAGGTGCCCCTTGCCCGAGCCGATGAAATCGGCAGGCACCTGACCGGTGATGCAGAGCAGGGGAGCGCTCGCGCCGTAGGCCGAGCACATGGCTGCGCCGGCGTTGAGGATGCCCGGGCCCGGCACGACCGAGTAGACGCCGACCTTGCCCGTGGACTTGGCATAGCCGAATGCCATGTAGGCGGTCGTCTGCTCGTGCCGGGGACCGATGACGCGAATGCGATCCCGGACGCCGTGCAGCGCGTCGAAGAGCGCGTAGGTCTGGACGCCGGGAATGGCGAAGACGGTGTCGATGCCGTGGAGGAGCAGCGACTGGACGATGGCGTCGCCGCCGGTCATTCGTTGAGCCATGGTGTCCCCGATGGTGTCTCGATGTCAGCCCCAGATCTCGCGCGCGACCTCGACGACGACTTCGAGCTTGCGCCACTGATCGGCTTCGGTGAGGGCGTTGCCGTGATGGGTGCTGGAGAATCCGCATTGCGGGCTCAGGCACAGATCCTCCAGCGCAACGAATCGCGACGCTTCCTCGATGCGGCGCTTGAGGGCGTCCTTCGTCTCCATCGCGGCCGACTTGCTGGTGACGAGCCCGAGCACGATCTTCCGGCCCCGGGGCACGAATCGCAGCGGCTCGAAACCGCCGGCGCGCTCGGAGTCGTACTCGAGGAAGAATCCGTCCACTTCGAGCTGGCCGAACACCGTTTCCGCCACCGGTTCGTAGCCCCCGCTCGCCATCCAGGTGCTCTTGAAATTGCCGCGGCACGTGTGGATCGTCACGGCCATGCCGGCGGGGCGATCGCGCAGCGCGGCATTGATGGTGTTCACGTAGGTCTGAGGTGCCCGGTCCGGATCGTCTCCCCGAGCGCGGTAGCCGGCGCGGATCTTGTCGTCGCACAGATAGGCGAAGCTCACGTCGTCGAGTTGAAGATAGGTGCAGCCGGCGGCGCCGAGGTCGCGGATCTCCTCCCGATAAGCCTGCGCGGTATCGGCCCAGAACTCGTCGAGATCCGGATAGGCCGCGCGGCTGATTGCCGGCCGGCCGCCACGCATGTGGAGCATGGAGGGGGAAGGGATCGCGAGTTTCGCGGTGCGCGTCGTCACGGACTGGAGGAAGCGGAACGGTTCCACCATGACCGCACGGGAGCGCTTGACCTTGCCGGTCACGGTGAGGACGGGCACGACTTCATCGGCGCCGTGGAAGGACGCGGTGTTCGGATCGACGACCGCCTCCACGCCGTCGAAGCCGCGCAGGAAATCGATGTGCCACCAGTCGCGCCGGAATTCCCCGTCGGTGATGCTCTGCAGGCCCGCTGCCTCCTGACGGTCGACGGCGGCGCGGATGCAGGTGTCTTCGACGCTTTGCAGCGTCGCCGAATCCCGCTCACCGCCCTTCGCGGCCGCTCTCGCCCGGATCAATTCGACGGGGCGCAGAAGACTGCCGACCTGATCGGCGCGGAAGGGCGGCTTCGTGTTGTCATAGGGCATGGCAGATTCCCGGGGCGTTCGCGACGAGCGGCGGACGATAGCGGTCGATGTTACCTCCAGGCAGAATCTTTCCGGCGCGACGCGGTCCTCCCGGCATATCGCTCGTCCCATACACCCACCACTCTCGAGCCCCGCCCATGTCCAATCGCCTTGCCGGAGCAACCAGTCCCTATCTGCGACAGCATGCCGGCAATCCGGTCGACTGGTATCCCTGGGGCGAGGAAGCCCTGGCGCTCGCCCGCGCCCAGGACCGGCCCATCCTGCTGTCGGTGGGCTACTCCGCCTGTCACTGGTGCCACGTGATGGCGCACGAGTCGTTCGAGGACGCGGACGTGGCGGGCGTGATGAACCGGCTGTTCGTGAACATCAAGGTCGATCGCGAAGAGCGGCCGGACCTCGACCACATCTACCAGGCGGCGCATCAGGTCCTTACGCAGCGCGCCGGCGGCTGGCCGCTCACGGTCTTCCTGACCCCTTCCGGCCAACCGTTCTTCGCCGGTACGTACTTCCCGAAGCATGCGCGCTACAACCTGCCCGGATTTCCGGCGCTGCTGGAGCGGGTCGCGGTGGCCTACCGCGAGCGACGTGACGAGATCGCGAAGCAGAACGAGGAACTGCTCGGGATCCTTCGCCGGACGGTGCCGACGACGGCCGCGCCGGGGTGGTCACCCACCAGAGCGCCGATCGTTGCTGCCCGCAACGAACTCATGCGGCTCATGGATCCGGTCCACGGCGGCCTCGGCGGTGCGCCGAAGTTTCCGCATCCCCAGGAACTCTCGTTTCTGTTGCGCCATGGCGTGCTCGAGCGGGACGAGGCAGTCACGCAGGCCGTCGTGCACACGCTCAAACGGATGGCCGAAGGCGGCCTCTATGACCATGTCGGAGGCGGCTTCTGCCGGTACAGCGTCGACGCGGAATGGAGCATCCCCCACTTCGAGAAGATGCTGTACGACAACGGGCCGCTCCTCGGTCTGTATGCGGATGCGTGGCAGGTCACGCGCGATGCGACGTTCGAACGGGTATGCCGGCAGACGGCGGCCTGGGTGATGCGGGAAATGCAGGTCGACGGCGGCGGCTATGCGTCCAGTCTGGACGCGGACGCCGAAGGCGAGGAGGGGCGATTCTATGTGTGGACGCCGGCCGGCGTTGACGCGGTGCTGTCGCACGACGAGTCTCGGGTCATCGCCCTGCGCTTCGGCCTCGACGGTGCACCGAATTTCGAGTCACGCCACTGGCACTTCCGCGTGAGCCGATCCTGGGCAGACGTGGCGACCGCGACCGGCATCCCCGACGCCGAGTGCCGGAATCTCGTCGACGTCGCGTTGCCGAAACTGCTCGATGCGCGCGAGCGCCGCATCCGTCCGGCAAGGGACGACAAGAGGCTCACCAGTTGGAACGCCCTGATGATTGGCGGCATGGCGCGGGCCGCGCGGGTCTTCGGCCGCGACGACTGGCTGGCATCGGCGCGAGGTGCGCGCGATTTCCTGTACGACCATCTCTGGCACAACGGGCGGTTGCTCGCGACCCACATGGATGGTCGTTCGCATCTCAATGCCTATCTCGACGACTACGCCTTCCTCGTCGTCGCGCTGCTGGAGCTGATGCAGACCGACTTCCGGGCAGCTGATCTGCACTGGGCCGTCTCCCTCGCCGACGTCCTGCTCGACGCGTTCGAAGACCGGCAGGGCGGGGGATTCTGGTTCACGAGCCACGATCACGAGTCCCTGATCCTCCGACCCAAGCCCGCACTGGACGACGTGACGCCCTCGGGAAACGGGATGGCGGCGATGGCGCTGCAGCGGCTCGGACATCTGGTGGGGGATTCGAGGTATGGCGACGCGGCGGAGCGCGCCCTGCGTCTGCACTCGGCCGATTTCACTCGACAGGCGGCCGGGATGCCGAGTCTGATGACGGCGCTCGAAGAATGCCTCTCGCCTTCCTCGTGGGTCATCGTCCGCGGACCGCAGGAGGCGTTGGCCCGTTGGGGTCGGGAGATCGACGCTGCCTATCGGCCGGGGACGATGACCTTCCGGATTCCAGCGGTGGTGGCCGGACTGCCGGCGGTGCTGGAGAAACCCGTTGCCGAGATCGTCAACGCCTGGGTTTGTCGTGGCGTTGTGTGCATGCCGCCGGTGGGATCGGCGGCGGAAGTCCTCGCGGCGCTGACTTCCGCCTGAAGTCCCGATGTCAAACCGCGGTTTGCACGGCGGGTGAAAAACCCTAGAATCCAGCCGCCCGACTGACCGTCCTACGAAGGAGAAGGAAATGAGAACTGCCCATCTGATCGCCGCCGCAGTGGCCGGCATCGTCTTCACCGGTGCGGCCCACGCCGCCGACGCCGCCAAGGCCCAGGCCCTGATCAAGGGTAGCGACTGCGCCGCCTGTCACGCGGCCGACACCAAGCTGGTCGGCCCGTCGTACAAGGACATCGCCAAGAAGTACAAGGGGCATGCCGATGCCGTCGGCAACCTGGTCAAGAAGGTCAAGGCAGGGGGTTCCGGCAATTGGGGCGCCATCCCGATGACCCCGCACCCGAACCTGAAGGACGATGACACCAAGACGATCGTCGAGTGGATCCTGTCCCACTGAGACAGGTTTCACGTCGAGGAAAACCGGCCGATTCGGCCGGTTTTTTTTTGATCAAGGTTCCCGGAAACGCCGTGCAACTCCGCGAATTGACGCAATTTTCGTGACAGGGAATAATCGGCGCGATCGATCGACGGATTCCCAGTAGCGCCGCTTGATGTTCCCCAGACCGGTTCGTCGGTCTCCAGTGCGTCACCCCATTCCCGCCCGAGGATTCCCCATGCCCACTGCTCCCCGTCTTGACGTTCGATTCCCGATCGTTGCCCTGTGTTCGGCCGTTGCCTTGGCGATGGCGGGCTGCGGCAAGCAGGAAGAGCCCAAACCCGCGGAGGCTCCGAAGGCTGCGGCGCCCGCCGAGCAGAAGGTCGTGGTCAAGATCGGCCACGCGGCCCCGTTGACCGGCAGCATCGCGCACCTCGGCAAGGACAACGAGAACGGCGTGAAACTGGCGATCGATCAGGCCAACGCGAAGGGCATCACCATCGGCGGCAAGAAGATCGCCTTCGAGATGATTTCCGAAGACGACGAGGGGAAACCGGACAAGGGCCCGATCATCGCGCAGAAGTTCGCCGACGCGAAGGTCGCGGGCGTCGTGGGCCACCTCAACAGCGGTGTGACGATCCCGGCCTCCAAGGTCTACAACGATGCCGGCATCCCGATGATTTCGGGTTCGGCCACGAATCCGCAACTAACCGAACAGGGCTTCGCTGTCACGTTCCGCACCGTCGGCCGTGATGATCAGCAGGGTCCCGCCGTCGCAAATTATCTGGTTGCTCAGCACAAGCCGAAGATCGCCGCCGTGGTGGACGATGCCACGTCCTACGGTGAGGGGCTGGCCAACGAGGTCGAGAAATCGCTCAAGGCCGCGGGTGTGAAGGTGCTGCCTCGCGAGAAGGGGACCGACAAGACCACCGACTGGAAAGCCATCCTCACGAAGCTGCGCGGCAAGAAGCCCGATGCCATCTTCTACGGCGGGATGGATGCCGGTGCGGGCCCGTTGATGAAGCAGGGCCGCGAACTCGGACTGAAGTCCGTGTTCGCCTTCGGTGACGGTGCATGTACCGACAAGATGAAGGAGCTGGCGGGCGAAGCATCGGAAGGCTTGGTGTGCTCGCAGGCGGGCATCCCCGCGATGGCCGCCAGCAAGTCGTTCCTCGACGCCTACAAGGGCGCGTTCAACACCGATCCGCTGATCTACGCGCCCTTCACCTACGATGCGGCCAACCTGCTCATCGCGGCGATGCAGAAGGCCGACTCCGTCGAGCCCGCGAAGTACCTGCCGGAACTGGCCAAGCTGTCGTTCGAGGGGGCGAGCGGCAAGATCGAATTCGACGCGAAGGGTGATCGCAAGGACGCGGAGATGACGATCTTCACGATGAAGGAAGGCAAGATCCAGCCGGTGGCCATCATCAAGAGCGGCAAGACGATCAAGTTCGAGGACTTCGTCGGTGGCGGCGCGGCCGCGGCTGCGCCCGCCGCTCCGGCGGCAGAGGCAGCGAAGCCGGCCGAAGCAGCCAAGCCCGAGGGCGAGAAGAAGTAGTCCTCGCCTCCCGACGGACACGGCCTCCACCGCTCCACGACACGAAAACGGCACCTTCGGGTGCTGTTTTCTTTGGTGGCGAGCGCCAGAGGTCCACGCCGGAACACCGACTTGGATATCTTCCTCCAGCAGATCATCAACGGCCTGACGCTCGGCAGCGTGTATGCCGTCGTGGCGCTGGGCTACACGATGGTCTACGGCATCGTGCAGCTCATCAACTTCGCCCACGGGGAAGTGGTGATGATCGGGGCAATGGTGGCGCTGTGGGTCATCGCGTCTCTTGCGGGTCACGCCGGAACGGTGCCGCCCTTGCTCATCGTGGTGTTCGGCACGGCCTGCGCGATACCGGTGTGCATGGCGGTGGGCTACACGATGGAACGTGTCGCGTATCGCCCGCTCCGGAGCGCGCCGAGACTCGCTCCCCTAATCACGGCCATCGGCATCTCGATCATCCTGCAGCACCTGGCCATGCTGATCTGGAGCCGCAATCCGCTGGCCTTTCCGCAGATCATGGCGAATCCGGTCTTCGAGATCGCCGGCGCCAACATCAGTGCCGTCCAGATCGCGATCATCCTAGTCTCCGTTCTGATGATGGGCGGCCTGACCCTCCTGGTCTACCGGACGAAGCTCGGCATCGCGATGCGCGCGACCTCGGAAAATCCGGCTGTGGCCGGGCTGATGGGTATCGACATCAATCGAGTCATCTCCTTCACCTTCATCATCGGCGCCGGGCTCGGTGCCGTCGCCGGCGTGATGGTGGGAACCTACTACGGCGTTGCGCACTACACGATGGGCGCATTGCTCGGGATGAAGGCTTTCTCGGCAGCGGTGCTGGGAGGCATCGGCAACCTGGCCGGCGCGATGCTGGGCGGCATGTTGCTCGGTGTCGTCGAGGCACTCGGGACGGGCTATATCGGTGAGTTGACCGATCTCTGTCAGATCCCCGGGCTCTCGTCGCTGTTCGCGGAACGCTGTGCCCGCGACGAACACCTGATTCTGCTCGGGAGCAACTACCAGGACGTGTTCGCGTTCATCGTGCTCATTCTCGTGCTGGTGTTCCGTCCCTCCGGTTTGCTCGGGGAACGTGTGAGTGATCGGGCATGAGAGGCGGGACGGCGGAGATGCGCGAGAGATCCGTGCCATGAGTGAACACGCCCTGCCTCGCAATCCGGTTGCCGTCCGGGTCGGCATCTTCGTCATCGCCGCCGTGCTCGTGGTGCTGCCGTTCGTGCTGTCGTCCGTCGGCACGGCCTGGGTCCGCATCACGAACCTGGCGATCCTGTTCGCCCTGCTGTCGCTCGGGCTGAACATCGTGGTCGGGTTTGCCGGGCTGCTCGACCTGGGTTACATCGCCTTCTATGGCGTCGGGGCGTATACGTACGCGTTGCTCGCATCGCCTCACTTCGGCGTCCACCTGCCGTTCTGGGCCATCCTGCCCATCGGCGCCTTCCTCGCCTGCGTGTTCGGCGTGCTGCTCGGTGCGCCGACGCTGAAGCTGCGCGGTGATTACCTCGCGATCGTGACGCTCGGCTTCGGCGAGATCGTCCGGATCTTCCTGAACAACCTGTCGCAGCCGTTCAACATCACGAACGGTCCGCAGGGGATCACCCGGATCGATCCGTTCACCCTGGGGAGCTTCAGCTTCAGTCGCACGCAGTCGGCACTGGGGCTCACGTTCTCGGGACCGATCAAGTACTACTACCTGCTCCTGCTCCTGCTCCTGGTCGTCATCGTCGTCAACGTGCGCCTGCAGGATTCGCGGATCGGACGCGCGTGGGTGGCGATTCGCGAAGACGAGGTCGCGGCACAGGCGATGGGCATCAACACGCGCAACGTGAAGCTGCTGGCGTTCGCCATGGGGGCGAGTTTCGGCGGTGTGGCCGGCGGCATGTTCTCGGCGATCCAGGGCTTCATCAGCCCCGAGAGCTTCGTACTCGTGGAATCCGTGATGGTGCTCGCCATGGTCGTGCTGGGCGGCATGGGCAACATCTGGGGGGTGATCCTGGGAGCGGTGCTGCTGTCGTTCGTGCCGGAGTTGCTGCGCTACACGGTGGCGCCCCTGCAGATGGCAGTGTTCGGGCGAATCGTCGTCGAACCCGAGGTGATCCGCATGCTGCTCTTCGGCCTCGCGCTCGTGCTGATGATGCTCTATCGGCCGGCGGGCCTGTGGCCGTCGCGGACGCGCCGGCGCGAACTCGCACGGAGCAAGTAGACGCATGTCGCAACACTCGGACATCCTGCTGGCGGCTCACGAGATCGACAAGCGATTCGGCGGCCTAACGGCGCTGTCGCGGGTCACGCTGACGATCCGGCGGGGCGAGATCTATGGCCTCATCGGACCGAACGGCGCCGGCAAGACCACGCTGTTCAACGTGCTCACCGGCCTGTATCGCGCCGACGGGGGTCGATTCACGTTCGACGGTCAGGAGCTGTCCGGCTTGAAACCCTACCGGGTCGCGGCGCACGGGATTGCACGCACCTTCCAGAACATCCGCCTGTTCGCCAACATGACCGCGATCGAGAACGCGATGGTCGGTCAGCACCTGCGCACGCGCGCCGGCGTCTGGGGTGCGATCTTCCGGACGGGTGCCACGGTGTCCGAGGAGCGCACGGTCACCGATCGCGCCCACGAACTGCTGCGCTATGTCGGTATCGATCGCCATGCCCAGACGCTCGCGCGCAATCTTCCCTACGGTGACCAGAGGCGCCTGGAAATCGCACGCGCACTGGCCACATCGCCGAAGCTCCTGGCACTGGACGAGCCCGCTGCCGGCATGAATCCCACCGAGCGACAGGCGCTCGGGCAGCTCGTGGAGAAGATACGCATCGACGGCACCACGGTGCTGATCATCGAGCATGACGTGAAACTCGTGATGGGCATGTGTGATCGTGTCGCCGTGCTCGACTACGGGAAGAAGATTGCCGAAGGCATCCCCAAGGACGTGCAACGCGATCCCGCCGTGATCGCCGCCTACCTCGGCACGGAAGAAGCGGAGGTCGCGGCATGAGGTACCCGGCGAGGGTCCCCGGCATGCCGGGGATCGACGGCCAGCCGATTGCCGCGGGCGGCCGACGCGGGCGGATCGTCGTTGCGCCTTCACGTGAGGCCTGCGGGTGAGTCTCCTCGAGATCAAGGGCCTGAAAGTGTCCTATGGCGGCATCGCAGCCGTGCGGGGCATCGATCTCGCCGTGGAGCCGGGCGAGCTGGTGGCCATCATCGGGGCGAATGGCGCCGGCAAGACGACGACGTTGAAGGCGTTGGCGGGCATGCTGCGCGCAGCCAGCGGCAGCGTGCACTATGACGGCCGGTCGATCACGGCCGTGCCGTCGCACAAACTCACGCAGCAGGGCATTGCGCTCGTGCCCGAAGGTCGCGGCATCTTCACGCGGCTGACGGTGGAGGAGAACCTCGCCATGGGCGCATTCATCCGCAATGATCGCGAGGAAGTGAAAGCCGATCTCGCACGAATATTCGACTTGTTCGCGCGCCTGCGGGAGCGACGGTCGCAGGTGGCCGGCACCCTCTCGGGCGGCGAGCAGCAGATGCTTGCCATCGGCCGGGCGATGATGAGCCGTCCACGGTTGCTGCTGCTCGACGAGCCCAGCATGGGATTGGCGCCGCTGATGGTGCGCAAGATCTTCGAGGTGATCCGGTCCATTTCCGAGCAGGGTGTGACCATCCTGCTGGTGGAGCAGAACGCACGGCTGGCGCTCCAGGCGGCATCCCGAGGGTATGTGATGGAATCCGGCGCCATCACGCTCGCGGATTCGTCGGCGTCGCTCCTGGCAAGCGCGCAGGTACGGCAGGCGTACCTGGGAGAGTAGCGGACAGCCTGGCGGTTCAGGGGGCCGGTTTTGCAGCCCGCCGGTCGAGGTCCTTGACCTCGTGCCAGACGTCGGTGGGCTTGCGGTCGAAGCCCATTCCGAACAGCGCCTTGCGATAGCGGGCCACGCGCGCCAGGAAAAGCAATTCCTCCATCGCGTCCATGGTGAAGCCCTTACGGGTGCCGCGTTCGTCGACGATCAGCTTTCCGAGGTACTCGTCGAATCCATCCTTTCCCCACAGCGACGTGATCGCGCTTGTGATGTGAGGGAATCCCTCGAGCGCCGAGGTGATCTGCACGGCTTCGGGCGGCTTGCGACTCGGCTCGGAGAAGTCGAGCGCGGGAAAGTCCAGATGTCCGGGTGCGCGCGCGGACAGCGCGTCCTCGCGTGGAGGAATGGCTACGTGATTGAGGGCGAGCAGTTGCTCCAGACGTTCGATCCGGGCGCGCTGCTGCTCGATGATCTTCAGGTATTCGTCCACCTCGGCCATACGTCTGTGAGAGTCTTCAACCCGGTTTCGGACGACCTTCGTTACGGCCGCGGCAGGGGGAACTTGAGGCGTGCGGTCGAAGACAGCATAGCCAACTCCATGCCAATGGCTTGCGCGCCCCCTGGCGCGGGGAGCGACGCACGGGTGTGCCTTGACCCGGCCGGTCAGGGAGTCGCCTGGAGCGGCACCCAGTCGCGCGCGATGAGGAAGTCGCGCGTCAGTCGCGCCTCGGGACTATCGGGCGCCGGATGCCAGTCGTAGCGCCAACGTACCACCGGAGGCATCGACAGCAGGATGGATTCCGTGCGCCCGCCGGATTGAAGGCCGAAGAGTGTTCCGCGGTCGAACACGAGGTTGAACTCCACGTAGCGGCCGCGCCGGTAGGCCTGGAAGTCCCGCTCTCGCTCGCCGTACGCGGTGTCCCGCCGCCGTTGGACGATGGGCAGGTAGGCCGAAAGGAAATGATCCCCAACGCTTCGGGTCAATGAAAAGGCGGTGTCGAAATCGGGTGCGGCGAGATCGTCGAAAAAGATTCCCCCGATCCCGCGCGGTTCCTGACGGTGCTTGAGATGGAAGTAGCTGTCGCACCAGCGCTTGAAACGTGGGTAGTGCTCGGTCCCGAACGGCACCAGGGCGTCTCGGCACGTCGCGTGGAAGTGGACGGCATCTTCTTCGAAGCCGTAGTAGGGAGTGAGGTCCATGCCGCCGCCGAACCACCAGACCGGCGCCTCGTCTATCTTGATCGCGGCGAACAGACGCACGTTCAGGTGAACGGTCGGCACGTAGGGATTGCGCGGATGCAGGACCAGCGACACTCCCATGGCTTCGAAGCCCCGTCCGGCCAGTTCCGGACGACTCGCCGAGGCGGAAGGCGGCAGGTGCGAGCCGGTCACGTGCGAAAAGAGAACGCCCGCGCGCTCGAAGAGCTTTCCGTCCTCGATGAGGCACGAGAGACCGCCACCCCCTTCCGGGCGAACCCAGGCGTCCCGGCGGAACGGCATGCCATCGGCCGCCTCGAGCCCCGCGACGATGCGGCCCTGCAATTCCGTGAAGAACGCCTTGGCGGCCGGAAGATCGACCGAACGGATGTCCCGGCTCATGTCACAGAAGACTCTTGCGCGCCTCGATGGCGCGGTGACCGATGTCGCGGCGCATCTGTTTGCCGTCGAACTGGATCTGATCCGCCACTTCGTAGGCGCGGCGTTGAGCCACCCGGACCGTATCGCCCAGTGCGGTGACGCAGAGCACCCGTCCCCCGGCCGTCACGACCCGACCGTCGCGAACGGTGGTGCCGGCGTGGAACACATGAACGTCGTCCGCGTTGCGCGACAGTCCGGTGATCACGTCGCCCTTTCGCGGGTCTTCGGGATAGCCGGCCGCGGCCAGCACCGCGCCCAAGGCGAAACGGCGATCCCACTGGGCGTCGGCCCGGTCGAGGGTGCCGTTGACCGCGTGCTCGACGATCGTGTGGAAGTCGCTCTTCAGGCGCAGCATGATCGGCTGCGTCTCGGGATCTCCCATGCGGCAATTGAACTCCAGCACTTTCAGCGAGCCGCCGCGATCGATCATCAGTCCGGCGTACAGGAAGCCCGTGTAGGGAGCCCCTTCGGACTCCATGCCCTGGATGACGGGAAGGATCACCTCGCGCATCACCTTGGCGTGAATCTCCGGCGTGACGACAGGAGCGGGCGAGTAGGCGCCCATGCCGCCCGTATTGGGTCCGTGATCGCCATCCTTCAACCGCTTGTGATCCTGGCTCGAAGCGAGCGGCAGCACGTGGCGGCCGTCCACCATCACGATGAAGCTGGCCTCCTCCCCGTCGAGAAACTCCTCCACGACGATGCGCGCCCCCGCGTCGCCCATCCGGTTGTCGACGAGCATGGTATCGACGGCAGCGTGGGCTTCCTCGAGCGTCATCGCCACGACCACGCCCTTGCCGGCCGCCAGGCCGTCGGCCTTGATCACGATCGGAGCGCCCTCGGCATCGATGTAGGCGTGAGCGGCGGCGGCCTCCACGAAAGTCCGATGCTTTGCTGTCGGGATGTGGTGTCGGACCATGAACTCCTTCGCGAAGTCCTTGGAGGCCTCCAGCCGGGCGGCTTGCCGCGTCGGTCCGAAGATCTTCAGCCCGGCGGCTCGAAACACATCCACGACGCCTCCCGCCAGCGGCGCTTCCGGACCGACCACGGTCAGCGCCACCGATTCCTTCCGGGCGAAAGCGACCAGATCGGGAATGGCTGTGACGTCGACATTGACGACGCCGTCCTCGTGCGCGGTGCCGGCATTGCCGGGTGCGACGAAGACCCGGGCGACGCGCGGCGACTGTGCGAGACGCCATGCCAGCGCGTGCTCCCTTCCGCCGGATCCGATGACGAGGAGATTCATGGCAACGCGCGCTCCACGGTGACGACGTGCAGATCGGGGGGTCAGTGGCGGAAGTGACGAGTGCCGGTCAGCACCATCGCAATGCGGCGTTCGTCGGCAGCCGCGATGACCTCGTCATCCCGGACGCTGCCGCCGGGCTGGATCACGGCGATCGCGCCGGCATCAGCCACGACATCGAGCCCGTCGCGGAACGGAAAGAAGGCATCCGATGCCACGACGGACCCCGCCAAGGTCAAGCCCGCGTTCCCGGCCTTGATCGACGCGATGCGGGCGGAGTCGACCCGGCTCATCTGTCCTGCGCCGACACCGAGCGTGCAGCCGCTGCCGCAGAACACGATGGCGTTGGATTTCACGAACTTCGCGACACGCCACGCGAACAGGAGGTCACGCAACTGCGCTTCGGTCGGTGCAAGCTTCGTCACGACTTTCAATTCGGTGGACGAGACATTCTTCGCGTCCGGGCTCTGCACGAGCAGGCCGCCGCCGACGCGCTTGAGATCGAAATCGTTCACGCCCCCGCCGAGCGGCACGGACAACACGCGTACATTCGTCTTCGTCGCGAACACGGCGAGCGCCTCGACCGAATAGGCCGGCGCCACCACGACCTCGACGAACTGCTTCACCACATCCTGAGCCGTATCGAGGCCGACTTCGCGATTGAAGGCAATGATCCCGCCGAAGGCCGATGTGGGATCGGTCTTGAACGCCGCGTGATACGCCTCCGCCAGTGTGGCCCCTTGCGCGACACCGCACGGATTCGCGTGCTTGATGATGACGCAGGCGGGCGTGTCGAAGGTCTTCACGCACTCCCACGCGGCATCCGCATCGGCGATGTTGTTGTACGAGAGTTCCTTGCCCTGCACCTGCCGATAGCTGGCGAGACTGCCTGGCAAGGCTTGCGTATCCACATAGAACGCGGCCTGCTGATGCGGGTTCTCGCCGTAGCGAAGATCCTGCGCCTTGGCGAAGCTGAGATTGAGGCGGTCCGGGAACGGGTTCTTGGCGCCGCCCGCGCCGAGACTCGTGAGGTAATTGCTGATCGCACCGTCGTACTCGGCGGTGTGCGAGAACGCCTTCTTCGCCAGGCTGAAGCGGGTCTCCAGGCTGACGGCTCCGCCCGAGGACTGCAGTTCGGACGCGATGGTCGGATAGTCGGCCGGATCCGTGACGATGGCCACGTGCTGGTAGTTCTTGGCGGCTGCACGCACCATCGTGGGGCCGCCGATGTCGATGTTCTCGATGGCGTCGTCGAGCGGACAGTCGGGACGCGCAATCGTCTGGCGGAACGGATACAGATTCACCACGACGATATCGATCGGCGGAATGCCTTCCCGCTGGAGTGCCGCCATGTGCTCCGGGAGATCCCGCCGAGCCAGGATGCCGCCGTGCACCCTCGGGTGCAGCGTTTTCACCCGGCCATCGAGCATCTCGGGAAAGCCGGTATGCGTGGCAACTTCCGTGACCGCGATGCCTGCCTGAGACAGCAGCTTGGCAGTACCGCCGGTGGAGAGGATCTGGAAACCGAGGCCGGTCAACGTGCGTGCGAAGGCTTCGATGCCGGTCTTGTCGGAAACACTGATGAGAGCAAAGCGCGATGTGGTCATGAGGGGTTCAAAGCAGGCCGTACTGCTTCATCTTCTTGCGTAGGGTGTTTCGGTTGAGGCCGAGCAGTTCCGCGGCCTGGGTCTGGTTGCCATCGACGCGTTCGAGGACGGACGCGATGAGGGGTTGTTCGACGCACGCGATGACCATGTCGTACAGCGGCGTCGGTCGCTCGCCGTCGAGGTCCCGGAAGTAGATGTCGAGCGCGCGACGCACGCAACGACCGAGGTCGTTCTCGTGGATCACGCCGCGCGTTTCTCTCGTTCCCATGTCGGCGCGGTTTCCTGTGCATGGTTGTCGAAGAACGCAGCGACGGCTTCGAGCTGCCTCTGCGCATCGTCGAGGTGGTTCATGAGGTGGCGGAGCGTGTCGCCGCCCGGGATGGCGCGGGTGTACCAGCCGACATGCTTGCGGGCGACGCGAGCGCCGCGCTGCAGCCCGTAGAGATCGTAGAGCGCATGGAGGTGTTCGAGCACGATGTCGCGCATCTCCGATCGCTCCGGATCGGGAAGCACGGTGCCGTCCCGCAGGAAGGCATCGATCTCGCGGAACAGCCAGGGTCGACCCTGCGCCGCGCGGCCGATCATCACGCCGTCAGCGCCGGTCTGTGCCAGGACGGCGCGCGCCTTGGCGGGCGAGTCGATGTCGCCATTGGCGATGACGGGGATGCCGACGACGCACTTCACTTCCGCGATGGTGCGGTATTCGGCGGCGCCTTCGTAGAAGTCCGAGCGGGTCCGGCCGTGCACGGACAGCGCCTGGATGCCCGCGCTCTCCGCCAGGCGGGCGATCGACACGGCGTTGCGATTGTGAACGTCCCAACCTGTGCGCATCTTCAGCGTCACGGGCACGGAGACCGCGGCAACGACGGCATCGAGAATCCTGCCCACCAGCGATTCATCCCGCATCAGCGCGGAGCCCGCCAGCACGTTGCAGACCTTCCTGGCGGGACATCCCATGTTGATGTCGATGATCCGGGCGCCCTGGTCCACATTGAACCGGGCTGCATTCGCGATGGCCTCGGGGTCGGTCCCGGCGATCTGCACGGCGATCGGCTCGGGTTCGCCGTCGTGGCAACGGCGTGTCCGGCTCTTCGGCGTATTCCACAAGCGAGGGTCCGATGCCGTCATCTCGGAGACGGCATAGCCCGCGCCGAGACGCTTGCACAACTGACGAAAGGGACGGTCCGTGACACCGGCCATGGGCGCCAATGCGAGACGGTTGCGAAGGCGATACGGACCGATCTGCATGGCAGGGGTGGAGTCGCGCGGAGGGATGGAAAGGCGAAAGGGCGCGTATTGTAATCAGAAATGCGCCGCAAACCGGCGGGATTCGATGGTGCCTCGCAGCGCCGCATACGGGCGCCGATTTCAGTGGATCGTCGCGACGGACAGGGTGCGGGCGAACACTCGCCGGGCGACCGGCACCAGGTCGAGAAACTCGAGTGCCGCGCCTCGGACGAGACTCAATCCAGGTACGTCCGGCGAGAAGCTTCGCGCCAGGATGTCGGTGAATCCCATCGTGAAGGCGCGATCGCCGCGACGGGCGTTTGCGTACTGCGCGAGTGGTGCTGCCGCGCCGGTATCGGCATCTGCCAGGCGGTCTGCCAGGAACCAGGCGTCGCGCACGCCGAGATTCAACCCTTGTCCGGCGACCGGATGCAGCGATTGCGCGGCATTGCCGACGGCGACGATCCGGTCCTGCACGACGGGCTCCGTTCGCCGTGACCGCAGTGGGTACGTTCCGCGTTCGTCGACGCCGACGAATCGTCCTGCCCGCCATCCGAACGCGCTTTGAAGCGAGCGGAGAAACGCGTCGGGACTGCAGCGGTGCAATTCGGCGGCCCGCTCCGGCGGCAAGGTCCAGATCAGCGCGTACTCGCCTGCCGCGGGGAGCAGAGCAATGGGGCCGGGACCGGAAAACCGCTCATAGGCGATCACGTCCGAGGAACGATCGCAGCGCACGCGGGCCACGACAGCGTGAACGCCGTAGTCCTGAACGGTGACACGGAACCCTGCCGATTCCAGGAGCGTTCCGCCGCCGTCCGCGACAACGCCGACGCGGGCGTCGAATTCACCCTGGGACGTTCGGATGCGCGCGCGCCCGTCGTGGGTCTCGGCGGATTCGACGTTCGTCCCATGGCGCACGTCGATGCGGGCCCGTGCAAGCGCATCCAGTCGATGAAGGAGATCGCCGTATCGGACGACGACGCCGAGGGCAGGAACACTTGCTTCCTCGGCCGAAAGGACCGTGCGGCCGGGTTGGCCCGTTCGTGATACGTGGATGGTCCGGATCGGTGTCGCCTCCGGTGCGTCGCGCAAGTCGATGCCCACACGCGCGAGCTTCAGCACGCTTCCCCAGGACAGTGCAATGGCGCGTCGGTCATCGAGACCTTCGGCCCCTTTGCGTGACTCGAGCACCACGACGGAACAACCGCGCCGGGCCGCCGCCAGCCCCAGGAACAGGCCAACGGGCCCGCCGCCGACGATCGCGAGGTCGTGCGAGTCCATGGGTCGTTGCCTCTGCTCAGCCGCGTCCGACGATGCCTTCCACGTCGGCGACGGTCTTCGGCGTGGCAGCCGTCAGGACCTCGCATCCTTGCGGTGTCACGACCACGTCGTCCTCGATGCGGATACCGATGTTCCAGTAGGCGTCCGGCACGTCGTCGCCCGGGCGGATGTAGCAGCCGGGTTCCACGGTGAGGGTCATGCCGGGTTCGAGGACTCGCCATCCGCCATCACGCTTGTAGTCGCCCGCATCGTGAACGTCGAGTCCGAGCCAATGGCCCGTGCGGTGCATGTAGAAGCGACGGTAGTCGCCCGATTCGATGACGCCATCCACAGTGCCTTCGCACAATCCGAGATCGACGAACCCGCGCACGAGAACGGCGAGGGCGGCATCGTGCGGTTGTTCCCAGTGATTCCCCGCCTTGACGGCGTCGATCGCCGCCGCCTGGGCCGCAAGCACCAATTCGTACACGTCGCGCTGAGGACCGGTGAACTTGCCGCTCACCGGGAACGTGCGGGTGATGTCGGAAGCGTAGCCCTGCCATTCGCAGCCGGCGTCGATGAGCAGCAGGTCGCCGGGCTGCATCTCCCGATCGTTCTCGACGTAGTGGAGCACGCAGGCGTTCGGACCGCTGGCAACGATCGAAGGATAGGCGGGTGATCGTGCACCCGCGCCGAGAAATTCGTGCATGAGCTCGGCTTCGATCTCGAACTCGTGACGTCCCGGGCGGGTGGCGCGCATCGCGCGTGCGTGTGCTCGAGAGGAGATCGCCCCCGCCCTTCGCATCAGATCGAGCTCGTGCGCGTCCTTCACCAGGCGCATGTCGTCGAGAAGCCGGCGAACATCGCGAATCTCGCCCGGCGCCGTGATGCCGGTGCGGACCTGCGCGCGCACTGCGTTCAGCCAGCCGATCAGCCGGCCGTCCCATCCGGCGTCGGCACCGACGTCCGCGAACAGAGCGGGCTGGTCGGCGAGCAGCTTCGGCACGATCTCGTCGAGTTCGGCGACCGAGTGGGCTTCATCGAAGGCAAAGGTTTCGCAGGCGAACTCGGGTCCGAACCGGTACCCATCCCAGATCTCGCGCTCGAGGTTCTTCTCCCGGCAGAACAGCAGGCTGCGCGGTTCTTCGCCGGCCACGATGACCGCGACTGCCTCGGGCTCGGTGAAGCCCGTCAGGTAGTAGAAGTAACTGTCGAAGCGGAACGGGTGGTGCACGTCGCGATTCCGCGTGCGCTCCGGCGCCGTCGCGATGATGGCCACGCCTTCGCGCATGGCGGTGCGAAGGCGCGTGCGCCGATCGACGAAGGGAGCGATGACGGTCGGGCGTTTCAGCAGGTCATTCATGGGCGGGAGTCCCCGTGGGGCGATGAGGGTGTGCGAGCCGGCGGTCGAGCTCGGCCAGGCGTTCCGGTGTGCCGACATCCAGCCAGTAATCCCGGTGATGCTCCGCCGAGACGCGGTTTCCCTGCATGGCGGCCACGAGCAGAGGGGCGAGACGCGCGCGCGTGCCGGCTTCGATCGGGGCGAACAGGGCGGGCCGGTAGATGCCGATGCCGCCGAATGTCAGGCGGGACGGTCCGCCGTCCTTCGCCAATCCGCCCGCAATGCTGAAGTCGCCGCGAGGATGATGCGTGGGATTGTCGACCAGAACAAGGTGGGCGAGACGTTCCGGGTGGATTCGGAAACTCGCATCCGCCCGCTCGATGAGCGCGCCGTAGTCCATTTCGATGTACACGTCGCCGTTGATCACCAGGAACGGACCCGCGCCGAGGCTGTGCAGGGCCATGGCAATGCCGCCTGCCGTCTCCAGCGCCTGCTCTTCCCGCGAGTAGCTGACACGCAGGCCCCACCCCGCGCCGTCGCCGACGACGCGCTCGATCATTTCGCCGAGATGCGCGTGATTGATGACCACGTCGCGAACGCCGCCGGCTGCAAGACGTTCCAGGTGCCAGGCGATCAGGGGCTTGCCGCCGGCGGGCAACAGCGGTTTGGGGCAGTGATCGGTCAGGGGGCGCATGCGCTCGCCCCGCCCGGCCGCGAGAATCATGGCGTGCATGGCGCAGCGGTCAGAAGGAGAAACCCGTCTGAGGAGCGCGCTCCTCGATGCGATCGAGCAGCGGCACGAGTCCCTGCAATTCTCCGTATCGTTCTGCGGTCGCCCGGACGTACTTGAGGAATCGAGGAGTGTCTTCGAGGTATCCGGTCTTGCCGTCCCGGTACCGGAGCCGGGCGAAGATGCCCAGCACCTTCAGATGGCGCTGCATGCCCATCCATTCGACGTCGCGGTAGAACTCGGCGAAATCCTCAGCGACCGGCAGACCGGCTCGGCGCGCGCGTTCCCAGTAACGGATGGTTCCGTCGAGCACCTGCGGCTCCTCCCAGCTGATGAAGGCGTCGCGGAACAACGACGCCACGTCGTAGGTGAGCGGCCCATGGACGGCATCCTGAAAGTCCAGGATGCCCGGGTTCGGGGACGTCACCATCAGATTCCGCGGCATGTAGTCGCGGTGCACGAAGACCTTGGGCTGGGAGAGCGCCTGCGTCACGAGCGCGTCGAATACCTCGGAGATCGCCTTGCGATCGGATTCCCCGAGGTCGAGCGAAAGGTGGCGTCCCAGGTACCACTCGGGGAACAATCCGAGTTCCCGACGCAGCAGGGCATCGTCATATGGCGGCAGGACGCCCGCCTTCGACGAGAGCTGCCAACGGACCAGCGCGGCCAGTGCGTCGTCGAACAGCGACTTCGCATCGTGCGGCCGCTCGCGCAGTGCGGCGAGATAGGTGACATGCCCGAGGTCGGTGAGAAGGAGGAAGCCCCGGTCCAGGTCCTGGTCCAGCACTCGGGGGGCGTTGAGTCCCGCGTCCTTGAGCAGTCCGGCGACATGGATGAACGGTCGGCAATCTTCGTGTTCCGGCGGAGCGTCCATCACGATCCACGTGCGATCGCCGATCGCGGCCCGGAAATACCGGCGGAAACTGGCATCGGCGGATGCGGGTTCCAGGGTGTAGTCGGGTGCGGGCAGGCGCGGGCTCAGCCACGCACGCAATTCATCGATTCGATTCAAGAGAGTGATCCGTGAGTCTCGCAATATACTGCCGGGATTCTAACAACGCCCCATCCGTGTCCCCGCCGATGCGTCCCGCCGTCCTCTGGCTGACCGCCCTGCTTGCCGCGCAGCCCTTGGTGGTGAACGGGCAGATGATCGGGCTCAGGCTGCAGGCGGATACCGCGCTCCATCCACCGCCGCTCGACGACGACACGGCCGGACAGTCCGTCCTGTTCGTCGAAGCCGATGAATTGAGCGGCAAGCAGGGCGAGGATGTCGATGCCCGCGGCAATGTGCGACTGCGCACTCGCGGACGCCTTCTGTCGGCGGACCGAATCCAGTATGCGCAGAAGCGCGACTACGTCACGGCGACCGGCCATGTGCGCATGGACCGGCTCGGCGATGTCCTGGAAGGCACGAAGGTCGAGATCGACCTGGCGAAGGACACGGCGGTGGCGGAATCGCCCGAGTACTACTTCCGGCAGCTCAATGCGCGCGGCAAGGCGAGCCGCGTGACGGTCCAGGGACGTTCCAGGATTCACGCGGACGACGGAACGTACAGCACCTGCAGGATCCCCGAAAGGGACTGGTTCATGCGGGTACGCAAGCTCGACCTGAATCGCGACCAGGACGAGGGCGTGGCGCGTCACGCCACGGTGTACTTCAAGAACATTCCGTTCATGTACACCCCGTACATCGATTTCCCGCTGTCCAACCAGCGCAAGAGCGGGTTCCTCAGTCCGACCTACGGGACGACGGGCAAGAGCGGCTTCGAATTCACCTTGCCGTTCTACTGGAACATCGCGCCGAACTACGACGCGACGATCGCGCCGAGAATGCTCGCCAAGCGCGGAGTCATGCTCAACAACGAGTTCCGGTATCTGGCGCCCTCGTTCAGCGGCGTCGCGAGCGCCGAGTACCTGCCTAACGACAAGGCTCTCGATGGCGTGTCTCGCTACGCCCTCGCCTATCGCCACGCACACCAGCTGTCCCCGAATCTGAGCGGATACCTGTTTCTGCAGCGGGCGTCGGACGATCGGTATTTCGTGGACCTTTCGAACCGGCTGGCCGTGACGTCGATCACGAACCTGCCCCGGGAGGGCGGACTGAGCTACAACGGCGGATTCTGGACACTGACAGGCCGGACGCAGAAGTATCAGACGCTTCAGGATCCGCTGGCCCCGATCGTCCCGCCGTACGCGCGTCTGCCGCAGATCACGTTGACCGGGCTGCGCCCGAACGTGCAGGGATATGACCTGGGACTCAATTCGGAGTTCGTCCATTTCTCCCATCCGACGCTGCTCAACGGACGACGGCTCATCCTGAACCCGTCGATCTCCTATCCGATGCAGAAGTCGTTCTTTTCGATCGTGCCGAAGATCGGCCTGCACCAGACCTTCTACGACCTCGAATCCAATAGCGGGTACTCGTCGTCGGCCCGGACACTTCCGATCTTCACGCTAGACAGCACCGTGACGTTCGAGCGCAACACGAGCTTCCTCGGGACCCCGCTGCTGCAGACGCTGGAACCGCGGCTGTACTACGTGTACATCCCGTTCCACGACCAGAGCCGCCTGCCGGTCTTCGACACGGCCGTCGGCGACTTCAACTTCGCCCAGATCTTCAGCGAGAACCAGTTCGTGGGCGGTGACCGGATCAACGACGCGAATCAGGTCACAGGCGCCGTCTCGAGCCGCCTGATCGATTCGCTCGACGGCCGGGAACGCCTGCGGCTCACCTTGGGTCAGCGGTTCTTCTTCGGTGACCAGCGCGTCACGCTGCCTTCGACGGTCGCGAGAACCCAGAACCGATCCGACATCCTGGCTGCCGTGACGGGGCGGATGACACCGTCGTGGTACGCCGATGTGGCGATGCGACTCGACATCAACGAGCGCCGCCCGGATCGCTCCACGTTCGCACTCCGGTACAACCCCGAACCCGGGCGGGTCCTGAATCTCGGCTACCGATTCAATCGGGAGACTTTTGAGCAGACCGATGTCTCGGCCCAGTGGCTGTTCGGCGAGCGTTGGAGCACGGTGGCGCGCTGGGCCTACTCCCTGCGGGACCGTCGATCCACGACCACGATCGCGGGCCTTGAGTACAATGCGGGCTGCTGGGTGGGGCGCTTCGTGCTGCAGGAATTCGTCACCTTCACCCAGGACAGCGTCCGCGCCTTCTTCTTCCAGCTCGAACTGAACGGCCTGTCCAAGATCGGATCCAACCCGCTGGAAATCCTCCGTCAGAACATCACCGGTTACCAGCGGATCAATGCCTTGCCCCAGTCGCAGTTCCAGGAAGACTACTACCCGGTGCAGTGAACCCCGATGCCCCTACGTTTCGTGATTGAGACCCGTTCGATCCTCGCTGCCGCGCTGCTGGTCGCGGGGGCCGCATCCGCTCAGGCCGCTCCGGCGGAGCGCTCCCGAGATCTCGTCCGCCTGGATCGAGTCGTTGCCGTGGTCAACTCCGAAGTGATCACACGGCTCGAACTCGACGAACAGGTCAAGCGAGCCACTCGCGAACTCACCCGCCAGGGCACCCCGATGCCCGAGGCGAATCTTCTCGAGAAGCAGTTGCTCGAACGCCTGATCACAACGCGGGTCCTGGGCCAGTACGCCAAGGAGACCGGGCTGCGGGTCGAGGACGCCCAGGTGGATCGGGCGATCGGGCGAATCGCCCAGGACAACAAGATGTCACCCGAGGAATTCCGCGCGGTCGTGGCGGAGGAGGGAATGGACTGGAGCCAGTACCGCGAGGACATCCGGGGAGAGCTCACGACCGCGCGGCTGCGTGAGCGGGAAGTGGACACGCGCATCACCGTGTCCGATTCGGAAATCGACAACTATCTCAAGCTGGCACAGGCCTCGGGACAGAACGAGGAATACAACCTCCTCCACATCCTCGTGACGTTGCCGGAAGCCGCGTCCGCCGAGCAGATCCAGGCACGCCGGGCGCGAGCCGACGAGGGTCTGGCCAAGCTTCGCGCGGGGGCCGACTTCAAGCAGATTTCGGCGACCTATTCGGACGCACCGAATGCCCTCCAAGGCGGCGAACTCGGCTGGCGCACGGCGGGTCGGCTGCCGAACCTCTTCGTTCAGGCCATCGCCAACATGAAGCCCGGGGATCTCTCGCAGGTGCTGCGCAGCCCGAACGGATTCCACATCCTGAAGTTGCTCGAGAAGCGTTCGACGGCCAAGCAGATCGTCGTGCAGCAGACGCACGTCCGGCACATCCTTGTGCGCCTGAACGAGATCGTCGCCGAAGTGGAAGCCAAGCGTCGGCTGGACGAGATCCGGCAGAAGGTCGTTGCCGGCGCCGACTTCGCCGAACTCGCCCGATCCCAATCCGAGGATGCGAGCGCGGTTCGCGGCGGCGATCTGGGCTGGCTGTCGCCGGGCGACACCGTTCCCGAGTTCGAGCGCGCCATGGATGCCTTGAAGGCCAACGAAGTGAGTCAACCGGTTCAGTCACCGTTCGGATGGCATCTCATCCAGGTGCTCGAGCGGCGTACGGAGGACATGACGAAGGAGCGGGAACGACAATTGGCACGACAGGCGATCCGCGCCCGCAAGTCCGACGAAGCGTTCATCGACTGGGTCCGTCAGCAGCGCGATCGCGCGTTCATCGAGCAGCGCGCCGAAGGTCGGTGACCGGGCGACGTTCGTGAGCGAAGAGCCGGTGGCGCCACCGTCGGAGCATGTGGCGCGCAAGCGCTTCGGACAGCATTTTCTGGTGGACCGGACCTACATCCGGCGAATTGTCGACGCCGTGTCGCCGACAGACGTCGACACGGTGGTCGAGATCGGTCCCGGATTGGGGGCGCTGACGTTTCCGTTGCTGGAGGTCACGTCCCACCTCCATGTGATCGAGATTGACCGCGACATCGTCGCCCGACTGCGCGGAACCTGTTCCGAGAACCGGCTGACCATCCACGAAGGGGATGCCCTGGCCTTCGACCTGCCGCGGATCGGCCGAGACCTTCGCCTGGTTGGCAACCTGCCCTACAACATCTCCACGCCCCTGCTGTTCCACCTTGCGCATCACGCGTCGTGCGTGCGCGACGGCCACTTCATGTTGCAGAAGGAGGTCGTGGATCGCATGGTGTCGGAAGCCGGAAGCGCCGACTATGGCCGCCTGAGTGTCATGCTTCAGGCGCAGTTCTCGATGGAGAAGCTGTTCGAGGTGCCGCCCGGGGCATTTCGCCCGCCGCCGAAGGTGCAATCCGCCGTGGTGAGGATGCGCCCGCTCGACGTGCCGCTCGTGTCGGCGTCCCTCGCGCCCGTGTTCGGCCGCCTCGTCGCGGCGGCGTTCTCCAAACGAAGGAAGACCTTGCGCAATGCCTTCCAGGGCTACCTCGACGCGCGCGGCATCGAGGCGGCGGGACTGGATGTTGGATCTCGGCCCGAACAGGTATCGGTGGCGGGCTTTGTCCGGGCTGCCGAAGAGGCGCTCAGGCGCCGGCCTTCTTCTGGATGAACTCGATCTTGTATCCGTCCGGGTCCTCGACAAAGGCGATGACGGTGCTCCCGTGCTTCATGGGACCGGCTTCCCGGGTCACCTTGCCGCCGCGGGCGCGGACCTCCTCGCAGGCGCGGTAGGCGTCGTCCACTTCCAGCGCGATGTGGCCGTAGCCCGTGCCGAGGTCGTAGGCCTTCGTGTCCCAGTTGTGCGTGAGTTCCAGTACCGCCTCCTTGTCCTCGTCCCCATAGCCGATGAAGCAAAGAGTGAATCGACCGCTCGGATACTCGGCCTGGCGCAGCACTTTCATGCCCAGGACCTGGGTGTAGAACTCGACGGAGCGTTGCAGGTCTCCTACTCGAAGCATTGTGTGGAGGATGCGCATGATGGAGCCTCTCCTGTCAGACCTGCACCATTTCGAAATCTTCCTTTCTGGCGCCGCACTCGGGGCAGACCCAGTTCATCGGGACGTCTTCCCATCGTGTGCCCGGCGGAATGCCTTCTTCCGGCAGGCCGGCCGCCTCGTCATAGATGAAGCCGCAGATGAGGCACATGAAGGTTCGGGATTGCTGATTGTCGGCCATGGGCGTAGGAAGTGGGGAGCTTCAGATAAACTTGAATTGTACGGTCATTCAATCGATGACCACACCGCTTGCGCGCTGTCCCGCGCTTGATCCACCCGTTCGGAATCATGCTACCTCAGTCTCCCGGCACGTCGATTCGGGGCCTCTACGCCATCACGCCCGATGCGCTCGATTTCGTGGAGCTTCGCGCCAAGCTGGCGGCGGCCCTTGGCGGGGGCGTCCGGATCGTCCAGTACCGGAGGAAGCGGCTCAGCCGCCCGGAAGCATTGCGGGAATCGACTGAACTTCTGGGACTGTGTCGTGATCATGGCGCCGCGCTGATCATCAATGACGATCCCGGGCTGGCCGCGGAAATTGGCGCTGACGGTGTTCACGTGGGTCGCGGCGATGGCTCGCCGGAGGCAGCGCGCGGCGTGGTCGGCATCCGGGCGATGGTCGGAGCGTCCGCTTACGACGACTACCCACGTGCCCAGGCGTTGGCGCGCACCGGCGCAGACTACGTCGCCTTCGGTAGTTTCTACGCGTCCACCGTCAAACCGCAGGCCGTGCGGGCCGGAGTGGAACTGCTGTCGCGAGCACGTGCCGAGGGCCTCGGATGCCCGGTGGTGGCGATCGGCGGCATAACGGTCGACAATGCGCCACAGTTGATTGCTGCAGGCGCTGACGCGATCGCCGTCATCTCCGCCTTGTTCGACGCCGCGGATGTCGGCGTCAGAGCCGCGGAGTTCACGCAGCTCTTCCATGCCTGATCATCGCGTCTTTCCCATCAATTCGACCGAGAAGCGCACGTCATGACGTCACGCAGTGAACAACTCTTCGAACGTTCCCAGAAAGTCATCCCGGGAGGAGTCAACTCCCCGGTGAGGGCATTTCGATCCGTCGGCGGTACGCCTCGTTTCTTTTCGCGAGGCGAGGGCGCCTGGCTCTGGGATGCTGACGGTTGGTCGTATATCGACTACGTCGGTTCGTGGGGGCCGATGATCGTCGGTCACGCGCATCCGGACGTCGTGGCCGCGGTCCAGCGGGCGGCGGCCGGCAGTCTGTCCTTCGGTGCACCGACCGAGGCCGAGTTGGAAATGGCGGAGCTGATCGTGAAGCTGGTTCCGTCGATGGAAATGGTGCGGCTCGTCAGCTCCGGGACCGAGGCCACGATGACCGCGATTCGACTCGCGCGCGGCTTTACCGGCCGCAGCACGATCATCAAATTCGAGGGGTGCTATCACGGCCACGCAGACGCCCTGTTGGTCAAGGCCGGGTCCGGTGCGCTGACCTTCGGTCAACCCAGTTCAGCGGGGGTTCCGGCCGACACCACGAAGCACACACTCGTGCTGGACTACAACGACACCCAAGCATTGCGTGACGCGTTTGCGCGACAGGGATCCGAGATCGCTGCGGTCATCCTGGAGCCGGTGGTGGGGAACATGAATCTGGTGCGGCCGACCGACGAATTCATCCGCGAACTGCGACAGCTGACGGCGCGCGCGGGTGCCGTCCTGATCTTCGATGAAGTGATGACGGGATTCCGCGTCGGCCCGAAGAGTGCCCAGGGGCTGTTCGGCGTGAAGCCCGACCTGACGACGCTGGGCAAAGTGGTCGGCGGCGGCATGCCGCTCGGGGCCTTCGGCGGTCGCCGCGACATCATGGAGAAGCTCGCCCCGCTGGGCCCCGTCTACCAAGCGGGCACGCTATCGGGCAATCCGGTGGCAGTCGCAGCCGGTCTTGCGACGCTGAAACTCGTTCAGGCCCCAGGTTTTTTCGAGCGGTTGACCGCGAGCACTCAGCGTCTGGTGGCGGGTCTCGTGGAAACGGCGCGTTCGCGGGGGATTGCGTTCTCGGGTGATTCGGTCGGCGGCATGTTCGGTCTCTTCTTCCGCGCGGAAGTCCCGCGCAGTTTCTCGGAGGTCATGACGGCGGACAAGGACGCCTTCAATCGCTTCTTCCACCTGATGCTGGATCGTGGCGTCTATCTCGCACCGTCCGCCTTCGAGGCGGGTTTCGTCTCGTCCGCCCACGGCGATGACGAAATCCGCAAGACGATCGAGGCCGCCCGCGCGGCCTTCGATCAAATGGCGACGATTACTTGAGGCCGGCGACGTACTCTGCCAGCGCTGCGATCTCCTTGTCGGTCAGCCGAGCAGCGACGGATCGCATCATCGAGTTCGCATCATTGGCGCGCTCACCCGCGCGGAAAGCCTTCAGCTGAGCAATCGTGTAGTCCGGGTGCTGGCCGCCGACCCGTGGATATTGCGACGGGATGCCGGCGCCCGTGGGGGAATGGCAGGAGGCGCAGGCCGGGATGTTCCGGGAAGCATCACCGCCCCGGTAGAGCTTGCGGCCGACCGTCACGAGATCCTTGTCGCGGGCGCCGGCATGACGAAGCTTCTGCTTCGCGAAAAAAGCGCCGACGTCCTGCATGGTTTCGGGGGTGAGACCCGCGGCCATTCCAGCCATGATGGGGTTTGCCCGCGCCCCCGACTTGAATTCCGAAAGCTGCTTTGCGATGTACTCGGGGTGCTGCTGCGCGAGGCTCGGATTTACCGGGATCATGCTGTTTCCGTCTGCGCCATGGCAGGCCGCGCAGGCACCCGCGAGGCCTTGGCCCTTGGCGGCGTCCCCCTTCGCGTGGAGGGAGAGAGGAGCGGTGCCGAGCAGGACACCGGCAAGCAGCGCGACGGCCGTATGGAGACGATTCATGTATTTCCTCGACGGGACAGGAAGTTTGCCTGCAGATTCCACCGGCCTGGCGGCCGTGCAGTGCACAAAGTGGTTGATAATGTGACCGAATCGAGATTCTAACGAATTTGCCCCGTGTCTGGACTCCAAGCCTCCGATGTCGTGACGCTCCCGCATGTGGAGTATTTCGCGAGCGCCCATGATCTCAATCAGTTGCCGCCGGAAGGCGGCCGAGAGGTAGCGTTCGCGGGTCGCTCGAATGCCGGCAAGTCGAGCGCAATCAATGCGATTGCGGGACGCAATCGGTTGGCGTTCGTCAGCAAGACGCCCGGACGCACGCAACTGATCAACTTCTTCCGGGTTGCTGAAGAGCGGTATCTGGTCGATCTGCCGGGGTATGGCTTCGCGAAGGTGCCGGAGGTGGAACGCAGACGTTGGGGCAATCTGATCGGGGGCTACCTTCAGTCCCGGTCCTCGCTCGTGGGTCTCGTGGCCATCATGGACATACGCCACCCGCTGACACCGTTGGACGAACAGCTGATCGACTGGTTCTTGCCCGTCGGCAGGCCCATCCATATCCTCCTGACCAAGGCCGACAAGCTGAGCCGGCAACAGGCAGCAAAGCAACTGGCGCAGGTGCGGCGTGCAGTGGCTGGTCGGGGGGAGATCACCGCCCAGACGTTCTCCAGCCTCTCCCGCGCCGGCGTCGATGACGCGGTAGGTTTGGTGAGCCGGTGGCTGGCGCTGCCGGCGGAAAAAAAATAGCCCCCGGCAAAGGGGAGAGATGCCGGGGGCCAAGCCTCGTTTGAAGGCGCCCGCTCAGGGAGGTACCGCGGGAGACGTCACCGTCTGCCTGTGTAGAGTGTCACGGAGGGGTGTTGGTTCCCCGTAGACCTGCCTTGTTCCGATGACGTGCGATTTTGGGTGGGCGCTCGTGCCCGAACGAGCCTGCTCGCCGACACCAGACTAGGAGTGAGTGACGATGATTCACCCGTTGGGCCGCTACCCGCAGCGCCGGATGCGTCGCAATCGACGCGACGCGTTCTCTCGACGTCTCGTCCGTGAGCACACGCTCACAGCGGATGATCTGATCTATCCGGTGTTCGTGATCGAAGGGACGAATCGAACCGAACCTGTGGCCTCGATGCCGGGCGTGGAGCGCATGACGGTGGATGTCCTCCTGCGATGCGCGGAAGAGTGCTCGAGGCTCAACATCCCGGCACTGGCATTGTTTCCGGTTGTGGACGCATCGAGGAAATCCTTGACTGCCGAGGAGGCCTACAACCCGGAGGGCCTGGTGCCGACGACCGTGGCGGCCTTGAAGCGCCACTTTCCGGATCTCGGTGTCATCACGGACATTGCCTTGGATCCCTACACCAGCCACGGCCAGGACGGTCTCATCGATGACGCGGGATATGTCATGAACGACGAGACCATCGAGGTCCTCGTGCGTCAGGCCGAATGCCACGCCGGAGCGGGCGTGGACATCGTCGCCCCGTCGGACATGATGGACGGCAGGATCGGAGCGCTGAGGGCACACCTCGACGCCAAGGGCCACGAACTCGTGAAGATCCTCGCATACGCGGCCAAGTTCGCTTCGTCGTTCTATGGGCCGTTCCGCGATGCTGTCGGATCTGCGGGCAATCTCGGGAAAGGGAACAAGTACACGTATCAGGTCGATCCGGGAAACAGCAACGAGGCCGTCTGGGAGGCCGGACTGGACCTCGAGGAAGGCGCCGACATGGTCATGGTGAAGCCAGGCATGCCTTACCTGGATATCGTCCGGCGGGTGAAGGACACTTATGGCGCCCCCACATTGGTCTATCAGGTGAGCGGTGAGTACGCGATGCTGAAGGCGGCCGGTCAGAACGGTTGGATCGACGAAAAGCAATGCGCTTTGGAAGCGCTGCTCGGATTCAAGCGGGCCGGTGCCGATGCCGTGCTGACCTACTACGCGATGGATGCAGCGCGCTGGCTGCGCAGTGGTTGAGCGCGCGGCAACTGGCGCAGACTACAGTAAAGAACCCTCGGAGGGCAGTGGACGCGGCAGTCAAGCCATCTTGGCACGACGCTCGCGCTCGAGCCGAATGATGTAGCGCTGGACCAACGTCTCCGTGCCGGGCGGCGGTCGGAGAAACATGCAGCCTGCTCGACGCGAGACTCGGCCATCCCGAAGCGTCATTTCGGGGGCATTCCGGATCTGCAGCGTGACCGTGATCACGCCGATCTCGGGAAGCGTGATCGTGCATCCGGGCAAGTCCCGTCCGATGTCCAGATCGAAATTGTCCGGGAATCCGGTCAAGCCGACGCCGCCGAGACTGATGTCGAACAGACTGGCCTGGACGACCTTCCCGGCCTCGAGCGGGATCGAGCACTTGACCGGGCGGACGACGGGGGTCTCGGCCCGGTAGAACTCCCGACGCTGAAATTTGAGAAGGGTGTCAGGCAGTCTTGTCTTGAGGGCAGGCTTGCCTTCGAACGTCGCCGCCGCCACCTGGGACACTTCCCAGCGGATCTTGATCTTGTCATGGCGGCTCACGAACGCCACACGGTCGGAAGCGCAAAGGCGGCGGTTCATCGCCGGGTCCCCTGCCGCATCCAGGACGCAATACCCTTGCTTCGCATCGACTGCGAGGAGAGCCGTCACGAAAGACTCTCGCCCGCCACTGAAGTGTGTGCTCACCATTTCTCCGGCGGTCATGGCTCCGCGCAGGATGAATCCGATCTCGGTTCGAGAATGGATCTGGAATCGGGAATCATCGTCCTGCGCTGAATCGGCGGTCGTGGATGGGCTGGGATTCATGTGTCGTGGGTGCGCTAGGCCTCTGACAGCGGCGCCAACTCACATTTCGGCAGGATCGCCCTGGAATTTAGTTTGTTGCATGGGACGAGCGGCCAACTGCTCCTCGACCCAGGCGGACTTGACGCGCTCGATCGGTCGCCCTTCTGCACTTGAACGGATCGTGCGCCGTATGTCGTCGAACGAGAAAACCGCCAGCGTCGCGCCCGTGGTGCCGAAGTCGACCTCGTATTCCGGAATGGTCCGCGCCTCACCGCCAACCAGGTAGCGGGACTCGCGTGCGCGGAACGGGATGCCTCGATTGATGAAGAACAGTTCCAGTTCCTTGGGGTTGTCGGCGAAGAGATGGAGATCGAAATCGGCGTAGCGGCCCACGCTGCCGCTGAGGGCGGGTCCGACCAGGTGCGGTTCGAAACGGTCGAGAAGCTTCATCAGCGATAGGGCATCCCTGCGCAGTCGATCGAGGCGCTCGGAGTACTCATCGGCCCGATAGAGTTGCTGGTACTCGATCATGGCCTGCTCGATCTCCGCGTTGTCCGGCAGGTTTCGCGTATCGGGCGCGCCCACTTGCCTCGCTGCCTTGCGCTTGGCGAGTCCGAAGTCCGCGACACCGTCCTCCGCCATGATTCGGGCGGCGAGCTGCGCGATGCGCGTGCGCATCTGTCGGCTGTTGGCGGATTCTCGCGACATGTCCCGGCTCAATAGATCTGGTCGTCGAGTTCGTCCGGTTTGCTCTTCCGCCGATCCGGGGCAGCGCCGGCATTCTCGTCCTCCGCCGGGATGTTCTCCTGGTAGTAGTACTCCACGCGTGCATTTGCCGCCTGCTCGTCCCGCAAGCCCGTTTCCGGATTGATGGACGCACTGACGACGCCAGGCGGTGGCACCGGCAGTTCCTCGGGCGCGCCCTTCAGCGCACTTCCCATGAAATGCATCCAAATCGGGAGCGCAGCAATCCCGCCCGTCTCGCTGCCGCCGAGGGAGCGGGGATTGTCGAATCCGATCCAGGCGATGGCCACGAGTTTGGGATTGAAGCCCGCGAACCAGGCGTCTACCTGATCGTTTGTCGTTCCGGTCTTGCCTGCCAGATCGTTGCGACCCAGCTGCATCGCGCGAGCTCCCGTGCCGCCGCGAATCACATCCTGCATCAGGCTGGTCATGATGAAAGCGTTTCGTCCGTCGATGATTCTCGCAGCATCGCCTTGTGCGCGTTTCGGTTTGGCCTTGTGGATCACCTGTCCCTTGCCGTCCAGAATCCTGTCGATGAAATAGGGCTCGATGCGGAATCCGCCGTTCGCGAACGCAGCGTAGCCCACGGCCATCTGCTCGACCGTGACGGAACCTGCCCCGAGCGCCATCGTCAAGTACGGCGGAATCAGTCGTCGTTCAAAGCCGAACCGGCTCACGTAGTCCTGGGCATACTGTGCACCGATCGCCTGCAGGATCCGGATCGAGACCAGGTTCTTCGATTTCGTCAGCGCGGTACGCATGGTGATCGGGCCATCGAACGTGCCGTCGAAGTTCTTTGGTTCCCAAGCCGTCGAGCCCGTCTCAGCGGCATCGAAGGCGAGCGGGGCGTCATTGATGATCGTCGATGCCGTGAACCCCTTCTCCAGCGCAGCGGAATACACAAATGGCTTGAAACTTGATCCGGGCTGCCGATAAGCCTGGACAGCATGATTGAACTTGTTCAGTCCGAAATCGAACCCGCCGACCAGCGCCCGTATCGCCCCCGAGGACGGATCGAGTGCATAGAGCGCCGCTTCGACTTGAGGCAGTTGCGCAACCAGCCAGTTGCCGTCGGCATCCCTCTGAACGCGAACGACGGCGCCGCGACGGAGCTTCCGATCCGGCGGCGCCTTGTCGCCGATCATTCGCTGCGCAAAGCGCAATCCCTCGGGGCCGACCGTGATGTGGCCGACGCCCTTGCAGAAGGCGTTCAGGCCGCGCGCGTCGACAGCGAGCACCACTGCGGGCAGGAGTTCGTCGGATTCGGCAGATTCGGCCAGGGACTCCTCGAGCACGTCATCCGGCGCGCCTCCCGGGATGTCCACCACGCTCTCCGCGCCACGGTAGCCATGCCGCTTGTCATAGTCGAGCACACCCTTCCTGAGGGCCGCGTAGGCGGCGTCTTGATGCGCCCGGAGCGCCGTTGTCCACACGCGGAACCCGGATGTGTAGGCTTCTTCCTTGTAGCGGTCGAACATCGTCTGACGAACCATCTCCGTCAGATAGTCCGCGCGAGTGGCATATGTCTGTCTTTCGCGACGGACTTCGATCGGGGCATCGATCGCCTCCGCGTACTGCGCCTGGGTGATGTAGTTCAGGTCGCGCATGCGCCGCAGAACGTACTCCTGACGGGTCTTTGCGCGCCGAGGATTGGCCACCGGGTTGAAGGTGGAGGGTGCCTTGGGCAATCCTGCCAGCATGGCGTGCTCGGCAATGTTCAAGCGTGCGAGCGGCCTGCCGAAATAGATCTGGGCCGCTGCGGCGAATCCATATGCGCGCTGCCCGAGGAAGATCTGATTGATGTAGAGCTGAAGGATCTCGTCCTTGGTCAGGTTGTGTTCGATCTTGAAGGCGAGCAGGGCCTCATTGAATTTCCGGGTGAAGGTTTTTTCCTTTGTGAGGAAGAAGTTGCGCGCAACCTGCATCGTGATCGTGCTGGCGCCCTGACGCGCGCCGCCCTGCGCGAAATTGGACAGCGCAGCTCTTGCCACACCGATGTAGTCGACGCCGCCGTGCTCGTAGAACCGTTCGTCCTCGGCCGCGATGATCGCGTGCACCATCGAATCGGGGACGTCCTTGATCTTCACGAGCGCCCGGCGTTCCTCCCCGAATTCGCCGATCAGCTGATCGTCTGCACTGAAGACCTGGAGCGGAATCTTCGGCCGATAGTCCGTCAGGGCGTCGAGCGAGGGGAGTCCGGGGTACGCTACGACGGCGGCATAGCCGAGCAGGAGCGCGCCCACGGCAAGCACGGACAAGGCAAGGAAGATCGGCAGAAACCACCAGCGGAAGAGCATTGGCAGGGCGTTTGCTTGAGTGCCTCTCCGGGGGATTCTTGGCCGGCGAGTGATGGCGAGATTATAAGGTCCAGCGCCACGGACATGCCGCCACGTCTCGATTTTCCAAGCTTGATTTGTAGTTGCGACTCGTATCTAATGTGAATTAGACGCAAATTGGCGTAACTCGCCCATGCTCAAGGGAAAAGTCGATTTCACTGCGGTCTCGAAGTTCCTTACGGAACTGATGAAGCCCAAGACCCCGCCCCTCATCGGAGTGGACATCAGTTCTTCGTCCGTGAAGATGGTGGAGCTTTCGCTGGCAGGGCGCGGGCGCTACCGACTCGAGCGCTACACGATTGAGCCTCTGCCGAAGGACGCCGTGGTGGATGGCAACATCATGAACCTCGAGGAGGTCGGTGAGTCCTTGAAGCGCGGCTGGAAGAAGCTCAATACGCGCATCAAGAACGTCTCCATGGCGTTGCCTTCCGCAGCGGTCATCACGAAGAAGATCGTCGTTCCCGCCGGGCAGAACGAGGATGACCTCGAGCTTCAGGTGGAGACCGAAGCCAACCAGTACATTCCCTTCGCGCTTGAAGAAGTGAATCTCGATTTCCAGATTCTCGGGCCGTCCTTGGCGAACCCGGAAGAGGTCGAGGTGCTCATCGCCGCCTCGCGCAAGGAGAAGGTCGAAGATCGTGTCGCCGTTGCGGAATCGCAGGGGCTCAAGGCCGTCGTGATGGACATCGACTCGTTCGCCGCGCAGACGGCGTTCGAGCTGATCGAGAATCGCCTGCCCGAAGGCGGGCTGGATCAGACCATCGCCCTCGTGGACATCGGTGCCACGATGATGAACATCAACGTGCTCCGGAACCGTCAGTCGGTCTACTTCCGTGAACAGCCTTTCGGCGGGAACCAGCTGACCCAGGAAATTCAGCGCCTGTTCGGTCTGTCGCAGGAAGAGGCGGAGGCCGCAAAGAAGAACGGGGGCCTGCCGGACAACTACGAGACCGACGTGCTCCGGCCCTTCATGGATACGATGGCGCTCGAAGTCACGCGGGCGCTCCAGTTCTTCTTCACCTCCACCCAGTACAACCAAGTGCATCACATCGTGCTGGCCGGCGGTTGTGCCACGATCCCGGGGCTGGAGGAGGTCGTTGCGCGTCGTACCGGAGTGGCCGTCTTCGTCGCGAATCCGTTCGACGGAATGGAGAAGTCAGCCAAGATCAAGGAGCGGCAGCTCGCTGCTGACGCGCCGTCGCTGCTGGTGGCCTGCGGGCTCGCTATGCGGAGGTTCGACGCGTGATACCGATCAACCTACTACCGCATCGGGAAGAACGACGGCGCGAGCAGCGCAAGCGGTTCGCCTTCATGGCGGTGTTCACCGTTGCCGCGGGACTCGTCGTCGTCGGCGTGGTGCATACGTACTTCTCGAATCGGATCGAGTCGCAGAACGAGCGCAATCAGTATCTGCAGACGGAGATCGCGACCCTTGATCGACAGATCGAGGAAATCAAGAAACTCAAGGAACAGACCCAGGCACTCCTCGAACGGAAGAAGGTCGTGGAGTCGCTCCAGTCGAACCGGTCCGAGACGGTCCGCCTGCTCGATCAGCTTGTTCGCCAACTGCCCGACGGTGTCTATCTCAAGGCGGTGAAGCAGTCCGGCGAAAGGGTGACCGTCACCGGATATGCAACGTCCAGTGCGCGCGTCTCGACATTGATGCGCAACTTCGAGGCATCGCCCTGGCTCGAGACGCCGAGCCTGGTGGAAATCAAGGCCGTGATGGTCGACAAACAGCCGCAGAACGAGTTCATCCTCAACGTGAACCTGACGCGCGAGAAGGCGACGGACGCGAACGCGGCGCCGGCGCGCAAGCCCGCCAAGGGATGACGATCGATGACGCTTGACGACCTCCGACGCCTGAACCCCCGCGACATCGGCAACTGGCCCGTCCTGCCGAAGCTCGGACTGTTGCTGATTCTGCTGCTGGCGATCGTCTTCTCCGGATTCTGGTTCGACTGGCGCGAGCAGGTGGACGAACTGGACGCGGCGCGCCAGAAGGAGCAGCAACTGCGGCAGACCTTCCTGGACAAGAAGGCGCAGGCAATCAACATCGATTTGTATCGCAAGCAGCTGGCCGACATCGAGCAATCGTTCGGCGCCATGTTGAAGCAACTGCCGAACAAGTCCGAGATGGAAGCCCTGCTGACGGACATCAACCAGGCGGGGCTGGGGCGCGGTCTGCAATTCACGTTGTTCCGGCCGGCGCAGCAGGAAACCATGTCCGAGTTCTACGCCGAATTGCCGATCACGGTGCGCGTGCTCGGGGCTTACCACGACGTGGGCGCATTCGCCAGTGATGTGTCGCAGCTGTCCCGCATCGTGACGCTCAACGACATCGCGCTGTCGATCGACAAGGACGGTGCGCTCGCGCTGGACGCGACCGCCAAGACATACCGCTACCTGGACGACGCCGAGATCGCCGCCCAGAAGAAGAAGGATCGCGATTCGAAGGCGGGGGCTCACAAGAAATGATGCGCGGCTGGGTCGGTCTCCTCTTGTGCGTCTTGCTGGTCGGATGCGGCGGTGAGCAGCATCAGGACCTCCGGGATTTCGTGAGCTCCGCCGGCAACAATCTGCGGGGGCGCGTGGACCCATTGCCGGAAGTGAAGCCGTACGAGGCGTTCACCTACGAAGCGTTCGACCTCCAGGATCCTTTCAAGCCCCGCAAGCCGGAAAGCAAGGACAAGGACGGTGCCGAACGGCCGGCACAGGCCAACGACTTGCGCAGGAAGGAAGCCCTCGAGGCCTATCCGCTCGAAAGTCTCAAGATGGTGGGGACGCTGCAGGACAAGACGAAGAAGATGTACGCGCTCGTCAAGACGCCAGAGAACAATCTTTACCAGATCAAGATCGGCAACTATCTCGGCCAGAACTTCGGCATCGTGACGATGATCACGGAGACATCGGTCACTCTCAAGGAAGTCTTCCAGGACACCTCCGGGGTCTGGTCGGAGCGCACGAGCAGCCTTCAGCTGCTTGATGAAGAGGAGTCAAAGTAATGAGGACGTCTTGGATGGTCACGAGACACGGTTTCGTCGCATTCGTGATGCTGAGCCTGTGTGCGCTGTCGGGCTGGGCCGCGAAGCCCTCGAACCTCGAGCCGGGCATGAACTCGATCGACGCCATCGACGTCCTGTCCGGGCAGGGCGGCAAGGTCGTCGTGAAGATCACGACCAAGGAGCCGCTGTCCAATCCTCCCGTCGGGTTCTCGATCAACAATCCCCCGCGGATCGCCTTTGATTTTCCCGCGACCGGCAACGGTCTCGGCAAGAACACACAGGAAGTCGGCAATACCGAACTGCGCTCGATCCGGCTCGGACAAGCCTCCGGGCGCACGCGCGTCGTCCTCAATCTGACCCGGGGCGTGAAATTCGACAGCCAGCTCGAAGGCAAGGTCTTCACCGTGACGCTGCAAGCCGGTTCCGCCAGCGGCGGCGGCACGATCGGTCCGACCGAAACGACCCGGTTCGCCCAAGGCAAGGCGAACGTGCCGCATTCACTGGTCAATCTGGATTTTCGGCGCGGCAAGGGCGGCGAAGGGCAGATCGTTCTCGACATGTCCGACAACACCACCGGCATCGATATCCGTCGGCAGGGCAAGTCCGTCATCATCGATCTTGTACAGACCGAGATTCCGGCCAACCTACAGCGGCGCCTCGATGTCACCGATTTCGCGACGCCGGTCGATTCCGTGGAGGCGACCCGCCAGGGCACGAATGCGCGCGTCGTGATTTCACCCCGGGGCAACTGGGAGCATTCCGCTTACCAGACCGACAACCGGCTCATCGTGGAGATCAAGACCATCATCGAGGACCCGACCAAGATCGGTGCTGCCTCCGGTCGGGGCTACACGGGCGACAAACTCTCGCTCAATTTCCAGAACATCGAAGTTCGGGCCGTGCTCCAGGTCATCGCGGACTTCACGGGCCTCAACATCATCACCAGTGACACCGTGGCCGGCAACCTGACGCTGCGCCTCAAGGATGTCCCGTGGGACCAGGCGCTCGACATCATTCTCCAGTCCAAGGGCCTGGACATGCGCAAGAACGGCAACGTCGTGTGGATTGCCCCGCGAGACGAACTTGCCACGAAAGAAAAGCTGGCCCTCGAGGCGCAGCAGCAGATTCAGGAACTCGAGCCCGTCAGGACCGAGAGCTTCCAGCTGAACTACATGAAGGCGGAGGCGTTCCAGAAGATCGTGTCCGATCCGAACCAGCGGATCCTGTCCAAGCGCGGGAGTGCCGTGATCGATCCGCGGACGAACACGCTGTTCGTTCAGGACGTTCCCGGCAAGCTCGAGGAGATGGCGGCGCTGATCAAGAAGATCGACATCGCCGTGCGACAGGTGATGATCGAGTCGCGGATCGTCGAAGCGACCGACACGTTCGGCCGCTCGCTCGGTGCGCGCCTCGGTACCCTTACGACCACCGGTGCCGGTTTCCAGCCGCTGGGGGGCGATCGGGTCCGGATGTTCATCGGCGGCAACGTCCGAAGCGTGGGCGTGCAGACGCGTCAGGCAGAGGACTACAGCCAGTCGTTCTTCCCGGACTCGCTCGCAGTCAACTTGCCCGCGCCGGGCCTTGGTGCGGCGAGCGGAACGCCCGGCGCCTTCACGTTCTCGCTGTTCAGTCCGAGCCAGACCCGGTTCCTCAACCTCGAGATCTCGGCACTGCAGCTCGATGCACGCGGAAAGCTCGTCTCGAGCCCCCGCGTCATCACTGCGGACAATGTCGAGGCCAATATCGAGCAGGGTACGGAAATTCCCTACCAGACTGCCACGGCGTCCGGCGCCACGAGCATCAGCTTCCGCAAGGCAACGCTGTCGCTCAAGGTCAAGCCGCAGATCACGCCGGACGACAACGTGATCATGCGTCTCGATGTTCACAAGGACAGCATCGGCGTGACCACCAACGCGGGCCCGGCGATCGACACCAAGCAAGTGACGACGGAGGTGCTGGTCGAGAACGGCGGCACGGTCGGGATCGGTGGCATCTACACGCAGGACGAGACGACGCAGCTCAGCAAGATTCCGCTGCTGGGGGACATCCCGATCATCGGTTTCTTCTTCCGCAACGAGCGGCGGTTCAACGACCGTCGTGAACTGCTGGTGTTCGTGACCCCTCGCATCATCAAGGACAACCTCACCGTCCGCTGATTCCTGTCGAGGGCTTCCACGCCGTTCGGAAGCGGCCGCCGACTCTGGCGGCCGCGTCGCTTTCAGGGGCCCGTGCCTGCGTGCGCCGCGCGCCTCCCGGGGCCGACGTCTCGGGAAATGCCGGCTAGAATCCGGGCATGCTCGGATCTCCACCCCGCCGCGCCCCGTCGACGGGCATCAGCGGCAACATCTTTCTCGTCGGTCTCATGGGGGCTGGCAAGACCTCTGTCGGCCGGTTGCTCGCCAAGCGCCTCGGCAAGCAGTTCGTCGACTCGGATCACGAGATCGAAGCACGAACGGGCGTGCGGATTCCCGTCATCTTCGACATCGAGGGCGAGGCCGGTTTCAGGCAGCGGGAGACCGCGACAATCGATGAGTTGACGCGGGGCCACGACGTGGTGCTTGCCACGGGCGGCGGCGCCGTGCTGGATTCGCGTAATCGGGCGGCCCTCAACTCGCGCGGAACCGTCGTCTACCTGCATGCGAACGTGGACGAGCTCTGGAATCGCACGAAACACGACCGCAATCGTCCGCTGCTCCAGACGGCCGACCCGCGCGGGCGCCTTGCGGAACTCCTCGCGCAGCGCGATCCGCTCTATCGCGAAGTCGCGCACGTCGTGGTGGAAACGGGGACCCAGAGCCTCCGGACGCTGGTCACACGACTCGAAGGCATGCTGGCGCGCAGCCAGGCCACTCACCAGGATTCCCATTCGTGATTGAAGTCGACGTCGGTCTCGGTGACCGCAGCTATCCCATCTACATCGGGTCCGATCTGCTGAAGTCTGCGGCACTGATCGTTCGCCACCTGCCTCAGCCGCGCGTCGCCGTGGTGACCAACGAGACCCTTGCCCCACGCTACCTTCCCGGGCTGACCGCTACGCTGGAGCGCGAAGGCGTGGCCGTGCTGCCTATCGTTCTCCCCGATGGCGAAGCGTACAAGACCGGAGAAACCCTCGATCGCATCTACGACGCGCTGCTCGAGGCGCGTTGCGAACGGCGAACGACGCTGATCGCGCTCGGCGGCGGGGTGGTCGGAGATATCACCGGCTTCGCCGCCGCCACGTATCTTCGTGGTGTCCCCTTCATCCAGATCCCGACGACCTTGCTGGCTCAAGTCGACTCGTCCGTGGGCGGGAAGACGGCGATCAACCACCCTCTCGGCAAGAACATGATCGGCGCCTTCTACCAGCCCAGCGCCGTCATCGCCGATCTCGCGACCCTCGATTCGTTGCCCGATCGGGAACTGTCGGCGGGGATGGCCGAGGTCATCAAGTACGGTCTTCTGGGGGATCTGCCTTTCTTCGAGTGGCTCGAACGGAACGCCGACGCACTGATGCGTCGTGATCGGACGGCGCTCGCCCACGCCGTCGAGCGCTGTTGCCGGAACAAGGCGGACATCGTGTCGCAGGACGAGAAGGAAACCGGCGTGCGTGCGTACTTGAATCTCGGACACACCTTCGGCCATGCCATCGAAGCTGCCCTCGGATTCGGTGTCTGGCTGCATGGCGAGGCTGTGGCCACCGGATGCGTTCTGGCCGCCGAGACGTCCCGTGAACTCGGGCACCTCACGTCGGGCGATGTGGATCGGGTACGTGCCGTGTTCCGGCGGGCGCACCTTCCCCTCGATCCGCCCGCACTGACGTTCGATCAGTGGATCGGGCTCATGGGGCACGACAAGAAGGTCGAGGCGGGCCGTCTGCGTTTCGTTCTCATGCGCTCGCTCGGGGCCGCCTACGTGGACGCGGCTGTCCCTTTCGACGTGCTCAGGCGCGTGCTGGATCGTCCGGTCCCCCATGCCTGAGCTGGCGCCGTACGCGGCACATCCGGAGACCTCGCGGGGGCGGCGCCTGACCGAACCGGCACCGGAAGGCCGGTCGGAGTACCAGCGTGACCGTGATCGCATCGTCCATTCCACGGCTTTTCGCCGGCTCGAGTACAAGACGCAGGTCTTCGTCAATCACGAAGGAGATCTGTTCCGGACGCGGCTGACGCACTCCATCGAAGTGGCGCAGATCGCACGCTCCGTTGCCCGGTCGCTCCGGCTCAACGAGGATCTCGTCGAAGCCATCTCACTCGCGCACGATCTCGGGCACACCCCGTTCGGTCACGCCGGGCAGGAGGCGCTCAACGAGTGCATGCGCAGCCATGGTGGTTTCGAGCACAACCTGCAGTCCCTGCGCGTGGTCGATCATCTGGAGTTGCGCTACGGCGCATTCGACGGGCTCAACCTGACGTTCGAGACCCGTGAAGGGATCCTGAAACACTGTTCGACGCGCAATGCGGCCCAGCTCGGCGACCTGGGCGAACGTTTCCTGCAGCGCCGCCAACCCGGGCTGGAAGCCCAACTGGCCAATGTCGCCGACGAGCTCGCCTACAACAATCATGACGTCGACGACGGGTTGCGTTCCGGCCTCATCGAGATCGACGCACTCTGCGAAATCGCCGTATTCCGTCGGCATCTGGATGAAGTGAAACGCCTGTTTCCGGCGTTGCAGGACCGACGCCGGATCCATGAGACCGTGCGGCGGATGATCAATGCGCAGGTGACCGATCTGACCCGCACCAGTGCTGCCCGGATCGATGCGGCGCG
>JAXMFE010000009.1:0-290271 GCA_046347985.1 Burkholderiales bacterium
TCACCGCCGCCTTCAGATCAGCGTTCAGGCATTCGTCCGGGTTCAACTCCGGGCTGTACGAGGGCAGATAGAACACTTCGATCTGCTCCGTGCGCCGCATCAACCACGCCTTCACCACCCGTGCGTGGTGCACCTTCAGGTTGTCCAGGATCACGAACACCTTGCGCCCGGCGTCCCGGATCAGTCGCTCGAAGAAGTCGATCAGAATGTCCGCGTTCAACGCCCCCTCGAACACCTTCCAGCGCACCTTCCCCTGATTGGTCACCGTCGAGATCACCGACAGCCCCTCGCGCTTGTTGACCACCCGGATCACCGGGGTCTGTCCCACTGGCGCATAGCTTCGGCCACGCACATCGTCCGAGCGCAGCCCAGTCTCGTCACCCCAGTGAATCTCGGCCCCCTCGGCTTTGGCGCGTGCGGCGATCTGCGGATACTCCTCCTCCAGCCACCTCTGCACCGCCTCGGGTCGCTGTTCGTAGGCGCGTTTGATCGGCTTCTGCGGCGTGAAGCCCCAGCGCCCCAGGTAGTTGCCCACCGCACGCACCTGCAACTTCACCCCGAAGCGCTCTCGGATCAGCTCCCGCACCGCCGCCCGACTCCACAGTGCGAAGTCCATCTTCAGTTGATCCGGTGTCTTGTCTCGGATGAGCTTCTGCACCTGCGTCTCCTGCTCAGCCGACAGCGCCCGACCCGTGCCCAACTTGCGCCCCACCGGCTTGTCCACCAACCCAGCCGATCCGCGCTCGGCCACACGCTTGCAGATGTCGAACACCCCCGTGGCCGTGAGCCCCGTCTGCTCCGCGATCGCCTTGTAGGTCAGCCCCTGCTTGCGCAGGCGCACGACCTGTCGTCGACGTTCCTCACGCGCTGCCGGCGTGAGCTTTCTCATGTCTACGGTTTCCATGGCATCGAGACTATGAGAATGATGCAAAACAATCAAGACATAGCGTGCCTAGTCAATAGTGCCGCTCTCCGTCTTGGACTTCGATGTGGTCATCTTCGGTCGTCCAACGTCCTTCGCGTCTTCAGCAAATGCCACTGTTGAGCCAAGCAACAAAGTGCACGCCAATGTCACGGCAGAGCTAACGAAACAAGTGGTGTTACGCATGTCTCTCTCCTTCGACGTTGTACAGGTGAAGCGCACCTGCGACGCACAACAACGAATAGTCATTTATCCGACGTGCGCGAGCATGGCGGATAAATGAGGTTGGACTGAACCGCTGGGTTCAGGGCACTGCGGTATGGGGAAGCAATGGGGATCGAGGCCGTGACGGGGGCGTGGGGGCAGATCGGGACGGGCTGTAGAGGCAATGCGGTGGTCCATCGGGGTCCCTGTCGATCTCGATCGAGATGGCGGGGACTATGGCAGAGGTCGTTTTAAGGGTCAATTTCCCGGGTGCAGCAAAGGCTTGCCCTCGCGGGTCACGGCGCTCGCGTTCGGAAGCACGGGATGGCAGGCATTCTGGGATCGTCATGGGGGTCGGGGCCGTTGCACGATGGTGGGCTCGAGACTGCGGACGAAGATCAGCCGACCGGTACCGCAGTCGGGGCAACAGTGGATGTCCACCCCAAGCACACGGAGGCAGTAGTGTTCGACGGACTCCGGGGTGACCGGCTCGGGGGTCGGGGCATTCAAGGCTTCGCGGGTAGCCGCCAGGCGCAGGCGCTTGTGTCGACTCGCGAGCAGGCCGATATGGCGGATGCGGGTGAAGCCCTCGGGCAGGACGTGGCGTGTGAAGCGGGACAGGAACTGCGCGGCCGGCAAGCTCAGGATGCGGCGGCGATTGCCGTGGGCGCGATCACGCCAGGACAGTCGCACCGAGACATCGTCGGCATTCAGGATGCGCTCGTTGCTCAGGGCGCTCTTGTGGGTGTAGCGCGCCAGATACTCGAGCACCTGTTCGGATCCCGCCAGTGCGGGCTTGGCGTAGACCACCCAGTCCTGGGCGCGCAGCCGGGCCAGCCAGCGCCGGCGGGCGGGCCGATCGGCCAGTTCGGTGGTCGTACCGGCGAGCTTGAACTGGCCACGTTCGAGGGCAGCCTCGATACCGGCGAGGAACTTGCCCCGGAACAGTTTCGATAGTGCGTACACCGGGAACAGGAAACCGCGACGCGCGGCGACCCAGTGCCCATCGGGTGCGAGCGCCCCGCCGGCCACGAGAGCGTGGACGTGGGGGTGGTAGTCGAGCTTCTGCGTCCAAGTGTGCAGCACCAGGGTGGCGGCGATCTGGCCGCCGAGCCAGCGCGGGTCGGCACCGAACTGTTGCAGGGTTCGGGCGGCGGCACGGAACAGCAGCCCATAGACCGTGACGGGGTTGCCCAGCGCCAGCGGGCGAAGCGCCTCGGGCAGTGTGAACACGAGATGGAAGTAAGGCACCGGCAGCAGATCGGCGCGCCGGGCGGCGAGCCAGCGTTCCTTGGCCAGGCTCTGGCACTTCGGGCAGTGCCGGTTGCGACAGGAGTGGTAGCGCAACTGCGCCTGCCCGCAGTCATCGCACCGCAGCATCTGGCCGCCGAGAGCCGGGGTCCGGCAGCGCTCGATGGCGCGCAGGGCCTTGTCCTGCGTCCCGGTCAAGGTGCCCGATGCACGCAGGACTTCGCCATGTTTACGGACGATCTCGGCCAGTCCGGGACGCCCTCGGTGCGCTCGCCCGGGTGGCGCGGCCGCGCTGTTCACGGCCGCTCAGGCCGTGGGCGGCAGGGTCAGTTCCAACAAGTCCAGCGGAGAAGCGGTGGCGGAGAGCCGCTCGCGCGCCAGATGAAAGTAGGTGAGCGTCGACTGGATCGTGCTGTGACCCATGAGACGCTGGATGGTGTGGATGTCCACGCCTGACTCCAGCAGATGGGTGGCGAAGGCGTGACGCAGGCCGTGGATGTTGCACGGCTTGGTCACGCCGGCCCGGCCCTTGGCAGCGCGGAAGGCGCGCTGGGCGATCTGCTCATCCATCGGTCGGCGCGGATCGCGCGAGCCGGGAAACACCCAGTAGGCAGGGTGATACTCGCGCCAATACCTTCGCAGTTGATCAAGCAGTCGCTTCGACAGCAGGGTGTCGCGGTCCTTCGCGCCCTTGCCCAGTTGCACCCGCAGACACATGCGCTCGGAGTCGATGTCGCCCACTCGCAAGCTGCACAACTCGGATACACGCAGGCCGGCAGCGTAGGCCAGCATGAACATCGTGCGCTCGCGCTCGTCGCGTGCGGCCTCGATGATGTGCGCCACCTCTTGTCTCGACAGCACGTACGGCAACTTCTTCGGAGGCTTCGGCCGCGGCAGTTCCAGATGCATGTCACGCCGATGAAGCGTGGCACCGAAGAAGAAGCGAATCGCGCTGACCGCCACGTTCACACTGCTCGCCGAGAGCTTGCGCTCGACCAGCAGGTGCAGCACGTAGCCGCGGATCTGCTCCTCGTTCAGAGTGTCGGGCGAGACGCCGTGGTGTCGGGTCAACGCCTCCAGCGCCGACAGATACGACTGATGCGTGCGCGTCGACATCCCGCGCAAGACCATCTCTTCCTTCATGCGTTCGCGCAACTTCCCCATGATCGCCTCCGTGGCCTGTGACGGGAGATCCCGCCGGACCAAGGTGACATACGCGAACGCTCTCCGCAGAGGGACCTCCTGCAGCGCTGACCTCTCGACTATCGGACTCGGCTCACCGAACGGTGCGCCGCAGACACCACCGCGAAGCGGTTTAGTTCAACTAGAAGTAGAACCCATTTGATCGTGTATTCCGAACAAAGCTCGCTATTGCCGGCGTAAGCATTTCCCCGAGAAGTTTATGCGGGTGATAGCAAGTTTATCCAATTCAGTCGTCCTTTCCCGCTTCCGTGTTGAAGATCCGATGTGTCAGGCGCAGCGCCTCCACATGCTGTTCGGCAAGCCACCAGACCTTCAGCTCCGGATCCCACCAGCCGCCGCGGTGGCGCACTTCGCGTCGCAGGTCGGCTTCGCGGTACAGCAGCTTCACGGCGAGTTTGCCCTTGACGTGCGGACCCTGGGGCCGAGGACGCTCGGCGGGTTCGGCGTCGTGCGAAGGTTCGGGCGGCGGGTCGGCAACCTCGGCAGGCTCGGGCGGGGGGTGGTACCGGCGCGGTTCCCACGGAACGTCTTCGATGATGAGTTCCACGGTGGTGAGCCGGCGGCGGCGCTCGCCGTCATAGCGGTATCGAACCCGGACGAGGGCGTCGCCGTACTGGCGCTGGAGTTTGCGTGTGCCCTTCTGTCCGGGCATGAGCGTCACGTGATGGGTCATGGAAGTCTCCGTGCAAGGTGTCGGCGGATGTTCTCGCCAGCGCACTGCCTCACGGGAGCGGGCATCCGACGGTGCGGAGGGCGGTCCCGACGGTTGCGCCCCGTGCACCACGCCTGGTCGCGCGTCCGGCCCGATCGCGCAACGTGCGGTCCTCGGCCGGACCCATGGGCGCGTTCGCACTGCCACCGCGGGTGTGGGTTCCCGCGCTCCACTCGGACCGCACTGACGGCCAAGTAGATCCGACATTGGTTCTCTCAGCCCCGGGACGGGACGGTATGCTTCGGAACCGCCCGGGCGCCGACCAGTCCAACGCCCCGTTGTGCGCCCATCCAGAGAAGAGGAATCGATGACTCAATCCAATCGACGCACCCTGATGAAAGCCGCCCTCGCGAGCGCGGCGTTGGGGTCGTTCTCCCTGCCCGCCCGGGCCGACGTCACCACCATCGGCCACGTCGGGCTGTCGTTCTACGAGGTCACGGCCAACGTGATCGGGTTCGTGCTGGAGCGCACCAACTCGCAGGCTGCGTTCGAGAGCGGCAGCCACAGCCAGATCTTTCCGCGGGTGGCGAGCGGCGCGGTGGATCTGTTCGTGGCGGCGTGGCTGCCCACGGCCCATGCGGACTACTGGCGCGAATACAAGAGCGAACTGGTGGAGGTGAGCACGCTGTTCGACGGCGCGCGCCTGTACTGGGCCGTGCCCGCGTATGTGCCGGCCGAAGCGGTGCGTTCGGTGGCGGACCTGAAGAAGCCGGAGGTCGCCGAGAAGATGGTCAAGTCGATTCGCGGGACGCTGCCCGACTCCGGCCTGATGATCGGATCGCGGAAGATCTTCGATCACTACGGCCTCGCCGAGGCGGGCTACGCACTGGAGCCCGGCCCCGCGAAGGAGTGGATCGCCAACTTCGATGCGCGCATCGCGGCGAAGGAATGGTTCGTGATGCCCCTGTGGCAGCCGCAGTACCTGAACAAGGCGCACAAGCTGCGCATCCTCGAGGAACCGCAGCAGCTGCTCGGCGGGCCGAATCGCGGGGTGCTGGTGGCGAACAAGGAGTTCTGGGGCCGGCTGTCGAAGAAGCAGAAGGCCATCCTGTCCCGCGTCGAGATGTCGGTGAAGGCGGTGACGGAAATGGACTACTGGGTGAACGTGGAGAAGATGTCGCCGCGCGACGCTGCCCGGCGGTGGATCGGGACGAACTCCAACACGGTCACCTACTGGCTGGCCGGTCCGGACGAGGATTGATGCGCCGAGGCCGTGACGCGCGTCAGATCTTCGCGTCGCGGCCTGCCCAGAACGGCGCGCGCAGTTCGCGCTTCAAGGTCTTGCCGGCGGCGCTGCGCGGAAACTCCGCCAGCAGCATCACCTGCGCGAGCCGCTGGTAGCGCGCTTCGACGCGGGCATTGATCCATTCCTTCAGTTCGTCCGCCGTGACGGCGCCGGCCGTCCGCAGGATCACCGCGGCCACGGGCGTCTCGCCCCACTTGTCGTGCGGCACGCCGAACACCGCCACCTCGCGCACGGCCGGATGGCGCGCCGCGATCTCCTCGATGTCGCGCGGGTACACCTTCACGCCGCCCGAGTCGATCATGTCCTTCTGACGGTCCACCAGGAACAGGTAGCCGTCCTCGTCGACATAGCCCAGGTCGCCCGAGTGCATCCAGCCGTCGCGCACCGCCTGCGCCGTGAGATCGGGACGGCCGTGGTAGCCGGTCATCAGCATGGGACTGCGGCCGACGATCTCCCCCACTTCGCCCGGCGCCGCGGGCGTGCCGTCCGGTCGCAGGACGCGCACGGCCGTGTGCGGCGGCGGCACGCCGACCGACCCGAGCTTGCGCACGGCGTCGACGCGGTCGAGGATCGTGAAGAAGCCCTCGGTCAGCCCGTAGAGCTCGTGGAATCGCCCCGGAAGCAGGTCGTTGAGTCGGACCTTGTGCTCGGCCATCAGCGGCGCCCCCAGCGTGAGAAACACATCGAGGGAGGCGAGCTTGTCGGGCGTGAAGGCGGGCGAAGCGAGCATGGCGAGGATCTGCGCGGGCACGACGGTCATGTGGGTGATGCGCTCGCGGGCGATGGTCTCGATGGCGGCCTCCGCGTCGAACTTGCGGTGCAGCGTGTACGAGGCGCCGGTGTAGAACGCGGCCATCAGCATGACGAACGCGCCGTTGAAGATGACGGCACCCGCGTGCAGCACGCGCGATTGCGGCGTGATGCGGAACTGGCTGGAGAACGCCACGCCGTAGAGGGCACGCACGTCGTGCGACAGCATGATGCCCTTGGGCAGCCCGGTGGTGCCGCTGGAGTAGATGAGGTTGAACATCGTGCGCCCGTCGACGGGCTGCGCGTCGAACTCGGGTGACGCTTCGGCCGTGGCCGCCGCGTAGTCGACCGTGCCCGGGCACGGACCGTCGATCACGAACACGGTGATTCCGCGCATCAGGTCCGGGTCGTCGGTGCGCAGCGTCTCCACCACGGGCATGAGCCGGCGTTCGGTGACCAGGCACGAGGCCCCCGCATCGCGCAACAACGTGCGCAGCCCGGCGGGCATGAGCAGGGGGCTGAACGGCACCGTCGCAGCCCCGAGCGCCGGGACGGACCACAGCAATTCGAGCAGTTCACGGCAGTTGTCGAGCAGGAGCGCCACTCGGTCCCCGTGCCTGACGCCGTGCGCGCGGAGCAGGTTCGCGGATCGGCCGACGCGCACGTGGAAATCGCGCCACGTGAGCGTCTCGTCGCCGCACGCCACCGCCGGGGCAAGCGGGGCGTAGCGCGCGTGATGGGGAACGAGCGCGTTGACATCGAACATGGCGTGAACCCGGTGATGGACGAAAGGCGTCCGGCAATTTGCCACAGCATGCTCAGGGCGAAAAGACGCTACTCCCAGCGTCGTTGACAGCCCCTTACCCCGCGCGTACGTTTGCTTTCACCGACGGTCGTGACCGGCAACACCCGCTCCGGCGCGGGCACGGTCAAGGCGTCGGCAGTGCATCGCGAGGCTCCTCCTCAGTGCAGTACCTTGGGCCGATTCCCACCGGGACCGGCCCTTTTCATGGGGCGGACGAGCGGCTCCCGGCGGATGCAGCGCCTGCCGTTCGCGCTCCGTCACTTCCTCCGTTCCGGTTGCGCGCCCGCCCGATCCAGGCGAAGCGTTCGTGCCCCCCCCTCGTGACGCGGCGATCCACTGCCACCGACATCCGAACCGCATCGCGGACCGTATCTCCGTCACCATGTCCCGCCGCTTGATGTTCGTTCTGGTTGCGCTCGTCGTCGCCGCGACGACGGTCGCTGCGTGTTCACCCCTGACGTTGCTCAGCGCTGCCACACCGTCCGGCGACCTGCGAGAGGACCTCGACCTCGCCTACGGCAATGACGCGAGGCACCGGCTGGATGTGGTGGCCCCGGGCGGGAGCCGCGCTTCCCATCCTGTCGTCGTGTTCTTTTACGGAGGGGCGTGGCAAGGGGGCGAGCGGGCGCAGTACCGCTTTGCGGCGCGCGCGCTCGCCGAGCGCGGCATCGTCGCGGTGGTGCCGGACTATCGCGTGTACCCGGCCGCCCGCTTTCCGGACTTCCTGCACGACTGCGCCGCCGCCGTGCGATGGGCACGGGACAACGCGGCCCGCCATGGGGGCGACCCGAACCGTCTGTTCGTGATGGGCCATTCCGCCGGCGCGTACAACGCCGCCATGCTCGCCCTGGATGGCCGCTGGCTGCGCGAGGCGGGGCTGGACCCGAAGCGGGACCTCGCCGGCTGGATCGGCCTGTCGGGCCCCTACGACTTCCTGCCGATCGTCGATCCCGTGGTGCAGACGGTGTTCGGTCCACGCGACACGTGGCCGGCGACGCAGCCGATCGCGTACGTTTCCGCCGGGGCACCGCGCGCGCTGCTGATCACCGGCAACGCGGACACCCGGGTGCGGCCGGGCAACAGCGTCCGACTCGCCGACGCGTTGCAGAAGGTCGGCGTGCCCGTGCGGCTGATCACGTATCCGGAGATCGGCCATGCGCGGACACTCGTGGCGCTGTCGCCGTGGTTGCGGTGGGACTTGCCCGTGCTGGAGGCCGTGACCGCGTTCGTCGGGGAGAGGCGAGCGTCGGCTTCAGCCCGTACCGAAGCGTCGGTGCTCGCCGTTGGGGGCACGTTCTCGCCGCGAGGCTCTCCTTGATGGCGGGGGGAACGCTCGCCCGCGAACAAAGCCACGGTGCGTAGGGTGCGCATCGCGCACGCGTCAACAACAACCCCCATCGATCGCCGGATCCGAAATCAATCGGCCCGGCACCGCCGAATCCCGTCGCGGGCATCCCAAAAGAAACAGGGCGCCCGAAGGCGCCCTGCTCCACTTCACCGAACGTCGACGATCAGAGGTTGCCGCGTCCGATCTCGGCCGCGATGTACTCGGCCTGACGGATGGCCAGGGCCACGATGGTCAGCGTCGGGTTCTCCGCGGCGCTGGTCGTGAACTGGCTGCCATCGGAGATGAACAGGTTCTTGATGTCGTGCGTCTGTCCGAACCCGTTGCAGACCCCCTTGTTCGCGTCCGTGCTCTGGCGGCAGGTGCCGAGGTTGTGCGTGGACGAGAACGGCATGCGCGTGTACACCTTGCGCGCCCCCGCGGCTTCGTACAGCGCCGCGGACATCTTGAACGCGTGATCGCGCATGGCCTTGTCGTTCGGATGATCGCGCTTGTGGACGTGCGCGACCGGCATGCCGTTCTTGTCCTTGACCGAATCGCTCAGCGTGACCCGGTTGGTCTCCTGCGGCATGTCCTCGCCCACGATCCACAGGCCGGCCGCGTTGCGGTAGGACTCGATGTCCCGCGCGTATTCACGGCCCCAGCCGCCCGGCTTGGCGTAGGCGGGGAACCCGGGCATGCCGAACGCCGGCAAGGTCTCGAGCTCGTAGCCGGCGACGAAGCCGCGCTTCGGATTGAAGACCGACTCGTCCTTGATGATGCCGGCCATCTGCGTGCCGCGGTGCAGGTTCACTTCGCCCGGCATGATCGCGTACACGGCGCCCGTGAGGTGCGGCATGTAGTTGCGACCCACCTGGCCGGAGGAGTTCGCCAGCCCGTCCGGGAACATGCTCGACGCCGAGTTAAGCAGCAGACGCGGCGATTCGATCGAGTTGCCGGCCACGCAGACGATGCGCGCCTTCTGCTCGTGCATCGCGCCGCTGGCATCGGCATAGACGACGCCGGTGACATTGCCGTTGGAGTCGTGGTTGATCTTGATGACCATCGAGTCCGGACGCAGCTCGTAGTTGCCCGTGGCTTCGGCCTTGGGCACTTCGGTGTACAGCGTGGACCACTTGGCGCCGATCGCGCAGCCGCTCATGCAGAAGCCGATCTGCCGACAGGACGGACGCCCGTCGCGGGCCTGCGAGTTGATGGCCATGTTGCCGGTGTGCACCTCCTTGTAGCCCATCTTCTTGGCGCCGTAGGCCAGCACCTTGTAGTTGTTGCTGCCGGGCAGGCGCGGGATGCCGTGGGTGCCGGTGACGCCCATCTTGTCTTCGGCGCGGTCGTAGTACGGGGCCATCTCGTCGTACGTGACCGGCCAGTCGTCGAGGTTGGCGCCGGGCACATGACCGTAGGTGGACAAGGCCTTGAACTCGTGCGGCTGGAGGCGCAGCGCAGCGCCGGCCCAGTGCACCGTGGTGCCGCCGACGGTCTTGCAGATCCACGCGGGCAGGCCGGGATCGAGATCGCCGGAACCGACGCGCGGGTCGAGCCACGACAGCTTCGCGAACATCTCGCCGCCGTTGGTGATGTCCGAGAGCTTGAGCCGCGAGCCGGCTTCCAGGCAGACGACCTTCACGCCCTTCTGCGCGAGTTCGTTGCCCAGCGTGCCGCCGCCGGCCCCGGAACCGATGATGACGACGACGCCGTCGTCGGAGAGATCGAATTTCGCCATGGGGGTCTCCTCAGTCCTTGGGCAGCCAGGCAATGTCGTCGAAGCCGCGCTCGAGATAGCCGCCGTGCTCCACCGAGGATCCTTCGTAGCCGAAGATCTTCCAGATGTCGGGGTTGCCGTAGAGGCCGCCGAGCGTCTCGCCGTACATCATCGAGAAGAACGGGGTGCCTTCCATCGTCTTCAGCACGCGGGTGCGGGCTTTCTCCGACGCGTTCTTGAACCCGCCCTTGTAGGCGGCGTCGAGCTTCTTCACGCCTTCGGACACCGCGGCGCGGGTGCCGCCATCGGACGCGGCCTTGCCGTCGACGCTGTTGACCACGTTCATGTAGAACGAGTCCGCCAGGAAATCGTGCGGGAAGAGCGTGCGGGCCATCATCAGCAGCGTGCGACCTTCGTGCTCGGTCAGCGCCTTCAGCGGCGCGGACCAGGCTTCGGTCGACAGGGCGGTCATTCCGGTCCCGGCGACGAGGGACATGAAAGCGCTGCCTCCCGCGACCTTCAGGAAATGGCGACGCCTGAGTTCGAGTTCGTCGTGCGACATTTTTCCTCCTGGATATTGTTCGACTGGCATTGCCCGCTTTCACGCGCCGGTCGCCCTCATGAGGCGCCGGCAGCGACGCGCGGTCCTGTCTTTTACGAGGTGACGCCGGGGTTCGTCAATCGAAATCCCGTTGTCCTGCCGAAGGCTCTCTCGCCCTGGTCGGACATGCGGCAGCGCACCCGGTCCACCGCCTCCGGGGTCGCGTGGATATTCAAGATGCTGGGGTCCGCCAAAGCCGCGCCCATGACTTTGGATGGCGCGTCGCACCATTCCGCAAATCGAATCGGCTCGCGGCAGCGCAGCATGCTCAACCGCTCACCGGATCGTCGCGACGGTGCATCGGTCCGTGCGGGTGATTTCCCGTGCATCCCGCGATACATTCGCGGGCTGCCCCGATCCCCCTTTCCTGCCGAGAGACCGCCACGACATGCCTGCCGCCTCCCCTGCCCGCGCTTCGTCCGCCGAGGTCTGCGTCATCGGTGCCGGCTGCGGCGGTCTCGTCACGATCAAGTCGCTCAAGGACAAGGGCATCGCCGTCGACGCCTTCGAACTGGGCTCCGACCTCGGCGGCATGTGGCGCTACGAGAACGACAACGGCCTGTCGTCGGCGTACCGCAGCCTGCACATCGATTCGAGCCGCCGCAATCTCGGCTATCCCGACTTCCCGATTCCGGCGCACCTGCCGGACTTCCTGTCGCACGCCGAGGTGCTGGCGTACCTGGAGTCGTACGCGGAGCACTTCGGCCTGCGACCCCACATCGCGTTCCGCACGGCAGTGACATCGGTGACACCCGCGTCCGACCAGCAGTGGGACGTCCGCCTCGCCACCGGCGAGACACGGCGCTACCGGCACGTGGTCGTCGCGAACGGTCACCTGTGGGATCCGCGGCTGCCCGATTTCCCCGGCACGTTCGACGGCGAGGTGCTGCACTCGCATCACTACCGCACGCCGACGCCGTTCGAGGGCAAGGACGTGCTCGTCGTCGGCATCGGCAACTCGGCCGTCGACATCGCGGTCGACCTGTGCCGCAACGCGAAGAGCGTGCATCTGTCGACGCGTCGCAGCGCCTGGGTGATGCCGAAGTACCTGATGGGCATCCCCGTCGATCGGTGGTCGGCATTCTTCGGACGCAAGCTGCGGTTCCCGACGCCGCTCACGCGCATCGTCATGTCCCGGCTGATGCGACTCGCGGTCGGCAACCAGGAACGCTTCGGATTGCCGCGGCCGGCGCATCCGATGTGGCGCGAGCACGCGACGCTGAGCCAGGACCTGCTGCCGTACCTGGGCCACGGCTGGATCAAGGTGAAGCCGGACATCCAGGCGCTGCAGGGGGGCGAGGTGCGCTTCGTCGACGGTTCGGTGCAGCGCTTCGACGCGATCGTGTATGCGACGGGCTATCGCACGACCTTCCCCTTCCTCGATCGGAGCGTGTTCGAGGTGAAGGACGGCGCCGACGTCGCGCTGTACCGGCGCCTGCTCGCGGCCGATCGTCCGGGGCTCGCGTTCATCGGTCTCGTTCAGCCGATCGGCCCGACGATTCCACTGATGGAGTTGCAGGCGCGCTGGCTGGCGAAGTGGCTGGCCGGCGAGATGCGCCTGCCGGATCGCGCCACGATGGACAAGGAGATCCGCGCCCATCACGCGGCGCTGCGGCGCCGCTACGTGAACTCTCCGCGGTACACGCTGGAGGTGGACTTCCGCGACTACGCCGGCCGCCTGCGCCGCGACATGGCGAAGGGCATCGCCGGGACATGAGGCCGGGCCTGCGCCGACGCGACGGCCCGAGGGAGTGCGTCAAGAAGCCGATCCCATCGCCGATACCCCCGAGGCCTCCGACGGATTCAGCCGGAGCGCTTCCGATCGGCAAGAGGACTGTCGACCCATGCCGGACGCGGTGAGCACGGCCCACGACGAGGAAGACGTCACGCAGGAGCAGACCTGGCTCTTGGTGCGCCGAACCGGCCACGGGTAGCGGCGAAGCGCCACTCCGCCAGCCGTCCCCACACCAGTGAAACGGAGCAAAGATGAAACGATCCCCCACGCTCCCGTTGGTCGCTGCCCCCTCGGGGGGCGCTCAGCGGCTTCGGACGGCCGGGCGCGGTCGCATGCCCCCCCCACGCTCCCTTCGCTCGCTGCCCCCCAGGGGGGCTCAGTGGCTTCGGGCGGCCGGGCGCCACTGGCATGAAACGATCCTCCAGATGAAACGATCCTCCGACCCCGCGCGCCAGCCGCCCGCCGTCCCCATCCCCTCCCAACCTCCCCTTGAAGGGGAGGAGGAACGAGGCTTCGCTCCAGCGGGCTCGTCCTGTCCCACCGGCGTGTCCGCGAGCTACCGTCACCTTCCCCTTCAAGGGGAAGGCCGGGATGGGGATGGGGGACAAACCTCGGTGCGATGGCGCGCAGCGCTATGGACCACTGACAGACGGGTTCAAGGCATCAAGCGTGAACCGACGTCTCTGCCGGATGCCGCGCCCCCATCTGATGCCCGCTTCATGCGGCGTGGGCCGCGCCACGCGCGATGGAGCAACCGACATGACCGATGAAACGGACGACGTCGCCTGCGAATACGTCGACGAGTGGACGCAAGAACGACCCCGGCTCAAGTGGCTGTCGATTCTCGCGATGGTCGCCGCCGTGCCCGTGCAGGCGTTCCTGATCCACTTGATCCGCGACTACGCCCGCATGGGACACGGCGAGCCGCGCGGCATGGCGGGGATGGGGCTGACGATGCTTCTCCTAGCCGCGCTGTTCGTGATCGTCCCGGGCACGGTCGCGGCGCTCTACCGGCTCGTGCGGGCCATACGGCTGCAACGCGACGAGGGCGACGCACAGGCTGCAATTGCCGTGAGTGCGGCCGTGGCGCTGCTGCCGGTCGTGGTGTGGATTCGATTGGTGCAGGCCGACTCGCCCTCGTCCGCGACATCCGCGCCGGCAACGAACACACCGCAAGACGACACGGTGGCCGGCTACGCGTGGGCGTCCGACAACGGCATCGAGGATCCCGCCGCCCGCAGTACCGGCACGCCGGCATTCCACGAGGGCTGCCGGCGCTACGTGGTGCGGGCGACGGGACGACCCTGAGCCTTCCCGCACCCGCGAGGGCGGTCAGCGAGACCGGAAGGTGACGCCTACATCGCGCCCGTGACGAGGTAGGAAACCGCCGCCTTCGCCGACGGAAACAGCGTCCGGCTCGGCCAGTGCACGAGCATCAGGTCGTTCATCTCGATGAAGCGTTGCAGCCGCACCGCCACCTCGGGTGACAGGTCCGCTTCGCCCAGCAGTTCCACCCCGAACGTCACGAGCCGCCCCGCGTTGCGCTGCCCGTAGAAGACGAGCGCGCCGCACGGGATCGCGAACACGTCGCGCAGCGGATGCGCATGCCCGTCGAACGCGGCCGCGCGGGACCGGGCTTCCAGCATGCCCTCGAGATCGTTCACCTCGACGGCCACGGACAGCGGCTGCGGGATGCCCTGCCGCACGTGCATCCGCCGGAAGGAACTCGTGCCCTGCCCCGCCAGCCGATGGTGCGCCCAGATGGCGTGGATGGCGGCGAGATCCGCCTCGACCGCACCGAGATGCTGGACGGACACGAACTCGAATTGCCGCCAGTCGCGCAGATGCAGATGCACGCCGTCGCTGGGGACGAGCGCCGATTCGTCTGTCGCCGGCAAGATGGCGTTGCGCGTCGGTTGCGCCCAGGCGAGTTCACGCCGCGGCGACTGGAGCGGTGCGGGCGCGGCCGGCGACCCCGGCTTGAACCAGCCGCCCAGTGCCTTCACGAAACGCATCTTGCCGCCTGCAGTCGCTCGATCAGGCGATCGACGCGGTCGGCGATCCGCCATTCCTCGAGCGACGGGTGCATCCGTGCGCGGATCTCGGCCGCCGTCGCGAGCGGTTCGGTCACGTGCGCATACCGGCGCGTGATCTCGGCGTCTCCGGCCAGATCGATGAATCGGCGGTGCACGTACAGCTGCGCGAGTTCCTTGGTCCGATGCGTCCCCATGCTGGTGCCGCCCACGTGGACGGCGTCGGCATCGTCGGCGGCGGTGTCGATCCGGACCGGCACGCCGTCGACCTCGGCGAGCGCGAACAGCAATTGCAGCGTGTCGAGGAAGTCCTGCGTGTCCTTGCGGAGCAGCGATTCGGGTCGGCCCAAGCTCGCCAGCCGTGCCGCCGCTCGGGGCGGTGCGCGACGGTAGAGGCGGGCGTCGATGCCGTAGCGATCGGACAGCGCGCGCAGGACGGCGCGGTTGAAATGCAGGAAGTACGTCTCCGGGTAACGCCGACCCGTGCGTCGGCTGACCTCCGAGAACAGGGCGAACGCGCACTCGTCCGCCGCGGGCCGCGCACGCTCGAAGATCGCCGGATCGAACAGGTAGAGATCGTGATCGAGAATGCCGAAATCCGACGCGTTGTGGTCGAGCATCAGGTTGATCGCATCGCCGTGCACGAGACTGGATCCGGGCAGCGTCGCGAGCACGGCCATCGGAAGGTGCGCGTACTCGGCGCGCAGTCGCGCCCGTTCCCAGGGGCGGGCGCCGTTGCTCACGAGAAACACGGCGAGGTGCCCGGGCAGCCGGTCGAGACACGGCCGCAGGAAGTGCAGCGTACCGGGCATCACGATGACGTAGTAGTGGCCGCCGAGCCGGTCGCGGTGCGCGTCCTGGAAGGCCGCGAACCGGGCCCGATTGATCGCCCGCAGCGGACCCCGCGCGTTCAGCGTGCGTGCGAGCTTGCCGTAGGCGCGACCGGCGACGGTGACCGGGACATGACAGGCGACGATGGCGGGCAACGAATAGCCGCGGCGCCGCATGACCCGGACGAGCCATACGAGTCTCCGCACATCGGCCATCAGGCGTCCCAGCATCGTTGCATTCCGTTCGAAGGCGAGGCACCCGGCGCCGCTCGCACCCGGTGGAAACCCCGAGGCCCGGATGGTAACCGGCCGGGATGCGCCATGGTGCGGCGGCGGACGCTCGCGCAGGGAACGAGGCCGACGCAGGGCGTCGCCCGCCTGCGACACGACGACACCCGACGGGCGCCTGCCGCGACACGGTATCGTCTCGAGGCGTTCGGCCGCCGCCGGAAGCCGCACCCACTCCCCGCGATCTCGGGTATGCTTCGTCCAATTACGTGCATATGCACTTAATGGACCTGACCCGAGTGAGCCCGCCCGCCCCGTCCCATGCCCCCGGCTGTACCTGCGCCAAGCTGCGCCGCCTCACCCGCCGCGTCACGGCCGTGTACGACCGCGCCCTCGCAACGGCCGGTCTCACGGTGACGCAGTACTCGCTGCTGGCCTCGCTGCGGGCGTCGCGCGAGGACGTGCCCGTGTCGCGGCTCGCCGAGAGCCAGGACATGGACCGGACCTCGCTGACGCGCACCCTGAAACCGCTCGTCGATGCCGGCTGGGTTCTGGTGCGTCCCGCGACCGACGACGCCCGCGTCCGGCTGGTCTCGATCACCCCCGATGGCGAGTCGCGCTGGCTGGCCGCCCGGACCCACTGGCGGCGCGCGCAGGACGAAGTGCGGTCGACGCTGGGCAACGACACGCTGGGCGCATTGCACGCCCTGCTCGACGACGCGGTGCCCCGGTTCCGCCCCTCCCTGAACGAAGAAGGACCTCCCGAATGAACGACACGCACACGGCGGACACGCCGCATCGAAGCTCGCACTGGCCGCTCCTGCTCGCGGCCGCCGCCATCCTGATGATCACCATGGGCGCCCGCCAGTCGATGGGCCTGTTCGTGTCGCCGCTCAACACGGCCACCGGTCTGGGCATCGTGGCGATCAGCTTCGCGATGGCCGTGGGTCAGTTCGTCTGGGGCGCGTCGCAGCCCATCCTCGGGGCCGTCGCGGACCGCTATGGCTCCTCGCGCGTGATCATCGTGGGCGGCGTGATGCTGGCGGCCGGCATTGCGCTCACGCCGTTCGTGGACAGCCAGTGGATGCTGATGCTGTCGCTGGGCATCCTCGCGGCGGCAGGCGCGGGGGCCGGAAGCTTCTCGATCCTGATCGGCGCCACGGCGCGGCGGCTGCCGCCGGAGAAGCGCTCGTTCGCTTCCGGGTTCATCAACGCGGGCGGCAGTTTCGGCCAGTTCGTGTTCGCGCCGCTGAGCCAGGGACTGATCGCCGCCTTCGGCTGGGTGGCTGCCATGCTGGCGCTGGCCGCCACGACGCTGGCGACGCTCCCGCTCGCGCGTTTCGTCGGTCATGCCCCTCACGAGACGACGAAGACGACCGCGGGCGCCGCCGCGCCGGCATCGACGGGACTCGGCGAGCAGTTGCGCATCGCTGCGCGCGACCCGAGCTACTGGTGCCTGCACGCCGGCTTCTTCACCTGCGGATTCCATGTCGCGTTCCTGATCACGCACCTGCCGGGCGAAGTGCAGCTGTGCGGTCTGCCGGCGAGCGTCGCGGCAACGTCGATCGCGATCATCGGTCTCGCCAACATCGCGGGCAGCCTGTCCGCCGGTGCGCTGGGCGGCGCCTACCGGATGAAGTACCTGCTGTTCTGGACGTACGCGGTGCGTGCCGTGGCGATCCTCGTCTACCTCGCCGCGCCGAAGACCACGTTCACCTTCTATGCCTTCGCGCTGGTGCTGGGCTTCACGTGGCTGTCCACCGTGCCGCCGACGGCAGGGCTGGTGAGCAAGCTGTTCGGCACGCGCCATCTCGCGACGCTGTTCGGCCTGACACTGTTCTCGCACCAGATCGGCGGCTTCTTCGGCGCGTGGCTGGGCGGACTCGCCGTGGCCTCGACGGGCAGCTACACATGGATGTGGTATGCGGACATCGCGCTCGCCGTCGTTGCCGCGGTCGTCAATCTGCCCATCCGCGAGGCCCCGCTGCGGAAGTCGCTCGCGACGGCGTGAGACTCGGCGAGGACGCAACCCACGCACCGCGGTTGCGCCCTCGCCGGTGTGGAACTCAGATCACGCGATTCGCCGCCAGCGCGTCGATCCGGTCGGCGGAGTAGCCCAGCGACGCGAGGATCTCCGCCGTGTGCTCGCCCGGCGCCGGCGCCGGGCGTTCGACCTCGAAACTGAAGTCGGAGAGCTTCAGCGGCGGCCCGAACTGGAGCACGTCGCCGGCCGTCGGATGCGGCGCATGCACGAACATCTCGCGCGCCGCGTGCTGCGGATCGTCCAGCACTTCCTCGAAGGGCCGCACGCCGCTGACGCAGCAGTCGCGGTCGGCAAAGGCTTTCAGCCACTGGGCCTGCGTGCGCGTGGCGAAGACCTTGCGCAGTTCAGTGACCGCCACCGCCGGATCGCCGTCGGCCGCCCAGTGGTGCCGCTCGAGGTCGGGACGTCCGACGACATCGCAGACTTCCTCCCAGAATTTCATCTCCAGCGAACCCACGGCCATGTAACGGTCGTCGGCGGTACGGTAGACGTTGTAGCAGCCCTCGCGCCCCGACAGCAGGTCGGCGCCGCGCGGCCTCACCTTGCCCTGCAACGCCACGGCCGACAGGGCCTGCACGTTGTGCGCGAGCACGCCTTCGGTCATCGCGACGTCGACGAACCGGCCCTGTCCGGTGCGCTGGGCATCGAACAGCGCGGCGAGGATGCCCATCGCGGGAATCACGGCACCGCCGAGGATGTCGGCCACCTGGAAGTTCGGGATCGTAGGCGGACCCCCGGCCTCGCCCACCTGGTCCGTGAAGCCCGCGTACGAGCAGTAGTTGAGGTCGTGCCCGGCGAGATGCCGGTAGGGGCCGGTCTGCCCGTAGCCCGAGATCGCGCAATACACGATGGCGGGATTCACGGCCTGCACGGCCCGGTAGCCGATGCCGAGCCGATCCACCACGCCGGGGCGGAAGCCTTCCACGACGACGTGCGCCGTGCGCGCGAGTTCGAGGAACACCTGCACGCCCTCGGGCTGCTTCAGATCGAGGCGCATGCCCCGCTTGTTGCGGTTGATGGCGAGGAACACCGGCGCGATCGTGCCGTCGGGCACCCCCAGCGTTCGCGCATAGTCGCCCGCCCCCGTGTCCTCGATCTTGATCACGTCGGCGCCCAGGTCGGCCAGGTGCAGCGTGCACATCGGCCCGGGCAACAGGCGCGTGAGATCGAGCACGCGCACCCCGCTCAGCGGTTTCGCACTCATCAGACCGGCTCCACTTGCTGTTCTCCGTTGTACCACTGCGGCCAGCGCTTCTTCACGAGGCGGCCGTCCGCCGCGTACATGTGGCAGGAATCGATCAGCGCGGGCCGCTTGCCGTCGCTGCCGGAGGGTTTCGCCTTCTCGCGGGCGCCGTACAGGGTCTGGTAGGCGGTGGTGGCGACGGGACCGAGCAATTCCACCAGATGCGTGCAGCCGCTCACGCCGCGCAGCAGTTCCTTCGTGCGCTGGGTGAAGCCGGGGCGGATGTGCAGGCCCTTCAGGACCTGGAAGTTCGGCGTGATGGCGCCGCAGCCTTCGTAGGGTCCCCAGTCGGTGACGACCTCGACGTCATGGATGAGCAGGTCGATGTCCACGGTGAGGCGGATCCACATGTCGTGCATCGGCTGGCCGGCCCGCAGCACGCCGTCGGGGCGCTCGATGCCGGGAATGTCGAAGGGTTTCGTGTCGGTGAGGTGACCCTCGATGTCCCACAGCCCATCCTCGCGCCGGTAGCCTCGGCATTCGATGGTGCGGGTGTGCTTGGGTTCACGGGGGGCGGGGGCGGACAGGGGCATGGAACGCGCGACTCGGGAAATGCCGGACGCGCGATGGGGCCGACGCGGCCGCCCCGACGCTTCCGGAACGCAATGGGAAAGCCGTAGCGTACCGGACAGTCCGGCGTTCGTCCCGAACTCGGCGTTACGCCCGCCCCGGACGGAATTCCTTCATCCGCGTTCAGTTCCCGAGCAACCCGGAAGTCCCCACGCGCAAATCATGATTTTGCTCAGCCCGCGATACGCGCTTCCGCTCGCTCCGATCGCGTGATCCGACCGACGCCTCCCGACGCGCCGACGCCCACAGTGATGACCGGGACACTCGCGGCGCCGCACCGGAACGGTGATGACCGCGCCCGAGGGCGTCCCGCCTCGTCATCCTGATAGGAGCATCGCCATGCAATGGAGTGATCCCGCGTTCTGCGACATCCGCCTGGGCTTCGAAGTCACCGCCTACGTGTATGTGCGCTGAGTAGGTCTGCGGGGAGGGGCGCTGCCGCTCCTCCCCCGGCACCGCACGGAGACCCGGATGAGCACCGATCCCGCCCCGCCCTTCGATCCCGCCCGACGGCCGGAGATCGCCCCCCTGTTCCTGTTCCGCTGGGAGGAAACACAGTCGTCCTACGTGCTGCTCTATCCCGAGGGCGTGGTGAAGTTGAACCCGACGGCGGGCGAGATCCTGAAGCGCTGCGACGGCGAGCACACCGTCGCCGAGGTCATCGACGAGCTGCAGCAGGCCTTCGCCGAACCCGCCGATCGGGTCACGGCCGGCGTCCACCGATTCCTGGAGGTTTCGTATGCCAAAGGATGGATCCGAGATCGCGCTTGACGGCCAGGGGCGACCGCTCTGGTTGGTGCTGGAACTGACCTACCGCTGTCCGCTGAAGTGCGTCTGGTGCAACAACCCGCTCGACTTCGACCGGTATGCGGCCAGGGAGCTTTCCACCGGGGAATGGAAGGACGTCCTGCGGCAGGCGCGCGCGCTCGGCAGTCTCCAGCTGGGCTTCTCGGGCGGCGAGCCGATGCTGCGCGACGACCTGGAGGAACTGGTCGACTTCGCGGATGACCTGGGCTTCTACACCAACCTGATCACCTCCGGCGTCGGTCTGAACGAAACCCGTCTGCAGGCGCTGAAGCGCGCCGGGCTGAAGCAGATCCAGCTGTCGCTGCAGTCGGCGGATCGCAGGCTCACCGACGCGCTGGTCGGCACGCGGGCGCACGACCTCAAGCTCGACGTCGCACGCCGCATCAAGGCCGCCGGCTTCCCCATGGTGCTCAACGTGCCGGTCGTGCGGCAGAACATCGAGCAGGTCGACCGCATCCTTGCGCTGGCCGAGGACATCGGCGTCGACTATCTCGAGTTCGCCAACATCCAGTACTACAACTGGGCGCTGCTCAACCGGGACCGGCTGCTCCCGACGCGCGAACAGATCGCGCACGCCGAGCGTGCCGTGCAGTCGGCGCGCGAGCGGCTCGGCAAGCGGATGACGATCTACTTCGTGATCCCGGACTACTACGAGGGCCGGCCGAAGGCGTGCATGAACGGCTGGGGCACGATCCATCTGACGATCGCGCCGGACGGTGCGGCCCTGCCCTGCCAGGAAGTGCGCGTGATCGAGGGGCTCGAGTTCCCCACCGTGCGCGACCATTCGCTCGCGTGGCTGTGGAACGATTCACCGCTGTTCCGCAAGTTCCGGGGCGACGCGTGGATGAAGTCGCCGTGCAGCGGGTGCAGCGAGAAGTCCACCGACTTCGGCGGCTGCCGTTGCCAGGCCTTCCTGCTGACCGGCGACGCCGCGAACTGCGATCCCGCGTGCAGCAAGTCGCCGCACCACGCCGTGATCGCGAACGCCATCGCAGCGGCAGCGGCCACCGGGCCGGCGGACGGCAAACTCGTGCATCGCCTCGCCGGAGCGGCCGAAGCGGCGGTGACGCCATGATTGCCGGAACACCCCCTCCGCTCGCGGCGGCCGCCGAACCGGAAACGCTCAGCTTCCGCCGCACGCCCCTCGACACCGCCGGCGGCACCGTCGCGCTGGGTCTCGCGCTGACGGTCGTCCTCGTCGCGCTGCTGCGCTGGCTGCATTGAGGCCCTCGCCATGGACCCGGCTCTGATCGACCTCCTGCTGCGCTGGGCGCACTTCGGCGCGGGCATCGTCTGGATCGGCCACAACTACGCCAACGTGGCGCAGCGTCCGCGCTGGCAACCGCTCACGCGGGCGGAACTGGTGGATCCGGGCAACCCGTCGTTCCGCGCACGGCTGAACCGCGAACACGGGCTGTTCCGGTGGGCCGCCGTGGTCACGTGGGCGGCGGGCCTGCTCATCCTCTGGCGCCGCGACTGGCTGCTGCCGGCGCTGACGCTCGAGGGCGGACTCGCCGGCATCGGGCTCGGCACATGGATCGGCACGCTGATGATGCTCAACGTGTGGTTCGTGCTCTGGCCGCACCAGAAGAAGGTGCTCGGCTTCGTGCCGGCGCCCGTGGAGGAACGCATGCGGTGCGCGCGCGTCACGTTCCTTTCGTCCCGCACGAACACGATGCTGTCGGTCCCGCTGCTGCTCCTGATGGCCTCGACGCACCATGGCGGCCTCGTCGCCGGCTGAAGCAACGTCTGCATTCGTGGCGACGTCGCCGCTGCGCGTCAGTTTCTCCGCCGCGGCCACGGCGCTGCCGCCCGTCGTTCGAGACCGGATACGCGACGATCTGGTTGCCGGTGTGCAGCGCACCCCGCTCGAGCAGCCGTTCACGACGGCGCAGTTCCGCGAGACGCTCGCCGGGGCCGAGGACAACGTTCGCCGACTGCTGGGCGTGCCGGAAGACCATGCCGTGCTCTTCCTGCAGGGCGGGGCCACGGCGCAGTTCACCTTGCTTCCCCTCAATCTCGGCGTGGGACCGGACGGCGGGGACTACATCGAGACCGGCTACTGGGCGCGCAAGACCCTCACGGAAGCTTCGCGCGTGACGCGCGTGCACGTGGCCGCGAGCAGCGCCGACCACGCCTTCGATCGCGTGCCCGATCTCGCGACATGGCGCGTCCGACCCGAGGCGTCCTACCTGCACATCACGAGCAACGAGACGGCCGATGGCGTCGCGTTCGCCGACACGCCTCCCCACCCGCCCGGCGTGCCGCTGGTCGCCGACATGAGTTCGGACCTGCTCACGCGACCGATCCGGGTCTCGGACTGGGGCGTGATCTACGCCAGCGCCCAGAAGAACATCGGGCCCGCAGGACTGACGCTCGTGCTGGTGCGTCGCGATCTGCTCGGCCGCGCCCATGCGAGCGTACCGGCGCCGTTCGACTACACGCGCCAGGCTGCGGCCGGTTCCCGGTTCAACACCCCGGCCACGTTCTCGATCCACGTCGCGGCGCGGGTCCTCGAATGGCTCGTCGCGCAGGGGGGGCTCGCGGCGATGCAGGCGGAGAACCGCATCAAGAGCCGGCTCGTCTACGGAGCGATCGACGACAGCGGCGGCTTCTATCGCTGCCGCACGTCCGAGGCATGGCGCTCGCCGGTGAACGTCTGCTTCCGGCTCGACGACGAGACGCTGACGAGCCGCTTCCTCGGGGCTGCGGAGGCGGAAGGCCTGTTCGATCTCGCCGGGCACAGCCGCGTCGGCGGGCTGCGGGCCAGCCTGTACAACGCGACGCCCCTGTCGGCCGCGTCGGCACTCGCCTCGTTCATGCGCGAGTTCCAGCGCAGGCATGGGTGATTCCACCCCCCTTGCAGACGGCGTGATCGCCACCGCGGTCCGCGCGCTCGGACTCGCGCTGCCCGGCCCCGTGGGTCTGGCCGCAGGTTTCGACCGCACCGGACACTCCCTGGGGGCGGCGCGTCAGTGGGGATTCGGTTTCGTGGAACTCGGCACGGCGACGCTCGCGTCACCGGCGGGCGAGACGGCGGCGGCCCTCGCGAACACGATCGACTTGCACCGGCGACGGACCGGCGACGGCAACGGACCGATCATCGGCGTGAACGTGGGCATCGGCCCGGGCCGAGCCGCGCGCCTCGCATGGCGCGACTACGCTGCGGCCGTGGCCAGCTTGGGACGGTGCGCCGACTACGTCGTGCTCAATCTCACGTCCGACGCCGCGGCACGACTGCGCTCGGCCGCCGCACGGCCGCACCTGCAAGCCGTGCTCGAAGCGGCGGCCAGCGCGCGTTGCGATGCGCGGGTCCCGGCGACGGTGCGCAGACCGTCACTGCTCGTGAAATGGCCCATGGAGACTTCGGCAACTGAGACCGCGCGGCTGCTCGACCTGCTGGTGAGGCTGCATTTCGACGGCGTGATCGCGGCAGGTCATCGGCCGATGGATGCGCCGACCTGGGCAGCCACGGTGCCTCGCACGTGCCGGACCTGGCAGGAGGCGGCACCGTCGCTCGACGTGATCGCCGTCGGCGGCGTCGACTCGGCCGACCGTGCCCGCCGGCTGAAGGCGGCCGGCATCCGTCTCGTACAGATGCATCGCGGGTTCACGGCTGGCGGACCCCGGACCGTCCGGGACGTGGCGCTGGCCCTCGTCGCCTGAGCCGGCCCGTCAGCGGCCCGGCGGGAAGGCCTCGCGGCGCACCGCCAGCTTCGCGAGGACGTCGCGCTTCTCGCGCGCGGGCATCGAGGACCACGCGGCGATCTCGTTCAGGGTGCGGAGGCAGCCGACGCACAGGCCGCGGGCGTCGTCCATCCGGCACACGTTGATGCACGGCGACGGCACGTCGTCGACAAGGAGGCTCATCGGGTCAGGCCGCCTGCCGACGGCGACGCGCCAGGATCGCGCGGCCCGCCCGCGACGCCGTCGGGCGGCCGATGGCGTCGCACACGAAAGTCGCCGCGTCCACGAGCCTGTCGAGATCCACACCGGTCTCGATGCCCAGTCCGTCCAGCAGGTACAGGACATCCTCGGTGGCGACATTGCCCGTCGCGCCCGGTGAGTACGGGCAACCGCCGAGGCCGGCCACGGAACTGTCGAACACCGACAGCCCCATCTCGAGCGACGCGAAGATGTTGCCGATCGCCTGGCCGAAGGTGTCGTGGAAGTGGCCCGCGAGCCGGTCGATCGGGACGTGCTTCGCGACGGCGTCGATCATCCGCTGCGTGCGCACGGGCGTGCCGGCACCGATCGTGTCGCCGAGCGAGATCTCGTAGCAGCCCATGTCGGCCAGGCGCCCGGCGACATGCGCGACCGCTTCGGGCATCACCTCACCCTGATACGGGCAGCCGAGCACGACGGAAACGTAGCCGCGCACGCGAACGCCCTTCGCCAGCGCGGCTTCGCACACCGGCGCGAAGCGGTCGAGGGACGCGTCGATGGAGCAGTTGATGTTCCTGTGCGAGAAGGCTTCCGACGCGGCGGCGAACACGGCGATCTCGTCGGCGGCGGCCGCGAGCGCGGCCTCGAGCCCCTTCAGGTTCGGAACGAGCACCGGATAGCGCACGCCGGGCTTGCGCCGGATGCGCGCCATCACGTCGGCGGCATCGGCCATCTGCGGTACCCACTTGGGCGAGACGAAGCTCGTGGCCTCCACCACCGGCAGCCCGGCGTCGGCGAGGCGTTCGATGAGCTCCACCTTGATGTCGGTCGACACGGGGGTCGGCTCGTTCTGCAGACCGTCGCGCGGGCCGACTTCGACGATCTTGACTCGGGTGGGAAGACTCATGGCCTCGATTCCAGCTGTGTGGCGGTGCGCGCTGCGCACCCTGCGGATGCACCTGCACGGCAGATGCGCGAAGGTCGAGTACCGATCGACCCGTCGGGTGCGCACCGCGCACCGCCAGGACGGCGCACCCTCACGCTGTCACCGGCTCGAACGCGAGTAACTCGACCCCTTCGAGCACCTGATCGCCCTTGGCGAAGAAGATCTCCTTGACCACACCGCCGGTCGGCGCCGAGATCGTGTGCTCCATCTTCATGGCTTCGATCAGCATCAGCGGCGCCCCCTTCTCGACGGAGTCGCCGGCCTTCACGAGCACCTCGATCACCGACCCGGGCATCGGCGCCGTCAGCGATCCCCGGCCTTCCTCGTCGCCCGCGCCGTCACTCGTCTCCAGCGACAGCCGATGGCTGCGACCGCCGGTGAAGAGCGTCATCTCGGCGCCGCGCCGGACGATCTCCGCGAGCTGACGCACGCCGCCGAGATCGGCGCTCAACCGTCCCTCGGCGTCCAGTTCGCCCGACGCATCGATGCGGCCGCCGGGCAGTTCGATCTCGTAGCCTGTGCCCCGGTAGTGGGCCGTCACGGAGACACGCCGCTCGCCATCGAGCAGGCGGAACTCGTGGTAGTTGTCCTCGTTCATCCGCCAGCCGCTGCAGTCGTGCCACGGCGAGTGGGGATCGGACGACCGCCGGGCACGCACCTGGGCTTCGTGATCGGCCCGCAGCAGCTCGGCCAGCACGGCCAGCGCGAGCACGGAGTCCGACGCCGGCGCCGGATCGGGCAGCAGCGCGGCGCGGTGCCGCTCGATGAGACCGGTGTCGAGCAGCCCGGGATCGCGATGCGCCTGCGCGAACGACCGATGTGCGATCACGGCCGACAGGAACTCGAGATTGTTCGCGAGTCCGACCACCTGATAGTCGCCCAGCGCCTGCCGCAGGCGGCGCAGTGCGGCGTCGCGATCCACGTCCCAGCAGATCAGCTTGGCGATCATCGGATCGTAGTTGACGCCGATCGTGTCGCCTTCACGGACCCCCGTGTCCACGCGCACGTGCGGCGACGGCAACGGCTCGCGCAGATGCTCCAGACGGCCGATCGCGGGCAGGAAGCCTCGCGCGGGATCTTCGGCATACACGCGCACCTCGACGGCGTGTCCTCGCATCGTGACCTGTTCCTGCGTCAGGGGCAGCGGCTCGCCGGCGGCCACCCGCAATTGCCACTCGACCAGGTCGAGGCCGGTGATCATTTCCGTGACCGGGTGCTCGACCTGCAGGCGCGTGTTCATCTCCATGAAGTAGAACTCGCCCGACGCGTCGAGGATGAACTCGACGGTGCCGGCGCCCACGTAGTCCACGGCGCGCGCCGCGGCGACGGCCGCCGACCCCATCAGACGGCGGCGCTGGGCGGTCATGCCGGGCGCCGGCGCCTCCTCCACGACCTTCTGGTGGCGGCGCTGCACGGAGCAATCGCGCTCGAACAGGTGCACGCAGTTGCCCTGGGTGTCCGCGAACACCTGCAGTTCGACGTGGCGCGGACGGGTCAGGTACTTCTCGATCAGCAGGCGGTCATCCCCGAACGACGACGCGGCCTCGCGCTTCGCGGACGCGACGGCCTCGGCCAGTTGCGCAGGGGCCTCGACGATGCGCATGCCCTTGCCGCCGCCGCCTGCCGAGGCCTTGATGAGCACGGGGTAGCCGATGCGTTCGGCCTCGGATGCGAGCAGCGCGGGATCCTGCGATTCCCCGTGGTAGCCGGGCACGAGCGGCACGCCGGCCGTGGCCATCAGCGTCTTCGAGTTGCTCTTCGAACCCATCGCGCGAATGGCGGACGGCGGCGGCCCGATGAAGACCACGCCGGCGTCCGCACACGCCTGCGCGAACGTTTCGTTCTCCGACAGGAATCCGTAGCCGGGGTGGACGGCCTGCGCCCCGGAGCGCCGGACGGCATCGAGGATCCGGTCGATCCGCAGGTAGCTCTCGCGCGGAGCGGCCGCACCGATGAGGAAGGCTTCGTCGCACGCGGCGACGTGCATCGCGTTGGCGTCGGCCTCGGAATACACGGCGACGGTACGGATGCCGAGACGCTTCGCCGTGCGCGCCACACGGCAGGCGATCTCGCCGCGGTTGGCGATGAGGATCTTGTCGAACATCACGCGGTCTCCGCGCGGCCGGTGCGAACGCGGGTGGTCACGATTTGGCTCCGGACGCCACCCACGCCGGCGGGCGCTTTTCCAGGAATGCCGCGATGCCTTCCCTGCCCTCCGCACCGGCCCGGGTGCGCGCGATGCGATTCGCGGTGTCCTCGACCAGCGCGGTCTCGATGGGCTGGTCGGTCACGGCGCGGATCAGGTCCTTCGCCGCCGCGATGGCCTGCGGTCCGCCCTTCAGCAGGTGGCCGGTGAGTGTCTGGATACGAGCGTCGATGTCCTCCGCGTCGACCACGTCCGTGACGAGCCCGAGCCGCAACGCCTCGTCCGCCGTGAAGCGTTCGGCCGTCAGGAAGTAGCGGCGGGATGCGCGCGCACCGATGGCCTGCACCACGTACGGACTGATGACCGCCGGGATCAAGCCCAGGCGCACCTCGGAGAGCGAGAAGACGGCCTCGCGCGCGACGATCGCCAGGTCGCAGCACGCCACCAGACCGACGCCGCCGCCGAATGCCGCGCCCTGCACGCGGGCGATGGTCGGCTTGTGCGCCCGGTCGATCGTGCGCATGAGATCCGCGAGACGCAGCGCATCGCGCAGGTTGTCGGCCTCGGTATAGGCCGCCATGCGCTTCATCCAGTGGAGATCGGCGCCGGCGGAGAAGCTCTTCCCGGCCGCCGCGAGGACGATCACGCGCACGGCCGGATCGGCATCGATCGCGCGCACGGCGGCGGTCAGGTCGGCGATCAGGACCTCGTCGAACGCGTTGTGGACGTCGGGACGGATCATCGTGATCGTCGCCACCCCGTCGGGCGCGATCGCGGTCAGCACGGTGTCACTCATCGGCCCGGGCCCTCGCGCGCAGGTCGTCCTTCATCTTGCCGGGGAGGCGATTCCAGTTCACGTCCATGAGCGCGCCCTGCAGGGCGTAGAGCATCACGGGTGTGACGTTGTAGCCATGGTTCCTCATCAGGCGAAACGCGTTCACGGCGCCCAGTTCCTCCAGATCCTTCTTGGTGTTGATGCCGACGGCGATCAGCCATTTCGCCGATCGCGGCCCGATGTTGCGAAGCTTCTCGATCTCGACCTGGTCGGACGGCAGGCCCAGCGTCGCGGCTTTCTTTTCCATCGTCGTCCGGCCTCGTCGTGCGTCTACATGCGGAAGACACCGAACCGGGTGGGCTCGATCGGTGCATTGAGTGCGGCGGACAGTCCGAGCCCCAGCACGCGGCGCGTGTCGGCGGGATCGATCACCCCGTCGTCCCAGAGCCGCGCGCTGGCGTAGTACGGGTGTCCCTGCGTTTCGTACTGCGCCCGGATCGGCGCCTTGAAGGCCTCTTCGTCCTCGCGCGACCATGCGCCGCCCCTGGCCTCGATGCCGTCGCGCTTCACCTGGGCCAGCACGCTCGCGGCCTGCTCGCCGCCCATCACGGAGATGCGTGCATTCGGCCACATCCACAGGAAGCGCGGGCTGTACGCGCGGCCGCACATGCCATAGTTGCCGGCGCCGAAGCTGCCGCCGAGGATCACGGTGAACTTGGGCACCTGCGCACAGGCGACGGCCGTGACCATCTTGGCGCCGTCCTTGGCGATGCCGCCGGATTCGTATTTCCGGCCGACCATGAACCCGGTGATGTTCTGGAGGAACACGAGCGGGATGCCGCGCTGGGCGCACAGTTCGATGAAGTGCGCGCCCTTCTGGGCGGACTCCGAGAACAGGATGCCGTTGTTCGCGACGATGCCCACCGGGTAGCCGTACAGGTGCGCAAAGCCGCACACCAGGGTCGTGCCGTAGTTCTGCTTGAACTCGTCGAGTTCGCTGGCGTCGACGAGGCGCGCGATGATCTCGCGCACGTCGAACGGTTTGCGCGGATCGGTGGGGATGACACCGTGCAGCTCGTCGGCGGCGTGCAGCGGCTCGCGCGGGTCCCGCACGTCGAGTTCGACGCGCTTCACGTGATTGAGATTGCCGACGATGCGTCGCGCGATCTCCAGGGCGTGCCGGTCGTCGAGGGCGTAGTGGTCGGCCACCCCGGACACGCGGGTGTGGACGTCGGCGCCGCCGAGCTCCTCCGCCGAGACGACCTCGCCCGTCGCCGCCTTCACCAGCGGCGGCCCGCCCAGAAAGATCGTGCCCTGGTGGCGCACGATGATGCTCTCGTCGGACATGGCCGGGACGTACGCGCCGCCGGCGGTGCAGGAGCCCATCACGACGGCGACCTGCGGCACGCCCTGCGCCGAGAGATTCGCCTGGTTGTAGAAGATGCGGCCGAAGTGGTCTCGATCGGGGAACACGTCGTCCTGGTTCGGCAGGTTCGCTCCGCCGGAATCCACGAGATACAGGCACGGCAGGCGGTTCTGCCATGCGATCTCCTGCGCGCGCAGGTGCTTCTTCACGGTCATGGGGTAGTAGGTGCCCCCCTTCACCGTGGCGTCGTTCGCGACGATCACGCACTCGCGTCCGCTGACCCGTCCGATGCCGGTGATGATGCCGGCGCCGGGCGACTCGTCGTTGTACATGCCCCAGGCGGCGAGCTGCGACAGCTCCAGGAACGGCGAACCGACGTCGAGCAGTTGTCGCACGCGGTCGCGCGGCAGCAGCTTGCCCCGCGCCACGTGCCTGTCCCGCGCGGCCGGACCGCCCCCTTCGGAAATCCGCGCGACCTTGACCCGCAGGTCGGCCACGAGTGCCGCCATCGCGGCCGCGTTGCCGCGGAAATCGTCCGCGCGCGGATTGAGTCGTGAACGGATCGCTGCCACTCGGCGCCTATCCCTTGGCGTGGTGTTCCGGCTTCTGGCCCACGGCACCGCCGCCCTGCTTCCAGCCGTTGAAGCCGCCCTGGATGTGGCAGACCGGCGCGAGCCCCATGTCCTGCACGACCGCCGTGGCCAGCGCCGAGCGCCAGGCGGACGCACAGTAGAAGACGAACGACTTGCCGCTGCCGAAGATCTCCTTGTAGTACGGGCTCGCGGGGTCGACCCAGAACTCGAGCATGCCGCGCGGCGCGTGGAACGCCCCGGGGATCATGCCGTCGCGCTCCAGTTCCCGCACGTCGCGGATGTCCACGAAAACGGTGTCCGGATCGCCGTGGAGGCGCTTGGCCTCCTCGACGCTGATCGTCCTGATGCGCGCGTTGGCCTCGTCCACGAGTGCCTTGCAGCCTTTGGTGATGGGCATTTCCTGACTCTCCTTCAGGTGTTGGCGGCGTTCATCCAGCGTTCCACCGCAGGCATGCGGTGACGGTGGAGGATCGGGATCAGATCCGCGGGCGTGTCGACCACGCCGACGATGGCGCGGACCTCGGGTCTGAGGAAACCTTCCGCCATCGCGTGATCGAACATGGCGACGAGCGGATCGTAGTAGCGGTTCGTATTGACGGCGATGCACGGCTTCGCGTGGATGCCGAGCTGCGCCCAGGTGATGACCTCGCAGAACTCCTCGAACGTGCCGAAGCCGCCCGGCAGCATCACGAAGGCGTCGGCCAGGTCGGCCATCTTCTGCTTGCGTTCGTGCATCGAGGCGACCACATGCATCTCGGTCAGCCCCTCGTGCGCCACCTCGCGCCGCATGAGGCCGTCGGGGATCACCCCGACGACGCGTCCGCCCGCGCCGAGCGCCCCGTCCGCGATCGCGCCCATCATGCCGACGCGACCGCCGCCGAACACGACGGTGATGTCGTTCGCCGCCAGCACGCGGCCGACCTCGTGCGCGGCCGTCACGTATTCCGGCCGCTTGCCCGGGCTGGAACCGCAGAAGACGCAGACGTGCCGGAGCATTCGCATGGGCGCTAGAACCCGCCGGTGCGCAGCCAGCGCTCGACCTGATCGAGGCGATCCATGCCCCAGAAGGGCTCGCCGTCGACGATGACGAAGGGCGAACCGAAGACGCCGGCCGCGATGGCGGCGTCGGTCTCGGCTTTCAAGCGTTCCTTCAGTTCGGGCGACTGCAGCGCGGCGTCGAGCGCCGCGCCGTCATGTCCGAGGGACGCGGCGATGCGCACGGTGTCGGACGGATTCGAGATGTTCACGTCCTCGACGAAATACGCCCGGTACAGCGCGCGGGCCAGCGCCTTCGCGGCGGCCGGATCGCGGTCGTGGGCCCAGTAGAACGCCCGCGACGGTGCCTGCATGGACGCCGGAAACGTCGTGGGCTGGCGATACGGAATGCCGTGGTAGCGGGCACTGCGGAGGAAGTCGTGGGCGGAGTACGGGCCTTTCATGGGCACGGTGGGCAACGCGGGCAGGCCCGTGACCTTGAAGGTCGCGCCGAGCAGGTAGGGCTTCCACGCGACCTCGCGCCCGTAGGTGGCACACAGGGCGTCGATGCGCGTGCTCGCGAGGTAGCCGTACGGCGAGGTGAAATCGAAGTAGAACAGGATGGGGGCGGGCATCTCGGCGCTCGGCGGCTCAGGATTTCACGGGGATGTCGACGTTGTTCAATTTCGCCTGCGCCTCGATGATCGAACCGATCATCTTGTCGTCGGCGCCGAACCCCAGGGCCAGCGCCTGATTGAGGCTCTGGTTCACGGCGGCCGTCACGACGCCGGCGGACTGCGTTTCCGTCATCGCCTGCACGAAATAGCGCACGTCCTTGGCCGCGTTCTTCAGCGCGAACCGGGCCCGGCTGAAATCGCCTTCCGCCGCTCCGCCGCCGACGTTCTGGAACATGGGCGAGTTGATGGCGCCGACGTTCAGGACCTTCACGAGCTGACGCGGGTCGACGTCGAGCTTGCGGCACGCCACCATCGCGTCGGCCCACACGGACACGCTGCCGATCACGACGAAGTTGTTGATGAGCTTCATCGTGTGGCCGGCGCCGGTGCCGCCCACGTGGAAGATGTTCTCGCAGAAGCCGCGCAGCACGGGCTCCAGTTCGGCGAACGTGGCCGGGTCGGCGCCGACGAGCGTGTTGAGGCGCCCTTGCTCGGCTTCCGCCGGCGTGCGGGTGAGCGGCGCATCGACGAAGCGCACCGACTTCTCGGCGAACTTCGCGGCGGTCTTGATCGTGGGCCCCGGCTGGCACGTGGACGTGTCGACGATGATCTGCCCGGCCCGGCACGACGCGAGGATCCCGCCCGGCCGGTACACCAGATCCTCGACCTCCGGCGTGCCCGTCACGCAGAGGAAGACGATGTCCGAAGCGGCCACGAGCGACGCGACATCCTTCGCTTCCGTCGCGCCGCGCTTGACGAGGTCCTCCACCGGCGCGCGGTTGCGGTGACCGAGCACGGTGACCTGCCAGCCCTTCTCGACGAGGTTCTTTGCCATGCCGTGGCCCATCAGGCCCACGCCGATGAATCCGATCTTGTGCTGCATTGGTTGACTCCCCCGAGGTTGACGCCTTCACGCCTTCACGCCTTCACGCCTTCACGCCTTCACGCCTTCACGCCTTCACGTCTTCACGTCTTCACGTCTTCACAGTCTCAAACCATTTCGACCGCCATCGCCGTCGCCTCGCCGCCGCCGATGCACAGGCTGGCGACACCGCGCTTGAGGTTCCGCTGCTTGAGCGCACCGAGCAGCGTGACGAGGATGCGGGCGCCGGACGCACCGATGGGGTGACCCAGCGCGCACGCACCGCCGTTCACGTTCACCCGGTCGTGCGGCAGGCCGTGCTCCTTCATCGCCGCCATCGTGACCACGGCAAAGGCCTCGTTGATCTCGTACAGGTCCACCGAGCCGGCCGTCCAGCCGGTCCTGTCGAACAGCTTGCGGATCGCGCCGACCGGGGCGGTCGTGAACCACCCCGGTTCCTGGGCATGCGTACTGTGGCCGACGATGGTCGCCAGGGGCGTCAGTCCGCGGCGCTCGGCCTCGGAGCGGCGCATCAGCACCAGCGCAGCGGCGCCGTCGGAGATCGAACTGGAGTTCGCGGCCGTCACGGTGCCGTCCTTGCGGAACGCCGGCTTCAGCTGCGGGATCTTCTCGAAGTTGGCCTTGAACGGCGGCTCGTCCTGGTCGACGAAGCGATCGCCCTTGCCGGACTTGAGCGTGACGGGCGCGATCTCCCAGGCGAACCGGCCTTCCCGGTTCGCGGCCTGGGCGCGCTCGAGGGAGGCGATCGCGAAGGCGTCCTGCGCCGCGCGGGTGAAGCCGAAGCTCCCGGCGCAATCCTCGGCGAAGGTCCCCATCAGCCGCCCCTTGTCGTAGGCGTCCTCGAGGCCGTCGAGGAACATGTGATCGAGCACCTGCTGGTGACCCATGCGGTAGCCGCTGCGCGCCTTGGGCAGCAGGTACGGGGCATTGGTCATGCTTTCCATGCCGCCCGCCACCATCACGCGATGGGTCCCGGCGACGAGCAGATCGTGCGCGAACATGGCGGCCTTCATGCCGGAGCCGCACATCTTGTTGACCGTCGTGCAGCCCGCCGACAGCGGCAATCCGGCGCCGAGGCTGGCCTGACGCGCGGGGGCCTGGCCCTGGCCGGCGGGGAGCACGCAGCCCAGCACGACCTCCTCGACATCCTCGGGCTCGACGCCCGACCGCTCGACGGCAGCACGGATCGCGACGGCCCCGAGCGCGGAAGCGGTGAAATCGCGGAACTCGCCCTGGAAGGCACCCATGGGCGTGCGCACGGCCGATACGATCACGATGGGGTCAGTCATTTCGTCACCTCGAGAGTGGTGGACGCGCGCAGCGATTCTCGCACGCGGGTGGGACGGCTCATGGATGCGCGGCCAGACGGGCGAGCCGGTCCACCGTCTCCAGGGTTTCCTTGACCAGTTCGCGCACCAGTTCCGCGGCCGGCAAGGCTCGCGACAGCGCGACGGCCTGGCCGGCCCAGAGCGCCACGAAGTCGGGCACGCCGGCCTTGGCCGATGCCGTTCGCAACGGCGACGTCAGTGCGTGCTGCGCCGGGAACGGCAGTTGCGGAAATCCGGTCGATTCGCGCATGTAGCGGTTCTCGATCCCGCGGGCCGGCTTGCCGGAGAACTTCTCCGTGATCACGGTCGCGTCGTCGGCCTGCGCGAGCAGGGTCTGGCGCTGGATGGCACTCGCGGCGGACTCGGGGCACGGCATGAAGGCGGTGCCGAGCTGCGCCGCCTGCGCGCCGAGCGCCAATGCCGCGGCGATGCCGGCGCCGTCCATGATGCCGCCCGCAGCCACCACGGGCGTCTTCACGCGGCTGACGATGAGACGCGTGAGCGCGAGGGTGCCGGTCAGGCAGTGGTACGGATCATCCCGGAAGGTGCCGCGATGGCCCCCGGCCTCTGCGCCCTGCGCGATGATGAAGTCGATGCCGAGCGCCTCGAGATGCCTTGCTTCCTCGACCGAGGTCGCCGACGCGCCGACGCGGATGCCGGCCGCCCGGAACTGCCCGATGCGTTCGCGCGGCAGGTCGCCCAGGTGGACGGTGACGACGCCGGGCTTCAGCGCCAGCGCGGTGTCCAGCTGCGCGTCGAGGTCGGGTGCATAGGGCGGAGACACGGCAACGGGCGGCGTCACTCCCAGCTCGCGGTAGTACCCGGCCACGGCGGCAATGGCATCCGCCTGCGCGGCGGCGTCCGGCGGCAGGGGCTGGGGCGAGGTGAAGAAGTTGATGTTGATCGGCCGTCCGGTGAGCGCACGGGTCGCTTCGACGTCGCGGCGGATCTGTTCGGGTTGCGCGTAGGCGAAGCCGATGGATCCGAGCGCGCCGGCCTCCGAGCAGGCAGCCGCCAGCGCGGGCGTGGTGGTGCCGGCCATCGGCGCCTGGAGGATCGGCACGTCGATGCCGAGCAGTTCGCACAGCGGGGTATGCAGGACACGGGTCATGGCAGCTCCTGTGTGTCGGCGTGTTCGCCGCCGAAGCGCACGGCGAAGCGCGCCGAATTCGCGTAGGGGAACACGTCCTCGATGTGGCCGCCCTCGATGCGCCGCTTGGTCTCGCTCCAGAATCCGATGTCGAGCAGATCGCGGTGATGTTCGAGGAAGTGCTTGCGCACCCGTTCCCCGGACAGGAGGAAGGGGGCGAATTCCTCCGGGAAGATGTCGTTCTGAGCCACGGGGTACCACGGCTCGGCGGACATCTCGTCCTCCGGCGTGCGGGCCTCGGGAATGCGACGGAAGTTGCACTCCGTCATGTAGACGATCTCGTCGTAGTCGTAGAACACGACGCGGCCGCCGCGGGTCACGCCGAAGTTCTTGAACAGCATGTCGCCCGGGAAGATGTTCACCGAGCACAGTTCCTTGATGGCGCGTCCGTAGTCGATCACGGCGGCCTTCACCTGCGCGTCGTCGGCTTCGTCGAGGTAGAGGTTGAGCGGATTCATGCGCCGCTCGATGTACAGGTGCTTGACCACGATCAGGTCGCCGTCCTCCTCCACCAGGGAGGGGGCTTCCCGCTTCAGCTCGTCGATCAGCGCCTCGGTGAAGCGCGCGCGCGGGAAGGCGACGTCGGCGTACTCCAGCGTGTCCGCCATCCGGCCGATGCGGTCGTGCCGCTTCACCAGCATGTATTTCTCCTTGACGATCTCGCGGCTCACGTCCTTCGTCGGCGAGATGCGGTCGCGGATCACCTTGAAGACGTACGGATACGAGGGCAGCGTGAACACGATCATCACGAGGCCGCGGATGCCGGGCGCGAGCACGAAGTCGTCGGTGGAATAGCGCAGGTGCCGCAGGAAGTCGCGGAAGAAGAGCGTCTTGCCGTGCTTCTGCAGGCCGAGCGACGTGTACAGCTCCGCCTTCGGCTTGCGCGGCAGCATGCTGGCGAGGAACTCGACATACGCCGAGGGCACTTCCATGTCGGCCATGAAATACGCGCGGCTGAAGGCGAACAGCGGCGCGATCTGGCGCGCGTCGAGCAGCAGCGCATCGAGCGTGAGGCCGCCTTCGCCGTCATGCACGATCGGGATCGCGAACGGCAATTCGGTCTCGCCGTTCACGGCCTTGCCGATCAGGTACGTGCGCTGGTTGCGGAAGAACAGGCACGACAGGACCTGGATCTGCTGGTTGGCCTCGGCACGGAACGGCCGCGGCTGCGCCGCGCGTGCCGCCCGCACCACATGGCGGAGATCACGCGCCGGATGCCGGAAGGGCAGCGTGAGGCCGGTGTCCGCAAGGATCCTGCGCATCACGGACCGCAGGCCATCCTTGAGCGGGTAGTAGCTGCGATAGGCGGGCGTTTCGGAATCGAGATGCTCCGTCGAGACGGCCGGCCGCACGAAGATGTAGTCGTTGTGGAAATACGAGCGGTGCAGGATCCGGCAGCTCACCGAATTGAAGAACGTCTCGGCCAGCTCCGGCTGCTTGTGGTCGGAGATCAGCCCGAGGTAGTCGAGCTTGATGCGCGGCCATAACTCCTCCGGCAGACGGGCGGCGTCGAATTCGCGCTCGAGCCGGTCGGCGTTCTCGGTCACGCGCTGGTCGTAGAAGGCGATTCGGTCGGCGTGGGCCTGATGGACGGCCGGCCAGTCTGCCGACTCGAACCGTTCGCGCGCCGCGGCGGTGATCTCCCGGAAGATCCGGTAGTGGCGATCGAAGCCGTCGAGGATGGCCCGCGCGATGGCGAAGGAGAGGTCGGTTCGTTCCTGGCCGGCCAGGAGCACGGGTGCATTCACGGGCGGTTCCTGTTCATATCGTGTCCGCGAACAATTCGCGCCCGATCAGCCAACGGCGGATTTCGGACGTTCCTGCTCCTATCTCGTACAGCTTGGCGTCGCGCCAGAGGCGGCCGGTGGGGTAGTCGTTGATGTAGCCGTTGCCGCCGAGGCACTGGATCGCCTCGCCGGCCATCCAGGTGGCTTTCTCGGCCGAGTACAGGATCGCGCCGGCGGCATCCTTCCGCAGGGCGCGCACGGCCTCCGGCGTCGATGCGCGATCGCACGCCTGGCCCACGGCATACACGTAGGCCCGGGAGGCCATCATCGTCGAGTACATGTCGGCGAGCTTGCCCTGGATGAGCTGGAATTCCCCGATGGACTGGCCGAACTGCTTGCGTTCGTGGACGTAGGGGATCACGACATCCATGCACGCGGCCATGATGCCGAGCGGCCCGCCCGACAGCACCGTGCGCTCGAAATCGAGGCCGCTCATCAGCACGTTCACGCCGCGGCCCACCTCGCCCAGCACGTTCTCGACCGGCACCTCGCAATCCTGGAAGACCAGTTCCCCGGTGTTGGAACCGCGCATCCCGAGCTTGTCGAGTTTCTGCGCGGTCGAGAACCCCTTGAATCCCTTCTCGATGAGGAAAGCGGTCATCCCCTTGGATCCGGCGGCCGGGTCGGTCTTGGCGTACACCACGAGCACGTCGGCGTCCGGGCCGTTCGTGATCCACATCTTGTTGCCGTTCAGCACGTAGCGATCGCCCACGCGGTCGGCCCGCAGCCGCAGGGAGACGACGTCCGATCCGGCCCCGGGCTCGCTCATCGCGAGCGCGCCGACGTGATCGCCGGACACGAGACGAGGCAGATAGCGGCGCTTCTGCGCCTCGGTGCCGTTGCGGCGGATCTGGTTCACGCACAGGTTCGAGTGGGCACCGTAGGAGAGCCCCACCGAGGCGCTCGCGCGGCTGATCTCCTCCATGGCCACGATGTGGGCGAGATAGCCGAGTCCGGTGCCGCCGTATTCCTCCTCCACCGTCATGCCGAGCACGCCGAGGTCGCCCAGCTTCCGCCAGAGGTCCATCGGGAAGTCGTTGCTCGCATCGATGGCGGCAGCCCGCGGGGCAATCTCGCCGGCGGCGAAGACCTGCAGCGACGTTCGCAGCAGATCGATCGTTTCGCCGAGCGCGAAGTCAAGGGAGGGATAGCGAAGTGTTGCGGTAGGCGCGGCGCGATCCATGGGGGGAACTCCTTCTCGGCGCGGGCGAGGGACAGGGGGGAGGACGAGTCTAGGTTCCGTTGACGTCAACGTCAATTTGAGCGGGCGGCCACCCGCTTCGGGCCGGGCGTCCTGGCGGACTTGGCGGGCTTGCCGCCGCCGGTGTCCAGCAATCGCTTGCACTGGGCTTCGAAAGCCCGGATCTCCGTCAGGGTCGCCTCGATGTCCTCGCGCTGCTGCTCGAGGGCTTCGCGGCGGCGGCGCAACGATGCCAGGAACTGCACCAGCTGTTCACTCTCGTCCCGCGCGGCGTCGTAGATGTCGAGCAGTTCGCGGATGTCCGTGAGCGAGAAGCCGAGACGCTTGCCGCGCAGGGTGAGCTTCAGCCGGACGAGGTCGCGCTTGTCGTAGACCCGGTTGCGGCCGCGCCGCGCCGGCGAGAGCAACCCGTGGTCTTCGTAGAAGCGGATCGTGCGCGTGGTGATGCCGAACTCGCGGGCAAGGTCGGTGATGGAGAACGTGGCGTTGGCGTCGGCTGGCATGACAGGGGGTTTTGTGCGATGCAACAATCTCGTATCATGCGAGTATAAAGAGAGTCGGTCCGGAAGGGCCGGGTCCTCGTCACGGCCAACGGAATTCTCAGTGGAGACCCGCCCCGCCCCCGGGTCGAGTCGGAACCCAGACATGTCGCAGACCCCCTCCGCAGTTGCGCAGCGCGCCGGCCCGGCTTCCGGGCTCACGTTCCCGTTCACCGAGCCGCCCGCCACGGCGCGGTGGACGGCGATCACGCCCGACCTGCACTGGGTCCGGATGCCGCTGCCGTTCGCGCTGGACCACATCAACCTGTGGCTGCTGCGCGGGCCCCACGGCTGGACGCTCGTGGACTGCGGCTTCCACTCGAAGGAGACGCGCGCCGCGTGGGACGGGCTTCTTCCCCAGCATGCGCCGCTCGAGCAGATCGTCGTCACGCACTACCACCCGGACCACATCGGGCAGGGCGGCTGGATGGTCCGCGCGTTCGGCGTGCCGTTCCACATGACCGAGGCCGAATACCTCACGGCGCACGCGCTCTACGAGTCGACCTCCGGTTACGACAACGAGGGCCTCCAGACGCTGTACCGCTCGCACGGACTGGCCGCGGACAAGGTCGAACTGCTCAAGCAGCGCCCCACCGGCTACCGCAACGTGATCACCGAACCGCCCCGCACGTTCCGCCGCATCATGCATGGCGATTCGCTGCGCCTCGGCTTCCACGAATGGCGCGTGATCGCCGGCTTCGGGCATTCGCCGGAGCATGCCTCGCTGTACTGCGCGGAACTGGGACTCGTGATCTCGGGCGACATGCTGCTCCCGAAGATCAGCACCAACGTGAGCGTGTGGTCGACGGAGCCCGAGGGCGATCCGGTGGGCCAGTTCCTGCGTTCCATCCGCGCGTACGAGGATCTGCCCGAAGACACGCTGGTCCTGCCCTCGCACGGCCTGCCTTTCCGCGGCATCGGTCCGCGGGTCGCGGCGCTTCACGCACACCACGACGAACGCCTGGCCGATCTCGTGGCGGCCTGCGCAACGCCGATGACGGCGGCAGACGTCGTTCCGGTGCTGTTCCGCCGCCAGCTCGACACGCATCAGCTGTTCTTCGCGATGGGCGAGTCCATCGCCCACTTGAATCATCTCCTCACCCGCGGCCGGGTCGAGCGGACCAAAGGCGCCGACGGTGCCTACCGCTTCACCGCCCGCCCCGCCTGAACCCGACCACCGAGGTCCCGCCATGGCAGACGCCCCGCAGCCCAAGACGCCCGATCCCCAGGAAGTGCAACGGACCCTCGCCGAGATCTCGCAGCGCTCGGCCCGGGTCGTCGGCGAGTTCCTGAAACACCAGCCGTACACGGACGTGATGCGCAATGTGGAGGATCTCGGCATCGACAAGGCTTTCGTCGAACTGGGCCGCAGGATCGCCGAGGACCCGATGAAGCTGGTGGCGATGCAGAAGAACCTCTGGGAGGACTACGTCAAGCTCTGGACGGCCACCGTGACCAAGGCGCGCGGCGAGACCGGCGCGTCGGTGCGCGAGCCCGCCAAGGGCGATGCGCGCTTCAAGAGCGAGCTGTGGCAGAACAACTTCCTGTTCGACTACATCAAGCAGTCCTACCTGATCGCGGCGGATCACATCCAGCGTGCCGTCGCCGGCACCGACGGCCTCGATCCGACGCACGCGAAGAAAGTGAAGTTCTTCACGCGCCAGTACATCGACGCACTGGCACCGACCAACTTCGCCGCGACCAATCCGGATGTGCTGAAGGCCACCGTGGAATCCGGCGGCCAGAATCTCCTCTCGGGCCTCAAGAACCTGCTGCGCGACCTGGAACGCGGCCACGGCAAGCTCGCGATCAGCATGACGGACTACGAGGCGTTCAAGCTCGGCGAGAACGTGGCGTCGACGGCCGGCAAGGTCGTGTACCAGAACGACCTGATGCAGCTGCTGCAGTTCGAGCCGACGACGCCGCAGGTGGATCGCACCCCGCTCGTGATCGTGCCGCCGTGGATCAACAAGTACTACATCCTCGACCTGCGCGCGCGCAACTCGTTCATCAAGTGGGCGACCGACCGCGGGCTCACGGTGTTCGTGATCTCGTGGGTGAATCCGGACGAGCGCCAGGCGAACAAGACTTTCCACGACTACCTGTTCGAAGGTCCGCTCGCCGCGATGGACGCCGTGCGCGAGGCCACCGGCGAGGAGCAGATCAACCTGATCGGCTACTGCCTCGGCGGAACCCTGACGGCCTGCCTGATGGCCTGGCTGCGGGCGAAGGGACAGTCCCGGCGCGTGAAGAGCGTCACCTACTTCACGACGATGATCGACTTCACCGATCCCGGCGAACTCGGCGTGTTCGTCGACGAGCAGACCGTCGACAACCTCGAGAAGCGGATGGCGCAGCGTGGCTACCTCGAGGGCGAGGAGATGGCCGGCACGTTCAACCTGCTGCGCGACAACGACCTCGTCTGGTCGTTCGTCGTGAACAACTACCTGCTCGGCAAGGAGCCCTTCCCGTTCGACCTGCTGTACTGGAATTCGGACGCGACGCGGATGCCGGCCAAGATGCAGACCTTCTACCTGCGGAACATGTACATCCGCAACCTGCTCTCGAAGCCCGGTGCGCTGGAGGTGGGCGGCGAGAAGATGGACCTCTCGAAGGTCGACACGCCCACGTACTTCATCTCGACGATGGAAGACCACATCGCACCGTGGAAGTCCACGTACATGGGGGCGCGCCTGTTCGGCGGTCCGGTGCGCTTCGTTCTCGGCGGTTCGGGCCACATCGCGGGCATCGTGAATCCGCCGGTCGCCCAGAAGTACTGCTACTGGACCAACGGCCAGCAGCCCGAGAGCGCAGACGCATGGCTCGCGTCCGCCGACCGTCATGAAGGGTCGTGGTGGGACGACTGGGGCACCTGGGTCTCGGCCTTCGGCGGCGGCCGTGTCCCCGCGCGCGTACCCGGCGACGGGAAGCTGCGCGTGATCGAAGCGGCGCCCGGTTCGTACGCGAAACTGCGGCTCGATTCGGCGAAACCCGGTGCGGGCGCCGCGGCGGCACCGGTCGCTCCGGCGCATGCATCGGCCCCGGCACCCGCCCCTGCCGAGGCTAGATCGCCGGTGGACTCGCCGGTCGCGGCGAAACCGCCCGAACCGGTGCGTGCCGCCGACACGCCGAAGCCGGCGAAGGCGAAGGCGCCGAAAGCGGTGAAGGCCAGGCGCGAGACCGCCGCCGGCAAACCCGCGGCCCCGGCACCGAGGACCGTGACCCCGGACACGGCCACCGCGCCGAAGAAGTCGAAGGCCCCGAAGAAGACATCGAAGAAGGCATCGGCCACGCTCGCGGTCACGACGCCGAAGAAGTCGAAGACCGCTGCCGTGCCGTCGGCGGCCGCCGCGGCGATCAGCGCGATCTTCCGCGACCAGGCCAAGGCGAAGGCCGCCGACGCCGACACGCCCGCCGGGAAACGCGCGCCGAAGAAGGACGCGGCAGCGAAGTCGCGGCGCAAATGACGCTGCTGCCCGCGTCGAAGCGGTAGCGCGTTGACGCCGGCCGCGCGACGGCGACGTTGAAGCTCCGGCGATGAACCGCGGCCGTCTCGTCGCGCTGTGCTTCGGCAACTTCGCGATCGGCACGGGCACGATGGTCGTGCCGGGCATGCTGCCGGTGCTGGCGGACGGGCTCGGCGTCGGCATCCCGGCCGCAGGTCGTCTGATCGCGGCGTTCGCGCTCACGCTCTGCGTCCTGACGCCGCTGCTCGCGGCCTGGCTGAGCCGGGTCGACCGCCGTACCCTCCTCGCCGTCCTGCTGCTGATCTACGTCGCGGGCCACGCCTGGTCCGCGGCATCGTCGACCTACGCCGAAGTCCTGCTGTCGCGCGTGGCGACCGCCGTCAGTGCGGGTCTCTTCACGTCGCAGGCGGCCGGTGTCGCCGGATTGATGGTGCCGCCCGAACGGCGCGGGTCCGCGGTGGCGTTGGTGTTTCTGGGATGGAGCATCGCCGCCGTCGTCGGCACGCCGCTGTCGGCCTGGATCGCCGAGACGATGGGCTGGCGGGCGGCCTTTGCGATGGTGTCCGTGCTGTCCGCCGTGGCCCTCGCGTGGGTGTGGGTCGCGCTGCCCTCGGGTCTGAAGGTGCCCGGCATCGACGCCGCCGCGTGGCGGCGGCTGGCCGGTCACGGGCCGGTGTTGCTGGTGATCTCGGTGACGGCCGTGCACTCCTGGGCACAGTTCACGGTCTTCTCGTACCTCACGCAGATCTTCAAGGCGCGCCTGGATGCCGGGCCGACGATGATCGCCGGCCTGCTCGCCCTGTTCGGAGCCGCCGGCATCCTCGGCAACCTGGCGACGATGCGCACCCTCGATCGTCTCGGTGCGCCGCGCATCGCGGCCATCTGTCTCGGGCTGCTGTCGGCGGCGCAGTTCGCCCTGCTGGTGACGAGCTATTCACTGGGTGGCGTGGTTGTCGGCGTGACCTTGTGGGGGCTCGGCTGCTTCGCCATCAACAGCACCCAGCAGGCGCGGCTGCTGACCACGGCGCCGTCGCTCGCGCCGGTGTCGGTGGCCTTCAACTCGTCAGCGATCTATCTGGGGCAGGCGGCGGGCGCGGAGACCGGCGCCCAGGTCATCTCGCACTCGGGCCTCGATCCGCTGCCGTGGGTCGGTCTGCCGATCTTCGGCGTTGCGATTGCGTTGAGTCTGCTCGCGAACCGCGCCCGATCCGCGCACGCCTGAGCGACGCGGCACCCCGCCGCTTCGTCACTGCGGCATCGGGTGTCTGCCGTCGGTGACGGCCGCATCGGCCGGCGCTTTCGGGCGGCGACGGGATTCGCCGGGGTCGTGCGGCCCGCTATGGGGTCGACCCGCTCGACCGCAGTGCGACCAGCTCCGACGCCAGCCACTTCGAACGCCCGGTCACGGCCCGGCGGAAGAGCGCGTCGGGTGCCATCGGTGCCCCGAAATGGAAGCCCTGCGCCCGGCTGCAATCGAACTGGCGCAGCAGTTCGAGCTGCATGCGGGTCTCCAGCCCGACGGCCGTCACCGCCATGCCGACACCGCGCGCGGCACTCACCGCCGCCCGCATGAGCGTCGATTCGCGCAGGTCGCTCATGCAGGAGCGGATCACGGGCTCGGAGAGCTTGATGTGGTCGATCGGCAGCCGCTTGAGCGACGACAGCGACGCCTGCCCCGCGCCGAAATCGTTGATCGCGACATGCATCCCGGTGTCCCGGAGCATCGACACGACGCGGTAGGCGTGACCGCGCTCCCCGGAGAGCAGGACCTCCTCGGGCAACTCGACCACGATGGCGCTGGGATCGATGCCGGAGTCCACGACCGTTCGTCGCAGCGCCGGCGCGAACTCGTCGCGTGCGAAGCGCTGTGCCGTCACGTTGACGCCGATCGTGATGCGATCGAGGCCGGCTTCCCGCCACAACCGGGCCTGCGCGCAGACCATGCGCAGCACCCAGTCGTCGAGACGCTCGGGGAGATCGGAGTCGATGACGTCGGGAATGAACTGCGGCGGCACCAGAACACCGCGATGGGGATGCCGCCAACGCAGCAGGGCCTCGACGCCCGCGAGCGCGCCGGTCTCGAGCGAAACCTGCGGCTGATAGAGCAACTCGAACTCGCCGCCCTGCAGCGCGAGCGCGAGCCGCGTGCGTGCGTCGATGAAACGACGGGCCCGCATATCGAGATCGGCCGAGTAGAAGCAGAAGCGCGAGGCCTGTCCGGCCTGCACGCGGTTCATCGCCACTTCCGCATTGGCCAGGAGGACATCGGCTTCCCGGCCGTCGTCCGGGAACATGGCCGCCCCGATACGGGCCGACAGCGTGACCTCGCGATTGCCGATGCGCACCGGCTCGCCGAGACGATGCATGAGGTCGGTGGCGACGACGGCCACCCGGTCGGCGTGGTGCCCGCCCCGCAGCAGCACCACGAACACGTCCGGTGTGATGCGCGCCACGGTATCGGAGCGCCGGCGGGTCCCGTGCAGACGGCGCGCGATCTCCTCGGAGACGATGTCGCCGAGGGGCGGCCCGATCGCCTCGATCTGCGTCCGGTCGGCGACGACGCCGATCCAGAGCACAGCCAGGGTCCGCCCTTCGCGCCGCGCATCGGCCAACGCGCATTCCAGACGGTCGGCCAGCAGATACGCGTTGGGCAGCGCCGTCATCGGGTCGTAGGTCGCGAGATAGGCTGCCCGCTCGGTGAGGGCCACGTCCTCCCGCGCATCCGACAGCGCGAGAACCATCGCGCCGGTCGGCGCCCCGTCGCCGACGAGCGGGCTCACGGCGAGGTGGACCGTGCCGTGCTGCTTGCGTCCCTTGATGTCGATGGTTTCGGTGAGGTGCTGCGTGGACAGGGTTCGGCGGCAGTCGGCCATCACGCCCAGCAACTGCGCACGATCGGTTTCGGTGGCGCCCACGAGCACGGTGGCGAGTTCACGTCCCACGGCCTCCTCCGCGCCGATGCCCAGCATCAGTTCGGCCGCAGGATTCAGGTGCGTGATCCGCTGCCGTTCGTCGACCGAGATCACGGCATCGGTCACGGACTGGAGCGCGGCCCGCGAGTGCTCGCGCGCAACGGCGAGTCCGTGCGCCGTCCACTCGAGCCGGCGCCACAACCAGATCGGATAGCCGAGCAGCAGCAGGACCAGCGGGAGTCCGGGCGGCAGCCACAGATCGGCAGCGGCCAGCGCCGCATAGGACAGGAGCAGCGCAGCCAGCACGAGGCCGACCAGCCACAGGACGTTGCGCGTCGCATTGCCCCGCGGATAGAGCAGCACCGGGACCACGATCGCCAGCAGGCACAACGCGATCTCCAGGCTCCGATGGGCCGGCACCACCGTCTTCCCCTGCCGCAACGAATCGAGCGCATTGGCATCGAACTCGACCGAGGTCATGGCCAGCGAGCGGTGCGACACCGGCGTCACCACGCGCGGACCCAGCCCGCTGGCCGTGGCCCCGACGAGGACGATCTTGCCGGCGAGCTGTCGTGCGACCGCATCGTCGCGCAGCACGTCGACGTAGGACCATTGCCGGTAGCGTCCGGGGGCGCCCGCGAACGAGACGAGCACGCCGAAGTCGCGAACCCACCGGCCGGGGGTCGTGGCAACGCCGGGGCGCCGCTCGCCGGGCCAGACGGCGAGGGCGCCGGGCGATGCCACGCCGAGGACGGCTGCGGCGAAGGCCGGCCAGCGCGGCACGTCGACGCCCGCCCGAAGATAAACGCGACGACTCACCGTGTCCTCGTCGAGTTCAAGATCCGCATGCCCCAGCGACGCGGCTGCCTCCGCGAGGGCAGGCAGCGGCGGCGTCTCGCGGACGGCGCCGCCGATGTCGCTGCGGTCCGGCAGCACGGGAAGCACCACCCGGCGGCTTTCGGCAACGGCCTGGACCAGAGCCGCGTCCTCCTCGGGCAGACCGGGCTCGGAGAACGCCACGTCCAGACCCACGGCCGTCGCCCCCACTGCCGACAGGCGGCGGACCAGGTTCGCGTGCACGGTACGGGGCCAGGGCCAGCGGCCGAGCGCCTCGAGACTGCGGGCATCGACGGCCACGATGGCGATGTCGTCGGACGCGACATGCGGGCGAGTGCCGAGGAAGGCGTCGTAGATGCGGTCATCGACATGCGACAGGGCCCTCGTCCAGCCGAGCAGCAGGCCGATCACGGCGAGCGCCGCGAGAAGCACACCGCGGTCGGCCAGGACCCGGCCGCTGCGCGACAACCAGGTGGACGGCGACGGAATCATGGGAGCGTGAACAGCAGCATCAGCGGGATGACGATCGTCGGCCAGCGCGGCGGACGCTTCGGCACCGCCTTCGCGGGAACGTCGACGGGTCGGGGTTCGCCGAAGGGTCCGGTGTAGCCGTCGACATCCACGGCCGCCACGCGGACGAAGTAGCGACCGGGTGTCGCCACGGCGGCCGTTGCCGTGTTGTCGGCGGGATGCTGTTCCGACAGCACACGCGAGAAGGCCGCGTCGTCCGAAAGCTGCATCACGAAGGACTGTCCGACCTGGACCGCCGACCACCGCGCCGTGACGCTCGTCTCGTCGGCCTGCGTGGCGACGATCCGGGGGACGGCCGGAAGACGGCGCCATTCCCGCGCATCGCTGAAGGCCCCTTCCGTGCTGCGGCCCAGACTCGCGACGCGCCAGAACACGCGGCCGGGCGGCAGCGTCTGATCCACCACATACGAATGGCCTGCCGCGATGCGGACATCCGCAAGCGGCTTCGCGAATGTCGGCTCGGTCGCCAGTTGCAGCCGGTAACCGGCGGCGCGATCGGCCGCATTCCACGACAGCGTCACGGGCAGGGAGTCGAGCACCGCCCGGTCGTCCGGTGCCGACAGCACGGGAGGCGGCACCGGTCGTTCACGCAGCTCGACTGCGGTCGGCGCGCTCCAGTCACCGGCCTCGCCGTCTTCCTCCACGGGCTGGATGCGCGCGAGATAGCGTCCCGGCGCGAGTTCGGGAATCGTGACCGGCGGCGCCCGGGTCTCGGTGGACCAGACGAGGTCGCTGAACGCTTCGTCGCGGGCGACCTGCACGCGATAGCCCGCGGCCTCGCCGGCCGGCCAGTCGAGCACGGCATCGTCCGCATGACGGTCGGCAGGTGGGATCGCCGTCGCCTGCGACAGACGGCGGAACGTGGCCGTGGCGCTGGGCGGGCCTTCCCCTTCGGCATCCGCGGCGATCACGCGCCAGTGGTACCTGGCGGGCGGGAGGGGCTTGGGCAGTTTCGCCTCCAGGGCGCTTCCCGCATCGACGTCCGCCACCGGCTGGGTGAAGGCGGCGTCGCGCGCCACCTGCAACCGGTAACGCGTGGCGCCGTCCACGGCTTGCCACGCGAACGTCGGGGAGGCATCACGCGTGCGCTCCTTGAGCGCGGGCCGCGATGTCGTGGGAGCGAGCGGCCGGGCATCGACACGGACCGGGCGATCGATCGACAGACCTTCCAATTGGTCCGGATCGATGGCGCGGACCCGCAGGAAGTACCCGCCGTCCGGGACGTCGGGCACGACGAAAGCGGGGGACGGCGAGACGGTATCGAGCAGGACGGAAAGGAACTCCGCATCCCGGGCGAACTGGACCCGATAGGCCTGCGCCCGCGGCACGGCGCCGAACGACAGCGACGCACCGATGCGGTCCGCACGAGCCGGCAGCGACGACAGGTCGGGCGCGGGCAGCAGCGGGACGGGAGGACGCGGCGCCACACCTTGCTCCGTCACCGTGCCGAAGCCGCCCGCCACCTGGACCCCGCCGAGGTCGTTGCCGACATCGACATGTCCTTCGACGACTTCCGCACGTGCGCTGGCACCCTCGGCCGTGACCCGGTAGTTCGTGCCGCGCACCGCCGTGACGGCCACCGGCGTCTCCACTTCGAACCGGCTTCCCGCGCCGGTGGCCGGCGCCACGAGGCTCTCGAGCCGGCCGCGCAGCACGCGCATTCGCGTCTGGAACATGCCGGTGGTGGTGAGGCGGTCGAGCCGCCCGAACTCGAGCTGCGTGTCGGGCGCGACCCGCAGCACCGACCCGTCGTCGAGGCGGATCGACGCGGACCCGGAACTGCCGCAGCGCAGGCGATCGCCGGTACCGAGGCTGTCGCCGCTCGCAACGCGCCGCGCGTCGGGACTCGTCGCGCGATCGAGGAACACGTCGCCCACGACTCCGAGCACCGTGGCACCCGAGGCCACGGCCCGCAACCAGGCGACGGGGATCCGGAGCTTCATCCCGGACGGCAGGAAATCGGGATTCGACACGCCGTTCAGCCGCTGCACGGAGCGCCATTGCCCGGGTCGGGAAAGGAAGCGCCGGCCCAGCACCGAGAGCGAATCGCCGAGTTGAACGTTGTAGACCCACTCCGCTTCCTGGCGACGTGACGCGTCGGCGGCCGCGGGCGCGGCCGCAGCCGTGTGTGCCATCACCGCCCAGCACAGGGCGGGCAGCAGCCGTTTCACCCATCGAATCATGCTCACCCCGAAACTCTCCCTGCTTCTCGGGACCCGAGCGGGCGTCCTCCCCGGCCGTGACCCGGCCCCTTCGATGCGCCCGATGCCGTTCGCTCGACCGAAGCCGGCCCGCACGCATGGCGACGCATGTCGCGGGTCCGTTGACGGCCGGGAGAACGTTGCGGCCTCGTCCCGCGACACCGCGCCTTCGGGAATTGACGAAGTCATTTCGCGCGCTCCCGTGAAAGCAGGATTCGCGCGCGCTCAGGGGATTTCGCGCAACGTCGCGAAGAGGCGGGCCAGCGCCTGGGCGCGATGGCTGATCCGGTTCTTCTCCGCGGCGTCGAGTTGTGCCGCGGTCCGTCCGTGCGACGGCAGGACGAAGTACGGGTCGTAGCCGAAGCCGCCTTCCCCGCGCGGCGTGTCGATCACCTCGCCGCGCCAGCGCCCTTCGGCAATGAGCGGTTCGGGATCGTCGTCCCGACGTACCAGGACCATCACGCAGTAGTAGTGCGCGGTGCGAAGTGCCACACCGCGGAGGGAGGCGATCAGCTTCTCGTTGTTGCGCGCATCGCTCTTCGGTTCACCCGCAAACCGGGCGGAATGCACACCGGGTTCACCCCCGAGGGCGTCGACGCAGATGCCGGAGTCATCCGCCAGGGCCGGCAGGCCGGTGTGGCGCGCCGCATGCCGTGCCTTGGCAAGCGCGTTCTCGACGAACGTGCAGTGCGGTTCCTCGGCTTCCGGGACACCGAGCGCCCCCTGCGGGATGAGTTCGATGCCGAGCGGGGCGAGGATGTGATCGATCTCGCGGAGCTTGCCCGCGTTGTTGCTCGCCACGACCAGGCGCCCGAGGCTCGACACGATCACAGCCCGAGCGCGGCGCGCTGGATCGCCACGAGCTGGCCGATGCCGGCCTCGGCGAGATCCAGCATCTGCTGCAGCCGGGCACGCGAGAACGCCGCCCCCTCGGCCGTGCCCTGCACCTCGACGAAATGGCCGGCCCCCGTCATGACGATGTTCATGTCGGTGTCGCACGCGGAATCCTCCGCGTAGTCCAGGTCGAGGACGGCCGCATCGTCATGGATACCGACCGACACCGCCGCCACGAAATCGCTGATGGGGATGGCACCGAGCAGCCCCTTGTCGACGAGACCGGACAGCGCATCGTGGAGTGCCACGAAGGCCCCCGTGATGCTTGCCGTGCGCGTCCCGCCGTCGGCCTGGAGCACGTCGCAATCGATCTGGATGGAGCGTTCGCCGAGATCGGCGAGCCGGACCACGGAACGCAGGCTCCGGCCGATCAGGCGCTGGATCTCCTGTGTTCGGCCGGACTGCTTGCCCCGCGCGGCCTCGCGATCGGTGCGCGTGTGCGTGGCGCGCGGCAGCATGCCGTACTCGGCCGTGACCCATCCCTGCCCCTTGCCCTTCAGGAAGGGCGGCACCTTCTCCTCCACGCTCGCAGTGCAGAGCACGCGCGTGTCGCCGAACTCGACGAGGACGGAACCCTCGGCGTAGCGGGTGAAATGACGCTGGAGTCGAACGGGACGAAGTTCGTGGGGGGCGCGGCCGCTGGGTCTCATGAGGGTGTGGCGGGTTCGAGACCCGCGAGAGTCAGCCGCGGGATCGGCTGTGTTATCGTTTCGGCGCGCCATTCTCCGGTGCGTTCCCCTCTCTGTAAAGCGCCTCGCATGATCTACAGCATGACCGGTTACGCGGCAGTGACCCGCGATCTGCCGTTGGGCACGCTCACGCTCGAACTGCGGTCCGTCAATCACCGGTATCTCGATGTCAGCTTCCGCGCCCCCGAGGAATTCCGCGGTTTCGAACCGGCGATGCGCGAGATGCTCGGCGCCAAGCTCACGCGCGGCAAACTGGAATGCCGCATCAGCCTGAACCGCGGGACGGCCACGCCCTCCCTGCTGGAGATCAACACGGCATTGCTCGATCGTCTGGCAGAACTGCAGGCCCAGGTGCGGACCCGCCTCCCGGACGCAGCGCCCATGACCGCCGCCGACCTGCTGCGCTGGCCCGGCATGTTCGGCGCCGACACGCTGCCGATGGAGGAACTGCGCGAAACCTGCCTGTCGCTGCTTGCCGCGGCCGTCGACGACTTCTCGGCCAGCCGCGGCCGCGAGGGCGAGAAGCTCGGCGCGGTGCTGCTGGAACGTGCGGCCCGCATCGAGGAACTCGCCAAGGCAGTGGCCCCCAGGATCCCGCAACTGGTCACGGCGCAGCAGGAACGCTTCGCTCAGCGCATGCGCGAAGCCGCCGTCACCCTGGACGAAGACCGCGTCCGGCAGGAAGTCGTGCTCTACGCCTCGCGCATCGACGTGGACGAAGAGCTGCAGCGGCTGCAGACGCACATCGGTGAACTGCGACGCATCCTCGGCAAGGGCGGCGCCATCGGCAAGCGGCTCGACTTCCTCATGCAGGAACTCCATCGCGAGGCCAACACGCTCGGCTCGAAGTCGGCCGACGTCGACGTGTCGCAGACCTCGATGGAGCTGAAAGTGCTGATCGAGCAGATGCGGGAGCAGGTGCAGAACATCGAGTGACCTCGCGGCCGTCCGGCGCCGTTCGGTCCGGAGACGCATGTCCGCTCGACTGACGGACGCGGACTCGCCCACGATGACGAAGGCCATCCACGATGCGGTGTGCCGCCGCGGTGCGGCGGCCTCCCTGAACGTGCCTTAACTTTCATGGAAATCCGCGTTGACAACCGCCCCACGTCCGAGGGTATCTTCCTTCGAGGCAGTGGCGGCTACGGTTCGGTCGCGGCGGTCTTCCGCGGTCGATGCTTCCCTGCCTGTGCGTTCGACGCAGTCGCGCGGCGCTCGCGCTGCGCACGGTGCTTCACGGCCGGGCGACGCATGATCGGAAGCAGGACGAAGCAGGGAGCTCCATGCCATTGGACACGGATGCCTCGGTCAGGGAACTGGAAGCGCGCTTTCGGGCGACCTTCGAACTGGCGGCGGTCGGCATTGCCCATGTCGACCTCGGCGGGCGCTGGCTGCGGGTGAACCACAAGCTGGCGGAGATGCTCGGCTACAGCCCCTCGGAGCTCGAGGCGCTCACCTTCCGGCAGATCATGCAACCGGACGATCTCGCCGCCGACGAGACCCTGGTCCGGGCGCTGCTCGCCGGCGACATTCCCACGTACACGATGGAGACGCGCTGTCGGCGCAAGGGCGGCGACTTTCTCTGGGCAAGCCTGACCGTCTCCCTGGTTCGTGACGAGCACGGCGCGCCCGCCTACTTCATGTCGGTCATCAAGGACATCCAGGAACGCAAGGCGCTGGAGGCGCGCCTCCAGGCCAAGGACCGCCTCCTGAACGACATCGGGAGGCAACTGGACGGACCGATGTGGATGAAGGATCGCGGCGGCCGGTTCCTGTTCGCGAACGACTACCTGCTGAAGATGCTTGACCGCCCGCGCGACGCGGTGCTGGGGCACACGGTGTTCGACATCTACGAGGCGACACTGGCCGAGACGTACGCCCGCAATGACCAGGCCGTACTGGATTCGGGCGAGGCCGCCGCCTTCGAGGAACACGAGGACCATCCCTCGCCGGGCCGCACCCACCTGTCCCGCAAGTTCCCGATTCGCGACGAACACGGCGAGATACAAGGCCTCGGCGCGGTCTGCATCGACATCACCGATCGCAAGGCCGCCGACGCGGCGATGCACCGATGGGCCGACGCCTTCGAGCACTGCGCCCACGGAATCGTGCTCGGCGATCCGGCGACCAACCGGATCGTCGTCTGCAATCCGGCGTTTGCGCGCCTGCATGGGACGACGGTGGCGGAACTCCAGGGACAACTCATCGTCTCGGTCTACGACCCGACGGAGCACTCGAATCTGCGCGACCGCATCGAGGAAGCGGACGAGAAGGGCCACGTGACGTACGAAGCGCGGATGCGCCGCCGGGACGGCTCGACGTTCCCCGTGCAGCTGGAACTGGTGTCGGTCCGGGGCGTCGACGGCAGCCGGCTGTATCGCGTGGCAACCGTGTTCGATCTCACCGCACGCAAGGCGGCGGAACAGGCGCTGGCGGAGGGAGAGATCCGGACCAGCACGCTGATGGAATCCATGGCCGACGGCGTCTGCCTGATCCAGGACGAGCACATCGTGTTCGCGAACACGGCGCTCGCGAACCTGACGGGCTACACGCGCGACGAGCTCGCCGGCATGCACTTCCTCGACGGCGCAGCCCCCGAGATGCGGGAGCAGATCCTGCAGAACTACCGGATGCGGGTCGCGGGCGCGGGCGATCCGCCGCAGATCTACGACTTCTGCCTGCTCCGGAAAGGGGGCCGGGAGCGCGTCTGGGTCGAGATCCACGCCAACCCGCTGCTGTACAACGGCCGTACCGCCGTGCTGAGCGTGTTCCGCGATACCCGCGAGCGCCGACGGCGCGAGGAGGAGATCCGTCAGCTCAACGCGCAACTGGAACAGCGCGTGCGCGAACGGACGACGGAACTGCGCGCGGCCAACGCGGAACTGGAGAGCTTCGTGTACGCGGTGTCGCACGACCTCCGCGCGCCGCTGCGCGCCATGAACGGCTTCAGCCAGGCGCTGCGTGAGGACCACGGACAGCGGCTGGACACGGAGGCGCTCGGCTACCTGGAACACATCCAGACGGCGAGCCGGAACATGGGCAACCTCATCGACGGCTTGCTGGCGCTCTCTCGCAGCACGCGAGGCGACCTGCGGATCGACCGCGTGGACGTGAGCGCTCTGTCGCGACGCATCGCCGAGGAACTGCAGCGCATCGAATCCGACCGGCACGTCCGCTGGGACATCGCGCCCGGGATCGAAGTGGCAGGCGACGCCCGCATGGTGGAAGTCGTGCTGCGGAACCTCCTCGGGAACGCATGGAAGTACACGGGGAACACGGCCGAACCCGTGATAGCGGTGTTTGCCGAGCAGGACGGCGCCGACCGGTTCGTGACCGTGCGCGACAACGGAGCCGGCTTCAACATGGCGCATTCCGCCAAGCTGTTCCAGACGTTCCAGCGGCTGCATCGGCAGGACGAGTTTCCCGGTCTGGGCATCGGGCTCGCCACGGCGCAGCGCATCGTGTACCGCCACGGCGGACGCATCGAGGGGCGCGGCGAGCCGGGTCGCGGCGCCAGCTTCCGCTTCTGCCTCCCGCCGCGCCCCTTCATCGGAACCGCGTGACATGCAAGCCAGGACGATCCTGCTGGTCGAGGACAACCCACAGGACGAGATGCTCACGCTGCGTTCCCTGCGCCGCGTCAATTTCGCGAATCAGGTCCACGTGGTGCGCGATGGCCAGGAGGCGCTCGACTACCTGTTCCAGAGCGGTCAGTACGGCAACGACCCCAAACCCGTGCTGCCGACCGTCGTCATCCTGGATCTCAATCTCCCCAAGATCGGCGGACTGGATGTCCTGGAACGGCTCCGCGCCAACGAGCGCACGCACCTGGTCCCCGTGGTGATCTTCACCTCCTCCGACGAAGAGCGCGACCGCTTGCGCTGCTACGAGGGCCGCGCCAACAGCTTCGTACGCAAGCCCCTCGACTTCGGCGAGTTCGCGGAGACGGTGGCGAAGCTGGGCGTGTACTGGGTGGCCACGAACGATCCGCCGGGAGCCTGAGCCCTTGACCCGGTTGCCCATCGAAGTACTGGTCGTCGAGGACTCGCAGCAGGACTTCCTGCTGCTCGAGCGGGCCTTGAAGGTCGCCGGCATGAATGCCCGATGCGAACGGGTCGCCTCGCGCGACGACCTGGTTCGCGCGCTGGAAGGCTCCGACTGGCATGTCGCCCTGTCCGACTACTCCCTGCCCGGCTTGCCCTTCCACGACGTCCTGGAGACGCTCAAGTCCCGCCGGCCCGATCTCCCGCTGATCCTGGTGTCCGGTGCCATCGGAGAGGAGGAGGCGGTCCGTCTGCTGAAGGACGGGCTCGCCGATTTCGTCCTGAAGGATCGCGTTGCGCGGCTTGCCACGGCCGTCGAACGCAGCTTGAAGGACGCCGCCGCGCACCAGGACCGCATCGCGACGGGCGCAGCGCTGCGGGCCGCCGAAGAGCGCCAGCGCCTGGCGCTCGACGCGGCCGGTCTTGGAACCTGGACGGGCGACATGGTCACGGATCGGTACGACGTCGACGCCCGGGCCATGCAGCATCTCGGACTCCGCTCGGGCCGGGTCACCCGCGCGGCCATGATCGCCCACGTGCACGCCGAGGACGCCGCGCGAATCGGATCGGCGCTCCGGACGCTGCAGGCCGAGACCGGCGAGGACGGACGCTTCACCTTCGAGTACCGGGTCGTCCGCTCGGACGGCAGCATCCGATGGATCGCCGATCGGGGGCAGCTTCGGTTCACGGGTGAGGGCGCGGCGCGACGTGCGGTGGAAGCCGTGGGCACCACCCAGGACGTCACCGAGCGGAAGCTCTCGGAACTCCGGTTGCGCGAGCGGGAGGAACGCCTCGATCTCGCCCTGACCGCCGCCCACATGGGCGTGTGGGAATGGAACATCGCCCCGGACGCGCTGTTTCTTTCGCCCCAGGCACTGAGCATCCTGCGCCTCGAACGGTTCGCGGGCCGCAGCCGTGACTTCTTCAAGATGATGCATCCGGACGATCACGCCGCAGTCCGCGCCGCCCTGGACCGCGCCCTGCTCGACCGCACCCGCTACTCCGCGGAGTTCCGCGTCTGTCGCCCCGACCAGTCGATCGTCTGGCTGACGAGCCTGGCCTATGCGAAGTACGACGTCCACGGACATCCGGTCCGGGTGATCGGGACCATCGCCGACGTCTCCGAGGCGATCGAGGCGCGCGCCGAGCTGGAAGCCCACCGGCTGCAGCTCGAGAGCCTCGTGGCCACCCGGACGGAAGAGCTGCGCCAGCAGGCGTCCTATCTGCAGGCCCTGATCGACCACCTGCCCTTTCGCGCCTGGCTGAAGGACACCCGGCGCAACTACCTCACGCTCAATCGCCGCACCGCCGCCGCCCGGGGACTCTCGGTGCAGGAGGTCGTGGGACGCGGCGACGTCGACATCGATCTGTGGGATGCCGTGCTGTCGGCACAGCGCCACGAGGTGGACGGGGAGGTCCTGGCATCGCGCCGGAGCCGCACCGTGGAGGCGTCGCTCTCCAGCAGCGATCGGGCGGAATGGCTCGAGATCTATTCCGCCCCCGTCCTCGATGACAAGGGCGAGGCGCTGGGCACGGTCGGTTTCGCCCGCGACATCACCGACCAGCATGCCGCCAATCTGGCCCGAGAGCAGGCGCTGGCCGAGGCGAGGCGTCTCGCCCGGGCGCGCAGCGACTTCGTCGCGAACATGAGTCACGAGATCCGGACGCCGCTCAATGCGGTGCTGGGCCTCGCACAGGTGGGCGTGCGTGCCAACGCCGGACGCCAGACGGTGGCCACGTTCGAGCGCATCCTCGACGCAGGCCGGCACCTGCTCGGCATCATCAACGACATCCTCGATTTCTCGAAGATCGAAGCCGGCAAGCTGCAGGTGCAGCAGGAGCCCTTCAGCGTCGGCGGCGTGATCGACCAGGCCGTGCGCATGATCGCGACGCAGGCGGCCGAGAAGGGCCTCGGATTGATCGTGACCGAGACGCGCGACCTGCTGGGCGTGTCTCGAGGCGACGAGCTGCGGCTGGCGCAGATCCTGGTGAACCTGCTGTCGAATGCGGTGAAGTTCACGACCCGGGGCTCGGTGAGCCTGTCCGCGCATCGCGAAACCGACTCGCTCGTCTTCGTCGTCTCGGACACGGGCATCGGCATGTCCAACGACGAGGTGGGTCGCCTGTTCCGGCCTTTCGAGCAGGCCGACGGCTCCACGACCCGACGGTTCGGCGGGACGGGTCTCGGACTGGCGATCAGTGAACGCCTCGCCCGCCTGATGGGCGGAGGCATCTCGGTGACGAGCCGACCGGATGCCGGCAGCCGCTTCGAAGTCCGGGTGCACGCGCCCGTGGTCGAACCGGGGCCGACCGCCCACGCGGTGACAGTGGCGCTTGCCGGCTTGCCTGCGGACGAAATGAGCCGGGCGGCAGCCCAGCTCGGCGCATTCGGCGCGCAGGTGCGGATCGTCGCCCCGGATTCGGCCTTCGCGCTGGAGTGCGACGTGGCCCTGGTCACGCCCGAACGGCTCGCGGATGCCGACACGGCACGAATCCTGGCGCAGCGCGGCAAGCGCGTCGTCGTTGCCGGTTCGCCGGGAACGGTGCCGTCGCTCGGTGACGTCTCGTTGCAGGACATCGTGGTCATCGAACGTCCGATCCGTGCGAGACACGTGCTCGGGCTCGATGGGGCGCCGAATGCGGTGGGTGCCGGCACGGACGCGCCATGCGAACAACGCCTGCCCGGCCTGCGTGTGCTGGTGGCCGAGGACAGCGAAGTCAACCGCCTGGTCCTGAGCGAGATGCTCTCGGGTGAAGGCGCCCGGCTGACGATGGCGGAGAACGGCCGGCTCGCCCTCGAGCACTTCCGCGAGAGCGGGTTGCGGACCTTCGACATCGCGCTGACGGATGTGCAGATGCCGGAGATGGACGGCTACGAGTTCGCACGGCGACTGCGGGCGGAGGCGCCCGGCCTGCCGGTCATCGGACTGACCGCGCACGCGATGCCCGAGGAACGGGGCCGGTGCCTCGCCGCCGGCATGGTGGACTACCTCACGAAACCGGTGGAACTCGATCGGCTCGTGTCGGTGCTTCGGCGGCACGCGCAGGCGGCCGGCACGTGGGCAGCGACGGAGCCGTCACGGACACTCGTGCCGGACCGGACGGCAGCGTCGCCGGCTCCTGCGGGGCGTTCGCCCCTCGACTGGGAGGCGGTGGCGGCACGCTTCAAGGGAAAGCGTGAATTCGTGCAGCGCCTCGCACGAACGTTCATCGACACCCACGGATCGTCGCCGGAACGAATCCGACAGGCGGTGCTCGCCGGTGACCTGGAGACGCTGGCCGCCGTGGCGCACGCGGTCAAGGGGATCGTCGGAAACTTCCTGCTCGATGACCTCGAAGCGCGAGCCCGGCACGCGGAAGCCGCCGCGATGGAACGGCACCCGGGCGTTGCCGAGAGCGCGGAAGCGCTGGCCAAGGGGATCGAGGACCTCCTCGGCCAGCTCGTCGCCGAAGTCGACTGACCGGCCCGTCCCCCGCCTCGTCGCGGCATCCGCTACGGGGCAGCCCGTGGATCGACACCCGCCCGGGTAGGGCCCGGCCACCCCGGAGACCTGACGAGAATGTGCCTGCGCACTGCTCGCGCGCCGACCCGGGAGATGACCATGCCGCCTCGCATTCGCCAGTTCGACCCCCCTGCATCCACGCAGACCCTTGAAGGTTCGATCCAGGGCGCACCCTGTCATGTCTGCCCGGCCGCCGCCGGCGCCCCGGTCCGCGACGAAGGGTTCCCGGCCGGGTCGCCGGATCCGTGGCCGGATCTCCTGTGGCCGGGCATCCCCATGATCTGACCGACGCCTGCGGCGGGGCCCGCCCCCACCCCGCCGCGGCCCCCCCCACGCGTCGCATCGGGCGGATCTTCATCCCTCCTCCGTTTTCCGAGACAATTCCGGCGATTCCATCCCGACATGGCGTCCCGCCGGCCCGAATCCGTGGCCCGCGACGCCGTGCCACGAACCCGGAACCGCCTCCATGTCAGGCACGCTCTTCATCGTCAGCGCCCCGTCCGGCGCAGGCAAGACCAGTCTCGTTCGCGCGCTGCTCGCGGCGGATTCCGCGGTCCGGCTGTCGATCTCCTTCACCACGCGGTCCATGCGCCCCGGCGAGGCGGACGGCCGCGATTACCACTTCGTGGCGCGCGACACCTTCGAAACCATGCGCGCGCGCGGCGATTTCCTCGAAAGCGCCGAGGTGCACGGCAATCTGTACGGAACGTCGCGCCCCTGGATCGAAGCCGCCATGAAGGGCGGATCGGATCTGCTGCTGGAGATCGACTGGCAAGGCGCACTTCAGGTGAAGCGCCTGCTGCCGATGGCAGTGGGGATCTTCGTGCTGCCGCCCTCGCTCGAGGCACTGTCGGAGCGGCTGTCCCATCGCGCCACCGATTCGCCCGAGGTGATCGAGCGACGGCTGAGGGCGGCCCGGGCGGAGATCGCGCACGTCGAGGAGTTCGACTACGTTATCATCAACAACGACTTCGACGCGGCGGCTCGGGATCTCATCGCCGTCGTCCGCGCCGAGCGCCTGCGGCTTGCCTCCCAGCTGGCCCGTCATCGTGACCTGATCGCAAACATGAAGTGAGGATTCAATGGCCCGCATTACCGTGGAAGACGCGCTGCATCACATTCCCAACCGGTTCGACCTGACGCTGGCCGCCACCTACCGCGCCCGCGAGATCGCCAACGGGGCCACCCCCCAGGTCGACGGCAACAAGGACAAGCCGACGGTCATCGCCCTGCGCGAAATCGCCGTCGGACTGGTCGGTCAGGAAATCCTGTACCGAACCAAACCGCACTGAACGCCGCGACGGCGGCACACCGTGCCGCCGCTTCCCCCGCAATTCCGCATCACCTCGGGTAGCGCAGCATGGGAGACATGTCGGAAGCCGATGTCCTGCTCCAGGCCGCCGGCTATCTGAAACCCGAGGATCTCGTCCAGCTCGAATCCGCCTACCGCTTCAGCGCCCGGGCCCACGAAGGGCAGTTCCGCAAGACCGGCGAGCCCTATGTGTCGCATCCGCTGGCTGTCGCGGAGATCCTCACGCAATGGCATCTCGACTCGCAGGCGCTCACCGCGGCCCTTCTCCATGACGTGATGGAGGACACGGCGGTCACCAAAGGCGAGATCGCCGACAAGTTCGGCCGCATGGTGGCCGATCTCGTGGACGGCGTGTCGAAGCTCGACCGCATCGAGTTCGAGAGCCAGGAGCACGCCCAGGCCGAGAACTTCCGGAAGATGGTGCTGGCGATGACGCGGGACGTGCGCGTCATCCTGATCAAGCTGGCGGACCGGCTGCACAACATGCGCACGCTGGACGTGATGAACCCGAAGAAGCGCGCCCGCATCGCCCGCGAGACGCTCGACATCTACGCCCCGATCGCCAATCGGCTGGGACTGAACGGCCTGTACCAGGAGTTGCAGGAACTCTCGTTCAGGCACCTGTTCCCCAACCGCTACCGCGTCCTGCAGAAGGCCCTCGCCGCCGCGCGCGGCAATCGGCGCGAAGTCGTGAACCGCGTGCTCGAGTCGATCCGCTCCCGCCTGGCGGAATCGAACATCGAAGCCGCGGTGTCCGGGCGCGAGAAGAACCTCTACAGCATCTACCAGAAGATGCACGAGAAGCACCTGACCTTCAAGCAGGTGCACGACATCTTCGGCTTCCGCGTGATCGTCCGCGACGTGCCCGCGTGCTACCTGACGCTCGGCGCACTGCACGGGCTGTACAAGCCGATTCCGGGCAAGTTCAAGGACTACATCGCGATCCAGAAGGCCAACGGCTACCAGTCCCTGCACACGACGCTGTTCGGTCCCTTCGGCATGCCCATCGAGGTGCAGATCCGTACCCAGGAGATGCACAAGCTTGCGGAGGCCGGGGTGGCGTCGCACTGGTTGTACAAGGCGAGCGATTCCGAACTGAGCGAGCTGCAGCAGAAGACCCACCAGTGGCTGCAGAGCCTGCTCGAGATGCAGACGCAGAGCGGCTCATCCATCGAGTTCCTCGAGCACCTCAAGGTGGACCTGTTCCCCGACGAGGTGTACGTCTTCACGCCCAAAGGGAAGATCCTGTCGCTGCCGCACGGCGCGACGTGCGTCGACTTCGCCTACCAGGTCCACACGGACATCGGCAACCGGTGCATCGCGGCCAAGGTCAACCACGAACTGGTCCCGTTGCGCACGGTGCTGCGCAACGGCGACCGGATCGAAATCATCACGGCGGCGCATGCAAAGCCGAATCCGGCGTGGCTCAACTACGTGGTCACGGGCAAGGCGAGGTCGCACATCCGGCACTTCCTCAAGACGATGCAGTACGAGGAGTCGGTGCATCTCGGCGAGCGGCTGCTGAGCCAGGCCCTCGTCGCCCTCCAGTCCACGCCGGACAAGGTGCCCGAGACCCGCTGGACGAAACTGCTGAAGGACCGCAATGCCCAGTCGAAGCAGGAGGTGCTGGCCGACATCGGCCTGGGCAAGCTGCTCGCATTCGTCGTCGCGCGCCATCTGCTCAAGCTGGGGACCGAGGCCGAGGATGGCGCTGCGCGCCTGCCCGGTTCCATGGTCATCCGCGGCACCGAAGGCCTCGCGCTGCAACTCGCGAAGTGCTGCCACCCGATTCCCGGCGATCCGATCATCGGCTACATCAAGAAGGGCCAGGGCTTGGTCGTCCACACGCACGACTGCCCGATCGCGCGCAAGACCCGGGGTGACCCGGACAAGTGGCTGGATATCGAGTGGGCGCCGGATACCGATCGCCTCTTCGCCGTGAACATCCGCCTGGTCGCGATGAACGAGCGCGGGGTCCTGGCGAAGCTGGCGGCCGAGATCGCCGAGGCCGGTTCCAACATCGACAACGTCAGCCTCGAGCAGGGCGATTCCACCGCCTACGCCATCGTCCATTTCACGCTGCAGGTGAAGAACCGGCCGCACCTTGCGCTGATCATGCGCGGATTGCGGCGGATCCCTGAAGTGGTGCGGATCAACCGACTGAAGGGTTGATGCGAGTCAATTGCCCCGTGCCCGGTCGGGTGATGATTGACCGCGAGCGGGAGGGTCCGGCACTCTGCGGCTCTTCGCGCCGGGAACCGCTGTCGGGCCGGGCGCCGCCTGGCCGGTTTGCCCCGTTCGTCGGGATGAGGAGACTTTCATGAAGCGCCACCTTCGACTTGCCGCCGTGATCTGCGCCCTGCTCGCCGCGGCGCCCGTTCTGGCCCAGTCATCGGACGACGCCTCGGCCGACCTCCCGAAACCGCCGGCCCGGAGCGAGCGTCTCGACGTCTACGGCGCCGGCATGTGCCACACCTGCGAATGGCGTCCCCACGCCAAGGTGATGTCGGCCGGCGACCAGTGCGGCAACGCCGCGGACGGCAAGGCGAATGTCGCTGTCTTCGAGTGCGGACGCTCCCCGTCCTGCGATCCGGTCTGCAATTTCGTTCGCTGCGGAACGGAGTAATCACCACCTGCCGGAGCGTCGCGGCCCCCGCTCGTCGGGCATCGGCGACGAAATTCCCCGCGGAACCCGCCAGCCGTGGCGCCTGCCGTCGTCAACGGCGTCAATCCTCCTGAATTCACAGCGTTTTCCGGGCTTGGCACGGCGCTTGAGAAGTTCCGTTCGCCGGCTGGGCGAGTGTCCCCCCGACCTCGCCGGCTGGTTGTAAGTGGGACTTCGCCGCCCGTGCCTGCCCAGGCAGGCCGGGCGGAACTTTTCCGGGAGAGACCGCCATGCTGCACGCGACGAATCGATCACGGTCGGGATTCATCGGTGACCTCGGCAGCGTCGCCCTGAACGGCGCCGTCGTCCTGCTGGCCCTGATGGGCATCGCGGGGGTGATCTTCAAGGTCTTTAAGCCGGGCGGCTGGCTCGCCCGGATTGCCGGCGACATGGCGCACAGCGACGCGATGGAAGTCGTCATCGGCCTCGGCATCGCCGGCTGGGCCGGCCTGTGCGCCAAGCGATGGTTCGATGCCCTCGACGGGGCCGAATCCCGCGGCGACGTGCTGCTCTACGTGGCGTTGGGACTCGGTGTCTTCTTCACCTTCGAACTGATGGTGAACGGCGCGATGTGACCGGCGCCCGATCGTCGGGTCGCGACGTCACCCCGGACGCTTCACCGGATTGCGGAGCGCCCCCATACCGGCGATGCGGCACTCCGCCAAGTCTCCATGCTCGATCACCACGGCGCCGGGTGTGCCCGTCGAAATGATGTCCCCCGGCAGCAGCGGCATCACGTGCGAATGGAAGGAAATCAACGTGGCCGGCGGGAACTGCATGTTCGCCACCACGTTCTCGCGATGGAGCTTGCCGTTGTTGTAGGTGCCGACCTTCAGCGTGAGCACGTCCGGCAGTTCGTCCGGCGTCACCAGTTCCGGTCCGAAGGAGAAGAAGGTCTCGAAGTTCTTCGAGCGGGTGAGGTAGCGCGGATTCTTCTGCAGGATGTCCTCGGCCGTCATGTCGAGGATCAGGCAGTAGCCGGCAACGTGGTCGAGCGCCTGCGCCTCGCTGACGCGCCGGCAATGACGGCCGATGACGACCCCGAGTTCGGCTTCCGCCGTGACACGATGCGACTCGGGCGGAAGCAGGATCGTGTCGCCCGGTCCGATCACGGTGTGATCGCCCTTGATGAATGAGGCCGGTTCATCCGGATAGATGGCGTTCAGGTCGGCGGCGTGATCACGATAGTTCAGGCCGATCCCCCAGATCATGCGCGGGTGACGGTAGAGCGGGCCGTAGGTCAGCGACGACACTTCACGACAGTGATCGCAGGCGACCGCATCGGCCTCCAGCGCGCCGGGCAGTCCAGCCTCGATGAGACGCAGCAGGTCCGTGGGCCACGACCGGCCGAGCCGCGCATTGATGTCGGACACGAGCGTCGCGCCCTGCCGGGTGATCACCGCGGCCTGTTCCACCCCTTCGTGCCGGACCGTTGCAAGTCGCATCGTCTTCTCCCGTCGTTCGTGGACATCCGTTGGAGGCCGGAACATCGCCGCGCCGGAGTGCGACGGCGGCCCTCAATGCGAAAGGGCGTGTCGATGAAATCGACACGCCCTTCGAGTAATTGGTAGGCCGTGTAGGGATCGAACCTACGACCAATGGATTAAGAGTCCACTGCTCTACCAGCTGAGCTAACGGCCCGTCGTACTGCGCTTGCCCTGCCCTGCTTCGGGGGTCTGCCGCCGGTCGTGCCGCGACGGACCGGATCCGGTGGTAGGTGGTGGGAGATTCGAACTCCCGACCAACGGATTAAAAGTCCGCTGCTCTACCGGCTGAGCTAACCACCCGAAAAAAGAGGCCGAATTCTAGGGGCCGTCCCTCGGGGTGTCAACGCATCTTGCGCGGTTCCGTGAGCAGGCATCATCCGGCCCGCGCATAGAGCCAGCGCAACGTGGCGACACAACCTCCCGCGATCCCGGCCACGGTGATCAAGGATCCGAGCGCAAGCGTCGAGAGTCCGGAGAGCCCCTGGCCGATCGTGCATCCCAGCGCACACACGCCGCCGAATCCCATGAGCGCTGCCCCGAGGACGTGCCGGCCGAAATCGCCCGGCGACGCGAAGACCTCCCAACGGAGTTGCCGGGTCGACAGCACGTTCGCCAGTGCGCCGGCGAACACGCCTGCCACGACGGCGACGCCGAAGGTGATGCGCAGCGAGGCATCCGTCCACAGCAATGCCAGTTCGAGGCCGTATGCCACCGGAGCGACGAACGTGAAGGACTCGGGCCGGTGCGAATTGGTGCCGACGTAGATCGCCTCCAGCGTGTCCGGATCCTCGGGAATGAAGCCGAGGTGCCCGGTCGCGAACCACCCGCCGACCACGGCGGCGCCGATCGCCACGCCACCCGCGACGAACCCGCGGTCCGATCGGAACCCGCGATCGAACAACGCGCCGATGACCAGTGCACCGCCGAGGAGGATCGCCAGCGCCGACCGTCCCACGGCCGGGAGCAGCGCGGGGAGGTCCTGCGAAGCGGCAAACGTCACGCGCGGGCCTTCGATCCACTGCACCCGCGGCATGGCCAGAACACCCTTCATCGTCGCGTAGGCCGCCATGCCCAGGACGAGCAGCACGACGAGCGATTTCAGATTGCCGCCCGCCAGGCGCACGAGGTTGCGGCTGCCGCATCCGGACGCGAGCGTCATCCCGATGCCGAACAGGACGCCGCCGAGCAGATGTGCGAACCAGGGAAGCCGAGGGGCCGTGTAGAAGGACCGGGCGAGATCGATGGCGCCGGACACGTGCAGCGCCTGTGTACCGAGCACCGCGACACCCGCGGCAAGCATCCACATCCGCAGACGCCTGAGATCGCCGAACATCGCAGCGTCGGAGATGGCGCCCATCGTGCAGAACCCCGTGCGATGCGCGAAGACGCCGAACACCGCGCCGAGCACGACGCCGCACAGCGGAACGAGCACTGCGGCGTTGGCAGACGCCACGATCAGCGATAGCGGGTGGGATCGGTCACGCCCGCCGCCTCGAACCCCCCGCGACGCAGGCGGCATGCATCGCACCGGCCGCACGCGCGGCCGCTCCCGTCTGCCTGGTAGCACGACACGGTCAGCGAGAAATCGACGCCGAGCTCCCTCCCCTTGCGCACGATGTCGGCTTTCGTGAGGTCGATGATGGGGGCGTGGATGCGGAAGCCCGCGCCCTCCACGCCGGCCTTGGTGGCGACGTTCGCCAGCGATTCGAACGCGGCGACGAAGGCGGGACGGCAGTCCGGATAGCCGGAATAGTCGATCGCATTGGCCCCGTAGAAGATGTCCGTGGCACCGAGGACTTCCGCATAGCCCAGCGCAAGGGACAGCATGATGGTATTGCGCGCCGGGACGTAGGTGACCGGTATCGACGACGAGGTCACCCCGGAGACCGGCACGTCGATGGACGGATCGGTGAGCGCCGATCCGCCGAACGATCCGAGGTCCACCGCCACGATGCGGTGCGACAGCGCACCGACCTGCGCCGCCACGCGAGGAGCCGCCTCCAGTTCGGCGCTGTGGCGCTGGCCATAGCGGACCGACAGCGCATGGCACGCGAACCCGTCGTGCCGGGCCATGGCGAGCACGGTGGCCGAATCGAGCCCTCCCGACAGCAGCACCACGGCGGTTCTCATCGGCGTCGCCCCCTCAATGCCCCGGTGTTTCACCCCAGAGCAGCTTGTGGAGCTGCAGCTGGAGCCGCACCGGAAGACCGTCCGCGAGGATCCATTCGGCCAGATCCCTCGGAGCCAGGTGCCCATGCACGGGCGAAAGCAGCACGGGACATCGGTCGGCAAGCGCATGCTCACGGATGATGCCGCGCGCCCACTCGTAGTCGCTGCGATCGCACAACACGAACTTGAGCTCGTCCCGGGCGTTCAGGTGCACGAGGTTCGACCACAGGTTGCGATCGAGTTCGCCGGATCCCGGCGTCTTCAGATCCACGATGCGCGATACACGCGGATCCACGACGGCAATGTCCAGCGCCCCGCTGGTCTCGAGGGAAACATCGAACCCGGCGTCGCACAGCGCCGTGAGCAGGGGCAGGCAGCCCTTCTGCGCCAGGGGTTCGCCGCCCGTCACGGTGACGAAACGGGCGCCGTGGGAAGCGACCTCGTCGAGGATCGACGGGAGGTCCCGCGGTGTTCCGCCGTGAAAGGCATAGGCGGTGTCGCAATAGCCGCAGCGCAGCGGGCAGCCGGTCAGCCGCACGAACACGGTCGGCAACCCGACCCGGCTGGTCTCGCCCTGCAGGGAATGGAAGATCTCGGTGACGCGCACGCGTTCGCTGCGCGTCCCGTCTTGACCCGCGTCGACCACGGGCCGCTACTTCAGCTTGGCGAGACGCTGCTTCGCCTTGTCGGCCGCCTCGGACAGCGGGTGGGTCTTGATCAGGTCCTCGAGCGTCCGGCGGGCGGCGGGCGTGTCACCCGTCCCGTTCTGGGCGTTGGCGATGATCAGCATGGCATCCGGTACCTTCAGATGGTCCGGATACGTCGCCATCAACTTCTGCTGGGCCGCGATCGCGCTCGGGTAGTCCCCCTGCCGGAAGTACGCCTCGCCGAGCCAGTACTGTGCGTTGGGCGCCAGTTCGTGCTTGGGAAACTGCTTGAGGAAGGACTGGAAGCCCTGCGACGCGGCAACCGCGTCACCCGCCCGCTGGCGCGCCAGGGCCTGCTCGTACAGGCGGACCGGGGATTTCTCCTCCGGCGCCGCGGCAGTCGACGGCGTTGACGCAGCCGGCGCGGGCGTCGTCGAGGTCGCCGCACGGGGAATGGGCACCACCACCGGCGCCGTGGCGCTGCCCGGCGCCGCCTCGGCAGGGGCGGCCATGGCCCATTGTTCGAGCCGGCGGACGCGCGCTTCGATATCGGCACCTGCCCCTGCACCGCCACCGGCCGCCTCGAGCTTCTTCAGGCGGGCATCGAGGTCTGCGGGGAGTGCCCCGCCTGCAACGCCCGTCTGCTCCAGACGCTTCAGCCGAGCCTCCAGGTCCGGACCGGCGCCTCCGGCGGCGAGGGAAGACTCGACCTTGCGGAACCGCGCCTCGTGTTCGGCTTCCAGCTTCTTCAGCTGGACGTCGACATCGGCCTCGAGCTTCTTCAGGCGCAGTTCGATCTCGCCCAGCTGGGTGCCGAGCTTCTTGCGATCGGCGAGTTCTTCCTTGGCCTGCTGCTCGAGCTTGCGCGCCCGGGCATCGGTATCGTTGTAGAGGTCGCTCTGGCGCTTCTCGGCCTTCTGCGCCCGGTCAGTGACCTGGTCGATCCGGTTCGTGTGGTCCTCGACCTGTCCGCGCAATTCGCGAACCTGCCGCCCCATGCCTTCCACCTGATTCAGCAGGTCCAGGAGGACGCGGCTCTGGTCGCCGGCTGGCGCCGGGCGGTTCTGGGCATGGGCCGGACCGATGAAAACGCCGAGGCTCGCCGCCAGGGCGAGCCCCGCACTCCAACGATGGATCGGCAGGCGCGTCACCCGGTCACTCGGAGCCCGGGTAGACGATGTCGCTGCGACGGTTCTCTGCATAGGAGTCCTCGTCCTGGCCCTTGGCCTTGGGCTTTTCCTCGCCATAGCTTACGGCTTCGATGCGGTCCGCCGGAACCCCGAGCACGGTCAGGGCGCGCTTGACGCTGTCGGCGCGACGCTGCCCGAGGGCCAGGTTGTACTCGGTGGAGCCGCGCTCGTCGCAGTTGCCTTCCACGCGGATCTTGTAGGACTTGTTTTGACCCAGGAAGTTGGCGTGGGCCTCGATCAGCGGATTGAATTCCTCGCGGATGTCGAAGCGGTCGAAATCGTAGTAGACGCTGCGCTTGGACACCGGGCTGGCCGGGTCCTTCAACTGGCTGGCGGCATCCTTGGACAGGGCGCTCGAGACCACGGCGGGGTTCTCGAGGGCCTTGATCTCGGCATCGGACTTGGCCTTGGCCTCCGCCTCCGCCTGGCGTCGCCGCTCCTCGTCGAGCTTGCGATTCAGCTCGTCCTGGTCCTTGGCCGCCTGCGTCCGCCGACGGGCTTCCTCGTCCTCGGCCTTGCGCTGCGTCTCCAGCAGGTCACGCTGCTCGACGGCCGCCTTGCCCTGCTCGTTGGCATCCTGAGTCGCGCAGCCGGTGACCAGCAGGCCGGCCAGCATCAAGAGGATGAGCTTCTTCATAGGTGTTGCTCCTTAGTCAGCGAGACTTCGTTAGGGGGCCCCAGGCGGGCTCGCGGATGTTTCCCCCGGAATCCGAGATGCGTTGCTTGATGCGCCCATCCCGCGACACGGCCGCCAGGATGCCCCGCTTGCCGAACTCGGAGGCGTACAGAATCATCCTGCCGTTCGGCGAGAACGTCGGGGAGGAATCGATGCGACCGTCGGTGAGGAGGACCGCCTCGCGGCTCCCCAGTTCCTGTATCGCGACGTTATAACGGCCGGAATTGCGCTGGATGAAGCAGAAGCTGCGGCCGTCCGGACTCCATCGCGGGGTCACGTTGTAGGTGCCTTCGAAGGTCACGCGCTCCGCCGCGCCGCCCCCCGACGACATCCGGTAGATCTGGGGGCTGCCGCCCCGGTCGGAGGTGAACAGCAGCGACCGCCCGTCCGGCGACCACGTGGACTCGGTGTCGATGGCCTGGCTGCTCGTCAGGCGGGTCAGGTTGCTGCCATCGGCATTGACGACATAGAGCTGGGCCACGCCGTCACGCGTGAGGGTGATCGTCAGCCGCTGGCCGTCCGGCGCCCAGGCGGGCGAGCTGTTCGCGCCCTCGAAGTTCGCCAGCACCTGACGCGAACCGTCGGCCAGCGAATGGATGAAGATGATCGGCTTCTTGCGCTCGAAGGACACGTAGGCGATGCGCGTACCGTCCGGGGACCAGGCCGGGGAGATGATCGGTTCGCGATGGGCGAGGATGAAGTCGGCATTGCCGCCATCGGCATCGGCCACCTGCAACTCGAAGCGGTCCTCCCCCTTCACCACGTAGCAGATCCGGGTGGAGAAGACGCCGGGCTCGCCGGTGAGCTCCTCGTAGATGACATCGGCGATCTTGTGCGCCGTCGCCCTCAGCTGGGCCGGCGAGATGGTGTAGCTGAAACCGGTGCGCTGCGATTGCCGACCCGCATCCATCAGCCGGAATCGCACGGCCAGTCGACCGTCGGACCGCTCGACGACGTTGCCGATCACGAGGTTGTCGACGCCGCGTCCGCGCAGGTCACGCCAGTCGATCTCCTCGGGTTCCGTGGGAACACGGGACATCGCCCCGGCTTCCTGGTGCTTGAACCATCCGCTGCGCAGCAGATCGCCGAGCACGAGTTCGCTCACCTTGTCGCGATAGCGCTCCTGGTTTCCGAGCGGCAGCACGGTGATGGGGATCTGCGTGCTCGCCCCGCCGATGATCTCGATGGTGAGCACCGCGTGCGCGCCCGTCGGCACCGCGGCGGCGGCACCCAGGGTGACGGCAGTACGTAGGAAGCGACGGCGTGCGGCTTCCGGGGTCGATGCATTCGGCATGTTCGGCATGGACGGCGATTATACGGTTGTCCTGTGGCTTCCCGCACCGCGCCAGGGCATTCGCGGGCGGGAATTCAGTCGTTCGGCCGGAAGATCAGCGTGAGGTCGCGCAACTGCTGGAACAGGTCCAGATCGTCCGGCACAGGCAAAGGCTGGGCCTTCTCGATGGCCCGTTCGACCGCTCGGTCGTAGGCCGCCATGCCGCTGGACTTGAAGAGCTTCACGGAGGCCACCGTGCCGCTCTTCAGCAGCTTGACCTCGAAGACGGCCTGAGGATTGCCCTCGATGCCCGGCGGCAGCCTGATCTCATTGCGGATCTGGCTGCGGATGCGCGCCATGTATTCGTCGATCTGCGCCTGCATCCGGATCGCCGCGGCTTCCGCCACTCGCCGTTCGGAATCGGCCATTTCCCGGGCGACACGCTGTTCCTCCGCGACCTTGGCCTGCGCCTTCATGGCGTCGCGCACGCGCTTGCGCTCCTCTTCCTGGAGCCGCTCCTCGTCCCGGCGACGGATCTCCTCCTCGCGCAGCCGTTCGGCCTCGGCCTTCCTCTGTTCCTCGACGCGGCGCTTCTCTTCCTGCCGCATGGCTTCCTCCAGGCGCTTGCGCTCCTCGCGACGCAGGCGTTCCTCGGCCGACAGCGTCTCCGACGGCTTCTTCGTCTCCTCCTTCCTTTCCACGACCGCGGCGTCGGCCTTCTTCACTTCGGGAGGCGGCGTCTCGGCGGGCTTCGGGGCCTGCACCTGTATGGTGTCGACCTTGCGCGAAGCAGCGGGCGGCTTCGGCACCTCACGCGGCGGCGCCGCCTCGGGTTTCGGGGGCGGCGGCAGCACGTCGGGCAGGCGCGACGCCTTGGGCAGTTCGATCTTCTTCGGCGGAGGCGCGGCGGGCCGGGCGGTCGGATCGCGCGGACGGGCGGGAATCTCGCTCCACAGTTCCACCACGATCTTGGGCGGTTCCAGCTTCTGCCAGGACAGGCCGAGGATCAGCACCCCGAACACCGCCAGGTGGACCAGGACAGCCAGCACCCCGGACACCGCGATGTCCGGCCGGCGCAACGCCTCGGACATCAACCGCCCCTCGGTCGCGTCAACAGACCGACGCGGGCCACCCCCTGCCCCTGGAGCAGGTCCATGATCTTCATCACCTGACCGTACTCCACCCGCCGATCGGCCCCGATCACGACCGGCCGGTCGGGCCGGGCCGTCAGCGCCTGCTTGACCTCACGCACCAGGTCCGCTTCGCTGACGGAACGCGCCGACCCACCCGCGTCGCGATCGATCAGCACGACCTGTCCGCCAGCCTTGATGCTGACCTCGATCGGTTGCGCGGGCGGCGTGGCCGACTTGCCCACCTGCGGGAGATCCACCAGGCCCGGGTTCATCATCGGGGCGGTCACCATGAAGATCACGAGGAGCACCAGCATGACGTCGATGTACGGGACGACGTTGATCTGACTCATCGTGGTGAAGCGTTTGCGGCGCGAGATCATCGGCATGGTCGGGGGCGCTCGGCGCGGAAGGAAGGGTAGGGGCGGCTCCGGCGTCTCAGGAGGGGGGCGGCGCGCGCTGCAGGAGGTTCTGGAATTCCTCCATCTGACTCTCGAAGCGGTTCGCGAGCCGGTCCACGTCACGCGCGTAGTGGTTGAACGCGATGACCGCGGGGATGGCCGCGAACAGGCCGATGGCCGTGGCGATCAGCGCTTCGGCGATCCCCGGCGCCACGCTCGCGAGCGTGGCCTGCCCGGCGTTCGCGAGACCCCGGAACGAATTCATGATCCCCCACACCGTGCCGAACAGGCCGATGTACGGGCTCACGGAACCGACGGTGGCGAGGAAGTTGAGCGACGACTCCACGTGATCCATTTCGCGCTGGTAGGTGGCGCGCATCGCGCGGCGGACGCCGTCCATGATCGCGGCCGTGCTCTGGCCCGGCTGGCGGCGCAGGCGCGCGAACTCCCGGTAGCCGGCGAGGCAGATCCGTTCGATGCTGCCGGCACGGGGCCCGTTGTTGGCCGCCTGCTGCAGCAGGGCATTGAGGTCGTTGGACGTCTGCACCGATCGGAACGCCTTCTCGAAGTCCTCCGTCTGCCGCTTCGCCGCGCGGATCACGAACAGCTTCTGGAAGATGAAGAGCCAGGAGAACAGCGACAGCAGCAGGAGCAGCAGCATCACCAGCTGGACCGCGAGGCTCGCGCCGGTGAAGAGGTGCACGACGGACAGGTCGGTATGGACGTTCATGGGCTCGGGGAAGAGGGCAAGGGAGACATCGGAGCAGGACGGATTCGTTCCTTGAACAGCGACGGCAGACGCGCCGCGCGCAGACTGCCGGAGGCAACGCAAGCGAGCGTGATGCGGGCGGTCACCAGCGCCGCGCCATCGCGCTCGACCGTTTGCTGCAGATCGAGGCTGGCACCCTTGACCGCGTCCACGCGCAGCGTGGCCTCCAGCAGGTCGTCGAGGCGCGCCGGCCTGAGGTAGTCGACGCCGATCGAACGCACGACGAAGAGAACCCGATGACGCGCCTCGAGTTCCCCGGCCGCGAGATCGATGGCGCGCAGCCAGTCCATGCGTGCGCGCTCGAAGTAGTCGAGATAGCGCGCGTGGTAGACGATGCCGCCTGCATCGGTGTCCTGGAAGTAGACGCGGACGGGTGTGCGCCAGACGGCGTCCGTGCGTCGGTCGGGCGCCGGCGCGAGGGCGCTAACCGTCATGCCACAACTCGCCGTTCGCCGACGCCGCCGGCGCCGCGATGCCGAAATGCCGATACGCGTTGAGCGTGGCCATCCGGCCCCGTGGCGTGCGCTGCAGCAGTCCCTGCTGGATCAGGTAGGGCTCCAGGACATCCTCGATGGTGTCGCGCTCCTCGCCGATGGCGGCCGCGAGGTTGTCCACACCGACCGGCCCGCCCTGGAACTTCTCGATGACGGCGAGCAGCAGCTTGCGGTCCATGAAGTCCAGCCCGTGCGGGTCGACATCGAGCATCGAGAGGGCGGCATCGGCGACTTCGCGGGTCACCACGTTGTCGGCCTTGACCTGCGCGTAGTCGCGCACGCGCCGCAGCAACCGGTTGGCGATGCGCGGCGTGCCGCGCGACCGGCGCGCGATCTCCATGGCACCGTCGTCGACGATCTGCACCTCCAGCAGCCGGGCCGAGCGGCGCACGATCCGCTGCAATTCCTCGGGCGTGTAGAACTCGAGCCGGGCCACGATGCCGAAGCGGTCGCGCAGCGGGTTGGTCAACATGCCGGCGCGGGTCGTGGCGCCCACGAGCGTGAACGGCGGCAGGTCGAGCTTCACCGAGCGGGCAGCGGGACCTTCGCCGATCATGATGTCGATCTGGAAGTCCTCCAGCGCCGGATACAGCACCTCCTCCACGACCGGCGACAGCCGGTGGATCTCGTCGATGAACAGGACGTCGTTCGGCTCGAGGTTGGTCAGCAGGGCAGCGAGGTCGCCCGCTCTTTCGAGCACCGGGCCCGACGTCTGCCGCAGGTTGACGCCCATCTCGCGCGACACGATGTGCGCGAGCGTCGTCTTGCCGAGGCCCGGCGGCCCGAACAGGAGCACGTGATCGAGCGATTCCTTCCGGGAACGCGCCGCCTCGATGAAGATGGAAAGCTGGCCGCGGATCTTTTCCTGGCCCACGTAGTCGTCGAGCTGACGCGGACGCAGGGCGCGCTCGAGCGATTCTTCCTGGACGCTCTGGGGGGCGGCTGCGATGAGGCGATCGGTCTCGATCACGAGAGACGACCGCCCGCCTCGACCGGGGAACGCCTCACGCCTGCGCTACTGTGCCGCCGCACGGAAGTTCGTCACGAACGGATCGGCCAGCAGCGCGACGGAGCGGGCCTCGGCGGGCAGCGAGGCCGCCACCTGATCGATGCGGGCATTCAGCATGCCCGTGAGTTTCACGATCAGGGTCTTCTGGTACTTGGCGCCGAGTGCCGACAAGGCGAAGCGCTGCCCCTCGATGTTCTCGCTGGCCTCGATCGAGAACCGCATCTCCCGGTCCTCCTCGTCCCAGACGTAGGTCAGCGCCTTCTGTTCGACTTCCGTGCCCGGATAGTCCTGGATGAAGCGTCCGGACAGTCCGTAGGCGCCGGACACGTGGAAAGCCACCGAGTGGTCGATGATCCGGGCCTGCTTGCGTCCCACGTCGGTCCCGAAATGCTGCAGCAGCTGGTCGACATCGGTTGCGCTGAAGCTCTCGCGTCCCATCTCGTTCCATTGCGGCGGGAGCCAGCCGAGGGACGACCAGTCGGCGCTCACCCGCTCGATCAGCGGCTTCGCCATCTGCTGCTCGGCCTGATCCCAGAACAGGTTGCCGCGTTTCCAGCCGGCACCGAGCTGGCGCTCGCGGCCGATCCGGGTCAGGACGTCGCGGACCGCGACCAGGGCCTGCTGCTTGAGGAAGCGGTTGCCGAACGCGACCGAGGTCCGGAGATCGTGGACGCGCAGCAGATCGGAGACGCGCAGGTCGGCATTGGCCTCGGCACCGTTCGCGAATACCGTGGACAGGAGGAGGCAGGCCGCCAGAAGAGCGCGGACCAGGAGAGGGGAGCAACGCATGAGCATGAGGAAGGACCGAAGGGAGCGAACGGACGATCGGCGGATTATAGAGGGCTCCCCTGCCACCGGCATACCGTCATCCGGTGCGCGGGCGACACCTCCAAAAAAACGGCCCGCCGGCGCAGCGGGCCCGAAAGGAGGGAGTCGAACGACCGGCGGGAGCCTCCGCAAGGGAAGCCGGCCAGCCCTCCCTTACGGCACCGGATCCTCGTCCTGACGTGCGCGGATTCCGCCGCGCACGATCAACGCCATTCGACCGGCCAGACGTCTGCCCGCCTGATCCCACCAGGCCGGCACGGGCTTCTCCGCCCACTCGCTCGCCGCCATGACTTGACCGGATGGCGACAGCGTGGCCGCTTCGGCGGCGGGCGGCGCCACCTCGTGCGACGATTCGTACAGTTGCACGGAGCACCCCACCGTCGCCAGGACCACGAAGATCAGATCGCTTGCATCCATGCGTCTCCTCCCCCACTCTCGACGACCGGCCCGCGGCCGCCGGCAGCAGCCTTGCCTGCCATTCGAAGCCGAGTATGGACAGCACGTGTTTCGAGACGATTTCCCGGGGTGCCGCGCGCATTTCATTTGTCATGCCGCGCGCAGAGGCGGCTCAGCCGGTCTCTTCCACCGTGGCGTCGAGGTAGTACCCGGTCCCGCGGGCCGTGCGAATGATCGAATCCTCGGACGGTCCGCCCGCGAGTTTCCGGCGCAGGCGCAGGACCTGCACGTCCACCGAGCGGTCATAGACCTCGTCGCCGCGCAACCGGCTCATCTGCAGCAGCTGATCGCGCGTGAGCACCCGGCCCGGCGCCTGGAGGAACGCGAGCATCAGGTTGAGTTCTCCGCCCGTCAGTCCGACGAGCTCGCCCGCCGGCGAGACGAGGCGGCGCCGCGCCACCTCCAGGCGCCACCCTGCGAAGCGGTACCCCGACTGTGCGGGCGTGCGGGCCGGCGCACGGGCTCGCCGCAGCACCGCCCGGGCCCGCGCCAGGAGTTCCCGGGGGCTGAACGGCTTGGTGATGTAGTCGTCCGCCGCGAGTTCGAGGCCCATGACGCGATCGGCCTCGTCCAGGCGGCCCGTGAGGATGATGATCGGCACGTCCGATCGGGCGCGCAGATCCATCGCGACGCGAATGCCATCCTCCTGTCCCAGGCGCAGATCCAGCACCACGAGATCCACCCGACCGGACTCCACCAGTTCCGGCAGTTCGAAGCCCGATTCCCGCGTCGTGACGGCGAAGTCGTTGGCGCCCAGGTACTCGGCGAGCATGTCCCGGATCACGGGGTCGTCGTCGACGACGAGGACGTGGCGCTGACCGGCGTCCGTCACGGCAGTGTGGGAAGGAGGCATCACGCCGCGAAGCTAGCACACCGACCCCTTGCCGGCGTCGGCGCATTACAGCTGTAACGGCCGGACGGCGGCGCGACATGCTGCGGTAGCATCGACGGAGTGCAATGGAAGACGGTCGGCTGCGCGCGGTCGTGCCGGCGGCCGCGGCAATGCGGAATCTCGGATGGACCGTCATGACTGAAGAGCACGGCAGCCACGTCAGACTCAGCGCCCGGCGCGTCATCGTCGCGGGCCTGCTGGTGATCGGCGCCATCACCGGGTCGGCAGCCTACGATGTCTGGCGCGGCCACCGCGAGACGCTGCAGGCGGCGGACCGCGAACTCGACACGCTGGCCGGCCTGCTGTCGGAGCAGCTGAGCCACGCCTTCCGCGAGATCGACGTGGCGCTCGCCAGCGTCGGCAGTTCCTACGTTTCCTCGCGTCGCGATCCGGCCCCCGCCCAGCGGGTCTACGAACAGTTGCTGCGACGCATCGCCTCCCTCCCCCAGATCCAGGCACTCGACATCGCCGACGCCCAGGGACGACTCGTCCACTCCTCCCGCGGCTATCCGCCGCCCCGGATGCGCCTGACCGGCAGCGCCGACCGCGACGCGGGCGCACGTCAATCGCATGCGGACCCCGCGTTCGCAGTCGTCGCCGGCAACGGACGCGGCAATCCACGCAGCGTCACCATCAGCCGGCAGATCGACGACGAGGACGGCCGTGCGCAAGGCCAGGTGATCGCCACCGTATCGAACACCTACTTCGAACATGCTTTCGGCGCCGCGATCCGGACCGGTGATCGCTCCATCGCCCTCACGGGCGCGGAGGGATCGCTCCTGTTCCGTGTCGCCTCGCCCGCGCGTCCCGATCCGGAGTCGGGCCGCGACCGCGCCGCGTCGGACATTCCCGCGATCGGAGAGGACAACGACGCCTGGCTGGTCAAGCGCCGCGTGATCGCCGACCTGCCGCTGGAGATCACGGTATCGAGTCCGCGCCGCAGCATCCTGGCCGCCTGGCGCGCAAGAACCGTCAACACCACCCTGCGGGCCGCGGCATTCACGCTCTTCGGCACTCTCGTCATCGTCCTCCTGGTGCGCGAACTGCGCCGGCGCGAAGCCGCGGTGGCGTTGCTGCGTCGGAGCGAGGAACGTTACGCGCTCGCAATGGAAGCATCGCAGGAGGGGCACTGGGACTGGGATGCCGGGACGCGCCGGCTGTTCATCTCCGCACGGATGAAGTCCCTGCACGGGATCGATCCGGACGATGACCCCGCCGACCTCCTGCAGTTCCTCGAGCACAGCGACATGACGGAAGAGGACCGCGCCCGGTTCGAGAGTGCGGCCACGGCCCACTTCAAGGGCCACAGCGCGCGGTTCGAGATCGAGTACCGCTGCTGCGTGTCGACGGAGACGCCGCAGTGGGTGCACGCGCGCGGCCTGTGTTTCCGCGGGACCGACGGTCGGCCCACGCGGTTCTCCGGCTCGGCCATCGACATCACCGAGCGCAAGGCCGCGGAGGAGCATTCGCGCCGGCTGGAAGCGCAGCTGCGGCAGTCACAGCGCCTGGAGGCCGTCGGGACGCTCGCCGGCGGCATCGCGCACGACTTCAACAACATCCTGGCGGCCATCGTCGGCTACGGCGAGATGGCCCGCGAAAAGGTGCGCGGGAGCGCGCCGGTCGACGGCTACCTGGCCCAGGTGCTCAGCGCCGGGCAGCGCGGCAAGGATCTGGTCGAGCGGCTGCTGACCTTCAGCCAGGGGCATCGCGGCAGCAAGTCGGCCGTCGAGCTCACGAGCATCGTGAACGAGGTGCTGGCGCTGCTGCGCCCCGCCATCGCCGCCAACGTCACGGTCACCACGCGCCTGGTCGCGCAGGAACGGCCCGTCATGGGGGACGCCACGCAGTTGCATCAGGTGATCATGAACCTGTGCCTCAATGCCCTGCAGGCGATGCCGCAAGGCGGCGAGCTGCTGATCGACGCGGAACTGGTCGAGGAGCGTTCCGCGGTCGACACCAGCCACGGACACCTCGCCCCCGGTACCTACATGCGGGTGCGGGTGGCCGACACCGGCATCGGCATCGACCCCGCGACGCTGCCCCGCATCTTCGACCCGTTCTACACGACCAAGGAAGCCACCCACGGCACCGGCCTCGGTCTGTCGCAGGTGCTCGGCATCGTTCGCGAGGCGGGCGGCGCAGTGCACGTCGAGTCGACCGCGGGCGCCGGCTCCCGCTTCACGGTCCTGCTGCCGGCCGTCGAACCGGACCAGCAGATGGAGGCGCCCGGCGTACCGCCGCAGGCGTCCGGTCGCGGCGAAACCGTCCTGGTGGTGGACGACGAACCGGCCCTCGCGGCCATGTACTCCGAGATCCTGCTCCACGCCGGCTTCCGGACCGAGAGCTGCACCGACGGGGCCCGAGCCCTGCGGGTGCTGCGCGAGACGCCCCGGGACTTCGCGGCGCTGATGACGGATCAGAAGATGCCGGGCATGAGCGGTCTGGAGCTCGTCCGGTCGGCGCGGGCCGCATGCCCGGATCTGCCGGTGATCCTCATCAGCGGGCGGCTCGTCGAAGCGGACGAAGCCCTGGCGGCGCAACTCGGCGTGGATCGCGTGCTGCGCAAGCCGCTGTCGTCGCAGGAAATCGTGGATGCCGTGGCCGCAGCCGTGACGAGTCGGGGTCACGCCCGGGCCGCGTGATCGCCGCCTGCCGTCCGATCAGCACGTGCGCGTCGCGCCACGGCGCCGCTGCCGGATTCCGGCCGCATCGAAGTGCGATTCCCGGCCGGCGTCGGACAGGGGCCGGCGAGCACGCTCGAGCGCGGACGGCTTCGGATGGAGGCGGGTCCAGGCATGGGGCCCGGTCGCAGCGCGATACGTCGCCAGGGCGGCGAGATCGACCTCGCGGTTCGCCCGCGCCACTGCGCCGGACACGATCAGGCAGATCAGCGACCCGAGCGCTGCGATCGGGCCGCGGGTCCGCATGTCACACCTTCGCGAGCAGCCGCAACGCCTGACGGATGGATTCCTGCAGCGACAGTTCGGGCGCGAGCTTGGCGAGTGCCGCCCGGCCTTCCTTGTCGCTGTATCCGAGGGCCACGAGGGCATTGAGGGCGTCGCCCCCGGCACCGCCCGCGCTCGGCACCGCCCCGCCGGGCAGCGCGCCCAGCGTGAGCTTGTCCTTCAGTTCCAGCAGCAGGCGCTCGGCGGTCTTCTTGCCGATGCCGGGCACGCGGGTGAGGCGCACGCCATCCTGCTGGCTCACCGCGGCGTACAACTCGTCGACGGACATGCCGGACAGCACCGACAGGGCCGTGCGCGCCCCGATGCCCGTGATCTTGAGCAACTGCCGGAAGACCTGGCGCTCGCCGTCCGTCGCGAAGCCGTACAGCAGATGGGCATCCTCCCGGACGACGAGATGGGTGAGGAGCTTCACTTCCACGCCCGTCGCCGGGAGCTGGTAGAACGTGCTCATCGGGACGTCGAGTTCGTAGCCGACACCGTGGACGTCGATGACGACCGTCGGCGGATGCTTCTCGGCCAGGCGGCCGACGACATGCGAGATCACACGAGCCTCCCGGCGCGAACCCGGTAACCGGCGGTGGACAGACTGCCGAGCCCCATGCCGCCGTGCGCATGGCAGATGGCACAGGCCAGGGCGTCGGCGGCATCGGGTGACGGAATGCCGGGCAGGCTCAGCAGACGAGCCACCATCGCCTGCACCTGCTCCTTCCTCGCGTGACCGTTGCCGACCACGGCCTGCTTGACCTGGAGCGCCGTGTACTCCGACACCGGCAGCCGGCACGAGACGGCCGCGCAGATGGCGGCGCCGCGGGCCTGCCCCAGCAGCAGCGTGGACTGGGGATTGACGTTGACGAACACCTTCTCGATCGCGACCACGTCCGGCGCGTTGTCGTCGATCACCTGGCGCAGGTTGTCGAGGATGGTTCGCAGCCGCTCCGGGAGTTCGGCGTCGCTGTCGGTCCGGATGCAGCCGCTCGTGAGATAGCCCAGACGCTGCCCTTCCTTCGAGATCAGTCCGAAGCCGGTGATGCGGAGGCCCGGGTCGACGCCGAGGATGCGCACCTAGCCTCCGCCCGCGAGAGCGACGACGCCGGCCGGCGGACGGTCGTCGGACGCGCTCACGCCTCGTCCATCACGGCCGTCGTGTAGACCTCCTGCACGTCGTCGAGCGCTTCGAGCGCGTCGATCAGCTTCTGCATCTTCACGGCGTCATCGCCCGAGAACATGGTCTCGCTGCCGGGCTTCATCACGACCTCGGCCACCTCGGCCTTCATGCCGGCCTTCTCGAGGGCTTCCTTCACCGCGACGAAATCGTTGTTCGGCGCCGTGATCACCTCGATGGATCCGTCGTCGTTCACGATGACGTCCTCGGCGCCGGCATCGATGGCGACGTCCATCACCTTGTCCTCGTTCGCGCCGGGCGCCAGGATCAGCTGGCCGCAGTGCTTGAACAGGAAGGCCACGGACCCGTCCGTGCCGAGGTTGCCGCCGTGCTTCGCGAAGGCGTGGCGCACGTCGGCGACGGTGCGGGTCCGGTTGTCGGTCATGCAGTCGACGATGACGGCCGCGCCGCCGATGCCGTAGCCCTCGTACCGGATCTCCTCGTAGTTGACGCCCTCGAGCTGGCCGGAGCCGCGCTTGATCGCGTTGTCGATGGTGTCCTTCGGCATGTTCTGGTCGCGCGCCTTGTCGATGGCGAGCCGCAACCGCGGATTGCTGCCGGCATCACCGCCGCCCAGCCGGGCCGACACGGTGATTTCCTTGATGAGCCGGGTGAAGATCTTGCCCCGTTTGGCATCGGTGGCCGCCTTCTTGTGCTTGATGTTGGCCCATTTGCTGTGTCCTGCCATGAGTGCCTCGTGAAACGTGCTGCCGGGTGTGTGGAGAGCGGGGCGCAACGGCGTTGCGCGTCGATAGAACCGCATCGGCATCGGCTCTATACTTTTCAAAATCTTATCACCGCCCCTCCGGAACCCGCCATGTCCGAACCGATGCTGATCGCGAAGTGCGACCGCGACCTCTGCCTGCTGCCCGCCCTCGCCAACCGGCACGGGCTGATCACCGGCGCGACCGGCACCGGCAAGACCGTCACCCTGCAGCGCCTCGCGGAGCAGTTGTCCGGCATCGGCGTGCCGGTGTTCATGGCGGACGTCAAGGGCGATCTGTCGGGCCTGTCGCAGGCCGGCGCATGGAATCCGAAACTCAAGGAGCGCGCCGAGAAGCTCGGCATGGGCGATCTCGCCTTCACGGGCTTCCCGGTGACGTTCTGGGACGTGTGGGGCGAAAAAGGCCACCCCGTGCGGGCGACGATCTCGGAGATGGGTCCGCTGCTGCTCGCCCGCATGCTCAACCTGAACGACACGCAGCAGGGCGTGCTGACGCTCGCCTTCAAGATCGCCGACGACAACGGGCTGCTGCTGCTGGACCTGAAGGACCTGCGCGCGATGATCCAGTTCGTCGGCGACAACGCGAAGCAATTCACGACCACGTACGGCAACATCTCGGCCGCGTCCATCGGCGCGATCCAGCGCGGCCTGCTGGAACTGGAGCAGCAGGGCGGCGACCGGTTCTTCGGCGAACCCGCCCTCAACCTCGACGACCTCATGCAGACCGGCGCCCGGGGCCGCGGCGTCATCAACATCCTGGCCGCGGACAAGCTCATGCAGCAGCCCAAGGTCTACGCGACCTTCCTGCTGTGGCTGCTGTCCGAACTGTTCGAGCAGCTTCCCGAGGTGGGCGACGTCGAGAAGCCGAAGCTGGTGTTCTTCTTCGACGAGGCGCACCTGCTGTTCAACGATGCACCGCCGGCATTGCTGGAGAAGATCGAGCAGGTCGTGCGGCTGGTCCGGTCCAAGGGCGTCGGCGTGTACTTCGTCACCCAGAATCCCCTCGACGTGCCCGACGCGGTGCTCGGCCAGCTCGGCAATCGCGTGCAGCACGCGCTGCGCGCCTTCACGCCGCGCGATCAGAAGGCCGTCAAGACCGCGGCGACCACGCTGCGCGCCAATCCCAAGCTGGATACCGAGACGGCCATCACGGAACTGGGCGTCGGCGAGGCGCTCGTCTCGTTCCTCGACGAGAAGGGGAGGCCGGAGATCGTCGAGCGCGCCTTCATCTGCCCGCCCGCCAGCCGCATCGGTCCGGCGACGGACGCCGAACGCAAGGCCGTCGTCGAGGCCTCGGCCGTGTACGGCGTGTACGAGAAGGTCGTCGATCGCGAATCCGCGTATGAAACCCTCCGCGACCGGCGCAGCGGCGGTGACGCCGCAGGCAAGGCCGTCCCTGGAAAGACCGAGGAGCCCGCAGAAGCCGGCAGCGGCGGCGGCATCTTCGGCGGGCTGTCGGACATCCTGTTCGGCTCCACCGGCCCCCGCGGCGGGCGGCGCGAAGGCGTGGTCGACGCAGCGGCCAAGAGCGTGGCGCGCAGCGTGGGTTCGGCGGTCGGCCGGGAGATCGTGAGGGGGGTGCTGGGGTCCATCCTCGGCGGCGGGCGCCGCCGCTAGTTCCTGCCGCGGCGTCCGCTTCCGATGTCACCTGTCGGCCGGCCCGCGGTGGGCGCGGGCCTGGTGTTCCTGGCGGCAGTGGGCTTCTCGATCAAGTCGGTCCTGATCAAGGTGGCCTACGGCGAAGGCGCCAGTCCGACCACGCTGTTCGCCCTGCGGCAACTGTTCTCGGTGCCGTTCTTCGTCATCCTGGCGCTCTGGTCCCATCGCGCCGATCGCTCCGACCTGCGGCCACCGACGCGCCGCGACCGGGTGCATCTCGTCGGACTGGGGCTGCTCGGCTACTACCTGGCCGCCTTTCTCGACTTCCTGGGTCTGTCGTACATCTCGGCCGGCCTGGAGCGGCTGATCCTGTTCCTCTACCCGACGGTCGTCGTGCTGCTGTCGGCGTGGTGGCTGCGGGAACGCATCCGCCGGCGCCAGGCCGTCGCGCTCGCGCTCTCCTACGTCGGCATCGGGCTCGTGTTCGCGGCGCAGATCCGCCTGACCGGATCGAGCCGGGCCATGTGGATCGGCAGCGCGCTCGTCTTCACCAGTGCCGTCCTCTACTCCGTCTACCTCATCGGCTCGAGCCGCGTGGTCCACCGCTTCGGCGCCATCCGCTTCACGACCGGGTCCATGCTGGTCGCCACGGCGGCGGGACTGACCCAGTTCTTCGCGGCCCACACCGTCGACGACCTCCGCCTGCCGGGGCGCGTCTACGTTCTCGCGTTCGTGATGGCACTGTTCGCGACCGTGATCCCGACGCTGATGATGGCGGAAGGGCTGCGCCGGATCGGCGCCAACCAGGCCGCCCTGGTCGGCACGATCGGTCCGGTCGTGACGATGGTCCTGGGCGCCGTGTTCCTCGGGGAGCAGTTCGGCCCCGTGCAGATCGCAGGGGCCGGGCTGGTGCTGGCCGGGGTCCTCATGGTCAGCGTCCGCAGCGGCTGATCGGCCTCAAGTCGGGCGCGGCCGCGACGTTATGTCACTCCAGGAACCGTTCATCCTCGCGGCATCGTCCGCGGCCGGTGCGCGGTGGATTCAACCCTGGGCGGCTCCGCCAGAATCCTCGCGGAACGGACGGTGTCTCCCGAGACCACGGAAACATCATGAATACGCTGCTGGCACCCGCTTTCGCGATTCTCGACCGCTTCAAGTACGCGGGAAAGTTCGCGATCGTCGGGCTGCTGTTCGCCACGCTCACCACCGTCCTCCTTACCCAGTTGATCGCCGGACAGCTGGGCACGATCGCCGCGACGCGCCAGGCACTGACGGGCGCGGAAGCGCTGCCCAGACTCGCCGCGCTCACCCGGGATCTGCAGCAGCACCGGGGCATGAGCACCTCGGCCGCCGCCGGCAATCAATCCCTGGTCGCCGGGATCGCCGCCAAACGAGCCGACGTCGACCGCCAGCTGGCCGACATCGACGCCTTCGCGACGCGGACCCAGGACGCCCTGGACATCAGCTCCCGCCTCGCGACCTTGAAGTCGCAGTGGGCGAGCGTCAGCACGTCGGCCGGCACTCCCACCGAGGTGTTCCAGCGCCATACGGACCTGATCGAAAGCGTCCGGGCCTTGCAGGAGCATGTGGGCGACTCGTCCAAGCTCGTGCTGGAACCGGATGTCACGGCCTTTCACCTGGGCGACATCGCGATCAACCTGGCGCCGGTCCTGGCCGAATTCCACGCGCGCGTGCGCGGCCTCGGTGCCCGCAGCCTCGCGGACGGCGCCCTGTCCGCCGACGAAGCGGAACAGCTCGCCACCCCGCTCTACGCCATCCGCGACCTGAGGGAGCGCACCGTCCGCTCCCTGGCCGTGATCAAGGCCGCCGATGCCGCCCTGGCGTCCCGCATCGAGAGCCAGGTGGCCGCACTGGCCGGGGCCGAGGAAAACGTCCACCGCGCCGTCCAGGAGACTCGCGCGGGGCGGACCATGACGAGCCAGGAATTCTTCACGCTGGCCAGCGATCCGGTCGACAAGAGTCTTGCGCTCGTGGGTGCGGTCATTCCGGCGCTCGAGGACAACGTGCGGGCACGCATGGCCGCCGAGCAGCGCCGGCTCTTCGCCGAAGTCGCCATCGTGGTCGTGGCCGCTGCGCTGATCATCTATCTGGCGGTGGGCTTCTTCGTCGCCACGCGACGCTCGGTCGCCGCCCTCGTGAAAGCGGCCGGCGCGTGTTCGGCCGGCGACTTCTCCCACCGCGTCCGCGTCGACGGCCGGGATGAGATGGCCGCCATCGGCGACGGATTCAACCGGATGGCCGACAGCGTCGGCGGACTCGTCCGCGAATTGCAGGCGGGGGTCAACACGCTGAGCGGAGCCTGCGTCAAGCTGTCGGAAGCCTCGCGCCAGGTCGCCGCCGGATCGGAACAACAGTCCAGTGCCGCGCAGGGCACCGCGAGTTCCGTGGAGCAATTGTCGGTCAGCATCTCCTCGGTCTCGGAGTCCGTGCAGGAAACCGTGGCCGCGTCGGAGCGCGCACGGGAACTGTCCGTCTCCGGCGAAATGCTGGCCCGCGACACGGCGCGCGAGATCGGCTACATGGCCGACGCCGTGCGGGCCTCCACGCAGACCATCGAACGCCTGTCGGAGCACTCGTCCCGCGTCAGCGGCATCGTCCGGGTGATCCGCGACGTGGCCGATCAGACCAACCTGCTGGCGCTCAATGCCGCCATCGAAGCGGCCCGCGCCGGCGAACTGGGGCGTGGATTCGCCGTGGTCGCCGACGAAGTCCGCAAGCTCGCCGAGCGGACGGCGACCGCCACGACGGAAATCGCCCAGGTCATCGACAGCATCGAGAAGGGCACGCGCGACAGCGTGGCCGGCATCCAGTCCGTCGGCACCTGCGTCGAGAGCGGCGTCAGCCACGCCCAGCGGGCGGCCGCGGCCCTCGTCGAAATCCAGGAAGGCGCCTCGACCACGCTCGAGCGCATCGCGACCATCGCCGCGGCCACGCGCGAGCAGCGCAGTGCGAGCCATGACATCGCAAGCAGCGTCGAGTCGATCGCCCAGATGGTCGACCGCAACGACCAGGCGGTGCGCGACATCAACGCCGTGGTCATCGACGTCGAGCAGCAGGTGCATCAGGTCGCCGCGCTCACCGGCCGTTTCAAGGTCGCCTGACACCGGCGTCCCCGCCGGCGAGTTCGATCCGCCGGCGGATCCGGTCGGCCAGGGCCGAATCGCCGGCGGCCGACGCCAGCTTCTCCTGCGTCCGGAGCCAAGCGAGCAGCGGCCGGCGGTAGCCCTGCGCCGACGCGGTATCCACCGCTACCTCCACCCCCTCCGGCGGCAGGCCGGCCTGCCGGAACAATGCGCCGGCCGCCACGAGCCGCGAGAGCGGATCCTCGATGGCCCGCAATGCCGCCAGCCGGCCGCCGTCATCGGCCCGGGCCGCCACCCCGCGGTATTGCGCCGGCAAGCGCGCGCGATCGAGGCCGGCCCAGTTTCCCGTCACGAACGCAGCATACGCACGGTCTTCGCCCGACGCATGGAGCACGCTCTCGCCGACGCTGTCACACGGCGTGAAGTCGAGCGCCGCCGTCGTCACGGCACAGCGGATGAGTTCGACGCGCGCCGCCATCGCCGGATCGCCGGTCGCGGAGACGTGGTGCCGGGCCTCGACGAGCGAACGCTCCGCCAGCTTCACGTCGCCTGCGAGATAGTGCCGGCGAAAGTCGTCGAGCGCGGACCGCGCGTCGCTCTGCCACTCGGGCACGGGCTTCGAGGTCGCACAGCCGGCCGCCAGCGCGCACGCCGCCAGCAGGATCGCGATGCGGGCGACCGGACGATGGTTCACGGCAGCGTCAGCGCGGAATCCCGCGCGAAGGGCCACTTGCGGTTGAGTTCGCGCAGCATCTGGTGCGTCTTCGCCAGGCTCGCCTCCACGTCGGCACGCACGGCCACGAGATCCGTCGTGGCTTCGCGGGCACTCGCCGAGATCGCCTTCATGTCGCCGGTCGCTGCGCGCGCGTTGTCGAGCCCGGCGTCGAGCTTGACGATGCTCCCCCGCAATTCGACGAGACCGGCGTTGAGCTGCACCATGGCCTTGCGCGCCTCGTCGGCGACCCCGTCGCGTCCGAGCACCCGCGTGTCGGCGTTCGCCAGCAGGCGATCCATGCGCCGCGCGACGCCGTTGAGCGTCACGGCCAGCGTGTGCATCTGATCGAGGCTCCGCAGCAACTGGTTGGCGCTGTCGGCGTTGCCGGTCAGTCCCTCGAGCACGCCCTGCGGCCCCGCCATCCGGGCCGTGACCGTCTCGAGGTGCGTCAAGCTGCGGTCGAGCGTGGAATCCGTGCCGGTGATCCGGCTCACGTTGGTCAGGATGTCATTGACCTTGGCCAGCACCACGGGAATGTCGCGCGTGGCGTCCTCCACGATCAACTCGCGCCGCGAGCCCGGCGGCAGCGGCGGGTCCTGCATGTTGCGCGTGTCCGCCAGGATCTTGGCACCGCCCACCAGCGGGCGGGACAACGAGAACCGGGTGGTCGTGCGCAACCACCGTGCGTCCTTCTCGCGGACCGTGATCTCGATCCAGGCTTCGGCGTTCTCCGACAGCCCCAGGCCGCTGACGGTGCCGATCGGAAAGCCGGACACCGTCACCGGCATGCCCATGTCGACGCCGTCCACCGCGGCGGCCGTGAGCACGAACCGGCGCGACGGATCGAAGACGCCCCGGGCGTTCAGGGCGTAGCCGGTGAGCGTGAGGATGCCGAGCGGCACGAGCGTCAGCAGCAGACCGACTTTCAGGCGGAGATGGCGGATGCCCGAGGGGCGTACAGCGGAGCGTTCCATGTGTATTCCAGGACCTGGCACTCGACCAGAGCCGACGCGAGCGACGACAGCGTCCGCGCGAGAAACGTGGCCGGGGGCGTATCGGGCAGTTGCAGCCCCGGACGGTCGATCAGGATTATAGGCGGCGACTGGAGGACGGCCCGCACCAGCTTGGTGACGAAGCGCTCCTCGTGCGTCAGGTCCGGATCCCGTTTGCCGGCGCTGTTCGCGTACCCGGCGTCCGACAGCCGAGCGAATGCCAGATCCGCGGCCGCATCGAACGACAGGCCGCGCCGGACCTGCGGCACCAGCGCAATGTTCTCGAGCACGGTCAGGTTCGCCCGCAGCGGCAGCCCTTCCGCCACCAGGGCGGCTCCGGGATGCGCCTCGATGTAACCGGTGCGGCCGGCGGCGTCGGGGAAGAACACCACCTGCACCCGCTCCGGCACGAGCCAGACCGGGGCCCCGGCATCGCCTTCACGCGACATACTGGATCACGAGCCCCGCCACCTCGATCAGCATCAAGGCAGCGAACAGCCGCACCATGCCCCGGAGCACGGCGATGGGCGCGTAGAAGAACTGCCGGGGCGCGTTGAGCGCCTCGGCGATCGGAATCACGGTGACCGCAAAGCCGAACAGGAGGGCCTTGCCCCAGAGCAGCGCCATGGCGGCGCCGCTGAACACCGTGCCGATCGTGAGGCGCAGATCGCCGCCGTGCGCCCCCCAGGGCCGGAATCCGGTGACGACGAAGTTGGCGCACAGGAGCGACGCCGTGACGCCGACGGCCGTGAGCGACAGCACCGAGAAGGTGCCGCCGATCACGCGCGGCACGAGCTCGAGCCTGACCGGATCGATGCCGGCCTGCTCCAGTGCGCCCATCTCGTTGCGGATGCGCATCAGCGACACTTCCGTGGCGATCGCGGCGCCGGTGCGCAGCGCGACGAACAGCGCCGTGAGCAAGGGGATGATCTCCAGCACCAGCATGCGCAGCGTGAACTCCAGCGCATAGTCGTAGAGCCCGAACTTGCGCGCGGCGCCCGCGAGGATCTGCGTGATCACCAGCGAGAGCACGATCACGAACAGTGCATACCCGCCGATGATCTGCCACGCCGTGAAGTAGATCTGCCGCGCCACCACCTCCCGCGTGGCGCTGTTGTAAGTGGAGGGCGAACAGATGCCGCGGACGGCCGCCGCCGCGAAGCGCGCGACATCGCCCCAGGCACGCAGCCGCAGCTCGAAGCCCCGGCTGCGCCGGACGAGATAGTCGTTCAGCGAGTCCATGCCGTCGAGATTCGTTCGGACCGCGCCGGGACGAAGCCACCCACTGGCGTCAAGGCAGCCGCTTGTGCGTACCGTCGCAGAACGGACGCGTGGCCGATTGCTTGCAGCCGCACAGCCACTTCTTCTCGGCTGCGACCACCGTGAACTTCACGGGCACGAAATCGCCCCCCTTATGGGAGCCGTCGCAGAACGGCTGGTTGGCGGACAGGCCGCAGGCGCACCACCAGTAGTCGCCAGGGACCAGCTCGAGGGGATAGGGGGCTTTCTGCGGGCAGGCAGGTTCGGACATGGGTCGCTCCGGAGCGGGGGAGTAGACATCGGGGGAACCTCGGCAACACCGGCGCGCACGCGACACGTCGGTGCGAACGCCGGATAGGGAAGGTCCGATCGAAACACGCGGGTCGCGTTGCCGTCGGAAACGGGCGATGGCAAGGCGGGAGCGAAGACGAGATGGGACCCGGCGAGCCGACCAGCACCGCCAGCGCCCGCTTCCGGCGCGACCCGAAGGGACGGGGCCCTCCGTCACGACCACGCGATTCGTTCAGACCTGCTCTAACGATAGCGCGACATGAAGCGCCGGTCGATCAGATCCTTCCAGCGCCAGACCCAGTCGCCTTCGACCGCAAGTTCACCCCAGGACGCCACCGCATGGCGTCCGCCCGTGCCGATGAGCGACAGCGCGCGCGCCTGCGGCACGAACGGCCGCAGCGCTTCGCCCCGCAGCGCTGCGCGCAGATTCGCGGCGAGCGGCGGTCCCTGCCGCACGGCATACACGCCCGACTTCGGCCGCGGCGTCCCACGAACGGACGCGACGTCGCCCGCCGCGAAGACCGCGGGATGCGACGTGGAGCACAGCGTGCGCTCGACCTGCACGAATCCGCGTTCGTCCAGATCGAGTCCCGACGACGCCAGCCACGCGGGTGCGGCCGCGCCGGTCGCCCAGACGATCCAGTCGGCATCGACCGACGATCCGTCATCCAGGAGGAGCCCGGCGCCGGTGGCTTCGGCCACCCCGACCCCGGTGCGCACTTCGATTCCACGTCGATCGAGTATCGACGCGAGTCGTGCGCGGACCCGCTCGGCGTGTCCGGGCAGCAGGGCCGGGCTCTCGCCGACGATGCACAGACGGCAGGCACTGGGGCCGGAGGCGCTTCGCAACCGGTGATCCAGGGCCAAGGCGATCTCGATGCCCCCGGCGCCCGTCCCGACCACGGCAATGCGCGGCGCCCGATGACCGGCCCGATCGAGGATCCGGGACCATTCGGCAAGAAACGCGTCGACGGGTTTCACCGGCGTGCCCACCGTGTCCGCGCCGCGGATCGCGGACAGCGGCGGCGTCGATCCCACGTCCAGCGACGCGACGTCGTAGTGCATCGTGGCACCCGAGGCGAACACCAGCGTCCGGCGATCCGGATCGATCGCCGTCGCTCGCGTGCGGACGAAACGCGCGCGGGCCGCCACGCAGATCACGCGCAGGTCGAGATGGCACTCGCCGTATCGGTAGTGACCCGCCACGAGTCCGGGCAGCATGCCGGAGTAGGGCGTGTCATCCGCGGGGCTCACGAGCACGAGTTCCACCGCCCGCTCGGGTTGGCGGGCGAAACGCCGAAGCACTTCGACGTGCGCATGGCCGCCGCCCACGAGGACGAGGCGCTTCACGGCGAATGACGGCGTCGGACGGCCGCGTCCAGGAGATCGGCGACGAGTGGCGCGCTGCCGGGATCGGCCGCCAGCCACGCCAGGTCGTCCGGGCGGTCCACATCGCGCCGCATCTCGACCAGCGACACCGACCAGCCGAGCGACCGCACGCGCGCACTGGTGTCGGCCAGCACGTGCGGACCGCCCCACGCAAGGCCGTCGAACAGTCGGGCATCGACACGGCGCGCTCCGATCAGCCAGTACCCGCCGTCCTCGGCCGGTCCCAGCACCACGTCGGTGCCGTTCCGCAGGCGTTCGGCGGCGTCGTTCAGATCCGACGTCTGCATGTGCGGGATATCCGTGCCGACGAGCAGCGCGGTCTCGTGCGTCTCGAGCGTTCTCGCGAGGGCGCGATGCATGCGGGCACCGAGATCCCCGTCGCCCTGGCCGGCGAGGTCCACGTCGAACCGGCGGGAGAACACGCGAAAGACGTCGTGCGTGGCATCGGGGGCACAGCACAACGTGACCGGTCCCAGTGCCGCGGCGCGCACGGTGGCCAGCGTGCCTTTGAGCAGTCGCGCGGCCAGGACCGCCGCACCGCCATCGCCGAGCGCCGGCGCCAGCCGCGTTTTCACGTGCCCCGGCTCGGGCGCCTTGGCGAACACGAGCACCGCGGTGGGCGCCTCAGGATTCATGGCGGACGTATCGACGGGCCAACCGATCCGGATCCGCCCCCAGCCACCACGCCAGGCGCAGCCGCCACATCAGCAGGATGGTCCGGAAGACTCCGTGCTTCTCCCAGCGTCGGCCCGAGGTCCGGACGCGGGCGCGCAGGCACACGGGACGGGCACGCCTCCGCAGCGCGCGTGACAGCGCGAGGTCTTCCATCAGCGCGATCCCGGGAAACCCGCCCATTGCCTCGAAGACGTCCCGCCGCACGAAGATCGCCTGGTCGCCGGTGGCGATGCCGGACCGGCGCGAACGGAAATTCATCAGCGCCGCGATCACCGGGAACCACCGGGACCGACCGTCGATGCGGACATCGAAGCGCCCCCAGACGCTGCCCGGCAGCGACAACGCGTCACTCACGAGGGCATCCGCGCCCTCGGGCAAGCGGGTGTCGGCGTGGAGGAACAGCAGGATGTCGCCGCTCGCCGACCGGGCGCCGGCATTCATCTGGTGCGCGCGTCCCGGCGACGCCGCGATCAGCCGGTCGCACCGCCCTCGGGCCAGCGCCACCGTGTCATCCCGGCTGCCGCCGTCGACGACCAGAACCTCGTTCCCGCGACGGCGGTAGCCGCCCAGCGCGTCGAGCGCCGCGGCGATGCCGGGCGCCTCGTCGAGCACGGGAACCACGATGGACAGTCGATGCATCAGCGCTTGGCGTCGTTCAGCGACCAGTCGTAGTCCAGGAACCGCAGGCGGCCCGTCCCTTGCCTGATCTCGCTCTGGTCCGCCGGCCGGTCCGCGAGGATCGCGGCGAATCGGGCCAGGAAGGCGGCGACGCTGCCGGATCGCGCCTCGAAGTCGCCGCCGTACCAGTCGAAGATCCGGGAGATCTCGAGTCCGCCGTCGCGCCAGCGGTTGCGCGATCGGTCCGACAGGAAGCGCATGGTCTGCTCGTCGAGCTGGCGGTCGAGCCGATGGGCGACGTACGCCTCCTCGCGCAGCATCGGGCAGCCGACGGACGCGCAGTTCAGCGCGAAGTGGATGCGCGGATCGTCGAACGCACCCGGCGCGCGGATCATCTCGTGCTCGATGCCGTCCAGGTTCGCCGGCCGCCCCAGCAGGGTGAAGAAGCGGTCCTTGAACGGATTGCCGAACACGCGGCCGAAATCCCGGATCGAGTGCAGATCCGGATAGCGCGTCAGGACCTTCTCCACCGTGAAGGCGTTGTACGCGTTGAGCAGGAAGGCCAGGCGCTGCGGCCGGGTCCACTCCATGTACTCGCGCAGCGGGACGGCCGACAGGACGCCGAGGTAGGCCTTCAGCTCGGGGCGATCGTCCGCGAACCCGGTGTAGTCGACCCGCGAGGATCTGCCGCCGTCGACGAGCACCACGTGCGCCTCGAGCATTTCGGTCCACGCCTTGTGCGTGTGATCGAAAGCGTTCGCCACCGCGCAGACGAACAGCAATCCGGCTGCCACCCATGCTCGAAACAAAGCGTCGCCTCCCTCGCGTCCGATCGGGCGATTCTCGCCGATGCGAGGCGCTCGCGTACGGGAATCGCGGTCAGGTCCCGGCAGGACTGCCATCGACGCCCGCTGCCGCGGCTGCGCGCATGGGCCGGACCTTCCCGGGCATCACCCGCGACGCCAGGCATGGAATCGTTCAAGCCAGCGCAGCGTGGCCGGCTTCACGTGAGCCCGTCGCCAGTTCCCGGCGGCGAACTTGCCGGCCTCGGCCAGGGTGGGATAGATGTGGATGGTGCCGAGGATCCTGTTCAACCCGATGCCATGGCGCATGGCCATGACGAACTCGACGATCAGGTCGCCCGCGTGCTCGCCCACGATGGTTGCGCCGAGGATCCTGTCCTTGCCGGGGACCGTCAGCACCTTGACGAAGCCGTGCGCCTCGCCGTCCGCGATCGCGCGGTCGAGATCGTCGATGCCGTAGCGCGTGACCTCGTGGGCGATGCCCTGCGCCCGGGCTTCGGATTCATTCAGGCCGACGCGCGCCACCTCCGGTTCGGTGAATGTCGCCCAGGGAATCACCGAGAAGTCCGCACGGAACCGCTTGAGGTTGCCGAAGAGCGCATTCACCGCGGCGTACCAGGCCGTATGGGAGGCGGTGTGCGTGAACTGATACGGACCCGCCACGTCGCCGCAGGCGAGGATGTTCGGATAGCGGGTGGCCATGAACGCATCGACTTCGACGGTGTGCGCGGCCGTCACGGGAATGCCCAGCGTCTCCAGACCGTAGCCGGTCGTGTTCGCGACCCGCCCCACGGCACACAACACCTGATCGAACGGGATCCGCACCGACTGCCCGTGCGATTCGGCCACCAGCACCTTCTCGCCGTCCACGGCCTCGAAGCGCACGGCCCGGTGCTCCAGCAGCACGTCGATGCCCTCCTCGCGGAAGCGGGCCGTCACGAGCGACGACACGTCCGCGTCCTCGCGCATCAGGAGTCGCGGCGCCATCTCGACCTGCGTCACCTTCGCCCCCAGCCGGGCGAACGCCTGCGCGAGCTCGCAGCCGATCGGGCCGCCGCCGAGAACCACCAACCGCGCCGGCAGTTCGCGCAGCGCCCACACGGTGTCGGACGTCAGCACCCCGACGTCGTCGATGCCCGGAATCGGCGGAACCCACGGGCGCGCGCCGGCCGCCACGACGATGCTGCGCGTGGTGAGGCGCCTCGTTCCCGACGCGGTCCGGACGTCGACGGACCAGGGCGAGGTGATCGTCGCTTCGCCCTCGATGCACTCGACGCCGAGACCGGTGTAGCGTCCGACGGCATCGTGCGGTTCGATGGCACGGATGACGCGCTGCACCCGCGCCATGATCTCCGCGAAGTCGAACTCGACGTGCGCCTCGCGGAATCCGAATTCCTTCGAACGTCGGAGGTGCGACAGGAACTTCGCCGACCGGATCAGCGCCTTGGACGGAACGCAGCCGGTGTGGAGACAATCGCCGCCCATCCGGTGCTTCTCGACCAATGTCACCTTCGCCTTCACGGCGGCGGCGATGTAGGCAGCGACGAGCCCGGCCGAGCCGGCGCCGATCACCACGAGATTGCGGTCGAACCGCGCCGGCCGCGGCCAGCCGGCATAGACCCGGCGGGCCCGCAGACCGTCGACGAGCTTCTTGAGGAAGAGCGGCAGCAGTCCGAGCAGCGCGAACGCACCGGCCAGGCCCGGCGACAGGATGTCGGAGACCCGCTCGATGCGACCGAGCGCCGTGCCGGCATTCACGTAGGCGATCGTGCCCGGGATCATGCCGAGTTGACTCACCCAGCAGAACGTCCAGGTGCGCAGCGCCGTCAGCCCCATCGCGAGATTGATGAGGAAGAACGGGAACACCGGCACCAGCCGGAGGGTGAAGAGATAGAACGCGCCTTCCTTCGCCACCCCCGCATTGAACGCCGCCAGCCGGTCGCCGAAGCGGGCCTGCACCGCGTCGCGGAACAGGAACCGGCTGCCCAGGAAGGCGAGTACCGCCCCCAGGGTGGAGGCGAACGAAACCAGGATCGTGCCTGCCGTGACGCCGAACAGCGCGCCGGCCACCAGCGTCATCACGGTCGCCCCCGGAAACGACAACGCGGTGGCCACCACGTAGACGACGAAGAACACGGCCACGGTCGCCACGGGATGATCGGACTGCCACGCGGCGAACTGCGCCTGCTGCGCCTTCATCGCGGCGATGCTGAGAGTCCGTCCCCCGTCGAATGCGAAGAACGCCGCGAACAGCGCCGCCACGACCAGCAGCAGCACGAGCCGGCGTGCGGTCATCCGGCGCCCAGCGCCCCGCCGCAGCTCGACCCCTGGCCTGCCGTGCAGCCGTAGCAATGGTCCGCGACGGCGATCGGATTGCCCTCAAGATCGCGGCCGATCAGATCGGCGAGCTTCGGCTTCGGCCGGCCATCGACCGCAAGCGGAAGATCGAGCATCTGATTGAAGTCGCAATCGTACACATGACCCTGCCAGTCGACGGAGATCAGGTCGCGGCACATCACGGCATCGAGATTGGCGTCGCGATGGTTGTCGCGCAGCAGTTGCATGTAGCCCTCGAAGCGCCCCTGCGACACGAGGGTGGAACCGAATCGCCGGATCGGCATGTTCGCGAGCGTGAACAGGCGGTCGAAACGCACGCCGAAGGTCTCGCCCAGGACTCGCCGGTAGTCGGCTTCGAGCGCGCCCTGCGCCGGCGGCAGCGCTGGCCCCTGGGGGTTGTACACGAGATTCAGCACGAGACCGCTGCGGCCGTCCCCGTAGCCGAGCACGTTGAGCCCCCGCAGCGCGGCGATGCTGCGCGCGTGCACGCCCTTGCCGCGTTGCCGGTCCACCAGTTCCTCCGTGTAGCACGGCAGCGACGCGGTGATCTCGACGCGGTGCTCGGCAAGGAATTCCGCCAGGTCGTCCTGTCCGGGCTCGTTCAGGATGGTGAGATTGCAGCGGTCCATCACGTGCACCCCCAGGCGCCGTGCCTCGATCACCAGCATCCGGAACTGAGGATGCAGTTCCGGCGCCCCGCCGGTGATGTCGAGGTTGCGCGTCCCCGAGGCGCGCAGGAACGCCAGCACGTCGCGCACCATGTCCAGGCTCATCGCCTCGGTCCGGGTCGGTCCGGCGTTCACGTGGCAGTGCAGGCAGGCCTGGTTGCAGCGGTAGCCGAGATTCACCTGCACGGTGGTCAGGGCGCGGCGACGCAGGGCGGGGAAGTCGGTGGTCTCGAGCAGGGGGAGCGTGGCGCGCATGGGCGTCTGATCGTGGATGGCGTTTCGGGGGTCGAGGCAGTCTAGCCGAAGTCCCTGATACGGCGACGCAGCGGTTCCGGATTCACCGATTCGGTGACGGCGCCCGACTTTCGGCACCCGCTCGGCCTTGGCCGTGACAGCGTGCGGTGCAGGGCTTGCCGCCGACCGGCTCGCCGCCATCCGCCCGGAGGACGCGTGTGCGATGAACCTCGGACGCACCGAGGTCGAACGCGTCACCGCGGCAGGTCGCGGCATCCCGCACGGCGACACCTTCACGCTGTCGGCGACATGCCGCACGGCCTCGGCGCGGAGAAGCCGGAGGTGCCGATCCGTCGCCTGCGGCGGCTGCGCGAGACCGACAGCATGCGCGACGCGGCGCCGCCGCACGTCGAGGTGAACGCGCAGACCCATGGCGTGCGTGGGGCGAGCACCCGGCATCGGATCGAACCTGCCAGGTGCGTGCAGCTCTCGATAAAGTCCCTCCTTGGGCAGGACCGTAGTCTCCCTCCAAAGGAGGATCCTTCGGCGCGGCCGGATTCCGACGGCGGACGTGCGGACGTGTTCCTCCTCGCCCGACGGCGCAGTGCCGGACGTCGGCGAGTCGAGCATCACCGTGATCCGGGGGCGGTTCACCTTCTCGGTGATTGGGTGGCAGTCCGATGCGCGCCCGTCGGGAATTCGATGCTTCCGTCGCATCGTCCGCCGCGCACGGCATGCCGCCGATCGCGTCACGCGGCATCGCCGTGCCTTGTGCAGCGCAGAACCGATCGTGCTTGTTCGGACTCCGTCGCAGGACTACTCTGGCGCCCGACTATGGTGCGATTTCTATGGTCGCCGCGCCTCCACGAGGCGCGATGGAGATCGGCACCCTGGACTTCCCGCTTCACCGACGACGACAAATTGTCCGACGCATCCGTCGCTTGACGCCCACGCGGCATGACGACGGCGTTCGGCATGTTTTCTGCGACTGGCGCTCACGCTGCGATCGCAGGATCCCGGGGAGGATATGAGCGCTGTCCCGTTCGTGTTCGATGTCGCCGCCTACGGCGCGATCTTCGTGCTGGTGGTGCTCGGCCTCGGCGTCATCGCGAGCATGATGGGCATCTTCAATTTCGCCCATGGCGAGTTCGTGCTGTTGGGGGCCTACACCGTCTTCCTCGTCGAACAGGCCGGCATGCCGTCGTGGTTCGGCATGTGTCTGGCGCCCTTCATCGTCGCCCTGATCGGGCTCGTGCTGGAACGGCTCGTGATCCAGCGCTTCTACGCGGCGCCCATCGTCGCGATGCTCGGCACGTACGCCATTGCGCTGTCCCTCCGCGAAGGCACGCGCGGCCTGCTCGGCGGGCAGTTCTACAACGTCAACGCTCCGCTCGTCGGTTCGCTCGCGCTCGGAGACATCTCCGTGTCGAAGTGGCGCACCGCCGTGATCGTCATCACGGTCCTGGTGATGGTCGGCTGCTATCTCCTGCTCACCCGGACACAGGTCGGCCTGCGGGTGCGGGCCGCGCTCGAGAATCCCTCGCTCGCTCGCGCCTCCGGCATTTCCACCAATCGTGTCTATGCGGCCACGTTCGCCTTCGGCGCGGGCCTCGCGGGACTGGCCGGTGGACTGATGGTGCCGATCTATTCGCTCAATGCGGACATGGGCGTCCCCTTCCTCATCAAGTCCTTCCTCGCCGTGATGCTGGGCGGCATGGGCAGCTTCGAAGGCTCCATTGCGGGTGCCGCACTGGTGGGTGCCACCAGTGCGGCGCTCCCGTGGGCGATCAAACCGGTGGTCGCCGATGTGGTGGTGTTCGTCATCGCCATTGCCATCGTGAAGTTCCGTCCGGACGGCATCCTTTCCAAATGGAGGAGTTGAAGATGTACGACGATGAGATGAAGCAGCGTCTGCAATCCTATTCGCGCCGTCTGTTCCTTCAGCGCGCCGGCCTGCTCACGGGAATGGTCGCCGTGGGCGGCGGGACGTGGATCCTGAATCCGAAGGGGGCCTGGGCGGCGGACCCGATCAAGGTCGGCATCGCCACCGACCTGACCGGCCCGATCAGCTGGGGCGGCATTCCCAACTCCCAGGTCGCGAAGATGGTCATCGACGAGATCAATGCCGGCGGCGGCATCAACGGGCGCCCGCTGCAGATGATCCTCAAGGACACCGCCACCAACGAACAGCTCGCGGTCACGCGCGTGCGCGAACTCGTCGGCAAGGAGAAGGTGGACGTCGTCTTCGGCGGCATCACCAGCTCCATGCGCAACGCCATCAAGGACACGATCGTCAATCGCGGCAAGACGCTCTACATCTACCCGCAGTTGTACGAAGGTCTCGAGTGCACGAAGTACCTCTACTGCACCGGCCCGACGCCTGCGCAGCAGTGCGACACGTTCATCCCGTGGCTCATCAAGAACGGCGGCAAGAAGTTCTACCTGCCTTCGGCCGACTATGTCTGGCCGCACGTGCTGAACAAGTACGCGCGAAAGGTGATCGAAGCCAACGGCGGCGAGGTCATCGGCGAGGAGTACTTCCCCGTCGACCACAACGAGTACAGCGCGACCGTGAACAAGATCATGTCGAGCGGCGTGAACGTGGTCTTCAACACGACCATCCCGCCCGGCGTCGCGGCGCTGTTCAAGCAGCTCTACGAAGCGGGATTCAGCAAGAAGGGCGGGCGCCTCGCCTGCGTGTACTACGACGAGAACGCCCTCAACATCACGCCGGCCCACGAGATCGAAGGGCTCGCGAGCTGCCTCGACTACTTCAAGGCCGTCAACGATCCGTTCGGCAACAAGGTGCAGGAGAAGTACACGAAGCTCTACGGCAACAAGAGCCCGCTCACCGCGGGCAGCGCGGCCACGGGCATGTGGCGCGGCATCAATCTCTGGGCGGAGGCCGTGAAGGCCGCCAAGAGCACGAAGCGCGAGGACGTCGCGGCGGCGATGGAGCACGCGAAACTGTCGGACGGTCTGGGCGGCGGCTGCGAGATGGTGCCCGGCACGTGGCACGTGAAGATGCCGATGTACACGGCCGTGGCGAAGAACGGCAAGTACGAGATCGTGGAGAAGAGCAAGGGTCCCGTCGATCCGCGGGAGTGCGTGAAGGCATGACGCGCGGCGGCGCCCGCTTCGGCGGGCGCCGCGCCCCGATCCGATATCTGCGACGCCCGCCCCTTCCCACCGGCCCGACTGGACTTCGATGACCGTCTCCTCCGCCCCCGCCTATCGCCGCGTGCTGCCGTGGCTCGAAGGTGCCCTGCTGCTGGCCGCCCTGCCCGTGCCGTTCGTGCTGGAGGATTTCTGGATCCTGTTCGTCACCAAGGTCTTCATCGTGGGCCTGCTCGCCATTTCGTTCGATCTGGTGTGGGGCTTCGCCGGCATGATGAGCTTCGGTCAGGCGCTGTTCTTCGGCGTCGCGGGCTACGTGGTCGCCCTGATGGCGACGCAACTCGAAATCACCTCGGTGCTGGTGCTCATTCCGGTGAGCGGCCTCGTCGGTCTGGCGGTGGCGTTCCTGCTCGCCGCGATCGTGATCCTCGGCAAGCGGCCGCCGACCCTGGTCTTCGTCGCCCTCGGCACGCTCACGGGCTCGTATGTGGTCGAACGCCTGGCCCGCGGCTGGTCCTACGTGGGCGGACAGAACGGCATTTCCTCGCTTCCGCGCCTCACGCTCGGCGCCACGGAAATCGAGGAAGGCATCGTCTTCTACTACCTGGCGCTCGCGATCCTCGTGGTCGTGTACGGGCTCGTGCGGCTGCTCGTGCGATCCCAATTCGGGCTCGTGCTCGCGGGCATCCGCCAACAGGAAAGCCGGATCGCGTTCTTCGGCTACAAGGTGCAGAACTACAAGGGCCTCGTGTTCTCGCTGGCGGGGTTCATCGCCGGCCTGTCGGGCGGTCTGTTCGCGTTCCACGAGGGGTTCGTGGGGCCGGGCCAGCTCGGGCCGGTGCTGTCGACGCAGGTGGTCCTGTACGCGCTCTTCGGCGGCGTGGGAACCCTGCTGGGGCCGATCATCGGCGTCGGCATGATCGACATCCTCAGTTACGTCCTGTCGCAGTACTGGGAGACCGGCTGGCCCATCGTGCTCGGACTGATGCTGCTGGCGCTCGTGATGTTCCGGCCGACGGGGCTCATGGGACTGCTCGTGAGCGATCGCGAACGCGTGGGGTCCTTCGGTCGCCCGGGCGCGACGACGACGGCGCCGAAGGAATCGCATGAGCCTGCTTGAGGCCCGCGGGGTCACGAAGATCTACGGGGCGCTCACGGCGCTCCAGAAGGCGGATCTCACGGTCGCCCCGAACGAGTTCCACGGCCTCATCGGTCCGAACGGGTCGGGCAAGAGCACGCTGCTCAAGTGCATCGCCGGCGCGGAGATCGCAACCTCCGGCACCATCACGCTGCTCGGCCGCGACATCACCGCGGCGACGTCTCCCGAGCGCGCACGCGCCGGCCTGAGCATGAAGTTCCAGATCACGGCCGTGCTGCCGCAGTTGTCCGTCTACGACAACGTGCTCCTGGCGCTGCAAGCCGGCGACTCCCTGTTCGCCCTCGCCCTGTCCCGGTCACGACGCCGGCTGGACGAAAGGGCGATGGATTTCCTGGCGCGATTCCGCCTCGCCGACCGTCCCGACGAACTCGCGGGGGCGCTGTCGCACGGGCAGCAGCAATGGCTCGAGATCGCGATGGCGCTGGCACGCGAACCGAAGGTGCTGCTGCTGGACGAACCCACGGCCGGCATGAGCCCGCAGGAGCGGCGCGCCACGGGTGAACTCCTCGTTCCGATCAAGACGCATTGCTCGCTGCTGATCGTCGAGCACGATCTCGACTTCATCAAGGATCTCTGCGACACCCTGACCGTGCTCGATCAGGGAACGGTCGTCGCCTCCGGTCCCACGCAGGCGGTGCAGAACGATCCCAAGGTCAAGGAGGCCTACCTCGTCCATGCCTGAGAACGTCTTGCTCCAGGCCGACGGACTGTGCACGCACTACGGCACCAGCCAGGCCCTGTTCGATGTCGGCATCCGGGTGCCCTCGCGCGGCGGGGTCGCGATCCTGGGCCGCAACGGCGCCGGCAAGACGACGCTGCTCAGGACACTCGCGGGCGATCTGCGCCCGACGCGCGGAACGGTGAACTTCGACGGTTCGGACTGCACCCGGATGACGGTCGAGCGCCGCGTGCGCCGCGGGCTCGGCCACGTGCCGCAGGAGCAGGCGATCTTCGCGGGCTTGACCGTGAAGGAGAACCTCGCGATCGGCGCGATGGGCGATCGCAGCGGACGCGACCGCATGGACGAGGTGATCGCGCTGTTCCCGCGACTGGGGCAGCGCCTGTCGCAGAAGGCGGGCACGCTGTCGGGAGGCGAACGCAAGATGCTCGCGATCAGCCGCGCGCTGCTCGGCCGGCCGCATCTGCTGATGCTCGACGAGCCCACCGAAGGCGTGTGGCACGGCGTCATCGAGGAGATCGCACAGCGCCTCGAGGCGCTCACCCGGGACATGGCGGTCCTGATCGTCGAGCAGCACGTGCAGCTCGCGCTCCGGGTCTCGCAGTACTGCTATGTGATGGACCGCGGCCAGATCGCCCTGGAAGGGCCCGCGGAAACGGTGCGCAGCGACCCGAACCTGATTCGGCTGCTCGCACCCTGACTCGACACCCCTGATCATTCACGAGGAGGAAGCATTCATGAGCGTTCCCGCACTCACGCCCGAGCAACTGCTGGAGGCAGCCGATACGGTCGGCCTGTCGTTGTCAGACGCGGACGTCGCGTCCTATCTCGGCCTGATGCAGCCCTATGTCGACGCCTACAACCTGGTCGACCAGATGCCGGACCACCTGCCGGTCGTGAAGTACCCCCGCACACCGGGCCGGTTCCCGTCACCCGCGGAGAATCCGCGCAACGCGTGGTACGTGAAGACGTCGGTCAAGGGGGCCGCCGGCGGCAAGCTTGCCGGCAAGAAGGTGGGGGTCAAGGACAACGTGATGGTCGCCGGCGTGCCGATGATGAACGGCAATGCGATTCTCGAAGGCTACGTGCCCGACGTGGACGCGACTGTCGTCACGCGGCTCCTGGACGCCGGGGCCGAGATCATCGGCAAGACGCACTGCGAGAACTACTGCATCTCCGGCGGGAGTCACACCGGCGCGAAGGGCCCCGTGCACAATCCGCACAAGATGGGGTACTCCGCCGGCGGGTCGTCCTCGGGCAGCGGTGTCGCCGTCGCATTGGGCGAGGCGGACATGGCCATCGGCGGCGACCAGGGCGGCTCGATCCGGATGCCGTCCTCCTGGTGCGGCATCGTCGGCATGAAACCCACGCACGGCCTCGTGCCGTACACCGGGATCATGCCCATCGAGATCTTCGTCGATCACACCGGCCCGATGACGGCCAACGTGAAGGACAACGCGCTCATGCTGGAAGTGATCGCGGGCACGGACGGCTACGATCCGCGCCAGTTCCACGAGAAGCGGCACGGGACGCTCGACTACACGTCGGGCCTCGCCGGCGGCGTGAAGGGCATGCGCATCGGCCTGCTGAAGGAAGGGTTCGGTCATCCGAACTCGGAGGCGGACGTCGACGCGAAGGTGCGCAAGGCGGCCGAGACGCTCCGATCCCTCGGCGCCATCGTCGAGGAGGTCTCGGTACCCGAGCATCTGCTCGGTCCCGCGGTGTGGACGCCCATCGGCACCGAAGGCATCGCCCAGACGATGATGTTCGGCGACGGCTACGGCCTGTCGCGGCAGGATCTGTACGTGACGAGCCTGATCGACAAGCTGCACGGCTGGGAACTGCGCGCCGACCAGTTGTCGGAGACCACGAAGATCCTGACCGTGCTGGGCGTGCACATGAAGAAGCACTACGGGTCGCGCTTCTACGGCAAGGCGGTGAACATCTCGCGGCGCATCACGGCCGCCTACGATGCCGTGCTCGCGAAGCACGACCTGATCATGCTGCCCACGATGGTCCTGAAGGCCACGCCGTTGCCGCCGCCGGATGCGTCGCGGGAACTCTACGTGCAGCGGGCCCTCGAGATGATCGGCAACACCTGCCCCTTCGACATCACGCACCACCCGGCGATGACGGTGCCGTGCGGCATGTCGGACGGCCTGCCGATCGGGCTGATGCTCGTCGGCAAGCACTTCGACGAAGCCACGATCTACCGCGCCGGCTACGCGTTCGAGCAGTCGGGGGACTGGAAGAAGATGTGAACGGCACTGCCAGACGGCAAGTTCGGCGAAACGCCCCGGTGACGGGGCGTTTCTTCATGGGTCGGCGCCTGCGGGCAGGTCAGGGCTTCGGCCACTGCTTGAACCGGTCGGCTGCCGGACGCGCGAACTTGTCGTGTCCGGGTCCGTTGTGGGCGTCGAAGCGCCGTCCCTGAACGACCACGAGCCGCTTCGGCTCGCGCGCCTGCTCGAAAGCCGCTTTCTCGCGTCTGCCGTCGGTGTGATCACGTCGTCGCTCGCCACGATCATCATCAAGAGGGTGGGCGAGCCCCGCGCGAGATTGGTGACCGGCTCGTGGAGGATGTGCGTATCCGGGGATTCGACGACGAGGCGGTTGCGCCCGCTCGGCGCAGGCTTCGACAATTCGACGAGCGCGTCGTACCACGCCTGAAGCGGCCGGAAGGACGGCTTGTCGGCAGGGGCTGCGACCGGAATCTCTGCCGGCTTTCCGGTCTTGGCGCGCTCGGTCCGGGCCGCCGCCAGCCAGCCCGGGAACCCCGCCTGCTGTTCCGCGGGCCACGTGGCGATGTCAGTGGACCGGACGTTCGTCAGAGGCCCCTGAGCCGCGACGGCCTTGATCCTCCGGTCGAAGGCCGCGAGATGGATCACGTGCCCCCCGCTCATCGACGTGCCCGACACACCGATGCGATCCGGATCCACATCGGCCTGCAGCGAAGCCCACGAGATCGCGTTCCGGTAGTCGACGACTTGATCCGGCCGGAGCACCCGGCTGCGAGGCGCGCCACCGCCGCCACCGAAGCAGCGGTAGTCGAAGACCAGGATGACGAAACCCTCGCGGGCGAATCGGGCGGCGCACTTGTCCGGAGACACCTCCCTGACGCCGGTGAACCCGTGCGCCATGACGATGGCAGACCGCGTCTCGCCGACCTTGAGCCCAGCGGGCACGCAATACCACGCCGCGCAGTCGATGCCTTGACTCTTGAAGGCGCGGGACGGACCCGGCCGATTCGAACAAGCGGACAGCCTCTGTCGAGTGGCCGCGCGTCAGCGGTGCATCCACCGTATGCAGGCCGTGCCAGGCCTTCATGTTGACGAGCGCGGCCACTTCATAGTGGTTGCGAGGGAATCATGATCGCCTCGAACCGGTCGATGCGCTTCGCTCCCGCTTCCGTGTCCCGGCGGTCGACATCGAGGCAGTAGCCGGGAATGCAGGCGAGCTGCTCCGCGATGCGCATGCCTCCTTCTCGGGCCAGTGCCTCGAGCGCGGCCACGGCCCGCCCGCCGAGGTCGTGGTCGCTCGCGCACGTGGCGTACCGGCAGGTCACCGCCCAGGCAAACATGCGACGAAAGAGATGGACCGATGGATCGGACAACGGCGGCACGGTCATCGTCGATGCACGAAGCCCTTCATCCAGATGCGGCGTGAAGGCGCCGTCGAGCATGAGGTGGGGGCCGGCCGTGACCCTCGGATCGACATCGATCTCGGCATTGCTCGCAAGGAGTTCGTGGACGCGCTGCACGCAGCGCTCCAGGTGGGCGTGATCGGGATCGCGGTACGTGCGTGCAGCCCACGATCATGGCGCTGTGAGCGCGCAGTTCGGCACCGATGCCACTCCAGGCGGCGCAGAGCCGGTGCAGGAGCCGGGGGCTCGCGTCGGTGCGGTCCGGCGGGAACGCGTCGATTCAATCGATCACGACCTTCCGGCGTTCCTGTCCGATGAGCGAGGCGGCTTCGGCCCGCACCTACGCCTCGGCCGTCAGGTAGAGCGCCATGGCCTCCCGCGGTTCCCGGCCGGCCTGCAGGAGTGCGCCGGCCCGCCGCGCCGTCGATTGGCGTTCCTCGTCCCCCAACTCCGTCCGGGCGCGATGCTGGAGAAGGGAACGGAACATCGCGTGGAAGACGTACCGTGACTCGCCTGCACTCCGGCGGTCGGTGAACGATTGGCGCCGGTACAGGCGGGCAAGCAATCCTGCAGCGGCCGTCTCTCCCGTGATGTCTCGGACGAGACGATCACTCACGGCCGTCGGGCAGTTCATCTGGACGAGCCTCCTGCGTTCGCGCGAGTCGGAACTGTCGAAGAACCGGTCGGCGAAGCAGGCGAAGACCTGGAAGAGGCGTTCACGGGACACCGCCCCGTGCAAGCGCGGCCGGATCGGCCTGGCCGATGAGGTGCTGACGCGTGTCACGCAGTCTCTTCGCTTGTGGCTGAAGCGTGACGCCGGACGGCGCCGCGGACCATCCGCTCGCACTCGCCCGATAACGCTGCAAGCGTGGTTCAGGCGCTGTGACGAACCTGTTCCGACGTCGAAATCTCCTCGGAGGATGCACGTTCGCTCGGCGGCCTGGTCTCAGCTCCTCCCCTCCCGCAGCAACTCCGCAAACCGCCGGCTGTCGATGTTCCCGCCGCTCAGGATCACGCCCACGCGCTGCCCCGCCGCGGGGACGACGCCGTGCAGGACCGCCGCCGCCGCAAGGCACCCTGTGGGTTCGACCACGATCTTCATGCGCTCCATGAAGAACCGCATCGTCGAGACGAGTTGTTCGTCGGTGACGGTCACGACGCTGTCCACCCGGGCCTGGATGACGGGGAACGTCAATTGCCCGGCATGCTGGGTCTGCGCGCCGTCGGCGATCGTCCTGGGCACGTCGATGTGCACGATGTGCCCCGCTTGCAGGGATCGCTGCACGTCATTGCCGGCTTCCGGCTCCACACCGATCACGCGACAGGCGGGCAGGCGATGCTTCGCCGCCGTCGCACAGCCCGAGATCAACCCGCCGCCACCGACGCACACGACCAGCGCATCCAGCGCTTCGACTTCGTCGATCAGTTCGAGCGCCGCCGTGCCCTGCCCGGCCATCACGTCCGCGTGATCGTAAGGCGGGATCAAGGTCATGCCCCGTTCGGCAGCGATACGGCGGCCGAGCGCTTCCCGGTCCTCGGTATAGCGGTCGTACCGCACCACTTCGCCCCCGTATCCCTTCGTGGCCTCGAGCTTCACGGCCGGCGCGTCCTTCGGCATGACGATGACGGCGGGCATCCCGAGCAGCCGCGCCGACAACGCGATGGCCTGCGCATGATTGCCGGAGGAGAACGTGATGACTCCGCCGCGGCGCTGTTCGGGCGTGAAGCGCGCCAGGGCGTTGTACGCCCCGCGGAACTTGAATGCCCCCATGCGCTGGAGGTTCTCGCACTTGAAGAACGTCCGTGCGGACGTCAACGCGTCGAATGTCCGGGATGTCAGGACGGGGGTGCGGTGAGCGACCCCGGCCAGCCGTTCGGCGGCAGCGGTGACGTCGGCGTACTCGATGGGCAGGGGCATGACGGGCGGGTGCAACGCAGCGATGCCGTCGGGGCAGGAGGCGACGGAATCTAGCAGATGTGCGGATTCTTGACGCGACCTGCCACGGCACGCAGTTCTCGGCCGCGCGAATTCCGGCCGCGGCCGCACCGCACCCGGAGCGGCGACCGGCCCGATGACTCTGGCTGGACCTTGGGGCGTCCGGCGGTCGAGGACCGGCAGCCTCGCGCGCGGACATCGCGGGCGGTCAGAGGTACGCGGGATTCACCGGCTCGACCGGCGGCAGCGCCGACGACCCGCTCATCCTGTCGCGGGCACTGAGCCTGACCTCGGTCCCCGAACCGACGACGTGGGCACGAATGCGATTCGGGTTCGGCGGCCTGATCGGGTGGACGGCATGACGTCGTCGCTGGGAACGCCTGACGCTCAAAGCCGGAAAGCCGGGCAAGGCCCGGCTTTCTTCATTCGTTGACAGCGTCCGGCGCCTTGACGTCCTGGCCGCGGTGCGTGTGGGCGTCCGGTTCGCACGTGGGGCGCGCGCCCGAGTACGACACCCGCTCGGGACTGTAGACCCCGCCGAGGAAGCGGTTCTGCAGCGCATAGGCTTCGACTTCGCGCTGGAACCACCGGTCGCAGGGCGGCGAGGTCGCCATCTCGCGATTCACTTCCTGCAGGTAGTGCACCATCTCGTGGAAGAGGATGGATCGGTGGAACAGGTTGGTTTCCGGCGCGAGATCCTCGGCGAAGAGGATGCCTTCCGTGACCACGTAGAGCGCGGAAACCTGGCAGTGGGTCGCGCTGGCGGGACATCCCCGCCGTTCGAGATCGGGTCGGGCGACGCGCGTGACGTTGGGCAGGGCTTCAGGCAGTCGGTACTTCGACATCCGCACCGCCGAGCGCATCAGGTGTCGCGACAACTCCTGCAAGGTCGCGAACTCCGCCGCATCGTCGTGATTGTCGAGCTGGGAGGGCAGCCCCTCTTCCTCGTGATACACGCTGTAGGCCTGGGCCGCCTTCGGCTTGGCGGGGCTGCCGTCGGCCGCCAGGGCGACGCCGGACGCGCCGGCAAGCAGCACGGCCGCCGCGAAGAGACAAGAGATCAACGCACGCATGACAACTCCTTCTCTCCTCCCCGGGTTTGACTATCGACCACCATCACAGCGCGATGCCGGCGAACCATAGCCGGACCCGCGCCCCGGGAACACCCTGGACAATGGCCTTCGTCCAGGGTGCGCATCACGGATGTGCACGAATCACGCCAGCGATCTCAGATCGCGGACCCGTCGCCCTTCGGCGCCTTTTCCGGCCGCCGGTAGCGCAGGTCGAGGTCCTGGAGCCGCGACTGCGCGGCCTGCCGCTGGGCTTCATCCAGTCGCCCGGCCAGCGCCTCGAGGGCGGTTGCATTGGCCTGGGCCTCTCCGGCCTCCTCGGGGCCGAAGCGCAGCGCGGCGAGACTCATCAACGCGTATGCCTCCACAGGATCGGCCGCCGCGCCCCGTCCTTGAGCGTAAAGGGCGCCAAGGCTGTGCATGGCCGGGGCATACCCCTTCTCGGCGGCCTGCCGGTACCAGTCGAGCGCCGCAGCGGGATCGGGGTCGAGCCCGAGCCCCGCATCCATGAGATGGCCCACGTTCCACAGTCCCATGGCGTCGCCTTCGCGCGCAGCCTCCTTGTACCAGGACAGGGCCAGTTCGTAGTTCCTGGGAACGCCCTGCCCGTTCTCGTACAGATCGCCCACGGCGTTCATGGCCCAGGCATCGCCGCGCTCCGCCGCGCGCATCCACCACTTGAAGGCTTCCTCGTAGTCCTGCTTGACGCCGTTGCCCTGCGCATAGAGGAGACCGACGTTGTTCATCGCCGGCGTGTAGCCGTGCTTGGCCGCCTGCTTCCACCACAGCATCGCTTCCTTGAAGTTCTGCTGCACGCCGCCCTGCCCCCGCGCCCAGAGCCAGCCGATGTTGTTCAGCGCCTTCGGGTCGTTGCGGTTGGCGAGCTGCGAGAGCTTGTGCGGATCGACGTAGTCGGCACCGGCCTGGGGTTCGACGAACGTTTCCTCCTGGCCGGCGGCGACGCCATTGAGGCTGACGACCAGGAGAGCGAAGGGAAGCAGGTGGCGCAGCGGCATGGCAGGGCTCCGGACGAGCGTGGGCGATGGCGGGTCGGACAGACGGCGCCGCGCGAAGTTCGCGCCGGTCAGCGCGCCAGCGCCAGGAACGGGAGCAGTTCCGCGAGCAGCGCCTCGGGCGCCTCCTCGGGAATGAAGTGCCCGCACGGCAGCGCCTTGCCCCGCACGTCGTGCGCCTTGGCGCGCCAGGTCGCGACCACGTCGAACAGCGTGTGCATCTTGCCCAGTTCGCCCCACAGCGCCTGCACGGGACACGCGAGGCGCTTGTCGAGGTCGGCTTCGTCGTCGGCAAAATCCTTCGTCGCCGCGGCCCGGTAGTCCTCCAGCCCGCAGCGGATGGTTCCGGGCAACAGGAAGACGCGCAGGTACTCCTGGAATGCGGCTTCCTCGATGGCCCCCGCATTGCCGGTCCAGCTGCGCAGCACGTACCGCAGGAAGGCTTCGGGTGCGGCATTGATCATGACTTCGGGCAGATCCGGCGCCTGGAAGTAGAACCAGTGCCAGTACGCGGCGGCCAGCTCCCGACCGGTCTGGCTGAACAGCGTGTGCGTGGGAATGATGTCGAGCACCGTCAGGTGCGTGACGGCCTGCGGCTGGTCCAGGGCGAGGCGATGCGACACGCGCGCGCCGCGGTCGTGCCCCACGACCCGATAGCGCGCGTGGCCGAGCGAGGTCATGACGGCGTGGATGTCCGCCGCCATGGACTTCTTGTCGAAGCCGTCGCGCGGCTTGTCGGACTCCCCGTAACCGCGCAGATCCGGCACCACCACCGTGTAGTGGCGCGCGAGCTCGTGGACGACCTTGCGCCACAGGATCCCGCTCTGCGGATAGCCGTGCAGGAGCACGACCGCGGGACCGGTGCCGCCGGTCCACGTATGGATGCGGATGCCGTTGGCGCGGACGAAGCGCGCCTCGAAGCCGGACAGGAATGTCATCGTGACCTCAGGTAGTGCTCGAGCCGGGCGACGCCTTCGGCGAGCACCGGGATCGGCTTCGGATAGGAGAAACGCACGTGCTGGCTGGCGCGGTGCGCACCGAAATCGAGGCCCGGCGCGATGGCCACGCCGGCCTTCTCCAGCACGTCGAGGCAGAACGTGTAGCTGTCGTCGGTGAGCTTCCCGCAATTGGCGTACAGATAGAACGCGCCCTGCGGTTCCCCCTTGATGTCGAATCCGAGCGCCCGCAGCCGCGGGAGCAGGAAGTCGCGCTGCTCGCGGAACGCCGCGCGACGGGCCTCGTGGACCGCCACGGCCTCGGGCGAGAACGCGGCGATGGCGGCCTGCTGCGCGATGTCAGATGCCGAGATGAAGAGATTCTGGGCCAGCTTCTCCACGTCGGGCATGTAGGCGTCCGGCGCGACCATCCAGCCGAGCCGCCAGCCCGTCATGCCGAAGTACTTCGAGAAGCTGTTGATGACGAAGACGTCGTCGGCGATCTCGAGCACCGTGCGATCGCGTTCGCCATACGTGAGCCCGTGGTAGATCTCGTCGACGATCAGGACGCCCCCGCGCTCGCGCACGACGTCGTGGATCGCGCGCAGCTCGTCGAACGGAATCAGCGTCCCCGTGGGATTCGACGGCGTCGCCAGCATCACGGCGCGGGTGCGCGGCGACCAGTGGCGCGCGACCCGTTCCGCGGTGAGCTGATAGCCGGTCGTCGAATCGACCGGAATGCCGACCGGCCGCCCTTCCATCGCACGCGCGAAGTGACGGTTGCACGGATAGCTCGGATCGGCCATCAGCACTTCGTCGCCGGGACTCAGGAGCACACCCATGGTCATGAGCAGCGCGCCCGACGATCCGGGCATCACCCCGATGCGCGCGTACGGCACGTCGACGCCGTACCGGCTGCGATACCACTCGGCGATCGCCCGCCGCAGTTCGGTGGTCCCGAGGCCGGGCGTGTAGCGCACCTGACCGGACTGGATCGCGCGGATGCCCGCTTCGGCGATGGGCGCAGCCGTCGGCGCATCGGGCTCGCCGATGACGAGATTGACGATGGACCGCCCCTGGGCTTCGAGTTCCTTGGCACGCGTGACCAGCACGACGACGTGGAACGGTTCGATGTCGGCCATGCGGGCGGCCACGTGCGGTACGAGCGGGGAGGCTGAGGACATGCGGGAACAGGAAGGAGGACTCGAAGCAGGGAAGGGAGTATTCCGCGGTCGCCCGGGCCTGTCCACCGGAGACGTCGCCACCGACGCGACGCCATCCCTGTGCGCGGGAGTTCCGCAGTACAGTTCCGCCTTTTCGGGACGGGTATCGGCATGCGCATCGCAATCATCGGGGCCGGCGGCGTCGGCGGCTATTTCGGCGCGAGGCTCGCACGGGGCGGCGAGGACGTGACCTTCATCGCGCGGGGCGCCCATCTGTCCGCCATGAAGCGGAACGGCCTCGCGATCCATTCGGCCCTCGGCGATCTGGTCCTGAACCCGGTCAAGGCCACACAGGACGCGGCCGGCGTCGGCGCCGTCGACCTGGTCATGATCGCCTCGAAGCTCTGGTCCACGGACGAGAGCATCGACACGGCGCGGCCGATGATGGGACCGGACAGCGCGATCCTCTCGTTCCAGAACGGGGTGGAGGCCGAAGACAAGCTCATCGCGGCGTTCGGACGCGAACGGGTGCTCGGCGGCGTTGCGAATATCGCCGCACTCATCGAATCACCCGGGGTGATCCGCCACAACGGCACGATGGCGTTGCTGCAGTTCGGCGAACTCGACGGCAGCCGCTCGCCACGGGTCGACGCCCTGGAGGCCGCGTGCAGGCGCGCCGATGTCGACTGCCGCGTGCCGGACGACATCCTCAAGGCCATCTGGGAGAAGTTCGTGTTTCTCGCCTCGCTCTCCGCGATGACGACGCTGACGCGGCTGCCGCTCGGCCCCTTGCGGGAGGACGCGGATACGCGCGCGCTGTTCCGGCAGTTGTCCGACGAGGTCGTGGCTGTCGGGCGCGCCAAGGGCGTTCCGCTGGGCGACGGCACGACGGACGCGATGCTCGCGCGGCTCGACGGACTGCCCGGCGGCATGGTCGCCTCGATGCAGGGGGACCTGATCCGCGGCAATCGGCTGGAATTGCCGTGGCTCTCCGGCGGCGTCGTGACCCTCGGCCGCTCGCTCGGCGTTCCGACGCCCGCGCACCAGTTCGTGTACGCGGCGCTCAAGCTGTACGCCGACGGCCGCCCCGCCGACGCGCGTTGACCGGTGGCGTCCGGCGGTCACCCGACCGGGGTGATGGTCATCGACGGAGAGGCGCTGCAAGGACATCGATCGGCATGAGGAAGCGGCGCAGCGCGCCGCGGCCCCCCGACCCGACCGAATCGGCGCTGCGCCGGGCTCCCTCACGGGTGCTGCATCGCATCAGCGAAAGCTTTTGACGCTGACGAGAAGCGCGGATTAGCATCGTCTCACGATGGAGGGCGAGGTAACCGTCCGGTTCCCTTTCCCTCGGAGCGGGCAACGGGATCCGGCAGTCCCCGCGCGGCGTTCCGAAAGTCCGGCACAAGAGTCTCTGAACGGCGTCCCGAGGGCGTGCATGCACGCCACGGGTGCTGCTCTCTTCGCCGCCCGGCCTCACGGGCGGCCGCCGTGTCCCGCATCGAGATCGCGCCGTCGCATCGGCGCAGCCGACCGGCCCGCGTCATCCGGGAGGCATCGCCCGGCGCCGGTCACGCATCACAAGCCGCAGTGGTTTCGCAACGTTCGCAGGGGAGTCGTATCGGTCAGACCACGCGAAGTGCCGAGCCCCCGGGGGAGGGGTCAGAGGGGACGGCACGGCGCACACAATCACGACACTGGAAGGAGAAACGACTATGCAGCGACACATCGGCGTACACATGAGCGACGAGGAGATGAAGACGGTCGTGCCGGCGGACGAGGTGGCTTTCCGCTCCCCGGTCCCGACGCAGATGGTCTCCAACGGCGAGTACAACCCCCTGCCCCAGACCGAGGATCAGGCCAAGGTCGAGGCACTCATCAAGGAGATGGGCGATCGCCAGGCCAAGCGCCACGGCATGGATCGGCGCACCTTCCTCGCCACCAACGCCGGCATGGCCACCGCCTTCCTGGCCATGAACAAGGTCTTCGGCCCCGTCTTCGATGTCTCCGAGGCCGAGGCCGGCGACATGGAGATGTCCGACTATCGCCGCAGCCAGCTCTCCGGCCAGTTCATCTTCGATGACCAGACCCACTTCATCCGCGACGACTTCAAGCAGGAGGGCCTGCTGGGCCTGACCAAGTGGGCCGTGGGCGCCAAGGTCAACCCCGACATCAACAGCGCCCCCATGACGCTGGCGCGCTACAAGATGGACAACTACCTGAAGGAGATCTTCCTCGACTCCGACACGAAGATGTCGCTGCTCTCGGGCGCTCCCTTCGACGATCCCTCCTGGTGGCTGCTGTCCAACGACGCGATCCAGAACGCCTGCCGTTCCGTGAACAAGATGGCCGGCGGCACCCGCATGCTCGGCCACACCATCATCACCCCGAAGTACCCGAACTGGATGGACGAGGTCGATCGCGGCATCGAGACCCTCAAGCCCGTGTCCTGGAAGTCCTACACCATCGGTGATCCGTTCGGTCCGTCCAAGTACGCCTGGCGTCTGGACGACGAGAAGCTGATGTATCCGTTCTACGAGAAGGTCATCAAGTCCGGCATCAACACCATCTGCATCCACAAGGGCCTGATGCCGCGCGACTACGAGAAGGCCTTCGCCGGCACGTGGGAGAACGCGACCGTGGCCGACGTGGGCAAGGCCGCCAAGGACTGGCCCGGCATGAACTTCGTCATCTACCACTCGGCCATCCGGCCCTGGCTGGCCGATTCGCCCGACAAGGAGATGGCCGAGTTCGCGAAGGCGGCTACATCCAGTGGAGCGACGGACTTGGCATCCCGGAGAAGTTCTGGCGTCAACAGCGTCTACGCCGAGATCGGCACCGGCTTCGCCTCGACCTGCGTGACCAACGCCCGCGCTTCTGCGGCGCCTTCATCGGACAGCTCGTCAACATGATGGGGCCGGAGCGCGTCGTCTGGGGCACCGACTCGGTCTGGTACGGCAGCCCGCAGTGGCAGATCGAGGCCATGCGCCGTCTCGAGATCCCCGAGGACATCATGCAGAAGATGGGCTGGAAGACCCGTCTGGGCGGACCCAACAGCGAGGTCAAGCAGAAGATCTTCGGCCTGAACTCCGCTCACCTCTACGGCCTGGACATGAAGGTCGCACAAGGTCCCGCCTTCACCAGCGACAAGCTCGCCGCCATCAAGGCCGAGTACCTCGCCATGGGCGGTGACACCGGCCGCTCCAACGCCTCCTACGGCTACGTCGCCAAGAAAACCAGCGCCTGAACAACGGCCGCCTGACGCAACGAACAATGCACCCGTAAAGGGGGAGGGGAGCCGGGGCCCGCAAGGGTCCCGGCTATTTTTTTCCCCGGTCGAGGGGATTGCCGGGCGGGTCCGTGCGCATGCCGCTGCACGGATTCCCGAGGCGGCGTCCGCGACGATCCCGACGGCGGCGCGGTCACGCCGGACGGCATCGCGCAGCCGCCTGCTTCGCGAGGACCGGGAGGCACACGAGGGCAGCCGCGCACGATCATTCGTCGTCCGCGACGCTGCTCCGATGGATGGGAGGGGGAGTCGTGGCATCGTTCCTGTCGACACATGCGCAGCAGGTCGAACACAGCGTTCGCACGGGCCATCTGCCGTCGGCGGAAGCCAGCGGCGACCGGCTCCTGGCGTCCTGGCGCCGCTCGCTGGAGAAGTACCACCTCGATCCGGGCCGCGCCGCGCAGCCGCGCATCCTCACCGGAGCGGAACTGCGTGACCACCAGGAAGCGATGGAGAGCTTCCTGCGCATCGCGCGGCGGGGCGTGCGCAAGCTGCACGAGCAGGTGCGCGACGCGAACTACGTGGTGCTGCTCACGGACCCGACGGGCGTCACGATCGACTTCGTCGGCGGCAATCCCGCGATCGAGAAGGACCTCAAGCGCGCCGGCCTGCACCTCGGCTCGTGCTGGTCGGAACAGGAGGAAGGCACCTGCGGCGTGGGGACGTCGCTCGTCGACCGCTGTCCGATCACGGTGCACAAGGGCGAACACTTTCGCGCCCCGAACACGACGCTCACGTGCAGTTCGGCGCCGGTGTTCGATCCGGACGGCAACGTCCTGGCGATCCTCGATGCCTCGGCGCTCTACTCGCCCGACGACCGCAAGAGCCAGGTGCTGGTGCTCCAGTTCGTCGCGCAAGCGGCCACGATGATCGAGAACGCCTACTTCCTGGACCGCTTCCGCGACCAGTGGGTCCTGCAGTTGTCGGCATCGCGCGAGTTCCTGCAGATCGAGACCGACTACCTCGTCGCGTTCGACGAAGCCGCCGAAGTCGCCTGCTCGCCGCCAACGGACGCGCACGAACGGAACTGTTCCAGGGCGATGCCGCGCCGCATCGGATCGACGAGGAAACCATCTTCGGTGTCGACAGCGACGCGCTGATCCGCCTCGCCCGGACCCCCGGACTGGTCGTGCCGCTCCAGCTCGCCGGCACGGGAATGCCCTACCACGTGCAGGTGCGCCCGCCGGTCGCGGAACCGCCGGCGCGCGCAACAGCGGATGCGCGCCGGGATTCCGCGACGCCCGCGCCCGCGGTCCTGCCCGTGGACATCGTGGCCGGCAACGAGCCCGGCATGCGCGAGAACGCACGGCGCGCGCGCCGCATCCTCGACGCGAACATCGTGATCCTGCTGCTCGGCGAGACCGGGACGGGCAAGGAGGCGTTCGCCAAGGCGCTGCACCAGTCGAGCCGCCGCGCGGCCCGGCCGTTCGTGCCGATCAATTGCGCGGCGATCCCGGAATCCCTGATCGAGAGCGAACTGTTCGGCTACGTCGAGGGCGCGTTCACGGGCGCGCGGACGAAAGGCATGCGCGGCAAGATTCTCGAGTCGGACGGCGGCACGCTGTTCCTGGACGAGATCGGCGACATGCCGGTTGCGTTGCAGACGCGCCTGCTGCGGGTGCTGGCCGAGAACGAGGTGCAGCCCCTGGGCGGCGGCGGAGCCGTGCCGGTGAGTCTCCACGTCGTCTGTGCCACCCACCAGGATCTCGAACAACTCGTGCGCGAGGGGCGATTCCGCAAGGACCTCTACTTCCGCCTCGCGGGGGCGACCTTCCATCTGCCGCCGCTGCGGGAACGCGCCGATGCCGGACTGCTGATCGAATCGCTGCTCGCCGAGGAAGGGGCGGCGGCGGGCCGGAGCCTGCGGCTGCACGCCGATGCCCTGCACGTGCTGCTGCGCTATCGGTGGCCGGGCAACCTTCGCGAACTGCGCAACACGATGCGATATGCCGTGCACGTCGTTCAGTCCGACGTGGTCCGTGCCGATGACCTGCCCGCTCACATCATCGCGCCCCCGGCGACGCCGGCCCCCGCGGGCGGTTCGGTGGGCAGCCCCTTGCAGGCCGGCACCGGCCGCGCCGCACCGGCGGCTGCGGATCGTGACCGCATCGTGGGTGCGTTGCGCGCCCATCGATGGCACGTGTCCGCGACGGCACGAACGCTCGGCATCTCGCGAGCGACCCTCTATCGCCGCATGGAATCGCTGGGCATCGTGCCGCCGAATCACGTGGACCGCGCCGATCCCGAAGGCTGAAGCGCCCGCTCCACCCACGCCCCGTCGGCGACGCTGCTCCATGACGCGCGACATCTGTCTCAGGATCTGAGACAGATGTCCGTGCTGCAACACTCCTGCGCGACACGACCGATGCGCGACCGCAACACGACGACGCAACGGTGATCCGGACGATCACCCTCTCACCGACGGCGGCGACGCCGTTGGTCGGATCTTCGCGCCGCAACATCGAATCCGCCGGATGCCGAAGGCATGCGACTTGCGGCCGGACGCCGCGTTGCGCGCAGACAGCCTGCTGTTTGGCTTGCGGCTATCCATCGAGCGTGCAGGCGCCCGCCCGGGCCGCGCAACATCGACCCGCAGCACGACGCCTAGGAGGAGACAGTCATGCAGCACCCACTGACCCGCATTGCCCTGAGTACGCTGCTCGCGCTGCCCTTGTGCGCGGCGGCGCAGAACAAGGACGAGCGTGCCGGCAACTGTGCGGACGCGAAGAAGCAGATGGACTACTTCTGCAACGAGCAGAACAGCGCCAACGACAGCATGGTCGCCATCGGCACGGCGTGCACCAATGCGAAGAAGAACGTCGCCGCGGCGTGCGAAGGCAAGGTCGAGGAGGACAAGGTCTACAAGTTCGACAAGTAGGACCCGTGATCCGCCGCGGTTCCGACCCCGGCGCGCATCCGACGAGGCAGTACCCGGCAAGGCACATCACAAATCAGGAGGAAGCAGCGATGCAGCGACACATCGGCGTACACATGAGCGACGAGGAGATGAAGACGGTCGTGCCGGCGGACGAGGTGGCTTTCCGCTCCTGATCCCGACACCGGAGATGGTCTCCAACGGCGAGTACAACCCCCTGCCCCAGACCGAGGATCCAGGCCAAGGTCGAGGCACTCATCAAGGAGATGGGCGATCGCCAGGCCAAGCGCCACGGCATGGATCGGCGCACCTTCCTCGCCACCAACGCCGGCATGGCCACCGCCTTCCTGGCCATGAACAAGGTCTTCGAGACCCGTCTTCGATGTCTCCGAGGCCGAGGCCGGCGACATGGAGATGTCCGACTATCGCCGCAGCCAGCTCTCCGGCCAGTTCATCTTCGATGACCAGACCCACTTCATCCGCGACGACTTCAAGCAGGAGGGCCTGCTGGGCCTGGCCAAGTGGGCCGTGGGCGCCAGGTCAACCCCGACATCAACGGCGCCCCCATGACGCTGGCGCGCTACAAGATGGACAACTACCTGAAGGAGATCTTCCTCGACTCCGACACGAAGATGTCGCTGCTCTCGGGCACTCCGCTTCGACGATCCTCCTGGTGGCTGCTGTCCAACGACGCGATCCAGAACGCCTGCCGTTCCGTGAACAAGATGGCCGGCGGCACCCGCATGCTCGGCCGCCATCATCACCCCGAAGTACCCGAACTGGATGGACGAGGTCGATCGCGGCATCGAGACCCTCAAGCCCGTGTCCTGGAAGTCCTACACCATCGGTGATCCGTTCGGTCCGTCCAAGTACGCCTGGCGTCTGGACGACGAGAAGCTGATGTATCCGTTCTACGAGAAGGTCATCAAGTCCGGCATCAACACCATCTGCATCCACAAGGGCCTGATGCCGCGCGACTACGAGAAGGCCTTCGCCGGCACGTGGGAGAACGCGACCGTGGCCGACGTGGGCAAGGCCGCCAAGGACTGGCCCGGCATGAACTTCGTCATCTACCACTCGGCCATCCGGCCCTGGCTGGCCGATTCGCCCGACAAGGAGATGGCCGAGTTCATGAAGAGCGGCTACATCCAGTGGGTGACGGACTTGGCGCGCATCCCGGAGAAGTTCGGCGTCAACAACGTCTACGCCGAGATCGGCACCAGCTTCGCCTCGACCTGCGTGACCAACCCGCGCTTCTGCGGCGCCTTCATCGGACAGCTCGTCAACATGATGGGGCCGGAGCGCGTCGTCTGGGGCACCGACTCGGTCTGGTACGGCAGCCCGCAGTGGCAGATCGAGGCCATGCGCCGTCTCGAGATCCCCGAGGACATCATGCAGAAGATGGGCTGGAAGACCCGTCTGGGCGGACCCAACAGCGAGGTCAAGCAGAAGATCTTCGGCCTGAACTCCGCTCACCTCTACGGCCTGGACATGAAGGTCGCACAAGGTCCCGCCTTCACCAGCGACAAGCTCGCCGCCATCAAGGCCGAGTACCTCGCCATGGGCGGTGACACCGGCCGCTCCAACGCCTCCTACGGCTACGTCGCCAAGAAAACCAGCGCCTGAGTAGCCCCCCGGAGCGTTGTCCCGTTAGACCGGAGCCGTCATGGCTCCGGTCTTTTCTTGTCCGCCCGCGTCGACGAACTCCCCGCCCCCGGCAACGTCGAATGCCTATACTTCCGGTGCCGCCCGCCTGCGAGACGCCCATGAAACCCTTCCGCAAACCCGAAGACTCGGCCCTGCGCCAGACGCTCACACCGGAACAGTACAAGGTCACCCAGCACGAAGGGACGGAGGCGCCGTTCCGCAATGCCTACTGGAACAATGACCACGATGGCATCTATGTCGACATCGTGTCCGGCGAACCGCTCTTCAGTTCGCGCGACAAGTTCGACTCCGGCACGGGGTGGCCGAGCTTCACGCAGCCGATCGAACCCGCGAACATCGTCACGCGCGAGGATCGGCGGCTCTGGACGATCCGTACCGAAGTCCGCTCGAAGCACGCCGATTCGCATCTGGGACACGTGTTCCCCGACGGTCCCGATCCGACCGGACTGCGCTACTGCATGAACTCCGCCGCGCTGCGCTTCATCCCCGTGGAGGAACTCGAGTCCGCCGGGTACGGACAGTACCTGCCGCTCTTCGCCGAGCGATAGGTCGGACCCGTCCATTCGGACGGATGCCCGCCGCGGCACGCGGCACTATCCTGTGCGGACCGGTCGGGTTCCCGTGCCGACCCCGGGAGTCCGCATGAAACCGTCGTCCGATCCCAGCACCTGCAGCGCGCAGCGGCGGCCATGTCGGTCGCCGAGATAGAATCGGCCCGGCACGCCCGACCGTCTCCCGCGAGAAACCCATCGGTGGCCTACACGCTGCTCTTCGTCGACGACCACCCGTTGTATCGGGAGGGCCTGAAGCGGGTCGTGGAGGAAGTCCTGCCCGACGCCCGCGTGCTGGTCGCCGCGAGTTCGGCGACCGCCCTCGCGAGTCTGGCGGACGAACCGGACACCGATCTCTTCCTGACCGACTACCGGCTGCCCGGCGAAGACGGCCTGGCACTCCTGGAGGAAGTCGGGCGACGACATCCGACAGCGGCCCGCGGACTGCTCTGCGCCGACCCGACCGCCACGCTGGCGGAGCGCGCCCGCGAACTCGGCTGCGTCGCCTGCCTCTCGAAGGACCGGAACATGGAGGAGATCGCCGCCGCGCTCGGCATCCTCTTCTCGGGCGGCACGGTCTTCGACGGCCCGGAGCCGAACGGCGCCGAGCGCGAACACCTGTCCGCGAAACGCATCGAGATCCTCCAGCTTGCCGCCGACGGCCAGTCCAACAAGGAGATCGCGCGTTCGCTGGGCATCGCGGAACGCACCGTCAAGGACCACTGGCACTACATCTTCGACCGGCTGCGGGTCGGCAACCGTGCGGAGGCGATCAGTCGCGCGCACCGGCTGAACCTCCTGCGATGACCCTGCCGGCCACGACCGCCCGCCTGCTGGAGGCGGAACGGGTCCGACATCTGTACGGGATCGGCTACTTCGTCGTGCTGGTCGTGGTCATCGTCGCCGCCATCATCTCGGTGGCGATCTGGCCCCTCAGCAATCCGGTGCACGTGACCGGCTGGTTCGGTACGGTGGTCGCGCTCCAGTTCGTGTACGCGGCCATGATCACGATCTACCGGAAGCGGCAACCGCCCCCCGAGGAAGCGCGGTTCTGGGGACGGCTCAAGGTCAGCCACTCGATCGCGCTCGGTCTCACCTGGAGCATCGGCCCGATGCTCATGCACCGGGTCGACGTGCCCGAAACCTCGGTCTATCTCGCGCTGGGCGTCGCGGCGAACACCTCGGCCAGCACGTCGATCAACGCCTTCTACCCGCCGTGCCTGTACGGCTACCTGATCGCGGCCATCGTGCCGTTCATGGCGTACCTCCTGCAGTACGACGACCGGCTGTCCCTGTACCTGGCGGCCGGGCTCGGCTGTCAGCTGCTGTTCCTCTGCACGGTGGGCACGGGGCAGATCCGCACGATCCGCGAGAACATCCTGCTGCGCTTCGAGAAGGACGACCTGCTCGACCATCTGCGTCAGCAGACCGAAGTGGCGGAACAGGCGCGCGCGGTGGCCGAGGCGTCGAGCGCCGAGAAGACGCGCTTCTTCGGCGCGGCCAGCCACGACCTGCGCCAGCCGGTGCATGCCCTCGGCCTCTATGTCTCGCTGCTGCTGCGCCGCGCGCCGCCGGACGGGGAACGCCGGACGCTGATCGGCCAGATCGCCTCCTGTGTCGGCACGCTGGAGCGGCTGCTGAATGCACTGCTCGATGTCTACCGCACGGACGACGCCCGCGACCGGGCGCGCGTCGCCCCGATGCCGCTGCAGCCCGTCGTCGATGCGGTCGTCGCGCAGGGCCGGCCCGAGGCGGAAGCCAAGGGACTGGAACTGACCCGGGTGCCGACCCGCCTGTGGGTCCGCGCCGACCGCGCGATCCTGGAGCGCATCGTCGGCAACCTGGTGTCTAACGCGATCCGCTACACCGAGCGCGGCCGTGTCGTGATCGGCATCCGTCGCGGCCGCGACACCTGCGACGTGGTCGTCGCCGACACCGGTATCGGCATCTCGGCGGCCGACCGGACCCGCATCTTCGACGAGTTCTACCAGGTCGGAAATCCCGAGCGCAATCGCAGCAAGGGCTTCGGTCTGGGACTCGCGATCGTGCGACGGCTCTGTTTCGCAATGAAGTACCGCATCGAGGTGGAGTCGAAGCCGGGACGCGGAAGCCTGTTCCGGGTGACGCTGCCGGTCGCGCCCGTGGGCGCGGCCGAGGAGCCCGCGCTGGCCGACCCCGGACATGAACCGCGCGAAGCGCCGGCCGTGCTGCTGCTCGAGGACGACCCGGTCGTTCGCGACGCGATGGAGCGCCTGCTGGAGGACTGGGGCATCGATTGCCGGACCTGCGACGACGGCGACGACGCGCTGGCCGCGCTCGCTGCCGAACCGGACCGGCACTGGCACGTGCTGCTGGACTATCGCCTCGCCGGCAGCGAGACCGGACTGGATGTCGCCGATCGCATCCGGCAGGCGGTCCGGCCGCTGCCGCCCATGACGCTCGTCACCGGGGAATCCGACCCCCAGGTACAGGCGGCCGCCGACACGCGCGGCATTCACGTGCTCCGCAAACCCCTGAAGCCATTGCGGTTGCGTGCGGTGCTCGCGGCGACCGCCCGTCCCCACTGAGGTCCGGACGAGGCGCGTCCGCTTGCGTCGGGCCCCGGGATCGGAGGACCATTGCGGTCTTTCCGTCCGCCAGCCTTTGGCCGACAGACCACACCCGTCAGAACACGCGCCCGTCGCAATTCGAGGATCACCATGCCGCAAGCCGCCCAGGCCAACGTCCAGACCGCCATCGACGAACTCACTGCCTTGCTGGGGGATCGACTCTCCACCAGTTCCGGCGTCCGGGATCACCACAGCAAGGACGAGTCGTGGCACATCCCGCATCGCCCGGACGCCGTGGTGTTCCCGAACAGCACGGAAGAGGTCTCGCGGATCGTGCAGATCTGCGCCCGGCATCGCACGCCGGTCGTGGCCTACGGAACGGGCACGTCGCTCGAAGGCGCGGTGATCCCGGAACACGGCGGCATCGTCATCGACCTGGTCAACATGGATCAGGTCGTCGGTGTGAACGCGGAGGACCTGGACGTCACCGTGCAGGCGCGCGTGACGCGCAAGCAGCTCAACGAACACATCCGCGATCTCGGCCTGTTCTTCCCGATCGATCCGGGCGCCGACGCATCGCTCGGCGGCATGGCGGCAACGCGCGCCTCCGGAACGAACGCCGTCCGCTACGGCACCATGCGCGAGAACGTGCTGGCCCTCACGGTCGTCCTCGCCGACGGCCGCATCATCCGGACCTCGCGGCGCGCGCGGAAATCGGCGGCCGGCTACGACCTCACGCGTCTGTTCGTCGGTTCCGAAGGCACGCTCGGCATCATCACCGAGGTGACGCTGCGGCTGTACGGCATTCCTGAGGCCATGGCCGCCGCCGTCTGCTCCTTCGACTCGCTCGAGGGCGCGATCAACACCGTCATCCAGACGATCCAGCTCGGCATTCCCGTCGCCCGCATCGAACTGCTCGACGACGTGCAGATGGATTCGGTCAACCGCTTCTCGAAATTGAGCTACCCGGTCAAGGACACGCTCTTCGTCGAATTCCACGGCACGGAGTCGGGCGTGAAGGAGCAGGCCGAACTGGTCCAGGCGATCGCTTCCGAGAACACGGGCGGCGAGTTCAAGTGGGCGACCAAGCCGGAGGAGCGCACGGCACTCTGGACCGCGCGGCACGACGTGACCTACGCCAACAAGGCGCTGCGTCCCGGCTGCGAAATCTGGGCGACCGATGTCTGCGTGCCGATCTCGCGGCTTGCCGAGTGCATTCTCGAGACGAAGAAGGACCTGAAGGAAAGCTTCCTGATCGCGCCCCTCGTCGGCCACGTCGGCGACGGCAATTTCCACCTCGGCTTCCTGCTCGACCGCAACGATCCGAAGGACCTGGCGGAAGCCGAGCGGCTGAACGAACGCCTGGTGATGCGCGCGCTCGCGATGGACGGCACATGCACCGGCGAGCACGGGATCGGTCTCGGGAAGATGAAGTTCCTGACCGCCGAGCACGGCGACGCCGTCAGCGTGATGCGCGAAGTGAAGAAGGCGCTCGACCCGCTGAACATCATGAACCCGGGGAAGATCTTCACGCTGTAAGCCGGCAGCGATCGCGGACCGGTCGACGGCTGGCTGCCGTTGACCGGGGCGGGGCCTCTACCCGACGGCGTGAACCGGGACCGGTTCCCGTTCCATGAGTTCGGACAGGAAGTCCTCGGAGTCCATCAGCGAATCGGGAGACGGCAGGCCGGCCTTGCGTTCGACCGCGAGCCGGACGACGGCGCGCAGCGCGTCGCGACTGAAGGGCTTGCTGAGGTAGTCGTCCATGCCGGCGGCGATGCACATCTCGCGGTCTCCCTGCATGGCATTCGCGGTGAGGGCGACCACGAACAGGGGCCGGATCCGGTGGCCGAGGTCCGCACGCTCGCGCTCCTGCCGCCGGATCCGGCGCGTCGCCTCGAAGCCGTCCAGCACCGGCATCTGACAATCCATCAGGACGAGATCGAAGGGCGCCAGGGCGACGCGTTCCAGCGCCTCCACGCCATCCGCCGCGATCTCCGCGTGGCAGCGCAGCTTGTTCAGCATCGCGAGTGCGATCTTCTGGTTCACGGGATTGTCCTCGACGACCAGCACGCGCATGTCCTCGAATCCGACGGAATCGTCGTCCTGCGAGACGGTGCCCCCCGCTGCAGGCACCACGGAATGGGCCGCCAGTGCCGCTTCAAACGTGCCCAGCAACTGGGCGATGCGCACCGGCTTGATCACGTAGCCGTCGAGGATGCGCAGCTTGGGCGCTTCATGCGCCGCCTCGGAGATCGACAGCAGCCAGACGACCCGCGGCTGCAGGGCATGCGGCAACGCCTGGATCGCATCGGTGAAGGCGTCGGCGTCCTGTCGCGACCCCGGGAACCCCGCAAGCACGGCATCCAGGGGCTCCCGCCCCGGCTCGGTCAGGCGGGCCTGGGCCTCGACCAGCGTCCGCAGGCATTCGACGGTCGCGCCTTCGCGTTCGAGATCGAGCACGACGGCGGCGCGGGTGGCATCGCGCGGTTCCACGACCAGCAGACGTCGCCCGTGCACCGCTGACAGATGCCGGATCGGGCATCTCGTGCGCGACGTCGGGCAGTCGTGCCCGCATCCAGAATCGGGATCCGGCGCCCGGCTCGCTCTCCACGCCTGCATCGCCGCCCATCAGCATCGCCAGTCGCTTCACGATGGCGAGACCGAGGCCGGTGCCGCCGTACTTGCGCGTCGTGGAGGCGTCGGCCTGCGAGAAGGCCTGGAACAAGCCGGACAGCTTGTCCGCCGGGATGCCGATCCCGGTGTCCTCCACGGTGATGCGGACCCCGTCGCCGGCCTCGCGTTCGATGCGGACGGTGATGCGGCCGGCGGCCGTGAACTTGATCGCGTTGCCGACCAGGTTGGCCACGACCTGCCGCAGGCGCCCCGGGTCCCCGGCGACGAGCCGCGGCGGTCCCCATGCGCAATCGCACAGCAGTTCGAGACCCTTCTCGTCCGCAGGCTCGGCAAACAGTTCGACCACATCCTCGACCACGTCGCGCGGGTCGAAGGACACCGATTCCAGCTCCAGCCGGCCGGCCTCGATCTTGGAGAAATCCAGCACGTCGTTGATCACCACGAGCAGCGACTTGCCGGAACGGGCGATGGTGTCGACGAGGCTGCGCTGCTCGCTGCGCAGTTCGGTGTCGAGCAGCAGTTCGGCCGCGCCGAGCACGCCGTTCATCGGCGTCCGGATCTCGTGGCTCATGGTGGCGAGGAAGGCGCTCTTGGCCCGGTTCGCGTTCTCGGCGGCCTCGCGGGCGTGGCGGGCTTCCTCGACGGCGGCTTCGAGATCCCGGTTCGCCTCCGACAATTGGGCGGACCGCGCGGTGACCTCGGTGACCATGGCGTTGAAGGCACGCCCGAGCCGGCCGACTTCGCCGCTTCCCTGGCTCGTGACCGGAACCGGCACGCCGCCCTCGGCCAGCTGATGAGCTGCATCGCTCAGCGCGCTGAGCGGGTTCACGATGCGCGCCCCCAGCCATGCGGCGACCATGATCGCGACGAGAAAGCCGGCACCGGCCATCGACAGCAGCAGCGTGACGCCGCGCTCGCCGACGAGTTCGTACCCCTTGCGGGAACCGACCTGGGCATGCCAGGTGGCGCGGACGATCGCCTCGGTGGCCAGAACGATCTCGCGAGAGAGAGCGATCACTTCATCGGGATCCACGGGTACGGCCCCGGCAGCGTCGCGCAGGACCAGGAAATCGCCCTCGAACCGGTCCAGCAGCACGCGCAGATCGCCGACCGGCTGGGCGATCGACTGCAGCGCCGGATGGTGCCGGGATGCGGCATCGAGCGTCTCGGCGTGGCGGTGGGCGAGCGTGAGATAGCGGGCGATCGCGGCTGCGTGGGCATCGGCTTCGAGCTTGCGGCCCGACTGGTGCCGGGCGTCGAGGAAGGCCAGCTCCTCCTGACGGGCCAGCAGGAAAGCACTCTGCAATTGCAGGCTCGTCTCCCGGACGCGGAACACGTTCTCAACGGACGATTCCGCGCTGCCCTGGACCGAACGCAGCACGATGTAGCCCGTGACGGCGATGGCCGCACCGAACAGCAGCACGATGGCGAAGGCCACCTGCAGCTGGAGGCGGATGGACACCGCCTGGAGCAGTCTCGTCTGTAGCGTCCGGAACGGTCGCATCGGGGGGCGGAATTACCTGTCGGGACAGAATGCGGTTGCGGAAACGGGAACCCGGGTCACGCCGGCAGCGCGCCTCCCCCGCAGCATCGAAGGGGACGCACGGCCGATCCCGGCGCCCTCACCCACACGGACACGCCGGATCGCGGCACCGCCTTGCGGTGCCGGAGTTCGATTCGCCAGATTCATCGAACGCAACAACGGCACGTTCGGGAGTCGCCTTGATGGTCCGACCCCAAGGTAAGCTCGGGAAATGCTCGATCCGACCCGAACGACCCCCCCCTGCCCGACGCCGATCGAACGCGGCATCGCCGCCCTCCGGCATGCGTGCCTCCCGGCGCTTCTCTGCATGTCTCCGCCGGGGCTGGCGGCGGACCCGATGCGCATCTGCCTCAACTGGGCTCCGGGCGCCGACCATGCGGCGCTCTACCATGCGCGGTCGCAGGGCTGGTTCGCCGCCGCCGACCTCGCCGTGGAACTTCGTCCGGGTGGAGGATCGGCCGACGCGCTGGCCAAACTCGGCGCCGGGGAATGCGAAGCCGCCATCGCCGATCTCGGTGCGGTGATTGCCGCGCGTCGGAACGGCGATCCGCCCGTCGCCGTGTTCGCGGTGTTCGCGGATTCGCCCCTGGCCTTCTACGCGGTCGCACCGACGCCGTTGCAGGGGCTGGCCGATGTCGCGGGCAAGCGCGTGGCCGCCGATCCGAAGGAAGCGGCGCGCCGGCTCTGGCCGACGCTGGCGGCACAAAACGGCCTCGACCCGTCGGGCCCGGCCTGGATCGACACGCCCAACAATGCCAAGTTGCAGGCGCTGAAGAACGGCGACGCCGACATCGTCACCAACACCTTCTATCACCACCACGCCGAGTTCACGGCCGCGTTCGGAGAGCGCCTGCGCGTGCTGTGGTGGCGAGACTTCGGCGTGAACCCCGTGGGCAACGTCATCGCCGTCAGTACCTCGATGGCCCGCGCGGCGCCGCAGCGCGTCGAGAAGTTCGTGCACGTCGTGCAGCAGGCGCACGGCGCATGCGTACGGGATTCGGGACCGTGCCTGGACGCGCTGACGGCGGCCAACCCCCATCTCGATCGAGATGCCGAGGCAGCGAAATGGCAGGCCGCTGCGCCGCTGATCGCGCCGAAACGACGATCCGGACAGCCGATCGGTGGATTCGGCGACGTACCGCCCCCGATGCGTGAGGCCGTCAGCGAGCGGTTCCTGTCCCCGGCCCACGCCATCCCCTGACGTCGGAGCGTGACTCGCGGCTTGCGCTATGCCGCGAATGACGAGTCAGCTATGTCGACGGCAGGGATGCGTTCCACGCGCGACCCGGCTAGCATGGGACACACAGGTCGGCAGGCCGCGGCGAGTCCCTCGCCCTCTCGAAGTCCTGCCGAGTCACGGGAGGAGAAGTCAGCATGACGACGCAATCGTACGGATTCGTGGGGGTCGGCCGCATGGGCGGCCCGATGACGCGGCGCCTGCTGGATGCCGGACACCGCGTGTGCATCTACGATCGCAGCGCGGCCGCGGTCGAGGCCCTGGTGGCTCACGGCGCGGAAGCCGCCGCGTCGGTGGCGGAAGTGGCGAACCAGGCGGACACCGTCTTCCTGAGCCTCCCGACGCCCGACATCGTCCAGGCCGTCGGTCTCGGACCGGGCGGCGTGATCGACGGGACACGCGTCAAGCACGTGATCGATTTCTCGACCATCGGGCCCCGCACGGCGGGTGCAGTCGCCCGGGGCCTCGCGGAGCGCGGCATCACCTACGTGGACGCGCCGGTGAGCGGCGGCGTGGCGGGCGCGACGAAGGGCACGCTTGCCGTCATGGTCGCGTGCCCGAAGGCGTCATACGACGCGCTGGAACCGGTGCTGAAGACCTTCGGCAAGATCTTCCATCTCGGCGAGGTGGCCGGTCAGGCGCAGACGATGAAGCTCGCCAACAACCTGCTGTCGATGACGGCCATCGCCGTCACGTCGGAGGTGATGGTGATGGGCGTGAAGGCCGGCCTCGACGCGAAGGTGATGCTCGACGTCATCAATTCCGGCACGGGCCGCAACAGCGCGAGCCTCGACAAGTTTCCGCGCTCGGTGCTGCCGGGCACGTTCGACTTCGGATTCGCCACGGGGCTCGCCTACAAGGACGTGTGCCTGTGCGTGAACGAGGCCGAGGCGCTGGGCGTTCCGATGATCGCCGGCGGCGCGGTACGGGAGCTCTACGCGATCACCCAGGCCGTACTCGGCGCAGACTCGGACTTCACGGCCGTCTGCAAGCTGATCGAGTCCTGGGCAGGCGTCGAAGTCCGCGGCTGAAACCCCTCACCGCCCGGGAGTCCGGCCATGAATCCGTCCGTCGTCTCGTCCGGCGCGCCGCTCGCTGCGCGCCTGTCACGCACGCTGGTCTCGATCGACCCGAAGGCGCTGCCCGAGGCCGTCACGGCCAAGGTGAAGGTGTGCCTGATGGACCTCATCGGCTGCGCCTTCGAATCGCAGGCCCTGCCCTGGAGCCGCCAGGCCGCCGCGATCGCGGCGCCCGTCGCGCCCGGAACACCCGACGCGGCCACGATCATCGGGTCGCCGGTGACGGCCAGCGCCGGCGATGCCGCTTTCGTGAATGCGGTGATGGGCCACGGCCTCGTGCGCGAGGACATGCACGCCGGCAGCTTCAGCCACATGGGCATCGTCGTGATTCCCACCCTGCTGGCGCTGGCGCAGGCGCGCCCCGTTTCCGGTCGGGCCTTCATCACGGCCGCCGCGTGCGGTTATGAAGTGGGGGGACGCATCGGCCGCGCCGTGATGGATCCGGCGCTGGCCCGCATCTTCCGGCCGACCGGCATCACGGGTCCGCTGGCAGCCGCCGCGGCCGGTGCGCGCCTGATGGCGTTCGACGAGCCGGCCACGACGAGCGCCCTCGGCCTGGCCGCCAACATGGTGGCCGGCTACAACCAATGGGCACACACCGGCGGCAGCGAGATGTTCTTCCATGCGGGTACGGCGGCCCGCAATGCCGTGACCGTCGTCCGGCTCGCGGGACTCGGTGCCTTCGGCTCGCCCTCCGCGCTCGATGGCGAAGGGGGACTGTTCGCCGCCCTGCGCAAATCGCCGGATCCCGACACGATCCGTCTCTTCGAGGACTCGGCCGAGATCCTTTCCGTCTATCACAAGCCGGTGCCCGCCTGCAATTTCGCACAGACCGCATGCCAGGCCGCCCTGGGCGTCTCGCGCGACGCCGGTGGTGTCCCCGATCGCATCGCACGCATCGACATCCGCGTACCGCGCGCCGCCGCGATGTATCCGGGGTGCGACCACACCGGCCCGTACGCCACGGTGCTGCAGGCGAAGATGAGCATCCAGTACAACGTCGCGGCCGCGCTGATGAAAGGCGGCGTCTCCGAGGACAATTTCACTCTCCTGGCCGATCCGACGCTGCATGGACTGATCGGGCGGATGACGCTGCAGATCGACGACGCGATGACGCAGGCGTTCCCGGCACGGCAGGGCGCGCAGGTCACGGTGACGCTGGCCGACGGCACCGAACATCGCCTCCGTCTCGACAATGTCGTGAATGCGACGGCCGACGACGTGCGCACCCGATTCCGCATCGCGACCGAACAGGCGATGGGCGCGTTCCGGACCGCCGCCATCGAGGAGTTCATCGATTCCCTGGAGACCGCCGACGACGCAGGCCGTCTCGGCGCACTGCTGCGACCGGATCGATGAGCGGCGCCCAGTTCGCCGAGAACTTCCTCCAGGCACTCGCCGCCGGCCTGCTGACGGGAGCGATCTACGGCCTGATGTGCGTGGGCCTCAGCCTGATCTTCGGCGTCATGCGCGTCATCAACTTCGCCCAGGGCGACTTCATGATGCTGGGCATGTACGCCGCGTGGTTCGCGTTCGGCTGGCTGACGCTCCACACGGGCCTTGGCGCGGCCGCGCCGTACGTGGCGGCCGTGCTCGCCGGACCGGCCATCTTCGTGGCGGGATGCCTCGTGCACAAGACGCTGGTGTCGCGGGTCACCGGCATGCGCGGCACGGCACTGGAATCGGAAGGCCACTATGCCCAACTCATCCTCACGCTCGGCGTGGCGCTGATCCTCCAGAACGGCGGGCTGTTCGTGTTCGGGTCGACGCCGGTATCGATCACGACGCCGCTGTCGTCCAGCGCCTGGGAGATCGGTCCGCTCCATGGCGACCTCGTCAGCGTCTTCGTGAACCAGGGCCAGACGGTGGCCGCCGCGATCGCCGTGATCGCCGTCGTCGGCTTCGTGCTGCTGATGAACCGCTCCCGGCTCGGCAAGGCGCTGCGCGCCGCGGCCGACAATCCGGAAGCGGCGCTCTACATGGGCATCGATGTCGACCGCGCGCACCGTCTGGCCTTCGGCTTCGGCGTCGCGATCACGGCGGTGGGCGGCGGGTTGCTCGCCTCGTCCTATCCGTTCCAGCCCTACGTCGGCCTCGAATACGTGATCGTGATGTACGCCGGCGTCGTGCTGGGCGGTCTCGGCAGCGTCCCCGGCGCCTTCTTCGGCGGCCTGACGATCGGACTGGTGCAGCAGCTCTCGACGTTGTTCCTGCCGAACCAGTTGCAGAACTCCGCGATCTTCGTGGTGTTCCTCGGCATCGTGCTGTGGCGTCCCCAGGGCCTGTTCGGCCGTGCACTCCGGCGGGCCTGACGATGTCCGCCGCGCGCAGGACCCGGCACGCCTGGCCCATCGCGATGTTTGGCATCGCCTACGCCGTCGCATCGCTGTTCGTCGAGAACTCCTACTACCAACTCATCATGACGGTGGTGCCGGTCTGGGCGGTGATGGGGCTGTCGTGGAATCTGCTGTCGGGCTACAGCGGACTCGTGTCGTTCGGACACGCGGCGTTCTTCGGCCTCGGGGCGTACTTCGTCGCGCTCGCGCAGATCCACTGGAACCTGTCGCCCTGGCTCGGCATTCCGTGCGCGGGCGCGCTGGGGGCGCTCGCCGGATTGCTGGTCGGGATCCCGACGTTCCGTCTGCGCGGCCACTATTTCGCGCTCGCGATGCTGGCCTACCCGCTCGCGCTGCTTTACGCCTTCGAGTGGCTGGGCTACCAGGAGGTGACGCTGCCCATGCGCCGCGACGCGCCCGTCGCGTTCATGCAGTTCGAGGATCACCGCGTGTATGCGCTGCTCTCGCTGGCGCTGATGCTCGCGGCGATGGTGCTGACGCGCGTGCTCGAGCGCTCGCGTTTCGGCCTGTCGCTGATCGCGATCAAGCAGGACGAGGCGGCGGCCGAAGCGGCCGGCATCCGCACGCTGTCGTGGAAGCTGAAGGCGATTACCCTGAGTGGCGCCCTGGCCGGTGCGGTCGGCGGCTTCTATGCCGTGGTGCTGCTGGTCGTCACGCCGCCGGCCGTGTTCGGCATGCTGGTCTCGGCCCAGGCACTGATCGTCGCGATGTTCGGCGGCGTGGGCACCGTCTGGGGGCCGGTGATCGGCGCCGTGGTGCTCGTCCCGCTGTCGGAGATCCTCCACGCGAAACTCGCCAACGTGATTCCCGGAATCCAGGGCGTCGTCTACGGCATCGCCATCGTCGTCGTGATCCTGCTGGCCCCCGAGGGCGTGTTCTGGAAGATCCGCGACCTCCGCCAGCGACGCGCCCTTCCCGGCGATGGCGCCGCTGCGGCCGCCCCGACGCCGATCGCCGTCCCCACCGAACGGACGTGGACCGGCACCGGACCGGCCTTGCTGGAAGTCAGCGGACTGTCGAAATCCTTCGGCGGCCTGGACGCCGTGCGCAACGTGAGCCTCGCGGTCCACCGCGGGGAGATCCTCGGGATCATCGGTCCCAACGGGGCGGGCAAGACGACGTTCTTCAATCTGCTGAACGGGTTCATCCGGCCCGACCGGGGCCGCGTGATCTTCGATGGCCGGGAGGTCACCGGTCAATCGCCCGAGACGCTGTGCGCGGCCGGCGTCGGTCGCACCTTCCAGGTCGTGAAGCCGTTCCGCCGCATGAGCGTGCTCGACAACGTCATCGTCGGCGCCTTCGTGCATGCGCCCACGGACGACGAGGCGCGCGTCCGGGCGGAAGCGGCCCTCGCCCAGGTCGGACTGTCGCACCTGCGCGATCGGCGGGCCGGCGGCCTGTCCACGCGCGATCTCCGGCTACTGGAGATCGCCCGCGCGCTGGCCGGCGGACCGACGCTGATGCTGCTCGACGAGACGCTCGCCGGGCTCGGTGCCGGCGATGTCGAGGCCGTCGTGCAGGTGATCCGCCAACTGGCCGCACAGGGACTCACGATCGTCGTCATCGAACACACGATGCCGGCCATGGTGAAACTCGTCGACCGCTTCGTCGTGCTCGATCACGGGCAGGTGCTGGCCCAGGGCAAGCCCGCGGAAGTGACGCGGAACCCGGCCGTGATCGATGCCTATCTCGGCAAACGCTGGCGGGCCGCCCATGCTTGAAATCTCGGATCTGCGTGCCGGCTATGGCGGCGTCCCGGTCCTCGACGGCGTGACCGTGCGCGTGAACGCCGGCGAGTTCGTCGCGATCGTCGGGCCGAATGGCGCGGGCAAGTCGACGCTGTTCAAGACGATTTCCGGGACGGTCCGCGCGACTGCCGGTTCGCTCCGCTTCGACGGGCAGGACCTGCTGGCGCTTGCGCCGCACGGGCGCGCCCATCACGGCATCGCCCATGTGCCTGAGGGGCGACAGGTGTTTCCGTCCCTGACCGTCCGCGAGAACCTCGAAATGGGTGCGTACACCGAAGCGGGGCGTCGCGCGTGGGAAGAGAATCTCGGCCGCATCCACGGCTGGTTTCCGATCCTGGCCGAGCGCGCCCGGACACCGGCCGGCGCGCTGTCGGGCGGACAGCAGCAGATGCTCGCGGTCGCGCGCGGGCTCGCGTCCTCGCCGCGGCTGCTGATGCTGGATGAACCGTCCATGGGCCTGTCGCCGGCCGTGGCCGACGAGATCTTCGAACGGCTGGTAGCGATTCATCGCGAGTCGGGTCTGACGGTCCTGCTCGTGGAACAGCGGGTCGCGGAGGCGCTGCACTACGCCGATCGCGGGTACGTGCTGGAGGCGGGCCGCATCGTTCTCGAGGGTCCGCACGACGCACTGCAGCGTGACGATCGGGTCCGGCAGGCGTATCTGGGGATGTGATGGCCAACGGAGGGGAATCCACATGAACGCAGGACGAAGGGGACATCTCGGCGCCTGGGCGCTCGGCGCATTCATCTGCGCGCTGGCACCGACGGCGCTGGCGCAGAAGAAGGATGTCGAGGTCGGCCTGATCGCGCCGATGTCCGGCCCGTGGGCGCGGCAGGGACAGGTCATGAAGATGGCCGCCGATCTCGCCATCGAGACCATCAACCAGCAGGGCGGCATCAAGTCGATGGGCGGTGCCAGGCTGAAGCTGGCCGTGTTCGACGCGGGCGAGAGCGTCGAGAAGGCCAAGAACGCCGCCCAGCGCATGGTGGCCGAGGCGCCGCAGCTGGTCGGCGCGACCGGCGCCTACCTGAGTTCGTTCACGCTCGCGGTCACCGAGGTCACGGAACGCGCGCAACTCCCGGTACTGACGTTCTCGTACTCGGACCTCATCACCTCCCGCGGCTTCAAGTACGTCTTCCAGACCTCCGCCACCGGCGACCAGCAGGCGCAGGGGTCGCTTCCGGCCCTGGTCGAGATGGCGGAAAAGGCGTCCGGCAAGCCTCCGAAGACCGTCGGCATCGTGATGGACAACACGGCCGCCTCGGTGGCCTTCGTCAAGCCCATCAAGGCGACGCAACTCGCGAAGCTCGGACTGACGCTGGTCGTGGACGAGACCTTCACGCCGCCGCTGGCGAACGCGACTCCGCTGATCCAGAAGGTGCGATCGCAGCGTCCCGACATCCTGCTGCTCCTGCCGACGGCGATCTCGGATGCCAAGCTGCTGCTGGAGAAGATGAACGAGTTCGGCCTGGGCAAGGGCAGGCTGCCGACCATCTCGAACGGCGCCGCGATCCTCGATCCGGACCTGCGCAGCAACATGAACGTGGAGCAGCTGGAAGGCGTGATGTCCGTCGTCGCCAACTGGAGCACCAGTGCACAGAAGGACATGGTCGCCGACTTCCGCAAGAAGACGGGCGAGCCGTGGGCCACGCAGCACTTCCTCACGACGTACGGTGACATGTGGATCTTCAAGGCGGCGCTCGAGGCGGCCGGCAAGGCGGACCGCGCGGCGGTGGCGACCGCGTTGCGAGCGATGAACCTGAGCGACGGGCCCGCGAGATTCTTCCCCGGCGGACGCATGAAATTCGACGAGAGCGGCCGGCGCGAGGGTGCGGGCCTGCTCATCGTGCAATGGCAGAACGGCATCCCGGTGACCGTCTACCCGCCCCGCGAGGCCGTGGCGGCCCCGATCTGGCCGAAGCATTGATCCTCAATCCGACCCAAGGAGTTGCGACATGAACGACGAACTGTTCGAGAAAGGACTGGCCATCCGCAAGGCCGTGCTGGGCGCCGAATTCGTGGAGAAGTCCATCGCCTCGGCGGACGACTTCAACATGCCGATGCAGCGTCTGACGACCGAGTACTGCTGGGGCGAAATCTGGGGGCGCGAGGAGCTGCCGCGCAAGACGCGCAGCATGCTGAACCTCGCGATGCTCGCCGCGCTCAATCGTCCGCACGAGTTCAAGCTGCATCTCGCCGGCGCGCTGCGCAACGGCGTGTCGCGCGCCGAGATCCGCGAAGTGCTGCTGCAGGTCGCCATCTACTGCGGCATTCCGGCCGGCGTCGACGCCTTCCGCAATGCGCGCGAAGTGCTGGCCGAGATCGACAAGGCCGAGAAGAAGTAACGCCCATCCACCGGAGCCCGCGCATGACCACGGATACCCACGAGATCTATGCGATCCGGTACGCGCACCACATGCGCCGTTCGCCGGAGAACTTCATCGGCGGCGACCCGCACGACGTGCCGATGCCGCTCGACTACTACGTCTGGCTGATCACCGGCGGCGAGCGGACGATCCTGGTCGACACGGGCTTCGGGGCCGGGTCGGCGGCCAAGCGCGGACGCACCATCGTGCATCCGGTGGCCGAGGGATTGCAGGCGATGGGGGTCGCACCCGCGGGGGTCACGGACGTGATCATCACCCACATGCACTACGACCACGCCGGCAACATCGACCTGTTCCCGCAGGCGAAGTACCACCTGCAGGACCGGGAGATGCAGTTCGCGACGGGGCGGTGCATGTGTCACGACCTGCTGCGCCATGGCTACGAAGTCGACGACGTGACGCGCCTCGTGCGCTGCGTGTACGACCAGCGCGTGCAGTTCCACGACGGCTCGTCCGAAATCATCCCGGGCGTCGAGGTGCATCACATCGGCGGGCACACGATGGGCCTGCAATCCGTGCGGGTGAAGACGAAGCGCGGGTGGGTGGTGCTCGCCTCCGATGCCAGCCACTTCTACGCGCACCTGGAGCAGGACCGGGCCTTCACCATCGTGTATCACGTGCACGAACTGCTTGCGGGTTTCCGGACGCTGAAGCGGCTGGCGACATCGCCGCAGCACGTGATCCCGGGACACGATCCCCTGGTGCTGGCGCGCTACCCCGCGGCACGGCCGGGGTTGGAGGGGTGGGTCGCGCGGCTGGACGTGGAACCGGTGACCCGGTAGCCGCCGGCGGCCACCGGAGGATTTCAGGCCGGCGCGACCTGGACCCTCGCCCCGAAGTTCGCTTGCCCGGCAGAGAACGGAAAGATCTCGACCGCCGCGTCCGGCAGCACCGCCTCGCCGCTTGTCAGGACGTTGAGACCCGGCCAGCCGTCACGGATCCAGAGCGAGCCCTCGCGGATGCGCTCCGTCACCCGGGCCCGTCCCGAGAAGTCTCCCCGTTCGTTGAAGATGCGTATCGCCGCGCCATCGTCGATGCCGCGATGTCGGGCGTCCGCCGGCGAGATCCACACCTGCGGCACCTTCTCCAGCTTGGCCAGCGAGGGCAGGGCCTGCCCGTTGTCGTAGAAGGAATGGAAGTGCGCCATCGTGCGGCCGTGGGTGAGCGCGAGCGGATAGGAGGCGGCATCGGCAGGCCGGGCGTCGAGGAACACGGGCATGGACGGAAGTCCCAGCGACGTCGCCCGGTCCGACCAGAATTCGATCTTGCCCGACGGCGTGTCGAACACGCGTGTGGGATAGGCCACATGGGAGATGTTCAGTGCCCCGATGCCGCCGCGCGCCCGCAGCGACGCCACCGTGGCTCGGCCGGTGCACGGATGGTCGAGCACGGCGTCGACCAGTGGTTCGTCCGAATCCCACGGATGGAAGCCGTCGAATCCCAGCCGCTTTGCGAGGCCGGCGAGCACGCGGTTGAGCGGGCGGACCTCCCCGGGCGGGTCGAGCGCCGGCTCCATCAGGTACACGTGCGTGAACGACATCTTGCATCCGAGTTCCTCGAGCCACGCGGTGCCGGGAAGCACGACGTCCGCGAAACGGCGTGCGGTGTCGTTCAGGAACAGGTCGTAGCTGACGATGCACTTCGTGCGGGTCAGGCCCTCGGCGACGGCACCCGCATCCGCGAACGAGGACAGCATGTTCGTGCCGAGCAGCAGCAGTGTCTGAATCCTGCCGGCACGCAGCGCCGCAGCCGCCTCGGACATCTGGCTGGGATACGCGGTACCGGGCGGGCGGCGCGACGCCTCGGTGATGTTGCCGAGTCCGCGACCGTGCGCAGCACCGCCGTGCCTCGGCCCGAACCCGCCACCGGGAATGCCGGCGTTCCCGGTGAGTCCCGGCAGGCACGAAATCGCCCGCGACGCGTGCCAGTCGTTGTCGCCCTTGTGCATGGAACTGCCGCCCAGCACGATCATCGCGGGACGGGTCCCGGCATAGAGCCTCGCCAGTGCCTCGATCCGCGAGGCGTCGAGGCCCGTGATCCTTGTCGCCCATGTCGGGCTGTACGGCCGGACATGCTCCGCGAGACGATCGAACCCCACCGTGTGGTCCGCCACGAATGCCGGGTCATGCAGGCGCTCGGTGCAGATCACGTGGATCAGCGCGAGCGCGAGCGCGGTGTCCGTGCCCGGACGAATCACGAACACGTCATCCGACTGCGCCGCAGCCTCGGTGTGACGGATGTCGATGGTGACGATGCGTGCCCCGCGCCGCTTCGCGGCCAGCAGATGCGGCGCGGTGTTGGGCTGGCTCGTCAGGTTGGCCCCCCACATCAGGACGAGTCGGGCGTGCTGGCCCATGTCCTCCTTCGTGTTGGTTTCCAGCAGTCCGGTGAGGCCGAGCCCGAACGCCCCCAGGCCCCAGCAGACCATCGTGGGATTCCAGAACCGGCTGCCGTGGAAATTGGCGAAGCGCATCATCAATTGCGCGTTGATGCGCGTGCCGTAGTTGGTGGCGAACGTCCCGTGACCCGGCCAGAGGGCAGTGGCGTCGGGTGGCGAGGCGGCCATGCTCTCGGCAATGCGCCCCAGCGCTTCCTCCCAGCTCGCGCGCCGGAATTCATCCGAACGTCGATCCCGAACCAGCGGATGCAGCAGGCGCGACGGGTTGCCGATGATCTCCGGCGACGCGTGCCCGCGCACGCACAGGAAACCTCGGCTGTCGGGGTTGTCGTCGTCGCCCTTCACGCTCACGACCTGCCCGTCCCGCACTTCCACTCGCATCCCGCAGAGTGTCGGGTGGCAATTCATGGGGCACATGGTGCGGACGGTCTTGGAATTGGACGAGATCACGCTTCGCTTCCCCCATCAGACGCCGGAGATCGTACGGGATGCTGACCCGGTGAGGCGAGCGTCCGGCTTCGCTCCGGGACCCGCATCACCGGATGCCTCGGCAATGGCAGGCAGACAAACCCGCCGAGGGTCCGGCGGCACTTGGGCGGAGATCCCGTGCAGCGAGTTGCCGCGCCAGGGCGCACGGCATCACCCGCTCCGCGTCCCCGGCAAGTCGACATCCGGCGATCGCCTACGGCTCCGGCGTCCACCGCCTCTCCTCGATGAGCCGGCGGACCTGGCCGACGACCATTTCGCGCAAGGCCCGGGCGGCCATGGTGACGGGCCGCTGCGTGGAGGTCGCGACGACCAGGGTGCGCGTCATGGTGGGCTGGACGATCGGCCAGTAGCGGATGCGTCCGGCCCGGATCAGCGAGTCGACGCAGGAATAGGAGAGGATCGTGTAGGCGACGCCGCGTTCGACCAGGGTGAGCGTGGAGGGCATGGCGTCGATCTCGATGCGTACGTCCGGGCTCACGTCCAGAGAGGCCAACGCATCGTCGACGAGCAGGCGCAAGCCGTGGGGACGGCTGGGAAGAATGAGCGGGATCTCGGCGAGACGGGCCGCAGACAGCGGGGCGGCGCCGACGCCGGCCGGATCGTCTGCCGGCCCCAGGAGGTATAGCTCGTCCGTCACGAGTGGCTGGGCCGCCAGGGCGGGGCTGCGCGGCGCGTCGTACAGCACGGCCACATCGACGCGCCCGGTCGTGAGCCATTCGAGGACATGTCCGCTGAAACCTTCGATGACACCCAGCGACACGCGGTCGAACTGCGCCCGGAACTGCGCCACGAGCGAGGCCGTGAGCACCGCGCCGACGGACGGCGGCATGCCGATGACGACGCGTCCCGAGGGCGTGGACCGCAGGGCGTCGATGGCGCTCCTCGCATTGGCCGCCTGTTCGAGGACGCCGCGCGCGTGCTGCTCGAAGAGCTTGCCGGCTTCCGACAGGGCGATGCCGCGTCCGGTGCGGGTGTAGAGCCGGGTCCCGAGTTCTTCTTCGAGCGCGCGAATCTGCCGGCTGAGCACGGGCTGTCCGACCGACAGCCGCACCGAGGCGCCGGAGAACGTGCCCGCTTCCGCGATGGCGATGAAATACTCCAGCTGCTTCAGTTCCATCGAGCGGCTTCGTCCGGTCACGCGTCGTCGCGGCGCCGGACCTGCCGTCCTCCTGCGATTGAGAGTCGATGCATTCTAGGGAAGCGGCGATCCCACGTCGCGCAATCGGGCTGGCCGTCCTTCCGGCCACGAAGCACGGTCGACACGCTCAAGCGCCAGACGCCGGTCCGAGCGTCTCTCGCCCGGATCGCACCGCCTGCCCGCGGAACGCGTCGCCCGTGAGTATCATCGGAGTCTCCGTCGCCCTCGCCCCCGCACGGCCGCCATGTGTCAGCTTCTCGGCATGAACTGCAACGTCCCCACGGACATCTGCTTTTCCTTCACCGGTTTCCAGCAGCGCGGCGGCCGCACGGATCATCATTCCGACGGCTGGGGCATCGCCTTCTTCGAGGGTCGGGGCTGCCGGGTCTTTCTCGACCCGGAGCCGGCGGTGCAGTCCGCCGTGGCGGAACTGGTCCGGCACTACCCGATCCATTCGCTCAACGTCATCGCGCACATCCGCAAGGCCACCCGAGGGGTCGTCGCGCTGGAGAACACGCATCCGTTCCAGCGCACGCTGTGGGGGCGTTACTGGATCTTCGCGCACAACGGCACCCTGGAGAACTTCGCGCCGGCGCTCGCAGGCCGGCATCGCCCCGTCGGGACGACCGACAGCGAACTGGCGTTCTGCCATCTGCTGGAGACGCTGGAAGATCGCTACGGTCAGGAGGCGCCGGCGCTCGACGCACTGGCAGCCACGGTACGCGCCTGGGCGGAGACGGTGGCACGCCACGGCACGTTCAACTTCCTGCTGTCCAACGGGGACTGGCTGCTCGCGCGTTGTGCGACGAATCTCTCGTACGTGGAGCGCCGCGCGCCGTTCACGACCGCGCACCTGGTGGATGAGGACATCGCGGTGGACTTCAACGAGGTGACCACGCCCGACGACCGGGTGGCCGTGATTGCGACACAGCCCCTCACGGACAACGAAACGTGGACGCCGATGGCGGCAGGTGAACTCGCCGTGTTCCATCACGGCGCGCGGCAGCCGGGGCTCTGATCAGACGGTCCGATCGGCCTTGGCCGCCATGAGGCCGGCGTACTTGACTTCGAGTTGATCGCGGGTCTCGACCACGTCCGGATTCACCAGGATGCAATCCACCGGACAGACTTCCATGCACTGCGGCTGCGCGAAGTGGCCGACGCACTCGGTGCATCGCTTCGGATCGATGACGTAGTAGTCCTCGCCCATGGCGATCGCGTCGTTCGGGCACTCGGGCTCGCACACGTCGCAGTTGATGCATTCGTCGGTGATGAGCAGCGCCATCAGGCACGGGCCTTGGCGCGGAGCCGGTCGAGAATCAGAGGATTGACGAACGGCGACACGTCGCCGCCCATCGTCGCGATCTCGCGCACCATCGTCGCGGAGATGAACTGGTACTGCTCGGCCGGCGTGAGGAACAGCGTCTCGACGTCCGGGTAGAGGATGCGGTTCATGCCGGCCATCTGGAACTCGTACTCGAAGTCGGAGACCGCGCGCAGGCCGCGCACGATGATCTTCGCGTCCACCACCTTCAGGAAGTCCATCAGCAGTCCGGAGAACCCGCGGATCTCGACGTTGGGGTACGGCGCCAGGACCTCGCGCGAGATCTGGATGCGATCTTCGAGCGTGAACAGCGGCTGCTTGGCCCGGCTGGTCGCGATGGCCACCACCACGACGTCGAACAGCTGGGACGCCCGGCGGACGAGGTCCTCGTGGCCGCGCGTCATGGGATCGAAGGTGCCGGGATAGACCGCTCGTTTCATGGTGTCGCCTGCCTCATCAGATGGGCGTGGACGGTGCCGGCATGCAGCCGGCGGAGCACGGTCCAGCCCGGAAGATCGTCCAGGGAGCGCGGCGCTTCCACGTACACCCGCGCTTCCCGATTGAGGTGCGGGGCCACGCTGTCGAGCAGGCGAAGGTAGTCCGCGTCTCCGAAGGGGGGGTCGAGAAACACCACATCGAACGACCGCCCGCCCGCTGTCCGCAGAAATTCTAGCGCATCGGTTCTCGCCACCCGCGTCGTCTCCAGCTGCAACAGGGTGGCATTGTCGGCCAGGGCGCGGGCGATCTCGCCGTCGCGTTCGACGAGCGTCACGGAAGCGGCCCCGCGCGAAGCGGCCTCGAATCCGAGGGCGCCGCTGCCCGCGAACAGGTCGAGGCACGTCAGCCCCGTCAGATCCTGCCCCAACCAGTTGAAGAGCGTCTCCCGCACGCGGTCCGGGGACGGCCGCAGACCGGGACGCGGCGGGAAGTGCAGCACGCGGCTGCGATGGGTGCCCCCGATGATCCGGACGCGGTTCGCCTGGGCCGGTGAACTGCCGGTGCGCGGCTTCACTTCGGCTGGGGCGCGCCACCCACGACGACGGTCACCATGCGGTCGGGATGCACGCGACGCCGGAACGCTTCGCGCACCTGATCGGCGGTCACGGCTTCGATGCGCTGGACGAACTGATCCAGGTAGTCGAGCGGCAGGTGGTAGAAGCCGATGACCGCCAGGTAGTCATGGATCTTCCGGTTGGAGTCGATGCGCAGCGGGAACCCGCCGACGAGATTCTGCTTCGCCGCCTCGAGCTCCTGCGCCGTCGGGCCGTCCTCGACATAGCGCCGCACCGTGTCGCGCACGACTTCCAGCGCCTGCGCGGCCTGCTCCTTCTTCGTCTGGAGTCCGATCTGGAAGACACCCTGTTCCGCGAGCGGCGAGAAGTAACTGTAGGCGCTGTAGGCGAGACCGCGCTTCTGCCGGACCTCTTCCACCATGCGCGAGGCAAACCCGCCGCCCCCGAGCACGTAGTTGCCGACGAACAGGGGGAAGTAGTCGGGATCGTCACGACGGATGCCCGGCTGCCCCATCAGGATGTGGCTCTGGCTCGCCGGATGATCGATGGACTTCATCACGGCAGCTTCCAGGGACGCGACGCTCGGCAGCGGTTTCGCGCGCCCATCGGCTCGCGGCAGCCCGTCGGTCATGCGGCGCGCAATGGCGTCCGCCTGATCATGCGAAACGTCCCCCATGACGGCCACGACGGCCCAGTCGGACCGGTACCACGTGCGGTAGAACTGTTCGAGATCGCCCGGCTGGAAGGTCGACACGGTCGCGATCTCGCCGGAGCCGCGCAGTCCGTAGGGATGACCGCGGTAGACGGCCGTGTAGAACGCACGTTCGGCAATGGATTCGGGCTTGGTGCCGGCTTCCTTCAGGGCGGCGGACAGGCGCGCCTTCTCGCGATCGAGGACCTCCTTGGGAAAGGCCGGCTTCTGGAGCACGTCGGCCAGCACGCTGAGCCCTTCCTCGAGTTCGCGCTCGCTCGAGACACTCCGCAGGCTGTACCCGGCGCGGTCGGCGTCGAAACGCGTCCCCAGCTGGGCGCCGACATCGGCGAGGCGGCCCGCGATCTGAGTCTCGGTCGCGCCGCCGGCGCCGAGGCGCAGCATGCCGAGCGTCATGCTCGCGAGTCCGGAGGAATCCTTGAGATCGCGCGAGAACCCCGCAGGAAAGTCGACACTGACGTCGAGCATCGGCAATGCGCGGTTCTCGACGAACAGCACGCGCGCACCGTTCGGCAGCGTCCAGGATTCGATGGGCAGCGTCGCGTGGGCGACCGTCGTGAACACAGCGAGAAGTGCCGTTGCGACGACGCGGGCAATCCGGGGCAAGGCAATGGGGAGGGCAGTCATGGAATCGCGCTCGTTCAGTGCTTGGGGGCCGCGTCGAGCTCGGCCTGCTTGGTCAGGGACTGTGGCTCCAGCACGGCAATCGTGAGTGCGTCGTCGACGAAGTAGCGGCGCGCGACGGCACGCACCTGCTCGGCCGTGATCTCGCGCACGCGCTTCACCTGGATGGCGTTGGAGTCGTAGGGCAGTCCGCTCGTATGGAGCACGCCGATCTGCATCGCCTGGTAGAAGATCGAATCGCGCTGGAACACCTGCTGCGCGATGACCTGCGCCTTCACGCGCGACAGTTCCGCTTCGCTCACCCCCTCGTCCACGACACGCTGGACTTCCCGACGCAGGGCGCCTTCGAGATCGGCGACCGTCTTGCCCGGCGCCGGCGATCCGTCGAGGTAGAACATGCCGGGACCGCGATTCACGCTGTCGTAGCTGGCGCCGGCGCTGACCGCGAGGCGCTGCTCCCGAACGATGCTTCGATCGAGTCGCGCGGCGTCGCTCCCGTCGAGAACACCGACGAGCACTTCGAGCGCGTAGGGCTCCCAATCGTTCGCGACGTCGCGCAGCACGGGGACATGCCATCCCATCAGCAGGTAGGGCAGCTCGCCGGGCGCCTTGACCGTCAGTCGCTTGATGCCGCGCTGCGCCGGTTCCACCACCTGCTTGCGTGCAGGCAGCGGCTGGGCGTCGAGACGTCCGAACGTTTCCTCGGCCAGCTTGAAGACCTCGTCCGGAACGACGTCGCCGGCCACCACGAGCATGGCGTTGTTGGGCGCGTACCACCGGCGATACCACTCGCGCGCGTCGTCGGCCGTCATGTTCTCGAGGTCCGTCATCCAGCCGATGATGGGCCAGCGGTACGGACTCGCGGTGTAGGCGGCGGACAGGAGTTGCTCGAAAAGAAGGGATCGGGGCTGGTCGTCGGTGCGAAGCCGGCGCTCCTCCATCACGACCTTGATCTCCTTCGCGAACTCTTCGTCGGTGAGGATGAGGTTGTGCATCCGGTCCGCCTCAAGCGTCATCGCCAGCGGCAGCCTGGACTTGTGCAGCTGCTGGAAGTAGGCGGTGTAGTCCTTGTTGGTGAATGCGTTCTCGCGGCCGCCGGCCGCCGCGATGGTCTTCGAGAACGTATCGCCGGGATGGTCCTTCGTCCCCTTGAACATCATGTGCTCGAGCACGTGGGCGACGCCGGTGGTGCCGCTCTGTTCGTCCATGCTGCCGGCGCGGTACCAGACCATCGATGCGATCGTGGGGGCGCGATGATCTTCCATCACGACAATCTTCATGCCGTTGCCGAGGGTGTGCTCGGCCATGTCGCCTTGACCGGCGTCCGCCGGTCCCGGGACGATGATCGTGGACAGCAATGCACACCCGGCGGCGAAACCGCGGACACGCGGGGAAAGCGTTCGAATCATGTTGGCGTGGGGACTCGTGTTCAGACTAGAATCGGCATCGGGGACCGCCATCTCTCATCTCTCGCGGGGTCCTCGCCTGCTGCCGGGTCGCCGTGCGCGGTTGTCGTCCGGCGGCGATCCGAGTCTCTGACACTCTATCACCATGCTGAGTTTCCTGAAGGGCGCGAAGAAGGACCCGACGCCGGCACCGGCCGAGGACGCGGCCCCGAAAAAATCCTGGACCCAGCGCCTTCGCGACGGACTGTCGGCCACGCGGGAGAAGCTGGGCGGGCAGTTGCGCCAGCTGTTCACCAGCACGACCCAGGTGGACGAGGCGTTCTACGAAGAGCTCGAGACCATCCTGTTGTCGTGCGACGTCGGTGTTGCCGCGACGCGCCACCTGATCGACACCACTCGCGCCCGAGTGCGGAAGTCGGGCGCCTCGACGCCCGCAGCGGTGCGGGACGAACTGAAGAACGTCCTCATCGACCTGGTCGCGCCGCTCGAGCGACCATTGGAGATCGGCGGGCAGCGGCCATTCGTCATCCTGATGTGCGGCGTCAACGGGGCCGGCAAGACAACGTCCATCGGCAAGCTGGCCCACCTGTTCCAGGCGCAGGGCCTCTCGGTCCTCCTCGCCGCCGGAGACACCTTCCGCGCTGCCGCCCGTGAACAGCTCGCGGAATGGGGCGAACGCAACAACGTGACGGTCGTGGCCCAGGTATCGGGCGATCCCGGCGCGGTCGTGTTCGATGCGGTGCAGTCCGCCACGGCCAAGGGCATCGGTGTCGTGCTGGCGGATACGGCCGGGCGGCTGCCGACCCAGCTGCACCTGATGGAAGAACTGAAGAAGGTCCGGCGCGTCACGAACAAGGCCATGGCGGGTGCGCCTCACGAGACCTTGCTCGTGCTGGATGCCAACACAGGCCAGAATGCGGTGGCGCAGGTGAAGGCCTTCGACGACGCCATCGGTCTGTCCGGCCTGATCCTGACCAAGCTCGACGGGACGGCGAAAGGCGGGGTGATCGCCGCCATCGCGCGTGAGCGACCCGTGCCGGTCCGCTTCATCGGCGTCGGCGAAAGCCTGGAAGACCTGCGCCCGTTCGAGGCGCGCGCATTCGTCGACGCCATGCTGGACTGAGCGCCGGATGATCCGCGTCGCCGACGTCAGCAAGCAGTATCCGGGCGGCCACGAGGCCCTGCGCGGCGTCTCGCTCTCGATCGAACGGGGCGAGTTCGTCCTCCTCACCGGGCGTTCCGGTGCCGGCAAGAGCACGCTGCTCAAGCTGATGGCCGCACTGGAGCGGCCGACGCATGGCACCGTGTGGGTGAGCGAACAGAACCTGTCGGCGTTGCGGCCGGCAGCGATTCCCTACCTGCGCAGGAACATCGGCCTGGTGTTCCAGGACCACAAGCTCCTGTTCGACCGATCCGTCTTCGAGAATGTGGCCCTGCCACTGCGCATCACCGGGTTCGCCGGTGCGGACATCGGTCGCCGGGTGCGTGCCGCACTCGAACGCGTGGGCCTGCGGGAGCGCGAGCGCGAGAACCCCATGGCCCTGTCGGGCGGCGAGCAGCAGCGCGTGTGCATTGCCCGGGCCATCGTGCATCGCCCCGCCGTCGTGCTGGCAGACGAACCGACGGCCAATCTCGACGAGGCGTACGCCCGGGAGATCGTCGCCCTCTTCAAGGCACTGCATCAGGTGGGCGTGACACTCGTGGTGTCGACTCACACGGCACAGCCGTTTGCAGACGCGGGCCCGCGGATCATCGAACTTCGGGACGGAGCGCTCGCCTCGTGAAGATCTGGCTGCGGGATCATGGGCTGGCGGTTCGGGATGCGGGTTCGCGCCTGGGGCGGCAGACCATCGCCACGATCCTCAATCTCATCGTGATGGGCGTTGCGCTGTCCCTCCCCGTCGGGCTCTACGCGACGGTCAAGAATCTCTCGGGTCTGATCCGGGGCAGCACGCCGGAGGCCCAATTGACACTCTTTCTGAAGGTGGACGCCACCGAGGCGGACGTCGCGTCGGTCGGCGCGCGCCTCAAGGGACACGCCGCCGTCGGGCGGGTGCAGTTCGTCGCCAAGGACAAGGCACTGGAGGACCTCAAGCGCTCGACGGGCATGTCTTCGGTCGTCGAGGATCTGGGCCGCAATCCGCTGCCCGATGCCTACGTGGTGACGGGACGCCCCGAGGGCGCGGACGCACTCCAGGCGCTCCAGACGGAAGCCACCGGCTGGCCCGGCGTCGAGACGGCGCAGATGGACAGCGTCTGGGCCAAGCAGATCGAAGCCGCCTTGCGCGCCGGGCGCGCCAGCGTGGCGATCCTGGCCATCATCCTCGGTGCGGCATTGGTGGCCGTGACGTTCAACACCATCCGTCTCCAGATCCTGAATCGGCGCGAGGAAATCGAGATCTCGAAGCTGATCGGCGCAACCAACGCCTTCATCCGACGGCCTTTTCTCTACTTCGGCGCGCTCCAGGGACTGCTGGGAGCACTCGTCGCCTGGGGGCTCGTGAGTGTCGCCGCCCACCTGCTGGAACGGGAACTGGGGGTGGCGGTCTCCCTCCTTTCGCCCGAGTCGACCCTGCAGCGGCTGGATCCTCGGGAGATCCTGGCCCTGATCGGCATAGCCACGGCACTCGGCTGGCTCGGCGCCTGGATTTCAGTGACCTTCCATCTGCGTCGGCTCGACCCGGCCTGACGGACCGGCACTTGCCGGGCCCCGACAGCGCTTGGGTCGAGCGAGAGCCGCCTCCCATTCCGGCCTCAAGCGAGAGCGAACTTTTCCGTTCACTGGCACTCACAGTAGGTGAGTGCTAGACTTTCGTTGTCACTAGGAGGAACGGAATTTCATGTCCACTGCCCTGACGCTTTCCACCCCGCTGCCGTCTGTCGCCACCCTGGACAGCTACATCCAGGCCGTGAACCGTCTGCCCCTGCTGAGCCAGGAGGAGGAATCGCGTCTCGCCCGGGACTTCCGGGACCAGGAAAACCTCGAGGCTGCCCGCCAGCTGGTGTTGTCGCACCTGCGCCTGGTAGTGGCGATCGCCCGCGGCTATCTGGGATACGGACTGCCCCATGCCGACCTGATCCAGGAAGGCAACATCGGGCTCATGAAGGCGGTGAAGCGATTCGACCCGGAACGGGGGGTTCGTCTCGTGTCCTTCGCAGTGCACTGGATCCGTGCCGAGATCCACGAATACATCCTGCGCAACTGGCGCATCGTGAAGATCGCGACGACCAAGGCGCAACGCAAGCTGTTCTTCAACCTGCGCAGCATGAAGTCCGGGTTGAACACGCTGACCCCGACGGAAGTCGACGCGATGGCGGCGCAGCTCAACGTGAAGCCCGAGGAGGTGATCGAGATGGAGACCCGCCTGGGCGGCGGCGACGTCTCCCTGGAGCCGGTCACCGAGGACGACGAGGACAGCTTCAGCCCGATCGCGTATCTGTCGAATCCGGAGGACGAACCGGGACGGATTCTCGAACACGCCGAGACTGCGATGGTCCGGGCCGAGGGGCTCGCAGCGGCGCTGGCTGCGCTGGATCCCCGGAGCCGTCGAATCATCGAAGCACGCTGGCTTCGTGAAGGCGACACCTCCACCTTGCATGAACTGGCCGCCGAATTCGGCGTGTCGGCAGAGCGCATCCGCCAGATCGAGGCGCAAGCCATGAAGAAGTTGCGGAACGCGATGGCCGAGGCCGCCTGACCATCTGCTCACTTCCCCGGAAACAAGAACGCCCGACTGAAGATCGGGCGTTCTTGTTTCCGGGGTCGCCTTGACCGGGACGGTGTCAGGCCCCGTCGATCAGGCGCTTCAGGTCCTGCGCGATTGCCGTCGCAGCCTGATTCCCCGGGATGAAGAGTCGGATCCGGCCCTGCGGATCAAAGACGTAGAGGCCGGAGGAGTGGTCGACGGTGTACGTATCCGGCGACGCGCCAGGCTGCTTCTCGGCGATCACCCGGAATTCCTTGGTCGTCCGCGCGATGTCGTCGGCAGATCCGGTCAGCCCCAGAAAGGACGGATCGAACGCCGCCACGTACTGACGCAGGATCTCCGGCGTATCGCGCGCCGGATCGACGGTCACCAGGACGACTTGCACCTTGGCGCCATCCGCTCCCAGGGACTTCATGACCGCGCCGAGCTTCGACAGTGTCGTCGGGCACACGTCGGGGCAGTGCGCGAAGCCGAAGAACAGCACGACGGCCTTGCCCCGGAAGTCGGCCAGCGTCCGCGCCTTGCCGTCATGGCCGGTCAGGCGAAGTTCCTTGCCGAAGTCGGCGCCGGTGATGTCCGTCGCCTGGAACGGGGGGGGCGTCGGACTGCCGCAGCCGGCCAGCAGCAGGGCTGCGCCGGCCACCCACCCACCGATGAGATGCCGCCGAATCACCACCCGACGTAGTGATCGACGAGCAGCACGGCGAACAGCGCCGTGAGATAGACGATCGAGTAGCGGAACGTCTTGCGCGCCAGGGCATCGCTGTAGTCGACGTAGATCCGCCATGCGTAGAACAGGAACGCCGCACCGAGTCCCACGGCGCCGGCGAGGTAGAGCCAGCCCGACATGCGGACGGCAAAAGGCATGAGCGTCACGGCCACGAGGATGACGGTGTACAGCAGGACGTGGAGACGGGTGAACTTCTCGCCGTGCGTCACCGGAAGCATCGGCAGGCCGGCCTTCGCGTACTCGTTGCGCCGATACAGCGCGAGGGACCAGAAGTGGGGCGGCGTCCAGGCATAGATGATCAGGAACAGCAGCAGCGCTTCGTGCGTGACCTGTCCCGTGACGGCCACCCATCCGAGCACCGGCGGCATGGCGCCGGACGCACCGCCGATCACGATGTTCTGAGGCGTCGCGGGCTTGAGGAGCACCGTGTAGATCACGGCATACCCGACAAACGTGGCCAGCGTCAGCCACATGGTGAGCGGATTCACGAGGTCGTACAGGAGCCACAGCCCGATCCCGCCGATCCCGCTCGCGAACAACAGGGCCTGAGTGGAGGACAGTTGCCCCATGGGGAGCGGCCGTGCGCGGGTCCGGGCCATCACCTTGTCGATCTGCTGCTCGACCAGACAATTGATGACGGCAGCAGCGCCCGCGACAAGCCCGATCCCCACTGTACCCGCCAGGAGCGGCTGGAGCGGCACCCAACCGGGCGTCGCCAGGAACATGCCGATGACCGCCGTGAAGACGATCAGGGACACGACACGCGGTTTGGTGAGTTGATAGAACTGCTGCAGACGGGACCCAAGCCGGGGCAAGGTCAGTGCGGACGCCATCGATATCTCCGTTCGCGAGGCTGGGCGAGGGTGAATCCGCGGGATTCTAGCATCGGCCTCGAGGAGATTGGCCTTCACCGCGGGATCCGCTCATCCGACCTGCGACACCTTCAGCAGTTGGATCAGATCCTTCTTGATCCGGTTCGCGTCCGCATCCTTGGGGAAGCGCATCATCAGATTTCCGAGGGGATCGACCAGGAACAGGTGATCGCGTGGCGACGACGCCGTGGGGAGTTTCGACAGACCCGGAGCGTCGCGCGCATTCAGCGTGATGGTGCCCGCATACTCGGTGGCCAGACCGGCATCGGGCGTTCGCGCATCGTCGATCAACCAGACACGAGCGACACGATCCATGTCCTTGCCTTGGGCGAGCCGAAGCTGCCGCATCTGCCACAGCTTGGTGCGACACGCGTCGGCGCACTGGCCCGAGTCCACGGACACCAGGACCCACTTGCCCTTGAGCGTTGCCAAGTTGGCGGCCGGTCCCGCGGCGGGTGAGACGATCTCCGGGACCGGTGTCGGCGGAATCAGATCCCCGTAGTTCTTGGTGGCGCCGGGTTTCCAGCCGTAGAAGAGCGCGTACGACGCCACGACGGGCGCGGCGCACAGGAGAGCGACCAACACGATGTCACGCCGTGCGCGACGCCTTGAACCGCCGGAATCCATAGTAGACATTGAGCCCCACAATCAATAGCGCCATGCCGCCCCATTGGAGGGCATAGCCGTAGTTCTTGGCCGAACTGACCGCTGTCGGAGGCATCCATGCCCGACTCAGCCCGTCGGGCGTTTCGGTCTGCTGTTCCAGCACGATCGGTTGAAACGGCAGACCGAAGCGTTCCTCGAAACGTTCCACGGTCACGTGCGGCCAGACGCGTTCGGACAACGCGACCGTGCCGAGTTCATAGAAGCGGGATACGGGCGGCAACGCCATGCCCCTGATCTCGACGGGACCGGCGGGGATGCCTACCTCCGGTAGCACGCTGCGATCGGCACTGCCGGCAATCCAGCCCCGCTTGACGAGGACATGGCGATCGTCGCTCAGCTTGAGTGCGGAGAAGACGACGTAGCCCGGCTGGGCACCGCGCGGCTGGTTGTCGAGCAGGATGGTCGAGCCGGGCACGAACGTACCGCGCGCGATGAGCTGGCGATAGCGCACGTCGGGTTCGTGGACCAGATGCGACGAGAGCACGATGGCGGGCTCATTCCGGGCCGTCGCCATGTCGGTCGCCATCTTGTCGCGACTGCGGCCGCGCTCGAACTGCCAGACGCAGGCGGTGACCGTCACGGCGAGACCGAGCGCACTCGCCATCAGACTCACGATGATCCGCCCACGGGGCGACATTTCAGGGTCCTCTTCCTAGAGAGAGAAGCAGGAGATCGTCGCGATCTCCGCTACACTGGAGCCGGTTCCCTGGAAGGCCCGACCCATGAAAATATTCGTTGTCGCCGTTCTGGTGCTCATCCTGGCAAGCCTCGGTTCTGCGCTGTTCTATCTCGTTCGCGACAAGGGGTCGACGGATCGAACCGTCAAGGCGCTGACCATACGCGTCGGGTTGTCGATCTCGTTGTTTCTGCTGCTGATGGCCGGCTACTACTTCGGATTCATTCCCGGTCACCGCCTCTGAGCGGGATGTCCGCCGGCCGGTCTTTCCCGCAACGAAAAAAAACGCCGCACGTTCTGAGTGCGGCGATTCTACGGGACCGCCGTTCGGCGGCCCAGGTTCGGCGCGGACAAAGGGCCGCGCCGCCGTTTCATCCCACCTAGAGCCAGTACACCAGGATGAACAGCATGAGCCAGACGACGTCGACGAAATGCCAGTACCAGGAGACGGCTTCGAAGGCGAAGTGGCTCTCCGGCTTGAAATGGCCTGCAAGGCAACGGAACAGGATCACGATCAGCATGATCGTTCCGATGGTCACGTGAAAGCCGTGAAAGCCGGTCAGCATGAAGAACGTGGCTCCGTAGGCGCCCATGCCGAGCGACAGATTCAGTTCGTGGTAGGCATGCACGTACTCATAGACCTGCAGGCAGAGGAAGGTCACCCCCAGCGCCACCGTGAGGAACAAGCCGAAGTTGAGCTGTCCGCGATTGCCTTTCTTCAGACCCCAATGTGCCCAGGTGACCGTCACGCCCGAGGTCAGCAGGATCAGCGTGTTGATGGCCGGAATGCCCCAAGCGCCCATGGGCGTGAAGGTCTCCTCGATTCCGGGCCCGGAGACCGGCCAGGCCGACTTGAAGTCTTTCCAGAGGAGCGGTCCGGTGTCCCCGCCTGCCAGGTCCGGCACGGACAGTTGGCGCATGTAGAACAGGGCGCCGAAGAACGCGGCGAAGAACATGACCTCCGAAAAGATGAACCAGCTCATGCTCCAGCGGAAGGAGATGTCGACCTGCGGACTGTAGGTCCCCGCTTCGCTTTCGCGCGCCACGGTACCGAACCAGCCGTACATCATGTAGAAGAGGATCGCGAGGCCGGTCACGAGCACCCAGGGTCCCGCACTGAGCCCGTTCATCACGAAGGCCGCACCGAACCCCATGAACGCGAGAGCGATCGAGCCGACGATGGGCCAGTGCGACGGTGTCGGGATGTAGTAGCTGCTTGCGTGCTGCATCGTTGTTGCTCCCCTGGTAGTTGACGGGATCCGGCGCCTTTACACCGGACCGCGTTGCACGCCCGTCGCGGCTTTCGACGGACCTTCCACACGAAAGAATGTGTACGACAGCGTGATCGTGTTCACGTCGGCGGGCAGTCCGGGTTCGATGACGAACACCACCGGCATCTGCCGGACTTCACGCGGTTTCAGCTCCTGCTTCGAGAAGCAGAAGCAATCGAGCTTCCGGAAATACCGGCCCGCCACCTGCGGACCGTAGGACGGGATCGCCTGGCCGCTCACGGCGTCATCCGATTCGTTGCGGACCTCGTACACGACCTGCACGAGCTGCCCGGGATGCACCTTCATGCTCCGGGAGACCGGACGGAATTTCCACGGCAGCTCGTTCCTCAGATTCCCGTCGAACTCGAGCAGCACCGTGCGCGACGCATCGACCTGCGTGTTGGTGACCTCGTCCGCCTTCTGCAGCTGATTGAGTCCCGTCACCTCGCAGATCTTCTTGTAGAAGGGGACCAGGGCGTAGCCGAACCCGAACATCGCGACCGCCACCACGATCAATTTCGAGAACGTCCGGCGATTTTCGGATCTCAAGGCCACAGGCTGCGTCGGAAGATGATGGCAATGAAGAACAGGGCGGCGATGGACAACAGGGACAGCAGCGTCCTCGTCTTGGCCGCCCCCCGATCCCCGCCCGGCTGCTTCATGATCGGACCGGTCGTCTCACTTCACGACGGGCGGCGTCTCGAAGCTGTGATACGGCGCCGGTGACGGCAGCGTCCACTCGAGACTGTCGGCGCCTTCCCACGGCTTCGCGGGGGCCTTCTCGCCGCCCTTGATGCACTTGATCACGACATACAGGAACAGCAGCTGGGACAGACCGAAGCCGAAGGCGCCGATCGACGCGATCATGTTGAAGTCCGCGAACTGCGGCGCATAGTCCGGGATCCGCCGCGGCATCCCGGCCAGCCCCAGGAAGTGCATCACGAAGAACGTGACGTTGAAGAAGATGATCGACAGCCAGAAGTGCAGCTTGCCGAGCGTCTCGTCATACATGTGTCCGGTCCACTTCGGCAGCCAGAAGTACGTCCCGGAGAACAACGCGAACAGGGAGCCGGCGACAAGGACGTAGTGGAAGTGCGCGACCACGTAGTAGGTGTCCTGGATCTGGATGTCGATCGGCGTGATGGCGCAGACCAGACCGGTGAAGCCGCCCATCGAGAACACGAACAGGAAGCCCACCGAGAACAGCATCGGCGTCTCGAAGGTCATCGCCCCCTTCCACATGGTGGCGACCCAGTTGAACACCTTCACGCCGGTGGGCACCGCGATCAGCATGGTGGCGTACATGAAGAACAGCTGCCCGGCCGCCGGCATGCCGACGACGAACATGTGGTGCGCCCAGACGATGAAGGACAGGATGGCGATGGAAGCGGTCGCGTACACCATGGAGGTGTAGCCGAACAGCGGCTTCCGGGCGAAGGCCGGGATCACCTGAGACACGATCCCGAAGGCCGGCAGGATCATGATGTACACCTCGGGGTGGCCGAAGAACCAGAAGACGTGCTGATACATGACCGGGTCCCCGCCGCCGGCCGCATTGAAGAAGTGCGTATCGAAGTGGCGATCCGTCAGGAGCATCGTGACCGCCCCGGCCAGCACCGGCATGACGGCGATCAGCAGGTACGCGGTGATCAGCCATGTCCACACGAACAGCGGCATCTTCATCAGCGTCATGCCCGGCGCGCGCATGTTCAGGATCGTCGTGATGATGTTGATCGACCCCATGATCGACGACGCGCCCATGATGTGGACCGCGAAGATCGTGAGGTCCATGCCCATGCCCTGCTGCACCGACAGCGGGGCATAGAGCGTCCACCCGGCGCCGGTCGCACCGCCGGGCACGAAGAACGAGACCACGAGCAGCGAGGCGGCCGGCGGCAACAACCAGAAACTGAAGTTGTTCATCCGCGCGAAGGCCATGTCGGACGCCCCGATCATCATCGGGATCTGCCAGTTCGCGAAACCGACGAACGCCGGCATGATCGCGCCGAACACCATGATCAGCCCGTGCATGGTGGTCAGCTGGTTGAAGAAGTCGGGCTTCCAGAGCTGCATGCCGGGCTGGAACAGCTCGGCCCGGATGCCGAGCGCCAGCATGCCGCCCGTGATGAACATGGCGAAGCTGAACCAGAGGTACAGCGTGCCGATGTCCTTGTGGTTCGTCGTGGTCAGCCACCGCATGATCCCGCTCGGGTGATGGTGGTCGTGGTCGTGCGCGTGCTCGTTTCCGTGAACGGCTTCCATGCTCGCTCTCCTGCGAATTTGTCAGTGATGCCGGAATCCGGCGAACGACCGGTTACTTCGAAAGGCCGACCATGTGATCCACCGCCGCCTTGATCTCGGCGTCGGAGAGGGCGGGATTGCCGCCCTTGGCCGGCATGGCGTTCTTGCCCTTGAGCGCGCTGCCGTACAGGACGGCCGGACCCTGGGCGATCCGCGCGGCCCAAGCGCCCTTGTCACCGACCTTCGGCGCGCCGGCAATGCCGGCGGCGTGACAGGCGGAACACAGGCCCTCGTAGGTCTTCTTGCCGTCGACGGGACCGGCGGCGACCGCCGCAGGCGCCGCGGCCGCGTCAGCGGCAGGCGCTTCGACCGGCTTGTTCTTCGCCGCCCAGGTCTTGAACTCCGCTTCCTCCACGGCGCGGACGACGATCGGCATGAAGCCGTGCTCCTTGCCGCAGAGTTCCGCACACTGGCCGCGGTACACGCCCGGCTTGTCGACCTTGAACCACGTGTCGCGGATGAAACCGGGGATGGCGTCCTGCTTCACGCCGAAGGCCGGCACCCAGAACGCGTGGATGACGTCCGCGGCGGTGGTCAGGATCCGGACCTTCTTGCCCACGGGCACCACGAGCTCGTTGTCGACCTCGAGCAGATAGTGTTCGCCCTTCGGCACGTTCTTGTCGTAGATCTGCTCCATCGGCGTGGACAGGCTCGACAGGATCGAGATGCCGTCGCTCACGCCCGCGAGGCTGCCCTCGCCCTTGATGTACTCGTATCCCCACTTCCACTGGTAACCGGTGGCCTTGATCGTGAGGTCCGGGTTGCTCGTGTCCTTCATGTCGATCACGGTCTTGGTGGCCGGATACGCCATGCCCATCAGGATGATGAAGGGGATGATCGTCCAGATGATCTCCACCGTCGTGCTCTCGTGAAACTGCGCCGCCTGGTGGCCCACGGACTTCCGATGCTTGAGGATGGCGATGAACATCATCCCGAACACCAGCACGAAGATGACGACGCAGATCCACAGGATGAGCGTATGGAGGGAGTAGATCTGGGCAGCGATCGGTGATTGCGGATCCTGCAATCCGTACTTGGCTGTCTCCGCGAGCGCGGCGACGGGCGCCGCGGACAAAGCCGCAGCGATGAGCGACAGCACTTTCTTCATGCTTCCCCCTGGTGACATCGTTTCAGGTCAATGCGTTCTCAGTCTTCTCTGCAGTTCGCCCGCGACATGCGCGCGCTGCTCGTCCGTGAGCAATTCTCCGAAGCTCACTTCCTTGCCATGGGACCTCATGGCGAGACCGTATTGTTGGCCGGGCCCTGTGCGCGTCACGACCAGCCGGGCCCAGCACCGATTGAACTCGTGCCGGCTTTCGCTTCCGCGTCTGCGCCGGACCAGCAGCACCCTGTCGCCGTCGATCGACACCGATTCGAAATCGGCCGCGTGGCTTCCGATGATCCGGAGCACCGCATACAGCATCGCCATCTCGAGGGCAACGAACGGCAGCACGAACCACGCGCCGTGGGCGGCCCAGACGGCAGCCATGCCGAACGACGCCACCGCGAGCGACCCAAAAAAAATCCGCTGTCCTTTCCGGGACAACGAATCATTTCGCCTCGCCACCAATCGGAAGTTGGCGGAATCCGTGGGTTCCAAAGCTTCAATCGACATTGCCGATCAACCCCCACCGAGAAGTGCTCGACGACTCTCAAAGGCTGGCCGACTCTAGCATGTGGCTATTCCGCGAAGCAAGCCGGAATCACCTACCGGTTTTCCGAAAACCTTTTTTCAATGAAGGCTTTATAGCACCCCATCCCCCCTATGTAAGCAGGGTTTCAGCGACGATGGAAGCGCACGACGTCGCGCCCGTCGGCCGTCTTGCGCGGCCCCTGTTCGGGCCACCACGCATGTCCAAAGACCACTTCGAAGGTCACGGTGAACAACCCGTTCTGCGAATCGGAAATGAACTGCGACTGCGCGCGCTGCCAGCGGCGCGGCGACAGCAATCCGCGCGGCCGCGAGGCGAGGACGTTCTGTGCGCCCTGGTCACGGGCATCGCGCACCATGGCATCGATCGAGCGGTACGTCAGCTGGATCACATCGACGTCCATCACCGGATCGGCGAATCCCGCGCGCACGAGCGCATCGCCGATGTCGTGCATGTCGGCGAACGGGAGCGTCGCGGGCGCCCGTCCGGTCGCCGCCCACGCACGCTGAAATTCGCGCAGCGTGTCCGGCCCGAGCGTGGAAAACGCGAGCAGGCCCCCCGGACGAAGCGAGACACCGATCCGGCGCCACGCCGTCGGCGGATCGCGAAACCACGGCGCCACGAGATTCGACCAGATCAGCGCAAAGCTTCCCGGCCGCCACGGCAGGCGATCGAACTCCACGCAGGCGAAACGGCTCGGCCGCTTCGATAGTCGCGACAACCAGGATCGGTCCGCATCGGCGCGCGCCTGCGCCTGGCGGAGCAGCGCTTCCGACAGGTCGTGGCCGAACACGTCGGCTCCGGCGTAGCGCTGCGACAGCCGCGACGTCCAGGCACCGGAAGCACAGCCGAGATCGAGGATGGGACCGGGCGGCACCCGCACCAGATCGAGTCGCGAAAACATTCGCGCCGCCACTTCATTCCACAGCGCGGCGGAATCGTCGAAACGCCCGGCGGCGCGATCGCGGAATCGACGCAACGCCGGGAGGTCGGGTGAATCGGACGGCACGGCAATCAATCTCGGGCGCTCGCTGGTAGTCTCGGCAGGATCGAAGTTTGACGGAAGATTCGTCGATGGGCGGGGTCGACTTTCGGAGATGGCTGGCGCGAGGGGTGCCGCGACGCTGCACGTTGTGCGGAGCGCGCGGCGTGGACACTTGCCTGTGCCCGGAGTGTCTCGAGGATCTGCCACCCGCCCCCTCCCCGCGGTGTCCGCGTTGCGCGGCGCCGTCGCCCACGGGTTCGATCTGCGGCCGATGCCTGGCGTCGCCGCCGCAATTCGACGCGACCTTCGTCGCCTGCAGCTACGCCTTTCCTGTCGATGCCCTGATCCGGGCACTGAAATACCGGCACGCGCTGGACGCGGCCGGCGCGCTCGCCGAGGCCCTGGCGCCTGCGCTCCGGGCGGCACCGATGCCCGATCTCATCGTGCCGGTTCCCTTGTCGGCGTCACGAGAACGGCAGCGCGGCTTCAATCAGGCGGTGGAGATCGCACGCTGCCTGCCCTTCGGCGGGCCGTCGCGCAGGGATCCCGCAGCATTGGTCCGGGCACGCGAGACACCGCCGCAGGCCGCGTTGGCGCTCTCGGAACGGACCCGGAATGTGCGGGACGCCTTCCGCGCAACCCGTGCGCTCGACGGGCTGTCGATTGCGGTAGTGGACGACGTGATGACGAGCGGCGCGACGCTCGATGCGGCAGCGGGCGCGCTGAAGCGCGCCGGCGCACGCCAGGTGATGAACTGGGTGGTCGCGCGCACGCCGCCACCCGGCGAATGAACGTGCTCAGCCGGCGCCGAGCGCCGTCAGCTGCTTCTCCGCGTAGGTCCGCAGCTCCGGCGAGAGGCTGCGGCTGTCCAGCGCGCGACGGAAGCGGACACGCGCTTCGCGCGTCCGGCCGACTTCACGCAGCGAGACGGCCTGTCCGAGGAACCACACCGGATTGGCCGACCCCAGGGCAATGGCGGCACCGTACCGGTCCGCGGCTTCGGCGTGCCGATCGAGACGTTGCAGCAATGCCCCGGCCAGCGCGAGAAGCTCGCCGTTCTGCTCGCCGCCATGCTTCATTGCACGCTCGAGCGTCACGACCGCCGCGACGAGATCGCCACGTTCGGCCTCCAGCCTCGCAACCGCCATCGCAAACGCGAGGTGGTTCGGACTGCGGACGGTGCCCTCGCGCAGCACGCGCTCCAGGTCGTCCATGCGGCGCGCATCGAGCAGCACGCTCGCGAGCGCCTGACGGGCACCGATGTGCGAAGGCTGCAGCATCAGCGCCTCCTCCAGCCGCGTCTCGGCGGTTCGCAAGTCGCCGTTCTGTCGCGCCGTCACTCCGTGACGGAACGCCGCCTCGGCGCGCTCTTCGGTGGACGTGCCGTGATCCCGCCGCTCGATCACCGGAACGACAACGGGTTCCGGCAGGTCTGCGGGAACGACCGGCGGCCGAACGACGACGGTGGGTGCCACCAGGGTGCGCGACTTGGACGGGGCCACGCGCGTGGTCGCGGCGGCCTCGTCGATCGAATCGGCCAGCTTGAGCGACAGCGCTGACGGCTCTTCGATGTCCCGGACACCGGCAAGCGCCGCCGGCTCGGTCGGTTCCGGCACGACCGGCGCCGGCGGCACGACGGCCTTCGGTGCCGCCACCGTGCTGGACGCCGGCAGACGGGGCACGGGGAATCGATGCAGATCCTCGAGACGCCCGCGCGTCGCATAGGCGGTGACGACAGCGGCGACGAGTGCTGCAGCAGCCACCAGGCCGACCGCACCCGCGTAATTGCGCTGGAGCACGCCCGGCTTCGGCGACGCCGCGGACGGCGCGGCCGGCGGCAGTTGCGCGGCGTCCCAACTCGGGGCCGGCGGCGCCGCTGCCGCGACGGGCTTCACCCGCGCCCTCGGCGCGGACGCGGCGGTGCCGCCTTCTCGCGTCGCTCGTCCTTGGGCGCGCCCTCGATTCCCACGCGCGGAGGTTCCGTCCACGCGCTCCAGTCGAGCACCCGTTCCATCACCAGATGTCCCATCGCGATGTCACCTCTTCGCAGGCGCAGCCGGCTGCGTCCCGGCCCCGTCGGTCGATTCGTAGCTGCGCAGACGCTTGCGCAGTTCTTCCAGTGCGGTGGTTCCCGATTCGCCGGTGTGCAGCACCGTGGGCTTGATCAGGATCACCAGTTCGCTCTTGCGGGCGGCCGTGGCGGACGAGCGGAACGCAGCACCGACGATGGGGGCATTCGACAATCCGGGAACGCCCGATTTCGTCTTCTGCGTCGTCTCGCGCATCAGGCCGCCGATGGCCACGATGTTCCCGTCCTCGACCCGGACGATCGTGTCGGTCTCGCTGATCGTGCTCGACGCCAGCGGCAGCTTGAAGTTGCCCGAGGTGCCGAGATCGATGTTCTTCGTCTTCTCGACGACACTCGAGACGGACGGATGCACGTGCAGGATGATCTGGTCGTTCTCGTCGATCTGCGGCGTGACGTCGAGCGCCACGCCCGAGAAGAACGGCTGCACCACGATCGAGGGCGACTGCGTCGAACCGCCGGCGGCGCTCGTGAGCGTGGTCGTCGTGATGTTCGTGACGAAGAACTCGTCGTTGCCGACCTTGAGCACCGCCTTCTGGTTGTTCAGCGCCGCGATGCGCGGACTCGACAGCACTTGCAGATTGCCCTGCGTCTCGAGGAACGACAGCAAGCTTGCGAAGTTGCCCGTCTGCAGCGCGAGACCGAACACGGTGCCCGGCAGGCCCACCCCCGTCGTCAGCGTGCCGGGGTTGCCCGGCGTCGCGGTCAGCGTGGAGTTCGTGGCGACGCTTCCGTCTGCCGCACGCGACGTCGGCGAGGAGAGGTCGCCCTGATTGGTGAGGGTGGTGCCCGGTGCCACGACGCCGGCGCCGAAGCGGCTGTTGCCGCCGGCCCGGAAGGCGCCCCAGTTCACGCCGGCCTGATAGCCATCCGACAGTTCCACCTCGATGATCTTGGCCTCGAGCATCACCTGCCGCTCGAGCACCAGCCGCGTGGCGCGGAGGTACGACTCCACGGCCCGCAGATCCGTCGGCATGCCGCGCACGACGATCACGCCCGACTGCGGACTCACCACGACATGCCGCCCTCCCTCGGCGCCGACGATGGCCTTCAGGGCCTCCGACAATTCGCGCCAGAAATCGCTGTCGGTCGTGGTGACGACGCGGCTGCCCACGACGGCCTGCGAAGAGGCGTTCGTGGCGCTGCCGGGAGCGCCCGGCACACCGGCCGTCGGCGCCATGCCCGGCACGGCCGATCCCGGCATCCCGGCGCCGGGCTGATTGAAGTCGGAGATCGCGCCCGAGGTCACCCGCACGTCGCTGCGGCCGCGACGCTGACTCATCAGGTAGTTCACCTGGAAGACGCGCGTCTGGATCTCGGCCGGTTGCACGAGGATGCGCTTGCCGGTGATGCGGTAGTCGTATCCGTACAGATCGCGCACCGTCTCCAGGGCCTCGACGACCGTCGTGTCGCGCAGCGAGATGGAGATCACGTCCTTGATGGCGGGATGGACCACCATGCTGAACGGCGTGCCCTGCACGATGGCCATCAGCACCTGGGCCGCCGGCGCATTCGCCACGTTCAGGTCGAAGCGCGGTTCCAGGGGCTTGGTATCCACCGTCGGCGCCTCGACGACCACCGGCGGCATCAGCGCCTGCGACAGCGCGTCCGGCACCTTGGGCGGCTTGCGCTCGGCATTGTCCTTCCCGAGCTCGGCGTCGATGCGATCGAGCGTCCTGCCCTGTCGGGGCTGGAACGAACTGCACCCGACGAGCGTCAGGCAGAGCGATGCGAGCAGGCCCAGCAGGGCGGCGCGCGGGATCGGGCGCGACGGGTTCACGGTCGGGGGCTTCCTCGAGTGGTGGCGCGTGGCGTGGGCGCCGTGTGTGCGGTCTTGACGGCACGGCGGTCGTCACCGCCGAAGAGTTTCAGACCGATGCGTCCTTCGGGTCCGTCGAGCAGGACGCCGGTCGGGGTGACATCGATCAGCGTGTGATCGTGGATGCGGCCGCCCGGCATCAGCGGGGTGCCACTGATGATCGCGACCTTGCGCGAGGGCGACACCAGTACCGACTGCAGGACGAGGGCCTCGGCCGGCGCCTTCACCTTCTCTCCACCGGCCGCGTGATTCGCGACGGCCGCGGGCGGACGGGTGGGATCGGGCAACGCTTCGCCGGCGAGGACGCGCGGGCAAGCGGCGACGAGCACCAGTCCGAGCGCTCCGGTAATCAAAGCGTGAGCCATGTGCGCTCCAGGCTCAGCGTGTACAGCGTGAGGGTCATCGCGACCCGCGGATACGCGGTCGCATCGATTCGCGTCCGGTTCCAGACCACGCGGGCAGGCAGGCCTTCCAGGCGGCTCGCGTACTCCACGAGCGCCGGATAGGCGCCTTCGACGGTGATCTCGATCCCGTGCTTGTAGAGGCCGCCGACCGGCGCGCTCTCCGGCTCGGTACCGTTCGACTCGTCGCGTTCGACGATGGGCGCCGCCGTCAGCGTCCTCAACGACTTCAAGCGCACCCCCGGAGAGGTCCCGAGCAGGTCGCGTACGAGCGCCGGCATGCGCTGCGGTGCGACGAGACCGGAACTCATGCCGGCGATCTCGGCGTCGACGCGATGCACCTCGGCATCGAGTTGCGCGAGTCGCGCCTGGAACGGCGTGTCGGGATGTTCGCGGAGCCGGGCCTCGAGCGCCGCCTTCTGGCCGGACAGGGCCGAGACGATCTCGCGTTGGGAGGCGATCTCCTGGTGCAGGCCCCGGAGACGCGCATCGAGCGGTCCGGTGCCGAGCATGCCGATCAGCAGGTAGAGCGCAGCGATCCCGCCGACGCAGACGGCCAGCCGCTCGCGATTCGACAGGGCGTCGAGCTTGCCGAGCCAGTGACGCATCGTGCTCATGGCGTCTTCTTCTCCTTGCCGGCGGACGTCTCGGCCCGCGATGCCACGCTGAACTCGAGGAACCGCGACACCGCGGCGTCCTTCGCGGGCGCCGGGGTCGCTTCGCCGTCCACCGGCCGGCGGAACTCGAGGATGTTGAACGCGAGCCCCTTGAGGGGGTCTCCGCGCCGAGGTTGCTGAGGTAGCGCGCCACGAGCGGCGGCTCCAGCGTCCGGCCTTCGAGCCGGATGTCCTGTCCCGTGCCGCCGACGGTGACCCCGGTCAACCAGACGCCTTCCGGGGCTTGTCGGGCCAGCGCTTTCAGGAAACGGGCGTGTCCTTCCGTGCTGCCGAAGTCGGCGTCCCGCAGGCGCGCAAGCACGGTCTCGCGGTCCCGCCGGAGGCCCTCGCGACGGGCGACGAGCGCCTGTACTTCCGCCGAAGGCTTCCGCGCGGACTGCGTCTCGCCGAGCTTCTGCACCTGATCCTTCAGGCTGAGTGCTTCGGAATGAAGGCCCTTGGCGACAGCGCCGGCCCGATTCACGGACAGCACTGCCCAACCGTAGATGAACAGCAGGCCGAGCGTCGCCGCGACCCAGGCGAACAGGACGTGGCGAGCCGGCAGCAACACCTTCGGCTTGCGCAGTTGCGAGTCGAACAGATTGATTTCGTGCCGCATGGTGGCCGCCGTCAGCTCCGAAGTGCGGCGCCGAGCACGCGCAGATGGCGGCCCTGGGCGGCCGGGTCGGCAAGGGCGGCCACGTTGCCGAAGTCGAAAGCCCCGGAGAGGTTCGCCAGATCCACCGGCACGTACAGGCTCTCCGCCAGGGCGAGCCGCAAAGCCTGCGCGTGTTCGAACGGCACGATCAGCATTCGCGAGACCTGCAGGCCGCCGAACTGCCGGTCGAACAGGTCCAGCGTGCGCTGCAGTTCGAGCACGATCCGGTCGATCAGGCCGGCGCGAACGTTCTCGTCCGCGGAGGCCAGCGCCGTGGTGCCGACATCGATGGTCCGGGCGTGGTACAGCGCTCCCTGCGCGCTGACGGTGAACAAGCCGCTCGTCGCAGTGAAGCTGACCAGCGCCAGGGCGCGCTCCCCTTCCTCGAACAGCGCCGCGACATTGCGCTGAGCCATCTCGGGAACATCGATCGCGCGCAGCTTCAGCCCCGCCCGGTCGAACAGGTCGATGCAGTCGACGACCCGGGCCTTGCGGCTGGCGACGGCGAGGAGTTGTGCCGGCCGCCCGCCGGCAGACGCACCCGCCGGCAGCGGCAGCACATCGACCGCGGCGTCTTCGGCGGGATAGTCCAGCATGTCCTTGAGCCGCCATTGCACGGCGGCGCGCATCTCCGGCGCGGGTACCGTCGGCGCCTCCACCATGTGAAGCGAGTACTCGCCGGACGGCAACAACGCAGAGATGGGCGAGCGCCCGAGGCGCAGGGCCTTGCGCAGGCGGACCAGCGTCGTCACCGCGTCGCCGGCACCGGCCTGGGTGTGTTCGAACAGCGTCAGGCGCGGACGCCCGCCGACGTGCTCCACGCGGGCAACACTGATCTGACCGTCCTGGATCGCGACGGCGCACCAGGGCGCCGGCCGTGTCTGAGTCGAATTTGAACCGATGACCAAGGGAATACCCGAATCGAATACCTGCTGGGCATGACAGCCCATCCAGATCCCTTTACGGCGATCAGTACGATTCCCTTAGGAAAATGACATCGGAACTATTGCTATGCACGCCGAATACCGCGCGACCCGCAGGATTGCGGTCGTACGTCGTCGCGCCCCAGTTCCCGCGCAACCAGGTCTGCGACGCCGCCGTGGCCGTGACCGAGGCGCCGCCCGAGCAGGAGTTGCCGGTGGCCGTCGCGCCGAGCTGCACCGTGAGATCGACCGACCCGCGCACGGCCGGACGGCTGAGCTTGAAATTGCCTCGGCCCGACGAGAAGACGACGCCATTGCTGCCGGTGGGCGTTCCCGACGTGAGGCACGCGGCCAGCGGCGAGCGGAAGTTGCCGAATGCGATCTGGGTGTTGGTCAGTCGCGTGCAGCTGTCGAGCGCGTTGGTCGCGAAGCCCACGCCGTTCCAGTATTCCACCGTGAGGGGCACCGGCAGGGCCACCGGCGGCGAGCCCAGGGCATTGCCGACCCGCAGTCGACCGAAGCGAACCCGGGTGGCAGCGGCCGCATTGAGCGCCTTCGCGTCGCACCCGCCGCCGCAACTCGTCGCGGCCGCATTCATGTCGCGACTCGCGAGAAGCGCGCCGTCGGGGTCACTGACCGTCACGCCGAGCACGAGGCTGTCGAACGGACCGTCCGGCGACGCCGCGCGTGCGAAGGTGACGCCCGATGCACTCATCACGTACTGGCCGAGCGTCCAGCTGACCGAGGGCCACCCCGAGACCCGGGCAGCGAGACTCGTCCCGGTGTCCGCATTCTCGGCCACGGCACTGACGGATCCGACCGTGTAGACCGTGGCGCGATAGTTCGTCGTCAGTGCGTCGGCAACGCTGCGCGCCTGGATCGTGTACGACACCGCCAGGGCCGGCTGGTCCATGTAGGTGAAGTTGCCGGCCGAACACGCGGCCGTCACGGCGGCGCCGCTGACCAGCGTGAAGTGATCCGGGTAGAAGCGTCCCACGCGTGCCCCCTGCCCCGTCGACGCGTTGACGGCCGTGCCCGTCAGGTCGACGCCGCTGGTGTTCAGGTAGCCGGTGATGCCGGCATCGAGGCCGACGCTGCCCACTTCGCTGTAGGTCAGGTTGCTCACCGTGGCGGAACCGCCGCTGAAACTGCCGCTCGCGAGCGTCGTCGTTCCGCCCAGCGTCCCGAGCGTCCCGCTGCCCGGCGTGAAGTCGCCGGCCGCGCTGCTCGGGGTCAACGCCGTGGACCAGGCGAAATGCGGCGCAAGGCCGTTGTTGATGACGTTCGCGCCGGCGTCGGGCGTGCCGTCGTTGTTGGCATCGTCGGCGGACTGCCAGAGGTATCCACCGACCGTGGCCGCGAACGTATCGCCGGCCGCCACGAACTTGGACCCGCCGGTCGCCGTGCCCTCCGGGTTCACCGTCGCCCCTTTCGAGACGCCGGTGATGGCGATGGCGAAGGGGCGGACCGTCATCGTGGGCGAACTCCCGTCGATGTTCACCGCGCTCGCGAAGGTGCGCGAATCGTCCCGCAGGTTGATCACGTACTTGCCTACATCAGTGGTCGTCAGGTTGAACGTCGCGACGCCCGCGCTGAAGGTGAGTGCCACGTTGTTCGAGCCGGGCACCGATGTCCCGAGGGCGCTCCCGCCATTGATGCCCGGCGCCGTCGCACCGGACGGGTGGCTCAGGTCTGCCGTGTACCAGCCCTTGAGATTCTTCGCACCCGTGTAGTTCGTGGCGATCGCGCAGTTGGCCGGCGACTGGCTCGTGTCGCGGCGGTACAGCGACGCGGTCATGGCATGCGGCCGGCCGGCGACGGCGGTCGTCGACAGCGAATCGCTCGCCGTGATCACGAACGCATTGTCGCGGAAGCTGATCGTCCCCGAGGTGCCGGTGACCGAGGCGGCCGTGCTGTCCGTGGCCGTCACCGTCAGGTCATCCGCACTCTGGTCCGACAGGCTCAGGACCGCCTGTCCGTAGTCGGTGCTGCGGAAGGCGTAGCTCGCCGCACCGTCGTTGGTGGTGCCCGTCTCGGTGACGCTGCCGGAACTCGAACCGGCGGCCCACCCGCCGCGGCCGGCGCTGGTCGTCAGGCGCGCCGTGCCGGTGTAGGTCGTGACGATGTTGCCGAGGCTGTCGACGGCCCGGACGGTGACCGACTGGGGCACGCAGGTGCTGGCGCTGCTCGCCGACGTGACGACGAAGGCGGCGACCGTGGCGGCGGCACAGGGCGCCACGCCCGTGACGGAGGCGAGCGTGGAAGCGCTGTAGGTGAACTGGTTGGTGTTGCCGAACTGGATCGCGCCGGTCGTGATCGCGGCGCCGGTGAAACTGCCGTTGTTGCCGAAGTACAGCGTGCCGCCTCCGGACGAGTACAGGATCGCATTGACGTTGAAGGAATCGCCGAACAGCAGCCCGCTCGCACCGTACAGGTAGATCTGCAGATTCGCCGGGTCGCCGCCGGCATTGAGCGACATGCCGTTGCGCGCGGGCGCCAGGCCGGGCAGGAACAGCCGCACCGGACCGCTCGGCGACACGGTGACCGTCAGATTCGCCGGGTACGTGCCGTTCTCGATGTAGTAGTCGCCCGGACCGAACGTGACGGTGGTCGAGGTGACGGTGAGGTTCTTGATGTAGTACGTCCCGCCGGTGAACGTGAATCCCGCCGCCCCGGCCGTCACCGTCGCATAGGTGCCGCCGGGCAGGTTCGTGCTGCTCGTCGACGTGGAGGCGCTGAAGGACGGAAAGCCCGACGGATTGATGGCGGCCGTCGTCGTGCTTCGCGTCGTTCGCGCCCCGAAGGCCAGCAAGGCATCCCCGCTGCCGCTCACGGCCGTCCCATTGACGGTATTGCCGGTGCCCAGCGTCAGGCTGCTGGGGCCGGCATCGAGCACGTAGCCCGGCGGAATGCAGATCGTCTGCGCCGGCGGTTGCCAGAAGCGCAACGCCGTCCCGCTCGCCGGCAGGGTCGTCGCCGCCACCTGGTAGTCCGTCGTGCTGACCTGCCAACCGGTTTCGGCGCGGCCGCCGCTCGTGTTCGTGCTCGCACCGAACTGGAAGACGAACTCGCCGTTCTCGTACAGGATGGCCTGCATGGTGAAGGAACTGCCGGCCTGGCTCCACTCCGGCACGTTGGTCCAGGTCACCACGAAGCTGCGATTGGGGGAGGCACCGAGGCTCGCGTAGCGCACGTGGCAGGTCGCCGGTGCGCAGGTCGTGCCGCTGCCCGTGGCGGACGGGTCCAGGTCGGCCCCGTAGAGTTTCATCGTGCGATTGAGGTTCGAATTCGGATAGCCGTACGGATAGGTGACGGGGGACACCGTCTGCGTCCCGTAGCCGCAGAAGTTGTTGCCGAACTGGATGCGCCCGTTCGACATGACGCGCAGTTGCGTGTAGCCCGTGCCGCCGAAGTTGAACGTGAAGCCGATGTTGATCGGCGCGGTGATGTCGTCATCGCTGCGCATGCCGCCGCCCGAGCACTCCGACGTGGAACTCCAGGTCACGTTGGTGTGTGCGGAGGGATCGATCCAGGCGTAACCGGTGGACGACTTGGTGTAGGTGACGGCGTGCGCCGCCCCCACAAAGCCGCCCAGCAGCGCGGCCAGCCCCAGCAGCACGTGGATCAACGCACGGCGGCAGCCGGGCAACGGGACGGACATCATGGGCAGGCGTACCTCGGCGCCACCCCGCCCGGGTCGACGCAGCGCGCGGCGGTCGCGGTGACCTGCCGGTTCATCGGATAGGCCGTGCTGCCGCCGGTGGCCGTGGCGACCAGCGCGTAGACCGCGATCTGTCGATCGGCTTCGGTCGTGCTCGTGCGGGTGCAGGTCACGCTCACGGAGGCGTTGTCGAAGCGGCTGCCCAACGCCAGCGTGGTCGTGGCAAAGCACGCCGGCGGCACCCGGGTCGCGGCGCTCAGGCCCGCGTCCGTGTTGTGCGGATCGAGCACCTGGAGCATTCCCCACTCGATGCCGGCGCGCGCCGCCTCGTATCCCCGCATGCCCGCGACATCGAGGGCCTGCGCGGAACTCTGCTGACCCGAGACCGAGACGATGAATCCGCCCAGCATCGCGAGGATGACGAGCAGGAAGATCGCGCTGGGAAGCGCGAACCCCCGCCCGTGCGGCCGGCGCTCAGGGGATGTTCGGTACATGGGCCTGTCCCTGGAGCGTGAGGATCTCGTCGCCGTTCGCGAGCGCGATGCGGATCGCCACGGTGCCGTAGCGCTGCAACAGCTCGTTCGGGTTGTACGTGAAGCCGCAGTCGGATACCTGGGTCGCCAGCACCGCATTGCTGCCGCCGGTGGGCGGGGTCGACTGCGACGCGTTGATGCCGTAGTTCCAGTAGCGGCGCACGACGCGCGACGTGGGATCGCACTCGTACGTGACCGCGTGGTCGATGACGTGAAAGCGTTGGCCGGGAGACGCATACGGAAAGACCTTCGCGGCCGAGAGCGTGATGGTGCTGCCGCTCGATGTCGCGATCGCCGCCCGGTTGTTGCCTGTCGCCTGATAGGCGTCGGCGCCGTCGAAGCCCGTGCCGAGATTGAAGATCACGATCTGCTGCGACGACGACACGCTGGGCATCGCGCCGATCACGTCGAACGACGCGTCGCCGGCGGGCGCTGCGAAGTCCAGCACGTTGCCGGCACCCGCCTGATCCGCGACGCCCCGGTAGCGTCCGCCGCCGCTGGTGATCAGGAATTCCAGGTAGCGACCAGTCGCGTCGACGCGGACGCTGTTCGGCAGGGCCAGGCGCAGGTCGCGCTGCATCCGGCGCAATGCGGTATCGGCGATGTCCGAGATCTCGGCGCGCCGGGTGGTCTCGAGATAGCCCTGCACCGGTCTCTGGAGGAACAGCGCCACGGCGGCGAAGACGATGCCCGCGACCGCGATCGTCATCGTCGCCTCGACGAGCGTGAAGCCGCGTTCGCGATGCGTGCTCGACATCATGGCAGCGCCGTGGGCGCGTAGCGCGTCCGGTAGCCGTGCAGCGTGACGCTCTCGTTCCCCGGTCCCGTCACGGTGACCGCGACCAGGGCCACGTCGTTCGGGTTCGACACGCCCATGCCGCCGTTCGTGACGGTCACGCTTGCCGCGTAGCCTGCGAGCCCGGTCACCGCGTTGCCGGCGAGATCCGTGATGCCGCTCATCGAGAAGCCGTGGTAGTCGTTCACGTTGTCGAACGGCGTCGTGGTGCTGTAGCGGGATTCGCCCTGGCCGGTCTCCGGCCCAGGCGCCGTCATGCTCTCGGGCGTCGTGCATCCCGCCTCGCTGGTCGCGGTGGCGGCATTCGCGTCGTCGGGATCGCAGTAGGTGAAGGGCATCCGCTCGATCTCCTCCAGCAGCGATTCGGCAATGGCCAGCGCCTGCTTGCGCACCACCGGATCGGCACTCTTCGCCGCGGACAGATTGAGCACCCCCAGGATGCCGGCGATGCCGACGCCGACGATGACGATGAACATGACCAGTTCGATCAACGTGAGGCCCCGCGCCGCACGGGGTCTGCCGCGCCTGTCAGGGATGCGCATGGCCGGTCTCGGCTTCCACGGTGAACGTGCGGGTGAGTCCGCCTCCGGAGACGCTGACGGTGACGGGCCCGGGGCTCGGCCGACCCAGTCCGTCGTAGGTGAACGTCGTGCCCGTCAGGGTCACGGTCGAGGAGCCGGCGGCCCGCAGGCTGCCGTTGCGCACCGGGTCGGTCACCGCGGATCCGCAGGCACCGCCGCCGTCGAAGCACACCGACACCGCATTGGCGGCGAACGCCACACGCACGGTCGAGCGCGAGGCGATGGCCACCTTCTGGGCGTAGCGGACCGTCGACAGCGCCTGGTCGTAGACGCCCTGGACTTCGAAGTCGCTCGTGGTCGCGAGCCGCGGCACCGCGACCACGGCGAGGATCCCGAGGATCAGGATCACGACGACCAGTTCGGCCAGTGTGAAGCCGCGGATGCCGCGGGGGCCGGTCATGCAGCGGGACATGGGCCGTCCTCCGGCAAGCCTCCCGGATCGACGAATCGGATCGCGCCGGCGAATCAGTTGGTGCAGACGACCGACGCCGTGGCCGTCGCGGAACCGTCGGTGGAGTCCGTCACCGTGCAGGACACGACCGCCCCGTCACCGCCCGTGCTGCAGTTGCCCGTACCCGAGACGGCATAGCCGGTCGGGAAGCTGCCGCCCTGGAGCATGGAGCCCAGGATGGTCGTCGTGCACACGTTGCTGGCGTTCATGCGCTGCACGCCGGTGCGCGAGGAGTTCACCTTGAAGGCGCCATAGTTGATCGAGGCGGCGGAGGAGACCGCACCCGCGACGCCGCTCGCGGCGGCCGCGCGGGCATCGGAGCTCAGGTCGATGAAGCGCGGCAGGGCCGCGGCGGCGAGGATCCCGAGGATCACGATGACGACCACGAGTTCGATGAGGGTGAAGCCGGATTGCTTGGATGACATGACGAAACGCTCCGAGGATTTGGGGAGGAGGAAACGGACCGCTGACGGCCAGGGTCAGCAGCCGCTGGTGACGGGCGAGGGGATGGCCGGAGCCTGCCCTCTCGCGACGGGTTCCTGGTACGAGACCTGGCAGGCGGCACCGTCGTTCGCGCCGAGCACCTGGATCACGAGGGGATTGCCTGCGAGCACGCGGACCTGGTCGGACTGCGGATTGATCTGGGCCGCGGTCACGATGCCCGCGGCATCGGCCGTGGGATAACCGAATCGCATCGCGACGGCGATCCCGTCCATGTTCACGGTGCCGGCGTCGGCGGTGCAGGTGGGCGACGGCGCCACACCCGCAAGGTCGACCCGGCAGGCGGCGGAAGCGAGCGCCGCGGCGGATCGCACGGCGCCGTAGATGGCATTGAGTTTCGCGGCACGGCTCTGGCTCTGCATGTTCACGTAGCGCGGCAGGGCGAATGCCGCCAGGATGCCGATGATGGAGATGACCACGATCAGTTCGATCAGCGTGAAGCCCTTCGGGGTCCGTGAGGACATGCGGCACCTGCGCAGCGGGGATTGGGACCGGTAATCGACCGGTCGGACGACGACTCGAATAGCGGCACGGCGTCATGGACCTTTAGGAACGATCCGGCGCCTCGCGCCCGGCAACCGGACCCGTTCGCCTCGTACCTACTTGCCCTTGTTGAACGCGGCCTGGCCGAGGTCCCATACCGGCAGGAACACGCCCAGGGCGAGGATCAGCACCAGCACCGAGAGCGCGATGATCAGGATCGGCTCGATCTGCGCGGACAGCGACTTGAGCTCCACCTCGACCTCGCGCTGATACATCTCGGCCACTTCCTCCATCATCTCGTCGAGAGATCCGGACTCCTCGCCGACCACGATCATCTGCAGGGCGACGGGCGTGAACACCCCGCTCTGGATGGCGGCGCGCAGCAGGCTCTCGCCGCGCTCGACGGTTTCCCGCATGCGCTCGACTTTCTGCGCCACGTGGGCGTTGCCCACGGTCTGCGCGGTGAGCGACAGCGTCTGGGTGATGGGCACGCCGCTGCGGAACGCCAGGGCGAAGCTGCGGGCGAACCGGGCGAGCGTGGCTTTCAGGACGATCTTGCCGGCCACGGGAACGCGCAGCCGCAACCGGTCCCACCACAACCGTCCGTCGACCGTTCGCACGTAGCGCCGCCACGCCATCACGGCACCGGCGAGCGCGACCAGGAGCCAGGGCCAGCTCGCCACCATGAAGTCCGAGAACGCGATCAGCCACTGGGTCACCAGCGGAAGCTTGGCGCCGAACCCCCGGTAGACCTTGGCGAACGCCGGGATCACGAGCAGATTGATGACCACGATGGCGGCCGCCATCGCGGCCAGCACGAAGGACGGATAGCGCAGCGCCGCCTTCACCTGCGTGCGCATGAACTCCTGGAACTCCAGGTGCCGGAACAGGCGCAGGAAGATCTCGTCGAGACGCCCGGTGCTCTCGCCGACGTAGACCATCGCCACGTAGAACGGCGAGAACACGCCCTTCTGCCGCTGCATCGTGGCGGACAGGTCGCGGCCGCTGTCGAGGCCCTCGCGCACACCCTGGATCGCGGCACTCATGGCCGGATTGATGGCCGATTCCTGCAGTCCGCCCAGCGCCCGCATGATCGGCACGCCGGCCTTCAGCAGCGCGTGCATCTGCCGGCTGAAGAGCATCAGGTCCGTCGCATGCACGCGCTCGCGTTTCCAGCCCAGGGACGGCGTGGCGCCATTGGCGGCGGCAGATTTCTCCGTCGCCGGCTGGATCCGGACCGGCGTGACGCCCGTCGCGAAGAGTTGGGACGCGACGGCACCGGCGTCGTTCGCGTCGAAGACGCCCTCGACCCACTCGCCGCCGCCGTTGCGGCCCTGCCATGTGAACTGGGGCATGGGTTACTCGTCGAACTGGTTGGAGGCGTGCATGGCCTCGTCCACCGTGGTCCGTCCGCGCGCCGCGAGCTCGATGCCGGCGCGCCTCAGCGTGCGCCCGCCCATCTGCTTGCGGGCGGCATCGAGGAAGCGTTGCGGATCGCCGGACGTCGCCGCCTCGACCACCGGGCGAGTCATTTCCAGCATCTCGTAGATGCCGGTGCGCCCGGCATAGCCGGTGCCGTTGCAGCGATCGCATCCGCTCCCTTTCCGGTAGGGGAACTGGTCGGCACGGTCACCCAGTTCGGCCTGCAGCCACGCCAACTCGCGGGACTCGGGCGTATGCGGCTGGCCGCAGTGCTCGCATACCGTCCGGACGAGCCGCTGCGCGAGCACCAGCTGAAGCGACATGCCCACCATGAAGCGGGGCGCGCCCATGTCCATGAGGCGGATCGGCGTGCTGACGGCGTCGTTGGTGTGCAACGTCGAGAGCACCAGGTGACCGGTGATGGCGGCGCGCAGCCCCGTCTCCACGGTGCCCTGATCGCGCATCTCGCCGACGAGGATCACGTCGGGGTCCTGGCGCAGGGCCGTGCGCAGCACGCGCCCGAAGGTGAGCTCGATCTTCTCGTGCACCTGGACCTGGTTCAGGCCGGGCAGGCGGTATTCGACGGGATCCTCGACCGTGATGATCTTGCGCTCCGGCGTGTTGATCTCCGCAAGCGCCGCATACAGCGTGGTGGTCTTGCCGCTGCCGGTCGGACCGGTGACGAGCACCATGCCGCTGGGGCGCCGCATGACGTGGCGGACCCGCTCGAGCACGTGCGCGGGCATGCCGAGCTTGTCGAGCGACGCGACGCCGTCGGACTGGTTGAGCAGGCGCATCACGACCGATTCGCCGTGCTGCGTCGGCATGGTGGAGATCCGCACATCGATCTCGGCCCCGCGGACCTTGACGTGGAAGCGTCCGTCCTGGGGAAGCCGCTTCTCGGAGATGTCGAGGCCGGACATCAGCTTCAGGCGCAGCACCAGCGGCGCCGCGATGCGGGATTCGGCCTCGGTCTGCACGTGGAGGATGCCGTCGATGCGGAAGCGGATGAAGACCTTGCGCTCCTGCGGCTCGATGTGGATGTCGGATGCCCGCACGCGCAGGGCTTCGTCGAACACGGTCTGCAACAGCTTGACGACCGGGGCGTCCTCCGCCGCCGTCGGCACGCCTAGGGTCGCGAAATCGATGCTGCTGTCGCCGATCTCCTCGCCCAGTTCCTGGGCGAGGCCGGAAATCTCGTCGGTGCGCCGGTACGCGCGATCGATGGCACCCAGCAGCTGGGACTCGGCGACGACGCAGATGTCGATGTCGCGCTTGAGCAGCCGGGTCAGCTCGTCGTAGGCGAGCAGGTCGGTGGGATCGGCCATGCCCACCTGCCACTGCCCGCCCGAGTCCGCCAGCACCAGGGCACGGAAGCGGCGCGCCTGCGATTCGGGCAGGGATCCGACGACGTCCGGGTCGAGATCGGTCTTGCGCAAGTCGACGAAGGGAACGCGCAGCTGCCGCGCCAGCGCAACGCAGATCTGCTCTTCGGTGACGTAACCGGAGTCGATGAAGACGCGGCCCAGCCGCCGGCCGGAGCGCTTCTGCTCCTCGAGCGCAGCCATGAGCTGGGCCTCCGTGAGGAGGCCCTGTCGGGTGAGGATCTCGCCGAGCCTGACTTTTTCGGGACGTGCCATGAATGGGGAACGGATCGAACGCGACCGGGCAGGCGTGGGGCCTCCCCTTCCAATCGCGGATCGGGATGACGCTGTTCTTCGGCTGCCGATGGGGGAAACTTGAGTCCTTGACCCTGTCGACGGAGCGTGAACGGATGTTCGAGGTGGTGCTGTACCAGCCGGAAATTCCGCCCAACACGGGCAATGCCATCCGCCTGTGCGCGAACACGGGGTGCCGCCTGCATCTGGTGGAACCGCTGGGGTTCCGGGTGACCGACAAGGAATTGCGGCGCGCCGGTCTCGACTATCACGAGATGACGGTGCTGACCGTGCATCCGACCCTCGAGACGTGCCTGGCCGCACTGGCAGGGCGGCGCATCTTCGCGCTCAGCAGCAAGGCATCGGTGAGCGTCTACACGGCTGCCTTCGCACCGGGAGACGTCCTGATGTTCGGCCCGGAAACGCGCGGCCTGCCCAGTGAAGTGCTGGCGCGGATCCCGGCGGAGCGGCAGCTGCGCCTGCCGATGGTGCCGGGCAACCGGAGCCTCAACCTCTCGAATGCGGTGGCGGTGACGGTCTACGAAGCGTGGCGACAGCAGGGCTTCGCGGGCGCGGGATTCGGGTCGACGGGACTCGACCCCCGGACTACCCCGCCAGGGACTTGATCGTCTCCCGGGCGATGACCAGCTGCTGGATCTGCGTCGTGCCCTCGAAGATGCGGAACAGGCGCACGTCGCGATAGAACCGCTCCACGGCGGAGTCGGCCATGTAGCCGGCGCCGCCGAAGATCTGCACGGCGCGATCGGCCACGCGGCCCACCATCTCGGAAGCGAACATCTTGGCGCAGGCGGCCTCCAGCGTCGTGGGCTCGCCGCGGTCGCGCTTGCGGGCGCCGTCGAGCACCATGCAGCCGGCGGCATAGGCCTCGGCCCGGCTGTCGGCGATCATGGCCTGCACCAGTTGGAACTCGGCGATCGGAGCGCCGAACTGCTTGCGGTTCACCGCAAACCGGACCGCTTCACGGATCAGACGCTCGGCCATCCCCACGCAGAGCGCCGCGATGTGAAGCCGTCCCTTGTCGAGCACGCGCATCGCCGTGCGGAAGCCGTTGCCTTCCTCGCCGCCGAGCAGCGCGGTGCGCGGCACGCGGCAGTTCTCGAAGATCACGTCGCACGTCAGCGAGCCCGCCATCCCCATCTTCCGGTCCGGCTTGCCGAGCGACAGCCCCGGCGTGCCGGTTTCGACGAGGAAGCAGGAGATCGCATCGGCGCTGCGGCCGGCGCCGGTGCGCGCCATCACCGTGAACAGTCCGGCCGAGGGCGCGTTCGTGATGTAGCGCTTGGTCCCGTCGAGCACGTAGTGGTCGCCGTCGAGGCGGGCCGTCGTGCGCAGGGACATGGCGTCCGAGCCGGCGTCCGGCTCGGTCAGCGCGAACGAACCGATGATCTCGCCGGCGGCGAGTGCGGGCAGGTAGCGGGCCTTCTGCTCGTCGGTGCCGGCCAGCACGATGGCCTGGGAACCGATGCCGATGTTCGTTCCGGCGACGGAGCGGAACGCGGGCGAGGTCTGCCCGAGTTCGAAGACCACGCGCACTTCCTCTTCCATCGTCAGGCCGAGCCCGCCGTACGCGGGCGCGATCGAGAGACCGAACAATCCGAGGGTCCGCAGATCCTCGATGAGTGAAGGCGGGATTTCATTGCTCTCGGCCACCTGCGCCTCGAGCGGAACGAGGCGCTCGGCGACGAACCGCCGCACGGACTCGAGCAGCAGGTCGAACGTTTCCGGATCGAGCGCCATGGGATGCCGTCCGCGCTACTGGCGCTCGGACTTCTGGTCGCGTCTGAGGAGCGCTTCGGCGGCCGCGGTCGCGCTGATCTCGCCGTCGAGGAGACGGCAGACCGCGGTCGTGATGGGCATGTCGATGCCGTGACGCTCGGCAAGCCGCCGCACTTCCCGGGCGGTGCTCACGCCCTCCGCCACATGGCCGAGATCGGCCAGGATCGTTTCGAGCGTCTGTCCCTTGGCGAGGGCGAGGCCGACCCGGCGGTTGCGCGACAGGTCGCCCGTACAGGTCAGGATGAGGTCGCCGGCGCCCGCGAGTCCGAGAAACGTCTCGAGCCGGCCGCCGAGCTTCAATCCGAGCCGGGTGATCTCGGCCAGCCCGCGCGTCATCAGGGCCGCCCGGGCCGAGAGCCCGAAACCGAGGCCGTCGCTGATGCCCGCCGCGATGGCCATGACGTTCTTCACCGCGCCGCCGACTTCCACGCCGGGCAGATCGTCGGTGGAATACACGCGCAGCCGCGGACCATGAACGGCCTTGGCGACGCGATCGGCAAATTCGAGATCCGGCGAAGCGAGGGTGACGGCGGCCGGCAAGCCGCGGGCGATCTCGTCGGCGAAGCTCGGTCCGGACAGCGCGCCCCTCGGGACACCGGCGGGCAGCGTGGCTTCCGCGACCTGATGCGGAAACAGGGCCGAGCCGCTCTCGAACCCCTTGCACAACCAGATGACGGGCGGGACTGCCGGACGCCGGCCCAGCCGCTCGAGCACGGAGCGCAATGCCGCTGTGGGGGTGGCCACGACGGCCAGTTCGGCGCCGTCGAGCGCTTCGTCGAAGTCGCTGGTCAGAAGGAACGTCGGCGGCAGCGGATACCCGCGCAGGAAGCTGTTCTCGCGCGTGGCGCGCATCTCGTCCGCGTGGGCAGCGTCCCAGGTCCACAACCGGAGGCCGTGCCGGTTCGCCTGGGCCAGCGCGAAAGCCGTCCCCCAGGCCCCGGCGCCGAGAATCGCCAGTCTCACAATCCCCACACCTCCCCGACGCGCAGGTAACCGGTCAGGCCGCTGCGATGCCGCACCTTGACCCACCCCCCGGATTGCTCGACGAACTCGACGATCAGGCCGCTCCTGGCCTCGAAGGCGGGGGCCGCCGTCTCCGACGCCGAGACCCGTGCAAGCGCCGAGGGCACCGAGACGACCGCCGTGCGGCGGGCGACGAGCGCCTTGGTCTCCGCCCAGGCCAGACGGCCGCCGTGTTCACGGACCTTGACCCATCCCTCGATGTCCGCGAGCACTTCGACCGGGGAGGCGGCGCCCAGGATCAGGACCCGGGTGCCCTTGGTCGAGGGCGCGTCGTAGAGCACCGCCGGCGCATCACCGACGGACCGGAACTCGAGGGCCTGCGCCGCAGCCGTCCCGAACAGGAGGACCGCGGCGCCGAGCAGGCGCTTCAGTGCGTCTGCTCCGGTGCGCCCTGCTGTTCGCCGGCCTGCTGGCGCTGACGGTAGAGCGCCTCGAAATTCATCGGCGCCAGGAACACGGGCGGGAATCCTGCGCGCACGGCCATGTCCGAGACGGTCTCGCGCAGGTACGGCAGCAGGATGGTGGGGCAGGTGATCGCGTACACGAGTTCGATGTCGGACTCGGGGACGCCCTTGACCAGGAAGATGCCGCCCTGGCTGGCCTCGATCAGGAAGACGGTCTTGCCGGAGTCCTTGAACTTGGCCGTCACCGTGGCCGTCAGGACCACCTCGTGGTAGTCGTTCCCGATGGCCTGGCCCTCGTTGCGGAACTGGAACTCGACTTCGGGTTGCGCACGCTCCAGGAACACTTGCGGGGCGTTGGGAATCTCCAGCGACGCGTCCTTGACGTAGATCTTCTCGATGTTGAACTGCGCTTGCGCGGGCTGCTGCGGCTCGGCCATGGAAACTCCGGGTGACGGGGATGAAAAAAGGCCGGTAGTGTAACCCCACCGGCCTCCCCGTCACCCGGGCGTCCGCCCGTCCGCCGGGACCTCAGGCGTTCTGTGCGAGCCAGCGTGCGAGCGACGCGCCGTCCAGTGCCCCGGAGATGCGCGCCTTCTCGCGCCCCGACTGGAACAGGATCAGCGTCGGGATGCTGCGGATGCCGAAGCGCTGGGCAATCTCGCCTTCCGATTCCGTGTCGAGCTTGGCGAACAGGGTCCGCCCCGCCTGATCCTGCGCCGCCCGCGCGAAGACCGGGGCCATCATCTTGCAGGGACCGCACCACTCGGCCCAGAAGTCGACGACCACGGGCAGATCATTGCGCGAAGTGAACTTGTCGAACGTGCGGGCGGTCAGCGCGACCGGCGCGCCCGTGATCAGCGGTTCGCCGCACTTGCCGCACTTGGGCTGGTCGGCGAGGCGGGTGTCAGGAACGCGGTTGACGGCCGCGCAGTGAGGGCAGACAGCTTCCATGGTTGGTCCGTGGGTCCAGGTCCGTGAATCGGGGAGGCGGTGGCTGCGTGACACGCCACGCGACGCCGCTCGTTCCGACGTGCGGCCGGACGCCCTGCATTTCAAGGCGAGGGCAGGACGCTCGCCGCCGGCTCAGGACGGCCGGTTCACGGACTGACGGCCAGCAGGGGATCGAGCCCGCCCTGTCGGTCGAGGGCGGCGAGATCGTCGAAGCCGCCCACGTGACGGTCGCCGATGTAGATCTGCGGCACGGTGCGCCGCCCGGTGCGTTCCATCATCTCGACTCGGCGATCGGGTTCGGTGTCGACGCGGATCTTGACGATGTCGTTCACACCCTTGGCCTTGAGCAGTCGTTCGGCCGCGACGCAGTACGGACAGATCGCGGTGCAGTACATGGTGATGTCGGGCATCTTCCTCACTTCTCCGTCGGCATCCCCGCCTGGGTCCAGGCCCCGATGCCCCCCTGAAGTTCGAACACCTCCGTGAAGCCGGCCGCCTTCAGGGTCTTGGCGGCCGGATGGGAACGGTTGCCCGTCGCGCAGTGCACGACGACGGGCTTGTCCTTCCACTTGTCGAGTTCAACGGCCCGGGTCTTCAAGTCGCCGACCGGAATGTTCTTCGCGCGGGGCAGATGACCGTTGCCGAACTCCCCGGCGGAGCGCACGTCCAGCACCAGCGCTTCGCGGCGGTTCATGAGATTGACGGCTTCGGACACGCCGATCTGCGGAATGCCGGACATCCGCTTCGCGATCGTGGGCCAGATGACGCCCACGCCGCTGACCACCGCAATGACGATCAACCACCAGTTCTGCTGAACGAACGCCACGACTCTGTTTCCTCTCGTTGTCGAACGATTGCGGTCGGGACTCCGGTGTCGCCCTCCGTGGACGGCACACCGACATGCGCGGCGCGTGCCTGGACCACCCAGCTCGCGACCTCGTCCGGGTAGCAGCGGACGGCACGGGACCACCACCAGCGGGCTGCCGCACCGTCTCCGTGCGCGGAGAGCAGCAAGGCATGACGGAAGACGACATCGGGCAGCGGCAGCGCCCGGACCACCTGCACGGAGAAGGCGATCTTCGCCGGCAACCGCGCCGCGTCGAGGTTCAGCGCGCGATGCAGGCCGACATCCGCATAGCCGGCCAGCAACGAATGCTTCTGCAGATGCTCGACGCGCCGGACCGTCGCTTCGCTGTCGGCTGTCGACCGTGCGGTGGCGCCCGGGGTTCCCGCCGACCGCAGGAACGCGTAATCGGACAGGAGCGGCCCCAGGACGATCACCCCTGCGCCGGCCGCGGCCGCCCAACCCAGTCGGCCCATCCGGCGCAGGCCGCATTCTAGGCGAGGGCCCTCGGCGAGACCAGCCGCGACGGCGACCGGACCGAGGAAGTAGGCGTACCACAACGGATATTCCACGAGACTGTGCGCGCCGCAGACCGCGACCATCGCGATCCCCCAGAGGGACTCCGGTGTCCACCGGCCGCACCGCACGCCGCGCCACCAGAGAAGCAGTCCGCCTCCGAGGACGAGGAGCCCGACGACGCCGTACTCCGCAGCGACGTGCAGCGGCAGATTGTGGGCATGGGCCGTCGTCACGGCGGGCAGCGGTCCGGGCAGGTCCGGGATGATGCCGAGAAACGCCGACGCGAACGACCCGTGTCCCTGGCCCGCCAACGGGGCCGCGAGGAACAGGCGCCACGCTCCTTCCCACAGGGTGAGGCGTTCGGCGAACGACGCACTGCCCACCTCGAATCGGGCGCCGGCCGTCATTGCGTGGGGCAACCACGACCAGAAGGCAATCGTCCCCGGCAGAGCCGCCGCCAGGAACCCTGCCCCGGCACGCGCGCGCCGGCCAGGAATCGCCCCGAGGCGTGGCGCGATTGCCCAGGCGAGGATGCCGATCACGACCCACGCGAGCCAGGCCGTGCGCGACCCCGTCACGGCCCAGCCCCAGGCGAGCCACAGACCCAGCGCCGCGGCCAGCGATGTCCGCAACCGATCCGTGAGCCACAGATAGCCGAGGCTCACGACGCCGAACGCCACCTGCCCGGCAAGATGATTGGGCTGTCCCAGGTTGCCGCCGGGACGTCCGCCCGTCATGGGCAGGAGCGTCCCCGGCGAGCCGTCCGGCAGTGCCAGCGCCTGGATCGATGCGAGCGCCACGTTGACGACGGCACCCGCGAGCACCGCACCCGCGAGGACCGGCACACCACAGGCGGTCCCGCCGCTGCTGCGGAGCGTCGCCCCCAGACACATCATGACGGCCGACCAGAGCAGGATCAGGATGGCGAGCGCCGCGAGCCGCTCCTGGGCTGCAGCGCCGAGGCAGATCTGCACGAGGATGAGGAGCGCGAAGCCCAGCGGCAGGACGACGACGGCAGGGAGTCCGACGTGCGGGACGTCGCCGCGGAGCACCAGGGCGACCAGTGCGGCGAGACCGAGGACGATGGCCAGGGCTTCGGCTTCGAAGGACGGGATCGGATCCCCGCCCATCGGCAGCAGGAAGGGCAGCGTCGACAGCGCGGCCAGCAGCCGGACGGCAAGCCTCGTGCTTCGGGGGGCAGCGGCGATCGGAACCATGGGGTGGAGTCCCTCTCCCTGGGGACGAGCGGCTAGAATCCCGGTGATCCGGAGGCACGATCGACCCGCAGGGGACGACCGGAGTCCTCCTCAATCGGCCCCCCATCCCCCTTCTTGACGGTCAATCGACGGGAAACCACGCACATGACATACAAGATCGTGCTGCTCCGGCACGGTGAGAGCACCTGGAACCAGGAAAACCGATTCACGGGCTGGACCGACGTGGATCTCTCCGACCGCGGCCGCGAGGAGGCGCGAGACGCCGGCAAGCTGCTGAAGTCGCTCGGCTACGAATTCGACGTCGCCCACGTGTCGGTGCTGAAGCGGGCGATCCGCACCCTGTGGCTGGCGCTGGACGAGATGGACCGCATGTGGCTGCCGGTGCAGCATTCCTGGCGCCTGAACGAGCGCCACTACGGCAGTCTGCAGGGTCTGAACAAGGCGGAGATGGCGGCGCAGTTCGGCGATGCCCAGGTGCTCGTGTGGCGGCGCAGCTACGACACGCCGCCGCCTGCGCTCGAAGCCGCCGATCCGCGCTCGCCGGTCGGCGACCCGCGGTATGCCGGACTCCCCCGCACGGATCTGCCCCTGACGGAGTGCCTGAAGGACACGGTCGCCCGCGTCATGCCGTACTGGCAGGAAGTCGTCGCACCGCAAGTCAGCGCCGGCCGGCGCGTATTGATCGCAGCCCACGGCAACTCGATCCGGGCGCTCGTGAAGTACCTGGACGACGTGTCCGATGCCGACATCGTGGGACTCAACATCCCCACGGCCATCCCGCTGGTGTACGAACTCGACGACGACCTGAAGCCCGTGAAGCACTACTACCTCGGCGACGCGGCGGCCATCGAAGCCAAGGTCCAGGCCGTGGCGGCACAGGGCAAGGCCAAGGCTTGAGCCGCCTCGCAGTCTGCCGACGGGTCGCGATCGCGGCCTTCGGGCTGTGGACGGCCGCGGCGGCCGGCGCCCCGAACCAGGATCTGGACGAAGTCCGGGGACGCCTGAAGACCCTGAAGAGCGAACTCCGGGACACGGAGGAGAGCCGTGCCGAAGCCGCGGGCCGGCTGCGCGATTCCGAACGCGCCATCGCCGACGCCAATCGGAAGCTCCGCGATCTTGGCCGTCAACGGGACGCGCTCTCGCACCAGCTCGATGCCATCGCGGCGGAGATCCAGACCACCCGGACCGAGATCGGGCGGCAGCAGGACGAGATCGCGCGGATGCTGCACACGCAGTACGTGCACGGGCGCTCCGAGCCGCTGCGGGTGGCGTTCTCGCGCGAGGACCCGAACGCGACCGCGCGACGGCTGCACTACCTGACCTACGTGTCCCGGGCGAGAGCGGACGTGGTGACCGCGCTCCGCACCAACCTGGCGTCGCTCGACACGCTCACGCAGTCGACGGCCGCCAAGCAGTCCGAACTGGAAGCGGTGGAGAAGGAGCACAGGACCCAGCGGGAAGCCCTCGAGCGCGAGAAGGCGAGCCGACGCGAAGTGCTCGCGAGCGTCTCGGCGGAACTCGCCACCAAGCGCAAGGAATACGCGACGCTCAAGAAGGACGAGGAGCGCCTCACCCGTCTGGTGGAGAAGCTCGCCCGGGCATCGGCGAAGCCGCTCCGCAACAAGGGCGCGGGGAAGGACCGGACGGTGTCCAACCGCGGCGTACCCGACGAGGCGGCGCCCAGCGGCAGCTTCCGGTCCCTGAAGGGCAGGCTGCGACTGCCGGTGGCCGGGGAACTGATCAGCCGGTTCGGCAGTCCACGCGGTGACAACGGATTCTCGCGCAAGGGCGTGTTCCTGCGCGCCGCGTCCGGGCAGGAGGTGAAGGCCATCGCCCAGGGCCGCGTCGTGTTCGCCGAGTTCCTGCGCGGCTTCGGCAACCTGCTGATCGTCGACCACGGCGACGGCTACATGAGCCTGTACGGCAACAACGACACGATGCTGAAACGGCCGGGGGACGCGGTGCGTCCCGGCGACGTGATCGCGTCGGTCGGCGCGAGCGGGGGCCAGGAAGAGTCGGGGCTATACTTTGAACTCCGCCATCAGGGCAGGCCGTTCGACCCGCTGCCGTGGGCGCCCCCCCGGTAGATCCGCCGTTCCCGCATCAAACTTGCATCGTCCCAACGCAGTCGCAACTCGGAGAGCCGAATGGTCACAAGAATCAAGCAAGCAGGACTGGTCATGGTCGGGGCCGTCATGGGCGTCCTGGTCAGCCTGCACTTTTCCGCCGTCGCCCAGAAGGATCCGGGTCCCCTGCCCGTCGAGGATCTGCGCGCGTTCACGGAAGTCTTCGGCCGGGTCAAGGCCGACTACGTGGAACCGGTGGAAGACAAGAAGCTGATCGGGGAAGCGATCAACGGCATGCTCTCCGGGCTCGATCCGCACTCGGCCTACCTCGACGCGGAAGCCTTCAAGGAACTCCAGGTCGGCACCCAGGGCGAATTCGGCGGCCTGGGCATCGAAGTGGGCATGGAAGACGGGTTCGTGAAGGTGGTGTCCCCCATCGAGGACACGCCGGCCTTCCGGGCAGGCATCAAGGCGGGCGACCTGATCATCAAGCTCGACGACACGAACGTGAAGGGCATGACCCTGAACGACGCCGTCAAGCGCATGCGCGGCAAACCCAACACGCCAATCACGCTGACCATCGTTCGCAAGGGCGAAGCCAAGCCGAGAATCGTCACGCTGACGCGGGCCGTCATCCAGATCCAGTCGGTGAAATCGAAGCTGATCGAACCGGGTTACGGCTACTTCCGCGTCACGCAGTTCCAGGAACACACGGGTGAGCTGCTCGCGAAGCATGTCGAGACCGTGTTCAAGCAGAGCAGCCTCCCGATGAAGGGCCTGGTGCTCGACCTGCGCAACGATCCGGGCGGTCTGCTGAATGCGGCCGTCGCCGTGTCGGCGGCCTTCCTGCCGCAGAACGCCCTGGTGGTCTACACCGAAGGCCGCACCGAGGACGCGAAGATGAAGCTCATGGCGACGCCCGAGCACTATCTGCGCGGCGCCAAGGAGGACTACCTGAAGAAGCTGCCGGCGGACATGAAGAAGCTGCCGCTCGTGGTGCTCGTGAACGGCGGCTCGGCGTCCGCCTCGGAAATCGTCGCGGGCGCGCTGCAGGACCACAAGCGGGCCATCGTCCTGGGCACACAGACGTTCGGCAAGGGATCGGTGCAGACCATCCTGCCGCTGGGCAACGGCACGGCCATCAAGCTGACGACGGCACGGTACTTCACGCCGAACGGCCGCTCGATCCAGGCGAAGGGCATCACGCCCGACATCCTGGTCGAGGAAGCCACCATCAAGGAAACCGAGGAGCAGGGCCTGCGCATGCGCGAGGCGGATCTGGGACGCCGCCTGTCGAACCCGCAGGAGAACAAGGACCCGAAGGCCGCGCCGAAGGAAGATCCGGCGACCGCCCCTGCACCGAAGGCGGACGACAAGCCGGAAGGACCGGAAGTCGTCTCCAAGAGCGACTACCAGTTGAACGAAGCGGTCAATCTGCTGAAGGCGCTCAACATCGTCCAGAAGAAGTGACGTGATCGGCGCGCGGGATCAGGCGGCCGCACCGCCCTCCCGCGCCCCGCACCGTCGGCTGCCGCCCCCGCCCGGCCGGGCGATGCCGCCCCCTCTCCCGCAGTCTCCGGTTCCGTGAACGACGATCAGCTTCTCCGCTACAGCCGCCACATCCTGCTGGACGAGATCGGCATCGACGCGCAGCAGCGCTGGCTCGACGCGCACGCGCTGATCATCGGCGCGGGCGGCCTCGGATCCCCCGTGGCGCTGTATCTGGCCGCGAGCGGTGTCGGCCGCATCACGCTGTGCGATGCCGACGACGTCGACCTCACCAATCTTCAGCGCCAGATCATCCACCGCACGGCGTCCATCGGGCAGCCCAAGGTCGAGTCCGCCCGCGACACGCTCGGCCAGATCAATCCGGAAACTCGCATCACCCCGCTGCGCGAACGCGTGTCGGGCGAACGCCTCGAAGCGCTGGTGCGCGACGCCGACATCGTGCTCGACTGCTGCGACAACTTCGCAACCCGCCACGCCGTGAATCGCGCCTGCGTGAAGCACGGCAAGCCGCTCGTCTCCGGCGCCGGCGTGCGCTTCGACGGTCAGGTGGCCGTGTTCGATCCGCGCGATGAGACGAGTCCGTGCTACCAGTGCCTGTTCCCCGAAGCCGGCGACCTCGAGGAGATGCGCTGCGCCGTGATGGGCGTGTTCGCGCCGGTCGTCGGCATCATCGGTTCGATCCAGGCCGCCGAAGCGCTGAAGGTGCTGGGCCAGGTGGGCCAGCCGCTGCGCGGTCGTCTGCTGATCCTCGACGCGCTGTCGATGCAGTGGCGCAGCGTGCGCGTCCCTCGCGATCCGGCCTGCGCCGTATGCGGCGGCGACCGGTCGACGCTCACGGCCGACGCCGTGGAGATCTGCCGCACCTGAGTCCGCGCGCGATCGGCGATCAGCGTCCCAGGTGCGGCCACGCGGCCACGAGCGCGATGGCCGCGGGCACGACGAATCGCAACAACCCCCTCAGCAGGGCAGCCCCGGTTTTCGAGAGCTTCAGTTCGTCCGCCAGCAGCGCGTCCGAAGCGAACCACCCGGCAAACAGCGACAGCGCGAAGCCGCACACCGGCAGCAGCACGTTCGACGTGAGCTGATCGAGCAGATCGAACAAGGTCGCGTCTCCGAACGCCGCCAGATCCCCGAGGGGATGCCAGCCGGCCCAGCGATTGAACGAGAGCACCGTTCCGAGGCCGGCCAGGCTGCACGCGCCGGTCACGATCGCCGAGGTTGCCCTGCGCGACCATCCGTACCAGCGCATGAGCATGGCCACGCACAGTTCGAGCATGGACACCGACGACAGCAGGGCGGCCACGAACAGCAGCGTATAGAAGCTCGCCGCTGCGACGAGTCCGAACGGCATGTCCGCGAACGCGAGGGGCAGCGTGACGAACACGAGTCCGGGCCCGCCCGCCGGATCGAGCCCATGCGCGAACACGATGGGGAAGACCGCCAGGCCCGACAACATCGAGATCACGGTGTCCCCGGCGACCGAAACGATGGCGACCTGTTTCAATCCGATCTCGGTGCCGCTGTAGGCGGCATACGTGATCATCAGGCCGAGTCCGACCCCGATGGAGAAGAAGCCCAACCCCAGCGCATCGAGTGCGGCGCGAGCGGTGAGGTGCTCGGTCTCCACCCGGAACAGGAAGTTCAGGGTCGCCCGGACATCCCCCTCGACCAGCCCGTAGCCGGCCAGGAGGATCATCAGGACGCCGAGGATCGGCATGAGGACCTTGGACGCCGATTCGATACCCCCGGCAATGCCGCGGGCGACGATGACGGCACTCGCCATCATGAACACGGCCTGGTAGGTCGCGAGCCGTCCGGGCGAGGCCAGAAACGCGCTGAATCGTCGCTGCACGGCGGCGGGGTCCGTTCCGGGCAATCCGTCACGCAGTGTCTCGACGAGATAGCCGATCGTCCAACCGCCGATGACACCGTAGAAGCTCAGGATCAGAAAACCGGTGATCGCGCCGAGCGCACCGGGAAGGACCCAGAGGCGGGAGCGGCCCTCGGCCGCTGCGATCACCCGCAGGCAGGTGGCCGGATCCCCCCGGCCGCGTCGCCCGATCGCGAACTCCGCGAACATGAGCGGTACCACGATGAACACGAGGCCGGCCACGTAGAAGAGGATGAACGCGCCGCCGCCGTTCGACCCCACCTCATAGGGAAATTTCCAGATGCTGCCGAGCCCGACGGCCGATCCGATCGTCGCGAGGATGAAGCCCGCGCGACCGGACCAGCCATCGCGCGAGGTACTCATCGGTCGAGTCCTGTCGGCCGGCCCCTACCAGTACTTCGGGTACGCCGCCGGTCGGGTCGCATTGTTGTAGACGAGCGCGACGAGCACGAGCACGCAGGAAGCGCCGAAGGAGCCGAGCACGAGCGTCATCGACAGTCCGTCGGCGAGTCCGGCGACGGTGCCGATCGCGAGACAGCCGCCCAGCCAGGCGAGCGCAATGGCGCGCCACGATGCGCGCGGCGGCAGCGCCGCGCCCTCCCCCTTCAACCTCGCGAATCCGATCGTCATCGCATGCCTCCCGTTGATCGGCTGCCGGCGGTTCAGCGTTCCAGCCAGTCCACCAGCGCAATGCCCAGTCCGATGGTGTTCTGCCGATGGTTGTAGTCGATCAGGCTCTCGCCGTAGCCGGAGAAGACCTGCAGATAGCCCTTCACCTGACGGTACAGGGGAAAGTACCAGTCGAACTGGGCGGCGCCGCGCGGTTCCTTGACGGACAGCGCGCTGCGCAGCGTGAGCCCCACCGCATGGCCGCCGTTCCGATAGAAGGCCGCGATGTCGCCGTGTCCGTAGTAGCGCGAGATGTCCGGATTGGTGTCGACCCGCTCCAGGTCGCCCAGGCGCAGCCAGGGCCGGATCAGCACCGCCACGTGCTCGCCGTAATCGAGCCCGAGTTGCGCGTAGATGCGATTCCAGCTGCGCGACCCGGCATCGCCTCGCCCGTTGGAATGGTGACTCAGGCCGACGTTGACGAAGCGCAGGTCCGCGCCGAACAGGTTGCGATCCAGCCGGTACAGCGCCATCAGTTCGGGTTCGTGGTTGATCTCGCGGAACGGCCCGGAATCGAGAAACAGCTGCCAGTGCGCCTGCTGCGTGTAGGCGACCCAGAGATCGAGGCGCCCGTCGAACAGTTTCTCGGCGAGCCGCGTCTTGATCGAGAGCCGGAACTTCACTTCGGCGGGCGACGGACGGGCACCGCCCGCCGCGCCCGAAACGGGGGAACTGGGCCGCCCGTTGGTGTCGCTCGTGTACCGGAACGGCAGCAGGTAGTTCGTCTGATGCGGTCGCAGGGTGAACCGCTCGCCGTCGTCCGAGCGGTCGAGATCCCAGATGTGCGACAGCAGCGACGGCCTCGGCGGCGCCGGCGGTTCGGGTTCCTCGATGGCGCGTGGGACATCGGCGGGCTTGCGCCCCATCGCGCGGTCATAGCACGCGAGTCGCGCGCGATCCTCGGCGATGTCCACGCATGCCTCGGGCAGCGCACCGGACGCGTCGGCCAGGGCCGCCATGCCGGCGACGCACGCCATCGCCCGGAGGGTCGCGGCGAGCCTCACCGGACGTGACGCTGCAGCGACGCGCGGTCCGGCGCGAGCATCGTCGCCGTGAGACCGAACGCCGCGATGGCGGACGGCAGCCCGCGCCGCAGGGCGAGGGCCGCGCACGCTTCCCCCATCGCGGCCGATGTCTGGATGCCGTAACCGCCCTGGGCTGCACACCAGAAGAAGTCGGGCGTGACCGGATCGTAGCCGCCGACGAGATCGCCGTCGGTCACGAAGGACCGCAACCCGGCCCACGTGCGTCGCGGCCGACGGATGGTCAGCGTCGTCGCCTCCTCGATGCGCCAGATGCCCGTCGCAATGTCTTCCGGCTCCGGCTGCACGTCGTGCGGCTCGACCGGGTCCGCGTTGGCCGGCGAGCCCATGAGCAGTCCCGCATCGGGTTTGAAGTAGTACGACTCGTCGACGCCGATCACCGTGGGCCATCGCGCGCAATCGACGCCGCCGGGCGGAGCGAAGGTGAAGGCACTGCGGCGCTTCGGCGAGAGCCCGATCGGCGCCACGCCGGACAGTCGCGCGATGACGTCGCACCACGCGCCGGCCGCGTTGACGAGCACGGACGCCTCGAACGTGCGATCCCCGCAGCGCACGACCCAGCCGTCGCGGACGCGCTCGATGCCGCCCACGTCCGCGTCGCAGAAGAGCTTGCCGCCCCGGTCGCGCGTCCCTCTCAGGAATCCCTGGTGGAGCGCATGCACGTCCATGTCGGCCGCCAGCGGATCGAGCATGGCGCCCGCGAGCCGCTCGCGGCGCAGGACCGGCACGCGAGCGACGGCTTCCTCTGCCGTCAGCTGCCGCATGGCGGCATTCTCGGCCCGCAACGTCGAGTACAAGGCCTCGAGCTCAACTCGCTGGTCGTGGGTCGCGACGAACAGGGCACCGCGGTCCGACAGGACCGGCGTGTCGGTGAAGCCCGGAGGAGGATCCTCGAAGAAGGACCGGCTGGCGAGCGTGAGCGCCCTCACCTGCGGCGTGCCGTAGCTCTCCGCGAACAGCGCCGCCGACCGTCCCGTGGTGTGGTAGCCCGGCTGTGATTCGCGCTCGAGCACGGCCACGGACGCGTGCCGCGACAGGAAGTAGCCGATCGAGGCACCGGCCATGCCGGCCCCGATGATGAGGAAGTCGAATGCCATGAAGCGGGTCGCGCGCGGAGGGACGGACGGTACCGGCAAGCCGCCGACCGATCAACCGGGCCGGCGCACCGGGGCCTGCGACGGCGTGCCGTGCCGCTTCAGCGAGCGCGCGAGGAAGCGTGACGGTGACAGGACCTCCGCCACATCGCGAGGCAATGTCAGCGGAGCGGCGGTCGCGAGATCGGCGATCAACTCGGCGGCGACCGGTGCGGTGACGAGCCCGCGGGAACCATGCCCCACGGAGACGTACAGGCCGTCCAACCAGGGTGCCGCCGCGTCGAATCGCGTGGTGGCATCGTGACGCAGCCGATCGAATCGCGCAGCGAAGACGGGCGCGTCCGCCGCCGGACCGACGATGGGCAGATAGTCCGGCGTGACGACCCGGACGGCCGCACGACCCGTGAGCCGGGCCGGATCGAGCTGCGCAAGGCGGAGACCCTCGGCCAGGGACGGCGCGAGCCCCGCGAGCTGCGCCAGATTGGCGGCATGGTCCTCGACGCGCTCGTCGACGGCCGCATCGCCGATCGTGAAGGTGGCGCCCGCGCAATGCCGACCCGCGCGTGCCGGCGTGACGTAGCTCTCGCCGCACAGGACCGTGCGAAGGCGGGCACTGTCGCCGGTCGCGGCAAGCACGGTGATCTGTCCGCGGATGGGCCTCAGCGGCAGATGCGTCAGTTGCGGAAAGGCCAGCGTATCGCGCGCACCCGCCACGACGACGACATCGGCCGCGGCGATCACCTCGCCGTGCGCGCCATGGACGCCCCACCCGCCATCGCCCGTCTGCACGAGGGACAGCGCGTCGGTGGCGAGACGCACCTGGATGCCGGCACCCGCGGCGAACGCGGCACACAGGGCCGCGGGATGCACCCATCCGGAACGCGGATAGAACAGCCCGCCGTGGTCGAGCGCCACGCCGGCCAGCCGACTCGCTTCGACGGCGTCGACGTGCCGCAGGAAGACGGGCGGCCAGCCGAGGTCGGCGAGCGACTGCTGACGCGCCCGCTCGTCCGCGTCCTGCGCCAGGGCAAGCACGCCGCACCGCGACCAGACGTCGCCATGGTCGGGAAGGCGACGCGCCAGTTCCCGCAGACTGAACGCCAGCCCGCTCAACATCAACCCGGTGAGCGGCGTGCCGTGCGCCGACGGCTTCACGTAGAGCACGCCCTGCGGATTGCCGGAGGCCTCGGCGGCGAGCGTCGGATGACGTTCGATCAGCGTGACCGGCAGGCCGCGCGCGGCGAGACTCGCGGCAGCGGCCGTCCCCGCCAGGCCGCCGCCAATGACGGCCGCCGAGCGCGGCGCGTGACGCATCGCTCGCACGAGCCACGGCGCGCGATAGCCGTCGGGACGAGGCTCGACACACACGGCGGCCAGCATTTCGCGCTTGGGTCCGAAGCCCGGACGACGCTCCACGCGGAACCCGCTGGCTTCCAGGGTCCGGCGCACGACACCTGCGACCGAATAGGTGGTGCAGGTGGTTCCGACGCGCGATCGCCGCGAAACGGCATCGAACAGTTCGGCGCTCCAGAGTTCCGGATTCCTCGCGGGGGAGAAGCCATCGAGGAACCAGGCGTCGACCACGCCGTCGAGGCGCGGCAGCGTTTCGCGGGCGTCGCCGACCAGCAGCGTCAGCATCACGCGGCCGTCCTCGAACACGAAACGGTGGAAAGCAGGCGGCAGGACATCCCATTGCGCCAGGAGCCCGGCCGCCTCCCGCGCCACGGCCGGCCACAGCGCCAGGGCTCGTTCGAGATCCGCACGCGACAACGGATGCCGCTCGGTGCTGACGAAATGCAGGCGCGAGGTGGCCGGCGCGCGCGCCAGGAAGTGCTGCCACGCGCTGAGAAAGTTCAGTCCGGTGCCGAAGCCGATCTCGCCGACGGCGAACGATTCGCCGGGCGCCAGTGCCGCGAAGCGCGCGTCCAGGTCGTTGCCCCGGATGAACACGTGCGCGCACTCCTCGAGACCGCTCGCGCGGGAGAAGTACACATCCCCGTAGCGGCGCGAGAACGGCTGACCGTCGATCCAGTCGAGATCGGGATCCAGGCTCATGGGGCGGAACACCGGCGATTCCGCGACGGGGCGCAGCGCTTCCGCCTCGTGCAGACTTCGGGGATCATCCGACTCACCTGAACCGGGAGCCTCCCATGACGACACGATTCGAAGCCGCCGCCGACATGCTGTTCCGCGATCACGTCGCGAAGCGCAACCTGGTGCCGTTCGCGCGCGACTGGGGCGCCACCGACCTCGAGGGCGCGTATGCCATCCAGGCGGCGCTGGTGAAGCGATACCTCCCGGTGCACGGCCCGCGGGTCGGCTACAAGATCGGCCTCACGTCGCTGCGCATGCAGCAGATGTGCAGCATCGACCACCCGGTGCCGGGCGTGGTGCTCGCGAGCCGCCGGCAGCACAGCGGCATCGTCCGATCGTTGAGCGGGATCGTGCATCTGGGACTCGAGTTCGAGATCTGCGTCCGGGTCGGCCGCGATCTGCCGCCGCGGGATCGCGCCTACACGATGGAAGACGTCGCAGCGGCGGTCAACGCCGTGGCACCGGCCTTCGAAGTCATCGACGATCGCCATTCACCCTACCCGCTCGACATGCTGTCCCTCGTGGCCGACAACGCCTGGAATGAGGGCATCGTGCTCGGCGAGTTCCGCGATACGTGGCCCGAACTCGCCGCGGTCAGCGGCGTCGTCGAGTGCAACGGAGTGGCGATCGACAAGGGTCACGGTCGCGACGTGCTCGGTCATCCGTTCGAACCGCTGCGCTGGCTGGCGAACCATCTGTCGTCACGAGGGGAGACGCTGCATGCCGGCGAGATCGTCTCCACCGGCAGTCTGGTGACGACCCGCTTTCCGTCGGCCGGCGAGACGTATCGCTTCACGGTCGAGGGCATCGGCTCGACGGAGATCGTCCTCGTGCCTTGACGGGGATGCGGACGCGATCGCGCTCAGGGAAAGGCGAACGTCGCGCTGACCCGGAACGCCCAGCCGTGCGGCCCGCCGTCGGCGCTGTCCACGTAGTGGCGCAGACCGCCTCCCACGTTCACGGGCCGGCCGGCGATCGTGGCGAGCTTCGATGCCGAGAGCGTGACGGGTGTGGAACCCTGCTTCGATTTCCAGTCGTAGGTGCTGTCGGCGTCGACCCCGAAAGTCCAGGCATCGCGCGTCGTGTAGGCGGCGAACGGCCGCAGACGGGTGACGCTCACGTCGCCGCGGGCGTCGTCTCCCGCCACGGACCAGAGGTGATGCGCCTCGACGCCGTAGGTCACGCCGCCGTCCTGGAACACCACCGCGCCCGTGGGCCCCAGCCCGTACTTCCTGGAGGAGAGGCGCCCGTCGGTCCCCGTGGGGAGCAGCAATGCCGGACCGGCCCCCCAGAGGAGCCCGCCGGCCGTCGGCCGCTTGGGTGCGAACAGGAAGTGCTGCGTCACGTCGCCGAAACCGAACTGATGCCCGGCACCGGGGGCGACGTCCGACTGCGCGACGAAGCGCGCGTCGGTGCGGGAGATCAGGTTCCAGTCGCGATTCAGGTCGACGGGCAATGTCGGAAGTGCACGGACGGTGAAGCGGTCGCCGTCGCGGTTCGGACCGACCTTGCGGTCCCAGTCGAGTTCGAGCGGAACCCGCGTGAGGGTCGACAGGGGGTTGGCGAGATCCCGCGCCAGCCCCTCGCCGGATTGCGCGGACGCGGGCAGCGCCGCGCCTGCCAGGGCGAGGCCGAGCAACAGCCGACGGCTCACGCGCGGGCTTCCTGCAGGTAGGCGCGCGCGGCACGCGCGAGCACGATGAAGTCGGTGCACAGCCCGATGACGCGATAGCCCAGCTTCATGTAGTTGCGCGCGTGCTCGGGGGTGTGGGCATAGGCGCAGAGCGCGATGTCGCGGCGCTCGCACGCCCTGACGATCTGCGCGATGGCGGCCTGCACTTCCGGGTCGTTGATCTGGCCGGGCTTGTTCATGCTGCCGGACAGATCGAAAGGCCCGACGAACACACCGTCGATACCCGGCACATCGAGGATCGCGTCGATGTTGCGGACGGCATCGATGTGCTCGATCTGCACGATCACCGCGATGTCGTCGTTGGCCCGCCCCATGTACTCGGCGAACTCGAGATCGAAACGCTGCGCGCGGGTGATGCCCACGCTGCGGAAGCCGACCGGCGGGTACTTGCAGCGGCCGACCGCCAGGCGCGCGTCCTCGGCCGTGTTCACGAGCGGCACGATGACGCCGGTGGCGCCGATGTCGAGCGCCTTCTTGATCGACGCTTCGTCGTTCCACGGCACGCGCACCACGCAGGGAACGCGCGCATCCGCGGCCGTCAGGATGTCCTGCGCATGGCGGGCGTCGTTGGGCGAGTGCTCGAGATCGATGAAGAGCCAGTCGTAGCCGGCCGTCACGTAGATTTCCGCCACCTCGGGCAGCGGCATCTGCAGCAGGGCGCCGATCATCGGCCGGCCCTCCTTCAGACGCTTTCGGAAGGAAATGGTCACCAGTAGGTCCTGAGCGTCGGGGACTCGGCGCCGGCCGAGTCGGGGGTGTCCTGGATGGCGAGGAGCCACTCCTGCGCATCCTCCTCGGAGGCGAAGATACGGAACGGGAAGGGCGGCGGATGGTAGAGCTCGAACACGCGCAGCGCGGCGATGCCGAGGCTGGACTGCACGACCCCGGCTTCGGCCAGCGTGTGCCGCGTCACTTCCGGCGAGGCCAGGAAGGTGGCGGCGTCCACGTCGACGCGCCAGATGCCCGGCAGGCGAGCCATCACGAGCTGCTTTCCCGGCACGAGCGAGCGGCGGAACTCGAACTCGGCCTTGACCGCCGCCAGCGTGAGCACGCCCACCGCGCTGTAGTCCACATGCACGATGCCGTCCGTGCCCAGCCAGATTCTCGGTGCTGTCATGTCTCCCCCAGGGATCCGGGTTGCGCGATTGTCGCAGAGCGACCGGCGGACGTTAAGACCGCCGCCTGTAAGGAAGATTGCAGGGCATCGTCATGGCCGCGCATCGGGTTCCTCTCACTGGCGGGTCGCGACGTACACGAATCGGTTGAGACTGAAGAACGTCTCGCCCGCCTGATCCCGCCGTTCGAGGTCCCGGCGCCAGGCGGCTGCATCGTCTTCGGACACCCGCCCGGACCGGACGGCGAACCGGGCAAGTTCCGCAACCATGCCGGCGCAGTAGGAACCGGCCATCGGGGAGGTCGTGACCATCGGGAACGCCTCCACCCCGTCGACGCGAAAACCGGCCGCTGCGAGACGCGTCGCGAGCGTCCTCGGCAGATGGGGATGGGGGCAATGCGTGTCCCAGGCATCGACGATCCGACGCATGCGCGTGTCGTCACCGCTCGCCCAGACGCAGGATTCCCAGTCGGTGTCCATCAGCACCACGCGACCGCCGGGCCGCAGCACGCGGCGGAATTCCGCCAGGGCCTGATCCGGTCGGGCGACGTACTCGAGGACCTGGGTGCACGCGAGCCGGGTGAACGTGCCGCTGCGATGCGGCAGCGCCGCCGCGCCGCCGAAATGAAAGGCCGTCCAGGCCCGGGCCTCGCAACGCTGGCGGGCCAGCATCAGCATGCTGGACGAAACATCGACGCCGCAGACGAACCCCTCCGGGCCGGTCCGGTCCGCGGCCAGGGCAGCCAGGAGCCCCGGTCCGCAGCCGACGTCGAGCACCCGATCGCCGGCCGTGACCTCCAGGCGCTCCAGCACCGACTGCCGGTGCGCCGTGACGTCGCGGGTCAGATACATCGACTCCACCCGGCGCGCCGCTTCCCCTTCGAACCGGAACGCCGGGGCACCTGAAGCGCGGGCATCGTCACCCATGGTCCGGCCCGTCGGCACCCGCGCCCGCCAGTTGCCGCTCGACCCAGCGCGCGGTCGCGAGCACGCGGGCATCCTCGCCGGGACGCCCGACCAGCTGCACGCTGAGCGGCAGACCTTCGGCATCGAATCCGCAGGGTAGCGACAGCGCAGGCAGTCCCGTCATGTTGAACGGGGACGTGAAGCGCGTGAGCATGCCGGCAATGGGCAGCGCATGCCCGTTGATGCTGACGACGCTCTGGCCCGTTCCGGGCGGCGCACAGGGCATCGACGGCAGCACGAGCACATCGGCGTCGCCGAGTGCCGCCAGCAGCGCCGCCCGCACCTCGCTCCGAATGCGCTGGGCCTTCACGTAGTCCGACGCGAGGAACAACTGCCCGAGTTCCAGCCGCAGACGCACGTCCTGCCCCAGACGCGTCGCATCGACCGACAGGATGTCGGCATTGGCCGCGGTGGCCTCCGAGCCGATGGTGACGAACTGGGCCGGCCCGGCCAGGCGCAGGGCGTCGACGGCCGTCGAGGCGACCCGCGCCCCCGCGGCACGCCATTCCCGATCCAGCGCCTTCATGCGCGCCAGGACCGAGCCCTCCACGCCTTCCTGGGTGAAGCGCCCGCCGATGAAGACGAATGCCGGCGGCCGCTCGGGCACGCCGCCGGTGGCGCCGTCGGGCAGGCCGGCGAGCACCTCGTACACCGTGGCCGCGTCATCGACACAGGCGGCGATGGGACCGAGGTGATCCAGGGACCAGGCGAGCGGCAGCACGTCGGATTTCTCGATCATGCCGAACGTCGGCTTGAAGCCGGCGATGCCGCAGCAGGCCGCCGGGATGCGGATGGATCCGCCCGTGTCGGAGCCGAGCGCCACCGACACGATGCCCGCCGCCACGGCGGCTGCGGATCCGCCGCTCGATCCGCCGGGAATGCGCCCGGGATGGCGCGGATTGACGACGGCACCGAAGTGCGGATTGGCACTGGTCACGCCGAACGCCAGTTCGTGGAGGTTCGTCGTTCCGAAGATCACCGCGCCCGCCGCGCGCAGCCGGGCCACGACGGCGGCATCCTTCTCGGCCACCTGGGTGTCGCGAGCGCGCGTCCCTCCCGTCATGCGATAGCCGCGCACGGGGATCAGGTCCTTGACGGCCACCGGGATGCCGGCGAGCGGCCCCGGGTTGGCACGTCGCCGCACCTGGGCGTCGATGGACTCCGCCTGCCTCAGCACATCCTCGGTCTGCAGATCGATGAAGGCATTCGCGTGCCGCCAGGCATCGGCAGCCGCGAGCGCGGCCATGGCGAGGTCGAGGGCGCGATGCCGGCCGGATCGCACCTCGATCGCCTGCGCCACGATGCCGGGCCGATGCTCGGTGGACATGCCGCGAGGCGGGCTGTACGAGGACCCCGGGAAGGGCGGCGCGATGAGCGGATCCGCCACGGGCAGCGCCGCTTCCAGCGCTGACAGATCGTCGAACGACCACGCCAGCCGTTCCTGCCAGGCGGCGATGCGCTGGGGGTCCGTGACGCCGCGCAGCGCCGCGACTTCGGCGATGAAGGCGGGGAAGCGGGTCGCGTCGGTGGTCATCGGTTCGTGCCTCCGGTGTCACGTGAGCGCATGCAGGGCTTCCGAATGGAATTCCCGGTGATAGAGGATCAGGACGACCCAGCTCGTGGCCATCATCCAGATCCAGGGATTGATGACCCACATGGTCGCCGCGAGCGAGAAGTAGTAGGCCCGCAAGCCGTTGTTGAAGCTCTCGGCGCCCTGGGTGGAGGTGCGCGTGGCCCGCGTGATGAAGGACTCGACGGCCTCTCCTCGGCTCCCGACGGGTGGCGCGCTGCCGACGAGGACCGAACAGAAGTGATAGAGGCGCAGCGCCCACGTGAACTTGAAGAAGGCGAACATGAAGATCCCGGTCAGCAGCAGCACCTTGATCTCCCACACCTGTTCGGTGCTCTGCTTCGCGAACGGGAGATCGGTGACGACGGACGCCAGCTTGTCGGTGGTCCCGAGCAGCGCGAGCAGACCGCCCAGGATCAGCAGGGTCGTCGACGCGAAGAACGTCGCGCCGTTGGACAGGTTGGTGAGGATGGACACGTCGCCGATCCGGTTCTCCCGGTCCATGACGGCGCTCATCCACTTGCGCCGTTGCTCGGTCATGAGTCCCACGAGGCTGGGATACCGGCGTGCATACCACTGCGCGAACAGGACGTAGCCGATCCACCACACGAGAAACCAGGCGAGCGCGATCCAGTCGAGGGATGACAGCGGGAATCGCATGGGATGGCGCGGTACCGGGGAGGAAGGATCGGGAGGACGTCGGAGCGGCAGTGTAACGCGACACTGCCTCCCGTCACGGGCAGAAGGGCTCCCGGAGCGGCCTTTTCCGGAGCGGGAAGTGCGGCGGCGTCGGCGCAGCGGCGAACGCCCCCACGGCCACGACGCCGCGCGGATGACCGCAGAGATCTTCCGCGCTGTCGGGATAGAGTCGCTGCGCCGCGGCGTCGCGTATCTCCGCTCGCAGCATGGAGGCGGTGGGGCGCGGATCGAGCAGCGTCAGCGCGGGATCGAACCGCTCCACGTAGGCGGAGGCTTCGTCGAGTGCGCCAGCCAGATTGTCCCGGGGATCCCAGCCGGCGGCGGCTGCGCCCGCGAAAATCGCGTTGCCCCAGACCTGCTGCCGATGGGCGGGATTGCCGCCGACGACCCGGATGCCGTCGGTCCGGGCAAACACGGTATTGAAGAAGATGTCGATCCGGTCGGGCCGGCCATTGTGCGGCTGGATGCGGACGGCCGCGCCCTCGGGGTTCAGGAACAGATTGCCGTAGAGCGCGATGTTGCCTTCACCCTGGAACAGCGCTTCGGTGGGATTGGCGAAGAACACGTTGCCGTGGATCAGGTAGGTGTCGTCGGCGCCGTCGCCGCTCGGCGGCCAATGCCCCACCAGCAGGTTCGGCCGCGCGAATTCCCGGAGCGCTCCGTTGTTCGCTTTCGACAGCAGGTTGTGACGGATCACCGTGACCGACGCACCGGTGGGCAGCCCGACGCCCGCGGGACGCACCTTCTGGTGCTTGATCTGGAGGTTGTAGCCGAGCGTGTCGCGCACGACGTTGCGCTCGATGAGTCCGGCGACGAAGGGAGCGCTGCCGTCCGAGTTGCCGAAGTACATGCCCGTGCCGGCGCCGACGATCTCGTTGCCGCGGACGACCCATCCGGTCGCCGGACATTTGGTCGAGATGCCCACGTTCTGCTGATGGAATCCGTGACCGACGATGCGCAGTCCTTCGAGCGTGATGTGATGGGCGAAGCGCGCGTGCCCCTCGGCCTTCACGGCATCCACGGGCAACCCGGCCCCGTCGAGGTCGAGATCGGACACCTCGACGTACTCGGCATCGACGATGCTGATCGTGTTGCGTCCGGACTGGGCGAGAAAGCGCGGGCGCTGGTCGGCGGTGCGCGCCCGGATGCGGATCGGCAGCGCGGCACTGCCGCGGAGGCCGACGATCGGCAGCCCTTGCGTGTAGTCGCCCGGCGCGAGCCAGAGCGTGTCGCCTGCCTGGAGTCGGCGAACCTGCGGCAGGTAGTCCGCGGGAGTCGCAACGATGTCCGCTCCGTGCGCCGCCCCTGCCGCGAGGAGCAGGCCGGCGAGACTGCGCGAAACCTCAGAGAAAGAGCGTGAGAACGCCCGTGTACCCATAGAGCCGGTTGTGGGATATCTCGCCGTTGCAGTAGAACCCGGTGAGCGGGATGTGGCCCAGACCTTCCTGGATCATGTGCAGCTCGCGCGACACCTCGCCGAACAGGCTGGCGCCGCGACCCAGGCAGGAGAAGTACAGCGCCCCCCGGGGCCGCGTGAACAGACCGCTCTTGATGCTGTCGAGCATGCGGGACATGTCTTCGACAGCCGAGCGCCGGTCGCGCCGGCAGAACATGAGTTTCGAGCCCGGATCCACGAGATCGCCGATGGCGACCAGCCCCCGCTCGGAATCGAGCCCGACGAGATTGCGGACGGTGTAGTCCCCGGCATCGTCCCCCGTCACCGGCAGTGCGGCGAAGAGATGCCCGCCGACGCGTTCGAGATCGCGATCGGTCCGGAGCGACGCATCCTCGCGCAGCACGTCGAGGGCCGGACGTCCGTCGATCTCGATCAGCACGTTGCGCTGGCTCTGGGTGACCGTATGCACGTCGCCCAACGGCGTGCATCCCTGCGTGAGCCGCGTGCTCACCACCACGTCGTCCGTGAAGACCACGCCGGACAGCCCGCCCTCGGCGACGCCGTCCGCGATCTGCGGATGCGCGCTGCGGGAACTGGAGATGCCGCCGACCACGTAGCCGCTCTCGAGCCGGCGCGACAGTTCCGCCACGATCGCCGACACGCGACCGTTGCGAGGATCGGCGTGCACGACCCCGAAGTGCCCCGGCACGCCGCCGACGGTCAGCGGGTCGCGGGCGAGATCGCCCGGCGCGCGGACCTGCGACAGCACCCGGAACGATCCGGGCTCGAACGAACCGAGCATCAGGGACATGGCGCCCTCGTCGAGATACTCCTGGTCGGAAGCGCAGATCCCCAGACCGACGGTACCGATCCAGTGATCGACCCCGGTCCGCAGCCGGAGCAATTCGATGATCTCCTGCACGCGCGACGCATACACGTCCGTGACGTAGACGAAGCCGAGGTTCGCGCCCGGGGCGGGCGGACCGAGCTGCTCGAGGCATTCGGCGGCGGCGATGCGCCAGTGCGGAGAAGCGGCGTGGGCGTGGGCGAACACGATGCGGTACGGAGTGAAGGAGGGAAATCTCGGCGTTGGACGCCGTCGGGCGACGCAGCGGGACAGTCGGTTTCTATAATACCGGCTTTCCCTCGACGGACCTCATCATGAATCTCGATCGCGTGGGCCCGGGCCGCGACATTCCGAACGACTTCAACGTGATCATCGAGATCCCGATGAACGCGGACCCGATCAAGTACGAGGTGGACAAGCAGACCGGGGCCATGTTCGTGGACCGCTTCATGTCCACGGCCATGCACTACCCCTGCAACTACGGCTACGTGCCGCACACGTTGTCGGGCGACGGCGACCCCGTCGATGTGCTCGTGCTTTCCCCCGTTCCGCTCATCACCGGCGTGGTGGTTCGCTGCCGCCCGGTGGGCATGCTCAAGATGACGGACGAAGCCGGCGAGGATACGAAGGTGCTGGCCGTGCCCATCGACAAGCTGTGCAACCTCTACCGTCAAGTGGTCAATCCGCGCGACCTGCCCGAACTGGTCATCTCGCAGATCTCTCACTTCTTCGAACACTACAAGGATCTCGAACCCGGCAAGTGGGTCAAGGTGACCGGCTGGGTCGGACCGGAAGAAGCGAAGGTCGAGATCATCGAAGGCATCGCCCGCTACAACGCCGCCACCACGAAGCCGATGTTCTGACGCGCAGCGCTCGCCCGAGGTGCAGGGGATGCGCGGAGGATGAATCGTTCACGCCACGCCGGCCGGCTCGCGCCGCGCGCGCCTGCACGAGGCGTTGCGGCCGGCGGCGGCTCCGCTGCGGAGCGCGCGGCATCGGGTTCTCCAACGCGGGTCAGTGCCTTCACGCGCGAGCGGTCGACCGCTGCGGAACGCCTGTCCGCCCGCCGCTACGCCGGATGGCTGGTGCCGGCGCTGTCGGTCACCGCCGCGCTTGCATTGCTGGGCGTGATGGCGGCATCCCTGTGGTCGGCACGATCCAACTATCTGGAGGCGGGCTACACGACCACACGCAACCTGGCGCGCGTGCTGGAGGAGCAGACGGCGCGCAGCTTCCAGGCGGCCGATGCCACGCTGGCGAGCATCAGCACGCTGTGGTCGCGGCTGCCCGATCACCAGCAGCCGGGCTCGGCGGTGATGCAGGAGATCCTCGTCGAGAAGCTGACCACCATCGGGCCATCCGGCCAGTTGTGCATCATCGATCGCGACGGCATGGTCGCACATGACACGTCGCGTTTCCCCGCGAAGGCCCGCGACCTGTCGACGTGGTCCTCGTTCCAGTGGCATCGGGAGAATCCGTCGGGACTGCACGTCGGCACCCCGATGGTCGACGAGGTCTCCGGCAGGATCTTCATCACCGCCAGCCGACGCCTCTCGACCACGGACGGATCGTTCGCCGGCATCGTCGTGGCGATCCTCGATCCGCGCCGATTCGAGTCCCAGTATTCGGGGCTCGACATCGGCGCGCACGGACTCATCAACCTGCGGCACTGGGACGGATCGCTCCTGGCCCGCGTGCCGCACGTGCCGTCGGCCATCGGACGCCGCATCGCGAGCACGGAGTCGATGCGCCGCCAACTCGAACGCAGCGACGGCGCGAGCGGCGAACTGGTCAGCAGCATCGACGGCATCAACCGCCTGTACACGATCCGGCGCGTGGCGCAGATGCCGTTGCTGGTGTTCGTCGGACTGGACCGGTCCGAGGTGCTGGCGCCCTGGCAGCGAAGCGTGTGGGCCTACGGCATCGTCGGTGCGCTCGTCGCCGCCGCCATCCTGTGGCTCACGTGGCGGCTGTCACGGGAGCTCCGGCAGCGCGACGCGCTGATGGCCGCCACCGCACGGAGCGAGGCGCTCATCGGACAGGTGCTGGACACCCTGCCGGTCGGCGTGTCCGTCGCGGATCGGCAAGGCAGCATCTTCATGAACAACCCGGAGGCCGCCCGGATCTGGGGCACCTTCGCCCACGAGCAGCCCGTCGTGCTCCGGGGCTGGACGAGGCCGGGCGGCATACCGCTCGCGTCGAGCGACTGGGCATTGGCCCGGGCCCGGGCGACGGGCCGCGCGGTCGCGAATCAGATGCTCGACATCGAGGCGGCCGACGGCACGCGGCGGACCATCCTCGACGGCGCCGTCCCCATTCGCGACACGGGCGGCGAGATCACCGGGGCAATCGGCGTCATCGAGGACATCACCGGGCAGCGCGAACTGCTCGACGCGCTCGCCGCGGCCGAGACCCGCTACCGCGCCCTGTTCGAGAGCAGCATCGATGCCGTGCTCCTCACGCGGCCGGAGGGTCACATCCTCTCGGCCAATCCGGAAGCCTGCCGACTGCTCGGATACGACGAGGACGAGTTGCGGGCACTGGAACCCTACGCCTTCGTCACCTCGGACTCGCCGGACCTGCCTCGCCTGTCGGAGGAGCGTGCCCGGGTGGGCCGGGTGGCCTGCGAACTGACGCTGATGCGCAAGGACGGCACGACCTTTCCCGTGGAAGTGACCTCCGTGCTGTTCCGCGACGCGACCGGAGATCCCAAGGCCAGCGTGATCATGCGGGACATCACGGCCCGCAAGAGCGCGGAAGCGAGGATCCACCACCTCGCCTATCACGACGAACTCACCGGGCTGCCCAACCGGGCACTGTTCAACCGCACGCTCGCAACGATGCTGGCCCGCGGCGGCAGGGAACCGAACCGTTTCGCGGTAATGCTGGTCGACCTGGACGGCTTCAAGCACATCAACGACACGCTCGGACACGAGTACGGCGACCAGATCCTGCGCGAGGTCGGCGCCCGGCTGCGGCGCTGCGTCCGCGACAGCGATATCGTGGCCCGGCTCGGCGGCGACGAGTTCGTCATGCTCGTGGCGGATCTCGTGACGCCGGAGGACGCGGGGACGATCGGCCGCAAGATGCTGCACGCCATCGCCGAACCGTGTCACCTCGCAGGACAGGCGCTGGTGGTCACCGCGAGCGCGGGCATCAGCGTGTTCCCTCGCGACGGCGCCGACCAGCAGACGTTGATGAAGAATGCCGATCTCGCGATGTACCGCGCGAAGGATCGCGGCAAGAACAATTTCGAGTTCCACGCGGAGGACATGAACCTCCACTCACGGCAACGCCTCAAGCTGGAAGCGGCATTGCGGCGGGCCCTCGAACGGGACGAGCTGCGCCTCTGGTATCAACCCAAGATCTCGCTGTCGACGCGCGAGGTGACCGGCGTGGAGGCGCTGCTGCGCTGGCACCATCCGGAAGCCGGACTGCTCGCGCCGGCGGACTTCGTGACGATCGCCGAGGACATCGGACTGATCGTGCCGATCGGCGACTGGGTGTTGCGCGCCGCCACGAGCCAGCATCGCGCATGGCTGGATGCCGGACTCGAACCGCGGCGCACGGCGGTGAATCTCTCGGCGCGGCAACTGGTGCGACCCGGGCTGCCCGACCTGGTCGTCGCGGCGCTGCGGGAGGCCGGACTCGACGGCCGATGCCTGGAGATCGAAGTGACGGAAAGCATGGTGATGCGCGATCCCGAACACGTCGCGGACGTCCTGCGACAACTCAGGGCGCTCGGCATCCGGATCACGGTGGACGACTTCGGCACGGGATACTCGTCGCTGTCGTACCTGAAACGGTTCCCGATCGACTGCGTGAAGATCGACGGGGCATTCATCCGCGACGTGCCGGACGATCCGGACAACGTCGCCATCACCCGCGGTATCGTGGCGATGGCCCACGGACTGCAGCTGGGCGTCATCGCCGAGGGCGTCGAGAATTCCGAACAGATCCGCTTCCTGGAGCAACTGGGATGCGACGAAGTGCAGGGATTCGCCTTCAGTGCCCCGTTGCCGCCGGCGGAAGCGGCGACACGTCTGCCCAAAGGCCGGTGACGCCCCGACGCTTGCGAAGGCGTGCGCGCCCGGGTCCGTCGCGTGCCGCCCCCAGGCCGCCGTTGCCCCGACGATCCTGCCGGGCGTGCCCGCCGCGGGGCCCGGACCTATAATCGACGTCCCCGCCCGGTGCGAGACGCAAGAGGACTGCAGCCATCATGTCGACCCCGACCGACACCCCCGCCCAGATCGTCGAACCGATCCTGCTCAAGGAGATCGCCGGCGGCATCGCGACCCTCACGTTGAATCGTCCCAGGCAGTACAACGCGCTCTCCTGCGCGATGCTCACGGAACTCCAGTCCGCACTCGAGACGCTCGAGACGGACGACGACGCGCGGGTCGTGGTCATCGCCGCCAACGGGCCGGCCTTCTGCGCCGGGCACGATCTGAAGGAAATGCGCGCCCATCCGGACAAGGCGTTCTACGACGCCCTGTTCGCACAGTGCAGCCGTTTCATGCTCACGATGGCCCGGCTGCCGAAGCCGGTCATCGCGAAGGTGCACGGGCTCGCGACCGCCGCCGGGTGCCAGCTCGTGGCCGCATGCGATCTCGCGGTGGCCGTCGATCACGCGAAGTTCGCGACCTCGGGCATCAACGTCGGGCTGTTCTGTTCGACGCCGGCCGTGGCCCTTTCGCGCAACCTGTCGCGCAAGCGTGCGATGGAGATGCTCCTCACCGGCGAATTCATCGATGCCGCGACTGCCAGGGACTATGGCCTGGTGAATCGCGTCGTCGCCGCCGACCAGCTCGACGCCGAAGTGAAACGCCTGGCCGGCGCCGTCATCGCGAAGAGCCCGGTGGCGGTCGCTGCCGGCAAGCGGATGTTCTATCCGCAACTGGAAGTGGGGCTGGAGGAAGCCTATCGGCAGGCAGCCGAGGTGATGGCCTGCAACATGATGGCGGACGACGCCGGCGAGGGCATCGATGCCTTCATCGGCAAGCGTCCGCCCGTGTGGCACGGTCGTTGAACGCGCGTCGCGGAGCCCGCCCATGACCCCTTCTCCTCGCGACAAGCCGGCGTCGCCGCTCACCGTTGCCAAGGCCGTGTTCTGGAGTTTCCTCGGCATTCGCAAGAAGCAGGACTACCAGAGCGATCTGGTGAAGATCACGCCGGTGCAGGCGATCCTCGGCGGGCTGATCGGCGCCGCGATCTTCGTCGCCTCGCTGGTCACGCTGGTCCATTTCGTCACGAGCAAGTAGGGCGCGCGTGCGCCGATCGCCGCGGGAACGCCTGATCGCGGTCTGCCTGGCCTGGGCTTGGACGTGCGTGTCGATCGCCGCGGACCCGGTGGATGAGAGCCGTGTCGCGGAGGGCATCAGCCTCTATGACGCCCGGCGATTCGACGACGCCATGGCCGTTCTGGAACCGGCAGCGGCGTCCGGCAGCGCGTCGGCGCAATATCACCTCGGACTGATCCACGCCCGCGGCGACGGACGTCCCAGGGATCTCGCGGCCGCGGCGCGCTGGTTCCAGCGCGCCGCCGAACACGGTCACGGCCACTCGCAGTTCATCCTCGGCCACATGTACGCGACGGGCGATGGCGTCGACGTCGATCGGTCCCGAGCCCACATGTGGTATTCGGCCGCCGCGGCAAACGGATGGTGGAAAGCGCGGGAGGCGCGGGAGAAGCTCGTGGATGCGGGCATGACGCCCGCTGAGATCACGGAGGCAGGCAGGCTCCTCCGTGCCTGGCAGGAATCCCGCCGGGAGACGTCCGCCCGCTGAACCGGCGCGCGGACGTCGGCGGTGCCCGCCGATCAGCGGGGCGCGAGCTTGAAGCTGCCGTCCTTCAGCGTGTTGGCGATGTTCACCGTGATGTCGTGATCGGGAAAGCCGTTGCGATCCTGTGCAGTCCACGTGTAGGTCGCATAGACCCCCTTCAGTTCCTTGGTGCTTTCCAGTGCCTTCTGAATCGCGGCCGGGTCGGTGCCGCCGGCGGTCTTCACGGCGTGCTCGACGATCTTCACCGTGTCGTAGCCGAGCGCCACCCACCAGAACAGGTAGTCGATCTCTCCCCCGCCCATGCGCGGCCGCAACTTGTCGACGAGAGCCTGCGTACGCTCGGGCAGCTTCCCGTCGGCGCGATAGCTCGTGCTCACCGGACCGGCCGCGAAGGTGTTCTCCCAGTACTGGGGCTTGTTGATGAGCTTCCTGATCGCGGGCGCCATCACCGACGGATGACCCACGATCGGGACGTTCCAGCCCATGTCGCCGCGGGCATTGATGAGCCGGCTCAGGAGTCCGGTCGCCGCGGTCCACGGCATGATCACGTCCGCGCCCGCCGCCTTCGCCTTGTTGAGGTCGTCGGTGAGATCCGTCTTGTTCGGGTCGAGGAGCGTGTGGAACACGGGCTTCACGCCGGCCTTCTCCAGCAGCTCCGCCGCGGTCTTGGCGGCGGACGTGCCGTAACCGCTCGTGTCGCCGATGATGGCGACGCGCGACTTCTTCAGCGTCTTGAGCGCATAGTCGTTCGCGGCCTCGATCCACTGCCGGTTGGTGTTGATCGCCCGGAACGCACGCGGAAATTTCCGGGGGTCGACCAGTTCGTCGATGGTGCCGATGATGAGATTCGGGATGCCGGCCTTCGCCACGATCGGCACCGTCGCGAGCGACTCGCCGGAGTTCACCGGTCCGATGATGAAGTGCACCTTCTCGCTGAAGGCGAGCTGCTGCGCGAAGCTGACGGCCTTGGTCGGATCGCCGGCCGTGTCGCGCGTGACGAGTTCCAGCTTGCGGCCGAGCACGCCGCCGGCCGCGTTGATCTCCTCGACCGCGAACTCGACGCCCTTGTTCTCGGCGATCGCGGCGGACGAAAGCGGGCCGGTCAGCGACGAGAGCCAGCCGATCCGGATGGTTTGGGCCGACGCTGCGGTGACGAGGCCGAGCGTCAGGGTGGCGGCGAGTGCATGCCGCGCGAAGCGATGGAACACGTTGTCCTCCCGGAGAGTCGATCCGAATGTCGACGGGCTCGATCTTGGAAGGGGGGTCTCGCCCCTGTCAAGGCAGTGCGCGGCGCGCGATTCCGCGATGCGGACCGGCCGCCGTGCTACGTGCCGGCATCCGGAGCACCGTAGAGCGCGCGCATCATGGCGGCAACGTCGTTGTCGGCCCCGTCCGTCGATTCACCGAGATCCCGCATCACGCCGCTGCGGTCCGCTTCGGACCGGTTCTGGCTCAGCTTCCACTTGCCCTCGAGCCGCGCGATGCGGAAACGGAAGCCGCGCACGGCCGTGAGCTGCGTCTTCACGAATTCGTCGGGCGCATCGGAAACCGCCCAGGGAGGCTCGCGCTTCGACTCGAAATGGGTCGTGAGCGCATCGACCACCCCGTGTTTGCCGTCGTGGTCATCGAGAAACTCGAGCCGGCCGAAGGCGTAGACCGCGGCGTAGTTCCAGGTGGGCACGACCTTGCCGGTCTCGCGCTTGGTGGCGTAGGCCGAAGGACTCACGTAGGTGTTCGGCCCGGTGAAGACCGCGATCGCCTCCACGGTTTCGTCGTACTCGCGCGCCTGCGGATTGGCGCGCGCGAGATGGCCGATCAGGTGCCCCGGTCCTTCGGCTTCGGCAACGTGACGCATCGGCACGTGACTCACGAGAATCCGACCGCCGCCGACGGTGACGAGGACGGCGAGGGGTCGGGCCAGGATCAGTCCCAGGATCTGATCAGGATCGCACTGCTGAAAATGCCCCGGCGAGTAGAGCATCACGCACTCCGGTAGCGGGTGGTCTTGACGAACACGATCGCCGCGAGCGGGATCACGAGTCCGATCAGGATCGCCGCGATGAAGAGATCACCCAGATGACCGTAGTCCGCCGGCACCTTGATGACGCCCGTGGCCTGATCCTTCACCTCCCGCGTGACGGTGAAGATCTGGTTGAGGTACTTGGTGCCGAGATTCGACAGGGACAGGGCCAGGTTCGTGAACGACGCCATCACCGCGAAGTAGGTGGCCTTGAGGCGGTCGGGCGCGGAATTGGCGATCCACGCCAGCATCGGGATCATCGAAATCTGCCCGAGTGGCGATTCGAGCGCGGTGTCGACGACGGCGATGAAACGGGCATCGACCACGCCGCCCGTGTGCGCGGCCGTCCATTCATGGAAGCCGTAGTACATCGCAAGGCTGGGCAGCGACAGGATCGTGCCGACGATGGTGAGAAAGCCGACGATGTAGACGATGGAGCGCTCCGCCATGAAGCGTCGGAAGACGAACATGCCCAGCAGCGCGAGCACGGATCCGATCAGGGACAGCTTGGCGAGGAAGGCCTCGTCGAACCGGAGCACGTCGATCATCCACCAGCTCGATCCCGGACCCGGGCTGGGCATCGCACGAAAGACGAAGATGAGCAGCGCCGTGCCGACGAGCGTGTGGCGGGCGTCGGGTTCGAGTTCCCGTACCAGACGGATCATCAGGAACAGGACGATCGCCATCGACGCGCCGAAGATCACCTCCTGCTTCAGCGCGAACTTCGACACGCCGAGCGTCACGGAAACGACGGCGAACAACAGGCCGCCCCCCAGGATCCACCAGTTCACGGGCGGCCGTTCACCCTTGCCGTGCAGGGCATCGTGGATCTCCTCCCGCGACAGGCCACGCTCCCGAAGACGACGTGCGTGCCGGCGTTGCAGATGTCCGGCGAGCAGCACGCCGAACACGGACACGATGGGAATGATCAACGCCAAGGTGTAGATCTGCCGGTACTTGGCGATCTTCTCGGGCTCGGGAAGCTCCGATGCATCGGCGAACAGGATCACGTTCGCAAGCGACACGAGAATGCCCCCGGCAATGATGGCGACCCGACCGAGCGTCTGCATGGTCGTGTGGCCGGCACGTCGGTCGGCTTCCGACAGGACCGCCCCGTCGTCGTCGACACGAGGCACGGCCTCGACCGTCATGGCGTCTGCCACGACGTCCTGGATCACATAGCCGATCGGGGCAAGGATGGCGCCGAACACGAACCAGTCGTCCGCCGGCATGATCGCCTCCATCGCGGCGCGATCGGTGAGCAGTCCGACCATGACGAGAATGCTGCCGGCAAGCAGCGCGGCCCCGAAGTACACGAGCAGCCCCTTCCAGCGCCACATCAGGTCCACCAGGTGACCGATGGGCATCTTCAGCGCCCACGGCAGGCCGGCCCAGAATCCGAGCGCAGCCAGCGATTCCGCGGACAGGCCGAGATACCCCTTGACGAAGAAGGTGCCGACGATCCCGGTGAGGCCGGAGATGCCGTAGGCGACGTACACCATCAGCGGCGGCAGATACGACAATCGCATCTGCCGGCCGAGGTCGAGGATGTTGCGATCGATCCAGCCCCAGAGGGAGGGGGCGGTGGCGGTCTGGGTCGAGGACATGGGTCGCGGTCGTCGGGGAGTGGCGGACCCGTCAGAGAGTAGCGAAAAACCCGCGAAGTTCACCGGCCGTCGATGTCGCGTCGCACCATCGACGGCCGGGGCGCGCCGGGAACGAGAAGACGAGGCCCCTCCTCGCCCGGCGCCGGCCTCCGGTCACGAGGCCATGGCCAGCATCAGCTGATTGATGCGCCTCACGAAGGTCGCAGGATCCTCGAGCTGGCCGCCCTCGGCCAGCAACGCCTGATCGAACAGCACCTGGCTCCAGTCGCCGAAGCGGGTCTCGTCGGCCTCGCCGTTCAGACGCTGCACGATCGCGTGCTGCGGGTTGATCTCGAGAATGGGCTTGCTGCCCCCGACCTTCTGTCCGGCCGCCTTCAGCAGGCGCTCCAGGTTCATGCCCATGCCGTGCTCGTCGGCCACGAGACACGCCGGGGAATCCGTCAGGCGATGGGTGACGCGGACTTCCTGCACCCGCTCGCCGAGGGTCTTCGCGATGCGATCGGTCAGGTCCTTGAAAGTCTCGGCTTCCTGCTTCTGGGCGGCCTTCTCCTGTTCGTCCTCCAGCGTCCCGAGATCGAGGTCGCCCTTGGCCACCGATGCGAGCTTCTTGCCCTCGAATTCGGTGAGGCTCGCCACCATCCACTCGTCCACTCGGTCGTGCAGGAGCAGAACCTCGAGCCCCTTCTTGCGGAAGATCTCGAGGTGGGGAGAGTGCTTCGCGGCCGCAAAGCTGTCCGCCGTGATGAAGAAGATCCTGTCCTGCCCGTCCTTCATCCGCGACACGTAGTCCGCGAGGGACACGGACTCCTCGTCGGTATCGGCATGCGTGGAGCAGAAGCGCAGCAGCCTGGCCAGCCGCTCGCGGTTCGCGAAGTCCTCGCCCAGGCCCTCCTTGATGACGCGGCCGAACGCCTTCCAGAAGCCGGCGTACTTCTCCTTGTCGTTCTCGGACAGGTCCTCGAGCATCCCCAGGACCTTCTTGACCGACCCGTTGCGGATCGCTTCCACGTCGCGGGACTGCTGGAGGATCTCGCGGGAGACATTGAGCGGCAGATCGTTGGAATCGATCACCCCGCGCACGAAGCGCAGGTAGGCCGGCATGAGCTGCTCGGCGTCATCCATGATGAAGACCCGGCGCACGTAGAGCTTGACGCCGCGGCGGTGCTCGCGATCCCACAGGTCGAACGGCGCGCGGGACGGGACATAGAGCAGTTGCGTGTACTCCTGCCGGCCCTCGACCTTCGCATGCGTCCAGGCGAGCGGCGGCTCGAAGTCGTGGGCGACGTGCTTGTAGAACTCCTCGTACTGTTCCTTCGTGATCTCGGTCTTCGAACGGGCCCACAGCGCCGAAGCCTGATTGACCTGTTCGTCCTCGTCGCGGATCACCTGCTGCTGCTTCTCCGCATCCCATTCCTCCTTCTTCATCAGGATGGGCAGGGTGATGTGGTCCGAGTAGCGACGAACGATCTCCTTCAGCTTCCATCCGGAGAGCAGCTCGTCCTGGCCTTCCCGGAGGTGCAGCACGATCTCGGTGCCGCGGGTCTCCTTGCGGACGGTCTGGAGCGTGTACTCGCCGTCACCCGCCGACTCCCAGCGGACAGCATGATCCGCTCCCAGCCCGGCCCGGCGTGTGGTCAGCGTGACCCGATCGGCCACGATGAATGCCGAGTAGAAGCCCACACCGAACTGCCCGATCAGGTGAGCATCCTTCGCCTGGTCACCCGTCAGGGACTGGAAGAATTCGCGCGTCCCGGATTTCGCGATGGTGCCGATGTTCGCGATCACTTCGTCTCGTGACATGCCGATGCCATTGTCCGAGAGGGTGACGGTCCGGGCTTCCTTGTCGTAGGCGATGCGGATCCTGAGCTCGGCGTCGTCCTCGTACAGTCCGGAATCGGCCAGCGCCTCGAACCGGAGCTTGTCGGCGGCGTCTGACGCATTGGAGATCAGCTCCCTCAGGAAGATCTCCTTGTTGCTGTAGAGCGAATGGATCATGAGGTCCATCAACTGCCGGACCTCGGCCTGGAAACTGAGCTTCTCCTGCGTTTCAGTGGTCACGAACGACTCCTCGAGAGGCCGACACGGGGGGCGCGCTGCGGGTCGGGGGCACCCGGCCACGGCACGCGGTTCGGCGGGAAAATGCGGACGGCAGCCCGCGCTTTCAAGAGAGACGCGATCATTTGAACGGCACCGCCCCACTTCGGGCCGCCATCGACAGGAGATCACCGCATGAGATCGCTCGTTTCCGCGCTGTTCGGCATGGCGCTCGCCGCCACGGCCGCTCTCGCATCGGCCCAGCTCCCGTTGGAGAGAATCAAGCTGCCGCCCGGCTTTGCGATCGAGCTGCTGGCCCGCGTCCCCGGGGCTCGCGGGCTGGCGCTCGGATCGGACGGGACGATATTCGTCGGAACCATGGACGCCGGTCGCGTCTACGCCGTTCGTCCCGGGTCAGGCGCCGGGCCGACCCGGGTCCTGCCGATCGCCGAGGGCCTCGACACCCCGAACGGCGTCGCCTTCCGGGACGGGTCGCTGTTCGTGGCCGAGATCCATCGCATCCTGCGGTTCGACCGGATCGAGTCGACGCTGGAGGCGCCTCCCAAGCCGGTGGTCGTGACGGACCGTTTTCCGACGGACCGTCATCACGGATGGAAGAGCATCGCCTTCGGTCCCGACGGGTGGCTCTACGTGCCGGTGGGCGCCCCCTGCAACGTGTGCGAGCCCGATCCTGACCGATACGCCCTGATCTCCCGGATCCGCCCCGACGGCACCGGCTACGAAGTGGTGGCCCGCGGCATCCGCAACAGCGTCGGATTCGACTGGCACCCCGAGACGCGGGAACTGTGGTTCAACGATCACGGGCGGGACTGGATGGGGGACGACCTGCCGTCCTGCGAACTCAATCACGCGACGCGGGCGGGCTTGAACTTCGGTTTCCCGTATTGCCACCAGGGCGATACCCCCGATCCCGAGTTCGGCGCCAGGCGCGCCTGCCGGGAGTTCGTACCGCCCGCCTGGAAGCAGGGCGGTCATGTGGCACCGGATGGACTGAAGTTCTATACGGGCACGCAGTTCCCGCCGGAGTACCGCAACCGCCTCTTCGTGGCCCAGCACGGCTCGTGGAACCGATCGAGGAAGAACGGCTACCGGGTCATGATGGCAACACTGAAGGGCAACCAGGTCGCGCGATTCGAGACTTTCGCCGAAGGATGGCTCGACAAGGAGCGAGTCTGGGGACGCCCCGTCGACCTGCTCGTGATGCCGGACGGCAGCCTCCTGATCTCCGACGACTTCGCCGGCGCCGTGTATCGGGTTTTCTATCGTCGCGAGCAGCTTTGAAGGGCATCGCCACACTCAGAAAATTGTGCCCGAATGCATACGTTTTCTGTGGCCAAATGGGGAACCCCGGTGCTATCCTGATTTTCGGCGGCGTGTGTCCCCGATCAGCGACACCGACATTGCCTGCGGCAGGTCACCGCGTCGTCCGCCCCCTGAGTCAACGAGACAGAAAACACCGGCCATGCGGGAAGAGAAGCTCGAGTACAGCATCCAGGAAGTGGCCGAACGCCTCGGCATTCCGGTCCAGAAACTTCGTCGGTGGGATGCGCAAGGCGTGCTGGTGGCGCGCCGGACGGACGGCGGTCACCGTCGATATGCCAAGGAGATCGTCGACGGCCTCGCCGCCTCGACGATCGGCGGCACGCTGGAGCGCTACGACGACGAGCTCGAACACGCGCGCAAGGCCCTCCAGGAAAAGCGCCGCATCATCCAGCTCCTGCTGGAGAGTGAATCGAAATACCGCGATCTCGTCGAGACGTCGCACGACGTCATCTGGACGACGGACCCGCAGGGCCGTTTCACCTATCTGAATTCAGCCGCCGAATCCGTGTTCGGGTTGAAACCCGACGCAATGAAGGGACGGTGCTTCTTCGATTTCGAAGCGAAGGCGTCGCACGTGGCCAACCGGCGCTTTCTCGCGCAGCTGAAGAAGACCGGTGAGGCGCGCAACTTCAGCACACGCGTGGTCGGAACGGATGGCCATGAGCGGTGGATCGGCATCAACGCGCGGGTTGCGCACGACGAGATCGGCGGTGTCATGTGCATCCGGGGGACGGCACGCGACATCACCGAGCAGCAGCAGGCGGCAATGCAGACGGAGTTCTTCGCGACCCACGATCCGCTGACCGGATTGCCCAATCGCGTGAGCCTGCAGAAGTCCGTCGAAAAGGCGCTGGCCGCGCACGAGAAAGGGGCTGTCATCTTCCTCGACATCGACCATTTCAAGTACGTCAACGACAACGTCGGCCATCGGCAAGGGGACCAGCTCCTCGTCTCCATCGGCGGCATCCTGCGGGAGATGGCGGAACGCTCCAACAGCCGGGTCTATCGTCTTGGCGGCGACGAGTTCGCCATCGAGGTGCCGGGCGCGCTCCGACCGCAGGCGCAGGAGGTTGCCGAGGGCATGCTGACCCGGCTGCGGCAGTGCCCGTTGCAGCTCGCGTCCGAAGAGCGGGTCATCCCGATGACGGCCTCGGCCGGAGTCGCGCTGTACCCGTTCCATGGCAACGAACCCCACAACCTCTTCTCGTCCGCTGACATCGCGATGTATCAGGCCAAGGATGCGGGCCGCAACCGGGTCGTGATCTATGGACAGGACGGCGGTGAAGCGCTGCGGACGACGCATCGGCGCGTCCTGTGGGCCAAGCAGCTGCGGCAGGTGCTCGACGACGACCGGATCTTCCTCTACGTGCAGCCGGTGATCCGGCTCGACGACGAGGAACCGATGCACTACGAGGTCCTGGTCCGCATCGAGGACGACGACGGTCGCATCGTGTCGCCGCAGCAATTCATCGAGGCCGCGGAATCGCTCGGACTGGTGCAGGAACTGGATCTGCGCGTCGTGCAGAAGCTGCTCAAGTACCTGGGCGCGCCGGAACGGCGGACGATGCGCTCGCGCTTCTTCGTGAACCTGTCGGGCGTCAGCATCTCCGATCCGGAATGGATCAAGCGCTTCTACGCGATCCTCGACGAGACCGATGTGTCTCGAGGCCAGGTCGTGTTCGAAATCTCCGAGACGACGGCGATGGCGGAAGTCTCCGTCAGCAAGGCGTTCATCCGGGACCTCAAGGACAAGGGCTTCCGCTTCGCGCTGGACAACTTCGGCTCGGGATTCAGTTCGTTCTACTACCTGCGTCAGTTCGACGTCGACTACATCAAGATCGACGGCAACTTCGTGCGGGATCTGGCGCGCGACGACGCCAACGGGATCTTCGTGAAGGCACTCTGCGACGTGGGTCAGGGTCTGTCGAAGCACGTGATCGCGAAGTGGGTCGAGACGCCCGAAGTGCTGTCCCGACTCAACGACATGCATGTGCAGTATGCGCAGGGCTACCTGTTCAATCGCCCCTTCCCGATCGAGGCGCCCGAAACTCGCGAACCCGTCTTTCGTCAGGCCGCCGCAGCCACACGGCACTGACCGACCGCGGGGAAGACGAGTTCGGGGGCGCCCTGCGCCTCCGACGACTTATTCTCCGGCAGTCCAGCCGCCACGCATCCGGTCGGCCCAGAAGAGTGCCATCTGGGTCTTCACCTCGGTGATGCGCCCCGTGCGAATCCACTCCAGCGCGTCATCCAGGGGAACGATCAGCGTTTCCAGGAATTCCTCGTCATCGAGTTTCGCTTCGACGAATTCCAGCCCGCGGGCAATGAAGACCTCGACGACTTCCGATGAGTAGCCGATGCACGGATGGAGCGTGCAGAGGCGCTGCCACTCCCGCGCGACGTAACCGGTTTCTTCCCGCAGCTCGCGCTTGGCGGTCTCCAACGGAGGTTCGCCGGGTTCGAACTTGCCCGCCGGCAATTCGATGAAGTGTTGGCGAAGCGGATAGCGGTACTGATGTTCCAGCAGGATGGACCCGTCGTCGAAGATCGGGAGGATGACGGCCGCCCCGGGATGAACCACGTACTCCCGGCTGGCGATGTGGCCGTCGGGCAGCCGCACCTGATCCTCACGCACCTCGAGCATGCGACCCTGGAAGCGGACCGTGGTTTCGACCTCGGTCTCGGTCAGGTCACTGAGCGGCGTGACATCATTCATTGACGGCATCGCCCCGCGCGCAGGTCGTGAGTGATCAGAGCGACGCCTGCATCGCCCGCTGGCAAAGGGTCATCAGCCAACCGGGGACGATACCGATCACCAGCGCGGCCAGGCCGTTCACGGAGAGCAGCAACCGGGCGCCGCCCGTACCCACGATGGGCGCCGTGTCGGTCGGATGGTCGAAGTACATCAGCCGAACGACGCGCAGGTAGTAGAACGCGCCGATGAGCGAGAAGATCACTGCCACGACGGCCAGCCAGACATGGCCGGCGTCGATGACCGCCTGCAGCACGGCGAATTTCGCGTAGAAACCGACGGTCGGCGGAACGCCTGCCATCGAGAACATCAGCAGCAGCATCAGGAAGGCGCACCACGGGCTGCGTCGATTGAGGCCGCGGAAGTCCTCGAGCTTGTCCGCCTCGAAGCCGTCCCGCGACAGCAGCATGATCATGCCGAAAGTGCCCAGCCCGATCAGGGCGTAGACGGAAACATAGAACATGGCCGCGCCATACCCGTTCACCGTGCCGGACAGGATGCCCAGGAGCAGGAAGCCCATGTGGGAGATGGTCGAGTAGGCCAGCATCCGCTTCAGGTTGGTCTGCGCGATGGCGGTGATGTTGCCGACGGCCATCGACAGCACAGCCAGGATGATCAACATCTGGCGCCACTCCACCAGCAGCGTCGGGTGCCCCAGCGACTCCACGAGCAGCCGGATCACGAAGGCGAAGGCAGCCAACTTCGGGGCCGTGCTGATGAGCAATGCGACGGCCGTCGGTGCCCCCTGATAGACGTCGGGCACCCACATGTGGAACGGCACGGCGCCGAGCTTGAAGGCCAGCCCGGCAACGATGAAGACGAGTCCGAAGACGAGGATGGTGGTGTTCGCCTTGCCGGCGGCGATGCGGGCGGCCACCTGCGGGATCTCGAGCGTGCCGGTGGCGCCGTAGATCATCGACATGCCGTACAGCAGCATCCCGGATGCCAGCGCGCCCAGCACGAAGTACTTCATGGCAGCCTCGGTACTGTCGGCATTGTCGCGGTGCAGGGCGACCAGCGCATAGAGCGAGAGCGACAGGAGTTCCAGCCCGAGGTAGAGCGTGAGGAAATGATTCGCCGAGATCATCACCATCATGCCCAGCGTCGCGAACAGCGTGAGCGTGAAGAACTCGCCGCGGAACATCCCCCGGGCCGTGATGTACGTCCGCGAATAGATCAGCATGGCTGCGACGGCCACGTACATCATGACCTTGAGGACGTCGCTCATCGGGTCGTCGACGAACATCCGATGGAAAGCGTACGTCACGTCCGACCGGCCGGACGCGAGGGTCACCAGAGCACAACCGGCCAGCGTGAGCAAGGTGAGCACATAGGTGCCCGCGCGCTGGTCATCCCGCAGAAAGAGATCCGCGACCAGGATCACGCAGACCATCACCAGCAGCAGAACTTCCGGCCACACGGGTAGGAAATCGGCGGACGTCGGAATCACCACGCTTGGCTCCACACAATGAAGGACGAGGTCATGGCAGCTTGCTCTTTGCCACGTGGCCGAGAAGGTCGGCGACCGGAATTTCCAGAACCTCGTTGAAGGGCGCGGGGTACAACCCCATGACCAGGACCGCCAGGGCCAGGACGGCCAGGAACAGCCACTCGCGCGGTTCGATGTCCGTCAGGTCGGCGACCTTCGCGCTGGCGACGGCACCGAACACGACGCGCTTGTACATCCACAGCGTGTAGGCCGCACCGAAGATCAGCGTCGTAGCGGCCGCGAAGGCGAACCAGAAGTTGATCTTGGTGGCGCTCATGATGACCATGAACTCGCCGACGAATCCGCTGGTCCCCGGGAGTCCGGAATTGGCCATCGCGAACAGCATGAAGAACGCCGCGAACGCAGGCATCGAGTTCACGACGCCGCCGTAGTCGGCGATCTGCCGGGAATGCAGACGGTCGTACATGACGCCGACGCACAGGAACATGGCGCCGGAGATGAATCCGTGCGAGACCATCTGCAGGATCGCCCCCTGCATCCCCATCCGCTCGAACAGGAACGTGCCCAGCGTCACGAAGCCCATGTGGGAAATGGACGAGTAGGCGATCAGCTTCTTCATGTCCGTCTGCACGAGGGCGACGAGACCGATGTAGACCACGGCGATCAGCGACAGCGTGATCATCAGACCCGACAGCGCGTGACTCGCGTCCGGCGCGATCGGGAGCGAAAGCCGGATGAAGCCGTAGCCGCCGAGCTTCAGCATGATCGCGGCCAGCACGACCGAACCGCCCGTCGGCGCTTCGACGTGAGCATCGGGCAGCCACGTGTGCACCGGCCACATGGGCACCTTCACCGCGAACGCCATGAGGAAGGCCAGGAAGATCAGCGTCTGTGCCGTCTGCGTCAGCGGCTGCTTGTGGAAATCCTCGATCGAGAAGCTGCCCCCGGTGACCTTGTACAGATAGATGAACGCCACGAGCATCAGCAGCGAGCCGAGCAGCGTGTACAGGAAGAACTTGATCGACGCGTAGATCCGATTGGGTCCGCCCCAGACGCCGATCACGATGAACATCGGGATCAGCGTCGCCTCGAAGAACACATAGAAGAGCACGGCGTCCATGGCCGCGAAGACGCCGTTCATCAGGCCCGACATCACCAGGAAGGCTGCCATGTACTGCGCAACGCGATTCTCGATGACCTTCCATCCCGCGATCACGACCAGCACGGTCGTGAAGCAATTGAGCAGGATGAGCAGCAGCGAGATGCCATCGATGCCCAGGGCGTACTGGATGTTGTAGCGCGGGATCCAGGGCGTCAGTTCGCGGAACTGCATCCCATGGGCGGACGGATCGAACTGCGCGACCAGGGGGATCGTGACCAGCAGCCCGGCGATGGATCCGAGGAGCGCAATGACGCGGGCCAGTCCCGCATTCCGGTCGGACCCGGTCGCGAGCACCAGCACGCCCGCAAGGATGGGCACCCAGATGACCAGCGTGAGATAGGGAGTCATGGGGGCCTTACGTCCGAATGAACCAGAGAGTCAGCAACGTCGCCACGCCGATGATCATCATGAACGCGTAGTGATAGATGAGGCCGGACTGGAACTTCCGGATCACCGTGGAGAACCAGCCCACCAGCCGCGCGGAACCGTTCACGAACAGTCCGTCGATCACGGCGACATCACCCGCGCGCCAGAGCCCATGACCCAGTGCGCGGGCACCGCCTGCGAAGACGAAGCTGTAGATCTCGTCGAAGTAGTACTTGTTGGCCAGCAGCCGATAGACCCCGGAAAGTTTCGAGGCAATCGCCGCCGGGATGTCGGGCCGCTTCAGGTAGAAGAACCAGGACAGGGCGACACCGGCTGCCGCGAGCCAGAACGGCAGCGTCGTGAACGCATGCATGCCCATGCCCCAGGCGCCGTGGAAGTGCTCGCGCAGGTCCGCCATGGCTTCGTGGTGCTCGGCCACGGCGATCACGCCCTTGAAGTAATCCCCGAACAGCATGGGTTCGATGGCCAGATACCCGATGAACACGGACGGGACCGCCAGCAGCACGAGGGGGAGTGTCACGACCCAGGGTGTTTCGTGGGGCGGCCCGCCGTGGTGACCGTGGTCGTCCCCGTGGCCGTGCGCATCGTGACCGTGTCCGGAAGTGTCGAAGCGCTCCTTGCCGTGGAAGACGAGGAAATACATCCGGAAGGAGTAGAAGGCCGTGACGAACACACCGACCACGACCGCGAAGTAGGCGAAGCCGCTGCCGGCGATAGGGGTCGCCCCGACCGCCTCGATGATGCTGTCCTTCGAATAGAAGCCCGACAGGAAGGGCGTACCGATCAGCGCGAGTGAGCCGACCAGGGACGTGAGCCAGGTGATCGGCATGTACTTGCGCAGGCCACCCATGTGCCGGATGTCCTGGTCGTGATGCATGCCGATGATCACGGAGCCGGCCGCCAGGAACAGCAGCGCCTTGAAGAACGCATGCGTCATCAGATGGAAGATCGCCACCGGATAGGCCGACGCCCCGAGTGCAACGGTCATGTATCCCAGCTGTGACAGCGTCGAGTACGCAACGACCCGCTTGATGTCGTTCTGGACGATGCCGAGGAAGCCCATGAACAGCGCCGTGATCGCGCCGATCACGAGGACGACGGAAAGCGCGGTCTCCGAAAGCTCGAACAGCGGCGACATCCGTGCAACCATGAAGATGCCGGCCGTCACCATCGTGGCGGCGTGGATCAGCGCCGAAATCGGCGTCGGACCTTCCATCGAATCGGGCAGCCACACGTGCAGGGGAAACTGCGCCGACTTGCCCATCGCGCCGACGAAGAGCAGCAGGCACGCGACCGTCAGGAGCGACCATTCGGCCGAGCCGACGATCGACACCGTCTGCGCGGCCTTGCCCGGCGCCGCCTGGAAGACCGTGGCGTAGTCCAGCGATCCGAAGTGGGCGAGGATCAGACCGATGCCGAGGATGAAGCCGAAATCACCGACGCGATTGACGAGGAACGCCTTCAGGTTGGCATAGATCGCGGTGGGACGGGTGTACCAGAAGCCGATCAGGAGGTAGGAGACGAGTCCCACGGCCTCCCAGCCGAAGAACAGCTGCAGGAAGTTGTTCGACATCACCAGCATCAGCATGGAGAACGTGAACAACGAGATGTAGCTGAAGAAGCGCTGGTAGCCGGGGTCGTCCGCCATGTAGCCGATCGTGTAGACGTGCACCATCAGCGAAACGAAGGTCACCACCAGCATCATCGTCGCGGTCAGGGTGTCGACGAGGAAACCGACTTCCATCTTCACGTCGCCGGACACCATCCACGTGTAGACGGACCCGTTGAACGTGTGACCCGCCATCACATCCTGGAACACCAGCACCGACGCCACGAAGGACACGAGCACGCCGAGGATCGTGACGGTGTGGGCGCCCGCCCGGCCGATCATGCGTCCGAACAGCCCCGCGAGGATGGCACCGGCGAGCGGTGCGAGCGGAATGAGGAGATAGAGGCTGTTCATCTCAGTTCTTGAGGCTGCGCAGGTCGTCGACGTTGATGCTGCGGATGTTCCGGAACAGCACCACCAGGATCGCGAGGCCGATGGCGGACTCGGCAGCAGCGACGGTGAGGATGAAGAACACGAAGACCTGCCCGGCCGTGTCCTGCAGGAAGTGCGAGAACGCAATGAAGTTCATGTTGACGGCGAGCAGCATCAACTCGATCGCCATCAGCAGGATGATCACGTTCTTGCGGTTCAGGAAGATGCCGATGACGCTGATGGCGAACAGGACGGCGCCGAGGACGAGGTAGTGGGTCAGTGGCACCATGGTCAGCCCGTCGCCTTTTCGGACGACGCCGCCGTCCGGGGTTTGTCGGCCGGCATCGAGACGATCCGGAGACGGTCCTGCTTGCGGACCACGACCTGGGCGGCCGGATCGACATACTTCGAATCCTTCCGGCGACGCAGCGTCAACGCGATGGCGGCAACGATCGCGACGAGCAGGATCACGGCCGCGATCTCGAACGGATACACGTAGTCCGTGTAGATCAGCTTGCCGAGTTCACGCGTATTGCTGAATCCCTCGGGTTTGGCGATCGGCGCGGGCGCCCCTTCCAATCGGAAGTACTTCCCCGCGAGGATGACGGCCATCTCGCCGACCATCACGCCAGCCACCACAAGCGCTGGAACCAGGTAATCCCAGTATCCCTCCCGCAGGCGGTCGAGATTGATGTCCAGCATCATCACGACGAACAGGAACAGGACCATCACGGCACCGACGTACACCAGCACGAGCGTGATGGCGAGGAACTCCGCTTCCAGGAGCATCCACAGACCGGATGCCGTCACGAAGGAGAGCACCAGAAACAGCGCCGCGTGAACGGGATTGCGCGCCGTGATGACGCGGAGCGCCGCCGCGATGAGGATCGTCGAGAATCCGAAGAAGACTGCCGTCTGAAAGGTCATGGATGGACTCTAGCGATAGGCAGCATCGGCTGCGCGGTCCTTGGCGATCTGGCTCTCGTAGCGATCCCCGATCGCCAGGAGCATTTCCTTCGTGTAGACCAGGTCGCCGCGCCGCTCGCCGTGATATTCGAAGACACGCGTCTCCACGATGGAATCCACCGGACAGGATTCCTCGCAGAACCCGCAGAAGATGCACTTCGTGAGATCGATGTCGTACCGGGTCGTGCGCCGGGTACCGTCGGCGCGTTGCTCGGACTCGATGGTGATCGCCAGTGCAGGGCATACGGCTTCGCACAGCTTGCACGCGATGCAGCGTTCCTCGCCGTTCGGGTAGCGGCGCAAGGCATGCAGCCCGCGGAAGCGGGGGCTCTGCGGCGTCTTCTCCTCGGGAAACTGGATGGTGATCTTGCGGGCGAACAGATGGCGCCCGGTCAAGGCCATCCCCTTGACCAGTTCGAGGAGAAGGAACGTGCTGAAGAATTCGCGGATCCGATTCATGGCCGGCCCCTCACTTCCACAACCAGAACGGCGTCTGCATCCAGCCGCCGATCACGATGAGCCAGACGATCGTCACGGGGATGAACACCTTCCAGCCGAGACGCATGATCTGGTCGTATCGGTAACGGGGGAACGTCGCCCGGAACCACAGGAACAGGAACAGCACGAACGCGACCTTGGCGAGCAGCCACGGGAAGCCATCGGGAATGCCCGGAACCGGAGAGAGCCAGCCGCCCAGGAACATGAGCGAGGTCATCGCGGCGACCAGGATCATGTTCGCGTACTCGGCCAGGAAGAAGACCGCGAACGCCATGCCTGAATACTCGACGTGGAAGCCGGCCACGATCTCCGATTCGCCTTCGGCCACGTCGAACGGCGCCCGGTTGGTTTCCGCGACGCCGGAGATCAGGTAGACGAGAAACATCGGAAACAAGGGGATGAAGTTCCAGGACACGAAGCCCCAGCCGCTCGATTGCTGCTTCACGATGTCCACGAGATTCAGGCTGTGCGCCATCATCAGCACGCCGACGAGCGCGAATCCCATCGCGATTTCGTACGAGACGATCTGCGCGGCCGACCGCAGGCTGCCCAGGAAGGCGTACTTCGAGTTGGACGCCCAGCCGGCGATGATCACGCCGTAGACACCCATCGAGGTGATCGCCATCACGTACAGCAGGCTCGCATCGACGTTCGAGAGCACCAGGTTCGGATCGAACGGGATCACGGCCCAGGCGGCCAGCGCCGGCATGATCGACAGCACCGGTGCCAGCAGGAAGAGGAACTTGTTCGCCCCCGTGGGAACGATGATTTCCTTCGTCATCAGCTTGAGCGCGTCGGCGATGGGCTGGCCCCAGCCGCCCAGCCACCGGATGCCGAAGAAGCTCACGCGGTTCGGTCCGAGGCGCACCTGCATGTAGCCGATGACCTTGCGTTCCGCGAGCGTCAGGTAGGCGACCCCGATCATGAGCGGCAGCACGATCGCGACGATCTTCGCGAGTGACCAGACGAGCGGCCAGATCGGCCCGAACCAGTTCTGAACCTGCTGGAAGAGGTCGGCCATGTCAGGCACTCGCACGCGCGGCGTTCGCCACGCGCTCCACGATGAGGGTGCCGGTCAGCGGACCGAGACCGGCCGTCAGGGGATGCGCCGCCGGTATCCGCACGCATCCCGTCGGAACACGATCGTCATGCCCGGCGAACAGCAGGACCGAATTCGTCCCCTGGGTCACTCGAACCTGATCCCCGGTGGTCAGTTGCAGCGACGCGAGCGTCTCGCCGCACATCCAGGCCTGGGGCGATTGCGCATCGCGCGTGCGCTGCAGGGCGGCGCCTCTTCGAGCCAGCGGATCCGCCGCATGGATGGGCACGTCGCCGATTCGTTGGAGTCCGGATGGACGCGCCGGCGCGGCGCACTCGATCGGCGTGATGCCGTTGTTCAATCTCCCCGGGAGATCTTGGGTGCCTCCGAGCACCTCGGCGGTGATCTCGTCCGCACTCGCGTAGTCGAATCCTGCGACGCCCAGCAGATTGGCCAGGACGCGCAACACCTTCCACGCGGGACGCGTATCGCCCAGCGGCTGGACGACGCCTCGGAACGTCTGGGCACGGCCTTCCGTGCTGACGAACGTCCCTGCCGTCTCGGTGAACGGCGCAATCGGCAGCATGACGTGGCCGTACTCCATGGCCCGATGCTGGAAGGGCGACAGGGACACGACGAATTCCGCCCTGGCGAGCGCCGCCAGCGCGGTCGCACCGTCGGCGCCATCGAGTTCGGGCTCGCATCCGAGGAGCACGTACCCTTTGAGGTCCGAGCGCAGCATCTTCGCGGCATTCATGCCGTCGCGGCGCGGGACGGCGCCAGCGACATAGCCGCCCACGCTGTTTGCGGCTTCGCCCAGGAAGCCGGCGGTCGCCCCGGTGACGGCGGCCAGTGCGCTCGCCAGGATTTCCAGCGCGGCCGCCTGGGGATGATGCTGCGCGAAATTGCCCAGCAGGATGGCCGCGCTGTCCGACACATTCAGCGATTCGGCAATTCGCCGCGCCATCGCGCCCGCCTCGACACCCTGGGTCAGGGAGGCCGCAGTTCCCGATAGCGGCACGCCCTTGAGCGATGCGGCCGCCACGACGATCTCGCCGAGCACACGCGGCAAGTCGCTGGGCGGAACGGCGTGCTCGAGCGCACCGGCGATCAGGGGGTCATCGGCGAACGATGTCACCAGAGAGACTTGCAGACCCCGCTTTGCCGCCGCGCGGAAGCGCGCGGCGATCAGCGGATGATCCTTGCGAAGGTTAGACCCGATCACGAGCACGCGCTTCAAGGCGCTGAGGGCGGCGATCGGCATGCCCAACCAGGGAATCCCGGCTCGCTGACCATCCAGAGAGAAGTCGGACTGGCGCAGGCGGAAGTCGATGTTTTCCGAACCGAGACCGCGCATCCACTTGGCGCCCAGGAACAGCTCTTCGAGCGTGGCGTGCGGACTCGCCAGCAGACCGACGGAGGACGCGCCCGAGGCCGCAATGATCCGCTTCAAGCCGTTCGCGGTGAATTCGAGCGCCGTGGCCCAGTCGGTTTCGACCCACTGACCGTCGCGGCGGATCATCGGCTTCACGAGTCGTTCAGCGGAATTGAGCGCCTCGTACGAAAACCGATCCTTGTCGGAGATCCAGCATTCGTTGATCTGCTCGTTCTCGAGGGGCAGCGTTCGCATCACGCGATTGCCCTTCACCTGGACGACGAGATTCGAACCGAGCCCGCAATGCGGACTCACGGTCCTGCGCCGCGCCAGTTCCCAGGCGCGTGCCGAATAGCGGAAGGGCTTGGACGTCAGTGCGCCCACCGGACACAGGTCGATCATGTTCCCGGACAGTTCCGAATCGACGCTGCGACCGACGAACGACAGGATCTCCGAGTGCTCGCCCCGGCCCGCCATGCCGAGTTCCATCACACCGGCGATTTCCTGACCGAAGCGCACGCACCGGGTGCAGTGGATGCATCGCGACATCTCTTCGGCTGCCACGAGCGGACCCACATCCTTCGAGGGAACGACGCGCTTGTTCTCGCCGTAACGGGACGCGGAGCCCCCGTACCCGACGGCGAGATCCTGCAACTGGCATTCGCCGCCTTGATCGCAGATGGGGCAGTCGAGCGGATGATTGACCAGCAGGAACTCCATCACGCCCTTCTGCGCGGTGATCGCTGCGGCAGAGTGCGTGAAGACCTTCATGCCCTCCGTCACGGGCGTCGCGCAGGCCGGCAGCGGCTTCGGCGCTTTCTCGACCTGCACGAGGCACATGCGGCAATTGGCCGCGATCGACAGCTTCTTGTGCCAGCAGAAGTGGGGCACGTAGATGCCCAGCTTGTTGGTCGCCTCCATGACCATGGAGCCCTCCGCGACCTGGACTGCCTGGCCGTCGACCTCGAGATTGATCTGCTTCTTCTCGCTCATCGACGATTCCCCGGCATCAGATGCCATTCGCGACGACCGGCATTCCCGGACGGCTCGGCAACCCGGAACGCAGCGCGAGGCCCTGGTTTGACCACCCGTCCCGTCCCCGCCAGCGCCAGTGCGCCGTCCACATCCGGCACGACCTGGATGTCGACATCGAGATTGATTCGCTTCTTTTCGCTCATCCGGAGGACCTTGTTACGCCGCTTTCGCCAACGACCCGACCAGGCAGGTCTTGTGGTCGATGTGGTGCTGGAATTCGTCGCGGAAGTGCTTGATGAAGGCTCGCACGGGCATGGCGGCCGCATCACCGAGCGCACAGATCGTCCGTCCCTGGATGTTGTCCGCGACGGAGTTGAGCATGTCCAGATCCTCGGGTCTGCCCTGGCCGTGCTCGATCCGATGCACCATCCGGTAGAGCCATCCCGTGCCTTCACGACAGGGGGTGCACTGCCCGCACGATTCCTCGTGATAGAAGAACGACAGGCGCTCGAGGCACCGCACCATGCAGCGCGTGTCGTCCATGATGATCACGGCGCCGGATCCGAGCATCGACCCTGCCTTGGCGATCGAGTCGTAGTCCATGTCGGTCTGCATCATGATGTCGCCGGGCAACACGGGCATCGACGAACCGCCGGGGATGCACGCCTTCAACTTGCGCCCGCCTCGCATGCCGCCCGCCATCTCCAGAAGCTTGGCGAAAGGCGTACCGAGACGGACTTCGTAGTTGCCGGGGCGCTCCACATCGCCGGACACGGAAAACAGCTTCGTACCGCCGTTGTTGGGCTTGCCCAGATTCAGGAAGGCCTCGCCGCCGTTCACGAGAATCCACGGGACTGCCGCGAACGTCTCGGTGTTGTTGATGGTGGTGGGCTTGCCGTACAAGCCGAAGCTTGCGGGAAAGGGCGGCTTGAACCGGGGCTGCCCTTTCTTGCCTTCGAGCGATTCCAGGAGTGCCGTCTCCTCGCCGCAGATGTAGGCGCCGTAGCCGTGGTGAGCATGCAACTGGAAGCCGAACCCGCTGCCGAGAATGTTCCCGCCCAGCAGGCCGGCTGCCCGGGCTTCCTCGAGGGCTTCCTCGAAACGCTTGTAGGTCTCCCAGATCTCGCCGTGGATGTAGTTGTAGCCCACGCTGATCCCCATGGCGTACGCCGCGATCGTCATGCCTTCGATCACGGTGTGCGGGTTGTAGCGCAGGATGTCGCGATCCTTGAAGGTGCCGGGTTCGCCTTCGTCCGAATTGCACACGAGGTACTTCTGCCCCTCGTAGTTGCGCGGCATGAAGCTCCACTTGAGTCCCGTGGGAAATCCGGCGCCACCGCGCCCGCGCAGGCCCGATTTCTTGACCTCGTCGATGACCGCTGCCGGCGTCATCTTCTCGTTGATGATCTTCCTCAGGGCCTGGTAACCGCCGCGCGCCTCATAGTCCGCGAGGCGCCAGTTGGTCCCGTCGACGCCCTTCATGATCACGGCATCGGGTCCGTAGGACTCCGGCGGAAACGGCGGGTACGAGGTCCTCATTTCGCCAACTCCGCGAGCAATTCGTCGATCTTGCGAGGCGTCATTTCCGTGAGCATGCGACGGTTGTTGTGCAACAGCACCGGGGCATCACCGCAGGCCCCGAAGCACTCGCCTTCCTTCAGCGTGAACCGGCCGTCCGGCGTGGTGCCGTTGAAGCCGACGCCGAGCTTCTTCTTGAGGTGATCCGCCGCCTCGTTCGCGCCGGAGAGAGCACAGGGCAGGTTGGTGCAGACACACAGCTTGTGCCGGCCGACGGGTGCGAGGTCGTACATCGAGTAGAAGGTCGCGACTTCGTACACCGCGATCGACGGCATCCCCAGATAGGCCGCCACCGCATCGATGACGTCGTCGCTGAGATGTCCATGCTCCGCCTGCGCGATCGCAAGTGCCGACATCACGGCGGACTGGCGCTGGTCCGCCGGATACTTGGCCAGTTCCCGGTCGATGCCCGCGCGGGCCTCTGCGGAAAGAATCTGAGGTGCGCTCATCGATCGATCTCGCCGAACACGATGTCCATCGTTCCGATGATCGCGACGGCATCCGCGATCATGTGTCCCTTCGCCATCTCGTCCATGGCCGCCAGATGGGGGAATCCGGGTGCACGGATCTTCAGGCGATAGGGCTTGTTGGCGCCGTCGGACACGAGGTATATGCCGAACTCGCCCTTGGGCGCCTCGACGGCGGCATAGCACTCGCCTTCCGGCACGTGCATCCCTTCCGTGAAGAGCTTGAAGTGATGAATCAGCTCTTCCATGTTCGACTTCATGTCCACCCGTGCCGGGGGCGCAACCTTGTGGTTGTCGGTCATGACAGGGCCGGGATTCTTCCGGAGCCAATCGACGCACTGCTTGATGATCCGATTCGATTGGCGCATCTCCTCGACACGCACCAGATAGCGGTCGTAGCAGTCGCCGTTCACCCCGACCGGAATGTCGAAATCCACGCGGTCGTAGACCTCGTAGGGCTGCTTCTTGCGAAGGTCCCAGGCAAAGCCGGAGCCACGGATCATCGGGCCGGTGAATCCCAATTGCAGCGCCCGTTCAGGGGACACGACGCCGATGCCGACGGTGCGCTGCTTCCAGATTCGGTTGTCCGTCAGCAGCGTCTCGTACTCATCGACCATCCGCGGGAAGCGGCTGGTGAAATCCTCGATGAAATCGAGCATCGATCCCTGGCGGTTCTCGTTCAGCCGGCGGACATCGTCGGCAGACCGCAGATTCGAACTCTCGTACTGGGGCATCCGGTCCGGCAGGTCGCGGTAGACACCACCCGGCCGGTAGTAGGCCGCGTGCAGGCGGGCGCCGGACACGGCTTCGTAACAATCCATGAGGTCTTCCCGCTCGCGGAAGCAGTAGAGGAAGATCGTCATGGCCCCGATGTCGAGGCCGTGAGCACCGAGCCACAGCAGATGGTTCAGGATCCGCGTGATCTCGTCGAACATGACGCGGATGTACTGCGCGCGTATCGGCACCTCGATGCCGAGCAGCTTCTCGATGGCGAAGACGTAGGCGTGCTCGTTGCACATCATGGACACGTAGTCCAGCCGGTCCATGTACGGCACGCTCTGCAGGAACATCTTCTGTTCGGCGAGCTTCTCGGTGCCTCGATGCAGCAGCCCGACGTGCGGATCGGCGCGCTGGATCACTTCGCCGTCGAGCTCGAGCACCAGACGCAGCACCCCGTGCGCCGCCGGATGCTGGGGCCCAAAATTCATCGTGAAGTTGCGGATCTCGGCCATGGCTACTTCACGTCCCCGTAATGCCCCTCACGCACGACGCGAGGCACGATCTCGCGCTGTTCGATGGATACGGGCTGGTAGATCACCCGCTGCTGCTCGGGGTCGTAGCGCATCTCGACGTGGCCGGAGATGGGGAAATCCTTCCGGAACGGATGACCGATGAAGCCATAGTCGGTCAGCAGACGCCGCAGGTCCGGATGGCCCGGGAACACGATGCCGAACATGTCGAAGGCTTCGCGCTCGAACCAGTTGGCCGACGTCCAGATATCCGTGACCGAATCCACCGAAGGGAAGTCGTCATCGGGTGCATACACGCGGACACGGACCCGATGATTGAGTTCCACTGACGTGAGATGGGCGACGACAGCGAATCTCGCCCCCGTCCATTGGCCGCCGCCGAAATCGCGAAGATCGAGACCGCAGAGGTCGATCAGCTGATCGAACCGCAATCCCGTCGAGTCGCGCAACGCTCGGGCCACCCGGATCCAGGTGTCCGCGCGAACGGTTACCAACACTTGCCCGCGTATCGTGGCGGTCTCGACGATCGCCTCGCCAAGCGCGGCACGGAGTCTTTCGATCAGGGTATCGGGATCGATCACGTGTCTGTCACCGGGCGATCGTGTTCTGTCGACGAATCTTGTTCTGCAACTGGATGATTCCGTAGAGGAGCGCTTCCGCCGTGGGCGGACACCCCGGCACATAGACGTCGACGGGAACGATGCGATCGCATCCCCGCACCACGGCGTACGAGTAGTGGTAGTAGCCACCACCGTTCGCGCAGGACCCCATGGAGATCACCCAGCGCGGTTCGGCCATCTGGTCGTAGACCTTGCGCAGCGCGGGCGCCATCTTGTTGCATAGGGTGCCGGCGACGATCATCACGTCCGACTGCCGCGGGCTCGGACGAAACACGATTCCGAAACGGTCCAGATCGTAGCGGGACGCACCAGCCTGCATCATTTCCACGGCGCAGCACGCCAGCCCGAACGTCATCGGCCACATGGAGCCGGTACGCGTCCAGTTGATCAGGTCATCGATCTTTGCAGTGACAAAGCCTTTCTGGAGTTCACCTTCGACACCCATCGTCTTCATCCTCTCATCGGGGTGATCTCAACCGCGGCGGCCGTGCAGGGGATGTCTATTCCCATTCCAGTGCGCCCTTCTTCCACTCGTAGATGAAACCGACGACGAGGATCGCGAGAAACACGACCATGGCAAGGAAACCGAACATGCCGATTTCATCGAGCACGACAGCCCATGGGAACAGGAACGCGATCTCGAGATCGAAGAGGATGAAGAGGATCGCGACCAGGTAATAGCGCACATCGAACTTCATGCGCGCATCTTCGAATGCTTCGAAGCCGCACTCGTAGGGGGAGAGCTTTTCGGAATCGGGACGGTGATGCCCCAGGAGGCGCGACAGGCCGCCTCCGGCCGCGATCGCCACGACGCCGACAGCGGAGCCGACGATGATGAACAACAATATCGGAAAGTAGTTTTGCAGCATCGCTCAAGGACCGCTCATCGATTCGCCGTCCCCAAGTCGGCGGGGTTGCACGCCGACCACGGGCGCCCTGCCCTCCCCTCGGAGCGCACGCTCGACCGGCTTGGACCGGCTCGAGCCCCGACGAGCGCTCTTTCCTTATAAAGTGGTGCCGATGGTGAGACTCGAACTCACACGGCTTTCGCCACCGCCCCCTCAAGACGGCGTGTCTACCAATTTCACCACATCGGCATGACTTCTTGCCGCCCGACCCCGACACCGGGATCCGACAGCCAAATTCGATACGACAACCTACTTCGGAATTTCCTTGGCCTTGGAATCCGGTTCTGCCGGAGCCCCGGGCGAAGCCGCCGGGGCCGTGCCTTGCGGCGCCGCAGGCGCACTGGCAGGCGGCTGCTGGAGCATGACGCCCTTGTTGTCGGAGTGCCCGGCTGACAAATACGTCAATACCAAGCTCGTCACGAAGAACACCGCCGTCAATATTCCGGTGGTCCGGCTGAGGAAGTTCGCCGAGCCGCTGGCACCGAACAGACTCCCCGCCGATCCGCTCCCGAAGGCTGCCCCCATGTCCGCACCCTTGCCGTGCTGCAGGAGCACGAGGCCAATGATGCCGAGCGCCACCAGCACATGGATGATCAAGATCAAGGTCTGCATCTAGTCTCGCATTCGAACCGCCAGAGCGGCCCGACAGATCTGCCCGAATTCCGACGCCACCAGCGCGGCACCGCCCACCAATCCCCCGTCGACATCCGGCATCGCAAACAGCGCAGCCGCGTTCGACCCCTTCACACTACCGCCATAAAGAATCCGCAGGCCGGCAGCACACGCACCGTCGCGCTGCCGCACACGCGCACGGATGAACGCATGAACCTCCTGCGCCTGCTCCGGCGTTGCCGTCTTCCCGGTTCCGATGGCCCACACCGGCTCATAGGCGAGGATTCCCGCCTTCAGCACGTCGACGCCGGCCACATCGAGAAGCGCATCCAGTTGGCGACCGATCACGGCCTCGGTGTTCGACGATTCCCGATCCTGGAGCGTCTCGCCGACGCACATGATCGGCGCGAGACCGATCGACGTCACCTTGATCGCCTTGCGAGCAACGAGTTCGTTCGATTCACGGTGCATGGCGCGACGTTCCGAGTGACCGACGATCACGAAGCGACCGCCCAAGTCCGCCACCATCTCGGCGGATACGTCTCCCGTATGGGCGCCGGGACCGTGTTCGCTGACGTCCTGAGCACCCCATGCCACGGGACTTCCCGTCAGCTTGACTGCGCATTGCGACAAGTAAGGGAACGGTGGAATGACCGCCACCCGACCGCTCTCGATACCCGAGACCTCGGCCAGAACCGCTTCAAGCAAGGCAGCGTTGACCGCCAAGCTTCCATTCATCTTCCAGTTGCCGGCAACGAACGTTGACCGCATGCGCGACATCACCCTGCCAGGGAATCGCGGAAGTGTACTCGCCCGCCGAGGGCAGGGTCAATGCCGGTGCCGCGCTGCGGCATCGGCTTGTCGACGGCAACGGCACCCGATGATCAACCGAATCGACCCGTGATGTAGTCCTCGGTCGCCTTGTTCTTCGGTTTGATGAAGATCGTGTCCGTGGCGTCGAACTCGATCATCTCCCCCAGATACATGTAGGCCGTGAAATCGGATACCCGGGCCGCCTGTTGCATGTTGTGGGTGACGATCAGGATCGTCACCTTGTCCTTCAGATCCGCGATCAATTCCTCGATGCTGGCAGTGGCGATGGGATCCAGGGCCGAGGTCGGCTCGTCGAACAGCATGATCTCCGGTTCGGTGGCAAGAGCGCGCGCGATGCAGAGCCGCTGTTGCTGGCCGCCGGACAGGTTGAACGCCAGGCTGTTCAGGCGGTCCTTCACTTCGTCCCACAGCGCCGCACCGCGCAGTGCCTGTTCCACCTTCTCGTCGAGGACGGCAACGCTCCGGACACCGCGGACACGAAGTCCGTACGCCACGTTCTCGTAGATCGACTTGGGAAACGGGTTGGGCTTCTGGAACACCATGCTGATGCGCATCCGCACCTCGATGGGATCCACTTGCGGGTTGAGGAGATCGGTGTTGTCGGGAAACAGGCGAATTTCGCCCTCGTAACGATTCCCCGGATAGAGGTCGTGCATCCGGTTGAAGCATCGAAGGTACGTGGACTTGCCGCAGCCCGAAGGTCCGATCAGCGCTGTCACCTTCCGCTCGTAGATCGGCATGTTGATCTTCTTCAGCGCGTGGAAGCTCCCATAGAAGAAGTTCAGGTCGCGGGCTTCAGCCTTGACGGACAGGTCCGCGACGGAGGTGGGGCCTTCAGTGACTTTGGACATGAGGGTCGGTTACCACTTGATGTTCTTGCGCAGCCGATACCGGATGAAGATGGCCAGCCCGTTCATGGACAAGGTCATGACCACGAGCACCAGTCCCGCGGCTGCCGCATTCTGGTGGAATGCCGCCTCCGGGCGCGAGGTCCAATTGAACATCTGGATCGGCATCACCGTGAAAGCGGATGTCAGCCACTCGAAGGAGAGGAACGGGAAGTCGGACTGGACGGGCGGCGCGGGCAGGAATGCGATGAACGTCAGGGCACCGATCGTGATGATGGGGGCCGTTTCGCCGATCGCCCGTGCCATGCCGATGATGACCCCCGTCAGGATGCCCGGCGCGGAGTAGGGAAGGATGTGGTCCGCCGTGGTCTGCCATTTGGTCGCACCGAGCGCATAGGCGCCTTCCCGGATCGCACCGGGAATCGAGCGGATCGACTCGCGAGTGGCAACGATCACGATGGGCAGGATCAGCAGTGCCAACGTGAGCCCGGCAGACAGGATGCTCTGTCCGAAACCGAACTCGTACACGAACAGCCCCAGTGCAAGGAGCCCGTAGACGATCGACGGGACGCCGGCGAGATTCGTCACGTTGATCTCGATGATGTCCGTCACGATGTTCTTTGGCGCGTACTCCTCGAGGTACACGGCTGCGCCCACGCCGAGCGGAATGGCGGCGAACGCGGTGACCAGCATCACGAGCGTGGTCCCGACCCAGGCTGACAGGATGCCGGCATGTTCGGCCCGTCGCGAAGGGAAGTTCATGAAGAACTCCGAGGACAAGCGGGGGAGGCCATCGATGACCATGCCGGCAAACAGCACGACAAAGGTGAGCACGCCGACCATGAGGGCCAGCAACCCGCAGATCGCAAAGATCAGGTCCCGGCGCTTGTGCCGGATGATGAGCTGGCGGATTTCCCGAACGTCCTGTTTCAGCATGACGTCAGTACGCCTGGCGGAACTTGCGTTTCAGCACGTGTCCGAGAATGTTGAAGCAGAGCGTCAGAAGCAGCAGGGTGAGGCCGGCGGCGAAGATGGTTTGATACCCGATGGAACCGTGGGGAAGATCCCCGAGCGCCACTTGCACGATGTAGGCAGTGATGGTCGCTGCCGGCTCGAGAGGATTCCAGGTCAGGTTGGGTTGCATGCCGGCCGCGATCGCGAGGATCATGGTCTCTCCCACTGCGCGCGAGATGCCGAGAATGTACGCGGCAGCAATTCCCGAGAGTGCCGCCGGCGTCACCACGCGGATCGCGGTCTGAAACCGGGTCGCGCCCATCGCATACGACCCTTCACGCATGCTCATGGGGACGGAGCGCATCGCGTCCTCACTCACCGAACTCACATAGGGGATGATCATGATGCCCATCACGAGACCGGCGGAGAGCAGATTGAAACCCGGCAACTCGGGCATCAGGAACTGCAGGGCGGGGGTCACGTACAGGAGGGCGAAGTAACCGTAGACAACGGTCGGGACGCCGCCGAGCAGTTCCAGAAACGGCTTCGCGAATTCGCGGATGGAAAACGGAGCGAACTCGGAAAGATAGATGGCGATGACGGTTCCAAGGGGAATGGCCACCAACAGCGCAACGAGTGAACTGACCAGCGTCCCCGACAACAGCACCATGATTCCGTAGTGCGCGTCGTCGAACAGGGGTGTCCACTGGGTGTCCGTCAGGAACTTCCAGATGGGAACGTTCGAGAAGAATACGACGGACTCCTTCAAGAGCACCCACATGATCCCGACGGTCACGAATACGGAGAAGAGCGCCGACAGCAGCAAGACGCCTTCGATGAATCGTTCCTTCAGATGACGCGAGGCCCTGCGTTGGAGCCGGTCGCTGACGGTCGGAGTGATGTTCGTCGCTTGCATCAGTCGACCGGGCACGGAAAGGCTTCCGCGGCCGTCGGTCTCCCCCTAAAAAAACGGGGAGGGGCGACATACCCCTCCCGTCCAGGCTCGAATTCTAATGCGTACTCAGAGCTTCGCTTCGAGCTTCATCAGTTGTTCGATCGTCATGCCCACCTTGTTCTCGCCGCCGAACTTGGTCCCCAGGACCTTCTTCTCGAGAGCATCGAGATTGCCGACGTAGGCTTTCGCCGGCAGCGGCACGTACTTCACTTCGCGAATCAAGGCGTCGGCGTGCTTCATGTAGTACTGGACGAACTCCTTCACCTCGGGGCGTCCGATGGACTTCGCATTCACGTAGATGAAGATCGGACGGGCGAGCGGCTGATAGCTGCCGTCGATCACCGATTCCAACGACGGGCTCACGGGCTTGCCGGTCGTCGGATTGATGATCGGCAGCGCCTTCAGCTTGTCCTTGTTCTCGGAAAAGTACGCGTAACCGAAGTAGCCCAGGCCATTGGCATCACGAGCAACACCCTGCACCAGGATGTTGTCGTCCTCCGCCGCCGTGTAGTCGCCCCGACTCGCCTTGGCCCGGCCGGTCACGGCCTCGGTGAAGTAGTCGAAGGTCCCCGAATCCGAGCCGGCGCCGAACAACTTCACGGGCTGGTCGGGCCACTGCGGGTTGACCTGGTTCCACTTGGTGACCTTGCCCTGGGCCGCGGGCTCCCAGAGCTTCCGCAATTCGGCGACGGTGATCGACTTGAGCCACTCGTTCTTCGGATTGATCACCACGGTGAGCGCGTCATACGCGACCGGGAGCTCGATGTACTGGATACCGGCCTTCTTGCACTCCTCCATCTCCTTGGCAAGGATCGGGCGGGAGGCATTCGAAACGTCGGTTTCGCCGCGACAGAACTTCTTGAAGCCACCCCCGGTCCCCGAGATGCCGACCGTGACCCGCACTTTGCCTCGCTTCGACTGCTGAAAGTCCTCGGCAACGGCCTCGGTGATCGGGAAGACCGTGGAGGAACCATCCACCTTGATCGTTTCCTGTGCCGCGACCGGCGACGGCAGAGCCGCAAGCCAGCTCAATGAGACCAGCGTACCGAGCCATGTCTTCAGTGAGGGATGGGTCATACGAAATTCTCCTGAGGGATATGCAGTGACGAGTCGGTACGGAGTCTAGGCGGCAAGTGTGACATTTTCATTGCAAGGCTCGGTGTCACCACCGCCGCTTCCCGCACCGTCATCCCCTGGCGGCTTCCCGAATGACGTCGGCAAGACTGTTCGCAAGACAGCGGACCTCGTCTTCCGTCTCACCCTCCACCATGACTCGCAGGACAGGCTCCGTACCGGACGGACGGAGGAGAATCCGGCCGCGTCCGGCAATCTTTCGTTCCGCGTCCAGCAGCGCCGCACCTACCCGGGCGTCCGAGCGAAAATCGAAGCCCTTCATGATTGGGACATTGATGAGAATCTGCGGCATCAATTGCATATCCGCACAAGCCGACGCGAGCGTCTCTCCGAGGGCAGTCAAGGCGTTCAGGACCTGGAGTCCCGATATCAGACCGTCACCGGTCGTGTGCTTGTCGAGGCAAACGATGTGTCCGGAGCCTTCCCCGCCGAGTTGCCAGCCGCGCTCCTGCAGGAGTTCGAGTACGTAACGGTCACCAACGGAAGATCGGGCGAACGGGATTCCCAGTCGATCCAGCGCCTTCTCCATGCCGAAATTGGTCATCACGGTACCCACCACCCCGCCGTCCATGCGGCCGGACTTCCTCCGGTGACGTGCGATCACGTAGAGAAGCTGGTCACCATCGAAGATCCGTCCGTGCTTGTCGGCCATGATCAGTCGATCTCCGTCGCCATCGAGGGCGATCCCGATGTCGGCGCCGGTCTCCAGTATCTTGGCCGCCAGGAACTGCGGTTTGGTCGCGCCGCAACCGGCGTTGATGTTGAACCCGTCCGGTTTGCTCGCGATCTCGATCACCTCGGCGCCGAGTTCGTGCAGTACCGGCCCGGCCACGTGGTAGGCCGCTCCGTTCGCTGCGTCGACGACAATCTTCAGTCCTCTCAGGTCCCGGTCGCTCGGGAACGTGCTCTTGCAGAACTCGATGTAGCGTCCGTCGGCTTCGACCACGCGTCGCGCCTTCCCCAACCGGGCGGAAGGCATGCAATGCATGGGGGCGTCGAGGCGCTCCTCCATGCGGAGCTCGATTTCATCGGGGAGCTTGTGACCGTTCGCGCCGAAGAACTTGATTCCGTTGTCATCATAGGGATTGTGGGACGCGCTGATCACAATGCCGGCCGAGAGCCGAAGTGCCCGGGTCAAGTAGGCGATCGCCGGCGTCGGCATGGGTCCCGCCATCCATACGTCCACGCCCGCCGCCGCCAAGCCCGCCTGGAGGGCCGACTCGAGCAGGTAGCCGGAGATGCGCGTGTCCTTCCCGATCAAGACCGCCGCATGCGATCCGGGAGGCGCTTCCTTGCCGAGGACTTCTCCCGCCGCAAAGCCCAGATGCATGACGAAATCGGGAGTGATGGGCGGTTCACCGACCTTGCCCCGTACACCGTCGGTACCGAAGTACTTTCTCTTGCTCATGCTGTTCTCGTCCTCGATTCGATGCTCGCTCTCCCGTCCTCTGGGTGAGCATGCACTCACATTTTGTTCACTACCGCCTGAAGGACCTGCAACGCGTCCCGCGTGGCCGCGACGTCATGCACCCGGACCACAGCTGCACCATGCGCGACAGCCAGCAGCGCCGCTGCCACGCTGGCGTGGAGCCGGTCATCCAGTTCCCGGCCGACGATCTGTCCCAGGACAGATTTGCGGGAGATCCCCGCCAGTACCGGCCATCCCAGAGACCCTATATCGGCAAGGTGTCGCAATAGACTGAGGTTGTGCGTCCTGGACTTTCCGAAGCCGAAACCCGGGTCGATCAGGATCCGTTGCCTGGAGATTCCCGCCGCTTCCGCGGCAAGCGCACGCTCGCGCAGAAACCCGGCAACCTCCCGGACGACATCCTCATAGTGAGGGTCGTGCTGCATCGTCCGAGGGGAGCCTTGCATGTGCATCAGACACACGGCCGCTTCGGTGTTGGCAACGGCGTCCAGCGCGCCGGGGGCTTGCAGAGCCCGGACGTCGTTGATCATGACCACCCCGAGCGGCAGCACCGCGCGCATCACTGACGGTTTGCAGGTATCCACCGACACGGCAAAGCGAGGTGCCAATGCCTTGACGATCGGCAGGATCCGACGCAATTCCTCCTCGGCGTCGACGGCGTCCGCGCCGGGCCGGGTCGATTCACCGCCGATATCGAGCAGGTCCGCACCTTCCGAGATCAAACGGTGGGCATGCGTCAGCGCAAGGTCCGGGTCGACGTAGCGACCGCCGTCGGAGAACGAATCCGGCGTGACGTTCAGGATGCCCATGATCAAGGGCCGATCGAGTCGAAACCGAAAGCGGCCCGCAGCCAGGATTCGATCCTCCGGGAGGGCACCTACCGCGTCTGTCATGGAGATCGTCGAAGGGGGACGGGCGAACAGCCCATCAATGGCAACGAGGGGTGAGGCTTGCGCCTCACCCCTCGTCTCCAAGTCATCGAGATGACGCTGTCAGGCCTCCTGGGCCGGCGTTGCGGTCGGCGCCGCTGGTGCAGCCGCCCCGCCAGCCGAGGGAGGCACGGCAGGCGGACTTGCCGGCTTTGGAGGTCTCGGCGGGCGACCCGCCATGATGTCGTTGACCTGCTCTGCATCCAGCGTTTCCCACTCCAGGAGCGCACGGGTCATCGTTTCGACCTTGTCGCGGTTCTCTTCAATCAGACGACGCGCGACGGTGTATTGCTCGTCGATGATGCGGCGGATCTCGCCGTCCACCTTCTGCATCGTGGCTTCGGACAGGTTCTTGTGCGTCGTGATCGACCGCCCGAGGAACACTTCGCCTTCGTTCTCCCCGTACACCATGGTACCCAGCGCCTCGGACATGCCGTACCGGGTCACCATGTCGCGCGCGGTGCGGGTCGCGTTCTCGAAATCGCTGCTCGCCCCGGTCGTCATCCGGTTCATGAAGACTTCTTCGGCGATCCGTCCACCCAGCGCCATGGAGATGTTCTGCAGCATCTTTTCGCGGTCTGTTCCGAGGCTGTCGCGTTCGGGCAGCATCCAGGTCACGCCCAGCGCACGGCCCCGCGGAATGATGGTGACCTTGTGAACCGGATCCACGCGCGGCAGAAGCTTCGCGACGACCGCATGACCGGATTCATGGTACGCAGTCATCGTGCGTTCTTCCTCGGACATGACCATGGACTTGCGCTCGGCGCCCATGTAGATCTTGTCCTTCGCACGCTCGAAATCGTCCATGTCGACAAGGCGCTTGTTCCCACGGGCGGCGAAAAGCGCGGCCTCGTTCACCAGATTGGCCAGGTCCGCACCGGAGAATCCCGGGGTACCGCGGGCCAGGATATCCGCGCGAACGTCCGGCGCAACCGGCACCTTTCGCATGTGCACCATGAGGATCTGCTCGCGGCCTCGAATATCCGGCAACGGCACCACCACTTGCCGGTCGAACCGACCCGGTCGCATCAGGGCGGGGTCGAGCACGTCCGGACGGTTGGTGGCCGCAATGACGATGACACCTGACGTGGACTCGAAACCATCCATCTCGACGAGCAACTGATTCAGCGTCTGCTCACGCTCGTCATTGCCCCCTCCGAGACCGGCACCGCGCTGACGTCCGACCGCGTCGATTTCATCGATGAAGACGATGCACGGAGCGTGCTTCTTGGCCTGTTCGAACATGTCGCGCACCCGGGCCGCGCCCACGCCCACGAACATCTCGACGAAGTCGGATCCCGAAATCGAAAAGAACGGGACTTTGGCCTCGCCCGCGATGGCCCTCGCCAGCAGCGTCTTCCCCGTACCAGGCGACCCGACCATCAGCACGCCGCGCGGGATGCGCCCGCCCAACTTCTGGAACTTGCTGGGATCGCGCAGGAAGTCCACCAGTTCGGCAACCTCCTCCTTGGCTTCCTCGCAACCGGCGACATCCGCGAATGTCACCTGATTGTTGCTCTCGTCCAGCATGCGTGCGCGGCTCTTGCCGAAGGAGAATGCCCCGCCGCGCCCTCCGCCTTGCATCTGCCGCATGAAGAAGATCCAGACGCCGATCAGCAGCAGCATCGGGAACCAGGACACGAAGATGTTCATCAGGAGCGACGGCTCTTCGTCGGGCTTGGCCTCGATGATGACGCCTGCCTTGAGCAGGTCGCTGACCATCCAGGGGTCGGACGGCTGATACGTCTGGTAGCGGCGGCCTTCGGTATTGACCCACTTGAGCACCCGTCCCTCGATGGTGACCTTGGCGACGTGGCCGCGCTTCACCTCCTCGATGAACTGGGAATACTCCATCGCCTGCTGGGGGCTCTGGCGCTGACTGAACTGATTGAAGACAGTCATCAACACCAGCGCGATCACCAGCCAGATCGCGACGTTCTTGATGAGATTGTTCAAGTGCTCTCCTTGCCGGACATGCGAGAGGGTCCGGGCCACATACCTGATGCCGAATTACTCGATTTGGTCGAATTCTAATCCCAATCGTTCCCTGGGGGCGTCGACTGACGCCGCCTCGCGCAGCCCTTGTGCCAGCAGGTAGTTCTCGCTGCTGCGCCCTCGCGACGCTTCGGGTTTGCGCACCACGACGCGTTTGAAACTTCGCTTGGCGGCTCGAACCAGGTCGTCGAATCCTGCCCCATGGAACACTTTCACGACGAAGGCCCCGTCGGGCTTGAGGGCACGGCAGGCGAAATCGAGCGCCAACTCCGCCAATCCGATCGCCCGGATCTGGTCCACATCCCCGATGCCACTCATGTTTGGGGCCATATCCGACAAGACAAGGTCCACCGCCCGTCCTTCCAGCAGCGCTTCGACCTGGCGCAAGGTGCTGTCCTCGCCAAAGTCGCCCCGGATGAACCGCACGCCTGGGAGGGGTTCCAGTTCGAGCAGATCCACGGCGATCACCCGTCCGGCGGGACCGACGATTTTCGAAGCCACCTGCGACCAGCCGCCCGGGGTGGCCCCGAGGTCGACCACCGTCATGCCGGGTCGAAGGAGCCGATCGCGTTCCTGCAACTGCATGAGCTTGAACGCGGCCCGCGAGCGGTAACCTTCCGCCTTGGCGCGCTGCACCCAAACATCGGTGACGTGCTCGCGCATCCACGCTCTACTGGTCTTGGTACGAGACATCGCAGCTACAATTCCGGGAAACGGACGCTCTCATGACACTGACCCCCGCTCGTCGCAAGGAACTGAAGGCACAGGCTCACGGACTCGATCCGGTCGTATTGATCGGGGGTAACGGCCTCACGTCTGCCGTCCTGAAGGAAATCGATGCCTCTCTCACGGCGCACGAACTGATCAAGGTTCATGTGGCCGGTGAAGACAGGGACTCCCGCGCAGCCATGATGACGGAAATCTGTGGGGCACTGGGCGCGGAGTCGGTCCAGCTCATCGGGCGGATGCTGGTGCTGTTCCGCGAAAGGCCCGAGGAGCCACCGCGCGCACCGACAAGACCTCGTGGCCGCCGCGGCCCTCGTTCCACGAAACGCAGTTTTCAGAACGACGAATAGCGACGCAACGGCCGGGTCGTCAGCGCCCCTTGCGCCCTGACAGCAGCACGAGACCGCCGGCGAGCACCGACTGGATCACATAGAGAACACTCGCAACACCGTGCCAGGTGGCGAAGCGATCGCGGAAGACGCTTTCCATCACCTGCCGCGGCAGCGCCTGTTCCTTCAGTCCGGCAAGGATCGGCTGCACACCGAACTGACCGGCCAGGATCAGCGCGATCATCAGGAGCGCAACCCAGAACACGGCCTGCTTCAGCGCCCGGGTTCCGGCCTCCGTCACCCGCGCACACAGGACGACCGCGGCGCACCCCAACCCGACGAAAGACATGGCCGTGAACATCGTCCCCGCCAGGTCGCCGGCGATCTGCCGGTCCGGCGCCGACCGGAACAACAGCGGCGCCACAAGAAATCCGACGACCCACAATCCGCCCGCCCAGAGTGCGATGGCAAGGCTTTCCAGGGCACGCATCAGTCTCAGCATGGAGGAATCCTGAGGATGAAGCGGATAGAGGGCGGATCGGATCCGTCGCGGACGACGGCGACGGTCAGACGTACCTCACATCGAGGATCTCGTACTCCTTGAGCCCGCCCGGCGCCTGGACTTCCGCCACGTCGCCGGCCGACTTGCCGATCAGTGCGCGCGCAAGCGGGGAACTGATCGAGATCTTGCCGACCTTGATGTCCGCTTCATCGTCACCGACGATCTGATAGGTGACGCTGTCCTCCTGCCCCATGTCCTGGAGCTCGACGGTGGAACCGAATACGCAGCGGCCGTCGGCATCCAGCAGCGCAGGGTCGATGATCTGAGCATTCGCGAGCTTGCTCTCGAGCTCGGCGATGCGGCCCTCGATGAAGCTCTGCCGCTCCTTCGCGGCGTCGTACTCGGCGTTCTCGGAGAGGTCGCCCTGGGCACGCGCTTCTGCAATCGCCGAAATGACGTTCTGCCGCTCCACCGTCTTCAGTGTGTGCAGTTCCTGGCGCAGCTTCTCGGCGCCGATGACCGTGAGTGGAACCTTGGCCACAAAAGTCTCCCCCTAGAGGTATCTGGACGAATCCGGGCTCACTGCAGCCGGGCGTGCAACGACTGCACGGAGTAGGCGGTCAACTCGCGCATGTTCTCCATGCCCGTGCAGGCGGCCCGCGCGCCGGCGATCGTCGTGTAGTAGGTCACCCGCCCTTGCAGGGCCGAGCGCCGGATCGAGTAGGAATCCTGGATGGCGAGCCGCTTCTCCTCGACCGTGTTGACGATCATCACGATCTCGCCGTTCTTGATCATGTCGACCACGTGCGGACGTCCCTCGGTCACCTTGTTGACCGGTACGGTCGCGATGCCGCGCTCGTTCAGGTAGACCGCCGTTCCGCGCGTGGCGAGGATCGAGAAGCCCAGACTCGACAGCGACCGCGCGATGTCCACCACCTTGGGTTTGTCGGAATTTCGGACGCTGATGAACACCTTCCCGGCCGTCGGCATCCGCACGCCCGCCGCGAGCTGCGACTTCACGAAGGCTTCGGCAAACGATTCGCCGACTCCCATCACCTCGCCGGTCGACTTCATCTCGGGCCCGAGGATCGTGTCGACGCCGGGAAACTTGATGAACGGGAACACCGCTTCCTTCACGGAGTAGTAGGGCGGCACGACCTCTCCCTGAACGCCCTGGCTGTCGAGCGAGCGACCCACCATGCACCGCGCCGCGATCTTCGCGAGCGGCAGACTGGTCGCCTTCGACACGTACGGAACGGTGCGGGAGGCACGAGGATTCACCTCCAGCACGAACACGGTTTCCCCCTGGATCGCGAACTGGACGTTCATCAGGCCGATGACGTTGAGGCCCCTCGCCATGGCTACGGTCTGACGGCGCAGCTCGTCCTGCAATTCGGCAGAGAGGCTGTACGGGGGCAACGAACACGCGGAATCGCCCGAATGCACTCCCGCCTGTTCGATGTGTTCCATGATGCCGCCGATCAGCACCCGCGTGCCATCGCTGAGGGCGTCGACGTCGACTTCGATCGCGTCGTTGAGGAACCGGTCGAGCAGCACCGGACTGTCGTTGCTGACCTTCACCGCCTCGCGCATGTAGCGTTCGAGGTCTGCCTGCTGGTGCACGATTTCCATCGCACGGCCGCCCAGCACGTAGGACGGGCGGACGACGAGGGGGTAGCCGATCTCCTGCGCGAGCGTCAATGCCTGCTCGGGATTCCGGGCCGTGCGGTTCGGCGGCTGCTTGAGCCCGAGGTCCTGCAGCAGTTTCTGGAAACGCTCCCGGTCCTCGGCGCAGTCGATCATGTCCGGCGACGTGCCGATGATCGGGACGCCGTTCCGCTCCAGATCCCGGGCGAGCTTGAGCGGCGTCTGGCCGCCGTACTGAACGATCACGCCGTACGGCTTCTCGACGTGCACGATCTCGAGCACGTCCTCGAGCGTGAGCGGCTCGAAGTACAGGCGATCCGACGTGTCGTAGTCCGTGGACACCGTCTCCGGATTGCAGTTGACCATGATGGTCTCGAACCCGTCCTCGCGGAGCGACAGCGCCGCATGGACGCAGCAGTAATCGAACTCGATGCCTTGCCCGATCCGGTTGGGTCCGCCGCCGAGCACGATGACCTTCTTCCTGTCGGTCGGACGGGCCTCGCACTCCTCTTCGTACGTCGAGTACATGTAGGCCGTCCGCGTGTCGAACTCGGCCGCGCAGGTATCGACGCGCTTGTAGACCGGACGAATGCCCATGGCGTGACGCGCCTGCCGCACTTCGCCCTCCGTGACCTTCAGCAGCTTGGCCAGTCGGCGGTCCGAGAAGCCCTTGCGCTTGAGCTCACGCATGCGCGTCCCGTCCAGCGACGCGAGCGAGCGGTCGTCGAGATCCATCTCGATGTCGACGATCTCCTTGATCTGCGCCAGGAACCACGGGTCGATATGCGTCAGCTGATGGACTTCCTCCAGCGTGAACCCGTTCTCGAAGGCGTCGCCCACGTACCAGATCCGCTCGGGCCTCGGCTCGCCGAGTTCCGTTTCGATGGTCTCGCGGTCGGTGGTCTTCTGGTTCAGTCCGTCCACGCCCACTTCCAGACCGCGCAGCGCCTTCTGGAAGGATTCCTGGAACGTGCGCCCCATGGCCATCACTTCGCCCACGGACTTCATCTGCGTCGTGAGCCGGCTGTCCGCCTGGGGGAATTTCTCGAATGCAAAGCGCGGGACCTTCGTCACCACGTAGTCGATCGACGGCTCGAACGACGCCGGAGTGGCTCCGCCGGTGATGTCGTTCCGGAGCTCGTCGAGCGTGTACCCCACCGCCAGCTTCGCCGCGACCTTGGCGATCGGGAATCCGGTGGCCTTCGACGCCAGCGCCGAGGAGCGCGACACACGCGGATTCATCTCGATGACGAGCATGCGTCCGTCGAAGGGGCTGATCGCGAACTGGACGTTCGACCCGCCCGTGTCCACACCGATCTCGCGCAGCACCGCGATCGAGGCATCGCGCATGATCTGGTATTCCTTGTCCGTGAGCGTCTGAGCCGGCGCGACCGTGATGCTGTCGCCGGTGTGGATGCCCATGGGATCGAGGTTCTCGATGGAGCAGATGATGATGCAGTTGTCGTTGCGGTCCCGCACGACTTCCATCTCGAATTCCTTCCACCCGATCACCGACTCCTCGATCAGGAGTTCGTTCGTCGGCGAGGCCTCGAGACCCCGCTCGCAGATCGTGATGAATTCCTCGCGGTTGTACGCGATGCCGCCGCCGGACCCGCCCAGCGTGAACGAAGGGCGGATGATGGTCGGGAAACCGACCATGGCCTGCACCTGCAGCGCTTCCTCGAGACTGTGGGCGATGGCGGACCGCGCCGACTGCAGACCGATGCTCGTCATGGCCGCCTTGAACTTCTCGCGATCCTCGGCCTTGTCGATCGCTTCGCGCGATGCGCCGATCATCTCCACGCCGTACTTCTCCAGCACGCCGTGCTTCGCGAGGTCGAGCGCGCAATTCAGCGCGGTCTGTCCGCCCATCGTGGGGAGCAGGGCGTCCGGTCGTTCCCGGGCGATGACCTTCTCGACCATCTGCCACGAGACCGGCTCGATGTACGTGACGTCCGCCAACTCCGGGTCCGTCATGATGGTCGCGGGATTCGAATTGACCAGGATCACCCGGAAGCCCTCTTCGCGGAGCGCCTTGCATGCCTGCGCACCCGAATAGTCGAACTCGCACGCCTGGCCGATGACGATGGGACCGGCGCCGATGATCAGGATGCTCTTGATGTCAGTGCGTTTTGGCATGTTCTCGAAATCCTAGCGATCGCCGGCGGGGAGGCAGGCCGATCTTGATGGCCGCGGCAGTCCGCGACCACGTGTTCACACCCGGTGCTGCCCCATCATCCCGACGAACCGGTCGAACAGGTAGCCGATGTCGTGCGGTCCCGGGCTCGCCTCCGGATGGCCCTGGAAGCAGAAGGCCGGCACGTCGGTGCGCGCGAAGCCCTGCAGGGAACCGTCGAACAGAGACACGTGCGTCACCTTGGCGGCGGCGGGCAGGGTCTCCGGGTCCACGGCAAAGCCGTGGTTCTGGCTCGTGATCACCACTCGACCGGTGTCGAGGTCCTTCACCGGATGATTGGCGCCGTGGTGACCGAACTTCATCTTGCGCGTGCGCGCCCCGCTTGCCAGCCCCATCAATTGGTGACCGAGGCAGATCCCGAACATCGGCAGCCCCGAAGCCAGCAACTCGCGAATGGCGCGAATCGCGTAATCGCACGGCTCCGGGTCGCCGGGGCCGTTGGAAAGGAAGACGCCGTCCGGCTTCAGGGCCAGCGCGTCCTTCGCGGAAGCCTGTGCGGGCAGCACGGTGACGCGGCATCCGCGATCGGCGAGGAGACGGAGGATGTTGTGCTTCACTCCGTAGTCGAAAGCCGCCACGTGAAAGCGGGCTTCCCCCAGCGTTCCGTGGCCACGACCCAACTGCCAGGAGGTCGAGCGCCATTCGTGGACGGACGTGCACGAGACCACCTTGGCGAGATCCATCCCGGCAAGCCCCGGGAAGTCTCGAGCCAGCGCGAGCGCCTTGGCGTCATCGACGTCACCCGCCATGAGACAACCGCTCTGAGCGCCCTGGTCGCGCAGGATCCGGGTCAGCTTGCGGGTATCGATGCCGGCGATCGCCACCACGCCTTCGTCGCGGAGATAGTCAGTCAAGGTTCGATCGGATCGCCAGTTCGACGCCCGGATCGGTAGGTCGCGAATGACCAATCCGGCCGCATGGACCCGCACGGCCTCGACGTCCTCTCCGTTCGTCCCCGTGTTTCCGATATGGGGATACGTCAGGGTGACGATCTGGCGGCAATAGGAGGGATCGGTCAGGATCTCCTGATATCCGGTCATGGCCGTGTTGAACACGACTTCACCGACCGAATGGCCTGCCGCGCCGATGGATTCCCCACGAAACACCGTTCCGTTGGCGAGCGCAAGGAGGGCGGGCTGGCGGTCTGACACGTTCTGATCCCCGGGGAATGCGCCCAGGCGGGCGACTCAAGATGCGCCAAGCGGGAGGGCGCGACCGCGCCACTCCCGCTTGGAGTTACCGGCAAATTATAGCTGTCCGCACCCCATGCCGGCAATCCGGCGTCGCGCGGGCCGACCCGCGCGACGGCCAAATGCCGGCTATCGGAGGCCGAGCACGTCCTGCATGTCGAACAGGCCGGACCGCTTGCCGGCAAGGAAGCGAGCCGCGCGCAGCGCCCCCTGGGCAAACGTCGCCCGGCTCGACGCCTTGTGCGTCAACTCCACGCGCTCACCGATGCCGGCAAACAGGACGGTGTGGTCGCCGACGATGTCTCCTCCGCGAACGGTCGCGAAACCGATGGTGCTGGTCTTGCGCTCGCCGGTGACGCCTTCACGGCCATAGACGGCATCGGTCGCCAGATTGCGGCCCAGGGCTGCCGCGGCCACTTCGCCCATGCGCAGCGCGGTACCGCTGGGCGCATCGACCTTGTGGCGATGATGGGCCTCGACGATCTCGACGTCGTACTCGTCGCCCAGCGCGCGCGCGGCGAGATCGATCAGCCGCAGCAGGACGTTGACGCCGACACTCATGTTCGGTGCCATCACGATGGGAACGAGCGTGGAGACCTCCCGCAACCGGGCCTTTTCCGGGTCCGAGAAACCCGTCGTGCCGATCACCATGCCGACCCCGGCCTGGGCGCAGGCTTCCGCATGAGCCAGGGTCGCGACCGGACGCGTGAAGTCGATCAGCACATCGGCGCCTCGAACACCGGCTCCGATGTCGGCCGTGACGGAAACCCCCGTGGGAATGCCGGCGAACGCACCCGCATCCTGACCCAGCCCCGGGGAATCGCTCCGCTCCAGCGCTGCATGCAGCCGCAGATCATCGGCCGCGAGAATGCTTTCGATCAGCACCCGTCCCATCCGGCCGGTGCTGCCTGCGATCACGATCTTTCGACTCATCGAGACTCCTTGACGCTCACTTCGGCCCGGCGGGCGACTGCGTGCCCTCGTCCAGCCGGCGTATGCCGGCCGCGACCTCCACGTCGCCGATGATGCCCTTCAGCTTGTCGTCCTCGAACACCAGCGTGAGGCGACGCCGTTCCCGAGGATTGCCGGCCTTGTCGAACTTGTAGTAGTAGTCCCATCGGTCGGGATGGAAGAGGTCCGTCATCAGCGGCGTCCCGAGCACATACTTCACTTGTGCCCGTGTCATGGCCGGCCGCAGTTTCGACACCGTCTCCTGTGTCACGACGTTGCCCTGCTGGACGTCGATCCGGTAGGGCGCGCAGCCGGCGACAAGCAAAAGGATCGCACCGGCCAGCGCGCCCCGGAAACGGGTCCGGGCCCGCAAGAATGCCGTCATGGTTGTCCGCATCGGGGAAAGCTACAATGATACCCGACCCCCTCCCCGGATTTCCCTATGACCAATCGCACGCCCAGCGATCTGAAGACGATCGGACTCAAGGCGACCCTGCCCCGACTGAAGATTCTCAATCTCTTCGAGACGAGCGACGAGCGCCATCTGACGGCCGAGGACGTCTACAAGTTGCTGATGGCGGAGGGCATGGACATCGGGCTGGCCACGATCTACCGGGTGCTCACGCAGTTCGAACAGGCCGGCCTCCTGTCCCGGCACCATTTCGAGAGCGGCAAGGCCGTCTTCGAATTGAACGAGGGCGGACATCACGACCATCTCGTCTGCCTGCAGTGCGGCCATGTCGAGGAGTTCTTCGATCCCGAGATCGAGAAGCGTCAGGAAACCATCGCCCGGGATCGGGGCTTCTCCATCCACGAGCATTCGCTGCAGCTCTACGCCTACTGCAATCGCCCGAACTGCCCCAACCGCAAGGGCGCACCACGCCCGTTCCGGGAAGTGCCGGCCTCGGAAGGCTGACGCGCTTCCAGGAGTCAACGGGTTGCGGGTCGATCCGCGGGCATCCCCAGCATCTCCGCCGCGTGTCGGCGCGTCGTCTCCGTGATCTTGACGCCGCCCAGCATCCGCGCGATTTCCTCCACCCGCTGACCGGCATCCAGCGCCTCGACGCGAGACAGCGTCCTCCCGCCGTCGGTGAACTTCGACACCCGCCATTGAGCGGTTCCGGCCGACGCGACTTGCGGCAGATGGGTGATGCAGAGGACTTGATGCGACTCGCCGAGACTCCGCAAGCGCTGTCCGACGATCTCGGCCACGCCGCCGCCGATACCGGCATCGACCTCGTCGAAGATCAGCGTGGACACCGGCGCCGCCGAACTCGCCACCGTCTGGATCGCGAGAGACAGCCGCGCCAGTTCGCCGCCGGAGGCCACCTTGGCCAGAGGCGCGGGGGCGGTCCCGGCGTGACCGGTCATCCGGAATTCCACCTGTTCGAGGCCGAACGCCGCAGGCTCGGGGAGCGGCAGCATCGCGATCTCCAGACGACCTCCGGCCATCGCGAGCGTCTGCATGACGTCGGTCACGGCCTGCGACAACCGTTTCGCAGCCGCCTGGCGACGACCGGAGAGTGTCCTCGCCAACCGCAGATAGTCCGTCTTCGCCTGGGTCGCCTTCGCGGTCAGCGCCCCGGCATCGAGCGATTCCCCCAGCGCCTGCAATCGGGCCCGCAAGGTCGCGTGGTGCTCCGGCAAGGCTTCCGGCGTGACACGATGTTTGCGCGACAGTGAAACGACGGCATCGATGCGGGTCTCCATGTCCCGCAATCGGGCCGGATCCACGTCCAGCCGCTGCCGGTAGTGCCGCAGTCCGCGCACCGCCTCCTCGAGCTGGATCTGCGCTGCGTCGAGGAGCCCGGTGATCTCCTCGAGCGCTGGATCGTGCTGCGCCAGTTGCCGCAATCGTGTGGCCACCGACGCGACTTGCGGCAGCGTGGCGGTCTCGCCCTCCGACAGCGCGTCCATTCCCGCCTCCGCACCTTCGATCAGGGCCGCCGCGTGTGCGAGCCGGCTGTGATCGGTCTGCAGCTCTTGCCATCCGTCGGCGCTGAGCGAGAGTTCATCGAGTTCCCGGACTTGCCAGGAGAGTCGGTCGCGCTCCTCCTCGAGAGCCGCAGCGCCGGCCTGGGCGGCATGCAACGCCTCTTCGGCAGCGCGCCACTGGCGATGCAGTGCCGCCACCTCCGCGACGAGTGCGGTCGAATCGCCGTGGGCATCCAGCAGCTGACGCTGCTCCGCCGGACGCATCAGCGACTGGTGTTCATGCTGGCCATGGATGTCCACGAGTGTCCCGCCCAGTTCCCGCAACTGGGTCACCGTGCACGGCTGCCCGTTGATGTAGGCGCGCGAACGGCCGCCGGACTCGACCACACGCCGCAGGATGCATTCCCCGCCGGGCTCGGCCAGATCGTTGGCCGCCAGCCAGGCCTCCGCAGGTGTCGAGTCGACGAGATCGAATTCGGCCGTGATCTCCGCGCGCTCCTGGCCGGCGCGGACGACGCCCGCATCCGCGCGTCCACCGAGGACGAGCAGCAGCGCATCGACGAGAATGGACTTGCCGGCGCCCGTCTCACCGGTCAGCACCGTGAACCCGGGCGGGAACTCCAGTCGAGCCCGATCGACGATCACGAAGTCGCGGATGTTCAATGCGACAAGCATGGCGTACCCGACCGGCCCTATCGACCGGGCGTTTCGCTCCAGTGCAACTTCTCCCGGAGCATGTGGTAGTAGTCGTGATTCGAGGGATGCAGCAGCCGGATCGTCCCCGGGAAGCGCCGCACGATCACCCGATCGCCTTCCTTCAGCTCGCAGTGCGAGTGGCTGTCGAAATGCGCCCGGGCATCGGCCGCCCGCTGCACCAGGATCTCCAGCGTGCTTTCCGACGACACGATGATCGGACGATTCGACAGCGTGTGCGGACACACCGGGACGAGCGAGAAGACCGACAGCGACGGATGCACGATGGGCCCGCCGGCCGACATCGCATACGCGGTGGACCCCGTGGGCGAAGCGATGATCAGTCCGTCGGCCCGCAGGTCGTACACGTACTGATTGTTGACCCGCACCTCGAGCTCGATCAGGCTGCCTTCGGCGCCCTTGTTCACCGAGACGTCGTTGAAGGCCACCACGTCCATCACGCGCCCGCCGTCGCGGCGCACCTCGGACTCGAGGAGCATGCGCGGCTCGACGATGTACTGGCCGTCCAGCATCGCGCCGATGGTGTCGCACATGGTGTCGATGGAGACGTCGGTCAGGAATCCCAGCCGGCCGACGTTGACCCCGACCAGCGCGACGTCGAAGGGGGCGAGCATGCGGGCGATGTTGAGCATGGTGCCGTCGCCCCCGATGACGATGGCCAGCTCGGCCTGCTTGCCGATGTCCTCCAGACTCAGCACCAGCCGGCGATGATCGCCGACATGGACGGCAGTGAGCGGATCGATGACCACCGCGAGACCGCGCCGCTCCAGGAACTCGGCCAGATCGAGCAGGGGCCCGGCGATCTCGGGGCTCTTGTACTTGCCGATCAGGGCGACGGTGCGGATGGTCTTCATCGGGCCCGATTAGACCATATTTGCCGAGCGAACCCGGCACCGACGGCGGCGGTCATCACGGGCCGCGGCGCAGTCCCGGATCGACTTCCCCGCCGGCAGCCAACCTGTTTAGAATTCCCGCATGCTCAATGATCGTGCGCGCATCCTGCTGAAGACCCTCGTCGAACGGTACATCGAGGAAGGCGAGCCTGTCGGTTCCCGTGCGCTGGCCAAGTTCTCCGGCCTCGATCTGTCTCCGGCGAGCATCCGCAACATCATGGCCGACCTCGAGGAGATGGGGTACATCGCCAGTCCGCACACCTCGGCCGGGCGCATTCCCACGCCTCGCGGCTACCGGCTCTTCGTCGACACGCTGCTCACCGTGCGTCCGCTGCAGCAACTGGAGATATCCCAGCTCGAGGGCCAGTTGCAGGTCGACAACCGGCAGAAGCTGGTGTCCTCCGCCTCGCACCTGCTGTCCGAGCTGACGCGTTTCGCGGGCGTGGTCCAGACGCCGCGGCGACGCAGCTCGGCATTCCGGCACATCGAATTCCTCCGGCTCGGCGAAAACCGCCTGCTGCTCATCATCGTCACCCCGGAAGGGGACGTGCAGAACCGCATCCTGAGCGTCGATCGTCCCTACAGCGCGTCGCAGCTCACGGAAGCCGCGAACTTCCTGAACCAGACCTTCGCCGGTCGCGAGCTGGACGACATCCGCGCCCATCTGCACGAAGACCTCCGCAAGCTGCGCGAGGACATCTCGCTGCTGATGGCCCGGGCGCTCGAAGCCGGCACCGAAGCGATGCAGGATCGATCGGCCGACTACGTGATCTCCGGCGAACGCCACCTGCTCAACGTGTCCGATCTCTCGACGAACATGGACAGCCTGCGCCGTCTCTTCGAGATGTTCGAGCAGAAGACGGGCTTCCTGCAGTTGCTCGAACTGTCGAGCCGGGCGCAGGGCGTGCAGATCTTCATCGGCGGCGAATCCGGGCTGGTGCCGCTCGACGAATGCAGCGTGGTGACGGCCCCCTACGAAGTCGACGGACAGGTCGTGGGGACGGTCGGCGTCATCGGTCCGACCCGCATGGCGTACGAGCGCGTGATCCCCATCGTGGACATCACCGCGAAACTCCTGTCGAGCGCACTCTCCCAGCAGTAGGCTTCGCCCGCGGGGCACATCGCCTGCGCCCCGTGACGCGCGGTGCCAGCCGCGCGAGCGGCTCCGGTCACTTCGCCGGCGGCGGCGTCAGCACCTTGTCGATCGCGTGGATCACGCCATTGCGGGCCATGATGTTCGTGCGCGTCACGGCGGCGTCGTTGACCGTGATCTTCTTGCCATCCACGTGCGTCTCGATCGATGCGCCGTTCAGCGTCCGGACCGAGCCGGGCAGCACCTTGTCGGCCGTCACCTCCGCCTGGACCACGTGGTACTTCAGGATCTCGGCCAGCTTCGCCTTGTCCTGCAGCAGTCGCCCCAGTTCGCCGTCGGGCAGCTTCGCGAACGCCGCATCGGTCGGCGCGAACAGGGTGAACGGTCCCTTCTCCTGCAATGCCTGATCGAGTCCGGCCGCGCGGATCGCCGTCACGAGCGTGCTGAACTGCCCGTCCTCCGCCGCCACTTCGACGACCGGCTTGCGCGCGATCACCTGCCTGGCCTCGTTCACTGCCGTCGTGGTGGTCTCGCAGGCCGCGAGTCCGAAGGCCAGCGTGGCCGCCAGCAATGCTCTCCACATCATGGGTGACTCCTCATCTCGATCGCGGGCGCCAGTCGCCCGCCGATCAGTCGCGATGCTACGCGTCGTCCGACAGCCCGTCACACGACGAGTTCCGACGCTCCCTGTCACCCCCTGGCGACAGGCGCGGGCGCACCTCGACGGGAAGATCGATACACGATCGACATCGCCGTATCATCGCAGCTGCCGATCCGCCGGACACCAGGACCCACGATGATTGATCCCCACGCCGCGAGCGATCTTCAGACCGACTCGGGCGTCGACGATGCAAGACTGTTCCAGCTGACCTTCGACCGTGCGCCCGTGGGCATCGCGCACGTGTCCATCGCGGGGCGCTGGCTGCGGGTGAATGCACGCCTGTGCGAGATCCTCGGCTTCTCACGCGAGGAATTGCTCGCCCGCAACTTCCAGGACATGACCCATCCGGACGATCGCGACGTCGAGCCGGAACGCCTGCGCGCCCTGCTGCTGCGCGACGCCGATGCCTTCGACGTCGAGAAGCGGTGTCTGCGCAGCGACGGCGGAACGACCTGGATCCGCTGCAATGTGTCGCTCGTCTGGACGCACGACCGCCAGCCCGGGTTCTTCATCTTCGTCATCGAGGACATCCAGCGCCGCAAGGAAGCCGAAGAGGCCGCGATGCGCATGGCCCAGCGCGAAATCGAGGCGCGCGCCGCGCAGGAGAAGGCGCGCGCCGATCAGCTCGCCCGCACGGCGCACGACCTGTTCGAACAGAAGGAGGCGATCCGGACCACGCTCGCGTCCATCGGCGACGCCGTGATCACGACCGATGTCGAAGGCCGCGTGACCTTCCTCAACGCCACGGCCGAGCGCCTCACCGGCTGGGCTGATCAGGAGGCGATGGGCCAGCCGACCGGGATCATCTTCCACATCGTCAACGACCAGTCGGGGGAGCCCGGGGACGATCCGGTGCGGCGCGCGCTCGCGGAAGGCCGCATCGTCGGTCTGGCCAACCACAACGTCCTCGTCCACCGCGACGGACATCGGTACGCCATCGAGGACTCCTGCGCGCCGGTGCGCGACCGCCACGGGCAGATCATCGGCTGCGTGCTGGTGTTCCGCGACGTGACCAAGGCCCGCGCCCAGGCCCATGCCATCTACCACCAGGCGACGCACGATGCCCTCACCGGCCTCACCAACCGGCGCGAATTCGAGCGCCGCCTCGAACGCGTGCTCGCGGGAACCCAGGCCGTGTCGAGCGTGCTGCTGTATCTCGACCTCGACCAGTTCAAGCTGGTCAACGACACGTGCGGGCACGTGGCCGGCGATGCGCTGCTGAGACAGCTGGCGACGCTGCTGCAGTCGAAGGTGCGGCACCGTGACACGTTCGCACGGCTCGGCGGGGATGAATTCGCGGCACTGCTGGAACACTGCGACGTCGATCAGGGACTGCGCGTCGCCCATGCCTTGCGCGACACCCTGAACGCCTATCGGTTCCGGTGGGGCGATCAGGTGTTCGCCGTGGGCGCGAGCATCGGGCTCGTCCCGCTCGTGGGGTCCGACTGGACGCTGTCGATGGCACTCACCGCCGCCGACAGCGCCTGCTATACCGCGAAGGAGCGCGGCCGGAATCGTGTCCACGTGTACGAGGTCGGCGATGCCGAGGTCGCACGCCGCCGCGGCGAAATGGGCTGGATCAGCCAGATCCAGAGCGCCCTGTCGGACGACCGGCTGCGGCTCTTCTTCCAGCCGATCTCGCCGCTCCATACGGACGAGAAGCGCCTGCTCCACGGCGAGGTGCTGCTGCGCCTGATCGACGACAAGGGGCAGCTCGTGCTCCCCAAGGCATTCGTCCCGGCCGTCGAGCGCTACCAGCAGGTCAACCGCCTCGATCGGTGGGTGCTGCAGCGGCTGTTCGAACAGCTGCGGCGATCGCCCATCGCCTTCAAGGAGCACGACTGCCTGATCTCCGTGAACCTGTCCGGACAGTCCCTCGGCAACGAGGAGTTCCACGCGTTCGTGCTCGACGAACTGGCGCGCGCGCCGATCTACCCGAGCAGTCTCTGCTTCGAGATCACGGAGACGGCGGCCATCGGCAATCTCGCCAGCGCGCTGCGCTTCATGGACAGCCTGCGCCAGTACGGCTGCCGCTTCGCCCTGGACGACTTCGGCAGCGGCCTGTCCTCCTTCGGCTACCTGAAGACCCTGCGGGTCGGATTCCTCAAGATCGACGGCTCCTTCGTCCGCGATCTGCTCGAGGACCCGCTCGATCTCGCCATGGTCCAGTCGGTCCAGCGCGTGGCCGAAGTCATGGGCATCGAAACCATCGGCGAATGGGCGGAGTCGCCGGCCATCGTCGACAAGCTGCGCACGATCGGGGTCGATCACGCGCAGGGTTTTGCCGTCGGGCATCCGCGTCCGTTCGAGGACGTGCTCACCGGACTGCACGTGCACTGACGCGCCACGGTCCGGGCCAAGCGCCGGGCGCTCGCTGTCCTATCATCGCGGCCTCCCTCGACGACACGCATCCATGTTCAATCCCGAACCGCCGTTCGCCCACGACGCACTCCCGAAGGTCGGCGTGCTTCTGGTCAATCTGGGTACGCCGGAAGCCCCCACCCCCGCTGCCTTGCGAACCTATCTGGCCGAGTTCCTCTGGGATCCTCGCGTCGTGGAAGTGCCGCGCCCGCTCTGGTGGATCATCCTGCACGGCATCATCCTGCGAACCCGGCCGAAGGCGTCGGCGGCCAAGTACGGCGCCATCTGGACGCCCGAAGGCTCCCCCCTGAAGGTGCACACGGAAAAGCAGGCGACGCTGATGCGCGGCTACCTGAACGCGGCGATCAAGTCGCCGCTCGTCGTGGCCCATGCCATGCGCTACGGCGAACCGTCCATCGCGTCCGCGATGACCCGGCTGAAGACCGACGGCTGCGACCGCATCCTCGTGCTGCCGCTCTATCCGCAATACGCGGCCAGCACCACCGCCAGCACCATGGACGCGCTGGGCCGGGCCCTGCAGTCCATGCGCCACATCCCCGCGATCCGGTTCGTGAAGCACTTCCACGACCATCCGAAATACATCGAGGCCCTCGCGCAATCCGTCCGGAACCACTGGGCAACCCACCGCCGGGCCGGCAAGCTCGTGATGAGCTTCCACGGCGTGCCGCGCTTCCACCTCGACAAGGGGGATCCCTACCACTGCGAATGCCGGAAGACGGGCCGCCTGCTGGCCGAAGCCCTGGACCTGGGCAAGGATGAATGGGTCCTGACGTTCCAGTCCCGCTTCGGGCGGGCCGAGTGGCTTCGGCCCTACACACAGGAGACGATGGAGTCCCTGCCGAAGCAGGGTGTCGAACGCGTGGACGTGATCTGTCCTGGCTTCGTGTCCGACTGCCTCGAGACGCTCGAGGAGATCGCCATCGAGAACAAGGCCGCCTTCCTGGGCGCCGGCGGCAAGACCTTCAACTACATCCCCTGCCTGAACGAGCGCGACGACTGGATTCGCGCGCTCTGCCATGTCGCCGGCGAGCATCTGCAGGGCTGGTCCCACACGCACTGGGACGAGACCCGCGCGAAGGCGGCGGCCGCGGCGACCCGCGAGCGTGCCGCCGCCCTGGGAGCGAAACGGTAGCGGGGCGCGGCGTCACATCTCGAAGTGGCGCAGCCGCTCGACGTCGAGAATCCGGATCGTGCGCCCGTCCACCTCGATCAGGTTGGCCACCGTCAGCTCGTGGAGGATGCGCGAGAAGTGCTGCGGAGTCAGGTTCAGGCGGGAGGCGATGATGTTCTTGCTCGCGTCGAGCATGACTTCCCGCGGCTCCTGGCCCGCTTCCCACTCCCCCTCGCTGCGCAGCAGATAACCGATGACCCGCTGGGCACCCGAGTAGAGGGAGTACGACTCGACGTCCATCACGAGGCCGTGCAGGCGCCGGCTGAGCCCCCCCAGCATGCGACGGCCGAATGCCGGATGACGGTCGAGTTCGTCGAAGACCGCCTGCCGCGAGACGAACAGCAGCATCGAATCCGCAATGGCCTGGGCGTACACCACGGCAGGCTTCTCGAGGAACATCAGCGCCTCACCGAAGCTCATGCCCGGTCCGACGATCTCCACGACCTTGTCCGACCCGGACGGCGACGTGAAACCGAGCTTCACCTGGCCGTAGACGAGGATGTGGAAGCCGTTGACCGCATCCCCCTTGTGGAACAGCGTGTGCCCGCGCGCCGCATGGACGACCTTGGTCGCCTGGGCGATGTGCTCGATCTCCTCGGACGATACATCCTTGAACAGCGGCACGTTCCGCAGGAACGCATCGACCTTCAGATCCGATTTCACGGCTCCCCCTTCCGTGTCCTGGGCCATCCTGGCGGCCCTACCCGACTGTGACGCGGTCGCGGTCCATGGCCGCAACCTGCATTGCCGCGACCAGCGATATGGCCGACAGCGAGTGATGCACCAGCGCTGCCGCGAGCGAGGCGCGGTCGATACTTTGCCACAGCCCGGCCATCCCCTGGGCGGCCACGATCCAAGCCAGCGTCATGCGCCCCCGGTCCGCCCCGCGGAGGCACGCCGTCGCCAGCCGGGCGATCAGCACGATGGCGATGACGCGGTGCAGGAGATTCGCCCAGACGGGACCACCGGCGCCGCCGGATCCGAGTCCGCACAGGATCGACCCGCCACAAGCTTCGGATGCGCCGAACGTGCTCGCCACGGCGCCCGACACGAGGGCGGCGATGACCCACCCCAGATCCCATCGCGACGACGTCGACACCCCGCCGGCGTCGTCGTAGGGCCGGCTCTGTGCCATCGATACGAACACGGCGAGCAGCGCAAGACCGCCGAGCAGATTGCCGAGCAGGACGACCGGAGGCGCCCCGGCGCCGCTCGCGCGCCCGAGGATCGCGAGTCCGGCCACGCCGACGAGCGTTAGCACGGCCCGCGCGCGCGGCAGCCGGCAATGGGGTGCCCGCCGGAAGGCCACGACGACGATCGCCAGGGCGCACAGGGCGACCAGCGTCGCCACCACACGGTGCGTCATCCTCACCCAGAGCGGGCTGTCGGTGGCCGCGCCGGCCAGGGCGCGGCAGGCCGGCCACGGCTCGCACCCCACGCCGGCGCTCTGGAGACGCATCGCGGCGGCGAGCACCAGTACGCCGAACGTCATCGCCGCACCCAGCCAGGCGAGCCGGCGCAAGCCGCGCCACACGCGGTCGATGCGCCCGCGATCCGGCGCTCGGGAAAATGCCTGAACCTGAGTCAAGGAACCGTTCATCGTCTCTTCCTAAAGTGTGGCCACCGCACGGATGCCGCAGGAGGTCGTCATGAAACGTCTGGTCGTCGCTTCGGCCGCCGTGATCGGCGGACTGCTGGCGATGCTCGCCCTCGCGGCGACCGACAGCCCGGAGTCCGCCGCGGTGTGCGCGCGTGAGGCGGCACAAAGCGCCGCCGTGCACGCGCTTTCCGCAAGCACCGTCTCGCGCTCGTTCGCGCTGCTCAATACCGTCTGCTGATCGCTCGATGCGGGAGCCGCGGCGCGGCGCCTCGTCCGCACCGCCGCCAGTGGTCTGACGCAATGCAACACGCCGCGCGGTCGAACGACGCGCGGCGCCATGGGATCCGCAGCATCCATGGATCTCCTCCTCGGACGTGTTCCGGGCCAGTGACCGTGGAATCGCGCGCGCCGGGCGCCCGCTTCCACGCTGAATCGCAGCGTGCCCGCGCGCCGGTCGTGAATCCTTAACCTGGATGAATTATTTCGCGCGACCCGGCGCCTAGATTCCCATCCGTCACCACGATCGGGACGAGATGAGGAGGATGGCGCGATGAATCAGGACACCACCGACGCCGGCGACGAGCCGGTGCCCGTCATGCAGCAGGTGCTGGACAACCCCTTCCTGCTGCTGTTCCTGGGAGTGGCGGTCCCCACGGTGTTCTACATCGTCTGGGGAATCATGGAAATCGTCACCATCCCGGTGGCGAAGTAGACGAGGAGACCCGCGATGAGCGCGATACTGCCCCCAGCCAAACGCGTATGGTGGAAGGAGCCTCTCGACCGTGTCGAACTCGCATGGATTCTCATCGCGTTCGTCTGGTCGCTGGTGCTGTTCTTCATGATGCCGTACTGGCACGTCTTCGGTAAGCAGAACCTGTCGAACGAGGCCTACCGAATCAGTGCCGAGGAGTACGGCAAGCGCACCCAGGCCATGGTCGACAAGTACACGGTGCGCACCGAGACCGACCAGAACATTCCCGTCGTGCATCCGCCGGCGGGCAGCGACGTCTACCTGATCGCCCGCCTGTGGCAATGGTGGCCGATCCTCGAACTCGAGAACGGCAAGAGCTACCGCCTGCACCTGTCCTCGCTCGATTACCAGCACGGCTTCTCGCTGCAGCCTTCCAACATCAACCTGCAGGTGGTCCCCGGCTACGAGATGGTCATCACCGTCACGCCGAACCAGGCCGGCGGGTACGCCATCGTCTGCAACGAGTACTGCGGGATTGCCCACCACCAGATGGTGAGCAAGCTCTACGTGAAGTGACGGGGAGAACACCATGATCGACGCACGCATGTTCAGGATAGACAGCGCCACCGGGCTGCAGTACCACCGGGACGCGGAATTGCTGATGAAGGCCAACGCCTTCATGGGCGTGGTGTTCCTCCTGATCGGAGGCATCCTCGCGCTCGGGGTCGGGCTCACGCGCTGGCCCAGCGTCCACCTGCTGGCCGCGGACACCTTCTACATGACCCTCACGGCCCACGGGCTCGACATGCTCGTGTTCTGGGTCATCTTCTTCGAGATGGCCGTGTTGTACTTCTGCGCCTCCACGCTGCTGCGATGCCGCCTCGCGACACCGCGCTGGGCGTGGCTCGCCTTCGCGCTCATGCTGATCGGCGGCGTGACCACGAACGTCGCCATCTTCCAGGGCACGTCGAGCGTGATGATGACCTCCTACGTGCCGATGCCGGCGAAGCCCGCGTTCTATCTGGGCCTGATCCTGTTCGCCGTCGGCGCGCTGATCGGCTGCTTCGTGTTTCTCGGGACCCTGGTCGTCGCCAAGGCCGAGAAGACCTACGAGGGGTCGCTGCCGCTGGTGACCTTCGGGGCGCTGACCGCCTGCATCATCGCGATCTTCACGATCGCCTCCGGCGCGATCATCCTGATCCCGACGTTCCTCTGGTCGATCGGCTACATCCATCAGATCGATCCGCTGATGTACCGCACCATCTGGTGGGGCTTCGGTCACTCGTCGCAGCAGATCAACGTGGCCGCCCACGTGTCGGTGTGGTACGCCATCGCCGCCATCGTGTTCGGCGCCAAGCCGATGTCCGAGCGCGTGAGCCGCGTCGCGTTCTTCTGCTACATCGTGTTCCTGCAGCTCGCCAGTGCCCACCACCTGCTGTCGGACCCCGGTCTGTCCTCCGAGTGGAAGATCTTCAACACGAGCTACTTCATGTACTTCGCGGTGCTTGCGTCGATGATCCACGGCCTCACCGTGCCGGGCGCGATCGAGGTGGCGCAACGCGGCAAGGGCTTCACGAAGGGGCTGTACGAGTGGATCCGCCGGGCGCCGTGGGGCAACCCCGTGTTCTCGGGGATGTTCATCTCGCTGATCGGCTTCGGTTTCCTGGGCGGCATCTCGGGCGTGATGATGGGCACCGAGCAGCTCAACATGATCATTCACAACACGATCTATGTGCCCGGGCATTTCCACGCGACCGTCGTGATCGGCACCACGCTCGCGTTCATGTCGCTCACGTACTTCCTGATCCCGTCGCTGTTCGGCCGCGAACTGTGGCTGCCGGGCGTGGCGAAGTGGCAGCCCTACCTGTTCGGTTTCGGCATGTACTTCTTCGCGCTCGTGATGATGGGCGCCGGCACGCTGGGTGTTCCGCGCCGCCACTGGGACATCTCCTTCGTCGGCGCTGCGCTGGCCCATGAGTTCCCGGGCACTGCGCACCTGATGATGGCCCTGGTCGGCATCAGCAGCGTCATCGCGGTGATCGGCGGCGGCATGTACATCCTCGTGACGGTCGGCTCGCTGCTGTTCGGCAAGAAGATCGACAAGAGCGAGTACAGCGCCAAGCCCACGCCGCTGCCGCGCGCCCCGATCGCCTCGGCGATCGGCGGACACGGCAGCAACGCGGGTGCCTTCGCGGCACCGGGCACCTTCACGCTCGCGATGGTGTTCCTCGTGTCCTTCGTCCTCTACTACTTCATCAACTGGAAGTACCTGTCCACGGTCTGGGGCCTTTCCTGACCCCCGCGGACGGATCACGAAGCGGACAACGGAGGTGACGCGATGACCACGACAACAACGACAACGGTCCCCGGACAGGCCTCGCTCGTGCGGGCGCTGTTCGGTCTCTTCAAACTGCGCATCGGCGTGGTCATCGCGTTCACCGCGTGGGCCGCCATCGTCGTGACCCAGGGCCCCGGCATCGGGGCCTGGCGGTCCGCGGCGCTGGTCCTTTCGGTGCTCGTCGCCTCCGCCGCCGCGGGGGCGTTCAATCAGTACGCGGAGGTCGACATCGACCGCCGCATGGGGCGCACGCGGCGGCGGCCCTTCGTGACAGGCACGCTCAGGCACGGACGCCACTGGGTCTGGATCATCGCCGGCATGGTGGTCGCGGCCACGGCCGTCGCCGCCTGGGCGGCCAATCCCTGGAGTGCGCTCTACACCTTCCTGGGCGCCTTCGTGTACGGCGTCGTCTACACCGTGTGGCTGAAGCGCCGCACGTGGCTCAACATCGTCGTCGGCGGTCTCGCGGGCAGCTTCTCCTTCCTCGCGGGCGCGGCCGCCGTCGACCCCGATCTCGGCGCCCTGCCCCTCGTGTTTGCGCTGGTCCTGTTCCTCTGGACCCCCCCACACTTCTGGAGCATGGCGATCGCCTACCGTCGCGACTACGAGGATGCCGGCATTCCGATGCTGCCCGTGGTGGCGGGGGATGCCCGCAGCGCCCGGGCCATCCTGGCGCACGTCGTCGCGCTCGTCGGCGCCACTCTGCTGCCGGCGGCATTCGGCATGGGGCCGGTGTACTGGGTGCCGGCGCTCCTCGCAGGGGCCTGGTTCCTGCGGACCGCGCTGGCCCTGGTGGCCGCCCCCGGCCCGCGGACGGCCATGCGCTGCTTCCATGCGTCCCTGATGCAACTGACGGTGGTGCTGCTCGCCGCCATGGCCGATGCCCTCCTGTGACTTCCCCCCCACACCGTCACCCACGCGCGGCTGCCGTCCGCTCCTCGCGCGGATGGTGTGGTCTTTTCTTCTGTGGTCTGCGGTCGTGTCGGGCACCGCCCAGGCCGAGGAAGGGCCGGCCCGGGGTGCGGTGGAGGCTTCCGCCGCACTCCGGGTGAGCCAGGCCGTCGTGGGCAACGCCGTGCCGGACATGCCGCTGACGGACAGCACCGGCCGCCGCTTCCGCCTGACCGATCTCGCCGGCAAGCCCGTGCTCGTGCACTTCATCTATACCGGCTGCATCCAGGCGTGCCCGGTCGGCGTCCGGACCCTCAAGTCCGCCGTCGAGGCGGCGCGCGACGCCTTCGGCCCGAACCGCTTCCACGTCGTGACGATCGGCTTCAACACGCCGGCCGACAACGCCGACGCCATGGGATCCTTCGCACGGTCGCAGGGGATCACGATGTCCGAGTGGCGCTTCGCCGCCGTCGAGCCCGGCCGGCGGGATGATCTCGTCCGCGCATTCGGCTTCACTTACGCCTGGGGACCCGCGGGCATCGACCACGTCTCCCAGATCACCCTGGTGGATCTCGACGGCACGATCTATCGTCAGATCTACGGCGACACGTTCCCGCTCCCGGCACTGCTGGAGCCCATGCGCGAACTGCTGGCCGGACAGCGCTCGCGCGAGAGCGGCGTCGGCGCCTGGCTCGATCGCGTACGGCTGCTGTGCACGGTGTACGACCCGATCGCCGGGCGCTACCGGGTCCGCTATTCGATCGCCTTCGAACTCGGCGGCGGCCTGCTCGGCCTGATCGCCATCGCGGCATGGTACTGGCGCGAGGCGCGCCGCTCCCGGGCATCCCGCACGGCCTGAATCCAGATCAATGGCGAGCACTGCCGCGCCACCTACGATCGGGTCCATGGTTTCCGTCCCCGCTTCCTCCCCTGCCCGCGGCCCCCGAAACCCCGTGGCACGGGGATGGGAGCGGCTCGAACGTCGGCTCGATCCGGTCTTCGGCCCCGCGTCCAATCCCCTGCGCCATCTGGGCGCCCTCGGCTACACGCTGTTCTGGATCGTCGCCGCCACGGGGGCGTATCTGTATGCCGTGTTCGACACCAGCGTCAGCGGTGCCTATCAGTCCACCGTCGCGCTGTCGTCGGAGCTGCTCGGGGTCGGCGCGTTCCTGCGCGCCCTGCACCGCTACGCGTCGGACGCACTGCTCGTGATCATGGGGCTGCACATGCTGCGCGAACTGGCGTTCGGCCGCGTCGGAGGATTCCGCCGCTTCACGTGGCTCACGGGCATCCCCCTGCTGTGGCTCCTGCCTGCCGCCGGCATCGTGGGCTTCTGGCTCGTCTGGGATCAGACGGCCGCGGTCAGCGCCATCGCCACGATGGAATGGGTCGACACGCTGGGCCAGTTCGGCGACCCGCTGGCGCGCAATTTCCAGACGGCCTCGCAGATCAACGACCGGCTGTTCTCGCTGTTCGTGTTCCTCCACATCGGGCTGCCGCTCCTCGTGCTCGCCGTGATGTGGATCCACGTGCAGCGTCTCGCCCGCCCCGAGACGCGGACCTCGCGCCCGCTCACGATCGGGGTGCTGGGCGCGCTCTGCCTGCTCTCGCTGGCGCAGCCCGCACCCATCGCGGATGCCGCCGACGTGTCGCGGCTGCCGGCCACCCTCGCGATCGACTGGTTCTACCTGGCGCCGAACGCGCTGAGCGACCAGGGCCACGCCACCGTCCTCTGGAGCGTGGCGGGCGGCGGCACGCTCGCGCTCGTGGCGCTCCCGTGGATCCTCCGTTCGCGTCGGGCGCCGGTGGCGGTCGTCGATCCGGTGCACTGCAACGGCTGCAGCCGTTGCTTCGAGGATTGTCCTTACGGCGCCATCTCGATGATTCCGCAGCCCGGCGGATCGCTCGCGGTCGTCAACGCCGCCGCCTGCGCCAGCTGCGGAATCTGTGCAGGGTCCTGTCCGTCCGCAACGCCCTTCCGCAGCGTCGACGTGCTCGTCAGCGGCATCGATCTCCCCCAGGATCCGGTGGATCGCATCCGCCGCGACGTCAACGCTTCGCTGGTGGCGCAGCCCGGCGCCACCGTGGTTCTCGCATGCGCGCACGCCGTCGACACCCGCCGACTCGCCGCCGCCGGCTTTGCCGTCGCACCGCTGGAATGCGCGGGGCAGGTTCCGCCGTCCTTCGTCGAGTTCGCGCTCCGTCACGGTGCCCGGGGCGTCGCGGTCGTCGCTTGCGCACAGGGCGGCTGCGAATTCCGGCTGGGCGACCGCTGGACGGTCGAGCGTCTGACGGCCGAGCGCGAACCCCATCTGCGGGCCTCCGTCCCCCGCGACCGCATCACCGTCGTCCGCGCGATCCCCGGCGAAGAAAAACGCGTCGCAGACGACATCCGCAAGGCATTGCCGGAGGAGACGCTTCATGTCTAAGGTGGCCTCGACCCTGGGGCAGGGTGTCCTGTACCTGCTCTTCGCCGCGTTCATCGGCGCCTTCTCGATGCGACCGGCGTATCACCCGCTGCCCGAAGGTCACGCGCTGCTGAAGCTCAGCATGAGCCACGCGGGCGCACTGAAGTCGGACTGCCGGAAGCGCTCGGCCGAGGAACTCGCCAAGCTCTCGCCCAACATGCGCGTCGGCATCGAATGCCCGCGCGAGCGTTCGCCCCTCGACATCGCCCTCTGGCTGGACGGCCGCCTGATCCATGCGGAAACGGCCCAGCCATCGGGGCTCTCCCGCGACGGTGCCGCCACGGTCTATCGCCGGCTGGTCGTTCCCGCGGGCGCTCACCACCTCGTGGTCCGCATGAAGGACGACGCGCGCCATCCCGACGCCGCGCATCACTACGACGGGACGCTCACCTTGTCGCCCGGGCAGGTGGTCGTCATCGATTTCGACAGCGAGCGCAAGGAGGTCGTGCTGCTATGACTTGGCTCATCCGGAACCCGCATCCGGCGGCGCATGCCGGCCGCACGGCCCCGGCCGACCCGGCGGCAGCGCATTTCCAGCTGCCCCTGTCGCGCGCGGCATTGACGACGGCGCGCGGCTGGCTGCTGCTCGGTGCCTTCTCGCTGCTCGCGTCGGGGCTGTTCTCCGTGCTGCTGGTCCTCGCGCGCACCCCCTACGTGAAGAGTCTCGTGCCCGGCATCGATCTCTTCCACACCGCGCTGGTGGTCCATGTCGATCTGTCGGTGCTCGTCTGGTTCTTCGCGCTGGGCGGCGTGTTGTGGTGCTTCAACAGCGGGGAGCGCGCGCAGGGCTGGTTGCGGGGTGCCCTCGCCCTGGCGACGGGTGGAGCCCTCCTGCTCGTGGCGGCACCCTTCGGGGGCGGGACGCCGATCATGGCCAACTACGTGCCGGTGCTCGACTCTCCGATCTTCCTGGCGGCCCTCGCCATCTTCGGCGCCGGCGTCGGCATCGCCGTCGGCGCGGCGACGGTCTTTCCCGGCAGGCTCGGACACGCGCTGGACGGCACCGGGGCGCTGCACGCCGGACTCAATGCGGCCGCGCTCTCCGCACTGGTCGCGCTGCTCGCCTTCGCGTGGTCCTTCGCCACCGTCCCGGCCGGACTCGACGGCAAGGCGTACTACGAGCTCGTCTTCTGGGGCGGCGGCCATGTCCTGCAGTTCACGTGGACGCTCCTCATGCTGGTCGCGTGGCTGTGGCTCGCGGAAGCGTCCGGCCTCGCGCTGCCGCTCCGACCGCGCGTGGTCGTTGCCCTGTTCGCTTCGGCGCTCGCGTTCGTGCTGCTCACCCCGGTCATCTACGCGATGCACGACGTCACGTCCGTCGAACACCGGCGACTGCTGACCTGGGCGATGCGGGCGGGCGGCGGTCTGGCCGTCGGCCCCGTCGCGATCGCGATCCTCGTGGCATTCCGCCGTGCGCGCCGCGCGGCGCCGCCAACGGGCGGCGCGTTGCGGTCGGCGCTCGCGATGTCGATGCTCCTGTTCCTGTCGGGCGGCCTGATCGGTTTCCTGATCCGCGGCAGCACCGTGACGATCCCCGCCCACTACCACGGGTGCATCGTCGGCGTGACGCTGGCCTTCATGGGACTCGCCTACCACCTCATGCCGCGGCTCGGTCTCGGCGCGCCCGGCGGCCGCCTCGCCTTCTGGCAGCCGATCGTCTACGGTGGCGGACAACTGCTGCACATCGTCGGCCTGATGTGGTCGGGCGGCTACGGCGTGCAGCGCAAGGTGGCCGGCGGCGAACAGGTGCTCCGCACCGCCGGAGAAGTGGCCGGCATGGCGCTGATGGGCCTCGGCGGCCTGATCGCCATCGTCGGCGGATTGATGTTCCTGATGGTGCTGGCGCGGGCCTGGAAGACCCGTGACGTGGAGGCGAGATGACCCCTGAAACGACCGATCTGGATGTGCGGTGGCTCGAACCACCGGAACCCTTCGAACGCATCGCGGCGGCGCTGGAGAGCCTGACGCCGGGCGGACGGCTGCGCGTGATGATCCATCGCGAGCCGCGACCGCTGTTCAGCTGGCTCGTGGAGGAAGGCTTCGCCTACGAACACGGGTACAAGCCGGAGGGCTACTTCGAGATCCTGATCACGAAACCGTAGCGGTGCCGGGCAGAGGCAGACCGGACAAGTGCGACGGCACACCGCAGGACGCCAATGACACCCCGGAGCGCAGCCCGGGGCGCAGGCGCAGCGGCCACTCGCGGCGCCGGGAACCCGGCACCGATTCCGGCAGGAGCGATGCATGACCGTTGGACGACCGGCGACGGCAAGGCGACCGTCGTTCCGGATTCCTCACGGCCACGGCATCGTGGCGCGTCCGCCGTCGACCTCGAATGGCCTTCGCGGTCCTTGCGCTTCTCGCGTCCCTGACAGAAAAGGGCGCGCCTCGGAAGCGCGCCCCCGCACTCAGCCCCGCTCGGACCGCACCGCGAGTTCTTCCACGGGATGCGGCACGCGGGACTCGCCGCCCTGCGGCACGAACCACTCCAGCGAGCGACGCAGCTTCACCACCTCGCCCACGATGATCAGCGCCGGCGGCTTGATGTCGGCCGCCTTCGCGAGCGTCGGCAGCGTCCGCAGGGATCCGGTCACCACGCGCTGCTTCGAGGTGGTCGCGTTCTCGACCACCGCCGCCGGCCAGTCGTCCGGCAAGCCGTGCCGCGCCAGTTCCCGACAGATCTCCGCCAGGCCGCCCAGACCCATGTAGATCACCACCGTCTGGTCGCGACGCGCGAGCGCCGTCCAGTCGAGGTCCACGCTGCCGTCCTTCAGATGGCCGGTTGCCATCACGCAGGCGTGCGCACAGTCGCGATGCGTCAGCGGAATCCCCGCGTACGCGGCTGCACCGGCCGCGGCCGTCACACCCGGTACGACCTGGAACGGAATGCCGTGGGCCGCGAGTGTCTGGATCTCCTCGCCGCCGCGACCGAAGATGAACGGATCGCCGCCCTTCAGCCGCAGCACGCGCTTGCCCTGCTGGGCGAGCCGGACGAGCAGATCGTTGATGCCGTCCTGCGGCAGCGTGTGGTTGCGCGACTCCTTGCCCACGTAGATGCGGTGCGCATCGCGCCGGACCAGATCGAGGATGCCGTCGCCGATCAGGTGGTCGTAGACGACGACGTCGGCCTGCTGCATCAGCCGCACGGCGCGGAACGTCAGCAGTTCCGGATCACCGGGACCGGCGCCGACGAGGTAGACCTCGCCGACTGCGGCGTTCGCGTCGGAGGATTCGGTGTCGATGGCCAGCCGGATCGCGGCCGCCGCCTCCGCCTCGCGGCCGTTGAGGGCGAGTTCGGCGATGCGCCCCTCGAAGACCTGCTCCCAGAAGCGCCGGCGCTGGGTGGCGCTCGGCCAGCGCGCCTTCACGGCGGAACGGAACTGTCCGGCGAGGGCCGCCAGGCGTCCGATCGACGTCGGCAGCACGCTCTCGATGCGCGTGCGCAGACGCCGGGCAAGCACCGGCGACGCCCCGCCCGACGAGATCGCCACGATGACCGGCGAACGATCGACGATCGCAGGCAGGATGAACGTGCAAAGCTCCGGCCGGTCGACGACGTTCACCGGCACGCCCCGCGCCGCACAGGCCCGGTGCGCGGCGCGATTCACGGCCTCGTCCGCCGTCGCCACGATCACAAGCTGCATCCCGTCGACGTGCGCGGGTTCGAAATCCTCGGCCACGTGCCGGACCTCGCCGCGCTGCGCCGCATGCGCCAGCGTTTCGTCCAGCACCGGCGCCACCACATGCACGCGTGCGCCGGCCCGGCGCAGCAGATCCGACTTGCGGGCCGCGGTCTCGCCGCCGCCCACCACCAGCGCTGCAGTCCCCTCGAGATCGAGAAAGATCGGCAGGTAGTCCATGACGCCCCCTCATCGCGCGTCCCTTGCGCGTCGGGATCCAGTGTCTCCGAGCGCGCCGGCGGAACCCTTAAGGTGGATTAAGGAATCCCGCGGCGGCATCGGGGACGATGGCACCGAGTTTCCAGTGCTCGTACGTCGAGGAGAACGACCATGCAGCGGAATTGGATGGAGTGGGGAACTGCCGTGGCAGCCGCCGGAATGCTGGCCATCACGGTGGGACAGGCCAAGGCAGCCGAGGACCCCGGCAAGAACGTCACGAAGGAAGAAATGCAGTACCAGGCCGGCAGCTCGCCGCTGGCGAACGTGGAGATGTACCAGGACATCAACCCCAAGGCGCCGTCCATGACGAAGGCGGAATTCGACGAGGGGCGTCAGATCTACTTCGAACGGTGCGCCGGCTGTCACGGCGTGCTGCGCAAGGGGGCGACCGGCAAGCCGCTCACGCCGGACGTCACGCTCGCCCGCGGGACCGACTTCCTGAAGATCTTCATCAATTTCGGCTCGGCCGCCGGCATGCCGAACTGGGGAACGTCCGGGGTGCTCGACGAGCGTCAGGTCGACCTGATGGCGCGCTACGTCCAGCAGACGCCGCCCACCCCGCCGGAGTGGGGCATGAAGGACATGAAGGCGAGCTGGAAGGTCATCGTGCCGCCCGGCGAGCGGCCGAAGAAGAAGATGAACTCGTACAACATCGAGAACATCTTCTCGACGACGCTGCGTGACAGCGGCGAGGTCGCGCTGATCGACGGCGACACGAAGAAGATCATCAACATCGTCAAGACCGGCTACGCGGTGCACATCTCGCGTCTGTCGGCCTCCGGCCGCTACCTGTACGTGATCGGCCGCGATGCGAAGATCAACGTGATCGATCTCTGGATGGAAAAGCCCGACAACGTCGCGGAGATCCGCGTGGGTCTGGAAGCCCGTTCGGTCGACACGTCGAAGTACAAGGGCTACATGGACAAGTACGCGATCGCCGGGTCCTACTGGCCGCCCCAGTACGTGATCATGAAAGGTGACACGCTCGAGCCGCTCAAGATCATGGCCACCCGCGGCATGACGGTCGGCGACCAGGAATACCACCCCGAGCCCCGCGTGGCCTCGATCGTCGCCTCGCACTTCAAGCCCGAGTTCGTCGTGAACGTGAAGGAGACGGGCAAGGTGCTGATGGTCAACTACCAGGACCTCGACAACCTGAAGGTGACCGAGATCGGCGCGGCGAAGTTCCTGCACGACGGCGGCTGGGATTCCTCCAAGCGCTACTTCATGGTGGCGGCCAATCAGTCGAACAAGATCGCCGCGGTGGACGCGAAGGAAGGCAAGCTCGCGGCGCTCGTCGATGTCGACAAGATCCCGCACCCGGGTCGCGGCGCGAACTTCGTGCATCCGAAGTTCGGACCGGTCTGGGCGACGGGTCACCTCGGCAGCGACAAGATCTCGCTGATCGGCACCGACCCGAAGAAGCATCCGGCGCAGGCGTGGAAGGTCGTGCAGGTCCTCACGGGCCAGGGCGGCGGCAACCTGTTCATCAAGACCCACCCGAAGTCCTCGAACCTGTGGGTGGACACGCCGCTCAATCCCGATCCGAAGATCAGCCAGTCGATCGCCGCGTACGACACGCGTGACCTCAGCAAGGCCCCGGCCGTGCTGCCGATCGCCGAATGGGCGCAGCTCGGCGAAGGGGCGAAGCGCGTCGTGCAGCCCGAGTACAACAAGGCGGGCGACGAGGTCTGGTTCGCAGTGTGGAGCGCCAAGAACCAGGAATCGGCCATCGTGGTCGTGGATGACAAGACGCGCAAGCTGAAGGCCGTCATCAAGGACGCGCGCCTGATCACGCCGACCGGCCACTTCAACGTCTTCAACACGCAGCACGACGTCTACTGATGTCGACGGAGGCCCGGACCCGCAGCACGGATTCGGGCCTCCTGCTCCATCGCAACCTCCCGTGAGGCGCAGAGCCATGCGGAACAGTCTCATCGGCATCACCCTCGCGACCGCCTGCCTCGCAGCCCTGCCTGCCCGGAGCGCGGACCGCGACGACACGGCGCTGCAGCATCTCGTGCGCCACGACTGCGGCTCCTGCCACGGCATGCAACTGACCGGCGGCCTGGGCCCGGCCCTGACCCCGCAAACGCTGGCGCAGCGCCCGGTCGAGTGGGTGCGGGCCGTCATCCTCCACGGCGTGCCCGGCACTGCGATGCCGGCCTGGCGCGGTCTCGTCAGCGAGGACGAAGCCGCGCGCATCGCCACCCTTCTCAAGGAGCGGATCCATGAGAGTCATTGAATGGCTGGCTGCCGTCGTCATGACGACGGCAGCCGGTGTCGCCCCGGCTTGCGACCAGATGGCGCCGCGGGGCACCGGCGATCTCGGCGTCGTCATCGAGCGCGCGTCCGGTCGACTGCAACTGGTCGACACGACCGCACGGAAGAATCTGGCCGCGATCGACGGGCTGGGCGATCTGTCCCACGCTTCCGTCGTCTTCTCGCGCGATGGCCGGTTCGCCTACGTGTTCGGCCGTGACGGCGGTCTGTCGAAGGTGGACCTGCTGTGCCGCGAGGTCCCTCACCGCGTCATGCAGGCCGGCAACAGCATCGGCGGCGCGATTTCGGAAGACGGCCGGTTCGTCGCCGTCGCCAACTACACGCCGGGCGGCGTGAAGATCTTCGATGCCGACACGCTGACGCTGGTCGCGGACATCCCGGCCGAGTACGGCGACGGCAAGCGCGCGAAGGTCGTGGGCCTCGAAGATGCCCCCGGCGGCCGCTTCGTCTTCAGTCTGTTCGAGGCCGGGGAGATCTGGGTCGCGGACCTGTCCACCGGCACGCCCGTCGTCACGCGCCATCGCGACATCGGCCGTGAACCGTACGACGCCCTGGTCACGCCGGACGGCCGCTACTACATCGCCGGTCTGTTCGGGGAGGACGGTCTGGCCATGCTGGATCTCTGGCATCCCGAGCGCGGCGTCACGCGCGTGCTCGACGGCTATGGCCGGGGCACCGAGAAGCTGCCGGTCTACAAGATGCCGCACCTCGAAGGCTGGGCGATGGCGGGACGCTTCGCCTACCTCCCGGCCATCGGCCGGCACGAGGTCCTGATCGTCGACACCGACACCTGGCAGGAAGCCGGCCGCATTCCCGTCGCGGGCCAGCCGGTCTTCGTGATGGCCCGGCCCGACGGCCGCCAGATCTGGGTGAACTTCGCGCTGCCGGACAACGGCAAGGTGCAGGTGCTCGACACGGAGACGCGTGCGATCACGCGCACGCTCGAACCGGGGCGCGCCGTGCTGCACCTGGAATTCGCGCCGCGCGGCGAAACGGTCTGGATCTCGGCCCGCGACGACGATCGCGTCGTGGTGCTCGACACGAGCACGTTCGAGACGCTCGGCACCCTGCCCGCCGAGAAGCCGAGCGGCATCTTCTTCACGGCACGCGCATTCCGCATCGGCCTGTAACGGAGGCACCCGCATGAGTCCGTCGCAACTCGACCTGCTGAACCGATTCCAGCGCGACTTTCCGCTGGTCCCGCAGCCGTTCGGCGAGATCGCGAAACGGCTCGGCCGGTCGGAACGCTGGGTGCTGGACACCCTGTCCGGACTCCAGGCCCACGGCACCGTCTCCCGTGTCGGCGCCGTCTTCGCCCCGAACACGGTCGGTGCGAGCACGCTGGCGGCCTTGTCGGTGCCGGCCGCCCGTCTCGCCGGGACGGCGGCCCGCGTGAGCGCGCATCCGGCCGTCACGCACAACTACGCCCGCGATCACGCGTGGAACCTGTGGTTCGTCGTGACCGCAGCGGACGCCGGCGCGCTCGCGGCCTCCCTCGAAGAGATCGAGGACGCGGCCGACAGCGGCCCGCTGCTCGATCTGCGGCTTGAGGAGGAATTCCACATCGACCTGGGGTTCGACCTCGGACCGGCCCCGAAGCTCGCGAAGGAAATCGTCGTCCGGCGGCGCCCGATCCCGCTCGATCTGACGTCGCGCGAGCGGATGCTCGTCGACGCGCTCGCGGAAGGACTGCCGCTGGTGCCGTCGCCGTTCGCCGCCGTGGGCGAGCGGCTCGATCTGGACGAGGCGCAGACGATCGCGCACGTGGACCGCTGGGTGAAGCACGGGGTCGTCCGTCGCTTCGGCGTCGTCGTGCGGCATGCCGAGCTGGGGTTCGGCGCCAACGTCATGGCGGTGTGGGATGTGCCCGATGACCAGGTGTCCGCGCTCGGAGGCGCACTGGCGCGCGTGCCGGGCATCACGCTTTGCTATCGCCGCCGGACGGTGCCGCCCGACTGGACCTACAACCTGTTCTGCATGGTGCACGGCGAATCGCCCGCGCCGGTTCGCGCGCTGCTGAGCGACGCGGCCCGTCAGTGCGGCCTCGACCGGTATCCGGCCGCGATCCTGCCCACGCTGCTGCGCTTCAAGCAGCGCGGGGCCACGCACTGGCGTCCGCGGGAGGTGGCCCATGCCTGACGTGACGCTGGACGACGTCGACCGCCGCATCGTCAACGAGCTGCAGGGCGGGTTCCCCGTGGCGGCCCGGCCGTACCGCACGATGGCCCGTCGGCTGCATCTGGTGGAGGCCGAATTGATCGGCCGGCTCAAGGATCTGCTCCGGCGCGGCGTGCTGACCCGCTTCGGCCCGCTGTTCCAGATCGAGCGCGCCGGCGGCCAGTACGTACTGTGCGCGATGACCGTCCCCGCGGATCGGATCGACGCGGTGGCCGCCATCCTCGCGGACTTTCCCGAGGTGGCCCACAACTACGAGCGGACGCACGAGCTCAACGTCTGGTTCGTCGTCGCCACGGAATCCCCCGCCGAGGCCGGGCTCGCGATCGAGCGGATCGAGGCGGCCACCGGCCTGCCGGTGCTTGCCTTTCCCAAGCTGCGCGAGTTCCACGTCGACCTGCGGTTCACGGTGTGAACGCATGAACGACATGACCACGCCACCCCTGCTCGACGACATCGACCGCGCGATCATCGTCGCGACCCAGGCGGGACTGCCGATCACCAGCCGTCCCTACCACACGCTCGCGCAGAACCTCGGGCTGCCGGCGCACGTCGTCATGGCGCGGCTGGAGCGGATGCACGCCACCGGACTGATCCGGCGCATCGGCGCCGTGCCGAACCACTACGCGATCGGCTACACGGCCAACGGCATGACGGTCTGGGACATCGACGACGCCCACGTCGACGACCTCGGCGTCCGGGTCGGCGCGCTGCCGTTCGTGAGCCACTGCTATCTGCGCCCTCGCCGCTTGCCTGCCTGGCCCTACAACCTGTTCGCGATGGTGCACGGCCATCACCGCGACGAAGTCGAGGCGCAGGCCGCTTCGATCCGCACCCTGCTCGGCGACGCCTGCCGCGCCTCGGACATCCTGTACAGCACCCGCGTCCTCAAGAAGACGGGGGTGCGCCTCGCGGCCCGCGACCGCGACAACCGCTGACACGCCACGGAGAAGATCCATGCTGCGCATTTCACGAATGATGGGCTCGCTGCTGCACCCGGCCTCCGACCGTCCCGCGGGGCCGCCCGCCGGTCCCGTGGTCATCTGGAACCTGATCCGCCGCTGCAACCTGTGCTGCGAGCACTGCTACTCGATCTCCGCCGACCGCGACTTCCCGGGGGAGCTGTCCACCGCCGAAGCGATGACGGTGCTCGACGATCTGCGCGCGTTCCGGGTGCCGGCGCTGATCCTCAGCGGCGGCGAACCGCTTCTGCGCGGCGACGTGTTCGAGATCGCCGCGCGGGCGAAGGCGCTCGGGATCCCCTATGTCGGCCTCTCGACCAACGGCACCGTCATCGACGAGGCGATGGCCGATCGCATCGCCGCGGCCGAGTTCGACTACGTCGGCATCAGCATCGACGGCCGGCGCGAGACGCACGACCGGGTGCGCCGGCTCGCAGGTGCCTACGACGCGGCCCTGCAGGGTCTGCGGCTGTGCCGGGACCGCGGCATCAAGGTCGGGCTGCGCTTCACGCTCACGCAGCGCAACGCCGACGATCTCGATCACGTGCTCGCGCTGCTGGAGGAGGAGCGGATCGACCGCTTCTATCTCTCGCATCTGAACTACGGCGGACGCGGCAACGTGAACCGCGCGCGCGACGCGTGGCACGACACGACCCGCCGTGCGATGAATCGCATCTTCGATCTGTGCTGGCAGGGTCTCGTCAGCGGACGCCCGCGGGAGTTCACCAGCGGCAACAACGACGCCGACGGCGTCCTGCTGCTCCTGTGGGCACGACGCCAGGTTCCCGACCAGGTCGATGCGTTGCGCGCCCGCCTCGAAGCCTGGGGCGGAAATGCCTCGGGCGTGGCCATCGCCAACATCGACAACCTCGGCAATGTCCATCCCGACACCTACTGGTGGGACCACACGCTCGGCAACGTGAAGCACGCCCGCTTCTCCGACCTCTGGCGCGACACGCAGGATCCGCTGATGGTCGGCCTGCGGACGCAACCGCGTCCGGTGAAGGGGCGCTGCGGCGAATGCACGTGGCGCGGCATCTGCGGCGGCAACACGCGGGTGCGTGCCATGCAGGTGACGGGCGACGCCTGGGCAGAAGATCCGGGGTGCTACCTCACGGACGACGAGATCGGCGTCGCGACGTCGGCACCGCGCGTGATCACGACGGCTTACCGACGCAGCGCGGAGGAGGCTCCCCATGCGTAGCCTTGCCCTGCTCGCGCTCTGCCTGGGATTCCTGACAGCGCCCGCCGTCCGGGCCGAGCCGGGGGCCGACTACCAGAAGCATTGCGCTGCCTGCCACGGTGCCGACCGGCTCGGCGGCATGGGTCCGGCCCTGCTGCCGGAGAATCTCGAACGCCTCAAGCGCGCGGACGCGGCCGGGGTCGTCGCCCAAGGGCGCGCCGCCACCCGCATGCCGGCATTCGCGGGAACGCTGGATGCCGCCGCCATCGACGCGCTGGTGGCACACATCTACACGCCGTTGCCCGCCATGCCTCGCTGGGGTCTGGAAGAGATCCGCGCTTCGCGGGTGCTGCCGGCCTCGCCGCCCCCCGAGGTCGCGCGACCGGTGTTCGAAGCCGATCCGCTCAACCTGTTCGTCGTCGTGGAGAGCGGCGACCACCACGTGACCATCCTCGACGGCGATCGCCTGGCGCCGCTCACCCGGTTCGCGTCCCGCTTCGCGCTGCACGGCGGGCCGAAGTTCACGCCCGACGGACGCTACGTGTTCTTCGCCTCGCGCGACGGTTGGGTCACCAAGTACGACCTCTGGACGCTCTCCACGGTCGGCGAGATCCGCGCCGGCATCAACACGCGCAATCTGGCCGTGTCGGGCGACGGCCGCTACGTGATGGTGGCGAACTACCTCCCGCACACCCTGGTCGCCCTGGACGCCCGCACGCTCGATCCGATCCGCGTGCTCGACGTCCGCGACGCCAAGGGCCGCAGTTCGCGCGTCTCGGCCGTGTACGACGCGGCCCCGCGCAAGAGCTTCGTGGCCGCGCTGAAGGACGTGCCCGAGCTGTGGGAACTCACCTACGACGACAAGGCCGAACCCGTGTACGAGGGTTATGTGCACGACTACCGCAGTCACGAAGCACTGCCCGTCGCCGGTCCGTTCCCGCCGCGCCGCACGCAGCTCGACGGCATCCTCGACGATTTCTTCTTCGACGCCAGCTATGCGCACGTGATCGGTGCCTCGCGGGACGCGACGGGCGGGCACGTCGTCAACCTGGACATCCGCAAGACCATCGCCAACGTTCCCCTGCCCGGGCTGCCGCACCTCGCGTCGGGCATCACCTGGAACTGGCAGGGACGGCCGGTGCTCGCGACGCCGAATCTCAAGAGCGGCGTGGTCAGCGTGATCGAGATGAAGACATGGACACCCGTGCGCGACATCCCGACGCTCGGTCCGGGGTTCTTCCTCCGATCGCACGAGGCGAGCCGCTATGCCTGGGTGGATGCCTTCAACAGCGCGAGCCGCGACACGCTGCAGGTGATCGACAAGCAGACGCTGGAGCCGGGACGCACGGTGACACCCGCGCCGGGAAAGATCGCCGCGCACGTCGAGTTCACGCGCGACGGTCGTTACGCCCTCGTCTCGGTCTGGGACATGGACGGCGCCATCGTCGTGTACGACGCGGAGACGCTGGCCGAGGTGAAGCGCCTGCCGATGTCGCGTCCGGTGGGCAAGTACAACGTGTACAACAAGATCACCCGGTCGAGCGGAACGAGTCACTAGCCCCCCGGTCGCGCCGAAGCGCGACGCGGACGCAACACCAGGAACACCAACACAAGAGGTTTGAAGGTCCCTGAAATGAGAATCTCCCCACGCTCCCTTCGGTCGCTGCCCCCCATGGGGGCTCAGTGGCTTCGGGCGGCCGGGCGCCGTTGCGTGCCCCCCCCACGCTCCCTTCGGTCGCTGCCCCCTCGCCCCTTCGGGCGGCCGGGCGCCGTCGCCCCCACGCCCCCTCGGGGGGCTCAGTGGCTTCGGGCGGCCGGGCGCCGTTGCGTGCCCCCCCCACGCTCCCTTCGGTCGCTGCCCCCTCGGGGGGCGCAGTGGCTTCGGGCGGCCGGACGCAATTGCATGAACCCCCCACGCTCCCTTCGGTCGCTGCCCCCCATGGGGGCTCAGTGGCTTCGGGCGGCCGGACGCAATTGCATGAACCCCCCACGCTCCCTTCGGTCGCTGCCCCCTCGGGGGGCTCAGTGGCTTCGGGCGGCCGGGCGCCACTGACATGGAAACCCTCCGCCGCATCGGCCGCCGCGCGTTCCTCGCGATCGAAGGCCTGTTCAACGCCGCTTTCGGCGATCGCCTGAATCCGTTCTACCGCCTCGGCGAGATCGCGTTCTTCCTGTTCTGGATCGTGGTCGCCAGCGGCGTCTATCTCTACGCCGTGTTCAAGACCAGTGTCCACGAGGCCCATGCGTCGGTGCAGGCGCTGGAGGTCACGCAGCCGTGGTTCGGCGGCGTGCTGCGCAGCATGCACCGCTACGCATCGGACGCGATGGTCGTCACGATGCTGCTCCACCTGCTGCGGCACTTCTGCTTCGACCGCTACCGCGGCTATCGCTGGTTCTCGTGGATCTCCGGCGTCGCCGTGCTGTGGCTCGTGTACGCCTCCGGCATCAACGGCTTCATGCTGCCGTGGGACCAGATGGCGCAGTTCACGGTGGTGGCCACGACGGAATTCCTGGACGGCCTGCCGCTGTTCTCCGGCCAGCTCGCCCGCAATTTCGCCACCGACGCCGCCGTCAGCGACCGCCTGTTCTCGCTGCTGTCGTTCCTGCACATCGGCATTCCGCTGGTCCTGCTGCTCGTGCTCTGGGTGCACATCCAGCGCGTGCCGCGTGCCCGCACGGCGCCGCCGGTCCCGATCGCCGTTCCATTGACGCTCACGCTCGTCGCGCTGTCGGTGGCACAGCCCGTCCGCAGTTCCGCTGCCGCCGCACTGGGCAGCCTGCCGGGCTCGCTGTCTTTCGACTGGTTCTACCTGGCGACCTTTCCGGTGATGTACGGATACTCCGCCGCCGTCGCCTGGGCCATGCTGATGGGCGGCACCGGCCTGCTCGTGCTGCTGCCCTGGCTTCCGCCGCGGCGCGGGCGCTCGGGGTGGCGCGTGGTGTTCCATCCCGGCGGGAAGGGCGTCGTGGTGCGCGGCGGCGAGACGCTGCTTGACGCGGCCCTGCGCGAATCGGTCCCGGTGAAGTACGAGTGCCGCGGGGGCGGATGCGGCGTCTGCCGGACGCGCGTGATTGCAGGCACGGCGGACCCGGGCGCCTACCAGCCCTCGGCCCTGCCGGCATCCGACGCGGCCCTCGGGTGGGTGCTGGCCTGCTGCGCGCGGCCCCTGTCCGACGGCGAGGTGGAATTCGAACCGTCGGATCAGGTCGGTACGCGCATTCACCGACTTCAGGTCACGGTGACGTCGATGCGTCGCGCCGCGCCGGAGGTGATGATCCTCACGCTCGCCTTGCCACCAGGCGCCGCGCTGGCGTTCGACGCCGGCCAGTACTTCAACGTGATCCTCGAGGACGGCGCGCGGCGCGCATTCTCCTTCGCGTCCGCACCCGGCAGCGACGACTCCATCGAGATGCACGTGCGATTCGTGCCGGGGGGACGGTTCACCACGCAGGTGTTCACCACCATGAAAGCAGGGGATCCGCTCGACATCGAAGGTCCGTTCGGCCAGTTCAGGCTCGCCGACACGCTCCGGCCGATCCTGTTCGTCGCCGGCGCCACCGGGTTCGCGCCCGTCAAGAGCATCGTCGAGCACGCGTTCCGCGCAGGCGCGACGCGCCCGATGGCGCTCTATTGGGGTGTCCGCCATCGCGAGGATCTGTACCTCGCGGACCTGGCGGAATCGTGGGCGCGCGAGCACCCGAACTTCCGCTTCGTTCCCGTCCTGTCGGAACCGCGCGCGGACGACGACTGGACCGGCCGGACCGGGCTCGTCCACGAAGCCATCCTGGCCGACTATCCCGATCTGGCCGGCTACGACCTCTACGCATGCGGCTCCGTGTCCATGGTGGAGACCGCTCGGCCGGCGTTCCTCGCCCAGGGACTGCCGGCGGATGCCTGCTTCTCGGACGCGTTCGTCACCTCCGGCGGCGTGCCACCGGCATAGGCGGGCGTCCGGCGTGGGAGTATCCTTGAGGCCGCTGTCGCGGAACGGGAAAGTGCGGGCCGTCGCCAGGGCGGTCGCCGCCGAGGTCGCATGCATCCCGAAGTCGTTCAGGCTCGAGAGCCGTTGCGCCCGATCTGCGTTCGCTCGGAGCGGCGCGTGCGGATCCCCGGCGACCCTGGAAAGTTTGCCCGGCCGTCGGGCCAAGGCGGCGCCAATGGAGCCGACCCGTCCGCCGGACCGGCCTCCGACACCATCGCACCGAGGGGGAAGCGGCGCGCCTCGCAGCGCCGGGCCCCTGCCCCCTGGGATGGAGAACACCCGCTTGGCAAAGCGCACCCCGTTGTACGACGCACACGTGGCACGCGGCGCCCGCATGGTCGAGTTCGGCGGCTGGGAGATGCCGCTGCACTACGGTTCCCAGATCGACGAGCACCACGCCGTCCGTCGCAGCGCGGGGATGTTCGATGTCTCCCACATGTTGTGTGTGGACATCGGCGGTCCGTCGAGCCTGCCGTTCCTGCGTCGCCTGTTCGCGAACGATCCCGCCAAGCTGAACCGCGAGGGCGCCTCGCTCTACACCTGCATGCTCAACGATCAGGGCGGCATCGTCGACGATCTGATCGTCACGCACATCAGGCACAACCACTACCGGCTGGTCCTGAACGCGGCCACCGCGGACGGCGACGTCGCATGGATCGAGACCCGTCGCAGCGCCGAAGGATTCGCCGCCACGGTGCACGCGCGCCGCGATCTGGCGATCATCGCCGTGCAGGGGCCCCAGGCGCGGGACATCGTGTGGCGCGCCTTGCCCGGGACGCGCGACGCCACGGCAGCGCTGGCCCCCTTCCAGATGGCGGAGACGCCGGTCGGCCGCATCTCCCGCACCGGATACACGGGCGAGGACGGATTCGAGATCACGGTGCACGGCACGAGCGCGCCGGAGTTCTGGGATGCACTGCTGCGCGCGGGCGCCGCGCCGTGCGGACTCGGCGCCCGCGACACCTTGCGCCTGGAAGCCGGCATGAACCTCTACGGATCCGACATGGACCACTCGACGACGCCGTTCGAGAGCGGCCTGGGCTGGACCGTGGACCTGCGCTCCGCGCGCGACTTCATCGGCCGGCGCGCGATCGAAGGGGTGCGCGTCGCTCGCGTGCGCTTCGGCATCTGCCTGTCCGGCCGGGGTGTGCTGCGCGGCGGCATGGTCGTGCACTCGGCCGGCGGAGACGGCACCATCACGAGCGGCACGTTCTCGCCGACACTCGGGGTCGCCATCGGGCTGGCACGGCTGCCGCGCCCGACCGGCGGCCAGGATCCGGACGCCGGCCAGGACGTCGACGTGGAGATCCGCGGCAATCGACTGCCCGCACGCCTCGTCAATCCGCCGTTCGTGCGTCACGGCAAGTCACTCGTCAACCTTCCTCCTCCCCAATCCACGTGAACATTCCCAGCGACCTGAAGTACACCGACACCCACGAATGGATCCGCCGCGAAGCGGACGGCACGCTCACGCTCGGCATCACCGACCACGCGCAGGAACTCCTCGGCGACGTCGTCTTCGTGGGCGATGCGAAGGTCGGCGCGACGCTCGCGGCCGGCGCGACCGCGGCGGTCGTCGAATCGGTGAAGGCGGCCTCCGACATCTACGCGCCTGTGGGCGGCGAGATCCTCGCCTTCAACACCGCGCTCGAGAACGCGCCGGAGCAGTTGAACACCGCCCCCTACGACGCCTGGATCCTGAAGCTCCGTCCGTCGACGCCGACCGACGTCGACGCCCTGCTGGATGCCGCCGGCTACGCGGCTATCGCCGGAAAGGACTGACCCACCCACGCCAGGAGGCGACCGTGGACACCCCGGAGAGCTTCGTCGATCGCCACGTCGGGCCTCGCGCCAGCGAGATTGCGAGCATGCTGTCCGAGATCGGCGCCGCGGGCATGGACGATCTCCTCACGCGCGTGGTGCCGCCGGTCATCCGCAGCGCCTCGCCCCTGGAGTTGCCGCCGGCCCAATCCGAAACCGCGGTGCTGGACGACCTGCGGCGGATGGCAGGGCGCAATCACGTGGCGCGCAATTTCATCGGGCAGGGTTACTACGGGACGATCACGCCGGGCGTCATCCAGCGCAACGTCCTCGAGAATCCGGCGTGGTACACCGCGTACACGCCGTACCAGCCGGAGATCTCGCAAGGCCGCCTGGAGGCGCTGCTGAACTTCCAGACGATGGTGTGCGACCTCACCGGGCTGGAGATGGCCAACGCGTCCCTGCTCGACGAGGCGACGGCCGCCGCCGAGGCCATGGCGCTCGCGCGCCGGGCGAGCACGTCGAAGAGCCACATCCTGATCGCCGCCGACGACTGCCATCCGCAGACGCTGGCGGTGGTGAAGACGCGCGCGGAACCGCTCGGGATCGACGTCCGCGTCGGGCCGGTCCCCGAGCTGATGCGGCAGCACGACTGCTTCGCCGTGCTTGCGCAGTACCCGGCCACGACCGGACAGATCCACGACCTGCGCCCGCTCGCGGCGGAAGCGCACGCCCGGCAGGCGATCTTCATCGTCGCCACCGATCTGCTCGCGCTCACGCTGCTCGCCCCGCCCGGCGAATGGGGCGCCGACATCGCCGTGGGCTCCGCGCAGCGCTTCGGCGTGCCGATGGCCTTCGGCGGACCGCACGCCGCGTTCCTCGCGTGCCGCGATGCGCACAAGCGGCTGATGCCGGGGCGCCTCGTCGGCGTGTCGGTGGACAGCCAGGGCCGCCCGGCGCTGCGGCTGGCATTGCAGACACGCGAGCAGCACATCCGCCGCGAGAAGGCGACGTCGAACATCTGCACGGCCCAGGTGCTCCTCGCCGTGATGGCCGGCCTGTACGCCGTCTACCACGGCCCCGGCGGACTCGCGAACATCGCGGGCCAGGCAGCGGGACTCGCGAGCCGGTTCGCGGCAGGCGTGTGCGCCCTGGGATACGAACTGCTCGCGAATCGATTCTTCGATACGGTCACCGTTCGCACGGGGGACCGCACTGCGGCAGTGCTGACGGCCGCCCGCGCGCGGGACGTGAATCTGCGCGACTGCGGGCCGACGCACGCCGTGGGCGTCTCGTTCGACGAGACCCATGACGCTTCGGATGTCGAACTGCTGCTGGAAATCTTCGCGCAGGCCGCGGGCGTCGCGGCGCCGCCGTTGCCGGCGGGCCACACGGTGCCATCGGCCATCCCCCAGGAACTGGCGCGCACCTCGGCCTTCCTCACGCACCCGGTTTTCCACACGAAGCACGCCGAGACGCAGATGCTGCGTTACCTGCGCAGCCTGGCCGATCGCGACCTCGCGCTGGACCGCACGATGATCCCGCTCGGGTCGTGCACGATGAAGCTGAACGCGACCACCGAGATGGTCCCCATCACGTGGCCGGCGTTCGCCTCGCTGCATCCCTTCGCGCCCGCCGAACAGGCCGCGGGTTACGCCGAACTCGCCGACCGCCTGCAGCGCGCGCTCTGCGAAATCACCGGTTACGACGCGGTGAGCCTGCAACCGAACTCGGGCGCGCAGGGCGAGTACGCCGGGTTGCTTGCGATCCGCGCCTATCACCGGGCGCGCGGCGATTCGCATCGCGACGTCTGCCTGATTCCGTCGTCGGCGCACGGCACCAACCCGGCGTCGGCGCACCTGGCCGGCATGGAGGTCGTGGTCGTCGAATGCGACGAGCGCGGCAACGTCGACATCGCCGACCTGCGCCGCACCGCCGCGGAACACGCGGGTCGCCTCGCTGCGCTGATGGTCACGTATCCGTCCACGCACGGCGTCTTCGAGGACGCCATCGTCGAGATCTGCCGCATCGTCCACGAGCACGGCGGACAGGTGTATCTGGACGGCGCGAATCTCAACGCCCTGGTCGGCGTCGCGCGGCCCGGCAAGTTCGGCGCGGACGTCTCGCACCTCAACCTGCACAAGACGTTCTGCATTCCGCACGGCGGCGGCGGTCCGGGCGTCGGTCCCGTCGCCGTGCGGGCGCATCTGGCGCCCTACCTGCCCGGACATCCGCTGCAGTCCGATCACGCGGTCGGCCCGGTGAGCGCCGCGCCGCTGGGTTCGGCCGGCATCCTCGCGATCTCGTGGGCGTACATCGCACTGATGGGCGCCGCCGGCCTCACGCAAGCCACGCGCGTCGCGATCCTCAGCGCGAACTACATCGCGCGCCGGCTCGCGCCGCACTATCCGGTGCTCTACAGCGGCCATGGCGGGCTCGTCGCGCACGAATGCATCCTCGACCTGCGGCCGATCAAGGAGGCCACGGGCATCTCCAACGAGGACGTCGCGAAGCGACTCATCGACTACGGTTTTCACGCCCCCACGATGAGCTTCCCGGTGCCCGGCACGCTGATGGTGGAGCCGACCGAAAGCGAACCGAAGGCGGAGATCGACCGATTCATCGACGCAATGATCGCCATTCGCGCGGAGATCCACGCGATCGAGCAAGGCACGATGGACCGCGACGACAACCCGCTGAAGAACGCGCCGCACACCGCGGAGATGTGCCTGGCCGAGCCCTGGACGCATCCGTACACCCGCGAGCAGGCGGCGTTTCCCGCACGCGACCTCAAGGCGAACAAGTACTGGGTGCCGGTCGGGCGGGTCGACAACGTGTACGGCGACCGGCACCTGGTGTGCGCGTGTCCGCCATTGGAGAGCTACACGGAGGGCGCCGCGCCGGCGTGACGCTCCGTTCAGCGTCGTCGCCCGGGCGAGGACGCGCCTTCTCAGAGGGAGAGAGCGGGAGTGAGGATGGGACTCGTCTCCCTGTCGATCGGCGAATCGTTTCGACCCCATCCCCTCCTCGATCCTCCCCTTGAAGGGGAGGAAGAGTTCGGACATCGCAGATCGACGCGACGCTCCCTCTCCTACAAGGAGAGGGCGGGGGGTGAGGATGGAGTTCGGCGGCCGTCCACTTGCGCCCTGCCCCGTCCCGTTGACCACCGAACGTTCGTTCGGTATCTTGCCGGCATGGAGAAAGATGCCCGGCACCTCGCCACCTTGCAGGACTACTACGCGAAGCATCGCGTGCTGCCCTCCTACGCCTCCATCGGCGAACTGGTCGGTCTCAGCTCCAAGGCCTCCGTCGCGGAACTCGTCGTGCGGCTCAAGGCCGCCGGCTTCGTGGAGAGCACACCCGACCGCCGCCTGAAACCCGGCCGCCGCTTCTTCGAACGCCCCGTGGGCGCCAGCGTCCGCGCCGGCCTGCCCAACCCTGCGGCCGACACCGGGCCCGATTCCCTCGCCATCGACGAATACCTCGTGCCGAATCCGTCGCGCACGCTGCTCATTCCGGTGAAAGGCGACTCGATGATCGACGCCGGCATCCACCCCGGCGACATCGTCATCGTCGAGAAGCGCAGCTCCGCCAACGTCGGCGACATCGTGGTCGCCATCGTCGACAACGAATTCACGCTCAAACGGCTCGCCCGCGAGAAGGGCCGCGCCGTGCTGAAGCCGGAGAACAAGGCCTACCCGGTCATCCGCCCGGAAGGCGAGCTGGAAATCTTCGGCGTGGTCGTGGGGCAGTTCCGGAAGTACTGATCCCGCCGGCGCATCCGCGACGGCGTGCAGTCGACCGCAAAGGCATCGACAACCGCGCGGGAATCGCGGGAACATCGGGGTTCGGTCCGTGCCGGCACGATCCGCGCGGACGTTCCCGCAACGCCACTCGACGCCGCCATGATCGTCCGTCCCCTCGCCCTGGCCCTCTGCATCACCGCCTTCAGCCTCCTGTGCACCGCGGACAACCGCATCGACGAACTGTCGGCCGGAAGCTTCACCGTCGAGCGCTCGGATGGCGAGGCTTACTTCCAGCCGGCACCGGCGCTGTCCGAACGGCAGCGCGACACGTTCGCGCGCGGTCGCGCGACCTTCAATCGCCCCTGGGTGGTATTCGGCATCAGCACCGGCGACTGGGGCGTGGGACCGACCTTCGTCGCCGATCGCTGCAGCGCCTGCCACACGAAGGGCGGCCGCGGCGCACCGCCGTCCGACTCGAACAAGCAGCCCGTCGCGACGCTGGTCCGGCTGAGCGTGCCGGGCACCGATGCGCACGGCGGACCGAGGCCGCATCCGCGCTACGGCGACCAGTTGCAGAACCGCTCGCTGCAGGGGCAGTCGCTGGACCTGATGCCCGCGTACGCACCGATCCCGGCGGAAGCCGATCTGTATCTCGAGTGGGAAGCGCGGACGGTGAGTCTGGCCGACGGGTCGGAAGTGAAGCTCCGCCGACCGACGCCGGTCATCGACAATCCGGCATTCGGAGACCTGGGCACGGACATCCTGACGTCCGTGCGCAATGCGCCGCCGGTCTTCGGATTGGGGCTCCTCGAAGCCATCCCGGAAGAATCGCTTCTGGCCATCGCCGCCCGACAGCAGGCGCTGGGCATCAACGGCCGGCCCAATCGCGTGTGGGACGAGGCCACCCAGCGATTGGTCCTCGGACGCTTCGGCTGGAAAGCGAACCAGCCGAGCATCCGGCAGCAGATCGCCGCGGCAGCCATCGGCGACATGGGTGTGACCTCGAGCCTGTTCCCGAAGCAGAACTGTCCGGACGTTCAGGTGCTCTGCCGCGCGGAAGTCCCGGGCAACGACCCGGAACTCACGGACGCCGCGTGGGACGATCTGGAGACATGGGCGCTCGGCCTGGGCGTGCCGGCACGGCGCCACTGGAACGACCCGGACGTGCAACGCGGCGCGGCACTCTTCGAGCATCTGCAGTGCGCCGCCTGCCACGTGCCGACGCTGACCACCGCCGACTACTTTCCCCGCATGCCGGAACTCTCCCGGCAGACGATCCATCCGTACACCGACCTGCTGCTGCACGACATGGGGCCCGATCTCGCCGATGGGCGTCCCGACTTCGCGGCCAGCGGAAGCGATTGGCGCACACCGCCGTTGTGGGGACTGGGACTGTCGAGAACCGTGAGCAACAGCACTGCCTTACTTCACGACGGCCGGGCGCGCAATGTGACAGAAGCGATCCTGTGGCACGGCGGCGAGGCGCACGGTGCGCGCGAGATGTTCCGGGCGTTGTCGAAACGGGATCGGGAAGCACTGCTGGCGTTCATAGACGCCATTTGATCTGGCGGGGCCGCTCCGCCGGGTGGGCCGCTTTGTCGCGCGCCGGCACAAGAGCGGATTCGATGAAACTCACGGATCGACGGATTCTGAATGCAGCCCATGGATTGATCGATGCTCGTGAAGCAGATCAGGCATCGACCCGTGATCTTCCGCATGGCGATTTCGTCGCCAGTTTGTGAACTATTCACGTGACTGGCAGGCGAGCTTGAGATACATATTGGATGCGCCTGCGGGGAGCAGAACAGCCCTCCACGAGTGAGAAGACGAGAGGATCGGTCCCGCGCAATTTCGAATCGTCCTCGCCGGCACCCCTATGTGCCGCTTTGCACCCAGATTGATCAGACACTCCTCCTTTGCGTGGCTACCGATCGCTGGCAACTCAGCCCGATCCATCGCTCAGATCGTGGAGGCCGCTGACCGTTTCCTAGGCTAACCTGCGCGTGCTGACCATGGTCATCCTGCGCAACCCTGCACGTTGCAGGGCTGATCGCATTAAACGAGCTTTACGAGCAAATGCTGCAGCCTTGGGGCCGAGCCATGCTGTGCTCCCGCCAATCGCCAGACTCCGAGGAAGAGCCCCGCGAGGCGAGTTGTCGAAGGATCCAAGGTAGCGTGGCGCGACCATTCGTCGCACCAATACCGCGGTGGGGATCGTGGACTGGACGGAAGCCAATTGCCGCTGGCGTGAATGGCCACCGGACGAAACACATCAACGAGTGCGCGAGCGCATCCCGTTCAGCATGACAAACAGAATGGCCTTCGTCGGGCGATCCGACGAAATGGGTAGTGCTCGGTGTGCCGAACCCGCAAGGCGGCAAGTCGCACCGTTGGTCCGCGACACCGTTTGAGGCTTGAGTGTCAGCATGCAACTTGGCGCGCGCAGTCACAGCTTTGCGTCATTGTTCTTCACGGCGACACCCAGCTCTTGCGTCGCCATAGCTGGCCGACTTGTTTCGGTCTTCCCAGTAGCGAACGCCGACGGATATCGAGGAGAGTGGTGAATGGCGTTTGACGATGACTTCCGTTTGCTCACCGGCAACCCGCCCTTTCCGTGGCAGCGCGCGATGTATGAACGCCTTCTCGCGGGCAACGTCCCCAAGGCATGCGATCTTCCGACCGGCTTGGGTAAGACGAGTGTTATCACCCTTTGGCTCCTTGCGCTGACCAAGAACCCAAGGCTGCCTCGGCGGCTCGTGTATGTCGTAAACCGGCGTACGGTCGTCGACCAATCCACCGCTGAGGCCGAGCGGCTGTGCAACAAACTCGTTGAGGCGGAAGCGAGGCCCCTGCGCGACGCACTGGATGCAATGGCCGCAGTGAAGGCCGACCGGCCATTGGCGGTCAGCACTTTGCGCGGCGAGTTCGCCGACAACGGCGAATGGCGGCGAGACCCTTCACGACCCGCCATCATTATCGGTACCGTCGACATGATTGGCAGCCGACTGCTATTCAGCGGATATGGCTGCGGATTCCGCAGCAAGCCTCTGCATGCCGGATTCCTCGGTCAGGATGCACTCCTCGTGCATGACGAGGCACATCTTGAACCGGCGTTCCAGTCCCTGCTCGGTGCTATCGCCGACGAGCAGCAGCGATGCATGGAGCCGCGACCGCTCAAGGTACTAGCGCTTTCTGCCACCGGTCGCGACGAGCCTGATTTCACGCTAAGCGAAGCGGATCTTGGTCACGAGGTAGTGCTTCAGCGGCTCGGCGCAAAGAAGGGGCTCCAGATACATCGCGTCGACGATCGGAAGGATCTGCCCCAGCACGTCGCGTCCAGGGCCGGAAGGCTTCACGGCAAGATCATCGTCTTCCTCTCTTCCGTGGACCACGTTGAAAGGTGCGCGCAACTGCTGCGCAAAGGAAACAAGTGCAATGTCGTGACACTGACCGGAACGATGCGCGGGGCAGAGCGGGATCTGCTGGTTGAGCATCCGGTGTTCGCTCGCTTCCTCCGACGCCCCGACAAGGACGTAAAGCTGCACGATGGCACGGTCTACCTCGTCGCCACGTCAGCAGGCGAGGTGGGCATAGACCTTTCCGCGGATCATCTCGTCACCGACCTCCCTCCGTTCGACGCTCTCGCTCAACGGCTGGGTCGGGTGAATCGATACGGCGAAGTCAACGCCGAGGTGCATGTCTATTGCGAGAAGCTGAAAGAGCCTCCCGATACGAACCCAGAAAGCGACGACGCGGACGAAGACGACAAGCCCGCCAGTCGAAGTGACGCGTACGATCACGCCCGCTTCTACACCTTGTCGGTGCTAGGCGAGCTGCCGATGCGCGATCACGAGTGCCTCGACGCTTCCCCGGGGGCGCTGCGAGCGCTACCACGAGATGCTCGGCTCAGGGCCTCGACACCACTGCCCGAGATACCCCATGTCGACGCATTGCAGTTCGATCGATGGTCGTACACCACCGTCACGGGCAAGCTTCCCGGGCGCCACCCAGTGGCCGAGTGGTTGCACGGGAAGGCTGACTGGGAACCGCCGCGCACGAGCATCGCGTGGCGTCGCGAGGTGTCGTGGCTCACGAAGGCACATCTCGGAAAGGAGAAGCTCGACGACTTCCTCGCCGACTACCCGTTGCGCAGCCGTGAAAGGTTGAGCGACATCACTAGCCGCGTTCTGGTGAACCTGAGAGAACTGGCTAAGCGAGACAAGGAGGGTGTTCAGAACGCATGGCTGGTTCGTCAGGACAAGCCCGCCGAGATCGTAAAACTTGTCGAAATCGTCGAAAGCTACGATCCGAAGAAGAATCCGACGCTCGACGACGCGACTCTGGTATTGGCACCGGAAGCCGGGGGCCTGAACCAAGGACTGCTCGACGGTGCCGCCGAGTTTGATCCAGTCGTTCCCTACGACTTGGGTTCAAGTGATGCCGAACGAATCGTGCACGAATCGGAAGATAGGCCCGACGCTCCAATGGGCATGAGGCTGGTCCGCTCGGTGAAGCGCATGACCGAAGCGGATGACGAGGTCTTGCAATGGTGGCATCTCTACGCGATCTCGCGCCGCGCGGACGACGATGGTTCGCGCAGCAGTCAGAGAGAACTCTTGCTGGATGTACATCTGCGGCGTACCGAAGCCTGGGCGGCGCAATTAGCCCAGACCCTCGCCCTTCCCGAGCACCTGCAGCTGGCACTGGCCCGTGCCGGGCGCGTACACGATCTGGGCAAGCAGCGACGCGTCTGGCAGCGCTCCATCAAGCGCATGACCGAACCGCCACTGGCCAAGGGCCCGATGCAACCATCGGAGCTGGGCCATTACCGGCATGAGTTGGGTTCGTTGCACGACGGTGACTATGGCGGATTGAGCGAAGACGCCAGAGACCTCGCACTACACATCGTCGCAGCACATCACGGCCGCGCCCGACCGCACTTCCCGACTATGGAGGGTTTCGACCCAGAGTTGAAGAGCGATGTGGTAGCTGCTCTATTGTACGAGGTACCGCGTCGATTCGATAGGCTTCAGCGCCGGTATGGTCGCTGGGGGCTTGCATGGCTTGAATCAATTCTGCGCGCTGCCGACGTACTGGGTTCCGAAGACGAGGAGGTGGCCGAGTGATCCGTCTCGATGTCGACGTCACCAACCCCGGCCAGTTCTTCGGATGCTGCGGTGTGTTCGAGCTGGCGCAGCGCCTCTGGCCTCTCGCGACGGCCCATTTCGAAGGATCGCACTTCGTAGTGTCCGACGGAGACTTGGTTGAGCTCGTCACGAAGACAGCACGCGCCCCTCTCGAGGTGCTCGACCCTGGAAACCAGACCTCTTCCGCACTGCGTCTTGCGGAACCCTTCAATCAACGGCTCGACTGGTGGAAGGTCGATCGCGGCCTGAAGACGTGGGCCGGAAGCATGTCGGTCGACCGGATAGCAGCCAGCCTTCAGAAGGATCTGCCGAGCACACTGACCAATGGCTTCTTCAACGATGGCCATGTCGTCGTCGGCTCTGACGGAAAGAAGGTCGAGCCATACTATTTCGATGGAAGACGAGGCGCGAGTGCGATGCCACTCGATGTCGGCTTCTCGTCCGACGTACTTAAGCTAGAGACCGTGGCCTACAGCGCCACGGAATTCTTCACCTTGGTGGGACTGCAGCGCTTTCGCCCGATCGAATTGAAGCCGCGCGTCTACCGCTATCGGGCATGGTGCTCGGCCCTTCCCGCAACCCTCGCAGCACTGGCGGCGGCGAATGTACTCGCCGACAACGGTCCACTGCTGCAGTTCGAGAGCGCATTCCGCACGGACCAGCGCAAACACAAGGCTTTCTCACCCGCAGTTCCCGTCAATGGAGATGGATATGAGTGACCCGAAGATCACGGCGTGGCTCAATGAGTCTGCCGATGCACCTGCAGCCATCGTGTTGCGCGAATATCTGACGCCTGTCGAAGGCAAGGATGGTGTCTTCTTTCCGCCGACGTTCGCGCCGGCTAAGGAGAATCCAAAAGAGTTTCCCGGCGGTTACAACATCAATGAGTTTAGCAACGGAGAGAACGTCTGTTTGATCGACTCCGTGGGATCGCAAGCCAACCGCATCGAGCCGATTTTCGCCATCGGCGACTACGCGGCGCTCGTCCCACAACTCGTTGTTGAAGCCGGCAAGAAGAGGGTCAGCATACTTGAGGCTGGGCATCGTGCCGGTGACGCCATTGTGCGTTGCTCCGAATTGAAAGATGCGCTGCACAAAGCCTTCCAGGCACTGAAGAACGGTGACGCCGTCCCACTGGCGAAGCTCGCTCCCACTTCGCTCGTCTTCGGCGTATGGGACTCAAGAGATACGCAAGCAAAGGCGCCTCGCCTGTTGGCAGCGACCATTCGCGCCTTCAACGTCGCGAAGCTCAATCGCTCAGCCCAATACATTCCTGCCATCGAGTATGTCGAGGAAGAAATTCTGGAGGAGACGGCCGACACGAGCGTACTCGATGCCCGCGCCAAATGGGGCTACCAGCACCAGCCTGCGTCGTGGACACACGGAGGCGTCATCGCAAAGGGAGATATCCGTCGCGACGTGACGCTGCAATTGGCGGCACTGCGACTTCTCCGCGGTTCGACGGACGAGGAAACGAGGAAGCTGCGCGCCTACCTACTCGGGCTGGCGCTGGTGGCTTTCACCAAGCCTGCCTTAGGTTTCCTGCGGCAGGGCTGCAACCTCGTTCTGGATGGTGACAAGGTGCCCGAATCGAAGTTGGTCTTTCCGGACGGGCGACGAGAAGACTTCGGGCTGACACACGATGCGGCGCTGGCCCTGGCGAAGACTGCTGCTGCGAACTTCGGCGTCGGTGAAAGCAAGACGGTCAAGTTCGACGCCAAGCTCGCGAAGGACGAGACGTCTGGCGAGAGCAAGAAGAAGTCACCGAAGAAGGCGAAGGCCGAATGAGTCGCCACCTCGTGTTGTCATTCCGTTTCCTCTCGCCGTGGTTCCACGGCCGGGGAGACGAAGACGCACCAGAGTGGCCGCCATCGCCGTTGCGGGCGTTCCAGGCATTAGTGGCAGCCGCAGCGCGCGCGGGTACCTTGGAGTCGACCCGCAGTGCATTGACCTGGCTCGAGCAATGCACCGCGCCGCTCATCGTCGCCTCTGAAGCCGTAGAGAGCGCCGCCGGGTATCGACTCTCGGTGCCCCACAATCAGATGGATTTCGTCGGGGGGCAGTGGAGTCGCGGAGCCGAAGGCGACCCTGCCAAGCACCGCACGATGAAGAACGTGCGCCCGCACCGCCTTCCCGAGGACGCCGTCGTGCACTACGCGTGGAAGCTGGAGGGTGATGCGCCACTTGCCCCCGCCCTCATCGCTGCTACGCGCAGCGTGGTCGCGCTCGGCTGGGGTATCGATCAAGTGGTCGGTGATGGTGCTGTCGTCGATGACGCGCATCTCGCCGACCTTGCGTCCCAGCTGAAGACCTGGGAGCCACGAACCGATGGACGTCGCAGTCTGCGTGCACCAGTGAAAGGTACGCTCGACGATCTTGAACGGCGACACGCCGCGTTCCTTGCTCGCACCAGTTTCGCGGAGCCGACGCTGCGCCCGCCACCTTCTCTTTCAGCTTTCGCCGTGACCCACTATGCGCGAGCCGACCAACCAACTGTCACCGAAGTCGCCGCTTTTGCATTGATGCGAATCGACGCGGACAACTTCCGCGCATTCGACACTGCGAGTCGCGGTATGGCCGTCGCCGGCATGTTGCGACACGCGGTGCGCACCGCGGCGGAGCGTGCAGGATGGGACGAAGCGCGACTACTTGCCTCCGTACTGGGTCATGGTCGTGGCGATGAACCGCGCATGTTGCTCGTGCCAGTGCCAAGTATTGAGCCCCGAGGTGGCGGCGCTGACGTAGTAGGCGCCGTGCGGCGCGTCATCGTATTCTCGACAGACGTGCGCAGTGCGGATGCTGCGTGGGCTGCGAACGCATTGGGTGGTATGGACCTCATCGACGAGGGCACGGGCGAAGTACAGGCCGTGCTCGCCGCAACGTCACCCAATGACCGTGTGCTCAAGCGCTACCTCTCGGAGTCCTTTGCCTGGGCAACGGTAACGCCCTTGGTGCTGCCCGGGTATGACGATCCTGGCGCCGTTCGAATAAGGCTCCGCAAGACTACGAGCGCCGAAGAGCAGAAGTTGCTGCTCGAACGCCTGATGAAGCGACGCGAGGCACTCGTGCGAAAGGCGCTCCGCCACGCGGGTCTCGGGGCTGAATTGACCTTCTCCGCCGATATTGAGATGCGGGAGACGGGTTTCTTCGCTGGCGTCGAGAAGGCGTCGCGATTCGCCGTGCCCAGTCATATCACCAAGTCGCCACGCCTGCACGTCAAGCTGACTTGGCCTGTGAAGGTTGCAGGGCCGCTCTGCATTGGTCGCGGCCGATTCTCTGGGCTGGGTCTGTTTGCCGCGCTGGCTCCATGACGGCCCTACCGTGCAATCCCACGAGTGCCCTGCCTACCCCACCCGCACCCACTCCCTCGCCGTCATGACCCTCACCGCTGAACCTGCTGGAAAGTGCTTCAGATTCCCCGTTATCACCGGGCACCCGACAGCCAGGGCGCAGGCGACGAATGGCCAGTCGGCCGGATCCGGTAGCGCGGGCACCCCGGTATAGTCCGGCACCTGCACCCAGACGGCAATGCTGATCATCAAGTCGATCAAGTGCGCTACGTCCTCGGAAGGCAACGCGAGTCGAGGCCGCCCGAGCACATCGCGGTACTCGGTCACCACAGCATTGCAGACCACCGGTCGCAACAGCCGCAACTCGATGGCCCGCAGCACCTCAGCGGGCGGACTGTCTCGGCGAATCAGGCCGGAGACGAGGATGTTGGTGTCAACGACGGCGTCCAC